>NZ_FMZH01000029.1 GCF_900101435.1 Pedobacter soli
GGATAAAGATGGGCATGCGTGTCATTAGCTAGTTGGCGGGGTAACGGCCCACCAAGGCGACGATGACTAGGGGATCTGAGAGGATGGCCCCCCACACTGGTACTGAGACACGGACCAGACTCCTACGGGAGGCAGCAGTAAGGAATATTGGTCAATGGAGGGAACTCTGAACCAGCCATGCCGCGTGCAGGAAGACTGCCCTATGGGTTGTAAACTGCTTTTATCCGGGAATAAACCTACTTACGTGTAAGTAGCTGAATGTACCGGAAGAATAAGGATCGGCTAACTCCGTGCCAGCAGCCGCGGTAATACGGAGGATCCAAGCGTTATCCGGATTTATTGGGTTTAAAGGGTGCGTAGGCGGCCTGTTAAGTCAGGGGTGAAAGACGGTAGCTCAACTATCGCAGTGCCCTTGATACTGATGGGCTTGAATGGACTAGAGGTAGGCGGAATGAGACAAGTAGCGGTGAAATGCATAGATATGTCTCAGAACACCGATTGCGAAGGCAGCTTACTATGGTCTTATTGACGCTGAGGCACGAAAGCGTGGGGATCAAACAGGATTAGATACCCTGGTAGTCCACGCCCTAAACGATGAACACTCGCTGTTGGCGATACACAGTCAGCGGCTAAGCGAAAGCGTTAAGTGTTCCACCTGGGGAGTACGCCCGCAAGGGTGAAACTCAAAGGAATTGACGGGGGCCCGCACAAGCGGAGGAGCATGTGGTTTAATTCGATGATACGCGAGGAACCTTACCCGGGCTTGAAAGTTAGTGACGATACTAGAGATAGTATCTTGAGCAATCACACGAAACTAGGTGCTGCATGGCTGTCGTCAGCTCGTGCCGTGAGGTGTTGGGTTAAGTCCCGCAACGAGCGCAACCCCTATGTTTAGTTGCCAGCATGTAATGGTGGGGACTCTAAACAGACTGCCTGTGCAAACAGAGAGGAAGGAGGGGACGACGTCAAGTCATCATGGCCCTTACGTCCGGGGCTACACACGTGCTACAATGGATGGTACAGAGGGCAGCTAGCTGGCAACAGTATGCGAATCTCACAAAGCCATTCACAGTTCGGATTGGGGTCTGCAACTCGACCCCATGAAGTTGGATTCGCTAGTAATCGCGTATCAGCAATGACGCGGTGAATACGTTCCCGGGCCTTGTACACACCGCCCGTCAAGCCATGGAAGCTGGGGGTACCTAAAGTATGTAACCGCAAGGAGCGTCCTAGGGTAAAACCGGTAACTGGGGCTAAGTCGTAACAAGGTAGCCGTACCGGAAGGTGCGGCTGGAATACCTCCTTTCTGGAGTAGAATCACCTACTCGCTTCGC
>NZ_FMZH01000028.1 GCF_900101435.1 Pedobacter soli
TTTGTGTTTTTTGTATTTAACCATAAAAATGCCCCCAAATAGTGTCTAACTTTTTGGGGGCAGTGTAATATGCAGGGCTCTTTTTGTTTATAGGTACATTAAGAAAAAGTTGATGCTTACTGAGTTTTTGGCTTAGGCGTCTATCAACTAAATACCATTAACTTTCAACAGCGCTTCATCTCTTTTTACGCTGTGATTTGCTAAAAAGTAAAGGGCCGATATTCTTTGAAGAAATATCGACCCTTACCATCTAAATTAACGCTCTCGAATATATAAACGAGAGTTTATGCCAAATTGTTTTCAAGGAAGTGAAAAAAAGTGATTATTTTTCGTAACAGCCTAAGGTTGAGGGGTAAAATCTTGAATTTTCTTTCATGTCCTTATTCAAATAATTACTGAAATACAGGTCAGTGCTTAAATCTTTTCCCTTTTTTACTGCCTGACTATTGGTTTGTACTTCGAAATTCTCCAAAACCTTATCTGCAAAAAGCGGATCTACGTTTAAAATGTTGCCATTGTTGTTGTAGCTGCTGCTGGTAGTTCTGATAATGTTATTCCACAAGCTAAGTTGCACAATTGCCGATGTTTTTCTTTGAATATCGAGCTCATTGGTTAAACTTCCCCAGATAATATTATTGGTTAAATCTAACTGAAGTTTATTGTAAGCATTTGCAGATAAGTAATCGGAAAAGCTTAAAGCTGCGGTTTTTCTTGGAAAATTTAGGTTGTAACCGGCAAAAGTGTTTTGCTTCAGGTTATAGTTTCCTCCTCCTACGGCATAAATCAGGTAATTGCCGCAATTGTACATCAGGTTATTAAAAGCTAAAAGTTCAGAATGGTAACCTATATAGGCTGCAACCTGCATGTTTTTAATAATACTACTGCTTAAAATCAATTTCGGATTTGCATTTAGCGATAAGGAATCGGAGGTGATGCCAACCGATGCATTTTTGATGATGGCATGTTTGATTAGCCCATTGCCGTTTCGTTTAATAAAAATTCCCTTCCATTGTCCGGGTTCGTCATCGTATATTTTTTCCAACCTGTCGCTGCAGAAAATCACCGGCTCGCTAATGGTGCCGTTAACATTAAGGCTCCCTTCTATGTTTAGGTTGGCATCTTTATGGAAATAAATTTTGGTGCCTGGCTGCATAGTAAGAGTAGAAGCACTTTTTACCGTTAGTGTACCATTAATAATATACGGTAAAGCTTTTACCCAAACAGCATTGCTATTAATAACTGCATTATTAACAAATATGGCATTTTGGCCGTAAGCCAGAAGTTGCACCACCTGCCTGTTGCCATTGGTGTTTAAAATAATAGAATCCTGAACCAGAAAAGCCAGGTTCTGCGCGTTAGGGTTAATCGTAACCTTCACAAACAGGTTAATTGAATCCTGACCATTGATAATCAGGTCGTTTTTGTTCAGGAGGTTTTCTCCGTTAATGTTAATGGTAAAGGGGGAAGTATTGCCTCCAGCCAGCTTTATTTCAGAAATTTTAACCGCATCATTATTCTTGTTGGCAATCTTTATCCTTTTCGTTACCGAGCCTACCGAAGTAAAAATAGTATCGAACAAAATTTCGGGATTAGAAATGCTCAGTTTGGCGTTTGGATCGGTGGTTATGCGCTCTCCTTTCCGGCAGGCCGATACCATGAAAATAAACAATAACAGCAGGCCAATATTGAAACGCATAAATCAAACTTATAAAAATGTTCCAGTAGTTGCAACAACAGCTGGTAACATTAACAGGCTTTACTCGGCAAAAGCCACAGCAGCAACACTTACTTTGGCCGCTCCGGCATTCAGCAGCTCGTTGGCACAGGCTTCCAAAGTTGCCCCGGTTGTAATTACATCGTCAATCAGCAAAATGTGTTTATTTAAAATCTCTCCGGGCGATGTTACTTTAAACATGTTCTGCATATTTTCGTAGCGGTTGTACCTGCTCTTTTTGGTTTGGCTCTCGGTAAAAGCGCTCCTGATCAGGTTGCTCTCGTTAAAATATGTGTCCATGCTTTCAGCCAGCCCTTTTGCAATAAAGCTACATTGGTTATATCCTCTTTGTTTGTGTTTTTTTGGATGTAAAGGGACCGGGATAATCACGTTAACATCCTGGTAAAGCACGCTATTTCTTAACCTTTCGCCCATCATTTTCCCTAATAATAGCCCAACATCAGTTTTTCCATTGTATTTGAGGCTATGAATCAGGTTTTGAACTTTTGCACCTTTTCTGAAATAAAGCATGGCCATGGCAGCATTCAGTGGTACTCGGCCCCACAATTGTTTGGTAACACGGTTTTCTGCATACTGATGGTAATCTGTAAAAGGAAGATCGTACAGGCACTTGATGCAAATAAGCTTCTCGTTATGAAATAAAGTTGTGCCACAGGCATTGCAGAGTTCAGGGAACAGTAATGAAATTAAATCCGATGTGAGACGTTTTAAGGTTACCATATACCTAATTTATCTATTTTTCATCAATAATAAATATAAAGTAGGGTCTATTTTTTAGCAAAGCAGGTTCCTGTGCTTCGTTGGTTTTGGTAGTCCCGCTATTCCTTCAAGTCCTCACTCGTACCTCGCTCCGGGCTTTACGTTCTATCGGGTTTAGGTGG
>NZ_FMZH01000026.1 GCF_900101435.1 Pedobacter soli
CGAAGTTATTCTAACAAACCGCCGTATACCGAACGGTACGTACGGTGGTGTGAGGAGACAGCAGGGAAATTAATTCCCTGCTTCTTACTCGATCCGCCGTTCTGGTAAAATTATTTTAAATGAGCATCAGCGAGTTACAGAATTATCGCGTTAAATGTTGCTTATTATAGTGATAAACCAAATATTGTCTCTATATTTGCAATCCCGAAAGGGGAAAGAGGTTCGAACTTTAAAGGAGAACAAAAGGAGTGGTAGTTCAGCTGGTTAGAATGCCTGCCTGTCACGCAGGAGGTCGCGGGTTCGAGTCCCGTCCATTCCGCTTTTAAGCTTTAAAACCGATTTGAAATATATTCAAGTCGGTTTTTTTATGCTTTCGAAACTCTCGATTTTTTGCTGATTTAGCTTTTTCGTTGCTCGGCCAACCAAATCCTTCATTCTTTTAGGCTATATGAGTATAATAATACTATTTGGCATTAACGTTCATTACCAAGAGAATATGTTGACAGCCCGACATTCATGTCGCCCTCATGGCTTTGAATGATTATACGCGAATACAAATCTTTGAGTATCTCAAGCATACAATAGTAAAGACTTAATATTTCGGTTGGATTGAATCCAGGTTTTTTTCTGGTGCATCCGGTGGGACGAGTTGAGGGTTCCTGGCGCATAAGATAGACCGACTTCTTGTGTTCATCTATGGCAACGAAAGTAAATTCGCCGTGTACTGCCAGATCACGCCCTTCAGCATACATCTGTTCCACATAAATTTCAACCGATACTTTCATACTGGTGTTGCCAACATGTTTAACGCGGCCAACCAATTCAATGATCGTACCAGCGGGAATCGACTTTTTAAAATCAATGCGATCGCTGCTCACTGTCACCCTCACCTGGTGGCTGAAACGCGTAGCGCGGCCATAAAAGCAACCTCGTCCATCATGGCCATGGCGGTGCCACCAAATAGCGTATCATAGTGGTTGGTGGTATTGGGGAATACGGTTTAGAACACCCGTGTTTCTGAAGCTTGAATAGGTTCCGTTAAATTCATTTATCACTTAATTAAATTGACCACCTACTATTTGTGTAGCATTTTCTTCGTTCCAACATGGATAATCAATATATCCTTGTGCTCCGCCACCATACATGGTGGCCCGGTCAGGCTCCATAAGAGGAGCATATTTTACAAACCGTTCAGGCAGGTCGGGGTTTGCGATGTATAGCCTGCCAAAGGAGATCAGCTTCGCAATACCTTTTTCAAGTTCTGCTTCGGCGGAAGCCTTATCATACCCCGCATTGGCAATAACTGCCTGGCGGATCATCCTGCCAAAGAGCTCAATCTCGTCTTCAGCCGCATAGTGTTCAGGAGAAGGAAAATTTGGGCTAAACCTCATGAGTTCCACATAGGCGAAGTCCATATTGTTCAGTTTTTCGATCAGATAGGTATAGGTAGCGGCAGGGTCATCTAGTATCATATCGCCATAGCAATGGAAAGGAGCTATTTTAATGCCCACCTTTTCCCCACCCACCACGCGGATCAATTCCTGCATCACCTCCAGTACGAAGCGGACTTTGCCCGGGATGCTGCCGCCGTAAGCATCCGTCCTTTGGTTGGAACTTTCAGCTAAGAACTGGTTGGGCAGATAGCCATTGCAGGCGTGAAGTGCAACCCCGTCAAACCCTGCCGCTATCGCATTTTTCGCGGCCTGGCCATAGTCCCTTATGGTCTGCCTGATTTCCGCGATTGTCATTTCCTGAGGTGTCTCGAAATCCTTTCTGCCCTGAGAAGTAAAATGCTGCATTCCCAGGATGGGTAAGGGGGATGGTGCAAGCGGGAGCTTGCCGTTCCTGTCTATAGAATGTCCCATACGGCCGGTGTGCCAAAGCTGGGCTATTATTACGCCGCCCTTATCATGTACGGCTGTGGTTACCTTCTTCCAGGCTGCTATTTGCTGATTGGTAAAAATACCAGGCGTGAGCGGACTGCCGGTAGCCTCTTCACTGATTCTGATGGCTTCGCTGAACTGCAGGCCTGCGCCTGCCCTTTGTGCATAGTATTCTACCGTCATATCACCCACCAGACCATTGCTGTCTGTACGGCCCCTGGTCATCGCTGCCATGGCTATTCTGTTTTTTAGGCTGACACTGCCTAACTGTATTTTTTCTAAAAGCTTCATAGTGCTATTTTTCTTCTTTTCGCCGGGCCATACCCTGAGCGATGATGCTGGCGGCGATCAATTGCAAGGCATGGTAAAGCATGAGTGGCAGTAATACAATACCGGTGATGGTACTGTGCTGAAAGAGCACTTTTGACATAACGGTACCATGTACCAATGACTTTTTAGAACCACAAAATAATACCGTGATGCGATCTTCATCTGAAAAGCCGAACAAGCGGCTGAGTAATCCGACGCAAAAGAATACGGCAAAAAACAAGGCTATCATCCCTGCGGCAAGTCCCGCCAGTTCAAGCGAGGTAAAGCCTGCGAACAGATGTTCGGAGAATGACTTACAGAAGGACGTGTAAATGATGGTAAGGATGATTGCCTGGTCGAAATATTTCAATTGTTTCTTATACTTTTCGGCAATGGCGCCAAAACGTGCGTTGAGACTGATGCCAATGATGACAGGTAACAATACTTGAAGAACCAACTTGATCACGATTTCGGTGACATCAAAATCGCCTGTTGCAGAAGCGATGAACAGCCCAACCCATAGCGGCGTAACCACTACGCCGATCAAACTGGAAATACTCGCATTGAAAATGGCCGCGGGAATATTGCCTTTAGCGATAGAAACCATGACTACCGAAGAGGAAACGGTGGATGGTAAAGCCGCAAGAAAAAATATACCCAACCAAAGCACTTCGAAATCAGTACCTACAAACAGCGGGCGGGATGCCAGAACGATAAGCGGAAAAAACAAAAAGGTCGTCAACTGGACGATGATGTGCATTTTCCAGTTGACAAGCCCGGCTTTAAGTTTCTCCACACTCAATCTTATTCCATAAAATAAAAAGATCAGCGAAACGCCCACACCTGCAATCTGCTCTAGCGAAACAGGTTCTTTGACCATGCCCGGCTGCGGTAAAAAATAGGCCAGCAGGATCATCAAGCCAATCATGAGCAGGAAACCATCGAAACCTGCTTTACTTAATATTGCTAATAACTTCTTCAATGTAATTTAATATATTCTTAACCCGCAAATTCCTTGCGTATGATCTCTGCGCCTGCGCTCAGAGCACTTAACTTTCCTCTGGCTACCACTCTTGACAAAGGCGCCATACCACAATTTGTAGAAGGGTAAAGATTTTCGATATCTACGAACTTAAGGGCATTGCGCAGCGTATTGGCTACTTCCTCAGGTGTTTCGATTGTGCCCGTTGCCACGTCAATGGCGCCAACCATTACTTTTTTACCTCGAACAAGTTCCATTAGATACAGAGGAACATTTGAGTTATGGCATTCTAATGATACCACATCAATTTTAGATTTTTGAATTTTGGGAAAAATTTCCTCGTATTGACGCCATTCTGAACCCAATGTTTTTTTCCAGTCGTTATTGGCCTGTATTCCGTAACCGTAGCAAATGTGAACCGCAGTTTCGCACTTTAAACCTTCAATAGCCCTTTCCAGTGTTGCCATTCCCCAATCGTTTACTTCATCGAAAAAAACGTTAAATGCAGGTTCATCAAACTGGATAATATCTACCCCAGCATCCTGCAATTCCCTGGCTTCTTCGTTGAGTGCTTTGGCAAATTCCCAGGCTAATTTTTCACGACTTTTATAATGGTCATCGTACAACGTATCTACCATGGTTAATGGTCCCGGTAGTGCCCATTTGATGGGTTTATTGGTCTGTTTACGTAAAAATTTGGCGTCTTCAACAAAAACTGCTTTTTGTCGGGCAACATCGCTAACAACCATAGGAACACTCGCATCATAACGGTCCCGGATTCTTACCGTTTTGCGATTCTCAAAATCAACACCGCTTAAATGTTCGATAAAGGTGGTCACGAAATGTTGGCGTGTCTGCTCACCATCACAAACGATATCCAATCCTGCCAATTCCTGTTCCTGCAGTGTAATGCGCAAAGCATCCTGTTTTCCTTCAAGCAACTGATCGCCTTCCAACTTCCATGGTGACCATAGTTTTTCGGGCGGTGCAAGCCAGGCAGGTTTGGGCAAACTTCCCACAATTGAAGTGGGCAATAATAATTTCTTCGTCATAGCAAAATTTTAAGGTGTCGTATTAATTAAAGTGAGAAATTGGCAGACCATTGCTCAAGAACATCCTGGTAAGGTTTGATGAAATGCTCTTCAGCATATCTGCCCTGTTCAACAGCCAGTCGGCTGCGCTCTTCGCGGTCATACTCTACGCGGGTCAGTGAATAATCTTCGTGTTTAAGACTAGGTTGATAGATTTTCCCCGCCACTGAATTTGCATTGTAGATTTCGGGACGATAAATCTTCTGGAAAGTCTCCATCGTACTGATCGAGCTGATCAATCCAAGGTCGGTATAATCAGCAAGCAGATCTCCCGAATGATAAAAAGCCATCGGTGCCACACTGTTCAAAGGCATGAAAAAACGAACTTTAAGGCCCATTTTAGCAAAATATTCATCGGTGAGCGAATACTGATCCTGCTGGTACTCAAAACCCAGAACGGGATGCTGGTGCTCCGTGCGGGTATAGGTTTTATTGCCCGATACACTCAAGCAAATGATCGGTGACATCTTAAAGTGCTCTTTATAAGTTGCCGAATTCACAAAGCACTTGTAAAGTTTTCCATGCAGATCGCCAAAATTTTCAGGAACGGTAAAGCTGGGTTTATCTTTATTGTAGTCGATCAATAAGACACTGAAATCATAATCGCGAACGTAAGAAGAAAAATTATTTCCGGCAACACCTTCGATTTGCTGACCAGTCTTGCGGTCAAAAATATTCGTTTTTAAAACTTCGATCATCGGCAAATCGTTGATGCCGTTCTTATCATCGATACGCATCGTTACGGTGAGGATTTCGAGTTCTACATGGTAACGATCGCCTTTTGGATTATCTAGATGAGCCAGTGCATTGAATCGATTATTAATCATATTTAAGGCATTACGTAAATTTTGCTGGCGGTTAGCTCCTCTGGCCAGATTTGCGAAATTGGTTGTCAGACGCGTCTGACTTGAAGGGTGATAGTTTTCATCTAAACAAGTGCTCTTTAGCGTGAACACAAATTCATTTTTGATGGTATCTTGGATGTTTTCCATGTATTTCTTTAACTTTTTAAATGGTTAATAATCATTAAAAAGTCCTTGATTATTCAGGATACGACAGGCAAAAGAAAGGATTTAAGGAGGAGAAATGTACACGCACAGGCGCAACCAACCCCTGAGGGTTTGCACCTTTAAGCTATACAATCTGACCAATAACCTCTTTACGCGGAAGTATCGTCAATTCAGAAAAGGCAGGTATCCTGACTTATAACGGCTTTTACCGGCCTTCCCGTTTGCACAGTGACCATCATTGGTAAAACCTTTTGTGTTACTTACAGTTGCGCGACAGCTCGTGACTTGCACACGATTCCCTATTAATTCACCGCTAAGTAAAACCTTTCCCGATTGCTGAAAAAAGCAAAGAACCACGAGTTTTAAACTCTGTACAAAGTTATAAAAACAGTATTTAAATTTAATATGTGGTTTAATTTCAGCTGAAATTACTTTAAATTAAATATTTGTTGATTTTTTATGCTGTTTATGATTACCTTTATGTGCTGAAACAGTGATTTATGCTATGGAACAATTGGATGAGATCGATCTGAAACTCTTAAAAATATTAGGCAATGACTCAAGTCATACCATCAAAGAACTCGCTGCGAAGGTGAATTTGACGCCATCGCCGGTTGTGCAGCGTGTGAAACGCCTTGAAACTAGTGGCTATATCAAGAAATATATCGCGCTGCTTGACCCGGAAAAGTTCAACCAGGGTTTTATCGTGTTCTGCAATATCAGGCTTAAACAGCATGACCGAAAGGTGGGGCACAGATTTGTAGAGGATATTCTCAAAATCGAGGAGGTTGTGGAATGTTATAATATCTCCGGCGATTATGATTTCTTTCTGAAAGTGTATGCCAAAGACATGAAGCATTACCAGGACTTTGTTTTTAATAAATTAGGTTCGGTTGAAAGTATTGGCAGTACACATAGTACTTTCGTGATGGCCGAGATCAAAAATACACACAATATCAGTTTTTAATATCGGCGAAAGTTAGGAGTAATGGGCGTTTGTTTTTTTTCCAATTCATCAACGCTCGGTACAGAACCGATATACTGAACGGGGAGCACAGGCAATCTGTTAAGGCAGCCACTCATTAAAATCAGAGACTTGTTCATTCCGCTTTTAAGCTTTTAAATCGCCTTGAAATGCAATAATAAGCGGTTTTTATGCTTTCGGAGTTCTCGATTTTTGCAGATTTGTTTGTAACTACAATTACCGAAATACCCAACAATGGGCTATTGGCCGGTAAGCGCAAAGTTCATGAATGAAATAAAGCACAAACGTTTGCGTGTGATCGAACCATTTTTTGCGGATAACCCAAGACCTTTTAAATCTCCAACCTTTTTGTTAATTATTTGTTTCGATCAATTTATTATTTTGTAATAATAAATTTACATTTGGTGTTCCTTTCGCAAAAAATCAGGAAAGTATGGTACTAAATGGCAGATTTTGAAAATGGTGTACAGGCTTTATTGATTTTTACTTCTTACATTGCTGCATTGCATCATTCTTGAAAGTTTTAAGGCAGATATGAAACATAATCTATAGGATTTATAGCACTTAAATGCCTTTCTGAAGGCAATTTGCCACTAAACAAACGTTTGTGCTATCTTTTCTCTTTCGCATAAATCAAATGTAACTAGCTTTGAATAAGGTCTCTAACTAAGATCAAACCAATCCTAACAAACATTTTAATAAGCTAACCAAACAAATGAATTGCTTGTAACCATCAGGTAGACGATTAACAAATATTGCATGAGGTAACATTTTGAAACAATTATCCTGTTGAATTAACGGACAGATACAGTATTGCCCAAAATCGACAGCCTTATTTTGTTCCATGTTACGCAAATGGCGATCCATGTAATCGTTTATCGAAATAAAATGATGGAACTGGTATGGGATTAAGGAGACTGAAGGCGATAGTTTTTTGAATAAGTGCCAGAAATTTTAAACCCATAATCTAGACAATGAATAGAATATTTTTCCTTTTAACCTTTATTGCTTTAGTTGTTACAGATGTAGCTGCCCAGCAGGCAGGAGATGTAAATGGAAACAGAACCAATAGCCTGATTGCTGCAGCTCCCTTTTTACGGATTACGCCAGGTGCGCGTATTGGTGGCATGGGGAATGCCGGGGTGGCGGTAGAGGCCGATGCGCATTCGGCTGCCATTAATGCTGCATCGATGGCCTACCTTCCTGAGGGATCAACAGGGGTAGGATTAACCTATACACCCTGGATGCGGAACCTGGTGCCAGACATGAATCTTTCTTTCCTGAGCGGTTATCGTAACCTGGATGGGCGCAATACCATAGGCGCTTCGTTGAGGTACTTCTCTATGGGCTCAGTTAATCTTACCGATGATAATTCGCAGGAGCTTGGTACTGCACGCCCAAGCGAGTTTGCAGCTGATATTACCTATGCCAGGAGTTTTGGAAAAGAATTCGCACTGGGTGGAAGTATTCGTTTCATTAACAGCAGCTTATTTACCGGTGTAACCATGTCAGGTGTGCAAACGGGGCCCGGAAGGGCTTTGGCTGCCGATATATCTGGCATCTATAGAAAAGAAGTAATGATGTTTGGCGGACCAGCAAATTGGTCGGTAGGGGTAAATGTATCGAACATTGGCACAAAAATGAGTTATAGCAATACCGGGCAGCAATATTTTCTACCAACAGAGCTCAAGCTTGGCTCTGCAGTTGCCTTTATTGGCAATGAAAGTAAGTTAACCCTTGCCTTAGATGTAAATAAACTGCTTATACCTACACAGCCCATTTATTCGCCAGATGGCAAGATTATTAGCGGGAAAGACCCTAACAGGTCTGTTCCGGCGGGGATTTTCGGTTCGTTTAACGATGCTCCCGGAGGTTTTAACGAAGAACTCAGGGAAATAGGCTTCTCAACCGGACTCGAATTGCTGTATAAAGATATGATGGTTTTTCGTGCCGGCTATAACTATCAGGACGCACAGAAAGGTGATGGCAGTTATTTTACCCTCGGAGCAGGCTTAAGGTATCAGATATACAGTATTGATATGTCTTACCTGGTAACCTCCGAAAGAAGCAACCCACTGGCCAATACTTTGCGATTTGGCCTTGCTGTAAATTTTCTTCCCCGAAAACTAAATAAAAACTAAACCAACCGCCTGATGGCAACGTGATGCTGAAAGGCAAGCATAAATTCCTTATTATTTAAATTTAAACCCTAACCAGATGAAAAAACGATTACTCTCTTTTCTCGCAATGTTATTGCTCTGTGCAATTGCAAATGCCCAAAATCCGGTCACCATTACCGCCGCCGCTTCAAAACGGCCATCGCAAAGTGGTAGCGAAATTACGAAAGCCTTTGATGGCAACCTAACCACTATTTACCACTCTAACTGGTCGTTAAATGCGATGCCAGATACGGTAGATTTTTATTTTGTTGGTGTAAAAAGCATTAACAAAGTAGATTATACACCAAGGCAATCGGGCCCAAACGGTATCTGGACCACTGTAGATGTATATTATGCCACAGCCGATGCGCCTTCGGTTTTTGTAAGTAAGCTGAGCAATATCAGCTGGGCCCAAAATAACACCGTAAAAACGATCGATATGACAGCCAGTCCGATTGTTAGGCCTTACATCGTGCGTTTTGTGATCAGGGCAGCCGGAGGTAATTTTTCGAGTTGTGCTGAAATCAATTTTAGCTCTGCCGAAACCGGACCATTCGTTCAGCCTATAGATTGCGACAATCCGATAGCAGAAGATTTTACCGCCTATTCGGATATTAAACTCGGCATTTCGAGTGCAAGCGTAAGCCCGGCGGCAAATGGAGGCGAAGATATATCGCGTACTTACGATAACAACACCGCTACTTTATACCATTCTAGTTATGCCGGTGGTGGATTTCCGATGAGCTTAACCTATAATTTTACTACCAACCCAACTATCGATTATATCAGCTATGTGCCCAGGCAGGATGGCGGCTCCAATGGTATTTTTGGTACAGGCGAAATCTGGTATAAAACCACCACACAAACTACCTTAACCAAATTAATGAATTTTGATACAGGTTTCAGTTCTGCAGCCTATCAGATCAGTTTTCCTGCAGCACTAACCAATGTTACCCAAATTGTGGTTAAAGTGCTTACCGGTAAGAATAATTTTGCCAGTTGTGCCGAAATGCAATTCTATCAGAAAAATAGTGCTGGTAATTTGTACACCAATATTTTTGCCGACGATTTGCATACTACATTGAAGCCCGGAATTACCCAAACCGATATCGATGCAATTGCCTCGCCATTTTTTAAATCTTTGGCACAGTGTATTTTCAACAACAGCTATAATAAGAAATACCGTGTGCAGACCTACGATTTTTATCCAAATCCGGGAACTGTAGAAGGCATATTAAAAACAAGCGGCTTAAACAGGGTCGAGAACCCAACTGGTATTGCTTTTAAGGCCAATACCAAAGCCATTGTTTTTGTTGGCGATACCTACGGGGTAAATCCACAATTAATAATTAAAGATTTTGGATTGGATTACAGTGCCACTACCGATAGTTACCCCTTGAAAAAAGGGGTAAACATTGTCAATGTGCTACACGATGGATTAGCTTACATTGGTTATTTTAGCGATAATCCAAATCTGCAGCCCGTACAGATTAACATTACTACAGGTCAGGTAAACGGATATTACAATCCTTTAACCGATACCAACGATCAATGGACCCAGATGTTGCTTAACGGCGTATACTCGAAACTGGATATTAAAGGAACCTATGTTAATTTAAATCTGAACAAAAATATCCTAATAAGCAATTCAGCATCGAGTGGAAAGGCACTGGTTGCAGCTTACGATACCATTGCGCACAACGAGCATACCTTAAATGGCCTTACCAAATATAACAGGGTGCCTAAAAATCACATGTTTCTCAGGTCTATAACTGGCGATGGAAACCCCAATGCAGGTGGCGATGGCGTAAACTATCCCATTGGTGTAGGAGGGAACGGTTCCAACCTGGCAAGTCCGACAGGTGTTTTTAAAGATCCATGGGGCATTGCCCACGAGTTTGGACACAATAACCAGGTTAGACCGGGCGCCAGATGGATTGGTATGACCGAGGTTACCAATAATGTGAATTCGGCATGGATACAATATTTATATAGTACCAACTATTTAAATACAACGAGGCTTGAAAAAGGTAACGATGTGCCAAAAGCGGGTGCTGCCAGTTTGTATGGAGGCCGTTACGGATCGCTGTTTGATAATTGTCTGATCCAGAAAAAACACATGGAGGCACAGGGTGATGTTTTTGTGAGGTTGGTACCTTTATGGCAATTGGAATTGTATTACCAGCTTGCAGGTGCAAGTAAAAATCTGCCTACCATGCAACAACGGCTATCAGGTACGCCAGCTCCCGTTGGACAGCCAGATGTGGCCTTTTGGTATGGCGATGTGCTGGAGAAAATGCGTACAACCAGTCAGACCGGACTAAACGAAGGCCAGTTATTACTCAATTTTGTAAGCGCTACCTGCGATGCCGTTCATGAAGATTTGACCGATTTCTTTGTTAAAAGCGGTTATCTTTTACCTATTGACCTCGATATCGACGATTATTCTATAAAGCGACTAACCATTACACAAGCGCAGATTGATGCATTAATTGCCGCTGTACAGGCTAAAGGATATCCAAAGCCAGTATCTCCGGTTTTAAATTACATCTCGGCGAATACTATAAATACATTTAAAAACCTTACGCCCTTGGCAACAACAGCTGTTGCTACAGTTGGTGTAACGGTTAATACCAACACCTTAAAAATCGATAATACCAAATGGGCCAATGCAGTAGCCTTCGAAACCTATAATCAAAAGGTATTAACCGATGTGGCTATTTATGGTGCTGGAGAAGCAACTACGGCAAACGCAACTACAACTGTTCAATATGGTGCAGGCTCTACAAGTGTTTATGCAATTGGATACGATGGTACAAGGAAATTAGTTTATCCGGCTGTTGATGTGGCTAACCTGTTGCCAACTGTATCGATTACTGCGCCAGTGAACAATGCAGTAGTTACAGTAGGAGATAGTGTTGTAATTAATGCCAATGCCACCGATGCGGATGGAACTATTGCTAAAGTAGAATTTTATCAGGGCAGCACACTTTTAGGTCAATCAACCACGGCACCTTATAGCTTTACCTGGAATAATCCTGCTGCGGGAAATTATAATCTTACCGCTAAAGCAACAGATAATAATAATGGAACAACTGTATCAGACACGGTTAAGGTTACCATTAATACCTTGCCAACAGTAGCCATCAGCTCGCCGGCAAATCATGCAGTATTTACTGCCGGAACAAATATTACTATCGATGCCAATGCCGCCGATACCGACGGAACTATTGCTAAAGTAGAGTTTTATCAGGGTAGCACACTTTTGGGTCAGTCAACCACTGCACCTTATAGCTTTACCTGGAATAATCCTGCTGCGGGAAATTATAGCCTTACTGCAAAGGCAACCGACAATAACGGAGGAACAATTGTATCAGATACCGTTAAGGTCATCATCAACACTTTGCCAACGGTAGCCATCAGCTCGCCGGGAAATAATGCGGTATTTACTGCCGGAATAAATATTACTATCGATGCCAATGCAGCCGATACTGACGGAACAATTAACAAAGTAGAATTTTATCAGGGCAATACCTTATTGGGGCAATCAACTACTGCGCCATATAGCTTTACCTGGAATAATCCTGCAGCCGGAGGTTATAACCTTACTGGAAAGGCAACCGACAATAACGGAGGTACAATTGTATCAGATACCGTTAAGGTCATCATCAATACTTTGCCAACGGTAGCCATCAGCTCGCCGGCAAACAATACGGTATTTACTGCCGGAACAAATGTTACTATCGATGCCAATGCGGCCGATAGCGATGGAACAGTTAGCAAAGTAGAATTTTATCAGGGCAGCACTTTATTGGGGCAATCAACTACTGCGCCATATAGCTTTACCTGGAACAATCCAGCTGCCGGAAATTATAGCCTTACTGCCAAGGCAACCGATAATAGCGGAGGTACAACTGTATCAGATGTGGTTATGGTTACCATAAATGCTGTGCCTACGGTGGCCATCAGTTCACCAACATACGCTGCAACATTTACAGCTGGAACAAATGTTACCATTAATGCCAATGCCATTGATAGCGATGGAACAATCAGCAAAGTAGAGTTTTATGAAGGCAGTACGCTTTTAGGTCAATCAACCACTACGCCTTACAGCTTTACCTGGAATAATCCTGCTCCGAGATTTTATAATATCACTGCCAAGGCCACCGATAATAATGGCGGAACAGCAGTTGCAGACACGGTGAGGATTAAGATAAATGCCATACCAGCGGTGGCTATCACGTCGCCAACAAACTTTGCAACGATTCCAGCAGGTGCAAATTTTATTATAAAAACCGATGCCAGCGATACAGATGGTTCAATTGCTAAAGTAGAGTTTTATCAGGGTAGCACACTTTTAGGTCAGGCAGCAACTAGCCCATATAGTTTCATGTGGAACAATGTTCCGGCTGGCACCTATGCACTTACCGCAAAGGCAACCGATGATAATGGAGCAACAGCCTTATCTGCAGTTGTAAATGTTACGGTTAGTGCAGCGCCAACAGTAGCGATTACCGCTCCGTTAAACAACGCATCATTTTCTGCAAATTCAAATATTACCATTAATGCCAATACTACCGGCACAATTAGTAAGGTAGAATTTTATCAGGGCGCTGCATTAATAGGGCAATCAACCACGGCACCCTATGCCGTAGTATGGAATAATGTTTCGCCAGGAATGTACACGCTTACCGCAAAAGCAATCGATAATTTAGGCCGGATTGCTACGGCTGCGGCAGTTAATGTGAAGGTAAATCCTGCACAAGCTTTAGCCCTTAATCCGGTAGCCGATGCATTTGTACGCGATGGGCTTTTCGCTGGCGCCAATAGCGGAAATTTGAAAAACCTCGATATAAGCAGCGATAACTGGTCATTTTTAAGAGAATCTTACCTGCGTTTTGATTACAGCGCATTTACTGGTTCGGCAGTAAACAGTGCAAAAATCAGGGTATACGCTTCCCGTGTAGATGCCAATTCATCCAGGACAGTTTCGGTGTTTGGCTTATCAAATACAACCTGGGGCGAAAGCACCATTACCTGGAACAATAAACCAGCAGAAAGCGGTACGCCACTGGGCAGTTATACCATTAACAATACAGCGCGCGCCTGGTACGAACTGGATGTAACTGCCTATATCAATAACCAGCTGGCTTTAGGTAAAAAAATCATTTCGATCAGGCTCGTTAATCAGGGCGCAAAAGGATCGGGTAACCTGGTAACCTTTAATTCGCGCGAAGCTAACAACAATAAGCCCGAATTATTACTCAATAAGGAAGCCAGTGCTGCGGGTACGGATGAGTTTGCGCTGGGCAACGAGATCAGCAATACCATTGGTTCGTTGCTGGGATTAAAAATTACCGCCTGGCCAAATCCAAGTACAACCGGATTTAAAGTGCAGGTAGAAAGCCCTAGTAACGAAGCATTGCAATACAGGGTATACAATATAGCACAGCAATTGGTTAAAGAAGCTAAAATAGCTGCTACCGATCAGTTAACTTTTGGCTCCGAGCTCCCTGCCGGCGTGTATTTGGTAGAAGTACGTCAGGGTACAGAAAGGAAGGTGGTGAAAGTAATTAAGTTATAACCTTTAGTATTGAAGATTAACAAAAAGAGAGTGCCTTAAAAGCACTCTCTTTTTGTTTGTGATCGTTTTTAATGCCGCTTAGCTCAAGTTTGGCACAAATGCTGTTCAATTTTAGCCCGAATGCACCCCATCAAAAGCATGGGTATTGCTTATTTTTGATAAAACAAAAACATCATATTATGAATACGAGAAAGATATGGGCCAATTTGGCTGTAAACGATTTGGAGCAAACAACCAGGTTTTATTCTGCAATTGGCTTTAAGCCCAATGGTTCATCTAAAGATTTAACCAGCTTTTTAGTAGGCGAAAGTAATTTCGTCATTCATTTCTTTTTAAAAGATGTGCTTAAACCGAATATTCATGGCGATATCGTTGATTTGAAAAATGGGAATGAAGTGGTGTTTACCCTTTCCGCTGGTAGCAAAGCCGAAGTAAACGAATGGGCCGAAGAAATTGAAAAGGCAGGAGGGAAGCTGGTTTCTCAGCCGGAAGAATTTGGAGAGGGTTATTATGGTTTTGTTTTCTGCGATCCCGATGGACATAAGTTTAACGTATTCTATATGGACGTGCTGCTGTAAAACAGGCTGGGGGAAAGCGATTCCTCAGTTAATAAGTATATCATTACCATCAGCAAAGCAGGTTCCTGTGCATTGTAGCATGTGGCCGTCCCGCTATTCCTTCAAGTCCTCACTCGTACCTCGCTCCGGGCTTTACGTGCTATCGGGTTTAAGTGGCAGGGCAAATCACCCCGTCAAGGCGCCCAAAAACAAAAAATCCCTCCTAAGCCTTAATTTCCTTAACTCCTTAATGGTAAAAAAACGGTTGGTCTGCGCCTAAAAATCCCCGTATAACACCCCAAATCCCCAATTGTTTTATACCCATGAATATTATTTTGTGCTGTAAACCAATTGTTTATATAAGACCTGCCGATAAAACAGCTAAAAGCCTTTGCACGGGTGTTAATTTTTTCTACCTTTGCAACCCGCTCGGAAGGAGAGGGCAATAAACTGAAAAGCTGGCAATAGGGAAAGAGGAGCAGGATTTATTTTAAAATAATCCTTGCAAGATGAGAAAAGATTGCTACCTTTGCAGCCCGCTTCGGAAGGAACGGGGAGCTAAATAAAATTAGCGTATTGAAATAGCGAAGAAGGAAAAAAAAGCGAAACGAAAAAATAAAAATTATTTTATTTGGAAGTTAAAAAAAGATTCCTACCTTTGCACTCCCAACCGAAAGGAAGGGCAAAAAAGCTGAAGCGGCGGATGTCGCAGAAGGCAAACAAAAAAGATTGAAACGGACGAAA
>NZ_FMZH01000023.1 GCF_900101435.1 Pedobacter soli
CTATCTGGAAGACGGGCTGAAACTGAAGGTTAACAGGATGAAGAGTAAGGTCAGCAGGCCGAGTGAAAGCAACCTCCTTGGGTTTTCATTCTATGGTAGCAAAGAGGGATGGAAGATGCGAATTTCATCCAAATCTCTAAGAGCGATCAAAGAGAAAATACGTGAGCAGACCAAACGGAATCAGCCCCTTCCATTGTATCAACGGATATCAAAGCTTAAGGAAATCATCCATGGTTGGGTCAACTACTTCTCTATTGCAAATGCAAAGGGATACATGGAAAAACTGGACGAATTGATGAGAACCAGGCTGCGTATTGTTCTTTGGAAACAATGGAAGGGCATAACGGGCAGAGCCAGGAATCTGATGAAGGTGGGCGTAGTGAAATCAAGGGCTTATCAGCTGGCTAATACCCGCAAGGGATATTGTAGAACTGCAAACAGTCCCACACTACGTACTACACTTAACAAAAAGTTCTTTATGGGGCTTGGGCTTGACGGATTTGGGAATTATTACTATTGGAAAACGACACACCAAACGAAGTTATTCTGACAAACCGCCGTATACCGAACGGTACGTACGGTGGTGTGAGGAGACAGCAGGGAAACTAATTCCCTGCTTCTTACTCGATTTTAGCTTCTGCTTCTACTTCCTTTACAGGCGCTTTTGCTTTTTTTGCTGCAACCACCTTAACTGGTTTTTCTTTAACCGGAGTAATAACAGTTTTTTCTTCTTTAATAAACGGGGCTATTGAGTCATCCGTAGCTGGGATAGTTACTTTTTTAGCTAATTGTTTGGCAAACTTCTCGATCACTTTATCTGCTTTTTTGGTTTTGCCGTAAGCAAGAACCACCTCTTCGAAGGCTGTTGCTAATTTAGATGCTAATTCTTTACGTACTTTTTTGCTTGCTGAATGGTTTCGGGATTTTGCTTTATTTTTTTTCATCGAACTTAAAATGGATATCCCCAAAGATATGTTAACTAAGAATGAAATCAATATTATCTTTCTGTTAACTTGTTCGTTATGAGTTAACACATAAAATATTTATGGGTATATTTATTAGTGCGGATGTGTTAAAGCTTAAGGTTATGAATATAAATTATCCAATTTTAATAGGCGTTATTGTACTGGTGGTGCTCCTAGTTGGTTACCTGATCTGGAAAAACCAAAAGGATGAAAAGAAGTTTGAAAAGGATACTATAGATGCCGAACTACCTCCTGAAAAAGACGACAAGGAGAATGTTTAGAAATTAACTCCCGGCGCTACATCACCACCTAAATCCAGTGTGTTTTGGAAGGCTTCGAGGTAGCCAAGCAAATGGCGTTCAGCATTGGCATACGAAGTAAATGTTGAAGCGGGTACATTGGCTTCCTGCTCGCTCGTGTTTTTAAAATGCGAGCTCACCTGAAAGGTAAAGGTTTTATCGTTGTTAATTGGCGACAGGATCCGGGCCTTAACCGGATGGCCATGAATTTCGACAAAAAACTCTTTGATAACAGTATAGATGATAGCAGCCATGGGTTATTCTCCTTTAAGGATAAAAATACTGTAAATAAGCTGTTAATCTACTTGTTATTAATAAGATAATGTTTTTTTAATATTAATTTAACTTAAGCTTAATCTTTGTGGTGCTTTAACGCCTCGTAGGCTCGTAGGCATAAACAACCTCGTATTTAATGTTTTTAAGCTTATCAGCCAGCTGACCGATTTTTAAATCCTGAGCCTGCGGGGTTGGTTCGCAGAAGGAATACTTTTTGCCTTTATAAGTAATAAAATCGCCTACAGGTTTATCAAACTGCACTGCCATAGTGAGGTGAGTGGGGTAGAGCAGGGCCACCATAGGTAAATTATAAATTTCTTTAACCAGGTAAAAAAACAACGCGGCCCGGTCATCGCAATCGCTGTATTTGTTTAACAGGGTTTGCTCTGGAGATAGTCTTTTTTCTGCCCCAAAGTTTTGCTCGTCATTCTCATATAAAAAGGCATACCGGGTAAAACGCATCAGATAATCAACTCCTTTTTTCTGATCCATACCTTTTAAATTATTCTTTAAAATCGGAATCAGTGAGCTGTAGGTTTCGCGGCTTAGCGGAATGTTAAAGTAGCTTTCGAAATCGACACCGGGATAGTTTTTAAAAATAGCCTGTACGTCTTCATTCACCTTTAACTTAAAGTGGTAAATTTTTTGACGGTAGCTAAATTCTACATCTTTTTCAGCATAATTTTCAGGCTTAAAATCTGGCATGCGTGTAACTTTGTACGAAAAAGCATTTTTGGCTTCCGGAATGGTGATGTTAACTGGCTTATAAGCATCAGCTTGTTTAAACAGCTTTCCGTAATCATGGTAATTGAGGCACATGTACTTTTCGCCATCGATCATGAAAAACGGAATGTCGCTGATGTTCTCTTCATTCCTCACATAAAAAATAACCTGATCGTTACCCACGGCTACCCTTGCATCATAACCACACTTGCTTAATAAAAACCATTTGTACAACGTATAGCGAAAATAATTATCAGCTTTTGGGCTAATCTGTTCTGCTGTTTTACGAATTAGCTGGTAATAAATCCAGTCGTTAAGGTCGTACTGCTCCTGGTATTTTTTTAACGCACTGATTAAAGGTTCATAATGGCCTGCCGATACATACTTGTAAAATTGTGCGGTTTCGGCGGCGGTTGCTTTTTGTGCAGTTTGAAAAACAATTGTAGAATCGATACTAAAATTGAAAGTGCCATTATAAAAATCAAAAGAGTAGTTCTGTCCCTTTGCCGTAACCGCATTTAACGACAGGCAGGCGAACAAAAACGCACTCAAAAAATATGTATAAATCCTTCTTTTCAAACCACCTTAATATTTGGTTACATTAAATTTACTTATAATTAACATAAATGCAACAATTTCTTTATGTTAAGCTCAATAATCAGCTTAATGAAAAATTAACACTGCTGAAGAGTAATACTGTTGTAGTGGTAGAAAAAAATCGTTTTAAGAATGCTTATCAGCGAAGGGGGGGAATCAGTAAAAGAAAATTTATTTATAACATTTCATTAATACCGGCTTAACAAGCTGCCTGTACTTTTGTGACATAAATATTTGGTTAGTATTTATAAAGTTTAGGTTAGTTGATAATAAAAAACCCAGATGGATGTCTGGGTTTTTTTATTGCTTAAAATTATAAGTTCTTGCCAAGTTTTTCCAGCATCTCTGGTGGAATGTTGTGCGTATCTACCACTAAGAAACCATCCAGGCAATCGGAAAATTTCGGGTCGATATTGAAAGAAATGATCTTCGCATTCAGGTTCATGTACTGCCTTAACAGTACCGGTATTTTGATATGCGAGTTTTCGATATCGCCAATAATACTATCCAGGTCTTTAAACGACTCGCTGCTATCTACTAAAGTATCGGTAGCAATGGGCAATAAATCGGCCTTAAATTTATTTCTCGGTTTAACATATTTGGCCATTTCGTAATCGAAGTGGTTTTTGGTAATGTAATCTACAATCAGTGCCTTACTAAACTTCGAAAAATTATTGCTGATACTTACCGGACCAAACATGTAGCGGTATTGCGGGTTATCAATCAGGTATTTCAAAATACCTTTCCAAAGTAAGAACAATGGAAGCGGCTTACCCTGGTACTCTTTTCTGATCCATGAGCGGCCCAGTTCGATTCCTTGTCTCAACATCGGATAAAACTGGTCTTTCATTTTAAACAACTCTGAAAGGTAGAAACCACGGCGCCCCATGCTTTCTAAAATTTCGTCGCCTTTACCAATACGGTAGGCACCTACAATATTTTCAAGGTCCTTATCCCAAATAAACAAGTGGTTATAGTAAATATCGTAGTTGTCTAGGTCGATTTTTTTGTTGGTACCTTCGCCTACCTCGCGGAAAGTGATTTCGCGCAAGCGGCCAATTTCCCTTAAGATGTTCGGGATTTTTAATGTCGGAACAATATAAACCTCATAGTTTTTCTCGGTCCAAACCTTAAAATCTTCCAGCTGATCTACTTCTCCTTTAATCAGCACGCGCGAAGTTTCTTCAATTACATCAGCTGCCTTCTTTTTAATTTTGAACAGATTAAGCGGGTTGAAGAGTTTTTTCTCGGTATCTAAACCAATTCCCAGTGCATAGGTACGGGCCCTTAAAAAGTCCATCAGCTTATTGCTGCTGTTCATGTGCGAAATTTCGGAAACCGCAATTGGTTTACCAATTCTTACTTTAATGGTACGGCCATGCTTGTTTAAAAACTCAGAAGGTAATTTGGCTGTACGCAGGGTAGGGTGGATAAAGCTCAGGATATTAAAAAACACACCATTGTTACCATGGAAATAAATAGGAACTACCGGTACCTTTGCTTTGGCAATCAGTTTTCCAACCACAGGATGCCACATCCTGTCGGTTACCTGTTGTGCATCCAGCTTAAAGGTCGAAACCTCGCCAGCAGGGAAAATTCCAATTGGCGTTCCGTTTCTAAGTAAATCGAAAGTTGTTTTTAAACCGCTGATGCTTGAGGAATGCTGCACGTTTTCGAAAGGGTTAACAGCAACAAAAAACTCGTCCAGGTTCGGGATTTTCTTCAAAATGAAGTTTACCATCACCTTTGCATCGGGGCGTACCGTACATAAAAGCTTAACCAGGGCAAGGCCTTCAACACCACCGTAAGGATGGTTGGCAATGGCAATAAACGGACCAGTTTTGGGTATGCTGTTTAAATCATCTTCATCAAATTCGATAGAAACGCCAATGGTTTCTAATATTTTATCTACAAATTCTAAACCTTTAAAGTGCTGGTTTTGAGCAAAAACGTCATTAATGTCGTTCAGTTTCATGATCTCCATCATCAAACCTGCCAAACCCGGTACACCCAGCTTATCAATCTTGGTTGCTTTCGCAAACTCAGATGTAGTAATAATCTTCATATAAATTCTTTGTGGCGTTGATAGGCAAAACCTATACTGTTTGCAATCCCAAAAATAAGATTTATATTTATAATACACATGTCATATCACATCTATGAGAATTTGGCTCAACAAACATTTCGGTTTTAGCAAAGGCGAATTCAATGGCTTGTTGTTTCTGGTGCTGCTCATTATTGTAATTAAAGCCATACCTTTTATATATGATTACTATAAGCCGGTTGAAAAAGACGGCCCTTTACTTTTATCCCGGATTCAACAATTAAAGGTATTAGATGAAGAACGCCAGGTTTATACCGGCGAACGGACTGAGCGTGGCAATACACCGAAAAATATTCGTTTTTTTAATTTTGATCCCAATACTTTACCGGTACAAGGCTGGCAAAGTTTTGGATTATCGCCCAAACAGGCTGCAGCTATTGTAAACTATACCCGCAAAGGTGGCCGGTTTTATAAGCCCGAAGATCTTCAGAAAATGTACACCATTTCGCCTGAGCTGTACCGTAAATTGCTGCCTTATGTTCAGATAGCGCCAAAACCTGCCGGTGCTGATAAAAGTTTTACCCCCTTTGAAAGGAAAGCTTATGTGAAGAAAACGGTAATTGTAGATATTAACACAGCCGACTCTGCACAGCTGGACGAAATAAAGGGAATAGGAGGTACTTTTGCCAAGCGGATTATTAAATACCGAGAGCGTTTGGGTGGATTTTACAAAACAGAACAGTTAATGGAGGTGTATGGCCTGGATGAGCAAAAATATGCTGAAATTAAAGATCAGGTTTCAATTGGTAAGGCCGTTCTTAAAACCATCAATATCAATACTGCAGTTTTTAACGATTTAAAAAGTAATCCCTATTTGTCGTTCAAACAGATTAATGCCATTATCCAATACCGCAAACAGCATGGTAATTACAACGGAATTGACGATTTAAAAAAGGTTGTGCTTTTAAATCAGGAAGTGATTGATAAGATAAGCCCTTATATTTCTTTTTAGTGGCAGATGCAGATTTAGCCTGACTGGATTTTATCAGACTGGACTTAAGGTTGTAAAAAAAATAAAAAAAAGTTTTTCGGCTAATTTGAAGGTTTAAAATTTAAAGGCCTAACTAATTGAACCAAATACCATTTCATTCTGCAATTGCGCAAATATTTAATGGTAATTAACTATCAAATAAATGTTTATCATTGCTGCAACTAACTATTAAAATATAAACCTGATGAGCGTGAGCTTTGATTTTTCGGAAACAGAAACTCAGCAAAGTGTGCGGACAATGGTCAGCGATTTTGCAGAAAAAAACATTCGTCCATATATTATGGAATGGGATGAAACCCAGCATTTCCCCGTTGAACTGTTTAAGCAACTTGGCGAACTGGGCGTTATGGGTGTTTTAGTGCCCGAAGCTTATGGGGGAGCCGGATTGGGCTACCAGGAGTATGTTGATGTTATTGTTGGGGTAGCACGGGTTTGTGGCTCAATTGGCTTATCGCTGGCAGCACACAATTCTTTATGTACGGGGCACATTTTGGCTTTTGCCAACGAAGAACAAAAACAAAGATGGCTGCCAAAACTGGCAAGCGCCGAGTGGATTGGCGCCTGGGGCTTAACCGAAGCCAATACAGGTTCGGATGCCTTAAGAATGATGACTACCGCTGTTGAGGATGGCGATGACTATATTATTAATGGTGCTAAAAACTGGATTACCCACGGTAAAAGCGGTGATATTGCAGTTGTAATGGTTCGTACTGGCGAAAAGGGGAGTTCTAAAGGGATTTCTGCTATTGTGGTTGAACGTGGCACGCCGGGCTTCTCGGCCGGAAAAAAAGAAAATAAACTGGGCATGCGAGCTTCAGAAACCACTGAAATGGTTTTTGATAATTGCCGTGTACCCAAAGCCAATTTATTGGGTAATGTTGGCGAAGGTTTTAAACAGGCTATGAAAGTTTTGGATGGCGGCCGTATCTCGATTGCCGCATTGGCACTTGGGATTGCCAGGGGAGCTTTTGATGCTGCTGTAGCTTACTCGAAACAACGCCAGCAATTTGGTCAGCCAATTTCGAACTTTCAGGCCATTAGTTTTAAGCTGGCCGATATGGCAACTGAAATTGAGGCGGCCGAATTATTGATCCGCCAGGCGGCAGATTTAAAAAACAGGCACCTGCCCATGACAAAGGAAGCAGCCATGGCTAAATATTTTGCCTCGGAGGTTTCGGTAAAAGTAGCAACAGAGGCTGTTCAGATTTTTGGCGGTTATGGTTACACCAAAGATTTCCCGGTAGAGAAGTTTTACCGCGACAGTAAATTATGCACCATAGGCGAGGGGACATCGGAAATACAGAAGATTGTGATTGCCCGGGAAGTTTTAAGTTAAGCAGAAAGACTAAAGCTTAAAGACCAAAGCAACTTCACACTATTAAAGAAACAACAAACCAAATATATTATGAGTAATCCGGACGGTTTAACTACCTCCGGATTTTTTTATTTAAAATTTATAAAACCAGCCTGCTTAATCTTATGTTTTTTTAATGACCAATGACCAATGACCAATGACCAATGACCAATGACCAATTAGAGATAATCAATGTACAATAACCAATGGACAGTGGGCAATGGACAAATTAACCAATGGCGAATAAACAAATGAACCATTGAACTAATGACTAATGAACAAAGCATATGGCAAAGTATTCAGAAAAAGCTGGTGAGAAAGTAGAAAAAACCATGCACGAAATGAAAGAAGGGAAATTGAAAAGTGGATCAGGTAAAAAAGTGACCTCTAAAAAACAGGCTATAGCGATCGGTTTATCAGAAGCACGAAAAGAAGGTGCGAAGGTACCGAAGAAGAAAAGCTAATTTTTAAGCGGAAAGACTAAAGCTTAAAGACCAAAGCTGCCGGGCATGAAGCCAGTTTGAAGCGTAAAGCGCTTAAGTCTTTTTCACCACCTAAGACATTTAAGGGCATCTAAGCTTTCCGCTTTGGTCTTTGCGCTTTTAGCTTATTTCAGGATCTTGCTTTCTGCTTTAGTCTTTGGACTTTCAGCTTCTTTCTGCTCATTGAATATCCTTGCTTGTTAAAATACTATCCACTACATATACGCTAAAGCCGGGCCATGGTAGGGTATTTTTATATTCTTTATAATGTAGCTCGTAAAATTTACCGCTATTGGCCATCATTTTATCGGCGATTGCTTTATTGGCAATAGAAAATTCGAATTCATTGTTCTGTACAGTTCCGGTTTGGCGCGATTTAATACCGCTTTGGATTAGTTTTCCTTCGTAGGTTTTAAAGATGTAGCCTTTTTTTACTACGTAATTTAATTCGCCGGCTTTAACACCTTCGCCGAAAACGAAGAAGTAACGGTAATAACAGATTGCTGCCAGTAAGAGAACAATTACTACTGCAATAATGGTGATTGCTTTTTTGCCTGTTGTCATAGTATAAATAGTTTAGTTAAATGTAAGTAAAGAACAGTTTAATTGGGCTAATGATTTTAATAAAAATTCTTTTAAAAAAGCTTTCTCATTTTCAATAATTTACTTACATTTGCAGCCCCGATAACACGGATAAATTTAAAAACCACGAGAGGAGGTATTTCAGCGTTATGATCATTATCAACATTAAAGACGGCGAATCATTAGATAAAGCCCTTAAACGTTTCAAGAAAAAGTTTGAAAAAACTGGTGTGTTAAGAGAACTACGTAGCCGTCAGGCATACGAGAAGAAATCTGTTACTCGTCGTACTGAAATTAAACATGCTGTTTACATTCAGAATATGAATCAAGATACAACTGCATAGTTGTTTACGATATAATATATAAAAGCTCTCCGGATGTAAATCGGGAGAGCTTTTTTGTTTTTAAAGGAATCGAAAACTTTACAATAAACAATTAATTAATGATTTCTTTATATCAAAACTATTTGTAACTTCATATCAGTACCCGCTCAAAATGATATGGCATGTTGCTAAAAAGTTTTATCACATATTTAACTCACGAGAAACGCTATTCTCAGCACACCGTTACTTCTTATCAAGCCGATTTAGAACAGTTTGAAGGGTATATCCAAAATACATTCGAGCTTCAGTTTTTAGCGGTAAAACATACCCACCTCAGGAGCTACCTGGTTGATTTAATGGAACAGGAAAATGCCGAAACCACTATCAACCGTAAAATATCGGCCATACGCAGTTTTTACAAATTTTTACTTAGGGAAGGGAAGATAGATCAAAACCCTACCGTTTTAATTAAGGCGCCTAAAATTCCCAAAAGACTGCCGGTGTTTGTTGATGCGCAAAAAATGGATCATTTACTGGATTCTGACCATTATTTTGATACCAGTTTCCCTTCCGTACGCAACCACGTAGTGATTGAGCTGCTTTTTGGTACTGGGATACGTTTAACTGAATTACTACAATTAAAGGATACCGATATAGATGTTTACTCGGGCACGATCAAAGTTTTGGGTAAAAGAAACAAGGAGCGCATTATCCCAATAAATAAATCGCTTATCAATCAGCTAAATACCTATATCGAACAAAAAAAGTTGCAAAACTTTAATAACAATTTGCTTATCTTAATCGTTACCAATACAGGTGCCGCGGCATATCCGAAATTAATATACCGCATTGTTACCGAATACCTAAAACACGTATCAACCCATGAAAAGAAAAGTCCACATGTGTTGCGGCATAGCTATGCAACAAGCCTGTTAAATGCAGGAGCAGATTTAAATGCAATAAAAGAATTATTAGGCCACGCCAGTTTAGCGGCCACACAGGTTTACACCCATAATTCGATCGAAAGATTAAAAACAATTTATAAACAAGCCCACCCAAAGGCGTAAAAAAAGGAGGAAAAATGAAAATCGGAGTTCAATCAATCCATTTCAATGCAGACAGTAAGTTGTTAGACTTTATCCAGAAAAAAGCAAATAAACTCGATCAGTTTTTTGATCAGATCATTAGCGGCGAAGTGTATTTAAAGTTAGAGAACGTAGAGGATGAAGCCAATAAAATCAGTGAGATTAAACTTATTGTGCCAGGAGGGACCTTATTCGCTAAAGAACAATGTAAATCATTTGAAGAAGCCACCGACCTGGCTATCGAATCGTTAAGAAAGCAAATTACGAAACATAAGGATAAAACGCGTGCAAAATTAAGTGAGCATAAAGCCATTTTAAGCGAAAGCGAAGCAGCAGATTATTAATACTAAGTAGAAAATTAATAAAAAAGGAAGCAGTGCAATTTAAAATGCACTGCTTTTTTGTGAAAAGGTGAGGTGATTTTTTTAAAATGAACAGTTTTTGATCGAAAAAAAGATGCATTCAACGGGCATGATTGATCAAAAATTATATTTTTTTTGCCCCTGATTTCAATTAATTCATTTGGTTTTTGAATAAAAAATGAACTAAAGCAGGGCAATTTTATTTTTTTTGAAAATTATTTGGTTGCTTATTTCAGGTGAGTATTCTGGTTGTTATTCGTAAAGCCTGGTTTTTTAGAAAATGGAGCGAAAAAAAGTGAAAAAAATATTCAATTTTAAGCGGTTGATTACTAAGCCAATTCGGCCGGTTTAATGAAATGGACGAAAAAACTTCTCCATTTTTTTTCAAATTTATTTTGAAGTGAAATATAAGTGTGTATATTTGCATTCCCTTTCGGAAAGGGCGTTACGCCAACAAGAAAAGGGTTGTTCTTTAAAAAGATAAAAGTTTTAAAAATACACGCTAATAGTATGAAAAATGAAGATTTTTCGTATCATTGCACAAAATTTAAAGCCTCCTTAGCTCAGCTGGTAGAGCAACTGACTTGTAATCAGTAGGTCATTGGTTCGATTCCGATAGGAGGCTCTTTTTATTTTAAAGTGTTAGCATTTTAAGATAAAGTTGGGGAGATACCAGAGCGGCCAAATGGGACAGACTGTAACTCTGTTGTCGTAAGACTTCGAAGGTTCGAATCCTTCTCTCCCCACACTTTAAATGAATGAATGACCAAATGTTTTACTGATCAGACCGGTCATTCATTCGTTCAATCAATCACTAATTTTTTAAAAGCGGAAGTAGCTCAGTTGGTAGAGCGATAGCCTTCCAAGCTATAGGTCGCGAGTTCGAACCTCGTCTTCCGCTCCAATAAATTAGAAAGTGGGCAGTTAAGGAATAAGGTTTTGAAATTAAAGCCAAATGCTGAAACTGAAAACTAAAAGCCGACTTAGCTCAGCGGTAGAGCACTTCCTTGGTAAGGAAGAGGTCGTGGGTTCAATTCCCATAGTTGGCTCAGGTATAATAAAGCTTTGTTAAATCTGTTTAGGCGGAGTAACAAGGTTTTTTGTGTTGAAAAAACAATAAATAAGAAATAATAAAAAGTTAACCTACTAATTAGTTATAAATAAAATGGCAAAAGAAAAATTTGACCGCAGTAAACCGCACTTAAACATCGGTACAATTGGTCACGTGGATCACGGTAAAACAACTTTAACAGCGGCTATTACAAAAGTTTTAGCTGATGCTGGTTTAACTGAGGCACGTTCATTCGATTCTATTGACTCTGCTCCAGAGGAAAAAGAAAGAGGTATCACTATCAATACAGCTCACGTTGAGTATTCAACAGCTAACCGTCACTATGCACACGTTGACTGTCCAGGTCACGCGGATTACGTGAAAAACATGGTTACTGGTGCTGCTCAAATGGACGGTGCAATTATCGTTGTTGCTGCTACTGATGGTCCAATGCCACAAACTCGTGAGCACATCTTGTTAGCTCGTCAGGTTGGTGTGCCTTCATTAGTTGTATTCATGAACAAAGTGGATATGGTTGATGATCCAGAATTATTAGAACTAGTTGAAATGGAAGTTCGTGAATTATTATCATTCTACGAATTCCCAGGTGATGATATTCCAGTAATCCAAGGTTCTGCTTTAGGTGGATTAAACGGAGATGCTAAATGGGTTGGTAAAATCATGGAATTAATGGATGCTGTAGATAGCTACATTCCAATTCCTCCACGTTTAACTGATCTTCCTTTCTTAATGCCTGTTGAAGACGTATTCTCAATCACTGGTCGTGGTACTGTTGCTACTGGTCGTATTGAGCGTGGTGTAATCAACTCTGGAGATCCAGTTGAGATCTTAGGTATGGGTGCTGAGAACTTAAAATCTACAGTAACTGGTGTTGAGATGTTCCGTAAAATCTTAGATTACGGTGAGGCTGGTGATAACGTAGGTTTATTGTTACGTGGTATTGAGAAAACTGATATCCGTCGTGGTATGGTAATCTGTAAACCAGGTTCAGTAACTCCTCACACTGATTTCAAAGCTGAGATCTATGTATTATCAAAAGCAGAAGGTGGTCGTCACACTCCATTCTTCAACAAATATCGTCCTCAATTCTATTTCCGTACCACAGACGTAACTGGTGAGATCTCACTAGCTGAAGGAACTGAAATGGTAATGCCAGGTGATAACGTTACAATCACTGTTAAGTTAATTAACGCGATTGCAATGGAAAAAGGTCTACGTTTCGCTATCCGTGAAGGTGGTAGAACAGTAGGTGCTGGTCAGGTAACTGAAATCTTAGCTTAATTTTAAGCTGCAACAATACAAAAAGAGCTGGTTCAGGCTAGCTCTTTTTAAAATACACGGGAATAGTTCAACGGTAGAATAGAGGTCTCCAAAACCTTTGATCAGGGTTCGAATCCTTGTTCCCGTGCCAAAATAATGATTGAATTAGTGAATTTTTAATGATTGAATGTATTTTACATCCAGTCTCTCACTAGCTCAATCATTTAATCATTATAATAAATATGGCTAAAGTAGTTGAGTTTATAAAAGAATCGTACGATGAAATGACCCAGAAGGTTACCTGGCCTACATGGGGCGAACTGCAAAGTTCTGCAATTCTGGTATTGGTGGCTTCTTTAATTATTGCATTGGTAATTTTTGCAATGGACAAAGGATCTACATTTGTGTTAGATACTTTTTATAAATCACTTTCTAATTAATATTTACGAATGAGCGATCTAAAGTGGTACGTTGTAAGGGCGGTAAGCGGTAAAGAAAAGAAAGTAAAACAGTACATTGATGCTGAGATCAGCCGTTTAGGTTTCTCTCATTTGGTTCCTCAGGTGTTAATCCCGATGGAAAAATATTACCAAATGAAAGACGGTAAAAAAATTGCCAAAGAACGTAACTTTTACCCTGGTTATGTGTTAATCGAAGCCACCTTAGACGGTGAGTTAGAGCACATCATTAAAGGTATCAATAGTGTAATTGGTTTCCTTGGCGATAAAGCCGGTAATCCAATTCCAATGCGCCAGGCAGAAGTTAACCGCATTTTAGGTGTGGTTGATGAAATGAGTGAGCAAGGCGAAACCATGAATGTACCTTACTATGTTGGCGAAAACATCAAAGTAATGGACGGACCTTTCAACGGTTTCTCTGGTATTATCGAAGAGGTAAACGAAGAGAAGAAAAAACTGAAAGTAATGGTTAAAATCTTCGGCCGTAAAACTCCGCTTGAGTTGAATTACATGCAGGTAGAAAAAGAGTAAGCAATTAATAAGATATTTAGAAACCCCGGTTAATCCGGGGTTTTTTTATGCGATAACTTTAGAATACTAACAATAACACCCTTCTTGTTGATAGTTAAATGCAGCTTACTTATTAACCTCAGTCTTTCAGGAAGATTGATAATTTAACAGAATACGAAATAATTAAAATTATTTTTTATCGATACTATTGTTTTACTGTAAGTTAATCCATATCTTTGCAGTCCTTTAAGCTTTATAGGAGCTCTAAGGAAATAAAATGTTACATGCTTCCACTATTTAACATTGAGTTTTAAATAAATAAAAAACACAAAATGGCAAAAGAAATCAGTGCGATGATCAAATTACAGATCAAAGGCGGAGCTGCAAATCCATCGCCACCGGTAGGACCTGCATTGGGTGCTAAAGGGGTGAACATCATGGAGTTTTGCAAACAATACAATGCTCGTACCCAAGATAAAGCAGGTAAAGTATTGCCGGTTGTAATTACTGTTTATGCTGATAAGTCATTTGATTTCATCATCAAAACCCCTCCTGTAGCTATTCAGTTGAAAGACGCGACTAAATTACAGAGTGGTTCTGCTGAGCCTAACCGTAAAAAAGTTGGTTCAGTGACTTGGGACCAAATCAAAGTTATTGCTGAAGATAAAATGCCGGATTTAAACGCATTTACAATCGAGTCGGCAATGAGTATGGTTGCTGGTACAGCACGTAGTATGGGAATCACCGTATCTGGTGATGCACCCTGGAAAAATTAATTAAAAAACAGTTTACAACAGTGGCGAAATTAACTAAAAATCAAAAAAAGGCGCATGCTAAAATAGAAGCTGGTAAAGCTTATACTTTGAAGGATGCTGCTGCTTTGGTAAAAGAAATCACTACTACTAAATTCGATGCTTCAGTTGATATTGATGTATCTTTAGGTGTAGATCCGCGTAAAGCCAATCAAATGGTTCGTGGTATTGCTACTTTACCGCACGGAACAGGTAAAACTGTACGTGTTTTAGCTTTGGTAACTCCTGATAAGGAAGAAGAAGCGAAAGCAGCTGGCGCAGACTTCGTAGGTTTAGACGAGTATGTAGCTAAAATTGAAGGTGGTTGGACCGATGTAGACATTATTATCACTACACCAGCTTGTATGGCTAAGGTAGGTAAATTGGGCCGTGTTTTAGGTCCAAGGAACTTAATGCCTAACCCAAAGTCAGGTACAGTTACTAACGAAGTTGGTAAAGCTGTAACTGAGGTTAAAGCAGGTAAGATTGATTTTAAAGTAGACAAAACGGGTATCATACACGCCTCGATAGGAAAAGTATCATTCCCGGCAGATAAAATTTATGAGAACGCACTTGAAATTATTCAGGTGATTTCAAAACTAAAACCATCTGCTGCTAAAGGAACTTATTTTAAGAGCATTCACGTGTCTTCTACAATGAGTCCTGGAATTGCAATTGAAACCAAATCAGTAGCGGGGATCTAATCATGAACAGAGAAGAAAAAAACGAAGTAGTTTTAGAACTACAAGGACAAATGCAAGAGTTTGGCAATTTTTATATTGCTGATACTTCTAGCCTTTCTGTTGAGCAGATTAATAACATCCGTCGCAAATGTTTTGAAGGCGATATCGTAATGAAAGTTGCTAAAAACTCTTTAATCCGCAAAGCGATTGAAGGTTTAGAAGGCGACGCTTCTGAGATATACGAAGCATTAAAAGGTTCATCATCATTATTATTCTCAAAAACAGCTAATGCTCCGGCTAAGTTGATTAAAGCTTTGAGAAAAACATCTGATAAACCAGTGCTTAAAGCAGCATTTATAGATTCATCAGTATACGTTGGCGATGACCAATTAAATAACTTAGTAAGCTTGAAATCAAGAGAAGAGCTTATCGGAGATATCGTTGGATTATTACAATCACCAGCTAAAAATGTTCTATCTGCACTTCAATCAGGCGGTAGCAAAATTGCAGGAATTGTTAAAACTCTACAAGAAAGAGAAGGTTAACGAACACCTTAAGTTCGCAAATTAAACAAAATTATTTTTACGTAAATTTTTAAAATCTTAATAAAATGGCAGATTTAAAAGCGTTTGCTGAGCAATTAGTAAACTTAACAGTTAAAGAAGTTAATGAATTAGCTCAAATCTTAAAAGATGAGTATGGTATTGAGCCTGCAGCTGCTGCTGTAGTTGCTGGTCCTGCTGCTGGTGGTGATGCACCTGCTGCTGCTGCAGAAAAAACATCTTTTGATGTAATCTTAAAAGAAGCTGGTGGTCAGAAATTAGCAGTTGTAAAACTTGTTAAAGACTTAACTGGTTTAGGTTTGAAAGAAGCTAAAGACTTAGTAGACGGAGCACCAAAAGAATTAAAAGCTGGTGTTGCTAAAGACGAAGCAGAAGCTCTTAAAAAACAATTAGAAGAAGCTGGAGCAGTAGTTGAGATTAAGTAATCACTTAACTTAGCTAAGCTAAAAATGTATTAGACACCGACTGAAAATGTCGGTGTCTTTACCTGTTTATAAACATCTCATTTTGTTTGGTTAATGAGCTTGTTTGAAATTCGAACCAAACAAATAGTTTATTCTTAAACTAAAATCTTTTAGTCCATTGGCAAAGACAGTCGAACAAAGAGTAAATTTTGCAACTAGTAAGCACATTATAGACTATCCGGATTTTCTGGATGTGCAATTGCAATCATTCAGAGAATTTTTCCAGATAGATACCACATCAGACGATCGCTCTAGCGAGGGTTTGTTCAAAGTGTTTGCTGAAAACTTTCCAATAACAGATTCGAGAAATATCTTCGTATTAGAATTTCTTGATTATTTTGTTGATCCGCCGCGTTACGATATACACGAGTGTATTGAGCGTGGATTAACCTACAATGTTCCATTAAAAGCAAAGCTTAAGCTTTCTTGTAATGATGTAGAACATGAGGATTTTGAAACCATTATCCAGGATGTGTATTTAGGTACTATCCCGTATATGACACCAAAAGGTACATTTGTTATCAACGGTGCAGAACGTGTTATCGTTTCGCAATTACACCGTTCTCCGGGTGTGTTCTTCGGCCAAAGCCGTCACACTAACGGAACCAAATTGTATTCTGCTCGTGTTATTCCTTTCAAAGGTTCATGGATCGAGTTTGCTACAGACGTTAATAACGTAATGTACGCTTACATCGATCGTAAGAAAAAATTCCCGGTTACCACTTTATTACGTGCTATCGGTTACGATTCTGATAAAGACATCTTAGAACTTTTCGATCTTGCTGACGAAGTAAAAGTTAGTAAATCAGGTTTAAAGAAATACATCGGTCGTAAACTGGCTGCAAGGGTATTGAAGAAATGGGTTGAAGATTTTGTAGATGAAGATACAGGTGAGGTAGTTTCTATCGACCGTAATGAAGTGATTCTTGAAAGAGAAACCGTTTTAGAAGACGAACACATCGATATGGTTATTGAAGCAGGTGTTAAAACCATTATCCTTTCTAAGGAAGATGGAGCTAGCCAGGCCGATTATACCATTATATATAATACATTACAAAAAGATACATCAAACTCAGAGAAAGAAGCTGTTGAAAACATCTACCGTGCTTTGCGTAACGCAGAACCACCTGATGAGGAAACTGCCCGTGGTATCATTGACCGTTTATTCTTCTCGGATAAACGTTACGATTTAGGTGATGTTGGTCGTTACCGCATCAACCGTAAGTTGAAAATGAATACCCCTGATGATGTAAAAGTATTAACGAAAGCAGATATTATTGCAATTGTTAAATACCTGATCAAATTGATCAACTCTAAAGAAGAGGTGGATGATATCGATCACTTATCAAACCGTCGTGTACGTACGGTAGGTGAGCAGTTGTACGCACAATTCGGTGTAGGTTTAGCCCGTATGGCCAGAACTATCCGTGAGCGTATGAACATCCGCGATAATGAGGTGTTTACACCAACTGATTTGATTAACGCCCGTACGTTATCATCAGTAATCAACTCTTTCTTTGGTACAAACCAGTTATCTCAGTTCATGGATCAAACCAATCCATTGGCAGAGATTACGCACAAACGCCGTTTATCAGCTTTAGGTCCGGGTGGTTTATCCCGCGAGCGTGCTGGTTTCGAGGTACGTGACGTTCACTACACGCACTACGGTCGTTTATGTACAATTGAAACTCCGGAGGGACCAAACATTGGTTTGATTTCATCACTTTGTGTGCATGCAAAAATCAACAATTTAGGTTTCATTGAAACTCCATACAAACGCGTTGAAGATGGTAAAGTAGTTGTAGATTCAGACGTTATCTATTTATCGGCAGAAGATGAGGATGGTAAAACCATTGCTCAGGCTAACGCTGAGTATGATGATAAAGGTGTGTTCTCTACGCCACGTGTTAAAGCACGTTACGAGGGTGACTTCCCGATTATCGAGCCTGAGAAATTAGACTTGATGGACGTTGCACCTAACCAGATTACTTCAATTGCTGCTTCGTTAATTCCATTCTTAGAACATGATGATGCGAACAGGGCGTTGATGGGATCGAACATGCAACGTCAGGCCGTACCATTGTTACGTCCTGAAGCACCAATCGTTGGTACAGGTTTGGAAGGTCGCGTTGCCCGCGATTCAAGAACTTTGATCAATGCAGAAGGTGACGGTGTTGTAGAATATGTAGATGCAAACGAAATTACCATTAAATATGAGCGTAACGAAGATGATCGTTTAGTTTCATTTGAAGGTGATAGCAAAACATACCGTTTAATCAAGTTCAAAAAAACAAACCAGAATACCTGTATCAACTTAAAACCAATCGTTAAGAAAGGTCAAAAAGTTAGTAAAGGTCAGGTACTATGCGAAGGTTATGCTACTGAAGATGGCGAATTGGCATTGGGTAGAAACTTAAAAGTGGCATTCATGCCTTGGCAAGGTTTCAACTTTGAGGATGCGATTGTAATCAATGAGCGTATTGTTCGTGATGACGTTTTCACTTCATTGCATATTGAAGAGTTTGAATTAGAAGTACGTGATACTAAACGTGGAGAAGAGGAATTAACACCAGATATCCCGAACGTTTCTGAAGAGGCTACAAAAGACCTTGATGAAAATGGTATTATCCGTATCGGTGCTGAAGTAAAAGAAGGTGATATTTTAATTGGTAAGATTACCCCTAAAGGTGAGTCTGATCCTTCACCGGAAGAGAAATTACTACGTGCAATCTTTGGTGATAAAGCAGGTGATGTTAAAGATGCGTCTTTAAAAACTCCTCCTTCAATCCAGGGTGTGGTAATTGATACTAAATTATTCAGCCGTGCTAAGAAAACTACCAAAGCTGAAGAAAAATCGGCAATTGAGAAGTTAGATAAAGGCTATAACACCGTAACTGATAAGTTAAAGAACGAATTGGTTGACAAATTATTCGCTATCGTAAACGGAAAAACATCGCAAGGTGTATTTAACATTTACAAAGAATTATTGGTTGCCAAAGGCGCTAAATTTACTCAGAAAATTTTAGCAGAGCTTGATTATAACCACATTAGCCCTAACAAATGGACTACTGATGATGATAAAAACGAGCTGATTAAAATGTTGCTTCATAACTACGGTATCCGTGTTAACGAAGAACTTGGAGCTTACAAACGCGATAAATTTGCGATCAGTGTAGGTGATGAGCTTCCATCGGGTATTGTACAAATGGCAAAAGTTTATGTTGCTAAAAAACGTAAGTTAAAAGTAGGTGATAAAATGGCAGGTCGCCACGGTAACAAAGGTATTGTTGCACGTATTGTACGTGATGAAGATATGCCTTTCTTAGCTGATGGTAGCCCGGTTGATATCGTGTTGAACCCACTAGGTGTACCTTCACGTATGAACCTTGGTCAGATCTACGAAACCGTATTGGCCTGGGCCGGTAAAGAATTGGGTGTTAAATTTGCTACCCCGATTTTTGATGGTGCTACGCACGATGAGGTTGAAGAGTGGATTGCTAAAGCGGGTGTTCCTGCTTCAGGAAAAACCTACTTATACAATGGTTTAACAGGTGAGCGTTTCGATCAGACCACAACTGTAGGTATTATCTACATGTTGAAACTAGGTCACATGGTTGATGATAAGATGCACGCCCGTTCAATCGGACCATACTCATTGATTACACAACAACCATTGGGTGGTAAAGCCCAGTTCGGTGGTCAGCGTTTTGGTGAGATGGAGGTTTGGGCATTAGAAGCATTCGGTGCTGCTAATATTCTTCAGGAGATCTTAACCGTTAAGTCGGATGATGTAATCGGAAGGGCCAAAACTTACGAAGCCATTGTTAAAGGTGAAAACCTACCAACTCCGGGTGTACCAGAATCGTTTAACGTATTGGTACATGAGTTACGCGGTTTAGGTTTAGATATTACGTTAGACTAAGTATTGAGTATTAAAGTATCAAGTAGCAAGACGGGTAATCCGATCTTGATACTTGATACTAAGTACTTGCTACTAAAAACAAAAAGATATGTCTTACAAAAAGGATAATAAATTAAAAAGCAATTTCACATCAATCACGATTAGCTTATCGTCTCCGGAAACTATTCTGGAACGTTCAAGTGGTGAGGTGTTGAAACCAGAAACCATTAACTACCGTACTTACAAACCTGAGCGTGATGGTTTGTTCTGTGAGCGTATTTTTGGTCCGGTAAAAGATTACGAATGTCATTGCGGTAAATACAAACGTATCCGTTATAAGGGTATTGTTTGTGATCGTTGTGGTGTTGAAGTAACTGAAAAGAAAGTACGTCGTGAGCGTATGGGGCACATCGCTTTGGTGGTTCCTGTTGCACACATCTGGTATTTCCGTTCTTTACCAAACAAAATCGGTTATTTATTAGGTTTACCTACTAAAAAATTAGATTTAATTATCTATTACGAACGTTACGTAGTTATCCAATCAGGCTTAATGGCTGAAGAAGGTATCAACTATATGGACTTCTTAACTGAGGAAGAATATTTAGATATCTTAGATAAATTACCTAAAGAAAACCAATACCTGGATGATAAAGATCCTAATAAATTCATCGCCAAAATGGGTGCTGAAGCATTAGAAGATTTATTAAAACGTATTGATTTAGATACTTTATCTTACGACTTACGTCACCAGGCTGCTAACGAAACTTCTCAGCAGCGTAAAAATGAGGCGTTAAAACGTCTTCAGGTTGTAGAAGCTTTCCGTGGTGCCAATACACGTATCGAGAATCGCCCTGAGTGGATGATTGTTAAAATCGTTCCGGTTATTCCACCAGAATTACGTCCGTTGGTGCCATTAGAAGGTGGTCGTTTCGCTACTTCAGATTTAAATGATTTATACCGTCGTGTAATTATCCGTAACAACCGTTTAAAACGTTTGATCGAGATTAAAGCACCAGAGGTAATTTTACGTAACGAAAAACGTATGTTACAGGAAGCTGTAGATTCGTTATTCGATAACTCACGTAAAGTTAACGCGGTAAAAACTGAAGGTAACCGTGCCTTAAAATCACTTTCAGATATTTTGAAAGGTAAACAAGGTCGTTTCCGTCAGAACTTATTGGGTAAACGTGTGGATTACTCGGCACGTTCGGTAATTGTTGTAGGGCCTAGCCTTAAATTACACGAGTGCGGTATTCCTAAAGATATGGCTGCTGAGCTTTACAAACCATTCATCATCCGTAAGATGATTGAACGTGGTGTGGTAAAAACAGTTAAATCAGCTAAGAAAATTGTAGATAGAAAAGATCCTTTAGTTTGGGATATCCTGGAGAACGTATTAAAAGGTCACCCGGTATTATTAAACCGTGCACCTACTCTTCACAGATTAGGTATCCAGGCTTTCCAGCCAAAACTAATTGAAGGAAAAGCAATCCAGTTACACCCATTAGTTTGTACCGCATTCAACGCCGATTTTGACGGTGACCAGATGGCTGTCCACTTACCACTAGGTAACGCAGCAATTTTGGAAGCCCAGGTATTAATGCTGGCTGCACACAACATCTTAAACCCTGCGAACGGTACTCCAATTACCGTACCTTCTCAGGACATGGTCCTTGGGCTTTATTATATTACTAAAGGCCGCAGAACTGATGAAACAAGAGTGGTTAAAGGACAGGATTCTGCTTTTTATTCTCCGGAAGAAGTAATTATTGCTTATAACGAGAAAGAATTAGACTTGCACGCATTTATCAAAGTAAGGGTAAATGTGAAACAAGCTGATGGCACTATCGCTAACAAATTAACCGAAACTACTGTTGGTAGAGTATTATTCAACCAGTTGGTTCCGGAAGAAGTGGGTTATATCAACGAGTTATTAACTAAAAAATCGTTAAGAGATATTATCGGTGAAGTAGTTAAAATGACTGGTATGGCACGTGCTTCTCAGTTCCTTGATGATATCAAAGAATTAGGTTTCAAAATGGCGTTCCAGGGAGGTTTATCGTTCAACTTACAAGACGTAAACATTCCGGTAGAGAAACATACATTATTAGAGCAGGCTGCAGCAGAAGTTGAAGAGGTAAGAAACAACTATAACATGGGTTTCATTACCAACAACGAACGTTACAACCAGATTATCGATATCTGGACCCGTATCAACAACAGGTTAACTACTTTCGTTATGACTCAGTTATCGTCAGATAACCAGGGCTTTAACTCGGTTTACATGATGCTTGACTCGGGAGCACGTGGATCTAAAGAGCAGATTCGTCAGCTTTGCGGTATGCGTGGTTTGATGGCTAAGCCTCAAAAATCAGGTTCAGGTGGCGATATCATTGAAAACCCGATTTTATCAAACTTTAAAGAGGGTTTATCGGTATTAGAGTACTTCATCTCTACACACGGTGCGCGTAAAGGTTTGGCCGATACGGCCTTAAAAACTGCCGATGCGGGTTACTTAACCCGTCGTTTGCATGACGTTGCTCAGGATATGATTGTTAACGATGAGGATTGTGGTACTTTAAGAGGTATGTACACAACCGCATTGAAAGATAACGAAGATATTGTTGAACCATTATACGAGCGTATTTTAGGTCGTACATCATTACACGATGTGTACAATCCTTTAAGTGGTGAGTTATTGGTAGCTGCTGGTCAGGATATTGATGAAGATGTAGCTAAAACAATTGAAGAATCGCCGCTTGAAGGTATCGAAATCCGTTCGGTATTAACCTGCGAGTCTAAACGTGGTGTTTGTGCCTTATGTTATGGCCGTAACTTAGCGTCTGGTAAACGTGTTCAAAGAGGTGAGGCAGTTGGTGTAATTGCAGCACAGTCAATCGGTGAGCCGGGTACACAGTTAACACTTCGTACTTTCCACGTGGGTGGTACTGCATCAAACATTGCTGCAGAATCTAACATCGTAGCTAAGTTTGATGGTGTGGTTGAGTTCGAAAACATTCGTACTGTAGATACACAAACTGAAGATGGTACCGTACAGGTTGTATTGGGCCGTTCAGGTGAGTTTAGAATTGTTGAGCCAGGAAGCGGTCGTGTGATCGTAACCAACAACATTCCTTACGGTGCATATTTATTCGTTAAAGAAGGCGATAAAGTAACTAAAGGCGATAAAATTTGTTCGTGGGATCCGTACAACGCGGTTATCCTTTCAGAGTTTGCCGGTAAAGCACAATTCGATGCCATTATCGATGGTGTAACTTACCGTGAAGAATCTGATGAGCAAACTGGTCACCGCGAAAAAGTAATTATCGATACCCGTGATAAAACTAAAAACCCTTCAGTTCAGATTGTTGACAAAAAAGGTGAATTTATCAAAGGTTATAACATTCCGGTAGGAGCTCACGTTTCAGTTGATGAAGGTGAATCCATCCAAACTGGTCAGATTATTGCTAAAATCCCGCGTGCAACTGGTAAAACCCGAGATATTACGGGTGGTTTACCTCGTGTAACCGAACTATTTGAAGCCCGTAACCCATCTAACCCGGCTGTAGTAACCGAAATTGATGGTGTGGTAACTTTAGGTGGCGTTAAACGTGGTAACCGCGAAATTACAATCGAATCGAAAGATGGTGAAGTTAAAAAATACCTTGTTCCATTGTCGAAACACATCCTTGTACAGGATAACGACTTTGTGAAAGCAGGTATGCCATTATCTGATGGTTCAATTTCTCCGGCTGATATCCTTGCAATTAAAGGCCCTGCAGCTGTTCAGGAATACTTAGTAAATGGTATCCAGGAGGTTTACCGTTTACAAGGTGTGAAAATTAACGATAAGCACTTCGAGGTGATTGTTCACCAGATGATGCAGAAAGTTCACATCGAGGATCCGGGAGATACTATTTTCTTAGAAAACAACGCGGTAGATCGTTGGGACTTCTCAGAAGAAAACGATGCGATGTACGACAAGAAAGTTGTTGAAGACGCAGGTGATTCGACTGAATTCAAACCAGGTCAGATTGTATCATTACGTAAATTAAGAGACGAAAATTCTCAGTTAAAACGTAAAGATTTAAAACAGATTACGGTGAGAGATGCAAGACCGGCAACTGCCAGTTCAATTCTACAAGGTATTACCCGTGCATCATTAGGTACTAAATCGTTCATTTCTGCGGCTTCGTTCCAGGAAACTACGAAAGTATTAAATGAGGCAGCGATTGCAGGTAAACGCGATAACATGTTAGGCTTGAAAGAAAACGTGATCGTAGGTCACTTAATCCCTTCAGGTACTGGTGTACGTGGTTACGAGCGTATCATTGTAGGTTCTCAAGAAGAATACGACAAATTATTGGCTTCGAAACAAGAAGAAGTAGAAGCTTAATATTTAAGCGCATGATAATTGAAACCCCGGCATTTTGCCGGGGTTTTTTTGTTTAGTGCGCCGGGCATGGCAATCAACTATAGGGTTCAAGTCCCGAACACGCTTTGCAGTAGGAAGTGTTAGCTTAAGACAAGGGTGTCGTGGGCGACTGCGAATCTGAAGGAAGTCCGAGGCAAAAATGGGGGCTTACGAACAGAAACTGTATATGAGGCGGATCTAGTCCGGGTGATGTTGCTAAACAAACAGAAGCCCAATACTGCACGGGGACTATTACGTAGATACAGGGGCCACATCCATAGGAAGTAGATTGTCTTACCCCGGGAGATCTGAATGAGTTCTGTCAAGAGTAAGCGCGATTACAGGAGAAGAAACATTTAGCAGTGATGCTAAATGCCTCAATC
>NZ_FMZH01000009.1:0-7981 GCF_900101435.1 Pedobacter soli
ATCACTGTTGTCAAAGCATTCATGGAATTGCTTGTCTGGATTCTCGGTAAGAAAAAACACAACATCTATTTTCAGTTTTGAAACATCAATGCCTGCAAATAATCTGTAATTCATAACTTTGGGTTGTTAAGTGGAATAAATAACCTTGATGTTGAATGAAACTAAATCCCTTAACAGTCCGGCGAAGACTAAAATTCTATATGGTTCTTGTTCAACAAACGGCAGTGCTCTGATACAGGTTTTAGATATTTAATCTAGACAGAGTAATAGTTCAGCACTGCCGTTAAGGTTTTCTGTACAAATCTCAAACTTTTTTGATTATAACAAACCTAAGGGATTGTAGTGAGCACGATCCCGATTTTTCATCGGGAGAGTAAAACGCAAAGCAGGACTGACTTTAAAATGAAATGCAGTACCTGCTTTCCATAAAAACAGGCATCTATATCTTCCATTTCTACTGATATGATGTTTAGCTGCTTAGTCTTTCAGCTTTCCGCTTGCCTGGCTTTGGGCTTTCAGCTTAATTAGCTATTTTTGGGCCTTTATAACAATTTTTCATGAGCATTTCCACCAAGTACAATCCTGCAGAAACAGAAGATAAATGGTATAGCTACTGGCTATCTAAAAAGTTTTTCCACTCAGAGCCTGATGAGCGCGAACCTTACACCATTGTAATTCCGCCACCAAACGTCACAGGGGTACTGCACATGGGGCACATGCTTAACAATACCATTCAGGATGTTTTGATCCGTAAGGCGCGTATGCAAGGCAAAAATGCCTGCTGGGTACCGGGAACAGATCATGCTTCTATCGCAACTGAGGCTAAGGTTGTAGCCATGTTAAAAGAGCAGGGGATCAATAAAAAGGACCTTTCGCGTGAAGAGTTTTTAAAATATGCCTGGGAATGGAAAGAAAAATACGGCGGTATTATTTTAGAACAGTTAAAGAAACTGGGGGCAAGTTGCGATTGGGACCGTACACGTTTTACTATGGAGGAAGATCTTTCTGAAGCGGTAATTGATTCGTTTATCCACCTGTATAAAAAAGGGTGGATTTACCGCGGTATCCGCATGGTAAACTGGGATCCCGCAGGTAAAACTGCTGTTTCTGATGAGGAGGTAATCCGTAAAGAAGTTAACCAGAAATTATACTACATCCGCTATACTATTGCTGGCGATAAGACTTCGGACTCCGGACTTCAGACTCCGGACTATCTGGTTATTGCGACCACACGCCCTGAAACCATTATGGCGGATGCAGCGATCTGTATCAACCCGAACGACGAACGCTTTACTCACCTAAAGGGCAAAAAAGTTTTCGTACCACTGGTTAACCACGAAATTCCCGTTATTGAAGATGAATATGTAGATATCGAATTTGGTACAGGTTGTTTAAAAGTTACCCCGGCGCATGATTTGAACGATTATGAACTGGGCGTAAAACATAATTTACCAGTTACCGATATTTTAAATGATGATGGTACTTTAAATGAACTGGCAGTTATTTTGGTGGGCGAAGACCGCTTTGTTGCCCGTAAAAAGATTGCCAAAATGCTCGAAGAGGCTGGTCATTTAGAGAAAGTAGAAGATTATAAATCGCAGGTTGGCTTTTCTGAACGTACCGATGCGGCTATCGAACCTAAACTTTCGATGCAGTGGTTTGTGAAGATGAAAGAAATGGCACAACCGGCACTGGATGATGTATTGAACGGAGAGGTAAACCTGATTCCGAATAAATTTGAAAATACCTACCGCCACTGGATGGAAAATGTGCGCGACTGGAATATTTCGCGTCAACTGTGGTGGGGCCAACGCATTCCGGCCTGGTACGATGATAAAGGAAACTGGGTGGTTGCCAAAACCAAAGACGAGGCTTTAGAAGAATTCTGGAAGAAAAAACATTTGGACCAAAGCTGTTCGGATGCTGAAAAAACAGGTTTTAAACATCAGTTAGAGCCATTTTTACGTCAGGATGAAGACGTAATGGATACCTGGTTTTCTTCTTGGTTGTGGCCAATTTCTGTTTTTGATGGTTTTAAAGATCCAAATAACAAAGACATTAACTATTACTACCCAACCAACGATCTGGTTACTGCACCTGAGATTTTGTTCTTCTGGGTGGCGCGTATGATTATGGCGGGTCATGAGTTTATGGGCAAAAAACCATTTACCAATGTGTATTTAACCGGTATTGTACGCGATAAATTAGGCCGTAAAATGTCTAAATCGTTGGGTAACTCGCCAGATCCGATTGGATTGATTGAAAAATATGGTGCAGATGCAGTACGCGTAGGGATGCTGATGTCGTCACCAGCGGGTAACGATCTAATGTTTGATGAAAGCTACTGTGAGCAGGGGCGTAACTTTGCATCGAAAATATGGAATGCTTTCCGTTTGGTTAAAGGCTGGGAGGTAGATGCAAACTTAGAAAACCCAAATAAACAGGCTATTTCGTGGTTCGAAAACCGCTTTAATGCTGCACTGGTAGAAATTGAAGATAACTTTAAGCAATACCGTTTATCAGAAGCCTTAATGACTACCTATAAACTGGTTTGGGACGATTTCTGTGCCTGGTATTTAGAAATGGTTAAGCCTGCGTATCAGCAACCAATTGATGCAGAAAGTTACCAGGCCACTGTTAATTTCTTTGAGCAGATTATTAAACTGTTGCACCCGAACATGCCTTTCATTACCGAAGAATTGTGGCACGACGATTTGTTTGCTGCCCGCGGTGAAATGGATTGCTGTATTGTTGCCGAATTCCCGAAAGGAGGCGGTATTGATGAGCAATTGCTGAAAGATGCCGAGGTAATTAAAACTGTTGTTGCCGAAATCAGAAATGTGCGTAACCAAAAGCAAATTTCGCCTAAAGAGGCTTTACCTTTAAGTTTGAAGGTAAACTCTGAGATCGATTACGAGAAATGGTTAAATATTGTTTTCAAGCTGGCCAATGTATCACAAGCCGAGATCGTAAACGACAAAATTGTTGGTGCTACAGCATTTATGGCTGGTAAAGATGAATTCTTTATCCCGTTAACTGAAAATGTAGATGTTGAAGCAGAACGTGAGCGTTTAAATGCCGATTTGGTTTATCTGCAGGGTTTCTTAAAATCGGTTGAGTCGAAATTGAATAACGAACGTTTTGTGCAGAATGCCAAGCCAGAAATTATTGCCAATGAGCGCAATAAAAAGGCCGATGCGGAAGCAAAAATCAAAATCATTGAAGAAAGTTTAGCGATTTTAGGATAATCATATAGTCATCAATACCTGTAAGGTTTTTAAAACCTTGCAGGTATAATACCGAAGGTCCCTTAGCAACATGTTAAGGGACTTTTCTTTTTAGCCCAAACCCCAAATTATTATTTCAATCGTTTTCCTAAATAAAGAGCTTGTTTAAATTTAATTAAAAAAGGCTTTAAAATGGCTTGTTGGATAAGTTTATGGCTGATTAAGTGCTATTGCGTCAAAAAATGGTTTCAAGAATAATACCTGCTGAGTTTTAGTGCAATTTATTTAAAACACTATTTTAGCTCAATCAATATGGTTTGATGAGCAACCATATTTATAAAATAACCAAATATGGAAAATTCCAGAAGGAAATTTATTAAGCAATCTGCAATATTTGCTGCGGCCACCTATGCCGGTACAATGGGCATGAGTGCCAAAAGTTATGGTCGCATCATCGGGGCAAACGATAGGGTACGTGTAGGTGTGGTTGGGTTTTCTGATCGTTTCAGAGAAACCCTTTTGCCTTGTTTTATGAACCATCATAAAGAGCTGAATTTCGATATTGTTGGACTTTCTGATTTATGGAATTACCGCAGGGATTTGGGTATTGCCCACCTAAAAGCAAAATTTGGTCATGATATTAAAGCCTGTCGCAATAACGATGAACTTTATGCCACCAAAGATCTTGATGCGGTAATTATCAGTACGGCCGATTTTCAACATGCTTTACATACCATCGAGGCCGTTAAAGCCAATTGCGATGCCTACGTAGAAAAACCTTTTGCCGAAACGATGGATGATGCCAAAGCAGCATTTAAAGCGGTTAAGGCAAGCAAGCAGATTGTACAGATTGGTTCGCAGCGAAGAAGCGGAGAAAACTATACCAATGCGGCAAAATTTATTCAGGATGGTAAATTCGGCCCAATAACGGCTGTAGATCTGGTTTGGAATGTAAACCAACCAGGCAGGTGGCGCAGGCCCGATTTAGTGGCCAAGCTAAAAGAAGAAGACATTGATTGGAAGCGCTTTTTACTTAACCGTCCGGTTGAGGCTTTCGATCCAAGAAAATATTTAGAATACAGGTTGTTCTGGCCATATTCATCAGGCATGCCAGGGCAATGGATGAGCCACCAGATTGATACTGTACACTGGTTTACCAATTTAAAGCATCCGCGCAGTGTGGTAGCCAACGGAGGTATTTACACCTGGAAAGATGGCCGCAGAAACTGGGATTCGATGGTGGCAGTATTCGATTATGGCCAGCCCGATACTACCGATGGTTTCCAGGTAACTTTTACCTCGCGCATGCAGAACAGCGTTGGCGATGTAGGCGAAGTATACTATTCGAATGGTGGTGAGCTTAACCTGATTACCAACAAAGTATCGCCAAAAGGCGGATTGAGGGAAAAAGAAGCAGCAGCCATGGGTTTAAAAGCCAATCTTTTACCGGAGTTTGATTTGAGTAAAACCGAAATCAAAACCGCAACCGGCGCCAGTATGGGCGGCGACCCTTTAACCTCAGGCCACATGCGCAACTGGATGGAATGTGTGCGTAGCCGCAAAACACCTAATGCGCCGGTAGAAGCCGGTTATTCGCACTCCATTGCCAATATCATGACCAATGCTGCAGTAAGGACAGGTGCAAAAGCCACTTTCGATGAAGGCAGACAAGAAGTAATCGCAAACGGAAAAGTATTTAAATATTAATCATCACAAAACCAATCATGTTAAAAATTAAAAAGTATAGTATTCTTGCTTTATCACTAATCAGTTTATCGGCAGCAGCCCAAAAAACAACACCCTTATTTGATGGTAAAACCTTAACCGGCTGGAAATCGGTAGCAGGCGTGGCCCCATACAAAGTTGAAGACGGAATGATTGTAGGTACCATGACCAAAGGCACACCTAACTCATTTCTGATTACCGAAAAAGAATACGGCAATTTCATTTTAGAACTGGATGTAAAGCTTGAGGGCGAAAGTACCAATTCCGGTATCCAAACCCGTAGCCACATTAAACAGGAAGCCAATAACGGCAGAGGGATGGTTTTTGGCCGTCAGGTTGAGATAGATCCATCGGCAAGGGCCTGGAGTGGCGGTATTTATGATGAAGCCAGAAGAAGCTGGTTATACCCTTTGGAGTTAAATCCATCAGCAAAATCTTTGTATAAAAAGAACGAATTTAACCACTACAGAATTGAATGTATTGGTAACGAAACCAAAACCTGGTTAAACGGACAGCCGGTAGCCTATGTAATCGATACTTTAGATCAGTCGGGCTTTATTGGTTTGCAGGTACACGGTATTGGCAACAATACAGAAAATGATGGTAAAAAGGTTTACTTCAAAAACATCAATATACAGACTGAGGGTCTGAAAGCCAAGGCTTTTCCACAAGGATTTTATGTAGTAAACTTAACACCCAATGCTTTATCACCTTTCGAGAAAGCTAATGGTTATAAGTTGCTTTTTGACGGTAAAACCAATGCTGGCTGGATTGGTGCCTATAAAACGGCATTTCCTGAAAAAGGATGGAAAATTGCCAATGGTACAATCAGTGTAGAACCTTCAGGCGGTGCCGAATCAACCAATGGTGGTGATATTGTAACCAAGGACGAATACGCAGCTTTTGATTTGTCTTTTGAGTTTAAACTTACCCCTGGAGCCAACAGTGGTGTAAAATACTTTGTTACCTTAAGCGAGAAAAATACAGGTTCGGCCATTGGTTTAGAATACCAGGTGCTGGATGATGTGCTTCACCCGGATGCGAAGTTAGGTCGCGATGGAAACCGCACTTTAGCTTCTTTATACGATTTAATGACATCTAAAAAAGAGTCGAGATACTTGCGTCCGATTGGTAGCTGGAACAACGGCCGCGTGGTGGTATATCCTAATAATAAAGTAGAACACTATTTAAACGGGGTTAAAGTTTTAGAATATACCCGCGGTTCAGAAGAGTTTAGAAAACTGGTAGCCATCAGTAAATACAAAGACTGGAAAAACTTTGGTGAGGCGCCAAAAGGCCACATCCTCTTACAAGACCATGGTAATAAAGTAGATTTCAGAACCATCAAAATTAAAACATTAAAATAATCTTACTTAATTAAAAAAAGTATACTGCGAAGTAAAAGGTATCTCCTACCTTCTACTTCGCATTTATTGCATCAGGGCATTTGAGTTTACCATTTGTTCTGCTTGTAAAAACTTGGTGAGCTCGGGCATTGCCCATTCACTTTTTACTACCTTTAAAAACATATTTTAATAACACACAAAATAATTTATATCATGCATCGTCGATCTTTTGTTAAGCATACCGCATTATTAGGCTCTGGTTTATTAGTAGGTAATGAGGTTTTTGCAAGCCTGTATGCCGATCAGGTTATCAATGTGGCCATGATTGGTTGCGGAGATCGAGGTAAGGGTGTGCTATCGGTTATTAAATCGATGCCTGCTAAATATAAAATTGCAGCTTATTGCGATCTGCTCGATTTTAGGCTTAAAGAAGCCGAAAAGTATGTGCCTGCCGGTGCAAAAGCCATAAAAGATTACCACAAGGTTTTAGATGACAAAAGTATCGATGCTGTTTTTATTGCCACGCCTTTAAGTGAGCATTTTAAAATTGCAAAAGATGCTGTGCTTGCCGGTAAACATGTGTACGTAGAAAAAACCATGACCTACAATATTGAGCAGGCCCTGGCCCTCAAAAAGTTGGTTAAGCAACACCCTAAACAAGTATTTCAGGTGGGTTACCAATACCGCTATTCTCCTTTGTATTTTAAGGTGAAAGATATGATTCAAAGTGGTTATTTGGGTAAGGTTACGCAAATCGATTGTCGTTGGGACCGTAATGGTAACTGGCGTAGGGCAGTACCAGATCCGTCTTTAGAAAGGAAAATTAACTGGCGCATGTACAAGGAGTATTCAGGTGGCTTAGCTGCCGAATTGCTTTCGCACCAGATTGATTTTATTAACTGGGCTTTCGAAACTCAGCCCGATGAAATTATGGGTTCGGGAGGAATAGATGTGTTTAAAGATGGCCGCGAAACTTACGATAATATTCAAGCCATTCTCCGCTATAATGAAAAAGGGATGATAGGTAACTTTGGTGCCACTTGCGGCAATGCGCACGATGGTTACCTGTTTAAAATAAAAGGTACCAAAGGTTCGGTATCGCTATTAACCAATACCGGCTTGTTCTATCCCGAAGAAACCACTAAAAAAGAACTGGGTATTGTAGATGGGGTAACAGGGGCGACAAAAATTGTGGTCAATAAAGACGGTGGCATCCCGATTCTGGATAAACCAACCATTGATGGTACGAATTATGCGCTCGATGAGTTTTATAAATCGATTACTACAGGTAAGGAACCGGCTTCTAATATCAATACAGGTACACAGGCTGCCATATGTGTAGGCATGTGTAATGAGGCTATTTACTCGGGCGAAAAACAGGTTTGGAAACCAACTTATAGTGTTTAGTAGGGGTACGTCCCTTAGATGATCCTCTTAACAGATCGTTCATTCTCGTGAAACCGGGAATCCTAAAGCGATTTATAATTATAGCTACAGCATTAAGATTCCCAGGCAAGCTGGGAATGACGGATTTTCTATTGGTGATTCGCATGACATATCTTCCTTAGCGAATCGTCATTCCCGTGAAACCGGGAATCCTAAAGCGATGTGCAGTTATAGCTACAGCATTACGATTCCCAGGCAAGCTGGGAATGACGATTTTTCTATGGATGATTTTCTATT
>NZ_FMZH01000009.1:9265-249341 GCF_900101435.1 Pedobacter soli
TTATAGCTACAGCATTACGATTCCCAGGCAAGCTGGGAATGACGATTTTCTATAGATGATTTTCTATTGGTGATGCGCTTGACATATCTTCCTTAGCAAATCGTCATTCCCGTGCAAACGGGAATCCAAAAGCGATGTGCAGTTGTAGCTACAACATTACGATTCCCCAGGCAAGCTGGGAATGACGATTTTTTATGGATGATTTTCTATTGGTGATTCACTTGACATATCTTCCTTAGCAAATCCGTCATTCCCGTTAAAACGGGAATTTTAAAGCTATTTGCTACGCTCACTACAGCATTAAGATTCCCAGGCAAGCTGGGAATGACGGATTTTCTATAAGAGACCTAAACTACAAACTCAAATACTCAGGCATTTCTTCCGTGAAGCTAAAACTCCCTTTCTCCAGATCCATTTTGGCATAAACGTGTTGCAAACCATTGGTGAGCACAATCCATTTGGCCTGGTGGATGGAGTTGTATCTCGCAGCCTGGTCAAAAACCGATTGGGTAATTTTTACTTTTGGGGCTTTGCATTCAATTAACATTAGTTTTTCACCGGCAGTGTTGTACACTAAAATATCACTTCGTTTCTGCAGCTGATTTAATACCAAACCACCCTCAATCTGAATCAGCGTACGGGGAAATTTTTTCTCCGAAATGAGGTTCTGTATAAAATGCTGGCGTACCCATTCTTCAGGCGTAAGTACCAGGTGTTTCTTCCTCAACTCGTCGAAAATAAAAATCACATTATCCTTTCTTGTAATTTTAAATGGATAAGGCGGTAGGTTAAGTGGGGTAGGGGTAAATGTTTCAGTTTTCAATTTACAGTTTTCAATTTACAGTTTTCAGTTGGCAGTGTTCAATTATCAGTTTGCGGTTTTCAGTTGGCAGTATTCAGTTTACAGTTATCAGTTTGGGGTTTTCAGTTAACCAGTTTAAACAATTAAACAATTAACCAGTTAACAATTTCTAAATATTCCTCGCCAGCCTGAAACCCAAATCTTCTATTTTAAATGATTTAGGGTGACTGCGCCTGCGGTTAGTGGCCATACAACCTCTTTCTTCATCACTCCAGCCACCACCACGGATAATGCGGTAGGAGCCGTACACGGTTTCGTCATAAATGTCGGTACACCATTCCCAAACATTACCCAGCATATCATACAAGCCCCAGGCATTGGGCGCTTTGAGGCCTACCTGCTGCGTAGTTTTTTCAGCATTTTTTTTGTACCAGGCAATCTCGTCAAGCTCACCATACCTGATGCCAGTGCTACCTGCTTTACAGGCATATTCCCACTCGGCCTCTGTGGGCAGTCTGAAACCGTTGGCCAACGGATTAAATATTACCTCATCAGCTTTCTGATCGAAAACATAACAAGGGTTTAGGTCATTTCTTTTGGATAAGGCGTTACAAAAGGCTACGGCATCACGCCAGGTTACCGTTTCTACAGGGTGCTTATCTCCTGCAAATGTACTGGGCCGCTGACCTGTTATCTCAAAATAAAGTGCTTGTGTAACGCTGTATTTCGCTAAATAAAAAGGCTTTATTTCAACTGTCCAGCTTTGTTTAATCCTGTCATCGCGCAACACTATTGTTCCGGCAGGTATTTCTACCATTTCAATAGCTGCAAGGTTAATGTCGTAAACCATTGTTTTTGTGCCTCATCAATTTCTTAAGCCCAAAGTTAATATTATGTGCATAAACAAATCAGTTAATTTCTTTAATCGTTCAACCTAAATCGTAATTTTACCGGTCATGACTGCTGCCGAAATTATCAAAGATATTAAAGCCCGAAAATTCAAACCTGTGTATTTACTGCATGGCGAAGAATCATATTATATCGATCAGGTAACCGATTATATCGAAGATAAGCTGTTAAATGATGCTGAAAAGGGGTTTAACCAAACCGTATTGTACGGTAAGGATACCGATATGGCAACGGTCCTGGGGGCTGCAAAGCGGTATCCTATGATGTCAGACTACCAGGTGGTTATTGTAAAGGAAGCCCAGGATTTAAAATGGGGCAAAGAAGATGGTGGCAGCAAAGAGGGCGAATTTGTGCTCAATTATTTCGAAAAACCTTTGCCCAGCACCATTTTGGTACTCGCCTATAAATATGCCAATTTCGATAAGCGTAAAAAGGTTTACAAAGCCATAAGTAAAAGCGGGTTAATTTTTCAGTCAGATCCGGTTCGTGATTACAAACTGGTGCCCTGGATTGAAGAGTTTATCAAAGAAAAAGGTTACAAGATCGATCAGCAGGCTTCAGCCTTAATGGCAGAGTACTTGGGTACCGATTTATCCAAAATCGCCAACGAGATCGAAAAACTGATGCTCAATGTGCCTAAAGATCAAACCATCAATACCGATCTGGTACAAAAAAATATAGGTATCAGTAAAGAGTATAATGTTTTTGAGCTGCAGAAAGCACTTTCGATGCGCGATGTGTTGAAATGCAATAAAATCATCAATTATTTCGCCAGCAACCCCAAAGCAAATCCTACGGTAATGGTGCTGGCCAATTTAGGGGGCTATTTTACCAAGCTGCTAAAATACCATTATGTGCCCAATAAGGCCGATGCGGCATCAGCGCTGGGGGTACCACCATTTTTTATTAAAGATTACGAGGTAGCCGCCCGAAATTACAATACCGGTAAAGTTTTTCAGGTAATCAGTTTACTGCGCGAGTACGATTTAAAAAGCAAAGGATTAGACAGCACCGGCAACGTTGATGACGGCGAATTGCTGAAAGAGCTTGTTTTTAAAATCATACATTAATCTTTTATTCGCAAAAAGCAATTTTATATTAGCTGTCAAACGTTTGCGTAATTTTTAGGCGATTTTATTGTAATTAAATATCGGTATTTTAGGGATTGATACATTAAACACAAATGCTAATCAATTCTAAAAGAACCAAATGAAGACCAAAATTACGATCCTCTTACTGCTGCTCTGCTTTTCTTTTACAGGTTACGCACAAAAGTTAAAACCTTACAACCTTTCCTTTCCTAAACTAGCCGATAAGTGGGATGAAGCCATGCCATTGGGGAATGGGATGCTGGGTGCATTAATATGGGAGAAAAACAATAAACTTCGTCTGTCTTTAGACCGTGCCGATTTATGGGACGAGCGTAAAGCCATGGATATTTCGAAATTCAATTTCAAGTGGGTTGAAGAGCAGGTGCATAAAAATAATTACGGTGCAGTGCAAAAGCTGGGCGACGAACCTTACGACCGGAGTCCTTTCCCAACCAAACTTCCTGCTGCGGCACTCGAATTTGATATGGCCAAACTGGGCAAGGTGGTTGCCAACGATCTCGATATCGAAACTGCTTTAAATACTGTTAAATTCGAAAATGGAACCGTTTTTAACTGCTACATTCATGCTACTGAGCAGCGTGGTTATTTCAGTTTCAGCGATTTAAAAGCGGCAGATCTTTTGCCATCCTTAATTGTGCACAATTACAGCAACAACCAAACCGAAAAAGGGGATAACAGCCATGCTGGCGTAGGTTTGCAAAAACTGGGTTATGGCAAAGGTACCGTGGTAAATACCCCCAATAGCGTACGTTACCATCAGCCAACTTACGAAGGGCATTATTTCGAAGTGCTGGTGCAATGGCAGAAAATGGGTAAGAACCAAATTATCGGTTCGTGGACGATTACCAGCGATAAGGCCGCAAGTTTACCTGCAGTTTCAAAAAACGCCAAAGAACCTACCGGCTGGGTTGAGCATACCGCCTGGTGGAAAAATTTCTGGAGCAAATCAAGCATTTCGGTTCCGGATGCAGTCATTCAGAAACAATATTACCTCGAAATGTATAAACTGGGCAGCGTAGCGAGAAAAGGTGCGCCAGCCATTACTTTACAAGCTGTCTGGACAGCCGATAACGGAAGTTTACCACCCTGGAAAGGCGATTTCCATAACGATCTGAATACCCAGTTAAGCTACTGGCCAACCTATACCGGTAACCGTTTGGCAGAAGGTGTTACCTTTACCGATTGGCTGTGGAAAATCAGAGACCGTAACCTGAGTTATACCAAACAGTATTTTGGCGTAGCCGGAATGAATGTGCCTGGGGTTGTAACCTTAAATGGCGACCCTATGGGAGGCTGGATCCAATATTCGCTTTCGCCAACTGTTGGGGCATGGGCTGCTCAGCACTTTTACTGGCAGTGGAAATACAGCATGGACGATACTTTTCTGAAAACAAGGGCCTATCCTTATATTCATGATGTAGCCACTTTCCTCGAAAATATTACCCGCTTAAAAGATGGCGTGCGCAAGTTACCATTAAGTTCAAGTCCTGAGTATAACGATAACAGTATTAAAGCCTGGTTTTTAGAGTGGACTAATTTTGATTTATCGCTAGCTAAGTTTCTATTTAAGGCAGCAGCCGAAGTGAGTCAGGCCAATGGTAAAGAAGAAGAGCGCAAACACTGGCTAACCATTTTGAGTCAGTTGCCCGAATATGAAGTAAATGAAACCGGTTTTACCATTGCACCTGGTGCCAATTTAACCAGCTCGCACAGGCACATGTCGCAATACATGGCCATTTATCCGCTCGATTTGCTCGATGCCAACAAAGAAAAAGATAAAACAGTAATCGATAACTCTTTAAAACGGATAGAAGAAATGGGTACCAGGGCCTGGTGTGGTTATTCTTTTAGCTGGATGGCTTCTTTGTACGCCAGGGCTTACCAGGCGGATAAAGCTGTAAAACAACTCGAAATTTTTGCCAGCAATTTCTGCTCGGCAAACAGTTTCCACTTAAATGGCGATCAAAAGGGAGGACAATATTCAGGTTTCACTTACCGTCCCTTTACGCTCGAAGGCAACTTTGCTTTTGCTCAGGGTGTACAGGAACTGTTGGTGCAAAGCAGAAACAATTACATTCAGGTTTTTCCGGCTGTACCACAAAGCTGGGCCAATGTTTCTTTTAAAGATTTACGCACAGAAGGAGCCTTTTTGGTAAGCGCTAACAAAGAAAATGGTGTGCCCTCAAAAGTAAAAATCTATGCCGAAAAAGGTGGTTTGCTGCGTGTTAAGCTCCCTTTTAAAACCTATGTGGCCAAAGATGTACCTGCGGGTAGCGTAAAAATGGGGGAAGATGGTATTGCAGAAATAAAACTGAAAGCCAAGCAGACTGTGACTTTTGAGAATGGTTACGAGTAAAATTTTAGATAATCGTCATTCCCAGCTTGATCCGATAGCTATCGGATGGGAATCTTAATGCTTTGGCCAAGCTTGTATATGTATAATCCTAGTGGTTCGTATCCTCACGAACCACTACCAAACCTTACTTCCAATCCACAACCTTAATCTCATCTCCAATACGGATAGTACCTAATGCCTGTGGAAGAAGATTTTGACCAAACATAATTTTTTTGTTCACCGTGCGGTAGCTGGCCAGGGTACGCAAAGGTTCCTGGCCTTTTTCGCCGGTTTGCTGGTCGATCGTAATCAGTACGCAGCGTGCGCAGGGCTTTACCGCCGAGAAGGGGATCTCACCGATGTAAAAAGTTTTAAAACGATCTTCCTCGTGCGGCTCGCCACCGGTAAATACAAAATTGGGCCGAAACCTATCCATCAATACCGGTTCCTGCAATTTTTCATTCAACCCGTTTAAAGCCGATTGGCCAATCATCAGGCAGGGATAACCATCGGCAAAGCTTACAATTTCATCATTTGTGGCATAATCACGGTCAACGAAACGCTTTTCGGCTAATGGCATTTTTACCAGTTTCACCTTAAATTTCAGGTAGGCCGAAAACCAGTTGCTCACTTCAGGGTTTACTTCTACACCTGTTACGGTATCGTTCCAGATGGTTACCGGTACCGCTATTCCTGTATCTTCATCCAAGCCAAAAGAAATGTATTGCGCTGGCGTTAGTTTATGGGTTACGGTAAGTTTTCCATCAGCAATGCTTACCTGTAAAAGGGCCAGTTCAAAATGTTTGCGTTGGGTTATAAATGTACCATTTTCATCAACAAGCATCCACCTCCGGTCGTATTTAAGGCCTTTTTCTTCTAATTCGGCTTCATTGAGGCTAAAGCCACCCAAAGATTTAATGGGGTATACATAGATCTCGGAAAGGGAAAACTTATTCATGGCTTAAAGGTAAAAAACAAACAGGTAATTATTGCAGATGATGGCACATAACATCGCAAACGCATAACAAATGAACTTTTTCAGCCTTTTTGGCTTAACTTTTAATGTTTACCAGCTGTTATAAATGGCAGTTATTATTTTTAATGCTTAGGGCATACTGATGTACAAAGGGATGATAACTTGACAAACACAGCATTGTTGAAAAGATGAAATCGTTCCTAGCGTGCATTTAAAAGTACTCCTGAAGACTAATTTGGTCTTCTGAGATACTAAAAGGTACTTCAGAAGTAGAAAAAACACACGCCGAGCTAGAAAAAAGCTGTTCGGAGCCTCGGCGAATACACTCGGAGATACTAAAAGGTAGCTCTGAACGAGATTGCAGGCGTTCGGAACGAGGTCGTCGGCGTTCGGAACGAGGTCGTCGGGGTTCGGAACGAGGATAGTCGGGGTTCGGAACGGGGTCGCCGGGGTTCGGAACGGGGTCATCGGGGTTCGGAACGGGGTCGCCGGGGTTCGGAACGAGATCGCCGGGGTTCGGAACGAGGTCATCGGGGTTCGGAACAAGGTCATCGGGGTTCAGAACAAGGTCATCGGGGTTCAGAACAGGGGCACCGGTGTTCGGAACGAGGTCATCGGTGTTCGGAACAAGGTCGTCGGGGTTCGGAACGGGGTCATCGGGATTCTTGAACTATGGTATAGCCACATTTTTTAAAATCCCTTAACGCTAATCGTCATTGCCAGCTTGACTGGCAATCTTAATGCCGTAGAAAGGTTAATCGGTCACGCCCGAAACCTTAGAAAAGGTTGTAAAGTTCCTAAAATTCATCCCCCAACCCCCTTCAAAGGGGGACGGGATTTTCTATGCGGTTAAATCGCTATTTTGATTTCGATTAGCACTCTCTTTAAAGCAGGTCTTTCCCCCTTCGAAGGGGCAGGGGGATGATGGCTTAGGCAAAACCTCACAGATTTAGTGCTGAACTATTAATGTCTTAAAAACCTGTGAGGTTTAACAGTTATATTAATCAAGGTCTAACATTTACAAAACTATCAAAGCTAACGCCGCTACCAAATTCGCTTGCTGTCATTCCTAATTTTAATGCGTTAAATCTCTTTTTAATTTTATCAGCACCCGTATTCCTGAAAACTTTCAGGTTTGGGATTTCGTGTGGATAGTCTTCAAACTCGTCGGCAAATTCGCTGAGAACGGTATCATAATCAACAAGGCCGACTTCTGTTACGGTTCTAAAAAGCTTTTTATATTCTTGTTTAACGATTAGAAAATCAACCGGAGGTAATATTATTGAAATGTGATTTGGCCAAACACACGCGGTATATAATTGCCCGTCTTCTTTACTTTTTAAAACAAAATAGCCTGGAACAAATAAATCCTCTAATAAATTATCCTGAAATTCGACTCTGTGCACTTGAAACCACCACAAATAGTCTGATTTTTCAACAGGTAAGTATTCGAAATTTAATCTGGCAAAATGGTCTAGCGTAACGCCGTCATTGTGCCTGATCCATTCGTCCTGAAGATAGCCGGCAGGGAATTTTTTAGGCGAGTTTGGTTCTGCGCTGTCTTGTAAATCCAAAACAAACAGGTCCAGATCATTTATAAACTTTTCAATGATGGGGAATATTTCGTAAGCGAAAAATCTGGGTCTGAAAAAATTAATGCTGCAACTGAAGTTTAAATTTTGATAGTCGGCAAAACCGTCAAAGATCTCGACCTCTTCCGGATCGTCTTCTGGTGTATTCCAGTCAATAAGAAAGTATACTCCTGTTTCCGGGTTTTCGTAGTTCCATTGCCGCTCATGATCACTAATGTTATAGGCAAGGTTTTTAGTCAGATATGCTGCAACTTGTTCTGCTGTTAATGGGTTATCTTTTCGTTTGTAGAAGTATAGGTCGAAGCTCATAATGATATGCTTAGGTTTTAGGGCACCGCAGTAAAGTATAATTTCAAATTGCAAAGCAAGGTATTGTATTTAAAAGCGGCAAAGATTTTTGCTGCCTTATTAAAACAATTGCCTTCAATGACCATGAAGCTGTTAGTCATGTGGTGAGGTGGTTAAAATGAGATATGAGGTTTTGATTGTTGTGCTGTGGTTGATTGTAACCAGCACTTTTGCCAAACGCCTGTTAGCTGGTGCTTTTTCTTTCGTCCTCGTCGAGTTTTATAATTAAGTCGTAGAAGTCTATATATTGATCCTGAACTTCGTCAGCTATTTCGTGGTCCCACAGCACAATTGGATAATTCTTGTCTGCTTGATTTCTGTTTGTGTCAAAACACAGTAGTCCCCAATCACTCCAATCCGCAAATGGAATATAACCTTTTTCAATTAAGTATTCAGTTGGATAACCGTCAAAAATCATTTCTGTTAGTTTTGCTCTCCAGGCATTAACCGGGTGCCTGCAAAATGAAACCTCTGAAATATGAAGTTCATAAAAGTGCTTATGTTTTAAAAAAGTTTTATAGTCGTTAGGTAGTTTGTGTCCAATTCTACCTTCGATTTCTTCAATTTCACTTGCTGTGACTTTACTGTCGATTGGAAACCAAATACGCCACTCTTCTTGCTTGTTTTGGTTTGGGTCGGACATTTCAGTTTCAATTTGTCCTGGTAGTTTATTGAGTTCAATGTCAACCCACTTTTTTAAGTAGAAGTCAATTTTTGTTTTTATTAATTGTTCTTTCATTGAGGTGGTAAAATACGGCTAAAAATATACCCGGAAGTGCTTAAATGCTATTTGATGGATGAAAGATCACACCAAATGTTGATTTTGATTCTGAGATTTCAATTTAACCATGAACTTATAAAATTAATTGGAACCGGCGAATGAAACCTAAATGCCCAGTATATTTCCATATTTTTATGCAATAGTTACTTTAATGTGTTAAGACCACAAGTTTAATTTGGGTAAATAATTAAATTATCAATAACAATTCGCTTTGAAATAAAATTGATTCCCTCTTTTTATAAGCAATTTTATCGCATTTCCTTGCGATGTAACAATGTAACAGTTGAAGTGAGCGCACAAGCCATAAGATTTTGCTGATGTAGGGTATGGTGGAATAATTTGCAATTTTGATAGCGTGGTCGAGCTGCGGGATTTGTAATTCAATTCCACTATTTTTTAATTGATTTTGTCAGCTGTCATTCTTTCTATGACTCAATTCCTAAAATTAGAATAATTTGCCCTGTTGATGTTTTATAAACTTCAATTGCAGATAAAACTAAGTCTGCTATGTCGTGCCCCCAAATTCCATATTTTCCGTTCGTTTGATTTCTATTGTACATTGTTGTCCGTTTATCAATCGGAATAGTCTTAACAGTTGCACTTTTTTCTTCTTCTTCATAAAGTTTAAAATAATGCAAATTTATTTCTGATAATAATTGTTTTCGTGAAAAACCGTCATTTGATGTTATTGTAAATTCGTATTGATTTGTGAGAGGGTAGTCAATAATAACTTTTACAGAATTCTCTTTGATGACTATTTCGTCACCCTCGTATAGGTTTGGAAGGTCTTGTTTAGCATTTTCAATGCTCGCCCAGGGAATAAATCCGTCTTCATAATCTTTTTTATTGTCCGTTTTTACTTTAAATGATATTATAGAAATCAACTCACCAATATTTTCACTTCTCTTTTCAGTTGCTTTCTTTTCATTTTCCTGAATAATGGCAATTGGGTCTTTTACTTCTTCCTTTTCATTAGTTTTTTGAGTTTGCCCTTTGCAACTTGTAAATATAATTGTCAGAAAAAGAATCAAATATTTGGTCATTTTAATTTTTATCATTTTATGTAATTGTGAGTTTTTGGATTTTAGTTTTGACGTTTATGGCGGAATTTCTTGAAACGTGTTGAGATTACAAGATAGCTTTGAGGAATGTATTAATAAATACTATTATAACTTAACCCTTTTCAAATGCCTTTTTTGCATTGTCATAACTCCGATATTTCTCTTGATTAAGCCAACTAATCATTGTCCCTTGGTTAATTAACGCACGATGCGCTTGGTAATCATCAAATTCAGGGTTGAGCTCAAATTCCCCATCATAAAAGCAAGTAGCCTCCCTTACAACCTTACCGTCAATAACTGTTAAGTATAATTGATGCACCGTGATATCTGCGAAGTCTTCATAATAGGTGAGTATGAATCTATCTGGATTAATTTCTTTTATTAACGAAGCTAGTGCTGAAAAGTCGTAGGTAAATAGTTCATCGTCATCATCATCATATTTATCCTGCACTGCTGAAGAGGTACTTAATGCAGTAGCCAGGTCATTACAACTAAAGACATGAGCAATAAAAACGCTAAGAGAAGTCCAGTCTACATCATACTTATCAGGGTCTAAAGGTATTATAAATGCTCTGTTTTCCCTAAAGTGTACGATTTCAGGAGGTACGACCACATCATCCAATACTATTAATGCGCAAATTAGTTGAGCCATATCTTTAATTTTACTAAATATAAAACGTACCTCGTATATATCCAAAATCTAGCCCTATAGTTGTATGTATTTAAATATGGCACTCGTACCAAGCTTTCAAATTAATTAAGCAAAGGAGGAACGGAATAAATAGACTTTGCGGCTGCCATATGAGCGTTTATACCGGAATTCCTTTAAACGTATTGGGAGGATAAGATTGAATTGGTGTAATAGTTAGATAGAGATGCCTCTCAATCATTAACTTCCCCGTTTTGCCAATAGTCTTCTGCTATAGGTATTCTGTGCAACACCTCTTTGCAGAGCTTTTTGTAAACGTTAACTAATCCAAAGAGGAACTCTTTATCATAACGGAACCAGTCATCAGTTAAACTACTTGTTGTATCCATGTTGCTTTGAATGCGTTTCCGCTTATTAACATCGTGAGCTGTTACCTTATTAGGCTTAATCTCAAGTCCCCAAGCGGTTGTGACACCATCAGATCGACAGTTGGCTATTTCAATAACAAATCCACCTCCACTTCTGTCAAACTGGAAAGTTAAAAGGTTAATCCGATCATCCTTAATTCGCCTAAAGTGCGGAAAGGAGCCTTTGAAGTCTAAATTTCTTAATGCTGGTACTACTATTTCATTTAGACACTTAACCATCTGGTTTCTATTGGAGTAGCTCATAATCTAATATCAGTTTGAACTTGTTGGTTGATTAGCGATCTACTTTACAAGTCATCTATTGCTTTTGCTCTGATGATAGCTCCATTGATTTTATCTAAGTAAGCTAGCTTAACAAAACAACTAATCACACTGTTATGCTCAATTGAAAGCTCTATTTCACCATTCTCTGTTCTCCAAAGGGAGCGGTACTTACACTTGTCAAACTTAACTTGATACATTTTACGATCATCATCTTCACCTCTATTGTACCGCTCGTCATCAAATTTTTCCACTTCTGTAGTTGGTTTTCCATACTTCTCTGTTAGCAACTCTTTAAGGCTACTATAATTTCCGAGTAGTGTTGACCATGTTTCTCTGCGTGGAAAGGCAACAGCTATTTGATGTACCAAGTCTTTTTGCTTAAGCGTTGACACAACGACCACGCAATTCTTGTAACCTGCGAAATCTCCTTGGAGGGTTGCAATACCACCTTCAGTTTCCAACTGGCTAAAACCATTCTGCTTCATCTTAGACACATAGTCTAGTAAAGTACCGTTAATAGGCACTCCTTTAAACGTTAAGTGTTGGGTGGTTGGCTTTTGTGCGAACGTTATTACTGAGATCATCAGCATAACCATAGTTAATAAAGATATAGCGTATCGTTTCATTGAGAGTTCAATTTAAAAGATGGATTTAGAATAGCAAAGATAAGAGAACGAGCGGTGCTTGCAAGACTAACAATTAGTTCGTCTATCACATATCATACACAAAGGCGCTGAAACAGATTCATAGATACTACAACTGTACACTGCTGCCCATCACGCCTACGAAATGTGTTCCTTTAAAGATGGTGAATAAGCATGATGAGTCAATATAGGTGTACTCACTATAGAATACGTTGTCAACTAGAAATTTTGGGCTGCTCCGTAGACTATGGTAAGCCTCATCATACTTAGGTCTAGGCTCAACCAACCTTACCAATAGCAGCTGTTGAAATTCACAACCATCCTTGTTGAATCTATCGACCTCTTCCAATTGATTACCATAGCCATTATAAAGCCTGACGGCCCATCTCTTACTTATCTCATATATGAAGTCCAGGTCTTTTAATAGTTAGCTGTGATTAAATCTACATGCTCCCACATTATAATGTTATCAGCAAAGTAAGATGCATCAACACAGAATTCAATTTCAACTCCATTGCAATTCTCGGTTGCAAACCACTCGTTTGAATTTCCAGATGATTGGTTAAACGTCATTGTACATAGATTAAGATACTAATATAATAATATGTGTGATTCCTGCGCATCCAAGATTTGATCAAACTCGCATATTAAGGGGGAGAAACCAGATTTTGGATATGCTGAAAAGAGGTATAATTGTCGATGTTGTGTTTATAAGGTCAGACGTGCTCCAAAACAGCTGTTTACCTCTTAAAACGTCACTCATAATGCAGGTCACTCATTGCACATTTTTATATAGATAGAGTTAATAAAACAGATATGGTAATAAAATGTGTAACCTTATTAGCACCACTTGATCTTCATTACACTAATTAAAGACATCAACGGTTGACAATATGCTCCTTTTAATCATTTCATGCTATTTCCATCCCAATATACATTGCGAATTAATCGGCGTTTTGACAATGCTGGTTTCAACAAAGTCCGTCTCAATAATAATGTTACTACAGCTTTGCCCTTCGTATTCATTCCCTGCTATATGGTTGCAATCGAGATAGCTAGAGTTACAAATAGAACATAACGTACGACCTGCCATACCTGTAACACTTGCACCACTTAGTCGATTTTGAGAAATCCTTCTTTTGACCAATTTATCTGTTATGTAACCTTCAGATGCTAAACCACGTTCATCCTCCCATAATCTACACCAACCAACAATTTTGGGCTTGTGCTCCAAATATATGGGTGTGGGAAATTTGATATTTGGAGGCACTGTGTTAAAGCAACGATCAAACCCGTCTTTAAGCTCTTTTCTTATGGCAGTTATTCGTTGTTTGTTCCCTTTCGGCTGTTCCAACCCCAAATAGTTATATGAAGTAGGTGAGCCATCGATCTGTATGTTAAGGTTATGGGATGGCTGTTTTCCATCCCAATCTAATAACTTCTGCACTTGGTTAACTATTAAGTTTGTTATTACATTGATTGGAATACCAAATAGAAGGAGATTCACAGGATCAGCAAACCACTCTCTAAGCCCCTTACTGTAAAGATAGTAAACTGGAAGCCCATTATCTGGCTCTATTACCACACTATATCCTTTGCCTCGCAAGGTTTTAACAAGTATCAAAGCATCTCTAGTGATAACCCTTCTGTTCGGGAATCTTGACTCATATGGATTAAAAGATTCTATTCGTACTTCCATTAAGTTATCATTTACAGCTTCACTCATATCATTTAGAATCTCTTATTTCAATAGCGGAAACTTTATCTTCAGGCAAAGCATTGTAAAGATCCCCGACTTGCTTTGGTAGTGATATCATGTATTGGACGACAATATTCTTTAGGTCAAATAAGCTACCAACGACTGCTGGATCATCTGTATCAATCTGCCCAGGATGCACAGCTTCATTACCAGTTACTCTCACTATATCCAAAGATTGTTGTACTATTGAAGGTAGGCCTTTAGCGACTAAGTGTTTAATGTCAGTATTAATGTTTGTTCCTGATTCTCCAAGCTCTTTACATAAGATTTGAATGCCTAATCTTAACAATGCTGCTGCTCCTCTTGGTGACTTTCGATATATAGAAGCCGCCTCAAGATATACTAGTTTGACTTTTTCAGGCATATCTTCATTTGGGATAGGAGCATCGCTGCTATTTGGAAAAACCATGTAATCTTCAACCCAAAGAGATTTGCTTGAACAGTGCACACAATCTGCAATCCTAACAGGGTTTTGATACTTAATTGAATTTGGACGAAGATCCCAATCTGTAGATAGCCAATTTTGTTGGGCTATGGCGCCACAAGTTGGACAAGTAAATGATGGAGAGAAAGATTCTGGCTTTATAAATTTCATTTGAGTGTTAACTGATAACTCAAAGGTAAGAAGAATGTACAACATATAAGCAATCAGCGAACTCAAACTGCCGATGGTGAAAGCAAGTCAACGAAGTAAAGCTTTGTAGAAGCGATGCAGTGCTAATGATGAGTGGAATGATATTTTAAGAGAAATTCATACTGAGCTAAAGCGTTATAACGAAGGTAAAAACCAGTAATTTCTTTCTCGATTTTAGGCTTACCTTCTTTCGATAATTATTTCCTAATCCATTCCCTTTTCTTAGTTTTGAAGTTTAAACAAGAACATTACACAAACGGCTTATCGTTACCGGTAAAGCCCTTTAAACAATACAATACATGAATCATTGGTTAGTCAAATCAGAACCTTTTAAATACAGCTGGGAGAAATTTAATGCAGATGGCCGCACCTTTTGGGATGGCGTGCGTAATTACCAGGCCCGCAACAACCTGAAAGCCATGAAAGAAGGCGATTTGGTACTTTTTTACCACAGTAACGAGGGTAAAAATGTGGTGGGTATTGCCAAAGTAGTAAAAGAGTTTTACCAGGACCCTACTACCGATGATACCAATTGGGTTGTGGTTGATTTATCGCCGGTTGAAAGCTTAAAAAATCCGGTTTCCTTAGAGCAGATTAAAGCCGAGCCGAGTTTGGTTGATATTTCGCTGGTGCGCCAGGGCCGTTTGTCGGTTATGCCTTTAAAAGCAGCCGAGTTTGATAAGATCCTGGAGATGGGGAGTTAGGTAGTTAGGTAGTTTGGAGTTTTCAGTTTTCAGTTGGCAGTTAGCAGTTGGCAGTCTGGAGTTTTCAGTTTTCAGTTATGAGTTAACGCCAAACGCCGCACGACAAACGCTTAGCGCCATGTTTTCAGTTGGCAGTTCTCAGTTACTGAACTAAGCTTAACGCCAGGCGCTAAACCCTAACCGCTAAACGCCTTACCCTAACCGCTAATCGCCCTCATATGAAAAAACTCTCTTTTACCTTCGCTCTTTTGTTTACTGCTGGCCTCGCCATAGCCCAAAGCATTAAACCTTACATCGCCATTGTTAAAACCGAAAAGGCTAAATACAAAGGTATTTTACAAAGGGTAGATTCGGTAAAGGTGGTGTTAAATCATGATGGTACGCTTATTCCGGTGCTGCTGAATGAAATTAAAACCGTACAAATCAGAACGGTTAAAAAAGGTTATGAAGGCTTTAGTTTGATTAAAATCGGCGAAGACCGGGCCGAAGAATATAAAATGGATGCCAGTGGTAAAATGGTAGATAAATGGGGCAAGGAAGAACCCACGTTTAAGGAAGATGTATCGGCCACTGTATTTTCGGTTATTTTTACCGCAATTGGCAATGCCATTGCTTTACCCATCCATGCCATTAACCCCAATGTTGCGCGGTTTAAATTTCACGATAAAGCTCCCAAACAGGTAAACGAGCTGAGTTATTATTCTATTTACTACCAGGCTAACCCCAACACTTTGGCCGAGCTGCAACAGCTCAAAGCCATTTCAGGCAGCTTTAAACCCTAGTACTTGGTACCATTTAACCGATCTAACAATTAACCAGTTAACCGATTAACCAGTTAACCAATGACTATTGAACCACAGCATTTCTTTTGCTTAGCGTAATGCCCAGCGTCATAATGATACTGGAGCCCAATACCACCAGGAACAAAAACGGCGTGCCTACTTCGGGTATTTTTAAACTTTCGGGCAGGTGCAAATACAGCAATATACTGATTAAACCACGCGGAGCAATGTATAAAATGGGACTCAGGCTTTCTTTTTTAAATACTTTTAGAAACACTAGCCTGATGAGGTAAATGGCGAGCAGGATGAAAAATCCGTTTGCGAGTACATTCTGGTTGTTCAGCTCGTTCAGGTTCATGGTAAAGCCAAATATCACAAAAAAGAAAGTCCGTAAAATGAAGGCGCTCTCGGCCGAAAGTTGGTAAAGCTGCGATAAATCTGCCGAAAGGTTCTTGTACAAAAATATACTCCTGAACCAGGCATTTTGAATCGTATCGGCATTGTTGAGAAATAAACCCGTACTTAGAATGAGCACTAGCGAAGATAAATGGTACGACTGACCAATGGCGTAAACGAGTATGAGGATGGCAATAATGAGAAAGAATTTAATATGGTGTACCAGCCTGCCCATGATATAAAGCAATACCACGCAGGCAATGGCCGAGAGCAGTACAATTAAAAAAGTACTTAAGCCGAGACCAATCACCGCCGAAGTACTGAAGCCATGGTTCGTAATGGCAAAGTTAAAGATAATTACTCCCAGGATATCGGAAAAGGAAGATTCGTAAATTACAAACTCGCGGTCTTTATTGCCCAGTGCCGCTGCCGAAGGGATGGCAATGGCCGAACTGATTACACTAAAGGGAATGGCATTGGCCATGCAGGTGTATAAATCCTGATGCGTGATCTGGTAAATGATGGCGGTAATAACAGCAATGGAACCGAGTAAAATACTTAGGGCCGACAATAAAGCGGTGCGGATGACTTTGTTTTTATGCTGGTCGTATTTCAGTTCGAGCGAGCCCTCGAAAACAATTAAAATTAAACCAACTGTACCCAGCATGGGTAAAATAGACAGGAAATTGAAGGTATGGATCTGGAGGTAATCGACCAGAAAACGCAGGCCTATACCCAGTAAAAGCAACAGTAAAACAGATGGTACTTTGGTTTTACTGGCCACCAAATCAAACAGATAGGAGAAGATCACCAATCCGCTTAAAATAATAAGTATCGTATAGGTTGTCATATTTTTCAGCGTAAGGTAAGCTGCTAAAATAAAACAAACCGTTTAACTACGAAGAAGTTTTAATGTAAAAATTAGGCTTTAAAGAACAGGGCTTTAAGTTCGCTGGCATCATCGGGATCCATTTTACCCCCTAAAACGAGGCGTAACTGGCGGCGGCGCAGGGCACCATCATACAGGTCTATTTCCTCAGGTGTTTCGGGCATTAGCTCGGGTACAGGAATGGTACGTGCACTCTGATCAACCGCTACGAAAGTGTAATACGCTTCGTTGCTTTTCTGGCGTGCACCACTCGGAATGTTTTCTGCCCATACGTCTAAACGTACTTCTACCGAAGTATTAAAAGCGCGGGTAACTTTGGCCTCGATGGTAATTACATCACCGAGTTTAATGGGTTGCTTAAAAGAAACGTTATCAACCGATGCCGTTACCACAATGCGGTTGCAGTGTTTTTGCGCCGAAATTGCCGCTGCAATATCCATCCAGTGCAGCAGGCGACCGCCCATCAGGTTGTTCAGCGTATTGGTATCGTTCGGCAATACCAACTCGTTCATGATGGTAAAACTCTCTCTTGCAAATTTCTTTTTTAAGCTCATTTGCCGGCAAAAATAAGGAAAATGTTGTTAAAATGGTATGTAAAAGAGGAAAGTCAGCTTATTTCAGCGGTGATCTGCGCAATCAGTGAGCAATTATGGTCAAGGTTTTTTCCCGCAGATCAAATGGATTTTCGCAGATTTATTGTTTTGTTATTCAGCGGTGATCTGCGCAATCAGCGGGCAATTATGGTTAAGGTTTTTTCCCGCAGATGAAATGGATTTCCGCAGATTTATTGTTTTGTTCTTCAGCGGTGATTTGCGCAATCAGCGGGCAATTATGGTCAAGGTTTTTTCCCGCAGATCAAACGGATTTCCGCAGATTTGTTGTTTTGTTCTTCAGCGGTGATCTGCGCAATCAGCGGGCAATTATGGTCAAGGTTTTTTCCCGCAGATCAAACGGATTTCCGCAGATTTATTGTTTTGTTCTTCAGCGGTGATCTGCGTAATCAGCGGGCAATTATGGTTAAGGTTTTTTCCCGCAGATAAAACAGATTGGCGCGCAGATTTATTGTTTTGCGGATCTGAAAAACCAATTGCGTATAAAACCTGTTATGTAATCAAAAATCTATTTGATGCAGAACCAGACCCTGATCCAATTTTTCCATTGGTATTATAACGAAGAACAAAAATTATGGACTAAAGTGGCCAAAGAGGCCAGTCATTTAAAATCGCTTGGAGTAACTGCGGTGTGGTTGCCACCCGCTTACAAATCGCATAATGCAGCTTACGATGTAGGCTATGCTGTTTACGACCTGTTTGATCTGGGCGAGTTTGACCAGAAAGGTAGTTTACCTACCAAATATGGTTCGAAAGACGAATATGTAAAAGCCATTGAAGCCCTGCACCAGGAAGGTATTGCGGCTTTGGCCGACGTGGTATTTAACCATAAAGCCGGGGGCGATGAACTGGAGAAAATAGCCGTTCGAACCGTTAACCCTGAAGACCGAAACGAGTTTACCAGCGATGTTTTTGAGATAGAAGCCTGGACGAAGTTTACTTTTCCGGGCCGTCAGGGTAAATACTCGGAATTTATCTGGAACCACGAATGTTTCAGCGGGGTTGATTGGGCGGAAGATTTGCAGGAAACTGCCATTTACTCGATCCAAAACAGTTATGGCGAAGGTTTTGAAGAAGTGCCATCAACAGAATTTGGAAATTATGACTACCTGATGTTTAACGATATTGATTACCGTAACCGCGCGGTGATTGAAGAGCTCAAGTATTGGGGCGAATGGGTAGTAGAAACCACCGGTGTAGATGGTTTCAGGCTGGATGCAGTGAAGCACATTAACCCCGATTTCATTATCGAATGGATCGATCACCTGAACCATAAATACAACCGCGAATTCTTTATCGTAGCCGAAGACTGGAATGTGGAGGATATTGAAGGTCAGCTGGCTTATATTGAAACTATAGGGGGACGCACACAGATTTTTGATTCGCTTTTACACCATAATTTTTTTCTGGCCAGCAAAGCCGGAGGCGAATTCGACATGAGTACCATTTTTGAGGGTACCCTAGTTCAGGTTAAGCCCGAGCTGGCGGTTACTTTTGTCGATAATCACGATTCGCAACCTTTACAGGCCCTGGAATCGTATGTGGAATTTTGGTTCAGGCCATTGGCTTATGCGTTAATTTTATTACGCGTACAGGGCATCCCTTGTTTGTTTTTTCCGGATTTATATGGCGGAATTTATGACGACAAGAATGAAGCAGGTGAGGATGTACATGTGGAGCTTGTAGGGATACCAGAGGTAGAAACGATGTGCAAAATCCGTACAGCTTTAGCTTATGGTGAGCAGCGCGATTATTTTGATCACAGTGATTGCATCGGCTGGACACGCGCCGGCGATGAGGAGCATGAAAACAGTGGTTTGGCAGTGCTTTTAAGTACGGGAGAAGATGGCTTTAAACAAATGGAACTGGGCGCTCATTTTGCGGGTAAAACCTTTGTTGATGCTTTGGGCAACCGGGAAGAAGAGGTAACTATCGATGAAAACGGCTGGGCTGAGTTTTACTGTAAAGCAGGTAGTGTTTCGGTGTGGGTTTTGAAGGTTGGGTAGTTAATCGTCATTGCGAGAAGGCTTTTTCAGCCGACGAAGCAATCTTACAACGAACGCCAGAAGCACATGCATTAAGATTGCTTCGTCGTTCCTCCTCGCAATGACGATCAGTTAGGGAACACAGGCCACCAGGTTTTGTAATGTGGTCGTGCAGACACGAACCACAGCGTATGGATCGATTACAAAAAGTTGTCCTCAGTTCGGTAGGCCGAAATTACCGCCAGCTCACCTTCCTTACCACCTTTAGAGTTACCATGTTCCATCCCCATAACACCTTTATAACCTTTTTTATGAAGGTGTTTAAATAGGTTTTTATAGTTGATTTCGCCTGTGGTTGGCTCTTTTCGGCCCGGATTGTCACCGATCTGGATGTAGGCAATTTCATCCCAGCAGCGGTCGATGGTTTTGATCAGATCACCTTCGGTGCGCTGCATGTGGTAAATATCGTAAAGGATTTTACACGACGGACTTTTAACCGCTTTACAAACCGCATATGTTTCGTTGGTTTTTTGCAGGAAAAGCTCAGGGGTATCGCTTAAGGTTTCGAGTACCATAATTAAGCCGTGTGGCTCAAAAACCTCAGCGCCTGCACGCATGGCATCTATTACGTTGGCAAACTGGTTGCCGTAAGGTAAATTGCGTTCGTAAAAGCCGGGTACAACGGTTAGCCATTTGGCATTGCAGCGTTTAGCGGCTTCTACCGATTTTTTGCAGGTTTCTACAAATTTATCTTTAAATTCTTTTTTGCCCGTAGTGAGCGATGTTTTCCAGTTATCACCGCCATCAACCACAAACACGCCCATGCGCATGCCTAGTTTGGACAACAGGTTCCCGATTTTTTCCTGTTCTTCAACAGGGCGGTTCAGGTAGCCGTTATCTTCTATTGAGCGGAAACCTTTATCGTACATAAACTGGATCTGATCTAAAAAGCTTTTGCCGGCGTGGTTTTCGAACATGCCCTGGTGCGGAGCGTAATCGAGGTTAAAGGTCTTATCGCCAAAAGCAGTACTGCGCTTTTCGGCGGCAAAAGTATTGGTAATTCCTGCACCTGTGGTTATAGCACCGGCGGTGAGCAGGCTATTTCTGATAAATTCACTTCTTTTCATCGTTTAGTTTTTAAACTGAGGGGAGGGGATAATCAATTTTTTAAACCCTGTAGTCAGGGTGTCGGCTACGGTACCATCTTTTTTATGGTACACAAAATAAGCTTCAAGATTTTTGTGGCGTTCAACAAAAGCCATAGCATCTTTGAGGTGCATGGCCATCAGGGCATTATCATAACCATCGGCAGTAATGGCGTCGTTGGCGTAAACGGTTACACTGATCATTTCGTTATCCAGCGGATAGCCGGTTTTGGGATTAATGAGGTGCGAGATTTTCTTTTTCCCGCTCTGGTGAAATTTACGGTAATTGCCTGAGGTAGTAATGGCGCCTGTATTGATGGCTGCAATATGCCTGATTACCGGGGTACCATCTTTATCAGGTCCTTCAATGCCGATTTTCATTGGCTGCCCATCGGGTTTTGGTCCGGCAATGCGGATTTCGCCGCCCAGTTCGGCCACATATTGTTTAATACCTTTTTGGTTGAGGTATGCAGCAATCAGGTCGACACTATAGCCTTGTGCAATTCCATTTAAATCTATCTGTACGGCTGGTTTGAGTTTAATAAGCCTGCCATCTTTTAATTTCAGGTTTTGCATGCCAACATTGGCCAGTATCGATTTGATGGTTGCCGGATCGGGTTCCGTTCGGTTTTCTTTAGGCCCAAAGCCCCAGGCCTGTACCAAAGGTGCTACCGTAATATCGAAAACACCTTTGGTATCCTGGTTAATTTCAAAGCTTCTTTTCAGCACAGCGCTCATAAAATGATCTAGTTTAACCCCGCTTTTGGAGGTGTTGAACTGATTGATCAATGTTCCCTTTTTATAAAGCGACATCGATAAATCTATTTCATTCAATAAGCTGTCTATACCTTGTTTAGTCGCCAAACTATCGCTGGCGTAATAGGTAATGGCATAATCTGTTCCCTGCGCATAACCGCTTATTTTGTAAGGTTTAAGTTCCTGGTGAACAGTAAAACCTAAAAATAAGGGTACCAGCAGGAAAAGCAATTTATATGGCATTACACTATCGGTTTAGATCACTTTGGCCTGTCCAGGCATCGCAATTGGATATAAACCTTTTTCATCTGGCATTAATTTAGGGTTGGCATCCCAGGCAAAACGCTCAGGCATTAAACTGATGTTAGATGCCAATGCCTCATCCCATTTAATGGTTTGGCCAGAATATGTGGCATAACGACCAATAATTGCTGAAAATGTACTGGTTGCCGCGTAATCTACGTTACTGAATTTATACTCTCCTTTTGAAACGGCATCGAACAATTCGTCGTGCTCAGTTTGGTACGGGTTAGCGTTTCCTTTGGTGTTGTGGTTGTACAATTCTTTGCCGCTGTAATCTTTCATGATAGCCTGGTTGCTGCCCGAAAGATAGATTTTACCTTTTGTACCCTGGAATGATTCATCAACACGGTTGCTGATGCCTTCAAAGTGCCTGCACTGACTGTGGATAATTGCGCCATCTGCATAGGTTAGCTCGATAGAGTGGTTATCGTAAATCTCGCCATAATCTTTACCGGTACGCCATGCACGGCTTCCTGTACCCTGTACTGAAATTGGGTGTGCATTTTTTACCCAGTTGGCAATATCGATGTTGTGTACGTGCTGCTCTACAATATGATCGCCGCATAACCAGTTAAAGTAGTACCAGTTTCTCATCTGGTATTCCATTTCGGTTTGGTTAGCGGTACGCGGACGTACCCAAACGCCACCACTGTTCCAGTATACCTGGCCGGCCATGATATCGCCAATAGCGCCGTCGTTAATGCGTTTAATAGATTCGCGGTAATTGGTTTGGTAACGTCTTTGTAAACCGACCACCACGTTTAGTTTTTTCTTTTTGGCTTCTTCGGCAGCTGCAAGTACTTTTCTGATTCCCGGCGCATCTACAGCTACCGGTTTTTCCATAAAAATCTGTTTATTTTGTTTTACCGCTTCTTCGAAATGGATAGGGCGGAAACCCGGAGGCGTGGTTAACAATACTACATCGGCTAGTGGAATGGCTTTTAAATAAGCATCGAAACCTACAAACTGACGGTCTTTTGGAACATCTACTTTGGCGCCGAACTTTGAACTTAGAGATTGATAACTGCTATCTAACCGATCCTGAAAAGCATCGGCCATGGCTACCAGTTTAATATTAAATTTGGTGCTTAATGCCTGAAATGCTGCTCCGGTACCGCGGTCGCCACAGCCAATTAAGGCTATTTTAATGGTGTCTGATCCTGATGCGTAAGCTCCTGCCAATGGAATGCTGCTTATCATAGCTCCACCGGCAAGCATGGCTGTTGCTTTTAAAAAATCGCGACGATCTTGTTGATTAATTGGTTTTTTCATGTGTTTAGTTCTTTGTTGTGGTTAGGATTTATTAATAGTCTTTGATAGGTAATTTGTTATAATAGGCGTCTATTTCGGCCTTTGAAGGCGTTTTTACGGGTCTAACCAGACGCATGCCCACAAAAGGTGCTTCAGGGAACCACCAGTTGCTTTTCGGAATTTGAGGGTCTAACTGTTTCCAGGTTGGGTTTGAAGCCAGCCTTGCGGTTGAGGTTAAGTTATCGGCGGTTTCATCGTAAGAACCACCACGAACTGCATTAGGATAAAGTTTTTCAGGTGCGGCAACCGGATTCTCGGCTATTTTACCTGCGCTTTTTGCATAAAAATCGGCGATGTACTGATCGTAAGTCCATTCGCTCACATTGCCATGCATATCAAATAAACCCCATGCGTTTGGTTTTTTTAGTCCCACCTGGTGCGTTTTGTTGTCGCTATTGTCTTTATACCAGGCATAATCGCCGAGTTTGGCGGCATCGTTGCCATAACTGTAAGTGGTTTCGCTACTCGCTTTACAGGCATATTCCCATTCGGCTTCGGTTGGTAGGCGGTAAAATACACCGGTACGGACATAGAGCCATTTGCAAAATTGAATGGCGTTATATTGGGTCATAGCTACTGCGGGCTGGTGTTCTTTTCCCATCCCGAAAGTCATATCCAGATAAGGTTTGGTTGGGCGGGTTACGGCATCAACTTCGGCCGGAATGGCACCTTCGCTGGCTTTTTTTTCGTAATCGCGGTATAAGAAAGGTTCGAAAATATCCCAGGTAACTTCATGCTTCCCGATCCAGAAGGCATCGAGTTTAACTTCGTGTACAGGTTGTTCATCGGGTTTACCGGTTTTACTTCCCATTTTAAATTTGCCAGCAGGGATGGCCTGCATATCAAATTTTAATTTAGTCCCGTTAATTAACTGGGTGTACGAATTGTTGGTGCTTTGTGCAAAGATTTGGGCACAAGGATTGGCTAATAATGCTACGGCAATTAATTTCTTAAACATATTTTTTGGTTAGAAACACTTATTATCTAGGTGTTTATCTGCTTATTCTGGTTTGCTAAAGTAAAGAACAGCAGATAAAACAAAAGAAAATTAATGTAACAATAAAGGTAAGCATTGTAATATTAAAAGTCAAATTGACAATTAATGTCTTCATGACGGTTTTTAATCTATCTCCTGTCGCTAACTTTATTGCTGAGGTTGGTAAAGCCCACCAGGGTATCCCAACGGGCACCGGGACGGCGGTAGTACACAAAAACCTGATAGCTGTTTTCGGTCTGGAAGAAAGCTCCTTCAAATGGTTTGGTCTCCAGTACTTTGGTATCTTTATTAAACCAGGCAAATTCGTAATCGTATAAACCCTGTTTAAGCATAATGTTGCCATAAAACTGTTTGCGGCTGGCATCGTACAGGAGTTTATTTTCGTTGCTCATAGTGTAATTGTTAAAACGGCCAATTACATAAGCATCGCCATTAGAGCCTGGTGCAGCTGCATTTAAAGTAAACAGTACGCCCATGTATTCGGCTTCTGTTTTATCATCGCGGCCATCGGTATTGCGGATGAAAAAGTTACCATTTTCATCGAACTGGTTACCAAAGGCACCAACGCTGCGGGGAGCATCCTGAAAAAGCATTACGTTTACCGATTCTTTATCGCGGTAAATGTCTTTTACGTTATCGGCTTTGTACCTTAAACTTCGCGTATCGAACTTCCTGAATTCGTTATCTCCCCAAAAATCGTTGGTATTTAAATCATTATACACCAATTGATTCGGGCGTACAAAAGCAGGTCGCGTGTTAACCTGTATGGTATTGGCATTGAAGTTCTGCATCACCACTGCTTTTAAATCCTGGTAAGGGTTAGGGATGGGGAAGGCATGGTTAACCGTGAAATTAACTTTTTGCTTGTTGTTGCGGTATTCTACCTGTAAAGAATTGGTTATTTCGGCAGCAATGGCCACCTGACTATCCAATACGTAGAAACGTTGTGAAATGACGGGTTTGTTTTTATCGCCATCTAAATAAACTTTTAGGATATAGTTGCCCCCAATTTTAGGCTGAATTTGCGTGTTGGGCAGGCTCAGTTCGTAATGGGTATATTTTCGGGTGGTATTAGAAGAGTAGCGGTAGTTGATGATCCGGTCGTCGTTGAAACTGCCCAGGTAATCGATTGTAGAGATTTGAGAGGGTTTCCATTCTGCTGTACAATGCTCGATGGTGTACCAGTAATTTTTAGTGCCGGCGAGCAGATCATCAAAAGAAAAAGTAATGGTTTCTGAAGAGTTGAGCATGATAACCGGCAAACTCTGCTCTTTATTGCTGTTGTAACACAACACCGTTTTGATATTGGGAAGGTAAATTTTGTTTTCGCTGGTAAACGTTTGATCGTTTTGGGCAAAGCTTAGCGTGGGAATAAAGAGTAGGAGTACTGCGATTAGTTTTTGCATGGTTAAAGCTACACAGTATTCGGCAGAGATAAAAAAGGAATTTTGTTTGAGGGGCTTAGTTTAGCCACGGATGCTTTCAGCGTCATGCTGATCCGATAGCTATCGGATTTGTTTCAGCATCTCTCTAATAAGGAGAGACCCTGAAATAAATTTACTTCGTAGCTTTCCGCTTCGCTACAGGTCAGGGTGACGACCACTTTAAAATGCCACGGAGGCACGGAAGCCACGGAATCCTCAGCGTTATGCTGAACCTGTTTCAGCATCTCTCTAATGTGAAGAGACCCTGAAATAAATTCAGGGTGACGACCATTTTTAAAATGCCACGGAGGCACGGAAGCCACGGAGAAGTATTCCGTGTAAATCGGTGCCTCCGTGGCTGATTAGTAGGCGTTGGTTGTGAGAAACAGTCAGGTGGTAACACCTGACTGCACAGTTAATCTGTGTTAATTCTTTTTATCTGTGGTTAAAAATGCCACGGAGGCACGGAAGCCACGGAGAAGCATTCCGTGTAAATCAGTGCCTCCGTGACAACTGACCGCACTGCAAACAAAAAAGCCACAGATTTATCTGTGGCTTAATTTTATATCTGCGGCGTACTTAACCTTCCAGCTCCATAATTTCGGTAGCCAGGGTTTCCCATTTGGTTTGGCTGTTATCTAAATCCTGTTTAGCAGCCTGGTAACGTTTATTGGCTTCGGCCAGTTTATCTGCGTTGCTGTAAACCGATTCATCGGCCAGTTCGGTTTCGATGTTTTTAACCGTTGTTTCCAGTTCAGCAATCTGTGCTTCGATTTTTTTCAGCTCGTCATTTAGCTTTTTTAACTGATTGGCCGTATTAGGGGTGGTTTGCTTTGGTGTTTCTTTTGGTTTTTCGGGCATTTTAACCGGAATAGGTTTCGATGCCGGAATTACACGTTTGCTGTTCCACTCTTCGTATTCCTCGTAAGTACCCGGATATTGTTTAATCTTCTCGTTTTCGATAAACCAGATTTTATTGGCTACGTTATCCAGGAAATACCTATCGTGAGATACGGCAATAAAAGTACCTTCAAACTGATCTAAGGCCTGGATTAAAATATTAACCGACTGGATGTCCAGGTGGTTGGTAGGCTCATCCAGAATGAGGAAGTTGGAGTCGGTAGTTAACGATTTGGCCAGGGCCACACGTGATTTTTCTCCTCCTGAAAGTACTTTGATTTTCTTGAAAACATCATCTCCTGTAAAAAGGAAACAACCTAAAATACTACGCAACTCGGTATCACTGTGTTTAGGGGCAAAAGCCTGGAGTTCTTCTAAAATCGAATTCTCTAAGTGTAACGATTCCAGCTGGTGCTGGGCAAAGAACGTGGTAGAAACGTTGTGACCGGTTTCGCAGAAACCCTCAAACTTTTCTGTTCCGGCAATCATCCTCAATAAGGTCGATTTACCTTTACCGTTTGCACCAATCAAAGCAATTTTATCGCCTTTTTCAATTACGGCTTCGGCATCTTCGAGGATGTGTACATTGGGGTAATGCTTGGTAGCGTGCTCAATGCGCACCACGTGCCTGCCCGATGGTTTAGTAAATTTGAAACTGAAATTAACTGTCGGGTTTTCATCATCCACATCTTCCACACGTTCCATTCTGTCTAAGGCTTTCATGCGCGATTGCGCCATTTTTGCTTTAGAGGCTTTGGCTTTAAAACGCTCAATTAAACGCTCTTCCTGCTTAATTTTAGCCTGCTGGTTTTTAAATTCGCCTTTCTGAATTTCTCCGCGCAGTGCCTTTTCTTCTACATAATAGCTGTAGTTACCGGCATAAATGGTTAATTTTCCTTTACGCGATTCGACCGTGCGGTTTACAATTTTATCTAAGAAATACCGGTCGTGCGATACAATTACGATGGCGCCTTCAAAACCCATTAAATAGTTTTCTAACCACTTAATAGAGGGTAAGTCCATGTGGTTGGTCGGCTCATCGAGTAATAAAATATCGGGATCTTGCAGCAGGATTTTGGCCAGCATAACACGCATACGCCAACCACCTGAAAAGGTATTTAACGGACGGTGCTGATCGGCAGTACTGAAACCCAAACCCGCCAGGATTTCGTTGGCCCGGTATTCGATGTTGTAACCATCTAAGGCCTCGAATTCCTGTTGTTTATCACTTAGTTTAAATAAAACCTCTTCACTGTAATCAGTTTCGATTTTTTTAAGCAATTCTTCAATCTCATCGTGCAGCTGGTTCTGGCGCTCGAAAGCTTCCATGGCCACGTGCAAAATGCTATGGTGCGATTCGTAAGAAAGTAAATCCTGGTTGAGGTAGCCTATTTTCAAGTCTTTCGACATAGAAATGGTACCCGAACTTGGAGCGTACTCGCCTACAATCAGTTTTAAAAGTGTCGATTTTCCTGTTCCGTTAGCGCCAATCAAGCCCGCTCTGTCGCCCGGTTTAATGTGCCAGTTGGCATCATCGTACAAGGCTCTCGATCCTATCAGGAATGTTAAATTATTTATTGAAATCATTTCGGCTGCAAAAGTACGAATTTTAAAAGGCTTTTTTAAGCCTGGTACTCAAATAGAAATGAATGCGCTTTTTAAAACGGTTTGCTTATAGGTTCATTTTAGCAGGGTATGGGGTTAAATAGCCCCGATAGAACGGAAAGCCCGAAGTGGGGAGGCTGGTGTAGCGGGCGGACTTTGAGTGATAGCGGGACAGGCATTAAAAAAAGCTGCTGCCACTGCGCTTCAAAAAAGCAAAAGGATTGAGCTTGCTGAATTAACAAGGAATATGATATATTTATTACGATAGGACTTAAGAGGCGTAGCAACTATGGTGTATTTTTGGGCTACTCCAATAATTATGAACAACGAAAACATTAAAATAATCAGCAAAGAAATTCTTTCGGATAACTGGTATACCTTAAACAAGATTACTTTCGAGTACCGCAAAAAAGATGGCAGTATTGAAACGCAGAACCGCGAAGCCTACGACAGGGGAAATGGCGCAACGATTTTACTTTACAACAAGGCGCAGCAAACGGTTATTTTAACCAGGCAGTTTCGTTTGCCTACTTACATTAACGGCAATAGCGATGGTATGCTAATCGAAACCTGTGCAGGTTTACTGGATAAAGATAATCCGGAAACGGCCATAAAACGCGAAACGGAGGAAGAAACCGGCTATCAGATTAAGGATGTTAAAAAGGTATTCGAAGCTTATATGTCGCCCGGATCGGTAACCGAAATCCTGTATTTCTTTGTTGCCGAATACACCAAGGATATGAAAGTGAGCGACGGTGGTGGGCATCATGACGAGCAGGAAAACATTGAAGTTTTAGAAACCAGCTTTAGCGAAGCGCTGAATATGATTGGCACTGGCGAAATAAAGGATGGTAAAACCATTATGCTTTTGCAGTATGCACAGATTAACCACTTGCTGGGTTAATTTAATCCTTGCTGCTGGTTTTAGCCAGCAGCAAGGATCAGTTTATTTTCCTTCAGGAGTTTCTTCCAGTTTTCCTTCCTTATTCCTTTTCAGCTTAACAACTGGTTTTTCTTGTGTGCCGGTAATGCTCAGTGGGATACCAAATAAACCAAAGGGAGGAAGGCCCAAACGACCACTTAAATTTAAACGCCCGTCAAAACTCACCTGACCTTCAAAGCGTGGCCTGAAACCAGCTACTTTCATTTTGGTTTGTTCGATGGTAATGATGTTGTTTTTGATGGTCGATTTTACCTGTACATCTGATAAATCGGGATTGGTTAAGCTGTCTCTTTTGGTAGCTTTACTTACCGCGTTCATCATCTTGAAGCCCATTAAACTTACTTTTTTAAGGCTCAGTACACCGCCACCTTTAAGCGATGGAAATACGGGGAACATCTGGTCGTTAAGCTTACCAGATAATTGATAATCCAGGCCCACAATACCTTTAACTTTTGATGCTGAGCTGGCCATTTCCCTAAACAGCTTAATTTCCTTGTAAGCCCGGGCAATGTCGAATTCTTTTGCGGTTAAATGAAAATCAAATAAGCCACTTTTAGGGCTTGTGCTTTTGTATGTAGCATCCATGCCTACCTGTGCGCCGGCAATGTTAAAGCCGGTTTGTTGTAAGCTTAGCGCGCCATTGTTGATACGCATGGTCCCCTTTGCATTTTTGATATTGAGCCCATTGTATTTTACCTCATTGGCATTGGCCGAAAAAGTAACGTTCAGGTTATCGGGAATTAAGATTACACCATTTGAAGCCGTTGAACTGTTAGTGGCACCATCTGAATACACCATAAATTCATCAGCCAAAATCTGCTTGCTGCTGAGCTTAAAATTACCCTCGAGTTTGGCTTTATCGTTTAAAACATAATTGATTACGTTGTTCAGGCTGCCGTTGAGTTTAAAATCAGACTGGCCATAAGTGGCATTAAATTCATCAAAATTCATTTTGTCCTGGCGGAAAGAAAATACACCGTTTTTGATTAAAAAGCTTTTAGGGAATAAATCAGACTGGATATTCAAATCTTTAATACTCAGAGCACCGCTGTTTTGCAGTTTGCTATACCTGCCGGCCATGGCATCAGCCTGTAAACCTTTAAAGGAAACATTGGCAAAGATAACTCCATTAACCTGGTAACCTTTTACTGCGAAAAGCTTGTACATTTTACCGATATCAACCGTGCCTTTTGATGAAACGTTGTAGGCAATATTTTCAAAATTATGCACATCGGCCTTTAGTGTAAAAGGTTGGCCTGCCATTTGAAAAGCAATGGGCTTAATGTTCAGTTTGGAGTTTTTTAAGGTTCCGTCGGTGTTAATCAGGTCGGCATCGATTTCGATCTGCTCTAAAGGCTGATCGAAATTTGGGGTTTTAATGCGGCCGTTGTTGAGTTTAATACTGGCTGTGGTAACCGGGAAAAGCTTTTTGAGTTTATTGTAAGGTCCTTTGCTTTGCAGGTCGATGTTCATTATGCCGCTTAGCTCGTAGCCTTTAAGGGGATAAATGTTCTTGATATCGGCAAAGTTAATGAGCGATTTCAACTGAATATCTACAGGCATATTTTCGGCAGTTTGCAGTTTGGCAAAGCCCCTGATATAGTTATTCAGCGCCTGGATATCGATATTTTCAATTGCCAGTTTGGTGTTTTTATAATCGCCATCGGTATTGGAACCATTTATGTTGAAGTTAATCTTATCAATAGCCGCGGGTAATGAAGGGTATTTGAAGTAACCACCCGCCATGCTCGCTTTTAACGAAAATTTAGGCACGGTAGCAATAACGGTATCTACTTGTCTGATGCCTGAGCGTTGTACCTTTTTGGTGTATTTGCCATCGGCCTTGAGGTTGATGTTTAAACGGCCTTTCAGTTGCAGGTCATCCATATTCATTACTTTTGCCCATTTGGCCAAATCGATATTGGAGCGGGTATCGGTATAAATCTCGGGTGCCGATAAGCCTTTAAGTTTGGTAACCGAAGCTACATAATCTTTCCCTACGTTAAAATAAAGGCTGTCCATATCAATCAGCAAACTATCGGGATTAAGACCAGGCAGCCTGGTTTTGAGATTTAAAAACAAGTTGCTGATTGGCTCGGGAGCATTGGGGTTTGAAATGTTACCATCGCGCACTTTCATGTTAAAAGCGAGCGTTGGCATGCTGTGTGTTGCTGCCAGGTACTTTCCAATAAGTGAGGCATTGATTTCGGCATAACCCTTAATCTTGGTTTTTTCCAACCTGTCAGCAATTTCAGGAGGTAAGGCTGTAAAAATATTCTGCAAATCGGTTTCTTTGGCGTTTGTTCTGAAATCAATATCGTAACCATCCTTTAAAAATGAAAAATGACCCACAAAACGGATAGGCAGCGAGTTGATCATCAGGTTATTCTCGTCGAAAATCAGGTTCAGCGAGTTGGTGTTTACCTTGGTAATAAGTTTTGCATTTATTTTTTTCTTCAGCAGGTAAGGGGTGTTGGCATAATAAACGTCCATTTGATCGATTGACAGATTGCTCTTCAAATCAAAAATGGCATTGCTTAAATCGCCTTTTCCGGTATAATTCAGCCCCTGTGTGCGGATAACCATCGGGATAGATTTATCGCTATAGGTCAGGTTGCTGTTATTGATAAAAATGCCCTCAATTTTTATGGCTGTTGAACTTTCTGCTTTCGGAGCGTTAGTTTCTTTTTTGCTTTCGTAAACATTGTAGTTGGCATGACCTTTTTCATCGGTAAGGATATTGATGCGTGCATCATCGAGGTAAAACTCATCAATTTTAACCTGTTTGGAAAATATAGAAAGCAGGTTGATCCCCAGGGCCAGTTTTTTGGTGTAAATCAGGGTATCCCGTTGAAAAGGAGCCGATCCTTTCAGCAAAAATTCGTTCAGGTTTAATGTTAGAGAAGGGAAGTGGTTGAAAAAAGAAATATTGGTACTTTGAAACTTTACTTCGCCTTTTATGTTTTTATTAATGATTTGGGTAATCTCTTTGTTAACGGTTTGTGGGATTAAATAAGGGATAATAAATAAAAGCGCCATTAATGCTGCTAGCGTTATGGCCATGATTTTTAAGAACTTTTTCAAGATTTTAATATAAAGCGAGTTTCGGTTGCAAAGATACGCTTTAGATGAATTAGGAATAAAGATTTAACATTTTTTGTTTTACTGAATTTTTTAATACCTTTGTTCTGTAATAATAAAAGTTACAGTATGAACAGCAGTCATTTCTCTATATCGTTACACATTTTAACTCTCCTCGATAAGGTGAACGGGCAGCTATTGAATTCGGAATATATTGCCGGAAGCATTAATTGTAACCCTGTTTTGGTGCGGAAAGAGCTGGCTAATCTGCATAAACATGGTTTTGTACAAAGCAAAGAAGGGAAGGGCGGTGGCTCTACTTTAGCGAAAAGGCCAGCTGATATCAATCTGGGCGAGGTGTATAAAGCCGTTAAACAGAAAGGTTTGCTGGGCGAAAGCAAAAACGAACCCAATCCCGATTGTCCGGTAGGGAAACAAATTACCCAGCAGTTGAATAAATTGTATAGCGATGCCGAAAATGCTTTGATTAAGGATCTTTCTTTAAAAACTTTGAAAGATTTTAGTCTGGGTTTTGATTAAAAAAATTTGATTTAAACTGTAATAAAAAATGTTACAATTTTGTAAGAGGAAACAGTTTTCGGTTGGCAGTTGGCAATTTTCAGTTGGATCATGCTATCAACTATGAACTATTGACTAATGAACCAATGAACCAATGAACCAATGACCAATGAACAATGAACAAATGACGAATGAACAAAAAATAAAACAATAAGCAGTGAGGGAGCTTAAAAATCAATGTAATCTCCCAAATCTGTATAATCACTTAAAAATATGAAAATAGCATTAATAGGAGCCTCTGGATTTGTAGGCAAAGCCATTCTAAACGAATTGGTAAACCGCGGAAATGAAGTAATTGCCATTGCGCGTGATACGGACAAAATTGAAAGTTCGGATGAAAAAGTAACAAAGGTAGCTGCGGATGTACTGGATACCGAAAAATTAGCTGCTGCTGTAAGCGGTGCTGATGCTGTGGTAAGTGCTTTTAATGCCGGCTGGACAAACCCAAACTTATACAACGATACCGTTAAAGGTGCTGAGGCGATTCAGGCTGCGGTTAAAGCATCGGGTGTTAAACGTTACATCTTTATAGGCGGGGCAGGTACCCTGCAAATTGATGGACACCAAATTGTAGATGGACCAAATTTCCCTGCCGAATATAAGCCGGGCGCAACTGCAGTGCGCGATTATTTCAATACACTGAAAAAAGAAACTGAACTGGATTGGTTGTTTTTTAGCCCGGCTATAGAGATGCACCACGGCATCACCACTGGTCGTACCGGTAAATACCGTTTAGGCAAAACAAGTCCGGTGTTTAACGAAGCTGGCCGCTCTATTCTTTCGGTAGAAGATCTTGCCATTGTAATTGTTGATGAGCTCGAAAATAATGCGCATCACCAGGAGCAGTTTACCGCGGCATACTAGGCGTGCCGTTTTATTAACAATAGGTTGATAGTTTATGGTTCATGGTTGATAGTTTGACTGCTGAGTAATTTGGCTTTCAGCTATCAACTATGAGCTATCAATCTAACTGAAATTAATGCCTGGGTTTTGAAGATAGGAATGGACTTTTTACATTTTCCATTTTTTTATATTTTACTTATCTTCGTGGCATGTATCGCTTAATTAAACCAATATTCTTCAAGTTTGACCCCGAAAATGTACATTATTTTGTAGTAAAGCGGTTAAAATGGTTTAACGATAAGTTTCCTTTGGGTAAAACCATCATTCGCAGCAGTTTTGATTTTAATGTTAAAGGCCTTGAAAAAGAGGTTTTTGGGATTAAATTTCGAAATCCGGTTGGTCTTGCTGCCGGATTTGATAAAAATGGCGAATATGTAGAGCCCTTAAGTAATCTGGGCTTTGGTTTTATCGAGGTAGGTACGGTTACCCCAATGCCACAACCCGGAAATGATAAGCCACGGATGTTCCGCTTGCCAAATGATGAAGCTTTGATTAACCGCATGGGCTTTAATAACAAAGGAGTAGATGTAATGGCCGAGCGTTTGCGCTTGCTAAAAGATAAGCATCCCGATATTGTTGTAGGCGGTAATATTGGTAAAAATAAAGCTACCCCTAACGAAGATGCAGTAAGCGATTACATTAAATGCTTCGACAGGCTTTTTGATGTGGTAGATTATTTTGTGGTGAATGTAAGTTCGCCCAATACACCGGGCCTGCGTGAGTTGCAGGAAAAAGAACCTTTAAAGAATATCCTCAATACCTTACAGCAGCGAAACCTGAAAAACAATATTTCCCGGCCGATACTACTTAAAATTGCACCCGATTTAACCGATGCGCAATTAGATGATATTATCGAGATTGTAGCTGAGACCAAAATTGCAGGTATTATTGCCACCAATACGACCATTAGCCGCGAAAACCTGGCTACAGAGAAAGTATTGACTGATGAAACCGGTGGTTTAAGTGGTAAGCCTGTAAAAGTGCGCTCAACCGAGGTAATCCGCTATCTTTCAGAAAAATCGAATAAAGCTTTCCCGATTATTGGGGTAGGAGGTATTCATTCGGCTAAAGATGCGCAAGAGAAGCTTGATGCAGGCGCCAGCCTCGTTCAATTGTATACCGGTTTTATCTACGAAGGTCCAGGCTTGATTAAAAACATCTGCAAAGCACTGGTAAACGTTAAAGCGTTAAGCTAGTTTTCTAGTGTAAGGTTATACGCTCAGTTCCGGACTGGTAGTTTATTTTTTCGTTTTAGTTTTTATCTCACGTTTTTTGTCTGAAATTGATTTTACTATGGTTAGCCCGCGTTTAATCAGTTTTTTATCCTTAACTTTTGCTTCTGCATTGAGGTAAGCTTCTTTCATCAGGTCTTGGATAAAAGTTTGAGGGAAATTTTCTTTACCAGTTACCAAAATATAACGGTATTGATTTCCTTTTCCTAAAAGTATGTTATTGGTATCTGTAAGCTCGCTACCCCAGTAAAAACCGAAATGAACATTTTTGCTTGTTCGTCCAACTGCTATTGAACAAAAAGTATGTCCAACCTTATCTGTTGGCGACCAACCGAAAGCAAGCGCATTATAATTGTCGTATATTAGCTCATTGGTTTGTGGGTAAAGTTGCCAAATAAAATCGCGCAGCCACATCACCAGGCTCGTAATTTCTTCGCCAAAGGGCTTTAAAAATATTAGCAGGTCTTTTGTTTGTTCTTTACTCATACCTTATGCTATTTGTTGTGCTTTACCGGGTTGTGAAGCAATATTATTTCTGTCTGCTCACCATTTCATTAATCCATATCGGGGCAAATGGAGAAGTACAGCCTTTAGAAACGGGATAATCGCGGTAAATGCCCAATTTTTCGCCTATGGCTAAAGCGCGTTCGCGATAGGCAGGGTGGTTGATGCCAATCTGAGCTAAAGCAGTGTTCATGGTCCACTGTGTTTCAGGAGCCTCGTTGGCCATTTCGCTTTCGATGCGGTCTAGTAAAGCAGGGATATCTAATCCTTCCGGTGCCCTGGCAATACGCCCGCTGGTTAAGCTCCAGCCTGCACGGGCCAGCATTTTATCTCCGGAGTTCATCCATTTTTCGCGAAATTGTTCCTTTTCAGGGTATTCTTTAACCACGTAATTGTAAAACCAGTCGGCAGCCCAGGCAAACTGTTCTGATGCCACCATTTTCTCTATTTCGGCTGCAGAAAGCTCCCTCGGTTTGAGGATTAAAATGGCCAGCATGCGCGCATCGATATTACCGGTTTCCCAAAGTTCGAGCGCCAGGGCATGGTTGGTTTTAATCTTTTTGGCGAGGGTTCTGATATCGCCCATTTTTACGCCGTAAAGATCCTCACGGGCCCCGTTTTTGATGTGCTGTTTACGTACTTTCTCGTCGGCAAGAGATTCGAGCTGCTTTAATACTTCGTTGCTGTTCATGTGCTGTAAAAATGGTGAGTTTATAAAGTTAAGGTTTTTTAATTAGGTATGGAATGCATGGGGAAGCATAAAATTAGGATATCATTTTAGCCAAAATATTAGCGTATTGCTCGCACTCAAAGCGCAACACTGAAAGGATCGTCATTGCGAGGAGGAACGGACGAAGCAATCTTTCATGCTAGCTACCTTACTGTAGAGATTGCCTGCCTGCTGCAGGCAGCTTCCTCGGCTGAAAAAGACTTCTCGTATAACGATGCTATTAATGGCGCTACTCCATGACAACTTGTTGAAATTTTAGCTGAAAGACCCTGAAACACCCGTCCGACCGGCCGGGCGGAAGTTCAGGGTGACGACTGAGGATTGGGCTTGATGAATTTCTGGTAAGTCCTTCGACAGGCTCAGGATGACAATTTTATTTATGATGTCGATAAGTATGATTCCCTGTGTAATCTCAAAAAAATTAAGGCAAAAAAAAAGCATCCTTTGATCAGAAGGATGCTTTAAATTTTTTTTTGTTGCTAAAAACTATTTTGCCAAAGCAGCTAAAACAGCATTGTTTTTAGCTAATTGATCGTTTTTAGGTTGTGCAGAACGGCTTCCTAACTCGATGTTAGTTGCTCTTTTTAAAAATGCTACCTCTTGGTGAGCTGTATTTTTATTTCTTCTGTCTTTTCTTTTTAATCTGGTAACTGCCATGGTATTAACCTTTTATTATTTTATTTGTACAAATGGAGGTCGAGAGCGGATTCGAACCGCTGTAGAAGGTTTTGCAGACCTCTGCCTAGCCACTCGGCCACTCGACCTTAAATTCAAGGCTGCAAAAATAGTAATTATTAGTTAGCCCGCAAATATTATCTCAATTATTATCCAATTTAATTTCGAACTCGCACTAATTCAGCACAAAAGATTGCAGCACTTACGGCCACATTTAACGATTCTGCTTCGCCAACCCGCGGTATGGTTACCTGTTTGGTTATTTTTTGGATTACTTCGGCCGATATGCCCTTGCCTTCGTTACCCAAAACAATTAAACCTTCGTTACCCCATTGGGTATGGTAAATCGATTCACCATCCAACAAAGCACCGAAAACCGGTACTGTAATATTGGTTAGTAAAGCAGGGAGGTCTTCTTCATAAATATTTACCCTGGCCAGCGAACCCATAGTGGCTTGTACGGTTTTAGGGTTAAAAACCTCTACACAATCTTTCGAGCAGATGATTTGCTTAAAGCCAAACCAATCGGCCGTACGGATAATGGTGCCCATGTTACCTGGATCCTGCACACCATCTAAAACCAAAGTAAACTGGTTTTTCAATTCGTTGCTGTTTAAGCTTTTGTTTTTGGGGATATGAACCAGTGCTAAAAAACCTTGTGGCGTTTGCAGCGTACTAATCTTGTCTAATTCAGCGTTGTTTACTTCAAATAAGTTTATATTTGCGGGTAATTTGGGTAACAAATTGTATTGTTCGCTGTTATAAAATATAGTATGAATGTGGTAGCTTGACTGAAAAAACTCCTGAATGGATTTGATGCCTTCAACAATAAATAAACCATGTTCTTTACGGTACTTTTTTTGATGTAACGACTTTATAAAACTAATCTGTGATTTTGAAAGCATACCAATACTTAATGAATTTTAAACTGAAAAGTACTGCAATATTACTATTTATTATTCTTTTAATTCAGGCCTGTTCATCAACTAAATACATTCCCGATTACCAATCGATTGTTAAAAAAGTTAGGATAGACAGCGTTGACGCTAAATTTGAAGAGCAGGCATACAATTACGTTCAGAAAGATATCAGGCCTGCTTCCAAGCTAAGTATTAATGTGCCTTTGTACAATTTGTTCAACACCAGGGATGGCCGTTACAAAACCAATGATATTAAACCATTCGGTTCTCCGCCTGCAATTCTGGACAGTACCCTGGTAGAAATTTCGAGAACACAGATCCAAAAGTTTTTAAAAAGTAAAGGTTATCGGCAGGCTGATGTGAATGCAAGTATTAAAGTGGCCAATAAAAAAGCAGAAATTGTATTCACGGCCAAGCCGGGTCCGGCCTACATGGTTCAAAATATAAGCGATTCTATACCTAACGCGAATATCCGAAACCTCTACGAATCGAATAAAACTAAAATTAGCCATTTGCATAAAGGTATGCAGTACGATGAGGATTCGTTAACTTACGAAAGGGAACAGATTTACCGGATTATGAAAGAGAATGGCTACTTCTATTTCCTGCGGCCTTATGTAACTTTTGATGTTTTTGGCGCCGAACCCAGCTCTAAAACCAATAAAATTGATTTAAACCTAAATGTGGCCGATCCCGAAAATGGTAGTCACAAACAGTTTAACATTGGTTATACCCACATGATTATTGCTCCCAATCCGGAAGGATTCCCGGATTCAGTAAGGTATAAATTGAGTAAGGATACCCTGAACGGCATTATTTTTACCGATTTTTCTAAACGTTATAGAAGAAACCCGATTGTACGCTACGATTTTCTTAAACAAGGCGAACTATACGATATCCGGAACGAAAACCTGACATACGATCGCTTGTACGAACTGAATGTGTTTAAAAACGTTAAGATCGATTATTTCAGGAGAGACAGTACTTCTAATAAAATCAATACCGTAATTCAGCTCATTCCACAAAAGGTAATGAGCAACAGGGTAGAAGGAGAGGTGCCTTTTAATGGTGGAACGGTTGGTTTTACCATTGGTAATACCTATACCAATAACAATATTTTCAGGGGTGCCGAGCGTTTCGAGCTCCAGGTTAAAGGCGGTTTGCAATCGCGTATTGGCAATGGGGCAAAGGTATTCAGCGATATTTACCAGCGCGATTTCTCGATCAGTGCCAGTATTTCGGTACCCAGGTTAATGATCCCGTTCTATAACCCGGTTTTGGGTGGTAATGGCATGCCGCATACTACTTTTGCTTCCAGTTACATTTATGCACTGCAAAAAGATGTTTCCGTAAGGAGGATTTTCATCAATTCGATCACTTACGATTGGTTTGAAACCAAATCTAAACTGCACTCCTTTACACCTTTAAACTTTGAGTACCGTTTTGGAAACCTTGATCCCAATGTAGATTCGGCTACCGTAGTAAATAATATTTATTATTCTACCCTGTTAAATCGAAAGGATTTAACCCTGGGCATGAAATACACCTATACGTTAAATGCCGATAAGCTAAACCAGTACCGCACATTTGTGTATTTAAGGGCAGGAATGGATATTGCGGGTAATTTGCTTCAGGGAATTTCTAAATTAACAGGTACCAAAAGTGACCCGGCCAATGATAATCCGGCAAAGATATTAGGCTTGCCATTTAACCAATATATGCGACCTGAAGTAGATATCAGGTGGTACAAGCATTTGGGTGGCGACAGGCAGTTTATTGCGCGTTTAAATACAGGCGTAGCTTATGCTTACGGTAACTCTGTTTTAAACGGTATTCCTTTCGAAAAACAATTTTTTGCCGGAGGATCGAACGGCATCAGGGCCTGGCAGGCCAGAACTTTAGGTCCGGGGAATTATAACAGAGAGGTGATTGCAAGCAATGAATTGCGCAAGGCATTTTTTGGGCTCGATCAATTGGGAACCATGCGCATTGAAACCAATTTTGAATACCGCTTTACTGTTGCCCGAAACTTTTTTGGGGCTACTTTAAAGGGAGCTGCATTTGTGGATGCCGGTAACGTGTGGAGCATTCGTAAAAACGAGTCGATCAGCGCCGGATTTCCGGAACTGGACGAACTGACAATTTTCAGGTTAAATAAACTCGCTAAACAAATTGCCATTGGTACAGGTGTGGGCTTGCGCTACGATGTGCAGTATTTTGTGTTCAGGTTTGATGTCGGTTTAAAACTTAAAGATCCACAGTTTATCGGATCTGAACAGTGGGTAATCGGCAAGTTTTTATCTGGTGCCAGAGATTTTAAAAATGCCTATAATTTAACTCATGCCCCCGATACTTACCGCTTTTTACAGTATAATTTCGGGATTGGTATGCCGTTCTAATTAATCGAACAGACTTGGGAATTTAGGTTTATCAGCAACGTTTTTAAAAGCAAATTCCTTATAGGGTTGCCATCTCTTGTCGATATGTTTATAAACGGAGAAAGCAGCAACCTGAAATTCGCGTTTAAACTTGCGGTCTTTAAAATCGCTTAAAATATCTTTAAAAACAGGTGGCTTCAGGTCTCTGAAAGCGAGTGTGAGGTGCGGGTTAAACTTACTGCTGTCTTTTTTATCCAGCAGTTTTAAAGGCAATAATTCCTTTCTGATTTGCTGCTCAAGGCTCACAATGCCTTCATTCCGTTCTACATCTATATAAAAAGTATGCTCAGGAAAAGCATTAAAATTTTTTAATACCTGATTAAAGGGCTTAAGAAATGAAGCGGCATCGAGTGCATTGAAAAACTTCTTTTCTGCTTCTTGCGAAGATAGTTTTACCGGAGGATACAAAGTAATGTGTGCCGGCCGCTTTAACGATTCGTGTACGTTAAATTTGCCCGAAATGTAATTTCTGATCTCATCTACATCTTCAACAATAGATACGGGAGGAACTAAACACACTAAAAAAAGATTTTCCATAGCGGCAAATTTACTAAAAATATTAGTAAAATGAAGTAAGGAATTAATGTCGTTAAAAACGACAGGATATGAACGCGCCCGTTGGAAACGGGCGTGAGCATTAATATTTAAGGGATTGTAAATAATTGTCAGCTGGTACCAGTTGACAGTATAAATTTATCAAATGAGGTTCTTTAAACCATCAAAAATACTTTCGAAAAAGGTAGAAAGGTTAAGGCCATTACTGTGGTTGAAATAGACAAATATTAGAAAGGCGATAACCACAAAAATGATGAGTTTGCGAAAAGCAAAGGCGATAATAATCAATACAATGGGGATAATGAAAAGCCATAAACTGCTGATGGCGTAAGGACTTAAATCGCTATCTTTTTTAAACACATAAACCAGTTTACTGTGCGTGCCGGCATCATTTTGATGTTTAATGTACACAAATGTCGATTTATCGATGGGTAAGGGCAGCACAGCTATACCATCGTTAAATTTTAAAACCTGTGTAAAACCACTCACGCTAAAAGTATAGGTGCCATTAATATTTTCGTTCGGGTTATTGAGCGAATCGGCCGCTATAATGGCCAGTTTGTTATTTTTGAGCAGGTTTTCTTTAACCAGAAAATTATTAATGGCCGCTGTTTGTGCCTGGCCTAAAAAGCCAATTAAACATAGGGAAAGCAAGAGTAAGATTCGTTTCATTCGATAGAACGTTTATTGTAAATTAAATAACCGATATGCAATAATACACCATTTCTTTTAACTGCATCATTATATAAATTATAACTTAAACTTACCGGCCCCAGTGGCGAGTGATAAACCAGGCCAGCTGTACCTGCATAACGGACTTTTGTAATGGCCTTTGCATAATCTACCCCCTGGAAACCGTTCAGTTCATATTCTTTATGCGGTAAAAATAAATATCCTTCCAATCTAAAATCAAGATTTTTTTTCAAATTGTAGATATTTTTAATCCCACCGGCAGCATATGTTTTGGCCCTGAACTTATCCAGAAATAGAGAGCGGCTATCTTGCAGCGGATAAAATGCCGGTGCCACCAGCAATGTTGAATAATAATTGCTGAATAAAGGCTGATCGGAAATTACCCCTTCAACAATGTATCCCAGTGTATACTTTTTTAGGTGGAAGAAATAATTTTCCTGGGTAAGTTTTATGCTTCCCCAATGGCGCAGCTGACTACTGCCCGGAATTTTGACAAAACCAGGTGTATTGCGCAGAATATTGCCCGGATTATAGTTTTCGCGCCCGGTAGTGTAATTAAAACTAAGCGAGAAGCTTTGCCCGTTGGTGGCATATTGTTTGCGGTTTAACGAGTTTTTTTCGAAGTTTAACGAACCTCTGAAACCATTAAAGATGGTTTGATCCAATAAATCGCCAACTGCAAAAGTGTTGTTAGGACTATACCTGTCGTTATTGTTGATAAAGGTAGAATGTAGCACGATTTTGGTGTTGTAATTGAGTGGCATCCCTATCATTAAATCAATTTTCCGGTCAGATTGTTCGATGTAAATTGGGCGGGGGTTTTCGATAAAAATCTGGCTGGTATTATAAAAATTCCAGTGGTTGTAAGTGAGTTCCCCGGCTAAAAATAAAGGGAGTTTGGTTGGGTAATCGATACGGCCATTTAACTGTACCGATTCGTAAAAACGGCCCGAATAGAAACTGGTGCCAAAGGTGTACGATTTGCGGTTAAGGTAATTGTATTCGGCACCGAGAAAAACATTGCTGATTGGGCGGGTTGAAATATTGCCGCCCAATTCGAGTTTGAAACTCTTTTTAGGTTGCGCCACGACTTCGAAAGTATAACTATCTGTTGTCGGCTGATAGGAGATTTTGGGATATACGGTTTCGAAAGTCTGGTCGGCAACCAGTTTGTAATAGCCGCGCTTAATGTCTTTTAAATCGAAGGTGGCTTTATCACTTTTAAAAACCCGTTCTACATATTTTTTTTGCTGATTGTTTACTCCTGAAACGATGATATTGCTGAATTTGAGATCAGGTTTACGGACATTAAATTTTTCTCTGCGCCGGGCTAGTTCTTCATCATTTACCCTGCGACTAATTAAAGCTTTAATGCGCGGCATATCGGCCATGGTGGCATCATAACCCTTTTTTATCAGTTCGGCGACCGGAGCAAAATTGGTTACGCTGTAGCCGGCTAAATTGGGCTGGATGTAAACCCCGTTTTTGCCAATCATGGTCGAATCTGATTTGGACAGGAACATGTACACCAAAAAACGGTTCATTAAACGGTCGTCGATATTTTTAGGGTATTCATTATAGGTTTTAGACGAAACGTTGGCACCGATTACAAAGTCGGGTTTAAAATCCTTTTCCATTACATCGGCAGGGAAGTTATTGTAAAGCCCTCCGTCAAAAACATATTTTCCGTCCAATTTTATGGGGCGGTAAACAATTGGAACGGTCATGGTTGCCCTAACGGCTTCGGCCAGACTTCCTTTGCTTACAGTGATGCTTTTTTGCGATAAAACATCGGCTGCCATGCATCGAAATGGTACAAAAAGATTGTCGAAATTATCTTTTGAAACTGCAGAAGCCTGCGAAAACAGTTCGAGAAAGGCAAAGTTTAAGGGAATATCGTTAATCAGGTTAGAGCGGAAACTAAAATGGAAACCGGTATCGATAGCCACTTTTGCCGTAAGCATGGAGGCATTTGGCGCTCTTTTTTGAAAATAAAAGGTATAATCGCTGGTATAGCGGCCATTTACCCAGTTTTGAAAATCGTTGCTAAGTGCAATCTCTTCTATTTGCGCCGGGCTATACCCCGAAGCATACATGGCCCCAACAATACCACCCATTGAAGTACCGGTAATGTAATCAATTGGGATATGGTTTTCTTCCAGTGCTTTTAACGTCCCGATATGAGCCAGGCCTTTTGCGCCTCCTCCGCTAAACACAAGACCTACCTTTTGCGCGCGCAACTGGTTACAGCACAGAACGAAAAGTATCAGCAAAAATCTTTTAAAAGTTACCACACCTAAAAATAGGGTTTTCTTTTAAATTAATTCAATATGAGGATATTGTAGGTTAAAAATGATGCAAAACTTACCCAAAGGATATAGGGGATGAATAATAGCCCTGCCCGCTTATCTATCCGGTAAAATGTAACAGCGTTTATCACAATAACAATAAGCAGCAGAATAATTTCGGCCATGGCAAAACCTATTTCGTGCAGGTAAAAGAAAATGAACGACCAGGCCAGGTTAAGCATCAGCTGGATTAAATATATGGCTACTGTCCGCGGGAAATGCGTAATCTGATCACGTTTTACCCACACCAGATAGGCAGCAATACCAATAAGGATGTATAATGTTGTCCAAACCGGAGCAAAAAGCCAGTTTGGTGGGTTAAAAGCGGGTTTGTTTAAAGTAGGGTACCAGGTTTTAACCGATTGTGCAGTGGCCCAACCGCCCAATGCACCTATACCAAGTGTGATGGCTATATTGACAATGAAAGCAAGGGGTTTAAATTTCATGGGATGATTTTCAGTTTAAACAATAATATAGTCTAAATGTTTCGCGGTGTACGGCAACGCAATGAACGAACCTGAAAAATGAAGAGATCAGGTGTTTTTGGTGCAAAAAAAAGCCCCTCAATAAATCGAGGGGCAGTTCTTATAATTGTTTTAGACGACTTATTTTGCTAATGTGTTTGCAGCGTGCTTGTTCCAGTTACCAAAAGCATTTTTTGCAGAGGCTTTTGCAGTGCTTAACTGTACATCTCCGGCAATAGTTAAATAGGTTTTTTCAGGAGAAATCTGATTGTAAAAGCTTTGTACATCGGCTAATGTTAAAGCATTGATAGATTTTTCGTTTACAGTTTGGTCGTAATCGTAATCCTGTAATTTTAAACTGGTAATCAGTTTGGCCTTAGCTATATCGAAAGTTTTTTGATCTAAAGTTGCATTTTGGATCAATGCAGCCATTTTTGTCAGATCTTGCTCCAGGTTAGCATTGGTTGTAGCCAGTTTACCGCTGTTATCTTTAAAGCTGATATTGGCATTTTTGGCAACGCTTTCGTTCAATACTGCATTTAATAACTCTACTACACCATCTTTTTTACCTTCAAAAGCTTTGGCATCCAGTGTAAAACTAGAGTAAGCCTTAGGCGATCTGTCGTTTTCAGAAATAATGATGTTCATTCCGTTTTTAAGTTTAAAATCAACAGGCTCTTTAAAAGTCTGTGCTTTAACTGTGTAAACCGATAGGAGAGATAGCGTTGAAAGTGTAATTGTTTTAATGGTGTTCATTTTATTTTTTTATTTTTTATGATTTAAGAATTGTTTATAAATGTTTAACAAATGTACGTTTGAATGATTTATTCGGCTATATCCAGGCGGTAGAAAGGCAAAAATCCTAGACGAACGGGCGTATATACGTGATGAAACGGATGACAGATTTCTGCAAAGATAATTTTTATTCATTTTGTTCATTATTTATTCATGCAAAATATTCCTCAAGGTTATGCTTAGTTTTATTTATGACGCTAAGCTGATAATATGAATTGTTTAATCGTTGATGATCACGCCATTGCGCGGCGTACGGTCAGCCATCTCTTGCAAATAGAGCCATCGTTAAAGCTGGTTGCTGAGTGTGAAAATGCAAGCGAAGCTTATCGCAATCTCGCTGTTCACAAAATAGATTTACTGTTGCTGGATATCGAAATGCCCGGTATATCGGGGATTGAACTGGTAAAAGGCCTTGGCGAAGCAAGACCGCTCATTATATTTATCAGTGCCAAAAAAGACCATGCAGCAGAAGCTTTTGATTTAAATGTGGTTGATTTTATTACCAAACCCATTACACCCGATCGTTTTTTAAAAGCCATTACCAAAGCAAAGGAAGTTTACAATAGCAGCAACCTGTTTTTGGGTAATAAACAAGATGATTTTGTTTTTATTCGCGATGCAGGCGTAATCAGGCGGATCAGGCTCGACGAGATTAACTACCTGGAAGCCCAGGGCGATTATGTGAAGATTTATCAGAACGAGAAAACCTACGCTGTTCATTCTTCATTAAAATCAATTGAAGAAAAGCTACCCGCTAAAATTTTTATTCGCGTACACCGTTCATTCATCGTTAATATTGGCCGGGTAGATACTGTTGAGGGTAGTACCTTAATTATGCATAAAAATTTTGTACCGGTATCTGATGCCTATAAAGCAACGCTGAACAAGCGAATGCAAATCCTGTAACCGACATGAGCAGTGCAACAAAGAAAGCGTCAAATCCGGGTGCCGATGTTTTGGTACTACAGCCGCAAAATGCCGAACAGCAACAACTGCTGTCTTGCCTGAAAGAAAATGATGTAAGCTTTAAAGTTGTGCAAAATGAAACTGAAGCTTTCCAAATTCTGGAACAAACTGCTTTTAAACTGATTATTGTAGATCTGGCCGTACTCGAAAACAGTGAATTTAGCCTTGTGCATAAAATACGGGCACAGAAAAGCTCAGATATTCCGGTTGTGGCCATTATCCCACAAAATGCTGAAGCCTTGCAAAGCCGGTGTTTTGAGGCCGGCGTAACCGGATGTTTTACGAAACCCATTTCGAAGATTGAAGTAATGGGCATACTTACACAGTTTCTGCAAAACGAAACCTTCACGCAGCAAACAGTAGATAATGAATCAGGCTATGAAACCATTGATTTAACTTACCTGAAAGAGGTGAGTATGGGCGATGTGGATTATGAACGGGAAATGACAGCTAAGTTTATCGAAATTATTTCAACCGATCTGGAAGCGTTGGATTTCTACCTGGTGGCCAACCGTTACAATGAGCTTAAGGCTGTGGCCCATAAAATGCTTTCCACAATTTATGTAATGGGCCTTGGTTCGAAAGTAAGTACCCACCTACATGCCATTGAGTTCGATCATTTGAGTAAAGCGCAGCTGGTACAACAGGTGCAACTGGTAGCTACCATCTGCAAAAAGGCAAAAGAAGAAGCACAGGCGTTTTTAAATAATTAAATTAGCCCATGCTTACACTTTAAGCTCAATTTTAAGAAGCGTATTGATGGTCAGGGTTCGAACTTAGTCGTTTGTCTCCAATAAAATCTTTTATCTCCCTGATGGTTTCTTCAGGTTCGCTAATATGTGGATAGTGTCCGGTTGCCTTCATTACCACCAGAAAATTATCGGGTGTATTTTTATAAATATATTCGCCTGCTGTGAGCGGAGCCATCATATCGCGTGCACTTTGTAAAGTAAGGCTTGGTATTTTTAATTTTCTTAAATTATCCCGGCAATCGGTTTTAAAAGTAGCCATTGCAAAGGCCAGTGCTACACTGGGTTCGGTAGATTCGAAACATTCCTGTAAAAAATCGGCCAATTCGGGTTGCGAAGGCTTATCCATTACCACAGCTGCAATTGCTTTGCTCCAGCCTACATAATCGGCGGCAATATGTTCAAAAATGGTTTCGATATCTTCTGCGTTAAATCCTCCGATATAATCCCGATCATTCAGGTATCTGGGCGAAGGACCAATGAATACCAGCTTTTTAAAAGCTTCGGGTTGTTGCAGTGCAGCGATCATTCCGATCATGCTGCTTACAGAATGGCCGATAAAAATAACATCCTTTAATCCGAGGGCTTCAATAATATCGATTACATCGCATGCATATCCTTCTAAAGTAGCGTATTTCCGTTTGTCGTACTGGCTCAAATCCGATTCGCCTGAGCCTACATAGTCGAAAAGTACTACTTTATAATCTTCGAGGAATGCATTGACAATAAATTTCCATGAGTTTTGGTCGCAACCAAATCCATGGGCAAACATGATCACCTGGCTACCTTCGCCAATGATTTTTACATTATTTCTAATCAGTATGGAATGCAATTTAGTATGGTTTAGTAATTCTAAGAGTAAGGTAAGCAATGTTGCGATTATTTTATAAAAAAAGAAATAATGAACAATATGTAACGATAATAGATGAACAAGCTGTTTTTTAGATGTAATTATTATCTTCGTTAACATCCTTACTAAAACGATTAACCAAATATGAAGAAAAACATTACTTTGTTGCTTATTGCCTGCTTTTCAGTGTTTTATACGAAAGCGCAGGTAAACCTCAAATCATTTAAAAATAATGGAACCACTGTTGTCTCCAATAAAAAAGAGCTGGTTTTAACCTGGCCGGCCGGCGAAAGTGCTGTAGGGAAAATGATTTTAAACCTCGATAATGCGAAACCTTTGTTTACCAGTTTGCAGTTTGGCAAAAAAGGGGCGATAAAAGAAATTGCAACTGATCTCGACCCTGCATTTGTATTGAGGGTGGGCAAACGTACCTTAAGTCCTTCAAGCGGGGGCTGGGATGTGTTTTTTGATCGTGTACCCACGCGGCCTTACACTACCAACGCTGTAAAATTTGAAAAAGGTGCTGCGAGTGTGCGTACCCAAGGCGCCCAAACCATCGTTAAAATAGAAGGTGTTAGTGCCGAAACTTTTAAAGGTGCCTTAGAAATTACCTTGTACAATGGCAGTCCGCTGTTTAATGTGGCTGCGGTAGTAGCTACGGCGAAAGATTCGACTGCGATTTTATACGATGCCGGATTGGTAAACAAAAAGGAAGTTTGGGCCAATGTAGCCTGGTCGGATGTAAAAGGAAATATCCTAAAAGATAAAGGTGTTAAAACAGATGCCAGTAAAAACCTGGAGGTAAAATACCGTACCGTAATAGGCGAAAACAATGGCGGCAGTTTAGCGCTTTTCCCGGCGCCGCATCAATATTTTTATCCTTTGGATGAAGCATTTAACCTGAAATTTACCTGGAAAGGGAGTAACTATTTAAACCTGATTCCCGATTATGGGATCGGTATCAGGCAGGATCCTGTGGGCGATAAACGTTTTGTACCCTGGTTTAATGCACCGCCCCATACTGCCCAAAGACTTAATTTTTTCTGCTTGTTGAGTAACGGCAAGGCTGATGCTGCTTTAACGGCCGTTAAAAAGTTTACCCACAACGATAGTTATGCGGTGTTGCCAGGTTATAAAACCATGGCCAGCCATTTTCACAACGAATTTATTTCTGATGTGGTGTTGAGCGGTAAGCCCATTCCCGAAAAGCCTGAATTTGTAGATGTGCTTAAAAAAGCTGGTTTAAATATTGTTAAACTTGCCGAATTTCACGGGCCTGGCCATCCGAAAGGACCAGATTCGATCCGTTTAAAAGAACTGGATGCTTTATTTACCCAAACCAAAAGATTATCAGATCCCAATTTCTTATTGTTGCCGGGTGAAGAGGCCAATAATTTTTATGGAGGTCACTGGCTGGCGTTTTTTCCTAAGCCGGTTTACTGGATCATGTCGAGAAATAATGATAAACCTTTCGAAACCAACGACCCGAAATACGGAAAGGTTTACCGCATTAGCGATAAAGTTGAGATGTTAAAGTTACTGGAACAGGAGAAAGGTTTAGCATGGACGGCTCATGCCAGAACAAAAGCATCAACAGGTTATCCCGATAAATATAAGGATGAAGATTTTTTTAAATCGGAAACATTCCTCGGTGCTGCCTGGAAAGCCATTCCGGCTGATCTCTCTTTGCCCACCTTAAGTAAGCGTGTATTGAACCTGATGGACGATATGGCCAACTGGGGCTTGAAAAAACACGTGATTTCTGAAGCAGATATTTTTACCATTACCGAACAGAACGAGATGTATGCCCATTTGAACGTGAATTACCTGCAAATGGATAAGGTGCCCAATTATGCCGATGGCTGGCAGCCCGTTTTGGATGTGATGCGCACCGGAAAGTTTTTTGTTTCATCAGGCGAGGTGCTCATCCCGGCATTTAACATTAACGGAAAAGGTGCGGGCGAAACGTTAAAATTAGATCAGGCCGGCAAAGCCAATGTAAGCATGCAGTTGAACTGGACATTCCCGCTAAGTTTTGTAGAAATTGTATCTGGCGACGGGAAAAAAGTTTATCGAAACCGGATTAACTTAAACACGACACAGGCCTTTGGTAAAAAAGATTTTAAATGGCCGGTAAATTTAAAAGGCCGTAAATGGGTAAGGGTAGAAGCCTGGGATATTGCTACCAATGGTGCTTTTACGCAGATGGTTTGGCTGGAATAATAACCTCTTTGTCAATTGTCATTCTGAGTGCAACGAAGAATCTTTATTTTAAACTAAACCACAGATAAAAACGATGCACACAGATAAAGATGTTCATTGTCCCCGTTTGTCACAAAGTGATTCCTTTGGAATAACGGGGATGAATGAGTCTGGCGATTTTATCGCTAAAGCTATGTTTGTTATGCATTACAAATGCACTTCTCGCTAATCCTCGTTACAAACGAGGACTATAATAGATTCTTCACTGCGTTCAGAATGACAGTGATCAAACCGCATCATCTTTAAACTTCCGGATGGCCAGATAGAAAAAAGTAAGTGAATACAGCGCTGCCAGTAAACCAGCGGATATTGCCGATGGTGCGATGCCAAAATCGTGGTTATTGGGAAAAGCGCAATGGAGTACCAGCATACATGTAAATACAATGGCTGTGGTGCACAAGCCGTTTAATCCTGCTTTTTTTAAAATAAAGGGGTAACCTGTAATCTTTTCATCGAGTTTATAATGAATGGCTTCAGCATGCTGTAGCTCCTTAATTTTCTTCAAAATATCGAAGGTAATCATAAAGGGAAGCAGCAAAGACATGGGCAATAAAAACCGGGCTAAATTTTGCTCACCACTGAATAAATGCACTGAGTTTTGTGCTTTAAAAGCAAAATAAGGTACAACAGTATTCAGTATCGTATTGGGAATAAGGTGTATCAGCAGATTTTTGCGCACAAACTTATTCCAGTTTGATACTTTAGCTTTCGCCGCTAATTCCAGATCAGACATTGGCTGGTTCATTTAAATTTTCCTGCATCAGTTTCATGGCTTTATCGCGTACCTGCCAGGCATCAAATTCCCTGAAAAAAGATTCGTTAGACATGAACGAGAAATCCATTTCGCCATCAAATGTGCTCAAAACAAGGGTATTAGCATTACGCCATGGGAAAGCAACCGTTGGGCTGTAAATGGTGGCAATGCTAAAGTTTTGATAAGTTTTAGGGATGTTTAACAAGCCCATATTGCTCAGGGTAATATCGTGCGTCCCTTTGGTGGTTTTTAAAAAGCCAATCATTTTATTTACCGACGAATGAAAATATTCGCTCATGTTCAACAGGTCGTAAACTTTCATTTCGGCTATTTTGGCTTCTAAATCGGTTTTTAGTTTGCGGGCTTTGTCCCAGAACAAATTTTCCTGCGGATGGAGCTTTAATTCCACAATGGGGGCAAAGGCAAACATAGTATCTGTTTTAATGGCTGGTACAAAACGTCTGATATCAACCGGGCAGATTACCTTTCCATGGGCTTTATCACCGCGTACCTGTTTAAATGCTTCCATAAAAGCTACGCAAATTGCCGCATGCACCGAAGTTTGCTCGGCTTTACATTTTTGCAAAAGGTTTTCGGTGTCTGCAGCATTCATTTTCCAGTTAATTGCGTAGTTAAGCTGTTCAGTACTGTGGTAGGAGGTAGATTTAAAAAAGAAAAACAAACGGCCTAGTGTTGCAAAGATTTTTCCTTTAAAATGGCTGACTTTAGAGGGAGTAAAATCATCTGGCAGCAGTTCTTTAACTGAGCTAAAAGAAGGGTAAGGCAACAATTCTTGTTCAGGATCATCTATCAGTGCCACCAGTTCACGTAATAAATTTAAAATGGTGGTTCCATCACAGATGCAGTGTGGAAGCACCAGAAGTAAATCTGATTCAGTTTCACCCTGCAGCCACACCACCCGGGCCAGTGGCTTGCTGTTGTTGTTAAAGAGTTTATACCATTCTACTTTCGATTGCTGCAGCCAATCCTGGTCGGAAGTACGAACCGAAATCCGCACCGGTATTTTACCGATATTTTCATTTAATATGAAGTATGGGGTTTGACCCGTATTTTCGATATTCATGCGCAGGAGCGGATGTTTCTGCTGGATTTTGTAAAGCGCCTGATATAAGTGCACTTCGTTAATATTACCACTTATTTTGGCTCCGAAAACACAGTTGAGTGGCGTTTTTGCATCAACATGCATAATTCTTTCGCCTAAAATTAATCTCCTTTTCATGCGGTAGCGGTTAAAATTTCAGTGGGTTGTAAGATTTGGCTTTTAAGGATGGATATCACCTGCTCTTTGATCGCTTCAGCTTCAACAAATGGAACATAACCTTCACTGGCTACAAAAGTGAAATCCATTTGGTTGCGGTAGGTAGAGACAATCATGGTGGTGGTATTACCCAAAGGCCCCAGTACCGAAGGACTAAAAATACTTTCTACTTCGAAATGCTGGTACTGGTGTTCAATGGCAATGCGGCCGAGGTTCGAAAACATACAATCGTTGCTCGATTTGCCATATTTTAGCAGGTTGGTAAAGTTTTTCAGGGCTGGGTGGCAGGCTTCCATCATCATCATTAAGCTGTATGGATTGAGTTTAGCCGACTTTGTATTTACATCAGCCTGCAAGGCTTTTACCTGGCTCAAAAAAAACCTGTCCGGAAAGAGGGAAAGCACAATCATCAAACCGAAAGCAAAAATGTGGTCTTTTTTAATCAACGGGTTAAAGTTCCGGATATCGACCGGGAGCGATATTTTATTAAAGGCTTTTTCTTTGCGCACATTTTTAAATGCCATTAATACCGCGGCGCTGAGCAAGGTATTTACAGTAAATTGGTTGGCTTTGCAGTACTGCACAATCTTTGTAGTAAGTTCCTCATCAAATTTCCAGCGAAGCATAAAATCCCTTTTGCGTTCTATGGCTGTTTTCTTAACCGGGATGATCCACAAGGCAAGCGTAGCCATTTTGCCAATGATGCTGTTTTTGGTGCGGTTGCGGTAGCTATTCAGAATCTTGCCCGGGATTAGGTCTTCAATTCCCATAATCGGGATTTCGCTGCCAATATGGCTATCCGGATCATCTAACAATTGCAGCAGCTCGGTTAAAATCGATAAAGCAGCGGTGCCATCGCATAAACAGTGGTGAAAAACCAGCAGAAATTCGGAAACCAGATTACCCTTAACCCACACCACACGGAAAAGCGGCGCTGCTGTTGCATCGAAAAGCGTTTTCCACTCCTGGGTCGATTCCTGCTCCCAGGTTTGGTCATCTAAGCGTTCAACTATCCTTACCGGTACCTTAAAATTTTCGGTACGGTTGGTTACAAACCAGGGTTTTTTATCCTCGTCAAAACGTATGGCAGCCGATAACCAGGGATGTTTCTTCTGGATCCGGAATAAAGCAAATTTTAAATCTGCTTCGTTTATATTTCCCTTGATTTTGAAAGGTATAATTACGTTGAATGGGCTTGTTCCGTCTCCGTACAACATTCTTTCGCCAAACAGGAGTTTTCTTTTCATATTGGTCTATTTTATAAAGTTGATCGTCACCCTGAATTTATTTCAGGGTCTCAATAATTAAGAGAGATGCTGAAATAAATCCGATAGCTATCGGATGGGAATCTGGATGCAAGCCGCTTTAAGATTCCCACTTTCGTGGGAATGACGATCCCAGCTAGAGGTTTGTTAAACCGTTTCTAATGTTCCAGTTTTTGCAAAATCTTCTAACAATTGCACCGCTTTATCATTACCTCCGGCATCTATAAAGGTTTGTCTGATTTTCTGGGCTGCTTCACGGTATTTCGGGTTTTCTAAAAGCTCAAAAACAGTATTGCGCAGTTCATCTGTGCGCAAACGTTTATAGCGGATGCTGATACCACAGCCCGCCTGTTCAATTAATTTAGCCGTGTGGAAGTGATCGTAAGCAATAGGCGTAATCAGCATGGGCAAACCATTGGTGAAGGTATCGTTTACCGTATTAAACCCGCCATGGCAAATTACCGCATCCATATAGGGCATCAGTTCTGATTGTGGCACAAAACCATTTACGATAAAGTTATCGGGCCATTTTTCAAAAATATCGGGATTGGTTGCCGCTACGATGGTTACGGGCTGGTTTTCGAAAGCAGTAATCAGTTTCTGAAAAAATGCTGCACGAATATCGACCAGCAAAGTGCCTAATGAAACAAAAATTTTAGGTGTGGTAACCTGTTTTAAACGTTCCCAATCGAAAGGGGCTAAATTGGGGCGGCCTTTAACAGGGCCAACAAAATGCATGTGCGGTGGTTTTTCTTCAAAACCGGCAAAGGTTTGCGAGGTAAAAACCATGTTCAGCGCATGCGAATGGATGTGGATGTCATCACTGTAAATGCCCACTTCTCGTTGTAAACCTTTAATCAGGTTTTGCTGCCATTCAAATATTTTAGGCGCACTATTGGCCGTATTGCCCATAACATCGGGTGGAACAGGCGTAGTGGTAACCGAGGGAATGCCTTTTAAATGCGCGCACAACGCACCGGCAAAAGTGATACAATCGTTAATGATCACATCGGGTTGCCAGCGGTCTACAAAATTGTTTAGGCCTTTCATCATCATTTTGGCAAAAGGCACATAGGTTTCTTCCAGGGCGAGTTTCATCACTTCCGGGCCAGAACAGGCCGGTCCATCATCCTGACGTTTTAATATGCGTTGTATTTCATCCTGATATTCGGCCAGGTCTGCTTCGGGGTAAATGAATTCGCCACCCTCAGGGAGGTGCGTTTGTGCCAGCGGGGTTATGCCCAACCACTTTACTTCGTGGCCGCGGGCCAGTAAGCTTGCACCAATGCTCAGCGTGGGACTGATGTGACCGAAAAAAGGTGGAACAACAAAAAGGAATTTTGACATAGGATATTAGCTGATGAGTAGGTTTGAGGTTTTTTGATTTAATGCTTCCAATACTCCGGCAGCACTTGCTGTTCCTCCGGCATCGGTAAAAGATTGTTTAATTTCTTCAGCAGCCATCTTGTAGCTGCTATCTTGCATTACTTTGTTTACGGCTTCTTTAAGGTGGCTGGCTTTAAAACGGTTAAAATTAAGTCGTTCACCTGCACCAACCCTGAATACGCGCCCAGCCACATGACTTTGGTCATAAGCAATAGGAATCACCACCATGGGTAGGCCGTGCATTAAAGTTTCGCAAACTGTATTGTGGCCGCCATGGCAAACCACAGCATCGAGATAGGGCAGGAGGTCTAACTGGGGTACTTCGCGTTGTACATTGAAATTGGCAGGCCAGCTTTCAAATAAATCCGGATCGGATACCACAACCACATGCAGATTTTCATTTGCAAAAGCTTCGGTTACTTTGGCGAAGAAACTTTTTTTGTGCTCATGATCGAAAGTGGTGCCAATACTCACCAGTATTTTAGGTTGGTTGTTGGCATGGAAAGCTTCCCAATTGAAAGAAACATTAGTTTTACGGCGATTGAAAACCGGACCGATAAATTGATAATGTTCGGGCAATTCCATCTCGCCAAAAAATGCTTTCGAGGTAAATACCAGTGTTGCCAAAGTAGAGCAGGCAATAGAGCCGACTTCGTTTATGCCGAACTCTTTTTGCAATGCCACAATCTGGTTTACTTCCCATTCGTGCACTTTGGGCAGCTCATCCATTACCTTAATGGCTGCCGGCGCAGTAACCGAGGTTACATAAGGGTAATTTTTATTGGTGGCGGCAATGGCTCCGGCAAACATCTGGTGATCGGTAATCACCAAATCGGGCCGATACTGATCGAGGAGACTGGCAATGCCTTCGTAACTGTGCCTGTTGAGCGGAATGAGTACTTCTTCGTATAGAAATTTGATGCTATCAATGCCGTATACGATTTTTTTGGTAATGATATCAAGGTATTTTTCAGCATCTTTTTTCTGCTGATCGTTTTGATCGTAGCGGATAACGAGCAATTCGCCACCAGCGGGAAGTTTGGTGCCTAAAGATTGGTCTAAAGTAATCCAGGCTACACGGTGCCCCCTTTCGAGCAAGGCCGTGCCCATACTTAGCGTGGGATTGATATGACCAGTTAAAGGAGGAACAACGAATACGAATTTTGCCATTGATGTTTAATTAGATGTTTCCTTAAAAAAATGAAATAATGCTTCTGCAATAACCAAAGGTTCCTGAATGGGGATGTTGTGATCGCCGGGAACTGCAATTAACGACGCCTGATCGATTAAGCCTTCCAGTTGCTTACCTGCATTGAGGCAGTTAGAATCGGTTCCATAGAGTAATAAAGTTGGCTGTTCAATGGTTGTTATTGCCGCACTACCAAAAAAGCCCTTTTCCAGTTCCATATCGGCTTTGATCGAAGTCTGGTAAAACAGGTACTCATACATGCGGTGGTTGCGTTCCATTTGCCTTTTACCCATTTTCACTTTGGTGGTGTCGGTAAAATTTTCGACGTAATGCTCCAGAAATTCGCGGCTATATTCATCAATAATCCCCCGGGTTTTATCGTCGTTGGGATCTGGCGCCTCTATAACCGCCAGTTTATGAATGCGTTCAGGAAAGCGGATAGCCATTTTTAAGGCAATTAGCCCACCGAAACTATAGCCGCCTAAATGCACTTTTTTAAGTTCAAGCGCCTCCATTAAGTGCAGCAGGTCGTCAGTCATACTTTCAAGGTCGTAGCCCTCCAAAACTTTTTCGCTCATGCCGTGGCTTTTCAAATCGTACAACACTACGTGAAATTGAGTGGCGAGCAGAGGGGCGATATTAAAGTAATAGACAGAGAGGTTACTGAACATCCCGTGAATGAGGATGATGGTTTCAGCAGCGCCTTTGTTTAGCTCCTGAATATGAACCGACTTGCCGTTTATGTTTAAGATTGGCATTCTTCGATATAAGAAATGATCATGCCCAGGTTTAAATTAATCAGCTGGTCTAAATCCATTGCCGATAACCAGCCGGTAAAATCGATCTGTTCGCCAAAATGGGCTTTAATTTTCTCTGAAAAAGACACGATTTCGATGCTGTCCATCTCCAGGTCTTTGGTAAAAGAGCTCTCGGGACTGATATCCATTTCTTCAACAAATTCTTCTCCGATTACTTCGGTGATAAATTTTTTCATGAGATCAAAGATCTCTTCGCGGCTCATTTTTGTAGTTATAGTGTCCATCCGATGATATAGTTTTTATGTTTGATTGTTTTAATGATGATGTTATTGATGGTTAATTCTTCGCCATTTACCGCTTCAACGGTATAGGCTTTGGGGTTGCCCTGCAGGCCTTTGCCCAGATATTTGCCATATGCTTCTTTCGCTACCCAAAAGCGGGTGGCCCATTCTGTTTTATCGCGATTAGCCAGTAAAGCCATTTCGTGATCGTTAAAAACCAGATCGAAAAAGCCCGGACTACGCTCTTCTATATTTTCGATGTCGATGCCGACTGGCCGGCCCAAACGGGCAATGCTCACGGCATCGGTTCCTTTATGTGCAATGGAAATTTCAATGTCTTCGGTTAAACCACCTTTTACATGGGGTTTGTGCACATCGTCGGCATAGATTTCGAAAGTAATGGGATAACAGGCCTGTTGTTTTTGGGTATTTAGCAGGTTGCGCACAGCATCTTTGGCGGCTACGCGGCTAATCATCCAGGTTCTGCGCTTGTTGGGCAAAAGGTTATTATGGTGTTTTTTTTCGATCTGATTAAAATACCTTTTCAGGATAAAATCCCAGGAAACTACCCGCGAATAAGCATTGCCAAAAATGAAAACCCCTGGAGCCACTTCTGTCGATAAACGGTTATGCAATGGCGACATCGAAACATTCCAAAGTGGTTCATCTATTTCCAGTCGACGGTTTTGCCATCCGGTAATGATGAGCCAGGTAAGGCCATTTCTTTTCATCACGATGTCGGCTGTGGCGAATTCGTCGTTCAGTTCGGTTAGTACACAGGTACATTCGAACGTGCCTTGTTGATCGGCCATATCGCCGAAAAATTCTATTTCCTGAATTTTAACCGGAAAGGCAATCCTGTCTTTTGTTAAGGTGAGTTGCAGCCATAAGCCAAACAATTGTCCGGCATTATCTAGCAATGAACCTTTGCCGCCTGCAGCTTCAATAATTCCGGTTATACCTTGTTCGCCAACAGCCACCAGTTTTTTGATGCCCTGATAAAGGGGGCCATGGAACATGTGTGCATCGTAAATCTGCTCTGTTGTGCGGTCGATATCCAGTTTTTGGCCAATATCGAAATGGCGGTTAGGCGCGTGGTTGAGCTGAGTGGCCAGTTGAACTTCAGCGTTGGCAAAACGTTCGAGGTTCAGGTAAACCCGCTGTGTATCTCTCCATTCGCCGGTTACGGTTTCGCGGAAAGGTTTAACCACATTCATCCACTGAAAAACGCGCATGTTCATGATTTTCTGCACTTTTTCTGCCGGCGATTGGGCATTGGCGATTTCGGCAAAGACTTCAAAAATCATCGTCATCGGAATTACCGGGTCCATATCTTCTACCGTTGGCCATCCTTTGGGTTGCCGCAAAAGCGAGTGATCGATCAGGTAAGGGGAGTTATCCAGGCTCACATCAAGCGTTTGGCTAAAAGCTTTCCTTTCTGGTAGCTGCGGTGCAGGTGGTAACCATTGGCTGGGTTGATCGGTTTGTAAGGCTGCATTTTCGAAAAGCCCGAGCATTTCGTTTTGCATGCTGATCATTTCGAGCACGTTGTCATTAAAGGCCTGCAAAACCGGATGTTTAGCCGCGATTGCAGGTTGAGGTGGAGCTGCCTGCGGCTGTTTTAGGGTTAATCCTTTCAGCGTTTGCAGGTTGTGAATAATGGGCGAGCCCAGTTTGAGTTTAATGCCTTTGTTTTTTTGTGGCTGGGCAGATTTAATTTGCCCTAGAAAGGCCGATTCAATGGTTTTTCCTTCAATAAAAAGAGCAGCCAATACACGTTGCAATTGCGTAATACCCGAACGGATGGGTACATTGGCACTAATGGTGCTGAAATCTTTTCCTTTTAGTGTATCATCAATAAAACCTACCAAGCCACCAGAGCCTACCTGAATAAAAACGCGTGCACCTTCTTTGTACAGTTTTTCGGTAAGCTCGCGGAAACGGACCGGCTTAATGAGGTGTTCGGCGCTCAGCTGGCGGATGGCTTCAAAACCTTCGGGATAGGTTTCGAGTGTAGTTGCCGACCATAGCGGGGTAGTGGTTTTGCGGAATTGCATATCCTGCATACCTGCTAAAATCAGTTCCAGCTTATCGGCCACAAAAGGAGAGTGGAAACCCGACTGAAAAGGCAAAATCTGGTGAAAGATTTGTTTAGCCTTTAAAATCGGAACCAGCTCTTCGAGTGCGGTTTTGCTCCCGCATAAAATAACCTGTTGCAGGCAGTTATCGTTAGAGAGGTATAAATTGTCAATCGTATTTAAGATAGGTTGCAAGGTATCTAAACCACAGCCTACTGCAATAAAACGCGAATCTTTGAGCTCGAAAGTCTCGGGGTTGAGCACACTGAGTAAATGCATCACCGAGCTTTCTTCGGCCAGTTCTGACGAACGTGCAGCCAGCCATTCGCCAAGGCTGTGCCCGGCATTCATATCGGGTTTAACGCCGAGTTGTTTTAACGCCTGATCGAGTACACTGCTTTTGTTCAGTATTTTTAGCGCTTCGCTCAGCAGGCCGTCGCTTGTTTCATTTTCGTCGGTTGTGATATTAAAATATTGGGCCACCGATTTAAATTCTCCTCCGGCAAGGCCATCTAAACCCGGAAATACGAAAGCGATTTTACCGTTATTGGTCAGCAAAGGCGCATTGGTGTACCAGATATCTTGTTTGTTGCGCCAGGGGGAGTTTTTGATCACTATTTTTAAGGCCTTGGCCAAACGCTCGGGACTTGGGTTAAATACGGCCAAACGGAAATTTCCGGAGCCGATACTGAAATCCTGATTTTCGAGTGAAGCGATTAAAGCTTCGTGACTCGGCCTGGCCAGGATCAAAACTTCGTCTTTTTTGGGTGTATCGAAAGCACTTAAAACCACATGGGCATTGATGCCACCAAAGCCAAAAGCATTAACAGCGGCTAGTTTGGGCAATCCCGATTGATCCCAGTCGGTTGCATTTTGAACGGCAGAAAAGCGTGTTTCGGCGAGTTGAGCTAAAGGTTCATCGCAATGTAGAGTTGGTGGAATAATGCCATGATATAAGGCTAAGCTCGATTTTATTAACCCTGCAATTCCTGCGGCCGGCATGGCATGGCCAATATTTGATTTAACAGAGCCGATGCCGGCTTTTGGAAGATCAGCATCTGCACCAAAAAACTGTTTAAGCGTTTCTACTTCGGTTTTATCGCCCAGCGGTGTTCCGGTGCCGTGGGCTTCCAGGTAGCCAATGTTGCGGTATTCGAGCCCGGCGTTTTCCCAGGCCTCGCTAACGGCTTTTAACTGGCCTTTAACCGAAGGGCTCATCACGCTGGTGCCACTGCCATCGCTGCTAACACCAACACCTTTAATAACCGAATAAATTTTATCCTGATCGCGGATGGCATCTTCGAGGCGTTTCAATACCACAAATCCCGCACCTTCGCCAATAATTAATCCATCTGCACTTTGATCAAAAGGTTTTATTTTAGCCTGTTTGGACAAAGCACCGAGTTGTGAAAATATACTCCAGAATGCCGCGTTTTGGCCCAGGTGCACGCCACCTGCAATTACCATGTTGCAACGGCCACTGTTAAGTTCCTGCACGGCATGATCTACTGCAATGAGCGAGCTGGCACAGGCTGCATCTAAAGTAAAGGCCAAACCGCCCAGATTGAGCCGGTTGGCAACTAATGAAGCTACCAGATTTGGGATTAACCCCATGGCGGTATCGGCACTGAAACGGCCTTTACGCAATTGAAATTCGTGTTTTACCTTTTCAAGCTCTGTTTCAGTAAGCTGGGGCATCAGGTCTTTCAAAATGCTCGAAATCTGTTCGCCGGTGCGTACAATTTCTATCGCACGGGTAGCCCCGGGGCCCACATAATTGCCCTTTCCGATAATGATTCCGGTTTTATCGAGTGTATACTTTTTTTCGAATACTCCTGCATCTTCCAGCGCCTGATGAACCAGGTCTAGCGTAAGCAGGTGGTCGGGTTCGGTACCTTCAACGGCCAGCGGCAAAATGCCAAAGCGTTGCGGGTCGAACCGGTAATCGGGAATAAAACCACCACGGTTACAGTAAAAACGGTCGACACCGGTTTCCGGTTTTCCAAAATGGATTGGATCAATGCGGTCGGCAGGTACCTCCTGTGTCGAATCTACTTTATGGAGAATGTTTTCCCAAAAAGTTTGCAGATCTTTTGCACCGGGAAAAATGCACGACATTCCAATAATGGCTACGTCACTTTTTTTCATATTGCTGTGGAGTTGAGCCATTTTAAGTCCAGGTGTTGCCAGCCATAATTAATACCTGACTTTCTTTACCGTATTTCAGTTCGTTCAGGAACGTTTCCATGCCATCCTGCAAAGGAATAAGGGCAATGCCTCTACGCTGGTATTCCTTTTCAAGCGTTGGCGAAACCATGCCGGCACCTTTCCATGGTCCCCAGTTGATGGCCATTACCTTGCCCTGTATTTTTTGCTTCAGGGCCCAGGCGTATTTATCCATCACACTATTGGCGGCCGCATAATCGGTTTGACCGCGGTTTCCGTAAACAGAAGCAATGCTTGAGAAAAGGATTACGAATTGGGTTTCGGGGCGCAGTTTTTCGGCCAGAACACGCAATGGAGTTACTTTGGTATCGAAAACACGACCAAATGACTCAGGCGTTTTGCTGTGGAAGAGCTTATCTTCCAGTAAACCTGCGCCATGTACCACGCCATCTATGCGGCCATGTTCTTCGTAAACCTGATTGATTAAGCGGGTTAGGGCATCTTCATCTTTCAGGTCTAACGATTCGTAAACTACTGTCGAACCACCTTCTTCCAGCATTGCAATGCAGCGTAAAATCTGGTTGTTTTTATATAAACGATTAGTTTCCTGTTCAATTTCGGCTGGTTTTTTAATTTCACCTTGCGCAATCAGGTATTTTTTGATTTCATCTTTGGTTTTAAAGCCAGCAGTAGCATCGTTGTTTAAACCTACCGGGCTTGCCGAGCGGCCAACCAAAATGTATTTACAAGGATAATCTTTAGCAAAGTGGATCATCAGTTCGGCGGTAATGCCTTGTGCGCCACCCAATACCAATACTACAGCGTCTTTATCCAGATGGATATGTGCATCGGTTTCGGTACTTAACTGCGTAGGGATTAGCTCCATAATGTGGCGTTTGTGGTCGTTGTAGATAATCTCCGAAGGTTTATCCGGATTTAAGATTTCATTCAACGCCATGTTTGCAATTTCATCGGCCGACATTTTGGTTTCCAGGCTAATGAAACGACATTTGGTATGCTCATATTCACGGTCGAGGCTTTTGAAGAAACCTGAGTAGCCCTGGTAATTTCTCAGGAAAGAAATATCAGACTGATCGTTAAAATAGCGTTTGGTATCAGCAATCAGGTACACCCATTTAACGGTCTCGAAATTGAGCTTCTTAATGGTTGCAAAATGATCAAGAATGCCCGATTTATTTTGCGCCTCGAACATGTTCATGATGATAAGTCCCTGATAGCCTTCAAGCGGATCCTCGAAATTCACTACATCGGCAATAGCGCCATGTTTTTCCAGAAGCTTTTTGATTTTGAGGGCCTGTCCGCCACCATCATCGGTTAAGGCAAAACGTTGCCCTTTTAAAATGGCAGCTTCGGTAACGGTTAAGGCTGCAGGAGTAAGCTCAAATCTCAAACGCGATAATTTTTCTTTAACGGCTTGATCGTCAATGCTCTCCTCAATAAGCTTTTTTGCTTCGATAAGCACCTCCGAGCTTTCGGCTTCTACATCGGCAATCCAGTTTACCAGGCTGTTTAAGGTTTTAATAGCAGCCAGTTTTTCGGTTAAATCATCAGCTTGTTCACCTGCACTACCGAAACCAATTTTTTCTTTTAGCGAGGCAATAATCTCCATCCTTTTGATTGAATCGATACTTAAATCGGCTTCAAGGTCTAAATCCATACCGAGCATTTCTTTCGGATAGCCGGTTTTTTCGCTCACCACGTCTAAAATAACTGAGGTTAGCTGATTTAAGGAAAGCTTAGCCGATTCAGTTGAGTTAACTGCCTGTACTGGTTGTGGGGCTGCTGGCGTAGCTGTTTTAGCCTGCGAATTTTCTGTAATCCAATTCACCAGACTGTTTAAGGTTTTCAGTCCTGCCAGTTGCTCCATAATTTTATCTTCGGGTAGGTTGAGCTGTGCAAAACCACCCAGTTCGGCACGCAAAGCACCAATAATTTCTACTCTTTTAATCGAATCGATACTTAAATCGGCTTCAAGATCCATTTCCATGCCGAGCATTTCCTGTGGATAACCGGTTTTATCGCTCACTATCTGCAAAAGCACCAGTTTCAGGTCTTTTTGCTCCTTTACCGGGGCAACCGCCTGCAGATTTTGAACTTGTTGGGTTATTTGCTGCGCTACCGGAATTGTTTCTATACGGATAGGTTGCGGTGCCTGATAGGTATTTAAAGGTTGCTGATACTGGATTTGTGGCTGGGCAGGAGCCTGGCCTAAAAAGGAAAGCATTACATCGCGTTGCGCCTGGATCAGCGCTTTCATGCTTTGCAGGTATTCCTGCATCATCAGGTCCTTGGCTGAGCCAGATACCTGTTGATTTTCTATTGGGGTAGTAGTGTTATTCATAAGCATAATAGGTTTAGTAATGGGAGCTGCGCCATAAGCAGGGAGCTTGCCGGTTGATGGGACAGCATGCTGGCCATTTATCTGCCAGATGGCCGGGCTTTTTTTGTATAATTCGGGCTTATCGATTTTTATCAGTTTAGCATCACGGCCCACAAAAAGTTTTTCAATTAATATTTCGCGCCCTGTAGCCATGTAGCCAGCCAGCATACCCAGAAGATGACTTAATTTGTTTTGCCCCTGATCTTCGGCGTGTAAAATCACTTCATCCTGGCCAATGCAGGCTTTGGTTAAGCCGCTTAACACTTTGCCAGGGCCAACCTCAATAAAAATGCGCGCACCTTCGGCATACATATCTTTCAATTCATCTACAAAAAGGACAGGCTGGATCAGGTGGTCGGTTAAACGTTCTTTAATGGCTGCAGCTTGGGTTGGGTAAGCTTTTGCGGTAGTGTTAGACCATACCGGGGTTTGCAGGTTATTGAAACTTACCTGTGCGAGCACATCCTGATAAAGGGCTTTTGACTTAGCCACCAGCGGACTATGAAATGCGCAAGCTACTTCTAAAGGGCGGAAAGAAACTTTGGCTTCTTTTAGCGCTGCAGATAGTTGCCCGATAGCCGCTGTGCTGCCTGCAATAACGCACTGGGTAGGGGCATTGAAGTTTACCGGATAAATTTCTTTGATATCGCCAATCAGTTGTTTTAAATCTTCGGGTTTGGCGCTTACGGCCAGCATGGTGCCCGGATCGCCATTTTCTACCGCATTTAAAATAGCCAGCGCCCTTTGGGCACTTAAATGCACCAGTTCTTTCTCATCAAAAGCACCAGCAAAGCAAAGCGCAGGCAATTCGCCATAACTGTGGCCGGCAACCATATCGGGTACAATGCCCAGCGATTTTAAGAAATTGGCAATGGCCAGGTCGACAATACCCAGCAGGGGTTGTGCCATGCGGGTATCTTTAATGCGTTCTTTCTGCGCTTTTCCTTCAGCCTCTGTAAAAACGGTATTCGGGAATAGTATTTTTTCATATTCAGGATGATCTTTTAACAACTTTCTCATTTGCGGAAAAACCACAAAAAGATCTCTGGCCATGTTTATACGCTGACTGCCTTGTCCCGGGAACATAAAAGCTACTTTACCATCCTGTTTTTTGGTGAGGTAAGTGTCTTTGCTTTCTACACCCGATAAAACAAGGTCGATTTTCATCACCAGGTCTTCGGCATGGTTGGCTACAATACTCAGTTGAACAGGCTTGTTATCGGAAGTGGCCAAACTAAAGGCAATATCTTTCAGCTCGATCTGATCGTTCAGCTCCAATATATTTTTAACCTGAATGATGCGGTTTTTGGCTTCTTCGTAAGTATCACCCCTGAAAACAAAAAGCTCAGAAGGCCACGATTTTAAGATGGAATGCCCGTTTGTGTTATTTTTTCCACTTTCGAGTACCGCATGGAAGTTAGTGCCACCAAAACCAAAGGCACTTACACCTGCATAACGTTTGTCATCCATCCATAAGCCGGCTTCGGTATGAAATGCAAAAGGACTGGTTGCTGCATTATAGATGCTATTTGGGGTTTTGAGGTTAATGGTTGGCGGTTTTATCCCGTGGTAAACCGATAGTGAAGTTTTAATCAAACCTGCAATACCAGCAGCACATTTGGTGTGACCAATTTGCGTTTTAACTGAACCCAGGTGTGTTTGGCCAGCCGTGGCGCCCGATTGGTTCAGCATATCGGTTAACGCGCTGATTTCTGTTTTATCGCCAACTACCGTTCCGGTGCCATGGGCTTCTACCAAACCCAGTAACGATGGCGTAATTCCGGCCTGACTATAAGCCCTTTCGAGCGCATTTACCTGTCCGTTTTTACGCGGCGCGGTTAAACCAAGGCTTTTTCCATCGCTTGATCCGCCTACACCTTTAATGATCGAATAAATGGTATCGCCATCTTTTAGTGCGTCTTCATATCGTTTTAATACCACCATGGCAATACCTTCACCCAGTGCAATGCCATCGGCTTCGGTATCAAAAGTGGCGCAACGGCCTTTTTTAGAAAGCGCGTGCGTGCTCGAGAACATCAGGTAATCGTTAATGCCATTGTGCAGGTCTGCACCTCCAGCCAAAACCATGTCTGATTTCTCTAAAAACAGCTCCTGGCAGGCAAGATCAATTGCTGCAAGTGAGGAAGCACAGGCTGCATCTACAGTGTAATTTCTACCGCCAAGATTAAGCCTGTTGGTGATCCTACCTGAAATTACATTTGCCAAAATGCCTGGGAAAGAATCTTCAGTTGTTTTAGGTAAAACGGCATCCACTTCAGCCGGCATTTCGCCAAAAACCTGTTTGTAATAGCCCCTGAAACTATAGCTGTTGGCCAGGTCGTTTCCACCTTCAGCCCCGATAATAACCGAAACATTTTCATTATCCATGCCTCCATCAGCATAACCCGCATGTTGTAAAGCCTGTTTGGCTACCAGTAAGCTGAGTAGCTGGGTAGGTTCGATAGCTGCTAAGGATTGTGGCGGAATACCAAACTCGAGCGGATCAAAATCAATAGTTGGGATAAAACCACCCCATTTGGAGTGCGACATATCGCCAGCGGTTGAATCGGGGTTATAATAAAGTGCTTTGTTCCATCTCTCATCGGGCACTTCAGTTACCGAATCTTTGCCCAGAATAATGTTTCGCCAGTATTCTTCGAGGTTTTTAGCCCCAGGGAAAATACAGGCCATGCCCACAATGGCCACATCAAGGGCCTGCGATTTATTTTCCGGAGGAGCTGGCATAGCCGCGTTTAAAATATGGGCGTAGTTCTGATCGGCAACATCCTGGTGAAGCTCCAGCAGTGATATGACTTTCTTGTGCATTGGTGCAACCTGACCGATCATGTACATGCCCAAATCGGTTTGTCCGGCCTGATCAATTTTAACCAGTTCATCTCCGCGTCTTTCTATTCCTTTAGCTGCAATACGCAAACGGCCCACATTCAGGGTTTCGAGCTTCGACCAGATTTCTTTCTTATCCAGTCCGGAGGCCTGCATTTTTTGTTTTTCTTCATTAAAGAAACCAGCAAAAGCAGAGTTTAAACAGCGGGTTTCATGCCCTGGAGCGGTTTCTAAAAGCACCGTTTCGCTGGCATTTAAGGCTTCCTGCTGAAACTGGTCTAAAATAGCGCCTGTGCTTACCGCTTCTTTAGTGTAGAGATAGGCTGTACCCATCAATACACCGATTTTCATACCTTTTGCTGCCAATGGAGCGGCCATCACCGAAATAAAAGTGGTAGAAAAGGCATCATGAATACCACCGGCAAAGAAAACGCTGATGCTTTCGGGATTTTCTTCTTTTAATAAGCGTTCAATCTGTTTTTCCCACAATACCATGCTTGAAAGGGGGCCAACGTGACCACCACACTCGCGGCCTTCAAATACAAAGCGTTTGGCTCCTTCCTTCAAAAACATATCCAACAGCGAAGCTGACGGCACATGTAAAAAGGTTTTTATGCCGGCTTTTTCAAAAGGTTTGGCCTGCGAAGGGCGTCCGCCAGCAATTAATAAAACGGGAGGTTTGGCATTTAAGATATATTCCTGTTGTTCATCGCGGAGCTCCTGAGGAGCAAAACCTAAAATACCTACGCCCCAGGTTTTTTCGCCGGCCAGTTTTTTGGTTTCTTCGATCAGGTTTTTAGCCGGATTGCCTTTTAACAAAGAAAGGGCAATAAAGGATAGTGCACCTGCTTCAGTAACTGCATGGGCAAAAGGAGCAACATCGCTTACCCGGGTCATTGGTCCTTGGGCAATGGGGTAGGTGATGTTTAAATCCTGGGCTAATGCATTGTTGGCTTTGATGATATTAATGGCTTTCGCTTGTTTCAGGTGTCCGTAAATGGCCTCCTGAAGCCCAAAAACCAACTTGTTAAGCTTTTTATATTTGTTTACCAGGTCAATAGATAAAGCAATATCCTGTCCCATTGGGAGATAATGCTTTTCCAGATCATAACCTTTAAAATAGTGTTGTAAGGTTGGGTAATTGACGTCATCCTCAAGTGCAGGCGAATTTGGTCGTACCAGTACACGGCAACCATCGATTAATTTGGTTTCGGTGCCACTTAATTTTCCGAAGATGTTTTTAAGTGCTGCAGGCGCCTGGCATTCAGGAAACATGGCCAATTGGCTATCGAGAACAATACCGGCTGCACCCTGCGCCATTACCGAAGCCGCTGTATGGGTGCCTATGCCGCCCTGAACCCAAACCGGCAAATTTACGGCCTGAATTACCCGCTGAAAAAGGATGAAGGATGATTCGTAAGCCACGCGGCCGGCAGCTTCATTTCCTTTTACAATAATGCCCGCTGCACAACTTTGCTGGGCTGCTAAGGCCGTTTCGAGATCAAAAACCTGGTAAAGTATTTTAGCATGTGCTTGAGCGGGAATTGTTAGGCCATAAGGTGCAATAATCAGGCTTACCTGCTGGGGTAAAGGAATACCTGCTAATGCCTGCGAATGGATGCAGACCCCAAAGTCGGATACCCCGGATTGTATGGTTGATTGAAGGGCTAGTTCGGCTTCTTCAAGGCAATGCCCCAGACTAAGTACCGGAAAGCTGCCTGCTTTTTGTAAATCGTAAACCAGTCTACTATCGGGGATTTCGAAAGGCGTTACTCCAATGATGGCGTGTTTGTTCATGGCTTTAGATTTGAATCTTCTACTTTGTTTGGTGGATGACTTATGTGCGGCATAATGGTTCTTTATGCTGGCTTTAATACGCAGTATTACAGCTTTTTAGCAATGAATTTACTGTGTAGTATTAATTAGACTAAGGTACAAATTGGCCGATTCAGATTGCTGAAAATGCAACCGAATGAATGAACTGAATAATTGAGAAAGACTAAAGGATTCGTTATAGGTAAAATGAATTTTCTGAACAGGAATGATGTTGTTTAAGTTAATATGGAATGTTTTTTGGTTTTATTAAGCTTTGGAAGGCAGAAATTAAACCGTTATTGATTTAATATTATCAATTGGTTAATTTATTAGGTTTATTTGGCGATCGATTAGCCTGTTTAATCGTTATACTCACTGTTTATGGAAATGGTTATTACTAATCATACTCCCTTTTTGAAGATTTACCGGTGTAAATTCTGTTTTCTTTGTCATTTTTTGGTGTTAATGGTTAGTCTGAAATCTTTATTAAAAAAATGGTGAAAAAACAACGAGTAGTTTTAATACTACATAATATTGTTTTTCATAAGCGTTGGTTAGGCTGGTTTTATCGTTTTTTTAGCAGCATGGTTAGCACTAAGTGTATTAAAACATCTGTAATTAAAAGATCTGAACATTAGTGGTTTAATTGGGAAATGTTTTTATATATTCGTGTTATAATCGTCTAAATGACGTTTAATTTAACCAGATTCAAAAAGTCGCTCCGGCAAAGTGTTATCATTGCGGCCGGCATCAATTTAAATTATGAGCATTCAGCAATTTTTAAAATCATTTGTTGTGTTAGGGTTATTGACTAATTTGTCGCAGGCCCAGCAGAAAACCAATTACAAATTTGATTTCGGGCCAGGTAAGGTGGCTCAGGGCTACACACAGGTTTTACCTACAGATACCTATAGTAAAGAAAAAGGATGGGGATTTGATTTTGATTCGAAAGTTAATGCTGAAGATAATGGTGGGAAAAATTACCTGACTAGCGATCTGGTTAAAAGCGATAAGCCCTTTTATTTCTCTGTATCCTTACCAGAAGGCAATTATAAAGTTACGGTTACCCTTGGCGACCCTAAAAATGCAGCGCTCACAACGGTAAAAGCCGAGTCGCGCAGGCTCATGCTCGAGAATATTAAAACCACAGCTGGTCAATCGTTAAGCAAAACCTTCGTGGTAAACATTAAGGATAAAAATATTATCGGTGGGCAGGTTGTCGGCCTAAAACCCCGCGAATTGACAAAACTCGATTGGGATGATAAACTGACTTTAGAGTTCGATCAGCAAACGGCTTTGCAGGCCATCGAAATTACTAAGGCAGAAGACCAGGTGACGGTTTTTCTTGCAGGAAATTCGACTGTGGTAAACCAGGACGATGAGCCATGGGCATCATGGGGACAAATGATTCCGAGGTTTTTTAAACCTGGTGTAGCCATAGCCAATCATGCCGAATCGGGCTTAACATTAGGCTCTTTCGCTGGTAGCAAGCGCTTAACGAAGATACTGAGTATTATGAAACCGGGCGATTACCTGTTTGTCGAATTTGGCCATAATGATCAGAAAGAAAAAGGGCCTGATGATGGAGCATACAAATCTTACACCGAAAGGTTAAAGAACTTTATTCGTGAGACGAGGAAAAAAGGTGGTATTCCGGTTGTGGTGACTTCTACCAGCCGCCGTTCTTTTGGACCTGATGGTAAAATTGTAAATTCTTTAGGCGATTTCCCTGAAGCGGCGCGTAAAGTGGCTGCTGAAGAAAAAGTGGCTTTAATTGATTTAAATGCCATGACTACTACATTATTTAATGCCCTGGGCGAAGAACCTTCAAAAAAGGCTTTTGTACATTATCCGGCCAACAGCTATCCTGGTCAGGATAAAGCGCTGGCTGATAATACCCATTTTAATCCTTATGGGGCTTACGAAATTGCACAATGCATTATTTTAGGCATTAAAGAGCAGAAACTGAGCATTGCGAAATATCTGGTTAATGATCTCCCGAAATTTGATCCGGCAAAGCCAGATGATGTAAACAACTGGCATTGGCCTGAAAGTCCGAAAAGTAGTGTGGTTAAACCTGATGGTAACTAAGAGATTAGCAGGATGAAAACAATACTTGCATTTTTGCTTTTTTCTTCGTCGGTTACTGTTTTTGGGCAAACTGCTTTGCAGCCTTTTGCTTTAAACGAAGTTAAACTGTTAGCAAGCCCCTTTAAGCAGGCTCAGCAAACCGATCTAAAATATATGTTGTCGCTGAATGCCGATCGTTTGCTGGCTCCTTATTTAAGGGAGGCTGGCTTGACGCCTAAGGCACAATCCTATGGTAATTGGGAAAATACAGGCTTGGATGGCCATATTGGTGGTCATTATTTATCGGCCATTTCTTTAATGTATGCCGCTACCGGCGATGTACGTTTAAAGGAAAGGTTAAATTACATGATTGCAGAGCTGGCCAAATGCCAGAACCAAAACGGTGATGGTTATCTGGCAGGCATTCCCGGCGGAAAAGAAATCTGGAAGCAGATAAAAGCCGGAAATATCCAATCTTCGAGTTTCTCGCTTAATGGCAAATGGGTTCCTTTGTACAATATCCACAAAATTTACGCTGGATTGTACGATACTTACGCCGTTGCCGGAAATGCACAGGCCAAACAAATGTTGATTAAATTAACCGATTGGTGTGTTAATTTAGTAGCGGGTTTATCCGATCAGCAGGTGCAGGAATTGCTTAAGAGCGAGCATGGTGGGTTAAATGAAACTTTTGCCCATGTGTATGCAATTACGGGCGAGATCAGGTACCTAAAACTTGCGCGGCGCTTTTCTGACCAGAAGATTCTGCAACCGCTTTTAAAAAATACCGACGCTTTAAATGGCCTGCATGCCAATACACAAATTCCTAAAGTAATCGGGTTTGAGCAGATTGCGTTACTCGATAAGGATACGGCCTGGGCCAATGCTGCTAATTTCTTCTGGAAAACGGTTACCGAACACCGTACTGTGGCCATTGGCGGAAACAGTGTTCGCGAACATTTTCACCCGGCAAATGATTTTTCATCTATGACAGAATCGCGCGAAGGTCCGGAAACCTGTAATTCGTACAATATGCTAAAGCTCACCAAACAGTTGTTTCTGGCTAATCCATCAAATACTTATCTCGATTATTATGAGCGTACGCTTTACAACCATATCCTTTCTTCTCAAAGGCCTGAAGGCGGCTTTGTGTATTTTACGCCGATGCGCCCGGGGCATTACCGAACTTATTCGAGTGCGCAGGAAAGTTTCTGGTGCTGTGTAGGCTCCGGACTGGAGAATCATGGTAAATATGGCGAACTGATTTATGCCCACAAGGCGAACGATATCTATGTTAACCTTTTTATCCCTTCGGTTTTAAACTGGAAAGAAAAGGGGATACAGCTTACACAGCAAACGCTTTTCCCCAATGCAGAAAATACTACCCTTAAACTTCAGTTAAAAAAGAAACAAAGGTTTGCCATGCATTTTCGCTACCCATCGTGGGTAAATAAAGGTAAAATAGAAGTTTGGATAAATGGCAAAAAAGTAACTGTTAAAAGCGATACAAATGGTTATGCGGGTATCGACAGGAGCTGGGCCAACGGTGATGTGGTTAAACTGGTATTACCTATGCACACCAGTACCGAATTTATGCCTGATGGCTCGGATTGGGTCGCTTTTCTGCGTGGTCCGGTTGTATTGGGTGCTGCGCTCGATAGCCTTTCACAACCCAATTTAACCGCTGATGGAAGCCGGATGGGACACATTGCTTCCGGTGCCTTATTCCCGATGAGCGATGCGCCCCTGGTTACGGGTGATAAGGAATCGCTGGCTAAGGAAATTACTTCAACTGAACCCCAAAGTTTAACTTTTAGCGCTAAGCATGCTATTTATCAGCCCCGTTATCAAAATTTAAAATTGGTACCTTTTTACACGCTGGCCGAAAAACGTTATGTAGTTTATTTCCCATATAGCACCACCAAGGATTTACCTGAAAGGGCAAAAGCAATTAAAGCAGCTGAAGAGGCGAAAATGAAAATTGAACAGGAAACAGTTGATTTGGTGAATACCGGCGAGCAGCAGCCTGAATCTGATCATAACTTTAAAGGAGAACAGACCGATAACGGCACTTTTGAAGAACGCCATTTTAGAAACGGAAAAGGCTGGTTCAGTTATACGCTTAAAAATAAAAACCTGCAGGCTAACAAGCTAAGCCTGACCTACTACGGAAAAGAAAAAAACAGAAGTTTTTCTATTTTGGTTAACGGTATCGTTGTTGAACAGGTGAAGCTGAGTGGTGATAAGGGAAATGTTTTTTATGCGCAGGAGTATCGCATTCCGAAGGAATTGTTAAAAACCGAGCTGGAAGTGAAGTTTGTGGCAGATGCTGGCTCAGCTATAGCGAATGTGTATGAAGTGAGATTGGTGAAGTAGGAATTGGTTAAGGTGGTCTGTGCGGACACAGACCACTAGATTAATGAGTTTTTAACTCAATAAAAAACGCTACGGATTTAAATTATTGTTTTAACAAAGCCTTCAGTTCTTTTGCTTTGATGGATAAAATAGTGCCGTGTCTTAAGCCTTTGGGTAAACTAATCTTATCCGAAACATCTGTCCAGTTTTTTAAATCGGCAGATACAATAGCGCCATACTGATGATCTCGGTATTTATCAAAATATACCATCCAATCGTTGCCAGTTTTTAAGGTTGTGGGACCTTCAGCCCAGTAATTACCGGTAATAGGGGCGCTAGCTGTGCTATAAGGCCCCTCCAATTGATCAGCATAAGCAATTTTGATATTTTTCTGGGGAGGCTGGCGGGTTTCATCTTTTAAGAACATGATAAAGCGTTTGCCGTCTTTCACAATAGTAGCATCAATTACATTAAAACCAGGATCATAAAGCAGTTTGGTCTCCGAAAAGGTTTTGAAATCTTTAGTGGTTACGTAATACATACGGTGGTTGTAGCCACTTTCTTCACTCGAAGCTGTTTCGTTAAATTTACCGGTAATCGTTGTTGCCCAATAAATCATATAGGTTTTGGTCTGCTCATCATAAGTAATTTCTGGTGCCCAGGTGTTGCGTGCACCGGCTTCATTGGCCATAACAGGTATAAATTGCTGCGGGCTCCAGTTAATCAGGTCTTTCGAACTGGCATAGCCAATCCCCTTATCTTTCCAACTCACAGTCCAAACCATATGGAACAAATCATCGGCGCCCCGGATGATGCAAGGATCGCGCATCAGCTTATCGTTGCTCACGGTAGGAGTGAGGAAAGATTGATCGTTTTTTAAAGCTTTCCAGGTGTAAGCATCGGCACTGTAGGCCAGATGCAGCCCATCTTCGCCATTACCCTTAAAATAAGCAAACAGGTAAATATCTTTTTTAGCCTGCGCCTGCACATTTAAAACAGTAGCGATGAGCAGTGAGACGATGTAGAATAGTTTTTTCATGATTTTATTTTTGCTCAACAACAATTACAAAACCACCATAAGGTTTCATGCTTATTTTGAAATCAGCATTAGCACTCAATTCGGTTTTGGTAAACGACAATCCTTCGTTTCCATCGGTTATGAGCGTTGCTTTTTTACCCTGATATTGGGCAAGGTCAAAATTTATGGTTTTTGCATTTGCTTCACCATTTATACCTGCGATGTACCATTTCGATCCTGCTTTACGGGCCATTACCACAAATTTGCCCGGGTAACCATCAATTAATCTGGTATCTTGCCAGCTTGCCGGGAAAGTTTGCAGAAACGATTTTACATAAGCGGGTACAGTGGCCATCCCTTCCGGCGATTCGGCCAGGTGCTGCACGCCAGATTGGAAAATAACGGGTAAAGCCAGCTCGAAAGCATTGGTGGTTTTGCGGTTAATATTTGGGATTTTAGACAGGTTCATTGGCGTAAAATCCATCGGATCGAAGACATTTCGCGTAAAAGGAATGGTCGTGGCATGCAAAGGTTCTTCGTTAGCATTCACCTGCTCAAAAGTGATAAACTCCATGCCCTTGATCGATTCCATGGTCATCAGGTTCGGGTAGGTTCTTTGCCAACCCCTTGGCAGAGTTGCCCCATGGCAGTTTACGCTAAGGTTATATTTGGCTGCATCTTCAAATATTTCGAGGTAATAGCGGATCATTGACTGACCATCACCACCAAAAAAATCTATTTTAACACCTTTAATGCCCATTTCCTGTAAACGGGCAAACTCTTTCAGCCTTTCCTCACGGTTGTTGAGTTTATTTTTGGGCGTATATTTTACGGTATTCCATTCGCCGGCAGAGTTGTACCAAAGCAGTAAACCTACATTTTTTTGTTTGGCATAATCGGCCAGCTCTTTCATTTTTTCGTAACCGATATTGCGGTCCCAGTTTACATCAATCAGGCAGTATTCCCAATGCATATCGGCAGCAAAATCGATATATTTCTTTTGGATATCGTAAGTGATTGAGTTGTCTTTTAATACAATCCAGCTCCAGGAAGCTTTACCCATCTGGAAATTGGCCGGATTAATATTGCTTTTTGCCGGATAGGCCAGATCGGTACCCAGCGTAGATTCGGTAACTGTTTTTAAGCTGCCGATGGCAATAATGCGCCATGGGGTGTACCAGGGTAGGGTAGATTCGGGATTTACATTTTGCCCGGTATAGGCTTCCCTTTTATCGGGTAAGCCAATCTGATAGTTTCCACCAGCCGAATTTTGCTGTAAACGTGTGGCGCAATAGTTGCTGTCCAAACCCGTTTCTGAAACCAGTAACCAGGTATTTTTATAGTTGAAAAGCGCCGGGTAAACCCAGCCTGCCGCTGTTGGTGCAGCAGTGCCCACAGCGATATCTTTGTGGTAATATTCTTCGTAAGAAGGATTTGTAGCTTCCCAGCCTGTTTTAGCTACCGACATGGGTTGCATCCAGGCTTTGGCATTGGCGAAAAAGTGAAAGCTTGTTTTCTCTTCAATAAGTTGTTTGGTGTCGGTATCGCGATCAGGAAAATAATAGCGGAAAGCAACGCCATCATTCGATACCTGAAAAATAACATCTATTTTTTTTGAAGCTGCGTTTTGCAGGTGGAAAATCCTTTTTTGGGCCAGATATTCATGGTTTAACCGCTTGCTGTTTTGTAAAACATAGCTGTCTTTAACCTGTTCGTTTTTAGATACTGAAAGCAGGGAAAGATTTTTGCTGAAATCCTGATCAGCCCTAACCAAACCCAAAGCAGACTGATCGAGTACCTTTTCTGCATTTCTGCTGATGGTATAAAACAAAGCTTTGTTTTTAAGGTAAACCGAAACCGATAGGGACTTATCGGGACTGTTTACCTGATATTGGCTTTGTGCACTGGCCGTTTGTGTTACAGCAAGTAATAGAACAACAGCCTTTAAGATATTTTTCATGTTGATTATTTTAATTCCAGAACGACAACTGATTGTGCCGGTAATTCTACTTTTAAGCTGTTTCCTGATTTTTTAGCACCGGTAAATTTGGCGTTGTGCACTTTATTGGCATCCTTAAAGGTGTTTACATCAGTTAGTTTGGCCGAAGTTAAAATCTGCCCACTTACCGAACTCCATTTCAGCCCTTCTAAGGCAGTGCTTAGTGCAATTTTTTTATTGGGATCTAAATTAACCAGCGAAATATGGATGGCACCGCTGGCATCTTGCGAAGCAGATACGTTGAGTGCTGGTATTTTTTGGTCGCCCACTGCATAATCAGGGCTGGTGAAAGAAATGGGCAGGTATTTGGCATCCTGGTGTACTTTGTACAAATCGAAAACATGATAAGTAGGGGTAAGCACCATTTTATCCTTTTCGGTTAAGATTAAGGCCTGCAAAACGTTAACGGTTTGTGCCAGATTGGCCATTTTAACGCGATCGGAGTGGTTGTTGAAAATGTTTAGGGTAGTTCCTGCAATAAGGGCATCGCGCAAGCTGTTTTGCTGATATAGAAAGCCGGGATTGGTGCCGGGCTCTACATCCGTCCAGATTCCCCATTCATCAACCACCAGGGCTACTTTCTTTTTAGGGTCGTATTTATCCATAATTGCCGAATGTTTGGTTACCAGCTCTTCCATTTTTAAACAGTTTTTCATGGTCGAAAAATACTGTGCTTCATCAAAATCGGTAGCTGATCCTTTTTTGCCCCAGTTGCCTGTTGGCAGGGTATAATAATGTAAGGTTAAGCCCCACATCTGGTTGCCGATATTTTTCATACAGGTTTCGGTCCAGTTGTAGTCGCCGGCATTGGCGCCGCTGGCAATCTTTTTTAATGGTGCTCCCGGATAGTTGCGCGCATAAGTAGCATATCTGCGGTATAAATCGGAATAGTAAGCAGGAGTCATATTGCCGCCGCAACCCCAGCTTTCGTTACCTACACCCCAAAAAGACACTTTCCAGGGTTTTTCTCTACCGTTCTGGCTGCGGATGGCGGTCATGGGGCTTACGCCGTCAAAGTTTAAATATTCAACCCATTTGGCCATTTCTTCAACGGTGCCACTGCCCACATTGCCGGCAATGTAAGGTTCGCAATCCAGCATCTGGCAAAGGTCTAAAAACTCGTGGGTACCAAAGCTATTGTCTTCGGTTACCCCGCCCCAGTTGGTATTCACCATTTTTGGGCGCTGGTTTCTTGGGCCTATACCATCACGCCAGTGGTATTCATCGGCAAAGCAGCCGCCTGGCCAGCGCAGATTGGGTACTTTTATCTTTTTTAAAGCATCAACAATGTCCAGTCTGATGCGACCTTTATTCGGTATGGTTGAGTTTTCATCTACCCAGAAACCATCGTAAATGCAGCGGCCCAGGTGCTCGGAAAAATGCCCGTAAATGTGTTTACTTACCAACTGATCGCCACCAGGTTTGATGGTAAGCTGTGTTTCGGTTTGTGCCTGTGCCAGCATGGAGGTGCCTAAAAAGGCTAAACAGGCAAATAATTTCTTGATTGTCATTTGTAGCGTTTTTTAATTAAATGGAAGCTTAATCACGTTAAACGAATAAGGCTTTAGAGTTAGGTTCAGGTTTTTGCCTTTTAGGAATACTGTTTTGCTTTGCGGACTTACAGCCAGTGGATTATCAAAAGAATTGATCTGGTTTAAGTTTGCATTGGCCAGTTCTTCGCTGGTGCCTTTGCTTTTCAATTTTAGTTTTCCATCCAGGTTAAAATCAATGTTTTGAGGCTGATCAGAATTATTGGCAATTTTAATAATCAATTCTTTTTTGCCTTTGTCGGTTACTGCAGAAGCGTAAAGTCCATCCTGGCCGGTTATATTTTTGTCGCCAAGGGTTATCGCTATCACATCGGTACCTTTATTGGTTGAGAAAAGTTTCTGTACATAATAATCTGGCGTTCCATATGATTTCAGGTTATCTACCCAAATCATATCAGGCGCCCACTGCCAGGCATCTATATGTGCAAAAAGCGGTGCGTAAGAGGCCATTTGTACCACATCGGCATTGCGCTCCAAACCTGTCATGAGCGAAGCCGAAGCCAGTGCGCTTTGCCAGTTGTTTTTATTGCTGCCGGTAATATTGCCTGCCGCATGTACGGCATATTCACCCACAAAAACCTTCGAGCCATTGCGTGGATAGTTATCATATCGGCCAGCATTTTTTAGGAACCAATCGGCCGGGCGATAGTAATGTTCATCTATAAAATCGGCATTATTGCCCCTTAATGTTGTATTTAGCAGGTTAAAACGGTCGCCTTCCGGGTCAGTACCTGAGCTGTTGATGAGTTTAAAATCCGGATATTTGTCTTTAATGGCTTTGGTAAAAATGGCTACTCTTTCCAAATATTGCGGTCCCCAGTTTTCGTTTCCTACGCCCATCATTTTAAGGTTGAAAGGTTTCGGGTGACCCAAATCGGCCCTCATTTTGCCCCACTTGGTCGTAACATCGCCATTGGCAAATTCAATCAGGTCTAAGGCATCCTGCACATAAGGATCGAGTTCATCGAGCGCAGCTACTTCGGCAGAATTAAACTGACAAGCCATACCGCAGTTCAGGATAGGTAAAGCTTCAGAGCCGATATCTTCGGCCAGCTGGAAATATTCGAAAAAGCCCAAACCGAAACTCTGGTAATAATCAGGTGCCGCCCTGTGGGCAAATTCAGTATTCCAGCGGTTCATAATCAGTTGCCTGTTTTCTATCGGGCCAATGGTTTTTTTCCATTGGTAACGGTTGGCCAGGTCTGTGCCTTCAACAATACACCCGCCCGGGAAACGGATAAAACCAGGTTTCATATCGGCCAGCCACTGCACCATATCGGCCCTCAATCCCTGCGGACGGTTTTTCCAGGTATCGCCCGGGAATAATGAAATCATATCCAGGTCTATATTTCCCTGCCCCTGAAAAAGCAGTGAGAATTTGGCTTTCGGATCTGTTTCGGTGGCCACAAAACTGGCCGATTGTTTGTTCCAGCCTTCGCCGGTTTGTTCCGGATTTAAGCTGCCCTGACCAATAATTTTATTGTTGGCATCTTTTAATAATAATACCAGTTTAACGCCTTTAGCAGCCTGGCGGTACATGACTGAGAAATCGTATCGCAATCCTTTTTTAACACCAATGCCTTTAAAACCCTCGTTAACCAGTTCAAAATCGTCGGTTTCTTTTTTTACCTGTAAATATCGTGGATTGGCCGTATTAACCTCTTTGCGGTTTACAACCAGTATTTCGCCTTCTCTCGGTTTTTGCCGCTGAATACTCCAGCCCATTAAAGGTTTGGCAAACTCGAATGAACGGTTTTTGATTAATTCGGCGTAAATACCACCATCTGCACCAAAATTAATGTCTTCGAAAAATACACCCCACATATTGGGTTGCACCTTAGCAATAGATTGGTCGGTGCTTACTTTAATGATTTTGGGCGTTTGGGCAAATGTGTTATTGGCTAAGCCAAAGCTGGTTAAGCTATACATCACGCATGCACATACTGCACCCTTTAGCGGAGAATTTAATTTCATACGGTTTAATATTTGGAAGATTCTGATCGTAAAAGTATAATATTTAAAATAATAAACGTTATTTGTACGATTATTTTTTTTGATTTATAAAATTCTACAATGTTAACATTCAGGTATTATCAGACTTAGCAGGATCAGGAAGGGCTAAATCGCTGATTTTGGTAACTTTTTAGCTGATAATCAGAAATAATTAATACGAAATACATCGAAATTATTACTGTAACATATTATCACAGCAAAAAGGCAGGATACCACAGGATGCAGGTTAAAAATATACTTTCTACATTCGGATGTAGCATTAGCAGAGCCGGGCGGCTTTGTCGGGCTACACTAACCAAATTTCAACTTTATGAGGTTCCATTTTAATATTGGTTTACAGCCATACGGTTTTTTCTGTATGAGGTTATTTATTTCCCAAAGGTTATTAAACCCGGTACGCTGATAAATGTCTTTTCAAAAGATTAATATAGAACACGATGCTCAAAAAATATTTGCTACTCATTTTATTAAACACGTTTGGTTTGCTGGCCTGGTCGCAACAAAAAAGCAATGCTGCCAACGATCCGAAAACAATTAAGCTCTTTTTCGAAAAGGCTTATCTGCAAACAGACCGGACTTATTACAGCACGGGCGAAACAGTTTGGTTCAGTGCTTACCTGGTTAATGGTAAAAGTACCAGTTTAACGGGTACCAGTAATAATTTATATGTCGAGCTGGTTTCTTCCCAGTCAGTGCTGCTCGATAGTAAAACGATCCGGATGGATGGTGGTTTGGGTAAAGGCGATTTCGAATTAAAAGACTCAATTCCATCGGGCTGGTATAATATCAGGGCCTACACCAATTGGATGCGGAATTTTGGCAATGATTTCGTTTTCCAGAAAAGGATATATGTAAGCAACAATATAGTAGAAAATGCTTCTTATTTTACCCGCAATGCAGCAAAAAAGAACGAAACAGTTGCATCTCCCAAAGCAAAATCTATTGCCTTTTTTCCCGAAGGAGGTTCGCTGGTAGAGGGCTTAACGAGTATAGTCGCTTTTAAAACCAATGATGAACAGGGCAACGGCTTAAAAGCAACCGGAAGCGTAATTTCCTCAAAAGGCGATACGGTAGCTACCTTTACCAGCACTGCGGCAGGGATGGGTATTTTTGCCTTTACGCCTCAACCGGGCGAAAAATACCGTGTTACCGGGCGTTACGGGGAGGAGCAGTTTTCGGCTACCTTACCCGCTATATTAGGCAAAGGTTTCTCGCTGCATGTTACTACCGATTCGGCCAATATCAAAACCGTAATCAGCGCAAATGCGCCCATTTTTGAAGGAATAAAAGATAAAAATATTTCCATCCTGATTAAACACGCAGGTGATGTGATTTATTCGGGTGCCATTAAACTCAGTAAGCCTACCGTTTCGGTTACTATTCCAACCAAAGGTTTTGCCAGAGGGATTTCGGCACTTACACTGCTCGATGATCAGGGCAGGCCAAATTGCGAAAGGCTGGTCTATATTCAGGGGGATGAAAACATTAATCTGGCCATTACAGCAGATAAGGCCATTTATAAATCGCGCGAGAAAGTAACATTAAAGGTAAAAGCCAGCAATACACAGGGGCAGCCGGTTAAAACTTCACTTTCGCTGGCTGCGGTTGATGAAATGGTGCCTGATGATGGACAAAATATCCTTGCTTATTTGCTATTGCAATCAGAAATAAGGGGAGAAGTTAAAAATGCCGCTCAATATTTTGATGCAGGCAACCCATCGCGATTGAAACAGCTCGATTTGCTGTTGCTTACCCAGGGTTGGCGCGATTACCTCTGGAAAAAACTCGCCGATTCGAGTATTAAAATCAGCTACATGCCTGAACCTGGCCTTACCATAAAGGGTACGGTAAGGGAAAAACTGGCCAATAAACCGCTTGCCAATATGAACATTACTTTGTTTGGCGCTAATTTTACGGGCGATAAACTTTTTACCACCAAAACCGATCAGGAGGGGCGTTATTTCTTTGATGGTTTAAAATGGTATGGCAATCAGGCCGTTAAAATTTCTTCCAAAGATGATAAAAACAGAAAAGGTGGTTGGTTACAGATTGATACTTTAATCAGGCCTTTAAGTCTGGCTTCGTTAAAAATGCCTGAAACCGGTATCCCTAATCCGCTAAATGTTGAATTGGGCAAACGGATGGATTACAACCGCACCTACAAATTTGGCGATTCAATTACCCTGAGCGAAGTGGAGATTAAAGCGGCAAAGAACAAACAGGTTAACCTTTTTGATGAGACCTTAACCAGCTTTGGTTACCCCGAACAGGTTTTTAATATCACAGCAGCAGATTACTCGTACAAAGGGCTGGAACATTTTCTATTAACCAAAGCCAATGGTGCGATGCCCGTTGATGACAATGATAGTATCGGAAATGAAGGGGTTGCCTTTATTGTTGAAGGAAAAAAAGTGAGACCACGGATTAAAGTAAATAACCGTGAAGAATTGCTAACCGAAAGGCTTGATTATTACAGTTTAACCATGGATCAGATTAGTCAGGTAAAAGTACAGCATCTAATAGGCCGTTCTAACAACGAGGTGTACCTCATTAGTCTGGTCTTAAAAGATGAGGCCTTACGGGGAGCGAATTTAAACCTGCTTAACGTAAATTTAAATGGATACTACAATGCCCGTACGTTTTATTCACCTAATTACGCCAATCCATCCACCCAAAGCAAAGATTTAAGGACAACCTTATTCTGGAATCCCGCCGTAAAAACAAACGAAAACGGAGAGGCTACCATCACCTATTACAACAGCGATAATAAAGGAAATATTCGCATTAAGGCCGATGGAATTACAGATAAAGGTGTAGCCGTAGTGGCTAAAACCGGATATAAAGTACAATAAACAGAACCGATGAAAAGCCTTGACCTCTATTTGAACACGAAGCATGCACATTAAATCTATATCCATTATTTTACTGCTAACCTGTTTATTTAACAGCAGACAGGTAAATGCCCAACGCCAGATGGAAAAACTGGGTCGTGGGGTAATTGCCATGCGCCAGAATAAAGATTCGGTTTATGTAAGCTGGCGTATACTGGGCACCGATCCGGATGATATCAGTTTTAACCTTTACCGCAGAAGCGGAAACCGAACACCACAAAAACTCAACAGCCAACCGTTAAGCAAAGGAACCAACTTTATAGATGCAGGTGCTGATTTTAATCTGCCGAACAGCTACTTTGTAAAACCACTCCTTAAAAACCAGGAGCAAGCAGCCAGTGCAGCTTTTACGCTGGTAGCCAAACAACCTGTTCAGCAATATCTAGGCATTCCTTTGCGCACACCGGCCGGCTATACGCCAAATGATGCCTCAGTTGGCGATTTGGACGGAGACGGCGAATACGAAATTATTTTGCATCAAACCGGCCGTAGTCGCGATAATTCATCCAACGGACTAACTGATCCACCCATTTTTCAGGCCTATAAGCTCGATGGTACATTTTTGTGGGAAATTAACCTGGGTAAAAATATCCGCGAAGGCGCGCATTATACTCAGTTTATGGTTTATGATCTGGATGGCGATGGCATTGCCGAAATGGTATGTAAAACCGCCGATGGAGCCATTGACGGCAAGGGGAAAGTAATTGGCGATTCCACAAAAGATTACCGCAACAGTAACGGAAAGATATTGGATGGCCCTGAATTTTTAACGGTTTTTAGTGGCAGAACAGGCGAGGCCCTGGTCACTACCGATTACCTGCCTGCGCGTGGCGATATTGGTGCCTGGGGTGGGCCTGGTGGCAATGGTAAAAACGACAATACCGGTAACCGCGTCGATCGTTTTAATGCCTGCATAGCCTATCTGGATGGGGTACACCCGAGTGTGGTGATGTGCAGGGGCTATTACGGACGCACTGTGCTGGCCGCCTGGGACTGGCGCAATGGCCGGCTAAATCTGCGTTGGGTGTTCGACAGTAAAAATGGCCAAAACCCATTCTCTGGCCAGGGAAACCACAATTTAACCGTTGCTGATGTAGATGGCGACGGTAAAGATGAGATTATTTACGGTTCGATGTGTGTAGATGATAATGGGAAAGAATTATACAGCACAGGCTTGAGGCATGGCGATGCCCTTCATGTTTCGGATCTCGATCTGGAACACCCAGGCTTGGAAGTTTTTGGTGTACATGAAATAGAAGAAGGTACCAAAGGTCCGGGAACAGCAGTATATGATGCCCGTACCGGTAAAATATTGTGGAAAGGTTCTGAAGACGAGGATGTAGGCAGGGGTGTGGCAGATAATATTGATCCTACACGAGTAGGTGCACAAATGTGGTGGTCGGGAGCAAACGGTTTGTATGATATAAAAGGTAACCGCATAGGCAATCAGCCCCGGTCTACTAATTTCCTCATTTATTGGGACGATGATTTGTCGCGCGAGCTTTTAGATGCCAACCACATTGACAAATACAACGGCGGCCGGCTTTTTACTGCCGAAGGCTGCGTGTCTAACAATGGGACCAAATCTACCCCTGCATTAAGTGCCGATATTTTTGGCGATTGGCGCGAGGAACTGATTTTAAGGGCTTATGATAACCAGAGCCTGCGCATCTACACCACCGTTATTCCAACCGAATACCGCAACTATACCCTGATGCACGATCCGCAGTACCGTTTAAGTATTGCCTGGCAAAATGATGGCTACAACCAGCCACCTCACACCGGTTTCTATTTCGGTTACGGTATGCAAAAAGCCCCTAAACCCAATATTGTACTTGTAGAACCCAAAAAATAGTATGCGTACCTTAAAAATAGCTTTACTTTTTTGCTTGTTTTTACCTGCAACGCTAATGGCGCAACGCCAGATGGAAGCGCTGGATAGGGGTGTGGTAGCAGTACACCTACCCGGCGATAGTGTTTTTATCAGTTGGCGGATGTTGGGAACCGATCCGGATGATATTTCATTTAATCTATACCGCAAAAGTAATCAGCACCAGACGGTAAAATTGAATCAGACGCCTATTACCGGCGCAACCATTTTTACGGATAAAAAAGTAGATTTTACGACCGACAATGCCTGGTTGGTAAAACCTGTAGTGCATGGCAAAGAACAAGCTGAAAGTACCGCTTTTACGCTGCAGAAAAATACGGTAGCTCAGCCTTATTTGTCAGTTCCTTTAAAAACCTTACCTGGTTATACCCCTAATGATATTTCTGTTGGCGATTTGGATGGCGATGGAACTTACGAAATTGTATTACATCAGGCGGGTATTAGTCATGATAATTCGCATGCCGGCCTTACCACCGAGCCATTGCTTGAGGCTTATAAACTGGATGGCACCTTCTTGTGGCGCATTAATTTGGGCAAAAATATTCGCGAAGGCGCGCATTATACGCAGTTTATGGTGTACGATCTGGATGGCGATGGCAGGGCAGAGATCGCTTGTAAAACGGCTGATGGAACAATTGATGGGAAAGGAAAAGTAATTGGCGATTCGACAAAAGACTGGAGAAATAAAAACGGATATATTTTAGCCGGCCCTGAATTTCTGACGGTTTTTGACGGCCTAACAGGAGCCGAGATAACCACCACCAATTTTATCCCTGCGCGTTCTGCTGAGCTCAATCCCTCACCCGAAGAACTAAAAAAGACCTGGGGCGACAGCTATGGAAACCGTATGGATCGTTTTCTGGCGGCTATTGCTTACCTGGATGGTAAACATCCCAGTTTAATTATGAGCAGAGGATATTACACCCGTACCGTTATTACTGCCTGGGATTTTAAGGCAAAGAAATTACAGCAAAAATGGAGCTTCGATAGCGCTGAACCTGGCAATAAGCGATATGGAGGGCAAGGAAATCACAACTTAAGCATTGCTGATGTGGATGGTGATGGCAAAGATGAAATTATTTATGGTGCCATGACCCTCGATGATAATGGAAAAGGGCTTTACAGCACGGGTTTAGGGCATGGTGATGCCTTGCATGTGGGCGATTTAGATCCTGACCGCCCTGGGTTGGAAGTTTTTGATATTCAGGAAAGATTTTCGGATGCCGGGGCAAACTTCAGGGATGCCAGGACAGGAGAAGTGTTGTGGAAAAAGGCCTCGGTAAGCGCCGGAGCTGATGGAGAAGGACCGGGAAGGGGTCTCGCAATTAACATTGACCCCAGATACCGGGGATCTGAATGCTGGGTGGCCGGAGCAGGAATAACGGGAATGTTTGATGCCAAAGGCAATAAGATTTCGGCTGTTACCCCAAGCGTTAACTTCGGTATTTTTTGGGATGGCGACTGCCAGAGCGAGCTTTTAAATGGTACCTCAATTGATAAATGGGATTATGAAAATGCGAAAACCGTTCGCCTGCTCAATGCCAGGGCATACAATTGTTTGTCCAACAATGGCACCAAATCTACTCCGGCATTAAGTGCCGATATTTTAGGCGACTGGCGCGAAGAAGTGATTTACCGCACTGCCGATGCCAGTGAACTGAGGATATTTACCACGACCATTCCAACCCAACACCGCTTTTATACTTTTATGCACGATCCGCAGTACCGTTTAAGCATTGCCTGGCAAAATGTAGGTTACAACCAGCCCCCACATACCAGTTTTTACATAGGCGATGATATGAACCAGCCGCCTAAACCCAATATTAAAACCATTCAATACCATGCTAATTCTCAGTAAAACATCATGAAAAAATACAGTCATATTTTAACTGCACTAATCATTGCCATAGCCGGCCTGGCTTTTGTTGCACCGCACAAACCGGCACTGCACACTATCGGCGATTCTACCGTTCGCAATTCCAATAAAGAAACCTGGGGCTGGGGAACACCTATTGCTGAGCTTTTCGATACGACAAAAATCCATGTCGAAAACAATGCTATGGCTGGCCGGAGTACCCGCACTTACCTTTCGGAAGGCCGCTGGGATAAGGTCTTGGAAACTTTAAAACCAGGCGATTTTGTAACCATGCAGTTTGGTCATAACGATGGAAGCGCTCCTGATACTACAAAAGCAGGGCGAAGGGGCGTCTTAAAAGGAACAGGCGAAGAAACCAAAGTGCTCACCTGGCCTGATGGTAAAGTGGAAACCGTACATACTTATGGCTGGTATATCCGCAAATTTGTACGCGAAACCAAGGCCAAAGGTGCTACGCCAATTGTGGTATCGATGATTCCGCGAAATATCTTTAAAAACGGCAAAGTACTGCGTGCCAATAACGATTTTGGCAAATGGGCAGCCGAGGTAGCCAAAGAAGAACAAGCCTGTTTTATCGATCTCAATCAAATTACAGCCGATAAATATGATGCATTAGGGCCTGATAAAGTCAAGTCATATTTTCCTGGCGATCATACCCACACTAACCTGGAAGGCGCAAAAGTGAACGCTCAATCGGTAGTAGAAGGGATTAAAATGCTAAAGGATTGTGATTTGAAAAAGTATTTAAAAGACTAAAGACCAAAGCTGAAAGACCAAAGACAAGAAGTTAAGCACCATCCTAACCTCCTGATATTGATACTCGCTACTTAATACTCGTTACTCGCTACTTAATACTTGCTACTTGATACTCATTACTTGCTACTTGATACCTGCTACCCATTACTTGATACTTAAACAAACCAAATATGAAATTAACCAAATACCTGAATCTTCTTCTTTTAACCGCATTCTTCATCTTTTCTTCCTGCGTAATCCTTAAACAATCTTCCAAACCGACGCTGTTTCTTATTGGCGATTCGACCGTGAAAAACGGAAAAGGCAAGGGCGATGGTTCATTATGGGGCTGGGGCAGTTTCATCGGTAATTTATTCGACGAAGAAAAAATAACAGTCGAAAATGATGCCTTGGGTGGTACCAGCAGCCGTACTTTCCAAACCAATGGCCTGTGGGATGCTGTTCTGGTGAAAATTAAAAAAGGCGATTTTGTGATGATGCAGTTCGGGCATAATGACAGCAGTCCTTTAGATGATACCGCCCGCGCCCGTGGTACTATAAAAGGAATTGGCATGGAAAGTAAAGACACTTATAATCCCATAAAGAAAAAGCAGGAAACCGTTTATACCTATGGCTGGTACATGCGTAAATTTATCAATGATGTTAAAGCGAAAGGTGCAACACCCATTATTTGTTCGCCCATCCCACGCAATCCGGTAAACAACGATAAAGTGGTTTTGGCTAACGATAGCTATGCAAACTGGGCAGAAGAAGTAGCCAAAGCCGAAAAAATTGATTTTATCCCTTTAAATCAGATTATTAAAGATAAATATGCTGCGTTAAGTGCGGTTGAGGTGAAAACTTTTTTCACAGAGAAAGACCATACCCACACCAACGAGGCCGGTGCAAAATTAAATGCAGCTGCCGTAGTGGAGGGATTGAAAAAATTAAAGCAGAATAAACTGAATAATTACCTGAAATAGGCCTTGAAGCAGGATACTACAGGACGCTTAGCCGCAATTATTGTCTTATTTTAACACCCTAACCAAATACGGGCGGTTACAACCGCCGATTGTTATGCAGATACAACTTCGCCGGATATTCAAAGTACTTATTGCCCTTGCTTTTATTGTGTTGAGCAATGCCCAAACCCGTGCACAAAGCATTTCGCTTGCCGGACAGTGGCGTTTTAAAACAGATGCCAAAGATGAAGGGCTGAAAGGAAAATGGTACAATAGCGTTCTTCCGGATAGGATTTCATTGCCGGGATCAATGGCTGAAAATTTAAAGGGTGATGAAATTACCCTGAAAACCAAATGGACAGGCAGTATTTACGATAGTTCCTACTTTTTTCATCCCCGTTTGGAGAAATACCGCAAGCCCGGCAATATTAAAATACCTTTTTGGCTAACCCCTGCCAAACATTACACCGGTGCTGCCTGGTACCAGAAAGATGTAGAAATTCCAGCCAGCTGGAAAGATAAGCGTATGGTTTTGTCGCTCGAATATCCACATTCCGAAACCCATGTATGGATTGATGATGTTGAAATTGGCACAGCTTTTACCTTTGTGGTGGCACAACAATTTGAGCTGCCGGCAAACTTAAAGGCGGGTAAACATACCATCACCTTATTGATCGATAACCGCATTAAAGCCATCAATGTTGGACAAGATTCGCACAGCTTAACCGACCATACCCAGGGCAACTGGAACGGGGTGGTGGGTAAAATGACGCTTACAGCGGGTTCGCCGGTGTATTTTGATGATATTCAGGTTTATCCTAACCTTAAAAATAAATCGGCAAAAGTTAAAATTCAGCTTAAAGCAGCTGCAAACCAGTCTGCTACCGGAAAAATTACGCTCAATGCCAGCAGTTTTAATACCCAAAGTATACTTCAGGTTAAGCCGGTAACAGTTCCCTATCAAATTACAAATGGTGAAGGCAGTTTGGAAATCAATTTGCCCATGGGCGATAAAATTGTCACCTGGGATGAATTTGATCCTGCCCTGTATCGTTTAACTGCTACTTTAATTTCCAAAGACGGCAAAAAGGAGGTAAAAAATGTTCAGTTTGGGATGCGCGAATTTAAGGCTGTTGGCCAAAGTTTCGAAATTAATGGCCGTCCGGTGTTTTTACGCGGAACGGTAAACAACTGCGAGTTTCCGTTAACCGGTTATCCTTCAATGGATGTTGCTGCTTGGTTACGGATTTTTAAAATATCGAAGGCTCATGGCTTAAATCACATGCGTTTCCATTCGTTTTGCCCGCCCGAGGCAGCCTTTATTGCTGCCGATCAGATTGGGTTTTACCTGCAGCCCGAAGGGCCTAGCTGGGCCAATCATGGTTCATCTATCGGCGATGGCAAACCTATCGATCAGTTTATTTACGATGAAACCAACCGCATGGCCAAAAACTACGGCAATTATGCTTCTTTTTGCATGATGGCTTATGGTAACGAGCCGCGCGGGCGTCAGGTAGAATACCTCACCAAATTTAACGATTACTGGAAAGCTAAAGATTCGAGACGTTTGTACACCGGGGCTTCGGTAGGTGGCAGCTGGCCGGTTATTCCCAATAACGAATTTATGGTGCGTGCAGGTGCAAGAGGTTTAGACTGGGGACGCAAACCAGAAAGTATATCAACTTATGCTAAACAGATCGAACAATTTAACGTGCCTTTTGTAGCCCACGAAATGGGACAATACTGCGCGTTTCCGAATTTCGACGAAATTAAAAAATATACCGGCGTGTACCGGGCAAAAAACTTCGAGCTGTTTCAGGAAGATTTAAAAGACCACGACATGGCCGATCAGGCACATGCTTTCTTAATGGCATCGGGTAAATTACAGGCCTTGTGTTATAAAAATGAAATCGAAAAGGCCTTAAGAACGCCAAACTACAATGGTTACCAGTTATTATCGCTTAATGATTATCCTGGTCAGGGAACTGCCCTGGTAGGTGTTTTAGATGCCTTTTGGGATGAAAAAGGATATATCAGTGCTAAAGAATTCAAACGTTTTTCTAATAGCACAGTGCCTTTGTTAAAAGTTTCGAAATTTGTTTTTACCAATGATGAAACCTTAAATGCTGCGGTAGAAGTGGCCCATTTTGGCAAAGCACCCATTGAAAATGCAAAACTCTCATGGACATTAAAAACGGATAACGGTACATTAGTCGCTAAAGGTGATTTCACTCCTAAAACCTTGCCCGTTACCAATTGCATTGCTATGGGTGAGCTTAACGTGCCATTGAATACCATTAAGGTAGCTACTAAATTAAACCTGGAAGTGCTCATTAATGGTACTGAATTTGCCAACGACTGGAACATCTGGGTTTACCCGGCCAAAATCCTGGAAGTTAAAAACGAGGTTTATTATTGCACCAGTTTGGATGACAAAGCCAAAGCAGTTTTAGCCTCAGGTGGAAGTGTGTTTTTTAACGCTGCAGGCAAGGTAGTAAAGGGCAAAGAAGTAGTACAAACATTTTTACCGGTTTTCTGGAATACTTCCTGGTTTAAAATGCGCCCGCCACATACTTTGGGGATCCTTTGCGATCCTAAACAGGCTGCTTTTGCCAGCTTCCCGACTGATGATCACAGCGACATGCAGTGGTGGGAAATTGTAAATAAATCGCAGGTGATGAATCTAGAAGATTTTCCTTTGGGCTTTAAGCCGCTGGTGCAACCCATAGATACCTGGTTTTTAAACCGCCGTTTGGCCATGGTTTTCGAAGCTAAAGTTGGCAAAGGAAAGCTGTTGGTTTCGAGTGCCAATCTTGGTCCAGGTTTAACGGGTATGCCTGCCGCGCAGCAGTTGTACTACAGTTTACAGCAATATATGGGCTCAGATAAGTTTAATCCGAAATTCGATGTTCCCCTTAGCACCGTGCAGGATATTCTTGAAACGCCCTCTAAACTCCAGTTCGAAACCTTTACCAAGGATAGCCCCGACGAGTTAAAAGTAAAATCTAAAACCAATTAACCGAATTTCACCCGACAGATCATGAGAAGAAGCATCACTATTTTAGCATTAGTCCTAACCGCAAGCAATTTGTTGTACGCACAAAAAATCCCTTCAAAAGCAAAGGTTTTAAAGGTTTTGCAGCAAACCAATGCCTATTTTATGAACAAGTGGCCCGATGCCGGAAAATCGATCATCACCAACAAGGAAAGACCAAGTAATATCTGGACCAGGGCCGTTTATTACGAAGGATTGATGAGTTTGTACCAGATTGATGCGAAAAAGGAATATTACGATTATGCTGTACAATGGGGTGAAAAGCACAACTGGGGATTAAGAAATGGCATTGCAACCAAAAATGCCGACGATCAGGCCTGCGGGCAAACCTACATTGATCTTTATCTGCTCGATAAGCAGCCCCAACGCATCAAAGATATTAAGGCATCGATAGACCTGGTGATGCAATCGGGGAAGGTAAACGACTGGACCTGGATTGATGCCATCCAGATGGGGATGCCGGTTTTTGCCAAACTGGGCAAGCTTTACAACGATACTGCTTATTACGGTTACATGTATAAAATGTACATGCACACTAAAAATGCCGAAGGCGGTGGTTTGTACAATGCGAAGGATGGCCTTTGGTGGCGCGATAAAGATTTTGTACCGCCTTATAAAGAACCCAATGGCGAAGATTGCTATTGGAGCAGGGGTAATGGTTGGGTGGTCGCTGCCCTGGCCAGGGTATTGGAAACTATCCCCGAAAATGAAGCCCACCGGGACGAATATTTAAAAACCTTTAACGAAATGATTAAAGCGCTGGTACCCATTCAGCGTACCGATGGTTTTTGGAATGTGAGTTTACACGATGCTACTCATTTTGGAGGTAAAGAAACCTCGGGTACGGCATTGTTTGTTTATGGTATGGCCTGGGGCGTAAATCATGGTATTTTAGATAAAGCAACTTACCTACCCATTATCGCCAAATCCTGGAATGCCATGACCAGCGATGCAGTTCAGAAGAATGGCTTTATTGGCTATCTGCAAGGTACTGGTAAGGAGCCAAAAGATGGTCAGCCGGTAAGCTATACCAGTGTACCCGATTTCGAAGATTATGGTTTAGGTTGCTTTTTACTGGCCGGAACCGAAGTGTACAAGCTCAAAAGATAGCATATGAAGTGGTCGAAACTGTTTCTTTTAGCTGGATTGATCTTGTTTTTGATCTCCGGACAAACCTGGGCGCAAAAAAGTGTCCTCACTGTTACTGAAACGAACAGTCAGCTGGCTTTTCCCGTTGTTGATGCGGGTAAAGCTACTTCAATTTATATAGATGGAAAAGATGCTGACGTGGTGGCCATCGCCGCCGAAGCTTTTAAAGGAGATATCAATTTGCTTACGGGATTGAGCCCTGAAGTATTGAAAAACAGTTCATCATTAAGTACCTATCCCATTATTATTGGCACATTGGGCCAATCAGCTTATATCGATCAGCTGGTTAAGGCGGGCAAAATAAATGAATCCGTGCTGCGAGGCAAATGGGAAACTTTCTGCATTTCAGTCATCGAAAATCCGGTTAAAGGTGTAAAAAGAGCCTTGGTTATTGCCGGTAGCGATAGGCGTGGCACAGCCTTTGGCGTTTTCGAACTATCCAGAAGGTTTGGTGTTTCGCCATTATGCTGGTGGGCCGATGTAAAGCCCGCCAGAAAGAAAAACCTTTATTTACAGGCTGGTCAAAGTCTGGTGCAATCGCCTTCGGTTAAATACCGAGGCATATTTATCAATGACGAAGACTGGGGAATCCAGCCCTGGGCGGCCAAAATGATGGATGCCGATGTAAAAGATATTGGCCCTAAAACCTATACCAAAATATTCGAATTGCTACTCAGGCTAAAGGCCAATTACATTTGGCCGGGCATGCACCCCTCTACCAAAGCCTTTTACCATTATGCCAATAATCCGGTAATGGCCGATAAATATGCTATTGTTTTAGGTTCAAGTCACTGTGAGCCCATGTTGCGCAACAACGTATTTGAATGGGCCGAAAATTTTGAGCAAGAGTATGGTAAAAAGCCAGGAGAATGGCGGTACGATTTGAACAAAAATGAAATTGAAAAATACTGGACCGACCGGGTAGTACAGGCTAAAAATTACGAATCGGTTTATACCGTTGGTATGCGCGGCATTCACGATGGCAGCATGCCGGGACCAAAGGATAAAAATGAAAAGGTAAAATTACTCGGTGAAGTAATTGCCGATCAAAGAACCATTTTAAGTAAAAACATCACACAACCCATAAGTAGCATTCCGCAGATTTTTTGCCCTTACAAAGAAGTTTTGTCCTTATACCAGGCTGGATTAAAATTGCCTGATGATGTAACCATTGTTTGGGCTGATGATAATCATGGCTATATCCGCCAGCTCTCTGATCCCGAAGAGCAAAAAAGACCGGGTGGAAGCGGGGTATATTACCACATTTCGTATTGGGGAGCACCGCAGGATTACCTGTGGCTTTCGTCCATTTCGCCATCACTCATTTCTTATGAGCTAACTAAAGCATATCAGTATAAAGCCAACCGCTTATGGGTAATTAATGTAGGCGATATTAAACCCGCCGAAATGGAAACCCAGTTTGCGATGGATCTGGCCTGGGATATCGACCAATGGAAACCCGAAAAAGCCTGGCAATATGCAGAAAGCTGGGCGGCAGAAACGTTCGGAACTGAATTTGCCAAACCAATTGCCAACATTAAGGCTGTTTATTACCGCCTGGGGCACGAGGCCAAGCCCGAACACATGGGCAGTGTAAATTTTACCAGCGAACAAGCTGAGGAACGCTTAGCTGCTTATGCTAAGATTTATGCAGAAGCCAGCGCTTTAAACGATAAAATACCTGCGCGCTTAAAAGATGCTTATTTTGAATTGATCCTTTATCCGGTTCAGGGTGCCATGCTCATGAACCAGAAGATTTTATATGCGCAGAAAAGCCTGGCTTTAGCCATAAACGGTGATCAGGCGGCTTTGGATTACGCCCAAAAAGCTAAAGCAGCGTTCGAAGAAATTCAGCTGATTACCAAAAAATACAATCAAGAAATTGCCGGTGGTAAATGGAACGGCATGATGAGCTGGAAACCCCGGGATCTGGCAGTATTTAAAATGCCTAAGGTAGCAGAGTCAGTAGCTCCTGTGGGTACCACAAAAGCTACTGTGGAGACCGAAAATAAAACCATTATTCGCGCCAGCCAGTACCTTGAAAAATCGGCGCCCAAAGGGCTAACATTGCAAAGCATTAAAGGCCTGGGCATAGGTGGTGATGGTATTTCCTGCTATCCTTTTACCTTTAAACCTGTTGCAGACAACGCATTGCAAAATGCAGCCTACGCGGTATATCAGGTCGATTTTAAGGCAACAGGGCAACATCTGGTTACAGTGAAATGTCTGCCCACGCAGGGTGTAAATGAGGATGTAAAAGTAAGATATGCCATCAGTATAAACGATGATAAACCTCAGGTTGTAAACCTTTCTCCTGCTTCAGAAAATAACATCTGGAAACAGAATGTATTGCAGGGTTATGCTACGGGTTTAACCCGGCATGAGATTACTAAAACCGGAAAATCAACGGTTAAAATTTACCTGCTCGATCCGGGTTTGGTGATTAACCAGTTGGAAATAAAATAAATATGATGAAAAGAATCTGGGCTTTGGCCTTCGTTTTGATTTTGACCTGTGCTGCTGCCCATGCACAAAGTATTGGCAATTATAAAAGTGGTTTTAAAAAAACGGGTAACCTCATTTCCTTCCTCACAACCAATGGAGAAGTGAGGTTTGAATTTTGCAGTCCTGAAGTTTTCAGGATCAGAACCAGCTGGAACGGCAAATTCGAAGCAAACGAAAACCTGATGGTCATTAATTACCAGTGGCCTGATGTGCAGGTTAAGGTACAGGACCAGAAAGACTTTTTTTTGCTCAATACTTCAAAGCTGAGTATTAAACTTTACAAAAGCCCTTTCAGGCTGGATGTATTTGATGCTAACGGCAAATTGTTGAGCGGCGAATCTGGTGAAGCTATGCGCAAAGAAAATACTGCAGTAAGTGTTACCAAAAAACTACAGGCCGATGAACATTTTTTTGGCTTTGGTGAACGCATGGATTTTATGGATCGCCGCTTTAAAAAAGTGACGCTAAATGTAGGTCGCGGTAAAGGTTTGCCTCATGCTATTGGTGCTTATAACATTCTCGAAGCCAATTATTGCCCGGTTCCGTTTTTCATGAGCACAAAAGGTTATGGCATTTTCCTGCACAACTCCTTTGCTACCGAATGGGATATGGGGGCAGGTAAAAAAGATCAGTACAGTTTTAAGGCAGCCGATGGCGAACTGGATTATTATTTTATTTACGGACCAAATTTCCTGTCCATTTTAAACCATTATACCAACATCACTGGTAAGTCGCCTATGTTGCCGCAGTTTGCTTTAGGCCTGCATGCAGGTACCTACAGCGGTGGCACCTGGGGCCATGAAGAAAAAACTTCCGATCGCTATGTAGTAGAACTGGCCAAAAAGTACAGGGAACTGGGTATTCCGGTCGATCTGCTTTGGTTAGATTCGACCTGGCGTTTGTTTGGCGAAAAAGGAGGGAAGGGAGCAACCTCTTTCGAGTGGCGCGAAACTTTTAAAGATCCAAAAGCCATGTTCGACAGTATTTATGCCCTGAACTACAAAATGGTAGGCTTACACCTGCGCCCACGCTTTGATAATGCTAAAAAACTGAATCTTTTAGATCAGGCGCAGGCCAAGGGTTATACTTATCCTGAAAATGGAAAACCCGGTGAATTTGTTAATTTTTTTGATGATCAGGCAGCACAATGGTGGTGGGATAATGGCGTAATGCGTGTGGCTAAGCTTGGAGCCAAATTCCTTAAAACCGACGAAGGGAGTGCATTTGGTGCCCTGGCCAATGAGAGTGATAAGGTTGGACCAACCGGTAAAGATGCCGAACGTTTGCATAACCTTTTTCCCGTTGCTTATGCCAAAGCGCCTTTTTTGGAATTTGAAAAACTAAATGGCTTCAGAGGCCTGAACCAAACCCGCGAAGGGTATGCCGGTATACAGCGTTATCCATATATTTTTGCGGGCGATTGGCCCAGTGAGTGGCAATATTTCGCGCCGGTAATTAAAGCCGGTTTAAATGTGGGCTTATCTGGCGTAGGCTCCTGGGCGCATTGCATGGGCGGTTTCGAGCATCCAGCTGATCCAGAATTGTATATCCGCTGGGTGCAGTTTGGCATGTTTAGTCCGGTTGCGCTGGTTTTTGGGATGGATGACCCGGGCTATAAAGAACCCTGGCGATATGGCGATGATGCGCTTCGGAATTTCAAAAAATACGATTTGCTGCGCTATCGTTTATTCCCGTATTTGTACACCACCATGCACCAGCAATACCAAAACGGTATCCCCATGATGCGGGCATTAGTGTTGAATCACCAGGACGATGAAAATGTTTACGAAATTGCCGATCAATACATGTTTGGCGATCAGTTAATGGTAGCGCCCGTAACCACCAAAGGCGCTATCACGCGCTCTGTTTATTTGCCGGAAGGCACCTGGTTTAACTACTGGACAGCAGAAAAATATGAAGGTAAAAGTTATCACCATGTTGTGGCACCTTTAGATACCCTTCCGCTTTTTGTTAAAGCCGGAAGTATTATTCCGATGCAGCCCGAAATGACTTATGCCGGAGAAAAACCGGTTGATGTGATTACCCTCGACATTTTTCCTTATGGTGATTCGAAATATGAATTTTATGAAGACGATAATTTAAGTGCAGCCTATAAAAAGGGAGATTTTGCTTTAACCGCGATAGCTGCTTCGTTAAAATCAACAGGGTTTACACTTAAAGTGAACAGGCCTGCAGGAAGTTTTAAGCCGGCTAAACATCAATACCTGGCTAAAGTGCACTGGCAGGGGCAGAAGGCGCCGAAAAACGTTACAGAAAATGGTGCGACAGTAAAACAATTGCAAAATGCCGCTCAGCTTAATCAGTCAGGTGGTTGGTATTATGATGTAAATGCGAAGTTACTTTGGATTAAATCGGCTGGTGATAATGGTGCAGATTTGAGTTTTGGAGTGAATTAATTTTAACAAGAAAGGAAAGTATGGTTCGTGCAGACACAAACCATGGCGATTAATGAAAAGTCTTCGACAGGCTCAGACTGACAACGGAAGTTGTTAACTTAACAGAAAAAGAATGGCTTGGTGTGCTTTGCGCCTTTGTGGTAAAAAGATTGAAAATGTGAATGGAAAATGGTTCGTGGCGGCACAAACCATGGCGATTAATGAAAGGTCTTCGACAGGCTCAGACTGACAAATGTAAGTTGTTGATTTAATAGGAAAAAACTTTGTGCACTCCATGCCTTGGTGGTAAAAAAAGTAGTACTGTGAAAGAGATTCATGGCAACACGAATCAATATAAAATAAAACTAAATATGAAAATTGCATTCAAAATGAAACTTAAACCAGGCTTTGAAGCAGAATATAAGAAACGCCATGACGAGATTTGGCCGGAGTTAGCTACCTTGCTAAAAGAGAATGGAATAAGCGATTATTCTATTTTTTTAGATGAAGAAACCAACAACCTGTTCGCCGTACAGCAACAGCGTGGTAGTTCATCTCAGGATTTGGGTAGCACGCAGATTGTTCAGAAATGGTGGGCTTATATGGCCGATATTATGGAAACAAATGAAGATAATTCCCCAAAAACTTTTCCCCTGGAAATGGTTTTCCACTTAGCTTAAAAACATGCAAATACATAAATACTTTACTGTTCTGTTAGGATGTACCTTATTTTTAGGTACTGCAAACGCGCAAAAAACATTGAAAAAATCAGTTACCTGGCCGGTTATTGAAAAAGAAATGAAACCCTGGACCCGCTGGTGGTGGATGGGAAATGCAGTTGACCAACAGAATCTGAGTATTGTATTGCAAAAATATAAAGATGCGGGTTTAGGCGGTGTAGAAATTACCCCCATTTACGGCGCTAAAAGCTATGAAAAGCAATACCTGCAGTTTTTATCGCCTGAATGGATGAATGCTTTGCATTATACCGTTAACAAAGCAAATGCTTTAGGTTTAGGCGTAGATATGAACACCGGTACCGGCTGGCCTTTTGGAGGTCCGCAGATTAAGCCCGAAAATGCCGCAACCAAGCTGGTTATTCAACAATATGCCTTAAAAGCAGGCGAAAAGCTAAGCGAAGCCATTAAAATTAAAGAAGCCAAGCAAGATTTTGCATTATTGCAAGCAGTAACTGCTTACAGCGAAAATGGCGAAGTACGCGATCTGTTTTCGAAGGTACAACCCGATGGGAAATTAAGCTGGTCGCCCGAGCGTGGTACCTGGAATATTTATGCTGCATTTTCGGGTAAAACCAGGCAAATGGTTAAACGTGCCGCCCCGGGTGGTGAAGGCTTTACTTTAGATCATCTGGATAAAAACTCAGTTAATGTTTACCTGAAAAGGTTTACAGATGCCTTTAACAACAAACCTCAGGGAATCAGGTCGTTTTTTAATGATAGTTACGAAGTTTACGGCGCTACCTGGACACCCACATTTTTTCAGGAATTTAGGAAAAACCGCGGTTATGATCTGGCTGGTTACCTTAAAGATTTAGCCAGCAAAGATTCGACCGGCGAAAACCTGGCCCGTTTAAAATCTGATTACCGGGAAACGATGGATGAACTTTTGTTCCATAATTTTACCCAAAACTGGACTGATTGGGCACACGGACTTCAAGCTAAAACCAAAAACCAATCGCACGGCTCGCCGGGTAACCTGCTCGATTTATATGGAGCAGTTGATATTCCCGAGACAGAAATTTTTGGTTCGAGCTATTTTCCAATAGCCGGTCTGAGGCGCGACGCGGGTGATGTCAGAAATGTCGATCCTGATCCGATTATGTCGAAATTTGCATCCTCAGCAGGTCATACCGGAGGTAAAAAACTCATTTCTTCAGAGACATTTACCTGGCTTACCGAACACTTTAAAACTTCGTTTTCGCAATGCAAGCCAGAGGTAGAACAACTGTTTTTATCGGGCATTAACCATGTTTTTTATCACGGTACCACCAACTCGCCAGCCAATGTGCCCTGGCCAGGCTGGTTATTTTATGCCTCGGTAGAAATGAACCCGAATAACAGTTTGTGGCCACAAGCACAGGGATTAAACAATTACATTGCGCGCTGTCAGTCTATTCTTCAAGCTGGGAAAGCTGATAATGAAATTTTAATTTACTGGCCAATTTACGACGTTTGGAATAAAGCCAAAGGTTTGGATATGGCCCTGAAAGTGCACGATGTTGATGAGTGGTTGTACCCGACACCCTTTTATAAAATCGCCAAAGAACTTTCCAAATCAGGTTATGCTTATGATTTTGCATCAGACAGGTTGCTGAAAAAGTCGACAGTAAATGGCCAGTTAATTCGCACCAGTAATGCTGCAGCTCCTTATCAGGTATTGCTGGTTCCGCAATGCGAAATGATGAGCATTGAAACTTTAAACAACATTATACAGCTGGCCAATAACGGTGCAAAGGTAATTTTTCAGGCTTTACCACAAGATGTACCTGGTTTAAATAATCTGAGTGCAAGGCGGAGCCAATTTAAATCTATTTTAGCCAAACTGGTTTTTACTGATAAAAACGGTATTAAAACCTTTAAAACCGGTAAAGGTGAAATTATACTGGCTAGCGATGTACAAAAAGGATTGCAATCAATTGGTGTAAACCGCGAAACATTAACCGATACAGGTTTGCAGTTCATCAGAAGAAAAACCACTACCGGAAAATACTATTACCTGGTTAACCATACGGCTAATGATATCGATACCTATGTGCCTTTAAACGAGACTGGTGCAGCATTAATTCTGGATCCGCAAAGTACTGCTGTTGGTTTAGCAGCCGTTGAAAACGGCAAAGTACGGGTACAGCTCAAATCAGGCGAAGCGCTGTTTTTACAGCTCGCGGCTAATTTTGCCGGAAATAAACCCTGGCTTTACCTGAATAAGGCCGCTAATCCAATGGCCATAACCAAACCCTGGAATTTACATTTTACAGCCGGCGGGCCAGAAATACCTGCCGATCAGCAGCTCATTCAACTGGTATCGTGGACGTCATTAAGTGACCCTAAACTGCAGGCTTTTTCCGGTACTGGTGTGTACAGTTCGAGCTTCGATTTAAAGGAAAAAACGGCCAAAGAATATCTGCTTAACCTTAATCAGGTAGATGAAAGTGCAAGGGTGTGGATTAACGGACAAGAGGTGGGGATTTTATGGAGTATTCCTTTTCAGTCCCGCATTGGCAAATACCTTAAGCCGGGTAATAATACCATTAAAATAGAAGTGGTTAATTTAATGGCTAACCGCATACGGGATATGGATATTAAGAAAATTCAATGGCGCAATTACCACGAAATTAATTTTGTAAACATCAACTATAAAGATTTCGATGCCGCAAACTGGACGGTTATGCCTTCGGGATTAATTGGGCCGGTAACTATTACGGCTTATCATTAGTAGGACTGGATTTAAGCCTTCACCGTCATTGCGAGGCGGCTTTTTCAGCCGGCGAAGCAATCTTAAAGCGGTTGCTATAGATCAATGTTGTAAGATGACCTGCTTGCTGCAGGCTGGCTTTGTAGTTCCTTCTTGCAAGGACAAATTTCTATTGGGATCTGTCATTGATAGCCAGCTTTTTCAGCCGGCGAAGCGCACCGGCAATAATTACCTTGTAAACACACTTGCAATCCTCTTAGCACATACCGTCATTGCCAGCTTGATTCGATTGCTATCGGATGGCAATCTCAGTGCACTGGAAGGGCTAATTAGCTATTAATCTATATCCACAATTTTTGTTAAAAATCTGTATACGTAATCAGTCGAAAAATATTTAACAAATTAATTTTAGCAATCATTAATCGATTTAGTTGATCATAAATGAGTGTTTTATATTCATGCTAATATTTTACAATAAAAAGGCAGGATAGTACAGGATGGGATTTTTACTGCACGTTTTTATATTTAAGAAATAATTTTTCTAACCAGATAACCTTTTAACCAAAAATTAATTAACGAACGTTAATACCATTCTATGTAATAAAAATCTACGCATCATTTTTAGTCAATTTTCACTTCTGCCAACTTCTAATTGATTTAGATACCTAGCTTTTTATTGCCCGAATTTTTAATGGCCGTTATCCAATAAGATTGCTATGCGTATCACTTTACCCAGATTTTTAATCGTCTTTTTGACAGTTATCTTTTTTCTGAGCAGTTGCCGGAAAAAGGAATTTGATCAATTTTATGGCCGTCCCGAAAACCTGGGCGATCCGATTTATCAACAGCTTCAGGCCAAAGGTAATTTCACTAAGTTTTTAGACTGTGTAGATAAGGCCGGTTATAAAGAAACGTTAAGTGCAGCTGGTTCGTGGACCGTTTTTGCACCAACCGATGAAGCTTTTGCTACCTACTTAAAGGATAACAACCTGACTGAGATCAGCGCTGACCTTGCTTCAAAAATTGTGCGCTATTCGATGATTTACGATGGCGAGAAGGTAGAGCGCCTGAGCGACTTTTTCTCTGTTAAAGGATTCGTTAAGAATAATGCATTCAGGAGGAGGACCGTGTATTACGATTTTGTTTACGATGGTAAAGACAATAGCGGTAATGCCATTAAAGTAATTGCAGCCAACCGCAACGGTTCGTACCTCTCAACCGATTTTAATAATAAGAGTATCACTTATTTTTTGTCGCCCTACATGACGTTTAATACGCTTTCTGCGGCAGATTACAATTTTTTCTATCCCAACAGCAGCTACAATGGCAGTAATATTGGTGCAGCCAGATTGGTAGATGGGCAGCAAAATATCATTGCAGAAAACGGCGTAATTCATATTGTCGACCGTGTGCTAACACCTCCGCAGAGTATCGATCAGTACATCAATGAAAAAGCCGATTACAGCATTTTTAAAGGTTTGCTTGATAAGTTTGTAACCTATTCTTTAAATACCGATATCTCTCACCGTTACGAGGTACTTACTGGTAAAGCAGCTAATGTTTACGCCAAAACCTACAGCACTTTACTGGCTTTTTCGCCCAATAATGAAAATTACTTAAAAGTTGATGCCAACGATGCCCAGCAAGGCTCTTACAGCATATTTGCGCCTACTAACGATGCCGTTAACGCCTATGCACAAAAGGTTTTGCTTAAATACTGGAAGAAAAAAGGAGTAAACAACCTCAACGATTTATATGTGGTAGCACCTGATGTGATTAAGGATTTTGTGAATTCACATCTCTTTACCACTACCGTTTGGCCGAGTAAATTTTCTACTACGCCTAACTTTCTCAACGATATGACTACCCGCACAACTGCTGATGTGGTTGATAAACAGGCATTGAGCAATGGCTTTTTATATGGTATAAATAAAGCCCAGGATGCGAGTGTATTCTCTACCGTTTACGGTAACATTAACCTCGATCCTGATTACAGCGTAATGAAACAGGCGCTCCTTTATTTTGGCTTAACCACAGCGCTTAAAACACCAAGCCTGCGCTATGTTGTAGTTATGATCCCCGATGTAACCCTAAGAAAAATGGGATTTAATTACGATCCTTTTTATGCATCGGCCCCAATAAGAGGTGATTTGGTTGCGTTGCGACGTATTTTGCAAACCCATATTATTCCGCTTGGCGACCGTACCATTCCAAATTTTGCAACAGGTTCGGGCATTTTAGAAGCTTCGAATGGCGAATATGTTAAATATGCAGCCGGAAAATTACTTTCAGCAGGTACACAGGACAGTACAGTAGTGGCCAAACAAACCATCCCGGTCGATTCGATAGGTACTACACCGGTTAATGGTGCAGCGGTTTACGGCAAAGAAGCCCTTACTTATACGGTATTACCCATCAGCAAACACATCGAGAAATATGGTACTTTACCAACCGATCCTTATTACAACTTTTTCCAGTACCTGAAAGGCAGCATATTGTACACCCCGGCAACGGGTGCCATAAGCGGCATCACGGATGGTGTTTTCTACACCTTCTTAATCCCCACAAATGCAGCAATAGTACAAGCTGTAAAAGATGGTTTATTGCCTTCAACAGGTGCAGCATCATTAGGCGTACCCAATTTTGCCCCAACCGACGGACTTGATGTAACCAAAGTGAGCAAGTTTATTCAATACCATATTATTAACAAAAGCAGTTTTGTTAGCGATGGACAGAAAATAGGGGAGTTTGAATCACTGCTGAAAAATGATGGTGGCGATGCTGCTAAAGTAACCGTAACCATTAATACCACCACCAGCTTAATGGTAAAAGATGTAACCAACCGTACGGTTAATGTATTGTTGGGTGCTACAGACCGAAGCAATGTGCTCTCTAACCGGGCGGTAATCCATCAGATCAATAACTACTTAAAATATCAATTCTAACCGGATATGACTAAAAAATATACATTAGGCTTAAGTGTTTTGCTATGCTTTTTACTGGCATCGTTTATGGCCAATGCACAGCAGATTAATTACGTGAAGGGGAAAATTATCGACAAGAAAGACAAACAGCCCATTATTGGTGCTTCGGTGGTAATTGTTGATAAAGACCGCCGGGTAATCAAAGGTGTATCATCAGATATTGATGGAAATTATACCTTACCGGTAGCCGATAAATCTTACCGCATTTCAGTTTCCTATATCGGATACAAATCAACCGCGCCTATTGCTATTGATAAGGCTATCATAAACTTTCAGTTAGAGCCGGCCGATAACCAGATGGATGAAGTTCAAATTGTTTCGAAGGCTAAAACCGATAATGGGAGCGGTATGACTATCGATAAACGCGATCAGACTTCGGCTATTGGTACCATTAATGCAAAAGAACTGGAAGACATGCAGGCGGCCTCTATCGATCAGGCCTTGCAGGGCCGTTTGGCTGGTTTGGATATTGCTGCAAGCAGTGGCGATCCGGGAGCACCCATGCAAATCCGTATTCGTGGTACATCTTCAATCAATGGTGCCGTAGATCCGCTCATTGTGGTAGATGGTATGCCTTACGATATTTCCATTCCATCCGATTTCAACTTTGCCACGTCAGATGAAAATAATTATGGGCAGCTGTTAAATATTGCTCCATCCGATATTAAGGATATTAGCGTATTAAAAGATGCTGCTGCAACCGCTATCTGGGGTTCGCGGGCTGCAAACGGAGTATTGGTAATCAATACCAAACGGGGAACCATGGGACCGCCGGCCATATCTTACAACTTTAAAGGCTCGTACTCTAAACAACCAAGTGCTATCCCAATGTTAAATGGTAACCAATACTCTACCTTAATTCTGGAAGAGTTTTACAATGCCGGCCGTCAGTTTTCTACTTCAGAGTTTGCCAAAGAGTTTCAATACGATCCTAACGATCCGTACAACTTTTTTAACTACAGCAACAATACCGACTGGCTAAATGCCATTACCAGAATTGGATACCTTCAGGATCATAACCTATCTATATCGGGTGGTGGCGAAAAAGCCAGATACAGGGCTTCGGTAAACTATTTCGATCAGCAGGGTACCACCCGTGGAACCAGCTTAGGCCGCTTAAGTGCACGTGTAAACCTCGATTATCAGGTATCGAATAAAATCAGGTTCAGTGCCGATATCGTTTATACCCATGTTGATAACCAGAATCTGTACAGTACCCGTTTAAGGGATATTGCTTACCAGAAAATGCCCAACCAGGCTGTATACGAGTATGATGAGTATGGCAATTTAACGTCTAATTATTTTAGTCCGGTGGCTACGGCACAAGGTACATACCCGGGCACCTATAATCCACTGGCTATGGCAAATGCTGCCAGTAACCACCAAATTGGTGAAAGGGTAATTCCGAAATTCTCTCTACAGTATCAAATCATTCCCGAGCGTTTAAGGCTTAATGCCAATTTCCAGGTTGATATCAATAACTCTAAAACCAAGACCTTTTTGCCGCAAATTGCAACCGGCAGGTTATTTACCGATGCAGTAGTAAATTCGGCTGGCGATATTGATGGCGATGGCTTTACCATGGCAACCAACTTAACGCTGGCCTATACACCAAAGCTTGGAGAAAAACATGATTTGATTGCCTTTGCACGTTTTGACAGCAACGACAGCCGCAGAACAGGTCAGGGGATGTTTGCCACCAATACCGCTTCGTCTTATCTCGATGATCCATCTATTGATGGCCGTACCAATGCTGCTGGTTCTGTTTATTCATCTTTTGCCCAAAGCCGTTCGGTGGGTTTATTGTTAAATGCGCAATATAAGTTCTTAGACCGCTATATCCTCAATGCAGGGGTAAGAGGTGATGGTAACTCTAAATTTGGACCTAACAACCGATATGGTGTATTCCCTTCTGCTTCGGTAAGGTGGAGGGTATCGGGAGAGCCTTTTATGAAACGCACTCAAAAATACATTGATGATTTGAGTTTCAGGGCCAGTTATGGTATTGTAGGTAATGCCCCACGTTACGATTATACTTACTTAAACGCCTACCAGAATTATGGTTTCAGTTATCTGGGGATGGCGGGTGTGTACTCCAGCAATCTCGAATTATCTGATCTGAGATGGGAAAAAGTAGCACAATCTAACCTGGGGGTAACCTTAAATATGTTCAAAAATGCCATCAATATGGATTTTGACATCTACCGCAAACGTACGAGCGATCTTTTTTATCCGGGTATTGCCATCCCAACCTACAATGGTTATTCGGGGGTAGATATGAACGTGGGTACCATGGATAACCAGGGTTGGGAGTTTAACATCAACAGTACCATAATCAAAAAGAAAAATTTCAGATGGGATTTTAGTTTCAATATCTCGCACAATGAGAATATAATCCGCGAAATTTCGCCGCTTTATCCAAGAGAGAACAAAGGTAAAGTAACCTCTAATAATGTGTATAAGGTTTATATTCAAGAAAATAATCCCTTTGGCTCGTTTTATGGATTTAAATTTAAAGGCGTTTATAAAGACCTGAATTCGACTGTTGCGCTCGATGAAAAGGGAAATCAGATTATCGGCCCTAATGGTCAGAAAGTATATATGCGTTTTGCTTATCCTTCAATTGATTATGTTTTCCAGCCGGGCGATGCCATGTACGAAGACATTAACCATGATGGAAATATCGACTATAAGGATATTGTGTATTTAGGAAACGGTAACCCCAAATTAACCGGAGGTTTCGGAACCGGGATTACCATTAATGGCAATATTCGTTTTGGCGCCAATTTTAGTTACCGCACCGGATATCAGATTATTAACGGTACTAAAATCAATACTACCAATATGAATGGTTTCAGTAACCAAAGCACAGCTGTATTAAGAAGATGGCGTGCTGAAGGTGATGTAACCGACATGCCAAGGGCAGTTTATTCGGTTGGTTACAATTATTTAGGTTCTGACCGCTACATTGAAGATGGTTCTTACCTGCGTTTGCGCAGCATTACGCTGAAGTACGATTTCAGTAAAAATTTCATGAAAAGAATCGGTATGAAGAGCCTGAGTGCCAACCTGATGATGGAGAATGTGTTAACCTTTACCAGATATACCGGTCAGGACCCTGAGGTACCGGTAAAATTAACGGCATTTTCTACCGTAATCGATAACTCAACCACTCCGCCAATTAAAACGGTGACTTTAGGTTTAACTGCAAATTTTTAATCAGCCATAAAATGAAAAAGATAATATACAGCACAGGCATAATTATGATGCTGATCATGAGCAGCTCATGTAAAAAGTGGTTGGATTTACAACCCAGAGATGGGATTACCCGACAAGGCTTCTGGAAAACCAAAGAAGATATTCAGGCGGCAGTGGCCGGTTGCTATACCTCTTTGCTGGCCCCGCCTCCGGGCGTTAACGATAAGGCCTTAACAGAGTATCTGTTTATGTATGGCGAAATGCGTGCCGATATGATTTCGTTAGGGCCGGGGAGCTCCCCTGAAGAAAAAGATATTTTCGATAATAACCTGGTTTCTAGCAATACCACCATCAAATGGGATGCCTTTTACCGCACCATTAATTACTGTAATACCGTATTGGATTTTGCACCTGGCGTAAAAGAAACCGATCCTACGCTTACTGATGTGCAATTAAATGCCTACCTGAGCGAAGCATTGGCGCTCAGGAGCATGATGTATTTTTACCTGGTTCGCAATTACCGCGATGTGCCTTTAAAACTAACTTCTTCATCAAAAGATACCGATTTAGAAGAATTACCCAAATCAACGGCAGCCGTTATTTTAAACCAGATTGTAGCCGATTTGAAAAAAGCCGAAGCAGGTGCTGTAAGTACTTATGGCAATACGGTTTCGGATAAAGGCAGGATAACCAAATTCGGGGTTAATGCCTTGCTGGCCGATGTGTATTTATGGATGGATAATTACAGTGCCTGTATTGCCGAATGTACTAAAATAATCAGCTCGCAAAAATTTGCCATGCAAAATGCTGGTGCAAGCTGGTACAACAACGTGTTTTACAATGGCAGTTCTACCGAAACCATATTCGAATTTAATAACCAGCAAACAACCGGAGCAGTAAGTAATATTTTTTATAATCTGCTTATTCAGTCAAGAAGGCGCTTTGTAGCCTCTCCCTATCTTTTAACCGATCTTTTTGTACCCGATCCGATAGATCCGGCACGGAATTACGATATCCGTGGCGATGGAACTTTTTTCAGGGGCTCAGATTCGAACATCATTAAATATGGTACAGAAAACCCTTCGTATGTAAACTGGCAGGCCTATCGCATTACCGATGTACTGATGATGGAAGCAGAAGCCATGGCCTTAACACCAGGTAGAGAGCAGGAAGCGATTGATATTTTAAATGCCATTGTTAACAAACGCAATGTAGGTACCGTAACACTTCCTTCGTTAAACACCAGCGATCCTGATGGTATTTGCGATTTTATACTCGAAGAACGTGCACGTGAGTTTGCTTTTGAAGGAAAACGCTGGTACGATGTGCTCAGAATGTCAAAACGCGATAATTACAGAAGGATTAACATCTTATTGGATATGGTTTCCAGAACAGTATCATCAGCGGTACAACAATCTGCCATGACCAAATTTAAAGATGTTAACAGTCACTATCTGCCAATAAACGATACTGAACTTTTTGCAGATTCAAAATTAGTTCAAAATCCATTTTACACTAAATAATTAAGCATCATGAAAAATAATTTCAATGTTCGCAGTCTCATCGTAGGAGCAATTGTTTTTGCTTTCAGTATTGCGCTTATCGGTGCGTGTAAAAGAGAATCTTATACACAAACAACTAATGATGATGTAAACATTACCGGCTATCTGGATAAATTTCCGGCCAAATTCTCACTGATGAAACAGATTGTGGAGCAATCAGGTACTGCAGGCTTTTTGGGCGCTTACGGAAAATATACCCTGTTTACCCCAACCAACGATGCGGTAACAGCCTGGTTAAAAACCAGGGGTAAAAATTCGGTTTCCGATTTAACAGTCGAAGAAGCCAAAGATATTGTGAAAATCCACTTACTGGCCGATACTGTGGCAACCAACAAATTTACCGATGGTAAACTGGCGCAGATTACACTTTACGGTCAGTATTTGCAAACCGGAATTAGAAATGAAGGCGGCGAAAGTAACTATATCGTAAATAAGCTGGCCAAAATAACCCAATCCAATGTAAGGGTGGGTAATGGTATTATTCACGTAATTGATCATGTGCTTATTCCGGTTACGCTAACATCCGCCGCCATGATCGAAGCCAGTGGTCGCTATAAATATTTTACCCAGGCCTTAAAAGAAACAGGTTTTTACGATTCTTTAAATGTTGCGCAAGCTGCGGTTAAAGATACTACGCGCAGATTTCAGACCGTTATTCTCGAGTCTGATTCGGCCCTGGTTGCAGCAGGTTATGCCAATTACGCTGCATTTAAAGCGCGCTATTCCAAAACGGGCGATCCGAAAAGCCATGCCGATAGTTTGTGGTTGTACATGGCTTATCACGTTTCAACCGGACCAAGTTATACGCCAGATATTATTACCAGTCCGGCTATTTACACACTGGCACCAAAAGAAATTATCACCACCAAATTTGCCGGTCAGAAAATTTTATTAAACGAAGATGAGTACAACGGCGTAGTAGAACCCGGTGTAGAAATTAACAGGACTTACAGCGATGTTACAACGGCTAATGGCGTGTTGCATGAAGCAAAAAAGCCTTTTACCATTAAAGTACGCCTGCAGATTCCGGTTTATTTCGATGTATGCGATCAGCCTGAATTAAGGGCTAACCCGAAATGGAGAGGTACTGCAGCTGCAACAATACCCTTAATTGCCAACGGAGCCAGCGTTTTAAGCGGATTGATTTTTAACAATCCATCAAAAACCACAACACCTGAAAATTACGACTATGTAATTGTGCCGGGCAGCACCCGTAAATACAATGCCAACGATATGCTTAACCTATCAATGGGAACCAACACGGCCAGGGCACAGTGGATTGAATTAAAAACCCCAATGCTGGTTAAAGGTAAATACAAGGTGTGGATTTGTTATGCTTCAAACAGCAGTGCCTGTGCCTATCAGGTTGGTGTAGATGTGGGCAGGGCAGGAGAACAGGTTTTACCGAATATCGTCGATTTCAGACAATCACTGGGGTCATCGGGTGTTACCAGTAGTACCGCAGCTTTGGCTTCTGCTGATCCGTTAATGTTAACCAATGGCTTTAAACGCTACATGGCCACTACTGCAGAAAGTGTAGTGGTAAATGGTACAACCGTTAAAGGCGGATTGCAAATTAACACCACCGGTTGGGATTTGAATGTGGGCAGGCTGGCTGGTACCGTTGATATCGGAACAACAGACAGGCACTGGATCAGGTTAACGGTAATTAGCACCGGTTTGGGCTCTAACAGCTTTACCTGGCTGGATATGATTCATTTCATCCCCGTAGATGCGGATCAAAACTATCCACGTTTTTCAACACAAGGCTATCAGTTTCCTAAACCTTAGCAAAATTTTGCCAGGTAACCAGGCCTGGCAAAACAATTTGTCATTACCATTAAAAACTTTTAAATGAAAAAAAATATATTCCACATCCTGTTCCTGTTAGCCGCAGTTATCGGGTTAAACGGTTGTAAAAATGCCGTGGATGAGCATAACGAAATTGTAAACGTTGATTTTAGTACCGATCTGTTTCAGAAAATAGCAGCGCAGGCTAACTTAAGCAAGTTTACCGAATATGTAAGGAGTACAGGCTACGATAAACTGTTAACTTCATCGCAAACCTATACCGTTTGGGCACCTACCAACGATGCCCTGGCTACACTCGATGCCGCCATTGTAAGCGATCCGGTTAAATTGAAAGATTTTGTAGCCAACCACATTGGTTTAACTGCTACCCCTGCGCCAAAAAGAGTAACAGATACCGTTAAAGTATTGCTTCAAAATAAAAAATACGCCACCATGGTAGGGCCAACTTTCGAAGAAGCAGCCGTTGTAGGCAATCCGGCCTTCGTAAAGAACGGCGCTTTGTATGTTATCGATAAACCGGTACCCACCAAGTTAAATGTCTGGGATTTTATGCTGGCCAGTACCGATGCACCACTTCAAAGTACTTTCATTGCCAATTTATCTACACAGGTAATCGATACGGCTAATGCCACAATTATTGGTTACAACTCATTAGGTAACCCCATATTTGCACCCAATCCACCCATGGTTTCCAGAAACTTTTACTGGAACAGTGTAGCCGATTTAAGGACAGAAAGCCAGCAGTATACCTTTTTTATGTTGCAGGATGCGACTTATACTTCCGAACGCAACCGTTTAGAGCCTTTTTATCCTAACGGTAGTTCTTTTGTATTGGTACGCGATTTAGTAGCTAAAGGCTTATACACTTTAGATAAACTGCCCGATACACTGCTTTCAACCCGCGGCGTAAAAATTCCGGTTAACAAATCGGCTATCGTAAAATCGTACCGCGCCAGTAACGGGATTGTGTATGTTGTGAATGCTTTACCTTTTCGCACGAAAGATAAGGTGCCAACCTTTAAAATAGAAGGCGAGCTGCCTTTTGGTTTCCGGTCTGATAGATCGGGCAATACCCTGTACCGTTTAAAACTGGATGATAAAGGCATTGCCTATAAAGATATTGAAGTGTATAACCACGGTGTTGCCGAATATTATATCAATTATCTGGCATCGGTAGCGCTGGTTAAGTACAAGGTTTATGCCCGTGCCATATCGGGTGCACAGGGCGATGCCCAGGTGGCTAATTTTACACAGCGTTATTTTATGTATAACCCAACCACTTTGGTGTACGATTTATTTGCTACCCAAACCGTTACCCCGTTAAATTACGCAGAAGTGTATCTGGGCGATTATACGCCGCAACAATTCGGAACCTTACAACTCCGCTTAATGTCGGCCAATACCGCTACTAAAGACCAGAATACACTCATTTTAGATTACCTGCGCTTTGAACCTATTCTTCCTTAACCGTAATCTGATTCAAAAAAAGACTATGCATAATTTTACCATCATAAAAAAAGGAATTTCGCTTGTATTGTTTGGGCTCATGCTGTCGACTGTAGCATTTGCACAGCAAACCGATACCAGCACTAAAGATTCGGCCCAGTACAGTACCGATACCACTACGGTTAAGGTGAAACAAAAAAAACTGGTTGGCCAGAAAATAACAGGTGTTGTGGTAGATGGCTATACCAATAAGCCTATAAACGGAGTTAAGCTTACGGTTACCGATTTTTCGGGAGCCTTAACCGATAATAACGGAAAGTTTACCATTATTGTGCCCGATTATAATGCAACTTTGCTGGTTAGTTTTACCAATTACCACACCAAACTGTTACCGGTACACAAAGGGAAACTGGCAACCATTAAAATTTATCCCAGCAATTACAATTCTTTGTTTACCGAAGTAACCCTGCCGGCAAGTACCCAGAACCTGGCACGCTCATCGGCTGCTTTAAGCTATTTAAACCCGCAAGGGGGCTGGGCAGTGAATTCAGAGACGCCCGATAGTTACCTGCAGGGCCGCATGGCTGGTGTTAATGCCATCAGGCGATCGGGCACGCCAGGCATTGGTGCCGATGTATTTGTGCGCGGTTTTACCTCACTGTATGCTACCAACCAGCCTTTATATGTGGTTGATGGCATGCCTTACGATGCCAATTCGTATGGTACCTCGCTTACCACCGGGCACCGCAATAATCCTTTGCAGTTTATCGATGTGCGCGATATCGAAAACATTACCTTAATTAAAGATGCCTCTGCAGCTGCGGTTTATGGCACTAAGGCTGCAAACGGGGTAATGCTGATTACCACCAGCCATGCCAAAGATTTGGCTACACTAATTGATTTTTCGGCTTACACCGGGGTGAATTTAAAGCCTAAAAACATCAATGTAATGGGGGTGGACGATTTTCGAAGCTACCTTTCTGATGTGCTGAAAAGTCAGGGCTTAAGTGCCAGTGCCATTGCTGCAAAACCTTACATGAACGATGATCCAAACCCGGCAAACAACGCCAACTATCCAATGTACCATCAAAATACCAACTGGCAGGATCAGGTTTTTAAAACCAGTATCGATCAGAGCTATTTCTTAAAGGTTAGTGGTGGTGATAACATTGCCAAATATGCACTTTCTGCAGGATACTCTGCCGATAAGGGGGTAATCGATTCTACCAGCAACAATAAATATTCAATGCGTTTTAACAGTGATCTCAATTTAACCAAAAAGCTCACCGGTAATACCAATTTATCCTTTACCTACACCGAGCAACGGTTAAAAGATCAGGGTTTATCGCCCAATTCTAACCCCGTATTTCTTTCGCTGGTTAAGGCACCGTTTCTCGCCGTGAATGAAATCAGTTCAGCAGGGGCAGTTTCGCCCAACCTGGCTGATGCCGATACCCTTGGCGTAAGTAACCCTCGTGCATTGATTGAAAAAGGTCTGAATCAGAAAAAAGCCTACCGCTTTTTTGGTAACATAAACTTTGATTACGCCTTTAACAAAACTTTTAAACTTTCTAACCTAACCGGGGTAACTTACGATAAAACACAAGAAACTTTATTTATCCCGCGAAAAGGGGTAACCAACGAAGTTTTGCCAACTACCATCGGCGACAGTAAACTCGGCACACAGGTAATCCGTTATTTCAGTGTTTTCGACGACCTGCATTTAAGTTTCGACCGCAGGTTTGGCAAAGGCCATACCTTACATGCAGCTTTGGGCACGCGCTATACTTCGGCCAAAAGTGAGCAGGATTATGCCATTGGCTACAACTCGGCAACCGATGTACTGATCAGTATTGGCAACAGTAATGCCGCACTACGCTATTTTGGTGGTGATATTGGCAAATGGAGCAATTTAAACAGCTATTTAACTGCCGATTACAATTACAAGGATAAGTATTACCTGAGCCTTAATGCGGCTGTAGATCAGTCGTCGAGGTTTGGTCGCAGGGATATTTCCTCTTCGGTACGTTACATTGGTGGTTACGGCTTAGATATTCTGGGTAATAAATCGGCCATTCTGCCTGCTGTAAGTGGTGCCTGGTTAATCTCTTCAGAAAGCTTTATGCACAATTATAAATACATCGATTTATTGAAATTCAGGATGAGCTATGGCCTTGTGGGCAACGATGATATTGGTAATTACAACAACAGGCAATATTACATTTCTCAGAATCTTTTAGGCCTACAGGGCGTGGTTAGGGGAAACATTGCCAATCCGGGTATCCAGTGGGAAAGTATAGCCAAATTCAATACCGGGCTTGATGCCTCATTTTTTAATGAGCGTTTAAGCTTTAGTCTCGATTATTACATCCATACCACCAACAAAATGCTGGCCTATGTACCCGTTCCTGCCATAGGGGGTATTAATTCATATATCGATAATCAGGCGGGTATGCGTACTTCCGGGTTGGATTTTGGCTTAAACGGCCGTATTTTAAATAAAACCTTTAAATGGGATATCGGCGTAAACCTGGGTACTTACAAAAACAAAGTAAACAGCTTACCTGGTGGTACCGATATTTTAACCAATTATGCCAACGGTACCTATTTAACGCGGGTTGGTCAAACAGCTAATTTATTTTATGGTCAGCGTACCAATGGTGTATATGCCTCAACTGCCGAAGCAACTGCTGCAGGCCTGTCAATCCGCAACAGTGCGGGCGTATTGGTGCCATTTACCGGTGGCGACACTAAATTTATTGATACCAATGGCGATAAAATTATCAACGATGCAGACCGCGTAGTAATCGGTAACCCGAACCCCGATCTTTACGGTAGCATTAACAATACTTTCAGCTACAAAAACTGGAGTCTGGATGTGTTATTCACCTTTGTAACGGGTAACGATATTTACAACTATACCCGTTCAGTACTCGAATCGGGAAACAGCTATTACAACCAAACCGATATTATGCGTAACCGCTGGCGTGGCGAAGGTCAGGTAACCAATGTACCCAAAGCCAGCTACGGTGATCCGATGGGCAATGCACAATTCTCTGATCGCTGGATCGAAGACGGCTCTTACCTGCGTTTGCGCACTGTAAATTTAACCTACAATGTACCACTTAAAGGCAGGTCAATTAAATACGCCAGGCTATATGCAACAGCCAATAATGTATTTACGCTGACCAATTATTTGGGTTACGATCCAGAACTCAGCGCAACTGGCAGCATTTTTACACAAGGTGTAGATACCACGCTCGAACCACAGTTCAGGTCGTTTCAATTGGGTGTTAGAATTGGTTTATAATTGATTATGTATAAAAAGATGAAGATGGATTTTAATAAAAAAGTTATTACACTTTTAGCAGTAGCCCTGCTTGCAACAGGTTCATGGTCGTGCAAAAAAATTACCGATGAGGTACCCGAAGATAAACTCGATATTACCAATGCCTATCAGAATACTTCTGATGCTGATGCCGCGGTAATTGGTATATATGGTCAGTTTTTAGGGTTAGAAAAGCTCTATATTTTGCAAAATGAAGTACGGGCCGATTTGGTAGATGTAACCGGTAATGCCGATGCTTATTTAAAGCAGCTATCCAACCATACCACTACGAAAGATAACCCGTATGTAGATCCTAGGCCATATTATGCCGTGATATTGAATATTAACGATGCACTTAAAAATTTCAATATTATGGTGGCCAACCATAAAATGAGTGTTGACGATTACAATAAACATTATGCTGATTTAGGCGCTTTACGCAGCTGGATTTATTTACAGCTGGGTGCACAGTATGGCAGCGTTCCTTATATCACCGATCCGGTAGAAAATGTAGAAGATGTTAAAAATTTAAGTTTATATCCCCGTATTTCATTCGATGATTTGCTAACCCGGCTGATTGATTTTACCGAAAAACTGCCTTATAAGGAGGTGTATGCTTATCCTGCCGGAAACGCGCTTATCGTAGGTATTGATGGGCAGAATACCCAGAAAATATTCATCTGTAAACCTTTTGTATTGGGCGATTTGTATTTGTGGAAGGGCAATTATTTAAAGGCAGCCGAAAACTACGCCAAAATTATGAATGTAGAAAACAACAATACCAATATCAACATCCAGTTTGATGTATATAAGGTAGTGGGTTATCTCAGCTCGGCGTATAACGATTTAACTGTGCGTTACGCCAGAGGGCAGGATGAAGGCTCATTAATTACGGATGGTGGATGGCGTAATATGTTTATACAGCCCACCAATAATATAACCTGGAACTCGGAGTTTTTCTGGGGTATTCCATACAATCCAAGCTATAAACCGGGTAATCCCATGGTTGAGGTTTGCTCTTCGTTATATGGTAAATATTTAATTAAACCTTCTCAGGTAGCCATTGATAATTGGAATGCGCAAAGGCAATACAGCGGTATCCCTTATGATGCCCGTGGAAAATTATCGTACGAAAATTCGGTTGCCGGGCCTGTAATAACCAAGCTTACTGATAATAACACGGCTTTAAGCAGTTTTAACAAAGGTGGGAAATGGGGGATATACCGCGCCGGTTTATTGCACTTGCGTTTTGCTGAAGCTGCAAACCGCGACGGACAAGGGAAACTGGGCTGGGCATTTATGAATATTGGTATTCAGGATACTTATTATACAGGTACTTATGTAAGCGGTGCAAAATCTCCGGTTTCTACTGCAGAGATCAATACCATGCAAACTCCTTATCCAACCACATCGCCTTATTATTTTGATGCCAGAAGCAATTCAGATTATAAATCGCCCTGGTATCGCAATACCGGCATCAGAAACCGGGCTGGTGTAAGGGCCATTGATGTAAGTTACCAGACAGATATGTTAGGCTTAGAAGGCAAATTGATTGACGAAGACGCTTTGGAACTGGCTTTTGAAGGTAACCGCTGGCCGGATTTGGTACGCGTTGCCCGCAGGCAAAACAATCCGGCTTTCCTGGCCGAGCGCGTTTATCAGAAATTGTTAAAAGCGGGTGACCCGAATGCAAGCGCAACCAGATCGAAACTGATGACACCAGCCAACTGGTATCTGCCTTTCGATTGGGGGAAATAACTTGTTGGTTACGATTTATAATCAGACCTCGCAGGTTTTTGAAACCTGCGAGGTCTTGATAGAACCTGGTGGGTGAGGTGCTAAAACAATTTCAGTATGACGATTATGTTTTGTAGTTGGTCGTGATTTATAATCGCGACCTGATGAAGAAACTTTGCAGGTTTTTAAAATCTGCGGGAACACTTTATTCTTTAAGTTTAAAATTCTGAAAATCGGTGTTTTATGTTATAGTGTAGATTTTAAAAGTGAAATAACAATTTTTCATCAATTGATCACTTGCTTGACGTATTTCTCTATGTTGTAAATCTCCGGGTCTGATTGATCAGAATTATAAACAATAGTTCCTTTTTTGTTAACTATAAGACATGTTGGTATCGCAAATACCCCAAACGACTTTGGGATTTTACTCATGCTTGGCTTGAGCTTTTCTGAAACATTTATCCAGGTAAGGTTATTTTTCTTAACATGATCCCGCCATTTAATTACATCGTCATCATCGTTGAAATAAACAACTCTCAAACCTTGTTCTTTATAGGTTTCATAAATTTTTTTCAACTTAGGTAATTGTAGCTGACAAGGGCCACACCATGTAGCGGAAAACACAATCATATAAGGCTGTCCTTTAAATGAGCTGTTACTAAATAGATTGTTATCTAAATCTGTTATTGTAAATGCTTTTACCTCATTCCCAACGCTGGCAGCTATTTTGTTTTTAATAAGATTTGTAGCCTCGCTATATATTTGTTTTCCTAATACGGAATTTTTGAGTTCATCACTAAGTTTTGCTAAAGTTGCAAGATATTTTCTAGCTGCATATGGGGAGTGATCAGAATAACTGATACGATATAAATTTATTAGGCTGCTAAAGTCATTGGGATAGGCTTCTAAGCGCGTTAATAATGCTTCGTTTATTTCGCTATTAAGCTCCTCTGTCATTTTTACATAGCCTTTAGCTGAAAGCGCTTTTTTGCGGTTAGCTATTTCTAAAAATAAGCTATTTATATCCTTTAATATTAAATTACCTTTTGCATCCGAATGAAATTTAAGCGATTTAGATCCTTCATAAGATAGATCGAGATTTATATTATTTACGCCAGAATCGAGAACGAAATTTTCATCGATAACTTTTCCTTTATGCCTAACTACAAAAGCAGCAAAGTTACTGGGCTGTTTTATCTCTCCACGGATAACATTATTTCCGTTTTTTAGAATAATTGTATCTGTTTTCAGCGGAATAAAACTGGTTTTATTATCAAAATAGTTGAGGTGGATCTTTTTGCCTGATAAAGTTTTAGTTTGTATATTAACAGTAAACTTGTATTGGCTAAATGCTAAAACACATGATATAGATAATATAGCACTTAAGATGATTTTTTTCATACTTTGAAGATAATCATTCTCCGAAAAAAATAGAGATATTGAATATATAGTTGGTCGCGATTTGTAATCGCGACCTGATGAAAAAACCTCGCAGGTTTGAAAAACCTACGAGGTTTCTATTTACCAATCCAGCTTCAAAAGCGAAACTCCTTGTCTGGGTAATAAAATCCCTATCTCCTTTAAATTGCTTCGTTTAGTTGGTTTCCCAACCATTTTAAGCTGACCGGCTTTCTCCAATGTTGCAATCTGTTTTGAGTCGGGATTTTGTGGAGAACCCATTTTTTTCCAGACTTCGTAAGCATTGCTGTTATTCGCATCTATGCGGTATTCGGTCAGGGTAACTGTTTTAACTGGTAAATTGTTGAGTGTAACCCTTACCGAATCGGCAGTGCCTGTTTTGTCTTCGTCGTGGTAATTCCACACCAATACCGTAGCCGATTGGTCTGCTTTGGCAGCCAGTGCACCAATATCGGTTTGTGGCTTTCTGATGCTCGAATCGAGTACAGGTCTCAGGGCATACATGCGGTTACTTTTTGCCTCCACCCGGTTGCCTTTCATCATGCCAAACATCCTGAAAACATTGAGCACTGGTTTATCTACTCCATTGGTGGCCAAATCTCTAAAACCTGCAAACCAGGGTTGGTTTTCAAATTCGAACGACCAGGTTACGGCACCTAGGAGGTTAACCTGATAGAGATCTGTAAGTGCGTACAGGCGGGCAAAAGATGCTGCAGTATAACTTGAGTACATGGTGCCATTGCGGTAGGCATTTTCGGGATTGGTAGCCATGCCACAGGCTGCACAGCCCTCAGGGTCCGATTCGCCGATAATAACCGGGATGTTTTTAAGTTGCGGGTATTTGGTAATTACCTTAAAGTTCGATTCCATATTGCGCAGTTGCGCTCTGATATCCATCACTACCGTACCGTTTACTATCCGTGGCGAGCCTTTTGCATGAAAAAGAACCGCATCCAAAGGCGAGCCGATTTTTCCGCTCACATAATTGGTATCACTTAAGCAATGCTTAATAAAGGCATCGAGGTATTTAGCAGCTCCTCCGGTAACATTTGCACCGCCTATTCTGGCAGTTGGCAGGGCACGTTTCAATCCATCGGCCGCATAATCATAAAGTTTAAAAAACTCTGCCTGCGTGCCTTTCCAGTAGGCGCCATCCGGCTCGTTCCAAACCTCCCAGTACCAGCTTTCTACTTCGGCTTTACCGTAACGGGCTACGCAGTGTTTTACCCATTCGTAAACCAGGTTACCCCATTTCTGATAGTCTTTGGGTGGGTAGGCCCATCCGGTTTCAATTACACTGTATTTTGCCCCGGGTTTCCATTGGTGCTGGTACGGAATAGGGTGGGTTGATAAGGCCTCGGGCATAAAACCAATTTGCGCAAGCGGTTTCATACCACGTTTTACATAAGTATCGAAAATCTGGTCAACAATTTTCCAATTATATACCGGATTGCCTTTTGCATCTTCGGTGTAGGCATTGGTTGAGCCCCATTTCAGTGCCGGCGTACCATCGCCAGAAGTAAGTAAGTTATGTGCCCTCACATAAACCGGTACCGGACTGAGTTTCGAAATTTCGGTAAGCAATTTTTGGCCATCTTTCATGTAGGTGTAATTGGGCTCATCGTAACCAAACCAGGCCCAGATAGGTTTCATTGGAGCAATATTCTGGTCGAAATTTACTTCAATAGCAGCTTTTGATTGAGCCTGCGTTAGGTGTGTAAAAGCAATCAAGCTAAAGAGCAGGAGATAGCTATTTTTTAATATTTTCATGTTAAGTTTTTTATTTTAAATCTGTCCGTAGAGTTCCGAAGGGCTCTACGGACTATTAATGGAAAAGAGTCTCCGACTCGTTCTTGTTACCCCTTGGTTGGTGGCCCACCAACCAGGTAGAATAAAACTTCCGAAGTTTTGCCAGGCCACTGGATCTGTTAAACTTCGGAAGTATAACGCAGCCTAAGGCTGCTCGTAAACTTCAGCTTCAATAATACTTAAACCACCTTTCTGCTTGATTTCTGCGCGGCTTACCCCATCATCCAGTTTTTTGCCGTTCATTTCTACACCAACCACCGCATTTTCTTTTTCTTTGCCAGAGCCCAGCAATTGTATGGTTACGGTTTTTCCCTTGGTGGGTTTGCAGGTAGCGGTAAAATAACCCAAACTGGTTTTGCTTTCGCCGTTAAACACCTCTTTACCATCAACACTGATGCGTAGCGGATAGGTTTTAGACCGGAAACCATTTAATTTTAAAGCAACCTGGCTTACTGTACTTGCTTTTTCGAGCGTATATTTAATCCAGGCAGTATTCATTTTTCCATCGTTAACCCAGTCGCTCAGCTCATTGTCGTCATAGCTCAATTGGGCTTTATCATTGTTGGCACCAGCTTCTGCCGAAATAATTTTAATGCTTTTACGCTGTGCTGTAAATGAAGCACCTTTCGGTGTTTCACCTTTACTCAGGTTAGATTTTAGTCCATCGGCCGGAAAGCTTTTAGATAAACCATCTGCTACCTGTACAGGTATTGTAGCCAAGCCAATTGAAGCAGGTTTTAAGCCATCAGCTTTGGCATTCAGGGTAATTTGACCTGCCTGCGTTAGCGAACGGATTAACACCCGGTTTACGCCGCCTTCAACGGGTAAAATTTTCGATAAAATGTAATTGTCAGGACCTTGTGCCAATCCGCCACGCCATTCAGCCGGACCACTTAGTTCGAAATTAATGGTGTTTAAGGCTGTCGGGCACCTGTTGCCATTTTGATCTACTACTTCTACCTGCACCAGCGCTACATCGGCTCCGTCGGCTTTAAAGCCAGCAGGATTTTTCATTGTCGTAAGTTTCAGTGAGGCCGGTGCTCCGCTGGTTTTTAACTGGGTTTCTGCCAGTTTTTTACCAGTGGAGGTATAAGATACGGCTTTTAAGATGCCTTCCTTATAAGCAATTTGGTTAAAAGTGAATAGGAATCCATCACTTTTCTGGCCAAAACCCAGCGATTTGTTGTTGAGGATCAACTCTACTTTATCGCCTGCACTCACCACGTAGATGTTCTTTTTAATTCCTTTTTGGTAATTCCAGTGACCCATAATATAGATACCTTCTTTATTGGCATCTACCCAGCCATCCCACATTACTTTGTGTGCAAAAAAGCCATCTTTGGGTATGCGCATAGCATCTACCTCACCACTGCGCCTGTAATTTTCTTCGCCCCTGTGGTGGGTATTCGAGTCAGAAAATATGATATTTACCCCGCCAGAGCTTACTCGGGTTCCGGTACCCGGCCTTTCCTGGTAATATTCGTTCCAGCGGATTACATCTTCAATGGCATGGCTGTCCATATTGCGGTTATAATCACTGGCATCGGCACCTTTGTACTGCGGACCTGCTCCATTTTTATGATAGGGTGGCGAAAATTCGTCCCAGTACTTGCGCAGCGCTTCATCTCGCGAGTACTCCATCGACCAGAGTGGTTTGGTTGCACTTTTATTGATGTAAAGCATTTCTCCACCGTATTCCGCTTCCGGTATATCGAGCATTTCCCGCGATCCGATGGCACGGTTACCATAAGGGTCGTAGGTATCACGAATAGCTTTCATTTCTTTCATGTGTTCGGCACTGATTGATTCGTTACCGCATTCGTAAAACAAGATGCTGGGATTGTTGCGGTTATAAATAATGGCGTCGCGCATCACGGCTTTTCTTTGGTCCCAGCGTGTGCCCGTTACATCTTTTTCCGAGTCGCCTGCAGGCATAGCCTGAATCAGACCTACACGGTCGCACGATTCGATATCCTGTTTCCAGGGAGTAATGTGCATCCAGCGAACCAGGTTGGCATTACTTTTTACCATCAGTTGATTGCTGTAATCGCTTAGCCAGGCCGGTACGGATAAACCAATTGCAGGCCACTCGTTACTGCTGCGTTGCGCGTAACCTTTCATCATCAATACACGGTCGTTTAAATAAACCATTCCATTTTTAAATTCCGCTTTTCTAAAGCCGGTTTGCGTATTCAGCTCGTCAACCACATTTCCATTTACTTTTAAACGCGAAGTAACGGTGTACAAATAGCCGTAGCCCCAGCTCCAGAAATGAAGTCCACTGACTACCGATTCGGCCTTTAATATTTTGGTTTCGCCGGGGGCAACACTTTGCGGAGCTGCTGCAAAGGTTTTAAGCGTTTTCCCTTCAGCATCTTTTAATACTACCTCGTAAGTGATGGTACTGGCCTCGCTGCTTTCATTTTTAACTTCTGATTGGGAAACGATGTTGGCCGATTTTTGATCGATATTGAAATCTTTGGCATAAATGTAATTGCCGGTAGTTTGCAGCGTGGTATAAAGCGGAAGGGTTTGATAAACTTTGCCGGCAACATGCAGTTTTACATTTTTCGAAATACCGCCATAGTTGGCGTTAAAGTTCCTGTCGTTCCATTGGTAGCCCGAGTTGGTGGCTTTTTCTTTGTAGTTCCAGGCGTTATCAATTTTAACGGCAATTACGTTTTCTTTTTCCGGATCAATTAAATTGCTGATATCAAAGCCGAAAGCCATTACCCCGTTTTCGTGCCGGCCTATAAATTTGCCGTTCAGGTAAAACTCACCAGCCTGTCTGATGCCTTCAAATTCGAGAAATATTTTCTGGCTCTGACTGTTTTTAGGCAGCTTAAAATGTTTGCGGTACCAGGCAATGCCTGTTGAGAGCTCCTCGATTGATTTTTTAAAGGCCTCATCCTCATTCCAGGCATGGGGAAGCGTAATTGATTTCCAGTTTTGATCGTTAAATTCAACAGATTCGGCAGCGGTTGTATCGCCAACGTAAAGCTTCCATCCGGGGTTAAAATTGTAACTTGTTCTAATCGGTGTATTTTGTTGCGCAAAGGCTTGCAGGCAAAACAGGGTAGAAACAATAAGGACAAATAATTTTTTTTGGCTCATTTTTAATTAGGTTACGGCTAAGCTGAATGGTGGTATCAAATAATTGACCTTACATTCGGTTTTGTTTTCTGCCACAGATTTACAGATTATATATCTGCAGCTTTGTAATAATAAATGGTCTGAAATATTTGGTTAAAAGATAATACGATATTAACATATAAAATCCAGCGATCCATCCTGTGCTATCCTGCAAAAAAGGTATTAAAAACGTTACCGGTTTTGTTAATGCAAAGTGCGTAATTAGTGATGTGCTTCCGGTTTTTGATGCAGGACACTACAGGATGATTTATCTGGCAGAATAAGATAATTTCGTTTATCCACCGGCCGCTTTAACTTGATGATATTATCCTGTTTAGCGCATGGTCTAACCAAATTATTTTAGATGCATAGCTTGTAAATTATGCCATTAACCTGATTAAATTATGAGAAGCTCATTAATCATCTCCGCATTTTTAATTATTTTTTGTCTGCAGTCTTTGGCTAAAGTTGGGGCGCCGATCAGTCCGCTTGTGGCACCAGGAACTATCTCTGCTAATTCGGCCACATTGGTTTGGAATAAACCGGAAGTATATTCGGATGTGGTTCGCTATCACGTTATCTTAAATGGCAAAGAGATTGGCATTTCGGCAAAAACGAATTATACCTTAAAAAACCTAAGCCCTTTAAAGACCTATACTTGCAGCATTAAAGCCGAAAACAAACTGGGAGAATTATCTGCCGGCAGTACAACATTAAAATTTACGACTAAAGCCAGCGGGAAAATTTTAACAGTAACCGAATTTGGAGCAAAAGGCGATGGTACAACTGTAAATACGGTAAGCATTCAAAAAGCAATTGATGCCTGTCCTAAAGGCGGTACTGTACGCATCCCCAAAGGAATATTTGTAAGCGGGGCATTGTTTTTGAAAAGTAACATGACCCTTGAAATTGCTAAAGATGGTGTATTGAAAGGTAGCGGCGATACGGCTGATTATATGCCGTTTATTAACAATCGTTTTGAAGGTTGGGAAATGAAAACTTATGCCAGTTTACTTAATGCGGGGGTAATGAACAACAAAGGTGGTTTTGCTGTAGAGCAGCTGGCTATAAAAGGCGAGGGTACCATTAGCGGGGGTGGGGGGGCTTTGGGTAAGGCCATGATCGATCAAAATGGTATAAGAAGCCGCGGACGTTTAATTTGCCTGATGAACTGCAAAGACGTGGAAATTCAAGGATTAACGATAAAAGATTCGCCCTGTTGGACGATTCATTACATTTACAGCAAGGGGATAAGCTGCCATGATTTAAACATTAGCAGTACCGCGCGTAATGGTGATGGCTTAGATCCCGATTCATCTGATGATAGCTATATTTTTAACTGCACTTTTTCAACAGGTGATGATTGTATCGCCATTAAATCGGGTAAAAACCCGGAAGGATATACCATCGGAAAGCCTACCCGAAATGTAAACATCAGCAATTGTGTGTTTACCAGAGGACATGGTATCTCTATCGGCAGCGAAATGTCGGGCGGGGTGAGCGATGTCTTGGTGCAGGATTGTACCGCGGGAGCCTTGTTGCATGGTATGCAGATTAAGGGCACTAAAGATCGGGGTGGCTACGTTAAAAATGTAACTGTTGCCGATTGCCAGTTACTTAAAATAACCATTTTCTCAGCAGTAAACTACAATAACGATGGGGCTGCAGCACCTGAGCCTCCTGTTTTCGAAAATTTTGTATTCCGCAACATCGATCTTTCCAAAGCGCCAACAAAAGAGCCCGTAATCAATATCAATGGTTTTAAAGCTGAAGGGCATAAACTTAAAAACGTGGTGTTTGATGGGGTTAAACTTCCAGCCAGTGCAGAAATAAAGGTAAATGATGCGCTAAATGTGAAATTTAAAGGTATGATTATCGATAATGGCACTACACCCAAATATGTGGTTCAGGATAGCGAGAATGTACAGCACCAGGCCAAATAATTCAATTTTTTTGCAGTTTGTCCAACATAAAAATGGGGTTTAACCGAAATATCTTGTTTCGGTTAAACCCCATTTACGATTAGCTTGTTTGTAGGTTAAGTTCTGAAATTTATCAACTTACCAACCTGGATTTTGCATAGCCTGTTTTTGCGCAGGTGATAATGCTTCTCCATTAATCTTTAATACATCCAGGAAACTTTGCGGTATTGGTCGCAGATAATGTTTGCTTTCTATGGGTTTAGCCTCCAGATTAAATGCAGCTGTACGGGCTACGAGTGTTTTAGTGCGCGCCAGGTCTTCCCATCGCATTAGCTCTCCTATTAACTCCCTTGAGCGTTCATCCAGAATAAAAGCAGTAAATTTATCTGCATTAGAACTTGCTCCCACTTTATCATAAAAGTCTCTTGTGGAATTAAAAATATCAGCTTCACTGTTTAAATGCATCGAACTTAAAGTGTTCACCGTAGTAACGGGTATATTATTCGATTCGAAATAAGTGTTTTTATCAGAATACGAAACCGCGGTGGTGGTTACGGCAGGGTTGGTTTTATAGGCAACCCCACCATCTATGTATGCAGAGCGGTCTTCTCCTTCCTTATAGGCAGCGCGATCGCGTACACTGTTCAGATAGGGGATAGCTTGTGCATATTGTCCCATCCGGCCGTAGGCTTCAGCAGCAATTAAATAAGTCTCGGCAAGACGTGCCAGGATACCATCGCGCTGGCCAAATTGTGAGGCAACCAGGTTTCTCGAGCCGTCCATGAATTTGGATAAGGCCACATATTGTCCAACACTGTAATTACCATGTGTATTTAAGTAGCTTTGTGGCTGACCGGCAAAATACCTGACAAACATAGTTGGTTTACGGCGTGCAATATCAGTTGGCAAAGCCGGATCGGCACCTGCAACTATCGGGGTATAGCGGGTATCGCCAGCATTGTTAACAATGTACAAAATTGCTTCCTCGCCTACGCCAAATTTCGCCTGACCTTCCTGCGCAGGTGTTGGAGCACTGCCTTTAACCCATTTTGGGAGGCTGGCTGCGTTATTGGCAATATATCGGGTTTTGAAGCTTTTCCAGAATCTTGAATCATTTACACGGTCAAATACATCCAGCGCATAGTCGGTTGACCGCATTCTTTGAAATTCACGTCCGCCTGCAATATCGCGGATCATGCCAGGCAGGGTTTGGTAAATAGATGGATAATATAAGTGCACCTGATTGCCGTATCTTCCCTGCGTTGCAGTGTTATTCGAAAACTGAGCTGCGAGAATCACTTCCCTGTTGGTTTCATTTGCACCATCCACAGTGGTAAAGTTCCACAAATCGCTAAAGTTGGTTGCCAAACTGTGTTGGCCGCTAGTGATCACCAAATCGGCATATTTAACCGCATTTTGCAAATCAGCAGTTTTGGTGTCGGTATTCCAGTCGTTGTTAATTTCGCTGGCGCGGAACAGGTAAGCTTTGGCTAAAAAGTGCGCAGCAGCCCATTTGGTAATTCTTCCCCGCTCGGTAACCGTAGCCGGAAGGAGGTTGTAAGCCTGGGTAAAATCCTGAATTACCTGCTCATACACTTCCTTTGCCGAGTTGCGCGTAAATTCATCTTTAATGGTTTCCAGTGATTCGAGCTGTAAGGGCACTCCTCCAAATTGTTTTACCAGTTTAAAGTAATCGAAGGCACGCATAAAATACCCTTCTCCCAACCGGATGTTTTTATTGGCGCCGGTGTAGTAAAGCGGTACATTTTTTATAACAATATTGGCTGAGTTTATATTGGTGTACATGTTGTCAAAAACGGCCTGTACATCCGAATTAAAGGGTGTTAAAGTGCCATCGTAAGAGTTCCACATTTGTTCTGTTCTGTCGCCACCCACAGTAAATTCATCAACTCCGTAATTGGTGGTGGTATAGGCCCAGGTATAGTTGAAATGAAATTTTAAGCTTTGGTACATGCCAATAACCAGGCCATCCAATCCTTCAGTTTTTTGGAAATCGGATGTGTTGCGGGAGTTAATCACTTCTTCATCCAGAAAACTTTTTTTGCAGGAAGTGGGAAGTATCATCAAGCTACCCAACAATGCTACTGCTGATATTAAATTTATAATCTTTTTCATAATCAATTTTATTTCGCTCCGTTAAAAGCTTGCGTTAATGCCAAATACCACACCTCTGTTAAAAGTAGATCCGCCCAGATCAGGGTCGATCCATTTTATCTTCGAGTAAATTAAACCAGGATTAATCATCTGTGCATAAATCCGCAATCTGGATAGTGTAAGCTTCTTAACCAGGTCTGCTGAGAAATTATAGCCTAATGAAATATTTCTTACCTTGATAAAGGAACCATCCTGGTAGTTCATCGAACTTTTAAACGGATCACCAGCTGCACTACCATAATTAGGTGCAGGATAATCGTTAGTTGGGTTGGTTGGTGTCCAATAATCGAGAACACGTTGTGCAAAACGTCCTTGTAACGATTCAGCGCCGGTTTCAATCAGGAAATTATAACGGGCCACAATAAAAACAGATAAATCAAAGCCTTTATAACCGAATGTGTTGGTTAATCCGCCTGTCCAGCTCGGGTTATAATGTCCAATTACCTGACGGTCGTTATTGGGATCGATTTTATTGTCGCCGTTTAAATCTTTAACTTTAATACTTCCAACTTTGAAAGTGCCCCCGTTTGCATTAAACTTATCCATCAGGATTTTATCTTCGGGTGTGTCCTGCCAGATGCCCTCTTTTACATAATCGTAAGCAACACCATTCCGTTGCCCTATAAAGAAACGGTCAAGTACCATATTGCCGCCGTTTAAAGCCAGAATTTCGTCTTTACTTACCGAGAAATTTAAAGTTGATTCCCAGCTAAAATCGCGTGTTTTTATATTAATTGTATTCAGCGTTAAGTCGATTCCTTTGTTTTTCGTCGATCCGATATTATCAAAAGAAGTAGGATAACCGTTGATAATTGGGATGTTTTTTTGTAAAATTAAATCGGTGGTTTTAGATTTGTATACATCCAATGAGCCGCCAATACGTCCGTTAAATAAATCGAAATCCACACCTAAATTGTATTGCAAGGTTTTTTCCCAGCTTAATAGTTTATTCGGAAAGGAAATGGGATTGGCAAGCGATGCATCTGATGCCACATATCCAATTTGTGCAGAACTGCCAAAAGTATAGGTTAGCGGTTGTAAAAGACCCAATGTGCTGCCAATATCAACAGCTGAATTACCCGTACTACCTACGCCCAGCCTAAGTTTTAACTGATTGATCCATTTAATGTTTTTCAGGAACTCCTCCTGATCTAAGCGCCAGGCCAGTGCTGCTGAGGGGAAAAAATCCCACTTATTGCCTTCGGCCAGTTGAGAGGCACCGTCCCAACGCATAGAAGCAGTTAACAGATATTTGTTATCGAAACTATAGTTTACCCTGGCCATGTACGATGCCAAAGTAGATTTCCTTAAATCGGTGTCAAATCCATCCAGGGCAGTAATGCTTCCTGCCCTTAAACCATACCAAAGCGGCGCAATTAAATTAATTCTGCTTCCGGTTAACGAAGATGATTCATCTCTGTAGGATGAAGAACTCTGCAATAGTGTAGCGCCAAAATTATGTTTGCCAATGGTTTTATCGTAGTAAATTAAATGATCGAGTGTGTAGGCAAATTTGTTGCTCTGGTTTAATTGTGCATAATTGTTAACTGAGCCTGGTATGCCTGCATCACGATTTACCGATTTGGCATCCTGATACTTTCCATTGTAAAAATTTGAAAAATCAGGACCGAAATTAATCCGGTATTTTAACCCTTTTAAAAGATTTACCTCTGCAAATACCGAACCCAGGGTTCTGAATGTTTTACGCAGGTTAATATTGTAATCTGCCTCCAAAATGGGGTTTTGGATGTTGATATCGCCACCAGGTAAATTAATCCGGTTGCCATCCTTATCGTAAGGAACTGCCATCGGTAGCATGCCTCTTGCAGCCGCGTATATATTGCCTGCCCCTGAAGCACTTGCCGCAACAAAACCATAGTTTTGCAAGCCATAAGTGGTAGTTAAGTTCAGCCCCATTTTAAACCATTTTACCGGATTAAGCTCAACACTCACTTTACCACTGTACCTTTCGAAATCCTGGCCAAGCTGGGTTCCCTTCTGGTTCAAATAGCCAAACGATCCATAAGCTTTTATTTTGTCGGTACCACCGCTTAGACTCAATATGTGATCTTGTGTAACCCCGGTTCTGGTCACTAAATCCCCCCAATCAGTGGTTGGTACCAGGCTACCATCGTAAACACCATTCACCCAGCCTTTATCAATGTTTTCGAGTACAAAAGGATCACCGGCAAAGGCTATCCGATCCGCTGCCTGGGTGGCTACAGCCGGATATTTCCTGCTGTCGCTTGTAGGTAAAGCTCTTAATGCATCGCGGCGAAACTCGATATATTGTGCCGAATTCATCATCTCCATCCTGTCGTTTAGGGTTTCGATGGTTGCTGTTCCTACATAATCCATGGTTAAACGCCCTGTTTTACCTCTTTTGGTCGTTACCAAAACTACACCATTTGCACCACGCGAACCGTAAATTGCGGTTGCAGATGCATCTTTTAAAATGTCGATGGTTTCAATATCATTGGGGTTAATGGCATCAATTCCACCTGCCTGTAGCGGAATCCCATCTACAACATACAAAGGCGAATTACTCGCTTTCAACGATCTTACCCCTCTGATTAAAATGTTTCCCAATTGGCCCGGACGCTCATTTGAGGTAATATCCACCCCGGCTGCTTTACCTTGAATGGCCTGTAAGGCATTGGCAACTGGTCTCGATCTGATTTCTTCAGCCCCAACACTTACTACTGAGCCTGTTAAATCACTTTTTTTAACCGTATTATAACCAACCACTACTATTTCGTCCAGGTCGTTGGTTGAACTTTTTAGCTGAATGCTCAGGGTAGTTTTTCCGTTAACAGCTACTTCCTGTGTTGTGTAACCAACGTAAGAAACCTCTAAAACCGGATTGCTTACCGTTGAAGGGATCGTAATGGAGAAAGCTCCATTAGCGTCGGTACTGGTTACCAAAGTGGTTCCTTTTACTTTTATACTCACACCCACTAAAGTTTCGCCTTTTTCGTCAACAATTTTGCCTTTAATGGTAGTATCCCATTTGCCAATCGACGTATTAAGATGAATTGATGAGTTGTTAAAAGTATTAACTTTTGCACTAAGTGGTTCAGCAATGTTGAACAAGGTTAGTGCCGACATGCCCGCTATCAGGAATTTCCTGCCGGAAGGGCCTCGCTGACGCTGTTGGTTTTCTGGATAAAAATTAAGATCCATAATTAAATTGGTTTTATAAATATTTGGTTACTTAGCCGGATAACGCGTTTTATGAAACAGGTTACCCGTTTTCAAGAGCTTATTTAGAAAACACTGCTGGTTAACCTTGCCCGATTAGCCGCTGGTTTGTAAATGAAGAATGTTGTTAGTTATTAATTTAGTATTGAAGTTTTTACAAATAAATGTGCCGGAACTACCTTAAAGAAGCGTTATACCGACGTGTATTTGTGTGGGTGTTGGTTGTACAGAAGTTATTGTTTTTGTTGCTCATATTGGTTTAATATTTAATGGAGAAGTATTCTAACGTAACTGAAGAAATATTTCTGCAAAAGATTATACTTGGTTATACGAGGGTAGTGCTTTTATTTGGCTAATCTGTCCTGTTCCATCCTGCAAAAGCTGAAGGATTGAGGACGGAAGCAAATAGAGTGAAGAAGGGTAAAAAAAATAAGGGCATACTATCCGGTACTGCCCTTACTATCATTAACTAAAATTAAAATCACGCTGGTAGCTCCTAACTTCTACCACCGGTTTACTATTTGAAAGCGGTTAAGCCACTTTCGAGAAACTTTTTATAATTGGCCACTTCGTAATCTGCTCCCTGTGGCTGTGCCAGCAAGGTCTCGGTTTTCGGATCGAGCAGTACATAAAACGGCTGCGAATTAGACTGGAATTTTCTGGCCTGTAAATCGCTCCATTTTTTGCCAATGGTATTTAACTTTTTCCCTTCTGGGGTAGTTACCACATCAGCAGGTGCCAGTTCCGATTTATCATCTACATACAATTGGATCAGGATGTAATCTTCACTAATCATTTTTAAAATATCGCGATCAGGCCAAACGTTTGCTTCCATTTTTCTGCAGTTCACACAGGCATGTCCGGTAAAATCAATCAGCACTGGCTTGTTCAGCTTTTTAGCTTGTGCCAAACCTTCTTCATAATCGAAATAAGCATTGAGTTTTAAAGGCGCGTGAAATTTATCGGCATATTTGTGCGGACCGTCATTTGCAGCTGATTTTCCAGCCAGTAAACCGGAAGTGTACAAATCAAAATCCTGCGTTTCCTGAGGTGGCAAAAAGGCCGAAACACTACGTAACGGAGCACCCCACATTCCTGGAATTAAATAAACGGTAAAGGCCAGTACAATAGTTGCAAGGAAAAGCCGCGGTACCGAAATGAAATTTAAAGGGCTATCGTGCGAAAATTTAAGCTTACCCAGAAGGTAAATGCCCATCATACCGAAAATAACAATCCATAAGGCTAAAAATATTTCACGGTCGAACCATTCCCAGTGGTAAGCCAAATCTACGTTACTTAAAAATTTGAGCGCAAAGGCCAGTTCGAGGAAACCTAAAACTACTTTTACACTGTTTAACCATCCACCAGATTTGGGTAGCTTTTGCATGGCCGATGGAAACAAAGCAAATAAGGCGAAAGGAATCGCGAGAGCCAGGGAGAAACCAAACATGCCTATTGCTGGTCCTAACAAGGCACCTGTGGTTGCCGCTTGTACCAGTAATGTGCCTATAATAGGGCCGGTACAAGAGAAAGAAACCAGGGCCAGTGTACCAGCCATAAAAAATAATCCGGCTACACCACCTTTATCCGAGTTGGCATCCATTTTATTTACCCAGCTCGATGGCAGTGTAATTTCGAAAGCACCTAAAAACGATGCAGCGAACACTACCAGCAGCAGAAAGAAAAAGAAATTAAAAATACCGTTTGTAGAAAGGTTGTTCAATGCATCGGCACCAAAAATTACGGTAACCAACAGCCCCAATACTACATAAATCAGAATAATGAAAAAGCCATACAGTGCTGCCCGCCCAAAAGCCTTTCCTTTTTCTGATCCTTTGGTGAAAAAACTCACCGTTAAAGGCAACATGGGGAAAATGCAGGGCATCAGCAAGGCCGCCAATCCACCGGCAAAACCTGCTATAAAAATACCCCAAAGGGTTTTCTGAGCTTCGGGTGCAGGGGTTTCTTTTTTTGCAGCAACTGCAGGCGAACTATCTGCAACTTTGCCAATTGTTTCGGTAGCTTTAACTGCGGTATCGGTAGTTTCGGGCTTAATTTCTGTAAAAGTCAGGTCGTCGGTACTCGTGCTGTCCTGTGCATATCCGGTTAAGGATATGGCACAGAAAAGCAATAATCCGAGAGAGATTTTTTTAAAGGATATCATCTGCTTGCACTTATTTTACAGGAACACTGAAATCTACTTGCTCTGGAGGCAAACACTGTTTGTCGTCGCAAACCATAAACTCTACGCTACCTTTTACTACAGCATTTTTGCCGGTTAACTTAACTTTTTGCTGAAAAACGACTGAGTTTTCAAAATAGCTAACATCCATTTTAAAAGTGGCTTCATATTTCGTAACCGGTTTAGGTTCGATGGTTTTGCCAATTAAAGTAAAATCTTTAGCAGCAGGGAAGGTAAAAGTGGTTTTAACAGGTCCGCCGTCTTTAACAAATTGCGAGTACAGGTGCCAGCCACGATCGATAGTGGCTTTAATAAATACAGTAGCCGTAGTTGGGCTTGTTTTTTTAGCTGCGTAGCTCCAGGTTACAGGTTTTAAAATCTGGCTGTAACTGCTTAAACTGATTAAGCAAACGAAACAGCATAAAAAGGCGGTTTTTTTCATTTGGTTGTTTTGGTTTAATATTGAATTAAGGTTGTTGATTTGACCGGAAATTGATCAGCCTGCTTACTGACCGTTTAATCTGCTGAAAGCCTGGTAATCGATAAAATCGACAGCAGGCGTAACGTAGCCTGTTTTTGCTGGTTCTTCACGCATTAAATCGGTGCTCAGATATTTCTTGTTGCTATCCGAAAATATGGTTACCACACAGCTGTCTGTACCCATTTCCTGTTGTTTTTTAATGGCTCCAATTACATTTGCACCTGATGAGATCCCAACAGCAAGCCCTAGCTTTTGAGCAAGTTTTTGCGCCATCAGGATAGCATCTCCATCGTTTACTTGTACGATATCATCAAGCTGGTTGAGCTTAACAATTTCAGGGATAAATTCATCGGAAATGCCCTGAATTCTGTGGCTGCCTACTTTATATCCGGTAGTTAATGTTGGCGATTCGGCTGGTTCAAGCGGGTGGATTTTTACAGTTGCTTTTTGCTTTTTAAGGAAATTTCCAACGCCCATGATGGTACCGCCAGTACCTACACCAGCTACAAAGGCATCTGGACATAAACTTTTTAGCTGCAGTTGCTCCCAGATTTCTTTACCTGTGGTATATTCATGCGCTTCAGGGTTGGCTATATTTTCGAATTGTTTAGGTAAAAATACATTTGGGTTATTGGCTGCCATGTATTCGGCAAGTTTAATGCTGCCAATAAAGCCACCTTCTTCTTTGCTTACCAGAATAATTTCGGCGCCGAGACTTTTAATAATGTCCATGCGCTCTTTGCTTAACCAGTTAGGCATAATAATGGTAACCGGATGGCCCAGAGCTTTACCTATTGCGGCAAAGGCAATTCCGGTATTACCGCTGGTGGCTTCAACTATTTTATCGCCAGGCTTAATTTTACCTTCAGCATAGGCTTTTTTTAAAGTATAAAGTGCCATACGGTCTTTAATGCTGCCCGTTAAGTTGTAGTGCTCGCACTTTACATAAATTTTGCCCGGTTTGCCTTTAAAGCTATAAGCCAGTTCTAACATAGGTGTGTTACCAACTAAAAGCGATAAATGTTCAAATTTTGCGTTCAAAGCTGAGGTCATTTCGTTGGTTGTTAGCGTAGTTGTTGACATATTTTTAAGCCAATTTTAATTGCTTTTGCAATTGATTTTAATTTCGGTAAAACTCTGTATTATAATTTTTTATGTCAATACATGTTGTTTTTTACAGAAATTTTCTGCTTTTTTGGTTAAATTTTAATTTTTATTTCAGTTTTGGATGTTTTTTCAGAGCTGCATTATATTTTTTTTCGATTCAGCATAGCTTATGATACACGGCGATTTAGATCAGGTTGACTTAGAAATATTGAAATTACTGCAACGCGATGCTTCTTTAACGAATAAAGAGGTATCGTTGATGCTGCATAAGTCAATCGCAACCATCCACGAAAGGATCAGGCGATTGAAAGAGCAAGGCTATATCAAAAGGGTAGTGGCCATTCTGGACAGGAAGAAAATTAACCGAAACCTGATCGCCTTTTCGCATGTTTTACTGAAAGAGCATACCGCTAAAACCCTGGTCGAATTTGAAACCGAGGTCTCTAAATTTGGCGAAGTAATGGAATGCCTGCAAATGACAGGGGCACATGATTTTATCCTCCGCATTGCTACTAAAGATATGGATGCTTACCACGAATTTTTAAGGCATAAACTGGCTACCTTACCCAATATTACTACCGTACAGAGTTACTTTGTATTATCAGAACCCAAGAGCGAAACCGCTTATCCGTTGTAGTTTATTGGTTAATGGTTTATAGTCAATAGTTCATAGCCTAATCAGACTGATAACTGAAAATTGCCAACTGCAAACTGCCAACTGAGACCATTGACTATTGATAATTGGTATTTGGTAATTGAATATTGGTCATTGGTTATTGTTTTTTGATTATTGCTAATTGGTTATTTACTAATGCAGAAACTTTGTATTTTGGGGCTATGAAAAACATATATCGGCCATTATTACTTGTTGCATTGCTTTTTAGCGGCTGCTCGCCTAAAATAGGAGCAGGTTCTGCAACAAAAAGTTCAAACCGTTTAAGGGTAATGAGTTATAACATCCATCACTGTAATCCGCCTACCAAAGAAAAAGCGGGTACTATTGATGTAAATGCGATAGCCAAAGCCATTTCAGCGCAGCATCCCGATTTGATTGCCCTGCAGGAAGTTGATGTAAATACCAAACGTTCGGGTAACATCAATCAGGCTGTTTTGCTTGCACAAAAATTAAAAATGAATTTCTATTTCGCAAAAGCCATTGATCATGATGGGGGAGATTATGGTGTAGCCATCCTTTCCCGGTTTCCGCTTTCGGCACAAAAAACGTATAAACTGCCTAAAAATAACAGTGCCCGTGCCGAGCAGCGCGTGCTTGCCATAGCCACTGTAGAAATAGCTAAAGGGAAATTTATCCGCTTTGCGTCTACACATTTAGATGCCGAGCGTGCTGAAGAAAACAGGGTAATGCAGGTGAAAGAAATAGTGAAACTAGCCGCTGCAGAAACTTTGCCATTCCTCATTGCGGGCGATTTAAATGCTGCACCTGGTTCGGAACCTATAAAACTATTCGATGCACCGTTTACGCGGAGCTGCAGCAGTTGTGGCTTTACCATTCCGGTAATTAATCCCAAAACAACGATCGATCACATTGCCTTTAAAAAAGGAAACCCATTTAATGTCATTTATCATGAAGTGGTAAAAGAAAGGTACGCATCCGATCATTTACCCATTCTATCGGTTATTGATTTAAACGATTAATTTTTACAGCATCGTACCGGCAGCTTTTTCATGATCTGGTGAAGCTACCGGAATTATTTAGCTGGCTTTCGTCAAGTAGCTGCAAGAATACCTTTTCTACAGAAAAGCAGGTTAATAATGCTTAATTTTGGTGCTTTTATTAAAATTTGAGCTTTTGCATCCCATTTTCCTTGCCGTTATCGGTGCAATTTTTATTTTTTCAGTGGTTGTGGTTAAACTGTTGCTTTATGGGCGCGATAAGTTTTACCTCAATTTTTTGCTGTCGATGGCCATTGCAGGTATGGCCTGGTATGGCCTGATTTATCTTTTAACCAATTCAGGGCTGATTAAAGATTATCCCTACTTGTTTAATAAAGGATTACCTTTTTATTATACTGTTGCACCATGTTTGTACCTCTATTTTCGGGGTTCTTTGAACAAGGAGCACGCCATTTTTAAGCCATCGCACCTATTCCATTTTCTGATTGCTATTCCCGCAGTCATTTCCATTATCCCCTACAACATGCTGAGTTATGCCGGGCAGCACGAGGTGGTAAGCAGGGTAGTGGCCGATGTGGAATTTGCATTTTCAGACAGCGAATATATTGTAGAGCCCTGGCACTGGTATGCTTTTCCTTTCTCAGCCCTTATTTATACCCTTTTACAGATCAGGCTGGCCTATCGGGCTTCTAAGGTGCCTGGTCAAAACAAGCAAACCATTAACTGGATCTATTTTTTTAGTGCAGTTTGCTTCGTCATTTTTGCGGGTATGCTACTTATTAATGTCTCGATTTTACAAAACAGGAGCCATATCTGGTCTATTTTACATGAAGGATCGATCGTCATATTTTTATGTTGCTGTTTGCTGGTTTTGAGTTTTATGTTTTTTTTTAATCCCGAACTCATTTATGGGTTTACTAAAAAAGCAGTATTAGCTGAGGTAAAAGCACCAACCGATACCTTGCCTGTGGCCGATGAAAAAGCCAGGCCTAAAATTGTGGATACCCACCTGGCTGAACAGGTAACACTAGCGATTAAAGAGCAGGAGCTTTTCAGAAGGCCCGGACTTAACCTGAGCGAGCTGGCTTCGGCATTGGAAATTCAGAACCACAAACTTTCTGAACTTTTCAATAACCATTACCAGCTTAATTTCAGTACCTACATCAATAACTTGCGTATCGAATATATAAAGGCCAGATTAGATCAGGGCGATTGGAAACAGTTCACCCTGGAAGCCATTGCCCTGGATGCAGGTTTCTCTTCGCGCAATACTTTTTTTAATGCTTTTAAGAAAGTGATGCACACTACGCCATCGGCTTACCTTGCTACTTTGAAGGATGAAAAAAGCCTGTAAAATGTAACGGTTTAAGAAATTGATACATCTTCATCGCGGCCAAATACCATTAAAAACAATGGTTTGAGCAAATTTGCCTTGCATTCCTGAAACAGAATAAGGCTTGCGTATAATTGATGATGCTATGAATAAAAGAGAAAGTAGAACCGTGATGATTTTTACCCTTGCAGCGAGGAAATTTAATGAACTGGTAAATTTTATTGATCATGATGCCAAATCGCTAACCGTGCTTACGGCCGTAGAAACGATTTCGAGTGGAGCTGTTTTTCAGCAGGAAGCCGGTGCAGAAGTTTACCGGGATGGACAATAATGGAATGAACAAATTTCAATAACCAATAATCAATTTTCAGTTGGCAGTTTTCAGTTGACAGTTTTCAGTTTGATTGCAGCTATGAACCATTAACTATTGACCAATAATCAATTTTCAGTTAACAGTTTTCAGTTTGATTGCAGCCATGAACCATTAACTATTGACTAATGAACCAATGACTAATGAACCAATGACAAATGAACTACTGAACGCCATTTTAAACCATTTACCCCATTAATCGTCAATTGTAAACTTGACAATAATCTAAATTTAATTATGCCCTTACTTTTAACCCCTAATCTTGATATTCTGGGTGCGATAAAACAACTTGACAGGTTGCTGAGCGAGATGAACATCGTGCCGGTGTTGGAATATAAAAACATCTGTTATCAACTGAAAATAGATGGCAATCCGTTTATGACGATTACGCTTAGCGCCAATCACATTAGCTACGAGAAATTGTACCAACCAGAAAATAATGAAAAATTTAATCCTGCTTTTAATCGCATAGCTACATTTATTTTCTCGTTGCGGGAGGTAGAAATTTTACAGGCCAGTTAATGTTTATTAATCGTCTTTTTAAGGTTTTACCACGCTTTTAAAGAACTTTATAACTACTTTATTGGCTTCGGTAGGGTAAACATGGCCTCCCGGATGGACGTACAACACCACAGGACTTTGTTTAGCCGAAGGATATAATGTGGCGTATTGGTCGTAAGGTTCACCCTTATCATTGCAGCCATTTACCTGTAATATTTTATTACACATGGCCCTCTGCCAGGCAGTTTTTACCAGGTCATCCTGCTCGCCCATAATATGCATGGCAGGCTTAGGCTTTAACTGGCTGGCAACTTTTGGTGCCACAGCAGCAGAGGGCGCAAAGGCTGCGAAAGTATCTCCACGGGTTGCCCAAAGCAAATAGGTAAAACCGCCGCCGTTAGAATGGCCTGTGGCGTAAATACGTTTGTTATCTACCCGATAATCTTGCTTGAGTGTTTTTAGCATCGCATCAAAAAAGTGCAAATCACGGTCACCCATATCGCCAGGGGCTTTTTGCCAGCCCGGTAAGCGGCCGGCAGGGTCGGTTAATTGTCCGGGTGTATTAAGCCCTTGCGGATAAACAACAATGGCTTCAGGCCAGAGCTTTTCGAAGCCTCTGCTTCTGAACATATTGCCCATTGTACCACCATGACCATGGAAAACAAATATTACCGGACTATCTTTACTTTTTGCAGTTGCCGGCAGGTAAACCATTGCTTCACGCGAAGCATTGTCTACCGTCCATTTCATGATTTTAACTGGTGACTCTTGCGCGCTGGAAATGATGGCCCAAATCATGATTAAGCCAATACACAAAATAGATTTACGAGGAAACCGCATAACAGATTTGTTTATATTTTTTTTGACGGGTGCAAGTGGTTTTGGTTTAACCGGAAATTTTATTTACCCCGATAATCCATCAATAGAAAGATCAGGATATTCCGGACCGGTTTTCCATAGCGCAATTGTGGAATGCTTACCGCTTTGGTAATTTTCCTGAACAAATGGCTGTATAGGGGATTTGGATCGCTAAAGTTGTTAGAAAAGGTAATGAAATAAGCATCATCGCCGTTTTTTATTTGTTTGCGGTAGCGGTTAAGCCAGGCGTAGGTATGGATATCTTCCAGCTGGCCGATGGCAATGAAGTTTAGTCCCAATGGTTGGGCCACATAGTTATCGATATGCGCACCGGGGAACCATTTGTTGCTGATGATAAAAGAAGTACTTGAAATGCCAGCAGAAATATTTCGCTGACGAAAGTGATTAAATTCATTTTTCAAGCCTTTCCAGCCATACATATCCAGCGTAAAATCGCCGCTGCCCAATGTTTCTTTGTCTTGTTTGCCGATTGTTCCGGGAAAATAATTGACTAAAAGTATACCTGATGAAACGATCAGCGCTAAAAATATGCTTGCAGCATAAGCAAGTTTAAGCTGGAGACTACTTTTTACTGTATCTGCTGAAAAATGGCAGGCTGTAAGCATAATCAGTGCAATGTAAGCGGGCCCCGACCAATGAGGGAGGGTATCTCTAAATAAAGAGGTAAACAGCAATATAAGAATGAGCGGTATACTGGTAAAGATCAAGAGCCTGACTGTCTGAGTTTTAATAGTCGATTGCTTTCGGGAAATGGCAATTAGGGCCATAAAGATTAATAGGTAATTAATGGGGTTGTTGTACAATATACTTCCCAATAGCTCGCGCGCAAAACCCAGCAGGTGGATGCCATGATTAAGCGTTACCCTGCTGCTATGAAAGCTATAGGTGATGAATTTGTTGTGAATATTCCAGATTAAAACCGGCGAAACAATGACTGCTGTTATCAAGCCGGCAAGATAAAAATACCTATTGAGCAGTAACTTACGGTATGTGGTTATCGCATATAAAAGTAAGCCAAACCACAAGAAAATGCCATGCACCTTACTCATGGTGCACAATCCGGCCACAACTCCGAATAAAATGAGGTTTAGGTTTAATCTGCTTCTGGTGATGTTTGGTGATGTACTGGCTATCAATAACCCAATTCCAATCAGCCAAAAAAAGATTTGAGGCGCATCTGGCAGGATAAACAGGCCTGCTATCACACTGCAATAAACAGAAGCGGTAAACAAAAGGGCGGCAATAAAACCTGCCGTTTCATCTTTTAATTTGCGTACGATGTTAAATATCAAAAGCGTATTTATTGCGGCAAGTATAATGGGGCCAAGCCTTACAAAAAATGCATCGGTAAAATGTAAATTAAAAGTTGTTAACCTGATGAGCAGGGCAACCATTGGCGGGTGATCGAAATAGTTCCATTGCAGGTGGTGGGCATAAGATAAATAATATACTTCATCGTTGCCTAAATCAACAGCTATGGCTGCAATACATCTGATTAACGTAGCCGTAAAGATTAAGATAATCAGTTTCGTTTTTATGGTCATGTAAGTTTATTCGGCAAAAAGCGAAGCAGCAGGTTGGGCGTTTTTTCGGCTACCGAAGCCAGGTAAAACAATTTTTTTGTCTTTTAATAGTACGATTGCGATTAAACCAAAAGCAATTCCAATTGCCATGGCTGTCCATACATCGAGTGGAAAATGCTCGCCGGTATACACACGCGAAAATCCAACTAATAAAGCGCCAATAAAAAGCAGGATAGTGGGGATAGTTCTTTTAAAACGACTGGCCAGTATGGTTGCCAGTGCAAATGCGGATGTGGTGTGACCGGATGGGAAGCTGTTATTTCCTGCGCAGCTCGTTTTAAAAAAATCGAGGTAAAATGGAATGTTACTGCTTTCGAAGTATATTCTTGGGCGTGGAGCAAAAATAAGATGCTTAAGCGTTTGGGCGAAAAGTCCTGAAGTAAGGTATGCCAGGAGTACGCATAATGCGAGATTACGTTGTTTGGTAAACAGCAATATGGCGCATACTACCAACGAACAGGTACCATCGCCCAGAAAGGTATAACGGGCAAAGAAAAAATCCATAGTTTGAGTGTGAAACTGGTTAAGTGCTATAAAACTATCAGCTTTAGTTACGCAGGCCAGCATTAATCCGCTAAGTGCCAGAAAAGACAGGCAAAGCAAATAGAAAAGGCGGTTATTTTCAGTTGCTTTATTTACAGGGCTTATCGTCATCATATTGTAAAGATAGCCCTGCTGTAAAATCAAATTGTTAGTGCTATATTACGATATTATAAAATAGTTTTAATTCCATTAACCAGTAGTTAGGCGGTTAAATCAAGGCTACTTTAAGGCTGAAATCTTCTTTAGTAAGCTTGCCTTTCCTTAGCTGACTAATGTATTTTAAAACTGTTAGCCGGTCTATTTCATTGCGGTAGCTTTCGCGTTCCTCAGGTGTTTGGGGGCTGTTTTGCAGTTTTATGTGGATGGAATAACGCGAAATTTCTTCCTCCAGCCTGTCGAACGGACAGTTGAAAAATTCTTCAAAACCAAATCTGGAAAAATTGATACGAACCATAGGGTAATAATAGCTGCTTATTATTACCCTCAATTAAGTGGAATGTTAAATGATTGTTATATAGGTTTATTTAGCCATGTCATTTACAGGTAATTCGAATAAGCTTACGGCTGCATTGTGATAATGCGCGGGTAACTGATCGGTGTTTTTTAAATCGAAAAGCCCGAGGTAATCGAAACCCGATTTTTGATAGTGATTAATTAATCCCTGGTTTTCACCTATTGTATCTAAACGGACAAAATCTTTATGGTGCGTTTTGGCATAAGCCTTAGCCTAGGTTACAATTGCGGTTACCAGGTTTTGTCCCCTAAAATCGGGATGGGTAGCAATGCGGTGAATGTAAACCGCAGGATCGGTATTTTTATCTTCCCATATTTGCGGATCGCTGAAAGTGGTCGCCCAAACACAGGCTACCTGGTCATCAATCAGCATTTTCCATTGCCTGAGTTCAGCTACTTCTGTTTCAATCAGTGCTTGTTCAAACTGAGGCCATTGCACAATGTACTTCGTTTTCTGGAAAGCTGTAGCTATTTTGTAAAGTTCAAAAATTTGTTCAATATCATTTGGGGTACTGTTTAATATTTCCATGTTATTTATCTTTTAGGGTTGCTTGTATATAGCTCGCAAGGTCATGCTCAACGGTATTATTACTGTTCCTCAATTGTGCAATAATACTTTCGCGCTCAGCCTGTGTTTTGTTCTGACTTAATTTTTGTTGTCCCTGCAGGTCTGTTACTTCCAGTTCAAAAGCTACTATTCCTTTGATCATTTTGTTTTTAAAGGTATCGGCAAGGCTGTTCCACTGATCCATATAATCCTTTTCGTAAACATTGATCATCTGCTCCAAAGCGTTTAGCTTCAAATTCTCATCATTAATCACCTTTGCCTTACCGTAGGCATGAACAGCGATATAATCCCAGGTGGGTACACTTTCACGTTTGCTGTAATGCGTAGGAGAGATGTAGGCGTGTGGCTCAGTAAATATGATCAGCGAGGTGTTTTGTTCAATGTAACGGGCCTGTTCATTGGCAATACTAAAATGCCCGCCAAGGATGAGTTTATCTGTACGCTGATCGACCACAAAAGGCAATTGCGTAGCTAAAGGGACCTGCTGATCGTTGTTTGTGATGATCGTTGCAAAGCTATAGCGCTGCATGAAAGCAATTTTTGCGGCTTCGCTTTCAAATTTATAACCGCTGGGTACAAACATGTTTTTCTGTTTTAATAAAGAATTGATTATTTAGCAAATTTCTTAGAGCCAGCCACACAAAGAATTACACCTATGGTAACACCTAGCATGCCTAAACTTACATTTTCATGGAGGAGTGTAGCTGCAAGGCCCAATCCAAAAAAGGGCTGGAGCAGTTGCAACTGACCAACTGAGGCAATGCCTCCCTGCGCCAGGCCGCGGTACCAGAATATAAAGCCAATAAACATACTAAATAAGGCAATATAAGCCAAACTAAGCCAGGCACCGGTACTTACGGTAGAAAATGAGCTGGGTTGGTAAATAAACATAATCGGTAACATAATGGGAAGCGAAATAACCAACGCCCAGGAGATCACCTGCCAGCCACCAAGTGTTTTCGACAGCCGGGCACCTTCTGCATAGCCTAGTCCGCAGAGTACAATGCCAGCAAGCATTAACATATCGCCAATGGGCGAAGCGGTTAGCCCCTGGTAAATGGCATAGCCGATAACCAGGAGACTGCCCATAACCGAAAATAACCAGAATACCGGACGAGGGCGTTCGCCACCACGGAGGACTGCAAAGGAAGCCGTTACGATGGGCAATAAGGCTAGAAATACCAATGAATGCGCCGAGGTAATGTGTTGTAGCGCCATGGCACTTAATAACGGGAAGCCAATAACGGCGCCCAAAGCAACAATTGCTAATGGGATATACATGGCTTTCGCTGGGCGTTTTTCTTTAAAAATAATCAATACAGCAAGGGCCAGTAAGCCGGCTATTGAGGCGCGGGCAACAGTCACAAATACCGGATTAAGGTCTGTTACAGCCATCCGGGTTGCGGGCATTGAGCCACTAAAAATAAGAACGCCGATAAAGCCGTTAAGCCAGCCCCTCGAAACATTTTCTTTAAGTGTTATACTGGTATCTTCCATTTCCTAAAAATTGATACACAAAACTGCAAAACTGGTGCTGATAAATACAGTATCAGTTTTGTATGTTTGTATGGATACAGTTTGCTTTTATTATGGAGAAAGTTTTTAGGTACAATGAAATTGCGAATGGCATTGCTACGCAGATTAGAAGTGGAATTTTAAAGGCTGGCGACCGTTTACCATCAGTACGGATGTTGTGTAAAGAGCACAGTATTGGCATGAATACAGCCAAAAGGGTGTTTTTAGAGCTCGAGGCACAATCGTTAATAGAAGTGAAGCCACAATCTGGCTTTTTCGTTAACAAACTCGATTACCTGAGGTTGCCATTGCCTGAGGCGAGTAATCCTTCGCTAAAAGCCAACTTTAACGAACCGAATGAATTAATTACCAAAGTATATTCCAACATTGGCCGTACCGATCTTACCTTATTTTCAATCGGCGTACCATCTGGCAACCTCTTGCCTTTGGCCAAACTGAAAAAGGAGGTTTTGTATGCTACGCGTGCTTTAGCTGAGGGAGGGACGGAATACGAACCCCTGCAGGGAAATGTTAAACTGAGGCGGATGATAGCCGTGCGCTCGCTGGCCTGGGGTGGGAATTTAAGCGAAGACGATATCATTACTACTAACGGTGGCATGAATGCCTTATCTTTTTGCCTGATGGCTTTGGGTAAAGCAGGGGATACAGTTGCAGTAGAAAGCCCCTGTTATCCCGGTATTTTTCAACTGGTAATTAGTTTGGGCTTTAAAGTGCTCGAATTGCCTACGCACCCCGTTACCGGTATTGAGGTTGATGCGTTAAAGAAAGTATTGCCTAAAATTAATATCTGCCTGCTGGTGCCCAATTTTAATACCCCAATGGGGAGTTGCATGCCCGATGAACATAAAAAAGAGGTTGTTAAACTACTTGCTGAGTGCAATATCCCGTTGATTGAAGACGATATTTATGGCGATATTTATTTTGGTACACAACGGCCAAAATGCTGCAAGGCTTTTGATACAGAAGGCAATGTGCTCTTGTGCAGTGCTTTTTCCAAAACCCTGGCACCGGGTTATCGCGTTGGCTGGATGGCACCGGGTAAATATAAAGATAAATTGCTGCGGTTAAAACTGGTGCATTCATTGTCGTCGCCATCAATTATACAGGAAGCCGTGGGCAATTTCCTTAAAACCGGTCGTTACGATGTGCACCTGCATCAACTTCGCCGTACTTTACAGCACAATTATCAAAACTATGTTCAGGCCATTGCCGATTATTTTCCGGAAGGCACAAAAACCAGCAGGCCACAAGGTGGACTCGCGCTGTGGGTCGAATTTGATAAAGGGGTAGATACCGTAAAACTGTACGATCTGGCTATTAAAAAGCAGATTAGCATTGCCCCTGGGCGTATGTTTACATTGCAAGATCAGTTCGAGAATTGTATCAGGCTTTGCATAGGCCTGCCCTGGTCTGATGAACTCAAGTTTAAACTTAAACAATTGGGCAATCTGGCTAAAATGATTTCATAATCTTAAATCCGTTGGAGCATTAGAGCGGTTTCCCGCTGATAAGGCAAATTTTGGCGTATGGTTCGCTAGCCTTTTTACAGCATTAAGATTGCCAGTCGAGCTGGCAATGACGGAAAGTGCAAAGGGAAATGCAAAAGATGTGTCCACACGATAGGCCGATCACGCAAATTTCGCTGATTGATATATTTGTTTTTGCTATTTTTAAAAAGAAAACTTAAAATATGCACGAACAATTACCTTTTATGCTGGCCCTGGTTGCCGCAATAGTACTGATCGAGATGCTGGCAACAAAGTTACGCATTGCCTACCCGGTATTATTGGTTATAGCAGGTTTACTCATCAGCTTTGTTCCGGGTTTACCTAAGGTGCAGGTAGATCCCAATATGATTTTCTTTATTTTCCTGCCGCCGCTTTTATTTGAGGCTTCGTGGAGCATTTCTTTTAAGGAGATGAAAAAGTGGTGGCGCATGATTGGGAGCTTTGCATTTTTGGTGGTGTTGTTCTCTGCGCTGGCCGTTGCCGTTGTGGCCAATTATTTTATCCCTGGTTTTAGCCTGGCGCTGGGCTTTTTGCTGGGCGGAATTGTATCTCCGCCAGATGCGGTAAGTACCGGAGCCATCATGAAATTTGTAAAAATCCCCAGATCAACGGCTACCATACTCGAAGGTGAAAGTTTGCTGAATGATGCCTCTTCTCTCATTATTTTCAGGTTTGCGTTGGTGGCGGTGGGTACCGGGCAGTTTATTTTTCAGGATGCTATACTGAGCTTTTCGTGGATGATTGCAGGTGGCATTGGCATCGGTTTGTTATTTGGCTGGTTGTTTGCACAGGCACATAAACGTTTGCCTACCGATGCGGCTTCTGATATTGTTTTTACGCTGATTGAGCCTTATTTTTTATATTGGGTTGCCGAGCAGGTACACAGCTCGGGGGTGCTCGCTGTGGTATCGGGCGGCTTGTTTTTATCGCTCCGCCGGCTTACTTTTTTAACCAGCGCAAGTCGTATACGCGGTTACAGTGTTTGGGAAGCCATGATATTTATCCTCAACGGCATTGTATTTATGCTCATTGGCCTCGAACTGCCTGAAGTAGTAGACGGGCTCCATGCCGATGGTATCCCGATAGGGCAGGCCATTACTTATGGACTCATTGTAACTGCGATATTAATTGTTGCGCGGATTATCAGCTCCTACAGTGCCCTGGTAGCCACTATTTTATTCAGACCCGATTTAGCCGTTTTGAGAGGAAGCAGCCGCATAAGGTGGCGCATGCCGCTATTATTGGGCTGGACCGGAATGCGCGGTGTGGTATCACTTGCTGCAGCCCTGGCCATTCCTTTAACCCTTAAAGGTGGGGTGCCCTTTCCGCACCGCAACCTCATTTTATTTATCACTTTTACCGTTATCCTCCTTACATTGTTAATTCAAGGCTTAACCCTCCCATATTTGATCAAACGTTCCGGCATTTTTGGACACATTCCGGAGCTGGGAGAAGAAGAAGCCAGGCACCGGATTAAAAGCCAGCTGGTGGCAGAAACGGTTAGGTTATTAAAAGCACAGCAGGATGGTCAGGTAGAAAAAGATGTGCATTTACAACGGATGATAACGCAGTGGGAGCATAAAATAAATAATCCTGAGCAGGTTAAAATGAGCGAAAGCACCAAAAAAGCCTATATGGAGTTACTAGACGGACAACGCAATTTCCTGTCAGCATTAAACCGAAATGATGCCGAACTTCATGATGAGATGATCAGATTACATATTTACCAGATCGATTTGGAAGAGGAGCGGGTAAAGCTATTGTAAATCAAATTTAGGTCGTTTTAGAAAAAGCAAAGCGGTTATTTCATAGATAGATTTATCTTTTTCAGCTTGTAGAAGAGCTGTCTAAAAGCTTTATGAAGTGTTTCGATACTTCGTGAAGCTCAGCACGGGCCGGGCTCGACGTTACAATTTGCTAAACAATCTATGATACAAGCTCTTTAAAAATACTTTAATTACTTAGAAACTGTCTTAATTTCAATAAAATATCAAATGGGCGGTGGAGACACCGCCCAATAGCACACGCTACAGGTGGGTGTCATCACCCACCTGTTAGATTTGTTAATTTTTTCCTTAGTTTTTACCGGCAATTTCTTTCGATGCGTTAATAATTACCTCAGCCACTGCCTTAGGTTGAGAAATGAAAACCACATGGCTGCCTTTAATTTCGGTAGTTTTGGTGTTTGAGCGTTTGTACATCGCACGTTGGATCTCAGGATTGATGCTTTTATCTTCAGTTGCAATCACTGCGTAAGCTGGTTTATCTCTCCAGGCCGCTTTAGTGATGGGGGCTAAGAAACCTTTGGCATGAAAAGCACCTTGCGAAGCATACATAAAATCGGACTGGGCTTTGCTGATATCTGCACAGAAACCTGCATGGAATTTGGCTTTATCGTAATAAATGATGCCTTTATCGTCAGCGTTTAAAACGCCGTTTTCTGGTGCCGGTGGCGCAGTTTGCAGCCATTGTAAGGAGGTCTCACCATTATCGGGCTGTAAAGCCGCTACATAAACCAAACCTGCAACTTTGGGGTGGTTACCAGCTTGTGTAATTACCGTTCCGCCCCACGAGTGGCCTACCAGAATGGTTGGGCCATCTTGTTTATCGAGTACAGCATTAGTAGCTGCCACATCATCTTCAAGCGAAGTTAAAGGGTTTTGTACTACCGTTACCTGATAACCTTTTTGAGTTAATACTTCGTATAAGGATCTCCATCCCGAACCGTCGGCAAAGGCACCATGCACCAGTACAACGTTTTTAATTGGGCCTTTGCTTTGTGCGGCTACATCACTAACCGAAAATAAAGCTGTAAAAAATACGATGGCGAACATGAAAAATGCATGCAATTGTCCTTTTATTGTTGTTTTCATTTTGTTTAAAATTATAAGGTTTAACTAATTGTATTGTTTAACTTGATTTAGGCTGATAGCGAAGCTGATAATGTGATTTCGGTATTTAATAATTTTGATACCGGACAAATTTCTTTTGCTTTTTGTGCGAAGGCTTTAAATTCTTCTTCATCAATTCCTGCAACACTACCGGTTAATTCAAGGTGGATTAAGGTAATGGTGCCATTCTCAAAAGTTACATTGGCTTTGGTATCCAGGTTTTCGGGAACCAGACCTGCCTCGCTTAACAGGAAGCTCAGTTGCATGGTAAAACAACCAGAATGTGCTGCGGCAATCAGTTCTTCGGGGTTGGTGCCAACACCTTCCGCAAAACGGGTTTTAAATGATAATTGTGTCTGATCTAAAGTAGTACTTTGGGTGCTGATGGTTCCTTTTCCATCCATTCCTGTACCTTTCCAATTGGCGTTTGCTGTTCTTGTAAATTTCATGATCTTAATTTTTTAAATGTTTATAGTGATTGATCTTTTTTGTTGGAACAAATTTATTGCGGCTACGTTCATAAATCAAATTGATAATTTTATATCTTTATAAATAAAATTTATAATCATGACTATTCAGCAATTGAAATACGTAGTGGCATTGGATGAGGAACGTCACTTTGCACGGGCGGCAGAAGTTTGCATGGTAACACAACCCGGACTTACCATACAACTCAAAAACCTGGAAGAAGAAATTGGCATTAAAATTTTCGATCGCAACAAGGTGCCGCTAACACCAACAGTACTGGGTAAGGAGATTATTAACCGGGCCAGGAAAATTTTGCGCGAAACCGATGAAATCCGCGATTTTGTAATCAATCAGAAAAACCTGCTCGAAGGTGAATTGAAACTGGGCATAATTTCAACCTTATCGCCATATCTTATTCCCTTATTTATCAGTGCTATGAAAACCATTGCACCCAAAGTACATTTTGTAATTAAAGAGGCCAATACAGGTCAGCTGATGCAGGATGTAGAAACAGGAGCAATCGACGTGGCCATTATGGCAACGCCAACAGGACATCCAAACCTGGTTGAACATGTCATTTTTAAAGAACCTTTTGTAGCGTATTTAAATGAAAACCACCCGATGGCCAACGATGATTTTTACGAACTGCAACCTGATGATAAGCCCGAACTGTTGCTCTTGCAGAACGAGTACTGCTACAATGCCCAGCTATTGGATATTTGCGGAATCAAGGAGCCGGGTAAAATAAAAGAACAGTTCAGTTATGATATCTCTTCGATCGAAACACTGAAAAACCTCGTACGCGCCAAGCTAGGCTTTGCCATTATTCCGGCACTTTCAATCATCAACGAGAAAGAAACCGCACTCTTTAAAACTTTCAAAGACCCTAAGCCGGTAAGGGAAATCAGTTTTGTAGTATCCGATACCTTTTCTAAAAAGCTGCTGCTCGAAAAAATGAGTCAGGCCGTGTGGGATTGCCTCCCTGAAGCACTCAAAAAAGATTTTAGCTATAAAAAAATAAGGTGGAACGATTCGCCATACTTTATCAGTTCGGTAAGTAAACTTTAACTGCAACAGGTCATCTTTGTGTTATTTGAGGATAGTCAGTTTGCAGACTAGCACCATAAAGGTTATATTTGGATTAATTGAAGCCTTGTAGTAACCATATAATCACAAATCCTAAACCTTTTGCCTTAAGTTGCAACAGGTATAGTTTGCACGTGCTTCGAAAATCGGGCAACAATAGCTTTTCAGCCGGGCTTTTCTACATCCCCAGCTTTAAGGATTTTGATCATTTTGCCCCAAGCCTATAACATACCATCCCTGGTTTGGGGTTAAACACAACACAACAGCAATTTATTTAAAAAAATAAGGACGCCATTGGCGATATATTGCCGCGTTTGTGTTTTTTTCAATTTCGAATCCATTTAAAAACAATAAATATGAATCCAAACGAGAGCAACCCGGTGATTATCACCCAGGAGGACTATAACCTCCTTAAGCCTTATTTTAGTAAACAAAATGCTGGAAGTGATGAAATGTCGCTTTCGGCAGAGCTAAGCAGGGCAATTATCATTAAAAAGGAAGCATTTCCTGCACATGGCATCAGATTAAATGCCCGGGTGTGGATAACCGACGAGGCCACAGGTGAAACTACAGCCCTTACCATTGTGCTGCCACAATATGCCAATATCAAAGAAAAGAAAATCTCGGTTACAACACCTATCGCGGCAGCATTGATTGGTTTTAGGAAAGGCGATACTGTGCAATGGAAAGTTCCTGCCGGACTAAAAGTCTTTAGCATTACAGATGTTGTGCCACCAAACGAATAAAATAAATCAACCAAGGGCAGCATTAACACCTCGTGGTTTAGTTTCTGTATTTAGCCAAAAGTTGGATGCAATTACCGTTTTTTTATATTTGCAGGTAAGGATTAGATGATGTTGATTAGTGCAGGTAAATTAAACGAATAGAACAATATGGCTAAAATTACAGCAAATGAACTGGCTGCGGTAGCGAAGAAAATAATGGGCCTGGTTACTCAGTTTGATATTGAAGTAAAGGTAAGCGAGCCTAATGTAATTGCATTGTTAATTCCCGATGATATGTCGTTTAACGATCAGGCAGCCATGGCTGAGTTTGCACGGCAGATATTGCTTACTGCAGGTGTGCACCTCTATGCAGACCTGGAGTTTGTTTTCTTCAAGGCAGATATTGTTTTGGGCAGTGTGGTTATTCACGGCTTGTCCAGAGAACAGCTGAATTAAATATTAAAGCCCCGCATTTTGCAGGGCTTTTGTTTTTTATGCAGCCGGTGGAATTACATTTACTTCAAATGCTCTGTAAGCCAGCATCCCGGCATGATGTACCACCATTAAGTTAAGTTTCATGCTCTCGATCAGTGCCCTCGCCTGACTAATGTTTTTGGGCAAATCGTTAATGCCCCTGATCTCAATTCCTTTAGTCATGAGCTTGAATTTAGCCGGTTCGAATTTATCAATGAATTTTTGCAGATCGGTACTGATGGTATTTGCCGTTTTTTCCATACTGATTTTTGTATTGCTTAATGTTGCTGCAAAATAAGGATGGCTGTTTTAACTCATTGCTGTGGTAATGTTATGTTTTTGTGTGGTTTATTATAGTTAATAATCACTTAATATCTGCTTAATGCAGGCGCATTAGCTTTGCAGCATAAATATTTGGTTAGTATTTATAAAGTTTAGGTTAGTTGATAAGAGCCACGATGGATGTCGTGGCTTTTTTATTTCCATTTCAGCAAAAAAAACCTTTTCCACTTCAATAACCCGGTTCTGTTGAAGGTTTAAATAGCTTTTAATCATTTTTTATAAGGTAAAACCCACTTTATAAACCTGTTTTTTATAAGTTCCGGGCGACATGCCCGTAATTTTTTTAAACGATTTGGAAAAGTACGAAAGGTTATCAAAACCCGTTTGGTTTGCAATTTCAGAATAGCTTAACTGGCTGGTGGCGAGTAGGTATTGGGCGCGTTCTATGCGCTTGCCAAGTACATAATTAACCGGGCGCTCGCCGGTAAAGGTTTTAAACAAGCGCGAAAAGTAATCGGGATGTTGATTTATACGCGAGGCTAGTACTGTTACCGATAGATCCTGATTCAGGTTAATTAAAATATAATTTACCGTTTCGGCTATTTTAACTGGGGTTTTCGGGTGCGATTCCTGTTTTAAGTAAAATTGGGGTTGCAAGAAACGGCCCATCAGTTGCAGCAATATTCCTTGTGTTTCCAGGTAAGCTGCCAAACTCTGCCGGTTATTTAATTCCTGGTATTCCTTATAAAAAATGTTCTTTTCATATATTTTGGGGTCGTCAGACCGGTTAATGCCCCGGCCGGGGTTAATTTCGAGTAAACGCTTAAAAAGGTCAATATCCATTGAACTGGCCTTGATTCTGGATATGGCCCGCCTATGTGCAAAGAGGGATGTCCCATCTGCAGATTCTTCAAAAAACTGGGCAAAATACTGACTTAGAAAACTGTTGCAATGGAGATTACACAAAGTAAAGCTTGGAATAATATAGAGATAGCCTGCTTCGAGCTGCAAACTTTGTTGCTGATCAGATATTGCTCCTGATCCTTCATCAATGTAATAAATGCGGTAATAGGGGCTAATTACATTGCGGTAATCCCATTTGGCAGAAAGTTTTACATAATCTACATTGAGTAAAGAAAAAGTATTTTGAAGAATTCTTTTGGCCATTTTTTTTAATAAAATGTCGGATTTTTACAATAAATAGTCTGTTTTAATCAAATTTAGATCGGATAAGATACTTATTTTTGAATGTAATAGCCAAATATATGAAACATCCTGAACACAATTGTCTGGCTGCATGCTGCTCATATTTTTGTGCTCCGCAGCTTTCGGTGCAGTAAAATTTAACATTCAAAATTTAAAGAAACCATAAATGAAAAAAACATTAGTTGTAATGATTACGGCATTTTTCATGTCGATAAATGTTCAGGCGCAGCAAAACAACACCCGCATTGAACCTCAGAAATTTAAGCCGACAGACGAATCCTTAAAGCAATATCAATATCCGGATTGGTTTCGTGATGCAAAATTCGGAATCTGGTCTCATTGGGGGCCGCAGGCCGTTCCCAGGCAAGGCGATTGGTATGCCAAAAACATGTATATGCAGGGCAGCGGCCAGAACAAATACCATGTAGCGCATTATGGAACACCCTCTAAATTTGGTTACAAGGATATAATCCCATTGTGGAAAGCAGAAAAGTGGAATCCGGAGCAATTAATGGCTCTTTATAAGAAAGCCGGAGCAAAGTATTTTGTAAGTATGGGCTCACATCATGATATGTTCTTTTTGTGGAATTCTAAAATCCACAGGTGGAATTCGGTAAAAATGGGGCCGCAGAAAGATGTGGTGGGGCTGTGGCAAAAGGCAGCTAAAAAAGAAGGACTGCGTTTTGGCGTTTCAGAGCATCTCGCAGCCAGTTTTAACTGGTTTCAACCCAGTCATGGGGCAGATAAAACCGGACAGTTTGCTGGCATTCCTTATGATGGACGTGATCCGCAATATGCAGATCTTTATCATTTACCAGCCGATTCGAGCAACATTAATGAATGGATTACCAATAATCCCGGCTGGCAAAAAAAATGGCTGGAATACGTAACCGAACTCGTTGATAACTATCATCCCGATTTGCTTTACTCAGATAGCAAGCTTCCGTTTGAGGACATTGGCCGCACCATGGTAGCACATTACTATAATCAGGATATGGCTAAAAATAAAGGTAAGCTCGAAGCTGTTTATACCCCTAAAGAACCATCTGAGGGTAAATGGGCACAGGATGTTGAGCGTGGCGTACTCGATTCGATCAGTCCTTTCCCTTGGCAAACCGATACCTCAATAGGCGACTGGTATTACAGAACCGGACAGAAATACAAAAGTGCGAATGAAATTGCGCAGCTTTTAATAGATATTGTGAGCAAAAACGGCAATTTATTAATTAATGTTGTGCAAACTCCTGAGGGCGACCTGGAGCCCGATGTGGTTAAAGTTGTAACTGAAATAGGTGAATGGATTAAACTGAATGGCGAAGGGATTTACGCCACGCGCCCCTGGAAAGTGTATGGCGAAGGACCTTCAACCCTTAAATCGAACCAGACAAAAGGTCGTTTTGGCGGCTTAACAGATACGCGCGAATATCAGGCTGCAGATATCCGCTACACCACTAAAGGAAACGATCTTTTTGCATTTTGTTTAAACGTTCCGCAGGGGGATATTGAGATGAAACTGTTGGGACGGAACTCGAAATATCTGACTAAGCCAATAAGCGCAGTTACTTTGCTGGGTAGTAAGCAAAAGCTGAACTGGGAGCAGCGCGATGATTTGCTGCTGATAAAAAAGCCTGAAAATTATCCGGCCTGGCAGGTAACCGGATTTAAAGTAGAATTTAAGAAATAGCAGCAAAGCCAAAAAATCGTTTGCTGACGAAAATAACTTTAATTAAAAGGTAGATTTAAAGCAATAATTAAAATAAAAAACGAGACAAACAGGTTAAAAGCCGGTTTGTCTCGTTTTTGCAGGCATTTTTCTGCTAACCAGTTTCTATTTTATCAAATCAGAAATTGTCTTAAGCAGCGTATCATAATTACAGGGTTTTCCGATAATAGCATCGGCCAGACAATCTAATTCACTGATTTTTTTATGCGAAAGGGCAGTCATTAAAATTATTGGGATTTGAGCGGTAAGCCACGAATTTTTAATTTTATCACAAATTTCCCTTCCGTCGGCATCATCCAGGCAAATATCCATAATAATTAAATCGGGATTGAAAGCAACGAGCGAGTCTTTAATCAGCGATGACTTATCGACTAAACTGACAATGTAGCCCTCATCTGAAAGCAATAATTCCAGAGATCCAAGCAAAAACAGGTCATCATCAACTACCAGGATTTTCTTATTCATATGCTATAGAAGTAAGCCGCTTAGTCTGTGATATTACAGTAGAGCGTTTAATAACTCAAAATATCATTTTTTTTAGACATCACAAAAAAATAGTGTACTTTGATATTGACGTGGTTTTGTAATTCTGTGCTTACATTGCTTGTTTTTATGCCCTTGTGTGTCTCCCGTAATTTCAGCACTGAAAATGCTTAAAAAATATAAATGCTCAACAAGGATAATTAATAAATAGGTTAGTTTGGGGCTTTCATTAAGGATGTAAGCTTAATTCTACCATAATAATTTTCAATCCATTCTTTAAAGTTACCACAATGTGATAGCATGTCTAGCTGCCTGATTAAATCTCGTAAGCTTTAGATAATAACTTATTGAATGGAGGAGCTGAGCTAATATATTTGATAAATATCGGTCTAGGAGATAAAAAAAACGAGACAAGCAGCTTGAAAACTGATTTGTCTCGTTTGTGCTCCCGACGAGATTCGAACTCATATCGATGGTACCGGAAACCATAATTCTATCCATTGAACTACGGGAGCAAGGCTGCAAATATAGAAAAATCAAAATCATTTAATCAAAATAAATCGGCTATTTTTAGTCATTAAATATAAAAGCAGCTGGCTTTTTGAACCTCAGGTTTTATTTTGTGTTAAAAAATAATTAAATCATTGTCTCTGTTTTCTATAGCCGCGGTTTCTGGCCCCGTATTTTTCAATTTAGTGCCTGCTTAACGATTTTTAAAGCCCCGGCACTGGCTTTTTTAGAAATAAAAATGCACCTTTGCGAACCGTTAATAGAGGTTTAGGCATGTAACAAAAAAATAGTTGTTTATGGAAGAAATGGTTGTAGAAGAGATTCAGGAACTGCTTGAAAAGGAAAACGATAAAGCTTTAAAGCAATATCTCGACCAACTGAACATTTCGGATGTTGAACAACTTATTGACGAGCTGCCGCAGTACGCTGCCAAATTTATCGAAACCCTCTCCATAAACAGGGCCGTAAACGTTTTCCGGATTCTTGATTTTCCAACTCAGGAGCGTATCATCAAAAAACTTTCAGGCAATAAGCTGAATCAGATTATTAAAGATCTGCCACCTGATGACCGTACAGCACTTTTTAGTGAGCTAAAAGGCGATGTGGTAAAGAAAATGATTACACTTTTACCTCCGCAGGAACGTAATGAGTCGCTTACCCTTTTAGGTTATAACGAATACAGTATTGGCCGGTTAATGACCCCCGATTACATTGCCGTTAAGCCCGAATGGTCAATTGCACGGGTTCTGGCGCACATCAGGCGTTACGGTAAAAACTCCGAAACCATTGATGTGGTATACGTAATCGATAAAGAAGGCGTATTATTGGACGATATCAGGATCAGAGAAGTGTTACTGGCCGATCCTGAAGCCATTATTGGCGAATTAACCGACAGACGCTTCATCGCCTTAAAGGCTAACGATCCGCAGGAAGATGCCATTAACATTTTCAGGATGAATAACCGGGTGGCTTTACCGGTAGTAGATGAAAACAACATTCTTTTGGGTATTGTAACCGTTGATGATATTTTGTGGATTGCCAACGAAGAATATACCGAAGATATGCATAAAATAGGGGGTACCGAGGCTTTGGATGAACCCTATCTCGATACCTCTATCTTTAACCTCGTTAAAAAACGCGTGGGTTGGCTGGCCATTTTAATGGTTGGCGAAATGCTTACCGCTACGGCGATGGGCTTTTTCGAAGGACAAATCCACAAGGCTACCGTATTGGCCCTGTTTATTCCCTTAATTATTTCATGCGGTGGAAACAGTGGCTCGCAGGCCTCTACGCTAATTATCCAGGCCATGGCATTGGGCGAAGTAACCATTAAAGACTGGTGGCGGGTAATGAATCGTGAAATTACCTCAGGCTTCCTTTTGGGCTTGTGTTTAGGCTTGATAGGCTTCCTGCGTATTTTTGTGTGGCATGTGGCTGCACCCAATGTATACGGTGAGCACTGGATCCTTATTGCGGCAACCATTAGTGTATCGTTAATATTTGTAGTATTGTGGGGTTCGCTTAGTGGCTCAATGCTACCAATTCTGCTCAAAAAGCTTGGTGCCGACCCTGCTACATCTTCAGCTCCTTTTGTAGCCACACTGGTTGATGTAACCGGGTTGATTATATATTTCAGTTTTGCCGTATTGTTTTTAAAAGGCGTATTATTATAGATCTAAACCATGCAAAAGAAAATTACCACACTTTTTACCGATATCGGAGGCGTTTTATTAACCAACGGCTGGGACAGGCGGGCAAGGGGTGAAGCTTCAGTGCTTTTTAACCTCGATTCAGTTGATCTCGAAGAACGTCATCACCTTACTTTTGATACCTATGAAGTAGGGAAACTTACTTTGGATGAATACCTCGAGCGTATCGTGTTCTTTGAAGAGCGGAGCTTCAGTTACGATGATTTTAAAGAATTTATGTTCAAAAAATCATTGGCTTACCCCGAAATGATCCAGCTGATTTGCGATTTGAAGAAGAAATACAACCTTAAAGTTGCGGTAATCAGTAATGAAGGTCGCGAGCTGAATCAATACCGCATCAATACCTTTAAGCTAAATGAATTTGTCGATTTCTTCGTTTCATCCAGCTTTGTGCATTTCCGTAAGCCCGATGCCGATATTTTTAAAGTAGCCATCGATATTTCGCAAAGCGATGTAGATACCAGTTTGTATATCGACGACAGGATGCTGTTTGTGCAGGTTGCAGAACAATTGGGCTTAAAAGGCATACACCATACTGATTACGAAGACACCAAAGCACAGCTGGCAGCTTATGGGTTAGAGGTTTAATAACTGAATTTGTTATTCTTTTTATAGTTGGAATCGTCATTCCCAGCTTGACTGGGAATCTTAATACAAAAGGTTTTAAGATCCCTACATTCGCAGGAATGACGCCCTTCCTATTGGATTATGTCATGATAATCAGAATAAAATAACGTTACTTAATAAAGCATTTCGACTCTGCTCAGGATGACAAATGTTGGTGTAACCCTCCACTAATTCCATTTCCAGTTTAATTCTGTAATAAACTCGATATTTAATTGTTTAGCCAGGCTTACGAAAAAAGATCTGACATTATCCAATTCACTTAATCGGTCTTTGGGGATAATTAAATATTGATTGGATTTAGTTCTGAGGTAAAAATATTTTTCAATTTCAGTAACCTGGTCTATTTCTGTAAGTTTCATCTGAGTATAACCTGTTTTGTCAGTCATTTCAACCGAATCTGTATTGAAAGTAATTGTTGCAGATTCATTGAAATGGTGGCTTAAGTTCTCATTAACAAATTTTTTATAGTGCCGCTTGTATACTCTTTTTTGGTATTTAGGATAAAATAGCAAAGTAAGTATCGCAATTATGAAAAAATAATAGCCTAAAAACCTGTCATCTGGAAGAAAAGAAATTAAACTAGCGATAAAAAAAGCTCCACTAAGGATGAGCCAATTCCTTTTTCTGGCTCTTTTTACTGTTTTGTTTTTTGAAGAAATGAAAAGTCTTGATTGTAAGTAATCTTCTTCGGTTATGATGAAATTGAGCGTCATTTAGTTTGTTTATAAGTTTTTTCTTGTGAGTAAATATTAAAAAATAAAAAAACCGCCTTCTTCAGGCGGCTTTATTTCTATTATGATTTTGAAAAATCTTCTTTGTACCTTGGTTTAAACATTAAACCTGAAGTGCATGATGTCTCCATCTTCCACTACATAAGTTTTACCTTCTACACCCAGTTTACCTGCATCTTTACATGCATTTTCTGAACCCAGGGTTACGAAATCGTTGTATTTAATTACCTCTGCGCGGATAAAACCTTTTTCAAAATCAGTGTGGATTACACCAGCGGCCTGTGGTGCCGTAAAACCTTTAGTAATCGTCCAGGCACGTACTTCTTGCACACCTGCAGTAAAGTAAGTGTAAAGGTTTAATAATTTATAAGCTGCACGAATCAGTTTGTTTACACCCGATTCAGTTAAACCTAAATCAGCTAAAAACTCCTGACGTTCCTCATAGCTTTCCAGTTCAGCAATTTCCGACTCAATTTTAGCAGAAATAACCAAAACCTCAGCATTTTCATCAGCAACATTCGCTTTGACCAGATCAACATATTTATTGCCGGTAACAACCGATGCTTCATCTACATTACACACATACATTACAGGTTTTTGCGTAAGTAAACCCAAATCCAGTATGAAATCGAAATCTTCAGGGGCTAATGGCGCCGTACGAACAGATTTTCCGCTTTCCAGGTGAGATTTTACTACAGTTAAAATTTCGTATGTACGTTTTGCATCCTTATCGCCACCTGTTTTAGCCATTTTTTCAACCTTTTGGATGCGTTTATCAACAGTATCCAAATCTTTAAGCTGTAATTCGGTATCAATAATTTCCCTGTCACGGATCGGATCAACAGAACCATCTACGTGGATTACGTTACCATCATCAAAACAACGTAAAACGTGTATAATTGCATTCGTTGCACGGATGTTTCCTAAAAACTGGTTTCCTAAACCTTCACCTTTCGATGCTCCTTTTACTAAACCGGCAATATCTACAATTTCGATGGTATTAGGCTGTACTTTGTTTGGTTTAACCAGTTCAGCAAGTTTAGTCAACCTGTCGTCAGGTACTGTAATTACGCCAACATTGGGCTCAATAGTGCAAAAGGGAAAGTTTGCTGCCTGCGCTTTTGCGTTTGATAAACAGTTAAAAAGAGTCGATTTACCAACATTTGGTAAACCCACAATACCACATTGTAATGCCATTTATATTTTAGTTATTTTATAGTCAATAGTTTTTTAGTTGATGGTTCATAGTTCAAAACCTATACTCCATACTTCTGCGCCTTCCGCCTTCCGCCTTCCGCCTTCCGCCTTCCGCCTTCCGCCTAAAAATCGGGCAAAGATAAGCTTTTAAAACCTTTAAATAAAGGCTGTAATTTGTGGCAGATCGATATTTTATCTAAGTTTAACAAAAATTACAGATCACACACATGGAAGATTTAGAACAAGACGTGCCTCAGGAGGTAAAATTAATCGTTACCGAAGAAATGCGGAGCTATCTTTACGATATTACAAAATGGGCCAAATTCTTATCGATTGTTGGTTTTATATTTGCCGCATTTATCATTTTGGCAGCACTAAGCATACCTTCAATTATTTCGGGAAACCCGGGCCTGGCTAAACAGTTTGCTCCGCTGGGGCAGGGAGGTGCAACCATCGTAACGGTTGTTTATTTGCTATTGGGTTTGTTTTATTTCTATCCGAGCATTTTATTGTTCAGATTGGCCAATAAGGGAAAACAAGGCGTATTATTTGGCGATCAGGAAAGTTTAGATACCGCTATATTGAGTTTGAAATCCCTGTTTAAATTTTGGGGAATCATTACCATCGCCGTTATTGTCGGCTATTTTTTACTGGTATTCTTAGTAGGGGCAGGCCTGGCTGTACGTTAAAATAAATACAGCGCATAAAAAAGCCTTTGCAATTTTTACTTTGCAAAGGCTTTTTTGTGAAATTATATTACTTAGAAAGAAAAATCATCACCTGATCTGCTATGTTCTCCGTTTTCTGAATATTCGTAACGTTTTTCAACCACATCCTGGTGGGTTTTGATATAATCAACAGTTTCGTTCAGGCCCTCAGCAAATTTTTCGAAATCTTCTTTGTATAAAAAGATTTTATGTTTTACAAATACACCGTCTTCTAATCTTTTCTTGCTTTCGGTAACTGTTAAATAATAATCACCCGATCTCGTAGCCTTCACGTCGAAGAAATAAGTTCTCTTACCTGCTCTTACTTTCTTTGAAAAAACTTCTTCTCTTTCCTTGTTGTCGAATTCTCCCATGGTTGGTATTGATGTTGGTTTTTGGTTTCGGTAAATATAAAGCAAATATTTAAAGTTCAAAATACAATTTTAATACAATTTAAAACGTGCGGCTTTCTTCTTCTAAAAGTTGGTTGTTATAAAGCTCCGTATAACTGCCATTTTTACTAAGTAATTCATTGTGTGTGCCTTGTTCGATGATTTTTCCGTCATCGAGCACTAAAATTTTATCCGCATTTTTTATGGTAGAAATTCTGTGAGCAACTAAAATACTGGTTTTTCCATGCATAATTTTACCCAGGTTTTGTAAGATTTCTTCCTCTGTTTTCGTGTCAACTGCCGAAAGACAATCGTCGAAAATTAAAATTTTAGGTGATTTGATCAGCGCCCGGGCAATAGAAACACGCTGCTTTTGTCCGCCGGAGAGCGTTATACCCCGTTCGCCGAGCATGGTTTCGAACTTTTCGTCAAAATCGATAATGTTGTTATAAACCGATGCATTTTTGGCCGCTGTGTAAACTTCCTCATCCGTAACCGTATCTAAACCAAAGGCGATGTTGTTTTTAATTGTATCCGAAAAAAGGAAAACTTCTTGTGGTACAAAGCCAATTTGCCCGCGGTAATCTTTCAGGTTCAATGCCTTGATATTTTTACCATCAACATCAATCTGGCCGTTTTCTACGTCGTACATCCGCATAATCAGGTTGGCTAATGTAGATTTTCCCGAGCCGGTTTTACCAATAATTGCAACAAATTCGCCGCTTTTTATTTCAAAACTTACATTTTTGAGTGCTTCTATGCCAGTATCCGGATAAGTAAAGCTTACCTGGTCGAATTTAATATTTCCTGCCAATTCGCGATCATCAGTTTCAGTCGACTGGATATCGGAAGGAATGTCCAGAAATTCGTTAATCCTTTTTTGTGATGCCGCCGCTCTTTGTATTAACGAAGTTACCCAGCCCAGCATCGTTACCGGAAAAGTTAACTGGTTAATGTAAATGATAAATTCGGCAATATTACCGGCAGTAATACTGCCATTCATTACCTGTATACCGCCAATATATATGGTTAAAATAGTACTCAGGCCAATGAGCAGCAACATGGTAGGGTAAAACAAAGCCGAAACCCTTACCAAACCCATTGAATCTTTTTTATACTCATTACTCTGTATTTCGAACATGTTGCGCGTATAATCTTCACGCACATACGATTTAATAATCCTGATACCCGAAAAGCGTTCCTGAACAAAACTCGACAGGTCTGATAAACGCTCCTGTATCTTTCCACTCTTTTTAAAGATAAGCGTGTTTACATAATAGATAATGATCACCAGAAAGGGCAGGGGAAGTAAACAGTAGATGGCCAGTTTGGAGTTTACATCAAACATCGACCAGATTATGAGCACAGATAATACAAAGGTGTTAATGGTGTACATGATGGCCGGGCCAACATACATCCGTACGCGGTTCACATCTTCAGTAGCCCGGTTCATTAAATCGCCGGTGTTGTTGCGGCGGTAAAAACCTAAACTCAGCTCCTGATAATGCTGATAAATATCGTTTTTCATATCGAATTCAATATGCCGCGACATTAAAATAATAGTTTGCCGCATAAAGAATAAAAACAAACCACGCATTAAATAAAGTGCTATAACCAGTAAGCCAAAGTATAACAGGTTGCTGCTAAAAATATCGTAAATAATAGCCTGACGGTCAAAACCGCTAAACAGGTTAAAAATCTGGATATTTTCAGTAATCAGGTCAACAGCATAGCCAATCACCTGGGCAGGCACTACACCAAAAATATTCGAAATTACTACGAAAATACTCCCCGGAATAATCCACCACTTGTATTTTAGAAAGTACTTATTTAATCGGCTCAGATGTTTCATGTAGTACAAACTTAGATAAATTTGTTATTTCAAACAGCATATTTATGTATCGGTGTTTAAGCTTTAAAAATTAATGACATATTTTTCTTAAGCCCGGGGCTTTTAGAACTACAAGGTTTAGCACGGCAGAATTAATTTTGTTATAGTTTCGTTAAATACATGTAATAATCGTTTTTTATTCTAATTTTGCAGCAGGTTATCCGAACGTTCATATGCCAGCAAATTCGCAGACAGATTTTTCCATTTTAGATCAATTAAGTGCTTACGGGCATAAAAAGTTGGTTTTTTGCAATGATCCCGACACAGGTTTAAAAGCAATTATTGCGATACACGATACCACATTAGGTCCTGCTTTAGGCGGTACGCGCATGTGGAGCTATGCTACTGAAAGCGAAGCCTTAGAAGATGCCCTCCGTTTATCGCGTGGAATGACCTACAAAGCTGCCATTACAGGTTTAAACCTGGGTGGAGGCAAAGGGGTAATCATTGGCGATTCGAGAAAAGACAAAACCGAAACTTTAATGCGCAGCTATGGCAGGTTTATTAAAAACCTGAATGGCGAATTTATTACAGCTGAGGAAATGGGGACCAATACGCGCGATATGGAATATATCCGCATGGAAACCAATTATGTTACCGGAGTGCCCGAATCAATAGGTGGTGCCGGCAATCCCGCTCCATTTACCGCACAAGGCGTATACTTAGGCATTAAAGCCAGCGTTAAAGAAGTTTTCGGAACAGATATGCTTGCCGGAAGAACCATTGTGGTGCAAGGGATTGGTAATGTGGGCGAACATTTGGTAGCACTTTTAAGAAAAGAAAACGCCGAAGTTTTAATCAGCGATATTAATCAGGAGCAACTCACTTACGTAGCCCGCAAGTATAAGGCAAAGCCAATTGAGGCTGATAAGATTTTTACTACCGAAGCCGATGTTTACGCACCATGTGCAATGGGGGCTACGGTGAACAACAAAACTATCGAAAAAATGAAATTTGCAATTATTGCAGGTTCAGCAAACAATCAGTTAAAAGATGAGGTTGTAGATAGCGAATTGTTGTTGAAAAAAGGAATTTTATTTGCACCAGATTATTTAATCAACGCCGGAGGCTTAATTTCATGCTATTCTGAACTGACTGGTTTTGGTAAAAAACGTACTGTGCAGCTTACCGAGAATATTTACGATGCCACACGTAGTGTAATTAAGTTAAGCAAGGCCGAAAATATCTCAACAAATATTGCTGCTAACCGCATTGCCGAAAAACGGATTGCAGATATTAAAAAAATTAAATCATCATATTAAATAATAATTACTAAAACAGGTTTAAAAAACCACACTCGTTCTTACATTCATGTTAAACAGAAGGCACTTAAGAATCAAAGCTTTGCAAAACATTTTTGCATGGCACATGGCAGACAAAAAAGACATTAAAGGCGATTTAAAAACTTTAATGCAAAGCATCGACAGCGTGTACGAAATGTACATCTGGATGTTATCTTTATTGGTAGAAGTTACCGAATTTACTGCTAACGACGCTGCAGAGCGCGCAAACAAACACATTAAAACAGCTGAGGATATTAATCCGAACATGAAATTGCTGCACAATAAGTTTAGTGTTTTATTGCAGCAAAACCCTGATTATGCAGCAGCGGTAAAAAAATACAAGGTAGACTGGGGTTTCGATCCTGAAATCCGTAAAACCGTTTATAATGCCTTAAAAGCATCAAAAGAGTATGCCGATTATCTTGCCGATCCGAATGAAAGTTTAGAATCATCTAAAGATATCATCAAATACATTTTCCGTAAAATTATCTTAAAAAGTCAGGCTATTATCCAGGTTTTTGAAGAGAAATTTATCAACTGGCAGGTAGATCATGAGGTAATGAAAGGTATGGTGGCCAAAACCCTGAAAAACTTTACTTCAGAAGATCCTTTCAAAAACAAACTCACCGAAATTAGTGCCGATTGGGTAGAAGACAGCAAATTTGTACAGGATCTTTTTGTGCATACCCTGCAAAACGATGCCAAATACCAGGAAATGATTGCCGACAGAACTAAAAACTGGGAATCGGAACGTATTGCTTTAATGGATACCATTTTGATGAAAATGGCCATCTGCGAACTTTTGAATTTCCCGTCTATCCCGGTAAAAGTTACCATTAATGAGTACCTTGAGCTTTCAAAAGATTACAGTACACCGAAAAGTAATTCGTTTATTAACGGTATTTTAGACAAAATTTTAGGCGATCTTAAGAAAAATAATACCATTAAAAAGATTGGCCGCGGATTAATTGAAGACTAAAAAATGAAGAAAATATTTATCCTGGCCATTGCTGCGATTTCATTTACAGCTTGCCGCAATGCAAATAACCAAACTTCAGAAACCGCTTCGGCAGTTTCGGTTGGAAACGATACTTCAAAAACTGCTAAAGTTGCACCTGCAGATGCACCCGTTATTGTTTTCGAACGTGATATTTACGATTTCGGAAAAATAGAGCAGGGCGAAAAAGTTAAGCACGACTTTAAACTGAAAAACACCGGTAAAAGCCCGCTTATCGTTTCAAATGCAACTGCAACCTGTGGTTGTACCGTTCCTCAGGTGCCTGGCGAGCCTATTTTGCCCGGTAAAGAAGGTATTATCAGCGTAGTATTTAACAGCGAAGGTAAAATGGGTATGCAGGATAAAGTGGTAACCGTTACATCAAATGCCAACCCAACCACAACTACCGTACATTTGGTAGGTGAGGTGCTGGCTAAAAAATAAACTGGTTGATGGTTTGATAACCTGTCTTTCGGCATAATTATAACCATCAACTACTCACAAAAACAAATAAAACAAGAAATGACATTAACAGTAATTTTACAGGCAGCAGGCGGCGGTATGTTAGGTACAATTGTACCTATGGTACTAATCATGGTAGTTTTCTACTTCTTCATGATCCGTCCGCAGGTTAAAAAGGCAAAAGATCATAAAAAATTAGTAGCAGAATTGGGTAAAGGCGATAAAGTAATTACCACTGCAGGTATTCATGGCAAAATTGTAGATTTAAACGAAACTACTTTCTTAATTGAAGTAGAAAGTGGCGCTAAAATCCGTTTCGATAAATCGGCAGTTTCTTTAGATGCTACAAAAGCAGTTACTGCAGCTAAAGCTTAAGTTTTTAAATCTGAGATAATGAAAAAGCCATCCAAAAGATGGCTTTTTCTAGTTTAGCGCGTTGGCAAATTAATATTAATTGTATATTTTACCCTCACTGGAATACCATGCTGCATTCCGGGTATCCATTTTGGGCAGCTATTTAGAACCCTCTCCGCTTCTTCCTGAGTGCCATATCCTAAATTATTCTTAAACTCATAATTAGTTAAACTGCCATCTTTTTCCACCACAAAGGTGATATAAAGCCTCCCTCTAACTCCATTTTCTTCCGCTTCCTGAGGTAATTTATAATTCCAGTTCAAATATTGGTAAAATTCTGCAATTCCCTTTTTAAATTCTGGCTTTTGATCTATTTCACGGTATTTTATCTGTTTGCCATTTTTTAAGGTACTCCTTCCTGATTTAAAAATCCCGTTTTCATAGATTTCCTCATAGCTACCCTTATCGCTGGTTCCTTTCCATATACCGTTTTTATAACCATCAAGGTAATTTCCCTCTTCTGTTAGCCCTTCCTTGTCAGTCCCTTTGTAAGTGCCATTACCATCTTTAATGAATTGATTGCCCAAGGAATCTATTCCCGTTACCCATTTTCGCTGTTGTTTATCTGGATTGTTCGCCAGTTCATCGTATACAAACAGATTTTGAAGTTTTCCGTTATCATAGTAGTAAATACATTCTCCGCTAAGTTTTCCATTTTTGAAATTAATTTTCGAAACTAAGACACCTTGTTTATTATAGCTCAGGCAAAGCCCTTCATAAACAATATATGGATCAAATTTCGAAATGCTGGCTGATGTTTTTGCTTTATTATCAGGGTAAAACTCGAATAACCTGTATATTGACGGTGTATCGGTTTCTTCTATAATTCTTTTGTAATCATAATCGTCTTTGTTAACAGTAATTGTGTCTTTTTTGAAGTAAGAAACCACTGTTTGTTTTTGAGCATAGGAGCTAAGCAATAATGTTGTAGCAATTACTAATAATATATACTTTTTCATGTTGTTTGTTTATCTCCTGCGAATATAGTTATCAGTTTACGCTCTTGCTGTATACTTCATTAATTTATCATTAAGTATATTAGTTTTTGAGCAGCTATTTAGTTTTGTTACATTTGGCATTATTGGTTCAGAGATTAAAAATTTCTATGCTCATCTACCTTAAATTGTGCTATGCCCTTTATTAGATTAACTAAAATTGAAAAAAGACGTGTATTCAGCTTATTAGCCTGCTTATTGCTGGCCATTGCTGCATGGCTTTTTATGGCACTGAATAATAAATATATCTATACTGCCAAAACCGTTCTGGTATTCAAAAATACCCCAACCAAAAGGGCATTTTATCCATTGCAATCAGATACGATAGATTTACAGGTAGAAGGTACAGGCTGGCAATTGCTGTTTGCCAGGTTAAGGATTAGTCCACCTTCGGTTTCGGTTAACTTAAGTCAGCTCAATACCAAAGATTTTATCGTATTTTCCGATCAGCTGTTTAACATTAACAGGCAATTGGAAAGTACGCAAAAGGTAATTTCAGTTAAGCCCGATACACTGTATTTCGATTTTACGAAGCGAATAGTGAAGAAAGTGCCGGTAAAACTGATTGACAGGCTTGATTTTGTAAAACAATATGGTGTCTCGAGCGAAATTATCCTCAACCCTAAGTTTGTAAAAGTAGCTGGACCGGTAGAAGAACTGGCCAAAATTAAGAGCTGGCCAACCGATACGTTAAAACTGGATAAAATACAGGGAAGCACCACCGTAAGGATAGGTTTGCAGCATAGCATCCATAAAAACGTAAGCATTTATCCTTCTTCGGTGGAGGTGAAGCTCCCTGTAGATGAGTTTACCGAGAAAACGATAGAAGTGCCGTTAAAACTAATCAATAACAGGAATTACAACAGCATTAAACTTTACCCTAAAAAAATTAAAGTAACCTTTCTGGTTGCCCTAAGCAATTACGATCAGGTAGACGATAGCTTTATTAGCGCAACTGTTGATGCTGATGAATGGCAAAACTTAAAGCATCGCCAGTTTACTGTTAAAATAACCCAATTTCCTGATTATTGTAAATTGGTGAGTGTAATGCCCTCCAAAATAGATTTCATAGTAGAAAAATAATGTATAAAGTAGGTATAACAGGTGGTATTGGCAGTGGTAAAACTACTGCATGTAAAGTTTTTGAAGTGCTGGGAATCCCTGTGTTTTATGCCGATACTGTTGCCAAAGAGATCATGTGTAAAGATGCCGTATTAGTGGCGGGGGTTAAAGCTGCCTTTGGCAACGAAAGTTATTTTGAAGATGGAAAACTGAATAATAAACACATTGCTGGCATTGTTTTTAACAATGAAACAGCACTTAAACAACTCAATGCGCTGGTACATCCGGCAGTTTTTCGTGCATTCGATGCCTGGGAAGCTACAATTCCATCAGGTACGCCATACACCTTAAAAGAAGCCGCTTTGTTGTTTGAGAGTGGTTCATATAAAATGTGCGATACCAACATTCTGGTAACTGCCCCTTATGATCTTAAACTGAAAAGGGTAATGCAGCGTGATGGCGTTTCGGCAGAGCAGGTTAAAGCCCGTATGGATAAGCAACTTAGCGATGAAGAGAAATCGAAACTGGCCAATCATTTTATCGTTAATGACGAACAGCAATCTATTATCGAACAGGTTTTAGCTTTACACCAGCAATTTTTAAAGGCTGCAGAAGCGCTCAAAAGCATCAATGTTTAACTATCTACTCTAATCCTATAATCTTTAAATCTTTTTATCTTACTTGTGATTTTAGCAGATTTTATTACCATTACCCCAACGGGTTTATATTGCGTTTACGGCGATTTTTACCTCGATCCCCAACAGCCGGTAAAAGAAGCAGTAGTTTCTCATGCGCACGGCGATCATGCAATAGGTGGTAGCCAAAATGTGTACTGCACTGCAGCTACTGAAGCTTTTATGAAACACCGTTACCGTAAATTTGCAGCTGTTGATTTTTATGTTAAAGCTTATCACCAATCATTTAAAATAAAAGAGGTAAGCATTACTTTTTTCTCAGCCGGGCATATTTTAGGCTCAGCGCAGGTTTTGATGGAATATAAAGGCGTTAAATACCTTTATACCGGCGATTATAAAATAGAGCCGGATACTACTTGCGAGCCATTCGAATTTGTTAAGGCTGATGTGCTCATTACTGAAAGTACTTTTGCCAACCCTGATACCAAACACCCTTTGGCGGTAGAGGAGATTAAGAAACTCAATTTAACCAATGCCAATATTATGCTGGGCGCTTATGCCTTGGGTAAGAGTCAGCGGATTATTCAGTTGCTGAGCGAATATTGCCCGACTAAAAATGTAATGGTTCATCACAGCATTATGCCTTTTGTTAAAATTTACGAAGAGTACGGCATGAAACTGGGCAGTTACAAAATGTACGACCGCAAAGTGATGAAAAATAATCACGAATACCAGGTGTATATTGTGCCGCCAATGGTTTTTCACAGCTATCATAAGGCTATTAATGTAGTTAGGGCTTTTGCTTCAGGCTGGAAGAACCTGCAGCAACAAAATGGCATATCGCTTTACATTTCTGATCATGCGGATTGGGATGCCATTTTAGAAACCATTAAAAAGGTAGAACCACAGCAGGTATGGACTTTGCATGGTGATGGCAAACAGCTGAGAGATTATTTTGCAGGTAAACTGGAAGTTAAAATATTAAATTAGTCATAAGTTGTTCATTATGAGTTTGTTTAAGGGTATTTAGCTATCAAAAAATCAAATGAACATTCAACCATTCAAAACTAAGCATGAAGGAAGGCGAAGACTTTTATTTTAACGAAGCAGGTTTAATGGTTTTTACCGAAGCGTATCATTTAAAGCGTGGTTATTGCTGTAAAAACAAGTGCAAACACTGTCCCTGGAGTTTTGGGAAGCAGAAAGAGAAGAAGTGATTAAGTTTAGCAATTTGCAGTAGGCAGTTTGCAGTTAAGCTTAAAGAAGTCAAGTTTTAATATTACTTTGTGTATAAAAGGAGCGCAAACTTGACTTCTTTTTAGCTACTATACGTTAAACTGCACACGCTCATAAATATCAGCTAAAGCTACATCAAATCCCATCGAAACAAAGGTTAGGGTATCAGAAATTTCTTTGTGTTCATTTAGCGTCCAGTTTTTTGCTTCATTAATGTGATATGCCTCTACTGAAATTGATTCAGAATCAATCATAATGTATTCTTGTAATGATGGAATATCTTTATAAAGGTTAAATTTTTTGCCCCTGTCGTAATGTTTGGTTGAAGGGGATAGGATTTCAATAATCACTGTTGGAGAAATAAAGGTTTCTTCATCAAGATTGCTATGCTGTAAACCGTTGCAATAAATAGAAATATCAGGATAGGTGAATAAGGTGTTCTCTGGAATATTCATTCGCATATCACTTCCGTAAGGTCTGCAGGACTTGTTCTTTAGTCTGTTACCCAATTCTATAAAAACATTACTAAAAATTTTATTGTGATTAAGTCCGGCACCCGACATGGCAAATATCTCACCTTGATAATATTCATGTTTCACCGTCGATGGTTTTTCCATTGCCAGATATTCTTCAACCGTATAATGTCTTTTATGATACGCTACAGCAGGTTCATTTACAATGTTTTCCATACACGAATTTAATTCATTCTGACCAGATACTATAAATTTAAACGATTATAAACGTTTAAAACCGGCTGTAGGGGCTGATTACCCGAAAATGGCTAAGCAATTGTTTAAATTGCTCAACTGAAAACTGAAAACTGTCAACTGGAAAACTGATCTAATGCCCGGCGAAGAAGCCGATCAAGGCTACTCCAATTCCCAATAATACAGCAATCATTTTACGGGTGTTAATTTTATGATCGGCACTCGATTCGAATAGGATAGTGGTAGAAATATGCAGGAAGATACCAATTACAATGCCCATAATTTTGTTAAAATAAGCATCTACTCCACCAATACTTCCGTTGCTGAGGCCTACGCTTACATAAAAGCCAAGCGGAGCCATTACCGCGAAAATGATCAGGTATAACAGGATACTGCTCTTTTTAAAGTGGTTTTGCATTAAAATGCTCGCTAAAGCAAATGCAGCCGGGATATGGTGTAAAGAAATACCAAAAATAAGTTCGTTATGCTGTTCTTTTGCTAGCGGCATTCCTTCTAAAAATGCATGCAGGCAAAGGCTAATCATAATCCCGAACGGGAAAACATGCCCGTCGTGGTGTTTATGGATATGGCCATGCTCTACACCTTCCGAAAATTGTTCTAAGAAAACCTGTAAAAGGAACCCCACCAGAATAAAAATACCAATTTGCGCTTTATCCGGCCCGCTGTAAGCATCGGGGATCAGATGCAAAACCGTAATGGCAAATAAATACGCGCCGCTAAAAGATAAAATGAGCTTGAGCAGTTTCGATTTATCACTTTTAACTAAAAAAATGGCCGTTCCACCTAAAAAGGCGCAAAAGAAGAGTACACAGAGTTTCCAGATTTCCATAGGTTAAAAATCAGGTTGTAATTTTTTAAATATTCTCGAACAAATTAGGCCAATGGTTATCCCTAAAAAAGCACCAGTTGTTACATCAACAGGGTAGTGCACGCCTACGTATACCTGTGCAAAACTGATAATAAAGGCCCAGAATATTCCGATTGGTAAAATGGGTTTCCAGCGACTGTAAAAAAGGCAGATTAAAAATACTGCAATGGCAAAATGGTTGGTAGCATGGGCCGAAGGAAAGCTTAGTCCGCTGCCACAAGGTACACGGTGTATAATCTCGTTGGCCAGGCTCATATCGTTACAGGGGCGCACCCTCGAAACTAAAGGTTTTACCACCCTCGAAGCAATTAAATCGCCCATGGCAAAGGTAAAAAGTACCATTCCAATGATATAGTAGCCCTGTTTTTTATATTGCTTGATGCAAAAAACTACGATAAAAAGGTATAATGGCGACCAAAAAAAACGGTTACGCATTAAGGGCATTAACCAGTCAAAAAAGCTGTTCGAAAGTCCGCGGTGGATTTTTAAAAACAAATCTACATCAAATTGTTGTATGCTTTCTATCATGCTTTTTTGCAAATTAAAATTAAGCGATCTGAGTCCGATTCATTAAAATCATCGAGTGCATAGCTGCCAAAGGTTTTTTCGATTACCATTCCCGCTTTGGCTAGCATACGTTCAAAATCTTCAAAACTAAATGCCTGTACGCGCTCTTCGAAATTGTAAACCTTTTTGTTGTCTTCGAAATTTATTTTCTTGATAATTTTTCCGTCAACCACATTTTTGGTAATGTTAAAAGTGATTCCATCAAGCGATTTGCTTTCGCATGAATTTAAATTGCGGATAATTTTTTCGGTATTAAAATAATCTAAAACCAAAATCCCTTTGGCTGTTAAGCATTTTCTAAAGGTTTTTAAGGCATTTACATGGTCTTTCTCTGTATCAAAATAGCCAAAACTGGTAAACAGGTTTAGCGCGATATCAAAATAATTGATGTAGAACAGCCTTCGCATATCGTGCACCAGAAAATGCAGTTTGCTGTTTTCGAACTGTTTGGCGTATTTAATGCTCTGCTCAGATAAATCTATGCCGGTAACATCAAAACCCTTTTTGTTGAGGTAAATGGAGTGGCGCCCCTTTCCACAGGCTATATCCAGCATTTTTGCATCCTCATTTGGCTGGAGGTACTGCGTAAGGTTATCGATAAAAAATTCGGCTTCGGCATCATTCCTTTGCTGGTAGAGAATATGATAATATGGCGAATTAAACCAATATTGAAACCACTTGCGTTGCATATATAGCCTTTTATGTTTTGGAATTTGCAAATATAAGCTTTTGTGGTCGCTCCTAAAGTTTTCGGTGTCTTTTATGCAACATTATTGCATAAAAATTAATAAGCCGCTGGCTTACAGATTTACATTCGCAATTTTTTTTGGGGGACTTGGGAAAGAAAACCTGCACCCACCTGATTTTTTTATCAATAGACTTAAAAACTGAACACACGTTTGATTTTGATAACCGCGCTATTTCTATCGGATATATCGCATTAACCGATATAAAATCAATGTAAATAAACCATTTTGAGGGCGCTTGAGATACTGGCTATTTTGTTTTTTTTGCTATTTTTGAACCTCAAATAAATTATACACAGTGACTTTAATAAAATCAATTTCAGGAATACGAGGAACCATAGGTGGACGAGCTGGCGACGGCTTAACTCCATTTGATATTGTGAAATTTACCGCTGCTTTTGGAAGCTGGGTAGTAAACAAAACAGGCAATAAAAGAATAGTTTTAGGCCGTGATGCGCGTATCTCGGGCGAGATGGTGAACAATCTGGTTATTGGAACCTTGCAGGGCCTGGGTATCGAAGTAATCGATTTAGGTTTATCAACCACACCAACTGTTGAAGTAGCCGTACCAGACGAAAATGCTGGTGGTGGTATTATTTTAACAGCCAGCCACAATCCAAAACAGTGGAATGCCTTGAAATTACTGAACGCAAAAGGCGAATTTATTTCTGATGCCGATGGTAAAGAGGTTTTAGATCTTGCTGAAAGCGCTGATTTCGATTTCGCTGATGTAGATAAATTAGGTAAAGTAATTAAAAACGATACTTATCTGCAAAAACACATTGATAAAGTATTGGCTTTGCCACTGGTTGATGTAGAAGCCATTAAAAAAGCCGATTTTAAAGTCGTAATTGATTGTGTAAACTCAACAGGTGGTATTTTTATCCCAGCTTTATTAAAAGCTTTAGGTGTAAGTAAAGTGGTAGAATTATATTGTACACCAGACGGACACTTCCCGCACAATCCGGAGCCTTTACCAGAGAATTTAACCGAAATATCGAAAGAAGTTCAAAAACAAAATGCCGATTTAGGGATTGTAGTTGACCCTGATGTTGACCGTTTATGTTTTGTAAACGAAGATGGCAGCATGTTTGGCGAAGAATATACCCTGGTTGCTGTAGCCGATTACGTATTAAAAAATACCCCTGGAAACACTGTTTCTAACCTTTCGTCAACCCGTGCGCTTCGCGATGTTACTGAGGCAGCAGGTGCAGAATACAACGCATCGGCAGTAGGCGAGGTAAACGTGGTAAATAAAATGAAAGCCACCAATGCCATTATCGGTGGTGAAGGAAACGGTGGTATCATTTATCCTGAATCGCACTACGGTAGAGATGCTTTGGTAGGTATCGCCTTGTTTTTAACGCATTTAGCTAAGTTTGGTAAATCTATTTCAGTACTTAGGGCCAGCTATCCGCAATACCACATTTCTAAAAATAAAATTACCCTTACGCCGGAAATGGATATCGATAATTTATTGAAACAGGTAGAAGAAAAATATAAAAGTCAGCCTTATAGCACAATTGACGGATTAAAGATAGAATTTGATAAAACTTGGGTACATTTGCGCCGTTCTAACACTGAACCGATCATCAGGATCTACAGTGAAGCAGAAAATGAAACCATTGCCGAGAATCTGGCAAACAAGATCATTTCTGACATAAAAGAAATATTACACCTTTAACCAGTTTGTGATCAATACAATTTGATCAAAACTAAACGAGGTAAAAAGCCGTGATTTAAATCAAATTAAATCACGGCTAATAAAACGGGTATTATTGGCAACAATAATTCCCACAATGCACTAACTAATTAATTATTCGTAAAAATGAAAAGGGTCTATTTAGATAACGCGGCCACAACCCCTTTAGATAAGGAGGTAATCGCAGAAATGACAAACGTGATGGAAAACTACTTTGGTAACCCATCTGCCATTCATGCATTAGGTCGCGAGGTGAGAACGCTGGTAGAAAAGGCCCGTAAAACCGTTTCAGGTTTATTAAATGCATCCCCATCCGAAGTATTTTTTACCTCAGGAGGTACCGAAGCCGACAATACAGCTATTCGTTGCGGTATTTTTGCCTATGGCATTAAACATGCCATTACTTCTAAAATAGAGCACCACGCGGTTGAGCATACCTTAAATACCATGCTTAAAAATGGCGAAATCGATAAATTAAGTTTCGTTAATATCGACGAAAAAGGGAATATCGATTACAACCATTTAGAAGAACTGCTTCAAAACAACGAGCGTAGCTTTGTTTCGTTGATGCATGCCAATAACGAATTGGGTACTCTAACCGATATGGTTAAAGTGGGCGATATCTGCGAAAAATACAATGCCATTTACCATGCCGATACCGTGCAAACCATGGGGCATTACCGTCACAATGTACGCGAACTGAAAGCACATTTTATTGTTTGTGCCGCACACAAACTACACGGACCAAAAGGCGTTGGCTTTTTGTATGTAAACAGCAATATTAAAATCCCGCCGATGATTTATGGTGGAGCACAAGAGCGTAATATGCGCGGTGGTACCGAAAACGTGTATGGCATTGTTGGTTTGGCTAAAGCGCTCGAAATTGCTTATGCAGAAATGGATGAGCACCAAACCTATATTCAGGGCTTAAAAGATTATCTTAAAGCACAACTGATTGCCGAAATTCCGGGAATTGCTTTTAACGGCGAAACTGATGCCGATAAGAGTTTGTATACCGTATTAAACGTATCGTTCCCCGAAATGGATATGGCCGATATGTTGTTATTCAATTTAGATATCAATGGCATTTGTGCCTCAGGTGGTAGCGCCTGCTCATCGGGCTCTAACATTGGCTCTCATGTGTTAAACGGCATCAAAGCCGATCCAAACCGCCCGTCGGTACGTTTTTCTTTTAGTAAATATACTACTAAAGAAGATCTGGATTATGTAATAGAAAAAGTAAAAATGGTTGTGAAGCAAAATGCTCTAGCATAAAATATCCGTAACCAAATAGGAGAGTCTCAATGAAAGTTGGGACTTTTTTTTGTTTAAAAAGTATTCTGATTTTTTTGGAAAGCAAGCCCGGCATTTCATTTTAACGTTAGTCCTGCTTTTCATTATATTCCGATGAAGGATCGGAATGCCATTTCAATCAGGTTTAGGTACTGCCTTATTACTGCTATTTGCGGTCAGATGGATTAATGCAAATAGAAATTCCGGCATCCTGCAGCCCCTGATATTATTGCAGGCTGTGCCACTTAAACCTGATCGGAACGAACACGAAGTAAAGTGGAGAGCAGGGCTGTTTAAACCTAAGCAATACTGTATCTGATTTTCAAAAAGAATAAATGATTTGGAACTCTGCAGTCGAACAATCTATAAACGCAAGAAATATCTTGCAAAACTCAAAAATAAAACTTATATTTAATTAAAATAAGGGCAATTCAAGCCATTTTACCTGTAGTTCCTAAACGAAACCTTATCATTATTCCCGTGGTATAAGGTTAAGCAAATTTTAAAATAGCTTTTTTGATGCGGCTCCATAGCGAACAAAAAAGGCATTGATATTAAAATTCGTTAACCCTGAAAACTAACAAGTTTTCTACAATCTATATCGTCATGGAAAAGAGCCAAACCAACCAAAATCTAAAAAACGCGAAGGAAGAAGAAAATTTAAATGACGACAGGAAACACATTTACAAGTTCATCCTGGCACCATTTTCATTTGAGTCATCACACCATTTCAACAAAATACACAAAAGGAGATTCCACTCTTTTGGTTGTATACACGAATTGGGAAAACTTCCGGGAGCCATGCTTTAAAACAGCTGCTTCTTAAATGCTTATATTGCAAATTCGCGTGGTTGGTGGTGCACCAACCACTAAATGCTTATGCAATATTTTGTAACTCCATGGTTGGTGGCCCACCAACCAGTTTCTCTGATTGGCAACTGCCAACCACTAAAGCAACCACATTCCTGAAACAACTGGCCAAAAACAATCTGATTTTTTGCTTGTTCCTATAGTACATCAATTTACAGAGCTATGGAAACAAATAAGGAAAAAGGTAAAGTTGTTGAGAACGATTTACTGGATAAAAAAGTAGAAGATGTGCGTGAGCACGATACGCTCGATGAAAATAAATCATCGAAGGTAACCACCAATCTGTTTACTAAAGATAATAAACGTAAAAATAATCCACTGGGCCCTGGCCACGAACCCGGACCAACCCCAGGATCAGGAATATAATGCCGGTCAACAGGAAAAATACGGCAAATTGATTACATTTAAGCCACGGCAATTGCAGTGGCTTTTTAATGGATATAAAAATGGAAAGAAGAAACTTCATCAAACATTCGGCGCTGGCTATGGCCATGCTTGCCTTATATGAAACAGATGTTTTTGCCCAACAGGATTTAATGCGGGCTTATAATTTTAAGCCTCTGCGTAATAACGTAGGTATATTTACCGAGCAGGGCGGTACTATAGGCTGGCTTAATGCAGGCAATGGTTTTGTGGTGGTAGATGCTCAGTTTCCAACCTCGGCACCGCATGTAATTGAAGAACTGAAAAAGCTGGGCGAAAAGCCTTTTAAATACCTCATTAATACCCATCACCATGGCGATCATACAGCCGGTAACATTGCTTTTAAAGGATTAGCCCAAAAAGTGGTAGCGCATCAAAACTCGCTGGTTAACCAGAAAAGGGCAGCTGATAAAGCCAATAATCTCGATAAACAATTATTGCCCGATACTACTTTTGGTACAGGCTGGAAAGCCAAAATAGGCGATGAGCGAATCAGTGCTTATTATTATGGCTCCGGCCATACTAATGGCGATGCCGTTTATCATTTCGAAAACTCGAATATTGTGCATGTTGGCGATTTAGTTTTTAACCGGAGGTTCCCATACATTGATCGCGAAAACGGTGCACATATTGGCAACTGGATTACTGCTTTGGATAAAATTACCAGTCAGTTTGATAATGATACCCTGTTTATCTGGGGGCATAGCTTAGACCCGGAAAAAGTAACCGGCAATAAGGCCGATGTAAAGGCTTATCAAAATTACCTGCAAAGTTTATTAACCTTTGTTGGTGCCGAAATTAAAAGCGGTAAAAGTAAAGATGAGATCTTAAAAGCCACAACAATTCCAGGTGCACCCGAATGGCAAGGCGATGGCATACAAAGGAGTTTAACTGCTGCTTATGATGAATTGAAGGGCGTTTAGCCTCCTTGTACGAATCGTCATTTCGAGCGAAGTGCAACGAAGTCGAGAAATCTGATTAAAGACGTTTCATTCACTTCGCTCCATGTAAAAATCCGATTTTTTTATAATTAATCAGTATTTGATAATTTCGATCATATAACACCTCCAAATCTATTTTCAATTTATAAACATTCTATATTTAAAATAATTCTAAACAAGGCTTGCTAATCTGACCTAACTATACCCTTATCTGCTATATTTGTGTTACACAAAATCGAACATCAGATATGGATGATTTTATCGCAGCCCGCTCCCAAATGGCCCTGTCTCTGGGCTTTCACATTATTTTTTCGTGCATCGGTATGGTGATGCCATTTTTTATGGCAGTATCGCACTACAAATGGTTAAAAACAAATAATGAGGTGTATAAAAACCTCACCAAAGCCTGGAGCAAAGGTGTAGCCATCTTTTTTGCCACTGGTGCGGTTTCGGGCACCATGCTCTCTTTTGAGCTGGGATTGCTCTGGCCTAAATTTATGGATCATGCCGGACCAATTTTCGGGATGCCTTTTTCGTTAGAAGGAACTGCGTTTTTTATCGAGGCCATTGCTTTAGGCTTTTTCTTATACGGCTGGAATAAGCTGAATAAGTGGTTCCATTGGTTTACTGGTATGGTGGTTGGGGTTAGCGGATTGGCTTCAGGGATCCTGGTGGTGGCTGCAAATGCCTGGATGAATAGTCCGGCAGGTTTCGATTTTGCCAATGGCCAGTATTTAAATATTGATCCCATCCAGGCCATGTTTAATAAAGCCTGGTTTTCGCAGGCACTGCACATGTGTTTGGCCGCATTTACAGCCACAGGCTTTGCGGTAGCGGGCGTGCATGCGTTAATGATATTACGTGACAGGAATCGTGAGTTTCATTTAAAAGCCTTTAAAATTGCAGCAGTTTTTGCCTGCATTGGTGCTTTGCTGCAACCTTTAAGCGGCGATATTTCTGCTAAGGATGTTGCTAGAAGGCAGCCGGCCAAACTTGCCGCCATGGAAGCGCTTTATAAAACTGAAAAACCTGCGCCACTGCTAATTGGTGGCATTGTGAACGAGCAGGATAAAACGATTAGTGGTGCAATCAAAATTCCCGGGGCATTAAGTTTCCTGGCCCATGGCGATTTCGGTGCTGAGGTGAAAGGTTTAGACCAGATTCCGGAAAATGAACATCCGCCAGTAGCAGTAACACATTACGCTTTTCAAATTATGGTAGGGATTGGTACTTTGCTCATGCTGATTGCACTGGTGTACTTTTTTAATCTGATTAAAAGGAAACCGTTATTAGAACAACCCTGGTTGCTAAAACTTTTCGTAATGGCCATACCGCTGGGTTACGTTGCATTAGAGGCCGGTTGGGTAGTTACAGAGGTTGGACGCCAACCCTGGATCATTTATGGCATTATGCGCACCAAAGATGCCGTTACACCGATGCCTGGTATTGCATATTCCTTTTACATTTTCTCGGCTATTTATTTTTCGCTGAGCATTATTGTAACCTTTTTACTTTACCGGCAGATTAAAATGGTGCCTGTATTGTATGCTAAAACCGAATCAAAATAAATTAACCACAGATAAAAAAGATGAACACAGATAAAAATATAAAACCCGGTGGTTTAAAATCTGTGTTAATCTGTGCGCATCTGTGGCAAAGAAATAAATTAACCACAGATGAATAGGATAGACACAGATAAAAATTTTTGGACATGTTGATCAACAGCTTTAAAAATCTGTGTTAATCTGTGTCCATCTGTGACAAAGAAATAAATTAACCACAGATGAATAGGATAGACACAGATAAAAATTTTTGGGCATGTTGCTCAACAACTTTAATAATCCGTGTTAATCTGTGCCCATCTGTGGCAAAAAAATAAATTAACCCTGTGTAATCTGTGGCAAAAAAAATAGATGATGAAAGACGTTGTAATTACCTTTTTATGCATAGCCATTCTGCTCTACTTTTTATTGGGGGGAGCCGATTTTGGTGCAGGAATTATCGAACTGTTTACTTCGACCAAGAACCGAAGTAAAACCCGTAAAACCATGTATCAGGCCATTGGTCCGGTTTGGGAAGCCAACCACATGTGGCTCATTATTGCCATTGTAATCCTTTTTGTAGGCTTCCCGTTTATTTATACCACCATGTCGGTTTACCTGCATATTCCGCTGGCCATTATGTTAATTGGTATTATTGCACGTGGTACAGCATTTGTTTTTCGCCATTACGATGCTGTTAAAGACGATATGCAATGGTTGTACAACCGCATTTTCAGGTATTCCAGCTTCGTTACTGCTTTGTTTCTGGGGATTATAGCCGGAAGTCTGATTTCTGGACATATTGATACACAGGCAACAGATTTTTATACTGCCTATATCTCAGGCTGGCTAAACTGGTTTTCTATTGCTGTGGGCTTATTTACGGTAGCGCTCTGCGGTTTCTTAGCAGCCATCTACCTCATTGGTGAAACAAAAGAAGCACACGATAAGAAACGCTTTATTAAAAAAGCCGAAGTAATGAACGTAGCAGCAGTTGTTTTTGGCGCCATGGTATTTATTGCTGCGCAAAGAGATAAGATTCCGTTAATCGATTGGGTTTTTAAAAGCAGTGTTGGCTTATGGGCCATTGTTCTGGCCAGTTTATCACTTGTACTGTTGTGGTACCTGTTGATTAAAGGTAAAACCAAGGTATTACGCATTTTGGCGGGCTTCCAGGTAACGATGATCCTCCTGGCGATTAGTTATGCCCACTTTCCGAATTTTATCCGTTTAAAAAGCGGAGATGCCATTTCACTTTTAACAACTGTTGGGCCTGAAAAAACCATTTATAGTTTAGGTTTGGCACTTTTACTGGGCAGTGTGCTTATTTTACCTTTTTTAGGGTACTTGTTTTATAAGTTTCAGAAGAAAGAAGAGTAGAGATTTTGTCATGCTGAGGCACGAAGCATCTGCAACCGATGAAACAGATGCTTCGTGCCTCAGCATGACAGTATTTAATAAAAAAGAGCATCTGTTTCCAAATGCTCCTTTAAAATCTATTTAACTGATCGATTACAAACCGCCTTTCCGGTTCGATTTAGTTGGCACCGGCCATGCGGCTGGTTTGCCCGTACGTTCGTTTACCGGTAAATCGGTAGCTTTTTCGTTTGAGGTTCTTTCCGGATCTTCGCACGCCATATACACCATAATGGCAGCTAAAATTACGTTGCTTCTAATCTCGTCGAAAACCAATTTATCGTAACTATCGCGATTGGTATGCCAGGTATAAGTGCCGTAATCCCAGCTGGTAGAGCTTAGCGAATAACCTAAAGCACCAGCAGCTACAAAAGATGCAAAATCAGATCCTCCGGCACCTGGCATTCCAGGGAAACTGGTTTTAATCTGATTTTTAATAGTGTCTGGTACAGCAGCTAACCAGCGGGTAATGTAATCTTTCGATTTGGCAAAACCTTGTCCGCCAATGTTAACCACGCGGCCTGTACCATTATCCTGGTTAAATAAAGCCTGTAGGTTATTTACAATTTCAGGATGATCTTCTACAAAAGCCCTCGATCCGTTTAAGCCCTGCTCTTCGCTACCCCAATGACCTACAAGAATGGTGCGCTTAGGATTAGGATAAAATTTCTTTAAAATACGCATGGCTTCCATCATTAAAATGGTGCCTGATCCATTATCAGTTGCGCCACTTGCGCCATCCCACGAATCGAAGTGCGCCGAAAGCATAACATATTCGTTCGGCTTTTGCTTACTTTTTAGCTCAGCAATGGTGTTAAAGGTTGGTACAGCACCTAGTTTTTTAGATTCCGATTCGATTTTAAGCATTGGTTTGTTGCCATTTAGCGCTAAACGGTAAACCAGACCATAATCTTCTACCGATAAATCTAAAGTAGGTACTTTAGTAGTGTTGGCACCGAAAATTTTATCAACCCCAAAACCTTGCGACCAGTTGTTGATGATAACAGCAACTGCTCCTGCATTTTCTAAAGCTACAGGTAAGGTTTTAGCGTTATAACCTGTTTTGGCTATGCCGGCAGCAAATGCTTTAGCCGCATCGGCCTTTTGTTTTTTAAACTTTTCGAATAAATCTTTCGTAGCAAATTCTTCCCAGTTTTTTTCTGGCCTGCCCGAAAGCTGGTTCATAGAAATTAATACAATTTTGCCGTTTACGTTGGGTAACCATTTCTGGAAAGCTACCGAATCGGTAATTTCGGGCAGGATAATGGCTTCGGCATTGATGGCTTTGCCGTTGGTTGAGGGGCTCCAGGCCAATTGTGTTCCCTCCAGGGTTCTCACGCGCGGACTTACCAGATCAATATGGGTAATGCCTCTTTCCCAGCCAGCCCATTCGCCCCATTTTTCGTTTTTGGCCGAAATGCCCCAGTCGCTATATTTTTTTACTGCCCAGTCGTTAGCTTGTTTCATTTGTGGCGAACCTACCAAACGCGGACCTACCACATCCAATAATTCGTGCGCAAGTTTTTCCAGCTGCGAGTTTTCGTTTACTTCTTTAACAATATTGTCGATTACTTTTTTGTCTTGTGCAAAAACACTGACCGAAGCGCATAGCAATAGCGCAGAAAAGAGTAGTTTTTTATTCATAATAAGTTTTAGTTAATGGATAAACGAATTTATGAAATAAGGGCAGGATTTGGGGATGTTAATGGAAATGTTGCAGTAAATAGGATCGTCATCGCCGTGGCAATCTTTTCCGCTTGGTTTGTTAGCGCTTAGGCAAAGGATATATAATTGAGATATGGACTGAGGTTGGTGAGCCACCAACCTTAGGATAAACATCTGACCTCACGACTAACTAAAAGCTTTTCTTTTGTACCTTATCATGAAAAGGCAAATATTCTGATAGCGCTGCAGAGCCATACCAGTTGTAAAGTTCGGGTTCGAGTACTTTCGCTTTAATTGCCGGATCGTTTTCTAACAATTGTTTAGCCTCATCCATCGATTTGGTGTTTAAAATAAAAATACCGCGGTAATTTTTGTCGTTTTTGCCCATAGGTCCGGCAACTACCAGTTTATTTAGGGCTACCATTTTATCCATGTTGGCCATGTGCCCGGCAAAAAGACTGTCGGTTTTAGCTTTGGTTTCGGTTGTATTGGTGCCCGATTTCAGGATTACCATAATGTACATTTTCATGCCATAATCGTCGGCACCGAGTTTTTTTGCCAGCGCTTCATCATAAGGCACTTTGGCTTTTTTATCTTGTGCGGCCACAGCCAGCGTAGCTGCGCTAAGGCAAATGGCGAGTAAGAGTTTTTTCATGTTGTTGTGGTTTGGTTAGTTTAAAAATAAGAAAAATTATGATATTCCCCTCCTTTGGAGGGAGAGCGTAGGGGGTGGTGGTTTAATGCCTATTGCAGGAACTACCTTTTCAAATTTACCGCAGGCTACTGTAAAATAAACCTGATCCGATAGCTATCGGATGCCGTGAACATGGAGTGTAGCGTAATAAAGCGAAAAGCAGGACTGAAGTCACCGAAGTACTTCAAACCCTGCTTTTCTTATTATAGTTTATTTGTTCATTAGTCATTTGTTGATTAGTTTATTTGTACTAATGAACTAATGACCAATGAGCTACTTAACCAATTTTAATTGTTCATCATTTTAATAAAAGCGCCTAATTTAGCTTTCATGGCTCTTCTATCTACAATGAAATCGAGGAAACCGTGCTCCAGAACGAATTCTGAAGTTTGGAAACCTTTAGGTAAATCTTTTTTAATGGTTTCTTTAATTACCCTTGGGCCTGCAAAACCGATTAACGAGCCTGGTTCGGCAATGTTAATATCGCCCAACATGGCATAAGAAGCGGTAACACCACCAGTTGTTGGATCGGTTAATAAAGAAATGTAAGGAACTTTAGCCTGACCTAACAAGGCCAGTTTAGCCGATGTTTTAGCCATTTGCATCAGTGAAAATGCAGCCTCCATCATCCGTGCACCACCTGATTTAGAAATCATGAGGAAAGGCACTTTGTGTTTGATGCTGTAATCGATAGAACGGGCAATTTTTTCGCCTACTACCGAGCCCATTGAACCGCCGATGAATGCAAAATCCATACAGGCGATAACGATATCCTGACCTTCTATTTTACCAACACCAGCGCGGATGGCATCTTTTAAGCCGGTTTTAGCTTGGCTTTCTTTAATTCTATCGGTGTAAGGTTTATTGTCGTTAAATTTTAAAGGGTCGCCTGATGTTAGGTCAGGGAACAGCTCTTTAAACTCGTTATCATCAAATAAAACCTCGAAATATTCTTTTGAGCCTACTCTCAGGTGGTAATCGCAGTAGTGGCAAACGTATTTGTTTTCCTGAAGTTCTGCCTGATGTAGCGGTTTTTTACAATTTGGACATTTATTCCACAAACCATCCGGTGCTTCTTTTTTCTCTTCGGTTGTGGTAATGATACCTTTTTTTTCTCTCTTAAACCAAGCCATATAATTTTTTGAAGAATTGGATTGCAAAGAAACGAAAAATATCATCAACTTTATCAATTACCCATAAGCAAATTCCAATAAGCCGATCAATTTTATCAAATTAATTAGCGGTACACCTAATGGGAATAAAGCTTTTAAGCTCACGAAACAGCTCTGATGGGTTGCGATAAAGCATTCTTAACATTTTATCTGTCACTTTTATTTTAGCCTGGCGTTTGAAAATTGGATATTGAAATATTGGTTATTTCTTTAAGTGTGTCTTTTTTACACTAAGGATAATGTGTTTTTTACACTAAACAGGCCTTATTTTGCTGTCAGGCAAATAATTCTGTTGCTATAAAAGCTTGGAATGTTATTTTTTTTTATAACTTCGGACTTAATAAAATTAACAAGAAATGAGTTTAAAAGGCTACAAAGGCGTAATTTACGGAGATGCCGTTCAAGAATTGTTTGAGCAGGCTAAAAAACATCAGTTTGCTTTACCAGCAGTAAACGTTACCGGTACCAATACGGTAAATGCGGTAATGGAAACTGCGAAGGCAGTAAATTCGCCTGTTATGATTCAATTATCTAATGGAGGTGCACAGTTTTATGCTGGTAAATCTTTAGATAACGAGAAATTGCAGGCATGTATTTTAGGTGCTGTATCGGCAGCTAAACATGTACATTTATTGGCAGAGCATTATGGTGTTGCTGTGGTATTACATACCGACCATGCAGCTAAAAAATTATTGCCATGGATTGATGGATTATTGGATCACGGTGAAAAATTCTTCGCTGAAACCGGAAAACCTTTGTTTTCATCTCACATGTTAGATTTATCGGAAGAGTCGATTGAAGAAAACATGGAAATTTCTGCTAAATATTTAGCACGCATGGCTAAAATGAACATGACTATCGAAATCGAGCTTGGTGTAACTGGTGGTGAGGAAGATGGTGTGGATAACAGCGATGTAGACAGCTCTAAATTATATACGCAACCAAGTGAAGTTGCTTATGCTTACGAAGAATTGAGCAAAGTTTCTCCGCGCTTTACTGTTGCTGCTGCTTTTGGTAACGTACACGGTGTTTATAAACCAGGTAACGTTAAATTGCAACCGGTAATTTTGAAAAACTCTCAGGATTTCATCAAAGAAAAATTCAGCTTAACTGCAGAGAAACCAATTAACTTCGTATTCCACGGTGGTTCTGGTTCATCTCAGGAAGAAATCAGAGAAGCCATTTCTTATGGCGCCATTAAAATGAATATCGATACGGATATGCAATGGGCATTCTGGGAAGGTATTTTAGAATATTACAAAAAGAATGAAGCTTATTTACAAGGCCAGATTGGTAACCCTGAAGGTGATGATAAGCCAAATAAAAAATATTACGATCCACGTGTATGGTTACGTAAGGCTGAAGAAGCTTTCGTTAAGCGCTTAACTGTTGCTTTCGAAGACTTAAACTGCATTAACGTTAACGATAAACTTTAATTTAGGTTAAAATGTTTTAACGTTGGAACGTTGCAACATTGCAACATTAAAACCTTTTTAGCAACAAGGAAAGCGCCATAGGTATAAAAACTTATGGCGCTTTTGTTTGTTTTAGGTATATTTAAGCAAACAATCTGTGATGAGAAAATCTAAAGCTGATACTAAAAAAAACAACTTTTTTGAGCGGTTTGCCAATGCTGCAACCAAATTTACCGGAAGCTCTATCGCATTTATTGCTGCAACAGCCATTGTGATCCTCTGGGCAGTAACCGGTCCGGTTTTCGATTATTCTGAAACCTGGCAACTGGTTATCAATACCGGAACAACCATTATTACTTTCTTAATGGTTTTTTTAATCCAAAAGGCACAAAACAAGGATGGAAAAGCTATACAGCTGAAGTTAAATGAGTTAATTGCCGCGCATGAAAAGGCCAGTAACCGGATGGTAGATATTGAAGATTTAACAGAAAAGGATTTAGATCAGTTACACAAATTTTACGTTACGCTGGCTACATTAGCCAAAAAAGAGACCGATATTCATTGTTCGCATTCTATTGATGTGGCCACTGCGCTTAATGAATTGAAAATACAAAAGAATAAACACTTTAAACACCACGATAATGAGTCTGCAAGTTCAAAAAATTAACCATCCCGAAGATTTAGATAAAGCATTTGCCATCCGTAAAATTGTATTTGTAGAGGAGCAAAACTGCCCGCCAGAGCTGGAGTGGGAGCATGAGGACGAATCGGTCCATTTTTTGGCTTCATACAATGGGCAGCCTTGCGGAGCCTGCAGGTGGCGTAAAACGGATAACGGTTATAAACTGGAGCGTTTTGCTGTTTTAAAAGACTTTAGGGGGCATGGGGTAGGTCGTGCGTTAATTGCTGAGGCTTTATCTGATTTGCCTGACGATGCGCACTATATTTACCTGAATTCGCAATTAGATGCGATGAGTTTGTATGCTAAATTTGGCTTTGTGGCTGAAGGAGAGCAGTTTGAAGAAGCAGGGATTCAGCATTTCAGGATGGTGAAGCAGGTTTAATTTTTAAGAATTATATTTGCAATTTAAAACCTTATAAATGAAAAAATTAATACTCTCGATATTTTTATTTATTCTTGCTTTTTTAGCTAAAGCTCAAAAAATGGATACTGTTTATTTCGATCATAAATGGGTTAAAACGGATAAATCAAATAAATACTATTACAGAATTGTAGAAAAAAATAAATCAAAAGAAACATTTTTGGTTAAAGATTTTTACAACACCGGAACTCTACAAATGGAAGGGACTTATTCATCTATTGATCCTGAAGTTAAAAATGGTGAATTTGTCTGGTACTACGAGAATGGTCAGAAGCGTATTGAGTCTACCTATAAAAATAATGAGGTAATTAAGGAACGTGAGTGGGATAGAAATGGTAATTTAAAAAAAGAACAAGAATTAGTTAATGTAACTAATAGCACAACCGGAGAAGCAACCAAGGCGGTTATTGAAAGAGCTCCGCAGTTTCCAGGCGGTAAAGCGGCTTTATTTGATTTTATTTCCAGAAAAGTTAAGTATCCCTCGACTTTAATTAAGGAAGGCATTACCGGGAAAGTCATCGTTAGATTTGTTGTTACAAAAGAAGGAAAGGTTACTGATCCTGAAATTGTACAAAGTGTTCATCCGCTATTAGATGCTGAGGCAATAAGGGTTGTAAAGCTAATGCCGAAATGGGAACCGGGCAAACAAAATGGTGAATTTATCAATGTGAAATTTTCTCTTCCTTTTAACTTTAACCTATAGTTCCATTTCTGGATGTTACGGGGAAAAATAGTGAGTCACTGCGTCGCAGAATTTATTTTATTTGTGTTTCCGTGTCAAAAAAATTATCCAAATATCCTTCCTGATAAGGCCATTGCTTCATTCCATTTATCCATATCCAGATTTAAGTGTTCACCTTGTGCATTTAAGAAACTGATTACATCTTCGGTGGCGATATTACCGGTTAGGTCATCGGCAGCCATCGGGCAGCCACCAAAGCCTTTTAAAGCTGAATCTATTCTTTTTACGCCAGCGTGGTAAGCTGCGGCTATTTTCTCGAAACGTAAGGCAGGGGTGGAGTGTAAGTGCACCCCGATTTCGGTATTACTAAACCTTGTAATTAATTTGGGCAGTATACTTTCGATTTTTGCCGGTGTTGAAACGCCAACGGTATCGGCCAGAGATAATATGCTTACGCCTTTGCTTACGAGTACATCGGCCCATTGCTCTACAATTTCATAATTCCACTCATCGCCATAAGGATTACCAAAACCCATAGAAAGGTAAACTACAGCCTCTTTGTTGTTTTTAACGCAAAGCGAAAGCATCTCCTCAACCGTATTTAACGATTGAGCAATGCTGGAGTTGGTATTGCGTTGCTGGAAGGTTTCTGAAATAGAAAAAGGAAAACCAAGGTAATTGATCTCCTGATGCTGAACAGCGGCTTCTACACCCCTCAAATTGGCTACAATGGCCAGTAGTTTGGTTTTTGTATCGCTTAAATCGAGGTTAGCCAATACTTCTGCAGTATCAGCCATTTGCGGAATAGCCTTTGGTGAAACGAAACTTCCAAAATCGAGCGTATCAAAACCTACCTGTAATAATAAATTGAGGTATTCGGTTTTTAACCCGGTAGGTATAAAATTGTGTAGGCCCTGCATCGCATCGCGGGGACATTCAACTAACTTAAATTGGTTTTGGCTCATATTTTTGGTTTAAGCGCAAGTTGGGGAAAGTTTTTGGTAAAAAGAAGCATGGGGCATAGAGCATAGGGGTAGTTGATCAGTTATCAGTTTGCAGTTTTCAGTTGCCAATGATCAAAAATCAATTTTCAGTTGGATAATACAAGCGGGTAACTGAACCGCCCTTCGACTACGCTCAGGGTGACAAATGTATTTGCAGTTTTTAATTATCAATTACCAAAGACCAATTTTCAATTAGGTTTGGCTATGAACTATCAACCAATTAACTAATGACCAATGAACCAATGACAAATAAACTACTGCACTGCCTTAACCTCTTTTACGGGAGGTGCCTCCTCGCGGTAATCTACACTGCGGTCTTTGGCGAAAGTTCTGATAATTAAACGGGTGCCTCTATCGTAGCTAAAATAACTCCAGATCCAGTTTACAAAAACAATAATCTTATTGCGGAAGCCCACTAGAGTCATGAGGTGCACAAACATCCAGGTAAACCAGGCAAAAACGCCCTGAAAGCGGATTTTACCAATATCAACAACTGCTTTATTTCTACCTACAGTTGCCATAGAGCCTTTATCGAAATATTTAAACTTTTCTAAAGGTTTGTTTTCTACAATATTGATCAGGTTTTTAGCCAGGTGATGCCCTTGCTGAATGGCTGCGGGCGCAACTCCTGGGTGACCATTTGGTGTTTCTTCGTCAATTATGGCAGCTACGTCGCCAATGGCATAAATATTCGGATAACCTACAATCAGGTTCTGGGTATCGGTTTTTAAGCGGCCACCGCGTACAATTTCGGCTTTATCAAGTCCGTTTATTACCTGACCTTTAACGCCGGCACTCCAGATTACGGTTGAGCTTAAAATAGGGGCTTTATCCTGTAAAGTAAGGGTATGTCCGTCGTAACCCAATACACGGGTTTCGTTCATTACCTGCACACCCATATCGGTCAGGAAATCTTTCGATTTTTGTTGTGCCTGTGGCGACATTACGCCCAATAGCTCGGGCGAATTTTCGATGAGATAGATATTTACCTTGTTCACATCCATTTCGGGATAATCGTTGGGTATAACATGCTTTTTAAGCTCTGCAATGGCTCCAGAGGTTTCTACACCTGTTGGACCACCACCCACCACTACGAAGTTTAAGAGTGCACTCTTTTTATCTAAATCTTTTTCGATCAGCGATTTTTCGAAATTCTGTAAAATCAAGCTTCTCAAATCAAGTGCTTCGGGGATAGATTTCATGGGCATAGAATTGGATTCAATTTCCTTGTTGCCGAAGAAATTGCTGGTAGAACCAGTGGCCAGCACCAGGTAATCGTAGCTCACCTTACCGATATCGGTTTCGAGGCAATTTTCGGCTGAGTTAACAGCGGTGACCTTAGTTACCCTGAAAATTAAATTCTTTTGTCCTTTAAAAATTTTGCGGAGCGGAAAAGCAATCGAATCGGCTTCTAGACCACCGGTTGCCACCTGATACAATAAAGGCTGAAAGGTGTGGTAGTTATGCTTATCGAGCATGACTACCTGAAAAGGTTTGTTTTTTAAACGTTTAGCTAATTCAATTCCACCAAATCCGCCGCCAACAATAACTACTCTGGGGTATTCGCTTTTAGGAAGTTGTAAATCCATTTTCTATCGGTTTATCTGCTGCTAATGTAACAAAAAGATGGCCAAAAGGTTTAGAAAACAGGGTTTTGTCAGTGCTAATTTCTGTTTTGTTAGAGATATAACGCTACAATGACGAAGGTGGGTTTTTGAAGGTTTTATGTACTGCCCCGGGTTAAATAAACCTGATGGGAGTGAGCATGGAGCGTAGCGAAATAAAACGGACAGCAGGACTATCGGAACCGAAGAACCACAAGATCTGCTTTTCAAAAAAAATAAAAAACTTCGTCTTTTTAAACCTCGCAGGTTTTTAAAACCTGCGAGGTTTGACATAAAAAAAGCGCTCCGGTTAACCGAAGCGCTTATCTATTTTAAGATTTTGAAACCTTATTTTTTCTCTGCAGAGCTACCCAAATCGATTACGATAGGAGTAGAGATACAAAGTGATGAGTACGTACCGATGATACGACCGATTAACAAGGCGAAAATAAATCCGCGGATGCTATCGCCACCGAAAATGAAGATTACCAATAATACGAAGAATACGGTTAACGAAGTTAAAATGGTACGGCTTAAGGTACTGTTTAACGCGAAGTTGATTAAGTTGTTACGCTCTTCGCCATGTAAATCGTCTTTACCAGCTTCTTTTAGTTTCTCTCGGATACGGTCGAATACAACAACTGTCTCAGTCATGGTATAACCCATTACAGTTAAAATTGCTGCGATAAAATCCTGACCAATTTCTAGAGAGAATGGCATAATACCATCTAAAATAGTGTAGAAAGATAATACCATTAAAACGTCGTGGAATAAAGCGATTACCGCACCTAAACCATACTGCCATTTTTTAAACCTTACCACGATGTAGATAAACATGAACAAGCATGAGATCAATACTGCGTAGAAAGCACCGTTTACGATATCGCTGGCGATAATAGGGGTTACTTTTTGCGAGCTTACGATTTCATATTTAGCACCTGCTAAACCTTTGTTTAAAGCGTCTTCTACCACTTTATCAGTTTTAATGTCCTGATCTTCGATGTGGAAAGTAGTGGTAATTTTAACCTGGCTATCTTCACCTGCAGTTTTAACCTCTGGTGTTTCGTTACCGAATGCCGGAGTTAACTTAGATTTTAAATCTTCGGTGCTTACCGCTTTATCGAAGTGAACCAAATAAGTTCTACCACCTTTAAAGTCAACACCTAAGTTTAAACCACCGTTTTTGAAATACATACCAATACCAGCTACAATGATGATGGTAGAGATAACGTAATAGATTTTACGACGGCCAACAAAGTTGAAGGCTAAGTTTTTGAACGCATTACGGGTTAAGTTGTTATCGAAATTAACTTCGATTTTACGGTTTAACAACGAATCGAAAACTACTCTCGAAATGGCTACAGCAGCAAATAAAGACGAAAGGATACCGATACATAATGTAGTGGCAAAACCTTGTACCGGACCGCTACCGAAAACGTAAAGGATAGCACCTAAGATGAATAAGGTAACGTTAGAGTCGATAATTGATGGCATGGCATGTTTGAAACCTTCTTTAATGGCGGCACCAACGTTTTTACCATGTGCAAGCTCTTCACGTACACGCTCGAAAATAAGGATGTTCGCATCAACTGATAAACCGATGGTTAACACGATACCGGCAATACCAGGTAAAGTTAACACAGCACCTAACGATACCAGGATACCGATAACGAAGAACAAGTTGATTAAAAGGGCAAAGTTAGCAACCCAACCAGCACGGTGATAATATAACGCCATGAAGATTAAGATTACAATAAATGCAATTACGAAAGAAACTAAACCATCGTGGATAGCTTGTGCACCTAAAGTAGGACCAACAATGTAGCTACCAGCAATACGTGCAGGAGCAGGTAATTTACCAGCTTTTAAGATGTTTGATAAATCTTTGGTATCAGCTTGTGTAAAGCTACCAGTGATTTGCGAAATACCGTTAGGGATCTCGTTTTGAACAGTCGGAGCAGAATAAACCTGATTATCTAATACGATTGCAATCGCTTTTAAGTTATTTTTATCAGCAGAAGCTTCGGCAGTAATTTTTTTCCATTTTGCAGCACCTTCGCTGGTCATGTACATGGTTACTTCTGGTTTACCTTTTTGATCAAAGTCAGCACGCGAATCGCTGATCGCCTCGCCACCTAAATCTGGTTTACCATCGGCACTTACTACTTTAATGGCATATAATTCGAAAACTTTAGAACCTTCTCTTGGTCTAACGCTCCACATAAATTTCATCGTAGATGGAATTGCGGCAGCAACCTCAGGCATTTTCAAATAAGCATTAACTTTTGCAGTATCTTTTTGTAACGACATACCTACTACTGCACCAGGCATTAGCTGTTGTTGTCCGTTTTGACCTTGATAGATTGGTAAATTAAGGACCGCATATAACGGGTTCGATTTTAACAATTCTGCTCTAACGGCCGAAGAATCTTTTTTACCTAAACCTGCAAGTTTACCACCTTTAGCCGAGCTATCTTTAGCAGCAGTTTTTTCTAAACCAGCTAATTTGCTTCCGGCTGCAGCAGGGGCAGCAGTTGTATCTTTAGCAGCAGGAGCATCATTTTTTAATGTTGCAGCTAAAGTTTTGTTGATGTTTTCTAATAAAGGTGCAACTTCTTGTACCTGGTATACCTGCCAGAACTGTAATTCTGCAGAACCTTGTAAAAGTTTAGCAATACGCTCTTTATCCTGTACACCTGGCATTTCAATTAAGATGCGGTTACTACCTTCTTGTTTTTGCATGTTCGGACTTACTACTCCGAAACCATCAATACGCGAACGTAATACCGTAAACGAACGGTCGATAGCGCTTGTTGCTTCTTTTTCTAAGAAAGATTCAACGTCGCTATTGCTTGCATTTGGTTTTAACTGCGAAGCGTTATCCTGATTTGAAAAGTAATCAGCAAGTTTTACACCCGGACTTAATTTTTCAAATTCGTTAACGAAAATTTTGATGTAATCTTTACCACCGGCGTTTAACTGGATCTGTGCATTTTGAACAGCTTTGTTAAAGTTTGCATCGGTAGGGTTACCCGCTAACGATTTAACCAATTCAGCTAACGATATCTCCATCGTTACGTTCATTCCGCCTTTTAAGTCAAGACCCAAATTAATTTCTTTCGATTTTACTTCCTGATAAGTGAATCCGGTTACAGGATAAACTTTTTCGGTACTCATCGAATCTAAGTAAGCCTTTTCTTTAGCTAAGTCACCTTTCGCATAGTTTTTTGCGTCTTTTTCTACCTTGGATGCAACCAAAGTAAAAGAGAGGGCATACGCACAAACGATAGCTAATACTATCGCTATAAACTTAATAAAACCTTTTCCTTGCATTGTTTGTTTAAAATAATTTTGTCTTTCGCTGTTTTTTAACAAGTCGGCAAATCTAATTAAATTTTTAAATTATAGAACCCCTTAATTGATAATTTATTAAGATTAGTTTCCAATATAGAATTATCTTATCAAAATAGTCCGGAGTCGGGAGTCCGAAGACGGAAGTCTGGGCGCATAAAGTTATCGAATCTTAACGCTGTGTGCTCAGTGTTTTTCTCAGTGAACTCTGTGGTTAAATTTTAGTCCGGGGTCGGGAGTCCGAAGTCAGAAGTCTGGGCGCATAAAGTTATCGAATATAAACGCTGTGTACTCAGTGTTTTTCTCAGTGAACTCTGTGGTTAAATTTTAGTCCCGGGTCGGGAGTCCGAAGACGGAAGTCTGGGCGCATAAAGTTATCGAATCTTAACGCTGTGTGCTCAGTGCTTTTCTCAGTGGGCTCTGTGATTAAAATTTAGTCCGGGGTCGGGAGTCTGAAGTCAGAAGTCTGGGCGCATAAAGTTATGGAATATTAACGCTGTGCGCTCAGTGTTTTTCTCAGTGGGCTCTGTGGTTAAATTTTAGTCCGGGGTCGGAAGTCCGGGCGCATAAAGTACATGCATAGGATAAACTTTGCTTGCTTTGCGCCTTCTTCTCTGCGTACTTTGCGGTTAAAACAGCTTATTTCCTTTCTAAAACTTCAAAAGTGTAATCATACTTGTTCTTTTCGTCAGCCTTGTGTGGTTCTGAGCTGATTACTGTCCATTCACTTCGATCAAAATCCGGGAAAAATGTATCGGCATCAAAATTATGGTGAATGGTTGTAAGGTACAATCTATCTGTTTTAGGCAAAGCCTGTCTGTAAATCTCCGCTCCACCTACAATGAATATCGGTTTTTCTTCGGTTTTGGTAATGGCTAATGCTTCATCCAGGCTGTTTACTACTTCAACACCTTCAATTTTTAAGCTGGCATCACGCGTAATTACAATGTTGCGGCGATTGGGTAAAGGTTTACCTACCGAATCGAAAGTTTTGCGACCCATAATAACAGTATGCCCACTGGTGGTTTGCTTAAAAAACTTTAAATCGGCTGGCATGTGCCATAAAAGCTGGTTGTTTTTGCCAATGGCGAAATTTTCGCCAACCGCTACAGCTATATAGATATTTTTTGGTTCATTAGTCATTGGTCATTTGTTTATTGGTGTCTGCTTGGCGTATTAAAGCCTGGGTTGCCCGGAAATATTCCGAACTACATCAACGATAGGTTAAAATTTGTTTAAATTATTACCAATATATTTAATATAAGCATTTAGCTTTAAATGGATTGTTTGTAATTCTGTATAAAGTTCTGAATAGCAATCTTCAGAGATCAGATTCCTGTTTTTCGATTTTCTAAGAAATGACTTTACTTCTAAGAGAGAACCCCTGCTATAATAACAAAAATTTTTGTTCTCTTTAAAATGATAACGTCCGTAGCCTTCAGCAATATTTGCACTGATAGAATCAGCTGCTCGGCATATTTGTTTTCCTATGGTATCTTTTGCGAAATAATTCCATCCCATAACAATGTTCCAGATTTTATCAGAGAATAATTCTGATAAATTATAAACTTCCAAATCCTCCAATCTATAATTCATTCTTTTCGATTTAAGTGAATTTATATCGGGATGATCTAAAAGTAGGGATATTCATTTCTGAATCCAAACAAATGGACTAATGACCAATGAACAAATATTATACAGCAACGATTCCTTTAATATGTGGATGCGCTTCGTAGTTCTCCAAAGTAAAATCTTCAAACTTAAAATCAAAGATGCTTTTAACATCAGGGTTGATTTTCATGGTTGGAAGCGGCTTAGGCTCGCGACTTAATTGCAGGTTGGCCTGTTCAATATGGTTATTATATAAATGTGCATCGCCCAGGGTGTGGATAAAATCGCCGGCTTGTAAACCGCAAACTTGTGCTACCATCATTGTTAACAAGGCATAAGAGGCAATATTAAAAGGTACGCCAAGAAAGATATCGGCACTGCGCTGGTAAAGCTGACAGCTCAGTTTGCCATCGGCTACATAAAACTGAAAAAAGGCATGGCATGGCGGCAGGGCCATGTTTTCGATTTCAGCAACGTTCCAGGCCGAAACAATAATGCGGCGCGAATCTGGATTGTTTTTGATGGTGTTGATGATATTGGTAATCTGATCAATGTGTTGCCCGTCAGGAGTAGGCCAGCTTCTCCATTGCGAGCCATAAACCGGGCCCAGGTTGCCATCTTCATCCGCCCATTCATCCCAAATGCGTACGCCATTATCTTTCAGGTATTTAATATTGGTGTCCCCGGTTAAAAACCAGATCAGCTCATGGATAATAGATTTTAAATGCAGTTTCTTCGTTGTCACCATCGGGAAGCCCTCTTGCAGGTTAAAACGCATCTGGTAGCCAAAAACACTGATGGTTCCGGTTCCTGTACGGTCGTGCTTTTGCGCGCCGGTATCCAGCACATGCTGCATTAAATCTAAATATTGTTTCATACTGTTCTGATAATTTACAAATATCTAAAATTTATCAGGTGTTGTAAATCATCGTACGGTCTATTTATTAACATTTACGGGTAATCCCGACTGAAGTCGGGAGCTATGTTCAAAACTCGCTACTTGTTTGTATGTTTGCAAAATGAGCCAATTGCTGGTTTTTGCATTACGGACTCAGGACTTAAGACTTACGACTGAAATGCTAGCTTTTCCCAACGCAAAAATAAACCTTGGCTTAAACATTACCGAAAAACGGGCAGATGGTTACCATAACCTCGAAACGGTGTTTTACCCCATACAAATTAAAGATGCGGTAGAGATTACCGATGCTTCAGTAACTTCTTGTAAAATTCATGGTATTGATATTCCAGGCGATGCAGACGATAATCTTTGCGTAAAAGCATACCATTTAATTGCAGCCGATTTTGAAATCCCCCCTCAACGGATTGATTTGTTTAAAAATATTCCTGTAGGGGCCGGTTTAGGTGGTGGTTCGGCCGATTGTGCTTTTGTAATCAAATTAATTAACGATAAGTTTAGCCTTGGGCTTTCGGTTTCGCAAATGCAGGACTATGCGCGCAAGCTAGGGGCTGATTGCGCTTTTTTTATTGAAAATAAACCGGTATACGCTTTTAACAAGGGAGATGAGTTTGAAAAATGCGAAATCGATTTGTCAGCCTGGTATAAAGTTTTGGTAAAACCGCCTGTACATGTCAGCACGGCCGATGCTTATGCCCATGTAAAACCGCAAAAGCCTTTGCAATCATTAAAAGAAATCATACATTTGCCTCCAACAACATGGAAAAATAAGGTTATCAACGATTTCGAACCATCGGTATTCGCAAAGTATCCCCAAATTCATCAAATAAAAACCAGTTTATACGATGCAGGCGCAACATTCGCTTTAATGAGTGGTAGCGGCTCGTCGGTTTTTGCGATTTTCCCCGAAGCGGTTAAATTGCCCGGACTGGAGCAAGACAACTTGGTTTATTACAATATTTAAATAAGGTAGAAGGTTTAAAGGTAGAGGGCTTAAGGTCTTGATACCTGATACTTACTGCCTGGAGCTAACAACATGAACATCAATCTGATCCGCAAAAGCGGTAAATTTAATTTTGAAGCAGAAAACGAGAGCGGTTTTACTGTTGAATTGGATGCAAAAGCTGCAATTGGCGGCGAGGGTAAAGGTTTTAGACCAATGGAAATGCTTTTAATTGGTTTAGGCGGTTGCAGTGGTATAGATATGGTAAACGTACTGACGAAGCAAAAAGAACCCTTAAACGACATTAAAATTGCGATTAGCGCAACGCGTAAAGACGAAGAAATGCCCCCGATTTTTGATGTAATTGATATTAATTTCGAGCTTTTCGGTGATTTAAGCGAGGCTAAGGTACAAAGAGCCCTGCAAATGACTTTTGATAAATACTGCTCGGTATCGAATATTTTAGGCCGCTCGGCAACTATTAACTTTACTTATAAAATAAACAAATAGAAAGGTAGAAGTTTGATTGTATCAGGTATTTAGTATTTAGTATTTAGTATCAAGTATCTAGTATTAAGATGGGCTTTAAGAGGTTTTCTTGATACTAAATACTCAAGCATGATATGGGAAAACCAAATCTTGATACTTGCTACTCATAACTTGCTACTGATTACTCAAAACTTGCTACTTGTTACTCATAACTTGATACTTAAAAAATGAAATCCGAAAATTTTGAAACCATAGCTATACGCACTCAAACCGAAAGAAGTTTACATAAAGAGCACTCAGCGCCAATTTACCTTACTTCGAGCTACAAGTTTGATGATGCGGAAGAGATGCGTGCTTTATTTGCCAACGAAAAGGAAGGGAATGTGTACAGCCGTTATTCAAATCCAAATACCTCAGAGTTTATCGAAAAAATGTGCCTTTTAGAAGGTGCCGAAGATGGTTTTGCCACTGCAACAGGTATGGCGGCTATTTTTACTACTTTCGGGGCTTTCTTAAAAAGTGGCGATCATATTGTATCCAGCCGTTCGGTTTTTGGTTCTACACACCAGTTGTTAACCAATGTGTTTTCGAACTGGGGAGTAACTTTTGACTATGCCGACCTGGATAAACCGCAAGAGTGGGAAGCGTTGATTAAGCCCAACACCAAAATGATTTTCGTAGAAACCCCATCTAATCCGGGTATCGATATTATTGATCTTGAATTTTTAGGCGACCTGGCTAAAAAACATAATACTTTACTGGTAGTTGATAACTGTTTTGCTACGCCTTACCTGCAACAACCTATTCAGTTTGGGGCACATATTTCTATTCACTCGGCTACTAAATATATCGATGGACAGGGGCGTGTACTCGGTGGTATTATTTTGGGTAGCAAAGCGCTGATTGCTGAAGTGGTTGGTTTTGCACGCCACAGTGGTCCGGCTTTATCGCCTTTCAGTGCATGGGTTTTATCTAAAAGTTTAGAAACTTTGGCTATCCGTATGGATCGCCATTGCGAAAATGCCTTGAAAGTAGCCGAATACCTGGAAAAACACCCTAAAATTAAACTGGTAAAATATCCTTTTTTACCATCGCACCCGCAGTATGCAATTGCCAAAAAGCAAATGAAACAAGGTGGTGGTATTGTAACCATCGTGGTTGATGGTGGTATTGAGGCTGCCCGTAAATTTATGGATGGTTTGAAAATGTTTTCTATCTCAGCCAATCTGGCCGATACACGTTCCATTGCCACACATCCGGCAACCAGTACGCACAGTAAACTTACAGAAGCGCAACGAAACGAAGTGGGTATTGAGCAGGGATCTATCCGCTTGTCAATCGGTTTAGAACATATTAATGATATTTTAGCCGATATTGAGCAGGCTTTGGCTTAATTTCTAGTCGAAAATAAAATAACAAAAAGGGAGATGCTAAAAACATCTCCCTTTTTGTGTTGTCAGGTTGAGCTTGTCGAAACGCTACCTAAAACATTTCAGAAACCATTCGACAAGCTTTAATGCCATGATCTAATAGATAGGTCGTCAGCGCGAGGAGGAACGACAAAGCAATCTTTTGTGCTAGCGATCCTTACTAGAAAGATTGCCTGCCTGCTGCAGGCAGGCTTCGTCGGCTGAAAAAGCCTTCTCGCAATGACGCTTGAAGGAGATTCTGCTATTCGTATTTCGAGAAATCTACCGCAAATATGCAACGGTTAACCTGGCTACCATTCTTAGCCCCGACATTGGGTTCAAACTCTGTTAAACTCCATAGATAACCGTATTGTGCTTCAAAATATAACGATTCAGCACCATAAGGCCATCTGTACCGCACAGTGTTGGTGTCTCCATCCGTATATCTGGCTAAACGGGCTGTGGATCCGTACGATTCGCTTGGCGACCCCGTGCATGAAAGCCAGGTTCTGTTGCCTTTTCTAAAAACGCCCTGTATGCCATGTGCGTGATCGGAAGTGAATAAACTGTTTTTAGGGATTACCGTTTGAATGCCCGAGTTTTGCAATTCGCCTGCTGTGTTAATCGGAAAACCGAAAATTTTGGGCACAATAGATGCATCTGCGCTGCCGGCATAGTATTGGCCTGTCCATAACTGATTGTTTTCGTAATTTACCTGTACGGTAGAAAATGGATCGGCATCGTTGATTTTATAATAACCTACCTGTGGCAGGATGTAACGGTAATTAAAAGCATAAAGATTGCCGCTGGCATCTTTACCACATTTGGTTTCGGTACCCGTTCCGCTGGTTACTTCAATAATTTTATCCAAATCAAATACCCTTAATCCAAGGCTTGTACTGCTTAAATAAATTTTTCCGTTAAAATAGGCTATTCCACCAGCATGTACATTTAAAGGAGCGTAAGTGCCATATTGGGTATAATCTAAAGTGCCGGTAGGCAGGGTAGGTTGTACCAATAAAATGTGCCGGTAGGTTAAATAGGTACTCGAACTTGGGCTGATGTCGATCAGGGTTATTCTAGATCCTTTACTTTCTGCAGCATCTTTGGCATACCAGCTTACCAGTAAATAACGCACGCCATTTCTGGAGAAACCGGCAATTCCCTGCGGGCGCCAGATCGATGTAGTTTCATCATCTTCATTCCATCTGATTCCACGTACCCTGTTTTCTTCCGGAACGTTAAATCCGTATACCTCGGTGTAGGCACTGCCGCCAATGGCCACGCGGTTTTTATCAACCTGCGTTGGGTTTAAAAAAGTAAATCCGGTGTTAATGTAAGTCGAAGTGTTGGTGTAAGCATTAACGCTTGCTGCAGCGCTGGCTGCTGTAGCCATGAGGCTGTTTTTCTTTTGACTGGTGGTACTTGCTTGTTCTTCAGTTAGGTTGTTCTTTTGGCAGGCAATTGCAAACAGGCAGGAGGCCAATAGTAACCGGAGGATGTTTCTTTTCATGATTTTTTTTAAGTTTTAATAGGTGGTTTGGGTTGAAAGCTAGATAAGTAAAACTTGAACAAGTTAGCTGGTGTATATAAACTTAAAAATCAAGCGATGTTAAGGATTGGTTAAGCTATTTTCGCTGAAAAAACTATATTTGGTCAATCATCAAATGTTACCTCAATGAGCATAAAAAAAATCAACGCATTATTGGGTTTAGCCCTTTTTTTAATAACTAAACCTGGTTTTACACAGGAGCTTAGCATACTTCCGCAACCCGAATCTGTTAAAATCCTGCAAGGCAAATTTGTTTTCTCAGGAAATACAGTCATCGTTGATCACAAGGATAGTGTTTTTGCGATTGCGGTTAAGGAGCTAAAGCTGTTGAAGAAAAACAGGACTGCCGGGTTAAGCAATCAGCTGGTGTTTACCAGAGATGCCAGCTTAAAGCCTGAAGCTTATCGCTTAAAAATATCGCCTAAACAAATCACCATTGCCGTTAATGATAAACTAGGCGCTTTTTGGGCTGTGCAAACGCTTAAGCAACTGGCTGGTACAAATGCCTTTAAAACCAAAAATACCTGGGCTTTGCCTGCACTCGAAATTAACGATCAGCCTAAATTTTCATGGCGGGGTGTTCATTTAGATGTTTCGCGCCACTTTTTTGATATCGCTTATTTGCATCGTTTTATAGACCGGCTTTCGTTTTATAAGTTCAATAAATTCCATTGGCACCTAACCGATGATCAGGGTTGGCGTATCGAAATCAAAAAATACCCCGAGCTTACTAAAGTTGGCGCATGGCGGAAATTAAATAACCAGGATTCTGCCTGTTTAAAACTAGCCGAAACCAATCCAGATTATAAACTGCCCGAAAAACACTTCAAGGTAATTAACGGCGAAAAAATGTACGGTGGTTTCTATACCCAGCAGGAAATCCGCGAGCTGGTAGCTTATGCAGGCGCTAAGGGGATCGAAATTATTCCCGAAATTGATATGCCCGGTCACATGCAGGCGGCTACCAGGCAGTTTCCGTGGTTGACTTCTACCGGCTCGGTGCAAAAAGAAAAAAACTTTACCGATCCCATTTGTCCATGCAAGGAAACCACTTTTGAGTTTGCTGAAAACATTTTTAAAGAAGTTGCGCAGCTGTTTCCATCAAAATATATTCATTTAGGGGCAGATGAAGTTGAAAAAAGCGGCTGGAAGAATATTCCGGAGTGCGAGGCTTTAATGAAGCGCGAAAACCTGAAAAGTATTGATGAGGTACAGAGCTATTTCGTTAAGCGGATGGAAAAATATTTCAATAGCATGGGTAAAAAATTAATTGGCTGGGATGAAATTTTAGATGGTGGCGTTTCCCCAACCGCTACCTTGATGTATTGGCGCACCTGGGTGCCAACTGCACCTAAACATGCAGCTGAAAAAGGGAATTACATCATCATGACCCCTGGCGAATTTTGCTATTTTGATGCACAGCAGGATGCGCATTCGCTGCAAAAGGTTTATGGATTTAATCCAAGAGGGTTTAATCTGAATGAGCAAGAGCAGCAATATGTGTTAGGCGGTCAGGCAAATCTCTGGACGGAGTACATTCCATCTGAACAAAGATTAGAATACATGCTTTTTCCACGTTTGCTGGCTATGTCAGACGTTTTATGGGGACATCAGCAAAATTTCGAAACCTTTAGCCGTAAAATGGATCAGCAGTTTGCAGTTTTAGATGCGATGCATATCAATTACCGTTTTACTGATCTCAAAGGCTTCGCCGAAAATAATGTTTTTTGAAATCGACAAACCTGAATATCGAAGCGCCAAAAAATGCTGTTGTGCATTATACTACCGATGGAAGTACACCCAAAATCAGCTCAGCTAAATACACCAAACCAATCTACATTGATAAAACCCAAACCGTAAAAGCAGCTATATTTGGCGCTAATGGCAGGATGGGCGACGTTTTTACCGCCAATTATGTGCAAACGGATTATGTTGATGCGGTATCTCTTAAAAATCCAAAACCCGGCTTAAGTTTCAGCTATTATCCTAAATTTTATAAAGTGGTAAACTTAATTTCGGAGGCCGATAAAACCAAAACAGCAACCACTGCAGCGATCGAAATCCCGGTTGAAGATAAAGCAGGGAGTTTTGCTACCCGCCATAAGGGTTATTTTTATGCTGCAGAAGATGGTATTTATTCATTTTTTCTCCGTTCGGATGATGGCAGTGTACTGAAAATACAAAACAAAACCCTGGTTGATAATGACGGAATGCACTTTGCAATCGAAAAATCAGCTCAAATTGCACTTAAAAAAGGTTATCATCCATTCGAATTGTTGTTTTTAGAAGGTGGGGGCGGTTATACCCTGCAACTGGAGTACAGTGTAGGTTCAGCTAAACGCAAAGCCGTGTCTGCAGCCGATTTCGTTGTAGAATAAAGGTGTTTTACGCATAAATGCTAAATTTCTAAAAAAAAATAGCCATGAACGATATCGAATTTATCCTTTCGGAGCTAAAAAGTATTAGCGAGCCAGATTATTTAAAGAAAATGGCCCATTTCGGGATCGATATTTCCAAAGCTTATGGCATCCGTGTGCCAAATATCCGTAAACTGGGCAAGCAGATAGGTAAAGATCAGGGGTTGTCGTTATTGCTGTGGGAAACGGGTTTTCATGAAGCGCGCCTGCTGGCTACCTTCATTGGCGATTATAAACAAGTTGCAGAAGCGCAAATAAACGCCTGGACAAGCGATTTCAGTTCCTGGGATATATGTGATCAGGCTTGCGGAAATCTTTTCGTTAAAACGCCTTATTTTAAGTCGAAGGCACTGGAGTTTACGCAAGCCGAACCTGAATTTGTAAAACGTACCGGTTTTGTGCTCATGGCCGAGGCTGCCGTTCACCTTAAAAAAGAACCCAACGAAACCTTTCTGGCTTTTCTGCCCATTATTGAGCGCGAAGCTTATGATAACCGCAATTTTGTGAAGAAAGCCATTAACTGGGCCTTAAGACAAATTGGGAAACGCAATGCCTTTCTGCATGAGCATGCCATTGAAACGGCCAATAACATTCTTGCACAAAATAACAAAAAGGCCAATTGGATAGCTTTAGATGCTTTAAGGGAGCTAAACAGCGATGCGGTACTGGCGAAAATTAATAAAGACTAAAGAGAGGCGGAAGGTTGAAGGTGAAAGACCAAAGCTTAAAGACCAAAGAGAGGCGGAAGGTTGGAAGGCGGAAGGTTGAAGGTGAAAGACTAAAGCTTAAAGACCAAAGACTAAAGATCAAAGGTTTAAAGAGCATTCTGCGTACGAGCTACTTATTTCGTAAACTATACACCGCTTACCGCCTTTCGCTAAACGCCCTGCGCTCTCTGCCCTCTGCTCAATCACTTCTTATCCTACATCAATGCGCAGGTGGTGGCGTGGTATTAACTTTGTATCATAAACAAGAAAGGAAATTTATGTCACAGTTCATTTTGCACAAAGAAAACACCCGCGGTCATGCTAATCATGGCTGGTTAAATGCACACCACTCATTCAGCTTTGCTAACTATTACAATCCTGAAAGAATGCACTTTGGAGTTTTAAGGGTTTTAAATGATGACTTGATAGCTGGTGGAATGGGCTTCGGCGCTCACCCACACGATAATATGGAAATCATTACCATTCCATTGGCTGGTGCAATTGCACACAAAGATAGCATGGGCAATTCTGCTGTAATTAAAAGCGGCGAAATACAGGTAATGAGTGCTGGTACAGGTGTTAGTCACAGTGAGTTTAATGCCAACGCCGATGAGGAACTGAATTTATTGCAGATCTGGTTATTTCCTAATCAGAAAAACGTTACGCCACGCTACGATCAAAGAACTTTGGATGTAGCTGCACGTCACAATAACTTTCAGCAAATCCTGTCGCCAAATGCCAGCGATGATAACGTATGGATTCATCAGGATGCCTGGTTCTCACTAGGTAAATTCGATGCCGGCTTCGAAACCGAATACAAAATCAAAAAAGCACGTAACGGGGTTTATGCTTTTGTAATCAGCGGCGAGGTAACCATTAACGGTCAGGTGCTAAGCAAAAGAGATGGATTAGGTGTTTGGGATACTGATGCCATTAGCTTTACAGCCAACAGCGCCGATGCAGAAGTGTTGTTGATGGATGTGCCGATGGAGTTAAACTAATTTAGAACGATCGTCATTTCGACCGTAGTGGAGAAATCTTTTAGTAGAGATTAAAGGTTTCATCTGGTGTACGGTTGGAGTGGCGATTTGTTTTTTAAGCGTGATGAATTAAATTTAAAAAAAGAATTATGCAAACCACTATACTTTACATCGGCCGTGATGCCGAAATTACCGTTGTGATGGAGCGCCTGCTGAATGCCAGGCCCGAATGGAAAGGGATATGTGTATGTACAGATGAGGAAGCCGTTGCCCTTTGCGAGAAACAAAACCTCGATCTGGTTTTGCTGGGAAACGGAATTAACGCCGAATGCGAAAAAGTGTTAAGGGCAAAACTTACCGCGCTTCAGCCAGGTTTAAAAATTATCCAGCATTATGGCGGAGGGAGTGGATTGTTGTACGGGGAGATTATGTCAACTCTCAACTAGTATGGAATATTTTATACGCTTTGCTGTGGAAGCATAAATAGCAGCAGTAGCCAACCTGTTTAAACGGGATTGTAGCGATATCCTTTTAAAATTAGCAGCTGCTTTTGTCTTACTGTCATGCTGAGGTACGAAGCATCTGCAGCCGATGAAACAGATGCTTCGTGCCTCAGCATGACAACAGTGTTTTAAAAGATTTATCGAAAAGCCCGACTAACATTACCAGCACTACAGGCTTTGCTTTCAAAACATTTTTAGCACTTTGATAGCGTTAGCTGTACTCAAATAAAAATATTCTTGATGGTCTGTGAGACACAGACCATGGGGGATTAGTCTTAGCTAATATAATCCCTGTCTTCATCACTCAACTCCTTTTTACTTCCGCTGGTTTGTGCTTTGCGTTCAATCTCATCATCATAACTGCTTACCGTTTTTTTCGGTCTGCCCACAATAAAACCGATAATGAAACCGATGATGATACAGACGCCAATAACCAGAAGTTTAGATACAGCAATAGTTGTAACCAGGAAATCAAAATCTACAGGTTCGGTATTCACCATTAAAAAAATGGTTAGCAATGCAGTCAGGATAATAATCGAAATTGTTTTTGCACTCATGGTTTAAAAGCTATAATTAAATGAAAACTCTAATATCGGATTTTGATTGTAAATCTGGTTAACAAAAACCAATCGCGCTCCTAAATCTACAACAGGCTGGTACCGCAAAAGGTTTACGCTCGTGTTTAATTCTACCCCATAAGTTTTAGGATCGTTAAAGGTGGTGCCTTTGCCAATGTTCTCGTAATGGCAAAATAAACCGGCCCTGAAATTTCTTACATAGGCCAGCGGACCCAGCTCCCAATCCGGAAAGGCAAATGGGAAACGGTAGTTCAAAAGCAGGCTGTTTTGCAATTTACTTTTTGCCTGGATATTGTTGTAACCATACACCGTTGCAATTTCAGTTGCGTACTGGTTTACACCTGTTGCCTGCTGGTAATTGAAGCTTGCCAGCACCGAATGATTTTTGGCTAGTCCGGGGAAATACAGAAAACTTTCGAGTGCCAGAATTTCACCTTTCAGGTTGGCATCAAAAGGTTGGTGGTTGTAGGAAATTCTGAAAACCTGAGCCCACTTCGGCGCGATATCTCTTTCGGTAGTACGCACGCTGTGGTTAAAGGTAAAATTGTATTCCATCGGAAATTTGAGCCTGGTGATGAAATTGGTAGGCATGTTCTCCGGTTGGTAACGCTGTGTAAAACTGGTTGCCGCATTGAGGGTAAAAGCATAGTTCTCATTGCGTGCATTAAATGAAAGCGGGAGTGAGGCATTCAGCTTGATATAGTGCTCGCGCCAATCGCCCTGTTGTATCGCATTTTTAGCGCGGTAGAACGTACGTTTTGGTCTGTTCCGGTATAAGATGCTCAATACAGGGTAAAGTGCTTTATAGCTAATATCTGCCGTGTATTCGAAGCGCTTTAGATCGCGGTGGTATTTTGCCCCTGTGTAAAAGTCCATCGTGTTCAATAAATTGTTCGATTCGAGTTGCAGACCAAAAACATATTCATTGTCGATAACCGGAATAATGCTGTGGATGCTGAAAAGATTGAGCGCGGTATGATAAGGTTTAGACTGGTAGCTGCTATCGGGAATGTTTTCGAAAACGTTGCCAACCTGTTCTTGCTTTTCTGCTGCGGCTGCAAAATCAACAAAGGCATTTTCGCCTACCGGTTTTTCTTCAATCTGCTTTTCTGCAATTTCGTAACCGTTGATTTTGTAATCGTTGAAGACCATCTTTCCATCACTGCTTTCGGTGGGATTAAACGCCCCGTATTTCGACGCACTGAGTGCGCTGATTTTTTTGCTGGCCGGATCAATAGCATAGATATTATCGATGCCATTAAAGTGTGCATTGAAAGCAATCTTGTCGCCAATAAAAACCGGACGACTTAATTGCTGTCTGCTGTTTTGGATCAATACAGTTTTTTGCTCGCCATCTCGCAACCATAAATTTTTTCCTTTTTCGTTAACACTGATGTAAGTAATTCTTTTTCCCGTTTGATCGAAAGATGGAGTCTGGATAATTTCGTTTTCAGTATTAGGATAAGTTTTTAAAATCTGTCCGGTTGAGGCGTCGAGTTCTACCAGGTTAAACAGGTTGTCTAATCCAACACTGGCTGCAATTATTTTCTTTCCGTCGTTAGAAAGGCTGGGAGAGAAGAGCCTGCTTTTACTGCTTAATTTTTTGAATTTTTTAGTTTGAAAGTTGTAAGAACAAATAACGCTGTAGCTGCGTTGTTTGTATCGCGGATCGTAACGGATTTCATCCCAAACCAAAACGCCGTTTTTCAGACTAAACCAGGGTTGTTCCTGATAGCCTATTCCGAATAATTTTTTTTCCGATTGATCCTCATTTATAATCACAAAATAACGTGCATCAGTTTTACTTTCTTTGAGCGCTAAAATTTGTTTTTCATTAAGTCTAACCGGTAAAAAATAGTTCGTAGCCAAAGCAGTTTTTTTATTCAAACTTGTATAGCTTTCTGTAGTAGATTTTCCTTCCTGCAATTTCCACTTTTCAGCAACCTGATCTTGCACCGATAGAAAATATTTTCGGGTGTTGGTCCCGGTATATTTTTTTAAGCTGTTCGAAAAAGGGTAAGGTCTTAGTGGTCTTTTCCTGATGTCGCCCAGCAAGCTGTCGGAAATGAACTGCCCGTATTTTTCTTTCATGTTCGCCACCATCAAATAACCGGTTTGGTAGTAGCCCGGAGTAACGTCTTTGTTCGATCCAAAATAGGCTTTACTGTAGCTGATTTTTTTGCCTTCTAAAAGTGAGGCCCGGTAAGGCATGATCCAGTTGGGTTGCCGGCCTCTTCCCGAGTAGGTCAGTGCGGTCTCGTTCACAACCGCATCGCCCTCGAAAAACCAGGTGGGTATGGCTCCCCCAAAGTAAGCAAAGTAAACCAGCTCTGGAAAGGGATGTGCTTGTGTTTCTGTCAATTTGTCAAACTGTGCAATGTGCCGGAGCTCGTGTACGGCAAGGTTGTTTAGCCAGTCCTGACTATCGAAAAACTGAGGGGGGGTAGCATAGAATTCCGACTTCTTTGGTGCTAGCTGAACAAAGCCATTTGCCACCGTTCCGCGGTTCTGTAGCAGGAGTGGAATACTGGTTTTTTGCTGCCTTAAACCCAGTCCGATTTTGGGGTAGATATAGGGTAGGGTATTGGCCATTCTTTGGGCTTCTTTTTCAAGTTCTCTCGGGTAGATGATTTTAAAGCCGCCCGATAAAATGTAGTTCCATTTTACACTAAGTGGGTTTTGTGCAGTGCTGAAAATCTGCCCAAAAACCGATGGTGAAATAAAACTTAAACTAAGCGCACTTAAATAGCTGATAATTAATTTTTTGTTTGCTTTTTTTAAATTCATCTAAATTATTTGCTAAAATATTTAGTATTTCAAAAATTTCAAGTTGCTAAAATTGTTAACTTTTAATTTAACTGTTAGTTTTTAAAATATTGATTTTTAATTGTTAATGGTTTTTACTTAAATTGATGAAATATGATTTTTACCGAAAAATTTTTCCAAAAAATATGCCTTAATTGATATTATTAAAGCATTTTGTTTCTGTTGTAATTTGACGGTTTAATTTACACTTATTAATCGATTTTCTTCGAAAAAAAAACTCACTATTTTGAAAAATGTATAGCTGCTTCATGAATTTTTGAATTGAAAAAAGCAGAGAAAATCAGCGTAAATACAGCTTTGGTGTGCCTGTTTTTAGTGTAAAAATGAGGTCTTAACTTGAAGGTTTATCCGGTCATTTCAGACTTGAATAAGGATTAAAAACAGGTGCTTTTTGTGTGGCAATGCTCTCGGGCTAACCTGTGTTTTGCTGCTCAATTTAATGCTGAACTTTAACTTTTTGTAGGCAGAATCTGATTTTGTTTCGGAGATTAATTATTGTATTGGTGACAAAATGTCTGTTGTTTTTGGGTGTTGTTTGAGCTGTGATTTTAGGTTTGGGGTCTAAGACTTCGGGATGAAGACCTGGGTTTTGGTGAAGTTTTAACCTTTTGATCAGATCGTTTTTAATGCCGGTTTTGCCTTCTGATCAGTACTTTTAACTGGAAAAACAGGTCAGATTTCTTGCTTGGAAAAGCTAATCGACCATTAAAATTGTATGTTTTTGCTGTGTTGTAAAGCCGAAAATTGACCAAAATTTTAATTTGTAATGCCATTTCCTTGCGATATTCACCGCATTCGGTGGTTTTATTGTCTTTTTTGGGGTTGGACTATTTTTAAGTAAAAAAGTGCCTTTATTGTTGTTTTGAGGCTGTTTTTTGTTCGTTTTTAAGTTTTTTAACTCATGCATTGGTTCGCACTATTTTTTAACCAAATAGCTATGAAATACCTTTTTTTTACTGCAGAAATGGAGTGTTTTTGGATAGCATTTTGTCCGAATTTTAACCTATAATCTGTTCTCTTTTGTCTGGAAAAAATGATTTTTGATGAACTCATTAAAGCTTTTTTACATATCGATTTTTTCTGAATCTTATACATGCTACGCTTTTAGATTTTATTGGTAAGGTATAATGAAATAAGTGATATGCTTTTTATAACAGTTTTTTTTATCCGAATATTTGTGCCCGTAGTACATCCTTTTTTTGAGTGTTGAAATGCCTTTTTATTTTTAGAAATAGCCTCTGAAATGACCAATGTTTTGATGTGTTTGATGCGTATAAAATGTGCTGGTTTGTGCTGTGCTTTGTGCTTTCTAACCTGGGCTTTGCCTTATGTTTTTATAGCTGTTATTCATGGTTTTTCTGGCTGATTTCTTTTGCTTTTTTTGAGTGCTTATTTGTATGTTTTTTAGCGCTGTTTGTTGCAGGTTTTTGTTGTCTTTTTTATCGTAATTTCAGAATGTTATTTTAGGTTTTAATGTAGGATCAGATTTAGTTTTGAGATGGATTATTTTGTCGGTTTATATCAAAATCACAGACCTATTTTAAACACTTCTTTCTTTTCTATTTTACTCCTTTGGTGCGAAGGTTTTCCTGGTTAATTTCGTGCCTTCTCAATGTTTTGTTTAGCGCTTTATGCTGTTTCGATTTTATAAATTGCTAAATAAAATAATGCATTAATTGGTAATTGTAATGTGTAGTTGTTTTGATTTATTGTTTTGTATTTTAAGTTCAACGCTGTTGTTTCTAATCAATTTGGATAGGATGTTCAGATGGATGTTGGCTTTTTTAATGCTGGTTTATTTTAGTTCAACTACATTATCAAACATTGTTGCTTGCGCTTTTTTTGCTGCTGATTATACTTGAAGAGATAGCTGCTCAAACCTAATATCGGCATGCCCTTTTTCTATCTATCAGATCAGGGATTTGCGTTGTTTATTCGCTTGTGTTTTTACTGACTAACTTGGTCTTGCCATTTGGAGAAGGTAAGAGAAAAACATGCTTTTAGATCAATAGATTCTTTAGTGTTACCTCTGGGGTTGGTTGTTTTAGAGTAACGTTGTTTATTTAAGATTCGGTTGATTTGAACGCGTGGTGCGAGAATTTTTTTTGCGATCAGTAGCAGATATTATTCATAAGGATGGTTAATCTGTTTGGATAAATTCATCTTAGTTTTTCCCGCAGATTTAACAGATCTGTACGCATATTGAAGACTGTAATAAGCGCAGTTGAATCAAAGTATAAAGCATGATTTGAATTGTCAGGATGCAATACTTTTATCTTTTTTTGAGTCAGTGTTATGGTCTACTTTGACCCTTTACTGCTGACTAAAATTCAAATTTTAAACCCCAATGATATTTGTTTTGACTAAATAATATCTCCTGACTTTTGGAAGTTTAAGCCTAAACGTTTCTAGGTTTATCAGGTGATAAAGATAAGGTAAGTCATTCCCTTTTACTTATAGTTTATTCCTGTAAATTGAGTTTATAGCACCGCACTGATGCTATAGGAATTGCATCCTTTCAAGGTATGAAATCGATAGAGAATTAGGTTTGCGCAGCTGGTAATTATAGCTTGTTTTTTCTTTTTTTGTAGATGGGGTAAAGGAAGATTGAGCCCAGGATAATGGTTGCGCCAATGTAAAATCCTCCGGTCATTTGCTCCTTATTCTGGAAAAAAATGAATGCTAATAAGATACCATAAACTGGTTCTAAATTGGTAATTAAGGCAACCCTGAAAGCCGATAAAGTACGCATTACCGATACACCTGCAACGTAGGCAACCGATGTGCAGAGCGTGCCCAGGAGAGCTAAATAAAACCAGTCGTTGGCATTTAAATTAAAGTGCATGCTCAACAAAGATCCATCATAAAAACGGTATAAAGTTATCCAGAAAAGGCCACCCAATAACTCATAAAAACCAATAATTGAAGGCTCACTTTTTTGAACTAATGTTGAATTGATGATCGAAAAAAGGCTCGAAGCTACCGCCGCAAGCAGTCCGAAAATGATACCCAAAGTATATTGCCCTTCAAATTTAAAGATCATGTAGATGCCTAAAATAATCAGTAAGCCAATTAAAATATCGCCCATTTGTATTGGCTGTTTTTTAATCAGCGGTTCTAAAATAGCGGTAAATAACGTGAAAGAAGAGAGGCATACCAGCGTTACCGATACGGTAGAAACTTTAATGGCATGGAAGAAAAATATCCAGTGGATGGCTACGATTGCCCCGGTTAAAAAGAACTGGATAAATTGTTTTTTGCTGATTTTAATGTTCTTTTTGGTGAGTAAAAACCAGGCGAAAAGTGTGCCTGCAGCGATTAATACCCGATACCAAACCATAGGTACGGCATCGATCGAAATTACCTTGCCCAGTACGCCGGTAAAGCCCCAAACGAAAACAGTAAGGTGAAGGATGAGCAGGTTCTTTTTGGTGGCGTCCATTGTTATTTTGGCGCCTTTCTAAGCAGGTAAAAACCCAGCAGGCCAAAGAATATGGTAGGTGTAATTACAGCCGCAAATGGGGGTAATCCGCCCTTGGTAGAGAACATTTGTGTAAACTGATTAAATACGATATAAGCGAAGCTAATGAAGATACCGATACCTAATGATACCCCAACTCCTCCGCGTACTTTACGCGACGACAATGCCACACCAATAAGGGTAAGTACAAAGGCCGAAAGCGGGTGAAGGTAACGTTTGTAACGCTCAAACTGGAGGTCGTTCATAACGCCCGTTCCGCGGATTTTTTCTTTCCTGATCTTATCCGACAGCTCTTTCGTAGTTAGGTTTTGCACCACGTTATCATAGGCCGAAAAATCATCCGGGCGCATATCTAATATCGTATCTTTAAGCTTGCCGTTACCGTAAATCATCGTCTCTTTTAGACCCTCAATTTTGCGGATGGAATAATTGGTTAACTGCCATTTGCGCTTAAGCGAATCCCATTTAATGTTTTCGGCAACAATCTTTTTCGTCAGTACATCACCACTAAAGTTATCCAGCGAGAAGCGGTAACCTGAATTGGTTTTGTTGTCGAAATTATCAATGTAGATATAGGTTTTATCATCCAGTTTCATGTGGATGTTGGATTTTGTTGAAGGGTCGTTACGCTTTACGTAGGTGTTTTCGAAACGGTTTTTTAACGTATTGGTGTAGGGTAAAATATAAAGGTTCGATAATAGGTTTGCAGAAAAAATGATGCTCGCCGATACCAGATAGGGGAATAAAAAGCGGTTAAAGCTTACCCCACCGCTTAATATCGGTACGATTTCCGTTTGATCGGCCATTTTAGCGGTAAAGAAAATTACAGCAATAAAATTGATCAGCGGCGAGAGCATATTCACGTAAAAAGGAATGGATCCGGCGTAGTATTTAGACAGGATGCCCCAGAAACTAAGGCCGCTCTTCATGAAATCGTCCATCTTTTCAGAAAGGTCGAACACTACAATTATGATCACGAAAATAGCCAGTGTATATATAAATGTACCCAGGTATTTACCGATAATGTACCGATCTATAATTTTAATGTTGCCTTTGATGATGTTCATTTTATAGCTTATTGCCTAATACTTTAACCATTTTGTTCTTCCACTCGTAAAATTCGCCCGCAATAATCTTCTCTCTGGCCTGTTTTACCAGCCATAAATAGAAGTGCAGGTTATGCAGGGTTGCAATTTGTGCGCCCAGCATTTCGTTGCTGTGTACCAGGTGCCTTAAATAAGCTTTCGTGGTTACCTGATCTGCATGCAGGTCGCTTTCTGCATCTAATGGAGAGAAATCATTCTCCCATTTCTTATTTCTGATGTTAATAATTCCATTTCTGGTAAAAAGCATGCCATTTCTTGCGTTTCTGGTTGGCATTACGCAATCAAACATGTCAATACCCAGCGCTATATTCTCTAATATATTAATTGGAGTCCCAACACCCATTAAATAACGTGGTTTATCAGCTGGTAATATATTGCATACCACTTCTGTCATGGCATACATTTCTTCAGCAGGTTCACCCACCGATAAACCGCCGATAGCGTTGCCCTCACGGTTCATGCTGGCAATAAACTCTGCCGATTTAATTCTTAAATCTTTATATACAGAGCCCTGGACAATAGGGAAGAGTGTTTGATCGAAGCCGTATTTAGGTTGGGTATTATCGAAATGGGTACAGCAGCGCTCTAACCAGCGGTGCGTCATTTTAATAGAATTGGCAGCATAGGTGTAATCGCAAGGGTATGGTGTACACTCGTCAAAGGCCATAATGATATCGGCACCAATGGTGCGCTGAATATCCATGGCGTATTCTGGTGTAAAAAGGTGTTTCGAACCATCGATATGCGAACGGAAAGTAACACCTTCTTCCTTAATTTTACGCACCTGACTCAATGAATAAACCTGATAACCACCGCTATCGGTTAAAATCGGGCGGTCCCAGCCAATAAATTTATGTAAGCCACCTGCTTTCTCCAGGATATCAAGTCCTGGTCTTAAATAAAGGTGGTAAGTGTTTCCGAGAATGATTTTTGCGTCAATATCATCTTTAAGCTCGCGCTGGTGTACGGCTTTTACCGTTCCGGCTGTGCCCACAGGCATAAAAATCGGGGTTTGTATTTCGCCATGGGCAGTGGTTACTGTTCCGGCCCTGGCTTTAGATAGTGGATCGTTAGCCTGTAAACTAAATTTCATATATTTTCCTCTTCAAAAATCTGCCAAAAATAGCAAAAAATGGGGTCATATTTTTGTTTAAATTTTTATCCACATAAAAGTGTTTTACAGATTAAAAATGAGAAATTTGCGCCTATTTATTTTACCATCGTGATATTAACCCCGCTTGAAATTATTCTGCTCTCCATATTGGGCTTCTGCCTTTTAGTTCAGCTTTATTACGTACTGTTTGTTCATTTGAAGTTGGCCAGTGTAAGTATAGAAGAAGTACCTGTATCGGCCAGAAAACCCATTAGTGTAATTGTTTGCGCCCGGAACGAAATTGCAAACCTGGAGCAATATCTGCCTGTTTTGCTGGAGCAGGATTACCCTGAATTTGAGGTGGTTGTGGTTAACGATCGCTCATGGGATGGTACAGAAGAGTTCTTAGAGGCTTTTGAAAAGAAGCATCGCAACCTTAAAGTAGTTAAAATTTTAGATAACGATAAATTTATTGCCGGTAAAAAGTTCGCCGTTACCATGGGAATTAAAGCGGCTAAACATGACTGGCTGGTATTTACCGATGCGGATTGTATGCCTGCATCTGGCAACTGGTTGATGGATATGCAGCAACCTGCCGATGAGCAGACGGAAATTATATTGGGTTATTCGCCTTACATGAAAAAGAGAAGCTTGTTAAATGCATTGATCCGTTTCGAAACCTTTTTTACTGCAGTTAACTACCTTTCTTTTGCCTTAAAAGGTATGCCTTATATGGGCGTTGGCCGAAATATGGCCTACAAAAAATCGCTTTTCTTTAAGCATAAAGGTTTTGCTGCGCACATGCATATCCCTTCGGGTGATGATGATTTGTTTGTAAATGCGCATGCCACCGCTTATAATACGGAGGTGCGTTTGCATCCCGATAGCCATGTATGGAGCGAGCCTAATAAAACCTGGGCAGGCTACCTGCGTCAAAAGAAACGTCATTTTGGTGCTGGAAAGTTATATAAACCGAAACACAAGTTTATTTTAACCGTTCAGATTGTATTCCAGTTTTTGTTTTATGCTTTTTTTGCCGGCTGTATGTTTTTAAGTCGCGAAGCGCAGTATGTAGCCTTGGGAATCTTTGTGTTGAGCATCATCATCAGGTGTTTTATCTATCCAAAATTGCTTAAACGGTTAAACTATGGCGATTTACGTTGGTGGTTCCCGATTTTAGATATACTTTTGTTTCTGTTTTTAATCCTGAATGGATTTTTATCCATGTTTGGGAAGAAAAATGTAAAATGGAAATAGTTCATAATCCTTTAGTTATTGCAATATGCCTGATGTAAAGCCAGATATCATCTTAAAATATTTTCCGAATCTAACTGAAAAACAACTCGCACAGTTTTCGCAACTGTTTGAATTATATAGTTTCTGGAATGCGCAGATCAATGTAATTTCGAGAAAAGATATTGAAGAACTGTATGAACGCCATGTGTTGCACTCGTTAGGCATAGCTAAAATCTGTACGTTTAAAGCGGGCGAGTCGGTGCTGGATGTTGGTACTGGGGGTGGCTTTCCGGGTATTCCGCTAGCCATTTTATTTCCTGAAACGCAATTTTACCTGGTCGATTCTATCGGTAAAAAAATTAAGGTGGTTAAAGAAGTTGCTGCTGCATTGGGTTTAGAAAACCTGCGTGCCGACCATTTAAGGGCTGAGCAGGTTAAAGAGAAATTCAATTTCGTAGTTTCTAGAGCGGTTACGCGCCTGGGTGAGTTTTATCCCTGGATACAAGGTAAGTTTAAGAAAGAATCGCTTAATGCCATTCCAAACGGTATTTTGTATTTAAAAGGTGGCGATTTAGCCGAAGAGATTAAGGAATCTAAACTGAAAGCAGAACTGTATCCGCTTTCAGCCTATTTTGAGGAAGATTTCTTTGAAACCAAATATGTGGTTTACGTGGCTCAGTAGTTATTGTTTTTTGCTTGGGTAACCCACAACGGTAACTTCTTCGATCCTGGTTCCTTTTACCTTTTTAACAGGTATTGTATTTTTATTGCCTGTACCTGGGTAGCCGATAACAGTTACCGATTTTAATTCCTTTTGCTCCGCTGGTGAGGTGCTTGTAATGGATTGGGTACTATTATTATCATTGATTACAGAAATACCGGTAATGGTTTCGCTGTCATTTCCGCTTTTGGCTGGTCTTGGCTCAGCGGGAGGTGGCGGCGGTGGTAATGATTTTCTCTTTTTTATTGGTCTAGGCTCAATAGGTGGGGGTGGAGGTGCCACTTTTTCATCTTTAATCACTACAGGCGGAGGCAGCCTTTTGCCATCTTTTTTTACTACAGGTGGCGGAAAACGAACAACTTCTACTTTTGGTGGTGTTTTTTTTGCTTTGGCGGCATTTGGTGGTAACGGTGGAGGAGGTGGCACCAGCTTAATCTGTTTTACTTTTTTACGGGTAGTATCCTGTAAAGCAATACTTAAGCTTTCCTTTTTTTGTCCCAGCTGGATGGTACCGTAATCTTTTGTAAATGCTGTAGTAGATAAACAGAGCATCAATCCGGTTAGCGGGATAACGAACAACAATTTGAGCCTGGCCCATTTTGCCGATTTGGTTTGATTTAACATACTTATTCTATTTTTTAATAATGACGAGTTAAAAAAATGATTGGTTAAGCTAACTTTCTGATTACCATACGAATTTTGGATCAGGAACATGGCATACTCGTATTTGGCGATATCTTTATTGGTTGTTACTTCATCTGCCAGGTATTCGTGAATGAGCTTGATATCGTTTTTAATGAAATAGGTTATTGGATTAAACCAGCTGGAAATCTGAATCAGCTCGAATAGCAGGATATCTACGCTATGTTTTTGCCTGATATGCACCATTTCATGTTTTAAAATGGTTGTTTTCTGATCAAGATTGGGATCGATAAACAGGAGATTGAAAAATGAAAAGGCCATTTTGGAGTTTTCGATCTCAATTAAGGTAATACCGTTTTCTTTAGTCCTTTTGGCTTTACGGATGATGCTTTGAAGGTTGCGTAATCCCAGGCAAATTTTTAAGATTAAAACCAGTGAGATGATTGCGTACAAGAGCAACACACCATTTTCAACTGTAAAAAGTGAAGGTTTTTCCGGAATTACGGAAAATGTAGCATAATTGATGACGATCTCTTTTTTCAAAAATCCCAACTGAAAAAACGGGAGCATAAAGGCCAGAACTGAACTGAAGATGAGGTAGTACCTGTTTAAACCATAAAAGGTATCATGGTGCAGGAACAATCTGTAAAAACCGTAAAATATTACGAGATACAGATTGGCTTCGAGTAAGTAATATAACCAGTTCATCACTTGTTGTTTTTAAGTTTTTCGGCCAATTGAATAATTTCATCGAGTTCTTTGGTACCCATACTTTTTTCATTTACCAGGAATGAAACCAGACTTTCGTATGAGTTTTCGAAGTAATTGTTCATTACTTTATTTAAAGCAAAGCGTTTATAATCAGTTTCTTTTACAATAGGGAAGTAGATATAGGTATTACCAATGGCTTTATGATCTACAAAACCTTTGGTTTCTAAAACCCTGATGACGGTTGAAACCGTATTATAAGCAGGCTTCGGTTCGTTCATCTTTTCAATTACATCTTTTACCAGGGCTTCGCCCATTTCCCAAAGGATGAGCATAATTTGTTCTTCTGCTTTTGTGAGTTCTTTTATCATGGTAACTATTTTTGTAGTTTGCTCAAATGAAGTTAATACTATAAAACTAGTTTTCAAACTATTTTTATAGTATTTGTTTTAAATATTTGATAATCAATTGATTATTTTTATTTGAAAATATTGGAGCATAAAAAAACCTGCTGGTTAGGGCAGGTTTTAATCTTTTTTGGAGGGGGAGTGAATTACTGCATTAAAATTTCTGTGATTTTTGAGGGTTATCCATCATAATCATTTTGTCTTTAAGTAATTGCTGCAAGCCAGATTGGGCATCAATACGTTTTACCACATCCAAAACTACCCCGGCTGCTTTACTAAAAAACGCTGGGGTAATGGTGCTATACTCGTCTGTTGCTTGGTGGTAATCTTTATGATCTTCTACACCAAAATACAGGAAGGGGATGTTTTTGGCATTAAAAGCACCCTGATCGCTCTGGTTGGTCCAATCGTCGTGCCCTTGCTTAGGGTCATCGTGCCCTAAAATTACTTTAATATTGGTTCGGGTGGTATCGATGTACTGTTTTAAATCCGGATACTTAAAAGTACCACACACGTACAATTCGCCTTTATCGCTATGGCTAATCATATCCATATTCAGGTTAATGGCAATGGTATTAACAGGCACCGGAGGATTGGCTACAAAGGCCTTCGCGCCCTGTAGGCCCATTTCTTCGGCATCGAATGCGGCGAAAATAATGGTATTATTGGGTTTGTTTTTGGCGTAATGGGCTGCAATTTTTAACAATCCGGCTGTACCCGATGCGTTATCGTCAGCACCGTTAAAAACCTCATCTTTAACAACGCCCAAATGGTCGTAATGGGCCGAAACAACGATTACATTATTACTTTTCCCTGGAATATAGCCAATAATGTTGGTGCCATTTACTTTGGTGCTGTTTCTACTGTTAAAGGTAAATTCCTGGGCATAGTTTACATGTTGCGGATAGGATTTTAAACCCAATTTCTGAAAACGTGCGATAATATAAGCACGCGCCATTTCTGCACCTTTGGTACCTGTTTTCCGGCCCTGATAAGCATCAGAAGACAGTACTTCTACATCTTTTAACAATTGGGTATCAAGCTTTTCGTTTCCAGTTGTACTTTGGTTCTTTACTGATGAACAGCAGCTTAGCATCATGGCTAAGGGAATGATATAGAGGATTTTCATGTTTTATGATTAATGAGTTAAAGTCGTCTCGATCTCGTAGCTATTGGATGTAGCATCGCGAAATGCTTGTCCATTGTTTGCAGGGAGAAATCTGTTAACTAGATTTCTCGGCTGCGTTGCACTTCGCTCGAAATGACGGATTATTTACTTAATTTTCTAAAGATATTAATTATTGCAATATATAGAGGCGTCACCCTGAATTCATTTCAGGGTCTTTACCGCAGGAAAGATCCTAAACACGAAGTAGCTCCAAGGCAATTGAAACACTATTTCTACTTGTAAAATAAACTACCATTGACAGACCCTATAGAAAAATCGTCATTTCGACTGGAGCCGGCCGGTTCTTCACCGGTGGCGGAATGGAGAAATCTATTTAGACAGATTTCTCGGCTACGTTGCACTCCGCTCGAAATGACGACCCCGGAAGAGGCTGTTACTTATATTGATTTTTATAAAATAAATTACACCTCAGCAGGACGATCGAAATAAAAAGTGGATTAAAAATTAGTTATATTTTTTATTTCCCAATTGAAACTGTAAATAAAAGATTGCTTCGCCGGCTGAAAAAGCCTTCTCGCAATGACGAAAACCACGGACCTTAGCTTTGGTCTTTTTGCTTTTACCTTTAAGCTTTTACGCCGCTACTTCCCTTAAATCCACAGCAACTACGCGCGAAACGCCTTGCTCTACCATGGTTACACCATAAATAATATCGGTACTGGCAATGGTACGTTTATTATGCGATACAATGATAAATTGCGACTGATCGGAGAATTTACGGATAATATTGTTGAATTTGTCGATGTTGGTATCGTCAAGCGGTGCATCAACCTCATCAAAAATACAGAATGGAGCAGGCTTTAAAAGGTAAAGCGAAAACAGCAAGGCCGTTGCGGTTAAGGTTTTTTCACCCCCCGATAACTGGTTGATAGATAGTGGTCTTTTGCCTTTCGGACGGGCAACGATATCAATATCAGCTTCCAACGGATTGTGGATGTCGGATAAAATCAGGTCGCAGCTGTCCTCATCGTTAAATAAAGAGCGGAAAACCACGATAAAATGTTCGCGCGCCTGGGTAAAGGCCTGCATAAATTTGTCTTTTGCAGTATCGTCTATCTCTTTGATGGTTTGTAAAAGATCGGTTTTGGCTGCATTAAGGTCTTTTTTCTGGTTTTGGATAAAGACATAACGCTCTTCCATTTCCTTAAAGGCCTCCATGGCCATCGAGTTGATGGCGCCAAATTCATCCAGCTGGCGTTTCATTTTTTCTACCTTCTGGCGGATTTCAAATTCACTTTCCAGTGCTTCAATTTCGGTCTCTGTCTCTAAAAGATCATTAATATCTATGTTGAACTCTACAGCCAAACGCTCTTTTAAGGCATTCAGATCAATTTTTAAAGCGTTCTTTTTATCCTTAATTTCGGTTAAAAGGAAATCGGTTTCTTCGCGGTTTTTGCGGATGTTGGTTAAATCGGTTTCTACCTGATTAATACTGCCCTTAATTTCGAAATACTCTTTTTCTGCCTCTGCAAGCCCTTTTTCCATTTCCTCACGTTGCTGATACATTTCTAAAAGGGTATCGTCGTTCAGGTCGGTGTGTTGCAGGGTGGCTGTAATTTGGGTAAGCGCTTCCTGTAATTCTTTATCGTTTTGCGCAATGCGCTTGTTTAGCGCTTCTTCCTGCACAAAGCGGTAATCGAGGTCTTTTTCTAAACCCGATAACTTGTTTTGTTGCTGGTGAAAACGGAGGTTATCCTGATTGTATTTGCCTGCGTTATCGTTTACCAAATCGGCAATTTCCTGGTAATTCAGTTGTTGTTCCTGCAGGTTAATGTGGTCTTGCTGCTGTTTTTTCTGCAACTCAACCAATGCGGGCAACTTTTCTGAAAGCGATTTTTCTATCGATACAATTTTTTGCGCGATATCTATTTTGCGGTTTTCGCTGGTAGTAATAAACTCCTGGTACTGGTCGCGGCGTGTTTGAACAGAAATGTGCTCGTTGTTTAAACGGTTCATTTCCTGTTGCAAAGCACTAATCTGGTTAATTTTTGAAGCTTCTTTTAAATTGAAAATCTGATCGGTTTCCATTTTAATGGCTTCGTTATATTTATTAATCAGCGATTCTGAAGCTTTGATTTCTTTCGCCAGATTTTCTAAATTCTTGGCCCGGCCAATCCTTTTTCCTTCAAATAAACCCACAGATCCACCTGCGAGAGTGAATTTAGTCTGCGCATATTTTCCGTTTTTGGCCAAAACGGTTAAGCCATCGCCCGGAGTTGCTTTAAAACGACTTTCTTGTTCGTTAACGGCGATATACACGTTTTGCAACAGCAAAGTGCAAAGATGCTGGTACTTTTTATCTACTTCGGTTACCAATAAAGCCGATACCAAGCCCTCATGTTCGGCCAGGTTAGGGGTTTTATCGGGTATGTTTTCTAAAATGAAGAAATTGGCTCGGCCACGGCTGGCATTAGTAAGGAGGTTAATCGCCTCAACGGCATCTGCATATTTCTCAACCACATAATGGTTCATTACCGGCTCCAGATAATTTTCTATCGCGATGCGGTAATCTTCGTTACAGAATAAAATATCCGACAGGAGCAAGGCTGTTTTGGCGAAAGAAGTATTCTTTTTTAAGAAACGGATAGATTCAGGAAATCCTTCCAGACTGTCAACCAGCGATTTAGTGAGGTTGTATTCGTTTTGTTTAGCGTCTTTTTTCCGGTTTTCTGCCGTTAGTTTTTCCTTGTTCGAACTCAGGTTAGCTTCTGAAGTAGCCAATTGGGTTTTCAATACCTCTTCTGCTTCGGTAAGGTTTTTAATGTTGGCCTGCTTTTCCCTTACCTGAATATCAAGCTCGGCCAAAGCATGGTCAAAGGCTTTTAATTCTAAGGTTTTGGTTTCGGTATCATCAACATTGCGGTTGGTTTCCTGCACCAGCGCATCTTTCTGGATATTAAAAATATCAATTTCCTTTTGCGACTGATAGACTGTGCTTTGCAGCTCATTCAGCGATTTTAAGAGGTTATCGATCCGGTTTTTCTCAGTTTGCTGTTGCTCGCGGAGGGTATCCAAGGTCGATTTTAGCACTTTTAAATCCGATTCAAGGCGGTTAAAAACCTCTGTTTCGGTTAAAATTTCCTCATTAAGGCGCTTAATGTTGTATTTAATGTGGTTAACCTGGTTTTTATCCTTTTCCAGCTCACCCGATAAACGGGTTTCTTTCTCCTGTAAAAAACGCATTTGTTCGTTCTTTACTTTCTTTTCACTCTCATAAGCACGTATTTTGGAAACAAACTCGTTGGTGGCCTTTTGTTGTACGGAAAGGTTTTTCTCCTGACTGATGCTGCCTACCTTAAGTTTTTGTAAATCGGCTTCTCCGGTATCTATTTTGGTGCTCAACTCGGTTCGGTTAAGCATTTGCTGCTGTTCCTGGGTTTCGAGCGCACCTAAATCGGTACGGAAGAAGGCAATACGGTGCGCAGCCAGCTGTATGCTCAGCTCGCGGTATTGTTCTTTCAGCTTATAATAGCGTTCAGCTTTACGCGCCTGATTTTCGAGTGTTTTCAGGTTTTTTTCAATTTCGAAAAGTAAATCTTCTACACGCTCTAAATCGGCTTCGGTATCTTTTAACTTACCGAAAGTTTGCCTTTTGCGGAGTTTGTATTTCGAAATACCCGATGCCTCTTCGAACAAGGACCTGCGGCTATGCTCTTTATTGGTAATAATTTCATCGACCATTTTCAGCTCAATAATCGAGTAACTATCAGAGCCAATCCCGGTATCGAGAAAAAGGTCGGTAATATCTTTTAACCGGCACTGCACATCGTTTAAGCGGTATTCGCTATCGCCATTCCGGTACAATTTTCGGGTTACGGTAACCTGCGAATAAGCGGTAGGTAAGATGTTTTTCGTATTATCGAAACTGAGCGAAACTTCGGCAAGCTGTGCCTGTTTACGGTTTTTGGTACCATTGAAAATGATGTTTTCCATCTTTTCAGAACGGAGTGCTTTGGTGCTTTGTTCGCCCAAAACCCAGCGCATGGCATCAATTACATTAGATTTTCCACAACCATTAGGCCCCACAATAGCCGTAACCCCTTCATTAAAGTTGATGGTTACTTTATCGCCAAAGCTCTTGAAGCCCTTGATTTCTAACTTGGTAAGTTGCATGGTTTGTATTCGGAAAAACCGACCCCAATATTAAGGATAATTTTGGGCTTTCGGGGCAACAAATTTAAAAAAATAAGCCATATTTGGTCGTAGAATCAATTTATGGATATAACATCTTTTTATACAGGCTATCGTACGGCACAGGGTGATAAAATTTATCTGGGCGATAAAATCAGAGGTAAGTTTTTCTACAAAATGCAGGTTCAGTACGAAATGGAGACAAAGTCTTTTGTACTGGTATCGCAAAACCCGCAATCGCCTTACCGGAAATACCTGATCGCTGATCTGGAAAAAATTAATGGTTTAAGTATTGTTGGCAATCAGTTGTTTTTTAAAGAACCAAAAGTGGGCGAAAAAGTTAAAATTACTGTCGACAATAAAGGAGATGATTTCCCCTTTGGTAGTTTGGTAGAGGTTACCGAAGTTAAAGATGAATGGAATTTAACGGCTAAATCTTTAGCTAACGGCCAGTTGGTGCAGCTTAAAAATGGTGAGTTTTTGGAAGATAGGTCGGGGTATTAGAGAAATACGATTTGTTTGAAGGCTAATTTTCTGGTAACCGTAAATTAGATTGTCATCCTGAGCCTGTCGAAGGACCAGTTAAATAGTTAACTAGCGTTTCGACAGGCTCAACGTGACAAACTTATGTTTGAATAACTGGTAGTTGATTTTTAATTACTTTACAATCATTAATTTAGCAAACTTGAGCAACAATTGTTTATTGCCCAATCCCTGAAAAAATACTGTTGCCTTAACATCTGGCAGCGATCCTTCTAAACTGATGATCTTTCCAAAACCGAATTTTTCGTGTTCTACTTCCATGCCGTTCTGAAATTCGTGCGGCTGTGATGGTGTAAAACCCGCAGTTGGTACATGCGCCTTAGCTAAAAGCGATGTGGTTTTAGGGCGTACAGGTGGGGTAGAAGTCGTTGTATTCCCGGCACCGGCTGGTTTAGGCTTGCTAAAGAAATCGCGTGGCTGCGAGGTCCAGGTTTTGCGTTCATCGTCAAAGCTACCTTCAATTGAATTCGATCTGGATGGTTTAACATCCAATTCTAAAAACTTAGGGTTAATTTCGTTAATGAAACGACTTGGTTCGCAGTTGGTTAGGGTTCCCCAGCGGTAACGAGAAGTAGCGTAAGTTAAGGTTAGTTTTACCTCAGCACGGGTAATAGCCACGTAAAACAAACGGCGTTCCTCTTCTAAATCGGTACGGTTGGTGAGCGACATTTGCGAAGGGAAAAGATTCTCTTCCAAACCTACTATAAATACATTTTTAAACTCCAATCCTTTTGATGAGTGGATGGTCATGAGCGAAACACTATCCTTGTTTTTATCGCCGTCTTTATCGTCATTGGTTAAAAGGGCAACATCCTGCATAAAAATCTCGAGGCCTTTTTCCTCAATATCTTCACGTTCGGCAAATTCCTTAATCCCGTTTAATAACTCCTGGATATTTTCGTAACGGCTACGGCCCTCCACACTATCATCAGTATACAATTCTTTTAAAATACCCGCATGCTGGGCAATAAATAATGCCGCATCGTAGGCATCAAGCTTTTTGGCCTCGGCCTGAAAACTCTGCACCATGGTAGCAAAATCGTTAAGCTGGTTAGCCAAACGACCATCTACATACATGTGTGCATTGGCAATCACCTCCCACATGGTTTTACCATGCTGGTCGGCTGCTACAATAATTTTATCTACCGAGGTATCGCCAATACCACGTTTAGGGTAGTTAATTACCCTTTTTATCGCTTCTTCATCCTTCGGATTAAAAGTTAAGCGGAAGTAAGCAATTAAATCTTTAATCTCTTTGCGCTGGTAGAAAGACTGACCACCAAATATTTTATAAGGGATGTTTAACTTACGTAAGCCTTCCTCCATGGCCCTGCTTTGGGCATTGGTACGGTACAAAATGGCAAAATCGCTATGATGAAGCCCTTTGCTTGTCCGTTCCTGAATAATGGCTTCGGCTACCAGTTTACCTTCTTCATTATCAGTAAAGGCACGCGAAACTTTAACACGTTCGCCGGGTTCGTTATCCGAAAATACGTTCTTTTCGAGCTGGTTTTTATTGTTGGCAATAATACTGCTCGCCGCATCAACAATATTTTGGGTAGAGCGGTAATTCTGCTCTAACTTATATACTTTTAAATCCGGATAATCGCGTTCGAAATTTAAGATATTCTGGATATTGGCACCACGGAATGCATAGATACTCTGTGCATCATCGCCCACTACGCAGATATTCTGGTAAGCAGCAGCCAGTTTTTTTACGATAGTGTATTGCGAAAAGTTGGTATCCTGGTACTCATCCACCATCAGGTATCTGAATTTTTGCTGGTATTTATTCAGTACATCCGGGTGTTCTTTCAGCAGGATATTGGTTTTGAACAGTAAATCGTCAAAATCCATTGCGCCAGCCCTGAAACAACGTTTAGCATAAGTTTCGTAAATCTGGCCTAACAGGGGACGTTTATTCTGGATATCCTCGGCCTGGATCTGATCGTTGGCCTGGTATTCTCCCCACGAAATCAGGTTGTTTTTTGCCGAAGAAATGCGGCCATAAACAAAATTCGGGGCATATAATTTATCATCCAGCTGCATCTCTTTTAAGATGGCACGGATTACACTCTTGGTATCGTCGGTATCGTAAATGGTAAAATTGCTCGGATAGCCTATTTTTTCGGCCTCTACGCGTAAAATTTTCGCAAAAACAGAGTGGAAGGTTCCCATCCAGATGTTTTTTGCTTCGGCGCCAACCACTTTACTGATACGCTCGCGCATATCTTTACTCGCTTTGTTGGTAAAGGTAAGTACCAATATGTTAAACGGATCGGTACCGGTTTGGATAAGGTGGGCCACGCGGAAGGTAATTACGCGGGTTTTACCAGATCCAGCACCTGCAACAATCATTACCGGTCCTTTTGTATTCTCTACTGCTGCTCTTTGCTGCGGGTTTAATCCTTCTAAATAATCCAATTCGGCTCCTATTTTTTTGAGGTTCAAAAATAAGAAATCCCTGGCTTTTTAATGAGATTGTGGAGAAATAGCGCCTTATTTTTTTTGAAAAGTAAAACCTGTATATCACAGCAACAAGCAATATACCATGGTTTTGTGTCCTAGTAAAGGTTTGCTGATCTTTAAGAAAAGCCAGCTTTGTTTTTCATAGCAACCATAGTCCTTTGCTTCACTCATACGCCTGCAGGCATTGCCCACCTGGCCGGTATCCGCTTCGCCAAGGTTTAGGTAAACTAAGCTTATGCTACTATTAACGGAATTTATAACCCCGATGCCTGCAAATCGTTGCCTTTTGGTGCTAATTTATAAGCTATTTTATCGTATTTCCTGATCTAAACGGAACCATTTTTCACGGCCCAATCTACCATAGAGTCGAGTACGGTAAAAAGATCTTCTCCAGGTTTGGTTAAGCTATAAGTAACCACCGGAGGAACAACTGCTTGGGCAACGCGATTTACAATATCATCGGCCTGTAGCTGCTTTAAATGCTGAATGAGCATTTTTTCGGTAATCTGTGGGATTGCCCGTTTCAGTTCACTGTAGCGTTTTGGCCCGCTCATTAAATGATATATAATGATAGGCTTCCAGTAACCGCCAATTTTTTCCATTACAAAGGTTACCGGGCAACTGGTTAATGCAACGCCCTTGTTAAAATTTCTGGTCGAACTCTCTTTAATCGCTGTCATGGTTACATACTTTGGGGTAAGTACTTGTATAAAAGTAAGTACAAATATAGCTTTGTATCCATAATTTAAAAACAAAATATCATGAAAATCACATTAACAGGATCGTTAGGAAATATTACCAAACCACTTGCCGAAATTTTAGTCGCTAAAGGCCACGAAGTAAAAATTATCAGCAGCAATCCCAACCGGGCCGAAGCCATTAAAGCATTGGGCGCTATTCCGCTGATTGGAAGCGTGGCCGATACCACATTTTTAACCGCTGCTTTTACTGGTGCCGATGCCATTTATACCATGGTGCCGCCCGATTTTTCTGCACCTCAGTTCAAAGCTTACATCAGCGAAACCGGTAAAAACTACGCTGCAGCCATTCAGCAATCGGGTGTTAAGAAAGTGGTAAATTTAAGTAGCGTTGGCGCCGATTTGCCAGATGGAACCGGACCTATTGCCGGATTACACCAGGTAGAAAATACTTTTGCCCAACTGGATGGCGTAGCCATTAAACATTTACGCGCAGGTTATTTCTTCATTAATTTCCTGGCCAATATCGATATGGTTAAGCATGCGAATATCTTAGGTTCCAACTTTGGTGCCGATGCAAAACTGGTGCTTGTACACCCACGTCATATTGCTAAAGTTGCAGCCGAAACATTGGAAAGTGAATTGAGCGGGAAAAGTGTATTGTATGTAGCTAATGACGATCAAAGCACGCCAGCCGATGTAGCTAAAGCTTTAGGAACAGCGGTTGGTAAACCCGAATTGCCATGGGTAACATTTAGCGATGAAGACGCTTTTAACGGCATGACCGGCGCTGGTTTACCTGAAGAAATTGCCAAAAACTATGTAGAAATGGGCGATGCTATCAGAAGCAACAGGCTTTTTGTAGATTATTACAAAAACAGGCCGGTTTTGGGCAGTACAAGCCTTCAGGATTTTGCCGCTGAGTTTGCTGCAGCTTACAATAATTAAGACCAATAACAGTTGCCTGGTATTAAACCCAGGTAACTGTTATTTATTACATCCAGTTCTCATTCCGGTGCTCTACCTGGTACAACCAATAGTTTACCAGCTGTTTAATTTCGGTATAGTTGCCGTATTTAAATCGAATCTGCCCTGCAGCAGTATGCAGGCACAAATGGCCAACATCTACACCTTTATGCCATGGATATTGAAAAGTAGTAATGACCTGAATTTTAGCAGGTGTTATAATTTCATGCGAAATATCCCAAATGCCACTCTTTTTCACAATAAATTCTTCGCTAACCGAAATGCGGTGCTTTTTGTAGCTAATGTAAATCATTACAATGCCTGTAATTAAATAAATAGCTGCCGCACTTATAAAAGGTTTAACCTCTGGAACATTTATGGCTACAATTATAAAAATAGCCACAGGCAAAACCAACTTGAAAAAGATAGGCAGGTTTAAAAAACGCCAGTCGGGGATAAAGGTTTTGTTTGATTTAGGGAGCTTGTCCAGTATCATTCGCAGTAATTCATCTCGTTCGGCAGGGTTACAACCCGGAATTTCCATCGTATTGCCCTGCATTTCGTGCCCTTTCTTACTCTCGCCAAAGTGCGCCTGTTTTAAACTTACATTCAGCATGTTTAGCTTCTTCTGGAAATAGTTTTGGCTGTATTTGGTAATTTGCACCTTAGCTGGGTTAACCAGTGTATTTTTCTTGGCTATTAAACCTGACGAGAGGAGCAGGGTATCTTTATGCTGGCTGATTTGCAGCTCAAAATACTTGTAAAAGGTTCGTACCATATTAATTACCAGCAATACCATTAGCAATACACCAATTAAAATAAATGCAGTTACAATGGTTAACATGCCGGTAACGGTGCTTTCTATTGCATTTTTATCAATTTTAAGGCTGTCTAATAACTGCCTGCCTTCGTAAATTACAGTATAAAAGAATGCGGCAAGCAGTGCCAGGCTTTGTCCATAATTTGAAGTGAGCCCAACCTTAAATAAAGTCCACGAGCTTATTTTTAAGAACGGGGTTTCTTCAGTAATTTGAGTTGCTGTTTCGGCTTCTGGTTGGTTTTCAACGGCAACTTTTTTATGGAGTAAATGTGATTTAAGGTTATAGGCTGAAGTTTCGTCAATCGCTCGGATACTTACTTCTTCGCCGTGTGCGCCTGCAGTATCTATTTTTAGACCATAAACGCCTATAATTTTTTGTAAGATAGATTGGTTGATGTTAACCTGCTGGATTTTATCGAGTTGTATAATAACCTGATCGCGGTTAAATATCCCCTTGTTGACCACAAATTCCTGTTTTTCTTTATCTAAAAAGAAGGTGAATTTTAAATACCACAGGTAGGCAAAAAAGAAACTGATTACTAAAAGCAAAGCTACGCCTGCCAAAACATAAAATATTTGATGGAGCGGCATTTTTATAAAAGCCAAAACAAAAATGAAAAAACTAGCTTTTACAATCTTTAAAAAGGTGTGCGTGGCCATTACAATAATACCTGCCGCCGATTGTCGCTGGGGTTTACTAAAATCCTTGTTCATGATGCTGCCTGATCAATGGTTTGATTTTCAGTTAAATCCAGTTTTTTTAACAGAAGGTCTCTAATGTTTTTTGCAGTTTCAATCGGGATACCCGAAATGTGGATATGCCCGGTTTGGCCGCCTGCAGTAAAGATTTGTAACGATCCCAGATGAAAAACTCTGGATAAGATCCCCTCGTTAAGCTCGATATGCTGGATTCTGTTTAAAGGTACAATCGTGGTTGATTCGGCTATAATACCGCTTTTATAAATCACATCATGTGTACGGATGGAATAACCTCTTTTCTTAAAGCTGGCCCGAAATAACAGGAACAATATAGCAGCAAGTGCCAGATAAATGGCGGTTATTAAAAAGGCGTGGGTTCCGACTTCGTTGATAAAAAACAACAGCATAGCTGCGCCGATTCCGATAAGGCCTAAGAAAATGGATAAGTTAATGCAAATAATTTTCCAATAATCGGAGTGAGGGTGCTGGAGTGCTATTTCTTCGTATTTCGGAAGTGAACTGATATCGATCACCTCATTGGTAAAAGTTTCTGTTGGCATTGTTAAAGATATGAAACAAATTAATCAGCTATGTGACTATTGATTAATTGTTTTGTTACCGTGCCACAATAAACTTTTTGGCCGAGTTGTACTGGCCCGAATCGGAAGAGATTTTAAAGAAATAAATGCCAGGCACAAAAGTAGACGTATTGATTTCCAAAGTATGTTTACCGGTATTCAGGTATTCGTTTACCACTGTTTTAACCAGGCGGCCCATTAAATCGTAAATCTGGATGTTAATTTTATCCGATTCAGGTAGCACCAGATCAATAAAGGTTTGCATTGAAGCTGGGTTGGGGTAGTTCTGGGTAACAGTAAACTTTAAAAATTTATCGAAAATAGCTTTGTTAATGGTATCAAAAATTACATAGCTTACTAACCGGTAGCCTCGTGCATTGGGGTGGAAAGCATCCTGATATAAGGAGAAGTCTCTTCTCATGGCTGCGTTAACATCGGCCAGGTAAATTTTATATTCGGCTGCCAGGCGTCTGTATCCGGCATTTATACTTCTGATGTTGGTATTAACAGTAACATTAAATTTATCCGTGCGGTCATCAACATTTTGTAAAGTGCATAAAATAGGCACTAACTTTTGTTTCATGCTGGTGGTAATAAAGCTCCGCATATTGGCAATCGTTTCGGCAACACTTCCTTTACCTCGCGCAATAGATACAGCATCGTTAATCCCCATGTCTATCACAATAAAGCCAGTACGGTTACTTATGGCATTGTCAATTCTAAGCAGGCCCTGAAAAGTAGTTTGGCCGCCAATACCATGGTTGGTTATATCTACAATTTTATTGGTATAGCAGTTTAAGAAGTTGTTTTTCAGCATGGTTTGAAAGCCTTGCCCGTTTACGCCTTCAACTGTACTGGCACCAAAAGTTACAATATTGATACTATCTTTCGAATAATATTGAGCGGCTTCGGGGCAGCTAACGCGGGTTGGGTTTTGGTTTGGTGGCGGAGTTTGGGCAAAAGAGGTGGTGCAAAGACAAAGCAGTAGCAGCAGCGATAAAAATACTAATGCACTTTGCTTCATCTTCAAAAATTCTTTCTAAGCAGGTTTAAGGATATCTGTTTGCGCAATGTACAAAAAAGTAAATATAAATAATACCCTCTGATTTCTTTTTTACAAACAATAAACTAATTTTTTGTATTCGCCGGCAGACGTGTTTAAAGTAGTAAAAAGTACATGCTTACGTATTTGACTAGTTTTACCCTGAGCTAACGATAATTTAGCCCGTATTTGGTGTCATTTATTTGGTAAAACCTATATTTGCCCAAACTAATTTTGTTATGCAAGAAATTAAAAAATACGTAGAAACGCACAAACAACGTTTTTTAGATGAATTGTTTGAGTTATTGCGTTTTCCATCGGTTAGTGCCGATCCTAAATACAAAGGTGATGTTTTAAAAACTGCCGATTATGTAGCACAGAAATTGAAGGATGCAGGAGCCGATAACGTAGAAATCTGTCCAACAGCAGGATATCCTATTGTTTATGGCGAAAAAATTATTGACGCTGCATTACCAACTGTTTTAATATATGGCCACTACGATGTACAGCCGGCCGATCCGTTAGAGTTATGGCATACGCCACCTTTCGAGCCAACGGTGCGTGATGGTAAAATTTATGCCCGTGGTGCCTGCGATGATAAAGGCCAGTTTTACATGCATGTAAAAGCTTTCGAATTGATGATGGAAACCAACACCCTGGCTTGCAACGTTAAGTTTATGATTGAAGGCGAAGAAGAGGTTGGTTCTGCAAACCTTGGTATTTTTGTAAAGGAAAATGCAGCACGCTTAAAAGCCGATGTAGTGTTAATTTCTGATACTTCGATGATTAGTATGGAGCACCCATCAATCGAAACTGGTTTACGCGGCTTGGCGTATATGGAAGTTGAAGTGGTAGGACCAAACCGCGATTTACACTCAGGTGTTTATGGTGGTGCAGTGGCTAATCCGGCAACTATCCTGTGTAAAATGATTGCTTCTTTACACGACGAAAACAATCACATTACCATTCCTGCGTTTTACGATAAAGTGGTTGAATTAACAGATGAAGAGAAAAAAGCCTTAAATTCAGCACCTTATGATGAGGCTGAATATAAAAAGGATCTTGATATTGAGGAAGTTTGGGGCGAAAAAGGTTATTCTACCTTGGAGCGTACCGGAACACGCCCAACATTAGAAGTGAACGGAATCTGGAGTGGTTACATTGGCGAAGGTGCTAAAACCGTATTGCCAAGTAAGGCCAATGCTAAAATTTCGATGCGTTTGGTACCAAACCAAAGCTCTGAAGAAATTGCTGAAATTTTTACCAAACATTTCGAAAGCATTGCGCCTAAAAATGTAAAAGTTAAAGTTACCCCTCACCACGGCGGCGAGCCTGTGGTAACCCCAACTGATAGTGTGGCTTACAAAGCTGCTGAAAAAGCCATTGAAGATAGTTTCGGTAAAACGGCTATTCCAACACGTGGCGGAGGGAGCATTCCAATTGTTGCTTTATTTGAAGATGTATTGGGTATTAAATCGGTACTTTTTGGCTTCGGTTTAGATAGCGATGCATTGCACTCACCAAACGAGAAATACGATATCTATAACTATTACAAAGGAATCGAAACCCTTCCTTTGTTCCATAAATATTTCGCAGAACTAAGTAAATAAACTTACTACGTGCTCCTGTAATCCCTGTTTGGCCTGGCTAAACAGGGATTTTTTTTGAAAATTAACACCATTATTTCATCGGTGGTAAAAAAAGATGCTATTTTTTAACCGCAAAGCACGCAGAGCGTAACACAAGGGCCGCTAAAGCTATAAATTGTATCCAGAACCTGAATACTGCTTTTTTTTAAACCACAAGGAACACAAAGAAAATACAGAGCGTACAAGAAATTAAGGTTATGCGGTTATTGAGTACGTCATTCTGGCGTATGCCAGAATCTCTATTTTTTAATCAGGAAAGTATTGAGCAATATATCTCAGTGCTTCTCTGTGAAAATTCAACGCCCTCTGTGGTTAATTGTTTTTAGCAATTGGATAAATAGGCTCCCAGCTCAGCGTCCTTCGCGCCATTTCTTCGCGTACTTTGCGGTTAAACAGATTTTTTTCTAAATTGTACCCATGAAATATTTATTCTCTTCTCTTTTACTTTTATCCGGGCTCGTTTCTTTTGCTCAGGATACTAAAACGATTAAGCAATCTGGAAATCCAATATTTCCGGGATGGTACGCCGATCCTGAGGCTGCTGTTTTTAACAATAAATACTGGGTTTATCCAACATACTCTGCCCGTTATAAAGAACAGGTTTTTATCAATGCTTTTTCTTCGGATGATTTGGTAAACTGGAAAAAACACCCGCATGTTTTAGATACGGCTGCGGTTAAATGGGCCAATAAAGCCATGTGGGCTCCGGCAATTGTACAAAAAGACAAAAAATACTATTTGTTTTTCGGTGCCAACGATATTCAAAGCGATAAAGAAATTGGCGGAATTGGGGTAGCCGTGGCCGACAAGCCTGAAGGGCCTTATAAAGATCACTTAGGCAAGCCTTTGGTTGATAAGTTTTATAACGGTGCACAACCTATTGATCAGTTTGTGTTTAAAGATAAAGACGGACAATATTACCTGATTTACGGTGGCTGGAAACACTGTAATATTGCCAAATTAAATCAAGATTTTACGGGTTTCCTGCCTTTTGAGGATGGCACTATCTTTAAAGAAATAACGCCCGATAATTATGTAGAAGGTCCATATATGTTCATCAGAAATGGTAAATATTATTTCATGTGGAGCGAGGGCGGCTGGACTGGTCCCGATTATTGCGTAGCCTACGCCGTAAGCGATTCGCCATTTGGTCCGTTTAAAAGGGTAGGTAAAATTTTGCAGCAAGATGCAACAATTGCAAGAGGAGCAGGGCACCATTCTTTAATCATCAATCAGAAAAAGAATAAATATTACATCGTTTACCACCGCAGACCACTCACCGAAACTGATGGCAACCATCGCGAAACCTGTATCGATGAAATGAATTTTGATGCAGATGGTATGATTTTACCGGTAAAAATTACCAAAGAAGGTGTTAAGGCACAGAAAGTCAAATAAATTTAGTTTTTAGATAGTCGTTTTAGTTTACAGTTTGCAAATGGCCAGCTGTAAACTAATTCGTTTTCAATACAACTTTTTGCTGGTGTTTATCCAGTACGTTAAAGCCATAGGCACAAAGCAATAAGATACAGGCCAAGCCAAACCAAAGCCAGTTATATCCCAGGTGTTTGGCAATATAAAAACCAGCAAGCGGGCCCACTACCTGTGCACAAGACCAGCTTAAAGTATAACCTGCGGCATATAACCCACGGTTGTGTTCATTGCTTCTGCTAATAACTACAGTATTGATAAATGGGAGTACAAACATTTCGCCAACCGTGAAGGTTACAATGGTTAACACAGCCGAAATGATGTGGAAAATAATTGGTGCACTTAACAACAGATATGATACCGCAAAGAAAACAGAGCCAATGATGATGAAAAACATGGGCGACCTCTTCTTTTCGATTTTATTGATCATAATCATTTCGAATAAGGCAATCAAAATGCCATTTATACCGATAATAAGGCCAATTTCTAACTCATCGATATGCCATTCTTTTTTAAAGAAAACAGGGACAATCCTAAACATTAAAAAGGCGCATGTTATAAAAAGAGTGGTAATCAGGATGAATTTTACATAAAAGGGATCATTCCAGGGTTTCATAATGACCATATCTGCCGCTGTTTCCTTGGCCTTTTTTATGAATCCTTTAATCTGTGGCAAAAATGAAAGAATTAGCATACCTACAATTATACTCACAACCCCTTCCAGAATAAATAATGCCTTGTAGTTTATTTTGACAATTATTCCTGCAAAGCTACTTCCTAAAGACCATCCGATATTTGTAGCTAAACGATTTAATGAATATGATCTGGTTATGGTACCTTCGGCTGCATAGTGCGCAATGGCAGTAAAATTTGCTGGACGAAAAGCTTCTGAAAAAAAGCTAATCACAATAGCAAAAACGCAAAGCGTATGGAAGTGCGATATTGTTGAGAATACGATAAAAAGTAAACCTCCTACGACCGAGGAAAGTATTTGTACCGGGCGAAAGCCAATCATATCTGTTAATTTACCACCCATCGCTGAGCCAAGAACGGCACCTATTCCATATAAAGTGATTATAAGGGCGGCTTCCATTTCTGAACGGTTTAAACTCTGGATAACGTATAAGCCCATAAAAGGAACTGACATGCTTCCGAATCTGTTAAATAGAATCATAGCACTTAATAACCAGGTTTCGCGACTGAGGCCGCTAAAAGATGCTTTGTAGGTATTAAAAATGAGTTTGAACATGGTATTTCCGGATGCCGTAAAAATAGCAAAAGCCAAATCATTAATTCATCATTTGAATTACATATCATTTACCGAACTAAAAAAATTGAGGGAAAAATATCGCGTAATTTTTTACAAATTTGCATCCGGAACCCGAATCAATGCCGCCAGAGAAAAAAGCCCCCATTAACAAAAAGCCTGTTACCCGTAAACCCGCCGTTCGTAAACCAGCGGTGAGGAAGCCTGCTGCCAGTAAAAAAAAGCAGACTAAAATTCCGGTGCAGCTTAAAATTGCCATTGCAGCTGTGTTGCTGGTTTTGCTTTCGCCTTTATATTATGGCTACATTTTAAAAGGCTTTGTGGCTACCTGGCGCTGGGTTAAAGATTGGGGGCAAGATCCCAATTACCGTACCTACGAGAGCTTTAACATCAAAATCCCCAGAAAATATACCGTTCATGGTATCGATGTTTCTTATTATCAGGGTAAGATAAACTGGCCGCTGGTGCAATCGATGAAAGAAGACGAGGTAAGAATCAGTTTTGCTTTTATCAAGGCTACAGAAGGTGTCATGATGGTTGATCCTTATTTTCAGCGCAACTGGCGCGAAGCACCAAAATCAGGTATCATTTGTGGCGCTTATCACTTTTTCAGGCCGCGAAAAGATGGTAAAACACAAGCTAAATTCTTTTTGCAGGTAGTGAACGTAGAGAAAGGCGATTTACCTCCTGTGGTTGATATCGAATCATTAGATGGTGTTTCTCCATTAAAAATGCGCGCCGAACTGGCCGATTTCCTAAATTATGTAGAACTGAAAACGAAAGTCAGGCCAATTATTTACACCGGACTTAAGTTTTACGAAGATTATCTGGATACGCATTTCAGCGATTACCCCTTGTGGATTGCACACTACTATCAGCCTAAATTACGGTTGGACAATAGCCGATGGAAATTCTGGCAACATTCTGATAAAGCCAAAATTAATGGCATTGGGCATGTAGTTGATTTTAATGCCTTTAATGGCGATAGTACCGCGCTGAGTAAGCTTGTGATTCGTTAGTTACAGGGTTAATTGTTTAAATTGGTTAATCGACCCCAAACGCTAAATGCACAAGCCCAAACGCGTTAAACTACACAACCCAGCTTTCACATTTCTCTAAGAAAAATTCATCTGCTTCGGCGCCGATGCCAATTTCATCAGGTACATCCAAAAAGTAGCCGTTATAAGTTAAGCCCCCTACAACCGGATCAACCAAATGGCCCAATAAAGCTGTATCAAGATCAAAAAACTCTACATTCGGACTCGCATAGGCAAAGTGAAGGTTGGCACTCAAAGCAATTCTGGTTTCGAGCATGCTGCCAATCATGCATTTAACACCGGTTTGCAAAGCTTCTTCATGTATTTTCTGCGCCTCCAGTATGCCACCAGATTTAGAAAATTTAATGTTTAAATAAGTGGTCGATTGGCTGTTAATCAGTTTTCGGGCATCGTGGTGGTTGTAGCAACTTTCATCGGCCATTAATTTAATTGGCGAATTCAGGTTGAGCTCAGGAAGTTTATCGTCGTACCAGGTACGCATGGGTTGTTCGCAAAACTCAATATTATATTTTTCCAGTGCACCTAAAGCAAACAGCGCATCGTCAAAGCTCCAGCCCTGGTTGGCATCCAGTCGCAAGGTAATCTCCTCGCCAACAGCTTCACGAATGTGTTTTACCCGTTCAATATCATCGTGAACGTTTTTACCCAGCTTAATTTTAAGGATTCGGCAACCCTGGTTTATGTATTTTAGGGCTGTATTGGCCATTCCTTCAGGCGTATCAATACCGATGGTCATATCGGTTTCAATGGTCCGTTTTTGCCCGCCAAGAAACTTATAAAGCGGTAAACCGGCATTTTTAGCTGCAATATCGAACAAAGCCATATCAAAAGCGCTTTTAATCGTGCTGTTGTGGTCGGCATAACCAAGCAAATCATTCATCCGCTCCGGAATGTCTAATGGATCTTTACCTTTTAAAATGGCCGCAAAGTCTTTAGCTATGGCAATACAGGTTTCCTGAGTTTCGCCTACAATCATCGGAAATGCCGAGCATTCGCCGATACCATGAATGCCCGTATCGGTGTAAATGCGTACCAGTACATTTTGTGCAAAGTGCATGGTGCCGGTTGCAATAACAAAAGGCTCCATCGGGATACTAAAGCGGTATATTTCGGTATGGGTGATTTTCATGGTTGTTATTTATTATCTAATTCAAAACGTTAAGGTAAAATTTTCTTTTTTTCAGTACCTAATCTGAATAGAACCCTATAATGGGTTCAGCTCAATTCGTGACGCAATGCGTCACGAATTGGAAACGAGTTGTAAAAACTTCTTATATTTCGGAGATTACTTTCATCAAAGCCTTTACCGAATTCTGCAGACAATTGCGCTGAAAGATTTTTCAAAGTTGCTTTCCCATAGTCAGCACGCAGTTTTCCTTGTTGCTCGTCCTCAACAATAAGCTTTCCGATTTGCCAGTAAGATTCCAGTAATGCAGAATTTGCAGCACGGAATACTTTCAGCCGGGATTGGTTAATAATCTCCCTGATGGAAGTAAATAACTTATTTGTGGTTGATTCCATTCCTGATTTAGATTTCTAACCTAAAGTATAAAAACAAAAACTAAATAGAAACAGGTTTGTAGATTATTAATAGCTTTACGCCTCGAAATAAATTCATTTTCCGGCTTACATTTTACAGCTCATACCATGTCCGAAACCAATAATTTAATCCACGCATCATCACCTTATTTGCTCCAGCATGCCCATAACCCGGTTAATTGGTACGAATGGGGAACTGAAGCTCTAGAAAAAGCCAAAGCCGAAAATAAACTGATTTTGGTAAGCATTGGTTATTCGGCCTGCCATTGGTGCCATGTAATGGAACGCGAAAGTTTCGAAAACCACGAAGTAGCGGAAGTGATGAACCGGCATTTTGTGTGCATTAAGGTCGATCGTGAAGAACGTCCGGATATCGATCAGATTTACATGTACGCTATCCAGCTGATGACCGGTAGTGGTGGCTGGCCTTTAAACTGTATCTGCCTGCCCGATCAGCGTCCGATTTACGGCGGTACTTATTTTAGAAAAAACGACTGGATTAATATTTTGCAGAATGTGGCTGCCTTATGGGCAAACGAACCGGATAAAGCTATTCAGTATGCCGAAAGGTTAACTTCGGGTATCCGCGAAAGTGAAAAGATAATTCCTGCAGTTAATCAGGAAGATTATTCCAACGACCATTTAACAACGATTATCGAACCCTGGAAACGCCATTTCGATATTGGCTACGGAGGTTATAACCGTGCACCCAAATTCCCTTTGCCCAATAACTGGGTTTTTCTGTTGCGTTACGGCTTTTTAAAAGACGATCAATCTGTTTTTACAGCAGTTTGCCATACGCTCGAAGAAATGGGGCGTGGTGGTATTTACGATCAGATTGGTGGCGGTTTTGCCCGTTATTCGGTTGATGACAAATGGCATGTGCCTCATTTTGAGAAAATGCTTTACGATAATGCCCAGTTAATCAGTTTGTACACCGAAGCTTATCAATGTACCCGGTTCAACTCGTTTAAACAAATAGCAACTGAAACGATTGAATGGGTTTTTAATGAAATGACTTCGGCTGATGGTTTGTTTTTTTCGGCCCTTGATGCAGATAGCGAAGGAGTAGAAGGCAAGTTTTATGTTTGGGATAAAGCAGCATTCGATGCCGTGTTGGGCGAGGATGCACAATTGTTGAGCGCTTACTACAATGTTACCGAAGAAGGCAATTGGGAAGAAGAACAAACCAATATTTTGCGTAAAACCATCAGCGATGATGACTTAATGCAACAATTCGCGATTGATGCAGAAACTTTGTACAATAAGGTAGAGGCGGCTAAAGCTAAACTTTTAACTGAGCGGGGCAAACGCGTTAGGCCAGGTTTAGATGATAAATGCCTAACTGCCTGGAATGGTATGATGATTAAGGCCCTGGCAGATGCAGCCACGGTTTTAAACCATCAATCTTATTATGAAAAGGCTTCGGCTGCGGCCAGGTTTATTTTAACTAAGCTGCGATCAGAAGACAGTGGTTTATACCGCAATTATAAAAACGGAAAAGCTTCTATTACAGGCTTTCTTGATGATTATGCTTTTTTAATCGAAGCATTAATTGCCTTGTACGAATATGATTTTGATGAAAAATGGCTGGAAGAAGCCAAAACTCTTAGCGATTATGTCGTTTCTAACTTCACTGATGCCGATTCACCCATGTTTTTTTATACACCAGCAGGAGGTGAGGGGCTAATTGCCCGGAAACATGAAGTGATGGATAACGTAATTCCGGCTTCGAACTCTGCCATGGCACAAAACCTTAAAAAACTTGGACTGCTTTTTGATCTGGAGAACTATACCGAAAAGGGCGTAGAGATGCTTGCAGCAGTAGAACCTAAAATTAAAACCTATGGTTCTGCCTATTCGAACTGGGCCATACAATTGTTAAACGAGGTTTATGGCATAAACGAAATTGCCATTACCGGATTAGAAACAGAAGTATTTAAATTAGCATTAAGCGGACATTATATTCCAAACAAAATTGTATTGGGCGGAACAAAAAGTAACCTGCCGCTGTTAAAAGGTAAGCAAAGCAATGAAACAAAAGTTTATATTTGCCGAAATAAAGTATGCCAGTTGCCGGTTAACACTGTTGAGGAAGCATTAACGCACATACAATAAAGAAAAATAGATGAATATATTGTAAATCAGTTATTTATTTTCTTTTTGTGAACTTTGTTTCTGTGGCTTATTCGTACTATTTGATTTTACGTTCGTACTAGTTTAGTACTACTATCACGAACTTAAATCTTAATAGAATGAAATCAATCAGAACCGAATTGGCCGTTATTAATGGCATCAGGTTTATTTTAGTAACCCCTCATAGTTCCAATACCGACAAATATCCACTTTATTGCATAGAATACTTTTATAATGGTAAGCAATTTAAAGTTAAAGAAGGGGTAAAGACAATCTATAATCAATACCTTGAACAGGTAAAGGATCTTAAATCTGTAAATAAGAAATTACTACTCCTCCGTAATTCATTCGAGTTCAGAGTAAACGAGTTGGTAAAACCGATAAGCGTTAACCAATCATGTACAGATTCGACCTTAACAGTACAAACCAGAGTAATTGAAGCTTTTAACAAGTTTTTCGAATATCATACTAAGCGCCATGAAATAGGAGAAATTAAGGATATCTATAACTATACTGAAAGAGATAAGAAAGTAACAACGTTTCTAAACAAACATTTCCCAAAGCTTTTACTCTCCAATCTAACTACAACTGTCTGGATTGACTATCGTAGCTACCTAAAGAAATGGGGGCTAGGTAACAGTACCGTTAATCTACAAATGGTTTATGTCAAAGGATTTTATATATGGTTGAACGAAATAATGGAATTACCCATTACTAACCACGCCAGTAAGTTAAAGAAACTTGATATAACTCTTCAGGAACCGAAATATAATGAAATTAAGCAATCACTATTTCTTGAATTCTTTAATATTGTGAATACTCCAAGATATTTGAGGTTACACCTAATGGCTCGATTGGTAGCAGAAAATACATTGAGTGGGTATTTCAGCGAAAATGGCCGCGCGTTTCGCTTTTAAAGTGTCACCCTGTTTCGCTTCATGGTGGCCGCCTGTTTCGGAGCAAGCTGGCCGCGCTGATCACTTGATCAGATTTTCTTTGTACAGTATTTCTTAACCAAGTTTTTATTTAAAGCTAATTCAAAGCCATAGGTTCGAAAAGACAAGCCTCAGCTAAGCTTTGGGTCGTGAGACGATTTTGAACGCGTTTAAGCACTTTTTTAAGGTGTTTTGGATAGATTCTTTGGTTGGCTGAAATTTAAGAGGATCAGCATCCCTTAAAAGAGATAGCCTGGAAGGCTT
>NZ_FMZH01000022.1 GCF_900101435.1 Pedobacter soli
GGGATACATGGAAAAACTGGACGAATTGATGAGAACCAGGCTGCGTATTGTTCTTTGGAAACAATGGAAGAGTATAACGGGCAGAGCGAGGAATCTGATGAAGGTGGGCGTAGTGAAATCAAGGGCTTATCAGCTGGCCAATACCCGCAAGGGATATTGCAGGACTGCAAACAGCCCGACACTACGTACGACACTTAACAAGAAGTTCTTTATGAGGCTTGGGCTTGACGGATTTGGTAATTATTACTACTGGAAAACAACACACCAAACGAAGTTATTCTAACAAACCGCCGTATACCGAACGGTACGTACGGTGGTGTGAGGAGACAGCAGGGGAATTAATTCCCTGCTTCTTACTCGATCCGGCCGAATTGGATTTATCAAATTATCCATTACAAAAAGAGATTATATTTGTATAGTTTCACTTTGCAGTAAATTACGATTATCCCATCCTATGAAGAAAATTCTAGTACTGTTGCTCCTGTGCATTCATACAATTGCCTTTGCACAACATAAGCAACCCAATATTATTTTTATCCTGTCTGATGATCATGCCTATCAGGCCATTGGTGCTTATGGTAATAAATTAATCAGTACACCCAATATAGACCGTCTGGCAAAATCAGGCGCCTTGTTTAATAATGCAATTGTATCCAACGCCATTTGCGGACCAAGTCGTGCGGCATTTATTACCGGGCAATACAGTCATAAAAATGGTTACAAGGTTAACGATGGGGTTTTGGATACCAATCAACGTTTTTTACCTGAAATTTTAAGTCAAAATGGCTATCAAACCGCCTGGATTGGGAAATGGCATTTAGGCAGCTTGCCCAAAGGTTTCGATTACTGGAATGTGATGCCAGTTCAGGGGCACTACTTTAACCCCGATTTTATTAACCAAAAGAACGATACCCTGTTGTATCACGGTTACGTAACAGAGGTGATTACCGAACTCACCAAAAAATATTTAAAAGACAGAAACCCCGATAAACCTTTTTTCCTGGTGGTAGGCGAGAAGGCCACACACAGAGAATGGCTTCCCGATTTACAAGACCTTGGTGCTTACGATTCGGTTAAGTTTCCTTTACCTGCAACCTTTTATGATGATTACAAAGGAAGAACAGCTGCTGCCAAACAGTTAATGAGCGTTGGAGATGTGCTGACACTTAAAACCGATTTAAAAATCAATCAGCCTTTTGGCGAAAAACAAAAAGTAAATAACCAACCTGCGAAACCTGCTGTTAAAGGTAAAGAGATCGAAGAATCGATGATGCGCTATTATCAGCAAGGCGAGTACGCGCGGATGGATAGCGTGCAGAGCAAGGCATACCGGAATTATTATGGTCAACTTGCTAAAGAATTTGCGCAACTGAATTTAACAGGCAATGCGTTAAAAGAATGGAAATTTCAGCGGTACATGAAAGATTATTATGCCACAGCTAAATCTTTGGACCGAAATATTGGCGAAATATTAGATTACCTGGATAAAAATGGATTGAGCGAAAATACCATTGTGATTTATGCATCCGATCAGGGTTTTTACCTGGGCGAACATGGCTGGTTTGATAAAAGGTTTATTTATGAAGAATCGCTTCGTACGCCATTCATCATCCGGATGCCGCAACTACCGGCACTTAAGGACAAAAAAATAAACCAGATCATCTCCAATGTAGATTGGGCGCCAACCATCCTTGATTTTTCGGGCATCGCAAAACCTGACTTTATGCAAGGCAAATCTTTCCTGCCGGTGTTAAAGAATCCGCAAATTAAAAACTGGTCAAAAGATGGCGCTTATTACCATTATTACGAATACCCAGGCCCCCACTACGTATCGCCGCATTTTGGCATCCGCACAGATGATTATGTGCTGGTTCGCTTTTATAAAGGCACCGAAGCCTGGGAATTATACGATTTGAAGAAGGATCCCAGCGAGTTAAATAATATTATCAACGATAAACATTATAGCACAATCAAAACCGAACTTAAAAAGAAACTGAATAAACTAATTGTTGCTTACGATGATCAGGAAGCTTTAAAAGTTTTTAACCAGGCTTTACAGGTCAATTAACCATTGTTTTTTGTTTTACACAATAACAAAGCTCCTTAAAAAGGGGCTTTTTTTGTTGTTACAGGAACTATCCGTTTTGTTACAATCTATCAACCGTTTGCGTAGGCGCTGGTTATCAATTCTTTAATTTTATTGTATTTCGTTTAATTAACTTAGTCAACACAAGTTTATTTAGCGTCTTATTGCCGATTAGTATGTTCCTTGTTGGGTAATTTTTAGATTATTATTTATAACGCTAAACTGCTTGCCCATTAACTATTAACCAAATTTTAGATCCTGAACCAGATATATGAGATCCATTATTTTTTTAGTTTTGCTGACTGCCTTCATGATGCTGAACCAGACCACGTATGCCCAAACTGATGCCGGTTTGAAGTGGTTTAACCCCAGGTTAAGTACCGCTGTTACTGTAAAAGGCAAAGCCTGGCAGAATACCGATAGTACCAATTATTATAACCGTTTGCCGATGGCAGCAGAAAAAGAGGTACGCAAAGAGGTCTGGAACTTAGCTAAGAACACTGCTGGCGAGTACATCGATTTTACTACCAACGCGAAAAAAATTATAGTAAAATATCAACTTGCCGGAACCAAGAGTTTAGATAACATGCCAACATTAGGTGTGAGCGGAGTAGACTTATATGCCCAAGACACTGAAAATAAATGGCACTGGATTAAAGCTGCTTACAGCTATAAAGATACAGTTACGTACAGCTATGACAATTTTAATACCACCGTATCAATCAAAAAGTTTCGTTTATACCTGCCACTCTACAATACCCCAAAATGGTTAAAAATAGGTGTAGCGGCTAATGCTGATTTTGTAGCTGAAAATGTAGACGACCAACCTGTGCTGGTGTTTTATGGCACTTCGATTATGCAGGGTGCAAGCGCCAGCAGACCGGGAATGGCCTGGCTTAATATTTTAGGCCAACAGTTAAATCAACCTGTAATTAACCTGGGCTTTTCGGGCAATGGAAGATTAGAAACACCACTTGTCGATTTAATGAACCAGACCAATGCCAGGCTTTTTGTGCTCGATTGTCAGCCAAATCTGCATGATAAAAATGTTTATCCAGCCGAAGAAATTGAAAAGCGAATAATCAGTTCCGTACAAAGTTTAAAGGCAAAGCACCCAAATATCCCGGTTTTATTGGTTGAGCACAGCTCCGGTTTACCATCAGTTAATCTCGATTCGGCACTTACCGGCAGATACATCTGGACTTCCCAAATACTGAATAATACTTACCAAAAACTAAGGAAATCGGGTATAAAGGGGCTTTACCTTTTAACAGCAAAAGAAATTGGCTTTACCGACGATAGCACCATTGATGGCACCCATCCAAATGATTTGGGGATGAAGCAATATGCAGATGCCTATGAAAAAATAATCAGGAAAATTTTAAGCACAAAAAGATAATTTAAGATGAAAAAAATGAGCTGGCTGGCTTTGTTGCTGGTTTTGTTGTATTCGTGTTCGGTTAATAAGGCTTATCGTGGTCGTACTTCGTGGACAGAAGATTTTAATCAAAAAGGTACTTTCGATAGTCAATATTGGTCTAAAATACCACGGGGTGGGGCAGACTGGAACAGGCACATGAGCAATAACGATACTTGTTATGCCTTACGTGATGGTAAAATGATCCTCAGGGGAATAAAAAATAATGATTTAGCTAAGGATACTTCCCGGTATTTAACTGGTGGTATTTATACAAAAGATAAAAAGACTTTTGGTTTTGGCCGTTTAGAAATTAAGGCAAAACTAAATGGTGCAAAGGGTGCCTGGCCTGCTTTTTGGATGCTGGCCGAAAATAGCAAATGGCCTGATGGTGGCGAGATCGATATTATGGAACGTTTAAATTTCGACTCCATTGCCTATCAAACCATTCATACCTATTATACGCTTACACTCAAAATAAAAGATAAACCCAAATCTGGCGGTATTGCTAAGATTAATCCTGCCGAATTTAATACCTATGCCGTGGAGAAATATCCCGACAGTTTGGTATTCTTCGTTAATAACAGGAAAACTTTTACCTACCCCAAAATAGCTACTACCGCACAAGGACAGTTTCCCTTTGGTGTAAACCATTACCTGCTGCTCGATATGCAACTGGGCGGAAGCTGGGTAGGCAAAATAAAAGATGCTGATTTGCCAGTTGAAATGGAAATTGATTGGGTTAAGTTTTATCCTTTTAAAGAAAACCTTAATAAATAGGAGTTAACTGCCAGGATAATTTTATACGGAGAAATGTTAATATGAATTAATAAGTAGCTAACTAAGTTTATGAATTAACCTGAACCAAACGATAATTTTAAACACACAAACGATACACACAAAACATCAATGAAACGAATATTGATTACATCGGCTATTGTAGGAGCATTTACGGTTCATGCACTTGCCCAAAGCAACACTATCAATTTGCAAAATACCATTGCAATTGAACCAACCGATAGTAAAGCGGCCATTATAGCTAAAGCCAGCCACGTAGTACCAACACCCAACCAGTTAAGTGCTTTAAAAAACGAATTTATTGCATTTATCCACTTCGGACCCAATACTTTTACCCGGATGGAATGGGGAAATGGCAAAGAAGACCCTAAAATTTTTGATCTGAAAGAGCTGCATACCGACCAATGGTGCCAGGCCATGAAGGCTGCAGGAATGAAAATGGTATTGTTAACTGTAAAACACCATGATGGTTTCGTACTTTGGCAAAGTCGCTATACTAAACACGGTATCATGTCGAGCGGTTTTGAAGATGGCAAGGGCGATATTTTGAAAGATCTTTCGGCTTCCTGTAAGAAATATGGCTTAAAACTAGGCATTTATTTATCTCCGGCTGATTTATTCCAAATGGAAGATGCAGCAGGTTTATATGGCAACCTAAGCAAAACTACTACACGCACTATTCCCAGGGCGGTACCAGGAAGACCGTTTGCCAATCAGACAAAATTTCAATTCAATGTTGATGATTATAACGAATATTTCCTAAACCAGCTATTCGAGGTGTTAACTGAGTATGGGCCAATTGATGAAGTTTGGTTTGATGGCGCACACCCTAAAACAAAAGGAGGACAGCAGTACAATTATCTGGCCTGGAAAAAACTGATCCATACTTTGGCTCCTAAAGCAGTAATTTTTGGTCGTGAAGATATCCGCTGGTGTGGTAACGAAGCCGGAGGAACACGTATTACAGAGTGGAATGTACTTCCTTATCCTGAAAACCCGGATATGGCCACGCATTTTCCAGATCTTACTGATAAAGATCTGGGCAGTGATGAGCAATTGTACAAGGCCAAATACTTACACTACCAACAGGCTGAAACCAATACCTCTATCAGAGAAGGCTGGTTTTACAGAGATGATGATAAACAAAAAGTACGCAGCGCCGACGATGTTTTCGATATTTACGAACGTTCGGTAGGTGGAAATTCGACCTTTTTGCTCAATATACCACCAAACCGGAATGGAAAATTTTCGGATGAAGATGTAAAGGTGCTGAATGAAGTAGGCAAACGTATTAATGAAACTTATGGTAAAAATCTGTTTGCCGGAGCAAAAGGGGCTAAGCAGGTGTTGGATAACAATTTGAATACGCATGTTTTACTTAATAAGCAACAAAAAAGTATCGAAATTACCACCGTTAAGCCGGTTACAGTAAACCGGATTGTAATACATGAAGATATTGCCAGCCACAGCGAGCGCGTAAGGCAGCACCAGCTACAAGCCTGGATTGGTAACAAATGGCAGAAAATTGCCGAAGCTACCAATATTGGATATAAACGTATCCTGCGTTTTCCTGAAATTACCACTTCGAAATTTAGGCTAACAGTACTTTCGTCAAGAGAAAATCCAGCAATTGCTACCATTTCGGCGCATTATTACCGCACACATCCACCACAATTGCAGTATACCAGGGATGCAAACGGTTTAACTACCATTTCTCCTAAAATGCACGAGTTTGGCTGGAAACCACATGGCGAAAATGCAACGGCTAATCTGAATAAAGGAGTAGCAATTTATTATACCACCAATGGTAGTGTACCCAATGCAAGCTCCAATAAATATACTGGCCCTGTGCAGATTGCAAAAGGCGAGGTTAAAGCAATAGCAATCATCAAAAATGAAAAAGGGGCCATAGCTTCTGAGACTTTTGGGATAGTGAAAAAAGATTGGAAATTATTAGCTGCCGACAGCGAAATGAACAGACGTACCGCAGGCATGGCTTTCGATGCCAATAAACAGAGCTATTGGCTATCAGCTTCAAACGATGCTGAACACAAAATAGCATTAGATTTAGGTAACAGCTATAACTTAACCGGATTTATCTATACGCCGCCTGCCCAATTTTTAGACGGTATGATGGAAAAAGGGGGGATCCAAATTAGCAACGATGGCCAAACCTGGGCTGATGCTGAAACATTTGAGTTCGGGAACTTAATTAACGACCCTACACCAAGGACACACTATTTTAAAAAGGCAATTTCGGCCAAATATATACAGGTAAAAGCTACGCTTATTGCCGGAGGTAAAAAAGCGCTGGCCATTGCAGAGTTAGATTTTTTAGCGAAATAAATGAGCTGAAATGACATTGTTACTGAATTTTTTATTTGGAATAGATTTTGTAGATTTAATAAAAAATAAGTGCAATGAGCATTACAGAAATTCAACTTTTTCAGATACGTCAAGTGAAAGCTGAATTTGAAAATAAACGGGAAATTTTAGCTACGAAAGAAGATATAGCCAACACAAAAGAATATATCTTGCAAGTTAAATCGGAGCTTTCTAAATCGATCTATTTAGTTGGGCTTGTTCAGTTTCTAGCCATCGTAGGTGCTGTTATTGGCATCATTAACTTTATGCTGAAGTAACGAGGATCGCAAGTTTTTAATATTATATTTTAAATTCCGCCATTAAGCAGCGGAATTTTTTATTTTTGAGCTATTATGGAAGAACAACAAAACGAAAACCAGTTAAATATAGAGTTATCAGAAGAAATTGCTGAGGGGATTTTTTCTAACCTGGCCATTATTACGCATTCCAATACCGAATTTGTATTGGATTTTATCCGTGTAATGCCTGGTATTCCTAAAGCAAAGGTAAAATCGCGCATTATTTTAACCCCCGAACATGCAAAACGCTTATTATCAGCATTAGAAGATAATATACAGAAATTCGAAGCAGTGAATGGCCGCATTAAAACCCAGGAAGAGCCGCCATTCCCGATGGGTTTCGGAGGACCTACTGCTCAGGCCTAAGTATATTAAGATTCTTACAAACAAATGTTTGTTTGCTATGTTAGCATAATATATATTTGTGCTACAACCATCTATAATGAAAAAAATCTTATTGAGCGTATTACTTTCTGCCCCATTATGGGTTCTGGGGCAGGGCTTTCAGGTTAATTTACAAGGTCAGAAGCAAATTGGTATGGCAGGTGCAGGTTCTGCATTGGCTTTAGACGAGGCTTCTGTGTTTTATAATCCCGGAGCAGTAACTTTCTTAGAGAAAAACTCAGTTTCAGCAGGCGTAAACCCATTGTTGTTTAAATCAGCGTTTAAACAGGCAGGATCGGATATCACCGAAAATGTAAAGAACAAAATTGCTCCACCTTTCGAATTTTATGCCGTTTGGGGACCAAAATCCAACAAATGGAAACTGGGCTTAGGGGTTTATACACCCTTTGGCGGTTTGGTAGATTGGGGCGATAACTGGTCGGGTAAGTATGCTTTAACTTCTTTGAATTTAAAAGCCATTTATTTTCAACCTACGCTGAGTATTAAAATAACCGATCGCATTGGTATTGGTGCAGGCTTTGTTTATAACCATGGAGATGTAAATCTGCAACGCGCACTTCCTGTTAATTTCCCTGATGGCCGCTCCGGACATGCTACTTTAGAAGGCACCGGAAAAGGTTATGGCTGGAATGCCGGTTTGTACATCAAAACACTTAGCAATATTTCGTTTGCTTTGGTACATAAATCGAAGGTTATTACCAAACTCGATGGCGGTTCGGCCGAATTTGACGTGCCAAAATCGTTAACAGGTTCTTTCCCGGCAGGCAATACTTTTAATGCCGAGTTGCCTTTACCGGCAACTACCAGCTTAGGGGTAGGTATTCCGCTATCGCAAAGCACAGTTTTAGCGTTTGATGCGAGCTGGGTACAATGGCATATTTATCAGGATTTATCATTTGATTATGTAACCAATACACCAGCATTGGCCGATACTAAATCTGCCCGTAATTACCGCGATGGTTCATCGTTTAAATTAGGGATTAACCACCAGGCTTCAGAAAAACTGGCGCTAAGGGCAGGTGTGGGCTATGCCTTCTCTCCGGTTCAGGATGGTTATGTAACACCCGAAGCACCTGATGCCGACCGTTATATTTTAAGTGCGGGTTTAAGTTATACCCCTACCAGCCATTTCGAAGTAAATGCTTCTTTTTTCTTCGAAGATGTGAAATCGCGTAAGCAAAAGAACATTGAAACTGGCTTAGACGGTACATTTAAGACACTGGTTTATGCGCCAGGTATTTCGTTAACTTATAAATGGTAGGAGAGATTATAAATGAAAAGATATATATTAAATAGTTTCATTGCTGCTGCCATCCTTTTTACAGCAGCCTGTAAACCCGAAATAGAAACACCTGCAGGTTCAACCGCAGGACAAGCTAATTTTAGCAAATATATTGCTATCGGTAACTCATTAACTTCAGGGTATGCCGATGGCGGATTGTACCTGGAAGGGCAAAAAGTGGCTTACCCGAACTTAATCGCAGCTAAAATGGCCACAGTGGGTGGAGGTGCCTTTACCTCACCTTTTTTTACTGAGGAGCATTCAAATGGTTCAGGCTATCTTGCTTTAACTGCACTCGTTAATGGTACACCAACACTAACACCTGTTGCAGATAAACTGGCTTACAGAGATGCAGCAAAACATCTGGATAAATACAGTGGTGAAGTTCAAAACCTGGGTATTCCGGGTATGCGTCTCGATTTATCTTTCGACCCGACTTTAACTTTCAGTGCTGCTAACCCTTTCTTTGAGCGTTTACTGACTGATGCACAGGTAGGCAAAACCAATTATTTCCAGTTTATCCAGAGCAGGAATCATACCTTTTTCTCGCTTTGGCTGGGTAATAATGATGTGTTGGGTTATGCATTAAATGGTGCTGTTGCTGTTACCGGCGATCCAACAACCACGTTAACCGATAAAGTTACTTTTGCATCATTGTACACCAATATGTTGAATGCTTTAACCGCAAATGGTCAAAAAGGTATTGTAGCTACCATTCCGGATGTAACGGCTATTCCTTATTTTAACACCGTAACGGTACCAGCTTTACTGGCCGCGGCAAAAGCCATTAATCCGGCTGCAACAGCAGTATACATCCAAACCGGAACTGGTACAGTTAGGGCAGCAACTGCCGAAGATTTAATTCGTTTACCTTTCCAATCTGCTGGCTTATTCGGTCAGGGAGCTATTCCTTATGGTTTACATCCACTAAATCCAATTGCCAACAACTGGGTGTTGGATAAAGACGAAGTAGTTAAAGTTAAAGACTATGTAAACAGTTACAACAGCAGCATTAAATCGTTAGCTACCAGCAAAGGTTTGGCTATTGCAGATACCTATAATTATTTTAATCAGGTTAAAACTGGTTTGAATATTCAGGGAGTAGGTATTAATGCCGCATTTATTACAGGTGGTGCCTTTTCTTTAGATGGAATCCATTTAACCCCACGCGGAAATGCCGTAATTGCCAATGTATTTATCGAGGCAATTAATGCCAAATATGGTGCTACTATTCCTACGGTTGATATTACCCAGTATAGGGGAGTGAAGTTTCCGAATTAATTTAGGGGATTACACAGAGAAAAAGGCTATCTTCTAATAGATTGTTATCCTGAGCCTGTCGAAGGACTTGTCTAAACATCGTAAAGCGTTTCGACAAGCTCAACGTGACAAACTCATTTAGACTTTCTTTATAAGTTAGCCTTTTTTGTTAATCAGTTTTTCGTTTATCAACTGAAGCACTTTCTCCTTTTCATCAGGCTCAAACCAGTTAATTTCCTCGTCTCTTCTAAACCAGGTAAGCTGGCGTTTCGCAAAACGGCGGGTATTTTGCTTAATGGCTGCTATGGCTTCCTCCAAAGAAATTGTTCCGTCTAAATAGTCGAAAATTTCGCTGTAGCCGACTGTGTTGAGTGCGTTGTACTTCCTGAAATCTACTAGGCCCTTCACTTCATTTAAAAGCCCCATATTTATCATTTGATCAACCCTGCGGTTAATCCTATCGTACAAAACAGCCCTGTCGGTATTTAGCCCAATTTTAATAATGTTAAATGGCCGTTCTTTTTTAGTGGCCGAGAGCATAGCAGAAAGTTTTTGTCCGGTTGATAAAAACACTTCGAGTCCTCTGATCATGCGCTGCGGATTTTGCTGATCTACCTTTGCATAATATTCAGGATCAAGCGCTGCCAGTTGTTCCTGGATAGCTGTAATGCCTTCCGCTTCAAATTGTTTATTCAGTTTTTCGCGGATGGCCAGATCAATTTCGGGCATTTCGTCTAAACCGTTAATTAAGGCATTGATATAAAGGCCCGAACCGCCAACCATAATAGCTATGTCGTGATTTTCGAAAATCTGATCCAGTACTTGTAAACCTTCAACTTCAAAATCACCAGTGCTAAACAGTTGAGCAATCGAATGTGAGTTGATGAAATGATGTTTAGCTGCGGCTAGTTCCGTTGCGTCGGGCTTGGCGGTACCAATTTCCATCTCCCTGAAAAACTGGCGCGAATCGGCAGAAATAATCTCGGTACCAAAATGTTGCGCCAGCTGAATAGCCAAAGCAGTTTTACCAATTGCAGTAGGGCCTACAACAGCGATTAAAGTTTTAGTTTTTTGATTGGAGCTACTTGCGGCAGTCATCATGTTATTAAATGAAAAAGTCAGATGTAATACACCTGACTTAATATGAATTAGATTTTATTGCTAGGATTAATAGTCATCTTTGTGGCTATCGTCATCGTAATTGTCGTTGTCAGAAAATTCATCTCCAAATTCGTCCTCTTCGTTTTCTTCATCTTCATCGCGTTCTTCTTCGTTAATACCCATATCACCCATGGCTTCCAATTCGTCGGTATCTTCGGGTACAAAATTCATTTCATTTAAGAAATCGAATTCACCTGCAGCAGCACCAGCGGCTAAACCCGGATCGGCAACAGGAGCATTGCTGCTTTCGAAAATTTTAGGCGCTTCGCCGGTACTTTTGGCTAAAAACGGATATTCGATATTCGGATCGGCATCTAAAATAATTTTAACCAGTTCCACGTGAAAATCGTACGGACGATCGAAATTATAGATGTAATAAAATTTTTGGTGTGGATCTTCGATAAAACCGCTTAATTTCGAATTTTCCATTAAAACTACACGGTCTTTTTTACGCTCGCTTGGTAAATAGGCAATTTCATCGCCCTTTAACCAATTGTCGGTACTTACATAAAAAGACGAAGATTTTTCGGCATTGTAACCTGTAGATCTGTGAATAGCCTTGTGCAGGTCTTCAAATGTCTGATTTGATTTAATGTCGATCTCTCTCACAACATCATCATAATCTTCGAAAGTAATTCTAAATTTATAAATAGCCATTATTGTATTTTGGAACCGTAAAAATAAAGTTAATTTGTATTACCACAAAACATCAAACGTTACAAAACAAGGTAAGGGGGGATGATTTGGGCAATTAAATGATTATTTAACAGGATTTAATCCCATTTGTTTTGCCTGATTTAGCATAAAGTTGAACGCTTCGTTGTAGTCGTTTGTGATTTCGCCCTCCAGTATGGCTTCGCGGATTGCATTTTTAATTAACCCTACTTCTTTACCGGCGCTTAGTCCAAAAGTTTCCATAATATCGTTACCTGTAATGGGAGGCTGCCAGTTTCTGATTTTATCGCGTTCTTCTACATCTTTGAGCTTTTGTTTAACCAGTTCAAAGTTGTTGCGGTATTTGGTTTTTTTGTACTCGTTTTTGGTGGTTACATCGGCATTGCACAACAACATCAGGCTTTCTATTTCCTCTCCGGCATCGAAAAGCAATCTTCTTACAGCAGAATCGGTAACGGTTTCCTGGGCCAGTACAATAGGACGTAAATGCAGCTGAACGAGTTTTTGCACATACTTCATCTTTTCATTTAAAGGAAGTTTTAACTGTGCAAAGATTTTGGGCACCATGCGTGCACCCCTGTCTTCGTGACCATGAAAGGTCCAGCCGTGGCCTTCTTCAAAACGTTTGGTAGCTGGTTTGGCAATATCGTGTAAAATAGCAGCCCAGCGCAGCCATAAGTCATCGGTATCGGCGCAGATATTGTCCAACACTTCCAGGGTATGGTAAAAATTATCTTTATGGCCTTTGCCTTTTATAATTTCCACTCCATAAAGCTGTGCCATTTGTGGGAAAATGATCTGCAGTAAGCCGGTATTAAAAAGGTGTTTAAAACCGATAGAAGGTTTTGGCGACAAAATGATTTTATTCATTTCGTCGGTTATCCTTTCTTTAGATACAATGCTGATGCGCTGTTTCTGCGATTTGATAGCATTTATGGCGGCCTCATCTATACTGAAGTTAAGCTGTGTGGCAAAACGGATGGCACGCATCATGCGCAGGGGATCATCTGAAAACGTAATTTCCGGATCAAGCGGGGTACGGATCAGCTTGTTTTCCAGATCTTGCATACCGTTAAAAGGATCGAGCAGCTCGCCAAAATTACCGGCATTCAGGTTAATGGCCAGGGCATTGATGGTAAAATCGCGACGGAGCTGATCGTCGGATAAAGTGCCGTCTTCAACTATAGGCTTACGCGAATCAGACCGGTAAGATTCTTTTCTGGCCCCAACAAATTCTACTTCTAAATCCTGGTATTTAATGTTGGCAGTACCAAAGTTTTTAAATACCGCCACTTTGGTGTTTAATTTTCTGCCTACAGCCTCGGCATACTCAATGCCACTGCCTACTACTACCACATCAATGTCTTTTGATGGCCGGTTTAAAAAGATATCGCGAACAAAACCGCCAATAACATAAGCTTCGGTATTGTGCTTATCGGCTATTGATGATAAGGTTTTAAAAATCGGGTTTTGTAGGTGTTGCTGCATGCAGTTGATAATAGTTATCAACCCAAAGCCCGGAAAATATAAGGCATATAGCCGGCATTTTCAGGTATGGGTATGATGGTAATGAATTACAAAAGTAATAAAATTACTTTCTAATAAACTCAAACTGGCCGGAAGGCCCCAGTTTAACAATGGTTGACGGTTTTTTATTAGTCCGGTTTTCCTGTTCAAAGTCTACCACATAATCAACTGCCTCCAGTATCTCGGGAGCAATGTCATCAAAGAATTTAGGTGAAGGCTGCCCGCTTAAATTGGCTGAAGTAGAAACAATCGGTTTTCTGAAACGTTGGATGAGTGGGGTACAGAAATCGTGTTTTGCGATCCTGATGCCTACGCTTCCATCTGCATTAATCACATTTGGCGCCAGGTTTTTTGCCCCCGAAAAAATTACGGTTAAAGGGTTTTCTGCATATTCAATCAGATCGTAGGCAACATCTGGTATTTCGGTAACATAACTTTGCAGTTTGCTATCTACATCCAATAAAACAATCAGGCTCTTTTCAGCCGGACGGTTTTTGATTTTCAATACTTTATCAACCGCTTCGGGATTGCTGGCATCGCAGCCTAGGCCCCAGATGGTATCGGTTGGATACAGGATAACCCCGCCTGATTTCAAAACTTCTAAAGCCTTATTAATTTCGTCTCTAAGCATGCTGCAAAGGTATTTATAAATAGGAAGTTAAATTATGTTAATGTTTATTTTTTTTAAGCCTGCAATATTTAGTTTTACAGAAACGCTTAACGAAATGAAAAAAATATATGTTCTGGTTCTTTTGTGTGTATGCTCCAGCATGGTTTTTGCACAACAGAAAGTTATTTTTCACTACAAATTTATCCATAATCTTAAAGGTAGGACCGGGGGAGGTTTACTTGATCAGTTTTATCAGAACGGACAATCTTTAGAAATGCCTAAAACCGATCAGGTTTTTAAAGGTGATACGATTAATGAAGGACCGAATAAGACAAAAGTATATTTAAATGGTGATAACAAACGCCTGCCATTCATTTTAAAAACACCGGCAAGTAAAAGCCTTATTTATGCTGAGCGAATTTGGATAAAGCCTACTGTAATGGTTGTTGACACCTTTAATAATTTCAAATGGAGAATTTCAAAAGAGACTAAAAATATAGGTGATGTGAATTGTACAAAGGCTGAAACTTATTTTAGAGGACGTAATTATGTGGCTTGGTTTAAAAAAGACAATAATTTTCGTACAGGTCCGTGGAAATTTGGTGGCTTGCCGGGAATTATATATGAGGTAAGCGATGCTGAAGGAGTATTTAATTATGTTTTAGAAAGTTTGGAGTTCGTGGATAAATTTCCGGTAGAATTGAAATTGCCCGAAGCTTATAAAGATGATCTCATGATTACGCATAGTGATTTTATTAATAAATGGAAAACCATAAAAGAGGAAGCGGAAAAAAATAACGATAAAGTAGGGCACACCTTCACGGGATCGACAAGGCAAATTAACTTTGTTGCTCCATTACAAGAGTTGTATTAATTTTGTAAATATTCTCCTACGTATTTTCGTGATATGCTGTAGAAATCAAATGGATTTGTAAAATTTATATCAATCGTAACCTTTTCATTTTAAAATTGTTATATTTATTACAGGTTATTTACATAAAAAACGCACGATGAAAACAGTTCAAAAATTATTAATGCTTTTTACAGTGGTATTGGCATTAGCCGGATGTAGCACACTCCGCACCGCATCCGATTACGATAAAAACGTAGATTTAAACAGTTACAAAACTTATAATTTTTACGATAAAGGCATAGCAAGGGTTAAATTAAATAACCTCGACAAGCGCCGTTTAATGGCTGCAGTTGAAGCCGAAATGAATGCCAAAGGATTTACCAAAGCCGATAAACCCGATTTATTGGTGAACCTGGTTGTAGTTGCCAGAGAAAAAACTGACGTTTATGGTCCCGCCTACTACGGTGGATGGGGTTGGGGCGGCGGCTGGGGCTGGCGCGGAGGTTGGGGCTGGGGAGGTCCGAACTACGTAAACCAATACATAGAAGGTACCATCATTATCGATTTCTTAGATCCTGCTAAAAAGATTTTATTCTGGCATGGACAGGGAAGTGGTTTTAACTTAGATAATTTTAGCAAACGCGAACAACGCCTGTATACCGGTGTTAAAGAAATATTGGCACAATACCCACCAAATGTGGTAGCCGCAAGGTAAGCCTTAACTATTGGCTAAACATATTTAAATAGCAATCCATTAATTGCTGCGTAACTACAGGGCTGTTGAATTTTTGAACAAATTCCAGCCCTTTTTCTTTCATTTCTTTTTGTAACTGCGGCGATTCAATAATCCTGTTGATGGCTTTGGCTAATGCACCGGCATCGTTAGGTGAAACATATAAACTATTTGGCCCACCGGCCTCTTCTAAACATGAGCCTGTTGCCGCTACAACCGGTATAGCCGAATACAAAGCTTCGATAATAGGAATGCCAAATCCTTCGTAAAACGAAGGGTAGGCAAAAACATCAGCCATTTGGTATATGCCCGGTAAATCGGCAAAAGGAATATTTTGTAAAAATAGAATCCTGTTTTTTAGACCTAATTGCTCAATCTCTTGCTCAACTGTTTTAAAATAAGGCGTACGCTTGCCAATTACCACGAGTTTGTAGGCTTCATTTACCTCTTTTAAAGCTTGTACAACCAGTTTCAGGTTTTTGCGCGCTTCAATCGTGCCTACGCTAAGGATAAATTTGTCAGGTAGTTTATAAGTGGCTTTAATGCGGCTTAGGTTTTCTTTTGCAAAAGGGCTTTTAAAACTATCATCACAGCTTTGGTAAATCACTGTAATTTTAGCCGGGTTAATGCCATATAGCTCAACAATATCTGCCTTTGTCTTTTCGCTGATGGCGATAATTTGGTCGGCACGTTCACAGGCCGATCTGCTTTTCCATTCGTAAAGCTTACGGTCGATAAATTTGTAATATTGTGGGAAACGCAAAAATATTAAATCGTGTATGGTAACAACCGATTTAATGTGGGTATGCTGTATGGCTAATGGGATTTCGTGACTTAAGCCGTGAAAAATCTGAACAGCATCTTGATTAAGATCTTTTAATATATTCAGGCTTCGCCATAAAAAAGGACCTGTTTTAGGAAGTTTTAATTCAATGTTTGGCTGCTCAAAAAAAGCATCGATCTGTTTGGCAGCTTTAACTTTTGGCGTATAAACCAAATATTGATTGTCCGGAAACTGAAGTGCCAGCTGCTCGATTAAAGAACGGCTGTAATTGCCAAGTCCGGTTAAGTTATTGGCTGCACGCTTGCCGTCGAATCCAATTTTAAGCTTAAAGCTTAAAGCCGAAAGACCAAAGCTTGATTGATCAAGTTCAGTACTTTCGGCTTTTTGAGTTTGTGTTTCGCTTTCAGCTTTCACCTTTTTGCTTTCAGCTTAAACTGCTACATTATTTTCTCTCAACGCATCGTTAAGCGAAGTTTTCTTATCTGTACTTTCTTTACGTTTACCGATAATTAAAGCACATGGCACCTGGAATTCGCCAGCAGGGAATTTTTTGGTATAGCTACCCGGAATTACTACCGAACGCGCAGGTACAATACCTTTATATTCAACCGGGGTTGGACCGGTAACATCAATAATTTTGGTAGAGGCAGTTAATACTACGTTAGCACCCAGTACAGCTTCTCTTTCTACTTTAACACCTTCTACAACAATTGCTCTCGAACCTAAGAAAGCATCATCTTCGATAATTACCGGAGCAGCCTGAACGGGTTCTAAAACACCACCAATACCCACTCCACCACTTAAGTGAACGCGTTTACCAATTTGTGCACAAGAACCTACAGTAGCCCAGGTATCAACCATAGTACCTTCGTCTACATAGGCACCAATGTTAACGTAAGATGGCATCATGATCACACCAGGCGCTAAAAACGAACCGTAACGGGCGCTGGCCATAGGCACAACACGTACACCAGTTGTTTTATAGTCGGTTTTTAAATCCATTTTATCGTGGTACACGAAAGGTCCGTTTTTAATCTCTTTCATCTCGCGAATCGGGAAATATAAAATAACCGCTTTCTTTACCCACTCATTAATGCCCCAGGAGTTTAAAACTGGCTCAGCAACGCGGATTTCGCCTTTATCCAAGCCCATAATTACGGCTTCGATGGCTTCGCAATAGTTGCTATATTTTAAAAGGGTTCTGTCTTCCCAGGCGGCTTCAATTAATTTCTTTAAATCTGAATACATGATGTTTTTAAATTTTACGCAAAATAAGTCAATTTTTGTTTATTAAAGGGCTAATTGTTTAAATTGTTTTGTTCTTTGGTTAACTGATTAATTGTTTAAATCGGTTAACTGCTGAATTACGCCCGATACAATTAACCGGTTAACCAGTTTGTACAATTAACCAACGTGGCGATTTACCAGTTTATACAGTTAACCGAATTGCGTACTTTTGTAGCTTTATGACAGAAACAGAAAAACTCAGGATCGATAAATATTTATGGGCCATCAGGTTGTTTAAAACCAGGAGCCTGGCTACTGATGCCTGTAAAGCGGGAAGGGTAAAGCTTAACGGGCAGAATATTAAACCATCGGCAATTGTGAAAATAGGCGATATTTACCAGGTATCGAAAGGCATTGAAAAGAAAGTGATTGAAGTGGTCGAATTTTCTTACAACCGAACTGATTCGCCAACGGCTTTAACCAAATATAAAGACCTTACCCCGGTTGAAGAAACGCATGCTTTTAAATCGGCTTTCCATGCACCAACACTTAAGCGCGATCGGGGAACAGGCCGCCCAACCAAAAAAGACAGAAGAGAAACCGACGATTTATTGGGTGGGATGTTTGAAGAGGAATAGTTAGTTTTCAATTACCAGTTTTCAGTTCGCAATTAGCAGTTTTGAGTTTCTTGAGTACTATTAACTGTTTACTGCCAATTGAAAACTGAATCACTATTCTGTTCAGTTGCCCATATTCAATTTCTGGTTTTCTTCTTGCGTACTGATAACTGCATATTGCAAACTGAAATATCTCAAGCGGTAACTCATCATCGCCGTTTTGCCCAGTTTTTCAATCAGTTTATAATTAGCTACAGCACCTACTGCCGCACCTACAAAAGGCAGCATTTGAGCCAGTTTGGCCAGATCGATATAATCGCGGTATTGTTGCTGGAAGGTTAACCAGTCAAATTCATCGATATTGGTTGGTAACTGGTGTGCTTTATTATCCCAATCCTGCATTTTAATAAAAACCTGCTGACTTTCTTCCTTGCTCGAAAAGGCAAGCTGAAAAATGTGCAGGATAAACAAACGTTCGCGATAATCTTTTACATCGTAGCCATAAATTGCAGCGATATCGAAAAGCATTTTCATTTTTATACCCAGTAGCAACGGAAAATCGGCCAAACTCATTAAAAAACCACCCGCACCGGTAATACCTCCTTCTGCGGCTCCTGTATTTTTGTAGTTTTCTATCTTTTGTTTAATCAGCGCCTCGCGGTGCATGAGTGTTAAATCGGTAACTGGTTTTGATGTAGTAAAAGTAGAGCCAAAAAGAACCGCTTTAACCATTTGTTTAATGGCTGTAGTAATGGCCTGGTGTACTTTATCCGGAATAACGCTGTTTATTTTCTTTTGCACCTTATCGGTTACCTTACTTAAGAGCGATGGTTTCTGTAAGATTTTAAACTTCCAGAACTCCAGTTCGCTCGCTATTTTTTGCTCATAGGTCATGCAAAATCTGCTACAATAATTATTCCTTAAAAATTAACACAATTTAATGATTAAAAACCAATAGAAAACGATATATTTAGTTACCTAAAACAATATCTAAACCTTTCATTATGAAAACATTAAAAATCTTGTCGTTATTGGTGCTTGCTGCCGGAGCAGTGCAGGCACAAGGTGTAAAATTTGCCGTTAATCAGCCGGCTGCAGGAAGCAAAGTGAAGTTTACCTATACACCAAAGGGTACCAATCTGGAAAATCTGGCTGATGTTAAATGTACCAGCTTCACTTTCTTTTCGGGTACAAACCCAAAGAACGCAAAGGTTGACCTGGTTAAAGATGGCGAAATTTACAGAGGCGAAATTACTACAACCGATAGCGCAACCGTTGTAGGACTGGCTTTTTCGGTTGGCGATCAGAAAGATGAAGCACCTGCCGGCTATGTTTTAGAACTGACTAAAGGAGGTAAAGTGGCTGCCGAAACTTATGCTAACGAAGCGTTTTTATATGGCCTGGCAGGCAATTATTATCTGGGGCTTACGCTCGATCCAGAAAAAGCCGAAGGGCTTTACAAACAAGCTTTTGCCTTAAAGCCCGCGCTAAAAAAGAAAAATTTATACCAGTATTTGTCGCTTGCCTATAAAACCGATAAAGATAAAGGCACCAAACTGATTAACGAAAACATTCAGCAACTGGCTAAAATAAAAGAACCTAAAGAGGAAGACCTGAGCACTACTTTAAACTTGTATAATTTGTTAAAGCAAAAGCCACAGATTGATTCGGTTAAAGCCATCCTGCTTCAAAATTATCCAAAGGGTAATTATGCTTACGGACAGGACATGAATGCGCTTTACACCACCAAAGATTTTGCCGGACAGGAGAAAAAGGCTCAGGAGATGATTGCCAAATATCAATATGACCCTGCTAAAAAAGCCGATGAAGGTAAATTAAATTCCATTTACAATGCTTTAGCTGGTTCAGCTGTAAAAGCCAAAGATTTTGATAAGTTTGAGTTGTACAGCAGCAAAGTAACCAATAAACAGAGTAAAGCTGGTTTATACAATAATTTTGCCTGGTCATCAGCCGAGAAAAAAGAAAACCTTGAACTCGCTGCCAAACTTTCTAAACAGTCACTTGATTTGATTGAAGCAGCTAAAAAAGATGAGGTTCCGGCTTATTTCTCTTCAAAAGAAGCTTATCTAAAATCACTCGATCAGGCTTATGCTACGTATGCAGATACCTATGCGCTATTGCTTTACCACCAGAATAATTTTAAGGAGGCGTTAAGCCTACAGGAAAAAGTTGTTTTAGATAAAGATATTAAATCATCGCCTGATGTTGTTGCCCGCTATGTAACGTATTTGATTAAAGATGGTCAAAACGACAAAGCCTATACCCAGGCCGAAGGTTTGATAAAAGATGGAAAAGCTTCAGATTCGTTAAAAGCAGATTTTAAAAGGTTATATACCACATTAAAAAAAGCAGGTTCTTATGAAACCTATATTGCCAATTTAGAAAAGGCTGCCATTGCGAAAGAAAAAGCAGAGTGGACCAAAAAAATGATTAATATTCCGGCACCGGGCTTCTCTTTAACCAATTTAAAAGGCGAAACCGTTAGCCTGGCCAGTTTAAAAGGTAAAACGGTAATCTTAGATTATTGGGCAACCTGGTGCGGGCCATGTGTGGCTTCTTTCCCTGGTATGCAAAAGGCGATGGCTAAATATGCAAGCAACCCGAATGTGGTGTTCCTGTTTGTAAATACCTGGCAAACTGAAGATAACCGCGTGAAATTGGTGACTGATTTTCTGGCAGAAAAGAAATACAATTTTAACGTGCTTTACGATACCAAGAATGCGAAAGATCCTTCAAAATTTGATGTGGTGAGTGCTTACAAGGTAGATGGCATTCCAACAAAATTTATCATTGATGGCAGCGGAAATATCAGGTTTAAAGCTGTTGGCTTTTCGGGCTCAGATGACAGCGTAGTTAAAGAAATTGATGCAATGGTGGGCTTGCTGACAGAAAAGGAATCGAGTAAATAGTTATAAATAAAACGATCGTCATCTCGACTGGAGTATAGTGAGTTAGATTTCTCAGCTTCGTTACGCTCCGTTCGAAATGACGATCTCTGTTAATAGGTAATCCGCAAAGGCGAGGTTTCCCAAAGCTTAAAGGCTTCCAGCGCTTCATCGCGCATCAGTTGTACCACGGGCAAAGTTCTTTTATGCATGGGTTTTTCAAGCTCATCATAAATAAATTTATCGCTGAAACCAATGTTTTCGGCATCTGCTTTGGTGTTGGCGTAATAAATGGTTTCGATCCGGGCCCAGTAAATAGCGCCTAAGCACATGGGGCAGGGTTCGCAGCTGGTATATACCACACAACCACTCAAATCGAAGGTGCCCAATGCTGTACAGGCCAGCCGGATGGCCGATACTTCTGCATGGGCAGTAGGATCGTTGGTTGATGTTACTTTATTGGCCGAACCGGCAATAAACTTGCCATCCTTTACAATTACTGCACCAAAAGGGCCGCCTATATGTTCGCTTACATTTTCTACTGATAGCGCTATGGCCATCTGCATAAATTCTTCGTGTTGTCTGTTGTTTTCCATGGTAAGGGTAAGGTACAAAAAAAATGCCCCGATTTTCATCGAGGCACTTATATTCAGTATTTTAATATTTATTTTTTGCTGTATTCGGCATTTAATCCTTTAATTACTTCTGATGTTACATCTAAGCTTTCGTCGGCAAATAAAATAGCGCTGTTGCCTTTAGAATAGGTTAATACCATTTTGTAACCTTTTTCTTTTGCATAAACTTTTAAGTAGGCAGCAACTTTATCGTAAAGTTTCTCGTTTTCAACAGCTTGTTCGTTTTGTAAAGCACCACCTGCATTTTGCTGGTAGGTTTGCAATTCCTGTTGTTTACGAGCCAAACGCTCTTCAGTCGATTTACGTTGATCGGCTGATAAGGTTTGTGCTGATTGCTGGTACTGGGCTACTTCGCGTTGAAAAGCCTGTCCTTTAGCTTGCATATCGGCCTGTGCATTTTTGGTTTTACCCTCAAATTTCACCTTAAGATCTTTGAAATATTCGTATTTTGTTAACAAAGAATCGGAGTTAACATATACAATTTTCTCACTTGCAGCAACTGCTGCAGTAGGGCTATCTGTTTTTTTTGTTTCAGTAGTTTTAGCTTCTTTGTTCTGGCAGGCAGTGAAAGTTGTAATCAAAGCTGCTGTTGCAAATAAACCAAAGGTTTTGAAGGTTCTTCTTTCCATTATTGTTTAATAAATTTTAGCAAACTTATATAAATTAGTTTTTAAATGCAATTTAAAGGCAATCTGGTAAATAAACGATTATTAAACGGTTAAATTTTAATGGGTAAAGCAATTTACAGCATTTCAATTGGTGCTAATTGACATTATCTACGTTCAGTTTATGAGAAATTTTATCTGGCTGCCACAGATTCACAGATTTTGTATGATCTGGTAATCTGTGGCTTTTTAATAATGAATTTTATTTTTCGGTTAGCACATTGGAACGGTTGGTGGGTGTTTCCGTTAATTTTAGCAGGTTGTTGGCAAGCCAAACCCGATTGAAATGGAAAGCGCCCGGTTCTTCACCGGGACTTGTAATGTAAAGCGGGAGTAACGCTGAAATGGAATACAGGTTTTGCTTTTCAAACCCGGTTTAAAGGCATTAAAAAAGTGCCGAAAATAATCTCCTAACAGCCTAAAACTTATCCACATATTAGCTTAATTGCCAAAATTTCCGTATTTTTGATACTTATAGTTTTTAATTAATATATGAGCGAAGAACAGGATTTAAAGTCAAATTATTCGGCAGATAATATACAGGTTTTAGAAGGTTTAGAAGCGGTGCGTAAGCGCCCTTCGATGTATATAGGTGATACGGGTGTTAAAGGATTACACCACTTGGTTTACGAGGTTGTAGATAACTCAATTGATGAGGCGTTAGCAGGTTATTGTACTGATATTCTGGTAACTATTCACGAAGGAAACTCCATTACAGTAGAAGATAACGGGCGTGGTATTCCAACCGGCATTAACACTAAAGAGGGTAAATCGGCATTAGAAATTGTAATGACGGTACTGCACGCCGGTGGTAAATTCGATAAAGATACTTACAAAGTCTCCGGTGGTTTGCACGGTGTGGGGGTAAGTTGTGTGAACGCCTTATCAACCCACGTTAAAACGGTTGTACACCGCGAAGGAAAGATTTTTACCCAGGAGTACGAAAGAGGTAAGCCTTTGTTTGATGTAAAAGAAATTGGTACATCAGACCGTACCGGGACAATCCAGACCTTTCAGCCAGATGCTGAAATTTTTACCCAAACTTTAGAGTATAAATACGATACACTTGCAGGTCGTTTACGTGAGCTTGCTTTCTTAAACAAAGGCATTAAGCTTACTTTAACAGATGAGCGTGAGAAGCTGGATGACGGAACGTTCTTATCAGAAACTTTCCACTCTGAAGGTGGTTTGAAAGAGTTTGTTGCCTTTTTGGATGGTACACGTACCTCGTTATTGGTTGAGCCGATTTATATCGAAGGTATTAAAAACGGTGTGCCGGTAGAACTGGCTTTCCAGTACAACGATAGCTACTCAGAAAATGTACACTCGTACGTAAACAACATCAATACACATGAAGGTGGTACACACATTGCAGGTTTCCGCAGGGGTTTAACCCGTACTTTAAAAAACTATGCCGATAAGGAAGGTTTATTAAAGAACGTAAAAATGGAGATTACCGGCGATGACTTTAGAGAAGGTTTAACCGCAGTAGTTTCTGTTAAGGTAGCAGAGCCTCAGTTTGAGGGCCAAACCAAAACCAAGCTGGGTAACAGTGAGGTTATGGGATCGGTTGATGTTGCAGTAGGAGAGGCGCTGGGTAATTACCTCGAAGAAAACCCTAAAGAAGCTAAATTAATCATCAATAAGGTTATTTTAGCCGCTACTGCCCGTGCAGCGGCCCGTAAGGCCCGCGAAATGGTGCAACGTAAGAGTGTAATGGGAGGTTCGGGTTTACCTGGTAAACTGGCCGATTGCTCTGATAGTGATCCGGAAAGATGTGAAATTTACCTGGTAGAGGGTGACTCGGCGGGTGGTACCGCTAAGCAAGGTCGTGACAGAAACATTCAGGCTATTTTACCTTTAAAAGGTAAGATTCTGAACGTAGAGAAAGCGATGGAGCACAAAATTTACGAAAACGACGAGATCAAAAATATGTTTACCGCAATTGGGGTAAGCATTGGTACGCCGGAAGATGATAAGGCTTTGAACTTAACTAAACTGCGTTACCACAAAATTGTAATCATGACGGATGCTGATATCGACGGTTCGCACATTACGACCCTGATTTTAACATTCTTCTACCGTTACATGCGCGCGTTAATCGAAGCTGGTTATGTTTATATTGCATCGCCACCACTTTATCAGGTTAAAAAAGGTAAAGATTTCGAATATTGCTGGAATGACACGCAGCGCGATGCAGCTGTGCAGCGTTTAAAAGGTGCAGGTAAAGAAGAAAGCGTGCATATTCAGCGTTATAAAGGTTTGGGTGAGATGAACGCCGAGCAGTTGTGGGATACCACTTTAAACCCGGCTACACGTACTTTATTACAGGCTACAATTGAAAGTGCTGCAGAATGCGATCATACGTTCTCAATGCTGATGGGTGATGAAGTTGCTCCACGCAGAGAGTTTATTGAGCGTAATGCGAAATATGCTAAGATTGATGCTTAAGTGAGCTAAAAGCTGAAAGCAATATAAACCCTCTTCAAGTTAAATCTTGAAGAGGGTTTTTTATTTCAATTGATTTTTATTTTAAAAATTATATACATAAATTTCTTATGTATATAAAAAACGTATACATTTGTTTATGGCAGTTAACAACGAACTATTTAAAGGCACCTTGCAAACTATTATCCTAAACCTTTTGTCAGAAAATGAACGGATGTATGGTTATGAGATTACCCAAAAGGTAAAATCGATCACTCAGGGAGAATTACTGTTGAAAGAAGGAGCACTATATCCGGCATTACACAAATTAGAAGCTGAGGGATTGCTTGAAACCACAACAGAGGTAGTTGAAAACAGGCTCAGGAAATATTACTCCTTATCTAATGATGGTGAGAAAGAGGTAGTAAACAAGCTCCGGGAAGCAAAAGATTTTATTGCCCAGTTACAGTTATTATTAAACCTTAAACCAAGCTTTTAATGGAATTAACAACAGAACAGCAGCAAGAAGTAGCAAGTTTAGTTTCGGGAACGACGAAATACAAAGAGACTTATGATGAAGTTTACGATCATGTATTGAATCGTTTGACGGCCGAGAACCAGGTTTACAGCTTTACTTTGGTTGATGAAATTTTAGCAGAAGATTTTGGTGGGGAAACAGAAATTTTAGCTAACGAGACGATTCATGCCAAGCGCATTACCAAACAGTATTTTAGACTATTTAAAGGCGAAATTATAAATGCTTTTAAGTGGCCTCAGTTACCTGCAAATTTGGTAATGATAATGAGTTGGGTATTCCTATATTATACTACTTTAAAAACCGGATTTAATACCAAACCAATCAATGCATCAATTGGTATTGTTGTAATACTGATGTGTTTGTTCTATTATTTAAAAAGATATTATTTAGATCGGAAATTACAAAAAACATCAATAAAGTATTCTTTTTTACAAGCATCGACCTCAATCGGTGTGTCGTTTTATGTGTTTATGTTTTTTTGGTTTCTTTCTCCTGATAGTATAGTGGAAATCAGTCGTAATCTAAAAACCATTCTCGTATTAAGCCTTTTCTGTTGTACCTCTATTTATTTAAGGGCTTTTATCAAACTTTACAATAAAAAAATCAAAGTTTTAGCGGTTTAATTATGACACTTAATCAAGAGCAGTTATTCGAAATTAAAGCCTTTATCGAAAAGAAAGGATTTACCTACATTGATGTGCAGATGGAAATTTTAGACCATATTGCGTCATTAGTTGAAGAAAAATTGAATGCGAATCCCAATCTGAGCTTTGCAGATGCTGCAGCTGAAACATACAAATCATTTGGCATAACAGGACTTCATAATACCTCGAATGAAATCATTAGCTCAATAAATAAAAGATATAGTCGCTATTTCTGGAAAAATTTTACTTCACTTTTTGGCTTTAGGTACATTTTAATTAGCTGTTTTTTGGTATTTGCTGCTTATAAAATGCTTGCCTTTATAGGAAAAGATGATTTTTATAAGTTCAATATCATCTGTATGCTTGTTACCACTGTTGGGGGCTTATTCGCTGGTTTTCTGATTAAAGATTATAAAAAATACCTATCCTTTAAATCGGGAATTTCTTTTCTTTCTTTTTTAATGAGCGGATTATTTTTTACTAATTTATTGATAAATAAGGTGCCTGCAAGTATTACAGTTTTTTCGCTTAACGCCTGGCAGGTAGCAGCAGCTGGATCGGCTGTGTTGTTTGCTGTTTATTTTATTTCTGCCTTCAAAACTGCCAAAACTGGCCTGAATGAAAGCAAATCAATAATTGAAAAATATAAAATACTATATGCCTAATTAGGTAAGGTACCGATATACAAAAAAGCCATTCAAAAATTTCGAATGGCTTTTATTATTTGTACACTTTACTATAGCCGCACCTCATCCAAGGAGCAAACTATAGCTCATAACTAACCGCTATCAAACGATTTTCTTTATTAACCGGCACTATAAGATATAGTATGAGCCTACAGGCGCCAGTTCTGTCTGAGGTTTATCCTCGTATATTTTATTGTCATCCAGCATCTGGCAAAGATCGCGTTCAATGTTCCTGCAAATGGTAGTTGTAGGGGTATCAGTCGGTTTATTTTCAAAAGGATCCTGAAGGTGTACGGCCATTTTTTCTACCAAAAGGAAAAACGCTGCAATAGCTACTACCAAAGGAACTTCCATGTAGCCGAAGTATTCGATTAAACCAAAAGGAAGCAATACAATAAACAAGTGGATAGACATATTGATGTATTTACTGTAGGTAACCGGAAAAACCGTGTTTTTAATCCTTTCCGATCCGCCCATGTGGTTACATAAAGCCGTAATGGTTTTATCAATCTCTATCTGCTGGTATTTGTTTATCCAGCCTTCCTGCAGCGCTTTTTTAAGGTCCATGGCGTGTAACTCCAATATTGATGTGGTTACATTTTTACGTTTTTTAATAAAGGCCATTTCTTCGGCACTCAGGTATTCTTCCAGGCCTTTGCGCGCATTAAAACCCCTTAACGACTGGCTTAAGGCGTAACACCAGGCAATTTGCCTTTTAATAAAGCGTTCTTTAAAGGCTTCAATTTCTTCTGAGCCATAGGGGTTTTCTACAAATGATAATATCTGGCGGGATATAGACCTCGAATCGTTAACGATAGCTCCCCATAGGATCCTGGCCTCCCACCATCTATCGTAAGCTTGGTTAGAACGAAATGCTAACAAAAGGGAAATAATGGTTCCCAATAATGCCGGTACTGCAACTGGAATAGAGATGCGTGTAACATGGAAGTTCTCGTACAGCACTACAATACCAATTGAGTAGCCTATCACAAACAGCAGTTCTTTTTTGATCTTCCCGAATATATAAGTGAGCGGAATATTATTTCGTAACAGCATATGATAATTTTTTTAAGTGATTTTTAATTAAGCACTTGCTTCCTGCAACTGCGTTTCCTGAATCTTGGTGTCGATTAAATTTTCTGTAGCAAGAGGCGTTGCCGATGTTAATTCAATTACCGGGCAACCTGCACGTCCGGTTAAAAACTTCGGATCGATGCTGTATTTATTGATCGGTGTAAAATTGTAGCCTCCCAAATAAGCAATGCAGTCTACATCAAAAGCTTCGATAAAGTTTTTGAAGGCAGCAACGGTACTTCCGTAAAAATATTCAAGGCCAATGGCTTCAATACGGCCGGCATGTTTGGCTTTTGCCTGATTTAATTGCTGGTAAAACTCATCACTGATGTTTTCATAATCGCGGCTGCGGCGACTCAACATCAACATATCGGTTATCGAATCTGATAACTTAAATGCATGAACAAAAATGATATGAAATGTTTCGGTTGGCTGATTCTGAACAAGCGCATCGATAATGTTAATGCTTCCTAATTTAAAATCGGTAGGTACTAAAATTGTTTTCATGGCTTTCTCTTGTTAAATGAATTAAATATTTATACAAGTTTAGCCCGATGTTATTACAGCGAAATAAGAACGGTATTAGAATGAGATTAGAATTTAATCTAGAAAAGCAATAACCAAAAGCAATAACCAAAAGCAATGAGCAATAAGCAATAATCAATGACCAATAATCAATAGTTCTCAGTTAGCAGTTTTCAGTTTTCAATTGGATTCAGCTATGGACTATTGACTAATGAACTATTGACAAATGAACCAATGACCAATGAAGATTACGCCCTGGTTGGCAACAAAACCTTAATCTCTGTACCTACACCTTCCTGAGATTTAATGGCGATACTGCCGCGGTGCAGTCGGATAATGTTTAAAGAAAGTGGAAGGCCTACGCCATAACCTTTAAAATCGTTGGTGTTAGATGCCCGGTAAAAGGGTTCGAATATATGTTGTATATCGGTTTGAGGAATCCCGATCCCTCTATCGGTAACGGCAATAGAAAGGGTGTGTATATTGCTTTCTATGCTTACACTTACCAGCTTTTCGTTCGAATATTTGCAGGCGTTGCTTACGATGTTGTTCAAAGCCAGTTTCATCAGGTTTTTATTTGCCCTTAAAGTAAGCAGGCTTTCATCGTCAGGAAGTTTGCTGAAATCGATTTCGATTTTGCTGTTTGGATGTACCTGGTTAACTGAATCTTTAATTTCCCAGAGCAATTCATCCATTCTAACTTCTTCCCAGGGCTGGTTTTTACCATTAAAACCCGATTGAGCCAGCCCGAGCAAACTGGTTAAAATATGTTCCAGCCGTTCGGCTTCGTCTTTGATTTTAGCCAGGGCCTTTCCCTGTTTTTGCTCATCATCAATGTTTTTCATGGCCAGCTCTACTTCTCCACTGATAATGGTTAGCGGCGTTCTTAATTCGTGCGAAGCATTGCTGATAAAGTTATTTTGTGTTTCGAATGCCGTTTCCAAACGGTTAAGCATGTTGTTAAAGGTCTGGGCCAGTTGCGACATTTCATCGTTTCCGTCTTTAACATCCAGTCTTAGGTGTAAATTTTCTGCCTTAATCCTTTTTACACTTTTAATAATATTACGCAAAGGCATGAGCATGTAGTTGGAGAACTTCCAGCCGACAATGAACGATAAAATAACGGAAAGGAAAAAGCCTATGATCAGGATTCTTTGGAGATCTTTCAACTCGCGAAAGCCAAAGGGATCGTTTGCCGACACAATAACAATGTAGCCGTTGTTGTTATTTTTAAAGAATTTGCCCGCATAGAAATGGTTTTCTATCCGGTAACGGGCCATGGCACCTGTGTGTATCCGGTTGTAGAAACTGGCTGGTAACTGGCGGTCGAGGGCTTTAACTTCGCCGGCCCGCATAATATACTCTTTTTCTGAAGGTAAGCGCTCCAGGTACTGGTTACGCATTTTGGCATAAGCCTTATTGTTAACGTCTTCGGTTAGTTTAATCTGGGCAGCAATTTTAACCCTGGCCTCTAAACGTTTGTAAAAATCTTCGAAAGCAAACTCGTTAGAGAAATACCATACAAAACCACTGAGCAGCGAGATGATAACTGCCGAGAGAATGGCAAAAAGTAAAGTAATTTTTTTTGCAATCTGCATCTATTTTTCTTTTAGCACATAACCAAGACCTACCGCAGTGTGAATCAGTTTCTGACTGGCATTTTTATCTATTTTTTTGCGGAGGTAATTTACGTAAACATCAACAACGTTGGTGCCCAGGTTAAAGTCGATATCCCAAACATTTTCTAAGATATCAATCCGCGACAGAATTTTCGATTTATTTTTGGCCAGGTACTCCAACAGGCGGTATTCGGTTGCGGTTAGTACAATCTCCTGCTGACTTCGTTTTACCGTTTTGGCACTCAGGTTAATTTGCAGGTCGGCAATGGTAATGATCTGGTCTTGCGTAGTAAGGCCGCTGTACCGCCTAAGCAACATCCTGATCCTTGCAAAAAGTTCGGCAAATTTAAAAGGCTTAATGAGGTAATCGTCGGCACCATTATCGAGCCCGTTTACTACATTTTCGGTAGTGCCCAATGCGGTAAGCATAATGATAGGTGTTTGGGGCTTATGCGTTTTGATGATTTTGCAAAGCTCCAGTCCATTTATTCCAGGTAGCATAATGTCGAGAATGATGAGATCGAAATCGTGTTCCGTAGCCATCTGTTTCCCGATTAAGCCATCGGGGGCAATACTAACCGTAAAGCCTTCTTCCGTAAGCCCTCTCGATACCACAGAAACCACACTCGGTTCATCTTCTACAAGTAATAAATTCATTTAAGCAGCAAATAATCTAAAAAATAGCGAATTACAAAATATTTAGCACAAGAAGTTGTTTTTTAATACTTTTTTAACGCGAAAGCGACACAATTGTTTGGCTCTTCTGGTTTAAACAAAAAAGAAAGCTCCTCAAATTGCTATTGAGGAGCTTCTATTATTTGGTATAAGCTAAAATTAACTTCCTTTTTCTGACTTTTCTTTTAACGATTTTAAGCCATCTTCGAAATCTTTACCGATCATTTTATCCATGCTTACAAAAACGCACATCCATTTCGAAATCATGTTGTTTTCGCCGCTCATGGTCCAGGTTACTTTTTGTCCTGCTCCATCAGGCTGAATGTCGAATTTAGTATCGGCTAAACTTTCGAAAGGTTTAATGAATTTTAGTTCGATATCCACATTGGTACTTGGTTTGGCCGTTAATATCGTCATCGATCCCTGTCCGGTCTCTTTACCTTCCCAGGTGTACACATGGCCAGGCTGCTCAGGCGTACCGGCATAGGTAGTTTTAGCACTTGGCTCCATTTTAGCCCATGGGTTCCATTTGTAAAATTCTTTAAAATCGGCAATGTTTTTATAAATAACACTATCAGGAGCATTAATTACAGTGCTGCGACTAACAGAATAGGTTTTTGGTAATACCAGTCCGCCTATAACAAAGATGATTGCCAGTACGACAATGATACCTACTAAGATTTTCAGAAATTTCATGTTTTGATTGTTTTGGTTAACTTAAATTTAGAAAGAAACCGGTATAAATCAAAACAAAATTTGTTTAAACGATTTTGATCTTTGATGGTGGTGCGTTCAGTTTAAAGTGCATCAAATCAGCAATAGACTGCGCTTTTTGTTTAATGGTTTCGGCATTTGGTCCGGCGAATAAATCGTCAACAGTCTGGTAAAACAGGTTTTTCCAGGTCTCAAATTCTGCGGTTTGTAGTGGTTTTTTATCATTTAGGGCAAAATGGGTAAGCATCGGGTTGCCTTTATAAATGGCTTTACCAAAAAGGATACTTTCCCAGAAATCGTACATTTTAGGCAGGTGATGCGCCCAGTCTACTTTCGCGATTTGGGTAAAAATTGGCCCGATTTTATCATTCAACTGAACCCTCTGGTAAAAACTATCGACCAAAAGTATAATGTCTTCCCTGGTGTTAATATCGTTTTTCATGACGCAATGTATTTAGGTTTAAGCTTCCGAGTACGATTAATAATAAAAGTTTGACGCTTTCGATAATGATGTACAAAATATGATGGTGGCTAGCCGGTGGGGGCGAGCCTGCCAGTACGAGTTTAGCCCTTTCATCTAACAAAGGTAGCAGCCAAAAAGTGTCGGCCAGTAAGATAATTGTAAGGATAACAAGCAGCCTGGTTTGAAGGTTTTTGAAGGGTGCCGGAAAGGAACAAGCCAAAATAATAACCAAAAGTACAATTTCGATTTTGTTGAGTGCCTGAAAAACCAGCTGACCAATACCCAAACCTAAGGGGATGGTAATACCGGGCGCCTGAAACTTAAGTGGTGCTTCTAAAAAACTGATTCCGGCAATTAATCCGGCCCAGAAAATGAGGCAAAAACAGGCAATTAACTTCTTCATTTGATACAAATATCACCTAAAAATGAGCTGTAAAAAATGATTACCGTCATAAAAAGATGAATTGTTATTTGTAGAGCTTTAAAATCATTTTGTTGTAATCGATAATGGCTTTATACTGCATTAAAATATCGCCACCAATAATGCCCGAAATAGGCGGATGGCCAAACTGCTCATAGGTATCGCTCACCGATTGCAGATCGAAAGCAACGGTTTCGTAGTTTTTGATTTTTAGCGAGCCTATTTTCAGCTCGGGGATAGTAGCCTGAATGGTGGTTGTGGTGGTAAAAAGGGTAGCTGCATTAATTTCTTCAGAGACCTGTAAGGTTTCGGCCAGGTGTTGTTCAATTAAAGCTTTATCGAACACGCTGCGCGATGCTCCCGTATCGAGCACCACTAAACGGGTTGCTTTAAAAACTACCACTTCTACTAAAAGGTGGTAGCCATCGTCTTGCAGGTTAATGAGTTTAAGCGGTATTGAAATTGATCTCATTGTTTATTGGTATCTGTTGCCCTCTGGTAAGCTGGGGCAACCCTATTTAAGTATAAAAAAAATGCCACAGAAACGCTGATTATACGGATAATAAATCTATTCCGTGTTTCGGTGTTTCCGTGGCAAAAAAGAAGTGATGCGCGTACTAAACCAGTTTCATTTCTGCCAGTACACTGTTCATATTTCTAACGGCATCGGCACTTTTGTTAAATGCAGCCTGCTCATCGTCAGTTAATTTAAAGTCGATAATTTTTTCCCAGCCGCTGCGGCCAACAATTACCGGTACACCTAAACAAATATCGTCCTGACCGTATTCGCCTTCTAAAGAAACGCAGCAGGTGAATAATTTTTTCTCATCGCGTAAAATAGCTTCAACCAAGGCTGCGCCTGCAGCACCCGGAGCGTACCAGGCCGAAGTGCCGATAAGGCCGGTTAAAGTTGCGCCACCTACCATGGTATCGGCTGCTACTTTATCTAAGGTTGCTTTATCCAGTAAATTGGTTACCGGTAAGCTCTGATAAGTAGCCAAACGGGTTAGCGGGATCATAGTGGTATCGCCGTGACCGCCAATTACAAAGCCTTGCAAATCGTTAGGGTTGCAGTTTAAGGCCTGTGATAAGTAAAACTTAAAGCGCGAGCTATCTAAAGTACCACCCATACCAATGATCCTGTTTTTAGGCAGTCCTAACGATTTTAGCGCCAGATAAGTCATGGTATCCATTGGGTTGCTAATGACAATAATGATCGCCTCAGGAGAGAATTTTAATATATTTTCGGCTACGCCTTTTACAATGCCGGCGTTAATGCCAATCAGTTCTTCGCGGGTCATGCCGGGTTTGCGCGGCAGGCCTGAGGTAATTACTACCACATCCGAACCTTCGGTTTTACTGTAATCGCCGGTTACGCCGGTAATTTTGGTGTCGTAACCCAACAGGGTTGCGGTTTGCATCATATCAATGGCTTTACCTTCGGCAAAACCCTCTTTAATATCTAATAATACAAGCTCGTTAGCCAGTTCTTTACGTGCAATATTATCTGCACAAGTTGCGCCAACTGCGCCTGCTCCTACAACCGTTACTTTCATATATCTAAAATTTTATGGTTTGCTGTATAAATATCAATCGAAGGTATAAATAAATATAAGGTTTAAAAATGCTTTTCAAAACTTTATAACAACTGCGGCCGTAACGAATCAATTGATGCTGTAACTCCGAAACTGATCAGGTATGCCCCGGCAATTGATGCGACAGGCCTGGCAATTGGTACCGGCAGGGCAGAAATTGACGCCGTACACGCTGTAATTGATAGTGGAAGGGTAGAAATCAACACTATACGGCTAACATTCAATATTGGTACTGAAACATAGGATACTTTATGCTGACCAATTGACAGTGGAAGCGAAGCAATCGATACTGGAGGCCTAACAATCGATACTGTACACTGACCAATTGACAGTGGAAGCCAAACAATTGATGCTGTACACTAAACAATTGATCGTAGCAGGCAAACATTTGATTTATTAGCTAAAACTTTATTTCTGTTACGCTGGTTAATTGATTAAAGCCTGTTAACATGGAAAATAAACCTATTTCGGATATCGATTATAAAGCCTTTGAAGGGAAATGGTATTCTTTATATTCGATACCAACCTTGCTGGATAAACATTGGAAACAAACCACCGAGACTTATACGCTTGCAGCCGACGATCATTTTGATGTATATACCACCTACCATAAAGATGGAAAACCTGAAGAAAAATCGATCACCTCGAAACTGTTTTTCGATCAGGATAAAGCGGATGGAGATATGAAAGCCCAGTTTTTATGGCCTTTTAAAATTGGTTACTGGATTATCGAACTGGCCGATGATTATAGTTATGTAGTAGTAGGCCATCCTGATGAAAAGTACCTGTTTATTATGGCCCGCGAACCCAAAATGGAAGCCGATTTACTGGTGCATATTATTGAAAGATGCAGGCAAAAAGGTTATGAGGTAAGTGATTTGGTTAGTCAGGAGCATTTTTGATTTAAACCTCGCAGGTTTTAAAAACCTGCGAGGTTTGTTTAGTCAGGCTACTGACGTTGTAAAATAACCCCGATAGGAGTGGTAGCTGCCGGCTTCATGCCGGCACTACAAACGGAAAGGTACTGTCTTCAAAACCAAATTAAAATCGATATATTTTTAATAAATTTGTTTAGTGAAATTTTTCTTCGGAAATTTTATCATGTGTAGCCTCTGCTTGTTCAGAGGCTATTATTTTTTGAGGATAATTAAAGTCAGTCTGGCATTTTTGTTTTTTTCTCCATAAGTAATACGCCATTATCAGTAATTTTTTCTGCACAGCAACGTATCCTTTCATCTTTATACCTGTTCTTTTATAAACTCTTTCGTATAGCATCTTAAACTGCGGCTGATCATCACGAACAGCACATAGGGCTGGCATATGCAGGATTCTTCTT
>NZ_FMZH01000008.1 GCF_900101435.1 Pedobacter soli
ATCAGATTTTCTTTGTACAGTATTTCTTAACCAAGTTTTTATTTAAAGCTAATTCAAAGCCATAGGTTCGAAAAGACAAGCCTCAGCTAAGCTTTGGGTCGTGAGACGATTTTGAACGCGTTTAAGCACTTTTTTAAGGTGTTTTGGATAGATTCTTTGGTTGGCTGAAATTTAAGAGGATCAGCATCCCTTAAAAGAGATAGCCTGGAAGGCTTAGTATCAAGAAGAAATTTGAAAACCGTCGGCCTATATTTGTTCAGAGGGAAAGGAACTTTTATGCCAAAGCCCGGCAATCAAATTGGCGGCCAGTTTGGTCCGAAACGGAGGGGTCACTTTTGCCGAAATACGCACAATATTAACAGACATTAAACAACAGCTATTTAAAAACACATTCAATAAAAAATCACGCTTATGAACTTTAAAACAAACGCTTATTTTTTCTTTTTGATCGTCTTTACACTTTGCTTCGGTAGCTGTAAAAAAGAGATCTTGCCAAGTCCTGATTCCAAAGGATTTGTTTACTTTAAAAATGTTAAATCTTTAAAATTGATAAAAGAGGTTGTCCAGCATAACTGGAAAATCCATTATGGTTATGGCGGACTTACAGGAAAGACGCGTTTCGACATGCCAAACTCAAGTTTCCGGTTTCTTTCAGAAAACACAATTCAATTTGTCAATAACGGAATAGAAAATTCTCCAAGTAAGATAACATGGGAAAGGAAAGAGACTGTTTTTAGCTCAGAAAAACAGTGGCAAATGGTTATGGCGAACGGGCCTGCCTGGATACCGGAATCCATACACAATGACACACTTATTATGGTCCCAAATACAGTTGAACCTATCGGTTATTCAATGACAAAAAACTAGTAAAAATCAAGATTTTAAACGCTCATGAAATATCTAATTACGTTAACTATTCTTCTCTCCTTTTTTAACAGGGATGTTTTTGCACAGAGGCCTTTTCTAAAAAAGAAACAAAAAACGGCTTCGTACTGCACCAATATTTTAGATGCCTGGTGCGGGACAGGCAGAAACCTGGTCTACTTTTTAAACAGTGGTTATCATGTTTTTGGCGTAGATAAAAACGAGGAATCAATATCCCAGCTTAAGAAAACTACCGCACGCTACCCACTGATCAATCCCGAAGAAAACTTCCACGTAACGGCAGTAGAAAACCTGCCATTCGAAAACGAAAAATTCGACCTGGTCATCTCCAGCGCGGTACTCCACTTTGCCGAAAACCTCACGCATTTCGAGCTCATGCTCGACTCCATGTGGCGCGTACTCAAAAAGGGAGGCTATTTCTTCTGCCGGCTTGCCTCCGAAATCGGTATAGAATCCTCCGTACACTTCATCGGAAACGGCCGCTACATCCTGCCAGACGGATCAGAACGCTTCCTGGTCAATCAGGAAATGCTCTTGCGCCTCACCAAACGGCTTGGCGGGGAACTTCACGAACCCATCAAAGCCACCAACGTACAAAACCTCAGGGCCATGACCACCTGGTGCGTAAGGAAATAAACTAACATCAAAAACAAAATCAGTTGGAACTATCGTGAAATAACATCATGGATAATTCGGCAAACACAAATACTAAAAAAACACGGGAAAACAAGCCGTTGAGTCCTCGAACCAACCAATTATTCATTTTATCAAGCCCCACTGTAAGCATAGTGTGAAATAGCCGAATCCCACCAAAGCACCGCCATCCCGACTAAAATAAACCTGGTAGCAGCGGGATATAGCGGATGACAGGACTGCCATAACCCAAGAACCACCGGAACATGCTTTCAAAAAAAACAGGTGAACAAACTACTGTATTATCCTAACCCATCAGGCAGCCCCGGTAAAAATCCAAACCTCCCTACACCCCTTAAAAAAAAATATATTCACCCACCTTTGGGTCAACCTTTAAAGATATTGAACCCTTGTCTGTAATAAAGGTTACTTTTATTTTCCGCTTGATCCTAATTAAACAAGGCTTCTTAATGGACTTATTTTCTTAATGGTAGGCTCATTTTTTCATCATTAAGGAGTTCTCTTTGTTAAGGAAATTCATTTACTCGCTAAAGCAAATAGTTAAATGATTGAATTTTGAACGACAGAATATTTTAGCAGGGGCTTTATCCACTTCACCAAGTTATAAATATCAAGTAAACTTGCTTAATGTGCTTAATTCATTAATGATTAGCTTGATTTTTTTTCATTGAGTTAAGACAATTAAGGTTACTTATTCAATTTTTCGAACCTCACTTATTAAGCTAAGTTGTAAAAAAGAATATCATCCTTTTTCGGGGATGACATTCTTTTAGATATTTTCATTTTATAGCCTTATTGTGCACTTGCAGTAATAGGTGTAGCGAGAATTTTTTCGGCTTCGGTGTCTTCGTATTTCTCAATTTGCTTTTTCAGTTGCCCCATCAAATCAGCTGTAAGCTTTTCATAGCCTTTCTTACCAAAGACATTGGTGTTTTCTTTCGGATCAGTTTGCAAATCATATAGTTCCCAGGTATTTACGCGGGTGTAAAATCGGATAAGCTTATATCTTTTGGTTTTAATGCCAAAGTGTGGTGATACTGCATGTTCGCCATTTTCGTAATAGTGGTAATAAATGGCATCGCGACCTTTTGCATTTTTACCGTTAAGCAAAGGTAAAAACGATTCGCCCTGAATATCTTTCGGAATGCTAACGCCGGCAGCATCGAGCACTGTAGGAGCAATATCCATGTTTAATACAAAATCGTTCGATTTGGTGCCAGGTTTAATCACACCGGGGTAACGCATTACCATTGGCGTTCTGAACGATTCTTCGTAAATCCAGCGCTTATCAAACCAGCCATGCTCCCCCAGGTAAAAGCCCTGATCTGAAAGGTAAATTACAATGGTATTTTTAGCCAGGTCGTGTTTATCCAGGTAATCCAGCGCTCGACCAATGTTCCTATCGAGAGAGGCTGCAGTACTCAGGTAATCGCGCATGTAATGCTGATATTTCCATTCGGTTAAGGCTTTGCCAGATAAGTTTCGGGCTTTTAAATCAGCATCAATGGGTTTGTAGTAGGCATCAAATTTAGCCCGTTGGTCAGCATTCATTCGGTCTACCGATGGTTCACGTCCATTCTTGCTGTACGATAACATTTTCAGGTCGTAGCCCATTTGCATGGTTTTACTAATACTCATGTCCTGAATTTTAGCGGCCTCGCGGTTCGCGTAATCATCGTAAAAGTTGGCCGGTAGCGGAAAATTAACCTTATCATACATACCCATGTCGCAGGTATCCGGAATCCAGGTGCGGTGTGTAGCTTTATGGCCAATTACTAAACAGAATGGTTTGTTCTGATCTCTGCCATCTAAATATTTTTCTACCTGATCTTCGATCACATTACTGGCGTAACCGGTTATATGCTCTGTTTTCCCATCCATGGTGATAAAATCGGGATTATAGTATTGCCCTTGCCCCGGTAAAATTTTATAAAAGTCGAAACCCTGTGGCGTGCTTTCCAGGTGCCATTTACCAATCCATCCGGTTTGATAGCCTGCCGCCTGCAGGTTTTTTACAAATTCATTCTGGCTGCCATCAAATTTATAATTCGTATTATCCTTGAATCCATTTTTATGGCTGTATTTGCCGGTTAGTATTACTGCCCTGCTGGGGCCACAAATCGAATTGGTTACATAAGCCTTGTTAAAAATGGCACCTTCTTTCACTATTCTATCGATATTAGGTGTTTTGGCTATTTTAGCCCCATAAGCACCTATTGCCTGGTAAGCATGATCGTCGGATATAATAATTAAAATGTTGGGTTTTTGCTGGGCCAAAGCAGTATTTAGCTGAAAGGCCATAAAGCAAAGCATACAAGCAATGCGGGTAATTTTCTTCATTTTATTGGTTAGTAGAGATTTTGGTTTAATGGTTAAAGTTAATAATGAACGAAGCTATTCATGCCAGCTATCCAAATTAATACACGATTAATCGCTTTACTCAATCATGAGCAGGGCATAAGTTTAGGATATATGGCTTTCAACTAAGAAATAAGGACAAATCCCTTTACAATTTTTCTTCAGATTATCGGCAGAAACAGTCACTTTTTTATTATTATTGAATGTTTTATTAAATTTAGAATACAAAATCCCGCGAATGTCTGTCTCCCCACTTTTAAACGAAAAGGAATTGTTAATCAACATAACGAGAGGCGACAGGCATGCATTTACGAGCCTTTTTAATCATTATCAAAATTTTGTTTTCAGCTTTGCCAGGCGCATTACCCATTCAGAAGACCTTGCCTTAGAAATTGTTCAGGATGTTTTTTTAAATGTTTGGAATACCAGAGAGCGTTTAGGGGAAATTGAAAGTTTTGGAGCCTATTTAAATAGGCTGGTGCGCAACCGTGCATTTAATGTACTGCGCGATCTTTCTAAAAAAGCTAACCTCAGTTTAGATTTAGCACACGCAGAAGAGGAGTCAGAAGTATCAACACTCGAGCAGCTCGATTACCGTGAAACTTTAAAGATAGTAGATCAGGCCATTTCCGGACTTTCTCCGCAACAACAACTGGCTTATCAGCTTTGTCATCAGCAAGGATTAAAATATGAGGAAGCAGGCAAACAAATGGGTATTTCTCCTCAAACCGTTCATGTACACATGCGGCTGGCACTGAAGAAAATAAGAGAGCATCTGAAGAAAAATGCCATTGCTTTTCCACTGCTGGTAATGGTGTTGATGAAATAATCTTACTGATATTCAGTTGTTTGTAAAATAATTTCTTTTTGATATACCCCGGCCCGGCGCGATTGGTGTCAATGTGTTTAAATACGAAAGTAAAATTAACGCTATGGCAATCCAGACAACAAGGCTTAAAGAATTATTGCAGCTGCACTTATCGGCAAAGGCAACAAAACTTGATGAAATGGAACTATGGGATTTTGTAGATGATCCCAGTTATGAACAGGAAATAGATACCCTGCTGGGAGAGCTTATTCAAAATCAGGTTGATGAGCATCAGTTAACGGAGAGCCAAAGTACCCGGATCCTGGAACAGATATTTAGCCATGGCGACAGCAAAACTAGTCTGCGGAAATTATGGATCAATATAGCCATAGCAGCTACGCTAACTGTTATTGTTGGTTTGGGGATTTTAATTTACAGCCTGAGTACAGCCCCTGCGGTAGATTTTACGCAGGATATATCAGCCGGAAAAAACGGGGCAACACTTACGCTGGCCGGTGGGAAAAAGATATACATTAACGATATGACTTCGGGAAAGACCGATGATGTTTCCGGATTAGTGATCGTAAAACATCAGGATGGCGAAATTATCTGTCAAACTACAGGCAAGCCGGGCGGGCAAATAGCTTACAACCGTTTGGCCACCTCCAATGGCGAGAAGATTAAAGTGATTTTACCAGACAGCTCAGTGGTTTTAATGAATGCAGCTTCTTCCATTATTTATCCTTCAACATTTGCAGGGATGAAAAACAGGTCGGTTGAACTATCTGGAGAGGCCTATTTTGAAATTACTAAAGATAAAACTCATCCGTTTATCGTTAAAACAGCAGGGCAGGAAATTAGGGTATTGGGTACGCATTTTAATGTAAACGACTATAATCAAACCGCAGGAACCAGAACAACCTTACTGGAAGGAAGCGTTAAGATTAATAACAGTTATTTGCTGAAACCGGGTGAGCTGGCCATTAACAAAGCAGGATCTGTTAAAATACTTGAAGCAGATCTGGAGAGTGAAATGGCCTGGGTTAAAAATGAGTTTTATTTTCGGGCCGAACCACTCGAAAATGTGATGATCATTATTGCACGCTGGTATAACGTAGAAGTGAACTATCAGGATGAAGAGATTAAGCATATTCCGCTCATAGGCCGCATTTCCAGAACAAAATCCTTAGCGGCAGTTTTGGAACGCCTGGCAGAAGCCGGACATCTCAGATTTAAAATCGAAGACAGAAAAGTAACCGTTCTGCCTAATTAATAACCAATAAATCATATCAACTAAAAACCAAACTAACTAAAATGAAAAGAAATCTACGACAGCAGAGTTAACGGAAAAACAAGGCTTTAATGAAGGATAATGGTGCTGCGAACACCACTATCCGTGAGTTTGAGCCCTTCCCGAAATCGGGAATCAGAAATATTTAGCAACAGTTTCCAATCAACTCAAACCTAAACAAAAGTATGCAAATTTATGCTTTTAACCTAGGCATGGCCCGGCTGCGGCTGCCTAATAAAATCCTATTGACTATGAAATTGGTCATCCTTATCCTCACAGCCACTTTATTACAGGTTTCGGCGGCTTCTTTTGGCCAAAAAGTAACCTTAAATGAAAAAAATGCCTCTCTCGAATCTATCATTACCAAAATCAGAACCCAAACAGGATATGACTTTGTGTTCGACTTCCGATTGCTCGAATCGGCGGGAAAAGTGAATGTGAATGTTAAAGATCAGGACCTGAATGAAGTATTGAAAAAGGTATTCGACCAACAATTCGATTATACCATTAAAGACAAAATTATTGTCTTAAACAAAAAATCAACCTCTATACTGGATCGCATTAAAGAGGTGTTTGCAAACACCGATATGCACGGCAGGGTAGTAGATGAAGATGGAAGGCCCATTCCGGGGGTAACCGTTAGGGAAAAAGGTAATTTAAAAAATACCGTGAGTACCAATGCACAAGGTTTTTTTACCATTGATGTACCTGCAAATGCCACACTGATTTTTTCCTATGTTGGCTATAGCACCAAAGAACAGCCGGTAAGCGCAAATATGGTGGTGAATTTGCAGCTTCGGGAGAATAAACTTCAGGAAACTGTGGTGGTGGGCTATGGTACAGCACGCAGAAAAGATTTAACCGGATCAGTATCATCGGTAGATATGAAAGAAGTACGCAATGTACCTTTTGCCACGATAGACCAGGCGCTTACCGGAAAGGCTGCTGGTGTGCAGGTTGTGCAGGCTGATGGTTCTCCTGGTGGGGTAGCCAAGATCAGGATCAGGGGCGGAACTTCGCTCATGGGTGGTAACGATCCGCTTTACATTATTGACGGGGTACAGGTGCAGGTGCAAAACCGTTACCAGGCAGGAGCGGCAGACATTGTGAGTCCTGTAGAAAGAGGTGGTAATGATGATCCTAATTTTACTGTTGCGGGCTCTTTTGCCCGTGGTTTAAACAGTTTAGGAGGGCTTAATATCAACGATATTGAGACGATCGATATCCTAAAAGATGCATCTGCCACAGCTATTTACGGCTCTCGTGCTGCCAATGGGGTGGTAATTATTACCACTAAAAAAGGAAAATCCAATCAGAAACCAGTACTCGAAGCCAATTATTATAGCGGTTTATCCATGCCTGAAAAGGAAAAGGTATTAAACAGAGACCAATATATTGCCGTGGTAAAGGAAGCTGCAAAAAACCTGAATGATGCCCGTGCGGCGGCAGTACCTGTTCTTGCACCTAACGCCCTGGCTACGCAGATACTCAACGATCCGAACTATTTTGGTACGGCCAATACCGACTGGATGGATTTGGTGTTGCGCAATGCGTTTACCTATAATGCCGATGTTTCGGTAAGGGGTGGCGGAACGGGATCTACCTACTACAGTTCTGTTACCTACAATAAAAACCAGGGTACGGTAATTGGAACAGATTATTCGCGGGTAGCCGGAAAAATAAGTCTGGATAATGAAATCAGTAAGAAGTTACGTTTTAATACCAACCTCGATTATGGTTTCATGACCAATAACATTACCAACGGAATTTACACCCAGGCCATGTTTGCACCTCCAACGGTCGAACCTTTCAATGCAGATGGCAGTGTTAAAGTTATCGATCCCGCTACTTTGGGGGCTTACGCTTATGAGGGCTTTCAAAATCCGCTCGTATTAACCAAAGGCGTTAACCGTTCTAACGCAATCTTTCTGATCGGAAGCATTGCCGGCGAATATGATATCCTGAAAGATTTAAAATTCAGAAGTTCGGTAGCCATAAACTACAACAACTACCGCCAAACCAATTATATCCCCAGTACCGCATCTATAGCCACTTCAAACGGATCGGGCAGCTCTAACAATGGTACTGCAACACAATCACAATCGCAGCAAACCAATACGTTTTTTGAAAATACCCTTACTTATAACAAGGATTTTAACGAAAATAACAGGTTAAATGTAGTATTCGGTACTTCGTGGCAGATTACCAAATCAAATGCTTTTTCGGCAAGTGGTCAGGGCTTTCCTGATGATACCTATTTGAACAACTTGTCGTCGGCTGCGGTAACCCTTCCGGCTACCGGCACATCAGATCAGAATTCGTTGCTGAGTTTTTACATGCGTGCGGCATACAACCTTTATGATAAGTATCTTTTTACCTTTACCGGCCGATCGGATGCATCTTCTAAGTTTCCTGAAGCCAACCGGGTAGGTTATTTCCCCTCAGGCGGATTGGGCTGGAGAATTTCTAAAGAAAACTTTCTGAAAAATGTAAAATGGATCGACGAAATTAAATTACGTGCAAGTGCAGGTTATACCGGAACGCAAAACATTGGCGATAATTTATTTTATACCCTTTATTCGCCGGTTTCTTATGCCGGACTCAACGGCCTTTCGCCCAGTCAGCTGGGCAATCCCCGCTTAAAATGGGAATCTACGTTACAACGTGATGCCGGAATTGACTTCTCTTTTTTCAACGGCAGGTTTCGTGGTGGATTCGGTTATTATGAAAAGCGTACCAAAGATGTGCTCTTCCCGATTACCGTGGCGGCAAGTTCGGGTTATACAGGTGTAACCGCTAATATTGCCAATATCCGCAACCGCGGACTGGAACTCGAACTAAGCGGAGATTTTATCCGAAATAAAAACTTTCAGTGGTCCGGAACATTAAATATCTCAGGTAACCGCTCTAAAGTATTGGCCTTATCCAATGATGTTTCCGATCCCAATAATCCGCAGGTTTATCAATACGGCAATACCGTGTTAAAAGTTGGCGAGCCTATTGGTTTGCTTTACGGCAGGGTATTCGATAAAATTTTAAGTACCCAGGCAGAGGTAAATGCCTACAAAAATGGTAACCTGCTTGCCATGTTTGGCAGTTATCCTTATCTGGGCATTGGCGATGCCAGCTATATTCTGGAAGATATTGGAGGCGGTTACCGCTATTTCAAAGATGATATTATTGGCCGTGCCGAACCCAAATACTATGGCGGTTATACCAACAGGTTAAGCTATAAAGCATTTAGTTTAACGGCACTGGCTACTTTCTCTTACGGTGGCGACATTTATTACCTGGCCGATGTGCAAAATCAGGATATGGGTAAAAGAACCAATAAGGGCGTGGCTATCCTCGGCCGCTGGACACCGGATAACCCCAATGCCACGAGGCCCCGTTTAATACAGGGCCAAAGCTCTTATGCCTATGCAGCCAGTAATAATGTGTACGATGCCTCTTTCATTAAATTAAAATCGGTAACCTTTGCTTATCAGTTGCCTAAGCAACTTACCGACAGATTAAAGATTAATGGCTTGTCTGCCTATGTTTCAGCTACCAATTTATTCACCATTACCAACTATCCGGGGGTAGATCCCGAAACCAGCAACGACCCTTACAGTTTAATTGGCGGGTACAGCGATTCTGGCGGATATCCCTATGTAAGGCAGTTTAGTGTTGGCGTAAGAATAGGCTTATAATCAGATCAACCAGGTATTTACTAATATCAAAACAATAAACATGAAAACATTATATAAACTATTGCTGTTGGGTTCGGTGCTTACGGTGCTCTATAGCTGTGGAAAAGAGCTGGGGGCATTGCCTAAAAATGCCAAGGTCGAAGAAAATACCATTCTTGATCAGGCAACGGCTCAAATTGCCTTAAATGGTGCATATTACAACTTTGCCAATGCCACTACCACAAGGGCTAACTGGCAGCAACACCAGCTCCTGCCTGCAACATTAGCCGGCTATCTGGGGTACGGATACGGACAGCTTCCGCAGGAAGATAATCAAAACACAAGCGTATCGGGTGTTTACTGGGAAGAATCGTATAAAGCTCTTAATGCTGCCAATGGAGTAATTAAAGGGGTGAATGCCCGGGCCGATAATGCCTTTACAGCTAACCGTAAAAAGGAAATACTGGCCGAAGCTAAGTTTATCCGGGCTTATGCTCATTTCAAACTGCTAAGCTATTATGCCGAGTGGTATAAGATTAACAGTACCCAGGGGGTATTGCTTCGCGATGAGCTTTCTACCTTAAGCAATATCACCAAAAAACGAAGCACAGTAAAAGAAAGTTTTGATTTTATCTTAGCCGATCTTGATGAATCTATTGCTAACGGACCGGTAAACAATCCAAGCTATTACGCTACAAAATGGGCTGCAATGGCATTGAAGATGCGGGTGCTGATTAACCGCGGAGCCGCCGGCGATTATGTCGAAGTAATCAAGCTTGCCGATAATATCCTTCAAAATAGTCCGTATGTATTGGAAAGCAGCCAGCAGAACCTTTTCCGTACCGCTGCGCTTGCCAGTAAAGAAGTAATTTTAGGCATTAAACCGCAGGCACTCCAGGCGGCCGACCCTTACAGCAAAAGCAGGCAGTACTGGCCCGGTGCTTCTTCCCTTTATGTAGCCAAAAGCAAGTTAAGAGATTTATATGCAGGTGATCCCCGCCAGGGCTGGGTAATTGGCATCGCCAATCCCTCAACTTCGGCACCCAATACCTATTATTTTACCAAATATCAGGTGGTAGGGGGCACGCCATCTGTAACAAGTGAAACCGATTACGCCTTCCGTTTAACAGAAGTTTACCTGCTCAAAGCAGAAGCCATTGTACGCGCTGGCGGAAGTTTGGAAGATGCCAAAACACTGGTTCACCTTATTCAGGAAAAAGCTGGTTTAACAGTGGCGAATGCTCCTTATCTGGCCGTTACCACTGCTGCAAGCTCTGCTGCGCTTCTGGAAGAAATTTATAAAGAAATTTCGAGAAGCCTTGTGGCAGAAGACGGAAGTGAATGGATGGCTTTACTTCGGTTGCCTTTCGAAACGGTGAAAATTTACAAACCCAGTATTTCGAGCCAGATTCAATACATTTTACCTGTTCCACTCAACGAATTCCGCTACAATCCGGAGTTTGGCGAACAAAATACAGGCTACGCAGCTAATTAATTGATTTAACCACAGGCCAGCATAAACCGGCTGATAAAAAATATAACATGAAAAAATATCTGATAACATTCACCTTGCTCATTACGGTATGGGCTACCCGGGCACAGGAAGCAGGGTTTACGCTACAGGGCAAGATAAAAGGAATTACTACGGGGAAAATTAAGCTTTCATACAGGATTAATGATGAGCAGTTTGTGCAGGATAGTGCTGCGGTTCAAAACGGAACTTTTGCATTTAAAGGAGTTTTAACAGAACCTGTTGAAGCCTACATTTCCAGCGACAAAGCCGGCAGGGATTTCGATGATCCCAACCGGGGTATGTTTTTCCTCTCCCCTGGAAATTTAACTATTGAACTTAATGCAGGCCACTTCAGTGCATTAAAAGTAACAGGTTCGGCAACACAGGATGAATCGACAGCGCTGAAAAAACAAAAAAAGGATCAGATCGATCAAATGAACGTACTTTCTGCTGCATATAACAACGCTAACCTGGCTTACATTAATGCCAAAAAAGCAGGAAAAACAGAAGAAGAACTTGAAGCCCTTAAAGAAATAGCCACCCAGGCCAAAGACCGGATGGATCCGGTTAGGGAAGAGATGGACAAGGTAGACATGTCTTTTATTAAAACGCATCCAGATTCTTATCTCACCGCATATTTATTGCGTTGGAAAGTAAGTGGCATGCCGCTTAACGAGGGCAAGGCCATTTATACCAGACTTTCTGACCGGATTAAAAATAGTGAAAACGGAAAAGAGATTGCAAAAGAGATCAAAAGCCTTGAAGGTGGTTCGCCAGGTAGCGTGGCATCGGTTTTTGCGGTGAACGATATCAATGGGCAGCCGATTAGCCTGGCCGATTTTAAAGGTAAAAAATATGTGCTGCTCGATTTCTGGGCGAGCTGGTGTGTGCCTTGTCGCAAGGGCAATCCTCATTTAATTGGTCTCTATAATAAATACAAAGATAAAGGCTTGGAAATCATTGGTGTATCAGACGATGACAGTAATCTTGCAGCCTGGAAAAAAGCTGTAGATCAGGATAAGATAGGTATCTGGAAACATGTATTGCGCGGTTTAAAACGAACACAAACGGGTTACGATAAATCAGCCGACATTAGCGAACCTTATGCAATCCATACGCTTCCTACTAAAATTTTAATCGATAAAAACGGAGTGATCATTGGCAGGTATGGCGGTGGCGGCGAAGGCGATGAAGCCATGGATAAAAAGCTGGCAGAAATATTTAACTAATCAATCAATAAAATAAGAAAATGAAATCAATGAAAACTGTATTAACAGGCTGCATGCTGTTGGCGGCGGCTACAGCCTTTGCTCAGAACGCTCAGGTAAAAGGCAATATAAAAGGTTTGGGCAATGTAGAAGTTAAACTCTACTATTATGAAGGTGCCGAACAAAAAACCGGTACGATTAAAACCACCGATGGTAAATTTGAGTGGACGGGTAAAATGCCTGAAGCCCAGAAAGTAACGCTCATGTTTCCTAATCGCGCGGCCTGGGTTTACCTCGAACCCGGTAATATTTCGATAACCGGAACGGCAGATTCGCTGCACTTGCTTAAAGTTTCGGGTTCCAAAACACAAAAAGAAGCCGATGATTTTGAAGCCACTCAGGAACCTTTAAACAAACAGTTAATGCCTTTATATGCGGTTTATGGCAAAGGAACCGATGAAGAAAAACTGGCACGTGAAGAAAAGATTTCTGCAATAAGAAATGAAATGCGCCAAATGGAAAATAAATACATTGCTACACATCCCGAAAGTGCATTCAGTACCAGTTTGGTAACCGAACGTGCCGGTATGGGTAACTACAAAGATATTCAGGCAATTTACGATCTGCTTGGCCAGAAAGCAAAGGCTAGTGCATCAGGTAAAAGGCTTGAAGAACGGTTAGCGGTTTTAAAACGCAGCAGCATTGGCGAGCAGATGCTCAATTTTACACAGAACGATGTAAACGGAAGTCCGGTAAACTTTGCAGCTTTTAAAGGAAAATACGTTCTGGTCGATTTTTGGGCAAGCTGGTGTGGCCCTTGCCGTGCAGAAAATCCCAATGTGTTAAAGGCCTACAACACCTATAAAGACAAAAACTTTACCGTAGTAGGGATTTCTCTCGACGATAAAGGCGAAAACTGGAAAAAGGCCATCAAAGATGACAATATGCCCTGGACCCAGCTTTCTGATTTAAAAGGCTGGAAAAATGAGGTTTCGCAGTACTATGGCATCAATGGTATTCCAAGCACTTTACTTGTCGATCCGCAGGGAAAAATTATTGCAAAAGACTTGCGTGGCGAACTGTTGAACAAGAAACTGAGGGAATTATTCGAAGAAAAATCAAAATAAAACATGAGCAAAAAGTTTTTATATGGTATTCTGCTAATGGCCTTGCCGGCCATTGCAGGTGCACAAGCCGTAGATTATTCGATTAACGGCCAGGTAAAAGGTTTAAAGAATGGCGAAGTTGAGCTTAGCAGTTACGATATCAGAACCCGGGTCTCGCAACAATTGGGTACTGCCAAAATCACCAATGGAAAATTTACTGCAAAAGGCCACCTGGCCGGTGCCCAGATGGTTTCGTTAAATCTCAAACCAGGCAACTGGGGCACACAGTTCTTTATTAATGGTGGTACAATTAATGTGCAGATAGATACTACCGGTGCACAACATTACGATTATACCAAATATGGCATGCAGAAAGGGGCAAGTCTTAAGGCGGTAAAAGTAACTGGCTCTGCCGGGCAAACAGATTTTGAACGATACCAAAAGGCAGGTGCAGGTACTGATAGGGAAGCGGTCGCTGCAAAACAACTTGCTTTTATTAAACAGTACATCGGGCAAAAGCCATCGTCGGTTGCAGGACCATACATGCTAAACCAGTATTATTTATTCAACACTGATTTACCTTTGGCAGATTTTGAAAGCATGCTGGCCAGGTTTGAGGGGCCGGCAAAACAATCTGTTTATTTTAGTAACCTGCAACAGGAAGTAGACGAGATTAAGGCCGTTTTACCTGGGCAACTGGCCGAAGATTTTACGCTTTTAAAGCCCGACAGCAGTAAATTTACGCTTTCCTCGCTCAGAGGTAAATATGTGCTGCTCGATTTTTGGGCCAGCTGGTGCAAACCTTGCCGTGAAGCCATTCCGCACTGGAAAGAAGTTTACGCCAGGTACAAATACAAAGGCTTTGAAATAGTAGGAGTTACCAACGATAACAAGTGGGATCTCTGGAAAAAGGCAATGGACCAGGAAAAGATGGATTGGATTCAGGTAGCTGATGAGTTTCCGGTAAAAAATATGCCCGCCAGAATTGTAACTAAATATAAATCGCGCACAATTCCGCTGTATGTGTTATTGGATAAGGAAGGGAAAATTCTGGTTAAAACCGATAATAAAGCCGAAATCGATCAAAAACTGAACACGCTTTTATAGCTTGTTGCATTAAGCATGCTGGTTTACCACCAGATTACGATGGAGGTAAACCAGCTGTTCATCTTTATTAACGCACTCATTCTTCCGCTTGTGAAATAAGTTACTGTCTCCAAATAAAATCTGCTAATGGCAGGCATATCTTCCTTTACTACAACTAATCTATTACGGACCTTTACCGTATTTTAATCGCAGAATTGCGGATCAGCTCCGAAGTTAATCCGAAGGAACTCCGAATAAACTCCGAAAGAATAGGCCAAAAAGAGCCATTTCCATTTACAATTACTTTACTCAGATTGTGTTTTGGTAGCAGTACAATCTGAGTTTACCTGAGCATCAGAAAAAATAAAACAGTCGCTGGTAATTTAGAACTATATAGCATTTAATGCTTGTTTAATGGTGTTTGTTTCAGTAAATAACATAATTGTTGTTACACAAACGTTTGTGCAGGATTTGTTAATTGGGCTAATTAAATTACTTCATATTTTAGAAGAAATATACTCAATACTTAGTCTAAAATAACAACCCAAACCAGTACAAATCAATATTATGCGTAAAATTTTATTCCTGTTACTTTTTAGTTATACTATTTCTGTTCAGGCCCAATGGTTAAGAGCTGATAGCATTTTTGCCCGGATGAAAAGTGTAGCCGACTGGCAATGGAGAACTTTAGAAAAAGACGGCTGGAAAAATCCCAGAAAAGACTGGACCTCTGGCGCCATGTATACCGGGATGATGGCCTTTGCAGGGCTGAATAAAACCGATGTTTACTACCAGAAACTCATTCAGGTTGGCGAAGATAATAAATGGCAAATAGGCCGCCACCGCCATTTTGCCGACGATTACTGTGTTGGGCAACTCTATTCGCAGCTGTATAGCATTTACAAGCGACCAGAATACATTACTGATTTTAAAAGTTTAGCCGATTCAGTAGTGATTTTACCGCATACCGAATCGCTGGAGTGGAAAAAGAACATTCAGTTGAGGGAATGGGCCTGGTGCGATGCTTTATTTATGGGGCCTCCGGCTTTGGCCTATTTGAGCCAGGCCACAGGCGATGCAAAATATCTGGATAAAGCTTCCGAACTGTGGTGGAAGTCAACTGCTTATTTGTACGATAAGAAAGAGCATTTGTTCTATCGCGATAGCCGCTATTTCGATAAAAGAGAAAAGAATGGAGCTAAAGTATTTTGGGCACGTGGAAATGGCTGGGTAATTGCCGGATTGGTGAGGGTGCTTGCCAACATGCCGCAAAACCACCCGGATTATAAGCGTTTTGTAAAGCTATATAAAGACATGTCGCGCCGCTTGGCAAAGCTGCAACAAGAAGATGGCACCTGGCATGCCAGTTTGTTAGACCCCGAAAGCTACCCAAGTAAAGAAACCAGCGGAACAGGTTTTATTACTTATGCTATAGCCTGGGGGGTAAACAATGATCTGTTACCTTTAACCAAATATGAAAGCACATTAAATAAAGCCTGGGCTGCACTCAGTACCTCAGTGCACGATGATGGCAAACTGGGTTATGTACAGGCGCAGGGCGCTGCACCAGATAAAGTGGGGTATGACGATACTGATGTGTATGGTGTAGGTGCCTTTCTGTTAGCCGGAACAGAACTTTTTAAACTGAAAATAAGCCAGGGAAGCCAACTTAGGCTTAAAATAGATTAGTAACCATTACCAGTTCTGCCAGGTTTCCCTGATCATTAAAGGTGATTAGATTTCTTAATCAATATTCTAATAGCATCAAGCCGGGATAAATGTATTATACATTTATCCCGGCTTTTTTTTGCTTTCCTGTTTTTGAATATTTGCTACAATAATTTTTTTGCGCTACATTAGCTCCCGTATTTATGGTAAATATTCTTAAAAATATCATCAATAGACCTTCTTAATTCAGGCAACGCCTGAAAAACTGCCCTATGTGCAGTTTATTTTAATTATTTTTATTTCAACACGTGCTGCCGGTAGTTTTTGTGCTATCGTTCAGTTTCATTATACGTAATTTTAAAAACATGATTTTTGAAAATAGTTTGGCATTTGCCCAAAGTATGGATAAGCAGGATCCCTTAAGCCATTTGCGCGATGAGTTTTTCTTTCCGCAACAGAATGGAGCGCCCTTTATTTACTTATGCGGAAATTCTCTTGGGCTTCAGCCTAAAACAGCAAAAAAATATATCGATCAGCAACTTTATAACTGGCAAAACCTGGCTGTAGAGGGTTGGTTTGAAGGCGATACCCCATGGATGTTTTTTCATAAAGCCCTCAAAGCGCTCATGGCACCTATTGTGGGAGCGAGTAGTCAGGAAGTTTCGCCAATGAACACCTTAACCGTTAACCTGCACTTGCTGATGGTGAGCTTTTACAAGCCAAAAGCCCAAAGGTTTAAAATTATTATGGAAGCCGGTGCCTTTCCATCCGATCAGTACGCTATTGAAAGCCAGGTGCGTTTTCACGGTTACGATCCCGACGAGGCCATTATCGAAGTGAGTCCAAGAGCTGGCGAATACACGTTAAGAACAGCTGATATTTTAGCTAAGATTGCCGAACATGGCGATGAAATTGCCCTCGTACTGTTTGGCGGAATCAATTACTTTACCGGCCAATGGTACGATATGCCGGCCATTACCAAAGCCGGCCATGAGGTTGGTGCTGTAGTGGGCTTTGATTTAGCACATGCTGCGGGTAATGTGCCTTTGCAATTACATGATTGGGAAGTAGATTTTGCCTGCTGGTGCTCTTACAAATATCAAAATTCTGGTCCGGGTGGTATTAGCGGTATTTTTGTGCACGAAAAGCATTTTACCGATACCAGTTTAGATCGTTTTGCCGGATGGTGGGGCTATCAGGAACAAGAAAGGTTTAAAATGACCAAAGGTTTTGTGCCCGAGGTGGGCGCCGATGGCTGGCAGGTAAGCTGTACACAGGTGATCCCGATGGCGCTCTACTATGCCTCATTGCAGATTTTTGAAAAAGCAGGGTTTATTGCGCCGCTGAGGGAAAAAAGCAAGCAATTAACCGCATACCTGAGTTATATCATTAAAGAAATAAACGGTATACTGGGCGAAGAACAATACCAGATTATTACCCCCGAAACAGAGGACGATCGTGGTGCACAGTTATCTATCATTGCCAAACATCAGCCAAAGGTAATATTCAAGGCCTTAATGGATCACAATATCCTTGGCGACTGGCGCGAACCCAATGTAATCAGGTTAAGTCCGGTTCCGCTTTACAATAGTTTTGAAGACGTTTTTAAAACAGGCTCTGTGTTATTAAATATAAGCAAAACGCTGATCTGATTTTACCAACACCATTATTGATCAAAAAAACGAAATTATGGAACTGACTCCTGAAATTACCGACCGCCTGCTTAAACTGGAAGAAAAATATACTGCAATGGGCCAGGATATGGGCTCTTATCTGGATGGCTTGCTTTATGCCGATTTTTTAACCTATTGGGATTATATCCATCTGGATACACTTTTAAGCCTGCAAAACCCTAAAACACCTTTTCCTGATGAGGAAATCTTCATCATGTACCATCAGATTACGGAGTTGTACTTTAAATTAACCCTACACGAATGCAGGCAAATTGCCGAACATACTGAGCTTACCGCTGCATTTTTTACCACCAGGGTTAAAAGGATCAACGCTTATTTTAATGCCTTAACCACTTCGTTTGAAGTAATGGTTGATGGCATGGATAAAGAACAATTCCTGAAATTCAGGATGTCGCTGCTACCGGCCAGTGGTTTTCAGTCTGGCCAATACCGTATGATCGAGATTTGCGCAACCGATTTTAACCGCCTTGTTGATAAGAGCAAGCGTGCAGAACTAGCCAATGCAAGTATCGAAGCTCAGTTCGAACACATTTACTGGAAGTTTGGTGCTACCGAACTGGCTTCTGGCAAGCAGACCCTAACCTTAAAGCAGTTTATTAAAAAATACGCCGGACAGTTTTTGCAACTGGCTAAAGAAAGGGGCGAAACCAATTTCTCGGCCTTATATTTGCAATTGCAGGCCAAAGGCGAAGATGTATCAGCACTGGCTGAAGAATTGAGAAAGCTGGATTTATATGTAAACGTAGAGTGGCCACTTTCACATTACAAATCGGCGGTACGCTACCTGGAAAAAGATCCGGTTGATGTAGCAGCTACAGGTGGAACCAACTGGCAGAAATATCTGCCTCCGCGTTTCCAAAAAAGAATTTTCTATCCCTATTTGTGGACAGAAGAGCAGATGGAAGAGTGGGGTAAAGGCTGGGTGCTGGAAGTGTTAAAAAGCCAGCGAAGAGAAAAGTCTTAATCCTACTTAAGAAATATTCATAAACATTATACCAATGGTCTGTCTCACTACAGACCATTTTTATTTTAAAAAAAGTCTTAACCGGCAATTCCACTGCCGCTTTACCCCGCTAACTGCCCAAGTCAGCTGGTAATATGTCCGGTTCACTTTTTTATGGCCGTTTTTTACCTGCTATGCCACTAGTTTTGGGTCTGCAATTAATAAATCAACCCTTAAAAACAATAAACATGAAAAAATTATCAATCCAACAACGTGCAGGTAAATTGGCCAGAACAGCTATGTATATTTTAGGACTTCAGTTAATTGGTTTTGGCTCGGCACAGGCTGCGCAAAACAATTTAACCGACAGCAACACCCTGGCCGAAAAACCATTGGCAGCAACAAAACATATTAAAGCCGGCGTACTGGATGTAGGTTATGCCGAAGCTGGTCCGGTTAACGGAGAAGCTGTGATCCTTCTTCATGGCTGGCCATATGATATCGACAGTTATACCGAAGTAACACATATTCTTACTGCAAAAGGCTATCATGTATTCGTTCCATACTTAAGGGGCTATGGTACCACCCGGTTTCTTTCTGCTGCTACGCCCCGCAACGGACAGCAATCGGCAGTTGCCGTTGATATTGTAGCCTTTATGGATGCCCTGAAAATTAAAAAAGCCATTTTGGGTGGCTATGACTGGGGTGCACGCACAGCAGATATCGTCGCAGCGCTATGGCCTGAACGGGTTAAAGGATTGGTGTCAGTAAGTGGTTATTTAATTGGTAGTCAGGCAGGAAATGTGGCTCCGCTGCCACCAAAAGCAGAGTTGGCCTGGTGGTATCAGTTCTATTTTGCAACAGACCGTGGTGCAGCAGGTTATGCAGCCAATACCAAAGCCTTTAACAAACAAATCTGGCAGCTGGCCTCTCCAAAATGGAATTTTAGCGATGCCACTTACGAACAATCGGCCAAAGGTTTTGATAACCCTGACAATGTACAGGTAGTGATTGACAATTACCGCTGGAGATTAGGCTTAAGCAAAGGAGAAGCCAAATATGATGCATTTGAAGCAAAACTGGCTACTGCACCAGCCATATCGGTACCAACAGTAACCTTAGAGGGCGATGCTAACGGCGCGCCACATCCAGACCCTTCACAATATGCCAATAAATTTACCGGTAAATATGTGCACCATACCATTACCGGAGGCATTGGGCACGTATTACCTCAGGAAGCCCCACAGGCTTTTGCAGATGCCATCATTGAGGTTACAAGTATGGCGAAATAGTTATCATTTGCCATTAAAAATCAGCTCCATAATCATCGCTTTCCTAGCTGTAATCAATTCATTAAAAGCACCATCAGCAAGCTGAAACAACTGTTTGTACAATGGAGCCATAATCAGCGGATAAGATAATAACGAAAAGAGGTTCATCAGGAATTGAGAGGGAGGCATTGCTTTAAGATTGCCCGAATCCATTTCCTGTTGTACTTCGTTTAAAAAGCTTTTAACAGGTTCTGAATCTATATTGCCTACCAGCTGTTTCCCCACTGTGTTGATTTCAGTAACCATAAAAGTTTCCTGATAGGGGAAAGCCATCATATCCTTTAAAAATACTTCAATCAGAAATTCTACCTTTTGTTTGAAAGGTTTAGCCGATACCATACATTGGTTGAGGCGTTCGCTCAAACCTTGCATCGCTTCCTGAAAAACAGCTGCAATTAGTAAATCCCTCGATCGGAAATAGTAATGTAGCGAAGTACGGTTTACACCTGCAGCATCGGCAATTTCCTGTGTTGTGGCATGCAGTTTACCTTCGGCAAAAATGAGTCTTTTTGCTGTATCTTTAATCAGTTGTTCCGTTCCGGTATTTTTAAGTGGCATGTTATTGTTTATTCTTCTAACTTAAATTTAGGTGGCTGTTGATCCCAATTTCGCTGATAAAATAGGCATCGTGCGAGATTACCAGCAATGTTCCTTCATAGTTTTTAATGGCTGCGGTAAGTACTTCCAGGCTCTTCAAATCAAGATTGTTGGTCGGTTCGTCTAAAATAAGCAGATCAGGTTTCAGATTACTTACCGAAAGGCAACAGAGTGCAAGCTTCATTTTTTCGCCACCACTCAATCCTGCACATTTCCGGTCGAAAGCGGCTGCATCAAACTGAGAATGTACGAGTAATGCCCTGATTTCGTGCTCCTGAAGTCCGATAGAATTGTACTCCTGTATCTGTTCGTAAATGCTTAAATCAGCTTTAATCATGGCATAATCCTGATCGAGGTAAAGATAGGAAAAATCGCTGGAGCTGTAGTTCCCCTGCATGGGTTGCAGCTCACCTGTTACTACTTTGAGTAAAGTGCTTTTGCCCGAACCATTTGCACCTTCAACCTGCATCCGCTCTCCGGATCGTAGCTGAAAACTGATCGTTTGTTGCAACAAGGGCAGGGTATATCCAAAGTTGATCGCCTGGGCATCAATCAGTAATTTGCCATGGTGCATTTCGGAAGCTGTAATATTAATTTTTAATACCTGATACTGCTGAATTTGCGACCGTGTTTCCTGCATGTGTTCTTGCAAGCCTGTTATCTTTTCGTTTTGTGCATCAAGCACTTTAGCTGTACTGCGTTCCGATTTGCTCTTTAATCCACCTGCAATAATACGCGGAAGCGAGTTGCTTTGTCCGGCACTTTTACCACGCTGCTCTTGTTTTTGGCGCTGATATGCTACATCCCGGGCTTTCTTTTCAGTTTGTTTAAGTGTTTTGGCCTGTTCGTTAAGCTGTGCATGCAAAGCATTAACTTTTTCCAGTTTTTGTTGCTGATAGAACTCAAAATTGCCACCATAAACTTCAATACCCTTTTTGCTCAATTCGAGCGTTTTGTTCATCAGGTTAAGCAGGGCTCTGTCGTGACTAACCACCAGAATGGTTGCCTTGCTCTGCTCAATAAGCTGGTACAGTTTGCTGCGGGTTTGCGTATCCAGGTGGTTGGAAGGTTCATCCAGTAAAATCAGTTCGGGCTGGTGCAGGTCTATACTGGCCAAGAAAATCTTTGTTTTCTGCCCGCCGCTTAAACCACCAAGTAACTGATCGGTTGACAAATGTTCAAGTCCCCATTTTTTGAGCGCCTGACTTACTTTCTGCTCAATTTCCCAATCATCATCCAGATCGGTAAAATGTTGCGGATCAGGATCGCCAGCCAAAATAGCTTGCAGCGCTTTCAGTTTTTGGTCAATCCCAAGGGCTCGGCCAACAGTGTACCGATCGTATTCGCCTAAATGCTGTGGAATGTACCAGGGTTTTTCCGGAGTAATAATTTCGCCCGAACCAGGTTGCATAGCACCAGCAAGCATTTTAAGCAGGGTTGATTTGCCCACGCCATTAATACCAACTAATGCTGCTTTATCGCCACTGGCAATGTTCAACGAAAGGTTATTGAAAAGCTGTTCGTTATCGGGATGTGTATAAGAAAGGGATCGGATAATTAAACTCATAGCGGCTAAACATTAAGCAGATAAAATATTTATGACTGCAAAGATATTATTCTTTTTTGTTTAACAAAAATGTTAAAATAAAAAAATATAAAAAGTATTTAGTGAAATTGCCTGATAATGAATCTGTAATATCTTGTGCTATTTGCAAATGCGATGAATTTACCAGTGTGCTTTGCGAAGAAAAGAGTAGGAGGAACTAAGTTTTTGAAAGGTAAATTAGGGGAGACCCCTATTATTTTTAATAAAGTATACTAAAATGGTCGACTTTTTTCTATATTTGGCCAGTCACCAGGATCGCTTTGTGGTCAGTCGGGTGAATTTCAACAATTCAAAAAAAAATAACATCCTGGTTGTGCAATATGCGGCGCTTTATGTAATGGTGGAAAATTCATTTAGTCCACATGGCGTACAATCCAGGGTGTTATTTTAAAGCTTTCACAAGATACGACTAAGCCCTCATTACAGTCTGATTATCACAGAAAAAATAAATACTATAAAATCTATAGATTTAATTGGTTTTTAATATTTTTTGTTTTACCTTTACAGCATCTAGTAATTCCACCAATAGTAGATAATTTATACAGAAGAAGGGAGAGGGAGCCTCGTTAATCTTCTAGCAACTTTTCAGCAATGAAATAAGTGCTTTACTCATTCCGGAGGTATTCCGGAAAAATAAATTTACTGCATCTAATAATTCCACCACTAGTAGATGATTTATACAGAAGAAGGGAGAGGGAGCCTCATTGATCTTCTAGCAACTTTTCAGCAATGAAATAAGTGCTTTACTCATTCGCCTCAATTTTTGTGGTGAAAAATAAATTAACTAAGATATGAAAACACTTAAACTACAAAATTCCCGCTGCTGCAAATAGCATTTGCAGTTACAAACATGCTTTCCATTTTTTAATTAAGCGGCTGGTAATTTACCGGTCAGGGGAATGGTATGTCTGCTGCACAGGGTTTTAGAAACAGGAATACTAAACTAAAAACCATAAACATGAACTTTAAAAACTATCTACCCGCACTTAAAGGCCTAACTTTGGGGCTGTTCATCAGTAGTTCGGCTTTTTCGGCAACCGTTAATCCGCCTGCGGCTTTTATAAAAGAAGGCATCTGGCGTGGTGTGTTCACGGTAAGCGAATCGGCTGTTCCTTTCAATTTCGAATTCAAGGGCAAAGATCCCGAGCATGCTGTTTTTACCTTGCTTAATGGCTCTCGCCGTGATGATTTTCATGTGCAACGACTTGGCAAAGATTCGATTTTCGTAAAAATGAATACCTACGATGCTGCCCTGGTTGCTAAAATAGAACCCAATGGTACGCTAAGTGGCGAGTACCGGAGTCTTGTTCCTGGTTTCAGGGGTAATGCTCTACCATTTACTGCCGAGCCAGGTAAGACTTATCGTTTTTTTGAGCCCGGTAAAGATGTAAAACCTGCTGCCGATTTATCGGGCAAATGGGAACTAAAACTGTACAGCAAAGAGGCTGTGCCGGCATCAATTGCGGTGTTAAAACAAAACGGAAATAAGCTTACTGGTGTAATTATGACAGTTGTGGGTGATAGCCGTGAAATTGAAGGCACCATTCAGGGAAATGAATTTGCCTTATCGGGTTTTACCGGCCCAAGCCCTTTTATCATTAAAGGAAAGGTAAACGAAGATGGCACGCTTTCAGGCGATCAGGGTTTTGGGATCTACAAAAACATCAAGTTCGATGCCACTAAAAATACCGACGCCAACCTGCCCGATCCCTATAAATTAACCTTTTTGAAAGAAGGCTATAAAAAGCTCGATTTTACCTTTCCTGATCTTAAGGGTAAACCGGTTTCACTAAGTGATGATAAGTACAAAGGCAAAGTGGTAATTGTCGAAATTATTGGTACCTGGTGCCCTAACTGTACTGATCAGACTGTTTTTCTTTCGCCCTGGTTTAACAAAAACCAAAAACGCGGTGTAGAAGCCATTGCCATTGGTTTTGAACAAAAAGACAGTCTGGCTTATGCCCAATACACGCTCGGAAAGCTGAGAGATAAATACGATATCAAATACGACATCTTATTTGGTGGCCTTGCCGATAAAAAACTGGTATCGCAGAAATTACCTGCACTGAACAAATTTATTGCTTTTCCAACTACCATCATTATCGATAGAAAAGGAGAGGTACGCGAAATTTACACGGGTTATACTGGCACAGTAACCGGCAAATACTACGACGATTATGAGAAGAAATTTAACCGCGTGCTCGACGAACTGATTGCTGAACCAGCATCTGAAACTGCAGCTATAAATAACCAGAATGAATCATTAAAAGGAAAATAATCATTTAAAAACCAATATCAAATGAGCGTACATGAAATTTTTAAAGGAGCAGTTTTGCTCAGTTCACTGTTTATCGGTGGACAGGCTTTGGCCGATGGTGTGCAACCAGCCCCCGTACAAAAAACAATAAAAGAAGGTGTTTGGCGCGGTGTGTTTAATGTAAGCGAAACCCAGGTGCCCTTTAACTTCGAATTTAAGGGTAAGGATTTCGAACATGCCACATTTACCCTGTTAAACGGCACCCGACGCGATGATTTCCACGTAAAGCGCATTGCCCCTGATTCGGTATTTATTAAAATGAATACCTACGATGCGGCTTTGGTTGCCAAAATTAACGATGACGGTACACTTTCGGGCGAGTACCGCAGTTTGGTGCCAGGATTTAGAGGCAATTCTTTACCATTTACGGCCGAACACGGCAAAAAATACCGCTTTGTTGAGCCCGGTAAAGATGTGGCACCAGCGGCCAATATTTCGGGCAAGTGGGAACTGAAATTCTACTCCAAAGAACAGGTACCCAACAAGGTGGCAATACTCAAACAAACCGGAAATAGACTTACAGGCGTAATTATGCAGGTAACCGGCGATAGCCGCGAACTGGAGGGCACCGTGCAGGGCGATGAGTTTGTACTTTCGGGTTTCACTGGTCCGAGCCCTAAAATTTATAAAGGTAAAATCAATCCCGACGGTACCATTAGCGGCGTGATTTCGGCTGGTATTTACGATAACACCAAATTTGATGGTGTAAAAGACGATAAAGCCGAATTGCCTGATCCCTACAAAATTACATTCTTAAAAGAAGGCTATAAAAAGCTCGATTTCAGCTTTCCCGATCTGACCGGAAAACAGGTTTCGCTGAGCGACGATAAGTACAAAGGCAAAGTGGTAATTGTAGAAATTGTGGGCACCTGGTGTCCAAATTGCACCGATCAAACTGTTTTTCTTTCGCCCTGGTTTAACAAAAATCAGAAAAGAGGGGTAGAGGCCATCGCTATCGGTTTTGAACAGAAAGATGACCTGGAGTATGCCAAATATACACTGGGCAAACTGCGTGATAAGTATGATGTAAAATACGACATCCTGTTTGGTGGCCTGGCCGATAAAAAACTGGTATCGCAAAAATTGCCTGCGCTAAATAAATTCATTGCTTTCCCCACCACCATTATCATCGATAGAAAAGGTGAAGTGCGCGAAATTTATACGGGTTACACCGGCACTGTTACGGGCAAATATTATAAAGCATACGAGAAAAAATTTAACGCTTTGTTAGATGAACTGATTGCAGAGGACGCTACAGCAACTGCTTCGGTAACGGGCGATAAAAACACGCAAAAAAGTAAATAAACCTATCCTTAAGCCGGTTAAGCTGATGGTTTAACCGGTATTATCTAAAAACCATAAACCCAAAAATGAAACTAACATTAACCATTTCGTTATTAACCCTGGCCTCTTTAGGCGCTTTATCACAGTCGAACCGCTTTGCTGCAGCAAATCATAATGGATCTGCACCTAAGCTCACAACTGCGGCCCCTAAGCCTGCTTCAAAAGCACAATCGTTTAAAGTAGATAATGCCAGCAGCAAACTCACCTGGCTGGCTAAAAAAGCCACCGGTGAGCACAGCGGTAACGTAAAAGTGAGCGAAGGAACCTTTGTAATTGACGGTACTGTGCTTAAATCGGGTAGTTTTACCATTGATACCAAATCGATTACCGTAACCGATGTTACCGATGCCGCAACCAACGGAAAATTACTTGGGCATTTAAAAAGCGAAGATTTTTTTAGTACCGAGAAATTCCCGACTTCGACTTTTGTTATTACCTCGGCCAAAAAAGCAAGTGGCAACCAGTACAATTTAACCGGTAAATTAACCATTAAAGGCATTACCAACGAGGTAAGTTTTCCGGCTGCAATTGATGTGGCCGGTAAAAAGCTAACTGCCAAAGCTAAAATTACCATAGACCGTACCAAATACGACATTAAGTTCAGATCGAAAAACTTCTTCGAAAACCTGGGCGATAAAGTGATATACGATGATTTTGATATCGATGTAGCTTTAGTGGCCAACGCCGGATAATAACCAACCTAAACCAAAATTATTGATGAGAAGGGCTGTATCCCCGTCGTTATTGCGAGAAGGCTTTTTCAGCCGACGAAGCCTGCCTGAAGCAGGCAGGCAATCTTTATAGTAAGAATCACTAGCAGGAAAGATTGCTTCGTCGTTCCTCCTCGCAATGACGATTCTGCTAAGGGGCGTCATCCGAAGGGCTTAAACCAACCTAAACGATACAGCTTTTCATATTCTAAGGCAAGTGCCAAAACCATTTAATAAGCTTAATCTGAGCTAAAAACAGATTTAAACCGATGAAAAAAAGAAGTGCGATCATTATACTGAGTTTTATTGTACTAATACTTACCCAGGCAGCTTTTGTTGGAGGCGGTGTGGGCGAAATCCAAACTAAAGAAGAGCTTGGCAGCAGTTTGTTTTTTGATAATATCCTCTCGAAAGACAGAACCATTAACTGCTCATCATGCCACAGGCCTGAATTTGCCTTTGCAGATACGGCTACTTTTAGTCTGGGTATTGGTGGTAAACTCACTGCACGCAACTCGCCGGGTTTAACCAATTTATCAGGTCGTACGCATTTTTTCTGGGATGGAAGAGCAGCTTCGCTTGAAGAGCAGGCCTTAGGTCCGATTACTTCGCCAGATGAAATGGGGCTAAGCATTGAAGAGGCTGTAGCAAGGTTGAACCAGGATAAAGCTTATGCACAGGCTTTTGCCAGGGTATTTAAATCGCCGGCCACTAAAGATAATTTGTTAAAAGCACTTGCCGCATTTGAGCGGACATTAGAAACCAACAATAGCGCTTACGATCGTTACATCGATGGCGATGACAATGCACTTACAGCAGCTGCAGCCCGTGGTCGCCTGTTGTTTATTGGGAAAGCCAACTGCAATAATTGCCACTCAGGAGAAGATTTTACCGCCGATCGTTTTAAAAATATTGGTCTCTACAACGGCAAAAGCCTCAAAGATGCCGGACGTTTTACCATCACAAAAGATAGCACAGCAATCGGCGAATTTAAAATACCGGGCTTGCGCAATGTGGCCTTAACTGCTCCTTACATGCACAACGGGCAGTTTAAAACGCTTAAAGAAGTGGTAGCCTACTACAATAATCCTTCGGCGGTGGTGCACGATGGCATTAACCGTGATTTATCGCTCGATAAGCCGCTTAATTTAACTGATAGCGATATTAACGATCTGGTAGAATTTCTGAAAGCACTTACTGATGAAAGGTTTTTAATCGCTAAAAACGCCCCAACCACAAACTAGACAATTAAATAGATGGACATCGTTTTGCGCAAAAAAAAATGCGCAACAGCTCTTGTTATGCCCAAATTTTAACACATAAAATGAAAAAAAACATACTAATAATAACCACAATACTCTTTTTTGCAATCAATGCCTTTGCGCAAAAGAGGTTTATCACAGGTGTGGTCACCTCGGCCGACGATCAAACACCTATTCCCGGGGTATCGGTAAAAGTAAAAGGCCTTAACGATGGTGCGTCAACAAAAAGGGATGGCAGTTATCAGGTGGCCATCCGCAATGGTAAAGTGCTGCAGTTTTCTTTTGTGGGTTACAAAACACAGGAAGTAGAAATCGACCAGCAATCAGTTATCAATGTAAGTCTGGTACCCCTTGCCAGTAGTTTGGATGAAGTAAGCATTGTAGGCTCGCACAATGCCAACCGCACCAAATTAAACTCGGCCAACCCGGTTGATATCATTGACCTGAAAGCACTGCAGGAATCGGCACCACAGGTAAGTGTAACCCAATTGCTGCAATATGTATCGCCCTCGTTCCATTCGTCGGTTTCGGGTGGTGGCGATGCTGCCTCGGCTACTTCAACCGCACAGTTGCGTGGTTTAGGTGTCGATCAGCTTTTGGTGTTGATTAATGGTAAGAGACGCCATAAAAGTTCGAACATCAGCTGGGGAGGTCTGGGTAACGGCGCTACCGGGTACGATTTAAATGCCATTCCAACCGGTGCTATTGAACGCATCGAAATCCTGCGCGATGGTGCTGCTGCACAATATGGTTCGGATGCTATTGCCGGTGTAATTAACATAGTACTGAAGAAAAGTACCGAGGAACTCTCGCTTACCTCAACCGCAAGTGCGCGCAGGCGCGGCGATGGTTTAACCACACGTACCAGCAGCAATTATGGCCTTAAGCTGGGCAACAAAGGGGGCTATTTAAACTTAACCGGCGAATTCGCTACACAGGCAGTTTCATTACCTGTAGGTGATTCGGAATCGGGATTATACATTGGCCCGGCTTATGGTGGGGGTGCCAATACCAGAGGATTCGACCAGATTTACACCAAAGAAATAGACGATGCCATTTTGGCCAGTCGCGGTATAGATCGCCATTATTTCGATCAGCGTGGAAGTACCAACAAAGCCATTGATGGTTTATTGTTTTTCAATGCTTCTGTTCCACTTAAAGATGATGTAGAACTGTATTCATTTGGGGGCATTAGTCACCGTACCTCACAGTTTACCGCAGTATACCGCCTCCCGGGCTGGACCGAGCGCAACAATACCTTTATTTATCCCGATGGTTTTTTACCGGCGATGGATAACATTCTTTCTGATAAATCATTGGCCATTGGGGTAAAAGCGAAGGTGAAAAACTGGAAAGTAGATATTTCCAATGTATATGGTATCAACGATTTCTCCAATGTAATCAGCAATTCATTGAATGCCAGCTTAGGTCAGCGCAGTCCGCGTAAGTTCGATGCCGGAAGTTACAATGCCAGTCAAAATACAACCGGTTTAGATTTTAGCCGTTATTTCGATAAAGTTTTAAGTGGTCTGAATGTAGCTTTTGGTGGTCAATATCGTGTAGAAACCTATCAGATTATTGCCGGCGAGGAAGCTTCGTACTCGAAGGCTGATCTTCGGGCCATTTATGGGATCGATACTACTGCAACCGGAATCCCTTATACCACCTCATTGGGTTTAACACCTTTAAACGGGCTTTCGCCGGGCTCGCAAATCCATGCAGGTTTCCGCCCTTCAAACGAGGTGAACGTAAGCCGTTCTATTTCTGCTGCTTATTTAGATGCTGAGTTAAATGTTACGTCTAAATGGCTGGTATCTGGCGCGTTAAGGGTCGAAAATTATTCTGATTTTGGGAGTGTATTTACTTATAAAGCAGCTTCGCGTTTCGGTATCACCAATTGGTTAGGGGTCAGGGCTTCGATCAATTCAGGGTTCCGTGCACCAGATCTGGCCCAGTTTTACTACACCGAAACTTCTACCACTTTTCAGAATGGGGTAGCTATCGATCAGGTTACCGCCAATAACGTCAATCCGGCCACTACTGCCTTAGGCATCCCCGCTTTAAAGGCCGAAAAATCTAAAGGTTATACTGCAGGTTTCACAGCTTCACCATTGGCCAACGTAGAGCTGACGGTAGATGCTTACCAGATTGATATTAAAGACAGGGTGGGCAATACCGGACGTTTTTCGGCCACAGATACCAATTTGCCGGCCGATGTAAGGGCACTTTTTGTACAAACCGGAACTGTGCAAGCCAAGTTTTTTTACAACTCTTTCAGTACCCGAACCAGGGGTATAGAAGTGGCAGGGAGTTATAAATTCCTTTTCGAAAATGGGGGCAATGCTTCGTTTCTGGCCAGCGCCAACTTTTTAGATACCAAACTTACCAATGTAAATACCCCGAAAGGATTGGAAGCTTATCGCTACATCATATTTGATGAGTCGGAACAGGCTCGGGTAACTAACAATATCCCTTCGACCAAAATCAGTTTGCAGGGTACTTATAATTATAAAAAGTTAAACCTCTTATTGCGTACCGTGTATTTTGGCTCGGTGGTGTCGGTTTCGCAGCTTAATGCCAATTTCCCTAAACCAGATTATTATTATCAAACATTTAGCCCGATCTGGGTAACAGATATTTCTGTCGGCTATAAGCTTACCAACAATTTACTGGCCACTGTAGGTGCCAATAATTTATTTAATGTACTGGGCGATTATAGTATCCCGGCACCGGGTAGCAACATTACCCGAAATCCGGGGCCTGGTGGCGCGCAGGCAGGAACCAATGCCGGTATACAGCCATTTGTGAGATTATCAGCCAAATTTTAATCCTTAAAACAAGCACATGAAATTTTTAAAGAATATACATCAGTTAAAAGAATTAACCTTTACGCATACGCTGGTACTGGCAGCCTGGGTTTTAGTTGCCATTTTACCTTCCTGCAAGAAAACCGAATACCTCGATACCGATAATGCCGACCGCGAACCTTTAAGCGCAAAAGTGAAATTGGTAAATGCGCTGAGTATTACTGCGCCGGTTAATTTTTTGGATTTTACCCGCCAAATTAACACTACGCTGGTTGCGCACAATGTGGCTACCGCTTACCTCGATACCCAATTTGGGAAAGTGCAGTACAATACTACCGAAGGCAGCAATACCAGTTATAAATCTTCCTATATTTTTGGTGGTGCGACTTCTTTTGCACAAGAAACAGATAAAGCATCTTTCGCAGGGCCGAACGGACCAATTGCCGGTTACTACCATACTTTGTTTACCGTTGCCAAGCGCAGGCCAAGCAAGTTAAATCCGGGTAACCGCGATAGTTTGGTATTGGTTTACGATGATTTAACCGCTCCGGCCGCGGGTAAAGCCAAAATACGGTTCGCCAATTTTGCACCAGATGCTCCAAACCTCGATTTAAAAACAACTGCTGGCACTTCGTGGTTTGCCAATGTAGCTTATGGTAATTTTGGCGATCAGGTGCAACTAACCTACGATGCCAGCGGAAAAGCGCCAGCAACCATTGCGGGACTGAGCTGGAAAACCCTGGGGCCGTTTAAAGAAGTTGCGGCAGGTGCTGCACAAAACCTCGAGCTTAGAAATAACAGTACTGGCGCTATTGTACCGGTAAAAACAGCTGCTCTAAGCAACCTGAGTTTTGAGGAAGGTAAAATTTACACCCTGTTTATTAATGGCAACCTGACTACCGATGCCGCACTTCAGGCAACGCTGATTGTACACACTAAATAATTGATCCCGATGAAAGAAAACCATAGAAGGCACTTTATCAAAACATCGTTAACTATAGCAGCTGGTGTGGCTTTAAGTCCCGTTTTGTCGCATGCTAATGCCCAACATGCAGTTTTACAATTTGTGCAGGAGCCGCTAAAGTATCCGTTTAATGCGCTCGAACCATATATCGATGCATTGACGACGGAAATTCATTATACTAAACACCACGCGGCTTACATTAAAAACGTAAATGATGCCATTACAGTCGAAAAAATACCCTATACCACAGTCGAAACTTTTTTCGAAAATGCGGCCAGTCTTTCGGCTAAAGCACGCAACAACGGTGGTGGAGCCTGGAACCATAATTTCTTTTTCGCTAGCCTAAAGCCCGGTAGTGCACCAGTACCCGGAGGGAAATTAAATGCGGCCATTGAAAAAGCTTTTGGTTCGATCGATCATTTTAAGGAACAATTTGCGCAAGCGGCTGCCACCCGTTTTGGCTCTGGCTGGGCCTGGTTGGTAAACGATAAAGGCATACTTAAAATTACCTCTACAGCCAATCAGGACAATCCCTTATTTGGTTCGGCAGAAGTTAAAGGCACGCCTTTGCTTGCACTCGATGTTTGGGAGCATGCCTATTACCTCAAATATCAGAACAAAAGAGCCGATTACATTGCTAATTTCTGGAATGTGGTAGATTGGGAGGTAGTGGCAGGAAGATTAATTTGATGATAAGGCCATATTTAATGGCGAAAGAGATCCTGCTTTCTGCAGGATATATTTGGTTAGAAGAGCGGAACTCGCCCGGATAGGGAGTTCCGCTAATTTATAAGGGTTTTATCCTTTTTTAAAGTGTTTGTTCAACGCATTTTGCACTTTAGCTACATCTGCTTCGATAGCTTTGGTAACGCCTGCATCCAATGCTTTGATAAAATTAGGTGTAACCTGAATAGAAGTTGCATTGTTTACAATAATCAGTTCAAGTGGATTAGTACCAAATTTTAGCGGCGCTTTTAATTTAGAAACTTCTTTTTCAACGTTTTTGCTAAATTCATAGCTATCGCTCAATTCATCAAAACAGTCGCGGGCAGCCTGAAATACCAGTTCAGTTTCAATATCTAAACCGTTTATGATGATGGTAGCAGCTTCAAGCTCTTTTTTCAAGCCTTCATTTCCTTTTACTGTGGTGTGGATGCTTTGCAGCGGTTCCAGTAAATCTTCGCTAATCACGATTAGCTTTTTATCGGTAATTACAATTTTTGCATTGTTGCCGCTTTCATCAAATAACTGCTCTACGTGGATGATATCGTTACCATCTTTAACAACAGATACACTTTGCGATTGCTTTTCAACTTTCGAATCGGCAATGGCATTTTTTAGTACGTTTACCAGGTAATCGAGAACCGGATATTGATTAATTTCAGACATGTAATTTAATTTTCTGCAAAGATAGGTTTGCAAACGAATCAAAGAAGCTTTAAAAAGATTTTTTTTGAAAGCAGGACGATACAGGATGAAACTAAATAATTTAATTTTTAATTTTAGGTTTAATCATCCCTAACCAAATTGATATGAGACTTAGCTATTTAACTGTTGTTGCTTTTTTTACGCTGCTCACTGTTTCCAGTTTTGTACCCGATAAACAGTATGCCCAGCGTTTGGGGATCATGTCGGGCCTGGGGCAGGATAGCATTGCACATGCCGGCGGTTTTACCATGATTGGCGAATCGGTAAGGAAAATGCTTGCACCCGGTGTAAGCGACGAGGCTTTTAATGCCAATCTGAAACAGATGAAAACTGCCCGGTGCAAAGTAACCGTATGTAACCTGTTTTTTCCGGGAAATATTAAAATTGCAGGTCCGGATGTAGTAGAGGCCAGGGTTTTATCGTATGCCGATTCAGTACTCTCGAGGGCCGGACAGGCGGGGGTAAAACTGATTGTTTTAGGAAGCGGAGGTTCGCGCAATATTCCTGCAGGTTACGATCTGGCCAAAGCACAGACCGATTTTATAGCCCTTTGTAAAAAAATAGGACAGCTTGGCGCAAAATATAAAGTTGTTATTGCACTCGAAAACCTCGAAACTACCGAAACCACTTTTATTACTTCGCTCAAATCGGCTGCTGATATCGTGAGAAGGGTAAATCATCCTAATTTCAGACTGAATGTAGATATTTTTCACATGATGCGTGAAGGTGAATCGCCTGATGAAATACGGGCTGCAAAAGGGCTGGTAGGCTATTGTGAAGTGGCCGAAAAAGAAAAACGTACACTACCCGGTGTAATGGGCGATGATTTTAAACCATATTTTCGTGCCCTGCGCGATATCAATTACAAAGGCCTGATTTTTATTGAAGGAAGTATTGGTAATGCTTCGGTAGAAATACCCGGCGCTTACGAATATCTTTCTGCACAACTGGCTGCGGTTGATGCAGAAAAAAGGTAAAATGTTAGTGTATATGGTTTGATATTTAAATAATCGGGCGGATATTTATGTCTTTCTCTCTTTAATTGCGCTTTTATTGTCGCTAACCGTTAAAAGCTGGTGTAAAAATGCTTGATATTTTGAGTGAATCGGATATGCGTCTGCTTTAAATAGGTTTTTTAGTTGTTTTTGTTTTAATTACTTGCCTATCAATATAAAACTACACCTGTTTTACGCTTAATTTCGATATAAACTGATCGAATAATATTATCTTTGCAACCGATTGCGATGAACACTTACAGCTCATTTTCAGATAATGAACTAGCTTTCTTACTGACTAAGAATGATGAGCTGGCTTTTACCGAAATTTACAACCGTTTTTACGGCTTGTTGTTTATTCACGCCAGCAAACGCCTTAACAGCGAGGAAGAAGCCAAAGATCTGGTGCAGCAGTTATTCGAAACTTTATGGATTAAAAGGGCGCAGGTAGCACCCGATGGTAATTTATCGGGTTATTTGTACGCCGCTACCAGAAACAGGGTGATTGACGTTTTTGCACACCAGAAAGTTGAAGATAAATACATCGGCTCTTTGCAAGGCTATCTTGATCAGGAACATGTACTTACCGATTACCTGGTACGCGAGAAAGATATGGCCGCTTTAATTGAACGCGAAATTGATGCCTTGCCGCCAAAAATGCGCGAAATCTTTTTGATGAGCCGTATGGAGAATAAAACCCATAAAGAAATTGCAGAATTACTCGAACTTTCTGAATTGACAGTAAAAACACAGGTGAAAAGAGCATTAAAGATTTTACGTTCGCGTTTAGGTTTGGTTACCTACCTTATTTTTATGCTTAAAACTTATCATTAAGCAGAATATCTTGCAATTAGAAGTGTAAAAAATTGATTTTAGGTGTCATATCTGCAAAACGATGAATCAATTTTTGCATTTCTGAGAAAAAAAATAAAAAAAATATATTTCTGCATACCCCCAGGGTATACCCTTCGCCGTATATACATTAATCAGCCCTAAAAGATTATTGTTAAATGGAGAAAAATGCGAAAATATTGTTGGATAAGTACTTATCAGGTAATTGTACGCCCAACGAAAAAGCAATTGTAGAACAATGGTATCTGCAACTCCCTTTTGAGGGCGATACACCTCAGCAACACCGCATTACCGCTACACAAACTGAGGTTTGGGAGAAGTTGCAGCATGGTAGACAAAAGGCAAAACAAGTACTTTTATTTAAACGTATTGCTGTGGCAGCCAGTATTTTATTGTGCCTGAGTGTTGGCCTTTATCTGGCTATGCGCAACAATGAACCACAACAATTTACCGTAAGTGCTAAAAATGATGTTAAACCCGGCCGCAATAAAGCCCTTTTAACCCTCGCCGATGGTTCTGTTATTGATTTGGATAATGCCAAAACAGGCCAGTTAGCTACACAAAGTGGTATTGTGGTGCGTAAAACGGCTAATGGTAAACTCGAATATATCATTAAAGATAACCCAGGCAACGCCACTCAGGCCATCAGCACTAATGTAATTACTACGCCAAGGGGAGGCCAGTACGAGGTAACTTTGCCAGATGGTACCAAAGTTTGGCTAAATGCCGCTTCTTCTTTAAAATATCCCTCATCGTTTGCCAAAAACGAGCGTAAGGTAGAATTACAGGGTGAAGCCTATTTCGAAGTAGCTAAAGATAAAAACAGACCCTTTAGGGTGGCAACCAATCAGCAAACGGTTGAAGTACTGGGTACACATTTCAATATCAATGCCTATAGTGATGAGGCTCAGGTTAAAACTACTCTTTTAGAAGGAGCAGTAAATGTTTCCAGCGGTACAAACAGTTTAAAACTAAAACCTGGTCAGCAAGCCTTGCTTAACCTGGCCGATGCCAAGCTCCACATGAACCCGGATGTAGATGTAGATAAAGAAATGGCCTGGAAAAACGATCTTTTTGCTTTCGATAACGATGACCTGAAAACCATCATGCGGCAAATATCGCGCTGGTATGATTTGGATGTGGTGTATCAGGGCAAAATAACTAACGAAAAATATGTGGGAGAAATCCCAAGAAACAGCAATTTATCCGAAGTATTCAAAATATTGGAACTTAACCACGTTCATATTGATGCCAAAGGTAAAGTGCTCACTGTATCTGGCAGTAAAACCAGGTAGACTTGCCCGTCGCTAAAAAGGCAATAAACCAAGCAATTCAATCAACTAATTAAACCAAACTTTATGATGAAAAAATTACCTGAAATCTAATTTCCTACCGCAAAAAAAAAACCGAAAGCGCAGCAACGCTTCCGGTAGAAATTTTGGACACAGCAGCTGGGTTTCGAAGCAAGCTGCTATTTATTAACCTCATTCAAAACAAAGGTATGAAATTAACTACCCTTTACAACCCCGTATACGCTATACGGAGGGTAAGGATTAAATTTTTATTGGTCATGAAATTGACTGCTATTTTATTACTGGCCGGTACTTTGCATATTTCGGCTGCTACATTTTCGCAAACCGTAACCATATCGCGTAAAACAGCTCCTTTAAAAACCATATTTAAGGAGATCAAAAAACAAACCGGTTACTTTTTCTTTTATAAAGGCGAGCTTCTGGAAGGAAAACCTGAAGTTACTGTCGAATTAAAAAATGCAACGCTGACTGAGGCTTTAAACCTGTCGTTAAAAGGGTTGAACCTGAGCTTTAATATTGTAAACAAAACCATTGTCATCAGTAATAAAGAAAACCCAACTTTACAGCCTGTTACTGTAGCCAGCCAGATTGAAGTTAAGGGTAAGGTAGAGGATAAGGACAGTGGAGAAAGCTTACCCGGTGTTAATATTTCGGTTAAAAACGGAGCCAGTGTTGGCGTAACCAACGAGAAAGGTGAGTTTAAAGTAAATGTTGCCGAAGGTGCCATACTGGTTTTCAGTTATGTGGGCTATGATATACAGGAAGTTAAAGTTAATAGTGCTAAAACGCTGAATATTAAGCTTGCTGCCCAGCAAACGCAGATGAATGACGTGGTAATTACCGGTTATCAGGCGATTAAGAAAGATAACTATACCGGCAATGCCATCACGATATCGGGAGATCAGCTGAAAAGGGTAAATCCGCAAAATTTGCTTCAAAGTATCGGCACATTTGATCCATCATTTAAACTGATTGATAATAACCTTGCCGGTTCCAATCCTAATAGAATTCCGTCTATTAATGTCAGAGGCGCTTCGGCATTACCCAGTGGCGATGGTCAGGTATTGAGAAGGGATGAAATTCTTGGAACAGCAAATATGCCGGTTTTCATGCTTGATGGCTATGAGGTAAGTGTGCAAAAGGTATTTGATTTGGATGTTAACAGGATTGCCTCTGTTACCTCATTGAAAGACGCTGCTGCAACAGCTATCTACGGATCGCGCGCTGCCAATGGCGTAATTGTGATCACTACTAAAACACCTTTGGAAGGCAAATTAAGGGTCGAATACAATTACGAATTGAATCTGACTGCGGCAGATTTAAGCGATTATCAGGTTTTAGATGCAGCCGAAAAACTAGATTATGAAGTGCTGGCTGGGTTATATAATTCTGCTAAGCAACAGGTATCTCAGGATCAGCTCGATGAAATCTATTACCACAAAAAAGCCAATGTTGTGGGTGGTGTTAATAGTTACTGGCTGTCTCAACCCTTACGCAATACCATCGGAAATAAGCATGCTGTAAATCTTGACGGGGGATCATCGGCCTTTCGATACAATGTTAACTTACGCTATCAAACAAGACCTGGAGCAATGAAGGGATCACAAAGAGACCAGTATTCAGGCGGAATGAGTTTCCAGTACAATGTTAAGAAAATTCAATTCAGAAATGAGTTATCCGTAACACAAGTAGGTGCCACTGAATCCCCATACGGTGATTTTTCCAGTTATGTAAAGATGAATCCATATTACCCTTTGCAAGATGCGAATGGCATGGTAATGAGAATTTCGGATGTCTACGAAAAGCAGGACCGGTCAAAAGAATATGTATTTAATCCATTGTATGATGCCAGTTTAAGTAGTTTTAATAAATCTAAGTATACCGAAATCATCGATAACCTTTCTGCCGATCTGGAAGTGGCAAAAGATCTTAGGTTAAGGGCTCAGATGAGCGTAACCACCAGATCAAATGCCGATGATATATTCACATCTCCATTGGCAAATAAATATTATCTCTACACTGCAGATAAAATCGACGAAAAGGGAGAATATACCAATAGGGAGATGAAAGAAACCTATTGGGACAGCAATATCAGGCTAACCTGGTTAAAGCAGATAGGCGGTAATTATTTTAATGCACTAATCGGCGTAAATGCACGCACAGAACTGCGCGATCAGAAACAGTTTACTGCTATCGGATTTGCGAACGACCGTTTTACCAGTATAGGGTTTGCAAAAGGATATGCCGAAGATGGAAAACCATTAAGCAAGCTCGAAAAAGCACGGCTTTTCGGTTCTTTCATCACCATGAACTATTCCTATAAAAACCGGTACCTTATGGATGGAACTGTTCGTATCGATGGTTCTTCTAAGTTTGGTGTAAACAACAGATTGGCTCCATTTTGGTCGTTCGGATTAGGCTGGAATGTACATCAGGAGGAATTCTTTAAAGATAATAAAGTAATCAGCCAATTGAGAATAAAGGCTTCTACAGGTCTTACTGGTTCTGTAGAGTTTGATCCTTATTTATCGCGGACTATTTATAAATATAATACCGGAAACTGGTATTCTACAGGCATTGGTGCGGGTGTAAACAGTTATGGTAATGAAAACCTGGGCTGGCAAAAAACGCGGATGACAGATATTGGTGTAGATATCGGTTTGTTTAAAGACCGTATCATGATTACCCCAAGGATATACAAGAAGTTTACCAAAGATATTCTGGCCGATATCACCTTACCTCCATCAACAGGCTTCTTATCTTATAAAGAAAACCTTGGAGATATGGAGAACAAAGGCGCGGAGTTAGGGCTTACAATAGATGCGGTGAGGAGCAAAGACTGGTCAGTAAACCTGAATGCCAGTATGGTTTCCAACAGAAATAAGGTGGTAAGAATCTCTAACGCATTAAAGAAATATAATGATAGGGCAGACGAACTGCAGTCGGTAAAACCCGGAGAAGGCGGCTACAGGGGTATTCCATTACTTCGTTTTAGCGAAGGACAACCTTTTAATGCCATTTATGGTGTACCATCATTGGGTATTGATCCGGAAAACGGACGTGAGCTATACCTCAAAAAAGATGGAACCATAACCTACGATTATGATAAGCGGGATTACGTAGTAATTGGCGACCCTAACCCTAAAGTGAGCGGTTATTTTGGCGGAACGGTTAACTACAAAAGATTTAGTCTTTATGTGCAGTTTCAAACCTTTTTTGGGGGTGATAAGTATAATTTAACACTGGTGGAGCGTGTTGAAAATGCAGATCCACGCTATAACGTTGACAGACGCGTATTTGAAGAAAAATGGAAGAATTCAGGTGACCTCTCTTTTTATAAAAATATAGCTGATATCGGCGAGACTGATGTAAGTTCAAGATTTATTCAGCCTGATAATCTGATTAACCTTCAATCGGTTAACCTTTCCTACGACATGAGTAAAAAAATAGCATCTAAACTATCGATGTCGAGTTTGATGTTCCAGGTAACTGCAAACGACCTGGTGCGTTGGTCGTCGGTGAAAGAAGAAAGAGGTATTAATTATCCGTTTACCAGGAGTTTAACCTTTTCTGTTAGAGCAGCTTTTTAAACTTTTTAATCACAGATTTAAAATATAAAACATGAATATTAGATTATTAATCTGCCTTATTTTAGTAACAGGATTATTCAGTTCCTGTGAGAAATGGCTGGAAGTTGAGCCGGAATCAGAAATCGCCGCCCCAATTTTATTCAGTACCGAAAACGGTTTCATGGAAGCAATAAATGGCGTGTATAACCGCAGTACCGAATCAGATCTTTATGGTAAAGAACTTACTTTCGGTACAACCGAGGTGTTGGCACAAAATTTTTCGATGCGCGATGACGGACAAGATTACAGGCAAACCTCATTATACAATTATAAACATGGCGAGTTTATCAAACGGAAAGATAAAATATGGGCCGGTTTATACAATTCTATTGTGAACTGTAATTTGATTCTTGAAAATGTTGATGCAAAAAGGAATGTTTTTACCGGTTCAAATTATGCCATTGTAAAAGGAGAAGCACTAGCATTAAGGGCCTACCTGCATTTTGACCTGCTGCGTCTTTTTGCACCATCGTATTTGAGAAATCCTGCTGCAAATGGAGTTCCCTACGCCAACAAGTATACAAAAGAAATTACTCCTATGTCTACAGTGTCGCAAACCATCGATTTAATCATCAAAGATCTCGAAGAGTCAAAACAGCTTTTAACAGCAGATCCCATCCGGAGTGCCGGTTACATCGTAAACTATCCTTTGGTTAGCGATACGCTGAAAAATACAGAGGAGAAAAATGCCAGTCTTTTTTTACAGAACAGAAGGCACCGGATGAATTATTACGCAGTATGCGGAACATTGGCCAGGGTTTATCTTTATAAAAATGATAAGGTAAAAGCCTTAGCAAATGCTAAGGAGGTAATCGATTCTAAAAAATTTCCATGGACTGCAAAAAGTGATTTTGAGGCTTTTGAAGATTCTAAAAAAGACCGTATTCTTTACAAGGAACTTGTTTTTGGATGGTACATACCTGGTGCTGCAAAAGAAATAAAAGACAATTGGTTTCAAAGTGGTACCAGAGGTTTTTATTTAATTGAGGATGCTGCTGATTACATTTATGAAAAGGCAACTGCCGGAGCAAGTGATTCGCGCTACAAATACTGGCTGTCTGCTACTTCAAATCAATCGTCGAGATCTTATGATATTGTTAAATACCGCAGAAACCCCTTAAGTGCAGAAGCAAATGCCAATCTACATTACCTGATGGCGCCCGCAATCAGGCTGAGTGAGATGTATTACATAGCTGCCGAGTGTTCGTACGCAAGCAATCCTGCAACTGCAGTCAATTACCTTACCCAGGTTCGCGAAGCCAGGCAAATTGGCGATCCTTTATCTATAAACAGTGAAGAGGATTTATTAAAAGAGCTGCTTAAAGATGCACGTAAAGAGTGGCTGGCAGAAGGGCAGTTATTTTATATGTACAAAAGGCTAAACAGGGGTATTGTAGGGCAAACAGGCGTAGTTATTCCCCCTTCCGATAACATTTTCGTACTTCCATTGCCTAACGATGAAATCGTTTACGGTGGCAGATAAACAAGGTGAAATTTTATGAATAGCAAATTATGAAAATATATATATTAATATTCGCGGTATTCTGCCTTGCTTCCTGCAAGAAAGCAGAAGAGATGCGTTTTGATCACAGTGCCAATGTTTATTTCGATATTTACAATGGCGATAAAGACAGTATCGTAAGAACTTTTGCCTATAATCCCACATTAGCTCAGGATACCGTTTGGCTACCGGTACGTTTATCCGGAATAAGAACCGGTGAAGACAGAAAGTTTAGTGCACGGGTAGACGCTGATTCCTCTACAGCTAAGGTTGGTGTTCATTATGAAGCACTAAAATCACAATATTCTATTCTTCCTAACAGGGGGATAGGATACATTCCTGTAGTAATTTATAATAAGGATAAGGAACTCGAAAACAGATCGGTTTCGATACTGATCAAATTAACCGGCACACCCGATCTGGGTATCGAAAACCCTTATTTAATTAGGGCAAAAGTTGTCTTCTCGGCCAAACTGGAAAAACCTAATTGGTGGGATACCTGGCCGCTTCCCCCTTATTCGAGAACCAAACATGAATTGTTTATTCTGGTAACCGGACAAACCTCACTCTCAACTGATGGCCTCGATGCACCCAAAAACCTCTATTATATAGGTTTGTTAACCACGATGTTAAACAATCCTTTTAATTGGGTTACCAAAAATGAAGCAAAAGGATATGTAATTGAAGAGGTAACTGCCGGCAATACAGATAGCTATTATTTCTACAATAAAAAAAATCCGGCCAAAAAAACACTTTTGCGCAAAAATATGCAAAATGGCAAATACTATTTTATAGATGAAAACGGCAATGAAGTTATTTAAATCTAAAAACATGGATATTAGAAAATTAATTATATTAATAATAGGCGTGCTTTCTCTTGCCGCATGTCATAAAGACCTCGGTAATTATGATATCAATATGCCTGTCGAGCCTAAATTATTAAACCTCGATTCTGTTTACACCGCAAGCGTAGGCGATAGTTTGATCATCAAACCAAAAATAGAAAGTGCAGATGCTGCAAACATTGAGCTTCAATGGAAAATCAGTGTAATGGAAGGTAATGATGTACTTTATACCGGACCGGCACTACGTATTATCTTCGGACTGCAGGCCAAACGGTATTCAGCTCGCCTCACAGTTTTTAACAAAGCTAATGGAATGAAATATTTCCACAACTTTTACGTAGATGGCGGAACCGAATTTGCAAACGGAACAACAGTATTAAGCATTGAAAACGGAATAACGCAATTTTCATTTGTAAAGCCAGATGGCAGTGTGCAGGCGCGTTTATACAGGGCTATGCAGGGCAAGGATCTGCCTCCAAACCCCACAAATTTATTTCTGCTTAGAAATACATTTACCGGAGGTACCTTATTAGGGTATTGGATTATTACAAAAAATGGTGGTATCAGGCTCGAGCCAAATACCATGCAGGAAGATCCGAAATATCCCAATACACTCAGGAATAATTTTTTTACCACACCTGATAATCTTGAGGTTGGCTCCCTTATATCACATCCTCAGGGGGTGATGATGGGGGTGGTAAACGGCAAATTCTACGGAGGTACCACCAGTACCTGGGATCAGGCTGCTACCTATGGCATGTTTGGTTTACCCGCTGATGGCGATTATGAATTGGCTCCTTCCTTTGTAATGAGCTTTACGCAGGCAGCCACTTATTTTATTGGTTTCGACCGGAACAGGAAACAATTTGTCAGAATCAACCTATATGGAGCGCCTGTTTATTTTGGTACGCAATACTCGGTTAGCTCAACAACTGTTTTTGATCCTACCAATGTGGCTATGGATCTTGTTCATTTGGAGCAGCTCAATAACGCAGATTGTTTTGCCTTTTGCAAAGGAACCGACGGAAAGATCTATGAATTAAAGTTCAATGTTCAGTTTAACGGTCCGTTTACTTTTACACCTCAGCACAAACGCCTTTTTATACGCCAGGAGTTAATCAATGAAAATACAAAATGGAGCGGGGCTAAAAACGGGGTAATCTATATTGCCAATGGTAGTAAAGTTTACCGGTATAATCCTGTAAATGAAGAACTCAGAGAACTGGCCACAAGCTTTACCGGAAAAACGATTTCTATGTTAAAACTCAGCGATGACGAAGAAACATTGATGGTAGGAACAGAAGAAACGGTTTCCTTTCTAAACATAGCTACCGGAATGAACGGCGTATTCATTAAAAAGATCGAAGGCATCCCAGGTGCTCCTGTAGATATGGCAATCAGAAAATAAGCGATCCACTAATTAATCATAAAACTAACACAAAAAATGAAAATAAAATTCTTAATCCTTGCTCTTGCAGCACCTTTTATCGCCTCGGCACAGGCGCCAAACTTTAGCCTTTCCGGAAAAATCGGCAACCTCAATGCCCCGGCCAAAGCTTACATCGATTATATGGATAATGGAGTTGGTCACGAAGATTCGACCGTAGTGGTAAACGGAAATTTCCGCTTTACAGGCAATGTTTCGGGTATTTCTTATGCCCGCATGGCGCTCGATCATACCGGTGGTGGTAAGCAACGTGCCGTGTACACCGGCGATGTGATCTATTTTTACTTTGGCAAAGAGCAGGTGTTAATCAGCTCAAAAGATTCATTGGATAATGCAACCTTTACCGGTTCTAAAGTATACAACGAATACGCAGCTTATAACAAAACCATTGGTGGTACCATTATGGCTTTAACCAAGGCGGTAAATGCTGATTTCAACAGTGGCACACCAGAGCAGCAAAAAGATCCGGCTTATATGAAAGCGGTCGATACCCGTTACCGCAATAACATTAAAGCCCGTGAAGAGAAACAATTTCAGTTTGCAAAAGACCATCCCAATTCATTTTTTGGTTTGGTAGCCTTATCTGAATCGGCTGGCGCAAAAGTAGATGTAGCCAAAGTAGAGCCTGTATTCAATGCTTTGAGTAAAGAATTACGCGCTACTGATTTGGGTAAAGAACTGGCGCAGCGCATTGCAGCCAGTGGCATTACTGCGATTGGTGCAAAAGCCCCTTTATTTACACAGAACGATGTTTTAGGAAAACCGGTTTCGTTAGCCAGCTTAAAAGGCAAGGTGGTTTTGGTTGAGTTTTGGGCAAGCTGGTGCAGCCCTTGCCGTGCCGAGAACCCTAACCTGGTTAAAGAATATAACCTGTATAAAGATAAAGGCTTCCAGATTTTATCGGTTTCGTTAGATAATGTGAAAGAAAACTGGCTAAAAGCCATTGAAACTGATAGTTTACCCTGGTTACACGTTTCCGATTTAAAAGGCTGGAACAATGAAGTAGGCCGTTTATATGGGGTGAGGGCCGTGCCCGCCAGCTTCCTGGTTGATCGTGATGGAACCATTATTGGCAATGGTTTAAGGGGCGAACCGCTAAATAAAAAACTGGCCGAAATATTTAATAATTAATCGTCTACCCATTAATAACGCTCAGGGGCTGTCCGCAAGTCGGATGGCCTCTTTTTGTAAAAGGAATAATAAAACACACATTTATGAACAGATATTTCAGGCTGCTGGCCTTAGCTATGCTTCTTTTTTTTACCAGGGCTTCTGCGCAGCATCAGGTAGCAAACCGGATAGAAAGCGTGATTTCAGCTGCAATGAAAAGGGCTTATCCGGCTAGCGTAAGGATGTGGGGTTTCGATACAACGCGTAACGAGCGCACCTCTGCGCAATTTAGCGGGGTGGTGGTAAGTGCCGATGGTTATATTTTAACCGCCGCACATACCGTACAACCTGGTCGAAATTATAAAGTTTTCTTTACCGATGGCCGCGAAGCCATTGCCGAAGCTTTGGGTAAAATTGAAGTGAAAGAAACCCCTGGCGCACCAGATGTGGCCATGATGAAGATTTTAACTAAAGGCAACTGGCCTTTTGCCGAAATGGGCTATTCGCACAGTCTGGTTAAAAACGAAATGTGCCTCAGTATTGCTTATCCCGAGAGTTTAAACCAAAAGATGCCTACTTTAAGACTGGGGAAAATTGCTGAGGTGAAAAATAGCTACGGTTTCATCCGGTCGACCTGTAAAATGGAGCCCGGCGATTCGGGTGGTCCTTTGTTCGATTATTTAGGAAGGGTAATTGGCCTTCATAGTGCCATTGATGTAGCCGTAGATATGAACTTCGAAATTCCGGTCGATTTTTACCGCAAATACTGGACGGCACTACAGCAGGAGAAAATTTATACCGCTTTCCCCAATCAAACCGATGTAATTGATGCCGATAAACTGGAAAAACAGATTAAAAAGAATACTGAAAATGGTAAAACTGATTTTGATCTCGTAAAATACAGCCCAAAATTTAAAAACACCAGTTTTGAGCTTGAGAGTACGGTTAATGGCGAAATGAAAACCATTACAGCAACACTTTTTAATGTGCCAAATGCAGCAGGAAAACCTAAACAGGTACTGGTTACCAAAAACAGCATGGTTGGTGAAGCCGTCAATATTAAATTTCAGGATAAAATGCTTAATCTATCGGTAATTGCCCGGGATAAGGAGAACGATTTGGTTTTGCTCGGCTTAAACCAAGCCATACCAGGTGGGATTGAGCTGAAAGATGTAAAAAACGAAAGCCACGAAAACCCCGTTGGACAGTTATTATTTACAGCAAGATACGATGGAACCTATTTACAAAGTGTATGGAGCAGCACAGCCTTAACTTTGCCCAAAATATCGGCCATGCCATATTTTGGGGCTATGGTAGCATATAATACCAGTCCTGCGGTATTTTCATTGATTAAAGCTGCAAGTCCTGCAGAACAGTCAGGTTTAAAAATGGGCGATGAGCTAGTGAGTATAGATGGACAACCCATTGCCAAATCTGCAGATTTTGTACCTTTTGTGGCTAAATATTGGCCCGATGATGAAATTACCCTGAACTGGACACGGGAGGGGAAGCCTTTCTTTGCAAAGGCTAAGCTGGCAGGCGTAGGGCAGGGCAGTTCAAATCATCCTGCCGAAAAGTTTGCTGGCGGTAAATCGGCCAGGCGCGATGGATTTAAGGCTGTGTATGCGCACGACCTGGCACTTACACCAGATTTAAACGGTAGTGGTGTGTTTGATGCCAAAGGCAATTTTTGCGGATTAAATATTGCCCGCTTTAGCAGAACAGCCGCTTTGTTTATACCGGCCAATGTGGTTTATCAGTTTATAAACGAATATGTTAAATGAGAAATCTTTAGATAAAATCAGATTCTTGTTGCAGGCTTAACAGTAGTTTCATATTCACTTGGTTCATTTGTTTTTAAACAAAACCATTAAATGAAAAAAGAATTACTTAGCTTATTTGCAGCAGCGGCCATTGGCCTGATAGCATGCAAAAAGAACCACGAAGAACCTGCAAACGAAATTACTTATCCGGATATGGCCGAAGCTTCAGATCCTGCTGTGTTGTTTACCACGACAGCCGGTGTAAAAGTATACAATGGTGGTTTTGGCTCAGCCGTAGCTACCGACCCGAATGCACCCGATGTTTTTTATATGCTTACCGATAGGGGATCGAACGTAGCGGGGCAACTGGCTAATTCCATCATTATCGGTAAGCCTGATTTTGATCCACAGATTGGTAAATTCAGGCTTAAAGATGGTAAGCTGGTATTGGAGCAGGTAATCGAGCTTAAAAATGCTGCAGGTGGCAAACTGAACGGGCTTCCAAATCCTGCCGGAATGGGGGCTTCAGGCGAGATTGCCTACGACTTAAACGGGCAGGTAATTGCACCAAGTGCCGATGGGATAGACTCTGAAGGTTTGGTAAGGGCTGCTGATGGCTCTTTTTGGATTAGTGATGAATACGGACCGCATATTGCGCACTTTGATGCGTCAGGCAAAACTATTGAGCGCATCAATCCATTCGGAAGCGGAACCGGTGGTCGCAAAATTCCGGCTGTATTTGCCAACAGAAGGGCCAACCGCGGTATGGAAGGGCTTACCATTACACCTGATGGTAAAACTTTGGTGGGCATGATGCAGTCGCCAATGTACAATCCTTCTAAAGCGGCAACTGCAAATTCGGTAGTATTAAGGATTTTAACTTTCGATATTGCTAGTGGGGCAACCAAACAATACGCCTATTTAATGGATAATGTAAGTTTAACCGGCGTAAGCGATATTGTTGCGGTAAACAGTACTACTTTTTTAACTATCGAGCGCGATGGGCTTTTCGGTGGTGCAACAACTAATCCGGCAGCTTTTAAAAAGGTATTTAAAATCGATATCAGTGCTGCAACCGATATTTCTGATGCAGCAGATGGTGCTACAGGTAAGCTTTATAGCGGAAAAACCGTCGAGGAACTTAACAATGCGGCAGGTTTAAGTGCTGCGGGTGTTGTGCCGGTAACCAAAACACTGGTTTTAGATTTATTGAAAGATTTGCCAAAAGTATATCCGCACGATAAAGCCGAAGGATTAGCATTACTCCCCGGCAATATCCTGGTAATTTCTAACGATGATGATTTTGGTGTAGTAGATAATGGCGCAAGTGGCTTTGCCCAGAAAATTTTGCCTTTAACCAATGCGGTTGATCGCAATCGGCTTTATTTTGTAAAAATTAAACTTTAAGAATATGGCCACCCAGCGTAGAGTTGCATGGCCATATTTGTTATACAGTTTTTATTGCTTTAGAATAGGTTTTTACAACGAACAGGTGTTATTTGTGGATTATTAAACGACGGTTGTATACCGTAATTTTACCCTTTTTCGCTACAACTGTTGTAAATTAGACAGACATTAACAAGATTTGTATTGTCTATCTTAACTTATTCATATGTATTACACTTGTGCGATTGTTGATGACGAACAGCATGCTATTGATGTGCTGACCGATTACATTAACGACACCCGCTTTTTAAGAGTAACCAATAATTTTAACAACCCGATCGATGCTTTGGAAAGTATTAGTGCAGGCGATAAAGTAGATTTTCTTTTCTTAGATATTGATATGGATGGAATGCAGGGAACAGAACTTGCTGTGCACCTGAGGTCGAAAGCCAGGTTTATCATTTACGCCTCTTCCAATCTCGAGCACGATGTAAAGAAAACTAACTCTGATTTTGAGTGTTATTTAGGTAAACCCATATCCATGAAACGCTTTTCCGGTACCATAGAAACATTAATGCGGCTGAATAATCTGCCCCAAAAAAACTAAAAATATGATCGAGCTCTCTTACTCCTATGAAAACGAATTTTTAGCCAATACTGCTTACCAGCTCATGCGCGTAAACATGAACGATCCCTGGCTGGTGCTTTCGGGTAGTGATGTGGTTGGCATTATCAATCACGATGAAAACGATAGCTGGCAGCAGATTGCAGGCGAGGATATGCCTCAGGATGCTGTTAGGGGCATGGGCGAGCTGATTGCAATGCAGCAGTTTAGCTGGCTACCCAGGCTCATTAAAAAGCAGTGGCCCGAATATGTACAGGAGGTTATAGTAGAGAGCGAAAAAAATTACGAGGTAGTTTGCCATAAAGACACCTGTCCCGATCGCTTTAAGCAACGTTTTACACCAGGTATTCATGCTTTAGCCAAACGCGAAACAGAACTGGTGTTTAAAGTATGCCGTTTCAATGTATCGGGGTATTACCAGGTGGTTAAAACGCGAACCGCCGACCGGTATGCATAATGTTGTAAAGTTTTAATGTTGTAAAGTTTTAATGTTGGAATGATTGAATGTTGAAATTTAAAGCATGCTATCACTCCAAATCTTATCATTCACAATACAGTTATTAACTTACGCGCTCATTTATCCAAATAAATCGTTTTTAGGTTTTTATTTAGACTAATTCTTGCTAATTTTGGGGATTATATCTTATCCGTATTTCCCAAACAATGAAAAAACTATTACTAGGCCTGACTTTGTTCTGCTGCGTTTCTGCACAGGCACAGAAAAACAGCTTGCTCGATCAGGCTTTTTGGCAAGGCAAACCAGACGTAAACAGTGTTAAAGCCGAAATCGAAAAAGGAGCAAACCCGGCCCAGTTAAATGGTTCGAGTTTTGATCCGGTTGTAATGGCCATTAACGCTGATGCGCCAAATGAAACCATTAAATTTTTATTGGTTCAGCCCGGAAACGAGGTAACCAAACTTACTCATGATGGCCGTACTTATTTACATTGGGCTGCAAACCGTGGAAACGACGAAATATTAAGTTACCTGCTATCAAAAGGCATTAATGTAGGTTTAAAAGATAGCCATGGCGTTACTGCATTAACCTTTGCTGCGGGTTCTGGTCAGCCAAATACCAAAATTTACGATTTGCTTTTAGCCAAAGGTGCCAATCTAAAAACTGATGTAAACGGTAGTGGAGCCAATGCTTTACTTTTGGCCATTGCCAGTGATAAGGATTTTAAGCTGACAGATTATTTCGTTAGCAAAGGCCTTGATTTAAAAAGCACTGATGCCGATGGCTTAAATGCTTTTGGTTATGTAGCCAGAAGTGGTAATATCGATGCACTTAAGGCTTTATTGGCTAAAGGTATCCCGGTTGATCAGGCTGCATTGATTACTGCGAGTGAAGGTAGCCGCAGGGGCAGCAACGGTATTGAAGTTTATCAATACCTGGAAAGTTTAAAAATTAAGCCTACCTATACCAATAAAGAAGGCCGCAATGTACTACATGCTTTGGTACGTAAACCGAAACAGAACGATATTATTGCCCATTTCATCACAGCCGGTGTTGATGTAAACAAAGCTGATGTTGATGGCAACACACCCTTAATGTATGCTGCAGCAAGCAATCGCGATACAGCAGTACTCGCTTTATTATTGCCAAAAGTGAAAAACATCAATCAGGTAAACACTAAAGGCCTGAGTGCTTTGGCTATGGCGGTTAACAGCAATTCGCCTGCAGTTGTAGCTTATTTATTGGCAAAGGGTGCCGATTTAAAAACAACGGATAAGGATGGCAATAATCTGGCTTATTACTTAATCCAATCGTATAGCAGTGCAGAAGGAGGCCGTGGCTTTGCTCCGGGAGCACCTTCTAAAGCTGAGGAATTTGAAGGTAAACTCAAATTGTTGCAGGCCAAAGGTTTCGACCTTGCTGCTGCACAAAAAAATGGCAATACCTTGTATCATTTAGCGGTTGCCAAAGGCGATTTAGGTTTGGTAAAACGTGTGCAGGATTTCAAAATCGATGTAAATAGTCCGAACAAAGAAGGTATTACGCCTTTGCACAAAGCGGCAATGATCTCCAAAGACGATGTGATGCTAAAATATCTTTTGAGCATTGGTGCTAAAAAAGAAGCCAAAACCAGTTTCGATGAGAGCGCTTTTGACTTAGCCAGCGAGAACGAATCGCTAACCAAAGGAAATGTATCACTTAGCTTTTTAAAATAGAATATGAATAACTTACTTAAAATAACTTTACTTTTTTGTGCGCTTGCATTTTTTAAACCAACGCAGGTAAATGCGCAAAATGCCGCTTCGGCAAAATATAAATGTATGATCCAGATGACGAATTACATGGGCGAGGGTGCCTATATCGTAATCTCGCTGGTGGATCCCAAAGGACAATACAATAAAACGCTTTATGTGCTGGGTTCTGACAAAAAATGGTACAAGAGTTTAAAAGAGTGGCATAAATTTTACGCACAGAAACCAACCAATATCAGTGCGGTTACCGGTGCTTCATTAACCGGTGGAGACCGTGGTGTTTCGGTAATTGAAATTGAAAAAGCTAAAATCAATGCAGGTTATAAATTGCGTTTCGAAACCGCCGTTGAGGACAAAGAATATTACGTTAAAGATCTCGAAATTCCATTAACTACCGAGGCACTTGCAGCCAAAACCGATGGTACCGGATTTATCAGATACGTACGTTTTAGCGCGAATTAAAATTCAGTTAAAACTATGATTACTAAAGTTTGGAGATACAGCCACCTAACCCTGGCTGTATCTTCTTTTATTTTTCTGCTACTGGCTGCGGTTACGGGCATTATACTTTCTGCAGAGCCCATCAGCCAAAAAGTAAAACCTTACGCGGCTGGTAACCTTCAAAATACCGATGTTGCTACGGTTATTCCTATTCTTAAAACCCAATACAGCGAAATTACGAGCATTACCGTAGAACAGGGCAGGTTTGTGCTTTTGCAGGCCATTGATAATAATGGTGATGATGTAAAAGCATATATTAACCCTAAGAATGGTAAAGTTTTAGGAACACCCGGTAAAAAGAATGAGTTTTTTCAATGGGTAACCACTTTGCACCGTTCGCTTTTTCTGCACGAAACCGGTCGGTTATTTATTGGTTTAACTGCATTTTTGCTTGCGCTTATTGCTATTTCAGGCATTTTGCTCACTATTCAGCGCCAAAGGGGTATCAGACGGTTTTTTGCTAAAATACAAAAGGACGGTTTTTCGCAATATTACCATGTTATTTTAGGTCGTATTTTACTCATTCCGATTCTGATTATTGCGATAAGCGGTACCTACCTCTCCTTAAATACCCTCGGTATTTTAAAAACCGTTAAAAGCAGTGTCGATGTAAACCCTGATCACATTAAGGCCAGCCCGGTAAAAAAGCTGAAAGATTTTGAAGTTTTCAAAAATATCAGCCTTGCTGAGGTACAGTCGATTGAGTTTCCTTTCTCTGAAGATGTAGAAGATTATTTTATCCTAACGCTTAAAGACCGCGAAATTGCCGTAAACCAGCTTACCGGCGAGGTACTGGCCGAAAATAAATATCCTTTTACACTATTATTGAATAATTTAAGCCTTGATATTCATACAGGCAGAACCAATGTGGTTTGGGCGGTAGTATTGGGCATTTCATCCATCGGAATTCTATTTTTCATCTACTCGGGATTTGCCATTACTTTAAAACGCATATCAAAACGCAGTAAAAACAAGTATAAAGCTGCTGATTGTAATTTTATCATTTTAACGGGCTCTGAGAACGGCAGCACTCACGGTTATGCCATTGCTTTGCACAAAAGCTTACTTAAGCAGGGCAAAAAATCGTACCTCACCACCCTGAATAATTACACGCTGTTCCCAAAGGCAGAGCAATTGATTATTTTTACTTCTACTTACGGATTGGGTGATGCTCCTGCTAATGCGGGCAGGTTTTTAAAAAAGATAACGCAAACCCCACAAAGCCAGACTGTGCATTATTCGGTTTTAGGATTTGGATCAAAAGCTTATCCCGATTTTTGCAAATTCGCCTTCGATGTGCACAATAGCCTTTCTAAACAATCATGGGCTACTCCATTAATCGATATCCATACTGTTAACGATAAATCGCCGCAAGATTTGCAGTTATGGGAAGAGGCTTGGTCGCAAATGAGTGGTATAGAGGTAAATGGACTTTTTACCCAAAAAGCAACGAAACCTAAAAAACTAAAAGATTTTGTGGTTCAGTCTAATACTGGCCAGACTAGAACGGAAGGCGTTTTCCAGATCCGGTTGAGTGCCAAAGGTAAACTGAAAGCAAAATCCGGCGATTTACTGGCTATTTATCCTGCAAACGATCATCGTGAGCGATTGTATTCGATAGGAGTAATCGATAACACCATACAGCTAAGTGTTCGTTTACATCCGGATGGTTTAGGATCGGGATTTTTACATAATCTTAAGTCCGATTCGCTTTTAAAAGCTAAGGTGGTTAAAAATCCACATTTCCATTTCCCTGCAAAGACACCTAAAGTGATTATGATTTCGAATGGAACGGGAATAGCACCCTTTTTAGGTATGATTAGCGAAAATACGGCCAAAGTACCTTGCCATTTGTTTTGTGGTTTCAGGGAAAATGCTTCTTTCGAACCTTTTCAAACATTTTTGGGAGAGATGAAATTAGCTGAAAAGGTAAGCGATTTGAAAATTGCCTTTTCGCGTGAGGGAAATAAACAGTATGTAAGCGATTTAATCCGTACTGAAGCTGATTTTGTGGCGCAAAGCCTTGCCGAATCGGCCGTGGTAATGATCTGCGGCTCACTGGCCATGCAAAAAGATATTTTACAGATCCTGGAAGAAATCTGCCCGGAAAAAACAGGACAACCTTTATCCTTTTATCAATCGCGAAATCAGGTGTTAACCGATTGTTACTAAATAGATTTTAAACCTCGCAGAATTTTGAATCCTGCGGGGTTTACCTTTTACTTAAAATATCCATAATCGGTTTCAATTCTGCTTTTATCTCCTTGTAAGATAATGTTGAAGAAGCAATAGGCTTGGCTAATTTCCTGATCACCTGATCACCATTCAGATAATAGCGTGTTTCTGTAGTGTTTTTAATTTTAAAATCTTTTAAATACATCGGCTTATCATAAAACGTTTCTTTCTTGTATAAAAAAAATAGCCCTGCACTATTGAAGTAGTAATCCGCTTCGGCCTTTCCGGTTTCGCCATAAAAAATGCAATGTATCTTTTTAAGCACACCTTTATTGTAATAACCAGTTACCTCGCCTCCTTCTGCCGACATTTCGAAAACATCTTTTGTTTTCTTTTGATAAAAACTCAGTTGCTTGTTGATTAAAGCAAAATCAGATTGGATTTTCCTGATTACTGCCGGAGTATCAATGGGATGATTTGTTGAAGTTTTATCAGCAGCAAAAGTGTTATTGCCAAAAAAGATAACAGTAATTAATATGATTAGTATTCTCATGTTATTTTTCATTCTTTAAATCTCTTATACTTTTTCCGAAAGTCATCTGGAAGTGAGGATAATCTTTAAAACCTTTCCAATTCCCTCCCCATTCAAATCCAAGGTCTTCTCCAATTTTAACAACCTCTCTTGGTAAAATACTCCAAATAGCCTGACCTTCTTTAACAATTACCACATCCATAGCTAATGCATAATTATGATAGCTTGAGCCTCCTCTTGCTTTGGTGACAATGTTACCTGGGGTTGTTCTACCCTGATTGTAAAGTGCGTTCTGTTCAGCTATAGTTCTTAAAGCTTGTACAATTCTTAATTGTATCCGAAGTTCTTCTTCAACTGTATTAATAAATTCTCTTGCAGGGTTTTGCAACCTCTTATCCAAAGTCAAAATCCTTTTATTTGTTGCGTCATCCCAAGTTGGTCTTAAATGTTTAGGTAGTCCATTTTCAACAAGTAATAACAGCGAATTTGCTTTTTTGTTAAATTTTATTCTTCTTTTTCTATCCCAAAACATTCCCGAATCAAGAGAATAATAATCTATATCTACTCCACCTTTTGCGGATTTTTTTTCTACGATATAATTTTTATGAATAGTATCAATAATCAAAATTATTGAAGAACTAGGGTATGAACATGAGTTAAAACTCTGAAATGATTTAAAAGGATCATAAAAAGTAAATAAAATACCTGCATTCCTTTTTTCTTTTAAAGAATATTCCATCATTATATTATTAATGGTTCGACAACTAATTACTAAATCACAATAAAATAATAGGGGATAATAAATTAATAGCAATTAGAATGCCACAATCATATCTAGACTTTCAACGGTTTAAAACTACAGCTACCAATACTTATTTACTATATCTAAGTACCCTAATATGTCTTGTAAAACATATTAATATACTCTTTCAAGTACCCGTAGCAAACCTATTAGGAATTAAAATCCTGAAAGATCTTTGATGAGAAAGGACTGTTTCAAAGATTAGTTAACAAGCAAATGCCCTGGCAACTTAATATCTTTCGAAGTCAGGATTTCGCCTTTATCGGTAATGATGATGTAACTGTATTCAGGGTATTTTTTAATCAGCTGAGCGCCGGCCATTTTTCCTAAAACCATGGTAGAGGTGCTTAAACCATTAGCCATTTCGGCACTTGGACCAAATATGGTTACACTGATTAATCCTGTAGCGGGATAACCTGTTGCAGGGTTAATAATGTGCGAATATCGTTTGCCATTAAAAGTTACAAATTTGCGGTAACTCCCTGAGGTAACCACTGCACTCTTTTTCAGTGGGATTACCGCCAGCAAAGTATCTTCACGCGTAGGATTGGTAATGCCAATACTCCAATCATCGCCATTAGGTTGTTTACCCCAGGTACTCATATCACCCGATGCATTCACAATGCCCGCCTTTATTCCCCTGGCAAGCATCATTTCGCGGCATTTATCGGCTGCATAACCTTCGCCCAAAGCACCAAAGCCGATTTTCATTCCTTTAAGCTTTAAGAAAATGGTCGACTGTTGTTTATTTAAGATGATGTTTTGGTAACCTACTTTGGCTACCGATCTTTTTATGGTTTCTGCACTGGGCATTTTAGTCATTGTGCCATCAAACTTCCAGATACGGTCCATAGCGGCAAAACTGACATCGAAAGCACCTTTCGTAATTTTAGAAAGTGCAATAGCACGCTCCGTTAACGCAAATACTTCGGCACTTACCTTTACCGGTGCAATACCTGCATTTTGGTTTACCGCCGATACTTGCGAAGTCGTTTTCCAGTCGGAAATGAGATTTTCTATCCGGCTGATTTCGGCAATTACAGTATCAATGTTGTTTTCGGCCGAGAGCGAATCTACGGCCGAAATGGTAATATCGAAACGACCACCCATTAAAAGTGTGGTTCTTTTTCTAATAATCTGGGCATGGGTACTTAAACACGACAGGATTAAGGCAGCTAGCAGTATTCTTTTCATTTACATCATCAATTCGATGCAAATATACTGCTAAATGCTGGCTCCGGCTATTGTTATTGGACCTGTACTTTTAAAACCACACTGGTTCTGTTACTGTTAACCTCCGGATTAAAACCAACTTTCATTAAGAAATCGCCCGAATATACTTTCTCTTTATCGATAGGGGATTTGGTGTTAGGATAGAGGTTAATTTCTTCGATTTTATATTTTTTTGCCGGATCTAATCCTTTGAGTTTAATTGGCAAAATAACGCCATTAGTAAACAGGGTGGCCACATAATAGTTAAAAATTACCGCCTGGTTCTGAGCTTCATCCACATAGGCAATCGAGGCGATTTTGTTTTCGTAAGGATCCTGCAGGCGGTATTGCTGCCCATGCCAAACAATATCTTTAAAGCCGTTGTAGGTTTGCACTGCATTTTGACTGAAAAGCAGATCATTTTTGCTGAGCTCGTTTACGCGCACATCGTACCCCAGTTTACCCATCATGGCCACATCGGTTTTAAATTTAATGGGCTGCTTGCCCATATCGGTAATGTGGTTGTCGACAGCGATAGATGGAAAATAATACGAATATTCCCACTGGATAAAAATACGGTCGTAGGGGTTAGTGTTATCACTTGGCCAAAACTCGGTGAAGTATTTCAGTGCAGCATAATCTACCCTCGATCCACCTCCTGCGCAAAGCATCATGGGTGTTTTAGGGTATTTTTTTCTGATCCGTTCCAGTACATTGTTTAACCCGCGGATGTACTCCAGGTAAAAATGATCCTGATTTTTTAGCGTTGGCGAATGGGCATTGTAGATGAGTGAATTGCAATCCCACTTGATAAAAGCAAGCTCAGGCACTTCTTTAAAAAGGTCTTCAACTGTCTGGTACACAAAATCCTGTACTTTCGGGTTGCTTAGATCGAGCACCAGCTGGTTGCGCATGTAATATTCTTTGCGCTCTGGCTGCCTGATTACCCAATCGGGATGTTTTTCGTAAAGTTCGCTTTTGGGGTTAACCATTTCGGGCTCAATCCAGATACCAAATTTTACACCACTGGCCGTAGCTTCTTTACCCAAAGTACTGATGCCGTTTTTGAGTTTTTGCCTGTTATACTGCCAGTCGCCCAGGCCAGATGTTGAACCATTGCGCGGATATTTGTTACCAAACCAGCCATCATCCAGTAAGAAAACATCAACGCCCAGTTTTTTGGTGTCTTTGGTCAGTTCGTTTAATTTCTCGTCATTGAAATCGAAATAAGTGGTTTCCCAGTTGTTTAAAATGGTAGCGCGTTCGCCTTTACCATCGGCTAGCTGGTAATTGCGTGCCCAGTTTTGCAGGTTGCGGCTGGCTTCGCCTTTTCCGTTGGCCGAGTAGGTGTACACAAAGCGTGGGGTAACAAAATTTTCGCCTGCTTTAAGGGTATAGTTTGATGAGAAGTTGTTGATACCGGCGGTAACACGAAGATAATACTCGTCGAAAGTTTCGTATTCGAGTTTAAAATTACCAGTCCATTCCAGTGATCCTGCAATTACTTCGCCCAGGTCTTCGGTAGCGGGCTGATCGATGGAGAGCATAAACGAAGAGGAGTGGAGCAGGTTGGTGCGCGTGCCCAGTTTCGAATCGATGGTTTTAATACCATGCAAAAGTTGCTCTTCTTCCGAGCGCATTTCGCGTGTAGCACCACTATAATGGCTTTTTAAGAAGAATTTTTTACCGCTCAGGGTAAGGTTGGCCGAAGCGTATTTATTGAGCACCACACTACTTTTCTCGTTGTGTGTAATTTCTGCCCATTGCTCAATTACATTTTCGTTGTAATAAGCCAGGTATTTAAGGGTAACCCTGAAATTATATTTCGGGTCTTTTAGTATCACACAGGTGAGTTTGCGGTTTTGATCAAGCTGTTCTGCTTTTACTTCGCTAAAGGCAAGTATGGTCGATTTATTGCCATCGGCATGCGTTACGCTCAAAGCAGGTTCCAGTAAATTAACCGAGCCGGAGGCAATGTAAGCTTCGCGTTTATTGAAAAGGTCGTCTGATCCGGGTTTATACTTATCTAACTTCTGAATGCCGGGGTATTCTTCATCGTTGTTGAGCTTTTTGCCCAGGTAAGTCGATAATACGGACTGATCCTGATCGGTTTCTAAAATGAGTACATTGTTTTTGGTCGCAATTTCGATTGTTTTCTGGGCATAAGTACTTGCACAGAATACCATCGATAGTAAAAATAGGTTCAGTTGTTTTTTGCTCATAATTCTTTTAGTTGAACCTCATATTTCAGAATAAGGTTCTATTGGTTATATAAATCTTTGGTTTAATGCCGGCATATTCCGGGCGATTAAAAAGCTTAAGCACCAGCGTGTAAAATTGTAAACAATACCGTTTTGTTTAGCAGCCGAAATTAACAATTACTAAACATAATTTAACCCAATTACACAAAAGTATTTTAATGTCTGGCTTTAATATTCGTCAAAAAAGGGCAATACCATCCGGTGATTGCCCTTTTCTAAAATAAAATTAACTAACTATTTCTACTTTTTGGTAACATCCGGAAATTTTACCTGGATAACGTAGGTACCTTCTAATTTTAATTGCCACGACCAACGTGGGTTAACCGAAAATGTGCCCAACGAAGCCGGGAAATTATCGACGGTTACAAACTGGCTTGGAATCCGGTAGTACATCAAAAATCCCCAATCGGTGGTTGGTGTTACATATTTGGTTAATGGAAATGGCGCTACTTCGAAATCGCAAATCATGGCCGTATCGGTTTTAATTACCGGGTTAAATTTGGCATAGTTTTCAAAAATCGGCCTGTCGCCCCGGGCGATAATTTCGCCTGCTTTAGGGTTAAAGGTTCTGCCATTTTTGTCTACCATTTTCAAAATTGCCCTGGCACCATTGTTTGATATTTTGGTGCAGGTAATGGTTGGGTTTCTCATTGGAGTTGCGGCACCCGTAGCATCGTTAAACGCGTTCGATACGTTGTCGGTAATCACAAACAAATCTTCTGCCGATGGGTCTACCACGTTAATGGTTGCCAGTTTAGGGTAAAGTTTGGTGCCGGTAACATTAGTCATCTCTACATCGAATACATATTTACCTAAAGGCAGGTTTGCCGAGGCTTTATTGAAGGTTAACTGTCCGCTGCTTTCGTTAAAATACATGGGCAGTTTCTTTTGTGTTTCCCTTTTCTTATTCAAAAGTGCAACTGTAGTATCGGTTTCGGCATTGAACGACATCCCGTCTTTGAAAACCACAATATCGTAGGTAGTGGTAAACTCGGCAGGTGCCGGACTGCCGTCTTCTTTGCGCAGGTTTAGCATTTTGAAGGTATAGGGTGGGGTAGAACCATCAGCGTTAATCCGGTCTGACTGGTACAGGATTAGCCCCCGCTTGGCGAAAAGGTTATTGTCCTTGTAACGGATACCATCACTTTGGAAACCTTTTTCTATCTTTTTACAGGCTACAACGCTTACCAGCATCATAAAGCCTAAAATGTATTTCATTTTCATTGTTTAAATATTAGTATTTAACAAATTTTACCGTATGTGGTGTTAACCGGCTGGTAAATAATCGATTAAATTAATTGCCTAATGGCTGTGCATTAAAAAACAACCTGTGGTTTCCATTCAAAACATGTATAATTCCGGTACGGGTAATAATCCCCGAGGTCTGACAATCAACAGCTTTGTCTTTTTGATTGTCGGGAATTGCGTTCTGATCCAGTTCCTTATCATCACGGGTGCCAATTACTTTGGTATAGGTTACATAATCTACATAACTTACGTAAGCGCTGTAATCGAAACTCCTTCTGAATTTAATCATGTATTGCACATTAGGAATCGGGCCAAGGGCACTGTCGTACAGCTTACCGGCCAGTGTAATCTGGTCGCGGTTAATTTTGCCGGCAAACATGTAGGTTTTTAACGAATCGCTTAATTCTTTCGACGGAATATCTTTTATCCCGAAGTTGAAGTTCTCGTTACCGGTTTGAATGGCAATCTGGTTTTTCTTGGCGGCAACATAATCTACCACACCGTAGTTGGTGGTTGCAAACAGCGTAATATCACCGTTAACCGCATCTTTTAAACCGGCTTTGTCTATCACTTTTACGAGCGAATCGAACTTAGGGTTAGATTTGAGGTAATCGTAAGTGGTCATATCCACATAGGCATTACTTACACCTCCATCATTTTTGTAATCGTCTTTTTTGCAGGCAGCAAAAGCTGTCATTACAAGTAAAACGCATATCGATATATAATTTCTCATGATTGTGTCTTTTGAATTTTGCTTAAACTTTTCCTAACCAGTAAGTAGTTTGTTTAAGGTTGGGGTTTTCTCTAAATAATGCCGGATCTACAGGCCAGTAAAACCCTTCACGTCTAAACCTTTCAACCGGTAACCAATCTACTATGTTGCCGTATCTGCGTGTTCTTAACAAATCGTAAAACAAGTGTCCTTCGAGGAACATTTCTTTACCACGCTCCTTAATATACTCGTCCATAACTGCGCTTACGGATAAGCCGGCAGCTACTTTTTTAGGAACGGGATCGTATTTGGTTCTGAAATCGTTAATAATGTTAGTAGCCGTTGGGGCATCACCTTTGTATAATGCAATTTCTGCTTTAAGTAATTTAAGGTCACTCAGCCTGAAAATAATCATGTTGTTGCTCAGGTAAGCATCTAATTTCTGACCTGGATTACGGTAAATTACATTACTGTATTTAATGCAAAGTGGTTTATCGGGCGTAACCATATCGAAATTTTTACGGTAGCGGATATCGGTTACCGCACCAGAGCCATATTGATCGGTTAAATAACGCGGAACTACGTAGAACCGCGGAGTGTTGTTGTAATAATTGATGTAGCTGGTGTTGAGGAAACGGGTACCAATGCTACTTGAAGAACCTTCCAAGGTATTTTCGCTCATGTTCAGCTCGAAAATACCTTCTGGTGAACGGCCGATAAAAGTACTGCTATAGTTGGTAGTATCGGTTTGGGTATATCCGCCACGTGCAATTAAGGTATTAATGGTCGTATCAGCGCTGTTTACATCAACCAGGTTAGCTACATCTGTACTCACATCAGCCATAGTAGCACGCCACAGGTAAAGGTGTGCAAGCAAAGCGTAAACCGAACCGCGGTTAGCAGTTACCTTAGCATCACCGGCGTTATCGTAGCTCCAGCTCAGCATTTTTGCGGCATTGTGGCAATCGTCTTCAATTTGCTTCATTATCGCAATTTTATTAGTTCGCGGAAGCTGAGGTGCTGTAATCGGATCATCGTAAGCCGTGGTTACCAAAGGCACATCGCCCCAAACCCTTACCATCATAAAATAACTTAATGCCCTGATGAATAAAGCCTGCCCAATGATGCCATTTTTAAAGGTTTGCGGATCTTCTACATCTTTAAGCTGGTCGTTTGTCATTTTCGTAACATTGGCAATTACAATGTTCGACATGGCTATGGTTTTATAATACAGCGTGTAGTTGGCTAATGAATTCAGGTTGTACTGAAAGGTAAAATCGCCATTTTGGATGCCTTCCAAACCATCGCCAGTGTACTGAATGGTAAAATAATTTTTAGCAATGGCATCGCCATACATGTAATACCTGTTTTCTTTATTGGTACAGGCATTACGTAAAAGGGCATAGTTACCAGCTATTGCATTACGGGCATCTTTAGCAGATTTCCAGTATACTTCTAAATAGGTTGAGTTTTTGGGTTCCTGCTCAAGCAGTTTTTTGCAAGAGGCTAAACTGATTACTATCAGTGCGAGCCCAATCATGCTTAATTTTTTATATGTATTTCTCATGGCTTTCTTATTAAAATTGAACTTCGATACCTAGCGTATATTTTTTAGGAATCGGGTAACCTGCTCCGTTATATTCGCCGTAAGGGTTTACCGCTTCGGCATCTGGCAGGCGTTTTGATTGCTGGAACATAAACAGGTTATCGGCAATGGCAAATACCCTGAATTTGCTTACGCCGAGTTTTTTCAATGTGCTGCCCGGCAGATCGTAAGCCAGGTTAACACTCTTTATCCTGAAGTATCCACCTTTTTCTAAAAAGAAAGTCTGTGCTCCGGTATAGTAATAGCGGTAAGTTCCCAAATCGTATTTAGCATAATCGGCCATGTCGCCCGGTGCTTTCCAGATGTTAATTTTGCTCAGATCCGGTGTAGAGAAACTGGCGAAATTGCTGATTGCGTTACCATCAGTTGAGTTAGAAAAACGATCTGATTCAAATAAGTTTAACACATCGCGATCGAAAGTAAAGGTTGCAAATACACCCAGACTGAAATTTTTATAGGTGAAGTTGTTGGTCCAGCCGCCGGTGTACTTAGGATTTGGATCGCCGATAGGCACTTTATCCGGGTTAATACCGTCGTTAAAAATATCGATAAAGCCATCACCATCTAAATCGGCCAGGTAAAAGTCGCCCTGCTGGTAGGTGCCATTACTGTTGCGGTATAATTCGCCGGTGTAAGGGTTAACCGGAATATCGCTGGTTTTAGAGAAAACGCCGTTGGTTCTGTACAGGTAAAAGGCGTTAATCGGACTTCCTACAGATAGAATATGCGATTTATCAAACCTGTCGCCGCTTAATACCAGGTCTCTTCCGCCATTTGGCAGGTTCATGATCTGGTTTTTGTTATAAGATACGTTTAAGCGGGTATTCCATTTAAATGCTCCGGAGAATGGATTAGCCATTAAAGAAATTTCAGCACCTGAGTTTCTAACCCCAATAGCGTTGGTTAAAGCCAGATCGTAGCCTGTGGTTAGTGGTAAGTTTAAGCTAAACAATTGCAAAGATGATTCTTTGTTGTATACATCGAAGGTTAAACCGTATTTACCGTTTTTAATTTCGAGGTCGGTACCAATGTTCCACTGCATCGATTTTTCCCAGCTCAGGTTGCTTTGCGCCACACCATCATATAAATTGGGGGTAATGGCTGTTACACCGTTGTACGATGTAGCTCCTCCATTACCGTCAAAGCCGCCATTGTTAACCTGATACAAGTTGTATTGCAGGTAGTTTCTTTTTGGATCGTTACCCGAATTACCAATACTGGCCCTGATTTTAGCCATGGTAAAAGGGTTTTTGGTCCAGTTTTTCATGAAACTTTCTTCTGTAAGTAGCCAGCCAATTGATGCTGACGGGAAGAAACCCCATTTATTGTTTTTACCGAAGCGTGATGAGGCATCAGCCCTGGTTGAAATGGACAGCAGGTATTTGCTGTCGAAATCGTAAGCCAGCCTGCCATAGTAAGATAATAAGCCGAATGCCTGGTAATCAGAACTGGCGCCAATTTTTGATTGCTGGAAACCGCTCACCACCTGGATATTATCAGATGGGCCGTTGTAACCCGAAGCCGTCGTGTACTGGAACTGGTTGTACAAGATATCCTGACCGGCAATAACACTAACCGAGTGTTTGCCAAACTTGTTGTTGTAGCTTAAAAAGTTAGAAGTTTGCGCGGTTATACCATTATCGGCATAACTGTAAGCTGAGTTACCTTGCCCGTTATTGAGCAGGTTGCTGGTACTCAGATCACGCCTTGCGCTGTTTTGTAAATAAGAAGATTGAGAAGTTAAAGATAAGTGTTTGTTAAACTCGTAGCTTAAATTGAGGTTAATGGTAAGCTGGTTGCTGATGTTCTTATCCAGGTTTTCGCTGTAGGCGCCTAAATAAAAGGCTTTTTTATCCTCATCAAGGTTGAGTAAGGAAGAAGGCATGTTACCGGCACCTAAACTAATAGGGCTGTTGTTGCTGCCATTTCCCCTTGCGCGGTCAGAGCGCGAGTAGGCAAAAATAGGGTTAATCATCAGTTTTTGCTTTAATGCCCTTGTGGTCAGGTTAATCCTGCCTGAGTATCTTTTAAAGCCTGTTGCTTTAATAATCCCTTCCTCATTGTAGTAACCTCCGCTAAAACGGTAAACCATGCCGTTATCTCCGCCACCGCTCACGTTTAAATCGCCGTTTGTTATTCTACCGGTTTGGTAAAAAAGATCCTGCCAATCGGTATTGCCATTGTAGGCGGGGTTTAAACTATCTGTTAACAGGTATGGGAGTTGTTTTTGGTCTGCATAGCTCAGTTGTCGCTGCAATACTTCCATTTTTTGTCTGCGTTCTGTGGTTCCGAGCGTCACATCGCGTAAATTAGGCCTTTCAGTTAAACCGGCATAAGCACTGATGTTGATTCTCGGTTCGCCGCTTATTCCTTTTTTGGTGGTGATTAAAATTACCCCATTGGCAGCACGCGATCCGTAAATGGCTGCGGCCGAAGCATCTTTAAGGATATCGATTGATTCGATATCGGCAGGGTTTAAACCAGCAAGGTAGTTACTTCCCGTACCCACACCCGGGCCAACATACGATTCGGTTGGCTGTGGTACTCCGTCAACCACATAAAGAGGTGAGTTAATTACGTTAAATTCGTCGTAACCTCTGCTTACCTGCGAGTTACCACGTACCGATACGGTTGGGGCCGAACCGGGAGCACCAGAGAAATTCTGTACGTTTACCCCCGAAACACGTCCCTGAAGTAACTGATCGAAACTGGCCGCTGGTAAGTTGGCCAGTTCTTTTGCCGAAATACTCGAAATGGCTGCTGTTGCTTTCTTTCTGCTAATACTTTGGTAACCGATGGTTACAACTTCGCTAAGTGTCTGGTTGTTTTCGCCTAATGTAAAATTAACACTTGTTTTGCCGCTGGCAGCTTCTTCTTTGCCGAGGTAGCCAATCATGCTGACTACAAGTATTGAATTTGAACTTTTTACCGTTAAGGTGTAACGCCCTTCTGCATTGGTAACCGTTCCGTTTTTGGTGCCTTTTTCAACAATGGTTGCGCCAGGTAAAGGCCGCTTCGATTCGTCGAGCACTACACCGCTTATTTTGGTCTGCGCCATGGCCAGCCAGGGGATTAAGAGGTAGAAGAAAATTCCAATTAAAATTTTCGGACTGGTTTGTGTAAAGTTTAGTTTCATAAAATTTAGTTGGTTAACTGTTTAGTTAAGACTAAATTATATCCATTATTTTACAGAAAATTAACGTATTTTAACATTAGGTAGTTGGATTTTAACGCATAAACTCTTAAAAGGTGATTTTCGCTCAAAATGGTATTAATTTTTTGTTATAAGTATGTAAATGAGAGTTAATTTTTTTGCTTAACCCTTAATTTTAAACTAATTTCTAAGTTTTGCTAGCTTTTGTAAATATTGTCTTATTAATATTTACAAAACGTTTTAGTAATACTACTTATTGAAGCAGGTTTGAGGTATTTGTTAGAAAAATTAAGGTCGGTTTAGTTTGTGATTTTAAATAAGAATTATATCAGAGGAGCGGTAAAGAAATGACAACTAAAATGGGTGGCTCTTGCTGTAATAGAATTTTTTTTCAAGCAGATAGCGGCCTTATGGGATTAGAATATTCAGGCTAATAAAAGACAGTCAGGATGCTTATCTGTATGGAATAGAACATCACTTTACTATTTACCCTGTTTGTTATAAGCGTTAAAAGCAAATTATAATATTATATTCGAAAAACTAAATTAACAACAAGAAAAACAAATTATGCCAAATATATTAGATAAAATAATCATCATTGATGTAGAGGCCACCTGCTGGGAGGGAGCACCACCTGCAGGTATGGAAAGCGATATCATAGAAATAGGAATCTGTTTACTAGATGTACAAACTGGAGAGATAACAGATAACAAAGGAATTTTGATCAAGCCGGAACGATCGGATGTTAGCCCCTTTTGTACCGGACTGACTACCATTAGCCCAGAGATGATTGCAAATGAAGGGATTTCATTTAAAGCAGCATGTGCCATTTTAAGGAAAGAATACCTTTCGCAAAAAAGAGTATGGGCAAGTTTTGGTGCTTACGATTTAAAGCAGTTTCAACGTCAGTGTGCTGCTCTGGGTGTTGGCTTTCCTTTTGGTCCATCGCACATTAATGTTAAAACATTGTTCGCCTTAAAAAATAAATTGCGTCATGAAGAAGGAATGGCCGGTGCACTAAAAATATTGGATATTCCATTAAAAGGTACCCACCACCGTGGAGTAGATGATGCATATAATATTGCTAAAATATTAAACCGGGTTTTGATCGATTAATGTTCTGGCCTCTGGAGCTAGGATCTATTAAACTTTTATCATTTTAGATTGAAATGGAAATACAATATTTTAAGAAAAACAAGAGATACAAAGGTTGTGGTAGCAAATCAAATTAGGCCACAAATAATTAAGGTTTATGAGTGAAAGTTTTCTGATGGTGCAAGAATAAAAATTGATCTTACAAATTATGATTGGCAGATGGTAAGTTCTATTATTAACATGCAAAATAGTAGGGTCATGACAAAAAAACAAAAATATTCAATTTCATTTCAACGACAAGTTATATCAGGAGCTATTGAGAATATTGTTTCTACTACAAATATTGAAAATAAGCTAATAGCAATTCATATTGAGAATAGTGGTGTTATTGATACCAAATCACAAATAGAGGAATTACAAAAAGCACTCAATAATGAGAAGATACAGCAACATTGGGGAGAAATTAGGGGATCTCAACTTGATATTTTCGTAAGCAGTGGAACTGTTCAAATAGGGTATACAAACAGAGAGATTCCCTTAAATGATTTCAAAGGACTACTTGAAGAATGGCTTGAGTTTATCACGCATTGATCCTCCACTAGCCCCACTAGCGCAAGTCTTAGCGATTTAGGTTTGTGGAGTGGATGACTTGTGCTTTGAAAAGATTCGATCCAGGGCCGCTCATTAGAGATGCTGAAACAAGTTTATTGCTTAATTATTAAAGCTTGAACGTTAATTATAAAATCTAATGCATTAATTATAAGTGCGGGTACATTAATTATAAGTGCGGGTACATTAATTATAAAAGCGGGGACGTTAATTATAAAATCTAATGCATTAATTATAAGTGCGGGTACATTAATTATAAAAGCGGGGACGTTAATTATAAAATCTAATGCATTAATTATAAAAGCGGAGACGTTAATTATAAATGCTTGTTGATTAATTATAAATGCGTATTGCTTAATTATACCTGCACGGACTATTCAATAAACTGTGTCGAAAAGAATATCTAAATTTGGCCGATAAAATTCTTTCTCCTCATGACTTTTGTAGCAAAATTGCAGGCCTTACGTACCTTAATGGCCGAACAGAAAATAGATGCCTATATCATTACTGCCGCCGATCCGCACATTAGCGAGTATTTGCCAGCACATTATAAAGCCATCCCTTTTTTCAGTGGTTTTACCGGTTCGGCCGGAACTTTGGTTATTACAAAAGATTTTGCCGGCTTGTGGACCGATTCGCGGTATTTTACCCAGGCCGAGGCCCAGTTGCAGGGTTCGGGTTACGAATTGGTTAAATTGAAAGTACCCCATACACCTGAATACATTGAATGGTTAAGCGAGGTAATGCCTGAAAATGCAAAAGTGGCTTTCAATTATCAGTTGATTTCAGTCGCACTGGCTTTAGAAATTCAGGCTGGCTTGCAAAAGCAGCACATTCAAACGGTGAATGCCGATTTAATTAGCCCCTTATGGTCAGACCGGCCCGCTTTGCCAACCGAAAAGGCCTTTCTCATAGCCGAAAAAGATGCGGGTTTATCCATCTCGGCCAAACTTGAACAGGTAAAGGCCCAATTAAAAACAGTTGGTGCCAAATGCCATTTAATTTCCTCGCTCGATGATATCGCCTGGCTTTTCAATATCAGGGGAAAAGATGTAGATTATAATCCTGTAGCCTTAAGCTTTGCTTTAATTACACCTCAGGAGACGAAACTCTTTATTGATGCGGCAAAACTGGCAGATGACGATATAAATACCTTAAAGCAACAAGGCGTAACGCTTTATCCATACGCGGCAATAAATGATGCGCTAAAAGAACTCCCTTCAGATGCGGAGATTTTTATTGACTTCAAAAGAAATTGTTTTGGCCTGTATCAACTGCTACCTGCTACCGTTAAAGTAATTTCAGGTATCAACCCCAGTACACACCTGAAAAGTTTAAAGAACGAAACCGAAATTAACCATATCCGCAAGGCTATGGTACAAGATGGGGTAGCCATGACCAGGTTTTTTAAATGGATGGAAGAAAGGTTAGGGGAGGAGCAGATTACAGAGTGGTCGGCTGCCGAAAAGCTGGCCGCTTTCAGAGCCGAACAACCCGGTTTTGCGGGTTTAAGTTTCAATACCATTGCCGGTTTCAATGCCAATGGCGCTTTGCCGCATTACAGTGTAAGTTTAGAGAGCAGCCTTGAAATTCAATCGGAAGGTTTGTTCCTGGTAGATTCGGGTGGGCAATATTTATATGGTACAACCGATATTACCCGCGTAATGCCCATGGCAAATTACTCGGCGCAACAGGCCGACGATTATACGCTTGTATTAAAAGGCCTGATTGAAGGATCAAAACTTGTTTTTCCCGAAGGTACAAAAGGCTATCAGATCGATTCGATTTGCCGTAAACCTTTATGGGAGCATAGCATTAACTTTGGTCACGGTACAGGCCATGGTATTGGCTTTTTTCTTAACGTACATGAAGGGCCTCAGAACATTAGCCCGGCCAATGTCGATGTTGCCTTTAAGCCGGGTATGGTAACTTCCATCGAGCCGGGTATTTACAGGCCCGGATCACATGGCGTAAGGATCGAAAATCTGGTTTTATGTGTTAATCATGGCAACAGTACCTTTGGTAATTTCCTCAGTTTCGAAACGCTTACTTTATGCTATATCGATACCCGGATTGTAAATAAGGTACTTTTGGAAGCCGGTCAGCTTAACTGGTTAAATGTCTACAACAAGAGGGTGTTTGATCAGCTTCAGCCGCACCTCTCGGCCGAAGAAGCCAGCTGGTTAAAAGCAAAATGCCAGCCGATATAGGGTGTTGTTAAATCTTATTTTTATTTGAAAAGCAGCGTCTGTATTTCAATTAATGTCAGTCGCGCTTTTCGCTTTAGTCCCGGTTTTCAACCGGGAGCTGCCGCTGCAATCGCGTTTAATTTACTTGCTGCAGTGCTGGTGGCAACCATTCCCCTCCAAAACCTAACTTGCCGTAAATACACCAATTCTTTACCGATTTTGCGCTATTTGTAAAGTTGATAGGTGCTTTACTTTTTTAAATCTATTTTTGAATAAAGCGTCATAAACACGTTTTTTATTATGATGAATACAAAACCGACAAGAAGATCAATTACAATAGCTTTTAAAGCAGTATTTTGCTTAGTACTATCTCTACTGTATATTCAGGTAAGTTTAGCCCAATCGCCCTGGATTGCATTAAGTAAAAAGCCATCAACATTAGGGCTGGAGCATGGTTTCAGCCAGTTTGATGCAGGTGCATTAAAACTTAAACTGGTTAAATCATCGCAAACCGTTGCAGGTTTACAGCCTAAAATGGTTAACGATTTCGATTTTGTGCCCAGCGATAGTTTAAAAGTGCGTAGCGCTGATGGTTTGTACCATTTGGGTGATATTAACCTCAAATTGCGTAGTGCCGATAAAGAGGCCTGGACAAGCTACAGCACCGCTGCCAAACGAAATGCCGTTAAAAGTATAGCTGCTGGTAAAAACGTGCTCTCAGCTGCCGATCTGGCTGCAACATTGCCTGCAGATATTCCTTTGCAAATTACCCGGAGCTGGGAAATGCAAAACGGTAAACTCGTGCTTCGTTTCGAACTGAAAAATAAAAGCAGTAAAACTTTAGAAATTGGCGCATTGGGCATTCCGATGATTTTCGATAATATTTTAGAAGGCAGAACGCTGGAGCAAACCCATGCCAAAAATGTGTTTTACGATCCTTACATTGGTCAGGATGCAGGCTATTTACAGGTTACGCGATTAAGTGGTCAGGCGCCTTCGCTTATTGTGGCACCACTCGGGCATACCCCTTTCGAAGCATACAACCCGTTAAACGACGACCGTACACCACGCGGAATTGCTTTTGAGGGCTTTTACGAGTGGATGGTGCACAGTAAAGCCTATGCCGAAAATGAATGGAAAAATGCCGAACAATGGAATAAACCAACAAGTACATTTTTAAAACCGGGCGAAAGCAAAAGTTATGCGCTTCAATTTATCGTCTCGGGTACTGCAAAAAATACAGAAAGCAAACTGATTGAAAATAAAAGGCCTGTGGCCGTATCGGTTCCGGGCTATGTATTGCCTAAAGATGTAGATGCCAAACTTTTTATCAATTATGCTAAGAAAATTAAATCGCTAAGTGTACTACCCGAAAATGCTTTAACTGTAAAAGCCACTGGTGTAACCAAAAATGGCTGGAAAAGCTATTCCGTAAAAGCCAATACCTGGGGCAGAGCCCGTCTATCGGTTGTTTACGAAGATGGACTGGAGCAAACGATAAATTACAAGGTAATTGAACCTGAAAATGAAGTGATTGCCAGCTATGGACATTTTTTAACTACCAAACAGTGGTTTAATCAGCCCGATCCAATTTTTAAAAGAAGCCCCTCGGCCATTACCTACGATTATGAAAAACAGCAGCAGGTAACACAAGATAACCGCGCCTGGATTGCCGGCTTAAGTGATGAGGGCGGAGCTGGTTCCTGGCTGGGTGCCATGATGAAACAATTGGTGCATCCTGAAAAAGAAGAAGTAGACAAATTAAAACAGTTTGTAGATACCGTAATGTTTGGCCATATTCAGCTTAAAGATGGTCCGCAGAAATATGGTGTTAAAAAGAGTTTGTTTTACTATGCGCCCGATTCTCTGCCAAAAGGTACTTATGCTGATAACATCAACTTTAAAACCTGGTCGGCCTGGCCCAAAAAAGAAGCCGATAACCTCGGCCGCTCTTACAACTACCCACACGTGGCCGCGGCGCATTGGATCATGTACCGTTTGGCACGTAATTACACCGGACTGGTGGAAGAGGGGAGTTGGAAACAACACCTCATTAATGCTGCCGAAACCGGTATGGCCATGGTAAACATTGCACCTTATTACGCTCAGTTTGGGCAAATGGAAGGTACCATCTTTTACCTCATCTTAACCGATCTTAAAAACGAAGGTTTAACTGACGAAGCAACGCGGTTGGAGAATGAAATGAAAAAACGTGCCAACCACTGGCGCTCGCTGCAATATCCCTTTGGTAGTGAAATGCCTTGGGACTCCACAGGTCAAGAAGAAGTTTATGTATGGTCGAACTATTTTGGCTATACCGATAAGGCTAATGTAACGCTAAATGCCATACTGGCTTATATGCCTGTGCTACCGCATTGGGCTTACAATGGTAATGCGCGCCGTTATTGGGATTTCCTTTATGGCGGTAAACTTACCCGTGTAGAACGCATGATCCACCATTATGGATCGGGTTTAAATGCCATACCTGTATTGATGGATTACCGTAAAAATCCTGATGATTTTTATCTTTTACGTGCCGGGTACGGTGGTTTAATGGGTACCATTTCTAACATTACACAAGACGGTTTTGCACCGGCTGCCTTTCATGCTTATCCTTCAACTTTGAAGAACGATGGCATTACAGGCGATTACGGTTCAGGATTTTTTGGCTATGCGGTTAATACGGCTGCTTATGTCATCAAACATCCTGAGTTTGGCTGGCTGGCCTTTGGAGGGAATTTAAAACAAGCTGGAACCACGGTAAACCTGAAATTAACCACTGCAGCTAAATCGGCAGTTTACATAGCTGCTGAGGGGCTTTATATTTCACTTGATGCGGGTATCATAGCTGAAGTTAACTACAATATGCAAAACGGGGAGATTAAACTTAAACTCGATGCCGCCAATGCTTATACACCAGCCGCATTAGTCAGATTGTCGCAACCGGCAAAAGTTAAAAATAATGCTTACGTAATGAAAGATGTGCAGGTTAATGCAAGGGGAGCCTATCAGGTTCAACTGAATAAAGATCAGCCTACCGAAATCATCATTAAAAGATAATACCAATTTTCTCAACTCTCGGGCCCTGTAAAAAATCTTTTTACGGGGCTTTATTTTTTATAATCAGATTAATATGGCTGTTATTTAATAATTTAAATGATATAAAGGATAATATTTAGCTATTAAATAGCTTTATATAGCTGATTTTTTAATGATTTCAGTTTGCATTAAGTATTATTAATGACAATATCGGCCTCACATCTGCTTTGATTAAGTTAGATAAATACTTTATTTAAGATTATTTAAATTTTTGATTATAAAATAACTATTTATTGCTGTGGTAATATCGTACAATGGCTACACTGGAGCCATTTAGAATACGCCCCTGGAGTTTGTCATTCCTGTGCAGATTTTGCTGCTATTTTTCGCTTAGCAAAAATTAATTGTGATTTTTACATCCAAACACTAGCTTATAATTTGCAGATACCGCCCATATTTTAGCCAGTCGATTGTGAAGTTGATTGAATAAAAATTGCATTTGGGATATTTGCCTAACAACAAAAAATATGTTTCAAAAGGAAGTTTACCTCCAACGGAGAGCAGCACTTAAATCAAAAGTTAATTCGGGTATTTTACTCTTTATGGGTAACGAAGATAGTCCGATGAACTATAAAGACAATGCCTACCACTTTAGGCAAGATAGTACTTTTTTATATTATTTCGGTATAAACGAACCCTCGCTTGGAGCGGTTATCGACCTTGATGCCGATAAAACCATTTTGTTTGGCAACGAAATGGGAATAGATGATATTGTATGGATGGGCAGGCAGAAAACCCTGAAAGAAAAAAGCATTGATGCTGGTTTAACAGAAGTACAGCCACTTGATAAACTCGACGATTACCTGCAAAAGGCGATCGAAAAAAAACAGCAGGTTCATTTCTTACCGCCTTACCGTGCCGAAAATAAAATTAAACTCAGTCATTGGTTAAATATTCCAATCACTCAGCTGAAAGAAAAAGCATCTTTAACCTTTATCAAAGCAGTTGTTGCGCAAAGATCAATCAAAGGGGCTGAAGAAATAGTAGAATTAAACCGTGCAGCAGCTTTATCAGCCGATATTCATTTAATGGTAATGCAACAGGCCAGGCCAGGCATGTATGAGCGCGAACTTGCCGCAAAAATTGAAGGCGCAGCATTGGCTACCGGCGGAAACATTGCCTATCCGGTTATTTTAACCGTGCGTGGCGAAATTTTACATAACCACTATCATGGCAACCAGTTGCTCGATGGCCAAATGGTTTTAAACGATTCTGGCGTAGAAACCGCTTTAGGTTATGCAGGTGATCTTACCCGCACTTTTCCGGTAGGGAAAAAATTTACTGCTGAGCAAAAAGATGTTTATGATGTGGTGTTAAAGGCCTATACCGATGCCAAAAACATGCTCGCGCCCGGAGTTAGGTATCTGGATGTGCATTTAACCTCGTGTAAAACATTGGCTCAGGGGCTTAAAGATATCGGCCTGATGAAAGGTAACGTTGATGATGCTGTTGCGGCAGGTGCGCATGCCATGTTTTTTCAATGTGGAACCGGTCACATGATGGGACTCGATGTACACGATATGGAAGATCTGGGCGAACAATATGTAGGTTATACCGACGATTTGCTTAAAAATACGACACAATTTGGCTTAAAATCGTTAAGGCTGGGAAAAGCCCTCGAAATTGGTTATGTGTTAACGGTAGAGCCGGGAGTGTATATTATTCCCGAGCTGATAGACCGCTGGAAAGCCGAAAACCAGTTTAGCGAATACATTAATTACGATAAGTTAGAACAGTTCAGGCATTTTAGCGGCATTCGTGTTGAAGATGATTTCCTGATTACCGAAACCGGAAGTACCATGCTGGGCAAGCACCTGGCCATTACTACCGATGAGGTAGAGGCAGTGAGGGGCGAGGCTTATTAACCAATTAGGATATTAAATACGAAGTTGAGATATGATTATTGCATGAAAAGGTATTTGGGCTGTAGTTTTTAGGGCTCTTGCAAACTTACTTTAATAAAGCACAGGTTTTACCTAAGAACGCAGTCAATCCCAAGTGGCAGGGAATCAAAAAAACAGTTGCAGTGCAGGACGAATAGCACTACCAAGCCTAAAACGCAGTGGTTTTGTGGCATTAACCTCAAAACTTTCATTTTGTAGAAACGAACAAAACAAAGTGCCGCTGTTTTTTTGATGAGAATGGGCAGGTGAGGAGCCACCTTGCCGGATTGACTAAGCGCTTTGGGTACTTTGGCGCTCCAAAGTACCATGCCCCCGCGGCATAGAGCGGTAAAATATATCAATTGTTAGTTATTGACGTGGTAGGTACAGCATTAATAGATTAACCGATAAAACACTGTAACTGCTTTTCAAAATAAATTGGCTGATGCCGTTATACGATATGAAAAAAACAACACCTGGCTATTTAACACTGCTTATAGCTTGTTTTACCACCCAGCTTTTTGCGCAAAGCCCCAAAAAGGTTTACACCCTTGCCGATACCTTACGTGGCAGCTTAAATGCCGAACGTACCTGGTGGGATGTGCAGCGTTATGAGCTTTCGGTTACGCCCGATTATAACGATAAAAGCATTGCCGGCTCGAACAAAATTGTTTACAAAGTGGTGAAGCCAAACAGTGGTAAAACACGCATGCAGATTGATTTGCAGGAACCGTTAATTATTGACAGTGTTTTGTACAATGGCAAAGCGCGGTTAAAATTTGAGCATACCGGAAGCGTCTGGTATGTACATGTGCCAGCTCAAAAATTAGCAGCTTTAAACCATGTGCAGTTGTTTTATCATGGCAAAGTGCATCAGGCCAAAAGGGCTCCCTGGGATGGCGGTTTCATTTTTACCACCGATTCGCTTTCGCGACCATGGATGACGGTGGCTTGTCAGGGGCTTGGCGCTTCGGTTTGGTACCCCAATAAAGACCACCAGAGCGATGAACCCGACCGTGGGGCTTCATTAACCATGACTGTACCCGATACGTTGGTGGCTGTTGGGAATGGCCGTTTGGTATTTAAAAAGAATAACGGCAATGGTACCACTACCTACAAGTATAACGTTCAAAATCCAATCAGCAATTATTGCATTATCCCATACATCGGTAAGTACGTTAATTTTAAAGAAAAGTACGCCGGAGAAAAAGGACCGCTTGATATAAATTATTGGGTACTGGATTACAATTACCCTAAAGCAAAGACCTATATGCCCGACCAGGTGCATAAAATGATGAAAAGCTTTGAATACTGGTTTGGGCCATATCCTTTTTACGAAGATGGCTACCAGTTAATTGATGCTTCGCATACCGGTATGGAACACCAATCGGCCGTTTCGTACGGTAACCGCTATAAATTTGGATACATGGGGCGCGACATGTCGGGCAATGGCTGGGGTTTGAAATGGGATTTTATCATCATTCACGAAAGCGGGCACGAGTGGTTTGGCAACAACATTACCACCAAAGATTTGGCCGATATGTGGGTGCACGAAGGCTTTACCAATTACAGCGAAACCCTTTTTGTGGATTATATTTTTGGCAATAAAGCTGGTAATGAATATAATTTCGGGATTAGAAAGGGCATTCGTAACGATAGCCCAATTATTCCGGCTTATGGTGTAAATGCACAGGGAAGCGGCGATATGTATCCTAAAGGAGGCAATATGTTGCACGCCATCAGGCACAGTTTAAATAACGATGCGCTGTTCAGGTCGGTTTTACGTGGACTTAACCAAACCTTTTACCATAAAACAGTTACCACCGGTGAGATAGAGGATTATATTTCTAAAAAAACTGGTTTCAATTACAAAAAGGTTTTTGACCAATACCTGCGCACTACACAAATTCCAACATTTGAGTATTATGTAGAAAAAGGGAAAGCTTTTTACCGCTACAGCAACTGTGTAAAAGGCTTTAACCTGCCGCTAACGTTAACCCAAAGCGGTATTAAAACTGTAAAAATTTTGCCTACAACGCAGTGGCAGCAAATTACACTTAAAGATGGGCAGGAGGCTTTATTTACCAAAAACGGTATTGAATTGATGTACTACTTGAATGTAAAAAACACGAAATAAAGTTTAAAATTCAATGTTTTTTTAAGATGCTTTGTGGGCTATTTTGATATTTTTTTTGGAGAATCTATAATGAATTTTATTTCATCATGCATGGCCGCCCAATCGAGCCGTAGCACCGCCCTTCCGTTCTGCTAAAATCCGGCCTAATAAATTTTTCGGGCTCTACTACAGTATCCCTACCACTGACTTTCAAAGAAAAATTTTCAGCCGGTGGTTTTTGTTTCTTTTTGGCAGCAAAAAGAAAGAGCCCTTCGGCGGCGGTGAGCCGAGGCAAGGAGGTGGGTAGGGTGAAAAAATAATTACAAATCAATTCTACAAACTTCATGGAGAATTTAGGCTTTTAATAGCATCTTTTCTTAGTGTATTCTGTTTTCACATTTTTGAAACTATTTCTTTCTTCCCCGGCGTCAGTCCAAATGGCGTATTTATAGCCAATATTGGTTAAAATCCAATAATTCGGGCGTAGCACGATCCAGTACCTTTGAATGTTATTATTAAGCTAATATCACCCGTGTTTAGCGATTTTAACCTTGTTAGGTTTAACGCAACCGTTAATTTTTAAATCTTAATTATTAAAAACATCATAGTACAATGAGTATCAAATGGACAGGGGTTTTCCCAGCTGTAACTACAAAATTTACAGCAAACGACGAATTGGATTTTCCGGCTTTCGATTTAAATATCGAAGCACAATTAGAAGCAGGTGCTGAGGGAATTATTTTAGGCGGATCGCTTGGCGAAGCCAGTGTATTGAGCGATGAAGAGAAATTCGGATTGTTATCGCATACCTTAACATTGGTAAACGGTCGTGTTCCGGTTTTACTGAACATTGCCGAGGCGACTACCAAAAAAGCAATTGAAGTAGCTAAAAAAGCTGAATCGCTGGGTGCACAGGGTTTAATGTTATTGCCCCCAATGCGTTACAATGCCGCCCCTGATGAAACGCTGGCCTTTTTTGGCGCTATTGCCGAGAGCACCAGCTTGCCGATTATGATCTATAACAACCCGGTTGATTATAAAATTGAAGTAACCTTAGATATGTTTGAGGTACTGACCAAATACGATAATATCCAGGCGATTAAAGAATCGACCAGGGATGTATCGAACGTAACCCGTTTAATTAACCGTTTTGGCGATCGCTTTAAGATTTTTACCGGAGTAGATCCGCTGGCCATGGAAAGTATTGTAATGGGTGCACACGGCTGGGTAGCTGGTTTGGTTGATGCCTTTCCGAAAGAAACCGTTGCGATTTTCAGGTTGATTAAAGAAAACCGCATTGCCGAAGCGTTAACCATTTACCGTTGGTTTTTACCGGTATTAGAACTGGATATTCATGCTAAACTGGTACAATACATTAAACTGGCCGAAGTAGCTACCGGTTTAGGAACTGAGGCTGTTAGGGCGCCACGCTTACCAATTAGCGGTGCAGAAAGAGAAAAAGTACTTAAAATCATTAACGATGCATTAGCTGCTCGTCCCGTATTGCCTGCAGGCAGCTGGGGTAAATAGTTTAATAACCAGATATGAACGGAAAAAATATTATAGCCGGTACTTATTCAGAAATTAATGAAAAAAGCCTTAAAGCCGTTAATCCTGCTACAGGATTAACGCTTGAAGGCGATTTTTTTAAAGCCAGCCAAAGCCTTGTTGATGATGCTTTAACATCGGCAACCAGCGCTTTTCAGGTGTATAGAAACTTAAATAAAGACCTTAAAGCTGCTTTTTTAAATGCCATAGCAGACGAAATTACAGCTCTGGGCGAAGAATTGGTAAACCGGGCTTCGGCCGAAAGTGGTTTGCCTTTGCCGCGTTTACAGGGCGAACTTGGTCGCACAACAGGCCAGCTGAGGTTATTTGCCAATGTGGTAGCCGAAGGTTCGTGGGTAGATGCTATTATTGATACGGCCTTGCCCGATCGCCAGCCTTTACCACGACCAGATATCAGACGAATGTTGATTCCGATTGGTCCGGTAGTGGTTTTTGGCGCCAGTAATTTTCCTTTGGCCTTTTCTGTAGCCGGTGGTGATACAGCTTCTGCATTGGCGGCCGGTTGTCCGGTGGTGGTAAAAGCACACCCTGCACATTTGGGTACCAGTGCGCTGGTGGGTGGCGCTATTGTAAAAGCTGCCGAAAAAACAGGAATGCCAAAAGGTATTTTCTCTCTGTTGTATGATAATGGTTATACTGTTGGCGCAGCCTTGGTGCAGCATCCTTTAACCAAAGCGGTTACTTTTACCGGTTCGTTTAAAGGCGGGATGGCTTTAGTTAACCTTGCTCAGCAGCGCGAGCAACCTATTCCGGTTTTTGCCGAAATGGGTAGCATTAACCCGGTAATCTTTTTACCAAAAGCGATCGAAAATCAGGCCGAAGAACTGGCCAAAAAATATGCAGCATCCATTACTTTAGGTGCTGGTCAGTTTTGTACCAACCCGGGTTTATTGCTGGCAGTACAATCGCCAGCCTTAGAAAACTTTAAAACGGTTTTAAAAGAGGCTATCGCTACAATTCCATCGGCTACCATGCTTACTGAAGGTATTGCGCAAAATTATATCAACCTTTCTGCAGATATTGTAAATGAAGGTGGTGTGGCGCTTTTATCGGCTTCGACGGTGAAAAACAGCGAACTTCAAAATCAATCGGAAGCTAAAATTGCCCAGGTAAGTGCCAGCGATTTTATCCGGAACCCGAAACTCCGTGAAGAAATTTTTGGCCCATATTCGCTGCTGGTAGTAGCACAGGATATGGCTGAGCTCGAAAAAGCGGTTGAGGTATTGGAAGGACAGCTTACCGCCACTGTGATGGCCGATCAGCAGGAACTTCAAAACTATCAGGCTTTAATAAACAAATTAACCGATAAAACAGGTCGGATTATCCTGAATGGGGTGCCAACCGGTGTAGAGGTTTGCGCAGCCATGCAACACGGCGGACCATTTCCGGCCACGAACGATAGCCGCTTTACCTCGGTAGGCTCAACAGCTATTAACCGTTTTGCGCGTCCGCTTGCTTATCAGGACTGGGAGCAAGGTTTATTGCCCGATGAACTGAAAAATGAAAACCCTTTAGGTATTTTCAGAACGGTGAACCAGAAATTAACGAAATCTTATGAGTAAAACATTTTTTTGTGTAGATGCACATACTTGCGGAAATCCGGTTAGGTTGGTTGCAGGTGGCGGTCCTCAGCTTATTGGTGCCAACATGAGCGAAAAGCGGCAACATTTTTTAAAAGAATTCGATTGGATCAGAACAGGTTTGATGTTTGAGCCCCGGGGTCATGATATGATGTCGGGCAGTATTCTTTACCCACCTCACGATCCAAAAAATGATGTTGCAGTACTGTTTATCGAAACCAGTGGCTGCCTCCCGATGTGTGGCCATGGCACCATTGGCACCATTACCATTGCTGTTGAAGAAGGTTTGATTAAGCCCAAAGTACCGGGTGTAATCAGAATGGAAGCACCTGCCGGCCTTGTTTTAATCGAATACAAACAGGAAGGTAAAAAAGTTAAATCGGTGAAACTTAAAAATGTGGCTTCTTACCTTGCAGCAGAAAACCTGGAAGTAGAATGCCCGGATTTAGGTACGCTTACCTTTGATGTGGCTTATGGCGGAAATTTTTATGCCATTGTAGATCCGCAAAAGAACTTCCCCGGACTCGAAAACTATACCGCTTCGCAACTGATTACCTGGAGCCAGACCATCAGAAAACGCATTAACGAAAAATATACTTTCGTACATCCTTTAGATCCGACCATTAATGGCTGTAGCCATGTATTGTGGACGGGAAAAACAATCGACCCTACATCAACTGCAAGAAATGCCGTGTTCTATGGCGATAAAGCTATTGACCGTTCTCCTTGCGGAACCGGTACCTCGGCCCGTCTGGCGCAGTGGTTTGCCAAAGGAAAACTAAAACAGGGTGAAGATTTTATTCACGAAAGTTTTATCGGTAGCAAATTTATTGGCCGGGTAGAAGAGGTGGTAGACTTGAACGGAATTAAGGCCATTATCCCGAGTGTAGAGGGCTGGGCAAAAGTTTACGGTTATAATACCATTAAAATCGATGCCGAGGATGATCCTTATGCACATGGATTTCAGGTGATTTAGTGTTTTAAAATTAAAAGAATGGCGAAAGTATTAATAATAGGTGGTGGAATTGTAGGCTTGACTTCTGCATATTATCTGCAGAAAAAAGGTTACGAAGTAACTGTTTTAGATAAAGGAGATATTACCGACAACTGTTCTTTTGGTAATGCCGGGATGATTGTACCCAGTCACTTTGTGCCCCTGGCAGCACCTGGTATGATTAAGCAAGGCATCAGATGGATGTTTAACAGCAAGAGCCCTTTTTATGTGCGCCCATCGTTAAATGGCAATCTGATTAACTGGGGACTAAAGTTTATGAAACATGCCACGGCAAAACATGTCGATGCGGCTGCAGTTCCGCTGCGCGATTTATCTTTGCTCAGCAAAAAACTTTATCAGGAACTTGCCCAGGAACCCGGTTTTAATTTCGAGTTGACCAATAAGGGCATCCTGGCTTTTTATAAAACTGAAAAGGCAGGCGAAGAAGAAGCACATTTAGCCGAAAAGGCCATTGATTTGGGGCTGGATATGGCTGTTTTAAGTGCCGATGAATGCCGTGCTTTACAACCCAGTTTGGCACTTGATGTTTTAGGTGCTGTGCACTATCGTGATGATGCCCATTTATACCCAACCAAACTGATGAATGCCTTATTAACTTATTTAACCAGTAACGGGGTTAAAATTGAAAGGAATAAGGAGGTTGATAAAATTGAAGTTTCGGGTAACCGGATCATGAAGGTTTTTACCGGCAATCAGGCCTGGGAGGCCGATCAGTATGTGTTGGCTACTGGTTCATGGTCGCCGGCTGTAGCTAAAATGGCCGATTTAAAAGTATCTTTAATGCCTGGTAAAGGTTATTCATTTATGGAGGCAGAACCTCAGCAGCGCTTAACTATACCTGCGCTTTTATGCGAGGCAAGGGTCGCCATTACGCCAATGAACGGCCAGATCAGGTACGGCGGTACCATGGAGCTCGATAAAATTAACACCCGCGTAAATATGCAAAGGGTTAAAGGTATCGTAGAATCTGTACCTAACTATTTCCCCGATTTAAAACCTGCCTTGCCAGCCGAAAAAGATATCTGGTACGGTTTCAGGCCTTCATCGCCCGATGGTTTACCTTACATTGGCAGAAGTAAAAAAAGAGAAAATTTAATTATTGCTACAGGTCATGGCATGATGGGCTTAAGCCTTGGACCTGCAACGGGTTTACTGGTAAGCCAGATTGTTGCCGAAGAAGCGAAGGCCTTAAAACTCGAACCTTTCTCGGTTGATCGTTAAGTTTTTTGTGGTGTCAGATGGAAACATCTGACACTTTGAATAGTATATCTCTCTGCCGGATGGTAACATCCGTCAGCACATTCTATACTCCGCGCAAATCCGCGTCTGCGCGGCTAAATGCGAATATATCTGTGTTCATCCTTTCCATCTGTGGTTTATGGTGTCAGATGTTTCCATCTGACACTTTGATCGTATATCTCTCTGCCGGATGGTAACATCCGTCAGCACATTTTATACTCCGTGCAAATCCGCGTCTGCCTGGCTAAATATGAATATATCTGTGTTTATCCTTTCCATCTGTGGTTTATGTGTGGTGTCAGATTTTTCCATCTGTGATTAATTTTTTATTATATCAGCGCTTAACTAATTTTTGCGTAGGCTGTTACGCCATAATACCACGCATCATTTGGTGATATTTTATCAACTTATAGCAGGATTTTAACCTAGTTGTGCTTTTTATTGGTTTTTAAAAGTTAATATCCTTACATTCATTTTATAATCAACAACCTAAACCAACTAACTATCCTGATGAAAGTATTACCATTTACCATGCTTGTGCCCGATGACAAGAGTGTGATTTCGGAGCATATCGAAGCGCCTTATTTTTATCAATACCTGCACCGCCACGATGAATGGCAGATTACTTATGTAGAAAGAGGAGAAGGAACGCTAATTGCAGGCAATGATATGCATGCTTTCCGTTCTGGCGATATTTTTGTAATTGGAGCCAAACTGCCGCATCTGTTTAAAAGCAATCCAGAGTATTTTGCGGCCAACTCAACCAGAACCATCAAGGCCTGCTCTATTTATTTCAATCCTAACGGAATTTTAGGAGCGTTGTTCAATTTGCCCGAAATGAAGATGGCCAGTTCTTTTTTGGCTAAAAACAAACATGGCTTTAAAATTCCTGAACGTTACAACAAAGCCATTGTAAACAAACTTTTTGATGTACATCATGCCTCAGGTGTTGATGTGCTTTTTAAGTTTTTACAGCTCGTAAACGGACTTCAGGATTTAAACGATGATGTAGAATCTTTATGCTCGGATTTGTATTCTTCAAATGTGACCGAAAATGAAGGAATGCGTTTAAGTAAAATCATCAATTTCATTACCGAAAACTACAACAACCAGATTTCGCTGGAAGATGTGGCTAATGCCGCTTTTATGACTCCACAGGCTTTCTGCAGGTATTTTAAAAAACATACCGGCCATACCTTTGTGTCGTTTTTAAATGAAGTGCGCATTAACGATGCCTGTAAAAGCCTCATTTCGGGTGAAAAGGCCGATTGTATTTCAGGCGTAGCTTATAAAGCAGGTTTTAACAGCATTACCAATTTTAACCGCGTGTTTAAAAGTATTATTGGTCAATCGCCACGCGCATATATCGATACCTATAATAATGTAAGCCGGGTTAGCTATGTAGGCGCCTAAACCTTTATCAGAATTTATTTTACCATAAAAAGCTAGCCATTTTTCGGAATGGAGGCAAATGCTATTGCTCATTTTTAACTCAATTGAAATGCTAAAAAGATTACTTTTTATTGCTTTTTTATTTGTTAGTGGCTTGTTATCCGGAGGGATTGCTTTGGCGCAAACAACCAATGAAAGCCTTTACGAACAAACCAGCGAAATGGGAACCTGGGTAGTGGGTTACCAGGTAGATGTTGATGCCATTAACGATTTTTATTTCCCTTATTCAGCGGGTAGCTACTATTCGAGTCCATTGAATACCTTTAAAAGCCCCGAACAACGCAAACGCCTGCAGGATATCAATAACGATTACCTGGCAAAACTCAAATCGGCTAAGTTCGAAACCTTTAGTATTTATGGAAAAGTAGACTACATATTGCTTAAAAAGCAGATCGAATCGTCAAAATACCTGTTAAATAAAGAAGAAACCGAATACAAAACGCTGGCCAGCTATTTTCCTTTTGCCGATGCCATTTATGCGCTCGAAAAGTTGAGAAGGAGAGGGAATTATCAGGAAGGCTCACTACTCGCCTCGCAAATAGATGCCACCGCTAAACAGATCGAAACTTTAACAGGTAATACTCGGCAGAAAGAGCTTAAACCCGATCAGCTTAAAATGGCTGCGGCGATTACAACAAGCTTAAAGCAACGCTTAAAAGGTTTTTATCAGTTTTACATGAATTACGAACCCGGCTTTACCTGGTGGGTACCCAAACCTTACGAAAGGTTAGATGCTGCCCTCACTGCTTATGGTAAATTGTTCGCCGAAAAAGCAGATGCGCCCGAACCTAAAACCAATAAACCACCGATTAAAGGTAATCCAATAGGTCGCGATGAGCTAATCAGACAATTAAATGCTGAGTTTATTCCTTATACACCCGAGCAACTCATTCAGCTTGCCGAAAAAGAATTTAAATACTGCGATGCCGAATTGTTAAAAGCCTCGAACGAAATGGGTTTCGGAAACGATTGGAAAAAAGCCCAGGAAAAAGTAAAAAACAGTTATGTGCCTTTGGGTAAACAGCCTGAGCTGATTGTAAAGCTGCAGGACGATGCTTTGGCTTTTATTAAAGCTAACAATCTGATCGAGATTCCGGCACTGGCACAGGAAACCTGGGGGATGGTGATGATGTCGGCCGAACGCCAGCTTGTTAATCCCTTTTTTACCGGTGGTCGCGAAATCAGCATTTCTTATCCTACCAACACCATGGAGGAAGGTGATAAATTAATGAGTATGCGTGGCAACAATCCTTATTTTTCGAGGGGAACCGTGCAACACGAGCTTTTACCAGGTCACCATTACCAATATTTTATGAACAGCCGCTACAAAGGCTATCGCGATCCTTTCCAAACCCCTTTTAGTGTAGAAGGCTGGCCATTATATTGGGAACTTTTGTTGTACGACAAGGGCTTTGCCAAAACACCCGAAGAAAAAATCGGAATGCTTTTCTGGCGCATGCACCGTTGTGCCAGGATTCTTTTCTCGCTCAATTATCACCTCGGCAAATGGACACCACAACAATGCATCGATTTTCTGGTCGACCGTGTAGGACATGAACCTGCCAACGCCGAAGGCGAAGTGCGCCGCTCGTTTCAGGGCGGTTACAGCCCATTGTACCAGGTGGCCTACCTAACCGGAGGCTTACAGCTTTTTGCCTTGAAAAAAGAGCTGGTAGATAGCGGTAAAATGAGCTTTAAAGCTTTTCATGATGCAGTAATCAAACAAAACCTTATCCCGGTAGAACTGATCCGCGCTACTTTAATAAACCAAAACCTTAGCCGCGATTTCACTACCTCGTGGCGGTTTTACGATCAAACACACTAAACTAACCTTAACCTTTTTTTTGAACCACAAAACAAATTATGAAAGCAGAAACCACCCAGTTTAAACCTTCGCTTAAATTGATGGATGCCACCATGCTCGTTGCAGGAAGCATGATTGGCTCGGGTATTTTTATTGTAAGTGCCGATATCACCCGCAACGTAGGCAGCTCGGGCTGGCTGCTGGTGGTTTGGCTCATTACCGGTTTTATGACCCTTACTGCTGCTTTAAGCTATGGCGAGTTGAGTGCCATGTTCCCAAAAGCAGGGGGGCAGTATATTTATTTAAAGGAAGCCTACAATCCGCTCATTAGTTTTTTATATGGCTGGAGTTTTTTTACCGTAATCCAAACGGCAACCATTGCTGCCGTAGGTGTAGCTTTTGCCAAATTTACGGCTTACCTTATTCCGGCTTTAAGCGAAGATAGGGTTGCAATAGATCTGGGCTTTTTAACCATTTCGCCTGCACAACTTTTGGCCATTGGGGTAATTGTATTGCTTACGTTTATCAATAACAGAGGAGTAAACGGGGGCAAGGTGATCCAAACCACCTTTACCGTGGCCAAACTATTAAGTTTATTCGGCTTAATTATGTTTGGTTTGTTCTTTTTAGATAAAGGCATCTGGAAGAGCAACTGGGAAAACATGTGGCAGCTGAGTGCTTTGCCTGCAAGTGGATCGGTTTCGGCGTACACCACACTGGCTGCATTTGGTGCTATTGCTGCGGCCATGGTGGGCTCAATTTTCAGCAGCGATTCGTGGCACAATGTAACTTTTATTGCCGGCGAAATTAAAAACCCGGCGCGTAACATTGGTTTGAGCTTGGCTTTAGGAACCATTATTGTTACCGTGCTCTACATTCTTACCAATATAATGTACACCGGCGTACTTTCTTTGCATGATATTGCCTATGCCGATAAAGACCGCGTGGCTGTTTCGGCAGCAAATCATATTTTTGGCACTGCCGGCACGATTACCATTGCGGTGATGATTATGGTTTCGACCTTCGGGTGTAACAATGGATTAATTATGGCGGGTGCAAGGGTATATTATTCGATGGCTAAAGATGGTCTTTTCTTTAAAAAAGTGGGTACACTCAACAAAAATGCAGTACCGGGTTTCGGTCTGTGGATTCAATGTATTTTTGCGTCACTTTGGTGCATTAGTGGTAAATACGGCGATTTGCTCGATATGATTTCTTTTGTAGTGGTAATGTTTTACATGCTTACCATTTTCGGGATCTTTATTTTACGCAAAAAACGTCCCGATGCCGAGCGGCCTTATAAAGCCTTTGGTTATCCGGTATTACCCATCATTTACATTGTTATGGGGCTGGCTTTCTGCATCCTCCTCATTATTTTTAAACCCAAATTTACCTGGCCGGGCTTAATCATTACGCTCATTGGTATTCCGGTTTATTATCTAATTAAAGGGAATATTAACCAGTCCAATGTTGTAGCAAAAGAAGTGGTTGAAGCATAAGGTTAAAATGTTCATATTATCGATTAATATCTTAGCCTAATCTTCCGCTTACTACAATTACATTTACAAAAAATCCCAAGTCATGATGTATTCTATGGTCAGAAAACCACTGGTTTTGGCCCTTTTTAGTCTCGCTTTTTTACAGTCGAAGGCACAGCATGCGCCTTTACAGCCTTATGCGCCAAGCCCGGCCGAGGTGGCCAACAGCTATCAGCTATCCAATAAACTCGATACGACCCTGCGTAATATCCCCACTAACAACGATATTACACCGTTTTGGAAAAAAGATGGAACAGCTTTCTGGTACCGTAAAAACCTGCCAAACAGAACCTGGGAATATTATTATGTAGAAACTGCATCAGGAAAACGTCAACTGGCTTTCGATTCGGAGAAGCTGGCTAAAAGCCTCGAAGAAACTACTGGCAAAAAGCAAAATGCAGTAAAATTGCAATTTAGTGAGCTGTATTTTGCCGATGGCAATACCGCTAAAATTAAGCTTCAGGGTAAGTGGTACGGGGTTAATTTAAGTAATTACAGTATCACTGATTTAACCGATACCAATATTTACCAGTATAATGCCAAACGACCTTTACAGCAAAAAAGATCGCGCTGGCAACGGAATCGCTTTGTACGCAAATCGCCCGATGGTAAATATGAAGCAACCATACGCGGCGGAAATCTCTTCGTAACCGATAAAGCGACCAATACCGAAATACAACTCAGTACCGACGGAACTGAAGCAAAACCTTATGGCGATTATGTATGGGTTCCTGACGGGAAAAATATCATCGCCTATAAAACAGACCCCAAAGAAATTAAAAAAGTACATTATGTACTTAGCTCAGTGCCGGGCACTACCCGTGGAGAGTTAAAATCGAGAGAATATGCCCAGCCTGGCGATGATTTTACTTCATACCAGCCCTACATTTTTAACATCACTGCCAAAACTGCCGTAAAAGTAGATGCTGATCCAATCGATTTCTTCGGGCCACCCGAACTACACTGGCGCAATAACGATAGTCGCTATTACACCTACGAAAAAGTTGACCGCGGTCACCAACGTTTCAGGGTAATTGAAGTAGATGTACAAACCGGTAAAACCAGAAACATTATCGACGAAAAAACAAATACCTTTATTTACGAAAGCCGGATTTATACCCGCTACCTGCCCAAAACCAACGAAATGTTGTGGACCAGTGAGCAGGATGGCTGGCAACATCTTTACCTGGTAAATACCCTAACGGGAAAACAGGCTAAAATAACCAGCGGCAACTGGGTTGTGCGCGATATTGATAGTGTAGATGTAGCTAAGCGCCAGGTATGGTTTAAGGCCAGTGGCATGAATAAGGACGAAGATCCTTACTTTATTCACTATTACCGCATTGGTTTTGATGGCAAGGGATTAGTAAATCTTACCCCAGAAAAAGGTAACCACAGCCTCAGCTTTTCACCCGATCGTAAATATTATATCGATACCTATAGCCAGGTAAATGTACCACCGGTTAGCGAGTTAAGATTAACCTCAAATACCCGTAAGGTAACGGAGTTAGAGCATGGCACAGCAGACACTTATCTGGCTACAGGCGTTAAGCTGCCCGAAGTTTTTGTAGCCAAGGCACGTGATGGCGTAACCGATATATGGGGGGTAGTATGCCTGCCTTCTAAAATGGAACCCAATAAAACTTATCCCATCATCGAAAATATTTATGCCGGTCCGCAGGATAGTTTTGTGCCTAAAAATTTCCTTCCCGCCAGCGAAATGCAGAGCATGGCCGAGCTGGGCTTTATCGTAGTGCAGATAGATGGTATGGGCACAGCTAACCGTTCTAAAGCCTTTCATGATGTTTGCTGGAAAAACCTGGCCGATGCAGGTCTGCCTGATAGAATTTTATGGATGAAAGCCATGGCGCTTAAATATCCCAATGCCGATATTAGCCGGGTAGGGGTTTATGGCACCTCTGCAGGTGGTCAGAATTCGACCGGTGCCTTATTGTTTCACCCCGAATTTTATAAAGCTGCCGTTTCGGCTTGTGGCTGTCACGATAACCGGATAGATAAGCAATGGTGGAACGAGCAATGGATGGGTTACCCGGTAGGGCCACATTATGGCGAACAATCGAACATCACCAATGCCGCTAAGCTACAAGGCAATTTATTCTTAATTGTAGGCGAAGCCGACGAAAATGTACCACCAGAATCAACCTATCGTTTGGCCGATGCTTTAATAAAAGCCAACAAGGATTTCGATATTTTGAGCATTCCGGGTATGGGGCACAGTGATGGTGGGACTTATGGCCGCAGGCGTAAACGCGATTTTTTTGTGAAACATTTGCTCAACGCCGAACCGCCAAACCCCAATATTCTTGTTACGAAATAAAAGCAGGTTTCTTTTTGCCTAGATTTACCTTTGTATTAATTGATCAGGTATAAAACAATGTTAAAAAGAATCAGCTTTCCGTTTATAGTATTATTGGTTTTTGTATGCAATACGTTGCAGGTTAATGCTGCACAATCTGAATTTTACCAGCTCAAAGTATATCATTTAAAAACAGAGGAGCAGGAGAAAACTGTTGATGCTTATTTACAAAAAGCTTATTTACCGGCATTACACCGCTGTGGGATAGCAAAAGTGGGTGTATTTAAACCTATTGTTAACGAAACAACTGCGGCTGCAGAAAAACTGATCTATGTCTTTATCCCTTTTAAATCTTTCAACGGGGTTTTAGCGCTCGATCAGAAGCTGGCTAAAGATGCACAATACAATGCAGATGGTAAGGAGTATTTAACGGCTTTGTATAACAATGCAGCTTATGAACGCTTAGAATCTATTTTGTTAAAAGCTTTTGATGATGCGCCTCATTTTGTATTGCCGAAGCTAAAGTCTCCTATGGCCAAACGGGTTTACGAATTAAGAAGCTACGAATCGCCCAGCGAGCAATATTTTCAGAACAAAGTAGAAATGTTTAATAAAGGGGATGAAATTGGCCTGTTTAAACGCTTAAATTTTAATGCCGTTTTTTACGGTTCCGTAATTGCCGGTAGCCGGATGCCCAACCTCATGTATTTAACCACTTTCGAAGATCGCGCCGACCGCGAAGCGCACTGGAAGGCTTTTTCTGCCGACGATTACTGGAAGAAACTTTCTGCCATGCCGCAGTACCAGCACAACGTATCTAAAAACGACACCAGGTTTATTTACCCAACAGATTATTCTGATATTTAATTACGAAAGCCATCTTCTTTGCAGTTGCGTACGACCAATCAGCTGTTCAATAGTAGCCGAAAAAGTAGGGTAGCCAATTGGTTTAAGCAATAGGCTGTCTCCGTCTGTTATCGCGTTTATGGCGTAACTGCTGTGTGCGGTAACAAAAAGGATGTACTTTACTCTGTTTCTGAGCATACGGGCCATATCAATTCCTGATACTTCCATTTGTATATCAAGCAAAAGAAAATCTATTTTTCCGTAACCCCAAAAAGCAGCCAGGGCAGCAACCGGATCGGTAAAGCTACCTTTTAACTTTAGTTTTGGGTTTTTAGCTACATATTGTTCCAGGATTTTTATGCTCAGCGGATTATCGTCGACAATTACGCAGCTGTGTGTTTGTGGTTTGAATGGGTTCATGACGGAGTTTTTTGTTAACAATTACAAATTACCTGCCACTTAAAATTTTAACCCTCAGGTGTTGTAATTGAGCAATTAAAGCATGGTTGAAGGGGAAGTTGAATTAGTTAGAAAAAAAGTGTGGAATAAATTCCCCGTTTTGGGTGATAGTTGTAGAAAAAAATCCACATTTTTTACTTTGCCAACCGGCCGGCCTGCAGGTGGTTTAAATTTTTAAGAACAGGTTATGCAACCAGCTGCATGATAAGATTTTGGTATGCTGACTGTTTTATACATGCATTTTCTGTAAAAAAGCTGTTTGATCAAACGATTGCGCGGTTTTTGTGGCCTTAACAACAAGGGTTCTGTTGCAGGGATTACTAACTTTATGCCATAGCGGTTTTACAAAAGCCATTTTGTTAGCGGCTTAACACATAAGTTTTAACCAAATCAAACTCTTAATGATCCCCAATTCCTTTTACAAGAAAAATAAAAAGAATATTACCCGGAAACGGCACAAAAGCGCTGTCCTTGCATCTGCCGTTCTTTTGGCTGTTGCACCTATATTTGCCCCGCCCGCTTTAGCCATTGGCATTAAAGCAACAGGCATCTCAAAAGAATTCAAAACAGATGCGATAAAAGTAATTGCTGCCAAAAAAATCAATCCAACCACAATCGAATTGTCATTATCGGATGGACAAACCTTGACATTCGATTTTTATGGCGAAAATATATTCAGGCTTTTCGAAGATCATAATGGCGGTTTCATCAGAGATCCTCAGGCTAAACCCGAAGCCAAAATTCTGGTCGAAAACCCACGCAGGCCGGTTAGCAAATTAAACGTTACCGACGAAAACAATCAGATCAGTATCACAACCGATAAGATTAGTGTTCAGGTTGATAAAAATACATCACTGATTAAAATCATTAACCTGGCTACAAAAGCGGTGGTGATGGAAGAAACAGCACCTGTTCAATTCGAAAAAGCTAAAGTAACCCTTACATTAAAAGAAAATACAGCCGAATATTTCTATGGAGGTGGTGTTCAAAACGGACGCTTCTCGCACAAAGGAAAAAGCATCGCTATCGAAAACCAAAACAGCTGGACAGATGGTGGCGTAGCTTCGCCAACACCTTATTATTGGTCGACCAATGGTTACGCGGTGCTTTGGCATACTTTTGCAAAAGGCCGATACGATTTTGGTGCTAAAGCAAAAGGAACGGTAAAACTGGCCCACGAAACCGATTATTTAGATGCCTTTTTTATGGTTGGCGATGGTGCAGTACCTTTGTTAAATGATTTTTATCAGCTAACCGGTAATCCGGTGTTATTACCCAAATTTGGCTTTTATCAGGGTCACCTAAATGCTTACAACCGCGATTTTTGGAAAGAAGACGAAAAAGGAACCTTGTTCGAAGATGGTAAGCGCTATAAAGAGAGTCAGAAAAACGACGGTGGGATTAAAGAATCGCTTAACGGCGAAAAAAACAATTACCAGTTTTCGGCCCGTGCAGTAATTGATCGGTATAAAAAGAACGATATGCCTTTGGGCTGGGTACTGCCAAATGATGGTTACGGCGCAGGTTATGGCCAAACCGAAACTTTAGACGGTAATATTCAGAACCTGAAAAGCTTTGGCGATTATGCCCGTAAAAACGGTGTGGAAATTGGCTTGTGGACTCAATCCGATTTGCATCCCAAGCCAGAAATAAGCGCTTTGTTACAACGCGATATCATTAAAGAAGCGCGCGATGCAGGCGTTAGGGTATTAAAAACCGACGTAGCCTGGGTAGGGGCCGGTTACTCCTTCGGACTTAATGGTGTAGCCGATGTGGCGCAGATTATGCCTTATTATGGCAATAACAGCAGACCTTTCATTATCTCTTTAGATGGTTGGGCAGGCACACAACGTTATGCCGGAATCTGGTCGGGCGACCAAACCGGAGGTGTGTGGGAATACATTCGTTTCCATATTCCAACTTATATCGGTTCTGGTTTATCTGGTCAGCCAAACATTTCTTCTGATATGGATGGTATTTTTGGCGGTAAAAATCCAACCATCAATACGCGCGATTTTCAATGGAAAACCTTTACGCCAATGCAATTGAATATGGATGGATGGGGCGCCAACGAGAAATATCCGCATGCACTGGGAGAGCCGGTAACCTCTATCAACCGCAATTACCTGAAATTAAAATCGCAGTTAATTCCATATACTTACAGTGTAGCGAAAGAAGCTTTAACTGGCCTGCCGATTATCAGGGCTATGTTTTTAAATTCGCCTAATACTTATACTTTGGGCAGTGCTACCCAGTACCAGTTTTTGTATGGCCCCAGCTTTTTGGTAGCCCCAATTTACCAGGAAACCAAAGCCGACGAGAAAGGAAACGATATTCGCAATGGGATTTATTTGCCTGAAGGTACCTGGTACGATTATTTTACCGGTGATAAATATACCGGAAACAGCATTGTAAACAGTTTCGATGCACCCATCTGGAAACTACCTGTTTTTGTTAAGGCAGGTGCAATTATTCCGATGGCAAATGCCAATAACAATGTTTCTGAAATTAATAAAGCCAGGCGCATGTATGAGCTTTATCCGGCAGGTAAAAATACTTTTACCGAGTATGATGATGATGGCGCTACAGAGGCCTATAAACTGGGTAAAGGCGTTTCCAATGTAATCGAATCGGAAGTTGATCAGAAAAACAATGCTACCATAAGCATTCAGCCTGCAAAAGGTGAATTTGAAGGTTTTGTTAAAGAAAAATCTACCGAATTGGTTATTAACGTTACCGAAAAACCAAAACGTTTGACAGCAAAAATCGGAAATAACAAAACCAAACTGGCGGAAGTGAGCTCGATGGATGAATTTTTGAAGCAGGATAATGTATATTTCTACAACGCAACACCAAATTTAAACCAGTTTGCTACTAAAGGCAGCGAGTTTGAAAAAGTTGCCATGATTAAAAATCCGCAACTGCTGGTTAAACTTGCATCGACTGATATTACGGTAAACCCGGTAACAGTTACGGTAGAAGGATTTAAATTTGAGCCTGCAGATAAGCAACGCATTTCTGCCGGTAAATTAAGTGCTCCGTTAAATGCGCGCATTACCGACAAAAATACCGAAGCCTACACGCTTAAACCAAGCTGGGGCAAGGTAGATCATGCCGATTATTACGAAATTGATTTTAACGGGATGCATTACACCACTATTAAAGATACTACACTGTTATTTGATGGTTTATTGGCCGAAACAGCTTATGCTTTTAAACTGCGTGCGGTAAACAAAGATGGTGTTTCAGACTGGACAGATATTAAAGCTACTACCAAATCTAATCCGCTCGAATTTGCCATTCAGGGTATAACTGCCGAAACCACGGCCGAAAATCAGGGTGGATCTGGTATTGCCGATTTATTCGATTTTGACGAAGGCAATATGTGGCACACCAAATGGGGTGCTAAAGCAGTGCCATTCGATATGGTTATCGACCTGAAAACCATTAACCAGCTTGATAAATTCCATTACCTGCCACGCAATGGAAGAGGTAATGGTAACTTACTTAAAGGAACTATATTTTACAGCAACAACAAAGAAAGCTGGACCACCGCAGGCACTTTTGATTGGGCTAACAATGGTGATGTTAAAATATTCAGCTTCAATGGTCACCCAGGTGCACGCTACATTAAAATTTCGGTTGCAGATGGCGTTGGTGGTTTCGGGTCAGGTCGTGAGTTGTATGTGTTTAAAGTTCCGGGTACCGAAAGTTACTTACCGGGCGATATCAACAACGACCGTTTAATTGATAAAAACGATTTGACTTCGTATATCAATTATACCGGATTGAAAAAAGGTGATGCCGATTTTGAAGGTTACATCAGCAATGGCGATATCAACAAAAATAACCTGATTGATGCTTACGACATTTCGGTAGTAGCTACACAACTTGAAGGAGGTGTAAATAATGCCAAAATAGAGAAACTTGCGGGCAAACTACAAATCAGCACTACTAAACAGGCTTACAACAAAGGCGATATTGTCGAAATTAAAGTAAAAGGGGTAGACCTTAAATCGGTAAATGCTTTAAGTTTTGCTTTACCTTACCTGGCTCAGGATTACGATTTTGTAGGTGTGGAAGGCTTAAATGTAAAACAAATGGATAACCTTACCTACGATCGTTTACATACCAATGGTGATAAAGTACTTTATCCAACATTTGTTAATTTGGGTAATAAAGAAGCTTTAAACGGTACCAGCGATTTGTTTACCCTAAAATTAAGGGCCAAACGCAAAGTACAGTTTAATCTTAAACTAACCGAAGCTCTATTGGTAGACAAACAATTGAATAGTATTAAATTTTAAGCATAGCTAAATGCTGTCTCAAAGCTCCGTGGTCATTCACGGAGCTTTTGTTTTTTTAGGGCAAAATGGTTGATATTAATTTAGTAAGTTGTAGGCGCAAATTATCCTCAAAACTCAATGAAAAAAACTGCTGTCCTGAAGCCCTTGTTCATTCATATTATGGTGTTGCTCGGCTGTACCACTGCTTTTTCACAACAAAAAACTGTAAAAGTAGAGATCGATCCGGCCGTCTCCTTTCAAACTATAGAAGGTTTTGGCGCATCAGATGCCTGGTCGTGCCAGTTTGCAGGGCTTTGGCCCGATACAAAAAAGAATAAGATGGCCGATTTGTTATTTAGTACTGCTACTGATGATCACGATCAGCCGCTGGGAATAGGATTAAACATGTGGCGTTTTAGTATTGGCGGAGGAAGCGCAGCACAAGGTAAACTCAGCGATATAGGCGATGAATGGCGTCGACAGTATGCTTTTTTGCAAGCCAATGGTACTTACGATTGGAATGCCATGCCCGGGCAAACCTGGTTCCTGAAAGCCGCTAAAGCTCGTGGAGTAAACCAGTTTATTGGTTTCGTAAACAGCCCAAATGTTTTGTTTACCAAACATGGCAAGGCTTATTCTACTGATGGAAAATGTAACCTCGATTTTGATAAATTACCTGCTTTTGCAGCTGATATGGTGGCCACTGTTAAAGGTTTGCAGCAATCAGCAGGTATAAGCCTCAATTACCTGAGTCCGGCAAACGAACCCCAGTGGAAATGGAATGAACATAATCAGGAAGGATGCCCTTACAATAATGCCGAACTGGCCAAATTATATAAGGGAATTAACCAGGCATTTGAACAAAACAAAATTACCACCAAAATACAGGTAGGCGAGGCCGGTCAGCTCGATTACCTGTACCAGAATGGCGATACGTTAAAAGGCAATCAGGTGTATCAGTTTTTCAATGCTGCTTCTCCAAACTATGTTGGTAATTTGTCGCATATCGATCAATCCATATCTGCTCATAGCTATTTTACCACCAGTCCCGTAACTAAATTTATCAATACCCGTAAAAAAACGGCAGAAGCAGTTGCTGCGGTGCCTGGTTTAAGGTATTGGATGTCTGAATACTGCGTGCTGGGCGATGCTGTACTTAAAGGCGAAAAGCGCGATTTGGGTATGGTCACAGCCTTATTTATTGCACGTTTAATTCACCACGATCTGGTGATCTCCAATGCAGCATCATGGCAATGGTGGCTGGCCATATCATCGGGCGATTATAAAGACGGACTGGTGTATATCGACAAAAATAAAACCGATGGCAATGTGTATGACAGTAAAATGCTTTGGGCACTGGGCAATTACAGCCGTTTTATTAAACCGGGTAGTCAGCGTGTGCAGGTAAATGCCCTTTCGGCAGATCATCCAGAAGTTTATGTTTCCTCGTACAGGCAAAATCAGAAACTGGTAACCGTAGCAGTTAACTCAACCAAAACAGATATCATGCTCCACATCGCTATAAAAGGGAAGGGGCACAATAAAGCAATGACCTACGTTACAGACTCAACAAATAATTTATCGCCTTTTAAACAATACAACAGTACGAAGCAAATTTTGCTGCCCGCCGAATCGGTTACCACGATATTGAGTAAATAATTAAAACTTGAAAGATTATTTATGCTGTTGCGTTCTGATCCTGCTCAACGTTTCGAGGCGCATACCGATAAATGAAGCAATATATTTAAGTGGTACACGGTTAATCAGGTGCGGGTAGGTGAGCAAAAAGCGTTGGTAACGTTTTTGTGCAGAGGGCAGGCGACAGAGGTAAGCCCTTTCTGTAGCACCCTGGAAGTATATTTCAGTCATTTTGCGCCCAACATAATTCGCTATCGGGAAGTTTTCGTACAAAAGCTTCGACATTTCGTGCGGAATAGCAATGGCGAATACTTTATCTATCGTTTCAATATATTCATCAGAGACTTCGTTCTCCCATAAATTTCTGATGGTACCCGCCAGTTCATTTTCTGCAGCAATCCAGGTGGTTACTTTCTTATTTCCCATTTTTAAATAACCATGTACGGCACCTTCTAAAATGAGGTAGATATATTTGTTTGCTTTCAGCGGTGAGGCAATGTGTTTGTTTTTGGCAAACTCTACCGGAAAAGTGTACTCATTAATAATCCTTTCAATTTCGGGATTAAGCGGGTGATAGGATTTAAAAACGGTAATGAGCGGAGAGAAACCGCCAAGCGCAGTCCATTTCGCCTCTCCATATTTGTTTTCGATATTCATTTTCGGAAGATAGTCATAATTGCTTTACGCTTAAGTTTTACAACCAGAAATAGATCATAAAAGTTTGAGGAAGATTAAAAGGGCCTGATTTTTTTAATTACTGCGTTCTGCTTAATTATTAACTAAAAAGATGAAAAAAAATAAAATGGATAACCAGATGAATATGATTGGTTTAGCGGTTTGTGTAATTGGTTTTAGCGAAATAATCTCAAATTATTTCAATTCTGTTTTGGAACAATACATTTAATTTCTATCTTTGCAGCCCCGCAAGGGGGATAAATGATTCCGTAGCTCAGCTGGTAGAGCATTACACTTTTAATGTAGTGGTCCTGGGTTCGAATCCCAGCGGGATCACAGAAAGCCTCACAGAAATGTGAGGCTTTTTTGTTAATAGCCGGCGATAATCCCTCTTTGATATACCTTTTTGCATTTCAGCGCATATTCGCTGGGGTTCCGAACGCGGTCTTTCCTCCACTGAGTATGTTCTTTCTCGACCTGAGCTGCTTTTTTGTAGTCCGGAGTATATTCGCCGGGGTACGGAACTACTTTTTAGTACCTCCGGGTATATTCGTCGATGTTCCGAACGTCGTCTTTCTCAGTCTGAGCTACTTTTTTGTAGTCCGGAGTGTGTTCGCCGGGGTTCCGAACGTCTTCTTTCTAGTTCAGCGTATATTCGCCGAGGTTCTGAACTCCTTTTTAGTACTTCGGAGTGTATTCGTCGAGGTTCCGAACGAGATTTTAGTACTTCGGAGTGTGTTTTTTCTACTTCCGAAGTACCTTTTAGTACTTGCGAAGACCAAATTAGTCTTCGCGAGTACTTTTAAATGCTAATGGAGGCTGTTTTCAAAAAATAGATCAAAACGGATATGAGCCCTATCGATTGCTTGGACTCGACAAGTAAAATCTTGTGTCAAGAGAGATAGCTCGTCAAAGCGTAATGAATATGATCAATTAGGCTTTGATTTTATCAGTATCTAAATGTTTTACCCTTTTCATTATAAACGTAGATTCTATGATCTTCCGGAAATTTTTCCTTTAACAATGAATCAATTTTTTCAGCTTTATAGTTGTAGTGTCTTTTGTTTAAAAAGCCCACAGATCTTATCGTTGGATGGTTAAGGATAGGCTGAAGATTTCCATCTAAAATATTGGTATTTAAGAAACGGAAATCTATAAGTTCAGGAAAGTTGCTTAGAAAGTCGAGATTATCAATGTCTCCGCATGCATTCAAGCGCAAAACCTTAATTTTACTTAGCGATAGTAGTTCTTCGGAAATTACGAGCTTCTTACTTTGATTAATATGTAAAAACTCTAAGGAGTCTTTCAATAGATTCAAACCAGTGTAGCTTGTTAGTTTGGTACAATAATGGAGCTCAAGTCTTCTTAAGTTTTTGAATTTTTCAATTCCAACAAAGTCTTTGATATTTGCCCAGTTCAATTCAAGGTACAATAGTCTCTCAGATTCCGGCAGGCTTTCAAATGAGTTAAGTTTTTCTTTCAAGTGCCAAACAATTGCATACGCTGTGTTTGCTAAATCATTGCTATCGATTCTTTTATTCGGAGTCTTAAAATCCTTTCTAAATATGTTGTTCTGATCTAATTGTTCAAACCAGATGGTGTTGAATCTCCAATCCATTCTTACGTTGCTCTTCCTAATTATTTATTATGGGCTTTATACTTCATCAGCTTTCGGACTATTATCAGCCGGTTCCCAAAGCTCAATCTTATTGCCTTCCGCATCCATAATGTGTACAAACTTTCCGAAATCGTAAGTAGCAATTTCATCGAGTACCGTTACACCATTTGCTTTCAGCTGTGTTACCAACCCTTCAATGTTCTGTACCAGGTAATTGATCATGAACTCTTTTTTAGAGGGCGCAAAATAAGCATCACCACTTTTAAAGGGGCTCCATTGCAGCGAATTGATTTCTTCTGGCCGGTTTACATTTCTAGAATCGAAACTTACCGAACCCCATTCATTTACATCGAAGCCCAGGTTTTTAGCGTACCAGTCTTTGGTATCTTTCGGGTTATCAGCAAAAAAGAATATGCCGCCAATGCCCGTTACTTTTGGGGTTAATGGATTTTCGGTATTGTTTTGTTGTTCTTCCATGGTTTGTTTTTTTTACTAAATATAACAATTGAAGTGAGATATTGGGGACCAACAGTGTTTACATTATTTCTGCTGATCGGCTTTCGCATTTAAGGGGATATAAGCTTTGTTTAATGTGGTAACTGCAGGCGCCTTTACTTTTTGCTCCCAGGTGGTTAACAGGGCCAGTAAATCTTTGGTTATTTGTGGATTTTGTTTCGCCACATTGTTTTTCTCGCCAATGTCGGTTTTCAGGTTGTACAAAGCAACCGAATCATTTTCGAAATAACGGTGCAGTTTCCAATCGCCTTTACGTACCGTTTCGCCAGGGCGGGTTCTGAAAATACGGTCGTTGGTTTCTGCGTTGCCACCTTCCAGGTAAATCGGGAAATACCAGTATAGCGGGCGCTCTACCAATAGTTTTTCGGCCTTTTGCGTAAGCAGGTAATTGTAAACGCTGTTTCCATCTACTTTAGGATAATTTTTTATACCCGCTACCTGCATCAGCGTGGGATAAAAATCCAGATTGGTAACCGGAAGATCGCTGGTGGTACCGGCCTTAATTTTGCCTTTCCACACAAACACCAGCGGAACGCGCGTCCCTCCCTCAAAATAACTGCCTTTGCCTGCCCTGAGCGGGTGCTGCCAGGTAACCTGGTTAAAGCCTCCATTATCAGAGGTGAAGATAATCAGGGTGTTTTCCATCAATCCCTGTGTTTCAAGCGCCTGAAGTACCCGCCCGATATTGCGGTCTTCATTGTTCAGCATGGTAGCATAGGCCTGGTTACGTTGCCCATCGTCGGCAGGTTTACCTTTAAACTTGTGCATTAAACTATCTACTTTTTGGATGGGGCTATGCACGCCATAAGAGGCATAATATAAAAAGAAAGGTTTGCTGCTCTTTTGGGTTTTAATGTAATCGATGGCTTTATCGGTAATCAGATCCGTAAGGTATTCGGTATTCGGACCATCTATTTTTACATTACCATACGGAGGATAATAACTTTTAGGACTACCTGCATGTGAACCACCAATATTTACATCGAAACCGTAGCTTAACGGATTATTGCTCATGTGCCATTTGCCGGCAATACAAGTGCTATAGCCATTTTCTTTAAGTAACTGTGGGAAAATCTTAAAATCGGGATTAAGCACTTCTATATTTTTGATTGGTACCAGTTTACGGTTTTTACTATCGCCCCGTTCAGAAGTGCCTACCGTGTAAATGCCATGCCGGGTTTGCCATAAACCGCTGAGCATGCTGGCTCTGCTGGGTGCACAGTTAGATGCCGAAGCATAGCCATTGGTAAACACTATGCCTTGTTTGGACAGTTTATCCATTACCGGCGTTTCGTAAAATTTAGATCCCATAAAGCCGGAATCACGCCAGCCCATATCATCCATATTAATCAATATAATATTAGGCTTTTGCTGAGCCATTGTTAGGCAAGGCATCACGAACAAGAAACAAAGTGTGAGGAGCAGGGGCTTTTTCATTGCTGATATTTATTTTATATCTGGTTACTGCAAATAAAGTAAATAAAACAACAAGTTACAGGCTTGACAGATCATACCGTATTTTTATCTTTGATATTAACTGAAACATGACATCTAACCGCTATATTTTAATGAAAAATCCTATCCCTGCATTCAAAAAGATTAGTTTTTTACTGGCCGCTTTTTTATTGGGCACTGCTCCGGTTTTGCATGCCCAGGAAGCCAAGGCACCTATTATGGGTTGGAGCAGCTGGAATAATTTCAGGGTAAAGATTGATGAAAAGATGATCAGGGAGCAGGCCGATGCCATGGTCGCGTCGGGCTTGTACGATGCAGGTTACCGCTTTATTAATATTGATGATGGCTTTTTTGGCGGGCGGGATGCTTCGGGTAAACTCTTTGTTGATGAGCAAAAATTCCCCTCGGGCATGAGATCGCTAACCGATTATATCCACAGCAAAAAACTTAAAGCCGGCATTTATACCGATGCAGGTTTAAACACTTGCGGGTCTATCTGGGATAACGACCAGAAAGGAATAGGAGTGGGCATTTACGGACATGAAGAGCAGGATTGTAATCTGTTTTTTAAAGAATGGAATTTCAATTTTTTAAAGGTAGACTGGTGTGGTGGTGAGAAAATGAAGTTGAATGAAGAGACCCAATACACCAAAATCATCAATACAGTTAAAGCTATAGATGCAGCTATTGTTTTTAATGTATGCCGCTGGCAATTTCCGGGCGAGTGGGCCATTACCAAAGCCGATTCCTGGCGTATATCGGGCGATATCAGTGCTAGTTTCGCTTCTATACTTAAAATAATTGATCTCAATGCTGATTTGTACCGCTACGCTTCTGCAGGTCATTATAACGATATGGATATGTTGCAGGTAGGCAGGGGCATGAGCTATGAAGAAGATAAAACGCATTTTTCGATGTGGTGTATGCTCAATTCGCCATTACTGGCGGGTAATGACCTGCGATCGATGACCAAACAAACCATCGAAATCCTGACGAATAAAGAACTCATTGCCTTAAACCAGGATAAAGGCTTTAAACAAGCCAGCAGGGCGATTAAAAATGGCGATATTGAGGTTTGGCTGAAACCATTGGGCTCAGGTGATAAAGCTATTGCCATTATGAACCGCGGCAATAAAATAACCGAATTTAGCCTTGATGCCAAAAGTTTAGGCCTAAGCAGCAAAAGCAAATTACGTGACCTTTGGCGGCATACCGATTTGGGAAGCCTGAAAAAACAAAAAGCTTTTACCATTCCAGGCCATGGGGTGGTGGTGCTTAAAGTAAAGTCTTAAACCAATAAATCTCTGTTGTACCTGTTGCGGTATTCGAGTGGCGATATTCCGGTTATTTTTCTAAATACCTCGCGGAAAGCTTTGGCATCGGCATAACCTACATCGTACATCACTTCGTTAATGGTTTTGCGGCTGGTTTCGAAAGCTCTTTTGGCCGATTCTATTTTTGCCCGTTGTAAATATTCAATTGGCGTATTGCCTGTGGCTTTGATAAAACGCCTGTCGAAATTTCTTCTGCCCACAGCAAAGCGTGCTGATAAATCTTCGACTGCGATTTTTTGGTTCAGGTTATTTTCGAGGTATAATTGTGCTGCTTTAACCATTTCATCGCTGTGCCGCTTTTGGCCTTTAAAAATAATAAACGACGACTGGCTGTGCCGGTCCATTTCGATCTGGAAAATTTTTGCACAGTAAATTGCCGTTTGCCTGTCGAAATTCTTTTCTATCAGGTATAACAGCAGATTTAGAAAAGAATAAGCACCACCATTGGTGTAAATTCCGTTTTCATCGGTAATTAACTGATCTGTTTTTAAATTTACTTTCGGAAATCTGGTTTTAAAATTATCGGCAACCACCCAATGGGTAGAACAGCTTTTGCCATCTAATAAACCTGTAGCAGCCAAAAGAAAAGCCCCGGTGCACATACTGGCTATTTCGGCACCCTGCTGGTATTGTTTTACAATCCAATCGGTTAGTACCTGGTTGCCTTCAATAGCCTTATCGTAATTGTGGTTTAACGAAGGGATAATCACCAGATTAGTCTGTTTAATCGCCGAGATATGTTTATGTGGTTTAACACTAAATAAGCCATCGTAATAGTTCACTTCTTCCGAAATGCCTACCAGTTCAATTTTAAACATGGTTTCGTGTCCGCTTTCCTGCCAGTAGGCATTTGCCCGGCTTAGTATTTTATATGAGCCAATAATGCTGCTCAGGTTGTTAGGACCGTCTGGAACCAGTATGGTAATATGTTTCATTGTGTATTTACGATAAGTGATGCTGTTATAAAGATAAGGATTAAGCTTGTCCAAATCAACCCGTTACAATGTCTGTTTTACACCGTACAGTGAAAGTTTAATACCCTTAACTTTGGTATGTAATAATCAAATATTTAAAATATAATCAACATCAATACCATGGAAAAAGAAAATTTTATGGCTACCATTCGGGTAGATCAAAGCCCCGAAGCAGCATTTAATGCCATTACCAATGTACGCGGATGGTGGTCGGAAGATATAGCGGGAAGCACCACCGAACTTAATGCCGAGTTTATTTACCATTATCGCGATGTGCACTATTGTAAAGCAAAGCTGATTGAGCTGGTTCCCAATAAAAAAGTAGTGTGGGAGGTACTCGATAACTATTTTAATTTTATCGACGATAAAAGTGAGTGGAAAGGCACCAAACTGGTTTTCGATATTTCGGCAGCAAATGGCCAAACTGTGGTAACCTTTACCCACGAGGGATTGGTGCCAACATATGAATGTTATGAAATTTGCAACGAAGCCTGGACCAATTACATTAAAACAAGCTTATATCAGCTCATCACAACTGGCAAAGGAAATCCCAATCCGAAAGAAGGGGATGGTTTTAATACCGAATTAGCAAAGAAATGGAAGCTTGAAGCTTAAATATTGATTTTGGTTTCGGCTATTGCAGTAAATAATATCAGATTGCTTCACGAATGCAGTGAAGCAATCTGATCTGCGACTAAGCTTTTGTAAGGTTTTCTAACGATGCAATAATCTTTTTCTGGCTTTTAATCGTTTCCTCGTAAAGTTCCAGCAGTTTGTTTTTATCGCTGTTTAAGCGCTTCAGGTCTGTAATTTCCTGATTGTGTTTTGCTCCGGAATCCATTTCTATCCTGGCCAGGTCTTCATCCCTACGGAAATGCTCAAAAAAATTAACATCAAGGGCTATCGAAATGCGGGTAAGTATATCCGTATCAATCGAAGTCGATTTCAGTATCGTACCCACGCGGTGCTTGCTGATGCCTGCTTCATCGGCAAGCTGCTCTCTGCTCATTCCCTTCACTTTCATCTCTTTCCAGATCAGTAATCCAATATTTATACCCATCGTTTAATTTTTAATCTCTTATGTTTAACCAGCAAGCCAGCTACTTCTTTTTCGTGTCAAAACCATACAATCCGTTTTGATACAGGTAAGCAGCCATCTGGTAATTAGCAATCGTTTCATTAGTCAGCTGCTGATCTTCCGGACGTTTTTCTGCATTTCCTGTTTTGAAATCGGGCTGATAGGTACCTGATTTTTTATTCGGATCGAGCACTACCAGTTTCTGATTTTTAATGTAACCTAAGCTTTGGTAGGTGCTGATAAATGCCCGCTCATTGCCATCTTTCATTTTAAATACATCCTGCCCGAAAAATTTGCTGTTATAACTGAAGTTCAGATAACCTAAAAGGGTTGGACCAATATCAATCTGTGCCGTAAGTTTTTCGAATTTACCTGGTGCAATATGTCCCGGACTGTAAAAAATCATAGGGATATGGTATTTATCAACCGGTAACTCAACTTTACCCGCACTTGATGCACAATGATCGGCTACTATGATAAACAGGGTATTGGCAAACCAGGGTTTTTGTTTGGCTTCGCGTATAAATCTGCCAATGGCATAGTCGGTATATTTAACGGCACCTTCTCTGCCGGTATGCGACGGAATATCAATCCTGCCTTCTGGATACGTAAAAGGGCGGTGGTTAGAAACCGTCATAATTTGCGCAAAAAACGGTTTGTTGTTTTTATAATCTTTATCCAGTTCGCGTAGCGATAAGGTAAACAGATCTTCATCGGCTACGCCCCAGATATTAGAATAATGGATTTCCGAATCTTTTAAAGCACTTCTGTCAGTTACCTCATAGCCATTATTGGAAAAGAATTCGTTCATGTTATCGAAATAACTATAACCACCATAAATATAGCGGCTGTGATAACCTTTAGAGCGGAATACATTACCTATGGTAAAAAGGTTCTTGTTATCGGGGCGTTTTACTATCGATTGGCCTGGAGTTGGCGGGATGCAAAGCGAAAGTGCCTCTAATCCGCGTACAGTTCTGGTACCCGATGCATATAAATTAGTGAAAAGTAAACCTTCTTTCGCAAGCGAATCAAGCTGAGGGGTAATGTTTTGCGTGTTGCCAAAGCTGCCTAAAAATTCGGCACTTAAACTTTCTACGCTAATCAAAACCACATTCATGCGGTTTTCGGTACCGCTGCTAGTAATCATTCTCGAAGTACTCAGATCAGTTCTTGCCGAAGAATCGCCCGGCAATAAATGCTGAAGAATATTTGCAGCACTTTTAACCGGAAGTGTTTTGTAAAAAGTATCGTAATCAAGTTGATTATGCCAAAAAGCATAGCCGAATTCGTACATGCCATTGCCCGAAAGTTCGTTTACATATTGGTTGCTGCTGTTGTTTTTCCATTTATGGCTTACACCAAAATAAGTTAAAACGGGCAGGCACAATAAAACGAGGGCAATTTTGGTTCTTTTGCCAAAACGTGTTTGCTGATAGGTAGATACGGTAATCAGTTTTCTTAACAGGTAAACAATGGCCGCGGTTAAAATAACCAAAGCAGTTAAAATGGTATTAATGGGGTACGACTGGCGGATATTCCCGATTACTTCTGTGGTATATACCAAATAGTCGACTGCAATAAAATTATAGCGTACTGAGAACTCTTCCCAAAAGAACCATTCGGAAACGGCGTTGAAAATGAGTGTTAAAACAACAACAAAAAAATAGATAAACAGCAATACCCTGCTGGTTTTGCCCGTATAGCCTTTTGCCGGAAACAACCAGAGGTAAATAACCAAAGGTATAATGGCGAAAGAGGTTGCAGCCAGATCGTAAAACAGGCCGATGATAAAAACTTTCAGGAGGTTTATGACAGACCAATCGAAAGAAGCCGCACTATAAATTAATAAGGTAATGCGGGTTAATAACGAAATGCCACAAGATAATAGGGTAGCCAGAAGAACAGGACCGAACCTGTTTTCTAATAGTTTACTTATTTTTTCTTTAACGCTCATAATTGGGGAAGGTTCCAACAGTTGAAACTTACCTGCTAAACCTTATTTTTTGCAAAGGGCGAAGGTAAGTTTCAATTCTGAAGGAATTCTGAATGTTTGGTTAGCAAAGCGAAATTAGTATTAATGCTTTAAATCAACAATTCGTTAATATTTAACTAACCTTATGGCTTTATTGCTTTGAAAAATCAATACTCAATGTTGAAGTAAAACGGGTAACTAATTTGTCGTACAATGTTTTATTAATGGTACTCGATATAATAATCATGTTATTGGTGCCGGTACGTGTGGTTTGTCCGAAATCGCTTGCGGTTAAGCCGGTTACCAGTGCATTTAATTGTACAGTAACTTTAGCCACGTAAGTTCCGGCAGTAACTTCCACGCGTTTAGCTTCGAGCTTAATTACCTGTGCCTGGTTCATTTCGAACCTTACCGGGATTTTTGTTCCCGAAGCTTCGATATATGTTCCGGTTAATAACAAAGGCGGGTTGGTTAACGAACTGGCCAGGGTTAAGTTAAATTGGTTATTCTCATACACACCCGAAGCAATGGAAACGGTGCCCGATAAAGAGTCGGGTTTTAAAGCATTAACCAGGTAAAGGTTCTTAGTTTCGAGATTAATGGCCCCGCTACCTGATTTGGTGGCGCTGAATTCGATTTTGGCAACATTGATACTTGCAGTTGACCAGTTGATGCTTCCATTGGTGCCGGCAGCCACAACCGCGCCACTGGCGCTTGCATTGCTACTTAACGAAGCATTTAAATTGCTGGCACTAAAGCTGTAGCTCAATTTAGTGTCGGTATCTACTTCTTTTTTGGTGCAACCCATAAAAAGCACTAGCATGAGCAGTGCGCTGGTAAGTTTGTAAAGTTTAGTCATTTTGTTTGATTTTAAGGATATCAAATTTGGTTAGTGATTGACCTTAAATCTAAGTTTGAATTCTGTAGCAATTCTGAAGTTGAGTACAGAAGCGCTGTTGTTTTCGTTTATAACGAGGATAAAGGGCTTTGCGATTGCAGCGCCCTGGTTCGTGTTGCCCTGGTTCGTGTCTTTCTATCGCCCTGGTTCGTGGAGACACGAACCAGGGCGGCGGCGCTTAAAATTTATAGCTATAGCCCAACCTGAATACCTGTGTTTCATAAAAGTCGGTACTGGTTAGTTTAAAGCCATTGCCATTAATTTCCTTTTTGATCTTTAGCGTATTGAAAATATCATTTCCATTAAAGAAAATTTCACCTTTGCCATTTTGAACCTGCTTTTTAATTCCAAGGTCAGTCGAAAAACGGTCGCCAATTTTTCCCTGTGGGATAATATCCGGTGCCAGATAAGCCATCGATAGTTGGATGTCGGTTTTTGCCGCTAATTTGAACTGTCCGTTTAATTTCACATTACCTGAAACGATTGATTGTTCTGGCATACTGTAGACCGTGGGAACGGGATATTGGTTCGTAATGGTGAAAGCATCAATTTTGTTCCGGTAAACCGTACCGCTCAGGTTAAATGAAAACCAGCTGCTAAGTTCCTGTTGTAAAAGTAATTCGCCTCCGGAGTTAAAGCTTTTTCCTGCATTTTGAAAGATATTGTAGATGATGGTATTGCCCGGAACAATGGTAGCGATACGGGTAATGGTGCCGTTTACAATTTTGTGGAAACCCGAAGCATAGAAATAACCTTTATCCCAGCTGTTTTTATAACCTAACTCAAGGGCATGGGTAAACTGTGGACGAAGGGTAGGATTACCTACTTTTAACAATTCCGGCTCATCATATTTCGGAAATATCCTGATATCAACTTCATTTGGACGGTCTACCCTTTGATTGTAAAAAGCACTTATTTTGTTCCGCTCATTAATCTTGTAAGCCAGGCGTACATTGGGGAATGGTCTGAAATATGCATAACCATCACTTTTGTATGTGTTGTGATTGGGGTTTACCTTATAATCTACGCGCACATATTCCATTCTCAAACCCGCTTCCAGTTCTATGGCTTTGTTTTCGTAAACATAATTGCCATATACGGCCGGAATGTTTTCGCTATAATCGGCCCATCCGCCTGCGTTTACATCAACAGGCGAGTTTAAGCCTGGGTAAAACTGCATATCTGTTGGGATTAGCCGGTAGCGGTATTTTATTCCGCCTTCAATTCTGCCATGTTTTAGCGGGCGCACATAATCCAGGTTAAAATCAGCAACATGCTCATCCGAAAGGAGTTTAAAAGCATCCATGCCGGTAAAGGTGGGCATCACATTGGTAAAGAAATATTTTTCATCTTCCCGGTGCCAGGTATAATTAAAGCCGGCATTTAAGGTATGGCCGGGTTGTGCAAATTTATGCTGGTATAGCGCCGAACCTGTAACGGTGTATTTAACCTCATCTTCTACAAATTGCCACAAACGGTTTCTGGTAGTAAAATCGCTGTTAAAGTAAGGAATGTCGCCCAGATCGCCAATTTTTTCGCGGTTAAAAAAGCCCGAAATAGTGAAACTGTTGTGCGCGTTGGGGTTATAATCGAAACCGCTTTTTACCGTAGTAAAAGTAGTGGTGCGGTTGCGTTTAACTTGCTGGTTAATCACGGTACCATCATCATATACCCTTTGCGCAAATTCGTTTTTATTCAGGGTTTGTGTATATAAATAATCGGCCTGTAAAAAGGTATTTAACTTATTCTTGCGGTAATTTAACGATAGGGAAGGGTTAAGTTTTGGCGTAGCCTGATATTGCGGACTAATGCCAGGCAGGTTCTCTTTCCTTAGCCACAGGGCTCCCAAACCGGTACTCATGCCTAATTTTCCGTTAAAGCCTTCCTGCTTATTTTTCTTGTAAATGATATTGATGATACCGGCATTGCCATTGGCATCGTATTTTGAGGAAGGATTATTAATGATTTCAATGCGCTCGATAGCCGATGCCGGAATGTTATCGAGTCCGGTCTGGCTACCAAAACCGGTAATTGCGTTTTGTTTACCATCAATCAGTACCGCAATTTTGTCATTCCCCCTGAGTTGTACTTTCCCATCCTGAATGGTAATACCGGGCAGGTTTTGCATGGCCTGGAGTACCGAGCCACCCAGCTGACTGGTGTTTTTAGCCAGATCGTAAGTTTTTTTATCCAGTTTATTGCCTAATCCTTCGGCTTGTGTGCCTTGAATATTAACCGTTTGCAGGTTTTGGGCATCTTCTGCCAGTTCGAAAATACCCAGATCGATAAAAGGACTGAGGGAGCCTATGCTAACTTCTTTTTGCAGGGTTTGATAGCCAACAATACTAATGGTGAGGTTATAATTGCCCGAAGGAATATCTTTAATGCTGAACCTTCCCTGGTCATCGCTAATGGTACCCAGGAGTACCTTTTCGTCGTTTATTTTCTTTAAAACAATATTGGTGTAAGGAAGCGTGCTTTTGCTTTTGGCTTCTTTAACCTGCCCCGAAGCAGTTATGGGCTTTTCTTGCGCACATATATCGTCGGCAAGCAGAAATATAGAAAAGCAAAACAGCTTTAATATGCGTTTGTAATTTTTCATAATTGATAAGTTTTCCGCTGGCAAATTAGGGTGCAAATCTGAAGAGAAACTGAACTGAACTATTTTACATCATCTTCAAATTTCCCACAGATTTGAACGGTAACTATGCAAAAAAAAAAATGCTATAATGCCTAAAATTTATACCCTACTGTTATCTTTTATATTTTTTGTCCCTCAAATCCTTTTTGCCCAAAATAATGGGACTATTACCGGAAAAATTGTTGATGGCGCTTCATCAAAAGCCATGGAGTTCGTGAATATTGTATTAATGAAGCCTGGAAGTACCGATGTGATCAGCAGAGAAGTGAGCGATGCAAAGGGTAATTATAAATTGAGCAATGTTCCTGACGGCACCTATTTCATTATAGCGAGTTTTATTGGTTATCAGAATTTTAAAACCGCAAACTTTACGCTGAGTACTTTAAACAAAAAAGTAATTCAGGATATAAAACTGGATGGCGGAAAAAACCTCGATGAGGTTACCGTTGCCTCTAAAAAGCCACTTTACAGCAATAGTATCGATAGAAAGGTCTATGATGTATCGCAGGATATGCTCGCAAAATCCGGATCGGCAAGTGAGGTACTGGCCAATGTTCCGCTGGTTCAGGTTGATGTAGATGGCAATATCAGTTTGCGCAATTCGACCGCTACGATATTAATTAATGGAAAGGTTTCGCCCTTAATGGGTGCAAATGCGGCGGCAGCGTTACAACAATTTCCGGCCAATAGTATCGAAAAGATTGAGGTGATTACCAATCCATCGGCCAAATACCGGCCAGATGGTACAGGTGGGATTATCAATATCGTATTGAAAAAGAATGTGAAACGGGGCCTAAACGGAACCTTAACCGGAAACATTGGCAACCGCGAACGTTATAATGTGGGCGCAAACGTAAACTATAACATCGGGAAAATAAATATTTATGGAAATTACAGTTTGAAGCAGGACGACAGGCTGCGAACCAATACGAATAACCGCGTGCAAACCGATCCGCTAACACAGGCGGTGCGGTATTATAACGATTTCGCCACCCAGCAGGCAAAGCCTTTCTCTAATATCGGGGGGATTGGGATAGATTACAATCTAACTGATAAAACCACAATGGGCGTATCGGGTAATTTTTACCTGCGCAATATGCACAAGCACGATATGACCACTAAAATAATCCGTACGGCATCGTCGCTTGAACAGGATTACGACCGGAAAAGGGAAAATTTTGAGCAGGAAAAAAACTTTGATGCTACAATTTATGCAGAGCATGGATTTAAAAAGAACGGACACAAGCTCAGGCTGGAGTTTAATATCGCACATTCGCCCGAGGTTGAAGATAACCACTATACCAATTTATTCAGGTATCCGGCTGTGGCCAACCAGTTGGATAATACGCTGATTAAACAAACCGCCGATCAGCAACATGCGGCTGTGACTTATGAAAATCCTATAACTGAAAACAGTAAAATTGAAGCAGGTTACGACGGGCAGTACAATAAAGAAGATCTGGATTTTTATGGTGAAGCTTTTGACCAGGCGCAACAGCAGTTTTTGACTGATTTTAATAAAACCAATCGTTTCATTTACAATGAAAATATACATGCCTTGTATGGTACCTATGCTTTGGATGTTAACAAAATTGGGATGATGCTGGGTTTAAGGGCAGAGTATGCCGACGTAAATTCCAAACTGATTACTACTGGCGCGGTAGTACCCAATCATTATTTTAAGTTGTACCCAACCCTTCATTTTACCTATAAAGTAGCTAAAAACAAAGAGCTGCAGTTAAATTACAGCAGGAGGGTAAGAAGGCCCGAAGCGGATGAGTTAAACCCGTTTGCCGAATATGCCGACCCTACCAACGTAAGGTTAGGTAACCCGTATCTGTTGCCCGAAATTATCCACTCGGTAGAGCTGGGCTATCAATGGAGTAACGATCATTTCAGTATTTTGCCGGGCATTTATTACCGCTATACTTATAACCGTTTTACAGCCATTACCACACCATTAAATGATTCGGTTCTGGTAACCCGGCAGCAAAACCTGAGCAACGACCGCGCTTTTGGGGCCGATGTAATGCTTACCATACACCCCAGCGATAAGCTGAGTTTTAACCTCATTCCAAACGTGTTTTACAACCAGATTGATGCCAGTAACCTGGGCTACAGCAATAAAAAATCGACCGTTACCTGGTCGACCAACATTAACGGAAGTTATGCTTTGCCCTGGGGAACAGCCATTCAGCTGAATTCGGTTTATAAATCGGCACGTTTAACCCCTCAGGGTAAGTATTTACCGAGTTATGTTTTAAATATTGGTTTAAGAGAAGAGGTTTTAAAGAAAAAGGGTTCAGTGTACCTCACCGTATCAGATTTATTTAAATCGCAAAGGCAGGTTGCCGAACTGCAATCGCCATTGCTTTTGCAAAACATTAATCAGCGGAGTAACTCCAGGATTTTTTACCTGGGTTTTAGCTACAATTTTGGTGTCGTTAAGAAAAAGAAAGACCTGCAGTTTGATAATAGTCAGTAAAACAAGATACTACAGTTTTGCTTCAGATTTTACCGATAATATTGTGGCATCTATTTTTTGTAAGTGGAAGAGGAAAAATTAATTAATCGGGTATCAGATTATGTTGAGGAGCTTTTAGAAAAAGAGCTTCCTGAACATATGTACTTTCATAATTTTGAACACACCTTATTGGTTGTCGCTGGCGTGAAAATAATTGGAGAGCATAGTCAGGTAAGTGAACAGGAAATGCTGATACTTACTCTGGCAGCATATTTACATGATATTGGTTACACGCGGCAATATATCGGGCATGAAGCGATTAGCGCCGAAATGGCCGGCAATTTCTTAAGCTCAAATGGTTTAAGCAGCGTGGAGGTGGAGCAGGTTCAGCAGTGCATTTTAGCAACTAAATATCCTCAATTGCCGCATAATAATTTACAAAAAATAATATGCGATGCGGATTTTTATCACTTTGCACTGCCAGCCTACACTGATTTTGCGGTAAGGTTGAAACGCGAATGGGAAGAAAATATTAATTTGGCTTACAGTTACCGGGAATGGGATGCCATTAACCTCAAAATGCTTACCAGTCACCAATATTTTACCGGTTACGGGAGGCAGTTTTTGCAAAAGAGGAAAGAGCGGAACATCGAAAAGCTTATTCAGCGTTTTACCTGATTAATTAAAACCAGATGATTAACTTTCGGGTTTAAATGGTTACTTTAAAAGCATAAAAGAAGATATAAAATGAAAATCCTGGTCATTGAAGATGAACCCGCTTTACTGGAAAGCATGTTAGCCTACTTTACCGGCGAAGGCAATATATGTGAGCATGCTTCGGATTTTGCATCGGCCAGCGAAAAAATAGCGGTTTACAGTTACGATTGCATCCTTTTAGATTTGGGGCTGCCAGGAGGCGAGGGACTTGAATTGCTGACTAAACTTAAAAAGCTTAAAAAAAGAGATGGGGTACTGATCATTTCTGCCCGCCATTCTTTAGACGATAAACTGGCGGGACTCGATCTGGGTGCCGATGATTACCTGGTTAAACCTTTTCATTTATCTGAACTTAAGGCCCGCGTAAGTGCTATTGTGCGCCGCAAAAACTTCGATGGCGATAATGTGATTCATTTCAATGAAATGATTGTTGATGTTGCGGCAATGAAGGTAACAGTTAAGGGCAATCAGGTGGTATTAACCAAAAAAGAATTCGATTTGCTGGTGTATTTTCTTTCTAACCGCAATAAAGTGGTAACCAAAAATGCCATGGCCGAACACCTTTGGGGCGATGAAATGGACTTGTCTGATGATTTCGACTTTATTTATACACACGTTAAAAATCTCAGGAAGAAATTATTGGAAGCCGGGGCAGCCGATTATCTGCGCTCGGTTTACGGAATAGGCTATAAATTTGGCGATATATGAAGCTGGCTAACCGCTACAACAGGGTAAATATTCTAACCTCCATTGTGGTTTTGGCCATTACTGGTTTGATTTACTATGTGGTTATTCATTTTATTTTAACCGAAAAGCTTGATCGTGATCTGGTGGTTGAAGAGAATGAAATCCGCCAGTATGTGGGTACTTTCCATAAACTCCCTTTGCCAGCCAGTTACCTCGATCAGCAGATTGCCTATAAAAATTTGTCGACCCATATTCCCGAACGGGAGTTTTTGTATACCAGCTATTACAACCCGAAAGAGCAGGAAAATGAACCCGGAAGGAGCCTGATTACCGTAGTTTATCTAAATGGAAAGGCAGTTGAAGTAACCATTACCAAATCGAGGGTCGAATCGGAAGACCTGGTAAGGATTATCCTCTTGATTACTGTAGGCATTACATTGATTTTGCTCTTGTCGTTGTTGTTAATTAACAGGTTTGTACTGAACAGGCTGTGGCGACCATTTTATGTGATATTAAACGGAATGAAATCATTCGAGGTTACGCGTATGGATGCCATTGCCTACGAAGATACGCCCATTGATGAATTTAATGAACTTCATCAATCGGTTAATGCTATGGCAGAAAGGGTGAGAAACGATTACAAAGAACTTAAAAGTTTTACCGACAATGCTTCGCATGAAATGATGACCCCTTTGGCTGTTATCAATTCGAAACTCGATTCCTTACTGCAAACAGAATCGTTTACTGCACAGCAGGGAGCGCTGTTGGCCGATGTTTATCATGCTACAGGTCGTTTATCGCGCTTGCACCAGTCGCTGTTGCTGCTTGCTAAAATAGAAAACAACCTGATTCCGGATTTGCAGGAAATTGATTTTAAGGAAATGGTGGCAGTAAAAGGCCGGCAGTTTCAGGAACTCTTTGAGAAAGATGGATTGAGCCTTACAACAGATTTGCAGGCTGTAGAAATTAAAATGAGTCGCTATTTAGCCGATATATTGTTGAATAATTTGTTCAGTAATGCGGTAAGACATAACGTTAGCGGTGGCTATATTCATGTTAAGCTTGATCCGGCTGCATTAGTGATTTCCAATTCAGGTAAGCCGGGTAATGGCCAGGGCAAAGTATTCGACCGTTTTTCAAAATCTGCCGATTCGGAAGGAATGGGTTTAGGTTTGGCCATTACTAAACAAATCTGTAACCTTTATGGCTTTCGTATTCATTACGCGGAAAAAGATGGTAAACATGTTTTTGCAGTTCACTTTGCTGGTTGATTTGATAAACGCATTATTATTTCCTGCAGATACCAGATCCTATTGTCCTCGTTTGCAACGAGGATAATAGAGAAAGGCGATTTTATCGCCTGCTTATGATCTATTTTTACCATTTAGTTTTGCCACAGATTCACAGATTTTATGGTCCCATTTCAAAGCATGAAATTTACTGATTATGATGCATTATAAATGCATATCTCGTTCAGCCTCGTTATTCCAAAGGAATCACTTTATAACAAACGAGGACGATTAATGATATGAACCTATCTCTGCGCTAATCAGCGTTATCTGCGGGAAAACTAATTCGCCAGGGTTCGTGTCGCCACGAACCTTTACGTTCTGAAAATAATCTTTATGCCTTGAAAATGAACTACAGAATTTCTTCATAATTCACTTCTAGTTTTGATTTAAAATTTAAAAGCTATGAAAAGAATTTTTGGAATTTTATTGCTTGCGGGCACGATGGTTACCGCTGTTAAGGCACAAAAAATAAGTGCTGCTAAAGTACCTGCTGAGGTACAAGGTGCATTCGCCAAACTATATCCCGGAGTTAAAGCAAACTGGGAAATGGAAAAGAAAGATTATGAAGCTGGATTTACTTTTAACGGTAAAGCAACTTCGGTAGTTTTTAATGCAAAAGGTTTGCTGTTGGAAACTGAAACAGCTATTAAACCCGGCGAGTTACCGGCGCCTGTACTGGCCAAACTTAAAGGCAGCAAAATAGCCGAGGCCGCTAAAATTATGAAAGCCGACGGATCTGTTCGTTACGAGGCAGAGGTAAAGGGGAAAGATCTGTTATTTGATCTGAACGGAAATCAGGTAAAACCATAATTATGCGAAACATCCTGATATATGCATTATTCTTTGTTGCTTTTACAACATCATGTGCTGCACAAAGTATCGATTCAGTTCAAATAACTCCTCCCGATTCGGTAGCAGGGTGGTACAGTGGCAATCCTGTTCCAAAACAAAAATTTAAAGTGCTGCCTTTTATCGCACCTGCAGTATTAATTGGTTATGGTTTTGCAGCCGTTTACGATCATGGCGCATTGCAACAGCTCGATTTAAGTACGAAAGCAGAATTGCAGGAAGATCACCCGCTATTTGCTGCCCATGTTGATGATTACCTGCAGTTTGCACCTGCTGCTGCGGTATATGCACTTAATTTATCGGGCATAAAAGGGAAACACAACCTCTTCGATGCCTCTATGTTATATGTTACATCTGCAGCCATTATGGGCGCTTCAACCCATTTTGTAAAACAAGGTGTGGGGCGGATGCGGCCTAATGGAAATGGCGAAAACTCATTCCCTTCGGGACATACCGCCTCTGCTTTTATGGCGGCAGAATTTCTGCACCAGGAATATAAAGATGTTAACCCATGGATTGGTTATGCAGGTTATTTTGTGGCTACTGCTACTGGTACATTGCGCATGTACAACAACAAACACTGGTTTAGCGATGTGGTAGCAGGGGCTGGATTTGGAATAGCGTCGACTAAAATAGCTTATCTGGTTTATCCTTATATTAAAAGTGTTTTTACCAATAAAAAGGGGGGCAATTTTACATTTATGCCTTTTCATCAGCAGGGGAGTACGGGTTTAATGCTTTCGGGTAGGTTTTAATCTGATCAGACCATGAATAATAAACTAAAATACCTGATTTTATGTATCGTTACTTTTTCTGCTGTGCAAACAAAAGCACAGGTAACTGCTAAAAATCTGGATTATTATTTAAAACAAGCCGAATTAACCAGTCCGGTGCTTAAAGATTTGAATAACCAGCACCGTGCTGCAGGGATTGATAGTTTAATTGTTCGTGCCACAGGAGGTGTGCAGGTTACGGCCAGTTCGGCAGGAATGTACGCACCTGTTATTCGTGGATATGGTTATGATGAAGTGCTCACCAACGGGCAGGCGCTTGAGGCTTTACTCAATGTAAATTACGATTTGCTGAACAGGAAGCGCATCAGCAATCAGCTGGAAGGCATTAAGATTCAAAGCGATTCTATTCAATATGCAGGTCAGCTATCTTTATTTGACTTACAAAGATCTGTTGCCAATCAGTATATTTTAGCGTATTCCAGTCAGGAGCAGGTTAGTTTTAACCGCGATGTGGTTGCTTTACTCTCACAGGAAGAAGTTTTGCTCAAAAAACTCACGCGAAGTAATATTTACAAACAGGCAGAGTATTTAACTTTTCTGGTTACGTTGCAACAGCAGCAACTGGCGCTGCAACAGGCAGAACTGCAGTTTAAAAACGATTATGCCACATTAAATTACCTCGCAGGTATTGCCGATACCGGCAGGGTTAAACTGGCCGACCCAAAAATGCAGGCGAATAACCTGGCCATTACGCAGCATTTTTTTAATAAGCGTTTTGATATAGATAGTTTGAAGAACAACAACCAGAAGAATACCATAGCGCTTAATTATAAACCCAAACTTGGTGTGTATGCCAATGGCGGCTATAATTCTTCTTTTATACTGCAACCCTATAAAAATTTAGGTACCAGTGTGGGTTTTACTTTTTCAGTGCCTATTTATGATGGCCACCAGAAGAAGATGCAATACCATAAACTGAGTCTTGAAGCTCAAACCATTGCCGGTTACCGCGATTTTTTTACCCGGCAGCAGCAACAGCAGTTAAGCCTCATCAGGCAACAGCTTGAACAAACCGATGCACTCTTTCCGAAAATAAACGAGCAAATCCGTTTTAGCAAAGGTTTAATAGAAGTAGACCGGAAACTGATGCATACCGGCGATTTAAAAGTGGCCGATTTCGTAATTGCCATTAACAATTACCTGGCTGCGCAAAACCTCTTGCGGCAAACTCAAATTAACCGTTTAAAACTGATTAATCAATTTAACTACTGGAACCGATAACTATGAAGCACGATTTAAAATTATGGTGTGGCATTATGGCCATGTTGCTTGTTTTTTCAGCATGCAAATCTGCGGCTCCAGAAGATGCTGTTGATGAACCATCGCCGGTAACACCTGTTAAAATAACTACCGTGCGCGATAGTGCATTAAGCGAATTTGTAGAACTTTCGGCGGTTTCGGCTTACCTGGAGAAAAGCTTCGTAAAAGCCAGCATTAATGGCTACATAGAAAATACCCAGGCGGTAATGGGTAAGCAGGTAGGCAGCGGTCAGCTATTGTTTAGCTTAATTACTAAAGAGGCCAGATCAATTGGTAACAGTGTAAATAAGCTCGATGCGGGTTTTAAGTTTTCAGGTATATCCAACATCAGGGCCGATCAGCCGGGTACCATTGTGCAGGTAAACCACCAGAAAGGAGATTACGTGCAGGATGGTGAGGCCCTTGCCACCATCAGCAACCGCAATAGCCTGGTTTTTCTGCTCGATTTACCCTACGAATATAACCAGCTGATTAACCAGAACAAAAGTTTAAGCATTATGCTACCCGATGGTACTAAGCTGGCCGGAACAGTTTCGGGCACGATGCCCGCTGTTGATTCGGCAGCCCAGACCCAGCGTTATATCCTCAAAGTAGGGGCGGCTAAGCAAATTCCCGAAGGTTTAATTGCCAAAGTAAGGTTAACTAAAATCAGTCATGCGCAGGCACAGGTATTGCCCAAATCTGCCGTACTCGCCAACGAAACTGAAGATGAGTTTTGGGTAATGAAACTCATTAACGACTCGACAGCAGTTAAAGTGCATGTTAAAAAGGGCATAGAGCATCAAAACAGCATTGAAGTGCTGGAACCTAACTTTTCAAAATCCGACCGGATCATCACCACCGGAAATTATGGACTGGCCGATACCGCCAAAGTTAAAATTGAGCATTAACCATGAACAAGTTTTTCGTTTCGCATAAAAACCCGATTCTGGCTGTACTGCTGATTATTATTGTGGGCGGTGTGTATGCCTTTACGCAATTAAAAACCGGGTTGTTTCCTGAAATTACCTTTCCGAAAATTAAAATTATTGCTGATGCCGAGCTACAACCGGTTGATAAAATGGTGGTTACCGTAACCCGTCCTTTAGAAAACGCGGTGAAGCAGGTTCCCGATCTACAATTGGTGCGCAGTACAACCAGCAGGGGCAGTTGCGAACTTTCGGCCTTTATGAATCCCGGTGCGGATATCGATCTGAGCCAGCAGCGCATAGAAGCGCAGATTGCCAAAATAAGTGCATCGTTACCTGCCGGGGTAAACATTTCGGTAGAAAAGATGAATCCATCTATCCTTCCTGTAAGTGGTTACAGTTTAGAAAGTCACAACCTTTCGCCTGCCGAATTGAAAAAGATCGCCACTTATACCGTAAAACCTTTCCTCTCTCAGGTAGATGGTGTTTCGGAGATCAGGGTAATTGGTGGTAAAAGTAAAGAATACTGGCTCGAGCTCGATGCACAGAAAATGCAGGCACTCGGTATTGCGCCTGATCAGGTTAGCAATGCCCTCAGTCAGACTAATTTCATTAAATCAAACGGTTACCTGGCCGATCATAATTACCTGTATTTATCGGTAACCGATGCTACCGTAAAGAACAAAAGCGATCTGGAAAACCTGGTGCTAAGCCGCAAAGGGAACCGGATTATCCGGATAATGGATATTGCCAGGGTTAACATTCAGCAGAGTGTAGAGTATACCCGTATTAATGCCAACGGCAAAGATGGAATCCTGATTGCGGTAATCAAGCAGCCCAATGCCAACCTCATCGACCTTTCTAACGAGATGTACACCAAAGTACAGCAGTTAAAAAGAATCTTGCCTGCTGGTGTAAGCATTAAACCCTATTATGTACAGGCCGATTTTGTAAACGAATCGGTAAAAAGTGTGCGCGATAGTTTGTTAATTGGTTTGGTTTTGGCCATAGCGGTAGCCATTATTTTTCTACGTTCGTTAAAAGCCAGCGCCACCATATTAATTACCATTCCGGTTACGCTGTGTTTAACCATAATTGTACTATATGGTATAGGTTATTCGCTCAATATCATGACATTGGGTGCCGTTGCGGCCGCCATTGGTTTAATTATCGACGATGCCATTGTGGTGGTAGAGCAAATTCACCGTACACACGAAGAACATCCCGAAGAGTTAACCATGCGCTTGCTGAGCAAAGCCGTAAGCTATCTTTTTCCGGCCATGCTCGGTTCTTCTATCAGTACCATCGTAATTTTTATCCCCTTTGTATTAATGACAGGGGTTGCAGGTTCTTATTTTCAGGTGATGACCAATACGATGATTATTACCTTGGTTTGCTCTTTTTTTGTCACCTGGATTGGTTTACCCGTTATTTATCTGCTGCTTACCCGCAAAGGGGGGAGCCATGCCGCCAGCGGGAAGAAACTGGTGGTGCATGAAGTGAAAACCCAAAACTGGGTGCGCTATTTTATTAGCCGGCCAGCCATTTCGATACTGTTTTTACTGGCGCTTGTTGCATCAATAGCACTTGTTTTTCCGCGTTTGGAAACCGGCTTTCTCCCCGAAATGGATGAAGGCAGTATTGTTTTGGATTATGCGTCGCCGCCGGGCACCTCGCTCGAAGAAACCGACCGGATGCTGCGGGAGGTAGAAAAGGAGCTGGTTAAAATCCCCGAGGTGCAGGCTTACTCCAGAAGAACCGGAACCCAGATGGGCTTTTTTATTACCGAACCCAATACCGGCGATTACCTGATCCAGCTGAAACATAACCGCAGTAAAACCACCGAAGCGGTGATTTCGGAAATACGCACACATATCGAACACACACAACCCGCACTGGTGGTAGATTTTGGGCAGGTAATTGGCGATATGCTGGGCGATTTAATGAGCTCGACGCAGCCCATTGAAGTAAAGGTTTTTGGCAACGACCAGGAAAAATTACAGGTATTATCGAAAAAGGTTGCAGGTGTGGTGGCACATGTTGGGGGTACAGCCGATGTATTTGATGGAATTGTACTTTCGGGGCCAACGGTAAATGTGCAGCCCAACTTTGCCATGCTGGCGCAATATGGGGTGAGTCCGGCATCGTTTCAAAACCAGCTGCAAACAGCCATGCAAGGTACTTTAATTGGCGATTTATACGATAAACAACAACTTTCGCCCATCCGTATGATTTATCCCGGAAGCCGTACTTTCAGTGTAGCCGATATCAATAAACTCAAAATTTTTCTACCTAACGGCACGGCAGTGCCCATACAGCAAATGGCTGTAGTTACGCTAAAATCGGGAATGGCAGAGGTAGCGCGCGAAAACCTGCAAACCATTGGTGTAGTTACGGCCAGGCTGGATAACCGCGATTTGGGAAGTGTAATGAAAGATGTACAGCAAGCCGTAAACACGAAGGTAAACCTGCCTTCGGGCTACCATATCGAATATGGTGGCGCTTACAAAGAACAGCAACAGTCGTTTTCCGAATTGCTAACCATACTCATTGCCTCGAGTTTGCTGGTGTTTAGTGTAATCTTATTCCTGTTTAAAGATTTTAAAATTGCCTTTCTCATTCTGCTCATTTCGGTACTGGGTATTTCGGGCAGTTACCTGGCTTTGTTTTTAACCCATACGCCTTTAAATGTGGGCAGCTATACTGGTTTGATTATGATTGTGGGCATTATTGGCGAAAACGCCATATTTACCTTCCTGCAGTTTAAAGCATCGCGGCAAAAGCAAGGTGTTGATGATGCCATTACTTTTGCCATTTCTACCCGGTTAAGGCCAAAATTAATGACTGCCCTGGGTGCAATCATTGCGCTTATGCCTTTAGCGCTGGGGATAGGAGCAGGGGCACAGCTGCACCAGCCCCTGGCCATTGCCGTAATTGGTGGCTTTATTGTAGCCTTGCCTTTATTGCTGGTGGCTTTGCCAAGCCTGATCAGGAAGATTTACCGGTCGGAAGAAGCACAAGAGGATTTGGTGAAACAGGTTTAGGGAATAGTATTTTCCGGTCTATTATTTATAAAAGCGTATACGTTAATTATAAAATCTAATGCATTAATTATAAAATCTACTACATTAATTATAAAAGCGGGTACATTAATTATAAACGGTGGTACATTAATTATAAACGCTGGTACATTAATTATAAAATCTACTACCTTAATTATAAATGCTAGGACGTTAATTATAAATGCTAGTACATCTATTATAAGCGCTAGTACATTAATTATAAAAGCGAATGCCTGTATTTAAACTAAAGATTAGTGATTTGCTAAAAATATTAGTATTTTTGTGTACTGAATTGATTTAGCATAAGCAATATGAAACCAAGGGATTTGATAGGTAAAAGTGAATTAGAACGCAAGTGGGAGAATTATAAATATGAAGCACCAGCCCAGCCCGCTATAACCTACTATACCATTTATGAAAAGGCAAAGGCTTTAAAACATTGGATATACGATCCCGAAATAAAACGCTGGCAAACACCCGAAGAGTTTTTAGAACTGGAGAAAAGAATTTCTGGTGGCGAACCCAAACGATTGGAGCGTTTGCAAATTAAAGACCCAATGGAGGGTGTTAATGCCGCTTACGAGCAATTACAAGCTTTAAAGGATAGGATGGAAATATTTGTGAAGAGGGTGATTGAATATTATAGAACTACACGATAAAATTTTGAGTAGATTTTACAAAAAACATAAAAAGAACTACAATTACATAGAACAGGTTGCCTGAAGATAGGCAACCTGTTTTGCGAAAATTAATAACCCAGACGTTTAATTATTTGAAAAAAATCCTTCGTTTTCTTTATACATAGCTGCTTGTGTTAACCAATAATCCACACCTGTTTTTCCTGCCCCCTCGGGGTCGATAGTAAAATAATCGGCGTGTTGTGTAATTGAACACGATTTTAGCTTCTGTTCAAGATATTGTTGAAAAAAGTTTCAATTATTTTATTGGGACTTTGTCTTTTTATCTCTCGGAATATAATTTTTTGTGTCTTTTGAAAGTTGGTGATAAAAGTAAAGTCCGGCTAATGAAGTTTCTTTATTCTCGACAAAAGCTGCGATAGATTTTTGTATAAACTCTTTGTTTTCGATAGATTGTTCACAGGTATCTAAAAATTTTTTTATATCCATGACGTAGCTTACATTTAATTTATTTTTAAGAAACTTTTTTTCTTTCGAGTTTAAAGAAAACTTCTTCATAATATATTTAAGAGCAGCCTTACGATTGGGTTCGGGTTCGTAATAGCCATAGTAGTTTTTTTGATCAATAACACTTAGATTACGAAAGTCTTCAGGTAAAAAATCATCATTTCTTTCAAAAAGACTCAATTTTATTATTCTATATAAATCAATGATTTTTATAGAATAAGGATCATAATTATAAAGAATTGTTGGGGTCGGATTTTTATAGAACACAGACTGCTTACGCAAGGAGTCTGTGTTTTGCTTTAATGCTTGATTAATATAATGCAAATAAACCTTGGGTGATTTCTTTACTTTTTTAATAAGCGAGCTATATTCGTAATAAAGAGAATCACCTTTTGTGCTTCCATTGTTACTTTCAATTTTTTTTCGATTTGGAAATATACCATAAAGCTCACACCAAAGTTTAAGTTTTACTAAATTTATAAGATCACGATCTATAGTATCTTGGGCAATCACAAAGGTCGAGCTAAATAATAAAACAATAATTAAAATGATCTTTCTCATATTTTATTAAGTTATTTTTTTCTCCAATAAATTCTGGAAGGTTCAGTTTTACCATTAACAACAAAGGTAGCTTCATTACTACCATAAGACTTGGGGATGTCCCTCGGGTGGTGCTCAATAATTTCGTAATAAGGCCCCATTTTACTAGAAATTTTAGTTTACGCGAACGTTATGAAGATTAAAATAAAACAGGCTACCTTAATAAGGCAACCTGTTTTATTCTGCATGATTTTTATCAATATTACTTGCACTTATACATGCCAAATTTCTGAAGCTCAATCTTAGCTATTGAATCTAAACCTTTGCTGGCATAAAAATGCAGCCCCTTTATTTTATAACAACAAATTTATTTTTGCATTTTATCAATGTTGGTTCTGTCAAGCCCATAATAATCGATTAACCATTTGTTATTAACCTTCGTTAAGGTAAAAATGTATTGGCCGAACCTTGAAATATCAAATTTAACTATTGCCTTATCATAAATCCAGTAAATTTTGGTAAACTTACCTTCTTTGAAATGATCCAAAATCTCTTCTGGTTCAAAGCCAAAAATCGGATCAGCCTCAAGACCTACGATAGGCCCAAAATAATCTATTACTGGATGTTTTACTAAAGTGTCCGATACATTTTGATATATTTGTTTAAGATCATTAAGGAAGCTTTCTGATACATAACCGGCTCTATTGAAGTTTGTTAAGTGTTTTTCAACGGCCTCCATATTAATCTTAACTATCATACCTTTTTTAACTGTATCGGTGTTAAATCCCGTTATGATTGTTGAATTTTCGAGTTTGTTCTCATTTACTTTGTACCAATTTAAAAAGCCAATAATTGTTTTTTTTATCTTCTGGTCTTCTATCGATACTTGTTTAGTTTGCCCTCTACAAATATTGATAGTTAACAAACAAATAATACTAAAAAATAAGTTTCTCATGGCATTATTTTTTTATGCTTTTACGAATCTGAGTAACGGTGTAGTCTCGCATTCCTGCCTGTGATCTATATCCAATTATAGCTGTTCTACCAGTTATTTTTCCGGTGGATGGGTTAAAATAAAGACGGTTACTATAGCTTGCTCCTGTAGCAGGATTATTAGTTGCACTATCCATAAACTGAAAATATTTACCTTTCTCGTCGGTACCCATTGCAACAACTACGACATAATGGTCTGTTGAATTGTCTTTGTTAGCAATTGGAGCGCCTGCTCTATTGTCGACACCTATTAAAACTGGTATTTTTTTGCTTAAGGATGTAATCATATAACTGATAGCCTTTTTAGTCTGAGTTAGGTTTACCCCATCTTGGGTAGTATAAATTGAAAATGTTTGTCCACCAGGTAAAAAGCCAGAGCACGTATATCCAGCTTTGCCTAATTGTTCTTTAGCTAATATTAGGCAATTTACATTTTTTGGGTTTCCATCAGGACCAATAATTTGTCGCATTGGAACAAATTTTTCAAAGGAAATAACTCTATCCACTGTAGGCCAAGGATCTGTGTCTTGATATTCTTGGTAAGCTGTTTGATCAGGATCAAATAAAACTTCATTATCAGAATCAATCCAGTTATCAGCATCGGGATCAGCTATGATTTCTGTTGCTGGCAAAAACTGATTTTTAAAATTTTCAAAACTGCCAGGATTTGCCATTAAATACCCAACTGCCCATTGTCCAAATTCAATATTATCTTGTGTAATGATTTGGAGTTTATCTATATAATCGGCAAGTGCGGCAGTAATTTCTACATTATTAGGATCTCTTAAAAAACTTTGCTGTGCTTGTGTACCTATTCCCAAATTGGTAATCACATAATCTGCAGTAAGGGTGTTTACCGTTACATTTGGGCCATGGCTATTTGGATAAGGTTCGAAACTGCCATCCAAACTTGTAGCATCTGGATTGCCTGAATCACCAGGATTAGGTTGCCCAGCCTGGTCTGCAACAATATCCATTCCCTGGTAATATACTCCAGGCATATAGGCATTATAGATAGGCCAACCTGATGCTAAATAACCAGATGTACTATTGCTACCACCGCCACTTCCAAATATTGATCCCCAATTTATATTTAATCTCCATCCTCCGGCGCCTTCGTTAAAATTCTCTGAATAGACAGATAAGCCAAATATATGCCCTATCCAACCAATTACATTATTTGCTAAATTTGCTATCCATTTCCAAAAATCAACAGCCGTTTTATCCTTTAAACCATTCTGTGATTGTAATTTACCGTTCTTTAATGTCAAAGCAAGGCTCTCAACAGGTGGTTCCTGCGCCAACTTCATACAATAAGATTCCTGCAAGACATTATTTTTTACCTGTTGTACAAAAATAGTATCGCCTTTAAGGTTCCATTCATAAAGTTTACCATTTCGTTTGTCATTATTGTTATCTCCTTTATTTTCGGATATGAAATTGAGCAGATAAGCATGTAATTTACCATTTCCACTGTCCTGTATAAAAAAAACTTCGGGCGGGTGCTGGGTATCGTAATTAATATTAGAGCCAGGTTTACGCGGAACAGTTACATTGTTTTTGGGTTTTAGGCTTTGGTTTGATACGTTTTGTTCACCTTTATTTAGCGAGCCTGTTATATTATCATTGTTCAGCGTAGGGATACGTACCACCTGTTTACCCCTTATATTGGCTTGCTTTGCCTTGCTCCAATCGAGTGTTAGGAGTTTTGCAGTTGGATTATCGTCAATCCAATGTTGAATAGTACTTTCTGTAATGAATTGTCTTTTTGGAAGATCTTCTGGGGCAATAAGATTGACGTTTTCTTTTCGGCAACCTTGCGCAAGAAACAGACAGATTAGCGTGAGGCAAGCCATGGCTTTACCTTTGTTGAGCATTAATTTTTTCATCGTTAATTTAAATTTAATTGTGAGAGGGACGTGGATGCAAACTTACGGTAATAGAATTGTTACCTACAAGGGGTTTTCCGGAATTTTACATGAAATAGTTTGTATATTCATAGTTAGCTCATTAATCGCATAAATATTTCTTTTATTTTACATGTACTCAAAAAAAACGCCTCCTAAGAGGCGGCTTTGTAACGCAAGATGCAAATCAATTATCACACTTTTAATTTTTTAAATGTTAAGCCTATAATGTGTTTGCGTTGTGGGTGATCTAATTTTAGCGATGCTTTGATGTAACTTTTAACCCCCAGTACGATATCCACTAATCCTGTTTGTTCTGCGTAAAAAACAATAGCTCTTTTTTTACGGGCATCATCAACCGGGGTTTTGGCAATGGCTACCGCATTAATACTGGCTTCCATGGTTTGGAGTAAGGATTGAAAAGATTTGATGGTAATGTCTTCTTCTGTAGGGGTATATACATTACTGTTAAGCAAAACATCAATATACTGTTTAAAATTCTCGACCCTATTGTCATAAGATACCGCTCTTTGAGATCTGCTAACCGTACTATCAGCATCTTTCTGGTTTTTTATGATGCCCCTTAACTGGTCGGCAAGCGTTTTGGCTGTTTGTAATTCAGCAGGATTAGCAATCGCTGCCTTTAGATAATTAAAGCTTCTGGATACCAGATTATTGAAGGGTTTGAAAATAAGTTCCTGTTCATCAACAGCTTTTCTATATGCCGGTAGCACTTCACTAACTGCACGGTTTGCATCTTCTGCTCTTTTAGATAATTCTTCTAATGCTTTTATCTCGTATATCGCTTTAGGCGGTTGGTAGTTGTCTAAAGTTTTTAGCCTGATAATTAGATCTTTGGTGTTGGCCGCATTTTTAGCGTAGCCACTTTCTGTGTTTGACATAGGTTATTTGATTAGGTAAATATTTAATTATTGGTTCGGTAAACGATTTTGTTGCCTGTTTAAATCCTCGATAAACTTATTTCAATCCATCACTATTCGGGATCTGCCCCGGTTGGCGGCGCTTCTTCCTGTAGTTTGGCAATTATTGCTTTCATTTTGGGCAGGCCGAAATAATTGTGCTGCTCAATTATTTTAATCACCTCAGGATGTGAAACGGAAATATTGTACAAAGAAGAGCCGGCATTATTCCATACATCAGCAGATTCCAGTGATTTATATTTCTCTATTGCGGGGTTTTCGATATTGGCAATGTTGGCTACGATCTCTGCTTTTTCTACAGCAGTGAATTTTTTGGAGGGGTCTTCGTCGAAGATTTTGTAGCTGTCATCTTTTGAATCGCCATCGTACAAAGTGAATATAAAATAGCCCAATGCATAAATAAAACGGTTATCCGTAGCACTGGTGTTTTCTTCTACATATTTTAATAAACCTTTTCTTATTTCTAACTTATTATTACAATCTTTTACAAAAAAAAGATTGGCTATATATTGTCCTATTACAGGGTTAACTCGCGTGTTCTCCTTATATAGGGAATCTAGTACCATTTTATTTATTTTAGAATCTTTATCATAGCCAAAATCATTTAGAAGTGTAAATAGGAAGTGTTTTTCATTATTTAAAAGCCATGCCAGGCTAGCCTTATCATTATTGAATATATATTTATTTCGATGAACATTATGGAGATCTACCGTGGTTTTGTAGGTACCATCATCATTTATTTTTATTAAATCATCTAAGGTTTGAAAATCGGTGATTAAATGTTCCTTTCTCATTAAAAAATAATTTTCGTTATAAGAAAAAAAATCCATTTCGCCTTTTAAAAGATCTTCGTAGCTTTTATACTGTAAACCAAATAAAGTAATGTAATCTGTGGTTGAATGTATTCTATAGTGCTTGCTTTTTAAATTTTCTATACCAAATATTTCATTAATCCTTTGATAAAATATTTCATCAGTTACGGGTTTAAAACCATTGTTTTTTAATCCCTCAAGTAATACTTTAGAGGCTAAATTCAGGTCTTTGGCAGTTAGTTCATAGGGGGCTTCCGGATCTTCTTCATCACCATCACTGACAAGCCTTTTTTGATACTCAATATGTTGTTTAATTTCATTTATTTCATCTTTTGTTAGCCCCATTGCAGTTTGTTTAATGTTGTTTTTTTCTACTTTATCAGGTTTGTTTTGACATGCATTAATCACTAATAAGATAATGCAATAGATTAATGTTTTTCTAGTATAAATACTACACTTGTTAGTTAGTCTTTCCATTTTGTTTATTATTGATACCGAACTTTTTATTTAATTTATTTATATCCCTATAGAGGTCATTATCAGTTAATTTGTCTATTTCGTTAATGGTGTAGTCAGTTGGTATGTAAAACCCATATAATTTTTTCTGTTTACTTTTACTTGTATACTCTCCATATTCACTAAAACGAATAGAGTCGTTTTGATTACCACCCAGTAATATGTATTTGCCATTTTTATTCTTGCCGTAAAGTAAACCTGTATGGCCATTTTTGCCGTTACTATGTCTATAAACGACAAAACAGCCATAAATTGGTTCAGCTATTTTTTTGTATTTTGAACTACCTATAGGAGTTAGTGATCCGGCAGAATTTGAATGACTGTATGGTTTATTGTAGTTTTTCGGGTTTTTTGTTTTACTAATACACCAATTCATAAATGCGGCACACCATGGGCCTTTTTCGCCATTTGTTGGCTCGTAAAAATTGCCACAATACTCGAGGTACTGCTTAGCTTTGGAGTACATGGGGTCTTCTGATTCTGGGCATCCTTTCATGGCTTTGGCTTCATTTAGGGCTATTTCCATCCATGGTGCACGCTTACCTGTTATTGTTATCTCAATACTTTTCCAATCGCATGCTTTTACTCTAAATATTTTTGAAGTATATTCATTAAATGCATTTTGTTTTAACGTATGACTATTGCCTACCTCGTTGCCAACTCCTTGTGAAACGGGTTTGTTTTCAGGAAATCCATTAGATTTAGCTATCAAACCATTCCATTTAAAAAATGCCATAGAAGTTAAAACTGCTATCCTGATATCTTTGGCAACAATGTCAGGATCTTTGAGGATATCAATCTTTTCGTATTTTAAGGTATAGGTATTTGCTTTTGCATAATTTTCTCTTCCGGTAAGCTGTATCAAACCCTTTCCCCTGAATTTCCAGCCATCGCCCTCCTGGGTATTGCCAACGCGGTTATTTATGCCCCGGTTTTTATCGGCATAAGCCAGGTTGGCAATCATTTGTTCATTGGCCGCATGATCTTTTGTGCGTCCGTATTTGTAGGCATCTTCGTGGTGTTTGGCGAAGTACGAAAAAGGCGGATTATCACGCTTACCTGTTTTTTTGTTCAGGTTGCCATTAATTAAGGTATCGGCACTGTAATTCATGTTTTCGCCGGTTTTTACATGAAGTTTGGTGCTCGATTCTACCCTGATCTGGGCAAAAAAATGGGCTTTTACCCAGCAGGTATTCATGCCCAGTTCGGCTATATATTTATTGTAAGTTTCGGCTACCAGCTTAAGGGTATGGTCATCGGCATCTTCGAAAATCTTTTTCAGTTCAGCAGTGGTAATTGCTGCATTGCACCTCGGGCAGTCTCCCGAATGCTGGCCTTCCTGCCGCACAATCCCCACCAGGGCTTTCCCGCCATTGGCAGGTACATCATTTTTAAAGGCAACCAGGGTATTGCTGATGCCCAGAAATTCCATTTCTGCTATTTCGGCATAAAAATGATGGAGTTTTTCGCTATAACTTTTCTCCCAACTTTTTGAAAGGATAAAATCAAATTCAACAATGCCGTGCTGATTTAGCGTGTATTTTTTATGGTGCAGCAGGGTATCTTTCCTTAAATGATCTAAGCCCAGCCGGCTTTCTTTGCGGTATATTTTTACGTTTACTGTTTTTGCACTCAGGTTGCGGGTACGAATGCGGCATTTCATCTTGCTGCCATAAGTGGCTTGTATTACGGGTTTACCATCCAATAAAAACTCAATACTTACAATTTCTTCCCTGGTAACCAGCTGTAGTTTCTGGAGCGGCTGGGGGATGTTGCCGTTCAGGATTTCATATTTTTTATCGGCAGCATGTACCTTGAAATAAAATGCTGTTCCCGCTTTTAAGTGTTTGCGGTATTTTTCTGCATGTGGTATAAAATCATATCCATCAGTATTTAATACCTGGCTGGGGGGTGTTTTGAAGCCATTAATGACATGGATGGGTACTGCTTTACCGGTATCATCGAGGTAACCATATTCGAGGTTTACCACAAGCCCCTCGGCAGCTCTGAATTTTATGTAGGCATGGTTGGCTTCCTCCCAGCCGGTCTTTGTTTTTTTACCACCTTCGGGGTATTCCCATTGTGCCAGCACCACTTCGGGTTGGGCTACCACAACTTTAACGGCTATTTTGTTATTTGGTTGTGCTAAATAAGCCTGCACGGTATATTCGCCGGGTTCTTCAAAATGGTGACTGATTATTTCCCCGCTTTTTGAGTTAAAGGTAGCCACACAATTGCCCTTATTGTCTTTACAAACCCATTTTATTGCAGCAATTTCGTGGGGCAGGGCGGGTAGTATTTTAAACTGATCTTTTACGCTAAAGGTTATTTTCTCTTTTATCCGGGTACTTGCTGTAGAAGCGCTAACCGATGTAATTGCATTTTTTACAGCCTTTATCAGTTCTGATTGTTTGGGTACTCCGTTAAACAAGGCCGAAACGACGTAATTACATTCCTCATCGCAGATTATCCTGGTGAGATTTCCATTGGGAATAAGGAGTGTAGGGGAGCCCTTCCCGCTGATTTTGTTTACCTCCCAGCTAATAGTATTCATGTCGCCGGGAACGGCAAGGCCTGGAAAAAGGCTTTTGAGCCTGAATTCAACTGCTTCCTGTATCCTAACTTTGGTTCTGCCATCGGTTGTGGTAACGGTTTCAATTTGGTTTTCCTTAATGGTATAAGCTTTGGTTACTTTTTTATCACCAGCGGTTTTGCCATAGGCTTCAACCAGGTAAGTGCCTGTCTTTTTAAAAGTAAGGGTAAGGGTTTCGCCAGCATCACTGCGCAATTGCATCGGGACACCATTTTCATTGTAAATAACCCAGTTAACGGCTTGCTTTTCAGCATCAGTTGGTTTACCTGTAAAACTTGCACGGAAAGTAACCGGGCTGTTGAGCGGTTGTTCGGTACCATAGCTTAAAACGGATATGGATTTTACTGTAGCGCCATCTTCGTCTTCATTTTTAGCTTCCTGTTCGGTATGTATGAGTTCTTCGGTAATTAATGGGCCATCGGCGGCCCAACTTCCCGGATTTGCATTTTCCAGCACCTGCTGGTTAATATCAGCCTGCTGGCCATGCTGTACAATTTTAATATTTCCTCCCTTTGCAGTACATATTGCGCTGCTGCGGTTGGTCAGTGCATAAGCGCCATTGGGAAGTGCGATCTTTTCATCATAATCTTTCCACTGTAACCGGGCAGTGCAGGGTACAGGTTTACCGGGATCGGGAACCTTGCACTGGCCAAAATTGAGGTTAAATAATTTGTTCTCCAGGGTAGTGGCAACAAGCTTATTTTCACCATTATCGTTAATGATGTATTTATTGTGGCTGAGTATATGCAGCGGTTTAGGTGAAGGATCTGCGGCTTTATCGCAGGTGCATTTAGCCCCCTGACAGATTAAAAGTTCATTGAGCTCCTTATTTTGTATGGGCTTATCTTCTTTCTCCGCTTTGTTATGGGCAGAAACTTCTTCTACACCAGTAAGTTCCTCATCTTTAAGGTTTGACTCGTCAGCTGTTATTTCCGGATCGATGTTCCAATTCATTTGCGCTATGTTTTACTCATGGGTGGTTAAAAAGATGTCGAGCGTTTTTTCAAAATTGCCGGTAGTTAACTGATAATGACTTTCTAATGCATTACACCAACCAGTAGCCGCATCAACCTGATAAAAACCATCTACACGTATTTCTTCAATTCGATCATCGGTTTTGGTCTTTAGCCAACAGTTAAATCCGGGTTGATCATGGATTTCGGCTTTCTGGCCCGAAAATTTAATTAAGCAACCAGTTGGCAGAGGTTTAACCCGCCACTTTTCCCCGAATTGGATAGGTGCAGGGCAAAAGCCATATACCGTTCTTTCTCCACGGAAAATATTTTCGGTAAAATTGACCTGGTAAACGTTTCTGAAATATTCATTCAGAAAAAGATCCTGCATCAGGTTATTTGTTAAATTGTCGCCGGGCAAAAGTTTACGATCGATTGTTGTCAATGCATTTTCAACCCAATTGCCAGCAAAACTATTTTCGATATTTGTTCTGGTGTTTAGCCATTTTTTCCAAAGTACTTCCTGTTGTTCAACAACGGTTGGCGAACCATTGAAATTTAATTTTAAACTTACCGGATTCAATACCGTTGAAACCTGTTGTACAAAGGCATCAGCATCGTTGTTGGGGAGATTATTTATGGCGTTAGGCTTACGGTAAACCGTTATACGCTGCGAGCCTGTCCAGAACGAAACCTTCCCGGGTACAATATTGATGTCGAAATCTTTATGGATGTATTCAACCTTTTGATTTGTTCTTTCTGAAATCGCTATTTTCAAATGCATGTTTAAAGTTTCTTTTAAAGGTTTGTAATGGATTTTGCTAATGGTCATGCCTGTCATTGAAAGTGTTTTGCTTTTCTATATTTTTGTACAAAATTTACCGGGTATTCAGGGCGATTTATTTTCTTTGATGGTTTCGCGAAATGATTCATACCTATCGTATTTTACTTTGTGCTTAGCCTGTAAAATCACATCCTTGAAGGCGTTGAAACTGATATGCCCTTGTGTAGCTGCATACACGATGTTTGCTGAAGACTCGGTTATCGTTTTGCCGATGTATTTTATGGTTCCCATATGCTAAAAGAGTTTAACCTTACCACCGCTTTTATTTATGATTTCTTTAGCACTGTGGATTTCAATGTTATCGTTTGTGCTATTTAAACTGATGCTTTCAGCAGTTTTTTCGATATGGGTAGCAGTTTTGTTAATGTGATTATTGGCTATCATTGATATGTTATCGGCCGTTATCGAATGATTTTCGCCGGCATTGCTGGCAATATTTGCCCCTGCATTGGTATAAATATGTTCTCCGGCCGATATGGATATCAGCTGGCCGGCATTAATTTGGATATTTTTTGCACTGATATTGATGTTTTCTGGTGCCGAGATTTCGATACTCGATGTCTGGGTATCAAACCTGATGATATTGTTATTTTTATCGGTGATGGTGATCGTCTCCGCTCCGGATGAATCGTTAAATTCAATCGTATGACCGCTTCTGGTGGCAATGGTTTTTAAATGGTTATCGGTATGGCCACCTGTACCATTTAAACCGTGGAAAATGCTGCCCAACACAATGGGTTTGGCAATATTTCCATCTTCGAAACCTACTACAACCTGATCGCCAATTTCGGGTATAAAAACAAAGCCCCTGTTGGTGTTTACTGTTACACTGCTACCTGCATCTGGTGTAACGATCCTTAACCAATCGCTCACATCATGGTTGGCGCATATCCATTTAAACTTTACTTTGATGCGGCCCTGGCCTAAAGGATCATTATTGTCTGTCACATCGGCTAGCTGCATTGCCGGATTTGGTTTTTGATAACCGCTTACATTTAAACATTCGGTGCTGGCTGTTAATCCTTCAAAAGTATGATGGTATTTGCCGGCAATATCTATATGGTGATTGATGCCCGTAATGAGGAATTTGCCGATACTTTCTGTTATAAAGTCGGTTTCACGCCTCATACTCATAAATATTTCGGCAATGTTTCCAATACACAGTCCGGCATTATCACCTTTGCCGGTAATTTTTAGCAGCCGGGATGCATTGGCCTTGTCTTCGTTTTCCTGATGTTTTTTAATATCATCACCATTTTTCAGTCTGATAGGGGACGTATGGTTAAGCGTTTTGCTATAGGTACGGTTGGAAGCCGTAACGGCATGTATATGATCAGGACTACCGGCTAAATCCACTTGCATGCCGCTTTGAAGTATTTCATCGGTTATGGGGTTATAGTCGAAGCAATGCTGTTGCAAGGGAGCAATTTCCATCTCATATTGGAATTGATGTATATCGCGGCCATAATATATGGCTACTTCCTTTTGTTGATCTGGCTTACCAAAATGGAGTTGTTTGCCATCGTAGAAAAACCATTCATGGTATGCTGCAGCCAGGCGGTTTAAGAGATTAAAATCGCTTTCCTGATACTGGATTAGATAATCAACTGGTGTTTTTCGTGTGGGGTTACAAACAATTTTAAGATCGTTTTCCGCAATATCTTTTGTAACCAGGCTTACAATCTCGTTTAAAGTTTTATCGAGATAAGATCCCAGATCTGCACCACGATCGATTAAAATGGTTGGACTGTAGCCACTCACAATCAAAAGACCATGATAACCGTGATTTTGTGCCAGTGCCACATGGGTAACCAGGCCAATAAATTCCTGCATATTATCCTGGGAGTAACCAAATGAAGCCGTAAGGGTTTTCCCTATAAAATCGCGACAGGTATCGAGGTTGATTAAACCTGGGCGGCCTGCCTCATATTGTTTAAACCGGAGTTCGAAATAGTGATGACCATTAAACTGCTGCGCCAGATCGAAGGAGTCAAAGTAGTTAATCGCTTTGCCTTCGATATTAATTTCGGTAATAAGTTTGTTTTCCATGAGCGTATGTTTAGGAATACTGATGGTGTAGTTGTATGTAGTATTTGGCAAAACCCTCGCCAATTCTTTATTATACACCTGAATGTGAGTTAGTTTGGAAATGGTGCTGTGGTTAAATCTTCGATTAATGCGCCGCTAACGCTACTTTTTCTGAAAAAATAAATTTTAAACCACGCTTTAATGTTAAAGCATATCTTGGAACCTCAAATTGGAGAATGGGGAAAACTGGGGAAATATTTCTACAATACGAGGTTTGATTTATCCCCAATAATGTCTTTTATGGCTGTAGTTTTAAACCTCATAACGCTTTTCTTTACAAAATGATTAGCAGTTTAAGAATCATCGGTTGTGAGTATTGATAAAAGGGATGGCTGATGTGCTGATAATTGGTAGCACTAAAATTAGACAATCGTTTGCGCTGACATTTCTATTGTTTTGCTCATTTGCTTGTTCTATTTTTAAACATACAAATCAACAAAACCGAACAGAACCTTAACCCATGCACGTCCTACGGCTTAAAAAAATATTTGCTTTATTGCTGTTAATCAGCCTCTCAGCCGGTAGCTGGGCTCAGAAAGTGGCAACCTTTGCTATAGGTGCCGAGTCTTTTGAGCTAAATGGCAAGCCTTATATTATCCGTTGCGGCGAAATGCATTTTGCGCGGATACCGAAAGCGGAGTGGAAACAGCGTTTGCAAATGGCAAAAGCCATGGGCTTAAATACGGTTTGTGCTTACCTTTTTTGGAACATGCACGAAAAACAACCCGATACTTTTACCTGGACAGGGCAAAGTGATGCGGCCGAATTCTGTAAACTGGCAAAAGAGGTGGGTTTGTACGTAATATTAAGGCCCGGACCATATTCTTGCGCCGAATGGGAGTTTGGTGGCTTCCCCTGGTGGCTGCTTAAAGATAAAAACATCCGTTTGCGCACACAAAATCCATATTTTTTGGCACGGTCTAAAAAATACCTGCTTCAGGTAGGTAAACAACTTGCACCATTGCAAATTACCAATGGTGGCAATATCATTATGGTGCAGGTAGAAAACGAGTACGGCAGTTACGGTAATGATAAAGATTATATGAATATCATTAAAGCCAACTTACAGGAAGCTGGTTTTACTGTGCCCTTGTTCCATTGCGATGGCCCTTCGCAGTTAAAGAACGACCATCCTGAAGGGTTGTTTGCCGTGGTAAACTTTGGCAGCGATCCGGAAGCTAACTTTAAAGCTTTAAGGGCTATACAACCAACAGGTCCATTAATGTGTGGCGAATACTATCCGGGCTGGTTTGATAGCTGGGGAAGGCCACACCATAAAGGCAATACCCAGCGTATTGTAGATGAACTTAAATACATGCTTGATCATAAAGCATCGTTTAGTATTTACATGGCACACGGTGGAACCAGTTTTGGTACTTACAGTGGCGCTAATGCACCTCCATACCTGCCACAAACCAGCAGTTACGATTACGATGCGCCAATTGATGAAGCTGGTAATGCCACGGAGAAATTTTATGCTATACGCAAGTTATTTGCCAATTACCTGCAGGAAGGAGAGGTTTTACCTGAGGTACCAGCAGCAAACAAAATACAGCAATTACAGCCTGTTACATTCTCATCGGTAGCGGTACTGACTAAAAATCTGCCTAAGCCGGTTTTAGCCGATACTGCACTGTTAATGGAAGATCTGAATCAGGCTTTCGGCTGTGTGCTATACGAAACCAGTTTAAAAGCCGGTAAAAAAGCAAACCTGATTTTTAAAGATATACACGATTACGCATTGGTGTACATTGATGGAAAAAAGATTGGCGAACTGGATAGGAGAAAAGGCCGTTTTAGCATAGAAATACCAGCGAGACTAAGTAAAAGTGTGTTGAGGGTGTTGGTTGAGGCTACCGGCAGGGTAAACTATGGTTACCAGATGCACGATTGGAAAGGCATTCATGGCGAAGTTTATTTGAGCGAAAACGGAAAACAGACTGCTTTAAAAGGCTGGAAAAATTATCCGGTTAAACTTGGCGAGGAAAATATTCCGCTTCGTTACGAAAAACTTAACGGTCAGACTGCAGCTGCTGCATTTTACAAAGGCAGTTTTAAGGCCGATAAATTAGAAGATACTTACCTGGATATGGGTAAATGGAATAAAGGATTAGTTTGGTTAAATGGAATGTGTCTGGGCAGATACTGGAATATCGGCCCAACACAAACCATGCTTGTGCCAGGCAGCTGGTTAAAAAAGGGCAACAACGAAGTGGTTGTTTTCGATTTATTCGGTACCCAAAAACCCGCTTTAAGCTTTTTAAATCACCCCGTTTTGGATGTAGTAAACGAAAAACAGCCTCAGCTGCACCGTAAAGCCGGTCAGAAATGGCTTGCCGATGCACAGCCACCTTATGCCGAAGGTACTTTTGCCAACGATAACAAATGGCAGACCGTAAACTTTAAACCGGTTACGGCCCGTTACTTCTGCCTCGAAGCACTTACTGAGCAAAAAGGGCAGCCTTTTACTTCAGTAGCCGAAATTGTACTGGTTGATGATAAGGGAAATGAGATTCCGCGCAATGAATGGAAAGTTGTTTATGCCGATAGCGAAGAACTGGGTGGCGATGACGGCAATGCAGCCAATGTTTTCGATTTGCAGTTTACCAGTATCTGGCATACGCAATGGGAAAACCAGTCGCCAAAGCCACCACACCAGATTGTGATAGACCTGGGCAAGAATTACAGCATTAAAGCGCTTAAACTCTTACCTCGGCAGGATAATGCCAACGGCAGAATTAAAGATTACCGTTTATATTTTAATCAGAAACCTTTTAAAAATTTATAATAGAACAGCGCTGAAGCTGAGCCGATATAAAAGGACAACAGTAAAATAAAGGTTAGTAAAACGTTTGTTCAAGTACAATTGCAATCAACTTAAAACTTAAATAATAAACATAAAAAACACAAATGGAACGTAGAGATTTTATCAAAAGTGGTGCAGTCACAGCGGCGGGTTTAACCATCCTGCCAACAGGAAGTTTATTCGCATCATCAGACAGTGCAAAAGTGAGAGTGGGTTATATTGGTGTAGGTGCACGTGGAATGAGTCATATTTCTGAAGGCGCTTTGAGGGATGATGTAGAAATTGTAGCGATTTGCGATACCCAGGAAAGCTCGCTTAAAATTTGCCGTAATTACATTGCTAAAAAAGGCAGACCTGCGGCTACCGAATACACTGGTGGATTAGATGCTTATAAAAAACTTTTAGAACGTAAAGATATCGATGCCGTAATTATTGCTACCCCATGGCAGTTTCACCGTGATCAGGCAGTTGATGCCATGAAAGCCGGTAAATATGTAGGTTGCGAGGTTATTGCAGGTTTAAGCGTACAAGATCACTGGGATATTGTAAATACTTCTGAAAAAACCGGAATGCCTTACATGACTTTAGAGAATGTTTGTTACCGCAGAGACGTAATGGCAGCCTTAAACATGGTTCGTCAGGGTTTATTTGGTGAGTTGGTGCACTTAGAAGGTGGTTATCAGCACAATTTAAGAAACGTATTATTTAACAACGGCAAAGATTATTATGGTGGTGGTGTAGAGTACGGACCGAAAGCTTTAAGCGAGGCACAATGGCGTACACAGTTCAACATCGATCAGGATGGTGATTTGTATCCAACCCATGGTGTAGGGCCGTTAATGCAATATGCCAATATCAACAGAGGTAACAGCTTTACCAGTCTGGTATCTTTCAGTTCGAAAGCCAGAGGTTTGGCCGCTTACGTAGAAGAAATGTCGCCAGGTCACCCAAATGCTAAAATTAATTATAAAAATGGCGACGTTACCACTACCTTAATCAACTGTGCAAACGGCGAAACGATAATGTTAAGCCACGATACCCACTTGCCTCGCCCATATTCTATCGGTTTCAGGGTGCAGGGTACCAAAGGGCTTTGGATGGATGTGGCCAAAGGAGTACACATTGAGCATCAATCGAAAGATCATGCCTGGGATAAAGCTGACGATTGGTTTGCCAAATACGATCACCCGCTTTGGAAAAAATACGAAGCAGAAGCTGTAGGCGCTGGTCACGGGGGTATGGATTGGTTTGTATTTAACGGTTTTATCCAGGCGGTAAAACAGAAAAAACAAACCCCTATTGACGTATATGATTCAGTAACAATGAGTGTAATTACCCCTCTTTCTACCAAATCGTTAAAAGAAGGAAATATGCCACAAAAATTCCCTGATTTTACCAAAGGAAAATGGAAAGACCGTAAAAATACTTTCGCTTTAGACGATAGCGGATTTTAGTCCTTTTTTGCGGGTAGTACTGCAAAGTATTACCCGCATATTTTTAACCAGAACTTATTCAGGATGGGAAAAACACCTGCCTGACACATTAATATATATTTATACCATCTTATGTTTCAAGAAGTCTTAGGTGCTTATGGACTTAACGTAGAAAAATTAACAACAGAACCTTTTGGCTCTGGTCTCATTAACCATACCTGGAAAGTTTATGGCGACGGTGTTGCCTATATTTTGCAGGAGGTAAATACCGAAGTTTTTAGAGAGCCCCTAAACATAGCCCGGAATATTGAGGCAATAAAAAAATATCTGGATCAAACTGCACCCAAATATTTATTTGTTGCGCCGATTAGTGCATTAAACGGTGATGATTTTGTTGTGATCGACGATCATTTTTACCGCATTTTCCCTTTTGTAGAAAACTCTTGTTCTGTTGATTTTGTGCAGGAACCAGAGCAGGCTTACCATGCTGCAAAACAGTTTGGTAAATTTACCAGGATGCTGGGCGCTTTCAATGTAAATCAATTAAAGCCAACTATTTTAGATTTTCATAACCTGCCGCTACGCGTTGAGCAGTTTAAAGTGGCTTTAGAAAATGCAGGTGATGCCAGAAAAGCCGAAGCCAGATTTGCGATTGAAGAAATTATCAAGCTTTACGAAATTGAAGAACAATATGTACACATGGTTGATAGCGGTGCACTTAACCCCCGTGTGATACACCACGATACTAAAATAAGCAATGTACTGCTGCAGGTAGAAACAGGTGTTGGCCTTTGTGTAATTGATTTAGATACGGTAATGCCGGGCTATTTTATCAGTGATGTAGGCGATATGATGCGTACTTACCTTTCTGAGGCCAATGAAGAAGAACGCGATTTTAATAAAATAGCCATCAGGGAAGATGTTTTTGCCGCTATACATAAAGGATATATGGAAGAAATGGATTCGGTTTTAAGTTTTGCCGAAAAACAGTTCTTCATTTACGCTGGTAAATTCATGATTTATATGCAGGCGGTTAGGTTTATTGCCGACTTTTTAAATGGCGATGTTTATTATAAAACAAGTTATCCGGAGCATAACCTGGTTAGGGGCTTAAATCAGCTCGATTTGTTGAATAAATACATGGCTAAAGAAGCGCGTTTTGAAGAAATTGTAAAGCAGATCAATGCAGATAGAGTAAACGACCCTAAAAAGATCTTAAACTAATAAGGTAAAGGTAAGATGTTCAGTTTTTTATGCTTCATCGTTTGAGCTGGACATCACTTTTTACCTTTATTGCCTCAATTTCAGCGCAAACGTTTGTTATTTAAAGCAAATGGCTAATTTTTGCTTCGATTTTCCTGTTTTAAGCGCTGAATTTTAGCTTTTTATCAGTTAAGCCCGTGTTTGTTCTTCAACATATTCGCAGGCAATAATATTCGCTTTAAATACCCAGTATATCATTAAGGGGTAGTTAAATCCATAGGATACGATACTGTCTGTCAATAACCTGCCAATTTTATAATCTAAATTGAAACTGCTGTGGAGCAGGTAGGTTCCTGCAGATTTTAAAGAAATGCTCCCCAATACCACCATAAAAAAACGGATAAACTGGGTACTGGCATTGCCATGGTAACCATCGGTACTTTTAAAGGCCCAGAAACGGTTAATGCAAAAGTTTACCATACCACCTATCGATCCTGAAATGATGATAGAAATGGTAAAATGAATATGCAGGAGCTCGGTTAAGAGCACCATTAAACCATAATCCGTAAGTCCGCCCGAAAATGCTGATACCTGAGCCTTTAAGAAGAGTTTAACAGATTGCCAGCTCATCGTTTTGGTTCAGTATTGTCTCTGGCATCGCCTTCTTTCAGTAGCTTTTGTGTATCAACCGTGTTGATAATCAAAAGCAAAGCACATATAGCGATAGCAAAATAGCCGATAATACCCGGTATCAGGCTTTCGGCCAGTAAGATTAGCGAAATGATTACACGTAGTTCTGTAGGGCCCAGGTGCCCGGTATCAATCCGGTAGTTTCCAGTAATTTTATACCTCAGCAAAGCAATAATCATCGACCAGCCATACAATACCACAAATAAGAAGGCCAGTACCTTGTAGGGGGGCGAAGCATAAATATAATAGCCCAAACCAATGAGTACAATACTCAGCCAATCCATAACAATATCGAGCGTAAAACCATACCACTTGCGTGGGATGTGCCGGTAATAAGCCAACCTGCCGTCTAACGAATCGCCGAGCCAGTTAATGAGCAAACCCCCAATACCAATTAATAAATAGGTATTGCCGTAATAGTGCGCCAGTATAAATGCAACGAAAACTACTACTGAGCCAAGCATGCCAATACCTGTCATAAAGTTCGGTGTAACCCAATCGGGAACCTTTTTCAGTAGAAAAAGAATTAGTTTTTGCTCTCCACCGCGTAAAATGTTCGTCCTTTCCCTGTCGGTAAAAAGTTTTTGGTGCACAATAGCCACTTTTTCTCTTTTAGTATTACACTCCATTTAAGCACCTGCTATAATAAATCCGAATATGAGCGCTGTTTCCGGGCGATAAAATTTTAGCCCTATTTTTCTGGGCACTGTTTTAAAAAACAAAGCTGCGCGCTTCAGCTTCCCCGATCTGATCAGGTAGCTGAACAATAAAACAAACAGCATAATCTATTTTACGATTCCGGCAAAGCGTTGATAAAATACAGTCGGACTGTTCTCGTTTTTAGGGGCGTATTTTCCGGCGATAATCGGCACATAAATTACGCGTCGTCTGCTCGCTTCGCCCCGAACTGATGATTCGGCCACGCGGTGCCAAAGCCGGCCATCGTGTATGGTTAAATCGCCTGCCTGTGGTAATATCGATACTTCCTGCGCGTCGGGTTTGTTATCTAAAAAGTATTTCTTACGGAAAAGCATCTGGTAAATACTTTGTTTATGGGTACCGGGAATAATTTTTAAACCACCATTTTCGGGCTGCAAAGTGCTGAGGTGTATACCCACATTCAGCATCGGATTTAGTTTGGTACCATAGAATATATCTCGTAAGCCATCGGTATGCCAGCCCATTTTGCTAAACTTACTTTCGGGTCCGTTAATGTAGTGGTTAAACACCATGCCGTCTTTTTCTTCTGTACCTAAACGGGCACCATCACCAGCGAGTTGAAGCAGCGCATTAAAACGCGGATCGAGCAGTAAACCGCTTAAAGTTTGGTGGTGCTGGTTAATAAAAGCAAAACGTTGCACAATAGATGAGCCATCAAGGTCTTTGCCATATTTAATGGGCACGCCATTAATTTTCTTGATATCTTGCTGCAGCCATTTTTGTTCTACCTGTTTAGCGGCCTCAATAATGGCAGAAACGGTTTCGGGTTCAATAAAATTTTTAAAATGGATAAACCCATGGGTATTAAAAAAATCGAGCTGTTGGCTTGTTAATTGGTCGGATAGGGTAAAGGTTGGATACGATGTTGCCATGTGACAAAAAATTAAAGGTTTAGGAAAAAGATAAATTGGATTTAGTATTATGCGCAACAACAGCACATTCGCATGGGCGAGTGGTTCGGTACTGAAAGGAAATAAAACAAAAATGTTTTATTCGACATAATCTATAGATTTAGTAGTATTTAATACAAACGTAATCTTTTTTTAACATTCCAAAGAATTTTATTTCATTTTTTTGTTTTTTTTATGCTGATTCAGAATTTAATACGGAAGGTGCAGTGAAAAGCTGGAGCCGCCGTACGTTCAATGACGCTAATTATAAATTTTCCAAATATGGTTCATTGACCCTTTTATAGCATTAGCATTGCCATCCAGTAGCTATCGGATCGAGCTGGCAAGACGGTTAGTGCTAAAGGGACTGTGAAAATGGCTCATTTATTCTTCTATTGCATTAAGATTGCCAGTCAAGCTGGCAATGACGGTCAGTACTACGTCCGCATTAAGAATTGCCTACATGGGAGGGGGCATTGCAGTGCATTAATGGCTATCTATGGTGATAGTATAGTGGTATTATTGAAGCGGCTTGAAAATTGTTTATTGAAAATTGTTTATTGATAATTGTTAACTGCTAACTGGAAACTGCTAACTGGAAACTGCTAACTGGAAATTGCTAACTGGAAATTGCCAACTGAAAACTGCTAACTGAAAACTGTTAAACCTTATAAATCCCTGCGGCCATTTTCTCAATAAAGGCTTTTGGCAAAATCCGGTTGGCGTAAACGCTGATGATATTGGTAAAACCGGGAATAATTTCAGATTTTTTGGCAAACATGCCTTTGAGTGCAATTTCAGCAACTTCATCGGGTTTCATGTTAAATTTTTCGGCCATTTTGCTAAAGGCATCCAATCCGGCACGTTCGGCAAAACCCGTATCAACCGGCCCCGGACTAAAGCAGGTTACCGAAACCCGACTGTCTTTCAGCTCGAACCTTAGGGCCCTGGTAAACAACAATACATAAGCTTTGGTAGCCGAATAAACAGCCATGGTAGGTACCGCCTGGTATGCTGCGGTGCTGCACACATTCATGATGTAGGCCTGTTTTTGTTTTTGCAGCATGGGCAGGAAATAATGGCATAGTGAGGTAATCATATTCATATTCAACTGGCACATTTCCAGCTGTTCGCTAAGCTTCAGTTCGCTGAATTTGCCCCACAGGCCAAAGCCTGCATTGTTTATGAGTATCGAAATATTGATCTGTTTTTTTTCTACCCATTGATAGAGTTCGGAAGCAGCGTTTGGTTCGCTTAAATCGATTGATAGACTAAACACTTTTATATCGTAGCTAGCTTGAATTTCCTCCTGCAAGTGAGTTAGTGCAGTAAGGGAGCGGGCAACAAGCAATAGGTTAACTTTTCTTTTGGCCAGCGCAATAGCCATTGCTTTTCCTATTCCTTTACTCGCACCGGTAATCAGTGCGTAAGTTGCTTGTGTTTCAGCCATATCGTATAAAAGGTAGTTTTTTGGCTAATATCAATAATTCGCGGCGAACAAAGGAAGTTTAAAACAATCTTTTTTCTTTTATTATTTTTAACGAGTCTAAATAATGTTAGCTTTGCCGAAATTTTATTTTTAATGAAACACACATACTTCAGATTACTTGTACTAACACTCTCTATTTTATCAGCCTTACCACTTTTTGCGCAAACCGAAAAGGGAAGCATTCGCGGTAAAGTAGTCGATTCGTTAGGCAACAATATTCCCTTTGCCAACATCCAGGTTAAAAAGCAGAACCTTAAAACTACTTCCGATAAGTTGGGTGCATTTAAACTAAATGCTGTACCTGCAGGGAACCAGCAAATCAGGGTTTCGATTACAGGTTATAACCAGTTGGAGCAAAGCGTGGTGGTTAAGGCAAATGATACTACCACTATTACTTTTACTTTAAAGGAGCAGCAATCAGATCTAAACGACGTAATTGTTTCGGCCAGCAGAAGACCTGAATCTTTATCGCAAACACCTTCATCGGTGACGGTATTAACTGCGAAGGAGCTGTCTACCCAATCAACCATTAGTCCTAATTTAGCCAATATACTTTCTTACAGCGTACCGGGATTGGGTTTTTCGACCAATCAGACCGGTAACTCAGGTCAAACCTTACGCGGACGTAATGTACTCGTTTTAATTGATGGTATTCCGCAGTCTACACCACTAAGGGCAGGGGGAAGGGATATCCGCAGTATCGATCCTTCGGTTGTGGAACGTGTTGAAGTAATTAAAGGCGCTACTGCCATTTATGGTAATGGTGCCGAAGGTGGTTTAATTAACTACATTACTAAAAACGGAGATAAAGGAAAAGCTTTTGGTGGTTATACACAAGCTGGCTTAACCGGAAACTTAAAAGGCGATAGCACCATTGGTTACCGCTTTTCGCAACAGTTTTATGGTAAAGTAGCCAAATTCGACTATCTGGTAAGCGGTATGTACGAGAAAACCGGCGTATACCGCGATGCTGAAGGTTTGGTTATTTCGCCTGAATATGGTCTTGGTGAAACCAAATCGTATAATGGTTTTGTAAAACTAGGGTATAACTTTACGGCAAAACAACGCCTGCAATTGATGTACAATTATTTCAGTTCGCGCCAGCATTCGCTTTACACCACCAAAGATGGGGTTTATGGTCAATCGCCAGCCATTGGTGTTTATGGTACACGCTTAGGTGTTGATGAAGGTACACGCTTTAACCACAACGCCAATTTACAATATACCAGTCAGCAGATTTTTGGTAAAACTGATTTAACAGCCAATTTGTATTACCAGGATTTTTATACCATTTATTCTAATTCAGCTTCGTTTTTTGGTGGTGGTCAATCGGCCATTACCTCAACCAAAAAAGGTGCAAGGGTAAACTTAAACACGCCATTTAACCTTACTGCAAATGTACCGGTAACTTTAAATTATGGTTTGGATTTAATGAACGATAAAACGGCCCAGAGTTTAACCGACGGACGTTTATGGGTGCCTAACATGAACATGGTTAACTTTGCACCGTATTTGCAGGCATCGACTACATTATTTAACGATTTAACCATTAAAGGTGGTTTAAGGGCCGAAAATATCAATATTGATGTTGATGATTTTAACACCCTGGCAACTGGTGCAAACGGTGCCGGTAGTATTGCAGTACAGGGTGGAAAGTTAAACTACAATGCCTTTGTATTTAATGCGGGCGCAAGGTATTCTAAATTTAAATTTTTTAACCCTTTTATCAGCTATGCACAATCGTTTTCGGTTTTCGAGCTGGGCAGGGTTTTAAGGGCAGCCAAAAGCAATACCTTATCGCAACTGGAAACCAAGCCGATTATTGTAAACAATTACGAGGCGGGTTTTAGCAGCACGGTTGGTAAGTTAAACTTCAGTGCAGCTTATTATTATAGCACCTCTAAGCTAGGCGCAAACCTGCTTGAAGTAAATGGTACTTACATTTCTCAGCGTATTCCGGAGCGCGTATATGGCTTCGAAATCCAGGCCGATTACCAGGTCTTACGCGATTTAAGCGTTGGCGGTAACTACGCACAGGTAGAAGGAAAAGGGGATGTAGATAATGATGGCACTTTTAACGGAAACGTAGATGTGTACCTCAATACTACCCGGATCCCGCCTTCTAAAACAACGGTTTACTTCAAATATTCGGGCGTTAAAAACCTGACTTTAGATGTAAACTGGATGCGAGTGGGTAACCGCGATCGCTTTAAAACAAATGCTGCCGGTAAATATTTAATCGGTGAGGGGCCGGTAAAAGCGTTTAACTTATTTAACTTAGCGGCAGCTTATCAGGTTACTCAACCATTAAGGTTATCGCTTGGTGTAGAGAACCTGTTAAACAAGGTTTATTATCCGGCCATATCGCAGTTTTATGGCAGTAACGTAAATTATGTAAGGGGAAATGGACGCAGGTTTAACCTTTCAGCTGGTTACGCATTTTAATTGATGAAGAAAAAGAATTTAAAAAATACCATCAGGAACATTCACTTATGGCTTGGCCTGGCGACTGGCCTGGTGGTATTTATAATTGCTATTACCGGATCGATTTATGTATTTGAAGAAGAGATCAGGGAATTTACACAAAAAGATTTTCGTTACGTAGGGCTTCAACAGAAGCCCTTTGTGGGTTTAGATAGGGTGATTACTGCTTTTGAAAAATTATCGCCTAAAGATCCCATCAGGCTGATCCGTATGGAAGAAGCTTTCCCTAATGCAACCGTAGAAATTACCACCAAAAAAGGAGCGGCCTACTACTTTAATCCTTACAATGCCGAACTGGTAAAGAAAGGTAGAGAAGATTGGCTCGCAATCGTAGAGCATATCCATACCTCGCTTTTGCTGGGTAAAACTGGAGAATTTATCATGCAATGGTCGGTGGTGATTTTTGTGATCATGCTCATAACCGGTCTTATACTTTGGTTTCCGGGGCAGATGCGTTTATTAAAGCAATCGCTCACCATTAAACGCAAAGCTTCTTTTAAGCGCCTAAACTACGATTTGCATAATGTTTTGGGTTTCTATGCCTCGCTCGTACTGTTGGTAACGGCACTAACCGGCTTATACTTTGCTTTTAAGGGAGTAAAAAATGCGGCGAGTTTCTTTACGGGGAGCAAACTTAGTCAAGGGAAAGCAGTAGTTGCACCAAAACCTGCACAGATTGATCCTTTAGCTGTGCGTTACAATAAAATTTATACCGCTGCCCAAAAACAATATCCTGGTGCCATTTCGAGTAGTTTTTCTGTTCGCGGTAAAGGCGAACTGCGCTTGCGGATGATCTATCCCTACCGATGGGCGCGCAAACAGAACACTTTTTTCTATGATGAAGCAACAGGAGCGATGTTAAGGTCGAAACTTTATGCTGATTTTAACAGAGCCGATTTGATTGAAGCCACCAATTACGATTTGCATACCGGGAGGCTTTTTGGCTTACCACATAAAATTGTATCTTTTTTCGCTGCCCTGATAGCGGCCAGTCTACCCATTACCGGTTTTATCATCTGGTGGAAGAAAAGAAAAAAGAAGCCTAAACAGACAGTGCGTATTGCTTAAACCGCTCTAAAACGGATTGGCAGAATGCCTGCTGCATGCCTAAATCAAGATTAGCCACAGGCTCGAAATTTTCGGTGATGGTAACAGGATCTTCGCCCGTAAAAGTAAGTTGTGTTTTCCGGCCATCTGTTAAGGTATAGGCTATAAACTGATAGGTGCGTATTTCATCGTAAGTACCTTGAAAATCAAAGCTTTCACTGCCGTCTTTTTTAGCCATGGCAAATAAGAAGCTTTTACCTGTATGGAGATCATTTTCTACATGGGTATTGGTCCATTCGTCATTCGGGCAATTCCATATAGCAATGTGGGCCGGGCTTGTCCACAAATTCCAGACTTGCGATATAGGCAGGTTAATGGTAACGGTTGCACTTAAGGTGTTTTTCATCTTTAGGAGTTTAATAAAAGTAAAGTTAAACCGGAGATTGTACTTCGTACAGGGGCATTACAGACAAATAAAGTGGGGATTCAGGATTTTTTAACCGCAAAGAGAAGACGCCGTCCGACGCATAGGCTAATCACTAAAGATGATCGTCATCCTGAACTTGTTTCAGGAACTCTTCTAATTTTTAACCACAAAGCACACAAAGAAAAATACACGGAGCACACAGAGCAGGTTGCAGATTTTTTTCTGCAGAGAACTATTCAGAGCGTCCGACGCATAGGCTAATCACTAAAGATGATCGTTATCCTGAACTTGTTTCAGGATCTCTTCCAATTTAACCGCAAAGCACGCAAAAAGAAAAACAAAGAGAACACAAAGCAAATTGCAGATTTTTTCTGCAGAGAACTATTCAGAGCGTCCGACGCATAGGCTAATCACTAAAGATGATCGTTATCCTGAACTTGTTTCAGGATCTCTTCCAATTTAACCGCAAAGCACGCAAAGAAAAATACACGGAGTACACAGAGCAGGTTGCAGATTTTTTCTGCAGAGAACTATTCAGAGCGTCCGACACATAGGCTAATCACTAAAGATGATCGTCATCCTGAACTTGTTTCAGGATCTCTTCCAATTTTTAACCACAAAGAAAAGACGTCGAGCTGTTGCCCGCAGATAACCGCAGAATAGGTTTTAAGCACACTATCTTCCGACCTCCGACTTTTTGACTCTTGACTAAGTGCGCTTTTTTCTTGTATGATAATCAAGACTTTGCAAACAAAAAGTGCTTAAATGTTGTAATACTAATTCCTCTAACACGGGAGTAATTGGAAAGGGATAGCTATGGATGTAGTTATCCTTTTCTTTTAAAATTAACGATCGGGGCTTTAATTTGTTTAGTTCATTTTGTTCAGTGTAGCATTTTTATAGCCGCACAGGTTGTATGTTTTTTGCCAACCATTTGTGGAAGGGGCTGTTGTTTAGGGATGGATGATCGGTTGAACTTTATTTTAGGCATAGTATTTTTATTGGCAGGAGTAATCGTTTTTTATTTCATTTTCAAACCCGACCGGGAAAAAAGAAGATAGTATTATTGTTCAATTGTATTTTTTATTACTCTTGTAAAAAAATAAAATGGACAAACCACTCATACATATCACTTATTGCCCTAAATGTGGCTGGATGTTGCGTTCGGCTTACATGGCGCAAGAAATTTTAACCACTTTTGTTGATCAGGTAAAAGGAGTAACGTTGTTGCCGAGTGAAACATCGGGTGTTTTTACCGTGTATGTAGGCGAAAAGCTGATCTTCGATAGAAAACAGATGCAGCGTTTTCCGGAAATTAAAGAACTGAAACAGTTAATCCGCGATGAGGTAAATCCTGAAATGAGTTTGGGCCATTCGGATGTTAAGTAGTTGTTTATCAGTGGTGACCGAATATAGGTTAAGCCTTTTTTTATTGCAGAACTAGATTAAAAAAATTATTTCTAAAAAGCATTTAAATCTTTTTGATAAAAAAGTATATTAATTCTATAGATTTTGTATATATTTGAATTGTCGATGTTATTTTAATGCATCCCGACAATAGAAAGTCATGTGGCCGAGTGGTTAGGCAGAGGTCTGCAAAACCTTTTACAGCGGTTCGAACCCGTTCATGACGTCAGGTTTTAGATTTACAAAAAGCTCAATGTACAATTGAGTTTTTTGTTTTTTAGTGTTTTGGTAACAAGAGTTTTATCATTTGCTAAAAAATAAATCCTCAAATTTAAATCAGAAAAAAATACCTAACCCGCAGAGTTGCTTCTGCTGCCCTATGCTAACCATTGATTATGAATAAGTTGATTTCCGTTTTTAGCTGCTTCGCATTACTGTTATTTTTTAGTGGAACCAAACCCCATTTTTCTGCACCTGCAAAAGCACCAAATATTTTGCTCATTATGGCCGATGATATGGGGTTTGCCGATATTGGTTGTTATGGTAGTGAGGTAGCTACTCCAAATTTAGACAGGCTTGCAGCAAAGGGCATCCGTTTCAGGCAATTTTACAATAACGCGCGGTGTTGCCCAACGCGGGCATCTTTGCTTACCGGCGTATATCCACACCAGGCGGGCATCGGGCACATGTCTAACGATCCGGAAGATAGTACCAGTTTTAATTATAACCTGCCAGGTTATCAGGGCAGTTTAAACAATAAATGTGTAACCATTGCCGAAGTGCTGAAAACAAAAGGTTATCAAACTTTAATGAGTGGTAAATGGCATGTGGGTTATCACGGCGAACAGCGGTGGCCAATGCAAAGAGGTTTCGATAAATATTATGGCCTGCTGGCTGGGGCAACCAATTACTTTAATCCTTCGGGCGGACGTGGATTGATGCTGATGAATGAAAAAGTAAAGCCCCAGGGAGAAAATTTCTACCTAACCGATGCCATTACCGATTATGCGGTTAAATTTCTTGATGAAAATAAAAAGGAAAGTAAAGCACCTTTCTTCATGTACCTGGCTTATACCAGTCCGCACTGGCCTTTAAATGCTTTGGAAGCGGATGTGAAGAAATACCGTGGCCAATATAAAAAAGGCTGGAAGGCACTTCGTCAAGCCCGCTACGAAAAGATGAAAGCTTTAGGGGTAATTGATAAAAACGCGGGGCTTAGCGATGCTGATGGCGCCGATTGGGATGAGTTATCGGCTGCTAAACAAGATGAAATGGATCACCGCATGGCGCTTTATGCAGCGCAGATTGATCGGATGGACCAGAACATTGGCCGTGTAATTAAGCAACTGGAAACTTCGGGCGAGTTAGACAATACACTTATCTTTTTCCTTTCTGATAATGGTGCATGTGCCGAAGGTGGCCTCCTTGGTGGCGGTTTACCCGAAAACCTGGGTACGAAGTTGGGGTATCTGCTCAGTTATGGTCAATCGTGGGCCAATGTTTCCAATACACCTTTCAAAAAATTTAAGCACTGGGTTCACGAAGGCGGAATCAGCACGCCGCTTATTGTACACTGGCCTAAGGCCATTCCTCAGGGCCGTTTGGGTAAATTTACCGATCAATATGGTTTTTTGCCCGATATTATGGCTACTATTGTTGACGTAAGTAAAGCTCAATATCCTTCAACCTATAAAGGTAATGAGATTGTTCCTTTGCAGGGAAAAAGTTTGCTGCCCTTAATTTATGGAAAAGAAACTCCTGTACATACTGCACCCGTTTTCTGGGAACATGAAGGAAATGCAGCTGTCAGGCAGGGTAACCTGAAACTGGTTAGTGAGTACCACACCGGGCAACCAGTTCAATGGGAGTTATATGATATCAGTAAAGACCGCTCAGAACTGAACAATCTGGCTGCTACCATGCCTCAAAAAGTTGCCGAATTAAGCGCAGCTTACCAAAACTGGGCGAGATACGTCGGGGTGATTCCTTATAGCGAAGTCATTAAAATCAGGGAAGGAAAGCGGAAAGCACCAAAGACAGGAATTTAACCTGGATACCTATTTGTAAGTAGTTTGTGTATGGATTAACATACAGCGCAAAATCGGGGCAAATACTGGGCTTTTTAGGAAAATATGTATATTCGTTTCCTGCCAAGTATATCCAGGTACTGATTTTTCTATGTTCCCTATCCATAAAACGATTGTATGTTCCATATTTTGCTTATGGCTAAATATCAGTGTTTGCTTTTCGCAGACACCTGCTTTTACCATTAAATATTTAGGGGTAGAAAACGGGCTATCGAACAACGTAGTAAACTCTTTATACCTTGATGGTTTTGGTTTTATGTGGATGGGCACTTATGATGGCCTGAACCGTTATGATGGTTACCATTTTAAGATCTTTAGAAATGGCTGGGGCGATGAGCATTCGCTGGTTAACAACCACATTACCGTACTTAATGGTGATAAGAAAAACCGCATTTGGGTGGGCACGCAAAAAGGAATATCTTATTACGATTATGCTGATTCAAAATTTCATCAGCTATTTTATCAGGAGCAAGGCAAAAGAAACGAGGTTGGCTATTCTATTAATGCCATTGCGGTAAGCAAAGCCACATCTGTTTATATTGCTACCGATGAAAAAGGGCTTTTTGTACTTAAAAAGGATAGTCAGCTGGCCGAACAAATTCCCTTTGGTAAAAACCGGAATTATACCGTAAAAGCATTGTACGCGGATAGTGAAGAAACCCTTTGGCTTTTTATTAAAGATGTGGGGTTATGCCGGTTTGATGCCGCTAAAAATGCGATTAGTTTAGTCAATTCTGCACTGCGTTCAGTAACCAGTATTGCTGAAGGGGCTAACCAAATTTTATGGGTTGGAACAGAACGCGGACTTTTTCAGTTTAATAAAGCGACCAATAGTTTAAGCCGGTTTAACCAGCATTTGGCCAACGAAAATATTATGGGACTGTTGCTTGATAAGCAACAAAAGCTTTGGATTTCGACAGATGGTGGCGGCATAACCATTTACAATACCAGGAGCCAGAAAACGAGCTACCTGGCAGCTGGAAAAGAAAAAGACGTGCTGAGCAGTAATTCGGTTGCGCAGGTTTACGAAGATCACGAATCGCGCAAATGGATTGCTACTTTACGTGGTGGAGTAAATATTATCGATCAGGAAAACGAGCAGTTTAAAACCATCAAACACGATCCTTTAAAAAGCAATTCGCTCATCAATAATTTCGTGCTTTCTTTTAGTGAAGACGAAAATAAAAACATCTGGATTGGTACCGATGGGGGAGGTTTAAGTGTGTGGAACCAAAAGCAGAATACCTTTACCAACTACGCAAAAACTGCCGATGCGGGCTCTTTAACCAGTAATTTTGTAACCAGTATTTTAAACGATGCCAATCACAATACCTGGGTAGCAACCTTTAGTGGCGGAATTGATCGTTTTGACAAGACCAGAGGTAAATTTATCCATTACACCTGCTACAACACAGTAAAAGGGGTTGAGGAAGTTAATCTGTGGAAACTGTATCAGGATAAACAGCAAAACCTTTGGGCCGGTACAACCAAAGGCGGGGCATTGTATCGTTACAATAAAGCAACCGATAAATTTGACCTTTTTGATAACCGTCTTAAGGACATTCATACGCTTTTTCAGGATTCGAAAGGCAGGCTTTGGGGAGGTAATTATACGGAGCTGATTAAAATCGACCCGGTAAATAAAAAACACGAATATTTTAAAATCAATTTTGCCATCAGAGCCATTCACGAAGACACCCGTCATCAGTTATGGATTGGTACCGAGGGTGGGGGACTACTGCTTTTTGATCCGGCAACGCAAAAAATAAAACGCTACATTCAGCGCGATGGCCTTCCGGGCAATTCGGTATTAAACATCCTCGAAGATAATCAAGGTAATTTATGGTGCAGTACCTATAACGGCCTTTCTAAATTTGATACTAAAAACAATACTTTTAAAAACTACTATGCAACCGATGGTTTGCAAAGCAATCAATTTAACTATAATGCAGCCTTAAAATTATCAAACGGAAACCTTTTGTTTGGCGGTATTGGTGGTTTTAACCTGTTTTCGCCTGATAGCATTAAAAAGAATAAGCGGATTCCGAAAATTGTGCTTACCGATTTCCGGATCAACAACGTACCGCTCGACCAGGATTCCAATTACAGAAATGTTTCGGTCGTTAATCTCGAACGGATTTCCATTCCATTCAATTCAGCCGTAATTTCGGTTGATTATGCTGCGGTAGAATTTTCTTTTCAGGATCAGATTTCTTACGCTTATTACCTCGAAGGCTGGGATCGTGATTGGAACTACGTAAATAAACTAAGTACAGCCTATTATTCGCGCTTAAATGAAGGGAAATACAAGCTGCACATTAAAAGTACCGATACTGAAGGGGCCTGGAGTAACAACGAAAAAATAGTAATCATTACCATTTTGCCGCCCTGGTACCGCACCTGGTGGGCTTATGCCATTTATTTAATCATTGGTTCGTCGTTATTTTACCTGTTCCAAACCTACCGTAACCGCCAGCGTAGATTAAAACATGAGGTAGAAATTACCAACCTGAAAATGGAACGCGAAAAAGATCTGAACGAGAAAAAACTCAGTTTCTTTACCAACATTTCGCACGAGTTGAGAACACCATTAACCCTGATTGTTAACCCGATTAAAGATATCCTGTACAAAAAAGAAGCCGGCCAGGAAAAGAACGATCTTAATGTGGTTTATCGCAATTCGAGGCGTTTGCTCAGCCTGGTCGATCAGTTGTTGCTTTTCAGGAAAACAGAAAGCGAAAACGATATCCTCAAAATTGTTCGGATTAACCTGTATAAGTTTACCAACGAAATTTTCCTGTGTTTTAATTATCTGGCCAAGAATAACCATATCAATTACATTTTTGAATGCGAGGATGAAGAACAGGATATTTTTGCCGATAAAGATAAACTCGAAATCGTCTTGTTTAACCTCCTGTCTAACGCGCTTAAATTTACGCCAAAAGGAGGTTACGTTAAATTTAGCGTTAAAACTGATGGTTCACGCGTGCAAATTGAGGTGCGCGACAGTGGTCCGGGTATTCCGGCCGATGTAGGTGAGAAGCTTTTTGATAAGTTTTATAAGGTAATGACCAACGAATCGCTAAAAATGGGATTTGGTATTGGGCTTTATTTGGCCAAAAACTTTGTCGAGCTGCACAAGGGGAAAATCTCTTTCAGTGCAAATCCGGGCATGGGTACTACCTTTCTGGTCGATATTCCGGTTGGCGAAGCGCATTTACCACAACACAGCAGTACTTTACAGAACGAACTTACCTATGTTAACGAGCTCATTGCCCAGGAAGAAGAAATTGAAAATAGCGAAACCGAAAATGTAGGCAACCTCGAATTATTGATCTCAGATCTGCATTCAATTCTGATTATTGACGATAATCCGGAGATTATCGACTACATTAAACATATTTTTCAGGATAGCTTTAAGGTGTACAGGGCCGAAAATGGTTTCGATGGTTTGCGTTTATGTAAAGAATACCTGCCCGATATTGTAATTTCGGATGTAAACATGGATGGTCTTAATGGAATTGAGCTCTGCAAGGCCATTAAAGATGATTCTGCGCTGAGCCACATTCCGGTAATTTTGCTTACCGGCGATCCAAGCCCCGAAATTAAGCTCAAAGGAATTGAAGTGGGTGCCTACGATTTTATCAGTAAACCTTTTGATAAAGAGTTGTTTACTGCTAAGATTAACAGCATTATAAAGAACCACACCAATTTACAGTCGTATTTTTATAACGAAATTACGCTGAAATCTGATACGCATAAGGTATCGCAGGAGGATAAGGGCTTTTTGCAGAAATGTATCACCATTATTGAAGAAAATTTAATGGAAGATAGTTTTAATGTGAAAACACTGGCTTCCGATCTGGGGATGAGCCACTCTAATCTCTACAAAAAGATTAAAACTACCTCAGGACAGAGCATTAATGGCTTTATCAGGTTTATCCGTTTGCGTAAGGCAGCCGAACTTTTAATTAACACCAATTTAAATATTAACGAAGCCGCTTTCAGGGTGGGAATCAACGATAGCAAATACTTTAGAGAACAGTTTCAGAAGCTCTTTAAATTAACTCCTTCTGAGTTTATTAAAAAGCACCGCAAAAGTTTTCATAAATACTATAATATTAACGCTACCACATAAAAGTTACTCGAATTTGAAGTTTAAGGCATGTTTTTCTTAAAACGCCCCCTTCAAAGTATGATTTAGCCCCCTGTTTATAGTCTAAAAAAAGCGGTACTTCGGCATTACCAAATAAAACTGAGCAGCCTAAATCTGAATATGTACCAAGCGCCTTTTAAAAATATATTTTTTATCTGTTTATGCTTCCTTGTAAGCCTTAACTGTGTTGCACAAGAAACTCAATTGAGTACCATTGCCGGTAACGGCTGGGCCAATAATTCGGTCAATACGGTTATCTATCGCAAAAATGCACTGGTTACTTATAGGCAAACTCAATTTGCGGCTTATTATGATCACGAGCAGTATGTTGTGCTCGCCAGTCGCAAAGCAGGCGCTCAAAAATGGACAATACAAAGGACAGTTTATAAAGGAGATGCGACTGATGCCCATAAATCGATCAGTATTATGGTTGATGGAGCTGGTTTTTTGCATCTGGCCTGGGGGCAGCACAATAACAAGCTAAACTATGCCAAATCTGTAGCAGCAGGTTCGTTAACGATGGGTGATAAAGAGCCCATGGTTTCGGCAAAAGAAAATAAGGTCAGTTACCCTGAGTTTTATAAGCTGGCCAATGGCGATTTGTTATTCTTTTATCGGGATGGTGGCTCTGGTAACGGAAACCTGATGATTAACCGCTACAGTTTAAAAACAAAAAAATGGACACGTGTACAAGATGGCATGATTGATGGCGAAGGCCAGCGCAATGCCTATTGGCAGGTGGCTGTAGATCAGGTGGGGACCATCCATTTATCGTGGGTATGGCGCGAAAGTCCTGATGTGGCCAGTAACCACGATTTAGCTTATGCCAAATCCAGAGATGGCGGTATAACCTGGTTAAAATCTACCAATGAAAAATACACCCTCCCCATCAGGGCTGCAAATGCCGAGTATGCGCTTAAAATTCCTCAGAAAAGTGAGCTGATTAACCAGACTTCGATGTTTGCCGATGCACAGGGAAAAGTATTTATTGCCGGTTACTGGCGCGAAGCCAATGAAAGTATCCCGCAATACCACCTCGTTTTTAAAACAGCTGGAAAATGGAAAGTAAGCAATCTTAATTTCAGGAAAACACCTTTTAGTTTAAGCGGCGGTGGAACCAAAAAGATTCCCATATCGCGACCACAGATTATTGTTTGGCCGAATGGTAAAAATTATGCTGCAGGTTTATTGTTTAGAGATGCCGAACGTGGAAATAAAGCTTCAATTGCTTTAAACAACAATTTAGGCGCAGGACTTTGGACCCTTAAAGACCTAACCAAAACCAGTGTAGGAGATTGGGAACCCACTTACGATACGGAACTTTGGACGAGCAAAGGCATTTTAAGCCTGTTTTTGCAAAATGTAACCCAGGTTGATGGCGAAGGCATGGCCAACCAGGCGCCAACAGCCATACAGGTATTAGATTGGAAACCAAATAACAAATAGCCATTCAACTCATATATGATACGTCCCCTTTTAAGATATTTTTCTCTGGCAGGTATAGCCTTGTTTGTTTCGGCAAATGTAGCGCAGGCACAAGTTAAAAAAGCCTCTGGTGCAGCAACCGGAAATACAGCCTATTTGTTTACTTATTTCACAGGTAATTCGAAAGCAGAAGAGGCTATTCGTTTCGCCATAAGTAGTGATGGCTACCATTACAGGGCTTTGAACGGCAACAATCCCATAATTTCTTCCGAGAAAATAAGCAGTACAGGTGGGGTGCGCGATCCGCATATTTTGCGTGGTGCCGATAACAAAACCTTTTACATGGTAGCTACCGATATGGTTTCGGCAAAAGGCTGGAATTCCAATCGGGCTATGCTACTGTTAAAATCAATAGATCTCATCCACTGGACTTCAAGCGTTGTAAATATCCAGGAGCGTTTTCCAAACAATGAAAACCTGTTGCGTGTGTGGGCACCACAAACCATTTACGATGCCAAAGCCAAAAAGTACATGGTGTACTGGTCAATGAAGCACGGTAATGATCCTGATAAAATTTATTATGCTTACGCCAATGCCGCTTTTACTGATTTCGAAACTGAGCCCAAACAGCTTTTTTTCAGTCCTACAAATGGTTCTTGCATTGATGGCGATATTATTTACGACAAAGGTAAATACAACTTGTTTTTTAAAACCGAAGGAAATGGCAATGGTATTAAAAAGGCCGTTTCTGATGAGTTAACTGGTGGTTATAAACTTCAGGATAAGTATTTACAACAAACTACCGAAGCGGTAGAAGGAGCGGGTGTATTTAAACTCAATCAGGGCGATGGCTACATCCTGATGTACGATGTGTATATGAAAGGCCGTTACCAGTTTACCAAAAGTACCGACCTGGAGCATTTTACCGTAGTAGATCAGGATATCACGATGGATTTTCATCCCCGTCATGGTACCGTTCTGCCCATTACACAGGCAGAAGCTAATAGGCTGTTAACCCAATGGTATAAGCCATCTGCGGTATTGCAAAAGGTTGGTAACAAAGCAATAAAGCAGCATAATATTGTAGTCGATTCGGTTGCCCAAACCGTTTATTTACCTGTTCAGACAGGTACCAGCCTAAAAGCTTTCAATCCACAGTTTTCAAATGCTTTTGGTGTAACGGTTTCGCCAGCAGGTAATGCCGATTTTAGCAAAGGACCAGTAAAATACGCGGTTAAGGTAGGCAATCAAGCTCCTGAAAGCTATTCGGTTAGTGTATCAGAAGATCACAACCCGGTTTTAAATGGGTATTATGCCGATCCGGAAATTCTTTATTCAAACAAAAACAAAAAGTATTACTTATATCCCACCAGCGATGGCTTTACCGGTTGGAGCGGTACTTACTTTAAAACTTTTTCCTCAACCGATTTGGTCAACTGGAAAGATGAGGGCATAATCCTCGATCTGGAAAAAGACGTTTCGTGGGCCAAAAAGAATGCCTGGGCGCCTACCATTACCGAGAAAAAGATAAATGGCAGCTACAAATACTTCTATTACTTTACAGCTGCGCAAAAAATAGGGGTAGCGTTTGCCGACGATCCTGCCGGACCTTTTAAAGACAGCGGTAAGGCTTTAATTGCTAAAAGGCCTGCAGGTACGCGTGGTGGTCAGGAAATTGATCCTGATGTTTTTACCGACCCAAAAACCGGAAAAAGTTACCTGTTCTGGGGTAACGGGCACATGGCTGTAGTACCGCTAAATGATGATATGGTTTCTGTTGATACCACTTCCATCCGGGTAATTACGCCTAATAACAGTTTCCGCGAAGGCACTGAAGTCTTTTACCGCAAAGGGAAATATTACTTCCTCTGGTCGGAAGATGATACCCGGAGCGAAAATTACCGCGTGCGCTATGGTTATTCCGATACGTTTGATGGAAAAATGATTATCCCCAACGATAACCTGATCCTATCCAAAAGACCCGAAAAAGGAATTTATGGTACCGGGCATAACAGCGTAATCCAGGTACCTGGTAAAGATGAGTGGTACATGGTTTACCATCGCTTTAACCGGCCAAAAGGAATTACCATGGGCGATGCCGCAGGTTACAACCGCGAAGTTTGTATCGATAAGATGGAATTCAATGCCGATGGAACCATTAAAGCCGTAGAGCCTACTTTAACAGGAATAAAACCAGTAAAATAATGAACCTATTCAAATTATATAAATCAGTTTTTACAGCCCTTTGCTTAGCCTTGCTTTCGATAACGGGCTATGCGCAATCTAAAGCAGATGTGCTGGCCAGAATTAACCTGGCGAACCAATACTGGCAAACAAACAATAAACCACAGGTACGCGCCTTTTGGGATCATGCCGCTTACCACACCGGTAATATGGAGCTTTATGCGCTCACCAAAAATGAAACTTATCTCAAATATTCGGAAGATTGGGCCGAACACAATAAATGGATGGGGGCAAAATCAACTGATAAGACCAAATGGAAATATAAATATGGGGAAACAGATGAACATGTGCTTTTTGGCGACTGGCAAATCTGTTTTCAAACCTATATCGATTTATACCACATTAAACCCGAAGCTTATAAAGTTGCCCGGGCTAAGGAAGTAATGGAGTACGAAATGAGTACACCAAACAACGATTACTGGTGGTGGGCCGACGGACTTTACATGGTAATGCCCGTAATGACCAAATTGTACAAGCTTACCGGCAACAAACAATATTCGGATAAGCTTTATGAATACTTTATGTATGCCAACAGCATTATGTACGATAAAGGAGAGAAACTCTACTACCGCGATGCCAAATATGTTTACCCGCAACACAAAAGCGTAAACGGTAAAAAAGATTTCTGGGCGAGGGGAGATGGCTGGGTGTTTGCCGGCCTGGCTAAGGTTTTGAAAGATTTGCCTGCAAACGATCCGCACCGTGCCGAATATCTAACCAAATACACAAATATGGCCAAAGCCATCATTAAAAGCCAGCAGGCCGAAGGTTACTGGACAAGAAGCATTCTAGATGCAGCTCATGCACCCGGACCGGAAACCAGCGGTACCGCATTTTTTACTTATGGTTTATTATGGGGAATCAACAATGGTTATTTAAAAGAAAAGACCTATTTACCTGCTGCTAAAAAAGGCTGGGATTACCTTACTAAAACGGCTTTACAGCAAGACGGGAAACTAGGTTATGTGCAACCCATTGGCGAAAAAGCCATTCCAGGGCAGGTAGTTGATGCCAACTCCACAGCCAATTTTGGCGTAGGCGCATTTTTATTGGCCGGCTGCGAAATGTACCGTTATTTATCAAACACCAAATAGTTTTTATTAGCAATGAAATTCAGAAATATAGTTTTAACCTTTGCAGTACTCCTTATACTTGGTGCCCCTGCAATGGCGCAAAAGAAAGCCAAAAATGCAAAAGCCGAAGTGTTAACCGACAGGCAATTCTGGTTACAGCAAATGGACAAAATGGTTCGTCCGGTGCTGTACAACCTGGCTAAAGATAGTTTACGCATAGCCATGCCTAAAGTTACCTCTATCCATATCGACAACAAGGAACACCGCATAAAAGTACAGTACGTAGAAGTTTTAGGCCGCGTTTTGAGTGGTATTGCCCCATGGTTACAACTGGAAGGAGGCTCGCCTGCCGAAGTTGCTTTACGCAAGCAGTACCGCGAGTGGGCCATTCAAGGCTTAAAAAATGCTTTAGATTCGAATGCAAAAGACTTTATGAATTTCGATATCGGTGGGCAGCAGCTGGTAGATGCTTCTTATGTAGCTTTTGCTTTGGTACGCGCGCCTTGGTTATGGGAAAACCTGGATAAGAAAAACCAGGAGCTGATGATGAAATCGATCGTTACTACCCGTCGTTTTAAACCTGTTTTTTCTAACTGGTTATTGTTCTCGGCCATGAACGAAGCCTTTTTAGCCAAATTTGGTTACAGCTGGGATCCTATGCGTGTTGATTATGCCCTGCAGCAAATGGAACAATGGTATACCGGCGATGGCATGTACACGGATGGTACTTCTTTTGCTTTCGATTACTACAACAGCTACGTCATTCATCCTTATCTGGCCGCTTTGGTCGATATTATCGGTTCCAAAACGAATGCATACAAAGAAATGTTCGAAAAAATTAAAAAGCGCAACGAACGTTACGCCGTTATTCAGGAGCGTTTAATTAATGCTGACGGTACTTATCCGGCCACTGGCCGTTCTATTATTTACCGTGGTGCAGCCTTTCATCATTTAGCCGATATGGCCTGGAGGAAAGCCTTGCCTAAACAGTTAAGTCCGGCGCAGGTACGTTGTGCGTTAACAGCGGTAATCAGAAAAACCTTAGAAAACTCCACTACCTATAAAAATGGCTGGCTAACCATCGGGCTTTATGGCGATCAGCCTAATCTTGGCGATTTTTATAACAATCAGGGCAGCCCCTACATCGCATCCAATATCTTTTTGCCTTTGGGTTTGCCCGAAACAGATACTTTTTGGTCGGCACCTGCAGCTAAATGGAGTGCACAGAAGATCTGGAGTGGCGAGAATTTTGAAAACGATCATAGCGCAAGCTTAAAATAAACAGATAAATTAATTGGTGTATATCCCGTGAGCCAAGTAGATGATGATTAAATTACACTTTTAATAACCTTAAAAAACATTAGTAAAAATTATGCGTACAAAAATCAAATTTATAACTGGATTTATAGCTTTCAGTTTACTGCTGAGCAGTTACGTTTCGGCACAGCAGGCTTACACGTCTTTTACTCCGGGTAAAATCTGGAAAGATGATAAAGGTGTACACATTAATGCCCACGGTGGCGGTATTGTGGAGCATAAAGGTATTTATTACTGGTTTGGAGAACATAAAATTGAAGGAGAAAAAGGGAACACCGCCCAGGTGGGTGTGCATTGCTATTCTTCAAAAGATTTATACAACTGGAAAGATGAAGGCATTGCTTTACCGGTTTCAGAAGATTTGACCAGCGACATTGCCAAAGGCTGTATTTTAGAAAGGCCTAAAGTGGTTTACAACAAAAAAACTAAAAAGTTTGTGATGTGGTTCCACCTTGAGCTTGTGGGTAAAGGTTATGCTGCGGCCAGATCGGGTGTGGCGGTAGCCGATCGTCCTACGGGCCCATATACTTTTATCAAAAGTTATCGCCCAAATCCAGGTAAAATGCCTTTTTATGCTGCCGGAACACCAGAAAAAGATCAGGTAAACTGCACGCAGCCTGCCAATAAAAGCGATGGCTTTTTCTGCAGGGATTTCCCGGGCGGACAAATGGCGCGTGATATGACCGTTTTTGTTGATGATGATGGTAAAGCTTATCACGTTTTTTCATCAGAAGAAAACTTTACGCTGCATTTGGCAGAGTTAACGCCCGATTATCTCGGCCATACCGGAAAGTTTATCCGCATTTATGTAGGTCAGCAAACCGAAGCACCTGCTTTATTTAAGAAAAACGGTACTTATTATATGGTTGGCTCAGGTTGTACCGGTTGGGCACCAAACCCGGCGCGATGGTTCAAAGCCAGTTCTATCTGGGGGCCATGGACTTACATGGGCAATCCTTGTCAGGGAGAGGGCGCTAAGCTTACTTACGGCGGACAAAGCACACATGTATTGCCTGCACCTGGTAAAAAAGGTGAATTTATTTTTATGGCCGATAAATGGGAACCTAAAAATGCGATAGATGGTCGCTATTTATGGCTGCCAATCAAATTTGAAAACGATAAAATCACTATAAACTGGCTCGATCAATGGGATCTGAGCGTGTTTAAGAAATAGCAAAAAATCAATTTTTAAATATTGAAACAAGATAATGAATTGCGCAAAAAGCGCAACAGGGGATTTTTTTGTCCAAAAAATCCGATTAATAAAAACAAAAATTACAGCATGAAAAAGAAATTACTATGGTTGGTGGCGATATGCATTTCCTTATCTGCCACGGCGCAGCAGGCAAAGCATAGCTTTACACTAGGCGAATCAGATTTTTTATTAGATGGAAAGCCCTTCCAGATTATATCGGGCGAACTTCATTATCCTCGCGTACCCAAAGAAGCCTGGCGCGAACGCATGAAAATGGCTAAAGCCATGGGACTGAATACCATTGGTACCTACGTATTCTGGAACCTGCACGAGCCACAGAAAGATAAATTCGACTTCAGTGGCAACAAGAACATTGCCGAGTTTGTAAAAATTGCACAGGAGGAAGGACTATGGGTTATTTTAAGACCAAGCCCCTATGTGTGTGCAGAGTGGGAGTTTGGCGGTTATCCTTACTGGTTGCAAAACGAAAAAGGACTGGTGGTAAGAAGTACCGAAAAGCAATACCTCGAAGAGTACCGGAAATACATTCAACAGGTGGGTAAACAACTTGCACCTTTGCAAATTAACCATGGAGGCAACATTATCATGGTGCAGGTTGAAAATGAATACGGTTCGTATGCGGCTGATAAAAAGTACCTCGACATTAACCGGAAAATGTTTATCGATGCCGGTTTTGATGGCTTGTTGTACACCTGCGATCCGGCAGCCGATGTAAAAGACGGACATTTGCCTGGTTTATTGCCAGGAGTAAACGGTATCGACAATCCAGAGAAAATCAGAAAACTGGTAAATGAAAACCACAATGGCAAAGGACCATATTTTATTGCAGAATGGTATCCAGCCTGGTTCGATTGGTGGGGGACGGCACATCACACTGTGCCAGCTGCACAATACACTAAAAAGCTGGATTCTGTTTTAGCTGCAGGTATTTCCATCAATATGTATATGTTTCATGGCGGTACCACCCGCGATTTTATGAATGGAGCCAATTATAAAGACATTTCACCATACGAGCCGCAAACCAGTAGCTATGATTACGATGCACCTTTAAACGAAGCTGGTAATGCTACCGATAAATTTATGCAGTTTAGAAGCGTAATTGAGAAGCATTTGCCTGCCGGACAAACTTTACCAGCTGTGCCCGCTGCAAAGCCCAGCATGGCTATTGCACCCTTTAAATTAACTGAAAAAACAGCGCTGTTTAACGCATTGCCCGCACCAGTAAAAAATGCCACTCCTTTAACTTTCGAAGACCTTAAGCAAGATTATGGCTATGTACTTTACCGTACCACTATTCAAGGCGGTAGAGAAGGCGAATTGCAGCTTAAACAACTCCGTGATTATGCAATTATCTACGTAAACCAAAAATGGGCAGGTATTTTAGATCGACGGTTAAATCAGAATGCAATAACGATTACGCTGCCTAAAGGAAAGGTACAGCTTGATATTTTTGTAGAAAACATGGGGCGTGTAAACTTTGGCAAGTATCTGCTCGAGAATAAAAAAGGAATTACCGAACAGGTGAGCTTTGCCGGTAAAGAAATCAAAAACTGGTCAATGTATGGTTTTCCGTTTAATGATATCAATAGTTACAAAACTAAACCTGCTGCCTTATACGAAAATGGAAATGGTCCGGCGGTGCTTAGAGGTACATTTGATATCAATACTGTAGCCGATACTTATCTCGATATGACCGATTGGGGTAAAGGTGTAGTTTGGATTAACGGGCATAACCTGGGCAAGTACTGGGCAATTGGTCCGCAACAAACTTTATACGTACCGAAGGAGTGGTTAAAGCAGGGCAAAAACGAAGTGGCTGTTCTGGAACTCCTGCAAACCGATCTTCAAATGCTAAAGGCGATAGACCAACCAATCCTGAATACATTAAAAAAATTAAACGTCGATTAAACGTTTAAAAAATCAAAAAATAGGGGTTAAAGGCCAAAATTTAACAAAAAGTAACAATTTAACCCCTATTTATTACCGTATTGCCCCTCACTCCACCGATGTTTTAAATGGTTACTTTGTTGTAATCAATCCATCCCTATTCATGAATAATTTACACAACAGGTCAGATTAATGCTTAATAAATAAGCCTTTGTTGAATCTTGTTAACGATTCAATTATTATCTAACCAAATAATCTTTAAAAATGAAAAGAAAACTACTAGACACATCTAAGTGTGCGGTAATATTTTTGTTTGCTTTATTCTTATCATTAGGTAAATCAAACGATGCCATTGCGCAAACAAACGCTCAAATCTCAATTTCAGGAAAAATAAAAGATAGTCAGAACAATCCAATTCCCGGGGCTTCCATTACGGTTAAGGGAACCACCCGAATTGTGGCCAGCGATGGGAATGGAAATTTTAAAATAACCGCCCAAAATGGAGAAAGTTTAGTGATTACCTTTGTTGGATACGAAACCCAAACAATCTTAATTGGTAATCAGACACAGTTTAACATTATTCTTGCAGAAGACAAGGGGAAAAGCTTAAACGACGTAGTGGTAATTGGATATGGTACACAAAAAAGATCAGATGTAACCGGTTCGGTTGTATCGGTACCTAAAGCCAGGTTATCACAATTACCGGTTACCAACGTACTTCAATCTATTGAAGGTGCTGTTGCGGGGGTTAACATTACCACCACTTCATCTGTGCCAGGTAAAGAGCCCAGTGCTTTAATCAGGGGACAGAATTCGATTACCGCTTCGGCCGGGCCATATGTGGTGGTAGATGGGGTGCCATTAACGAAAACCGGTGGATCTTTAAACGATATCAACCCAAATGATATTGCATCAGTAGAGGTTTTAAAAGATGCAAGTGCCACTGCGATTTACGGTACCAATGGTTCGAACGGGGTTATTTTAATTACCACAAAAAGAGGAACTTCGGGTAAACCGGTGATCCGTTATGGTGGATATTACGGAATAGAAAACCTGACTAATATTTTAGAACCACGTACAGGGGCTGAATACGTACAGAAATACGCAGATTACATGAAACAAACCGGTCAAACACAAACTAAACCGGTGCCAAATAATGGCGAGCTTGCAGCTTACAATGCAGGTACTACTACCGATTGGGTTGCCGAAGCTACCCAAACCGGAAAAATACAGGATCATAATGTAAGTATTTCTGGCGGAAGCCCGGATGTGAAATATTTTATTTCGGGCGATTACCTGGATCAGAAAGGGGTAGTGAAAGGTTACCAGTTCAAACGCCTTGGTCTACGTTCTAATCTTGATGTAAATGTAACCAGCTTTTTAACTGTTGGAACCTCGCTGTTTTTGGCCAGCAACAATTACGATGGGGGCAGAGCGAATCTCTTACTGGCAACTGCTATGAGCCCTTATGGTAAAGAGTATAATGCCAACGGGACCTATGCTATTTATCCGATGGACCCGGAGCAACTTTATGTAAATCCGCTGTTAGGGTTAACCACCACACAGATTAGCAGAACCACTAATATTAATGGTAATGGTTATGCTGAAATTAAATTTCCGGGTGTATTAACAGGGCTTAAATACAGATTGAACGCCGGGTACACTTATTTTCCGAAGCGTGAAGGAAGTTATACTGGCCGTTTAGCTAATGATATGCTTGGAACTGCCAGAAGTTTCAACGCATCTACAAACAGTTATACCATAGAAAATATCTTGACCTATGCGAAAGATATTAAAAAACACCATTTTGATATTACCGCATTATATAGTGCTCAGGAACGCAAATACAATGAAACTACAGCTGGTGCTACGGGTTTTATTAATGACGAACTTGGCCTGGATAACATTGGTGCCGGAGCAACGCAAACCAGTGCTTCTTACCGCGATCGCTATGGTCTTAATTCGCAAATGGCACGTGTTTTTTATGCTTACGATAGCCGCTACCTGCTAACCTTAACTGCGCGTAGAGATGGTTCTTCGGTGTTTGGATCGAGCACTACAAAATATGGGGTGTTTCCATCTGCTGCTATTGGCTGGAATATTATTAACGAAAATTTTATGAAAAATGTTTCATTCATTAACAACCTGAAACTTAGATTATCTTATGGTAAAACCGGTAATGAGGCTGTTAGTGTTTATCGGACCATTACAACCGAAAGTTCTTCGCGCTCGCCTTTTAATGGCATTAGCACCATTGGGGTTATTGCAGCCAATTTAGGTAATACCTCACTGCAGTGGGAAACCACTAAAACAGCCAATATCGGTTTAGACTTCGGTTTGTTTAATAACCGGATTTCAGGTAGCATTGAGGCCTACCAGAATAAAACCAGCGGTTTATTATTAAGCAGAAGCCTCCCCATTATTACAGGTTATGTAAATGTACTGGAGAATATCGGTAAAACATCAAATAAAGGGCTGGAGCTGACCTTAAATACACAAAATATTAAAGGAGAGGGCTTCCGTTGGGAAACCAGTGTTGTTTTTGCGGCTAATAAAAATAAAATCGTTGATTTGTATGGCGACGGTAAATCAGATCTTGGAAACAGGTGGTTTATCGGCAGCCCGATTGGGGTAGTTTACGATTACCAGATGACGGGTGTTTGGCAAACAGGAGAGGATGTATCTAAACAAGATCCTACCGCGAAACCAGGCAGTTTAAAATTTGCCGACCTCAATGGCGATGGCAAAATTACAGCTGACGACAGGACTATTTTAGGTCAAACTGCACCAAAGTGGACCGGTGGTATAACCAATACTTTCCATTATAAAAACTTTAACCTGAGCGTCTTTATTCAAACGGCCCAGGGTATGACAAAAAATAACCCTGATTTAACCTATGGCGATGAAACAGGCAGAAGAAATACGCCTGCAGAAATTGGTTACTGGACTCCTGAAAATCAAAGCCAAACCCGTCCGGCATTGTCTTACAACAATACTTTAGGTTATGGATATGCATCCGATGCAAGTTATACGAGGATTAAGGACGTTACTTTAAGTTATGTTTTTGCGCAAAACCTGTTAGATAAACTTCATTTAGGTGGTTTAACCGTATATGCAAGCGGCCGTAACCTGCATACGTTTACCAATTGGATTGGTTGGGATCCGGAGAACAATTATTCTACCCGTGGTTCTGGAGACTGGACCAATAACTATCCTTTAACCAAAACGTTCGTAGTGGGTTTAAATGTTTCGTTACGTTAATATTAATTATCATGAAAAAGTATAGCATCATTATAGCATCATTAACCGTTTTGTTTTTTACATTTTCCTCATGTAAAAAGGCATTTCTGGATGAGAAACCATTTTCTTCATACACTCCATTAACACTTACCGATTCTTTAGGGTTTGAGGCCTCGCTAATTGGTTTGTATAACCATACCAGTACCATATTTTCATGGTCCGATCAGCAAGGCTGGCCAAGTGTTTGGCAGGTAGGTACGGATGTGGCCAATGCCACCAATAACCAGCAGGGAGTAGAAATTCCATATTATAATTACGCCACTTTAACACCAACAGATGTAGGTTCGGCACGTACCTGGAACAGGAACTTTGTTATGGTTAACCTAACCAATATCATTATCGATGGTATCGAAAATCCTGCGGTGAGCAGCATCAGCGCCAAAGGAAAAAGTTTAGTTAATGCCGAAGCCAGGTTTTTTAGAGCTTATGCTTACAATAATCTAGCTACCTGCTATGGCGGGGTGCCTTTAATTTTGCATGCATTAACAGGACCGAAAACCGATTTTGTGCGTGCCCCCTTAGCCGATGTAAACAATCAGATTGTAAACGATTTGATTTACGCTTCAAGCAATTTGCCGGATATTGAATCGGTGAAAACCAATGCTAAAGGTAAAATGTATGGCCGTGCAAACAAATTTATGGCCATGCAGCTATTGGCTGAGGTTTATTTAAGGATGGGCAAGCCGGATTTGGCTGAACAACAGGCACAAGCCATTATTTCCAGTGGTAAGTTTAGCTTGATTAAGGCCCGTTATGGCGTTAAAACCGGTCAGGCGGGCGATTACTATTCGGATATGTTTCAGTATGGTAATCAAAGAAGATCGCAAGGCAATACCGAAGCCATTTGGGTACTGGAGCAGGAGAATCCAACAAGTGTAGTAGGTGGAATTACCGATAACCCGCAACAGCGCAGGGTTTGGGGTGCTGCATATTACAATATTGCCGGTATGTCTATTGCTGATTCATTGGGAGGCAGATCCATAGGCAGGTTGAGATTGAGCAATTGGGTTTTATACGGTCTGTATAAAGGAAACGATATTAGAAATTCACAATACAATATACGCAGAAGGTATTATTACAATAATCCGGCTGCACAATATGCCAGTATTTATGGTAAGCAGGTTCCCTTTACTGGTCCTGATACTTTAATTAATATTTGCCCGAGTACAACCAAATGGGGAGCTTTTGACCCCAACGATAGTTTTGGTTATGCCATGATTAAAGATTTTATTTTGATGCGTTTAGGCGAAACTTATTTGTTGTTGGCTGAAGCACAGGTAGCGCAAGGCAAAACCGGCGAAGCCGCTACAACCATTAATGTGTTGAGAACCAGGGCTGGTGCCGATCAGGTTACCGCTGCTCAAATGACAAAAGATTTTATCCTTGATGAAAGAGCCAGAGAACTTATTGGGGAGGAAAACCGTAGGATGACCTTAATGCGTACCGGAACATTGGTAGAACGCGCACTTCGTTTAAATGCAAATGATGCTGTAAAACCAATTACCGGCTTAACTTCAAAGAATTTATTACTTCCTATTCCATTAACTGAAATCCAGTTGAATAAGGATGCGGTTTTAACACAAAACCCAGGTTATTAGCATATTTCGGTTAGTATGATTAATTGCAGCTCCCCGGATCTTAATTGATTTGGGGAGTTTTTTAGTTTTAGCTGCAAAGCATGCTAATCTTAAAAGTTTAAACCACAAAGGATACTAAGTTTCAGGTTTTTTCATGTTGCGCCTATCAGCGTTATCTGAGGGAATAAATTTACGAATTTGCCTTTCTCTTTGCGTGCTTTGTGCCTTCACTCTGTTTTCTCTGTGGTTAATAACTAGTGCAGTGGTTAAACTGCGTACTTAGCGCTTTTTTTGCGCCCTCTGGCTTAAAAATGAGTTGATCTCATCATCGCATGCTTTAATTAACCACAAAGCGCTAAGGCACGAAGTGTCATATACCTTTGCAAATACTGCTCAAAATGTAACTTTATGTCCACTGTGCTCCGCTCTGTGTCCTCTGTGGTTAAATTAATTATTAGCGCCGTGGTTAAATTGTGTGCTTTGCGCTTTTTCTTCGCGCCCTCTGCGGTTAAAAACGCGCTAATCTCACACGTTAACTGGCAACTATTTAAGCTTATTATTTGTCAGGAATTCCTGAATGAAGGTTTGTATTATAAACGTATAATTAACGTTTATAAAAATGAAATTTTATCCAAAAAACTCAAAAAAGGCCAAAAAGTGACTAAAAATAACAATTTGCCCCCTTTTTATTACCGGATTACCCCTCACTAGCAGCGTCTTTTTTATGGTTAATTTGTTAAAACCAAGTATAAGATATAAGCCGTGCCAAAATTATTCGAAGATTAACTACCGAGAATAATTGATGAATGTAACGAATAAAAATTGTTACTACCAGTTTTTGCGAACCAAAACCAAATCGAAAACCAATCCCTAAAATAAAATATATGAAGAAAGCCAAATTTACGCTACCCCATTTACAGCATAGGTAAAAAAACATCGTACTGCTTCTTTAAAAAGCAATCAAATTAATTAAGAAACAACCTGGAATTTGGAGCCTAAGCTCCTGGTTCCAAATACTAACTGACGAAAAATATTTTCGATCGGATGAGCAGCCTTTTGCCTTTTCAATTTAAGGGGCGATCGGAATCCGGTTAAAAATAACTAACCAATTAAACCATTTTATGAAGAAAAAATTACCGAAGAAAGTCCCGCTCTACAAGCTGGGAAAAGCTTTAAGACCAATTTTACAGTTTTTGGTCTGTCTCGTAATTACCGCCTCTTATTTAACGGCATCGGCACAAACAGATGTAACCGTTAAAGGGATGGTAAAAGACACTGTTGGCGGTTTGCCCGGCGTAAACGTAAAAGTATCGGGCACCAACCGCGGTATTTCTACCGATGAGTTTGGACGCTATACCATCAAATTGCCCCGCACAGGAAAATTGTTATTCACCCTGGTAGGTTACAAACCTAAAAATGTGGCTGTTGCCAATTACGATAAAAATGCAGACGGCACTTATACCATCAACGTTACCCTCCAATCAGATGCCAACTCGCTGGATGAGGTGGCTGTAGTAGGTTTTGGTACACAGAAAAAAACAAGTGTAATCAGCTCCATTACGGCCATTAACCCAAAAGAACTGAAAGGGCCAACCAGTAACCTTACCACCATGATGGCCGGTAGGGTAGCCGGTATGATTGCCTATCAGCGTAGTGGCGAACCCGGCGCCGATAACGCGCAGTTTTTCATCCGTGGGTTGGGTACATTCGGTGCCGGTAAACAAGATCCGCTAATTTTGATCGATGGTATCGAATCGACCCAAAACGATATGGCGCGTTTGCAACCCGACGATATTTCTTCATTTAACGTATTGAAAGACGCTACTGCATCGGCCGTATACGGTGCAAGGGGGGCAAATGGGGTAGTGCTCATTTTAACCAAATCGGGTGTGGCTGGTCAAACCAAGTTTGGTTTCAGGGCCGAATCATCGCTATCTGCCAACACCAAAAATTTCCAGTTTGCCGATAACGTTACCTACATGAAACTGGCTAACGAAGCAGCCCTTACGCGTAACAGGCTGGCCATTTTGCCTTACCTGCAAACCAAAATAGATGCTACCGCTGCGGGCGAGAATGAATTGCTTTACCCCAATAACAACTGGATTGAGCAATTAATTAAAGATTATACCATTAACCAAAGGTATAACCTCAATATTTCGGGTGGGGGTACAAAAGCGAGTTACTATATAGCGGGTACCTACAATATCGATAATGGTGTACTGAAGGTGGCCGATTTAAATAACTTTAACAACAACATCAAGTTAAAAAACTATTCGGTCCGCTCTAATGTAAACATTAACCTTACCAATACTACAGAGGCTATTATCAGGGTATATGGCCAGTTTGATGATTATACCGGGCCAGTGGGTGGTGGTGGAGCTACTTTTAACCGGGCCATTTGGTCTAACCCGGTAATGTTCCCGGCGGTTTATCCGGCCAGTTTATCGCCCTACAGCAATCACCCTTTATTTGGTAATGCAATTTCGCCACGAGGCGGATTGTACATGAATCCTTATGCCGAAATGGTGAAAGGGTACCAGGATAAAAATTCATCCACATTACAAACGCAGATTGAAATTAAGCAGGATTTGAAATTCATTACCCCAGGTTTAACTGCCCGGATGATGAGTTATGCCCGCAGGTATTCATATTTCGATATTTCACGCGCGTACAATCCTTTCTATTATACCGCAACCGAACAACCCGATAAATCTATCGGATTAACTTTAATGAATGGAGGAGGAGCTTTATCAGTAGGAACTGTAGGTACAGAGTATCTGGGGTATTCTGAAGGAACAAAAGACTTAAATTCTACCTTCTATGCTGAGTTTTCTGCTAACTACAGCCGTACTTTTAAAGATAAACATGCTGTAAGCGGTATGTTAATTACCACCATGCGTAATTATCTGGCGGCAAATCCGGGTAGTCTTCAGCTTTCGCTGCCATCGCGCAACCAGGGTGTATCGGGTAGGGCTACTTATGGTTACGATAACCGTTACCTGGCCGAGTTTAACTTCGGTTACAATGGTTCCGAGCGTTTTGCAGAAAATAACCGCTTTGGTTTCTTCCCTTCTTTTGGTTTAGGCTATATCATCTCTAACGAAAATTATTTTAAACCTTTAACCAAAGTCATTAACAGTTTAAAACTCAGAGCAACTTATGGTTTGGTAGGTAACGATCAGATTGGTAATGCAGCCGACCGTTTCTTCTATCTTTCGGAAGTAAATATGAATAACGGAACTTTCGGCACAAGGTTCGGCGAAGATGGATTGTATTATCGTGATGGTATTTTGGTTTCCCGTTATTCCAATCCGCTAATTACCTGGGAAAGATCTAAACAAACCAACATTGGTTTGGACATGACCTTGTTTAACAGCCTGAACCTGACCTTCGATATTTATAAAAACGAACGTTCTAATATTTTAACCGACCGTACTTTTATACCAAGTACCATGGGCTTACAAGCTGCTGTAAGGGCCAATACCAATAAAGCCGAAAGCAAAGGTGTCGATTTTTCGGCCAGCTATAACAAATCTTTCAGCAACAGCATGTTTTTGCAAATGCGTGGTAATTTTACCTATGCTACCAACAAAATTTTAATTTACGATGAACCTTCTTTTAACGCAAATGAGGCTTATCGTACACATGTGGGCTTACCCACCACACAAGCCTTTGGTTACATTGCTGAGCGTTTGTTTGTTGATGATGCAGAAGCGAAAAACTCACCGGTTCAGTTTGCGGGTGTACCCGGCCTTGATTACGGAGGAGGAGACATTAAATACCGCGACGTAAATGGCGATGGCATTATCAGTGATGTAGATCAGGTGCCTATTGGCTTGCCAACCAGCCCTGAAATTGTGTATGGTTTTGGTGGTACATTTGGTTTCAAAGGATTCGATATTTCTGCGTTCTTTCAGGGATCGGCCAGATCTTCGTTCTTCATCAATCCTGGTAATATTTCTCCTTTTGTGCTTAACAACGAATCAGGCAATCCTAACGTTACCCAAAATGGATTGTTGCAGGTAATTGCCGATAGTCACTGGTCTGAGCAAAACCGCGATAGCTACGCTTTCTGGCCACGTTTAAGCCCAAATTTTGTAAACAACAATACCCGTACCTCAACCTGGTGGATGCGTAACGGAGCCTTTTTAAGGCTAAAAAGCGTAGAGCTGGGCTACAACCTGCAAAGCAAATTGCAGAAAAGGCTGGGCTTAAGCAGTGCACGTTTTTATGTTAACGCTACCAATCTTGGTGCTTTAAGTGCTTTCAAACTCTGGGATCCTGAAATGGGTGGCAACGGTTTGGGTTATCCTGTTCAAACCGTATACAATTTAGGTTTAAATGTTTCATTCTAACCATTAAGCTTAAAAATAACAATATGAAAATCAATAATATTTTATTTAAAAAATACATGGCAAAGCCAGGTTTGGCTAAGCTAACTGCGGCTGCGCTGGTTATCGTTTTATCGGTGAGCTCCTGCAAAAAGTACCTCGATATCGTTCCCGATAACGTAGCTACAATCGATAATGCCTTTACCTTAAGGAACGAAGCCGAAAAATACCTGTTTACCTGTTATTCTTTCCTGCCAAAAGATGGCGAACCATTGCTAAACGCCGGTTTTATGGCTGGCGATGAAATCTGGACCTCGCTGGATGAAAGGGAATTTATTTCTTATGGCTGGAGGCTGGCAAGGGGAGGACAAGGAGCAGAAAACCCATTACTGGATGCCTGGAATGGTCGTTATCAGGGTGGCGGTAACGTTTATAATTACAATGATAATCCCGGTGGAGATTATGGTTTGTTTAAAGCCATCAGAAACTGCAACATCTTTTTAGAAAATGTGCAGGACCAGAGTAAAATACCAGATTTGAGCTTAAACGAACGCGAGCGCTGGATTGCCGAGGTGAAATTTTTAAAAGCCTATTACAATTTCTATTTGTTGCGCATGTATGGCCCCATTCCGATTGTAGATACCAATATCGGGATTAGTGCAACAGAAGAAGAAGTGCGGATTAAAAGAATGCCATTTGATGAATGTGTAAATTACATCTCAGGCTTACTGGATCAGGCCATTCCGGGCTTGCCGCAAATTATTACCGATAAAAGTACCGAGCTGGGCCGCATTACCAGGCCTATAGCACTCGCTATTAAAGCCAAACTTTTATTAACAGCTGCCAGTCCTTTGTTTAATGGCAATACCGATTACAGTAACTTTAGAGATAAAGACGGAGTAGTGTTATTTAACACCGCTTACGATGCCAATAAATGGAAAAAAGCAGCCGATGCTGCCAAAGCCGCTATTGATGCTGCCGAAGCTGCAGGTTTTAAATTGTACCAGTTTCCGGGTACTACTTTTAAATTATCTGATACCACACTAAGACAGCTTACCATTAAAGGTGCAGTAACTGAGCGTTTTAACGTTAACCTCGAACATGTTTGGGCCAATCCGAACAGCCGTACCTTTAACATGCAAAGGGCTGCCATGCCACGCTTAACTTCTGCTGTTGTAGTAGGAAGTGCACGTCAGCAACTGGCTCCTCCATTAAAAATTGCCGAAATGTTTTACAGTAAAAACGGTGTGCCGATCAACGAAGATAAAACACTCGATTTTACCAACAAATATACGCTGCGCACTGCAGTTAAAAGCGAGCGCTTTTATGTAAAGGAAGGCTACACTACAGCCAGGATCAATTTTGACCGCGAACCGAGGTTTTATGCCGATTTAGGTTTTGATGGTGGAATCTGGTATAAATACGATAGCCCAACCAATTCGGATGAAGGCACTTTCGTACTCGAAGGCAAATCGAACCAGGTGGCTGGTGCAAACAATTTCGGCTGGTACAACGAAACAGGTTATTTCATCAAAAAACTGGTCGATTGGAACATGATTAACGGAACAAACGGAGCCAGCTACCGCGATTATCCATGGCCCGAAATCAGAATGGCCGACCTTTATTTAATGTATGCCGAAGCCCTAAACGAAACCCTGGCAGCACCATCGGCCGATGTATACGAATACATTAACCGCATCAGAACGAGGGCCGGTTTGCCAACCGTACAAAACGCATGGACCAACTTTTCAAACAACCCGGGTAAGTATACAACCAAAGATGGGATGCGCGAAATTGTCCAGCAGGAAAGACTGATTGAAATGGCGTTTGAAGGAAGCCGTTTTTGGGATATCAGACGCTGGAAACGTGCTGCAGAAATGTTTAACCAACCCATTACCGGATGGAGCGTTTACCAACCTACCTCTGCAGAATATTACCGTGTACGAACCATTTTTAACCAAAATTTTGTGGCTCCACGCGATTATTTGTGGCCATTGCGCGCATACGATTTAACTGTTAACCCTAAACTGGTTCAAAACCCAGGCTGGTAGTATGAATTGATTAAAAAATATTCGATATGAAAAGAATAAATAAAAACCTGCTGTTATTCCTGTTAAGCTTAACAGTAGCATTTTCGGGCTGTAAAGAGGATCAGTTAGGCCCCTTAGAAAATAACACCACGCCTCCGGGCAAAGTAAGTAATGTTACCATTAAAAACGGAGCAGGTAATGCCAGCATTACTTTCAGCTTACCTGCCGATAAAGATTTATTGTATGTTAAAGCTGTTTACTATCTGGCTAACGGTCAGGAAATGGAAGTAAAAACTTCCTATTATGGCAATACTTTATTGGTAGAAGGTTTTGGCGATACCAATGAACATGAGGTGAAAATTTACGCCGTAAACAGAAGCGAAGTGGCTTCAGAACCGACCATTGTGAAGGTTAAACCACTCGAAAACCCGATCTGGGGGGTATACCGTAGCCTTAAGGCTGTTGCCGATTTTGGTGGATTAAACTTTAAAGGAAGCAATCCCGCTAAAGCCGACCTCGCCATAGAAGTATTGGTTCTGTCGAAAGGGAAATATGTGCCAACGGCAAAGAACATTTATACTGCCGCTCCTGAGATCGATCAGTCGATCAGGGGACTGGATACATTGACCCAGAAATTTGCCATTACCATTCGCGACAGGTGGTTAAATTACAGCGATACGCTTTTTACCACTTTAAAGCCGCTATATGAAACTGTATTGCCTAAATCAACTTATAAAGAGGTGATTTTACCTACCGATTCGCCACAGGAATATACCTCTACAGGCGTATCCAAAATGTGGGATGGCAATATTATCGACTGGCCGAGTGTGTGTTTAACCAAAACCACTGTATTAACACCACAATGGGTAACTTTCGATCTGGGCAGAACAGCAACCTTAAGCCGTATAGTAGTGTGGAATTATCCCGAATACCTCAATGCCGGACGTACTTATTACTATGGAGGCAATTTAAAGGATTTTGAAATCTGGGGAACCGATAATCCGCCAGCTGATGGCAGCTTTAACAACTGGGTAATGTTGGGTAAATACAGTTCTACCAAACCTTCTAAAAGTGCCTATGGGGTACAAACCAGCGAAGATTATGCTTTTGCCAATGCCGGTATCAGTTACAATTTTGCCGTTGGACTTAAAAAAGTACGCTATATCCGCATTAAATCTATTAACAACTGGCAGGGCACTTCTTTCATGAGTGTTTCTGAAGTACAGCTTTATGGCGATCCGAGGTAATTAAAAAAGCATTTTAAAGATGAATAATCAAAAAACATATATCAGAACCATAAAACTAGCTTTTATGTGTTTGTGGGCAGGTACTTTCGTGGCCTGTACCAAATCCGACGATTATAAAAAGTATACCGAGAAAGGAGAAATTTCCTATACCGGCAAGTTAGATTCGGTAAAAATAATGTCGGGTAACAACCGGGTGTACATCAGTGGCTTGTTTCTTTCCGATCCGAAAGTAACCCAGTGCAAAATTTTCTGGAACAACAAGGCCGATTCGGTAGTAATACCCGTAAAGAAAAAGTATGCTACCGATACGCTGAAATATTTTATAGAGCGTGTACAGGAAGGTGTTCAGAATTTCCAGATTTATACTTACGATGCAGTTGGAAATAAATCTATTCCGGTATACAAAACCGGAAGGTCTTATGGCTCAAGGTATCAGTCGTCGTTGTTTAACAGGCCTATCGAATCGGCTTTTACCAATGCCAGTGGTGCAACTACCATTACCTGGCAGGGCATGGACCGCTTAACCGGGGTTTTTGCCACAGAGGTAGAATACACCAGTTTAAGCAATGTAATTAAAAAGATCAGGACCAAAATCGACGAAACTACAACGGCTATTCCCGATATTAAGCCGGGTACAAGTTTAAGGTATCGCACCCTGTTTTTGCCCGATACCGTTTCTATCGATACCTTTTCTACAGCTTTTCAAACGCAGCGTGTAGGGGCCGATATTACCGCAACTTATTTTAAAAACAAGGGAAATCCTTTCCAACCTGCAGCAAGCGGGGGCAGATGGCGTAATATTGCCGACTGGACCGTTACCGATAACATCCGTAACCATGGAGGTTTAGGAGGCTGGTGTTCCGATCAGGGAGGATGCCTGGCCATGGAAATGGGTTGGGATGGTTCCGCTCAGATTATCAATGGTAAAATATTCCAAACCTTTACGCTTCCGGCTGGCAGTTATAGTTTTGAAATTACGATGGCAAAAAATGAAGCAAAAGATCCGGTTTACATTGTAGCAGCAGCGGGTAATACGCTACCAGATGTTGCCAATGTGTCTACATCATTAGGTTACACCAACTTTGCCAACAATAAGTTTCAATTTACCTTAACACAATCAACAACAGTATCAATTGGCTTTCTGGCATCGATGACCTCCGCATCAGGAAATCAGTTTTGGATTGTAAAAGAGGTGGCGCTCAAATCTCTCTAGTACTGTTTGGTTTAATACTTAAGCCAATTAGTAAATTTATTCTCAGGGCTTTCTGTAAAGAAACCCTGAGAATTTTTATTTCAAAAGAATATTAATTTAGTCAACCAAAAAACACGCCATGCAAAAGCAAGTTCAAACCTGCATTATCCTGTTAGTCACAATTGTTACTCAATCTTGTGCGGTAAAAAAAACGAAACATATTGCTGCCAGATATGAAACCGAAGGTTATAAATTGGTTTGGAACGACGAATTTGAAAAAGATGGAACACTCAATCCGGCAAACTGGACTTATGAAAAAGGTTTTGTACGGAATGAAGAATTACAATGGTATCAGCCCGAAAATGCTTTTTGTAAAGACGGGAAATTGATCATCGAAGCACGCAAAGAGCAGAAACCTAATCCATTATACGTAGCAGGGAGTAAAGATTGGCGTAAAAAACCTCAAAATATTGAATATACTTCGGCCTGTATTATCACTAAAGATCTGCAAAGCTGGCAGTACGGCCGCTTTGAAATGAAAGCTAAAATCGATATTTCAGCTGGTTTATGGCCGGCATTCTGGACTTTGGGCCTCAACGGTCGCTGGCCTGCCAATGGCGAAATTGATATTATGGAATATTACCGGGGTAAATTATTGGCCAATATTGCCAGCATGGGTAAAAATGGTAAACCCAAATGGTTCAGCAATACCAAATCAACCGATTCGCTGGGTGGTAAAAAATGGGCTGCTCAATTTCATACCTGGCGTATGGACTGGGATGAAGAAGCAATAAGCCTTTTTGTTGATGATGTTTTGTTGAATAAGACTTTATTGAGCCAGCTGGAAAACGAAAACGGAACTTCGTTTCATCCTTTTAAACAAAAGCATTATATCTTGTTCGATTTGGCTTTGGGAGGTATGAATGGGGGTGACCTGAAAGATACCCGCTTCCCAAACCGGATGGAAGTAGAATATGTGAGGGTTTATCAGAAATAAAAGACCTTACAGGTTTTTAAAACTTGTAAGGTCTAAAATAGGTTTTAGTTCTGAACCTTAATTTCGGTTCTTCTGTTTATAATCCGGCCTTCTTCGCTATTGTTGTTGCTAATCGGGTTTTTCTCTCCATGACCAACAACTGTAAAATTGCTTCCGTTTAAGCCAGCATTTACAAAATAAGATTTTACTGCATTAGCACGGTCAACAGATAATTGCATATTATGCTCAGGTGTTCCTTCTGCTGATGAATAACCATTAAGTACAAATTTAGTTTCAGGCGATTTTTTCATTTCAGTAACCGCTTTATCTAAAATCGGGAATGATGCGGTTTTCAATACAAACGAGTTAAATTCAAACTGGATATTATCCAGGTTAAAATTGGGTTTTTCAACCGGTGCTGGTTTCTCTGGTTCCTTTTCAGGTGCCGGAGCTGGTTTTTTCTCTTCAACCGGAGCAGGTTTTTCAACAGGTGCCGGAGCAGGTTTAGCTACCAGTTTTTTTGTTTTACAAGAGTAAAGGCTTAAGGTTAATGAGGCAACGAGCGCTGTAAATAATAGTTTTTTGGTAATGTTCATTGTTTTAAGATTAATTTAAGTTTATTGTGTGTTTGTTGCCAAACATACTAATAAATGATTACAGCTATAACGATCAATTTGTAAAGAACTTGTATCGTTACCATTTAACTGTAAAAATTAAATCCCATTAAAACATCATAATTTATGTTCGTTAAGCCCTTAAATTTGGCATTAAGTTTAAGAAAGCCTGTGAGTTGGCTGTATATTTCTTTTTATCCAGTTTAAAATAAAATGCACCTTTTTTTGATCCTGTTTTATCCTTTTCTTCCAGCTTAATCAACAAACCCGTTGAAGTAATTTTACGGCTGAAATTGCGGGTGTCGATTTTCGTATCGTTTACTTCCTCAAAAAGAATATGCAGCTGCGGGATGGTAAATTTCTTAGGCAGCATTTCAAACAAAATAGGATGGAGCGATGCTTTATAACGCAGTTTTTTTCGCGCATCAGCCACCATTTTGTTATGGTCGAAAATTAATTTAGGCCGTTCGTTAATTAAAAACCATTCTGCTTCGTAATCGTCGTTTAATTGCGTTTCATATTTATGGATATCAATCAATGCAAAATAACCAACTGATAAAGTACGCTCTATCGGATCGCGCTTTGGTTCGCCATAAATCTGCATTTGCTCCAGGTAAACCCCTTCCAGGCCAGTCATTTTCTTCAATACGCGGTTGGCTGCATCATCAGGACTCTCATCTGGCCCAACAAAACCTCCCATTAAACTCCACTTGTTAATTTCGGGTTCCAGACCTCTTTTTACCAACAAAATTTTTAGGTGCTCGCCATCAAAGCCAAATACAATACAATCAACAGCTACAAGGTAATGTGGCTGCCCGGGATATTCAATCATTTTTAATTCATGTTTTGAGCCGTTAATATGTTCAATTTTTCAGACATATAAAAATAATTATTAATTGTCGTTTTGACAATTAATAATTATTTCATAATTTGGCAGCGTAGATTAGTCAGGCAAATCAGGCCGGCTGTTCTAACCAATTATAACAAATATAATGAACCAGACATTCGAACTCGACAGTAATCCGCATACCCGGTTAAACATATTAACGGGAGAGTGGATTTTAGTATCGCCACACCGTACTAAAAGACCGTGGCAAGGTAAGGTTGAAGACATTACACCCGATAACCGACCTGAATACGATCCAAAATGCTATTTATGCCCGGGTAATGGCAGGGCAGATGGCGATAGCAATCCCGAGTATACCGAAAGCTTCGTTTTTAATAACGATTTTGCGGCATTGCTCGAAGATACGCCTCAAAACGAAATGAACGAAGGCGATTTGCTGGTAGCCAATAACCAGCGGGGGCTTTGCAGGGTAATTAGTTTCAGCCCGAAACACAACCTTACCTTACCCGAAATGAGTGTTGAAGGGATTACTGCTGTAGTAAATGTCTGGCAAAATGAATTTAACACCCTGGCTAAAAAGGAGTGGATCAAATACATTCAGATTTTCGAAAATAAAGGCGAGATCATGGGTTGCAGCAATCCGCACCCGCACGGACAAATTTGGTCGCAGAGCGATATCCCGCTCGAAATTGCCAAAGAAACCGAGCGCCAGAAATCGCATTACGCCATTCATAGAACCAGTTTGCTGGGCGATTATTTAAAACTCGAACTGAAAAAAAATGAGCGTATCATTTTTGAGAACGATCATTTCGCAGTGCTGGTACCATTTTGGGCAGTTTGGCCATACGAGACAATGATTATCAGCAAACGCCATGTTAACAGCATCAAATTATTTACTGAAGACGAGAAACGGTCGCTGGCTGAGGCCATTAAAGTTTTAACCACGAAATACGATAACCTTTTCGAAACTTCATTTCCTTATTCGGCAGGGATGCACCAGGCACCCGTAAATAATGGCGATTATCCGGAGTGGCACTGGCACATGCACTTTTACCCGCCATTGCTGCGCTCGGCTACCGTTAAAAAATTTATGGTGGGTTATGAAATGCTGGCCAATCCGCAACGCGATATTACTGCCGAATTTGCAGCAGGCAGGTTAAGGGAAATGTCTACCGAACATTATAAAAACATTAAGAAAGACTAACGCGTAAATCCATGAATGCACAACATTTAAAAAATACCTTTAAAAAGCTTTTCAATGCTGAGCCAATTTTGGTCCGTTCTCCCGGAAGGATCAATATTATTGGCGAACATACCGATTACAATGAAGGATTTGTAATGCCTGCGGCGATTAACAAAGCTATTTATGTGGCCATATCGAAAAGAGACGATCAAGAAATTCATCTTTTTTCAGAAAGCTATCAGGAATTTGATATTTCATCTGTTAACGATTTAAAACAATCAAAAAACAGCTGGGCCAATTACATATTGGGCGTGGCCGATCAGTTCAAAGAACGTGGCTACAAGCTGGGAGGTTTTAACTTTTACATCGATGGCGATGTACCTTTGGGAGCTGGCTTATCGTCTTCTGCGGCGGTTGAGTGTGCTACCGGTTTTGCTTTAGATCAGCTTTTTTCGCTGTCGGTACCTAAAATGGACCTCGCACTCATTGCCCAAAAAGCCGAACAAACATTTGCCGGCGTTAACTGTGGTATTATGGATCAGTTTGCCTCAGTGTTCGGTAAGAAAGATCATGCCATGATGCTCGACTGCCGTTCCATGAAGCATATTTACATTCCGCTAAAACTGGATGGATATAAATTGCTACTTTTAAATACCAACGTAAAACATGCCCTTTCTGATTCGGCCTACAACAAAAGAAGGCAGCAATGCGAGCAGGGCGTAAGCTGGATAAAAGCACATCACCCACAAGTAAAAAGCCTGCGTGATGTAGATTTGAACATGCTGGAAGAGTTTGTAAAGCCAAAAGATGCTGAGGTTTATACCAAATGCCGTTACGTTGTTGAAGAAATTAGCCGTTTGCTAAATGCAGCCGAGCAGTTGAAGAACGGTAATTTAGCAAGTTTGGGTAAACTGATGTTCGAAACACATGAAGGTTTAAGCGCTGCGTACGAGGTAAGTTGTAAAGAACTCGATTTCCTGGTTGATGCTGTAAAACCTTTAGATTATGTTTTGGGTGCCAGAATGATGGGCGGTGGTTTTGGTGGTTGTACCATTAACATTGTAAAAGAAGAAAATATTCCGGCCCTGATTGAAGAGCTTGCTACTAAGTACCAGATGCAGTTTGGACTAAAGTTAGACGCTTATACCGTACAAACCGATAACGGAACCAGCTTATTTAGCTAAAAAACAATATTAGTTTGTCGAAGGACCTAACGAAATACCCCTAAATGTTTCGATCCTTCATCAGGCTCAGTTTGATAAATTCCAGGAAAAGCTAAAGCGGGCAAAACCGCTTTAGCTTTTCTTTTCATCAGCCAGTTTTTTTACAATCCACGGTAAGCTTAATCCCTGGCCAATTAATGTAAACAATACCACCACTACCGAAATAAATATAATTGCATTGCGCTGTGGAAAAGCACTTCCATTAGTCAGGTTTGTCGGTAACCCGATGGCAATGGCCAGCGAAACAATGCCGCGCATACCCGACCAGCTGATGATCAGACTGTTTTTAAAATCAAGCAATGCTGCTTCCGTAATCCGGTGTTTCCCTTTTTGAAATGCTTTTTGAAGGTTGATTTTTTGCAGAAAAACACGGGCCATTCTCAGTAACAGGGCTACAATCGTAATCACCAGCGAATATCCAATGTAAGGCAAAATATCGGCTTGATTAATACTCTTGTACACATAAGGAAACTGCAAACCAATTAAAATGAAAATTAATCCGTTTAAGAGGAAAATGATAATATCCCAAATGTTTTTAGATTGGGTTTTAAGCTGTTCGGGAAATACGTGGTTACTAAACCTCGATATGCCCAAACCTAAAATTACAACGGCAATAACACCCGAGACATGAATTTCTTCTGCAATTAAATAGGTTACAAAAGGCATTAACAACATAAAACTGATGGTTGCCAGCCGGTTATCGTGAATTCTTTTCAGAATAAAAGCCAAAATTCTTGCCATTACCATTCCTGTTATAAAACCACCTGCCATTAAAATGGCGAATGATAACGAGGCTTTCCAAAATACAAATGCGGTTCCCGTTACTGCCGCTACCGCAAAGCGATAAGCCACCAGGGCCGATGCATCGTTAACCAGGCTTTCTCCTTCTAAAATCGTATTGGTTTTGTGCGAGAGACCAAGCCCTTTGGTAATACTCATGGCTGCAACGGCATCGGTAGCCGATAAAATGGCACCCAAAACAAAAGAAACAGGCCAGCTCATTCCCGGAATCATGTAATGCGCAACAACAGCAATACCGATGGCCGTAATAAATACCAAACCTATAGATAGCGTGGCAATGGTATTCATGTTGGTTTTAAACTCCTTAAACGAAATGTTAAAAGCAGCATCGTAAAGTAACGGCGGGAGGAAAATCAAAAAAATAATTTCAGGATTAATATCAATAGGCCGCAAAGCAGGGATAAAGCCAACCGCTATTCCGGCAATAATGAGTAAAACAGGGTAGGGAATTTTAATGTGATCGGCAACCGATGACAGGCCAATCATTACCACTAAAATGAATATAACGATGGTGTAGTTTTCCATAGCGAAGCTTAACTAGCCTGCAAAATATGGGTTTGAAACTAATTTGCAAAAGCAAGCCTCAAAAAATCGTTCGGGTTTAAGCAATTTAAACGTAGCAAATTTGCTTCGCTAATCCTCTATCGGAATAATTATTTATAGGATGAAAAACCGAGAAATTAGCGTTTGAATGATAAAAGCTTAGCGCTGTAAACGTGGTCTTTTGGCTTTGAAAGGCTGGTTGGCTTTAGGTTTAAAGGCCTGGGTTTTGTTTTCTTCCTCCGAAATTTTTACCGTAATAATATTGCCTTTAAAAGATTCCCCGTTTAGCGTAGAAACAATGTTTTTAGCATCAGGAAGGCTAAAGATTTCTAAAAAAGCATAGCCTTTGCATTTTCCGGTAGCTCTGTCGCGAACAACTTTAATTGTTTCTACTCTGCCATGAAGGCTAACAAAAATTGCCAGATCCATCTCTTGGATGTTATCTGGGAGGCCGCCTATAAAAATCTTAACCATTTGTATTGTCATTTTTAGAACACAAACCAAAACGATTTCCGGTTCTGAGCTGTTCTTTAGGTCTGCAAAATAAGTAAAATGATGCGTTTCCCCAAACTAATTGGCTAAAAACTGAATGGTTTTAACATTATCTTATAAATGATACTGATAAATATTGATGTAAAGTATTAGAAAATGTACATTCGCTTTCTAATCATAAAAACCCATCCCGCTATATGAGCCTCAACAAGTTAAAATCTTTGCCTTTTATTGCTTTATTGCTGTTTAGTTCGTCGTTATTGCAGGCGAAAATTATTTTGCCTTCGGTATTTAGCGATAATATGGTATTGCAACAGAAAACCAATGCTGCTATCTGGGGTAAAACCGATGCCGGCAAAGCAGTAAAAATTACAGTATCCTGGAATAAAATCAATTATGGCGCCATTGCCGATGCCAATGGAAACTGGAAAATTAAGGTCGCTACACCTGGTTATGGTGGGCCTTATACCATTACCATTTCTGATGGCGAAGCAATTGTGCTTAACAATGTTTTAATTGGCGATGTTTGGATTTGCTCCGGACAATCCAATATGGAAATGCCTTTGGCTGGCTGGGGTAAAATTTTAAACTATGAAAAAGAAATTGCCGATGCCAAATTTCCCAATATCCGCTTACTACAGGCCGACCACATTACCAGCAATATTCCGTTAAATGATGCGAAAGTGGCGAATGGCGGCTGGCAGGAATGCAATCCGAAATACGTTGCCGGTTTTTCATCTACCGCATATTTCTTTGCGCGCCAGGTTTACGAGAAAACCAAAATTCCGATAGGATTAATCCATACCTCATGGGGCGGTACCATTGCCGAGGCCTGGACCAGTGCCGAATCCTTAAAAAAGATGCCCGATTTTACAGCTGCGGTTGATAAAATCCAAAAATCTGTTAAAAATCCTTCGCCACTTAGTTACGAAGAAAAAGTAACAAACTGGGTTAAAACCATTAACGAAAAAGATTCTGGTTACCTGAACGGCCAGGTAAAATGGGCTACTACGGATGCCAATGGCTGGAAGAGTATGGCTATCCCAACCTTGTGGGAAGATGCTGCACTTAAAAATTTCGATGGCATTGTATGGTTCACCAAAAAAATCAATATTCCCGAAAACTGGAAAAAAAATGGCGCCAAACTTAGCTTAGGCACCATTGATGATAATGATATCACCTTTGTAAATGGCGTAAAAGTTGGTGAAACCGAAGGTTATAATGTGGCTCGAACATACACTTTACCAGCTGATTTGTTGAAAACAGGCGAAAATACTATCACAGTACGCGTTTTTGATAGCGGCGGTGGCGGCGGTATTTATGGGGAGGCCAAAGAGTTAAATCTGAATAACGTCAGTGGAGAGCAAATCGCTTTAACGGGTAACTGGAGTTATAAAATAGGTCTCGATTTTAAAAAAGCTGAGCCAAAACCTTTCGAAGAAAATGGTCCGAACCGCCCAACAGTGCTCTACAATGCTATGCTTCATCCTTATATTCAGTTTGCCATTAAAGGTGCCATCTGGTACCAGGGCGAAAGCAATGCCGACAGGGCTTATCAATATCGCGAACTTTTCCCAACCATGATTAAAGATTGGCGCCAGAAATGGGGGCAAGGCGATTTCCCTTTTTATTTTGTGCAACTGGCCAACTTTATGCAGGTAGACCAGGCACCTGCCGAATCGGCCTGGGCCGAACTACGCGAAGCTCAGCTAAAAACACTTGCACTGCCTAATACCGGCATGGCCACCATTATCGATATTGGCGAGGCTAAAGATATTCATCCGAAAAACAAGCAGGATGTTGGCAAAAGATTGGGGCTAATTGCCTTAGCTAAAACCTATGGCCAGAAAATAAACTATTCAGGACCGGTTTACCAATCGCAAAAAGTAGATGGAAGGCAGATTACCCTAACTTTTGGTAATACCGAAAATGGCCTTAAAGCACGTGATGGAGCAGAACTTAAAGGCTTTGCTATTGCCGGTGCTGACAAGAAATTTTACTGGGCAAATGCTACAGTAAAGGGAACCCAGGTAGTGCTAAGCAGCAACGAAGTAGCCAATCCGGTAGCGGTTCGTTATGCCTGGGGGAATAATCCTGTTTGTAACCTGGTTAGTAACGATGGTTTGCCGGCATCACCATTCAGAACCGATACCTGGCAGGGCGTTACCTTCGGTAAGAAGTAAGTTTCTGGTTTGCAGTAAATTTGTGCAATTTGTGTGTTTAAAAACGTGCAATTGCGGCAATATTTAAAGAGCCACATTTTTTTGTGGCTTACTTTATATTTTTACAGCATAACCGGAAATTATGCCTAACACTTTGTCCGATCAGGAAACCATTCTCCTCATTGCCGATCTTGAAGAAAAATTATTGGATGGCTTTAAAACAACAGATCTTAGAACACTGGATCTTTTGTTTGCCGATGGCATGATTTTTCACGATCAGTATGGTAATGTCCTGGATAAGGAAATGGATATGGATGCCTACCGCAACGGCCTGGTTTCAATCAACAAAATCAACGTCTCCAAGCGCGAAATACGTGTTTTCGATTCTATTGTGGTGGTTTCGGCAAGTCTTTTTATTAAAGGTAGGTATGCCGATATACTGCTTAACGGCAAATACCAATGGCTAAGGGTATGGGCAAAGGTGCAGGAAGACTGGAAAGTTATTTCGGCCAGCTGTACCAGCATTTCTATTTAATTAACGAGCTTAAAAAAAGAACGGGGAATAACCATTAAGGCTATCCCCCGATTCTAAATTAACGCTCTCTGATACTAATATAGAACTAATCTCAACTTTCTCCAAAAAACGAACATGCCCAGGCCACTGGTGTGTAGTCGCATACACCAAAATGTGGTTAAGATTCATGATTAACTGTAAACTTTACACCTTCAGGTTGTGAAGTGTTTTTCTTATTTAAATCCTGCTTAACCAGGCAGTGTGTCGGTAACCTGAAAAATAATGGCGTCAGATTATTTTAAAACAGCTTACTAAATCGTTTTATTATTGCTTTGAATTTATTAGTTTTATAAAAAAATAGCTAACCAATTAACCTTTTATGAAAAGAATAGCCAAACCACTTTTTTTCCTAGTTTCCTGTCTGTCAATCCATACTTCGTACGCACAAAATTTAAATGAGTTTAATAAAGCACCGCTTAAGCAAGATGTTTATGTACAATTGCCACTAGGCAGCATTAAGGCCAAAGGTTGGTTATTAAAACAGTTAGAACAGCAGCGCGATGGAGCTACCGGGATGGCCGAGGAGCTATATGCAGCAAAAGACGATTTGGGTAAAAATACCGATTGGCTGGGTGGTGAGGGAAATAGCTGGGAACGCGTACCGTACTATGTTAAAGGTTTGGTAGCACTGGCTTATACACTTGATGATGCTAAATTAAAAGTCAAAGCACAGAAATATATCGAATGGACCTTAAACAGCCAGCAACCGAATGGTTTGTTTGGCCCAGTTAAAATGAAAGACTGGTGGCCGCGCATGCCCATGATGTATGCTTTGCAAAGTTATTACGAGGCTACAAATGATAAGCGGGTAATTCCTTTTTTAAGTAAATATTTCAAATATCAGCTGGCTAATCTTGATGCCGAGCCCTTAAAAGAATGGGCAAAATCAAGAGCAGGCGATAATATGGAAATCGCCATTTGGGTTTATAATAAAACCGGCGATCAGGATTTGTTAAAACTGGTAGAAAAATTAAAGCAACAGGCTTATCCATGGATAGATATCTATACCAACAACGGATTTTACTTTTATGGCGATGATTTTCAGCCGAAACACATGGTAAATGTAGCTCAGGCATTAAAATTTCCGGTCGTTTATGCACAACTTCACGATAACCCGGCGAATACCGATGCCTTCGTTAAAGGGATTGCACATATTATGCATGATCATGGCCAGCCCGAAGGGCTTGGCTCAGGTACCGAATTTCTGGCTGGTACCAGCAGTATTGAAGGCGTAGAAACCTGTACCGTGGTAGAATGGATGCAAAGTTTAGAAACAGCTGCTAAAATCATTCATGAGGCTAACATTGGCGATAAGCTTGAAAAAGTAGCTTTTAATGCTTTGCCTGCTCAGTTTAGCCGCGATTTCAAAAATCATTCTTACTACACCTTACCCAACCAGGTGCAAAGTGTACATGGAGAACATGGTTTTAATCAGGATTACGGCTCCGGGATTATTTCTAGTCCATATTCTGGTTATGGTTGTTGCCGCTACAATATGCACATGGGCTGGCCTTACTATGTGAAAAACAGCGTGGTAGCTACTCCCGATAAAGGTCTGGCAGTTGTAACTTACGGACCAATGGAGGTGGAGACTTTCGTTAATGGTAACCAGAAGATAAAAATTACCGAAAGCACCAATTATCCTTTTGAAGAGCAGATTAATTTAAAAGTTAACCTTGCATCAGCTGCAACTTTCCCTCTGGTATTGCGCATCCCTACCTGGGCTTTAAAACCTGCAGTTAAGTTAAACGGAAAGGCTTTAACCGGTGTAAAAGCTGGTGAAATGTTAAAAATACAGCGCCAATGGCAGAATAACGATCAGTTGGAACTCAATTTTCCGATGGAAATTGGTAGCGAGCAACAGGTAAACAATGCACTAAGCATTACCCGCGGACCAATTGTTTACGCACTCGAAATTAAGGCAGCCAATAAAATAACTAAAACACATCCTGTTGCCGGCTTTACCGATTACGAAATCCGCCCCGAATCGCCATGGAATTATGGATTATCGCTAAAAAAGGGAAATCTGGGCAGCAACTTCAAGGTTGTTAAATCGGATATGACCGATAATCCGTTTATTGCGGCTACTTCGCCGGTTAAATTAAAAGTACAGGCAAAGAAGATTCCTTCATGGGGCTTATCTTACCATAAAATGGCTGCTTTCGATGTACCTTTTAGTCCGGTATTGTCAACCGAAGCCGATGAAGAAGTTACTTTGGTTCCTTACGGATCAGAAAATGTTCGCTTAAGCTGTTTCCCTGTAATCGGAATACCCAAAAAAACAACCAAAAGCCTGACCGAGAATTTTGATCAGGGTATGCCGGGTAACTGGGTTTTTTATGGAGGTGGCTGGTTTTGGAAAGATGGACAGATTAATGCAGCTTCAAACGCAGGTTCTGGTGGTTTCGGTATAAATGGTTCTAAATATGTAGCTAACGATACCGATTTTAAAGATTTTACCTATCAGGCCGACGTTAAAATTAATACGCTCGGCGATGCAGGTTTAATGTTCAGGGTTTCCGATCCGGCAATAGGGCCTGATGCTTACCAGGGCTATTATGTAGGTTTAGATCAGCCTAATGGTAATGTTATTTTCGGTAAAGCCAATGGACAAAAATGGGAATTACTAAAAGCCGAAAAATATCCGGTAGAAATGAACAAAATGTACAGCCTGAAAGTGGTTGCCAAAGGCGATAAATTTGATATTTTTGTTAACGGTGCTGCTCAGCCGGTTCTTTCGGTAACCGATAGCCAGTACCGGTCGGGTAGTATTGGGTTAAGGACTTATAAAGCATTGGCCAGTTTCGATTCGGTAAAGATTAACGCTTTTTAACATCATTTAAACCCCATGTAAAACTTTGCGGCAAGGAATTTGTTGACGTAATTGCTATAAAACAATATCATTATGAAATTATACAAATCAATCCCAATAATGCTCTTTACAGTGGCACTTGCTGCTGGTTGTGTAAGTAATAAGAAATATGCCGAACTCCAGGATACTTACGCTAAGTTAAGGGAAAGGAATCAGGAGCTAAGTAATAAATATCAGGATAGCCAACGCGAATTAAGTGGAAGCACCAGCAGGGTAAAAAGTTTAGAAGAGCAAATCGCTTCAGAAAGGGCGAATGTTAAGGCTTTACAAGATGCATTAAATAAATGTTTAAATTCGAGTAACCAGGGCAACGTAAATATTTCTAAACTGGTTGATGAGATTAACAGTTCAAACAAATACATTAAACAATTGGTAAATGCCAAAAACAAAAGCGATTCGCTTAATATGGTGTTAACCAATAATTTAACCCGTTCATTAAGTCGTGAAGAACTGGGAGATGTAGATGTTCAGGTACTTAAAGGTGTGGTATATATTTCACTGGCCGATAATATGCTGTACAAATCAGGTAGTTATGAGATTTCTGATAAAGCTGGCGAAACTTTAAGTAAAATCGCTAAAATTATTAAAGATTACGATACCTACGATGTACTGATTGAAGGTAATACCGATAATGTGCCGATTACGCAACCCAATATCCGCAACAACTGGGATTTAAGTGCCCTGCGTGCTTCGTCTGTTGTTCAGGTGCTGCAAACCAAATACGCGGTCGATCCGAAAAGATTAACTGCAGGCGGACGTGGAGAATTTAACCCGATTGCCGATAATACTACGGCAGGAGGTAAGGCAAAAAACCGTCGTACACAAATTATCATTACGCCAAAACTGGATCAGTTTATGGATTTAATTGGCAAAGCGCCGGAACAATCACAGAAGTAAAAAACAGTTCAATAAATTTAGGTAAAAAGGCAGTTCATTTTTGAGCTGCCTTTTTTGCATTTAGTGGCTTTAAAACATTTCGTTTCGTGTAACCAAATTACTATCTTGGCGCATATTTTTAACCGCTCCATCCTTTATGAAGTTTTCTTTTTACTTTGAGCGAAGCTCAAAGATTTTATCCTTAACACTGGTTCTGTTTTTTATTGGTTTCAAAGGTTTTTCGCAAGAAAAGAAATCAAATTATAACCTGCTCTGGCAAATTAGCGGAAAAGGCTTGTCCAAACCATCTTATCTTTTTGGTTCCATGCATGTCAAAGATAAACGTGCCTTTAATTTCAGCGATTCGCTGATAAAAGCTATGGAATCTACATCAGCATTTGTAATGGAGGTACATCCTGATTCTTTAATGAAATCGTTTTTTGAAGCTAAAAAAGAAAGAGCCGGCAAAAAGAGAATAACCGAATTAATTACAGCCGAACAAATTGCCGAACTGGTTAAACGTTTCGAAGCAAAAAATGGCTACGTGCCCGATTCTTCCATGCTCGATAATCCGGTTTTAGTAGCCGCTCTGATGAATGATCAGGTAAACCGGAAAGATGATATGCAAACTTTTGTCGATGCCTATCTCTACGGTATTGCGCGTACCATGAAGAAAAAGATTTACGGATTGGAGAAACCCGAAGATCAGGTGAAGTTGTTATATGGCAGCGACGCTAAAATTGCCAGTTTGTTTGATGTTGATGAGGAAGCAGCAGCCGAAAGCATGGAGAAAATGGTTAATGTTTATGCAAAAGGTAATTTAGATGATATTACTGCACTCCTGAGCGAAGAAAGTGAAGATCAGCTAGATCTTATTGGTAGAAATGAAGTAATGGCCAATGGTATATTAAAGTTAATGCAGGCCGATAACCTTTTCATCGCAGTAGGTGTGGCGCATTTAAATGGCGAAAAAGGCATTATCAGTTTGCTTAGCAGGGCAGGCTATACCCTACGGCCGGTTACCGCTACCTTTACAGGGCTGGCCAAAAACTTTAAAATCGACTATGCCAAAATAGATTGGGTAAAACATAATGACGCTGCGGAGAATTTTGAAGCAGAATTTCCTGTCGAACCCATTATTACCAAAGAGATTATAGGTAAATCTTACGTTGCTGCAGATTTGATTACCAATATGCGTTACGCTGTTCGTTCAACTTATACAGGTCCACTCGAAAAAATGACTTCAAAAGCATATTTAGATACGGTGTTTACCAAATATCTGGACAAAGGAGGGAAATTAATCAGCAAAAAAAGCGAAAACAGGTATGGTGGGGTAGGTTTGGCAGTTGAGTTTGAAAAAGACGGTAAATTTTCGCGTAATGTGTTGGTGCATAAAAATTATACCTTATATATGATCAGTGTCGATGCTGAAAACAATAATCTTCATGCAGCATACGCAGATAAGTTCTTTTCAGCTGTTAAAATTTCTGATGTGGTTGTGGCTAAAAAGGACAATTGGCTCGACTATAAACATGACCTGGCGGGTTTTAGTTTAAAAATACCCATGCAGCCTGAAGAAAGTACCAAGCAGATACCAAATCCAACTTTACCGGCATCGCCTTATATAATTAACATGTACACCATGTTGGATAAGGTAAATTTTGTGAGTTATTTATTTCGGTATAACGATTTTCCGGAAGGAATGTACCTTTCTGATAAAAATACCTTTTTTAACGGCATCAAAAGTCAGCTCGAAAAAAACGGCAAAATTGTAGATGGCCCGGTAACTATTTATAAAGAAGGGCTTGAAGGCCGAGAAATTGGTCTTGTTTTGCAAGGTACCTACATGAAAGTACAAATGTTTTTAAGGGGTAACCGTTCGTATCTGTTAATGAAACAAAACCAGATGGGAGAGGATAAGCTGAAAGATGATGAATATTTTAATTCGTTTAAATTAGAGAAATACCTTGAGGGTAAAAATGCTTTCTACCAGGTGGATGATTTAAAAGTTTTTACGCCTGCACAACCCTCCACTGCTCCTGAAAAAGAGGAAATGGACCACACTTCATTTTTGAATAATAACAAACTTTTTTATTCCCTCAATAAAAATACCGGCGGTGCTTACCTCATCGGAACCAGTAAAATAAAGAAATACTTTAAATCGGCCAATCTCGATTCGCTTTATATCCAAACCTTCAACAGGATGAAGAAAGAAACGGATAGCATCATCAAAACAGAAGACGCGCTGGTGGGAACTTCGAAAGGCAAGATATTTACCTATGTAGACAGTGCTTCGGGATTACAGAAAAAGGCTAAATTTTGGGTAAATGGCGAACGCTTTTATTACCTGAGCTTAATGAGTACCAAAGAAGACCTGGAAAGTAAGCAAGCTATCGATTTCTTTAATACTGTAACAGTAACTACGGCACCAAAACCTTTCGACATTAAAGCCTCTAAAGCTAAACTGATTTTTGATGATTTGAAAAGCCCGGATACACTGGTTTATAATCCTGCATTTGGTGCACTGAGCTATTACGAATTTGATAAGGCCGAAATCCCGCTTATTAATGCTGCATTAAAGCTTAAATATACCGACGACACCATCAACAACGGAGTAAGGGTAAAATTGATTAAAGCGTTAAGTGTTTTACAGAAAGAAAAAAGTATCCCGTTATTAAAGGAGCTGTTTGCTGATGCTAAAAATACTGATATCATCAGAAACAAGGCGCTGACTGAAATTGTGAGTTTAGATTCGAACCAATACGATTGGTATTTGAAAAGCCTCAACGACAATAAAGCACTGGATCTGGTGAGCTACTGGTCAACCTTTAACCCGCTTTACGATTCATTAGCTTATGTTTCAGAGCATTTTGATCAGGTGCTGGCCTTAAAAAACAAAGAACCCTACCGTTCAAGTGTACTTGGCCTGGTTTCAGAAATGATAAGTAGTGAAAAGCCTGAATATCTGGCGCAACTGAAACAAAATAAAGAAAAAATAACTGCACAAGCCATTACCGATTTGAATGGTTATTTAAAGGACAACGATAATTATCCGGGCGGTTCTGTTTATCATTACCTTGATATTTTACCGGCACTCGAAATGCCTGAACTTACCGATGCCTTTACAAGTAAATTGATTACCGATTCAAATACCTATGTGGCAACCAGTGCAACGGTGGCGCGAATTAAAGCCGGCTTACCGGTTGATCAGAAACTGCTTGATGCAAAGCTGGATAGTATATCTAGTCGCTACGATATTTTAAAGGCTTTTGATGCGGTTAAAAAATTAGATCAGGTGCCGGCTAAATACCTCAAACACGAAGAAATTGCCAAACTTTTGCTATCTAATTACATGAGCGAGGAACTCGATTATTCAGAAAATGTGAAATTACTGGATAAGATTGAAGAAAACGGAAAAATATACTACGCTTTCGAATTTATATACCCTGCAACGGAGGAAGGAGAGAGCATTACCTATGTAGGTGTTTGTGGCCCTTTTGATAGTGATGAGAAGAAGATTGACTTTAAGAAATACCAGAGTTACAGCGATTTCGAAGTTAAAAGCGACGATTGGTTAAAACAGATAAAAACTTTAATAAGCACCTTAACCGAAGAGTAGTTAAAAATAAGCGAAAGAGGTAGTTCATGATTGGACTGCCTCTTTTGTGTTACAATTTTCAGTAAACCTGATAATTTGCTAATTTTGCGGCTCCTTACCAAAAGATCATGAGAAAACGAATTAGGAGGCATTTGCGTACTGCAAAATATATTGTTTATAAAGAAACCTTAATCGATTTTAAAGAGCACTTCTGGACATTTATAGGTGCTTTTCTGGGGATCGCCATCATGGGGCTGATCAACTCCAAATACTTCACTGCTTACGATAATTTGTTTATAATTGGTTCGTTCGGTGCATCTTCGGTACTTATTTATGGCATAATTAACAGCCCGCTCGCACAACCACGCAATTTAATTGGAGGGCATGTAGTTTGCGCATTGGTGGGTGTAACTATGCACAAATTAATCCCGGGCGAGTTATGGTTGTCTTCAGCACTCTCGGTGGCACTATCTATTGTTTTAATGCAGGTTACCAAAACCCTGCACCCTCCTGGCGGAGCAACAGCACTTATCGCCAATATTGGCTCTCCCAAAATACAGTCGCTAGGCTATCTGTATGTACTTAGTCCGGTATTAACAGGGGCTACCATTTTATTGCTGGTAGCTATTTTTGTGAACAACAGAACTTCGCACAGAAGCTATCCCAATAATAAAAAATGGTATAGGATATGGCACAGGTATCGCCGTTAGGCTGATCCTTTTTCGTATATAACGAGACCTTCGGAGTAACTAAGAATTCGGTACAGAAAGCTTTTTCTTTTGCTGGCTTAAATAGGTCGTTATTTGCTGTAAAGTGATGCATCTGGTTGCTCTTACAGCTGATTTAAGTACTTCCGATGAAACACCAAGGCGGTTGGCCCAGTAATTTCGATCTGTTTCTTCAGACAATAAAATAATTTCGTCTTGAATAGCGGTGGTTGAATTCAGATTTTCCATGTTTCGGGATAATTAATTTATAAAAAAAGTCATAATCAAATTTTGATTTGTACTCGCCTGGGTGCCTAATGCCTTAACACGCCGTTGCTAAAAGTATAGCCCTGGCCTTTTAATTTCGCAATAAACACAGCAATAAATATAATTGAATACCTAAGTGAACGTAAATAGTGTTCAGCTTATCAAACCATTTTAATGCGATAAAATTAATTTTTTTTATTGAGAATAACAAGCTGTAAAGCAGTTAGTTAAAATATTTTTGGTAAAACGTTTTTCTAAGCAGTTGAAAATAAATAGTTGATATTCAGCTAGTAATTTTATTTGTCAGTAATCATTTCCAGGTTAGCCCTCATTTCACTATTATTATTGATTATAGTTAAAAAAACTGATCATCAGTACAACGTAAGGTTGTGCAAAATTTATCATTTATGTATTTTTAATTATACGTAAATTAACTATAATTGTTGATTATTTATAAAATTATCTTTTTTCTAATGGGCGACAAGAGAAGGGGAGAGATTGTAGAAATTGATTTTGAAAACGGGCTGGGTACCATCATTGATGAAAACGGCCAGGACATTCAGTTTCAGTTAGATGAAATCCCCGGGCAGGTTAATCTGAACGCGAAAGTGTTTTTTGATATTGATTTAGGCCTGAGTGGCCTGGTAGCGGTTAAAGTTGAGTATGAAAATATAAAAGTGCCGGGCTAGTCGTCAGTATTTTAAGGAGCGATTGTTTGTTCCACGGGCAGGCTAAAATAAAAGGTAGAGCCTTTTCCAAATTTACTTTCTACCCATATTTTTCCTTCATGCCTTTTAATAATTTCGGCGCAAATATATAAGCCTACCCCAAAGCCAGCAATGGTTTTGGTTATTGCACTGTCTACCCGGAAAAAACGGTCGAATAACCTGGGTATATTGTTTTCTTTAATGCCAATACCCTCATCTTCCACACTGATAATTACTTCATTATCAGTTTTTTCGCATTTGATGGCAATAAACGAATCTTTTTTAGAGTATTTGGCCGCATTGCCAATCAGGTTACTGATCACATTGCCAATTTTTTCCATATCGGCATTTACAATGGTTTGTTCTGTACCAATTACCTGTATAAAGTGACTCGGTAACACAATCCTGTTCTCTTCTGCAATACTCTTGATTAAGGCAATTACATCAAAATCAGTTTTGTTCAATAAAATCTTGCCCGATTCCAGCAGCGAAACATTCAAAAAACCATCAATCATTAACGACATTCTTTTCAATTGAAGATTTACCTTGTCGAGTGTATCAATAGCGAAACTGTTTTCGGTTTCCTTTAACTTAAATTGCAAAAGCTGTACATATGCACTTAACGAGGTTAGTGGTGTTTTAAGTTCGTGACTAACCATCCCGATGAAATCATTTTTCCGGAGCTCATCTTGTTTATGTTCGGTAATATCTAAAACTGCTCCTGCAATGTACACAGGCTTACCATCAGCATTATAGTAAGCTTTGCCTGCAGTTCTAAGCCATTTGGTTTTGTTTGCGGTGCTCTTTAGGTTTATCTGATATTCGACGTTAAAGGCCGACCGGTTGTGCAGCGCTTTGCGGATACTGGCCGAGAGAACTTCGAAATCTGCTTTGGCAATCATCCCCTTGGCTTCCTCAAGCCCCATGCGGTTATTTTCCAGTTCGTAAATCTGCTGTGCGCGTTCAGATAAGAGCACCTTTTTGCTTTCCAGATCTACATTCCACGAACCCATTTCCGAAGCATCCATGGCCAGTTTAAGTATGTCTTTGGCTTTTAAAAGCTCCTTTTTGAAGTTTACTTCTTCCGTAATATCTTTAATAATAGCCAGGATGCGGGTAATCTCATTCTTGTCGTTTTTAAGCGGCTGGTATAAGGCTACAAAATATCCATCAAATGCTGCTGTAGAAATTTTTAATTCGTTGAGGGTTAATGGCGCACCGGTTTTAAAAATTTCTTTCACCCTGTTTAATATGTGCCGCTGTTTTGCCAGTTCAGGTCGGGCTTGTTCCTGAGGGATTCCGATTACCTCTTTCCTCGTTTTACCCCAAAGCTTCAATATATTATCGTTGGCATATTCTGTAATCAGGTCAGGTCCTCTTAAAACACACATGCCCAGGGGGGCCTGCTCAAAAAAGCCTCTAAACCTGGCTTCGCTTTCCGATAGTTCAAACAGGATGCGCTCCAGGTCATTTTCATTAACCGGTACTTCTTTTAACGAGCAGATAATATATTCAACAGGATGGTCGTTTTGCAGCACCGGAGAAAACTCCAGCTCCCATTTTACATTTGGCGAATTGGAATAAATAGGATGGATAACCAGGCTAACTGGCTTTTTAAATTCACTTACCTGTTGTACCGCATTAATTAATAAATCTCTCTCCTCATCCGATAGCAGCGTGGGAATAATATCTACATCGTAAAACTTTAAATTTCCTCCAATACGTGCAATTAAAGCCTGGTAAGCGTCGTTATGCTCTACAACCACCAATACCGGTTTAATTTTAAAGATAATTATTGGGTTATGAGCATGTTTTAATAAGGCTTTTAGCAAAGAGGAGGTTAAGTCTATCATAATTTGGTTCACGCTTATCCAAATATAATCCTTAGCAGGCTAATCACCAACCAATTTATATCAATAGCTTAAAATTATCTGGTAATGTACTTCTTGTATTAATAAAAAGCTGTTTTCTTATGGTTTAAAACCTTTTTATACTACTTTTTATAAATAATATTTTTTTAAAACATTATTCGGAGTTATACGTTTGTTCAGCGGATATCTGGTGCCTGGATATCTGCCAGCTATTACCCTTAACACTTAATTGAGCTCCATGAATCCCGAAAAAAAACATGCTTTAAATAAGTGGACCCATTTTAATGAGGTTTCGCCTTTGATTTCGCTTTTTAAAACCTACCACGATTTAACTTCAGAAATCGAATACTTTATAAACCAGCATACCTTTCCTGTTGTTTTTAAAAAAAACAAATTTATATCCTCTCCTTTAGATCATCATGATTATGCTTACCTTATCGTAAAAGGAATAGCCCGTGGCTATCTGAAAGAAGGGAAAACGGAAATGACTATCTGGATTGCTAAAGAAAATGAACTGATTGGAAATAGTTACAGTGTTAACAGAGAGCATAAATCGGTGGAGACCTATATTCAGGCGCTGGAGGATATCGAAGCTGTAGCAATTCCACACGAAATGTACACTCGACTTTATGATATGGATCATATTGCCAATTATATCGGGCGTAAAATTACCCAGTTTCATTACTTTCAGTCTTGCGAACGGGCATTGATTGCTAGATTGCAGACTGCCGAAAAAAAATACATACGCTTTATGCAATCCTATCCGGACCTGGTAAGCAGGGTAGGTTTAAAATATATCGCCTGTTTTCTGGGGATGCGAATGGAAACGTTAAGTCGCATCAGATCCAGATTGCTGGTTGATGTTTGATAGCGTTGAGTTGTGAGCATAGAGATGGAAAAAATGAGGATTAATTCTGTCTTATTTTGCTGTTATTTTAAAGTAAAAAAAATGTAAATAAAATGAGGTAGCGGAGTCCCTTATTTTTTAGTTGTAATGTTATATTTGCTAAATCCGACTGATTTCTAATACACATTTTTTGAATATGGCGGCTGTAAAAGGTGTTTTTTGGCTTCTGAAATGATTTTTGTGTATTTTTATTGAAAATTATTGTATTAGTAATCAGTGTGTTATGTTTTATTTTTAACTAAAAAACGTCATTTACACGATTTAACATTTCTTACTTACATTTTTTTAAAAAATTATATATATTTGTTCTTACCCTTTCGAGGGTATGTTTTTCATAGGTAGATGTAGGGTCAGAACATTGTTCTGGCCCTTTTTTATTTTTATCAATCCAGAAAGCCTACTTTTGTTTTATGGTTAAAAAGAAAGTGATTGTGGCGGTTACAGGTGCCAGTGGTTCGGTTTATGCAAAAGTGCTGTTTGATGCGTTGTTAAAACTAAAAGATCAGATCGAAGCAGTGGGGGTGGTGATGAGCGATAATGCCAAAGAAGTTTGGCAGTTTGAACTGGGAAATCAGGATTATGACCAATTTCCGGATTTTAAATTCTATAGTAAAAACGATTTTAATGCTCCTTTTGCTTCAGGTTCGGCCAAATATGATACAATGATTATCGTGCCTTGCTCAATGGGTACTTTAGGGCGTATTGCACATGGAATTTCAAACGATTTAATCACCAGGGCTGCTGATGTAATCCTGAAAGAGCGCCGGAAACTGATTGCCGTAGTACGCGATACACCTTTCAGCTTAATCCACATCAACAACATGAAAACCGTAACCGAAGCCGGCGGGATTATTTGCCCTGCCAACCCATCATTTTACAGTCTGCCCAAAAGCATCGAAGAAGTAGCCGGAACGGTAGTTAGCCGGGTTTTGGATTTGGCAGGCTTCGAGCAGGAAAGCTACCGCTGGCAGGAAAAGTAATTGCTGCCGGGTAATTCACGGCTTGCAATTTATAGCTAATTGAATGATTCAAAACGCAGCTTACATTGTTATCTCACTGTAATTTGTGCGCCAAGGCCATTCTAAACGCCTAATTCCGAACAAATTTCTTATCTTTGCAGCCTCAATGAAAAAGGTCGCATTTTATACATTAGGTTGTAAACTCAATTTCTCTGAAACCTCTACTATCGGTCGTTTATTTACCGATGCTGGCTATGCTGTGGTAGAATTTCAGGATCAGGCCGATGTTTATGTGATCAATACCTGCTCTGTTACCGACCATGCGGATAAAAAATGCCGTAAGGTGGTTAAAGAAGCTTTAAAATATTCGCCAAATGCTTTTGTAACCATTGTAGGTTGCTATGCGCAGTTAAAACCACAGGAAATTGCAGAGATAGAGGGCGTTGATATGGTTTTAGGGGCTGCCGAGAAATTCAGGATTGTAGAATATATTACCGATTTAACCAAACAGCCTAAAGCGGTGGTGCACCAGCAGAATATCGAAAAGGTAAACCATAATTTTATTGCATCTTATTCTATTGGTGATAGAACCCGTACTTTCTTAAAAGTGCAGGATGGTTGCGATTATCCGTGTACCTATTGTACCATTCCATTAGCGCGTGGTGCGAGCCGTAGCGATACCATCGAAAATGTGGTTAACCGTGCTAAAATGATTGCCGAAAGTGGTGTGAAAGAAATCGTGTTAACGGGGGTAAACCTGGGCGATTTTGGTATCCGCAATGGTGAACGTGAAGATAAATTTTTCGATTTGGTTAAAGCGCTTGATGAAGTTGAAGGCATTGAAAGAATCCGGATATCATCGATTGAACCCAATTTGTTAAGCAACGAAATTATTGAGTTTGTGGCCACTTCAAAAAGATTTGTGCCACATTTCCATATTCCTTTACAATCAGGTTCTGATAAAATACTGGGTTTAATGCGCCGTCGTTACCGCAGGGATTTATATGTAGAACGCGTAGCCAAAATTAAAGCCGTAATGCCACACTGTTGTATCGGTGTTGATGTGATTGTGGGTTTCCCTGGCGAAACTAAAGAAGATTTCTTAGATACTTACCAGTTTTTAAACGGACTGGATATTTCTTATCTGCACGTATTTACCTATTCGGAGCGCGAACTAACCGTAGCTGCCGAAATGAAAGGTGTGGTTGCAGGCAGCGAACGGAATGAGCGGAGTAAAATGCTTCATATCCTGTCGGATAAAAAGCGCAGGGCTTTTTACGAATCGCAAATTGGTAGCGATGCCGAAGTGCTTTTCGAAGCCGATCAAAAATCAGGTTACATGCATGGTTTTACCAAAAACTATGTAAAAGTACGTGCCAAATACGATCCTATTATGGTTAATGAGCTAAAAGCCGTTAAACTTGTAGCCATTACCGCTGATGGAGAAGTTGAAGTAGCCGAACTGGAAACAGCCTACGCACATCATTAAGAAAGTCAGAAGTCAGGTGTCCGATGTCAGAAGTCTCGGTCTTTTTACCACCTCAGACACCTAAGCACACCTGAGTAGCGGGCGATAGATTAAGCGCCCAGACTTCCAACCTCCGACTTTCCTTTTTAACCATAAAGCACACAAAGGTAAAAAGACGCAGAGGGCACAGAGCCGGGTGTTTTATTCCATCGTCTATTTTTACATCTTCCATCCGTTTTCCTCCCAACTCCAAACTCGCTCGACCACCTCAGACACCTAAGCGCATCTAAGCTTTAGTCTTTATTCTTTCTGCTTTAGTCTTTCTGCTTTTAGCTTTAGTCTTTAGTCTTTCTGCTTTCCGCTTTAGTCTTTAAGCTTCGCTTTGGTCTTTACTCTTTCTTTCCTATCTTCGCAACAAATAATTTGTATGTTTCCTACCGTTTCACATTTCTTAGAGTACTTATTCGGAATTAACCTGCCGCTTCCTTTTAACACTTTCGGTGTTTTTGTAGCACTTGCTTTTGTTGCTGGCTATTGGGCATTTACAAAAGAGCTTAAGCGCAAAGAAGCTTTGGGTATTTTACATCCCATCAAAAAAACGGTAGTAATTGGTAAACCTGCCACAACTTCAGAACTGGTTATGAATGGCCTTTTTGGTTTTGTAATCGGTTATAAACTGGTTTACGCATTTTTAAACTATAAGCTTTTTGTAAACGATGCACAATCGGTCTTAATGTCGGCTAAAGGCAATATTCTGGGCGGTTTATTTTTTGCAGGCTTATTTGCTTATTGGGATTATACAGAGAAAAACAAACATAAGTTAGATAAACCAAAGGAAACCCAGGTTACGGTTCATCCATATCAAACCATGAGCAATCTGATTGTTTGGGCGGCCATTTGGGGCTTTTTGGGTGCAAAATTCTTCGATAATTTAGAATATTGGGATGATTTTGTACAGCATCCTATTGAAAGATTGTTATCATTCAGTGGCTTAACCTTTTATGGTGGTTTAATTTGTGGAGGGGCTGCGGTATTAATCATTGCCAGAAGAAATGGCATCAAACCTTTGCATATGCTCGATGTAGGTGGGCCGGGAATGATGTTGGCTTACGCTGTTGGCCGTATTGGTTGCCATATGGCAGGTGATGGCGACTGGGGAATAGTTAACCCTAACCCAAAACCATTTTCGTGGCTACCAGACTGGTTGTGGTCTTATAAGTACCCAAATAACGTAGTAGGTGAAGGTATTCCAATTCCGGGATGCAGCGGTAAGTTTTGTAATGAGCTGGCGCAGGGGGTATATCCAACACCCATTTACGAGGTAATTATCTGTTTAATCCTTTTCGCCTTCCTTTGGAGCATCAGAGATAAAATAAAAGCACCAGGTTTAATGTTCGGGATCTACATGATCTTAAATGGCCTTGAACGCTTCTGTGTCGAGTTAATTCGTGTGAACTCGAAATATCACGTAGGCAGCTTATCTTTTACACAAGCAGAAATGATTTCTACTTTTCTGGTAGTAGGTGGTATTGCTTTAAGCGCCTATGCTTTAAGGAATAAGAATAAACTGGCTTAAACTAATCTTTTTAAATTCATTTTAAACTCAACAAACCTTTATGGGTTTTGTTAAACCGTTATGAATTACGAACTAATATGCAATAAAGTAATCGCTATTGTTAGGCTTACCGGAAATTTTATCCGTAAAGAAGCCATGCAGTTCGATGCACAGAAAATAGAATACAAAGGTTTAAACGATATGGTTTCTTATGTAGATAAAACTGCAGAACAGAAACTGGTCCAAAACCTCGAAAAACTGATTCCTGATGCAGGTTTTATCACCGAAGAGAAAACCATCAGCAGGGTAGGGAAAACTTATACCTGGATTATAGATCCTTTAGATGGTACAACCAATTTTATTCACGGTATCCCGGCTTATGGCATTAGTGTGGCGCTTTACGAAGATGGCCAGCCTGTTGTAGGTGTGGTGTACGAATTAAACAGGGCCGAAATGTTTTACTCGTTTAAAGGTGGGAAGGCTTATTTAAACAAGAAAGAAATCAGCGTTTCGGTTAATCCTGATCTTAAATCGAGCTTACTGGCTACAGGTTTTCCGTATTACCAGTTCGATAAGCAAGATAAATACCTGAAATTATTGGCCGAAATGATGCAGAAAAGCCATGGCGTTCGCCGCATTGGTGCAGCTGCAATAGATTTGGTTTACACGGCTTGCGGGCGCTTTGATGCTTTTTTTGAGTATAACCTGCAGCAATGGGATTTCGCAGCTGGTTGCTTTATTGTTCAGCAGGCTGGTGGCGAGGTTTTCGATTTTGCTGGTGGTAATAACTACTTCGATAAAAGAGAAATTCTGGCAACCAATGGTAAGTTAACTGCCGAAATGCTGGAGGCCATCAAGAGATATTTTTAATAGTTCAATCCATTGCCGTCACCCTGAATTTATTTCAGGGTCTCTAAACTATAGTTATTATCTTTAATAAGAGTTGCTGACCACGAAGTGGCTATTAGGCCTATGAAAGCAATAAACGATACTAATAAAATAAATCCGATAGCTATCGGCCCAGCATGACGATAAGATGTTTTGTAGGAAAACGATAGACAGCTTTAAAATAGCTCATAAACAAAAGAGGGTTCGCTAATTAGCCAACCCTCTTTTTATGTATATTGAAAAATGCACAATTTTAAAGCGCTTCCGAAACCACTTCGGTAACTTCAGGTACCATGCGCTGTAACAGGTTTTGAATACCCGATTTAAGCGTAATGGTAGAAGACGGACAGCCGCTGCACGATCCGCGTAATTCTACAGTTACCACACCTTCGTCGAAAGACTTATAGGTAATGGCACCGCCATCCTGCTCAACAGCCGGACGTACGTAATCATGTAAAATCTGCTGAATTTTAATTTCAGTTTCTGTGCCTTCAAAGGTTGGCGCTTCATCAGCAGTTGCTTCTTTAATTTTTAATTCAGATTCAACAGCTCCTTTAACAAACTCTTTTAAAATGGCTTCAATATCGGCCCATTCCGCGTCGTCTGTTTTGGTAATCGTAACAAAGTTACTGGCGAAAAAAACACCGGCAACAAAGCTGAATTTAAATAACTCCTTAGCAAAAGGCGAGTGTTCTGCACTTTCTTTAGTGGCAAAATCTTCGCTACCGTTTATTAACAGCTTATTTACCATGAATTTCATGGTTGCCGGGTTTGGAGTTTGTTCTGTATATACGTTAATCGTCATGTCCTAATCAATTTGAATAAACAAAATTAGCAATTCGTGTTTAATAAAGCGCGTTACAGCTGTCTGCTTAGCGTCAATTTAATTTGACTAGAAAATACCAGTATAGTTAAACGGCGTAATGGTTCTCAGCTGTGCTTTTACTTCTTCTGTTACTGCTAAGCCCTCTATAAATTCGGCAATGCTGGCTGCATTAATTTTCGAATTGGTACGGGTTAACTCTTTTAAAGCCTCGTAAGGGTTCGGGAAATTCTCCCTGCGCAATACTGTTTGGATGGCCTCGGCAACTACAGCCCAGTTTTCATCTAAATCGGCCTCTAACGCGGCTTCGTTAAGCAAAATTTTATTTAAACCTCTTAATGTGGCATTAATGGCAATTAAAGTATGGCCAAATGGAACACCAACATTTCTTAAAACGGTTGAGTCAGTTAAATCTCTTTGTAAACGCGAGATAGGAAGTTTGGCTGCAAAAAATTCAAACAAAGCATTGGCAATACCGGCGTTACCTTCGGCATTTTCAAAATCGATCGGGTTAACTTTATGCGGCATGGCCGATGAACCGATTTCTCCTGCTTTAATTTTTTGTTTAAAGTAGTTTTTAGAGATGTAGGTCCAGATATCGCGATCTAAATCAATAATGATGTTGTTAATACGCTTTAGGGCATCGCATTGTGCGGCAAACTGATCGTAGTGTTCAATTTGGGTAGTGTGTTGCGCACGGCTCAATCCTAAAGTTTCGTTTACAAACTGGTTTGAAAAATCAACCCAGTTTACTTCCGGATAGGCAATGTGGTGTGCGTTAAAGTTTCCGGTGGCACCACCAAATTTGGCACTGTTTGGGATAGCTTTTAAATTTTCTACCTGGATGCTTAAACGCTCGGCAAAAACCAAAAACTCTTTACCCAGCTTGGTAGGAGAGGCCGGCTGACCGTGTGTGTGCGCCAGCATGGGTACTTCTTTCCATTCGGTAGCCAGTGCATTTATTTTGGCGATCAATTCGGTAATGGCTGGATAATAACTTTCGTTTAGTGCCAGTTTAATTGAATAAGGAATGGCGGTGTTGTTAATATCCTGAGATGTTAAGCCAAAATGGATAAACTCTTTATAATTTTGAAGCGATAATCCATCAAATTTACTTTTGATGAAATACTCAACAGCTTTAACGTCGTGATTGGTAACTTTTTCTGTCTCTTTAATTTCTAAAGCATCAGCTTCCGAGAAATTTTCGTGAATTTTACGCAATTCAGCATAAAGGTTTTTATCAAAATTCTGCAAGCCAGGCAGGTTGATTTCGCAAAGTGCGATAAAATATTCGATTTCTACAAAAACACGGTATTTAATCAGCGCTTCTTCTGAAAAGTAAGCTGCTAAATTTTCGGTAGTTTTTCTGTAACGACCATCAACAGGTGAAATAGCTTGTAGTGATGTTAAATTCATTATGCGGATTATATTTTTGCCGCAAATTTACTACAATTGATGGATTTTAAGGGATTTAAAAGCTAAAGAATTCAGATTATAACAAAAAAGGCTTCAGTTTTGCCTGAAGCCTTTTAATTAGATCATTATCTATTTAGAATTGACTAGTGTTTTACCTCAGTTGTGGTAGTTGTAGTTTTTACAGCAGTGTCTTTAACTGTCGAATCTTTAACTGTGGTATCTTTTGCAGTAGTATCAGTTACAATTGTCGATGAATCTGTAACGGTAGTATCGCCTGTACCTTCAGCTTTTTTTCCTGATCCGCCACAGGCAGCAATTGTTAAAGATAAAGCCATGGCTAAAAAGCCTAATTTGAATGCATTTTTCATTTTGATTTTGTTTTTAGGGTTAATATATACTTTTAATGCGCCGAAAAGTGAAAAGGTAACCCGTAAGCATAAAAAAAGCCCTTGAAAATTAATTTCAAGGGCTCTTTTTTATGTTAAAGTTAGACTAGTGTTTAACTTCAGTTGTAGTAGTTGTAGTTTTTACAGCTGTATCTTTAACTGTAGAATCTTTTACTGTAGTATCTTTTGCAGTAGTATCAGTAACGATAGTAGAAGAATCAGTTGCAGTAGTGTCAGTACCTTCAGCTTTTTTTTCTGAGTTACAAGCAACAACTGATAAAGATAAAGCTAAAGCTAAAAAGCCTAATTTGAATGCATTTTTCATTTTTTGATTTTTTTTTAAGTAATTAATTAATTCGCTATTAATACAGCTAAATGAAAAAGGTAACCCGATAATTTGAAAAAAAAATGAAATAAAATAAAAAATGGCCTTAAAACTTAATTTAAGGCCTTTTTTTTATGTTAAAGTTAGACTAGTGTTTAACTTCAGTTGTAGTAGTTGTAGTTTTTACAGCTGTATCTTTAACTGTAGAATCTTTAACTGTAGTATCTTTTGCAGTAGTATCAGTAACGATAGTAGAAGAATCAGTTACAGTAGTATCAGCGCCTTCAGCTTTTTTTTCTGAGTTACAAGCAACAACTGATAAAGATAAAGCTAAAGCTAAAAAGCCTAATTTGAATGCATTTTTCATTTTTGAAGTTTTTTTAAGTAATTAATTAATTTATCTCTTAATACAGGTAAATGAAAAAGGTAACCCATTAAATTGAAAAAAAATGAAATAAAAGTAAAAAAGGCCTTAAAACTTAATTTAAGGCCTTTTTTATATGTCAAAGTTAGACTAGTGTTTAACTTCAGTTGTAGTAGTTGTAGTTTTTACAGCTGTATCTTTAACTGTAGAATCTTTAACTGTAGTATCTTTTGCAGTAGTATCAGTAACGATAGTAGAAGAATCAGTTAAAGTAGTATCAGCACCTTCAGCTTTTTTTTCTGAGTTACAAGCAACAACTGATAAAGATAAAGCTAAAGCTAAAAAGCCTAATTTGAATGCATTTTTCATTTTTTGAATTTTTTAAGTAATTAATTTCCTGTTAATGCCGCAAAGGTAAAAAGGTAACCCGATAATTTGAAAAAAAGTTAAAATATTTTTTTAGCCGGGTTTGGGTTACCCCCGGTATCAAGATTGTATTAAGCAGGATAGTAGCTATAAATATTTTTTTGTCTAATATTGGGTTACTATTTATAGAAAAATGTATTAACTAGTGAATAACAGTTTAAAGAGTTCAGTTCCAACAGATAGAGAGGTTATTTTAGGTATTCTAAATAACTCAGCAGATACACTTAACAAGTTATACAAGGGCTATTATGCGATGGTTTTGCAATTTATCCTCAATAATAACGGGGATGAAGACGATGCGAAAGATGTATATCAGGAGGCCATCATTATTTTGTATAACAAAGTTAAGGAAGGTAATTTTGAATTGAGCAGCAAGCTTAAAACATATATTTATTCGGTGTGCAGGCGCATCTGGTTAAAGAAACTTAACCTGAACAGTAAAAAGGCCGGCAACATTACCGACTATGAAGATGTGTTTGCAGTAGAAGAAGATGTAGAGCAGCATGAAGAGAAAGACCTGCAGTTTGTAAAGATGCAATCGGCACTTGAGCACCTGGGCGAACCCTGTAAAACCATTATTCAGGATTTTTATATCCACAATTTATCCATGCAGGATATTTGCGAAAAGTTTGGCTACACCAATACAGATAATGCCAAAACACAGAAGTATAAATGCCTGCAAAGGTTAAAGAAATTATTTTTTCAACACTAGTAATTGAAATGAGAAACGATTTGGAGTTAGATGCAATTATTGAAGATTACCTTTTAGGTAAACTTAATCCACAGGAAACTGAGGCCTTTGAACAGTTACGTCGCAATGATGCCACTGTAGATCATAAGGTAGTTTCGCATAAATTCTTTTTAGAATCGATGGAAGCTTTTGCAGAACAGGTGCGTTTAAGGGAGCAATTAAATCATATCCACGCTGAAATTGATGTAGAAAGTCTTGCTGAAGAACTTAGACCACATCCATCAAAGGTGGTGCAATTGTGGCGTAAACATAAATCGGCTCTTGCCGTTGCTGCTTCGTTTTTGGTGCTTTCTTTGGTGTCTGTATATTCTATTCAGCACAACACCCGTCAGAAAGAACAGTTTGTGCTTTTGAGTAATCAGGTAAATAAAGCAATCAAAACACAAAACAGTTTAATCAGAAAAATTAATAATGCACCAGCAACCACAGGTAAGCCTGCGGTTCAAAGCAGTGTAGGTGGTACTGGGTTTGCAATTTCTACAAATGGATATATCCTTACCAATCTTCACGTAATTAACGGTGCAGATTCTCTTTATGTACAAAACAGTAAAGGCGAATCTTTTAAAGTAAAATCTGTTTATACCGATCCTCAGAATGATATTGCTATCCTTAAAATTAGTGATAAGCATTTCAGTAGTTTATCTACTATTCCTTATACCATTAAAAAAACTATAAGTAATATTGGCGAAAACGTATATACTTTAGGTTACCCGAAAGATGATGCAGTATTGGGAGAAGGTTATGTGAGTTCGAAAAATGGCTTTATTGGTGATACAACGCAATATCAGGTAGCCATTTCAGTTAATCCTGGTAACAGTGGAGGTCCGGTTTTAGATAATAATGGGAATTTGGTTGGAATTATCAGCGGTAAGCCAGATCAGACAGAAGGTGCAGCATTTGCAATTAAATCTAAATATATCTTAGAAGCGATGAGAGCAATTCCTCAAGATTCTTTAGGTGCAAATAAGCTAACTGCAAATAAAAGAAGCTTGCTGTCTGGATTAAAACGGACTAAGCAGATTGAAAAAATACAGGATTATGTATTTATGATCAAAGCTTACTAAGCCGAATACCCCCAAATAAATTAATATGCTTAAACCCTGCTGATTCATTTCTGCAGGGTTTTTTGTTTGAATTGTAATTTCTGTGTTGTAAAATAATATAATATCTATGTATTTACTATAGTATTGTTTAGATTTGTTTTAATCAACTTTAAATATTATTGTTATGAGTATAAGACTAGGCGATACCGCGCCAAACTTTCAGGCCAATACCTCAATTGGTGAAATAGATTTTTACGATTATTTAGGCGATAGCTGGGGCGTATTGTTTTCGCACCCTGCCGATTATACACCGGTTTGCACCACTGAGTTGGGTAGAACCGCTGCCTTAAAAGGTGAATTTGAAAAAAGAAACGTAAAAGTGTTGGCTTTGAGTGTCGATTCTGCCGAATCTCACAAAGGCTGGATCAGCGACATTAACGAAACGCAAAACACATCGGTTGAGTTTCCGATTATTGCCGATCCGGATCGTACAGTAGCGAACCTTTATGATATGATTCATCCAAATGCATCTGAAACACTGACGGTAAGATCATTGTTTGTAATCAGTCCCGATAAAAAAGTAAAGTTAACCATAACTTACCCTGCATCTACAGGCCGGAATTTTAACGAAGTATTGCGTGTAATCGATTCGTTACAGCTTACCGCCAATTACAGTGTGGCTACTCCAGCCGATTGGAAAGATGGCGAAGATGTAATTGTAGTGAACAGCATTAAAACCGAAGATATTCCGGCCAAATTTCCGAAAGGACACCAGGTTATTAAGCCATATTTACGTACTACACCACAACCGAATAAGTAATTGAATAAAAATTTTCCTGTTTACGCAACTTTCTTGTTGAAGAGCTAAATTGGGATTGCTTTATATCTGCAAATTATTATATTTGGTAGTTTTGTTTTGATATTAACGCTTTATCTGATTGTTTTATTAACGATAATGATCAATTGGTTAAATTAAATACGAATCAAAGCGTAAGGGTTTATTTATTTTATACAATTTTTTATTTTTTTATGGCAACCGGAAAAGTTAAATGGTTTAATACGCAAAAAGGCTTCGGATTTATTGTACAAGAAGACAATAAAGATCTGTTTGTGCATTTTAAAGATGTTTTAGGTGGAATCGAAAGCTTAAAAGAGAACGATACCGTAGAATTTGAAGTAGCTGAAGGCAGAAAAGGTTTACAGGCAGTAAACGTTAAGAAAGTTTAAGCAATAAAATACTTATTTATTCATCCCCTGCAAAGAGCCTTTCTTAACGGAAAGGCTTTTTGCATTTTTAGCTATTATTGACACCCTATAGAAAAATCGTCATTTCGACCCGATAGCCATCGGATCAGCATGACGCTGGAAGTCTGGGCTAGTAATATTGTACAATCGATGCCTTTAAAATCACATTATCGCCGTTGGCAACCTTGGTAAATATTAAAAACTGATCTTTAGCAGGTTTGATTTTATATTTTTTAACCAGGTCTTCGGGCTTTGCGGGGTAATTTCTTACAATCACATTTCCGGTTAAGTTTCCGGCCTTTTTAAGGGAAGCCGTATTCATGATCTCCTCAATCTGAAAGATCCGGCCGGGAAAAGCATTATTAGCTTTTTTAGCAGTATAAAGCTGCGTTTGTGGATGCAGTTTTAATAAGTTGTAAGTAGTGCCAATTAAGTTGAAAGCGCCAGATTTTAATAAAGCAGCATCTGGCTCGTAAAGGTAATCGGAAGGCTTGAGTTGCTCAGAAAAACTTATAGCAGATTGAATTTGTGATCTCTTGAATGAAAAAACTTTTTCTGTTTCGTTTAAAGTTACCGCTATAATCTGTGTATCCTGAGCCGGTATGCGGTCTATTATCCACAAAAGCTCCTTACATTCGTTTTTTACACTCACGATATGGATTTCGCTCACCTGTTTCAACTCTGCTAAACCCGCAGAAAGATCTAACAAGGGGGCAGTTTTAATGATAATCCGCTGCGCCTTTTCCAATAAAGTATCGATTATGCTTACCACGTCAGGCGTACAGTCTTTAAGCATAAAAACCTTACCTTTTTCGGCCCTTCGTGCAGGGTCTACATAAATGGTATCAAATTGTTTGTTGTTTGTATTTAAGTAGTTAATCCCATCTGTAGCTTCGAAAGTAACGTTGTTAGCTTGTAGTGCCTTTGCGTTGTGATTGGCAATCGCCGAAAGTTCGGTGTTAATTTCGCAATGCGTAACATTTGCCACCTGTTTGGAAAAGTAATAGCTATCTACACCAAAACCACCTGTAATATCGATTAAACTATCGCCTTTGGCTAATTTTGATTTGTATTTAGCGGTAGTTTCAGAAGAAGTTTGCTCAATAGACAGGACAGGTGGATAATAGATTTTAGCCGTTCTGAACCAGGTTGGTAGTTTCTTTTCCGATTTCTTTTTAGCGGTAATCTGCGTAGCAAGCTCGGCCGCGGTAATCCCCTCAAAAGGACTTTTAGCCAGCGCAATCTGATTTACATCTGCAGTTAAGTGTGCGTCGATGTATTGTTGTACGGCAGTGGCTAAAAGGTTGTTGTTCATGGGGGAGTATTGAGTAGCAAGTATCTGGTAGCAAGTATAGAGTATCAAGTAGCAGGTATAGAGTATCAAGTAATAAGTATCGGGTAGCAAGTATTAAGTGCTGATTACAGTCTTGATACTTGATACTCTATACCTGGATTCCTACTTATTCTTCATCACCATCTGGCAGGTGTGGCGGCTTTTAACTTCCAGTAAAATATCTTTGTCAACCGTTACGCGATCTATGGTATGCTGATTGTAATAACGAATGGTTACCAGTTCCAGGCCTTTATTGTATTTTACGGTAAATTCTTCTGAAAGATCTTTAATGAGCCTTTCAACCTGGGTAGGATGATCGTCGACACTCACCGAAAAACTGATAGCAGAGTTGAGCATGGTATTGATTTTAATCTTGTGATTATGGAAAAGCTCAAAAATGTTGCTCAGGTTTTCTTCAATGATAAAAGAATAATCTTTAGGGAAAATTGAAATCAGCGCTTGGTTAACCTTAAAGATGAAAGATGGGATAGGCAAAGGATTGTTCTCTTTCGTAATTGCTGTTCCTTCGCCTTCTGGTGTAAGAAATGATCTTACAAAAAGCGGGATTCCTTTGTTTTGTAAAGGTTTTATGGTTTTAGGATGGATTACCGTAGCACCATAATAGGTAAGTTCTATGGCATCGTGATAAGAGAGCTGCGCAATTTTCTCGGTTTCATCAAACCATTTCGGATCGGCATTGAGTACACCCGGAACATCTTTCCAAATGGTTAAGGCTGCGGCATTGAGGCAGGAGGCAAATATGGCTGCCGAATAATCAGAGCCTTCGCGACCTAATGTGGTGGTGTAATTCTCGCTGGTGCCGCCAATGAAACCTTGTGTTACGATAATATTTTCATCCAGTAAAGGAACAAGGTCTTTTTGTATAATCTGATTGGTTTTAGCCCAATCTACTTTTCCTTCGCGATAGGTATTATCGGTTTGGATATAATTGCGGGCATCGGCCCAAAGTGCTTTATTTCCGCTTTCGTTAAGCCAGGCCGCTACAATTTTCGTCGAAACTACTTCGCCGATTGATACAATCTGATCGTAAATATAATCGTGATCGTTATCGGCCTCATCTTCAATCAGCCAATCAATTTCTACAAAGGTATTGGCCACATCATCGTAAACCGGATTGGGCTTACCCTGAAAAAGTTCTTCGATAATATTAAAGTGAAAATGCTTAACCTCATCAAAAATTGCATGAGCACCTTCGCTGTGCGATAAATAAGCTTGCGTAAGGGCCTCTAATTTATCGGTCATTTTGCCCATTGCCGAAACCACCACGAGCAGGTTGCCTTTCTTGTAATCGCGTACAATATTGGCCAGATTTTTTACTCCCTCAGCATTTTTTACCGAAGCACCACCAAATTTAAAAATATCCATACTAAAATGCCTTGATTTGTTCTTTTGCTAAAGCTGCGTTTAGCCAGCCGCTCTCTAATTGAGCCTGGTATTTGTTGTAGAAATTAATAGCCGGTTCGTTCCAGTCTAAAACCTGCCAAACCATGCCGCTATAATTACCGTTTTTAGCCTCTTCTATAACCTTTTCAAATAATATTTTGCCCAGGCCTTTGCCTCTGAAAGCTTCTGTTACAATAAAATCTTCGAGGTATAAGCGGCATCCTTTCCAGGTAGAGTAGCGGGTGTAATATAAAGCGAAGCCTACAATAACTTCGTCTACCTCTGCAACAAAGGCTTTCCAAACCGGATTTTTACCAAAACCTGCCTCAGTAAAATGATCGAGGGTTACAGTTACCTCTTCTGGTGCGCGTTCGTAAACAGCCAGTTCGTTAATTAATTCTAATAACCTTGCACAATCTTCAGCTACTGCAAATCTGATGTTTAAATTCATACTAATTGGCTGAGATGTTCGATTTGAAATGTTTAATTACTCTTTTTCCAAAAATGCTGCTACCAATGCGTACCATGGTGCTTCCTTCTTCAATGGCTATCTTATAATCCGCGCTCATGCCGGTTGAGATTTCTTTAAAAGCTTCATCTTTACGGAAGAAACTTACTTTGATGCCGTCAAAGAACACTTTAAGTTCGTGAAATTCGATCGCTATCTGTTTTTCATTTTTGGTGTTGGTAGCAATGCCCATCAGGCCCACAATGCGGATGTTTTTCAGCTCGGGGTAAGTTTCATCGCGTAAAAGCTCTACTACTTCATCAAAACCAAGTCCGAATTTGGTATCTTCATCTGCAATGTAAACCTGTAAAAGGCAGTCGATTATACGGTTGTGTTTGGCAGCCTGTTTATTAATCTCCTGAAGCAGTTTTATGCTGTCTACACCATGTATCAACTGAACAAATGGTGCAATATATTTTACTTTGTTGGTTTGTAAATGGCCAATCAGGTGCCATTCTATATCGGCCGGAAGTTGCGCCTGCTTTTCTACCATTTCCTGTACCAGGTTTTCGCCAAAAATACGCTGTCCGGCATTGTACGCTTCTAAAATCGATTCAACAGGCTGAGTTTTTGAAACTGCAATCAGTTTCACGCCATCCGATTCGACTTCGTTTTTATATTGTTTAAGATTATCAGCTATGCTCATTTATAACTATTTTTGGTAAAATTAATAACCTTGCCGCAATTTGGGCAAAAAATAATGATTAATTCAGCATGAAGAGACTAATATGGGTTTTAATGACCGCGGGATTATGGTTGGGCTGTAAACCCGGTATACCCGATGATATTATAAAACCCGATAAGATGCAAAAGATTTTGTACGATATGCATATTGTGGATGGCTACCTGTCTACCATTTACATACCCGACTCGGCCCGTAAAGTAGCTTCGGGATATTATAAGGGTATTTTTAAGAAATTTGAAACCGATTCGGCGCAATACAATAAAAGCCTGAAATGGTACAATGTAAACCCGAAAGAGCTGGATGAAATGTACAAAAACATCCAGAAAATGCTGGCTGCGCAGAAGAAAGGAACTGCTCTGGCCGACAAATTAATTAAAGAGAAAATATTTAAAACCGATTCGATAGCCATTAAAAAGAAATTTAAGGCTGATTCGCTCGCCATCCGGAAAAAGATGAAACCCGATTCAATATCGAAGGTTAAAGCAGTAGCCGAAATTGCCAAAAAGAAAAAAGAGGCCGATTCGCTGATTAAAATTAAAAAAGCCGGGACTTTAGAAGTATCTCCGGTAGTAATGTAAAATATGTTATATCCCGAAAATTGTTTAGAACGTTTAGGATTTGTTGAGATAAGGCAGCTGATTAGCAAACATTGTTTAAGCCCGATGGGACAGAACATGGTGCAAAAGATGCAGGTGATGACCCGTTTTGATCAAATCGATAAATTTTTACGCCAAACCAATGAGTTTAAAAGTATTCTGCAAAACCAGGAACCTTTGCAGATTAATACTTTTTTTGATATTAAATCGCTTGTCGATAAAATCAGGGTAGAAGGTACCTATTTGCTCGAAGAGGAGTGGTTTCAGGTGTATACCTCGCTGCAAACCGTGTTCTCGGTACTTCGTTTTTTCGAAGAACGTGCTGAAGTGTATCCTACACTCGAGGCTTTGTTTGAGCACCTGCCTATTGAAAAGAATATCCTCCGTAAAATAGAAACGGTAATCGATCCAAAAGGGAAGATAAAACCCAATGCTTCGAAGGAATTGCAGGAGATTACTACAGCCATTTCGCGTACAGAGCAGGACGTGCGTAAGCGCATGGATTCGATTTATAAACAGGCCATTGCCAATAATTGGGTAGCAGACGGTAGTTTAACCATACGCGATGGCAGGATGTGTATTCCGGTTTTGGCCGAGAACAAACGGAAACTGAAAGGTTTTGTGCATGATGAATCGGCAACGGGGCAAACGGTTTATATTGAACCGGAAGAAGTATTTACGTTAAATAATAAGCTGCGCGATTTGGAATTTGATAAGCGCAGGGAAATTATTAAGATACTGATTGCCTTAACTGATGATTTGCGTCCATACTCGCCATTGTTGCTTTCTTATCATGGTTTTTTAACCAAACTGGATTTTGTGCGTGCCAAGGCCTTATTTGCCATGGATATAGAAGCGGAGATGCCAGGTTTGTTAAAAGAACCCAAAACGAAACTGATTAATGCGCGGCATCCGCTGTTATCGATCTCTTTCGCTGCCGAAAAGAAAACGGTTACGCCTTTAAATATTCATATTGATGCCGAAACACGCGTCGTTTTGGTTTCAGGACCCAATGCAGGTGGTAAATCGGTTTGCATGAAAACGGTGGGTTTACTGCAGATTATGTTGCAAACTGGCTTGTTAATTCCGGTTGATGCGAATAGTGAGGTAGGAATCTTTGAAAATATTTTTGCCGATATCGGCGATGATCAATCGATAGAGAGTGATTTAAGTACCTACAGTGCGCACCTGAAAAAGATGCGTTACTTCGTAGAACATGCTTCACCTAAGACCATGGTGCTGATTGATGAGTTTGGTACAGGTACCGATCCGCAGTTTGGCGGACCAATGGCCGAAGCGGTTTTAGAGGTATTGAACAATAAAAAGGTCAGGGGCGTTATTACCACACACTATTCTAATTTAAAGCTGTTTGCCGGCAATACCCCGGGTCTTGAAAATGCCTCGATGCTTTTCGATAATGCCAAAATGAAACCGCTTTATGTGTTGGAGATGGGTAAACCGGGTAGTTCTTATGCTTTCGAAATTGCGCAGAACATTGGTTTACCGAAAGAAGTAATTGCACTGGCAAAAGAGAAAACGGGTTCTAACCAGAACCGGGTAGATACAATGCTGGTTGATCTGGAGCGCGAGAAGAAAAATGTTTACGATGCAAAGGTAAGTTTAGCCAACCAGCAAAATAAAGCCAAAAACCTGGTTGCCGAGAACGAGAAATTAAAGTCGTTTTTAGAAGAAAACCGCAAGGTGCTGATTAAAGAAGCGAAGCAGGAAGCGCAGAATATCATTAAAAATGCAAATAAGCTGGTAGAAAATACGATTGCCGAAATTAAAGAAAAGCAAGCGGATAAGGCAGTAACCAAAGAATTGCGTCAGAACCTGCAAAAAGAGCTGGTTAAAAATACGATTCCAAAAGAAAGGCCAAAACCCGTTCAGGTAGTTGTTGGTGGCGAAATTGAGGTAGGCGATCTGGTTAAATTTACGGATAGCGAAACCATTGGTCAGGTGCTGGAAATTAACCGCAATGAACTGGTGTTGGCTATCGGCGATTTACGTTCGACAGTTAAAAAGAACCGCGTGCAGAAAGTGAGTAACCGCGAAGCTAAAAAAGTGATTCAAAGCAGTGCAAATTCTTTTGCGGGACGGATGAATGATGCTGTTTCTGGTTTCAGGGCCGAGCTTGACCTCCGTGGCAAACGCACCGAAGATGCGCTGTTTGAGGTAGAAAAATACCTGGATAAAGCCATTATGCTGGGTTTCCCTTCCATTAAACTCATTCACGGTAAAGGTGATGGTATTCTGAGAAAAATGATTCGGGATTATCTGCGTAAATATAGTCAGGTAAACCGCATGGAAGATGAGCACGCCGATAGAGGAGGAGATGGGATTACTTATGTGTATCTGAATTAGAGGATTTGAGACACTAGATTTGAGATATGAGAAACTTCTTGTGGTGTCAGATGTTACCATCTGACACCACACCTGAATCTGTTCATTAAGATATAATCTTTTTTACGATTGAATCGTAATGCTATTTATGCGCTCGTTAGAAACAAGCGCAAGCATAAAAACATAAAAACTTTATCATCGTAACGTTGTTATTTTTAAAACGTTACGGTGATGAAAAGAATCCTAATCTGCCTTTTTGTGGTACTGCTGACCACAACTTGCAAAAAGAATGGCGACGACAATAATGAAGAACCTGGCGACCTGCCTGATGTAGAATTAAAGGCTAAAGTTATTGCTTCGGATTTAAGTTTGCCCTGGGAAATGGTTTACGGACCGGATAACTACATCTGGTTTACCGAAAAGGCAGGTAAAATAAGTCGCTTAAATCCTGCAACAGGACAGATCAGTCCGCTTTTAACAATAAGCGAAGTGCGTACGAATGGAGAGGGTGGTCTGTTGGGTATGACCTTGCATCCCGATTTTACGGCTAATCCCTACGTTTATGTGGTTTATGGTTATGGCAGTACTTATAAAGCAAAAGTAGTTAGGTATACTTATTCAGGAAACAGCTTAACCAATCCACTCATTCTGCTCGATCAGATTCCTGCTGCATCTATACATAACGGCTCAAGGCTGTTGATTAGCGGAGGAAAATTGTTTATCAGCACTGGCGATGCGTCAGACCAATCTACACCTCAAAATGTAAATTCTTTAGCAGGTAAAATTTTACGGATCAATTTAGATGGCTCAATTCCTGCTGATAATCCCTATCCCAATAATCCGGTATGGTCTTTAGGACATCGCAATGCGCAGGGACTGGTTCAGGTAGGCAGTAGAATATTTTCTTCAGAGCATGGACCTGATTCTGACGATGAAATTAATATTATTGAAAAGGGAAGAAATTACGGCTGGCCAAATATTAAAGGCTTTTGTAATGAAACCGGCGAGCAATCTTTTTGTTCGGCCAACAATGTTGCAGAGCCCTTAATTAACTGGACGCCAACCATTGCGCCAAGTGGTTTGGCCTATTACAATGCTGACTACATTCCACAGTTTAAAAACTCTTTACTGCTGGCTGTGTTAAAGGGAACGAAGTTGATGCAACTCAAATTAGATGCTGCCCAAACCAAAATTACGGCTACGAAAGATTTTTATGTAAATGCCTATGGTAGGATCAGGGCAGTAACTCAATCGCCCGAAGGTAAAGTTTACATTTGCACCAGTAACGGAAGTGATGATAAGATTATTGAAATTGCGAAATAAAGCTATTTCTTCTTTTTATTTGCCGGACATTTTTTGCAGCGTTTGCCTTTCTTAAATTTCTCGCAGCACTTTTTATGCTCGGCAGTACAACTGAATATAAAGCCCATTCCTTTTTGAAATTCAGGATCGGTGGGCAGTATGAATATGTTTTCTTCTCTCTCGTAAATCATTGCAGCACAAAGGTAATAGTTATTTAGATTAATTCCAATCAATAAATTTACTTTGCCGATTTAAACCATGATCATGCTACAATTAGGTGGGCAATTTGTAATTTAGCCGAACTAACCAATAATTCGTAAAATGATAAATAAAGTGGTATCTGGGGCCGAAGAAGCCATCCGTGATATAGCAGACGGTGCAACGCTGATGCTGGGTGGTTTCGGACTTTGTGGCATTCCTGAAAATTGTATAAATGCATTGGTAAAAAAACAGGTGAAACAGTTAACCTGTATCTCAAACAATGCCGGGGTTGATGATTTTGGCATTGGTTTAATGTTGCAACAACGCCAGGTTAAAAAAATGATTTCTTCTTATGTAGGTGAAAATGCTGAATTTGAAAGGCAATTACTGAGCGGTGAACTTGAAGTTGATTTGATCCCGCAAGGTACATTGGCTACGCGTTGTTTAGCTGCCGGATATGGCATGCCTGCAATTTTTACGCCTGCTGGTGTAGGTACCGAAGTTGCAGCGGGTAAGGAGATCCGCAATTTTAATGGCAAAGATTATTTAATGGAATATGCTTTTGATGCTGATTTTGCTATAGTAAAGGCCTGGAAAGGCGATACTGCAGGGAATTTGATGTTTCGCTCTACCAGCAGGAATTTTAATCCGGTAATGGCTATGGCAGGTAAAATTACCATTGCCGAAGTAGAGGAATTGGTAGAGGCAGGTGAGCTCGATCCGGATCATATTCACACACCGGGTATTTATGTGCATCGCATTTTTCAGGGAAAGGACTATGAGAAGAGAATTGAGCAGAGAACAGTGAGGAAGTCAGAAGTCTGAAATCCGGAGTCGGTAACAGATTTGATCATTCAATTATTCTACCATTCAAAATTCAATCATTTACAATTTTATGTTTTCAAAAGAAGAAATAGCACAGCGTATTGCTAAAGAAATAAAAGACGGCTACTATGTTAACCTGGGGATTGGTATCCCTACGCTGGTAGCCAATTATATCCCCAAAGGAATAAATGTGGTACTCCAGTCGGAAAATGGTTTGCTGGGCATGGGGCCTTTTCCGTTTGAGGGAGAAGAAGATGCCGATTTAATTAATGCAGGTAAACAGACCATTACTACCTTGCCGGGATCATCGATTTTTGATTCGGCCATGAGCTTTGGGATGATCCGTGCACAAAAAGTAGACCTGACCATTTTAGGTGCCATGGAAGTATCTGAAAACGGCGATATCGCCAACTGGAAAATTCCTGGAAAAATGGTGAAAGGCATGGGAGGCGCCATGGATCTTGTGGCTTCGGCCAAAAACATTATTGTAGCCATGCAACATGTTAACAAAGCTGGCGAAAGTAAGCTGCTGCCGAAATGCACCTTGCCATTAACCGGTGTGAAATGCATTAAGAAAATCGTAACCGAGCTTGCCGTGCTTGATATTTTACCCGAAGGTGGCTTTAAATTATTAGAGCGGGCTCCTGGTGTAGGTATCGAATTTATACAGCAAAGTACTGCTGGCAGATTGGTGGTAGAAGGGGAGATTCCGGAGATGAGATTGGATTAATGGTAATTGCTGTGGTTTGTGAAAATATAAACCATGGCATTTAAATAAGTTTGTCACGTTGAGCTTGTCGAAACGTCTTACAATGTATTTATGTAGGTCCTTCGACAAGCTCAGGATGACATCCTAAATTAAGATTGTTTTCTTGTCAGGCAATATTATTCGTTATCTTGTAAAACTGTATTTCTTAACTCATTCGAAATCGCTTCAGTTATCGCAATAATTTCGTCGGGCTCATTTGTATTGTTCATTACTACCTTGTGGCACTCATTGCGATAGGGGAGCAGGTACTCTTTGTAAGCCGGTACCACATGGTTATGCCATTTGTAAAGTACATCATCTTCAGGGTAGCCGCGTTCCAGGCCATCACGTTTAATGCGACGATCCAATGCGATTTCTTCATCGGCATCCACAAAAATCGTATGGTCTAACAGTGCTGCAATTTCTTTAAAGTGGAGAATGAAAAGTCCCTCAACAATAATAATAGGGGCCGATTTAATTTCCAGGATTTTTACAACAGCCAATGGATTATTGAAATTGTATTCCTTTTTATAAACCACCTCGCCGTTAATCAGCTGTTTAATGTCTCTCAAAAACTGCTCGCTATCAATAGTTGAGGGAAGATCGAAATTATACAACTTATTTTCTTCCTGTGTCATTTCGCCTGCCGGAATGTAATAATCATCCTGCGATACCAGCGTTACTTCATCCTGCTTAAAGTGATGAAGGAAACAATTTAAAAAAAATGTTTTGCCAGATCCGCTACCGCCGGCAATACCAATTATAAATGGTTTTTTGTTTAAACTCATTGAGCGCTATAGGTTAAATTACAGAAAAAGCGTTTGTCTAAAGCGCCTAATGAATCGGCTACAGCTTTAGTCATTACAATGATAACATCTTTTGTGGATTCATTCTCTGTAAATTTACCAACAACTTTGGCAAAGGTAGTACGGTTGGTCATGGGGTTGGTAATTTTAATTACCCTTCCAACAGGTGCAGTACGGTGTAAAACCAACATTTTTGTGCCGTCAAGATCCTGGTCGGCAATCCAGACTGCAGTACCTTTTTCCTCAATCTGGCTTAAACCATAAACGCTCGGATCGCGACGTAGTTTAGGATCTTTCACCATGGTACTATCCGGATTGCTTTCCTGATCTTCTTTCGAAGCATCGTTTACCGATTTAGGTTGAGGTGGTTTTGGGATTACCAGTTTCTGATCAACTTTTAGTGTATTGTCGTCAAGCTTGTTTGCTGTTCTGATCTGATAGGCTGTAAGGTTATATTTTTTGGCAATCGAAAAAATGTTTTCGCCGGTAACTACCGTATGGATAAAACTTTCTTCTTTGGGCGCCTGTACTTCTTTTTCTTTAGTTCTGGTGTTTTCGGCTTGTTTTTCTTTAGGTACCTGTACATCGGCAATAATGCCGCCCGGTACTTTTAAAACCTGACCAATGGTAATGGCGTTATCTGGCAAATCATTCAGCTTCCTAATCTGATAAGCTGTTATGCCATATTGCTTGGCAATGGTGAAAATGGTTTCGTTGCGTAACACCGTGTGGGTGCCTGCTGCGTCAGCTGGTTTATTATCCTGAACCGGTTTTTCTTCTGCAGCAGCAACTACTTTACTTTCGTCGATGTTTTTGGTAGCGGGTATTTTAAGTTTCTGGCCAATCCGCAGGTTATTGCCCGATAGGTTATTGGCCTTTTTAACTTCTTCTACGGTAGTGCCATATTTTTCGGCAATTTTGCCTAAAAATTCTTTAGGCTTTACTTCATGCTCAATCATGGTCTGATCAGATGATGGAGTGTTTGAAGTCTGGCTTTCGTTATTGTTTTTTGCCGGAGGCGTTACCGGAGCTGATGAAGAAGCAGTTTGCTCTCCTTTTTTAGCAGGGATTTTAAGTACCTGGCCAATGCTCAGGTTGCTCCCCGACAGATTGTTTAACGCCTTGATCTCGTTAATGGTGGTGCCGTATTTTTCGGCCAGCATATTCAGGTTTTCTTTAGCCTTTATAGTATGCTCAATTACATTACCGGCAGGTACATCTTGTGCAGTAGCTGTAGTACCCGTACCTGTGAAAGGAATATTGGTAGGCACTTTAATAATTACCCCAACCTGGAGGTATTTATTGTCGTTAAAAGCCATAATATCTTTAGGCGCAACGTTATATCTGCGCCCGATAGAGTAATAAGTATCTTTGGCTACGGTTTGGTGAACGATCAGTTTTTTGCCTTTATTGTTTTCTACACCGATAGAATCTCTTGCTGTGCTGGCTTTGGCTTTCGCCACATTTATAGCCAATAACACTACAGCAGATAAATATATTTTATGCATTTATTTTTATGTAAATTTCTAAGTCAAAGGGAGCAATTATACGAAAATATTGTTAACCATCTTAAGTTCGGGTATTCGTTTTTAAGTAAAAATAAGATGACTGTAGTACTGTGTTTTGTATATCCTATTCATTAACAAATGTTTGTGAAATGGTTAATTTAAACCTGTCGAATATAAAACGTACTAATAAATCAGGTATTGTTCAAAAGCCGTTTTTGGCTCAAACTTTTACAAAGTTCACTTGTTTAAATAACATTCAAATACAAGTAAAACAAAACAAAAATGGACGCAAAAGAAATAAGTTTAAACGAAAAAGAAGTAAAACCTGTGGTTGATCTTTTAAACGATTACCTGGCCAATTACCATATTCACTACCAGAAATTAAGAGGCTGCCACTGGAATGTAAAAGGGCAGAATTTTTTCACCCTCCACATTAAGTTCGAAGAATTGTATACCAATGCACAGCTCACCATTGATGAAATTGCCGAAAGGGTATTGACATTAGGTAAACCGCCGCATAGCCGTTTTGCCGATTACATCAAAGAATCGCAGATTAAAGAGATAGATACCATTGGCATGAAAGATTTAGATATGGTGGAGGCTATTTTAGACGATATGGCTACTCTGATCGAACTGGAGCGTGAGGTAATGGAAGCTTCGGATAAAGCTGGTGATGATGGAACCAACGATATGGTAAATAAGTTTATGCAGTTTAAAGAGAAAAACACCTGGATGTTAAGGTCTTTCGCAGGGAAAAGGTAGGTCATTGGTTTATAGTTAATGGTCAATAGTTTATGGTTTAATGCAGTTCATAGCCTAAACCAACCGTAAACTGCCAATTGCCAACTGATTATTGGTTCATTTGTTCATTGGCCATTAGTTCATTGGTCAGACCAACTGTAAACTGCAAATTGCCAACTGATTATTGTTCATTGGTCATTGGTTCACTTGTCAAACTAACTGTAAACTGCCAATTGCCAACTGAATATTGTCTGCAGATAAATAGAAAAGCTGTAAAATCTGTTTATCTGCGGGCTTTTTTATTTGTATAGCAGCGTAAATAGCTATCTTTGGGCATGGCATATAAAAGTTTAGCAGCATGCGTATCCGATCTCGAAAAGCACGGTCATTTAATCAGAATTAAAGCAGAAGTAGATCCCTATTTAGAAATGGCAGCCATCCATTTACGGGTTTACGAGCAACAGGGACCAGCCATTTTATTCGAAAAAGTTAAAGGAAGCCCTTTTCCGGCAGTTTCTAATTTATTCGGTACGCTGGAGCGGTCGAAGTTTATTTTCAGGGATACCTTACCTAAAGTGCAGCAATTGGTTTCGTTACGCAACGACCCAATTAAAGCTTTAAAAAATCCCTTTAAGTATGCAGGTTCAGCCATGTCGGCTTTATCGGCCTTGCCACTTAAAACCCCTTCTGCTAAAAGCAAATTCTTAAAGACCAGTATCAGTCAGTTACCGCAAATTGTAAACTGGCCTATGGATGGTGGCCCCTTTGTTACCATGCCGCAGGTATATACTGAAGACGTTGAAAAACCTGGTGTAATGCATGCCAATTTAGGTATGTATCGCATTCAACTGGCTGGTAACGATTATATTCAGGATAAAGAAATTGGTTTGCATTATCAGATTCATAGGGGGATTGGCGTGCACCAATCGAAAGCCAATGCCTTGGGGCAGCCTCTAAAGGTGAGTATTTTTGTAGGCGGTCCGCCGTCGCACCCCCTGGCTGCGGTTATGCCTTTGCCCGAAGGATTATCTGAAATGACCTTTGCGGGTGCGCTGGGTAACCGTCGCTTCCGTTATTTTTACGATGACGAAGGTTTCTGTATCTCTGCCGATGCCGATTTTATCATTACAGGTACGGTTTATCCGAACGAGAACAAGCCCGAAGGGCCATTTGGCGATCATTTGGGCTATTACAGTTTAACACACCCTTTCCCTTTAATGAAAGTGCACAACGTGTACCATAAAAAGGATGCAATCTGGTCGTTTACCGTAGTTGGCCGTCCACCACAGGAAGATACCAGTTTTGGTGCCTTGATTCACGAAATTGCAGGCTCAGCCATTCCTCAGGAAATACATGGACTAAAAGAAGTGCATGCAGTAGATGCTGCGGGGGTACATCCCTTGTTGTTTGCCATTGGTAGTGAGCGTTACACACCTTATTTAAAAGAGCGCCGCCCGCAGGAAATTTTAACCATTGCCAACCATATTTTGGGCAAAAACCAGTTGAGCCTGGCCAAATATGTTTTTATTGCGGCCAGGGAAGATAATGAGCAGCTGAGTACGCATCATATCGAAAGTTTCTTAAGTCATATTTTGGCACGGATAGATTTCACACGCGATGTTCATTTTTATACCAATACTACTATTGATACACTTGATTATAGTGGTGATGGTTTGAATAGCGGTTCGAAGGTGGTTATTGCTGCTGCAGGTAATGTGAAGCGCGAATTGTGGAGCCATATTCCTGAAAATTTGCAATTGGCCAATGGATTTTCTAAACCTCATATAGCCATCCCAGGCGTATTGGTACTGCAGACAGAGGCTTATATCAGTGCAGAGAAAACTGCCGCTGAAATTGCCTTGCTCAATATGGCTTTAATGGGGCAGGATTTAACAGGCCTCCCGTTAATCGTATTGGCAGATGATGCTGCATTTACCGCTGCAAATATCGATAACCTGGTTTGGGTAGCCTTTACCCGAAGTAATCCGGCAGCGGATATTTACGGTATTAACGATTTTACTATCAATAAGCACTGGGGCTGTAAAGGCTCATTAATTATCGATGCAAGGAAAAAGCCTCACCATGCACCCGAATTAATTAAAGATGCAGCGGTAGAGGCTAAGCTTGATGAGATGAGTAAAAAGGGTGGAGTGCTTTATGGGGTGGTTTAGTTGGATAGAAACTTTAATTTACAAGCTAACTGTTAGAAATGAACTTTGTTAAGTCAATTAATTTGGTGAGTAAGTTTGGTATGTGCTCATCTCGTTACATCTAACCTACTATAAATTACTTTTCTCAGAATGGCTAAATACCACAGAAATTGGCAGCGCCTTTTAAAATCATTGTTGTAAGAAATCCCACAACCAAAGTGAGGATCATTGAGCTAATAGCTTCTATTCCAATTCTAGCAGCTATCGCCGTCAAAGCAATTCCTATTATTTCTTTCAATTTTGCTTCTTCGTCAATAAGTTTTTGTATCTCAGCATTGATCTTGCAAAGAATGTTTTTTATCTGATTAGCTGTTTTATTTCTATTCAACCAATCCAAAAATTTACGAAAAGGGTCCCACATTTCGTAACTTATATTTGTCGAATAGGACTCGGACATCATGCTTGTAATATCTTCCAAATTGGGTTTAATATCTAAATCTTTATCAATTTCCCAATTAATATTACTTCGCATATATCCCAAAGGATCTTTTGAATCAACAGCTGATTTTAGTTGTTTCGATAGAACATCCAAGTCAAATTTTTGATTTATTTCTTCAAGTGCATTCATTTTTTTATCTATTGATTTGCAAGGCCTACTCTATGTGGTTTTCGGCTTCCCCATTTAACATAATTAATGTTAATTTCCAAGATCGGGCATGTCTGATTTTCTGCCTCAATTTTGAGGTTAAAATTGATGACAACTGTTTAGTCAGGAATTAGACTGTTCACTAGTGCTTAAATAATATAATAACTTTGTGTTACTTCAATCTTAACAATATGGTCTTCATTGTTTGGTAAAGCTTTGTGGTCTTCTCCATCCGCTTCTGCTTCGTATTTCGATTTCCTTTTTGGACCTACATACTTTTCACAAGTTGTACAGTCTGCCCTGTAAATAAAGGTAAATGGGTTGTGTTTAATGTTTTGTGGCATAATTGGTTATGTTTAAAAGTTTAAAAATGATATTGGAATTGATAAGCGTAATCCTAGTTCATTTCGTTGAAATGTTTTTAGCTTAGATTCTGAGTTATTTGACAGATCGCTCAATCTGAAATATAATTCAGCGTTTAATTTTGCTTTGGTTTCTTTATCTTTCATATCATAAAATGAATAAAGAAGACCAATGCCGGCATTATAAATGGGCTTACTGTTCTGTGTGAAATTCGCTTCAGGATAAATATGGATTGCGGCTTCATTTTTGAAGAAGAACTTATAATAATCAGCATAAAATTTAGCCGCTAATATTTTTGTTTGATAATCTCCTTTATAGGCATTGAATTTTTTTATAGTTGATCTTTGATTAAGCGAACTTCCATAAAGATTAGTATCATTTATTTCAACTTTAGTTAAGTCGGCAAAATTATCGTCTACGCTTCCCTTGAAACCAATTAGCAAGTAATAGGTTGGCTTACTATAATGATTCCATTTGTATAGATTATATTCTATTGTCATGTTCCAAACAATATTATTTTGTTTTACAATTTGGCTGTCTAAAGAAGAAAAGCGAGGAAGAAATTGATTAAAGTTGTTGTTAGATAAACCTCCGCCTAAACTAATCCATTGAAAGGATATACCGGTGTATTCAAATTCTAAAAGTGCTTTTGCTTTCGCTTTCTGCTCTGCATTTTTAATTTTTTGATCTGCTTCTTTTAAAGAAGGAAACATTTGTTGTTTGAGTAGAAGAGAATCCTTTTGGAATGTTTTCAATGCCAGTTGATATTCCAGATCAGCTTTTCGTTCAGGATTTGAGCCAACATCTTGTAATTTTGAATCTATTGCCTTTATTTCATTAGCCAGTAAGGCAATTTTGCGTCTTAATAGAATAGAATCATGGACGTTAATTGTTTGGCTAATTGAAGTCTCTGCTTTAGCATCATTTATTTTCTTTTTTAGTTTTTCAATTTCATCAGTATAAAATGAAATTGAAGAAGATCTTAATCTGAAATTGTATTTAAAGTTTATCCCCACATTGCTGTTAATTTTGGTTTGATTAAAAATGGCAAAAAAACCATCAGTTATTCCTCCACTCGCATTAATGGATAGCATGTCACCATTTTTGAAATTTTTAGTCGCATTAAAAGCTACTTTGCCATCTTTAATATCAGCAGAGGCGTAATTACCAATAGTTGTTCTCCCACTACTATTGATTACTGCATTAAATTCTCTTTTTAAAATGTTGTTAAAAGCAACTGAATCTAGTTGAAACTCTGAATAAAATGAGCTGAGTTTTTTTGAAGTACTATTTGGTTGATTGTCGCTTATTATTTGACAATTGCCTATGCAGTAGCTGATTGAAAAAATCAAAAATAAGAATATCGTTTTCATAGTTAAGTTTTTAAGCGTGAGAATTTTAAAGATTAGTTTTAAGGAAGCGTTTCTACTATAAAATTTGTAGAGGCGTATATTTTAACACCCTTTAAGTCTGAAGGAAATTTGGCCAAAAAATATGGCTTGGAATGAATGGGGGTAATTACTTCTGTAACAATGCCTACAGGTTTGTTAGCCACAAAATCAAATTCATAAATACCATCTGCAGGCGGTACGATGTAAACATATGGACTTAATTTTCCGTTTGACCATCCGCCGGTTTTAACTGTGCCGTAAGCGTTAATTACTAGGGTTGATGGATCATCTTTAAGTATTTCTAACGTGCTAGAAATTACTGATAATACTTTTTCTGTCATGGTTTTAGGTTTGGTTTTAGATTAATTCGTTGGTTTATAAGAGATCGATTTCCCTTAACCGATTTTCTTATTCAAAACTACTCCCGAAAACTAACCCAAATCAAGCGCGAAACAGCGCGAATTAATACGCGTGAAAAGCGCAATACACTACCGTAAAATCGCGGTATTTTAAAATAAGTAGAAGAAGGAGGGATGGAGCGAAAAGTGATTTTAAACGCATTCTCGCTTATTTTTTAAGTAGGTAAAACCTTGTGTTTCTAGCTGATGCATGGTTTGAGGATTTTTAATTTCAAATCCTCATCGTGTATATTTAGTTGTAAATTTTTATAAACCCTCAAACTAAATTAAAAGCTATGGAACCACTACCAAGTACATTTGTTACCAAACAAGAAAGCAGCTATCGCGAACTATGGTTTAACACTTATAAATATCCAATACTAAATACGATTACATTGTTACAGGAAGGTGAGTCGGAAAATAGGAAACTTGATTTTGGAGATATTGATGTTGCCATTACTTTTTTTGAACAGCTAATTACGGGGCTGGGAGGTGAGGACGGCGTTAGGGTATATTTTGCCTCTCCATCAAGCGATGGCAATGTATACAATGGTAAATGCGGTATACTTACAGTTATTTTCGCTACAACTTGTGGTGCAGATAAAGTAGATAGTAAAAGTTATTATGCTTTTAGTGGAAAAACTTTTGATAAAATCCAGGAAGACCAAGCCAGACGGTGGGTTCATAATTATCAAAATGTAAAACGTAATATTCTTTTCGAAACACTATCAGACAATGACCGCACAAAACTTATTCGTGAAACTAAACATGTATGGTTTAGTTTAGTACAGATTACTGAAACACTTGAAGAAATGAAATATCAAAAAGCTAAGGCAGGAGGTATGGTAACAGGTTTTGGAGTCCGTTTCGTATCTTATACTAACCAAGACTATTCGTTTCCAAAACCAGTACCAAGTGCTGAAGAGAGAAGACAAAGGCTAACCATTGCTTTTTCTTTTATGAATGGGAAAAAGGATATTGGAATTGAAGATATTGATGTTGTAGAGTTTAACGAAAGACTTGCTTTAACGGAAAAGAGATTTTATGGCGATACATTTGATACCGGAGATCCAACCCCTCCACCATCAACAGGAAATAAGGCTGATCTTGATGTTTCAGATGAATAGTAAATACTTATTTTAGATACATATTTAAATTTATGTATCTCAAGTATTTATATCTGATCTCAATTGGTATTTGCTCAACTGCGGGGCTTTACCGAATACTAAACTTAACAAAGCAGCTAAAAACAGTTGCTTTGTTATGTGTTTATACTTTGTTATTCGAAATTAGTGTATTTTTATTTAAGCAAGAGTTTGGTTATCAGGGAAATACATTACCTCAATATAACTTTTTCATTTTGGTAGAGTTCATGTTTTATGCCTATTTCTTTAAACAGATTATCAAAAATGTTTACTTACTTAAAACAATAAACTTATTCTTATTTATGTTTCCGGTGCTCTGGTATATATTTAGTTTTTATTGTTTTAATATACTACAATGGAGCAGTTATGCTTTTGTATTTGGTGGCACATGTATTATCTTTTTTTCCCTTATTTATTGCTACGAAAAATTAACATCAAACGAAACTACATCACTTTTAAATGAAGGCGAATTCTGGATTGCTATAGGCTTAATTCTCTGTTATACCTGCGTTGTACCGTACATGGGGATGTTTCACTATTTGACTATAAATTATGAACAGTTAGCGGTTAAGCTAAAAAAACTAAATTTAATAACGAATATTATTATGTATTTACTGTTTGCTTATGCCTTTTTATGCAAAACGATCAAGACCGCGAAATTCTCTTTGTAATTATCCCCAGTATAATTATTTTTTTTGCACTTAGCAGTGCAATTGTTTTCCTTATGCTTTATTTTCAGAAAAGGAAATTTCAATATGTAAAAGAGAAGAACGAACGCGAAAAACAATTTGCCGAGCAATTGCTGCAATCGCGTTTAGAAATGCAGGAGCAAACTTTCGATAGCATTAGCCAGGAAATACACGATAATGTAGGGCAGTTGCTCAGTCTTTCGAGACTCCAGCTTAGCATTGCAGAGCAAAGTGAAATGAACGATAAAGGCTTACTCGCCGATATTAAAGGCAACATTGGCAATGCACTGACTGATTTGCGCGATATAGCCAAGAGTTTAAGTACCAGTCGTATTCAGCAGCTAACATTAATACAGGCAGTTGAACAGGAATTGCAGCGTATTGGCCGTTCGGGTACGATTAACTGTAGTGTTGAAGTAAGCGGTAACGAGCAAGCTATTGCAGAGCAAAAGAAAATCATCACCTTCCGCATTGTGCAGGAGAGTTTACAAAATATACTAAAACACGCTGCTGCCACAAACATAGCTGTTGGCTTCGAGTTTTTAAACGAACAACTCAATATCAGTATTGCCGATGATGGCATGGGGTTCAGCACAGATGAAAATATAAAAGCAGAAAGCGGCCTCGGACTTCAGAACATCATCAAACGTTCAGAACTGATCATGGGGAAAGCCACTATCAGCAGTACCATAAATCTCGGAACAAAAATCATCCTAACCATCCCGTATGTCTGAAAATATTAAAAATATCGCTTTAGTTGATGACCATATCTTATTCAGAAAAGGCCTTGCGGCACTCATCAGCTATTTTCCGTCTTACAAAATATCGTTTGAGGCGGCCAATGGAAAAGATTTTATCAGACAGCTTGGAATATATGGCGTACCTGATATTGTTTTGCTTGATATCAATATGCCTGAAATGGATGGCTACAGTACCGCTACCTGGTTACGCATTAATCATCCTGCAGTAAATGTACTCGCCCTGAGTACCATGGATGCCGAAACTGCCATTATTAAGATGATTACCAATGGCGCACGGGGTTATGTGTTAAAAGATGCCGAACCTGAGGAGTTGAAAAGGGCCTTCGATGAAGTAATCAGCAAAGGCTACTTTTACAACGACCTGGTGACACGGAAAGTCATGCAGTCGTTAAATTCTCTGGCTGCCCATTCTGAGATCTCGAGCTTTGTTAAACTGACCGAGCGCGAAATGGAGTTTCTGAAATATACCTGCACCGAAAAAACATACAATGAAATTGCAGCCGAAATGTTTGTGAGTCCGCGTACTATTGATGGCTATCGCAATGCTTTATGTGAAAAATTGCAGTTAAAAAGCCGTACGGGATTAGCACTTTATGCCGTAAAAAATGGTATTGTTAAAATTTAGCAGTAGTGGTTAGGATAAAGCGGACTGATTAATATGCTAAATGATTGTTATGCAATGATTCTTAACTACAAAGCAAGCTAATTTTGCGTCACCCATTTTTTGAATAATTAAAATAAAAACCTGATTTTTAAGCATACTTACCATTATGCTTTCAATATCCCGGCTAATCGCTTTTTTATTGCTTTTTCTATGTGTATCTGCAAAAGCACAGGATGCTAAACTCGATAGTGTAGCTACAAATCTCAGTAATTACGGATTAAACCAGAGCCAGTCTGGGCTTTATGTTCATTTTGATAAGAATGTATATACCAACAATGATCAGGTTTGGTTTACGGCTTACTTGCTTAAAACCATAACGGATATGAAGCAATACCACACACTTTATTTATCGCTGGTTAACAATAAGGATAGCAGTGTGGTGTTGCAACAGAAATTTTTAATAGATAAAGGTTGTTCGTTCGGGGCACTCACCCTTCCTGATTCTTTACCCGGTGGTGCTTACCGTTTTGTGGCAAACACCAATTTAAAAGTAAACGGACAGCCCGATGGCGTTTTCATTCAGCCAATCACCATTAAATCGACTACAATAACAGCTTTAAATCAAAGTATTTCTGTGTTTAAACCCTACGATGAGCAAACGCGGAAAGGAACGGTTTTGCTCAGGATTTTAACCAGTGATAACCGTTTTGTTGAGGATGCACAGATCAGGTATCAAATTGGTAAGGGGAAGCAAATTATGCAAACAGGAACGGCTAAAAGCAGTGTAATTGGCGAGCTAATGATCGATTATCCTGCCGATCAGATTACGGCCGATAATAACGAACTTTTTGTCAGCATCAAAAAGGGAAAAGATACCAGTTATACCCGGTTTAGTTTACCGGTGAGGAATGCCAGCCCCTATACCGTGAAATTTTACCCTGAAGGTGGTTATCTGGTTAATGGTTTGGTATCGAAAGTGGGTTTTGAAGTTAAAGATGCCGCAGGAGCAGCCCTTAAAGCCAAAGCAGTTTTATATGCAGATAATGAAATACTGGATACAATTGCGACAAATGCCATGGGCCTGGGTGCTTTTATGCTTCAACCGCAGTTAACCAAAAAATATACCGTAAGGCTTTTGACTGAGAAGGGAGAAAAGGGAATTCATGAATTGCCGGGCATTTTAAATAAAGGGTTGGTGTTAACTTCAGGATCGGCGGTGGCCAATAACGATTTTAAAATAAGGGTAGAAGCGAATATCGCTGCCAAAGTGCATTTGTTGGTGCATAATTTCTCTGATATTTTTCTGCAAACACCATTAACTTTAACTGCGGGTAGTCCTCAAAATGTTCGCTTCCAGTTAGATTCTGTGCCTGCCGGTTTACAGGCTGTTACCGTTTTAGATAGCAATTACAAACCACTGGCCGAAAGGATTTTCTTTGCACATTACGATCAGATTAATACCGTTAATGTAGCTGCAGGGCAGCAAGAATATTTTACCCGAGATAGTGTAAAACTGAAGCTCAATATTACAGATCGCGATAAAAAGCCGCTTGTAGGAATGGTTTCTATTTCCTGCGTGCAGGCCAACCGCATGCTGCTGGCTAACGAAACCAATATTGTAGATTATTTTTACCTGCATAACCTTAAAGAATTTTCTGCAAATAGTTTTGGCCTGACCTACGCCGATATTGGTTATCTGGATGAATTACTTTTAATTAAAGGCTGGAGGAAATATAAATGGCCTGAAATTCAAATTAATCCGCGCGATCAGGATAGGCAGCTTAGTAGCTTGGCATATGAAGGGGTAATTACCCGCAAAAATAAGAAGCTTAATATGCCGATGGGGCTGTCGACTATTGCCGGGACCAACCTTAATTTTTTAAACACGGATAGTCTGGGGCATTTTAGTATTCCATATTCCAGCCTGGTTGTTAACGAACCCCGGCTGTCGGTATGGTTAACCATGTCGACCAGTAAATTTGACCAATACGAATTAAAAATTAACGAACCGCAAAGCGAACTGAAAAAGTACCTGAGGCAGCAAGTTTATGTTTTGCCCAATACGAAGACCGGCACCATTAACGAAAATAACATGAGTATTACCTCTACGGCGGGTATCAGGCTCAAAGATGTGATCATCAAAAAGGTAAAAGACGAAAGAACTGATTTTGCTAAAAATGCATTCGCCAACGCTTGCGGAGATTATGTTTGCATGTATAATATTTTAAATTGTCCGAATCACTTTGGGAACTCCGGTAACAAGAGCCCCATGAAGGGAGAGGTGTATAAAATTGCCGGCGGAACAGGAAGTACAGTTTATCAGGGCTGCGTAGGGCAGGAGCATAAGCCTAATCTGGTTATCCTGCGCGGTATTAATCTTCCCAAAGAATTTTACATAGCTGACATCAATAATAAAAATGAACCCATCAATTTCGCCACCGTTTACTGGAACTATCAGGTATTGATAAACGGCGAAACACCTTTAAAATTCAACACTGGTGATATTACCGGCAAATTTAAAATTATTGTACAGGGTGTAACCGATAAAGGCGTGGTTTACGGCGAGCAGGAGATTACGGTCAACAGATGATGGTAGCTAAGCTGGTTGGTGCAACACCAACCAGTAGATAAGTATAGCCAATGCATTAGGGTTCCCATACGATAGCTATCAGGTCATGCTACGAACTATGGATTCTTTTAAATAATTATCTTCACAATTTCTGATTTATTAGCGTATTTATAACGATTGTAACATTTGCGTTAATTTTCGGTTAATACGGGTTAAAATCGTCGTTCAATCTGGCTTTTTATAAGCCTAATTTTGGTCATACTACTAACTAAAATCAACACAATGACCAAATTAAAGATTACTTTGTTCACGTTGGCCATGCTCTGTTTCGTGCAGATTTATGGACAAACGTCGCTCATTAGCGGGAAAATTACCGATGCACTGGGGCAGCCAATCCCAGGTATATCGGTAAAAATAAAAGGAACTACAGGTGGTACTTCTTCTGATGCGAAGGGGATATTTTCAATTAAAGCTGCAAATCCGGCAACACTGGTTTTTAGTGGGATTGGCTATGCCAGTAAAGAATTTGCCTATAGTGGGCAAAGCAACATAACCATTGTATTAAGCGAAGACCAGCAAAACCTGAATGAAATTGTTGTAACTGCCTTGGGGGTGAAACGCGAAAAGCGAAATTTAACCTACAGCTCACAAGAGGTAAAAGGTGATCAGATTACGCAATCGAAAGAACCCAACCTGGTAAATGCATTGGCCGGGAAGGTTTCGGGTGTACAGATTACCAGCTCATCGGGTACGCCGGGGAGTTCATCCCGAATTGTAATCAGGGGTGCCAACTCACTTTATGGTAATAACGAGGCTTTGATGGTAATTGATGGTATTCCTGTTAATAATGATGAGACAGGTAACCTGAACTCAGGACCTGGTACCAACCGTATTGCCGATCTTGATCCAAACATTATTGAAAGCATAAATGTGTTAAAAGGTGGTGCCGCAACTGCGCTTTATGGATCAGATGGTGCAAAAGGAGTAATCATCATCACAACCAAGGCTGGTAGCCTGAATAAGAAACCCAGTATCAGCTTTTCTTCTTCTTTTTCGATGGAGAAACCTTTATTGCCAGAAATTCAGAATAAATATTCACTGGGTTCTAACGGGGTATACTTTGATGGGGTAAACCAAAAAACAAGTACCTCATGGGGTGCCAGAATGGATACCTTAAAAATTAACGGTCAGCCTGCACAGGTGTATGATCAGTCAGATTTGTTTTTTAAAACAGGTAAAACGTACTCCAATACAGTAGCCATTACCGGCGGAGGAGCCTACAATTCTTATTTCCTGTCTTACACCAATTTTGCACAGGATGGAACGGTGCCCACTTCATCATTTGATCGCAATACGCTTTTCGGAAAATTTACTACACAAATTGTAAAAGACTTAAATGTTACTTTTTCCTTAAATTATGCCAATACTAAAAATCGCCGTCTGCCGGAAGGTTATGCCCTGGAGAGTCCGGTATGGACTATTTTTTCGGCGCCGGTATCATACGATCTGCAACCTTCGGTAAACCCCGACGGGAGCCAGCGTTTATTCCGTTTCTCTCGTAACAATCCTTACTGGGTGTTAGATAACATTAGCAATACCTCGGTGGTTAACCGTTTCCTACCCACATTTACGGCCGATTATAAGCCTTTAAGCTGGTTAACCATTACAGAACGTTTTGGTGCCGATGTATATGTAGAACAGGGTAAATATACTGAGTCGCTGCTGTCTGTTTCTAATCCAAACGGAAGAATTGTAAATAATAATACCAATTTCAGGCAGTACAACAATGATTTAATACTGAATGCGAATAAAAGTTTTGGCGATTTTAACGTTGAAGCCTTATTGGGTAACAACATTATCTCTACCTATTCGCAAAACGGTTATGCAAATGGCTTAGGCATTACGATCCCGGGTTTTAACAATATTGGGTCGGCTTCTACAGTTAAGTTTACCGAAACCAGCTATCTCACACGGAAAGTAGGTTTTTACCTGCAATCGAACATCGATTATAAGAAATTTATTATCCTATCGCTAACAGGAAGGTACGATGGAGCTTCGGTACTGGCTAAAGACAATACTTTTTACCCCTATGGTTCGGCTGCTACAAGTTTTATCTTCTCTAATTTCTTCTCGCCTGGCCTTTCTAACGTGATGAACTTTGGTAAGCTAAGGGTTTCTTATAGTACAGTTGGTAATGCAAGTATTGGTGCCTACAGCTTACTTACGCCGTACGAATCGCAAACGGTTAGAAATACAACCTTTCCTTACCAGGGACAATCGGGTTTTTTAATTAGCCAGGTACTTAACAATCCGAACCTTAAAAATGAGCGTATTAATGAGGTTGAAGTAGGTTTAGAAACCGGGTTCTTTAAAAGCCGTATCGGATTAGAGGTTACTTATTTTGATAAGAAAACTAAAAACGGGATCATCCCATCGGTTGCTTTGGCGCCCTCAACAGGTTTTAATGCAACCAGTGTAAACTCTGCATCGATGCGTAACCGGGGTATTGAGGTGTTGTTAAACGCCAAACCTATTGTTACCAAAGATTTTAGCTGGGATTTAACCGTTAACTACAGCCGTATCAGAAACAAAGTACTTTCTATTTATAAAGACCTGAACCAGGTTGGCAATGGCTTTACCTTTATTTTTGTTAACCAGCCTTACGGTGTAATTTATGGCACCCGCTATGCGCGTAATGCTTCGGGTCAACTGTTAACAGATGATGGCGGCCTTCCATTTGCTGCCGATACGCAAGGCATTATTGGCGATATTAATCCGGATTGGATGGGTGGTATTGTTAACAATTTCAAGTACAAGCAGTTTACTTTCAGTTTCTCTTTTGATATGAAAAAGGGTGGCGATATTCAAAACAATGTGGATGGTTACGGCTATTTCTATGGTACACCAAAGGTAACCGAAGATCGTGGTCCGCGCGTGGTAGAAGGTGTTAATGCCACAACCGGTTTACCCAATACCGTTTCGGTGTTAGGGCAGGCTTATTATCAGCGTGCCAACAGCGTGTTAGAGTCTGTAATTCAGGATGGAACCTATGTGAAATTGCGTAATGTTAGCCTGGGCTACAATGTTAAACCAACCTGGCTGCAAAAAACGCCTTTCAAAACCATTGGTTTTCAGGTAACAGGACGCAACCTTTGGATTTATGCACCGCACTTTACCGGTGGCGATCCGGAAGTAAGTTCGTTTGGTTCATCAAATGGTTCGCAGGGAATTTATTCGTTCTCTACACCAACCTCAAGATCGGTTGATTTTAGTTTGAAATTAACTTTGTAAGCCTTAATAATTAGAAAGAAATAACATGAAAAAGATATATTTTATTTTAGCCTTTGCCCTGATGGTGGCGCTGGCCGGATGCAAAAAATACCTCGATGTAAACGATGATCCCAACAGGCCTATTGATGTAAAAGAATCGTTGATGTTGCCGCCTATACAAATGCTCATTTCGCAAAATATAAATGCAGGTGGCGATGGAAATTTAAGTTTGGTGTTGCAACAATACCTGCAGGTAATGGCACTTAACCAGGTGGCACCAAATTTTGGTACTTACCTGATGTATAATGTGGATATGGATGGCGATTGGAACAATGTGTATGTGCGGACGCTGAATAACCTGAATTTATTAAAAATTAAGGCTGCCACCAATGGTAATCCTAAATATAGTGCAATAGCTAAAATCCTTACGGCTTATACTTTAGGTTATGCAACCGATGCCTGGGGAGATCTTCCTTACAGTCAGGCTTTTTTGGGGATAAACCAGCCAAACCCAACTTATGATAGTCAGCAACAAATTTATGTTCAGATCCAATCGTTACTGGATGATGGCATTGCTGATATTGCTAAAAATACGGGTTTAACACCAGGTAGCGACGATTATATGTATGCCGGCGATATGGCAAAGTGGAGAAAACTGGCCTATACTTTAAAAGCACGTTATTATATGCACTTAAGCAAGGCGCCCGGAAATACAGCAGCCGCGCAGGCACAACTGGCTTTAACTGCTTTAACAAATGGCATGCAAAGTAATGATGATGATGCTAAAATTGCTTTCAGTGGGGCTGCAGGTGCAGAAAACCCATGGCAACAGAACTTTTTACCGGGTACCACATTTGTATTGGCCAATACGTTTGTTGATGCTTTTACCACACGTAACGACCCGCGTTTAAGCAAAATGGTTAAACCTGCCAAACAAACTGGTTTATATACTGGCAGGCAGATTGGCTTAGATGAAATTGGCAGTTTGGAGGCCTATTCAATCCCTGCTGATTTTTATGCTGGAGCCAATGCCAATAATTACCTGGTTAATTATACCGAAGCTTTATTTATTAAAGCCGAAGCCACCCTGGTAGTATCGGGCTTTGCTGCGGCACAACCTTTTTACCAGGATGGTATTAAACAACACATGACCAAAGTAGGGGTGGGCACTACCGATATGAATACCTATATCACCTCTAGAGGTACACTTACCGCTGCAAATGCACTCCGTTTAATTATGGAAGAAAAATCTATTGCCAATTTCCTCAATGCAGAAAATTATACCGATTGGCGCCGTACCGGATTCCCGGCTTTAACGAAAGTGAAGAATGCGCTTTCAGAAATTCCGAGACGCGTACTTTATCCAAATACCGAAATCACTGCGAACCCACAGCCACAACAAAAAGCCAAAATTACCGACAGGTTGTGGTGGGACGTGAATTAAAATAAATACGGTTAGTAAATAATGATGAGGGTACCCAGGATTGGGTATCCTTTTTTGTTTTAAGCAAAAAAACGTCCGCTTTCTGTGTGAAAACGGACGCTCCTTGTTTTAAGTTAATTTAATGCTTAAAATCTTACACCAAAAGTTAAAAAAACATTGTTTCTGTTGCTTTTAACATCGGCTACAGGTTCTGAGTAATCATTCAGTTCGTAAGGGCTCGAATTAAAATTGGTTTTGTAATTCTGATAAGCCAAATCGAAATAGTAGTTATCTACTCTGTAACCAATTCCACCGGTGAAATACTGGCCTTGGTAAAATTTGTTATCTCCACCTTTAATGCCACTTCCGTTTACACCGTAACCACCTCTTAAACTCACTTCGTTGGTTACCTTTACTTCGGCACCGAAACGGTAGTTCACGGTTTCTTTGTACGAGTTTTTGATAAAATCGTTAGAGCTGTTAATGGTTGAAATATCTGAATTGTTATCAGCAGAAAAACGCATTGAAGAATAATCTACATAATCCACATCAGCAGATATTAAAGCAGTACCGGCAATTACATAACTTAAACCAGCAGAAGCTTTAAGCGGCGTGCGTAAATTATAACTGAAAGTATAGTATCTGCTCGCATTATTCGAACTTGTTGGTGCAGTGGTTGCATTTCCTAAAGTATTTGCCTGTAAAGTTTCGGCAGTATTGTCTTCCAGGTTCATCCATGTTGGTGTCTGGAAATTCAAGCCGATTCTTAACTCGTTAACCGGTCTGAAAATCATTCCCAGTTTTAAGTTAAAACCTCCACCTTTTGTTTCCTGGTTTCTGAAATGCGTAAGGTTATAATTCTCATTTCCGTTATAGATTGGTACAGTTGCACCATCATCATACGAATTAAGAATACCAGATTCAGTAAAAGTAGCATCGCTGGTGTATTTTACATTTACAAAACTGGCTGTAGCACCGATGTAAACTTTGTTGCCAAAATTAAGCGCACCTGCTACGTTAAATTCAGAAGTAGAACCTAAACGTGCTTCATCCCAGTTTTGTTTAAAGGTAGCATTGTTGTAGGGTTCTGCCGAGTATTGATTCGGGAAAGTTGGCGTGTTTTTGTTAATTAAATAGCTGTTATAAGCATCTCCGGCTATACTATTCGTAGTGCCATAATTATTAGCCTGGTCAACATAAGCATCCCTGATTGAGCTGTTTGTGTTAGTGCCATTGTAACTGATATTATTTAAAAAATCATTATTTCTGGTGTAACTTAAACCAAAAACACTACTTACCAGACCTTTACTTACATCGCTGCCTTTCATTCTGGCGGCAGGGCTATAAAAAACAACACCAAGGTTGTTTAGGTTAATCTGGCTTTTATCTGCTTTAATGCTATTGCCTAAAAAAGCACTTTGATTGGAAACACTATTAAATTCTGGCGTAATGCTAAATTCTGATTTGGTAAACAAGCCCAATCCGGCAGGGTTGGCATTGATCGAACCAATATCTCCACCTACACCAATTTGTGCACCTCCCATACCTTTAAATCTGGCTGAAGAGCCGTAATTGGTTTGAGAAAAACGATAAGCATCTGGTGCATAACTTTGGGCGTAAGCCGTTCCCATAGCAGCTACTGTAGCTACTAGCGAAGCTAAAATATATTTCTTCATCTTGTGTGTTTAAATTGATTAACCTCTTCCTGCTCTTGATGGACGTGAACCTCCGCCGCCGCCACCGCCGCCGGTTGAACCACCACCGCCGCCGCCGCCACTTGATGGTGGAGGAGAGTAGCTAGGTCTGCTTTCGGTTCTTGCAGGAGGATTATAGCTTTCATTTCTTGTAGGCCTGCTGCTCTGAGGTTGAGGTGCATAATTATCGTTTCTGGTAGGTCTGCCACTTTGTGCACCCTGGTTTTGAGTATACCCCCCTGATACCTGATTTCTTACCGGTCTGCCGGCGTTGTTATTAGGCACATAAGAAACTCCGCCATTTTGATTGGCTATACCAGATCTGCCTGGTCTGCCACTGTTTGCTGCGCCGCTTCCGTATCTAGGTACTCCACGATCATCGCTGCCTGGTCTTGGTCTGTAATTTCTATTGGTATACACACCGCCGCCGTAATAGCCGCCACCCCAGCCACCGCCGTAGTAACCGCCTCCGCCCCAACCATAACGGTCGTAGTAAGAGTATGGTCCCCATGAGTTCCAACCCCATGGATTGTTCCAGCCGTAACCATAGTTGCCGTAATAGAAAGGGTTATTCCAGATGCTGCCATAGCCCCAGCCACCGCCAAATCCGCCACCCCAGCCTAAGCCGTAACCGTTGCTCCAGCCCAGGCCAAAACCTAAATAGTTGGAGGCACCATAGCTGTTGCCATAGTAGTAATTATCGAAATAAGGGTCGTAATAGCCCTGAAAGCTATATCCATTATAAAAACGGTTTATCCTCGATGCGTAATCCATATCGTAGTAAGGATTACTGGTACCATAATATTCGTCGTATTCCTGGTTGTCGTATTGTCCCTGGTTACGAGCCTGTTGCTGTGGCTGTACCTGAACAATTTCAACCTCCCGGGCCTTCGCCACGGAGTTATAAACATCATCATTTGACTTGTTCTGAGCCAATTTTGATGTAGAGCATGACGCCACCAATCCTGCGGTAGCAATCATTACAATGGGGAGTAATTTAATTGGTTTCATTGTGTTTATATTTAGTTGTGTGTGTGCATGCGAAATCGGGATTTATTCAAATATAACTATTTAATTAGTAGCATAAAACAACAATTAAATAAATGATAATATTTTGTTAAACTTTTGTAGGCATAAATTTATAAATTTGTCCTCTAATTCTACAGTTTTTAACATACAAATTACGTTCCAAATACATAAGATGAGCAAAGAAATTACAAGCCGGGAAGCCGATTATTCGCAGTGGTATAATGATATTGTATTAAAAGCCGACCTTGCCGAGCACTCTGCTGTTCGCGGATGCATGGTTATTAAGCCAAATGGTTACGCTATTTGGGAAAAAATGCAGGCAGTACTGGATAAAATGTTTAAAGATACAGGTCACCAGAATGCTTATTTCCCATTATTCATTCCAAAGTCATTTTTTTCTAAGGAAGCTTCTCACGTTGAGGGATTTGCCACTGAATGTGCAGTTGTGACACACTACCGTTTAAAAAATGACGGAAGTGGAAATATTGTAGTAGATGAAACCGCTAAACTGGAAGAGGAACTGATTGTACGTCCAACATCCGAAACCATTATCTGGAATACTTACAAAGGCTGGATCCAGTCGTACCGCGACTTGCCGATTTTAATTAACCAATGGGCTAATGTGGTAAGATGGGAAATGCGTACGCGTTTGTTTTTACGTACTGCAGAGTTTTTATGGCAGGAAGGCCACACGGCACATGCAACTGCCGAAGAAGCAATTGAAGAAACAGAACGCATGTTGCATATTTATGCAGATTTTGCCGAAAATTGGCTGGCTGTTCCGGTAGTAAGAGGACGCAAGTCGCCCAATGAGCGTTTTGCAGGTGCTTTAGATACTTATTGCATCGAAGCCTTAATGCAGGATGGTAAAGCCTTGCAGGCTGGTACTTCGCACTTTTTAGGCCAGAATTTTGCCAAAGCTTTTGATGTTAAATTTACTGGTAAAGATGGTAAGTTAGATCACGTATGGGCAACCTCATGGGGGGTATCAACCCGTTTAATGGGTGCTTTAATAATGGCACATAGTGATGATTCAGGCCTGGTTATCCCACCAAAACTGGCGCCAATACAGGTAGTAATTGTTCCGATTTACCGGAATGATGAAGACCTTGCCAGAATTTCGGCATACGTTAACGAGCTAAGTATGCGTTTAAAAGGTATGGGTATTTCGGTAAAATATGATGATCGTGACACACAACGTCCTGGCTTTAAATTTGCCGATTACGAAATGAAGGGTGTGCCGGTACGTATTGCCATCGGTGGTCGCGATTTAGAAAATAAAACGGTAGAAATTGCCCGCAGAGATACTAAAGTAAAGCAAACTGTTCCGCAGGAAGGTTTGGATATTTATGTGGTTAAATTACTCGAAGATATTCAGCAGAGTATGTTTAATAAAGCATTGGCTTACCGTGATGAGCACATTACAGAGGCCAATTCTTACGAAGAATTTCAGCAGTTGTTAGATACTAAAGCTGGTTTCATTTCGGCACACTGGGACGGAACGCCTGAAACTGAACAAAAAATTAAAGAAGAAACAAAAGCAACCATCCGTTGTATCCCTTTAGATAACAAACTGGAAGATGGTGTTTGTATTTACTCAGGTAAACCATCTACACAAAGGGTGTTGTTTGCCAGAGCGTATTAGTGTGAGATATGAGATTTGAGATGTGAGACATTAGATTTGGATCTGGTCTCAAGTCTCAAAATCTTTGAAAGTAAAATCAGATGTGAGATATTAGACAGTAGACTGAGGCATTAGATTTGGATCTCGTCTCAAGTCTCCTATCTCACGTCTCAAATCCCTATATATATGAAATTCGCAACTAAAGCTATACACGCGGGTCAGGAGCCTGATCCAACAACAGGAGCGGTAATGACTCCGATTTATCAAACTTCAACTTACTGGCAAAAATCACCTGGCGATAACAAAGGTTACGAGTATTCGAGGGGTACTAACCCAACACGTAAGGCTTTGGAAGATTGTTTAGCTGCATTAGAAAATGCTAAGTATGGTTTGGCTTTCTCGAGTGGGATGGGCGCTACTGATGCCGTGTTACGCTTATTGCAACCGGGCGATGAAGTAATTACCGGAAATGATTTGTATGGTGGTTCATATCGTATCTTTACCAAAATTTACAGCAAATACGGCATTAAATTCCATTTTCTGGATCTTTCTAAGCCCGAAAATATGTTGCCTTATATTAACGACAAAACTAAACTGGTTTGGATAGAAACACCTACCAATCCAACCATGCAGATTATCGATATTGAAGGGGTAGCCAAAATTACCAAAGCGAAAAATTTAATCCTGACTGTTGACAATACCTTTGCTTCGCCTTACCTGCAAAACCCGATCGATTTGGGCGCTGATATTGTGATGCATTCGGTAACCAAGTATATTGGTGGTCACTCTGATGTGGTAATGGGTGCTCTGGTAACCAATAACGAGGCTTTGTACAAAGACCTTTGGTTTGTTTATAACGCCTGTGGTGCCACACCGGGACCGCAAGATGCTTTTTTGGTTTTAAGAGGTATTAAAACGCTTCATTTAAGGATGAAAGCGCACTGCGAAAATGGCGAGCGCGTTGCCCGTTATTTAAAAACACACCCTAAGGTTGATAAAATTTACTGGCCGGGTTTCGAAGATCATCCTAACCATGATGTAGCCAAAAAGCAAATGCGCGGTTTTGGCGGGATGATTTCGATTACGTTAAAAGGTGCCGATTTACAGGAAACTTTCAGGATTTCTTCGAGCTTTAAAGTATTTACACTGGCTGAATCGCTCGGCGGGGTAGAATCATTGATTAACCATCCGGCAACAATGACCCATGGCTCAATACCAAAAGAAGAACGCGAAAAAGTAGGGGTAACCGATAACCTGTTGCGTTTAAGCGTTGGCGTAGAGGATGTAGATGATCTTTTGGAAGATCTCGAACGTGCTTTGGCTTAGAAAAAATAGAACACAAAATTGTTTGTCATCCTGAGCCTGTCGAAGGACTTACGTTTACGTGCTTCGACAGGCTATTAGATTTCTCGGCTTTGCTGCGCTCCGCTCGAAATGACGGTTTTGGCTAAGAGGACTCATTTAAACGCAATCGACAGGCTTAGTGTGATATACAGCAGTTGAAGCCTTAATTCTACTTGTACAGATTAAACAACATGCAGTTTCTCGAATTAAAAAACTTTCTCGACAGTAAAGTAGCACAATACAACCGACCCGATTTTATTGCGAACGATCCGGTTTGTATACCACACTTGTTTGAGCAAAAGCAGGATATCGAAATTGCGGGTTTCTTTGCTGCGGTACTGGCCTGGGGGCAGCGTAAAACCATCATTAACAAGTGCCGTGAATTACTTAACCGGATGGATAATGCGCCTTACGATTTTGTGCTTAACCATAGCGATAATGATTTAAAGCGTTTGCTTAATTTTAAGCACCGCACTTTTAACGATACCGACCTGCTGTATTTTATCTCCTTTTTCAAAATGCATTACAGCCATTTTGAGAGTTTAGAACAAGCTTTTATTCCTAAGCAGGAGATCTTTCTTGATGCTTACCTGGAAGTTGCTGATGGGGTAGGAAAAACATTTAATGCTTCGGAGGTTTGTTTAACCGGTCAGTTGCAGGTTTCTATTGAACAGTGCCTTAATTATTTCAGGGCGTATTTCTTTTCACTGGATGATTTCCCGCATCGTACCAAAAAGCATATCTCTTCGCCAAAGCAGAAATCTACCTGTAAACGCTTAAATATGTTTTTAAGGTGGATGGTCCGGGCTGATGATAAAGGAGTGGATTTTGGCATCTGGAATACACTTAAGCCTAAAGACCTGATTTGCCCCTGTGATGTGCATGTAGATCGCGTTGGGCGCCTGCTTGGGCTCATTAACCGAAAACAAACAGACTGGTTAACAGCGGTAGAATTAACCAATCATTTAAAGGAGTTTGATCCGCTGGATCCGGTTAAATATGACTTTGCCTTGTTCGGTCTCGGGGTAGAGAAGGAATTTTAATATTCTGTTTAAGATTAAGTAAAGTTAAAAAAAACTTCTTTTTTAGCATCAATCTTCCTATAATTACGTAGTGGTTCTACTTTTTGAAGTAGTATATTGTCTATCCCAACAGTAACTTCTATGATTGCAGTTAACTTATCTGATGAGGACAGGTGGAAGAAATACAATAATTTTTCGCCCTTAATCTCTATTTTTAAAAAGTTTCATCCATTAAATGATGAAATAGAAAGACGCATTAATCAGCATACTTTTCCGGTAAGCTATAAGAAAAATAAATACCTGGTTTCGCCGGTAGACCGCAATAAATTCCTGTTTTTAATTGTAAAAGGCGTGGTTAGAGGCTTTATAAAAGATGGAACCGCGGAAATTACCACCTGGATTGCAAAAGAAAATGAAGTGGTAGGAACGATACGTAATTTATGGGTAGAAGGCGATTCGGAAGAGTATTTGCAGGCATTGGAAGATGTAGACTTAATTGCCATTCCGCATGTATTATCAGAATACCTTTACGAAAACTTTACTGAGGCCAATATTGTGGGCAGAAAAATGATGGAGCAATATTATCGTTCGGCTGAAGAGCGTGCCTATCTGTGCAGAATTTCTTCTGCCGAAAAAAGATATAAGAGATTTCTCGTTTCCTTTCCTGATTTGATAAACCGTGTTTCTTTAAAGCATATTGCCTCTTTTCTGGCGATCAGACTGGAAACACTGAGCCGCATAAGGGCTAAAATTTAAACCGTTTTTATCGATTTTTCCTGTTATTATAACGAACGGAACAAGGGATTGTAAGCAATCGTTGTTCCGTTTTTTTATGTTTAAAAATTTCCATTTTTGTTTTAAAACTGTATTATAAATAATACTTGTTAGAACTTAGTTGTTGATTATTGTCAAAAAAACATCTTTTTAAACACTCCTATGACTAGATGTACAAAATCTTATTATCTTTTTTTCTTTACTTTGTAGTATTCAAAAGACAGTTTTTGGTTGTTTATGTTGAGAAAAGTATTTGGTTTTTCAACCTTCCGAAACGAAGTTTTTAAATAGTAGTCTATCCCTTCAATAGTGTTCATTTTCAGTTCTCGCAAGCTGACGCCAATAACATCAACGTAAAGGATTAATTCTTCTTTAGAAACGGCTTTTCAAAAAGATGTTGTGCTCATCGGATGAGAAATTATTAAGTAATAATTACCCTATTATTCCCAGGTGGAAAATGAATAAATTGATACAGCTCCTCTTCTCAGGTTACCCAAAAGGAAATTATCTAAAACTCATGATTTTATCATTGTTTTTGATGTTTTCCATCACTTCAGTTCATGCACAAACGTATAAAACACATTATATTGCCCCGGCGCCATGGCAATATTGGAGTAGTGCAAACGAAATTATCGTATCTACAAACGTAGCTGGTACTTCGGCAACGATTCAGAAGAGTGACGGTACCCTGATTACTACCTTAACGCCTACTCCGGGTACTCCGGCAGTTTACAGGTTCTCGGGTAATCCTGTTGGATTAGCCAAAAACAGCCTTAATACCATTTTAAATGGAGCAGGTATTATTGTAACGGGTAATAACCCTATTGCTGTAAATGTGAGAAACATTGCTTCGGATGATATTCCGGCAGGATCATATACTTCTGCTAATGACCAATATATTAAAGGAAATGCTTCACTTTTCAGCTTTGGCGATGCGGCTATCGGAAATTCATTTAGAGTAGGTTACTATCGTGATGGAGATTTGAATGGTGTAGCTGCCTCAGTTTCTACTATCAGGCCGGTTTACAGCGTTTTAGCCATTGAGAATAACACTACTGTTAAGCTAAATGGAACGGCAATTACGACGTTAAATGCAGGACAAAGTTATCTTTTACAGGCTACATTGGGTAGTTTGGTAGAAACATCTGGTCCGGCAGTAATGAATACCGGTATAAACGTAGATGCGCCGGAGGCCTGTGGTGATGGTGCCTATAACCCGGTTCCGCCGGTTAGCTCGCTGGGCAACGAGTATGTGGTGATCAGGGGAAAGGGGAATAAGACCGCAGAGCAAACTACCGTGGTTGCTACAGAAGCCAATACGAATGTAACCGTAATGAATTTTGATCATAACGGAGTGCTTCAATCAACCAATACCTATAACCTGATAGCTGAAGGTAGTTTTATCACCTTTCCGAATGGCGTTGAAACAGGAACCGGAACAGGTAACGTTCAGGTTGGTGATCCGTTTTCGGGCTCGAGAATCGTGGCTACAAAAAATGTAGTAGCCTATTCGGGAACGGCAAATAACTGTGAGGTTGATATTGCAACCCTGGCGCCTTTAAATTCTTGCGGAGGCTCTTTAAAGGCAGAGACTGCTAAATTCAGGGCCAATAACTTAACCGACTTACCGTATTTTGCTTATCTGGTTACCAAAAGTCCAACCGATAAAATTTACTTAACCACTAACGGTGGTACTCCGGCTTTTACCAATACTGATATTGAAACCATTAGTGGGGTAGGTACACGCAGACAGCTGGGAAGTACCGGGGCTTATGCCATTGATTTTGATAACAACAATATAGGTAACCCAAGCTCGTTTTTTATTACCAGTAACAGCAGGCTTACCGTGGCCATGGTACAATCTGGAGGAGGTTTCTCGATGTCGAACTTTCTTTCTCCATTTCCGGAGAAAGCTGGTAAACCAACTTTTGTACAGTCTGACTGTGCTTCGGCCTTATTGAGTGCTGATCCTAATAGTACTGCACCATACCAATGGTATTTTAACGGCGTGGCTATTTCGGGGGCGACTTCATCAACCTATCGTGCTGCGGTGTCAGGTTCATATACCATCACTTCTATGCTCGATTGCGGAATTAGTTCACAATCGCTACCAGTTACTATTGCATTATGTAATATCGATCTGGTAATGAATAAAACGGTAGATAATGCATCGCCTGCAAAAGGAGCAACCGTTAATTTTACAGTTACCGTTAAAAATTCGGATGTAGCATCGGGAGCTGTTACAGGTACAGGTAATGCTATTGGTGTTTCGGCTACTGATATCCTGCCTTCGGGTTATACCTATGTTTCGAATACGGCAACTGCCGGAACGAGCTACGATCCGACAACCGGTTTATGGTCGATCGGAAGTATGGCTTCAGGACAAACCGTAACCTTAACCATCAAAGCCATTGTAAAAAGTTCTGGCAACTATACCAATACAGCTACAGTAACTGGGCCGCAAAACGATCCTGTAACCTCCAATAACACTGCCTCAGCCAGTGTTACCCCGGTTGATATCGTATTAACATCGGCTGCGGGAACAGATGCTCAATCGATTTGCGTAGGTGGAACTACCACAACCATTACTTATCTAATTACCGGAACCCCTGTAGTCGTGGTCACCGGTTTAGGTGCTTCGGGTTTAACTTATGGTACAACTACATCAGGTGGTAATACCATTTTGACCATTAACAGCGGAACCGTATCAACCGCCGGGACTTACAATTACACTATACGGGCAACTTACGCTTTACCATCAACAACCATTACCACTGCCAACGGATCGGTAACAGTTCGTCCGGCGGTAACAACTCCGGTATTTGCTGCGGGCGCAACATCTACGCGTTGCCAGGGGGCAGGCGTACAAAGCTATCCGGCTACAGCAACTAATACTACCGGTATTACTTATAGTATTAGCCCGGCTGCTTCAGGCGTTATTAATGCATCGACAGGTAGTGTAACCTGGTCGGCCAATTACAGTGGTACGGCAACAATTACTGCTGTTGCAGCAAGTCCGTGCGGAAATAAAAGTGCAACACATACGGTTACCATTAACTCAACCGGAACCATAACAGGAGCCGCCACAGTATGTTCAGGTTCGAATGGAACCTTAAATTTAACAGGAGCACCTTCAACAGTAGTGCGCTGGGAGTCATCAACAGATAATATCAACTGGACTTCGATTACAAATAACACTACCACTTTAAATTATACCAATATTCCGGTTACTACTACCTATCGGGCAATTGTTTCAGGCAATGGCTGTACCAATGCCATTTCGGGTACTGCAACAGTAACGGTAACTCCTCGTCCGGTAATTGCAAACCAAACTTATTATATCTGCAAAACCGGTAGCTTTAACTTTAGCCCGGTTGATGTGCCTAATGGAACAACCTATACCTGGGCTGCACCGACTGTTTCATCATCAAATATTACCGGTGGAACTGCCGGAACCAGTCAGCTGGCGATAAACCAAACCCTGACCAATTCTGGTACTACGCTCGAAACGGCAACTTATACCGTTACCCCAACTTATTCGGGTTGTGCAGGCAATGCATTTACCATTACCGTTTATGTGGTGCCAACGTTAACAGCTAGTGCTACCGGTACAACTACCTGTTCTGGTTCAGCATTTAGTGTATCGCCTACCAGCAATGTTAGCGGTACAACTTATAGCTGGACAGCAGCTTTGGTGAGTGGAACGGCTACAGGATTTTCAAACCAAAGTACAGCTGTTTCAGCGCCTATTTCACAAATTTTGTCGAATACCTCAGGTGCAAACGCTGTGGTACGCTATACGGTTAGCCCAAGCTATAATGGTTGTACCGGAGCTACTTTTACATTTGATGTATCGGTAACAACTGCTACCCCTGCACCAACAGCCAGCAACCAAACTTTCTGTGAAATTGCGAATGCTACTGTTGCGAATTTAACAGCAACCGGAACCAGTATTAAATGGTATACCACTTCAACCGGTGGAACGGCTTTAGCATCGACTACTGCTTTAACCAACGGCACTTATTACGCAAGCCAAACTGCTAACGGTTGCGAAAGTGCAAGTCGTGCGCAGATTACAGTAACCATTACTGCTACCCCAGCACCAACAGCCAGCAACCAAACTTTCTGCGAAATTGCCAATGCTACTGTTGCAAATTTAACAGCGACCGGAACTGGTATAAAATGGTATACGACTTCAACCGGTGGAACTGCTTTAGCATCAACTACTGCTTTGACCAACGGCACTTATTATGCAAGTCAAACAGCAAGCAGTTGCGAAAGTGCAAGTCGTACGCAAATTACGGTAACCATTACCGCCACGCCAGCACCAACAGCCAGCAACCAAACTTTCTGCGAAATTGCCAATGCCACAGTTGCGAATTTAACAGCAACCGGAACAGGCATTAAATGGTACAGTACTTCAACCGGTGGAACGGCCTTAGCATCGACTACAGCTTTAACCAACGGCACTTATTATGCAAGTCAAACAGCGAACAGTTGCGAAAGTGCAAGTCGTGCGCAGATTACGGTAATGATTTATCAAACGCCAAAAGGATTCAATGATGCCAAAACGCTTGATTGTGCCGGGACTTTCAGCTATAATCTTCAAACGGCAAATGTAGATAACACAGCCAATGGAGGAAATGCTGTTCCAGCTTCATTTACCTGGACAATCAATTCAAACAGCAATGTAACAGGAGCAGCGAGTGGATCAGGTAATACCATCAATCAAACTTTAATTAATACCAGTAATACGGCTCAAACCATAACTTATACGGTAACACCGAAAGCGACGGTTGCAGGTGGCTGTACAGGTAATCCATTTACCGTTATTGTAAGTGTTCCGGTTTGTTCATCAATTTCGATCACCAAGGTAGCAGACGTAGCTGCTGTTAACCAGGCCGGCAATACGATTAACTATACCATAACTGTTGCCAATACCGGAAACGCCAGTCAAACCAACGTAGCGGTGAGCGATGCATTATTGGGAGGAACTTTGAGCAATCCGGTAAAAACGGGAAATGCCGACAATATTTTAGAGAAAGGGGAGACCTGGACTTACAGCGGATCTTATAATGTAGCACAGGCTGATTTAAATAACAATGGTAAGCCAGTTAATAACAGCGGAAAAATTACCAATACAGCAAGTGTACAAACTACAGAATTACCAGCAGCCAAAACAGCTACTGCTGATGTTAATATTAGCTTGTCGCCAGCCATTACTTTAGTTAAAACCGGTGCGCTTAATCTGAACGGAAATACCATCAACTATTTATTTACCGTTAAAAATACAGGTAACGTTACGCTTAATAATCTGGTTGTAACCGATAGTAAAGTTACGGGACCAATAACCTTAGGTGCTACAACTTTAGCTCCCGGAGCAAGCACTACAGCTACCGCAACCTACACGATTACTGCTGCGGAGAAAGCTTCAGGTTCGGTAAGTAATACAGCAACAGTTACCGGGAAAAATCCTTTAAACGGAAATGTAACGGATATTTCGGGTACCACTGCAACTAACGATACACCTACTGTAACGCCTACAGGTGTTTATGCCGTTGATGATGCAGGCACATTAAATGCTGTAAGTGGTGGCGTTGCAGTTGCAAATGTTTTGGTTAATGATAAGTTGAATGGAAATCAGGCTACTTTAACAAACGTAACTATTACGCAGATATCGACGAGTCATCCTAATGTTTCAATTGATCCTGCTACTGGTGAAGTAAAAGTGCTGCCGAATACACCGGTGGGTGATTATACCCTGGTTTATCAGATTGAAGATAAAGCAAATCCTGGAAATGTAAAACAGGCAACTGTTACGGTACATTTGGTAAGTGGAGCAATATTGGCTGCAAATGATAACGGCACGGCCAATTCGGTAACAGGTGGAACAGCTGTAGCGAACGTTTTAACTAACGATACCTATAATGGCGGAGCACAAGCAAGTTTAACTAATGTAACCATCACCAATGGCACCAACGACAGCAATGGTAAAGTAACCTTGGATCCAACAACAGGAGAAGTTAAAGTTGCAGCGAATACCCCGGCTGGTGTGTATACTTTAACTTATACCATCACCGATAAACTGGATGCTTCTAAAACTTCGACCGCCACAGTTAAAGTTACGGTAGCTTCAGGAGCGATCTTAGCTAAAGACGATGCCGGTTCGGCCAACTCAGTAACGGG
>NZ_FMZH01000025.1 GCF_900101435.1 Pedobacter soli
TCGCCTACAATGTTTATACCTTCGGCATATTTAACAATGTAGCCATCCTCGAAATTTACTTCTTTCATTTTGGCATCTTCCTCTGTTTTCTTGATCAACAGGGTTCCGGTAATGGGTTTGTACTGGTTATTTACCATTGCTTCGATAATTGAGGTGTCTTCGGTCGACTCGATCTCAATGTCAATGGTCCCGCCGTAAACTCCGGAAGAAGGTCTTCCCTTAGCATCTACATCGCGGTTTAACGCATAGGCACAATGAAGCACATCGTACTCCTTGCCTGAAAAATTTAATCTAGCTTTGAAAGCCATAGTTTTAAAATTTAAAGGTTTATAAATTAATTAATTGCAGTCTCCACTGCTGTAATAATCCAAACCAATTATCAGGCCAATTATCTTATATCTTACTCATTTATAACAAGTAACCTGATCGTTAAAACTAAGAAAAAAGTGTAAATCCTCATTTATCACCTAAAAATACAGGTTGGCGATGTGGATAAGATGTGGAAAATTATCGAGTTAACATTAATGATACATATACAATACCGCTCCAGATAAAACTACAAAAGTGTAGCTATTTTCCCCAAAGTGTTGCCTTTTTGGTCAACACTGTCTTAAATATTAAATTAATTGTGCACCAAACTTCTCCATTTTTACCAGCCACTTCTGGCTATAATGGTTCTCCAGCGAATGCAACTCGCCAATGGTATTGGTGAGTACCGGACTCATCCGGCATTTTTCGAAAACTACTTTTTTAATGGATAGATAGGTAGTCTTTTTATTGGCTTTCCAATCTTTAAAAGTGGCTTCGTCTAAAATAGAAACAATCCTGGCCGAGCGGCCACTGAAATTATTGTTTACCTGTTGTTGCTGGGTGGCAAATATTTGATCGGGCATAAACAAGCGATCGAAAAAACCCTTAATCTTGGCGGGAATATGATCTACATATACCGGACAAAAAAGCACCACGTGGTTGCTCTGCCTGATAGCCGTTAAAGCCCGCTGTAAATCGGGCTCCAGCTCGGCAATTTGCCGGTTGCTGAACAATTTGTTCGAATTGAATATCAGGTCGATAATGGCCAGTTCACGAACGGTTGCCCCGGCACTTTCAGCACCTTTTTTATATGCGTTAATCAGGAAATTTGTAGATGCGTTTTTTTCAATATCTCCATTGAGGAGAAGTACTTGCTTCATTTTTTTTGATTAATCTGATCTGGGCTGATGCATTACAAAATTATAAAGAATTTGTTAAGTGTTATGCATAGCCCATAAAAAAACCCAACGCAAGGGTTGGGTTTTTATTTTTCAGCGATCAAAAATTACTGCTGATTGTACTCTGTATTCCAGGTGGTATTTTCGTCTTCACCTTTGTGACCATCTAATTTTACCACAAAACTTTTAGCCGGAAAATACGGGGTAATGTGAATATCGAGGTGAATCCGGTCTTTTTGCTGCTCATCTCTTTCGAAACGCATGATTTTAAATCTTTCGATCAAACGGTCGGCACCTTGAATGCCATCTAAAAATTTCACAATCTGAGCGCGTAAATCCTGCTCGGTTTTAGAGGTCCAGTTTTCGAAGGCCCTTCTGTTCAGAAAATCGAACAATACTTTGGTAATGTAATCGAACACCCTTACAACCGAATAGGTTTGCAAACCAATGTTATCGCCATTAAATAATGTTTTGGCCGAGAAAGCCATTACCTTACCGTATTCATTTACCATTGGTACCAGGCCTACACGCTCCAAATGAGAGATTTCGCTCTTTTTTAAATCGAATTTCACCCCATCAACTTCGTTAATGGCACCGTGTTTTTTACCTGCGGTAACCTGCGACATTAAGGTGTAATACATTTTGCCAGCCAACGCAGCCGATCCCGGAACGGTAAGATCGTCTTCTTCACCAACTTCGGCAACTTTACCACGGCCAACCAGCCAGTTACAAGTCATGATTACGTTCGATCTGAAAGCATCGCCACCGGTAAAATTAGCGGCAGTAAATAAATCGAGTACATCATCTGGCTGATCCAAATCGGCAAAATCGGTTACCAGCATGGCCTTATTGTTGTGCGCAATCTTGGCCCATCTTTCCAGCACTTTATTGGAACCCATATAACCCGGAACCACCATCAGCGAATAGTTTTTACGTAAATCTAAACGGTCGTAGTTTTGTTTCAGCTCATCGTCTACATATTCAATAAACCGTGGATTATCCAGATCTTTAATTTGATCCATCGATGCATTTAAAAGCACCACATTTTTAAGTTTATCGGCTTCGGTATTTTTATAAAACAAGTGCACAGAGCGGTAAGCCTGCTCCAGCTCACGCGTGCTTTCCAATGCAGTTCCGATGTTTTTATTCAGGTTTTCTTCTGCTGCATTCAGTTTTTCGGTACTTTTCTCGACCATATCGGCTACCGAATTAGAAGATTCGAGTACATCAATCCATAACTGGATTTTCTTTTTCAGTTCTTCGCGTTCTTTTTTCTTTTCGTCGCCGGTTAAAAAAATCTGTTTACGGGCTTTCCTTTCGGGATTTAAATTCTGGAGGCCATCTACTGTAGCTTCCAATAAATCGAAACCACCCACCCTGGCTAATTTTTCCAGGTTATCTTTAAGGGCTGTTTTTTCAACGGTTTTACCTTCTGCCGGTTTAAAACCTGCCTGGGCAATATTTTGGTCTGTTTTTAATTCTTGAGGATTTGACATAGTTTTGGCCGTTTTAGATTATTTATTTTGCTCCAGTTCATCAACAAAATTCTTTAACGCGCTAATAAATGCGGCTTTTGTTTCCTCATCGTCGAGCGTTGCTTTTAAGGTTTTGTTCGATTTTAACTGCTTAATTACATTTAGCGACATTTCGCGCTCAATGTTTACATCAGTTAGGTAATTGCTTTGATTAATGATATTTTTCACACCAAAATCGCCCAGATCAGAGAAATTAAGGGTTTCGCCAACAGTAGAACCATCTTGTTTTTCGAAAGCAACCTTAACATTGGGTTTGTAGTGTTCAAATACTTCTTTTACCGTTTTTAATCCTTCAACTTTTTCAGGTTTAATGGGATCATTATCGGTTAATTTCTGTACAAAAAGCGTTTTGTTGTGTGCAATTTCTGCGAAAGCTTCTGAAGTATCTATTTTCCGCTCGTTACCACCAATTTCATAATTAAACATAGTATGTAGATTTAAGTTTACGATTAAAATTTTCTAAACATATAACAGTTAACGTTTTAACTCAATTTTTGTTCCAATGCCGGCACAACCTCAGGCTGAATAATATTCCATTCGATTTCATCAGCATCAGCTTTTTTACTAACCCTGATTTTCGAACCCTTTTTCAACTCTCCTGAAATGATGTATTTCGATATCGGGCGACGCAATAAATTCCGGATTACTGCCGAAAGCTGTCTGGCGCCATATTTGGGCGTAAAGCCATCTAAAGCAATCATTTTCTTGGCCTCATCTTCAATTTCAAAATCAATGCCCATTTTGCTGAGTGCCTGTACCAGGCTGCTGAGCTGGATTTCGAAAATACGCACCACATTGCTTTCATTAATTGGTGCAAATGGAACGATTTCTGAAATACGTGCTAAAAATTCGGGGCGAAAATGCCCGGCCATTACTTCCATCAGCTGGTTCGAAGCCGGAATAGTACCTTTGCCAATTTGCTCTGCAATCCATTCGCTGCCAATATTGGAAGTAAAAAGAATTAAAGAATTGCTGAAATCTCCTTCTTTGCCGAGGCGATCGTGCATGTGACCTTCATCCAGAATTTGCAGAAAAGTATCAAAAACGGAAGGGTGCGCTTTTTCGATTTCATCAAAAAGCAAGACCGAATAAGGTTGCTGCCTGATTTTATTAACCAGCAAGCCACCTTCCTCGTAACCCACATAACCCGGAGGGGCACCGTATAACAGGGCTGCACTATGCTCTTCTTTAAATTCAGACATGTCAAACCGGATCATGGCTTTTTCATCGTTGAACAAAAATTCGGCAATTGATTTGGCCAGCTCGGTTTTACCCGTACCAGTTGGCCCCAGTAAAAAGAACGAACCAATAGGCTGCCCCTTTTTGTTTAAGCCGCTGCGCGATTCGAGAATGGCATCCGAAACCGCTTTAAGTGCCTGATCTTGTCCAACAACCCGCTTTTTGAGATATTGCTCCATATTGAGCAATTTTTCCTTTTCGCCGGCCTGCAATTTTCCCATTGGGATACCTGTTTTGTAAGCTACAATAGAAGCGATATCCTGTTTGGTAATGCGGTCGCTCTTTTCAGCGGCATATTTTTTTAGCTCCTGCAAGCTGCTATCGATATAACCCTGGTATTCATCGGCTGTTTCAAAAGCATCGGTCTGGGTTTCATCAGTTAAACGCCCTAACAGCACCGGACTCAATTTATTTTGCAACAAAGAAAACAGCCATTTATAATCGGCAAATTTTTGTGGTTCGGCCAGTTCAACATTTGTTTTTAAACTTTCCAGCTCGGTTTCCAGGCTTTCAATTACCTGGTCGGAAGTATCGTTCATCATCTTCATGGCAGCCATTGTCCGGTCGAGCAAATCAAAAGCCGAATCGGGTAAACGCCTGTCTTTCATGTATCGTTTAGCCAGGCGTACGCATTCGCCCAAAGCATCACGTTCAATTGTTAAAGCATGATGCTCTTCATATTTTACGGCAAGCTTTTCTAACATTTTAATGGTACTTTCTTCATTCGGCTCGTTGACCTGAAGCACTTCAAAACGGCGGCTAAAAGCTTGTTCAGGCTCAATTATTTTCCGGTACTCATCAATGGTTGTGGCCCCAATAACCGTTATTTCGCCGCGGGCAAGTTCAGGTTTTAACAAATTGCCTATACCTGCACCTAAAGGGCCTTTGCTATCTAAAAGCGTATGGATTTCATCAATAAAAAGAACCGCCTTTTCAAACTGTTTAATTTCTTTGATGATATTTTTTAATCGATCTTCAATTTCGCCCTTGTACGATGCGCCTGCAATAAGCGACCCCAGATCGAGTTCGAAAAGCTGTACCGGTTTTAAACTGTCGGGTACATTTTGTGCTACAATATCCAGCGCAAAACCATCAACCAAAGCTGTTTTCCCTACACCGGCATCACCAGTAAGAATTACATTTGGTTTTGTTCTGCGACAAAGGATTTCCATCATCATCCGGGTTTCTTTATCACGCCCAATGATGGGGTCTGTTTTTCCATCGCGCACCTGCTGAAGCCGGTCTATACAATATTTGTACAAGGCATTGCCTGTAGTTTTTTTATCTGAGCCAGACGCAGCAGCGGTTTCGGGCGATACCGCACGCGCAATTTCTTCGTCCTTTACATAGAGGTCTAAAATTTCGCGTTCTTTTATCGGAAATGATTTTAGCTGATCGGGCTGAAAGCCAATACCTGGTTTTGCCAAAGCGGTTAATACGCAAACAGGAGTAATTAAATCGAGTCCCAATTTAATGCGTACGTTATCGGCTTCCTCAAAAATAACGGCAATTTCCGGTGCTCCGCTCACATTATCGCTGAAGCTTGCCGATTTGGTTTGTTCATCAATGCGTACTTCTGCCCATTCGCTAATGTATTCTTCATCTTTACCGATTGAAGCCACAAAAGCCCTAAGCCCTACATCTTTATGCATTAAGCCCTTAAGCAAATGAGCAGCAGAGAAAACCTCATTCCTGTACTCTTTTGCCAGCGATTGCGCAATATGAAGTGCTGTTTTTACCGATTCGCTTAAATTTGTAACTGCCATACTGCTACTTGCTTTGTGATGAAACTGCCTGATTAAAATTATTCTCGGTGATGTAGTAATAGGTTTTCCCGTTTGATACGAATTGCTGTTCGATCTGCGTAGCCCTTTTAATCTGCTGTACCGATTGACTTAATAATTTGATATAGGTTTCAAACTGGTCTAAAGGCATTTTCGAAGTTCTTTTTAAATCGGCAACAGTGTACTGTGATAAAAATTCATTATTAACAGGCAAACCGGTTACCAGTTTGATATAATTGGCCAAAGTCATTGCCTTTACATCGCCCGATGATATTTTCATACCGAGCAATTGTCTGGGTATATTAACATAATTTTTAACCAGCTTACTTCTGAACGAAGATTGATCGGCCTGTAGATTTTCGCCCAGCATAATCGAGAATACATCAACAATTTGTTTGTACTCCATGTTGTTTAAGACAATTGCATACTGTAAAGCTGAACGGTTGTTTTTAACGGCATCGGCCGATAAACTAGCTGTGCTGTAATATTTGAATGCGTTATGTGGCATACGGTCGGCCACATCATCTCCCACAGGTTCCGGCAACTGGCCCTGAACTTCTGATGAAAGGTTTTTACGCGAAATACCGGTTAAACGAAAGGCACTATCCAGCGAACTGATTTGCGAATAAATATCAGCGTTGGTTTCTTTTACAAAACGGCGCAAAGCCACCGTCATGCTTTGGTTAGAATTAACTGTGCCTTTGGTTGGAAATACTACTCCCCCTTGTATTAAGCTGTTTTTAGGATAATCTAAATAATATGAAATCGAATCCTGCAGGCTGGTATTGTAAGGTTGAAAGCTTTTTAAACCCTCGCCTTTAACCATGGTATTTTTACGGTATTCTGCCGAGCGGATGGCTGATTCGGAAACGAGTTTGCGCGACTGGATTACAAAATCGTTAAACGTTGAATTAAAATCGCTGTATACCTGTAATGCCAAAATACGCGCATCGGCCAGGGCCACCTGCTCACTTAATGCATTAATTTGAGTGTTATCGGTACCGCCGGTGGTTCCGGTACTACCTACCAGAATAATTAAATTGGTTTCATTCTTTTTACCTTTAAAAAGATTTAAGCCAGCCTTTAGTGCACCAAAAACCGGTTCTTCTGTTACCTGGCCATTACAACGCACGGTATTTTTAGCCTGATTAGAGAGGAAGGTCATTAATTTGCGGTAATCATCCTGAATGGGGTTTACAAAAATGCCGGGTACAGAACAACCAGATTCGCCGCGGTATACCACGCCACCATAATTTACTTTAGTGCCTTTACCAAAATCGCCCATTATGTTTTCAAAAGATGAAATGGTATTGGTCATTCCCGAAAAATATTTGGTCATAGGACTTCCGCCATCTACCACAAAAACCACATTTACTTTGTTTTTATTTTTGCGTAGCTGTATATAATCCTGATAGGAAAGTGATGAGCCGTTGATGGTTAAAATCTTATTGTCCTTTTTGTTGTAAACATCGGCGGCGATCCCAACCGAGTAGGTACCGTCTTCATCCGAAACAACCGGAACACTTCTTAAAATCAGGTTTTCCCTTGGCAACAAAGGGTCGACTACGAAAGCAGTGCCTTTGCTGATGCCATTTTTTATCGCGTTAGCGGTAGAGTCATCCGTATCGTAATTGCCCGGTTTTACAGCGGTAATGTAAAGTCTGTCGCCCCAGCTGTGTACGGCCGAAGCGGCAACCCAGCCATAAATACTTTTTAAAGCGGTATCGGCTACGAGCTGATCGTCTGAGCCAATCAAGTATTTTTTACCATCTTCTGATTTTTTGAAGATATAAGCAATTTCGTGCAACCTTACTTTGGTGCGTCTGTCTTTAAGCTCGGGCGTGTTATACACCAGAATAGAATCGGTTGTATCGTAATAAAATTTAGGTTCGGTTAAGGGGTTTTTACCATTTACAATACCAATGGCTTTTTCTGCATAGCCTGTCTTTTGGTTAGAAAAAGCCCTTTGCCAAAGCAACAATTTAGATTTGGCAATCCAGCCATAGCTGATAGCGCTTCTTTTATCTGTTATTTTCCTGCCCCTGATCATCCCGGCTTTGTATTTAATGAGTTTCAGGTAGCCATTTTCTTCTTTCGATACATAAAAAGGTTCCATAAAACCGATTTTTTTCATAATCAGGCTTCCTCCCGGGGCGGTAGTTGTATAATTGTCTTCTCTGTCCGAAAAAACAATCCAGGGTAAGCTGCTGCTGCTGGTACTTTCATTTACATTAATGCTTTCAGCCGGTTTTTCATAGGCTTTTGGCATGTATTTTACTTTTTTGCCAAACGAGGCCGGTGATTGGGCGTAAGCAAAGGATATTCCTAATAAAAGGATGGAAAAGAGATATTTTTTCATAGTTTTTTGTAGATGAGCTTTAAAATTAGGTTGAGGTTAATCTATCTGGTTTTCGCGGGCGCTTCTGCAGCGACAGTTGCAGCTGGTTGGGCTGTTGCCGAATGCTGTTTAATGTTCAATAAACTGGCGCAGGTAGAATTGGGTTTTATAGTTAACTGCGCTTCATCAATGGCTATTTCGCCGCCAAAAGTGAGCCCCATGCAGTACGAATAAATATCGGTTTGTTTTTTCTTGCCATTCATTTCTACATTTACGCTAACCTTTTCGTTGCTGCACATGTATTTGTTAATGAGGTAATAGTAATTGGAATTAAAATCGGCGCCATTGGCTATAGCCTGTAATCGTGCCCTGATATCGTCGATAGTTTTGCGTTCTCCATCGCCCGGGGCAACAATATCTTCTACAATTTCTGCATTGGGATCGGTAACCAAAATGGTTAAGTATGCAGGCTTTGGACTTTTATCTGACCGGAGTTTAACCACATATTTGCCGGGAGCACGGTAAGTGTACAGCGCTGTTTTACCTTTCACGTCTACACGGCCGGTTTCGCCGAAAGACCATTCAAATTCTTTGCCTTCGCCATCTCCTTCCAGCCTGATTTCTTCGTTTACCAAACCGGCAGTTGGGCCGCTAATGGTAAGTGCACTATCTACAAGGGCAGCCCTCACGGTATCTCTTACGGTTATTGGAAATTCCTGACGCAATTCGCCGTCAACGGTTAAGCGAACAATATACGTATCGGGTTTGGTGTAATGATAAGACCCTGTTTTGGTGGTGGCTTTTGCACCATTACCAAATTCCCACAGCCATTTCGATGCTTTTGGGGTATTATCGGTAAAAACCAATGGCTCGTTCAGGTAAATTTCATCTTTGAGGATTCGGGCATCAATTACCCTTTTTTCGAATAAGGAGCTTTTAAATAAAAAAATGAGGCCGGTTAAAAGCAGTACAGCCAACAGGATGTAAAGGATCACATAGCCCTGCGAATTGGAATTAACTTGCTTGGTGTTTGTATCAGACATAGTAGCGTTTTTTATAGGTTGATTAGGGATTTTTATCTGGCAGATATGGTTTGCTGTAGCTGACGCCTGTTGGTAATGCAGTCGTCTAATTGTTTTTTATGCAGCTCTATATCTGTAATGTTTCGGTTTTGTTCCTGCCTGTCGTAAAATAACCGGTCATACAACTGTGCTGTTTGAACAAATATTTTATAGCGCGAATCGGATGCTTTGCGATCAAATGCTGCCCTGATTGAGCCCAGCGAAAGCTGGATATCGTTCTTTAAAAAAACAGCCTGTACATTGGGGTTATAACGGGTAATTTGTTTGTAGGTGCTATCAACGGTAGGCATCGTTTCTTTGACCATGGCTTCGAATGCTTCGTTTTCGGCAATTTTTACTTCAAGCTCATCTTTAGAAATTTCGTAGCGCGATTTATCACTGTAAAAAATACCAAAGCTTAAAAGCCCCACGGTAAAAATGAAAAGGGCCATAAAAAACAAAAATTGTTCGCGTCTTTCTTTTATACTCAGTTTTATCATGGCTTTAATTATCTGCCGAAACGGCCGTTTTTAATTTTTTTTACTGCAGACTGGTTCGCGCGCGAGCAATCATTTATTTGTTCTTTATATCGTTGAATGTCGTAACGGGATTGGTTGAGCGAATCCTGTAAACCCGCCATTGCACCAACATTGTTGTTTAATTTGCGATACAGGTCGAAACTCAGTCCGGATTCAGTTTTATTGGAGGTCAGATCTTTAATTTTATTGTTGGCTGCCTGGATATCGTTAAGCAAGATGGCTTGCTTACTCATTTCGTTTGCGTTGTAATTGCGGTATTGAGCCAATTCTTTAAAGCGTACCAGAATGAGGTCGAAATTGGTATTAATGTCCTTTCTTAATGAGGAGAGTTTTTCAGTTTCCCTCACCTTTTTATCGAGCAGGGTATACTCATAATCGGAGGCCAGAAAAAAAAGATAAATACTGAGAATGGAGAAGCAGGTTAACCATACAAAGTTGAGAATAAATTTAGCGTAGGCACTTCTAATTTCTGTCGCGTTAATGGGTTTCATAAGAGCATTTCATTATCAATGTAGCATTCACATAAGAATTAATCCGACACTTCAACACCAATAAAATCACACAAACCTTTCACAAATTAATTCTGTTCTATAACAATTTTTAATATTTGTTGTTTGATTATTAAAACGATTTTTTTATTCTACTTTTAGCAAACTTTAAGCCAAACATCTATGTCTGGATTTTTTTTAAATAAACCGCTCCGATTTAACAGCATTTTTACAGGCGCTGATTTACAGTCAACTGACATCGGAAAATCGATTTCCAATCACCTGGAGCTGATCATTTTTACCCGCTTTGGAGAGCACCGGCATCAGCGAAATTTCGGGTGCGAAATCTGGGACCTTGACTTCGAATTAATCGTTAGTGAGAGCATTTGGGAGGAAAAATTCAGGAAATCGCTGCTTAAATCCATCACCGATTATGAACTCAGGATTTATAATACCGAGGTTGAAGTGCGCATTACGGAAGTAGAAAATGTATATCCGTTACGTAAGATAACAGAGATCAAAAAGAAGGTTGATATAAGTGCTAGATCGCTAATAAAAAATACAGGAGAAAAATATTTTTTTAACACCGCTTTGTTCCTTAGCCCCTTATCGACCTAAAAAAACGCCACAAATTCTCTACACATGAAACCAATTTTTTACTCTTCAAAAGACGAGATCCGCAATAGAATTTTAAAAAATGCCGAAGATTTCTGGAATGTTAAAAATAGTCATGATTTTGACCCACTGGTTAAACTGATTATAGAAGCTTTAAGCAATGAACTCTTTAATGTCTCAAACGACGTTAAAAACCTCGAGAACAGAATATTCGACAAAATAAGCCGTATTCTGGCACCTGATCATTTAACTTCTTCTTTGCCGGCACACGCCATTCTACATGCCAAACCAGTAGAAAAAGACGATTATTTTTCTCCATACACCCAGTTTGCTTTTAAAAAAAATATCCAGCAGGAAAATGATAAGGTGGTAAAAACCGATATTTTTTTTAGTCCACTCCATCAGGTAAAGGTTTTACGGGCTGATATTAAATACATGGTTACCGGTAATACCCTGTTTAATGTAGAGCAATTGAACAAATACCCCACAACGAACACATTACCTGGCTTTAATGTAGAAAAAAACACCATGTATATTGGCTTTAGCGGCATTAATGACTGGATGGACTTTAATAAACTGAATATCTTTTTTGATTGGAAGAATTATTCAGTTCCGGATAACACCTACGATTTGCTCTCGCTGGGCAAATGGTACTATCATGACAATGAACTTACCGCCTATACCGAAAGGTTTATGGATGAGCCTTTAACCGGAAAAACAGCGCCGCCTTTTCAGTACAAACAACTACTTAACCTGGTTAAGGCCGATGTACTGCAATATTACAGCAAACGGTTTATCACCCTGGGCGACCTTAACGATTTTAATGTCAATGCTGACAAAGAACTTCCTGCGGGATTTGAAAATATTTTCCAGCAGGTACATCTCAACCAGATAGATAAGCAGATTAAATGGCTTAAAGTTGTTTTTCCGGCAGCAATTACTCAGGAAATGCTGAACGAGCTTCATGTACATATCAATGCTTTTCCGGTAGTAAATAAAAGGCTTAGCCAGGTGAAACACCGGCTTAAAACCATGAATAACATTATTCCCATTAAAACGGAAGCACTGGATCAAATGCTGGCTGTAGAGAGCCTGAAAGATAATAAGGGGAAAAGCTACAATGAAATTCCTTATACCAACGAAAATGAAAAAGGCGATGGCTCCTTTGCCATCCGTTACGGCGGTACCGAGCGCTTTGATACGCGGAATGCCAAAGAACTGGTTGATTATCTATTTGAGCTGCTACGCGATGAGAAAGCAGCATTTTCGGTTTATGGACCCGATTTTTTGGGTACCGTACTGAAGAATCTGGAACAGAACATTGCTTTAATTGAACAAAAAAGTCAATCGGCGTTGAAAGACGTTAAAGAGTTGCCCAGTTATATTGTAATTAAGCCGATTGATGATGCCGACATCTTGTTTCTCGATATTTGGGTTACACAGGCAGAAGAAGCCAACCACATCAACACGGGTAGCCGGCTAATGGTGTATAACAATAGTAAAGTGAGTGCAGACAGTGTTTTTTTATTAAGCGCAACCAAAGGCGGGCGTTCGAGATTAAATGCAAGCAACCGGGTGCAGGCGTACAAGTACGGGCTCACTACCGCCGACCGCATTATTACTAAAGCAGATGTGATTAATTTTTGCCGCTACGAACTTGGCGATAAGCTCAAAAGCGTTACCCTGGCAAAAGGTATTGTTATGGATAATAAACCCAATGCGGGTTTTATTAAAACTACCGATATCATTATTGAACCGGCAGATCAGGCCAATTTAAATGTGCAAGACTGGGATGAACTGTTGCATCTTACCCAAGCCAAACTAACCTTACGTAGTACTATGAATATACATTACCGCATGTTACTTAAACCAGCTACGCTTAAAACAATATAGGTTTATGATATTGGTATCCTAAATATATACAGTATATCCCAGAAAGGCACTTTCACCTTCGGTACTTAAAACAGTTTCATGAAAATCAGAGGCAGTAAGTAGTTCGACATTTATTTCGGCATCAACAGGCATGAGGTAGCTTATGGCCATATCTAAAATTGCCCTGTTTTTTTGTCCGGGGATAAATTTTATCAGTTCCTGCGGTGAAGTTGGACCGATGTTGATATGATAAGATTCAATGTCGGGAATAAAACTATCACCAATGATGGTATCTACCCCCAAAGCACCTGTGCCAAGAGCAATCTGTAAATCGCCGGCAATTTTTACCGGAGTAATGTGTTCGGTTGTATTTACCAATGTTACAGGGAGGTTAAAAAGGGCGGTAAGTACTTTAGATACAAAATTGATATCATTCCGCTTTTGCTGTATTTCGGGCAGCAGGTGCATCCAGATAATGCTTTGTTCTTTATTAAGCAAGCTGAATTCTTCCCAGCCCAGACCAAAAACCTGGCTTAACTCGGTATAGGTAGTTCTTTTATCGAGCCGGTTCTCATACAGCTCAGTCATAACCCGCACCTGATTGATCTCCGCATCAAAAGGACTAAAAAACAGCCTGGCTTGCTTTTCTTCTTCCCTTCTCTCGCGGATATCTTTGATCATACCCTCCTCATCCAAACTGGCACTTCCGGTAGGTGGCCGATGAAAAAGCCCTTCGGGTAGCATATCGTAAAGGCCTTCGCGATTAGTAGTGATACGCATGCGGTTATGCCTTCGTTTTTCTGAGTAATAAGAAACCGAGTCTTCAATGTCTTTCGCAAAGGCACGTTTATCAGGTCCAACCGGGATCACCTCTATCCGGTCGGCATCAGTTTCGTTGCGCTCAATCAGATCGGCAGCATGGGCTACAGCCTTATAATCTGTAAATAATTCGTTATGCACTATAATTTCTTTTTTCATTTAAACATTAAACCTGCTTATTTGTTATAGGTTAAATTTTTATTATAGAAATAATTAGGATTATGATCAAATACTAAAGATACTATATTTGTAATACATCACATCTATCAAATTAATGGACGTTAAATCTTTTTTTATTCGCTTTCTGCTATTCCCGTTGATTTTTCTCGTTTCAACGGCAGTACTATCTATCATCAACAAGAAAAACCAGTTTCTTAACAACAAAAAATTAATTGTAAGTGTTTTGCTCACCGGCATTGCTTTGGCACTTCCGGGTTTTCTGGGCTTCCTCAATTTCAATTATATGCCCTGGGGCTATATTATTTGTTGTATTTACTATGTTTTAACCGGTATCATTTTCGTTTACCTGCTAACCAAATATTACCCCAAAGAGGCACTGGAGCGCAAGGTGTTTATATTTTTTGCCACACTGGTTTCTGCAATCTTAGCCTTGTATTTATTTCAACTGGCCTTTAACTGGTTAAGTTCAGTAAATTTTGGCTGGTTTGGTGCAGGCAGCATCACCTGGTTCTTTGTTCCACTTATTTTCTGGTGGGCATACGTTTCACTGCTCAATATCCCTTCAGAGATTTATAAAATCTGGAGATATCCTGATACACCGCTGGATATCAATATGGATCATGTTGACTTTAACAAACTATTGGTGCTTGAACTGGAATTGTATAAAAAAAGTAGCGACCCGGAACCGCTTAAAGTAAAGGTAAAGGCGGTAGAAAACATGAACTTTGGCACCTGGTTTCATAAGTTTATAGACGATTATAACCTTAAATTTGCCAAGAGCCCGGTAGAATTTAAAACTGATGATGCCGAAAGCTACAATTGGATCTTTTTTATCAAAACGTCCTTTTTTAAGCGCAATATTTTCATTGATCCTGATCTGGATATTATCGAAAATGGTATTACTGAGAAAATGACCATTTACGCCAAACGGGTTTCGGAAAATGTAAACAAACCGAACGAAGTGGGAGAAAGTGCTATCTTTATCTAATCTATACTAAAAAAACAGTTTACCATGATAAAGCCGTTAAGATATAAATCCATTAACTGGGTTAATGGCATGAAGCTTTCGAGCGATCATTTTACCCTGAACGATCTCTATTTACAGGATTTTGTGCGAGATGCCGTATCGTTAAATCTCAACAATAGCAATTACGGCTTTCTACCGCCTTTTGCAGGTTATAAAAGCTCTCACGAGATCGAAATTATCGAGAAAGCTACTAACCACATCGAAATCAGGGTAAGCTATTGCAATGCTGTTACGCCCGAGGGCTGCCACATTGATATTGCCCAGGCCAACCATACCGATATGCTGGTGCATAATCATTACTTTGGGCAATCAGAGCCTCGTAATTATGCTATTTTACTTGCAGTAAGTCCGTTTAACCGTACACCGGCAGGTATGCCAAACCCCGAAGAGAGCCCAATCCGTTACCCTGAACTGGCCAAAAGCTACTCCATTGTGGTGCTGCCCGAATCGGAAGTGAGTACACAAGGCGCTGATAGCTATTTTTTAACAATTGGCCAGGTGTACTACGAAAACGGAAGGTTATCTATCAACCGTAGTTATATTCCGCCCAGCTCAACAATAACCAGTCACCCGGCTTTAATCCGTTACTACGAATCGCTTAGCATTTTATTAAATGATATGCAACTGGCCTGTTTTAAAATTATCGATAAAACAGGGGGGCGTGATAACATTACGCCGCTAGGTAAAAACATTCGCCTCATTTCTGAAAAGATAGTTGATTACATTGCAGGCTTGTTTTACGAATACCGTAACATCGCCCATCGCCAGCCACCGGTCGTTTTGGTGGGGTACTTTTCAAGTCTGGCACATATCTTTTTTACAGCCATAAAACTAATCGATCCACGCGAAAGAGAAGAACTATTAAAGTATTTCTACGAATGGAAGGATGTAACACCCGGAAACTTTGAGGAACTATTGGCCAAAACTATCGAATTGGTTTACGACCATAAACAAATTAACCAGAGCATGCTTATGGTTAGCGAATTTATGAATGTAATGGTAGCGCTCTGGAATAAATTGAGTGGCTTAGAATATATTGGCCAACGGAAAGAAAATATTGTTGTTGCCGAGCAACAGGTAGTACAGCAAGTACAGGCTAAAAAAACCTGGACCTTGCTAGACTAAAATAATTTCTCGGAGTAAATTATAATACGGCTGTACCCTTAAACAGGTACAGCTTTTTTAATCGAAGGCAATTTGATCAGGACCAGAAAGCTTTGCAATATGACAGGCACATTCACCACCACTTACTTTAATTACAGCCGATTTGGTTTGATTGGTTTGAACTGAAGTGCCGGTAATTTTTAAGTTATCGCCTTGTTCAGATAAACTTCTAACGTTTCCGTCATCGGCAATAATAAATGCACCTTTTACCAAATTGCTAGTCATACTCGAATTGGCCATAACCTTTTCACCTGTTCTTTGGTTAATTACACTAAAATCTTTTACTTCAGCGCCTTCGCCTTTATTATCCATAAACCGAAAGCCCACCGAACGAAACTCGTAGGTACACATCTTATCCCTGCAATCGGTTTTTGTTTTGTTTTTTTTGCAGCTTAAAACACTAAGCGCAATTAGTAATAGCCATGCTGTTTTTTTGATCATAAATATTTGGTTTAAAATGAAAACGACAGAAAGGTTGAAAACGCTACAACAGGAGCAGATTAACATTAATTCAATCTTATTCTTTTTTAGAAGCGCAAAGCCAGTGCTAATCTGATAGGTTCCGTCCTGCTGTACGTTGCAATCCTTTTGGAGGTGTACGGCGAGCATTGATGTGTGTTTTCCAGCCAAAAGGGATTTTCACTGCCATCAGGGCTATTACCGTGGGGACTGTGGATAAAATCTACAGCGTATTTATCGTGTTTACAACTCTTTTGCAATCCCCTAGTCCTGCCGTCATTGCCAGCTTGATCCGATAGCTATCGGATGGCAATCTTAATGCTAATGAAAGGTTAAACCTCGCAGGTTTTTAAGGATATTAAAAAGCCACTTTATATAGAAAGCCTTATAATTCTGCTTTAGTCTTTAAGCTTTAAAAAAGCTTATAAACAAGAAAACCCTTCAGCTTTTGCTGAAGGGTTCCTTTAAGATTTGGCACCGACCGGATTTTACCCCGACTTGTCGGGGCTCCCATCCCGATGCATCGGGACAGTACCATTGTTCCGATAGCGATCGGAACTGCTGGGCTTAACTTCTCTGTTCGGTCCCGATAGCTATCGGGAGGGAAGAAACGCGAATAATCTGAAAGCTTTGGTCTTTCGGCTCAAAAAAGCCTGTAAACAAGAAAACCCCTCAGCTTTGCTGAAGGGTTCCTTTAAGATTTGGCACCGACCTACTCTCCCACGTGTTACCGCAGTACCATTGGCTCTGGTGGGCTTAACTTCTCTGTTCGGAATGGGAAGAGGTGGACACCACCGATATAGGCACCTAAATATTTTTATTTGAAGCTTAAAGGTCAAAGCTCAAAGACTAAAGCTTGTGTATTTCGCTTTGGTATTTATGCTTTAAGCTTTCCGCTTAAATGACATATTATTGAAAGAAGTTAGTTTGAAGAACAAACAACAGTCTGTTTGCTTTGAAAGCTTCGGATGATTAGTACTACTCGACTGTGCTGTCGCCAGCTTTACATCTGTAGCCTATCAACGTAGTAGTCTGCTACGGTCCTATATGGAATTCTCATCTCGTGGCTAGTTTCGCACTTAGATGCTTTCAGCGCTTATCTATTCCCAGCGTAGCTACTCTGCAATGCCCCTGGCGGAACAACAGATTCACTAGAGGCTAGTCCA
>NZ_FMZH01000007.1 GCF_900101435.1 Pedobacter soli
CGAAGTTATTCTAACAAACCGCCGTATACCGAACGGTACGTACGGTGGTGTGAGGAGACAGCAGGGAAATTAATTCCCTGCTTCTTACTCGATCCATCTAAAATGGGATCTGAAATTGTTTGATCGTATTCAAAATGTTAACCTTTGTTCCTGTGTAGTCCATTTATTTATTTATTAAAGTTTATGAGTATTTTATTAAATTATATTGTCGTTTCCGGGCCACTTTCTGGCTTGTAAAAAGAAGAACTGATGACAGTGAAAAGCTTGCTTTTTTAGTGATGAGCTACGTTTTTAACCTCATATTAAAAACCAGATCAGGCACTGTTGAATGATATTGGCGCATACAATTTTTTAAGCTCCTCATTTGTGGTAATGCTTTCAAGTCTATAGCTTTATCTTCAACTTAAGGCATTCGCCGAAAAAGCTAACCAAAATCGAACCAGTCATCTGTTTATAAGAATGGATATTATTGCACTACAGCATAAAATTGCATTAATGAGAGACGAAACAGCTTACAAAAAGCTATTTCTCCATTTTTATTCAGGGCTGTTGCGCTTTAGTATTACCTATGTAAAGCAAAAAGAAATAGCCGAAGAAATCGTATCAGATGTTTTATTAAAAGTGTGGACAATGGAAAAGGCATTGCTCGATGTTTCGAATGCCAAAGTATACCTTTTCTGCGCAGTTAAAAACAGCTCCATTAATTTTTTGGTCAGCAATAGAAAATACACCACCTGGGATATTGATCAGGTAGCGCCATCAAGTTTAGTAGAACTTTCTACGCCGATGGAAAGAATGCTGGATGCTGAATTAAAAGAAAAGATTGAAAAATGTGTTAAAGCCCTTTCTCCTAAATGCCGGATGGCCTTTATGTTAAACCGACAGGATGGCCTTTCTTACCGCGAAGTAGCAGAAATCATGGAAATTTCTCTGAATACTGTTGACCGGCATCTGCAGCTGGCACAGCAAAAATTAGGTGCCGCTTTGAGCGTGTATCTCGATCGTTAAAAAAATATTTAAAATTTAATTGGGGACTTTTCTCCTTTCTCTTGTCTTAGTCGGTAATAACCTTTTTTATCGATGGACGACGAACGCTTTTACTGGCTGATCAACCAGGTTAATGCCGGTAATATTTTAGACGAAGAATTGAACGAATTGCATCAACTCATGGAGCAAAACCCGGGTTTACGCAATATTTATGCCTTGCTTACGGCCAAAGCTGAGCCACAAAGCCAGACAGAAAAAGCAGAGGCCATGGAGGCGTATATGGCTCATTATGCCAAAATGCAGTTAGCAGGCCACTTTGATCAGGTGGTCCAGGATTCAACGCCATCACCCGAAAATAACCAGTCAGAAAAGAAAAAAACAATTAAGCTTTATCGCAGGCTCATCCAGGCTGCTGCAATCCTGCTTTTAATAGGGCTTCCGCTTTGCTTTATGATGTTCAGAAAGCAGCGTGATACGGAATTGGTACTCATTGCAAAAAAAGGAGAAAAAAATAAGATTGTACTGGCCGATGGTACAAAAGTTTGGCTGAATGGCGATAGCAAACTTTTTTACACCAAATCATTTGCCGGAGCAACCAGATCGGTTAGCTTAAGTGGAGAAGCCTACTTTGAAGTGGCACACGATAAAAAACATCCCTTCATCATTTCAGCTAACGGGATTAAGGTAAAAGTGCTGGGAACCGCTTTTAATTTGAAAGCTTATCCTGACGATGAGAACACCGAAACAACACTTATTCATGGTTTGGTAGAAGTTAGTATGGACGACCAGCCTTTAAGCCGCATTAGCCTAAAACCTGGAGAAAAGCTAAGAGTGCACAATGAGCTTAAAGACCATGAGAAAGAAACCCTAAAAAAAGAACAACCAACCATTCTGTTAAGTAAATCGAATGTCGAAATTGCCGATAATAAAGCCAAAGAAAGCCTTTGGACAGAAAACAAGCTGGTTTTTGATGACGAACCCTTTCAGAATATTACTGTTAAGCTGAGCCGGTGGTACAATAAGGAAATTATTATTCAGGATGAAGATCTTAAACGCATTAATTTATCAGGAACTTACGAAAACTATACCCTTGAACAAGTGCTGCATTCATTACAGTATGCAGGCAGATTTAACTACCGGATAGAGAAAAATCTGGTTTATATCCAATCTATAACCTCAACTAAAAACTAAACCAAATGATATGAAAGAAACCTAGACTTTAAAAAAACTAAAAAAGGAGAATGTTGACGCATTCCCCTTTAATTGTGAATTGTCGAAATGGCCCCTCGCTGAACACGTAACAGCCATTTTATTAACAAAACCAAAAAACAAATATATGAAAAAAAATGAACCACAGGCCGTTCTGCAACGGTCGTACCGTTCTATGCTCAAGCTTTTGCTTATGATGAAAATTGTTGTACTTTTTATTTTATTAGGTACGCTACAAACGTTTGCCACCCGGAGCGTTGCACAGGAAAAAGTTTCTATTTCTATGCAGCAGGCAGACTTGAAACAGATTTTTAAATCCATTGAAAATCAAACCAACATCCATTTTGTTTACAATGATGAGATTTTGCCTGCCGGAAAACTATTTACTGCCAGCTTTGCCAATCAATCATGGAAAGAAGTTTTAACTACGGTGCTGGCCAATACAGGTATTCATTATCGCATTGTAGAAGAAAATCTGGTGGTTTTAACCCTTGGCGATCATAACCGGATCGTGGTTAGGGGTAAGGTAACCGATGCCAAGAATGTTGGCATTCCAGGGGTAAGCGTGCTAGAGAAAGGAACCAAAAATGGTGCGGTAACCAACGAAAACGGAGAATTTAACATCAATGTCACCGATGCATCGGCCATTTTAATTTTTAAGTTTGTGGGATATGTTACCCAGGAGCTGAGCGCAAGCAATAGCTTTATGACCGTGATGCTGAAAGAAGATGCAGCAGATCTTAATGAAGTTGTAGTTGTTGGCTATGGCAAGCAGGAAAAGAAATTTTTAACCGGTTCTGTAGTTTCCATTTCGGGAAGTACAGTGAGCAATATTCCGGTTTCTAACGTTTCAAATGCCCTGGCCGGCAGGTTGGCTGGTCTGGTTGTCATGTCGCCAAGTGGTCTTCCGGGCGTGAGTTCTTCGGTTAGGGTAAGAGGAACTACCTCTTATTCCGGTCAGGATCCACTTTACGTAATAGACGATATTCCGCGCAGCAAACAAGAGTTCGACTTACTTTCTCCAAATGATATTGAGAGTATTTCGGTGTTAAAAGACGGTGCCGCAGCTATTTATGGAGTAAGAGGGGGTAGCGGGGTAGTATTGGTTACTACCAAACAAGGTGCCGAAGGACCAGCTAAATTTAGCTTTAACATCAGTCATGGTCAGTCAGAACCTACACGCACCCCTAAAAGACTAAACTCGTACCAGGATGCACTTTACCGCAATAATTATTACCTCAACCAGGGGGTAGCGGCTAACGATCCAAGATATTATACTGCCGATGAACTGGAGTTTTATAAAGCAGGAAACATCAATACCGATCTTTTCGAAATGATTAAGAAAACGCCGCGTACTACCGATGCCAATTTAAGCGTAACCGGTGGTTCGCCAAACGCCCGGTATTATGTTTCTACTGGCTACTTTAGCGAAACCGGTTTATTTGATAAGCTCGAATCGAAACGATTTAATGTACTCAGTAACCTCGATTTCAAATTTGGAAATGGTTTTTCGGCCAAGGTAAATTTGCAGGCTACACTACGCCCCAATACTACGCCGTGGTGGTACGACGGGGTAAATACCACTACTTTAAGCGATCTTACCCGTGCAGCCATGAACTTTACGCCTTTAAGCCCGGCTTATGTAAATGGCCTGCCCGATGGAAGTTTATACCACTTTTTGGTGCCTGAAGTAATTAAAAACGGCTACATAAAAGGCGATCGTTCCAATTTAAATGGTTTCTTAAAATTGAGTTACAATCCCAGTTACCTAAAGGGTTTTGGGGCTGATGTAAGCTATAACTATAATAAACAGGCCGATTTGTATAAAACCCGGTACCAGCCTTATACACTTTACCTTTTTAACCGTTTTGGGGGCAACAACCACTTAATTGGCGATCAGGTAATTGGTACCAAAGCCGCTGCACAGCAACCTTACGATTTTTTTCAGGAGCAGTACATCCAGAACAAAACCTATGTTTTTAATGCTTCAGCCCATTACGACCGTACTTTTGGCAATCACGACCTGAGTTTGCAGGTTTTTTATGAGCAATCGGAATCCGCAGGCGATAATTTTTCGGCCAAAGGCGAAAATCTCCTGTCGAGCACCATCGATCAGCTTTTTGTAGCCAATAGCGATCCTGCCCGCCGTTCGCTAACTGGTACCGGAAATGAATTTGGTCGCTCGTCGGTTTTTGGCCGCTTAAACTACAAGTTTAAAGGTAAATACCTTTTAGATGCCATTGTACGTGCCGATGCTTCATCAGCTTTTGCCCCTAAAAATAAATGGGGATATTTCCCTTCGCTATCCGGCGGATGGATTTTATCTGAAGAGCCATTTATTAAAAATGCGATGCCCAATGTAGATAACCTCAAAATCAGGGCAGGTTATGGTTTGCTGGGCTATGATAATATCGACCTCTCGCAATGGTACTCTTATTTTTCGTTGCAAGGCAGTGCCGTTTTTTCAACTCCGGTAAATACCATTGCACCGCAACGCTATCCTAATCCGGATATCAAATGGCAAAAAATAGCGACCACCAACGTGGGCTTGGATGCCAGTTTTTACAAAGGGTTAATTAGCGGTAGCCTGGATTTATTTTATAAAAAAACATCCGATCTACTAGTTGCCAATCAAACCGTAATCCCATCTACATTTGGTATTGCACTGGCTCAGGTTAATTACGGGCAGGTTAACGCCAAGGGCTTTGAGCTAACTTTGAGGCACGATAATCAGATCGGGCAGGTAAAGTATTATGTTGGATTTAACTTTGCTTATACCACCAACAAGGTAATTAAATATCCTGAGCAGGCCAATATTCCCGATTATCAGCGCCGTACAGGCCGGCCGGTTAATTTCATTACCGGTTACCAGGCTAATGGTATCATCAGCAACACCGATCAGCTGGCCAATTACCTGAAACTAAAATACGGAACCAGGGCTTTCGAACTTGGTGATATTGGTTTTGCCGATCTTTTTGGTCCCAGCAATGGTGCTCCTGATGGTATAATCAACTCGAATGATAATGTGGTTTTATCTAATCTTTCTTACGATCCACGGATTACCTATGGCATTCCGCTGGGCGCGTCGTGGAAAGGATTTGACTTGGGTGTATTACTGCAAGGCGTAGGTGCCCGTAAAGTAATGCTGAGCGACAGGAGCCAGTGGCAGGAGCAAAATGTACTTGCCTTTTGGGCCGATTTCTGGTCGCCACAAAACCCCAATGCAGCTTACCCTAAAATTGGAGGTTTAAATGGAACAGAAGGCCCTGCATCATCATTCTGGTTGCGCAGCGGTAACTACCTGCGGTTAAAAAGTCTCGAGTTGGGTTACACTTTACCGGCAAGGGCAACCAAAAGTATTGGTTTAGAAAAATGCCGCTTGTTTTTAACCGGAACCAATCTTTTCATCATCAGCGATGATATTAAGATGTACGATCCGGAATTACCAACAAACGAAACCGGTTACGGTGCATTTCAATACCCGATGCTCAGAACCATTTCTGCAGGTGCAAGTATTTCTTTTTAAACAATGTAAGCCCAATTAAAAAGATCAGAACATGAAAAAAATATGCTTTAAAATATGCTTTGTAACTGCGGTGCTTGTAATGGCCTGGAGCTGCAAAAAAATAACAGAAAAGAACGATATCAATAACATTCAGGATGCATTGGTGTGGCAGGATACGGTTTTAATAACCGCGTTCGCCAATAACCTTTACCTGGACGTGCCCTCGTGGGACCTCAGTTTAACGGGATATACCGACGAATCGAGAAATGGTTCACCGGTAATTAACGGTACGGTTACGCCCGATGCCAGCATTTCTTACTGGCCTTATACAGCAATCCGTAAAATTAACTTAATGATTAGACAGTTACCAACTGCTGCAGGAAGTGCTGGTCTAAAAAACAGGTTTACCGGCGAAGCAAAGTTTTTAAGAGCCTACCAATATTTTCAAATGGTGCGCAGGCATGGCGGTGTTCCCATTATTACAGTGCCACAAGAACTTACCGACGATATTTTTGTAAGCAGGAATAAAACTTCCGAGTGCATCAGTTTTATGGTGAAAGATTTGGATGAAGCGATTGCTTTACTGCCTTCGGTTACGCCAGGTTCAAATGTGGGGCGGGCAAGTAAAGAAGCAGCCCTGGCACTAAAAGCCCGGATTTTGGTCGACTGGGCTTCGCCGCGGTATAATCCCAATAACGATGCGGCCCGCTGGCAGGCGGCTTATACAGCCTGTAACGAAGCATTAACCAAATTAAATGCAAGTGGCTATGGTCTTTTCGATTCGTATGGCGGCCTGTTTCTCAGCGAAATGAATAAAGAAGTGATTTTTGCCATCCGCTTTGCTAATCCGGGACGCACACAAGGACGCGATGCCACCGTAAGGCCAATTTCTGTATCTGTAAACTCGACAGGGGGAAATCAACCCTCGCAGGAAATGGCAGATGCCTATCCGATGAAAGACGGTTCGGATGTTAATCCCGCGCTGAGTTATCAGCAGCGTTTTAGTAATCGCGACGATCGCTTTTATGCTACAATTGTTTATAACGGGGCTACTTATTTTGGCCGTAAACAGTGGACCTACGTTAACTCCGGTATTGATGGCTATCGCGATGTGAACGGCACCTACACTGGGTATTATTGTAAAAAAGCAGTCGATACCACTTTAACTGCTGCACAGGCCGGAACCTCGGGAACTGATTTTATTGCTATCCGCTATGCCGATATTTTATTACTTACGGCCGAAGCAGCAAATGAGACGGGAAATGCTGCAGTAGCTTACGATGCCTTAACTAAAATACGCGCCAGGGCTAAAATCTTACCAGGTATTAACAACCTTTACGGTTTAGCGCCGGCAATGAGCCAGGGTGATTTAAGAAGCCGCATCCAGAAAGAAAGACAGGTTGAGCTGGCTTTTGAGCAAATCCGCTTTTTTGATCTGCTGCGTTGGAATACCTTATCCAGCACGCTGAATGGTAAAACCCGTAAAGCCTTAAAACTCATTAATCCCACTCCGGCTGTACCGCCAACCAGCGCTACCTTATTTACAGAAAGTTTAGATCCGATTGATCTTCAGCCTATCGTAATTCAGAGCAATAGTCTTTTTTATCCCATTCCAAGGAGTATAATTCAGAATAACCCTAAAATTCTGCAAAATGCAGGCTGGGAAAACGGAACTTTTGATCCCTTGCAATAAGTATCATTTAAAAGGCTGCATCATTATTTCTTGATGCAGCCTGATTAAACAACACACATGAAACTATTAAAAATAGCCGTATTGCTTTTGTTTTTTACCGAAGCAAGGGCACAACACATCCAGATTGGTAATGGACTGGTGGCGCGTGAATTTACTTTCGATGGCAAAGTTTGGAGAACCACAGCTTTTCGTAATCAATCCACACATCAGGCCATTCCGGTTAAAAGCGACGAATTTTTACTCCTGGCCATGGATCAGCAAAAAGGACTAACCATAGCCGATTTTACAGCAACCGGATCTCCTGAAAAATATAACCGGGCCGATACTACATTTTTAACCTTTAGCTATAAGCCACTTCCGCAGGCGACTAAAGATCCGGTTGCCCCACAACTGATTAAAGTGCAGTACAGCCTGAAAAAAGGAGAAAACTATTTGCGTAAACAACTACAGCTGGTTTACAAAGCTGCCGCAACCGTCGATCGCCTGGAAGTAGAGCGTTTAACCATTGCGCAAGCGCAACAAGGGGGAGGAAAAGGTGAGCCTGTTTTTGTAGGCAATCAATTGTTTTTAGGGCTGGAATACCCCGGAGGCTACGCCAGACGTACAGATGGCAACAGCCCTAAAGATTATAGCCGGCACTACGAAAAAGTTGGTAACTACAGTGATATTAACCTTGAGGGAAGAGACATTGACCCTCAGGGAGGAAAAGGTCTGATCCGTTTAATGCACTTTCCAGGGTATGCCCTGAAAAAGGCAGATAACCGGTATGAAATTAACAGTAAAACCGCTGTAAATGGGTTTGCCCTGCACAATCAATCGGCAGAGATGGCTTTTATGACTTATTTGGAAGGATTGTGGAAAAAGCCGAAATCTTTTCTGCATTACAACAACTGGTTTGAACCAAAAGCAAAAGATTTAAGTGGCGATGGGCTGATTAATATTTACCGGGAATTTAAAGCTGCTACAGTTCCTTATGGCATTAATTTAGATGCCGTAGTACCTGATAATGGCTGGCAAAACACCAAATCGGTTTGGGATCCGCTGCCGAAATTTTTTCCCAATGGAATTAAAGATGTGAAGCGTTTAAGCGACCGTTTAAAGGCAGAGGGTACAGGCTTTGGACTTTGGCTTTCTATTAATGGTTACGTAAATAAAATAGACTGGGGTTTGGCCGAAGGGTATAGCGAAGCAAAGCCAAATGCCTATTTTGCCAAATTCGGACGCTACTATAGCCTTTCTTCAACCAAATACAAGGACACTGTTTTGAAGAAAATTCCGCTACTGGCAAAAGAAACCGGTACCATTTATTTTAAACACGATTTTAACCAGTTAAGTGATCTGGCTGCGGGTAATAATCATCCTCCCACCGATCGGCATGGTCACGAAGCCAATCTCGATGCCTGTCTTGAAGTGTTGGTGGCCACCCGTAAAATGAATCCCGGTATCTATCAGAACATGACCAACTGGGTTTGGTTTTCGCCTTGGTGGTTAAAATATGCCGATGCCCTTTGGATGTTGGCCGGTGATGACGGAACCAATGGCAACTGGCCAGAAATTTCAACACGCGCCATGGCCTCGACCGATCGCGATACCTATTTATGGCGCATGTGGGGAAACCCTGCCGACAGGCCCCTGGTGCCCATTTCGAGATTAATGACGCATGGTATTATCAAAACCAGCGACGGCAGGACGGAAAGCAAAAGCGATAACCTTCAGGATTGGCAGGAATACGTGTTAATGCATTATGGCAGGGGTACCCTTTTAAAAGAGTGGTACATTTCACCTTCTGCCATGCAGCCTGAGGAGTGGAAAGCTTTATGTACCGTGCACAATTGGGCTAAAGCACATCAGAAAGCATTAAACAATACCTTTTATGTAGGCGGAAGGCCCGATGAAGGTAATGCTTATGGCTATATGGGCTGGGATGGAGATAAAGGTGTATTGGTGGCGCGAAATCCGGATGCACAAGCACAGAAACTTATCATTCCTTTTAACCAGAGCGTGCATTTTAGCGGGCAGAGTGGAGCGGTTTTTCATGCCAATGTAGTGTTTCCGTATGTTGATGCCTATCCTCAAAATTTCACAACAGGCCAGGATATCGAAATCATTTTGCCGGGTTATGCCACCATGGCTTTTGAGTTTGAAAAAGGAAAGGCCAGGAATGCGATTCCGCTACCTGCCTTACCAGTATGCAAAACAACCGAAGACGCCGATGGGCCAAACAGCGAAATTGTGCTTCCTTCAACTGTAAAAGACCGTTGTGATTTGCTGGTTACCGGTTTCCCTGATCTTCCGGAGCTGAGTATAGATGGCAAGCCTTTAGTGCCCGCGAGAACCAGTAAATCTAAAATAAACAATTTTGCCGGTTACGCCATAGCAGGTATGCCCAGTACCCAGGCCAAACCATGGAACATGGCCAGTTTTGATTTAAAACCTTACTTGGGAGAGAAAATTAAGATCAGCTACAAAGGTGCCGGCGCCTTTAAAAGCTTTTTACTGATAGAGCAGGCAGTTGAGGGAAAAAAAGTGATAGCAGGGCATGATAAACTCTGGCCAATAACCAATGACAGCCGCAGGCAAACCATTGTATTAATCAATAAAACACACTAAAAAGAATATGAAAGCAATTCATAAAATAATACTATACCTCTTGCTGTTGGTACCGGCGGCAAAGGCCCTGGCCTCCGATTTTGAAATGGGGACACAAGGTCTCATCAAACGCGTAATTCCCAAACATGCCGCTTTTTTTCAGGTAGCAGAAATTCCGGCAGCAGGAGACCAGGATGTTTTTGAAATAGAGGGCAAAGGAAATAAAATTGTGTTGCGTGGAAATACACCTGTTGAGGTAGCCTCGGCCTTAAATTGGTACCTTAAATATTATTGCCATGCACAGCGTTCGTGGTGCGGCGATAATATGGATTTGCCTGCAAAGCTTCCCATTCCAGCCAAAAAAGTTCGCATTACTTCGCCTTACAAAGATCGCGTGTATTTAAACTACTGTACTTTCAATTACTCGATGAGCTGGTGGGATTGGGAACGCTGGGAAAGGGAAATAGATTGGATGGCCATGCAGGGCATTAACATGCCGTTAGCCATTACCGGACAAGAAGCCGTTTGGCAAAATACCTTGCGCAAATACGGGATGAATGACCAGGAGATCCGTTCCTTTTTAGTCGGACCGGCCTATTTTGCCTGGCAGTGGATGACCAATATTGAAAGCATTAACGGGCCTTTACCTCAAAACTGGATCGACAGGAGCATTGTTCTGGGGCAGAAAATCCTGGCCCGCGAGCGGCAACTGGGGATGAAACCCATTCTTCAGGGTTTTACTGGTTACGTGCCCATTAAACTCATGGAAAAACAGCCACAGGCCGATATTCGTAAAAAGGCAGTTTGGTTTTATGTTGGTCCCGGAACGGCGCAACTTAATCCTTTAGATCCCTTGTATGCCCGCATGAGCAAAACTTTTATTGAAGAGCAAACCCACCTTTTTGGCACCAACCACATTTATGCTGCCGATCCTTTTCACGAAGGAAAAGCACCTGTAGCCGGTGATGAATATCTGGCACAGGTAGGAAAAGCGATTTATACCACTACAGCAAGTGTGGATCCCAAAGCAGTAATTGCCATGCAAACCTGGAGCATGCAAAAAGCCATTGTGCAGTCTATTCCGCCCGATCGGATATTGATGCTGGATTTGAATGCTTCTAAATGGAAAGGTAGCGAAGCGTTCTGGGGAAGACCTTGGGTAGGGGGCATTATTCACAACTTTGGTGGTAACACCGCCATGGGTGGCGATTTGGATGCTGTATTGGCGGCTTACCCGGCTATTTTAAACCAACCCGAAAAATCGAAACAGTTTCAGGGCATAGGCATGTTCCCTGAAGCCATAGAACACAACCCCATTATTTATGATGCAGCCGCAGAAATGGCCTGGAGGCGTGAAAAACCAGATACCAAAAAGTGGATGGACGATTACCTGCTGGCCAGATATGGTAGCAGCGATGAAAAAGTAAGTTTGGCCTGGGATACTTTGCTGCACACCGCTTATGGTAAAAGTGGCATTGTAACCTTTATGGAAAGCAGTATCTGTGCAAGGCCAGCCCTGAAAGTAAATGGAGCATCGCCAAATGGTGCTTTAAATTCGGAAAAGAAATACCGCTTTAAAAGTTTATGGGAGGCACTGGCACTCCTGCAACATGCACCCGCAAATATTAAGCAAAAAGAAACCTATCGCTATGATCTGGTTGATTTAGCACGTCAATGTATGGCCGATTTAGCCATACCCATGCAAAAAGAAATGGCCGATGCTTATCGCAATGGAGATAAGGCAGCATTTGCAAAAAATGCAAAAGAATACCTCAACTTAATGGACGATTTTGATCAGTTGCTGGCTACACGAAAAGAATTCCTTTTAGGTAAATGGATTGCAGATGCCCGGGCAATAGGGAAAACAAAGGCTGAAAGTGATCTTTATGAGAAGAATGCCAGGGCCCTGATTACCACCTGGGGGCCTTATAACGAGAATGCCATTCAATACGATTATTCGGCCAGGCAATGGAACGGCATGGTTAAAAATTTTTATAAAGTAAGGTGGCAAAAGTTTGTCGACTTCTTAACCCTCGAACTTCAAAAGGAAGCGCAAGACCGTTATAAAGAAGAAAAGATCAATCACCGCTTTAACCGGCCAAGTAATACTGCAAATGACTTTTATAAGGCCATGGCCAAATGGGAATCTGACTGGAGCGAGCGAAATGATGAACATTTTAGCAACCGACCAGATGGTGATGAAATAAAAACCGTAGTACAGGTTTATCAAAAATGGCTACCTGCAGCAAACAAGCTGTTGAAGTAAAATAAGTAACAAATGATCAAATGAAATGGCCGGGAACAATCCTGGCCATTTGTGTTTTGGTCTGTAATTCACATTATTTTAAGATCTTATTTTCTGTTTAAAGGTTTTATTAGGTGATTTTGTTTCTAAAAGAAGCGGATTTTATCAAAATTGATCGCTTGAGTGGGTAAAATGTTCAAGAATACTGATATCAGTTTTGAATTTACAGGCACCAGCTCATTGATCGCAAAGCTTAAAAAATTAAGCATAATCAAATGGAAGCTAAAAATGCATGACTTTGATCCCAATAATGCTGATAATGACTGGTTGGATGAACCTACGGCAAAACAATTCAGTCAGCCCTGCCTTGCAATGGCAAAAAAATAAATACGAATACACCCGAAATGCGGCTTGCAGATTCCGCTCAAAAATTACCGATAGTTAAGCTTAACCGTTCAGATTAGCGGTAAACCTGTAATCAGGCACATCACACTGCCCGATGCGGGAAAATAAGGGAAAAAGTTTACAGGTTGTTTTTGATGACATAAAATAGCTAAAACTGTTATCATCTGTTTGTGGTACAAGGATTTTACAAACCGGGGTAGGAATATTTGTGTAGTTTTAGTTCATCACACCAATTAAGGCTGAATCAAAACCATGAAGAAATTATCCCTGTCATTATTAGCTGCCCTGATGAGTTTCAGCGCATTTTCGCAACAAACCATTATCAAATACCTTTCCGGAACCGATAAAGACCACACCGTAAACTGGGATTTCTACTGCACGGAAGGCAGAAAGAGCGGCGTATGGACCAAAATTGCTGTACCTTCTAATTGGGAGCAACAAGGCTTTGGTGCCTATAATTATGGCCACGATAAAATCAAAAATAAAGAGCAGGGACAATATAAACATCAGTTTTTCATCGATCAGGTAAATAATAAAAAGGTATTTATCGTTTTTGAAGGATCGATGACCGATACTAAGGTGATGATTAATGGCAAGCAGGCTGGGCCCGTGCATCAGGGTAGTTTTTATGCTTTTAAATATGATATTACCGATTTGGTAAAACCCAATGCCCAAAATCTGCTCGAAGTTACTGTTGATAAACAATCAGCAGATGCTTCAGTAAATAAAGCCGAGCGCAGTGGCGATTTTTGGATCTTTGGTGGGATTTACCGGCCGGTATACCTCGAAATTGTTCCGCAAACCTTTATCGAAAGGGTAGCTGTAGCTGCGAAAGCCGATGGTGCTTTCCAGCTTGATGTATATGCGCAAAATTTAAAACAAGGCGAAGAAATTGAAGCCCAGGTACAAAAATTAAATGGCGAAGACCTGGGTAAACCCTTTACAGCTAAGGCAAGCCAATCGGGAGATTATTACCAATTGAAATCCAGCTTTGATAAACCCCAGTTGTGGAGTGCCGAATTTCCGAACCGTTACCAGGTAGTGGTAAGCATTAAAAATGATAAAGGAATCATCCACCAGATAAAACAAAAGTTTGGTTTCCGCACAGTAGAGCTGCGCACAAAAGATGGTTTGTATGTTAACGGCGCCCGCGTTTTAATGAAAGGCAGTAACCGCCACAGTTTTTGGCCCGAAACTGGTCGTACGCTTAGCCATGGGGTGCATGTGCTCGATGTACAACTGATGAAAGATATGAACATGAATGCCGTACGCATGTCGCATTATCCGCCAGACCGCGATTTCCTGGAGGTTTGCGATTCGCTGGGCTTATACGTGATAGATGAACTTACCGGCTGGCAAGGCAATTACGATACCGAAATAGGCAAAAAACTCGTTAAAGAGCTGGTTGTACACGATGTAAATCATCCTTCCATTTTATTTTGGGCCAATGGCAATGAAGGGGGCTTTAACCGCGATCTTGATAATCAGTATGCCTTATACGATCCGCAAAACCGTACCGTAATCCATCCCTGGGAGAAATTTAACGGGACCGATACCAAGCATTATCCCGATTATAAAGGAATGGAAAGCAGAACCGCCACCGGCGAAGAAGTGTTTTTTCCAACTGAGTTTATGCACGCTTTATACGATGGAGGGGCCGGTGCTGCATTGGATGATTTCTGGTCGCAAATCGTAAAACATCCGCATGGAGGCGGTGGTTTTATCTGGGCCTTTTTAGATGAATCGATTATCCGTACCGATAAAAATAACATTTACGATGGTGATGGTAACCATGCGCCTGATGGTATTGTAGGGCCACACCGCGAAAAGGAAGGAAGTTATTATACCATTAAAGAAATCTGGTCGCCGGTGTACATTAATCCACAGCCCATTGCTGCTGGTTTTGATGGTAAAATACCGGTCGAAAACCGTTATTCGTTTACCAACCTCAATCAATGTACATTTAAATGGAAACTGGTTAAGTTCCCGTCAGCTACGGCTAAAACTTTGGAGCCTACTGTAATTGCGACAGGTGCATTAAAGCCTTTTAACCTTAAACCTGCAGAAAAGGGTATGTTAAACTTGCCTTTACCCGCAACCTGGGCCAAAAACGATGCACTATACCTTACTGCTTATAGCCCCGATAATAAAGAAATCTTTACTTGGAGCTGGGCCATTGCCGCGCCTGCAGCTTTCGCTCCTAAAATCAGCAGCGTTAAAGCCAAACCGAATATTAAATTAACTCAAACCGATGCTACACTGAGTATTAACTGCGATGGAATCCGTTACGATTTTGATAAAGCCACCGGTTATATCCAAAAAGTAGTGAAGCCAAACGGTACTGTTTCTTTATCAGGTGGACCGGTTTTGGCGGGCGTAAATACTACGTTGAAATCATTTGCCCATCAGGCTGTTAATGGACAATATATAGTAGAAGCCGATTATACCGGCGATGCTCCTTTGCATGTAAAATGGACTTTCACTTCAGGACAACCCGTTAAGCTTGATTACGATTATAGCCAACAAGGCGATGTGAATTTCATGGGCATTACTTTCAACTACCCCGAAGAAAAAGTTACCGGAATGAAATGGTTGGGGCGCGGCCCGTACCGCGTTTGGAAAAACAGGTTAAAAGGTCAGCAGTTTGGTGTTTGGCAGAAAGATTACAACAATACCATTACCGGCGAAAGTTGGAAATATCCCGAATTTAAGGGTTATCATGCCGAAGTAAACTGGGTAAGGATAGAAAATACCGAAGCACCCTTTACCGTGTATTCAGCCAATAAAAATACTTATCTGCAAATGTTTAAGCCTGCGCGTGAGGCAGCTGCACTAACCAATAACAATGTCGAACCGGCTTTTCCCGAAGGAAACATTGGCTTTTTAAATGCCATTAGCCCCATTGGTACCAAGTTTCAATCGGCAAAAGTGATGGGGCCGGAAAGCGAACTGAGCCATGCTGGTGGCGAAAAGATTAAGGGAACGCTATGGTTTGATTTCCGTTCAAAACCTTAAAACAAGCAATAACATTCTGCTGGATTTTACGTGTAAAGCGGATGGATAAAAATAAAGCCTGAAATCTTAAGATCTCAGGCTTTATTTTTTGTGAATTGCCTAAATATGAAACTGGGTTTTATATCCCCCAATTCTTGTTTGGCTTTGATCCCATTTGCAATATCAGTTTCCCGCCTTTCAATAGCTCGCTTGCCGGAAATTTAAAAGATTGCAGTGGTTTTCCGTTCAAGGTAGCTTTTTGTACATATTTATTGTCGCGGGATACGTTCGGCGCTTCAATCGTAAAAGCCTTCCCACGGCCATATTGTTCACCAAGGTTAATGGTTACCGATGGAAAGATAGGACTTGCAATTTCATAAACCGGCTCGCTACTGCAACCACCGTCTGTTTGGAAAAGACCCAATGCTGCCATGACAAACCAGGCGCTCATTTGACCCTGGTCTTCATCGCCCAGATAAGCATTGGCTAAATCGCTGCCATAGTATCTGTCGATAATGGCCCTGCTCCATTGCTGTGTTAGCCAGGGTTTTTGTACCCAGTTAAACAAAAAGGCAAAATGCATCGACTGTTGGTTCCCCTGAATTACCGGGTAATCCCAGTACTGGTCGCCAGGTGCATTGAATCGCAATTTGTTGCTTTCTGTAAAACCCCAGGAGAGGCGTTCTACAAATTTATCTGCACCGATCTCTTTCGCCAGTCCAGGCACATCCTGTGGCACAAAATAAGTGAGTTGCCAGGCGTTGCCCTCTACATAATGTTCGTTGGCTCCCGATTTAAAGGGATCGAAATTAGGTGCCCAGCTGCCGTCTGATTTACGCATCCGGGCATAACCCGTTTCCTTGTCAATGGCGTTGCGCCAGTAATTTCCTCGAATGGCAAATTCTTTTTCATCTTCTTTTTTGCCTAATGCCTTTGCAAACTGCGAAACCGTCCAGTCATCATAAGCATATTCTAAAGTGTTGGAAAAACGGCCAAGATCATAGGGCACATAATGGTACTTTAAGTAAGGAACCAGATCGCGGTTGCCCGCATAGCCCAAACCTACTTTTTGCGATGGGGTAGTTTGCATTTTTTTCATCGCTTCGAATGCTTTATTGGCATCAAAATCGCGGATGCCCATTTGGTAAGCACTCACCATTAACGGGATTTCGTGCTCGGCAACCATTACGGGTACGTAGTTCATACCGGCCGGACCTTTGGCCAGCCAGCCATTGGTATCGTACATGGCCAGTTGCGATTTTACCCATTTCGATGACCACTCTGGCGTAATCAGGTTCCAGAACTGGTTCAGGTTCCAGAAGGTATTCCAAAAGGCATCGCAACCCAGTGCCAGCGAATTAGGGTCTTTTAGTTTCTGTACTTTTTGGAAAGCATCTACCCAGCTGCCATCCAAATCACTCCAGGTATTGCGGCTGGCCAGCGCACGGTACATATTGGTATAAAAACGGATTTTTTCTCTCCGGTCGTTAGATTGAACAGCCACCCGGCCAATCAGCTTATTCCAGGTATCACGTTGTCCGTTCCGTACTTTTTCAAAACTCCAGCCATAGGGCCCTGTAATTTCCTGTTTCAGGTTATCTGAGGCATTTTCAATACTCACCATCGAAATCCCGGTGCGTACCTGTACTACCTGATTTGTTCTGGTATCAAATTCTACGTAAGCACCCGCATCTTTTACCTCGCCGGTATTTACTAAATCTTTATTGCTAAGCGCATCATTCTGCCAGGTCCCGAATTTTTTGATGGGCTGATCAAATTCAATCACAAAATGTAGTTTGTAATCCTGGTTTACATCGCCCGACCAGGCACCTGGGGTAAACTGTCTCGATACCCCTTCAATCCGCTTGTCGCTTACCTTTTTCAATGTCACATCTTTAAGCGTATAGGCATACTCCGAAGGAATTTGTAAATCGATCATCACCCTTGAATCGGTAGCTTTTGGATAAGTATAACGCTGGAAACCGCAACGTGTGGTGGCAGTTAATTCTGCCTTAACCTTATAATCGCTTAGCATCACTTTGTAATAACCCAGAGGGGCTTCTTCGGTTGCTTTGTCAATCTGCGAGCGGTAGCCCTCACCGGTACTCCTTTGATCGCCGGTCTTGATTTTTAACGGCCCGTTTACCGGCAGAATGCCCAGGCCAGCCATTGTCCATTCGTGGATATGGCTAAATACGCCAATGCTTTCAAAACTGGGTTCATAGCCTGCCTGCCAGCCGCTATTCTGGTTATCGGGACTTAATTTTACCATACTAAAGGGCATCCAGGGACCTGGCGCAATCATCCAGCGCGAGTGGGCAGTGCCTATGTGTGTATCTACATAATCTGCAGGCGTAAACAGTCTTTGTGCAGATCGTTTTACCATGCCGCTTTCCAGCAATATTCCATCGCTGTAAATTTCATATTTGCTTTGTTTTGCTGTGGTAACAGCTGGCATAGGCACCTCAAACTGGTATCTTGCACTATCTAATCGCTCACGGAATACCTCATTGCCATCCAGTTTCACAGTTAATACAGGTTTACCCGCAACTAAATGTGCATCAACCAGCAGGGGCTGTATTTTTTTTCCTTGTTCCGCCAGTTGATAGTCTGCTGGTTTTACGCTGCGGAGAAATACGTTTTGGTTATGGACTAATTTGGCCGAAGCAGGGCCTTCCAGTCTTATCTGGTCAAACACCATCCATGAGCCCTCAAGGGTAGTCATCAAAATTTCGTTACCACCTTTGCGCAATTGATTTGCTTCAAGCGGAATTTCGATCTTATATTCGTGGGCGGCACTTAAATCTCCCTCAAAAATTTTATTGGCTGTCTGTTCGGGTAATTGCTTTACATAAGGCTTTCCATTAATGGTAACCTTAAACAAAGGCGGTAATGCGCCCTGGTAGCCAATCAGTTCGACTACAAATTTCCAGCCCGATCCGGTGGGTTGCTGCTGTAACCCAAATAAAATATTGGCATTGTGCGTGCGCAAACCAGAGGTGCCACCAGTGCCACCCCAGGTATCATTAGGGCCTGGTAAAATATAAGCCCAATCTTTTTCTGGTTTCGAAACTCCAATAAGGTAAAATTTATCTTCCCAACCAAAATCCGCTGCTAAAAAATGTTTATAACCCGATGGGGCCAGCGCAAATTCTGTAGCCTTGTTATCTGCATGGCCAATTTGCCACAAAGTTGTTTGCGCCCCTGCTGTAGCAGTAAGGCACAACAAAACAAGGCTTAGCAATTTGTTTAAGTATAATTTTCTTTCGTTCATCGATGTTTACTTTTTCGAATTTCCCTCAATCAGACTCTAAATCGTTAGTGTATTTGTATGTACATATTAAGTGTTTGAAGTTAATTAGAATTTAGCATTTTTTGGTGATGAAAATAAAAAATAAGATTTTTTAGCTGATTATGAGGATGAAACTCACTTGAGGATTGAAAATAATATGTATGTACAATATTGCGGTTTAGCAAATGTTGTAGCAGAAACAGAAATGTTGTATGAAGTAAAATACAGTTTTTAAAGTGTGTTGATTTATATCGGATTCAGTATGATAAGAAATATGCGTTGGTGCTGTTTTGGATTCGTTTTACTGATGGTAACTGTTTGAGTGTTAACTAAAATAATTTAAAAATTAATTTTTTATTAATATTCGAATGTTTAGTTTTATTAAACATTTATATTGCTTTATTAAACATTTAAACTATGAGAAAATTTAAACCTCTACTACTCCTCATCGCGATGGGGCTGGTTACACTTGGCTGTAAAAAGGCCACAACTGAGTCAATTCAAGGCGATTCAACCCAAACAACTGCGCGGAGCGTTTTAGCGGGCAAACCTAAAAAGGTGCTTTTTATTGGTATCGACGGTTGCGTATGGAAAGCAATTACTGCAGCTAATGCACCAAACCTGAAAACCTTAATGGATCAGTCTTATACCAGCACCAATGCGTTGGCCGAAGTGCCTACCTGGTCATCAAACGGATGGTCGGCGCTGTTTACCGGTGTAGGTGTTGCTAAACACAAAGCATCTGATAACAGCTTTTCGGGTGCCGACTTTGTAAACTACCCTTCTTTTTTCAGGCAGATTAAAACCAGTTTGCCTGCTTTAAGAACCGCGTCAATTGTAACCTGGTCGTCGATAAATAATAATATTGTGGCCACACCTGATGTAACGGTAAAACAAAACAGTGCAAGTGATAACGCTACTGAAGTGCGGATTATACAGGAAATTACCAGCAGCAATACAGATGTTGCCTTTTGCCATTTCGATGATGTAGATCATGCCGGCCACGCCAGTAATTATCGGACTACCACGCAGATGTATATGGATTCGGTAAAAGCGGTTGATGCAAGGGTAGGCAGGATTTTGAATGCTGTAAAAGCAAGACCTACCTATAACAATGAAGATTGGCTGATTGTTGTGGCTACCGATCATGGCGGCGATTTAGGTCACGGTGGTAGCAGTTACCTGGAACGGAATGCATTTCTTATCCTGAACAACAGTGCTATTACGCCACAATTGGTAAATACTTTGCCTAGCACTACTACCGAATCGAACCCACATAGTATTACCACTGTCGATTTTAAAACAAATGTGTATGGACAGTTACCAACTTTAAGTAACCTCGATTTAAGTGCAACAGGCAGCTTTACCATCGAGTTTAGAGCCAGGGCAACCACAGCTACCAGCGATCCGGTAATTATCGGGAATAAGAACTGGGCCAGTGGTTATAATAAGGGCATAATTATAGCCAACAGAAATGGCGTAATCAGGGCCAACTTTGGAGATGGAACGCACCGTTTGGATATAGATGGAGTAGACCTGACAGATCAGTTGTGGCACCAGGTAGCTGTAGTAGTTAACCGGACTACACAAAAAGCGACAATGTACGATGGTGGCATCCAGGTAGCCGAAGGCAATATTTCGGCGGTTGGCGATTTGCAGAGCGGCACAACTTTTAAAATCGGGCAAGACGGAACTACCAATTACAGTCCTTATTTTACCGGTAATATTTCCGAAATAAGGTTGTTTAAATCGGCTTTACCCGCTAGCAGTATCAGTACCTACAGTTTTACCGCTTTAACATCAGCACATCCGCAACAGGCAGATTTGGTTTTATATACCAAGGGCGATGAAACTTCAGGAACGGCTTATAATGGTACATTGGTTACCCCAAAAATTGATATCCTGACCAAAAGCAGTGCTACAATTACGCGCAGTGCCTTAACTACAGCTATCTTTTACCGTAAAACAACCGATTACCATGGTGCACCTTATTTGTACAACGTGCCACCAACCATATTAAGTTTTCTGGGTATTACGCCTCCATCATATTATGACGGGCAGGCACTGGTTAATTTTTAAACAGATATTCAAATTTACAAACAAACAAAGCCTGAAATCGTAAGATTTCAGGCTTTGTTTGTTGAGGCTTTAAGGATATTAATAAGTTTGAAATCGAAGTAGAATATACGCTTAGGGCGCTTTCAAAAACGTGACTCACAGAATCATTTTATTCCGAAATATTTTGCAATTTGCTGATGCACCAGTGACAGCATATGAATCTTTCAACAAAAGCAACAGACATACTTGCCCGTATTGGATCGGATACCAAACTAGGCGATTTGAGAAAAATTGCCGCCGAAATCAAAAAGGACCACGAACTGGCCATGGAGCTTTGGTCGACCTCGAAATACCTGGCTCGCCAGCTTGCTATGCTCATTATGGATAAAAAACAGCTTAGCCAGAAGTTGATTGATGTGTTGGATAAAGATATAGATGAACATGATGGCGATGAACGACTCCAGTTAATTGATTGGTTGATGGCCAATCAACTGGCGAAGGATAAGAAGACCATTGCCTTGATGGAGCGCTGGGAAAACAGCTCATCACCATTACAGAGACGAATTTTTTGGTATTACCAGGGGCGTTTGCGCTGGGTAGGGCAAACCCCTCCACCAAATTCTGAAACACTGCTTTCTAAAATTGAAAGTCATATTGAAAAAGAAGTACCAGAAGTGCAGTGGGCAATGAACTTTACAGCTGCACAAATCGGCATATTTCAGCAAGAATATCGGGAAAGATGTATCGCCCTTGGCGAACGGACAGGATTGTATAAAAATGAAAAGATCGCTAAAAACTGTACGCCAAACTACCTGCCGTTATACATCGCTATTCAGGTTGAAAAACTGGGGAGAGAATAATAGGAAGGGTTTAATCCTGCATTTATTTTTGTTAAATTCGATTATGAATATAATACATCGCCTGAGGCTTAGTATACTTCTTGTATTTTTTGCTACTTCATTATTTGCCCAAGCCGGTCAGGACCCACGGATTGCTAAGTTCCTGTCTGTAAAAGCGGGAATGAAAACCAGCGCGGCCCATAACTATTTGCAAACACTTTTCCCAGAGTGGGATTTGAAAAAGATGCAGCATATATGTTTAATGGTAGGTGACTGGACACCTCCTGAAGAGTATGGTACGCGATTTAAATACATGTATCAGCAACGATTTTATCTCGCTGCCAGAGTCGATACTTTACACGATAATGAACAAGCTATTGCCAATAAGATTTCTGCAATGTGGAAGATTTACCAGCAAACGGGATATACAGCGTGCAACGCAAGTACATTTGATATCAGAGATGGTAATCTTTTGAAATATGCCGTTGCTGATAAATTTGATCAATTTCTGGAAGATGCGATCAAATGGAAGCTGGATTTGAACAAAATAGATTTCTATGATCAGATGACACTGTTGGATTATATCGATTTTCACCTCGCTCGCAATAAGGGATCCGCTTTGGAATCAAAATATCAAAAGTACCATGATATGTTTCGCAAAGCTGGCGCGAAATATAAGAAAGAGCTCTAGTAGCCGATGGGGGCTAACAAAAAAATAGCCTGAAATCTTATGAATTCAGGCTTTACTGTTTTTCGCCTTTTGAGAGCGGATGTTCAGCCTTAAATTTCGTTATACTTCCATACGCCTGAAATGGTAAGTAAGGTCAGCCCGGGTTGTTTTTCGCCATAACTGAAAACACAAATATATTTTGCATGACAGGATGGACAATCTGTCCCAAAGTACAGGGTGGGTAAATTATTTACGGTCAATTCTCCAAAATGGAGCAGATTTACAGCGGTTTCGGAAACAATGTTATTGCGCAACAATTCCTTTTTAGCTAAAACTTTCTCATCATTGTATAATTGAAAAATCGGAAAACCCGATTCATAAGGCGTTATTTTAACGCTGTTTTTATGCCCACAGTTACAGCATTTAAAATTTACTGCTGCTGAGTGGCCGATTTCCGCATTGCTGAAGCTGTCTTTTTCAACAGCAACCTGCTTTTCTATCAATATTTTTTTTGATATCGAATACATCTAAATTATTTTATTGAGCAATCACTACCCCCACAGCTCCCGGGTATTTTCCACTTGGGTTTTTCTTAATTGTTACTTTAATATATCCTTCCTGCGCCAGCTTGTTCCAGGTTTTCTGGTAGCCGGTTGCCGGATCGATCGGAATCTTCCACATGGTTTGTTTACCATTACCCACCTGATTAAACCAGGGAATAATATCTGCTGTTTGGCCTTTGAAAGTTAATGAATTATTTAAAACTTCTATTTCATAATAAAAATCATAAGCATTTTCTGGTTGATTTAACGCTCTTTGCCCAAAAGTATATACGGCTCCATTGATGATTGGACTTGTAAAACTACCTCCTAAAGTCGGAGCTCCTGTTCCGCTGTAGGTCCCGATAGCATTACTGTATCTATCGTATTTTTGTCCCATCGTAATTGGCGTATCATCTACCGTATTGAAACCTCCGTTTGCAGGTGGCCATTTTCCGTTTAAATTATTGTTTGTAAACAGCGTTTCCAGTTCGCTCCACTTTTTTGCCTTGTATAAATCGTAAACATGATCCCTCATCGTCTGACTTACGGTGTTGGTAGGATCGTAGGTTGCAGCCAGTTCATTGGCATTTTTGTAGAAATTGGTGGTTACCGTAACTGGCGGTTCATCTAAAAGCCCATCCTTGTCTGAGCGACAGGCCACAGCACATAATGCAAGGTTTAAAAACAGGAAATACTTCAATAAATTTTTCATAGTTATTGGTTTAGTTTATTTAAATTAAGATTTCGGGAAAAAATAGAGTGACCATGGCAGTAAAATAAGACATATTACCGCGCGGCTAAGCTAGTATTTTTTAATGATAAAAAATACAAATTAATCATAATATCTACTACATATTTAGACTAGACTATTTTCAGGATATAGCTGTAACGTAACCTTTGCCATCGACGATTTAGACGATGCCTTATTTTTTAGATTTAAGGTTTTGTTCAGCACTCAGTTGCCAAATTTAACTGGCATTAAAAGCTTTCTTTTGTTTTTAAATCATTGAGCTGAAAATTTTCAAAGCTACCTACGCCGGCAAATCTTATTTTTACGCCCATAAGTTTCCCAATGGGGATTTTATAACTGGTATTAATAATTTCCCTGTTATCGACAAAAAGATGTGCATTTTGGTTTTCGATCCTGAGTTTGACCTGTTTTCCGCTCCGAAGATCCTGCCCTTGCGGTCTCAGGTCGTCTTTGGCACCATCAAGCTGCTTTTCAGAAAATTTTAAGTTACTCCATACTACGCATTCAGGCTTAATCAGGTTAATGGAATGGAAGTTATTTTCTCCATATACAATTAAATCAGTTTGCGAACAGCGAACTCCCGGACGTGAGGGAGAGGTTTGGATGAAAACATTTAACTCAAAGTTATCTGCGCTTATGGTGGTGGGTTTAATATTGGCAAATGAAACAAAGAAGGTTTTGGTAGTATCAACACCCGATTGAATGAGTGCAGTAGTAGATACAGATACTTTCTTTTGGTTTTGAAGCACAGTTGAATTTACCGGATACACCCTGGTGGTATCGTGCTCTACAGCGGCAATCAGATCCCAGCCCTTTGTTTGAAGGTAAACCTGCCCGGTATCAATTGGCTTTTGATAATGAAAAAGTACCGGAAAATATCTTCCGGGGGCCTCATAATAATGGTTAACCAAATCGGCCGAAAAACTTTTTTTCACGCTTTTGCCATCTGCAAAATCGATCAGGTATTCGGAACGCTTAATCTTTGCATTGTTTTTAACACTCAGTTTAAAAAGTGCAGAATGCGGACTTATTCCGTTAGGGTTCAGGCACAGCAGTTGAATGTCACGGTCGCCAATCAGGCTCTTCAAGTAAACCCACAGGCTAGTACCCAATAGGAGTACAATGGCAAGCAAAATCACCTTAAGCGTATGTTTGGCCTTTCTTGATGGCTGTATGGGCACCTCTAAGGGCTGAGGCCTTGGCGCAGGTGCCTTTTCAATAGTAAGCGAGTTAATGCGTTCAAATTCCTGCCAGTCGCGAAAATCTATAAATTGGGCCAGTGCATCACGCGTAGCTTTTTGAGGATAGTAACGGTTAGAAGTTTTAACCTTACCAAATATTCGCTTTAAGGTGTTTTCGCCCAGGTGAACCTTTGTTTTCCGGTACAACAAGCCACTGAGTTTCACATAATCGCTGTTTTTCCACGAAGCGATATCCTGATTACCGGTCTGTTCTGCGATTTTTTGGCAGCAGCTGTCCAGGTTCCTGAAGAATAAAATGTTTTCGGCCTGTAAAGATTCTTCGTTCATGCTTTGATACCTCTGGTTAGGGGGATGGCTACAAATGTTTGCTTGGTTTATCGGTTATCAGCTGCGCATAAAAATACAGAAAAAGGCCCCATATCAAAATAAAAGAATATGATTTTGCCTTGTGGATCATGATTTGAAAATGATAATTACAAGCCGGGGCCCGAATGTAGGCTTTACAGCCTTTTTTAAGCTTATCCATTTTAGTTCTTTTTGTTGTTTAATTGATTGTTTACCAATGCTTTGTCTTGTATTAAATAATGGCTCAGCTTTGGTCAGCCTTTAAGTACATTTTTGGCTAAATGTGCCCATAAATTTACAGTTGTCTGCTGTTGCCATCGGCGGGCAAAACCAGCAAACTATTTTACAACTAACCAAATTTTAAATGAAAAAGAACCTATTGCTATTGTTTCTGCTGACCTGTATTTACTATGCAGCGCATGCACAAACAAAGATCGTTTCGGGCCAAGTTACCGATGCAAAAACAAAGGAGAGCCTGATCGGTGTAACTGTGAGTGTACCTGGTACAAAAACAGGTACTGTTACCGATAACCAGGGCAGATTTAGCCTTAGCATCCCCGATGCTGTAAAAAGCCTCACTTTCGGTTATGTGGGCTATCAGCTGCAAACCATTACCCTTACAGGCAAGCCCATTGAGGTTGCTCTACTGCCCGAACAGAACAATTTGAATGATGTTGTAGTGGTCGGATATGGTACCCAAAAGAAAAAAGATTTAACCGGCGCCATTGCAACAGTAAGCGGCAGCGAACTTTCAGGCAGACAAACTCTGCAGGTTTCTGAAGCGCTGCAGGGTGCAGTACCGGGAGTATCGGTAACCAGGAATAACTCTGCACCTGGTGCCGGAGCAACAGTGCAAATCAGGGGGGTAACTACACTGAATACCAATTCCCCGCTGGTCGTGGTTGACGGAATTCCGGTTAGCAGTATGGATTTGGTGAACCCGAACGACATTGAAAGTTTAAGTGTGCTAAAAGATGCGGCATCTGCTGCAATTTACGGATCACGTGGTGCCGCAGGGGTAATTTTGATAACCACAAAGCGCGGCGCTACAGGGGTATCGACTGTCGATTACAACTTTGAGTATGCACAGCAAAGACCAAATGCATTACCAGAATATGTGGATGGCCTGAAATACATGAAATATATCAATGAGTTGAATGCAAACGATGGTACAGCAATGCCGTATTCTAACGATATTATCAATAACTATGAAAAACGACTGGTTGAGACGCCTGATGTATTTCCGTATGCCAATACCAACTGGCAGGATTTGATTATGACCAATAAGTATGCGCCAAGAAAACAACATGATCTTGTATTTACTTCTGGTACAGAGAAGCTGAAAACAAAGGTTTCTTTAGGCTATCAGGATGTTGGCGCATTTTATGACAATTACAATTACGAGCGTTATCAGTTCAGGGTAAATAACGATTTAAAGATTAGTGATAAATTTAACGTCATTGCTGATTTATCCTATAGAAGAGTAAATGCATTGGCGCCTGTTAATGCACCTTTTAGTGGCCAGAACCCGATCTACGAATCCAGGGTGATACCCCCGGTTTATGCGGCGTACTATAGCAATGGTGCTTATGGAATAGCTAAAGACGGTCGTAACCCATTGGCCCAGCTGCAGGAAGGTGGAACAACGGCCAATAAATATAATCAGCTGCAGGGAAGAATCGCATTAAATTTTAAACCCATCAGGGATTTAACGCTAACGGCTTTAATATCGCCTACTTTTAATTTTGACAAGGAAAAATCGTTTTCCAAAAAAATCGTGTATACCAGTCCTGACGGTGCTACCACGGGTACAAACCGGGCTAATTCTTTGTTAAACGAATCCCGGAATGAAAGTTACCAGCTAAACAGCCAGTTTCTGGCCAACTATTCCAAATCGTTTAATAACAAACATAATTTCGCTGCCCTGGCTGGTGCGGAGAGTATTTACTATAATGCGGAATCCCTCGGTGCAGGAAGGGAAGGTTTTGAGTTAACCGATTATCCTTATTTAAATGTCGGATCGATTCTTTTAAGAACAAACTCAGGTTCTGCAAATGAAGAAAGTCTCCATTCGTTCTTTGGCCGGGTAACCTACGACTACATGAGTAAGTATTATTTTCAGGCTAACTTAAGGCATGACCAGTCTTCAAGGTTCGCCCCTGAATTTAGAAAAGTAACTTATCCGTCATTTTCTACCGGTTGGGCCATTTCAGAAGAAAATTTCATGAAACCGGTAAAGTGGGTTAATTATTTGAAGTTAAGGGCTTCATACGGGGAGGTTGGTAACCAGCGTATCACTGATGCTGATGGAAACCAGGATTATTATCCTTACCAGGCCAATGTGAACCTGGATGGAACAGCACTATTATATCAGAATGGCGTATTGGTTGCCAAAACCACTGCAGCACAGCGTGCTTTTGCCATAACCAATATACGCTGGGAGACTACAACTACCGCTGATATCGGGATTGATGCGACTTTTTTTAACAACAGGTTAAATTTAACAGGTGGATACTTTAATAAAAAAACAAAAGATATTTTGCTCCGCCTGGATATCCCGCTCAATCTTGGTTATGATAAACCTACCCAAAATGCAGGTGTGCTGAATGTCAAAGGCTGGGAACTGGGTTTAAACTGGAAAGATAAGATTAACGAATTTACCTATAGTGCAGGTTTCAATATTGCAGATGCCAAAAGCAAAATCTTAAATATGGGCGGTACGGTACAGGAATCTGGTTCGACCGTAGTGAATATGGAGGGAAGTGAATTTAATGAATGGTATGGCTATTTAAGCACAGGTATTTATCAAACGGATGCCCAGGCGGCCTCAGCTGCGAGGACCAATAACAATACCATTAAAGCTGGCGATGTGGGCTATCAGGATTTAGATGGTAATGGAATAATAAATGCCAATGACAGGGTACTTTTAGGTGGCTCGCTGCCCAGGTATCAATATGGAGGCAATATCAATTTGGGTTACAAAGGCTTTGATTTTGGAGTGGTATTCCAGGGTGTAGGCAAAAGGCTAACCCGTTTGGGTAATGATATCATCCGCCCGTTTCAGGAGCAGTTCGGTAATTTTCCGGTACAGCTGGATGGTAAATTCTGGAGCAAAAATAATAGCCCCGAACAGAATGCAGCAGCTGAATATCCTAAGCTGAGCAATACCAATTCCGGCAACAATTATGCTTCATCAGATTTCTGGCTGGTAAATGCTGCCTATTTCAGGGTTAAAAATGCTACCCTGGGCTATACCTTATCAAACAAGGAATACTTGAAAAAAATCGGATTACAGTCAGTGAGGTTCTACGTATCAGCAAATGATTTTATTACCTCAAGCAAATTCCCAAAATATGCTGACCCTGAAACCGGAAATGCTACCTATCCGATTGTCTCGACTTTTTTAGGGGGCGTAAGTGTTAAATTTTAATGGCCATTAAAATTCAAATGAAAATGAAAAAAATATTAATAATAGCATCAATATTGATCGTTGGTCTTTATTCCTGTAAAAAACTTGATTTATACTCGCCGTCCAATCCAACTTCTGAGAGCTTCTACTCTAACCAGAATGAACTGGAACTGGCTGTATATGATATGTACCGGATTGATTTTTGGACACCGGTAAAAGAGAGTACCGGTAGCTGGGAAGAGTTTTTCTCAGACAACTGTTTCTACAGGGGTGGAGCGGGCGGAAATTCCATAATTGCTGGTACTGTAAACTCTTCCAACGCAGATATCGAAACGTATTATCTGAATTGTTATAAGGCTATTGCCAGAATAAATAGTTTTTTGGACAACAAGAACAAGGCTGCTGCAAATACGCCGGCAGCGGTAATTACCAAACTCGAAGCAGAGGCCAGATTGATCAGAGCCTATCAATACATGAAGTTGATTACCCATTTTGGCGACGTACCATTAAATTTAACAACGCTTACCTTGGAGCAGTCTTTAGCAGTAGAAAAAGCAAGGAAAGAAGATATTTATAAATTTTTGATAGGCGAGTTTGATTTTGCAGCTCAAAACCTGCCCCAAAGCTATGGTACTGGGATTAAAAAGCTGACATCAGGTGCAGCCCTGGCTTTTAAAGCAAGGACAGCGCTCTATATGGGCGACTGGGCAACAGCAAAGTCAGCATCAGCTGCTGTAATGGCTTTAACGGGGGCAGGCGCTTATAGCTTAACAACTCCATACTCAAGTATTTTTCAAAAAGCAGGGGAACTCAGCAGTGAAATCATTTTTAGTATACCACGCGATCAGACTCTAAATTCATCCAATTCGCCAACTGATATATTGCCCAGGAATGTTAGCGGAAGTTTTGCAGCAACAATGCCTACCCGGGAACTGGTAGATGCCTATGAGTGTACAGATGGAAAAACCATTAACCAATCGCCCTTATACAATCCCCTCGATCCGTTTAAAAACAGGGATCCACGGTTAGCCGCAACGGTGGTTCCTTTTAATACTTACTTTTTAGGTTACAATTATAACCCGCATCCTGATTCTTTAAGGGTATGGAGCAACAAATTAGGACGTTTGGTGACCAACAACGATACACGGGCTGTAGCACCCTTTGCCAGTTTTACCGGTTTCATTTGGCGTAAAGGGGTTGAGCAAAGCTGGGCCGATAAGTTAAATGAAGACAATGATGCAATCATTATCCGATTTGCCGAGATGTTTTTAACCTATGCCGAAGCCAAAATTGAATTGGGCGAAGCAGATGCGAGCGTTTTAAATGCAATTAACAGTGTGCGTGCCAGGGCATATGGTGTACCTGTAACCCAGGTAGCATCCTATCCTGCTGTAACCACCTTAAACCTTACAGAACTTAAGCAGATCGTTAGAAGGGAAAGGCGTGTTGAATTTGCTTTTGAAGGATTGCGTTATATGGACTTAATCCGTTGGAAACTGGCCGAAAAAGCATTGACAAAACCTGTAATTGGTCTTCCGGATCCGGCAAATCAAAACCGGGCTAAATGGCCGTTTCCTGGCGTAACGCCAATCGATGCAGACGGCATTGCAGATTACAGTGGTTTTGGTGCTGATGTAAAAATAATTTACACCAGAAATTTTGATAAGAGTAAACAATACCTGTGGCCTATACCAGCCAGAGAGGTAAGGGCAAATCCGAAACTGACGCAAAACCCTAATTATTAAGAATTTTTAAAAAGATGAAAAACATAAAAACAAGTATCTGCTGGGGTGTCGCATTGGCACTTGCCACACCATTTTTAGTCAGCGCCCAAACAAAACCATTACAAGTAAGTGGGGTGTATCCTCATTTGGCCACTTTTAACGAGGGATGGCCAAAAACCGAGGAGCAGAAAAAGAAAGGCGGCCAGGGCTTTGAAAATGGTATTGGTGCAATAACGCCCTGGGCCGGGCAGCTTTGGATGGTTACCTATTCGCCACACGAGCCTCATGGCAGTGCCGATAAACTTTACAGTTTGGATAAAGATTTAAATGTAACCATCCATCCCGAAAGCATTGGAGGTACGCCGGCTAACCGCATGATTCATCGCGAATCAAACCAGCTCATTACCAGTAGTTATTTTATTGATGACAAAGGGAAGGTGAGGACAATCCCATTCAGTGTAATGCCTGGCCGGATGACTGCAACCGCAAGACACCTCACTGATCCTGAAAATATGGTCTATTTTTATGATATGGAGGGCATGTTGTATGAAGTAAATGTACATACCCTGGCGGTGAACAAGCTCTTTCACAAGCCTGTTCCCGGCTGGCATGGTAAAGGTGCCTATACTGCCCAGGGCAAACTGGTGGTAGCCAATAACGGCGAGGAAGCTGTTTTTAAAATTACCAAAGACATGCTGCAGGCCGGGAACCTGCCACAAAACAATGAAGAAAAAGGCGTGCTGGCCAGCTGGGATGGCAAAAAATGGGAGATTGTTGAACGCAGGCAATTTACTGATGTAACTGGTCCGGGTGGTATTTATGGCAGTCCGGGTAATAAAACCCCGCTGTGGAGTATTGGCTGGGATAAACGTTCTGTAATACTCAAATTGCTTGATAATGGCCAATGGTACACTTACCGCTTGCCTAAGGCGGCACATACCTACGACCACCGAGGAGGCTGGTACACCGAGTGGCCGCGCATACGTGAAGTGGGCAATGGTAAAATTCTGATGGATATGCATGCCATGATGTACGATTTCCCTAAAACCTTTTCGCGTGCTAACAGTGGAGGTATTGCTCCGCTTAATACCCATTTGCGCTATATCCCCGATTTTTGCAACTGGAACAACCAGATTGTAATTGCCACCGATGAAACCACGGTGCTGGAAAATCCTTTGGCCGGAAGGGCGCAATCCAACTTGTGGTTTGGCCAGTGGAATGATTTAAAAACATGGGGTAGCCCCACAGGTTGGGGTGGACCATGGGAAAAAGATGCGGTTAAGGCCAATATTCCCTCAGATCCTTATCTGATTAATGGTTTCGATAACAGGTTGCTGCATCTGTTAGCAGATAAGCAAACTACGGTAACCCTGCAGATAGACCAAAAAGGAAACAATAACTGGAAAGATTACAAAAAAATCAATCTGGAAGCCAATAACTACCAGTATTTTCTGCTACCTGCCGGTTTAAAAGCTACCTGGATCAGGTTTAAGACAGATAAAGATTGTATTGCAACCGCTTTTATGCATTTTAGCGGAAAGCCACATAGCTCAAATCCTGCATTATTTAAGTCGCTGGCCGATATTACCGATAACAGCGAGATTAATGCAAACCTTATCCGGCCTGCAAATTTTAACAAGAACCTGCAGGTGCTGCAAGTTCCTGAAAATAAGTATACTGAAATAGATGAGAAGCTTGCCACTGTTAACAATACTGCCGATAGCAGTGCGCAGATTTTGCGTTTAGGGAAGTTAACAAAAGGATATGCAGTTGATGATGCTTCGGTAATTGTAAAAGATGCAACAGGTACTTTCCGTTTGCCTAAAGGCTCAGGTGCTTACGAAACTTTTGCCTATCGCGATAAGCGGGAAATAGAATCTGAGCGTTTTATGCTAAATATCACAGGTACTTTTTACGAGGTTGGCCGGGAGAGTGGATTTATCGCATTGCGCCCGGTAACTACGCATAACAAAAAAATAGTCGATTTCTGTACCTGGCGTGGATTATTGGTCTTCAGTGGTACGAAGAAAGATGCCAAACCCGATGGACAATATTTTGGAAATGAAGCAAATGGTTTATGGTACGGTGGCGTAGACGATATGTGGAAGATGGGAAAAGCAGTTGGTGTAGGTAGCGTTTGGAAGAACAGTAGCATTAAGAAAGGCGAGATTTCGCTCCCTTACCTGATGACAGGTTATGATCGTAAAAAAGTAAGTTTAACAGCCAATAAACCAGTAAAAATTACCCTCGAAGTAGATTTCGATCTCACCGGTTTTCACCATTACAAAACCTTTACGCTTACGCCAGGAAAATCAGTTGAATACGAATTTCCAGTTGGTTTTAGTGCGCACTGGGTTAGGGCGATAACCGATAATGATTGCATGGCCACTGTTACGTTTAACTATCAGTAATTATGGAAAAGATTGATGGTAAAAGTGTGTGGCAGCATTTATTCAGCACCGTAGTAATCGTTGCTGCATTGGGTTATTTTGTAGATATATATGATTTGCTGCTGTTTGGTATTGTCAGGATTCCAAGCCTGATAGAACTGGGGCTTGATGAAACTGCACAATCTGTAGAGGGAGCCAGCATTTTGAACTGGCAAATGAGTGGTTTACTGATAGGCGGTATACTCTGGGGTATTTTGGGTGATAAAAAAGGACGTTTATCTGTTCTCTTTGGTTCCATTGTAACTTATTCTATTGCTAATTTTGCCTGTGGATTTGTTCAGGATATTACCATTTACAAAGTTTTGCGTTTTGTAGCCGGTATAGGCCTTGCAGGCGAACTGGGGGCCGGAATTACATTGGTTTCTGAAAGTTTGCCCAAAAAACTCCGGGGCATTGGCGCCTCAGTAGTTGCAGGCGTAGGCTTGTTAGGGGCTGTGGCTGCTTATTTTACCGTCGAGCTCTTTAGCTGGCGTTATGCTTACTTTACAGGTGGTGGTTTAGGCATATTGCTGCTTTTGTTAAGAATTGGCGTATTCGAATCGGGTATGTACACGCAGATTGCCGAACGCGAGCAGGTACGCAAGGGGAGTTTCAGCTCCTTCTTTACCAATAGCCGGCGCTTAAAACTTTATGCCAGGTGCATTGGTATCGGATTGCCAACCTGGTATGTAATCGGTATACTGGCTACTTTCAGCAACGAATTTGCAAGAGCTTTGGGTATAACCGAAGTGGTAAAACCAGGCCTTGCTGTAATGTGGTGTTATATTGGTCTGGCTACCGGCGATTTGCTGAGTGGCGTATTAAGCTACCTGCTTTGCTCCAGAAAAAAAGCGGTAATCCTGCTCATGCTTTTTACGCTATTAGGGACCGTTATTTACCTGTACGGCGGTGTGGCCAATCCCACAGGTATATACCTCATGTGCCTTTGGCTGGGCTTTGGCATTGGGTATTGGGCCATGTTTGTTACCATCGGCGCCGAGCAGTTTGGCACAAATTTAAGGGCTACTGCAGCAACAACCATTCCCAACATGGTTAGAGGAACAGTGGTATTAATGACTACTTTATATGGGGCCTTAAAACCCGATATTTTACCGCTTCGTGCTGCTGCGGTAGTGGGCTTAATTTGTTTTGGCATTGGTATTTACAGCGTGCTTACCATACCCGAAACGCATGATAGGGAACTTAATTTTATAGAGCAGGATTAACAGCCGTCTTTTTAATTTCTTAAAAAAACTATTGTTTGGTCTTCAATATGTTGGATTCAGTTTGGTCTGAATCCAACATTTTTTGTTTTATGGCATTGGAAATAAGTTGTTATGTTTATAGTTGGTGAAAGTTTTTTTAGTTTTGCTAAACAAAATCTGAAGTGCATGTATAAAAAACGATTGATAATAGTAAATAAGCACTAATGATTTAAAAATGTTATTTAAAGATTAAACTGTATCTTGGAGCCAGCCAAGCTTACAACAAACCCAAAAACTCAGCACAACGTAACATCCCTGAAGTGGCGTGCTGGTTAAACAGCGAATGACTATATTTTTGCAAAAACTTTTTAAAACAGGAGCGTCGTACCCCTTAAAAGGAATAAACTGTAGGAAATTTTACCATGGATAAATTTAATTTTCCTGATGGTAAAAGTACCTTGCATGCCTTATGGTGGGAGGCGATGTGCATGGGCGAGAAAGATGCCTTTCTAAACCTGTACAAAGGGCTTTACAGGAGTTTGGCCGGATTCGGCCTGCGGGTTCATGCCGATTCTGAAATGGTTACCGATACATTAAATCAGGTATTTCTCGAACTTTGGGAGAAACACGATAAGCTGCCGAGGGTAGAACAGGTGGAATCATACCTTCGTACCATTTTAAAGCGAAAAATCTTAAAACGAATCGCACAGGAGCAACGGTTAAATAAAGCAATCTCAGTAATTGTAACCGAAGATGAGGCGCTGCTGGAAATGCCTTATGAAGAGTTGATTGTAAAAATCCAATCCGATGAGCTGGTTAAAAACAGTTTACTTGCCGCTCTCGAAAAATTAACTCCCCAACAGCGAAAATTAATCCAGTTACGGTTTTATGATGGCTTGAGTTATGAAGACGTGGCCAAAAGAACACAATTAACCGTTAGAACAGCCTATAACACCATTTATAGTGCGTTAAAATTTTTGCGTACCCAGCTTAAATTTTAGCCTTTACATGTCCGCCAGGATAGATTTTTAGAATAAATTAAAAAAAGTTAAAAAATACTTGGTAAAAATTTCAATTACTGTGCACTGGTATAAAAAAGCCGTTCCATGATTGATGAACATAGATACCCCGAAGATTTTTTAATGGATGATACCTTTAAGCAATATTGCGAAGGTAGCAACCAAAAATGTGTGATTTTCTGGGAGGAATGGATTAATAAACATCCCGAAAAACATAATACAGTATACGCTGCAAAAAAAATGTACCAGCTTTTAAGCGGTAATTTAAAGCCGCTTAATCAGCAAGTCGATTATCTTACGGCGCAACTCAACCCGTTAATCAAAGTTAAAAAGTTCAGGAAAGTACATTACGCTATTGCTGCGTCTGTTTTAATTATACTGCTAGCAGGACTGATTTACATGATCAACGAACGTCCAAACAAGGCCTTACATTATGCCGGAAATTTTGTAGCCAAAAGAGGAGAGAAAAAGAAAATTACGCTGCCCGATGGTACTTTGGTATACCTGAATGCTGATAGTAAAATTGAACTTGGAGATCATTTCAACCAAAGCGATAGAAATGTACGGTTAACAGGCGAAGCTTATTTTGATGTAAAGCACGATGCCGCCAGGCCTTTTTTTGTGCGGACCAAAGATTTTAAAATCAGCGTTTTGGGTACTGCTTTTAATGTGAAAAGTTATGCTAACGAACATGAATCAGAAGCTACACTGGTGCGGGGTACCATTAAGCTCGAAGACAATACCGGCTTAAACAAAAATATTGTAATTCTTAAAGCCGGTCAGAAAATTACCTATCACCTGTTACATGCCCAGACAGATCCAGGCCTTTCTGTTACAGATGAGGCAGAGCGCTTACCTAAAATTGAAGTCAATAATCTTACCCTGATTGATAAAGAAGTAGTAGAATCGGCATGGACGAATAACAATCTCATTTTTGCGAACGACAATTTTGAAGATATTAAAACACGACTGGAGCGTTGGTTTAATGTAACTATCGAATTTAAAGATAAAGAACTGGCTGGCTATACTTATACAGGGCACTTTGAAAACGAAGATATCTTAACAATTCTGGATAACCTGCAACGCGTAAAACATTTTAATTTTAAAAAGAAAGGAGAACATATCACCATAACCAAATAACCAAACTAACCAAAATAAACCTGTATCGAAAAGAAAAAGGGGAAGTGCTCGAACACATTCCCCCGATAATTTTTTGATCTTTTTTCTAATCTGGGGTTCCTCACTGGACATGCGTAGCCCCAAATAAACCAATCAAAAAAACAAAAATATGATTAAAATTTACATTAGTCAAGCCTCGCCATGGCTCAGGCTCCTTTCTAAAGTCATCATTCAAATGAAGATTGCATTCCTATTAGTCTTTATTACCTGCCTAAATGTTTCTGCAAAGGTTTTTTCGCAAGAAAAACTTACACTCGATCTTAAAAACATCAGGCTCGAGAAAGCTTTGCAAACTATTGAAAAACAAAGTGGTTATCGTTTTGTCTATAGCCCAACCGAAGGTCCTTTTAATAAGGTAGTCAGCATCAAAACCAATCAGGCCTCGCTTGAAGAAGTTATGCGTACTTTGCTTTCAGGTACCGCACTGAACTTTTCGGTGCAGCAGAATAACCTCATTACCATTTTGAAAGATGAAATGGCCAATCAGGATATAATTGTAAAAGGTCTGGTTAAGGACAGTACAGGTGTTGGGCTACCCGGCGTTTCCGTTGCTGTAAAAGGCGTTAAGGGAATCGGTACTTCTACTGATGGGGATGGTAAATTCAGCCTGTCAGTACCCGATAATTCAACATTGGTTTTTTCCCTCATCGGTTACGAAACCGTTGAAAGAAGGGCTACAGGTGCATTAACCGTAGTCTTAAAAGCTTTAGACAATAACCTGGATGAAGTAGTGGTACAGGCCTATGGTAAAACAACCAAACGCAAAACTACCAGTGCTATTTCTACCCTTGATATGGGTAACGTAGCCGCTTTACCCGTGCAATCTATAAACGATGCGGTAGCCGGTAGGTTACCGGGGGTAATTGTAACTGCAGGTAGTGGTGCACCGGGTGCTAAAGCCAGTATTTCTATTCGTGGGCAGAGTCCTATTTTTGTGATTGATAACATCGTACGCTCGGCCAACGATTTTGCGAATCTAAACCCAAATGATATTGAGAGTTATTCGATATTAAAAGATGCGGGCGCTACAGCATTGTACGGAAATCAGGGCGCTAACGGTGTAATTCTGGTAACAACAAAACGGGGTAGCGAAGGCAAGGTAAATATTAATTATTCCTACAATCAGATCTTCTCGCAGCCCACGCTATTCCCCGAAAAAATCAGCTCTTACGATCAGGCAGTTGCTTTAAACAGGTTATATGCCGACGAAGGCAGGAGCCCGTTCAGATCAGCAGCTGATTTAGAAAAATTACGCACTGGTTCCGATCCCTTTAATTTCCCAAATACAGATTGGCAAGCACTTACCATGAAAAATTTCGCACCCGAAATGAGGCACGATCTGTCTGTAACTTCAGGTACTAAGAAATTAACCTATTATGCAGGTCTTTCGTATTATGATCAGGGAAGTATTTTACGAACCGATAATAACTATAATAAGCGAACTACATACCGTTTAAATACCACCAGCCAGTTCGATCAGTTAAACCTTAAAGTAACCGCCGGATTAGATGGTTTTATTGAAAGTAATGTAACTCCCGGAGTGGGATATGGCAGCATTTACAGCCACATACAAAATAGGGGATCGGCGCAACTTGCTGTAAACGAATTTGGTTTGCCAACCACCCAACCAGACAATCCTGTCCGTGAACTCGATCCACAATCTGGGTACAACAGGCAGTTAGCCAAAATTTTAAACACTAATCTTGGATTAGAGTACTCTGCTCATTTTTTAGAAGGTTTGAAATTTAAAGTAAACGGTACCTATACAACTTACAACAATGTTAGCAAAAACTGGAATTACCTTGCACCAGCTTACAACCTCAACAGTACAACACCAATATATGGCAATCCACCGAGCTTAACGGTAGGACAGGGCCAGGGTAGTACATTAACGCTACAAGGTTATATTCTTTACAGCAAAACTTTTGGCGATCACAGCATCGATTTTACAGGTGTTGTGGAGCATCAGCAAGATGAAGCTTCTAACATTTCGGGCAACCGCAAAAATTATCAGATTATTTTTGATCAGCTGATTGCCGGTCCCGCACTTGATCAATCAGTAAGTGGCGGCGAATCGGAGGCTGCAAGGGCTGCCTTACTGGGTAGGTTAACTTACAGTTATAAATCAAGATATTCAATAGAAGGATCAATTAGAAGGGATGGAGATTATCTGTTTGTTCCCGGTCGTCAGTGGGGTACATTTTATGCTGTTTCAGGAAATTACATTATTTCTGAAGAGAAATTTATGAAATCGCTGAAAGACAGGCATATTCTTGACTTTTTAAAACTGAGAGGTTCTTATGGCGTTTTGGGCGATAAAACCGGTGTAGGCGCATTTGGCTATGTACCTTCTTACAGCATTAATCCAACAGCTTATGTGGTAAATGGTAACCTGGTACAAGGTACCTCCGAACCCGGAAGCTTGCCAAACAGTACCTACTCGTGGCAAACCATAGGTAGCCGTGATTTGGCCCTGGAATTTGGAACTTTAAATAACCGTTTAAGCGGTACCTTCGATTATTATTATACCCGCAGGACAGGTTTCGTTACCGGCGATCCACGTTTCTCGCAAACCCTGGGTATTGGTTTACCGCAAATTAACTTTACCGAAGGAGCCCTGCGTACCGAAGGTTATGATTTTAACCTCAACTGGGCAAGCAACATTGGTAAGCTCACCTATAAAATCGGAATTAATTTTACCCGTTATAACTCACTTTGGGAGCGCTTTGCCGGCGATGACGATGCAACCTTAAAAAATCCTTACACCCGCACAACCAATACCAGCGGGGGCTTTTTACAAACAGGCTACTATAATTCAGGCTTTTATACATCAAATAGCCAGCTGTTAAATGGAGCACGACGCATCAGTTCTACCAATGTAGTAGCGGGCGATTTAAGATATCAGGACCTTAATGGCGACGGACAGATTAATGCTGATGATTTTAGAAGAATTGGAAGCAATACTTTCCCGCGCACGAACTACGGTGTAACCATCGATCTGGGATATAAAGGATTTTCATTCAATGCAGTAGTACAAGGTGCTGGTAACCGTGACCGTTATTTGGGAAATGCAGTGCAGGGCGGCGATCCGCAAAACCCTTTGGCCTATGGCTTTCAGTTAGATTACTGGCGACCAGATAATACCGATGCATTATTTCCTCGTGCAGTAAGTGCAACAACTGTAAACGGAGGTAATAATTTTACAGGAAGTGATTTCTGGTTGGTTAAATCAAAATATGTGCGCTTGAAATATGTACAGTTTGGTTACGATTTCAAAGAAAGCGTATTTAAAAAATCAGCATTTCAGCAATTGCGTTTGTTTGTGTCAGGTACCAATTTGTTAACCTCATCAAACAGTACCGACTTTTTTATCGATCCGGAATCGAACACCAACAATTACGATTACCCGATCCAGCGAACGTTCGCAATAGGTTTAAATGTAGGTTTCTAATTAGTTAAAGTCATGAAAAAAATTATAATAACAATTTGGGTTTGTGCCGTTATGCTGGCTTTAAACTCTTGTAAAAAGGTATTAGATGCCGATCCGCTAAGCCTGATTAGTCCGGATGTGGTTTGGAGCAGTAAAGCCAATGCCGAAACTTTTGTTTTTGCAACCTATGGTATTATGGATCCTTATAATTCGGGACTCAAAGGTGCCGAGGACATATACACGGCCAATATTTTAGGGGCATATGGTAATGGCGATAATGCCTTTACTGTTTTTTCTGAAACCTTAACTAACAGAAGTAATTACGGATTTGACAATTGGGGAGCAGTGCGCCGTTGTAACGTAATTATCAAAAATGTAACCGAATCGGCTGGTATAGCAGATGTCGATAAAAAGGCATTAATTGCAGAAGCTAAGTTTTTAAGGGCTATGTCTTATTACAATATTGCCAGAAGAACCGGTCGTATTGCCTGGATAGATAAGGTCTTGACCGAAAACGATGATCTTAAAGTGCCCAGCACGGCCAGTCCGACTGAAAGTTATAATTACATTATTAAAGATCTGGAAGACGCTGTTGCCGATTTGCCAACCACAAAAATTACCGGCCGTACCAACAAATATGTGGCAGCGGCATTTTTAACTGAGTTATGTTTGCAAGCTTTGGCATATAAAAACTACCCTGCGGCACCGAATGTTGCACCTAACGATCCATTACTGGATAAAATTATTACCAATGCCCAATTGGTAATAAGCGGCGGTTATGCTCTTGAAGCAGATTACGAAGGCATGTTCAACGAAACCAAAAGTACTTCGAACGAGATCATCTTCGCTATTTACAAAAAGGCAATCAATACCTCTTTATCAAGTACACCCATGCAGCACCAGTTGCCTAACATTAAACCCGAAACCATTATTCAGTTTAGTGGTACACCTTTGTTTAATAAACCCGTGCCTTTTGAGGTTTGGCCCGAAAATTTCCCGGCGCAAAACTTTACCGACGATTATTTAACTATCGATAAGGCTGATCCAACCAAAGTGGTGCCCTGGAACCAGACTTCTCAATACCTGAATGCAGTTGATGAAAGTGTAAATGTGGTAGCACCGTTTGCTAAATCGGGTTTTCCTGATGATAAAACTGCTAAGCTAAACAATGATGTAGTGGTTAAAATGGGCCGTATTAAACCTGGAAGCACAGAAACCATGTGGAGCTTAACCAACGAAAACCGTGATGCCAGGTGGAAAGCCTCTATCATCAGCGATTCGACCCGTTTTTACGGCGAATTGTTTACTACTGGTTTAAAAGGTAATTCTGGCCGCTTTTTAGGTACCATTAATGGTGGTGGTTACGATTGTACTTTAAGCAATATGTATTGGCGTAAAGGTTTGTACACCAATGTAAGCCCATCATACTTAAATAGTGTGAGTACTGATTATCATTTTGTATGTATGCGTTTGGGCAGGGTATATTTAAACCTGGCCGAAGCCTATTTATTAAAAGGCGATTTAACCAATGCTTTACTAAACCTGAATAAAACCCGTACTTTTCACGGAAAACTTCCAGCCTCTACAGCAGGAACGCTGGTTGCTGCCTGGAAAGATTATAAAATCGAAAGAAGGGTAGAACTGGCAGAGGAAAATGATCATTATTTCAGTTTGTTACGCTGGGGAAGATTTGGTGGCGATGCAAATGATGGTATAGCTCCTGGTGGTACCATTAAAGAGTTAACTGAGCCTATGCGTGTAATGGACATATCAAAAGACCGTAAATCGTTTTCTATTGTAACCGGACCATTTGGGAGACAATATAACGACAGGAAATTTGATGCTTCCAGAAGATACCTCTTCCCTATACCGCAAAACTTAATCGATAACAATCCAAAATTTGGTCCGCAAAACCCAGGATGGTAACCCTAAATCAATCAAATTATGAAATTTAACATAAAACATATATCCTTTCTGATGATGCTCGTATCATTGGCTTTATTTTCCTCTTGTTTAAAAAAGGATTTGAAGGATTATCCCCTGTATGACATCAATGAAATCACATTGGTTAATGTCGAACATCGTTTCAATGGTTCGGCTACAATGAATGGACAGCCTATTGTTGTCTATCAGAAATTGAATGCAACCCAAACAGTTGATAAAACAAATGCTATTATTAATGTAGCTATATCAGTACCTGCTGCCAATGGGCAGTTTACCGCTGCCGAAAAAGCTAATGTAGTGCAAAGTAAATTGTGGTTTTATATGAATATCTCAACAGCAGCAAGCATTGCACCAACTGGCGGAACAGCTACACTTGGCGATCCAACCGATGCAACCAAACCACTTAAATACGTGGTAACGGCAGCAAACGGAGCGAGCAGGGTATGGACGATTAATATAACCTCGTTTACAAATAATTAGGTTTAGTTGGTTTAGTTTAGAGTCGCTAAAAATTTTAGCGGCTCTTTTTTTCACACACACACATTTGAAATTAATTAAGATGATTAAGGTAAAAATACTTTTATCAGGCCTGCTTGCATTTTTTGTATCGCTTTTACAAGCGCAGGTTTACCAGATAGATATTAAAAATAAACCACTTTTAGAACGGAGCAATATTGCCATGTCGGCGATAAACCCGGCTGGTATAAAGCTTGGGGTAAACAGCCAGTACTTCACTAAAAACGATCAGCCCTGGTTTCCGATGATGGGTGAGTTACACTATAATCGCGTAAGGCCAGAAGATTGGGAAACTGAAATTTTAAAGATGAAAAGCGGAGGCTTGTCTATTGTGGCTACCTACGTTTTCTGGAACGAGCATGAAAGAGAGAAAGGGCAATGGGACTGGATAGGTAACCGGAATATTCGCCAATTCATTCAGCTTTGCCAAAAACATAGTATGTATGTATGGTTACGCATAGGTCCGTGGAGTCATGGCGAACAGTTAAACGGTGGTTTCCCCGATTGGATTCAACGCCTCAAAGGACACCGTAGTAACGATCCCGAATATTTAAAAGCATCGGCTGTTTTGTTCGATCAGATTGCACAACAAACCAAGGGTTTGTTTTTTGCCAATGGCGGACCAATTATCGGTACTCAGTTAGAAAACGAGTATGCCAGCGGTCAGGCAGCACACATCAGTAAGTTGAAAGAAATGGCCCAAAAAGCACAGATTAATCCCGTTTACTGGAGTGTAACGGCCAATACCGTATTCGACGATAGCAAGATGGAAGTAATTCCTTTGCAGGGTTCTTATGCTTACAGAGGCTGGGAAAGGGCAGGCGGAGGAGCTACAAAAGACTTTTTGTACGGTAACGACCAATGGATCATGACTGACGCTTTAGGCAAGGTTTTTTATGATGTAAATAAATTTCCACGTGGACTTTGCGAGCAAGGTGCGGGCAGCCAGATGACTTACCGCAACCGCTTTGTTGTAGCGCCTGAAGTTATAGCTGCACATTTGCAGAACCAGATCGGCCGCGGAATGAACCTCGTAGGTTATTATATGTTTCATGGAGGTACACAAACTCCGGGTTTAAAAGAACCTGGTTACTCCGAAAGTTACGATTTTCAGGCGCCGATTGATGAATTTGGGTTGCTGCGCCCTTCATATAAACAACTTAAAGTATTGCATACTTTTGTTAACGATTTTGGAAAAGAACTGGCTCCTATGCAGGTTTATGAGCCCGCAAATCCCGTTCGTGACGAAAAGAATACCAGCGATTTAAGGTATGTAGTCCGGGCAAATGGCAATAGTGGCTTTCTGTTTTTAGGTAACACGCAAGTACGCATTACCATGCCCGATAAAACGGTTTCGATACAGGTAAATTTAGCTGACGAGACGATCCATTTTCCAACATTATTACTTAAAGGACAAACTACAGCCATTTTGCCTTTCAATTTAAAAACAGGTGCTACTTTAATTAAGTACGCCACTGCACAGCCCTTTGCCAAATTGGTGAATGGTAAAAATATCAGCTTATTTTTTAAACGTTTAAACGGTGTAAACCCTGAGTTGGCAATCGACAGCAGAACGCTAAAAAGTAAAAACATTGCAGGCTGGAAAGTTACCCAAGGCAGTAATCAGTTAAAGTTAGTTGCCGGTAGCCGCAACGATTGTAGCTTTACCGATGTAGATGGAAACCAGCTAAAAATAATATTTATTACCACTGCACAAGCCGAAAATGCATGGCGAACCCAATTGAATGGACAGGATGCACTTTTAATTACCCAAGCGGATGTTTTAATGCAAAAAGGCCAGCTTACCTTAGCACAATTAAACAAACCTGTGTTTAGCATGATGGTTTACCCTAATGGCTTGAAAGCCTTTAATACCGCTGCTAAAAAGTCTATCAATACACTTTTCGATACCTATACATGGCAGTCAGCGGTTTACAAACCACAAATTGCCATCAAATACCCTACCCATAAAACCGCTGAAATTACTTTGAACCCTGCACTACCTAAAAATGTAAATGATGTTATCTTAAACGTAAATTACCGCGGCAATGCCTGTGAGCTTGTTCAACAGGAAGCCATTAAAACAGATAATTTATTTAACGGCGAAACATGGCAAATCAGCCTCAATAGATTTTGGAAAAAAGGCAACCTTAGCCTCAATTTACAAGATTGGGATGATAAAACTACTGGAGTACCAGCCAATTTGGTGCAGGAAATAAAAGCCAAAGGAACAGGTTTTACGGCTATCACTGCAGTTCCACAATACAAAACAATTATAAATTTGAAGCCCTAACCATAAATATACCAGCTTTTTTAAGCAACAAGACTACACAAGATAGATTTTATGAATAGGTTAAAGCTATATTTATAACCACACAATGAAAAAATACCTTACCCTCCTGCTCTTGTGCATAGGCCATCAGCTCTATGCACAAAGCATAGATGTTACTCAGTTTGGTGCTAGCCCCAACAGCTTTGCCGATGCTACTGCAAGTGTTCAAAAGGCAATTGAATCAGCAAAAGGAAAAGTCAATACCCTGCTGAATTTTCCCAAAGGGAGATATGATTTCTGGCCCGATAGTGCTATTGAGACTCATTATTACATTTCAAACAGTTCATCTGAAGTTGAGTTCCGGGTTAAAAAACAACGGGTGGGGCTGTACCTAAAAGATTTGAAAAACCTCACCATTGAAGGCAACGGATCTGTTTTTGTATTTCACGGTAAAATGATTACCTGGGTAATTGATGGCAGCGAAAATATCCGGATCCAAAATCTTTCAGTCAACTATGAGCGCCCGGGCATGTCTGAAATGACCTTGCAGGAAATTACACCAACATTGGTTACTGCTAAAGTACATCCCGATAGCAGGTTTGCCATTATTGATGGCCATTTAGAATGGTATGGCGAAAAATGGATCACTAAAAATCATCATGCAGTGCTGGTTAGGCCAACTGCAGGCACCTTGTTTTACAGTAACTGGGATGTTTTTGCCAAAAGTAAAGTTGTACAAATTGCACCAGATGTAGTGAAATTTACCGGCGATTTTTCCAGATTTAAAGCCCTTCCTGGCGATGTGCTGACCGTTAGAGATCGTTACCGCGATTACGTAGGGGCATTTCAAAACCGCTCTAAAAACATCAGTTTGCAAAACGTTAACATGTTTTCGATGCATGGTTTAGGCATTGTATCTCAATTTTGCGAAAACCTGCACTACGATAATGTTGCCGTTGCACCAGAACCTGGGAGTGGCCGCGTAATTGCATCATCGGCCGATGGTATGCATTTTTCGGGTTGTAAAGGGCAGATTACACTTAATAATTGCCGTTATAATGGCATGCATGATGATCCTGTTAATGTGCATGGTACACATTTAAAGGTGAGCGAAGTGGTATCACCCAATACTTTAAAGTTAAAATTTATGCACCACCAGACTTATGGTTTTAATGCTTTTATTCCAGGCGATACTGTGGCTTATGTGCACAGCGCTGCATTACAGATTTTTGCACAGGGGGTAATTAAATCTGCCAAATTAATCTCCGAACGCGAAATGCTTGTAGAGCTCGAAAAGCCTTTTCCGGCCGGATTAAAAGTGGGTGATGCCTTAGAAAATGTAACCTGGACACCAGTCGTAAAGATTACCAATTGCAGGTTCGAAGGTACCATTTCTCGGGGTACGTTAATTACTACCAGGCGCAAAGTGCTGATCGAAAATAATGTCTACTACCGCACCGGCATGCAGGCTATTCTGATCGAAAATGATGCCATGGGCTGGTACGAATCTGGTCCGGTAACCGATGTAACCATTCGCAACAATCAGTTTATCGAATGTGGTTTTAATAGTGGGTCAGATAATTATGCGATCAAAATTAATCCCGAAAACAACGAGTGGGTTAAAAATTACTATGTCCATCGCAACATCCGGATTGAAAATAATATCTTCAAACAATACGATTATCCGGTTTTATCGGCAAAGAGCACAAATGGAATCTTTTTTATCAATAACAAAATAGAAAAATCTGATTTTATGCCGGCTGGTAAAGCACGTGCAGCGTTAAATTTTTGGGGATGTACAGGTGTACAAATTAAAGGAAATCAATTTGTCGATGAAAAATCTGCGATCCAATTGAAAGATATGGTTAAAAGCGATATCAAATCGGATATTAAATTCGAAGTTCCTTTAAAAAAGAATTAACTAAAGGCAGGATTTAGTTTAGCAATTGGTTTAAACCATTGAAGATTAAAATTTTGTTTTTCTTTAACTTACGCCTTGATTCAACAGATTAACCAAATGAAAATAAGATTTTTACTGAATTTACTTTGCATCGGTGCCTGCCTGAGTGTGCATGCACAGCAAAATAATGCGCTTAAACTCTGGTATACCAAACCGGCAACCCAGTTTGAAGAAGCTTTGCCACTCGGTAATGGTCGTTTGGGTGCCATGGTATATGGAGGTATTGAGAAAGAGCGGATTTCGCTCAACGATGCAACATTATGGTCTGGTGGATCAATAGATGCCGCCAAAATCAATCCAAATGCCCACCAATACCTACAGCCTGTACGCGATGCTTTATTTAATGAAGATTATAAAAAAGCTGATTCGCTGGTGCATTTTATGCAGGGGCCATATTCTGAAGCTTTTATGCCACTGGGTAACCTGTTTTTTAATTTAGCCCATAGCGGCAAGGTTTTCAGTTACAAGAGAGAACTCGATATTCAAAATGCCGTGTCAAGAGTTAGCTATCAGGCCAACCAAACTACCTACACGCGCGAAACTTTTGCCTCACACCCACAGCAACTTATCATTTTCAGGTTAACCGCTTCCGGAAAGGACAAACTCAATTTCTCCTGCAATTTCGATAGTAAACTGTTAGCTAAAAGTTTGGTTAAACAAGGTATGCTGGTACTTAAAGGTTGGGCGCCGGTACATACTGAGCCCAATTACCGCGGCAATATAGCTAACGCAGTAGTAAACGATACAGTAAATGCCATGCGCTTTGTTTCCATGCTGAAAGTGTTAAAAACTAATGGTAAACAGGTTTTGAAAGATAGTACTTTAACTATTAAAGGCGCAACAGAAGTGGTTTTAGCCCTTTCTATGGCAACCAGTTACAACGGTGTGGATAAGAATCCCGGAACAGCAGGTAAGGATGAAAATGCGATAGCAGCTGCTTACCTTAAAAACGTTGTCAATCGCAATTACGAAAGCATTAAAACTGCTCATCAGGTCGATTTCAGGAATTATTTTGACCGGGTATCGTTACAGCTGGGAGATACCGAGAACGAAAAATTAAGCACTGTAGACCGGCTTAACCGTTTTGCCTCTGGTAAAACCGATAACAGTTTAATTGCTTTGTTTTACCAGTACAGCCGTTATTTGTTAATCAGCTCGTCACGTATGGGCGGCCTTCCAGCAAATTTACAAGGCATTTGGAACGAATCGGTACGACCGCCCTGGAGCAGTAATTACACCACCAATATTAATGCACAAATGAACTACTGGGGGGCAGAAACAGGTAATCTATCCGAAATGCATCAGCCCTTGCTTGATTTTATTGGTCGTTTGGCTGGGCCAGGTTCCATTACTGCAAAAAACTTTTACAATGCCGGGGGCTGGGTATGTCACCACAACAGCAGCATGTGGGCCATGACTAACCCCGTGGGCGATAGTGGTGAGGGCGATCCCTGCTGGGCCAACTGGCCAATGGGAGGTACCTGGTTAAGTACCCATTTGTGGGAGCATTACGCATTTACACGCGATCAGAATTTCTTAAAGCAACAGGCTTATCCCTTAATGAAAGGTGCGGTACAGTTTTGCCTCGATTTTTTAACTACCGACAAAAAAGGTTATCTCGTAACGGCACCTTCCACTTCGCCCGAGAATGTTTACATCAACGATAAAGGCTACGCAGGTCAGACTTTGTACGGTAGTACTGCCGATATGGCCATGATTAGGGAGCTATTTACCGATTATTTGAAATCTGCCGACTTATTAAAAGTTGATGAAGCGCTTCAAATCAAAGTAAAACAAGCCATGGCAAAGCTTTACCCTTATCAGATTGGTAAAAAAGGAAATTTGCAGGAATGGTATCATGATTGGGAAGATCGTGAGCCACACCACAGACATTTATCGCACCTGTTTTCGGCTTATCCGGGTTATAGCATCACCACTTCCGAAACACCAAAACTGGCCGATGCCGTACGTAAATCGCTCGAATTGCGCACCAATGAAGGTACAGGCTGGGCCATCACCTGGCGGATAAACCTATGGGCAAGGATGCAAAATGCCGAACGGGCTTACGATGCAGTGAAAAAATTAATGCGCTTTGTAGGTAAGGATGCAGCCATCAAATATGGGGGTGGCGGTATTTATGCTAATTTGTTTGGTGCCCATCCACCTTTCCAGATTGATGGAAACTTTGGTGGTGGGGCAGGCATAGCCGAAATGCTGCTCCAAAGTCATCAGGGCTACATTGAACTATTGCCAGCCTTACCTATAGAGTGGAAATCTGGTGCCGTTAAAGGTTTGGTAGCGAGAGGGAATTTTGTAATAGATATGAGTTGGAAAGACGGAAAATTAACTAACACCAGCATACTTTCGCGTAAAGGTGGTAATTGTAAAATCAGCTATATGGGTAAAACCAAAGTATTGAGCACCCAACCCGGTAAAAATTATCTGGTGAAATTTTAAAGCTGGGGCGGTTAAAAAACTCCGGCGAAATAACATCGCTTTGTCCCGGCTACCGTTTTGAAGAAGCTTTGTTTAAATTTAATGATGTTTAAATAATTAGGCATAAAAAAGCCGGGAATATTTCTATTTCCGGCTTTAATTTTTTCCTGCGGAGCTAGGGTTATGTGTATTGCATCTCCAGTGGTCTCCAAAGGGGAGGATTCACAAAACGAAGCATTCGTTACACTCATCTTATTGTTTCCCGGTTTTCCATTTAAAGCTGCGCCTTGGTGAAAAGTCTGGAAAACAAAAAACCCGACTATCGTCGGGCTTCGTTTTTTTTGGCGGGGATGATGGGATTCCATTGCAACACTTAAAGGGTATTTTCTTGATTTTGAAAGATATTTACTTCAAATAGTAAGACACTTAATCTCGTTGTTGCTACCTTAGCAAATATTCATGGGCAGGAATAACATGAATGACCTTTCCATTTTTTTCGAATTGATCTTTTTGTGAAATGGTGACTAAAGTTCCTTCTTCTATATTAAATAATTCCAATGCTTCAATCATTCCATTGAGTTCTCTGTCTAAATTATCTGGGTTTAATTCATAACATACCTGAATGGCCTGATGAAAAGCTCCATTTTTAAATGTAATAAAATCACATTCTCCTTTTTCTGAAAAATAATAAATCTCTTTATAAGTTCGGCGAAGATGCAAAAAAATGAGGTTTTCGAATTTACGCCCATTGTCTTCGGTAAAAGATCCTGAGTTGACATTGACGAGACCAGTATCAATCGCATATACTTTCCTCGGGTTTGCAATTTGTTTTTTTAGAGAGTAGCTAAACTTAGGTACAAAATGCAATAAATAGGAATATTCCATATGTGACAAATATTCCAAGACGGTACTGGTAGCACCTACTTCAAAAATGTTTTTAAGCTTATTACCCGATACGGGTTTTCCGACATTTGAAATTAAATACTGGGCCAGGCGCCGGAGTGTTCTGATGTCTTTGATACTGTAACGCACTGCGATATCACGAATCAGTATGTCTTCAAAAAGATGGTTTAGAATATCGTCGGTTCTTTCTTTAATGTATTCTGGAAAGCCACCGATTGTCAAATAGTTAATTAGCGATTCGGCTGAAGGCTTTAATTTCTGATGGGAGATAAATTCGTGATAGGAAAATGGGAATAACTCTTTAGTAATGTGCCTTCCTGTAAGTTTAGTTCCTAGTTCTCTACTTAACAGTGAGGCATTTGAGCCGGTGACAACAATCTTATAACCTTCGTCTAATTTTTGCCGAACATATCTTTCCCATTCGGGAATAATTTGGATCTCATCAAACATCAGAACAGAGAGTTTTTGTTCTCTGATCAATTCGTCTAACCTTAGGAAATCCTTGTTTTCAAATTCATATAGCCTGGGATCTTCAAAATTGAGGTATAGTGCTCCGGGATATTTACTGCTTAACAACTGAAATAGTAAAGTGCTTTTTCCACATCTTCTTATTCCTGATACAATAAGGGCATGTGAAGCTAAATTTGGCAGTAGTGGTAGCGCATCTCTTTTTAGCCCTGTATCCTTGTTCGCTATATTTAGCCTTTGTGCCTGGATAATCTGATCGAGGATATTTTGAAGTATCATAAAAAAAAAAGTGTTTGACACAAAACTACAATAGTTTTGTTTAATAAACAAAACTATTGTAGTTTTTGAATGAAATGTCTGTCATAAAATTGAATATTCTATCTGGGTAAGTAAAAATGAAGGAGAGCGGTCTTTTTAGTCCTCAAAGGATTTAAATTCGTGCTTAAATTGTACATTTCGACAAAACTGGTTCTTCCCCAATTTTGGTCTGCCATCCGTTTTGTCTAACGTTCTGGCTAAAAGTGCCTCAATTTGAGGAAGAGGCATGAGCCTTATCCAGGTAATTCAACCTCAAAACACGTCCGCTCATTAATAGAAGAAACGCTGATGAATCCGCCATGTGCCCGTGCAATTTCACTTGCAATATATAGTCCCAGGCCAAGCCCCTGCTGGCCGGGCTGGACTTTACCCCTGGAAAATGGCTTGAACAAATGCGGCAAGATGTTTTTAGGGATCGGGGTTCCGTCATTCGAGATTTTAATCAGATAACCTTTTTCTTGTTGAGTGAAATCAATAGCTATTGGTTTTCCTTTGCTGCCATGGGTGATCGCATTTGAGAGTATGTTAGAAATTAACTGCGCTATACGCTTGTTATCTACTACCGGAATGTCTGTGTAGGTAATATTTTTGTTGATGATTATATCTGGCCATGCCATCTTAAGTTCTGTGATTACCTGTTCGATAGTTTCCTCCAGGCTGAGATGGTTATCGTAGTTGAGGACAATACCTGAGCCCAGTTTTCCGCTAGCGAAGTCTAAAATGTTATCGATCAGCCCGCGTGTACGAACAGCCGCATCGCTGATGATCTGCGCTAGACGCTGATTCCGCTCATCTAAGTTTCCTTTTAACTGAAGTTGAACTGCGCTTGAGATGGCGCTTACCGGATTTCTGAGGTCATGGCCTAGCATCGCAATGAATTGCTCCCGGAGTTCGGCCTCGTTTCGTTCTTTGGCAATGGTACGATCCCTATCAGCAAGCTGCTCCTGAGAATCCAAGTGAAAGCCGATAAGTTCAGCAAACAGTTTAAGGGTATTAACCACTTTGGGATTATTTACTTTTGCTGGAACGCGGTCAATGGCACATAATGTTCCGAAAAAAGATCCGTTTTTTAATATGATCGGTACAGAAATATAGCTTTGAAGGCCATATATTTTTGGGGTATGATGATCTTTATATAAGGGGTCTTGGTCAACTTGATCAATAACGACTACCTGCCGATGCTGCATGATTTCATTACAGATCGTCGTTTCTAGTTTCAGTTCGCCACCGGCATGAAGGCCAAAGCCTATTTTATCCAGTGTAGCACATGCGACCCAGGAAAATTCATCAACCCTGGCGATGGCTGCAAATCCCATTCCCGTGGTCTCACAGGCCAGCTCTAGAATATGGTTTACGGAAGGGATGTTGGATACTCGCTCAATATCCTTCAAAATGTGTTTTCCTGGATTGCTCATTAAATATTCTGGCCGGTTTTGGTGTAAATTTAGAAAAAATCAGTTAACCATTAGTGCCTGGTCTGTCCTGGAACAGTAATGTTACCAGGCACTAAAATACTTTGAGAAAACTAGCCCTGGGGGTTATCATCTGCCGGCAGTGTTTGACTTGGACAGGATTTACTAGCTTCACTGGATTAATGATTACATAATAAAGGGTGAGGTTAATTTTTTACTTACAGGCCCGTGCCTACTACCATTTGTGGGAAACTAAATCATTTTAAATAAGAACAATCCATTTAATTAGACTACATTAGAATGTTCACGATATTTTTTTGCCCTCTTATCATCGTTGTTCAATTATTCTCCTACTACCTCACTGTTTTAATATTTAGCTATGGAAAATCTCACCGAAGAGCAAAAGGTAATCGCTTTTGTAGACAAAATAATACTGGAATGGCCGGATATTTTTGATCGTTTCTGCTTTAAAAATAAGCATGTTATCTACATCCACTTCCTCAAACAGGCCTCTTCCAAGACCTTCATCCATACCCTTTTCCCTAAAATGGGAATGTTTGTTGACTTTAAATCTGAGATACAACTTGTTTTCCTGAATAAAGTTCATAGCAGCGAACTGACGATTATCGTTAATGACAAGCTGTCGGAGACCTGCTGGAATGTGGTATGTTAGATCAATATGAGACCTTCAGGGTAGCTGTAATTTTCCAGGCTATTGATGTGCCCGGGTGCGCCATTGATAGAGCAGAATGTTTAAAAGGCCTCAAGAGTTTCCCTCTTTAGCATATTTTTCAAAAAACAAATTTGTTCCGCATGGCAATAATATTTCAAACTCTATCTATTGGAGACGCCCATATCAGGTTAGCTGTAGTGACCGATCCTTTTCAGGCCGATTTATGGGTATACCGCGTCTCTTCAATTAAAACCGCGCATGGTGAGTGTTACTGGTTTATCACTCCGGATAAACAAGATGCAACCTTTCTAGTTTATTTTACCTCGGCAGACAGCGCGCAGGTGAAAGTCTATTTTACCAGCAATTACGAGGATGCCGGGTGGCAAAATGAAAGTCTCTTCAGGGGGAAATTTGGGTAAATACAATCTGTTGTTCAATTATTTATATCCAGAGAGATCAACCTTAAGGAGCGACTAGAGCTGATTAATGTGCGCTGATCTTGTTAAGATGCCTGCTCTGATCGGCTTAAAAATATAACTTTTTGATTTTCAATATATTTATGTATATTTGAAGACATTAAAAAAGAAATAATGCAACAAGGAACAGTAAAATTTTTCAACGAGACAAAAGGTTTCGGATTTATCGCACCCGCTGATGGCGCTGCGGAACTTTTTGTACACGTATCAGGTTTAATAGATACTATTCGCGAGAATGATGTCGTAAACTTTGAGGTTGAAGAAGGCCGAAAGGGCCCTAATGCAATAAACGTTAAGATCGCATAAGATAAACCTTTATATTGTATGGACATCTTTCCGCAAGGAAAGGTGTTTTTTTATTCCAGTAATTTATGCAAGAAAATTAATCTGATTAAAGTTGAATTGCATCGGTTAAGTGAGCATTCCCATACCGATGCTGCTTAAATTTCCAGGGCTTGCTCGAAGCCGAGAAATAATAACTATATTGCCGTACTTAATTTTATCCGACACGGGCCTATTTTGGCCGCTAGTTTAATTTTTCGTAATTAAACTTCAAGATAAAATATGTTAATCCCCATCTTCCTGATTATCCACTGGTATGCTTCTTTGTTTTTCCAGTCTTTCTTCCACCATCGTTATGCGGCACATAATCATTTTACAATGAGCAAGGCCTGGGAAAAATTCTTTTATATCTGCTGCTTTCTCACGCAGGGTTCATCTTATATCAGTGCAAGGGCCTACGGATTGATGCATAGGCTTCATCATGCCCATACAGATACGGTGAATGACCCGCATTCTCCTTCATTTTTCCAGAGTATACCGGCATTGCTCTGGAAGACACGCAATAGCTATAATGATATCTTCAAAGGGTACACAATTGTGGAGGAGAAGTACAGTAAAGATCTTCCCGAGTGGCAATCCTTTGATAAATTTGCTCATAATTGGTTGGCGCGGGTACTTTGGGGAGCGCTGTACACTGCTATTTACGCTGTCTTTGTAACCCACTGGTGGATGTGGTTATTCCTTCCCCTAACATTTTCTATGGGCGCTTTGCAGGGAATTGCTGTCAACTGGTGGGCGCATAGGTTTGGCTATAGAAACTACGCGCTAGGAAATACCTCCCGGAACATCCTGCCATTGGATCTGCTTTTCTGGGGAGAGGCATATCATAATAACCATCACAAAAATCCGGGAAGAGCAAATAATGCAGTAAAGTGGTTCGAATTGGATACTGGTTATGCTGTTATTAAGCTCATGCATAGATTGAAGATAATCAAGCTTAAAGCAATGCGTTAATCCCTGACCAGATTGATTTATTTCAAAATAGTTATAATCATTTTTCGATCGCGTGGGATTTTAATGATCAGATAAAATACATCCCCGCTGATAGCGATTTCACATAATTTTAAAAAAACAAATTCGATTTGAGCTACCCGAGTTTTCGATACCGAAATTTTAAGCCTGAATCTTTACAACAAATACGAGTTTGAAATTTTCGGTGTAAGCCCTCAACTTCTTTTTAATGTACTATTCTTTTGCGGCTTGAGACTTGAATGCATCAGTTTCTTCTATGGATAAAAATATCCAAACATGATAAGGGATTTTGATATAATATACAGGAAAACACACTCTAAACCATCATCTCGGAAACGCGTGCAAGAAGTTTATCAATATCAAACGGTTTATCCATGAAACTATCTGCTCCACATTTTCTTGCCAAAATATTCCCGTTAGACTCCGCCGACATCAGTAATACGGGAGTTTTATTCTCCGGGAATCGCGTTTTAAATATTCTACAGAGTTCATCACCATTATATCTGGATCCTAAGAGCCTGATATCCATTACAACCAAATTAAAGTTCTGTTTATTTATAAATTCAGGATCAGGTGCAATCGTGAATACAGTGGTTTGATAGTCTGCGATTTCGAAGATTAATTGAAATAATTCGCTAATTTCCTTATCATCCTCTACTATAAGTATGTGCTTTTCCATCGATGTCGATTTTAAGTGATTCCAATACGGTCACGGCAATCGAAGTCGAAGGCGATAAGAGTATCTCGGAGTATAAACGCAGGCTTAACCGGAAAGTTTGAGTAAATGTTAAAATAATAGCTGAAGTTTAGCAACTGTACACTCCATTTTTTACCATCTGATCTTGATGGTATCCTAAAGACTGACCCAAATATATCCAATCCGGCCCAATCTGACCTGGTCATTTTTCAAACAGTATTCGTAATTGTTGGTTCACTGACCCTTCACCTGATTCCTTAGAAGGCAATATTCAGCGTCTAAAAGGACAATTTAGACTTGGACTAACAGAAAATTACCTTCGATCAAAAATACTCCAACTAAAGATTTATAAATTTCGATTTTAAGGTCTTTAGCGCATCGACAATTTAATTTCTCCATGCAAAACAATTAATGAGCCCAGTCAGGCTTCCGGAAAGCTTAAAACTTCTTAAAGTGAGCCGAGTGGCCATTTTGAAGCGAAATAGAGTCAGTAATATAGACCGAAAAAGCTGGCCACTATGCTCGAAAACAGGTGGATACTATTGCCGAGATCCCCATGTAGGGCCGTTTTTATAACTTTTTCTCTTCTTTAAGTAGAAGAGTAAACTCAAATTAATTTTCATAATGACTCACCTTAAAGTGTAACAAATCTAGCTTTGCAGTCATTAAAAATCAAGATGTATATCTTCTTAATATATTGAAGATTAGTATTTTATGTCGTTTCGAGTGCGCACTTTTCAAAATTGAATTTACTCACCGAACTGCTCACCTCAAGTATCTATTTTATACATATTTTGGTACTTCCGAAAATTAAAAAAGCCCGCTATCATACGATTTGCGGGCTTTTATAAGGTTTTGAACCATTTTTGGCGGGGAAGAAGTCAACCCATTAGAACACTTGCTAGAGCTTTTACGGATAATAAGGAATATCTATAAGCATAAAAACCGGTCATAAATTCTCCTAAATAAGTGCAAGTAATTTCTCTGTATAGTCGACCAAAAACAAAGGAATATTAATTAGCCCATCATCTCTTTTCAGGTTTTTTAATGAATATCTTACCCGTACAGATGGTTCATAAAGACTATTATATATCGATAGGCTCTTACTGCGTACATTCTCATCAGATTTCACTTCAATAGGGACAATCTCATTTTTAATCTGAATAATAAAATCAACTTCGGCCTGGTTACCCGAAGTCCAGTAGCGCGGCTGCACTTCAAAATTTTTAATTAGGTGCTGCAACACATAATTTTCGGTCAAAGCGCCTTTAAATTCTGTAAATAAACGATTTCCTTCTCTAATAGCTATCGGATCAAGTAATGAAAGCCTGCGCAACAAACCTACATCAATCAGATAAAGTTTAAATGCCGAAAGATCATCGTAAGCGGAAACAGGCAACCCTGGCTTGGTTATTCTAAAAATTCTGTATACCAGGCCCGCATGCGAAAGCCAAAGCAAGGCGTCTTCATATTCTCTTGAACGTGCCCCTGTTCTTACGCTTTGGTAAAGAAACTTTTTATTATCCCTTGCCAGTTGTGAAGGAATTGAAGCCCATAGATGGTTAATTTTAGGCACATCCTTACTCTCCGCATATTTCGAAAAATCAAGAGCGTATGCGTTCACTATATTTTGCAACACCTGCTGTGTCTTTTCTATGTCCTGTTGTTCCAGTAAAGCAACTACCGCTTCGGGCATTCCCCCGCAAATAAAAAACTTTTTTAATTTATCTACCAACGGATTAAAAAAGATATCGGGTATAGGTTCCAGCTTATCTATACTTTCAACATAGGCAAAAAGTTGAGGATCATCCGCCGATAAAAATTCAGAAAAACTAATTGGATTTACCCTTAAAAAATCAACTTTCCCTACCGGAAATGAATTACCTTTTGACATCGCAACCCCAAGTAGCGAACCTGCACTAGCCACCGCATATTCAGGTGCATTCTCATAAAAATACTTTAAAGCATTTAGTGCTTCATTACATTCCTGTATTTCATCAAATATAATCAGTGTTTTCTGCGGCAGTATCGGTAAACCATGCACTAGTGATAAATTTTGTATAATGCGCTGTATATCCTTGGTATTTTCAAAAAACTGCTTTAAATCCGGCTGTTCCTCAAAATTAAAATATGCAACATTGTCAAATTCGGAAGCACCAAAATGTTTCAATAACCATGTTTTACCAACCTGTCTTGCGCCTTGGAGTACCAGCGGTTTACGGTTTGGGTCTATTTTCCAGGAGGATAAATTTTTCTGTACCGTTCTTTTAATCTGCATGATCCACGTATTTAGTATGATTTGTGTGATTTAAATCACATAAATGGCATTAAAGTGTGTAAATCTATGTAAACTTTCTCGGTTCAACAAATTATTTAGCCAATAGTTACTCCTCTTCTATCAGTTACATACTGATTTAAGTTTAGAGGACAAATTTAGAACACTAAAAGATTGTATACGAAGGCCTTAAAACAATAAAGTCCAACAATGTTGGGGAAGTTGTGGTGTTCGAATCCCCTAATGCTCTCAGGGTCTTATAGTTTATTTTTAGAAAAACAGTACGATTTTTAGTTCAAATCGTTAATACCCATCAAAGGTTGTTCTTTTTGTTGTTTTACAAATGATTGATTATCAATCTTATATAAAAGACAAAAGCGCGTGTTCTAAAAACACGCGCTTTTGTACTTATGGCGGGGAAGAAGGGAGTTCATTGCAACACTTCGAAGGCATCTTTTCTGTTTTAAAGGATATTTACTCGAAAAAGTCTGAATAATTAACTGGTTGACTAGCATACTTAAAATTAGATTCTCTCCATTATTGTATCGCATCTTAGCAAGGATGATTTTGCTGAATTTAATCGCAGATTTAAATTGCCATCCGCTACTAATTTTATATTGTTAATTGTCACACAGTCTTTTGCATGAGCAATTAGGTCATCTACAGTCGTACAGCCTTTTTTCTTAAAATGAGCATCACATTGATCGATAAAATTTTGATGGCTTTCGTAAGGCACCGATACTAGTCAATTCCCGGTGAACAGCAGGAATCTAAGTTCAACGCAAAACATGATTATGGAACGGAGTAACCACCATACCTCATATAATCAACTTTAAAAGTTCCTTTCTAAATCTGACGACTAAATCACTCTAGTCAAATATAGAAACTCCACTATTGCTTTTGAATATTTTGATGTATATCAAATTGATGGATTTATTAGTGGTTTCGTGTAATAAATTAGCGTGTTCGTGTAAAAAAGTAATGGTGTTGTTTGCCAGTTTTACATCTTCGTGGCGTTAAAATTAAACTAAGAATTAACTGCTCATTTTAAGCTCTCAAAATGCCTAAAGTCTATCTACTTCTTTTAGCCATAGTATTTTGCTATGTACCTGTACAAGTACGTGCACAAAAATTAAACTTCAGTTATGACGCGTCGGGCAATCAGTCCGAAAGACGGTGGGTTTGCATCAATTGTAGACCTGCAGCTGGTTTGCTTGCGGAAAAAAAACTGTCAACTGGGATTTCACCAGCTCAAAACGAGGGCGATGGGATTACGGAAAAAACACTGAAAGTCTATCCGAACCCGGTAAGTGAGAGTGTGAATGTATCCTGGACGCTTCCCAATAGGGCTTATGTCAAATCCATGGAGGTAATTGGTATGGGAGGCAATAGGGTGTTTACAGGTAAGTATAGCCCTGAAGATAAAAATACCCAGATTGTTTTAAATAAAATTCCACCAGGAACCTACCTGTTGGTTATCAAATACTCAGACAGTACTTCAGAGTCCGTTAAACTCATTAAAATCTAGATAATATCGCCATATACTCATGAAACATTTTTTGCTCTCAAGTTTTTTTTCTGTCTTTTTTATTGCCTTCTGTTCAGCTCAAACGCAACCTGGGAAATCAACTAAGCAGGCTGATACCTCTGTAATGGATTCTACTTCTGTTAAACCTCTGCTGTTTAAAGAAATCCGTTATGTAGAGGGGGCTGTTCCTGTTTCGAAAAAGGATACTTTGGCTTTGAAGGGTGCTAAAGGGGGGAAGGTATCTAGAAATACTGCCAATAAAGTGGTGGCTCCTGGTGATCCTGGGGACCCAGGTTATCCACCTGTTGATCCGGTAGACCCTGTAGATCCGCCAAGTGGAGGGGTAACTGTTGATGCTGGCAGGACTGCCAGTTCTTTGGACGTTTCTGCAACGGGCGGGTCAACCTATAGTGTTCCAATTACCGTTCCTCCAGGGATCGGTAAGGTGCTTCCCCAGCTTTCCATTTCGTATAATAGTCAGGCTGGGCGCGGTATTGCGGGATTGGGTTGGAGCGTGACGGGACTATCTGCGATAAGACGTATCTCTACTAGTATGTTCCATGATGGCCGGATTGATGGGGTAAATTTTAACCAAACTGATAGGTTTGCCCTTGATGGTCAACGTTTGCTTCCTAAAAGTGGCATTTATGGAGCTGATGGGAGTGAATACCAGACTGAGAATTATTCCAATCTTAGGATTATTTCTCATGGAAGCTCGCCTTTTGGTAATAATAGCGGGCCTGAATATTTTGAGGTTTTATATCCTGATGGCTCTAAGGCGTTTTATGGGAGTAGTTCATCTTCCAGGACTCCGGATGAGTATGCGCTGACTTATACTGAAAATCCGGTTGGGGCGCGTATTAGCTATCAGTATCTTAACGCAAATAATGTTATGCTTATCTCTCAAATCGAATATGGTGGGATTGGAGCTGCGGCTGGTATCAATCAGGTTGTCTTTAGCTACGGATATGCCTATAGGGCTGAGCAAGGTTACACTGGTGGAATTTCGTCCTATCAGGATAGGATTTTAGATAAAATATCGGTAATCGGAAGTGGTAGCTATACCAGACATTATAAGCTTTCTTATGGTGTGGTAGGGACTTTAAATTATCAGAAGCTTATTAGCATACAGGAGTTCAATGGAAGTGAGCAGTCTTCTTTTAGTCCAATTTATTTTAGCTATGGCGCTACAAATGATGTTGTAGTTACCAATACGATAAGTAATCTTAGTCTTTCAGGAATAGCGAGTAATAACTCGGAGATCCTGACGGCTGATTTCACCGGGAATGGTACTATGGATTTTTTATTGTATCCAAACGGTTATAAGGATAAGTTCTGGGCCTTTTATGATATGGAACCCAACTCGCCTTATTATCAGGTTGGTTATCAGGTAAATACTGGCGCTTTTTTAGATATATTTCCGACCACTTCGCTGAGTTGGAACAATAAGGTTCTTTCAGGACAGGGAATGCTTTTGGTTAAGCAGAATGGTTCAAATGCGTTTAAATTCGATGTTTACTCTTCAGGAACGGTTCAGCCGGTTTATTATCAATATACCAAAACCTGGGATAATGTGCCTGCAGGGCCGGCATATTTTTCAGATTATGATTATCAGACTCATGATGGGATGCCTTTGACGATGAAATTTGTTTCTGGGGATTTCAATGGTGATGGCTTAACGGATATTATTGCGGTCAATGACGGATTTGTGGTGACCCATGAGTCGCTTGAATATTATCAAGATCCATGGGATGACCGGGCAAGCTATTATTATGGAATGCCGCAATATGAGGATAGGGGATCTAATGCTTATTTTGTAAACATGGATAGGGGACTTACCGCTAATTATGTTACTAACTTAGGTGGACTTGCTCAGACTTATATTACAGGAGAGAAGCTGTTAACCGGAGATTTTAATGGTGATGGTAAGACAGATATTCTTCATGTAAAAAATGGGGTAATGAATGTCTACAGTATGAATAGTACAGGTGGTCTTCAGCTGCTTTGGAACCTTCCTGATAACAGGATTAGCCTTTCTCAGCAAATACTTCTAGGTGACTACAATGGTGACGGAAAACTTGACGTGATGTTTTCTACAGGGAACAATTCTCTCTTCGCTACCTTTATGTCGACAGGGAAATCCTTTGAAAAAAGGGAACAGTACCAACCATTTAATAATACTGCCGGAACCTGGAACGGAAATCCTCCTGGTACGCTTGATCTTTATTATCTGGTTGCCAACGATGTCGATGGGGATGGTAAAACAGATATTCTCTCTTCGAGGACCGTTACCACCAACAACAGCAACTATGGCAGTACTTATATGACTGTCTATTATAGTGGCGCTCCATCTTCAAATGGACAGCCGAATTTCTTTTATGGAGCTTCAACAAGTAATTATGGTCCTTTAAAGCATTATCCTATTCCGATCTTTTTAAATCCATCTAAACCTAATGTTAGGTTGGAGTTTGGCTTTATGAGCAATAATAGTATTTCTCTTTATCGCTTCAATAGGGATTTTAAGATCGAGTCTCAACTTACCAGTGTCAATCAGGATGGTGTAACCCATGCTATAGAATATAAATCTATTGATAGTGAGCAGGTCTACACCAATGATATTCAGGTTTATGCTGCAGGTTATGATCAGAGTTATCCTTATGTCGACTTGCAGACTATTCCGGGTTTGAATGTGGTCAGTAAGGTTACCCGTTATTATGGTTCCGAACAGCTTAGCCAGGTATTTGGCTATGGAAAGGCTGTGAGCCACGCCGGTGGGCTTGGTTTCCTTGGCTTTGGTGAGGTTATCCGGAGTAATTGGTCTACAGGAAATGGTGACAATAACCGTAATTTTACTACCCAAGTTTTTGATCCGCAACTGCGAGGTGCATTGGTTAGGCAATTTGTCTCTAAGAGCACGTATATCAATCCCTCGATAAAGAATATGGTGTTTACTTCTCCACCAGCTAATGCCGGGGTGGCTGATGGGGCTTCATTGACTGATTATATAAGCAGGTCTGACCAGGCTTTCAGTAGCCAGCTGCTTGCCAACAAGGTTTTTATTAACGTAGCTGTTGCCACCTGTGAGAAGGATATGCTAAAGAATACTTTCCAGACCCAGGTTGCCCAATATGATGGTTATTTTAATAGAACTAAGACAACCAATAATATAAATGGGGTTGGTAGTCAGATTGTTGAGGTAACTTATGATAATAATCCTTCAGGTTATTATATAGGCAGACCGCTGAAGGTATCCATGACCCTTAACAATGGCTCAGATGTCACAAGTAAGGAAGAGGAATATACTTATTCGGGTTTTCTTCCTACGCAGGCCAAAAAGAAGGGGCAGGGAACAGGTTGGTTAACTGAAGATATTCAGTACGATAGCTTCGGTAACCTAAAACAAAAAACTGTTACCGCACCAGGTGGTGGACAAAGAACAATGTCTATGATCTATGATGCTTCAGGGAGATTTGTGATATCTTCTACCGATGTTAATGGTATTTCATCTGGTTCTGTCTACGATCCGGTGATGGGAAATAAGTTAAGCTCAACAAGTCCGACCGGTCAGGTGGAGAGCTATGTTTATGATACCTGGGGCAGGTTGGTAACTACTACTGATTACCTTAGTACCAATTCACAAACGAGCTACCAGCGCGATGGCTTTAATATTCTCATTACCGATACTGATGATGAGGGACACTCTTCTATCTCGGTTACCAACGCTTTGGGGCAGGTAATTGAGGTTAGAAAGAAGAATATTTTAGGACAATATATCGGTACTGCCACTCAGTATGATGTTTACGGACGGGAGAGTGCGGTAAGTGAACCTTCTCAGGCAGGAAATTATTCACAGTGGAATACCACAAGCTATGATGAATACGGTAGGAGTAAGCAGACTGTTAGCTACACTGGTAAAATTGTCAATTTGAGCTATAACGGTTTAAGTATTACTGCTAATGATGGGGTAAAGACAATTACCACAACGAATGATGCTTTTGGGAAAATTGCGAGCCTTGTGGATCCTGGGGGAACGATCAATTACACCCATTTTGCAAATGGTAATGTTAAAACGGTGAATTATGGAGGATTTGTTCAGAGTATTGAGCAAGACGGTTGGGGTAGAAAAACAAAACTGACCGACCCGAGCGCGGGAATCTATCAATATGAATACGATAACTGGGGACAGCTGACAAAAGAGGTCTCACCTAAAGGTTATACGGAATACAAATATGATGCGGCGGGAAACCTGGATGAAAAGAAAATCGTTGGGGATGGTACCAACATGAAATATAATTATACCTACGATCCTGCGACTAGGCTGATTTCTAACCTTGCGTTGACCAATTCGGATGGAAATAATGCCAGCTATAGCTACTCTTACGATAGTTATAAACGATTGAGTAGCACGGTGGAGGATAATCTGCATGCGCGTTTTGTTAGGTCTTATACTTACGACAGTTTCGGAAGGGTAATAACTGAGGGCTATGAAGCTAAGGATAAGCAGAGTAATATCACCGTTCAGAAAGTGATTGAAAAACAGTATCAAAACGGAGAGCTCCTGCAGACTGTTTTTCAGGGAACAGGTCAGGTTATTTGGAAATTAAATAATCTGGACAGTAAAGGTAAACTCAGTATTAGCACACAGGGATTAGCATTGAAGAATACTTATCAGTATAATTCTTATGGTTTGCCGCAGCAGACTATTGTAGAGAATGTTTCGGGGAATCCAGTAACGCTTATGGATTTGGGTTATACTTTTGACTCGCAACGTGGCTTATTAACAAACAGAAGTAACAGTGCCTTTAATTGGGCTGAAAGTTTTAGTTATGACAATCAGGATAGGCTGACTAATTTTAACGATAACCAGGGAAATAAGAGTCAGACTTATGATAATCGGGGGCGGATACTGAATAATAGCGAGTTGGGGGATTATACTTACGATGGAGGAAGCTATAAACAGACGGAGCTCGATCTTAGTAATAATGCGACTGCAAATGGATACTATCAGCAAGAACATGCTCTTCAGCAGATTAGCTATAATGCGTTTAAAGCTCCTGTTGAAATAATTGAGCAAGGTAAGGAAAGAATCTCGTTTCAGTATAATGCTGGTATGTCCAGGTCTCATGTGTATTATGGTGACGAGCAAGCTGATCCGCTGAACAGGCGTTTCAGGAGGCATTACAGTGAAGATGGTGGCATGGAGATTACTAGCGATATGCAGACTGGAAAAACCAGCTTTATCTTTTATCTTGACGGAGATCCTTACTCGGCTCCGGCCATTTGGAAGGAGGAGTTTCAAAGTAGCCAGCATACTCAAAATCTATACTTTTTGCATCGTGATTATCTCGGTAGTATAGTCATGATTACAGATGAGCAAGGTGGGGTGGTGGAGAAGAGACAATTTGATGCCTGGGGTAATATTTTGAAGATTGAAGATGGTTATGGAAATGCACTCGCTGTATTCCAGATCTTGGATCGAGGTTTTACAGGCCATGAGCACCTGCTTGGGGTAGGACTTATACACATGAATGGAAGACTTTATGATCCCAAACTACATCGGTTCTTAAGTCCGGACAATAATATACAAGATCCTTCAAATACCCAAAATTTTAACCGGTATGCTTATGCGATGAATAATCCCTTAATGTTTACAGATCCTAGTGGAGAATTTATTTTCGCATTTCTTATTCCTCTTGTAGGCAAACTTGTAGCGACCATTATTACCGGTGCAATCATTGGTGCAGGTGTAGGGGCTGTGAGTTACACTGCAAGCGTGGGACTGAGCAATGGAGGATTTAAAAATTGGGATTGGGGACAGTTCGGTAAATCGGTAGGTTTTGGCGCTCTCTCCGGGGCAGTGACGATGGGGATTGGCGAGCAGTTCGGTGGTATTGGCAAATTCGGGCATGAAATGTTAAGAGGTGCGGCACACGGACTAGCTCAGGGTGGTATTTCTGAGCTTTCAGGTGGTAAATTCCTGACAGGTTTTGCCACAGGCGCAATAAGCTCAGTTGCAGGTAGTGCTTGGGGTACTTGGGGTGGAGATTTTGCAGATAGTCCTATCGGAATGCTTGCATTTTCTGCGGTTTCAGGAGGAGTAACAGCTGAACTAACAGGAGGTGATTTCTGGAGGGGCGCAAGTACCGGAGCAATAATTGCCGGATTGAACCATTTGGCTCATAACCTATTTCAGCCAGATCCCAATGAGAGACAATTAAAGTTACTATCCAAAGGAGAGATACAAAAATTGAAGGATAGTGGGTGGGATCACTCTGACAAACAGGGTGGTGGAAAAATAGATCTCTATAAAGATAAAGATGGATGGGTATATGAAGTACGAAAAGGCGGGAATGGGCCACCTGAACCCACTTATATCAATTTGAAAAATTTAGATCAGATGAAAGTTTATAATAATGGTTGGTGGCATATAAAGTACAGAAGTGGTTTAACGCTTCCTGTAATCTCACCTGCTCCTGTTGTGACGGTTCCGGTAATGCCAACAATGCCAATAATAGCCCCTAGGATTGTAGCGCCACGGATATTTTTGCCAGAGCTTTTACCAATTTTTTAAGGAAATGAAAAATATCGGATCTAGATTTTAAAAACTATAACAAAAAATAGAGCTAACATTGTAGTACATTTTATAAGCTTTTTTGATATACTTTACTCACCTAAGAAATAAGTAAGAATGAACTAGGATGATAGATATGGAGCCTAAGGTGTTCCGTTTATTGACAGAAGGCCTTGCTATTAAAATGTTAGCCGTTTAAGCGTCTGGAAAAAAATCCTATCTGGAGAGAAATGAAACTATGCTAATAGAATATTGTGTAGATCTTTTATGGAATATCGGTCGTTTTAGGAAAAGTAATCCGTAATGTATTATTAAAAGTATATGAAAAAACATAAAGTTGAATTACGTTTTTGTGTGAGTGGATTTGAAGATATAACTCACGCAGAACTGACTAACTTATTTGGAATCACACCCGTTAAAGAATATTTTAAGGGTTTGCCAATCAATCCAAAATTATCCCAGGGAAAACTGGCTACCTTAAATAGATGGCTGATTTGTTCTCCAAATTTTAAAGTCGATGATGATTTTGAAATGCAGATGAACGGTTTTATTGAATTGGCAAAAAACAAGACAGCGGTTTTTAATGACATTTGTAAAAAATACTCTTGCGAATTTTCCTGTGCTATTTTTTTGGAAGCAGGTATTGAGATGAGTACCCCGTGGATTCATTTAGGGGATGACTATAATACTTATTTTGGAAAGTTAAATGTTCATTTTGATATGGATTTGTACGTATAGCAGGTATTTTATGCAAAAGTATGTATCTGTGTGTTCAATAAGAGGTTTCCTATTGGGTATTTTAGTGCTTTTCCAGCATACGCTATTGGCTCAGTCAATAAATGGTGTACAAGCAGATGCGGGGATAAGGAACAATATACTCACTGCGGTACCTTTCCTGTTGATTATACCCCAACCAAGGTCTGGGGCTATGGGTAATGCAGGTGTAGCTCTTGATGCTGATGCTAATGCGACGGCCATTAACACATCGGCCTTAGCTTTTCTCCCGGAAGGAGATTTTGGTGTATCATGCTCTTACAGTCCCTGGTTAAAGCAACTCGCGCCTGATATGAGTATTTCTTATCTCAGTGGTTATTATAGACTGAATGAAAGAAATACGTTGTCTGCTTCTCTGAGGTATTTCTCCATAGGGAAGGTAAGTTTCAGTGATGAAAACTTTCAGAATCTGGGTGTGTATAATCCTGGTGAGGTTGCATTAGACCTCGGTTATGCATTAAAGCTTGGCCCCGGATTTGCGCTCGGTGGTAATCTGCGTTATATCAACAGTAATTTGCTTGGAGGCGGCGCAGGGAATAAAAATGTGCGTGCGGGCAAAGCTGTAGCGGTGGATATATCTGCTTTTGAAAAGTCGGAAATACAATTGATTGGAACGCCGGCTATTTTAAGTTTTGGTCTGGCGCTTTCCAATATTGGTACAAAGATGATCTATGGTAGTACGCTAAAGTCTTATTTCCTCCCTGCAAACTTTAAACTGGGATCTTCTTTGAGATTTGGTGAGGGATCAACAAAAGTCACTTTTGCTCTTGATTTAAATAAACTAATGGTGCCGACTCAACCGGTCTATGATTCGGCGGGAAATATAATAAAAGGAAAAGATCCTGACCGTTCAGTTCCCGCTGGCGTATTTGGTTCCTTCAGCGATGCTCCTGGGGGATTTAGAGAGGAGTTGCAGGAGATGGGGGTATCCGGAGGAGTTGAACTGAGTTTTAAGGAAATTCTTTATCTAAGGAGTGGCTATCTTTATCAAAATGCCCAAAAGGCGGGCGATTCATATATTACTCTGGGCTTAGGGGTACATTATAGCCGTTTGGCTCTGGATTTTTCATACATAGCCGGATCTGGTTATAATCCTTTACGTAACACTTTAAGATTTGGGATACAGGCGAATTTTCACAGGATGAGGTAAGTTTGGGAAAAATAGAAGCTTCTGTAAAGGATTCATTTTAGTCTTACTTTTTGATTAGGGTAATTGCGCTGAACTCAAATAACCTTCCAGAACAAATGGCTGATAAGATCCTGAAGCATGAATTATAGCATTGGTAATGATTTGTCAGGGGTAGAGGGGGCAGGAAATACTTGATTTTATAGTGAAATTTGCACTTTTGGCTGCCGAGGATGTAAATTGAAGGTGTTCGAATCCCCTAAAACTCTCGGGGTTTTATGGTCTATTTTTAGAAAAACAATATGATTTTTAGTATAAAACGTTAATACCCATCAAAGGTTGTTCTTTTTGTCGTTTTGCAAATGTGCTATATAAAAACAAAAACGCGTGTTCTAAAACACGCGTTTTAATACTTCCTGCGGGGAAGGAGGGAGCCCATCGCTGTGTAAGTCATAGTGGCTTAAATATACCCGGTCAAAAAGTACATGATACTTTTGAAGCTTTGTTAAAAGAATTGAGCTTTACTCAAAGTGCCGTAGATCATTTGATCAGTCGGGTAACGGGGCTGGCTAAATCTACCTTGCACATTAGTGAGCAACGAAAAAAGGTTTTGAACGCCCAATTAAAGGCTATTGATGCCAAGATAGAAGCTGTCGAAAATAAACTGTTTGACGGTACTATTATCGATCATACCTATAAACGCTGGATGATCAAATATGAAGGGGAAAAAGCGAAGCTGAGAGAGGATTTTGATTTATCCCAAAGGTTGGAAAGCGATCTGCATGGCGAGTTGCAGTTGATGCCATATTTGATGAATATGCCGAAAATTTTTCAGGATTCCAGTCTGGCACAAAAACACGCTATTTTGCATCAGGTGTTCAAACAGGGACTCGGGTATAAAGAGGGTAGTTTTAGAACACCTTCAATAAATGTTGAATTTGAACATAAACTACTGATACTCAAAGAAAAAGGGCTGCTCTTTTTGGAGCAACCCTTTGGTTTTTCTGAAGGAATCCCTTCCTGCGGGGACGGAGGGAGCCCATTGCAACACCTAGATGGTATTTTTGCCGTTTTGAGGGAAATTTATCCAAAGAAGTCCAACCAGAAGTAAGACCTTTTGATTGAAAATATTTATAACACCATGCATTCGGTTGTGGATAAATCGCAAGCTTGTAACTAATTGATATATCTAACTTTGGATTACCCATAATGAAAGAGCTTACACAAGATAGAGCAACAGCGATTGCGAATGAATTAAAATCTATTATAAGAAAATACGATCATCGGAATTTTACAGCGCATATAGCTTTTCTGGCTAACCAGCATGTCAGGCAATCTACCGGGCAGATTAAGCTTCGTTCACCTGTTCGTCAGCTCATGTATCTAGTTAGTCTCTACCATGCAACCGAAATTGGAGGAAGAGCGCTCTATGCGGCGGGAACAGATGATCACAAAGCTATTATTCGTTTGTTAAACGAAATAGAAAAGGGATATGGATATGAGGCAGAGCGCACCAAAAAAGGTGAAATGTCCCAGGAAGAATTTAATCACATGCTCACCACAAAGAGCACATTTCTTAATTATTATCTTAACGCCACACTGTCTTATATGGAGCAGGATATTGAAAGGATCAAACGCACTTTTCAATACCATAAGGAATTCATTTTTTTGGAAACTGGGCTGGCTCTTAATGATTATACTGATTTTTTTATCCTGCTAACCAATATGGAAATCGGGCGGGGAAAACGTTACATGGAAGACGAAGACGATCCGGTTTTGAGGTCGTTAAAGCTTGGAAAACGTTTCAACTCACTCTCAGAATCTCAAAAAATCCATCTTCTGGATTTAACAGACAGAAAGGTATTTAATATGGCCATTCCAATAGCTGAGATTTATAAATTAGCCGATCCGGAAAAAGCCAAACTTTTTCTAGCCTATTTTACGCTATTAAGAAATGAGAACAAAGACTATCTCTATTACACCGATAAATGCCCGTATTTGAGTAAACCTATTTTGATCATGGATGGTGAAAGTATCTTAATGATTTATTCTAAGCAATTAATCAATGCCATTTATGACTTTCTTTATGAGGTATGTAATCGACCTAATGCCCCTGGAAGAAAGATTTCTGAAAGGAGAGACCTATACCTGGAAGAAAAAACAACTGAAGTTTTTCGGGATTTTTTTGATTCAGGTGCAAATTTTTACAGGGGCTATTATGTGAATGGTAATGAAAAGGATTTATTGATATTGCATAATAGAATTGCATATGTTATAGAATGTAAGGCACAGCGACAACGGCAACCACTTCGTGATCCTGTAAGAGCTTATGACCGAATTAAGGATGATTTTCAAAAATCAATTGGGAATGGATATTCGCAGGCTAGGGAAGTAGAAACACTCTTTCTTGGCCAGGAGGTATTTAAAATAAAGAACAAATCAAAACAAACCATAGCAACAATTAATCCTGCTGACTTTGATGAGGTATTTACCATTGTAGTTACTCAGGAACGGTTGGGGCAAATTCAGTGTGATCTGGGACTTTTGTTGCAATTACCCTTGGATTGCCCGTATCCCTGGGCGGTATGCATCAATGATTTGGAAAGTTTTTTAATTACCCTCAAAAGAAAAGATGATCATATTCAGGGTTTTAAGGAGTTTTTACTCTCCAGGGAACTATTGCATGAACGGGTATTTTGTTATGACGAGTTGGAACTATGCGCCTATTTTCTTTTCGACAACGAGAATTTCATTAAAATGTGTTTGAAGGATGGCATCTTTTTTTCTCAGCCTGACGTGAACAAATTTTTTGATTTATTTTATTATAAAGGCTTTGGCTTTAAAGACGAGCTCAATCTTTCCGAAAAACTGAAACGACGTGATCTTTACGAAGAGTCCGTAACCACTTTTCATAAACTCCGTCCTGCAGATCGCATTATGGAATACATGCAATCAAGAGCCGAAAGAGAAAATAAACGAGGGTAACTTCGAAAAGTTAATTTCAAAAAAGTTATTGTTTTATTCCTGGAAAAATAGACTTGGTTTGTAAGATCATCTTTAAACATAGCCACCAAGCATATTGCCCATACTTGTGAACTAGTGTAGTTTCCATTAATCCATGTAACAATTCGTTCCGGAAATTAACATTGTTATTGTCGACAAGAAAACTGTTGAGTTCTTCAATGATATCCTCGTTAGCCAGCGGACGGATTTTTGTGAGCAAACCTCCCAAGAGATTTTCCAAATGAAATCTTTTGTCGTAAGTGGTGACAATAATATCATTCGTAGCCGCTAAATGCCTGAGGCTGTTTTCTATTTGAGGAATGAGCACGTGGGCAGCGGTGACAAAATTGTTTTGGAAACCTGCTGTAAGTCCTAAACAATAGTCGTGCATCCTGTCTCCTGGAACAAAGGGACTTTTTGCATCTTCCAAAAGACGCATCACCATCGCCTTGTTCATATCAATATATCCATCCAACGTACCTTTGATAAAATAAATATAGGCCATCAGTTTTTCCCGCATATAAGTCCGGGCATTACTGGTGTAACTGTCCGTAATGTCCTGAGAAGCTACCTGAGCGCCTTTTTTTGTGATTTTAACCTGTTCAGAGAAAAATCGTTCCAGTACCGTTGGAGATTCCTTATCGCGCTTGGCTAATTCTTCAACAGCGGATTTTGAAATCACAGGAAGATCTAATAGAGTATAGTAAGCTAGATTGGAGCTATGCAGATTCAAATTCAGAACCTTTTTATGAATGTCATCCAAATCAATTTCTGGTATCATACGTAAGCCACCGGCCTGCAATGTTCGAAAAACCTCCAGTTGGAATTTTGCAACTTTTCGTTCAAGTCTATCGTGTAACTCTTGGCATTCAGTTGCGGATGCGATCAGCTTGAAGCCCTTTAGATAGACCTCGGAAATTGTAGGATAGAAGGTATTGGGCTGCATTTCTGACACATGCTGATCTCCTTCTGCCTCGTAAATTTCAGCCATGCGTATATTGCACTGGTTTTTGTTTAACATGCCAATGAGCTGCAATGATTTGATACAAAATCTTGCAGACCGAAAGTCTTTGACGGAGATGAAGTGCTTTATTTTTTCTTCAAGAAACTTGCTAAACTCGGCATGACATCGCCTTTGTCCGTAGATAGAGATTAATTCTATTAAGATAAGCTGTTGAAAATACGCCGAAGTGCAGTTAACTATTGAGTTTTTTGCCTGAATCAATATCTCATCGAGCCTATCTTTGAAAAATGTCTTTGCATATTTGACAAGTGCCAGGGCACGGACTAGGTAGTTTATCTCATTAGTTGCAGAATGTACTTCCATATAAGATTGATGAGCTGGAATGATGTAGTCTTTGATGTTTTTTTTATTCAGGGTCAACATCACATCAAACCATCTCGCTAAAACTTCCGTATTTTCAGTGTCTTGAATAGAAATTGCACCTTTAAAGACCTCGATTTCATCCTCTGAAAAATACGCTTTCAGATCTTTTTCTTCACAATGCCGCAAATCAACCTTGATAAGTTTCAAAATTACGGTCAGCATTTTCTCATGTTCAGGCTGATCGTATCGTTGTTTCCATAGCAATTGTATTAAATCAAAGCCATAAATGTTACTATCGATTAATAATCCAGGACCATCAAAATTTTCCATGCTTGGTCTATTTCTGGTTACTTATGAACATTTCAACCCGGAATAATTCATCTTGGACATCATGCTTGAAGTTGCGGATATAATCCGAGTATTCGGAAGGTGCTCCTTTTACGGGCCTTCTACGTTTGGCAAGCCTGTAACTCTCGGCCTGTTTCCAGCCGGTCTGCTCTAAATTGTGGCGGTAATTCCCCATTATATATTCAGCAGTTTTACCACCTTCTATATGATATTCTTCTTCCCGCAGTGCCTCTAGCTCGCTGAAATACCTTTCGTCTCTACTGTAGCTCTCAATCTTTGCAAGTACTTTTTTAAGCCTTTGTAATTTTTCTTCAGTCATTGTGATCGCGTTTAATTTGTATAAAGGTAAGAATTCAGTGTGATAGTATTTGACAGGGGTTTAGATAGTATCAGGCTATCAACTTTGATGGTTTTTATTTACACATTAATTTTTTAATGTGATTTTTGAAAAATAACCCAATATCCTTGTACAACCTGGGCTCATGTACTCAATTCAATAAATGAGTAAATTTGCTGAACAACAACGCTCAAAAAATGGCAAAAGGCAAGAAAACAACGAATTCCAGAACGACCGAAGAGATTCAGGAATCGGGTAATATATTACTAGATAATGTTCTGGAACTTATAAGGACAAAATATCAGGACCTTAAGATCAATAAAACTTCAGAAGAACATCAAAAAGACCGAGGTGTTGATTTTCAGATCGAACTTATCAGTAAACCAAATGAAAATACACTGGATATGTTCAAACTACAGGTAAAAGCTACTGATGAGCCTGTAACTCCCTTAAAAACTACTGCTAACAGGGGACTGATATCTTTTCAGATTGATAACCGGCATATCCGCTATTATCAGCAGGAAATGCCCTGGGCATTATTGTTTCTTCTTTGCGATAACTCAACAAAAACAGTTTATTGGTATGCGATTCAACTAGATAGTACGCTGGAAGACAGACTGAATGAATCGATAGCTAAAAAAAGTAAATCCATACAGATTTTTATAGACCCCAAAAATATTCTGAAACCCGACAGTTTTTTAGATTTTATAAGGGATGCAGAGGCATCTAAAACATCACAGTTTTTCAGGGTATCTGAAGGAAATGTAAATGCCCTAACGGCTGGTACAGATTTTCAGGTTGATCGTGGCAAACCGCTCCTTGAGCAGTTGTTTACCCTGCTTGAGTACCTTTTCGAGGAAGTGCAATATCTTCCAATGCATTTATTGACCCAGTATTACCCATTCAAGATTTCAGATGCTCAATCATCGTTTTATCAGCAATTTAAATTGTATACAGATAATGATGACCTGGTGAAAATGCTAGATACTTTCAAGGTCCAGCCTGACGGAAAAATTGTGTTTACCGATTCCTCCTACATTCAGGATGTCGAAGATTATGAAAAAAAGGCAAAAGCGGTGCTGGTAAAGTTCACTCAAAATCATATTTATGAAATTGTTTCTCAAAAATCCAGGAAGGAAGTATCCACACGGTATTTCAGCCATGGTAATTGCAATTGTGTAGTCTGTTGCTATAACAGGCTGGAAATTCCGCAGACCATAGAAAAACTTGCAGAACCCAAAAACAAATCTTTAGATGACCAGATGAAGATTGCATATATGCATTATGAACTTGGTAATTATCTTAAAGCGGTACAAGCATTTCAAAAAATTGGTAAACAAGCATTCAATAAAGGCAAAAAGACCTTATTTCTGATTACCCAATTTAATCTGATCAAATTGGGAAGGTTAATAAAAAGCAATTATTACGATTATGAAACAATGGAGCATGGAAAGCAGTTGATGGAGATCAATTTGGATCAAGCTGTCTATTCTGCCCGGAACAGAAGCCATCACCGAAAACTTTTTAATTACATTAAGGATGTTCGTTTTTATTCTGATAGTGCCTATGAAATCCAGACTGCCATATCAAAATTGAGAAGTGAGTATCAAAGCTTTATCGGAGGAGGAAGTTTCAATACACATTCTTACGATCAATTGCTGAATGGATTTGCCCAATTGAGTTCTTTTATTGGTGGAAACTGGATAGTGTATGACAGTTTTGGTGAATTCAGTCTTCAAATGGAGGAATTTACGGAGGGAATATTTATAGCTTTGGCGCTTCGTGAGACCAATAGTTATGTGATATCCGAATTTAATGACTACCATATCCAGCGTCTTATTTTTGATGGTCAACATAAAGTGACCTGGCGATATTTCAATAAATACCACTTTAAATCAATTCCTTACAAAGGAAAGGATGGGAAGTTCTTTGGAATGATCAGCAACCTATTAGCAAATCATCATCTAGTTGATGACGCTTACAAAGCCTACTCACCAGAAGAGGGGGCATTTTGGCGTAACCCATACCCAGAGGTTTTTAACAATTGTCTTTGTCTTGCGGCAATGATTGAAATGAATGACAAACAAGTAGAAAATATTACCAAAGCAATTATGAGTTGTCTTTCTAAAGCAGATTTACCGGGTACAGACGCTTATGCTCAGGTCAATAGCTTTTTCAGTAGTAAGCGTTACCAGCTTTCTACAAATATGTTGAAGGAGCTCATTACATTTTTTCTGCAAAAAAAAGACATGTATCTTGAAAAACGATTGGGGGTTTTCACGGCAGAATTGAAGACGAGGGAACAAATCATTAAGCTATCTGCTCTTGACCGTAAGCAACTATTTAAGTACGCCCTTGAAGGAGACCGGGATTTATTGCAGCATTTCAATACTCTTGCTTTTTTTCATCCAGTTGCAGATAAATCTCTCAAAAAGGAAATCAAGAAACGCATTACTTCACAGCTCCACATTAAATTCGATGCATACCATTATTATTATGCGGCGATAACCGATGTATTATCTTTTCAGGAGTCAGAATTCCTTGATAAATTTATAGCGGCAACTTATCCTGACCCCGATAAGTTTTCTTTTAGAAATACATTTTATGGACCTCAGGATAATGAGTACCCACTGTTTGATATGTTTTTCAACCTGTGTTTCAAATTTGGCTTGCATCCTTCTGAAATTACTGATAGAAAAATGGAAGGTTTTGGTGAATATTATGACTGGCTGCTCGATTTGCACGGTTTTGACTATGATAATTTTAAAATATCCTGGTTGGGCCTTTATCCGACGAAATTTTATTTGAGAGCTTTTGCGAAACCATTAATTTTAAGAAAAACGATAGAAGGATATTTGCGTAACAATAGAGACCTTCAGGTCGAACGATTGTATTTTGATATTTATAATCCTCAGGATGATGGTATTGAATTAGATTTCGACTAAACGAATGGACATCATGCTCAATGTATTATAAATAAATGAGTAAAGTCGGCTCAGATAATTAATTGAAATATTATGGAAGAATTGCTAACTGCTAATGAAATTGCCGCTGTATTAAAGGAGGCAGGAAAACCTGAATACAGCGAGGATAACCTATTCAATTTTACGTTTAAAAAACTGGATATTTTTAAGGTTTCGGCTAAGGGATTGATTTTTATACATGGTGATGATCATACAGGCATGGAGCATATCAGGGATCGCCATAGCATTGTCTCTCGTAAACTCTATGAAAAAGATGGAACTTTTGATAATCCTACTAAATTCAACTTGGCGCCAATAGAATATCCTTTTGTCGCGGATGCCATTTTTATTGAGGGAAATCTCAATAATGATAAAAACAAAAGGCCTGAACTATTCGATTGCTATACAGGTGATTTTAAGCATCGGGATGAAAGAATTTTCAGGTACACCCTGATCTTATATAAAGCAACCAATGTTGTTCACACTTTTTTCTTAAGCAGTGCTGCAAAACCATTTAACAAGAAAGTTAAACTACCAGTAAGGCAAGGTTGGAGTGGAGGACAGTGGGATGTGATGAGCGGCCTTCAAACGTTTTCGCTTAATTATTTAGACCTGAATGATATAATCAGATTTACATTGGTGCTACGTTGCATTCCAGCAATAAATAAGGAAAGATGGTATCTAACCGTTAATGATTCCTGCGGCAAAGCAATTTTTACTCATTATTTAAAGGAGGTACATGTAGAAAATTTCATTGACACTCCAATCAGAATGGGGATTTTAGATTTTCAAGACCTTTCGGAAGTAGATAAAAAAATCAAAAATATAATAAAGGGAAAATATGAGTTTGAGAAGGGGTTTAATAATTTCTGTTACTACAATTACCTTAATTAATGTCGCGTAGGACAATGGGCACAAAAAACAGATCAATTTATTTAGAAATTATTTTTTGTATTTAAAAGTTTTATTCGGTCCGATAAAACATCTACTGAATCTTGATGCCCGTAAGGGCCGCCGGCAATTTTCGTCGACACCAGCCATAAATAACGATGAGGGGAATAATTATTCCCCTTAAAGCTACTAAGTAAATAAAACCTGAACGATCAATTTAAATTTTTCGTCCTTACTTTGATGTTCTGCATACTTTATGATACGATCAGTGACGAACAAAGAGGTGTAGGTAAAATATAACTGGTCAGAAAATACCTTACTGCTTCTAGTCATGTTAAAAGTATGTTTTCTTAAAATGCCGGCCGTTTCTTCCGAATGGTTTTGCCAATAATCAAAGGACATAAAACCATCACCCCACTGGGAGCGGAAGACTTCTTTATTTTGCTTAAAACTTTCGCAGAACATTTTGATATCCGCTAACAGCAAAGGTATTTCTTTTGGAAATAGCTCGTGCAAAAGCCTTGCTTTTTCAGAGCCTGAAAGATCGGTAAGTGGTTTCATACCCTTTTCAAAAATCCCTGATCTTTAATATTGTTCAGCCAAACCTCCGCAAATTCCGTGTGTTCAGCCTGCATGTTCTTACTAACCTCCATGCCTTGTGGCAAATGAAAAATAATACTTTCCTCATAAATGCCCATATCGGATTGCTGAAAGGAGCGGGGCAGGATAATAGTGCCATCCGAAATGTTTAGTGCCTCATTTTTATGAATAACAATGAAGGTCATTTCGGGATCGCTCATGAGATCACCATTCAAAGTATAATAATGTGCAAGGCTGTAAACACTGGCATTGCCATAACCTGTCAAGGCTATATCCTGTGCGGTTTTTTCAATGCTTAAAGCTATAAAAGGTTCGTTCTCTATTTTTAAATGCTGTTTATCCTGCATCCTTTCGATCAGGTTACAGAATATCTGTGTGCTATCTGGGCTTAAAATTCTCATTTCCATAATGTTTGCGCGCTTTGGTCGGTAGCGCCTCCGTTTTTAATGCTGTAAATAATTCCTGTTAATTGGCTTTTTGCTTTTTACAACCTCGCTACCATACTTCTGACGGATTTCTTCAAGGCTTTTCTTACCACCCTTGCATTTATATTCAGCTGTACGGAAATACCATGCTAATTTTTTTGAGGCAAAAAAGAACCCTGCATTTTTAAGCTCTGACTTAACGACAATGGTATTCCCCGTTACCCATATCCAATAATCGACCAGTTCAATGGTGATCCCCTCTAAATGGATGATCTTTTCAAGTGCCGTTCGGTATTCCTCTGAAAAGCGGATTTCAGCTTCCGTTTCCTCCTCGCTCAGGTTCCCGTCTTTAATCGCTTTGGCTGATGCAAACGCATATTCTTTATTGATGGCCTGCATCGTTTCAGTATCACCCCCTAGATCGGGGTGATACTGTTTAGCCAGTGTTTTGTATAACGCTTTAACCTGGTCAAGCGTCCTACATTCATTAAACCACTTCATGAACCTTTATTTTCAGCTGAAACCGCAAATACTTTTTTATGTGTTTTGACCCTGTTCACTTTAGGGTTGTGAATCCTGGAGACAAGTATTTCCGTTTCCAGTACATTGATATTGGCTGTGTCGGTCAGTGAAAGGGTAGACTGGGTTTCCAGTTCCTTAACTGTATCAAAAACATGTTCATGATCCGCATGAACCGTCACACGTACCATTAAAAAAATCGTTTCATATTTCATAGCGGTAAGCCTCCGTGATTAATTTTAAACTCTCTGTACTGACTATAGAAAGCGGTCGGGTTATCATCTTCAAATTCATTTGCATAACCCTCATAATACATCTTATCTAAAAATTCTTTAAATGCCTCTAACATAACTGATCGTTTTAGCGTGAATAAATAACCTCCCGAGAACCTCGGGAGGCACTAAGATTTAGGCGGGTAAAACAATCCCTGCTTCCACCTCGCCCAAACGTTCACCAAAACGACCACTTATAAACGTAACCGTTCCTTTAATCACCGATGGGCTTTTAGTGGAAAACCTGTTGCCTTTATTATCGGTAATCACCAGTTCGCACATTTGAAATGCCGTTTCATCTTCCAATTCATCTACGTTATCTTTTTGCTCCTGCTCAAAGCCGGTTAAAGCATCGATATAACCTTTATAGCGGTCACGCAAAGCCGTTCTTTTGCTCAGTTCGGCTACCAGTTTTAAAGTCTCGTCCAAATTCAACACTGGCTTTTGCTGCGCCAATTGTTCTTTTAACTCAGCTTTAGAGCCTTCCGGGGCAGCGTGTGGCTTGCCTTCTTCGGATTTAGATGGTTCAGCTTCATTTTTGGCCTCGGCCTTTTTTGCTTCCTTGTTTACGGGATTCCCAGCAACAAATTTTGGGGTTTTGTCCGCTTTGATACTGTTTACAGCTGCTTGTCCGTTTTGATTAACTTTAGTTTCCATTTTTTGAAAAATTAAATTGTTAGAACCTGCGTACTACCATTCGGCAGGAGCCATTTCTGGCTTTTTGTTAAGCAACCTCACCTGATCATAGCAGGAACGGAAGACAAGACTTTGCCGAAAAAAAAACCTCGGGAGCGCAGCGAGCAGGGAAGATTTTTTTCGAGCAAACCCCTTGGGGCTTGGTCTTTTCGGACGAAACTGCGGATCAGAACTTTTTGCGCAAACAGCCTAAACCATCTCTGTTAAATCTGATCAAACCTTAACTGGGCATCTAAACAAGAGCCCGTCTTCATTAAAAGCTTAGCGACAGGAGAGAAGTAGCGAAGCGGCAGCAGCTGCTCTCCCGAAAAACAATCACCAATAAATCAGTTGTCGAAAAAATACGCGGGTTCATCGCCCGTATCATCTGGTTTTTTGACCAGATAAACCGTTTTGAATTCGGGCGGTGGCAGATAAAGCCTGCGGGCAAGCTCTACAGCAGCCAGGATAGTACTGGCTTTCGCAACCCCCATACCTTTATATCTGCATAGTGATGAGAAATTACACCCTTTTAGCAGGTGGGCTTTGCCACCATGACCATCGAATATCCGCTTTCCCAGCTCAACAGCTGATTCCCCAGGAGTACCCGAACCAACCAATATGGCCAGCAATTCTTCTGTTCGGAGCTTTTGGGACCCTTTAGCAAACAATTTTTCCCTCGGCCGGGTATCTTCCGGCATCGCTTTGATTCCTTTGGCGGCCTTGTATTCTTCTGCGATATCTTTAACGGTCTGATAATCCGCGTCTTGATAGGCTGCTGCCTGAAAGACGGAAGCAAAAGCATTGATAAATTCCGGCAGATGATTTTCAAACACTATAAAACGCCAGCGCTTAAAACTTCCGTCCTGCTGCTGCTCACTGCGTGTTAGCTGTATATACATGCTATTGTTCTCTGCCCGTTTTAGGTCAACAAAATAATGTCTTTTAGAACTGGCTGAAAAGAATTCTGATGCCAGTATTTGTTTCTTTTTCATAATGATACCGAGTTGATTCCCAGCAAACTTCGCTTACCAGAAGCCAAGAAATCGGTACAAAAACAAATTACCCGATCAACTTATTCATTATCCGATCTAAAAATTGAATACCCGATAAAATCGGCTATATTGCATCATAGCAATAACTTAGAATGAGCCAGATAAACCCTGAAAATCAAAAAAAGTGTACCTTTTGTAGTAAAATTCTTCACGGACGAAGCGATCAACGTTTTTGCAACGACACTTGTCGAAATACATATAATCGCCACAAGCGGACAGCTGAGAAAATAAAGGAGCATGTAAATACTCCAGAAATCTTCCGGATTATTAAAAAGAATTATGAAATTCTTAAAAAAGGACGAGAGAGGCCGCTTGATGACAATGAAACAATATTCACAAATACTATTGATATAATGGCTCAGGGCTTTAACCCCAAGTTTTTCACTAGTATTACAAAAGATAAAAGTGGAATGCAGTGGTATTGTGTATTCGAAATGGGGTTCAGCATTGGAGATGAATATATTTATATCAAAGATTTTCCAGAACAAGGAGAAGTTTAGTAGATAAAAAAAGCTGAACAACAGGAATAAAATATTTTGATCACTGATATTAGTTTGCAATGGAATTTCCAGAATTCGACGAAAATATAGCCGTGTCGGGCTATGGTAGCGTTCATCAGCTTGTATTGGAGCATAGGTTTGTGAAACCATTGCAAGAAGCTGGCTTTAAAGTTCGTTTATTAAAGCAATACATAGATGAAGACCTGCCGTTAGGAAGATTTATATACATACCGTCTAGGCTTCATATTTTTTTAACTAAAAATTTCATTTTAGAAGATTATGACAAGACATCCGAATTTTGGAATTCTTTCTATCAACATTTAAATAAGATTTTTGAGATGTATTCTTCTATGTTTACTGGTAAAGAATCTGCCTCGGTTAGAAGTGCCACATTTTCATTTTATTATACTTTCAATGGATATGTTTTAATGTTCCAGTTACAAACCCAAACTGCAAAGATTTTGATGCGCAGAGCTTTAAGTATTTTTGAGTTGTTATTTCAATTGGAAATTGGAAAGGCGGATTATCTGATAGAAGAAATTGAACTTACTTATCATCTCAAAGATAAGGTTATCTTTTTCGGATATTCTGGAAACAAATGGCAAATAAATGATCCGATAGTTACGATCGCTGATCAAATTAATACAGATTATCTCAAAACTGCAGATAAGAGGGCAAATAAGCCTGATGTAATGTTGCATGAAGATTTTCCAGACAAACGGTATACTTTTAGCGATAATTGGGTTTTAGAATTCGATCGGCTATCCACTTTGATGACCCGGCCGAATGATATCGGGTTATTTTCAAGTACTGCCGACAGAAATTTGAAACAGGCTATCGATTTTTATAATAAGACTATTTTGCCTCGTTTCAACTACTATCATGGAAATTTTCCAGACCTAAAAATCCAGGCTGAGTACTATGATTATTTTGAAATGATCACTACAGCGTTAATTTTTGCCTACACCGCGGTTGAAGCTTTAGCAAATTTACTGATCCCAAATGACATCCAAATAATAACAGATAATAACATAATCCATACTAAAGCAGATGTTGACTGGTATTCACTTGAGACGAAATTGAAAACTATTTCAGATGTTGTTCTCTCAACTCCTCCAGCAGAAAGCCAACCTTGGTGGGGTAAGTTTAAACGTCTTCAAAAAATTCGCAATCAAAGTATACATACCAAGCCGTCCGATTCCCAGCTTCGTTATTCATCCTTATTGGAAAAGAAAATTTTCAAAGTAATTGGTGTGCACAAGGAAATAATCACTTTTTATGGAACCTATTTAAAAAAATCAAATGAAAAGTTTTTGAATGATTTTCCATATGGTTTTGGCCAGGATAAAATAATTCCATCCATTATTTCGGATAGAACTTATAAAGATTTTTATAATGCGCTGCATAACCCATCAAATCCATTATAATAAAATGAATATCAAATAAGGTTGAATCAGATTTAAAACACATCTGTGCGTATAACCGTACATAATTTATTTCTTAACATCCATGATTTTCGTTTTACGAATGGAAAGGAATTTAATAGTTTAGCTTTCTAATCTTATATTAACGTGTTTTATTTTACTCCAACAAAAAAAGGCCTTGGTGCAGAACTCTGGGGCACTTATGACGATCTAAGAACCATATATGAAGTGATCGGCAAATTCTGGTCGCAAGAAGGTTACACTGAAAAATCAGGTTTTTTCACCAGAGATCAGATTCTGAGTGGCTTTGCCCATGAAATCAGAAAAGCATATGAGGGCCAGCGGCTTACAAGAGAGTATAGTCATTTCATGCCAGATCCGGTGCCGCACTTCGGTTGCAGGCTATCCTGGGTACACATCATTTTTTCTATTAATGCAATTAGATTCAATATGCGTTACTTCGAAAACAATAAAATGGATCTTGGCTTACTACTTCAAATTGAATATTGGATAGAGGAATCTCTGAGAAGTTTTGATGCCCAGGGAGCTTTATCTCTGATAGGATATCTAAATAGCAATGTTGATGCAGCAAATCCTTATCTATATCAATATATGAGAAGTATCAACGCTGATTATTTTGCATTGCGAGGAGGGAAAACGGCATTCAGGCAGCTTTCAAAACTATTTAGAAGAGCTGCCGCCGGCACAGACGACTATCAGGCCTACCACAGTTTTCTTACAATAGAAGCCCAGAGGTTAAAGTGTGGGATTGAAGAACTGGAATTAAGCGACGATGATCTTGATTATGATAAATTAATCTGGTAAACAGCCCAGAACTTAAATAAGAAACATGGAGTATTTAGTTAATCAGGAAACAATTCGTTTTTTATGGTCTGCGCTGAATGAAAAACAGAGCTATCGGCAAACCAGACAAATGCGCAATTGCTTTGATAAATTTATAAAGGATAAATGGGCATTTCGGACGGATTTGGAAGATGCGTTGGATTATGCAGATTCTCGCTTGAACCCAAATCGTCTGGAGCTGATTGATCTGGTTAAGGCCTTTGGGATGAATTGGGAACTGATCTGCTATCGTCCAAATGTGCGGTCCATTTCGGTAAGTGAATATGAAGCTATAAGGGTAGAAGATGCCGCTGTTTTATTTATACTGCTGGAGCGTCTGGGGTTCAAGGTTGACCCTAGCTATCTGGTTGAGGCGCTTTTACCTGAAATCAAATCAAGGAAAAAGAAACTGTTTTCGGGTTCAGAACTGGAGATTTTCTGGTTTTATAAATGCCGTCATAAAACTGCATCTGTGGATTTAATTACCGAAAAAGGTCGTGCTGGGAGTATCAAACAAACCTTAAAAACAGAATCTGGTCATCAGATTACTTTAAAGTCAGATGAAGAAAGTAGCCTGATTAGCCTTACGGTGGACTCACCTAAATATAGAGACACAAGAAACCCTTATCGCGTCCAATGTGAAGACTGTGGGATGGAATGGTATAAAGGAGATCCTGATTCCAGTGCGAACCATCGAAAAGAACATAAAAAAAGGATGGCCTATCTTGATCCTAAACCGCACGCGGATCTGATAGCCGAGAAGAAAAAACATAGTGCAGCTGAATGGGTGACTACAGATTCCCCAGGATGGAAGCATTTCGAAATGTATACCCGCGCCAGAGCATTCAAAAGAGAATTTCATTATGATTTTATACAGTGGCAGTCCCCAAAAGGGGATGATGATCCAAATGTTAATGGACTCTTATTAACCAATCAAAATAATGCCATTGTTGGAGCCTGCTCATTTCGCGACCGAACGGACAAAGACGGTATAAAACTATGGGGACTGGACTGGGTTTGGATATGTCCAAAGGAAAGAAGAACCGGGCACCTTTCAGCAGTATGGGGAGAACTCAGAAAACGATTCGGGGATTTTGTAGTCGAATCACCGGTTTCAGATGAAATGGTGGCTTTTTTAGAGAAAAAAAATGATCAAATATTAATCCATCGGCCAGAAAATAGAAATTACAAGAAATGACAAATCAGGGTGCGAATCACAAAATTGAAATAAAAACCGTTCAAATCGACGGTAAAAAATTGACTAAAAGTCTGTTTGGTCAATTAGGGGAATATGAGTGTCTGGATGCTAATGTTGAATTCACCGGCGATCAGATACTGGGATACTGTAACTATAATAACACTAAATATTTATTATGGATAAAAGGTGGATTGCTAAAAAAAACAAATCTTGATTCCTACAGAAAAATATTAGCGACTTCACAAGATACATTTGTTGAAAATATTGGCTGGTTTTTAAGGTTGACCAAAATAGAATTTTACATCAGTTTAAATTCCAGGGGTGTTGTCTCGGATAGTATTGAAGATCAGGTTCTTCTTGATGAAAAAATTGACAAGCTTAAAGTTTTCTTAAGGAGCATTAAACCAGATATGCAGATATTTCTGTAGTCCTATCCACTATATCCTATGTTAAAGACACATTTTGATGCCATTGAAGATAGTTTGGCTATAAAAGCGAAGATTCCAGGAAACTCTGGTCATCCTAATCATAAAGGAACCCCAAGAGAACTTTTTATTAAAGAATTTCTTAAATCGCACTTACCAGAAAGCTGTTCTATAGGTACTGGAGAAATCATTGATTGTAATTCGAAGCCTGGTGAAATGCGAAGTCAGCATGATATTATCATATATAAAAGCAGCTATCCCAAACTGGATTTTGGTGGCGGCGTTAGTGCTTTTATGGTTGAATCAGTTATTGCCACAATTGAAATTAAGTCAACCCTGAATGAACAAGGTGTTCTACAGGCCGTTAAGGCTGCAAACATAGTTAAATCGCTGGCTGAATCATTTGATCCGCAACTGCACAATGAGATTACCAACAGGAAAAAACCAGAGGATATACAGAATTATGTGATTGCATACGATGGCCCGGATGACGGCAGAAAAGTCTATAATTGGATAATAAGCAGCCACAATAAGTTGAATTTGATTAATATCAGCCTGCCTGTGGGAAGAACTGAAAAGCAGGAAATAAATTCCAATTCTGTTGATGGTATTTTTGTGTTAAAGAAAGGATTTATTCTTTTTGCGAACCAGCCTATTTATTTTCAGGGCCAAATGGAATTTGACAAGGAAAATATTGCTCACTCATGGGTAGTAGGCAACCAGGAATATGGAAATCTTGCCCTGCTGTTTCTAATTCTCTTGGAGAGGATAGGAGCTGATTCCAAAACACATGTGATGTATCCGGCAGGGTATTTGAAAAATCATCAAATGGGTACGATCTATGTAACTTAATATATAGGTAAACCATTTGACTTTTTCTTGTCAATTTCAATATGATAACAACCGGTAAATAATCTTTTATCTTAGCTAAATGAATGGTGATACAATAGACCTTTTTATGTGGGGTTACCAGCGGCACATGAATATATCATTTCAAGTATCCGCTGAACAAGTCTTTAAAAAAATAGATTGGCGCCTGGACCCCAAGGTTTTCTTTTTAGGAATCCTGGTCGATAATAGGGATGACCGTCACCCGATATGTTTAGAACCGGAGGATTGTGGATTTAGCACTTTTCAATTTTCGTATGTTAAAAGTTTAGCTGCGGAATTGAGTTCGACCGATCAGGATGGCAGTATTCGCCATTCACATCCTTTAGCTCAAGACAGGTACGAGCAACGGATCGCTGAGCGTGGATATATTGATGCAATAAAGAGAATTCTCAAACAAAGTGATTTTGAGGATGAAATAGATTACCACGTTGCCTCTCCGGTTTACTTGGAAGGCTTTTTAATTTTCACAGTGCTGTCTTTGTCAAGTCTGGCTATAAAAGAACATTATTCACTTGTAAAGAATAAATATGATAGGTTTCCAATCTTTAGATCGCTTACGGAAGCCGTCATCGCATCTTTTCTTAATGCCTGCAGTTTTGAACTAAAAGACCCGAATCGGGGATTTGCAGAAGTGATGAAAAGGGCTGATGAGTTGTTGCGTGATGCTGGAAGACAATTCATGTATACCATAGCAACTGCTGGAGGGAATTTTGACGGTTTGCACAGGTTTTATGATGCTTGTAATGAAATTGCGTCGTTGCGATATGAAGGAGCAATAGGACTGGGCAGCATTTTGATTGCGCCGCGTGACCATAAAAATATCAAGTTAACGCTGGAACTTGATCGCCCGATCAAAATGACAGATTTTCGCATGGTGAGAAAGTTTCTTGAAGTCTCTGATAATAGTTCAGCTATCGTAAGTGATTCTGCTTTAATTTATGGCTTAGGTGAGATAAGAGGGAAATACAATCCAAAGGATGAAAATTTGTTCACCGTCAATTTTACTAATCATTTTACCTGGCTTGTTCTCCATGATAATAATCCACTAATGGAGGTAGAATACCGTCAGCCCAAACTTCCCTCGGATAAAATTGACCGGGAAAAACTGTATTCTGATTTTCGAAGGATTTTCAAAGGTATTTCAAAGAAACAATTGGATGATCTCTGGGAAGTTGCCATGGAGGCATGTGGTCAAAAACACGGAACTATGATTGTTATATCTGATGAGGCGAAAACAGAAGCTGATAGATTAGGAAAACAGGGCTTTTCTGTAAAACCAATCAAGCTTACAGAGTCCATGGTTAGAAAAGTGACCTCAATAGATGGTGCAGTGTTACTTGACCGCGATGCCAATTGTCACGCCATTGGAGTTATTTTAGATGGCCTGGCTACTGAAAAGGGCGACCCTTCCAGAGGTGCAAGATATAATTCAGCCATTAGATACTATGAAAAATTCAAAGATGCTGGAGCATTAGCTATCCTCATAGTTTCAGAAGATGGAATGATCAATGTTTTACCTGATCTTATTCCGCAAATCAAGCATAGTAAGATCGAGTATGCCATAGATGATTTCAAAAAAATATTGGAAGAAACAACACTAGATAAAAAAGCTTTCAATATGAGTATGCATTTTTTTAATTCCATTCGGTTCTATTTAAGACAAGACGAATGCGATATGATAAACGATACTAGAAAAGAGATAGAAGTAAAATTCGAAACTGATCTCAAAATGGCCCATATAGTTTGTGATGATTTTGTTCCAAATGCCAAAATGAACGATACTTATTATATGGATTAATGAAACTAGAAAAAATATTAAGAAGATATGGAAATTACCGCTATACAGTTCGAAAAGTTGCTGCTTGAATTCTGCAAAAAGGATTTTCCTCCAGGATTTGCAATAGAGCACGACTATAAGCAAACGGGTAATGAAAGTGAGAATAAGAGGCAAATTGATGTTAGAATAAAGGGCAGGCTCGGTATTGCTGAAATTCTTATCTGCGGGGAGGCAAAAAACTGGAGTGAACCAGTGGGGTCTGAAGTAATAGATGCCCTGGTGGGGAAATATTTAAGTGGTGAGATACGGGCAAACAAGGTGATTTTGTTTTCAAATATGGGTTATACCGAGCCCGCAATAACTCGGGCAAAGAAATTAGGAATTGAACTTTTACAGCCGTTTACTTTGGGTAAACCATTCTTGAAAATTCCATATGTGATATCCGTTGGCACTTTAGGATTAATGATGGTTCAGGTTGTGTATGACGGGATACAGCAGAATTCTATGGCAATCGATACGGGACAATACATTATATATAAAGGAAGTGAACGAATTTCGTTTCTACAGATGATCTATCGTAATATTATTTCTTCATTAAAGCAGCTGCCAGAAATGAATGTGCGTATAGAGGTTGGAAAAATCAATGTCAATGAATCAAGCGTACTTTATGAGTTAAAAAGTCAGCCTAATCTTCGTTATAATGGACATTTTAATGTCGAAGTTGATCTCAACTGGGATTTTTTTGTTGAAGACATTGAAGACGCTGTTTTATTTCATGTCAATGAGGAAAAAATTTTACACCTACAACTACTGGAAAACCATTCGATAATGGAAAAAGTATTGTTGTCAGGCACAAAACGGAACTATGAATCACGATCAAGCTGTATAATTAATGAGGTAGAAAACGCAGTGGCTACAGGTTTTTTGATTGCTTTGTCTGATCCTGATCAAAATTTGATCGATCCTCACCGACCTCTTTTTACAATTATTTAAGAATAATTGAGGCTTTTGAGGGTGCAATTAGTGTCTTCTAAAATTAATTTTTGGTTAAAGATCCGAAAGATTAACTTTACTTAACGCTAATCATTATTAATAATGCCTCTATTAAACCTTGAAATTTTTTCGAACACTTCCAATGAAGTTATAGCAGCTTATGTCACGGGAGCAATCGGAGTAGTTTTTGGTATCTTTCAATTTCTCAGTAAAGAGAGAGACAGAAGGAAAAGCCAAACGAACGCCATAGAACTTGAGCAGTTTAAACAGAGATCTGAGCTTTTTTTAACGCTAAAAAAAAATCAGATTGGTTATAACGAAGAATTGTTAAATGAGGTGTATAAAGTTAGAAGACTGACCGATGAAACAATCGTGCAATCGGAATTACCAGCGTTCGAATTTTTACATACGGGGCTTAAGGATTTCGTTAAATACTATAGAAATAACGCTAGTAAGATTCACTATTTAGATGGTGGGGTGCGATCTTTTGGACATGACATTTTGATCTGCGAGAACAAAATTGCTTACATCTTAAAAATGGTAAATGCTGGAGAATATGATGATATGGCTAAAGACCAGCTAACAAATACTTGTTTACGGTTGCAGGAACTTTGTAAAGAATATGAAGAGTTTCTTCGACAAGCTGCAACTAGGGAATTTAAAAACCTAAAAAATGGTCAATTTTGATATGAAGCCCTGCTCATTTGAGCAGGGCTAAAATTTCCCAAAACAGCAATACTGCTATTTACTCTCTGTGTTCTTTAGTTCGGTAACCTCGTTACGTCCAGCTGCAGCCAGGTTTTTGATTTCCATGTAAGCCTTACGCAGACGTGTACCGGCAGCTTTGTTGCCCTTAACATAAAACGAGTTGGCATCAGCTTCAGTTGCTGCAATCAGCTCCTTTAATTTTTCAAATGAATTCATATTATTTTGTTTTTAAGTTTGCAAATATAGAAAACGGGAAAAAACAGCATGAATTACATGCTCATCGAATTTTCCTGCTGTTTGTTCTTCTCTTTGGATTTCGATTTATCTTTACCAGTCGCCTGGTCCTGGGCCTGCTCTTTCTTCAATTCCTCCCGCTTAACAGGTTTACCATTAATTTCATAGAAGTTAAGGTTGTTGTAACGCGGCACGGCTTCAATGCGTAAAGCCTTCTCCTCGCCATCCGAATATACCACAGTCACCAGCGGCTTGTTACCGTTCTCCAGTTTTTCCACCAGACCGGCTAATTTTTCGGGCTTGTCAAGATCCTTGAGCTCATAAGCCGAAAGTTCCTTTTTTAAATCAAAGCCGTAGCCTTCACCAAACTGCTTCATGGTATAATTCCCGTAGCGATCTTTGGGCTGATCAAACTGGTAAACACTCCAGGCCTTGTACTGTTCACCCGCACGGCTCACCATATCTTCACGAAAAACAGCTCTGCCCTGGAGCATATTTGCTGCCTGTTCCACACTGAAACCTTTTCCACGATCAATGTAATGAGAGTTTTTAAGCACCGGACTATAAAATACCTGCTGGAACTCTTTCTTCACATAATCGATCTTACCTTCCTTCATCGTTGCCAAGGTATCCTTGAACTGTAAGTTTTTGTCATCGAACTTGCCTAATGCCAGCTCAGCAGTACCTTTCTGTTCTCTGAAATAATCCATTGCCAGGACTGCACTATCGAACTTGCGGCTAAGGTTATCGTGCTTTCCGGAAGGATCAGGGCTAAAGACCAAATATTTATGATCTATTTCCAGGGGCTTAGCTTTGCTCTGTGCAATATCAAAGCGGTTAAAATAATAATAATCACTTTGACCAGACTTTTTTAAGTGTATGGTCAGGTCCATTTTTCCTATATCTGCCTGGATCTGCCCGCGAACTGTGAATTTTTCAATACCCTGTTCCATCATAGACTCAGCAGTGGCAATCATTGCTTCAGGCACTTTTAATGTCCTGGCTTCATCCAGAAAGTTTTCTAAAGAATTTCTGTTCATATCAATTTTTTTTAGTTCATAATCTATTTTCTTAAAAGCGGCGTTCAGCTCTGAAATCGGCTGGGCAATGTGCCAGTTAAAAATCTGTTGGTTTTCCGCGGCATCTTCAAGGGCAGAAATCTGATCCCGGTAACACACCAGATCCCAGCTGCCACTAATCGCTTGATCGCTGTCATATACTACCCAGCTAAAACCAAGGCTGGTTTGTTCTTCCAGATAAGCTGCCAGATAAGCTGCCAGCCCTTCTTTATCTGCTAATTTCACCATGCCCTAAAATTTCCAGCAGCATTTTTTCCTTAGCTTCCCAGTTCCGCCAAAGCGGTATAGCCCTATTGACTTCAGGTGCCATCACTTCAGTTTTTTGGTATTGTCACGCAGCAATAGGGGATAACCAGCCTTCAGGTTCTGCTTTACCCGGCCGATCTTTTTGGTCAGCAAAGATTTCGCTGCGTCTATACCTGCCCCTGCAATCTGCGTGGTCAGATCAAATCCCGACAGCCCCAGACCTCCGATCGCATCGGTTGTGCCACCATTCACCGCATCGGTTAACAATGCCTCCGGCGCATTAATTCCCTGCATGGCATCACGCTGATCAAATACAGTCAGGTTAACCGGGATGACCTGGTTACCCAGACGCACATTTTTGATCTCCAGGTTTAATCGCTGGTTAGAAAAAGCGGCCAGACCAAATAGGGGATGCCCCTTTGGAAAAACCACACCATTTAAAACCAGCGAATCCAGCAAACGAAGCTCCACCACCGATCCCTGTCTTGCTCTTTGGTTCGCTGCAATCACTGCTGGAATGGCTTTAAATAAACTATCAGGAACAATCTTAGCATCCGATTTTTTATAAATCTGCCCAGCCAGATCAGGATTCTGCACAGCAATGAGCTTATCCATCATCGCATTCAACTGCACCATTTCAGGATCAACTTCACCCGAACTTTCCTTCATGTTTTTCATCAGGGTTTCCAACCGGTCCACATCGCTGGTCATTTTGTTATCCCGAAAACCACCGGTGAGATCAATGCCAGTGGCAGCATTGTTTTTCGGCGCAGCATAAGGTGTGTTGATTTCTTTATTAATTGCTGCCAGCTTTTCATTGATCTGGGCAGTCTGCTGATCTTCTTTAACATCCAAGTCGAACTTAGCCGCAATGGCATCTATACCGCCCATTTTACCCGAATCCGCAATTACCTGGTTATAAATTGCCATTTTATCATCAGCCTGCTTACCCTTAAACTGCGCATCCGGTAAAGTCGTATTGATGCCTTTTGGTAAAGCCGCTTGCTGAGCGCTTATACCACTACCACCGCCCAGTGCATAAAAGCCAAAGGCTAAAAAAGGCAGTATCAAAAAGGGAAGCAGCATCAGTACCTTCCTTTTTTCCATTCGATTTCTTTTCATTGTTGTCATTTAAAAGGTGAATAATATTGTTAATTGAATGCCTGGACGAGTAGCCTGATCAGGTAAGCACTGGAACCAGCGCAAAAACAAACCAGTAAAAACAGCCAGGTTTTAGGATGCAGATTGGCAGTTTTAGCGTTTAGCCAATCCGACAACTGGCGCTGTCCGGCCAGAATCCTGCCTGCTATCCTAAAGGCAAACCTTTCCTGACCATCAGATAGTGGCCTGCTATATTTCCTGAATAACTTCATGGTTCCGGCATTTTAGGGTTCACGTCCGCATTAACCAGTGTTTCCCATTTCTGGATCAGAAAACCATGCGGATTGTTATCGGTCTGGGATTCCAGTACACGCAGTTCCCCGCGTGTGACCAGCTTTCTGACCACTGTACTGCTGGAGCGGATCAGCTTTTGGGTAGCATAACAGGTAAAGCCATAAGGCGCATGATCCAGCGATAAAGCAATACTGTCAATTTCGATGTGCTGGGAGATATTGGCAGAGATCAGGTTATTGTAATAGCCGCTCTCCTTTAAATTATCATAAGCCTTTTTAGCCGAGCCATCTGCCAGGTACAAAGCCTTGGCAATTCCTGCCGAAATCGCCTTTTCATCCGGATCAAGCGTAAAAAACAAGCGGTGAAAAGTGCTGATATGGTCGCGCATTTCTACCGGCAGGTTCTGCTTTCGGTCAGCGGAAATCGCCTCCAGCAACTTTCCATTGTGCAGGATAAATATCCTCGAACCATTTTCGCGTACCAATGAAAAAGAGCAGTACAGCGCTACAGAGGTCAGCAAAACACAGCAAACCAGAAATACGATGCTGAAGCGTTTAATGTGCTGAAAAGCACGGTCTATATTTTTTAGTTGCGTAAATACCATAGCTATCCGTTTTTACCTCCTGCAATTTTATCCTTCATGTAATCATTGCCATCTGAAACCTCGCCACCACGCATTTTTCGGTAGGCGTTCCCCATCGCATCGGCCGCCATTCCACCAGCTGCGCCAGTAGCATTCATCGCTGACCTGCCACCACCGACTACCAGCGAATTCACTTTTTGCAGGATCGCATTACCACCACCGGCATGAACAATATAATTGGCCACGTTCGGCACCGTGAAATAACCCACGATCCCAATCACCAAAAACACAAGATATGCGCTATCTGAAGCGCTAAAAAACGTATCCCCCGATTCCCCGATCTGGGAAATATCGATTTTTAACATGTTCGTACGGCTCGCTTCAGCAGCATCGGCAATGTCTTCCATACTGCCAGGATCAAGCGGGTTACAACGATGCGTTCTGTTCAGGTCTTCAAAATTAATGATGTAAAACGCAGGCTTAACCTTATAATTGTCCTGGTATTTTAACAGCTTATTGTAAGCCATTCTGGTGAGGTCATCAAACTTAAAATCATAAATGAACATCGAAAATCCCTTTTTGATTTGCTGATCCATAATATGCCGGATCACAAAATAAGTCTTTCCTGCACCACCCGAACCCGCTACCAGAACACTCCGGTAAGGGTTCACGCAATTGATCCAGCCATCCCTTGTCTTTCCCTTCAGGTTATATACCGTAGGAAGATTGAAAGAGTGTTCATTTTCCAGTAGGCGTTCTTCCTGGGGGAAAGTCTCATTCTCGGAGTTAAACACATCAGCCTGTAGGTTATTTTTGATTAGCCTGCTTAACCAGGTGCCCCCGGTAAGCACCAATAGATAACCACATACCGATAAAGCGATATACAAGGCAGCAACTACAGGTACATTGCAAGGCAAATAAAAAACCAATACACTAACCAGGTACACCAGTAGGCCACTTGCCAAGTAAGCCACGATGCTATTCCTTTGGATCTTCTCGTCCTTTTTGCCTTTTAAGCCCAGTAATGATATACACAGGAAAAGTAAGGCAGCGAGTTTAGCTTTAAACATACCGGTAAACAATCCCGTTTTTGCGATATTCAGTACCACCCGATCGGTAAGTGCCGCCGTCCATCCCCAATGCTCAAATGCCTGATAACAGCTGATGTAGAAATGTATGGCAAGTATAAATAGGCTGATCAGCCTTGTAAAATCAAGTATCTTGCGTAGCCCCTGGGTATCTTCTTCAGTATTCATAAGTTAATTATTAAAGGTTGATTTGTTCAGTTTGCTGTCCCCGTTTTCTTCGTTTCTTTTTCCTTTTAGCCGGTTGAGGGGCCAGTTCAGGTTCAGTTCTACCCAATAGCATTTCCAGGTAATTGGTGGATTTAGCCGGTGGCAAATAAGTTTCTTTACCGCCCGGTTGATTTTGAACCTTGATTTGAGATGTAGCCGTATTCAGGATGGTGTTTTTTGTGGATGAGGGCCTGACTGCATTTACAGCGGTTACTCTTTGACGCGCGGATTGAGTGAAACCATCCAGTAACGCCTTAGCCCCATAAGCTTTTCCCAGTTCACTGCCATTGAAAACGGCTCTTCCTGCATGATCAATAAAAGTAACTCCATATACCTGGCCATCCTTGCTGGTCCGGTATAGTACCTCAATTTTCTGCTCTTTTAACCGGTCCTCAAAACCCTGCTGATCTGGCTGAGCTTTGAGCGCACGATCAATGCGCTGTTTTAAAGAAGCCGCTATTATCTTCCGTTTGGATTTATTCTTTTCAAAACGCTGCGCTAACTTATCTAAAGTATGTTTCCCTGCAATCCGGCTGGCTTTGATCGGAACGCCTAATTTGTTCCCCTTTTCATCAATCATCCGGTAAAGCAAACCGTTTTGCTTGAACATAGCCGACTTTTCATGCCCCCGGTCAGCCATCATGTTAAAGCAGTTCAATACCGCATTGAGTTCAGCCAGGCTACTGTAATTATATTTTTGCACGACGGTATTCACAATCTGGGTAATTGTTTTTTTGGTTTCATAATTGCCATATTCAGCCTTTTTAAGTCTGGAAATATCCAGAATGGGCATCTCCTCATCTTTTCCCCGGCCTGATGCCTTTATCAGTCCATATTTTATTTCAATCTCCTGCCGCGCTTTTTCAGATACGTCACGGCCCAGGTTATGTAAACTGATCCGATTACCCAGTGCATCAATATTGGTACTCACAATATGGCAGTGCGGATGAGCAGCATCCTGGTGGTGGTAAATCAGGTAAGGCTGGTCTTTAAAACCAATTCTTTCCATATAGTCCCTTGCAATTTCCTGCATTTTTTCAGCGGATATTTTTTCATTGGTTTCAAAGTTTAGAGAGATGTGCAGGCAGTTGGTCTTCACGCGCTGATTTAACCCGGCCCGATACTTCAAAACAAAAAGCTTCTCTGCAGGGTTTAACGCTACGCTATCCTTCAGGTAGTTCACGGCAGAAAGGAACACAGCTTTGCCTTTGCTAACTTTCTGCTCATTGTAGTTTAGCGCTCCTTTGATGCTTCTACCACTGACGATTCTTGCAACCATTTATCCGAAAATTGGTTCAGCCTGGTTTTAATCCCATCTATTTTTGTATCTACATTTTCTTTAACCAGTTTATAGCTTTCCATCAGCAGTTTAACGCTGGGGGTAGTGGCATAGCTGTTCATCTTCTTAGCCATCTGATTCAGGTTACTGCCGATGGCACTGAGCTCGTTTCTAAGTAGGATCATTTCCTGGATAAAGTCATCAAAAGAACGGTTCCGGGCAATTGTGGTGACAGGTTTATTCAGTAGCACGTTTCTGAGATAGGTGCTGAGGTCTTTATACGGAGTCTTGCGGAAGCGTTCGTTAATCTTGCTGGCTTCTGCCGGTGTTAAACGGATGTGTATCCATGCGGTACGCCTTGAATCTTTTTGCTTATTATTTTTGCCTTTCATCGCTGCTCATTGCTGCACTGATCAGATCCTTTATAATTGTCAGAAAAACAGAGTTCCGAGCGTTTTTCCTGCCTTGTCCGAGTTTCGAGGCAAGAGAGTGAAATCCGTTTGTATCACAAACGTACATTTCACTCCGCTAAAGAAACAGGCGGAGTTACCCCTTTCACTGAAGCAGTGCTGATTAAAAATGGTGATACAATTTGATGGTTAAATTCCGTTGTTATATCCTGGTCTGCGCCGGTTGATCGGCTGGCTTATGGGTAGAGTATCGATCAATTGCTCCAGGTGTAAGGATAGAAAACCTCTAAGTTTTGTACGGATGATTTTGCGCGGCGCGGTTACGATCCTTCTGAGCTTTGGGTAATGTTTGCCGTTAAAGTTTCGGCCTCTTGGTTCAGGTGTATTGTTCATGGTTCAATGTTTTTGACTGAACCAAAATTGGAGAAGGGCAGCAGAGTATATTGGGGTATATATAGGGGAGTTGGTGATTTTCATTAGTTAATAGAGTATATGATGTGTTTTAGTTAATAAATATATTTGACTGAAGGTTAAAAAATCATCATTTTAGAGCATGTTTGAAAAGATATGTATAAAGTCGAAAGAGCGGGGTAATGAAAATCTGGATGTTTCATTTTTGATAGATAGCATGCTGTTTTATGGGAACATCGTAGTCCTGGTACATAAGGCGGAGCTTGTAATATTATTGAAGTATTTCGGTGAAGACTTTCTTAAGGAGCTCATCCAGTCCGGACGTCTTACATTGCGGATAAGGGAAAATATTTTAGGTTCAATGATTTTTGATGGTGACAGGTATGGGATTCAACTTTGGGCTGCACAGAACGAAACTGCTTCGGGTATCCTTTATCAGGCACATAGGGAATTTGTAAGCAATAGCGCCAAAAACATGAAATTCTCTGATGAGCTTTCCAAAATCACTGAGCCATTTCGATATGACACTGAAATCGTCGATCAGATAAAGTCAGACTTTGAAAATGAACAACTTTTGAAAAAATTATTGCCAATTTATCTTACCAGTCAGTTACCTGAATTTGAGCTGCCAGCGCAATTGGAAATTGGGATAGTAAAAGACGGCTCATTTGGCCCATTTGATGCCTTTTCTTTAAAAACCAATCTTGATATCAAAAATTATAATACCATGAGTAAAAAAGTCAAAGGAGATACACACTTTGACTTCAATTACAGTGGCTTTCTGTTGGCTTTATCGGAATCAAAAGGAGACATTTTTATTGCTTCACATTTTGAAAGTGAATTGGTAACTACAACATTGTATTCTGATTTTATCAATCAACAGTTTGAAGATATCATCCAAAGAAGAACAAACAGTCAGGAAAATCTTGATCTTTTTGGGGAATATGTGCTGGCAGATTGTCATTCCATCGGCGATGCTTTTATTCAGGGTATTATTACACCTAAAGATTTAATTGGATTATTGGAAAAGGCCGATAAATTTCGAGAATGGCTCGCAAAAGTTCCTGAAGATAAAAGCTTTATTGGTGAATACTACAAGGAAAGTACCAGAGAAACCTTCGTTGACAAACTACCAGTCAAGGCAACAAGGTTTATGATTTTTGAAGGTATAGGAATCACCTTGGATGTTATGGGGGCAGGTGGTGTTGGAACGGCTATTGGTACTGGCTTGTCATTAATAGACGAATTTTTTCTGGACAAATTAATTAAAGGATGGAAACCTAACCATTTTATTGATGATAATTTAATACCTAAAACAAAGAAAGATAAATAAAAAATGAAGAAACCTACGAGGAAAAAATCTCAGTTTGTGCTAAATTCCCCAAAGACTTTACTAATAAACGGTAAGATATCCGATCAAGAACTAGAAGCGATTAACAAAGAATTTCAGGCTGTTGGAATAACGGTTGATAGACCGCTGAATAAAGCAAATATAGCACAGGAAGTATTAGAGTTCGTTTTTTCAGATTTCAACATTGTCTCCCATATCCGTGATGGTCTTTTAGGTGCTGTTGAAGCTGCTGTTTTAGGAAAGGTTCTGAAGTATTTTATACGAAGAGGGAGGGCGAGCGCAGAAGTTTCGTTTAACAAACAGATAAACTACGGTGTAAAAACATTTACCATTATTATTACCTGCCACTATAATCACATCCCAACTATCGAAATACAAATTGATCATATAATTACACCACATATCTTAAATAACCTTCCCAATAACAGCCAATTTTTCGCCAATGGGCAAGAGGACGGTACAGTAAAAATTACAGTGACTGAAAGGGGTACAGGAAAAACTTATCCGCTCAACTAAACTGGTAATTATAGATAAGATATCTTGTTTTGTGTGTGATTTGAAAGATCTGATTGGCATGTTTGGTACCTGCAATGTGTTTTACTAAATTTTAATATGGAAAGAGTTATATTACTGAAAACGCAACTGGCAGAAGCTGGAAAACTTGCAAAATCAAACGAATTTGCAAAACAACGTTTAGCGGTAATATTGCTTGACAATTTCATCGAAATACAGCTCGCAGAACTCATGAAAAATCGATTTTCGCGTGACGATTGGTTTACTTCAAGGCCACCGAAGTATAGTTATACCCTTAGGAAAAAAATACTTTATAATTATGACGATATGCTGAAAGCTTGCATCTCTGAGCACATTATTACCAGGGAAGAGAGAGATACGCTCAGTTTTTGTCATGATGTAAGAAACAATTTATATCACCAGGCTAAAGAGGAACTTTTGCTCACAACCATAGCGCTACGTTTTTTAACAGATGCTATTTTGAAATATCAACCAGACTGGAGATCGGGAAGGGATTTTATGAGTATAAATATGACTACTAAAGACCCATATTTAACAAACAGCGACATTAAACCTGGCTGGGCTGCTAACAGTAAGGAAGAATGGGTTGCATTCTTGGAAAAATACTTTACCTTCCAAACCGATCAGGTGAAAGGAATTTCAGCTATGGTATCCGAACATCTACTAAATAAGGTGGGGATAGCGAAAGGCTATTATCAATTCCTTCTAGAAGAGCAGGGTAATTTTTCTTCCGATGATTGGAAATTAAATGAATACCTGATTTTTTATTCATTCTATAATGCAAAAGAGTTTGAATTAAAAAATTTAAAGGCAGGGAATGACAGCTTATCTTATAACGATGGGCACAAGAAAATGATACTTGCTTATAAAAAAAATTGGACGTATGTAAAGCCCACAAGGCTTGATACCTTGGAGAATACCTTCAAACAAATAATAAAATTGAGTCCTCATAAAGCACTGTGTAAGTTAATTGCGTTTCGCACAGAAATGAATATGATTTTTGACGCGCTTGGAAACGCCGCACATGCACTTGATGCAGAAATAGAATCGCAAATTGAACGACTACGAGGGAACTAGGATATTTCTGCTCGTAAGCCTTTGGCAGCAAGTTTAATTTTTTGTTTAATACGCGAGGTTATTTTTTAAATTTTTCAATATATAAATTAGAACCATTTTCTATTACAATCCTATCAGCACCTAAGTAGTTCGGATCTCCGCTAATCTCTCCGTCTGAATACATTAGTGTCAGGGGATCATACAATGAGTAAGTTAAAAGATTCAAATTATGTTTGTAAAGGCCATCGGCACTTTTAGGATAATTATTATATAACTGCCGGTTGTGTTTAGGCTTAAGTACATTTATCAGTGCTTTTTCAGCGTCTAGATAAATGGCTTTATCATCAATGCTCGTTCGTCCCATTATCAAATCAACCATTTCCTGCATTTCTTCCTCACCATCTTCCTCACCAACGCTTGCGATATTGAAATTCTCTTGGAATTCGAAGAATAATATTGCGATCTCATCGGTAGGCAATGTACCATAATGAAGGGGGCGCTCCAAAGAGAGGATATCTTGTAAATGTGAATGCCCAGTCAATCGTTCGACAATATCTTGTTCTGTACTTTTTCCTACATAATATACCTGGTATTTTAAAAGGGTTGGAATATTCCCAAAAATATCTACCTCAATTGTATCGCGGAGATAATGATAAATAAGTTTCTCAGGGGATAACCAAATAACATCTTGTTTAGCAGTTTTGAAAATGAAGTTTGCTACGTTAAAAAAAGGAAATGATGGTTCCTCATCATTTGGCTTAGGATAGGTATGTGTTACTGCGATATAAATTCCTTGATCCTTATCTGCTCCAAAATTTCGCTGATAGATACGAAGCCGGCCAGTTAATATTTCTTTGTTGCCCTGCTGATGGATTTCAAAGGTTAGAAAAGGGTCTATAGGATTGGTTTTGTCGACATCAAGGTTTTGGAAGGTTAATACTGGCCGTTGAACGATGGCATAAATGCTTGCTTTATTCATGTACCCCTTGATCAGCTTATCATCTTTTATAACGGCAAAATCATAATTGCTAATAGGGGAATATGCAAGTTGTAAAATGTTGAGTAATGTTTTGGTTGACATAATAATCGTTTGACTAATAAGCGAGTGATTATAAACATTTATTTTTTAAATATTCATTGAAAAAGTCACGCTGTTACTCCTTATTCTGATATTCCTTTTATTAATTTTTTGAGCTTATCGAAAGCTATGCTCCCATAAATGGCAACGGTTGGTTTTCGAACGCCTTTTGTTTTTGCCCAGTCAACTGCAAGACCGAATCCCTGTTCTAAACTGCTTTTTTCAGCTCTTGGCGAGCCAGTAAAAAAATTGATTGAAAAACCAGGTAGCCAGTTGTTGGAACTACCATTAAACCCATACATTGATGCATACGGCGTTAGGTTAACATATTGGCTCAGGAAAATCGGAAGTGATGCACGAAGTCTATAAGCACCAGTACGTTTGTATGTCCCAATATTTCCCGATTCATCTCCCAATGCAATTATATTTGGGTCAATATATCCGCTTGCCGTCCTTTCCTGGTAAGAAATAAAATTTTCAGAATTATATGTGCTTGAAATATCACCCGATATTGAAAACGCCCAGGCGAATTCTTTGAGCAAACCTTTTTTAAAACCCTTAGAATTAAATAATGTTAAATGGCCGTGTAGTCCATAAACAAAAGGATGAAGGCTGCTCTGGGTTTTGCTCAAGGTGTCGTAAAGGTTAATATCTTGGTATTCCCCAAAAATATTGGCGCCAGCACTAAATGCAAAGGGTTTGCTACTTGGTATTTTTGAGATATTATAGAACTTATCAATTGTCCGCTGGTATCCGATCTCCAGTCTGTAAGATGGCCTTACTAAGCCTTTTGAAAAATTAAACGGCTTTCCGGCATCCGTGCCACTTCCTTCTACCTTTCCGGTAAAACTAATTGCATGTGATTTTCCAACTGTCTTTTGTGTAGTATCACTATTTACATAATAGAATACTGGACTTCCCAGTACATGGCTATATGAAACGGAAAGAGAGGTTTGAGTTGGTGAAAAATCGCCTTGAATAGCGCCTCCTTTATAGTATTCTAAGACATCCTTTCCACGGCTGTCTTTTATAATTTTCTGACAAAAGGATTGTTTGCCACTAAAAAGCAATGCAAGGTATATCGCTATTTTATTAAACTGGAAAGCATTAGTTTTCATGAGAGTGAAATTTAAGTTATAAACTTATTGAAAAGAATCCAGGTTTCGTAAAATTAACAAAAATGAACAAAACGATGGTTGCACGATCAAATAGCAAACTATTTGATAGAGTTAAGATTGATCTTCAATGTTAAATCTCATCTTTAAAACATCAGAAACTTCTTGTTTAGTAATTGAACCTTTTCTGCGCCCGCTAATCTGGTTATTGCTGTTCATTTTTTTTAGAATCAAAATCAATTCGGCTTGCGTAAATTTATCTAAATTGGGTTTGATGAGCTGATCATAACGGTCATCAGCTTGTGCATATTGATTACTATAGCTAAACATTTCAATTAGGAAGCCAAATGCTTCATCACGGTGATGGTGCAATACACCAATGCCCACAACTTCACTGATGGTCTCTGTATGAATAGTGGTATATTCATAAGGAGATTCCCAACCGGTATTCATATCTAATATTTTATCCATGTGCTCCTTAACATCTGCTGACAAAAAGACGCAGAATGCATCCATATTAGCATTCCTTTGGGTATATGAATGAAAAAGCGTCTTGAAGGTATCGCTGAGTTTTAAGTAAATACTTGGATTCCGGTTGAATAAGGTCGCAGCAAGGTAAAACTGTTCTTCTGCAATATCACTATAGTAATCCTTTTCCGCTTCAATTGCCAATAGATAGTTATTATAATCTATTTTAAGCAAATGGGATAATGTACGGTAAAGGATGTTTCTATTTTGGTCGCTTTTTACGTCATTTAATTTGAAAATAATTTTCCATAATGATCTAAATACGCTCAGTTTTACTTTGAGGTTGAAGCGTTTTAAATATCTGTCTCCCAGAAAATTTTCAAGTTTCTGGTCATTATTTAAAAGCCTCTTTTTGTCAGCCAAATCTTCTAAAAGGCTGTCGAGTACCTTTTTTGACAAAATAGCTGGTTTAACCAACACACCCTCTAGCATATTCCTAATATGTGCTCTTACGGTTTCTCGGTTTGGTTGGTAGAGTTCATAATGTTCGGTCATTACTGGGTGGGCGCACAAGTGTCGGTGTTCTCTTAATGTCTTAATATGGACAAAATCCTCTGGAGCGAAGAGATTGGTCTGTTTATTGATTTTCTCGACCAACAAGCTTTCCCATTCGGATAGACTTTTTGGATTTTCTTTCGCGATCTCAATTTCTCTTAAAATTGCCTTAGCGCTGTCATCATCGTAAAGATCTTTGAGTTCTTCTAATTTAAATAACAGATCCGCAATCGTAATGGAATAGAGCATAACAATTGCGGAGCGATAGCTTTCTGAATAATAAGATTTTATTACCTCGGAGAAATAAGTCTTTGTTTTTGCAGAATATATTTTTTCGGCTTGAAGGTCGATTGAAAAATCACGCATGTAATAAGATTAGTTTAGATATTTTATAAGTCGGTTATATTTTATTTTTAAATAATTGTCGAACCGTTTCTTTACAATTTTCGACAGTGCATAATACAACAAAAAGTGTAAAACATTATCCTTTGTAAGCATAATTCAACATTCGTTGATTACCGTTACAGCGCCGCTACAATACCATCCTTTTGCAACTTATTTACGTCTACCTCAGTTTAATTTTATGGACACGTTATAGAACTACCCATAATTATATTGTTGGTAAGGTTATAATTGTCCTATAAAAGATCACGTAAATGGATAACCTATTTCAAAATCTGCTTAAATCTGTTTCAAATAATAACGAGCGGGACTCCCTGGCAAAAGACAATTTTTTGATAGAAAATCCTGAAATATCATTCGAAAGCGATCATAATTTGCTAAATTTAATAGCAGAGATCATAGTTGAAAACATTGTAAAAAGAATTAGAGATGGACGCAATAGGATACATCAGGATCAGTAAAAAAGACCAGTCAACCCATTCACTGGAATATCAGGAAAAGGCAATCCTGGAATATTGCCAGAGAAACCAAATTATGCTTGCTTCGCTATTTATAGACGACGGGGAAAGCAGTTATACTTTTGACCGGCCGGATTATCAAGCCCTGGAAAAATTCATAAAAGGCAATAAAGGAAAAGCTAAAATCAAATACCTGATCGTATTTGATCATGACCGTTTCAGTCGAAACCTACCTGAAGCACTTCAGAAAATTGAATCGCTGGAAAAGCGGTATGGACTAAAAGTAATCGCAACCAGTGAACCATTGGATATTGACACCCAAGATCCCTCTGTTTTCTTACTTAGGGCTTTTAAATACCTGATCGCCAACCAGGAACTGCTTACCATTCGTAAAAGAGCTAAAGTAAGTGCCCGCCATGCTCAGGAGTCAGGCCGTTACATCAATCTTGCTCCCTATGGGTATATTAACCACAAAGAGCAGGGCGGAAAAATGATCATCAAAATAGACCCAATTAAACAACCTATCGTTCAAAAGATCTACAGGGATTTTCTAGCCGGAGTGCCAAAATTCATGATTTCCAAAGAAGCCAAGGAACTGGGCTTCCCTCATAGTGGAAATTCGGCCATACACCGCATTCTAATCAATCCTTTGTACGCAGGGCTGGTTCGGGTTTCAGCCGGCGTAAACATGCCTGAAAAGCTGGTAAAAGGCCTACATGAAAGGATGGTTACCGAATCACAATATTACAGGGCTCAGGAATTGCTGGGGCTGAACAAGCGTACCATGCAAACCAAACCTAAAGATGAATTTCCATTAAAGGGGATATTGAAGAGCCCATGCTGCAATACCAACATGACGGCAGGGTGGAGCAAAGGCAAAAAGAATTATTATCTGTATTATCGCTGCATCAATCATAGCAACCTGAACATTTCCGGACAAAAAGTACACGATGCTTTTGATTTGCTGATAAAAGAACTGAGTTTTAACCAAAAGGCCATAGATCATCTAATTAGCCGGGTAACAGGTTTAGCTAAATCTACTTTGCAGATCAGTGAACAGCGGAAAAAGGTTCTGAATGCGCAATTGAAAGCCATTGACGCCAAAATCGAAAATGTAGAAAATAAATTGTTTGACGGAACCATTATAGATCATACCTATAAACGCTGGATGATCAAATATGAAGGAGAGAAAGCGAAACTTAAGGAAGACTTCGATTTATCTCAAAGACTGGAAAGCGATCTGCATGGAGAATTACAATTGATGCCTTATTTGATGAATATGCCGAAAATTCTGCTGGATTCTAGTCTGGCACAGAAACACGCTATTTTACATCAGGTGTTCAAACAGGGACTCACATTTAAAGAGGGTAGTTTTAGAACACCTTCGATCAATGTAGAGTTCGGACATAAGTTATTGATACTCAAAGAAAAAGGGCTGCTCTTTTTGGAGCAACCCTCTGATTTTTCTGAAGCAATCCCTTCATGCGGAGAGCGAGGGATTCGAACCCCCGGACCTGTTACAGTCAACAGTTTTCAAGACTGCCGCATTCGACCACTCTGCCAGCTCTCCGCTGCAAAAGTACGAAGTTGAAGCTAATCTGCAAACCTTTTATAACTTATTATTGATATTAATTTTTTAAGTTCTGCTAATCATTTAGTTAGCTGCAATATTTTTTTTAAAAAAATGATTTAGCAGGCTGAAACCGGCTGTTTTCGGCTATTTTTAATTGTGATTTTTACCTAAAGCCGCCTTGCCGGGGTAAGGTTTCTGCCTGTCGACCGATAAAATTCCATTCCCTTCAATTAAAAAACAGACTAATCCGAAGAGTACGGCGCAAGAAAACCAAAATTCAGAGTAAGGTTTAAATATACCTGCCGAAATATTGATGAAAAATACCGCACCAATCAAAATGGGTAAATTTAAGAGACAAAATAATCGCGTATAAGTGCCTAATGCAATGGCCATGCCGCCAATAATGTGCATCAGGATAATTAAATGCGCCAGTAAACTGATACTAATGGCTGTACCCAGAAAAGCGCCACGCATCAGGTTACTAAAAGCCTGCATGTTGATGTAAAAATCTACACCTTTCCAAATTAAAACCAGTCCGAGTAAAATTCTGAAGTAGTCTAACCATTTTGGGTGGTGGTGGTCACCCCAGTTTTGGATTTTCTTAAGCATATTCATAACTTCTATATTTTGGTTAGAACAATTTACGTAAAAATAACCGCAAAACAAATTGATAATGACTGGATTAAGATTTCTTTTTCTCGGCCAGTTTACTGTTCAGGTAGTCGGTTGGTGACATGCCAAATTGCTTCGAAAAGTTACGGCCAAAGTGCGATTGCGAACTGTAACCTACCATTTCCGAAATCTCGTATATTTTTAAATTTCCTTCGTTTAAAAGCTCTGCAGCCCTTTTTAGCCGCGCCAGATTAATTAGCTCGTTGGGGCTCAGGTTCGAAATCGATTTAATTTTTCGATACAGGGTAGGCCGGCTCATGTTCATCTTCTCGGCCAGGTGTTCTACATCCAAATCCTGGTTGTGGATGTTCTTATCTATGGTATCCTGCAATTTCTCTAAAAACAGCTCATCGGCCTTTGAGTAGGCAATGCTTTTAATGTGCAGAAGCGGTGAGCTCGAGAAATATTCTTTGATTTTGTTGCGGTTTTTAATCAGGCTCGAAATCTGCACCTGTAAAAACTCGGGCGAGAAAGGTTTTTCTACATAAGCATCAGCGCCAAGTTCTAAACCTTCAATTTTAGATTGCAGCGTGTTTTTAGCCGTAAGCAGGATAACCGGGATGTGGCTAAACTCGAGCGTAGATTTAATTTTAGCACAAAGCTCAAAACCATCCATTTCGGGCATCATTACATCGCTGATAATGAGCTGTACGATTTCGTGTTGTAAAATTTCAAGCGCTTCTATGCCATTGCGTGCCTGTAGCACCTGGTATTTTTCTTCCAGGTCGTCAGAAATGAAATCGAGGATATCTTCGTTATCATCAACCAGCAATACCACCGATTTTTCTGCATCTTTCGAAGCTGGCGCCGTTACAGTTTCTTCCATTTTCCGTTCAGGTTAAATTCAATAAGTTGATGGATGGGGAGCGCCAATACAAATATATTAAAATCAGGGTGATTAAAATCAACATACAGTTCGCCGCTGTGCAGCTGGGCCAACGATTTGGAAATGGATAGCCCAATGCCCGTACCGGCTTTAATTTCAGTTTCTTTAGCCCTGAAAAAGGGTTCGAAAATTTTATCTTTAAGTTCCATGCCAATCCGGTTTCCATCGTTTTTAACCAATACCTTAAACTGATCTTCGCCCTCAGGTTGCTCTAAAACGAGTTCTACCGTAGTTTTACTGTATTTGATAGCATTATCGAGCAGGTTGCTGATAATTTTATAAAAGGCCTCAACGTCAATGTAAGCAAGAAGTGCCTTCTCAGGCAGGTTAATGTGATAATTGATATTTTCCTGCTCCGCTGCGGGCTGAAATTGCAGGAATACGTCTTTCAAAATTTCCTGGATATCGGCCTTTACAAAGTTAAGCGAGAAATCACTGGTTTCTGTTTTCCTGAAATCGAGCAGCTGATTGGTTAATTTTAGCAATCTGTCGGTATTACGGCCCATTATTTTCAAATTCTTTTCAATCGTTGGTACTGCATGTGCCTGTTTAATCAGTTTCTCCATCGGGCCAATAATGAGGGTAAGCGGCGTGCGGATTTCGTGCGCTACATTGGTAAAGAATTCGATCTTGGCCTGGTACACTTCTTTCTGCTTTTCGTGTTCGAAAACTTCCATCCGGCGACTGTTTTTTAGCGCAATTTTAAGGTGGTAACGGCGCACCAGGTAAAAGATAATGGCTGCGGCGCTAATTGCATAAATAAAATAAGCCAGCGGGCTCAGATAAAAAGGTGGCCTGATCCTGATCAGCAATTTTACATTTTTGTTGCTCCATTTGTTGCTGCCCTCTACCATGGCTTTCACCTCAAAAGTATATTTACCCGGAGCCAGTTTGGTAAAGTAAACCTTTCTGTTTGTTTTTAAATATTCCCAGTCTTTATACAGGCCGGTCATTTTATAGGCATACTCGGTCATGGCCGGCGAAAGGTAACTTAATGCGGCGAAATCGATACTAAATGAAGACTGATCATAATTGAGCTCGATGGTATCGGTATATACGATCGATTTGTTTAACACCGAATCGGCACCTTTTACGCCAATTTCGGTACTGTTTACCTGAAAACCGGTTAAAAAAACAGGTGTTTCGTAAGAATTGGTTCTGAAATTAGTAGGGTTGAAGCTTACCAGCCCCTTTACACTGCCAAAAAACAGGCGGCCATCGCTATCCTGAAAGGCCGAATTGTAATTAAACTGATCGGTTAACAGCCCGTTTGCTTTGGTATAGGTTTTACTAAGCCCGGTTACCGGATCGAAATGGATAAGCCCGCGCGTACTGCTAATCCAGAATCGGTGGCTGGCATCTTCGGCAATGCGGAAAAGGTAATTGCTCGGAAAACCATTTTTACTGCCATAGCGCTTAAATTGCTGCGTTTGGGTATCAAATTTACAGAGGCCGCCACCATCGGTGGTAACCCAGATGTTTTTACGGCTATCTTCAAAAACACTGTTAACCGTATTGTGGCTTAAACTCCCGGGATCGGTTGCTTTGTTGCGGTAATTTTTAAACCCGGGCTTGGATAAATTAAAACAGTACACGCCATCGTTAAAACTACCGGCCCAGATATTGCCTTGATGATCTTCGATAACCGAATCGTAAAAAATAAAAGGCAAGTCGGGGATGGGTTCAAAATCATCTTTTTTGCGGTTATAATGGTAAATGCCGTTAATGGTAGCTACTATAATTTCGCCACTGCGTGTGCGGCAAAAGGTAACAATAAAGTTGGTGCGCAGTGCATTGCCCACACCAGCCTGGTAGTGTTTAATTACCTTTTCGCTTTTCAGGTCAAAAAGGTCTAAGCCATGCTCAAAAGTACCCACCCAGAGTTTATCGCCATCTACGAGCAAGCCATGTATGTTGGAATAAGCAATGCTGCCTTTTTTTCCATCGGGCAAAAAATGTGTAAAGGCACCGGTTTGGGCATCGAGTTTATTTAAGCCGGCATCTTCTGTTCCGATCCAGAAATTACCCTTCTTATCTTTGGTAATTTCCCTTACATCGCTTCCACTAATGGAATTGCGGCCTTCCTGGGGGAAATATTTGGTAAAGAAGGAGGTATGGCTCGAATAATAGTTTACGCCACCAAAATAGGAACCCGTCCACACGCCACCCTCTCGATCGGCACAAATGGTATAAATCGCATTATCACTCAGCGAATAATCGTTATTGTACTGCTTGGTAATGTGCGTAATCTGACTGCTTTCATCGTTGTACACGTAAATGCCCGATTCAGTTCCGATCCAGAATTCGTGACTGGCTACCTGTTTAATATCACGTACAAATATGGGTGTTTGATCACTGTTCAGCCTCAGCAGATCTTTCGATTGTAAGGTAAGCGGATTAAACAGTTTAATCCCCTGGTTGGTGGTTCCGATTAAAAGTTCTCCTTTTGTGGTTTCTGCAATTTTGGCTACCCAGCCGTATTCAGGCTTTTTACCTTTCCCGTTAATGTTAAAACTCTGGAAGTTGTTGCGCTCTGGGTTATACTTTTCAACCGTACCTCTGCCTGTGCTGATCCAGATGCTGCCGTTTTTAAGCACCGCTACCGATGAAGCATCGAAAGGGGCATTGGTGGTAAAAGCGGTAGTGGTTTTATTTTTTTTGTTGTAGAGGTAGATTTTAAAGGAGGAAAGCACCCACAAATTACCTTTATTATCGCTCCCCAGATCAATAATGCGCATGCCTTTGGTCGCTTTAACCGAAGTAAAACTTTCTTTTAGCGGATTATATTCATAAACACCATCATTGGTGCCTACCCAAAGGGTTTTATCATCGTGGTGCAGGGCGTAAATCAGGTCGTTACCCAAACTACCCGGCTGGTCGGCATCATGGCGGTAGGTTTTAAAGCTATAACCATCAAAACGGTTCAATCCGTCTTTGGTGCCAAACCACATAAACCCGTTGGCATCTTGTACGCTGCAAAACGCGGTGTTGTTCGATAGGCCGTTCTCTACCTGGTAGCGCCTGAAATAGTAGGGCTGGGCCAGCAAAATCTGGGCGGTAAAGAGGAATAAAAAAAGGATGAAAAGTTTTTTCAATTGGATATTGGTCAGCAAGATCAAATATATTAAAGATCTGCCTGGTTTTAAGCCAAAATTGAATTTGAGCAGATAAGTAGAAAAATTGAGACAGATCGGTTTTGCGCAGTGGGGCAAATGCCATTATTTGCGTTCCGCTAACCAAATCAGTTTCAAATTGAAAAATATTAAAACTTTCGGCTTATTTATCCTGCTCATTTTCTCGCTTGCAGCTAGGGCACAGCAAATGCGTATTGCACCTTCACCGCTATATCGCGATCCGATTTACGATGGCGCCGCCGACCCGGTAATGGTATATAACCATGCCGAAAAAAGCTGGTGGATGCTGTACACCCAGCGCAGGGCCAACGCCCAAACCAGTGATGTTGCCTATTGCTACGGTACCCATATAGGTGTGGCTACCAGCACCGATAACGGCCAGACCTTCGTCTACAAAGGGGCGCTTGATCTGGATTTCGAGCCGGGCTTAAATACCTTTTGGGCGCCCGATGTAATTTACGAAAAAGGTGTGTATCATATGTTCCTGGCTTACATTGAGGGCGTTCGTAACCACTGGGGAGGGAAGGCAAGAATAGCGCATTATACCAGTAAAAACCTGTGGAAATGGCAATATAAGGGTTTCATCTCCCTGAATTCAGAAGAGGTAATTGATCCGACTTTGTTAAAAATGCCTGATGGCAAATGGCATATTTGGTACAAAGACAGCTCGAAAGGCAGTATTACCATGACAGCCGAAAGCAACGATTTGCAGCACTGGACAGCACAAACCGAGCCGGCCATTGGTGGCGCACCACATGAAGGAGCAAAGGCTTTCTTTTTTAACAACTGGTACTGGATGATTACCGATGAGTGGCATGGTCAGCGCGTATACCGCTCAAAAGATGGTAAAAGCTGGGAAAAACAAGGTCTGGTGCTCGATGTACCCGGTCATAGGCCAGAAGATACCCCAACAGGTGCCCATGCCGACGTTCAGGTAATCGGGAATAAGGCTTATATCTTTTATTTTACCCATCCCGGAAGGAAAGTGCATTTCGAAGGCACGCTTGATGCAGATGGTGTATTTTCTTATTCGAACAAACGGACCTCCATACACGTAGCCGAACTCGAGTTTAAAGATGGCACACTGGTTTGCGACCGCGATAAACCATTTGATTTCTATCTGGGGCAACCTTAATAAGGGTGACTTAATTTTTAACCACACCTGCCCAGCCGGTCAGACGGGGATACGCGCAGATAAACGCAGATTAGCATAAATAGCTGTGTCCATATTTTTATCTGTGGTTATTTTTGTTGTTAAATAAAATGATTTGTTGCCACCTATGGAGGGAAGGTTTCATTGCTACAATGATTTGTCGCCACCTATGGAGGGAAGGTTTCATTGCCACAATGATTTGTTGCTGCCCATGGCGGGAAGGTTTCATTGCCACAATGATTTGCTGCTGCCCATGGCAGGAAGCTTTCATTGAAATTAAAGCAAAAGCAAAGATATAGGCGCTGAAATTAAACCTGATTGCATAAGTACAGTAGTTAAAGCATTGTGCTAAATCGATAAAACGAGACAAATTGAAGAAAGATTGATACAAAGTGTTAGCCCACCCGGTGCCTAAAAAGCCAATCTTTGAAATAGATAATTGGGTGTACACACCTTTATCACAAACTAACCAAATTTTAAACCTTTATGAAAAGAAGTCTACTCTCTTCTGGCAGCATGGCCTGCCGCGATTGGTACCTTTTTCAAAAGCTATTTTTGAAATACAAGGTACTCGCAGTTATTTTCGCCTCATTTACCCTGGTTTTACTTTCATTGCAACTCAGCGCGCAGGAGAAAGCTACCGTTACCGGTACGGTAACCGACGAAAAAGGTGAAACCATTATTGGTGCAAGCATAAAAGTTAAAGGAACTAGTACTGGGGTAACCACTGGTAGCGATGGAAAATTTAAAATTCAGGTAGCGGATAAAAACGCCACGCTGATTTTTATTTACATAGGTTATATTAACCAGGAAGTTGCGCTTGCAGGTCGTTCGCAGGTTAATGTTAAACTCAAACCCGCTGATAATGATCTTTCGGAAGTGGTAGTGGTGGGTTATAACACACAAAAGAAAGAAGCCATTACCGGTGCTATCTCGTCTATCAGTAGTAAAGATTTAGAAAAAGTACATGGCGGCTCTACCGTAAGTACAGGTCTTGCAGGTAAATTGCCCGGGGTATCTTTCCGGATGCCGGATGGAAGACCAGGTGCATCGGCCAATATTCAGATCCGTAATATGGGTAACCCTTTGTATGTAATTGATGGAATTCAGCAGGATGCAGGCCAGTTCAATAACATTTCGCCAAACGATATCGAATCAATCAGTGTGTTAAAAGACGCATCAGCCGCTATTTATGGTAGCCGTGCAGCCAACGGGGTAATTTTAGTAACTACCAAAAGAGGTAAAAACGATACCCGCAATACTTTTAGTGTTGATGCCTACACCGGATGGCAAAACTGGGTGCGTTTTCCGGAAACTACCGACGCTTACCAATGGATGCTGGGCAAGGCAACTGCCGAAATGAACCAGAACGGTTCAACCAATATTACCCAGGCTGAGCTTGATAAATGGAAAGCCGGTACCGAGTATGGTTACCAAAGCCAGAACTGGAAAGATATTATCATTGCACCCAATGCACCACAAACTTCGGTTAACTTAAGCGCATCTGGCGGAAGTGATAAAGTAAACTATTACTTTTCAGCTACCCGTTTAGATCAGAAAGGCGTGTACGGAACTGCACGCGAGTTCGAATTTAACCGTACCAATATCCAGAGCAATATCGAAGCTAAAATTACCAACCGCTTTAAGGTAGGGATGCTAATTAACGGCCGTATTGAAAGTCGCGACCAGCCCGGCGTACCCGGTGGAGATGATTACTGGGCTGCACGCTTTGCACTTTTGCGCAACCGCCCAACCGAGCAAGCCTATGCCAATGGTAACCCGAACTACCCGAACGATATTGGCCACAATACCGAACAGTTTGCCGTACAAAGCAAAGCCTTAAGCGGTTACTGGAAATCAGACTGGCGCGTATTGCAAACCAATTTATCGGCCACTTACGATACCCCGATAAAAGGGCTGGAAATAAAAGGTTTATACTCTTATTATATTGCCGATAATATTATTAACGGGCACGAGTACACCTACAATGTATATACTTATCACCCTGAAACTGGTGTTTATGAAGAGAAGGTGGGCAGCTCAAACCCTTACCGCGAGCGCAGGAACGAGAAAATTTACACCAATACTTACCAGCTTCAGGCCAACTATAACCGCACTTTTGGCAAGCATACCGTTGGAGGCGTGTTGGTGGCCGAACGTTTAGACCGTTTCAGAACCTACACCTTCCAGCATGCGGTACCACAAACCAATATTTTGCCCGTATTGCAGTTTGCCGATATGGACGGACAGGATTTTGCCGACATACAGGAAGAACAAGCCCGTATTGGTTATGTAGCCAGGTTAAATTACAATTACGACAACAAATACTACCTGGAGCTTTCGGGCCGCAGGGATGCTTCATGGAAATTTGCACCAGACAGACGGGTAGGTTATTTCCCTTCAGCATCAATTGGTTGGAGAATTACACAAGAGCAGTTTATGAAATCGCTTCTGGGTGAAAGCAATGTGCTTACCGATCTGAAACTCCGCGCTTCTTATGGAGTACTCGGTGATGATGATCTGGGTATCGATCCTTTTGCTTACATCCCGGGTTATAACTACAATCAGGGTACAGCAATCCTCGATGGAAAAACCATCACAACTTCAAGAGATAAAGGTCCGATTATTAACAACCTGACCTGGTTTAAGAGTAAAATAACCGATATCGGTTTAGACTTTACCCTTTTCGGAGGTAAGCTATCCGGAACAGCCGATTACTTTTACAGAAAACGTACCGGCTTAATGGCGGTTAAAAATGATGTGTTGGTGCCTATTGAACTGGGCTATCCCTTGGCTCAGGAGAATTTAGAAAGCGATGCACAATATGGAGGTGAGTTTTCTTTAAACTACCGCGATAAAATTGGCGAGTTTAATTACAATGTGGGCGGTAACTTCTCTATCAGCAGAAGAAAATTCTTAGAACAATATAAACCACGTTACGGAAACTCGTGGGATAATTACAGAAATAACAGTACCGACCGCTTTACCAATATTTTCTGGGGATACGAAGTAACCGGACAGTTCCAGAGTTTTGATGAGATCAATAACTACAAAGTGAATATCGATGGAAAAGGAAACCGTTCGTTATTGCCTGGCGATTTAATTTATAAAGATCAGAATGGCGATGGCATTATCGATGGACTTGACGAAAGGCCAATCGGATATACCACTACCGGCCAGCCAAACATTGGTTTTGGTTTTACACTGGGTGGTTCTTACAAAAACTTCGATTTTACAGCCGATTTTTCAGGCGGTGCTATGTATTCTTGGAACCAGAACTGGGAACAGCGCTGGGCATTCCAAAACGGCGGCGCTTTATTGCAAAACTTTGCTGACGACAGCTGGCACCGTACCGATCCGTTTAACCTGAACAGCCCCTGGGTAGCACGAAAATATCCGGCACTTCGTTTTAACGATCGCGATCACAGTAACAATAACCGCAACTCTACTTTCTGGCTGCACAATGTACGCTATTTAAGGGTGCGTACACTCGAACTGGGTTATACCCTGCCAAAAAGATGGGCCGAAAAAATCAAGATCCAGAATGCACGGGTATATGTAAACGGATATAATCTTTTCTCTTTCGATAACCTGAAAGATTATGGCGTAGACCCGGAAATTGCTGATGATAATGGATTGCAATACCCACAAAACAAGTTTTTTAATATCGGTATTAAATTAACGTTGTAACATGAAAAAGACTAGTCAGATGAAAAAATATATATACGCATTTGTGGCCATAGCCTATTTAAGCTTTGGGCAGTCGTGCAAAAAAGATTCAGAATTTTTAGATAAGCAACCCACCAGTACCTTACCGATTGACGCGGTTTGGAAAGATCCCAACCTGGTACTTACCGTGGTGGGCGATTTATACGATCGTTATCCTGATTTTCAACGCATAGAGTCGTGGTGGCTCTTTGCCGATTTCGACGAAGGTTTTGCCTCGGCAGGGGGCGATTATTTCCGTCACCAGAATTTAGAATATGGTTACGATGCCTGGAGATACTGGGATATGGGCGTTTATGGTTACATCCGGGATCTGAACATGTTTATTAAGCGTGGACAGGAATCTACAGCTTTGAAACCCGCAGACCGCGACCGTTTCATGGCCGAAGCACGCTTTATCAGGGCAGGGGTATATTTCGAAATGGTAAAACGCATGGGCGGTGTACCCTTGATCACCGTACCTTTAGATTACGATTATAGCGGCGATCCCAGCTATCTGCAATACCCGAGAGCAAAAGAAGCCGAAATTTATGATTTTGTAATTGCCGAACTGGAAGCTGTTAAAACCATACTGCCTGATGATGCAACCGTAAAAAGCAGGGCAACCAAAGCTGCCGCTCTCGCAATGGAGGCCAGAGCAGCACTTTATGCAGGCTCTATTGCCAAATATAGCAACTCTCAGTTAAGTTTGCCAGGTGGCGAAGTGGGTATTTCTTCAACATTAGCTAATGGTTATTTTACCAAAGCATTAAACGCAGCCAAACAGATTATTGATGGCGGTAAATATTCGCTTTACCAAAAGAATCCGAACCTTTCTGATAATTTTGCTGCGCTATTTACCGATAAAGGCAGCAACCCTGAGGTCATATTTGTAAAGGATTTCAAATTGAAAACCAACAAAGTGCATGGCTTTACCATCGATAACCAGCCCCGTTCATCGGCAGAAGAAGCGCAGGGTGGCAGGTTAAACCCATCGTTAAACCTGGTGCAGTCTTTCGAAAAACTCGATAATACCTATGCTTCACTCGCTTCGGTTGATGCAGGCGGAAATCCGGTTTACTATACCAATATTACCGATATTTTTGCAGGTCGCGATGCCCGTTTAGCCGGTACCGTAATTCTTCCGGGAACACAGTTTAAAGGTAAAACCGTTGATATCTGGGCAGGTTACCAGTTAGCCAACGGCACCATTATCACCGGCGATAATTTTGGGCAGACTAAGGATAAAGTTTTGCCTGATAATCCGGCATCGGTACAGGTGGTTGGAAAAGACGGACCTGTTGATGGTTTGGAATTCAGCGCCCAATCTGGTTTTTATATCCGTAAATATTTAGATCCCGCAACGGGATCGGGTCAAATTGGTACCCGTAGCGATGTTTGGTGGATTCGTTACCGCTATGCAGAAGTATTATTAAATGCAGCCGAAGCCGCTTTCGAATTGGGCGATTTTGCAGCAGCAGCTGGCTATATAAAACCCGTAAGAGATCGCGCTGGCTTAACTACAGCTTTAACCCCTGCAGAGATTACTTTCGACAGGATTGTTCACGAACGTAAAGTAGAATTTGCTTTTGAAGGGCAGCAGCTTTGGGATATGAAACGCTGGCGACTGGCCGATAAAGTATGGAACGGCAGTAATATGTCGGCAGCCGATTTTATTAATGCCACCAATATTGGTAGTGCAACCCGTACCAGTACCCAGGTATTTGGTATATGGCCTTATAAATATTACAACCCAGGCAACGCCAATCATTTAAAGTATGTTTTTAAAGTAATTAAACCCAGCCGCGTTACTGCAGCGCACCGTTTCCGCATTGGCAACTATTATTCTTCAATAGGCCAGGATGTATTAAACGGCAATCCAAAAATTATCAGAAACCCTAATCAATAATCAAATAGAGCGATGAAAAATAGATTTTATTTTATAATTGGGGCCATTATAGCCGTATTATTTTCTGCTTGTAAAAAAGATAATTACGATGCACCCCAGGCCGATTTTACAGGTAGAATTGTATATAAAGGCGAGCCCATAGGTGTGCAATACGGGCAGGTGAATTTCGAACTCTGGCAATCGGGTTTTGGTAACTATTCGGCACTAAACGTAAATGTAAACCAGGAAGGAAGTTTTTCTGCCAAACTATTTGATGGTAACTACAAACTGGTTTTCTCGGTTAACCAGGGACCATTTTTGTGGAAAAAGAATGCAGCTGGCAAACAAGATACCCTTGCAGTGAACATTAGTGGGAGTAAGACTATGGATATTGAAGTAACACCCTATTATATGATTCGCGGCGCTACCTTAACAGCCGCTTCTGGTAAAGTAAATGGCTTCTGCAAGCTCGAGAAAATTATTACCGATGCCAATGCAAAAAATGTAGAAAGTGTATCGCTTTACATCAATAAAACACAGTTTGTAGATGGGGGCAATAATTTTGGTGGAGCGGCAGTGCAAACCCTTTCAGGTGCTGCAATTGCCGATTTGAACAACCTTAACCTTTCGGTAACCATTCCGGCTATTACCCCGGCGCAAAATTATGTTTTTGCCCGTATAGGTGTAAAAATTGCAGGAGTAGATGATATGATTTTCACACCGGTAGCCAAAATTACCTATTAATAACAATCAGCAGGCATACGGATTTAAATCCTATGCCTGCCTTTATTCATTATCTTAGTTAAACCAATTTAATCATTTTGAGATACCGCTCTATATTTTTCCTGTTGTGCCTGTTTGCGTGGGTGCAGCTGGTTCGCGCGCAGCAAAAAACGGTGGATGCGAAACCCATTTACCTGGCCGATCCAACCATCTTTTTCGATGAAGGAAATTATTACCTCTATGGTACCAGTGGCGATCAGGGTTTTCTCGTGTATCGCTCTGCTGACCTTAAAAACTGGATTGGCCCTGCCGGGATCAAAAATGGCTATGCCTTAAAAAAAGGTGATGCCTTTGGTACAAAAGGTTTTTGGGCTCCACAGGTTTTTAAACGCGGGCAAACCTATTACATGGCCTACACTGCCGATGAGCAGATCGCCATTGCCCAAAGCAACAGTCCTTTAGGACCTTTTAAACAGGAAAAATTAAAAGAGATATCGGGTAATGGTAAACAAATCGACCCCTTTTTATTTACCGATAGCGATGGTAAAAATTATCTGTACCATGTGCGCTTAGATCGTGGTAACCGCATTTTCGTAGCTGAAATGAAAGCCGATTTTTCTGATATTATACCCGGCACTTTAAAAGAATGCATTTCGGGTACCGACAATTGGGAAAATACAGCCAAGACTGACTGGCCGGTTACTGAAGGACCAACAGTAATGAAAAAGAATAAGCTTTATTACCTGTTTTACTCGGCAAACGACTTTAGAAATCCCGATTATGCGGTGGGTTATGCCACTTCAAAATCGCCCTTTGGCCCCTGGACCAAGTACAGCGGAAATCCGATCATCAGCAAGGCTAATATTAAACAAAACGGCACCGGGCATGGCGATTTTCTGGTCGATGCCAATGGTCAGTTGCAATATGTGTTCCATGTGCATTATTCCGATCAGAAAGTATCACCCCGCGCAACAGTAATTGTAGCAGGTAAATTTGTAAAAGAGAAAGATGGAAAGATGGTAATGCAGATTGATCCGAAAACTTTCAGGACATTAACAGTACAAAACGGGCAGTAAAATGATCGGTTTTGTAGAAAAATTGAAACGATAAGGGGCGTCCGGGAAAAAGAAAATTGCTTTTTTAGCGCTGGAGAATTAACCGGAAAATGCCTAACCAAATAAATGGTATGATTAAAAAATATTACTTAGTTTTTGCAGGTCTGCTACTCGCTTTGGCTACCCAGGCACAAAATTTTTCCAACCCCTTGTTGCCTTCCGGAGCAGATCCTTATAATTTTTATAAAGATGGCTATTACTACTATACCCATACCACAGGCAACCGCATCGATTTGTGGAAAAGCAAAAGCATTGATGGCTTAAAGGATGCCGAACGGAAAACCATTTGGAAAGCACCTGCCGGCACCACCTATAGCAAAGAAATATGGGCACCCGAAGTGATGTTTTTAAGAGGGAAATGGTATGCCTATTTTGCTGCCGATGATGGTAAAAACGATAATCACCGCATGTATGTGCTGGAAAATGCTTCGGCCGATCCCATGCAGGGCGAATGGGTTTTTAAAGGTAAAATAGCCGATAAAACAGATAAATGGGCGATAGATGGCGATGTGATTGATTTTAAAGGTCAGTTATACATGATTTGGTCTGGGTGGGAAGGTGATACCAATGGCAGGCAGGAAATTTTCATAGCCAAACTGAAAAATCCATGGACAATAGATGGGCCACGCGTTAAAATATCTTCTCCAAAGTTTAGCTGGGAAAAGAACGGCGATTTAGGAGGAGGCGAACATGTGGATGTGAATGAAGGCCCCCAATTTTTACCTCATGGTGATAAACTGTTTATCATTTACTCGGCCAGTGGATGCTGGACGGATTTTTATGCATTAGGCATGCTTACCGCATCGGCCAAAAGCAATTTACTCGATCCTGCTTCCTGGAAAAAATCAGAAAAACCCGTATTTGAGCGTTCAATCGAAAATGGTGTATATGCCCCCGGTCATAACTCTTTTTTCAAATCGCCCGATGGTAAACAAGACTGGATTTTGTACCATGCTAACGATAAACCAGGGCAGGGCTGTGGTGGTTTCCGTTCGCCAAGGGCACAGCAATTTACCTGGAATAAAGATGGAACACCAAATTTTGGCATTCCTTTGAAAACAGGTACACCGCTGGCAGCTCCCTCAGTTAAAAAGTAAAAATAATCAGATAAAATACCAATGAACTTAAAAAACTATCTTCTTCCCTTTGCTTTTGCGCTTTGTTTAAGCACAGGCTATGCGCAGAAAAACAAAAAAGCTACTGAACCTGCAAAAGTGTGGTCGGTAGAGAAAGCCAATGCCTGGTATAAAGAGCATAAATGGTTTACCGGCGCGAATTACATTCCGGCCAATGCCATTAATCAGTTAGAAATGTGGCAGGCAGATACCTTTTCGCCCCAGGTAATTGATAAAGAACTGGGATGGGCCGAAAGCATTGGCTTTAATACGCTGCGCGTATTTTTATACAGCAAAGCCTGGAGCCAGGATCCTGAAGGTTTTAAAAAACGCATGGATCAGTTTTTAACCATCACCCAAAAACACGGCATTCAACCCATGTTCGTATTTTTTGATGATTGCTGGAACAAAACTTCTGCCATAGGTAAACAACCTGAACCAAAAACAGGTATTCACAATTCTGGCTGGTTGCAGGATCCGGGCGATCCGGCTTTTAAAGAAGAAGCCAATTTCCCCGAGCTGGAAAAATATGTGAAAGATGTATTGACCCATTTTGCGCATGATAAACGCATTTTGCTATGGGATTTATACAACGAACCTGGCAATAGCGGCAAACTGGAAGCAACCATTCCATTGTTAACCAAAACCATTAGCTGGGCACGCGAAGTAAACCCCGATCAGCCGATCAGTATCGGGCTTTGGAGCTGGGGTTTCGAAAAACTGAATGAAATACAATTGGCCAATTCAGACATTGTTACTTACCATAACTACGAGGCGCCAGACTGGCACCAGCGGACTATCGATCTGTTAAAAGCAAGCGGCCGCCCTTTGATCTGTACCGAATATATGGCACGCCCGCGCAACAGCCGTTTTGCTAACATTTTACCCATGTTAAAAGCAGAAAACGTTGGCGCCATTAACTGGGGTTTTGCCGCAGGTAAAACCAATACCAAATATGCCTGGGATACCCCACTTGCTGATGGTTCTGATCCTATTGAGTGGTTTCACGAAATTTTTCAGCCAGATGGCACACCTTACCGTTTGGACGAAGTAAACCTGATTAAAAAATTAAACAACAAATAAGCAGATCATACAGGGCTGAGAATCCATATTGTTTTGAACTGTTATAAACACACCAATTGAAACCAAAAATGAAAAAAACGTCTATTTTATTTGCGCTACTGGGGCTTTCGCTGTCCCTTTCTGCACAGCAGGGCAGCAAAACATGGTCGGCGGTGAAGGGGAAAATATCATCACCCTGGGCCGATGAAGTTAATCCTGCTGCTGTTCTTCCCGAATATCCGCGTCCGCAGTTTGAGCGTAGTGGAAACTGGAAAAACCTGAACGGCTTATGGGATTATGCCATTGCCGAAAAATCGCAGCGTCCGGCCATTAATCAGGGCAAAATTCTGGTTCCCTTTGCTGTAGAAGCTTCGCTTTCGGGTGTAGGCAAAACTGTTGGTAAAGATAGCCTGCTTTGGTACAAAACATCTTTTACCATCCCTTCAAACATGAAAGGAAAGGATATTTTGTTGCATTTTGGCGCGGTTGACTGGCGTGCAACGGTAAGCATTAATGGTAAAGAGGTAGGTAAACACGAGGGTGGTTTTGATCCCTTTAGTTTTAATATTACCCCTTTCTTAAACAAAAGTGGTAACCAAACCCTTACTGTTGAAGTTTGGGACCCGACTGATGAAGGGCCACAGCCAAGAGGAAAACAGGTGAAAAGACCTGAAGGAATCTGGTATACCCCGGTTACCGGTATCTGGCAAACGGTATGGCTAGAGGCAGTAAACAAAGTACACATCGACCATATCAAAATTACACCTGATCTCGATCAGCAATCTGTTGAGGTTAGTTCGTTCGTTGAAAATGCAAATGCCGGCGATCAGGTAAAAATTTCGGCCTGGGATGGCAGCAATAAAGTAGCTGAGCAAACTACCGATGCTAAAGGTACTGTGCGTTTAAAGATTGAGAATCCTAAATTATGGAGTCCCGATAGTCCGTTTTTATACGATTTGAAAATCGAACTGCTTTCCAAAAATAAAAAAGTAGATGAGGCTAAAAGTTACTTTGCCATGCGTAAAATTTCGATGGGTAAAGATGCCAACGGGATTGAGCGAATGCTCTTAAATAATGCTTTTCTGTTCCAATACGGTCCATTAGACCAGGGCTGGTGGCCTGATGGTTTGTACACCGCACCAACCGATAAAGCCTTGAAATTTGATGTAGATAAAACCAAAGAAATGGGTTTTAACATGATCAGAAAACACATTAAGGTAGAGCCTGCACGTTGGTACTATTACTGCGATAAAGCAGGTATGCTGGTTTGGCAGGATATGCCTAGTGGCGATTTAGGCAATAGGTGGGAAAACCGTCCGGGGGTATTGGATCATCAAACCGAGCAAAAAAGAAGTCCTGAATCGGAAAGTTACTACAAAACAGAGTGGAATGCCATTATGGAGAAGCTGCATAATGTGCCTTCAATTGTAGTGTGGACACCATTCAATGAAGCCTGGGGGCAGTTTAAAACGGTAGAAATTGCCAAATGGACAAAAGAAAAAGACCCTTCGCGTTTGGTAAATACCGCCAGTGGAGGTAACTTTTTTCCCGTTGGCGATATCATCGATTTGCACAATTATCCTCATCCGGCTATGCCTAGTCCCGATTATTTTGGAAAGGATTACGTGCTGGTATTGGGCGAGTTTGGTGGTTTAGGTTTGCCTGTTGATGGCCATGTTTGGCAGCAAAAAAATAACTGGGGCTACCAGAGCTTTAAAAACAAAGCCGACTTGTTTAAAAAGTATTCGGAGTTTGTTGGCCGTTTGGGCGAACTGATCAAAGTGGGTTTATCGGCCGGGGTTTATACACAAACTACCGACGTAGAAGTAGAAACAAATGGCTTTATGACTTACGACCGTAAGGTGGTTAAGTTTCCGGAAGCTGAGATGAAACAAATTCATCAAAAACTCTATCAGATACCGGTTGAAGTAAAAAAATAGTATCTTTTTGTTTTAGCAATAAGCCAATGCCTGCAAAGGTGTTGGCTTTTTTTATAGTCATTGTCCCCGGTCTGTGTTTTCACAGACCGGCCTGGTGTGAGTTACCACGTTGTTGGTTTAGATTTTTTTGTTCTGGTATTATTGATAACTTTAAATTCAGCTTAGCCCTATCTTATGAGACCATTTGACTTTTCAACCTTCCCGATATTAAAAACAGGCAGATTTACCTTGCGAAGGCTCGTATTAACAGATGCCGCTGTAATCTATGAACTCCGCTCGGATGAAAAAGTAGCCGTGCTAACTGGAAAAGAACCCTATCGGAGTATGGATGAAGCCGTTGCCTATATCAACAAAATCGATAACCTGATTAATAACAACCAAGCTATCTATTGGGTTATCGCTGAGCACGAGACTGCGCCTATGATTGGGGCCGTTTGCCTTTGGGATTTCAGAAACGAAAATAAAACTATCGAAATGGGTTACGAACTCCTTCCTGAGTTTCAGGGTAAAGGGATTATGATCGAGACTGTTCCGCATGCGATTAAATATGCCTTTGAGGTAATGGAGGTAGAAACAATCATCGCCTGTCCGTCAAGTGATAATCCGCCTTCTGTAAAACTGCTCGAGAGGTTAGGTTTTAAACTCGCTTCTCAGGAATATGAAAATACGCATGAGGACGTGCCGGGTATGCTCACGTACACATTTTCTAAAGCATAATCCTGATCGGAATAATTGGCTCGTGCAGACACGAACCAATGCGATGGTGGATGATTACAACAAACTTCCTTCAGGCAGTTCGTAAGGTGCTTTGCCTGGTTCAAAAATGCGGGTAAGTTGCGTGCCTTCAACAGTGATTTGATCACCTTTTCTTCTGATCCAGTTTCCTTCCCTAAGTCCAACCACTTTGATATTGTTTTGGGTTAAAAACTCTTTAATCCGGGTTTCCCTGGTTTCACCATTGTGCTTAAGTGTTGGGTCTGGGTCTAAGTAATGCGGATTGAGGTTGAAAGGAACCAGCCCCATACATTCAAATGATGTTGGATAAACAATCGGCATATCGTTGGTGGTTTTCATGTTCAACCCACCGATGTTACTTCCTGCACTGCAACCCAGATAGGCTTTGCCACTTTCTACATTTGACTTTAAAACCTGCATCAGCCCCTTTTCATGTAAGGTTTTTACCAGCAGAAAGGTATTGCCTCCTCCGGTGAAAAATCCTTTAGCTGAATGAATTGCCGCTGGCTGATCTTCAAATTCATGTAATCCACGTACTTTGATACCGAGAGTTGCAAAAAAATCGCGGGCTTTTTGGGTATATTCTTCATGGGAAATACCACCCGGACGGGCAAAGGGGATAAATATGATTTCATCAATTCCCTGGTAAAGGTCAAGAATTTCTGTTTTTAAATAAGCCAGGTATTCGCCTCCGAAGAGGGTAGAAGTTGAAGCAAGGATAATGTTCATCATAATTGTTTACACAAGTTAGGGATAGTTAAGTTAGCTAATTGATATTCAAAAGTAAACATTGATCGTATACACACAAAAATAACATAGACAAAATAAACTGGCCAAAGCATTATGCCTTACAGGATGCAACAGGATAGTTTCATCGCTCATATTCTATATCTTAACCGCAAATAAGCAGCCCGGATTTACATATAGGCTGTATGGTTAACCAAATGTATACACCCGATTTATGAGAAGCAGATCTGTTTTAATGCTTATAGCTTTTATATTTTTTACAACTGCAGTTTCAGCACAGTTTAAAACGCCCGAATGGGTGAGTAAGGCTGGTGCCCGAAAATTCAGTTTTAAGCAAAAAAACTATCAGGCTAACCAATATGGAGCAATAAATGATGGTAAAACCTTAGCTACTAAAGCCATTCAACAGGCTATTGATGATTGTGCCGCAAAAGGCGGAGGCACCGTTTCTTTTCTGCCAGGCAAGTATTTAACAGGTTCTTTATTTATTAAAACCGGTGTAAATTTCGAAGTGGGCAAAGGTGTGGAGTTATTGGGGAGCCAGGACATAAAAGATTACCCTGAAATTGATACACGTGTGGCCGGCATCGAAATGAAATGGCCTGCAGCGCTGATCAATATCCTGAAGCAGAACAAAGCAGCTATTTCGGGTTCAGGGTTGATTAATGCCCAGGGCAAACCTTTTTGGGATTATTACTGGAACCTCAGAAAAGATTACGACGCCAAAGGCCTGCGCTGGATTGTTGATTATGATGCCAAACGCCCGCGGACAGTATTGATCGAATCGGCTAACGACGTGGTGGTAAAAGATGTGAATTTACAGCAGGCAGGCTTCTGGACTGTTCAGATTTTATATTCGAGCCATGTAACCATTGATAAAATTACCATCCGCAACAATGTAGATGGCCATGGCCCTAGTACTGATGGCATTGATGTAGATTCATCGCTCTGGACTTTAATCCAAAACTGCGATATCGACTGTAACGATGATAATTTTTGCCTCAAAGCTGGTCGCGACTGGGATGGCCTGCGCGTAAACCGGCCAACTGAATATGTGGTAATCCGCAATTGCATTGCGCGTAAAGGTGCAGGTTTACTGACTTTAGGCAGCGAAACTTCGGGCAGTATCCGCCACGTTTGGGCTACTGATTTGGTAGGGTATGGTACCGGAAATGCTTTAAACATTAAATCTGCCAAAACCAGGGGTGGTACCGTAGAAGATGTTTATTTCGGTAATATTACGATGGAAGGGGGAGGTAATGTAATTCAGGTTAACCCCAACTGGAACCCGGCTTACAGTTATTCTACTTTGCCCGCTGGCTACAATCCTGATTCGATCCCTGTACATTGGACCAAGTTACTCACACATGTTGAACCAGCAAGCAAAGGCATACCCCAAATACGCAATATTAATGTTTTCAACGTGAAGGCAAAAGACGTTAAAAAAGCCATCAATGCCACTGGTTTCAGCGAAACGATTTTAAAAAATTTCAACTTTAAAAATTTAGATATTGCTACGGCTACAGCTGGGAATATCGAATTTGCCGAAAACTGGACATTCGACCAGGTGAAGATTGCGGCTGGCGATGGAAGCACTTTAAAAGTAACAGATGCAACGAACGTAAAGCCTTAATGCAGCATAGGTTGTGTTTTGAAAAAATAGGGCAATAAAAAAAGGTACAACACTCGCTGTCGTACCTTTTTATCTAAATTAACGCTCTCAATCTATGATTGATGCAGGGCTCTCACCCCCTGCGGTGTCAAAGGTATTATAATTTTTTGTTTTTTCACAAAATCTGAATTTAATTAACAAATTATTTTCTCAACACCCGCTAAACTCCGGTTGAACTTGAGGGCTAAATATGTCTGGTTCAGCAGGCTATTTGCCAAACTGGGTCCTAAACAAATTCATCCACATCAATAGCATGGCTACCTTTAAATCATAATCGGGCGGCAAATTACATTGTCTCCCTACAGAATTTAAAACCATGAAAAAATATCAAAAAATTATTTTTAGCAGCGCTTTGGCTTTCGCATTAACAGCTTTTATAGCACTTGCAACTTTTGCCCAGCAAACAGGCATTACCAGAACCAACCATCAAAGGCACGACATTAGCGTACCAGGTTACGAAACTATACAGGCAAGTATAGCCTTTGAGCCCGGCGTTCACTTTGGCATGCATTCACATCCGGGCGAAGAGGTAATTTATGTGCTCAAAGGTACATTTGAGTATCAGATTGATGGCGAAAAACCGGTGAGGCTTAAAGCTGGTGATGTACTTTTTATCCCCGCAGGGAAAAATCATCAGGCCAAAAATGTAGGCAAGAATAAGGCTGTTGAGCTGGCTACCTATATTGTAGAAAAAGGAAAAACACTGGTGGTAATGAAACCTTAAAACTGGCGTTAACCGAAAGGAGTAAAAAAATAATCCTTTCGGTTAAACTTTTGTGTTTATAAAATCTCGATACCTTTTTCTTCCAGCGCTTCAAAAATGTGCGCGTTCACCATGCTTTTGGTTAATTCTGCCTGTGAAATATCCTTGCACCAGAAAAATATCCGCACGTCGCTGCTTGCACGGCTAACCGGACTAATCATGATGACAGGCTCTTTGGCGGCAAACACGTTAGTATTTTCAATAATCACATTGCGGATCAGGGTGGTTACTTCAGATGAATTGAAAGGTTTGGCAATAGAAAGCAGCAGATCAACACGCATCTGGTTGTTGCTCAGAGTCCAGTTGATGATGTTGTTGGAAAGGATAGAACCATTTGGGATAATGATTTCAGCTCCTTCATCGCTTAGCAGGGTGCTCGATCGTACACCAATTTCTTTTACCCTGCCTTTTTTATTGCTGAGTTCAACCACGTCGCCAATGCGGATGGTTTTATCGAAAATGAGGATGATACCCGAAACAAAATTGCTTACAATATTCTGTAAACCTAGTCCGATACCCACACCTAAAGCACCCAATATCACAGTTATTTTATCGATGGGTAAGCCAGAAGCTGCAACTGCAATTAAGAAACCACTGATAAGTAAAACCAGACGGGTAACCAGGAGTTTAGAGCGTTCGCCTTTGTTATCGTCCAGGGCATCATCGCCTACATCGCCAAAGAAATAGGCAATGTATTTTTGTAAGAAATTGGCCAGCCAGATAATCGCTAAAAATAGTACTACGCCGCCTAAAGTAAACGAAAAGCTGCCTACAACTCTTCTTTGGGTAAGCTCATCGGTAATGGCCGAATAAATGCTGTTGAATATATTTAAGTTGGTGGTAAAAATAACTGCCCAGATGATAATAGCCCCTGTTTTGGCGATACGCTTTAAACCTGTGGTAACCGGAATCCAGTCAAAAAACTCCGGATAGCCTTTTCTGATCCTGCTGCTTTTCATTTGGAGTAAAAAGGCTTCGACAAACATTTTGGCCAACACGATTAATGAGGTCGCATTCAGAAAGGCGCTTACGCCGGTATTATAAAAAATCTGCGTAAGCGTAAAGCGGCCGAATAGGTTGCAAAAAGTGGCAATAAAAGCAAATATGATGTAAATAAAGCCTGTTGAGATCAGGAGTTTGTACTTTTTATATTGTTCTTCGAGTGTGCGCCAAACCATAATACCGTAAGTAGTGGCTCCGAGACTTAGTGCCAAAAGCAACCAACGCTGGTAACGTGGCGGCATACCCAAAATACGGAGGATTACCGGTGCAAAGAGAAACAGTACAAATACACACCATTGAAAAAATAACTTTTTAGGTAGTTTTTTGCGGAATAAAAAGGTAAGGCAAATGGCCAGCAGAATGTGTACCGATTCAATATATAAAGCAGGTGCTCGCAAATCGAAAACCGGTGCAAGCGCAAAAAGCATAATTAAAGTAACCAGGTAAGGCCTTGGAGAAAGCATTGAGAATTTAAAATCCTCTACAGCTTCGAGCCGGTCGCGTTGCTTTAAGCTCCTGAAATTAAAAAACACCCAGCAAAAGAAAACCAGGCAGGTAAAAAGGAGTAGGGCACGGCTGCTTCGGGTATAAACGAAATAGTAAGCAGATATTTGTTGCTCACTGTTCATAAACTTCCTGAAACCCATACCTCTGTTGGCACGTTTATTTACCGATTCCCACAGGTAGCGTCTTTCTTTACCAAAGGCCTTGATGCTTACCGCACTAAGCTGGCTATCGGTAAGGTACATCAGTTCTTTAATGTTAATCAGGTTGGCCGAGGTACGTGCCTGCTGGTTATTGATGGTTAACGAAGCATTTTTAATCAGGCTATCCATCACCAAGCGCTTTTTCTTAAGTTCGGCAAACTGTGCCTTAAACATTTCGCGCAGAGCAGGCGAAGTAAATATTTTTACCAGCACCGTATCTTTGCGCAGGTTAAGTATTTCTGTTTTTAACTTGCGGAGCTCTTTTTCGTATTCGTCTAAATCAGCCAGACAATCGCGGTTATTACTTTGAAGTTCTTCAAGTAAAGTTTCGTCCATTTGCAGGTTCTGCAAGTTTAAATTCCTGTCAGAATTGGTTAACCTGCTTTTTAAGAGCGCAAGCGCAGCCTCATCCTGCGTGAGGTGCTTGTCAATGGGTTTAAGTTTGGTAAATGAATTAACGGTAACAGGCACCTTATTTACTACTTCGAAAACTTTTTCCAGGCGGAATAAGTAATCGCTCTTGGTTAGCACCGCTGAATCGGCCAAAAAAGCAGTTTCAGGATTCTTATCTGCAGGTTTGCCGCTTTGAGCAAAAGCTGAAAAGAAAGAAAAGGTAATGCAGGCCACTACCAACAAAACGATGCGTAAATGGGAAGAACTTTTTATAATCATTTTCTTTTTGACGAAAGATATTGTAGCCAAAAATAAATAATAGAAAATAAAAAAGCGCTCTCCCTTTTTAAGGAGAACGCCTGAGTGCTAAATTTCAATGTCTTACTTTTTAGTAGCGTTGGCACCAAATTTCCTCGGATAATAAGAAAGGGTTACCATAAAATATTGCTGCAATACGTTTTTAGTGCTTGTAGTAAAGCTGTTTACACCTACGCTATTTATAATGGCTTTGTTTTGGCGGAGTAAATCGAGCGCCGAAAATTTCACCTCAGCATTGTTGCCTTTGGTAAAACGGTAAGTGGCGTTTGCATTCCAGATAGCGAAATTAATGGTTTCACCTACCGATGGATTGTTGTTATTGAAATTGATATTACTGCTGAGTGAGAATTTTTTGGTGAAATTATAGTTGCCGCTAAATGAAGTGGTTAGGCCAATGTTTTTATAGGATGTACCCAAAGCACTTTGTTTTGCCAAATTGGTGCTAATGCCTTGAGATGCTTCAATACCCAGTTTGTCCTTGTAGGTATAAGTAGTTTTTACACTATTGTTGGTATTGAAATTGTTCGAAAAATTAAATAAGGTATTGGTATAGGTTGGGTTTTTGCTAAAGTTGAAGGAGGTATTGAAGCCCAATTGCAGTTCGCTTGTCTTGAATTTGAACGATTTGCGAATATCTCCCATCAAATTAATATATTTATTTCCGTTGGCATTGGTTAGGTATACCGTTCTGCGGTTTTGTTCATCGATAAAAGTGCTATCTACAATATCATTCTCAACTATGCCTGCTGAAGTATACACATTGAAATATAAGGTATTTTTACTTTTCATATCGTAGTGGTTAAAATTGATATTGATTGACCTTTTTATTTCTTCCCTAAGATTCAAATTACCTCTTTGCAAGTTATATAAATTGGTACTGTCTGTTAAGGGGGCGAGCTGGTATATGGTAGGTGCCTGCACATCTGTACGATAGCTTACCATTAGATTTTCCTGATAGCTCCCGGTTTGAAGATTCAGCGCATTCACTGAAATTGTAGGCACAAAGTTGTTGTAATTACGCTTTATATTTTGGAAAGAACGGTCTGATTTATTATCTTGGTTAATAACCTGTTGTGCCGCAGTTACTTTAATAGTAAGGTTTTTGTAGTAGCGGTTGCTTAGGTTTTTGTAAAATGTTTTGCTTACAGAAATTCCGGGAGTAAAATCGGTGACATTGGTTTTTAGGTTATTAGAAAGGTAACTATTCTGCTGGTAATTCCCATTCACGAAATCTTCAATAAAATTGTGCTCCTGGTTATTGGTCAATACTAGTTTGCCGGTAATTTCAGCATCAAATCCACTGAGGTTAGCATTGCCAAAAAAAATAGATTTCAGATTGGGCAAACCCAAGGTCATCGTTTGTGATAAATTCTTGCTATCAGTCAGGTATTTGCGGTTAAAATCGCGGTTGTTGGCATCATTCAATAAATCCCTGAAAGCGGTTATTTCTGTTCTATCGTTATTGCGATTGCTCATGCTGACATCATAGCTGGCATTAAGTGATTTAAACCGCTGTTTCCAGTTGTTGTAGTTTTGGTAATTATAGCTTGCCCTGAAAGTGAAATCGGTATTGGTGTAGTTGCTTTGTCCGTTGCTGTTATTGGTACTGGTAAGCTGACCTGCATTATTCTGGGCACTTCTAATACTGGAATTACTGTTATCACCTTTTTCGGTATTGAATGATTCGCTGAGGTCTAAGCGATGACTTTTTTTATAATAATTATAGATGGAGTTAAAGCGGTGTCTGTCGCTGGTATTGGATGAAGTGGTACTGCTGTTTGCATAAAGCTGATTATTATCGGCAATGGTAGTGATGGTTTGTGAATCACCAATGTTTGATGATTCGAGGTTTTTAAAGTAATAATCGGCCGTTAATGAACTTTTATTGTTCCAGTCTTTACTATCGGGAGTAAAATTGTAAGTCATCTGTGCCCCGGCCACGTTGCCTTTGTTTAGGCCGGTTTGCCTGAAATCTGATTGGTATTCAACCGAGGTGCCAACACCTTTATAGGTACTGTTTCTAATCAGCGTATTAATATCATTGGGGATTTTGTTAATATCGTTAGATGCTCCGATGACGGAGAGTTGAAGTTTAGGAGTGCTAAAATTTAAATTGCCATCAAACTGGTAATGCTTGTCGGTTCCGTAACCCGCACTTATTTTGCCGAAATAGGATCGGTCTTTGCCTTTCTTTAATTTCAAGTTCGCTACCAGGTTGCTGTCTAGTGGTTTATCCCGGTCTGCGGTGTTGAAAATCTGTATTTTCTCCAGTGCATTTTTAGGGATGTTTTGCAGGGCAATTTTATTATCGCCGCCAAAAAATTGTTTTCCGTTAACAGTAAGTTGCTTCACCTCCCTGCCATTAACCGTAATAATACCATCGCCCCACACGGTGATGTTGGGTACTTTTTTTAACAGATCTTCAACGGTGGCATTGGTATCGAGCTTAAATGCAATGGCGTTAATTTCAAGTGTATCGTTATTGTAAGAAATTGGAGGAACTGTTACGGTAACCTCTTGTAAATTTACATCCTGTGGGTTAATGATTACATTCTTAAGATCGAGTAGCGTTTGTCCTTTAGGGATAGTGATATTTTTCTGGATAGTTTGATAACCCACATTACTGATATCCAGTCGCAGCGGTTTATCAATGGGCAGGTTACTGAATTTAAACTCGCCATAATTATTGCTCAACTGATAATTTATTACCGTATTATCGGCTTTGTAAATAGAAACTGTAGCCGCTTTAAGCACATAGTTGTGCACCGTATCGCGCACTACGCCTTTAATGGTACCCGTTGGGGCTGGAGGTGTAGTTTGGGCAAAAGAATAGCCTGTTCCTAAGCAAAAAATGCTTAAAAGGAGTAAGAAATGAGCGCGCATGAATTTAGATTTGCTTCGGTTTTAAGATGATGATTACAGGGTTACTTTTTCTATCGCCAGTTTTGAAGTAATTTTCGAGCAATGGCGGGTATTTATTTGTTTTACCAGCACTACGCTCTTTAAAAGTAAACATGGCCAGTGCAGAATAACTCGTATAGAATTTTTTATCTTCATAGGCTAGGAATCCGCGATTTTCAAAATCGTAGGCAAAGCCTGAATCGGTTACTGGCAAAAAGCTCGAAAGGCTATCAGGTTCCAGATCCTGGAAGGATAACAGTTCAGTAGTTTTGGTGTTATAAATCAAGCTTTTCTTCTGGTCTTTATCCCAAAAAATGTTTGATAATTTGAGGTAGAGCTGATCGCCAATTAAATAGCTGCTGCCAATACCGTGAATGGTTTTCTTGTTTTTCTCGAAATATTCGAACCTCTTTTTAACGTATATGGGATTGGTAATAAAATCTTTAGGCAATGTATTTATCGCAGGAAAAATGAACTTGTAAGCCAGTTCCATTTTTTTTGCCGTAAGCTTATACAAGCGGTAATCGTAGTAATTGGTGTAAAAAGCTTCACTATCATTGTATTTGGTTATTGGGTCGTCGCCATACCAATCGTCTTTTTCGAAAAATTTCGGATCCCGTTTAAAGTAACCGACGGTATCTTTTGTTTTTTTATCGATGGTTACAACCGAATATTGCGTACTATCTTTGCCTTTTTTAATATAGGTATAGGGCCTGATCACAACATCGCTGTTTGCAAAAGATAACTTGGGCGAGTAGTAATTGAAGTTTTTGGTTTTTTTTACAAAGTTACCCTCCAGGGTAAAATATTGCACATTGTTTGGGGTATAAACAGCTATGTATTCTGTGTTTCCTTCCTTTACCAATGTAAAACCATGCGTTACTGCTTTTTCCTTATCGGCCTTTTCTGTTTGCAATTTGGCCGCATCAATTTTGGTCAGGTATTTTCCTTCGTTTGTAAAGACTAAAACGGCCTTAGTATCGTAATCATAAATTAAAAATTTGTTGCCCGAAATTTTAAGTTCAGAAATATTTCCGAACAAACTTTCCCTGGTTGTTTCCAGCGGTACAAATTTAACTTCATCGAAAATCTGCGAAACAGCGGCTCCGCGCGCACTTTGCGGATCAATTCGTAAGGTAACAACATGTGAGCTGTCGATTACGCCTTCTTGCGAAAAGGCGGTGAGAGAGGATAGGCAGGTTAATGCCAAAAAGCATAAGCAATGCTTGAAGCGTTTCATACGTGTGTTTAGATTTGGTTTGCCACAATAGCGGTTAACAATAATAACTATAAAATACGTTAGCTACAACTCAATGCGTTTGAATTTAACATTTTTTAAGAGTTAGAGAAAGAATATTTTACTGTTTAATGGTTTGTTTGTTATGTTGTTGTGATCTTTTGTTAATTAACCGGGCAAACGTTTGTTCGAATTTTAGAATAAGTGACTCCTACTTAAAATCAGACTATTTGGTGTTTTAGCAAAATAAAAAAGCGCTCTCCCTTTTGAGGAGAACGCCTGAGCGCTACATATTAAAAATTTAGTCCTGCTAAGCAATGTTTTGCAGGTAGCGGTGTACTTCTTCTTTCTTCCGGCTCGAAACCGGTATTTTTTCTCCGTTTTCCATTTGTAAAAATCCCTCCCTGAAATATTTTTTTACATATTGGAAATTAATCAGGTAAGACTGGTGGCAGCGCAAAAAGCCCGAAAAAGCAAGCATATTCTCATATTCTTTTAAGCCTTTTGAAACCACTATTTCGCGTTTGTTTTTTAAACAAAAAGTGGTGTAGCTTTTATCGCTTTTGCAATAAATAATATCATCTAGATCTACGATCTCAATATACTCAAGGCTTTTTAAGGCAATCCGTTTAATGCCTTTAACACCCTGGGCCAGGTAATGCTCACGGGCAATTTCCAGCTGTTGCCTGTCAAACTGTTCCTGCTCGCGCTGGCGCAGGTATTTACCCAATACTTCACCTAACGATACTTCATCAACCGGTTTTAAGAGATAAGCAAAAGCACCCATGTTTAGTGCCTGTATGGCATACTGATCGTAGGCTGTAAGGAAAATGACCTGAAAATCTTCCATACCAATCTCGTTAAATAGGCTAAAGCTGTCTCCATCTTTAAGCCGGATATCGGCCAGGATTAGCTCCGGTTTGAGTACAGGTATTTCGGCGGCGGCCCTGGCTACTTCGCCCGAATGACCAACAATCTGGAAGGCACTTATTTTTTTCACAATCTGCAAAATGTGTTGCATAATGTGTACCTCATCTTCTAATATGTAAATCTTCATATCTTTAATCTTTTACCAGTGGGATATTAATTTTTACCATTACACCACGGCCGCCTGTATTACTTTTATCTTCGAGTTCGAAACCTGCCTGCTGCTTTGCAGTATTGAAGAGTACATCGAGCCTTTCTTTTAAAATAACCTGCGCCAGCGATTTTTTGGTTTGTACTGCTGCTTTGGCACTCACACCACATCCATTATCGTCTACAATGATCTGCAATTGATTTTTTACCGTTTGAAAATTAATGGTCAAACTACCGTGGTAAGCAATATTCCTAAAGCCATGTTCGATAGCGTTTTCTACAAAAGGTTGGACAAGCATTGGGGGAATCAGGATGTTTCCACCTTCAAGATGATTTGTTGAAATCTGATAATCGAATAATCCCGCAAAACGCATTTGCTGCAATTGCAGGTAATTATGTAAGGAGGCTATTTCTTCATCCAGCTCAATAAATTCTTTGGTGTTTTGTTCCAGAACATTGCGCAGTAATTTAGAAAAGGTACTGAGATAACGCACCGCTTCTTTCGAATCGCCCGATGATATGAGCCCCTGCAGGTTAGCTATGGCGTTAAAAATAAAATGCGGATTAAGCTGCACCTGCAATAATTTCTGTTCAATATTTAAACGTTTGTTTTCTGAGGCCAGCAGCGTATTTCTTCCTTTCAGCCGTTGCTGCCGGTAAAGGATAAATAGAAAAAAAAGAACACTTAAAAATACAAAAAATGCCAAACCTAAAGTCCACTTCTGCTGCGTGATGATTTTTTGGTAAAGTTCGTTCCTGCTATTCAGTTCGGTAATGTGCTGGTCTTTTTTTTCTACCTGATATTTTTCATGCAGTTCGGCAATTTTTACCGCTTCTATTGCGGCAACATCACGCATTTCTATGGTGTAGGCCGAATCTGCAGCCTCAAGTGCCTGGGCATAAGCTCCCTTATTTTTATACGCGCTTAGGAGCCCGTTATAAAACATGCTTTTTCTTCTTCCTGCCGGGTTCTTTTTCTCGAAGGCAATACCTTGACGGTAGTAGTAAATGGCCGAATCGGGCATTTGGTTATGTTCAAAACTGGTAGCCAGATTATTGAAAGCGATATCGTTGAGGTTGTTGCTACTTTTAAGGTAACTAAAATAAATTTTACTGCAAGCCAGTGATTTAGCATACTGGCCCTGGCGGTCATAAATTTGTGCCTCATTATCGTACGTGCGGGCCAGGGCAAGGCTATCGTTGATGCTTTTGGCCAGGATACGGGCTTTATTATTGTAAAAGATCATTTTGTTAAAGTCGCCGAGTTTGGTCGCGAGCAAAAACGAAATGTCGAAATACCTTTGCTCAATAACCCTGTGTGACTTATATGGATGGCTGTTATAGTAGCGTGTGGCGTAGCGTAATGCCTCTTTTGGTTTATTGTTTTGGTAATAAGTTTTGGCCAGCAAATCATAAAAAAGATAGGTGATCTTGCTTTTCAACAATTCAGCCTTTTCTATTTTAGCCAGGGTTTGTTTCATAAGATTAGCACCTACAGCAGCTCCTCCATTGGTTTGTGCGCTTAATATGCTGTAATCGCTAAGCAGGTCAGTTTCTGCATTTGTACCCTTGCTATCCATCTGTTGATAGGTGAAAATGGCACTATCGCGATGCTTTTCCAATACTAAACGTCTGCCGCTAAAATAGTAGCGGAAAGGTTTATCTGCCTGGTTTGATGAAAGATTTAGCATGCTATCTGCCCTGTAAATCGCTTTTTTATAATCGTTCGGTGCTAAGGTGTCCATGGCCATAATCTGTGCCAGGTAATCAGTGCGCGAACTGTTTTGACCTTTGGTACCAGCTACCTTGTTTTGCTGTCTGTTTTCCTGTCTGCAGGCGCTTGACAATAAAATTGCCAGGCAGAAAAAAACAGCTGAAATGAATTTGGTATTGTTGGTTTTAAATGTTTGTAACAATTGAAAAAACATAACTAAGGGACAATTATTAATGCATGTCTGGGGTAAATACGACCTGGTTTAAATATAGCTAAAGCCTTGTTGTTAAAAACAGCTAATGCATATACACCCGTTTCCATTCCATATTCGTAGCATTTAGCTTCATATTCGAAATCGGGCATTAAAAGGCGCTTTTTAGCAGATATCGGCGCAAAGGCTACGAATATTGGAAATCATGTATCAAATATAAACTCTCGCTTGTGAGATTTATAATTTGCCGCTAATTTTATTTGATAGCAGTAAGTTAAATGGCTTTTTCTGCTGATGAAACGATCAGTTTTAATACAGTATAAACCCAAACGCCAGGGTAAGATGGCGGAATTATCTATCAATTTAAATTTTATAATTATGAAGACAAGCAAAAGTTTATTCGAAAAAAGAATCAACTTAAAAGATTGCCAAATTAATGGTGGTAAACTTGGTTTAAGCAACCTCGTATCTGTTGCAGAAACAGGAACAAGAGAAAACCCTGATACTTGCACAGACATTGGCTTTGACCAACCTGGAACTAATGTGCCAATGGGTTTCAACCCAACATTAACAGGAAAATAATACCTGCTCATTTTAAGATTTGACACAACGAACGGGTCAATCGAAAGCAAATTAATGTATAACCTTAATCAAAAAAGGAAATGAAAAACAGCAACAAACTGTTCGAGAAACAAATCGAACTGAAAAATAGTCAAATTAGTGGTGGACGTGCTTCAGGCGAGAGTTATAAAAACCAACACCACACCTTTACCGATCAACATGGTTGTACGGTAACCGTTGCAGTAGTATTGACCGATAACGACGTAAAAGTTGAAGAATGCTTTTTCACAAACTGCCCGTAATAACCATTTTTCTAAAAAATATAACTTATAGGAAATGAAAAACATCAACAAATTGTTCGAGAAAAAAATCGAACTGAAAAATAGTCAAATTAGTGGTGGACGTGCTTTAGGCGAGACTTATAAAAACGTAAACCATACGTACACCGATCAACATGGTTGTACGGTAACCGATGCACAAGTAAGGACCGATGGCAACGTGCTGGTTGAAGAATGCTTTTTCACAAACTGCCCATAACCATCCTCAAAAAATTAAAAAATTAAAAACATGAAAAACAGTAAAAAATTGCTCGAGAAAAGAATAGCCCTAAATGACAGCCAGGTTAACGGTGGCCGCGCTATGAGCACTAACGCATTATGTACCAAATTTACCTATGGTGATCATTGCGCAGATAAAACAACAACCATGTACGACGATCAAGGCAATACCATTGGTACCCCTGCTTCTTCTGCATGGCAAGTCTAATTCATTAGATTAATTAACCATCGGGCGATAATAAGCTCGATGGTTACCTTAAAAACCTAAAGTACAACGCTGATATTACTGCGCAAATAAAATACAACAGGTAAAACATAAGTGGCTGGATAAGCTATAAAAAATTATAACATCAGGTTTCCGTGATATTAATATTCTCCATAAACAGCGATTATTCTACCAGCTCCGTAATCAGTTGGCTTATACGGCTCAAAAAGCCTTTTATCAGAATCAATGAGGATACCTTATTTGAATTGCTTTGGCTTACTTCGTCAGATTTTGCCATCTCTGTAAATGGGGAAACAATTTTGGGCAGCCAAATTACTAAAATGTGGTATAGAAGAGGTGGATTGGATTTGTTTGCTAAATTCAAGAACGCTTTAATTAAAAACTATTTACGTACTGAACATAATGCCCTGATAGAATATTTTTATCACAGGTTGGATAAAATTCCATCGGTAAACAAAATCAAAAACAGCGATATCAACAAACTCTATTTAATGGATCTTTGCCAGCAATATGGCGTTTTAGCTCCAAAATACATAGTTACTGGCTGCAAAAACGCAGCTGCCAATTTTTTCGAGCAGGAAAAACATATTATTTCTAAGCCTATTAGTACACCGTTTTCATTTCAGGATGATGAGGATTTCTCGCACATGGCTTACACATCAATGGTTAACCGTGAAGATATTGACGCTTTGCCGGAGAAATTTGTACCGACTTTTTTTCAGCAGGCCATTGCTAAGGCTTATGAAATTAGGGTATTCTACCTGAATGGTAAATTTTACGCCATGGCCATATTCTCTCAAAACAACAGCAATACAAACGTCGATTTCAGAAATTACGATAGGGATAAACCAAACCGGGTTGCACCGTACACCTTAGAAAAAACATATGAAAAAAAGTTAAAAAGAATGCTTGATGCATACGGCCTCAACTGCGCATCCTTCGATGTGATTTACGCTAGTGATGATGCTGAATATTATTTTTTAGACTTAAATCCCGTTGGCCAGTTTGGTATGGTATCAACCCCCTGCAATTACAATTTGGAGCGCGAGATTGCATTGGCACTTTAATTTTAACTAACCCGATTTGTATTGTTGTCAGGCCAAAACGCCCTTTCGAAACTTAAATTAAGCCATATCTATAAAACCTATGAAAAACATAAAAGACCTGATAGATACCGGAGAAGCACCAGTACACATAAAATCATTGGTAAAAAAGCCTAAACCTACATATCTTATTAAAACAAGGGTTTCTAAAATTTACCATACCAATAGCTTACAGCTCGACCTATACTTTAAATCCCCGATATGAATAAATTATTCCTTAGAAACCAATTGTGTATTCCGGTAATTGGATTTAACAGGGCTATCGTTTACGATTTGGGCCGCAAAGACTATCATTTTATTTCAAAAACGCATTATCATATTTTAAACACCGATGGCTTGATAAATTTCAACAGGATTGCTGATCAATCTGAGCGCAGCGAGCTGATAGATTTTCTTTTAAGTTTAGAGATTATTTTTGAGGTTGCATCTGCTCAGGAACAGAAAAGATTTCCGAAAATATCCAGGGCATTACATCAAACTAACGAGCTAACCCATGCTGTTATACATACTAATATTAGCAATAATTTTATTGATTTAATCAATCAGAATCATCTTCAAAACTTAAGCATCATTTCACCACAAATAGACGATGAACTCATTAATTTGGTAGCGTCATTTGCCCATTTGGAAATTGATGGCATATACCTGTATATTGAAAAATTTGATGCGGAATGCCTCGAAAAATATGAGCGTAAATTAGCCCGGCAACCAATCATATTCTCAGTTAATTTTTTTGGAGTGGATAGTTCACATACAGAATTGAAAGACAATATTTATTATAATTTTTTTACCGAAAGTTTTGGGGTTTACCAACAGCTGCTAAGCGTAGATAAATTGTTTGTAAATCAAGAGTTTTTTATGGAAGCTTATAACAAACACTCGTATTACAACGGCAAAATCTATATTGATCAAAGTGGCAATATTAAAAACGGACTCAATAGCAAACCAGCTTTTGGTAATATCAATTCAATGAGCGTTGCTGAATTTCAGCAGACAATTAATAGCAAACTATTTTTGGAGCTTGGAAACATCACTAAGAAGCAAACCCTGGTTTGCCAGGATTGCGAATTTAGGTATATGTGTACCGATGTACGGGTACCGGAAAAGGAAGCTGAACAATGGTTTCATCAGGTAGAATGTGTTTACAATCCCTACATTTCTAAATGGAATAATGAAGAAGGATATCTTACTTTAAAAGAATCCGGAGTAACTGTTTCTGCATCAGGTTGCACCATAAATAAAAATAAATTGTCGAAAACCTTTAATAAAATCTGGTCAGAATAGAATGAAAAAATTCCCGTTCTACAAACAACCTGATTCTAAAGACTGTGGACCAACCTGTCTGCGTATTATTGCTAAATACTACGGACAGAATATTCCTTTGCAGCAGATTCGCGATCTTGCCGAAACTACGCGGGAGGGAAGTGGTTTGCAGGGTTTAAGTAATGCAGCAGAAAATTTGGGGTTCAGAACTTTAGGTGTGCAAATAGACTTTAACACCTTAATGGCTGAAGTGCCTTTGCCCTGCATGGTACATTGGAACAAAAACCATTTTGTAGTTGTCTACAAAATTGACAAATCAGGAAAGGTTTACGTGTCTGATCCTGCACACGGTTTGATTACTTACACCAAAACTGAATTTATTAAAAGCTGGATAGGTGAAAATGCGGGTGAAGATACAGAAGAAGGGATTGCACTTGTTTTAGAAACCAGTCCTGATCTTTTTAAGGAAGATTTCAACCAAGCTGAAAAGAAAACCAGTTTTTCTTTCCTTTCCAAATATCTCTTCAAGTATAAATCGCTTATTTTTCAATTGGCCATAGGTCTGCTGGCTGGCAGTTTATTGTCGCTGGTTTTTCCTTTTCTTACCCAGAGCATTGTAGATGTTGGGATTCAGAACCAGGACCTCAATTTCATTTATCTGATTTTGCTGGCGCAGGTAATGCTCTTTGTGGGCAAAACGGGTATTGAAGTGATTCGCAGCTGGATTTTATTGCATCTCTCCACCCGGATAAATATTTCAATTATCTCCGATTTTTTCATCAAGCTCATGAAACTGCCCATCAGTTTCTTTGATACCAGAATGACCGGGGATATTATGCAACGCATTAACGATCATCACCGGATTGAGCAGCTGTTAACCAGTTCATCACTCAATACGCTTTTCTCGCTGGTTAATTTGATCATTTTTAGCATTGTATTGTTGTGTTATGATTACCGCTTGTTTTTGGTTTATTTAACAGGCGCAATTGTGTATGTGATCTGGATCAGCTTTTTCCTGAAGAAAAGGAAAGAGCTCGACTATAAAAGGTTTTCGCAGGTTTCGCAGGAACAGAGCAAGGTGATTGAGCTGATTAACGGCATGCAGGAAATAAAAATGCACAATGCCGAGAGGCAAAAACGCTGGGGTTGGGAGTTTTTGCAGGTGAAATTGTTTAAAGTGCAGATCAAGTCGCTGTCCCTGGAGCAGTGGCAATCAGTAGGTGGAAATTTTATCAACCAGATGAAGGATATTCTGGTCAGTTTCCTTGCCGCAAAATTGGTGCTAACCGGGAATCTAACCCTGGGAATGATGCTTTCGGTACAATATATCATCGGGCAGCTAAACAGCCCCTTGATGCAATTGATTGAATTTATTAAACAGAGTCAGGACGCTAAAATTTCTTTAGAAAGATTGGGCGAAATTCATGAAAAAGAAGACGAAGACAGACTTCAGGAAAACTACGTGACCGAAGTTCCACAAAATGATATTGCCCTGAATAATGTATCGTTTCGTTACACCGGTTCAGATGCTTTTGTGTTTGAGCATTTAAACCTGACCATTCCCTACCAGAAAACAACAGCCATTGTGGGCGCCAGTGGTAGTGGAAAAACTACCTTGTTAAAATTGTTGATGAAATTTTACGATCCGAATAGCGGTGAGGTGAAAATCGGAAATACCGATATGAAAAACATTTCTTCGAGGCTGTGGCGCGACCACTGCGGCGTGGTGATGCAGGAGGGCTATGTCTTTAATGATACCATTGCCAATAACATAGCCATTGGTGAAGAAACGGTTGATAAACAGAAACTGAGAAAAGCAATTGAAATCGCTAACATCAAAGATTTTATCGAGAGTCTACCTTTAAGCTACAATACCAAAATCGGCAACGAGGGGGTGGGAATTAGTGGCGGCCAGACACAGCGGCTGTTTATTGCAAGGGCTGTTTATAAATCGCCCGATTTTATTTTCTTCGATGAGGCAACCAGCGCACTGGATGCCAATAACGAAAAAATCATTATCGAGAACCTCGAACAGTTTTTTAAAGGAAAAACAGCAATCGTTATTGCCCACCGCCTATCAACAGTAAAACATGCAGATAAAATTGTGGTGCTCGATAAAGGTAAGGTTGTGGAAGAGGGTAGCCATGAACAATTGGTCGCAAAAAAAGGAGAATACTACAGGTTAATTAAAAACCAACTCGAACTTGGAAGCTAAGAACGATATATTGGATCGCATAGAACTGCGCTCAGAAAGTGTACAGGACGTACTTTCACAACCGCCTCATTGGATGTTCCGTTGGGGGAGTGCCATTATTTTGCTTGTAATTTTAATGGGACTGCTGATGAGCTATTTCATTAAATACCCTGAATTTGTGCCGGCGCCCATTGTGGTTACCTCGCAAAACCCACCCGAAAAACTGCAGGCCAGGATTGATTCTAAAATCGAGAAAATATTTGTCAGCAACCACCAAAAGGTAACGAAAGGGCAGGTGTTATTGGTTTTGCAATCTACCGCAAACTACCGCGATTTGCTCGAGCTTAAGCAAATAGCAGATTCAATTTCGCAAGATCAGCTTTCATCGTTCCCGATTCATCAAATCTCGAAGCTGAAATTGGGTGAACTTCAGGCCGATTACAATGCTTTTGCCAAAGCCTTTCAGGACGAACAATTGTTTAACAGGTTACGCCCTTATGCTCCTGAAAATGTAGCTGCCGACCAAAATATATCGGCTTACAAGAGCAGGATTACCAACTTAAAGCTACAAAAAGAGCTTGAGCTGGCTAAATATGAACTGGTAAAGAAAAGTTATCAGCGTTCGCAGAGACTTTTCGGTCTCAGCGTTATTTCTGCAAACGAGCTCGAAACCGAAAAAATTAAGTTCTTGCAGGCCCAGCAAAGTCTGGAGAATATTAATATTACCCTATCTCAAACCGAAGAGGGCATTGCCAACCTGAGCAAAACCAAAAGTGGTTCGACAATCAACGCCGAAAAAGACAAAATTAATTATGCTTCGCAAACCCAGCAATTGTTTGAGCAGTTAAGAAAATCACTGCGGCAGTGGGAGCAAGATTATCTTCTGATATCCTCTACCGATGGGGTAGTTAGTTTTCAGCAGTTTTGGGGCGAAAATCAATTTATTAAAAGGGGCGATGCCGTTTTATCTGTTTTGCCCGATAATAAGCAGGCACTGGTAGGCCGCATGTCAGTCCCGGCCGGAAATTCAGGCAAAATTAGCCCTGGTGAAAAGGTTTTAATCAAATTAGATAATTACCGTTACCAGGAATATGGCATTGTAGAGGGAAGGGTGCAAAATATAGCCTTCGCACCCGATGATAAAGGAAATTATTATGTAGATGTTACGCTGCCTAAAGGTTTGAAAACTTCTTATCACAAAAACCTTGCTTTTGATAAAGAACTTAAAGGTAATGCCGAAATTGTTACGCAGGACCTAAGGTTGATAGAGCGGATTTTTTATCAGATGAGGAAGCTTTTAAGGTATCAGGGAGATTAAAATTGATCACTTACTTTTTTTGCGCCATAACCACATTAGAAAACCGGTTACCGGAAGGGATGCGGCAATTAACCCAGCAATAAAGGCCAGTATTTTTCCCCAGATACCAATTACGGTTCCGGTATGCAAATCGTAGTTTAAACTTTTGATCTGATCACTGAGGGGCAGGGCTTCAAAATTCTTTCCCTTTAAAAGCAGTTTTCCGCTATACCTGTCGAAACGGTATTGAATGCGCTGGTGTATTTTATCAGCGTCGAGATAAGCGGATACGTTTACGGTACCACTTTTGGCAGCCGGGATATTGTACAGATAATACGCAGTATTATTATTCAATGCATTAACTTTCGATAAGATCTGGTTATGTGATGCAGGTTGCATGGTTCCGGTGGTATCTGAAGTGAGTTTGGTTTTCTTTTCTGCAACCAGATCGAATGACCACATTAGTCCAGTTAGGGCAATAATCAGCAACACAATGAAAGCGTAAAAGCCGAAAACCTGGTGCAAATCGTAGTTTAAGCGTTTCTTTTTGGCTTCCCATTTTACTTTGAACTTTGCCTTTAGCACTTTAGCTTTCCATTTGGAGGGCCACCAAAGGGCTATGCCCGAGAGCAACAACAAAACAAAACCAATTACCGACCAGCGGATAATAAAATGGCCAACCTTATCGCCCAATAAAAGCGTGCGGTGCAGCGATAAAACAACGTTAAAAAACTCCCGGTTGGCATCCTCATGAAAAACTACCTGGGCAGTGTATGGATTTACATAAACCTTTTCGAAATATACACCCGATTTCAGCGACCTGAACATATAGGTTCGGTTTGGGGCCACCTGAATTTCTACCCTCGAGATTTTTTTCTTATTCCCAAATTTAGCTTGCGCTACCTTAAGCAGCTCATCGAAAGATTTTGGCCTTTCGCCAGCCGGCACATCAACATACAGCCGGTCGCGATAAAATACGTCCTTGAGCTCATCAGAAAAAGAGTATATCGCGCCGGTAATACCCAAAATAAACACCACCAGCCCGGTGCAGAGTCCGAGCCAGAGGTGTAAGAGATAGAGCGCTTTTTTAAAATCTGTACGAAACATTGGCTACAAAAGCTCGTGGCATTTGAGCACTTAAGGTGCCCTGACCTGTAAAATATAATTGATTACTTAGGTTATCAACTTTGATACCCAAACGGTATTTGCCTGTATCGTAAAAGGCCGTAGCATTCATCATTACGTATGATGGCAGTGTAAATATGCCAGTTGCCAAAGCGTTTGAAGTCAGGTGATCGCCTACATAATTGGTGCCCAGGCCAAGTCCAAGACCTTTAAGATTGCCATTTGGCAGGGTATAACTGATCCAGCTGTTAATCAATGTTGCAGGTCCTGCAGATGCAGGTCTTCTTCCCTCAAGGGCAGCAGTAGCTTTGGTAAGCTTACTGTCGTTATAGCTATAACCGGCAATAATATTTAAACCTGGGAGTGGATTGGTAATCAGTTCCAGTTCTACACCTTTACTGCGCTGGGTTCCGTTTTGTACAGTAATGTTGTAGTTAACCCCGTTAACCAATAAATCTTCTGTACGGGTCAGGTTTTCAACTTTAATGTGGTATATGCTGGCGGTAAAGCTTAGTTTTCCGTTAAAAAGATCAGCTTTTACACCTCCCTCAAACTGGTTGGCATGTTGCGGTTTAAAAGTGCCTGAAACACCTGCCCCTTCTGGTTGAGCTACCGGAGCGACATTGGCAAAGCCATTCATGTAATTTCCAAATACCGATACCTGGTCTTTAATGACATGATAAACCAACCCTAATTTAGGCGAAACGGCTGTTTGCATGTATTGGCTGTTTGTTACAATGGTGTTGGTAGCCTGGTTTAAAGTTCCCTTGTTCTGAAAACGATCTACACGTAAACTCAACATGGCCAGTAAACGGTCGGTAATATTCAATACATCCGAAGCATAAACACTGTAAATGTAGCTTTTGGTTGTATTTTTAGTTGGTGCTGCGGTACTTGCTGCAAGTTTCGCTTCAACAGCCGATTTGGAAATTTTTACATAATTGGGATCTGATGGATTCAGGCCGCTTACGTTATCAAATACGATGTAGGGCGAATTGTTGTTGTTAATGGTTTGGCTCAGGTAATCAAGTCCAAGCACTAACCTGTTTCTTAAGCCCAAAACTTTAAAGTCGCCGATAAAATTCTGCTGGATATCACTTGCGGTATTGGTCGAGTTCTGCAGGCTGATGTTGCGCTCCAGCATCTCATCACTTGTTGCACCACGAATAAACTGGTATTGGTAGAAGCCTTCAGATTTTCTGGAGTTGTTTGAATAGATGGTCTGTGAACGCCAGTTTTCAGAAATTTTATAATTGGCCTGCGCTTTAATGTTAACTGTTGGGTTTTTCATGGTCAAATCGTTAGCCGTGTAAGATCTTTTCCAGTCAAAGTTTAGCTCTTGTGGCACAGTGGCAATAAATTTTCTTACCCGGTTTAAAAAGATTACCGAAGGACTAGTGGCTTCAGATTGTAAAAATCCGGCATTCAGGCTCAGGGTTAACCGGTCGTTTGCACGGTACTCAACTGATGGCGCAAAAAAAGTTGCCCTTCTGAAGCCTGCATCCTGGAAACTACCCTGATATTGATAGGCCGCATTCATTCTGAATAAAAGTTTCGATCCTTTTTTGGCCGGTCCATAAACATCGGCAGTTAACCTGTTTAATCCGAAACTTCCGGTCAGGTAGTTAATCTCTCCGCCAGCAGTATCAATAGGTTTTTTGGTTACGATGTTAATTAAGCCACCAAAAGATATAACTGCTCCACCGAAAAGGGTTCCGGATGGGCCTTTAATCAGCTCTACACGCTCTATGTTCGATGGGTCAATTTCGCCATTCGTTTGAGCGGGTAGCCCGTCTACCAGGGATGCTTCAGTTCTAAAACCGCGCATGCTGTAATACGAGGCGCCATCAGAATTGATGCCACGTGCTCCCTGGATTTTATACACCCCCGGCGAGTTTTTTAGTGCATAACTAAAATCGGTAATCATCTGCTCATTTAGCAAGGTTTTAGGAATAGTAGTATAAACCTGCGGATTATCAAGATTAGCTAATGGCATTTTAGCTGCGGTAGTGGTCTTTTTTACCGAAAAACGGTTGGTTTCGCCACCATTAATCACTACTTCATCCAGTTGTGAGTTGCTTTCTCTTAATGTAAAATTCTCTCTTACCGTAACATCACCCTCTACAGTAATTTCTTTAGATTGGCTTTCCAAACCGATGTAACTTACCGATAGGGTATGCGAACCTGCAGGAACATCTTTAATGCGATAATTTCCGTCTGCATCTACAACGGTATTCCGGGTGCGGTCGATGCTAACAGTTACGAACTGTGCAGGTTTTCCTTCAGCTGTGCTTACTCTTCCCCTTACTTCTCCTCTTTGCTGAATTTTAATGGTAATATCCTTTCCGCTGGCAGTAAAAGCGAGGCCACTTTTTTTCGAAAGTTCGGTTAGTATTTCTGAAACGCTATTGGCAGATGGACTTAGGGTTATTGTTTTATCGAGCTCGGCACTCAAACCGCTATAAATAAAGTTGAGTCCCGCTTTTTTTTCCAGTTGCTCCATTACCGCCTTAACTTTTAATGTTCTCGGATTAATGGTTACCGGGGTGTTTTGGGCATAACCTCTTTGAAATATCAAACAGCACAGTAAAAGGGCACAGCCTGTTAGAATAGGCTTAAAATTCATAAATTTGTAATTGGTCATTGATTGTGAGAATTGATGGTAATATTAACTATCGGGGTGTTGGCGCACTTCCGGTAGTTTATTGTTTTGATTTTATTTATAGATTTCGATATACTTTTCTGCATTTCTGAAACGGTAGTCAGAGGCCCGTTGGATCAGTTGTAAAACCTGGGTTACGCTTTGCTTTTCAAACTTCCCGCTAATCGGATCATTGAGTAGACAGCTTACTTTAAAACGTAAGCCATACCTGTTTTCCAGGGTTTCCAGTACTTGCGGCATAGGGGTATTACTGAATTTAATCAGTCCTGATTTCCAGGTCATAACGGCATTGGTATCTATTCTAACAACTTCAGCAGTTCGCTGCAGTACCTTGTTAAACAAAAGTTGCTCGCCAGGTAAAAGCACGGTAAGCGGGCTGTTCTTCGCCTGAAAGCTTATTTTTCCCTGGGTAAGCGTAACTTCCATTAATGCAGCAGATTTTAGATTACGCACGTTAAAGCGTGTGCCCAGTACTTTAATTTCTCCACCGGCGCTTTTTACTACAAAAGGTTTTGTTACATCGTGTTTAACGGCAAAAAATACCTCTCCCGATAAAAGAGTCACTAGTCGGGTTTTTCCGGTAAATTGGCTGGGGTAGGCAATGCGGCTTCCGGGTTGAAGTTCAATTTTGCTGCTATCGGGCAACGTAATTAAAGTGGGTTGCCCATATGGGGCATTAAAAACAATGTTTTGAGGAAGGGGTTGCTTTTTGTTTACCAATAGGAACCCCAGCGCAAACACCACCGCAGCAGCAATAGCGCTGTAAGTAATCCAGCTTAATTTGTACTTTTTTGGCTGAGATGCTGTTTTCTCCAGTATAGCAGATAAGATTTCCTGTTTAACACCTTCCTGTTCAATGGTTAATGCTTCAGGGAAATTATCCTGTTCCAGCCAGGCTTCTACCTTTGCACACTCTGTGGGAGTACATTTCCCCTGAGCGTATTTATCCAGTAGTTCGCCATTAATATCTTCCATATTAATAACTACCATGAAGGTGCGCATACCCTACGCAAAAAGTAAAAAATATTTATCGGATATGTGATTTGTATCTCTTGATAGCAGTTTTTTAAATTGTTTAATAGCAGAATAAGGCGCAGAGATGAAAAATAAATGACAGAAAGATTTGTGGTCTTAAAACTATTAATCGTAATATTGCGATGTAGTAGTTTAAATATGGGTGCAACCAAAACAGATTTATTCACCAAAGAGCAGAATGATATGGCTGCTATGGCCAAAGCTTTAGCGCATCCTGCCCGGATTGCCATTCTGGAATATCTGGTAGCAAAGAATGTTTGCATTACCAGCACTTTTGTAGAAGAACTGGGCCTGGCACAGGCCACGGTATCACAACATCTTAAAGAACTGAAACTGGCCGGTATTATCCAGGGAAGCATTGAAGGAACCAGTGTATGCTACTGTATAAACCCCAAAATCTGGAAGCAGTACAAAGCACTGTTCAATAGCTTTTTTAAGGATGTAGCGCCTAATGGGCAGGATTGCTGCTAATATTTTTTTGACTTTAATTATCGCAATATTGCAATAATACAATTAATAAAATAGTTATGAGTACTGATAAAGAATTAAGGGAACTGGTAAAGCAAAAATACAGTGAGATAGCTTTACAATCAAAGGAAAATAACCAGGCTTCATGCTGTGGTTCGTCCTGCTGCTCTACAGAAGTGTACAACATTATGAGTGACGATTACTCCGAATTGGAAGGCTATAATGCAGATGCTGACCTCGGACTGGGCTGTGGCCTGCCGACTGCATTTGCTGCTATCAAAAAAGGTGATGTGGTGATCGATCTGGGGAGTGGAGCCGGTAACGACGCTTTTATCGCCCGCGCGGAAACCGGAGAAACGGGTAAAGTGATTGGCATTGACTTTACACCTGCCATGATCGATAAGGCGCGGGAGAACGCGGAAAAACTTAGCTTTCACAATGTAGAGTTCCGCCAGGGAGACATTGAAGCCATGCCCGTATCTGCAAATGTAGCTGATGTGATCGTGAGCAACTGCGTGCTAAATCTGGTACCCAACAAGGCCGGGGTATTTGAAGAAATCTTTCGCGTATTGAAACCTGGTGGCCATTTCAGTATCTCAGATATTGTACTGGAAGGTGAATTGCCAGCTGGTATCCAGAGTGCCGCTGAAATGTACGCGGGCTGTGTTTCAGGTGCTATCCAAAAGCAGGATTACCTGGGGCTGATCGATGCTGCCGGTTTTACAGCGGTAGTAATCCAGAAGCAAAAGCCGATCATAGTTCCAGACGATATATTGGGCAATTACCTATCTGCCGAACAGATTGCCGCTTTCAGATCATCTGGAACAGGCATTCATAGTATTACCGTATATGCGGAAAAACCGACGGAAGCAGCCGCTTGCTGCGCTCCGGGATGTTGTAGCTAAAACTTATCAAACAAAAATATGAAGAAAATCCTAGTACTGTGCACGGGCAATAGCTGCCGTAGTCAGCTTGCGGAAGGTTATCTGCGCTACTTTGCAGGAGATAAAGCGGAAGTTTATAGTGCAGGGGTAGAAACACACGGCCTGAATCCCCGTGCAATCGCAACGATGCAAGAAGATGGAATTGATATCTCCGGCCATACTTCCAATAACATGGATGAATACCATGATATCGATTTCGATTATGTGATCACCGTCTGCGATAACGCCAAAGAGCGCTGCCCATTCTTTCCATCAAAGGCGCAAAAGTTTCACCACAACTTTCCTGATCCGGCAAAAGCAACTGGAAGTGAAACCGAGGTTATGGAGCTGTTCAGGTCAGTCCGTGAACAGATCAAGGCATATAGCAAAGACTTTGTACAGCAAAACATAGGGTAAGATGAGCGCAAACAATTGTAGTCCGGCCGCAGAGCGAAAGAAACTGGGCTTTCTGGACCAGTATCTAACACTTTGGATCTTTCTGGCTATGGCAATTGGAGTAGGACTGGGTTATTTCATCCCGTCCTTCGCAAAATGGATCAATAGCTATAGCACTGGTACAACAAATATACCGCTGGCCCTTGGGCTGATTCTGATGATGTACCCACCACTGGCCAAGGTGAAGTATGAGCATATCGGTAAAGTATTCCGTAATTTCAAAGTACTGGGTACTTCACTGGTACTGAACTGGGTAATTGGGCCAGTGTTGATGTTTGTGCTTGCCCTGCTTTTCTTGAACGGTTATCCGGAATATATGACCGGACTGATTTTGATCGGGCTGGCGCGCTGTATTGCCATGGTGGTCGTCTGGAATGAACTTGCAGAAGGAAGCAGGGAATATGCAGCTGGACTGATAGCTTTAAACAGTATCTTCCAGGTGTTGCTATACAGTGCGTATGCTTACCTGTTTATTACCGTGCTTCCACCAATGTTCGGTATTACCGGTCTTGATGTAAATATCACTATCGGCGAGATAGCAAAGAGCGTTGGCATATACCTGGGCATCCCTTTTGCCGCTGGCGTAGTCAGCCGGTATGTGCTAATTGCCATGAAAGGTGAAAGCTGGTATCAGGATCGTTTTATTCCGCTTATATCTCCGGTTACTTTGATCGCGCTGCTATTTACCATTGTGTTCATGTTTAGCTTGAAGGGCGATTTAATCGTAAAGTTACCAATGGATGTGCTCCGGATTGCGGTACCGCTGTTAATCTATTTTGCGTTAATGTTTGTAATAAGCTTCTTTGCTGGTAAGAAAGTAGGTGCAGACTATTCTCAAAGTGCGTCCATCGCTTTTACCGCTGCCGGAAATAACTTTGAGCTGGCGATTGCTGTAGCTATCGGAGTTTTCGGGATCAATAGCGGCCAGGCTTTCGTAGGTGTGATCGGACCATTGGTGGAGGTGCCGGCATTGATTACATTGGTGAATCTCGCCTTCTGGTTCAGGAACAAATACTATTATCGCTCCGAAATGCGGGAAAATTTACAATAATCTAAAAGTAACAACTCCATAAAGGATGGTAAATTACACCCGATAAAATCTAAGCAGGGTGAAGGTTGCTTTTTAGCTCTTTTAGCGCCCTTGAAATATGTTTTTCGACGGTTTTTACAGCAATACCCATCTCATCGGCAATTTGCTTGTAGGTGAGGTTTTGTTCACGACTCAGCATAAAAATACTTTTCGAAGGCTCTTCAAGTTTAGCAATCATCATCTCCAGCTGTAAAGCAAGTTCCTTGTTAAGCAATATCGATTCGGGATTGTAGCGGCGAATTTCTGTATTGTCGCTATAATTGAGATCGGTAATCTCTTCAACATTCTTTTTGTTTCTGAAGTGGTTTAAAATCTGGTATTTGGTAGAACGCGCCAGGTATTTGGTCGCTTCCAGGTCGTTATCAAAAATTATACTTCTGGTCCAGATGGATAGAAAAATATCCTGGCAAATGTCTTTTGCTACAGCCTCATTAGCGCACATGGTAAGCGCAAGGCTATATACTTTGGCCCAGTGGAGATTAAAGAAACCTACAAATTCGCGATGATTCATGCCTGAATAAGGATATGTTGCAAATATAATCTTATTTAGACTTGTTACAAATAGTAGCTTAAATTTGTATTTAAAATCCATTTAATTCACTGGAAATGCTGAATCTTTTTTTGAATATAAAAAGCAACTTTTCTGACAGACCTTAAACAAAAATTACTTTCGTATTAATCTGGAATAAAGTAATCATTACATTTGTTTCTGTTCTTAACATTAAATTAACCTTTTCGCTCTTTCTTTGTTGAAAATTACTTTTCAGCATGATGAAATACATTTGTGCATTCCTGATATTTTTTCAGTTGTGCGCTGCTGCCGGTGCGCAGGAAAAAGAACCCGGGCAGTTTTTTGATCAACAATCTAAAAAACCAATCGAATCGCTTATCGAATTGAAGAAGATATATGCACAATCTATCGAGAACAACGATGCGATTTTAGAAGGGAAATGTTTGCAGCAAATGGGGAAGGTTTGCTACAGACAAGGCCATTTCAGACAGGCGCTCGACTTTTTCCTAAAAGCCGAAAAGATATTCAATAGTAACGATAAACCTTTGTTGCTCGGCGCAAACCTGAGCGATATTGGTGTACTGTACTATTATCTAAAACAGCCAGATAAAGCCATGAAAAATTATCTTCTGGCCTTAAATATTTATAAAAGAGAGCACAATGTAAAGGGGCAGGCTGCTATTTTCGGACAGATTGGCCAGCTTTACGAAAAACGTAACCGTTACGATAGTGCTTTTTACTATCAGAACCTGGCTTTAAAGGCAATCGAACGGACAAATGACATCAGTGGTGCTGCCAAAATTTACGAAAACTTAGGTAGCATTTACGAGGATTTAGAGCAGTACGATCTGGCTTATCAGCATTTTAAAAAATCACTCGATTTATACCAGAAAGATCGTAATGAACTGGGCAGTATAGAGGTAATTAATAACCTGGGCGATATTTTACGTAAAACAGGTAAATACCAGGCGAGTATTACAGAAACACAAAAGGCGATGAAACTTGCCAATAGAATGGGAAATATTTATCAGCTCGCTTCCTGCTGTCGTGATTTGGGGAAAGCTTACGAATTACTGAACCAAATGGATAGCGCTTACCACTATGTTAAGCTGGGTTACAAATATACCATCGATTTATATTCAGAAGATGGCGCCCGTCAGGTTGCCTTTTTGCAGGTGCTGTACGATATCAATAAAAAATCGGATGAAATTACCAGGTTGCAAAGCGATAAGAAGATCAACCGGGTGATTGCGTTTTCGGCCACCATTGTGGTGGTGTTAACCATTGTTTTGGGCTTTGTTATTTTTAGCAGGCAGCGCTTAAAATTAAAAGATCAGCAAATGCTGGCTAAACAGAAAGATATTCAGCACGATTTAACCAGTCTGGAGCTTAAAAACCTGCAATTAGAAGAGCAGCAGCTCAAACAGCAGCTCGAAGTAAAGAGCCGCGAGCTTTCTACGCATACCCTAAACCTCATTAAACACAATCAGTTTCTTGAAAATCTGCGCAATACACTACAAGCCATGGTTAAAGATGATAAACGCGATCAGAAACGGCAAATGAACCAGATCCTCACTGAGATTAACCAAAGTTTTAACCACGAGCGTAACTGGAAAGAGTTTACACAGGCTTTTGAGCAGGTGCACCATCAGTTTTTAGAACAGCTTAAAAAATTCAGCAGCGAACTTACCTCTGCTGACATGCGCTTAATAGCTTTGCTTAAAATGAATCTTGACTCAGCTGATATCGCCACTTTGCTGGGTATTTCTACCGATAGCCTGAGGGTTTCCAGATACCGGTTACGTAAGAAGCTGAACTTAGCGCAGGGCGATAATTTATCCGCTTTTATACAGGCACTTTAAGCGTTACAACCATGCAAATAAAATTGCTTTTTTATGTGTATTTGCTTGCTTAACAATTTGTTAATGTAACGGTAATAAAAGCATAATGGCGCTTCTGTTGCTGTTTAAGTATTTGATTTACAGTATTTTGTTCTTTTGTGTTGCTTTTCAGTATATGCCCATTGTAACGGTGTTGCCTTTATGTAACCCTGATAATTTTTGCATATAAACTGGCGTATACATCTTTGGCCCGTCAGTTAATAAAAAGACATTACCAAACAAAATGAACAAACTTTTACAAATTCTGTTTTTTCTTGTTTTTTGTGCGGGCACAGCCAACGCTACAAAAATAAAAGGGCACGTTTACGATAAACAAACCGGCGAGGCCATCGTTGGCGCAACCGTAGTACTCGATAATCCCAGAAGGGTAACCAATACCGGTCTTGATGGAACTTTTGAGTTTAAATGGGTATCTACCGGTTCTGCCAAAATCAGTGTAAGCTACATCACCTACAAAACCATTACAAAAACCATCACGGTGGAAAAAGAGGACAATGATCACCTGAAATTTTATATGGAGAGTGATTCTAAAAGCCTTGATGATGTAACCATCCAAACCAATGCGGTAGCTTCTACAGATCAGGGAGCACGTCGCCTGGAGAAAAATTCGACTCAGATTATGAACATCGTATCGGGCAAAGCCATTGAAATTTCTCCTGATTTAACGGTAGCCAACATTACGCAGCGTGTTTCAGGTGTTTCTATCGAGCGCAATAGCAATGGCGACGGACAGTACGCCATCCTGCGGGGTATGGACAAGAGATACAATTACACACTGGTAAATGGTGTGAAAATTCCAAGCCCTGATAACAAATACCGTTACGTACCGCTTGATTTATTCCCGGCAGATTTATTAGATCGCTTAGAAGTTTATAAAACCCTTACCCCAAATCTGGAAGGCGATGCCATTGGTGGCGCCATTAACATGGTGATGAAAAACGCACCAGGAAAATTCCAGGTAAATGCAAATGTTTCAACAGGTTATAGTCAGTTGTTTATCGACCGTAAATTTGCGAGCTACGATGCATCAGCCATTCAGTATAAATCGCCTTACGAGCTAAATGGAAAAAATTATAATGCTACGCAGAACGATTTTACCAAAGGAACGCTGGATTATAAATACAAAAGCCCTGCGCCTAATTTAATTGGAAGCTTATCAGTAAGCCAAAGGTTTTTAGACAATAAGCTAGGTGTGGTTTTGGCAGGAAGTTACCAAAATACTTACCGTGGCAGCAACAGTACTTTTTACAATAATGCAGTAGCTGGTACCGATGCTTATGCGGTAATTACCAGTAAAAGCTACCGTGAGTTTTCTGAGCAACAGCAACGTACCGGCTTACACGGAAAGGTCGATTATTCATTTAACAAAAAACACCAGTTAAGCCTTTACAATGTGTACGTTAATTTAAAAAACCAGCAGCTTAGAGATGCGGTAAGCACCACGTATAATGGTGTTTACAATCCTACAGCCGGAAATGCAGAGCTGGTTTACGATACGCGTAGCCGTTTAACCGAGCAGCAGATTTACAACAGTACCCTGCATGGTGGTCACAAATTTTTCGACGATAAATTCAAAGTGCAGTGGTCGGCAGTTTATTCATCTGCTAAAAACGATGTCCCCGAAAATACCAGCATCAGCTTAAACGGAATCGAACAAAATTTCCAGCGTACACGAACCAGTTTAGTGAATACCAATCCGGTAACCCGCCGTTGGGAACGCAACACGGATGAGGATATCGCTGGTTATCTCGACCTTAATTACCATTTTACTTTGGGTGAGAACAAACTCGATATCATGGCAGGTGGTTTATACCGTGATAAACAAAGAAGCAGTTTCTTTAATAATTATAACCTGGCGCCAAGTGCTGCTGATGCAAAAAAGCTGTACGGTGTAGATTTTCAAAGTTATACAGATTTAAACCTGGTGGTGAGCAATCCAACGGGTGCCGTAGCCAATTCACTTACTTATGATGCTTCAGAAAAAATTGCCGCGGGTTACGGAATGTTTAAATACAGCTCGGCTAAACTTGAGCTAATTGGAGGTGCACGCGTAGAACATACCAATCAAGGTTATAATCTGCTTTTCCCTGCAGGAGAAACTTATCCGAAAGGAAACCAGGTATATACTGATGTTTTACCAAGCTTAACCGCGAAGTATTTTTTGAGTGATAAAGCACAATTACATGCTTCGTATTACAAAGCATTAAACCGTCCGGGTTTTTACGAAATTGTACCTGGCAAAGTGGTTAATGAAGAGTTTCAGGAGCGCGGAAATCCAAACTTGCAGCGTGCGCTGGCTGATAACTTCGATTTGCGCTACGAACTTTTTCCAGGCGCATCCGAGCAATTGTTAATCGGTACTTTTTACAAGCGTATCAAAAATCCGATCGAATATACTTTCCAGGCTGATGCCGTTCGCGGACAGGATATTTATTATACTCCGGGTAATTTTGGTACAGCTAATAATTATGGTGCTGAGGTCGATTATATCAAATATTTCAGTAAAATCGGTGTTAAAGCAAACTATACCTATACCCACTCGCGGATTGTAACACCTAAAACAACCCGCACCATTAACCCGACAACTGGCGATATTCAGGCGCTTTCTGTTGATCAGGAACGCCCGCTTTACGGACAGTCTGAGCATATTGCGAATTTATCCGTGTTATTTAAAGATACCAAAAAAGGCTGGGATGCACAGCTTGCAGCTGCTTATACCGGTTCGCGGATCAATACTGTTTCACAGTTCTTAAACAACGATTTGTGGCAGAAAGGTTTCGTGCAGATGGATGCTTCGGTTGAGAAAAGATTTAAAGGCGGAATCAGTGTTTTTGTTAAAGGCAATAACATCTTAAATACACCTGCAAAATTATTCATCAAAGGCACCAACCCTGAAAATAACAAAATCAACGAAGATTTGGTAAAAGACGGTAACACCTTGATCAGGAGTGATTATTATGGCCAGAACTATTTAGTTGGCTTCAGATATAAGTTTAATTAATTGAATTTTAAAAAGATAAAGACATGAAATCGAATCAGATTTTTAAACTACTTATGCTTGCCCTGCTTGCTCTGGCAGGATGCGAAAAAGCCAATATTGATGTAGATACTACCGCAGTAGATGGCTCGGCCATTGGAGAAGTTTCAGGTGTTTGGGCTAAGGGAAGTACGCAGGTAATTAAAGGCGATATTGTTATTCCTGAAGGAAAATCGTTGACCATTGAAGAAGGAGTTACTGTTTTAATGGATACGCTTGCCAAGCCCGAAATTATTGTGAAAGGTAATTTATATGCGTTGGGAACTGCCGAGAACCCGGTTAAATTTACCGTAAATGAGTTTTATAAAACGGCACAAAAGAAATTCGGTAAACTTTGGGGCGGTATTTTGGCTGGCCCAACCTGCGAAGAGCTGGTTTTAGACCACGCCATTATCGAATATGGTGGTTCTACCACCTCCGATGCTTCAACTTCGGTTAAAATGGGACTTTACAAGGCCGTAGCCGGCGAAAATCTTCCGGCACTCTGGTTTGCCAATGCCAAAGGCAGATTAGTGGTACAAAACAGTGTCTTCCGTAATCTGCAGGAAGATTGTACCTATATTGAGGGCGGAAAGATCATTTTTGCCAACAATGTATTTTATACTACAGGTGTAACCGGTGGTGAGGCCATGAACTTTAAATCAGGCTGTTTAGCTGATATTGCTTATAACCTGGTTTACAGTACCAATACTAATGCACTGAAACTATCAAACACCGGCGATAAAACACCACAAACTTATATTATTGCTTACAACAATACCTTGGTTAATACCGGGTGGAGAAGGCCAACTGCAAAAGGTGGATCGGTATGGATGGAAAGCACTGTGCGCGCCGATTTATACAATAACCTTTTTGCCAACACTCGTTTTGGCGTGAAAAGAGATCCTAAAAAGCCTGAGGATGCCCGTTCTGCCTATAGCAATAACTGGTATTACGGATACGATCAGGCTACTGTTAATCAGTTTCAGCCGGGTGGCGATATTATTGGCGGTAAAAATGATGTAATTGGCACTACTGCTGGTGCCAACGACCCTAAATTTGTTAATTATCCGGTAAATACTGCAGTTAGCAATGCCGATTTTAACACCGCCTGGGATTTCCACCTACAGGGGAATTCGCCGGCTTTAGGTAAAGGCATCACCAACTTTACCCGTCACCATGCCGCAGGCATTGTAATGAAAAATGGAATTACTTATATCTCACCTGCGCCGGCTACTTTTGTAGGCGCTTACGGTACTAAAATTTAAAATGAAGAATAGAATAATTATACCCTTTGCAGCAATTGCAATTTTAACCCTGTGCTTTTCTTGTAACGGAACAGCGCAAAAAGCAGATAATACTGCAGTAAAACCACTTTACGTTTCAGAGCCGGTTGATTTTGATACCGACGATCCCGCCATCTGGGTTAACCCGGCAGATGCCGCACAATCTTTGGTAATTGGTACCGATAAAGATGCAAACGGAGGATTATATGTTTTTGATCTCAAAGGAAAAATCATCAAATCGAAAACAGTTAAAGGTTTGCAACGACCCGATAACGTTGATATTGCTTACGGATTAAATCTGGGAGGAAAAAAAACAGATATCGCCGTTACCACCGAAAGATTGAGTCATAAACTCCGGATTTATTCCCTTCCGGATATGAAACCGATTGATAACGGTGGTATTCCGGTTTTTGTTGGAGAAACCGGTGCAGAGTACCGCGATTTAATGGGTATTGCCATGTATACTGATCCGAATGGTAAAATATATGCCATTGTTGGCCGTAAAACCGGACCAAAAACAGGTTACCTGTGGCAATATTTGTTAAGCGATGACGGTAATGGCCATGTTAAAGCCGATTTAGTGAGGAACTTTGGAAGTTACAGCGGCAAAAAAGAAATTGAAGCCATTGCTGTTGATAATGAACTTGGCTATGTGTACTACTGCGATGAGCAATTTGGTGTACGTAAATATTATGCCGATCCGGCTAAGGGCGATAAAGAGCTTGCCTTATTTGGTCAGGGGGACTTTGCCGTTGACAACGAAGGCATAGCCATTTATAAAACTGCCGGAAACAAGGGTTATGTATTGGTATCTGACCAGGGCGCAAGGCAGTTAAAAGTATACAGCAGGGAAGGCAAGGCAGATGCTCCGAATCAGCATCCTTTAATAGCTACCATAAAATACACTGCCAATCAAACCGATGGAATTGATGTAGTATCGGTACCTTTAAATGCCGATTTTAAACATGGTTTGCTGGTAGCAATGAGCGACGATAAAACTTTTCATTTTTACCGTTGGGAAGATATTGCGGGTAAGAAATTGGCGATTAATCCATAAATGGTTTAGAGAATGTAAACTGTATTTACCGAGTAATATTCAAATTAAATTTGAATATTACTCGGTAAAATTGTATTTTTGGGTATGATCGAACGTAAAATACAAGGTGAACTGGCAGAGTTGCTTAAAATATTTCCAGCAGTAGCTTTACTGGGACCAAGGCAAGTGGGAAAAACCACACTAGCCCGCGAACTGCTAAAAAGTACTTTACACGATGTAGTTTATTTTGATCTTGAAAATGATAATGATATTTTAAGAATGAAAGATCCTGGGTTTTTGTTTGAACAATATAAAGAATCCTGTATCGTTCTTGATGAAATTCAACGTGTACCGGATCTTTTTCGTCAATTAAGACCAATTATAGATCAGCATAGGATTGCAGGTAGGTTTATACTTACTGGTTCAGCTTCTCCGGTCTTGGTCAAAGGAGTATCTGAGTCTTTAGCTGGGCGCATTGCTTTTGTTGAAATGTCTCCTGTTAATTTATTGGAAGCAATCGATAGTGGGATTTCTCAGGAACAACATTGGTTTAGAGGTGGGTTCCCTACCGCACTTACCAGTGTAACCGATCAACAGTTTTCCTTATGGGCTGAAAATTTTATTAAGGCATATATAGAACGTGATCTAAACCTTCTTTTTGGGGTTAATCTTTCCGAAGTACTCATCCGTAATTTTTGGTACATGCTGGCAGCAAACACAGGAAGTATCTGGACTGCAGAAAACTATGCCAGAGCGTTAGGGGTGAGCAGTACAACCATAAAGCGATATCTGGATTTTATGGAGGGTGCTTTCATGGTTAGGCAATTACCAGCATGGTATATCAATGTGGGAAAACGTGTTGTAAAGGCACCTAAAGTTTATATTCGGGACAGTGGCTTACTGCATCAGTTAAACCGAATCAAAAGTAGTGCTGAGCTTCCTTTAAATTTGATTGTTGGTGCTTCATGGGAAGGTTATGTGATTGAGCAAATTTATCAATTAAAGCCAAAAGGACTAGAAATGTATTATTACCGTACGCAACATGGAGCTGAATGTGATCTTATATTAGTAGATGGTGTTAAGCCTGTTGTGGCTATAGAAATTAAATATGCCGCTGTTCCTTCGCTTTCCAAAGGTTTTTACAATGTTTTAGAGGATCTGGCGATCGAAAAGGCATTTGTAGTTACTCCGGGTGAAAAAGAGTTTAGTTTGGATGAAAAAATAAAGGTAAGTGGCTTGCAGTTTTTCTTAAAAAACATTCTAAACAAATTATAAAACCATTTATTTTAAGTGACGTGATTAAATAACTGGTTTAACAGTATAAAACACAACAAAAAAAGCGGCCAGGGCCGCTTTTTTCATTATCTAAATCTTCGGGGGCTTATTTAGCTAAAGCTGCGGTTCTTTCAGCAACTTCTGGTGTATTCATTTCTGTTTTTGCTGCTGCGAAGCGATCTAAATTTAATTTAGGTGTGCTTCCCATTACCAGGCTGTGGTTTTCAGTTGTTCCGCTTAATTTTAAATCTGCACGATCTGAAATTACAGTGTAAAGGCTTTCAGTTTTCGAATCGATTTTAGCTACTGCATTTCCGCTTAAGAATACCTGAAGGTTGGTTACATTTAATTCACCTGCTGTTTTTACTACTGCATCATCAGATGCCATTACGCGGTAAATGCTTTTTACGTAAACGGTAACTTTAGCTACCTCGTTATCTGCCGAAGTAATTTTTAACGCTGTTCCATCCTGAATCACTTTTACTTTTCCGCTATTGTCGTCAGCATAGCTAATGCCTTCTTTACCGTTCTGGATGAGGGTAACTTCTACATTTCCGTTTACCACTACTTTATCGAAGTTTTTAGGAGCAGAGATTTTAACAGGTTGTTTTTCGGTAGCCATTACAGTTGTAGAAAAGATTGAAGTGCTTAAAACAACAGCTGCCATTAATGATTTTGCTAGGGTTGAGAATGAAGTTTTCATAATATCTTGTTTTATAGTTTTAAATAATAATTTGTGAATGTTTTGATAATAAGACGTCGCTTTTTGGCAAACGTTTCACTGGTTTTGGCCGTATTATACCAACGGCTGTAACTTCTCGACGAACGCCCTTTTAAACCGGGCGAAAAATGACTGGTCTGACGAAAAAATAGACGCCGTTTAATCACTTATTGCCTACGGTTAACCGATAAATGCATAAAACCAATAAAATAATTCGCATTTTTATAAAGAGAAAACAATCAGGTTTATTTACCAGTTAAAAATATAGGTTATGGAATTTACAGTTCGTATTAACGCAATTTCGCAGGTAACACACAACGTAAAATGTCTTCGTTTTGAGAAGCCAGAGCACTATCATTTCGTTCCGGGGCATGCAACAGATGTATCCATCAATAAACCTGATTGGGTTGAGGAAAAACGGCCATTTACCTTTACCGCTTTAGCAGATAAACCCTATCTGGAATTTACCATAAAATCTTATATCGATCATGATGGGGTTACCAATCAGATCGACCAGCTTAAGGTGGGCGATGAATTGGTGATTTCCGATTCATGGGGAGCCATTGAGTATACGGGCGAGGGCTGTTTTATTGCTGGGGGTGCCGGGATTACACCTTTTATTGCTATTCTGAGACAGTTGCATCAGGATGGCAAAGCAAAAGGCAATAAACTGTTTTTTTCGAATAAAACAGAAGCCGATATCATTTACAAAGAGGAGTTAACAGAAATTCTTGGTGAAGACGTTGTTTTTTTAGTGAGCAGCGAGACATCCAATCGCTATCAAAACGCACGCATTAACGAAGCTTTCATCAATGCCAATATCAAAGATTTCAATCAACCATTTTATATCTGTGGCCCTGATTTAATGATCGAAGAGATTTCTGATATTTTGGTAAATAAAGGTGCAAACCCCGATAGGGTCGTTTTCGAAAAGTGAGGAATTTATGAGTTGGGCAAATCGCTTGCCTTTTCGTGAAGCGAATTTCTGTAAGCAGTTCCCCATTTGGCAATTTCATCTATAATGGGTTTCAGTGTGCTGCCATACTGTGTAACTTCATATTCTACCGTAATGGGCTTGGTATTTAAAACAGTACGACTAACCAGTTGGTTTATTTCCATATCTTGTAATTCTTTCGAAAGCATTTTCGCAGCTATACCGTCTACTTCGCGCAGTAAATCCATAAAACGCATTTTACCACCCTCGAGTAAAGTACCCAGGATGTGAAACTTCCATTTTCCCGATAAAATCTCCATAGTATCTTTAATGGCAGTTATCCGTACTTTGCAAATGCTGGTGTTATTTACAGTCTGGTTTTTCTTCATCAATTAATTTTCCTCATTCGGTTATGCCATAAAACTAGCAAAACTCCAGATGGTTTCCAATGGGTAAGTAGTTTCCAATAGGTAACTGATAACGTTTGTAAAGCAGGGCTGTTTTAACTTTGTATTCAGAAAACGGATAAGAAATGTCAAACGATAACACGAAAATCAACCCATTGTTGTGCAATCCAGAAACAGGTATTTGCGAAATGCCAGATTTAGGCGACGAAAAATTAACTTCAATTGAATTTCAGTCGAATACCAAGTCAGTTAAGGTGGTTTATTTTACAGATCCGATTTGCTCTACCTGCTGGGGGATTGAACCTCAGCTTAGAAAGCTAAAATTGGAGTATGGCGACAGTATTGAAATTGAATATCGCATGGGGGGATTATTGCCCGATTGGAGTTACAACAGTGGTGGAATCAGTAAACCATCTGATGTAGCCCACCATTGGGATGAGGTAAGTGCTTATTATGATATGCCTATTGATGGAGATGTTTGGCTGGAGGATCCGCTCGATTCTTCTTACCCACCCTCAATTGCTTTTAAAGCGGCACAATTGCAGGACAATAAAAAGGCTATTTTGTTTTTGCGGGCAATCAGGGAAATGGTTTTTATGGAGAAAAAGAATATTACTAAATGGGAACACCTGGAACTGGCGGCTACAAAATCAGGATTGGATACTGTTCAGTTGAAATTAGCTATGGAAGGGCAGGCAAAGAAAGATTTTGAGGAAGACTTAAAATTAGCGCGGGTTTATGGCGTAAGAGGTTTCCCTTCTTTGTTTTTCGAGGGAGATAACGGCTCAAAGGAATTTGTTTATGGCGCTAAACCCTATGCTTATTATGAAACGGCTGTGTTAAAGTTATATCCAGAAGCTGAAAAAATAATTTATAACAAAAGCTGGGAAACACTTTTTGGCAAATATGCTTCACTTACTGCTAAAGAATTTTCTGAACTTTCAGGAACGGCCCGAAGCGAAAGCGAACAATTGTTGGACAATCTGGTTATAGCAGGAAGTTTAGAAAAATTAACAACCAAAAACGGCAGTATCTGGAAGCTAAGAGCTTAATTGCTTGGATTAAAAGTATAGGATACATAGAAACAAAAAAAGCGGCTCATGCCGCTTTTTTTGTTAAATCTTCGGGTGCTTATTTAGCCAAAGCTGCGGTTCTTACAGCAACTTCTGGTGTGTTCATTTCTGTTTTGGCAGCTGCAAAACGATCTAAGTTTAATTTTGGGGTGCTTCCCATTACCAGGCTGTGATTTTCGGTTGTTCCGCTTAATTTTAAATCTGCACGATCTGAGATTACAGTATAAAGGCTTTCAGTTTTTGAGTTAATTTTAGCAGTTGCATTTCCGCTTAAGAATACCTGAAGGTTGGTTACATTTAATTTGCCATCAGTTTTTACTACTGCATCATCAGATGCCATTACGCGGTAAATGTTTTTTACATAAACAGTAACCTTAGCTACCTCGTTATCTGCTGAGGTAATTTTTAGTGCGCTACCATCCTGAATTACTTTTACTTTTCCGCTATTGTCATCAGCGTAGCTAATACCTTCTTTACCGTTCTGGATCAGGGTAACTTCTACATTTCCGCTTACCACTACTTTATCGAAGTTTTTAGGAGCAGAGATTTTAACAGGTTGTTTTTCGGTAGCCATTACAGTTGTAGAAAAGATTGAAGTGCTTAAAACAACAGCTGCCATTAATGATTTTGCTAGGGTTGAGAATGAAGTTTTCATAATATCTTGTTTTATAGTTTTAAATAATAATTTGTGAATGTTTTAATAATAAGACGTCGCCTTGCAGCAAACGTTTCACGGGTTTTGGCCGTATTATACCAACGGCTGTAACTTCTCGACGAACGCCCTTTTAAATCGGGCGAAAAATGACTCGTCTTTTCAGAAAATATGCTTATTTGATAAAAACTGCATGCAAAATGATTCTAGTTCTTTTAAAAGGGTGACTTAAATCATTCGATTTCCAGAGGAGGAAAGGTAATGGGGGTGAGAGATGTAAATCCAGGCATGTCATGTAGCTAATACGAATGATTTTAAAAAAGAATTATACTTATATGCATATAGTTTAATCTTGTAAGTTAATTCTTATATGTATAAGCATATATTGTAGTTCAAGTTTAGTAGACTCCAAGAACTAAATAGGGGTGTTTGCTAATATATTGGGCAAACCAAATTTTCGATTTCTTATCTTGATAAACCAATTGGATTGAGCCCGTTTCTCCAATTTATAAATGTAATATAATGAGTTGTAAAATAGCAGATTATTGAATATTCATTTCTGGTGAAATGGGGGCAGTGCTTTCTGGTTTTTCCACTACCAGACGCTAACCATTTTTATGACAATGGGCGGTGACCAAATATCTGAAAGAGCTCAAAAAAGGGAAAGTGCTATTTCCAATAAGAATCGGTAAACTTTCCAGGGAAGTATTTGTTAAGTTCATTTTTCAGGTTATATGAGGAAAAATTATCGTCTTGTATTTTTCCCTCACCGTTCACCAAAATGTAACGAGGTATGCCATTAAATTTGAAGAGCTCTCTTAATGCTAGATATTCATCAGCCTTAATTCTGTATGTATTAATCATTGCGTTTTTTGAAATATAATCATCATAAAAGGCAGATTCGGTACTTTCTGCATCTGTTACGAATACAAAATCAAAATCTGGGTTACCCTTGTATTTCTTTCTTAGTTCCAAGCTTTCCTCTATTCCGCTACGGCAAGGCCCACACCACTGCGCCCAAAAATCAACAATCAGTATTTTTCCTTTTAGTGGATTGATAATTTTTCTAAAAACCTCGGCCGCTACGTTATTTGGTAGTTCATAGGCTACATTGCCTTTTTTATACTTATTATACATTCGGTTCATTTCGCTAACTGCAAAAGGTTCTTTTATGCTTTGCGACAAATAAGTAGTCTCCCCAATAAAATCTTTACTTTTGTATTGACTAAACTTGAAGTTGGAAATTAAAGAACGAATTTTTGCGATATCAAAAACTAAATTGGATTTCTTGTTTTTAGCTAAATATGCAGAATCTAGTTTCAAGTAGCCATTACTGCTATTATAAATTAATCGCCTTTCGTATAGCGGTGAGAATTCAAAACGATTTATGAACGTAGAAAACTGACTGGAAATTAAAAGTGACTTATCGTTTAAATCGATTCTATCTAGGAAATCGAAGTAATTGCCTGGCATTGGTAATTTTAGAATTTCATTTTCAGGTTTTTCCTTCTTATAATAACCCCGCGAGTTCTCATAGTCAAAAAGATAGTTGGCATAAGCTAAATCTACTTGATTCACTATCATTCTTTTGATGTTTTCAGGTATGCGTTTCTTTGAAATAATACTATCTACGGCCTTCCTTGCTTTTTCCCAATGTTGAACCTGAAGGTCTTTAAATTCTTCAGGTTTTTGTTTCTCTCGATATTCAGCTAATTTACCATAGTCGGGTAAAGTAACTTTGATCGAATTTAGGGTTTCATTAACTGATTTATTTACACCTAAGTACTGTAGATTTTCAAAGCCATAGCGCCTATCACGATATTTATCTGCCAATAAAAATTCGTCCCAATCTAAGATTATGCCTGTTACAGTTCCTGGTTTGGCATAAAAGTCAATAACTTGATTGTTAAAAAATATGCTGGATGAAATTGCGTGAGTAGCCAACATGCTACACTCAAACCTTCCATCTTCATAAATTCTTACAGTTGTAGGGAAATCTTCCCGCGTGAGGTGGTTTTGATGATAAATAATGCCACTGGAAAATCCAGCTCTTTTATCATATCCTTTGATGTAGCCAACAATTTTAACCGAATCCGACACAAAAAAAATGTTCTGATCAATTTTTCGCCTTTTGTCAGTAATTTGCAAATTCAGCCAATTCGATACGTTTTCTGGTATGGAAGTTGGTTTATTTGTTTTAGCTTCTTTTTGCAGAGAAATACCGTATATCGAAGTCTTTCCCTCATCACCATAGTTCAGGTGCTTTACGTTCTTGTCCAGCTTAGGGAATATTAACCTAACTGAGGTGTCACCGGATTTCGGCGTCCAAAGTTTTGTATTAAACTTAGCACCTTCGATAACTTTTACAATATATTTCTCTCCTGTATCAGCATTTTCTAAATATGCTTCGTTGCTGAACATAGTCCACCAGTTTGGTAAAAAGCTAATCTTGATATCAACTATAGTTGATGTATCTTTAACTGTTATTTTATCAATGTGGTAAATACCTGTATTGGTAAATTCGATATAGGGCTTGTTAATAGTTTGTGATTTTGCTGCAGAAAAAGCAAAAAGTAAAAAAAGAGAGGTAATGTATTTCATGAAATTGAGCTAATTTAAATGTGAATCTTTTACACGATTTTGGTTAGTTTAATGTTTTGCCATTATTTTGTTTTTTGAGCGAAAAAACAATAATTTCCTTTCGTATTAATAAGGATCAATGTTGTTTATAAATTTATCGATCTGTCTTTAAAGAAAAAAGACAATAGGATGAATGCCAAAAGTGGAGTGATGCATATGCCAAGAACAATAGAACCACCAAAACCAAACCAAGTATCCTTACCATACCGACCAAGCGCATATAAGATGCCCAATATTAATAGCAGTAGTAATATTTCGATTATTCCCATGTATAAATAATTCATTTTGCCAACTAGTTTACAATTGGTAGGAATTGAAGTTATGAATAATATTTAAGATATTTTTTAGAAGTGTTATTTATATTCTCTAACAAGGTGAGAAGAACAAGAGCGATGAAGTTGTAGTCTAAAGTCTTATTATCAATATTAAAATAATGTAACATCCTTATTGAATTTTGCTTTGAATCAAAATAGGCAAACTATTGTTCGAAACACTATAGCTCCCGGTAACCTCCTTGATTTTATCTTTACCATAGAAATCCATCATAAGCTGCTTTTCCTGATCACTGCCGCGTTCAAAAACCCGCTTGATAATCGAATAATATTGGGTTCGCCAATTCAGCTTCTCAATATCCGTATCCCCAAAAAGACCTTTACGCAAACGCGTCAAATCAGGTCTGTCCAAACTCGCTTCTTTTCTCAATTCCTGAAAAATGTTATAATGTACTTACAATAAATACATTGTGCCCGCCTCAAAGCCCAAAGCCTTATCTATCTTCAGTGAGATTTCAGTAGTCAACGCCCTTTTACCCTTAGTAATCGCTGTAATTGTCTGTGGATATTCAGGCAACGCAAGCGCAAAAGGCCCCTTTTTCAATTTCCTTTCTTCAGCTCCCTGTCTAATATTAAACCTGGATGAATGCCCTTATATTTTTCTAATGTTGCCTCCATATAAACATAATAAAATAAACAATAATGTTTATTTTATTATGTTTATATATTTTTGTGATAACAGAAAGAGCCAACTTCATTTAAATATGCAATAAAAATGCCCCCAATAAGTGTCTAACTTTTTGGAGGCATTCTACATACCGCTTTCTTTGTTGTTAAATCTTCGGGTGCTTATTTAGCCAAAGCTGCGGTTCTTACAGCAACTTCTGGTGTGTTCATTTCTGTTTTGACAGCTGCAAAACGATCTAAATTTAATTTTGGAGTGCTTCCCATTACCAGGCTGTGATTTTCGGTTGTTCCGCTTAATTTTAAATCTGCACGATCTGAGATTACAGTGTAAAGGCTTTCAGTTTTCGAATCGATTTTGGCTGTTGCATTTCCGCTTAAGAATACCTGAAGGTTGGTTACATTTAATTTGCCATCAGTTTTTACTACTGCATCATCAGATGCCATTACACGGTAAATGCTTTTTACATAAACCGTAACTTTAGCTACCTCGTTATCTGCCGAAGTAATTTTTAGTGCGCTACCATCCTGAATTACTTTTACTTTTCCGCTATTGTCGTCAGCGTAGCTAATACCTTCTTTACCGTTCTGGATCAGGGTAACTTCTACATTTCCGCTTACCACTACTTTATCGAAGTTTTTAGGAGCAGAGATTTTAACAGGTTGTTTTTCGGTAGCCATTAAAGTTGTAGAAAAGATTGAAGTGCTTAAAACAACAGCTGCCATTAATGATTTTGCTAGGGTTGAGAATGAAGTTTTCATAATATCTTGTTTTATAGTTTTAAATAATAATTTGTGAATGTTTTAATAATAAGACGTCGACTTGCAGCAAACGTTTCACAGGTTTTGGCCGTATTATACCAACGGCTGTAACTTCTCGACGAACGCCCTTTTAAATCGGGCGAAAAATGACTCGTCTTTTCAGAAAATATGCTTATTTGATAAAATTGCAGACAGGATACCTCCTCAACTTCAGAAGATGTAAATAAGTTATTGCCTGTTGAGCGAAGGAAAGGTGGAAAACAAGAGTATGAAAACGCTAAAAGGCATATCCTGCAGTTAAACCCTGACCAGATATGCCCTATATAAGTGAGGTTTTATTTTTTTAGCGGTCCGGTGTGTTTATAGGTATTAATAAGTAAACCCGTAGGTGTAGCTTTTGAATCAACGAAAACCAGTTCGCGGGCATCAATAGTATCTGCCAGTAAACGTTTTCCATGACCGAGTAGAACGGGGTAGGTAATGAGGATCACCTCATCAGCAAGGCCCTGGTCAAGCAGTAATGAAGTAAGCGTAGAGCTGCCTACCACAATCAGGTCTGGCCCTTCTGTCGATTTGAGTTTACCAATGGCATTGATCACATCCTCACTAAGACCTTCCACCGGCCCCCACTGCAGGCTATCGGGCCTGTGGGTTACAATGAATTTGGTTGCGGCATTTATTGCGTTTGCCATGGGGAAATTTCCGGCATTTGGCCAGAAATTGCTAAAGATATCGTAAGTGGTACGGGCAAGTAGCAAATCAAAATCTGCTCCATAAGCTTCTAAAAGCATTGCTGCCCCTTCAGGGCTACGGTATGCTGTGGTCCAGGCGCCATAGGTATAGTCTCCGTCGTGTTCTATTACACCATCAAGCGAAATATGTTCGAAAATCCTGATCTTTCTCATGCTATTTAAATTAGGTTAAATTTTATTCAAATTTAATCAGTATTAAAGAGCGCCCGTGAGGTGGGATTGCGACAATATTACGGTGTTTTATATACTAAAGTTATGCTATAAATTGCTGCTTAGCTTTATCGCTTTGCGGAGTCGTTGATTTTGGATCTATTTCATAAAACTCTCCCTGAAATTACAAGATTGGGTAATCTTAAATGAATAACGAAAACAACTTTCAAGCATATTCCATTAATTATCACTAGCTTTAGAAAAGGGGCGGCAAGCTTCTCCGAGTTCTGTCAGGTGTTTTATAATCTCCTGCATTAGAGGAATTTTGAAAGCAAATCGATTAGCATGTTCACATACTAATACTTCAAAAACAGAGGTTTGTCAGATCTTTAATCAAGTTTAAAATTGCAATGAGTACTTACAAGAAATTATTGTCAATAACCTTGGACATGTTGATTTTCCAGAAAATTTAATGTTTTGCATCTTCGCTTGCCATATTTCAAAGCGAGGGAAACTTGATCAAATATTCATTCATTATTCATTTTAAAGATCTTTTGATGGCTTTTCCTGAACATTCAAATATTCAATTGATATTTGAATAAGAAAGTTAACTCAGGGAGAATCTTTGTAAGATAATCGAAGTTTAGTTTGCATAATCAAATTTATTAATGCAATTTTGTTGCAATTTGAAAGGGGAAGCTACATATCTTCAATATATGAAACGTGTTTTAGCGGTTTGGCTAATGATACTTTTTGTGGTCACCTCGTTTTTCCAGATTTTTCACCACCATCATCAGGATTTACCCACGCATAGAAACAACAACCAAACATCCGTAAAGAAATGGGTTAAAAGTTGTGAAGTGTGTAACTATCTAGCGCATCATCATGCGGAAGCAATTTTAACCGCTTATCATTTAGAATTAGCAGCACAGATAAAACCTAGTGCTCCATTTGCAGGCAGGTATTATATTGGTTGCTATAAGTTTACGCTACAGGGTTTTACCAACAAAGGTCCTCCGGCCATCATTTCCTGAAACCTGGTTTCTTTTGCTTAGCGACGTCCAATCCAGGCGGTTTTTTCCTATTCCTGAATTCTTAACCGGTTAACCGAATTCATTTCGGTTGGCTTAATCATTCGCGTTGGCGTATCAATTTTTCTATGAAGAAAATGATGATGCTATTATTTAGCACATGCTTTTGTCTTGGCTCATTTGCCCAAACCTACCTGGTAAATGGCCTCGTTACTGATGGTTCTCATCATCCACTTGCAGGGATAACCGTAAAATTAAGCAAGACTAATGTCTATGCATTGAGCGATTCCTTGGGCAAATTTTATTTTCAGCTTGCCGATGGATCGTACCTAATACAGGTAAATGCAATGGGTTTTCATCCCCTTACCAGCAAAATTGTGGTTGATGGGAAAGCTGTTCAAATGGTTTTAAAACTACAATCACATATCCGTGTGTTGAAGGAAGTAACCATCAAAAGTACAGCGAATGAAGAGCGGATGAGGGAGGAATCGTTAAATATAGAAATCATAAAAGCCGATTTCATTCAACGCAATTTGGGCGGAAGCTTAATGAATACTCTGCAACGCTTACCAGGGATCAAAACCATTGGCATAGGTTCCGGGCAATCTAAGCCTTTGATACGTGGCTTAGGTTTTAACCGGGTGGTGGTAGTGGATAAAGGAATAAAACACGAAGGGCAGCAATGGGGAGCCGATCACGGGTTAGAAATTGACCAGTTTGCCACCGAAGAAGTTGAACTTATAAAAGGCCCTGCCTCTTTTGCTTACGGTGCCGATGCCATTGGCGGTGCCATCAATATCAAAGCGCCGGTTATGCCTGCGCCCAATAGTTTTGGGGGTGATGTAAACTTAATTGGCAAAAGCAACAATGGTTTGTTTGGTACCTCGGTAAGGCTATTCCAAAGAAAGGAAAGGCTCTTTTTCGACGGCCGGTTTACCTATCAGAATTATGGCGATTACCGGGTACCTACAGATATTTTATATGTGTATGATTTTGCAGTTGGGCTGCACAAAAACTACCTGAGGAATACCGCAGGCGGGGAAAGCGGTATCCATTTCAATGCCGGGTATGTGACTGAAAAATTTAAAACCATATTTTATCTGAGCAATACATACAGCAAAAGCGGATTTTTCGCCAATGCCCATGGTTTAGAACCAAGAAGAGTTGATACAGAATTACATGATGCCAGTGCCCGCGATATCATGATGCCCTCGCAACAAGTAAACCATTTTAAATTGATTAACAGAAGTACTTTGGTAACAGGCAATCATCACCTGGAACTGGAATTAGGTTATCAGCGTAATTTCCGCCAGGAGTACAATCACTATGTTAATCATGGTTACATGCCGGCAGTTTATCCCGCTACGATGAATATTCCAATTGATCTGGAAAGGGAATTTGATAAGCAGGTTTACTCGCTCATGGCAAAAAATCAGGTCAAGCTGGGGAAACACCATTTGCAAGTAGGCCTGAACGGTGAAATACAAGACAATTTGATTAATGGCTGGAGTTTTTTAGTACCTGCTTTTCAGCAAAAAAGTTTGGGCTTGTATGCTTACGATAAGTTCAAAGTAAACGATAAACTGCTGCTGCATGGAGCGCTAAGGTATGACCTAGCACAACTGAATTTGTTTAGTTATACCGATTGGTTCTTTTCTGAAACGGCCAGCGGTTCTCAGGAAAAATTGTTGAGGGCAGCTAACCTGAGCCGAAACTTCAACAGTCTGGTTTGGTCGGTTGGGATGAACTACAATGCCGGTTTGTTTGAATTAAAAGCAAATGTTGGGAAGAGTTTTCGTATACCAATTGCAAAAGAATTGGGTGCAAATGGTGTAAACTACCATTATTTCAGTTATGAAAAAGGGAATCCAAAGTTAGATCCGGAGCAATCTTACCAGGCAGATTTTTCAGTTGCATTTAAAACAGAAAAATGGCAGGCCAGGTTAAGTCCTTTCTTCAATTATTTCCCGAATTACATTTACTTAAACCCAACATCGGCACACGATTATTTCTATGGTGCAGGTAATCAGGTTTTCGAATATGCAGAAAGCGAAGTGATGCGCTACGGTGGCGAAGCGCAGGTGAAATATCAGTTCGGTAAACAGTGGGGCTCTGAAGTATTGGTAGAATACTTATATGCCAGGCAATTGTCGGGAGATAAAAAAGGATATACTTTACCCTTTTCCCCACCTGCTTCGGCATTATTTAATCTAACCTATTCGCCGCAAAAGTTTTTGGGTAATGCAGATACCTACTTCTCGTTAGATTACCGCATTACTTCGGCGCAAAATAACATTGTGCCGCCAGAACGAAAAACGGCAGGTTATAATCTGTTTAATTTCCAGGCAGGTATGAGACTTCACATTGGACAATATCCGCTTAGCATCAGCGCGCAGGTACAAAATGTGTTCAATACCAGATACCTCAATCACACCAGTTTTTACCGTTTAATTAGCTTGCCCGAGCAAGGCAGAAATGTAGTACTGTCTGTAAAAATACCTTTCAATTTCAAACATCATCCATAATTAAAACCCCATGAAAAAACAACAATTTCCATTGCTCGTTTTAGGTCTTCTCCTTTGCTTCTCGGCTTGTAAAAAAGAGAACGAAGCAATCGATACCGAATATCCGGTAATTGACGTAAGCGCAGCAGCTTTTCCCCAGCAGTGCTCGGTAATTAAACGAGGCGAAAAATTCGTTTTCAAAGCAAAGCTGAGCGATAATGCCGAACTCGGTTCAGTAAGTATCGATATACACCACAATTTCGATCATCACAACCACAGTACAGAAGTGAATGAATGCAATTTAGGTGCGGTAAAGCAACCTGTAAAGCCATTCTTGTTGATCAAGGATTTTCCGCTGTCAGCAGGTCAGAAAACACACGAAATAGCACAGGAAGTGACTGTGCCAGCTGATGTGGATGCAGGCGATTATCATTTCCTGATTCGCCTTACGGATAAAGCCGGATGGCAAACGCTTAAGGGATTAAGTATCAAAATCAATTAACAAATCATCAATTTATTTTAAAACACAAAAAAATGAACACTAAAAACAAACTTAAAGCTGCTGCATTATTTATATTATTTACGGTTGGTTTTGCCGCTTGTAAAAAAGATACCGATACACCAACACCGGAACCTGTTGTTACCGCAAAAGAGCAAAAATTTGTACGGGTGTTAGTGAGCGATGAAACATCGACCACCTTAACTCAAATAGATCCCTTTGCAGCTAAAATATCCACTTTTACAGCTAAATATCCATTAGCCAATATTTATGGAACAGCATCTGGCCGCTATGCTGCTGTGTTATATGGCGCGCAAAACCTGGTAGAGGTTTTTGATAGCGGTTTGCAATCTCACGACGATCATGTGGATGTTGATGGTATCGCCAAATGGGCTGCTATTACTGCCAATGGTATTAAGCCCACCCATTTTAAAAGTAAGGGAAATGAGTCTCTAATTTTTAACGATGGAGACGGTACACTGAGCGTGGGTAGCGATGCGGATTTCAATACGGCAAATGCCAAATTTAAAGTTGTAAATGCAGGCTTATTGCCACACCATGGTGCTATGGCGCAATTTACCAATGGCAACTACGCCATTACTGCTACCAATACCGCAGGGGCATCTCCAACTAAGGTAATTGTTACCGATAAAAACGGAACATTGGTGCATGCAGCTACACAAAATGTTGGCAATATACATGGCAATGCAAGTGATGGGCAAAATGCCGTATTTGGTGCTTTTACCACGCCTGCAGCAACTTCCGGTGGCGTTTTGGTAGTAGAGCAAAATGGTACACAACGCGTTATCCCTAATCCCGATGGTTTTGGTGCATTTCGCCTGGCAACAATCTTGTATGCAGAAAGTGCCAAAAAATTTATTGGATATGTAGCCACAAAAGGTGCTTACCTGATTGATCTTACAGCCAATCGCATTAGCCCAATTTACGCCGGAGCAGATGCCTTTCAATGCAAGGTAGATTATGCAGGTAAAAACTTATTGGTTTTAACGCTTGATGGCAAACTGAGAATTTACGATTTAGCTTCTGGCAGCTTGAAAAAAGAAGGCGCAGCAATAACTGCGGTTGTAGCTACCGATACGTATAAGCCAGTTTTAGAAGCTACTGCAAGGTATGCCTACGTAGCCGTTCCGGGAGCAGGTGAAGTGCAACAAATAGACTTAACCGATTTTACCAAAGTAATCAGACACAAAGTATCTGCCAGACCAGTGAGGCTAACCTTATTTGGTTTTGAAAGTAGCGCCGGACATAACTAAGAAACCCAAATACAATTAAAATGAAAAATTCAATCAGTAAATCATTTACATTGTTACTGCTGCTGGTAGTTTTTGCAACAAGCTGTAAAAAAGATACAGCGCCAACTATTGCTTCGCCAACAGCTACCAATGTGGAAATAGGGACAGCAAATAACAAGCAGGCTATAAGGGGAAGAGATTTCCATTTGAATGCAGATGTTATAGCTGGCGACAAAATAAAGGGGATAGAAGTTAAGATCTTGCAAAAAGCCGGACAAACTTATACCGCAACATGGAAACTTGAAATGGCCTGGGAGCAGTACAATGGTGCAAAAAACACCAATGTACACAAGCATTTTACCATCCCGGCAGATGCACCAGAAGGGAAATATGATTTCTCTTTCATTGTGTTGGATGAAAACGGAACCAAGCTGGAAATCAAGGAAGATTTTATCATCATTGATGCAGCAAATATGCCCGTTGATCCTAAAATCGGACGAGATATATTCTCGCGAAACGGCACCATGATTTACTACATGGACACCTTTGTAGAGCAAGAGCTTATTTTTAAAAAAGGCGACGAATTTACAGCTCACGCTCAGGTAAGTGAGATAAAGGGTGACGGAGTTTTGTATACCGTTCTCATCAAAAGAAAAGCAAATTATTTTCCAGAATCGGTAGACAAGCTTGACCTGAACAAAGCCATCGTAATTTCTAAAGTCGAACACAAAGGACTTCCGAACGCGTCAAAAGTATCTACGCTAAAACAGGTAAATGGAGTTTATGGCGGCGAAACCATTACAATAGGTGCAGAAAAAGATGGCAATGAACCAGTGGCAAATCCGATCAGCGGCGAAAAAGCCTGGGAATCCGGAAAATATAGTCTGGTGATTCTTTACAAAAACAGTACTTACAACATCAGTACCTACAAATCAATTCCGATTACGCTAGCTTATTAAATGAAAAAGAAAAGTAATCTATTTAGTATTTCGATCAGATTAATGCTGATCATTACCTTTATTTTGGGGATGCTATTTGGAGCTGTCTTAGCCTTGCACCTGAATTAGTACATAACAACGAAACCGCCTCATAAATCAATCATGGGGCGGTTTATTATTTCAATCGATTTACATCTCAATGCTCAAGCAGGTAAAAGTATAAAGACCCTTTGGTTAGGGTGTCTACTTCCTGATTATCAATCACTTTCAGATTACCCCAGCTGCCTAGCGTATATCATTTGAGTAATATTAGCAATAATAGTTTATGATTAATACTTAGCTATACTATCTAGCTAAAACAATTTGCAATTAAACCTGGTTCTGTTGACAAATATTTATGGAAAAACTGATTGCCATTTTAAAACAGCAACTCGAAGGACATCGTGTGAGTGATATTGTGAAGGTGGGGGATAGCGAGTTGAGGGTAGTTGTAGACACTAGAGAAGACTTTATAAAAATCAGAAGAATGGCCGAACTCACCCATGATGATAGCGAGGTTAAGATTAAAGGCATCACAATCCAGTTTGTAGATATACATGGATTGTTATATCAATTCCCTTGAGCAGACACTAAAAAAACAATATTATTAGAACGACTTAAAAATCCGACCTTCCAGTTAACATTTCTCAGTTGTGAGGAGCGCTGTTTTGCTGAACAAAAAAATGGCAAAAATGAAAATGGTCATTTATTGCAGCAAGCGCTATTTAAGGAGTAAACATGATGCAAGCAAACTTCAGATCACTTAGACAAAACATGAGACCAAATCTACTTTTTCAAAACCATTCTCATACATCGCAGTTATTTAAAAAAAAGCCTATGGAAAATACAACACTCGCGCTAGAATATTTTAAACTCAAAGAGAAAGCACTATTGCAAAGAGAATACATAGATTACACGATGCTCGAGCATGAAAAACAGCTTAAAGAAGAAACAACTGCCGAGGGTAAAGCCCAGTTAGAGGCTTACCAGAAAGAAAAAGAATTAGCCGAAGAGCAGTTTAACGAAACTATCTCCAGAATGCAACCCTTGGTAAAAGATCTTTATTCAATACTGGATAAGGTCAAGGCGGACCGTGACAATCCTTTTCTTTTCGAAGGTGACCAGCTACAGCTCGAGTTTTATATAGATGGACATAAGAACATCCACTATCGTAAAAGATAGTATTCTTATTGCCCATCTTGATTTAAGTTATCTGTTTTAAACAACATAATGGTTTTTAAAAAGCAATCTGCAGTGAAAGATTTTGGGTATTATATAAACTCACCCTCAACATTATAAGTAAATGACATTACAATTCAATAACTACTACAAGGGCAAAAATAACATGCCTGTTAATTGCCAGTTGATAAAACAAATTTCTAGCCATCGCAATATATATTAAGAATTATCCCATCATTTGCGCGACTCTGGCAAGCAAGTCGTCAACATCGAAAGGCTTGTGGATAAACCCGTCTGCGCCGCTTTCATGCGCTAAGACATCCCCATTAGCCTCTGCGGATAAGAGCAAAAAAGGTGTTGAATTCCCAGGATACTTGGATTTAAATAACCGACATAGCGTATCTCCATTATATCTGGAGCCCATTAATCTGATATCTACCAATAACAGATCAACCTCGAGACTATTAATATAAGATAGTTTCGGAGCAATGTTGCAAATTGTCGTCCTGTAGTGAACCAAATCAAAAATCAGGCTATATAATTCACTAAGCTCCTTATCATCTTCAATGATGAGAATATGTTTTTCCATTGTTATCGATTTTGAATGACGCCAAATACGGTCACAGCGATCGGCTAACGATGGCAATAAAAGTATCTTAATTAGTAAACGAAAAGAAGTTATAAATGTTTGAATAAAATGATTATCGTTTCGATTCGACGATAGAAGGGGGGATATGACTTGTGAAACAAGTGATAAAATACCCAAACTGCAAGCAATCTAGCCTTCTGCCAATTAAAATACGCTACAATGCTTATAAGACAATAATATGGAAAAACGCAATTTGTTGAATTTCAATTTTTAGCTTAGTGATGCAGGTTATGATTGGAATTGTTCGTAGATCAACAACATCGAAATAATAAGGTTTATGGGATCCTGGTACAACAGATTTGAGAGAAAAAGTTTCACAAAAAATAAGGTATCATATTGTAATGCCTTAAAAAAGTGATATGTTAAGGTACTGAACTACTAATGATGTAATTGTCATTGCTTAAAAATCTTATTTTAAATTAAAATATGAAAAGGAAAATCTTAGTGGTAGACGATGACCTACTTTTGCTAGGCTCTTTGGGATTATTGCTTTCAGAGGAGGGGTACATCGTTGACCTTATTGATAAATCAGCTTTGGTTAGGGATTCGATAGATGTCTTCAAACCAGATTTAATTATCATGGATATTTTATTGGATGATGGAGACGGAAGGGAAATTTGTGACAGTATCAAAAACTCAAACCTTACGACAGAAATACCAATAATTTTATTAACCGCCCTTTCTCATCAGAAAATCAGTGAATTTGACTGTCAGGCTGATGCCATCATAGGAAAGCCATATAATGCTCACATCCTTCTCCAGACAGCTGCTGATCTGCTCAAACAATGAACAATCATAAAGCATGGATGAAATGAGAAAACTCATATTTCAAAAATAGGTTAGGACAGTTAAGTCTGAGAAAACTAATTTTAGGAAAAAATCACGCTGCTAAACTTCGCATTAGCGGACCTATATAACAACAACAGCTTCAAATTTGAAGCTGTTGACATATTAGTTGATCCTCGATTTATAAATCTCAAGTCGTTTTTTAAGCAGCTCCCTTGCCGCATGAATTCTGGTTTTCAACGTGCCGATAGGAATTCGAAGTTCCTGGGCAATCTCTTCGTATTTATAACCCTCAACGTAACGCGTAAAAGGAATAGCATAGGCCTGAGGTAAGGCATCCAAAGCCTTTTTGATATCTCCCAGCACGAAACCACCTACAGCTGCATTGCTGGTAGAACTTTTCATTAAATTTGCGGATGAGATTTCATCATCCTGAGTGATGAGCGCGTGTTTTTTGGCCGTCTTGTGGTAAGTGTTAAGGAAAGTGTTTTTTAGGATCACAAATAACCAGGCTTTCAAATTTGTTCCTGCCTGAAACTTTTCAAAATGCCTTAATGCCTTCACCATGGTATCTTGAACGAGGTCATCTGCATCTTCTAAATCCTTTGTGAATTTCAGTGCATAGCTTTTTAAAGCAGTTGAATGATTAAAAATTTCCAGATTAAATTGATTGGCATTCATATTCTTTCATTTTAGGTACTTACACTCAAGCAAGAACAATACCAATTCTTCGCAAATAATTACGCGTATTTTTACTTTATTTTATCGAAAATAATTGGCTATAATAACTCAAGGCTTAAAAAGCAATGAAAACAAGAAGATCAGTATTGGCAAAGTATAAAAAAGATATCTTGGCAATCAACAGGTAGTCTATTAATATTTAAGAAATTGCAACACTTTCAAGAATTAAAGAAGGTATTGCTTCCATCGATATAGATGTAGAAAAGGTTTACAATGCAGGTGATGCTACGGTAGGAACAAAAACCGCTTTTTTTGTCTGCTGTATCTCCCTACGGGAGGATGACGCTGTAACCGCTCATGCGCTCTTGATTAAAGTTTTGTTTATGGGATTACTGCTCCCCTTTTCCTTTTTTCCCTTCTTTTTGCCGATAGCTCAACTCTTCAGCTCAAATTTTATATCTTTAACCTCGCCAAATGCAGCGCTATAATGTTTCCCGCAAAAGCTTAGTGCAGGAACATTGCCTAGCATTAAGCATACAAATTAAACTCTTCACAATGCTCACTCAATCAGCTAAGATTAATATCAGCGAAAATCTCCCGATCAGAGAAAATGTAGTTCATGACACCCGTATCGTTTCAACCTTCCATCTGGATCTCACGCAGCGTTTCCTTGATGAGGATAATGCCCATCACCTGACTGTCTATGCAGACCAAATCTTTCTGAAAGGTGACCTGTATTTCCCCGCAAAAAATATTTCACTTTATGCTCGTGTGCTCACCCTTGAGGGTGACTATACCATCTCTACGCAGGTCAGCGAAAGTGACCTGGGTAAAAAATCTTTCCCATGGAGCTCACCCAACCTGGAGGCGGTACCCGTTTTTTTCGGGGAGGTCTTTAGCCAGGAAAAGAAAAAGGCCGCCGACCTGCGCTCAGAGATGGTACCCTGGCTTGGCCGGATAGGTGATGAGCTGTCTTCGATCAAAAATGATATAGACTGGCTCAATCAGACCTTGAAGCTACCTGATATGTACAAGGCAGCTGCAGGAAGATTAACTAAGTTGCACCCGCAATTAGCGCAATTGATTGAAAGCATTAAAGATTTTCAGGGAAAACCCTATCCCAAGTTGACTGCTGATGAACAGGACCAGATCCAAAAGCTCAACCGCGAAATCATAGATACGCTCCACCCTCTGGAGACCACGCAGCGCATTTACGCCTGGTTTGATTACAGCGAACAGGAAGGTGCATTGAAGGGAGAAGGTGACCAGGGCCTAAATAAACAAGACGGGGGAAATGGAAAACCGGGATATGACGGATCCAATGGCAGCGACGGGATAAACGGCGGTGATATCAGTATTCTTGTAGGAGCTGTTGAATTTGATGGTTTCAGGCTTACATTGGATGCAGGCGGCACACGGGGTGGCCGGGGACAAAATGGCGGGCAGGGCGGCTATGGCGGCAAGGCCGGCGAATGGAGAAAGGTTATTAGTACTTATCTTCATGGCGGTAAAACCGATGTTATTATTGATGGGCACAGGACATTCGACGTTGGAAAACGCCGCGACCAGCTGATCAAGGATGCATTATACAAAGCAGGCCGTGGCGGCGATGGAGGAAATGCAGGTAAATCAGGGAACGGCGGCGCTGGGGGGAAGATAACATTTAACTGTAGCAGCATTTATGAAGCAGAAAATATCTCCACAATAGTCTCTGGTGGGGCAGCCGGAGAGAACGCATCTGGTGGGGCAGGGGGCGATGGCGGTACGCCTCCTGATATCACGATCGAGGTAATGGACGGGGACGCGTCTATTTTTGCAATTTTAGTTAATGACGATTTCAGTAAGGAAAAGGTTTATGGCGACCGGGGGCCAAGCGGAAACAAGGGTAGGGAAAACATCAGGGCAGTTCCGGGGAACCAGGGTAACGTTATTTTAGAACGTGTGGACCGCGATCCTTTTCTGTTCGGTTTTGGAGATGGGGCAGGCTTATCTGATCATCGGACAATTACCTACCATGCCCTCAAAGCCTATTACCTCAAGGGTGGGGCTTACATGGAACAGTTGACAGGATTGATTGACTGGCTGTTGTATACCATTCCGGATTTTTCCCTTATTTCAGCGCTTAAGGATCTAGACCGCGTGCCGAAGACCCAGGTGAAAGAGTATATTGTTATGGCAGCCCTGCGGACCAATGTGGAAGTCTTGCAGGGATATATCAATGCGGGTTTGGATTTTTACGGGCATAGCTGGAATTACGTACCGGTATTTTCTTTTGAACATTATAATTCCAGGATCAGGGATATGCTGAGCACCGGTAGATTGGTCGAAGAAGAACATCTCAAATGGAAAGGTGAAAAACTGCAGCAGAAAAATGTAGCCGAAAAGGTGAACAAAACGATTATCAAGATCAACTCTGGCACCAATAAAATAGACAACGGCTTTTCTCAGATTATCAGTGATCGCAGGGAAATTGAAGATCAGCTCGAGCGCTACCGGCTTCAGATGGACCGTGAAGGGAGTGTGATATGGGCAAAGCAGCGGTCATTTATGGAGGCGGTAGATGCCAAGCTAAAACTCGCATTCGGGATAGGCTGTCTTAATCTGATTGCTCAGGTAGTGCTCATCAGTACAGGTAACGCAGCCTACGGAAAGTATCTCAAATATGGCGGTACTGCAATAGATAAACTGAAGGATGTGATGGGAGCCGATAAGGCTTATACCGACCCCATAAAGCTTTCATTTGAAAATTCTTCAAAGGCATTGGAGGCACTCGATAAGTACAAACAGGATAAAAAGGAAGTTAAGGCAAAGATCATAGAGGACGGCGACCGGCAACAGATACAGCTGGAAATCAATAAAAAAATAGAAATCCCGGAGCCAGGGAGCTTTAAAGAGCTATATGGAAAGGGAGCGGATGTTGTCCAGCATGTGCTTCCTGTGCTGGGCACGGCGAAAGAGCTTTGGGACATTGGTAAAAAGATGGGTGAAGCGCAGGAAAAGTTTGGCTTTGATGCGATCAAAATTGCAATGGACAATCAATCATATGAGCAGATGATCGATCAATTTGCCCAGTATGCCAACGCGGAGGCAAAGGCGTTCAAAAAGGCGATCGGCAGTTATATGGAGCTTGTGAAAAATAGGAACGAGCTATTGCTGAATTACCGCGCCCTTCAGGTGAAAAGCGCCGAACTGTATGCAAAAAACGCACTTTTGAATGCCCAGCTTTCCCTGTGCAGAGAACGCCTGGCGCAGGTTGAGGATCCCACTGTAGAAAGCATGGACCAATTCTGGTCGATCATGTATGATTTTATGCGTGACCGTATTTTGGACAGGATATATGATGAATATAAAACATACCGCTTCTATTCGGTGACGGACCAGCCGTTTTCGCAGACGGCCGTCAATAATATCCTGCGGGGGCAGGACGAAAAAAAGCCCTCCCGTGATATTGCCGGCGAAATAGAGCTGAATCCCAATATCTCCTCGCTGAGCATATTACAGGATGCGGTTGCTGAAAAAATGTTTGCCGAAGAGGAAAAACAATTCGGTAGCTGGAAAATGTTCAAAAATGATGCAGGTAGGGTGTCATTTCAGCGGGAGGAGCATGAAGAAAGTTTTGCTACTTTACAGCAGACCGGTACAGCAGCTTTCTATATTTCCCCGGATTTACCGGTGTTTACAAAACTTGCCTACCTTTCGATAGACTCGGTAGAAGCATTTCTGATCCGTAAGCCCGGACTGAAAGAGGCGACTGCAACGAAAGTCAGTTTACTGCTGTATCATGAGGGATTCGTGTCAGTCAAGAACAATAACGGTCAGATACTGAACTATGCCCATGGTAAACCCAATCCTTTTTCATATGAGTACCGAAGTCTTTACCCACATTTAAAGGATCAGAAAGCGAAATTTAATACCGCCGACAGAAAGCTTACCGACAGGCCCGGTGATGAAAAATTTTACGAGGTTTCGGGCAATCAAACCGTAACCAACAATAAGTACATACGTATTAATCCCTGTACATGGTGGACCGTAGCGATCGATCCCGAAAATACAACCGGCCTTGATATGGACGATGTCGCCGAGCTGGTCTTCCAGTTCAGCGGAAGGGGGATTGTGATCAATCCCGCGAAAAAGAATACATGAGGTGAGGTGCTGGAGGCGGTCTTTTAAAATTTAAGGTTAGACAGATAGACGCCTCGAATATCTTGTGGCAGAAAAAATAGCGACTGGCCAGGGTGTCCGGAAATAGGAACGCCCTTTTTACTAAGAACGATTCATAGAAATTCCGATACAAAGGTTTTGTTTACAGTATAATAGAGATTTCTAAGTGGGCAACTTGTATTGGCGCAGAGGGGTCTTTTTGCTTTGGCGAACCTTATAAAATTAACTCGGCAAAGAGGGGCTTTTTAAAGCTGCGAAGAGAGGTCAATTTGAAGTGGTTTATATGTTATCCTATTCAACCTTAGTTTTGTGAGACATTTATTCTATTTGCCGTAATTATTGCAATTAAACTTACAGCTGGAAAAAAATATTAAGTAAGGGATGGATACTTTCGTTTACTGCTGCAAAAATTTATAGGCAAACGCTCGGAATATCAAAAAGCGGCCATTTTGGTGATATTTTTGTTTATTGCCCCCCAGTTTCCTACACTTTGAGCTAAATGTTTTAAAGCGGTTGAGACTGACATTTGTTTTCATGATGAATTCAGTTTTTGCAACATATAATGGTAAATGTTGAATTGGTACCGATCAGACTTTGTATCCTAAATTTCTTAATTGGTTTATTAGGACCTGTTTGTGCATTTGATGTCTGGAACCGACGGTTGCGAAGCAACCTTTTAATAAGTGTGAGCGCAACATGAACAAATAAGTGAGTTAGCATGACCAGGAATGCATATGGGTTTATCTAGATCATAATTTACCCATTTCGGTAATTTATGGTACAATTTATCACAGACTGCTTTCCTGCAGAAATAAATGACTGTAATAAATGCCAAAAGTGCAGCACGCGATTGGGTCAACACCAAGAAAAATACAATTACAACAATCAAACCATAAGTATAGATCGGCTTTCACCGGTGCAGAAAAAATAAAGCACAGGGTGAAAGCACTACAATAAACCCTGATAACAACCCAGAATTGTCTAGTGTACCGGTAAGCAGAAGTGCGATAGTAACCGATCCGTTACTGTTTGAAGTGCCGTTTTTAACAGATTTGACATTGGTTGGTTCCAATGAAGTTAATTTTCTTTCAGTTATTTGGAAAATACTATCTTGCAGTACAAAAAATACACCCATATCTAACCATATCATGTACGCTCCCAAAATCACACTCCTGCTTTTTTTTCTTTTCACTAAAGGGATTATTTTAAAGAATGATCCGATTACTATTTCTACATTAATTGAACGTACCGGAGATGCCTACGCCAAAACAGTAAGGTATCTTGATTCAGGAAAGGTGGTTTCTACCTTTAAAAATGCCGGCATTTCTCCAACCAGTACAGCAATTTATTTTCGAACAGCGTATTCGGATGCCGGACCTTTCAATTTTGAATATTATAAACTAGGGCAGTCAAACTCCCTGTATATTATCAACCGGGATAAGAAGAGAATGGTGCAAAGCTGGTGGGGCATTAATAATAAAACAAGGACATATCTTACTTTGGATGAAGCCTTGGCTGCTGCACAAGGGGTTTCAACATTAGCCTCAACTATGATCCCTAAATTCCTGTTTGTAAAAGACGGTGCGCTTGGGTTAAATATTTTTAATGACATGAGGGACCATCTCCTGCTTCAGCCAGAGATGATCAATAAAACTTTATGTTATAAGCTTAGCGGCAGCTATAAGACTGGAACGGCCATCATTTGGATTGGTCAAAATGATTTTCTCATCCGCAAAATAGATATCGATCAGACTATAAAGAATATAGAATTTCACACCGAATATTTTTTTACGCCTTACAACTCATCGGATAATGCTGAATTTCAGTTCAGACCAAACAGAACAATTAAGCTTTAGATTTAAGGTGTTCTAGCCTGGTAATTTGCTATTAGACAATGGGTTTATAAACTTCCCTCCGTTTAATTATAACACCAAAATCGAAAACAGGGCTAAGGGTGCAGCTGATGGGAAATAGATTCATTTGTTTAGCCAAGAGACTGCTATTGGGTTGGGCGTTCTTCACTTTTATCTTCACGGAAGATGGTCCTTAAAGATGGGGGCCTTGGATTGTTTTTCATTCTGATGGTATGCTCTGGATAGTGGGTATTGAGTGCATCGAACAACCTGTGTTAAGGGCTTGCCCTATCTTCAATGAAGCGGGCATACTTTCCTTTTACAATTTCCATGATCTTGGTCGGGCCAGAATATTGTTCACTGCCACGGACATATTTTTCGGATAATATGCATATACATATCCTGACAAATCCGGTAAAGTGTGCCGTCGTGAATTTACTTGTCGTTTTACAGTTTGTTTTACTTGATTAATAGTCAACCCAAAAAGACATAACCTTTAATCAAAATAAAGTTTCGATATTATAAATGAGTAATCATAATTGAAACTTTAATTTTACTATTAGCTTTTAACTTCGTTATGACCAAACCAATAAGAATAAAATAAAGGTAATGATCATCAAAATCATTCCAATAGCATACAGTATTGAACTTAAAATTAGCGGATAGATGCGACATAACCAAACAGAACTTTATCTTTTTAGAGTAAACTCTACGTTGAAGTAATTTTTCTCGTCAGCCCCAAACGTCAATGAGTATGAATTGCCATAGGCAAGTTCCATTCTTTTTACAATGTTATCCATACCTGTATTAAAGCCAGATCGGTTTAATTTAGTATTTATTAAATTTTTTGTGGTTACAGAAAATATTTTTTCTGTCAATTTAATCTCCAGTATTCCTGGGTGATCCTTCTCGAGGAGTTTTCCGTGTTTAAACATGTTTTCTACGAGGGTAATAATAACAAGTGGAATGAACTTGAACTCCCTAACACCTCCGATAAGATTTGTCTGAAAGAATAGCTTATTATCTTTCCGTACATTATTAAGCTTAATTAGGTTTTCAATTTGGTCTATTTCCTCACCAAGTTTTGGATACTGATTGTTTGATTCCCTCGTATCCAAGCTAAATCTCATCAGTTCTGAGAGTCTCATCACAGCATCACCAGCGGATTCATTGTGTTTTCGGATGCTATCATAGAGAAAACTTAATGTATTGAAAAGTAGGTGAGGGTTGATCTGAGCTCTCAAATAATCATATTTTGCTGTTCTAAGTTCATTTTCCTTGTTTTTTGATCTAATTTCCTCTAGTAATTTTTGTCTTTCTGCTTCTTCTCTTGCGGTTCTCTCTGCTTTGTATGTGATAAAAAGGTAATAGAAACAAGAGAGCCCAATAAAGAAAAGACCTCTCCAAAGTGATTGGAAAAAACTACGATAATTCTTAAGCACAGTTGGTATATCGAAAGATTTAACAGCGTCGCTTAAAGAATAATTCAGAAAGGAGCGGCAAACAATATATACTGCTACCTGGATTAACATTAACATAATCAATCTACTAACAGCGTATTTTTTTTTCCTAAAACTTAGCATTAGCACTAGGTGGGCATTGGTATAGAATAACACGATGTTCAAGATATAGTGCAGCACATAATTCAGAGGTTTTCCAAATGCCCCTGCTGCGAGTCCCACTAGAGTTATCTCAAAAAAAATGAAAAGTGACCATCCGATAAGATGGATTTTTTGTGTTTTTATCCATTCGGAAATTTTCTTTGTCATGCTAAAATTTGTATTGGTTTAAACTCATTTATTACAGGTAATAACTTTTCTGAAGTTTTTTTCATTAGCTTCAAAATAAAAACATGAAACACTCTCCAAAAAAAACGATTAAAAAAACAGCATTTGTTTTTAAATCCCTGAAAAATCGTGGCGACTTATCAACTGATCCGACCAACTCTAGTATCACTATTATTGCAACAGAAACTTTCGTCGCTCTAAAAAACTAGAAGAAAAACACTAAGCCTACCGGTTGGATCTTAATGTTTTTCTTTCCAAGAATTCATTAAATCCATCTTTATAACTATTCCCCATTGGAATAACGTAGGAGCGTAATTTCAGAGTATTACCAACGACCTTATCCACTTTTTCAGCATTCACGAAAAAAGAGCGGTGAACTCGGTAAAATAGCGTTCCCGAAAAATCTAATTCTACCTCCTTCATGGTCAAATAGACCAAATAATCCTTCTCTTCAGTTACAATTTTGATATAGTTTTTTTCGCTTTCAAAAAACAATATTTTTGATTTTTTTATCTTTAGCCTTTGCCCTCTATCTCCAACACTTACGAAGAAAAATTTTTTGCTTGATTGTTTAGATTTTTCTAGTTTTTTGGTTTCTGACTCTAGGACATCCCAAACTGTTTGAATGAATTTGGGTTTTGATATGGGTTTAACCAAATAGCGTGATGCATCCACTTCAAATGCCTCGATAGCATATTTTGTAAAGGCCGTTGTGAAAACAATAAACCTAGCTCGGTTTAACAGCTTTTTTGCAAGCTCTATCCCTGTAATATCGGGCATATCGATATCAAGAAATATAAAATCGATTTTGTCTTTAAGGCTAATTCCAGATAAAGCAATTAGTGGATCCATATAGGATCTAACCAAAAGGAGATTTGGGTTTGATTCGATATAATCGGATAAGATTGATACTGAGTGTTTTTCATCGTCAATCACGACGCAACGTAGTTGTTCCATATGTCAAAGTTTAAATTGTTCAGCCAATAAGGCCACTCAATTCACCTGCATATTCAAATTAACTTTTCAGATCTTCCCTCGGCTCTATTTTGATCACTTCAGTGATTTTCTTTCTAGACACTGAACCATCTTTGTTAATTTTATTTGTCCTTTTTAGCGTCAACTTCACCATATCATACTTTGGTTGTTCAACAGGTAGAATTTCTTGAATTGTGCAATTGAGAGCGCTTGCTAATAAATGGATGTGCCTAATACTGTATTTTGCTCTTTCAGTGAAAAGCTCCACTTTACCTACAAAACCTTCAGATAAACCCATTTTTTGTGTTAATGAAACTTGCGATAAACCCACCTCAATCCGTTTACGCTTTATATTAACAATTAATAGGTAATCCAATTGAGAAATTTCAATAATAACAATCTCTGAGTTGGAATTTAGGCTTTGCATTATACTCGCAAGGAACAATAAAATGAAAATTTTATCACAGGTGCATGTGGAAGTGTTGAATATTATGTTTATCTTAGCTTAATAAAATTTATTGTCGGTTAATAGCCATTAACTGCAAGATTTGATTTTTTAGTACCTAAAAACCTTGTGACAAAAAGTAGGACGTTTGAACACAAGAGGTAGGTGAAAACTCAAATCCTGTGCTATCTTTGCATAGCATAAGGACTTGGGTCGCCTGCTATTCTGTGTTCGCCCGCCGTAAGGCGGTGGTGGTCCTACACCTTTGTCTCAGAAAAGCTAAGGGCGGCCCTTTTTATTTTCCTCAAGGTTTTTTGGTTTAAACCAGAAAACGTGAAAAACCAATTTGAAATCTTATTTCTTTACAAGGACTGTTTCGTTGAGAGACTAAGAAACATTTGTTTCCTATTTTTTCAATCAAAACTTGCTTTTGTTATTGGTCTGGCGTTTATAATTCTAATTAGTCTGGTAATCTGTTCTCCTGAATAGATTCCAGACTAAGGCAGGTCATTCTATTGGTTAATGATAAAATAGGTTCTTTAATAATGCACCTGCCTTAGTCTATTTCATTCAATTTTCTCATCAACTAACTTAATCAACCAACAATGAAAAAAACGATATTTCATATCGATAGGGCTTTGCCATGCCTTTTTTTTAATAGAAAAAATAGATTGTCATGGCCTGCTGAAATATATATATGCGAGCCATTTCGCCAGAGAAGCCTTATAACTTTACTATATATCTGTCTGAATATTTTCTGTGCATCTGCACAGGGAATGACAGAGACTTCGAGAGAAGTTCTGAAAATAGGAGATAAGGTTCCGGAATCATTCTGGAATACTAAAAGACAATTTCTTATTGAAGGGAAATCAACAGATAAAAGTCTTGAGCATCTGCGGGGCAAATTAATTGTTATTGATTTCTGGGCAACCTGGTGTGCGCCCTGCGTGGCAATGATGCCCTCAATGGAGAACCTTCAAAAACAGTTCTCCGATGAAATTCAGATCCTTCCGGTAACAGCTCAACTTGCTGACATAGTAAACGGTTTCTTACCACTACAGGAGGCTAAAACCGGAGTTAAATTTAATCTTCCCAAAATTGTATCAGATAGATCCTTAGCAGCCTTATTTCCACACAATGTGATACCGCACTTAGTTTGGATAGACAAACAAGGGATATTAAGGGCAACTACTGGTTTTGAGGAAGCAACTTCGGCAAAGATCAAGCAGATGATTACAGGTGACCTAAAGGATTTAAGAACAAAAACGGATGTATTTCTTGCTTTTGACAAAGAAAAACCACTTTTTATGAACGAAAATGGTGGTGACGGCCGTCAGATGATTTTTCATAGCGTGCTTTCGGCTTATGTGCCTGGCATTCACCCTGGGTTTAATAGAAATCAGGATTCCCTATCAGGATTTAAAATTTTAGTACGTAATAACTCAGCTCCTAAAATACTTGCCTATGCCTTTGGTGAAGGCAAAAGGGAATTCAATCGAAAAAATACAGTTTATAACATTTCTGACAGCAGTGTTTTTAGTCGCCCAAAAAATGAGGATGTATATGAATGGATGCGGAAGCATACTTATTGCTATGAGCTTGTAGTTCCTCCCCATCTTTCGATCAAAGCTTATGACATCATGAAATCTGAGCTTAAGACGCTTTTTCCCAATTATAACTGCCGGATTGAGAAACGTAAACTTAACTGTCTGGTATTGCTAAGAACTAAGAAGGTGGATATGAAATCCATAGGGGGAGAAGCTATTGCCGGTTTTAACCCCTTCGGATTCAAGATCCAAAATGCCAATCTATCGATCCTTGCGCTACAGTTGGACATGGTCTACATGCAGGATGCCCCGCTGGTATTGGATAAAACAGGAATTGATTACAACGTGGATATTGAAGTTAAATCCTCGCTAAAGGATAGGGATGAACTTAATAGGAACCTTGAGAAATATGGATTGCGGTTGGAGGAGAAAAAGGTATTTACTCAAGTACTTGTAATCTCAGAGCAAGAAGGTAGGCAAAATGAAATGGAGAAGTATAGGCGGACCAATTAAAAAATAGTTATGAACTATAAAATAATAATAATTTTACTGCTGTTATCCTTTGGAACTAAAGTATACGGACAGCATATTTTCAAAGCTCAGATTAGGGGCAGCAAAAACGCTCCACTCCCAGGCGCACTGGTAACGGACATTTCAAATGAAAAGAAAGTAAGTACTGACGAAAAAGGTAATTTCAGTCTAACTTCTGACTCAGCTGCAATAAACATTCGAATCGGCTATGTTGGATATAAGGTCAAAACCTTAAGGCTTTTTTCTTTTGATCCAAAGCAGGTTGTAATAAACCTAGAACCATTGGATAATCAGTTAGCGGATATTACGATTATAAGTGATGGGTATCAGTCTTTGCCAAAGGAACGCTCCACAGGATCTTTCGTGCAACTGGACCAATCAATTATCAATAGAAGAATTTCTGCAAATATCCTTTCCCGCATTGAAGATGTAACTTCAGGCTTGGTCGTAAACAGAAACCCAGCTGCTGGTGGTAATATAAGCATTAGGGGGCAGAGCACACTTTTTTCAAACCGTGCTCCTTTAATAATCCTTGATAACTTTCCCTATGAAGGAGATTTAAATGCTATAAATCCAAATGACATAGAAAGTATAACAGTTTTAAAGGATGCCGCAGCGGCATCTATTTGGGGAGCAAGGGCAGGAAATGGTGTAATTGTTCTTAACAGCAAAAAAGGAAAGAGCAGTGAGGCCAAAGTTGGAATATTTACCTCGCTGACAATCGGGGCGAAACCAGATATTTATTATCTGCCGCGCATGTCCAGTAGTGATTATATTGATATCGAAGCCTCACTCTTCAATTCTGGGTTTTATAAGGATGCAGAAACATCTCTATCTAATATTGCTATCTCACCCGTTGTTGAGCTGCTTATATCCAAAAGAGATGGTAAAATATCGCAACAGGATGCTGATAGAATGATCGATCAATACAGGGCAATTGATGTCCGTGAAGATCAGCGAAAATATATGCAGCGAACTAGCGTCGATCAGCAGTATTCGCTAAATATCAGTGGTGGGAGCGGGAACAGCCTTCATTTTATTTCAGGTGGGTTTGATAAGAACCTGAACTCAGATGTTGGCAACTCGAGTAACCGGATTACCCTAAATGCCAACCAGGTAAATTACTTTTTCAAAAGAAAGCTTGAGCTAAATACGGCCATCAGTTTCTTACAGGCAGAGACCAATAATAATAATCAAGGGCTGATAGCATATTCTTATGCCCGCCTTGTCGATGGTTCTGAAGGGTATCCAAATGTTACAAGAGGACTACGCGAATCCTTTAAAAATGAAATGGTCAAAAAAGGATTTTTGGATTGGCAATATAATCCTTTAGCTGATATCGATCAAAATAAGAATAGTCTAGTAAATACAGAATTTAGGATCAATACCAGTTTGAAGTATAATATATTTCCATTCCTTTCTGCGAGCATTCTGTATCAGTTTGCCAAGAGTTCGCAGGACCAGTCAAATCTCCAAAGAGAAAATTCTTACTATTTGAGAAACCTGATAAACCAATTTACTTCGATCAATGCCGATGGAAGTTTAACCCGCAGGGTACCTATTGGCGGGATATTGGATGAGTCGATTGGCAACAGTATTAGCCATAATTTACGCGGCCAGCTGGCATTTGATAAATCGATTGGTAGTGACCATAATGTAAGTGCTATTGCTGGCGCTGAGGTTCGGCAAATGGTTACCAATTCTTCCCAGACTAGAGCATACGGGTATAGCGAAGAATATGTGAGAAGCTCAACAGTAGATTATTTGACCAGGTTTCCACTTTCTTTTAATACGGCACAATTTGAGAACATTCCTTTCAGCGACGGGATGAACCAATTAACCGATCGTTTCCTATCATATTATGTTAACGCATCTTATTCATATAAGCAGCGTTATATATTCTCTGCCAGTACGAGGCTTGACCAGAGTAATCTTTTTGGCGTAGATGCTAATAAAAAGGGGGTACCGCTTTATTCAGCTGGGCTTGCCTGGAATATTGCTCGGGAACCTTTTTATAACATTGGGTTTCTTCCGCTTTTGAAACTCAGAACTACGTATGGTTATAGCGGTAACGTGTTCCGCTCCTTATCTGCATATACCACAGCCAGTTATTCAAACGGAACCATTTCAAGCATCAAGCTTCCTTTTGCTCAGATAGAAAGTCCGCCAAATCCCTCTTTAAGGTGGGAAAAGATCAGGATGGTGAATATTGCAGTAGATTTTGCAACGAAAGGAAACCGGATTTCTGGAAGTATTGAATATTACAGCAGAAAAGCGTCCGATCTTTTAGGAACTACCCCTGTTGCAACGTCGACTGGGATAAGCAGTTTTAGGGGCAATACAGCAGATACAAAAGGTTATGGAATTGACCTAACCTTAAATACGCAGAACATAAAGGGCATTGTCGGTTGGAGTACGAATCTTCTTTTTAGTGTTGCGATGGATAAGGTAACTGCTTACCCAGCCGGAAACCTGAATTCAGCATACATTAGCGGTGGACTCCTTCCAGTAGTTGGAAAACCGATTGGTGCAATCTCAAGCTACGCCTGGGGAGGTCTTGATCCCTCGACAGGAGATCCTATCGGTTTTTTGAATGGCGTACCCTCAAAAGACTATACTAAGATAATATCATCTTCGACTTTAGCTGATCTAGTTTACAATGGTCCCGCCCGGCCTCCAGTGTATGGCTCGATCCGAAATAATATTGATTTCGGCCCATGGTCATTTTCAGCTAATATTTCTTACCGCTTCGGGTATTATTTTCACCGGCCTTCCATCAGTTATGGCACGACAAAGGGATTGGGCGGCCATAGTGACTATACCCTTCGCTGGAAAAATCCGGGTGATGAGTCGATTACTAGTGTTCCGAGTGTGCCTCTTGTCGCAAATACGGCCAGGGATGAGTTTTATAAGTATGCTAACGTGCTAACAGAGCACGGGGATAACATCAGATTGCAGGATATCAATTTTTCTTACCAATTGCCAGCTGACAAAACTGGAAAGGTTTTCAGAAGGCTCCAGGTATCGGTATACCTTAACAACTTGGGGATCATCTGGCAGGAAAGCAAAAGCGGTATAGACCCAGATTTTCAGTCCGCATTGCTCCCAAAATCTATAGCATTGGGAATTAGGGGTGATTTTTAATTAAGATTCAAGTTATGAAAAAACAAAAATTATTATCGGATAGAATCAGTATTCCGATCACCATTGCATTGATAATTTCTTTCACCATGTCCTGTGGCAAGAGCTTTCTGGATAAAAAGCCAGATTCAGCATTGGTAATCCCCCAAAGTTTGGATGATTTCCAGGCGCTTTTGGATAACTACAGGTATTTCGTCCAGAATGTCTCTCCTTCTCTTAACCAGACCGCAGCGGATGACCTACTGATAAGCGATGCCGGACTAAAGGCCCTGCAGGCCCACGAACGGGATTCCTATATATGGAGTAAGGATCTCCAAATGTTTTCAGTTGATTGGGACTATCCTTATCGGCAGGTTTTTTACTGTAATATCGTGCTTGACGGAATAGAAACGATCGATGTTTCCGACCAAAATAGAAAAATGTATAATGCAGTAAAAGGGATGGCACTATTTCTAAGGGCTCAGGCATTTTTCGCACTTTCCCAGACCTTCTGCGAGCCGTTTATTCCCTCTGGCAATAATGAATCGCTTGGAGTTCCACTACCTAACACCTCCGACGTTACCAAGCGTTTTGATAGGGGTACTGTAGCAGAAGTGTATGATCAGATCGTTTCAGATCTAACGCAAGCAGTTGAACTTTTGCCGGAAAAAACTGTCTACCTATCGAGGCCTTCCAAGATAGCTGCCAATGCACTCCTTTCCAGGGCATATTTAAGCATGGGACTTTATGAAGAGGCTGGGGCTGCAGCAAATGATGCATTGAACAAATATTCTACGCTAATTGACTATAATGCTTTGAATATGTCTTCAACAAGAGCATTTCCACTAGCCCTTTCGGCCGGAAACGCAGAGATGATATATTATAGTTCGTTGATATTGAATACATTTAGTTCATCAGCCCAAACCGGCGTGGCTCCAGAACTGTATTCCCAATATGAAGTATCGGATCTTAGGAAAAGTGCTTTTTTTATCAATAAAGGAATCGGGATATTAAATTACAGGGGTTCATATTCTGGAGACGCTTACTTATTTTGTGGTCTGGCAACTGATGAACTGTATCTGATAAGAGCGGAAAGTTTTGCAAGGAAAGGAAATATCGCAGCCGCAATGCAAGATTTAAATACATTGCTTGTTAAAAGATATAAAACTGGAACTTATGTAGCAAGAACAGCCCCAAGCGCACAGGAAGCTTTGGCTATTATTCTAACCGAACGGAGAAAAGAATTAATTGGACGGGGAATACGGTGGTCAGATTTAAGAAGGTTGAACCGAGAACCGCAGTTCTCGGTTACATTGAAAAAGACGGTAGATGGCAAGGAGATATCTTTACCTCCGAACGATCTGCGTTATGTGTTTCCAATACCTCTCTCGGAATTGGCCTATCACGATATCCCACAAAATCCAAGATAAATATAAACATAAAGGTGCCTGAATTGGGCACCTTTATGTTTTGCAGTAGCTGTTTGTTTAGCTGATTCGGTGGTTCACGAACCGTTGACAATGCCCGAATTTTGTTTTGCTTGCTTACGTTATCGATCCAGGCTTTTCCTGATGCAAAAATATTTGATGCTAATATCGTTCCTGTGCCAATGCTAACATTTCTCCAAGCTTGGCTATAACCTTTTTGATATCTTCGCCTGCATGATTATAATGTGCATTTCTAACACTCTTTTCTGAAATGGAATCCCGTTCCACAGTACTGAAGTGTCTGGCAATGTATTGGTGGGCGAACTTCGCCCGCTGCCAGATGATAATTCCAGTTTCCATTTGAAGATGCACGAAAAAAGCAAGCTGTTTGACAGAAAACGAAACTTTATAGTTTGCATTCATAATTCCAGCTTCCGCCAGTCCATGATTTACAAACTCCATGGCCCGAAGCATAAGCAATTCTTCCTTGATAAAATTTTTAAGCATTTTTTTGATTTCAGGGTATTCCGAAAACTGCTTTGAATTGGTTTTCCCAAATAATAGCCTAATTTCTTTACGGAATCCGCAGATAGAACTTATTTGTTCATCAAGAGTCGGCTTTTTTTCCACTTCCTGGGATATAAAATTCTTTGTGAACCTGTAGAACTCGCTATGGTTCATTCCATTTTCTATCATGACCTTTAATATCCCAAATTCATCGCGAATGTCATGCGCAATTAATCTGCAGTAAATTATATTCCATGTAGCATGCCAGTAGGCTATCTCCCGATAGTTTGTAATAAGTTTCGTATCACCGATAACCTTCATTAGTCCTGAGAACTCGTCCCGAAATTTTCTCTTTTTTAACTCGTCGATAACCAGCCTGATTTTAGCTTCGATTTTTTCCAGTTCAGTAAGGAGAATAATCTTGGGTAACTTTTCATTTGCATTAAAGAATTTAGGAAACATTTTCTGGGTCCATTCCAAAAAAGCGATCATTTTTGTAATTAATTGCTCCAGTAGTGGCAATATTGTTTTTCTACCCTGATTGCTTTTTTGCGCTTCTGACTGTTGGTAAACTTTGTCAATCAGTATAATTAGGTTTTTTTGGTGAAAGTTAAAGTAGGTTATTATTTTCTTTTTCTTTTTTCCCAGAACTGCTATATCTCTAAATACTCTAATTAAGCGCGAGTATTCCTTGTCCAGACTTTTTGACGACTCAGTAGAGAAATTTTTAGGAAAGGTAGTTTTCGTGATAAGATGATGAAAATGTTCCTCAAAGAAGATGAATTCGTAAACCATACAGATAAATTTTACATCAATTTATCTGGCTTTTATTAATCAGCCAAGGTTTTTACACCAGCAGTATCTCAAGTTACACCAACGGGGATTGCACTAGGACGAACAATCCTTAAGTTGGTAATCAGAATAAAAAAGGGAAAGTGTTATGCCGTTCATTTTGGCAATATCCAAAATCAGCTCAATGGCTGTCTGGTTACGCCGAAAGTATATTTTATCTGCGCCAATTCCGACAGCGTAGTGCTAGATGGGAGCACGAACTGCAGAAGACTTTTTACGAGGAACTGTCTTCATCCGGGCTAGAATGATCCTAGCTGTAAGGATTTCGTCAAGTCCGGCACCTGATTTCCTGCCTGAAATTACGTAAATCGTATCTCATCTTTTGTAATGTTGTTTAACCTTAACTTAAAGGTTGTGCATATTCCTGTTCTATAACCTTTGGAAAACGCGCTTTTTACTGAATTCAACTTTGCTTATAAATTGTTAGGGTTGCTGAATTCAGCAACTCTTCAGCAACTTGATAAGCGTTGTAGAAATTATTTTATTTGTCGAAGTCAAGGATTTTATGCGATTCAAAATATTTGGCGAATAAAGGGAGGGATAGCTTAAATACTAGTTGGCGCACTCGATTGATAAATAGAAAAAAATAAAATTTGTCTATAAACAAGGTCATTGCCTCCTTGTTTGTGGAGAATAATGCCTTATCCAACCTAGAAGAAAAATATGATAAGAAAACTAAGTGCCGATTTGTATCAGCAAATGAAAGCTGATCTCGAAGATTTAAATAGTTCTACATTGCCTAAAAACCAGATGTTAAAGAATGCCATTCTAATTGTGCAAAAATACTTAGATCAGTTGAAAACCCTGGTAGAGGCAAATCCCTTTAAGAGTGAGGAAGAAGAAATATGGTTTTTTAAAACAGAAAAACCTAAGTTCTACAGGTGGCTGATTTTTTATACTGAGCTATTTGCAATTGATAATACAAAGCCAATCAGGGGTGAGAAGGCACTAAAAGAACACTACAATGATCAGATGCGTTACATTAACCGCTTTTTTCGCTTGCATGAATTTCATTACCAATATTTCAGGCTTGATAGCGAAGAGCTTGACCGATTATACTTTCTACGTGGTTCGACCTCTTCCAAGCTTGAAATGAGTCTAGTTCCCAGGGTAGACCCATCCTTTGGCACAGGTCATGAGTATCTTTTTTCAAGTTTTAAAGCTTACGAAATGCTACAAAGATATTTAAGCGATCAGCTCACTTTCGGGAAAGATGGCCGTATCGGAAATAAAAGGAATAAAAAATTGGCCTGGACAGGTGAGATTGTTGATATGATTGAACTTATCTATGGCCTGTGGCTTACTGGCCAGTTCAATGGCGGGAAAGCTGGATTGAGTGCAATTGCCGAAGTGTTTCAACGAATGTTTGAAGTCGATCTGAATAGATATGCCAGTAAATTTTCTCAAATCAAGCAGCGAAAGGGTATGAGCAAAACTAAGTTTCTGGATCAAATGCGCGATGCGCTGCAAAAGCAAATTTATGACTGGGAGGGAGAAGTTGCAGGCAAAAAGAAGCTGTGATTTAAACAAACTTATCAAATAGATTTTTTGATTTTGTATTGGATGAGAGGCTCCATGGGTTTTTACCCCTAGAAGAAATATGTTTTCAATCAAAGGGAAGCTGAAAGGGCCATGCTATGAATTAGTCATAACTCAATCTGACAGTTGCGATAAATCTAAAAATGTAACAGCGATTAGTATTATGACTAATTCAAATCAATACCGTTCTATATGTTATTTATTTTATCGAGTAAGTTCATTTAAATTTAGAAGAATTAACTGGCTGATGATTTTCTACCCACATATCTCACGAATAAATTGGCCCATCTCTCATAAACCTTTACTCTGTCTTTTATTATAAGCATTAGATTTTCCACCCCATATTTCAATGCCGCTATTTGATAAATTTTTTCCAATATTTCTTCAAGCTCAGCAGGATTATCCAGGTTCAGCCTTTCATCGCGGCCACTATCAATTTTGGTAATAAGCTTTCTCATAAAAGCTTCTGCCGAATATAAGATTAACTGATTTGTATACAGTGCAATACTGTCGTAATCTGCATTTTCATCCAGATATGCTAGTAGTCCCTTAAAATCCCCTTCTGAATTTCGCAGCGCCAGAGAAAAATCTGCAGCATTTTTGTTAAAACTGGCAAGCTGCCTTGCATTTGCTAAAACCTGATTTCTCCATTTTTTAAATTGGGCATCATGTTCAATATTAGAAATAACAAAGGTATAATTATCGAAGTCAGGCTTGTGCAGCAATTCCCTTGAAAGAACTCCCACAAGTTTCTCATCATCTTTTGTTTGGGTGTAAATCCGTTTCAATCTTGAAATATAATCCAAATCGTAACGGGAATCGGTATTTTGATTGATTTGCTCAATACAGTAAGTTTCTGCAGTATTCAATTCTCCGAGCTCGATTAGTGCATCTATCAGTCTAATGTTATAAACAATTGCGTGCCTGATTGGACGGAACATATCCTTATATTCAGGGAAGTTTTTATTGAATACAACCATGTGCAGCAACAACTGCAATAATTCTTTTGAATCCTCTACTCGTTCGTCTTTCCTAGCCCGATAAATTTCAGCTATAATACTTACTATCCTATAGCGCATCTGGATTGAACTTGAATTAAATATATTTATGAATATATTCGTGTATTCCCGACGAATCCCACCATAACCATCAAGAAAAAATTCTTTCGAAAAATAAGATAGACACTTTATGCAGGTCTCCTCATCTCGAATATTTAAAATAACCTCTTCTATCTGGGTTAAAACCTGTTTGAAATAGGTCTCAAATCTTTTGCTACCGGTTAGTATACGATATTTGTATTCAATCACAGTGTCAATTATGGTATGAACCTGCTTAAAATATTCTTCATTGGCGGGCTCAGCAAAATATTGATCCAAAATTGGCTTATGAAGCTCCATCCACAGATCGATGATCTTTTTTACTTCAAAAGCTTCGGCTTTTCGTCTTTTACCGATTACTGCCTTTACCGCATCATGTGTTAGCGCAATAACTTCCTCTGGAGTGTAATTCTCAGATTTACCAGAGAATTCATTCATGAAAGCAATACTCAGATCCTTGTTTTTTTTTAACGTCTTTAAAATCCAGTCTCTAATTTTCTCGGGATCAGCTTGCTCCAAGGCCTGTTTTACAGGGTCGATCTTTTTGGTGGCAGTGATCTTAGCGGCTGGTTTTATACCTTTGGCAATAAAAGCTAAAAGTGCAATCTTATGCTGGCAGAATGAGAAAGCGCTTTTACATTCACAAGTAGAGTTGATCACAGTACCCTTTTCTAACTGTATCCTCACATCATAGCTTTGATCATGTTCGTCAACATAGGATTCAAAATCACTAGGGCTAACCTCATCACACTCTCTGACTGTGCACCGCTGTGATTTTTTGATCAACTCACTATCCAATTTGGTTTTAAAATTCTTGCTGGTAATTTCCTCTTTCATTCTTCAAGTACAGATGTACTCAAAAATAGGTTTTTCAATGATATTTCATAAATGCAAATCCCGGTACATTAAAAGTACTAGGGGGGATTAACGGAATGTCTTGTACAGAAGTTGATTCTTGCCCACTTTTGCCGAAATCGAAAATTTACATGTAGCGTGGTAAACCAATTTAGCTACCCCTGTTTTACCAATTTCCTGATGTGGAGAAATCGGCTATAGGCCAGTAGATTATTCCTTACTCATTTTTGGTGAGAAAGGGGCAATGCCTTCTGGTTTTATCATCAAAAAGGGTGATAGTTGATTGCCTAACCTGGTTCATATTAAAGTCAGTTTTTAATATGCGGAGAAACCGATAGTTAATACGCTATCGTCCAGAATGTAATAAATAAAAATGGGACATATTTTTGACTAACATATCCCTTTATCAATATTATTGATTTTTATCTTACTGTATTTTACTACTTAACGAATAATATTATTTTCCAGGCATTATAAAGGATGGAGGAACCGAGCTTTCTGAAGATGCCCATAGTTTATTTGGACGCTTGCCCATGGTGAGTTCTAATTTTCCACCTTGCATTAAATCTTCGTGGGAAAACCAGGATTTGTTCCAGATCACTCCATTAAGTTTTGCAGACTGGATATATTTGTTTTCGGGTGCGTAATTCAAACATGCTACTTCGAATTTTTTGCCGTTTCCAATATCCAGTTTTACATTCGCAAAGGTTGGGCTCCCGATAACATACATGGGGAGCCCTGGGGTAATTGGATAAAAACCCATTTGGGAGAAAACGACAAAAGAGGTTAATCCGCCGCCGTCTTCATCACCCGGAATACCCATCAAATCATTACGAAACCACTGCGCAAGTAAGCTGCGTACACGTTTTTGGGTACGCCAGGGTTGACCAGCATAGTTATACAAATAGGGAATATGCATGGCCGGTTCATTGCCCATTGAAAACTGTCCGACATTGCCGGTATGATCTGGTAACTGCGAATAAAAATCGAACCTACTTTTGCCAAGCGGGGTATTGTACATTTTCTCCAGCTCATCAACAAAAGCCTGTTTCCCTCCAATCATTTCTACCAGATCGCCCAGATTGTGCAAGACATCCCAGCGGTAAAGCCAGCCATTGTTTTCATCATATGTTTCCCTTGCGCCCAATCCGCCCGAAAACCGGTAATCCAGGGGCTGTATAAATTTGCCATCTATATCTTTTGGATGAAAGAATTTGGTATCTTTATTAAATACGGTATGGTAGCTTTTACTTTTCTCTAAAAAGTCTTTCGCCTCATCGGTTTTGCCCAGTTGTTGCGCAATATTGCCCAGACACCATTCATCGTAAACAGTACCCAGAGTAACCGCTATTGGTTGACGCTTCTCAAAACCATGAACCTCCGGTGCAGTTTCCTTTTCCCCGGGAGGCAATGCGGGGAAATATCCCTTGTCTTTAAAAAACTGATCCAAGGCACCTGCTTTTTTTGCTGACCAAGGAGATAAAGTTTTTTCGGTAATACCAGCCTTGCAATATTGATAAGCCTCTTCAAGGTTAAAACTTCGAAGTCCTTTGTTATAGGCATCGATTATTGTCGCTACACCGTGATTACTGTTCATTCGGCGGCTATCGCCCGTAACTTCGGGGAAAGTTGGCATCCAATGATCATCCATTTGCTGCGCCATACGCAGGTAGGAGTTGATCATGTTGCTTTCCATTTTCGGCTCAATAATCACCCGCAATGGGTGAGTTGCCCTATAGGTATCCCAAATCCAATCATCAGTAAAGAAGGGAATTCCGTTATCATTGTGAACTTTTCCATCAAAGGCGCTGAAATATTTTCCATCTTCGGATAAGCTGATCATGCGCTCATAGGTACGGTAAAGCGATGTGTAAAAAATGGTTTTAGCCGTTTCATCTGTGCCCTCGATAGCAATTTTGCCAAGCGTAGCATTCCAGATATTTTTTCCCCTTTGCGCTACTTTGTTTAGCTCGTAATCCTTTATTTCACGGTTAAGGTTTAGCCTGGCCTGTTCGGTGCTAATGAAAGATATGCCATAGTGTGCTTTGATCTGTTTAGTATTGGCGGGATATTTTAAAACCAGGTAAGCGTTTTGGCCGGCAGCGGTTGGGTCTTGAGTATCGATAGCTGCGCCTTTTTGTTTACCCGATTCAAGTGGTAACAAATCAGTTTCAAAATAAATATAAACTTTGGTATTGTTACTCAGTCTCTGAAAGCCACTCACTACATTTTTGTTTACTGCAAGTTCGCCATTTCGGGTATTTAAAATCAGGTATGGAGAGCTTGTTTGTGAAAAGTTAAGTGCATAAATTCCCGATTGATGAGAAGGGGCAAATTGCACATTAATACCATAGTCATCCAGATCTACCTCATAATAATACGGCTTAATTATTTCATTATCGTAACCGTAGGCCAGGGTATTTTTAACGTTTTTCAAATCGCCCTGAAATGGACTTAAGTTAAATGCCGAACTGCCACGGTGGCTCGTAATCACTAGCGGCAAACCGTGGATGGTATTCACGGTAAAATTATCACGTTCCGGATAGACCCTTAACAAACTATTGGGTAAATGCACAGTAGGGTAGGTTGGCACTAATAAATGACTGATGTTGCCGATGTAGGGGTTAACGTAATCTACCGGTTGTTTTTTTACTTGAGCCTTTGTCGCACTAGTAAAAAAAGGAAGTGCTAAAATGCAGCACAATAAAGAGTAGCAGTATTTTTTCATATATAAAATTTCAACAGAAGCCCTCAAGCCTAACATTTCTGAATTCGATGCTTCCATCTTCATTCAATGATAAATTTATCAGTTCGGATAGCCTATTTAATTAGGAAAGCAAGTTAGTAAAACGATTTATTAAATTTGTTAAAAAATAACCTCTTTTTGCTATACGTAAGCACTCACTATTTTTTGTTGAGTTGTGTAAGTCTGACCAATGAATAATCTTTTAATGTTTTTTCTTTCGGAGTAAGATTGATTTGGTATTTTGCAGCCCCAATTAGATAAGGATATGGCTTCAGGTTTTTTTGCAATTTTAGACGATATAGGTGCTTTGATGGACGACGTGGCAGTGAGTGCTAAGGTCGCAGCTAAAAAAACAGCTGGCATATTGGGCGATGATCTTGCTGTTAATGCCGAAAAATCTACAGGCTTTTTATCCTCAAGAGAGCTTCCTGTGCTTTGGGCTATTACCAAAGGATCACTAATCAATAAGCTCATTATTGTACCAATTGCGCTTTTGCTAAATGTGTTTTTTCCGGTTGCCATTAAGGTAATTTTGGTACTGGGTGGGATATATCTGGCTTTTGAAGGAGTTGAAAAGGTTGTGGAATATCTTTTTCATCGTACAGCAGGACCCGATGAAGCTGCTGAAGAGGTTATAGAAGAAACTGAAAACGCAGAGAAAACTAAGGTCAGATCGGCTATAACAACTGATTTTATTCTCTCCATAGAGATTGTAATTATTGCCCTGGGCAGCGTGCTTGAAGAAAGCGTGACTTTGCAGGTTGTAACAGTTTCGATTATTGCACTTTTGGCCACAATAGGGGTTTATGGCATTGTAGCTGTTATCGTTAGAATGGACGATGCAGGTTATAGGTTAATTAAGCGTTCTAATGGAAAAGGAGCAATTGCATCATTGGGTAAATTACTGGTTTCTTCGCTCCCTATTGTAATAAAAGTTTTAAGTGTAGTAGGTACAATTGCACTAATCCTTGTTTCAGGGGGGATTTTTGTGCACAATATTGAATTCATGCACCACCTTTTGCCAGGTGTTCCTTCTATAATCAAGGAATTTGGTGCAGGCTTAGTTGTTGGTTTGGCTTCAGTTGCCCTTGTAATCGCCACTAAAAAAATCATTAAGCTTTTTAAACGCAAAGCTTAATATTTCAAACCAAGTAGTCCAGCTACGGTTTTCAAATCATCCCTTTCTTTTTTGCTAAGCAGTATCTTTAACTAGCTAGGGCAGTTTAGCCTGTGCTTTATTTTTTGTACAGTTTAAGATAAAGTCATTTTATGGCTCACTAAAATGTAATGTTATGCTCGTGCTAACAACTCCTACTTTTCAACTTCTGTTCGGAATGTGCGATTTGCTTAGGCTTCCAGCGCCAAATCTGTTTGAATTTATCTTTTAAGTAGCTCTAAATTGCTCTCAGCCCCTCTTTTTCATACAGGATAGCATTAGAAAGAAGTTTCGTAAACATTCTTATTCACATTGATAATTATCAAAAACTATCTGTTTTTTGTAGTATTTATAATGCAATTAGTTTTAATTTTGTTCAAATGGAAAGGGCAATATTTATATTTTGCGTTGGCATATTATTGTTGCTTGAGTCAAAATTAATGGCGCAAGGCACTGTAGGGGGGTGCTTAGTCCCTGCTGAAGAACGTGTTTATACGTTTGATGGTGGCGGCAGTGTATATGATCCCAATTTTTTTATTGATCTATCAGCAAATTATTGTTCCTGGAGTCCAACTTCTGGTACGGTTTGCAATATTTGTGATCGGGCGCTTAATGGGGGGGCAATTGTCCGGGACACATATATCAGGCTCAGGGAATACAAGGGGTTTTTACCATGCTGGCTTGCCCAATAGACGATTATCTTCTACCCTTGATTTTTACAGCAGCAGGATTGGGCTTTCTTTCTATAAATAAACGAAATCTCTTGATTGATTTGACTAATTCCCAAAGGCATATCGAGTAATTAAAATCATCCAAAGTAAACGAGCAAAATAAATCAACAATAAGAAACTATCGGATAGGATAGGGAACCTGATGCATTAGGTATTTTTATATGGTATCTACCATGATTCATTCCATATCTCCGAATTTTCAGCCGAAACCCATGTGTCTACTTAACTGTGTAATTTGAAAGTTCAACTGTCAAATTACATACTAGTGATCACTATGGTGATCCTGAATCAAATTGCCAAAATTTGTTATCGTTATTGCTTTTTTTAATGAAGTCAAGAGAAATTGCGTACGCTGACTGCATTACCCTTGCTGCTACAAGCAAATAATAAAGTTCATTATCTAGCTATAGTCACTTTTCGTTGGTGAAAAGGAGTATTTACCCTTTTAATACGGTGTTATGGTTTTTGATGGCAAAATTTTTAAGGCGATGAGAAAAACAAAACCATGAAGGTGGAAAATTTAATTCCAGAGCTGTAGTTAATCGTGCTATCCAGGAAAAAAATAGCTAAAAAATGAAGGTTTGAGGTTTAAAAAAGAATAATGGCCCGTTCCATATTGGAAGAATATTGGCTTTGCGGGAGATGAGGGACGATTTCAAAATAAATCGTTAGTGATCGCCATATTGATCCTCAAAGAAAAATAGTTAGATGTCGAAACTTTGTGCTGCACGCCCAGGAAACGTTTGGCTTCCCGGCGCAGCCAAGGTCTTTGACGTACGGGAACGAAACATTATCCTGCTAACACGGGAAATTTTGCGAAGCCTTGATCATGCAAGGTGAAAGCGCATTGGCAGACTTATAGAGTCCAGTTTGTAGAAACTGAGGTGAGTAGTTCCGAAAAAATAAATTTGGTACAACCAGAAAAATGGGCAGGCGCGTTACTAGCGCTTCTGCCCATTTTTTTTGTACCTCTGTTCTGCTTATAGTTAGAGGCAATCTTCTCTTGGAAGCATTCGATTTTTATCTTTTTGCTGATGACTTTGATCAACTATTCTTTTCCACAAAAAAACAACCCCTTCACTAAATACCAGAGAACTAACAAAGCGCATTATGGAAGAAAATAAATATGATCTTAGCAAGATTAGGGAAGAAACTGACATTGTAACTCTGCTTTCTAAATTAGGCTACCAGCCCCTTAAGCGCTCTGCAGGAGAGCTTTTTTATCTTTCTATGCTTCGCGATACTGATACTATGCCTTCATTCTGCGTAAATGAAAAGCTTGGCATCTGGTATGATCATGGCCTGGCAAAGGGTGGAAATGTAATTGATTTTGCATTGAGCTATTGGCCTGCGCTTTCTTTCCGGGAATCGATAGGTAAATTATTAGAAGTCTATGGAAACCCTGATTCCCTACCACTCAAAACTCGGTCAGCTCAGATAGAAATCCCCTTAAAACATCCTTCTTATTTAATTAGAGAGATAAGAGAGCTTGGTGGTAATCCCGCTATTAGCAATTACTTAGCGCAAAGAGGAATTTCAGCAGCCGCTGAAGGATTTATTAAAGAGGTATACTATAGCATTAAAAAAGAGAATGGTGATCGCAAAGAACTGTTTGCAGCTGGGTGGCAGAATGATCTAGGCGGATGGGAGGTAAGAAACAGCTTGTTTAAAGGCTGTCTGGGTAAAAAATCAATGAGTTTTATTTCAGCAGATCCACATAAGCTTGCCGTTTTTGAAGGGATGATGGATTTTTTAAGCTGGAGAATTGAATACCCAGGAAATAGTGCAAGCGCTTTGATTTTAAACTCCGTTTCTTTTTTAAAACCAGCAATAAAAAAAGCCAGCGAATATTCAAATGTTGATATATTCTTTGACCATGATCCTTCAGGGAGAAAGTCAACTGAGGAGTTTTTAACAAGCGTTCACTACAGCAAAGACTGTTCTGAAATTTATGAAGGATATAATGATTATAATGAAAAGATCCAGCATAATCTGGGGAGAAATACCAGCTCCGCTTCATCTAGATTTGCTCCCCCATTGAATTCAAGCCGGCGCTAGATCAGCCAAATAGCCAAACAAGCATATTTCTAGGATCCCGTTTGGTGCATCCCAATTTGAGATTCAAATGATCAATTTGGATTAGCAAGCCGAAAAAAAGAAGGCCTTTGATCTAACAATTATTTCTTAATCTGCGTTTTATGAACCAAATAAAAAGATCTGGTCGCCGCGGGAACCTAGTACGCTGTTACCTGAGTGATCATGAGTATTCCAGACTTCTTGCCTTTGCCACCCCAATGGGCATTACCATCTCAGAACTTATCAGGCAAGAGATTATTTATGGGCAGATGCTGGACGTAAACCCAGCAGCGCTACTACAGGTATTTACCCAAATTGGTGCTGATTATTCCCAGATAAATGCGCAATTGCAAAAAGTAAGCGAAGCACTTAAGCTAAAGCCAATTGATGAGGTAAATGAAGAACAGCGCTTTCTCCAAAAGATAATTGCCCGTGAGTTTGAGGCAGTGACCGAGTGCCTTACCAAAGCCATCAGGATGATGATGATTAGAATGAACCGCAAAAGAAACAGCTTATGAACACCGTAGTACGCCTATTTACTAAAGCTAAAGGATTTCCAGCGGTAAGCTATAATATGGAGAAAGTGAATACCGGGGTGGCCGAGCTATTAAGCGCTCGTAACATGGAACTATTAAAGGCTTACAGCTTTATTCGCACAATTGATATCGAACATTATTTTGGCGCAATCTCCTCGCTAAATGCAAGAAGTCATTTCGATCAGTTTCATGCGGTGTTATCTACCAAAGGCAGCCAAATAGAACAAAAGGTATTTTTAGATATTGCACACAAGTGGCTAGAGGCGATGGGCTATAAGGAGCAACCTTACCTGATTTTCTTACATAAAGATACCCCTAACCGGCACATTCACATTGTGTCTACCGACGTGAGGATAGATGGGAGTAAGATATCTGATTCTTTTGACCGCATGCGCGCGGTCACTGAGCTAAACAGGATCTGCGGGGTGGATGAGGAAAAGCTATTTAAAGATGATATTTCCCGGCTAATCAAATACCGCTGCAGCAGTACCGTTCAACTAAAGCTCTTATTTAACCAAAAAGGATACCGGTTCTTTAGCCATAAGGATAATTTTCTGGTGCGTAAATACGGGAAGACTTTGCTTAGGATTCGAAGGGATGCGCTGCTGGAGGGACTTTCTGCGGCCAAACCAGACTATAGAAGAACCAAGGAAATACAATCTTTTATTTCCAGCGCTATACTTATTCATTGTAGACGCCCTGAACCCATTTATCAGTTAGGGCCTGGTGGATCCTGGAGGAAAATAATCGGCTATAGGTCCGATTTAGCTGATTTTTTATTATCAGCAGCTAATTTAGAGGTGGTTTATCTTTTTTCAAATAAAACCGTTACCAGCTTTGTGCTAATCGATCACCATTTGGCTCAATTGTTCGCTGGTGAAGAGCTCATGGATTTGCAGCGCTTCATTGGAAAGGTAACCCAGGAGCCACTTATCTCGAAACTGCAGCATCAGCGTTAGACTTAAACGCAAATCACTTCTAATTATCACCGCTAACATTTTCATTATGGTTATTGCATTTGGCAACATTAAGCCAGGAACGGGTAAGAGTACGCTGCTTTTACTCCTAGTCAGTTACCTGGCCAGCAAAGAAAAAAAGAAAATTTATCTTATCGATATGCAGGTTGGGGGCATGCTTGGACTCCTTTTTGAAAGATCAGCCATACTAGAGCACCAATTGCCTTTTGAATACTATCATTGTGATTTATCGCATTTTGAGCTTTTATATGCAAGGCTTGCCGCTGAAAATGATGCTTATGTTTTCATCGAACTTCCTTCCAGTATGCATGACGAGCGGATCCTTGGTGTAATCTTAAAGCTGGATCTTTTATTTTGCCCATTTTGTTACGACAGGCCGACCCTGAATTCAACCATTTATTTTGCCAGCCTCGCCAAAAGAATTAAAACAGACCTCTCACTGGTTTTTCTACCCAACCGCATTGTCAGCTCAGCGGGTTATGAATTTAAGCTGGAAATCGATTCCTTATTGCGCCAGATTTCCCCGTTGAGTACTGGTATTGGTGAGCATATCGGTTTTCAGCGCATTAGCTCCCTTAAATTGGATTCCCAACTGATTGAACGCTACTGCGCAACCCTGGATCTGATTTACTCGCTTTATCTCACTAAACAAGCATAGCAATTTATAAACCTAATTTTTTTATTATGACCAATTGGACCCCATTTATTTATGGCCTTGGCGCAGTTTACCTGCTTTATTATCTGGCCAATCTCGCTTTTGATCTCTTGAAACCCAAGTTGACTGGCACTAGTGAACCTTCGCTAATGATCTCGCTCGCCGATTTAGAAGAGCCCATCGACGCTTCAGTTTATAGCCCTGAGCCCAGCGGGAATGCGAATGGGCCCCAGGAGCTGCTAAGCTCGGGAGAGATTCGCAGTTCAGGCGGAGTACTTTTTGGAGAATTAATGGAGCTCGCAGCTAATGATGCTATCCTTTTCACCAGGCAGATTCCTACTTAATTTCTAGCCCTATGTACTGGAATGGAATTTTACCCTCTTTACGCATATTGATTGGTATTAACCGAACTACACTCTTTTTGCAGGATCCCCCCGGGATCAGGGAATTTTACCAGGCCAGCTCTTCCATGCACGGCTATTATTATAGTTTTTCTGATTTGAGTCTGGTGCTGGGCGCGATCGTTGGCATGCTCGGAGGACTGCGGGTATTTTTGAACTGGCAATCTGGCCGGCACCATATCGATGCTCAGGTGATGGGCTGGTTTTTTTCTAGCCTTTTTCTTTTACTCTGCTCGGTATTCCTTCGCGCGCTCTTTGGTCTGTAGTTGATTCTTTAAACCTTAAACTTTAAAATTATGAACAAGCAAAAAACAAAAGTATTATCGATCTCTTTTGCCTCCCTATTGTATTCGGGCTCCCTCTACGCGCAAGGCGGAGGCACTACCGGGATCAATGCCGCAACCTCTTCACTGGCCAGCTACGTCGATCCGGTAGGGAATTTGATTTTAGGCATTGGCGCGGTCGTTGGGCTCATTGGTGGGGTAATGGTGTATATCAAGTGGAATTCTGGCGACAGGGATATCAATAAAGAAGTGATGAGCTGGGGAGGCTCTTGCCTTTTTTTGGTTTTGGTTTCGGTGGTCATCAAAGCATTTTTTGGCGTATGAACGCTCCGCAAACCTTTCCAGTTTATAAAGGGCTCCAGAAGCCCTTAAGCTATAAAGGCCTTAAGGGAAAATTCATCGCCTGGGGTGCGGTAGCACTTGTCGGTGGGCTCATTTTGGGCGGAACTACCGGCGCTTTTATTAATATGTACCTGGGTGCTGCTGTGGCCCTTGGTAGCATCGGCGTGATGCTTTATTATGTGCTTTCCCAGCAAAAAAAGGGATTGCACAGTAAATCCAGGCACAATGGAATTTTCATTCAACCCCTAAACATCAATATCCGTTATGAAAACAAAGAAAACCTTTGAGCTGCCTTATTGCGGGATCACAGCATCTGCAGACATGGACCTGCTTTACGGGGAGCGTGGAGATTTTTCGGTCATTATTGAAATGACCAATCCAGTGCTTCAGTATTGCGCTGAAGGTGCCAGTTATCTTTCCTTTCACCTTTTACTGGTCAATGTGATAAAAATCCTAGGCGAAGGGCATATTATCCAGAAGCAGGATATTTTTTCTGCTATGGCTTACCAGGCTAAAAAAAGTGATGAATTCTTGCAGCAGAGTTATTACGATCATTTCCAAGGTAGGTCATACAGCAAAATCACAACTTACCTGACACTGACCCGGCAGATAAAAAAAGGGAGTTTTTATGTCTATGATCCAAAAGCCTTGGCTGATTTTAGCTCCAAAGTAACCAAGGTGATTGATTTACTTCATCAAAATGGCCTTGAACCAGTGCTACTTAAAGAAAAGGAAATCAACACGCTCATCAAGCGCATTCTGGCCATGGACTTTTCCTCCGCGCACATTTCCCTTAACAACCTAAAAGCCAAAGCGGATGGGTTGGAAATAGGAGAAAAACAAATCAAAAGCATTTCGCTGATCGATATCGACGCAATAGATCTTCCCATGAGCCTTGGCACTTTCAAAGAGAAGACTGATGGAAAGGCTTTTAATGGCTTTCCTTTAGATAACCTTTACTTCTTGCATCAACTTCCCAGCTACGAATGCTTAATTTATAACCAGTTGCTGGAAATTCCACCACAAGGGCTAACCTTAAATAAGCTTTCCCTGAAGCGTAAACGCCATGCTGGCATTCCCGATCCTGCAAACCAAATGTGCGTGGAGGACATTGATAAATTGCTGGTGGAAGTTGCTAGGGAAAACCAGCTGCTGGTCAACGCACATTACAATATGCTATTGTGCGCAAGAAGGGATGATATGGCTAAAGCCGTTAATTATATTGAGTCTTCGCTTTTCTCCAGCGGGATTATTCCCTCTAAAAATGCCTACAATCAGTTAGAGCTATACCGCTCAGTATTTCCTGGAAACGGGGTATCGCTAAAAAGCTATGATTGGTATCTGTTAAGCTGCCAGGCGGCGGTATGTTTGATGTTTAAAGAAAAGCTTGCGGAGAGTGAAAAGAGTGATTTTTTGATCCACTTCACCGATAGGCAGGGTATTCCTATTGGTATAGATCCAGCTGATCTGCCCATGAGAAGCGGAAGGATTTCTAATCGCTCAAAATTCGTACTGGGTGGATCAGGATCAGGAAAATCATTTTTTATGAACGCACTCATCCAGCAGTATATGGGCTATAATATGGACGTGGTTATTGTCGATACTGGGCATTCTTATAGTGGCCTTTGCGCCTATTTCAACGGACGCTACCTCACCTACAGCGAAGAGCATCCCATTACCATGAACCCTTTCGCCATTTCACGCCTTGAATATAATATTGAAAAAAAAGACTTTTTAAAAACGCTGATTTGCCTGCTTTTCCGCGGAGCTCAGGGAGAAGTATCCCAGGTAGAGGATACAGTAATTTCCGGGGTGATTTCGGCCTACTATGCCCAGTATTTTTCAGCTGAAGCCCCACCTCCTTTAAGCTTCGATTCTTTTTATGCGTATTCACTGGAAAAAATAGCAAAGATTAAGCAGCAGGAACGCGTGAGCTTCGATCTGGATGAATACCGCTATGTGCTTAAAAAGTTTTGCTCGGGCGAGGAATTTGGAAGCCTGCTCAATGAAAAGGTGGATGAATCTTTATTTTCTGAACCCTTTATCGTTTTCGAAATCGATGCGATCCGCGAGCATAAAGTACTCTTTCCTATTATCACACTGATCATTATGGATGTTTTTTTGCAAAAGATGCGCCACCGTAGCCAGCAGAGAAAAGCAATTATTTTAGAAGAAGCGTGGGTGCGACGAGAAGTTGCATAAGTGATTGTCTGGCACTATGACCAGACCTGTTGTTTCGTCAGCAGTAACCTATCGGCACATGCATTACTGGTAACGGTTTTGTATGAAGCTGCCGAGTAAAAGAGCCCTTTCGGATGAAGGAGCATAAGCCGTGAGGCTTAGCAACAATCTTTAGTATCATAAGATTGGGGCTCAAGGTTGAGTGGTATGGCTAACATAAGTGAACTGTCGATTGAACCATCGTAACTTCGCACTAGCCAAAGATACTGATAGGCTATAACCCAAAAGGGAAGCAGTCGGTTATCCCAGTCCAAGCATGGGATACACGAACATTAGCACTGCCGGTGGATAGACAGAGCCTAACCCATTCATTTGTCACTTATGTAGAACTCGGTAAGCCCGTACCGTTCCTGTTTCAATCAGGAAAGCGAACCGCAAGGTAAGCCGATAGCGGTGCGGGTATAAGAACGCGGAAAAAGCGAAGGCCATCCTGTAATGGGCTGGATAGGGGTTTCAATGTCACCCCACGCGAAAGCGGGCAGACTTCCGTATGGTAACTTATTACAATTAACTATTAGAACTTTCAAAAGGAGGAAAGCAAATGAACGTAATTGAAAAATCGTGTGCGCCTTCTGATCAAGTTTCCCACTGGAACAGTATTGACTGGGACAAATGTGAATCAGAAGTTAGAAAGCTACAAGTTAGACTTGTAAAGGCTCAAAAAGAGTTCAGACATAACAAAGTGAAAGCTTTGCAATGGCTACTGACTCATTCGTTTTATGCCAAAGCTTTGGCAGTAAAGCGGGTAACCTCTAACAAAGGTAGGAATACGGCGGGAGTGGACAACAAATTGTGGTCTACCCCAATTGCTAAATTTCGGGCGATCAACGACCTGAAAAGGAGAGGTTATCAACCTCAACCGTTAAAACGGGTTAATATTAAAAAGAGCAATGGTAAGGAGCGTCCTCTGGGAATTCCTACAATGAAAGACAGGGCAATGCAGGCATTGTATCTATTGGCCTTAGAGCCAGTCGCTGAAACAACAGCGGACGGACCATCATATGGTTTCCGCAAGGAACGTTGCGCCCAGGATGCATTGCAGTTTGCGCATAGCCTGCTATCAAAGAGTTATTCTCCAGAGTGGGTACTTGAAGCCGATATCAAAGGATGCTTTGATCACATCAGCCATGAGTGGTTACTTGCTAATGTTCCGATGGACAAAAGCATTCTCCAAAAATGGCTGAAATGTGGTTTCATCTTTAAGAATGAGCGCTTTTCCACTCACGAAGGTACTCCGCAAGGTGGTATCATCTCACCAACTCTGGCCAATATTGCGTTGGATGGATTGCAGTCATTGATTGCAAGTAAGTTTAAAATCAGAAAAGTCAACAAGGTGGTAATTGTACCAAAGGTAAAATTGATCCGCTACGCTGATGATTTCATTATCACGGGTAGAACTAAAGAACAATTGGAAACAGAAGTGTTGCCGTTAGTTAAAGAATTCCTTGCAGAAAGAGGTTTATCGCTTTCACATGAGAAAACCAAGATAACGCATATTACTGATGGATTCGACTTTCTAGGCTTCAACATTCGTGAGCATGATAATGGATCTGTTATGACTTCACCATCAAAGGCAAGTCTTTCGAAACTATCCGAAAAGATTGGAGGCATTATACGTGCTAATAAAACCAGTCGCCAGGATGTTCTCATTAGGCAATTAAACCCCGTAATAACTGGTTGGGCGAACTATTTTAAAACTAGTGCAGCCTCAGATACCTTTAGGAAAGTTGATTTCCTGATGTTTCACAAGCTATGGTCTTGGGCATTAAGGAGACATCCTAAAAAGGGGAGATACTGGATTTCAGAAAGGTATTTCCGCAGGATCAAGAACAGAAACTGGTGTTTTGCGACTGATACGCCTGGATACAAAGGAACAAGCGAAGTCTTTTCCCTTAAACGAGCGTACGACTTTAAAATACTCAGACATATTCAGATCAAACAGGATGCAAACCCTTTTGACCAAGAATGGGAACCTTACTTTCAAAAGCGCAAAGTGTTTAGAATGCTTGAAGCTTTGGATGGTAAAAAGACCCTGTTAGCATTGTGGTTGAAGCAAGACCGTAAATGTGATTTATGTGGTAGGGATATCAATGCGGATGATGAATGGGCTATTACCAAACGCAGGTTTGGTGAAGACATTCGCATCACATTGGTACATAAACCTTGCCGCAGAAGCCACGACCAACTCAAGTTGAGGTTAACATGAGCCGGCTCATATATATGGGCTTTAAGTTGCTTGAGCCGTATGAGGGGAAACTCTCACGTACGGTTCTTAGGGGGGAAAGCGGGAGTAATCCCGCCGACCTACCCGATAAGGCGATCGCTTCTCCATTAATGGCATCTTACCTGGTTTATATGTATAAAACAGTACGTAAATTCTGGGGAGAGGCCATTGTGGTTACTCAGGAACTCGGAGATATTATCGGGAATGCTATTGTAAAAGATAGTATCATTGCCAACTCAGATACCATCTGCCTTTTAGACCAGGGTAAGTTTAAAGAAAACTATGCCCAGGTATCTACTCTGCTCTCACTAAACGCTGCTGAACAAAGAAAAATCTTCACCATCAATGCCCTGGATAATAAATCGGGCCGAAGTAGATTCAAGGAAGTGTATATCAGAAGGGGTCTTGTGGGAGAAGTTTATGGGGTAGAAGTATCGCTCCGGCAGTATCTCACATTCTCAACCGAAAAGCCTGAAAAGCGGGCATTGGAATACTACATTTCCAGGGAGGGATCCTTTCATCAGGGGCTCGAATCCTTCATTGCCGAAATGGAGTCTTCGGGACTTTCTTTAGATGCTTTTGTGAAAAAAGTTAACCATTCACTTTAAAATTTTAGGCTTATGAAAACAATCATTTTTTTGCTGCTTTTAATGCAATTGGCAGCATTTTCTTTGCGCGCGCAAATTTATGTTGACCCTGTAACCTCGGGCGCAGTCGCAGCGGGATCTTCGATGATGGATTCCCAGCTAAAAAAGAGCAGCAGTGAGCTTACCTTAATCCAAAAAGCCCAGCTTTCCCTCACCGGCCAGTTAGCTATAGCCAATGATTTGCAGCGGAATATCTACAGGGGATTAAGCGAAGTATCCGCTGTAATGGGATCGCTACTCTCAGTAAAAGATATCTCTGATATTTCCCAGGATATTATCCAGGATGCGAATAAAGCGATTTTGATTGCTAAAAGCAATCCTCAGCTATTGCTGTTCGCCCAAAGTGGCGCCCAGGAATTTAAAACCCGCGCCGCTCGTCTGGCAACCGAGGTAAGCGCCTTTGTGCTGCACGGAGGGAGGGAGTCGCTAATGGATTCTGGCCAGAGAGCAAAGCTGCTGTCTAGAATTGTGCTTGAACTAAGCATCATCCGGGGAGTATCCTACGGGATTTACCGCTCGATGTATTGGGCGAAGCAGCGCGGATTCTTTGCCTCAATTAATCCCTACGCCGGGTTTATCAATATCGATAAGCGCATTGCAGAGGAGGTGCTATCTAAAGCTAAAATCCTAAAGCGATGAAAAAGGTATTACTTTTCTTCGCGCTACTAGGCTTTAGCATTAGCCTTCAGGCCCAAATTAACATTGCCCTTTTGCATCAGTTGGTTGCTGAGAGTAAATCAGAGCATAGGCGCCAGAGTGAGCTAAGGGATAAGCACGGGGTAACCCTTGCTAATGAATCCCTCAATAAAGCTGAAATGGGGAACTTGAAAGAAACTTACCGGCAGATTTCTTCGCGGTTTTCGCTTGCGGGTCCGCTGATCAGTACGCTTCAAATCAGTCTTGAAGCATCTCCATTAATTTCGGAGATTTATGCTCATGAATCTGAGCTGATTGTGCTTTGCGGACAGGACCCCATGCAGATCCCTTTGGCATTAGCTGCGCAAAGAGACCTTGCTGAGCGTTCAGGGCAACTTTTAAAATTTTTATATGGCCTTGCTTTAAGTTATACTGAGCTATCCCAGATGAGCGCTGCAAACCGCAAGCTACTTTTTAGCGGCGTGATCAGTCAGCTGCGATCAATATCCGGCACCTTAAAAGGGCTTTGCCTGGTTATGAGGGCATCAGCTATGGCAAAAAAGAATAAAAGCAACCTTTTTTCAAATTTCACCGCCCGCGACCGCGCCCTGGTAGAGCGAATCATTAACCTAGCGAGACTAAAACCTTAAAAAAAATGAAACTCATTCTTTTGTTACTTGTCTTAAGCTTTAACATCCAGGCGATAGCCCAGCGCATCGTTTTCGACCGCCAGCATTTTGCCATTGTGAGCGAAAATAATGCAGTGCGGCTTTCAGCAGAACTTGCTCATCAGTCTGACCTGAGAGCAATTACCTCCCAGTTTAAACAGATTCAGCTCAATTTAGCTGGCGTTATACTCACCGAACAGCTCATTTATGCCTCGTTAACCCAGGTTGAAAACGGCTTGAAAAGTGCGCAAGCGCTGCGCCAGATTGGGCAGCTAAGCGCCGAAATTATCACTGAAAGCAATGCGGTGCTAGATGCTGCGCGCTCTTCACCCGCGCTTTTGCTTTTTGCTCAAGGGAGCTGCGAGCAGCTGCGAAACAGGGGGCTTAGGCTAGTTGAACAGGTATCAGCTGTTGTGATTAAGGAAGGGGAAAACCTGCTCATGGATTATGCCAGCCGCGATCAGCTTTTAAAAAAGATCTCCCTGGAACTTAAAACCATCCGGGCATTGCTGTATAGTATCAAAAAGTGCATGTACTGGGTTAAGGTGAATGGGATGCTTAAGACGATAAATCCCTATAAAGGCTTTATTAACACCGATAAGCGGATGGTAGAAAATCTGCTATTTAACTTAAAAACACTAAAAAGAAAATGACTAGACTATTCTTATTTCTCCTGCTATGTGCAGGAAGTCTTTTAGCCCGGGCCCAGCGCCTGATTCATGATGAACACATTGAGCACCAGCAGGAGCGTATGGTATTTAAATCCTGGGACAGGGGTAAGTTTACACCAAGACCAGGATTTTTAGGACTCAATCCACTCTATTGGGCCACCTGGGCACTGCATCCAAATTACCCCAAAACGGATCTGCGTCCATTAGGCCCTTTCGGTCCGCAGACCCAGCGGTTAATGCTCACAGCTGCCACTTCAAGCGCCGATGAAGCATACAGGCTGCATAGCGATACCCTCAGGAATTCTGCTTTATCGAAGTCCTCAGTTTATACTGGCCTGCTTTCTGATTTAGATCCTTTATGGCTACTGTATTACCAAAAGCAATTCTCCCCGCTGATTTATCCTGAAAGGAACCCTTTGGACGGGGCAGGGGAAAAGGAGCAAAAATACCTGGTCTCCAGCGGAATCTATCAGTGGTATTTAGCTGAAAAGGACGAGATTGCAGAGCGGCTGGAGCTCACGCGCAGCACAACCCTTGAGCGCGGCGAACGGCTGCTATCTTATCAGCGGTTACTTGGTGAATATCAAAAGCTCCAGGCTACCTGGCTTGAAAAAAAGCGGCTGGCAGGAAAATACATTTCAATTTCAGAGGTGAAAAAAACTGCTTCCGGGGCTCGCAAAACCCTTTCTAAATGGGGTAAAATTGATATCGCAATTGCAGATAGAATACTTAAAGAAGCAGAATTAAGAGTAGGGGGAGGCAATGAATAGCTTGTTAATATCAACCGGCACTGCCGGTTTTTTTGTGCAGTCAACTCCGCCATCAGTTAATGATTCTTTCAAGGAAACTTTTAATTTTTTGCAGGGAAATGGGGTGTACGATGAAGGGACGATGCATTTTTTAAAACAGATGAAATCTGCCATCTGGACGAATTACGATGCTTTTATTGCCGATGCGCAGGTGCTGTGCGCCATTTTCATGCTCATTTTTTTTGCCATTAAAGCCTATGAGATGATCTCAGGGGATAAAAGACTGGAAATTATGCCGCTGCTCAGGCCGTTTGGCCTTTCGATGGTCATTCTCTGGTGGCCAGTATTTACCAAAGTGGTCGCCTTTCCCACCGAAATCATCGAAAATAATTCTTCGGCACTTTTTGACACAAGCCAAGGGGAAATCAATGCACTACGCATGCAGCGTGCCAAGCTGATGGTAGATGTGGCTGACGAGCTCTTTAAAATCCAGGCCGAGACAGAGGTTGCCAAGCAGGAAGCCGACAGCTGGTATGAGCATGCATGGGAATCGGTGCAAAGTTCAGTAAAAGAAGGTTTTTCGAAGCTCTGGAATCCGGTGGTGGAAATGCGCAACCGCTTGCAGATCGGGCTTCAGTTGTTGGCAAGTTCGCTACTTGAAACCCTTGCTATCTGGATTTTGCGCATCAGTGTATATGTAATATTTATTGTGCAAATCATTTTCTCTACCATCCTGATTATCCTGGGGCCTTTTTCGGTAGCGATGAGTATTTTGCCAGCCTTCCGAGATTCGTTTTCCACCTGGATTGCCAGGTTTATCTCGGTAAACCTGTATTCTGGCATTGGGTATTTAGTGATGTATGTGGCCTCACTCTTTCAGCATTTTGCCTTGGAGGCGGAAATTAGCCGCTACCAGGAACTGCTGGAAGGATCTGGTGAGAGCATGGAAAAACTGACCTGGTTTGCATCAAACGGTGTGCTGTCTTTTGGTATAGTCATTATCACTTTTATTATCGGGGCGCTCACCATGTTTACCGTTCCCAGTATCTCCACCTGGATTGTATCCACTTCGGGGGTAAACTCAGCGACCAGCGCGATGAGCTCAGGGGCTTCCAAGATGCAAAGCGTGGCTACTAGCGTGGTGGGAGGATAGTTATGCTGATTAAAAACATTGAATCCAAAATCCGCTTGGCCAGCTTTTTATGTCTAACGAGCTTTTTGCTTTGTCTTGTGGTGAGTGTAGTGGTTTGCTTTTTTGCCTACAGGCAGGTGAGTGATGCCAGAAAAAGCATTTATTTGCTGGACGCAGGGAATATTCCCATAGTAGCAAAAAGGACGGATTTACAGGCTAACCGGGCAGCAGAGTACCGGGCAGATATTGCGCGGTTCCATAGCCTTTTCTTTTCGCTAAGCCCGGATGAAAAATATATCGAAAGCCAGATGCGCCAGGCGATGTACCTGATTGATGAAAGCGGGGTCCAGCAGTACAATAACTTAAAAGAACGCAACTTTTTCTCTTCAGTGCTTTCTTCCTCAGCTGTGCTGACTATTCAGGCTGACTCGATTTTTCTCGATGAGAAAAACAAGTATTTCCGCTACTATGGTACCCAGAGAATCGACCGGAGAAGTTCGGTAATCACCCGCTCGCTGGTAACCGAAGGATATTTAAGCGATCTGGCAGCCAGGTCAGAAAATAACCCGCATGCGGTGCTGATTACCCGCTGGAAGACCCTTGAAAATAAAGATTTGTCCAGCGTTCAAAAAAATCCATTATAAATGAAAAACAAGATGAAAAATACATTCAATCTTAGCCGGCTGCATGGCCCGATTTCCAGTCAACTCGGCGCAATAGCATACAGATTTAGGCAGCTGTTAACCCAGCACCCTAAAGGAAGTCTAGCACTGATGTCAACGGTCTTAATTATTTCGCTTATCCTTTGTTTTACTGTGCTTAGGCATCCTGAAGTTCCCCATTTATCTGCCAGCGTTTCCTTTAAGCATAAGCCGCCGGGAGTTTCCCAAATGGGTGGCGCATTAACGGCAGCATCAGCTCTGTCTCAGGTACTGTTGCTGCAAAGTGAGCTGAATGGTAAATTATCTGCCAAGCATATCAGCTCTAAAGACAGTGCTAGAATAGGGGAAATTACCCGTCAAATCAAAATACTTCAATCCAAAATCCTCTCTGATGAAAAAGATAAACCTTAAAAGCCCCAGGTATATTCTGCCACTGATCTGCCTGCCTTTTATTTTGATTTTATTCAGCGTTTTTAGCCGGAGTTCTTCTCTTGCCAAAAGTCAGCGTGATTCCGCACAAATGAACTTGAAGAGTGAAATTGCGGAAGTTTCTTCCCAGGTTCAAAGCCAAAAGCTGCAGGATAAGCTCCAGGCCTTTCAGGATAAATTCACTAAAGGAGATGGTTATAGCGCGGTAGAGAATTTAGCTGATGAAGATCCGCTAAAAGCTGAAGGAAGCTCTGTTTATTCAGAAAAAGAAAAACGTATGCTGGATTCTATTGAGCTTTCGATCCGATCGCGGTACGCCGGAATGCAAAAAAGCACTGCAGGGAAACAAGCAATACCGCTGAATAATTTCAGTAGCGCAAAAGAATTCAGCAGGTCTCAGTTAGCGCAGGAGCGTGCACTTAGCGCAGCGCTAAGTGCGATGCAGCCTGGGGATAAGCCCTTAGAGCTCCAGCAGCCCCGGGCTAAAGATCCAATGGAACTCTTCAGGGCGCAGATGGCTATTATCGATAGTATGGGCAAAGCCAATGATCCCGGGCGCAAATCCGCTGAAGCAAAGCAAAAAACGCTTGAAGAATTCTCTGGTGGCGTTAAACAGAGCGCTTTAAAAGTGAGTATGGTCAGCCCCGCGAAGGCCCGAAATTTTAACACCATTACCACGCTAGAAAAGCAAGGGGTGAATATTCCGGCTGTAATCGATGAACAGGTTACCGGATTTTCTGGTTCCAGAATTCGCATGCGTCTGCTTTGCGATATATGGGCTGGAAAATTCCTGATTAAAAAAGGCAGTTACCTGTATGGGGTGATTTCCTCTTTTTCTGCCCAGCGCGTTCAGGTGAGCGTCAGCTCTGCGCTCATTGACGGAGAAATCTTGCCCGTAAACTTAAGCGTTTACGACCGCGATGGTCAGCGCGGCATTTATGTGCCTTCTTCTGTATTCAGGGAGTTTTCTAAAGAGCTCGCCGGCTCCTCGATTGGGAACCTAGAGCTCAATGAATCCGGTGAAGAGCATAAACAGCTCATGAGCCTGCTTGGCAGGGTGTTCCAGTCTTCCAGTGGTGCGGCCAGCCGCCTGATCCGGCAAAATAAAGCCCGGATCAATTACGCCTCGATAATTTACCTGGTTGATCCAGGCGAGCTTAAGTCCAGACAAAACAATTTTAAAGAAAAAGAAAAATGAAAAAAATATTGTGTCTAATCTCCCTGTTATTCGCCGTGGTCAGCCTGTTTGGGCAAGAGTCCGGCTATAGGCCGCTTTCGGCTATTGCTACAATTGAAATCAGCACGAATAGCAGCCTGCATTTCCGCTCGCCGGAGCCAATTCGCTATGTGGATTTACCCCTTAAATTCATTACCGGTGAGCTGCCCCTAAAGAATTTGCTTAGCATTAAAATTAATACTGACTCGTTAAAAAAGAATATGTCAAGCGCTGATTTAGGCGTAGTCACCATAGTAGGCGAGACTTTTATGGCCCAGTATCACCTGCTGCTCTCGCCACCGGGCTTAGCAAATCAATCAGCGGTTGATATCGAAATTCTTCCCAGCATGATGGTTCCCTTAGACCCAGCGCCGGGTGAAATTTCTACCCTAAAGATAAAATCCCATGCAATGGATATGCTCCTCAAAAGAGTCAAGCATCCGCTAACTAGGATGAGCATGCGGGGCATTTCAGCAGAATTAAGTCAGGTTTACTCGATTGGAGAGCTGATTTTTTTAGATATCAGTTTTAAAAATGAGACTTTAATGCAGTATGATATCGATCAGGTGCGCTTCAGCATCGAAGATAAAAAAATCCACAGGGCCACAAACCAACAGTCCATCGAAATTCAGCCAGTGTTTTCCCTTTATGCTCCATGCAGCTTTAAAAAGAATTTTCGCAACATTTATGTCATTAAAAAAGTGAGTTTTTCCAGCGAAAAACTGCTCAAAGTGTCTTTGAGTGAAAAACAGCCTTCCAGCCGGACCTTAAGCTTAAACATTGCATATGCTGATTTGATCCATGCTGACAGTTTTTAAACGGCTATTATGGAAGAAAGCAAAGAGCAGCAAGCACTGCACCGTTTTTTGCAGTTCTGCATTTATTTTTCAATCTGTTTAGATATCCTGATTTTTGTTTACTGTACTAAAACACCCTTGCCGCATTTTCTTTCCAGCTACTGGATGTTGCGGCCTTTATCAGCGCTTTCTAAAATCATAATTTATACTCTTCCGCTATTCTCCAGGTTATTTACTTTGCTGCTGATCGTTTTAGTATCTATTGGGACGCTGGCAAGAAAGCAGAAAGAGTTGGACGCTAAAAGGGCAATTGCCTACCCGTTATCCATTGGGCTTATTTTGTTTTTCTGTGGTCTTTACTTCCAGAACAAAAGGGGAGGAGAGATCGTGCTGCTTTTAGGTTGGGAAGAGCTTAGTTATTGCTTTTGCCTGGTAGCAGGGACGATCCTAATTCATATATCCATGGACAATATCTCTAAGATTATTAGCGCAAAACTGGGAAGAGACCGCTGGAATATCGAAGAGGAATCTTTTATGCAGTCCACTAAAGCAAAGCCTGGACCTTATAGGGTATGTATCCCTATGCTTTTTTATTACCGTAAAAAAGTTCATACTGGTTTTATTAACCTGGAGAATATTTTCCGCGGTACCCTGCTCATAGGAACCCCTGGTTCAGGAAAAAGTTTCAGCATCGTGATGCCTGTTATCCGTCAATTGCTAGAAAAGGACTTTTGTTTGGCCTTATATGATTTTAAGTTTTGTGACCTTGCGCAGATCGCTTATCATCATTTTTTGCTAGCAAAAAAACAGGGGCGAATGCCGCTGCACAACTTTCACGTACTGAATTTAAACCAGCTTGAAAACTCACAGCGGATTAATGTATTAAGACCGGATTATATCCTTACCCTAGCAGACGCTTCAGAGACTGCAGAAGCGCTGGTAGAAGCTTTAAAAAAGGGAGATAAATCTTCAGGGAGTGATCAGTTTTTTACCCAGAGCGCGGTTAATTTTCTCTCAGCCTGCATTTATTTTTTTTCCAGGTATGAAAATGGCCGTTATTCCACATTGCCACATATCCTCAGCTTTTTAAACTGCTCTTATGATCAGATTTTTGCGGCGCTGGTAAGTAATGCGGAACTCAGCTCACTGCTCTCGCCGTTTATGAGCGCTTACCGGGCCAAAGCCTTTGACCAGCTTGAAGGGCAGATTGGAACGCTAAAAATTTTTATCTCCAGGCTGGCCACCAAAGAAACCTTTTGGGTGTTTTCCGGGGATGATTTTTGTTTAAAAATCAGTGATCCTTCCTCACCTTCAACCCTGATTCTGGCCAATGATCCCAATACGCAGAACATTAATTCAGCCTGTTACTCGGTGGTACTGAACCGTCTTATCAGGCTCATTAACTCCAAAGGGAATCTGCCCAGTGCGCTTTTGCTCGATGAGCTGCCCACAATATATGTGCATAGGATTGAAAACCTGATTGCTACAGCTAGGAGCAATAAAGTCGCAGTATTAATGGGCCTCCAAGAGCTTCCCCAGTTCCAACAGCAATATGGCAAGGAAGTAGCATCGACAATTTGCGCTGTTGTGGGAAACGTGCTTTCCGGTTCGGTGCGCAATAAAGAAACCCTTGACTGGTTAGAAAAACTCTTTGGTAAGGTCAAACAGACCAGCGAAAGCCTTTCCATTGATCGCAATAAAACTTCCATTTCTTTAAGCGAAAAATTAGAACACCTGATTCCTTCAGGTAAAATTGCTTCACTGAAGGCAGGAGAACTCGTCGGTATGCTTGCTGGTGATACAGACGAAAGCTACAACGGGAGCTTCTCGCCCTCAGTGATTAATTGTAAGGTAAATCTGGATCTGGAAAAAATTGCAAAAGAAGAATCCCAGTATCCTGAGATGCCAGTCTATTATGACTTTAAGGGTAAAAAGGAACAAATCCTTTCTGAGAACTTCCAACGTATTAATGCTGAGGTAGCGCGGCTCATATCCCGCTTTCCAGCTAGCTAATTACTTCTCCGGGCTAATACTGGCCCAAATAAATCTTAATGCTAAATTTTATGGAAAAATATTCAGGTATGCTGGCACTGGTTTCAGACTCAGCCCAGCATGGAAAAATGAAATTAGGGGTTATATCTGGTCTTAACCCTGCAGGTACTTTGGTAAGCGTGAGTTTCGGGGATCTATCACTTTCCAGCTTTCCTAGTGACCAGGTTTTAATAATGAAGGATAAAAACGCGCTCTATGGACAGCTTTTATCTTCTTCAAAGGAGCTGGAAATGCAGGATTTTAAGTTACTGCTCAGCGTCAATATGCTACAAGAAAAAACAGGCTTAAGCGCTCAGCTGCAGGCGATGGAACTTCTAAAATCCAGTCCCAGTGCAGCTCAGTTCGCAACCGTTAGCTTGTCCGTCCAGCTTGGTCTCAGCTCGCAAATCACTAGTTCAGGAGGCTTATCTGCAGAAAGGGGCGGGAGATGAAACTTTTGTGTCCAGCCATAGGGATTTGCTTAAGCTTATTTTTTGCTCAAGCTGGATTTGCTCAGGTTTATCTTCCCATTTCCGCTCTACACGTCACCAGTCCTTACGGCTTGAGAGTTCATCCGATAACCGGCCTGCAAGATTTTCACAGCGGGGTTGATTTGGCTGCAAACCATTCGGTTATCTATGCAGTGTTAGCGGGAAGAGTGATAAGCTGCGCAAGCAATCCGTTTCTTGGAAATTTTATTCGGATCGCTCATGGAGAAATTCAAAGCATCTATGGACATCTCTCCGCAGTTCTTATTAGACAAGGAACATGCGTAAAAGCAGGTGAGGTGATCGGGATTTCAGGAAGCACCGGCCGCAGTACCGCAGAGCACCTTCACTTCAGCGTGCGCTATCAAAATCAACCCATTCATCCACTAAAATTTCTGCTTCAGCTTCAAAGTAGCTGGGCAGTGGCTCCATGATTATGAAAGATAATATTTTATTTCCCTGCCACGGGCAGGCGAGGGGTTTAGCTAAAGCTGGATACAGTGCAGTAAACTGCCGCGAAAAAAGCAAGAAAGGGCAAAGCGATGGATAAGACCCCTCTGTATCTTCAGGTAGCCCGCAGGCTCATCGAAGAATTAAAAAAAGGAACTGCTCCCTGGCAAAAGCCTTGGAATTCTAAAGGTATCCCAGGCTTTTCAATGCCTTACAACCAACAGACCAGGCAGCGTTACAAAGGCATAAACGCTATAAATTTATTGTTGAGCGGATTTGAGGATCCCAGATGGCTCACCTTCAAGCAGGCAGAAGCAGCTGGATTTAAGGTTAAGCACAAGGAGCACGGCACCTTGATCCAGTTCATTAAAACCCATCAGAATAAAACCCTGCTTGATGAGAAGGGAAACCGGATTTATGATGAGTTAGGTAATGCGATTTCGGAACAAATCCAGCTCAAATCTCCCATCATCAGTAATGCCTGGGTTTTTAATGCTCAGCAGATGAGCGGACTTCCACTGCTAGCACCAGCTAACAGCACGGAGGTAAAATGGGATCCACTGGAAAGGGCTGAATCGCTGATAGCTGCCAGCGGAGCTAAAATAGAACACCAGTTTATAGACCGGGCTTATTATCATCCGCTATATGATGTGATCACTATGCCTGACCGGTCTCAATTTGAGCTTTCTTCAGGATATTATGCTACGCTGCTCCATGAGCTTGCCCACTGGACCGGGCATCCCGGTAGATTAAACAGAGCGGAACTCATGAGTAACGGGATGGAAGCATATGCTAAAGAGGAACTCCGGGCAGAGATCGCATCGATGCTAATAGGAGATGAGTTTCGGATCGGACATGCCCCCTCGCAGCATACCGCCTACATCGAGAGCTGGGTATCGATACTGGAAGATACTCCATTTGAAATCTTCAGTGCCGCTGCAGATGCGGAAAAGATATTTTCATTCCTAAGCGCTTTTGAGCAGAAGAAAGAAATCTTCCTGGAGAAGGATACAAGCACGGAAACGCTGTTAAATGGTAATCCGCAAAGAACTGTAAAATACTTATCCACCGGGGATGAGCTCAGTTATAACGGACAGATCTATAAGATTCAAGGCCATTTAAAACAAGGGCGGCTCAAAGTCGAGCAGCAGCCTTCGGGAATTGTTTTCACCCTTTCAAAACACGACCAGCTTTATCACTCGCTTAGCGGAATTAAAAGTTCACAGCTCGGATCTACTATAGAGCAGAATCCTACTGAGCAGAAACCCACTGAAAACCACAACTTAAAAAGATAACCTATGAAAACATTATTTCAATCTAGCGATCTGCCTTTAGCGCAATTAGAAAAACTCGGCATTTATCACCAAGGCCAGCTCTTGCTTAATCCAGAAGAAATCAGTGCGCTATTATCCGGAAGACGCACTGAGCTAATCAGTCTTTTTGAGCTAAAGGGGGAAAAATTTGATATCGAAAGACTGGATGCGCGGCTTTCCCTTCGCCGCAATGCAAATAATGAAGTGGAAGTTTTGATCAATCCCATCTACCATTCCCCAAGGCAACATTCGCTGTTGACTGATCATGAAATGCATCAGCTTATTGAAGGCAAGAAGGATTTTATTGCTAAGAGCATCCAGATTGAGGAAGGCATCTCTGAGATGTACAACATCGAATATGACCGGGTTACCAATGATTTCGTTGGATACAGTGTTCCACAAGTCCAAGCGCCAGACCTGGTAAATGGGATGATACTTGATCAGGAGCAAAAGGAATCTTTTCAAAAAGGAGAACTGATTGAACTAGGGGACGGAACGCGATTTCAGCACCGGGTCACCCAAGCGAGCGGCCTACTTGCAGATCGCCGGGAACTAATCCTTTCAGTGCTGGTGGATGGAGGCATTTCCTATCTATTAATTAAAGATATTCAGCCGCTAAGTAATATTAGCACGCAACTTGATCACCATACTCCCTCTTTTAATAAAGCGCTCGCTGATATGCAAGGTGTAGCAGAGCCTACTATGCAAGAACACAAAGCCCTGCAAATTGCTTTCACTACTCAAGAGAATTCTAAAAGCCGCGTTAGATAAACCAGCAATAATCAATTTCATCAACCTTTAAACTTTACCATTATGAATCAGAATAACTTAGAATACCTACAAAAAATGCTTGACCACCTTGGCTTTGGAACGCGGCTTAATGCAGTCTTGGAAAGTGCTATTTACAAAAAGCCAGAATCATTTAACATTGGCCTAAATCAAAAATATATTCCTGCTGAATTCCGCTCCGACCCTGGAAAAGGAGTAGATATGATGCATTTTGATCTTCAGTTTAATAAATCCAGAGAAACCGATGCCTACTTTTTAAATGGATTTGAAGCAACACTTAAGCGTTACAACACTGATCAGCCGGTTTCAAAAATCTTTGACATTGAAAAGCATCACCGGATGACAGCGCTGCAGTCATACAAACTTTTATGTGGCCTTTCTCTGCAAAAGGATATTTTTTTGCGTGACCTAACCCATGGTGGCGCAGATACCTTAGAGCGTATTCCTGTTTGGTTTTCACTGGATTTGCAGGTAACTAACGAGCGCGGCAACCATCCTTTGAACCGGTTCTATCCGGGATACGGCTTTGATCTTGAAGCAACAGTGGACCGCTATAACTTTAAAGGCTTGGAAGATATGCAGAAGCGTGATGCAGTAATCAGGGCTTTGAAGTATGGGAACTTAATTGAGCTGCCCTTAGAACTCGATGGAAAAGTTCAGCCCGTGTATCTTTCGGCAAATCCTGAGATGAAAACCCTAAATGTTTATTCTAAAGAAATGCAGCCTATAAAAACAGAACGCATCTTTCCGCCCTCTACTGCCATTAGTGACCAGATAAGTGAGTCAAATATAAATGAGGTGAGTCAAAATAAAGAACCAAATAGTGAGCAAACTAAATCAAGAATTGGCCGCTAATCAAATACTTTGTATCGAATATTTAGATAGATGGGTTTATTCATTAAAACTTATAGTGATTCGCTATTGAATTGTGACTTTGTTTTAAGGTAGAATTTAAGATGTCGGCTTTAGGATTTCGAAATAACTTCTTTTAGCAGATAAGTAGTGAGAGCAAAGGATCAAATTATAGTATGAAGAAGATGCCCTTGTTTTCCCATTTTTCCATCAAAAAAAGGGATTGTCAAATCGATATACCAAATAAAAATCTACACCTTTGCTTTAGCTTCATTAAAGTTAATGGTTCAGGTAAGTTAGCAATAAATAAGTATAAGGTTAATAGGCAGCAATGAGCACTTTGTTGATATAATACGAAAAAAATATGGCGATGTTTTTATCAAGTATATGGCAGTGAGATTTTTACTTGTAGATAGAATTGCCAGTAAAATTGGGAATATACTTTACCAAAAGATATTTTGGCGATTCGCATTTGGAAATAGAGTACCTCGAAGTATTTGGGAGAAACAATTTAGCAACGGTGTTTGGGATTATCTATATAGCGATAATGAAAAGCAACACTATCAAATAATTTCCGGTTATGTGAAACTCTACTGCCGAGCGCCAACGCTGCTTGATGTAGGATGTGGGCAAGGGGTCTTGTACCACTACCTTAGAGAGAATAAGAATTCACTAGAGTATTTTGGAATTGATATCTCAAAACAGGCTATCGAAATTGGGAAAAAAGAGTTTCCTGAAGCGAATTTTTCACAACTGGATTTCGATCGTAAAAAGCTGGATAAAAAATTTGATGTAATCGTTTTCAACGAAACGCTTTATTATTTTGACCGGCCGCTAAAAACGATAGAAAAGGTAATCAGAGATAATTTATATCCAAACGGCTACCTGATTATCTCGATGTGCGATTATATCGGACACGATGTAATTTGGGAAAAATTAACGAAGCACTACAAGCCTTTAAAAATGGATACAGTAGAAAACCAGATCGGACAAAAGTGGAAGATAGCTCTATTTAAACCCTGATGAGATTGTAGAGCTGCAGTAAAGGATCACCAATGAAACGCAACCCCCTGTAAATATGACCAAGTTTAAAGCTCATAGATTGTTTGGTATCGCTTTCATGGATGCCAAATCTTCTTAATGAAAGGTTGGTTTGAAAGGGCGTATAAATACCTGCCGCGAATTGATAACCGGCACTTTTTAATAGGGCAGGATAATGTTTTGGTATTTGCCCGTAGGGATAGGAAAAAGAAGTGATTTGTTTACCCAGTAGCGCTGTTAATATAGCTTTGGATTGATGGGTTTCGTTTTTGGAAGCCTCTTGGTTTGGCTCTGGTCTTTTATGGTTGTCTCCATGGCTGCCAATTTCCATGCCGCTTGCTGAAAGATATTTCAATTGATCGGCAGACATCAACCTAACTGCTTCAAATCCCTGCTCCTCAACATCCCACAAATTTATACCTCCAATCTGCGCCGTTGGAATAAAAAATACGGCCTTCATTCCCCGCCTTAGCAGCTCAGGCACGACGTAATCAAACAATGATGCTGGACAATCATCAAAGGTAATGATGATTTTTTTGTTAAGACTTGCATTCGGATTCATTAGGTTAATGGTTTCGAATGTAGTGGTCTCATAACCACGTTCGGTTATACAATCCAGAAAAATGTTGAATTGATTTATACTTATAGTCCAACCTTTCAAACTGGGGTGAGGGTTATCAGCAATATGATGAAACATGGCAATAGGCAAATTCATTTTTAGCCGGAAATTGTCCTTTCTCTTACCTTTATTGCCGGGTTACCCTGGTAAATACTATATGCTTCAAGATTTTTGGTAGCCACACTGCCCATAGTTAATATGGCATGGCTATGCAAGGTTACCCCTGGACCAACTTTAGCTGAAGCGCCTACCCAGGCACCTTCTTCGAGCGTGATGGGGGCAACAATTAAATCGAAACCAATGCTACTGTAATTATGATTTCCTGTTATAAGTACTGCTCGTTGGGAAATACAGCAATTTGAGGCAATACTAACCGGCGCTAAGTTTTCAATATAACAATCAGCAAGCCAGCTGTAATCTCCAACAATAAGCCTCCAGGGATATTTGATATGAATCCCCGGCTTAACCCTAACCTGTTTTCCAATTTTTGCGCCAAACAACTTTAGTACAAAAACAAGGATTGTACTAAAGGGCATTAGCCTGCTTTTAAAAAAAAATATATCGGTAAAGTACCATAAAAATTGCTTTATGGCTGATGCTCCTGTTTGAAAATCTCCGGTGTCGAAATTTTTATGTAATTGTGTCTTTTTCAACATCAAAATGAATCTGATTCGGATGGAGCGTTTACCGCCGTTTTTATTTTGGCTGCTCCTTTAGTATTTTTTCTTATCCAAAAATAGAGTTGTGTAAAAACACAGATATAAACAATGATATTGAATATTTCGTGGTGGTAGGTGAAATTCTGTCTTTGCGACTGGAAAAAGCCGAGCAACACACCCAAGCCTGCAATTCTGCAAACATTTAAGAGGTAAATGCTAAGCAATCCTATAGCCAGCATTCTGAAAGTAGATTTCCACGGAGCTGGAAAAGCGAGTACAAAAGCAGCTAAAAAACTCATTACGCCAAGGCCCAGACATGAGTAGTTAATACGTAAATATGGGCCTGCAACCACCATTACATCGGTTTCATTGTAAATTGCATAAAAACCAAATGCTTTAATAATCCATACTGCAGGTATAATCAAAATCGTTCTTAAGCCTTGTATATAATTAAAGTGCTGGGAAATGTACGCGTTATAATATTTTGCACCGGGTGTAGTTACACTGTTCATAAACAGGTTGCCCTGACTAAACAATATGTACAATATGAAAAGTGCAATTACAAACTTAATCGCTTTCCTATCGGCTTGTTTTTTGGCTTCTTTATTCGGGATTTCGTTCATGATACCGGGATGTTTCGCAATAAAGGTAAGCTTTTCTTTTTTACTTAATATTAAACTTTAATGCTTCGGGGAACGCTGCTTTAGCGCATTAATTTTTTTATCTACTAACTTTCTGAACCAGAGTCCCTGCAAATAATGAAACTTTCTGGCGGTTTTATTATCAAAAATCCCCAATTTAAAAATCATGCGGTACCCATAGTATAAGTAAGGCCTTAAGCCCAGGGGGAGTTTCCACCAAAGCCGCTTTAACCAGGCTTTCTTTTCATCAGGGTTACCAAAAAGATTTGGCCTAAGGGCCTGCACTCTGATATTCTGCATCCGTTCTATCTCTTCATGAGCAATCAGATCACTATATTTTTCATGTTTTTTAAACCAGAAATCAATATCGTTTTCTTTCAGATTTTCCTCCAGAATATGCCCGTTTTTCCATATGGTGGTTTTACCAGGAACAATAAAACGGTGATCCATATTTTCATTCAGATCAGAATAACCAATTCCCGTTCTGAACATTTTTAAAAGGTAAATAGGGTAGTAGCCTCCGTAACGGATCCAGCTGCCCTGGAAAAAATTCTTGCGGTTAAAGTAAATACCGTTTATGCCTTCAAAATCATGAGCTTTAAAATTTTTGAGTCGATCAAAAAGTTCAGACGTAACAATCTGGTCGGCATCGAGACCAATTGTCCATGGGGTTTTAACTTCAAAATTATTTAATGCAAAATCCCACTGTTTGGGATGATTGATAAAAGGATTGCTTTTTACTTCGGCCCCATAATCTTTGGCAATTTTGAGCGTATTATCGGTGCTGCCACTGTCGAGTATAAAAATTTTGGCATTCAAACCTTTAATTGAATCCAGTAACCTCGACAAATGAATTTCTTCATTAAAAGTTAACACAATAAAGCTAAAATCCGGATTCACTATATTAACTGTTTGTAAAGTTCAAGGTATCGGTTGGCTAAAACGTCATCGTTAAAATCTTTCCTGATAATCTCTGGAGCTGATGCTTTAATCATTTCCCTTTTTTCTTTTTGTGAAAAGGCTATCAGCAAGGTTTCTTTTATAGCATTAACATTTAAAGTGGTAACCCAGCCTAACTTTTGACTGGTTACATAATCTGATAAGCCAACCTGATCGGATATTAAAACCGGTGTACCTACACTTAAGCTTTCGATCACTACATTGGCAAAATTTTCGTTAAAAGAAGTTAGTACTAGTAAATCGTGTTGGGCAATTATCCGGTATTTATCTTTGTTTTCAACCTGTCCAATCCAATTTATATGCCTGCTGATATTGAAATCTGAGGCTTTTATCTTAAGGTAATCTACATATTCTTTCTTGCCTGAGCCGGCAACGGTTAACTGCCAATTGATATTCAACAGTGATAAAGCTTCGAATAGCAGTTCTAATCCTTTCTTTTCTTCGATACGGGAGAGGAAGATCAGGCGGAAAACTGCTGGATCATTATCAAAATTCATGGTTTTTGAACTGGCAGCTGATGCTTGAAAATTAACCAGATTGGGAATTACGGTTATGCTTTTCGGATTAATAATTTTCTGTATATCATCTTTTTCCTGATCGCTGGTGGCATGGATATGGCAGTATTGTAATAATCTTTTTCCGATGAAATAATGCAGTATTCTTTTGGCGAAAGAATTACGGTTATTTTGAGTATAGGCTGTAAGCATACCCCTGGGCGAAAGCACTACAGGTATGTTATACCATTTGACTACCCAGCAGCTTAAAACAGACACCAGGTTCCACCAGCCATGGATATGGACGATATTTTTCTCCTTTACAGCTTGAAGGATGTTTTTGAGCTCCCGCAGTAACTGAGGAGAAAAATGGCTGTGATCTTTGGTTAACCTTTTAAAATAAGTTACAGATACGCCATCTATTAAAACTGGTTTACCTGGGCTAACATTCAGTTCCTGATCCCCGTTTGCGGTGGTGGTTAATACTTGTAAGTCAAAATTACCTTTCTCTTTGCTCTCATCAATAATTTTAGTAGCAGCTTCGCATAACTTGGCCACGCTTTGTATAGGGCCACCATAAATGTAGGCAGGTTTGTAGGATGCGGTAAGGTGAATAATCTTCAACTTAAATACTTATCTGTTTTAAAAACTTTTCCAGGGCGAACCGACGTATTAATTCGTAGATAATCAGATACATCAATAATCCGCCAATGAGTTTGTTTAATGCTGATTCGAACATGTAAATGAGTATAAATAAGGGTATAATCATTCCTGTTCCAATCAGCTTGTTCGGACTGCTGGTCATCACGTATTTATAAACTGTACCTATCAGTAAACCATAAATGAATAAGCTGATAAACATGCCCGGTGCTCCGAAATCGATATAATTTTCGGTAACATAACCTAAACTGATCGAAGTTCCCTGTTCAGTACCGGCAACAAATATTCCAGAATATTTTCTTGTTGTTTCAGAATCGTCAATTGCCGACTTATTAGGGAACAAAATGCGCGGCTGTAATACGCGCGTTATGGCATCGCCCCATAAACGGCCATGCGTATGTGGAATAACCCTGGGAACGTAGTCTATGGTGGCAGAGAAATAATCAATGTAAGCTAACCTGTCTACGGTTTGTTTAAAGCCAACATTTATTGCGTTTTGATCTACCTTTCCAACTAAGTCTCCCAGCTTGCTTAATGACTCTCCTGTACCCCTTACTACATTTTGATTAATTTGGCCTCCGGAAAGGTATTTTCTATATTCTGGCTTTACATATTGCCATATAATGATCATATAGACTAGTGAAACTGTAATTGCTGCAAGCGGTAAAACTTGTTTGAATTTCAGCTCTTTACTGTAAATTAATAAAATACCCCCAAAAACAACGAGGAAATAATCCTTAAAGCTGGAGAAGAATCCGGTTAAACTCATGACTACTTCGGCAATTGCAATTATTGAAAAGAGCTTAAACTGCTTAGTATAAAGGCAACTTATCATGAAAATGAAAAAAATCATCCATTTAAAATCAGCCAGTTTAGAAATGGGTTGCTGAAGGCCACCAAAACGAAAAGAGCCTTCGGAGATAAATGGATAAATTAAGGTAACAATAATATAAATAGGAATAATTCGTCTCGAATCGTATGATAATGCCAGAGACTTATATTCAGTATCAGGAAGCTCATAGTTTTTAATAATGAAATAAATGCCGAGTGCAACGGCAACTAAACCAATATTTCCAAGAACGAAAGCTTCCTGTATATTTTTATAATTGTCAAAGGTTTCTGCAAAATCAATCCCCTCAAAATTTGCATAAAATACCTTGATATTAACTGAAGACCATTGCAGCATAAGGCCCATGAAAAGGAACGGAGCTTCATTTTTTTTCCATAAACAAGAGAATAAAATAAAGGGAACAATAACTGCAAATGTTGTTTGTAAAGGATTGTGGCTGGTAATTGCGTATAGTATCAACAGGAAAAGTAAGATTTTCCCCGAGTTCCCTATCGATTTAAATTTATCCATTTATTGAAATACTGTTATATTTTATTTTAGAATCCTGCAAATATTTGAAATTCCGGTGTCATAATCGAAACTGGCGATAATTTCCTTAGAATTTCTGCCCATTTCAATTAATAAATTTTTATCCAGCAATGCTAAAATATCTTCGAGACCGGTCAAATCATTTGCTCTAAATATCCAGCCGTTAAGTCCGGTTTTAACCAGATCCAGATGGCATCCCACTTTATCAGAAGTTATTACGGCCCTGCCCGATGCCATAGCTTCATTTACTGACAGGCCCCATGTTTCGCCCGGGCCTTTTGATGGTAAACAAAAAACATCGCAAGCCTGATATATGGAAGGGATTTCTTTTTGATTGACAAAGTCCATAAAGCTAACCCTTTTATTGGGGTGATTTTTTAATCCTTCATTGGCCAGAAGCCTAAGTTCGTGTTCAAGATTTCCGCTACCCACAAACAAAAGGTGTAAATCTTGTCGTTCTGATTTTAGAAATGCATTTAAAAGTAATTTCGGGTCTTTCTTTTCTTCAAATTTTCCAGCATAGAGAATCAAAATTTGATCTTCAGCAATTTGTAGCTGCGATCTGATTTCTTTTGCATCAGTTTCCCTTTCCAAGTTAAACCTGTCGTTATCTATCGCATGTGGAACATAAATCAACTGGTTGTCTTTGATGCCAAATTCCTTATAATAAGCTTTATTAGCCGCTCCAACATACAGAGCAAGGTCGATTTTTTGGTAAATACCTGACAATAAGATTTTTCTGAGCTGTTTTTTTAACCAATTTTGATCATCAAGAAGAGTAGAATCGCCACGGAACCATATTGGAATTTTACCTTTAAAGTAACGCAGAACCTTTAAATGGCTAGTGTTAGCCCATCCGTAAACCAATATCGCCTGGGGTGAAAAATCTTCGATATCTTTTATTATTGTCGGGTTTTTAATCCCTGTAAATGAGTTTAAACTTTTATTTCTGGCCGAATTGTGGAGGAAGGTGTAATTGTAGCCCGTTAAAAGTGGGATATCCCATCGAATATTTTTTTTGAACCCACTGTCGAATAAGGTATTATTTTTAGGATCGCCATAAGTGTAAAATACCCTTAATTCGAATTTTTTCGATAAAATAGAAAAAAAGGGACTGTAATATTGGATAGGATGCGTAATAACTACAGCTAATTTATTCATTGTGGGATTTTATTTTACCAATAACCCTGTCAAAAAGATCGCACTGTTTTTTAGTCATAGATCTTGCCCTGTGTTTTTCGAATCTCGCCCAGTTTACTTCCTTTTTAAGGAGGGTACTGTTAGCCAGGTTTGATAGAAAGGAGAGAATTGTATTTTGTGCTTCTTTTGCATTTGAGATATTGGCAACATCTCCTGCATTACATTCTGTTAAGGTATGAGCAGCACTACTTTCCATATTAAAGATAGCTAAAAGAGGCTTTTCCAATAAGATATACGGGTAAATTTTAGATGCAGTGTAAGCCGGGAATTCATGTCCGGGAATGAATAATGCATCTGCTTGTTGAAGGTTATAGATACTTTCATAAAATGAAATACGATCTGTGTCTTCGTTTACATAGTTCTCTAAACCAAGCTTTTCGGCTATACAAAACAAAGTTTTATTTCCTTGCCCTAATGGTGCATAACTCGTGCCGATGAAATGAAACCTTAAAAGTCCAAAATTTTGAGGATCTGTTTTTAGTCCTTTTTTAAAGGCACTCAGTAAAAGATGTACGGCCTTCTGCATATCATAACCGCCCCGGCCAACATAAACGATATGTTTATAGGCCGGGTTATTATCAAATGCAATGCGTAATTGATGCTGATTATCTTCTGCAATCTGTAAATCTTGTTTGAAGCCACCAAAAGTTATTACATCACTAGGAACATATCTGATATTTTCGTACCGTTCTTCTAATTCTGTAATGTAAGCTGAAGAAACTGCCATGATACCATCAACGCTTTTCATTGCAATGGGCTCCAGGTATTTATCTAACCGGTAAGAGAACCAAAATTTTTTAGGTTGCTGATGTTTAGGTTTATCTTTATAGTAGTCGGTAAACCAGGGGTCTTGCATATCGATGATATAGGGTATACCATATTTCTTTTTCCAGTAAGCCCCTAAAATACAAACGGGATATTGTGTTGTTGAAAAATAGATTAGGTCAAACTTTTTGGTTTTCAATAGCCGGTTAATATAAGCCTTGTAGTACCATAAGGAGCGTAATGCAATACTACCCAATCCAATTTTACTTGTCCATTCTTTATTTAAGGCATTAACATGGTGAATTTTTATATCTTGTGGTACAGATTTGACCAATAGATAATCAAATACTGCATCAGTATATTTCTCGGCCACACATACAATTTCTGCCTCCCAACCGAAATCTTTATAAAAGGGCAAACTCATCCTGATCCTTTGCATATCTGCTGCGTTAGAAGGAGGGAAATATGGAGAAATAATCAGTACTTTTTTCATCGGTTATGCATGTATTTTCGAAAAAAACTTAGGATATAGCCCCATCGTCATGTGTATCCCGTAAGCCTGGGTTATTTTTTTCTTCGCTTTACTGCTTAAAGGAAGCCCAATTTTGAGATAATACAATAATCTTTCCCAGCGTTTATTTTTCCAGTTGTGCCAGCCAATTGTTTTGTCATAATAATCGATAACACACTGGTAATTCCAACGCCAATCTAGTTGATAAACCCTGTCATTTTTAAATAATATATGGTTAAGAATTGCCTGATCAAATGGGCCCCAAATGGTTTGTGAAGGATCCAACGGCTGATATTCACCTTCATAATAGGCCTGCTCTAAAAATTTCAAAGCAGATCTGTCACAGACAATAAAACCTGTGTTTCCAGTCCATTTTACGTGTGTAGCAGCTGTGTTAACCTGTACAGCATCCATACATAAGCCCACATAACCTTCTGGTACTTCTTCCATTTCTGGCGCATCGGTTCTCAATAGCAGATCGTCGTCAATGATGATATATCGCTCAAAACCTGGCAGGATTTTGTGTGCCATTAATTTGGTAAAATGCAGCGAACGATCAAGATCACTTTGATAAGGTTTTTTTAGCAAGCAGCTCGAGTAATGATGTTTAGCCGCCCATGCTGCGAGCCGTGGATAGGTAAATTTAGTTAAATGCTCCCTGTCGCCAACCGAAACCATAATAACAATTGTATTTGCTTCTTTCCTCAAACTATATGTTTAAACTATTTAAATAACTTTTCTTTAACATCGCTCCAGTCTATTACCTCATCAACAATATCGTAAAATCCATTTTGAGATTCGGGAAGATTATTCTGCTCTATTCTATTGATTAAATCTGGTAATCCTTCATAGAAATTTTGATTTCGGTAGGGCGGGTGTAAAGACCACATTCCAGTTCCACTTCCTAAAAAATCTATTCTCGTTAACTGGTGTTTGCTCATTAAGTCAGATAATTGATGCTCGGGTAAATCGGCATTTGGATTACCTCTGATAATGGCTTTTAGCTGATCTTTTAAATCGGGTCTGGTTAATTTTATTTTGTAACGATTTATCAAAGATTTTTTAAGCATAAAAATCCTGGTGCTAAAACCAGCTAATTCGTACATGAAAGGTACACCATCAATTTTTTTTATAATATGTTGGCCTTTTAATTGTTCATTTTCTACAGGCGGACCGGGAAGTGGGGCCACACACAATAGGTTACTATACTGGTTAAATAGGCTGGCAGCTTCTGCTATCCATTTGCTGCTGTTTCCGCCTAAAAACATATCAGCGTCTAAATGAAAAACCAGGTCATTTTTGCAATGATAAAGCCCATAGAAATAAGCATAAAAAGGACCACCCCTGAAATCTTTTTCAGGAATATAAGCACTGTTAAAAAAGTACTGTGCGATTTCACGCTTTTTTGGTTCCGCGTAATCTACATGGATTACTTTTACCTCAAATGTTTCTGCAATATCTGTTAATAATGATTTAAGGTTAGCTATATTCTCGGTCCATCCGGTAGCAAACCTACCTCTGCTGGGTTTAGATTCTACCGTTAAGATAATTTCATCTACCTGATTGGCCAATGCTTTTAACTGATGTGGCAAGATAAATTTAGCGATGCGGAAGTCGCTTGGTGAAAGATTGATTTGTAAACTTACAGGTTCTTTATGATAAAGCATATTTGACCAAATTCAATAATTTTGTTTTCTGTATTTTCCAATCATAGGCGTAGGCCATTTCCTGACTGTTTGTTTTCGCTGTATTTATCGCTTCGAGATTGTTGAGCCACTTTTCAAGCGCTATATCGTCTGGCTTGTTGAAATCTATCAAAATACCGGGATTAAATTTCTTGAAAATTTCCTGCTGACCGGAGGTATTTGTTGCAATAATAGGGAGCCCAGACTGTACATACTGAAAAAATTTATTGGTTATTGTAAATTCCCTGTTTTTGGGTTGATGCAATTCTATAGCAAGGCCCACATCAAACTTACTCAGTGTTTGTTCCATCTGCGCAGTAGGAACCGGAGGATGGAAAAAAGCGTTAAATTTCTTGTCTATAAGTTTTTGGATTTCCTGTTGATATGCTGGTTCTATTTCCCCTATCAGATGGAATTCAACAGCAACCCTCAACCGGTTTATTATTTTAATAAATTCTTCTAATCCACGACCTTTTCCAATATTTAAAGAGAACCAGATCAGCTTTATCGGGAATTTAATTTCTTTCTCCCTTTTTAATATTTGCTGATCAACCTGAAAACTATTGTAGATTACTTTGGGCTGTTGAACACGATACCTTATAGCCAGCTGTTCGGCTAATGCTTCGGAAGTAGTTGTACAATATTTGCCGTTTTTTAAAGCAAATGCCTCCAGTTTTCTTAAAAGTTTAACAGGCCTTGATGAGACTGCTTCCTTTAATAAATCTTCGGCATGCCAGTCTTCAATGTCGAAAGCAACATTTAATCCTGCCTTCAGTAGTTTTGTGCCGATATAAAGCGGTAATTCCTGATGGCAGATGTACAAGTCGGCTTTTATTTTTTTACTTTTTTGGATGTAAAGCTTAGGTGCATAACCAAGTGCGTAACAGGTTTCCCAGTTAGAATATTTGATCAGTAAATTCCCGGCTTTTTTAACAGCCCGATGGACGAAACTGCGGAAATTATTTTCCGATAGATCTGCTATATGTTCGATGTGGATGGAGGCTCCGTTTAAAAGGGCCAGATCGGCAGCCGCCAAAACTTTAGAGTAAATGGAGTTTAAAAGGTGTACCTCATAACCGGCTTCTGCAAGTGCAAGCGCTTCTTTCAGCACACGCGGATTGCGGCTCAGGTGGGTATGGGTAATGATACAGATCTTAAACACTACGTTATTCATATCAGTGCAACATCGAGGTATTGGCCACTATTTTTAAGTTCATATTGGAAATAAATGTCTGCGTTATAAAGTCTACACTTTTTCATGGGCTGCTTGTAGAAAATTGAAGTGTTTCGAAAGTCTTTTTGGAGACTTAATAATTTTATAGCAGGTTAAAGGAGATTTTATCCAGGTTAATAAATATCTGAAGATATCGAATATATTAGCTTTAGTCCATAAAACCCTTGCAGCCTTTAACGATAATCCGGTATGCAGGAGGCTGGTAATATAAGGTTTGTTCTCATTGCGTGCTTTTAGCCAGAGTTCGTTGGCGAGATCTATGCGTGTTTTATCGTCATTACCCTGAAATATAGACGATATCAGTAAAACCTGATATGACCCCCACAACCATGGCTTTTGGGACCTTGCTGTATTCAATGTCTCAGAAAAATTAACCAGGGGTTCGTTTACCAAAAGGATTGGATGCGGTATCAGCCGCTCCCTGTAGTGTTCGGTAACATCTACGGGCAGGTCGTCAGGGGTGAGCCATTTATCCGCTTGACCGGTTTTCCAGAGCATAGCGCTATTGCATATTTTTGCGCTGCCACACTTATCTTTCAAAGTATAACCGTAAAATTCGGTTCCTGTTTTTTTATCCCATACGGTATTTCCAGTCCTTATCCAGCTACCACCTTTAGCCTCTAACCATATATTTTCATTCGATACGGCAAGCATGATATCCGGCTGGTTAGCAAGTGTAGCGGTCATCTTATTCAGGAAGTCTCTTTCCCACCAATTGTCGTCCTCCAGTATGCTGGCGTATTTTTCTTGGGCTTTGCTGGCAAAAGCATAGTTGAAATTTCCTGTTGCTCCTCTTTTTATGCTGGGAACAGAAAGGTAAATTCTTTCATCTTGATAACTTTCAATAATTAAGGCTACATTATCATCTGATGGATCGTCATTAATTACCTCTGCAATCCAGTTGGTATAAGATTGATCAATGAGCGACTCCAATGCCCTTTTTAACAGCTTTGGCCTTCTATAGGTGATGACGAAAATCCTTACCCTATCATTCATGCTCATTTATAGATTTAAGGCTGATTTTATTTTTTTGGTCAATTTCCAGCCCAATAGTGTATTAAGAATACGGGTAATACCTCCTGATTCGGGTTTTAGGGCTGAACCGCCCAAAGCTTTTACCTGTGTTTCTATTTCCTTAATCAAAGCATTACTGTATGGATAAATCTCATATATACAGCTTTGCAACATATTGGCGCATGATGCTTTAACACCCTCCTCATTATAGGCCTGTATTGCGTAATGTGTTGAAAGATATACCGACCGGTAAAGTGAATGATAAGCTTTTTGACCTTTTTTGCCAGACAAGCCGTTTATGCCCGATCTGTAGTACAATAAAGCTGAAGGGTTCATCACAATGTTATTGGCCTTAAGAAAAACCCTGGTAAAAAATTCCAGGTCATCGTTAAGGTTGAGTTCTTCATCCCATAAACCAGCCTCATCAATTAAAGATCTGTGCATGAGTATACGCCCGGGAGCAGTCATAGGATTGCAGGCGTGCCAGTACCGTAAAATCCATTGTTTAAAACTCAGCTGCTCATCCGGTGTAAACTCCGCTTTAAAGTTTTCGATATTATTTTGATAAAACCGGCCCCATCCCGAAACTGCAACTACATCTTCTTTGAAATTGATGGATTTGAACTGAAGCTGGATGAAATTTTCGGGGATGATATCATCTCCATCAAAAAATACAATATATGCTCCGGTAGCTTTACTATAGGCTACATTTCTTGCCGCTGCTGCTCCAGATTGATTTATTGAAAACACAAAAATCCTGGGGTCGTTGATGGCATTAATCTGAGCTAAAGTATCATCTTCTGAGCCATCGTTTACCACAATGATTTCCAGATGTGGGTAGGATTGGTTACAGAGCGATTTTAAGGTATCTGCTATGTATAAACCACAATTATGTGCCGGAACGCAGATGGAGATTAGGGGTAACATCTATTTTATGCCGTGCTTCTTTTTTAATTTTTCAAAGATAGAGGAAGTAGGATAGCGCTTATTTTTATCATAATGATAATTTTTCCATACTTCGTTCCATAAGTGCAGCGTATATGAATTTTTGGTAATCCTCCGGCCAGGCATCGTTTGTGGCTTAAAGATAGGCCTTACCAGTTCCTTGTACTTGCTTAAAGCGCTTCTATCTTCTAAAATCAGTTCCCCAACATTTTTCCAGTTTATTGGATTGAAGAAATCATATTCCAGTGCATTTTCTCTCAATTTGAGGTCTTTTATAGCCTCTTGAAACAGAAAAGGACCTGCCAGACCGAAATCCATATTTATAAGGTCGATCTGATCAATTTTATCGAGGCAGTAATCAAAGAAAAAATGATTAACAGGCGCTTTAAAGATGCAATTATTGACTACTGAACCATATTCTCCCTCATTACTTGTGCAGAAAATAAGATCTGAGGTTAAATCGAGATATTTAAGGCAGATAATATCCATGTCTACCCACCATCCACCACGGTTTTTTATCAGTAATAATCGAAATACATCAGCGAAACCTGAAACAGATCCTTTGGCCCATCCATCTTTATACCTGAAGATAGATTCTTCTTTCATGATCTCATTGGCATCAAAAATCTTAGTTCCTGAAGGAATATTTTTGATATCCTGATAGGTATATAGATGAAATTCGTGCCCGTGATCCAAAAAAGATTGTATACACAATTTTTCGACATTCGATAACTGCTCTCCAATCCATAGTGATTGGACATGTTTGGGGACTAAAATGTTTTCCATGCTTTTGCGAAATAGGCAATTTTGGATAAATCAACATAATGATGAAGTATCCCTTCTTTTTGAGTTACCTGATCAGGTGTTGGGTTTACAATGTATTTGTCTTTATTTAGGCGCACTGATTTGGTTTCCCCGATAATCATTGCGGTTAGTGCCTGCTCCAAGTAGTACGAAGTTTTTTCAGCCTCTTCGAGCCCGCTTATCCAGTTTTCGAGTGTTCTCCAGTCTATAGCCTTACTTTTTAGTCCTACAACCCCAACATTAATTAAAGGCTGAATTTTTGATCCGGATAGTTTCTCCATTAGTGTGGTGGTGTAGCCATAAGATTGTTCACAGTCTTGCATAAAGAGAGGACTTTGTGGAGATTTTAGCCAATTAGTGATGTCATTGGCACTCTGCCAGAACAACATATCCGAATCCAGCACAAGTTTCCAATCATTACCATCCTGAATTGAATGGATATCGGTTAGCTTTTTAATATGTGGATAAACACGCCTTTTATGGTGGAGAACAGGGAACTCGCCTTCTGGTAAGACCTGGTTTAGATTCTTTTTTATCTGTAATGCATCAACTATTTCGATTTTTTTTACCTGTTTATTGATTAGAGAAATAATTTCCGTATTAAAAGTACCATCGTCAACCAGTATAAACCTGAATACTCCAGGGTGGTATTTTACAGCCGAGGTCATGCAGAAAAATGTTTGGTAAAGGTATTTTTCACCTGTCAGGAAATAAACGGGCAAACCATCCGGATTGGAGCCGATTTCGGGAAGTGATCGGATCCCTCTTTTCATTTTAAGGTTGTTAAGCTGCATCTGCCAATAGCTAAATATACCCCCATAGCGTCGGTACGTTTTCAATTTGCCTTTTGGATAGCGGTACAGTACGTCGATTATTTTTTGGTTGAGCATAACATTTAAGTGAGGAAGAATGCATCGCGCCAGAAAAGATGCCTTACATTGCTGGTGTAATGTCTGCCGGTGTACTGCTTTTTTGTTGGACTAAGGGATTGATTATCATCATTAAAATTACCAATAATATGCTGCCCCCACAGCACTCCAAGCGAGGCACTTGCTATTTCAGCAAAAATGGTTTGCTCTGATAAGAAATCATAATCGGGATGAATAAGGTTTAAGGCCTCTTCTATTTTATGTTCTTCATATAAGTTTATTCCATGGGCATAAATAAGACCAGCGTTAAAGCTGCCATATTTTTGGAGGCTGCCCTTAAAGAATTTTAATAATCTTTCATCATATGACCCTTTCCAGTCGGCCGACCCACCACATGCTGTTGTTACCTGGTTTTCGGGCCAATAGGGCAGAAAATCCTTAAAAAACAAGATGTCGCTATCGATCCAAACCACGGGCTTTTCTTCTGCATGGTGTAAAATGATGGCCAGCTTTTTACCGAAGGCATTTAACCGGGCATAGGCTGCAATGGCTTTTCTACCTTTTGTTAAATGATAATTTACACTTTCTTCCCAATTGTTAATCTGGATTTTACCTTTCCAGAATTTTAAAGAAGTGGCAATTTTTTCTGATGAAATAGAACCATCAGTAGTTATAATAAGCGTTGGTAGTTTTGACCAGTTTTTGCTTATGGTTAACAGGCACAAACTTACCATTTCAATATGTGCTTTGCCCGTCATCATCAGGATAACCTGATCTGATGTATCCTTTTGGCTGGTTTTATAGGTTTTAAAGCGCAGTAAAAATTTATATATCACTGGCATCCGGTAGGCTAAAGATTTTTTTATCTTATTAATCATGTTGCCAGGCCATCAAAAGTGCCACATGCACCTTTCCATTTAATGTAATTGGTTTTATTGCTCCAGGCTTTATAGGCAAACCAAGCCTTGATTTTCCTGATGGGTAGGGTATACCGTGGAATTTTCTTCCATGGACAGATGTGATGTGACAGCAGCAGTACCACCCACGACTTGCTGCTTTCCTTGGTGAGTTTGCTGATGTATTTAAAAGTGGTGCGAGATGGGGGAATAAGGTGCTTTAACTCGAGCGATGGAAAATATCCCACTTCCCAACCTGCTTTTAAAACTTCTATAACGATATCATTATCGCCACCTGAACTTAAGGTATTACCGGTCCTGTCTAAGATGAGGTGTTCTTTATTCAGATAGTCTGTTAAGGCATTCATCCGCAAAACCATTCCTGCACCAACTGGCGATACTTTGGGGTAGGTATTGTCCCAACGGGCCAACATCACCTCGTCACCAAGATTTCTGATGGCTAGCAATTCATAAAAATCTGCTAGCCAGGCTTCAGGCTCATTGTCGAATGCCGGAAGAATTTTGCCGCCAGCTGCCCCTAAATTTAAGTTTGCAGAAAAAAATGAAGCTGCATTTTCCAGATAATCTGGCATTAAGAGGTTATCGTCATCAACCAGAACAACAAGTTCGCCCTTTGCAGCCCTTATGCCGGCTAAACGCGCATGGGTAAGTCCCTGTTTGAACTCTTTTATCAGTTGATAACTGAGGGCAGGGGAGCAGTTGATTTTTACATCTTTGCTCGAGTTATTATCCACAATGATTAATTCCCAGCAATCTTTTGAAAGGCTTTGTTCTTCAAGGTGTTTGATGGTTAAATCTAACTTCTCCTGATTGGGATTATAAGTGGAAATAATTACACTAATCAGTTTAATCATTTCTATAGCCGATAATTTTTGCAGGAACACCAACAGCGATTGCGTATGGTGGTAAATCTTTTGTAACTACTGCACCTGCACCAACCACACAGCCATCGCCTATATTTACATTACCCAATATTTTAGCTCCTGCGCCAATCCAAACATCGTTACCAATGTGTACAGGCAACAAAATGTCGCCCTGAGAACGGATCAAAGTGTGCTTTGATGGAATGTCGTGATTAGAACTCACAATGGTGGTCTGCATGGCAATAAGTACATTATCTCCAATCCAGACATTTCCATGCCCGTAAATCACCGCATATTCTCCAATGTATGTTTTTTTTCCAATGTTGATCTCTCCGCCATAAGCCTTCAATACGCTGCCTTTTAATAGCTCAGATCCTGCTCCTACAGTGATGGTTCCTTTTTTAGCTGAAAAGCCCTTTGAGATAAATACATTCTTGCCGATAGTAACAGAAGAGGGGATCGTGATGCCAAAGAGCCTAAAATAAATCCTGTAGCAAAAAGATATCAATCGTGTTAGATAAAGTTGCATAATGTTTCCTTTAAATAGCTGAAGCCCGTTTCCTGATTATCTGCATTGGAAAAATCGAGGTTTACAATATAATGGTTAAAACCTAAAATACTAGAAATGCGGCTGTAACAAGGCTGAAAACTTTTGCCGTTAGGTAATATTTCCAGCACTTTAGTACCTTTTTTACAAAAAATAAGATTACTCAAACCCGCTCCATGAGCTGAAATAACATGTGTGGCTTCTTGCAGGGTATAAATGGTTTCTTCGGGCGTAAGCCGGTTAAGGTCAACGCATTTTATTTCCGGAAAAATATCCAGAATTTGTGCTTCCCAGCTAATGTGTCTTTCTTTTAATCCTGCTCTGGTTATCCAGATTATCTGCCTGTTGCTGCGTTCCCGATCTGGGGCAAATTCGACTTTAAATAAGCTTAACAGCGCATTAATACACCATTTAGATAGTTGCTGATCGTTAATCAATCGATTTGTAAACAGTAATTGTTCGCAGGTTATATGATCTGTATCCATTACCCAGATTATTTTATCCGGATTAATATTTGCTTTTTCCAGCCAGTTTAACTTCCATGGTGTTGATGGTCCGTTGAGCAGAATATAGCTGGTAAAATCAATGACTTCGCGGCAGTAATAAAGTTTTAAAAGCGATTCAAAAAAATAGTGGTAAAAACCACCATCAGCACCGTTAGTCAGACAGGAAAGTACTTGTCCCGCTAAAGTTTTCTTTGCAGGAAAGTGAACCATGTTGGTAAATGGCGAATCGCCGAGTGCCGTGGTCCATTCTTTTGCCGATTCTTCAATAAATGATCTTTTTTTGGCATCGTAAACCAATCCGTTGTTGCCGATAATGCTACCGCCAGGTATTTTATATAAAATTCTGTCAGGCGCTTTAAAAATACCAGTCAATTCATACCGGTTTTGACCGTTAACTGTTCTCAGGATGGGAGGATGATTTAAAAATGATGCACCGTTGGCATATACAATTGTATCGCCTGTTTCAGTCTTTAAAACCATTGGCCTTTCTTCAGGCACGTCAATCGCTTCTCCTTTTTTATTGCGATACAGTTGATCAAAAGACCTGATTTTATAGGGATAATTGGTAAAAAGAAATGTAATTATTTTTTTGAGAACCTTCATTTATTGTATCATCTTTTTAACCAGTGGAAACAAAATACCTGATGGAATTATTTTGCTTAACAGGTATAAAATGTAAATTTTATCAGTCTTTAAACGCAGGTTGTATTTGGTTTTTAAATCGATAATTTTTTTAAGTTTTGAGAAATTACCAGATAGGATAAATACATTTTGCACCTTTTTAATTTCAGACTCGATTGTTGATTTATTTAACAGATCGGAATAATCGCAAAGGTACCGCTCAAGAAATTTAAGTCTACACTCCCAGCACCAGAGTTGATCTCCGCTTAGCCCATGACTGTGCCGCATTGAAAAAGCGATGGTACTGTCGATGTGTTTAAACCTGGTTCCAGCCAGTGCCAATCTGATATGGATATCTGCATCTTCCCAACACTTTAAATCTTCATTAAATCCATTAATGCTGCGGAATGTATCGGCATGATAAGCGGTATTAATAATACCCAGTGGATTTGTCAGGAAGTAATCGGCTGGTTTTGCCGAAAGTTCAGCCTGGTTGTAACGCCAGCGGATTAAAACAGTTTTACTCGCGATATCTATCCAATCGCAATTGCCAAATATAACTTCAGCATGGTTATTAGTAATAGCGTTTTTAACTTCTTCAACAAATGTACTGCTGAATTTATCATCTATATCATGAAAATGGATATAATTACATTGAGTAGCTTGAGCAAGAATGTTACGTGCCGCACCAACACCTTTATTGGTGTCAGCTGTAATATATTTATAACCTGTTTTTTTGATTAAGTTTAATGAATCGTCAGTGCTTCCGTCGTTGTAGAAAATGATTTCATCAAAAGGTGAAGTCAGATCCTTAAGATGTTCACAAAATTCAACAATATAATTTGCACCGTTAAAAACAGGGATTAATAATGCTATTGTTGCCGAATTTTCCATTAAAACCAGCGTGGTTATTACCTGTATTTTAGCAGTGCTGAATCCATAAAAATATCGTTCAGAAAAGTATCCGCAATGAGAAAGTATCCGTTTCTTTTCAATATCGCCCTGATCTGGTCATTCTTTCTCAAGAATCCTGACTCGTCAGTATGAAGATTTTCGACACAGATGATTTTGGGTTTGGTGGTTTCGAAATTATAACTTTCGAGTACTGATTCATCTAAACCTTCTACATCTAAAGAAAGCAAATCGGGAAAAATGCCATTGCAATAAGTTTGAATAATGCTGGAGAGGCTTTGGCAGTTGATACCAATAACTTTTTTTACAGGGTAACCCTTAGCTGCGAGTTCTTCGGCCTGTTTCTTTACAAAAGTATTGAGCTCTAGCTGTTCCATGATGTAAAAATCCAGGTTTTCTGAATTTGACGCACTGATGCCAATATTGAGATTCTGATCCTGAGGACGGAATTTTTTGAACGCAGCTATGAGATCGGGGTTTGCCTCAATGTTGATCCCGCGGCATCCAAATTTATAGAATAATGCCGTATTGCTAAGGTGATAAGGATGATGTGCTCCAATATCGAGGTAGCTTGGTCTTTCAATTCCAAGGTATTCCCTAAAAATGGATTTTATAATCAGATCTTCGCCATATTGAGCATAAGATATTCTTTTATACCTGTTGTTTGGCTCTAAGGTATTTAATAATTTTCTAAGCAAATTTTTCATTATTTAACTGCTATTTGTTCCCAGCTATCAGGAATAATATTTTTAGGATATTCTGTATTGATATTGAAACCCAGCCAATATTCAGGGCAAAATATCTTTTTGGTTGATTTGGCATTTAGGTAAGCAGCCCACCAGGCAAAAGAGCTGTTGGATACGATACAAATGTCGGCATTCATCATAATCTGAAAATCTATAATCAGCTCATTGTTATGGAATTCGGCATTTTCGAGGTGTCCAAAATTTAATCTGGCAAATGCTATATCATCGCTGATAAATAATAATCGGTAGTTGTTCAGATTCTTTATCGCCGCAAAGCATTTTTCATAATAGGTAATTGGGAGGGTTAAGTTGTTGCCACCCAGGTTTTCTAACCACCAATCGTCCAGGTTAAGGTAATCGCCTCTTCTTAAATGAATTGCAATGGTTTTTTGTTGGGAGAAAGTTTTTTCGAACTGGTTATTAAAAGCATTTTTATGTTCTGGCCTGACCTTAATCAATTCACCGATATTATCTTTTGTCCCCTCAAAAAAGCTTTCCGACTGAAAATAACCTACATATATTTCATTGTCTTTTGCAGGAGTATTTTGGGTTATTTCGTAATGTTGAAGAGGCTTTAAAGTATAGCCCTTTTTTATTTTCAGGATAAGCTTACGCAAAAAATTGAGTTTTGAACTGTATTGCGGAAGTTCGAAATAGTCAGGTAAAGTAAAGCGCTCTATTTTTTCGCTGATAAAATATTTTGTATTTAATTTTTTTGAAAGCGCGGTGATAAAAGCATATTGAAATAACTGATTGCCCAACCTGCATTGTATAGAAATACCAACCATTGTTATTAAATATACTTGTTTATTTTGATCCAGATCCTGTGTAACAGGTATCTCAGTTTCCATTGTGTTACGGGGCCATGTGCATCAGGGCTACAAATCAATTCATGGTCTCTTGCCCAGTTCTTACCCATTTCCGGGTTATGTGTTTTCGCTTCCTGATGCACATGAGCCACTGCCAAAGGCGCTTTAATTAGCTTTTTCTTTTTGCCAGGCAGCATTCTTAGCCACAGTTCATAATCCAAAGAACAAACCAGTTCTTCCCAAATTGGCTGATGTATTTTTGCCGACCAGAAAGTGGCAGGTTGTTGCAGCGTTGGCATCCTGATCAGGGCATCTAGCAAAGGGAGCGTTCTGGTAAGGCTCGTTTCATTCTTTTCAGCGTCAAAATTCTGCGAATAGCCATATACAAATTCTGTTTTGGTTGCCATAAAGGTGCTCATTACTTTATGAAACGTGTTTTCCAGGTAATAATCATCACTATTAATCCATGAATAATAGGCGCCGGAAGCGAGGCTGAACCCTTTATTGATGGCATGACCTTGCCCGTTGTCTTTTTTTATCTCCCAAAAGCTAATCCATGGAGCATATTTTTCGATGATCTCCTTTGTTCCATCTGTACTGCCACCATCCATAATAATATATTCGAGGTTTGGATAGTTTTGGAGTAATACCGCCCGGATGGTTTGCTCAATGTACTTTTCCTGATTATAAGATGGTGTTACAACAGTTAACTTTGGCCAGACTAAATTTTTCTCATAAATTTCGGCCTTTACCTGTACATCCCAGGGCCAGCCGGTAAGCTGGGTATTGGGTTTGGGCAATTGATCTAACTGGCCTCCATCAGGAACAACAACTGTTGGTAACGGGATATTAACCTGAGCGGTTAGATATGTATTTTTGTAATCTGAGAGCTTAGGCAGTTGTATCTTCAAAATTTTTAACTGTTTTTTTTGCAATAACCACGTAGTTCATGGTATTGGTATAATCGGTAACATGGTTATCAAGATGTTCGAATACGATATTGATAAGCTTTATCAGCCTCAGCGTTTTGACAATAAACCCAATGATTTTCCCCTTAAAGCCTTTAATATTATATAGGGTTGGGTAGATTGCATGCAATAAGGCTTGTCCGGCAAGGGCCCATTTCCCTCCACAAGGGCAGATGGTTTCAATTTCAAATCCAGCATGTTCAATGGTGTGTTTAAAACCATATTTTGTAAATCTATAAAAGTCGAAAGGTTCTTCGTGTAATGGCCAATACATCGGACCGCTGATAATTAAATATCCGTTAGGCTTAACTAACCTGTAAGCTTCGGCTACCAGTCCTTGTGGATTTTCGACATGTTCAATTGTTTGTGTACTGATTACCGTATCAAAAAGGCTGCTCTCCATTGGTATTTCATCAGCATTGCAAATGATATCGACAGTGTTGTTTTCACTCTGCACAATATCGCATCCCAAATAACTTTCAATCTGGTGTTCAATTAGCTGTTTGTAGGGTTTGTTGCCACATCCAATATCAAGTAGTTTGCCTTTTGCATGTTGTTTTAATGCTTTGAATAATTCGTCTTGGTAAAATTTGTAATGAAGATACAGCGAATGATCGCGGTTGATATTCAAATCATTTAATCTTCTGATTTCCCTATCTTTCACCTTGTAAACGTCTGATGCAGTTTTGGAAAATTTCAACTTCACCCGCTGGTTGCACAGCGAGTGTTTGAGGAATATTTTGCTGTCTTAACAAATTTATAAGGCCATCTAAGTCATGATAAGTCATTACACCAGGATAATTATAAAAGCTTCTCGATGCCGAATCGTTGGCAATAATCGGTAATCCACAAGCTAAGAGTTCGGGTATGCGTGTAAGTGATCCGGAGCTAGGTTCCTGGTGGATGAGTGCATAATCTGCTTGCGCTATCGTTTCCAGCAATTCATCAAAATTTAAGGTTCCCAAAACATCAATATTTGCGCCCAATGCTGATGTTTTTAAACGTTCTGAACCGAAGCCGGCAACAGTGAGCTGAACAAAATCCAGGTTGTTTAAAGCCGCTATAATGGTTGAATAGCCTTTAAAAGTTGGTGGATTATGAAATGTGCCTAAGAGCAATAAATTTATTTTTTCAGCAACCTGATATTTTCGGTCTTTCCTTTTTTCGTTTACCTGCAGAAAATGTTTCATTAGATCCTGCGGTGGAAAATAAGGTAGATAAGCCGAATTTAATCCATAAATAGAAAGAAGCCAGCTTTCCTCTCTTGAAATGGTAAAAACCATATTGGCAAGTCTTAAGAATGCAACTTCTTCTTTAAACCATGATGGCGATTTTTGTTTAGAAAATGCACTTTCGTTTCCGATAACTAATGATTCGATATTATGCGGTATGGCAACAAATGGAATTTTATGCTTGCGTAAAACCTCGGCCAATAATAAATAATAGCCGGATGTTGATTCCCAAATAAATAAATCGGGTTTGCAGTTTTTAATAAAAGATTCAAATTTAAGGAGGTAGCGCCCTATAGCATAGGTAGTTTTTATCCCTCTTCTTAAGTTTTTGAGCCTCGAACTACCTTTTATAAAGGATTGAATATGATTCGGTTCGGGCTCATATTGATCAAAATCCACTTCTTCGAATGCAATACCTGCTGCATACAAAAGCGCATTGATTTGGGCCGTCCGTTTGTTTCCGCCATGTCCGTGCATGTCGGCCTTAAAATGAGAATGTTTAAATACCTTGGTCATGGCCATAAATTTCCTCTTGTAAAACTTCCAGATATTGAAGACCAAACTTTAAATCGGGTTCCAAATGGTTTCCTTCGGCCCATTCGTTCCACGATTTTAGAAATATTATTCGCTTTTGGGGATCGCTGTTCTTAACCAGATTGATATTATCTCTTAAATGAATACGAAATAGCTCTGGAGTAGAATCCCTCAAAATCAGTCCGTTTAGGCCACTTCGTGGCGAATTGTCCCAGTTGGGAACGATACAAGGAAAGGATTCAAAATCTTTGTTTTTAGCCCTGGTCAGAAAAGGTATCGCTTCAGCATACTTGTATAACCTCAATGGCCTTTTAATCCATTTGTGAAAATGATAGGCAAGACCTGATTTATGTAACTGGTTTCTAAGTTTTTTATAAAGATAATGTTTGCTATTGGGAATTTTATGGTACAAGTTACCCAATAAATTGAGGTTTACTGCATCGCAGCCGTTTAATTTAGGATCCCATTCTTCGTCTGACGTGTTGGCAACAATGTATAAGCCTTTCAGTCCATTTTCAGTTGCCAGTTTTCTAAAAAGATTGGTGAACCCGATGAGATCAGGTATTTTGTCTGGCGAGTAAATAAAGAATAAAGGTTTATCATCAACTTTGATATAGCGTTCATCCCGAAAAGCTGTTAACAAATAATTAAAATGATCAATATAGTCCTGTTTTCCGGGATAAGTTTGTTCAATTAATATTTTTGAAGGGTTGCCATGCCAAATGCCCGACCAGCTCTCGTTTGCCCAGCCAATGCAAAATGGGAAGTTTGGGCTGCCGCTGCTTAAAACTTCATTGAAAGGCCTTTCGAGTAGCCTTTTTCCATTTCCAAACCAGTAATGCCAATAGCAGAAGCCCTCTATACCGTATTGCTTTGCGAGATCGGCCTGTGCAACCCTGGCTTCGTTTAATCTTAAATCGTAAAAGCCCAGGCTAGCAGGAACATGGGGTTGATAATGGCCTTTAAACAAAGGCCGGGCCTTTGCTACGTTGGTCCATTCTGTAAAACCCTTTCCCCACCATTGGTCGTTTTCGGGAATAGGGTGGTATTGGGGCAGATAAAATGCAATTGCCCTGATTTTATCTACACCTGCTCCCATTTCTTATCTTTTATTTGTTCGAGGAATTTTGCTTTGGCCCATTTCACAAATGGGATGTCTTCATAACCTGAGATATCATATTCTGGAAATATATCTGCTGCAATATCTTCCCTGATGAAGAAGGCGTTAAAACCATATTTTTCTACACCAACGAGCCTATACCCCTTGTGTGAAGCCAGTTTTATAAAAGCATTCAGCGATGCACCACTGTAAACACCAAAGCCATCTATAAATTCAGTTTTAAAGTTATCGGCATAAGGTACAGTAACTGAATCGCCGGCCCCGAATATACATTGAACTTCTACTACTACAACACGGGGTTTTATCACCGTAATGCTATCCCAGATCCAATAATCTACACCATCCATATCGATAGAAAGCAGGTCTATTTCTCCGGTATAATCCTGGTTGGCAATAAGTTCGTTTACATTGTTTTTGGTGATCCAGGCATTTACAAAGATGGGGGGGAGGGTGAAAGTATCAGGATGTGAACGATAAAACTTTTTGCCTTTTTCAATAGCTTCCGTATTTCCATCAAACAGCAGTGCCTGCCAGCCGTGGTTGATAATCAGATTGGCCGCATTACATTCTATCCCATCAGAAGCACAAAGCTCCACAATTTTTTTGTTCGTAGTGCCAATTGCCGCGAAAATGAACAGCAGGATGCCATCTTCCGAATTTTGCGAATATTTTCTAAAACCCACCTCGTTAAAATCATATTTTCTTATTTCTTCTTTCTGAAGTGCCCTGTATTGGTTTTTAATAATCAATTGTGCAGTTTGTTCGCCTGCAAGTAGCTTTCCGGTATCTTTCAAAGATTCATCAACTCCATTCATCAATCTTTTTAGAAATCGGTTGAAATATGTTGAAATGATTTTTTTCATGAATAAATAGACCTTAAGGTTTTAGCCGGTTCATAATTTTCTTAAAGAAGCGTACGAATAATGATTGTTTTACTGCTGGTGCCTCTATTGGTTTTAATTGATGTTTTGCATTTACAATACTAAAGTTGGTATCCATCAAGTGCTGATTTCTCATCATGCTATTGTCGTGCAGGCGGATCAGCGTCCGGGTATCTGCTTCAGCGTGGTGATGAAATAAATAACCTGATTTGAGACACCTGATGTGGAGATCCCAATCTTCAAGGGCAGTTAAAGATTCATCAAATAAGCCTATTTCTTTAAACAAATTTGCAGGGTAAAGTGGAGCAGATATCACAAATGGGTTTCTAAACTGAACCAACTCTTTTTGGCTGGCCGGGCTATCTTCCAACTTCAATTCTACATGACCAATAAAATTATTGCGGCCCAGCACTTTTAACTTTGCAGGGGCCTGACTTTCAAAATAACGCATACTCGAATAAATGATTATGCGGTTGTGATCTCTGAGATAATGATATTGGGCTATTGTCTTTGCCAGTTTATCTTGCTCAATTAAATCGTCGGCATCTAATAGTTGAATAAAATCGCCTTTGGCAATGGAAATTCCCAGATTTCTGGCAGCAGATAAACCTTTATTCGGCTGAGCTTTGTATTTAAATCTTTCGTCTTTATTTAAGTAGCTAAAGGCTATTTCTTCAGTATCGTCATTAGAGCCATCGTTTATTATAATGCATTCCCAATGCGGATAACTTTGACTTAGACAGCTATCCAAACTCATTTTTAAATATTTACCCTGGTTGTAGCAGGGTATAATGATGGAAACAAGTTTCATCTGATTAAATAAGATAACAATCGTTTATGAAATCGATAGCCGAGCAATGCCGGATTAATTTTTAGCAAGAGCTGATATTTAAAATTATCCCGGTGCTGTAAAGTAAGAACATTTAAAAAATTCAGGTATGCCGTGCGGTCTTTAATGGTTTTTAGCTTTCTCCGGTACCATACTTTGAGATAATCGCCGAAAAGTCTTTTGTAAAGTGGATTAACGTTTTTATATAAGCTATAAATGACATCGATGTTCGCATCCATTGCAAGTTTATCCTGATGGGTTGTGGATTGGGCATGAACGCGGTAAGTGGCCAGGGCCTGGCTGGTTGATTTAAACTCAAAACCGCGTAATAATAATTTAAGCCAGAGTTCATAGTCTTCGCTTATGCCTCTGTTGTTAAATAGTTCCACTTCAAAAATTGCCTCACGTTTTACCAATACGGTTAACAGGGGAATCCTGTTATAAAATAAAAAAGATTCTAAACCTTTTGCACCGCTGTAGTTTGTATTGGTTACCCCGAAGCGTTTACTTTCTGCGGTGGCATCATCCTGTAAGTATGCATCTGAAAATACAAGTTCACATGTTGATTGGTGAAAAAAATCGACCATAACTTCCAGCTTGTGTACTTCCCAGAGGTCATCGGCATCCAGAAAGGCAATAATCTTTCCTTTAGCCTGTTTAATACCCTCATTTCTGGCCAGGCCCTGTTTTTTGTTGGTTTGATAAAAGCTCCTAATTCTATTATCTAATGAGGTAAAGTCATTAATAATTTTAGCGGTATTATCCGTCGAGCCGTCATCTACAATAATCAGTTCCCAATCCGTATAGCTTTGCTGAATAACAGAATTTACAGCTTCATTCAGGAATGCTTCCCCGTTGTAAACAGGCATAATGATCGAAACTTCAGGCAATTTTTTTAAAGAAAAGCGTATTCTGTGTTTTGGCTATCATCTGGTAACCAACACTGGTTAGGTAAGTAGATATTTCCCCATGAAAGGATTTCATAACGTCGGCAAATAAATCTTCTACAAGGATTAGATTTGGACGGAATTTTGTCCAATCGTTCGATTTTAGCACTTTTAAATCCAGACCTTCTACATCTACCGAGAGGAAATCGATTTCTGTTTCCCCCAGTTTAGGTAAGTTTTGTTCCAGTACTTTAGCTAAGGTGTTGGTTTTTAGTATGGTTTTGTTCATCAGCTTAACGTTGGGATAGCTTGAAAAAATAGCTGCGTTTTGGGCATCGAATGTATTCAGCTCCGCACTGTTGAACATAAAATATTCCAGTTCGGCTACCTCGTCAGAAATTGGCTGCTCTATATTGATATCATAAGGCCTTACCTGATCGAAAAGCGCCATAGCACCCGGCATGGCATCGATATTAATTCCTCTCCAGCCCATTCTATAAAAATAATAGGTATTGCTTATTGTGGAAGGGTGATGTGCTCCAACATCAACATAAATGCCATAATGTTTTTTGCCGAGTATCCTTTCAATTAACCGATCTTCTCCTTCCTGCGAAAAAGTGAGTATCCCTGAATCTGCAGATTGGGTAATAATCCTTCGTTTCAGGAAGTCGGGCATCAGTTTTAACAGCGTTTGTATTGTATATTCCTTTAAGCCCATTTCCCTTTAATCAAGAATGCAATTTTTGAGGATTGATGCCCTATACTATCTGTTTGGTAAAAATTACCGGATTCGATTACCAGTTCTCCGATGGGTTGAGCAGGCATATCAGCAATAATATTATCCGCTTTTATCAGCCCCCTGATAATATAGGTCCTGTTGCTCAGGTAATTATCAGTGAGTTCGAATGAGTAATGATTTATCCCCTTTTTAAGGTCGAAAACTTTGTTCTGGTAACTGCTATAAATAACCGATAACATATTTTCGTCTTCATCATGAATGGAAAAACCAATATCTACATTGGCAGTATCAGCGATAGCATTTAGGGTAAATTTAAAAACAATGCTTTCGCCATTAAGGAATACTGATTTTTCTTCAAGGTTTTTGTTAAGTATAGTGAAGTCGTAAAATTGAACAACGCCAGATCCTTCCCGTTTAGAAGCTGGATTTATTTTTACGAGACTTTCTTTATTAGCATGATAATAATGTTCAATTACGCGTTCTGTACGGTCGAATAGTTCTACGCTGCCTTTGTTTAGCAGAATGCTGTTGCCACACAGCTTTTTAATAGCCGTCATGTTATGGCTTACAAAGAGTACTGTCCTGCCTTCGCCTTTACTCACCTCGCTCATTTTACCCAGGCATTTTTTCTGAAATTCTACATCACCAACAGCCAGCACCTCATCCACAATTAAAATCTCGCTTTCGAGGTGGGCAGCTACTGCAAAGGCGAGCCGTACGTACATGCCTGAACTGTATCTTTTAACAGGAGTATCCAGATAACGTTCTATACCAGCAAAATCTACAATTTCATCCAGTTTGCGCTGAATTTCTTTTTTACGCATGCCCAGTATAGCACCATTTAAAAAGATATTTTCCCTTCCCGAGAGCTCAGGATGAAAACCTGTACCAACTTCTAAGAGGCTTGCAATCCTGCCATTACCCGAAATTTTTCCGGTTGTTGGGGCAGTAACCTTGCTCAATATTTTTAACAAAGTGCTTTTTCCTGCACCATTTTTACCGATGATACCAACAGCATCGCCCTTTGCAATTTCAAAATTTATATTCTTTAAACTCCAAACTACATTACTTTCACTTCTGATATTTTGGTCATTACTTTCTCCAACCAGTAATAAGGGGTCTTCTTTTCCTCTAATCCGGGCATACCAACGTTCGAGATCGCGGCTTATTGTACCTGTACCAATCTGGCCGAGTTGATAGGCTTTACTTAAATTTTCAATTTTTATTGCTATTTCTGACATTTAGATCTGTTAGTTAAGCGCTTCTTTAAATTAAGAAAGTGTTTTTCAAAACAATAATAGGATAAGAAGGCAACAAAAATTGAAATCAAAATATTGAATGGAAATTGAGCCCTGGGAAGAATTTCCGGGTTATAATTTAGTGGAACTATGAAGAGTTGTTGCCATATATACAAACTATATGATATAACTCCCAATTTGACCATTACAGCATTATTTAGTGTGTTGTATATTAATCCTTTTGCATTTATGATTGTTGCCAGAAGCAGGTAACCTATAGCTAAATCAGATAAGATATATCCAAATGGTAGCAGGAACTTTCCGAACATGCCCCTGTGCAGGCTGTAATAAATGAAAAAAACCAGGAATATTGCCAGAAAATGAAAGTACTGATTACTCCAATATTTAGCTAAAGGGTTAATAAATCTTTTAAAACTTACAATAGAGAGCAGAGAACCTAAAAATATAGCATCTGCACCATTTAGAAACGGACCTAGGGTCTCCTGATAAAATCCTGCTTTATACCAAAGCACACGTAGAAGTTGAGTTAATACAATCAGTGATAAACTGAACAGCCACGCTTTTTTCTTAATAGCATAGATTATTATTGGCCAGATCAGGTAAAACTGTTCTTCTACCGATAATGACCATGTATGACTCGAAAGCCAGGGGTTGTTGTACATTATGAAATTCGTGAAATAGCATAACATTCCCCAAAAAAAAGAATTACTAATTCCAAGACCGAAGTAACTGTTTACTATACAGATTGTAATGATATATAAATACAATACCGGAAAAATTCTGAGTGCCCTTTTTATGAAAAAATTAGAGATAACTATTTTGCCATTTTGAACAAATTCCTTTAGTAGTAAGCTTGTTATCAAAAAACCGCTTAAAATGAAAAAAATTCTAACGCCAAGTTCTGCATATACAAATCTTTCAAAAAATCGATAGTAAGCTGTACTATTGAGAACTGTTGATTTAGCATGGCCTAGAATTACCATTATAATGGCTACTGCTCTCCAGCCGTCTAATGAAGGGAAATATGATTTTTCTAAAAAGCCTGGAACAGTGAAACTACTGTTTAGCTTACTTAAAATTGAATTCATTTTTTCTCTGCCAGGAAGAGCCATTAACAATATAATTAAACCGTATCTACAAAATTCCGTTCTACTTTATTAAATATGATGATTCCCAAAATCAATACTGCAAATGTAATTCCGCTGGCATAACCAAAACTGCCCCAGCTAAAACTTCCTTCTCCCAAAAAACCATAGCGAAAGGTTTCAATGATAGGCGTCATGGGATTGTACATGATGATCCAGGCATATTTTGGGTATTTTTCAAGTGCGGCTGATAGGGGATAGATGACGGTGGTTGCATACATTAAAAGTTGTACGCCAAAGGTTACTAAAAATGCCAGGTCGCGGTATTTTGTGGTCATGGCCGAAATAATCATACCTCCGCCCAAACCCAAAAGTGCCATTAAAATGATGAGCATAGGGAACAGGACTAGAGCCCAGCTGATAGAGAATTGCGCCCCTGACAGATGGTAATAGATCATCAATAGGAGAAAAAGTAACAGTTGCACGGCAAAACGTACCAGATTACTCACCACAATGCTTAGGGGCATAATTAAACGCGGAAAATAAACCTTGCCAAATATGCCTGCATTATCCCTGAATACTGTTGATGTTTTGGTCAGACAATCAGAAAAATAGTTCCATGCGGTAATACCTGCCATGTAAAAAAGTGGTTTAGGCAAACCATCGGTAGAAATACCGGCCAGGTTTCCAAAGATAAAGGTGAAAATAATGGTGGTAAACAAAGGCTGGATAAAGAACCAAAGGGGTCCAAATATGGTCTGCTTATAAAAGGAAACGAAGTCGCGCCTTACCAACAGCCATAACAGATCGCGATAGGCCCAAACCTCATTTAATTTGAGGTCGAATAAAGAACTTTTAGCTTCTATGGTCCAGGAATGCTCTTGCTCGCTCATGAAATAGATAATAATTGCTGTGTTTTATGCAGGTAATTGCTGAAAGCAAAGTGGTTTAGGGTTTTCTGCTGCTGTAAATCTCGGACAATGGGCAAGGCTAATGCTTCGAGGATAGCTTTGAGTAGCTCTTTCTGGTTAGTTGGATCAATCAGGAAACCCAGTTCTCCATTTAATAGTGCGTCTTTACTGCCATCCCCATTGCCGGCAATAACTTTACAGCCACATGCAGCTGCCTCAATAAAGCTAATTCCAAAACCTTCAGCCTTGCTGGGCATCACAAAAATATCGGCCAATAGAAAATGGGGAGTGATTTCACTATCTGCAATAAAACCGGTTAAAGTAACCCGGTGCTGCAAGCCATACTGATTAATTAATTGTTGAATCCGTTTTTGTTCAAGTGCATCTGCTTTTCCACCAAGAACGTAATGAATTTCTTCAGGTAAATGCTTCAATACGGCCAATACTTGGTCATAACCTTTATATTGCTCGCGGGATGATAATCTGGTTAATGTGTACAATATTTTTTGATCAGCATTCAGACCATACCTTTCTAATAGCTCAGTGGGTTTCTCAAAGTTTTGAGGTACATCGAAAAAAGGGTCGAGGCAATTGTTCAGGATATTGATTTGATGTGGTGCAATACTATGTTGTTGCTGAACGCGGTTAGCAGTGTATTTACTGACTGCCCATATTTCGGTTTTTTGTTGCAAAAACCTCTTTTTCCAGTTTTTTAAAGGCTCCCAGATTTCAATACCATGTGCTAAAAGGATAATTCTGGCTTTAGGCTTTAATTTCTTGATCAGCCAGCCGAATACCAGCAGGTTAATGTGGCTGAGCAGGATAATGTCAGATTTCAGGCCTTCGCGGATGGTTTTCTGCCCAAAGGCAATTCGGTTTCCGTTAAAACCTGTAAAATGTCCGGCATCTATATATCGTGGATCTGGATTTTCATCATACATGCTCAGGCAATGATACTGACTAACAGCATCCATGTTTTTTAACTCATGCAAAGCACTGGTTAACGATCTGCATACCTTTTCGATCCCACCCGTTAACCCGAAAGTATATAAAGATAAGAATAAGATACGCTGTTGTTTATGCATTGTTGATATCGGTTGGTATAACCCGATCCAGATCAGTCCTGTTCTTCAGCTTACCATTTTCCCACCTTTCTAACTGATACAAGGCAATTGCTTTAGACCAATGCAATTCTCCCTGCACAAATGCTGCTTTCAGTTCTGTTACCTTCGGATTTACAGTATTTAGTGCTTTCAGGAAGAAATCATTTGCCTGCAACCAGGTTTGAAAAGGAAAAGTAAAACCCATTTTTTCCCTGTTCCAAATGGCTTCAGGTAAGATATTCTTAAAGGTATCGATAAGAAAACCTTTTGGTTTAGCTTGTTGATATCTGATAGCAGCTGAAGTATAATCAAGTAGCTGGATTAGATCTTTGTCCAGAAAGGGTACACGTACTTCTATCCCATGCTGCATACTCATTGCATCGGTATCTTTCAGCAATTGATTTTGCATATACAGATTAAACTCCAGCCAACCTGCTTCCTGCTCAGCCGTTAAATTATCGGGAATAACAGGCATTAACATGGATTGAAGTATTTCATCGACCTTGTCAATTTTCATATTCAATATCGATGCAATTTCGGTGGGAGCATATATTCCACGTAAAAACAGATATTTACCAGCTGTATTTTTGTAACTGAGATAGTAGGCGCGCTTTAAATGTGTTTGTTTAAAATGAATGCCTTTTTTGAGGATAAAACGTGGAAGCTTTGACAGCAGTCTTACCATTTTCATTCTTTTGAAAGCAGGATAGCCTCCAAATAATTCATCACCTCCTATGCCCGATAATACGGCTTTTAGGCCTTTTTCCTTCGCAAAATAATTTACAAACCAGGAGTTTATCCCATCTGTAGTAGGTTGATCCATGGCTGCCAATGCAGTGGGCAGGTGCTTTTCAAAGCTATCCTTATCGATCAGGAATGCAGCATGTTCACTCTGGGTTTGTTTTGCAATCCGGTCCTGATAAACCTGCTCAGAAAATTGTTGCTCAGAAAAATTGATGGATATGGTTTTCAAATGCTGGCCATTCCCCAGGCTTTGTGCTGAAAGCAGTGTTAAAAGGCTTGAGTCAATCCCGCCACTTAAAAAAACACCAATTGGCGCATCCGAAATCAGGTGTCTGGCTATAGCCTCCTTAAATATTTCAATGAGCGCAGTCTCTGCACGCTGCTGATCTTTACAGTATTCTTTTAGATTGCTTCTATAATAAGCGGTAATGGAGGCTTGCTGAAGTTGATGATCCCAACTCAAATAGCTGCCTTTAGGTAGCATTTTTACCTGAGCAAGGGTGGTGTAAGGTTCGGGAAGGTGACCAAAAGCTAAAAAGTAAACTTTCCATTCCGGAAGTTCTGATAGTTGTAAATCGGTTTCACTGAAAGCCTTTACTTCTGATGAAAATATCAGTTTGCCTTCTTCATTATAATAGTAAAGTGGTTTGATCCCTGAGGGATCACGCACCAGGAAAGTTTTAGCCTCCAGCTGATCATGTAGTGCAAAGGCAAACATGCCATTTAAGCGACTAAAACTGGCAACTCCCCAACGTTGGTACGCGGCGAGAATCACTTCAGTATCGCAATGCGAAACAAAATCGAAGCCTGCTTCAACCAGTTCTTTTTTCAGCTCCTGGAAATTATAAATTTCACCATTATAGGTGATGGTTAGGTGGCCATTATGAATTGACATAGGTTGTTGGCCAGCAGGAGAGAGGTCGATCAGAGCCAGGCGCCTATGTCCAAATACCAGCCCTTTTTCTTCATCAAAATAATAGCCTTCGCCATCTGGTCCACCGTGCGCCATTAAATTGCACATAGCTTTCGCCTCCTGTTGAAGTTCTGCTACAGGCTTGTTAAGGTCAATAATTCCCGCAATGCGGCACATGGGATATGGGATGGGATGATTTTTTGTTTGTGGCCGGGCATAGCTTCGCCCTCTCAGTCACATGTTGTTTTAAAAAACGCGACTGTTAACCTCATTTTAGGATTGAACCTTACACTGGTTCTATAAATGCAACAGAAGTGTTAATCTCTATTGCATAACCTATATTTTGTAAGCGTAAGATAATACGCTGTTTATTTTGTACCGATACCAGTTCGGCCATAATGCCTTTAAATGGCCCTGCTTTAATCAATACGCGTTCACCGGGCTTAATATCGTACTCCAGTACTTCAAGATCTGCATCAGTAGCAAGCAGTAACTTAAGGTCGGTAATTTGTTGCTCGGGTATTGTTGCAATCTGGCCTGAAAAGTAAATGAACCTGGCAATACCGTTCGTCATTAAAACTTCTGCATACTCTTTGCCCGAAATATACACAAACAGGTAAGACTTAATTAAAGGCTCTTCTACAATTTTTTTACGATCACTCCATTGCTTTACTGCTTTTCTTAATGGAAGATATGCCAGTATTCCTTTTCGGTTTAGCTCCTCATATGCTTTTTTTTCTGCTCTTGAGCGGGTATAAACCGGATACCACCTGTAATTTTGATCGATCATAACTTACCTGCATCTACCATAATCCTGAATTTTATTTGTCAAGTTCACTAAGCTGCTAATCTGGCCTGCTTATTTTTTCTTCCAGAACATCCACCATTTGCGATTCTCATCGTCGTAATAGCCAGAACCTGAGTATCCGGAATAATCTGAATAATAATAGGTGCTGTTACCCCCTCCGCGACTGTAATCGGTAGTATAGTAATTAGAGTATAGGGCATCATCGCCAAAGGCGTTAAGTACTATGGCTATATTATTAAGCCCGTATTCCCTCGATAAACGTTCTGGAATATTGGCTGCCCGTTGCTTGGATACGCCCGATCTGATAACGAAAAGGTTAACATCCGAATTTCTGATCAATGGAATGGCGTCAGAAACCAGGCCCACAGGAGCGGTATCAACCAGTACGTAATCGTAACTTTTTTCGAGCCGTTTCAATAGGTTTTGCATGGCTTCTGTGTGTAAAAGCTCTGAAGGGTTTGGAGGAACAGGCCCCGAAGGGATGAAATCCATATTGTGTACTTCATCGTGAATAAGTACATCTTCCAGTTGGTGCTGCCCGGAAAGTAATGAGCTTAACCCTTTTTTATTATCAACGCCAAAAGCTTTATGTAAACGTGATCTGCGTAAATCGGCAGCGATCAAAATCACTTTTTTTTCAATCAGGGCCATTGTACCTGCCAGGTTAATGGTTACGAACGATTTTCCTTCACCAGAAATCTCTGAGGTAATACAAATTACTTTACTTTGTTTATGGCTGGCTAAGAAACTTAAATTGGTACGTACCGAACGTACAGATTCTGCAAAGACTGATTTTGGTTTGGCGATAGACAAAGCTTGTCGGTTATCCTGATCGATATAGTCTGGGAATTTCCGGATTACGCCAATGATTGGTGTTTTGGTTAAACCTTCAACGGCTTCTTTATCATAGATGTAAGGGTTTAGAAAACGGACCAAAAGAATCAGTCCCATGCCCGCACCCAGGCCAACCAAAAATGCAAACGTATATGTTTTATTAGAATCGGCTGCTATAGAATAATAAGATGGATAGGCCATATTAACAATGGCGGCACCGGCAACAGTAGCGGCCGCATTCATTTCGGCTTCTAACTTTTTTTCAGATAAATAAGATCTTACTTTATTATTTACCTCAAAATTGGTGCTCAGTTTAATAAAATTCTGCTCTTTAACAGGAATAGCACTTATGCTTCTATTCACCCCGCTAATCTGTTGATCGATATATTTAACAGTTTGTTCATTCCCTTCTCGCATTAAACGGATGCTGTTTTTGATGCCAGCCTTTACATTGGTAATCTGTTGTTCAATTTGTTTCACAGGTTGAGAATCGGAGGTAAATTGGGTCAGTTTAATTTCCCTATTGGCCAGCAGGGTGTTTAACTGCGTAACCAAAGCGCCCAAACCTCCATTTAGCTCGCCCTCCAAATCCAGGCCGATTTCTACTTTTGAACGATTGTTGTTAACCTGGTCTTCTAGTTGCTTAATACCTAATAATTTAATGTTTAGCTCCGTTTTTTGTTTTTCAAGTTCGGCTAATTTCCCAACCGTCATATTTCCGGCCGAATTGATATCTACGATTTTGTTCTGTGTTTTATAGTTAGCAAGGCTGCTGCCAGATTTACCCGCCTCAGTATTAATGAAGCCCAATTGGTTATCGATGAATTCGACAGTTTGTTTAGCAGAACGTTGGCGTTGAATAAGGTCGTAACGGACATATTCTTTCATGATGGCATTAAGCATATCGGCGGCAAATACCGGGTTGCCATCGGTTAAACTTAAGCTCATTACATTGGTAAATCTTGCCGCTTCTGCCACATTTACGCCCATTGCCCGGCCAATAAAATCTTCCTTTGTGTTAAATTTGAAGCTATAATCGCCATTTGGAATTTCCGATTTAATACGGAACTGCATATTGCCCAAATTTAAAAGCTCGCCATAGCGGTGGGTGATTAATTTTGCCTTTACATTATTAGGGTCGCCAATTTTAAAAGTCTTTTTGTCTACCGCTTCGACATTGTATACGCCTCTGCTGAAATTAGCTGAATCCTGTTTAACTATCTCGATCTGGAACGGAATAGCCGGATAGAGTTCTGTGGTCCGGATCCTGCCTTTAAGGTAATAGGATATTTTATAATCCAGGTTACTAATGGCATTTAATACTACGTCGTTACTCCTGATCACAAAGCTCTCCGCCTGTATTTTATCGGTATAGTTATAGACCTGCGTTGGCATTTGATTGCTTGTATTAACGCTTGGGTTACTATCCTGTAACTTAAGTGAAGCAAAGGTTTGATAAACCGGAGTTGTGTATAACACTTTAATTTTTGCTACACTTAGTGCAATTACAATGCAGCCCGCAATCCAATACCACCGGCTCCAGAAAACCCTGAATATTTTATAAAAATCGATCTGTTGGCTAACGGCTTTTGCCTCTAAATTTTGTTCCTTTTCCATTAGCGTGTTAAAGCAAAAATTAATGTTGCAAGGTTAATTACAACAAGTAGAGGTTGCACAATATTATTGAAACTTTGTAAGCGTTCGCTTAATGCCTGCCCTTTAGTCTGCTGGAGAACGATGATGTCATTGTTCTGAAGAATCAGTTTTTTACTCGCCAGGCTATTGATATCATTAAGGTTGACATAGATAATTTCCGGGTGGCTGCGGTCGCCTCTAATGATTTTTAGTGTTTTAGGGTCTGCTGCTTTGGATATTCCACCAGCTTCGCCGATAATTTCGATAAGATCAGTATTCTCTTTTTCCAGGTAAAAATTTCCCTGTTTTGCAAATTCACCCAACAAGGTAACTTTTAGATTAACAATGGTTAATTCAATAATCGGATCTTTTAAAAGTTTGCTTTTATAAATATCCTGAATTTTGTTTCTGGCTTCTCTTCTTGTCAAACCGGCAACTTCAACCTTGCCTATGGCTGGTAAATTAACGGTTCCATCAGGTTCAACAGCATAAGCAAGTACATTCTGAGCCGATCCGTTCTGACTATTACTTGAAACACTGGTAGCTGAGCTACTTGTTGCGCCAAACTCAGGGTTTTGAACATTCCTTACGGCTAGTTGATCATTTATTTTGATTTTGTAGTAGATATCACCCAATCCCTGATCATTAACCACATATACCTGTTTAATGGTATCTGTAACAATATCAGTAGGTGCATTAAACAAACTATGTTGTTTGCGTACAGAGCAACCCGATAGGACCAGAATTGAGAAAATAAAGCTAAAGAGTAGGAGTGGGATGAAATTAAAACGGGCCATAATTTTAAAGATACGTTTATGCATTAAACTTTCCACATATCTATGCCAAAAATACATTTTCTAAATGCTTTTTTAAAGAAAGTAGCTTTTATAAATCCTGTTTTTTGATTTTATCTGATAGCTATTGCGCATCGTCTAATGTACGTGGTTGTAATTTTTATTCTGATTTATTGATAATCAATTTGATTGGATATGTATGATTTGTTTTGTTAAAAAAAATAATGACCTTGATAATTGTCAATGTTGGTTATTTTTGTAATATTTATTATACGTGTTAGGGCTATTTTTGATGATTATTTATGGTTGTCATGTATAAATTATCCCTTCTCTTTTTGCTCATTACTTTTGGAGCTGTTTCATATTCATTTTCTCAAGGTACTGCTACAGGATGTTTGTTGCCCAATAATTCTGTTTATGGAAATGATTTCATGGGCAATGCAACATATTACGAAACAAGTGCACCTGTAACTACACTCTCCAACAACTATTGTTATTGGACGCCCAGTTCGACAGGTGTAAGCTGTAGTGTGTGCACAAGCTATACTTATGTTTGGCCATGGGGGTACTTTCCATCAGGATGTACAACTGGTGTTAAAGGAACTTTTAGCATGGTTGCATGTCCCATTGATGATCATGCAATAATAATGACAGTTTTTACCGCTTTTATTGCCATGGGAATAATAAGAAGAAAAAATACTGGTATGAATATTGAGTAGTTACGGCTAAAAAGATTTTGTATTATTAAGCATGTTTTTTTGTGTTTTTATCATACGGTGTCTATTTTTGCAATAACAATTACCCTGTATTTATTATGAAGCTTTTCGTTTGTTCAGTAAGTTTATTGTTTTGTTTTCTTTTTAGTCAGTCGGCGCAGGCTCAGGGAACTTATACCGGGTGTTTTCTTTCATCCACCAATACTGTGTATACCAATGAACTTTATCCGACATATTTTCTTGGTGTAACAGGCGCACGTCCGCTATCCCCAGGTTATTGCTACTGGACACCTGCCACTGGGACACCAACTTGTACCGTTTGTACTGGTGGAATTACCTACAATACCACTACTGGAGCGTTTATTAGCTGTAATTCACCTGTAGCTGGTGTTAGAAATACATTTTCAATGATATATTGTCCGCTTGATGATAATCTTTGGACTATCTTTTTAGTGGATGGGTTTTTAGGGTTTTTACTTATTAGGAATCAAAAGGCTAAGGATCCAGATTGTGTAATTTAGCTCTTAGCTATAACAAAATCTCGCGAACGTTACCTCTTATAATATTTTCTTAGTGATATTTGTCAACATTGTGAGTTGGCTTTTTGTGTCGCTATAACTATATTTTTCCCCTTTCAAGTCCCATTTAACTGTTTTTATCTGCTTTTGCCTAGTGATCTAGACTGTCATGCATTCATCACATTCATTTTGTTCATTGTTTTTGTTTTTCGTTTTTTTATAATTTTGTAATATTAATCTTACGGTTATTTTCACTTTTTGATTTTTAATGGTGCCGATTTCTGTTAAGGCTGTGAAGATATTACAATAAAAATGTGATGGGAGCCTAAGGTAGCGCCCGGAAACCAAACAAAAATGCTAAAGCATCTATCCCTAACTGTCTTGTCAACAGTTTTATTTTTTTCTTGTTCATTCGCAGCTACGGGTTGCAGAACCGGCGATTTTATTTATACGGTTCAAAACGGAACCTATCTTAACGGCTCCGTACTCATACCTAAATTTACTGCAACAGATCGTATAGCCAAAAGAAATTGGGCGCAGGACCCTGTTTGTGGAATTGACAGGAATACTGCGGATGCTTACCCAAAAATTGTTTCTCCATCCAATCCCAACGGTCAATGTACCTCAGATACTAATACTGGCGATATTGGTACTTTGGTAAATTATAATCCTTCCGACAGTACGTGTGTAACGTTGCCTTTAGATGACTATACACCATATTGTGTAGCGGTCGTTGGTGTATTCAGTTTGCTGTTTATCCGTAACAGATGCCACCTTGTTTTTTAAGCTATATTGTGTAAATCTGGTTTTTGTTCATTTTAGAGCTATTGGTTGTAAACTAATTGTTTAGCTATTGAACAAAACGAACACATAATTGAGCTGATAAAGGGGCTAACTTTGTGTATTACTACTTTTAGGAATGCATGAAACGTTTTTGTCTTACCCTTTTTGCTGCTTTAATTTCTATTATTGCCTTGGCACAGGGGACAGCTACAGGATGTTTAATTCCATATAGTAATAGGGTGTATACTTCTAACGCATTAGAGGTTTTAGGCACATCACAATTATATAATAATTCACCATTTACATCTTTATCTAGTAATTATTGTAGTTGGACGCCCGGTACAACTGCATCTTCCTGTGTAATCTGCGATGGCACGCTAGGTGTCGATGTTTTGGGTATTAAAATATGTTTATTTGGGACATTTAGGTATGGTTATCAAGGCACATTTACCATGGTAGAATGCAACCTCGACGATCATTCCTGGCTTTTCGGTGCTGCGGCAGGTTTATTCGGTATCCTCATCATCAGAAAAAGGAATAAACCCTGAACTGCTTTCTTTACATTATCTCTTCTGTGTATCCTTACTTAATTTTATATTTACCCGGGCTTCAGCTTTAACATCTATACAAGTTGATGACTGATTGGTTAATTATGAAAATATCCCTCATCACTGTTGTTTATAATGGCGAAGCTTTTCTGCAGGAATGTTTTAATTCTGTTAAGTCTCAAACTTACCCGGATGTAGAATATTTAGTAATTGATGGCGGATCGAAAGATAATACGCTTCGCATAATAGCCGAAAATCAGGCACACATCGATTATTTTATTTCCGAAGCTGATCAGGGACTTTATGATGCCATAAATAAAGGGATCGAAAAAGCTACCGGCGATATTATTGGTATTTTAAATGCTGATGATATGTTTTCGGGGCCCGATGTATTGGCAGCAGTAGCTGAGACTTTTAAAAACCAACCAGAAATAGGTGGTTTATATGGCGATTTGCATTATATACATCCAGCTACTGGCAGAATCGTGAGAAAATGGAAATCCCGAAACGCAAGTTTTAAAGATTTGGAAAATGGGTGGATGCCTGCTCACCCGACGCTTTACTTAAAGAAATCATTATTCTCAAAATACGGATGTTACGCACTTGATTTGGGTACTACTGCAGATTACGATTTAATGCTGAGGTTCCTTTACACTCATCAAACTAAAACGGCTTATCTACCCATGCTTATGGTTAATATGCGTGTGGGGGGAGTGAGTAATAAATCGCTGCATAGCCGCTGGCTAGCTTTTGTAAATGATTATAAGTCACTTAAGAGGAATAAAATGCCGCATCCATTCCGGGTATTGGTAAAGAAAAAACTAAGCAAGTTAAAGCAGTTCTAAGCTTAAATGGATTTGAATCTGATCATGTCTTTTCTTCAGGATACTTGATCTATGTCATGTTAATAGCTTGTTACTAATGTAGTTCATTCTGCAAATTTTCCTACATTTGAACATAAATCATCCCGTTTTGTTCAAAGATATACTGCACTCGAATCCCGCCTATTTTTACGGTGCCATATTTATTTTGGCATTTTCAGCTGTAATTTTAAGTGTGCCAAGTGTGATTTATACTTCGTTGAAATATGGCCTTTTCGATAAAAATGACCTTTACCGTAAAACCCATAAACACGACATTTCACGCCTGGGAGGACTGGCCATAGTGGCGAGCTTTACCATTAGCATTTTACTTTTTTCGTCAATTATTAATTTTAGGGAAGCCAATTTTGTTATTGCATCCTGCATCATTCTTGCTGCACTGGGATTGAAAGACGATGTATATGGTACCAATACCAGTACCAAGTTTATTTTGCAGATTGTAGTTGCTTTTATTCTTGTATTCTTCGGCTCGTTCAGGCTATCTAGTTTGTACGGCGTACTCAATATTGGAGATATGCCTATGATCTGGGGAAGCCTGTTCTCGATTGCCCTGATTATCTTTTTAAACAATGCCTTTAATTTAATAGATGGCATTGATGGATTAGCAGGTGGGATTGGGATATTTACAAGTATGGTTTTTGGTGTTTTGTTCGCCAGTATGGGGCAGATTCCTTATGCCTTTATTGCTTTTGCACTGGCAGGTGCTATTGCTGGTTTTTTAAAATATAACTGGTTTCCGGCTAAGATTTTTATGGGGGATACCGGTGCCCTGATTATCGGGCTCATTTCTGCAGCACTGGCAATTAAATTTATAGAGCTTAATAAATTTACCGGTAGCAACCAGCCGGCCTTTTATTCGGCGCCTGCTATTGCTGTAGCGATATTAATTGTGCCCATCTTCGATTCGTTAAGAGTGTTTTGCATCCGGATTTTAAATGGAACTTCGCCCTTTAAAGGAGACCGTAACCACATTCACCACCGCTTAGAATTGCTCGGATTGAAGCCAAACCAGATTGTACTTGCTTCTCTGATGCTTAATGCGGTTATTCTGCTTGCCACTATCTCATTGCAGCGACTGGGGAATTTTGTGTTGATTTTCTTCATTATAGCGATCTGCGCGACATTTAACGGGGTGCTCACCTTGAGTTTATATAAAAAATCGACAAAACAATAGCTGTCCAGGGGACTGAAAACGCTGTTTGATCACCCCATTTCCATCTTATCATATCATCCTGTTCAATTCATAAATTAATACTAATTTTGCGCTCTAATTTTTAATAACATGAGGCTGGCAATAAATGGTTTTGGTAGAATAGGAAGAACATTTTTACGCTTGGCATTAGCTGAGGGTTTTGAAGTGGTAGCGGTTAATGATTTGGCAGATGCCAAAACAATGGCACACCTGTTCAAATACGATACCGTTCATGGGGTTTTTGCTGGTAATGTTTCTGCCAAGCCCGATGCTTTAGTAATCGATAACCTTTCTATTCCGGTTTTTGCCATTAAGGAAGCTGATGAATTACCATGGTCGGCATTGAGGGTTGATTTGGTTATTGATTGTACTGGTAGGAATTTAACCCGCGCATCAGCCGAAAAACACATTGCCTCGGGTGCCAAACAAGTATTAATTTCTGCCCCTGCAGCTGATGATATTCCGATGGTTGTACTGGGTGTTAACGATGATCAGATTGATTTAAGCAGTTCTGTACTCTCTAACGCAAGTTGTACTACCAATAACATTGCACCCATGATTAAGATTTTGAACGATAACTGGGGAGTAGAAGAGGGTTATATCACCACAATACACTCGATGACAGGTGATCAGAACCTGCACGATGCGAACCATAAAGATTTAAGAAGGGCCAGAGCTGCCTCATCTTCAATTATCCCGACAACAACTGGTGCGGCTAAGGCCATTACCCATATTTTTCCCGAACTCGATGGCCGTTTGGGAGGGGCTGGAATCAGGGTGCCGGTCTTAAACGGATCACTTACCGATTTTACCTGCCTTTTAAAGAAAAAGACAACCATTAAGGAAATTAATACTGCTTTTAAAAAAGCTGCAGAAAATGAGCTTAAAGGGCTGGTACAATATACCGAAGATCCAATTGTTTCAATTGATATTATCGATAACCCTCACTCATGCGTATTCGACTCGCTACTTACCTCCATTGTAGGAGATATGGTTAAAGTGGTTGGCTGGTATGATAACGAATATGGTTATAGCAGCCGTTTGATTGATGTAGTAAAGAAAATAGATCTTTTGCCAAAAGCCTAAACAATTGTAAAACACGGCTAAATATAGCTGAGACATCCTGCAACTCAATACACTAATTTTGGCTGATTTGCTTAATCCGTAGATTTTAGCGCCCAGTATACCAGTACCGGCTGAAAAAACAGGCGCAAAAACCTTTTGGTATCCGTATTCAGGCCGAAGGCACTTCTTTTATGGGTGTATTGCGAAATATTTCCGGGAAAAACAGCGATAAACATGCTTGCTGCAATTTTACCAACCAACTTTTCATATTTTTTTGGTGCTAGTAGCAAAGCACTGCCCAATGCAATTTCAACCAGGCCAGAGTAAACCACGGTATCATCTTTTTGGAGTGGTACCCAATCAGGTACTTGCGCCTGGAAAGCTTTTCGTGCAAAAGTTAAGTGCCCTGTTCCTGCAGCAATTAAGCCTGCGCCCAGTAGTAGTTTGGCAGCCGTTTGGATGTTTTTCGCTTTTATCATATCACTTGATTTTATCAACAACTAATGAACAACCGTTATGGGTATGTGTTTTATTTAATAGCATCGCTTCTTTTCTATTCTATCCAATTCATTACATTTTGGTTAATTTCAGAAGGCTATATTTGGTTAATCTACTGAAACTAAATACCGAAAACATGAATAAACTGGCCATAGCCCGCGCCTTGCTGGTACTTTTGAATTTAACAATTGGTTTAAATGCAAACGCCCAGAAAAAGATAAACAAAACGAAGGCCCCCAACGTAATTGTTATTTTAACCGACGACATGGGTTTTAGTGATGTAGGCGCTTTTGGTGGTAAATTTGTACCTACACCCAACATCGATAGGATTGCTGCTAATGGTTTAAAGCTTACCCAGTATTATAGCGCAGCGCCAATCTGCTCCCCATCACGTGCAGGCATGCTTACCGGTATGTACCCGGGTAGGTGGAATTTTTGTACCTACCTTGACAATAAAAAACACAATAAAAATGCTGGGCAAGCTGATTTTCTGGATCCCAAAGCGCCAAGTATGGCCAGATTTTTTAAGGATGCTGGCTATGCGACAGGACATTTTGGTAAATGGCACCTGGGCGGCGGCAGGGATGTTAAAGATGCCCCAGGTTTTGAAGCTTATGGCTACGATGCACATGCCAGTACTTACGAAAGTCCTGATCCCGATCCTGCAATTACCGCTACCAACTGGATCTGGTCAGATAAAGATAGCATTAAGCGTTACGACCGCACAAAGTATTTTGTAGATAAAACACTTGCTTTTTTTAAGGCGCATCCAAACCAGCCTTGTTTTGTAAACCTTTGGCCTGATGATGTGCATACACCCTGGGTGCCGAGAAAAGAAACTGAATATACTGGCCAATATCCAATGAATCCTGAAGAAGAAGCCGCTTTTAAGCTGGTATTGAAAGAATATGATAAACAAATCGGGCGGCTTTTGGATGGGTTGAAAGCACTCGGCATGGATCAGAATACCATTGTCATTTTTACCAGTGATAACGGTCCGCTGCCGAGTTTCAAAGGAAGCAGGGCAGCAGGCTTGAGGGGATCCAAGCTTTCGCTGTACGAGGGAGGTATTTGTATGCCTTTTCTCATTAGCTGGCCCGGGCATATTGCCAAAGGTAAAACCGATAATCTGTCTGTAGTAACGGCTACCGATCTTTTGCCTTCGCTAACAAAAATGGCTGGCATTAGTTTGCCTAAAAGCTATCATAGCGATGGTGTTGATCGAAGCGCTGTTTTAACAGGCAAGCCATCATCAAGGAATAAGGAAATATTTTGGGAATATGGGCGGAATGATATTGCTTATAAATATCCCCGGCCAGTCGATAAAAGCCCTAATCTGGCAATCAGAGAAGGAGAATGGAAATTGCTGATGAACAGTAACAACACCGATATGCAGCTGTATAACATCGTTAAGGATAAAAAGGAGACAACCAATCTTGCTGCAAGTGAGCCTAAGATAGCTGGCGGTTTAAAAGATAAGTTACTGGCTTGGTGGAAAACCCTTCCAAAATTGGAAGCCAATTAATGAGCCAGTTATAAATAAGGCGTCCGGTTTTAACCCAATGTTTTGATGTGTTTTCTTTAGGCTAGTTACTGGATTTACCACGAAAATGTTAAAACTTTATGCTTGATATTATAACCGCGTTTCAATTGCTTTGTTAACTTTGCAAACCTGAGCGGAGCTTCCATATTGCAATATATGGTTAGTTCGCGCTAAATTGTTGCTAATAAATATGGTTAAATTTATTCTTCCCGAAGAAGTTCTGCCTTTAAGAAGCCTCGTTTTACGCAATGGCAAACCTTTAAAAGAATGTGTTTTTGAAGGCGATGATGCCTACGATACTTTTCACCTGGGTTTTTGGGCAGACAGGGAAATAAAGTCAATAGCCACATTTATGCGCAACGATTTCTTCCCCGAAGAAGGTGAAGGTTATCAGTTACGCGGAATGGCCACACATCCCGATGCCGGAGGCAAGGGATATGGCGCGGCGCTGGTTAACTTTGCTATCGAATACTTAAAAGAATATAAAACCGATTACTTGTGGTGCAATGCACGCTCTACTGCAGCAGCATTTTACAAAAAGATTGGCTTTACTACCGAATCGCCCGAATTCGATATTCCCGGTATCGGTTTCCACTACGAAATGAAATTAAACTTAAATCAAAATAATTAAACATGAACACCATTGACCAGTTTGACTTTAAAGATAAAAAAGCATTAATCAGGGTAGATTTTAACGTGCCTTTGGATGATGAATTTAAAATTACCGACGATAAAAGAATCAGGGCTGCATTACCAACCATCAGCAAAATATTAAAAGATGGTGGCGCAGTGATTTTAATGTCGCACTTAGGCCGTCCGAAAGATGGACCAACTGATAAATATTCTTTAAAACATATCTTAGCTGATCTTTCTGCTTTAACCGGTGTTGAGGTTAAATTTGCCGACGATTGCATTGGCGAGAGCGCTGCAACCCAGGCTGCTGCTTTAAAACCAGGTGAGATTTTATTGTTGGAGAACCTGCGTTTCTACAAAGAAGAAGAAAAAGGTGATGTAGCTTTTGCCGAAAAATTATCGAAATTGGGCGATGTTTATGTAAACGATGCCTTTGGTACTGCACACCGTGCACACGCTTCTACATCAATCATTGCACAGTTTTTCCCTGATGCAAAATACTTTGGTTACTTAATGGCATCTGAAGTTGAAAATGCCGAAAAAATCTTAAACCATGCCGAAAGACCATTTACAGCTATTATGGGTGGTGCTAAGGTTTCTGATAAAATTCTTCTGATCGAGAAATTGTTAGAGAAAGTAGATAATTTGATTATCGGTGGTGGTATGGCATATACTTTTGCTAAAGCGCAAGGTGGGGAAATCGGTACTTCGTTATTAGAGGCCGATAAACAAGCACTTTCTTTAGAACTACTTGAAAAAGCAAAAGCGAAAGGGGTAAACTTGATTTTACCGATCGATACCGTTATCGCAGATAAATTTGCTAACGATGCTGCTAAACAAGATGTGGCTGCAGGCCATATCCCGGCTGATTGGATGGGATTAGATATCGGTCCGAAAACTGCTGAATTGTTTCAGGATGTAATTAAAAACTCTAAAACATTATTGTGGAATGGCCCAATGGGTGTTTTCGAAATGGAAAGCTTCCAGGTGGGTACCAAAGCTGTTGCCGATGCGGTAGTGGCTGCAACTAAAGACAATGGAGCGTTTTCATTAATCGGAGGTGGCGATTCGGCTGCGGCTATTGCTAAATTCGGTTTGGAAGATGAAGTAAGCTACGTGTCTACAGGTGGTGGTGCTTTATTAGAATATATGGAAGGTAAGGAATTACCAGGCGTTAAAGCCATTAATGGATAGTTAATAGCATTAATATAAAATAGGCCCTTGCAGATCTGGTTTGCAAGGGCCTTTTCGTATCTGCACGTAATATGTGTTTGCTGCAAAAGAAAATAAATTATACCTTTCTTAAATTATCTTAACAATAACCGATAGCAGAAAGCAGATAAAAGCACTGCTTGATAAATGAAATTACACTTATGAGAAAAAAAATCTGTTTGCTTGGTTTAGGTTGCCTCTTAATTGCAGGGTTGCCTGGAAAAACATTTGCTTCAACACTAATTAAAGCTGAATATAATCGTTTGGTTGCCGAGCCCGCTGCCCTTATTGGTCGCTGGGATATAACCATTGATGTTAATGGTAGACAGGCGCCATCATGGCTCGAGGTTAAACTATCTGGTACCAAAACGTTAGTAGGTTACTTTGTATCTGTAGCTGGCAGTGCCCGCCCGGTATCTGAAGTAAAGTTCGATGGCAAAAGTTTCAGGTTTGAAATTCCACCACAGTGGGAGAGTGGAACAGCAAATTTGGTTATGGAAGGGGAATTAACCGACGCTGGAATTAGCGGAACAATGACCGAATGCAACGGTAAAAAATACAGCTGGAAAGGTGTTAAAGCACCTTATTTAAAAAGAACTGCTGCGCCGGCATGGGGTAAGGCTGTAAATTTGTTTAATGGTAAGGATTTAACCGGCTGGAAAGCAAGTGGCCAAAACCAATGGATCGTGAAAGATGGTATTTTAACCAGCCCTAAAGCAGGTTCAAACCTGATTACCGAACAGAAATACAACGATTTCAAACTTCATGTCGAATTCCGCTATCCTAAAGAGGGCAATAGTGGTGTGTATTTGAGAGGTCGTTATGAAGTGCAGATTGAAGACAGCAAGAAAGATGCGCATCCAAACAGTGTACTGTTTGGTGGGGTATACGGGTTTTTAACCCCTAACGAAATGGTTACGCTTGGGCCAGATGAATGGCAGAGCTACGATATTACCCTGGTAGGCCGATTGGTAACCATAGTAGCCAATGGTAAAACCATCATCAGCAATCAGGAAATTCCGGGTATTACCGGTGGTGCTTTAGATAGCAATGAAGGAGAATCTGGACCAATTTACCTGCAAGGTGATCACATGCCGATTGAATACAGGAAGATTGTGATTACTCCTGCTAAATAATTACCAATAAAAGGCCTGGATATTTCCCAGGCCTTTTTGTTATTAATTTATTATTCAATGAGCTGAGTGCGTAATACCGCAAACTGATCAAAGGTTAGGCTTGGGGTTTTATCCATAAAAAGGAAATGTGTATCTGTATTTCCCTTTAGGTATAATTTAGATTTATCGTGAATGGCCGTATAAAGTTGCTGACTGGTTGTATTGATATCGGCATTTGAATTTCCCTTTAAGATGATCTGCAGGTATTTGAGTGATAAAATTCCATCTGTTTTTACAATAGCATTTTCGCTGGCCTCTATTCTGTAAAGCTCATCTACATAAACACGTATTTTGCAGCGCAAGGTACTGGTGCCCGTAATCGAAAGTATTTCTCCCTGTTGTGTTACCATAGCGTTTCCCTCATTGTCATCAGTGTAAGATATGTTAAGGCCAGGTTTTTGGATCAGTAGCACTTCAACATTTCCTTTTATTAAAATTTTTCTGAAAGGGGAAATTCTGCTGGTTTTTATAGGCTTATGCACTTTAGCGTTGGCAAGAGTTGGGCAGAGAGGTATCAGTAGTAGAATGATAAATAGTAGTGCAATTTGGGTTTTGAGGTAACGTTTCATAACTTAATTTTATTTAATAAATGTTTAGCCGATAACCGAGCTGCTGTTTCTTTTTGCATTCGTATCGTTTGATTGCATGTTAACGAAGGAAGTGCCAAAACAATTATTTCTGATTATATTACTTATAGTCAACTATTTAAATAAGTGTTTGAATTGGTAGGTGTTCGTTATCGAACAGTTTGGCGTACGGGACCGAACAGATGGAATAGGTGGAATTGTATTGAGGTATTGAATCGCCTTAATGTTTATCGCGCTATGAATCCCCGACAATCGCAAGCCAGATGTCGTTTGGTTAAGAAGTGACGTTATAACCCTATTTTCAGTTTATGGCAATATTTTAGAAAATCTCCATACCTGTATTCGCCAATACCATATAAACTGCCAGGTAGCAAACTAAAAATGCGGCAGATAAGGCAAAATATCTGGTCACACGGTGACTGCCTTTCTTAAAAGGGAGTAAAAATAAAATGTTAAACAGTTCGGCCAGTAATGCACATATAAAATTAAGGCAGACCATAACTGCGCTGAAGGCCACTACAAAAACAGCTGGGTGGATTATAATGCCCGAGGGCAAGCCATAAAGTGCGCCCATTATAAAACTTACAAGCAAAATAACAGCTGCATATTTAAAACCCGCTTTAAAATTGGTTATGAAATATCTGCCCAACTTTGGGAGCGGTGTTTTGATTTTTGCTGGTTTTAATTCTTTTTCAGATACCTGAGTTTCTGATGTTTCATTCAAAGCTGCTTCAGTCGTTTTCTGCTTTTTACCTCTTTTTTGTTTTTTGTAGCGGGGCCACCAGATAATAAAACCCGTAATAAAAAGAGCCAATGGCATCAATCCGGCAATAATGGCTATAACTTGTGTCGGCCGGCCACCAAAGCTACCGTAGTGGATAGGCGTGAGCCAGCTGAGATAAGCATTGCCCACATTCGGGAAATCGCTGCGGCTATTCAATAATGTTTTAGCGGTATACTGATCAACAATCAGCATTTCCCTTTTTCCGACTTTGGGCAGGTCGCCGCTTAGCATATCTAAACGGTAGGTGCCGGTTTTATCGGCCGGAAAAGCAATTCCGCCGATATGGGCATTGGGCATTTTTTCTTTAGCTGCTGCAGTAATTGCCTTAAGCGGGAGCGGCACTGCTTGTGCATGCCAGGCCGATTTTGCACCCAGTAACTTGGCTACACCTTGCGGCGATTTCCCATTCAACAGGAATAGGAAAGGAATAACAAGCGTAGAAAAGGTAATACAAAAACCTGTTAAGCTCAAAATGGCCACAATTGGCGAGGAGTAAAAACCAAGCGAATTGTGCCAGTCGTAATTTTGGCGTTTAAACGAACCGCTAAACCTTACCGTAAGTACCGATTTAAGTTGTTTCCATTTCTTGGGCAACCATAAACGCAGGCCCGAAATCGTTAAAATTAAAAGGCAAAGCGAAGCCAATCCGCAAATGTAACGGCCCGCAACCGGGATTAATAAGGTTCTGTGTAATTCTGTAACTATATGGATAAAAGAACTGGTATGTATTCTTTTGCCTCCTATCTTGCCGGTATAGGGATTAATAAAAGTTTCATTACCACTTTTCAGATCCAAAACACTGTAAGCTTCATTGGGGTTTTTGAAGTTGTTCAGCATCAGGTAGTCGATTTTTAGCTTTGGGTAGTTTTTTTTGATTAGCGGTACAATCTCTTCGACCGGCATTTTTTGCTTTTGAGCAATAACCTCAAACAAATTTGGGTTTAAAGCCCGGTCAATTTCATCCTGAAAAACCAGGATGCTGCCAGTAACACCCACAAAAGCCACTATTGCTCCAGCAATAATACCCAAATAAAGGTGCCATTTACCGAACCATCTTTTTTGGTGTTTTGCCCAACTGATTTTTTTAGAATTGCCTGCAGATTTCATTTAGCGGAGATATACCCTTGACTGGGAACGTATTTCAGAATTTTCTTTGCTACAAAGAAATAGTTTTAATCCCGCTTATGCAAATTATTTTTAATGAGTCTAAATAAGTAAAATTAGAATTCGATAGTCATGGTTAGAAATAAGATTGCCTTTAAGTCCAATATGCACACGAATTCATGCACATATTGGAACCGGGATTTATTATTTGCTTTCTACCACATTTAGCCGGTCGGCCGGGCTCAGGTTATAAGTAAAGTTGCCGTAGCTTTCAGTTCCTTTAATGCCCTTAACTTCTGCTCTCAGTTCGTACTTCGCCTTCGGATTATAACGATTAAGCTGCAGGTGATACAAAAAGGTTTTTACCTTATTGGTACCCCTAAATTTATCAGCGATCCCAACGTGTTCGTCCTGCGCTACTGCCTTACCATCCTGAAGTAGTTCCACCTTTCTGATTTCCATGAAATTAGCCCCGCTCGTGTAAAAGAACCCTGCGGTAATGCGGCCGTTTGCATAGGTTTTTTTGGTCACATCCCAGCTAAGGGGCTGGTATTCGCTGCCGATTTCTTTGGCTGTCCATTTGCCCGAAATATAGCCACCCGGTTTATAATAATCTATTTTGAGCAAGTCAAGGCGCTTTAGGTTATTGGTTAAGCGTTCCCTGAAACCGTCCAGGTCTCTATTCCCTTTTGGTATCCAGGCTATTTCAGCAAGTGCGAGTAAACGCGGGAAATTCTGCACGTTCATGTCTTTAAGATCCTGGGTTATGGCAGTCCATTGATTGGCTTGTACGCCTAAAATAAATTTTGCCTCATCTTTATTTAAGCCTGTTTCAGGCTCGTAATTATATACCTTTTCTAAAGAGTTGATGTTGCCGTAAGCCAGATCGCTCATGGTACCATCGTTACGGTCGGCCTGGGTAATATCGAAGTAAAGCGGGTCGGTAGGTGTGGCTACTGCATAAAAGCCATTCTTTGCGGCGTCGGCAATAGCCTCATCGCCCAACCACGACATGATTGCTGTTTCTTTGGTCAGATTTTTTGCATCGCTTAAAATATCGTTCCAGCCAATTGGTTTTTTGCCTTTACCTTTAATAATGGTAGAAATGCGCTGCACAAAATAACTTTGCAGCTCATTGGTATTCTTTAGCGATTTCTCTTTCATGAAGGCCTGTACGTGTGGCTCTTTTTCCCACAATACATGCCTTACCTCATCTCCACCGAAATGAATATAAGCCGAAGGGAAAAGGTCGGCTAGTTCAGTAAATACGCCATCTAAGAATTCGTACACTTTTTCATTGGTTGGGTCGAGGGTATTTGGGGTAAACTGGTTGCCCCAATGTGACCACGAATCCAAAAATGGAAATACATAATCTGGTTTACGGTTTTGGTTTACGCCCAGTTCGGGATAGTCCAATACGGTAGGCCAGGAGTGGCCGGGTACATCAATTTCGGGAATAATGGTAATATTCCGTTGGGCGGCATATCTAACCAGCTCACGGATTTGCTCCTGCGTATAAAAACCACTTCTTTCGGCAGGTTGGTTGGTGCTTTTATCAAATAAAGTAGTTTTGGTACTGGTAAGCAGCGGATACTTTTTAATTTCAATCCGCCAACCCTGGTCGTCGGTTAGGTGTAAGTGCAGTACATTTAATTTATACAACGCCATCACATCCATATATTTCTTCATCACCTCTACACCATAAAAGGTGCGGCTAACATCCTGCATGTAACCGCGCCAGCTGTAGCGTGGTTTATCGGTAATTTCACCGCAAGGAATGCTCCATACTGAGTTGCCATTGGTTTTGCCTTCAATCTGTACAGGCAATAACTGCCTGATGGTTTGGGTGGCATTAAATATCCCTGCGCCAGTTTTGGCATAAACGCTGATGGCAGTTGGCGTAATCCTGATACAGTAACCTTCTTCACCCAGGCTGTTCAAGGTATCTGATACCATAAATAAAATGCCCTGACTTTGGTTGGTTAAGAGCGAAGTTTTAGCTTTTATACCAGTGCTACCGGCTAGTTGAGCAATGAATACGCTTATTGGTGCCTGCGCTCGCGGCTGGTAATAAATAGGTGTGGTAGGTTTGAATTCAAATTTACCTGTATGGGCGCTAACTGATAATGGTTTAGGGATAATACTGTTTAAAGAGAGATTGCCGGGCTCGCTTGTTTGGGCAAAACCGATGGAAGCGCTTAAAGTCAGCGCTAGCATCATTTTCAGAATTTTGGTTTTCATTTTTAGTGTTTAAGGGTGAGTTTAACCCAAATTAGAGATAAACCAGCGATAAAGAAAATGCAAATAACGGGCAAACGTTTGCGTAATCGCCATCTATCATGAGATATTTTGGAAGTGGGAGGTTTTCCCAAAAATTGAATAATTAAACTTAAAAAATGGGGGTGATGGGGAGGTTTTAAAACCTATAAATGAGCGCTTTTAGGTAAATCTTCGAAATTTATGGGCAAAAATGGGCCAGTGTGACACTTTTAGTTAATTTGTTTTTAATTGCCTTATTATCAGTGTATAGTGGTTTTAAGGGTGTGCCAATCTATATATTCTGGCTATATTGCATCCTCCAAATTGTAACAAAAACGATGTGGAAAACTTTTTTGTGGTAAAAAGTGGTAAAAAGTGGTAGAACTCTTTACTTTTACACTAGATAAAAAGTGTAGATACCACTATGACCCAACTTTTAGGAGAATTTGATTGTAAACTTGACGCAAAAGGTCGCCTTATGGTGCCTGCTGCGCTTAAGAAACAATTGCCTAATGCCGAGAATGATGGGCTCATAATTAACCGTGGTTTTGAGAAAAATTTGGTTATCTATCCTAAAAATGTTTGGGACGCTGTTGTAGCCGATCTTGCCAAGCTTAATATTTACGATCAGGAAAACCGTGCCTTTGTAAGGGCTTTTACGCGTGGGGCAACTGAGCTTTCGCTTGATGCTGCTGGTCGTGTGCTGTTGCCGAAATCTTTGGTTGAGTATGCGGGTATCGGTAGTGATCTGGTTTTGGCTTGCCAGTTAGATCGTATCGAGGTTTGGGATAAAAAATCTTATGAAGATATTTTTGATGATGTGCCGGCCGATTTTGCCAGTCTGGCTCAAAAAGTAATGGGCGATAAGAAAGGAGGCTCGGATGGAGAATAATTACCATGTGCCTGTAATGCTGCAGCCATGTATTGACGGCTTAAATATTAAGCCAGATGGGGTGTATGTGGATGTTACTTTTGGTGGCGGCGGTCATTCTCGGGAGATTTTAAAGCACTTGGGGCCGAAGGGTACTTTAATTGCTTTTGATCAGGATCCGGATGCGCAGGCCAATATTCCTGCTGATGATCGTTTCGTGTTCATTGATCAGAATTTCGGTTTCCTGAAAAATAACCTGCGTTTAAAAGGTTTCAGGCAGGTAGATGGTATTCTGGCTGATCTAGGGGTTTCTTCTCATCAGTTTGATGTGCCTGAGCGTGGCTTCTCGATTCGTCATAATGCGGATTTGGATATGCGCATGGATCAGCACCGTAATTTAACTGCTGCCGAGATTCTCAATACCTATACAGAAGATAAGCTGCATAAAATTTTTGGGATTTATGGTGAGGTGAAAAATGCGAAGTCTTTGGCTCGTGCTGTTGTTACTGCACGTTTAGAGAAGCCCTTTACTGATATCGATAGCTTAAAGTCGGCTATATCGGCCAATATTCCTAAAGGAAAAGAAAATAAATACCTGGCGCAGGTTTTTCAGGCGCTCAGGATAGAAGTGAACGCAGAAATTCAGGTGCTTGAAGATTTTTTACAGCAAGCAGCTGAGGTGTTGAAACCTGGTGGTCATTTGGTGGTGATGTCTTATCATTCCCTGGAAGACAGGCCAGTAAAAAACTTTATGGCCAAAGGGAAGTTTCAGGGTGAGGTAGAGAAAGATTTCTTCGGGAACCAGCAGAAGCCATTTAATGTAATCACGCGTAAAGCGATTGTAGCCACTGACGAGGAGATTGCAAGAAACAATCGGGCTCGTAGTGCGAAATTAAGAATTGCAGAAAAAATATGAACAGGTTTAGAGAGGAGATAGAAGAAGAGGAAGCTGGACCTGAGCCGGAGTTAAAAGCTGCGCCCAAAAAGCCAAAAACTGCTGAAGAGAAGATGGATAGTAATTCCTTTATCAGCAAACTTTTTAATGATGGATTAGTAAGTAAAGAGGCGGCAACTGATGCTTTGCCTTATTTGTGTTTTTTGGCCTTTCTGGGGATGGTTTACATTGCCAATAGCCATTTTGCGGTAAACAATGTGCGCCGGATTGATAAGTTAAATAAAGAAGTAAAAGAATTGCGATGGGAGTATAAATCGCTAAAGGCCGACCTGATGTTTAAAAGTAAACTGACGGAAGTAGCTAAAAAGGTTGATACTTTGGGGATAAAAGAACTGATTGAACCACCAAAAAAAATAATTGTTAAAAGCGATGAATATTAGAGCAAACATCTTGCTTCGTGTATATCTGGCATTTGGCTTAATTGTGCTTTTTGCTTTCGCGGTGTTTTTACGCCTCGGTCAGGTGCAGTTTGTACAGGGGAAAAAATGGAAAGCTATGGCAGATAGTCTTTCTACACGATATGTGAGCGTGGAGGCAACCCGTGGTAATATTTATTCTAATGATGGCAGTTTGCTGGCTACTTCAATTCCGGAGTACGAGTTGCGTATGGATATGTTTGCCGGTGGTATTGCAGAAGATAAAGTATTTAACGAAAAAGTAGATTCGCTGGGTTATAAACTGGCGCAGATTTTTCAGGATAAAACAGCAAAGGAATATGCGCGTTACCTGCGTAAAGGCCGTCAGGATAGTGCGCGTTATTTATTAATCCATCGTAAAGTGGGATATGCCGATCTGAAAACGATCAGGACTTTTCCGCTTTATAATATCGGTAAGTTCAGTGGTGGTTTAATAGCTGTGCAGCAAAATAAACGCATCCTTCCTTTTCAGGCTTTAGCGGCCCGTACAATTGGTTATAAAAACGAGAATGTGGCTAACGGGGTAGGTTTAGAAGGTGCTTATAAAGAATATATCAACGGTGAAACCGGAAAAAGGCTCATGCAGCGTATCGCTGGTGGGGTTTATATTCCGGTGAATGAAGAGGCGGAAGTTGCACCAAAAGATGGAGCTGATATTATTTCTACCATCGATGTGAATATGCAGGATTTGGCACAAAGTGCCTTAGAAAAGCAGTTGATTAAATCGCAGGCCGATCACGGTACAGTGATTTTAATGGAAGTGGCAACAGGCGAAATCAGGGCAGTAGCCAATTTCTCTAAAGTAGAAGAAGGTGTTTACAAAGAGAAGTTTAATTATGCCATTGCAGGTAACCAGGATCCGGGTTCGACTTTTAAGCTGGCCTCTTACATGGCACTCTTGGAAGATAAGCTGATTGATACCAATACCATGATTGGAACAGGGTACTACCAGATTCCTGGCAAGCTGATTACAGATTCGCACCCTAAAATTGAAACGGTTACCGCAAAAAAAGCCTTCGAAACCTCTTCTAATGCTGCAATTGCAAAGCTGATCAATATGCACTACGGTAGCGATCCGATGAAATTTACCGATCACCTGTATGATTGGCAGTTGAACAAAAAAATGGATCTGCAAATTCCAGGAGAGGCAACGCCGGTGATTAAAAATATAAAAGCGAATAGAAGCTGGAACAAAAACATGACCCTGCCTCAAATGGCTTATGGTTATGAAATGAATTTGACACCATTAAAAATGCTGACCCTGTATAATGCGGTGGCTAACAATGGTAAAATGATAGCGCCGATTTTCGTAAAAGAGATCAGAAGGCTGGGTAATCCGATTGAGCAGTTTAAGGCCAGGGTAGTAAATGATAAAATCTGTTCGGATGTTACTTTAAGCAAAGTAAAGAAAATGCTTGAAGGGGTGGTAACCGAAGGTAGTGGAAAGCAGATCGTTTACAATCCGCTATATCCGATTGCAGGTAAAACCGGTACAGCGCAGGTAGCTGATGCGAATAAGGGTTATAAAGCAAAAAAACAATATCAAGCATCTTTCGTAGGGTATTTTCCTGCAGATAAGCCAAAATATTCGATGATTGTGGTAATTAACGATCCACAGGGAGGCTATTATGGCGCTACGGTGTCAGGACCAGTATTTAGGGAAATTGCCGACCGCATTTATGCCAGCGATATGCAGATGTATAATGATGTGCCAACGCGATTAGTAGGTAATACCGGTACGCCGCCAACAAAAGCAGGGCAGAGCAAAGCCACACAAAAAGTATATAAAGCATTTGGGTTTAAGCCGCTTTTTGCTTCGAAATCTGAATACTACAATATAATAGATACCAGCGCTGGAACCATTTTTCAGGAGAATAACGAGCGTAAAGGGGTAATGCCAAACGTAGCGGGAATGGGACTTAAAGATGCCTTGTATCTTTTAGGAAATGCGGGATTGAAAACAAAGGTTTTTGGATCAGGCAAAGTAATCAGTCAGTCGATAGCTGCTGGTACAAAAGTGGGCAAAGGGTTAGGTGTACAAATAGAGTTGAATTAAGGTAGAAGGCGGAGGGTGGAAAGGCTGAAGGTCTTGATACTCGATACTGAATACTAAAAAATAAATAAAATGCAATTACAAGATTTACTTTACGGTGTAACGATTAAAGAATTGGTTGGTAAAACCGATAGGGAAATCAATGCGCTGAATTTCGATTCGCGTAAGGTAGGTAAAGGTGATGTTTTCTTTGCAGTAGTAGGTACACTGGCCGATGGGCATCAGTTTATCGATCAGACTATTGCCCAGGGAGCTACCGTGATTGTTTGCGAAAACCTGCCCGAAAATCCAAATGCAGAAGTTAGCTACATTAAAGTAGATAATACTTCGGTTGCTTTGGGTGTTATGGCTGGTAATTATTTCGGCAATCCTTCTGCAGACTTAAAGCTTGTAGGGATTACCGGCACAAACGGAAAAACCACCATTGCAACCATTTTATTTAAGCTATTTAAAGCGCTGGGGTATAAAACTGGATTATTATCAACGGTTGAAAATTACATCAATGATACCGTGGTGCCTGCTACGCATACTACACCAAACCCAATTGCACTTAACCAGCTTTTAAGGGATATGGTAAACGCGGGTTGCGATTACTGCTTTATGGAGGTAAGCTCGCACGCAGTGGCCCAGCACAGGATTGAGGGTTTAACTTTTGCAGGTGGGGTATTCTCGAATATCACACATGATCACTTAGATTTTCATAAAACTTTTGATAGTTACCTCAAAGCTAAGAAAGCATTTTTTGATGGCTTGCCTAAATCAGCCTTTGCATTAACCAATACCGATGATAAAAACGGTATGGTGATGTTGCAGAATACAAAAGCACATAAAAAAACGTATGCGCTTAAGCAGTTGGCTGATTTCAAAGCTAAAATTATCGAAAATCAGTTTAGCGGTTTGCACCTGGATATCGATAACGAGGATGTTTACTTTAAACTGGTTGGCTCTTTTAATGCTTATAACTTACTTGCAGTGTACGGTACCGCTGTTTTGATGGAACAGGATAAATTAAAAGTATTGACGCTTTTAAGTAGCTTGTCTGGAGCTGAAGGCCGTTTTGATTATATCACCTCACCAGATAAGATTATTGGTATTGTGGATTATGCGCATACACCAGATGCTGTGCAGAATGTGCTGAGCACCATTGCCAATATCCGCAAAGGTACCGAGCAGGTGATTACGGTAATTGGCTGTGGTGGCGACCGCGATAAAACGAAACGTCCGGTGATGGCACAGGTGGCTTGTGATTGGAGTGATAAAGTGATTCTTACTTCCGATAACCCCCGTACTGAGGATCCGCAAACCATTATTAGCGAAATGGAAGCCGGCGTATCGCCAAGCAATAAGCGTAAAACATTATCCATTTTAGATAGAAAAGAAGCCATTAAAACAGCTTGTCATTTGGCTCAGCCAGGCGATATTATTTTAATTGCCGGAAAGGGACATGAAAAATACCAGGAAATAAACGGTGTTAGAAATCATTTCGATGATAAAGAGATTTTACTTGAACAATTAAACCCAATCAGCTAATGTTATATTTATTATTCGAATACCTGCATAAGCATTACGACATTCCCGGATTGAGGTTGTTTCAATACATTACCTTCCGTGCTTCGGTATCCATCATCTTGTCGCTGATTATTACTACGGTATATGGCCGCAGGTTAATTGATTATCTGCAGAAAAAGCAGGTTGGCGAAACCGTAAGGAATTTAGGTCTGGAAGGCCAGATGCAAAAGCAAGGTACGCCAACAATGGGTGGTATCATCATTTTGCTGGGTATTTTAATCCCTACATTGCTTTTTGCCAATATTTCCAATATCTATGTCATCCTGATGATTATTACCACCATCTGGATGGGGGCAATTGGCTTTTTGGACGATTATATCAAGGTTTTCAAAAAGAATAAGGAAGGTTTGGCCGGCCGTTTCAAAGTAGTGGGGCAGGTTGGTTTGGGATTAATCGTGGGTACCACCATGTATTTCCATCCGAATATTGTGGTGCGTGAAACTGTTCAGGATAATGTTAAAAATACCTCCTCGGTGCCGATGGTGCTGCGTCAGAAAGGTGAGACATTTTACTATACGCAGGATGTAAAATCGAGTAAAACCAATATGCCTTTTTATAAGAACAATGAGTTCGATTATGCGAAAGTGCTTAAGTTTTTAGGTGGCGATTATCAGAAATATGCTTTTATCATTTTTCTTGCCTTTACCGTATTTATTATCACGGCGGTTTCGAACGGTGCTAACATTACTGATGGTATAGACGGGCTTGCAACGGGTACTTCTGCTGTTATTGGTATAACGCTGGGTATTCTGGCTTATGTTTCGGGTAATACCATCATGGCCGATTACCTGAACATCATGTACATTCCCAATTCGGCCGAGCTGATGATTTTTGCAGGTGCATTTGTTGGGGCATGCGTGGGTTTCCTTTGGTACAACTCTTATCCCGCTCAGATTTTTATGGGCGATACCGGAAGTTTAGCCATAGGAGGGATTATTGCAGCTTTCGCACTCATGATCCGTAAAGAGCTGTTGATCCCGATTTTATGCGGCGTATTCCTGGTAGAGTTGGTGTCGGTAATTATGCAGGTTTCTTACTTCAAATACACCAAGAAAAAGTTTGGAGAAGGACGCCGGATTTTCCTGATGTCGCCTTTACATCACCATTATCAGAAAAAGGGATATCACGAAGCAAAAATTGTTACCCGCTTCTGGATCATTGGAATACTGCTGGCCATTATGACCATTGTAACACTTAAGCTAAGGTAGTTTAAGGTGGAAGGTTTAGAGGTTGATTAAATAACGAAAAAAATATACTTGAATGCCCCAGGTGTTTCAGGTAATAAAAAAGACCGAAGTCGGAAAGTCGGAGGTCTGAAGACATAAAGATTAAAAAAATAAAAAGTAGTGAAGGTGAGATGGTGTCTTGATACCTGATACTAATTACTTAATACTAAAAAGATAAAAATGAGCACAAGTAATATCACATCAAGCAATACTACGTCAGCAATGACCGGGCAGGGCCGTGTGGTTATTCTTGGTGCCGGCGAAAGTGGCGTTGGTGCTGCAAAGCTGGCGCAAGCCAAAGGTTTTGAGGTATTTGTTTCCGATTTTGGCGTAATTACCGATAAGTATAAAGCTGCTCTTGAAAAAATGGGTGTTCCATTCGAATCTGAAAAGCATACTGAAGAATTGATTCTGAATGCTGCAGAGGTGATTAAAAGCCCGGGAATTCCACCTACAGCGCCAATTGTAAAAAAATTGGTTGCTCAGGGCATACCGGTGATTTCGGAAATCGAGTTTGCCAAACGCTATACCAATGCTAAAACCATTTGTATTACAGGTTCTAACGGAAAATCGACCACCAGTTTACTAACCTACCACATTCTAAAAAATGCAGGTTTGAACGTAGGCCTGGCAGGAAACATCGGGCAGAGCTTTGCAGCGCAGGTAGCTACAGATCATTATGATTATTATGTGCTGGAAATTTCGAGTTTCATGCTCGATGATATGTTTCAGTTCAAGGCAGATATTGCGGTTTTATTGAATATCACACCCGATCATTTAGATCGCTACGATTATAAAATGGAGAACTATGCAGCATCAAAAATGCGCATTACCCAAAACCAGACAGCTAATGATGTTTTCATTTACTGTGCAGATGATGAGGAAAGTTTAAAAGCTATAGCTATTGCTCAACCTCTTGCCAAAACCTATCCTTTTTCAATTGTTAAACCGGTTGAAACAGGCGCTTATTTAGAAGAAACAACTATACATATCCTTACTGAACCAAATAATCAATTAACCATGTCTATTTCAGATTTAGCCTTACAGGGCAAGCACAACGTTTATAATTCTATGGCTTCTGGCATTGTTGCTAAAGTTTTAGAGTTAAGAAATGATTCTATCCGCGAAAGCATGGGTAATTTCAAAAACATTGAACATCGCCTCGAGCATGTAGCCAAAATTTCTGGAATCGATTTTATCAACGATAGTAAAGCTACCAATGTAAACTCTACATGGTACGCTTTAGAAAGCATGACCAGCGATGTGGTGCTTATTATGGGGGGTGTTGATAAAGGCAACGACTACAACATGCTTAAAGATTTGGTAAAAAGCAAGGTTAAGGCTATAGTTTGTTTGGGTAAGGACAACAAACGTATACACGATGCTTTTGAAGACGATGTAGACGTGATAGTAAATACTTTTTCGGCTGATGAGGCTGCGCAGATCGCATTCCATCTGGCTAAGCGTGGTGATACGGTTTTGCTCTCACCAGCTTGTGCAAGTTTTGATTTGTTTAAAAATTATGAAGACCGCGGTAACCAGTTTAAAGCGGCAGTTAGAGAATTATAATAGGAGACTCAGTTATGTTGCAGGCACTACTTGATAAAACAAAAGGCGACAGGTGGATCTGGTTGATCATCATCCTGCTTTCGCTTATATCTGTAATGGCGGTGTACAGTGCAACGGGAACTTTAGCGTATAAAAAAGGCGAAGCTGTTGAAAAGCTTTTGCTGACCAAGCACCTGATTTTTGTGTTGATGGGTATAGGTATGATTTATATCGCCCACCTGCTCGATTACCGCTATTATGCCGGTATTTCGAAGGTGTTGATGATTGTAACCATTCCTTTGCTGTTTTATACGCTGATATTCGGAACCAACTTAAACGATGCATCGCGCTGGGTGAAAATCCCGGTAATCGGTTTAACGTTTCAAACTTCCGATTTGGCTAAGCTTGCATTAATTACATTTTTGGCGCGGATGCTCACCAAAAAACAAGAAAATATTAAAGATGTAAAAGAATCATTTATACCAATTATGGGATCGGTTTGTGTAGTGTTTGTGTTAATTGCACTAGCCAACCTCTCTACAGCATTGATGTTGTTTGGTGTAAGTATTTTGCTGTTAATTATCGGAAGGATCAGTATTAAGCAGATTGCCATAGTATGTGCTGGCGGCTTTATCCTGTTAATGTTTGTTTTCTTTTTAGGTCCAAGAAGGAAAACCTACATGTCGCGTATAAACTCGTTTATGCACCCCGAAATGCAGCATTCAGATAAAACTTTCCAGGCAGATCAGGCAAAAATTGCCCTGGCTACTGGTGGTGTTTTTGGTAAAGGACCAGGTAATAGTACACAGCGCAACTTCCTGCCACACCCGTATTCCGATTTTATTTTCGCCATTATTATTGAAGAATGGGGAACACTGGGAGGAATTGTTATTATGATACTATACCTGGTGCTTTTATACCGATGTATCAAGATCGTAACGCGGGCCCCCAAGGCATTTGGAGCGCTGCTCGCAGCCGGGCTGAGCTTTAGCCTCACCATTCAGGCTTTTGCCAATATGGCTGTAGCAGTTGGTTTGGGGCCTGTAACAGGGGTTCCGCTTCCACTGGTTAGTATGGGGGGGACCTCAATGATTTTTACCAGTGTGGCCTTTGGTATTATTTTGAGTGTAAGCCGTGATGTGGAAGAAAATGCAAAACTGACTTCGAAAGAAGAAAAAACAAATAATAAAATCATCGTAGGCGAGATTCCAGCGATAGCTTAAATAGATAGATCGTCATTGCGAGGAAGAATGACGAAGCAATCTGTTTAGCGAACAAAAGTTAAAATATACTTAGCGTGCTTTGCGAAAACTTTGTGCGCTTTGTGGTTAAAAATAAAACTCAGTGCCCTTTGTGAAAGCTCAGTGCACTCGGTGGTTAAAATATACTTAGCGTGCTTTGCGAAAAACTTTGCGCGCTTTGCGGTTAAAAATATGATTAAACAGTAAATGAATAATTCCCCAAAAATTATCATATCAGGTGGTGGCACCGGCGGGCACATTTTTCCCGCCGTAGCCATAGCCAATGCGCTCAAACGCTTGGTGCCCGCCTGTGAAATTTTGTTTGTGGGTGCAACAGGCCGGATGGAAATGGAAAAAGTTCCTGCGGCAGGATATAAAATAATTGGTTTAAACATTAGTGGGATGCAGCGGGGCTCGATTGTGAAAAATCTGGCGCTTCCATTTAAGGTAATCGGCAGCGTACGCAGGGCGATCCAAATCATTAATGATTTTAAACCTGATGCAGTAGTAGGGGTTGGTGGTTATGCTTCCGGACCTTTATTGTATGCCGCGTCGCTCAAAGGAATTCCATCCCTCATACAGGAACAGAATTCTTATGCCGGCGTTACCAATAAATGGTTGGGTAGAAAAGCGGCTAAAATTTGTGTTGCTTTTGATCACATGGACCAGTTTTTTCCTGCAGACAGGATTTTAAAAACCGGTAATCCTGTACGTCAGGAAGTGGTAGATATTAAAGGAAAACACCATGCCGGTGCCGAACTGCTAAAGCTCGATCCTTTAAAGAAAACCATTATGGTTACTGGTGGAAGTTTGGGGGCCGGTACACTGAATAAAGCAATTGAAAAACATTTGCCCGAAATTATTGCGCAGGATGTGCAGGTAATCTGGCAAACTGGTAAATATTACTACAAGGGGATTATTGAGCGGTTAGGGGAAGACTATCATCCTAATGTTCGGATCCTGGAGTTTTTAAATAAAATGGACCTGGCTTATGCCGCTGCAGATGTAATTATCTCGCGGGCTGGAGCCGGAACCATTGCTGAGCTTTGCCTCATTGCCAAACCGGTAATTCTGGTGCCTTCACCAAATGTGGCAGAAGATCATCAGACCAAAAATGCAATGGCCCTGGTAAAAAAAGGAGCTGCGATTTTAATTAACGATCGCGCTGCAGAAGATACCCTGGTTAAAGAGGCCTTAGCCTTGTTGAACAATAAAACACAAAGTGAGCAACTCTCGACAAACCTGGCTAAAATGGCATTGCCACAGGCAGATGAGATTATTGCCGGAGAAGTATTAAAGTTGATTGGATAAAAGATATGAAAAAATAGATGTGAGATATGAGAAATTAGATTTGAGATTGGGCATTACGTCGCAGTTCTCAAGTCTCATATCTCACATCTAGCATCTCAAATCTAATAAAAATGGAATTAAGTAAAATAAACAGGGTTTTCTTCGTGGGTATCGGTGGTATCGGTATGAGTGCGCTTGCCCGTTATTTTGCTAAACGCGGACAGGTGGTTTGTGGTTATGATAAAACCAGGACCAAGCTGACCGAAAAATTAGAGCAGGAAGGTATTTTAATTACCTACTTGGACGAAGCTGCTTCGCTGCCTTGTGCATTTTTGGATAATGAAGACGATACTTTAGTAGTTTACACACCAGCTATACCAAAAGATTCGAAGATTTTAAATCACTTCATTCATAAAGGTTTTAGCCTGAAAAAACGCTCAGAAGTATTGGGGATTATCAGTAAAGGTATGTTTTGCATTGCCGTAGCCGGTACTCATGGTAAAACAACCACTTCGTCAATTGTAGCACATATCTTAAAAGATACCGGCTACGATTGTACTGCCTTTCTAGGAGGTATTACCAGCAATTACAACAGTAATGTGCTTTTTGGCGATAATAATGTGGTGGTAGTAGAAGCCGATGAATACGATCGCTCTTTCCTTACATTACATCCAGATGTAGCTGTGGTAACCTCTATGGATGCCGATCATTTGGATATTTATGGTGATAAAAGCCACCTGGAAGAATCTTTCCGTCTTTTTGCTGCACAGTTAAAAGATGACGGAAAGCTTTACACGCATGCGGGGCTGCCGCTGGCTAATGGTATCAGTTATGCTGCCAGTGCTACTGCCAGCGCAAGGGCGGAAAACCTGAGGGTAGAGGGGGCGAAATTTGTGTTTGATTATGCCGATGACGCTCATAGCATAAAAGATATCAGCTTAATGCTGCCCGGAAAGCATAATGTAGAAAATACTACAGTAGCCATTGCAATTGCCCTGGCTTTGGGTATCGATGCTGATAAAGTGAAAAAGGCTGTTGCGAATTTTAAAGGGGTTAAACGCCGTTTCGAATATATTGTAAATAATGGCAGTCAGATCTATATCGATGATTATGCACATCATCCTGAAGAGCTGAAAGCCTGTTTTGATGCAGTAAGGCAACTTTATCCGGATAAAAAGTTAACGGTTGTTTTTCAGCCACATCTGTTTACCCGCACAAGAGATTTTGCTGATGAATTTGCAAAAGTTTTAAGCACAGCCGATGAATTGTTGCTGCTTGAAATTTATCCGGCCAGAGAATTGCCTTTGGAAGGTATAAATTCACAGTTTTTGCTCGATAAAATTACATTGAGTGATAAGAGAATATGTGGAAAAGATTTTGTGGTTCAGTATGTTAAGGACACAAAACCTGAATTAATTTTAACTGTAGGTGCCGGTGATATTGATACCATTATTGAACCTATAAAAAATACATTAAACAATGCTTAAACGAATAAACTGGAGCGCAATTTTTACTGGCTTCGCCTGGCTAATCAGTCTGGCAGGAGTGGTTGTGCTTTTGGGTTTTATCAACGTTAAAAAGCAAACCGTTAAATGTACCGATGTTAAAATTATTATCCCTGGTGCCGATAATTTTATTGAGCGCGAAGAAATTGATGAGATTTTAAAGCAGGATCAGGGGGTACTACTGGGTAGAAACCTAGAGAATATCAACATCCACCAGATAGAAAAGAAATTGCAGTCCAATCCTTACATCGGCTTTGCTAAGGTCTATGTAGATATGGATGGGGTATTGCACATTGAGGTAAAACAGCGCCAGCCAATTGTACGTATTCTAAATGAAAACGGGCAGGATTTTTACATCGATAACGATGGTTTGAAAATGCCTATTTCATCAAACTTTACAGCCAATGTTTTGGTGGCTACAGGGCACATTAGCGAAGTTTTTGGTAGCAGGGTAGATACTTTACACACGCAATTGGCGCGCGATTTGTATAAAACGGCGCAGTACATTAAAAAAGATACGCTCTGGGATTCGCAGATTGAGCAGATTGTAGTTGATCAGAAAAACGACATCACATTGATTCCAAGAGTGGGTAACCAGCGTATTATTTTGGGTAATGCCGATTCGCTTGAAAAGAAAATGAAGAACCTGCTGTTGTTCTATAAAAAGGCCATGCCGCAGGTAGGTTGGGATACTTATAAAACGATAAATATCAAGTACACCAATCAGATTGTATGCGAAAAAAGAGATTCGACAGAATTGGGTAAAAAAGGCAAAACTTTTTCTCTGGCCGATAGTTTGAGGATACAACGCAGTGTAGCCGATTCGCTGATCAGAAGTACAATTGGAGATGCAATGGATGACAGGCCTGAAGCGGATGAACCCGAAAAAGAAGAACCGAAAAAGGTAGTGCCAGCAAAACCAGAACCTAAAAAGCCGGAGCCGAAAAAAGTGGAACCTAAAAAGGTTGATGCCAAAAAAACGGAACCAGCTAAAAAAGAAGAAAAAAAGCCGGCAACAACGCAGGCAAGTAAACCGAAGGAAGTAAAACCAGCGGATAAAAAGGAAAAACCGAAGCAAACGGTAACAACACAGCCAAAGCCGGCAAAATCTGCGGCAGATTTAAAAAAACAGAGAGAGGCGAGAGAGAAAGAAATCAAAGCCCTGGAAAAATTGTATAAAACTCAGCAAAATTAACGAATATGGACAAGGCAAAATTTACCAGTCAGTCGCCCATTGTAGTAGGATTGGATATCGGTACTACAAAAATTTGTGTTATCGTTGGTCGTAGAACACAGCACGGTAAGATCGAGATCTTAGGGATAGGGAAAGCAGAATCGGCGGGAGTAACACGTGGAGTGGTTTCTAATATCCAAAAAACCGTACAGGGCATTGCTCAAGCAGTTGAAGTAGCAAGCGGACAATCCAATGTAGAAATACAGGTGGTAAATGTGGGTATTGCTGGTCAGCACATCAAAAGCTTACAGCACCGGGGGATTTTAACAAGAAGAGAACTAAACAACGAAATCGGCAAAAAAGATATCGATAAGCTAATCGACGATATGTTTAAGCTGGTAATGCCACCGGGTGAGGAGATCATCCATGTATTGCCGCAAGAATTTACCATCGATAACGAACCGGGTATCAAAGATCCGATTGGTATGGCAGGCGTGCGTCTGGAAGCCAACTTCCACATCATCTCCGGTCAGGTTACCGCAGTAAAAAATATTATTAAATGTGTAAACAATGCAGGGCTGCAAACTCAGGATTTAATTCTTGAGCCATTGGCTTCGTCTGAATCGGTGTTGAGCGAGGAAGAAAAAGAAGCTGGTATTGCCTTGGTTGATATTGGTGGTGGTACTACCGATATCGCTATTTTCCACGAAGGTATTATCCGTCATACTGCGGTGATCCCATTTGGTGGCAATAGTGTTACCGAAGATATCAGAGAAGGCTGTTCGGTAATGCGCAACCAGGCTGAGTTGTTGAAAACGCGTTTCGGTTCGGCACTGGCTGAGGAAAACAAAGAAAACGAAATCATTTGTGTTCCGGGACTACGTGGTCGCGAACCGAAAGAAATTTCGGTTAAAAACCTGGCTTATGTAATTCAGGCCCGTATGGAAGAAATCATCGAGCATGTTTACTACGAGATCAAATCTTCAGGTTACGAGAAAAAACTCATTGGTGGTATCGTAATTACAGGTGGTGGTGCTTTATTAAAACACTTATCGCAGGCGGTAGAATATGTAACCGGTTTAGATTGCCGTATTGGTTATCCAAATGAGCATTTATCTAAATACGAAGATATGCCTAAAGCCATTTACGACGATTTGAAAAGCCCGATGTATGCAACCAGTGTTGGCTTGTTGATTAAAGGAATCCAGAAAGCTGAAGAGCTGATTGAAGAAATGAAACAACCTGGTGTTTTTGTAGAGAAACCAAAAGCTGCAAAGGAAAAGGAAAAACGCGGACCTGGTTTGTTCGATAAATTATTGGCAAAAACAAGGACTTTCATTCAGGATGATATGAATGTGAGCGATGAAGATTACTTGAAAAGCTAATTATTTTTCAACAAAGAAAGAGTTTTCCACATTCTTAACACTTGTGGAAAACGTCTGTTGAAAAAGTGTTAATATTACATTGAGTAATGAACAGAATTTAAAAATTTTTAAACAACTGATTCATAAAGATATGCAGTTCGAAATGTTAAAAGATAAGTCTTCAATCATCAAGGTTATTGGTGTTGGAGGCGGTGGCGGCAACGCGGTGAACCATATGTACCTGTCGGGTATTACTGGTGTGGATTTTATTATTTGTAATACAGATGCCCAGGCTTTGGAATCTAGCCCTATCCCTAACAAGGTACAATTAGGTGCTAGTTTAACCGAAGGAATGGGAGCTGGTTCTATCCCGGAGGTTGGTAAAAACTCTGCAATAGAAAATATAGATGATATTAAGGCAATGTTGGGTAGTACCACTAAAATGCTTTTTATTACGGCAGGAATGGGTGGTGGTACCGGAACAGGTGCTTCGCCAATTATTGCTAAAGCTGCTAAAGAACTTGATATTTTAACCGTGGCTATTATTACCACGCCTTTTTCTTTCGAAGGGAAAAGACGTAGGTTGCAGGCCGACGAAGGGATGGAAGAACTGAAGAAATACGTAGATTCTTATCTCGTAATTTCTAACGACCGCCTGCGCGAGATTTTCGGAAACTTAACCTTAGGCTCAGCTTTCGGTCAGGCCGATGATATCTTAACCACTGCTGCCAAAGGTATTGCCGAAATCATTACTGTTCCAGGTTATATCAACGTGGATTTTAAAGATGTGCGTACGGTAATGAAAGATAGCGGTGTTGCTATTATGGGTAGCTTTGCTGCCGAAGGCGACGAGCGTGCATTACAAGCGGTAGAAGGTGCTTTGGCTTCTCCATTATTAAAAGATAACGAAATTGAAGGTGCACGTTATATTCTGTTGAATATCAGCTCTGGTTTACGTGAAGTAACCATGGATGAGGTTTCGATCATTACCGATTACATCCAGGAAAAAGCAGGTTTATCTGCCGATTTAATCTGGGGTAACTGTACCGACGAATCTTTGAGCGATAAGCTTTCTGTAACCATTATTGCCACAGGTTTCCAAACTTCAGAAGAACGCGTTTACGAAGAAAAAAATAAAAAGAAAATATCACTGTTAACACCAGAAGAAGCGCCACTAGTTCGTCCCGTTGAACCAGTAAATTCTTTTATCCAGCCTAAAGCTGCTCCATCATACGAGCCGGTTTTAAAAGCTAAAGAAGAGATTTCGCAAGTAGATCTGTTTGGTGGTATGTTCAATAAGCCCGAGACTCAGAAAGTTCAGGAGCCTGAAAATAATATCGTTCGTCATACATTGATCGAGGAAGAACCTCGTGGTGTGGAAGAACCTCAGGAAACTGGTTTCGAATTTGAAGTGAAACTGGCAGAAACCAATTTCGTTTTCGAAACCCCGGTTGCAGAAGTGGCTCAAATGCATGTACCTGAGCCAGAACCAGAAATGCCGGTTGTTGGTTTAGACGATGATAAGAGCGACGAATCGATGGAAGAGCAATTGAAAAAATCAAAAGAACGTATTTTACGTTTAAAAGATTTGAGCATGAAATTGCGTACTACCAATGGTTTACAGGAACTGGAAAACGAACCAGCTTACAAACGCAAACAAATGCAGTTACAGCAGGTTCAGCATTCATCAGAATCGCAGGTTAGCCGTTTTACGCTAAGCAACGATCAGGATGGAGGTACAGAAATCAGACCGAACAATTCTTTTCTGCACGACAACGTTGACTAAATCGACCCGAAATAATACCTTTAAAAGCCCCGAAATAAAAACCGGGGCTTTTTTGGCATAAAATTAGCAAGGTGAAAATGTTAATTGACAGCCAGCGGATGAATACGGTTGATTTTAAGCTGAATAAAGCGTAAATTCGCAGAATTTTATAATAAAAAAACAGGTAATACATTGGATATATTTGATAAAATAGCAAAACACATGGGGCCAATTGGCCAACACCAGAAATGGTCTCATGGGTACTTCTCGTTTCCAAAATTAGAGGGAGAAATTGCACCACACATGCAGTTTAAAGGAAAAGAGCATTTGGTTTGGAGCTTAAACAATTATTTAGGTTTGGCCAATCACCCCGAAGTAAGAAAGGCAGATGAAGAGGCGGCAGCGCAGTACGGTATGGCTTACCCTATGGGTGCCCGTATGATGAGCGGTAACTCTAAGTTTCACGAGCAGTTAGAGCAGGAATTGGCTGCATTTGTAGGAAAGCCTGATGCATTTTTATTAAATTATGGTTATCAGGGTATGGTATCGATTATCGATACGCTTGTTGATCGTAACGATGTTATTGTTTACGATGCCGAATCGCATGCTTGTATTATCGATGGTTTACGTTTGCACATGGGCAAACGTTTTGTATACAAACACAATGATATCGAGAGTGCCCGTAAACAATTAGAGCGCGCTACCAAATTAACACAAGAATCTGGTGGTGGTATTTTGTTAATTACCGAAGGTGTTTTCGGTATGAGCGGCGCTCAGGGAAAACTGAAAGAAATTGTTGATCTTAAAAAAGAATTCGAATTCCGTATCCTGGTTGATGATGCACATGGTTTTGGTACCATGGGTAAAACAGGTGCGGGCACACACGAAGCTCAGGATTGTATCGATGGGATTGATGTGTATTTCGGTACTTTCGCGAAATCCATGGCAGGTATCGGTGCTTTCGTGGCTTCTACCGAAGAAATTACCAATTTCTTAAGGTATAACATGCGTTCGCAAACTTTTGCCAAAGCTTTACCAATGCCAATGGTAATCGGTTTGTTAAAACGTTTAGAATTATTGAAAAGCCGTCCGGAGTTAAAAGATAAACTTTGGGAAATCGCCATGACCTTGCAAAAAGGTTTACGTGAGCGTGGTTTCGATTTAGGCGTTACCGATTCGGTAGTTACTCCTGTTTTCCTAAAAGGAGAGCTTTCTGATGCGACTGCACTTACTTTCGATTTACGCGAAAATTATGGTATATTCTGTTCAATCGTAGTGTATCCGGTAATTCCTAAAGGAATGATCGAATTGCGTTTAATCCCTACAGCTGTACATACTTTAGAAGATGTACAACGTACTTTAGATGCATTTAGTGAAGTAGCTGAGAAATTAGAAAACGGTTATTACAAAGAAAACCAATTTGCTACTGCATAAGCGGCAAATTAATCATAAAAAAACCGGTTATTGATAAAAAAATAACCGGTTTTTGTTTTTAAAGGCCTTTTAAGATTTAATAAAAGCTAAAATATCTTGATTAATGGTTTCAGCTTCTGTAGTTGGCATGCCATGCGGAAAGCCTGGATAAGCAATCAGTTTACCGTTTTGTAATAACGCTACAGCTTTAGGTGCCTGGTGGAAAGGAACAATTTGATCGTCTTCGCCATGAAGCACCAATACTGGTACTGTGATGCTTTTAAGATCTTCAGTTAAATCAGTCTCAGAAAAGGCTTTAATGCCTTCGTAGTGCGCTTTAACCGAACCCATCATGCCCTGACGCCACCAGTTGTTTTTAACGCCTGCATCCGCTTTGACACCTTCGCGGTTGTAACCATAAAACGCATCTGTAAAATCGTGGTAATATTGTGCCCTGTTAAAACCAGTACCCTGACGTATTCCATCAAAAACAGCCAAAGGTACTCCTTCAGGGTTTTGTTCACTTTGGATCATAATTGGGGTAATGGCACTGATTAATACCGCTTTTGCTACACGATCGCCATTTTTTGCTACGTATCTGGCTACTTCACCACCACCGGTAGAATGGCCAATGTGTATCGCATCTCTTAAATCTAATGCTGCAGTTAACTCTGCAACATCTGCCGCATAGGTTTCAATGTTGTGTCCTTCAGAAACCTGGCTCGAACGGCCATGTCCCCTGCGGTCGTGCGCAATTACACGGTAGCCCTGGTTAACAAAAAACATCATCTGGGTATCCCAGTCATCTCCCGATAATGGCCATCCGTGGTGGAAAACAATTGGCTGTCCTGTACCCCAATCTTTATAATAGATTTCGGTTCCGTCTTTTACTTTAATAGTACTCATAGCTGTAAATAAATTTTATGATTTGTTTGTAGGGCGTCTGCTGCAATTTACATCATAAGCTTTAATTAATTGTTAACGCTTTGTTTGTTTATGCATTTGTTTAAAGATTTTATTGGATCATTAGTTCATTGGTTATTGCTCATTGGTTCATTGATCATTGGTTATTGTTCACTGGTTATAGTTCATTGGTTATTGCTCATTGGTTCATTGGGCATTAGTTCATTGGTTATTATTCATTGGTCATTGGTTATTGTTCATTGGTTATTGTTCATTGGTTCATTGATACATTGGTCATTGGTTCATTGGTCATTCGTTATTGTTCGTAATCCAACTGAAAACTATTAACTGATAACTGTTAATTGATAACTATCAACTGAAAACTGATCATTTCATTACTCATTCATTATTGCTCCATTGCTCCCCCTCATTCATGATGTTTATGTATGAATAAAATTACATATAGCCGTTTTAGGCCGTTTTTAAGAGATGTTTTTGTTTTTATGTTTGTATTTTGTTGATATACAGCTATTTGTTTTATTTTTTTAATATTAGAGATGTTTATAATTATCGTTAATGTGGAAAAAAAAGGCCTTTAATGGGCTTTTTTTATCGAGGCAAAAGTTTTTTTATTACACTAAACCGTTTAAATTAGAGTTAGATAATTAAAAATCAAACCTTTAAAATTATAGGAGCCATAAAAAATGAAAAAATTCGAAGAAGTAAAAAGTTTAGTGGCAGCTTTAGAAGCTGATGCAGACAAGTTTTATAACAAAGGCAACAGCGCAGCCGGAACCCGTGTACGTAAAGGTATGCAAGATTTAAAAAACCTGGCCCAGGCTATTCGTTTAGAAGTACAGGATACCAAAAACAAAGCCTAAGCCCTCAAAATATTTAAACAAAGGTCTCTTGAAATTTTCAGAGGCCTTTGTTATTTTAAGTACTATTATCATACGATGAATGTGCTCCTGTTTTTCTCTCTCTGTAAAAATAATAAGACGATTTAATAAGCTTTATGCTATTCTGCTGTTAAGTCTCATTTGTTTTTTATTTTTACGTTCATTAAAAATTTCTTTACAAGCTGGCCGTTGATCGCATAAAGACTTGACTATTCCCCGTTTTTTGCCGTAATACCGGGTATTTACTTAAGAAATAATCTCTTCTGCTTACAAGCTGAAGAAAAAATCTAATCAATATTGTTGTTGTGAGTTAATTTAGGCTGATATGGATAATACACCAGTAATTCAGGATATAAGATGTCGGGATATTTAAAATACAATCGTTCAAATCAGGCAGATATTAATCACATACTTAAGATTATGTCGGTTGTATACCCTATCAGTAATGGGTTGGTTAAAGAGCTTGAAGCACATATACTTTCATTAAGCATTAAAAAAGACCAGATTCTTTTTAACGAAAATGAAGTGTGTGAATATATCTATTTTATTAAGAAAGGTGCATTAATGGGATGCAGTACTCATAAAAAGCAACAGATTACCACTTATATATCTATCGAAAACGAATTTGTAAGTTCGATATCGGGATTACACGGCTTAGCCCATTCTCAGGAATATGTTGTAGCTGTTGAAGATACCGATTTGCTTGCCCTGCACAACCAGGAAATAAACAGGTTGTTTCTGCAGTATTTCGAACTGAATTATATCTTTAGGGTAATTTTAGAGAAATATTACAAACATGCACAGCAGCGCGCGCATATTATACGCGTAGGGAATGCCAAAGAACGGTACGAGTATTTTGCCCAAACCAATCCGGGTTATTTAGATCGTTTACCGTCCGAACTGATTGCCTCTTTACTCAATGTAAAACCCTCTACATTATTGAGTGTAAAGAAAGATTTCGCCGCACAGGAAGAGCAAAATAAAGAACTCGACATGTGGGAGGAAAAGTTAAGCGCCCATATGGAAACGTACCAGTCTTTCAGAGATAAGGGCCTCAGATTGCAATCCTTAGCGAAGGAGATAGGATTGAGTAGCCATAAACTCTCAATTGTGCTCAACAGTTATCTAAACAAAAGCTTTATCGATTACATCAATCAATATCGCATCAACTGGATTAAAGAAAGTCTTCGCAGCCCCGAAATTGTTCAAAATTTTACCTTAGAAGCACTGGCTTACAGTGCAGGCTTTTCGTCGAGAAGTGCCTTTTACAACGCTTTTAAAAAGCTTGTAGGTATGAGCCCGGTTGAATATACCAAAAACTGCTGTAAATAAAAGCGTTATCATAACGTTTTTGTTACGAACATACACTTTCGTGCAACTTTTTCAGATATACTTGTGTTGATTTATAATACAGGACAAACTTGTTTTCTTAAACAGATATAAAAGATACTGTTTTGGGTACTTTTGTAGTATAAACAAGATAGACTATAGGGTATATGGGTTATTTTTTTAACTCAAAATTTGATTAAACTATGATAAGAGCAATGCGTGCAACGGATTGGGATGAGGTGAGTAGAATTTATCAGGAAGGAATCGAAACCGGTATGGCAAGTTTTAGAACTCCGGATTTGTCATGGAAAGACTGGGACTCATCGCACAGTAAAGTATGTAGGTTTGTAGCCTGCAAGGATAATGAAATTATAGGCTGGATTGCTTTATTGCCTGTATCAGCTAAATATGACAGGGTAGGCGTTGCCGAAATAGAAGTTTATGTAAAGCAGGAGCATAAGGATAAAGGCATTGGTTTTTTGCTGTTGGATACCTTAATTAAAGAAAGTGAAAAAGTTGGCGTTTGGATGCTGCAGGCTGGAATTTTTCTGCAAAATGCAGCTGTATTAAAAATTCACGAAAAAGCTGGTTTCAGGGTAGTTGGTTATCGGGAAAAGATTGGTAAAGTAAATGGGGTATGGCAGGATAATTTGCTCATGGAACGCAGAAATAGGTTAATTGCTTAAAACGAAAAAATCCCTTTGAATTTAAAGCTCAAAGGGATTTTTTCGTTATATACTTGCCAGCGGATTTTCATCCCCAGGCAGTTCTTTTTAAGCTACAACACTTAACTTTTCGATTTCTTTAACAATCAACTGTTCAAGTTGTGCAGAAGCTTTAATTAATGGCAATCTAACGGTATCGCCACAAACACCTATATGTTTTAATGCAGCTTTAATACCTGCGGGATTTCCTTCTGCAAAAGCCAGGCGGGTAAACTCAATCAGGTTTAAATGAGCAGGTGTAGCACCTTTAAAATCGCCGGCTAAACATTGGTCTACCATATCAGATAACTGCTTAGGTAGCGCATTTCCGATTACCGAAATAATACCCGATGCACCCATGGCGATCATAGGTAAGGTAATCGGGTCATCGCCAGAGATTAAAAGAAAATCTGCTGGTTTATCTCGCATAATCTGATTGAATTGATCAAAACTGCCCGAAGCTTCTTTTGTTGCAATGATATTTTTGAAATCGTGTGCCAGTCTGCAGGTAGTTTCAGGACTCATGTTGCTCATGGTGCGTCCAGGAACGTTGTATAAAATCAAATCTAAAGGAGATACTTCAGCCAAATGTTTGTAATGCTGGTAAATACCTTCCTGTGTAGGTTTGTTGTAATAAGGACTAACCGATAAAATAGCACTATAGCCAGCTATATCGAAAGCTTTCATTTCTTCGGCTACAGCTAAAGTATTATTGCCACCAATTCCGGCAACTAAAGGTAATCTGTTATTGTTAATTTCAGCAGTATAGGCCCACACCTTCTTCTTCTCGTCCTTGGTCATAGTGGCTGTTTCGCCGGTTGTACCTAAAGAAACGAGGTAATCTATCCCTCCGTCTATCAAATGATTAATCAGGTTTTTTAAACCATTATAATCAACTGATCCATCTGTGTTGAAAGGTGTAACCAACGCTACACCAGTACCCTGAAATTTGTTCATTATATAATTTACTTTTTTGTTTTTACCACGGAACCACAAAGGTAGCGAGGTTTTATTCTTTTGTTATAAGTTATTTTTTATAACACGTTTTTTTACCACCAAGTCGCAAAGACACGAAGATTTTATTTATTATAAATAGCCGTTTATAACCCTTTTTATGCCGCCCTTTATTTTTTTAAGTTAATTTTAAGCAGTTAGGATGTTTGTTTAAAGAACTTTGTGTTCTTAGTGCCTTTCTGGTTAACTATTATTTTATCATTTCTAAAAGTTCTGCGTCGCTGATGATGGGCACATTGAGCTTATTGGCTTTTTCCAGTTTCGATGGCCCCATATTGTCGCCCGCTACCAGATAATTTAATTTGCCCGAAATACCACTTAAAATCTTGCCTCCATTGGCTTCAATCATATCTTTTAGCTCATCGCGGCTATAGTTTTCAAAAACGCCCGAAATTACGAATGTTTTTCCAATAAGTCGGTCACTATCAAGCGTAATTACTTTTTCTTCAATTTCAAACTGCAATCCGGCTAATTTTAATAATTCTACCTGCTGTAAATGCTCCGATTTTCCAAAATACTCAACAATACTCTCTGCAATTCGCTGTCCGATTTCATCAATGGCAATCAATTCCTCTACAGTAGCTTTCGATAGGTTATCGATATTTTTAACACCGGCAGCTAGTTTTTTAGCTACGGTTTCGCCCACATAACGGATGCCGAGGCCAAAAAGTACTTTTTCGAAAGGCATTTCTTTTGATTTTTCAATACCTGCAATCATATTGTCGATAGAACGCTCACCAAAACGATCGAGGGTTTTAAGCTGATCGGATTTTTGATAAAGCGTATATAAGTCGCTGATGTGGTTTACCAGGCCGTTTTTGTAAAAGGTTTCAATGGTTTCATCTCCCAGGCCATCAATATTCATCGCTTTGCGCGAGATGAAATGTTGTATTTTTCCTACAATCTGCGGCGGACAACCTTCATCGTTAGGGCAGTAATGTACCGCTTCGCCTTCTTTTCTAATGAGCTCGGTGCCACACTCAGGGCAGTTTTGCAGATAATTTACCTTAACGGCATCTGGTAAGCGTTTATCCAGGTTAACCTTAATAATCTTCGGGATAATTTCGCCACCTTTTTCTACAAATACAGTATCGCCCAGATGCAGGTCTAAACGTTCAATCTCATTGGCGTTATGCAAAGTAGCGCGTTTAACCGTTGTGCCTGCCAGTAAAACCGGCGTTAAATTGGCTACAGGGGTTACAGCTCCGGTTCTGCCTACCTGATAGGTTACTTTTTCTAAAATCGTTTCAACTTCGGCAGCTTTGTATTTGTAAGAAATAGCCCAACGTGGCGATTTGGCTGTAAAGCCAAGCTCCTGTTGCTGTGCAAAACTGTTCACCTTAATTACAATGCCATCTATATCGTAGCTGAGTTTAAAGCGTTCTTCTTCCCAATGATGAATAAAATCGAGCACAGCATCAATATTGGAAACCAATCTGTTGTGTTCGCAAACATGAAAACCCCATTCTTTTACCGCATTCAGGCTATCCCAATGGTTTTTATATTCGTTTTTATCGGTGTATAAAAAGTAGATAAAACCATCTAATGGACGTTTAGCCACTTCTTTGCTGTCTTGCATTTTTATGGTGCCCGAAGCAAAATTGCGCGGGTTGGCATAAGGGATTTCGCCCAGTTCTTCGCGCGCAGCATTTAAACGTAAAAAAGCTGCTTTGTGCATAAAAATTTCACCACGTATTTCGAAATGTTCGGGTGATACAGCCGATTTAAGCTGGTGCGGGATAGTGTGGATTGTTTTAACGTTAGCCGTTACATCGTCTCCTTTGGTGCCATCGCCACGGGTAACTGCTCTTACCAGTTTGCCGTTTTCGTAAGTAAGACTGATGGATAAACCATCAAATTTTAGCTCGCAAACGTATTCGAAATTATCGCCGATGGCTTTACGGATCCGCTCGTCAAAATCGCGCAGATCTTGCTCATTATACGTATTACCCAGCGAAAGCATGGGGTATTTATGGTTAACGGTAACAAAATTTTTGGTCACATCGCCGCCAACACGTTGGGTAGGAGAGTTTGGGTCGGCAAACTCGGGGTTTGCTTGTTCAAGCTCCTGAAGGTGTTTTAATTTTTTGTCAAACTCGTAATCGCCAATGGTAGGCATGGCCAGTACGTAGTAATTATAATTGTGCTGGTTGAGCTCGGCAACCAGGGCATCCATTTCTTCTTGTATCGCTGTTAAGGGCATTTACAAATATAAAAAAAGGTGAAGAGTGATTAATATTTTAGTTGCAATAACTGTAAATCTACTTTGTTACTAAAAATGCCCCTACGCTCAACGAAAGGAATAACAAAACTATCATTTAACCAACTGATGTACTCAGTATTGGCATAATAAGAATTTTTAATATCATCCTTACTAATCATATTTATCTTGTTAATTTTCCCCGATTCCAGATCCATTTCAGCATACATTGTAGCAACTGCAGTAAAACCATCAGTTTGGTTGGCCAAGATGCGAAGGGTATTCTTTGCCAGATTGAACGATACTTCTGACCCTTCGCCCATGCTGGTGCTTGCATAATCGCGGGGAATAAATTGATGATATAGCGGTTTCATCTGCTGATCAAATGCATTAATCAAAACTGAGCCTTCTGATGTGATCGAACCATGACTACTGCTGATAACAGATCTAGGAGAAATAGTTACTAGTAATTTGTTGTTGTATTCTGCGATGTGTCTGATATTCATAAATTTACTATCAGAGAAAGCCAGGTCATCAAATTTCTTGCTTACAGGTACGAAAGATTTCTGTAATTCTTTAATATGAGCTTTATCAAACACTTCTTTATTGTAGGTGTAGGTGCCATCGTTAAAATCGATCCTAGCGGTTAATAAGGAACGCTCTTTATTCATGTTCTTATAAAATATAGCAATGTAATTTATCAGTGGTGTTTTACTGCTGGCAAAACTTATCGAGGATACTTCCTCCTGATTGAAAGCATCAATGGGAATGCTTACTGTTTTTAACGGAGTGGGGTTGCTGCTTAAATAAGTTGCCACATGACATTTTCCTTTTGTGGCATCTACCGTACTGATAATAAAGCTACCATCATCACCACAAGATGCTTTCCAGCTATCTCCGTCTGGCATTTCTGGTTCCATTTTTTGTACTTGCTCAAGTTTTTCATTAAAATCTATTACTGTATAACTTTGCGATTCATTAAAATCTTTATCTACTTTAAGGGCCGTTAAAAAGCCAACTATTGGTAGGCCAACATGCACTTTGCGTTTTAGACCGGTTAGTCTTGAAGCCATTTTAAAATAAGAACCATCATTTGAAAAAAAGAACTCGGGAGCTTCTACAAAATCTTTACTTCCATCGTAAATCAACTTTTGAGAGAATATTTTGCCGGTTTTTTCTTCTAAAAGGTAGGCATTAAACTGGTTGGTAAAGCTTTTGAAATAGCTATGATCTGTGGCAGCGATAACCATAATCTTATCTTTAAACTTCCCAATGGCCATCGGAAATCCGGAAAGCTCAGTAAGCCACTTTTGATTTAGCTTATCGTCAACTGTAACCACTGCGAAGTCGGCTTTTGGAACATCAATAATCATAGCAAAGGCATTGCCCGAAAGATCTAGTTTTGATCCGTATCGGCTATCGAAAGAGGTTCTGAAGTTCCAGGCTGGTTTTTTGATAACATTTATTTGGGTTTGCGCAAGTGCATTAAAATTTAGCGCACAAAGAACCAGGGCGAGTTTTAAAATAGATTTCATTAAGTTTGTTTGGGGTTAAGATTAATTTGTTATTGGCAATAAAGATAACAAATGTTAAATCAGTTTAATTTCTATTTCCTGGTAAATTGTAATGAAGTCTTTTTCCAACAAGGATTTAAAAACCACCAGTTCAAAAGTAAGCTCCTGTAGCTGCTTTTCGTTTAAGGTTTCTGGCCATAAACGCATGCAAATCCGGTTTAGGGCATAACTGATATTGTCTAGTTTTTGATAGCTCAGCAAGTACTTACTGCTAATAAAACCTTCCAGAAATTTAAAAAATAAGGTTTGGTCTTTTAAACCGCAATGTTCGAGAAAGTTGGTTAGCGAATTTTTTTTAACTGCACTCAAATGGTCGTAAAAATGATTTACCTGAATCAGGTTGTGTTCAATCAGCAAATGATCGAGCAATAATTCCAGGCCAATATGTGCCAAAAAGGAGGGGCGGATGGGGGTATTTTCTACAATGGGTTTAATCAGCTGTTTCAGGATGGCTGTTTTTTCAAAAAAGAAAGCAGAAGAGTGGAAATACAAATCGACTTCTAAATGCCTTTTCCATCCCTTAAGCAGGCTTTCCTCATCTGGATTACCCTTAAAAAGAAATTCATTTTTCTGAGGATACAGGTTGGCATCCTTAAGGGCATTTTTAATTAAATCGGGTAAAACCGTTCCCATTACCACATTGGCATCCTGATTAGACCTGTCGAAATAGTAATGGGATAAAAAGTTCATATTGCAAGGTAATATTTTCTGGCCTGTTGTAAAACCCGAATTGGAAATATTGACTCCAAAACCATATTGTTTTGCAGCTTTATTATGCCTAGCTTTAAGTAATCTTAAACTGATGCATCATGCCTAATGCTAAAACTTACAGGATCCTATCGCTCGATGGCGGTGGTTCCTGGGCACTTATCCAGGTGAAATGTTTGCGTAAGCTGTTCGCCGAAACTTTTAACAATCCCGATCCTACCGGACATGAAGTTTTAGCTGAATTTGATCTGGTATCGGCCAATAGCGGTGGCAGTTTGGTAGCAGCAGCAATGGCCGAGAACCTGCGGCTTTCTGAAATTGAAAAGATCTTTGATGATGCAAAACTCAGGAATAAGGTATTTTCGAGGTTAAGTTTTTTTGAAAAAAGTTTATTATCCAGCATAGCCAGGATATTCAAAATCGGGGCGAAATATGCCACTAAACGAAAGCACCTCGCCTTAAAGGAAATTTTACCCGGAATTGCCAAAATCGATATGATGGATATCCCGGCGCATATTGCATCAAATGGAGCCATTAAAACCCAGTTTTTGATTATTGGATATGATTATTACCGCAACAGGGCAGAACTTTTCAGGTCTGATTGCGATAGTATGGCTGCGACATCAGTTATTGAGCGTAAACTGAAAAAGCTGCCTGCTCAGCCTGCAAGTCCTTCTGATTGTATGGTAACATTGGTTGATGCCATTCATGCCTCAAGTACTGCGCCGGTTAATTATTTTAATGAACCAGCTACATTTTTGGTTAACAATAAGCCCAAATACTATTGGGATGGTGGCGTTACAGGCAATAATAACCCGGTTTTAGTTGCCGTTACTGAAGCGATTTGTAACCGCGAGCAATATGAGATTGAACAGGTTCAGGTACTTTCTATAGGGACGGGATCGGTTTCGCAATTGCAGTATGATGAGGAAATCCCGGTAAAATACGATGAACTTAAAGCGAAGCACGAATCGCCAGGCCTGATTAAAGATATCCAAAAAATGGGTACAAGTATTTTAAACGATCCGCCAGATACGGCTGCTTTTGTGGCTTATATGATTCTGAACCCGTCTATGCCTGCACAGCCGGTTGATTTTATCCGCATGAATCCAGCTCTAAGACCAGTGTTGATTGACGATGCAGCCGGTAAACATTGGGATTTGCCTGCAGGTATTAATCAAGATGAATATGCAACGCTTAATGCAATGGATATGGATGCGGTTGCAGATGATGAAGTTGCTCTGATTAAAAAGCTTTGTGAGAACTGGTTAAATGGGCAAGGCGTACCAAATCAATCTATTCGTAGCAATTCCAGCCTCAACTGCCTTATTGGTCATGCAAATTTTGAGACCGCAAAGGCCGATTTTAAGAACTGGTTTACCAAAACCAACTAATTTGCTTTAAACTAAGCTAAAATTTTATCTTTGCACGCACAATTATTAAAGTGTTTGTACAATGACGAATTTTGTTGAAGAGTTAAGGTGGCGTGGCATGCTACATGATATTATGCCGAATACTGAAGAAAAGTTAAACGAAGGTATGACTTCTGGTTATATCGGTTTTGACCCTACTGCAGATTCATTGCATGTTGGTCACCTGACGCAAATCATGACCCTTATCCATTTTCAGAACGCCGGCCATAAGCCTTTTGCTTTGGTGGGTGGCGCTACGGGTATGGTTGGCGATCCATCAGGAAAATCTGACGAGCGTAATCTTCAAACGCCTGAAATGATTGAGCATAACCTGAAGGGAATGAAAAAGCAACTGGCTAAATTCCTGAAGTTTGAAGAAGGCGGCAATGGAGCAGTAATGGTTAATAATGCCGATTGGTTTAAAGATATGAACCTTTTTACCTTTATCAGAGATGTTGGTAAACACATTACCGTAAACTACATGATGGCCAAAGACAGCGTTAAACGCCGTTTGGAAGGTGATTCCGGTTTATCCTTTACCGAATTCTGTTACCAGTTGATACAAGGGTATGATTTTTACCATTTATGGAAAAACGAAAACTGCCTGGTACAAATGGGTGGATCAGATCAGTGGGGAAATATTGTTACTGGTACCGAGTTAATTAGAAGAAAAGATCAGGGAACAGCCTACGCCATTACCACCCAATTGATTAAAAAAGCTGATGGTACTAAGTTCGGTAAAACCGAGAGTGGTGCCGTTTGGTTAGATCCGGAAAAAACTTCTCCATATAAATTTTACCAGTTTTGGTTAAAATCATCTGACGATGATGTGAAGAAATGGATCCGTATTTTTACGCTTAAGACCCAGGCCGAAATTGAAGCATTGGAAAAAGAACACGATGCGGCACCGCACCTGCGTATTTTACAAAAAGCTTTGGCAGAAGAAATTACCATTAAAACACACTCTGTAGAAGCTTTAGAAACAGCTATAAAAACCACTGAATTTTTATTTAATGGGACTTTGGAATTTTTGAATACACTCTCGGATAATCACGTTCTAGAAATGTTTGAAGGTATTCCTCAGCTTACAATTTCGCAAGCTGAACTAGCCGCTGGAATTGATGCTGCCACTTTACTTACAGAAAAGGCTTCCGTTTTTCCATCAAAGGGCGAAGCAAAAAAAATGATCCAGGGTGGTGGAGTTTCTGTAAATAAAGAAAAGGTTACTGATGCCGCCCAAGTATTTAATGCTGAAAACCTCATTAACAATAAATTTATTGTAGTTCAGAAAGGAAAGAAAAACTATTTCCTTTTAATTGCAGAATAAGAGAGGAACAAGAAAGCCGCTTTTAAAGTGGCTTTCTTGTTTATGGTATTACCTGGTTACGTAAAACTTATTAAAGCATTTATAACACTTGTAGCGTTTAACCGATACCCATGGCATAAGTGTTTTAAAGAGAAAACCTCGCGGCACTCTGTATGTCTCGAAATTTTTGCATTTCGGACATGGCGGACAGCCTGTAACAACAGTTTGGTCCTTGGTTGATGTCATGATATTATAGTTTGTTTGGGATTAATCAAACTTACACAATATCCTGATCGCGAATACCATTAATAAACGACCATTTTGTTCATTTAATCGACTAATTATGGTCGGTTTTTATTCTTTCACGCATCCTGGGCATAAAAAAGCGCGATTTCTAATTTATAAGTTGAATTAATCTGATAATTACTGGTATGGAATTACCCGTTCAAACGGATTTTCGAACTTGGCACCAATTTTATAAGCTGCGATCTCTGCCGGGCTAAGTAAACAGGTTTCAAGCGATGCTTTCAATGCTGCACTATCCATTTCCTGACCAATAAAAACCAGTTCGTTTTTGCGGTCGCCAAAATCGTTATCCCACTCTACATGTATCTCTGCTTCGTTCTCCAGGTAGTCTGTATATTGCATTCTTTCGCTTTTGTTCATGCTGGCCCACCAAACACCAGCCAGATCGATGCGTAAAGAGCCACCAGCTTGTGAGAAATTAATGGCTTGGTCTGGCATGGCGGCCAGGTAAAAAATACCTTTCGAGCGGATAATATGTGGTGGAAATTCATGGTTAATGTAATCCCATAATCTTTGCGGGTGAAAAGGCTTTTTCGAGCGGAAAACAGTTGAGCTAATTCCGTACTGCTCGGTTTCCGGTTGGTGAATTTCTTCAAGCTCTTTTTTCCAGCCCGCCCCTTCGGCCGCTGATTCAAAATCGAATAAGCCGGTATTTAAAATTAAAGCCGGATCAAGTTCGCCGAAAAGGGTTTGGTAAATTTTGGCACCAGGATTTAATTTCGAAATTAAAGCTTTTAAAACCCGAATATCGTTTTCGCTTACCAGATCTACTTTGTTTAACAGAATAACATTGGCAAATTCTATCTGATCGGTAAGCAGGTTTACAATCGTGCGTTTGTCGGCTGCATCATCAGTCATGTTCCGGTCTGCGAGTTTTTCGGCAGAGCCGAAATCCTTGTAAAAGTTATAGGCATCTACAACAGTAACCATCGTATCTAAGCGGCTAAAACGGCTTAAGTCAATACCTGAAGTTTCATCAATGAAAGAGAAAGTTTGCGCAACAGGTATGGGCTCAGAAATGCCGGTACTCTCAATCAACAAGTAATCGAAACGGTTTTCTTTAGCCAGTTTTTCTACTTCAATCATCAAATCTTCACGCAAGGTGCAGCAAATGCATCCATTGCTCATTTCTACCAGTTTTTCTTCTGTTTTAGAGAGGGTATGCTGGTTTTTAACCAAAGCAGCATCAATGTTCACTTCGCTCATATCGTTCACAATTACAGCCACTTTTAAGTTCTGCTTGTTTTGAAGTATGGCATTGAGTAAGGTGGTTTTTCCACTGCCTAAGAAACCGCTTAATACGGTTCCTGGTAATTTCTTTATCATGTTAATGCAATTATGTTGCAAATATAATGTTGAATATTTTAAATGCAACTTTATTGCTTTTATATTTGTCGACTAAATTTAAATTGATGAAACAGCGTAGCTATAAAATTAACCTCGACAGGTTGGGGATCACTGCCTCAACACTTTGTGCCATACATTGCGCGGTACTTCCATTTGTAATTACGGTTTTACCCATTTGGGGGATGGGCTTTTTAGCCAATGAAGCTGTTGAAATTACCATGATTGCCGTTTCGCTGGTGTTGGGCGTGTGGAGCTTAAGCTCGGGTTATAGAAAGCAACACCAGCGTATTATGCCCATACTGATACTTATTTTAGGTTTTATTTTTATTGCTTTCGGGCATTTCTCGGACCTGGAGGCATTGGAACCTGTTTTGATTCCACTTGGCGGATTTACCATAGCATTGGCACATTATCTTAACCTCCGGCTACTCAAAACCTGCCCCGTAAACCATAACCATTAAATCTTTTACCCTTTGCGATATGTTCAAGCACCCTAAAGTCTTTTTCATTCCGGCACTGTTATTTATTTCAGTGCTCAATCCAGGCTGTAAGCATGGAACTAACGATGCCATGACACTATACAGGCACTATGCCATTAAAAACCTGGTAATTAAAAACCTGGAAAAAGCTACCCGTCATGATTAACATCACATCGCTAGCCCATAATTATGAGCAGGGAAGAAGAATTGTTTTTCCCGACTGGGAAATTGCTGATATGGAACACTGGCTTTTACTGGGCGCTTCGGGAAGTGGCAAGAGCACTTTGCTTAACATCATTGCCGGATTGCTGAAACCTAGCCAGGGGGAGGTTTTCATTCATGACACCAATTTGTATACTTTGCCTGCACGCAGGATGGACCAATTCAGGGGAAAAAATATTGGTATTGTTTTTCAAAGGCCTCACCTGATTCAGTCGCTCAATGTACTCGATAACCTTGAATTGGCAGCTTTAATGGCAGGTGTACCAATAGATAGCGAACATAACCTGGCGCTGTTAAGCGAACTTGGCATTGCCGATAAAGCGCAAAACTATCCTGCTCAGTTAAGTCAAGGGCAGCTGCAAAGGGTCTCAGTAGCACGTGCACTGGTTAATAAACCCGATTTGCTGATTGCTGATGAACCTACCTCGAGCCTTGATGATGTAAATGCTGCACAGGTAACTGAAATGCTTACCACTCAGGCCAGGGCAAACGGGGCTGCCCTGGTTATTGCTACACACGATCAGCGGGTGTGTAAATACATTACTAAAACCTATTTACTGTAATGAATATCTTGAAAATAAGCAGCCAAAACCTGTACAGAAATAAGTTGGCTACACTTTTAAACATCATTTTGGTGGCCTTTGGGGTAGGTATTTTAACCATACTTTTTTTAGCGGCGAATCAGATTGGCAATAAGCTCGAAAAAAATGCTAAAGATATTGATTTGGTTGTAGGAGCAAAAGGAAGCCCGTTGCAACTGATTATGAGCAGCATTTACCATATCGATTTCCCAACTGGAAACATTCCGGCGGCAGATGCTTACCGGTTAATGAAAAACCCGATGGTAAAAAGGGCTGTTCCACTGGCGCTCGGCGATAATTACAACGGTTACCGCATTGTGGGTACCGATACTACTTTTACGGGATTATATGGCTTGTCGCTTCAAGGTGGCAATTTCTGGAAAAAAGATTTGGAGGTTACTATCGGCAACACGGTAGCATTAACGGCTAAACTGCATATTGGTGATACCTTTTTCGGCGCCCACGGACTTACTGGTAGCAGCGATATCCATAAGCAGCATGCCTACGTGGTAAAAGGCATTTTAAAACCGCAAGGCAATATCACCGATAACCTCATTCTTACCAATATTGGCAGTGTTTATAAAATACACGAAGCGCCGGAAGAAGAGCATGAACATTCGGCTACTGAAAGTAAAGAGATTAATAACAAACAGATTACCTCAATTTTAATTCAGTACCGCTCGCCCATGTCGGTTATTGTGTTTCCGAGGATGGTGAACCAGAGTACCAATATGCAAGCTGCATCGCCAGCAATGGAGAGTGCCAGACTGTTTTCTTTAATTGGAGTGGGGGTAGATACGCTAAAATGGTTTGCTGTTTTGATTATGGGCATCGCTGCATTGAGCATTTTTATCAGTTTGTACAACGCCATGAAAGAACGCAAATACGATTTGGCTGTAATGCGCTGTTTAGGGGCATCCAAATTTAAGTTGTTCTGGTTGGTGGTATTAGATGGTTTGCTGGTTACGGCTATAGGTACCTGTTTGGGTTTGTTGATTGGCCATGTAGCACTCGAGCTGATTGGGAGCTATCAGGAATCATCGCAGGCCAGGCTTAGCGGAATGTTTATCGTACCACAGGAGTTGTATTTAATTGCTACAGGCTTTTTTACCGGTGTATTGGCTTCGCTAATACCAGCTTTACAAATCTATAAGGTAGATATTGCTGAAACGCTCACCAAGGCCCGCTAAGTGATGAAAAAATTAACTGGATTGGTTGTTTTATGTTTAGGTTTCCAGCTAGTGGCTGCGCAGGTTCGGGTACATACCGACATGCGCACGCCAACCTGGAATTTAATTGGTTTGCGTTACGATGCAGAAATTGCTCCCGGAAAATGGGGGAGTGTTTTCCCGCAGGCACTGAAGCGGCTAAACAATAAGGTAATTGAATTGCCGGGTTACATTATTCCAACCAAAGTAGGGCAGCGGTTTACCGAATTTATGTTTTCTATTGTACCCATTGCTTCATGTCCATATTGTGGCTCTGGCGATATACCAGCCATGATACAGGTTAAAATGTTAAGCCCTATTCCGATAACAGAAAAACCAATAAAGCTGCGGGGCCTGTTTATCATTAACGATTCGGGTGATGACAGAAGCGAATTTTTTCTCTTAAACGCTAAACAGTTGTAATATGAGAATAGTGTTGATATGGGTATTGTTATTCGTTTCTTTTGGTGCAAAGGCACAGGTTCATGCTGATATGCGTACGACCAACTGGAACCTGATTGGCCTGAAATACGATAAGCAGGTTAAACCATTGGTTTGGCAGGTTGTTTTTCCGCCGGCGTTAAAAGCCATAAACCATAAAGTAATTGAATTGCCAGGCTATATTATTCCAACCAGGGTGGGCAACAGTTTTACAGAGTTTATGCTCTCTATTGTGCCCATCGCTTCCTGCCCTTATTGCGGCACGGGCGATATCCCATCTATGGTAGAGGTAAAAATGCTAAAGCCAATTAAATGGACCGATGCACCTGTTTTAATTAAGGGAAAGCTGGAGATTAACGATTCCGGGGATAGCCGGTCAACCTTTTTCCTCTTAGATGCTGTACAAAAATGAAAAGACTATTGCTGATTTTTTCTTTGCTTGCTACCTGTTTTATAGCAAAGGCACAAAACCAGAAACACAATCCTAACGATCAGTTACGTTCGCTTAACTGGGATGTAATTGCCTCTGTTAAATTCGAACTAACAGAAAAGAACGAGCTTTTACCTATATTTTCAGAGTCGATAAAACGTTTTCAAAACCGTGAATTTGAGTTGAAAGGTTATCTGATCCCCATTAAAAGCGGAGCAAAGCAGCAACAGTTTCTGTTGGCAACTTTACCCATTAACCAATGTTACTTTTGTGGGCAAAACGGAATTCCGGTAATGATCATGATTGAAATGGAAAGTGCCATACCTTACAGCGAAAAGCCCATTAAGGTAAAGGGAATATTAAAATTAGAGCAGAAAGATGCCAGCTATGCACCGCCAATCACAATTAAAAATGCCAAACTCGTTATTTAATTGTTAATTTTGTATTGCTATGGAAAATAACACAGAGCGTTTCGAAAAACTTTTGGTTAAAAACGGTTTAAAAAGAACCGCCCCGCGCTTGCAGGTGCTTGAGATTTTGAGTAGCCGCGATTCTGCAACCTCACAGCCTTATTTAGAGCAGGTAATGGGTAAAGATGCTGACCGCGTTACGCTTTACCGTGTTTTGCAGGCTTTCGAAGAAAAAGGAATTATCCATAAAGTACTCGACCAGCAGGGAACAGCTAACTATGCCATCTGTTCAGAAGGTTGCAGTGCACACGAACACCATGATGAGCATGTCCATTTTAACTGCGACAACTGCCATAAAATTTACTGTTTAGATAGTGTTAAGATTCCGGCGTTAAAGGTGCCTGCAGGTTTTAAAGTAGAACACCTTAACCTGATTGCTACAGGCCTTTGTGCCAATTGCTCTAGTAAAGTAAACTAACTTACTGCACCAAAAGGTTGCAACCCCTGATATCGGCATGGTCGAACCTGCCCAGCACTTCAAAACTCTGATCAGGATTAATTTTCCCTAAATCCTGCGTAGCAATAAAACTGCAGGAATTGAGGTTGGCCAGATCAATTACATTAATACCACCTGTGCGGCCTTGTGCTACCAGGCTTAAAGGATCGTTGGTATCGCGGATTAAAACCTTCATCCAGTTTGGACAGTTAAATACCCCATCGCCTAAAGAATAAGCCTGAGAAAGCAATTCAGTCATTCCGTACTCACTGTGGATCGATTTTACGCCAAAACCTTTGGTTAACTGCTCATGTAATTCTTCACGTACCATTTCTTTGCGCTTGCCCTTCATGCCACCTGTTTCCATTACAATTAGCTCAGGGAAGTCGATATCATGCTGCTCTATAAAATCGAGCAGTGCATAGGTTACGCCAATTAAAACTGTTTTTTGCTTTTTTGATTTCAGCTTGAGCAGGGTTTGCAACAAATCATCGTGATTGTATAAAAAGTAACCACTTTGCGGGTGCCCGCTTTTTTCAATCAGGTCGTTAACCATGTAAATTAAAGATGAACCCGATCGCTGTTGATAAGAAGGCAATAATGCCAGAAAGCAATATTCCGTTACATCGCCATAAAATTGGGCAAAGGCCTGCAGATAACTCTGTTCGTATAATTTAACATCGGTTACATGGTGGCTGCTTTGAACCATACCTGTTGTACCCGAACTGCTAAAGGTAATTTCTACAGGAGCCTCGCTGCTTAAAATAGCATGGCTTTTAAAAAAACTAATCGGCAAAAATGGAATCTGCTCAATGGTTTTTACCTGGTCAATATCAACACGTAAATGGTGGATGTACTCGCCATATACCTTGCAATTTTGGGCCTGAAACCTGAAAATGTTTAGGGCTAATGTTTTAAATCCATCGCCACTTTGTACAGAAAATATATCTTCAGCTGTTAAATTCACGCCGCAAAAGTACAAAGCATTATGCTATTTTCTTGTCAGTTTTTTTGGCCAGCATAGCCATTCTAAAATGATAACCACAATAACCGCTGATTCCGGCAACCAGGCCACTTAAAATACCGGTGAGCAAAAGCAATATCCACCAGATTTTAACTCCGGTCATTACCGCAACACGGCCGGCCAGCAAATTATCGTTGGGCAGGCTTTTAAATAAAGCATAACCAATCCACAATAAGAATATAGCGAGGAATGATTGCCAGAATGCTATTTTTCCTGTTTTACCGATAATGCCGCAGGTGGCAAAAGAAATTACAATAATTACCCACCATGGAGCGATCATTTGTAAGAAAAAACAGATAACTGCGATAACGATGAAAACCATTTTTGATTATTTAGAAATTTTTAAACGTGAAATAACTGTGCCCGATTTATCATCGGCGCTTTGCATGTAAAACAGATCGTAAAGTTGGCCATTGGCCCAGGTATCGATCATGTTGTCATAAAATTTACTGCCCGGGTTACCCGATTGCCCGCCAGGGTAAACGCCATGCCCTTTAGGTTTTTTGCCCAATTCGATCACCATCCGCCATGATGGACCATTGGTTTCTCCTAAAGCATTAATGGTACTTTTAGCTCCGCCTATTTGCAGAATTTTTGAACCAAATCCAGGTATTTTGGCTAAATGAGGTACATTGCTTTGTTTTACATTAGCCCAGTTCCAGTCTTTGTTTATAGGGCCAAATCTTCTCTCCAAACTATCGCAGCTGTATTTAAAAGATTCGTTTACCAAATCTGCCAGGCTTTCTTTTTTACTGGTGTGGATGTTATCATACCATGGGGCATTAGGTTCCTTTAAAATCATTTCTACCATGCGGTCTCTGGATGGGTAACGCATCGGGATACCTTTTACCTCAAATTCATCTGCCCAAATATCAAAGCTTAGCCGTTTGGTCCATATTTCGAAAACACTTGCTGCAATCTCATTAGCATCATAGTGCTTATTCCACTTGTTTACATAGCTTAATGCTTCTTTCTGCGTAGCGTTCAATTGTTCGTTATTCAGTAGTGGGAGTAAGGCCGGAAGGAGGTTTTGCGCCAGAATACTGTAATTATCGGTCTGCATCAGGCGGATACTATCCATAGTGGCTTTACTCATCGCAGTTAAGCGGTCGTTAATCCTTTTTCCCCTTTCGTAAGGTGAAAATTCCCAGTTAATATAGTATGGATAGGTGGTATCGGTTGAAGATTGATTTGCCGAGCTCACAAAACCCCGCGGTGGGTTTTTAACGGTCGGGTTCTGGGCCGCCGGAATCCAGCCTTGCCAGTCGTAAGCCGGGTCGGTACCATCTAAAATAAATTTACCCTGGTCTTTCCATTTGAGCGGGAATTTTCCGTTTGGCGTAATGGCGATATCATTATCTACGCTGGCAAAAACAAAATTCTGTGCCGGGGCGGTATAAAAAGTTAAAGCTTTACGGTAATCTGCATAGTTTTTACCCCGGTTCAGGTAATAAAAAGTCATCAGCTCGTTGGATTGATCGTGTGCAATCCACCTTAAAGCATCGCCAACAGGTACATTATTTGCCCGGCTGTATTTTGGTTTCTGAAAATAAACCACCGGCCCATGGTGTGTGTAGTAAACGGTATCAATTTCATCTTTAGCACCACGGATTTTAATCACCTCCATCCGTTTTGTTGTCGCTTTCCATTGGTTGTTGTACCAGTACTCGTTGTGGCTGCTGTCTTTAAATTTAATCTGGTAAAAATCGAGTACATCGGCTGCAACATTGGTTACACCCCAGGCAATTTTCTGGTTAAAACCAATAATTACGCCCGGTGCGCCCGGTAAAGAAACGCCGTAAGTATTTACGCCCGGTGCATGTAACTGAATTTGATACCAGATAGAAGGTAAAGTTAAATCCAGGTGCGGATCGTTAGCCAGAATGGGGTAACCTGAAGCGGTTTTTGTGCCCGATAGCGCCCAGTTATTACTGCCTATACCTTCTATTTTCTCTTTCGTTTTTACCTCGCCAGTTAGTGCCTGAGTAAAACTTTCTGGTGTTTTTGGAACCGGTAGTGGAGTAAAATCCCACTTTGTGCCTACCGGTATAATCGGATCTTCACGGAAAGGATAATCCGGGAAAAGATCTTTGGTTACTTCCGGGCCGAATTTTTTGAGGATGTTGGTCATATAGAACTCGTCAGAGCCCATGGCCAAAACCGCCGACATCTGTTTCAACAGCAAAGCACATTTAACCGGAGTCCAGTTTTCGGGTTTAAAATCGAGTATTTTATATTCTAAAGGGTAATTGGCTTTAGATAAGGTTTTGATATAGGCATTAATCCCTTCGGTGTAAGCCTCGATCATTTCTTTCGCTTTAGGATCGGCCATCATCCCTTTTAATGAGTTTTCTGCACCATAAACCATGCCCATGCGGCGCTGGTAGCGGTCTACTTCAATGGCTTTATCACCAACTACTTCACTTATTCTCCCGGCAGCAAAACGGGTTTGGAAATCCATTTGCCAAAGGCGGTGCATGGCGGTAACATAGCCCTGGGCGAGGTATAGATCATGATCATTTTGCGCAAAAATATGCGGAATCATGCGGTCGTCGAAAACGATTTCTATTTTATCGGTTGCGCCTTTAATTTTGGCTTTATGGTTAAACATAAAATGATTGTTTTCGGCATTTTGCCAAAGACCCATAAAAGGATCAAGGAATTTGAGAAGAGGTGGTGTATTGCCTAATTTGGTATTAAATAAAAAAGCTAATGCGATTGGCACAACGACGCAGAACAGGGCTTTAATTTTATTCATAATGGTTAGTAACAAGTCTTTTGCGAAGATAGGGCAAAATGACGGTTTATGTTTACTGCAAAATACAACAAACTGTATATCAATCAAAATTATAATTTGAATTGAAATTATTATGCTTACATAATTTGTTTAATTCAAAAAAAGAATTTAAGTTTATGTAACTAATAATACAAACAACCAAATTAACAATCGCGTATGAGCAGAATTTTTACACAGATCTTTTATGTGTTATTATTTGTGTTTGCTGGTAGTTTAGCAGCACAGGCACAGAATACTACGGTAAGTGGAACCGTAAAAGACAAGCAATCTAAAGAAGGATTGGCAGGGGTAAGCATAACCATCAAAGGCCAATCGGGCGGTACAGCCTCTACAAGCAATGGTAGTTTTACATTTACGACATCGGCTAAAGTTCCTTTTACACTAGTAGCTTCTTATGTAGGTTATGGTACGGTAGAACAGCAAATTACTGGAAGTACTACTGGTATTAATTTAGAGCTCGAAACTGCGGTTGTACTGGGTGGTGATGTGGTAGTTTCGGCTTCACGTACCCCTGAGCGAATTTTAGAATCGCCGGTTTCTATCGAGCGCATGAGTGCTGCAACCATTAAAGAAATTGCTGCTCCTTCGTTTTACGATGCCCTGAACAACATGAAAGGGGTGGAAAGCAGTATGCAGAGTTTAACGTTTAAATCGATCAACACACGTGGTTTCAACTCTAATGGTAATACCCGTTTTAACCAGTATATTGATGGAATGGATAACCAGGCGCCGGGACTGAATTTCTCGGTAGGTAATATTGTAGGTATAACAGAACTGGATGTAGATAATGTGGAGCTATTACCAGGTGCTTCATCAGCCCTTTATGGTGCGGGGGGTATTAACGGTACGCTGTTAATGACTTCAAAAGATCCGTTCAAATTCCCAGGTGCCAGTTTTCAGTATAAAACAGGGGTAAATCACGTTAATGATGATAACAGCACTGTACAACCATTTAACCAACTGGATGTACGCATGGCTAAATCATGGAATAATAAGTTCGGCGTAAAAGCAGCTTTCTCGTTTTTACAGGCCAAAGATTGGATGGGAAATAACTATTCAAATTTCGATAGGATTGCAAGAACAGCAAAAGCCGGAGACCGCAATAGCGATACCAATTATGATGGTATAAATGTGTATGGCGATGAAGTAAGTCAGAATATGCGAAACGTTGCCTTAAGCGTGCAGAATGCTACAATCTCAGGAATCAATGCAGGTTCGGGCGGTTTAATTCCTAATATTAAAGCGACCATGGATGGAGCCTTTGGTGCAGCTATCCCAAATGCGACGCAACAAGCTGGTTTCCTTGCAAGCTTGCCTGCTGCACTACGTCCGGCGGTACAAAATTATTTCCCTTTTTATGTAGGGTTAAAAGCCAATTTAATTCCTGATCAAAACGTTTCAAGAACAGGTTATAATGAAGAAAACCTGGTTGATTACAATACCAAATCATTAAAAGCTTCGGGTGCCTTGTATTACAATATCAGCAACACCGTACAGGCTGTAGCGCAAGCCAATTGGGGAACAGGAACTTCGGTTTACACCGGTTCTGATCGTTATTCGTTGCGTAATTTTAATATTGGTCAGTATAAACTGGAGATTAAAGGTGAAGACTTCTTTGTTAAAGCTTACACTACTCAGGAACGCTCTGGCGATTCTTATATTTCTTCTATTTTAGGTAGTTATATTAATGAGCTTTCAAAACCATCTACAACCTGGTTTCCGCAATATATTGGTAATTATGTAGGTGCAAGAGCTGCCGGTCAGGGCGATGCTGCGGCACATGCTTTAGCCAGAACTGCTGCTAACCAGGGCCGTTTCGAGCCGGGTTCTCCTCAGTTTATACAGGCTAAAGATCAGATCATGAATACCACAATCAGTGCTTCAGATCCTTCAAAAGGTATTTATGGTGCTAAATTCGATGATAAATCAAACTTGTACCATTACGAGGGTATGTACAATTTTACCAATCTTTTTGATAAAGTTGTAGAGTTTCAGGTTGGTGCTTCTTACCGTCTTTATGATTTAAACTCTGCAGGAACAATTTTTAATGATTTAATTAATTCAATCGACATTAAAGAATACGGTGCATTTGGACAGATTGGAAAGAAATTCTTTAATGATAAAGTTAAGTTTACTGTTGCCGGCCGTTATGATAAAAGCCAGAATTTTGAGGGCAGGTTTACACCAAGGATCACCGGCGTATTTACGGTAGCTAAAAACAACAATATCAGGGTTTCTTACCAAACCGGTTACCGCAATCCAACTACGCAGAACCAATATATCGATTTATCTGTTGGTGGTGGTTCGCAACGTTTAATTGGTGGTTTGCCTGAAATTATGTTTAGCAAATATCATTTAGATACCAATAAACCTTATACTGATGTAAGTTATCGTGCATTCTTAGCTTCAGCTGCCGCTACAGGAACTCCTAATCCGGCACTGCTGCAACAATATAATTTCGATGCCAAAGGTGTTCGTCCTGAGAGCGTACAATCTTATGAGTTAGGTTACAAAGGCTTATTGTTGCCGAACTTACTGGTTGATGCTTATGGCTATTATAACATCTATAAAGATTTTATCACCGCGGTTGATGTTTACCAGAATGTAGGCGGAAGCTTTGTTAAATTTGGTGTTCCGGTTAATGCCGAGGGCGAAGTAACTTCTTACGGTGGGGCTTTAGGTCTTGATTACCTGGTAGGCAAATGGAATGTAAGTGGTAACGTTTCTTATAACCAGATTGGAGACTTGCCTGCTAACTACATCAATGATTTCAATACCCCAAAAATCCGTTATAACCTGGGCTTAGGCAATAAAGAAATTATTAAAAACTTTGGTTTCAATGTTTCTTATCGCTGGCAAGACCAGTTCTACTGGAATTCATCTTTCGCCTCAGGCCAGGTACCTGCATACAGCTCTTTGGATGCGCAGGTTAGTTTAAGGATTCCGTCAGTAAACTCGGTTGTTAAACTTGGTGGTTCGAACGTGTTGAATAAATATTATATCACTTCTTATGGTAATCCTATGGCTGGCGCAATCTATTATGTTGGATTGACATTTAACCCATAGTAAACTTATTGAGTTTTGAGCGGCCCTCTGTATAAAGGTACAGGGGGCTTTTTGTTATTGCGGAGATGTTGAATGTATTGTTGATGAGTAATTACATCTCTTAGATCATCCTTTATAAATTCCCATATTTTTCCCTTAAAGCATTGAAGTCATTGTTAACGGTCAGGAAATTGGTAAAGTTTTTTGTGATCAAGTATCTTATCAATATTTGTTAATTTATATCCTTTCGGCTATAAATTTTGACTATATTTTATTTTTTATATCCGATAGCATATAATGTAAGTTTAAATTACTATATTTATATCCGATAGGATATAATATGGAAGCAATAAGAGGTTTTGTAAAAGCTAAACGGAAAGAATTGGGCTTAACCCAGGAAGATTTAGCGCTGAACGCAGGTGTTGGATTAAATTTTATTCGTGATCTAGAGCAGGGCAAGAAAACCCTTCGTTTAGATAAGGTAAATGATGTTTTGGCCTTATTTGGTAAGGAAGTTGGCGTTATTAATCTTGTAAGAAATGTTTAGGCAAGCAAAGATATACTATCAAAATCAGTTGGCTGGGAGTCTTTCTGAAACAGATAACGGATACACATTTCAATATGATTTTGGTTATTTGAAAAGTGAAAATGCTTTTGTGGTTAGTCTGACTTTGCCGCTTTCTGAAAATCCATACCATAACAAAGTGCTGTTCCCATTTTTTGATGGGCTGATACCAGAAGGTTGGTTGCTGGATATTGGTGAAAAATATTGGAAACTTAACCCAAATGACCGTTTTGAGCTGTTAATAAATTTATGTAGAGATACCATTGGAGCGGTTTCTGTATACCCAGTGGAGGTGGAGGGCAATGGCTAGTTGTTTGTTTTGCTATCAATCTGTAGATACCGGTGAGTATCATGCTGCTTGCTCAAAGAAGTTTTTTGGAACAGTTGAAATTCCAAAATTATCGCTGGATAAAGAAAAGCTAAATCAATTGGCTGAGTTTACTGTAAATGAAAGACTGGCAATCACTGGGGTTCAGCCTAAGATATCATTGAGTTTAGTTGGAGAGAAAGGCAACAAGCGGTTAACTTTGGTGGGGCTGTGGGGAGATTTTATATTGAAGCCGCAATCAACGGATTTTAAATTTATGCCAGAAGTAGAAGATCTGACGATGCACCTGGCCAGGCTCTTTAAAATTGAAACTGCCCAACACGCGTTAATTAGAACCTCAGCAAATGAACTTGCTTATATCACCAAAAGATTTGACCGCCTTAAAGGTAAAAAAGTTCACGTGGAAGATTTATGCCAACTTTCTGAATTGCTAACCGAACAAAAATATAAAAGTTCTTATGAGCGTGTAGGAAAGGTTATTAAGCAGTATGCTTCAAACTCTGGACTAGATGCGATCAAATTCTTCAGGTTAGTGCTATTTTCATTTTTAACAGGTAATAATGATATGCATCTTAAGAATTTTTCCCTGTTACATACTGATCGAGGTATTCTGTTTTCGCCAGCTTATGATTTGCTAAATGTTAACTTAATTTATCCGAGGGATCAGGAGGATTTGGCTTTAACTTTAGGAGGCAGAAAGCAAAAAATTAAAAGAGCTGACTTTGATCAGTTTACGGTTAGTTTGGGAATTGCAGACAAGGTTAGAGAAAGTATATATGCAGACTTTTCAAAGCAAGCTAAGAATGTTAAGAGCATGATTGAAAAGAGTTTTTTAACAGAAGAGTATAGACAGGAGTATTTGAAGATATTTCAAAAAAAGATGTTACAAATAAAACTTTCCTGCGAATGGTAATTGCTTCAAAAAAAGGCTTTGTAAGGCTTCTGAAATTATTTTTTTTAGTTTACCGGCATAGAGAATGATTTGCCTTAGTGTAAATAATACACTTTAATCAACATGCCTTGAAAAAAAGCTTGATTCCTTTTAATAAAATATTTGTATTATAGTACTTTCTTAAGCACTATCCCGGTTTAAGAGCTATTAATTTTAAATTATAGATATAAGGATGGAAGCGCAAAACGACAAAAGCAACGAAATAAATGAGCTGATTGAGCAGGAACAGGAAATACAGCACCTGAACAATCCTGTAGATATATCGGTAAAGCCAATTGTAAAACAATATCTTGGTGCGGTAAAAAAAGTAAAGAAAGAGGGCAATCGTTTTTATTTCTCTGACGGTGATGCAAGGGTAGAAGTTCGCGTGGTTAGCGACGACATTATCAGGGTGCGCTTGGCGCCACATGGCGTTTTTTTAGATGATTTTTCTTACGCTGTACCTGAGGTAGATCAAAAGGTTTCGGTATTTAAAATGCAGGAGCACGAAGATCATTACAGCATTTCAACCCATGCAGTAACTTGTAAAATCGACAAGGAAAACTTTCATATTTCCTTTTCAGATAATATTACCAATGTAGAAATGGTTGGCGATGCCAATGCGATGCACTGGGAAGAAAATGTAGATTTTGGGGGCTATTACATTTATGCCACCAAAAAATGCCATCCCGAAGAAAACTTCTTTGGTTTAGGCGATAAATCAGGAAATTTTAACCTTCGTGGCCGCCGTTTCGAAAACTGGAATACCGATGCCTATTCTTTTGGATGGAACCAGGACCCACTCTACCGTACCATACCATTTTATATCGGTTTGCACAATCAGGCTGCCTATGGTATCTTTTTCGATAATACCTTTAAATCGTACTTCGATTTTGGATCGGAAGATGTAAATAAAACCAGTTTCTGGGCCGATGGTGGCGAATTGCAGTACTATTACATACATGGGCCGCATATTATGGATGTGGTTAAACGTTATGCAACTTTAACCGGTACGCATCCAATGCCTCCAAAATGGACTTTGGGCTATCAGCAATGCCGCTGGAGCTATTATCCAGAAGCCAAGGTTAAAGAAATAGCCAGACAGTTCAGGGAACGTAAAATTCCATGCGACGCCATTTACCTGGATATCGATTACATGGATGGCTACCGCTGCTTTACTTGGAACAAAAAATATTTTCCGGATCCGAGGCGTATGATCAAAGAACTTTCTGATGATGGTTTTAAAACCGTGGTGATGATAGATCCGGGTATTAAAGTCGACGATGATTACTGGGTGTTTAAAGAAGGTAAAGAGAAAAGATTTTTCTGTCGCCGCAGCGACGACTATTATATGGAAGGGCACGTTTGGCCCGGACGCTGCCAGTTCCCCGATTTTACCAACCCGAAGGTACGTAGCTGGTGGGGTAATCTATACAAAGAACTGGTAGATATGGGGGTTGCTGGTTTCTGGAACGATATGAACGAACCTGCTGTGTTTGGTTCGGGCACTTTCCCGAACGATGTACGCCACAATTATGACGGTTACCGTGGTTCGCACCGTAAAGCGCACAACGTTTATGGTATGCAAATGGTTCGTTCAACTTACGAGGGACTGAAAAAACTGATGCGAAACAAACGTCCATTTACCATTACCAGAGCAGGGTATTCGGGTATGCAGCGCTACGCAAGTGTGTGGACTGGTGATAATATTGCTACCTGGGAACACTTAAAGATCGGAAATATCCAGTGCCAGCGTTTATCGGTTTCTGGTGTGCCTTTCTGCGGAACAGATATTGGTGGCTTTAGCGGCGAGCCGGATGGCGAATTGTTTACCCGCTGGATTCAGCTGGGTACTTTCTCGCCGTTCATGCGTGCGCATTCTGCCGGAGATACTGCTGAGCGCGAACCCTGGAGCTTCGGCGAGTTTTTCGAAAATATTAACCGCAAGTTTATTGAATTAAGGTACCGTTTGATGCCTTATTTATATTCGGTTTTCTGGGAGCATCACCGCTTTGGTTTCCCGATTTTAAGGCCACTGGTAATGCTTGAGCAGGAGAATATCAGCAACAGTTTCCGTCAGGATGAGTTTTGCTATGGCGATAAGCTTTTAATCTGTCCGGTATTGGAACAGGGAGCTATTTCGCGCAAAGTTTATCTGCCTAAAGGCACCTGGTATAATTTCTGGACTAATGAGATTTTGGAGGGAGGTAACGAATATACTGTTGATGCTAAGATAGACAGTATGCCAATGTTTGTGCGTGCAGGTTCTGTTTTACCAGAATATCCGGTAATGCAGTATGTAGATGAAAAATCGATTACAGAAGTAGTGTTAAATATCTACCATACCGATTACGAAGTAAATTCGTATATGTACGAAGATCATGGTGATACTTTTGCCTACGAGCAGGATATTTACCTTGAGAAGAAATTTACTGTAAAAGGCGATACGCAAGCCATAAAAGTAAATCAACGTATTGAAGGGTTGTATACCCCGAACTACGAGTTTTATGTTTGCAATATTATCGGGGTAAAATTCCAGGTGAGAAAGATTATTATCGATAATAAAGAGGTGAGCGATTTCTATACCGACGATCAGCATGTACTGCATTTCAAATGCAATAAAAATTTCTCTGAGATTCAGATTTTAAGTCTGTAAATCTTTTAGCCCCAAATGTTGTTTAGCATTTGGGGCTTAATTTATCTAGCCAAAAATATCTATGCCAGCAGCAAAAAAAGTTAACGCAAAAAAAACAGCTTTAATCAAAACAGACCACACGAAAGCAGTTTGGGTACACAGTTTATTTACCGATTACGATATTGATCTTTTTCTGGTTGGAAAGCATTTCAGGCTTTACGAGAAAATGGGTTCGCACCTGATCAGTGTTGATAGTACGTCCGGAACTTACTTTTCGGTATGGGCACCCAATGCCATTAATGTGGCTGTGGTTGGTAATTTTAATGGCTGGAATAATGCTTCGCATAGCTTATACAAGCGATGGGATAAATCTGGTATTTGGGAAGGTTTTATTCCGGGTATTGCCAAAGGCGAAGTTTACAAGTATTTTGTAAAAGGATTTGATGAATCGGAACATTTAAAAGGCGATCCTTATGCCCGCAGGTGGGAGCACCCACCGCAGACCGCTTCTATTGTTTGGGATACCGATTATACCTGGAAAGATAAAACCTGGTTAAATAAAAGAGCCAAATTAAATGCTTTAGATCAGCCCATATCGGTATATGAAGTACATGTGGGCTCCTGGGAGCGCGATCCGGATGATCCCGAACGTGTTTTAACCTGCCGGGAAGTTGCGAACAGGCTGGTACCTTACGTAAAAGAAATGGGTTTTACGCATGTGGAGCTCATGCCGGTAATGGAATTTCCGTTTTTTCCCAGCTGGGGCTATCAGATTACGGGTTATTTCGGCGCAAGTTCGCGCTATGGCTCACCACAGGATTTAATGTATCTTATTGATGCCTTGCATAAAGCCAATATTGCTGTAATACTCGATTGGGTACCTTCGCATTTTCCGGGCGACAGGCATGGTTTGTATGAATTTGATGGAACGCACTTATACGAGCATGCGGATATGCGCAAAGGATTCCATCCTGATTGGAAATCGTATATTTTCAATTACGACAGGAATGAAGTACGGTCTTTCCTGATCAGCAATGCGATGTTCTGGCTGGATCAGTACCATGCTGATGGGTTAAGGGTAGATGCGGTGGCTTCGATGCTATATTTCGATTTTTCGCGCGAAGAAGGAGAATCGGCCACCAATGAGTACGGTGGAAGTGAAAATTTAGGTGCAATACAGTTTTTGCAAGACCTGAATGTTGCTGTGTATGGCAATTTTGAGGGTGTACAAACTATAGCCGAAGAAAGCAGTACCTATCCGGGCGTAACCCATCCGGTACATGCCGGTGGGCTGGGTTTTGGCATGAAATGGATGATGGGCTGGATGAATGATACTTTAAAGTATTTTAAGGTAGATACTTTGGGTAGAAAGCATCACCATAACCAGTTGAGCTTTAGCATGACCTATGCCTTTACCGAAAATTTTATGCTTCCTTTTTCTCACGATGAGGTAGTGCATGGTAAATCGCCTATGTTGTATAAGATGCCGGGCGATGACTGGCAGAAATTTGCTAACCTGAGGGCTTTATACGCTTACATGTTTACCCATCCGGGCGCTAAACTGCTTTTCATGGGCAACGAGTTTGGTCAAACCAATGAGTGGAATTTTACCCAATCACTGGATTGGCATCTTTTGCAGTATGCACCGCACAAAGGGATGCAGGAAACTGTTAAGGCCTTAAACTTCCTTTACAGAAAAGAGCCTGCCTTGTATCATTTTAATTTTAGTTACGAAGGTTTCGAATGGCTGGATGCCGATAATGCTAACGAATCGGTATTTGTGTACATGCGCAAAGGACCTAAAGCAAAAGATACTTTGGTAATTGCCATAAACCTTACTCCGGTAGTGCGCGAGCACTATAGAATAGGTGTGCCTTTTAAAACAGGGTGGACTGAAATTTTTAATACCGACGATATTATCTACTACGGAAGTGGCATCAATAATAAAGGCGTTATTACGCCGCATGAGCAAGGGCATAATAACCAAAAATATGCCGTAGATGTTAATCTGCCACCTCTGGCAGTAATTGTGCTAAAAAGTAAATAACATTGCTTTTTATCGGTAATTTGATTTTATATCACGCCAAAACTACTCTTTAAAACATGTTTTTGGCGTGATATAGTTTTTTATATTACGACAAAACTTATTTGATTCACTTCAAAATACCCTTAAATAAGAAAAGCCTCTCATTGCTGAAAGGCTTTCTTAACTCCGGAGTGGAAGCATCCGGAGCGGCTGCAAAGGTACGATAATCTAATGCACCTGCAAGTATTATTTTTTATTATTTCATTTTTAGAGCTTTAACTTTATCCCTGCATTAAAAGTTCTGCCTTCGGTGTGCGTCCAGATATCGTCGAAAGTAGGGTTGAGGTGCGACCCGTTTACTACACTTTTATATCTGCTTTGCCTCGTATCGGTAAAGTTTTCTGCATTAACAAATACCGATACCTTACCGAAAACCTTTTCAGCCATAAAACCAAATTCCCAGAATGGGTTGGTTTGCTGGTTATTGTACAGGTATTGCCTGTCGGTAAAGTAACCTTCCAGCCCCATTTTAAAGTTCCTTTCCTTTTCGTAAAGCAAGGCCAGGTTTAATTTGTTTTGAGGTAAAAGCCTGATATTTTGTATAACAGGAAGGTAATCTGCTTTGGCACTGGTAAAGGTATAGCCTGCAAAAAGCTTAAAATACTCTTTAAAGATTATTTTAGCATTGGTTTCAAAACCTTTGCTTTGTACAGGCAGACTGGTGTTTTCGAAATGAAAGTTACCGACAGCATCTTGTAATAAAATTGTCGAATTGCTAATCCGGGTATAAAAAAACATTTGGTTCAGGCTAATCATCCAGTCTTCACCAATATTGGTTTTATAATTCACATCTGCTGTACCTCCATAGCTCCGCTCGGCCTTTACCTGGTTTAAGGGCAGCAGATTTTGGTATTGGAAAGTTTCGGTTTGCTCAGTAAATAGGGTAGGCGTTTTATAACCTAATCCACCACCAATGCGCGAGCTCCATTTATCGTTAAATTTGTATAATGCCGAGATTCTGGGTAGTATAAAAGCTTCGTTTTTGCTGTAATTGGCATTAAAATAATTTACAAAATCGATACGCATGCCACTTTCCAGCTTAAATTTTTGGGTAATGTCCCAGGTTTGCTGTGCATAAACGCCCGCTGTTTTCGTGGTGAAGTTTTTGGCTAGGCTTACAGCCCGGTTTTGTTCCTGAAAGTCGTCGTATACCAGGTTAGCCCCAAAAATTAAACTCTGGTTCTCGATATTTTTCAAATAGCTGATATCGGTATAGGCATTATAGTTAATACCATCAAAACGATAATCCGGTATAGCAATACCACGTTTAAAATAATTGAAACTGGTTTTAAGCTTCAATAGATCTTTTTCGTTGGTTTTGTAGCTAAAATCGAGTGTTGAAGTATTCCGGATGCTGTTATTGGTTTCGAAATAGCGGTGATTGGCATCTGCGTTACTGTTCACAACAAATATGTCACCTCCGGTGCGGTCACTTTTGGTAAAAGCATTGCCAATAACTAAAGTTGTGCGTTCGTTAGGATAGAAGAATAATTTAGGGTGGATCGTAAAATCTTTCGTTTTGGGTAGTTCGGTAAAATCATCATCATCAACATCGTAAGCTTTTTGAAAATTAGCCAATGCTAAAAGGCTGTAACCAAATTTTTTATTGCGTTGCATACCAAAGCCACCGATATTGGTTTGCCCCACATTTGATTGGTTTACAATAAAGTTAAATTCGGCCTTTTCTTTTGGGGTTCTCGAAATGAAATTCACTACTCCGGCTATGGCACCTGCACCATACAAGGTAGAAGAGGGGCCTTTAATAATCTCTACCTGACTTAAATCCAAAGGCGGGATTTCAAGTATACTCAGCCCGCTGGCAAAATTGCCAAAACTGGCATAACCATCTTTTAGCAGCTGTGTATAACGCCCGTCGAGACCCTGAATCCGGATACTCGCATTGGCACTGGTTGCCGAGGTCTGCTGTACCGAAATTCCGGTGCTTTCATGTAAGATCATCGAAACGTTGGCTGGCCTCATGTTGCTTTTTTCGTCAATTTCTTCCAGTTCTATAGTTTCTACCCGGGTAGGTGTATTTTGAATGCTGCGGCTGGTTCGGGTAGAAGAAACAATTACTTCTTCGAGCTCATCTTCTGAAGCTGCTAAAAGGATTTCGAGCGGAACAGTTTGTTTTAAAGGAAAATTTAAGGTTATCAATTGTTCTTCGTAACCAACATTCCTGATAATCAGTGTTTGTTTGCCTGCCGGAATGTTATTAAGGCTTGCTGTTCCGTTTTCGGTAGTTTTAGCAATAATACCGGTTCCTTTAACAAGAATGGTTACGCCCTGTAATGGCGAATTATTCCCCTTGTCTTTAACCGTTATTTTAAAATTATCTTGTGCGTAGGCACGTGTTATGCACAAAACTGCGCATAGCAATATTATTATTTTTTGCATGTGTTTTAGTGAATTGTTGAATAAATAGATTGTAGCGTTTACAATCGTTGTTTACCGGTTAGCCGATAACTGTTTTATTCAATTTAGGCGGTTGCCAGATATTTTGGATGTAAGCAGAAATAAAGCGGTTGCTGTAATGGATTTTTTGTTTTACAGTTGTTTCGCGCTTCAAAAAAACAAAATCGGCAAGTATAGCGTGGTTGAGTGTTGGCTGGCCGCAGCAGTTGCAGGTACACATGGGCGAGCAATCATCTTTATGCGTACTTGCTGTTTTTTCTGGTTTTACAATGGAGATATTTAGCTGATTATTGCCCACAAAATCCGGTGCATCTTCGCAGGTAATGCAAGAGATGAACAGGATGCTTAAGCTTAAAAGGTAAACTAATATTTTCATTGCTGGCTACAAATGTACAAAATGGGCTTAGCATTACACCGTATTCTTAATTTTTTATCGTATACCAATCCAGGGTAAAGTGCTCTTTATCTTATATCTACTGGTGATTTTGTTTTGCGGCGAAAAAAAATAATAAAATTCGCATTTTAAAAAACCGCCCATTGCTTTTTTACGTAAGGAAGAACAATAACACTGAATTTTGCTCTCCCAAACAAATTGAAGTGGTTTTTTAGTCTATTCTTATTAATAGGGTTGTTTTTGGCCCTGCCAGGAGCTTCGTATGCACAGTTGTGTACGAATCAAAGTCGCGTATACGCTGGTTTTCAGGATTCGCAGGAGGCGGCTGGCCCCCTTGGCTCTTCTGTTTCAGTAACCAATAACAATTTAGCAGTGGATACTGATCCATCTACTGCCGCTACCTTATCGATAAATAGTTTACTAAGTTCATCATCCGTTACCCAATACCTCGAATTTACTAACAACGGAACCCATTCAGGTAAAAGGGTAATAACTGCAGGTACACCATTTGTGATAAAGGTGTCGATACCAGCCGCTGCCTTAAGTGTAGCAGGTACCATCGAGATAGGGACTTTTACCGGTTTAAATACAAGTACTAAGGCAGCCCTAAGAACTTCGCTCTATTCGGCATCTACAGTGGGTTTGTTAAGTGGTGCTGGCGCCATCGAAATTACATTAACACCTGCACAAGCCTATGAAGGTGTTTATGTTAAGCTTTCTGCAAGTTTAACCATAGGGGTAAAGGCCGAAATTTATGGTGCTTATATTTTAGAAGATAACCCGCTTGATATAGACTGTGATAAACCTATAGATGTACTAACAGGAGTAAATGGTGCAGGTTTGTTAAACGCCACTGCTACGGTAACCAATCCGTATGCAGCAATAGATGCCGATCCGCTTTATGCTACTTATGCCACGCTAAATGCCGGCTTGCAGGCAGCAAATGAAGTGTATCTTACTGCTTTATTCGCTAAGGCAGGTCAACCGCTCGATTCGGTTAAGATCGTTTACGATGGTGGTGGTGGACTAAATCTGCTTAGTGGCTTTAGCATACAGCCTTATTTAGGCACGGCTACTGCAGGTGAGGCTTTCAATAATGGAAATGTAACCATTAAACCTGTTGCCGGTACCACAAAATTCGAGGTTTCATTTCCGGTAGCCGCAGCATTTGACCGGGTTAAAATATCATGGGGTGGTTTGCTGGCCATAGGTGCCGAACTGCATATTTATAATGTAACCAAAGTAATTCCGAAACCTGATCCGCTTATTGATGGAGTGCCGCTGAGCTTTAAAAATGTTTGCTTGGGTAATGCTACAACCTTATCTATCAATAACCTGCAGCAATGTACTACGTATAACTGGTATGCCGATAAAACAACAACAACCCCGTTATTTACCGGTAGTACCTATAGTTTAGGAGTGCTGGGGCTGGGTGATCATGTATATTATGTAGAATCGCGGCGCAATAACTGTATTTCATCCATTTCCGAACGTGTAAAAGTAACAATCCGGGTTAATCCACTCCCTGTTGTTTCAGTTAGCAATGTTACTTCCTGCAGTGGTTCTACAGTTAATTTAGCTGTAAATACTCCACAGGCCGGCATTACTTATAACTGGTACGATGCCTCAACAAACGGTACTTTAATCAGTACCGGCAGTACCTATACTACTCCTGTACTTACCGCGGTTACCACGTATTATGTTGAAGCCATAGATCAGGTAACCGGCTGTGCCAGTAGTAGTCGTGGTGCACTCACGGTTAATGTAAAACCGCTGGCGATTGTGCCTGCTTCTACAGGTTTAGCCAATATTTGTGTTGGAGAGATTACCACGCTAAGCAATTCGGCTGCGGGCGGTACCTGGAGCAGTTTAAACCCACTAGTTGCAGCTGTAAACGCTACAACTGGTGAAGTAAGTGCATTAGCTGCAGGAACAGCTACAATCAGATACAGTATTCCTGATGGACTTACTCATTGCGCCAATGCTGTTGATTTTAACCTGACTGTAAATGGAAAACCAGGTTTAACCCTGGGTACTGATCCTGAAATATGCGCAGGTTTTACTGTAGCATCGCTCACTTATAGCAATCCTGTTAATGCCCCGGTTACTTACAGTATCAGCTGGGCGGCCAGTGGCTTCACAGCTGTAACCGATCAGCCTTTACCCGCTGCAAGTATTCCGCTCACTATTCCGGCTAACGCAACACCGGGTATATACACTGGCATTTTAACCATTAAGAACGCCAGTGGTTGTAGCAGCCAGTTCAATTTTAGTATTAAAATAAATCCAAAACCACCGGCACCGCATGTGCTGGTGACTACTAACTCACAATATTAACTCAAAAACAAAAATTAAATCCCATCCCCATGAACAGTACCATTAAAAAAACAGTATTTGCCATTGCTATTCTGTTAACCTGCAGTTTTTTGCGTGCATCAGCGCAGGTTACACCAACTACCACTGATGTAAGTTTATTCTGTAAAGGATCTGACCTTACATTTCCTGCCCCCGCACCAGGCGAAAACTGGATTGTAAGGTTTAGCACAACAGCAACTACTACGCCATCAACGGTAATTACGCTGGTTGGCGGAAATAAAATTGCCGCTGCCGATTTACAAAACGGGTATTATTATCTGAGCTCAAAAGCAACAGCAGCAGGATCCTGCGAATCGGAAATGCAGCAAATACCCGTATATGTGTTAAAACCGCTTGTGCCCGACTTTGCTGCCGCCAATTTTTGTGTGGAGGCACCTTTAACGCAGGTAGGAACAATTATCAATCCCGAAGATCCAACCATTACTACTTTAGCTTACCAATGGTACACCGTTACAGGTTCTGCTGAAACCGCAATTGCTGGTGCAACCAGTAAGGATTATACACCGGTTTCGCCAACGGTAGGTACAACTAAATACCGGTTAAAAGTAGGTTATGTAATTGGTGGTAATAAATATTGCCCGCAAACAGTAGATCATGATGTTGTTGTTAGCGCTAAGCCGACCAAGCCAACGCTTACACCTGCACAAATTTCAGGAACTGCCAATGCAGTTACCTTTTAAGTAATCAATATTTTATTTGTAATTCTATAAATGAGGCTTAGGTTTTACACCTTCCTGTTTATGGCATTCCTGTTGTTTTTATCTGCAACAGGTTTTAGCCAGACCGTACCCAATGGGCGGCAGAAAATCACGATCAAAAAAGGGTCGTCGGTTTCGTTGCGCGCAAATTCGGGAGGGGCCAGCACATACATCTGGTTCAAAGATGGTGTGCTTATACCTGGTCAGAACAAGGCAAGCCTCATTACTGCCACTGCTGGTATTTACAAAGTAGCCTCTGTTAACAGCTTTGGATGTACTTCTGAACTCTCTGATGAAATAGAGGTCGAAGTTATAGCAGTTCCGGTTGCTGATGTGGCCATTACGAAACGATCCGAAAGCCGGAATATACTCAGCAATCAGCTGTTCGATTATTACCTGAATGTACGCAACAACGGAGTCGACGATGCAAGCTCGGTACAAGCAAAGGATGTACTGCCAGATAATCTGATTTTTGAAAGCCTGGGGCAGCCCACAGATGGAACAGCTGCCTACGATCCTGTTTCGAGAACCGTGCAATGGGATATTCAACTCCTGCCCAATGGAAGGTTTGCTGAGCTGAGTATAAAAGTAAGGTCGAAGCAACCCGGCATGGTAACCAATACGGCTACTGTAAGGGCGTCAGAGCACGATCCACTATTAAACAATAATACTTCAACCGATTTAAAAGAAATTTCGGGCTTAAGGATTCCAAATGTATTTACACCCAATGGGGATGGGAAAAACGATACATTTTATCTTGAAAACCTGGGTTCTTTTGAATTTAACGAAGTAACGGTAATTAACCGGTGGGGCAGTACAGTTTATCAGGCTAATGGTTACCTCAACGACTGGACAGCACCAGGTTTAAGCGATGGAACTTATTTCTACGTGGTTAAAGTTAAAAACGGCTCAGCCAGCTGGATAGAATACAAAGGCTATGTTACAATCATCAGGTAAAATGGAAAAACATAAAGCGATATGATAAGGTTAAAAAAGATCAGCATTGTTTTAGTAATCTGTTTGGCATCGTTACGTACATATAGCCAGCAGGATGCGCAGTATGGGCAATATGTTTTTAACGGGATGTACATTAATCCAGCTTATACAGGATACAAAGAAGAGCTTTATTTGCAGGCATTCGCCCGCGCACAGTGGACAGGTGTAAAGGGGGCTCCACAGAGCTTATCAGTTTCTGCCGATGAAGCTATCAATGATGAAAGCATGGGGATTGGTGGCATCATTACAAAAGATAAAATAGGTGCGCAAAGTGCTTTAAACATTTCGGCAAATTTTGCCTATCGCATTAAGTTAGATCGTACCGAAACCAATGTACTCGCATTTGGCCTGGGGGTGGGCGTAATGCAACTGGGTTTAAACGGCAGCTTGCTTGATCCGATTGAGCAGGGCGATAACCGCATCCCTACCGGGAATGTAAGTCAGATAATGCCCGATATCCGTGCAGGTATCCATTATTCTAACGAGAAATTTTTTATCGGCTTTGCTGCAAACAACCTTTTGTCGAAAACCTTGTCCGTATTTTCTGATTACAGTATGCTAAATGTAAAGGCGCAGCCGCATTTCTATTTAAGCTCAGGCCTTGCGCTGCCGCTTACCGATGATTTTGTTTTTAAACCAACATTTTTGATTAAAGACGATCTGCATGGGCCAACTTCTTTAGATTTGAATGCATTTCTTTTAGTAAAAGAACGATTTTGGCTGGGGGCTGTTTATCGTACTTCAATAAAATTATATCCCAAGCAGAATCTGGAAAGCAACACCAGAGATCGCGCAGCCATCGGTTTAATTTCAGAGCTTTTTGTACGTCAGAATTTACGTATAGGTTATGGCTATGATTATAGCCTGAATAAACTCGGTAATTACGATTACGGATCGCACGAAATTTCAGTAGGATATTATTTAGTTACCAAAAAAAGCAGGAGGCCAAAATGTTATTTTTAATCGTATGAATGGAGAAAAGGTTGTTTAATAAACAGAAACAGCCAAAACAGGGGAGGGTCAGAATAATGATCCGTATGTTGCTGTTAACAGCCTGAATTGTGCCCCGAAAGTAAAATTGAAGCTTAGTTGTTGACTTTAATCAGCAAATCAGACGCTCCAATGTACTTTATTTTTGTCGTTTAGTTTTATTCGCTATAATTAAAGGTCTAAAGTCTATCCCAGTTATTGTATGCTCGAAACACGTAAAGTTTTTTTGGTAAACACCATGTTAAATTATCTCAGCAATTTAAATCCTGTAACAGCTGGTTTCATTCAGGAGGTAAAGAAACATGCAGCGCCAATTTTGATTAAAAAGAATAAATATATCCTGTCGCCAATTGATAATAATGATTATGTGTTTTTTATAGCCTCCGGACTTGTAAGGGGATTTGTAAAAGACGAAGGTAAAGAAATTACGACCTGGGTAAGTCTGGGTAACGAGTTTATTGGTGCCATTCAGCATCCTGAAGATATTCAGCAACCATCTATAGAATACCTGCAGGCCTTAGAAAAAACAGAAGTAGTGGCCATGTCAAATGCTTTCATCAATAAACTTTACGAAAGCCATATGGAAACCAATATTATTGGCCGGAAAATTCTGGCGTTACAATATTATGCTGCAGCAGAACGTGCAATATTGGCACGCATTCCCTCGGCCGAAAGACGTTATGAGAAATTTCTGGAATTAAATTCTTTCGAAATCAACAGAGTGCCCTTGCGTTGTGTAGCCAGTTACCTGGGTATGCGTTTAGAAACACTGAGCCGTATACGCAGCAAACTGATTAAGGAATTGGTTTAACCTGCTGTTTCTGGTCATTTACAATAAGGTATTGTACATGTTGATCAGGTTTGAGACATTATGTTTACATAGCATTATACACATTTTACAAGTTGCTGTACAAGATCGTATTTCGGGTTGCACGTGCATAAATAGTGGCTATATTTGGGTAAGTAAAAATTAAATCAACGGGACGATTTAGATTACACTCATAAGCCTCTCTTTTTAGAGAGGCTTATTTTTTTGCCAATCCAGTCCCTAATTGCATTCCTCAATAAATGCGGTCACCTGATTTTTAGTTGTTGTTTCATAAATAGTACTATATTTATGAGTGTAAACTGGAAACTAGCATCGCTATGAACAATGCACTTTGGGACAACATACAGCAGTTTGATTTCGATCAGACACCTGGCGATTATCCCTTTTCGATTAGGCTTGCCAACGAAAACAGGTGGACAAAGGGCTTTACCGAAAGTGCCATTCTCGAGTATAAAAAGTTTATGTACCTGGCTGCTGTTACCGATGTAATGGTTTCGCCTTCAGCTATTGTTGATGTAGTTTGGCACCAGCACCTTATTTTTTCACAATCTTACCATGATTTTTGCCAGCTGTTGGGTAAAGATATTCAGCATGTACCTTCTACACATAACAAAGCACAGTTTGAGCAGTTTAAATGGGCTGCTGAAAGGACAAAAGTGCAGTATACCTCACATTTTGGCTTGCAGCCTGAAAGTATCTGGCATTATGAAAGTATGTTGGCCGGTTTAAAGCTAAGGCCTGCAAATGTAAAACCTGGCTTTGTGGTCTTATTTGGCGTATTGATTTTCGGCCTGCTCACAGTTCCGTTTTACTATTTGCTCAAACCACTTTATGTACATATTGATAATCCATATTTTATTTTAGGTTTTGCTGCAATAGCATTGGCTGGCTATGTAATACTCGATTTGTACAATAAAAACAGCATGAAAACCGTGTTACGTAACTTCGATCACGATTCTTTTGTTTATCACCTAAAACCTTTGGAACTGGTTTACCTTAAAACACAACGGCTTTCTGATGTAATTGGAGGTTCGGTAAATGAGCTGATTAACAATGGAACAATCAAAATTACCGGCCAAATGATTTCGGTTTCCAATACCATTACCATTCAATCTGCCGAGCAGGCACAGGTGGTTAGTGTTTTGAAAGAATCAGGCCGCGTGCATTATCCAAAACTCTTACGTGTATTGGAATCAAAACCCATATTCAGAAATGTAAGCAATAGCTTAGCTAATTTTCAATATAATTTTAACCAGTCTAAAACTTTTGCCAAATTATTCTGCAGCAGCTTTACGGTTTTTGCTTTGTTACTCATGTTTCCGTTAATCAGGGTAATTACAGGTGTAGAGAGAGATAAGCCAGTTACCCAGGTGGTTATTGTAACAGTTGCTTTGCTTACTTTTGTAATTTTTTATTTGCGCAAGTTATCCCTGATGCTGTGCAAGGAAACCATTCCCGGTTGGTACAGTAACCATACGCAGTACAAGTATGAAGCAGGTAGCGATTGGCAATGGAATTATTTTCTGTATGGAACCGCTGCTTTAAATGCTTCTTTCTTTACGGTAATGAATTATAACGATCGTAACAAATGGGGTAGTAGCGATGGTGGAGGAAGCTCCTGCGGATCCTCTTGTGGCAGTTCTTGTGGCAGCTGCGGTGGTTGTGGTGGTGATTAAGCTTTAAGCAGTTTGCAGGCTGTGTCAAACCTTGCAGAAAATTGCATCCGTTAATCAAAGTAGCTTTAGTGTTTGCTTCATTTCTTTTGAGAATTATCAAAGAAAAAAGTAATTCTTCATGAAATCTTAATCTTTCTGCCGTAATATTGTAGGCATAAGGGGTGAGAGCCTTATATCAACTTCATAAGTTGAGAGCGTTAATTTAGATAGGGGATGTAACCAATGGTTGCATCCTTTTTTTGTTCAGTACGGACGTTATGCTATGGCCAGGTTTTCCAGTTGCTCCTCTTCCAATCTTTTTAATAGATCAGGCACTTCATTCCAATGGTTTACCCTTTGGTGATGGTCTTTCTCTACATTGTGAAATGCCGTAAATATTAAAGGTTTTCCTTTGCAGAAATCGAGGTTTTTGCAATGATCGTCAATTAAATAATCGGTATCGATAATACTTTTATCGCCACAAAAAATAATATTTTTCCAGCCAATAAAAGGGAAGTGTTCTGCCAGCCATTCGCGTTTTTCAAATAGCGATAAAGGGAATTCCATTGCAGCCGAAACGATGTAAACTTCGTAATCTTCCATTAGTTTTTTTACGGTTTCAACAGCGCCTTCCATTAGGGGTAAGTTTCTGAAAAAGCCTGCTTTATTGCAGATTTTCATCACCATTTCGCGGTCAGGAAAAAGCTCTTCTTCCGATTTGCCTTTAATTTCATCGCGGCTAAGTACAATGCCGGTTTCAGCAGCGTACGATTGTAATATGTGGTCTTCTATATCGGCGAGTACGCCATCCATATCAATGCCTATTGTTCTTTTCATGATTTGCTATATTTTGCAACAAAAATATTTGATATTGCAATATATTGCAAATTTGTTTTCATTTAAAATCTTATATTTGCAGTATATTGCAATAATATGGTAAAAGAAGAACGTCTGCAGGTGATTATCGATACGCTTGAAAAAGATAATAAAGTACGCCTTGACCAATTGAGTAGTTTGCTCAATGTATCAGAAGATACCGTGCGGCGCGACATTAAAGAGCTCGATACGCAAGGTCTGCTTAGGGCAGTGCGGGGTGGTGCTATTGTGCGCTCGCCAAGTCCGCAGCATTATCGCGAAAGGGAGAAATATAACCAGCAGCATAAACAGGCTATCGCCGCCAAGGCTTTGCAGTTTTTAAAAGACGGCCAGGTGGTGTTTTTTGATGGCGGAACCTCGGTTGTGGCGCTGGCAGCAGCATTGCCAAAAGATTTGAAAATTACCATCATTACCAATAGCTTTCCAGTAGCCAATATTTTAGAAGATCATCCTGGTGCCGAAGTGATATTTGCCGGTGGAAAATTGCATAAAACCGCATTTACTACCATGGGACAAGAAACGGTCGATACTTTTAGAAAAGTACGCGCCGATATTTGTATGCTTGGAATTTGCAGTTTGCACCATAGCATGGGTATTACTTCTATGATTTACGAAGATGCACAGCTGAATAATACGATGATTAGCCAGGCACAGAAAACCATTGCACTTTCTGCTTTAGAAAAAATTAATACCGTAGAGCCTTATTATGTGTGCCCTGTTACTGATGTGGATGTAATTATAACCGAAACCGAGCCGGATAATGCGGCATTGGATGCTTACAGGCATCTGGGGATTGAAGTGGTTTAAGTAATTGTCTTTTTAGCATCGTTTGCGTTTGTAACGCGAATGGAAAGATATATGTTTGAAATGTATGGCGATGCAATCGCCAATCTCGCTTATCCTCGTTGCAAACGTGGACAATCAATGTTCCGCATGACGATTATATTGTGCTAATCCGTTACCGGCAGGCTTTCCCGTTTGGGTAATGAAATAAAAAACGAACTGCCCAAGTCTTTGCCGGCGCTTGTAGCCCAAACCTTACCACCATGCAGCTGTACCAACGTTTTAACAATGTAAAGGCCAATTCCGTTCGAGCGCTCTTTTGCAGTTGGCACAGATGATAGTCTGGCAAACTTAGTAAAAAGCCTGGTGATGTCTTCTGCCGTCATGCCAACGCCATTGTCTTTAAATTCGAAGACAATATCGTTTATTTGATCACTGCAATTTACGGTTATTTCTGCCCCAATGTGTGAGTACTTAATGGCATTGCTTAACAGGTTGGTTAAAACATCGGTAATCCGCTCCTGGTCTACCTGGATATAGCCACCCGTTTGGCAATTTATTTTAATGGTTTGTTGTTTTTGTTTTAAAGCAAAATCGAAAGTTGTGGCAACAGTATTGAGCAAATCGGTTACTTCAACGGTTTCAAATTTCAAATCAATAGAGGCATTCTCATTTTTGGCTTCGTTTAGCAGGTTATTCATCGTTTGTTCAATGTTCCTGCCCGTTAGTTCAATTTTGTTGCCTAGTGATACAAGTTTTTCCTGGCTAAGTAAACCTTTGCCTAAAAGTTGTCCGTAAGCAACCAGTGAGGTTGCGGGGTTTTTCATGTCGTGGGCAAGGCGATGCAGGCGGTCATCGTAAGCGCGTACCGAAACCCGGTTAATGAGGCGCGATTCGAGTTTTTCGAGCGTAATGCGCGCCAGCCATTTCAGTATGGTTAACTGCTCTTCTTCAATATCGTAACGGGGTTTATCGTCCATTACACTTACAGCTCCGATTACAAAACCTTCCATCGTGGTAATGGGTGCCGCAGCATAAAACCTGATTCCGTTATCCATTTCAACGTAGGGGCAATCTTTAGCCTCAACAGAAGTTTCAGTATCTTCGATCAGGGTAATTTCTGCCGATTGTGAGGCGATGGTACATAGGCTGTCTTCCTTTTTAATCACTGTAACCTGTATAGGGCTGGTATTGGCTTTAAAATAAACCTGTTTGTCATCAATAAACGAAACAAATGATCCCGCTGCTTTAAAAGTGATCTTGGCAATTTCTGCAATCAGATCGAAAAGAAGTTCAGGTGGGGTGTCAATAATATCATAACGCCTGAGCTTATTAAGGCGTTGTGATTCGTAATAAGATGTAGTATTTGAGGGTTTGCTAAACTTACTCATGCACGGGTACTGTTTTAAAAATTTACTATAGCTAAGGTCTCTAACAAATATAAAACAAAGAAGTTTTGTTTGCCAAATTTAGCTTAGCCCGATGGGGAATGTGTCGGAATTGTTAATCCAGGTGTGAATGTTTACAGTTTGGCATGAAAAGATATTTAATGTAAGAGAATGCAATAACAGCTACTTTTTGTCCAAATTTGCTTCGTTAATAAGCTGGTTGATAATTTTTAGGAATGAGTTTGATTCTTGTGATTGCTCTTCTCCGTTGCTTTCTAATGGAAAATTGCCTTCTATATAGCGTAAAATGCCATCTTTATCAATAAATAGATTTTTCGGAATCGACGATATTTTTAAGCTTCTTTTGTATGATTCGCCATTTTCCAATGCCAAGAAATTAAATCCTTTGTCTTTAACAAATTGTTTTAAATCATCACGGAGGGCGTTATTCTCAGTAATGGAGATGAAATTCATCTCTGCACCGTACTTTTCCTTTAGTTTGCTTAGTGTCGGCATCTCTGCGATGCATGGCCCACAGTAAGTAGCCCAAAAGTTAATAAGTGTTGGCTTACCTAAAAACTGATTTGATGTAAAAGCTTTGCCATCCAAATCTTTTAGTTCAAAGTGCGGAATTTTCTTGCCTAAAAGTAAGAAAGTAGAATCCTGTTTGAAGGAGAATTTAAAAGCTGATTTATCTGTTGTTTTGTGTGCATCAAACCGCAGATAATTGATCACGGTATCTTTTTTTGTGATTTTATGGTAAATGGTCGTAGTAATATCAAGGTCGGAGGGTAATCCTTTCGACATTTTATCGTAGATAGATTTTATTTCTGCTTCAGTAAAAAACTTTTGGGTATTGAAAGTATAGATATTGATTTGCGAATAAGCTTTTTGAGTAACCACTAGTATTAAGCAGTACAATAAAAAATGTCTCATGTTGGCTGATTAAATAATTTATCCTAATATATGTATTGTAGATTAATGTTCTATGTAGATAATCCTTTTCGTTTGGGAATAACGATGTAGATGGCTTTAAAATCTTAATGTATAGCAGATAAAATCTTTCTTCTCCTTGCTAAAAGGATGCGCATGCAAATGAAAACATAAATAAAAACCCCGTATAAAAGAAAAGAGATACTCCATCCAGACGTATCTCTTTTTTCTAACCAAATATAAACCTGTTATGAGCCAGGCTTTGTCTTTAACCTTCTTTCTAAACCTGGGTTTATCCAGAAAGTGATTTATCTTTTTCTATTGATAACAAACATCGTTCCGTTTATTATGATACAAATATAGGAAAAAATTTGATAGTGTAAAAAATACACTAAGAAAATTTTAAGTATTTTTTTTGTCATTTTTTATTTCCTGTTCCTTTTCTGTAAGCTTTTAGGATTTAAAATGATCGTACCACAAAGATAAGGCAAAAAAGTGTTAACTAATTGTTAAATATTGTCAATTTATAGCGCGATTTTAGTCAAACGTTTGTTTAAACTTTAGTTAATGTTGTTTTTTTTGAAATTTCGGGTTTATTTTTAGTTTTATTTGGTGTGTAAGGTCGATTTTTGATTTTTAAATTAAATAAATTGCTGTTTTAGCTTGATTTTAAAATAGAATTTATAGGTGAAAATGCTGTTTAAAATAAAAAGGCAGCATTAAATTAATAATGCTGCCTTTTTTTAGTGTAATGCTGCGCTTAGCGCCTCTTTTTATTATAAACTAGCGTAGTATTCTACGAATTTAGCTAATGCTGAAGAATATCCCCACTCGTTATCGTACCAAGATACCACTTTTACGAAATTATCGTTCAAAGAGATACCTGCTTTTGCGTCGAAAATAGAAGCGTGATCATCACCAATAAAGTCTGAAGAAACAACTTCATCCTCAGTATAACCTAGTACGCCTTTTAAATCACCTTCAGAAGCAGCTTTCATCGCAGCTTTAATTTGCTCGTAAGTAGCTGGTTTTTCTAAACGTGCAGTTAAGTCTACAACAGAAACGTCAGCAACAGGAACGCGGAAAGACATACCTGTTAATTTTCCTTTTAATTCAGGAAGTACCATACCTACAGCTTTAGCAGCACCGGTTGATGAAGGGATGATGTTAGAGAAACCACCACGTCCACCTCTCCAGTCTTTAGCTGATGGGCTATCAACAGTTTTCTGAGTTGCAGTTACCGCGTGGATTGTACTCATTAAACCTTCAACAATACCGAAGTTATCGTTTAACACTTTAGCAATTGGTGCTAAACAGTTAGTAGTACAAGATGCGTTAGAAACGATAGTCTGATCTGCAGTTAATTTATCGTGGTTAACACCCATTACGTAAGTAGGGATGTCGCTATCTTTAGCCGGAGCAGAGAAAACTACTTTTTTTGCACCTGCAGCGATGTGTTTCTCAGCATCAACACGGGTTAAGAATAAACCGGTTGATTCGATTACCACTTCAACACCTACAGCATCCCATTTCAAATCAGCAGGGTTTCTTTCTGAAGTAACACGGATAGTTTTACCGTTTACTACAAGATTTCCGCCAACTACTTCAATCGTACCATCAAATTTACCGTGTGTTGTATCATATTTTAACATGTAAGCCATGTAATCCGGATCAATTAAGTCGTTAATGGCTACAATATCTAATCCTCTTTTTAATGCGGCTCTGAAAACCAGTCGGCCAATACGGCCAAAGCCGTTTATTCCAATTTTGCTCATTGTTTTTGTTAATTAATGTAATGTTTTAATAAATTCTGTATTGGTTCTTTAATAATGCTTTTAATTTCAAGGTTGTATTTACCTGCTACTAACCTTAAGCGGTCTTCGAGCTCGGCAGCTACTTTGCCTACAATATGCAGTTCCTTGTTAGGGTATTTCTCCACTGTTGGTAAAATATAGGTTTCAATATATTTTACAAATCCTTCGTCAATCAGCTTACGGATGTATTCGTGTTTGCTGTTTTGTGTAACGAAATCGAAAAACGAAGTTAAAAAAATATTCGCCTGCGGCTTATTGTAAATGCGTTCTAAAATTTGAGGGCGGTCCAGATTGTGTGTTAACAAGAATTTGGTTTCAATATCTTTTGGCAGTTTATGGCTTAAAAACTCTCTGAGTATCATTTTCCCAAAGTAATTTGAAGAACCTTCGTCACCCAGTATATAACCCAATCCAAAGTTATTGTTAAGCGGCTTTTTTCCATCAAAGTAGGCACAGTGTGCACCACTACCCAACATACCTACGATACCCGGTTTGTTGTAACAGGCTGCTTTGGCTGCGCCGAACATATCATTTTCGACTACAACTTTGCTGTATTTGAAAAACGAAGAAAGGGTTTTGGCCAGCTCTTCTTTCCTGTCGGCCGATGATGCACCAGCGGCAAAGAAATAAATTTTCTTTATGTTCTCTGCGTTGTTAACCAGGGCTACCTTTTTATTGAGGATCTGCAACATCGTTTTCGGATCAACAAAGCAGGGGTTTAATCCCGTAGTATTGCAATGTGCCACCACTTGTCCATTTTGGGTGATTTTCCAAAATGCCGTTTTCGATCCGCTGTAAACAACCGCTATCATATTATATAGAAAGTACTTCGGTCATTTCCAATAAATCGGGTTCGAGCTTGAAGGAATGTGCCGTTAAAGCCTCCTTAATGCTGGTTAATTTAATTTCGTTTCCTTTTAATCCTACCATTTGTTCAGTTTCTCCTGCAATTAACGCATTTACTGCGGCAAAACCTAACCTGCTGCCTAAAATACGGTCATAACTGCTCGGACTACCACCGCGTTGCAGGTGACCAAGGATGGTAACTTTGGTATCGTAGTGATCAAAAGCTTCTTTTACCCGCTTGGCAATATCGTAAGCACCGCCTTGTTTATGCCCTTCGGCAACAATTACAATGCTCGATGATTTTTTAGTTGCTGCACCCAGAGCAAGTTTATCAATCAGATCAGTTACACTGGTTTCTTTTTCTGGTAGTAAAACTGCTTCGGCACCACTGGCAATCGAACTTCTTAAGGCAATACAACCCGAATCGCGACCCATTACTTCAATGAAGAATAAGCGGTCGTGCGCATCGGCGGTATCCCTGATTTTATCAATGGCTTCAATTACAGTATTAATTGCTGTATCGTAACCCAATGTAAAATCAGATCCTACAAGGTCGTTATCAATTGTGCCGGGTATACCGATTACCTTCACGCCAAAATTTTCAGAAAAACGTTTGGCGCCCGTAAAGGTTCCATCTCCGCCAATCACAACTAAGGCATCGATATCATTTTTCTTTAAATTGTTGTAGGCAATCTGCTGACCTTCGTCTGTTTTAAACTCTAAACAGCGTGCAGTTTTTAATATGGTACCGCCCAGGTGTAGTATATTACTTACCGAACGGGCATCCATTGGTTTTATGTTGTCGTTAATTAAACCCTGGTATCCTTGCATTACACCATACATATTAATGCCATGGTAAATACCGGTACGAACAACAGCTCTGATCGCAGCATTCATTCCGGGGGCATCACCACCAGAAGTTAATACAGCTATATTTTTAATATTTGGCTTCATCATTATATTATACGAATATAGTGTGTAATTTTTACACTAAGTAATTTTTTTTATTTTTTTTACTTAATATTGAAAGTCATACCTTTATCTGCTTAAAATAATTAATTTTTACTTTGGAACAAATTTTACCTCACTTAGATTCTGTATTCTCGATAGATTGCGTTTTGTTTGGATTTGATGGTAAGGAATTAAAAATCCTGCTAATTGAAAGGAATGAAGAACCGTTTAAAGATTGGTGGGCTTTGCCCGGTAATATTGTTGGTCCAGACGAGAGTTTAGATCAGTCTGCCTCTCGGATTTTATACGAACTTACGGGTTTGCGCGGCATATATATGGAGCAATATTATGCTTTTGGCGATCCGTACAGGCACCCGCAGGGTAGGGTAATTACCCTGGCTTATTATGCGTTGATCCGTTTAGGGGGTGATAAAGAATTACGTCCGATCAGTACCTACGCCAAACGTGCCAACTGGTTGCCGATTACCGATTTGCCAAAACTGGCTTTCGATCACCAAAAAATATACGATAAAGGTTTAGAAAAAATAAAACGCCGGATTAAACACCAGCCCATTGCTTTTGAACTTTTACCCGAAAAATTTACCCTTACCCAGTTACAGCATGTGTACGAACTGGTATTGGGCAAAAAATTAGATAAACGGAATTTCAGGAAGAAGATTGTAAGTTTCGGTGTGCTGAAAGAATTGGATGAGAAACAAAAAGGCGTATCGTATCGCGCAGCTACATTATACCGTTTCGACAAAAGAAAATATGCCAAGCTTTTTGGTAAGGAGATTTCGTTCTAAGCTGAAAGACCAAAGCTAAAAGACTAAAGCTGGAAATGCTTATAAAAGAAAACCCGGGTTTGAATTTCAAATCCGGGTTTTTATTTTTTTTGGTTTCAGTATTGTTAACTTCAAACTGAAAACTGCCAACGCTAAACTATACTTTAGGCGCTAACTCCAGATGGTAGTGTACCAAATCATCTATAGGTGAACGGATAATTTTACCCACGCCCATTTCGTAACGATCGGCAACAATACTTAAAATATCGCGGAAACTATAACCTACAGAACCTACGCAGTTTAATTTGTGGTCTTTGTAGTTTGGATAGTGGATAACCAAAGCTTCGAAAAATGCAGTAAAGGCATAATCGATAGTGCTGAAAGCATAATCTTCGTAGTTATCTTTAAAATCGTATAAGAATTTACTAAAGCTTGCGCAAAAACGGTTTGGCAATGGTTTGTTGTAAATGTTATCGAAAATATCTTCGTTGGTTAATGCGTAGTTATCATAAAAAGCTTCACGTAAACCTTTTGGCATGTAACCTTTCATGTAATCGCTTAAAATACGTTTACCAATGTACGAACCGCTACCTTCATCACCTAAGAAATAACCTAAAGAATCGATGTTCATGGTAATTTCGCTTCCATCATACAGGCATGAGTTGGTACCTGTACCTAAAATAGCTGCAAATCCTGGCTCGTTTCCAAGAAGTGCCCTGCAAGAGGCAAGTAAATCATGGCCTACAAAAACGCTTGCATTGGTGAAAATCTGTTTCATGGCATCGGCCACGATTTTCACATTTGCTGGTGTAGAACAACCGGCACCGTAGTAATAAACCGCTGTTAGTTTCTCTCTTTCCAAGTGGTCTGGAAGAGTCTCATTTAAAGACTTTACAATGTACTCTTCTTTGGAAAAATATGGATTGTAACCTTCAGTGTTAAAGTAAATTTTTCTGCCGGCCTCGTTAATCAGACACCAATTTGTTTTGGTCGATCCGCCGTCTGCAATTACTATCATTTTTATTTATTTTTGGTTTTAGCACGATAAAAGTATAAAAAGTCTTATATTTTGTATCCTTTTTTTTAATAATTTTTTAACAATTTGTTGTTGCTGAAAATTAAGTGTGTAAAAAATACACTATATAGCGCGCTTAATGGCCGAAAAACCTTAAAATTATACCAGAAAAGGCATTGGTCTTTTTTTGAACATCACGAATTTTTTTACAATCGAATAGCGAAATGAACAACAGATTTTTAGATTTCAGGAGTGATACCGTAACCAAACCAACCGCCGGAATGTTGGAAGCCATGATGACTGCGAAAGTGGGAGATGACGTTTTCGGAGAAGATGAAACCGTGCATGCGCTGGAGACCAAACTAGCTTCGACCTTTAACATGGAAGCCGGATTATTTTGTCCGTCCGGAACGATGACCAACCAGATCGCCATCAAGTGTTTTACCCAGCCCATGGATGAGGTAATCTGCGATCAGACTGCACACGTTTACCGCTACGAAATTGGTGGCATTGCTTTTCACTCCGGCGCATCGGTAAGGTTGCTGCATGGCGAGCGTGGTATTTTAACACCCGAGCTTATCGAGCCTGAAATTAACGATGACAATATTCATTATCCCAATTCGAGTTTAGTTGTTTTAGAAAATACGGTAAACAAAGGCGGTGGAAGCTGTTATACCTTATCGCAAATTGCGCCAATACACCATTTGTGCAATATTAAAGGGCTGAAATTGCATTTAGACGGTGCCCGCATTTTTAATGCTTTAGCGGCAACGGGCGATCACGCCAGTGAGTACGGTAAATATTTCGATGGCATTTCGGTATGTCTCTCAAAAGGTTTAGGTGCTCCCGTTGGTTCGGTGCTATTGGGCACCAAACAAATGATCAATAAAGCGCGTAAAGTAAGAAAGGCATTTGGTGGCGGGATGCGCCAGGCAGGTTTTTTGGCTGCTGCAGGTATTTATGCTTTAGATCATCATGTAAGCAGGCTAAAAGAAGATCACGCCCATGCTAAGGCTTTGGCTATTGCGCTGGCGCGCACTTCTTATGTAAAATCGATTATGCCTGTTGAAACCAATATTGTGGTTTTTGAAGTAGAAAAAGGCACTGCAGAGAAAATTGTCCATCAGTTTAAAGAAAAAGGCCTTCATTGCAATACCACAAGCGATAGTACCATCCGTTTGGTTACTCATTTAGATCTTACTTCTACGATGATTGATCAGGCTATTGAAATAATTTTGCACCTTTAAGCAGAAACTTATATTTGTTCCTAATAACCAAGTGTAATAATAATATAATGAGCAAAGACAATCAATCACCTTTGGATGGGTTTTTAGAAATCTTAATACAACAGCACGAAAAATCAGCTGAAAATATTAACACGGCTTTGTATGACGATATCGTTAATACTGCAGAGATTCTTAAAAAGACCGAGGATGATGCTGTTCGTACAGAGGCTGTAGCTAGCTTGCGTAATCGTTTTAAAAATGAAGATCTGAATCAAGTCACAGATATTTTTATTTACTGTCAACGCTTTTTATCGGAGAATGATGACCCTCTTCCAATGGCTTCACAACTATGCATCTCAATTGGTAAATTATTTACTAACGAAAACCTACACTATGCCGTTGGTAAGGTTTATAGTAGAGATGAAACAGAAAGTGGGGCAGCTTTATCATTTTTAGGTTACCTAGCTTTAATTGAGCAGCATACATTTTATGTGCTTAATTTTATAAAAGAAAATTTTGCTGGTTTTTCTCCAAATAACAAAACAACATGCGTATTTCAACTTAAAGAAATACTTCCCGATAATGAAATTGCGAAGCAGATCGTGGTCAATAGTGGCATTACAAGATATGAACTAAGTTTTAGTACAGACATTGATTCGTCATCAAAACCCATTACATTTCAAACCGGGAAAGTTGATGGAAGCTTTAATGCTGGGATGGAAGAGTTAAAACCCAAACGTCCATGGTGGAAGTTTTGGTAGAAAAGTAAATTAAATAGCCTTTTTTAAGTTTATCCATTATTTAGATGGAGCATCTGAAAAACAATGTAGCATACTAAATGAATGATCCAACAAACCAAAATGCCCGAAAACTCCAAACTCCAAACCCCAATCTCCAAACTCTTAATTGCTAACCGTGGAGAGATTGCTTTGCGTATTATGCGCTCGGCAAAAGAAATGGGCATTAAAACAGTTGCCGTTTTCTCGGAGGCTGATCGCAATGCCTTACACGTTCGTTATGCTGATGAGGCAGTATGCATCGGACCAGCACCTTCCAATCAGAGCTATCTGGTAGGAGAAAAAATTATAGAAGCCTGTAAATTAACCGGAGCCCAGGCTATTCATCCTGGTTACGGTTTTTTATCTGAAAATGCTGCTTTTGCACAATTGGTAGCCGATGCTGGTTTGATTTTGGTTGGCCCCTCGCCACAGGCTATGGAAATTATGGGTAATAAATTGTCTGCTAAGGCTGCAGCCTTAAAATACAACATTCCTATGGTACCTGGTACCGAGGAGGCCATTACCGATGTGGAAGAAGCGAAGCAACGTGCCATTGAGGTCGGTTTTCCGATTTTGATTAAAGCTGCTGCCGGTGGTGGTGGTAAGGGCATGCGCATTGTAGAACAGGCAAGCTATTTTGAAGAGCAAATGCAGCTGGCCGTTAGCGAGGCAACCTCTGCTTTTGGCGATGGATCGGTTTTCATAGAGCGTTATGTCACATCACCTCGTCATATCGAAATTCAGGTGCTGGGCGATACCCATGGCAATATTGTGCACCTTTTTGAGCGTGAGTGCTCGGTGCAGCGCCGTCACCAAAAGGTGGTTGAAGAAGCCCCTTCGTCGGTATTAACCGAAGAGATCAGGCAGCGTATGGGCAAATGTGCGGTAGATGTAGCCCGTTCGGTTAATTACACCGGTGCCGGAACGGTTGAATTTATCCTGGACGAAAACCTCGATTTTTTCTTCCTCGAAATGAATACCCGTTTGCAGGTAGAGCATCCCGTTACCGAACTGATTACCGGGATCGATCTGGTAAAAGAACAGATTAAAATCGCTTCGGGCGAAAAATTAAGCTTTAGTCAGGACGATTTAAAAATTAGTGGCCATGCCATTGAGCTTAGGGTTTATGCCGAAGACCCAGCCAATAATTTCCTTCCGGATATTGGTACGCTTCAAACCTATATTACCCCGCAGGGAAATGGCGTAAGGGTTGATGATGGCTTTGAACAGGGAATGGAAATACCCATCTATTACGATCCGATGATTGCCAAACTGATTACTTACGGCAAGGATAGGGAAGAAGCTATGGTGGGTATGGTGCGGGCAATTGAAGAATATGATATTACCGGGATAGAAACTACCTTAGGATTTGGTAAATTTGTCATGCAACACGAAGCTTTCAAAACCGGAAATTTTGATACGCATTTTGTTGCTAAATATTTTAAACCCGAAAGTTTAAAGGTACAAGACCAAACCGAAGCTTTAATTGCGGCGGTAATGGCTGCTAAGCTGTTTCAAAAAAAGGATGTGCAGCTTAACGATACTACAAAGCAAAGTACTTCTGACTGGAGGAAAAACAGATTAAAATATTAACACATTTTACGATTGCGCGGATCGTCATTCCCAACTTGATTGGGAATCTTAAGCCAATAGCTTTAAGATTCCTGGCTGCTCAGGAATGACGGTTTACAGAAAAAATAAATACCCATGTTCACAGGAATTATAGAAACTTTAGGCGAAGTTACCGCCATTAAAAACGATCATACCAATATCCATTTCACCATTTCATCGGCCATTAGCCACGAGCTTAAAATAGACCAAAGCGTAGCACACAATGGCGTATGCTTAACGGTTGTAGCTTTAAATGATGGTACACATACCGTTACCGCAATAGATGAGACATTGAATAAGACCAATCTGGATGCGCTTAAAGTAGGAAGTAAAGTGAATTTGGAGCGTTGTATGCAAATGAACGCCCGCCTTGACGGCCACATTGTACAGGGGCATATAGACCAAACCGCAGTTTGTGTTAAGCGCGAAGAATTGGATGGTAGTTGGGAATACCGCTTTAAGTACGATGCTTCGGCTGGTAATGTAACCGTAGAAAAAGGCTCGGCCTGTGTAAACGGCATTAGCTTAACCGTAGTAAATTCTGCCGCTGATGAGTTTTCGGTATTTATCATCCCATATACTTTCGAGCATACCAATTTACAGGAAGTAAATGTTGGCGATACCGTAAACCTGGAGTTCGATATCATTGGCAAATACGTGGACAGGTTAATGAATAAATAAAATTATTTTCAAAGTGTTGATTTTGTTTTAAGTGCTTGTTAGTGAGTTTTTTATTTTATTTTAGGCGTTGTTGTAACGCTTAATTTTTCATAACAGTGCAGGATAGTTGGGCGGATAATATTGCTGATTATTACTGTGAAACACAAAAAACCTAACACTAACCATTTATGAACAAAATCCCGCGTATGCAAGGCGTAGTCTGTACCCTTGCCGTACTATTTTCGATTGTTACCCATACCTTTGCACAGAAAATTTCGGTAAAAGATTTAACGGTAGAGCATTTGGTGAATCCTTTAAATTTGGATAACCTCCAACCTCGTTTTAGCTGGAAACTGGTTTCAGCAATTAAAAATACACATCAAAATAATTACGAAATCAAATTAGGTACTACAGCCAAAATTGATAAAGCAATTTGGAAAGCCAATGTAAGTGACGATCAATCGGTTTTGGTTACTTACAAAGGTCCCCAACTCACATCTAAAACCAGGTATTACTGGCAGGTAAGGGTAAAAGATAACCATGGCAATACTTCGGCCTGGTCACCGGTTCAGTATTTTCAAACGGGTTTAAAAGCAGAAGACTGGAGTGCCAAATGGATTACGGTTGAAGGAAAAGATACAGCCCAGGCCAGCCCGATGTTTAGAAAAGAAATCAACCTGAAAAAGGCTGTCCGCTCGGCAATGGCTTACATTACGGCAAAAGGACTATATCAGGCCGAGTTGAATGGCAAGCGTATCAGCAATGCCTATTTTGCACCAGGCTGGACAAGCTATAAAAACCATATCCAATATCAGGCTTACGAACTGGGCCAAACATTAAAAAAAGGTGCCAATGTAATCGGCGTATCATTGGGCGATGGCTGGTATAAAGGCCGCATAGGTTTTGGCTGGCAGAAGCAGTTTTATGGCGATACACGCGCTTTGTTATTACAACTTGAAGTAGAATATACCGATGGAAGCAAAGAAACTTTTGTTAGCGATAATAGTTGGAAAAGCAACTACGGGCCAATTCGTGCCGCAAATATTTACGATGGTGAAAATTACGATGCCAGATTAGAAATAGCTGGCTGGAGCAATATTGGTTTTAAAGAAACTGCAGACTGGAAGCCTGTGCGCACACTCGAAAACGGACCTGAAAAACTGGTAGGTATGAGCGGGCCACAGGTAACCAAACACGAAGAATTTAAAGCTTTAAAGATTTTTAAAACCCCTTTGGGTGAAACCGTTGTTGATTTCGGACAGAACCTGGTAGGCTGGGTGATGCTAAAAGCCAAAGGCCCTGCAGGCACTAAAATTACCGTCAGCCATGCCGAGGTTTTAACAAAGGACGGTAATTTTTACACCACCAACCTGCGTACTGCCAAACAGCAAAACAACTATATTTTAAAAGGAGATGTAGAGCAGGCTTTCGAGCCACATTTCACTTTTCAGGGTTTCAGATATGCTAAAATAGAAGGTTATCCGGGCGAATTGAAGCTGGAAGATTTAACCGCTGTTGCGGTTTACTCAGATATGCAAACCAGCGGAAAGTTCAGCACTTCTAATCCTTTGTTAAATCAATTGCAGCATAATATCAGCTGGGGACAGAAAGGCAATTTTGTTGATGTACCTACCGATTGTCCGCAGCGCGATGAGCGCTTGGGTTGGACAGGCGATGCGCAGGCTTTTGCCAATACTGCAGCCTATAACATGAATGTTTCTGGCTTTTTTACCAAATGGTTAAAAGACGTAGCGGCCGATCAGTTACAAAGTGGTAGCGTACCTTTTGTAATACCTAATGTACTGGGTAAGAACGATGCCGGTTCGGCAGGTTGGGCCGATGTGGCCACCATTATTCCATGGGATTTATATGTGGTTTACGCAGATAAAGGCTTGCTCGAAACCCAATACGGAAGCATGAAAAAGTGGGTTGATTATATTTCATCAGTTTCTAAAAATAATTTGTGGAACAGTGGTTTCCATTTTGGCGACTGGTTGTTTTACCGCCCTAACGATGATAATGATGGCCGCGCAGCAGTTACCGATAAATACATGATTGCGCAAACATTTTACGCGCATTCTACCCAGTTACTCATTAACGCAGCAAAAGTTTTAGGTAAAACCGATGATGTAACCAAATACAGCGATTTGCTGGCCAAAATAAAGGAAGCATATATTAAAGAAAACATGACGCCAAGCGGCAAACTGATTTCGAATACCCAAACGGCCTATGTATTGGCATTGCAATTTGATATGCTGCCAGAAAACTTGCGCGCGCAGGCTGCACAACGTTTGGTTGATAATGTTCGCGATTATGGTAATCACCTTACAACAGGTTTCCTGGGTACACCATATCTCTGCCATGTATTAAGCCGCTTTGGTCATGAGAACGTAGCTTACGATTTGTTAATGCAGGAAAAATATCCATCGTGGCTTTACCCGGTAAAAATGGGCGCAACTACCATTTGGGAGCGCTGGGATGGAATTAAGCAGGATGGCTCTTTCCAAACCGCTGACATGAATTCTTTTAACCACTATGCTTATGGCGCTATTGGCGATTGGATGTACAAAAACATTGCAGGGATTAACCCGGTTGTTGCGCAGCCAGGCTATAAAGCCATTTTGATTGCGCCACGACCTGGGGGTAAATTAACCAGTGCTTCGGCCGAGCTGGAAACCGTTTACGGAACCGTAAAATCTTCCTGGACTTTAACCGATGGAGTTTTTAAATTGGATGTAGTTGTTCCTGCTAATGCTACAGCAACCGTGATACTACCCAAAACCGATAAGAAGGAAGAAATTGGCTCCGGAAGCTATCATTTTGAAAGTAAATACTAACGATAAGTAGCCATAAAGCCCCGGTAAAATACAATTCTTTTTGTTGGTTTGAATATACATTTTTTAATATAAATTGTTGGTTGTAATATGCAATTTGCATTCAGGCAGGATTTTGAAACTAAATATTAATCGCTTAATATTGCAGCACGGTTAAAAGGGTGGCTGTATCATTTATATTGTTTGTCATCCTGAGCCTGTCGAAGGAGTATAGTAAAGTATATAACTAAAACATTTCGACTACCTGTCCCGATTTTTTCGACAGGCTCAACCTGACAGATATAAAAAGTTCGACTAAAAGATTCAGTCTTTTGACCGAAGACCCAATAATACATGTACAGTAGAGAAGAATCAGTAAGGTTACGCCAACAATTTTGGATCAGTTTCGGACAATACATGAAACCCGTTCCTTCGGCCAGTGGCTCGACGGTAAACTGGACCAATTATAAAACGGGCGTTAAAAATATCTTCTTTAAAATGGATGTCGACAAGAAGGAAGCCTTTATCAGTATTCAGCTTCCTCACCCCGATGCAGGAATCAGGCATTTAATATTCGAGCAGTTCGAAGAGTTTAAAGCCATGTTCAGCAATGAAATGGGCGAAGAGTGGGACTGGATTAAGGATGCAACCGATGATTTTGGTAAAACCGTGAGCCTGATTTCAACGAGAATTACTGGCGTAAGCATTTTTAACCAGCAGCACTGGCCCGAGCTCATTTCTTTTTTCAAACCCCGTATCATTGCACTCGATGAATTTTGGGACAATGTAAAGCCGGTGTTCGAAAGTCTGGTTTAATCGGCCAGGTTCAGTTGTGCTACCCGGTCTTTAGCAAACTTAATTTCTTCCTTATCATCTGTTAGGTTTGGCTTGCATTTTAAATACAGGTTGTAATATTTTAAGGCATTGCCACTTTGCTTAAAGCGGGTATCGTAAAGTATAGCCAGGCGATAGTACAGAGTAGGGGTGGCATCAAATTGCAAGCCTTTTTTATAGGTGGCATTGGCCAGGCTAAACTGATTATTTTCTTCATACACAAGGCCCAGCAAAGAATAATAGCTTGGGGTATTGGGTGAAATGGCCTCATCAATTGTTTTCTTTGCATAAATGGCTGCCTGCGGATAGTTTTTTAAAGCCCGGTAACTTAATGCCGTATAATACAAAGTAGCTTCGTTTTGCATGACCATTTTCTCCAGCATTTTAAATAGATCAATGGCTTTCTGGTATTTTTTGGTATAGTAGTAAGCTTTGGCTACATCTTTCACTACCCCCGCATCGGCACCATCCTTTAATAGTTTTTCGCCAGCTGCAATTACCTCATTGTATTTTTTTAACTGGTTGGCTACCGGCAATTTTTCTTTTTGTAAAATCAGGTTATCGGTATCTGCTTTGCTGGCAATATCAAGCACTTCATAAGCTTTTTCGTAAGCTTGTTTCAGGGAGTAAATACCAGCCAGGTCTGAGGCAACGTCACCTTCAGTTGGGTTAATTTTATTGGCTTTTAATAAATACAAGAGTTTAAGCGAATCGGTAGGAATGCTGTAGAGATTAGCCAAAAGCTTATACACATTAAAATTATTACTGTCTATTTTTACTATTTCGCCATAGTATAACCGGGCTTTTTCAGTATTGCCCCGCCGGGTATTAATGCTGCCCAAACTAAACAATATGGGCAAGCTCTGTGGTTGGAGGGCATAAGCTTTGGTGTAAAATTTTTCGGCTTCAACATTGTTCCCTGCCATTAAAAAGCAATACCCCATTTGGCTAAGTACTTTAATATCGCTCACATTTTCGCCATAAACTGATTTCAGGTATTGGCCGGCATCAGCATAGCGTTGGGTCTGGTATAAATCGAAAAGTTTTTCTTTATCTACAGTCACATCCTGACTGTAAGTTACCTTAACAAGGCAGCATAACACGAATACTAAAAATAGCTTTTTCATAATAAGGAATTATAAAACTAATTTATTAGTTGTTTTTATCATTTCCAAATTTATTTTGGATAAGGGTGTTGAAAAAACTGAACTAAAAACAAAATAAAGCTTAATGGGTTTATAAGGAATAGTTTAACTAAAAATAAGAACCTATGAACACTTTAAAAAAGTTTGAATTAATGGAAAAGATTGTGCGTGAATTGGAAGATCTACAAAATTCTCAGCAGGCCCTTATTCAGAAAATTGGTAAAATTGAAGTAGATAACATCGAATTGGGCGATAGCCGTTTGGAAAAAGATTTACCCGATATTCATCAAAATTTAGGCGATAACTTAGATACTATTTCGGGAATTTTAGATTACTTTGCAGGTAAAACACAAAACTTTGGTGATAAAAACAATGTGGAAGCCTTAAAAGAACAGGAAGCCATAAACAATGCCACCAGCTAAATTTAATCGCATATGAAATTTTTATCTTTAACCGTTGCTTTCTTACTTGTTGGCCTGTTCGCCAGTGCACAAGTATTACCTTCATTCCAGCTGGGCATTAAAGCTGGTGCAAATTTTTCGAAATTTGATAGTGAAAACACTTTTAACAGTGAAAACCGCGCAGGTTTTTACGGCGGGCTATGGGCCAGGCTAGGGGCTGCAGGCATTTACTTTCAACCGGAGCTGTATGTTTCTGGTAAGAAAACAAGTTTGGTGAGCAATACGGGAGAGGTAAATAAAGTAACCTTTACCAGTTTAGATGTGCCTTTACTGGTAGGTACCAAGTTTGGTGCTGCAGGTGTTGGTTTACGTTTAAACACCGGACCTATGTTTTCGTTAATTTTAGATGAAAACCAAAGCTTTAGTCAGGCCGCAGGAACCGTTTTCAGGGCCGATTTTAAAAATCAGGCAGTTGCCTGGCAATTTGGTGCAGGTTTAGACCTTAAAAAGTTAAGCTTCGATGCACGTTACGAACTTGGTTTATCTAAAATCAACAAAGCAGGTTATCCGGGCACTAAGTTAAACTTATTTACAGTTGGCTTAGGGTATAGGATTTTGTAATAAAAATTATCTAGATTTAAAGAGGTGTTCATTGTTAAAATGGACACCTCTTTTTGTATATGCCTAAATCTATGTTAAATGTGAAAGCTAATTTCTTTTTGTTAATGGCTATTTGTGTGATGATTGCGTGCAATGCTCAACAAGAGCATGCCCGACCCAAAAATTTGAATGAAGCCATATCATATTTAAAAGTAAACAATTCGAAGGCTGAATTGGATGATTTTAAAAAGACTGATGAGACGGAAGCTGTGTTAAGATTGCACTTTACCAAAGGGATGTGGATAAGAAATAAATGGCTTTGGGGAAATAGAAATCCTCCTTTGATTCTTTATTTTAAATCTATGGGGATCAGCCGTCCGGATGATATTTCGTCAATAATCTTAACATCATTGCACCGGGATTTAAATGGGAAAAAAATTGATCTCGAAAGTCAGGTAAAGGAATATTTGGATTATACTAAAACTATATCCGATTGCGAGACCAGGCTTAGTGAGAGGGCGCTTTCTGCTTTTGAAAAGTTTAAAGTTGGGGATACAATTTCTGTTTACATGCCTGTTCCGGATTATATCGAAGGCCGCAATGCAGTATATTACATGTGCCCTAAGGAAGATTGGGATTTTAATCCAAAGCAGGACTTGAAAATTAAAGGCATACTCGTAAAAAAGTATAATATCAATTCAGTAAAAAATGTATTTTTCAAAATAAAAATAACATCACTCAACCGGACTGACACGCCAATTCTGATGGAAAAAGTTAATGTTGGAGATAAACATGATTTTTCACTACAAGGACTTAGAGTAGAAGCGCATTAATGCTGCGAGCTGAGAATAATTTATAAATTCATTGCCACTTTCTATTCCCCTTTTTCCAGCTCCACCTCGGTAAGTTCGTAAGCAAACGATCCTTTTTTAGGTACAATAGGCGTTGCCCTGCCAATGCTGAGTGCTTTAATAAACGAAGCACCAAAATAAAAAATCAGCGATGAGTAAAACACAAAAAGCATAATTACGATAATGGAGCCAGCCGACCCGTAAATGTTGCTGATATTACTCAGCGGCAATAAAATCCTTAAAATATACTTACCAGCAGTAAATAAACAACCGGTTAACAAACCACCCGAAATGGCTGCGCGCCAGGTTGGCCTTCCGTTGGTTAAAAACCTGAAAAGCATGGTAAACCAGGTGGTTACAATAATTACAAAAACCAACTGGTTAATAATAGAAGTCAAAACCAACCCGAAAGAAGGTGAACTTGTTTTTAAATAAGCACCAATAAAGGCCTGTACACTATCGGCCAGTAAGCCAATAAAAAATAAGATGCCCGCCAGCAGGATGATGATAACCGATACCGCCCGCGATTTAAGGGTATAAATAAGACCCTTTTTATCTTTTTTACCAATGTTCCAGATTTGCTCCAACGAGTTTTTAATTACGTTGAACAGGGTAGTGGCTACAAACAGAAAAAATATAAAGCTGAACAACGTTACATACCAAGCCTGATCGATCCCTCTGATGTTCCTTAAAGTTGTTCTGATTTGGGTAATACTGTCGTTATCCAAAATATTGGCCAACCGCTCGAACAAATGGGTTACAAACAGTCTCCTGTCGGTAAACATGCCAAATAACCTGATCAGGATGATGAGGATAGGTGGCAAGGCAAAATTGGTGAAAAAAGCAGTAGCGCCGGCTAAGCGTAGCGGATCATTTTGCTGAAATAAATTAAATGCTTTTCTTATGGTAGAGAAAAAAAACTTCAGGTCTTCTATTATCGATGGCATCGCTACTGCGTTAAACTAAAAGGCGCGAAATTAGCAAAAATACTTTGTTGGCGCCTTTTGTATCGTTAAAGTTTCTAATTTGTTTTGGTAAAAACAAGTAGCGTTTTTTCGCCATTTAACAGATAAAGCTTGTTATCAGTTACTTTTGCACTGTTTACCTGGTTTAATGCATGCAAATAAGCCCGTTCTGCCGCATCGGTTTCCTGACAAAACATTTTGGTGCTGAAAACATTTTTTACGGTGATTTTATTGTCGGCAATTTCAGCCTGCCCACCATAACTATTGCAAAACGATTTTCCGCTAAGTTTTAGGCTATCAGCAAAATTTAGGGTTGCCTTTGCAGCTGCCGGAAGCGTTAATCCAGGCAATTCAGTTAGTTCCCATTGCGTATTGGTAAATTTTGCGGGATCTATTTTTTCTTTGCACGAACTGAATAGCAGAAGGACCAGGCCAATAAAGATCAGATTTTTCATGTTTTTTAGTTTTTAATGATTCGCTATTTCGTATCAAAAACTAAACCAATTGTTTTTAAAAGCTATTTTTCATTTCCATCCAGTGATGTTTTATCCCCTGATAATCGAAAAGCGAAATGCGTTTTAGCCCTGTTTTTTCTAAAACATGGATAGAACCGAGGTTATTCACATCCGCTATGCCGATAATTTCTGATAGTTTTAAGACATTGAAAGCATAATCTCTTGCTGCCATAGCCGATTCGGTAGCATAGCCCTTTCCCCAGTATTTTTTGCTAAACCTGTAGCCCAAATCGTGATAATTAACACGATTATTTATGGGCTCAGTAATCAGTTTCAAACCTGCCCAGCCTACAAAATTTTGGCTTGCCTTTTCAATCACTGCCCAGCGGCCAATGCCATTTTCTACATATTGCCGGCGGATAAATTCGATATTGGCCTCGCTCTCGTCAATGGTATTGAAAGGTTTATTTCCCAGATAAAGGTGTACTTCCGGGTCGCTGTCCATTTCGAACATGCCAGCCGCATCGGCAGGTTGTAATTCTCTTAATATCAATCGTTCTGTTTCGGCAAAAATCTTCATCGTCAGTTTAAAGTCGTGGGGTTAATCTATGTATTTTTGATTAAAGTTGCCACAGACTACATTGAATCTGTTAATCTGTGGCTTAATGAGTTTAATAATCATTACTAAATTGCCTGCGCAGTGAATGTTTGCTGCGGCTTCCTTTTTAAAATTAACGCCGCGATTAATGATACCAAAATGCCTACCGGTAAAATTTCCATATAAGTAAATAATACCACCATAAGCGGATTTTTGTACAATTTCTGGTTATAAGCCAGCTCTTTGGCTTGTTTGGCCAGTTCTGCAGCCGATGCACCACTATCTTTCGCTTCTTTTAGCATGTGAGCCACATACTTATCCATAAAATCGGGGATAAATACATAATAATCAACCAGCCAGGTTAGTACGTACATGGTCGAAGCAATTAAGCTGATGTAAAGTCCGGTTTTAAAGGCTTTACCAAAAGTGATCGAACCATTGTTATACTTATCGCGGTAGTTCTTTATGCCTACAAAAATAAAGGAGAAGGCCAACACCATTGAAGCATAACCAATGAGCATGCTATGTTCGAAATTGGCATCGCTGTTACATCTGGCCATCGAAATTACCATTAATACGGATGCAATTACGCCAGCAATTAATCCGAATACAATTACATTCTTTTTCATCTTTTTTAGTTTAAGGGTTTATGCCTCAAAGTTGCTTCGATTATTTGTTTTAGCCCTCATACTTTAGGGTGATTTTGAAATCAGGCCGTTTTTTAATACTAAAGTTGTATGCAATTAGGGGATGAGGCTTAATCTTTTTGCGGTTTCTATAGCCTGTGTCCGGCGCTTTACTTCCAGTTTTTCGAAAAGCCTGGCATTGTGTGTTTTTATGGTATTTAACGAAACAAATAATTTTGTTGCAATTTCCTGGTTGCTCAACCCTTCCGACATAAGCTGCAAAACCTCCAGTTCCCTTTTGCTGATGTTGAGTTTGATTAGCTCTTTTTCATTTAGCACAAAGGTTTCGGGTTTTTCGGTGAAAATCTCTTTTTCGATCAGGATGGTTTTGGGTTTACTTAGTTTTAGTGCCAGCCAAATGCCCAGAGCTGTAAAAAGTACTGCTATTGCACCAGCATAAATTTCGAAGGCATGGTTAATGATGATGAAACGCAGTTCGAGCCATTTGAGTAAAAAAAGTAATGCCGCAAGGAAAACGCCATAAAGAATGGTGCTTTTATTCTTCACTAAAAAATTAACTGCGTTTGGCATGGGAATGATTCTTCAGCTCAAAAATAAGGAATTCAGCTGGAAGTGTGGAAGCCCTGACTGAAGGCATTGGAAGTCATGTGATTAATAGTTAATTTTTAGTTAAAGTGGTAATTTTCTGGTGACTTTGATAAATTAAACGCCCGAAAGATTTTAAATTCGCAAAAAATAAATTGCTATATCTATGAAAATTACGCTTTATGCACTCTTTCTTGCTGTTGTACTGTTTAGCTGTAAAACAGAGAGTCCGGAAAAAACTTACAAAGCCAGATCAATTACTGCCAACGATGATTTTAATGTTTTTCCTGAATCGAAGAAAAATATTCTCAGCATTGTAAAAACCGATTCGGGCGCCCTGGCTTATGCCGATCGTTTTGCCATTCGGTATAAAGATACTACCATTAACATTGATGATGCACCAAACCCTGCCACCAAGAAATTTTTGGATGCCATCTACATCAATACGCAGAAAACTGCTGTTTTGGTGCAGGTAGCTAACGAAAAGGGCAGAAAAGCTCCTTTTTATATTATTGCGGTAAATAACGGTAAAACTGAAGTGGTAAGCCTGAATAAACCTTCAAATGGAGCCAATGATAAAAAAAATACCGTTGGTGCCGAGGCGATTAAATTGACCAGTTTGCTAATCAATAACGATTATTTTATCAATACAGTTAATTCGAAGGTTTACGAGGTTAAGCGCCAAAATGAAGCAGAACGGATTCAGGGTAGGTTTTTTATGTACTCAAGAGACAAAAGAACGCTTGTTTTTTTAGTTAAAAGTACCTTGTACCAGGTTAATGTGGCTACCGGCGAAACTTTCATACAACCGCTACCAGAAGGGCTTATTAACGAACCAGATACTTTAATACGTACTGTACAAAGTGATTATAGCTGGGTGCCGAGCGCTAAAGGAACACTATTCTTAAAGAAAAATGCCGATGATAACCGCATTGTAGATATTAAAGAATTTAAGCATTAAGATTCAGATAATTATTTGAACGAAAGCGGCTACAATTGCATTGTAGCCGCTTTTTTTACGTGTGCTGTTCTATTAGTCCTTAATTGGGATCGCAGAAAGATCCATTGTCCTAAAAGTTAGGTTTACCCTAGGCCGTGTTATCTTTTTGGTTGGTGGTAGCCGATGCAACCAGTTTGTTTGGGTTTCATCTTTCATTACCAGTAAGCTGCCATGTTCTAAAAACAGGGTAACGGTTTCTTTGCTTTGTTTGTGTTTAAAAAGAAAGCGCCTTTCTGCCCCAAAACTTAACGATGCTATGGCTGAATCTTTAGCTAAAGCTTTTTCATCGTCGCTATGGTAAGCCATACCTTCGTCGCCATTGTGGTAAAGGTTAAGCAGGCACGAATTATAGCTGTGGCCCGTTTGCTTTTCGGCCATTGTTTTTAACTCCAGCAATTCCGGTGTCCAGGGTAAGGCCAGTTTAGAGCGGTTAGAGTAAGTGTAAGAATAAGCTTCGTTACCATACCAGGCCACTTTTCTCTTGGTTATAATGTGTTTGCCCATAATAAAGGCCTCATCGTTTTTCCATTCAATGGTATTCATCAATACCTCGAAGTAATGATCGGCTTCCTGTCTGCCAAATAATTTCCCATAATAATTTACAGTTCCGCCGTAAGGAAGCAGGTTTTGGTTAACGTTAAGTTCTGTGCTGAATAAATCCATGGTTACTTATTTAAACTGTACATCCATTTTTGCAGCTTCCCAGCCAATCATTGCCGTTTTTCTGTCAAGCCCCCAATGATAACCTCCTAAAGCGCCGCTCGATTGGATTACGCGGTGGCAGGGGATCAGGAAAGCCACGGGATTATCGCCAATAGCTGTGCCTACTGCTCTTGACGCATTTGGATTTTGCAGTTGTTTGGCCAGGTTGCCATAGGTAGCCAGCTTACCCATCGGGATTTTTAACAAGGCTTCCCAAACCTTTAGCTGAAATTCGGTTCCCTTTAAATGCAGTTTAACCTGGCTGAGCTTGCTCCAGTCGCGACTGAAAATGTATAAAGCATTCTGCTGCTGCATATCGAACATCTGCTGATATCTCGCTGCGGGGAATTTGGCTTGCAAATTAGCCAGTGCAGCCGGTTGATCATCGTAAAAAGCCATGTGGCAGATTCCTTTTGGTGTAGCTGCTACAATAATATTACCAAAAGGACTTTCAGCAAAGCTGTAGTTAATCTGCAGGTTCTCGCCTCCATTTTTATATTCGCCGGGAGTCATCCCTTCAATGTTCACAAACAAATCGTGCAAGCGACTGGTTCCCGATAAACCGGTTTCTAAAGCCGTGTTGAATAAACTCTGGTTATCTTTAAGCATTTCTTTGGCATGGGCGATGCTAATGTATTGCAAAAAACGTTTTGGGGTAGTTCCTGCCCAATCGCTAAATAAACGCTGAAAATGGAAAGGACTTAAATTTACCGTTTCGGCAATTTCTTCTAAATCAGGCTGTTTTTTATAATTGGCCCTGATATAGCTTATGGCATCTGCTATGCGGTTGTAATTAATTTCTTCTTGTGCTTTCATGGTTTTGAATAATTATATCCAAAAGTACCTGGTAAAGAAAGGGCAAACTACCCGAAACTTGCTGAGTTTAATTTATTGATCAGAGCAAAGATGGAGCTTTCCTGTAATTGTTTAGTAATTATACAAGCAAAATTTATGGGCTTAAAAGTTTTTTCGCCAGTGAAATAGTTAAAGAAGACTGATTTGAAAGGAGCAAAAAATATTGCGTTTGCCACAGCTGTGTTTTAAGCGCCTGCTTGCTGCTTACTGTATCCCATGGCGGATAAACCCTGATTCCTCTTTTACCAGTATTTTTATGTTGGGTTACTATTTTTTGCGTAATCAGTATCTCTTTCGGGAAAATAAATTGCCCCTGTAGCTCTCCGTTACAGACAGAAATAATCAACAAATCGAAATCGTCTGAAGCATCGAAAGGTTCGGTAATTCCTTTTTCACTGCGTTTCCAGATGGTTACAAACTGCCCCGTTTTGGCTGGGGTAATTTTAGCCTGCCGGTGTTTAATCTTTAACTCGTTCAGCTCAAAAGTTGCGGCATAATATTCCTGACTTTCCGGTTCCTTCTGGTAGTTTTTAATCTGGTAGCCCGAAGGATGGTAGCAATTTTTTATTGCAGCCAGTAATACGGGTGGCAGGTTTGCTAAATTTTGAGGCAAAACTGTGGTTGATTCAGACATCCCTGATTTTTTATTGCTCTTCAATAACAGATTCGCCTCTGGATTGATCTCCGGAAGTCCATTGCCAGGTTTCATGAAGCCTGATTTTACCATTCGGTAATTGCTCGGGTTTCGAATTGCAAATGCCTGTCATTAATATACCGGCATCATTTATTTGATGATAACGCATATCAATATTCCCCTGTTCATCAACCAAACCGATTAAATGGCCATAGTTAATCTTTCCTCCGCTATATTCGGCAGTTAACAGATTACCCTCTTGTTTATATCGAAAGATAGTTTCATCCGATGTTTCGCCGTTTTCCGTATTGCTAACTGGTTTAAAAGTTTTATTGTTGTAGTTTACCATAAGTTATAAAACTAGCAATCTCTTTTACAATAACGAAATTCAATACATCAGGCCAGCCAAAGTTTTTCCTCCCGTTTTACCAGCAGGTAAATATCTTCACTTAGCAACAGATAACCATATTCATAACAGAACACATACACATTCCCGTTCTGGGTAATGTAGCTAAAGGTATGATAATCGAAATTAAAACCAGCGTTAATTAGCTTCTTTTTGCTAACTTTTGTTTTTCCTTTAGGGGTTAACTTTGCTAAAATTGACCTGTTTTTTCTTAAAATGCTGTTTATCCGCCGAAGAACAAAGTTTTCTTCAACTTTTAAATGGTTGTTGTGGTTGTTGCGACAAGAATCGTCGCAAAATTTTTTATCGGCTCTTCCCTTTATAGAATTGCCGCAATCCAGGCATAAACGTTCCATAATAATTTTCTTCTTTTTATTATGGGATGATTGATCCTAATTTATAAAATAAATCGTGGGAACAAAAAAAATAAAAAATGCTGTTTGGAGGCGTTAAGCGCATATTATCCGTGTATAACCGTTTATAATCGACTATAAATATTTAGATTCCGACTAATTTTCCATTCCGACTGCAATTTTGTGTTGTCGGTTGCCGCGGTGGCAGCTGTTCGTTAAAAGATTAGAAACTTAAATTTTAAAGATCATGGAAAATGTAATTAACAAAGTTGTATTGAGTGGCTATGCTGGTGCTGATGCCGAGGTGAAAACATTTGGTAGCCAAAAATTAGCGAGAGTCAGTTTGGCTGTACACGATGCATATAAAAATGCAGCAGGAGAAGAGGTTAAAAATACCAACTGGTTTACTTTAACTTTTTGGAATGCGAATGCTGATCTTGCAGAAGAGCAGATTAAAAAGGGTACAGGCTTATCAATTGGAGGCCGGTTGCGTCAAAGCAGTTACGATGCTAAAGATGGTTCGAAACGTTATAGTACCGACATCATTGTAACAGAGCTGGCTATTAAAGACACAGGTGCAAAAACTGCATTTTAATCATGGATTTCCAATTAGCATCATGTAGTGATACATGATGCTATTTTTATTACAGTTTTACGGATAAACCCGTATAGAAGTTAATGCCTGCCGCCGGATTGAAATATCTTCCGTTAGCGGCATTTAAGTCATTACCCAGGCTGTACTTTACATTTAGCAGGTTATTTACTCCGCCAAATACTTCAAAATGGGTTTTGCCTACCTTTAAATTTCTGATGCCTGCTTTTGCTTCAATCAGATGATACCTTTTTGCAAATACTGTATTGGCATCGTTTAAAGGAATAGCGGAAGTATAGTTGTGTTGTACAAAAAGATAAAATGCTTTTGGAAAGTTAAGCTCCAGACTGTTTATCAGGACGTGCTCAGGTACACCTGTGAGTTTATTGTTGCTGTAATCTGATGTGCCACTGATAAAATTTTCAAACCGGAAATGACTGAAAGTATAATTGCTTCTGAGTTGTAAACCGCTTAAAAATGAAGTTTGGTTTTTGATTATCCAGATTGCTGTTTCCAATTCAATTCCCTGTTGTTTTGTACCGCCGGCATTAATAAAGTATTCTGCATCGTTCTGGTTCAGCCTGCGTACAATGGCATCCTGTAATCGGTAGCTGAATATATTACCATTGGCATAAAAGCGGTTGTTTTTCGTTTGATAACGCAGGCCAAGCTCATAGTTCCAGCCACGTTCGGCCTGCAGGTCGTTATTGATGTTATTGTCTGACGAGCGTACTTCGGCAATAGTAGGTGGCGAATAACCCTTACTAACCGAAGCCCGGGCCGAGAGGCTTTTGCTGATTAAGTAGGATAAAGCCAACTTAGGCATAAACTGCGGATCAAATTTCCGGCTTTTAGTTGCAATGGCGACAGGAAAATAACTTTCGTAGTTGTAATTGAAGAAATTTAAACTCGAAGCAAGCTCAATCAATAATTTATTATACAGATCGAAATTTAAGCGGAGATAAGCAAAATTCTGATTGGCTTTTAAACGATCAGAAGCTTGCATGGCTGCGGGTTCTCCGGCATTATTGTTGAAATTTTTGATCTCGCTCTTTGTACCCGAACTTTCTAATCCAATTTGCGCCCCGAATTTGAAATGTTCTTTTACTTTATCGTAGCCTAAAAAGGTTCTTAGCCCCAGGGTGCTTTCGTAACGTTGTTCGTAATTGGTAATAAACGGATTCTTAAAGTCGGTATAGGTGGCGAACAATGCGATTACGTGTTTTAGTCCAGGTGTAATCTGGTAGGTGTTAGACAGGCCTCCAAAAACTGTTTTGTTATATATGGCTGCTTGCTGGGTAATGGCTCCAGGTAGGGTAGGTGTTGCGGGCCGGGCCAATTGAGGATCTTGTTCCAGTTGCGCAGCTGTTAAACCTCCGGGCGTTTTGTAGTTCAGATCGCTGTAGAAAATAAAAGCCTTTAAACTGCCAAAAGCATTATAATCCCACTGTTGTTGTGTTTGGATATATTTCCGGTTTAAGGCACTATTCTGTCGGAAACCGGTGCTTTTTTGGTATCCTTCGCTAATACTAAAACTGTAATTTTTAAAGCGGTGCTGAATAGCTGCTGTTTGATGGAAAAGACCGTATGAGCCTGCCTGCACAGCAGCATTAATTTCGTTGCTTTTAATATCCGGAGGAGTGATGAGTAGTGCACCGCCTGTATTTGCACCAAATATGCTCGCATCTGGACCTTTATAGATCTCCATGTTGCCCACAGCGGTTACATCCAGCGCATTTAAATAAGTATTGCCTCCAGCATCGGTTAAGGGAAAATCATCTACATAAATCTTAATGTTGCGGATGCCAAATGGCGAACGAAGTAAACTCCCACGGAGAGATAAGCGGTAACTGCCAGGCGAGCGCTCTTCCATGCGTACACCAGTTACGGTATTTAAGGTACTTGCCAGCGAATTTGCTGATTGATTTTTAATCAGGTTGCTGTCAATCAGGCTCACCGCTGATACAGATCTTAATAAAGGTTGGTGGTTATAATAACCTTTAACAGTTATTTCTTTAAGTTTTTGGCTTGTATCTGGTTTTAACGTTTGTGCCAGGCTGGTAAAAGAAATTAAGCTTAGCAATAAGATAAGGTTCAGTTTCAATGGGATCGTTGCTTGAATGTTTAGCCACAGAAGGCAGATAAATTTACGGCATATTCTGCTAATCTGTGGCTATTTTATAAACTATTTTGCAGTAACTCTCCAGATAATTCCGCTTACATCATCAGCTACGAGTAAGGCGCCATCGGGTGTTAAGGTAACCCCAACCGGACGACCATAAACTTCAGCTTTATCGGAATTGGCTACAAAGCCAGTTAAGAAATCTTCTGGTTTTCCAGCCGGTTTTCCATCTTTAAAAGGTACAAATGCAACTTTATAACCCGAAATTACCGATCTGTTCCACGAACCATGCTGCCCGATAAACGCACCACCCTGATATTTTTGCGGGAACTTAGTGCCTTTGTAAAAGGCCAATCCCAGTGAGGCGGTATGTGCCCCAACTGCTACATCCGGAGCAATTGTTTTTTTAACCATTTCAGGGTTTTTCCCTTTTAAACGGGGATCTTCATTCTGACCGAAGTATGAAAAAGGCCAGCCATAAAATGCGCCTTGTTTTACACTGGTAATGTAATCGGGCACTAAATCATCGCCCAAACCATCGCGTTCATTTACGGCTGTCCATAAAGTGTTGGTAACGGGTTCCCAATCTACTCCTACGGGGTTACGCAAGCCACTGGCATAAATTTTTTCACCTGTTCCATCCAAATTAACTTCTAAAATATTTGCCCTGCGCACTTCATTTTCCAGCCCATTTTCGCCAACATTACTACCAGAACCAACGGTAATGTAAATTTTGCTTTTATCGGCATTGGTTGTCAGGTTTCTCGTCCAGTGGTTATTATAGCCTCCGGCTGGCAAGCTTAATATTTTCTTTCCGGTTGCTGTAATTTTGGTATCGCCCGTGTGGTAAGGATATTGCCATAAACCATCGGTATTGGCCACATAAAACGATTGGCCAATAATGAGCATGCCATATGGTTGATTAAGCCCGCTTAAAAAAGTGGTAACACTTTCAGGTTTGCCATCGTGGTCGGTATCGCGATACAATAAGATAGTATTAGCACTTTTACCCGGAACTTCTGATTTGGCTTTACCGGTAACAGCATTGGCAACAGCTTCTACACTGCTTCTTTCTGAGTTTGAAAGTGCTACCAGCACATCGCCATTAGGAGCAATATAGGTATTGCGTGGACTTTTAATATTTGCAGCAAACCTGGTAACCACAAATCCTGCAGGCGCCGTTGGGGTTTTACCTTCAGGCCAGTCTATTACCTTACTGAATTTAGTTTTAGAAGCTGTAGTATCTGGTGCAGGCAGTTCTACTGCACCATTTTGGGTTGTTACAGTACTGTCTGTACCTTGCGGCTGATTTTTAGATGAATTAGACTGACAGCCTAAAAAAACAAAAGCAGCAAGTGTTGCGGTATAGAAAAATCTGTTTTTCATGTTAACTGGTTTTTGGTGTAGCAAATCCTTTCAGGAAAATATAACATCAAAAACAGACAGAAGTTTTCAATAACCCTGTAAACAAAAAAAGGAAAGCATCGTGAGATACCTTCCTGTGAGAGCGTATTATAGTGATTAGATATGGTTTGTACGAATAAACTAACTGTTTACTGGTGCAGTATAACTCTAAACGGCTGAATTGATTGGCTGTTCAGGTACGTAAACGATTAGTTAAACTAAATTATGGCTTATAAACCAAATATTTAGTTAACGAAATGTTAAAACTCCGATTTTAGTTTAAATACCAGAAACTTATGTTATTTAACCAGGTTTTCGAGCACTTTTTTTTCTATATCCTTATCGTTTAGTAAAAGTGCCGAAAACTGCGGATCGGATTTCACCAGCAGGAATTTTCCGGTAGGAAGGATAATTGCTGAGGTGCCGCAGGTGGTTACCTCTTTAAAGAACATCTTTTTTAGAAAGCCTGAATCGGTTTCTATTTCGAGGCCTTTCGATTTTACCTGACTAAAGTTTTCGCCCACCTGGCGGTATTGATATATGGCCACTTTAGGCCTGGCCTGTGCTTTTTCCTGGATGTTTTTCTGGAAAGTCCACCTTACATTGTTTAAAAACTCGGCATTTTGGTAACTCAAATCTCTCCAGCAGGCATCGTTATTAAAATCGTATTTAATAATAATCGTGTCTTTAAGGGCTACACGCTGGTTTTCTTTAAGGTAAAGATGTAATGAATCTACCTGAGCATCGGTTAATGATCCGGCTTCGTAACGTTTACTTTCATCTACATAGAGCTTGGGTGAGCAGCTGTAGATAAACGTAAGCAGAGAAAAAAATACAAATATCGACGATTTTAAGGATTTCATTGATGTGGGTTTAAAGATTATGGAAATTATTTTATTGGTATTGCAGGCGATAAAATTTATGGCCATCGTCAATTAAAAGGGCATTACCACTAAACCATTTTAAAAAGTTGTTCCAGCTGGCACTATTTGCAAGTTTCCATTTACTAAAAGCTATTTCATCTCCCTTCATTAAGATCCAGTAATTGTAAGGTTCCAAAAAGTCTAAACTGCTTAACTTTTGTTGGTAATCGAAAAGGATATTGGGATATTTTTTTTCATTCCCAGCAGCTGTAAAAAATTGGAGGAACTTGCTTCGGACATCATTTACAGCACTCAGTGTTATTTCTTTTTGCCCTGCCGATGCTAATGAAAGGTCCAATTCATAAACCATTGTAAAGGGCAGTTTAAAATTCTTTGGGTCTTTAATAGCATCTATAGAAAGATTATGGTTCTTTGCAAAAGAGAGCCTAACCGAATCTCCTTTGATCTGGATTCCGTTCTGATAGGTGTCAAACAGAAGTTTGCTGATTTCGGCAGTGCGTTTGGAGTTTCTTTCCAAATTCATAAAGATTCACCATAGAGCATTCCCCATACTTTTTCTGATGAGCCCAAATAGAGTTTCGCTGCGCGGTAATAATTTGAAGAAAAAGTTGGCTCTACTTCTATACCTTTTTCGTAGTATTTGATGGCATTGTCAAAGTCTTTTTTATTCAATTGCATATTTCCTAACTCCACATAGATTTTTCCTGAATTGGGGAATTTTTTTATCCCCTTTTCGTATGCTTCTATTGCTTTGTCGGGCTTGCCCATGTAATCGTAAGCATTGCCAAGTGCCTGAAAAACCAAATCATAAACAGCTTTGTGTTTTGTGAGTTTTTCTAAAATTTCAACTGCTTTACCATAATCTTTTTTGGCGGTGTAGGAGTAGGCAATTTCGTAAGTATAAGCGATGTTTTCAGGATCTAATTTTTGCGATTCTTCCAGTAATTTAATGGCTTCGTCGTATTTTCCTTCTTCATCTTCAAGTTTAAATGCTTCTTTTGCTTTAGTTTTTGCCAGCGCTTTATCTTCATTGCTTTGAGCAAAAGCAGTGTGGGTGAAGCAAAATAAGAGGATTACGAATAATTTAGAAATAGTTTTCATTTGATTAGCGTTTTTATGGTACTACCTCAAGATGCAGAACTAGAGCCGAATCCATAGATAATACCATAAAAATAGAACTAAAAACTTAAGCACTTGCTATTCCATGAAATTTTTACCTGAAATGTGTTTAGCTTTTTAAAATTTTAGCTTTTTCAGCATCAAATTCTTCCTGCGATAAAATTCCTGCATCAAGCAAATCTTTTAAATCCAATAGGGCCTGCTTTTTTGCTGCCATATCGTTTTGTGGAGCAGCAACGGTTGCTGGCGGTGAGGTACTCGCCTGACTGCTTTGACTGGTTTGGTTTGAAGGCCCAAATTTGAGCAAAAGCTCCGCAATTTCGTTATAACCTTTGATGTTGGAATAATCTATAGCTTTCTGCTCTTTCACATTCACAATGTTAGCATCGGCTGATTTTTCAAGCAGGAACTTTACCGCATCTTTTTTCCCATTCGCAGCAGCATAATGCAGGGCAGTATTACCACTTTCATCCTGAATATTCACGTTAGCGCCCTTTTCCAGCAGCATTTTCAGCATACTTAAATGCCCGCTTTTTGCAGCCACGTGCAACATGCTTTCACCACCATAATTATAACTGTTATCGAAAGAGAAACTGGCCGAAATGGAAATGTTATTGGCGGTTTCAACCCATTCCAGGTACGAATACATAGAATCGTCTTTACCTGAAAGCGGCTTGGCATAATTTACATCTACGCCGTTTGCCAAAAATAAATCTACAATTTCTTTCTGGTTATTGGAACAGGCATACCATACCGGCGATAAACCATCTTTTGAGGAAATCAACACATCAGCACCTTTTTCGACTAAAGTTTTGGTGAGCATGCGGTTGGCATCGTAGCAGGCAATGAGCAGTGCCGATTCTCCTGCATGGTTAATGTGGTTAATGTTGGCACCCTTATCCAAAATGAGCTCAACCATAGGGCTGTTTTTAGATTTAACAGCAAAAATCAACGGCGAATCGCCGTGTTTGTTGGTAGTATTGACATTGGCCCCAAATTCAATTAATTTTTCTACCACTTCCTTGTTCCTCCAGCCGGCGGCAATTAACAAAGGGGTTTCGGCTTCGTTATTTTCGCCATCTACTTCCAATCCTTTCTCCAGCAGTTTTTCAAGTACTTCAATTTGCCCGTTTTGCGCAGTTAAGTGCAGCAGGCTATTGCCTTTAAAATCTTTAATATCGGTTCGGGCACCTTTATTTAACAGAAATAGCGCGGTTTGTTTTTGCTTTTGCAGGCAGGCAAAATAAAAAGGGGTTTCGCCGGCATGGTCTTCATAGTCCAGGTCTGCACCTTTATCAATTAAAATTTCTACCAAATCCAAATAGCCGCGGTGTGCAGCATAATGTAATGCCGTTCGACCCTTCTCGTCGGTATAACCTACTTCTACTTCCTGGTTGGCCAGCAACAGCTCTGCTATTTTCCGTTTGCCGCTTTCGCAGGCAATTATAAATGACATCGACATATTATTAAGCGTTTTTCATCAAAAGTTCGACAGTTTTTATTTTCAGGTTATCGTCTGATGCGAGCATTAAAGCAGTCTGGTCCTTATCGTTCGTAGCAGCAAGGTCTGCTCCGTTTTCGATCAGCAGTTTTACCTTCCTGTAGGTTTCTTTAGCTTTATTGGCTTCGTAGTTTACGTTGTAAGCACATACATTATGCAGCAGGGTATTGCCCTGGTCGTCTGGCCGGTTTACATCTATTTGTCCGGTGGCCAAAACTGCTTCCAGAATGTCGGCATCTTTTTCAGCAATTAAATCTAAGGGAGTAACCTGCCGACTGTACCATTCGCTACCTTCGTATAGGTCGGCACCATCTTCAATTAATTTTTTAAGAAAATTAATGCCTTTTTCACTATTCGACATCATGCGTACATATTCGAATAAAAGCGTGCTGCGGTCTTTACTCAACTGATCGAATTGTGGAGCGGCAAAATTGCGTAGGGCATCATATATTTCTTCGCTTTGCAGGTTTGCTACTGCATAAAAAAAGGCCGATTTCCCCATGCGGTCGGTATGGTTCGGATCTGCACCATTTTCGAGTAAGTAGGTAATTAAATTTTTCTTGTTAAAGTTTATGGCCGTAATTAAAGGTGTTTCGGCTACAATGTTGCTCTCGTTAATATCAACACCTTCATTTACGAGGATATCGATATAACTTTTTAACAGGTTGGTAGTTTGTTCGTCATTTAAATTATACCGGCGGAAATTACTTTTAACCACCCGGTGGATGTAATTCTCGTCTGCATTGTTTTTAAAATTTGTAGTGCAACCGGCATCAATACAGGCTTTAATTATGGCTAAATCTACTCCGTTTTCGAATAGATAACCCAACAGCGTTTGGGTGTTAACTTCATCATTTAGATTATCGAAGCGGGTAATAAATTCCTTAAAGAAACTGATGTCGGCTTCCTCATTGCCCAGGTTACGAACAATGCTTTGAAAAATACTTTTGTCAAAACTGTCGAGTTCGTAAATGTCGGTTTCGATGGTTTTATCTTTCACCATCAGGTTAATAATTTCGTATTGTTTTTCCCTAATCAGGTTATCCAAAATCGATGATTTTTGATGTTTCTGAATGTTTTTTGAGAGTTTTTCGCCGTTCAGCATGGCGTTTTTGGCATCATCGAACTGGCGCGCGTTTAACTGTTGATCTAAGGTAGTTTCGGTCATTTCAATTAAAATATTTAAGATAGATATATGCATTTCCCGCAACAAAAGTTTAGCCAAAGAATAAACTTAATTGAAAATTATCCGGAATGTTGCAATAAACGAAATGATAAAATAGTGCATTTTTTCGTTCTGATTTTTGGAAAGCAATTGCAGTATTCCATGGGTTAATTTCTTCCTGCTCTACCTTCTGCCATGAAAAATGGCATCCGATCGATCAGGTTTAGATTGGTTTCTTTCTGCTGCTATACCGGTTTCCGTGTTACAGTCATACGTTTATAGCCCTGATTGGAGCGGGCATCCCGATATTTCATCGGGATAAAGCGGAAAGGTACTGTCTTCAAAACCAAATTAAAATCGATATATTTTTAATAAATTTGTTTAGTGAAATTTTTCTTCGGAAATTTTATCATGTGTAGCCTCTGCTTGTTCAGAGGCTATTATTTTTTGAGGATAATTAAAGTCAGTCTGGTATTTTTGTTTTTTTCTCCATAAGTAATACGCCATTATCAGTAATTTTTTCTGCACAGCAACGTATCCTTTCATCTTTATACCTGTTCTTTTATAAACTCTTTCGTATAGCATCTTAAACTGCGGCTGATCATCACGAACAGCACATAGGGCTGGCATATGCAGGATTCTT
>NZ_FMZH01000003.1 GCF_900101435.1 Pedobacter soli
AAAGAAATACAGATCCTATAAGGGTGAGTTAGGAAAAATTGCACCCAATTTATTGAATCGAGATTTTAATTCAGCACAACCTTGCCAGAAGTGGGCCACCGACATTACAGAATTCAAAGTGGGGGATAAAAAACTGTATCTATCTCCAATCATAGAATTATTTAATGGGGAAATTCTCAGCTATAACTTATCTGAGTCTCCAAATTTTGAACAGGTATCCCTTATGTTGAAAGATGCGTTCAAAAAGATAAATAGGAACACAAACCTGATTTTACACTCTGATCAGGGATGGCAATATCAGATGAAAGAACATCAGCGAATGCTGAAAAAGAAAGGCATTAGGCAGAGCATGTCCAGAAAAGGTAACTGCCTGGATAATGCCATTATTGAGAATTTCTTTGGCATCATAAAGTCGGAACTATTCTATCTTAATAAGTACAGTGAAATCAATGAACTTAAACAGGATATAAAAAATTACATTGAATACTATAATAACGATCGAATAAAACTCAATCTAAAAGGAATGAGCCCGATAAAATATCGAGCTCATCACATTAATAATTAATTGCTAATTTCGTCCAACTTTTGGGGTGCACTTCAAAACGAGGCTCTTTTTATAAAAACGCTTAATGCGATATTATTTATACAATGGAAATGCACTAACCAGGTTAATAACCTCGGCTTTTACCGCATTGATGCTGGCTTCATCTTCAGGATTTGTTAATACCTGATCGATTAAATCAACAATTTTTTCCATTTCTGCTTCTTTTAAACCCCTTGTGGTAACTGCTGCAGTTCCTACACGGATACCTGAAGTTACAAATGGTGATTTATCATCAAATGGCACCATGTTTTTGTTTACCGTAATTTCAGCTCTTTCTAAAGCATTTTCGGCAACTTTACCAGTAATGTTTTTATTGCGAAGATCGATTAACATTAAGTGGTTATCGGTACCACCAGAAATAATACCGTATCCTTTTGCCACAAATGCTTTGGCCATAGCCTGTGCATTGGCTGCAACCTGTTTGATATAATTTCCGTATTCCTCGCTTAAAGCCTCGCCAAAAGCAATTGCTTTAGCCGCAATAATGTGCTCTAACGGGCCACCTTGCGTACCAGGGAAAACAGCCATATCCAATAAGTTGCTCATCATACGGATTTCGCCTTTAGGTGTTTTTAATCCCCATGGATTTTCGAAATCTTGTCCCATCATAATCATACCACCACGCGGGCCACGTAAAGTTTTGTGGGTTGTAGTAGTTACAATATGGCAATGCGGAAGTGGGTTAGCCAACAAACCTTTGGCAATTAAACCAGCAGGGTGAGAAATATCAGCCAAAACCAAAGCTCCGATTTTATCCGCTACCGAACGGATAAAAGCATAATCCCACTCACGCGAGTAAGCAGATGCACCGCAGATAATTAATTTTGGTTTTTCTGCTAAAGCAACCTCTTCTAATTTTTTATAATCGATTAATCCGGTTTCTTTCTCTACACCATAAAACAATGGTTGATATAATTTACCAGAAAAATTTACCGGCGAACCGTGAGTTAAGTGACCACCGTGAGAAAGATCAAAACCTAATATTTTATCGCCCGGCTGAAGAATAGCAAGCATAACCGCTGCATTAGCCTGCGCACCAGAGTGTGGTTGTACGTTAACCCATGCCGCGCCAAATAATTGTTTTGCCCTATCGATAGCAATTTGCTCTACTACATCCACTACCTGGCAACCACCATAGTAACGTTTACCTGGTAAACCTTCAGCATATTTATTGGTTAATACTGAACCAGCAGCTTCCATTACCTGCTTGCTTACAAAGTTTTCTGATGCAATAAGCTCTAAACCATGCTCCTGGCGGTTTAACTCCTTATCAATAAGTTCAAAAATTTGGTTGTCGCGTGTCATCGTTATATTAGGTTTGTATTTTTTTTGCAAAAGTAAGCAATTCAAACTTAATATAAGCGCAATTACGATAATGCTTTCACATTAAAGTTGTTAAAGCCACTTCCGATGGTTATCTCTACAATTTGTTGCTGCAACATTTCTAAAATGGCAAGGAAATTATATACGAAATGTACTTTATTTTCTGAGTTTTTAAGCACCAGGGCAAAATCGATCTGCTTATTGATATCTAAAAGATTGGCAATAAAGTGTTTTTGCTGCTCGATAGTATAAGGATATTGAACTACGGTATGTTTTACTTCTTCGCTCCGCAATTCATACTTTTGCATGGTACGGTGATAAACTGTTAAAAGTTTATACAGATCGAGTGATAAGAGTTCATCCTGATGGGTTGAAGATGCTGCTGCCAAGCCTAAGTCGAAAGCAATGTTACCCCGCTGGTCCTGTTTCATCCGGCCATCTTCTAAAACTTTCATTTCTTCGGCTGCCGATTTAAACTGCTTATAGGCAATAAGGCGGGCAATCAAGTCTTGTTCGGCATTAATTTCATTTCCGGCCTCATCAATCTCAATCCTCGGCAAAAGCATTTTCGATTTAATGCGCATCAGCGTAGCTGCCACCAGAATAAATTCGCTGGCCACTTCTACATTCAGCGCCAATAATTGATGAATATAGGCAAGGAAATCGTTAGTAATTTTCGCGATCTCCACGTCCTGAATATTCAGTTCATCGCGTTCAATAAAGAACAACAACAAATCGAAGGGGCCTTCGAAAACCGGAAGTTTTATTTCAAAATTCTCTGCCTGCATGCGTAGCGGCAAACATAGTAAAAAATTTCAGGTCCTGATAACCTAATCCAAAGTGCTAAATACCCATCATCGCGGCACCTCATGGAGCACCAAACGCCACACGCTTGTCTCCCGACGCTAAACCGTTAAACACTAACCGCTTAACCATCAATAATAAACCACTAATTTTTCTCTTCTATATTAAAACAAATTTACCTTACTTTGTATCTTGTTTTTTACCACAAATTTCGAATGCAAGTAAAAGCTGGCCCCCTGCTTTCAAAAATCAACTATCCCGCTGATTTGAAGCAATATAACGAGTCTGACTTAGAACAAATAAGTCAGGAATTACGACAATACATTATTGATGTAGTGAGTGTGAATGGTGGCCATTTTGGTGCCAGTTTAGGTGTTGTTGAACTCACGGTAGCACTCCATTATGCATTAAATACACCCTACGATAAGCTGGTTTGGGATGTAGGCCACCAGGCTTACGGACATAAAATTCTTACCGGCCGAAGAGACTTATTCCACACCAACCGCGTGTATGGTGGTATTAGTGGCTTTCCAAAAATTTCAGAAAGTGAGTACGATACCTTTGGGGTGGGCCACTCTTCTACATCCATATCTGCAGCTTTGGGTATGGCGGTAGCTTCACAATTAAAAGGCGAAACCAACAGGCAGCACGTTGCCGTAATTGGCGATGGTGCCATGACAGCAGGTTTGGCTTTTGAAGGATTAAACCATGCTGGGATTGAAAACAGCAATGTTCTCGTTATCTTAAACGATAATTGCATGTCTATCGACCCTAATGTTGGTGCGCTGAAAGAATATTTAACCAGCATTACCATTTCCAAATCTTATAACAGGTTCCGCGATGATATTTCACATGTGCTTACCGGCCTTTCTAAACTTGGCCCTAATGCGCATAAGTATGTGAAGAAAATTGAAAAAAGCATTAAAGGCACACTGCTTAAACAAAGTAATTTATTCGAAGCGCTAAATTTCAGATATTTTGGCCCAGTAGATGGTCATGATGTGAAACGTTTGGCACAGGTGATCAAAGATCTTTCTGCTATTCCAGGTCCGAAATTATTGCACTGCGTTACCGTAAAAGGTAAAGGCTTTGCATTGGCTGAGAAAGATCAGACCAAGTGGCATGCTCCGGGCCTTTTCGATAAAATTACCGGCGAAATTAAAAAGAGTACCCCTGATAAACCTCAGCCGCCAAAATACCAGGATGTTTTCGGGCATACTATGGTCGAACTTGCGGAGGCAAATGATAAAATTGTAGGCATAACTCCGGCAATGCCTTCCGGCTCATCATTAAACATCATGATGAAAGCTATGCCTAAACGCGCCTTTGATGTCGGTATAGCCGAACAGCATGCGGTAACATTTTCTGCAGGTTTAGCTGCGCAGGGTTTGGTTCCATTCTGTAATATCTACTCCAGCTTTATGCAAAGGGCTTATGACCAGGTGATTCATGATGTAGCCATCCAAAAACTCAATGTTGTTTTTTGTCTGGATAGGGCAGGCCTTGCAGGTGCCGATGGGGCAACGCACCATGGAGCTTATGATATTGCCTATATGCGCTGCATCCCTAATCTGGTGGTTTCTTCACCTATGAATGAAGAAGAGCTTCGCAACCTGATGTTTACCGCGCAACAAGATAATATTGGTCCATTTGTAATCCGATATCCACGCGGTAATGGGGTAATGCCCGATTGGAAAAGACCATTTAAAGCTTTAGAGATTGGAAAAGGCCGTAAAATATGTGATGGCGAAGATGTAGCGTTGTTAACTATTGGTCATGTGGGTAATTTTGCAGTAGAAGCACGTGCCGAACTCAATACAGAGGGATTCTATCCGGCACATTACGATTTACGTTTTGTTAAGCCTTTGGATGAGCAAATGCTGCACGAGGTATTTGCCAAATATAAACATGTAATTACAGTAGAAGATGGTTCATTACAAGGTGGTGTAGGGTCTGCGGTACTAGAATTTATGGCCGACCATGGCTACCAGGCCAACGTAATCCGCTTGGGTATTCCAGATCAGTTTATCGAACATGGAGAGCAACCGGAACTTTGGGCCGAGTGTGGTTATGATAAAAACTCCATTATAGAAACCGTAAGAAAAATTGCTATAAAGAGAACTACCGATAGTATGGCTGGTTAAAAGCAAAATACATCAAAACATAGGAAATCCCGTTGTAAAAAATTACACCGGGATTTTTTTGATCATATTTTATTGATTGTGTAAACATTACCTGCAAACAAATACCCCACCAATAATACAATTAAATATAATAACATTGTAAACCAGATGTAAAACAGTATCACAAAAATGCTACAAAGTCTACCTTTCAAGCGCTAAACAAACGTTTGATTTACTATCTTAGCATCCTAACTAAAACCGAAATTATATGTGTGGAATTGTAGGCTATATAGGCTTTAGAGAAGCCTGGCCAATTGTATTAAAAGGCCTTAAAAGATTAGAATACCGCGGTTATGATAGCGCAGGCATTGCATTAATGAATAACACCGGGCAGCATATCTACAAAAAAGCAGGTAAAGTGGCCGTTTTAGAAGAGTTTGCAGCTGCACAAGATAAATCTGGCACCATTGGAATAGGCCATACTCGTTGGGCAACACATGGCGCACCTTCTGATCGGAATTCACATCCTCACACCTCAAATAATCATAAATTATCCATTATTCACAATGGTATTATTGAAAACTACGCTACTTTAAAAGAAGAATTGATAGAACGTGGGCACGAATTCAAAAGTGATACTGATACAGAAGTACTCATTCACCTTGTTGAGGAGATCCAAAAGATAGAACAGATTGACCTCATGGAGGCTGTACGTTTGGCCCTGCAGGAAGTGAGCGGAGCCTACGCCATTGTCATTATGGACCAGGATAATCCCGATCGTTTAATTGCGGCCCGTAAAGGAAGTCCGATGGTAATTGGTGTTGGAGCAGGTGAATACTTTATTGCATCTGATGCCACTCCTATCATCGAATACACCAAAAATGTAATCTACCTAAAAGATGGAGAGATTGCATTGATTACCAAAAACGATCTTCTAATTAAGCAGCTGGATAATGTAGTGCAAACTCCATTGATCCAGGAACTCGAATTGAAACTCGAAATGCTCGAGAAAGGCGGTTTCGATCACTTCATGTTAAAAGAGATATACGAACAGCCCCGGTCAATAAAAGATTGTATGCGGGGTCGCATCTATCCGCAGGAAGGTAAAGTTCAGTTAGGAGGAATAAAAGAATTTGCTGAAAAGCTAAAAAATATCGATCGGATCATTATCGTAGCCTGCGGAACATCGTGGCACGCAGGTTTGGTAGGAGAGTACCTGATTGAAGAATATGCACGCATCCCGGTTGAAGTAGAGTACGCATCAGAATTCAGGTACCGCAATCCAATCATTACCGAAAAGGATGTGGTAATTGCCATTTCGCAATCAGGCGAAACAGCCGATACCATGGCCGCAATTGAAATGGCAAAAGAACGTGGGGCAACCATTTTTGGCATCTGTAATGTTGCAGGTGCATCCATCCCACGCTTAACAGATGCCGGGGTCTACACACATGCAGGTCCGGAAATCGGTGTTGCATCTACAAAAGCATTTACAGCACAGGTTACGGTATTAACTTTAATGGCCTTTTATATGGCGCAGCAAAAAGGCACCATTACTACTTCCAAATTAATTGAATTATTAACTGAACTAGACCATATCCCTGAAAAAGTTGAGCTTGCGCTCGAATCTAATGACTTGATCAAAGAAGTTTCCGAAAAAATTAAGGATTCTACAAACTGCTTGTTTTTAGGTCGCGGTACGGGCTTTCCCGTTGCTTTAGAGGGCGCTTTAAAACTTAAAGAAATTTCATATATCCATGCGGAGGGTTATCCTGCAGCCGAAATGAAACATGGCCCTATTGCACTGATTACCGAAGAAATGCCTGTTGTATTTATCGCAACGCAAAATTCATCATACGAAAAAGTGATTAGTAATATCCAGGAAGTAAAAGCCCGAAAAGGAAAAGTAATTGCCATTGTAACAGCAGGGGATACAGAGGTAAAGAAAATGGCTGATTATTGTATCGAGATACCTGATGCAAATGAAGCTTTCTTACCGCTACTAGCAACTATTCCACTTCAGTTACTTTCTTATCATATTGCCGTGATGAGAGGATGTAATGTAGATCAACCAAGAAATTTGGCTAAATCGGTAACGGTAGAGTAAATATCCACAAACATATAAAATAAGAAAGCCTGATGGCATGTCGATCAGGCTTTCTTATTTTATGCTATAATATCTATTAGGGCAATCACCATACTAAAAATCTGAATATAGATTTCTGAATGAACTTCTTAAACCAAAAGTAATTAAGCCGGTATTGTTTTTACCCAAACTATTACTTTCACGCCTGATGATACCACCTAATTCCAAACGCAGATTATATTTAGGGTTAATCACATAAGCAACTCGGCCCTCCGCATAAAAAAGATCAGTTCGGATGCCCTGAGTAGTATAATTCCCATTGGCTTTTACCGCATCTGTATAAGGTTCGAAAATGTTTTTACCATAATTCTGTCCAGCTTCATCTAATCCGTACTTAGCGTACATCAATTCCCCACTAAAATCAAAACGCTTGTAAGAATAATTTAATAAACCCACTAGCTCTCTAAAATTTGCACCCATCGGGTGTGCCAAGGGCTCACCATACTGTGCATAATTGATAATAGGTTTCCGAGAAGAAAAGGTGTAAGGTTTAGCAGTATTATATTCTAACAAATAGTTCAAACCAGGTACATGGAATACGTCAGCGCCTCTAAGTCCCAATTGCCATGCATATTTATTACGAGAACTCCCTTTCGAAGAAAAAAATTCTTTGGCCTGAAACTCATCTAACGAAAACTGACCATACCCGACCAGTTCTTTAGCAAATTTATATTTACCGGTGAACCCCAATAAGGCATTATCCGGCGAACCACTTGAAGCTTCTATTGGTCTTAAGAAAATAATTGGATTGGCGTAGCCCCAGTCAAACCCCCTTCTATTTCCGGCATCATCCGTTTGCCCCCATACAATAGAATCAAAGAATCCAATAGATAAACGATTATTCACATTCCAATCTAAATAGTGGAACACTCCTCCTTTTTTTCTAAAACCCGCTTCATAGGATAACTGAGGTGCACTTGGGTCTTGCATGGCAGCCCACATTACCATATACTGTACATTTCCTAAATTACCAGTTAACTTCAGAAAAGGATATGGTGAAGCATAATCAGACAATAATAATGAGCGATAGCCATCACCCACAAAATTTTTATCATAACCGGCTGTAATATTCAGATATTTAGACGGCGTGTAAGATAGTGTTGCAGTTACATAAGACCAATCGGCAGTTAAGGGATTAATCTCTGGATTGTAACCTTGTCCATACCTACCACCAATTCGGTTATATGACTGACCAGCAACAATCCCGGTCTGATCAATGTAATTTCGGTAATAATCTGCAAAGCGTCCCTGATTTTCAAAACCACTTGTATAAAAAGAAAATTTCTTTCCTATCGTTCCCCCAACCTGATAACCACGAGTATTTAAATAGGTGTTCTTTTTTCCTGAAAAATCTCTTCCAATCTGAAAATCCGGTAAAAAGTCTGCATAAACGGTATAATCATCTCTTTGTATATCCAATAAATGTTCTTGAAATAGTTTTCTCGAAACCCACGATTTTCTGGTGGAGTCCGTTCCTACGCTTAGCAGCATAGTACTTTTATCGCGCAGTAAGCTATCATCGATAAAAAAAGGTTTTAAAGCACTATGTATACGCGTAGCGGGATTATATACTTCGCCACTTAATTTCTGATAGAACTGATAAGAATAAGGCTGGTAAACGGCTTGAGCCTTTAGCTCACGGACAGAGATAATTATAAATAGTAGGAATAGGATTTTCTTCATCGGATAAATTTTAATTTTAAGGGCAAAGAACGCAATTAATCATGAATTAACAATGTACAACAAAATGTTCAATCATAAAAAAAGCCCTATTGGGCTTTTAAAATTATACTAATGTAATAGGGCTAACAATATTCCAGAGATCAAGAGGATAGATTTTTTCGTTAGAGAGTTTTAAAAGCTCTTCTTTAACAAGGTTCGCATCCTCTTTAAATGTAACACCAAACCATTTGGCATCTGTATCAATAACTTTAATGCTGGCAGTACCCGATTTAATTAATTGATCGGCAACTTCAGGTATAAGGAACTCTGCCTTCAGCTCATGTTTATTTTCGGATAAGAACCGATAATATTTATCTTCCATCCAATCAATAAAAGTAGACGTAAAACAGAAAAAGTTCATACTTACTTGGGTCTCTGCTGCTAAAATCTGCCGTTGGTCTTTCTCCAGACTGATAATCTGTCCATCTTTAAAAACAATCTCTCTTCTTTCATTAATAGAGACAATTTCACCCACCACATCAGTTTGAATCTCTCCTCTGGTAACAGCACCAAATTCACTTACAGTATTTTTAAGTTGGTATCCTAAACAGGCAAATAGCTCATCCCTGATATCGGTTGTTAAAAATGTATAGGCTTTTTTAAAGGCATCAAAACCATAAAAGTCGTCAGCATTAATTACAGCAAAAGGCCCTTCCACTTTCCCTTTACAGCAAAGCAAAGCATGCGCTGTTCCAAAAGGTTTACTCCTTTCTTTCGAAAATTCAATGTTATTACTAAAACGCTCTAATGATTGAAAAGCGTAATCAATTTCTATCTTACCAAGGAGTTTAGGTTCAATTTGCGCAGCAAAGGCATCTGAAAATTCTTCTCTGATAATAAAGATCACCTTGCCAAACCCAACCTTGATAGCATCATAAATAGAATATTCCATAATCGTTTCTCCATTTGGTCCAAACGATTCAGTTTGTTTATTCCCTCCATATCTGCTAGCCATTCCAGCAGCAAGAATAATTAACGTCGGTTTTGTATTATTCCTCATTAACTTACAATTAAAAGGCGTTTTCTTCACCTTTGATCATGTTAATCACTGTCATAAAAATAATTTTCACGTCAAGCATCGCGCTCCAATTCTCCAGATACCAGATATCATGCTCAACGCGCTTCACCATCTTATAATCTTCTTTAGTCTCGCCTCTATATCCATTTACCTGTGCCCAACCCGTTATACCAGGTTTTAAAAAGTGACGCACCATAAACTGATCTACAATACCTTTATATTGTTCGGTATGGCTTAACATGTGTGGACGAGGGCCTACCACGCTCATATGCCCCATAAATACATTAAAAAACTGTGGTAATTCATCCAGGCTCGACTTTCTGAGGAATTTACCTATCGGAGTGATCCGGTCATCGTTCTTACTGGCCTGCCGCTTATCGCTATCGGCATTCATCCGCATGCTCCTGAATTTAAAACACCAGAAAGGCTCGTCATCCCGCCCACTTCTTAGTTGTTTAAACAATACTGGTCCTTTACTCTGTAGCTTGATCAGAATAGCAATTATCGGATACAGCCAGCTCAATACAAAAAGAATAACCAGGCCGCTGAACACAACGTCAATTGCTCTCTTCTTAAAACGGTTATGGATTTTTTCTAAGGGCTCCGAACGCAAAGAAATAACCGGAAATTCGTTACCCAAATAACTTACGGTATATGGCGATAATAAAGCGCCACTAATATCAGGAATAAACTTTAACCGTACACATTGCCTTTCTGCTTCCTCGGTTAAAATAGTCATGTCAGCCATTCGGTCAGGAGCAATAGTCACATAAATATCTTTAATGCCTTTATCAACTGCCATTTTGAACTGGTGCCCCACCGCTTCTGAAATCTGCCCATTCCGATCTAAATAATCATCTGGTACATCGTTAATAAAACCATGAAATTCTATATAATGCTGTTTTTCAAAATAACTGGCCAATTGCAGACCAGTGGCATTATTTCCCATAATCGCTACCGATTTAACGCCACGTAAATGGTTAAACAGTAGGAACTGAAAAGAAGTACCGATAAAACGGTTCACCAAAAACAAAATGCCCAGCATACCGTAGAAAACAACAAGGAAAGATCTGGAAAAGTCATTTTGTTTCGAGAAGAAAAGGTAAACAGAAAACAGCACAGCATGCAAAACCACGCTTTTCCAGGTACCTCTATAAATCCGTTCAATCCTACGCGATCCATATTCGCTATATAAACCAAAACTAGTAGTACTTACTATCCAGATTAAATTACACACCACTACATAGTGCCATTGCAATTCCGAACTCACGGCTTTGCCCATATAGGCAGTGAATTGGTAGGCAAAAAAGTACACGATATTAACCATAATCAGGTCAGTTATCGGTAAAATATATTTGAGTATAAACAGGTAACGTGTTTGCATAGGCTTAAAGCGAGAACTTAAACATTTAGTTGTTATTTTTGTTTTAAATGAATTACAATGAACAAAATTGATGCCCAAAATCCGTTTCAAAGTTAAAAAATCATTATTAATAATAAAATAAGTAATAATAATGCAATATAATACCAATTTAAACAGCAAAAAAGACGAATATTATTATTACTTCAAATAGTAGAATAATAGATCAATGCAGTAGAAATAAAAAAAGTTTACAACTCCTGTAAACTTTTTTTTATTATGCGTGGCAATGCCTTATTTAAATATAGTTTAGTATAACTCAATATTTTCACAATCCCTATACCAATCTTCTAAAGCTTCTCTTAAACTAAACTGGAGTTTATATGGCGATAATTTAAGTTTCTCTCCAGAAATATTCGTCGAAATCATTAATTTCTTAACGCGGTCAGGATGAATGCCGCTAATATTTTTACCCAATATCCTAGCTCCAAAATAAGCTGAACCAGCCGCTGATTTTAATGCCCAGCCTGGAACTAATACTTTTGGAGCTTTAATTCGCGTTGCTTCAGCCATAGTAACACAAATTTCCTCAATAGTAGGTGCAGGGTAATACGTTAAGTTATAGGTAACATGTCCGGGCTTTTCCATTTGACCTGTTTCATATAGAATCCTTACAACATCTTTCACATAAACGCTAGATTTAATGGTATCTTTCCTTCCAGGATAAAAGAAAAAACCTTTCTTAAGCGAATTATACAATCTAGTAAAATTACCGCCTTCTTGCTTTCCAAAAACGACTCCAGGCCTAACGATTATAAGTCTTCTATTACTAGGATCTTCTGCTTGCCATAACTTATGAATATACTCTGCGGTCAATTTAGAAATACCGTATGGAGTATTGGGCATAGGTAACGTTTCTTCAGTTTTGTAATCTTCAGATGCTCCGTAAGGGGCGATAGAGCTTGTAAAGACTATTGTTTGAATATTGTTCTGTCTGGCAAAATCACAAACATTTTGTGCACCAAATACATTAGCTTCAAAATACTCATGATCAGGATGACCGGGTGTAGTATGAACCGCAGCTAGGTTATAAATAACACTATTACGAGCATTATCTAATTTTAAGTTTATTGCTTTTCTAACATCCAATATTTCAAAATCATCACTAACTTTTTTCTTCAAATCGAAGCTATAAACATTGTCCTTTAATGACAAAGTTTCTTTAATATATCTTTTCAGGTGAGTACCAATAAACCCGGATCCACCAAATATTAAATGATTCATTTATTTTTTTCTAATTTATCCCAGTATTTACTATGCATTGAGAATGCTTTCTTTTGCTTTAGAGATAGTTTTTCGTGTAACATTCCCAATTTGTAGCCCAAAAATTTAGCCGCAATAGACATAGTCATCTTAGGCAAAACTAATGGATTATTTTTAATTACATATTTCAGTTCCGACTTTAAATACTTAAAACCCTCTCCACCTGCCGATCCAAACTCATTTAGCAGCCAAATATTTGTTGAATGAAAAACTCCAATATCGAAGTATCTTTTAAACTCCTCTTTTATTGTATAGTCATGTGAGTGATAAACCTCAGAATCTGCTACGTATGCAATTTGCCAACCTTTAATTAAAATTTGTCCACCAACAATTACATCTTCAGCGAAAATTGTATGACTTGGAAATCCGCCAACATCACGTAACGCTGTATTTCTATAGGCCGCAAAGGAATTTGAACATGATGCAGTTTTTATTCCCAATTTATCTTTATCTGAGAGTTTTTTGACAACAGAGGTAGATGGGTAATTAAATAAGCGCGCATGTGATTCAAGTGTTTTAGCTCCTATATGAGGTAATTGTCTACCATATGCTATACCTACTTTGGGTTCTTCAAAAGCATCGACCAAATGCTTAATTGAATCTTTATTCTTGAGAATGCAATCCTGAGTAAGATAAATAAAAATATCACAATCACTAGCGGCATCTGCAAGCAATTGCCTAACATATCCGTGATCAAAATCAACTTGCTTTATCGTTAATGTCTCAAATCCATATTTTTTTGCAAGAAGAATTGTTTCATCGGATGACTCAGAATCCATTATAATCTTTCGATCTACAGTTAAGCCCTGAACAGATATACTTTTCAAAACATTTTCAAACTCAGGTCCAGCATTATATGTTGGAATTAATAATGATGTTCTAAACATATTTATTTAATGATATAGCCCTCCGAATGTGCTTTAGCAAATTTAAGGGAATCTTTAAATGCTAAAGAATTAATGAAGAGGCTTAAAAACAATTTCAAAAAAGAGAGATAATACTTATAAACGGGAACGCCATTAGGATTTTTGGCTAAAACATTAATTTTCACCCGCTTTGTTATACTTTCTGGGCTTTCATTATGACTATGTTTAACATTTAAATCAGGGAAATAATAAACTCCGTTAAACTTTGAGCTTACTTCTTCCGCAAATATCTGATCTTCACTTGCAATAACGTCTTCAAAGCCAATTTCCTCCCATTGTTTTCTGGAAATTACAGACGCTGCATTGGAAAAATGAAATCCATTTTTTAGCAGAATAGGAGACTGTCCATTAAAGTTAGGAAAATAATACTTTAAAAATGTACTGTCGTAGATCGAATAGCCTAAATACTCATTAACAATTTGCCTGAAGTAAGCAGAAAATTCACCGATCTGTTCAAACAAATTAAAAATTTTTTGAAAAAAGTTATCTTCTTCAAGTATTACGTGTCCGGAGAAAAAAACGTTTAATTCTGATCCAGATAAACTCATCATCAGATTGCAAGAATCACCGAAAGAAAACTCGCTAGAATCTATGGTATATAAATCACAGTTTATGTTTTGTAGTATCTCTATTGTTTCGTCACTACTTCCACTATCTAAAAATATTAAGTGAATTGACTCAAACATTTTTTGTTTTTTTAACGATGCAATAAATCTGGGAAGTTCACCCGCTTCATTTTTTACACGTACACATACTGAAATCCGTTCATTTCCGCTAAGTCCCGATTGCGACCTTAATTTTAAAAGCGTATTATAATTTCTCATCTTTAACTATTAACGATATCCAAAATAACTGAAAAATTATAGGTAGGTAGAAAAAGTGGTTATAAAATATACTCAATATTAAACATTGAGCAATTACGGCACGAAAGAGCACTCGTTTATTCCCTTTTGACCACCATGCTAAAAAACTAATAATACCAATCGTAAATGAAAATATAGCAATGCCGTAATATCCCATATCCAAATAAGGAGAGGTAAATGCAGAACTCACATTAAATGCCTCGCTAATTAACGCTCCAGAGGTATTAGAAACCGTATTGTCCCCATAGAAAAAATTTCTAATTAAACTAGGAAGTAAAAGACTTGTTGTGTTAGGAAATGACGGGTCAAAATTTGTAATTGGAACACTAAAATTATAAAGTAAGTTGTTAAATGGAGTTGCCAGATAAATATACACCCATAAAAACCCAGAGGGCAGCCAAGATATCCAATTTTGCGATGGCATAGCCAACTCATAAAATTTATCTTGACCGGTTCTTAAGTCACCAACTACACCGAAAAGTATTATAAAAAACAAACCAAAAAAAGAAAGATTTCGTACTAATTTTAGTTGAGATTTACTAAATGTAAAGTAAATATAGAATATCTCTATGATCTGCGTAACAATTAGTTGTCGAGAAATTACAACAATCTGCCATATAAACGTGAATAAACATATATATAAATATTTCCTTTTACCAGTTTTGAGATATAAAAAAAAACTAATAATTCCAAGCGAGGTTTGCAAGGCATTTAACAGCCCATGTAATGATGGTAAACCAAAGTCGAAATACGTCTTTTCACTTCCTTGAATAATCCATAATAAAGGAACCCCCTTCGAGAAAATAACCTCAATAATGGTAAAAAAAATCCAAAACTTAAAAAACGGAATAATCCGTTTTTCTACATTTTTAATAGCTGTATCAGTATAAACAAATGGTTTTTCCACCACACGACCTCTTAATAAGAAGACAAAGAAATAACCTAAACAAAATGAAAAAGTTGCTATAAAAAAGAACTTAAATCCCGCAGAGGCTTCAAACCAAATCAATTCACTCAATCTCATGCTATATAGAAAAAATACTAATACCCAAACCGCAATAAAAATTAATATTGGCTTAAATAGTGTAATTAGTTTTGTATTCATATTAACAAGAATTATTTTTTTTTGAAAACCTCATATAAGTTTCTTACTAAACTTTTTTTAAAAATTGACTTTGGAAAGTCTGTGATCTTCAAATCTGATTCCTCCGTTGCAACAATTAATTTCTCGACAACGCCATCAATAGAATGGTTATCAAGAAAATAATCCAATGTTTTATTGGAAATATCTTTAAAATTATTAGACGATTCAAAAATAATCTGTTTTAGACTATCCCCATCGTGATCAAAATCTTTAGATGATATGTCATGCCCTAAATCAAAATCTTTTGTTTTATAAAGCCAGCGGTATTTATAATTATCAACGATTTTACTATACGAAAAGTCTAAAACAACAGTGGGAAGTCCTAATTTAGCACCTTCTAAAGCTGATGTACCCATTGCAGTCAGAATATCCACCTCATTTATTAAAATGCTATCTAATTTTTGACTACTGACAGCTCCAAGTACCTCCAATTCAAAGAACTCATTATTCAAATCCAACTTATCAATTTCAGATTGAAAGGGACCATCACCAATTATCTTATATTTAATTTTAATTTTTAATTCTTTCGATAATACTGCGAGCTTATCAATGGTGTATAACAATATGTGGATTTTAAAGTCACAAAGTCTGCCAACCCAACAAAATGTAAGATCCCTATTAGCTTTGTGATAAATCCTTTCCTCTGAATTTAAAGCAGGAACGGGTAAAAAATCACTATTTAAAATATCCAAAAAAAGATACTGAGCTGTCTTATCCCTATTAACGCTGTCCATAAATAATAGCGCTTTTTTTTGCAAACAAATTGAGGCAAAAGTTTTCACTCGCCCGATAGTTCTCTTAAAGAATACTTTTCCGATCTTTTCATATAAATTAAATGATGAAAATTGGACGTTCCTTAAGCCTGGAAATGGGATTAATATGGGCACAAGATTATCAGGATGAAGATTCCAAAACACAATTTTTGAGGTTTCGGAAATTACCACCTCAGATGGGAATCTGTAGGGAAGCATTGACTGAGTAATGAAAGTTACATCATCTGGGATACACACGGATTCCCCAAAATTAAATGGGATCAGTTCTATTTTACTTTGTCCCCTAATGCTTTCGGCTATATAGCCATCCTCAAAATCAACCACATATACTTTTTCTACTGTTTCTCGACTAGCTAAAGCTGAAGCTATTCTTGAGAAAAGAACAGGTACACCACTAACTCCACGGCTAGGGAAGTAAAAGCAAAACACACCTAGATTACTCATTTTTTGAGAGTTTTTTTCTAAAAATGATGACCATAGCCAATAGATATAAAAAATAATTTATTGCAAATGCTATACTCGCGCCCAATACTCCCCATTTTATGACACAAAAATAGGTTATTATAATATAAGATAACCCAAAAATAATTTCCGTAATTACGAACAATTTGGTCATTGCTTTGGCGAGCATCAGGTAAGCCAAAACCCAAGCACAAATTTTAAATATATCACCCAATAATTGCCAAATGAACAATTTTTCCATCGAAATAAAATCGGATGTAAAAAGAACTTTTATAATCAAAAATCGCAACAAAAAAATTAACCCACAACTAACTATTACAGCGGGTATTATCACTTTGTATCCATTATAAATTTCAGTTTTAAGCTCTCCATTTGTTTTTAGTGAAGAAAGTTTGGGCAAGTAATATGTACTTAACGATGTTGTTATTAGCATCAAATATCCATCAGATATGCGCATCATCCCCTGCCAATATCCAGATTCATCTATTCCTACTTTAGCAATTAGGAAATTCCTTATTATAATTTGAACCAATGGCATCGTTAAGGCGCTGATTATTGCCATGAAGCTAAATTTACTTAGGTTAGCAGCAATAGTCTTGTCAATAGGCTGAACGTTAAAAAAGAGTCTTAAAACAGCTTTCTTCCGAAGGAGGATTACCGAAACAAGTAATATAATCGATTGTGAAAAAACCAAAGCATATAATGCTCCTATCACATTATAAAAATACACAAGAGTAACGGTAAAAATCAGGCTTATTATACTACCTATCGCATTAACAAAAGTATATAATTTAATTTCACCCAAACCATTTAATACAGAAAGTATTAATGTATTGCATGAGGTTAAAACTATAGTTAAACCCAATAATCTAATTGGATTTACATACAGCTCATTCATAAATACTATGGAAGATATAAATCCACTAAAAAGTATCAAAAGTATTCCACTTATTATCGAACTATAAATCGTTATCCTAAGAGAAGTACTTATTAAGGTTTTTAATTTTATTGAATCACCATTGTACTCTGAGGAATATTTTATAACCCCGTTATTTATAGCTCCATTGGCAAAAGTCTGAGATATCGTTATAAAATTTGTAAAGGCTCCAACAATAGCAACCCCGGCTGGGCCAGCACTTATTGCAACTACTTTACTCGCCACAAAAGTGGAAGCAATCTTGACAAAAGTTATAATCCCCGAAAAAATTGTTGTTTTTAATAGCTTCAAAGTGTTAGTAGTTATTTACAACTTCAATAACACGGCTAACCTCTTGATCTGACATAACCTGACTTATTGGTAAGCTTATAACCTCTTGGTGTATTTTTTCCGAAATAGGTAAAGATAAATCATTAAGCTCTTCATATGCCTTCTGTTTGTGAGGAGGTATAGGGTAATGTATCACTGTTTGTATACCTGCATTAGTCAGATACTGTTGCAAATCGGTACGATTTTCTGTTCTTATTACAAATAAATGCCACACATGGCTTTCTTGAAAATCAACAATAGGAAGAATAATCTTCTGATTATTAATTTCTTCCAAATACCGATTTGCCACTTTCCTCCTTAATTCTGTTTCATTATCCAGGCTTGCCAGTTTTACCGACAACAAACTTGCTTGAAGCTCATCGAGTCTGCTATTTACTCCTTTGTAAATATTCTCATATTTTACCCGAGAGCCGTAATTCAGCAGTGCACTAATAGTTTCTGCTAGATTAGCATCATTCGTAGTAATGGCACCAGCATCTCCCAATGCTCCTAAATTTTTTCCAGGGTAAAAGCTAAAACCAGCAGCATCACCAAAATTCCCTGCAGAACATCCCTTTGGAGATTTTGCACCGTGAGATTGAGCACAATCTTCAATTACTTTAAGACCATACTTTACGCCGATCTCACAAATCTTATCCATATCACATAACTGGCCATACAAATGCACTGGTAAAATTGCAACTGTCTTTTCAGTAATTCTTGATTCTATTAATCTGTAATCAAGATTATATGTTTCTAAAATAGGTTCAACAAGAATAGGGTTTAAATTATTTGCAGATATAGCCAAAATACTTGCTATATATGTATTTGATGGAACGATAATTTCATCTCCATCTTTAAAAATACCCATTTCTTTATAGGCTCTTATAATTAACACTAAAGCATCTAGTCCATTTGCCACCCCGATTGTATACTTCGCACCAGTATACTGGCAGAACTTCTCTTCAAAATTTCTTAACTCAGACCCCATAATATACCATCCGGATTCTAAAACTCGTTCAAATGCATCTTGAAGATCCTTCTTATGAAGCTGATTAATCTTATATAAGTCTAAAAATTTTATCATAATTTAGTTGGTTTAAATCCATCAAGCACAAACTGCTCTCCCGTTTCTTTATCCTGTAGCTGAAGATTCAATATCTTCAGGTCCTCTGTTAAATACCCCTTTAATTTCGCCGGATTTCCGTACCAAAGAGTATGGGGTGGTACATTCTTTGTTAATACACTTCCAGCACCAATTAGGCTGTACTCGCCAATTTCAATTCCAGCAACAATTGTAGAATTTGCTCCAATTGAACAACCTTTTTTTAGAATTGTTTTTTTAAATTCTTTTGGATACTGTTTTGAGCGTGGTAACAAATCATTTGTAAAAGTTACATTAGGTCCAATAAAAACATCATTTTCAATTTTTATACCATCCCAGATTTGTACTCCAGACTTTATAGTTACATTATCACCTATAACAACATCATTTTCTATAAAACAATTCGCATTGACGTTACAATTTTTTCCTATTACGGCTCCAGATAATACTACAGTAAACTGCCAAATAAAGGTCATTTCACCAATAGAATCACTTTGGACATCGGCCAAATGATGTACACTAATTCCCATTTGAATAAATTAAGAAGTCTTTATAATCTCTAATATAATCTAATTCATTGTAGAGGCTAGATGCAAAAACCAAGCATATAGATCCTGATGAAAAATTGATTTCAGATGCCCAAATTCCTGGCGGAATATGTAAACCAACATCAGGCCTATTTAATTGAACAATTCTTTTTGTTTTTCCATCATCTAAGAAAACTTCAAAGCTACCGCTAGCAGCAACTAAAAATTGATGACATTCCTTGTGGGCGTGAGCACCTCGCGATTCACCACCAGGTATATCATATAGATAAAATATTCTTTTAACCGAAAAGGGGATTTCTATATTATTATGAACTGGCGTTATGTTGCCCGCCCGATCTTTTATTTTTGGAAGTTCAAAAACGGAACAATCATAGGTTGTAATTTTACGCATTGTTTTTGGACAATTTAAATTTATCAAAATCTCTTTCATAATCAGTTTCATCATAATCTGTTGAAGAAACAATCAGTGCCACGGAATTTGTAGAAAAATTTTCCATATGCCTCCAAATACCATTTGGCACATATATTCCATAATACGAGCGATTTAGTGAAAACGTTTTGTCCTCATTTCCATCATTAATTACAACATCAAAACTACCAGATAAAGCGATTATAAGTTCCTTATTTCGATGATAACTATGCCCTCCACGAATTTCACCACCAGGCACATCGTAAATCCAATAAGTACGCTTAATATCAAAGGGTAACTGGTTTCCTTCTTCAAGAAAAGAAAGATTTCCACGCTCATCAAGTATTTTAGGTAACTGTATAATTTCAATTTTATCAATCCCCATTTTATTTCATTCTTTTAAAAATACTGGAGTACCACTTTTTATTTTCACTCTGACCATAGTTACCATAACCGTATCCATAACCATAATATTTGCTACTAATATCATTAACCACAATCCCCATATTCTTCATTTTGCCTGAGCTATAAAGATCTTCAACAATATTTATTTGATCTTTTTTTGTAAATTTCTGTCGTACAAGATACAATGTAACGTCTGCGTATTTCGCCAAAAGCTGTGCATCTGCAATAATTCCTATTGGCGGTGCATCCATAATAATGTAATCGAACTCTTTCTTTAATTCAGCGATTAAGTCGGGTGTATGCTCACTCATTATCGCCTCGGCAGGATTCGGAGGTAATGGCCCTGAAGAAACAATATACATATTCTTGTTAATTGTGAGTTGCTTAACAATATCGGCAGGTTTTAATGAAGAATCAATTGTAAAATTACTAAAACCTATATTGTTAGAGACACCTAGTTTTACAGATAGCCCCGGTTTTCTTAAATCCAATTCCATTAGTAAAACTTTCTTACCAGCTAAGGCTAAAATATTACCCAAATTTATAGCGGTAAAAGATTTTCCCTCACCACTCATACTTGAGGTAAGCAAAATAACTTTGTCATTCTCGTTTTTCAAATAAAACGATAAATTGGTTCGCAAAGCTCTAAACTGTTCTGAAATAGCCGATCTTCCTTTATTTGCAACTATTAAATTATCATCCGACTCGTTATGACTGATCTCACCAATAACAGGCACAGAAGTACGGTTTGTTACATCATCCTTAGTTCCAATACCGGTGTTCATTATATCAACAACAAAAACAACTGTTACTGGAATGATTAAACCTATAAATAAACCTATTAAATATACTATATTTTTTTTAGGACTAACCGGAAGAACCGCAGCTTTTGGAGGGTCAATTGTTTTAGCTATAGAAATATTTGAAGTTTTAGAAATTGCGGTTTCCTCTGCCTTTTGCATTAAAAAGATATACAGTTCTTGCTTTATTTGTTGATTTCTAGCAAGTTTTAAGTAGTCTTTTTCGATTTGAGGTACATTACTTATCTTACCTTCCGATTGATTCCGTTGAGATATTAATTTATCCCTTGTTACAACAAATGTATTTTTTGTGCTTTGAATATTTGACAGAATCCCTTTCCTTAATTCAGAAATTTGAGTATCCAAATTTTTAATAAATGGACTTTCTTCAGTAACACTTAACAATTGTTTGTCTCTTTCGATAAGCAAAGTATTATACTGATTCATTAGGCCAGAAAAAACCATATCTTGTGGCAGTAAAGATGTAGGAAAAACTCTTTGATTTTTACTAGTATCTTTCAAATATTTTTCAAGATCATTTAATATTGAAACTTGCGTTTCTGCTTTCGCGAGTTCAGAAGTAATTTCACCGGAGCTCTGAACCAATAATCTCCCTTGCTCACTCATATCTGCAAGCTTATTATTGGTTTTAAAACTCTGAACTTTATTCTCAACATCACCTAATTCACTGGCAATCAAACTCAATCTTTTTTGAATAAATTTAGTTGTACTATCCGCAATTATGTTTTTATCATTTAGATTAGATTGGGTGTACTGTTTTATCAATGCATTCAGGATATCTTCACCTTTTTTGGGCACGGGGTATGAAAAGCCCAAATCAATGATGGTTACTTGTTTATTATAAACGCCAACACTCAGTTGTTTCATTAACGCAGCAACTCTTTCATCAATGGAACTAATGGAGACATAATAAATTCCTTTATTTGGTTCTACTGAATCTTCTTTTGATATTGAAAGCTTTCCAATTCCTTTTATTTCAAAGATTTGCCCCCAATCTACCTCCAAATCAACATCCTTGCCAGAAATACTTATTTTATTGTTTTTTTCTAAATCAATCTTTAGTTTGGTAAAACTAATAGTATCAACTTCTTGAACTAAATTAATCTTGAATGGTGATTCATATACCTCGCGGTTGGTTAAACTTCCTTTCTTAGTATAGACAATGTTCAATTTCATTTGTCTAACAACCTGATCCATCAAAGATCTTGTCTTTAAAATTTCGGCTTCATTATCAACAGAATTTTTTCCGCCGAGGATACCACCCAAATCCATAAGCGCACCAGCTTGTTTGCCAATACCACCACCTTTTTCATCATCATTTACTAATACTCTTGCGTTAATTTGATAAATTGGAGGGGTATATCTTATGTATAAAAAAGATATAAATAAACAAAAGATAACGCTGATAAAGAACCAAGACCACTTGTCTTTAATTTTTAAAAAAATCTGTTTTATATCAATGCTATCACCTTCTAAATTTTGAAGGCTTTTTTTCTCAGAATAGGTATTCATTTATAATTGCGCTAGTGTATTGTGGTTTATTTAAAATTGCTTATAGCTAAAACTATAACAGATATAACAGAAGCAATTACACCAATCGTTTGAATTTGAGCTGAATTTGAGGCTGAAACCTTACGTTTATTTGGTTCCACATATACTACATCATTTTGCTTTAAATAGTAGTATGGACTATTAAAGATATCAGATGAATTGAGATCTAAACGTCCAAATTCCTTTTTCCCATTTGTCTCTCTAATTACCAAAACATTTTCTCTTTTGCCATAAATGGTTAAATCTCCTGCTAAACTTAAAGCATCTAACACAGATACTTTCTCATTTGGTAAGGTATATGCGGAAGGGGCATTCACTTCACCTAGCACGCTAACTTTAAAGTTAGCAAATCTTAATTGGACATTTGGTTCTTTATATACTACAGCAGCTTTCTCGCGAATCAACTCACGTGCATGATATGTTGTTAACCCACTAACTTTTACTTTTCCTATGAGCGACAATTCAACCTCTCCGTTACGATCTACTAAAAAGCCATTTACTTGCTGCGAAGCGAGTGCGGTATTAGCTCCTCCACCTAAAACAGTATTGGCAGCAGCTTGATTAACAATAGCACCACTTTGTGGATTTAGAGTGAATATATTGATACTCAAAATATCATCTGGCTGTATAATTGGCTCAGTAAAAGCAATTGAATTTTCTAATTTGGCCTGATTAACAGTTTGAATGTCTTGAAAGTAAGCTATTTTCTTATTACTAACGCAGGAAGAACTTAAGGCGATTACGAATATTAGACTACTAATTTTTAGCCCTTTATATACATTTATTTTTTTATTCATAGTATAGATTCCATCTAAAATGAAATTGACCATTTTAAACAGCTTGCAAACTTAAACATTTAATTGTAATATCTGAAAATGTTTAATTTCAGATATTAAACATTTTCAGATTTTTAAGCAAAATTGAACATTAATTGATGGAAAGGATTAGTTAACTAATTAAGCATTTTTTTGCTAAATCAAAATTGAGCTAAATAACTCCTTATTTTTGAAATTATAACAACCAATAATATCATAAAGCTTTCCAGAAAGAATAGATTCTCTTAAAACATTTAAGTGCTTATCATGATGAAGATCGGTTCCCGCCAAATCATACATTTTTTCCTTCAACAGAACTTCGGCTAGCTGTTTAACATCTTTGCCGTAGTATCCTAAAACTGACAATAAATTTAACTGTAGTAAACATCCTTTTTCTTTAAATCTCTTTAACCTACTTCTGTCTCTGAAATAAAATGTATAGCGTTCAGGGTGAGCTAAAATTGGCTTAAATCCTTTTATTTCAATGTCGAATATCGTTTGGCTTATACCTGGGCTTTCAGAAAGATAAGACATTTCGATAAGCAGGTGTTTTTGATCCAGAGGACACAAAGCTTGATCTAAAGTAAAATCCTGATCAACCATATATTCAGCACCAGTGCTCAACTTTGTAGTAACATTAGCTTTGTTAAGCGCATTTTGTAATCCTTCCTTAGCAATCCTAATGCTTTCTTTAGTATTGGGATAGAGTTCTTTCAAAATATGTGGTGTTGCAATTAGCTGCTCAAAACCAAGTTCTGAAAGTGCTTTAACAAACCGAACCGACGTCTCCACATCGGGAGAGCCATCATCAATACCCGGCAAAATATGTGAGTGTATATCAACTCCCAGCCAGGAAATATCGGTAATTTTATTTTTTTTATTAAAAAAGCTAAACATATTTTTTCACAACAGGAAAAGTGATTAATTGTATCAATACACGTCAACTGCCCTTCAATTTTAGTGATAAAACGAAATATGTTCTAAAAACGTGTATTAAATGATGTAAATCTAAATTAATTTAATGTATTTCCCAATGAGCAATAGACTAAATCAGACAAATAGTCGAGATATCGTAAAACAAACGATTCTGATTGCCAATTATTGCGAAAAATTAATAAAAATTTAATCTATAGTAAATCCGATGGAGGAAATTATTCAAAATAATTTAAGGTTTTAAAGCCACCTGCTTGTAAATGCTCATCCTTTTTCATTAAGTGGAGATCAGAAATTACCATATCTTTAATCAAAGCAGCTAAATCATATTTAGGTTGCCAGCCCAGTTGTGTTTTAGATTTAGTAGGATCACCTAATAATAAATCTACTTCGGTAGGTCTATAATATTTAGGATCTACCTGTACAACGGTACCGCCTAAAAACAATTTTTCCAGATCTAAACCTAAACTACTCGCCACACCTACATCTATCCCTATAATTACCCCTTTTTCGTTTTCATCTTTACCTGAAAACTCAACTTCAATCCCTAGCTCAGCAAAGCTCATCCGAACAAAATCGCGAACGGTGGTAGTAATACCTGTTGCAATCACAAAATCTTCAGGTTTTTCCTGTTGTAAAATCAACCACATCGCCTCAATATAGTCTTTGGCATGCCCCCAGTCTCTTTGGGCAGATAGATTACCCAGGTAAAGACATTTCTGTAGCCCTAAAGCAATTTTAGCAGCCGCGCGGGTAATTTTACGGGTGACAAAAGTTTCACCCCTTAGCGGGCTTTCATGATTAAATAAAATACCATTACAGGCAAACATATGATAAGCCTCACGGTAGTTTACGGTGATCCAATAAGCATACATTTTGGCAACAGCGTAAGGAGAACGTGGATAAAAAGGTGTGGTTTCGCTTTGCGGTACCGCCTGCACTAAACCATAGAGTTCGGAAGTACTGGCCTGATAAATTTTTGTTTTTTTTGTTAGGCCTAATATGCGAACAGCTTCTAAAAGACGTAAGGTACCAATGCCATCTGCATTTGCGGTATACTCAGGCATTTCGAAACTCACATGTACATGGCTCATCGCAGCCAAGTTATAAATCTCATCAGGCTGCGTTTCCTGAATAATACGAATAAGGTTAGTGGAATCAGTTAAATCACCATAATGTAATTTAAAATATACATTCTGTTCGTGCTGATCCTGATATAGATGATCGATCCGATCGGTGTTAAATGAGGATGAACGTCGCTTTAAACCATGAACAAAATAACCCTTTTTGAGTAAAAATTCTGCCAAATAAGCCCCATCCTGCCCTGTAACACCTGTAATTAAAGCAACCTTCATATATGTCTTAATCTTTTTATAAACTACAAACATACAGAATTAAATGATTCTCTTCAGCAGTAGTTTAACAACAACTCCGTTAAATTTAATCCAATTCCACTACTGAACGCATTGGTTAATGCAATACCCAGTTAGTTCAAACCCATATTTAGAGATTAGATGAACCTAAGAAAATCACCCATAAAATTGCTAAAAAAATGAAGAAAGATTGTTTCATCTATTAAACTTGAGCGCTTTAGTCCACTATAACAAATTTTTCGAGAGATCTACAAGCCCTTAAGCCTTGCAATGATTGCTTGAAGAAAAGTGACAGGGTTAAAACTTAGATATACTGAGATGGGTAATGTGCTAAAACTTTACTATAACCTCGCATCTACCAGATCACGTGGTATAAATGACTTGGTATCAAAGATCACAGCACCTTCGTTTTTGAATTTCGCATAATCCACTTCAAGAAACTGTTGGTGTGCAACCGCGAGAATAACTGCATCATAGTTTTTTGATTGATTGATGTTGTTAAGATTAAAGCCATATTCCGCTTCTACTTCTTCGGCATTGGCCCAGGGATCGTGTACATCTACTTCCATACTGAAAGATTTTAGCTCTTTATAGATATCGATTACCCGGGTATTGCGGGTGTCAGGACAATTTTCTTTAAAGGCAAACCCTAAAATCAAGGCTTTAGCACCATTAATTACCTTATTCTTAGCGGCCAGCATTTTAATGACCTTATTGGCCACAAACATGCCCATATTATCATTTATCCGCCGTCCGGATAAGATCACTTCCGGCTTATAGCCCAAAGCTTCAGATTTATGGGCTAAATAATAAGGATCTACGCCGATACAATGCCCACCTACCAAACCCGGCTTATAATTCAGAAAATTCCACTTGGTTGATGCAGCCGCCAATACATCAGCAGTATCAATCCCCATGAGATCGAAGATTAAGGCCAGTTCATTTACAAAAGATATATTAACGTCACGCTGGGCATTCTCTATGGCTTTTGATGCTTCAGCTACTTTAATACTGGGAGCCAGATGCGTTCCCGCGGTGACAACCGAGGCATAAAGTTGATCAATTTCAGATGCAATACTAGGGGTAGAACCGGAAGTAACCTTTTTAATTTTGGTGAAGGTATTGACCTTATCGCCCGGATTAATCCGCTCAGGAGAGTAACCACAGAAAAAATCAGCATTGTATTTTAAACCTGATTTTTTTTCTAAAACCGGTACGCAATCTTCTTCTGTACAACCCGGATAAACAGTCGATTCGTAGATGACAATATCTCCTCTTTTAAGTACTGTACCTAACATGTCGCTGGCAGCGAGTAAGGGTTGCAAGTCAGGCCGCTTAAGGTGGTCAATAGGAGTAGGAACCGTAACAATATAAATGCTACAAGCTACCAAGGCATTTGGATTCGCACTTAAGCTTAATCCACTATTTGTATTTGTTATAGCTAGCACTGATTTGAGATCGTCCAAGTTGGCTTCATTGGTACGGTCTTCAAGTTGATTGAGTTCTGTTACCCGGGTGTCATTGATATCGAAACCAATTACTTTATATTTTTTTGCAAATTCGATAGCCAATGGTAATCCCACATAACCCAAACCTATAATCGCAATCTCCTTCCCTGTGTTCATTTTTTCTCGTGGTTTTGCAAAGATATAACTATCAGGAGTGCTCCGTTTTAAGCACAAAAGCTTGCTCTTCAAATGATGATCTTAGAGCTAATAATTTTCAAATAAGCAATTATCCCCATCCAAAACTAAATAAATTATTTATAAATAATATTTAGAATAGTATCGCCTACTATTGGCCTATAATGACTTATTTCATAATAGTTTGTGACTTTATCTGAGAAAGTATTTTTTCCAGAAAAATCGTACACATTTTCTCCAAATAAACTATGTAATTTTTTCAAGTCTTTCGGATTGAACTTAATCTGCTCATAAAGGGGGCTCAAAACTATTTTGTAGTTAGTTTTATGTTTAACCAAGATTCTTTTAATCTCACTTAGCATGTAATTGAATTCATTGTTAATTTCAACAACGCTATCTATTTGTTCTTTACCTCTTTTATAGAATAGCTTATCCCTAACCTCATAATATCTTTTAGTATGATTTGTGATTTCATCCTCTTGATCAAGTATTGTTATTGCATTATTAACAGGATCAAATCTTATCTTTCTATTTTCTATGTAGCCTGCCATGAATGGCTTATACTTTTTTGTATTCAAATAAGCGTAGTAACTAAAAAAAAATTTGGGGCTCAGATAGGCTTTAAAAAAAGTCGCCTGAAAATCAAATTCACTCTCGCCAGAAGTTAAAGGATCTTTAATAAATAAATGACCTTGGTGATTCGCTTTATTTAAAAAAGAAACATCTCTACAAAGAATAATTAAGGCATTTTTTATATCAATATTTCTAGAATCAAGAAACTTTAACTTAGTATATATACCATATATAGATTCCGCAGAGGCATCAAACATAAACACTTTATCCCTTTCATCTAATTTTTTCGCCCAAGAACTTGGTCTATAAGCCAAAGTTCTCGAGCTACCAAAAATAAATGAATTATAGTGATACTTAGGATAATTTTTAACAAGCATTTCTGTCGAGATAACATCTCTATTAGGTATCACAAAAGGATAAGAATAATCGCTATACTTTTTAAGAACTTTGAATGGATCATTTATCCAGTAGCTTATTATAAAAATGAGCATAACTCCAAATCCACAAAGCGCAAAAATAAATAATTGTTTTAAGAAAGATTTCATTGTTAGAATTGAAAGTAAATAAACTGCTGTTCACCGCCTGATGAATATAAAATTGCAAATACCAAAATGTAATAAGCAGTCCACCTCAAGGGCCTAGACCAGCGTAAACCTATTTTTTCTATAGCATAATTTTGCTCTCGACCAAACCACTCTATGATAAAAAAGCACATGGTTACAAAAAGCACTCCCAATGCCGATGACATGCCAACAAATTTTGGCAAAGTAAAAAGCGAACTAGAGAATATATTTACAATATACTCGAACGCATAATGTATACTTGGTGACCTAAAGAAAATCCATGCCATCACAGTCAGAAAAAAAGTGAGGACTATAGAAAAAAGTTCCTTGAGCGTTGGATAACGCTTGCCATGTGCAACAATATCCATGTTTACTCTATTTTTATTAAAAATAATTGATGGCATTATATAGAGTGCATTTAAAAATCCCCAAGCTATAAATGTCCAATTAGCTCCATGCCAAAATCCACTTACCAAAAATATTATGAATGTATTTCTTACTTTAACAAGTGTTCCACCTTTGGAACCTCCTAGAGGAATATATAAATAATCCTTAAACCATGAAGATAAAGATATGTGCCAGCGTCTCCAAAATTCAGCTATATCCCTTGAAAAATATGGAAAGTTAAAGTTTTTAAGCAAATCGACGCCAAATAATCTTGCAGTACCAAGTGCTATATCCGAGTACCCTGAAAAATCACCATATATTTGAAAGGTAAAAAATAAAGCTCCAAGCAATAAGGTACTACCTGAGTAATTTTCAGCATTATTAAATATTAAATTTGCAAAATTGGCACATTGGTCCGCAATAACAACCTTTTTAAATAGGCCCCATAAAATCTGTCTTAAACCATCGATGGCATTTGCATAATCAAACTCTCTTTTTTTCTTTATCTGGGGTAGAAGGTGAGTTGCTCTTTCAATAGGTCCCGCAACAAGTAATGGAAAAAAACTAACGAAAAGAGAATAGTCTACAAAATTCCGTTCAGCAGGAATTCTTTTTTTATAGATATCTATTACGTATGAAAGACCATGAAAAGTATAAAAGGAAATTCCAACGGGTAAGATAATAGTTAATACCCACGGATTAACATGGAATCCCAAATGAGATATTGATTCGGCAAAAGAATCAGCAAAAAAATTGAAGTATTTAAATACAGCCAAAAACCCTAAGTTAACAGCTATACTAAGCCAAAACCAGAATTTTCTAACTTTGTTACCCGTTTCAGCCATCTTAATTCCTGTGTAGTAATCTAATAATGTCGAGAAAACTAATAAGAACAAAAACCTCCAATCCCAGCAAGCATAAAAAAAATAACTTGCTATTAAAAGAAGGATATTTTGGGATTGTTTCTTCTTAAAGAAAAACCAATGGAGAACAAAAACTATAGGCAAAAATATTGCGAAGCTCAAGGAATTAAATAGCATCGAAGAAAATTTGAAACTTAAAAATACGTACGTTTAGATCATTTCTGGATCTATAAACCCTAGCAATGTCACAGAAATTCAATTTAATCTATTTAATTTGCTTTAATAAGTAGCTACCATATCCGCTTTTAATCAATGGCGTAGCTATAGCCTTAAGTTGATCCGCATCGATAAAGCCCATTCTGTAAGCAATCTCTTCAATGCAACCAATTTTTAAGCCCTGTCTCTCCTCAATAATCTGTACAAACTGTCCAGCCTGCATTAGAGAAGTAAAAGTTCCGGTATCTAACCAGGCAGTACCACGGCTTAATACACCAACCTTTAATTTACCACGTTCTAAATATATACGGTTTACATCGGTAATTTCATATTCACCGCGTGGAGAAGGTTTAATATTTTTAGCAATCTCGACCACTTCATTATCGTAAAAATACAAACCAGGCACAGCATAATCCGATTTCGGTGTTACTGGTTTTTCTTCAATTGAAATGGCTTTTTTATTTTCATCAAATTCAACAACGCCATAACGTTCCGGATCTGATACCTGATAAGCAAACACGACACCTCCATCTGGATCAGAACTGGCTTGTAATAATTTAGCTAATCCGTCACTATGAAAAATATTATCGCCCAATACCAGTGCAACTTTGTCCTTACCTATAAATTCTTCGCCAATTACAAAAGCTTGCGCTAAACCATTTGGTTCTGCCTGTATCGCATAACTAAATTTACAACCCAATGCAGTACCATCGCCCAATAATTTCTGGAAATTTGGCAAATCATGTGGAGTAGAAATGATTAGAACCTCCTTTATTCCAGCCAACATCAGGGTAGAAAGTGGATAATAAATCATCGGTTTATCGTAAACTGGCATCATCTGTTTGCTACAAGCAAGTGTTAAGGGATGCAACCGCGTGCCGCTACCTCCGGCTAAAATTATACCTTTCATAGTATTGTAGTTAGTTTATTTGTTCAGTCATTTGTAACAACAACCGCTCATTTCTTGTTAATTATCTGTATTTATTAATTGTAGTTGTTAATTGGTTCCCGAAAACCGCTAGCCAAGCTGCGTTATACAAGCCGCAAGGCTATCTTTCCAGTAAGGGATTTTGATGTTAAAAGTAGTCTTGATTTTCGTTTTATCCATTACTGAAAACGGGGGACGAATGGCTTTCGTTGGATAAGCCAATCCTGGAATCGGATTTACCTTAACCTCCATTCGACTAATATCAAATATAGCCTTCGCAAAATCGAACCATGAAGTTACCCCTTCATTGCTATAGTGATAAATGCCATAATCTGTCTGGCCCGATTCAATGATATCATATATGGCATTGGCCAGATCTATAGCGTAAGTTGGTGTGCCTACCTGATCAGCTATGATACTCAGCTCATCCCGTTCAGCACCCAGCTTCAGCATAGTTTTAACAAAGTTATTGGCATATTCGGAATACAACCAGCTAGTGCGGACAATATAATGAGCAGGCAAAATAGCTGTAACGGCCTTTTCTCCATCGAGTTTAGTCACACCATAAACATTGATAGGCTTAGCTTCATCATTTTCTGTCAACAGTTTTACTGCTTTGCCTTCAAAAACGAAATCAGTAGAAACATGCACCAAAGCCGCATCATGGGTAGCACAGGCGGATGCTAAATAGCGAGCTCCGGTCTCATTTATGGCTTTAGCTAACTCAACCTCATCTTCAGCTTTATCTACTGCAGTATAAGCTGCGCAATTAATTACAAATACTGGTTGTTCTTTGGCTAAGAGTGCATTTAAGATACTTTCATCTAAAATATTGGCATCTTGTTCCGCGGGAAAAACGATGTCAACAATTCCCCTACGCACGGCTACGATTCTTAAACACTGGCCTAACTGGCCGCCGGCACCAATAACTAATATCTTACTCATATATGTTGTAATGCAGAAAAAGGTTTTAAAAGCAAATCTTTTTCAGATACTTCCTGATCAGCTTCTGGGATTAACCAGTCTATATTCAGATCGGCATCGTTGTAAATTACACCCGTTTCCGAAGCTTTATTGAAAAAATTATCGCATTTATACAAAAACTCTGCAGTTTCACTTAATACCGAAAAACCATGTATAAATCCACGCGGAATGTACAACTGGAGTTTATTTTCAGCACTTAAACGTATTGCAAAATGCTTACCATATGTAGGCGAACTTGGGCGAGCATCAACGGCTACATCCAATACCTCACCCTTGGCCACCCGTACCAACTTGGCCTGTGCAAACTCTCCAATTTGGGCGTGTAATCCGCGAATTACCCCATAAGAAGAATAAGATTCATTGTCCTGAACAAACCTACCAGATAAGCCAGTCTTCTCTTCAAAGGTATTTAGGTTAAAACTTTCAAAAAAATACCCCCTGGCATCTTCAAATACTCTGGGTTTAATAATCAGGCAGTCTTTTAATCCTGTTTGTTCAATTTCCATTATTTATGACTGTACTGTTGTTCGTAATAAGATTGATAGTTACCCGAAGTTACATTGGTTAACCAGTCTTCATTTTGCAAATACCAATCGACAGTTTTAGCTAACCCCTCTTCAAACTGTAAACTTGGTACCCAGTCTAACTGCTCTTGAAGTTTAGTGGAATCGATAGCATAACGCAAGTCGTGCCCTGCACGGTCAGTTACATAGGTAATCAGTTTAGCCGATTCACCTTTTTCACGACCTAACTTTTCATCCATGATGCTGCACAACAGGTTAATTAGATCGATATTTTTCCATTCGTTGTGGCCACCAATGTTGTAGGTATCGCCGGCTTTTGAATTATGGAAAATCACATCAATTGCTCTGGCATGATCTTCAACCCATAACCAGTCGCGCACATTTTCGCCTTTACCATAAACGGGTACAGGTTTGTTATTTTTAATATTATTAATAGCCAACGGAATCAATTTCTCAGGAAAATGATGTGAGCCATAGTTATTTGAACAATTGGAAATTACACAGTCCATGCCATAAGTGTCATGATACGCACGAACAAAATGATCAGAACTGGCCTTTGATGCTGAATATGGACTATGTGGGTCATAAGCAGTAGTTTCTGTAAACATTCCTTCATCTCCCAAAGCACCATATACCTCATCTGTACTTACATGATAAAAGCGTTTCTGATCATAGCTACCTTTCCAATAAGCCCTGGCTGCATTTAATAGGTTTACTGTACCGATCACATTCGTCATCACGAAAGCGGTTGGATCAGAAATAGAACGGTCTACGTGGCTTTCTGCTGCCAAATGAATTACGGCATCGAAATTTTCGGTTTTGAAAAGCTCATCAATTGCTTGAGCATCAGTAATATCTTCCTTTACAAACCGATAATTAGGTTTATTTTCGATATCAGTTAAATTAGCCAGATTACCTGCATAGGTTAATTTGTCTAGATTTACAATCTCATATTGAGGATAGTTATTAACGAAACGGCGGACTACGTGAGAACCAATAAAGCCCGCTCCACCAGTAATTAAGATTTTTTTCACAGTTATCAAATGATTTTCAGTTGGCTAAATTAGCTCAGATTTACTTGAATAACAACTAATTTTGACTTTTAGTGTTAATAATAATTAAAAAAACATTTAATCATTGACAAGATTTTAAAGAAAAACATCAATTGATTAACCAAAAATTATTCTATAGCAGTCAACAATCGCAAAAATAGCTCAGATTCGTGTTTTCAAAATGAATCATTATCTCCCCCTTTTTCTATATTTATCCTCTGGCTCATCATTTCTTAAACTAGACTGTTTAGAAAAAGTCTCCTGCCATACTTTAATCTTTGCATCACCATTTTCATAGAACCGGATTACCTCACCATTTTCATAGAACCGGATTACCTCACCATCAAAGAATGCTTCAGGTCTGTCCAGACGCCTGACAAGCTTATCAAATTCTACAATATCCTCGCCCTGGTGCACCCGTCTGGTATTATGGTTAATAACTGTAAATCCAGAAGCCTCTTTATTTTTACGGTGATAGACAATATTAATATTGAGTTTCTCAGACAATAAATTTCCTAAATCGGATTTATAATTATTCTTTAGATAGCTATGCCAAAAGGAGGGGTGTCTTTTAGGTTCACCTGCAGCAATTTTCAAGAACATATTAAATATTCCTTGCAGGGCTCTCTGGGCAGTTTGACTTGGTTGATAGCGACCTATCAAATTATTAATCAAATGCAGATCGATCGAATGAAGGGTCCTGTGATGCCTCACCAAATGTAAAGATGAATTTCTGAGATAACTGGAATAGCCCAAACATTTTAGCAAAGCCACAAACTGGTCAATATTTGAAAAGCCATAAGTTAGTGCTTTATTCGCGTCGGATTTAGCTTGGGCGACGGCATCGAAACCGATAAGGTCATGCAATGCCATTGTCCCTCTTAGCTTCTCATAGCGTGAGGGAATTGCTTTCCTGTTCTTATCTACTCTTACCGAGACCATATGGATATGATTATTAGCAGTATCTTTGTGGAAATAAATAAGATATGGGTTATTGCTATATCCCATCTTTTCCAACCACTTTTCTCCTAGCTGCATAAGCGCATGCTTATCACATTTACTTTTTTCAACGCTGATGCTTACGTGGAGTTGCTTATTTTTGACCTTTGGGTTCAGCGATCCAATCATGCGCAGATAGGCCTTATAATCAGCTACTCTGGGTTTCCTCAAGACCTGTAAAGACTGAAAATTCTTAACACATAATAGCTCAGCCCTTCCTGAGGAAAGCTTGTCACCATTATAACTCACCGCAGAAAACTTGTTACTGGTGGAAAGAAACTCGACAATCATTTCTATTTTGTTATCAAGAATAAAAAATCCGGATATTCATTTACCCATTAACTGAATGAGCCGTTTGATACACTTTTCGATATCCTGTTGAGACGTCAAGCACGCCCCTGCTAATGTATACACCTTATCAAAATGTTCCCGATTATTTGGATCACGAACTTGAACACTGAGGTAGTTTATTAGAGCATCAGTTGAGAAATTAGATTCTACAGCAACTTTGTCCAACCATTCAACTAGTTTTGCGGCATTGACTACCAGATGGGCTCTTCGATCAAAAATGAGTCGCCTGAAATAATCCGATAGCGGTAGCCCAAGAGCTAATGATTCAGCTTTGAGCTGCTGATAATCATCGACTGTCAAACGGCACATTACTTTACGTGGGTAGATTGTACCAATTATTCTTTCCTTTTTCATTGGTATTCCCCTTTTAATAGCTCTGTTTCGTCTCTTGCAAAAACGTACCCCAACTGTAAAATCCTTAAACTAACTGATTCCCCCTCTATCCATTCAAACTCTAACATTTTAGAATGACCACGGAAGGAGACATTGTGATCATGATTACACTGATTTAATTTTTTCATAGCTCAACTTAAACCATTTACCTCTCTGAAATCCAGACTAGGTGGTTTACGATAAAACTCGGGATATAAAAATTATTTCTCTGATGATCACCATAGTGATCTATATCAATTTTTGAGTAACAAAGCCGCTAACAGAGACATACAGCCTCCAAACGGATATTTCAAAGAAATGAATGAATACCTATTAAAGAAGAAATGTATTAGCCCTAATCCATTTTGAATAGTTATTTTTGCAAAAAAAGAGCTTTTTAGCAGGATCGTGATAAAATTGACGCAGCAGGGAAGTTCATCTACCTACAAAATAAATCTCAGGCAAATATATTAACAGCATTCAGCATGCAAAAATGAGTACGGCAAATAGAAGGCACCATAAGATTGCCACCTCGTTACTACAACTAAACGATGCGAGACTTATTTAGAATAATCCTCACGAATATTACATTTACATCGCTGCAACAGAGCTTTCCAATTCTCTGTACCAGTCTTCCCCATACTTACGAATAAGTGGTCCTTTTAAAAAGCTATACACCGGCACTTTGAGCTCACGGCCAAAGGTACAGGCATCATGACAGATGTGCCAGCGATCGTAGTTTAACACCTCGAATTCCGGATATTTGGTAATGCGGATAGGGTACAAGTGGCAGGATATGGGTTTCTGCCAATCTACCAATCCTTGTTCGTAAGCTTTTTCTATCGCACATTTAGTTATCCCTCCTTCGAAAAGCACATAGGCACATTCTTTATTTTTATCAACGCAGGGAGTCGTTAAATCACCGTCTTCATCGACCACATAAACGCCTTGCTCTTCAATGGCCTTAATCCCTTTTTCGTTTAGCAAATGTTTGATTTTAGGATAAATATCTTCTAAAATCGCTTTCTCCTCATTATCCAAAGGTGCACCCGAATCGCCTTCAACACAACAGATCCCCTTGCATTTGCTTAAATTACAAACAAAGTTTTCTTTTAATACATCCTCGTGCACAAGCACTTGTTCAACTTCTATCATCATTATTCTTTTGCTAAAGCATATTTCAGCCCCTCAGCTGATTTTAATTCCATAGTTACCGCGCCAACCAATATTTCTACCTGCGCTTTTACAGGCACCCGGTTTCCATCATCAGTTACCCACAGATATAACCTGCTGTCTTTTTTAAAGATTCGGCCAGGTTTAATCGATGGACTGAACTTCAAGCAGCGGATATTACCCAACTTGCTTTTTATGGTTTCTTTGCCTATATATTCTACTTCGAGGGCAGAAATCTCATCTCCCAAAAAATAGTTCAATTTAAATTTATCGCCCACCTTAATTTTACTGATATCAAGGCTCCGGGCAAAATAATAAGCCGATACCAGATCGAATGTCTGGGTAGTTGGGGTGGTAAAAGTACCTCTGTTCGATACGACCTTTTTCCCATCCTGGTTAAACCTCGCCTTATCCTGGCGGCGATAACTTGCCTCACGAATGTTTTCCTGGTAGAAGTAAGGCAAGAGATCCGTTTTATCAATATAGGTGTCGTAATGGTCTCTAACCTTATAAAAGATATCGAATGTCCCAGAAGTTTCAGCGTCTACCGTAAGCTTATAAGTGGGCTTGTTATCAAACTTTAAATCTGAGCTGGCAACCTTTATGGTCGCTTCTGCAGCAGTAATAAAACCATAACGCAGTTTATACTTTAAAACTTCTCCTTCCTGAAATACGGCTTCTTTCTTCAGTGGGAGTTCCTGCGCCAGTGCTGAGAAACCGCACAATGCCGCCGTGACTATTAAAAACAGTTTTTTCATCGCTTTTGTATTCATTTGTGTGTGTACAGAAAAGAACCCTCGTGTTTAAAAAAGGAAATATATTCTTTTCTTCATGAAGATATACAAAAAGCAAACCAATTTTTAATCTTTTCTTTTATAAACGGGAACGGTAGAACACGGCTCGCCAAACATGATGCTTTTAACCACTGGTGTTAACAGGTTAGTCACTTCTACATAAGCAGAAACAGGCACCTCAATATCACCACATCCTTTTACCACTACACGCTCATTGGCATAATCCTGCGGATTAATTTTAGCCAGTGCTTTGGAAAAGAGTACAGCTTCCAAAGTATCCAATCCACCAAATACCACCTCGTTGGCATAGGGTTTCATCCTGTTGGCCAAAAGCATATAAGCCCAGGTTGGCACAATGGCATCAGCAGAACAGATAATGGCTATATTTTTATCCTGGTACTGCGCCCAATCGTGATTTTTGATAAACTCCCTAAAATCTTTCTCCTTCAGCATCAAACCATGAAAAAGATTATCTACAATATCATAAAGCACTCTTTCGCCCTTATGATAAAAGTCTTCTAAGTTTAAGGTGATTAAACCACTATTTGCTACTTTATTGATGATGTTTTCCTGAATTTCCATGGCCTTAAATAAAAAAACCGTTCCAATGAATCATCGGAACGGTTACAAAATTACGTATTTTCTAATTAATAGAATTTCACACGATTGTCTTTTATCTGTGCATTATCTTGTAAAGCCTGGAAAGCTGCTCCTAAAGAACGCTGACCTAAGCTCAATAACATACCTTCTTTTTGCTTAAACATGTTGGCAATTGGTGCAGGGTTTGTAAATCCATCAACTGAGAATACATATACACCACGCTCGCCCTGAACAGGAGCAGATAGTTTACCTGGCTGAGAACCGAATACGCTACCAACCAAAGCATTTTCTTGTGCTACGCCCGGAATTACAGGGTTAGCAAATACAATGTTCTGCACTGGACTAACCGGACGGCCAACTTTAGCAGCAACCTGATCGATATTTCCTTTACCAGCGTTAGCCAGTTTTTCTTTTAACTGTTTTGCTTTAACGGCATTGCGCACCATTGGCTCGATTTCTTTCTTAACATCAGCTAATGATAGGGTACCTTTAGGACTCACATTGGTTAAACGTGCTACTACATAAGCATTGCTCATGGTGTAAATTTCAGGTAATACGTCACCTTTATCAGCTGCATAAGCATCCTGGATTAATTTACGTGGGTTATCTAAACCTGCCGCGAAGCCTTGAGTAGCGGCTACTCTATCTGCAACGGCAACTTTTAATCCTTTTTGGGTAGCTAGTTTAGCAAAATCGGCGCCTTTTACATCGGCAAGGAAATTACTTGCAGCTTTATAGGCAGCTGCCTGAGTTTTGCTACTTGCAGCTAAAGTTTTTTCTACGTAAGCCAATTTAGCTACTTTAGAAGAACCGATTTGTTTTTCGATTTTGATTACATGGTAACCGAACTGAGATTTAACTACTTTAATATCTCCGGTACTACCATCGAAAGCAGCATTTTCAAATTCAGGAACCATGGTACCACGTGCAAATGTGCCTAGCTCTCCACCTTTATCTTTTGAACCATCTACACTGTAGTTTTTAGCCAGTTCAGCAAAGTTGCCTCCTTTTAAAATTAAGCCTTTTAGTGAATCGGCTAATTTGCTTGCTTTATCTTCGCCACCAACTTTAGCCGGATCGATTAAGATGTGGCTTGCTTTTACCGAATCAGGAGAGAAACGGCTGGCTACAACTTTTACAATTTTATAAGAGTTACCTGATAATTTAGGTCCATAGAAACTGCCTGCCGGTAATGCAAATACTGCAGAATCAACAGCCGGATCTAATTTACCTTTTGAAAGGTAAGTAAAAGGAACTTTAACATCAGAATTGATTGCTGCGAAAAGTGAATCGTTCTTAGCAACCTGGAAATCTGCAGCGATTTTATCAACCTGAGCTTTAATCGCCAATGAATCGGCTTTAGTTGGGCTAATGCTGAAAGTTACATATTCGAAAGCACGGGTTTCAGTTGGGTTATTGAAACGTGCTTTGTTTTGATCATAATATTCAGAAAAATCGCCATCAGTTAATTTAACTGATGCATCAGGAATAGAAGTATAATCTAAACTTACATATTTAAAGTTAGCCAGTTTGTTACGGTTGTTATATTCATCAGTAGCTTCTAAAGAAGTTACATAAACCGAATTACGGATTAAGTTAGAATATTTAGTTTGTAACGCCTGGTTTTTAATCTCCTGCTGTAACATATCAGATTGTTGTAAAGCCTGAGGTTCTTTTGATTTTAAGAAGTTCATCAGGGTTACGCGGTCTAACTGTCCGGTTTGAGGGTTAGAAAAATATTGTTTAATTAATGGGCTAGGGTTCTGGCCTTGCAATAAATCATACAATTCATCTTCTGATACAGTTAAACCTAAACGATCGTATTCTTTTGTTAACAATACTTTAGCCAGCTCTGCATTCCAGGCCTGATCTACAGCCATAGCAGTCATTTGTGCATTTGCACTACCGCCATATTGTTGTTTCATTTGGTTTACACCCTGATCAACTTTTGGACCGAATTCATCAATGTTGATTTCGTTACCATCAATAGATCCGACAACTTTTTGATTTGCAGACCAAAAAGGTTTACCTACGTTAATTGCATCACCTACTAAAAATGCAACAATTGCAAAACCGATTGCAAAGACCAGGATATAGCCTGCACGGTTACGCAAAAATGTCATTAATCCCATATTGTAATTATAAATTTATTTAGTTCTTTTTTAAGAGGGCGCAAGATACAAATTTGCGTTAAAAAAGAAAACACAAAATTTTATTTATCAAACGCTTAATTATTAGTGCAATGGAAGAAGTAAAATGGCAGGTGGAAGACCGCTGGATTTGCCTGTAAAGCTGGCTCCAAAACCACTGTATTTTGATGGTTTCTTAATCCATCACCCATTTTATCTCTACCACATTATATCAAGTTAAGGGCCACCACTCCGGCTATAAAGTTCCCTTCGAATTAATTTCACCAGTTCCGGGTCCCATTTCATAAGTACTGAAATCCTGAGGAGCTTTAAAATCTTTTGCCCGGGTAAAATCTCCGTTCACACTCAAAATATCAACTGTTTGGGTAGAATAGAAAATCTTCTTAGATTCATCCCAGATTAATTCCTGCGAAGAAAAAGTATCACCCTTGCTATTTTTTACCACTACATTTTTCCGGAATTCGGTTTTGAGCTCGGTATCTTTTCTGATGGCATAATCGCAAACCAGGTTTCCATCTATCGTACCCTGGGGATTATAAAAATCGATCTTTACACCTTTAATCATTTCCTGGTAAGCACCTCCATTTGAAGGGGTAATCTTATCCAGTATGGGTGCATAGCCTTTTGCCTTTACCCTTGCCGAATCACTGTAAATGATTTCGACACCGATAGTACGGTCGCGGGTTAAGGTAACCTTTCCTGCCGAAACCGAATTGGCATTTTTTAGATCGTCGTCTCCACAAGAAGCCAAAAACAATGGCAACGCCAGAAACAGACCATATAAAAATGTTTTCAATTTCATTAATCTACGCGGTACTTACGGAACCAGGTATCGTTTAAGGTAAAGCCCAAATGGAAATTAATGTACTGCTCTTTAACCAGATTATTGTTTAAAGTTCCTCTTTGGCCAACCTCGGTTGTAAAGTTGATTTTATAAAATGCAGTACCTCCGTTTGCTGATGGCAGCGGGAAACCAAAACCCAAAGAAGCACCCATTTGTTTAATATTCTGATTGTTTACCTGAATATAGGTCTTATCGTAATTGAAACCTAAGCGATAATCAACACGTTTCATATAACTGTTGTAAGAATAAGCATCGGGAGTCCACTGGCCACCTAATGATGCACCCCAGCTATCCTGCAAGCCCTGGCTTACGTTATTAATGGTAGTTTGCGACCATTTGCTCATTCTAAAATCGGCACCAATCATCCATTTATCGTTTTGCTGAATGGCAATACCAAAGTTATGTGTTAGTGGCAGGGTTAGGTTCGATTTTCCTTTGTCAATTCTGCTCAAAGTATCTAATGCGGTCTGCTCATTTCCATTTGCATCTCTAAGATAACGGGTAGCAAAAAAAGTCTGGCTTGAGTTTACTTTACCAGAAGTACTACCCGAATAGCCAAGCGTTACCAATGTTTTCTTACCTACGTTAAAATCATACTGGATACCGTATGAATAAGCTAAACCACCAACACTGTTTTTATTTTGAAGTTTGGCATTATAAGCACCAACGATAGTGTTGCTGTATTCGGTTGAACGGGTAGTTTGCAGGTTACCAAAAATATACTCTAAGTTAGCGCCAATTCTTAAATGATCGCCAAAACGATAGCCATAGCCGAAATATGCTTTCGATAGGCCACCTTCGCCTTCATAAAGCTGATCAACTGAAGTGGTATCGATTTTAACTGTGTTACGATAAGCATAACCTAAATCTGAATAAGGCAAAATACCAAAACTCAAAGCAGATTTACGGCCTACTGGTGCAGCAAACGCTAAATGGCTGAAAGTAGCGTTAAAGGTATTCTCGCTTAAACTGCCACGGCTTAAGTTATTCACGCTTGCACTCATACCAATATCGATAGTGGTTAACGAAATACCGGCGTATGATGCAGGATTCTGCATGTTGATGTAGTTAAAACCGCTTACTTTGTTTACAGCAGTAGAAATACCACCCATCGCCCGCAATTGCGGCAACAAAGAGCCTTTTATATTACCAAGCCCATATCTTGAATATGGCGATGATGTAGTAACCTGTGCCTGAGCACTTAAACCACCAACTAAAACGAGTATGGCTGCAATATAATTTATTCTTTTGTACATTTTAATCTGCAATAGCTTCATTTAATCCTTTTAACACCAAGTAGGGATCTTTTATAATTTGAGGCGCAAAGATGCTGTTTTGTAATTGCTTATACAAAAAATTAGCATCGCCACCCGTTATAATTACCTTCAAAGCACTTTCTTTTTTATTATTTAGGGCAATAAAGCCTTCAATTTCATTTATTACACCTTGTAAAACGCCGTTTTTAATTGCCGATTGTGTGTCTGTTCCTTCTGTTATTTCTTCCTGCTCATTCCACTCAACCAAGGGCAGGCGGCCGGTAAACTCGTGCACAGCCCTGAAACGCATCTTTATGCCTGGGCTTATGCTGCCACCAAAATACATTTTCGCCTGGCTTAAAACATCGTATGTAATACAAGTACCCGCATCTACAATTAAACTTGCACCTGTCGGGAATAATCCGTTTGCACCCAACACAGCAGCCCATCTGTCTAATCCTAGAGTTGCGGGTGTTTTATACCTGTTCTGCACACCGTTGGTTAACAAGGTAGAAAAACGGGTATATTCAGTATGTTTTTTCAAAAATCCTTCAAGCTGGCCAATTTCCTGATTAACACTGCTTATGATGGATTTATCTGGTGAAAATTTCTCTATCAGCTGAGCAAGGTCAATAATACCCAGTTTATTAAAACGCTGATGGTGAACGATTTCTTTATTTGAAAAAACAGCCACTTTAGCTGCTGAATTTCCAATATCAATGCTTAACGTGCGCATTTAAAATTTCCCTTTATCAAATTTACAATTAGAAATTCCGAAGATCTCAATTCTATCCATCAAATTAAAACCTAAAAAAGCTTTAACGCTAAAATCATGCACAAAGCTATTAATCTTTGTCAAGTTTCGTTCCGGTTATTTGTTAAAAAAGGTTAAACAAACAGAAAGTACTGCACCGAAAGCACAAATAAAAGGAACAATGTTTCGTAAAACCAGCGTTTTTTGGCATTGCTAAAATAGTAAGCCAAGAGTACTGCGCCCGGCGGTACACAGAGCAAAAAATGCCAGGTACGGAAGTTAGGTTTGAGGTAAAAACTAACTATAGCCACAATAAACATAAAAAAAAGCAATTGAAAACTTTTTCGTGTACTGATAAAGCTCCTGAAAAAATTTTCGCGCAGCTGCAATGATGCCAGGATAATGATAACTGCTACCGGAATAAGCACCAGATAATCGTTATAGTTGATTTTAAACACTGATGGAAACTTATTCCCTAGTGGTTTCCAGATCTGATAAAAAGAACTCAAATTATCTTTCCAATAGTAAAATACGGCCAGAAAAAAGAATACGGTTATAAAACCGACCAATCCCGCAACCCATTCGCGCCAGTTAAAAGACCTGAACAGGAGCAAGGCTAAAAATATCATGAGCAACATGCCCATAAAAGGAAAATACACCAGTGTACCAATGGCAATAATCATCCCGATATCGAAAACAGTGTTAATCGAATTAGCACTTTTACCCAGTTTCAAAAACTTATCAATGATCCAGATCAGGAGGAAATTACAAATCAATGCCGGGTTCAAAGTCATGAAGGGCATAAACAAACTGGTTCCGGTTACGAACATTAAACCGGGCAGAAAGCTTGGTTTACCCAGTAAATTGTGATTATTAACAATCCTGTTAAAGATTAAAGCCTGAACATAAACCAACACTGCGGCAATAAAAATATTGGTTTGTGCAGAAAAAGCATTGTCGAGATCTACATTGATTAAAAGCCTCGCAAAGGGCTCCAGAAAATCGAAATTTAAATGTGCCGGGGTTTCATAAAAAATAGCCACACGCATAAAAAATGTGTAGGCCAGCAAAAATATGAGGTTAACTGGATTTAGCTTTCGAAACTGATTAATCATGCCTTTTTAACGATTAGGCAAAGTAAAGAAAATAATTTAAGAGTACAGCTAAAAGCAGAAAGACTAAAGCTTAAAGCTAGACTCTCGCGTATTTCTTCACCATGTCATCAATAATCTGCGCTGTTTCGTCCGGAAAATCAAATTCGTGCTTTTGAGGGTTTTCTACCCAATTTTTAACAATGGGTAACCAGTTGCGTGTGCTCCCCCAGATAACGGGTAAGCCAAACTGCTTTAAAGCATAGGCATTGCATTGCTGTTCAAACTGAAAGCGCATAGGGGCTACAAGCAGCTTTTTCTTTAAATAAAGCGCCTCGGCTGGTCCTTCAAAACCACCACCTGTAAATAAGCCTTCGCAGCTGGCTAAGCTTTTATTGAATTTTTCGTTGTTTACAGGTTCTACAAAAACATTGCCTTCCTGATAGGCCACTTTGCTGTGTTTAGAAAAAACTTCCCATTTCACATTTGGCATTTGGGTAAAAAGTTTTACCAGACGTTTATCATCAATAGCCGGAAGGTATACGGTATAATGCCCTAAATTTACACTTTCCAGGTTTCTGATCTCGGCCCTGATTACCGGGGTATGGATAAAACTATCGTAACGATCGAAATGGAAGCCAATATGGTATTTGGTAGGTGCATAACGGCTCAAAATCAGTTTGCCCCAGTCTAAAGTTTTAGGGCGGGGTACTTTTTTCGATTTAAAAGCAGCCTGATGACTTAACGACACACTTTCAATGCCTTGCAGTTTACATGCCCAGGCACTTACAGGCTCAAAATCGTTAACTATGAGGTTATAATCTTTTAAAGGCAGTGTTTTCATGTCTTTCCTGAAACGGAAAAGATTCATGTTTAGCCAGGTTTTATAATGGTCTACACCGCCTTTTTTCCCAAAAATAAAGCTAAAACCGTGTAACTGGTATTTTACCGGCTGGCTGAGTTTAACATCGGCCTGGGTGCCACTCACTAAAATATCAAGCTCACCATATTTTTGAAGCAGAGGAATAATCTCTCTTGCCCTGCTGATATGACCGTTACCGGTGCCCTGTATCGCGTAAAGTATCTTCATTTATGCCCGAATATCTAAAATTATTGGGCAATTTCATATTTTATATTCTGTAAAAGAATATTTATATCGAGTTTACTCTTTAAATCTTCTGCATCAGAAAGGAGTCCTTCATCCAGTTCATCTTTGGTAAAATGCTGGTGCTCATATTTAAAAATAGTCCAGTTTTGGTTTTCGTATTCCAAAGCAGTTAAACTTTCTACCCAATCACCACTGTTCAAATAAGTCACACTTCCCTCTTCGGTAGCGATTTCTCTTTTTTCTGCCTGATGGATATGTCCGCAAACCACATACTGATAACCTTTCTCGATGGCCAGTTCTGCAGCTGTTTGCTCGAAACTGTTGATGAATTTAACGGCATCTTTAAACTTAGCTTTCACTTTTTTAGAGAAACTCATCTTTTCCCTGCCGAAAGCCGTAAGCACCCAGTTTACAAAACTGTTAATCAGAATCAGGGTATCATAACCTACTGCCCCCAGCTTAGCCAGCCATTTGGAGTGCTGCATGGTTACATCGAAAACATCGCCATGGAAAAACCAGGCTTTCTTGCCATCAAGCTCCAAAATCAATTTATTCTGCAAATGAAAGGTTCCCATTTCCATGCCATCAAATTTCCGAAGCATCTCATCGTGATTGCCGGTTAAGTAATGCACCTGTACACCTTCCGAAACGAATTTCATCAGCTTACGGATCACTTTCATGTGCGATTCGGGCCAGTAACTTTTACTGAATTGCCAGATATCGATAATATCGCCATTTAAAATCAATGTTTTGGGTTTAATGCTTTTAAGGTACTTCAAAAGCTCTTTAGCATGGCAGCCATAGGTGCCCAAATGCACGTCGGAGATTACGACTACATCAACATTTCTTTTATTCATAAACGGGAAATTTTAGGGGGAAGAATCTTATTACCGCTCGGTTTAAGCAGTTCCGGAATACGTTCACTGTGCTACCACTCCTCTTCCTCATCGAGTTTTACCTCAAAAGGGCTAAAGAAATAAAGTACAACAATTAACAAACACACGGCAAAAAATGATTCCAACATATCATCTGATTTACAATACAAAGGTAAGACGCTGTTTATCAAACAAATGTTACGTCATTGTTAAATTATTATCCAATCTGATAAAGGGTGTTAAAAGTGGTTAATCGTACAAACTGGCTAATTGTTAAATTGCTGGTTATTCTGAGAAATAAGATTTATTATTAACCAAAAAGCCCCATAAGATTAAAATCCTATGGGGCTTGAAAATTCATGGCTAAGGCTTAAGCCTTAGCGGCTTTCTTTTTCTTCTTTTCTTCGTTATAAAAACCGAAACCTAAACCTGCCAATAACAGGATTGAACCTGCCAATGAAATTTTCTCTCCTGCGTAATAAGCAGTTGGGTGGAAAATAAACTCGAGTTTATGGTTACCTGCCTCCAGTTGTGCTGCACGTAAAACGTAATCAGCTCTGAAATATGGTTTTTCAACACCATCGATGTACATTTTCCAGCCTTCCTTGTAGTAAATCTCAGAGAAAACGGCAATTACATCTTTAGCCGAAGAGTATTCGTAAGTTAAATGATCAGGATTGTAGGTGGTTAAACGGATAAATCCTTCCTGACCGGTACCTAAACGTTTGGTATCAATTAAATCTTTATAGCTTTCATCTACAATCGCCTCTTTTTTAGCATCAAAACTGCTGATCGCTTTCATTTCCTCATCGGCATTTTTAGCAAACTGCACACTTTGTACAAACCAGGCATTACCTGCAGCAGTAGCATTACGCTGCATTTTGTACGATCCGTTTTGAGGATCTTGTGTAATGATGTATTTGGTATTTAACATATCCAATACATCCTGATTGATGCTTTTGGTCATTTGTTGATCTACCAACTCCTGGAAACGTTTTAACCTTGCTGAGTGGAAACCACCAACTGTTTTATGGAAATAAGAAGTTTCGGCACTCTTAAACGGATCGCCCAACGATAAATCGAAAACCCTGAAGTTTGGATCTTTATCAGCTGAAATAAAATTATCTACATCACGTGGCTGATAGTGGCTGGCCAGATCAGATTTGTTAACAAAATTCTGATTGTTTAGATAGCGACGGTCTACCTGCCATAAATCGATTAAAACAAACAAAGCCAAAAGACCAAAAGCCAGTTGCATATTCATTTTCTTAGTGATAAAGGCCCAGGTAATACCAAAACCAATGGCAATGAACAACAAAGTACGCAAAGCATCGGCACGTGCCAAAGCAACACGATCAGCAACAATGGCATTCAAAATTTCCATTGCAGCACCTCTGTTATTTTGTAAGGTTTGCGTTAATGCATCTAAAACCTGAGCCTGGTTAGCTTGTGTAAAGCTGAAAAATACAGTAGGCATAACAGCAATTATCAAGGCAAAGCCGCCCGTAATACCTGCCGACCAGGTTAAACGCTGAACCAGATATTTCTGATCATATTTTCCTTCTTGTGCCTCTTTAATAGCCAAAATAGCCAATAATGGAACAAGAAAGCCTACAACAGCCAAAATAGATTCTACCGCTCTGAATTTATTGTAACCGGGCAGGTAATCGAAGAAGATATCTGAAATGAATGGTAAATTACTTCCGAAAGAAAGGAACATCAATAAAATACTGGTTCCCAAAATCCACCATTTCCAGCGGTGTTTAACGATAAATAAACCGAACACAAAAAGGAAGCAGATAATGGCTCCAAAATAATACGGACCTGATGTACCCGGTTTATTTCCCCAGTACTGGTTGGTTCCAAGGTTTTGCGCAACGTAACCAATAGCCTGACGTGGATCTACACCAGAAAGATTTTTTTCAACGGCTTTATAGGTATTGCTTTCAGGTTTAATGATTTCGTCGATACTACTTGCACCGCCATAAATGTTAGGGATTAAGAAAGAAAAACTTTCGCCAACACCCTGGCTCCACTGGTAAGCATATTCTTTATCTAATCCGTTTGAAGGCTCTGCCTTGTCAGTCGTTAAATTCGATTTACCACGGATGGTTTCTTTTCCATACTGATAGGTGGTCCACAAAGTACCTGCATTTACCAGTACCGATAAAAATATACCGGCCACAATATATGCGATAGCCTTACCAAATGTTGCAAGCTGTTTGGCTTTAATGGCATGATATAATTCAATACCAGCTAAAATAGCCAATGCCATAAACAGGTAATAGGTCATTTGGATGTGGTTAGAGCGGATCTCTAAAGCCATAAACAGGGCCAGCAAGCTGCCCCCAACCAAATAACGCCCTCTGAGCGTAAGAATAATAGCGGCCAAAATAGGTGCAAAGAAACCGATGGCCAACGCCTTGTTGCTATGCCCAGCGGCAATTATAATGAAGTTATACGAAGTAAACGCAAAGGCAATGGCACCTGCCGCAGCAAGCCATGGATTTATTTTTAATACACAGAATAATAAATAAGCACCCAAAAGGTAAAGTAAAACTGTTCCAACAGGATCAGGAAACACACCTTTTATTACATCGATACCATAAGTGGTAATATTTAATGGATATTGCACCCAGATTTGATAAGCTGGCATACCGCCAAACATCTGGTTAGTCCAAAGAGGTCCTTTACCATCTTTTTCCTTAATATCCATAATTTCTTTCTGCATGGCTTTTGCCTGCAAAACATCGCCTTGTTGTGGCGCTTTACCCTGCAAAACAGGACTGAAGTAGGCAAATGTAATGACTACAAAAAATGCAATAATGGCCAGGTGTATGCCATTTTTATTAAACCAGTTATTCATTAAGGTTTGTTTAAGTTTAAACGAACGTCAAAAATAAAAAAATGGGCGGTATAAAAAAGTAATAAATTAAATGCAACGCGAATAAAAACTAGATTTGTAGAAGAGAATAAAAATTCAATGTATTTAAAGATGAGAAAGTTTGCTGCTACAATCGTACTACTGGGTTTGGCTTTTACTGCATTTTCGCAGGTGGTAAGCTTAAATGCCAATGAAATTAAAAACCTTAAAAAACAGATCAAAAACAACCCCGAAACCGGGAAACTATATGCAGACTTTGCAAAAAATGCTTCAAACTGCCTTGCTGAGCAGCCTAATCCTGTTGATACCATCCGCACGGAAGGTTTATTAAAAGGCAATCCTAAAAAAGAACGTACGCGGCAGGCATTAGCCGATATGAACAAAATGTTTGCACTGGCTTTACAATACCGTTTAAGCGGTGATCAAAAATATCTCCACAAATGTGTAGAATTTCTTGAAGCCTGGGCAAAGATTAACCGGCCTAACGGCGATCCAATTGATGATACCAATCTGGATAAAGCAGTAGAGGCCTATGATCTGATCAAAGCTGACATCGAACCTGCTGCCAAAAGCACAATTGAAAAGTGGCTTAGCGAAACAGCATGGACAGAAATTAACAGCAAACGCATGAAAGCGGGAAGGGGAACCGCCATTAACAACTGGAATGCCCATCGCTTAAAAGTAGTTGGCGAAATTGGTTATGTACTAAACAATGCCGATTTTATTACCTGGACCATCGAAAACCTTAAAAGCCACATCAACATTAATTTGTACCCGGATGGCACCAGCCTCGATTTCAAAGAGCGCGATGCCATGCATTACCACATTTACGATTTAGAACCCATGCTTAAGCTGGCCATTATCATCGATCGAGCAAAAGGAACAAATTTTTACACCTACGAATCGCCAAAGGGATCATCGATCCGCAAATCGGTTAACTGGCTAATGCCTTATGTAAAGGGAGAACAGCAACATGAAGAATATGTACACACTAAAGTAAAGTTCGACCGCGACCGGGCGAAGAATAACGAAGCGGGATTTGCTCCTGGAACCATGTTTAAACCAGATTTAGCACTACCCGTACTCAGGTTAGCCGTATACTTTGACCAGAGTTTACTCAGTGTACTTCAATCAGTAAATGGTAAAGAACAAAGCTGGCAGGGTGTTTTAGATCAGTTGCAACGGAGCAGCACTAAAATTCAGAATAAATAAACTTTCAATAATTTTTGAAAGTTTAATAAAACATTTTATCTTTGTGTATGGAATTAGCAGCAGCAAAATTAAAATTCATAGAAGCCTGGGGTAAACTGGGCTCGGAATGGGGTATTAACCGCACAATGGCGCAAGTTCATGCCTTATTGCTAATTTCTGCCGAAGCGCTTACTACGGAAGAAATTATGGAAACGCTGAGTATCTCAAGAGGTAATGCCAACATGACCCTCCGCGATTTAATTGGCTGGGGATTAATTGAAAAACAACACAAAGCCGGCGAGCGTAAAGAATATTTTTTTGCAGATAAAGATGTTTGGAATATTGCACGCCAGGTGGCCAAAGAGCGTAAAAAAAGAGAGTTGGAGCCTGTTTTGAAAGTTTTAAACGAGCTCTCCAATGTTGATGGAGACGATAAAGACCCTGAATTTAAGACTTTCAAAAAATCGATTACAGATATAAACAAACTGGCAGGTAATGTCGACAAAACCTTGGAAACCATGCTCAAAGCGGAAGAAAACTGGTTCTGGGGATCGATATTGAAGGTATTTAAATAGAGATGTGAGATGCTAGATGTGAGATATGAGAGAGGTATTGAGTATCAAGTAATAAGTATCAAGTAGTGAGTATTAAGTATCAAGACATGTTCATCCTAAACGCTCATGATTAAACACCAAGTGCTAAACCCTATCCACTAAACCCTAAGCCCAAAAAGCCTTACCTAAGTCCGGCTTTATTTTTTAAACTTAATTTTCAATTTTTACTGAAAATACTAAAATTTAAAGAAATGAAAACACTCCAAAATCACGTTATTCTGTTTGATGACGAATGCCCCATGTGTTATGCCTATACCAAAACGTTTATTAAAACCGGTATGCTGGATAAAAATGGCCGGGAAGCTTACCAAAACATGCCTGCCAATATTTGTCCTTTGGTTGACAAGCAGCGTGCAGCCAATGAAATTGCCCTGGTGAACATGCAAACCGGCGAGGTAACTTATGGCATCCAAAGCTTGTTTAAAATTATCGGCCACGCCCTGCCAATATTTAAAAAGTTGTTCTCATTTGGTCCTTTTGTTTATTTCATGCAGCGGTTTTATGCCTTTATTTCTTACAACAGAAAGGTGATTATCCCGGCAAAAATTAAAGCAAATACGATACAGCCCGGTTTTAAAATCCAATATCGGCTGGTTTATTTACTTTTTACATGGCTGGTTACGGCTTGTATTTTAACCGCCTATGCCGGCCTGTTAACCTCTTTTGTGCCATTAGGTGGAACCTACCGCGAATACTTCATTTGCGGCGGCCAAATGTTTTTTCAGGGAATCATTATGCTCTTTTACCGGAAAGATAAACTTTGGGACTATCTGGGTAACATGATGACTATTTCTTTTGCCGGTTCACTGTTGCTTTTGCCTGCACTTGTTGTTTCTCATTACTTTCAACTCAATCCCACATTATTTATGCTTTATTTTTTAATGGTAGCCGGACTCATGTTTATAGAACATCTCCGCCGCAGCAGCATTTTAAACCTAGGCTTAACCATGAGTATAACCTGGGTGCTTTACCGTTTAATTGTTCTGGCCTTAATCTTATTATTCTAAAATGATGAAATACAGCAAAATTGTTCTGGCAGGTGGCAATGGCTATTTAGGTCATGTACTGGCCAAACATTTCAGTCCTATAACGGATGAAATTGTAATCCTTTCACGGAAGGCCCAACCTGCAAAGGGTAATATTAAAACGATGGTTTGGGATGGAAAAACTGCCGGCGAATGGGCCAGTGCGCTCCAGAATGCCGACATGCTTGTAAACCTTTGCGGTAAAAACGTAAACTGCAGATATACGCCCAAAAACAAAGAAGAAATTATCCAATCACGGTTGCAACCAACCGCTTTGTTGGGCGAAGTGATTCAGCAAATGGAAAATCCACCTAAACTTTGGATCAATGTTACTTCTGCAACCATATACCGTCACGCCGAAGACCGTTACCAGGATGAAGTACACGGCGAAATGGGTACTGGTTTTTCAGTCGAGGTTTGTAAAGCCTGGGAAAATTGCTTTTTTGAAAGCAATACACCTAAAACCAGGAAAGTTGCTTTAAGAATGGGCATTGTGCTGGGTAAAGCAGATGGCGCTTTTCCACGGCTGCTTAATCTGGTAAAGGTAGGTATGGGCGGCAAGCAAGGTAATGGCCAGCAATACGTAAGCTGGGTGCACGAGCAGGATGCTGCCTTGAGTATAGAGTGGTTGCTTCAAAACGAAGAAATTAACGGAATTATTAATTGTACGGCCCCAAATTCAGTTAAAAACCATGTTTTAATGCATCAAATCCGCAAAACCTTTGGTATAAGCTTCGGTTTACCCGCCCCCGCATGGTTATTGGCCATTGGTGCAAAAATTATCGGCACCGAAACCGAGCTGATTCTAAAAAGCAGGTGGGTTAAGCCAACAATCCTTTTAAACGGCGGTTTCGAATTTAAATACCCAACCATTGACTGTGCTGTTAAAGATATTTTAAAATAGACCTAATGCCAACCCTGATTTTAAAAACAAGGATTAATGCATCAATAGAAAAGTGCTTTAATTTATCCAGAAGCCTCGATTTACACACAGAATCGATGAAAAGTCATAAAGAAAAAGTTGCTGGAGGAAAGCTGACGGGCTTAATCGATCTTGGAGAACAGGTTACCTGGCAGGCCAATCATTTTTGGATAAGTTTTAAGATGACAAACAAAATTACAGCAATGAAAAAGCCTTTTTATTTTGTTGATGAAATGTTGAAGGGGCCGTTTAAGCTATTGCACCATCAACACCACTTCACCGCTTTAGGTGCACATACAGAAATGACAGATATTTTTGCATTTCAATCTCCAATGGGGTTAATGGGTCAGGCTGTAGATGCATTGTTTTTGAAACGTTATCTACATAAATTGTTAACCGCCCGAAATCAATTTATAAAATCAGTAGCAGAGCTGCCTTAAACAAAAAACCCTGAACAAGTTCAGGGTTAGAATTATTTTACCTCTTCGTAATCGACAAAATCGCCGAGTTTATCTGTTTTACTTTGATCGGGCCTTGGTGGCATATAATCGATTGAAATAGAACCTTCAGGTCTTTGTCTTCTTTGTTGTTGCTGTCCGGTAGCCTGACTCTGCATTTTACTCGCCAGGTTATTAAACAGCATAGGGAGTATTAACCTGATCAACATTCTGATCAGCCAAAGCACCAATATAGTGATGAATATGAATTTTAATAATGCCATGCTATTAATTTACTGTTAATACAAATATAGACGACGCAAAATTTATTTTGTTACTTTTTTAGCCTTTAATTGCAATTTGATTACAAATATAATACGTATGCTAAGCTATAAAGTTTTAATACCACCGTTAATCTTCCACAATTTCAGCAACGCGGCCTACCTGGCCGTCTTCGAGCCGAACTTTTATTCCCCTGGAGTGGAATGCAGATGAAGTAAGCAAATCTTTCACTATACCGTATGTAATGTTTCCTGATCTTTGATCTTTCTTCAAAATAATTCCGACTTCTAATCCCGGATAAATGTCTTTTCTGTTCTGCCCGTCCATTGTGCTGTATTGTGATGATGAATGAAAAACCAAAATTCCACAATAATTTTGAATATCTATGGTAATTTACTGAAATCTATTTCTGGTCGTTTACCTTCAGTCGTTCTGTTTAACACTTTTCTTGGCGAAGTATAATCGTTAAAAAAACCACCATTTTTAAGATAAAACGCTCCCTTATCAATCCCGCCCTGATAATCCATCCGGTAACCTTTCATACCGGTATTATCTGTAGTGAACCTGGCCGATTTTAATTCGGTCCAAACGCCTTTATTATCGCAAATCCACTGGTTGTTAAACAAAACTTTTCTGGATAAATCGCCCTGTACAGGTGAAAAATTTTCTAAGAAGGAATGGAAACGCTTTAAATAGGTTTTGGTTTGTGGCCTGGTAAAGCTGGCAATTAACTGCCATTTATTGGTTTCAGGTGCAAAAAAGTAGGCTGTATAGGTGGTTGTACTGTCTTTACCCGGTGTACCGTGCAATAAAAACTTATAGGTATTTCCGGCTTTCCACATGTAATTTAAATAACTCTGTCCGCCTGCACCTTCATTACCAAATTCGCCGGTATGTACATTTTCGCCTTTCTTTAACATCTTAATTTTGTGCGAATCGGGAATGCTTTTAGGATCATCGGTATTGAAAGGACTCCAAACCGAAAACAGGATGTGTCTTTCTGTAGGGCTGTTTACCTGCATGCCGAAATAACCCTCGCCAAAGCCATTGGCCATGAAATAAGAGCCTAAAATATCTTCACCTTTTGGTACGGTAACTTCGTTGTAATACCACTCAGCATTTACATTTTCGGGTTGCAAGTAGTTTAAGTGAACAGATGGCCCGCGGCGTCCCCAATGAAAGAAATTGCCTTCGTTATTTTTAACATAGGCTGTTTTGCCTTCAATAGCTGATCCCCCAATCGTCAAATTTGCAATGGAAGGAAATTTGTTTGCGCTTTTGCTCACTCCTTTAATGGTTAAGGCAACGTAACCGGTATCTTTAATTGTCCACTCACCAATTTTACCCTCAAAAGCTTTGCTTTCATCAAAACTTACTTTCTGAGGTTGATTGTTTATAGAAAACTCCAGCGTTGATTGCCCATCAACAACTGGTTTATCATTGATCGAAACGATAACTGTACCAGGTTTAGCAACCCTGAAATATGCTGTAAAATATTCTTTTGGATTGGTCCAGTTTACTATTCCCCGATTGGATAAAGTTCTTTCTGAGTCTTGATGTAATGAGCTGTAAGCATTACCACCTAGTGGAAGTGTAATATTTGTCTGGTTCTGGGCATAGCCACACAGACCGATAGCGCTGAGTACGATCAGCGTTACTAGTTTTAAAGATTTCATTTAATGATTTTTAGATAACTTATTGAACTGCAATTCTAATTCAAATTATCTAAAAATCACTCTTTAAAACCAAAACGTTACCAAACAAATATTTTATTGAGGTTAATAAAAATTAAAGCATATCTTGGTACCTATTCAAAAAACGCTCAAATGAAAAAAAGTCTAATTATTTTATTATTATTAATAGCTGCCCTCTTATATCATATTATAATTTCTATTGATTTTTTCTCCGCTTTATTACAGACTGTTCAAAAAGGTTCTCCTTTTTATCTAACAAACTACATTTTCCCAATCATACTTTTATTTAATTTATTGGGGATATTGATCTTTGCTTTTTCAAATTATAAAAGAACTGCTTTATTGAGAATTGTACTTTTATATTTCATTTTTTCACAGATGTTTTTTTTCCTAATCAGAATTTTAAATGCTGTATCAGAAGATCAAGACTTAATTCTTAAAATAGAAATAAGACATTTTACAATGTGGATCGTTGCAATTGGCTTAAATACATACATACTTCTTTATTTACAAAAGCAGCTCAAACCAAAATTAACAAAGCACAATAATGAGTTTGAATTCACAGGGGTAAGCAAAATGCAACGTCTACTGCACCGAATCGTAGATATTATCTTCGTTTTTTGTTTTCTTTATTATAATATTGATTTTATTGACCGAATAATTTTTGTTCTGACAAAGAGCGAGAATAGCTTTTTATCTACGATAGGCTACATTTTTAATTATCAAGATCGGATTTATTTACCAGTATATTTTAGTTTATTTTTTTATTACTTGATAAGCGAAGGTATTTTTAATACTTCTATGGGTAAAATAATTTTAGGTAATACAATTGTAGATGAAATTGCTGGAAGGCCAAATACAAAGCAAAGGATCGGACGCACATTTGCACGATTAATACCCTTTGAAGCATTATCATTTATTTTTCTTTATAGAGGGTGGCACGATAGTATAACCGAAACCTACGTTGTAAAGACCGATAAATCCTCAAAAAACGAAAACGAGTAAATTATTTTGAAAACTTCTCGTTAAACATTTTCTCCAGCGCAAACATTTCATCGCGCAGTTTTGCGGCTTGTAAAAAGTCCATCTCTTTGGCAGCCTTCTGCATGTCTTTACGGGTATTATCAATAGCGCGCTGCATTTCTCCTTTGCCCATGTACTGAACAATCGGATCGGCAGCAATACTGATTTCGGCATTTTCGATGTAAGCCCTGGCTTTATTATCGCTTGCTTTTTGCGAGAAATCAAGTACGGAAGTTTGTTCTAAAATGGCTTCGCGCGATTTACCCACGGTTTTTGGTGTAATACCATGTTCCAGATTATAAGCGATCTGTTTTTCACGGCGACGATTGGTTTCATCTATCGTTTTCTCCATGCTCTCGGTCATGCCATCGGCATACATAATTACGCGCCCCCTATCGTTACGCGCAGCACGACCAATGGTTTGGATCAGCGATTTTTCTGAACGTAAAAAACCTTCTTTATCGGCATCCAAAATAGCCACTAATGTTACTTCTGGTAAATCCAAACCTTCACGCAAAAGGTTAATTCCCACCAAAACATCAAACTCGCCCAAACGCAAGCCACGCAGGATTTCCACACGTTCCAAAGTCTTAATTTCAGAGTGGATATAGCGGGTTTTAATGTTTAAACGATCCAGGTATTTGGTCAGCTCCTCTGCCATCCTTTTAGTTAAAGTGGTTACCAGAATACGGCCGCCATCTTTTATGGTCAGGTCTATCTCATCAAGCAAATCATCTACCTGGTTAATGGCAGGCCTGATTTCAATAATCGGATCTAACAAACCAGTAGGTCTGATTACCTGCTCGATTACTACACCTTCCGATTTTTCGAGTTCGTATTCGGCAGGGGTTGCACTTACATAAATGGTTTGCGGAGCCAGTGCTTCAAATTCGTTAAAATTTAATGGCCTGTTATCCAATGCAGCTGGTAAACGGAAACCATATTCTACGAGCGAAAGCTTACGCGATCTGTCGCCACCATACATGGCTCTGATTTGTGGCACAGTAACGTGACTTTCATCAATCACCATTAAATAATCATCCGGAAAATAATCCAGTAAACAGAATGGGCGCATACCTGGCTGACGGCCATCGAAGAAGCGTGAGTAGTTTTCAATACCAGAGCAATAACCCAGCTCTTTCATCATTTCAATATCGAAATTGGTTCGTTCTTCTAAACGCTTGGCCTCAAGCAAATGCCTGTCGGCAATTAACTGGTTTTTTCTAACTTCCAATTCTTCCTGAATGCCCCAAATAGAAGAGTTGAAACGATCTTTAGGTGTAACGAAAAGGTTGGCTGGATAAATGGCCATATCTTCCAACTTTTCTAAAGTTTTGCCCGAAACGGGATCAATGGTTGAAAGCTCTTCAATGTCATCGCCAAAAAACGAAATGCGATAAGCATGGTCTAGATACGCTGGGAAAACATCAACAGTATCTCCCTTAACCCTGAATGTACCGCGTTTAAAATCGGTTGTGGTACGCGAGTATAAAATTTCTACCAAGCTATGTAAAAAAGCATTTCTTGAAATCCTCAATCCAACACCAAAACGGAAAACCATTTTAGAGAAATCTTCGGGATTACCCATACCATAAATACAGGAAATAGACGAAACCACGATAATATCACGCCTGCCACTCATTAAAGATGATGTGGTACGTAAACGCAATTTCTCGATCTCTTCATTAATGCTCAGATCTTTTTCGATATAGGTATTGCTGGAAGCAATAAAGGCTTCTGGCTGGTAATAATCGTAGTAGGAAACAAAGTAATTGACAGAGTTTTCGGGAAAGAAATTCTTAAACTCGCCATATAGTTGCGCAGCCAGTGTTTTATTGTGGCTTAAAATCAATGTTGGCTTTTGAGTTTGCTCAATTACATTGGCTACGGTAAAAGTTTTTCCTGATCCGGTTACGCCCAATAAAGTTTGGTAATGTTCATTGGCGTTTACGCCATCAACCAATTGTTTAATAGCACTGGGTTGATCTCCGGTAGGTTTATATTCTGAGGTGATTTTAAATTTCATCGATAACCAAATTTACTGAAATTTTATGATGCTAAACAATTTAGCATGTTTTATTCAACCATCGAAAAGTAATTTTGTGTTAGAGGATTGAAAAATTGCCTGAGATGAGGGGCCGAAAAAAATCAATGCTTTTTCACAAAGCACTTATAAAGCATATAAACAGCATACAACCTGGTAAATCGAAAGTTAAACTTTTGATTTACCAGGTTAACAAAAAATCCCCGCTGAAACTCAACGGGGATTTTTTGTTATTTACTTGCAGCTTGTTGCATTGGGTTTTTGCCAACCGACTGGCCTCTAACGGCACCGCCGGCTTTTGCTTTGTAAGCTTTAAATTTACTTTCCTTAGCTTTGCCTCCCCAGCTATTGTTACTGGTATCAATATCCGCTGTTTCGCGTAACGGATCGACCAAAATAGAAGCTACTTCTTTATCTTTTACGTAAAACTTAGAAGTTTTCAATTCATTGTGTCTCCAGATTTGCGCCGGAATGCGGTCGATTTCTTTGGTACCATCTTTATAGGTAAACTCTACAATAATTGGCATAACCAAACCGCCTTTATTGCTGAAACTTAACTCATAAAGAAATTTATTTTCATACTTATCCTGCTCAGCTGCCGGCACCACATCTAAAGGCATACTGCCTTCCATTTTGGTTGCCAGTGTTGTATCGATAGTAACCATTCCTCTATCATATTTATAATAGAAATCCTGGGCTGCAGTATTTTTATCTACATAGAAGCTGATTTTCTTGTCTTCGCGGTTTCTGATTTTCGAAATATCCTCAAAAGCATTTACAGCAGGTTTATCAATTTTAACCATTCTCGATCTTGCAGCAGGCACTTCTTTAGGGAAATCGGCTTTTGCAAATTTCACACTGTCTAAAGCAATATCGCATGGGTCGGTTCCGTAAAACCAGCCTCTCCAAAACCAATCCAGATCTTCGCCGCTGGCATCTTCCATCGTACGGAAAAGATCGGCAGGTTCAGGGTGTTTAAAAGCCCATCTTCTGGCGTATTCTTTAAATGCATAGTCGAATAATTCTCTGCCCATAATGGTTTCGCGAAGAATATTTAATCCTGTTGCCGGTTTTGAATAGGCATTCGGACCAAAACGTGCAATATTTTCAGAATTGGTCATAATTGGCTCCAGCTCATCTTTTGGCAGTTTCATGTAATCTACAATGGTATATGCCGGTCCCTTTTTACTCGGGAATTTATTGTCCCAAAGCTCTTCGGTTAAATACTCTACAAAAGAATTCAAGCCTTCATCCATCCAGGTCCACTGACGCTCATCACTGTTTACAATCATCGGGAAAAAGTTGTGGCCAACTTCGTGGATGATTACGCCCAACATACCATTTTTAGTGCTTTCGCTATAAGTTCCATCTGCATCGGTACGGCCATAGTTGAAACAAATCATTGGATATTCCATTCCATTTGCAGCCTCAATACTCTGCGCAACCGGATATGGATAAGGAATGGTAAAATCAGAATAGGTTTTAATGGTATGGGCTACTGCACGTGTAGAAAATTTGCTATACAGGTTATAGGCTTCTTTCCCATAAAAACTCATACACATAACGGTATTGTTATTGGCCTGTATTTTTTGCGGCATGGCATCCCAGATAAACTTACGAGAAGAAGTCCAGGCAAAATCGCGCACATTGTTTGCATTGAAAACCCAGGTCTTTTTAGCTGTCGATTTTTTAGCTTCAGCAGCTTTAGCCTCAGCTAAAGTCTGGATTTCGACAGGTGCCGCAGCAGTTTTAGCTGTATTATAGCGGCTTAACTGCGTAGGATTTAAAACAGCACTGTAGTTGATACACTCGCCTGTTGAACCTACCAGGTGATCGGCCGGAACGGTCATTTGTACTTTAAAATCGCCAAAGGTTAAGGCAAATTCACCTCTGCCTGTAAACTGGTGGTTTTGCCATCCCTGAAAATCGCTGTACACACACAAGCGTGGGTACCACTGGGTCATGGTAAACAGGTAGTTTCCATCAGTTGGGAAATATTCATAACCTCCACGGCCACCAACTGACATGCGGTCCGTAATTTTATAATTCCAGTCGATGTTAAATATCAGTTTCTGCCCGGTTCTTAACGCTACAGGCAAATCCACCCGCATCATGGTTTTGTTAACCGTATATTTTAAATTTTTGCCCGTAGCATCGGTTAATTTAGTAATGTTAATCCCATTACCATTATTGCCTTTTGCACTTAGCTGGTCTAAATTTTGGATAGTACCGATTGCCGGCATTTTAGTAGCATCCTGATAATTGGCATTTTTATCGGTGCTGTGTTCGTTTTCATCTAACTGCAACCAGATGTAAGTTAAGGGATCAGGCGAGTTATTGGTATAGGTTACCGTTTCTGAACCGGTAAGCAACAAATTTTTCTCATCCAGTTCGCACTTGATGTTGTAATCGGCACGTTGCTGCCAATACTTAACGCCCGGGGCACCACTGGCGGTACGCTGCTCATTTGGTGTAGGTAAAATGGTACCCAATTGCTCAAATTTATTGCCATGGTTACTGCCAGGATTATTCTGAGTATTTTGGGCAAAAGCTAAGCTACCAGAAAAAAGTAGCAGGCCTGTTAAAGTAAACAGTTTATTCATTATGATGTTAGTTAAAATGGAATTCTCTCTAAAGCCATTTTTAAAGCCAGGCTAAATACGGCTGCTGATATAAATAAAACCCAGCTCAATCGTTTGATGCGGGTATAGTTAAAAATTAAAAAGGTAATGAGTAAAATAATCATCACCACAAAAATTTGTCCGGCCTCCAGACCAACGTTAAAGCCAAAGAGCCCCCAGCCAATGTTTTGGTCTTTGGCCAGCATCATCCTGATCGAATTAGCAAAACCCATCCCATGTATTAGCCCAAAACCCAAAGCCAGGGAGTAGTTAATTTTAACCGATTTCAAAGAAAAATTCTTCCTGAACATATTGCTTACAGCAGTAATTACAATGGTACAGGGAATTAAAAACTCTACCCACTTACTATCAAACCTGATGTAATCTAAAACACTTAAAAGCAAAGTTAGCGAATGACCAATGGTAAAAGCGGTAACCAGTATCAGTACCTGTTTCAGGTTTTTGTAACTGTAAATGGCAACGAGCGCCAAAACAAAAAGCTGATGATCCAGCGCATCAATACTAATAATGTGTTCCCAACCCAGTTTAAAATAAAAGATAAAATCTTGTAACGGCATGAATAGTAAGCTAACTATCTCAATTAAAAATAGTTTATAAAGACTAAAATTATGCTTTTAATTACAAAAACACCAAATATCAGGTACAGAAAACGATAAATCCCAAATTTGTTACCGTTTTTAAACCATTTTGTTTTAAGAAACACCTGTGTTTACAGTTGTAAACTAAATTGTTGTTTCATTATACAAGGTTAACAAGGTATATTGGTACAAGGTAACTGAACTTATTTAATATGGTATTATGCTAAGGCTTAAATATTATTTTCAAAAGCCGCAAAGCGGCTTTGATCCTGTCCCAAAAGCCTTTGCAGAAAAATATGCTGCCAACGAATACAGTAAGGTAGATAGCAGCCTTGTTGATGCAATTAATACGCAGGTAGCCGATTTACGGGATAAAAGCATATTGGATTTAGGCGCAGGTCCGGGCCAGTACAGCATTGAATTTGCTAAAAAAGGGGCTAAAGTTACCTGGCACGATATCAGCCAAAATTATTTGGAAATTGCCAAAAACAAGGCTAATGCAGAAAGTATAGCTATAAATTTTTCGCTGGGTTACCTCGAAGAAGCAGAAGGAAAATACGATATGATTTTTAACCGGATCTGCTGGTATTACTGCATCAACGACAATCAGTTTGCTACCCGCATTTACAACCTGGTTAAAAAAGATGGCTTTGGCTTTATTGTAGTTAACAATGAGAAATTTCTACAGGAAGAGCTGAAAAAAGAAAGCGGATTAAAAAAAATGCTGATTAGGTTCAGCTACTGGATTAATGAAAACTTTAATATCAAACTTACACACGTACATCCTTCACACCAAAAACTGAGCCGAATATTTGCCCGTTTAGATTTTAAAAGCCTCCAGGTAGAACGCAACGGACATAACACCTTGATTACATTTAATAAGTAGCCAATTTATCTTTTAACTTTGCGTTAAAGTCAAAAATATACCCATGCGTAAATTAAAATTTGTTGTGCTGCTCTTGTGTTGTACCTTTTTTGTGGTTGAGGCAGGTGTTAGGCACCCTTTACACGTAAGTACTACCGAAGTAAACTTTAATGCAAAAGACAAAACGCTTGAGATAAGCTGTAAGATTTTTTCGGATGATTTTGAATCGATTTTAGCCAGATTATACAAACAAAAAACAGACCTGAGCAATCCCAATATGAAAACAGCGATGGATGAACTGGTTAAAAAATATTTGCTATCACATTTACAGGTTAAAGCCAATGGAAAAGCAACAACCTTGAATTATATAGGCTTTGAAATAGATCACGAGGCCACTAATATTTACCTGGAAGTTGAAAAAGTATCAGCTGTAAGATCTATTGAAGTTAACAATACCATTCTCTACGACCTGTTTGATGACCAAATGAGTATTGTACATATTGTGAAAGGTGCTACCCGTAAAAGCAGTAAGATCCTTTACCCCGAAAAAAGGTTTGTGGCAAACTTTTAACTGTAATTTTTGTATTAGATAATGGTTAGATGTTAAATTACCATTAATTTTAATAGCTATATTATTTAAGTTAATATGAGCTGAGGACTATTTCTTGTTATCTTTTTTTAAATCCGTGTTGTTAAAATAAGTTATGCACCTAATCATCTTCTCCAACATATTAACGCCTCGGATTAAGTATATTTTCAGTTTTATTTTTAAAGATATCCTGAAAGCGGAAGTGGAATTTACAGGCAATAGTCAGCATTTTCTGCAAAGCGATCAGGTAAAAATCAGCTATGGGGATGAAGCCCTGGGTGATGAGCTTTTCTTTAAAAGTACACCACTGCTTTTTTCAAAAAAGCTCGAAGAAATCAAACTTAAAAGCATTCCTTTTGGCGATTACCTGGTTCCATTTGCGGTTGAAGGCTCTGCGCTGACTTTTGATGTTTTTGCAGCTTCGTTTTTTATCATCAGCAGATATGAAGAATATCTTCATCAAAAAACATCGGCAGCTGATTTTAACCCTGCTAAAAGCAGGCAGCACAAGTGGCGGGTTTTAAACCGACCAGTTATCGACGAGTGGGCGCTGATTATCAAAAGCATGATCCGGAAAAAGTATCCGCACTTCAAGTTTCATGAAAAAAATTTCCATCATCAGCCAACCATTAATTTTAACATTTCGCCCAAAATGCCGAAAGGTGTTTTAAATAAGACGAGATTTATTTTTAGTTCGGTTTTTAAAAAAGAAAACGGCTACTTCCGTTCAAAATTTGATCAGTTAACGGGTGTTGGGGTTAAAAGCGAGGATGTATTGGTTCAGATAAATCAATTATTCCGTACTAAAAAGCACCAGCCACTTTATTTTGTTGATTTCCCGGCCGTACCGCTAACGCATAGCAATGTAAACGGTGTCGCAAAAGCACTTACAGCTAAAGCCGTTGGGTTATTAAGGCCATGTGCCGGCGACAAACAAAAAATAAACGAAATTAAAGACGGCCTGTCCAAACTGAAGAAAATTCGCCCGAATGTTTCTCCTTTAAGTAGTCAGCAACTGGAAGTTTTAAAATTCCCAATCTGTTATTTAAATATTCTGAACTCGGGTATCACTACCGATTACTCGATGGGCTACAGCAATGTACCTGGTTTCAGGGCAGGAACCTGTACTCCCTTTAACTGGTACGATTTACAGCTCGAAAAGGTTACACCTTTAACCGTAAATCCTTATTGCTTAACCGATCATGTGTTAAAGTATTTACCTACCGATGCCGCAATAAAAACGGTAAACCAATATGTAGATGCTGTAAAAGTAGTTAACGGTACTTTTTACAGCAGCTGGCAGTTAAAAAGCTTATCTGAAAACCCAAAATATAAAAAACTAAAAAAGGTATTTAACGAGATGCTTAATTACGCAGGTAATTGATTTTAGTTTAAATTTTAAGCTTAAAATTGTTAAATTTAGGGCAGAAAACCTGTTATCGTCTATCTTTAAACAGGGTACAGCAAAACCAACATTATGATTTTCGATCTAAGCAAAACCCAATCTATCGCCAATACTTTTATTGCCGAACTTCGGGATGAAAATATCCAGAAGGATTCGATGCGTTTTCGCAAAAATATGGAGCGCGTTGGGGAGTTTTTTGCTTATGAGATCAGTAAATCACTTAAATACACTTCGACAGAAGTTACTACTCCGCTTGGCATATCTAAATGCGAAGTATTAACCGATCAGCCTGTACTGGCAACCATACTCCGGGCCGGTTTGCCCCTACAGCAGGGTTTGCTTAACATTTTTGATAAAGCCGAATGCTGCTTCATTTCGGCCTACCGGAAGGTAAAAAAGAGTGGCGATTTTATTATCCAGATGGATTATGTTTCTACGCCCGATCTGGATAGCAGGGTACTGATTATGGCCGACCCTATGCTGGCAACAGGCCAAAGCATGGTGATGTGCTGTAAAGAGCTCATTAACCGTTATAAAATTGCCGAACTACACATTGTTGCCGCCATAGCCAGCAGTGAAGGGGTAGCCCATGTCAGGGCTAATTTACCTAAAGCAAAGCTTTGGCTGGGCGCTATTGATGAAGAAATGACAAGCAAATCATACATCGTTCCTGGTTTGGGCGATGCCGGCGACCTGGCTTATGGAGAAAAGGTTTAATTCTCAGAAGTCTCTGGCCCGAAACCTTCTAATTTTACAAAGCAATTGAATATTCTTTTTGTATGCAGCAGAAATAAATGGCGTAGTGCCACTGCCGAAACACTTTATAAAAACCATCCCGATCACGAAATCCGGTCAGCAGGTACGGCACCATCGGCCAGGATCAAAATAAATGCAAAGCTTATTTTATGGGCTGATGCGATTTTTGTGATGGAGAAAAGACACAAACAAATCTTAACAGAGCGTTTCGAAACAGAACTTATGGAAAAAGAGCTTGTGATCCTCAACATCCCCGACGATTACGAATATATGGATGAAGAACTTATAGAAGAGATTCAATCAAAAATGACGGCTTATTTATAATTCCAGTAGTAATAGGAACTACCTTTGCAAAAACTACAATTACATTAATGAAAAAACATATCTTCTTCGATCTCGATCATACCATCTGGGATTTTGACCGCAATGCCGAAGAAACCCTGAAAGAGCTTTACCAAACCTATCAATTAGATGCATTGGGTATTAAATCCTGCAGCGATTTCATTAGTATTTACACAGAAAACAATCATTTGCTGTGGGCCGATTATCATTTAGGAAAAATCACTAAAGATTTTTTAAGGGCAGAGCGATTCAGTAAAACTTTTATTCAAATGGGCATCCATCCTGATGCAGTGCCACACCAGTTTGAAACCGATTACGTAAACATTTCGCCAACTAAAACCAACTTATTTGCAGGCGCTGAACAGGTTTTAGCCTATCTGCAACAAAAATATACACTGCACATCATTTCGAATGGCTTTAAAGAAACAACTTTAACCAAAATGAATTTATCGAAGTTGAATCCTTATTTCGAAAATGTAATTATCTCGGAAGATGTAGGCGTTAACAAACCTAATCCGATTATTTTCGAATATGCACTTGATAAAGCAAAAGCATTAAAAGCAGAAAGCATTATGATTGGCGATAGCCTTGAGGCTGATATTTACGGAGCACAAAACTTTGGTATGGAAGCCATATTTTTCAACCCAATGCAAAAGGAAAAACCCGAAGATGTGAAACACCAAATTGTACATCTTGAAGAATTATTAAAACTTTTTTAGCCATACACTGTTTTTGTTTGATTTTGGCATTGCTTTGGCAAGGTTTCAGTACACACACAAATGAAACCTTAATTAACATGAAAAAAACCATCTTTTTAGGTCTGGCAATGCTCTTTGCTACCCTAAGTTTTGCTCAAAACAACCGCAGCACAGCTGAAGTATTCCTTCAAATTACCAAACCGGGCAAGTATACGGTGTATTTAGACGATGAACTGGTAAGTTCTGCCACAGGCAGGTTCCGTTTTTACGATGTATACAATTCCAAACCTATGTTGTCTATAATGCAGGGCAATAGATTGATGCTGAAAGAACAGCTTAATGTAAACGCTCAGGAACGACTCATTGTAGGTTTCGATAATGGCAGGTTGAATGTAATTAAGCAACTTAGTCTGTTCCGCAACAATCAATATGCATTAGACGATTTTTATGGTTATAGCGAGCCCTACAACACTGGTATTTCGCCAAGGCCAGACAGAGGTCCTGTAAGGAATTATACTTTAATGTCGCCTGAGGCTTTTTATCAATTTTTTAGTTTGTACAAAAAAGAAAGGTTCGATGATGGCAGATCGCGGTTAATCAAAGCCACAGGCAAAAATGCTTCTTTCAGTACCGAACAGATCAGATACTTGCTTAAAGAGTTTTCTTTTGATGATCAGCGTTTAGAAACTGCAAAATATCTTTATGCTAAAACTATAGATACACAGAACTACACGCTATTGGCCGAGACATTTAGATTTTCTTCAAGCAAAGATGATTTTTTGAATTTCATTGCTAAAGAATAATTCGCTTATCTTTATGATATGAGGGCTGCAAAAATAAAGGCATCGATACACAAAACTGTCGATGCCTATAAATCGAAACTATCTGCTTATGCTGATGATATTTTTCAGCAACAACCGCCTATAGCCGGCTGGAGTTACAGCGAAGTATATTCGCATATTTTTGATTCGAGCCTGTTATCGCTCATCGCCTTAGAACATGCAGCAAAAGGCAAAGGAGAAGATAAACCCACTGCTTTTGCCGTCAGGCTTATACTTTTATTGGGTGCTTTGCCACCGGCAAGGCAATATAAAGTACCCCAAAGACTGGCTGACCGGGTAAAAAAAATAAGCAAAACCGAAGCGCTCGATTTTATTCTAGAGTTTGAAGAGGCTTTAACCGACAATTATCCTTTGGTGGGTTTAGCAACGGCTACCTGCAAGACAAAACACCCGCGTTTAGGATACTTAAACGCCAAACAATGGTTAAGATTTATCGAAATTCATTTAAAGCACCACCTCAAACAGCTGGAAAGAATAGAAAAGAGCTTTCAGGCGTAAATTAATTTCGCCATATTTGGGTAATACTTAACACTCAACCCTCATGAAGAACGCTTTTTATCTGTTAGTCATCGCTTTATGTTTCGCCTGCAAGGGCGAAAAAAAAGAACCTGCTCAGGTTATGATCCCAACGCCTGCAGGAATACAAGGATTACAAAAAGGTAATGCAGCAGCTACCCCGGCAGCAAGTACAAAGAGCAATCTTATTTTTAATCCGCCACATGGCGAAGCAGGGCATACCTGCGCTTTGGCTGTGGGCGCGCCTTTAAACAGAACAGCACCCGCGCAACCAAAACCAGCGGCTGTAACACAACCCGCACCAGCCCCTGCTGTAACAGCAGCCGGTAATTCTGGTAAAAAATTAAATCCTAAACATGGCGAGCCTGGCCACCGCTGCGATATTGCTGTGGGCGCTCCGTTAGATTCTAAACCTATTGCAGTAGCAAAAACAGCTCCCACTCAACCTACAGTTACCCAAGTTTCGAACGTTAAAGTGGGCAAGGGTATGAATCCTCCGCACGGTCAACCCAACCACCGTTGCGATATTGCCGTTGGCGCTCCTTTAAACAGCAAACCCGCACAAACGGTAATTGCTCCAGCAGCTGCAGAAACCAAAACACCCGAAAGCAAAGCCGTTGAGGCTAAAAGCGAGGGGAAATAACCGCTTACACAATTTGAATTTTCAATATGGCGCTTAACGCACATTTTTTTACATCTTTGCGTTAATGAAATTACCCGCCATAAAAGGTTTTGACGAAGAAGCATTTAACAAGTATTTTAAAAATACGGGTTGGGTGATGTTTGGGAAGATTCTCAGCATGATTGTTGGCTTTGTAGTAGCCCGATTCCTTGGACCAATTTCTTTCGGCGATTTAAGCTTTGCCGATGCCTTTACAGCAATTGCGGCAGCTATTGGTGCCCTGGGGCTGGACACTTTCATCATCAGAGAAATACTAAATGATCCTACTAAAAAAGATGAAATTTTAGGCACCTCATTATTATTAAGGTTAAGTGTTAACTTATTATTGATCCCAATTTCGATCGGTTTATATCTTCTATTTCACAAATTATCTGATAATCCCGGCGAACCATTAACCTATGTAGTAGCTTTACTATCCTTTGCTGCGTTTTTTAAATCCTTTAATGTAATCGATTCCTATTTCCAATCGCAGGTACAATCTAAATATGTAGTACATATCCAGAATATATGCGTAATTGTTTCAGCTCTTGTCAAAATATTACTTGTTGTTTTACACATGCGTGTAATCTGGTTTGCCTGGGCATTGGTTTTTGATGGTTTTATTTTAGCCTTTGGACTCATTTTACTTTATCAAAACAAGGGTTTTAATTTATTTGACCTGCACTTTAAAAAAGAGCGCGCAAAATCGCTTTTGAAACAATCTGCTCCATTAATCTTATCAGCAGTTATGGTATCTATTTACATGAAAATAGATCAGGTTATGTTAAAAACAGTGGGCAGTAGCGCTGTTGGAATTTACAGTGCAGTTGCAAAAATCAGCGAGGCCTGGTATTTTATCCCCGTGGCTATTGTAACATCAGTTTTCCCAGCATTAATAAATGCCCGCAAAACCGACCATCAACGCTACATTAAACGGTTACAAAATTTATACGACTTGTTAGTTGCTATAAGTTTGCCTGTTGCAATAGTTGTTACTTTTGCGTCAACCCTCATTATCCATATTATTTACAATAATCGCTTTGAAGGTGCCGAGCACATGCTCCCAATACACATCTGGTCTGGTGTTTTTGTATTTTTAGGAAGTGCCAGTTCCCAATACTTACTGGCTGAAGGATTTACAAAAATTTCCTTTTATCGAACTGCTTTTGGAGCACTAATCAATATTCTCTTAAATCTTTGGTTAATACCACTATATGCCGGTATTGGCGCATCAATTGCAACCTTAATTGCATGTGCCAGTTCTGCGTTTTATATTTTATTAATCCCTAAAACCCGGCAACAGGGTATAATGATGTTAAAATCATTACTTTTGGTAACAGCATTTCAAAAAATATTTAAACGTTGAGTACTCTTAAAGCATTAACAACACTAATTGCTAAGCCAAACAGGCTTAAGGCATTATTATCATACGGACATAAAGGATACTTAAACAGCATTGGCTGGTTTACGGCCTTTGATAAAAAACAGGCCGTAGATGGAAATGGGAAGGCATTACCCTGGGTAACCTATTCTTTTATCGATTTCATTAAAGAACGGATCAACAAAACACAACATATTTTCGAATATGGATCAGGCAGTTCTACACTATTTTATGCAGAGCGGGCAGGTTCAGTTACTTCGGTAGAGCATGATAAAGGTTGGTACGATAATGTAAAAAATACCAGTCCGGCCAATGCCGAAATGATATTTTGTGAACTGCAAAAAGACGGCGAATATGCAAAAAAAGCAACCTTACTTAACCGCAAATTCGATATTATTATTGTTGATGGCCGCGACCGCGTAAATTGTTGCAAGTATAGTGTAGATGCATTATCGGCAAATGGCGTGTTGGTTTTAGATGATAGCGAGCGCGAAGTTTACCACCCGGCACGCGTGCTGTTAAAAGCGCAAGGTTTCAAAGAAATCAGTTTCAGCGGAATCTCGCCGGGCTTATTCTACGAAAAGGCGACTTCGGTTTTTTATAAAGAAAACAACTGTTTAGGCATTTAATCGTATTCATGTTATGCTAAGCGAAGAAGTAAAAACGGCCTACGATAATTTTTATACCAATAGTGATGTAGCCTGGCGCATGCTTGGAGCCAAATATAAAGCACAAAATATTGTTGATGTTTGCAAAGGCATTAAACCCCAAAAAGTTTTAGAAGTTGGCGCAGGAGATGGCAGTATTCTACATTTTTTAAATGAATGGAGCTTCTCACCTGAACTTTATGCCCTGGAAATTGCACAAAGCGGTGTCGATATTATTAAAGAACGTAAGCTCCCTAAACTGAAAGAAGCACAGACTTTTGATGGTTATAAAATACCTTACGCAGATGATACTTTCGACCTGGTGATTTTAGCGCACGTTTTAGAGCATGTAGAACACGAACGTATCCTGATCCGGGAGTTAAAACGGGTTGCTAAATACATTGTGGTAGAAGTTCCAAAAGATTATCGTTTCGGTGTAGATAAACGCATGAAACACTTTCTGGATTACGGACACATTAACATGTACACCCCAACTTCGCTCAGGTTTTTATTACAAAGTGAAGGTCTGGAGATTTTAGCTGATAAAACTTCGATGACTGCCACCGAAACCGTAAAATTTAATGAGTTTATTAACCGGAAAGCACCAAAAACCTTTACTAAGAATTTAAAAATAGAACTGGAATACCGGATTAAAAAAGCTTTAGGTAATTTATTGGGAAAGAAAAAACAAGAACAGTTTGCTAATGCTTATACCGTACTCACGCAAAAATCAGATCATAACCTGCATATATTTTAGTTTAAATTAATATATTTAACCATATAAGGCATAATTAGATAATATAAGCTTAGTTAAATTTTGCCTAAACCCCTATAATTGCAAGTTAAAATCATCCCGAATTAATTGTTAATTTAATTTATAAAGGGAATGTTATTAACAAAAAATTATTTAAAAGACCTTGTTTATAAGGTAAATGGAGCAGCCATTGAAGTACATAAAGCACTAGGCCCAGGTTTGTTAGAAGGCACTTATCACAAATGTATGGTGCATGAACTTAGCTTAAGAAACATTAAATTCAAATCTGAGCTCATTATTCCCATAAATTATAAGGGACTGGAAATTGATGCAAATTTAAGGTGCGATTTATTAATTGAAGATTCTCTAGTCGTTGAACTTAAATCCGTAGAAAATGTATCTCCAATTCACGTTGCCCAGCTTCTAACTTATATGAAGCTTCTACATATTCCGATTGGATTAATCATAAATTTCAATTGCTCACACATATTTACTGAGGGGCAGAAAACATATGTGAATGAAATATATGAATCAATTGCTTAATATTGTCTCCACATAACTTAAATGGAACTTACTTGCCTTATATGGTGAATAAAATATAGTATTGGATAAGGCACATAAACCAATCTTTCTTTAATAGTAAAAACTAACATGCACAAACTTGCCCCAATAGCCCTTTTCGTTTATAACCGCCCGCAGCATACCGAGCGTACCTTAAACTTTTTGCAGCAAAATGAGCTGGCGGCCGACAGTCAGTTATATATTTTTTCTGATGGTGCAAAAACTCCGTTCGATGAGGAAAAGGTTAAGGAGGTAAGGGCTATCATCAATAAAGTTAAAGGTTTCAAATCAGTTAAAGTAACTGAGCGGCAGGAAAATGCAGGTTTGGCCAATTCGGTAATTGCCGGTGTAAGCCAACTGGTGGCCGAATACGATCAGGTAATTGTTTTTGAAGATGATCTTATTACTTCACCACATACCTTAGCCTATTTTAACGATGCATTAAATCGCTACCGCGACGAGGAAAAAGTAATGCATATCGGTGCATACATGTACCCGCTTGAGGGCGAAAAGCTACCACAATCGTTTTTTTACCGCGCTGCAACCAGTTGGGGTTGGGCTACCTGGGGAAGGGCCTGGAAAAACTTTGAACCCGATATCAACCTGCTGATCAAACAATTCGACAAGAAAAAGAGGAAAGCATTTTCGATCGATCATACCATGAATTTCTGGAAACAAATGCTCGAATTCAAAAAGGGTAAAAACAATAGCTGGGCCATCAGGTGGTATGCTTCCATTTTCTTAAAAGATGGCTTAACGCTTAACCCATCGCAATCCCTGGTCAACAATATTGGTCATGATGGAACCGGCGTACACTCAGGCATAAACGATATATACAACGTAGTTATCAACCCTAAACCCATTATAGAATTTCCAACGGTAATTGCCGAAGATGCTTTAGCCTATAAATCAATAAAGAAGTTTTTAGCCAAACGGAAAGGTAATATGGTTACACGGGTCAGGCGTTTCGTGAAAGAAAAACTGGCGCAATACTTCTCTAAAAAATAATTTCAGCAAATATTTTCAGTTATAGCCTCTTGTTGTGAGCTATTTAAAAAATGACAAACCTTTTTTTAATGGCTCCTGTTCTTTTTATACATCAAAACTATAAAAAATAACAACATGAAAACAGCAACAGCAACTGCAGAAGTACTTAACGATCTCATCTTAATTAATAACGACCGTATTGAAGGCTATGAAAGAGGTCGCAAGGAATTAAAAGATGGTGACGCCGATTTAAAATCACTCTTTTTAAACATGATTAGCGAAAGCCAGAAATATAAAATGGCTTTAGCTACTGAAGTATCGGCCTTAGGCGAAGATATTGAAACCGGAACCACCAATTCGGGCAAAATTTACAGGGTTTGGATGGATGTTAAGGCTATGTTTACCGGCAACGACCGCCAAACTGTTTTAAACAATTGCGAATTTGGTGAAGACGCAGCGCAAAACGCCTATAAAATGGCTTTAGAGGAAGAAGATCTGCCATCGAACATTAGAGAGTTAATTTCGGATCAGAAGGCATCATTAAGAACCTCGCACGATGAAATAAAAAGGTTGCGCGATGCACAGGCATAATGGAATAACTTATATAAAAACGAAAAACTCCCCTGGTTTATAACGAGGGGAGTTTTTTTATGATATAATTCCGTCATGCTGAACTTGTTTCAGGATATATTAGCCCCTGAAATACCCGTCTGACCAGCCGGGCAGAAATCCGATAGCTATCAGATCAGGGTGACGATGTTTTTTTAAAATTTTACGCTTCCAACTCCTTATCCAGATGTTCGGTAACCCGCTGAATGGTATTATCAATCGTATTACTCAAAATTGTTAAATAAGAACCTTTCTTAGCTGTATCAATCGCAATTTGCAAACATTCGGTACTCTTATGATTGATAATGACTTCTTTGTTAGGATCAACTTCGTAAATACCTTTCAAAAGTAAATCGACTAAATCTTGCTGCTGGCGTCCGCGCAGGTATTTTTCCTGGCAGATGTAAATTTTATCGAACATTTGCGCCGAAATTCGGGCAGTTTCCATAATATCTGAATCTCTTCTGTCGCCTGTTGCAGAAATAATCCCTACATGTTCAGTTGCCTCTACGCCTTGCAAGAAACCTTTAACCCCGTTAAAACCATCAGGATTATGTGCAAAATCTACCAGCACTTTAAAATCTTTGAATCTGAAAACATTCATCCTTCCCGGTGTGTGGGCCGCAGAAGGAATAAAAGTTTCTAATGCCAGGCGGATATCTTCAGGTTTATAGCCCCATAAATAGGTTGCAAGCGTTGCTGCAAGCACATTCTGGATCATAAAGTTTACTGACCCACCAAAAGTTAGCGGAATGTGAGTGGCTTTATCTACCCTTAGTTTCCAGTCGCCTGTTTTAATGGTAATATATCCGTTTTCATAAATCGCGGCAATGCCTCCTTTTTTGCAGTGCTCTTTTACTACGGGATTATTTTCATCCATGCTAAAGTAAGCCACATTGCAGCGGGCATCTTTGGCAATACGTACGCAATATCCATTATCAGCATTTAATACCGCCCAGCCCTTGCGCCTAACCGCACCAATTACCACAGCTTTTACACGGGTTAAATCATCGAGATTATGAATATCAGAAATGCCAAGGTGATCTTCCTGAATATTAGTTACTACGCCAATATCACATGCATTAAAGCCTAATCCGGCTCTTAAAATACCCCCACGGGCGGTTTCAAGCACAGCAAACTCTACTGTAGGGTCTTTCAAAATAAACTCAGCACTCACTGGTCCGGTGGTATCGCCCTTCATCAGCATGGTATTGTGTACATACACCCCATCACTGGTAGTAAAACCTACCCGTTTACCGTTACTGCGGATAATATGTGCTATCAGCCGCGTAGTAGTGGTTTTTCCATTGGTTCCGGTTACGGCAATAATCGGAATTTGCGATAACTTACCTTGCGGATAAAGCATATCAATTACCGGGGCAGCCACATTTCGTGGTAAACCTTCACTCGGAGCTAAGTGCATTCTGAAACCAGGGGCAGCATTTACTTCCAAAACAACACCTCCGTTTTCGGTTAGGGGCTGGGTAAGGTTTTGCGCCATAATGTCTATTCCGCAAATATCCAGACCAATTACCCTCGAAATTCTTTCGCAGATAAATATATTTTGTGGATGTACAATATCGGTTACGTCGATAGATGTACCGCCGGTACTCAAATTAGCGGTCGATTTTAAATAAACAATCTCGCCCTTTTCCGGAATGGTTTCCAAAGTATAATCTTTCTTGGCCAATAAATCCAGCGTATCCCTGTCCACTGCAATTTCGGTTAATACATTCTCATGTCCGTAACCACGACGTGGATCTTCATTCTCCTGATCAATCAGCTCCTGAATGGTGTGGATTCCGTTGCCCCTTACATGTGCCGGATCGCGCTGGGCAGCAGCTACCACTTTATGGTCGATTACCAGTACCCTAAAATCATATCCGGTAATAAATCTTTCAATAATTACCCTTCTCGAGTAGGTTTTGGCATATTCGAAAGCGGCGATGGCAGCCTCCATCGTTTTCACATTAATGGTAGCACCCTTGCCGTGGTTACCATCTAAAGGCTTAAATACCAGTGGGAAACCCACTTTTTTAACCGAAGCTTCTAAATCATCGATATTTGAGATGGTTACACCAGCTGCCACCGGAATGGCTGCCTCAGTAAGCAAACGCTTGGTTTCTTCTTTGTTACTGGCAATATCTACAGCTATGCTGCTCGTTTTTTCGGTCATGGTAGCCCTGAAACGCACCTGATTTTTACCGTAGCCCAACTGCACCAGCGAACTTTTGTTCAGCCTGATCCAAGGAATACTTCTGCTCACAGCTTCTTCAACGATGGATGCGGTACTTGGCCCCAATGCTTCCAGTTCTCTGATTTCCCTCATCCTGCGGATATCGTGCTCCAAATCGTACTCTTTGTTATCAATGAGCGCTTCAGCAATCCGAACTGCAGCTTCGGCAGCATAAACGCCTACTTTTTCTTCCAGGTAACTGAATACCACGTTGTAAACCCCTTCAGTTTTGGTCATGCGCGTGCGGCCAAAGCCAGTATCCATGCCCGCAAGGGTCTGAATTTCTAAAGCAATGTGCTCAATTACGTGCCCCATCCAGGTTCCTTCCTTTACGCGGGTAAAAAAGCCCCCTTCAACACCTTTAGAGCAGCGGTGAGTGAACATACTGGGTAGCAATTTCTCAATCCTTTCACTAAATCCTTCTATCACGCTGGTTGGCTTCTGCTCCATATCCTCCAAATCCAACCGCATCTGAATTAATTTTTTCCGGTTAATCGACCAAATATTTGGCCCTCTTAATACTTGTATGTTTGATATTTTCATGTAATGTTTTGCTCGCTATTTTAATGTTAAACAAGGCTTTGGGAAGGCCTATTCCTGCTCAATTTAAAGCATAAAATATTGTCTGTAAATTATGCATTTATTCTCAGATTTGCCCCAGCCATTGGTTAAATCAATTTTAAAGGGTATTTGTTTTATTTTTAGGCACAAGCATGTTAATTTTATGTTATCTTATTTCAACTTTTGTTAATAAGTTAGATAATATTGACAAAAAAAGTCGCGTTTTTTATCATAAGCCTATATATTTGGAGTTTTTGATATCAAACACACAAAAAATGGTTCCGGAAGGTAAACTCATCATTATTGGCGGCGCAATTAATACAGGCAGTTTTGCCGAAACGCAATTTGGATTGCCCGATAACATGAACTTTTTTGAACGTGGAATTTTAAAGCGGATTACAACCGAATCGGTAAAAGATACCCAATCACGTTTTGAAATTATCACTACAGCATCGCTAATGCCAGAAAAAGTTGGCGAAGAATACATTAAAGCTTACGCACAATTAGATGTGCACAATGTGGGCGTGCTAAACATCACCAACAGAGAAGAAGCCAATGCCGATGAAAACTACGCACGTATTCAGGCAGCAGAAGTAATTATTTTTACCGGTGGCGATCAGTTGCGCCTTTCCTCTATTTTTGGAGGCACTAAAATCCATCAGCTTCTGCTCGAAAAATACCGTACAGAACCCGTGGTAATTGCTGGTACCTCGGCCGGCGCAGCAGCCAGTTCAAAAAACATGATTTATCAGGGCAGCAGTAAAGATGCCTTGTTGAAAGGTGAGGTGAAAATTACCGGCGGACTTGGCTTTATTGACGATGTAATTGTAGATACGCACTTTGTGCAAAGAGGTAGAATTGGTCGTTTATTATATGCAGCAGCCAGTAACCCCGGTATTTTAGGTATTGGTCTGGGCGAAGATACCGGTCTTTTCATTTCCGATGGTCATATTATGGAAGCCATTGGCTCAGGCATGGTTATTTTAGTAGATGGCCGTACCATGGCCGATACCAATTTAACAGATGTTGAAATGGGTCAGCCGGTATCGATTAAGAATATGGTGGTACATGTAATGTGCGATGGTGATGTTTATGACCTGAACGACCATAGTTTGGTGATCCAGCATCCGAAAGTAGCACCAATAGCATAGTTCGGTTAATAATGATTAACTTGTACTTTAAATCGTCCTGTTTAATATCCCTACAAAATGAAATTAATTATACACGGAGGTTTTTTTAGCGAATCGTCTACCAATCAGGAAACCAAAAAAGCGAAGCAAGATGCTTTGGCCAAAATTGTTACCCTTGGCCATTCCTATTTACAGCAGCATAGTGCTTTGGAAACTGTAGTTTATACCGTTGCCTTACTCGAAGATAATGAGCTGTTTAATGCCGGCATTGGTTCGCAGATTCAGAGCGATGGAAAGGTGCGGTTAAGTTCGGCTTTAATGGACGGTAAAACTGAAAAATTCAGTGGCGTAATTAATGTCGAAGATGTAAAAAACCCCATCAAAATTGCGCAAAACCTGCTAACTTATGATGACCGCGTTTTAAGCGGACAAGGTGCTCAGGATTTTGCCCGTAAAAACGGATTCGAATATTTTAACCCCATCACGGTACAACGCCAGGCGGAATACGAAGCCAAACTAAATCAAAAAAACAACAAAGGTACCGTTGGCTGTGTAGCGCTTGATGCAAACGGAAATATAGCAGCGGCGACTTCTACCGGAGGTAAAGGTTTCGAAATTCCTTGCCGGGTAAGCGATTCGGCAACTGTGGCCGGCAATTTTGCCAATGCACATGCTGGCATTTCGTGCACAGGTGTTGGCGAAGATATTGTAAGTGGCGCACTGGCAGCCAAAATTGTAACACGCGTTACCGATGGCTTTTCTTTAAAAGATGCTGCCGATAAATCTTTCGCCGAATTGAAGGCATTTGATGGCTTTGCGGGCATTGTAGGTATATCTTCAACCGGTGAAATATACCACTGCGATTCTCATCCCTACATGGTTTGGGCATCTTTCGATGTTAATTTACAGGTATTTAGCTGAAATTAAAATTAAAGTATTATTTTTGTTGCATGACCAGGATTGTATTGGCTTTAATTGGCCTTTTTGCATCAGTACAACTACAAGCTCAAAACATCGATAAACCGGAAATCCAGGAACCAAACGGAGGTAACGCAATCAATATTGCCGTATCTAAATTTGAGCTGGAAGATGGCAATTCTTTTTTTGAGGAAGCAGAAGATTTAGAGCGAAAAGGCGACTACAACGAAGCACTAACCCTATTTGGTAAGGCAGCATTTGAGTATAACGCGGTAAAGAATTTTAACCGCTATGGCCAGGCTGTGATCAAAATGAGCAATATGCACTACCAGTTGGGCCGTTTTTCAGATGCAGAACAAATCCTCTTAAACGTGGCGTTAAAAAATTACTCCAAAACCGGAAACCGGGTGGGAGTGATGAATACCTACAGCCTTTTGGGCAAAGTTTACCTGGCCAATACCAAATATACCCAATCCATGTGGTTCTACACCCAGCAGGGCATATTGGCTAAACAACTCAAAAGCAACAACTCCTATATCGAATCGATGCTCGGCATTGTACAGGTTAAAATTAAAAAGAAAGATTTTACCCTTGCCCTTCGCGACTTAAAATCGGCCGAATGGTTTGCCAATTCTGTTAAAACCACTCAATACCGGAGCCAGATTAAAGATGCCCGCGATGTGATTGCCAGTAAAACCGCTGCAAAAAAAGGCTAAGCAGCACTTTTTCAACCCGATTTAAATATTCAGAACCTTATTCAGCAGCTTTTTTTGAGGAAAAAGGGCGCTAAACCGGCTATTTATCGTCTGCAAATAGTCAAATTTCAACTCCTGTTTAAAACAAAAAATAAGCGCTAACGTTCTCCTATTGTTATTGTTAAATAAAAAGCTTTTAGCTAGATTTGATAAGTTTTAACAAGAGACGGTAATAATGCTGTCTCTTTTTTGTTTTTTTGCTAAAATGGTATCATATTGGCTATATAGAATTGGAAATGGATTTTAAATCATTTAAAGAGATGTTAAGAAGAATATTTTTTGTAATTTTTACTGCAGCAGTACTTGCTTGTCATGCTGCACCTAAAACTCAGCCAATGGTTGAGGGTGTTACGAATGTGAAACCTGATGAGCAACAGCAACTCGTTATTAAAGAAGTTGTAAACCTAATTGAGAGCTACAATTACAAAAAAATTCAGGTCAACGATTCTATATCCTCGCTTATTTTAGATAAGTATATCAAATCTTTAGATCCGGGGAGAAATTATTTCCTGGCTACAGACATTAAAGAATTTGAGAAGTATAGATATACCCTTGATGATGACTTTAAAAACGGCGATTTAAGTGCTCCGTTTTACATCTATAACGTTTATGCCAAAAGATTAAACGAGTATTTCACTTATTCTTTGGCACAGATTAAAACCAAATTCGATTTTAACCAAACCGACAGCTACGTTTACGACCGCGAAAAAATGCCTTGGGCAGCTACTTCAACAGCTCTGAACGATACCTGGAAAAAACGTGTTAAATACGAACTGGTTAATTTAAACCTGGCCGGCACAGCCGAAGCTAAAAACGTAGAAACTTTAACCAAGCGTTACCAGAACCTGCAGTCGCAAACCTCGAAAACCAATAATCAGGACGTTTTCCAAATTCTGATGGATGCCTTTACCGAGTCTATCGATCCGCATACCAATTATTTTGTACCAGCAAGGGCTACAGAATTTAACGAAGAAATGGCACGCTCTTTCGAAGGTATTGGCGCCCGTTTACAACTCGAAAACGAGGTGGTTAAAATTTCAGAAATTATCCCTGGTGGACCAGCATTTAAAGGCAAACAGTTAAGCGCAGGCGACAGGATTATTGCTGTTGCACAAGGCGATGGAGAGTTTGTTGATGTGATTGGATGGAGACTTGATGTGACCGTAACCAAAATTAAAGGTCCTAAAGGCACAAAAGTGCGTCTGAAAGTAATTCCGGTAGGAAAAGAAATGTCGTCTAAACCGGTAATTATTGAGCTTGTAAGAGAGAAAATAATTCTTGAAGATCAGTCGGCTAAGAAAAAAGTTAAAACCATTAACTCAAACGGTAAAGATTATAAAATTGGTATCATTTCGGTACCTGCATTTTATGCAGATTTTAAAGCGGCAAATGCTGGTGATAAAAACTACAAAAGCACTACCCGTGACGTTAGAAAACTAATCGATTCACTAAAAAACATCGATAAAGTAAATGCCATTGTAATGGATTTACGTGGAAACGGTGGTGGTTCTTTAGTTGAAGCGATTTCGTTAACCGGTTTGTTTATCGATAAAGGACCTGTAGTTCAGGTAAAAGATTTACGCGGTAAAATAGAGGTAGATGAAGATGAGAACGCTGGTGTAGCCTGGAATGGTCCGTTTGGTGTAATGGTTGATCGTTTAAGCGCTTCGGCATCCGAAATTTTTGCCGGTGCAATTCAGGATTATGGCCGAGGTATTGTAATGGGTAGCCAAACTTATGGTAAAGGTACTGTTCAATCTTCTATCGATTTAAACAAGCTGGTAAACCCTAACATGTTACAGCGGATTGCCGGGTTGATCTCTAAAGATAAAACCATTGGTACTTCTCCAAGTTCAGCCAACCCTGCTGATATTAACTTAGGTCAGATTAACTTAACCATGGCTAAATTTTACCGTGTTGCAGGTAGCAGTACACAACACAAAGGCGTAACGCCAGATATAGTTTTCCCTTCAGTTTACCCGATGGATAAAATTGGAGAAGATACTGAACCATCTGCCTTACCTTGGGATGTAATTGCCAGCTCTAACTTTAAACCTGTAGCTAATTTAGCTGCTGTTAAAGCACAACTGATTAAAAACAGTGAGCAACGCGTTGCCAACTCTTTGGATTTTAAATACCTTAAACAAGATATTGCTGACCTTAAGAAACGCGATGCAGAGGTTTCAGTAACTTTAAACGAGGCTAAACTGAAAGCAGAGCGCGATGCGCAGGAAGCTAAATCGCTGGCCAGACAGAATGAATTAAGAGCTTTAAGAGGCTTACCTGCTATTAAAAAGGGCGATAAAGTTACCAAGCAGGATGTTTTCGATTTTATTGAAGATGAATCGCTAAAAGTAATGGGCGATTTTATGCAGCAATCAGGTAATTATGTAATGAACCTGGGTATTCCTGCAGCAGAGAAAATAAACAAGTAGTCAATACTTAATCCACAAAAAAGCCTATCAGAGATAAATGCTGATAGGCTTTTTTATTGAGAAAATTTTAAAGGATATAAACTGAATGATCAGTAATCTCCGAATTCAGCTATGCCTTTTTAGCTGTATTTTGCGATTGCTGCATGGCCATCATCTCTTTCATCGTTTTATTCATGCCTTCGGTACTGCCATCTAAAAAGATCACATTACCCTCACTATACTCAGCAAATTGTTTAATCGCCTCTGTCCACATGGTGAATAAAATTACCGAAGTATCTAAATTGGCCTGTTGCATTTCGTGTGCAGCATTGGTCATACCCTTTGCTACCTCTTCTCTAAACAAAGCAATACCTTGTCCGCGTAACTGGGCAGCTTCACGCTCTGCAGTTGCAGCAATTTTAATGGCATTACCATCGGCTTCGGCAGCTTTGGTTTTGGTAATTAATAAAGCCTGTCCTTCGTTTTCTGCAGCAGCTTTTAAGTTGTTCGATGCCACTACGCGGCTCATTGAGCGCATAATTTCTTCATCAAAAGTAATATCGTTTAACTGAAGATCTTGCAGGTGATAACCCCAGCCATCTAAAACCTGATCGATCTGCTCTTTAACGTGCAGTACAATTTCGTTACGCTGTGCCAATACATTGGCTTGCTTTTGTGTGGCTACATAAGCCCTTATCGAGCCCTCAATGGTTCTGATCAAAGCCTGCATTAAGTTGGTTGCATCTACGAATTTAAAGGCAACATTTTTAATCGTCTCTTCGTCCTGGTTAATAACCGAGTATAAAAGCATGGCTTTAAAATATACATTGGCCTGATCTTGTGTAACCGCCTGGAATGATAATTCTACCGAACGGTTCTGGATCGAAATACGCGAGTAGATCTGCTCAATTAAAGGAATTTTCAGGTTTAATCCGGGTCTTAATAATCTTTGATATTTGCCGAAAACGGTTACTACGGCAATGGTTCCCTGTTTAACGGTTACAAATGAGCTTAACAGGATAATTACCCCGAGCGCAATGAGAATGTAAAGTGTGTATTGCATAATTAGATTTTTTTATGAAGTTATAAAAAATAAATGCAATAACACATGCTGGCAAAACGCAGCATTCTAAAACAGCCTAGGGGCTATACACAAAATCATAGGGTAGTTGTTCCGCAAGCCGCCGGTTGCCCATATTGCCAGTCATCACTAAATCACTGGAAGTTACGTAACCTGCCGGATCGATCACTACCCCTTCCTTATTGTTTAAAGATATAAGTGTTTTCAGCATAAAGACTGAGGTTTGACCGAATTTATAAGCCAGACTCGATTGTGCCAGCTTTTCAAGTACTTTTTCGTCGCGTTTATAAACCACCATCAGCGTGTCGCTAAATTTGAAGTACATTTTATTTGCCACTGGATCGAAGGTGAGATACTTTTTATAATCAACCCGGGTAGTATCCCATTTCAAAACATCTTGCTGTCTCAGTACCCTTTCATAATACCGGGCAGAATCGGGGTTATCGGCTAGTTTCGATAGGGTTATGCCTGCGGCCATTTTACTTGCCTTATATTGCTGAACGGTTTTTAAAACATTTTGCTTTTCAACATTTTTAACAGAAGTATAGCGGTACACCTGAAAGTTCTCCGTTTCGAGTGTTTTTGCATATAAACTCCTGAAAAAGTGCATTTGAGAACCCAGGTAATTAACAGCGAAGGCCATCTTTTTCTTTTTATTTGGGTTGTTATTAAACTTTTCATAGTAAGAAAAAGTGCTGTAAGTAATATTGTCGTTGTCAAAGCTATATCCAAATTCGCGCAGATCAACATGCAGCTCGCAATCCATGATACTGTTCCGGATTAAAATAGGCTTACTGGCTATAGCTTCGAGGTAATGTTCATTTTCATTGTAAAAGAACTTAATATCTTCGGGGTTCAGAATTTTACAGTAAAGCTTATAACGGGGGTCATTCCCCAATAAAAGTCCCGAAAAGAAACTGCCCCACTTTTTCCAATCGTTTTTTCCTGTGCTCACCGTAACTTCCATAAGGTTATTTGCCTGTTCGCTTAAAAGTATGGTATAACTCTTATTATTATCCTCAATAGTGATAACCTTGGTCTGATAGCCAACAGCCGAAATGATGAGGTCGTTATAAAGCCTTTTTGCCGATATTTTAAACACCCCATTATTGTTGGTAGCTTCGCCGATTTGGGTATTGTTAAAATATACACTTGCGCCGGGTATGGGCTGTTTGGTGGCAGCATCTAAAACCTTACCAGCTACGGTAATTTGGGCAAAAGCGAGCTGAATAATGGTAAAATAGCAGAAGAAAACGCATAAAGCGCTTTTTTTGATAAGCGTGTAATTCATGAGAAAATAAATTGGTTAGTGTTTTATTCATTTGTGTACAGAAAATTACGATTTTAATTGGCAAACAAAAAGGTTTATTTTTTTGTCTTATCTAAAAAACAGATCATGAACGTAAAACGAACCTTCGGAACGATATTAACCATTTTAGGAATTATCGGCTTAATTTATGCCGGATATGGCTTTGTTAACCACAGTCAAAACAACAGGGGATTGCTGGTTTATGGAGTAATCGGATTGATTTTCTTTGTATCCGGAATCGGGTTGGTAAAGAATACGAAGGATGAGAGTTAGGTTATCCCTTCCTGCTAAACTTTTTCGACAAAATAAACAAGGCAATTGCTGCCGCTACGGCTATGCCCAGATAAATACCATCTTTAAAATTATCGGCTTTGGTGGCCTGCAGAATAAAAGTAAGCATATTATTGTTTCTTCTTTTGCTTAATTATCTGGTACTGGCTAAAAGCCACCAGGCAACCTGCCAGAATAATAATACCTGCTGATAATAAATTCTTTGGGTTTTGCTGAATATAATATGCTGCAGCCAATACGAGTATTACTGCTGCTATACCAATTATGTAATGAAGTATTAATCCCTTTTTCATCCGGATATAAATAATTTTAAAGGTGATGAAACGATCTTACTTTTTCGTCCCACTGTGTGGCTTGAAAAATTATGATGGTTTCATACCACAAATATTCTGAAATTAACTGAGATTGATGTCGCAGAAAACTAATCTTTTAAACTGATTTTGTTATCCTCGAATTTAAGCTGGTGACCAATAAAATCAAGATCAGTTAATTCTTTGATTCGTTTAAAAGCCCTGTGATTATCGTCAACAGTTAAGCGATTAATTTTATCCTGCTGTATGGAAACTACATTGGCATACAAAAAATCACCCTTCGCATTAATTTTGAGTTGAAGCAAAGGCGCAATTCCGTTATTTCCTTTTAAACTAAACATGCCATAGGTGCAAAAATTACCGAGACTGTAGGCAATGAATTTGTTCTTGTACACCTCAACAGCCCGGGTTACATGAGGTCCGTGCCCTAAAACTACATCTGCTCCGGCATCAATCACCGCATGTGCAAAAGCATATACATTACCGCGGTTTTCTTTATAAAAGATCTCGTTTTTACGTGTTACATGCTCAAAGTGGGCACCTTCACCACCACCATGAAACGACACAATTACAATATCGGCCATTGTTTTTAAACGGGCCACCAGCGCTTTAGCACTATCAACTTTATTTATCGATACCGTATTTTCGTTCGGTGCAAAAGCACAGAAACCATATTTAATGCTGTCTTTTTCAAAAACCTCGAAGGGTTTGTTTACCTGCCCGGCATAATGGATCTGCAAAGAGTCTAAAATCCTGGCCGTATTTTTTCTTCCCCTGGCATCAAAATCGCCCACGTGGTTATTGGCAATACTTAACATATTAAATCCCGCTTTTTTATATATCCCCGCATATCGCTCAGGCATCCTGAACGCATAGCAGTTATTAGGATTAATACCGTTGCATTTATTGGAGCTACCCGAATTGAGAAAACAGCCTTCCAGGTTTCCAAAAACAATATCACCTTTAAGCAGGCTATCTACAGCCTGAAAACTGTTTACGGCATCATCGGGCGGAAGGTTTGTTTTTGTAGGAAAAGCTGAGCCCAGCATAATATCACCAACAGCAGTAATTGCAATAGTATCTTTTAACTTTCTAATCACCGTATCATGTTTAACCGCAACAGGGGTAACTACCTGTGCATTGTTGCTCGTACAGCTGATTGAAATAATTATAACAAAGGGAAGGATTAAAACGGTATTGATGAGCTTCATTAGGTATTCATTTTTTGTAGCGACAAAGGACAAGTGCCAAAAATAAAAAATCCTCCAAAATTGCTTTAGGAGGATCGTGTATATTTTTAACTGTTAACTGAAATTGTCAACTGATTTATTCTACTTCAAATTCTTTCTTAAACGATTCTAACACACGCCCGCCCTTGTAAAAATAGCGACTGTAGTAAGGCTCGTTCAGGTTACTGATTACCACCCCGCGAGAACTCGATGCGTGTGCAAATCTGTTATCGCCCAGATAGATACCAACATGTGAAATACTTCTGCTTTTGATCTTAAAGAAAACCAGATCGCCTTCTTTTAAATCTTCTTTTGATAGGGGATCTACCATGCTAAAAATATCACGCGAATTTCTTCTGATGGTAGTGTTGAAAACTTTATCGTAAATCGCTTTAGTAAAAGCCGAGCAATCAATGCCTCTTTTAGTATTTCCACCATAACTATATGGTGTTCCGATCCATTCGTATATAAATTTGTATAGCTTTAAATTCGAAGTCGCATCTACTGCAACACCCATTACCTGCGAGAAATACTGCGATGCAAGATTATCAGGGTCATTTAATTCTTTACCAGATTCTTTTGTTTTAGTTTGCGCAAATGCGGTTGAGAGCGTGCAAATAGCGATTAGAGTAGAAAACAAAAATTTTTTAATCATGTTATACAGTTATGTTTGGGTATTCACTTACACATTAACGTACACCACATGGGCTTATTGTTGGTTGCCAAAAGTATTAATTATACAAATGTTATCCAAATGTTAGCTGTTAAAAAGTAAAAGTTATTAACATTTTAATTTTACAACCCTTACTTTTCGGTTAAATAATTCAAAGAAAATCAGCTTTTGTCACAAAAATTTTTCCTTTCTACGGGTAGGCAAAAGAACCAAAAACAGCACTATTTTAAATTATGCAAATAAGGTTCTATGCAAAATTAAATTTTAGAATAATTTAATTCGAGATTACGATAAAGGGCGTTGTTTTAATTATAAAAAATCAGGATTAAATCTGTCGGAAAACAGAAAAGGCGATTCCCGATCCTATTCAATTGTAAAACAAGTGTTAAATGTAATTTTATGGCCGGGAATATGATGTTTTTCCACCCGAAAGTGCCAAAAATTACAATAAAAAAATTAGATTTGCTGTCGCAAAAAAACAAATACCCTAAAATGAGTGCAGTAGAAATAAATAAAGATACCTGGTTAAAGTGGTTTGAGTCGATGTTGCTGATGCGCAAATTCGAAGAAAAAACTGGCCAGTTATACGGACAACAAAAAATACGTGGCTTTTGTCATTTATACATTGGACAAGAAGCTGTAGTTGCAGGTGCTATATCTGCAATGCAAAAAGGCGATTCGATGATTACCACTTACCGTGATCACGCTCACGCTTTGGCTTTAGGCGTTAGTGCAGATAGCATTATGGCCGAAATGTATGGTAAAGCTACCGGCTGTTCTAAAGGTAAAGGTGGTTCAATGCACATGTTCAGTAAAGAGCATAACTTTTATGGTGGCCACGCCATTGTTGGAGGTCAGATTCCACTAGGTGCTGGTGTTGCTTTTGCAGAAAAATATAAAGGAACAGACAATGTTAATATTTGTTATATGGGCGATGGCGCTGTACGTCAGGGTGCATTAAACGAAACATTTAACATGGCCATGTTGTGGAAATTACCTGTAATTTTTGTTTGCGAAAACAATGGTTACGCAATGGGTACTTCAGTACAACGTACTACCAACATGACCGATATCTATAAAATTGGTTTAGGTTTCGATATGCCTTGTGCACCTGTTGACGGTATGGATCCGGTTGCAGTTCACAATGCTATGGACGAAGCCATTCAACGTGCACGTAAAGGTGAAGGACCAACTTTCTTAGAAATGAGAACTTACCGTTACCGCGGTCACTCAATGTCAGATCCGGCAAAATACCGTACTAAAGAAGAGTTAGAAGATTACAAAGCAAAAGATCCTGTAGAATTAGCCAGAGAAACTATTTTGAAAGAAAAATATGCAGATCAGGCCTGGATTGAAGAAGTAGAAGCTAAAGTTAAAGCTACAGTAGATCAGGCAGTGAAATTTGCCGAAGAATCTCCTTGGCCAGATGCATCTGAGTTATACAAAGATGTATATGTAACTGAGAACTACCCTTACGTAATGGACTAATATTAATAAGATTTCAATTAATTAGATATAATGGCTGATGTAATTAAAATGCCCAAAATGAGCGACACCATGACCGAAGGGGTTTTGGCGAAGTGGCATAAAAAAGTGGGCGATAAAGTGAAAAGCGGCGATGTTTTGGCAGAAGTAGAAACTGACAAAGCAACAATGGATATGGAATCTTATTGGGATGGTACCCTTTTATACGTTGGTGTAGAAGAAGGTCAGGCTGTTCCGGTTGATGCCATCATGGCCGTTATTGGTAAAGAAGGCGAAGATTATAAAGCAGCTTTAGCGGCTGAGCAAGGTGCATCAGCTCCTGCAGCAGAAAGCGAAGCTCCAAAAGCAGAAGAGAAAAAAGAAGAAGCTGCTCCTGCTCAGGGTGGTGGCTTAAGCGAAGAAGAATTAGCAGCAAAAGGTGTAACGGTAATCCGCATGCCTTTGTTAAGCGATACCATGACTGAAGGCGTAATTGCTGAATGGCATAAAAAAGTTGGCGATAAAGTAAAGGATGATGATGTTTTAGCTGATGTAGAAACCGATAAGGCTACTATGGAAGTTATGGGTTATGCAACTGGTAATTTATTACACATTGGCGTTGAAAAAGGCCAGGCTGCCAAAGTAAACGGAATTATCGCTATTGTAGGCCCTGAAGGTACTGACGTTAGCGGTATTTTAGCTGGTGGTTCTACTCCGGCAGCTGCAAAAGCTGAAGCTCCGAAAGAAGAAAAACAAACCACAACCGCTGATGCAGGTTCATCTGCACCAGTTGCTCAGAGCTCATCGTCTGATAGCCGCGTAAAAGCATCTCCTTTGGCAAAGAAAATTGCTAAAGATAAAGGAATCGACTTATCGCAGGTTTCAGGTAGCGCAGAAGGTGGCCGTATCATTAAAAAAGATATCGAGAACTTCAAACCAGCTGCTGCACCTCAGGCAGAAGCACCAAAAGCAGGAAGCGCACCAGCTGCAGCTCCGGTAATTCCAACTTTTGTTGGTGAAGTTAAATTTACTGAACAACCTGTTTCGCAAATGCGTAAAGTAATTGCAAAACGTTTGGCTGAAAGTTTATTTACAGCTCCGCATTTCTATTTAACCATTAGCATTGATATGGATAACGCAATGGCTGCCCGCACGGCAATCAATGCAGTTGCTCCTGTTAAAGTTTCTTTCAACGATATCGTAATTAAAGCGGTTGCTGTTGCATTGAAAAAACACCCTGCTGTTAACTCATCATGGGGTGGCGATAAAATCCGTTTCAACGAGCATACTAACATCGGTGTAGCTATGGCTGTTGAAGATGGTTTATTGGTACCTGTAGTGCGTTTCGCAGATGGCAAATCATTATCTCACATCTCTGCAGAAGTGAAAGATTTTGGTGCTAAAGCCAAAGCTAAAAAATTACAACCGGCAGATTGGGAAGGATCTACTTTCACTGTTTCTAACTTAGGTATGTTTGGTATCGATGAGTTTACCTCAATTATCAACTCTCCTGACGGTGCAATTTTATCAGTTGGTGCTATTCAGGCCATTCCTGTAGTTAAAAATGGTGCTGTTGTTCCAGGTAACGTAATGAAATTAACTTTAGGTTGCGATCACCGCGTGGTTGATGGTGCAACCGGAGCAGCTTTCTTACAAACTTTAAAAGGTTTACTGGAAGAACCAATCAGATTGTTAGCGTAACTACTTTGTCATCCTGAGCTTTGCAAAGGATCTCATGAAATAATTAAAGCCATCCTTTCCGGGATGGCTTTTTTTGCTTTTGGCCCGGTTTACAAAATGGTGTTTAAATTTATTATTTTTGATTAAACACTAAACTTAAACTCTATGAAGAGAATACTTCTTTTTGCAGCATGCATTGCTTCCTTATCGGCCTGCAAACAGCGAACCAAATCAGATTCAACGTCAGAAAACAAAGCTTTTGCCAGCATGTGTGAGCAATACTACCAGGACGGCTTGAAGCTTAACCCAATTAGCGCTACTTATATTGGAGACGAACGCTACGATGATCTCCTGCCAAATGATGGATCACAAGCTTACCTTAAGGAATATAAAGCATTTAACCAACGCTACCTTGACAGTTTAGGTAAGTACAATAGGGAAAGCCTTGATGACAATGATAAACTCTCTTTCGACTACCTTAAAGATCAGCTGAGCATCAATTTAGAGGGTTTAAAATATCATTCAGAATATCTGCCCTTTAACCAGATGTTTGCTTTACCCTTAACCATTGGGCAGTTAGGGTCGGGTACGGGCGCTCAGCCTTTTAAAACCGTAAAAAACTACGAAAACTGGCTAAAACGTGCTGCTGCCTTTTCTGTTTGGGCCGATACAGCCATTGCCAACTTTAGAAAAGGTGAGGCCTCAGGTATTGTTTTGCCAAAGGCATTGGTAGTTAAAATGATTCCGCAAATGCAGAGCATGGTGGTAAGCAGTCCTGAAAAAAGTTTGTTTTATGGACCAATCAATTCATTACCGGCAAGTTTTTCTGCTGCCGATAAGCAGAAACTAACTGAAACATACCGCAATGCCATCACTACTGTTATTGTACCAACTTATAAAAAACTAGGCGATTTTCTTCAAAATGAATACCTGCCAAAAGCGAGAACCAGCTCTGGTTGGTCTGCTATGCCGGGCGGTCTGGAGTGGTATACTTACCTGGTAAAACAACAAACTACCACCAATAAAACGCCGGAAGAGATTTATCAGACTGGCTTAAAAGAAGTAGCCCGGATAAAAGGACAAATGGATAGCATCAAGAACCTGGTTGGTTTTAAAGGCGATTTGAAGGCATTTTTCGAATACATGAAAACTGACAAAAAATTCATGCCTTACAAAACGCCAAAAGAAGTTTTAGCTGCTTTCGAAGACATCCACCAGCGGATGAAACCCAATTTGAAAAAAATGTTTGATGTGGAGCCGAAAACACCTTTCGAAATCCGCCAGACAGAAGCTTTCAGGGCTGCATCTGCGAGCGCAGAATACAATCAGGGTTCGGCCGATGGTAAACGTCCGGGAATCTTTTATGTGCCTATCCTGGATGCCAAAACATTCAATACCACATCCGGAATGGAATCTCTTTTCCTACACGAGGCTATTCCTGGTCACCATTACCAGATTTCACTAACCCAGGAAAACAAAGCGTTACCTAATTTCCGCCGTTTTGGTGGTCATAATGCCTATGTTGAAGGCTGGGCACTTTATTGCGAATCGCTAGGCAAAGAGCTGGGGCTATATCAGGATCCATATCAGCACATGGGTGCATTGGGCGATGAAATGCATCGTGCCATTCGCCTGGTAGTTGATGTGGCCATTCATACCAAAAACATGACCCGCGAACAAGCCATTAAATACATGACCGATAACGAAGCCATCAGTACTGAAGGCGCAACAGCCGAAATTGAGCGTTATATGGGTATCCCGGCACAAGCGCTTGGTTATAAAACCGGAGCCATGAAAATAAGGGAACTAAGAAGTAAATATGAAAAGGAACTTGGACCAAAGTTCAAATTATCGGCCTTTCATACCGCCGTTTTAAAAGATGGCTCTTTCCCGCTATCGGTTTTCGAAGCTAAAATGGATGCCTGGGCAGCAAGCCAGAAATAATTCCTTTAATGGCCTTGGGTTTAAACCCAAGGCCATATAATTGCAATCTCTTAGCGATGAGTTTAAACCCATCGCAAAGAAAGAATTTTCTAAACCCTTTCGCCCTTGTATTGTTAATTAAATAAAACTCCCCAACCATGGACAAAGAAAAACTAATACAGGAAGCCTATTTAGTGGCACATAAAATTGAAGAAAACGGGAACTTCCCGAACAATCCGGTTTTACCACTAATGGTTTACAAAGGCGCACTCAGACTTCATCCTGATGATGGTGATGAGGTAATTAAAAAGGTTTTTGCACAAAACGGCTATACAAATGCCTGGGTTGATGGTATTTTCGATTATCATCACTACCACAGCAATACGCACGAAGTAATGGGTGTATTTTGTGGCAAGGCAGACGTACAGTTTGGTGGCGATCATGGTGTTTGCATTGAACTCGATAAAGGTGACGTAATTATCATCCCGGCAGGTGTAGCGCACAAAAAACTTAACTCATCTGATGACTTCACCGTAGTGGGTGCTTATCCGAATGGTTCCGATTACAACATGAAATATGGCAGGGCAGGTGAGCGGCCCGAAGCAGATGAAGAGATTGCGAAAGTGAAAAATCCAGATAGCGACCCGGTTTATGGCAGCAAAGGACATTTATTTGAATGCTGGTACAATCAAAATTGCGAAAATGTGTAAAACTCTTTCGTTGTAACCGTCTAAAATTCTTTAATTTTCGGGTTTTAAATATAGTTTACCCGATATAAATGAATTTTCGATATATATGCTCAGCATTAGCCCTCTCTGCAACTTTACTAACCGCTTGTTCAAGCAAAAAATCTGAAGAGAAAAAGGCGGCTGAAAAAAAAATACGCACCAAAGAAGACGATAAAGCAGATAGCCTGTTACTGGTGTATAATCCACAAAAAGGAGATAAATGGATTGCCGATTTTGTAGATAACCTGCACAAAAAGTTCAATTTTAACGGCAATATGCTGGTGGCCAAAGACGGAAAAATTCTTTACGAAAAAGCCGTTGGCTGGGCCGATTACCTACACCGCGACAGTTTAACCATTAACTCAGAATTTGAGCTGGCCTCCATCACTAAAACGTTTACAGGTACCGCCATTATGCAATTGGTTGAGGCCGGTAAACTTTCCTTAAATGATGACGTAAAAAAATTCTACCCCAATTTCCCTTACGATGGCATCACAGTAAAACTCCTGCTTTCGCACCGCAGTGGTATGATGAACTACGTTTATTTCATTGATGATATCTGGCGTAAAGAAAAACGCAACATGAAAAAGGGTGTAACCAACCAGGAGGTAATGAATGTAATTGCCGAAAGAAAGCCTAATCCATACACCAAACCCGATAACCGTTTTCATTATAACAACTCGAACTTTATGGTGTTAGGTGCCATTATCGAAAAAGTTACCGGTCAGCGTTACTCTCAATATATGATGGAGCATGTTTTTAAACCTGCAGGTTTAAAGCATACGCATGTGTACAGCACTACTGAATACGAAAAAATACCGGTTGATGTGGTTGGTCATGACCGTAATAGCTTTAGGTACTCAGTTGCCCAAAACTTTTTAGATGGGCCGGTTGGCGATAAAGGAATTTACAGTACCGTTCACGATTTGGTACTGTTTGATAAATATCTTAAAAATGGCAGGTTGTTAACCAAAAAGAGTCTGGATTCTGCCTATGTAGGGCGTAATAAACCTATTAATGGTCATTTTAACTATGGCTACGGCTGGAGGATGTTTGACGGAGAAAACATGGATAAAGTAGTTTACCATACCGGGTGGTGGCACGGTTTTCGACATATTTACGTTAGAGATTTAAGTAAAAATATCGTAATTATATTTTTAGGCAACTTAACCAATGGCAGTTTAATGCATTTGGATGACCTTTACAAACATTTGGATATGCCAATAATCCGTAAAGGGGCCTACCATGGCAACGGAAGCCTGCCGGGAAGCGACGAAGATTAGTGACTGGTAGTAAGCCTTTTAGATCAATAAAAAAGCATTAACATTAAAACAATTTGGGAATAATTTCCTTTATTATAAAAATACAAAGCTATGTTCGATAAATTATTCGCGGCACAACAAAAAGCCGAAGAAATTAAAAAGCGTTTAGATACCATATCGGTATATGGTGAAGTTGAAAACGGTGCCATTAAAATTACTGCAACAGCAAATAAAGCCATTACAGGCATTGCTATTGACGAAGATTTTTTGAAGGGCGCCGACAAAGAAGAGCTGGAAGAACTGCTCCTCACGGCCATTAATAAAGCCTTAGCCAGTGCCGAACAAGTGAGTGCAGCCGAAATGCAGGCCTCAGCACAAGATATGTTGGGTGGCCTGAGCGGCATGTTCGGACAATAAGAAAATTATCTGTTAATACTTGTACCAACAATTATGAAATATACCTATTATGGCCAATCTTGTTTTTTGCTCGAAACTACAAGCAAAAAACTTTTATTCGATCCTTTCATTTCGCACAATCCGCTGGCCAAAAACATCGATATCAAGGCTATTGAAGCCGATTATATTTTGGTAAGTCATGGTCATGGCGATCACGTAGCCGATTTAGTAGCTTTAGCCAAACAAACCCAGGCTACGGTAATTGCGATGCCCGAGGTAACCGATTGGGCTGCTAAACAGGGTGTAGAGAAAGTACACGGCATGAACTTTGGCAAGTTTACCTTTGATTGGGGAGCAGTGCGCATGGTACCTGCCACACATTCATCGGGCTTACCTGATGGAAGTTATGGCGGTAACCCCGCTGGCTTTGTGCTGGAAGTAGACGGTAAACAAATTTACTTCGCAGGCGATACCGGCCTAACCATTGAAATGAAGGTTTTAGCTGACATTTACAACTTAGATTATGCTATTTTACCCATTGGCGGTAACTACACCATGGATGTAGATGATGCTTTGGTAGCTACCAAATATTTTGATTGCGATAAAGTGATCGGTGTGCATTACAATACTTTCCCTGTTATTGCAATTGATACAGCAGTAGCACTTGATAAATTTAAGCGTGAAAATAAAACCTTGTTGTTACCAGAGATTGGAGAAACGATCAGTTTATAGTTTTCAAGCAGATCGTCATTGTAAGATTGCTTTTTCAGCCGACAAAGCAATCTTACAACGATGACTGTTAACGTACGCTAAAGAGATTGCTTCGTCGTCCCTTCTCGCAATGACGAACTTACGGTACAAAACAAAAAAGGGCCTCCGATTTTTCACCGGAGACCCTTTCAAATTATAAAACCTAAACCTAGTTCTTTTTAGCAGCTTCTTTGTTTGCTTTATAGCGCATATCAGCTGTACCGTCTTTTTTAGTAGGACCAGCAACTTTAGTTACTGCTTTTGCTTTATTTTCTTTAAAACGCATATCTGGCGTACCATCTGCTTTCATTTTAGCAGCTGTATTAGTGGTTTTAGTTTCTACTTTTTTCGCTTCTTGCTTAACACCTGCTTTAACAGGAGCAGTCGTAGTTTTAACTTCTTTTTTAACTACAGTTTTAGCTTTAGCTGGTGCTGTAGTAGCTGGGGTTTGAGCAAATGCTGTTGTTAAACCAAATGCTGCGATTGCGATTAAACTCAATAACTTTTTCATAATCTTTGATTTTGTTTTTTAAATGGTTAGAAGCATCTTCGTTTTACTCCGAGGTTTCGTCCCTTTCGATTTTTGTTTTACTCGTTTATTTTGTTGATATAAAGTTCATTAATCGGAATGAAGATTTAATGAAGATAAGAAAAAATTAGTGATATATAGTTTTCCCTATCGTAAAGTCGACATTGATATTGAACTGCATCGCTGTAGGTCTACCTAACATTGTACCGGGAATCCACTTTGGTAAGTATTTCAAAACGCGCATTGCCTCTTCTCCTAAACTGGGATATGGAGCTCTGATTAACTGAATATTGCTTAGTTCCCCAGACTCGCCTACCGTAAAAGACAGAAAAACTTTTCCCTGAGCGCTAATTCTTAAAGCATCTTCGGGATATTTAAGTTCTTTAGCGATTAACTCATATAGCTTTTTTATTCCACCGGGATATTGTGGAAGTATAATTATCGTTTGACTTAAAGTTACATTCCCTTCCTGATCAAAATAGGCGCTATCAATCAGTTGGCCTTTATCATCAAACACCTCTTTTAAAGCCAGGTTTCCATTCTGATAAAACAACTTCCTTTCGCCAACTTCCCTATCATTCACATACTCTTTCTGTTCAAAAACTGCAGAATTTGGCCAATATGAAACATACAATCCATTCAATAAGTTAAATGCATACACTTTAGTTTCAATTGCATTTGATTCATTTCCATATGTAATCCAAGTCCCTGCTTTCTCATTATTAAGATATGTACCTTTTATATGCGGTTTTCCATTCTTGTACAAAGTATAGGTTCCATACAGATTTGTCAAGGTCGAATCAGAAAATGTTTCTCTTTTGAGCGGCATGAAATTCTTGTCAGAAGTGATTCTTATCCAGGTTACACTATCCTGTTTAAATACTTTATACAATGAAGTTGCTTTATTAAGCTTTGTGGTTGGTTTGCCTCCAAAGTTATACGTAATCAAAGTATCACTCTGCTGAGCTATACACCCAACCGATATCGAAAAGCATAAAAAGAATAGGTAGAACGCTTTCATCTTAGTGTGCAGCCAGCCAGTTATCACCTTCACCAATCTCTACAACAATAGGTACGGTAAGTTTAATGGCATTGGTCATTTTATCCTGAATAATTGCTTTCATGGCCTCTTTTTCCGTTTTCAGCACATCAAAAACCAACTCATCATGCACCTGCATGGTCATGGTCGATTTTAAATTTTGTGCCTTCATCTCTTTATGGATATTGATCATCGCAATTTTGATCATATCAGCAGCAGAGCCCTGTATAGGCGCGTTAATGGCATTTCGTTCTGCAAATCCCCTTACGGTTTGGTTGGCCGAATTAATGTCTCTTAAATAGCGTCTTCTGCCCATGATCGTTTCCACAAAACCATTCTCGCGGGCAAAGTTCATGGTATCGCTCATGTATTGTTTAATGCCCGGATATTGTGTAAAATATTGTTCGATAATTTCTGCAGCCTCTTTACGCGGAATGCCCAGGTTTTGCGATAAACCAAAAGCCGACTGACCATAAATGATACCAAAGTTTACCGCCTTGGCATTTCTGCGCTGCGTTCCGTCTACTTCCTCTATACTTACTCCATATACTTTGGCAGCCGTTGCGGTATGGATATCGATACCTTTGTTAAACGCATCGAGCATATTTTGTTCTTTACTGATTTCGGCAATGATACGCAATTCGATCTGCGAATAATCGGCCGATAACAAAATGTGGTTTTCATCGCGTGCGATAAAAGCCTTACGTACTTCGCGGCCACGCTCGGTACGGATTGGAATATTTTGCAGGTTCGGGTTGTTAGAACTTAAACGACCTGTAGCGGCTACAGCCTGGTTGTAAGAGGTGTGCACCCTTCCGGTTTTGGGGTTAACCATGAGCGGCAGCGCATCTACATAAGTTGATTTAAGCTTTTGCAGCTGGCGGAAATCGAGGATATCTTGTACAATATCACTTTTGCTGGCCAAAGCAGTTAAAACATCTTCTCCGGTTTGATACTGACCGGTTTTGGTTTTCTTCGCTTTCGGATCGAGCTGAAGTTTATCAAATAAAACCTCGCCCAATTGTTTTGGCGAAGCCAGGTTAAATTTAATTCCGGCCTTATCGTAAACATTCTGCTCAAATTTGATGATATCTTTTTCCAGCTCGGCCGAATAGGATTTTAAGGTCTCGATATCAATGCGTACTCCTTCTTTTTCGATATCGGCTAGTACATAAACCAAAGGATTTTCAATTTCTGCAGCCAGTTTAGCAGCATTTAGTTCCGTTAATTTAGGTTCGAACACCTGTGCCAGCTGCAAAGTAACATCTGCATCTTCTGCAGCATAATCTACCACATCAATTACAGCCACATCGCGCATGTTCAACTGCCCTTTTCCTTTTGGTCCAATTAATTTGGTAATGGATATGGGTGAATAACCGAGGTAATTTTCAGATAATACATCCATTCCATGGCGGGTATCCGGATCAATTAAATAGTGTGCCAGCATGGTATCAAAAAGTTTTCCTTTCACTTCTACACCATACCATTTCAGCACTAAAATATCGTATTTGGTATTTTGGCCAATCTTTTCGATGTTTTCATCTTCCAGTACTACCCTGAATTCATCTACAATGGCCTGTGCTTCTTCGCGTGCAGCAGGCACCGGGATATAATAACCTGTACCCGGCTTTACTGAGAATGACAAGCCTACCAGATCTACCATATTGGCATCGGTACCTGTTGTTTCGGTATCAAACGAAATCCGTTTCTCAGCTTGTAAAAGTTTAATTAGTGCGGCACGCTGTTCTGCTGTATCTACCAGCTGATAATCGTGCGTAGTATTTTCGATGCTTTTAGCCGGTAGTTTTTCTGCCGGTTCTTCTTCAAGGGTATTGGTATATTGAATGACCTCGCCTGGCTGGTTGCCAAATAAATCAGTTTGTGTACCCTCCTGAAACTTAGCTGTGGTAACCGAAAATTCATCGCCAAAAACCCTGCGACCCAGCGTTCTGAATTCTAATTCGGTAAACAAAGGTTCCAGTAAATCACGACTCGGATCGCAAAGTTCTAAACCGGCTTCATCCAGCTCAACCGGAACATCCAATAAAATGGTTGCCAGTTTTTTAGAAATCAGCCCCTGTTCGGCAAAATTTTCCACATTTTCACGTTGTTTGCCTTTTAACTCGTGCGAGTTGGCAATGATATTTTCCATGGTACCGTATTGCTTAATTAAAAGCTTGGCTGTTTTTTCGCCAATACCCGGAATACCCGGAATATTATCTACGGCATCGCCCCATAAGCCTAAAATATCAATAACCTGATCTACGCGTTCAATTTCCCACTTCGCCAATATTTCTTTTACGCCCAAAATCTCCATATCATTGCCCATGCGTGCAGGTTTGTAAATAAAAATGTTTTCGGATACCAACTGTCCGAAATCCTTATCCGGTGTCATACAATACACCTGATAGCCTTTTTTCTCGGCTTTTTTAGCCAGCGTACCAATAATATCATCGGCCTCGTAGCCATCAGAAGTAATAACCGGAATATTAAAGCCTGTGATTAACTTAACCACATAAGGCATGGCCGCAGCCAAATCTTCGGGCATAGCCTGGCGCTGTGCTTTGTATGCTTCAAAAGCGGTATGCCTTTCGGTAGGGGCCTCGGTATCGAAAACCACCGCAATATGTGTGGGTTTCTCTTTCTTTAAAATATCGAGCAGGGTATTGGTAAAGCCCATTACCGCCGAGGTATTGATTCCTGTTGAAGTAAAACGTGGATTTTTACTTAATGCAAAATGCGCCCTGTACATAAGCGCCATACCGTCTAGAAGAAAGAGTTTTTTCATATTATGATTACACCGATTTAATGATTGTACCGATAAATGAATTTACCGGATGATAAAAGTAACCAAAGTTAATCATATCGGTAAAATGCTTTTTCAACAAAAATGATTTTTCATTATTGAAATCAGCCGGTTATTGCATCATGATAATAAAAAACGCTTTATGAAAACACTTTTTACTTTACTGCTTTGCTTAACAATTGGCTTTGTTAAAGCTCAATTACCCGCTAACGAACTGATAAACAACATTACTTTCGAAAATTTAAAAGGTTATGCTGATGGTTACGGAACTTCGCTCGAAAATCCCTTATGCTCCGGCGCTTTTAAAAATATAGCCGATAAAAACGCGATTCAAGTCAGGATGATTAAACTTAAAAATACTTATCGCTGGCCAGATGGCTCAACAATAGACTTTTCTAAACGAGGAAGCACCATGGGCAAAACCGGTATAGTTGACCGTTATACTTTAGAAAATCCGGCCACCAAAGAAATTGTAACACTTTATGTAGACCCTTATAAAACTGACTCAATTTTTTATATCCCGAAAGGTCTGATCGCTATCAATCAGGAAATTTTAGCAAAAGAAATCGCCCCGTACCTAAGCACTATTGATGAGATAAACAATGCCAGGGATGCTTATAGGGAGCAGAAAGAAGCCATGAATAAAGCTTCAAATTATATAGCTTCAAGTATAGGTATCAGTAATTTTGTAGACCGTGATAATTTATTAAAGGTAATGACAGACACCCAGGCTACTACAGACCTGAAAAGTTATCTTTTTGGCATTTATATTTTGAATAAATTTTATGCTATGGGCAAAAACATAACTAACCCGAAAGAATATGCTTTAAACAAAATGAAAACAGCTTTTGTAAATTTTCAAAAATCTAATCCGGAAGTTGAAACCGGTAATATCAAAATTAACCTGAATGAGTAAGATTCGGAATTTAGTTCCGTTATTTGTGAAAAGCATTTTCGAACTATGAAATTTCTGTTTTCCGTTTTCCTGCTATTCTTTGCCTTAAATAAACTTTCTGCCCAGGATTTTATCGTTAAAAACAATGACGAGGTAATCCGTGGTACCATAAAGGGCACCGATTACTTTTCAGTTTTCATCAGTGCCAATGATGAGGCTGATGTGATATTGCCGGCAAAAGACATTAAGAATTTTTTCTGGAACGGCGATAGCTTTGTAAGCAAAGGTTTTGCCAACGGACGTAATTTCGAGTACCGCTTTGTAAAGGTAATAGAAATGGGCACGGTTAACCTCTATTCTTTTGGTGGCGGCACCCTTGTTCCACCGGTGAAAGAAAAGAAAGTGAAATTCAGGCCTTCAATCGGTATTGGTACCGGTACCGGAGGTTATGGTGGCATGGGCATGGGTGGTGGCATCAGCATTGGAGGCGGCAACAATTCAGCTCCCGAAAGACCTGCTGGCGCTCCGGCAATACGTTACTTTATAGAAAAACCTGGAGCCGGCCCCTTACAGGAAGTACCAATGAAAGCGATAACAGATGATGCTAAAAAAACTGAGGTAAAAAATATCCTGTTGCAAAAAATGGGCGATCAACCTGCCTTAAAAGCCAAAGTAGAAACCAGTGCCGAATTTAACAGCCGTGATGTAATTAACTTTGTAAAAGAATATAATGCGATTAAGAAATAGCAGTACACTATTCCGAAATTTTCTTTTCGTAAACTTCTAAACTGATTGGATTATCATTTTTAATCTCGCAATTCCATAAGGTCTTCTGATAAATAAAGTCTAGCTTTTTCAGTATTTTTTTACTGTTATTGTTCTCTGTTTCAACCAGTGCAACAATTGTCGCCAGATTTAACACTTTCGATGCATAACCAAGCACTGCAGAGGCTGCTTCTTTTATTATGCCCTGGCCCCAATATTCTGGCAATAACCAGAAGCCAATTTCAGCCTCTTGTTCTATTTTCTTCAAATCATTAAATCCTATCGCGCCTAATAAATTAAGCGTTGCTTTATCGCAAATGGCCCACCATATACCTGTTTCATTTTCCTGGATCTCATTAAACCAAATCAGTTGTTCATTGGTTTCATCAAGGGTAGAATAGTTTACACCATAATAGCGGATTACATCAGGGTTAGATAATCCTTTAAAAACAAAGGGCAAATCTTCAACACAAAACTGCCTCAGTAAAAACCTTTCAGTATATAACCTGGCTGAAGCAATCATTACCTTGCGCAGCAGTTCAATAAATGATCGTTCACCATACCAGTGGCCTGCATGTGGGCATAACAGATGGTGGTGCCGAAAAATTTGAACCCCCGTTTCTTCATATCTTTACTAATGCGGTCTGATAGTTCTGTACGCGGAGGTACATCACTCATTTTTTCGATGTGATTTAAAATGGGTTTCCCATCGGGCACGAAACTCCACATATACTTAGAGAAACTGCCAAATTCTTGCTGAATTTCGATAAACAGCCTGGCATTGGTAATGGCACCATTTACTTTTAAGCGGTTACGGATAATCCCCTCATCATTCATCAACCTTTCAACATCCTGTTCCGTAAAAGCAGCAACCTTTTGTACCTCAAAATTGGCAAAGGCCTTACGGTAATTTTCACGCCTGCGAAGAATGGTAATCCAGCTCAAACCTGCCTGCGCACCTTCCAGTATCAAAAACTCGAACAGAATCTTGTCGTCATAAACCGGTTTACCCCACTCTTCATCGTGATATTTGATGTATAGCGGATCTGATCCTGCCCAGGTACAGCGTATTGAGTTTGGAGTTTTCAGCTGGGAGTTTGGAGTTTCCATAAAATACTAAACAGATTTAACAAAAAACTTTTCAGGATTATTCATCATATAAACAAGCAATTTAGCAACTTCTTCTACCTGGTTATTCAACATTTCAAATTCATGATCTGAGATGTAACTACAAGCTAAAGCAAATTCCAGCCATGTCTGAGTTTCGCCGTTTTCGGTATCGGCATCAGAAAATTTACTTACAAAATGATTAGGATATTTTCGCTTTCTATAGGCTTCAGCTATGTTTGCGCAAACACTTCTGGAACATCTTCGTATCTGATCGGTTAAACTATACTTTTCCTCAGGTGGGAATCTTTTAGAAATATGAAATATTTCCATAGCAAGTTTAAACCCTTTTTGATAAGCCAGTAGATCCTTTATTGTTCCCATTTTAATAAATATAAGAACATTGCACGAAATAGCCTAGTGAATATGGTTACTCATAACTCGACACATTATACGGCAAATGCAAGGCGACTCCCAACTCTAAACTCCCAACTCCGAACCCAATTCATCCCAATACTCCACAGCTCTTCTATAATGCGGGATGACAATACTACCGCCCACTAAATTGGCGATCATAAAAATTTCGTTCATTTCATCGTTGTTCACGCCGGCATCGAAACATTTTCCGAGGTGGTATTTGATGCAATCATCGCAACGAAGTACCATTGAGGCTACCAGGCCTAACATCTCCTTGGTTTTTACATCAAGTGCACCATCAGCATAGGAAGTGGTATCGAGTGCAAAAAAACGCTTGATGTTGGTATTGGCGGTTTCCATGATCCTATCGTTCATTTTTTCGCGATAGCTATTAAATTCTTCTACTAACTTTCCCATGTATCCTAATTATTGAATTTTAAATAAGTGAATGCGCATTAACGTTAAATCAATGCGTTTAGTCGAGGTTGATTTCTTCCAGCGGATTCCAGAATACTTTTTTAAAGTTAACTACCTTATCGTTTTTAACTTCCACGCCTTCTTTTTTCAAGAGTTCTTCCATCAATTCGGGTGGTTTAAAATGGAATTTTCCGGTAAGCAGTCCGCTGCTGTTTACTACCCGGTGAGCAGGTACTTTTGGATGGGCAGTACCTGCATAAAGCATCGCATGCCCAACCATCCGCGACGATTTTGCTGCGCCTAAACTTTTAGCAATGGCCCCATAAGATGTCACCCTTCCTTGCGGAATGAGCCGTACAACCTCATAAACCTGTTCGTAAAAGTTGGTGTCCATTATTCAAAAGAAAACTGAATATAGTTAATATTCTTATCGTGTAATAAATATTTCTTCTCGTAATAAGTCTTGATCGATAATACCTCATCAACCAGATCGGAAGTGTAGAGCTGATCGGTGTTTTTATGCACGATTAAGCCTAGTTCTGCTACTTTTTCGCAGGTATAGGCGTATAATTGGTCATTATCTGTTTTTAAATTAACGCAGCCTCCAGGCTTCAATACCTGTTTGTACCGGCTTAAAAATACCGGAAAAGTAAGGCGCTTTTTCTCGCGGCTATCCTGTGGCTGAGGATCTGGAAAAGTAATCCAGATTTCATCAACTTCACCTTCATTAAAGTAATCGAGCAGGTTTTCAATCTGGATCCTTAAAAAAGCTACATTATCAATGCCGTCTTCTATGGCTGTTTTGGCACCTCGCCAGATGCGGTTTCCTTTATAATCGACCCCGATAAAATTCTTTTCAGGGAATAAACGCGCCAGGTTTACAGAATACTCGCCTTTTCCACAGGCCAGCTCCAGTACAACCGGATTATTATTTTTAAAATGTGTTGCAGCCCAGTTACCTTTTAAGGCTTTTCCTTCATCTAATTGGTATACGTTTGCAAATGTTTCTATCTCTGCAAAACGTCTAAGTTTATCTTTGCCCAAGTTTTCTTTTTTGAGACAAATTTACAATTAAATCATTTAGCAATTTGTTTTTTCGGCTGATAACTCGTCTGTTTTCATGAATCAATCGTATTTTTGCAGGCTATAAAGAAACAGACCTTGGAAAAAAGTGCTAAAATATACGTTGCAGGCCATCGCGGAATGGTAGGTTCGGCCATTTACCGCAAACTGCAAAAAGAAGGATACACCAATATACTCACCAGAACTTCTGCTGAACTGGATTTACGTAACCAACAGGCCGTAACCGATTTTTTCGCAGCAGAAAAACCCGATTATGTATTTTTGGCAGCAGCTAAAGTAGGCGGCATTGTTGCCAACAACACCTACCGGGCCGATTTCCTTTACGAAAACCTGGCGATCCAGAATAATGTAATCCACAATGCTTATGTAAACGGCGTTAAAAAATTAATGTTTCTGGGTTCGAGTTGTATTTACCCTAAAATGGCTCCTCAGCCTTTAAAAGAAGATTACCTTTTAACAGGTACTTTAGAGCATACCAACGAACCTTATGCCATTGCCAAAATTGCGGGCATTAAAATGTGCGATGCTTACCGCGACCAATATGGCTGTAACTTCATTTCGGTAATGCCAACCAATCTTTATGGTTATAACGATAACTACCACCCTCAAAATTCGCACGTTTTACCGGCTTTAATCCGTAAAGTGCATGAAGCCAAGGCAAACAATGAAAAAGAAGTGGTAGTATGGGGTTCGGGCACACCTATGCGCGAATTTTTATTTGCCGATGATTTGGCGGATGCCTGTTATTTCTTAATGCAAAACTATAGTGAACCTAACCTGATTAATATTGGTACCGGGCACGATTTAACCATTAAAGACCTGGCTTTGCTGATAAAAGAGGTATTGGGTTATGAAGGCGAACTGATATTTGATGCCAGCAAACCAGATGGCACTCCGCGCAAGTTAATGGATGTAAGTAAACTCCATAACCTGGGCTGGAAACATAAAATTGAGCTTAAAGAAGGTATTGCCCTGGCTTATCAAGATTTTGAAAGCAGATACTAAAATACATTTCTATGGTGCGCAGGATAAAAACTCCTGCGCACTTTTGTTTATGTCTTATTTTTTAGCAGCAGGATCATAAATGGCTACAGCCACCCGGCTATCGGCACAGCCATAATATAAAAACCATTTCTTTTTGAAATAAACCAGGCCTTCGATAAAAACTGTACCCGAAGGATATTGCCCGCTCTTTTCGAAAGGTGCAGTAGGCACAAAAAATGGCTCATCAAGCCTCGCTATTACTTTCGAAGGATTTCTAAGATCGAATAACACCTGCCCGGCCGAATAGGTATTGGCCACGTAATTGGTATCTCTTTCGGCATCACCTCTGTTCTTTCCATTATATAAAACCAAAATGCCCTTATCTGTAACAATTGCCGGCGGACCGCACTCAGTCAAATCGCTATCAAAATAACGTTTTCTGGGCTTTATAATCAAATCCAAATCACCATTTGCGTTTAGAGCGGGTTCCCAGTTGATAAGATCGGCAGAAGTAGCAATATTCATAAACCTCTCGCCCCAGTACATCATATACCTGCCGTTTATTTTGGCAATTACCTGTTTACCATTTTCAATTTTGGTTACAATAGAACCAGATTTACATTTGAGATCCTGAAATTTACCATTATAGGCCTTACTAAACGCAGCACCGTGTTTGGTCCAGTGTTTCAAATCTTTGGAAGTGGACACAGCCAGGCGGAAAATATTCCGGTTCCATTGGGTATAGAGCATTACATACAATCCTTCTTCAGTAACTGCAATTCGTGGGTCTTCGCAACCACCCGGCCATTCGTATGCTTTCTGATTGTCTTCATCAGGATAGAGCACCGGCTCCGGGTTCCGCTTCATTTTAATGCCATCATTACTTTCGGCAAGGCCTATTCTGGAGGTACGCTTGCCAATACCTACTCCCGATCGGTCTTCGCTCCGGTAAAGCACATATATTTTATTTTTGCTTACCACTGCCGCCGGATTAAACACATCGCTCGCTTCCCAGGCAATTTTTTGTTTGCTCATCGGATCGAAGAAAAGGCTTTCGGCATTTGGCGAAATAATGGGATTAACACTTTCAGGCCGTACAAATGGTCCCAGTGCCCATTCGGGCAACTGCCCCTGGGCATTGGCTGCAAAGGCCAGCGGAAGAAAAAATACAAGCAGGAATAAGCGTAACGCGATTTTGTTCATAAAGCTAAAATACCTAATAAAGCGGGTAATGGTTAGATTACTCCTAATTAAATCAATCGTATTGAAATATGCTATTCAACTTTTTGTCTAAACGTCTCATTTTTAAATGAGAATTTCATGGCTCAAATCTTTCTAAATTCAACCACTCTTTCCTTCTTAACCTCAGTCATTTTTTATTATAGTTAAAATTGATATATTTGATATTATAAATAAATTTTAGCTATATGACTTTAGTTCAGCTCGAATATGTGGTTGCCGTAGATACCTACAGAAGCTTTGTTACCGCTGCAGATAAGTGTTTTGTTACGCAGCCAACGCTCAGTATGCAGGTACAAAAACTGGAAGAATTGCTCAACGTTAAAATCTTCGACAGGAGCAAGCAACCCGTAAGTCCTACCGAAATTGGCGTACAGATTATTGCACAAGCCAGAATTGTTTTGCAGGAAAGTGGTAAAATCAAAGAGTTGATCAGCAGTCAGCAACAAGATGTTTTAGGAGAGCTGAAGATCGGCGTAATCCCTACCATTGCACCTTACTTATTGCCCGAAGTTATTTCGGCTATGTTAGAGAAATACCCTGAACTTAAACTGCTCATTTGGGAATATACCACCGAAGATATTATCCACCACCTTAAAACAGGGGTATTGGATTGCGGCATTTTAGCCACCCCTTTAACCGACCCCAACATAAACGAAACACCGTTATACTACGAAAATTTTGTAAGCTACATTAGTAAAAGCAGCAAATTGTATAAAAAGAAAGCTGTAGATGCCGAAGATTTAAACGACGAAAATATCTGGCTACTCAACGAAGGGCACTGCATGCGTAATCAGGTACTAAACATTTGCCGTTCAACCAAAAACAACCGGCTGCAGGGGCTGGAATACAACACCGGTAGTGTAGAAACACTGGTTAGAATGGTTGATTTAAATGGCGGCGCTACTTTATTGCCCGAATTAGCTATTGCCGAGCTTAATGCGAAACAAACCAGTAAAATACGTCATTTCAAATCGCCCGAACCCGTACGCGAAATCAGTCTGGTAACACATAAAAACTTCATTAAAAAGCGGATGCTGAATGCTTTAAAAGAAGAAATTTTAGAAATTATCCCTAAAGCCATGAAGCAAAAAAAGAAAAAGGATATTGTTGGAATTTAGCTTAATTCCCCTTCCTTGCCTACACGATCGGCCAGCTTATAGCCTGCTGTATCCGGGTTTTTATCTTCTAAAAAGATAAGGATAAACAATGAAATAACGGGGATTAAAAAAGAGATAAAAAACCAGAACCAGAATTTACGGCCGGTTCTTTTGGCCAGGAATCCTGCCAATAACTGTGGCGACAACAATAGCCCCAGTACTACCGCGCCAACGAGTATTTCTGGCATCTGTTTAAATTAATGAGCGATTGAAAAAAAGGAAAGCTAAGCCTTATTGGTTTTGCTTTTCAACCGGTGGTGCAGACAGCAATCCTTTAATATCGCTCTCAACCTCTTCCTCGCCTTTTTTCTTTTTCTTGTTTTTCTGGCTTTTTCCGCTTAAACGCTCCTCAATAACCTTATCATATTCAAGCTGCTGCTCAGGTCTTAAAACATTGCGGATATTTTTGCTGGTCTCGTTCTGAAGTTTATAGAATTTATCTACATCTTCTTCTTTCGAGTTACCGGCCTGTTGCCTTTTAATTAACTCGGCTTGTTCTTTAGCCTGGTTATAGGTAAAACTGTAAATCACACTTTTTTGTGTGCCATTTAATTTTAACCTTTTATCCAGTTCATCTACATTTTTTTGTGCAATTTCTGTAGGTGTGGGCATTTTATTCTGCTGCGCGCTCACCAAACCGTTTACCCCAACCAGAATTAAAAATAAAATTACAAGCCTTTTCATATCAAACATTTAATATCTGCGAAGTTACTTAATTATCTTAAAACAAGAAAGTCCCGGTTATGCCGGGACTTTCTAAAATTTTATTGGGTTTTAATTACAATGCTTTTTTGTAAAGCTCAGCAACGGCATCCCAGTTAATCACGTTCCAGATTGCAGCTAAGTAATCCGGACGTTTGTTTTGATATTTTAAGTAGTAAGCGTGCTCCCAGACATCAATACCTAAAATTGGTGTACCTTTTACTTCAGCAATATCCATTAAAGGGTTATCCTGGTTTGGAGTAGAAGAAACCTGAAGTTTTTTATCAGCACCTACTGATAACCAGGCCCAACCTGAACCAAAACGGGTTGCACCGGCTTCCTGTAATTTAGTTTTAAGTTCTGCAAACGAACCGAAAGTTTCGTTAATCGCTTTAGCTAAATCGCCGGTTGGCTCGCCACCTTTATTTGGACCTAAAATGTTCCAGAATAAAGAGTGGTTATAGTGACCACCACCATTGTTTCTAACAGCAGCAGGGAATTTTGAAATATTTTTTACAACGTCTTCAATTTTTGCAGTTGCTTCAGGTTTACCTTCCAAAGCTTTGTTTAGGTTGGTAACATAAGCCTGGTGGTGTTTATCATGGTGGATTTCCATGGTAGTTTTATCAATATGCGGTTCTAATGCATCGGTTGCGTAGTGTAACGCAGGTAATTCAAAAGCCATAATGTTTTATGTTTAAGATTTAAAAATGTTTCTTGTAGCAAATATAACATTAGAACGTTAAGATTTGTTCATGTTATTATCATCAAATGGTTTTCTCTGTATCAGTATTGCTTGAAAGTTTTAATAATCAATACAATAACAGTCATTTCAATAGCGCAAAAAATGGTTAATGGTTAATGGTTTATAGTTGATAGTCAGATTGGTCTAGTTGATGTCATCAATTGGCCTTCTTACCATTAACTATCGGCTATTAACCATAAACTATCTCTTTTTCGCAAAGAACCCTTTCATTAACGCAGCACATTCTTCTGCCATTACGCCACCTTTCAATACCGTTTTAGGATGTAACAAATTTGCTCCTTTAGAAATAAAGCCTCTTTTCTCTTCCCTGGCACCGTAAACAATGCGACCAATCTGCGTCCAGTAACTCGCACCGGCGCACATTACACAAGGCTCAATGGTTACATAAAGTGTACAGTCTTTTAAATACTTACCGCCTATGGTTTGCGCCGCCGAAGTAAAAGCCTGCATCTCGGCATGGGCTGTAACATCGTTAAAACGCTCGGTTAAATTGTAGCCGCGACCAATAACCCGGTTTTTACTGACCACAATTGCTCCAATGGGGATTTCATCATCGGCCAAAGCTTTTTTAGCTTCTTCAATGGCTAGTTTCATATAATGAATATCTTCTGCTTCGGGATCGGTATCTTCGAAATTATAAAAACTCATAGGGCAAAGATAGGGTTATAATGCGTAAAGACTTCAGCAGTTTTGAAACGTAGACCTGAGCGGCCTGACAGGAGAAAAGTTTTTTGAAGCGCAATGTTGGTGCTAATCGGCTACTACAGTCCTGCTTTCCACTCCAAGTCCTCTCCCAATGAAAAATCGGGATTGCGGGCTTTACGTTTCAATCAGGGCTAATTTTGCAAGGCCTGTGCGCAAACTCACGCATTTCCAATCGGAGGTGTGTCGACAACACTCATTAAGTCGGCCAAAAACGATTAAACTAACTTACTGCCATTCGGCACCTTGCGCTCTACAGCCGTGAGTACAATATCACCATTTTCATCGGCAAAGCCGGTAACCAAAAACTCCGACATAAATTTCCCAATCTGTTTTTTCGGAAAATTCGTTACCGCTACAATCTGTCTGCCTGGAAGTTCGGCTAAGGTATAATGTTTGGTAATTTGTGCACTGCTCATTTTAATGCCAAACTCACCAAAATCGACCTTAACTTTATAAGCGGGCCTGCGGGCTTCGGGGAACTCGAAGGCTTCCAAAATGGTACCAACCCTTAATTCAACTTTTTCGAAATCATCCCAGCTAATCTCTTGCATAGCTTAATTTTAAAATGTATAAAAAACAAAAATATAAATTCCATCGAAAATCTTTAATCATTCCCTAAGCATATAGCATCGGGATTTTATAAAAAATTTGCGTTTTATATTTTATCAGCTATCTTTATGCAACCGTTTGCATAAACCAAATATAAAATTAGCTAAAAACCATGTATTTATTAGGGATTGATTTAGGTACCTCATCTATAAAAGTTGCGCTTGTAGAAATTGCAACACAAAAAAATATAGCTACAGCCCAATACCCCGAAGAAGAAACCCATATCAAATCATTAAAACCTGGCTGGGCAGAACAATCGCCCAACGAATGGTGGCAAAATGTACAGCAGGCTATTTTAAAATTAAATGCAACCGGCTTATTCAACCCGAAAGATATCAGTGCCATCGGTATTGCCTACCAGATGCATGGCCTGGTGGTGGTAGATAAAGATCAAAAAGTACTGCGTGACAGCATTATCTGGTGCGATAGCAGGGCCGTTGAACTGGGTAACCAGGCTTTTGATAGTATTGGCCATGAGAAATCATTAAAACACTTGCTTAATTCACCGGGTAATTTTACCGCCTCAAAGCTGGCCTGGGTAAAGGCAAACGAACCCGAAATTTACGCTCAGATAGATAAAATCATGCTCCCCGGCGATTTTATTGCGATGAACTTAACCGGAGCCATTACCACCAGTATCTCTGCCCTTTCTGAAGGTATTTTTTGGGATTTTGAACAGCACGAAATCTCGAAAGATGTAATGAATTATTATGGTCTGAGCAATAACCTGATTCCAGAAATAAAGCCACTGTTCTCAAGTCACGGGGCTTTAAAAGCAGATATTGCCAACAACCTTGGCTTAAGTCCGGGTATTCCGGTGGCCTACAAATCTGGCGACCAGCCCAATAACGCACTTTCTTTAAACGTATTAAAACCTGGCGAGGTGGCCGCAACTGCCGGTACATCGGGTGTTATTTATGGCGTAAGCGATGATTTGACCTGCGATCAACAATCCAGAGTAAACACCTTTGCACACGTAACTTATACCGAGACTCAAAAACATACTGGCGTTTTGCTCTGCATTAATGGTACTGGCAGCATGTACAGGTGGGCAAAGCATACTTTTGCGCCGCAATCAACCTACGCAGCATTAAACAGCCTCGCAGCTACTGCTCCAATTGGCAGCAACGGTTTAAAAGTGCTTGCCTTTGGCAACGGAGCCGAACGCATGCTAAACAATCAATATACCGGCGCACAACTTTTGGGTATCGATTTAAATATTCACACCCAGGCTGATATTTTCAGGGCCGTACAAGAAGGCATAGCCTTTTCTTTCCGTTATGGCCTCGATATTATGAGAGCGAACGGCATGAAACCGCAGGTAATCAGGGCTGGCCGCGCTAATCTTTTTTTAAGTGATGTTTTTGCCCAAACCTTTGTCGATGTAACAGGTATTCCGGTAGAACTCTACGAAAACGACGGCAGTGTTGGTGCAGCCTTAGGGGCAGGCATTGGTGCCGGCATTTTCAGCAGTGCTGAAGAAGCTTTTAAACAACATGCTCCAATTAAAACCTTACAGCCACAAAACAGCGAAGTATACGAACCAATTTATCAGGATTGGAAAAACATATTAGTAAAACAAATTAACAGGAAATAGACAATGGTTAATCGTTAATAGCCTGACTGACTATCAACAAAAAACCAGCAATAAAAAAACACCATGACAAAAGTAGTAACAGGAGCCAAGGAATTTTTCAAAGGCATTGATCAGATTCAATTCGAGGGTTTAACAAGCGATAACCCTTTAGCATTTAGGTGGTACGATGCCAATAAAGTAGTGGCAGGCAAAACCATGAAAGAGCATTTTAAATTTGCCTGTGCCTACTGGCATTCTTTTAATGGCAATGGCGCTGATCCTTTTGGCGGTGCAACACATATTTTTCCGTGGGATGAAAAGAAAGATGCCATAGAAAGAGCAAAAGATAAAATGGATGCGGCTTTCGAATTTATTACCAAAATGCAGATTCCGTACTACTGTTTTCACGATGTGGATGTGGTAGATTATACCGATGATATTGCCGAAAATGAGCGCAGGCTTGAAACCTTAGTGGACTACGCCAAGCAAAAACAAGCCGAAAGCGGTGTAAAGCTACTTTGGGGAACAGCCAATTTATTTAGCCATAAACGCTACATGAATGGTGCGGCTACCAATCCTGATTTTCATGTACTGGCACACGGTGCGGCACAGGTTAAAGCTGCACTTGATGCTACCATTGCACTTGGGGGCGAAAATTATGTTTTCTGGGGTGGCAGAGAAGGTTACATGAGTCTGCTCAACACCAATATGAAACGCGAGCAGGAGCATTTGGCCAGATTTTTACATACTGCTAAAGATTATGCGCGTAAACAGGGTTTTAAAGGCACTTTCTTTATCGAGCCTAAGCCATGCGAGCCATCTAAACACCAGTACGATTACGATGCAGCCACAGTGAGGGGCTTTTTACAGCAATACGACTTGTTAAACGACTTTAAATTAAACCTGGAGGTTAACCATGCAACCCTTGCCGGACATACTTTCCAGCACGAACTGCAGGTTGCCGTAGATAACGGATTATTAGGTTCAATTGATGCCAACCGCGGCGATTACCAGAACGGCTGGGATACCGATCAGTTTCCGAATGATATTAACGAACTGACAGAAACGATGCTGATTATTTTAGAAGGTGGCGGCTTGCAAGGCGGTGGCGTAAACTTCGATGCCAAGATCCGCCGTAATTCTACCGATCCGAAAGATTTATTTTATGCACATGTGGGTGGCATGGATATTTTTGCCAGAGCGTTGGTAACTGCCGATGCCATTTTACAGCAATCTGATTACAAGAAAGTAAGGACTGAGCGTTATGCTTCGTTCGACGGTGGCAAGGGGGCCGAGTTTGAGCAGGGTAAACTAAGTTTAGAAGATTTAAGAAATTATGCAGCAGAAAACGGCGAACCAGAAGTACGCAGTGGTAAACAAGAGTATCTGGAAAATTTAATTAACAGATACATCTAATTGCAGGCTAAAAGATTAGGTTACAAAATAATAAATGTCAATTTAACATTTTATAACAAAAAAATTTGATATTTAACTAATGATTTTACTACATTTAGCCTTCTAAACCAAATAACTTATCTTAAATGAAAGTCACAGATTACATTATTTTTCTAGCCTACTTTGCCATAGTAGCAATTTATGGTTTTTGGATTTACCATCGTAAGAAGCAAACCCAGATGAGCAGTAAGGATTATTTCCTTGCAGAAGGTTCACTTACCTGGTGGGCAATTGGTACATCGTTAATTGCTTCGAACATTAGTGCTGAGCAATTTGTAGCCATGAGTGGTGACGGATTTAAAATGGGATTAGCTATTTCTACTTATGAATGGATGGCGGCTGCTACCCTGGTAATTGTGGCTACATTTTTTATTCCGGTATATCTTAAAAATAAGATTTACACCATGCCGCAATTTTTAAGTCAGCGCTATAATGGTACTGTAGCCATGATTATGGCAGTGTTTTGGTTGTTATTATACGTTGTTGTTAACTTAACCTCAATCTTATACTTAGGTGCACTGGCCGTAAGCAGTATTTCGGGCATTGGTTTCTGGTATTGTATGATGGGCTTAGCCATTTTTGCTGTAATTATCGCATTAGGCGGTATGAAAGTAATTGGTTATACCGATGTAATCCAGGTAGCATTCTTAATTTTCGGTGGTTTAGCCACTACTTATTTAGCACTTAATTTGGTTAGTGATCATTTTGGCGGCCATGGAGTGCTGGATGGTTTAGCCTTCTTAAGGGAAAAAGCCCCTGATCACTTCCACATGATTTTCAAAAAAGATAGTGCCAATTATGCTTCATTACCTGGTATGACGGTATTGCTTGGTGGTATGTGGATTGTAAACTTAAACTATTGGGGTTGTAACCAGTACATTACCCAGCGTGCTTTAGGTGCCGATTTAAAAACGGCCAGGGCAGGTATTTTATTTGCAGCCTTTTTAAAGCTTTTAATGCCTCTAATCGTGGTTTTACCGGGTATTGCAGTTTACATGTTGTATCAGGAAAAAACTGGTATTGATGTAAATTCGATGATGCCAGGCGGCGAACTTCGTCCGGACAGGGCTTACCCTACTTTATTGAATATCCTGCCTACAGGACTAAAAGGATTATCATTTGCGGCCTTAACTGCGGCAATTGTGGCTTCTTTAGCTGGTAAAATCAACAGTATCTCTACTATCTTTACCTTGGATATCTTTAAAAAACACATTAATACCGAAGCCAATGAGCTTAAACTGGTAAGAACCGGTCGTTGGGTGGTAATTGTTGCAATGGGTATCGCAATCGCCATTTCACCATTCTTAGGTATTGATAAAAAAGGTGGTTTCGAATTTATTCAGGAGTATACAGGTTTTGTAAGCCCTGGTATTTTTGCCATGTTTATTTTAGGTTTCTTCTGGAAAAAAACCACTTCAAATGCAGCATTATTTGCTACCATTGGTGGTTTCGGTTTATCTGTACTGTTAAAATTCTTACCAGGCATGATGGATCTTTCTTTCCTGCATAATTTCGGTTTCTCAGTAGCCAATGCAGATGGAATTTACGAAATACCTTTCTTAGATAGAATGGGCTTGGTATTCGTAATCTGTATTGTGGTAATGTATGCCATTAGTATGTTCGAGAACAGCAAAGGCGACAAATCGCATGGTTTAGAAGTAGATACGAGTATGTTTAAAGTTCATCCTTCATTTGCTGTTGGATCGCTGTTAGTGTGCGGAATTTTAGTTGCACTTTACTCGATTTTCTGGTAAAAGAAAAAATCAATAATATGCAAAAGGCTCGCAATGAAAATTGTGAGCCTTTTTGTTTGCGTCCTGGTTGGTGTCTCCACCAACCAGCTTTATTCATTTATTTCAGTCGGTGAGGACACCAACCGATAGATTAAAGACACCAGCCGATAGATTAATGCATGTATATATGGTTCGTGCAGACACGAACCAGTGCGTTTGAAAGGGATATTTTAATTATTGTGCACAAGGCCCATCAGGAATTTCCTTGCTGATTTTTAACACCTTGGTAACCACCAGTGTCGAATCAAAATCAGCCGAAACACTGGCAGTATCTGATTTGGCGAAGAAACCTTCCAGTTCTACGTATACAGGCTCATAAGGCTTTTCGAAACCCAGGTTGCTGTAAGAAAGTTCGAGTGTTTTTACACTGTCTTTAACCCAGTACTCCCGACCATCTTCGCAGAGCGTAAATGATTTCATTTCCGGACCAAAACTATACAAACCCTTAACCGTTTTCAGGTTACTATTCTCTCCCTCGGCTTTATCATTTCTATTACAAGCGGTAACCGCTACGCCAAGGAGCACAACAAATACAAAAGCTTGCTTAAATAACTTCATCTTATATGGTTTGATTTATTTGATCGATCTTTTTAACACTTAAATTGGACGACAAAGCAGATGCCAAAAATGAGAAGATGCCTACAGTAACAAAAACTAAAACAAAATCTTTCCATTTTAATCCTATGGGATAAGCATTTACTAGCGTTTTATTCTCTTCGCCCATTTTTATAAAGCCATAGGTGTGTTGGAAATAGTAGAAAATAATTCCGATTATTAAGCCAAGTACACAGCCCGACATGGTAATCATCATCCCTTCGAATAAAAATATGCGTTTTATTAACTTTTTCCCGGCACCCAAACTACTCAAAATAGCCACATCTTTTACCTTATCTATCACCAGCATGGTTAACGACCCTATGATATTAAATATAGCAATAATCAGGATAAAAGTAAGAATAATATATACGGCCCATTTTTCGGTATTTAAGATGTGGTAGAGCGATTTATTCTGCTCTGCCTGGTTCCTGACTTCATAATCTTTCCCAGCTTTTTCAATCACTTCCTTTTGAAAGCGGTCTACATCGGTGCCGGGCTGCAGATTAATCTCAATGGCCGACACTTTTTTATCTTCGCCCAGCAGCTCACGGGCAAAATCGAGTGGAACAATAATACCATTATCGAAATCCTGCTGCACTTCGAAAACACCGCTTACCCGGATGCTTTTTGATATAAAATCGTCGGCCGGATTGATATTGCTTACTGAAATATCCTTTTTGGGTGAATAAATTTCCAGCTCGGTAAAGGGATCGACAGTATTAACAGCCAGATAACTCTGTAAAGCAGAACCCATAACGGCACTTGCACCACTGCTGTTGTGCAATACAAAACGACCTTCTTTTATCGTACTATCGAGCTTGCCATTTTTTAAATAATCGAAACTTACTCCCTTAACCACGCCAACAGCCTGTTTATTGTTGTATTTTAACAAGGCATTTTCTTGCAACACTTCAGTAAAAGCATATACAGCCTTGTTTTGCCTTAACTGATTAAAATAGGTTGTATTTGGATCGAAAGTTTTACCCTTAGCCGGGGTAATGGCTATTTGCGGGGTAATGGTATCGAACATACTCAATACCACCGTTTCCAAGCCGTTAAAAACCGACAAAATAATAATTAATGCAGCACTACCCACCATTACACCCACCATCGAAATACCCGAAATCAGGTTGATGGCATTGGTAGACTTTTTGGCAAAAAGGTACCTTTTGGCGATATAGAAAGATGTGTTCACTGCGGTAAAGATAATAAAAGGTTAAAGGTTTAATGGAAGAAGGCATAAGGTTGTATACCGTTACAATTAAATACTTTACAAAAAATAGCCAATACTAAAAAAACGGGTTATGCTGCTTTTCGAAACCTATACTGGTTGCTGGTCCGTGGCCAGGATAAACCTTAGTTTCATCTGGTAAGACAAAAAGTTTATCGGTAATGTTTTGAATTAATTGCTGATGGTTACCACCGGGCAAATCGGTACGGCCAATACTGCCATAAAAAAGCACATCGCCACCCATTAAAATATGATCGGCTGCACTGTAAAAGCACAAATGAGCAGGCGAATGACCCGGTGCAAAAATTAAGCTCAATGTACTGTTACCAAAACTGATGGTTCCGGTTTCGGGCAAAAAAGTATCGGGTTCTGGCGAAAGTTCGTAATGGCTGAAGCCCATTTGCGGCGCATAGCCAGGCACGGCCTGTAATATCGGCAATTCGCCTTTGTTAAACTGCGGCTTTAGGCCATAAGTATCGAAAACAAACTTGTTGCCAAAAACGTGGTCTAAATGGCAATGCGTATTCAGCAACAAAACAGGTTTAAGATTATTTTCTTTGATAAACGAAACCAGTTCATTCTGCTCATAGCCTTCATACATTCCCGGGTCGATAATTACGCACTTGCCGGTTTCATCATATAAAACGTATGTATTTTCGCTGTACGCGTTAAAAGTTAATGTTTTTACTGTAATCATATGGTTTTTAGTTTTTCCATCTAAAGGTGGAAATCAATTTATCAATATCTTTTTTAATGAAATTGATAACGGGCGCAATCGAGTCGTATTGCGGACGTTCGTTAAAATATAATGCCCCCCTGAAATAGTGCTTAACACTGTCGGTTAAAAAAAATTGCACAGATGAGGCGGTATTCCCTTCAATGGCATAATAAATTCCATATACCTTATGATCGGGATAGTTGATGAGTTTCTGATCTATAGCGCTTGCCTTGATGGTGTGTTTAAAAGCGAGTTTTCTGGCGTCTTCTACCATTTCATTGTACTCGTTCTTGCCAGACACATCGTAATAAGTTAAATGCAAATAACCGTTAAATTGTTTAAAATGCAGGTTATACCAATCTTTTTGGGCATCGCGACTTTTATCCTGCTCTATGCTCGCATATACCGGGTACTCAAAACCAAAAGGCACCGGCGCAATGAAGGATTTATATTCTTTTTTGGGGAACTCAATCCTGAAGTAAGCTTTAGGCTTAGGGCTATAATCGTGGTTTTGGCAGGCTGTTATACATAAAAGCAGTGCAAAGGGTAAAAAAATCAGCTGTTTTAGTTTCATTCCTCGGGAGATTGCTTAATGGTTAACAGGATAAAGATAGGCCAAATTATTTATTCCAAATGGCCCAGGCTTTTTCAGCCTGCTGATGCAACATTTCGAGTCCGTTTTTAGTTTTTGCGCCTTCAGCTGCAGCTTTAACCAGAAATGCAGTTTCGAGCGGATTGTAAACCAGATCGTATGCCAAATGTTCAGGTCCAACCAAACTGTAATCGATATCCGGAAAGGTATCTACATTTGGCGACATGCCCAATGGTGTGGTATTGATTAATAATTTATGCGAGGCTAGAATTTCAGGAGTAATCTCCGCATATAAAATGGCTCCTTCAGTTGCCTTACGCACCACTACCTGATATTCGATATTCAGCTTTTCTAAAATATACTTTACAGCTTTAGCCGCGCCACCATCGCCAAAAACCAGGGCTTTGGTATGCTGTGGTTCTAACAAGGGGCTTAACGACGATTCGAAACCATAAGCATCTGTATTATAGCCTTTTAAATAGTTTTTCCCTTCAAAGTTTTTAATCGAAATGCAGTTTACCGCACCAATTTTATCGGCAGCTTCATCTACCTCGTTTAAATAGCAAAGTACATTTACTTTATGCGGAATGGTTACATTTAATCCCTGCAACGATGGGTTATCGTTCAGTAAATCGGGCAGCGCTTTAATATCTTCAATTGGAAAAAGCTCGTATTGATGATCGGCAATGCCTTCATTTATAAACTTTTCGGTAAAATATTTTTTAGAGAAAGAGTGAGAGAGCGGATAACCAATCAGGCCGTAAGTTTTCATAAGCATATATACATTCATTGCGAAGCAGTACTTCCCCAATAGGGTAAGCAACGCTTCGCAATGCAGAAATTTTATATTATTTCCCTAAGTTTAAGAAATGATCGAAGGTATCGCCCCTTAAACCCAAACGAATGGTTTCTAAAGGAATAACTTCGGCAGGGGCAATATTACCCAGGTTTACATTGGCTCCAATGAGTTTTATAAACCAAACCTGCTGCTCTTTTTGGGGTGCTTCCCAAATAATGGTTTCTTCGGGTATCTGGGTCAGGATTTCATCTACCAATCCTTCGCGTACCTCACCGCTTCCGCGGTAAATACCCACATTACCACCTTCGCGTGCTTCGGCAATAACTTTCCACGAGCCGGCTTCGATTTCGGCCTGCATCAGTTTAATCCACTTGTATGGCGCAAATATTTTGGCAGCATCTTTACTACCAACTTCCGAAATTACGGTAACCTGTTTGGCCAGTTCGCTGATAAAAGCGCACTTTTTATCGTGTTCAATATCTACCGAACCGTCTGAAACCTCGGCATACTCCATTCCGTACTGATCAAGCACGCGCTGGTAATCTGAAAACTGGTTACGGATAATAAAGGCTTCAAATAGTGTTCCGCCAAAATAAGTCGGAATACCTGCACTTTTGTATAAAGCTAACTTTTCTTTAAGGTTTGGTGTTACGTGTGAGGTAGCCCAACCCAATTTTACGATATCTGTATGTACACCTGCCACATCAATAAAATCTTCAACCTGGCGCAGGCTTAATCCCTTATCCATAACCATTGTTAAGCCTTTTTGGCGTGGTTTAGCTGGACGTTCGGGAACGTTTAATAATGGATAATTCATATGCCTACAAAAGTGAAAAAAATTTTCAGATTTATTTGTTAAATTTTTCTCACAAGGTCGTTACCTGATATATCGGTTTATTACGTTCAAAATGGCACTATTATCTTGTAATTGTGGCAAATATTCGAATAAAATATAATGTTTTTCGGGGTCAGTTGTTAAAGCAGTTTCCAGATATCCCAATGCATCAGCATAACTGCCAAGTGCAAAAAGGTAAGCTACCATACGGTAATACAGTTCGGCAGCTTCGGGATTATTTTTAATGGCCTCGGCCATGGTTTCTGATGCTTCAAGCAGTTTACCCTGCTCATACAATACGGTACTGAAATCTAACCAGGCCTCAATATCAAGCGGATTAAATTCCAAAACTTTCTCGTAAGCCTCGATTGATTCGTCAATCTGGTTTAGTTTGTAATAGGCATCGGCCAGTGCAAACCAGAAATCGGCATTTTCGGCTTCTAAATCGATCGCTTTTTTATAAAAATGAAGCGATTCGAAATAACGTTCTTCAAAATTCAGTGTAACACCAATCCCAAACCAGGCATCAGCCATTTTAGGATCCATTTTTACCGATTTTTTATAATAAGAACGGGCTTCGTCCATCTTCTCGAGCTTTTCGTAACATTCGCCAATGGCACAATACGTATCGGCATTGGGTGGTTCGTACTCAAAAGTTTGTTTATAAACCTCTATCGCTTCGTTATACTTATCTAACTGTACCAGCGCATTGCCTTTGTTAAAATAAGCCGAACTGAAATCTTCTTTAATCAGAATGGCATAATCGTAAGCATCAATTGCCTTTTCGAAAAGATTTATCTTATGGAAACTGTTGCCCAGGTTGTACCAGGCCGCATAAGAATACGGATCGGTATCGATATATTGCTGATAAAACTTGATGCTTTCTTCCTGCTTGTCCAACACATCGTAACAGAAAGCCAGTTCGTATAAACCATCCTGGTTTTCCATATTCTGCTCTAAACTGAGTTTGATGTAAGTAATGGCATTTTCGTAATCAGACATGCTCTGGTAAACGTAGGCCATTTGCAGTAAAATCTCGTCGGTGCTTTCGGCCAGGCCCAAAGCTTTTTCATAATTCTCTAAAGCTTCGTCAAAGCGCTCGGTATTCTGAAAAATATTACCACGAAGCAAATAAATATCCGGTTCTGATGGTTCCAGTAATTCGGCCTTTTGCAAAGCGATAAAAGCCTGTTCGTGGTTGTTGGTTAAAATGTACAGATGAGCCTGTTTAATTAAGAAAACAGTTGCGTAGGGGTGTTGACTGATTGCAAAATCAACTACCTGCAAAGCTTTGACCGGATCATTTTTCTCAATGTAGAAATCTACAATGTATTCAAAAGCGCCTGCATCGAAGAAATATTGGTCCTGATTGCGGAGCATTTCTTCGTAACGTTCTACTGAGCGTTGTGCGTCTTCGTTGGATTCAAAAAAGAATTCTTCTTCCATATATTATACTATTAAAGAACCGTGCCAATTAGCAGGAAAACACATTATAATTTTACTACTTTTAATTATCCGTTTTTAAAATAATTATTAACATCTGCTATTTAAAACGACGTAAATAGCTGAATATAAAGCTTATTAACTGTTATTAAGATGTGTGGATAATCAATAGATTTTTGCAACATCGCGGTTCCTTTTCCCTTCTTTCACAAAAATACTATAAATTTATGACACAAACGTAATGAAGAAGTCATGAAAGGAACAGTCATTTTTGCCCTGTTTTTGGTCTGCTTTGGCTTACAGGCCTTTGCGCAAAACGATGAAGAAAGCGCCATTAAAAAAGCAGTAAACAATCTTTTTACCGGCATGAAAACCAGCGACAGCACCTTAGCGCGTAGTGCCTTCGCAACTGGTGCTGTAATGCAAACCATTGTGAACAAAGAAGGGAAAGTAAGTGTGCGCAACGAGTCGGTTGATAATTTTATCAAATTAATTGGCACACCTCATAAAGACCAATATGACGAGCGGATTGTGTTTAGCAAAATATTAATAGACGGACCACTGGCATTGGTTTGGACAGATTATAAATTTTATCTGGGCGATAAATTCAGCCACTGCGGTGTGAATTCCTTTCAGCTGGTAAAAGGCGATAATGGCTGGCAGATTGTTTATATTATTGATACGAGAAGAAAAGACGGCTGTAATTAGGATATTGACTTTGGCTTAAGCCTAAGTCTCCAAAGCTTAGATATGCCAAAAATAAGGCCGGTCATGTTTTTCATGCCGGCCTTTATTTATTCAAATTTGTTTTGCTTATTCTTTGCCTAAATCGGCGGCTCCTTTTTTAAACAAATCTGCCTGTTTGTTCAGGTTATCTTTAGCGGTACCGGTAGCCGCAGCAGCCTGTTTTTGCTTAGCCTGCACAGTTGCGGTATAAGCACCTGCCAATTGTTTGTTTAAGTAAGCCTGCAGTTTTAATCTTTCAATAGCATTATTAATATTTTTGATTCCTTTTTCGGTAACCACCGGATTAGTATTGGCCCTTAAATACTGAAAATACTGGCCAATGGTGGCAAAAATTTTATTTCTGTCGCCAGTAGCCATAACATTCTCGTAAAAAGCCTGATGCTCATCTCTCGGGTCGCTGATGTATAAAGTTGCAACCGAACCTGCAATGTGATCTTTGGTATCTGCATCTAGGGCCGATAATGCCGCAGAACCTTCCTGAGGAGCCAATCTAGCTAAGCCACCGAGTCCGGCAGCAATTACCTTGTACGAGCGGTCTTTTAAACTTTCGCTCATTAGCGCTTTATAGGTTTGATCGCCGGTTTCGGCAAGCTTGCTTATCGCGGCCGATCGTACTTCGGTATCTTTATCGCTTTTAGCCAATTGCAGCAGAATTGGCAGGGCCGCAGCTTTAATCTGGGCATCTTCTAAATTCAAACCATCAATGCTCAGCGCACGCAAATCGGCCGATTTATCTTTCAATCCGGCTAACAGTACCTGCTGACCGCTGTTGGCTTTGCTTTGCATAATAAACTGCAGTGCTTCGATCCTGTTGGCATAACTTGGCGCATTTTTATACTGGAAGTAATAGTTTTCGGCTGTTTTATTGTCGTTGGTTTCGCCTACCACAATTTTATCTGCATCAAAATCGATCAGATCAGGCTTAGTGCTTACATCGAAACTAAAGCTTTGTTCGCGGCTGTTGATCAGGATTTCTTTTCTGATTTTTTGTCCACCTGCATAAATATCTACTTTAACCGGTAGGGTAAAAGTCTGTACGCTGGCATCCTGCGTTTGTTTAACTTTAATGGTTGCTTTACCATTTTCGTAGCCATAATCGATGCTTAAAATAGGGTGACCACCATTGTAATACCACTGATTAAAATAAGGGCTCCAGTCTTTACCGGTTACCTCTTCCATAGCCAGACGCAACTGATGTGTTTCGCCATTTTTAAAAGCATTGGTAGTTAAATAACGGTTAAGCGATTTGTAAAAAGCAGCATCACCCATCTGGTTTTTCAATGCATAAAGAATAATCGACCCTTTGGCATAGCTGATGTTATCGAACATATCTTCCTTATCGTTGTAGTGGAAACGAGCCAACACCGGACTTTCGCCATTTTTAGTTGAGCCAAGATAAGATTGCAATTTTTCGTAACGCGATTTATCTTCAGCATCCTGACCGGCGTCGTGCCCGTGCCAGATCACCTCGCCAAAGGTGGCAAAAGATTCGTTCATCGTTAAATTAGACCACGATTCGGCCGTTACATAATCGCCAAACCATTGGTGGAAAAGCTCATGTGCAATGGTGCCTTCTTCATTTCCATCCAACAGCTCACGGTCTGTTTTTTGCACATGTTCGCCATGTAAAGTTGCAGTGGTATTCTCCATTGCTCCCGAAACGTAATCGCGGCCCACCACCTGCGAATATTTGTTCCATGGATAATCTACGCCAAGCAAATTGCTGTAAAACTGAATCATATCAGGTGTTTTACCAAAAATCTGCTTCGCATAAGGCGCGTATTTAGGTTCCAGGTAATAGCTTACTTCTTTACCTTTATAACTGTCTTTGGTCACTTTAAACTCACCTACAGCCATCATAAACAAGTATGGAGAGTGCGGCAAATCCATTTTCCAGGTATCTGTTCTGGTACCATCGGTATTGGGCTTCTGACTAACCAGTTTTCCGTTTGACAGAGTGGTGTATTTCGATTTTACCGTCATCGAAATTTCCTGTGTTGTTTTCTGATCAGGTTTATCGATTGTAGGAAACCAGGCTGAAGAAGATTCGGTTTCACCTTGCGTCCAGATTTGCGTTGGTTTGTTTTTATCGCTACCATCTGGATTAATAAAATACAATCCTTTGGCATCAGTTATGGCCGCGCTTCCTTTCACCTTTAACTCATCGGGCTTAGCTGTATAAGCAATATACACTGTATATTTTTCGGTGTTGGTGTACTTTTTATTTAAGTTGATGTACAACTTATTATCGTTATAGGTGTATTTAAGCGGGGTATTCCCTTTTACACCAACCAGTGCAACTGTTTTAATGTCCATGCCTTGCGCATCAAGCGTTAGCGAATCGGTGGTGTAAAAATGAGGTTTTAAAGTTATCCATGCCTTACCGTAGAGGTATCGCTTTGCATAATCAAAAGAAACATCGAGTTTGGTATGTACCAGATCGTTAACCTTGGTTGCAGTTACTCTGTAAACGCCAAGATTAGATTTTTCAGCAGCTTGTTCCTGTGCGGAAAGTGAATTGGTTGCAAAAACAGCAGCCAGCATTACCCCACAGACAATAAATTTTTTATTCATTTTTTAAGATTTTATAAGTCAGTTTCTTGATGGCAAGGTATTAAGAATTGCGGTAATTACCAGCTAATTTTACATTATGCCTAATTGGTTGTTATCGGTTTTAAGATGTAACCTTTAACCTGCAAGCCTTTTATCAAACCTTCATCTCCCACCAAATGACCAGCACCAACGGCTATAAACAACGATTCTTTTTCCATTAAAGCAGGGAGTTGATCGAGCCAGCGTTGATTCCGGTTTTTGAGCATTTCAGTCATAAACTCTTTGGTTTCTTCATCCTGCGTTTTAAAAAAATCAGTTAATTTATCAATATCCTGAGCCAGGTAATAGGCGGTTAGCTCTTTTATTTTAAGTTTATTTTTATCCGATTCCCGAACTGATTTAAGCAAGGCCTTTTTCTGTTTTTCCAGATCGCCGTCAAACAAAAGTGCGCCCTGATATTCAGCAGTTTCTAAGCCGTGTATCGATTTTGCATTGCTTTTGGCATATTGCTGAAAGCTATCGTCTATCCCATCGGCCATATCTTTTATCTCCGGGTTATCCAGCAGCATCAGTAGCACGCCAACCATAGCGGGCTTAAATCTGTTCAATTGTTTTAAATTAACTTTTGGGTTTTTAGCTTTAATGTAATCGTCAACCTCTTTGTATTCTGCGGGTGTAAATAAACTATCGAGGGTGTTGTTTTTCATGGTTAAAAACGGAGCCATTCGCATTTGTACCGTGCTATCCATTACAATCTCGCCCACTACACCATCAACCGATTTCAGTTTTTGTTGCAAAACCCGCATGGTATCGGCAAATTTCCTGCTTGTAAAATGGTGTGTTCCAAATAAATAAGATGGCTTCTGTATTCCATTGCCTGAAATTTCCCAGAGGAGTGTGTTGGTAGCCTTTTTGGTTTGTGCGTTAAGGCTGAGCCCAAAACCTAAAATGGCGATGAGTAATAGTTTAAAGTTTCTCATTGAGTAGTCGTTTTTAGTAAAATCAGGGCAAGATATTAAGAATTGTGATAAAGTTAAGTGCGCCGTGTACCTCGCATTCCTTTATTTTTTTGTTTTTTTGTGTAAACCGATAGAGATATGACTACAGATATTCAATCCATTTTAAACAAATTGGGCATAAATGCCGATAATGCAGCATTTAGCACAGGGAGCCATTGGGGAGGAACTGCTAATGTAAAAACGCTGGAAAGTTTTTCTCCTGTAAACGGAAAACGAATTGCTTCGGCCAGGGTGGCTACCAGTGTCGATTATGAAGCAGTGGTGCTACAGGCGCAGGCTGCTTTTACCGAATGGCGCAACGTTCCTGCTCCTAAAAGAGGTGAAATTGTACGCCAGTTTGGCGATGCCCTGCGCGAAAACAAATCGGACTTGGGCGCACTGGTTTCATACGAAATGGGAAAAAGCTTACAGGAAGGTCTTGGCGAAGTACAGGAAATGATTGATATCTGTGATTTTGCTGTGGGTTTATCGCGCCAGCTATATGGCTTAACCATGCACAGCGAACGCCCAAACCACCGCATGTACGAGCAGTGGCACCCGCTGGGTATTGTAGGCATTATTTCGGCCTTTAATTTCCCGGTTGCGGTTTGGAGCTGGAATGCAGCACTAGCCCTGGTTTGTGGCAATGTATGTATCTGGAAACCATCAGAAAAAACGCCTTTAACCGCTATAGCCTGTCAGCATATTATTGCGAAGGTTTTTAAAAAAAATGCGGTTACAGAAGGTGTATGCAGTTTAATTCTAGGCGATAAAGAAGTAGGTGAACTGATGACCAATGACGGACGTGTTCCTTTGGTTTCGGCAACCGGATCAACCCGAATGGGGAAAGCGGTTGCCGCTGCTGTGGGCGCACGTTTAGGCAAAAGTTTACTCGAACTGGGCGGAAACAATGCCATTATTATTTCGGAACATGCCGATTTAGATATGAGTTTAATTGGTGCTGTATTTGGTGCTGTGGGCACTGCAGGGCAAAGATGTACTTCAACCCGCAGGCTGATTATTCACGAAAGTGTTTACGATACTTTTACCGCAAAACTGGTTAATGCCTACGGGCAACTGCGCATTGGCGATCCTTTAGATCAAAACAACCATGTTGGTCCGTTGATTGATACTGATGCGGTTGCAGCCTATCTCGATTCGATTGAAAAATGCAAAGCTGAAGGTGGCCGTTTTGTGGTAGAAGGTGGTGTATTATCGGGCGAAGCATACCAGAGCGGCTGTTATGTAAAACCCTGTATAGCCGAAGTAAAAAACGAGTTTAAAATTGTACAGCACGAAACATTTGCTCCGATTTTATATTTAATCAAATACAAAACACTTGATGAGGCCATTGCTTTGCAAAACGGTGTTCCACAAGGGCTTTCATCGGCCATTATGACTTTAAACCTGAGAGAAGCTGAACAATTTTTATCTGCCAGCGGATCGGATTGCGGTATAGCCAATGTAAATATTGGTACCTCAGGTGCCGAAATTGGCGGAGCCTTTGGTGGCGAAAAGGAAACCGGTGGTGGCCGCGAAAGTGGATCAGATGCCTGGAAAGCGTATATGCGTAGGCAAACCAACACCGTTAATTACTCGAATACCCTGCCACTGGCACAGGGGATTAAGTTTGACTTGTAAAATCTGTTGGTCCGGATTTGTAATCCGGACCAGGGTAGCATGGCGATTGTATCGCCAGAATATATTAATCCGTGTTTATCCCGTGTATCTGTGGTTAAAACCTTAACTTTTTAACATAAAAAAGGTCGGGATTTTGCAAATCCCGACCAACATTTAAAATATATGATAGAGTTAGAATAGTTTTTCTAATAAAGCAATGTCTATATCGGCATAACGGGATGGATTACTGTTGGCCAACACAACTGGTTTTGCCGATACCCTTATGCTACTTTCTGTTGCTGTAAAATCGCCCATTTTAATTTTCGATTCTGCCCCGATTACAGCAGTATGATCTTCGGTAGAGCCGGCTAGTTTTAAAGTTGCTGCATCATTAATTTCTGTTGATAGATTAACCGTATTGGCAGTGATATCGGCCGAAGCTTTATCGCTAAGTACAACCTTAAGGTTTAACAAATTAAAGTTGCCCGCAGTGCTTACTGTTGCTGTATTTGAAGCTACAATTGTTGTCAGGTTATTCACGTGCGCAACCACTGTCAGGGTATTTTTATCAAAAGAGCTGATTCTCAATTCGGCACCTTGTTGTTGCACCATTGCATTTTTACCATAGTATTGATCGTAAACCTCAACACTTTCTTTAGCATCCTGAACCAGGATTAGTTTAACATTGCCCGATACCACTACTTTACTGATGTTTTTAACATTTGTTAATGCAGTATAGCTTGCTGTGTTTTCGGTAGCATTGGCTACCACTGCTGCGCTACTTAAGGCAACCACTACCAATGCAGCTGCGAATAATTTTTGGATAGAATTTTTCATGATCTTAATATTTTATGTTTGACGAATCTTTATTTTAAACGCCTTACTACCAGGCGTTTTCTATAAATAAGACGACTGTTTCTTCAAAACGTTTCAGGCAAGAGCATGCTATTATACCATAAGCATCTATTTATAGACGAACACCCGATTAACCTATACGAAATTCGGTTTGTTAGCCCGTCAAAGATTAAGCGATATTGAGAATTAGGCAGATATGTTAAAAAAGGTTAAAACTTAATATAGAACTAACATATTAGTTCTATATTCGTAAATACAAAACAGATCCTTCTATATGAAACGTTTATTACTCTCACTGTGCTTTTTTGTCACGATTGCATCGTACACAAGGGCACAGAGCCTGCATACCATAAAAGGCCGGACGATTGACACCGCTTCGACGGCCATTTTATCGGGTAGTTCGGTTGCAATTTTAAATGCAAAAGACTCTACCCTGGTAAAGTTTACCCGTGCTGCAGAGAACGGCTCTTTTGAGCTTACCGGCATTAAAAACGGTAAGTTTATCCTCTTGGTTTCTTATCCTCAATATGCCGACTTTGTTGATCATTTTACGCTCGATTCCACTACGCAAATCAAGGATTACAACAAAATAAATCTTACAGGGATGGCTAAACTTCTTTCAGACGTGATTATTAAAGGAGAGCGGGCAGCCATCAAAATTAAGGGCGATACGACTGAGTTTAATGCATCAAGCTATAGCATACAACCCAACGACAAAGTAGAAGATTTGTTAAAAAAGTTGCCAGGCATACAAGTTGATAAAGACGGTAAGATCACTGCTCAGGGAAAATCAGTTCCGAAAGTATTGGTAGATGGAGAAGAATTTTTTGGCGACGACCCCACACTGGTTACCAAAAATTTAAGGGCCGATATGGTTGATAAAGTGCAGCTTTATGAGAAATCAAGCGATCAGGCCGCATTTACCGGAGTAGATGATGGACAGAAAACACAAACCATCAATATCAAATTAAAAGAAGATAAAAAGAGTGGCTATTTCGGTAAGGTAGATTTAGGTTACGGCACCAAAGATTTTTACAAAGGGCAGGTTTTATTCAACCGTTTTAAAGCCAAACAAAAATTCTCTGTTTATGGAACAGCCGGCAATAATGGTACAACCGGATTAAGCTGGCAAGACAATAATAAACTAGGCGCTAGCGACAACAATATGCAAATGGGAGATGATGGAAGCATGTGGTTTAGCTTTGGTGGCGGCGATGAACTGGAAAGTGGCAGCTATTATGGAGAAGGTATCCCCAAAGCTTTAACAGGCGGTGCACATTACGACAATAAGTGGAATGATGATAAAGAAACCATTAATACCAATTACAAATTGGGTGCCTTAGGTATAAAAACCACCAAAAATACCATCAACCAGAACAATTTACCTGATGGGATTATCAATACCAATACCGACGAAAATTCTGACCGGAATGTTTTCAGACAAAAATTAGATGCAACCTATACCATTAAATTGGATACCACCAGCAATCTTAAAGTAATTGTTGATGGGATGTTGAAAAATAGTGATAATACCTCCAGTATAAACAGCAAGGGCCGTAGAGGCAACAATTCTTTGTTAAACAGCAATGATCAATCTAACAGCAATGATGGTAAGGAGCAGAACTTTAACATATCGGCACTTTATACTAAAAAGCTTAAAAAATTAGGCCGGAACTACTCGATAAGTGTTAGTCAAAAATTAAACCAGATTAATGGCACAGGTTTTCTACATTCGGATGTTAAGTATTTTGATACGTTAGGCGTGCAAACCAGAAGTGAAGTAACCGATCAGTACAAAACAAATAATACCCGCAGCGCCATTTTTAACACCAATGTAACCTATAACGAACCCATCACTAAATCAGTTGCGTTGGTACTCAACTATGGTTTTGTACTAAACGATAGCCGCTCAGACCGCAGGTCTTTCAATCAATCTACGCCGGGTAATTACGATGTGCTGGATAGCGAGTTTAGTAACGATTTTAAAGCTACACAATATATCCATCAGGGTGGAGCGATTTTTAACTACAAAAAACCTAAAACGACCATTAGTTTCGGCAGTAGGATTAGTGCTGTAAACTTCGATCAGATCGAACAGCTTTCGAATCAGACCTACAACAGGAGTTTTGTTAACTGGTTACCACAAGCCAGCTATCTTTATAAATTCTCTGCACAAAAATCTTTACGCATTGGTTATAACGGAAATACTACTCAACCTTCTATTAGCCAACTGCAACCAGTAAGGGTTAACGATAACCCATTGTATCAACCATTGGGAAATCCTGATCTTGCACCATCGTTTAATAGCCGTTTTAATGCGGGCTATAACTCTTATAAAGTTTTAACGCAACAATCATTATATATAAACGGTAGTTTTGGTTTCGTAAATAAAGCTATTGTAAGTAATACTGAGACCGACGCCGTTGGTAAAACAATTGCCAAATCTGTTAACTTAACCGATAAAACCCCTATTAACTACAACATTTACGGTGGCATTAGCCGGAAACTAAAGTTTCTATTTGACACCAACGTTGGTCTTAATTTAAATGCAGGAGGCAGTACCAGCTACAATTATGTAAAAAGCCAGCTAAGCGATGTTACCGAATTAAATGAAATAACAACCACCCGTTTCAGTCCTACAATAGATATTAACCGTTATAAAGATAAAAGTGAATTCTATCTTAATTTCGGACCAAGTTACAATGCCCAGGTAACCTCTTTACAAAAAGACCGCGCCAATAAGGGATGGGGTATGCAGGGATGGGGAGGCATGAGCTTTACCTTACCGAAAAAAATTAAATTTCAGGCAGATGGTGAATATACGTATACGCCACGTTCGCAAGCTTTCGATACCAGTTTCGAACAGATTGTGGTTAATGCATCCATAACCAAATCTTTCTTCAAAAAGGAAGAACTGAAATTTACCATTCGTGGAAACGATTTGTTTAACCAAAACCGCGGATTTAGAAGGTATGCTTATTCCAACATCATTACGCAAACCAATTACAACAACATCAGCCGTTACTTTATGTTCTCACTTGTTTGGGACTTTAATAAAATGGGTGGTGGAGCACCTCAAAAATAATCAGCACATGCTGTTAAAAAGACTAAATATTATATAATTGATCTTTTAAATTATTACAAAAAATGAAATTAAGATATGCCATAATGATGCTTTTTTGCACTGTAAATTATGCAATGGCACAGCATGCGAGGTTTGTACACCAGGGTACCATTCAATTTGAGAAGAAGATAAATATTTATGCTTTGCTTAAAGACCAAATCAAGCGTTATCCTGATAATTTCTGGAGTGCACAGGCATTTGAGCAGTATCAGAAAAATAATCCGCAGTTTAAAACTTTAAAAAGTGAACTTGTTTTTAAAAACGACCAGACTTTCTTTAATCCCATGCCTGATGAAAGCGTTGGTAATAACTGGGCAAGCAACTTTGCTTCTGCTAAACAGAACAATATTATTTTAACCAATTTAAAAACTTCAACCAGTATTAACCAAAAATCAGTTTACGAAGAAACTTACCTGGTTAAAGATTCTGTCCGTAAAATAAACTGGAAAATAACTGATGAGTTTAGAGACATTGCCGGCTACAACTGTCGTAGAGCAAATGCACTGATTATGGATTCCATTTACGTGGTGGCTTTTTATACCGACTTGATTCCGGTTTCGGGTGGCCCGGAAACCTTTAGCGGATTGCCAGGGATGATATTAGGCGTCGCCTTGCCTCGCGAGCACATTACCTGGTTTGCTACTGCAGTTAAAGATACTGAAGTAGCCAGTACACAGCTCAAAGTGCCTGCTAAAGGTAAGCCCGTTACCAAAAAACAATTGAGCGATATTTTAAAAGGTGCTTTAAAAGATTACGGCAACTATGCCAGCGATATTTTGAAAGCGGCAGATATGTAAGCCTGAATTATTATTAATTTAGCTGTAAAAATTAATAATGTACAGCGCACTTTATAACCACATTAATAAATTTATAGATTTGAGTAAGGATGAGCAGGATCTTCTTGCCCCCTTACTCAAATCTTTGTCGGTTAAAAAGAAAGCTTTTTTACTGGAAGAAGGGCAAACCTGCAGGGCCAATTACTTTGTGGTAAAGGGTTGCCTAAGACTTTATTTTATTGATATTAAGGGCGCTGAACAAACCACTCAGTTTGCTATCGAAAACTGGTGGATTACCGACCTCACGAGCTTTCTATTTCAAAAATCTTCCGAATTTTATATCCAGGCCGCAGAAAGTACAGAAGTAATTGCCATTGAGCAGCACCATTATGATGAAATGTTCCATAAACTACCTAAACTGGAAAGGTATTTCAGGCTCATTTTACAAAAAAACCACCAGGCCTCGCAAATGCGGATCAGGTACCTGTATAGCCAAACTGCTGAAGAAAGATACCGACACTTTAACCAGCTTTTCCCCGAATTTGTACAAAGGGTACCACAATACATGCTGGCTTCTTATCTGGGTTTTACGCCAGAGTTTTTGAGTAAGATCAGAGCGAAGAGATAAACTAATTTCAACCACAAAGCACACAGAGTAAGGCACAAAGTACACGGAGCCAGGTGAATTACATACCCAAATATGTAAAATTAAAATTGCTCTGTGCCACTCTGTGAAAACCTCTATGGCCGCTGTGGTTAATTTAAAGAAATAGCAGGATTGGAATAATAATTTCTCTGCGTAACTCTGCGCAAAAACTTAGCGACCTTTGCGGTTAATACTTTTCTTAAACTACATTAAGTTTTTTCAGCGCCGGGATACGGAACTTTACATCATAATCAAAAACAATAAAAAATGGAAAGTAGAATTGATATCCCCAAAGTAGATCCGGCAGCCTACCAGGCCATGTATGCCTTAGAGAAATATTTATCAGCCAGCAAAATCGACCCCATTCTTTCAGAGTTGATTAAAATGAGGGCATCGCAAATTAACGGTTGTGCATTTTGTTTAAATATGCACTCGGCCGATGCACGCAAAATAGGCGAAACCGAACAAAGATTATACCTGCTAAGCGCCTGGAAAGAAACCACCCTGTTTACAGAAAAAGAGAAAGCTGTTATTGCTTTAACCGAAGAAGTAACCCTGATCAGCAACCATGTTTCTGATGCTACTTATCAAAAAGTTGCCAGTTTCTTTAGCGAAACCGAAATTACCAGTATCATTATGGCCATTGTTACCATTAATGCCTGGAACAGAATTGCAATTACCTCCAAAGTAATTGTAGGATAAAATTTTTAAACCTATCAGATTTTAAAAGTCTGATAGGTTTTTAAACTTCTTTAGCTCCCCGAACACGAGGCCTGCAATCGCCTTTGCACCTTCAGGCTGAAAATGGGTATTGTCTTTTTGACCTTTCGGATATGCCTCGTATTTAGCCGAATCTAAATTCATAAAATAATTTTTGCTCACATATTCCTGACCTCTAGTGGTAAAAAAATCGGCCGAAAGCGTGGTTAAATCGATAAGCGGTACATGCAACGACTTAGCTACGTCTTTTACTGCTTGCGGATATTCACCGTGTGCGCTACCCAGCTTACCATACTTCCAGGGATAATTGCGCGTAACCGGAGTAATCAGAACCGGGAATGCGCCTTTTGCACGCGTTTCATTTACATACATTTTTAAGAAATCTTTGTAACCCGGTATATCTACATAACGCTCGGGCTTATCTTTTGCCGCATCATTATGGCCAAACTGAATCAGTACCAAATCGTTCTTCTGTAAAGTGCCTAAAACTTCTTTCCACCTACCTTCTTCAAAAAAACTTCGTGTACTCCTGCCTCCTTTAGCTTTATCAACCACCAAAACGCTATCGCTTTTAATCAGCCGGTTTAGTTTTTTTAGGCTATCTTTTTGGAAGAAGGGCTGAAAAACCTGTCCCCAACCCGTTAGCGGATATCTTTTCTGCATGTAGCCTTCTTCTAAAGTATAATCCGCCACAGTCGAGTCGCCGATTAAATAAACCTTAACCGGTTTGGGTTTGGTGATGAATGACATCAGCAAAAAGCCAAGAGCGATAACTGCGGTAATAATTTTATAATGTTTCATTTTGCTAATCGATTATTTAATGGGTTCTATTCTAAACCAATCGTATTCGGCAATTCCCGAATCGTTGGTTTGTGTATCGCGGATGGCAAATAACCCAAGCTTGGCCCCAATCCATTGCCCTGCTGTAGCCTGAAATGCTTCGCCAACGGGATTAAAAGTAATTCCATCTTCGCTATAACTAAACTGGCATTTGGCTCCGTTGGTAACTCCTACCCTTAACTGTACCGATGTTGACTTAAGTTTGATAACCTCCTTTTCATTTTCAGCTTTACCTTTATCAGCACTTTGGCAAACACCATACATCAGATACAGTCCATCCTTTTTACTCTTGATACTCATCTGGGCATAACTTCTGCCCATAACCACTAAACCGGTTTTTTCATTTTCGAGTTTAGGATTGGGTTTAAAATTGAGCTTAGTTGTTGCTACAAACTCATCAGCAGGAAATTTCTGCATCAATAAATTGGGTACATCCCAAAGGTTTTTAGCCTCATCGGGAATTTTTGAAGTATATAATTTTAAAATGCCCTTATTGGCATCGGTGAACCACCAGGTGGGTTGTGGGTTTGCCTGCCATTGCCATTGTAAGCCTAAATTAACCGAACCGAATTCATCACTTTCAACCGGATTTTCTATCGGATATACTTTACCCACATTCGGTTTTTTATAAACTGCTACCGGTTCGCCCGTACCATCGCCATCTTTATCTAAACCAATAACCGGCCAGTCGTTTACCCATTTCATGGATTGCAAATGAACTACACGGCCATAAGCATCCTTATCCTGGAAATGTAAAAACCAATCTTCGCCGGTCGGTGTATTTACCCAGGCGCCCTGGTGCGGGCCATTAACGGCCGATTTGCCCTGATCCATGGCTACCTTTCTTTCGTAAGGTCCGTAAACATTTTTACTGCGCAATATCAACTGCCAACCGGTAGAAACACCTCCCGCCGGTGCAAATAAATAGTAATGACCATTACGCTTATAAAATTTCGGCCCCTCAATAGTGGGGTCTAGCTCATGTCCATCGTAAACAATCCGTCCTTTTTCCAGCGCTTTCATTCCATCACTCCGCAGTGGCATAATGGCTAAAACACTTTTAATTCCGGCACGGCTACCTGCGTAGGCATAAGCCAGGTAAGCTTTACCATCTTCATCCCAAAACGGGCAGGGATCTATCAAACCTTTGCCTACTGCAACCAATTGCGGGGCAGACCAGTCGCCGGTAATGGTTTTGGCTTTGGTTACATAAATTCCGAAATCGGGATCGGGATAATAAATATAAAATTCGCCATTGCGGTAACGGATTGATGGCGCCCAAACCCCGTTGCCATGCTGCGTTTTTTCAAAATGATCGAATGGCGGCTGACGTTTTAGCGCATGACCAATAATTTTCCAGTTTACCAGATCTTTTGAATGCAAAATGGGCAAACCCGGTACAGCATCAAAACTGGAGGCAATCATATAAAAATCGTCACCCACGCGAATGGCATCAGGATCGGAATAATCAGCATTAATAACCGGATTTTTATAGGTTCCGTTGCCCTGATCTGATACCCAAACTTTAGAAATGTATCTGTTTGAAGGGCTTTGCTGTGCAAAGACACTCAAACTAAGACTTAAAATCAGGGTGGTGCTAAAAAGATATTTCATTTTACAACGAGGTAATTAATATTTGGCTATCAACAAGATTAAGCCTTTTTTTATTTCAAGACAAACAGATATTGTGCAATCGTTCCCGACATCGTTTGCATCTTTTAATTTCGATAAAACTTCGTTCTGACGAATATTAATGTTTAAAATTGTTCATCATATATTTTAAAACACGGCTGCGTGATGAAGTTCATACTTTTACGTGGCCGATTTTATTTTAAGCCTAACCAAATCGATATGAGAACAATTGCTTTATTCTTTTTAACGGTCTTTGCCCTTGCTGCACATGCATTGGAGGTTAAACCCGATTTTATAGTCGCTGCTGATGGAAGTGGAAATTTTAAAACGGTGCAGGAAGCCATTCATGCCGTACCCGATTTCAGGAATAAGACCACCGTAATTTTCATTAAGAAAGGTATTTATAAAGAAAAGCTGGTTTTGGCAGCATCGAAAAAAAATGTAAAACTAATTGGCGAAAGCCTTAACGAAACCGTTTTAACCTACGATGATTATGCCCAAAAGAAAAACACTTTTGGAGAAGAAAAAGGCACTTCAGGCTCATCCAGTTTTTACATTTACGGCGAAGGCTTTTCCGCAGAGAACATCACTTTCGAAAATTCATCGGGCCCGGTTGGGCAGGCTGTAGCGGTTTGGGCCGGTGGCGATAAGTCTGTTTTCATCAATTGCAGGTTTTTGGGCTTTCAGGATACATTGTATACCTACGGCGGCAACAATCGCCAGTATTATAAAAATTGCTATATCGAAGGCACGGTCGATTTCATCTTTGGAGCGGCAACAGCCTGGTTCGAAAACTGTACGCTTTATTGCAAAAAGGCCGGTTACATTACCGCAGCATCGACCGCCGATACCACTAAATTTGGGTATGTTTTTAACAAATGTATCATTAAAGGCGATGCACCAGCAAATAGTTTTTATCTGGGCAGACCCTGGCGGCCTTATGCAAAAGTAGCCTATCTTAACTGTACACTCCCCGATTTAATCCGTCCGGAAGGCTGGAACAACTGGGGCAAAACAAGTAACGAACAAACTGCTTATTATGCTGAATACAAAAGCCTTGGAAAGGGCGCAAATCCTGGTTCGAGAGCCAAATGGTCGCACCAATTAACAGATATGGAGTATAGTGCGTATATTTTGGAAAACGTTTTCCGGGGATGGAAGCCGGAGGCTAAATAATCAATATAAAAAACTGATAATCAACATAAAAGCACCTTAAACGAGGTGCTTTTTTCGTTTATTTTCCGGCAACGATTGCATAGATTTCTCTTCTGTTTTAGGAGCAAACAACGTACACTTGTTATACGATTAACCAAATATAATTTAACAGCACCAACAATGAAACAGATAACAGGTAGTTTCTGCCGTACAAAAATAGCGCTCACATGTATTTTAATATCGGCTGCATGTTCGGCTATTGCGCAACAAAAGCAAGGCTTGCCTGTTATTCAGCAGGTTAAATTTAAAGCCGACACCACAAGCATTACCCGCTTTGGGGCCAAAGGCGATGGGCTTTTTTTAAATACCCAAAGCATTAACAAAGCCATTGAGGCCGTAAGCCAAAAAGGTGGCGGCGTGGTTTTAATCCCATCTGGTTTATGGTTAACCGGACCAATCGAATTAAAAAGTAATGTAAACCTGCACTTAAAACGCGATGCGATTTTGCAGTTTACCGATGATTTTACACAATACAAACTGGTTCAGGGAAATTGGGAAGGTCAGCCCGCATGGCGCAACCAAAGTCCTATTTCTGGTGTTAATCTGCAAAATATAGCCATTACCGGCGCAGGGATTATTGATGGAAATGGTGGTGCATGGCGCATGGTAAAAAAAGATAAACTTACCGAAACCCAGTGGAAAACATTGGTTGCATCGGGAGGAGTAGTGAGGGCTGATGGCAAAATGTGGTACCCATCAGAAAAAACCGTTAAAGGCTCGAACACTAAAAATGCTGGTGTAATTGAACCTGGCAAAACGGCTGCCGATTACGAAGACATCAAAGATTTCCTTCGTCCTAACCTGGTAGTGCTAACAGGCTGCAAAAAAGTACTTCTGGAAGGCGTTACCTTTCAAAACTCGCCAGCCTGGAACCTGCACCCTTTACTTTGCGAAGACCTGACTTTGAGAAACCTACAGGTTAAAAACCCCTGGTTTGCCCAAAACGGCGACGGTGTAGATGTAGAATCTTGCAAAAACGTGTTGATTGAGGGTAGCACTTTTGATGTGGGCGATGATGGTATCTGCATTAAATCGGGCAGGGACGAGGCCGGCCGTAAACGTGGCGTGCCTACCGAAAATGTAATTATCCGCAACAATGTGGTTTACCATGCACATGGCGGTTTCGTTATTGGAAGTGAAATGAGTGGTGGTGCCAAAAATATCTGGGTATACAACTGTTCTTTCATTGGTACCGATATCGGTTTGCGCTTTAAAACCACCCGCGGTCGTGGAGGCGTAGTCGAAAATATTTATGTGAACAACATCAACATGATCGACATTCCGGGCGAAGCCATTTTATTCGACATGTATTATGCGGCAGTTGATCCGGTTCCTTTGGCTGGAGAGAAACGCGAAGCCATTAAAACCGTTACCGTTCCGGTTACTGAGGCTACTCCGCAATTCAGAAATTTCTACATTAAGGATGTAGTAGCCAATGGCGCAGAAAAAGCGATATTTTTCAGGGGCTTACCTGAAATGAATATTAAGGATATCCACCTCGAGAATGTAACCGTTCAATCGAAAAAAGGGGTCGAAATTATTGAGGCATCAAATATTTTCCTTAAAAATGTTAAGGTCATTACCAACGATACCAATCCCGTTGTACGTGTGCAAAACGGCACCAACATTAATATTAATGGGCTTCAGTATAAAAACGGAGCTGAGCTCTTGTTCGATATCACCGGCGAAAAAACCAAAGGGGTAAAAATAACGGGAACAGATGTTTCAAAAGCACAAAAAACCTCCGCCTTTGCTACCGGCGTAAATCAATCTGTATTGGAGATTTCAAAATAATAAAACATGAAACGATCAATTATATACCTTACAGCAACCTTAGCATTCCTTACCGTTTTTGTACAAAATGGCCTGGCGCAAAAGAAATTGTCAGAACAGCTCACACTAACGGCCATGGAAAAACTGTTTCAGGATACCACCCTGCTTAAAGGTGCCAAAGGCCCAAAATGGACCTACGATATGGGAGTTGTTTTGGAAGGTGCTGCCGCCGTATGGCGCAATACCGGCGATGGAAAATATTTTAAATACGTACAAAGTTCGATGGATGCCTATTTGGACAAAGAAGGCAACATCAATACTTATAAAGCCGAAGATTTTAATATCGACAATGTTAAAAATGGTCGTTCATTGTTGCTGCTTTACAAAGTTACCGGACAACAAAAATACCTGTTGGCAGCCACTAAACTTTATGATCAGTTACAGCAACAACCACGCACCAAAGCTGGCGGTTTCTGGCACAAGAAAATTTATCCCAATCAGATGTGGCTGGACGGGTTGTATATGGGTGAGCCCTTTTACGCCGAGTATGCCAAACTGATGAAAAAGGATGCTGCTTTTGACGATATCGCCAAACAGTTTATTTTAATGGAACAAAACTCGCGCGACAATAAAACGGGTTTATTGTACCACGGTTACGATGAAAGCCGCGAAGAGCGATGGGCAGATAAAACAACCGGGCGCTCACCCAATTTTTGGGGCAGGGCTATGGGCTGGTACATTATGGCTTTAGTTGATGTATTGGATAATTTCCCTGTAAATCACCCCAAAAGAGCAGAATTATTAGCCATTTTAAACCGTACGGCAACCGCTGCTGTAAAATATCAGGATCCGAAATCGGGTGTTTGGTTCGATATTCTGGATATGCCAACCAGAAAGGGCAATTACCTGGAAAGTTCGGCTTCGAGCATGTTTGTGTACGGACTGGCCAAGGGGGTACGCAAAGGCTGGTTAGCTCCATCTTTTATGGCAGCTGCCAATAAAGGTTATGCCGGTTTAAAGAAAGAATTTGTTGAGCCTGCGGGTAACGATAGGATCAACCTGACCAAAACCGTTTCTGTTTCGGGTTTGGGAGGAAAACCAAAATACCGCGATGGCAGTTTCGAGTACTACATCAGTGAAAAAGTTATCACCAACGATCCAAAAGGCGTAGGTGCCTTTATCTGCGCATCAGCAGAAATGGAAATTGATGCGCTACCTAAAACCGGGAAAGGTTTAACAGTAACTGTTGATAATTTCTTCAATAACGAATACATGACCGGGCCAACCGGCGATAAAATCCCTTTCCATTACCTTTGGGAAGAAGACGACAACAATGGTTTTTCGCTATTCGGGAAAGTATTTAACGATGCAGGTGTTAAAACCGCAACGCTTAAAACTGCTCCGACCACAGCAAACTTAAAAGGCAGCAACATTTATATCATTGTAGATCCTGATACGGAAAAAGAAACGGCTAATCCCAATTACATGAATGCTGAACATGCAAAACAAATTGCAGCATGGGTTAAGGCTGGTGGCGTATTGGTGCTGCTGCTTAACGATGCTGGCAATTGCGAAATCAGCAAATTCAATGTGCTTCCTGAAACTTTCGGGATTAAATTTAATGAAGACAGCCGCAATAAAGTGCAGGGCTCGAATTTTGAGCAGGGAGCCGTAAAAATCCCTGCCGGAAATGCAATTTTCAAAACGGCTAAAAAAGTTTACATCAAAGAAATTTCGACCATTGTGGCCAAAGCACCTGCTGTTTCTGCATTGACCGATAACGGCGATGTGCTGATAGCAACTGCAAAATATGGTAAGGGAACAGTTTTCGCTGTTGGCGACCCCTGGTTTTACAACGAATACATTGATGGGCGGAAATTGCCTGCAGATTTTGAAAACTTTAAAGCCACAAATGATTTGGTAAACTGGCTGATTAAGCAGGTTCCTGGTAAGAAATAAAATAAAGAGATAATAGGTCGGTGAGGACACCAACCTATAGGAGAATATTAGCCACGGAAACACAGAGACACGGAAAAAGAATTAAGTAGTGGTCTGTGGAGACACAGACCACGGAGGAGTGTTAATCCCCGCCTCCGTGGCAGAAAAAACTAACAAGCAAACAATGAAAATAAAAATAGTATTAACCCTGATTTGCAGCACACTGATGCTGTCGTGCTTTGCGCAGCAAGCTGCAGACTCGATCGCCGATAAAATGCTGGTTTATCAGCTGGGCAATGGCGGCTGGCCCAAGCAGCTGGAAGATAAGAGCGTGGTTAACTATGGAGCAACCTTAACCCCTGAGCTTTTGGCCAAAATAAAAGCCACTAAAGATTTACATGCTACGTTCGATAACAAAGCCACCAGCAGGGAAGTAGTATATCTGGTTAAAGCCTACAAAAAAACACAAAACCCCGCTTACCTGAAAGCTGCTGAAAAAGGAATTGATTTCATCCTCGAAGCCCAGTATGCCAATGGTGGCTGGCCGCAATATTATCCGGATAAAGCGCTGTACCGTTCAGAGATCACCTATAACGATGATGCCATGATTAACGTGCTGGATATCCTGGAAGACATCGTGACAAAGAAAAACGATTTCGACGTCGTAAACGTCAGCTATATCCCGAAAGCTGAACGCGCCGTTACTAAAGGAGTAGACTGCATTTTGAAAACACAGGTAAAACAAAATGGTGTTTTAAGCATTTGGGGAGCACAGTATGATAAAGACAGCTTGCAGCCCGCAAAGGCCCGGAATTTTGAGCCGGCATCTTTAAGTACAAGCGAATCGATGGGCATTACCCGCTTTTTAATGCGTTTTAAAAATCCTTCTCCACAAATTAAAGCTGCAGTAACAGCTGCCTACAATTGGTTTAATACCTATAAAATTGCAGGTTACCGTTTCGAAAGAGGTACCGACCCGAAAACAAAGGAAAAAAGTGCTGCGCTGGTTCCCGATCAGTCATCAATGGTTTGGGCACGTTTTTACGATCTGGATAAAAACATTCCGATTTTCGGCGACAGGGATAACAGCATTAAACTAAAACTGGAGGAGCTGATTCCCGAACGCAGAAACGGTTACGCCTGGTACGGCAGCTGGGCACAAAAATTTATAGAAAAAGATTATCCGAAGTGGTTAGCCACAAACGGGAAATAAACATTGTATAACTCGTCATTGCGAGGCACGAAGCAATCCTACTACTATGGGTGGGCATCACTACCGCTTTAAGATTGCTTCGTTCCTCGCAATGACGGAAATTGGAAGACCAATGATTTTAAACAAAGAAAATTTAAACAGCATCAGCAGCGAAAAGGTTACCAAACCAACTGCTGAAATTTTAGCATTACCAGAAAAGGTAATTCAGTTTGGTACCGGCGTTTTACTGCGTGGTTTACCCGATTATTTTATCGACAAAGCTAACCACCAGGGTATTTTTAATGGCCGTGTACTGGTGGTTAAATCGACCTCAAAAGGTGGTGCCGATGCTTTTTCGCAACAAGACAACCTGTACACGCTATGTGTTAAAGGTATAGAAGATGGGGTTAATGTAGCAGAAAATACCATCAATTCATCTATCAGCCGCGTATTGTCGGCTTCGCAAGATTGGGCCGAAATTTTAAAAGCAGCAAATCAGCCAGAAATGCAGGTGGTGATTTCGAACACCACCGAAGTAGGTATTGTAAAAAGCGAAGATAAAATTACCGACAACCCTCCGCAATCTTATCCCGGTAAACTGCTCGCCTTTTTGCACGAGCGTTACAAAGCCTTTAACGGATCGGCTGAAAGTGGAATGGTGATTGTACCAACCGAACTGATTAGTGATAATGCCGATAAACTGAAAGAGATTGTACTGAACCTGGCCATCCAAAACAAACTGGGCTGGGATTTCGAAAACTGGTTAAAAACCGCCAATCACTTCTGCAAAACTCTGGTAGACCGCATTGTACCGGGAAAACTGCCTGCAGCTGAACAGAAAGCCATTGAAAACGAATTGGGTTATGAAGATGAGCTGATGATTATGGCTGAACCTTTCAGGCTTTGGGCCATCGAATCATCGAGCGAAAAGGTAAAAGACATCTTATCTTTTGCCAAAGCCGATAAAGGCATTTTCATTGTTCCATCTATCGATAAATTTAAAGAATTAAAACTCCGTTTACTGAACGGAACTCATACCATTAGCTGTGGACTGGCCATTTTAGCCGGCTTTAACACGGTAAAAGAAGCCATGGCCAACGAAGAATTTTCGGCACATGTTTTAAAACTGATGCAGGACGAAATTGCTCCGGCTGTGGTAAACGAAGACATTACTTACGATGAAGCCCTTGCATTCGCAAAAAGCGTAATCGACCGTTTCAGCAACCCGGCATTAGAACACAAATGGCAGGCCATTACCTTAAACTATACTTCCAAATTGCAAATGCGTAACATGCCTTTAATCAGAAGGTACTACGCTTTAAAAAATGAAGTGCCCCAACTTACAGCACTTGGTGTAGCTGCTTACATCCTTTTCATGAATGTAGCTAAAGAGGGCGATGTTTTTGTTGCAAATGTAGCCGGAAAAACCTACCCTATTGACGATGAATTTGCCGGAATTTTATACGAATACTGGAAAAACCCTGAAACAGTAGTTGACAGTACGCTTGGCGACAGACGTTTGTGGGACAAGAACTTAAATAACTACCCTGGCTTTAACGCGGCTGTAAAATCGTACGTTGATTTATTACAAAATAAAGGTGCAAAAGAAACTTTAGGTAACTTGCATTCAGAAAGAACAATTTAAAATGGTTACTAGAATTTTAAAAATCCATCCTAACGATAATGTACTGGTTGCGCTTCAAAACCTGGCAAAAGGCGAAACCGTTATCCACGATGGACAGGAATATATTTTACAGGATGACATTCCGGCCAAGCATAAATTTTTTATGCAGGACATGAACCAGGGCGACCACATTATCATGTATGGTGTTTTGGTTGGGAAGGCGCAGCACTTCATCCTTAAAGGTGGCTTAATGGATACCGAAAATACCAAACATGCATCTGATCCTTTCGAATTCCGTCCGTACCATTACCAATGGCAGGCACCCGATGTGAGCAAATTTGAGGGCCGTACCTTTAATGGTTACATCCGCAGCGATGGTCGTGTGGGTACAGCCAATTACTGGTTGTTTATTCCAACTGTTTTTTGCGAAAACCGCAACCTGGATGTAATCCGCGAGGCTTTACACAACGAGTTGGGTTATGCGGTAACCGACAAATACAAATCGTATGCACACGAGCTGGTAGAAGCGTATAAAAACGGCGAAATTTTAGCCGAAGCCGATCCGGCATCAATCGGACAGGCCAATCCATCTGCCAACCGTGTTTTTAAAAACGTTGATGGTATTAAATTTTTAAATCACCAGGGTGGTTGTGGCGGTACCCGTCAGGATGCTGCTGTGTTGAGCAAGCTACTGGCTGCTTATGCCGATCACCCGAATGTTGCCGGCGTTACAGTTTTAAGTTTAGGTTGCCAGAATTTACAGGTGCACGATTTTATGGAAGACCTGAAGCACCGCAGCCCTAACTTCGATAAACCTTTATTTGTTTTCGAGCAGCAACAATCGCAAAGCGAAGAGCAACTCGTTAAAGAGGCGATCAGAAAAACTTTTATCGGTTTAACCGAAATCAATAAAATTGAACGTCAGCCGGCACCATTAAGCAAACTGGTTTTAGGTGTTAAATGCGGTGGAAGCGATGGTTTTAGCGGCATTAGTGCAAATCCGGCAGTAGGGTATACTTCCGATTTATTGGTGGCCTTAGGCGGAACTGTACTACTGGCCGAGTTCCCTGAACTTTGTGGTGCAGAACAACAGCTGATTGATCGTACGAAAGATGAAACTGCTGCACGTAAATTTATCCAGTTAATGACGGCTTATAACCAATCGGCTGAAAACGTAGGCTCGGGCTTTTTCATGAACCCATCACCAGGCAATATTAAAGATGGTTTAATTACCGATGCCATAAAAAGCACTGGCGCTGCAAAAAAAGGCGGAACCTCGCCGGTTGAAGATGTTTTGGATTATACCGAACCCGCAACCAAACCTGGCCTCAATTTAGTTTGTACGCCGGGTAACGATGTGGAAGCCACTACCGGTAAAGCAGCATCGGGCGCAACTTTGATTTTATTTACAACCGGACTGGGTACACCTACCGGAAACCCCGTTTGCCCAACCATTAAAGTATCTACCAATAATGCCTTAACCAAACGCATGGGCGATATTATCGATATCAATTGCGGCCCGGTGATCGAAGGCGAAAAAACCATCGAACAAATGGGCGAAGATATTTTGGAATACTGTATCAAAGCAGCAAGTGGCGAGGTTATTCCAAAGGCCGTTTTGTTAAATCAAGACGATTTTATTCCGTGGAAACGCGGCGTAAGCCTTTAATTATCAGCCGCCGCGGTCAGTGTCTGCACTGACCGCACCAAGTTTTATTCAATTTAGTGGTCTGTGAAAACACAGATCACCAGTAACAATGACATAGCATGAAACCTTTTTTAGACGAAAATTTTCTTTTGGAGAGCAAAACTGCTGAAAAGCTTTATCACAATTTTGCCAAACCCTTACCGATTATAGATTACCATAACCACCTCATTCCCGAGCAAATTGCCAACAACACTCAGTTTGCCAACATGACCCAGGTTTGGCTGGCCGGCGACCATTACAAATGGCGTGCAATGCGTGCCAATGGTGTTGACGAAAAATACATCACCGGTGCAGGTTCTGATTTTGAGAAATTTGAGAAATGGGCAGAAACCGTTCCTTATACTTTGCGTAACCCACTGTACCACTGGACACATTTAGAACTCCAGCGTTATTTCGGCGTTACCGATTTACTTTCTGGTAAAACTGCGCAGAAAATTTACGACGAATGTTCGGCTAAACTGCAAACACCTGAATATTCAGTACGCGGTTTATTGGCCAAAATGAATGTAGAATCGGTTTGTACTACCGATGATCCTTTAGATAGCCTGAACTTTCATCAGCAACTGGCCAGAGAAGGAGCAAACCTGAAAATGTTACCCGCTTTCCGTCCAGATAAAGCCATGAACAGCGATGACATTGAAGGTTTAAACCAATATATTGATAAACTGGAAAGTGTAGTTGATAAAACCATCAGCAGTTTTCAGGACTATATTGATGCATTGAAAAGCCGCCACGATTATTTTGCGGATAATGGTTGTTCAGTGTCTGACCATGGTTTAGAGCAGATTTATGCCGAAGATTATTCCGAAGCCGAAATCAGCGCCATTTTTGACAAAATTCGCAGTAAAAAGGGCATTTCTTACGAAGAAAACCTGAAATTCAAATCAGCCATGCTCGTTTATTTTGCTGAGTGGGATCACGAGAAAGGTTGGGTACAGCAATACCATTTAGGTGCGTTACGCAACAACAATGCCCGCATGTTAAGACAACTAGGTCCGGATACTGGCTGGGATTCGATTGGTGATTTTAGCCAGGCCCGTATGCTTTCTAAATTCTTAAACCGTTTGGATAACCAGGATAAACTGGCCAAAACCATCATCTACAACCTTAATCCTGCAGATAACGAGTTAATTGCAACCATGATCGGTAACTTTAATGATGGTTCTGTAGCAGGTAAAGTACAGTTTGGATCGGCCTGGTGGTTTTTAGACCAAAAAGATGGCATGATTAAACAATTAAATGCACTATCGAACATGGGGCTTTTAAGTCGCCTGGTAGGTATGCTTACCGATTCACGCAGTTTCCTTTCTTTCCCTCGTCACGAATATTTCAGAAGGATTGTTTGCAACCTGTTTGGAACCGACATTGAAAACGGAGAATTGCCTAACGACCTGGAGTGGGTTGGTAAAATTGTGCAGGATATTTCGTACTTTAACGCAAAAAATTACTTTAAATTTTAACCAAAATCAGGCTTTTAAGAAGAATTTCGTTGGATTCAACGCATTTCAAACGTTTTACTTCCATTTTCATACCGTTGCAGAAAACAGCATGAAAAAAGCCGATTATTTACGAAAATGAGTACCCAAATATTCGATTCATCAAAAAAAGGAAAAAAAGTTTTAAGCTTTGGTGAAATACTTTTACGCATCTGCCCGGATATGGATGGGCAATGGTTAAAAGAAAATAAACTACCGTTTTATGTGGGAGGTGCCGAGCTCAATGTGGCTACCGCCTTAGCTTTATGGAATGTGCCTTCGGCCTACCTTTCGGCTGTGCCCGATAATTCGGTAACCCGCGAGATTGTTGAATACCTGAATGTGCGCAATATCGATACTACGCCAATGGTTTATCATGGCGAACGTCTGGGCCTTTATTACCTGCCAAAAGGGAAAGACCTTAAAAATGCAGGGGTAATTTACGATCGCGCCAATTCGGCCTATGCTGATTTAAAAGTTGGACAGATTAACTGGGACGAAGTGTTTGAAGATGTAGCCTGGTTCCATTTCAGCGCAATTTGCCCCGCCATTAACCAAAATATCGCCGATGTTTGCCTGGAAGCACTAAAAGCTGCCAGCACCAGAAACATTACCATTTCTTTAGATTTAAATTACCGCGCCAAACTTTGGAAATATGGTAAAGAGCCTATTGACATTTTACCTGAGCTGGCTAAATATTGTACTTTAATTATGGGCAATGTGTGGGCAGCAAATAAAATGCTGGGTACAGCACTTCACCCTGATTTGCTGCCAACCGAAGGTTATGCAAAAGAAACGTTACTGCAACAAGCCACCGATACTTCTAAAGAAATATTAAGTTTGTTTCCGGCGTGTAAAGTTGTAGCCAATACCTTCAGGTTCGATCATGGCAAAGGCATCCGCTACTATACTGCCATTTATACCAACAATGAGCTAACCGTTTCCGAAGAATATGTTTCTGAAGAGATTTTAGACAAAGTAGGTAGCGGCGATTGCTTTATGGGTGGATTAATTTATGGCTTCTACAATGGCCTTTCAGCTAAAGAAACCTTAAATTTTGCTACCGCAGCTGCATACGATAAATTATACATTGCAAGTGATGCCACAACCAGCACCGTGGCAGATATAGAAAAACGAATTATATAACCATGATCAGTAACAAGCACAAAATTTTAGATGCCATTTTAGAGCAGGGCATGCTACCCCTTTTTTACCAGGATAGCGAAGCAGGAAGTGTTGAAATATTGCGTACCCTGTATAAAGCAGGTGTTCGTGTTTTTGAATACACCAACCGCGGAAAATCGGCCTTGCCTAATTTTAAAAAGCTAAAAGAAATCCGCGATGCAGAAATGCCCGACCTTTACCTGGGCATTGGTACCATTAAAACCCCTGCTGATGCGAATGCTTTTATTGAAGCCGGAACCGATTTTATTGTAGCGCCGATTATCAATCCGGCTGTTGCCGAAATTGCCAACAAAATAGGCATGCTATGGATTCCGGGTTGTATGACCCCTACCGAAATTAGTGTGGCACAAGAACACAAAGCCATGTTAATTAAAATTTTCCCGGCTAATATTTTAGGCCCAGAATTTATTGCTTCGATCAAAGATTTATTTGCCGGCCAGCTGTTTATGCCAACCGGAGGGGTAGAAATTAATGCCGATAATTTAAAAACCTGGTTTAAAGCCGGTGTTTGTGCCGTTGGTATGGGCAGTAAATTAATTAGTAAAGACGTGATGAGCAAAGGCCTTTATGATGAACTGTACGAAAATACCCAACTGGCGCTCGACCTCATTAAAAAAAGTAAGTAATCCCTAACCACACACAACCGAAATGAGCCAAACCAAAATGAGCAAATACAGATGGACAATATGTACGCTGTTATTTGTTGCAACCACCATTAATTATTTAGATCGACAGGTACTCTCACTTACATGGAAAGACTATTTTGTTCCCGAATTTCACTGGACAGATAGCGACTATGGAACCATTACAGCACTATTCTCTCTTTTTTATGCCGGATCGATGTTGGTTGCAGGACGTTTTGTTGACTGGATGGATACCAAAAAAGGTTTCCTTTGGGCAATCGGAATCTGGTCTGTAGGTGCATGTATCCACGCTTTTTGCGGCATTGCCACTTCAGGCATCATTACCGGTACCTGGGCCATGAGTTTTGCAGGTGCCAAAGAGGCGCTTTCTACCGTTGGAAACACGACGTTAATTTTATCAACCAGTCTTTCGCTGTTTATTTTTGCCCGTTTTGTACTGGCATTGGGCGAGGCAGGGAACTTTCCGGCAGCTATTAAAGCTACTGCTGAATATTTCCCTAAAAAAGACCGTGCTTTTGCTACCAGTATTTTTAATGCAGGTGCAACTGTTGGTGCTTTGGCCGCTCCTGTAACCATCCCTTACATTGCTGAGGCTTATGGCTGGGAAATGTCGTTCATCATTATCGGTGCCTTAGGTTTTATCTGGATGCTATTCTGGATTCTGCTTTATGGCAAACCAGAAAACCACTCGCGCGTAAGCAAGGCTGAATTGGCTTACATCCAGCAGGATTTAGTTGCACATGAACAAGTTAGCGAAACGGTTACTGCCGCATCGCCTGTTAAAAAGCTGTCGTTTGCCGATTGCCTTAAATTTAAACAAACCTGGGCCTTTGCTTTTGGTAAGTTTATGACTGATGGAGTATGGTGGTTTTACCTGTTCTGGTCGCCAGCCTACCTGAAAGATATTTATAAAATGAGCGGTACGGAAAGTGCTTTCCCGCTGTTTATTTTATATGTAATTACCTTGTTATCGATCATCGGAGGATGGTTACCATCTTATTTTATTGGCAAGAAAAATATGAACCCTTACGATGGAAGGATGAAATCGATGTTGATTTTTGCCTTTTTCCCGCTATTGGCTTTATTGGCTCAGCCTTTAGGTTATTATAGCTACTGGTTGCCAGTAATTATTATTGGTATCGCAGGGGCTGCACACCAGGCTTGGTCAGCTAATATTTTTACTACTGTAAGTGATATGTTTCCCCGTCAGGCCATTGCTACCGTAACCGGAATTGGTGGTATGGCCGGAGGTTTAGGATCATTTTTTATCAACAAAGGTTCTGGAGTACTGTTTACCTATGCCGGCGATAGCCAAATGACTTTTATGGGTTTCCACGGTAAAGAGGCCGGTTATTTTATCGTTTTCTCTTTCTGTGCTGTTGCCTATTTAATTGGCTGGACGGTGATGAAAGCATTGGTACCAAAATATAAATTAATAGAAGTTAAATAATTCAAAACACAAGATTTAGGCACAAAAACAAGTGCCTAAATCTTGATACTTTTTTTAAAAACATTAATCTATACTTAAACGATAGATTAAGCATTATAAACCCTAACAACCAAACCCAAATTGAGCACATCGCTAAACCTCGAAAGTATTTTCGTTGAAGAGAGCCAGATTCCAGATGAATTTAGGCTCAAGGAAGAGATCAATCAAAAAGAATTCCTTTCCAATGGTGAAATGAAACCCTGGAACGGACCTTTTAACGAAGTTTTTTCTCCCGTATGTATTAAAACTCCTGAAGGTTTAAAACGAAAACGGATTGGAAGTTTCCCGGTATGTACCGAAAAGGAATCGACAGAAGCTTTAGACGCTGCAGTAGCGGCTTATGACAACGGTCGCGGCCAGTGGCCAACCATGAGCGTTGCCGATCGTATTGCCTGCGTAGAAAATTTTACCCACAAAATGATTGAGCAAAAAGAAATTGTTGCCAAACTGATTATGTGGGAAATCGGTAAATCGTATGCCGATTCGGTTAAAGAGTTCGATCGTACCGTTGAATACATTTATGCAACCATTGATGCGCTGAAAGACATCGACAGACAGTCTTCGCGTTTCGAAATAGAGCAGGGTATTGTGGCCCAGGTGCGCCGTTCGCCACTTGGTGTGGTACTTTGTATGGGTCCGTTTAATTATCCCTTAAACGAAACCTTTACTACTCTTATTCCGGCTTTGATTATGGGCAACACGCTTTTATTCAAACCACCTAAACACGGTACCTTATTGCACTACCCATTATTAGAGGCTTTCCGTTCGAGTTTTCCTAAAGGTGTGGTAAACACCATTTATGGTCGCGGCAATACCATTGTACCAGGCTTAATGAAATCAGGAAAGATTAATGTACTTACCTTAATCGGATCGAGTAAAGTGGCCAACGAGCTTAAAAAATTACACCCGAAAGTAAACCGCTTAAGGGCTATTTTAGGGCTTGATGCTAAAAATGCCGCCATCATTACCAAAGATGCGGATCTCGACCTGGCCGTTTCTGAAACCGTATTGGGCTCGCTTTCTTTTAACGGACAGCGTTGTACCGCAATTAAAATTGTTTATGTACACCGTAGTCTGGCGCAGGAGTTTTTAAAACGCTTATCGGCCGAAGTTGAAAAACTGAAATTCGGTATGCCATGGGAAAAAGGGGTAAACCTTACACCACTGCCTGAATTAAATAAACCTGAATATTTAAGAGATTGCATTGATGATGCGGCTGCACATGGTGCGAAGGTAATTAACAAAAACGGTGGGCAAACACTCGAAACCTTTGTTTACCCTGCAATTGTTTATCCGGTAAACAGCAACATGAAACTATACCGCGAAGAGCAGTTTGGTCCAATTGTACCTGTGGTGCCTTTTGACGATTTAGAAGAACCTATTGAGTACTTAATCGGCTCACCACACGGCCAGCAGGTAAGTATTTTCAGCAATAATGCCGCGGTAATTTCTTCGTTAATCGATCCGTTGGTTAACCAGGTGAGCCGTGTAAACATCAACTGCCAGTGCCAGCGTGGGCCAGATGTATTTCCATTTACCGGCCGTAAAGATAGTGCAGAAGGTACACTTTCGGTAGTAGATGCCTTGCGTTCGTTCTCGATCCGTTCGCTGGTAGCTACCAAGTTTACCGATAGCAATAAAAAACTATTGAATGAGATTGTTAAAGGCGACGATTCGAACTTCCTGAGTACGAAGTATATTTTCTAGTTGCTGTCATTCTGAACGCAGTGAAGAATCTGTTCAAAGTGGAGTCAGCTGTTACCAGCTGACTCTTTTTGTATCCGACGTGTTAGATATACTCTACTCTTGCATTGTTGTCTGTAGCAGGCAGGCTTCGTCGTTCCTCCCCGTAACAACGCCTCCTTTTTATGTTGTCATCCTGAGCTTGTCGAAGGATCTACATAAACACTTTATGAGACGTTTCTACAGGCTCAAGGTGACAAACCTGAAAAAAGACTCTCCCCAAAGTAATGATCCCATTTACATGTCACCCTGAGCAGAGTCAAAGAGCGCTTAATAATTATTGTAATAGTAACTAATATCATCCACCAGCTGACTGTAAATCGGCTTGATAAACTCCAGAAACAAGGTACTCGGCGGTGGAGGAAGCATTTCCCTGCGTTTAGTCATGGCCAGCTGCTGCTTGCTTAAAGCCCGGTCATCGCCTTTATAACTGGCCCAGCTATCTCTCCAAACGTAAGTTCCGGGAAATTTCTGCTGGCGCACCAGTTTTTTTGTGTTCCAATCCATAATACTCATATCCAGCAAGCCTGAAGAAGAAATATTTTTTTCAAAAATACTCAAGGTAGCCTTTACTGTGCCATAAACGGGTTTTCGCTCACGGGTTTCGCCAATCACCACACTATCGCGCTTTAACTTTTCAACGCGTTCTTTCACATAAGTTTGTCCAACCACAAAATCATCAAAATTCAGGCTTAATACCTGATCGGGAACAATTTTTTGCTCAGTAGCCTGCTGCTCACCATAAAAAAGCACAAACTTATTGCGCGCATATTTACCAATAAACTGATCAATTTGCTGCTGAAAATAATCGGCACTCAGTCTATACAAGCTGCTGTTAACGATAATGGGTTGTACAACCACACGGGTAACTGCAGCCCAGTAAGCATCTTCCATTTTAGCTTTGGCATCTTTATAATTAGGTTCCAGGTTTAAGGTTTTCTCGAACTCGTAATAAGCTTTCTTAGCTGCCAAACGGTTATTATCCCTTAAGTAGCCCAATCCTGAATTATATCTCGCTCCGGCAGCCATGTATTTGCTATCTGCTAGTTCTGTAATATATTTCGAGGGGCTGGGTACGATGGTTAAACAAGCCGGACAGCTGTTAATATCGTCGGCCAGCTGATTTATTTTCTGGTAATCGTACATAATCGATTCCCATCTGAACAGGTCGTTTGATAGTTTAGCTTCATCAATTTTGCGCAAATGACTTTGCAAGGCCAGGTCATAAGCCGTTTTAAGCACCTGCATGGCTTCGGTGTTTTTAGGCGAATTTTGCAGCCTGCTAACCGCCTTGCTTACCGAGGCATCATAGTCACCTTTTTGCAGTGCATTCTTTCCTGTGGTACATCCTCCAATAATTATTAAGGATAAATAAATAAAATACCGTAATCTTGAAACGTTTTCCATGGCAGAGGTTTTTGCGTTAATAAACAAATATACTTTTGTAAGGCGATACTTACCTTATTTATTTAGAAGACGATTGATCATGAAGATTAGTTACAAAGAATTTGAATTAGAGTTAAAGCACCCATTCTCGATCTCGAAATTTACCCGCACCAGCACGCCTTTAATGCTGCTCAAAATAAACTACGAAGGCGTTATGGGTTACGGCGAAGCATCAATGGTGCCTTACATGGGCGAGAGTTACGAAACCGCTATACACTTTTTAAAACAGGTAGATTTAAGCGCTTTTAAGCATCCTTTCGATTTTAAGGAGGTTATTACCTATCTCGACAGCATTGCACCCGGCCAGCCAGCGATAAAAGCAGCCATTGACATTGCACTAAACGATATCCGGGGGAAAATTTTAAATAAACCCTGTTACGAAATTTATGGCGCAAACCCGGCGCAAATGCCAGTTACCTCTTATACCGTTGGTATTGATACGCCTGAAGTAATTCGAGAAAAACTGAAAGATGCCAGTGCATTTAAGGTGATAAAAGTTAAACTGGGCAGGGATAACGATCAGGAGATTATCGAAACCATCCGCAGCATGACTCAGGTGCCGCTATATGTTGATGCCAACCAGGGTTGGAAAGACCGCATTAAGGCCATCGATTTGATTTACTGGCTCCATAACCAGGGCGTTGTTTTAATTGAACAGCCCATGGATAAAAACGACCCGGCGGGTAATGCCTGGTTAACTGAGCGTAGCCCTATTCCGCTATTGGCCGACGAAGCTGTACAGCGCCTAAATGATATTGACAACCTGAAAGGCGTTTACCATGGCATTAATGTAAAGCTGATGAAAAGCTGTGGCATGTACGAAGGCCATCAAATGATTTTAAAAGCCCGTTCTTTTGGCATGAAGGTGCTAATTGGCTGTATGAGCGAAACCAGCTGCGCTACATTGGCTGCTGCTGCATTAGCTCCATTGTGCAACTGGGCCGATTTAGATGGTCCCTGGTTAACCAAAAACAATCCGTTTACCGATCCACCTTTCGAAAACGGCAAATATATTTTAAAAGATTTACCCGGTTTGGGGCTTGAAGGAGTTACTTCTGATCTTTTTCCTTGAAACTTTTTCTGATTTCTTTGGTTAGCTGATACTTAAAATAGAACAAGCAGCAGGCTACACCAACCAGAAAGCCGGCCGGGAGATATTTACCATTGTTGTAGCACCAAACCAATCCAAAAATAGCAAGGATAATGGCCAGGTTATAGAAGATATTTAAAGCAAATTTTTTACCCACAGTTATAGGTTTTTCGTGTATGAGAATTTAGCGAAGAAGCACCAATGAACAATAATCAATTTTCAAACCCTATCCGGAAGTCGGAAACATTCAAAACGTTTAATCCCGCAAGGTTAAAGTTTGAAAATTGATCTTATTTATGTGATATAACCTACTCCAATTGATCATTGGAATTTGGTTATTTTTTTTCCTGGTAATTGGTTATTGAAAACTGGTGATTTTAATAAACCGGCATATTCGGATCGTAAGCCTCTTGCCAGGCTAAAATACCGCCTTTTAAATTGTAAAGGTTATCATAACCGTACTGTTGCTCTAACTGCATTACAGCAGCTGCACTTCTTTTACCACTGCGGCACTGGATAATTACGGGTTTATCTTTTGCAACCTTATCAGCCTCAATTAAAATCCCACCCAACGGAATGTTTTCTCCGTTCAGATTAGAAACTTCATATTCGAATGTTTCACGAACATCAATTAATTGAAAATCTTCATTGTTGTCGATTTTCTCTTTTAGTTCTTGTACCGATATTTCTTTCATTTTATTCAATGTATTTATGCAAATATAGGAAAATCAGCCTTACCCGCCCCATCAAAAAAATGCCATAAAATTTTGTAAAAAACTGTAACAACTTAAACCCTTAGGCGTTTAATTATAAATAGTTACAAATGGACAAACTGAACCGCTTCTTTTGGTTTTGCTCTGGCGCTCATATCCCGACACTGGAAAAATATCCTTCAGAACAAAATAAATATACCGGCATTGGTGCCACCATCTTTTTTACGGGCTTATTTGCGGCCCTTTCGGGTGGTTATGCCATGTATTTTGTTTTTAAAGGCGACGATCTGGCGGTAATTTTCGCAATCATTTTTGGCTTTTTATGGGGTGCAGCCATTTTTAACATGGACCGCTACATCGTATCGAGTATTAACAAAAGTGCAAGTACCAATAAACAGCTTTTACAGGCCACGCCACGTATTTTACTGGCCATTATGATCGGTATGGTTATTTCGAGGCCTATTGAACTTAAAATTTTTGATAAAGAGATTAAGGAGCGTTTAAAAGTAAGCTATTTGAATGGTCAGCGGGCAAAAATTGATACCTTAAATAAAGCTTTCGAGAAAAAATACCAGGTTGAGTTTGGCCGCTTGAACCAGCAAAAAGCTACGCGCGACTCGCTGGAGAAAGGCATTAAATCCGACAGGCAGAAACTTAACTTCGAAATATTCGGCAATAAGACCACCGAAACATCGGGCGTAATGGGTTATGGACCCTATGCCAAGCGTAAGGAAGCAGAAATTGCGCAACGCACGGCAGAGCTCGATTCGCTAAAGGCCAACATTAATAAATCGGAAGCTTTTGTAGATAAACGCAAAGAATTTGATGGCCTGTTTACCGAAAAACTGTATACCAAAAAGCAATTGGATAGTTTAGCCAACATTGCAGGTTTTGCCGACCGCAACTGGGCACTTGGCCAGCTTAAATTTAATGTAGATGGCAGCCGCGACAACAATACAGCCATTGCCGTAACCTTTATTGGCCTGCTGTTTATCTTTTTTGAGTGTTTGCCGGTATTTGTTAAACTGATGAGTGCCCGTGGCCCTTACGATTATGCCATTTCCGATGGTGATGAAGTTTCGATTTACCATTCTAAAAAGGATAAAGATTTTCATTTCGAGGTGGCCGATAATATCCACGAAACGCGGGTTGATTCAGAATCATCCAAACGGAAAGAAATTATTAAAGGCAAAGCCTACCGCGATTTGGAAAAATACGATTGGGATAACGAGAGTTAAAGAAGAGGGTTGATAGCCCATAGTCGATGGTTAATAGATAATAGCCCACACAAAACAATTGTGCTATTGACCAAACTTATCCTAACCAGGCTATTAACTATAAGCTATCAACCATAAACCTAAAGGCTACCTTAAAAATCTTCCATTTATTACTAAATTGCCGTCATTATTCCCTTTTTATGAAGAAATTTATAGGTACCGCAATCGGGAGCCTGCTCTCACTTGCAGCTTTTGCTCAAAATGAAATCAGTTACGCCGTTTCATTTCCCAATGCCATACACCATGAGGCAGAAATCAGCATGCTTATTCCCAATGTTCCGGCAGCTACTTTAAAAGTACGCATGAGCCGCTCTTCGCCAGGCCGTTATGCCACGCACGAATTTGGCAAAAATGTATACCATTTAAAGGCTTTTGATGGCGCGGGGAAATATTTAACCGTTAACCAAACTGCGGGCGATGTATACGAAATCTCCAACCACGGTAGCAGCGTTAAAATAACCTACACCCTTTTTGGCAACTGGATTGACGGAACTTATGCAGGCTTCGATGAAACCCACGCCCACATGAATATCCCGGCAACATTTGCCTACCCGATAGGTATGGATAACCGGCCAAGGGTAGTGAAATTTAATTATACAGGTAAACAAAACTGGAAAGTGGCTACCCAGCTTAAACTTCAGGCCGATGGAAGTTATTTTGCGCCTAATCTGCAATATTTTATGGATAGCCCAATTGAAATTGCAGACTATAAAACCGCAAGCTGGGAGGTTAAAAACACCGATGGAAAAACACAAACCATTCACCTGATTTCGCATGCTAACGACGATCAGCAAACCATCGACAATTATGCCGGGATGCTGAAAAAAATGGTTGATGAACACCTCGCGGTATGGGGCGAGTTCCCAACTTACGATTATGGCCATTACTACTTTTTAGAAGATGTTTACCCCGATAATGCCGGCGATGGGATGGAGCATCGAAATTCGACTTCTATTGTGCAGCGCACCCCAAAAATTGCAGGCTACGAAGCTAATTTACTGGGTACATTTTCGCACGAATATTTCCACAGCTGGAATGTGGAGCGACTGCGCCCCAAAACTTTAGAGCCTTTTAACTTCGAACATGCCAATATGAGCAATGAGCTTTGGCTTGCTGAAGGCTTTACTCAATATTATGGCAATCTGCTGTTAACCCGTGCAGGTTTAAAAACAGAAGACAATGCCATACAAACTTTTAACAGTTTGGCAAATGCTGTACTGCTTTCGCCTGGGGCACTCAATTTTTCGCCTGTTGAGGCCAGCCGGTATGCCGTATTTGCCGATGCTGGTGTAGCGATCGACCAAACCAACAAAGCCAATATTTTTACCTCTTACTACACTTATGGCGCTGCAACCGCCCTGGCCTTAGACCTCCGCTTAAGAGCGGACTTTAAGCTTACGCTCGATGATTATATGCGTGCACTTTGGAAAGCCTACGGGAAGCCGGAAATTGCGTACACCATCCCAGATTTAGAGAAGACTTTGGCAAGCTTAACCAAAAACCCATCATTCGCAGCCAGTTTCTTTAAAAAGTACATTTACGGCACCGAAAAAAACGATTATGCTCAATTGTTGCTTAATGCCGGATTGGTACTGCGAAAGGCAAAGCCAGGACAGGCTTATACTGGGTTTGGAAATATTGCTTCAGTAGACGACAAAGTTATTTTATCGCAAACCCTGGCAGGAACCCCAGCATATAAAGCAGGCCTGGATATTGGCGATGTTTTATTAACAATAAATAGAGTACAAGTGAAGAACGGTCCTGAGGTAATTAAAGTTATCGACGATTATAAACCAGGCGACACAGTTGATATCACTTACCTCTATCGTGGTGTAGCAAAAACAACAAAATTAACCTTAACCGAAAATCCGGCCCTGGAGCTTATCAGTATTGAAAAAACAGGAGGAACCTTAACACCTGCCATGCAAAATTTCAGAGCCAGCTGGTTAGGCTCACAAGTTAAATCGAAAACAACTAATTAAACATAAAAAATGAAGAAAATAGCCCTTTTTGCCTTAGTCGGGATGGCAGGTTTGCAGCTTAAAGCGCAAAACATCGATAAAATTATTACCCGCGAATATACCGACCACCTCATTAAAACCTTAAGTGCCGATGATATGCAGGGACGTGCCACCTTTACGCCCGGTATTGATAAGGCCGCTACATTTATCGAATCGGAATTTAAAAAGATTGGTTTACAACCTTTAACCGGAGAGAAAACCTTTCGCCAGACTTTTTATAAATACCGCATTACCAACCAAAATACGAGTGTTAAGATAGACGGACAGGAAATTGCGCCTGAAAACCTGATTATTTCCGGTGTATCATCAGAAAACGTTACCCTCGACAAATCAAATGCTACGGTTGTTAAACTTGACCCTGAAAAGCCATTTGTTGCCCAATTAAGAGCCATGACCGAATCAGGTAAAAACCAACTGGTTTTGGTTGACAGTAAGTTTGCCGATTTGTTTAACCGTTACAGAAATTATTTTAGCAAACCCGCCACCGTTGATGAAAAAGACGTAAAGGCTGCCAGTGCTGTGCAGGTTTTTGTATTGGGCAAAGATGCTGCAGTCGATTTTTCGGCAAACGTTAAAAGCAAAGTAGATAAAATGCCTTTGTTTAATGTGGCTGGTGTAATTCCTGGTAAATCAAAAGCTAAAGAAATTGTAGTGTTCTCAGGTCATTACGATCACCTGGGTTTCTTAAAACCGGTAAACGGCGATAGTATTGCCAATGGTGCAGATGATGACGCCTCGGGAACAACAGCCATGATTGCCCTTGCCAAATATTACAAAGCACAAAAGAATAACGAACGCACATTGATTTTTGTAGCCTTTACGGCCGAAGAAATTGGTGGTTTCGGTGCAAGGTACTTCTCAGAGAAATTAAATCCGGATGATGTTGTAGCCATGTTTAACATCGAAATGATTGGAAAAGACTCTAAATTCGGTAAAAATACCGCATTTATTACCGGTTATGAAAGATCAGATTTTGGCAAGATTTTACAGAAAAACCTGGCCGGAACGGAATTTACTTTCCACCCTGATCCATATCCGGAGCAAAATTTATTTTACAGAAGCGATAATGCTACTTTAGCAGCCCTGGGTGTTCCGGCACACACCATCAGTACCGATAAAATCGATATCGATAAATTGTACCACTCAGTTAAGGATGAGTACAGTTCTTTAGATGTAGAAAATATTTTATCAACCATTAAAGCCATTGCGAAGAGTGCAACAAGTATTGTAAACGGAACTGATACACCAACAAGAATACCTAAGTTGAAGCAATAAATCTATAAACAATGGAGAGATGCTGAAATAAATCCGATAGCCATCGGATCAGCATGACGCTCAATTAATAGAACATCAAAAAAGGCCAGTGAAAAATCACTGGCCTTTACTATTTTTTATAAACTTACGAAGTTCTCCAAGCTCCTTGCTTTTCAAACTTCGTAAGCAGATTACTTACTCAAATACATTGATTTGTCTTTGTAAAGCTTGCGGAAGTAAGGATCTTCCAGATCTTTAATGAAGCGGATCGCCTCACCAGTCGATTTCATTTCTGGGCCTAGCTCTTTAGTCACCTCAGGGAACTTCTCGTAAGAGAAAACAGGCTCCTTAATCGCATAACCTTTTAATTTACGCTCGATGGTAAAATCTTTCAGTTTCGCTACACCCAGCATAATTTTAGCTGCGATGTTGATGTAAGGTACATCGTATGCTTTCGCAATAAACGGAACCGTACGTGATGCCCTTGGGTTCGCTTCGATTACATATACTTTTTCATCTTTGATAGCGAACTGAATGTTCAGTAAACCACGTACATCTAAAGCTTTCGCAATCTTAACCGAATATTCTTCCATGGCTTTAGTTACCGTTTCAGATAAGCTAAAGGTAGGCAATACTGCAAACGAATCTCCAGAGTGGATACCTGCAGGTTCGATGTGCTCCATCATACCTACAATATGAACATCTTCACCGTCAGAAATCGAATCCGATTCTGCCTCTTCTGCTCTGTCTAAGAAATGGTCAATCAGTACGCGGTTACCAGGTAAATCGCCCAGTAATTTCACTACTGCTTTCTCCAGGTCTTCGTCGTTAATTACGATGCTCATACCTTGTCCGCCCAATACATAACTCGGACGAACGAGTACCGGATAGCCTACCTCGTTTGCTACCACAATAGCTTCTTCGGCGTTTTCGGCAACTCCGTATTTTGGATAAGGAATATTTAAATCTTTTAACAGGTCAGAGAAACGGCCACGATCTTCGGCGATATCCATGTTCTCGAAAGAAGTTCCGATAATTTTGATACCGTTTTCAGTCAGTTTCTCAGCCATTTTCAAGGCGGTTTGTCCACCAAGCTGAACAATTACACCAACTGGTTTCTCCAGCTCGATAATTTCGCGTACATGCTCCCAGAAAACCGGTTCAAAGTACAATTTATCCGCCATGTTAAAGTCGGTAGAAACCGTTTCAGGGTTACAGTTAACCATGATGGCCTCGAAACCTGATTCTTTAGCAGCCAATAAGCCGTGTACACAAGAGTAATCGAACTCAATACCCTGACCAATACGGTTAGGACCTGATCCCAGAACGATTATCTTTTTTCTATCTGTAGGTACCGATTCATTTTCCTCTTCGAAAGTTGAGTAATAATATGGTGTTTGTGCCGGGAATTCTGCAGCACAGGTATCAACCATTTTATATACTCTGCGGATACCTAGCTCTTTTCTGCGGGCATAAACCTCATCTTCGGTTACGTTACCCAGCAACCATGAAATCTGTACATCAGAAAAACCTTTTTGTTTTAAGTTGAAGAAGAAATCGCGCGGGATATTGTTCAGTGAGTATCTTTTTAACTCAGTTTCTAAAGCTACAAGCTCCTGAATCTGGTTTAAGAACCATTTGTCGATTTTGGTTACCTTACGGATTGATTCCAAAGGAACGCCCATCGCCATGGCATCTTTTATTAAGAACAGGCGGTTCCATGAAGCGTGCTCCAAACCATCCATAATTTCTTCGATATTGCGTACTTGTCTGCCATCTGCACCTAAACCTGAGCGGCCAATTTCTAAACTCTGACAAGCTTTTTGTAAAGCTTCAATGAACGTACGGCCAATAGCCATTACTTCACCTACCGATTTCATTTGTAAACCAAGCTCTTTGTTGGCTCCTTTAAATTTATCGAAGTTCCAGCGAGGTACTTTTACGATTACATAATCTAAAGTAGGTTCGAAATATGCCGAAGTGGTTTTGGTAATCTGGTTTTCAATTTCATCCAGGTTGTAACCGATAGCCAGCTTAGCTGCAATTTTTGCAATCGGGTAACCCGTTGCTTTACTTGCCAATGCTGATGAACGTGATACACGTGGGTTAATTTCGATCGCGATGATTTCATCATCAGCCGGGTTAACCGAGAACTGAACGTTACAACCACCAGCAAAGTTTCCGATGGCGCGCATCATTTTAATCGCCTGGTTACGCATTTCCTGGTAACAACGGTCAGATAAAGTCATGGCCGGTGCAACTGTAATCGAATCTCCGGTGTGGATACCCATTGGGTCGAAGTTTTCGATCGAGCAGATAATGATTACGTTATCGTTGCTATCTCTTAACAACTCTAACTCGTACTCTTTCCAGCCTAAAACGGCTTTCTCTACTAAAACTTCGTGTGTTGGCGAAGCTTCTAAACCGCGTTTAAGCGCGGCATCGAATTCTTCTTTTCTGTGCACGAAACCACCACCAGAACCACCTAAAGTGTATGATGGACGAATTACCAGCGGGAATCCGATTTCCTGTGCGGCTTCTTTACCTTCTAAGAATGAGTTGGCAATTTTCGATTGGGCAACCCCTACACCGATATCAACCATTAACTGGCGGAAAGCTTCGCGGTTTTCTGTTTTCTCGATTGCATCAACATCAACCCCTACAACTCTAACCCCGTATTTTTCCCAAACACCGCGCTCTTCTGCTTCTTTACAAAGGTTTAGTGCTGTTTGGCCACCCATTGTTGGTAGTACGGCATCAATTTTAGGTAAACTTGCATCAGCAATGTGCTCCTGCAAAATCGCTTCGATCGAATCAACAGTTAACGGACGCAGATAAACATGGTCGCCGATAACTTTATCCGTCATAATAGTAGCCGGATTTGAGTTGATAATTGATACGGTAATCCCTTCTTCTTTTAAAGATAGGGCCGCTTGAGAACCCGAGTAATCAAATTCACAGGCTTGGCCAATAACAATTGGTCCAGATCCGATAATTAGTACTGAGCGAATGGAAGTGTCTTTAGGCATGATAAAGCTTAAACAATAATTAAAATTCTAAAGTGTTGGTTCATCTAAGAACCTTAGAAAGCAACGAGATTTAGTGCTAGTGCGAAGAAAAATCCCAACTGTTCTGTCGGGATGCAAAGATACATCTTTAGCACGACTTTAAGCCGTTTTTTTTAAAATAAAAAAGAGGCCTTAATTATGCCTCTTTTTAACCTTTTTCTTTCGCTAAAACACCTATTGCAGTAATTTAATTTCGCCTAAATCTGTAGTAGCACTATCTTTAACTGCCACCTTTTCAATAGTGGCATCTTTGTAAGGCGCATTGGCCCGTATCCAAACGGTATAAACACCTTCTTTAAGATTGGTAAAAGTAAAAACACCCTGGTTTAACTGCGCTTTTAAAGTATCTGTTCCGGCTACTAAAGAAACAGAGGCAGCAGCATCTGCAGGACTAATTTTACCAATAATTCCGCCTAACTTAATGTTGGTATAGGCAATTGCCCCGAGGGCAAATACAATGAGCAGCGCCAATATTGCACATAACTTTTTCATCGTTTTAGTTTTTAATGTCTAACTGTCTAAAATAAGTAACACCATTTAGTACAAATAGTTTTAAATAATGAACAGCCAAAATTCAAAACGTACTAATAATTATACACAAGAGTAATGCCACAATATACAATTGTAATCTGAATGTTAATAAGTGTTAAAATAACACTAAGAATATGGCCCCACACGTCAGAATTAAGTCACGAAGTTGTGATGTTCCCATTATTGGCAATAATGTTGTAATAAGCAGAACAGATATACGTTTTGTATATACTTTAGACAATGATCTAAAGCTTCCTCCGCGGATTAGTTACCCGCCATGAGGATTTCTTCATAAATAGTTTGTTTGGTTTATTATCCGGTTAGAGGAGCCCTCCTCAACCGGATTTTTTCTTTTAGGGCATTTTCCTTTACATTTGAACCTTGTCAGCATACATTACGTGAACAAGAACATAAAAAAAATCGCCATAGTTGGCCCCGAGAGTACAGGTAAATCAACTCTATCGCAATTATTGGCCAAACATTACAAAGTTTCGTGGGTGCCCGAGTACGCGCGTTATTACTGCGAAAACCTGGTTACCGACTATACCCTGCAGGATGAAGCCAACATGTTTTATGGTCAGGTGGCGCTTGAAGATGCCATCCTTTCAGTAACGGAAAGCGATTTTATTATTTGCGATACCACTTTTGTAACCGTTAAAATATGGAGTGATGAAGTGCTGGGTAAAACCCCACAGGAGGTGCTGGATACTTTACCCAAAAGGCCTTACGATTTATATCTGTTAATGGATATCGATTTGCCCTGGCAAGACGATCCCTTACGCGATTTTCCGAACAAACGCGAATATTTTATGGAAATCTGGTACAAAGAACTGCAGGCACTTGATGCAAATTACATCGTAATTAGCGGACAAGGCGATGAAAGGGTAGCTAACGCCAAAAAAGCAATTGATGATTTTTTAGGCCAATAGTGAATCAATTTTTATATTTTGAAAATGATGGTCAGTAGCTTTTGGCAGCCTGTAGCCCCGCCATCCGCTATAGCTCCGATAGAAAAATCGGAGGCTGCCGCTGCTGTCGGGTTTAAGAACAGCGGCTTGTAAACATGGCACTGATGACACCAGGCGCACAGAACCGTAAATTTTCCAACAAAAAATCAACAAATTCTATAAACAAGACGATTAAGGTATCATTTCTTTAAATTCGGCACCGCAATACCTAGGTTTAAGTGAGAATTGCCAAATATTCCCTACATTTGCCTCATCATTAGGGGTGCCTTGTTTAAATAAACACAAAAACAGGCTGAGAACATACCCATTGACCTTAAATAACCAATTCAAAATATCCAATTTTCAAAAATTTGAACATTGGAATTTGATTATTGGAATTTAAAAGTCATGCACCTGATCCGGGTAATGCCGGCGTAGGGATTGGAGTTATGGAAGTTTAACTAAAAATCGGGGAAACCCCTTTTTCCGGTTGGTTTAACTAAAAACAAAAAAATTGAAAAATTTACTTTTTGCAGCCCTTGTTGCAATGTTGCCTTTCTTTGCATCGGCACAGCTTGTGGTTACCGGTAAGGTAACCGATCAAAACCAAAATGCCCTGCCCGGCGCCACCATTAAAATAAAAAACAAAAAAACAGTTGTATTGAGCGATGCAGGTGGAAATTTCACCTTATCCAACCTTGAAAATGGAAAATATACATTTGTTGTGAGTTATGTGGGGTACAGAACTGAAGAAAAAGCAGTAACCCTTTCGCAAAACAGTACGATAGATTTCGCCTTAACGGCACAAAATTTTCTGGCCGACGAGGTAATTGTACGGGCAACACGGGCCAATGAAAAATCGGCAACAACCTACAAGAACATTGGTAAAGAAGAAATCCAGCAAAACAACTTTGGTCTGGATTTACCTTTTATTTTACAGAATACGCCTGGCGTGGTAGTTAATTCTGATGCCGGCGCTGGTGTGGGTTACACCGGTATCCGTATACGCGGTAGCGATAATAGTCGTATAAACGTAACCGTTAACGGCATTCCAATTAACGATAGCGAAAGCCAGGGAACTTTTTATGTGAATATGCCCGATTTTGCTTCATCAGTAGACAATGTGCAGATTCAGCGCGGTGTAGGTACCTCAACCAATGGTGCCGGCGCTTTTGGTGCAAGTTTAAACATCCAGACCACCGCCAGCGAAACGGAACCCTATGCAGAAGTAAACAGCACCTACGGCAGTTTCGATACCTGGAAAAATACCATAAAGGTTGGAACAGGTTTAATTAACAACCGTTTTAGTTTCGATGGCCGTTTATCGAGAATCAGTTCTGATGGCTATGTAGACCGTGGATCATCTTTACTTAAATCTTATTTCCTTTCTGGTGCTTACCATGGCAACAAAGATTTATTGCGCGTAAATGTTTTCTCGGGTAACGAAAAAACTTATCAATCGTGGAATGGTATTCCGCAATCGCGTTTAGAAAATGATGTTGCCGGCATGAATGCCTACATCGCCCGGAACGAACTTAGCGCTGAAGATGCCGCTAACCTGTTAAACTCTGGACGCAGATATAACAGTTTCTTATACAATAACCAGACAGATAATTATGTTCAAAACCATTACCAGCTAATTTATGCCCGTCAGTTTTCTGATCAGTTCTCTTTTAACGGAGCTTTGCACTATACACAGGGTTCGGGTTACTATGAAGAATACCGTGTACAGAATAAACTGGCCGATTATGGTTTAAATCCGGTAGTTATTCCTGGTGGAACACCTATTACCAAAACAGATCTTATCCGTCGCCGTTGGTTGGATAACGATTTTTATGGTGTTACCTATGCCTTTAATTATGTGCCACAGAAAAATTTAAATTTCACTTTAGGTGGTGCATATAACGAATACAAAGGCGCGCACTTCGGACAAATTATTTGGGCACAATATGCCTCAAACGGCGACATAGACAGGCATTATTATGATAACGATGGCTTTAAAACCGATTTTAATACCTACGGTAAGGTGAACTACAGCCCGGTGGAAGCACTGAGCTTATTTGCCGATTTACAATACCGTCGTGTGTATTATGATATCGCCGGAACTGAAAACAAACTGAATACGCTGGCGATAAACAAAACTTTAAATTTCTTTAACCCTAAGTTTGGTGCTACTTATTTCATCAATCCGGAGAGCAATGTATATGCTTCATTCAGCGTAGCCAATAAAGAACCTAACCGCGATGATTATACCGATGCAGCAGTGGGTGCAACTCCTAAACCAGAAAGGCTGAACGATTTAGAATTGGGTTACCGTTTTAAGAACGAAAAATTAAACATCGGGGCTAATGCGTACGGCATGTTCTATAAAAACCAGCTGGTGGTTACCGGTAAAATAAATGATGTGGGTGGAAATTTCCGTCAAAATGTAGACAGAAGTTACCGTTTGGGTATTGAGCTGGATGGTGCTTATACCATTAGCAAGCAGTTTATTTTAAATGCAAACGCAGCTTTAAGTCGTAACAAAATCAAAAACTTTACCGAGTATTACGACGATTATGACAACGGTGGTCAGGTGGTAAACAATTACCAGCTTACTGATATATCATACTCGCCACGTGCCGTACTTTTTGGCGAACTGGTTTACAAACCGGTTAGTGGTTTTGCGGTAGCTCTGCAAAGTAAATATGTAAGCAAGCAATATTTAGACAACACCCAAAATAACGACCGTACCATAAATGGTTATTGGGTAAGCAATGCCCGCTTAGGTTATGATTTTAAATTTGCCGGAGTTAAAAACATCAATCTGGGCTTATTGGTGAATAATATTTTCGATAAGCGTTACGAAAACAATGGCTATACCTATGGCTACCAGTTAGGTGGCAGCAGGATTACCGAAAATTTCTTTTACCCACAGGCTGGAACCAACTTTTTGTTAAGCCTGAATGTGAAGTTTTAAGAAAGCTGAAAGACTAAAGCAAAAAGACCAAAGCTTAAAATCGCCATTGAGGATAAATTCTCAATGGCGATTTTGTTTATATTGGCATTTTAAATTATAAAAACCCTAATCGGGAACAACACTCACCATGAAATACATCGAAAAGTTCCAATACATTACCCACGATATCCCCAACTTAACGCACATTGAACAGGTACAACTGGCTTGCGAGGCAGGGGCAAAGTGGATTCAATACCGTTGCCTGAGCAAAGACGATGAAGCTCTTTTAGCGGATATTAGCGCCATCGCCGAAATTTGCGATGATTGGGGTACAACACTAATCGTTACCGATCACATCCATTTAAATGGCAAAGCCGATATCCAGGGATTTCATATTGAGGATATGGATGCCGATTTTGCAGCTATCCGCAAGCAGCTGGGCAATGACGTTACTCTGGGCGGCTCGGCCAATACCGTTGAAAATTTAATCCGCATGGCCAACCAGGGCGTAGATTATGCCGGCTTTGGCCCTTTTGCTACAACCGAAACCAAGCCAAACGATTTACCCTTGATAGGAGTTGAAGGTTATTCCAAAGCATTGCAAAAACTCAAGGCAGCCAACATTCAATTACCCCTTTTAGCAGTCGGGGGTATTAAAATTTACGATGTTGAAGCTTTAATGCAAACGGGTATTTACGGTATCGCCGTTTCTGGCGCGATTAACTTTGCCGATGATTTTATTGAAGCTTATCAGGATTTTTACACTTTGGTAAAAGAAAGTGCTGTTTATTAAAATTTTAGAATTTAAAGCCTGTTAGCTATTTTAAGCTTTGGGATAAACCAAACCACATGTCAGAAAACGCTCTTCAAAACAATGCCCAATGGGGGATTTTTAAAAAAATCTCTTTCAGATTTTTCTTTATTCTGCTCCCACTGTTTATTTTCCTGAATAATAACGGAGTTTTCACATTCCTGTCGGGGCTGCTGCAATTGCCTAATCACTTTTTACGCGATTTCGTTCCATGGTTTTCTAAAAATATCATTCATTATAACTATACGCCCAACACGAGTCCAAGCGGCAGCGGCGATACCTCTTACAATTGGGTACTATTGCTTCTGATAGTTCTCGTTTCGCTAGCAGGCTGTATCATCTGGTCTGCTTTAGACCGCCAACGCAAAAGTTATAATACTGCGTATTACTGGCTTGTGGTGCTGGTAAGGTTTTACCTGGCCTTTACCTTAGTACTGTATGGCTTAATCAAGGTGATCAAGCTTCAATTCCCTGATCCAACGCTTGATCGTTTGCTCCAACCTTTTGGCGAAGCATCTCCTATGGGCCTGGCATGGACTTTCCTTGGATTCTCAAAAGGATACAATATTTTTATGGGCATTATAGAAGTTTCCGGCGTACTACTCTTATTCCGCAGAACAGTAATAGTGGGTACCTTTCTATCTCTTGCAGCCACCGCCCACGTAATGGCTATGAATTACTTTTTCGATGTGCCTGTAAAATTACTCTCTACTGCGCTTGTTGTGATGAGCCTTTTTATTTTGGCCCCCCATTTCTTGAAACTATACCGCTTCTTTATCCGGTATGAAAGTGAGCAACTGGATAAAATGTATAAGCCAGTGTTTAAAAAACGGTGGCTTTACTTTTTGGCTTATGGTGTAAAATACCTGTACATAACAGCTGCTATTGGTACTTTACTATACACGTTTAACCAGCAAAGAAAAACTTACGGCAGCGATGCACCCAAACCATTTTTGTATGGCATTTACAATGTAGAAAGCATGCGTTTTAAAGGGGAGGAGCTGCCACCTTTAGCTAGTGATAGCAGGCGATGGAAACAAATGGTGATTAGCTATGCAGGTTATGCACGCGTAAAAACAATTAATGATAGTACCCTTAATTTTTCAACAGTATTTAATACAAAAAAGCGGGAAATCACATTGGGGTCACTGGATAAAGAATCGGCACAATATATTTTAACTTACCACCTTGTTGGAAAAGATAAATTGATTGTCTCTGGCCTGAAAGATAAAGATTCCATTTCCATAAGTTTTAAACGAAAAGACCTCAAAGAATTTAGGCTGATTAACAGGGGTTTTCATTGGGTAAGCGAATATCCTTATAACCGGTAATTACTTCTTGCTACCTTATTCCCGATACTGGCAATTTGATACACCGACTCGATACTAAATTTTCTATATTCGCAACATGTCATCACATCATATAGTAAAAGAAAAACAGGAACCCGCTTTGTATATTGACGAGCTGGGTAATTTTAGCGAAGAGTTTTTAGGGCAACTTTTGGAGTGGAGCCCAACGCTTTTGGTTAATGGCGAAAACTACGATAAGATTATTTCGCTTGGCCTGAAAGTAGATGTGCTGGTCAACGGAACCAATCAGGACGTTCAGGAAGACACCAAAACCATTCAGGGTCCGGTTGACGCGCTAATGGTTGCCGTTAATTTCTTATTTGAAGAAAAATATCCGGCTGTGAATGTGATCGCAAAAAAATTCGACCTCGAAAAATTTGCAGGATTTGAAGATAAAATCAACCTGGTTGTATTTACAGAACGGGCCAAACATTATCCCATTAGGTCGGGTTTTTCGGTATGGAAGCCGGCAGGCAGCGAATTTTTAATTCATGGCAACCGCTATCTCGAAGTAACCAACCTGATGCAAACCGAAGAAGAAATTTTTGAGGTAGTAAACGATGGCTTTGTAGAATTTACCTTTTCCGGACAACCTATTTTTATTAGCGAACCGATATGATTACCCTTAGAAAAGCAAAAGAACAGGATATAGAAATCATCAGGGATATTGCCGCAGCAACCTGGCCATCAACTTATCTGGATATTATTGGTCAGCCGCAGATCGATTATATGCTGGAGAAAATGTATAACCAGGGCGAGCTGTTAAAACAATTGATGGAAGGCCATATTTTTCTGATTGCGGAAGCGGGTGAAGAGCAATATGGTTTTGCGGGTTATTCCATTATCGATCACGAAGCACGCATTTACAAACTGCATAAATTATACGTGCTACCATCTGCACATGGAAAAGGGGTAGGTAAAATCCTCATCAACGAGGTTTTCAACCAGGTAAAAGATATTGGCGGAACTGCTTTAGAACTTAACGTTAATAAACACAATAAAGCCAAAGATTTTTACCTGAAAGGTGGCTTTACGATTAAAGAATCAGTAAAACTTGATATTGGTGAAGGCTACTTTATGGATGATTATGTGATGGAATATAAGTTCTAATTACTTTTTTGCATAGCAATAATCATAGCTAAATATTTTATACGCCCGTCATTTCCCTGAAGGGCGTTCTTTATTCCCACGTTCATTAACATATAGCTTTAAGAAAAAATAATTATTAATTTGGCTTTATAATTTAAACCATGAAATATATATTATCGCTCCTATTACTCTTCGTAACGGTTACTACATTTTCACAAATACCAAAACCGCTAAAAGACACCTACGTAAATGATTTTGCGAAAGTCCTTTCCAAATCGGAAATTAAAAAGCTAAACGATACGATTAATCAAATCGAAAAAAAATCAGGTGTACAACTTGCACTTGTTATTGTAAACACAATACCAAAGGAATACGATATTGAAGAATATTCGTTACTAATTGCACGCAGATGGAAAGTTGGCAATAAAGAAGATGGCCTGGTTTATGTTGCCGCCGTAAAGCAGCGCAAGCAACGACTAGAAGTAGCCCGTAATCTTGAACCCATTTTTACTACCGAAACCAGTCAGGATGTACTGACTAAAACCAAAGCGCACTTTCGTGCAAAAGATTACGGAAAGGGCCTTTTTGCATTGGTATCTGATATCTCTTTTAAACTTGATAGTGCCGGCTATGGTGAACCACCAGCAGTACAATCCCTTGCTGCTGTTGATAAACAGGACAACAAGGCCGTAAGCAATACGAGCGACAGAGTTGATATAACACTTTTTGTACTTGGCTTTTTTGTTATTGTATTTGTATTAGTAGTGCTATTAATCGTTCGCATATTCAGATCAAGACCAAGCAGCCAAACCTTTGCCAATAATGGATTTGGAGGCTACAACAACGGTTACAATGGTGGTTTTAATAATGGCTACAACGGCCGCCGCAGAAGCGGATTAGGATCCTTTTTTGCAGGTGCAGCTACTGGTTATTTCGCTAATAGCCTTTTCAACAGGAATAGATATCATAATAATCACGTAGTCCCTCAACAAACACAAGAGGAAGAACGTCCAGGCAGTGGAAGCAACTTTGGCGATTGGGGATCATCACGCGACAGCTCTTCTGATGGAAACAGCTCATCTGGAAGCAGTAGTTCATCTTCAAGTGGTGGGTTTTCAGGAGGTGGAGCTAGCTCAGACTGGTAAAGAAAAAATAACCTGATATTCGATATAAAAATAAACGCCGCCCATGAAAATGAGCGGCGTTTATTTTTGGGGATACATGATTCTAAAAAATGTTAAAACCCCAATACTATCCTTTTTTCAAAACAGGCGTGTTAATTTTTCATCCTTCCCTGCTCCGATTCAGTACCTGTAGAACGGCGACGGGCAGGTTTGATTTCATTTTTACCAAAACGATAGGTAAAACTGATCCGGCCAACACGGGTTTCATTTTTTTGATGTACGGTGTAGGTTAAGCCAGGGTACGCGCTTGATAAATTATTTTCAGACATATTAAACACATCCGACAAAGCCAGCTTTAAACTTGCCTTTTTGTTAAATAACGTTTTGCTTAAGCCTGCATCGATAGAATAACGGGCTTTTAAACTAAGCGTACCATAATCAAGCGGCGATTCGTAATTACCGTTCAGCTCGGCCGTAAAGCCATTTACGATAGTAAAGGTTTGTTGCGATTTAAACTGGAAAGATGTTTTTCCGGTTTTCAATGCTCTGCCGGCTAAATTTGGCGATTCAAAGCTCAGGTAAAAAACATTTAAGTTATTATTGGTTTGCCACCATTTGGTAATTTGAACAGGCACATTTAAATTAGCACTGTAACTGATGTTGGTAGCGATGTTGGCATTAGTCTGATATAACGCTTTTTGTGCTTCATCTGGCAAAATCACTTCTGCAATTACGTCATCAACCCTACTGTAACCAACAGTAAGCATATATTTTTGCAAAAGGGTATAACTCAGCTCAAAATTATGCGTGTATTGCGGGTTCAGAAAGGGGTTACCTTTATTATAGGTATACTGATCTAAGTAATAAATAAACGGGTTTAAAGCATCGTAACTCGGACGATCGATCCTTCTGCTGTAAGAGAAACCCAACTGGTTATTTTTGGAAAGATTCTGCTGCACAAACAAAGTCGGGAAGAAATCCCAGTAGCTTCGTTTAACCACAGTATTGGTGGTAATTAAGTTCCCTTTCGAATTGGTTTGCTCCATCCTTAAGCCAATTTGTATACTGGTATTTTTAAACTGTTTATTCAAATTGGTATAAGCCGCATTAACATTTTCATCGTAAACAAACTGATTACTGCGACGCACATCATTCTGCCAGTTGTTATTTACAAATTCTTCGGCCTGCAAATCGTTATCGGTTTTTACCCAGCTGCTTTTAACTCCCGCTTCGAGCTTAACCGTTTTACTTAACGAAACATTATAATCTACTTTAAAAGCTTTAATATCAATAATAGAAGGTGTATTGTTGCGGATGTAATTGATTGGACGAATCCGGCTGCCATTGGCAAACAAGTAATCGTTGGCATAGTCAGAACCATCGTTGCCGTTGTAGCGCGAATAATCTACATCGGCCGAAATTTCTGATCCGGCAGTATCCAAAACCGATTTATAGTTTAAATTATACGAAATGTTATTGTATTTATTGGTTTGCAGGCTATTCGAAATCAATGTAGAATCGATTTTTTGAAAAGACGGGCCAATTAAGGTATTGTTAACACCAGCTTCGGTACCATGATTAAAATAACCATTTACCAAAACCCCAATGGTATTTTTTTTATCGATAAAATAATCTAAACCTGCTTTGAAGTTGTTATTGTATTGTTTTCTGTTGCTCTCGCCAACCTGCATAAAGTAGGTATCAGGTGTTCCGTTCGAAATCCTGTCGATCGCGATCAGGTTATCGCGTTCAAACTTACCGTAGTTATAGTTACCAAAAAGATTGAGCTTCTGGGTGCGGTGGTTCAGGTTTAAGCCAGCATTTCCCCTCAGGTTTTTACCGTAACCTAGCGAGCCATTTACGCTGCCATTTGTTCCACCGTTTTTATTTTTTTTGGTTTTGATGTTAATAATACCCGAATTACCTGAAGCATCATATTTGGACGATGGATTGGTAATCAGCTCAATGCTCTCTATATCAGAGCTCTGCATATTCCGCAAAAGGTTGGCTACATCAGCACTGCTCATGTAGGTTTGTTTTCCATCGAGTTGAATCAGCACGCCTTGTTTGCCCATCATCGAAATTTTATCGTTCTGATCGACTGTTACACCAGGCGCTTTCTGTAAAACCTCTAATGCTGATGAACCCGTCATGATTGAACTGTTAGAAACATTCATCACAATTTTATCCATCTTTCTTTCAATCAACGGTTTGGTAACAGCCACATTAACATCTTTTAAGTTCTGTGCAGTAGCCACCAGCTTAGCTGTGCCAAAATCTATTTTCTGGTTGTCTTCAGTTACCGTAATTATTTTGCTTTTAAGGGTTTTATAGCCCATGTTACTGGCTTTGTAAAAGTAGGTTCCTTTGCCTGCTACAATAAATCCAAACGAGCCATTTGGATCGGTAAAAGCAGTTTTAACTACACTCGAATCTGCGGCCTTGAAAAGAACTACGGTTACATAATCGGCTGGTTTATCATTCTCATCTAAAATTACACCACTGATATTAGGTTTAGGCGTAGATTGGGCAAAAACCTGTGTAGTTGTAAAAAAAAGGGTTATTATAAGCGCTATTTTGTATAAATTTTTCATCGGTTTGGTTTAATGTGCTAAAAAATTCGGGCAAAAAAAATTCCATAACACCTGTAAAAGGCATTTTCCATTTATTGCTGTTATTTTAAAGTTTAGTTCGGAAACGAAAGGTTTCCATGATCTTGTTATAGGTAAGACGACTGTTTTTTGAAAAGGTTACAGGAAATTTAAAAAAGTCTTTAGTTCTAAGTCTGGAGTCGGCGCTTCGATAACCGAAGTTTGGAAAGTTGAAACTTACATAAGCTACTGTTAATCAATCCCGTTTCAAGTCTATGGCTACCAATGAACTAATGGCCAATGAACTAATGAACAAAAAAAGCCACAGTTCAACAAGTTAAATACCTGCTGCCCTGTGGCCTTGAATACCTAATCAGGAGATATTATTTCACACCCAACACATCAACACCTTGTTCAAAAATTACATCAACAGGGATATTCTTTTTGGTTAAACGATCAAGGTCTGTTTGCAATTCGGGGTGGATAATGGCTTTTTCTTTTTGTGCTTTTTCTACGGCAGCTTTATCTCCATTGCCCTGAAGCGTAATGATGAAAGCACTTAATTCGTTCATTGCCGATGCAAATTTATCGAAATTTACTTTGTAGGTCCCTTTTGGCGTACGCTCAAAAGCGCCTTTCTCCTGAAAGTAATTAAAGCATTGCATATTGGCTTTTCCGTGTGCTTCTGAAACACCAAAGCGAACCGACCGTAAAATACCGGCCATAAATGTGGTATAATAATCTTTTATATCGCCTTGTAATTCGCCCTTTTTAAGCAAGCCTGTTACCATGTACAAACCTAAAATATCGGCTTTACCCTCTTCAAGCCAGCTGTACTGTTCTTTTAACGCAGCACGCACAAAACCTTTTCCGGTAACGGTTTTTTTAATGCCTAAGCCATGGGCTACTTCATGAAACATTACATTGGCAAAAAAAGCATCGAACTTAATGTATTGCTGTTGTTCGGCATCAATCAGTTCTTTTGAAATAGGAACCAGAATTTTATCGAATTTGGCCTGCATTGCATTTTTTAGCTGCGAGCGGCGGGTACCTTTTTCCTGTTGTATTTTTTCATCATTGGGCAGGTTAACCGCAATTGTTTTCGATCCCGCATTACAGTCGCCCGCATAATACACCACGTCATAAGCATTCAATTCCGAATCGGTTCCTGGTGTTTCGGCTTTATATTTAGCGTCAACCGGTAAGTTTTTCTGCAGTTCGGGCAGCATTTTTACATACTTGGCCAAACGCTTGCTCCATTCTTTATCCTTAATTAAAACATAAGCCTCGTAACTGGTGCGGGCATTAAAAAGTTTATCTTCGTAATTTTCAATCGGGCCGATAATGATATCCAAACCATTGGTTTTCATATCCAGCCAGGCATAATCACTCGCTGTAAAATTATCGGTTACCAACGCATCAGCCCTTAAATTTAAATATTTCTTTAAACCGGCATCTTCTGCAATTAAGGCTGCCTGTTTTAGTAATGAACTTGCTTTTTGTAATTCAGCAGCAAATAAAACATGGTAAGGTACTGTTGATAATTTACCTGTGCTATCTTTCCTAATTACAGAATAGGCACCAAATTTATCGGCCAGATCAGATTTTTCTACCGCATCTTTGGTAATGCCGTAAGGATAAAATGTTGCACCTTCAGGTTTAACACCAACGCCTTGTACAAAAGGTTTATCGTTATTGAGCCTGTCCCATGGACCATAATTGATGTTTACAAAATCGCGGGTTTTTTCATCCTTAATGGTAGCCAAAAGGCTGTCGCGTTGCGGATATACCTGTTTCCAGTACAACTCATCCATAATTTCTGCCGCCTGGATCAGCAAAGGCAAAATTTTACGGTCGTTAACACTTAACTGGTTAATATTAGTGGTAAGTTTTACCTTTTCGTAAATTGGCAAACGATCGGCCACATAACTAATCAGGCTGTCTTTCTGAACACCTCCGTTTTTATCGTCAGCAGGTTTAGAGTCGCCACCGCAGGCAGCTAACATCGCCAAAGAAACAGCCATTGCCGGCAAAAGTATTGTTGATTTGTATAAATTCTTCATATTAAAGTATATCGGCGCTAAATTAATAATTTTTAAAAGCTTTGTATAAAGTTTGATGCATTGGGCGAAGTTTAGCCTAACTTTGTAACTTCATTCTTTTAATCAACATGCCCATGCTGCTTTCTGATTTATACAAAACCGCTTTATTAACTGCTTTTTCACTAACAATGATGCTGGCTTCGTGTACCACCAGTAAGTATGCCGCAACCGAAAAAATCTACAAGGATAAAGCCAAAGGTTTTGCAGAAATTATAGGTACTGTACCTCCAACCGGGCAACTGTACGATTCTCTAAATGCAACAAACCAGCAATGGATTGGTTCTGTAAATTTTGGGATACGTAAACCCAATTATGTAGTAATACACCATACCGCGCAGGATAGTTTGGCACAAACCGTTAAAACTTTTTTTTCTACCAAAGCCGGTACCAGCGCACATTATGTAGTTAGTCGCGATGGTAAAGTGGTGCACATGGTAAACGACTATTTACGTGCGAACCATGCCGGTATAAGCAAATGGGGGAAAGATACCGACCTCAACTCATCATCTATCGGCATTGAACTGGATAACAACGGCTTAACCGATCCATGGCCTGATGCACAAATCAATAGCCTGCTTAAACTATTGGCTACATTAAAGAAAACCTACAATATTCCAACAGCCAATTTTATTGGCCATGCCGATATTGCCCCAAAACGTAAAAACGATCCTAAAAATTTCCCATGGAAAAAACTGGCAGATAAAGGTTTTGGTTATTGGTACGATGATGTATTGAAAAACCCTCCTGCCGATTTTAACACCGAAATGGCTTTAAAATATATCGGTTACGATACCAGCAATCTGCCTGCTGCAATTACAGCATTCAAAATTCATTTTATCCAAAGCGATATTACACCAACACTAACCCCAGTTGATATTTTGGTGTTGTACAACGTGTATACGAAGTATTAAGCGGTTGGCGAAAATAAGTCAGAAAGTCGGAAGACGGAGGTCTGGACGCGAATACTTAGCGCGCTTTGCGATTATCTCTGTGTGCTTTGCGGTTAAATAATAGCAGTAATATTAACGGTATAAAACAAAAAAGCACGGATAAATCTGTGTTCATCCGTGCCTATCTGTGGTTAAAAAACGATTAATTCGGCTTCTTAAACGTATCTTTTAGCGTTACCGTTCTGTTGAAAACCAATTTATCAGCAGTCGAATCTTTATCCAGACAGAAATAACCTTTACGGATAAACTGATAACGGCTTTCCAAATCAGCATCGGCCAAAGCCGGTTCGATGTAAACATTTGGCAATACCGTTAAGCTTTCAGGATTTAAATAATCTTTAAAGTCGCCTTCTTCTGCATCTGGGGTTTCTGATGTAAACAAACGCTCGTACAAACGGATCTCAGCCGTTTTGGCATGTTGCGCGCTTACCCAGTGAATGGTACCTTTCACGTTTATACCACTGGTATCATTTCCGCTTTTCGATTCGGGAATATAAGTACAACGGATCTCAGTAACGTTACCGTTTTCATCTTTCACAAAATCCTCACATTTTACAATGTAAGCGAATTTTAAGCGCACCATGGCTCCAGGGGCCAAACGGAACCACTTTTTAGCCGGTACTTCCATAAAATCTTCACGCTCAATCCAAAGTTCATTGCTGAAAGGAATTATACGTGTACCGCCTCCATCTTCTGCTTCAGGATTGTTTTCGCCAATTAAATCTTCTGATTGTCCTTCCGGATAATTGTTAATAACCAGTTTAATCGGATCTAAAACAGCCATTACGCGGTTAGCACTCTTATTCAGATCTTCGCGGATACAGAACTCCAGTAAGCTTAGCTCAATCAGATTTTCGCGTTTGGCAATACCAATGCGTTCGCAAAACTCGCGAATACTCTTTGGCGTAAAACCTCTTCTGCGTAAACCCGAAATAGTAGGCATGCGCGGGTCATCCCAGCCACTCACCAGTTTTTCGTTCACCAATTGCAGCAGCTTACGCTTACTCATTACCGTTGAGGTAAGGTTTAGGCGCGCAAACTCATATTGTTTAGAAGGGAAAATTTCTAATTTTTCGATAAACCAATCGTACAATTCGCGGTGTGAAACATACTCCAGCGTACAAATCGAATGGGTAATGTTTTCAATGCTATCACTCTGGCCATGGGCAAAATCGTACATCGGGTAAATGCACCATTTATTACCTGTACGGTGGTGCTCGGCGTGTTTAATTCGGTAAATAATCGGGTCGCGCATTAACATATTCGGGCTGGCCATATCAATCTTTGCCCTTAAAATATAAGTACCGTCAGCAAACTCGCCATCTTTCATTTTTGTAAAAACAGACAGGTTTTCTTCCACACTGCGGTTGCGGTATGGGCTATCTTGTCCGGGCTCAGTTGGCGTACCTTTTAAAGCAGCAATTTCATCTGCGGTGCTTTCATCCACATAGGCAAGGCCTTTTTCTATTAGCTTTACCGCAAAACCATATAATTCATCAAAATAATCTGATGCATATAATTCGTTTTTCCAGTTAAAACCCAGCCATTTAATGTCTTCCTGCTGGCTGTTTACATATTCTGTTTTTTCCGTAACCGGATTGGTATCATCAAAACGCAGGTTGGTGTACCCGCCGTATTTTTGTGTTAGTCCGAAATTTAAGCATATCGCTTTCGCATGGCCGATGTGTAAATAACCATTTGGTTCGGGCGGGAAACGCGTAACCAGGGTTTCATACTTACCACTATTTAAGTCGTTCTCAACAATTTCTTCAATAAAGTTCAATGACTTCTCTTCACTCATAAAAACCTGTAAATTAGGAATGCAAATGTAAAAAGATTGAGCGTATTTATACAATGATTAACGGTTTATTAGCACACAGTTAATATTGTATTTAATAGAATTTCATTAATAGCTGATAAATGGTGATACAATCTCCTGCTAATCGCCATGGAGATTAAACATCAACTATAATCTTTAACGCCTGTTTCTCTATTAGTTAATAAAATCAATACATTTACCTTAACTTAATATTCATTATGAGCAAAGCATTAAACCGGCCAATACGTGTTTTAGTGGCTAAAGTTGGATTGGATGGCCACGACAGGGGAGCTAAAGTAATTGCCACATCATTGCGCGATGCCGGTATGGAGGTAATTTACACCGGCTTACGCCAAACGCCCGAAATGGTAGTGAATACGGCCTTGCAGGAAGATGTTGATGCCATTGGTATTTCGATCCTCTCGGGTGCGCACATGACCGTCTTTCCTAAAATTATCCAGCTGATGAAAGCAAAACAGTTAGACGATGTGTTGTTAACAGGTGGAGGCATTATTCCGGAAGCGGACCGTTTAAAACTGGCGGAAATGGGCGTTGGCACATTATTCCCGCCGGGCACAACTATGGCCAGCATTGTGACATATATTCAGGATTGGGTTACAGAAAACAGAAATTTTTAAGCTATGGCATACCAGAATTTAATATCAGAAGTAAAAGAACAAATTTTATACCTTACCATTAACCGCGAAAAAGCACTAAACGCCTTAAATAAAGATACCTTGGCCGAGCTGGCCGATGTGGTTGCATTTGCCAATAAAACGGATGAAGTGAGGGGAGTGATTATTACCGGTGCTGGCGAAAAGGCATTTGTAGCGGGTGCCGACATCAAAGAGTTTGCCGATTACAATGGCAAACAGGGCGAAGAACTGGCGAAACGCGGTCAGGAGCAGGTATTCGATGCTATTGAAAATGCCACTAAACCCTTTATAGCAGCTATTAATGGCTTTGCACTGGGCGGAGGTTTAGAACTGGCCATGGCCTGCCACATGCGTATTGCCGCAGATAATGCCAAATTAGGATTGCCAGAAGTTACTTTAGGATTGATACCGGGATATGGTGGCACACAGCGCCTTACACAACTGGTTGGAAAGGGCAAGGCTATAGAAATGATTACAACAGCCAATATGATTACCGCTGCCGATGCTTTAGCTTTTGGACTGGTAAATCACGTTGTGCCACAGGCCGATCTTATTTCGAAAGCCGAAGAAATACTAAACTTAGTAAAACAACGCGCACCACTTGCAGTTTCGGCCGCCATTAAATCGGTTATTGCAGCTGTAAACAACAATAATGGTTATGCAACAGAGATAGAGGCTTTTGGAAAATGCTTTGAAACAGCCGACTTTAAAGAGGGTGTAGCTGCATTTGTAGAAAAAAGAAAGGCCATTTTTAAGGGCAAATAGCCCACTGTAGTATTAATTCGATCTGAATATAACAAAAATGTTGCAAAAGTTTTTCCAATTCAATTTTTTTAAGTAATTATGTGCGATCTAAATTGCTAATCTGAACCGCTCTAATAATTAAGAATTAATGTGCAGAAGTTCATTTTAGCATAAAAAGGTGCTGTTAATGAAAAAAAGAATACTTATAATTGATGATGAGATAAATATTGGGCTACTGCTTTCAACATTTTTAACCAAAAACGGTTTTGAAGTTGTCAGTACTACGTCCGGTACTGCAGCGTTGTCTGTTTTAAGCGAGCAGGCATTCGATCTGGTATTGTGTGATTACCGGTTGGATGATACTGACGGAAAAGAAATTTTAATCAAAATAAAAGAAAATTATCCGGGTACTAGCGTAATCATTATCACCGGTTATTCTGATATCCGACTTGCTGTTGAGTTAATTAAACTGGGGGCTTACGATTATATTGCTAAACCCTTATACCCCGACGAAATATTAATCACCATTAATAAAGCATTGGCGGCTCAGCAATCAATTTCCGAACACAAAAACGCCACTCCTCAAAAAAACAAGGATCGTTCTGCCGACAATTTCTTAAACCATCCCGAATATGTTGATGGCAAAAGCGAAGCTTCCAGGACGTTGGTTAAACAAATAAAACTTATTGCCCCGACAGATTATTCGATTATTTTAACCGGTAAAAGCGGTACCGGAAAAGAATGCGTAGCCAAGGCCATTCATTTAAACAGTCCGCGCAAAGATAAACCCTTTGTGGTAATGGATTGCGGAGCTTTATCAACAGAACTGGCGGCAAGCGAATTCTTCGGGCACGAAAAAGGGTCATTTACAGGTGCCCTTGCTACCAAAATCGGTCACTTTGAAGAAGCAAATGGTGGCACCCTTTTTCTGGATGAAATTGGCAATTTATCTTACGAAATACAGGCCATTTTGCTCAGGGCTGTTCAGGAGCGAAAATTAAAACGCATTGGCAGCACCAAAGAAATCGATTTAAACATCAGGTTAATTGTGGCAACCAATGAAAACCTGATCCAGAATATTCAGAAAGGAACGTTCAGAGAGGATTTATACCATCGGTTTAACGAATTCGCAATACATGTGCCTTCATTAAAAAACCGCGGCAAAGATATCCTAACCTTCGCCAAGCATTTTTTAACCATTACAAACAGGGAGCTTAACAAAAATCTTAAAGGATTTTCTGAAGAAGTAAAAACCTGTTTCATGAACTATAGCTGGCCGGGCAATATCCGCGAACTTAAAAATGTTATCAGGAGGGTAAGCTTACTCACAGAGGGAAGCATTATTCCTTTAGCGGTACTGCCTCAGCAGCTCATCGCGGCTAAAGATGCAAAAAACACACCTGCACAGCAGGCAAAATCTAAACCAGGTTCGAAAAAAGCAACTTTGCGAAACGCACGGCTAGATGCCGAGCTGACAACCATTTTAACCGTTTTAAAACAGGTAAACTTTAACAAGAGCAAGGCTGCAAAGATTCTGAATATCGACAGAAAAACACTTTACAACAAAATAACGGGTATTAATCTTAACGAATTAAATTAAAATCAGGTAAAACAAAACCTGCCAATTTCGCATTTAAAGAATACCAAGCATTTAAATTATGTCAGTATTCTCTTATAAGCAGCGTAACAATATTAACCTTGTTATTATTATTGCCCTTGGGATATTAATTGCCTATTCGTTACAAAGTATTTTCAGTGCCATTTTAAGTACGCTGGTACTCTATACCATTATGCGTCCGGCTTACATTCACCTGGCCGAGCAGAAAGGCTGGAACAGAAGGCTGGTTGCTATACTACTCATTGCCATTAGCATCATTTTAATTGTCCTGCCTTTTTATGCTTTAAGCAGTATGGTTATCAGCAAAATTTCTGAGCTGAGAAACAACGAAATCTTTTTTAAAAACCTGCTGGTTAAACTACAGCATCTCATACCTATAAAAATTAACCAGGATTTGATTCAGGAAGGGATGAACCGCCTGGGTAACTGGGCCACACAATTATTCCCTTCATTGATTTCGAGTGCAGTAAATATTATTTTAAGCCTGCTGGTGATGTACTTTTTACTCTACTTTATGCTCATTGAGCGCAAAAAATTTGAGTTTTCGCTGATTAAATACGCACCCTTCAGAGAACAAAATGCCCTCCGCTTTGGCGATGAAATGAGAAATACCACCTATGCCAACGTTTTGGGCCAGGGCTTAATTTGCCTCGTTCAAGGCTCGCTGGTGAGCCTTTCTTTTCTGGTTTTAGGTTACAAAGACCCCTTATTTTGGGGCATAATAACCACATTTATATCCTTTGTGCCGGTTTTAGGCCCTCCGGTTATATTTGTACCGGCAGCCATATTACAAATTGCAAACGGAAATAATTTTGCAGGATGGGCCATGCTTGTTTTTGGTTTTGTGGTCATTATCAACATCGATAACGTACTGAGGTTTATCATCGCAAAAAAAGTTGGCAATATTCACCCTATAATTACAGTAATTGGCGTAATTATTGGTATCCCTTTATTCGGTATATTGGGTCTGGTTTTCGGCCCTTTGCTGCTGTCATATTTTATATTGCTCGTTAAAATTTACGAAACCAGTACGCTTGCTTCGGAGAGATTGGAAAGAATTAAAACAAATAATGAGCATATGGAGTTATAAATATAGCTTAACAATAAAATAATGTAGTAGTTTTATATTGAACTTAATTGTTAACCCTTAAAATAGATTAATTATGAATGATAACTCAAAAGTTGTAGTTGCGCTTTTAGCAGGATTAGCTGCAGGTGCTGCATTAGGTATTTTATTTGCACCAGATAAAGGTGAAGAAACCCGCGATAAACTAAGCCAATCGTTAAAAGACCTGGGCGATTCTATTAAAGATAAAGCTGCCGATGAAATTAACAATCTGGCGAGCCTGAAAGATAAAGTGGTAAGCTCTATCAAAACCAAATTAAGAAGTGTAGAAGAAGAATACAGCGACGACGTAGAGCACGCTTAAGCAATAACAAAGGCATAGCCTGGGCATTTGCCCCAGTTAAATCTCATCTGAATTATGCAGGAAAATAAAGAAAAAAGTATTGAAGATCTGGTAGATGATGCCAAAGGCTTTTTAGAAGCCAGGGTAGAGTACACCAGGCTGTATCTTCTGGAAAAAATATCGAAGGTTTTTGCAGATCTGGTAACGAGTACGACCGTTATCGTATGCTTTGTATTGGCCTTTTTATTCGGTTCTGTTACACTTGGGCTTTACCTGGGCGATGTTTTAAACAACTATGCGGCCGGTTTTGGCTGTGTATCGCTGCTTTACATTTTAATTGCAGTAGTTGTATATTTTACCAAAGATAAATACATAGAAAAAGCAATTATAAACATTGCCATTAGAAAGTATTTTGATAAACTGGCAGATAAGGAGGACGGCGATGAGAAGCTATAAAACCATCAGAAACCTCGAAGATTTGCAGGCTAAAAAGCTGGAGCTGAAAGTAGAGTATACCCTGAAACAAAACATGCTTAAAACAGATGCTAAAGCATACTTTCATCAGTTTACCTTAGGTGCGCTGATTAAAAAATACGCTACGCCCAGTAATTTGTTTAAAGCCGACGAAAAGCTGAACATCAGCAGTACAGCCATGTCATTACTTTTACCGATGATTATGAATAAAACCATTTTCAGGGGCGCAGGTTTTTTAACCAAAGCCGCTGTTGGTTTAGTTTCGGGTAAACTCGGTAAATCGCTTGATGCAGAACACCTTTCGGCCATATTCAACTCGGTAAAAGGCTGGTTCAGTAAAAAGAAAGAAAAAAAAGATAAGAAGTTTGTCGATTATGGCATCCCGCCAGATAGTGAAACGTATTAGTTCAATGGTTCATTTGTCATTTGTCCACTAGTATACAAAGTGCAGAAGGCCATAACAGAAAAGCCTCAAGATTTAAAATCCTGAGGCTTTTTGCTATAATCGTCACCTTGAATTTATGACGAATTTTGTTATAAATCTGTTTTGATCTTCAGTTCTTTCAATTGCTTCTCATCAATAGTACTCGGACTGTCGATCATCACATCTCTACCCGAATTATTTTTAGGGAAGGCAATTACATCGCGGATGGAATCCAAGCCTGCAAAAATTGAGGTTAAACGGTCAAATCCAAAAGCAATACCACCATGCGGAGGTGCACCAAACTCGAAAGCATCCATTAAGAAACCAAATTGTTTTTGGGCTTCTTCGGCGCTGAAGCCTAAATGCTTAAACATTAAAGCCTGTAATTCGCGATCATGGATCCGGATAGAACCACCACCAACTTCGGTACCGTTAATTACCATATCGTAGGCATTGGCACGTACTTCGCCTGGTTTAGTATCTAACAAGGCAATATCTTCAGGCTTTGGCGAAGTGAACGGGTGGTGCATGGCATGGTAACGTTCAGTTTCTTCATCCCACTCCAAAAGCGGGAAATCCAATACCCAAAGGGCCGAGAATGTATTTTTATCGCGTAAACCTAAACGGTTACCCATTTCTAAACGAAGCTCGTTTAACTGCTTGCGTACTTTATCGGTAGAACCGGCTAGAATTAACAATAAATCGCCTTTTTCAGTTGCAAATGCCTCGCTCCACTGTTTAAGGTCTTCTTCGTTAAAGAACTTATCAACCGATGATTTGATGGTTCCATCATCATTATGACGGGCATAAATTAAGCCTGTAGCGCCAATTTGCGGGCGTTTAATGAAATCAGTTAATTCATCTAACTGCTTGCGTGTATAGCTTGCTGCCCCTTTGGCATTAATACCCACTACCAGCTCGGCGTTATCAAAAACCGGGAAACCTTTACCTTTAACCAAATCGTTCAGCTCTACAAACTGCATGTCAAAGCGGGTATCCGGTTTATCAGATCCGTATAAACGCATGGCATCTGCATACTGCATGCGCGGCACCTCAGGTAAATCGTAATTGCGTACTTCTTTAAATAAAGTACGGATTAAACCTTCAAAAGTGTTTAAAATATCTTCCTGTTCAATGAACGACATTTCGCAGTCAATCTGCGTAAACTCAGGCTGACGATCGGCCCTTAAATCTTCATCCCTGAAACATTTTACAATCTGGAAATAACGGTCGAAACCAGAAACCATCAGCAATTGCTTAAAGGTTTGCGGCGATTGAGGTAAAGCATAAAATTCGCCTTCGTTCATGCGGCTAGGCACAACAAAATCTCGCGCACCCTCTGGTGTAGATTTAATTAAAACCGGGGTTTCTACCTCGATAAAATCCAAAGCATCTAAATAACGGCGTACCGATTGTGCCATTTTATGGCGTAAAACCAGGTTATTGCGCACCGGGTTACGGCGTAAATCCAGGTAACGGTATTTCATGCGCAACTCATCGCCACCATCGGTTTCATCATCAATTAAAAACGGTGGTAGTTTCGCCGCGTTTAAAATTTCTAATGCTGTGATTTTGATCTCCACATCGCCGGTAGGCATTTTAGGGTTTTTATTGCTCCGCTCTACAACGGTACCAATGGCTTTAATTACGAACTCGCGACCAAGCGTACGCGCTTTCTCGCAAAGCTCACGATTATCGTCCATGTTAAAAACCAACTGGGTAATACCATAACGATCGCGGATATCGATAAAAGTCATACCGCCTAAATCTCTCGATTTCTGTACCCAACCACATAGGGCTACACTTTCGCCTAAATTATTCAGGTTTAATGCACCACAAGTTACTGTTCTTAACATATATAGTAATCTAAAATGAGCGGCAAAAATACCGATTTTGTTTTAAAGTTTCGAGTAGAAGATTTAAGGAAATTTTATGTCCTTAGATTTATTGTTTTTAACCACAAAGACACAAGGTGCACCAGGAAATTAGGGGTGATTTTAATATTTCTCTTCCAGCACAATTTCGATGGCAATTACTTTCCACTCGCCGCGAATGTTTTTCCAATGTACCATTTCTTCGGTTTGGATGGTTTGTTTTCTGGAGAAAAACAGCAAATTAGGTCTGATAACGATTGATTTCCGCGCAATTTTTTCAATAAAAACATCATTTTCGAAACTTGATTTTATACGATAATGGCTCGTATCAAAGCTTTTAGCGCCTTTAAAGTATTTCCTTAAATCGATCGTATAATCGCGCTTATTCAGGGCAACTCCTCCGGCCGGCGTAAAAACAAAGTTGTGATCGAGTATAGCCACATAGGCATCTGCATCTTTATTAATTAAAGCCTGATTAACGGCTTGATGTATTTCGTTTATCGCTGAAATGATTAAATCGGTTTCCATGGCATGAAGTTAAAGCTTTGTTGCAGGGTTTTCAAATTAATGATGAACAGGCAAGTATTTTTCCACAAACAGGTGGCCAGCTGAAGCTGTAGTTTTTACCCTTATCTGCGTTAAAATAAACCATTTTACAATATGATTTGAAAACGATCGTCAGTGCCCTATGGCCAATGCAGCCCTGCCATCCGCTTTATCCCGATGAATACCGATATATACCTGAACGGGATGCCCGCTCCTGTCAGGTTTATTTAACCCAAACCTGTGTTAAAACACCCAAAGTCTTGACTAAATTTCCGGTTTTTGCAGCTGCCCGGGTTAAATAAACCCGATTGAATGGAGGCCAGTTTCCTTCAAACGGGCCGGAAGAAAAGCGGGGCTGAAATGGCCAAAAGTGCCGGAGCATTCATTTTCTAACAAATGAAGCAGCATTCAGGAGATAGCCGATCATTGTTACGGCCATAAATCTAGCTCAGACTTAAAACAGATTTAACATATTTTTAAACTTTTTTATACCTTGATGCAACGTTTTAAAATCTCTACTGTCTTATAATCAGAATATTCAAAATTTTGGAAGCCGTATACATCGATAAAAACCTCGAACTAGTAAAAGAATGCATGCAGGGAAGCCGCGCTGCACAGTTTGAATTGTACAAACTGTATGCGAAGGCAATGTATAACGTAGCGCTGCGCATTTTAAATTATGAGGAAGAGGCCGAAGATGTTTTACAGGAAGCCTTTTTAGACGCTTTTACCAGAATTGTTGATTTTAGGCAGGAAACCACTTTTGGGCTTTGGCTGAAACAGATTGTAATCAACAAATCAATCAATTATCTGCGCAAGCGTAAAATGGAATTTGTAAGTACCGACGAAATAACGGAGGTACCTGACGAGGTGAGCTTTGATGATTATGAGGTGCAATTACAGGCCGAAGAAATTAGAAAAGCCATTACCGAATTGCCTGATGGCTACAGGGTAGTGTTGAGTTTGTACCTGCTTGAGGGGTACGACCATGAAGAAATTGCACACATTTTAAAAATAAGTGAAAATACAAGTCGCACACAGTATATGCGTGCCAAAAAGAAGTTAAAGATTATTTTAGAACAGAAAGGGATGAGAGATGAATAACGGCAGATTAGAAACCTTTGTAAAAGAAAACCGCAAAGCCTTCGATGTAATGGAACCATCGGCAGCACTTTGGGCCAAAATTGAAAAGGAATTAGACAGCAAAAAGAAAAAAAAGCCGGTAAAGCTATATTTATGGATGAGCGCCGCAGCCGCTATAGTAGTGGTAATTGGTTTGGCCTGGCTGTACACCGCAAGAGTGCAAAACAACGATTTAGAAATCGCTGATGTTAGCGCTTCGTATGCCAAAAAAGAGGTTCATTTTGCAGGCTTAATTACCGAAAAGAGAGACAGTTTAGCCATTTTTGCCTCGGCCAATCCCGAGTTGTATAAAAAGTTTACTGCCGATTTAAGAAAACTGGATGAAGATTACGAAAGATTAAAATCGGAACTACCCACTTCGCCCAACCAAACTTTTGTGGTAAAGGCTATGGTAAAAAACCGCGAAATACAGTTACAACTTTTAAAACAGCAACTATTAATTATAAACCAGGTTGACGATTACAAAAGGGTTAATCAGATTTAAAAAAGCGGAAAGACCAAAGCTAAAAGACTAAAGCTTAGATGTTCTAAGATGTCTAAGGTGGTAAAAGACTTAAAACAAAAAATTGAAATTACGCGCTTTCGGGAAAAGAATTTGGGAGGAAACGCTCACCGCATTGAATTGCTTACACCAGCCGGCAGGTTTAAGCCTTTAATGTTTTAACAATTAACAAACATGAAAACAATAAAAATACTTTTAGCCTTTATGGCTTTAATAGCCGTAAAAGCCAGTGCCCAGGAGGCAACAGTTAACAGCCCGTCAGAAAAGGCGATTGTAGAAAATATCGAAAAATCTACTACGCTGGCTATGGTAAGCAATATCCAGACACAAAATGGGAGCGATGCAGAACGCACAAAATCTTTTAGCAAGAGTTTCAGTGTAGATAATAACGATAAGGTTAATCTCAACAACCAATACGGATCGATCGTAATTAAAACATGGGATAAAAAAGAAGTAAAGGTTGATATCGACATTAAAGCTTACAGCAATTCGGATAGTGATGCGCAAAAGCTCATTGATGGTGTAAGCATTGAAGCCAATAAAACTGGTGATGTGGTATCGATAAAAACCAATTTTGCCGACCGCGGTGGCAATAACTTTATGGGCAGGATAACCAAAAACGGGGTGACCAAACGTCGTGAACTTAAAATTTCCTATATTATTTACATGCCTGCAGTTAACCCGCTTACGCTAATGCAACAGTACGGGAACGTAAACATGGACGATTTCGCTGGCCCAACTTCTTTAAAAGTTCAGTATGGCAGCTTAACCGCCGGCAATTTAAGCAACACCAATAACTACATTAATGTGCAGTATGGTAAATGTACCGTTCAGGATATAAATGCAGCTGTTGTGAAACATAGCTATAATGGCCCGGTAAGTATTGGTAGCGTAGGTACTTTAGAGCTAGCTGCCGAATACGTGGCGGTAAACGTAAATACCATTCGCAAATCGGCAGATATTAAAGTAGAATATGGAGGAGGCTTAACCGTTGGCAATATTGGCGGCAACTTATTGCTCAATACAGAGTACGCTAAGGTTGACATTAACAGTGTAAAAGGAAATACCGTAATTAAACAGGGCTATGGCAGCTTAAACCTGGCCAGTGTAGGTAAACTAAACCTTAAAACCGAATACACCAACGTAAGTCTTGGTGCTTTAAATGGCGATGCATTAATCGATATGGAGTATAACAAGCTTAGCGTAGCCGATATTACTCCGGCCTGCCGCAACTTTACCTTTACCGGCGAATATGTGAGTACTGCACTTGGCTTTAACGACAGATATAACGCAAACTTTAATCTTTCAACATCTTACGCAGGATTTAAATATGGCTCCAACGTTTCGGCCAGTAAAGTTAGCGACGATGATGAAACCAAAAAATATGCGGGCAAAATCGGCTCAGGAGGCAGTGCTACTGTAAATGTTAAATCAGAATACGGATCGATCACCTTCAAATAAGTATTTACCAAACTAAACAAAAATAGTCCTGTCTGTTATAGGCAGGATTTTTTTGTTTATTACTGTCCGGTAACGGATATTAAATGCTCGATAATGAACACTGAAATACCCATAAGGACTCATAGTTTAACGCAAACAGGCTTTTTTCAACTGGTATAAAAATTGAAAGTCAAAAAATATCCAAATTAAACTAAACAAACTATGAAGAAAATTCTTTTACTACTTCTATTGCCTTTAACTGTACTTGCCCAATCGAACAAATTAACCAAAGCGGATAAGATTTATGGCCTTTCAAAATTTTGGCAAGAAGTAAATTACAATTTTGTTTATCTGAATAAAGTTGACCGTGTTAAATGGGACAGCACTTATAAAGCCTTAATTACCACTATACCCGAAACCAAAACAGATTACGAATATTACCTGGAAATGCAGCGGTTTTGCGCTATGCTGAAAGATGGGCACACCAACGTTTATATGCCTGCCGGAAAAGATTTTGAACCCATGAACACCATGTTTGGCGATTATCGTTTCTTTATCGAAAATGTAGAAGACAAAGCCATAATTACCCGGGTTAACCTGAGCAAGAAAGACGAAATTCCGGTTGGGAGCGAAGTAATAGCTGTAAATGGCCAACCTACTGCACAATACATTGCAGAACACGTTTCGCCGTACATTTCTTCTTCTACCGATTATGTTTTGAAAGATTGGAGTATCAGCAAATTGCTTCAGGGCGTTGAGGGCAGCCAGTTTGAAATCAAAATTAAAAAACCCAAAGGACAAATTTTAACCCTGAACTTAACACACAAACGAACTGAAGAAAAAGAAGTTTTCCCGGCATTTCCTGCAGAATCGGCTTTGCTCGATTTTAAATGGTACCCCAATAATGTAGCTTACGTTGCGCTTAACTCTTTCGGGGATGAGAAAATAGATTCGCTTTTTACTACCAAATTGCCAGAACTCTATAAAGCCAAAGCCATAATTATTGATTTGAGAAATAACGGAGGCGGGAGCACTGGTATTGGAAGCTATATTTTGAAATATTTAACAAACGACAGCTTACTTTATGGTTCGCGCAATGCTACCCGCCAACTCAGTTCGGCTTTTAAAGCCTGGGGGTATTATACCAAGGCAAAGGATACGGTTAATAATGAGTGGAGCAAAAAAGCCCTGCTTACCTTTCAGGATAATTATTTTTATCATTTTGATTATGCACCGTTAAAGAATAAGCTTTCTGAAAAGCGGATTGTTGTGCCTACAGCTTTATTAATTGGCCATAATACTGCTTCAGCAGCCGAAGATTTTTTAATTTATGCCGACAACCAAAAGCACATGACCAAAATTGGCAGAAACTCTTTTGGAAGTACCGGACAGCCCTATCTTTTTGATCTTCCGGGCGGCGGCAGTGCCAGAGTATGCACCAAAAAAGATACTTATCCTGATGGACGTGAATTTGTGGGTCACGGCGTAAAACCCGACATAGAAGTAACGCCAACGGTAAAAGATTTTATGGCTAATAAGGATACTACGCTGAGTACCGCAATAGATTATCTCAATAAAAAGATAAAATAACCAATCCCCTAAAGTCCCGGCAAATTTTGGTGGGACTTTTTATATTTTAGCCTTTCTATGAGGATTTACCTTTTTACTTTGCTTTTGATATCAGGATTTGCCCGAGCACAGGAAACACCAGTTGTTAAATGGGCTACGCAGGAAACTTTTTTCGAAGATTTAACCGGTAAAGATTTACCTGATTTCAATGGATTAACCATCAATAAAAAAACCTTTAGCAGGGCCAATTTAAAAAACCAGGTTGTAGTAATTAATTTCTGGTTTGAAAACTGCCCGCCCTGTCTGGCCGAAATGCCCGAATTGAATAAGCTGGCAAAGGCGTACAGACAAAAAGGCGTGCGCTTTATCGGCATTACCCACGATACGCCAACACGTGCCAAACATTTTCAAAAACGAAATGGTTACGAATATGAAATTGTATCGATGAGTAAGGCGGAAATTAGCAAGCTCAACATCAACCACGGCTTTCCCACTAACATTCTTGTAGGGGCGGATGGAAAAATCATTTACGCTACAGCAAATATTTCTTTAACCGATACGGCTTTTAAAGCCAAATCGATTTTATTTGCAGATAAACTAAAAGCAGCAGTAGAAAAGGCTAACAGCAAATAGCCTATACCTAATAAACGGTAAATAAAACAGATATGCTTATCTTAGTTGTAAGGTAAATTAGTCCTGGCGCATAACCTTTGTTAAAACTTAAACGATGAAATCTGTTAACAGCAAAAATGCATACCTTACCGTCATTACGTTAATTATCTGGTTTTCGCTTTCACTGCAATTCAGTTTAAGTTTAAGGCATTATAATGGGGCACTTTGGCCAACCCTTAAAATACTTTTGTCTTTTTTTACCGTTTTAACCAACCTCATCGTAGCCATCTGCCTGGTTGCACAATTGTTGTTAAAACAAACTGCCTTAGGCCGCTTTTTTTCGAAACCCGCAAGCCAAACAGCTGTTGCAGTTTATATATTTTTAGTGGCTTTAGTATATAATGTAGCTTTACGCGGTTTAGACCAGCCAAAGGGATGGCACAGTTTGAGTAACGAATTGCTGCACGTAATTAACCCCTTGCTTTTTCTAATTTATTGGGTTGCTTTTGTTGATAAAGCCAGGCTCAGCTACAAACAAACCACAGTTTGGCTTATTTATCCGTTATTGTATGTTATTTTTATTGTAATCAGAGGTTATTTAATCGGGCAATATCCTTACCCTTTTATTAATGTAGTAGAGATTGGCTATCCAAAGGCGATTTTAAATACAATTATTATTTTAGTTGTATTTTGGATTTTATCCTTAATTTTTGTGTTTACAGGCAAAAAGACTGCAAAAATCTAAAGCACATACTCATCATTTATCGGCTTCACCGGTTCCGGAATTTCTTCTTCTTCCAGCATCTGCAACAGGTTAATTTCAATCGTTCTGGTAATCTGGTTAAGTGGTACACCAGCCGAATTGTTCTCGAAGGGATTAACCAGGCTCATACCATTAATTTGTGTAGATACAAATACAAAACCGATTAACCAGCCTAAAAATATAGCAGCAGGTCCGGCATCCTGACTAATTACCAGCGTGAAAGTTACCACAAACAACCAGATAAACACTTTGGTAAGGTAGCTGTAAGTTGTAGGAAAAATGGTGTTTTTAATGCGCTCGCTCATGCCCATCGAATCAGAAAAACGGGTTAGCATCTCATTAATTTCGATAAACCTGAAACCATCAACCACACCTGATTTAGAAAGTTTCTGCAAATCGCGCGATTGAATATTGAGCAATGCATTGTGCTTATTGTTGTGCTTTTCCATTTCTTTCAAATCGGCTTCTTCCAAATATTTGGTATAAATTTCATCAACTGTACCCCTCAAATTGGCTTTTAAAGCATATAAAAAAGCGATATGCCTGCAAACCATCCGTTTCACACTTTCTCGGTCATCGTCAGCATAATTAATTAAAGCCCTTGCGAAAGAACGCGAATCGTTAACCAGGGCGCCCCATACTTTCCGCGCCTCCCACCACCGATCGTAGGCCTGGTTGTTGTTAAAACCTATAAAAAAGGCAATGGCCGTACCCAAAACCGTTGGGATAATGGAGGGAATAGAAAAATGATGCGCAATTAAATATTCGCGCACGAAATAAGCCGCTGTGCAGGAGGCGATCATAATCAGATCGACATGCCATGTATTTCTTAAAATTCTACTTAACCTGATGTTTTGAACTAAAAGCATATATTCTAAATGGTGAATGAAAATACAAAACAAAAGGCAAAATGTTTTATTTGGCGCTAAATTTAATAGCCGACAGTACAGGTTGCCGATTGTGACTCAAATGTTTATATTGGGAAACCAAATATTCCCGAATTTTTATGAGCGACGCTTTACCTAAGAACAACATTTTTAAAGTTATTGGTGCATCATCACTGGGCACACTGATTGAATGGTACGATTTTTACATTTTTGGCAGCCTTGCCGTGATTATCGGTCACCAGTTATTTCCAGAAGACGCGGGTGCATCGGCCCTGATTAATACACTTGCCATATTTGCCGCAGGTTTTATTGTACGCCCTTTTGGCGCCCTGGTTTTTGGCCGGCTTGGCGATTTAATTGGCCGCAAATACACCTTTCTTTTAACCCTGGTTTTAATGGGTGGCTCTACTTTTTTTATAGGACTTATTCCCTCTTATAAAAGCATTGGCTATGCAGCGCCCATTTTAGTCTTAATATTAAGATTAGTACAAGGTTTGGCCCTCGGTGGCGAGTATGGGGGAGCTGCAACCTATGTAGCCGAACATGCCCCCGAAAATAAACGAGGCTTTTTTACCAGCTGGATACAAACGACAGCTACGTTGGGTTTATTCCTTTCGCTGGGCATTATTGTAATTACCAAGAATATTTTGGGCGCCGAAACTTTTGGCGATTGGGGCTGGCGCATTCCCTTCCTGCTATCGATTGTACTGGTAGTGGTATCCATTTACATCCGGATGAAAATGCACGAATCGCCGCTGTTTTCGAAACTAAAGGCAGAAGGAAATGTTTCGAAAAACCCGCTAAAAGAAAGCTTTAGTCATAAAGCTAACTTTAAAATGGTGCTTTTAGCGCTATTTGGTGCAACCATGGGACAAGGCGTAATCTGGTATACCGGACAATTTTATGCGCAATCGTTTTTAGAGAACACCTGTAAGCTCGATTTTAATGATTCGAGATATATTTTACTTTGGGGAATTGCCTTTGCCACTCCGTTTTTTGTAGTATTTGGTGCATGGAGTGATAAAGTGGGCCGAAAGTGGATTATGCTTACGGGTATGTTGCTGGGTATTATTTTCTACCGCCCCATTTATCAGATTTTTCTGGATGATACCGATTATACCAAAATTGAACAAAGCGATATTTTATCTTCAACAGCTGCCCCGGCAAGTGCTGTATTGATTCCAAATTCAACTGATAGTTTAAGAACCACCGTAACCAAAGTAATGCTTAAAAGCGGAGCCTCATTTAGCCGGATACAAACAGATACCATTTCGGTGAGTAACGGCATTTTACCAGCAAAAGAAATTATTAAAGATAAAATATTGGCCAAAACCGTATTCTGGAAGTTCGTTGGACTGATTTTTTTCCAGATTTTACTGGTAACCATGGTTTATGGACCAATTGCTGCATTTTTGGTTGAGCTTTTCCCTACCAAAATCAGGTATACTTCCATGTCGCTACCTTACCATATTGGCAATGGTGTTTTTGGGGGACTGGTTCCTTTTATTGCCACCCTGATAGCCAGTTTTTCGGGATCGACGCCGCTATCTGGCTTGTGGTACCCTATTGGCATTGCCACATTGAGTTTGGTGATTGGCGCCATTTATTTATCGAACAAAAGAGACGAAAACATTAACGATTAGCATTTAAGAAAATGAATACACTGAAGAAATTTTTAGGCTTAATCTGGATGGTTTTAGGACCATTAGCTATGACATTTTTGTTTTTACAAGCCATAGAAAAAGTAGGTTTAACCCATACCGACATTGAACGCACAAACACCATTTTACAATGGGGAATTATCTTGTTTATTTTCCTGCCCATAAGCTTAGGGCTCATGATTTTCGGTTTTTATGCCTGGAAAGGCGAATATGATAAATTGCCGGAGAGCTCGGAAGAGGTGTAAATGTTATTTTTACCACAAAGCACTCCCGCTCTCGCGCGCTTCCAACGCGTGCGAAAATAGCCTGTCGTATTTTACGACGTCAAGCTATATTTTGCCACGGAGGAACGGAAAGCATAGAAAAATATCCATGTTAATCTGTAGCTAAAAAATAAGATTAAAGAAAATTAAAGGACCCGTAGCAGTAAACCTTTCAGGTATTCACCCTCCGGGAATGAAATCCTAACCGGGTGATCTTCAGGCTGACAGAATTGTTTAATAATCTGTACTTCTTTACCTGCATCGAGTGCTGCCCAGGCAATAATCTGTTTAAAGGTTTCGATATCCACTGCGCCAGAACAAGAGAAGGTAGCCAAAAGACCTCCTTTTTCTAACAATAACATACCTAAACGATTTAAATCTTTGTACGCTCTCGCTGCGCGGTCTAAGGCAGAACGTGAAGGTGCATATTTTGGTGGGTCGAGTACAATAACATCGAACAGTTCGCCTGCTTCTTTAAAAGCTCTTAACTGTTTATTCACGTCTGACTGGATGGCCGTAACTTTATCGCCATCAAATTGGTTCAGTGCTACGTTTTGTTTTAAGGTTTCTACAGCCAAACCAGAGCTATCTACACTGGTAACACTTGCAGCGCCATTTGCCAAACTGTTTAAGCTAAAGCCTCCGCTGTAGCTAAAGCAGTCCAGAACTTTTTTGCCTTTGGTATAGCTCGCTAAAATACTGCGGTTATCACGCTGATCGCAATAAAAACCCGATTTTTGCCCTTCAGCAATATTGATATGGTAGGTAATTCCGTTTTCTTTAACCGCTAAAAATTCAGGTGGATTTTCGCCCCAAAGCAAACCATTTTCTACAGGTAAACCTTCGTGTGTACGGGCTGTAGCATCACTTTTATCAAAAATACCTTTAGGTTGCAACTCCGTTCTGAGAATCTCTACAATGTCGTTCTTTACCTTTTCAATACCCGAGCTTAAAATCTGCAGCGAAAGGAAGTCGGCATATTGATCAACAATTAAACCAGGCAGGAAATCCGCTTCGCTAAAAACCAGTCGGCAGGTGTTGGTCTGCTCGCCCAAAATAAACTGACGTGAGGCAATAGCTTGTTTTAAGCGGTTTTGGTACCAGTTAAAGTCTATGGTTTGTGTTTCATCCCACTCCAGCAAACGAACGGCAACACGCGAGTTGCTGTTGTAATAGCCATAGGCCAGAAATTCACGGTCAAAGGCATATACTTTTACTACATCGCCATCTTCTGGTTTTCCTTTAACTTTTTCCAGCGCACCAGAAAATACCCACGGATGTCTTTGTATTGCTGCTTTTTCTTTGCCCTTTTTTAATGTGATTTCTACCATGCTGCAAAGGTAGCAATTAGTTTGGAGTTGAGCGGTTAGCCTTTAGAATAGCAAAAGCTACAAACCAGCGTACCAACAAGTACTTATAAAAACTTACTTCCTACCTGCTTTGGCATTTTTACCAGTTCGGTATCGAGCACCTTGGTTTCGAATTCGGTTACCGGCCTTTTGGCTTCAATCATCGAAATCAGCAATTCGGTGGCTACCTGGCCCATTTCGAAAGCGGGTTGTTTTACCGAAGTTAATGATGGCGAAAACAGCTCAACCAGGTTTGAATTGGTAAAGCCAGAAATGGCAATATTATGGGCCACTTCGGGATTTGTTTTCTTCAGGGCCATAATACAGCCTGTAGTTAAACGGTCGCTCGATATAAAAATCCCGTCAGGTTTAAGTGGCAAAAGTTCTGTAACAGCTTGCTCAAGCTCGGCACTGTGCATACCTCCATGCTGGCAATATTTAACGAGTTCAGGCTTAAATTCGATGTGATATTTTGCCAGTGCGGCTTTATAACCTCCCAACCGTTCTTTGGTAATTGATAAGTTTTCGGAGTTGGTTAAATGTGCTATGGTTCTTTTACCTGATAAAATAAGGTGTTCAGTAGCATCAAAAGCGCCCTTAAAGTTATTGGCGATTACTTTATGAGTTTCAAAATCTTCAGGTACCCGGTCAAAAAAAACAATGGGCAAGCCTTTACTGTATAAATCGCGCAGGTAGTCAATATCCTGGGTTTCTGACGAAAGTGCAATTAAAAGCCCGTCAATCGAACGCGATGCTAAATGCTCTACGTTGAGCTTTTCCTGCTTATAAGATTCGTGGCTCTGCGAAATAATTACGTGGTAATCTTTATCGTAAGCAATAGATTCGATGCCATTTATTACCTGCGAAAAGAAGTTATTGGCAATTTCGCTTACAATAATGCCTATCGAATAACTGCGGCGCTCTTTCAAGCTTCTGGCAATGGGGTTGGCCCGGTAATTTACCTTCTCGGCATAGGCCAGTACCAGTTTTTTAGTTTCCTCACTAATTTCGTAACGGTCTCTTAAAGCCCTGGATACTGTTGATGTAGACAGTCCCAACGCTTTAGCAATATCTTTTATGGTAGATGTTTCAAATCTCATGGTATGTACTTGCGTACAAGTTACGAAAAATATCTTTTACGGGCATTTTGATCCCATTTTTAATAAACGTTAAAAAGACGTTTTTGGGAACGTTTGCACAGATTTTTAGTTAAATTCGGTTTCAAACGGTTTTTAGTTTGTAAAATTGTTACATCAACGTAACCAAATATAAACAAAGTACAACATCCCGAAACTAGAATTATATTCTACATGCAAGCGATTGCATCACTTAAAAAACCAAATATTTTTAAATAATTACATAACTATGAGCAGAGTTTTACTCGTTTTTGCATTTCTCTCGTTTTTTGGATTATCTGGAGCTCAGGCACAAAACCGGCAACTAACGGGAACCGTGAAAGATAAATCGGACGGGCAACCCCTGATTGGTGTTAGCGTATCTGTTAAAGATTCGAAAACCGGAGCCAGCACAGATGCCAACGGTACCTACAAAATTACCATCCCAGGCAAAGGAGCTACCTTAATTTTTACTTATGTGGGTTATAAAACCAAAAGTGTTACGGTAGGCGATCAAAGTAAAATGGACGTCACCCTGGAAGAAGATGCCAACACCTTACAAGAAGTTACCGTAAATATTGGTTATGGCTCAGTACGTAAAGAAGCTTTAACTGGTTCAGTTTCGTCGGTTACCGGCAAAGATATTGAGCAATTCCCGGTAAGTACAGCCGCCCAGGCCCTGGCCGGTAAACTGGCAGGCGTATCGGTTACCACTACTGAGGGTAGCCCGGGTGCCGAAATTGTGATAAAAGTACGTGGCGGAAGCTCACTTACGGGCGATAACTCCCCGCTCTATATTGTTGACGGTATTCAGGTAGAAAATGCCCTATCGATCTTATCGCCAAACGAAATCCAATCTATCGATGTGCTGAAAGATGTGGCCTCAACTTCTATTTATGGCAGCAGAGGTGCTAATGGAGTTGTGATTATTACAACCAAAAGCGGCAAAAAAGGTCGGCCAATTGTTTCTTTTGATGCCTACGCAGGCGCCAGACAGATTGTAAACGAACTGGATGTAATGAACCCTTACGAGTTTGTGAAATATCAGTACGAGCTTTATAATAACAATACCAGTCAGGATGTAAAAGATACCTTTACCAAGAAATACGGTACTTTCGAAGATCTGGATATTTACAAAAACATTCCGAATATCGACTGGCAGGATAAAGTTTTTGGTCGCCAGGCCTGGAGCAATACCGAAGTGTTAAACCTTGCAGGTGGAACATCCAAAACCACTTACAATGTTTCGGTAAACAATACCAAAGAGGATGGTATTATGCTAAACTCAGGCTACAGAAGAACTTTTGCTTCGGTGCGTTTAGACCATAAATTTACTGATAAACTGAGGGTTGGCCTTAATGCCCGTTACAGCCGTCAACGTGTTGACGGGGTAGGCACGACCTCTACCGGATCGCAGGGTACCAATCGTTTAAGAAACTCTGTTCGTTACCAGCCTTACTCGGGAGGATCTGATTCAGGCGACTTATTCGATGCCGATTATTTAACAACCGGATTAACCAATCCAATTACCTTAGCCAATCAGGAGCTGAAATACGATTACCGCAATGATTTAATCAGCAGTGGTTATGTGCAGTATTCAATCCTTAAAAACCTGACCATTAAAAGTACCGTAGGTTACAACAGAACCAACAGGCACGTAAATGTTTTTAATGGTCCGGTAAGTAATGTGGCCCGTAACAATGCTGGTTTACCTGCTATTCAACTTGATACGGTTGCCCAAAAATCGTTCATTAATACCAATACCATCAATTACAAACCCAATTTAGGTAAAGATCACAGCCTGGATTTATTGGTAGGACAGGAAATCAACATGGTGGATATCGATTCGAGAAGTACTGTACTTAAGTTTTTACCTATCGATATTTCGCCGGATGATGCCTTTGTTAGTTCAGCACCAGCAAACACCATTCAAGATCGGCCTACCTCATTAATTTCGGGTACCAGACAGTTTTCGATATTTAGCAGGGCTTCTTACGGTTTTAAAAACAAATATCTGGCCACGGTAAATTTCAGAACCGATGCTTCATCACTATTCGCGGCAGGTAAACAATGGGGTTATTTCCCTTCGGCACAGGTGGCCTGGAGGGTAACTGAAGAAAAATTCATCAAAGACCTTAACCTGAACTGGCTGGATAACTTTAAAGTGAGAATGAGTTATGGTGCCGCCGGGAACAACCGAATTGGCCAGGATTTATTCAGAACTTTGTTTTACCTGAGTTCTACCACAGGTGGTTATGCCGAAACTGATGCATCAGTTTCAACAGGTTTAATTTCAGGTACAGCAACCGGAAATATCCTGTCGAACCCAAACATTACCTGGGAAACTAACATTTCTAAAAACCTGGGTATCGATATCGATCTGTTCAAAAATAAATTGTCCCTTAATTTAGATTATTACGATAACCGCACTAAAAACCTGCTATTAAATGCCAACGTTCCACAAACTACGGGCTATTCTACCCAGCAGCAAAACGTGGGTAAAACCCAGAATACAGGTTTTGAGTTGCAGTTAAACTATCAGGCTGTTAAAACCAAAAACTTTAGCTACAATACCAGCTTCAACATTTCATTCAACCGGAATAAAATTGTGGAACTCCAAAATGGCGTAAGTTCTTACATCACGCAATCGGGCTGGGTAAACAGTCTGGGCGATTTTAAAGTAGAGGTAGGTCAGCCAGTTGGCCAGTTTTACGGTTTCGTATCTGACGGTCGTTATACTGTTGATGATTTTACCTATGTGCAAAATACCACAACAGGTGCTTATACCTATACCCTTAAACCAACGGTAGCCAACAGCAGGGTATTATTGGGTAACCGCGATCCGCAGCCCGGCGATATGAAAGTGAAAAAACTCTCTTCATCATCAAGCATGATGATTGGCGACGATGACAGAACCGTGCTGGGTACTGCTCAACCGAAATTTACAGGCGGTTTTAACAATCAGTTTGCATATAAAAACTTCGATTTAACAGTATTTGTAAACTTCAGCTATGGCAATAAGGTTTACAATGCCAACAAGTTAGAATTTACCTCGCAATACAACGTTAAAGACAACAATTTACTGGCAGTAATGAACGACAGGTGGCAGAATTTTGATGCCAATGGTGTAAAAGTAACCGACCCAAGCCTGTTAACAGCCATGAATGCCAATACAACCTTATGGACACCAACGGGAGGAAACTATGCTTTAACCTCTTATGCAGTAGAAAGCGGTTCTTTTTTAAGAATCAGCAATGTAACCCTTGGCTATAGCTTACCGCAAAGCTTAATTAAAAAAACAGGCTTTATTTCAAAGCTAAGGGTATACGGAACGGTTAACAATTTGTACACCATAACGGGTTACACCGGTTACGATCCGGAAGCCAATACCCGCCGTTCAAATCCGCTTACACCAGGTATCGATTATGCGGCTTATCCGCGCAGCAGATACATCCTGGCTGGTATTAACATGGTATTTTAACCTCAACATTAAAGAAAATGAAAAATAAATTGATAAAATCGGCTTTAATGGTAATTGCTGTTGGAGCATTGAGTATAACCACTTCCTGCAAAAAATATTTAGACGTACAATCGCCTTCCACTTCATCTCCTGATGTAGTTTTCGAAAGTACTGCAAACACCAATGCTGCACTAATAGCGGTGTACAACCGTTTATGTGGCGATAACGGTTACGGTAGCCGGATTTCGACCTTATTTGGCCTTACCGCCGATGATTTTAAAACCTCAGGAAGTTACAGTTCTTCTGACAGGAGGGGCATTAGCATGTACGGGGCAAGTTCGGATAATACCGATTTGATTAACCCCTTTTTACAGTTGTATGCTGGCGTAGAACGTGCCAATATCTGCATCAAATTTATTCCGGCATCTAAACTTTACGCCAATGGTTCTGATGCAGAAAAAGCCACCATGCAGCGCTACTACGGCGAAGCATTGGCTTTAAGGGCACAATTCCTTTATGAATTGATCCGCAACTGGGGCGATGTACCGGCATCATTTGTGCCATCGGCTGATGCCGAAACCCTTTACGGCCCAAATGTAGACCGCAATAAAACTTACGATCAGATTATTGCTGATCTAAAAATGGCCGAAGACCTGGTGCCCTGGAGAAGCGGTATCACAGAATACGGTAGCTTCCGTTTTACCAAAGGCGCCATTAAAGGTTTAAGGGCCCGTATTGCATTGGCAAGAGGTGGTTATTCGTTAAGATCGGCCAGCCATACCATGGAGCGCAGTGCCGATTACTTAACCTATTATAAAATTGCAATGGATGAGTGCCTCGACCTGATGAACCACCGTTCGGAGCATAACATCAATCCTGTTTATGAAAATGTTTTTAAAAGCCTGCATACCACTACCCGCAACGATGATGCCCACGAATTGATGTTTGAAGTGGCTGCCTTTGGTGGTAATGCTGCTACAGATAGTAAACTTGGCTATTATAACGGTATCCGCTTTAACTCAGCCTCTACTTTCGGGTCGGGCGGTGGCGGTATGAATGCCATCCCAACCTACTTTTATGAATTTGATGTAACGAAAGATTGCCGCAGAGATGTAACGATTGGTGTTTTCGAAATTACTGCGACATCAAAAAAAATCATCAATACTTTGTTTAATATGACGGATGGTAAATTCCGTAAATCGTGGACTGCCTTTAACGGCTCATCTGCAGCGCAGAATTTTTCGATCAACTGGCCTATTTTACGCTTTTCTGATGTATTGCTGATGTATGCCGAAGCTGATAACGAAATTAATGGCGCACCATCTGCTGCTGCAGTTAACGCCTTACAGGAAGTACAAAAAAGGGCTTACGCTGGTTTCGAAAGCCAGATTCCGGCAACACCAACAGATAAAACCGGTTTCTTCAATGCCATTGTTAAAGAGCGTTTACTGGAATTTGGAGGCGAAGGCATCCGCAAGTACGACTTAATCCGTTGGAATTTACTGGCCAGCAAGTTTGATGAAACACGCACCAAAATCCGTGCTTTGATTGCCGGTACGGGCGATTATGCCAGTGTACCCAATTATATTTATGCCAAAGAAGGCAATTATTTACTTGGAACCAGTGTAAACGAAGTGGCTACGCTCGATCTTTATGGAGGTGTTCCGAATAACGTATTTGTTTCTCCGGGTTTAAATACTTCTTCTGCACCAACCGGCTATACCACCAAAAACTGGCGCAAAGCGGTAACTGAAGAAAACTCGATTACCAGCACTTCAACTGGTATTGCTTATTACTTCGAAGCCAACAAAAAGGAGCTTTTCCCATACCCCAAAACGACGTTAATTGAAAACCCAAACATGGTTCAAAACTTTGGTTATTAATAAGAGTATTATGAAAAAAATTATAGATCAACTGGGATTTAAACTGATGATGTTATCGCTGATGGCTTTGGCGATTGCTTCTTGTAAAAAGGAAGAGGATGTGCCTGCAGAACCGGCGAGGATATTTAAACCGAGCGATGTTAAAATTACCTCCGGCGAAACTTCGGCCAAATTAACCTGGACCTTACCGCTCATGTCGACCGGTAAAACACTTAAATACAGCGTTGATTTCTCGACCGATTCGTTATTCGCGACGGTAAATTATACCACCACAACCGACACAGCAGGAGTAACGGTAACCGACGATAACCTGGCGGTAAGAACAAAATATTATGCCAGGGTTAAGGCCACTGCAACCGAGAGTCAGCCCGAATCGAAATACGTGCGCAGCAGTGCCTTTCAGTTAACCGGTATCCAATTGTTTTCGGCTATCAGGGATAATGAAATTAAAGAAACCTCGGCTAAATTGTATTTCACCAAAACAGCAGGCTTAACTGCTATTGTACTAACCCCGGCTACGGGCGCAGCAATAACCGTTTCGTTAAGTACCAGCGAGGCTACTGTTGATGGTTTTAAAGCCATTACTGGTTTAACTGCAGGCACCAAATATACTGCCGAACTTTTTGCAGGCACTAAGAGCAAAGGCCTGGTTACCTTTACCACACTGGCACCTACGGTTTATACCGTGAAATTAAACCCTGGCGATGATCTGGCCGCAGCAATTAGTAATGCTGCTAATGGTGCAGTAATCGGCTTAAACCCGGGTACCTACAACATATCTGCAGCTTCGACATTCATTACCCAAAAAACCATTACCCTTAAATCTACCTCGGGTGAGCCTAAGGATACCAAAGTAAATTTTAAAGAATTTGATATCGAAGGTACAGGAGCAGGGGTAACTTTTTCAGGTATCGAATTTGATGGAACAGCAGGTGCCTCATTGTACTTCATCAACTTTATCGGCTCGCAGGCTTCAAATGGGGCAGCAGCAACCTTTACCAATGTAACCGTTGATAATTGTATTGTACACGGCTCTACCACTTCGTTTTTACGTGGCGACAGGGGAACAGCGGCGCGGGATTTTAAAATAACGGCTATTACGGTTAACAACTCTATTGTTTACGATATGGGCGCCAATGGCTCATCGGCCTATTACACTTTCCACGTAAACAAAATGCAATTCAATACATTAACGGTATCTAAATCTACATTTTACAATGCAGGTCCGGGTTTGGTAACGGCAAGCACCACTTATGCTGGCGATGTGATTCCAACAGTAGCCATTAGCAATTCTACCTTTAATGGTTTTGGTGGCAATGCCAAATATGCGCTGTTAGATGCAAGCGCAAACCCGATTAATTTCACCATCGTAAACAGTATTTTGGCCAATACCCCTAAATCAGGGACGGTTAACGCTGCTGCCATCAGAGGCACAGGAGCGGGCAGTACCCTGAAAATTTCGAACAGCAATTATTTCAATCTATCGAGTGCGCTAACGGGGGGTACCGCTTTAACTTTTGGTACAGCTACCCTGGCCAGCAACCAAAGTATCAACACAGGCTGGACAGCCACTACTACCGATTTTACATTACCTGCAGGTTCTGTTTTAAGAACTGCCGGAAGTACAGGTGGACCAATAGGCGATCCACGCTGGACATATTAATTATTTTTTAAGGGCAGGTTTACATCTGCCCTTTTTTATTGAAATTTATAGCAAAACAGTTTACCGATCAAATGAAGAAATTTATCCTTATCCATTTTGCCTTTACCTTACTTTTTTGCATCGGCTTATCTGTTCAGGTTTACGCACAAGATCCTAAACATCCTGCCACACTTACCGTTTCGAAAGATGGCAGCGGAAATTACAAAACCATACAGGAAGCTGTTAACTCGGTGCGCGATTTAGGTGAAAAGGAGGTTAAAATTTATGTCAAAAATGGCATCTATAAAGAAAAGCTGATTATTCCATCCTGGAAAATCAAAATTGCCCTGATTGGCGAAAGCGCCGAAAATACCGTCATCACCAACGATGATTATTCAGGCAAAACCTATTCAGGAGGTAAAGATGCTTTTGGCCTCGATAAATTCAGCACCTATACATCGTATACCGTATTGGTACAGGGTAACGATATCAGGCTCGAGAACCTAAGCATCATCAATGCAGCCGGTCGCGTGGGGCAGGCCGTTGCGCTACATGTTGAGGGAGACCGTTTTGTGGCTAAAAACTGTAGGCTTCTAGGCAATCAGGATACCTTATACGCCGCTATCGAAAATAGCCGTCAATACTATCAAGACTGCTATATTGAAGGCACTACCGATTTTATTTTTGGCAAAGCAACCGTTGTTTTTGAACAATGCACCATTAAAAGCTTAACCGATTCTTACGTTACGGCAGCCTCCACTTCTGCCAATCAGCCTTTTGGCTTTGTTTTTATACATTGCAAGCTCACTGCCGATCCGGCTATTAGCAAAGCTTATCTTGGCCGGCCATGGCGCCCATATGCCAAAACGGTTTTTATGCACTGCGATTTAGGTAAACATATTTTACCTGAGGGCTGGAACCCATGGAAAGGCGACAAGATGTTTCCGGATAAAGAGCAAACTGTGTTTTACGCCGAATATAAAAATACCGGTGCAGGAGCATCACCTCAAACCCGTTTAAGCTGGACAAAGCAGCTGAGCGATAAAACTGCGAAAAATTATACTATTAAAAACATCCTCGGCGGGAAAGACAACTGGAACCCCAACACCAATTAATGAACAATGAAAAATAAATTTTACCTGGCATTTGCACTTGCCGCATTAACGGCTACCCTATCCTTTACACTCATCCAAAAGAAAACTACGCTGTACATTATCGGCGATTCTACAGCGGCTAACAAAGACCCCAAAACCTACCCCGAAACAGGCTGGGGCATGGCATTACAAGCCTTTTTTAAGGCAGATGTTACGGTTGATAACCGCGCGCTGAACGGCCGAAGCACCAAATCTTTCCGTGCAGAAAAACGCTGGGATCCTATTCTGGCACAGCTGAATCCGGGCGATTATGTTTTTATTGAATTCGGTCACAACGACGAAAAAGTAGATAAACCCACAGTTGGTGTTTCGCTGGCTGATTTTAAAACCAACCTGATTAATTACGTTAAAGAAACGCGGAGTAAAAAAGCTTTGCCCGTATTGCTTACCCCCATTTCGAGAAGAAGTTTCAAAAATGGTATTCTAATCGATTCGCATGGCGACTATCCGCGCATTACCCGTCAGGTGGCCGATTCGCTGCAGGTACCTTTAATTGACATGCTGGCTAAAACCGAAAGTTTGTTAAACCGTTTGGGCGAAGAGCCTTCAATCAAACTATTTAACCACGTTGATTCGGGCAATGTAAATTACCCCAACGGCAAGAAAGACAATACGCATTTAAGCCCTGAAGGCGCCAAACAGGTAGCCGGTTTAGTGGTAAAAGGAATAAAAGAACTGAAGTTAGATCTGGCTAAAAAGCTGAAATAAAGCTCAGGAAAGATTTTAATTGGTGCAATGGTAATCGCAGCGTTAAAATAAAAGTTCGGTACAAGGCACTAAAAATATAATGGCTAATATTGCAGCAATGAATACCGGTTTATACAATCCTTTCCAAAACTTCGATTTTTTATATAAAGTCTGCTTTTTAAGTGGCAAAACTTTTAACACCCCTGTTCTCCAGGTGCCTTTAATACCGAAATGGTTATTGGCACAGGCGGGCTTAAGCGGAGAAGAACAAATCCAGTTTTTGGATGAAAGTATCCGGTCGTACAATAGCCTGGTTATTCCGGTAAACAGCGAGGTAAACGAGCAGTTTTTAAATCCATTGGAAGATAAAATAGAAGCGGCCTTTGCAAAAGGTTATGCTGCTGTTTCGGCCTTGCCTGAACTGGATTTATTTAACTGGATCGGCAAGTTTTTATATGGCTTTGTGTACATCGAAATGCATGCTGCACTGCGCAAGGAAATGACTGCCGATGGTTTAAACATGTCGCAATCGTTAATGATGAAATTCGCCAACCTGAATTTCATGATGCAGAATTTGTACACCAGTCTCGAGTTTGAAGATTTTACACCCTGGTCTATCACGGTCGTTAAACTCGAAAACGAAGAAACCCCTTTCAGTTTCCGTGATGAGATTAATACGCTTACTTTTTCGTTAAAGCTGAAAGATTTCGGGATCATTGCCTGCTTGCAGGATAACGGAACCAATAAACGCTATCATCAGGAAATTGTAGACCAAATTGCGGGAAAAAGCTTAACTGCAGAGCAGTTTGAAGAGGTAACTGCCCGTTTTTATTATTCGGCTTATCTGTTTAACCGTTTGCCCGAATATACTTTTATGCCGGTTGATGGTACCACTTACATTGAAGCCATGCCTTTACGTGGCAACATGAGTAAACCATTGTTTGATGTTTGGCAGCATAAAGTATATGCGCAAGTGTTAGAAAACTTCTGGAAACCATGGGGTTATGTGGTGTTCGAAATTATTAAAAACCCAGAGCAGCCGATGAGCTTTTTCGAAAATCCGTGCCTACCGAATGCAGGGTAGATCACTTAGTTTTTTACCACCAAGGGCACAAAGTAAAAACACAGAGCACGCAGAGCGAACTGGATTGTCATTCTGAACGAAGGGAAGAATCTCAGTCCACAAGTTAAATTACCTGTCTATTTTTTTACCGCAAAGCACACAAAGAAAAAGCACAGAGCACGCAGAGCGAACTGGGTTGTCATTCTGAACGAAGTGAAGAATCTCAATCCACAAGTTAAATTACCTGTCTATTTTTTTAACCGCAAAGCACACAAAGAAAAAGCACAGAGCAGGGAGTATAATTTAATGATGAGCGTAGAATCAACCTCGTTTCCCTCTGTGTAAACTCAGTTTTCTCTGTGGTCTCTGTGGTTAAATTCTTTTCGCAATTCCATCTTACAGCTTATATTTTTTCCCGCAGATTAAACAGATAAGCGCAGAATCAAACTCGTTTCCCTCTGTGCAAACTCAATGTCCTCTGTGGTTAAATTGATTCCGCAATTCCATCTTACATTTTACACTTCCTTACCTCGATCCGGTTAGCAGGGTAAAGAAATTCTGCAATATCCCCGGAACAAAAATAATGGTAAAAATTAAGCCCGTTAAAGCACCGAAAAAGTGCGCATCGTGGTTAATGCCATCGCGCGAGTTTCTGGAAGCATAAGCACAATAAATCAAGTAAATGATGCCAAAAATCCATGCCGGAATCCCAAAAGGAATAAACATGATATAAATTTTAGAAACCGGATTGAACAATATAAAACTGAATAAAACTGCACTAATCGCTCCCGAAGCGCCCAAGCTGTTGTAGTTAAAATGATCCTTATGTTTAAAAATGGTAGGCAAATCACTTAAAATTAAAGCCAGAAAGTACAATAACCCAAATTTAAAGCTGCCCAACAGCTGTTCTAACGTAAAGGCAAAGGCCACGAAAGTAAACATGTTAAAAAACAGGTGCATCCAATCGGCATGGATAAGGCCGCTGGTAATTACCGTCCATACCTTGTGCCCTTTTGATACACTGTAGGGGTGCAGCATAAACTTGCCGTAAATGCTATGATCGTAAAAGGCATAAAGGCTCGTAATGATGGTAAAAACAAAAATTAACGAGGCAACTGGTGCCATATTGAAATACTCCATCTGGGTTATTTTAAATCTAGTTGGACATCGGTAAGCAAACGTGCTACCGGATATCTGTTATGTGTTTTTTCGTAATAATCAGAATTTTTATACACAAAGTCAAGTTGTGCAGGCCCATTCTTCGCAAAATCGGCATCCGAAGCCTTTTTAGCTTCGAGCTTAGCCTTTAAATCCGGGTTTTTCTTCAATAATTCTGCAGCTGTATCTTCAAAAACATAAGCCGAATAATGCTCTTTCATATCCAGAATCGAATCGAAAAAATTCCAGTTAAAATAAGAATCGATAGCCTGTGGCTCCAGTGTTTCTACAATATAACGGTTGCAGGGCTGGTTTACATATACTACAAAATCTCCGGCATAATACTGCAGGTTTTGCTTTACTGGGTTCAGTTTTACTGCCGAATGCAGGTAATGCCCTTCGTAAGGCCTGGTACCCGTTTTAAAATCACCGATATAATAACTTTCTACCGCTATTTTCTGGTCGGTCTTTATTTCCCTTAGTTTTACACCATTTAATTTCAGCAGGTTAATTACCCTATCCCATGCTTTTGGAATGATGTAAGCAATCGGTTTTTGTACGGTAATAGCCGGCTCAAATTTATTCCACTCTTTAATTGTTTTGGTATAAGGTTTACTCCGATCGTAGTACAAACGGTCTGCTCCACTTACCTCACTGCGCTTTTGTCCGGCTTCAAATCCCTTAAACTGTAATTCGTTTACTTCGCTTTTATTCAGTTTCCAATCCAGTGGAAATTCCTTTTGAGCAGCCACAAAGGCATCAGCTTCTTTCTTGTTCTCGCCAATAATCCTGGCATCTCGTGCTACGATATCCACGTAAGCCTGCAAAAGTTTATAGGTGGCATCAACGCGTAAATCGTACGATTTTAACATGTGTGTCTCGGGCATAAAACCAATGGTATTGTGCAGCGTTGTATAACCCGTCGAATAGCGTGGCGATTCGATAAAACCGGTAATCCCACTTTCGGGTGTTTCGCCAATCGAGTTAACATAAGGAATCATCGGGTAACCTTGCTGTTCCATGCGCTTATATAAGTCCGGCACCAGAGTTTGGGTTAAATAATTAGACAGAATGCCGTTCAGCTTATCCTTTTGGGTTGGAATAAGCGTCATCACGTACTGATAATCGGCACCGTTGCTGGTATGTGTATCTACAAAGATTTCGGGCTGCCAGGCATTAAAAATCAGCTGAAAAGCAGCCGAATTTTTAGAGTCTGTTTTAATGAAATCCCTGTTCAGATCGAGATTTTTACTGTTACCCCTAAACCCGTAAGCAACAGGCCCGTTTTGGTTGGCCCTTGAGGTACCTGTACGGTTAAAACTTCCATCGATATTATACAGCGGAATGATGGCAATTACCACATCCTTAGGTATTTTGTTGCCTTTAATCAGGTCGCGTGCCAGCATCATCGAGGCATCAATACCTTCGGGTTCTCCCGGATGAATACCATTATTAATGAGCAGGATCCGTTTATTGCTTTTGCGGATTGCGGCCGGATCGAAAACCTTATCTTTCGACAAAACTAACAGATGCAGCGGTTTGCCGAAATCAGTACTTCCGTAACTCAGCAGCTTAGCCTCCGGACAGCCCTTAACCAGGTTTTGATAATAAGCAATAGCAGCGGGATAGGTTGTGGTTTCTTTCTTTCCGCTAAGCTCGAAAGGCGTTTTTTGTGCCTGCACTTTTATCACTAAAAATAAAAAGCAAAGCACAAAGTATTTTTTCATAGTATAAATTGATGTGAGTGATAATAAATCTAGCTCATCAGGCCTGAAAGCCAGAAAAGGCTGTATTTAAAGTGTTTTGCGATAAGATTTAATCTTTCCGAAAAAGTATCTGAATCCGATGGTATAGGCATTATACACATCAGGAGAGTAATTTTTGAACTTAGCACTGGAGTCGTTATAACCATCCAAACCTTCGCCAAAAGTAAAGTTACTCTGCGCATTGATATTGATTACATAACGCATGTAACCATAACCATCTTCGATATAATAATTAAAACCAAAATTAATAGGCATCAGCAGGTTTAAGCTTTTATCCTTACCAGGGAAAGGCCCATAACCCGGATCATATGATGCCCAGCTTGGTTTATACCTTACAATATCGGTCATTTTGTTGTTAATTATGCCAATACCAGTACCAAAATACAGTCCCCTGATATTGTACAAAAATTCACTTTTATCGTAATCTACAATCTCACCTAACATTAACTTGGCATTAGCCGAAATCGAATTGTACTGGTTAATAAACTGGCGGTTATGCGGATCGGTTACAATATCGCCACCCTGTACACGACCGTATTGGGCCTCTAAACCCAACGTTACAAAAGGAGTAACATGAAAATCGAGCACACCGTAAGTAGTGTAACCAAAGCTTCCTTTGTAAACATCTGTATATGATTTATTGATACCGGCACCTAAACCATATGAAAACTTGAAATAATTGGATTGGGCAAAAGAAAAACTTCCGACAAAAACAAGAAGAACGGTTAAGCAAGTAACTTTCAAGAGGTTCGAAATCATATTGTTTTTTTACAAAAATAATATGATTATTGAATATCTATAACTTTTACCTTTGATTTATGAGTAATTACCACAACTTTAACAAATCTTTAGCGCAAAGATTTATCAAATATGCCAAAATAGATACGCAGTCAGATCCGGCTTCACCAACCTGTCCTTCGACCCTAAAACAAAAAAATTTAGGGCAGGAACTGGTTAAGGAATTGCTTGAAATTGGCGTTTCTGATGCAGAAATGGACGACAATGGTTATGTTTACGGAACCATCCCATCAAATACAGATAAAGCATTACCTGTTATTTTCTTCTGCTCGCACATGGATACTTCGCCCGATTGCAGCGGAGAAAACGTGAAACCGATTATTCATGACAATTATCAAGGGCAGGATTTAGTGTTGCCCGATGATAACAAAATTGTGATCAGAATGTCTGATCATAAAGACTTAAAACACCAGATTGGCAATGATATTATTACCGCCAGCGGCACCACTTTACTGGGCGCCGACAACAAAGCCGGGCTGGCAGAAATTATGGAAGCTGCGGCTTTTTTGATGAAAAACCCGGAAGTAAAGCATGGCACCATTAAGGTTCTTTTTACGCCCGATGAGGAAATAGGCCGTGGCGTTGATAAGGTTGACCTGAAAAAATTAGGAGCAGATTTTGGCTATACCATTGATGGCGAAACCCTCGGATCAATTGAAGATGAAACCTTCTCAGCTGATGGTGCTACCCTTACCATTTATGGCGTAAGTACGCATCCGGGCTTTGCAAAAGGCAAAATGGAAAGCGCCATAAAAATCCTGGCCGAAATTTTAGACAGCCTGCCCAAAGATACCCTTACCCCTGAGGCCACTCATCAAAAAGAAGGCTTCATTCATCCGGTAAGTATCAGTGGTCAGGTAGAAGAAGCCGAAGCACAATTTATCATCCGCGATTTTACAGATGAAAAACTTGCACAACACGGGGCCTTTTTAGAAGAAACGATTAAAAAGATATTGGCAAAATATCCTAAATCGAGCTATAAACTCGAAATTAAGGCTCAATACCGCAATATGAAGCAGGTTTTAGATCAATATCCTAAAATTGTGCAGTATGGTATCGAGGCCATTGAAAGGGCTGGAGTAGTGGCCAAACAACAAAGTATCCGCGGTGGCACCGATGGGTCGCGGCTTTCGTACATGGGTTTACCATGTCCCAATATTTTCGCCGGAGAACATGCTTTTCACAGCAAACAGGAGTGGGTAAGTGTGCAGGACATGGAAAAAGCCGTACAAACCATCATCAATATCGCCTGTATCTGGGAAGAAAGAGGTTAGTACCAAGTCTTCAGTCCTTAGTCTGGAGTCAGATCTGGAATTAATCAGTAGCTTGTCCGATAGCCAGGCTACTGATTTTACCTTCCTTATTTATTTCGAACTTAAAACAAGTAGTAAAATCGCCCCATTGATCGGAGTGAAAATGCCCGTATACGTGTAGCCCGTTATTTTCAACTTTATCTATATGGGTAAACCGCTCATGCCCCAATGCTTTTTTAAAGAAATTGTTGAATTTCATCTGGTTGCCATCATCGTAAAAAGCAACTTCAGGGGCAAACAAAGGAAACCAGATTTTCTCATCTCCTTTTTGTAAAGCTACTATTGCAGCTTTTACCTTTGGGTTTGATAATTTTGTTAAATCTACCGACATAGCACTGTAGTTTTAATGTTGAGCAGAACCAGGTTAAACGAATTGCTTAATATTCAAAATTAAAAAAAAGATATTTTCAAAGCACAGCTTATTTATTAATTTAGATTCAAATGATAACTCTGGAGAACGCATACTTAAAAGTTGACTTATCGGCCAAGGGCGCTGAATTACAAGGCTTATACAATAAAGGAACCAATATCGAATACCTTTGGAATGGGGATTCAAAATATTGGGGCAAGCACAGTCCGGTATTGTTTCCGATTGTAGGTTCTTTGAAGAACAACAGCTTTAATTATAAAGGTAAAAATTATGAATTGCCACGTCATGGTTTTGCACGCGATTATGTTTTTGAAATTGAACGTGCTACGGAAACGGAAGCTGTTTTTACTTTAACCCAAAATGCCGAAACCTTAAAAGTTTATCCGTTTTATTTTGAACTGAAGCTGAAATATACTTTAAGAGACAGTAAATTGAACCTAACTTATGAGGTAATTAATACGGGTGCCGATGAGCTACTCTTTTCTATCGGAGCGCATCCGGCCTTTGCTGTTCCCAATACACCCAACACCACTTACGAAGATTACTATCTCGTTTTTAACGCCGACCAAAGGTTAACCTTTTGGAAACTGAAAGATGGCCTGGTTGCTGATGAAACTGAAACCATCGAATTGAATGCACATAAGCTAAACCTTAAACACGAGTTGTTTTACAACGACGCACTGGTATTTAAAAACCTACAAAGCAATTGTATCAGTTTATTAAATACTAAAAACGACTCGGGCTTACATTTTCATTTCGAAGACTTCCCTTTCTTTGGTATTTGGGCAGCCCTCGATGCTCCTTTTGTTTGTCTGGAGCCCTGGTGCGGCGTAGCCGATGGCGTAAACCACGATCAGGATCTGGAACGAAAAGAAGGCATAATCAGACTTGAAGCCGGTAAAAACTGGGAACGCTTTTGGGAAGTGGAGTGCTTTTAACGCCGAAATCGTCACCCTGATCCGATAGCTATCGGATTCGTTTCAGGGTCTCTTCAAGTACAGGATGCTGAACGCCAATAACTACCCGGCATACTTATCTTAAGCCCACAACCAGAGAGGTGCTAAAATACCTGTTCGATCCGTCCGGGTGGAAGTTCAGCCGGCGACAAGAAATAAACGCTCATTTCTTAATCTAGTTTAAGAAAAATGTGATTGGCAGGTATTAATTTGCTGTTTAAACAATTATAACTCAAAATGAAAAACAGCACACATTTTCCGCAATTATTTCTTCGCCTTGCCCTGGGTATAGGTTTTATATTACCTGTTATGGATCGCTTTGGTTGGTTAGGAGCGCCGGGAAACCCAACAGTTGGCTGGGGCAACTGGAGCATATTTTTAGATTACACCAATTCATTAATGCCTTACCTGAGCAGGCCATTGGCCAATATTATGGCTATAATTGCCACTGCCGGCGAATTGATTTTTGGTGTTTTGCTGATTATCGGCTACAAAATAAGGCTTGCTGCAATAGGAAGCTTTCTGCTTACCCTGATGTTTGCACTCTCTATGCTATTTTTCGCAAATTACAGAGCGCCGTTTAATTACTCTGTTTTTGTAGTAAGTGCATCAAGCTTATTAGTGGCCACCATACCAAATTATAAATGGGCTTTAGAGCAAACCAATGACATTAAGTGCTATTAAACTACAATACATTTCCTGATAGAACAAACTTCCGTGTAGTAAAAACCCTTACACCCTTTAGGGTATTTTTACCTTTTAATTTGTTCGTAACATGTTGATAACTATATTTATACCGTTAAGATTAAATCAACGGGACGATTTAGATTAAAACAACAGGAGTCTTTCAGCAATGGAAGACTTTTTTATTTTAAAAAAAACACGCTCCGGGGAGCGTGTTCACTTAAATATTTTCGGGACGATTGAGAAGTTATTTAAAATTATTGTTTAAAACCCTCATTACAAATATCATAAAGATAACCGGACTATTTCCGTTCAGTTTTATTCATCTGAAAAATAACACTTTAAACGTAAATGTTCGCCAAAATGAACAGCGCCCACAGTTAAACTTATTTAACTCCACTACTCGTCAGATAATCCAAAAGGTCAAAAAACACCCTTAATTTTGTCTCAACCACCCCCGTTTTAGCCATACTTAAGTACGTAATTTAGTGTAAACAAAACGAAAAACATTATGGCAACAATGCACCCTTATTTAAACTTCGATGGCAAGGCCGAAGAAGCTTTTAATCACTACAAATCTGTTTTTGGTGGTGAGTTTACCTTTTTTGCAAGAATGGGCGATGCACCTGAAAGCGACAAACTCTCTGAAGCAGAAAAAAACCGGGTAATGCATGTGGCACTACCGATTAATGAGCATACCATTTTAATGGCCTCAGATTGTGTGCCTTCTGCGGGCCATGTACTTACCGAAGGGAACAATATGTACATTAATTTACAGGCCGAAAGCCGTGAAGATGCCGATAGGTTGTTTAATGGCCTTTCAGCAGGTGGAACGATTGAAATGCCTATGGCCGATATGTTCTGGGGCGATTATTTTGGCAGTTTCAAAGATCGGTTCGGTATTCAGTGGATGGTTAATTTTACTAACAGAAGATAAAACAAGTTAATTTCAGTATAAGGCACTCGCTAAAGCGTTAAACGGCTCAATGTTTCTCTGGTTACGCCGAGATAAGAAGCAATCAGACTTTTCGAAATCCGCTTTTGTAAAGATGGGTATTGGTTACTCCACTGTTTATAGCGCTCACCTGCGTTATTACTCAACAGGGCCAATACCCGTTTTTGCAATGCCATATTTCCTGTTGTATATTTTTTCCTGAAAAAGTATTCCATCTTGCGCGATGATGCACAAAGCTTTTCCTTGTTCTCGAAAGTAATGGAAAGCGTTTCGGTATCTTCGATGCAATCTACATTTAAAGTCGCGGGTGTTCCGGTATTAAAAGCATTCGGATCTGAGAACCACCATTCCTCCATGGCCAGTTGCAAAATATATTCTTTGCCTTCATCATCGGTATAGGAAGATTTAACAATTCCTTTTAACACAAAATGCTCCTGATGAGCCGTATCACCAGCTTGTATAATGTACTGGTGTTTTTTATATTTCCGCTTTGTAAAGAAAGATTCGGCGTGTTTAAATTCTTCGTCGGTTAAATCAACGATTTGCTGAATATGCGCCCTGAAAAAATTTGTTTCCATAATTTAATACCCGCCCCAAATGTAATATTTATTCAAGATTTATGGCAGAGCCCGATCTTCCAATCGGGCCGAGGTGTGACAATCATCACAATAAAATAGTGATGTATGTCCTTTTAAAGCAACCACACCTTGCATTATGTTTGCAGCAAACAAACACACAAAACCTAAATCAACACACAAATGAAACTTAAATTACTGACCGTTTTAGCTGTACTGGGGCTGTTAACTACCGCAAAAGTAAATGCCCAGAGTTTAGCCAAAATGAATTGGTTTAACGAACCTGAGCAATGGGAAATTAAAGACAAAAATACTTTTAGCTTTTTTGTACCTGCCAAAACTGATTACTGGCGCATTTCACATTATGGTTTTACAGTTGATGATGCTCCTTTTTATTATGCCACTTACGGTGGTGAGTTTGAAGCCAAGGTAAAAATAACCGGCAATTATGTTACTACTTTCGACCAGATGGGCATTATGCTCCGCATTGACGAAGAAAACTGGATCAAAGCAGGTGTAGAATTTGTAAACGGCAAACAAAATGTAAGCGCAGTAGTAACCCATAAAACCAGCGATTGGAGCGTGGTTGAACTCGAAAAAGCGCCACCATCAATCTGGATGAAAGCCGTTAGAAAACTCGATGCTGTAGAAATTTTCTATTCACTCGATGACAAGAAATATACCATGATCCGGACCTGTTACTTTAAAGACAATTGCCCGGTAATGGTCGGCCTGGTAGGTGCTTGTCCGGATGGTAAAGGTTTTAATGCCGTTTTCGAAAACTTTAAAGTTACCCAAACGCCAGACCAGCGGAGATTGGATTGGGCAAAAAAACAGCAAAACTAGCTTCAGCCTTATAAAATTAACCTGGTAAAATACTTATTCACAGCCTCTGTCGAAATAACCCGGCAGGGGCTGTTGATTAAATCTCAGTTAGTGCATTTACCAGATCTTTAAAACCCGGACGTATTTGCTGATCTGCTACCAGACAGTTGTCTCTGAGCATGGCTATAGTTTGCAAAGTTTTTCCGCTAATGGGTTGGCGGTATAGGCTAAGTAAATCATCGAGCAGGTAGCCAAAAGCCAGAACCTCAATACGCTCTAAAGCAAAAACCAGTTCAGCATGAAGTTGATTATAAAAACTGGCCGCGCCAAAATCGCCAAATAAGGCACTTCCTTCATCATCAATTAAAGTATTGTGGGCATATAAATCGCCATGCATAATGCCTGCGCTGTGCAATTGCGCAGCCAGCGAGGCAATAATCCGGGCAATGCCTAAAATCTGCTGTTCGGTGAGTATTCGTTCTGCCGGAAACACATCGCGTGTACAACTTTCCAAACTTGGCGGACTACCCAGGTTATAAAAATGATGTGGAATAAGCTCCATCACCAGGCCTTTCTTATCATCCGGGTGCAGCGCAATTTGCCCAATCAGGTTAACCAAACCGGGGTGAAAGCCCGCAGCAATATAAGCCATCATTTCGTCTTCAGGCAAGCCATCGCTGGTTACATCCCCTTTAAAAATCTTAACTGCCACTTCCTGAATTTCATCGTTAATGCTATGGCTGGCCTTAGAAATTACACCTGATGCACCTTCGCCCAGTACATGACTGATTTCAAGATCGTGCCAGTTGATGGCCGAGAGCTTTTCAACCGCTGGCGTTTTGCTAAAATTATTTCCTGAAAAAGCAATCCAGGCCAGTTTTGGCATAGTCGTAATCCACTCAGGTAACTCGTGCAACTTATTTGCCGCAATACGCAACAAGCCCAGGTTTTTACACTGGCTAAGCGTTTCGGGCAATGCATGCAGACGATTTCCGGCCAGCATCAGTTTCTCCATGCGTGGGCATAGGCCAATTTCATCGGGTAAAGAGGCAATGTTATTGTTGGTTAAAATCAACCAGCGCAGGTTAGGGTTCAAAGCTTTTGCCGGCACAGTTTCGATCTGGTTGGATTTAAAACCTACAATATCCAGCAGCGGGCAATCGGCCAGTACTTCAGGCAATACTTTAAAGTGATTTTCTGAGCAAAAGAAAATGCGCAGTTTCTTTAAGCGACCAAAATCGGGCGGCAGGGCAGATAATTTATTAAAAGAAAGATCGAGCACTTCCAGCGTATCGGCAAGTTCGAATATTTCTAAAGGAAAATGGCTTAGGTTTTCGGATAGTTTTAATGATACCGTCCCCCGAAGTTCGCCGTTTTGCAGTTGTAATAAAGTTTGCCCCATAATTCGCTTTGATTTAAATTGCCTACGAAGATACCGCTAAATGTTGCAATGAAGTTATTGCGGATGGATTTTATTCATTTGGGGGTTCGGGGATGAATAGAGAAATAATCGCTTGCTCCGTTTCTCGAACAGCTCATTAAATTTCTATTGTATTAAGATTGCCAGTCAAGCTGGCAATGACGGTTCTCTAAAAAGATTAACCAAATTCCCATTTATACTAAAATAAATAAAAATAGATTTTATCTATATAGTCCTTTTATAGATAAAAAATTAAGCAAATATACCAATCACAGAAAGCCCAGGATCAGTCTCCTCGCTGAAAGTCACAATTTATTTTTTATTTGCATTAGTAAATTTATGCCCTATATTTACAAAAAACTTTAGGGGTGCCTAGTGCTGAGAAATACCCTTTGAACCTGATGCAGTTAGTACTGCCGAAGGGAAAAGTGAGCGCAACGTTTGTTGCCGTCTTTTCGTACCCTGTTAGGGGCAATCTCTATAGTTTTTCCAATTTTTTTAAACATGGAAGTAACTATAAACAACCAAAACCATTTTCTTGGCGAAGCCTGTTCCATCGAACGCATGCTGAATTATCTGGCCGTTCAAACCACCAATGGCCTGGCCATTGCCGTCAACCAAACCATCGTACCGAAGTCAAGCTGGCCTGTACATACTTTACAGCCAGGCGATCAGATTATACTCATTAAAGCCACCCAGGGTGGATAAACCCCATCAACCATGAAACAAGAAAAAACCCCAAACGCCGGAGTCATCAGCCGCAGCCCATTTCCTGCATCAACCAAGATATTTGTGCCCGGGAAAATCCACAATATACAGGTGGCTATGCGCGAAATCTGTTTAACCGATACCAAAATCCATAACGGATTTGGTTTAACCGAAGCTAACCCCTCGGTAACCGTGTACGATACCAGTGGCCCTTACACCGATCCCAATGCGGTTATTGATGTAAGAAAAGGCCTCCCGCGCCTGCGCGAACAGTGGATAAAAGACCGCTCAGATGTAATCCAACTCGATCAATTGTCATCAGCATACGGGCAACAGCGCCTGGCCGACAGTAAGCTCGATATATTAAGATTTAACCACATTAACAAACCCTACAGGGCACAGGAAGGCGCCAATGTATCGCAGATGCATTATGCTAAAAAGGGCATAATTACCGCCGAAATGGAATACATTGCCATCCGCGAAAACCAGCAGATTGATTTGATAAACGAACAGCTGGGCAAGCAGCAAGCGGTAATGAACCACCAGCATGCGGGAAACAGCTTTGGCGCCAATACCCCGAAAAGTTACATCACGCCAGAATTTGTAAGGACTGAAGTGGCTGCAGGTCGCGCGGTAATTCCCTGCAACATCAATCACCCCGAACTAGAACCGATGATTATTGGCCGGAACTTCCTGGTAAAAATCAATGCCAACATTGGTAACTCAGCAGTTACTTCAACCATCGAAGAAGAGGTAGAAAAAGCTGTCTGGGCTTGTCGTTGGGGTGCTGATACCATTATGGATTTATCGACCGGAAAAAATATACACGAAACCCGCGAATGGATTATCCGCAATTCGCCGGTGCCTATTGGTACTGTTCCGATTTATCAGGCACTGGAAAAAGTAAACGGTAAAGCCGAAGACCTAACCTGGGAAATCTTCCGCGATACGCTGATTGAACAGGCCGAGCAGGGGGTAGATTATTTTACCATTCATGCAGGTGTATTGCTTCGTTATGTACCACTAACGGCAAAAAGAATTACCGGTATTGTTTCTCGGGGTGGATCAATTATGGCCAAATGGTGTTTGGCGCACCACAAAGAAAACTTCCTCTATACCCATTTCGAAGAAATCTGCGAAATTATGAAAGCGTATGATGTGGCTTTCTCTTTAGGAGATGGCTTAAGGCCGGGTTGTATTGCCGATGCCAACGATGAAGCACAGTTTTCAGAGCTCGAAACTTTGGGTGAACTCACCAAAATTGCGTGGAAACATGATGTGCAAACCATTATTGAAGGGCCGGGCCATGTGCCCATGCACCTGATAAAAGCCAACATGGAAAAACAGCTGGAACATTGTGCAGAAGCTCCTTTTTATACTTTAGGCCCCTTAACTACCGATATTGCTCCGGGTTACGACCACATTACTTCGGCCATTGGCGCGGCTATGATTGGCTGGTTTGGAACCGCTATGCTGTGTTATGTAACCCCTAAAGAACATTTGGGCTTACCGAATAAAAAAGATGTAAAGGATGGTGTAATTACCTACAAAATTGCCGCCCATGCTGCCGATCTGGCCAAAGGTCACCCGGGTGCACAATACCGCGATAATGCTTTGAGTAAAGCCCGGTTCGAATTCAGATGGGAAGATCAATTTAACCTTTCTCTTGACCCGGATACGGCAAAAGAGTTTCATGATGAAACCCTACCTGCAGAAGGCGCTAAGATTGCCCACTTCTGCTCCATGTGCGGTCCCAACTTCTGCTCGATGAAAATTACCCAGGATGTGCGCGAATATGCTGCGCAACAAGGGCTTGAAACCGAAGATGCACTGGCGAAAGGCATGCAGGAAAAATCGAAAGAATTTACCCAAAAAGGAAGCGAAATCTATTCATAAAACATGATGGAACTGTTTGTAATTGCGTATCCAACAATTTTGAAAGACGAAACCCTATTGGTAAACCAGCTTTTCGATGCTGGTTTACCTGTATTTCATTTGCGCAAACCAACAGCACATGAGGCCACATACCGTAAATTTTTGGATGGTATTCTACCTGAGTACCACAACCGCGTGGCCTTACATCATTTTCATGCACTGGCCAATGATTACAATATCAAAAGATTGCACCATACCGAAAGTTTTAGAAAGAACAGTACAATAGGCGATTTTTCACAACCTTACACCTATAGCACCTCGATACACCAGCTGGCGGAAATTGATCAAATTAAGTCATACCATTACAGTTTTTTTGGTCCTGTTTTCAACAGCCTTTCTAAACCCGGATATATGGGAATTACCGACACCGGATTTAGTGTAACCCAATCAAAAACCACCAAATTAATTGCGCTTGGCGGTATCGACTTGAACAATATAGGTCGCGTAAAAGCCATGAATTTTGATGGGATTGCCCTTTTAGGCAGCATCTGGAACGAACCGGCGCAGGCCATTATCAACTTTAAAAAAATACAGGCAAAATGTCAGCAAATTTAAATCATCTACCTATGATTCACCCCTTACAATATATTTCTCAGGCACCTAAAACCGGCACCCATTTAGATGCCATTGAGGAAGTGCTTCTGGCTGGCGGAAAATGGATTCAACTCCGCATTAAAAACCTGCCCGAAGCAGAAATATTGCCCTTTGCAATCGCAGCACAAGCATTATGCAAGCGTTATGATGCAAAATTAATTGTAAATGACTATCCGCAACTGGCCAAAGCCGCAGGCGCTTTCGGCGTTCATTTAGGCCTGCAGGATATGCCCATACCACAGGCCAGGCAAATTATCAACCCGGATCAGATTATTGGTGGTACGGCCAACACTTTCGAACATATTCTGCAGCGTGTGGCCGAAGGGGTCGATTACATTGGCCTTGGTCCGTTCAGGTTTACCCGCACCAAAGAAAACCTCAGCCCGATAGTCGGTCTGGAAGGTTATCAGAAACTGATGGAAAAAGTAAAAAAAGCAGGTATTACTACGCCGATTATTGCCATTGGTGGCATCGAAGCCGATGATATTGCGGCTATTCTCGAAACGGGCGTATATGGCATTGCCGTATCAGCCGTGCTTACCAATCAAACCCAAACACCCGCCATATTAGCCGAGATGAACAGCAAACTGGCCCTGAACACCCTTTAAAATTATGTTAAAAATAGCAGATCAAACCTTTAGCTCTCGCCTTTTTACCGGAACCGGAAAATTCAGTTCGGCAAAAGAAATGGAAAGCGCCTTAATTGCTTCGGCTTCCGAGCTGGTTACCGTGGCCCTTAAACGTGTAGACTTAAAAAGCAAAGATGATGACATTTTGCATCACCTCAAATACCCGCACATTAACCTGCTGCCCAATACCTCGGGCGTACGTAATGCCAGAGAAGCTGTTTTTGCTGCTCAACTGGCGCGCGAGGCTTTAGAAACCAACTGGATTAAACTCGAAATCCATCCTGATCCCAAATATTTAATGCCCGATCCTATCGAAACACTGAAAGCAACAGAAGAGCTGGTTAAGATGGGCTTTGTGGTACTGCCTTATATCCACGCCGACCCGGTTTTATGTAAGCGTTTGGAAGATGTAGGCACCGCAGCAGTAATGCCGCTCGGATCGCCAATTGGCAGTAACAAGGGTTTAAAAACCATTGACTTTTTAGAGATTATCATCAGCCAAAGCCGCGTACCCGTAGTTGTTGATGCCGGAATAGGCGCCCCTTCTGATGCCGCTAAAGCCATGGAAATTGGTGCTGATGCCGTATTGGTGAATACCGCCATTGCCATTTCTAAAAACCCTACTGATATGGCTTTAGCCTTTAAGCTGGCTGTTGAGGCCGGAAGAATGGCCTTTGAAGCTAAACTGGGCACGCAGCAACATTATGCTGCTGCCAGTAGTCCACTAACCGCATTTTTAGACGATGAGTTTTAATTCAATATTCGAATCTTACAACTGGGATGATACCAAAGCCAGCATTTACGATAAAACGGCTGCCGATGTTGAAAATGCCCTTGGCGCACAGCAAAGAAGTCTTGAAGATTTTAAGGCGCTGATTTCGCCTGCTGCTTTGCCCTACCTTGAAGATATGGCGCAGATCAGTCAGCGGTTAACTTTAGACCGCTTTGGCCGCACCATACAAATGTACATTCCGCTGTATCTATCAAACGAGTGCAACAACATTTGTACTTATTGTGGTTTCAGCTACGACAATAAGGTAAGGCGCAGAACGCTTAACCCGATGGAGATTATGCAGGAAGTAGCCGTAATTAAAGGCATGGGTTACGATCACGTGCTCCTGGTAACCGGCGAAGCCAACCAAACGGTGCATACCGATTATTTTAAAAAAGTACTCGATCTCATTAGTCCGCATTTCTCGCACATTTCTATGGAAGTGCAGCCACTGGATGTGGCCGATTACGAAACCCTGATTCCTCACGGCTTAAATACAGTATTGGTTTATCAGGAAACCTACCATCAGGACGATTACCGTAAGCATCATCCTAAAGGTAAAAAATCGAACTTCCTCTACCGGCTGGAAACCCCTGACCGTTTAGGACAGGCCGGAATCCACAAAATGGGGCTTGGCGTTTTAATTGGTCTGGAAGACTGGCGTACCGACTCATTTTTTACAGCCTTGCACCTGTCGTACCTCGAAAAACAATACTGGCAGAACAAGTTCAGCATTTCCTTTCCCCGCTTACGTCCGTTTAGCGGAGGCCTTGAACCTAAAGTGGCCATGAACGACCGCGAGCTGGTGCAACTGATTTGTGCTTACCGTTTATTTAACAGCGAAGTAGAACTTTCCATTTCTACGCGCGAAACTATGGCCTTCAGAAACCAGGTTATTAAACTGGGCATTACAGCCATTAGTGCCGGTTCAAAAACCAATCCGGGTGGCTATCAGGTAGAACCACAATCTTTAGAGCAGTTTGAAATATCAGATGAGCGTTCGCCGCAGGAAATTGCAACTATGATCAGAAAACAGGGTTACGAGCCCATTTGGAAAGACTGGGATATGAGCTTGATCCACAAAACATGTTAGTAAAAGCAGAACAGCAACGCTACAACAGGCAAATGCTCTTGCCCGAAATTGGCGCAGCAGGACAGCAGAAACTGAGGGCAGCTAAAGTACTGGTAATCGGTGCCGGCGGATTGGGTTGCCCGGTACTGCAATACCTGGCTGCCGCAGGAGTTGGCGAAATAGGCATTGTAGATGATGATCTGGTAGATTTGAGCAACCTGCACCGGCAAATCCTGTTTAATTCCAGCGACATTGGCCGGCCTAAAGCTGCCGTAGCCTGCGCAAAACTAAGCCTGCTTAATCCACACGTTAACCTGGACAGTTATGTGCAAAGGTTTGATACTAACTGTGCAGCTACGATTTGTAGTAAGTATAATTTAGTGATCGATTGTTCGGATAACTTCGATACCCGTTACCTCGTTAACGACACCTGTGTGGCGCTGGGTAAAACCCTGGTGTTCGGTTCGATATTAAGGTTTGAAGGCCAGATTGCTGTTTTTAACCATAATGGCGGTGTAAATTACAGGGATTTATACCCCGAACCACCTAACGAAGATATCAGCTGTGCTGATGGAGGCGTAATCGGTACGCTGCCCGGACTCATTGGTTTATATATGGCTAACGAAACCATTAAGCTCATTTGCGGAATAGGGGAAACGCTCGCAGGTAAACTGATGCGTGTGGATTTACTCAACAATACCCAATACGTTTTCAGCATCCAGCCAGACATAACAGTAGCCAACCTAACGCCGCCAAAAACCGAAGCAGCTGTTAAAGAAATAGACCGTACAACCCTGGCAAACTGGATGGAAACAAAGCCAGCAGAAATTTTCTTGATTGATGTACGCGAAGCCTACGAGCATGAAGAGCACAATATAGGTGGCACTCACATTTCGCTATACGATTTAAGCAGCACTTTAGACCGTATTCCGGTTGGTAAACTAGTAGTTTGCTATTGCCAAACCGGGCAAAAAAGTAAAATGGCAGTTAAATTATTACAGCCGCATTTTGGGGATGAGATATATAGTTTAAAAGGCGGGATCTAAAATCAAAATCGTAGTACTGAACTTACGCCTAAGCAGAAGTTAAGAGTAACATTAGAGAGAATCCGTCATTCCCACGAAAGTGGGAATCTTAATGCTTTCGCTATTGTGCACCTCTCTTTTGCCCGCGCTAGTTATTAAGAGCCCCTGAAACGAGTTCAGGGTGACGTTAGAGAGAATCCGTCATTCCCGCGCAGGCGGGAACCACGAAGTGTTCAGCGAAGCTAATCTTAATGCTTTCGCTATTGTGCACCTCTCTTTTGCTCGCGCTAGTTATGGAGAGACCCTGAAACACCCGTCCGACCAGCCGGGCGGAAGTTCAAAGTGACGGCGAGGTGGTGATGACTGAGGCGATAGCGATAAATGTTTCTCTTGAAGCTTTTCCCTTTCCGGGGTGCCCACAGGCGGATAGGGATTACTGAGTCTGCACTTTACGCAACCCCTCCCCAGGCCTAAACACCAGATTTTCGGTCGGTTTTAGAAAAATCATCTGCTTGCCCCAGCACACTTGAACCCGTCCTGTAATTACCTTTACACGAACCTGATCGTTATTAAGCCCGATATAAAAAGAAGTACCCAGCACTTTGGTGATAACTGCACCCGAGGTAATAATAAACGGGTGTTTATGATCTTTAGCCACTTTAAAAAAGGCATTCCCTTTAAGTAAGGTTACCGCCCTTATGTTATGGGTAAAATGTTGGGGATACCGGAAACTGGAATGGGCGGCCAGGTAAACCGTACTTCCATCAACCAGCTTTACCGAATCGATATTAGCTGCTGTGCTGAGTGTAATGGCTTTAGGGTTAATTTTAGCGTTTAACAAAATCCCCGCACCTACCGTTAAGGCAACCAGGGCTGCAGCAGCATACTTGATGTAGCTGGTCCACGATTTGGTAAAGTGGGCACGCTTTTTAATCTGGGTGTAAATCTCTGCCGAAACAGCGGCCTTTTTACCCATCTGCTCGCCATCCCATTCGGCACTTTGGTATTCATTACTAAAGAAACTTTCCAGCAGTCTGCTTTCTGCTTCGGTAATGGTTCCCTTTTCTTCTTTTTCTACCAGGTGCTCCAGGTAATGCATTTCTTTTTTGCTCATAGTACTTGTATTCGGGTATAAGTACCAAAGGGGGCAAAAAAGTACTATGGCAGACGATTACGAAATCGTTAAATTATGGTTAAGTAATATTAACATGTAAATCCCGAAAGGGATAATCAGTCCGGAGGTTTCGTTGCTGTGAAACCTTAACTGCTTTAAAGCCGAGGTGAGCTGGTTTTTAACCGTTTGCTTAGAAAGATTAAGCGCTTTGGCAATCTCGTCGATATCCATCTCCCTGATTTTGTTCATCACCAGAATCTCTTTCCTTTTTTCAGGTAAGCGCGCCAGCAGCACATTAAGCTGATCCATCAGTTCTGCCTCAAGCGTACCTACATGATCAACCAGATAACTTTCAAAGTTATCTTCCATAATGGTCGTATCCAGTTTTTTCCGACGGTATTCTTTCAAAACCTGGTTTTTGGCTGCCCTGAACAGGTAATTTTCTATCGACAGGATGCTTACCTCGGCGCGTCGTTCCCAAAGATCAGTAAAAATATCCTGTACAAAATTCTGCGAAAGATGTTCGTCCCTCGTCATCCGAAAACAGAATGCATACAGTTTCTCCCAATGGCGGATATAGATGTATTCAAATTCTTTAAGGCAAATCATGGGGATGATTAATTTTTAAGCCTAAGAAAAGAAAAAGATGTAGCCTGCATTTTACTTGAAGGTTATGTTTTAATTAAATCTTGGCATTCAGGCGGCTCCTCATGGAAGATAAAACCAGCCTGATCAACTTTTTTAATCTGCCCAACCAAAAAATAAACGGCCAAACAGGCTTTAACACTAAATGCACGATTTTCAGTCGATTATACCCGATTTTCTACCTTTTATTTAAGGATTTTCATCTTTTTTTAAAGTAGAATATAGCAGTTTTGATTTAACCAAACCCATATCCTTCCCGGCTTCGGGCAGATATGAAAACATGATAAGCGGCTGTCCCCAAAAGCTGGCTTATCAAACAAATTAACCAAAACGATTGATTATGAAAAAACCATTACTTCACAAGCAAGGCTTTCTGAAGGTTTACCAGGCTCCAATCCCAATCCATTTCTGTTGCTTGTTACCCGATGCTCAGTTGCCAGCGCAATCCTATCACCAAACGTATGCAAAAGCAGGGCTTTACGGCGATGCCAAAATCCTAATGTTTCAGGCTCAAAGCCAGAATTTACAACCCAATTAAGCAAGCCCCTGAATTTTAAAGGTAAAAACAGTTAAACAGTTCCTCCCCGGCGCAAAACACCTTCATGAAATGCGGCTGTAAGGCTCTTTCATGCCGATGTTAAGGTATTGACCACAATAGTGGTCCGGGAATTTATTTGCCCTGCCGAAAGGCGTGGAAGGGATCTGTATTGCTGTTTTTTAAACAGACAAGCCAACAAACGTGATATAAAATGAACAAAAAAAATCAAGCATTAGATTCCGATCTAAACCAGCTTCAGCCGGGATGTTTATTTAAAAACATACCCAAAAAGATGGGTTTATTTTTAGTGCTATCCACCATGATTAGCTGCGCGGTTAACCTTCAATCGCATGCGAAAAGCACAGCTAACTTAACCGTCGCCTGCTTTCAGGATACCACCAAAAAAGCAAAGCAGCAGGTTGCTATCGATTCAGTAATACTGGTAAGCTATGTATCCAAAAGCAATACCGATACCGTAAAACTCAACCAGGTAAGCAAATATCCTTTTATCTCCCTGCAGCAAGCCTTAAAAAGTAATGCCAAAGGCCTATACGTGCAGGAAATTACCGGCGAGCCGGGCAGTGCCAGCCAATCGATGTTATTGAGAGGCTTAAGCCGTCCTTTATTATCAAAAGCTAATGTTGCAGAATCGCAACCAGCCGTTTATATTAACGGTATTCCCTTAATAGGCGATAATCCTTTTGTGTATAATGTACAGGAATACGATTTTTCGCCTATAGGGCCTGCCACCAACCTGTTATCGGCTATCGATCTGGATAATATCCAATCTATAAACGTAATCAGCAACCTGGCGGCTGTTTCTATTTATGGGCCACGTGCAGCTAATGGTGCCATTTTAATTACCACCAAAAATGCACACCAGGGCAACCGCGAAATTTCGGTGAACAGCTATTTCGGTTTTGCCGCTAAAAACAAGGTAACCACTACCAATGGCCGAGATGAAAGCCTCTTCCGCAACATTTTCTACAATAAATATGCTACAGCAGAAGATTTCGACAAGTACCCGGCTTACCTGGCCGATGCCACCAACGAAAACTATTACGGCCGATCGGACTGGACCGACCTGTACTACAAAAATGCAGCGTTGCACACCATCAACGCCAGCATAACCGGTGGTACCTCGCGATCTAACTTCAGGTTTTTTGCCGGCAATACCTCTAATGCAGGCAATGCCGATGATACCCGCCTTAACCGCTATAACGCAGCCTTTTTTATCAATGTGCTGCCGCTGAAATGGCTCACCATCTCAACCATGGTTAACGCTACCCGCCTTAACCGCGACCGCAACCGCTCGCTGCGCGACCGTTTTGCGGAAATGCAGTACGTACCCGACCTCATTAGCCCGATAGCGCCAAACAAAACCATTTATGGCAACTATTTAAGCGAGTACGAAGAAAAAACCATCGATAACAACATCAACAATGTATTACAGGGTTCTTTTTCGGCTAATGCCAGGTATAAAAACTTCGATTTCATTACCCGCATATCGTTTGATTACAATGAAGGTATGCGCGATTTGTTCTATCCAAGCACTTTAATGGATGGGAACAATTACATCTCTAACTTTTACGCTTACAACCAGCGCTTAAATATCGACAACTCGATTGCCTACAATTTTAAAGTAAACAAAGCCCAGGTGTTTAAAGCTTTGTTTGGCCATACGCTTTCGCGCGATGTAAATAAGTACAATTACCTGCAGGGTTACAAAGGTACCAGCGATTACATCCGGATTAACAGCGTAGATGGCGATGTAAACGAAGGCGACTATTTACAGGCCCAGGGCTTTTTCACCAAAAAATTTACCGACAAGCAAAAAATCAACATCAGTTCTTTATACGGCAGTTTTGATTATACGCTGAACAACGAGTTTTTTGCTACCCTGGTAGCCCGTACTGATGGAGCTTCGAATATGCAGGCCAATAACAGATGGTTCTTTTCGCCATCGGTAAATACCAAATGGGACATTACCAAATACCTTAAAAGTGCTGTACTTAATAATTTAAGCTTAAACGCCTCTTATGGTCGTTTGGGTACGCTTAACATTACTGATGTATACGGCGCAGGCCCGCAATATGTAAGCGATCTGGGCTGGAGCTCCAATAAATCAGTAGGTTCTTATGGTGGTATTGGTACGCTATCACGCCCTTACAGCTCAGGCTGGATTGGTTACGATATTCCATGGGCCTATGTGCAGGCATTAGAAGTGGGTACTGACGCTGCATTTTTAAACAACAGGTTGCAAACCCGCCTGTCGTTCTATTCTAAAACCAACAAGCGCATGCTGTTAGGCGTTCCGGTTAATGCCGAATCGGGTTATACCAGGGAGTATAAAAGCGGCATGGATGTAAACAATAAAGGCATCGAGCTGGCCATTTCGGCCGAGATTCTTAAAGCCAAAGCTGGCGAGCTGGGTTGGAATGCCGATTTCAACATTGCTTTTAACCAAAATACTTTAAAGGCCCTTCCCAATAACCTGCAGGAGATTACCATTGGCAACCAGAAACTAACTGTAGGTAAACCTGTAGATCAGATTCTGGTATTACAAAGCCAGGGCGTTTACCAAACCGATGTAGATGTGCCTGTAAATCCGGCCAATTTCCAGATCATGACTTACAAAGGCCTGAAACTGCATGGCGGCGACCCGAAATGGAAAGACCAGAACGGCGATTACGTGATTGATGAAAACGATAAAGTAGCCATGGGTGGTTATATGCCGCGCATTGTGGGCAATTTTACCAGCAGCTTTAGCTACAAAGGCTTTAATCTCGATTTCAATATTTACTTCGCCTTAAAACGAAGCATCATCAACCAATCGGCAGCCAATCAGCTCGATTTCATTAACAAAACCGGTAACAACAACATCAACTCGGTAAACGAAATTACTTTCTGGCAAAAGGGCATTAATGTAGCCGATTACCCGATTTACAACCCCTGGAGCGCCGTACAATCGTACCGTAGCGATCAGGATATTTTTATCGAAAACGGCTCGTATGCCAAGTTAAGATCGGTTTCGCTGGGTTACGATATCTCAAAGTTCAGGTATTTCAACAAAACCTTCCGTAAAATTTATGTCTACGCCGCAGCACTTAACCTCTATACACTGAAAAGTTATACCGGTGGCGACCCCGAACTGGTGAGCTATACCGGCGAAGATACCGGTTATGGCCTGCCTATACCGAGAACATTCACATTAGGTTTAAAAATTGATTTATAAGCACATTTACAATGTATAACAAAATAAAACCAGCCAGAAACGTAATCAAAAAGATTGGGATGTTTATGCTCATCGGTACGGTATTGCTATCGGGCTGTAACAAAGAACTCGACATCGATTCTACCCACCTGGTAAACGAAAGCAACAACTGGAAAAGTTTAGCCGATGCCCGTTCAGCCCTGCTGGGTTCGTACGGTTTGCTCAGGGCTGCGCTTGCCGATAACAATGCCCACTGGCTGTATGGCGATTTGCGCATGGGCGATTTTAAAGCCACTTCGCGCCTGGATTTAAAGGCCGTTACCGAAAACAATTTAAATGCGCCTTATCCCGTAGTAAAATCGTTGAGCAACTGGCGCAAATTCTATGCAGTAATTAACAGTTGTACGGTTTTTATTGATCGTGCAGGCGAAATTTTAAAAAACGACAAACAATACACCGAAGAAAACTATAAAATTGATGTGGCCCAAATGCGGGCGCTCAGGGCCTTTACCTATTTTTACATGGCGCGCATCTGGGGCGATATTCCATTAATTACAGCCTCTACCGACGGTAATTTTATTGAGCGCCCAAAAGTAGCATCAGAAATTGTACTGCAGTTTGCCACCAGCGAATTACTGGCCGCTGTAAACGCCCTGCCTTACCGTTACGGTGCTTTACAAAACGGCTTAAACCAGCAGAGTTATTACGGTAAGGTGGCGCCTTACTGGGATGGCATTTTACTGAACCGCATTTCGGCCTATGCTATCCTGGCACATATTGCAGCCTGGCAAGGTAAATACCTCGATGCGGTGGCCTATGCTAAATTCGTAATGACCAACTTCGGTTTAAGCGGTGCCATTTATACCACCACACCCAACCTAACCAAGGTTGATGGTTTATTTTATGGCAATAACGCCTCGCAACTGGTAGGCTTTCCGTTTAATTACAACACCGCCGAAATGAGCGCTGTTGGCCATATCGAAGACCTTGTTCTTGCAGCGCCCATCATTTCAAAAGCGGTACCGCAAATTAAAATGCCCGACGATGTAATTGCCGGCATTTTTAACGAAGCAAACGACCTCAGGTTCAGGTTCGATCCGCTTACCGGCCTGCCCGTATCCGATTATTTCAGCGGATATGGCACTTCGAATACCGTATTCAGCAAAATTAAGTGCATCCGTAATGCTTCTACCGATGGTACACTGGCCATTTACAGCTCGGCACTGGTATTTACCCGCATGGAAGAAATTACCCTGCTTTATGCCGAATCGCTGGCTGCTATAGGCAGTATGGACGAAGCTACCGACGCCTTAGACATTGTACGCAACAGCCGTGGTATTGGCCTGTACAAAGGTACAAACGCCGGATTAATTGATGCCATTTTTGCCGAACGCCGCAGGGAGTTAATGGGCGAAGGCTGGCGCTGGTACGATCTGGTACGCTACAACAAACTGAAAAACAACGACCCTAAATTCACCGACCTGATTAAAAAGGGCGGCATTTACTGGCCTATTGATGAAGAAGTGCTGAGCACCAATGCAAAAATTACACAAAACGAATATTGGAGGTAACGATGATAAAAAGTATTAAAAATATAGCCTGTTGTATGGCCATTGCCCTGTTTGCCCTTGCCTGCAAAAAAGACGATGGCGCCTACAACTACGAAAACGAAGCCAATGTATTTGATGGAAATGCTTATGCCTACCTCAAATCGCAAACCGGCAAATACGATTCGCTGCTTAAAGTATGCGACCGGGTAAGCTGGGCAAAAGATACCCTAACCAACAGTAAAGCCATTACCCTGTTTTCGCTTACCAACCGTAATTTTTCAGTAGCATTAAATGCACTGAATAACCTCAGGTTAAGCCAGAACAAAAAAGCATTGGGTATTGCCAATCTGGATGCCGACCAGCTGGGTATTTTATTAGACCGCTACATTGTAAGCAATAAAATAACTACCGATAGCCTGCACTTTGCCGATGGTGCTTTTTTAACCAGCACCCATTTTAAGTATGGCATGAATGCGCAGGAACTGAACTCGAACGCCAGTGGTTATGTTTTTGGTGGTCCCAAAGGAGTAGTTTACAGCGACGTTAAAAACTCGCAGTACACCAAAGAATGGAAATCGGCCACTACCCAGGCGGTAAATATCGAAACCAATAATGCCATTATCCACGTGCTTTCGGCCTCGCACGAATTTGGTTTTGGCGAATTCCTCATCCGATTAAATAAATAAATCATTCTGTTATATGATACCAGGAAATAAATCAATTGCCTTATTTTTTGCAGCCATTGGCGCACTGGCCATATTCGGTTGTAAAAAGTTATTGCCGAGCGATACCGATGCCTTTAATAAAGACGCCGGATTTAAACAAACCGTTTACAAACCCATACTTGGCCGCACTACCTTAATGGGCGATAACTTCAATATCGAAAGTTCATCGCTGCCGCTTACCTTCAAAATTGTATCCATGCGCAACAGCGATGGCATTACCAGCCCAGAGTTGTTAAAACCTTTTCCGGTACTGGTATGGAAAAAAGCTTATGATGGAAGCGAGAAATCGATTCAGGAAATTGAAGCCAAGCGTACTACCGAACAACATACCCTGTTCGAAGTAGGCGAACACTCGGGCGAATTTATCATGTGGGCCGAAGCCAAAAGCAACATTGTAAAAGCACTACCCGATTCGGGTTACGTTTTCGATGTAGAAGTATCGAACAATGGCGGCCGTAAATATTTTAACAACCTGGTATTACAACCCCAGAGAGAACTACCTTACGAGCCTAACCGCATTAACCCGCTAACCGGTGCCAATACCGGTGGCAGCATTAATCCAACAGTTATGACTGGCATCGTGGGCGATAAATCGGGCCAGCCCCTGTCCTCAAGCGATATTACCATCCTGTTTAACAAAGTAGGCGAGGGCAACTCCATTTCCTTTAAGTTTTTAGATACCCTGCTTAAACCCATCGACCCGGCCAAATTTAAACTCACCAACTGGAGCAAGCTGGTACATGGCTTTAACATGCAAATGAGCACTACCGCCGTAAAATACGATGCAGCTTATCCCATCCCGCTGGTAACCATCCCAACACCTTACACCAACCCTGCAGGTAACCGTGCCCGTGTAGCTTTTGCTTACGATCGCATTGGCTTTGGGGGTTTCAGGGTAGAGGCCAACTTGGGTTTAGACTTCGCCATTTTCGAAAAGGGCGATTGGGAGGTCATCTTCTGGTTTAATAAAGATAACCCGCGGTTTACGAACGACTAGCCCCAGAAAAATAAGTTGAACATGAGTTTTTACAATACAGATATGACTAAAAAATACATCCTAAATTTATTGCTTTTGGTAACGCTGGCAGTATGGGGCGGTGCTGTATCGGCGCAAACCCTCATCAGCGTAAAGGGCAAGGTGGTAGATAAGAGTGATGGCAACGGCATACCGGCCGTAACCATTATGGCCAGCACCTCAACCCGGGCAATAGGAATGACCAGAGATGATGGATCATTTATGGTAAGCGTACCCAATAACGCCACACTAACCTTTAAATACCTCAACTACAAAGATGTTGTAATCAAATTAAACGGCAAAAACGACCTTAAGGTGGTTATGGACGAAGACCGTACCTCGCTAAAAGACGTTGTGATAGTTGGTTATGCCCAAAAAACAAAAGAAACCGTAATGGGCGCGGTAACATCGCTAAAAGGTAAAGATATTCAGGATGTTCCGGTAAGTAACGTGACCGAATTGTTTCAGGCCAAAGTACCGGGTTTAAACATCCAGATCAATACCGGTAGCCCCGGTGCTGCACCAACCATTAATATGCGCGGTTTATCGGGCATCAGTGTTACCGGCTCTGGCGACAATGCCTTTTTAACCCCAACATCACCTTTATTCGTAATTGATGGGGTACCGGTTGATTTAAATACCGATTACCAGTATGGATTTTCGAGTAATGGTCCCGGCATTAGTCCTTTATCGTTAATCCCACCCGAAGATATTGAAGAAATTAACTTCTTAAAAGATGCCAGTGCAACAGCCTTATACGGTGCACAGGGCGCTTACGGGGTAATTCTGATCAATACCCGCAGGGGTAAATCGAAAACGCCGATTATCCAGTACTCCACTAACTTTTTCTTCAATACTCCGCCTAAGCTTCGTCAGGTAATTGGTGGTGCTGCCGAAAGCAATTTAAGGCTTTGGGAAATTTATACCTATGGCGCCAATGTATATTCGGCACGCCAGAGTATTGATAATACCCCAATGCTGGCCGATAGCTTAAATGCCTTTTACAACAACTCTACCGATTGGCAGAGCATTTTTTACCGCTCTACCTATAACCAGCAGCATAACGTAAATGCCAGCGGTGGCGACGATTCTTTTAACTACAAAATTAACGTGGGTTATTACGATGAGAAGGGGATTCAGGAAAATACCGGCTTTACCCGCTACTCACTCAGCATGAATACACGTTACAAACCCAGCCCTAAATTTAACGTCAATCTCATCCTATCGAGCAGTTTGGGTAACACCCAAAAGGGAAGTGGCAATGGTTTGCTGCAAACGGGTGTGGCCTCGGGAGCAGGTTCTTCATCTTTATTGCCGGGGCCCAGCTTAATTAACAGCAGTGCGGCTTTAGGTGCTTTAATTGTTGATAACGACAATAAGGCCGGCAACATTAAAACCAGTGTAGAAGCCCGTTACGAGTTTCTTACGGGTCTGGCACTCTCCAACATCACCAGTTACGATTATTCGATGGGAACTACCGAGACCTTTAACCCAGCCATATTAAACAACAATGTAGCAGGTGTTTACTCGTACAACGATAAGCGCAGCACCTTGTACAACAGGGCTATGTTAAGTTTTAACAAATCGTTCCAGAAAGATGTACATAACCTGGGTGCCTACGTTTTCTCAGAAGTGTATGTGCGCAATTTCCAGGCGCATGCCATTAAACAAGACCAGTATACCAACGATCAGTACCAGGGACCATTCGGTACTGCAGCAGCAAGCTCTGGCGGTGGGATTTTAGATAACTACTCCGATTCAAGAGCCGCATCGCTTGCAGGAAGTATCTCTTATAACTACAAAACCAAATACCTCATCGAGGCTACTTTCCGTTTAGATGGTACATCGAGTACCGGTTTAAATGCGCCTTGGGCACGAAACCCATCACTGGCCCTGAAATGGAATTTCAACAAAGAAAATTTCCTGGCCAACTCCAAATGGCTCGACGTGGGTATGCTCCGCCTCTCGTGGGGTAGAAATATTGCCCCTGTAGGTAGTGTTTTCGATGCCAATGGTACTTACGATTATTATGGTAACTACAACGGTATGCCCACTACGGCTATCGATTTTAACAACCTGCCCAACATTAAATTATTACCTACATCAACTACCCAATACAATGCAGGTTTAGATTTAAACCTCTTTAAAAACCGCATTACGCTAACTTTCGATACCTATTACAAAATGGTCGATAACCAGCTTTGGGAAAAGAACATTACCACACACAATGCTTTTACCAAACTTAAAACCAACGAGGTAAGCAACGTAAACTATGGTTATGAGCTGGCAGTAAGTTTCAGGCCATTACCATCTACCAGCAAGGTAAACTGGACACTGAGCATTAACGGGGCTTATAACAAGGAAAAAATTACCGCCCTGCCCGATGCTACCCGTCAGCTGTTACTGGATGGAGGCGCTACCGGACAAGCCATCTTGTATCGTCTGGGTCGCAACTCGCTAACCAATATCCTGTACAATTTTAAAGGGGTATTTGCTACCGATGATGATGTACCGGTTAACCCTGCAAACGGTACCCGTTACCACACTTTTAACGGCGCTGTCCCAGTGTATTTCAAAGCAGGCGATCCGTATTATGCCGATATCAACGGCGATTACGTGCTCGATTCGAAAGATATGGTGGGTGCCGGTAACTCGCAGCCTTTAATCAATGGCGGTATCAGCAACTTTATCTCCTACCAGGGTTTTTCGCTTAACGTAATTATGGCTTACACCTGGCACCGCGATATCCTGAACAATCCGCTGGCTTCGAGCTTCCAGAATTTTGCTTCGCCTTTTTCTGCAAACAACCTGGTGCCCATCAGCGCCTATAACATCTGGCGTCAGTCGGGCGATATTGCCAATTACCCTAACCCTTACGATTATTTGCGTTATGGCAACTATGGTGCTACCGATAAATCGACGCAGTTTTTGCCTTTCCGTTATAACCAAACCCTGTTTCAGGAAGATGGTTCGTACCTGAAACTGGCAACCGTAACGCTGGGTTACAACTTTAAGCCAGAATTAACCAAACGCCTTGGCATTACCAGCTTAAGGGTATTTGCTACAGCCAACAACATCCACACCTTTAGTTTTTACTCGGGTGCCGATCCGGAAAATGTGAGTTCGCTGGGCAGGGATAACTCTGGTGGTTACCCAGTACGCAGAACCTATGCTTTGGGCTTAAACATTCAATTATAAACAGGATAACGATGAAAAAAACAATATATCTACTGGCAGCACTGCTGCTGTTGAGTGTAAACTTTAGCTGTAAAAAGTTCTTAAACGTAGAACCGTTAAGCAAGCTATCGGGTAACAATTACTGGAAAACCGAAGGCGATGCCGAAGGTTTTGCACTGGGCATGTACCGCTCGTTCAGGGAGGCCACCATGCAGAGTGTACTTTTCGAAATCGGCGATACCCGCTGTGGCTGGGCCATCCCATCATCCAAAGGTTATCCGCCGAGGATCGATTTTACTTACATGGCCACCAATAACCTTAAAATGGCCATTGCCGCCCGTGCCGACCGCTCTTTGCCTGGTTACGAAGCCAATGCCATTAACGAGTGGTTTCAGCTTAACTCACGTTACGATCTGATCCAGAAATGGGCACCTTTTTACAAAGTGATCCAATCGGCCAATATTATGGTTAAAGAAGTAGCGGCGATGCCTGATGGAGCCCTTTCGCCAGCCAAAAAGAAACAATATATCGCCGAAGCAGTGTTTATGCGCTGCGTGTCGTATTTCTTTTTAGTGCGCCTTTTTGGCGATGTACCTTACTATACAGAAGCCTACAACCAGGAAGCCCTGCCCCGCACCAATATGGTTAAAGTATTAAAAAGCTGCCTCGAAGATCTGGGGGCTGTAAAAAATGATTTACCCTGGACTTATAACGACCCTACTTTTAAAGGCATCAGGGCCATGCGTGGTGGTGCCATTGATTTAATGATGCACATGAACATGTGGTGCGCCGGTTTTGATGCAGGTAATGCACCGGCATATTACACCCAGGTTGACGAGCTGGGGAATGAACTGCAGGATATTGGTGTAGACCAGCAAAAAGCTTACCGCTTAATGCCCATTGAGCAAACTTATCTCATCATGTTCGGTAAATCGCAGGAAGGTTTATTCGAAATACAGCTGAGCGATAATACCGGCGAGAACACCGCCAAACTGCGTTACAAATACTCTTTCTCGGTAGTACACAACCCTTTCTTCGCCAGCAGCGACAGGCCGGTGAGTGAGCTGGTGTACAATGCCGATTTTATGAAGAAAATTTATCCCGAAAGCGGTACCGATAAACGCAAAACCGTATGGTTTGACGAAAACATATACGACCAAACCGGTGTATGGCAGTTCTATAAATTTTATAACCGCGCAGCTTTGGTTCAGTTCAGCGATGATAACCCGATTATTTTCCGTCTGGCCGATGCCATTTTACTGCATGCCGAAGCACTTGCCGAACTGGGCCGTGATGGTGAAGCCGCTACCTTGCTTAACGTAATCAGAGCCCGTGCGGGTGCCGATCTTTATCCGGCAAATCCGGGTGAAGGCAAAATCAAAGACGCCATCTTTTTAGAGCGCGCCAAAGAACTAATGGGCGAAGGACACCACTTTTACGACCTGGTACGCACCCGCAAAATCCTCGATCCTAAGTTTACGCCTAACCCGCTTTCGTTCTCAGCGTTTCAGGCTGGTGCATGGACCTGGCCTATTGATCCCAGCGCAACCATTAACAACCCTTACATGACTTTGAACAATTACTGGCGCTAACCCATTAAAGCATATATTAAACATGAATAAGTTTAACAAATACACACTATTGCTAAGTCTGGCGTTTTTAACCGGTTTAGCTTTTAGCTGCAAAAAATACGAGCACTACCTTGATGGGGGCGTAAAAGAAGCCAAATTTGATGGCACCATTTTACAATATCTGCAAGCCAAGCCCCTGCATTTCGATACGCTTACACAGGTAATTAAACTGGCCGGTATGGAAAGTACTTTTAGCAGCGATAACATTACCTTTTTTGCACCTACTGATCCAACCATTAACCGGGCCATCCGCACGCTAAACAAAGAGCTCCGCTCAACCGGAAAAGATACCGTAAATAAACTTTCGGATGTTAAGCCTGCCGTATGGAAAACAGCGCTCTCGCTTTACATTTTTAAAGGTACCAACCGGCTTAAAGATTATAGCCAGGTAGATACACTTGCGCTTAACACCTATAAAGGGCAGGGTTATATTTCTTACAACGGTGCTCCCATGAACATTGGCGTAGTGTATAACGATGCGGTAACCAATGCCGGTAGCGCCAATGAAGTAAGGGTAAAATATGCCGGTTACAGGCAACTGATGATTTCTTATATCACCGATTTGTCGCGTCCGCAAGCTTTCTGGATCAACGCACCTGTAGCTTCATCAGACATTAACCCCACCAATGGGATTGTGCATGCACTCAAAATGGAAAAGCACTCTTTTGGCTTTAACAGCACCTATTTTAACTCAATTGCGATAGAAAATGGAATTGGGAATTAATAAAAACAGCATTATGTTAAGAAACAGACAAATTTCAGGAAAAAATATGGGGATGGCCTGTCTGCTCCTGCTGGCCCTTTCTTTTGCTTCGTGTAAAAAAGAAAACCCCATAAGCGAAGATCCCTATGCAGGCGGTAAGGTTGCGCTGGGCATTAAATTCGCTTCAGATGTTTCGGATACTGAGCAGGTAAACGGCACTACGCAGATCACCTTCGAGGTAACCGGCCTGATGCCATTTAAAGATCAGGTTAAATTCTACATTAACGATACCGAAGCCAGCATTACCAAAATAACCGATAAAACCATTACCGTACTTTTTCCGGCAGGGGCCAGTACCGGTGGTACTACACTCATTGTGGGCGACCAGATCTTTTTTGGCCCCGCTTACCGGGTAGAGGGTAAGGTTGAGGTAGATGCTACTTTTGCCGCCAATACCAGTCTTGGTAGCATCAGGCAGATTTTATCCTTACCCAACGGTAATCTGGTTATGGTAGGCTCATTTGCAAATTACATGGCAGCAGCCACCACCAAAACCCCTATCAACAATATTGTATTAACCAATGCCAATGGTTTTATTACCTCAGGCTTTTCAACCGGCAAAGGAGCCAATGGGGCTATATCGTCTATCTTCAGGTTAGCCAACGGTCAGTTTATGGTAGGCGGTAGCTTTACCAATTACAACAACCGTGTTGGCATAAATGGTGTAACCCGCTTAAATACCAATGGCTCTTTAGATTCGTCGCGGGTAGAAGTGGTAGGGAAAACTTCCGATCACTCGTACGATACGGTAGCCACCTTTAACGGCGGGGTAAGCGGCTTCGTTAACAAGGTTTTTAATTACAACAACAGCATTTATGTTGTAGGGAGCTTTAACAATTACGCCGAGTTTTTTTACGAGCGCTCTACCCGCGACAATAAAGTAGTGGGCTATACCAAACTCAATGGCCTGTTAAAAATGAACCTCGATGGTAAGATGGATTCAAGCTATAATTTCAACGTAACAGCCAACCTGCCTTATGTTGCCGGTAATGGTCCTATTAGCGATGCGTTGATGCAAAGTGATGGCAAAATTATACTGGTAGGTTCATTTACTACTTACCAGGGCTTAAACAGCAACCGCATTACGCGTATTGGCACCAATGGCCTGGTTGATGCCACCTACCCATCCGGAACCGGAGCAGACGATGCCATCAACGCCATTACCTACAGTGCCACTTCGGGCAAATATTTAGTGGCCGGTGTGTTTAACAATTACAATGGTTTTGCCACCAAAGGCCTGGTGATGTTAAATACCGATGGTACGGTTGACAGGAGCCTGGTACTTAAAACCATCGAAGGGGGCAGTATCAGTAAAGCCTTTCAGCTAAAAAGCGGTAAAATACTCGTATTCGGATCTTTTAAAAAGTACGATGGCGTTATTCGTCAGGGCTTCATGGTACTAAATCCTAACGGAAGCCTGGCTACAGGATACAACAATACGGGTAAATTTCAGGGCATTGTGAACGATGTTTACGAAAGCACCGACATTTTCGGTAATCCAACTGCCCTCATTGCCGGTACCATTACCCTTTTCGATAACCAGCAGGTATCGGGTGCAGTACGCATCTCCCTCAAACCATAATCATGTTGTTAACCAAATTAGCTTACAATGAAAAGTAAAATAAAAAAACCGGCATTTAGCTACCCACTGGCAGCCCTTTTAATGGCAGCCCTGGTTGCTGTTTTTTCCTGCAACAAAGAACTGGCCGATAAAAAAGATTTCTCTAACAATACCGGTGGCGAGGTTGCCGATGCCCAAAAGCAAAAAGTATTGTATGTAATTGTTGATGGTGCCCGTGGCGAATCTATTTTCAAATCGCCTACACCTGTGCTTTCGCGTATGATTAAGAATGGCATGTTCACCATCAATTCCGTATCAGACGAAAATGGTTTAAACGCTACCTCCTGGGCCGATATGCTTACCGGCGTAGATAAAAACAAACACAAGGTAATTAGCGAAGATTTTGCGAATAACAAACTGACCGATTATCCCATGTTTTTTAAACGCGTTAAAGACAATACCACATTAAGAACCGCAGCATTTGGTATTTCGCAAAGCATGAGCAGCAAGCTGGTAAGTAATGCCGACGTAAACAGCACTTTTGCAACCGATGAAGCGGTAAAAACAGCCACCTTAACCGAGCTGGCCAATAACGATGCTGCTGTGGTGCTGGCCGAATTTCAGGGCGTAGATAAAGCCGGAGCACAATATGGTTACGATGCCAGTGTCCCCGAATATGCTTCGGCCATCAGCACGATTGATACCTACATTGGCGAGCTGAATAATGCCATTAAGGCCCGCGCCAATTTTAGCAAAGAAAACTGGCTCATTGTAATTGCCTCCAACAAAGGTGGTGCTTATCCGGTGATTCCGGCGTTGATGGATAATACCTTATTCAGCAAGCCCCTGTTAAACAGTTTTATCATTTTATATAACCCCAACTTTAAATCGACCATTTACAACAAGCCTTCAAGCTTAACCTCATTACCCTATGCCGGTAGTTTTGGGCGCTTAAACGGCGATACCATTGCCACGGTTGATGCCACCAAATCTAACCTCTATAATTTCGGCACTACAGGCGAGTATACGGTAGAATTTAAATTAAAAGTACAGGCATTTGGTACGCTCAACGCACCTATTTTCTTTAAAACATCGAGCCCGGCCAACAGTACTACCGGCTGGTGGATTATCCACAACGGATCAAACGGTACCTGGCGCCTGGGTGGTTTAGCATCTGCTGCTATTGCTACCCCAATTGCCAAAGCCATGGAAACCAACCGGTGGTATACCATTGGGTTTAAAATCTATTTTGTGGGTACTGTACGTTATGTACAGCTTTATCAGGATGGCGATCCTGTTGGTTCGCCCACAGTAATTACCGGCAGGAGTGTAAATAACAGCGAGCCCCTGGTTGCGGGTTACCGTTCGGGTTACGGCAATACCGCCAAACAGTTTATTGCCGATATCCGCATTTTTAACGTAGCTGTGCCCGATGCAACGATCAAAGATTATTCGTGCCAGGTAGCCATTGATGCTACCCATCCGTATTACAATAATTTAATTGGTTACTGGCCGGCATTGGATGGCACCGGAACGCTGATTAAAGACCAGAGTAAATCTAAAAATGATTTCGTATTCCAGAAATCGAACCAGTGGGTAACCTTTGAAGATTACGACAGCAAATTTTGCATTAAACCTTCGCCCGAGCTCTATAAAGTAGTACCGCGGGGCGTAGATATACCCACTTTTATTTTGGGCTGGCTAAACATCAATGCAACAGGCTTTAACCTCGATGGTAAAGTCTGGACACCAACCTACACCAACATTTTAAAGTAACCGAGGCCATGAAAAGTAAACATATAAAAGTTTTAACCTCCGCTTGTGCTGCGCTTTTACTGCTTACACAAGCGTGCAGAAAAGATTACGGCTACTCTTTTGAAGATGGCTACAGTAAAACCGAGGTAAAAGATACCTTTGGCAACCAGGAGCTCGATACCTCCAAATACAAGATAGACCGCTCGCAGTTTAACCTGGCAAGGGTTTTCCCGGGTTTGGTATCCATTTCAGAGCCGCGGCTTAAAAGTTCCAAAGTAACGCTCGATTTCGACTTTGTATACGCCAACAATGCCAATTTACGCATTTCGGTAGCACCGCAAGGCTGGTTTAGTACAGGTATGTATGCGCCTGCAGGTGAGCTGATCCAGATCGATGTACCTGCCGGAGAGTATGGCATGACCGCACAGATTGGTGCCTGGGATGATGATTTGACCAGCCTGCAAACCAAACTCAGGGCACCGGTAATTTACAGTCGCCATACCCTGGCACCGGGTAAAAACCTCATCCGTAACCTCTATGGCGGGCAGGTATACATTATCCCGCCAAGGGCATTGGGCCGCAAGGTCGAGTTCACTTTTACCGGAACGGTTAAATCGCCCGATTTTGTGCTGGGCCAAACTACTGATGAGGAATGGAAAGCCATGATGGCCACCACCACCGTACCCTTTTTCGAACTGCGTGGCAAAAGGATCATCTTTACCCTGCCGGTATCGCGTTTAGCTAAATTCCCCATTGCCAGCCCAACGGCTTTAATGCAAACCTGGGATGAGCAGATCCTGCACTGTTACTGGGAATGGTACGGCTTATCAGAAAACGCTGCAGATGCCCGCGATTTAAACCCAATGTTACCGTGGCGCATTGTACACGATATCCAGCCATCGGTGGGTGCACAGCACAGCGGTTACCCGGTAGTGGCTATGGCCAACGATAACTATTTTCAACAGGCGGTAACCCTGAGCGGTGTAGTTGGCCAGAACTGGGGTACCTACCACGAGCTGGGCCATAACATGCAAATGAACAATACCTGGAACTTTGATGGTAACGGAGAGGTATCGAACAATATTTTCTCGCTAAAAGTAACCAACTACCACGGCTATAAACACAGCAATTACAAACGGTTAATGACTGCAGCACTGGCTTTTGTTACGCCTACCGGTACAAAATCTTATGTCAATGCCTCAGAAGATGCCAAACTGGGTATGTTTATTCAGTTAATGGAGCGCTACGGCTTCAATTTTATTACCTATTTAACCACTGAAGCCCGCCATGCAAGGTTTACCTCATCCAGCAACCAGGATAAGATCGATTTCTTTTACGAACGTTTATCCGAGTTTGCCAAAACCGATATGGAACCTTTTTTAACCAAATGGGGCATTACCGTAAGTACTGTTTCCAAAACTAAAATTGCAGCCAAATTCCCCTTGTTAACTGAGGCTGTTTGGTTGTCTGATCCCAGCTAATTCATCCAAAAAACATAAAATAAACCAACAATGAAGAATTATCAGTTTAGTTTAAAAAAATACAGTGCGCTGGCCATCCTGCTGCTGTGTGCCGTTATTTTTGGCTGTAAAAAATATTACGATCCACCGGCAGTATTCGAGAAACAGGAAATTGTTTCGGTTAAGAAAAGAAAGGTTCTGCTGATCGGCATCGACGGGGCAACAGGCGAAGACATGAAAAAAATTATGCCGCCTGTAATCAGTTCCATCCTGCCTAATAGTAAATATTCGTGGCAGAGCAGGAGCGATGCGCCCGTGAGTGATGCCGGTACCTGGAAAAATATCATGACCGGTATTGCTACCATCCATAAAATACAGGACAGTACCTTTATCGTACCCGAGGGGGCCAGCGAACACGATGCGGTGGTAGAATATCCCTCGTTTATCGAACGTCTCCAGGCTACGCCTAAAATGCGTTATTCGGTAGCCATTTCGCCATGGAAAACCCTTGTTGATCGCTTACTGCTGTATGCCGATGAGCCCATTGCGGTAAACAACGATGCTGCCGCAGCCGATACCGCGGTAAAGAAAATTGGCATCAGCAAAGCCGATTTGGTAGTGGTAAATTTTAACCAGGTTAACCAGGCCGGCTTAAAATACGGTTATTCGGCCGATGTACCCGAATACAAAACTGCCGTAACACAGGTAGATACCTACATTGGTAAACTGCTCGAAGCGCTTAAAGCCCGTAAAACCTATAACAATGAAGAATGGCTGGTGGTTATTACATCTAACCATGGCGGCTATAATAAAGGCTTTACCAGTCAGACCGAGCGCGAGCGCAACTCCTTTAACATTTATTACAACCCTGCTTTTAAGAAAGTAGAAATCGATAATGTGCCTTTAACCGATGGCTTTTTATTTCCTGCCTCAAAAGCGGCTACCGATGCAAAAGCTACGCTTGCTGCAGCAAACTCAAGTATTTATGAAATAGGGGCATCGGGCGATAAAACCATCCAGTTCAAAGCATTTGTTAAATCCAGTTCATCATCAAATGGACAGAATTTTGTGTTATTATCCAAATCAAATGCATCGTATGGTACCGTAAACGGATGGAATTTTATGGTACAGGTAAATGCCGATGGTACGCGTAAATTCAGGGTAACCATGGGTTATAATACGTCAAGCTTTTTCTTCATCTACGCCCCTGCTAATTTCGATTTAAACAAATGGTACGCGCTAACTTTAAAGATTTATACCAATGCAGGCAAAAGAATGGCGGTGTTGTATGTAGATGGGGTTGCGGGTGATGCGGTTGACATCTCGGGCAGGACCATAGGCAGTGGCGCTAACGATTTGTTTCTGGGTAATTTAAGTATCACCACAACCGCAGCAGTAGCATCAGGATCGTTTGCCGTTAACGATATTGCCTTTTACAACAAAGCCCTTACCGATAGCGAAATTAGCGATTTTACCTGCAGCAGCAGCGTACCCCTTGCTAACACCAATTTAATTGGTTACTGGCCATGCAAACAGGTAGATGGCGATAAAATGCTGAACCAGGCACCTACAGCTTTAGGCAAAGATTTAACCATTGCCGGAAAAGGCGGTTTATGGAATTCGTTTGAAAGGAAGGTTTGCAACGCTACTGCGCCATCGGGCAATACCATTATGGCCGTATCCAATTCAGATATCGCTTCACAAATCATCTACTGGTTTGGCGTAAATGTAGACGATGCCTGGAAATTAAACGGAAAATCGTGGCTGAAACTGTACGAAGTAGAGTTTTATAAATAAACAATCCGCCCAATAACAAAAACCAAAAAGGTGATGGATCAGCAAAACCAATGCGTCTATCGGTCCATCACCATTTTGAACCTAAACCCAACAGCATGAAAAAAACTTACTACATCCTCATATTGGGCCTGGCCTTAGGGCTTGCAGCCTGTAAAAAGTTTGCCAACGAAGCTTTTAACGATACCACAACCGAAAAAACAACACTGAAGGTAAAGGTGATGAATGATAAGGATAACCGCCTCGAACCTGGTGTTAAAATCCTCATCAGTCGTAAAATTGATGCCAGCGCTGCCTTTCAGGTGATAGATACCGTACGTACCAATGCGCAGGGCGAATTAACCTACCAGGTACCTTTCCCCAATTTATTCAGGGCCGAAATTGATACCGCTTTTTACAAATACGATTCGAAAGAATTACTGATGCAAAATGCCAGCAATGGCGAACTGGTTTTACATACCAAACCCAAATTCGGCATGTCAACCGTTGATATCAGCGTATTAGATAGTGCCTCATCAACAGCTTTGGCCGATTTTTTGGTGAATGTAAGCTACCGTAAAATTGGTACTGCTAAGTTTATCGATAATGGTTCAGAAAAAACCAATGCCAGCGGCAAACTCCTGCTTTCTTTACCTTACCCAACCGAGGTAAAGGTTAAAATCGGCAATACCACCGCTTACCGTCCCGATTCGGTTTCGGTTAATTTACTTGATGAAAACAGCAAGAGTACCCAGCTCAAAGTATCAACCAGTGCGCTGTTTGCCTTTAATGCTTCCGATGCACTCGACCTGCAGTATGTAGCCAATACCAGTTTTAATGTATATGTGAAGAAAACCGGCGAAAGCGCGTTTACACTCTTTAAAACCATGCTTACCGATGCTTCTGGTAATTTTAACCTGATGATACCGCAACCGGCACAGGTGAAAGTAGAAATGCTCAACAATACTTATTTTACCAATTATTCGGTTGTAGCTGATGTGCCTACTTATGCTACCGTAAAACAGAAGGCAGTGCTTACACTAAAGGCGCCGGCTTATACCAGCCCGGTTTTAACCAACCTGCAATCTACCGAACTCGTACTCAATAATGGTTTATCGTTAAACGGTCCGCAGGATATGACCACCGATGGCAAAGGGAATATTTACATTACAGATTCAGGTAACAACCGGATTATAAAGGTTGATAATACCGGCAATGCCACGGTTTTAGCGGGCAACGGTACTGCTGGTACTGTTGATGGCGCCGGCGAAGACGCACAGTTTAGCGCGCCTTACGGCATCAGGTGCGGTACTGATGGTTCCTTGTATGTAGCCGATGATACCCGTCATATTATCAGGAAAATTGTAATTGCGGCTGATGGAAAAGCAACCGTAAGTACCATTGCAGGCGCAGCCGGATCAAGCGGTACCACCGATGGCGCCGGTACCACTGCCAGGTTTAACCGCCCGGCAGGTATTGCCCTTGATAAAGCGAACCGTTATTTATACGTAGCCGAATGGGGTGGCAATAAAGTGCGTAAAGTCGATTTATCCAATAACACCGTTTCAACGGTTGCCGGTTCGGGTACCAGTAGTGTATTGGGCGGAACAGGTACAGCAGCAACTTTCCAGATTCCATGGGGTGTAGCTTTAACCGACGATGAAACCGGACTTTATGTGGCCAGCTGGAATGGCAGCTCCATCAGTAAAATAAACCTGGCCAATAGTTTTGTTACCGTATTGCGTAAAGGAGCTACTACCAATTTTAGTTCGCCACGTGGGATCTACGTAGCCGGAGGCAAGTTATATGTGGCCAACACCGGTAACCATACCCTCTCGGCAATTAACACTGAAGTAGAAACCAATACTACTTTTAACCTGTTGATGGGTACCACTACATCGGGCAATGCCGTGGGTTCGGCCACAGCCACCCGCTTTAATGGCCCGGTTGGCATCTGGTACGATAAATATTCGGGTAAGTTCTATATCGCCGATACCGGAAATAATAAGATTAAAGTAATCCGGGGGAATTAGTTCCCCGGATTACTCCCTGCGGGGATTGTTCACCAACACTCAACGTCACCCTGAACTTCCGCCCGGCCGGTCGGACGGGTGTTTCAGGGTCTCTTCTTGACTAGTGTACACTATTCAGAGATGCTTCGTTGCGCTCAGCATGACATATTAAGAAAATCCGTCATTCCGAGAGCAGCGCAGCGGAACCGAGGAATCTATTTAGACGATTAGGGAAGGGAGTAAGATATAGATCAATTTACGTTACACTAAGTTCGTCACCCTGAACTTGTTTCAGGGTCTCTTCTTGACTAGCGTAAACTATTGAGAGATGCTGAAATGAATTCAGCATGACGGCGAGGGAAAAGCATGACGCAAGGGGATCCTCTGCACCCTGCTATCTGGCATAGGAGATGATGGCCGGAGAAAACGTTAAAGCTTTTCCACAACCGTTCAAAAAAGCATTGTCCAAGGCAGCGTGTCTTTCCCGACTTTTTGTCGGGGCTTGCGCTGCCGCTATAAAAGCTTTGACGATTTTATCCAACATCAGGTCCAAGCCTTGATCTTTTGTTTCTTTTCTATCAAGAGAAAAGAAAGAGCCCCCGCGGCGGTGAGCGGAAAGAAAACAGCCAAAGCATTAAGATTAGCTTCGCTGAGCACTTCGTGGTTCCCACTTTCGTGGGAATGACGGATTTGCGAAAGGGAGCGTCACCCTGAACTTCCGCCCGGCCGGTCGGATGGGTGTTTCAGGGTCTCTTCTTGACTAGCGTACACTATTGAGAGATGCTGAAACAAGTCCGATAGCTATCGGACCAGCATGACGGCGAGGGGCTACACCCTACTATGCCTCTCTCACTCCTTCCCCTTCTGATTACTCAAATAAACCTTCGGTGTATAACCAAACTGTTTCTTATACTCGCGGCTAAAATACTTCGGATCGTTAAAGCCCACCAGATGCGCCACTTCCGAAACATTGTAAACCCGGCCTTCCAGTAAAACTGCGGCCTTTTTTAAACGGATCGATTTTACAAAATCATTAACCGATAAATCAGTAATGGCCCTTATTTTCTTGTACAATACCGGCTGGCTCATGCCAATTTCGCGGGCCAGTTCCTGCACCCCAAAATGCTGATCGCTCAGGCGCTCTTCAATACACTTGGTAAGCTTAAGCATAAACTTATGGTCTACCGTATTAATCGTTACATCCTGCGGGTTCAGGTTGGCCTGCTCGCCAAACTTACGCCGCATGTTAGCCCGCGATTGCAGCAAATTGCGCACATTCAGCAACATCAGCTCAATGCTGAAAGGTTTGGTAATATAGCTATCCGCACCCGTTTCCAAACCATCTACCTGTTGTGCCTGCGAAACCCTGGCCGTTAGCAAAATCACCGGGATATGGGCCGTACGTTCATCGCTTTTCAGCAGGCGGCATAAATCCAGTCCGTTCATCACCGGCATCATTACATCACAAATAACCAGATCGGGCAACTGCTCGCTGGCCATTTCCCAACCCACCTGACCGTTTTCTGCTTCTAAAATCTGGTAGTTTAGCCCAACGGTATTGCGCAGCAACTGCCTGATTTCCGGATTATCTTCCACCAGTAAAACCGTTTCCTTAAAGTTCTGCTTCGGGTTCAGGCTACCCACCACCACATCGGGCACTGGCATAGGCACCACATAGGTACTGCTTTCCTGCCCATCGGTAGCTGGCTCATAAGGCTCCAGCTGCTCTACCCAGCTACTATCTTTTTTTAAGATAACGGTAAAACAGGTATCGCCGGCCTGCGTTTCATTTTCCGGTACACTGGCCATTAACAACTCGCCATTATGGGCCATTACAATGCTTTTAGATAGCGCCAGGCCGATACCCGAACCAATGTGCACAAAACCCGGACTGTTTACCTGGAAAAAATCGCTGAAGAGCTTGCTGGTGCTGCTTTCCGGAATCCCGATACCATTATCGCGCACTTCAATTTGTACCTCCTGCTTCACTTCTTTAATGCTAACACTAATTGCTCCGTTATCTCGGGTAAATTTAAAGGCGTTCGAGAGCAGGTTAAAACAAACCTTTTCCATCTGCAATTTATCAAACCAGATCAGTATCGGTTCGCCACTGTATTCGAAATGATAAGTAATATTGCGGCTTTCGGCCAGTTGCTCAAAGGCATTAAAAATTTCGCGTAAAAACAATACAACATCCTGTTGCTGCGGCTGCAGTTTCAGGTTACCCGTTTCCGTTTTCCTGAAATCCATCAGCTCGGTTACCAGCTGCATTAAACGGTCGGCATTGCGTTTTATCGGCAAAATCTGGTTGTTAATTACCGGCAGGTCTTTGGTGCTTTTCAGCAGGTTTTCAAGCGGACCTAATATCAGCGTAAGCGGCGTTCTGATTTCGTGCGAAACATGCGTAAAAAACCGCAGTTTAACCCGCTGCACATCCTCTGTCCGTTTTAACAAGGCCTGTACAAAAAGGTAGCGTACAATGAGAAAGAGCATGGCCGAAAACAGCAATAAATAAAGCCCATAAGCCCACCAGCTGGCCCAGAAAGCCGGGCGTACCCTGATGTTAATGCTGGCTACTTTTGCCCCCGGAATACCATCGTTATTGGCACCTTTTACCATAAAGCGGTAATTGCCCGCCGGTAAATTGGTATAAGTGGCACTAGGCGTAGCCATATCGTTCCAGCCACGGTCAAAACCTTCTAAAAAATAAGTGTATTTGTTTTTGTCGGGTTTTACAAAATTGAGTAGGGCAAACTCGATGGTAAAATTGTTCTGGTCGTGATTAAAAGTAAGCGTTTGGCCTGTATTGATTTCTTCGGCCAGTTGCCCGTCTTTTTCACTTACATACTGGTTAAACAATTTTAATCCGGTAAAAATCAATGGCGAAGCATAGTTGTTCAGTTCAATTTCGCGCGGATAAAAAGAAGTAAGCCCGTTTATACCGCCCATAAATATTTCGCCACGGCTATCGATAAAGTAAGAACGCGCATTAAACTCATTGCCTGCCAGCCCATCACTTTTGGTATAATTCCTGAACCTGCCCGTTGCCGGGTTCAGCTCCGATAAACCATTGGCCGTGCTGAGCCATAAATTATGACTGGCATCTTCCACTATTCCCAGTACATTGTTGTTAATCAGTCCGTTTTTTTCCTGAAAGGTTTTAAAGGTTTTGGTTTTAGGGTTATAAATACTCAAACCGCCAAAGTACGTTCCAATTAACATTTCGCCGGCACTGTTTTCGGTAATGCAGTTAATGTAATCAGATTGCAGCTGGTTGCTTTTACTTTCATTTTTATGAAAAACCGCCAATACGCCTGTTTTAAAGTTATATTGATACAGGCCCATATTGGTACAAATCCAAAGGTCGCCACGGCTGTCTTCGTAAATATTGGTGATATTTTTGCGCCGCAAATAACGGTCTAAAATACTTTTGGTGGTATGGGGAGGGTATTTCCCATCCTTTTTGGCCAGCGTAGTAAGCCCGTTAAGCGAGCCTATCCAGATGGTACCGCGGCGGTCTACTTCGAGCGCCAGGATTTCGGCCGAACCTGCAACCCCTAACGAATCGCGCACGTTTTTAATGTGCTGGGCTTTGCCTGTTTTCGGGTCGAAGATATTCAGCCCCCCACGGTGTGTACCAATAATAATTTTATCGCTGTTGGGGCCTTCTTTCTTCATTACCTTAATCAGGTTCGAGCTGATGCTCGATGAATCTGTAGAATTGCTTTTGTAGCTCTTAAAAGTATTGGTTTTGCGGTTGTAATAATTTAAGCCGCCCCCTTCAGTGGCAATCCAGAGGTTGTGTTGGGCATCTTCCAGCACCGAGCTCAGTACATTGCCACTAATGCTGGGCAAAAACCTGCTGTTGCGGTAAACTCTAAAGCGGGTAGATACCGGCGAAACCATGTTTACCCCGCCAAAATAAGTTCCGATCCAGATGTTCCGGTTTTTATCGCTAAAGATATTGTGAATAGAATTGTGACTGATGGTGCTGCTCACTTCCGGATCGTGCTGGCAACTGGTAAAAGTACCCAGGGTAGGGTCTAAAATGCTCAAACCATCTTGCGTGCCCACCCATAAATTGCCTTTGTAGGGCATAATTTCCCTGATATCATTATGGATAATCGAACCGGGGTTCTGGTTATCGTGCTGAAAAACCCTGAGGCTGTTATGTGCTACATTAAACTGGCATAAGCCATTGCTGGTACCCATCCAGATATTTCCCTGTTCATCGGCAACAATGGCGGTAATGTAATTAGAAGGCAGGGGCGAAGGGAAATCCACTTTTTTGTAATGGTAGCCTCCCTGATCGTGGCGCAATAAAACTACCCCATTACCCGTGCCTACCCATAAATTACCATTTTTATCTTCGCAAAAGCTATAAATGCTGTTAACCGGATCGCCGTTCCTGCTGCTGAAACGAAAAATCTTAAACTTATTGGTTGCCCGGTCAGTAAGTAAGTTTAATCCGTTTAGCGTACCTACCCAAACATTTTTATTGCGATCCTGATAAATAGCTTCCACACTATTGCTGCTTAAGCCCTTAATGCGCACAAACGAATCGTTTTGTGCATTGTAGTGGTTTAATCCGCTCGAGGTACCTGCCCACAATACCCCTTTACTATCGGTTAACAGCGAAGTAATTTCGACCCCCGAAATACTGGCCGGGTTTTTAATTTCACTTTTATAAATTTTAAAGCGATAGCCATCGTAACGGTTAAGCCCCTGGCGCGTACCAAACCACATAAACCCCGTGCTATCCTGGGCAATAGCAATTACAGAATTTTGCGACAGGCCGTTTTCGACCGTGAGGTTTGAAAAAGAAACCGCAGGCTGGCCCTTTGCCGAAAAAAAAGTAAGGAAAATTAGCAGGCCAAGCAATAGCCCGACGGGCTTATCACATCTCATATTCAATTTTGTAGGTTCTAGTTAGTTAGCTGTCCAATAAATATAGGAAGATGATTACTCTCCTTAGTATTGTACCGGGATTTTAATGCGATATTACTGATTTTTCTACCCTTTCTTTTAGAATCTTCGTCTTTTTTTCGATAGTAATGTATCAAATTTGATTCATGCAAATAACTGCAGCTGACTGGCCATTGGTTTAACCAGTACCAAACAGGCTGTTGTACCAAACAAAAAAGAGTTAGTTGATCAATAGCCGGAATAAGTGGGCCACCCGTTGTGCCCACTTATTGGCCGGCAAAACCAACCCTGGCCTTAGCCCAAATTTATCCTTTCCCTTACACCATAACGCCCCAAACATGACGCTTGAAAGAACCACTAAGCCCATTGCAAACCCATTAAAAAACGCGGTCGACATCAGGATGCTGGAACCCATTATTTTTTACTCGGGCAAACACGATGAACTGCAAATTCATGTAAAAGAAGCCCTCAACGGCGAACTGATTATTAAATCGTTAAATACCGCCATGCTCGAGATTAAAGCCGTAATGCTGGCCGATACCGATACACCGCTCAACTGGAAACAGAATAAAGAATGCCTGAAGATTACTTTCGACAGGGATTTAATGCCGCTTGGAGAAAATATGAACAGAGTGATTAAGGTGGTGTTTTGACCTCTGCTATGATCGTCACCCTGAACTTGTTTCAGGGTCTCTATGTAGCTCGCACAAATAAATAAGAAATGCTAAAACAAATCCGATAGTAAACTTGACTCCTAAAGAAACCCGTCATTCCGAGAGTAGCGCAGCGGAACCGCGGAATCTATATCGATTAACCTAAATCAGCTGTAACCCTCTCGGCTGTCACCCACCACCTCGTCGTCACCCTGAACCTCCGCCCGGCCGGTCGGGTGTTTCAGGTATCCTTATCGAAAAACACGTCATTGCGTGGAGGAACGACGAAGCAATCTTTCATGCCGGTAATTCTTGCTGCAAAGATTGCTTCGTCGGCTGAAAAAGCCTTCTCAGCAATGACGACATTCATTAGGTGTCTGTCATTGATAGTGGAGTCGAAGGGTCTACATAGCGCGCATGCTATCGGATTTGCTTTAGGGTTTCGACATAACCAACGCGAGCAAATAAGAGATGCTGAAACAAGTTCAGCATGACGACAAGGGGTTTACACAACCCTGCTTCTCAATGACGATCCCTATAATCATGCGCTATATCCAAAACGTTACATCCCACACCTCCCTTTAGGATTTTCTACCCCATCACTTAGGATTTTCGTCTTTTTTGAGTCTGCAAAAACACAATTTTGCCAGAACCAACAGTAAAATGCCGTACCGGCTTAACCGAATTTAATTAATCCACAATATACCTAAACTATGAAGAGACTACTGTTCAGCATCTGTTTACTGGCTTCGGCAGCAATTAGCCCCGCCCAAAAAGCAGTTGATGAGAAGGAAGCGATGAGAAGCCTGATTGATAAACAGTTTAAATTTGCACAGCAACAATATCAGATCCTGGCCAAAACCACACCCGATAACCGCATGCCGAAAACTTTTTACGCCAAAAGTAACCGGCTCGAAACCAGCGATACCCAATGGTGGTGCAGTGGCTTTTACCCAGGCTCATTACTTTACATTTACGAGTACACTAAAGATCAGGCCACCCTTAAAGAAGCCGAAAAACGACTGGCTATACTCGAAAAAGAAAAACACTACACCGGCAACCACGATTTAGGTTTCATGATGTTTTGCAGTTTCGGCAATGCTTACCGCATTACGGGCAAAGCGGCCTACAAACCCACTATCGATACTGCTGCCGCTTCGCTGGTTACACGTTACCGCCCCGCAGCCAAGGTAATCCAATCGTGGAACAGCAATAAACTGTGGAAAGGCCCTGTAATTATCGATAACCTGATGAACCTCGAGCTGCTGGCCTGGGTAAGCGATCACGGTGGCGACCCGAAATACAAGGAAATTGCCATTCACCATGCGGATACCTCGTTAAAAAACCATTTCCGTTCCGATTACAGTTCGTATCACGTAGTAGATTACGACATGACCACCGGTAAAGTATTGAAAAAAGGAACTGCCCAGGGTGCATTCGATGAGTCGGCCTGGAGCCGCGGACAGGGCTGGGCCTTGTATGGCTATGCCATGATGTACCGCTTTACCAAAAACAAGCGCTATTTGGAACAGGCCAAAAACATTGCCCATTTTATTATTAATAACCCCAATATGCCTGCCGATCAGGTGCCCTACTGGGATTTTAATGCACCTGGGATCCCGAATACCTATCGCGATGCTTCTGCCGCAGCCGTTATTGCCTCGGCATTATTAGAACTGGGCCAGTACAGCAGCAAGAGCGAGCAAAAGTTATTTGTGGGCGAAGCCAAAAAGATGATTGTTTCGCTTTCATCAGCAGCTTACAGTGCCAAACCCGGCCAAAACGGTGGTTTCCTGTTAATGCACAGCACCGGTGCATTGCCCCTTAAATCAGAAATCGATGTACCTTTAAGCTATGCCGATTATTACTATCTTGAGGCGCTGATGCGCTATAAAAACTGGTATTTATAACCTTACAATATGGAAAGAAGAAATTTTATAGGAGCCCTGTCTTTAACCGGAGTATTCGGTTTATTTAGCCCTAAAACCGTACTCTCGGCTACAACGCCAGTCGAAGCCCCCAACCGACTTAAAAACGACCGCGAATACTGGTACAAACTCTTATATAAAATTGCCAGTCCGGTGGTAGAAAACCTGGCCAACGGCACCCTGGTTAAAAACATGCCTTTAATTACGGCACCTAAATTCGATTCGCGTTCTCCAACCGTATCTTATTTAGAGGCTGTGGGCCGTACTTACGCAGGTATTGCTCCCTGGCTGGCCCTGCCTGATGATGCTACAGCAGAAGGTACTTTAAGAAAAAAACTCCGTTTACAGGCCGTTCAGGGTTTAGACAATTGCTTTGCACCAAACAGCCCCGATAAACTGAATTTTAGTAAAGATTACCAGCCCATTGTAGATTCGGCTTACCTGGCCCAAACCTTTTTAAGGGCACCTAAAGCCCTGTGGGAACCATTAAAACCCGAAACCAAACAGGCCATTATAGCCGCTTTTAAATCGCTGCGCAACCGCAAACCTTTTAAAAATAACTGGCTGCTGTTTGGCTCTATTACCGAAGCCTTTCTGCTTTCCATTGGCGAGCAGCATGACGAAGCCCGTTTAAACGAAGGGGTAGATGCACTTAACAGCTGGTACAAAGGTGATGGCTGGTATGGCGACGGACCAAACCTGGCTTTCGATTACTACAATTCTTTTGTAATTCACCCGATGATGGTAGATACACTGGCCATTATGGTTGATCATAAACTAGCAAAACAGGAGCGTTACGACCTGGCTTTAAAACGCATGCAGCGTTACGTGGTAGGACAGGAGCGGATGATTTCGCCCGAAGGTACTTACCCGCCTATAGGCCGTTCCATTACCTACCGTACCGGTGCTTTCCAGGCTTTAAGTCAGGTGGCTTTAATGCATAAATTGCCCGATACCATTACACCGGCACAGGTACGCTCGGCATTAACCAAAGTAAAACAGAATTTATACGATACCCCAGGTACTTTCGATGCCAAAGGCTGGTTACAACTCGGTTTTTGTGGTCACGATCCCGAAATAGCCGATTATTATACCTCTACAGGTAGTTTATACATGGCTACGCTGTCGTTCCTGCCTTTGGGCTTACCGGCCAGCGACGAATTCTGGTCGGCCCCAGCCGCCGACTGGACGGCTAAAAAAGCCTGGGCCGCGAAACCTTTCCCGAAAGATTATCATGTAGAGTATTAAAGTATAAAAGCGACTGTATTAAGGCTGGCTCACGCTATAAGCGGATGAGCTGGCCTTTTTGTTTTACTCCCTATCCGCCTGTCGGCACCTTTCCCCTTCGGAGGAAAGGATGCAGGATAAACATTTATCACTATCCCTCTTGACGTCACCCTGAACTTCCGACCGGCCGGGCGGACGGGTGTTTTAGGGTCTCTCCCTAACCGACACGAGCAATAGAGAGATGCTTCGCTGCGCTCAGCATGACAGAGAGGTTTGAGCGCGGAGTAACAAAAGTCCTTCGACAGGCTCAGGATGACAACGTTAAATATGATTCTCTATACCCTTCAATCAATCCGATGGCTATCGGACCAGCATGACGCAAGGGTTTTTCTGCACCCTGCCATCCGGCATAGGAGATTTTCGCAGGAAAAAGCACGAAAAGCTTTGCACAACCTTTCATACCCCCGCTGCCCAAGGCAGGAGCAAGTGCGTGCGTTGGCCTAAGGGCCGGCAAGCGCCTAGAAACTGCCGCCATTAAGGTTTTCGTAGGTTTTTACAAGAAAAGATCCAGGCCTTGATTTATGCCCCTTTTGTTGTTGTTTTAATCGGCGGGCATGCTTTCGCTGCGCTCAGGTTTTGTTACTTTTGGATCAAGCCAAAAGTAAGAGCGGTTCGGCGGCTGACCTGTACCGATTTTATATCGGTAGCCGAGGCAAGCCAGTGGGAAGGGAAAGGAAATAGCAACCGAATTAAGATTCCCGCCTGCGCGGGAATGACGGATCCCCTCTAGCCGTCACCCTGAACTTCCGCCCGGCTGGTCGGACGGGTGATTCAGGGTCTCTCCCTAACCGCCACGAGCAAATGAGAGATGCTGAATTAAATTCAGCATGACGGCAAGGGGTTTCCTGCACCCTGCCCTCCGGCATAGGAGACCATAAAAGAATACCCTCTAAACACTTACAGCTCAACAATCAACTGCTTCTCATAACCATTATAAGGCTCATTTAAATAGCCATGTGGATTACAAATTACTTCAGTGGAACCAATGTGGTAGCGCACAGGAGTATGGATATGCCCGTGTATCCAATACTTCGGCTGATATTGTACAATCAGATCTTCCAGATTAGAAGCATAAGCCGCACTCACCGGATCGTTTTGGTAGGCCTCCGGCACCGACCGGATACTGGGAGCATGATGCGTAATCACCACATTTTGATAAGCTGCCGATTCGGCGAGGCTGTTTTGTAACCAAAGTTTCGAAAACTGGTGGACCTTAAAAGTATCGATGCTGCGCAACCGACTATAGGAAGGATTACGGCGAATCTGTTTATAATCATTCATTTTCCCCTGGCAAATTATCCCGTATTCAATGGGATTTCCGAAAAGCGAAAAGTCTGTCCATAGGGTAGCGCCATGAAAACGAACCCCATCAAGCTCAAAGCGCTCATTTTCGAGCACCTGTATATTCGAACCCTTTGCTTCTGCTACAATTTGATGCAGCGTTTTGGGATAAGCACCTTTATAATATTCGTGGTTCCCCAGCACATACAACACCGGCTTATCCGGAATATGCGCTTTAATCCATGCAATTCCTTTAGTACCCAAATTAATATCGCCAGCCAATATAACCACATCGGCCCTTTCAAAATTTAAAGCCGAAAAGCCAAATTCCTGATGTAAATCGCTGATGATCTGGATACGCATTGAAATTGATTTAAAAACCTAAATTACAGAAGAGAAATTGAACGCAAAAGCTTTGAGGGTTTAAACTATTAGCAAACCATAAACTCAAATCCATTATTACTTGCTATCGTTATTAAAGGTTCGATCGTTGTTCTAAACTTTCCTTTGTACGAATCGGGTAACTTATCCACCTGATCAAGATCAGGAAAGATACTTAGGTAATCCTCTAATATTTTCTTCTCAATAGATTTAGCCTTTATAATCTCTATCGCCTGCTTTTGAAGATGATAAAAAGCATCAAAGTATTTATCCAACTTGGGTAATTTATCCGATTTCGAACTGTTGAACTTAGGATTAGCTGGGATTAAGTTCCAAAACAAATCATGCGAAACGAATGCATAAGGAATAAAATGTTCTACTGCAAAAGCTTTTTCATGTAACCTTGAATTGGTGTATATGCAATCCACTCCTCCCAATTCAGCAATAACCATATTCCAGCAATTCCGTTGTTTCAGCAAGCCATTTCTTTTGGCCGGCTTAATCAATTTATTAGGAATATCGGGCACATTTGGATTGTGCTTCTGTAAATATAAACTCAGGTTCCAATAACAAAAGTCTTTTAAAACCCCAATGTTAGACATCAGGTAATTTACCCAGACCGGATTAATGGTGATATGGGTTTCATCAACAGCATACAAACAATCATTTTCAAATTGACTGGATGCTTGATAAATAAATTTTGAGTTTTCAGCCTTTGCAGGAAACCAAGGGCTTAAAAAACGATGGGGTACTTGTTTATTAAAATGCCACAAGGCTTTTAGTGTTTCTCTATTTGTACTATTATTTAATTGTTTTTTTATCCTGCTACGATCCTCATCTATGGTGAGGTTCTCGCTTAAAGCAATAAGACCAACTGCTTTATGTAATTGATCTTGTTTACCAAAACTAACATTAAAATAATTAATCGTATACCAGCTGGTAGCTACCATAACTACAAACAGCCTATGCTTAGGAATGTAATATTCTCCTCGTTCCACCTCTTCTAAAATAGATAGAAACCAATAGAATTTGTAGGCTGCAGCAGTATTATTAAAACTTGCCTTTAACAGATTTATGGGTAAGCGTTCGTGAAAAGGGATCATTGAGATTCAATATATCTACTAACGGAAGAAAATAAAATTCGGGAGTAATGTACTCTTGGAAAGCTTTGTTTAATCCACTTTAAACCTATACCGATCTCTATGGTCAGCTAGGTATTTTTGCTGTTTTTTATTAAATGCTCCAACATTAGCCTTTTTAAGATTCCAGGCTTCGAAAACTTCTTTTGCTTCATCTTTAAGTAATATATCTCCACTATCAGTAAAACTGATAAAACCTTTATCAAAAAGCTTATCAACATGTGGACTTAAAAGTAACCCATTATTACCATCAAGCTTTTCATCATCTTTCGATTTGCACCAGGGTTTAATGTGGCTGGCAATTAAAAAAGCCAAATCAGATATACCCGTAATTCTACAGCATTTTTCCTGGTTAACAACATTCTTTCGAAATGTTCCCTGACCTAATCTAGCCTTAATCAATGTCTCTTTTTCAATTTCAGTCCGATTTGAGTTTTTGATTTTTTCTTCTTCATTTTCTTCCTCTTGACTTGCCGAAGTTAAATTTGTTGCCTCAACTAACTGAGCGTATATCAATAACATTGCTTTCAAGTCAGCAATCAATTCATCTTGTGCGGGTAAATCAACTAAGCTATAAAATTTAGAAATGATATTTCCTGCTTCGTAATCACCGGGCAAATGGCTTTTGGTAGTCTTATTCTTTCTTAAATCAATTTCAGCTGAAGAAAATAATTGCGGGTTATAATGTATTCGCGATCTCAACTCTTCAGCTCTATTCTTCAAAACTTTCCGATACCCACCCTTAATTTCTAAACCAACACTAGTTACACCCTGATTTAAGGTTAAATAGAAGCCTGACATGTCTTCCCTAAATATATAAACGGGATAATAACCATCTTGTGTCGTTTTCGTAACTAATACATCAAGGATTGCAACCCAAGGACAAGCCGCCCAGCGACTTTGGCCAGCTGATCCTTTGAATATATATTTTTCTGGTTCAGCAACAATTTCCTCAACGGCATTCGGAAAATCTGTTCGTAATAAATTGGCTAGAGGATTATCGGTAAACTCTTCAAGAGTTGAAGAAGCATAATGTTTGAGAACATTAATAAAAAATGCACGCATAATATAATTGGGATGGGATTATAAAATTTGTTGCCACAGCCCCCAAGAATGCTTATTCAAAAGTTAAAAAGACAGCAATATAGTTGCAAACAAATGCCGTATTGAGGTTAATTTCAACTTGTATTCTGTCCTTAGACTATTAAAAAAGATGCATTAGTAGGATGATTCGCAATCCCAAGGTAGTTATCTTTTTTTTAATAAAAAATATGACGCTCATAAACTATTAGAAATATGACACGAACTGTTTATTACAGTAGAAATTAGATAAGGGAATCTAAGCGCCCAACATTCCTCTTCTTATCAAAATTAAAACCTATCATAAAACTCCACCCACCCCTCAAGAAACACAACTTCATTTGCTTCACTCTTATAAGGCAAATAATAATGTCCGCCACTCTGATTTTCTGTGCTATAAAATTTGGCTACTAATACATCACTTTTATCTCCATGAGCGTTCGTTATTAGGGTATCGTAGATGATAGCATAAGCAATTAAATCTTTCTGAGCGAGCATTTGTTTTAGGTCAGCCTCCAATTGCTTAATTAATTCAGTACTTAGCGGAAAATCGTCGCCATAATTAGCCAGATATTGGATCGACTTACCAATTCGATCACTGTAAACCGCGATAGGATAAAATTCTCCATCTTGCTCTTTTAGCAACCATTTAGCTAAGGTAAAACCATAGTTTAGTAAGTCAATCACTTGTTGTTGCATGGGTAAAAGTTATTTTTTAAAACTACTTGCTTAACGATAAAGACTACCACTTCCACCATTTTTTCTTTCGCTCTGGGGTATTGCCAAACTGGTTTTTCTGACTTACCTGATATTCTTCGAGTACTCTTCCATCAAAACTAAACTTGTATGCAGTATAAGTCCAATCTACTGCCAGGATGTAATTGTCACAAATTTCAATATTATACTTTCCTTCCAGGGTTGTCCAAATGTCGCGACCGCCATTCTGCCATAATATTTTTCCTGTTTTATCCAATCGACTAAGCTCCAATTCGCCATGCACCAAATAATCCTCTTCAAGATAATATATACCAAAACAAGTGAAAGCATCAGCCACAGTTTTCCATTCTAAGCTCAATGATGGTAAGCTTAGTTTAAATACAGTATTAGAGCAACAAATTACCAAGCTATTATAACTTATTAAAATTGTATTTTCAGTGATTGCCGTAGCTCCTCCCTCAGAGTTGATTAAACAACTTGCGATGACTAAATCATCAACAATTAATTCAATCCCAACAGATGAGGTAGTCTGACGATGATTGCCACTTATGTAAATTTTCTCGTAAACATGCAGATAGTCGGAGGAATCAGACTCATAACCTGTTTCATCATATAATTGAATGGTACAATTTTCAAGTACCAACGTTTGATTTGGCGTCCTCATAATTTATAATCTCCTAAACATGCCATAAAAATTCAAACTGCTCTTCAACATTTGCCAATACTTCGCAATCGCAGAACCCATTATGATCTGTTAACCATTTTATAACATCCTCCACATTATTAATTCCTGTTATGTTTAAAAACCTAATGGTTAAGGCATGATCATCATTGCATTTTTCATGTTCAAAAGCTAAATCCAGATAGTCAAATAAGTTTTTGAACTGATCCTGGCTCATTGGTAATCTGGCTTGAAATTCTTTTAAGGCCTTGAAACGGAGCTCATCACGGATTTGCTTCCGTATGTCTTTGTTATTCATCTTTGTGAGTTAGCATTTTAAGTATAAAGGTCAAATATTGATGTTAATACCCGGGAAGCTGGATTCGACAGCAGTCATAAGCTGATCGAATTCCTGATAACTGGAAAAACTTTCATCTTTATAGTTATCCTCGTCAAAAACATTATTACCATCAAAACAAAAAGAATGTAATGTGAACAATTCATTTTTCATGCCCAGGGTAATGGTGTAGGATTCATCGTTTGCTCTTTTATAGTGAGCAATAATCTCCATTTTATTCTTAAGTCGCTTATAGATCTGTTTTGTGTGAGACATTTATATTTTCATCTATTAATAACCCCAATTTAAACAACTGATATTCCAGGTGTATTTTGTTTTGATGGGTTTACCCAAAATTTGAGGCGCTTCCCAGCCTGCCATTTTTAATAGTTTCTTTTTTACTAATTGCTTACAACTAGTAGAGAGGTTATCTTCCGGAAATATTACATCAGTTATAACTCCATCTTCATTGATGCTCAAAACCATCCTTAATCGGTTAGGTAAATGCTCAATCTTTGGTTCGTCTGTACATTTCAAGAGTACCGGCATTATTTCAGTAGAAGCATATTTCATTAATAATAAATTATTACCTTTTTTATATACAGGACGGGCTTCCTTTAATGATTGATATATTGATTGTAAGCATAAGTGGGTTATTTCAGAACTTTCCAACTGCAAACGGGCTAATGCTACTAACGCGTTGGCTGAGGGTATTCCTTTAAACTGTTTAGTAAAATAAGCTGTATCTGAATTAACTCGCGTAAAATTATAAATAAGACTATCAAAATAGTTCTTTTTCAAAGGGTCAATCTGAGCTTTCCTACACTTTTCAACAAGTGATGATGTAGCTGACATCAATGCCCCTTTAACAAAATCGGGAGTAGAAATAACTTCGTAAGCAATATTTACATTATAACCAGTCAAATCAAGATTGGTGATTTGAGTCTTGTATTCATCAATTAAACCATTAAGATCTGCATTTGCAAAAGATATAGAATCGGCCTGCTTTGAAAGTGCCTCAATATCAAAAACATGTATCTCTTTTAGCTTTGTTCTATTCATTACAATTAAACCTTCATTGGATCGCTCTAAAGAGTCCTGTATTTTTTTAAATGATTGAATAATAGGCGAAGTGCAATTGATAATCAGCAGACAAAATAAGGCTTGTACGGTGAGCAGTAGGCGTTTCATTTTTTGAAGGTATACAATATCCCGAAAAGTAACAATGGCTTAATCTTCCATAGACTGGCCCAAAAACAAAAAAAGGAAACATCCTCAATGTTTCCTTCATACGCTTAAAAGCTTCCCTTTGCAAACTTTCCTTACCCCATTCGGTAAAAGAACTCATCGGCTACAATTTTACCGTCTTTTACTTCGTAAACGGCAATTTCGCTCATTTTAATGCGGCCATGTTCTTTATAGGTGGCATCGATATACATCACGATTGAAAAATGATTGTCGGCCACCAGGGGCTCGGAGCAGGTGGCGCTGTGAATTTCCTGTACGCTTTCTTCCCAGCGCAGGGTTTTGTCTTTTACCGCGGCTTTACCTTCGGTAAGTTCCATTGGCGAGCCTTTAGGTTCGCGGCTTACCACGTTATCGGCATACAGTTCATCAATAGCCTGATCGTTTTTGCCTTCGCGGCAGAGCTTTACCAATTGGTTAGCAACTTCTTGTGTAGTCATAATCTTATGTTTTTGGATAGTATAAAGACAGGTAAAAACGGCGAATTGTTTCTTTTAATCATTATACCATTTATCAATTTCGTTATTATTTAAGATTCAGGCTGCTGTAAAAGTGCAGAATGACTACCTTTACCCCATACCATCTAACCAGATTGTGCTTAACCCTAAAATTATACAGACCCGGGCTGGAAATAACAGCCTTAAACCATTATATACAGCAGGGGCTAAGCACCCTTGTTGTACAACATTAACCCAAGCCATATAATCCCGATCCTCCGCTATGAAAAGCAGCAAAAGAAACATCATCAGGTACACGCTCGTCCTCTTATGGTCGGCTTTGGCCGTATCAACTACAAATGCCCAGCAAAAGCCAAACATCATTTACGTTTTGGTTGATGATTTGGGCTATGGGGATCTGGGCGTACTTTTCCAGAACCAGAAAGCTAAAAACCTGCCTGCATTGGTTACGCCCAACCTCGACGCAATGGCCAAAGCAGGGGCGATACTTACCCAGCAATATGCCAATGCTCCGGTATGTGCACCATCCAGGGCCTCGCTGCTTACCGGAGTAAACCAGGGTAATGCACACATCAGGGATAACCAGTTTGATAAGGCCCTCGAAAACAACCACACCATGGCCACTGTACTCAAAGATGCTGGTTATGCTACTGTAGCCATTGGAAAATGGGGTTTGCAGGGAACAGATGAGAAGCAACGCCCCAACTGGCCTGCCCATCCCTTAAAAAGGGGCTTCGACCAGTATTATGGTTATATGCGCCATGCCGACGGGCACGAACACTACCCGGTTGAAGGCGTTTACCGAGGTAAAAAAGAGGTATGGAACAATTACAATGAAGTATCGGCCGATTTGCAGAAATGTTATACCACCGACCTCTGGACGGCAAAAGCCAAAGATTTCATCATCGGTTTTGAAAAGCAGCACCAGGCTAAACAACCTTTCTTTATGTACCTGGCTTACGACGCGCCTCATGCCGTATTGGAATTACCTACACAAGCTTACCCTCAAGGCGGCGGACTGAAAGGCGGTTTGCAATGGCTGAACGAGAAGGGTAAAATGATTAATTCGGCCACAGGTACTGTAGATAGTTACGTGCACCCCGATTATGCCAATGCCAGCTACGATGACGACCGCGATCCAAATACACCTGCAAAGCCATGGCCAGATACCTATAAACGTTATGCCACTGCTGTACGCCGCTTAGATGATGCCATTGGCGATATCCGTACTTTATTAACCGACCTGAAAATTGCCGACAATACCATTATTGTGTTTACCTCTGATAATGGCCCGTCGATAGAATCGTACCTGCCTAAGCAGTACGTACCCAACCATCCTACCTTTTTTGAAAGTTATGGCCCTTTTGATGGCATAAAACGCGATTGCTGGGAAGGTGGTTTACGCATGCCTTCGGTAATTGCCTGGCCTAAACGCATTCCGGCCGGCAAGGTGGTTAATACCCCTTCCATGCTGTCTGATTGGTTACCTACCTTTGCAGATGCGGCTGGTGTACCTGTTCCGGCACGGATTACGGGAGTATCATTGGTACCTGCTTTAACGCAGACAGGTAAACAGGGCGAAAGCAAGGTTTATGTAGAGTATTTCGAATCAGGAAGTACCCCCGCATTTCCGCAGTTTGAGGCCAGTCATGCGAGCAGGAAACGCAACCAGATGCAAATGCTCAGGGTGGGCGATATGGTAGGTGTACGCTACAACATCAAATCGGCTGCCGATGATTTTGAAATCTACAATGTGGTAAAAGATCCGAAAGAAACGAATAACCTGGCTAAAAATGGGGGCTTAAGTGAATTACAGCAACAGTTCCGCAACATGGCCCTGCAAGCGCACATGATGGACCAGCAAGCCAAACGCCCTTATGATAGTATCGCTATTCCGGGTGTAGCCAAGCCTGCAAGCACAAAAAAAGGTTTAAAATGGTCATTTTTACCAGGTACTTTCCATTACGTAACCGTTGCCAATCAGTCGAAACCTGCAACCAATGGAGTAGCGCAAACCTTAAGCACTGCCACCACGCCTAATAAAGGCATGCTGAATTATCAGGCCCTTTTAAAAATCGAAAAGAAAGGCACTTATACCTTTAAGCTGAGCACAGGTAGCAAAGCTTTTGTAAAACTCCACCAGATTAACCTGCTCGATGCCGATTTTGGTTATACCAGCGGTCAGGTAATTGAAAAAACGGTGATGCTGGATGCAGGTTATCATCCCCTTAACATTTATGCCCTGAAAGGCGCCAATAATAGCTTAAAAATTGAGTTTAAAGGTGAAGATGGCGTGTGGCACAACCTGAGTGGAGAGAATTGTGTGTATTAGCACTAATTACAGCTGATTGATCATAAAATATCCTCTATGCTGATGAAAGTATAGGGGATATTTCTTTTTGAACCGATCATGATTTAATATGGAAAATGTGAGATGGGAAATGGGAGGTAATCTCGCCATAGGCTTTTTGCACTATGGGCTATTAACTATGAGCCATAGCTCATCCCAATCAATGACATATATAAAAAGATCGTCATTGCGAGGAGGAACGACGAAGCAATCTTTCCTGCTAGTCATCTCTTATTATAAAGATTGCTTCGTCGGCTGAAAAAGCCTTCTCGCAATGACGATTCTTTAGGAGGCCCCTTCATCAGTACTTCAATATGTTTGTTAATAAACTGACCTCTATCAAGAACTATTTCAATTTAAATATTAATTTAGTGCAACCATAAAATGAACATGACTACAAGAAGATTTTTTTTACAAAAAGGAATATTAGGTATAACTGCAGCAACGCTGGTTAATATTCCCTCAGTTTTCGCTTCGCCTGTTGAGGCCGCTGCCGCCGGTGAAGACACTTTTAAATTAGCCATTGCAGGCTATAGCTTTCTTAATTTTAACCTTGATGAATCACTTAAAATGATGAAAAAGGTTGATGTACATTACCTCTGTATTAAAGATTTTCATCTGCCTTATAAAAGCACAGCAGCAGAAATTGAGGCTTTTCATGCTAAACTTAAAGCCAATAACGTAGTAGGCTATGCTGTAGGCCCCATATACACCAAAAACAAGGAAGAGATCGACAATGCATTCGATTATGCCAAGCGGGTAGGTGTTGATTTGCTGATCGGAATTCCGGCACATGCCGACCTTGAATATGTTGCCCAAAAAACAAAAGAGTATAACATCCGTTATGCCATTCATAACCATGGTCCGCAGGATAAACTATACCCAAATGCAGAAAGTATCTACAACCTGATTAAAAACCTCGATCCGCGTGTAGGAATCTGCTTTGATATGGGACATAACAAAAGAGATGGACGCGATTCGGTTGCAGACCTACAGAAATTCTCGAAACGGATTTTTGATATGCACTTAAAGAATGTAACTTCTGCTACAAACGAAGGTACCACTTGCGAACTCGGCCGCGGCGTAATTAATATCCCTGCCTACGTAAAAATGCTCCGAAAAGTTAACTACAAAGGCTGTTGTAGCTTGGAATACGAAAAAGATATGAAAGACCCCTTGGCAGGAATAGCTGAATCTGTAGGCTATTTTAAAGGGGTAAGCGATGCTACCCGCTAGAGCGATTTTAAGTGATGATAATTTCAGGATTGATATGCGCTCTTTTATTCAGAGCGCATATCGATCATCTTTCCTTATTTGTACAATAGGGAGAAAGGCAGCCCTACACTTATTCCAAATGTTTTCTTCGGACTGTGGTCTACCTCATTTTTATAGTTGTTTACATTATTTAACCTATACTGCAGTTCAATATTGATCGGCGTAGATTTTCCCTGTATGGCTAAGGGCAGACCAAAACGCCAGTTTTGTGGACTATAGTCTCCCCAGTTTTTTTCATAGCGGATACTGATCCCTGGCTTTATGAGCGTGTTTGTAAACGGGGTGATATAAACCAGTTGAAAATTGAAGTTAGTGGTCATAAACTCTGAGTAGATACCTACGAATGCGGGATTAGTTTCGATCAGGGCAAGATTAGTCTGGGCCGTCCCCGGCACCTGGCTATACAGCCCGTAATCTACATTTGTCATCAGATCTGCATTGGCCGAGTTGTTCTGGAACCGCTTTATCCATGGCGAGAGATAAAAACTGCCAAGCCTCGAATTCTGAAAGAGGTGGGTATATTGAAGATTGATTTCCCAAAGGCGAAACCTGGTTGCCTCAAAAGCGGTAAGGTAATTGGGTGAGATGTATTTACTCGCTTCTGTAACAGGAGTAAAACCCCAGGCAGATATCCACCCTGTTTGCATCCAGGTATAGGATTTATTCTTTTCAATGTAATCCGCTTCGGCAATACCTACGGCATCATAAGCATCCCTTTGTTTTTTTCGGAGTTCCCTTGGGCTGAGGTCCTCTGTTACCGGCAAGGTAACATTGCCCGTTAAAGTTGTCACGGGTTTGTTCTGTTTATCATCTTCTGCTTTGTAGGCGCTTGCTATTTCTTCATATTTTGTTTTTCTCAGGATATCCAGATTGGTCTTTTTTCCATCCAGAAAGTTCATCGTTCCAAAAGGTAGCAGGTAGGTCAACTTAAGCCCTGCCCTAATCGTTCCCTGCCACTTGTCGTTTTTATATAGGGTTGAAAAACTGTTCTTAGCATCTGCTTCTACTACAGGGTTAATCAGGAGCATTAGACTATTATCATCATATTTAACCGGGATGTTAAAACCCAGGTTAAGCTTTTCATTCTCGGTTGATACCGAGGCATAGAACTTGGCAAGAGAAAGATCAGATACTCCGGTAAGATAACTAAGTGTCTTTCTCTGCAGGAATACATTCAGGCCGGTAGGGGTAATGAGCATGTCGGATTTTTTCTCCGTTGTGATCAGTTCTTTTTCCAGGCCCGAAAGGATGGATTTGTTGGTGATCTGCCCTGAAGCTGATATGCCACTTGCCAAGAGCAAGATCAATACGTAATGTAATTTTCTTTTCATTTGATTTAGATGATGTTGGTTTAAGCGGTGGTTGGTGGGGCTTTAGTACTTATCCCCTTATGTTGTAAAACTACTTAGCCGCCTGTTGGAGTACAATACCTAATACTGAGTATATCTCTAGTCCTGTTATTTCCGGAAAATATTCTCTTCGTTCAGGCTCCTGAAGTATTTTTCTGCCACTATTTAGCACGCGCTCAAATCCAGTCAATACATCCTTGTGGATATTTTCTCGGGTGAGAAATTGCTGGTCAGTACCAAACCGCTATGTATTTATATATCGTCAGGCACTCTTACTCAACATACTGTCCATCAATATGTTGAACCCTTACTCATGGGTGTCTTTAGGAAGTTTAGGAAACTTCTATTCCCTGTCCGACTAACGTCAGTCAGGCGGGTATCCGTTGAACTGCGGGGCCAATTATTTCAAATACCAGGCAATAACTACATCCTATAAAAATAAAAAAGCCCACCTTACGATGAGCTTTTCCTTGGTAGCCCCGAGCAGAATCGAACTGCTATCTAAAGTTTAGGAAACTTCTATTCTATCCGTTGAACTACGGGGCCATTTTATTTTTCAAATATCGCCTCCCTGAGGCAGACTTAAAATATTTTTCTCTTTTAATCGCTTCTTCCCTGATAGGAAACGCTTCATAATAAAAAATTACGAAGGGCAGGTAAGCCTTATTTGATTTCGTCTTACCAGCGTTATGCTCTTTTAACCGTTTATCTAAATCCTCACAATGACCTTTATAAAAATAATCAAAGTGTTCGCTTTTAATTACATATGCAAAGTAACTCATAACTCGTGTTTAGGTAACTTCTATTCCCTGCCCGACTAACGTCAGTCAGGCGGGTATCCGTTGAACTACGGGGCCATTTTACTTTACTGCGGGCAAATATAACAAAAGTTTTGGCTCAAGTAAAGCCATTTTAACAAGCAATATGATAAATTATCAGCCTTCAAACTAACATAGCTATCAGCTTGTATAACCAGGCTGAGAAAGATATTATTACCTCACGAAAATACTGTACTACTCACCATAATAAATCTTTTGAATAGCCTCATCTTTGTCTCATCAATTTATAAACAACATGAAATTAGCAAATAATAAAATCCTGATTACTGGCGGCGCAACAGGTATTGGTCTGGGGCTAGCCGAAAGGTTTATACAAGAAAACAATACGGTAATTATCTGTGGCAGGCGCGAATCGGCTTTACATGAAGCAGCAGCAAAATTACCTTCAGTGATTACCAAAACGTGCGATCTATCGCATGAAGCAGGTAGAATTGAGTTGTACAATTGGATTGCAGAAAACCATAGCGATTTAAATGTACTGATAAATAACGCGGGCATCCAGAACTGGATGAACATCGGGGATGATGATTTTTACGAAAAAGCAAGTGATGAAATTACCACCAACGTTTTGGCGCCCCTTCATTTAACCAAACTATTTACCCAGCTGGATACGTTGGATACCATTATCAATGTTACCTCCGGCCTGGCATTTGTTCCGCTTTCTGCCGTACCGGTTTATTGTGGAACGAAAGCTTTTATGCGTTCTTTTACCCTTTCATTACGCCACAGTTTAAAGGACTCGAAAATAGAAGTGATTGAGATGATTCCACCAGCTTTAAACACTGATTTAGGTGGTAAAGGCATTCATGATGCACATCCTGCAGTGAGCGATTTTGTGGAGTCGGTATTTGAACAGATGAAAGCAGGAAAAACCGAATTAACTTTTGGTACAAGCGGGGATCGGGCAAAAGCAAATAATGATACCATAAGCGAATACTTTAACCGCATGAATCCTTAATTCGACTTTGGTATTTAAACAAAAAGCCATTTGATCCGCTTTAGATCAAATGGCTTTTGTATTTTAACAGTAGATAGCAGATTATCTGATTACGCTACCTTCCTGAAACTTATCGGCTGGTGCCACAAAGGTGAGTTTACCTTCGGCATTTTCTGCCATTAAGATCATGCCCTGCGATAAAATCCCTTTAATTTCTCGCGGGGCCAGGTTTACAATCATGCTCACCTGTTTACCCACAATATCTTCGGGTTTATAGTATTCGGCTATGCCCGAAACTACCGTACGCTCATCAATTCCGGTATTAACAGTTAGCTTTAAGAGCTTTTTGGTTTTTTCTACCTTTTCAGCAGCTACAATAGTGGCTACACGGATATCTATTGCCGAGAAATCATCAAACTGGATATTTTCTTTCGCTGGTGTTGCCACCGCAGCACTTGCGGCATTGCTCACTTTGCTCTGATTTAATTTCTCGATCTGGAAATCGATAGCCGCATCTTCTATTTTCTCGAATAAAAGAATGGCTTCGCCAATTTCGTGACCGCGTTTCAACAGGGTAACCGTTCCGGCGTCTTCCCAGTCATGGCCGCCGTTTTTAAGCATGTTCATGAGCTTCTCAGCAGTGAAAGGCAGGAATGGTTCGATTAAAATCTGGATATTGGCAGCAATCTGCAAAGCAATATTCAGGATCGTCCTTACCCGGTCTTCGTCGGTTTTAATCAGTTTCCATGGCTCGGTTTCGGCCAGGTATTTATTACCCAAACGGGCTACATTCATTACTTCGGCCAGAGCCTCCCTGAAGCGGTAATTTTCGATAGAAGCCGATATTTTAGCCGGATAACCTGCCAGCTCATCAATTACGGCCTGATCTACCGCTGTAATTTCCATACAGGTAGGTACCGAACCACCAAAATATTTGTGGGTAAGTACAACCACGCGGTTTACAAAGTTGCCCAATATGGCTACCAGCTCGTTATTGTTTCTGGCCTGAAAATCTTTCCAGGTAAAGTCGTTATCCTTGGTTTCGGGTGCAGTAGCGGTTAACACATAACGCAACACATCCTGCTGCCCTTCAAACTCCCTTAAATATTCGTTTAACCATACTGCCCAGTTTTTAGAAGTCGAGATCTTTTGTCCTTCGAGGTTTAAAAACTCATTTGCTGGCACGTTATCGGCCAGGGTATATTCGCCATGGGCCATTAACATGGCAGGGAAAATAATACAGTGGAAAACAATATTGTCTTTACCGATAAAGTGTACCAGTTTGGTTTCATCACTTTTCCAGTACTCTTCCCAGCCGCATTTATCGGCTTCGTAACTGCTGATGTAATATTCTTCTGCTTTAGGGTTCCAAACATCAAGTTTGGCATAGTTACACAGCTCTTTAGTGGCCGAAATATAACCAATAGGTGCATCGAACCATACGTACAGCACTTTACCTTCGGCATCGCGCAAAGGTACGCGTACGCCCCATTCTAAATCGCGGGTCATGGCGCGCGGCTGTAAACCTGCATTTAGCCAGCTCTGGCATTGCCCGTAAACATTAGGACGCCATTCTTTATGGCTTTCGATATAAGCCCTTAAACGTTCTTCGTATTGATCTAAAGGTAAAAACCAGTTTTTGGTTTCCTTTAAAATGGGTTTATCGCCCGAAAGGGTAGATTTAGGATTAATTAAATCGGTGGCATTAAGTGTAGAACCGCAATTTTCGCACTGATCGCCGTAAGCATTTTCGTTACCACACTTAGGGCAGGTACCGGTAATGTAGCGGTCGGCCAGAAATTGCTTAGCCGTAGCATCATAATATTGCTCGGTAATTTCTTCGGTAAACACACCTTTTTTGTACAGGGTTTCGAAGAAATCGGCCGCTGTTTGGTGGTGCGTAAGTGATGAGGTACGGTGATAAATATCGAACGACACGCCAAATTCTTTAAACGAATCGCCAATAATTTTATGATACTTATCTACCACTTCCTGAGGGGTAATACCTTCTCTTTTGGCTTTTAAAGTAATGGGTACGCCGTTTTCGTCAGATCCACAAATGAACTTTACATCGCGTTTATTCGACCGCAGGTAACGGGCATAAATATCGGCAGGAATGTAAACACCGGCAAGGTGCCCAATATGAACCGGTCCATTGGTGTATGGAAGCGCTGCGGTTACGGTATATCTTTTTATTTTACTATTATCCAAAACAATTTTTATTAATTTGGCAAAGATAAGTGTTTTGAAGATGATTAAGCAGCCCCCGTATTTAAAAAAAGGAGATAAGATTGCGCTGGTTTGTCCGGCAAAGAAATTACCCAAACCGATTGACCACGCCATAGCGCTTTTAGAAAGCTGGGGACTGGAAGTTATTTTGGGCGATAGCGTATATGCCAGTCACCACCAGTTTGCCGGAACCGACAAGCTAAGGACAAAAGATATTCAGCGTTTTTTAGATGATCCATCCATCAAAGCCATTATTGCCGGCCGCGGAGGTTATGGTACCATCCGGATTATTGATGAGCTTGATTTCAGCACTTTTGAGCAGCATCCGAAATGGATAGTTGGTTTCAGCGATATTACGGTACTGCTTTCGCACCTGATTGCACAAAACAACACCCAGTGTATTCATGCGCAAATGCCTTACACTTTCGTCGAATCGACCGAAGCGGCACTGATATCTTTACAAAAGTCGTTATTTGGCGAAAAACAGCAGTACGATTACCAGAGCACTTTTAAAACCCGGTCGGGAGTAGCTACCGGCACTTTAATTGGTGGCAATTTAACTTTGCTGGCCATGATGCAGGGCTCGGTTTCGGAAATGGATTACAATGGTAGAATTCTTTTTCTGGAAGATGTAGGCGAACACGAATACAGCATTGACCGGATGCTGCGCATGTTAAAAAGGGCAGGGAAGCTGAAACACCTGAAAGGCCTGATTGTAGGTGCCTTTAACGAAATTTCGGAAGAAAAAATTTCATTCGGTCAAACTGCCGATGAAGTGATCTGGGATATTGTAAAGGAATACGATTACCCCGTTTGCTTTAATTTCCCTACAGGACATATTGAAAATAACCTCAGCATGGTTTTAGGGGCCGAGGTAACCTTAAAAGTAGAAACAAACAACGTTCAATTTACATATTTATAAGATGGCTATTTTAGATAATTTAGGGAAGTACAGAAACACAGGAATTTTACTTTTGCGCCTCGGTATTGGGGTGATGTTTATTATACACGGTTTTCCGAAACTGGCGGGTGGCCCTGATGGCTGGACGGGCTTAGGCGGCAGCATGAAGGTAATCGGCATTAATTTCTTACCTATTTTCTGGGGCTTCATGGCCGCAGCTACCGAAACCTTCGGCGGATTCTTATTAATTGTAGGCCTGTTTTATCGCCCGGCATGTATTTTACTGGTATTTACCATGATTATAGCCGCTTTGGTTCATTTTGGCAAAGGCGATGGTTTAGCAGGCGCCAGTCATGCCATCGAAATGGGCATTGTATTTTTCAGCTTGATTTTTATCGGCCCGGGAAAATACAGCGTGGATAAGAAGTAGAAATTTTTAATCGAGTACAATATAAAAAGGGCTGACAGTTAAGAAACTGCCAGCCCTTATATTTTCGAACAGGTTGGAATTAGTTCTGTACGATAAGTTTATTATTTTGAACTTCTGTTGAAGAAATTGGCCAGATATAGCCTGCAGTATTGAACGGGATTGCTGGTGCACTACCCTGAGTACCACTCTTCGCGGTAAAGCCTAAACCCAGTCTCATTACATCCGGCGATCTGAAGCCTTCTCCCAATAGTTCAATCCTTCTTTCAGTAAGGATGGTATTTTTGAGATTAGCAGGCAATAAATCGGTAGCCGGAAACACATAACCCGGGTTAGATCTTTGTCTTACTGCTGTAAGTAAGGCAATAGAGCGAACAGGATCTGATGTTACTGTAGCTTCGGCCAGGTTTAAAAGTACCTCGGCATACCTGATTACAGGGATATAATCGGTATATGGCGATGGTTTTTTAAATTTTGTAAGCCAGGTATTTGTGCCCACCACAGCGGTAAGCCCTTTTCTGGCATCAGTAGAGGCCGAAGCAAATGCCGCATTAGCCAAAATTCCTGTTGGGTTAAGGAAGAATTCCTGGTTACCACCTGCCGATTCTACATTATAGTAATAGGCCAGCTGGTTTTGCGTACCAGGTGCATCTAAATCAGCCATTGGCAGTGATAGCATGGCCTCATTTCCAACGTAACTTCCCGCAAATACAGTAGCAATATTGGTTTCGAGTTTATTTGCAACACCCGATGTAGCAGTAAAGGGAGCGGTTGGGCTTACAATTTTATTAGCCTCAGTAACTACCGAAGCAAGATTACCCATAGAAAGATACACCCTTGTTTTAAGCCCTATAGCTGTATTGCGTGATGCACGGGTAGCAGCAAGCGTTAATGCCAGGTCTGGCTCAGCCTCGTTAAGATCTTTTAGAATCTGTGTATACACTTCAGCAACCGTACTTCTTTTTAAATCGTTCCCAGTCAGATCTTTCTCGCCTTTTAATCTGAGTGGCACACCTAAACTTGCACCATTATCGGTAACGTAAGGTTTGGCATAGAGCTGAAGCAAACTATAATAACACAATGCCCGGGAGAATTTAGCCTCAGCAACATATTGTTTTGCAACTGCTGGTGTCAATATGGAGGCATTGGCTGCTACCCCTTCAATTACCAGGTTGGCCCTGTTAACAGCCGCATAAATTGCCCCCCATAAGTTCACTACCTCATTGGTACCAGAAGTTACGTTAAATCTCCAGGTATCAAGTCCTGTAACGCCGTTAGGCTTATTTACAATAAAATCCTCTCCACGAATATCATTATAGATTAAATAGCGTCCACCATAAAACTGGCCACTTTTTACGCCTGCATATATCCCGTTTACCTGAGATAAAATCCGTGCAGGTGTAGAAAAAGCGTCTTCTATTGGTAATGCAGTATCTGGAGAAGTATTTAAGAAATCCTTTTTGCACGATGTTGCAAATACAATTGGTGCTGCAATAAAAAGGTATTTTAACTTATTATTTAATTTGATTTTCATGATCAATAGTTTTAAAATCCAACATTAATACCGAAAGTAAATGTTCTGCCTGAAGGAACTGAATTTCTGTCAACTCCTGGAGCAAGGTTTCCACTGTTTCCTGTTGCAGTAGAGTTACCGTTTACAGAAACCTCAGGATCAGGACCAGGATAATTGGATATAATCCACAGGTTACTCGATTGTGCATATACCCTGATATTAGAAACGCCATATTTGCTCAACAGGCCTTTCGGAAGGGTATAGCCTAAGGCAAGATTTCGAACCTTTAAGAAATTTCCGGAGAAAACATTTTGCGATTGTGCAAATGCCGATCCATTTGAAGTATTATCGCCATAAACCAGTCTTGGAATATCGGTTACCTGACCAGGGGTTGTCCATCTGTTCAGTACATCTTTTTCGTTATTCCAAAAGCGTTGGTCGCGCAATCCCGCTAATGAGCCATAATACAACTTATTACCTCCTGAGAATGTAAGCCCGATGGTTAAGTCAAAGTCCTTGTAACGGAAATTGTTATCTAAACCACCAAACCATTTCGGAATAGACGGACCATCTATCACCGCATCTAAAGAAGCATCAATTGCAGGAGCATTGGTTCCGGCGTTTGGACCTTCGAGATACTGATAACGGGCAGCGGTAGCACGTTGAAAGCTAAATCTTAATTTTTCACCAAAGCGGTTAATAAAGATTCTTTCGCCGGTTGCCGGATCAACCCCTGCAGTTTGAACGGTATAAATTGACCCAATCGGATAACCTACCCGGGTAATATTGGCTGTTTCTAAAGAAGTGGCACCAAAAACATCGGCGTTGTTGTTACCTAGGGCAGTTACTTCATTTTTGAGCGTACTGAAAGTGAATATTGTTGACCATGAGAAGTTTTCCCGATCAATATTTTTCGAATTTAGCGTAAACTCAAAACCTTTATTATACATTTTACCAATATTGGTTGTTATGGCATTTCCGGGAACACCTTTAGATGGTGCCTGAGGCGCATTTTGAACCAGGTTATCGATGTTATTGTGATAATAATCCACATCAAGAGAGAAACGTCCTCCCAGAAACTCTAAATTAATACCCACATCGGCCTTTTTACTGGTTTCCCATTGCAGATCAGGATTACCCGCTTGTGAAAAGGTCAAAGCCGGATCGGCTCCATACAAGCCTGGGCTATACAGGAATAAAGATGGATAATTACCAATGTTGATATTTCCTACCTCACCATAGCTTCCGCGAATTTTAACCCTTGTTAACACCTTGCTAATTCCAGAGTTTTTGTAAAAATTCTCTTCAGATATTGCCCAACCTGCTGATGCTCCTCCAAAATTACCATACTTATTTCCCGAAGATAAACCTGAATAACCATCACGACGGAATGAACCGCTTAAGTAGTACCGTTTTTTATAATCGTAGTTTAAGCTTCCAAAGTACGAACGGAAAGCATTATTACCCTGAACCAAACCTGCCGGCGTGATAATACCGAAAGCTCCCTGATATACTTTGATAAAAGGATCGATTACATTTTGGCGGGTAGCACCGTATCCATCAGATTTGGTATACTGATCTTCAGCACCGATTAATGCACCCAAAGAATGATCGCCAAAAGTGTTCGAATAATTTAAGGTATTAGACCAGTTCCACCTGCTGTTTTTAACATAGTTACTGGTTGCACCTCCATTGTAAGATACTCCATCACCCTGAATCCGGTTTACGAAAGAATTATTATCAATCTTCAGGTTATCGATGCCATAAGTGGTTTTAAACGTTAATCCTTTAACAATTTGTATAGAAGCATAGGCGTTGGCAATTAAACGGTCACTTTCTGAAGTATTGCGGTCTTCATTAACCAACACTGCTGCATTCGGGAAGTTAGAGGCAATGGTATTGGCACCTAAGCCTACAGCAGAGCCATTAATATTGTACGATCCATCTTCATTATAGGCCGCTACGTTTGGTGGCAGTACAATGGCTAAACGGCCTAAACCAACGGTAGAGAAAGTTTGCCCCGGTAATGACCCTGTATTAGGTGCGCGGTTTAAGGTATTACTGTAAGAAAAATTAGTTCCGATGGTTACGTTTTTAAATAATTTGTGATCGAGGTTTACCCGGCCGTTTTTCCTTTCAAAAGAGTTGCCCAGGATAAAACCATCCTGATTGGAATACCCGATCGAAACATAGTAAGAAGTTTTCTCGTTTGCCCCTGAAAAATTGAGGGCATGGTTTTGAGCAGTTGCCGTGCGGTAAGCGTAATCATACCAGTTGGTTTCAACTTGCGAACCATCTGATCTGTTTTGCAGAAAAAATGCCGGTGCTAATCCGATATTCGTTCTTGCTTCATTTTTGATTTGTACATATTCTGCCGCATTCAGTAAAGGTGTAAGATTTTGTGCCTTTGTAGAACCCACCCAACCTTCATAATTGATTTTGGTAACCCCTTGTTTTCCTTTTTTAGTTGTGATTACAACTACGCCGTTGGCTGCCCTCGATCCATAAATGGCTGATGATGCTGCATCTTTAAGGATATCAATCGATTCGATATCTGAAGGATTAATATCACCCAGTGCATTACCCGCTGCACTATTTGCAGACTGATCGCCGGTGAATACCGGAATACCATCAACAATAATAAGCGGATAGGAACTCAGCGAGATAGAGTTAAAACCCCGAACCCTAAACACAGGTGGATTATTTAATACCCCGTTAGGCTGGATAATGTTAACACCCGCAGCTTTTCCTGCCAATGCCTGTTCGAAACTTTGTACAGGCAGGTTTTTTAATTTCTCGCCACTTACACTCGCAATAGAGCCGGTTACATCTCTTTTAGACTGCGTGGTGTAACCCGTAACTACCACATCTGACAATGTTTTGGAATCGCTGATTAAATTCACGTTAATTGTTGTTGCGCCGCCAACAGCTTTGGTTTGACTGATGTAGCCGATAAACGAGAACTCTAGCGCTGTAGCCCGGCCCGAAACCCGAATGGTATACTTACCATCGGCTCCGGTTGTGGTTCCTCCGGTTGCACCTTTAATTTTAACACTTACGCCTGGGAGTGGTAAGCCATCCTCCTGGGCCATAACGGTCCCTGTGATTGTTCGGTCTTGCGCCATTGCAGAACCTGCAATAAACAGCAAGAGGAACAAACTTTGTAGAAGTTTTTTCATAAAAATTTAGTTTAATTAATGATAGTTGATTAAAGCTTTTGGTATGTAGTTATCTGTTTTATTAAAATGAAACAACATTGTTTTATAACAACTAGCCGGAAAGTACATTAGGCGCAAATTATTAGCTAATCAGCAAATGTCATTCACGTTCAGGGTAGCCCTGTAGCAGTCAGTTATAAGATTAATCTGAGTAGGTTGGAGGGAATGGTTACGGCACTTCATTGGCCGCAATTTGGCCTTCAGTTGCTCTGTATTGGGCAATTGCACAGGTTGCAATATACCCCAACACGAACAACTCTTGCAGGAGTTTTTTCATGAATTAGTTTTAGTTTAGGTTAATAATACCTCAATATAAAACTTAGTATCATGTAATGCAAATTTTACACAAAGAAATTTTTTGATTAAATTTTCCTTTGTAAATCAGTGCCGGAACTAAAAATTGAAAAATATGCGCCGATATGCATCAAACACATAAACAAGGAGTTAAGATACTATACAGGCAAATTATAATTAAACAAATAAGATACAATTAGATTAAAACAGGATTAGAAAAACTAATGGTGTAATTGATTATAAACTGCAGTTAATTATAAAAAATAAGGCAAAAAAAAACAGGCCTCAATTGAGGCCTGTTTTTTTTAAGAAGTTGGCGATTAATTATAGCCAGGGTTATTTGGTAATAATAAATCATTTGTTGTTATCGCATCTTGTGGGATCGGATAAAGTTCGTCATTTGCCGTTCTTCCCTTAGCCTCTAAAAATACGGTAGCCATTGATTTAGCTGAATTTGTAGGAGAAGCTGTTCTTCTCATATCGGTCCATCTTGTACCTTCGAAAGCAAGCTCAACTCTTCTTTCCTGCGTAAACGACTGCTGGGTAACAGTTGTTAAAGCAGCTAAACCTCTTTTCGTTCTAACGTCGTTGATTCTGGATAAAGCCACTGCATCAGTTCCATTATTAGAACTCATAAACTGTGCTTCGCCAGAAATTAAATACATTTCAGAAATCCTAAGGATAGAGAATGGCAACGCACCATTACCAGAAGGATCTTGATATTTTTTACAATACCAGCCTGGGTTTGCAGTAGGAGCCACAATCTGCTGAATAGACGCAGCTTTTCTTGTATCGCCTGCCTCATAAGCATTTACCAGACTTTGGTCTACAGGAAGTTCTGCACGGCCACCACCTGGCATAGTTGGGTGCTGTAAGAAATAATCTAAAGATTGTTGCGCTTCTGTAGCAGTAAAATTCAGTTTAAAAATATGCTCTGTAGAAACATATGGTGTTGTGAATATAGAAGCATAATCAGAAGTGATCTGGAATTTTCCAGAATTAATTACCTCATCTGCATATTGTTTTGCCAACGCATAGTTTTTACGGATTAGGTAAACGCGAGCCAATAATGCTTTCGAAGCCTGCATTGAGGCAAATTTAGCATCACTAAAATCAGTTCCTGCATCAATACTAGCTTTTAAATCGGCAATGATCTGATTGTAAACTTCATCAACACTATTTCTTTTAACCTTTACCACATCTCTGTTAAATACAATTGGCACCGGACCAAAAAGTGTAACGAGTCTATAGTAGGCATAAGCCCTTAAAAAATAGGTTTGGGTTAAAAGAGGTTTCTTGGTTGCATCAGGAATTGATCCACTATTTAAAATTTCAAGCAAATCATTAGCTCTTTGGATAATAGCAAAAGGACCAATAAAGTACCTTGCCACCAAAACATTATTTGTTAAAATAGCATTGTTATCAACCTCACCATGCTGGAAGAAAGTTGCCCTGTAAACAAGGTTATCTGCCGATAAATCTTCTGTAGCATAACTTAAGTAATAGTAACTTGTGTTTCCGGATTGCAGCGCATCATAAATGCCATTCAGCAATTTTGGTGCTTCAGCCGGGCCAACCACTTCTGGAGATAAAGAAGCGATGGGATTAACATCTAGCTGTTTTTCACATGATGTGAAAACAGTTAGTCCGATAGCCATTAAGGCAAAAATTATTTTATTTCTCATCTTGTTTTTTTCTATAAACCAATATTAATCCCGAAAGTGTATGATTTAAACTGAGGAATACTTCCTTGATCCACACCAGTATTACCAACAGTAAAATCTGAAGAAACCTCCGGATCAAACCCTGTGTATTTCGTAAAAGTCAATACATTGTATCCTGTTGCATATACGCGAACATTTGATAAATGCAACTTGGTTGTAATAGATTTTGGAAGGTTGTAACCCAGAGTAATATTCTTTAACCTTAGGTAACTTCCATCTTCTAAGAACCTCGACGAGCGCTGAGTGTTATAAGTTCCTCTTGTACCGCCAACTGCTCTCGGATATTTAGAATCAGTATTTGTTGGTGTCCATCTGTTCTCATAAACATCGCGCAAAATGTTGGTAGCTGGAGCTGAAGCTGATACAACACCTCCTAAACTTGCCCAACCACCAGTTCCTTCTGCACCTAAGTTATAGATATCGTTGCCATAAGAATATTGGAAGAATACATTCAGGTCAAATCCTTTATATGAGAAATTGTTGGTGATACCACCGTAGAATTTCGGAAGAGGGTTACCTAAAAATTGTCTATCATCTCCTGTAATAGTACCTGAGTTATTAATATCTTCATAAAGCATATCTCCGGTATTTTTATCAACGCCTAAAGATTTGATTAAGAAGAATGCGCCTAATGGTTGACCAACAGCTGTTCTTGTTGCAAAAGATCCATCAATTGGCTGATCATTATATAATGCTGTAACTTTATTTTTATAGGTAGAAATGTTTAATGAGGTATTCCATTTAAACTCATCTACAAGGTTTTTACTGCTGATCTGGAAGTCAAAACCATGTCCTTCTAAACTACCGATATTTTCCAAAATTGTAGTAAAACCAGTAGTACTAGGGATTGGTCTGTTTAACAATAAGTCTTTGGTTTTCTTTTTGAAGTAATCGGCATTGATTTCAATCCTGTTGTTTAACAAGCCTATTTCTAAACCTAAATCGAACTGATTAGTGGTTTCCCATTTAAGATCAGGGCTACCAATGGTGCTTAATGCAAAACCTGGGGTATCATTATAGTTAAATCCGCCGCCAATTAGCCTTCTTGAAGTAAAGTTACCAATTCCTTCCTGGTTACCGGTAGAACCGTAACTTGCTCTCAATTTCAAGAAACTAACTACTGCGTTATTTTTCAAGAAATCTTCTTCACTGATAATCCAGCCACCCGAAACAGATGGAAAATAACCATATCTTCCTTTAGTTGGAATCTTCGATGAACCATCTCTTCTGATTGAACCACCTAATAAATATTTACCTTCCCAAGCTAAATTTAACCTGGCCAACATCGATTCAATTTTGAAATAAGTCAAACTTGCAGTACCACCAGTGATTTGTGCTGCAGAAGTTACATAAGGTGTAGCATCTGAAGGGAAATTTGATCCATCTACACGGTTGTTTGATTGATTATTCCATTGAAATTCGTAAACTGCAGTACCATCAACGTTCAAACGGTTATCAAATAAATTTTTATTATAAGATAATGTTTGTGTGGCAAGATAGTTTTCAGTTTGTACATAACCAGAAGATGCCGATCCGTTTGATCCTTGTCCAGACAATGAAGTTATAGGATTATAGGTTCTTTGGTCAAGGTAAGTATAATCGATACCCACCGCTGATCTGAATTTTAATTCTGGCAGGATTTTGAACTCTGCAAACGTTGAGTTAAAAATATTAGAAAGATTAACATAGTTTACAGACTGGAACATGTGCACCGGGTTATTATAATCGTTGGCCGCAAATGTACCGTTAGCGTTATAGATCGGCTGATCTGGTCTGGCTACCAAAGCACGGGGGAAAGGAGAGTAAATGCTGTTATCTACAGGCGATTCTTGTCTGTAAGAACGTGAAAGCGCTATATTACTTCCGATTTTGATAAAGCTATTAATATCATGTGTAACATTTGTTCTCAATGCATACCTTTTAAAACCACCGAAGCTAAGCGCTCCATCCTGATCAAAATAGTTTAATGAAGTGTAAAACTGTGTTTTTTCACCTGCACCAGAAGCAATTGAAAGCTGGATATTGTTTGTTCTTGAATCATGATTCAAAATTTCATCTAACCAATTTACATTTGCTGTCGGGTTGTCGATCTGAGCCTGGGTAAACAGGGCACTTAAACCAGCGTTAACTCTCGCCTCATTATACATTGTTCTGTATTCAGAAGCATTTAGCAGATCGCGGGTTTTAGTTAGTGATTGAGCACCTGTATAAGCCGAAACATTTATGGTCGATTTTCCCGATTTGTTTCCACCTTTTGTAGTGATGATAACAACACCGTTAGATCCGCGCGAACCATAAATGGCTGCCGAAGCTGCATCTTTCAACACGTCAACAGTTAAGATATCCTCAGGGTTAATATTCGCTAAAGCAGAAATACCAGCACCTGCAGATGAAGGTGTAGTACCACTGTTGCTTGGTAAAATTACACCGTCTACAACATACAATGGGTTGTTTCCTGCGGTGATAGAAGACCGGCCACGAATATTAATAGAGATTGGCGCACCAGGTCTGCCTGATCCGGAAGAAATCTGTACACCGGCCATTCTACCCTGTAAAGCCTGTGCAACACTAGGAACAGGTTGTTCCTTTATCTCTTCGGCGGTAACACCAACACGCGCTGATGTTACATTTCTCTTAGATTGAGTTCCATAGCCTACTACTACAACATCAGTAAGTGATTTGCTATCCTCAGATAAAGCAATATTTACTGTATTAGCGTTACCTAAACTGATAGATTGGGTAATATAGCCCAGGTAAGAAAACTCAAGGGATACATTGTTCCCGCTTACCTCTAATATGTATTTACCTGCTGAGGAAGTAACGGCACCTTTGTTTGTGCCTTTAATTTTTACATTTACCCCTGGAATAGGTAAACCGTCTCCTTTTGATGTAACCGTACCAGTTATCGTTCGTTGTTGGGCAAATGCCGCAAACGATACAAATAACAATACGAACAAACTTTGTAAAAGTTTTCTCATAAAAAAATGTTAGTTAATAATTTCGCAATGATAGGATATATTATTATGTAAGACAAATTTGACACTAAAAGGACCAAAATCTTGACTTTTGACTGATATAAAATAAAAAAGCAATGGCTATCAGCCATTGCTCACGCTATATAAAAAATTGTGTATAAATTAATAAACCCAGATAAATCTTTGTTTTATTCCTGGTTTCTGTGCAAAATCGATTCTGGCTTTAACAGAAAATACTGATGCATAATTTTTTCCATTATAGCTTGATGGTATCCAATCGATATCAAATGCTTTCTCGGCAATAATTAAACGTTTGGTAACCGGTATACCATCTGCAACATAATGGGCCTCATAAGTAGCTTTTCCGTTTTGATCGATATTGGTTACCAGATCTGCATCTAATGTACCATCTGCACTTTTATTTTCTTTTAATACTACACGCCTTAATTCCGTACCCAATAACGATATATATTGGTCAATTGAAGCGATGGGCACAGGTATACTTGCTTTTTCTTTTACAAGAGGGTCATTTGTTGCAATATCAACTTTAATGCGGTTAATACTAATGGTATCTAAAAACAAGAGCTTTTTAAGATCGTAGTTATACCGTAAAAACACATTACCATTATTATTAAATGCGTACCAGTTTCCTGATCTGGAATTGTCTTTATATACACCTCTTAAGAAAACCTTATCCTCATCCTTTAATACTGAATATGTGCCTTCAAACTTCTTTGAGTCATTCATTGCATATACAACCTTAGTTTGATCAGAAAGAATTGAAGTTTTTTGTTCCTGGGCATTGCTAACTTGTACAGTAGCAAATAGCGCCAAAGCAGAAAAATAAATGTTTTTGTAAATATTCATAACAGAGCTGATTAGTTATCTAAATATACAAAATAATCTCCCATTTTAGACAAACAAAAATGCCCTTTGAAGATATCTCCAAAGGGCATTTACTTAATATTAGAATTTCTAACGCGATGATTTATATTTAATAACTAATGAATAAACCCTTTTTGCAGCCGTTTGATTCCAATCAAAGTTTAGCGTGAATGTTTTCGTTGCAGGATCATACTTGTTTACAGATCCAGGAATAATAGCAAGTGTTGCATTACCCAACGCTTTCATCGTTACCAGATTTGTAGCCGGATCTACTGTTGCCTGAAGGTTATCAATACCACCCACACCTGAAGAACCACCGGCCCATCTTAAGTTTCCAATCTGAACAGTATTAGCCCCAACCGTAGTAAGAGTTAGGTCAGGATTAGTAGAAGTATTACCATTTAAAGCATCACCAGTTGTAGGCGTTGTAGGATTACTATAACGTTGTACAAAACTTCCAGCCTGCATAGCATAAATACCATCGTAAGCATTTTTTGCACTCACATTTAATAAAATAGTATTGAAGTTCCCGCTTATAATGCCAGATGACGCTGAAGTTATGGTCAGTGGTAGCACTTCCGAAACAGCAAAATTAAAAGTTGAAGGCTTTAATAAAACATTGAATGTTGCCTTACTTGTTCCTGCCTTAATCACAACCTCAGTTGCCGAAAGTGTGTAGCTTGTAGGCTGAAGAAGTTCATAATGACCACCTGTTGCGGTATTATATTCCGTGATTTTTGAAGCGGCTCCCACAGCAACCTTTACGGTAATATCCTGAGGTGCTGTAGCTTCCGGACCCGAATAACTAACCGTAACTGGTAAAGAAGGAGTACTGGCTGCTTCATACGCAAACGAATATAAAGGGTACGGAGTGCCATTTTGAACAATCTGTGCTGGGTTGGCAAACTCAATAACATTGTGGCCTTTGGCAGGATCCAATATCATCGTATCATCCTTTAAGCAAGAGCTTAGAAAGGTTATTGCGAGTAAAGCCGCTATAGATTTAAAAATATTTTTTTTCATGTCTTTATTAATTTAAGTCCCAAAAAATACGAGAACCAAATAATGTAACTGAAGGAACATTTGTAGGGTTCAGGTTATACTCCGATTGAGGGTAAAGTACTCTTCCAATCAATTTATCAGGACGAGTAGATACCGATTGTTTAGATGCGAAAGTTAAAAGTGGATCTTGTGATCCGTTAACAATCGTAGGATAAGTTGTGCGTTTAAACTCATTGAATGCTTCGTCACAATGAATCATGTTCATCGCAATATACTTTTGAGTAATAATTGCCTCAATCTTTTGCTCGTTGTTTGTGGCAAGATCAAAGTTTGCCAATCTGCTTGTGTTATTCGTAGTTAAATAGGTTGTAACATCTGCATTTACATTTTTACTGGCATCAACAACATTACTCTGATTTTGATATAAATAGTTGAATGAAGCCGTTATACCAGCATTAAAAGCAGTCTTAGCATCGCCTGTTAAATACCCTCTTACATAAGCCTCAGCTTGTAAAAAATAACTTTCTGAAGCTAACATTAACGATTGACCTTGAGAAGGTCCTTTGGCAACTCCCAATCCTGGGGTATTTGCATCAACACCGGTAAACCATGAAGTAGATCCTGCTGGAGGAACCTGAGAAGAAACCGTATTCTCCTCGCCCAACTGGTTAACAGCTGTACTAGGGAATCCTCTGAAAATTACACCACCACGTCCCGGGTCAGAAAGTTTTGTACCATTATAAAATGAGAATATCCATCTTGTTGGAATCGCTTGACCTTGCGATCTAGCATTATCAGTACCGAAAGCCAAACTACCATAGTTAGGGTTTTGTTGACTAATACCTTGTGAATTTATTGCCTTAACATAACCAGGATTAACCAATGCATCAGTAGTCAAAAATCCAACTGTTGTATTTAAAGCGGCAAATTCAGTAGTTGTGTAAGACTGTAATGCTGTTACACCAGCCATTTTAATTAACAACCTTAATTTAAGCGTGTTGGCAAATTTTTTCCATAAATTCATATCACCTTTAAATAATGGATCTGCACTCGCCAATACCTTATTTGCGGTTGTTCCCGCCTGGGCAGTGGTAATTGCATTAATAGAGGCTGTTAATTGCGCAACTAAATCTTTGTAAATATCTTCAGCTTTATCGTATTTCGGCGCCAAAACCGAATTACCTTTTAATGCTTCACTGTAAGGTACATCATTGTACTGATCAACAACCTTAGCAAAAACATAAGCTTTCATAATTCTGGCTATTGCAGTAGAATAAGCCAAACCTGGCGTAGCTGCTGTATTATCAATTACATATTGGTAATCCGTTGCATTATCGTAAGATGACGAAAATCCGGTTACAAAACTTCCTGCAGTATAGGCATAAGTTACACCAGATCCATAACCACCAACCCCGTAAATGTTAGCGGCAAAACCACCAGGAAAGTAGTATGCACTGTTTAATGATTGCGTAATAGAAGCTGTACCAACAATTGCCTGTGGTAAAACAAGCGCTGGAGTAGCCGTAGTAGCATTATTTGTATTTGTATTTATATCAAGGTACTTTTTGCAGGAAGAAACCCCAACTGCAACAGCACCTATCAATAAAAGGTTTATAATCTTTTTCATATTAATGTATGTTAAAATGTTAATGATAATGTCGCTCCGTAGAATCTTGCCGGAGGTGTTTGGCCTAAGTTAACAATACCGATACCATTATTATCAGAACCAGCAGAACTGTATTCTGGGTCTGTGTAGATGTTTGTTTTAGGTGTCCAGATAAATAGGTTTCTGCCTTGTACACTAATACGTGCTGCTTTTACATATTTTAAATTTCCAAGAACAGATCTAGGAATATCATATCCCAAAGAAAGCTCTCTTAGTTTCCAGAATGCTGCAGAGTAAACATAGTTAGTACCAACGGCAGTATTGGTTGGTCCGTTAGTCCAGAAATCTACCCCTCCGGTTCTTGTGGTAATGTTGGTATTTTCAACATAAGTGTTAGTAGCCGGATCTAAATAAGAAGAGTTTGGAACAACAAAACGTTCACGGTTAAAATAGGTTGTTCTGATACCAGCTCCAGAAAAATCATAGCTGCCAGAACTTTGTGCCATAACAAAACCACCTCTGTATTCAAATAAAGCAGCCAGGCGGAAACCTTTAAATGAAGCCGCAGCATCTAAACCTAAACGGTGTTTTGGTTCGGTGTTACCTAATACGAAAGTACCTGTAGTAACGCTAGGAAAACCAGTAATACGATCTACAATAATTCTTCCTTGCGGATCTCTAACATAATCAGAACCTTTCAAAGATGGGAAAGATTGACCTTCAATAGCCCAAACGCCCAAACCAGTGGTTGCAGAGCCCGATAATGAAATTTGGCTCAAACCATTACCAATTGAAGTAACTTTATTTTGATTGTAAGTATAGTTAGCACCCACAGAAATTTCCAATCCATTTACAGCATTTTTAACTGGAACTAAACGAAGAGATGTTTCGACACCTTTGTTAGTAACTTCACCTGTATTTGTTAAAAATGAACTAAAGCCCGTTGAAGTTGCCACATCAATAGGCACCGTCTGATCGGTTGTGCTTGTGTTATAATAAGTAAACGCTCCTGTAATTCTTGATTTAAATAAAGCAAAATCAACACCACCTTCATAAGCCAAGGTCATCTCAGGTTTAATATTTGCTGATACAATTCTATTACCCAATGTATATCCAGGGATACCGTTGAAAGGGTAACCATAAGCTGATCCGAAAGTTGGCAATAACGAATATGCACCAAAGTTAGAGCTGTTACCTAAGTTTACGTTACCCACTTTAGACACACCACCTCTGATTTTTAAAGATTCAATTACTTTAGAGTTTTTTATTGCCGGAATAGCATCAGAAGCAATAAACGAAATATCTGCCGATGGATAGAAGAAAGATCTGTTTTCAGCAGATAAGATCGATCTCCAGTCATTTCTACCAGTTACGTGTAAGTATAAATAGTCTCTGAAACCTAAACGTAAATCTCCATAAAGACCAATTTGTCTGGCTTTATAATCCGCTTCTGAAGCACCTGAATTACCTAAACCATTGTTAATGTTAAAGAAGCCGCCTTGAGCCAAACCTCCATTAGTATTAACATTCACAGTTTTATATGTATTCTGTCTGATTGTACCACCAGCAATTACATTTAATGTAAAATCTTTAGATAGTTTTTTAATGTATTGAGCAATGAACTCGGGGTTAATTTGAGTATTAAAACCTGAAGACTCACTTACCGAACCAACAACATTTGAGAAGTTTGGTGTTTCTGCTAATCTGTAATCCGAGTAAGTAAATTTATCGGTTGTAGATTTGTTGGCGAAACTACGGTTTGATAAACTCGCTCTAACCAATAAAGACAATTCTTTAATTGGGTACCACTTTAACTGCACGTTACCGGTTAAATAATCGTTACGGCTTAGACTTCTGTTATTGCCTAATGCAAAGTAAGGGTTTTGGTAGTATTCGTTATAATATCCATCAGGAGTAGAGAATGGATCGTTTTTATAATCACTATATCTGGTTAAAGGAATCTGACCAGGTGATTGTAAAACGTTATCAAAAACCGTAGCAATGGCGCTTGATTGGTTGTAACGGTTTTGAACGTAGTTGGCATTGAAACTAAAAGTAACATTGTTACCTAAATTGCGCTCACCATTAACACGCATAGTAAACCTGTTATATTTATCGCCTGGCACGGTACTTTTTTGATCAAAATACTGACCAGAAAAATAATAAGTTCCTTTATCGTCGCCAGAAGAAACATTAAAATCAGTTTGATTTGAATAACCTGTCTCCCAGAAAGCATTTTTGTTTTCATCTGCATTAAATGAATAAGGTACAGATTGAATCGAACCATCAGCTAAAGGCTTACCAATCGGGCGAACAACACCATCAAAAGCCGGACCATATTGCTGATTTTCGAACGGTGTATAGCTTGGCACATCATCGTTACCTGTACCAGAACCAAAACGCTCTTGTAATTGAGGTAAGAAGCTTACCTGCTCAACGTTTGTAGTGTGGCTCACATTAATTGTAGAAGATCCTCTTTTACCTTTTTTGGTTTGGATAATTAATGCACCGTTAGACGCGTCTGATCCGTAAAGAGCAGCAGCACCAGCACCATTTAATACCTCGATGTTTTCAATATCCTCTGGGTTTAAGTTCCCTAAGATATCACTAGGTACAATTACGTTATCAACAACAACCAAAGCCTGGTTGTTACCTAATAATGAGCGGTTACCACGTAAAACTAAACGTACACTTGGGTTAACACCACTACTTACAGCGTTTACCTGTAAACCAGCAACTTTACCGGTTAAGGCACTCGCTACGTTAAAAGCTTTACCCTGAGTTAACTCTTCAGCTTTTACCGTAGTAGATTGGTTACCTTGCTGACGACGCTGAATAGTAATACCCCCTGCTGTAACCACAACTTCATTTAAAGAAGTTACATCCGATTGTAAAACAGCATTTACAACATTACTTGCCGGGATAACGAACTCTTTCGATCCGTAACCTAAAAAGGTTACCACAATTGTTTTTCCATTAGCAGGAACTTTTAGCGAGAATTTTCCGCTTGCGCCGGTTTGAGCGCCTAAATTAGGGATTTCTTTTACCCTTACTGATGCTCCTGGTATGGGAAGTCCATCTTCTTGAGATGTCACTGTACCAGTTACTGTTCTTTCTTGAGCAAACGCAGAAAATGCGCAAAGCACAAGAATGAACAAACTTTGTAGAAGTTTTTTCATAATTTGAAAATAGGTTAGTTAATGATTATTTAATCGCTAAAATAGAGTTAGTTACGGTTAACACCAAATTTATTTTAACAATTTTTAACACTTTAAACAAAATAATGCTATAAAGTGGCTAAATGGCGTTTAAACGCACATAATAAACTATAAACTAGTGGTTTAGTTTGAAAAATTCGCATGATTAAGCATACATAATTTATAGTTATTGTTAAATAATACCTCTGTATTCTGCCCATTCTTCAATCTGCTTAACATCCTCTTTACAATGGTTTTTATCTTAAAACAAAACAGCCTCCTGAAAATAAATTCAGAAGGCTGTCTATTTAAATTACCGACCAGCTTAATGATCGTCATCTACAAATTTGGTTCTGTGATATCCTTTAAGGTGATAAACGGTTCCTGGATCATCAGAAAATTCAACATCCAGTGTAATTGCATCTGTTGGTGCCTTTGAAACCGGACCAGTAGTGCCATTAGGTGTTATTTTACCATTAGTTACCGTAAAAGTTATCCCTCCGGGATAGGTACCTGCATTGGCTATATTTTGCCCAGTAAGGGTCTTGTTATCTACATTTACGTTTACCTTTCCAAAAACAGTCTGGGTAGCCGAAGTAGACCAAAAATTAGTAAGATTCAACCACATTTGAGATGAAGAATTATCAGCAGTGTTATAGGTCGAAATCCCATAATAAGCACCAGTCCCATCAATCTGTACCCACCATTCACCAGATAGGTCCTGTACCGCAGTACCACCAACCGGCTCTTCTTTTTTACAAGCAGAGATGCTTAGTACAAAAAGTGTTAGTATATAAAAATATTTTTTCATCGTTTTATTATTTATTGTTTAACAAAGGTTCTTACTGCTGTACCATAACCAGGATTTTCAACTGCCCAAGAATAATTGCCAGTAATCAGATCTTTACTTTCCGTATTTGATCCCCATGGCCCGCTGTCTGTGTTCTGCTGAGGAATATCAATGGTACTACCTGTAGGGTTTATTGCAATAACGTTTACTGTAGTACCCGTTGCTGCACCGCCAGGATTATTAACCAAATAAGCGCCGGGAGCCAATTTTGTCCATTTAGTGATTGTTCCGGTAGCAGCCCGAAGGTAGTTGCCAGAAAAATCGTTAGCTACAGCATCAGCTTTGGTATCATAAACTACAACTGATCTGGTAGCAGTTGCAGAAAAGCCATCTGTATTAGTAGCCGAGTAGGTGATTAAATAAACACCTGCAGTTGCCGTATTGGGTAAACCTGTAGTTTTTACTTCGATAGTACTTGTTCCTGCTACTGCAGTAGCTCCGGCATCAGTATAAGTTGCACCTTTAGCTACTGCTACATACTTATCACCTTTCATTGTTAATGTCGGGAAAACAGTTATTTTAGAAATACCCACGTAGCCTTCCGGATAATCAAACGACTGCTTTTTGCAAGAGCTGTAAACTAAGCTTACAGCCCCCAATATGATTATTGTTAAATATCTTTTCATCTCTTTATCATTTATAAATGTTATTTACCCCACCAAACTTTAGTTGTAATTGGCACCTCTGCAGGCGTATTACTATTTCTATCCCTTGACGACGCCGGGTATACCAAACGCTTAGGAAACAAACCAGCAGTAACGCCATTTTTTGAGTAAACCCATTGTCCGGGTATATAACTTGCATCAGTTGAGTAAACTGTACTTGTTTTAGGGTATCCGGTACGCTCCTGCTCAAAAAAGCCCTCCAAACTATGTGAACCGGCAAATGAAGCCCATTTTTGAACGATAATCTTCTCTAATTTCTGATCAAAGGTTCCACTATACAGCAAATAAGCTGCAGGAACTGAAGTTGTAGCCAATCCAACTTGTGTAAAGGCTGCACGAACGCCATTTTGATACATGGCCAAAGCGCCTGTTCCACCATAATAACGCTCAAGTGCTTCTGCCTGCATCAGGTAAGATTCTGCTGCAGAAATGAACCATACCGGATCTTTTGCGGTTTGTGCAAAAACTGTAGCACTGGCATAAGTTGGCTGCTGTGTAGCTGTAGCTGTATAATCGCCCTGATTCATTGGGGTTGGATTAGCAGTTCCAAAGTAATAATTAACCCTTGGGTCGTTATTCGTGGTTAACCATGAAGTAAATGTTTTACTAGCCCTTAAATTGGTAGTTGTATTTAAACGACGGATATTATATTCGTAAAATGGATTGCTATTATCAGGCGTTCCGTCAAATGTAGCCAATCCAGCATTCGTAGTCAGAAAATTTGCTCCATCTGTATACAATTTTGTAATACCAGCCTGAGCTTCTGCAGGTTTTGCATTTACCATCCTTAAATACATTTTTAACTTTAACGTGTTGGCAAACTTGGTCCACAAGCTCATATCGCCACCGAAAAGAAAATCGGTTTTTTTCTGATCACTGCTCAATGCAATGCTGGTATAATCTTTAGCTAAAGCTGCATCAATTTCGGCAAGTAAGCCTACATAAATGGTATAACCATCATCAAATTTTGGTTGTAAATTGTCTACACCTTTCAAAGCTTCAGTATAAGGAACCTGGTCGTACAAATCAACCAACACCTGATAGGTGTAAGCTTTCATAACCGTAGCCATTAAATTATAGCGCCAGTCGCTTTTAGCCTGAGCAAGTTTTATTGCCAATTGATAATCAGCAAGGGCACCAGAAAAAAGCTCGTTATAACTGCCATTAAAATCATTACGGGTTAATGCATACGAATCAATTGTTTTATATTGATTTGAAGCATTTGCCTGGGTATAATATTGAGACCAAATTCCGCCCAGAATAGTTAAATCTCCACCAACGCGCCCTGCAGTAGAAGCTACAGCCGAAGGAAATAATACCTCAGGTGTAGTGGTTTCTATTAGGGGGTTATTTGGACTTATGTTTATATCTAGTGTTTTCTTACATCCAAAAGCAAGAAACACTACTGCTGAAAACATCAGCGCTTTATATTTTATATGATTATTTTTCATTGTGAGATAGATTAAAATGAAACTTTTAATGATGCACCAAAGAACCTTACCGGAGGCGCAGTTCTGAACTCACCAAATTCACTTCCTAAATCATTTCCGAAGTTAGAAACCTCAGGATCGATTGTATTGTTGTTTTTTGCCAGCCAGGTAACAAGATTTCTTCCAAAAACAGAAACACTTGCACGTTGTGCACCTATTTTACCAACAATAGATTTTGGCAGGTTATAACTTAAAGTAGCTTCTCTTAATTTTAAGAAAGATCTATCTAAAATACGGTTAGCATAAGCATCGGCCTTGTTTGAGGTGTGATAATAAAAATCATCAGTATTGGCTTCAGTAATTGGCGTAGTATTTTCTACATACGTACCGTTGGCCAGTTTTTGTACCGAGTTAGGAACAATAAATGGACGGCGATCATTATAAGTTGTTTTAGCATCAGCACCAACGAAGTTTAACAAATCGGCAGTTCCTGAATAAAACACCCCACCTTTATGCCAATCTAGGGTAAACGAAAGTGAAAAATCTTTGTAACGGAACTGGTTGGCTAAACCCATTACAAAATCCGGAACTGTAGAACCAAAGCTTACATTTTCAGAAGAATATACCGGATATCCGTTAGCATCAACAATAACCTGACCGCTTGGGCTATAGGTACGTGTTGGTGCTTCGATAATACCTAAGGGTTGGCCCACACGCGCAACAAACTGAGCATCGTATGCAGTGTTTAGGACTACCTTATCTAACCCTGCCGGCAATTCAGTAACCTTACTGTTTTCTTTAGTGAAGGTATAATTCAGGTTCCAGTCAATATCTGTAGTTTTAATTGGCTTTATGTTTACTGCAAGCTCCACTCCCTTATTACGAACAGAACCGAAGTTAACAATGTACGATGAGTAACCTGTAGATGGATCGATAGGCAAAGGAATAATCTGATCTTTTCTTAACTTATTGTAATAAGTTGCATCGATACCAATACGATCTTGTAAAAATCTGATCTCAGCACCTAACTCTACCTCTTTAACACGCTCTGGTTTAAAGTTGTTACTGTTTAACTGGTTAGAAATCGAATAACCCGGAACGCCAAAAATAGGGAAGGTTAATGTTCCGAAACCTAGTGGAACTGATGTTCTGGTTGCGCTGTTAAACACCCGATAAGGATCAGTATCACTACCTGTTTCACCATAACTTGCTCTGATTTTTAAGAAGCTGATCGGTGTTTTACTAAAATCGATTGCTTGTGAAGCAATGAAAGCTAAACTTGAAGCCGGATAAAAATAACTGTTGTTATCCTGAGGAAGCGTTGATGACCAATCATTTCTACCGGTAACAGTTAAATACAGGTATTTGTTATAACCAAAGGTTGCTGAGGCATAGGCACCAAATAAACGGCGGTGCGATTCTGCACTGGTTGAAGTTGGCTTGTTTGCAGAGTTATTGATCTGATAAAAGCCTGGTATAGCTAAATCTTCAATACCTGTAGTTAATACTCTTGAACCACGATCGTTATAGTTAACCCCAATTAAACCATCTAAATCAAAATGACTATTTAGTTCTTTGTTAAAAAGTGCATTTAATTTCGAATCATACTCAAAGGTTTTTACTGACCCGTCAATTACATCACCTGCATCGGCTGCTCTTGAAGATCCTTCGATGTTTCCTCCGGCATTATAACTGCCTGGGCTAGGTGCGTTTTTATTGTGCCAGATTTTACTAATCGCGTTGTCAATATCAGCTCCTTGCTGGAATTGGAAACTTAACCAGCCAGTTGCTTTATAGTTTAAATTAATATTTCCATACACACGATCACTTTTATACCGACTTCCATTTTCATAAATAGAATAATAAGGGTTTTCGGCATAAGGTGTAAAATAATTATCTACGTTAAAGAACTTGTTTTTATAATCCTGAAGGTCCTTAATCGGAATATCTCCCGGAATCTGAAGGATATCCTCATAAAACGACGAACCAATACCCGAATTTGCACCACCCTGATTGATAAACTTGGTTGTTTTACCCACATAGTTTAAAGAGGCGTCAGCAGAAAACTTTCCGTACTTGGTAGATCCTTTTAAGGTAAAGTTATTTCTTTTGTAAGAATCATTGTCGGATGGCAGATAACCATTGCTGTAAATATTACCGTAAGAAAAATAAGCAGTGCTATTTTCATTTCCACCACTTAAAGCTATGTTATTGTTTAACTCTATACCGGTAGTTAAAGCATCTCTAACATTGTTTTTAATGAAAGAGTAAGGCTTTAGTAATTGGGAATTGTCTACAATAGCACCCCATGGCCGTAATTGACCATCGTATTTTGGGCCCCAGTTACCATTTTCTGAAGGAATGTAAGTACCATCCCAACCTTGGCCAAACTGATCCTGAAGCTTATAAACAGAAGCAACGTTGGTTAATGTGGTAGCTGTAGAAAGATCTACCTTTAGTTTTCCAGCAGCACCTTTTTTAGTGGTAACGATTAAAACACCATTCGAACCACGCGAACCATATAAGGCTGTTGCTGCCGATCCTTTTAAAATACTGATACTTTCGATATTGTTTGGATCGATGTCGTTTGCATTGTTACCAAAGTCATAGTTGTTATCAGACCCTGCGGTTGAGTTATCCAAAGGCACACCATCAACAACGTACAGGGGCTGATTGCTACCTGTTATTGATGAATAACCCCTTAAAATAACTTTAGTTGAACCACCTGGCGCACCAGAAGTATTGGAAATGTTTACCCCGGCAACCTTTCCTTGCAAACCACCAAATAAACTTGCGGGCGCAGAAGCATTAACCTCCGCCGACTTTAAGGTACTTTGAGAGTAACCCAATGTTTTCGTAGCCTTGTTAACACCCAATGCTGTTACCACAACCTCGCCTAAAGCCTTCGAATCGGTATTTAAAACAACATTAATTACATTTGAGCTGCTGATTGGCCTTGTTTGAGCGGCAAATCCAATTGAAGAGAACTCAAGTACTTTGGCTGATGAGGAGACTTTGATGGAGAATTTTCCATTCGAATCGGTAGAGGTACCACCAGCGGCACCCTGGATTTTTACGCTTACTCCAGGAATTGGCAGTTTATCGTCAGCAGACGTAACTGTCCCTGTGATTGTTCGATCCTGTGCCATTGCGTTTACCGCAAAAAACAGGACAATGAACAAACTCTGTAGAAGTTTTTTCATAGTAGAAATAGGTTAGTTAATGTGTAAAATAATACTCTAAATTAGAGTTAGTTAGCTCCACAAGCAAATTAATTTTAACTTTTTTTAACTAATCCTGTCCTAAATACACCCCAAGGCCTATTTTATAAGCGTAACTTTTTTGTTAACTAACAATTTAGGAATTTCTTTTGAAGAAATAACCGTAGGTTAATAACTACAGAAAATGATGTTACCGTAAAGGGTTTTGCCTCCTTCCCAAAAGTTCCTGAAAAGTGGGTCGTTTGCCAGGTAAACAACCTGCCCCCGGCCAAAATCCTGCACCCCAATCAGCAAACCTGTTTTCAGTTCTTCTCTTGCTTTTTTGCCAACAATCCCCGCCATTAAACTTTTTTCGTTAACCAGACCTACATTCCAGCCTTTAGCAAAGGGTTCGTATATTTTCCGGTCTGTTTTTAAGCTGTAATATGTTTTTCCGATACCGTACGAAAAAGGGTGAGAAGCATCGAGGTTAATTTTATAAATGGCACCCGGTATGGTGGTTTCAAAATCATCGCGGTCTTTATCCTTAAAAAGCAGTTTATTGGCATCTGGTTTTTCATCTTTCTTCACTGCAGCTTCTTTCTTTTTAATGTCAAAACCTTTTTTATCGAAAACACTTTCGATAGCATCTTCCATCAAAATCAATTTTCCTCCCTTGTTTAACCATGCCGTTAAGCCATCACCTATAAAAGGTGCGTAGCTACCATCTGGTAGAATCAGTATATTAACCTTGTTGATATCTAGATTGTTGATATCTCTGGCATTAATAATACTGGGCGAGAGATTTAAATCATGCTCCAGGTAGAACCAGGCTTCACCAAATGCGAGAGAGGAAACCTCCATACCCGATACTATAGCAATTTTAGGTTGTCTTAATAATGGATAAACATTGGAACCAAAATCTTTGCCTTTCTCTACAAAGCCACTCGAAACCGCCTGGATGGGCTTATCTAATTTCTTTGCAATTGCAGCTATCTTATCTTTTACCCCTCTGGCCAGTTTTTCATTCTCAGCCCTGAGTACAATCAGCGTACCGGCAGGGTAATCTTTTCCGTTTACCGAAAAGGGCTGATCGGCCTGCCTCACTTTAATATTTTCCTTTTGCAAAGCAATCAACACCTGCGCATCCTCGCTTGTTCCCCAGTTAAACAGCCAGGCCAATGGCTTATCTACCTCGTTACTGGCTATTTTAGGTTCTTCGAGGGTAGCAAATTTACCTTTTATGTTTTCTTTACTGGCGTAAGCTTTTAATCCATAGATATAAGGAAGCGCCCAGGCGGTAATATCGTAGGTATTAGAGTCGGTTACAACGGTATGCGGCTCTAACAGTACATTCGCCAAAACGGCCCGCGATTGCAGCACACTCACAATTAAATCATTCCGCCCAACTGAAAAATTTTCCTCCTTTTGGCTGTCGTAATCGTAACCACGACCTTGTTTATCTCCTCCAAAAGCAAATTCGATCTTGTTTTTACTTAGCAATTCGGCTAGCTTTTTTAAGCGCGACAAGTTGCTTGCCTTTATAATATAGCTTTTATAAATACCTGGCGCATTGCTCAACCCTTGCTGAAAATATTTTTTATACTCTTCCAAAAGTTTATTGTGGCTTAAAGCGGTTACTTCGAGAGTTGAAATACCCGTTGTAAAGTGATGGGCAATACGATCTTTTAAGGTTAATGTATCACCATCGTTGGTTACCACCGATAAACCTGCCCTGATACCCCCTTGCTCATACGTCATCCCGATTGATCCATTATACAGCGGATAGGTATCACCGTAAGAAGGGTAGAGCAGATCGAAACGCTCTTTAGTAAAATATTGCCAGCCTTCGGCGTCGAAATATTTAGCATTATTTTTCCCTACAACCACCTGAAAACTTTTTTGCCAGGGTGTAATATCCTGATGTACAGGCTCTGCTGCCGGCGCAAAATAATAAGGTTCGTTATAGCTTTGCTCGTGAAAGTCGACGTGCACCTGAGGCATCCATTGGCTGTATAAAGCCAGCCTTTGCTGACTTTCTATCTGTGTTTGCCAGGCCCAATCGCGGTTTAAATCAAAATAATAATGATTGGGTCGACCGCCTGGCCAGGGCTCCATGTGCTCGCGTGATGAAGGATCGGAATTAGGTGTTTTGCCCACTACGCTATTAAAATAATTCACATAGCGGTCGCGCCCATCAGGATTTAAGCAGGGATCAATCACTACCACAGTATTTTTTAGCCACTCATTAGCAGGCTTATAAGTATCTGATGCCAAGGTGTACAGCATCTTCAAAGCTGTTTCGGTAGAGCTGGCCTCGTTTCCATGCACATTATAACTCAGCCAAAGGATTGCTGGTTGCCGGGCTAAATCAACATTGGTATTGGTTCCGGTACTCAGTTTAAGGTTATTATTTCTAATTTGTTCTAACTGGCTGATATTTTCAGGTGCCGAAACAATGGCTACCAGTAATGGCCTGCCTTCGTTAGTTTTGCCATATTCAATTAATTTTACATTTTTTGGAGAAGCCGCAGCAATCTGCCTGAAATAATCGGCCACTTTGTGGTGCGGGGTAAAGCGTGTGCCAAGTTCGTAGCCCAGAAAATCATCAGGAGTTTTCAGCTGGGCCTGTACTAAAAAAATAGAGCTCAGCAAGATCAGGCAGAACGTTAGCAGTCTTTTCATGCGAAAATAATTTTACCTAATGTACTAATTTTGTTTTTTGTTGTTGCTAAAGCTTAATTTTACATCACATTTTTTTACGACCACATGATTACAACCGAAAAACTATACGACCACTATCTGCAAAATCCCGTTATTTCTACCGATACAAGAAACATTACACCCGGTTGTATATTTTTTGCGTTGAAAGGTGATCTTTTTAATGCGAACGAATTTGCCCATCAGGCCATTGAAAAAGGAGCAGCTTACGCGGTAATTGATGAAGAAAAGTATGCAGAAAATACACAATGCTTACTGGTAGATGATGTATTAGCCACTTTGCAGGATCTGGCTCGCTACCACCGCAAACAGTTAAATATTCCAGTTATAGGTTTAACTGGCAGCAACGGCAAAACCACCAGTAAAGAATTGGTAAACGCTGTACTGGCCGAACGTTACAAAACCTTTGCCACTTTTGGCAACCTGAATAACCACATTGGTGTTCCTTTATCCATATTAGCCATTACCGCTGATGTGCAGATTGCAGTGATAGAGATGGGAGCCAACCACCAGAAAGAAATTGAACTGCTTTGCACTATTGCCCAGCCTACACATGGTATTATTACCAATGTTGGTATGGCCCATTTAGATGGTTTTGGTGGCTTTGAAGGGGTAAAAAAAGGAAAAGCAGAGCTTTATGCTTACCTGAAAGCAACCAATGGCTATACTTTTATTAACCGGAACAATGCTTATCTGCTCGAAATGAGTGCTAACGCAGGCTTAAATAAACTGATATATTACGGAACAGAAAATGGCAACACCATTAAAGGCACGCTAAAGAGCAGCGATCCTTTTATTGAGGTAACATGGACTAACCATGAGGCTGAATCGACTGTTAAAACCAATTTAACAGGCAGTTACAATTTCGAAAACATACTTGCAGCCATCTGCATTGGCGATTTCTTCGACATGAATCCCGAAGAAATTAATGCCGGTTTAGCCAACTATCAACCCAAAAATAACCGGTCGCAATTAACCAAAACCGAAAAAAACACGGTAATCTGCGATTTTTACAATGCCAATCCCAGCAGTATGACTGCCGCTTTAAACAATATTTCAGTTTTATCGGCCGGAAAAAAGACAGCTATTTTGGGTGACATGTTTGAGCTTGGCCCCGAATCGCCAACCCAGCACGAGCTGATTGTTAACCAGGCACAGGAAAGCGGATTAGATCAACTGATTTTTATCGGCAAATATTTCTATGCCTTTAAAGACCAGGTTAATGGTCTGTTTTTTGAAACACCTGCTGAAGCGGCAGATTACTTGCAACAAAATCCAATTCAGGATCATCTGGTATTGTTAAAAGGATCGAGGGGGATGAAGCTGGAGAATTTGTTGCAGTATATTTAGCCGTGAATATGAATAGCGAACATATAACTTAGAGAGCTAACCGATGGCTGTTTCATTAAGTACTTAAAAGAGGTGCTGAAATAAATTCAGCATGACGAAAAAATTAGCCTATACCTCGCGTTATTGCACCTGCTCAATCGCAAGCCCTACATCGCTCACTTCTAACAACGGGTTATCGCGCATATTCTGCTCAATTTCGATGTCAAACTTCCCGTTGCGGGGAAAATGGTAATTGGTGAGCATAGGTAAGGTATAGCTGAATATATTGCCTGAACCACTTCCCAGCCATTCGCCATCATTTTTGGCCAGTTTGTATTGGTAACGCTTGGTTACCACCTGTTTCCCGTCTTTAAAGTGCGCCAAAATGAAAATATTGGCATACTTGTAATCGGCAGTATGCCTTAGTTTGAAATAAATATTATAACCTTTGGTGTAATCCTTAATTTCAAACGGTGTTGAAATATGGTTACGATAGGTCCAGCGTCGGTCCGCCAGCTCAACATTGCTATCGATAACAGTACCGCTGGTACAACTCGCCAATAACGATACCATTGCACAAAAACCGAATACCAGGAAGTTTATTTTATTCGGCAGCAGGTTTATTTTCTGAACCATTGTTATTGTTTCGGCGGTTATTGTTTTTCCTACGATTATTTCTGTTCTTGTTTTTGCTCGCTTCAGGCTTTTCTCCCTGCACTGCATTTCCTTCTGCTTTAACAACTGGTTTTTGCCCCTGGGGCTGTTGCTGCTGTTGCTTAGGTTTGTTGTTTTGAGGCTTTGGTCCGTTAACATGTGCTGGTTTTGGCACAGCCTGCTGTGGGCTTTGACCTTTTGGTGCAGCATTTTGTTGCTGTTTCTGGTTTTGCTGCTGCTTTCCGCCTTGTTGCTGCTTTTGTCCACCTTGCTGTTGAGGCCTGTTATTATTAGGCTGAGGGCTTTTCTCGCCAGCAGGTACTCTATCGCGATTATTCTTTTGGTTGTTACGGTTGTTCTTCTGATTATTGTTGCGATTGTTTTTACCACGCGAACGTTCATCCAAGCGCGTTAAACTATCCTGACCAACCACGTTTTCGTAGTCGAACGATTTTTCTACCACAACCGGAGCTGCAATCTGGATGGCATCCTCTTTCAGATTCGGCACCTTTTTACCAGCTTTGTTTAAAGCCATGATTTCTTTTACGCGCGCCGCCTTAACCGGAATCCAGTTTTCATCGCCCTGGTAGCTAAACCACATTATTTTTTTAAAAATATCGGTTTTCTGGTGGCGTGCATAACCGGCTTCGGTATCTAAATTTTCGATTTTATCCGGAATATCTTTCAAGGCATCCAGATAGGTATCGAGCTCGTAGTTTAAGCAACATTTTAATTTACCACACTGGCCCGCCAGTTTTAAGGTATTAAGCGACAGATTTTGATAACGTGCCGCTGCTGTAGAAACGGTTTTAAAATTGGTTAACCAGGTAGAGCAGCACAATTCGCGGCCGCAAGACCCAATCCCACCTAAACGGCCGGCTTCCTGGCGCATCCCAATCTGGCGCATTTCAATCCTGATCCGGAAACTTTCAGCCATTTTTTTAATCAGCTCACGAAAATCCACACGGCCATCGGCAGTATAAAAAAACGTAGCTTTGGTTTTATCGGCCTGATAGTCTACATCGCTTATTTTCATCTGCAAACGGAGGTCGAGCGCCAGTTTACGGGCCTTGTGCATGGTTTCCCATTCCATCCCTTTTGCAGCATTCCATTTTTCTACATCGGCATCGGTAGCTTTTCGGTAAATTTTCTTTACTACCTGATCAACGCTGGTTTTACGGCGCTTCATTTGTATGCGCACCAATTCGCCTGTAAGCGAAACATGGCCTACATCAAAGCCTCCTGTTGGGCCTTCAACGGCTACCAATTCGCCTATTTCGAGGTAAATGTTATCGCTGTTTAAGAAAAACTCTTTACGTGAACCTTTAAATTTGATTTCGGTAACCTGAAAAGGTTTATAATTAGCTGGCATATCCAGGTTGGATAGCCAATCGTGTACTTCCATTGTCTGGCAACCACCGGTGCCGCATGAGCCATTACTCTTGCATCCATTAGGGGTGCAACCACCACCTGTTGAACAACTTCCACATCCCATATTAATTGTATATATATTGAGTCCCCGCAGGGAGCGTTTTAAACTTGATAATTTTTACCAGTTGTAAAGATACATCTAAAAACAGAATTTTCGGATTTGCGTTTCTTTCAATGTGGTAATGTGCTTTTTCCAGCTCGCCAATTATGGCCTCAGCCATCGGTAGCGTAAGCACGTGCATACTTAATTTTTTAGCCGTTTCGAAGGTTAATGGCGGTAATTTTACCAGTTCTTCGGCTCCGCTTAAAATCAAACAGCATTCGCGCAAATAATTTACGCCATACTTTAAAAAATTCTTTTGGTTTTCCCGTCCCCACTTGGCCGCCTCATCGGTAAAGTTAATCAGGTCGGGCACTTTATTGCCAAATCCCATTCTTAACCAGGCCGTAAATGTACCTGAGCTATCGTTTTGGGTATCGGCCGCCAGTGCCTTGGCTTCAATTAAATTACCATCCGCCAGAAAAGCATAATCGGTGGCCTGGTGTTCGGTTAAACCACTGCTATGTAATAAATATCCGGTAACCTCTTCTGCAGTAAGTTTCGGTATTTTAACAATCTGTGTTCTGGATAAAATGGTAGTTAAAATCTGATCCTGACTTTGAGCAATGAGAATAAAAAGTGTATTGGCTGGTGGTTCTTCAATCAGTTTTAACAAAGCGTTGCCAGCCTTATCCAAATATTCGGGCAGCCACATAATTAAAACTTTGGTTTCGGCCTCGAAGGCTTTAAAGCTTAGTTTTTTAATAATATCGTGGCATTCGGCAATGTTGATATTGGCCTGTTTATTGGCTGCATCCAGCTTAGAGCGCCAGATATCCATATCGAAATAAGGATCGCCCAATACCATATTGCGCCATTCATCCAGCACATCAACAGCTGTTTTTACACTAGCAGAAGCAAAGAAAGGATAAGAAAAATGCAGATCGGGGTGAATTAACCGCTCGTACTTCCTACAGCTTGAGCATTCGCCACAGCTATCTGTTTCGCCTCTATCCAAACAATTAATGTATTGCGCATAGGCAATGGCCAGAGGCACAGCACCAGAACCCGCAGGCGACAAAAACAACTGCGCATGGCTAATGCGGTTTTCCTTAACCGTTTGCACCAATTGTTGCTTCACTCTTTCCTGTCCTATGATTTCTTTAAACTGCATTTGGTGCAAAATAAGAAATAGATATGAGATTCGCACATTCGTAATTACGATCTTACCTTAGAAGTACATACTTTGCCCAAAAACCACGCGATTATCGATTATTTCAAAAACCTTACCTTTGGACTTTATTTTTTTAAACGGCGCAAAACGCATAACAACTTATGGCCCGAATTTTAGCTTTTGATTATGGTACCAAGCGCATCGGCATAGCCGTAACAGATCCTTTGCAGATTATTGCAACCGGTTTGGATACCGTTCACCCCAAAGATGTGATTGAATACCTCAAAAAATACCTGCTTACTGAACAGGTAGAAGCTTTTGTAATCGGCGACCCTAAGCAAATGGATGGCACGCCTTCTGATTCGGCACAATATGTAAAAGGCTTTGCCACGCTTTTGAAAAAGTCGTTCCCAGATATTCCAAGGCACTGGGTTGATGAACGTTTTACCTCTAAAATGGCGCACCAGGCCATTATGCAAAGTGGGCTAAAAAAACAAGACCGCCGCGACAAAGAAAGGGTAGATACCATTGCCGCTACTATTATTTTACAATATTTTATGGAAACCAACCGTTTATAACCAACACATGAGCCTGATAAACGACGATTTACAAGATTTACTATTGGCCTATTGCGAGCCTGAAAACGAGTTGCTACAGCATATAGACCGTGAAACCAATTTGAAAGTTTTAATGCCACGAATGATTTCCGGCCACTACCAGGGCAGGGTTTTGAGTATGCTCAGTAAAATGGTTTCGCCAAGAAGGATTTTGGAAATCGGCACATTTACCGGCTACGCCACCCTTTGTCTGGCTGAAGGTTTAACCCCCGACGGAATTTTATACACATTGGATATTAATCTGGAACTGGAGGATATGGTGCGCAGCAATTTTGCGAAATCGAAATATAACGATCAGATTAACTACATTTTGGGCGATGCCAATGCCACTATAAATGATTTAGACGAAGTTTTCGACATTGTTTTTATCGATGCCGATAAGAAAAATAATGGCACCTACTACGACCTTATTTTTGACCGCGTACGCCCTGGCGGAATAATCATTGTGGATAACGTGCTGTGGAGTGGAAAAGTACTTCAGGAGAAACAAGACAAGGACACCAGAAATATTACTAGTTTTAATGATAAAATAGCTGATGATAAGCGGGTTGAGAAATTAATATTACCCGTTAGAGATGGTTTGTTTGTGATCAGGAAATTAGTTTAATTGTATAAACTGTTTAAATCGGTTAATTGATTTGGCAACTCCGGTTAACCAATTAAACGATTAACCGCTTAACCAAAAAAGAAAATGAAAAGAGTTTTTACTTTCTGTTTGCTTCTTTTAATAGCAATTATTTCCAGGGCTCAAGATACAGACGAGTATATTGCAGAGCATGTAGAATATGCACAGGATTTAATGCGCGACCATAAAATTCCGGCCAGCATTATCTTAGCAGTTGCCATACACGAATCGGCTTCGGGGAACAGTAAAATTGCACAACACCTCAACAATCACTTTGGTGTAAAAGGCCCTAACAACAATGCCGAAATCCGTTCTTCATACCGCGATTATTTAAATGCCGATGAATCTTACAGTCATTTTGTTGAGATTATGGAAACCCGGGAGCCTTTTAACAACCTTTTTGCCAAATACGATCAGTACGATTACAAAGGCTGGGCATACGGAATCAGAAGCTGTGGTTATGCCCGCAGCCGGAGCTGGGCTTCACAGGTGATCGGGCTGATTAAAAAATATGAACTTTACCAGTACGATGAGCGGCCTGAAGGTTATGAAGAACCCGTTTATGCCAGCCCGGTACGTCACCGCAAAAGAACCGCAGCCCGATCTAAAATCTATACTGTTAAAGCAGGTGATAACCTAAGTGTAATTGCGAAAAAGAAAGGCACCACCGTTAAAGCGCTGATGCAGAAAAACGGCATGAAAAAAGTAAACTTAAAACCAGGACAGAAGCTCAAGTTTTGAGTTGGCAATTAATAAGCAATAACCAAAATACAATGACCAGGCTTGAGCAACCGGTCAAACAATTCAACAATGGCCAATTAGTGTATGGCGTTTGCTATAACAATTTAACAATACAATTAACCGATTTAAACAATAAACATTACCATCCCTATGCGTTCAGCCAACCATCTTCTCATTATAGCGGCAATCCTTGTTTTTTTTAGCTCGTGTGGCACCAGAAAATTTTCGAAAAACAATAAACAAATCGAAAAAGAGGCCAATAAAGCGAACAACAACAATTACAAAAGCTATAACACGCTAAGTTACATCGACGAATTTAAAGGAGTTGCCATAGAGGAAATGAATGCGGCGGGTATTCCGGCCAGTATTACGCTGGCGCAGGGCATCCTGGAGTCGGGTAGTGGAAACAGCGATCTGGCCAAATATGCCAATAACCACTTCGGTATTAAATGTACATCAGAATGGAAAGGCAAGAACTATTTCCGCGATGATGACCAGAAAAACGACTGTTTCAGGGTTTATAAAGATGCCCGCGAATCTTTTAGGGACCATTCGGAATTTTTAAAGCGCAAGCGGTACAGCTTTCTTTTTCAACTGGATAAAAATGACTATAAAAGTTGGGCGCAAGGTTTAAAAACAGCTGGTTATGCCACGAATCCCCGCTATCCTGATTTATTAATCAACACCATCGAAAAGTATCAGTTATACCAATACGATCAATCGGAAACCGAAAAGCAGAAAATTGCCCGTGAAGATCGGGTATTTACCGAAATCAATAAAAATATTCCACAGGAAAAAGCCAAATTTACACCAGTTGAAACGCCTCCTGCTGGTGCCAAGCCTGTTTTAGCCGATGGAACTTATACTGTTGTAAAAGGCGATACTTTGTATAATATTGCAAAACGTTTTAACTTAACCGTCGATCAGCTAAAAATGCTGAACGAAATGAGTACCGATGGCATTAAACTGGGCCAGGTACTTAAGGTTAAATAATGTTAAGTACAAGCCTGGCCTGCCAGATATTTGTAGTTTTGTAATCTGATGAAATTTTTTGTTATCCTTCTTCTGGCTTTTGGCTTCAGTAACGCGCTTTATGCACAAACCAAACCTGTGCAGGGCATTGTTATTGATAAAGAAACCAAACAACGATTAGCAAAGGTGTACATTTACAACATCCGCACGGGCGATGGCCTGTACAACAATACCAAAGGAGAGTTTAGCACCTTTGCCATTCCTGGCGATACCCTTGTTGCAGCTTTATCGGGTTACGGCGTAGATACTATGGTTTTTAAAGGCCAAACGGCAGCCTATTTTCAGCTTAAATCGCTGGGAATACGTTTACGTGATGTGGTTATCCAGCAGAAACGCCTGAGCCCGCAGCAACTGTACGAAAAAAATGTGCAGGAGTACCGTTATCAAACCATGAAAGGCAGCAGCAAAGATCTGCTTAATTTAGGAAACGGTGGGGTAGGTTTAGGTATTGATGCCATTTATAACCTTTTAAGCAGGCAGGGTAGGAATGCCCGTCACCTGCAAAAAATCCTCGAAAAAGATTACCGCGAAGATTTGATCGATTTCCGTTTTAATGCCAATCTGGTACAGCAGGTACTGGGTATTAAAGCCGACGAACTTACCGATTTCATGCAGCAGTACCGCCCAACCTATCAGTTTGTGCTCGATGCAGATGATTATGCCTTTAATATGTTTATCCGCAATGCCTACCGCAGTTATCGCTTAAACCCTAAGGCCCTGCAGTTACCTCCGCTGCCCAAAATAACCATCGAGAAGCTGTGAAAGCGCCCATCTTCATCGTTAAAAAGCTGCCGGCTGCCGGCATGGCCCTGTTTCCATTCATACTGGTAAAATCGGCTGGGCTTAAAAACGATGCCATCATCATTAACCACGAAAAAATCCATCTGCGCCAGCAACTCGAATTACTTATTCTGCCTTTTTACATCCTCTACCTGCTCAACTATTTCGCAAACCTGTTTAAATACCGAAACCACCATTTGGCCTACCGTAACATCATTTTTGAAAAAGAAGCTTACAACCATGAGCACAATCTGCATTACCTTAAAAAAGGCAGCTGGTATGGCTGGTTAAAAAAAATATGAAACGGCTGTTTTAGTGGCAAATACACTTGTCATCCTGACAATCATTTTGTTAAATGCTTTTTATCTCTAAAAATTTTGTTTTTCTTTGTAGGTAATGAAGAACTTTTTAGCTGCCATAGCCCTTATTCTAAGTCTCTGCTCTACACAATTATATGCTCAGGAAATTGACACGATTCCGATCAATACCAAAGACCTGAACATAAAATTAAAACGCAGTCCGCTGCCAAGCAGACAAGGGCCGCTAAACTTCGAACCCGTAAAAATTAAACCCCTTATTGTTAACGCCAAAATAAGTTACTGGAAAACCAGAACCAACATTGGTATTAACCTTAACCAGGCGCAGTTTAGCGATAACTGGAAGGGTGGGGGTACGAACTCTATTGCAGTGGGCGGTTTATTGAACTGGAAAGCTGAGTATAACAAAAACAGCTATAGTTATGTGAGCGAAGTAGTTTTGCAATACGGTAAGATTAAAAACAAAGATCAGCTGCAAAAGAAAACCAACGACCGTATTTTCTGGGATAATAAAGCATCGTTTCAATTGTCGAAAAGCTGGTATTTCTTCGGATCAATCAGTTTTGAATCTCAATTTGACAGAGGCTTCCGCTATTACAGAGACGGTCAGGGAGAAGAGCAAAAAGTTTTGATTTCGAGATTCATGGCTCCAGGTTATTTAACAGAATCAGTCGGTTTTGAATACAAACCGGTAAAGTATTTTTCTACCCGTATTGGTACAGGTACCGCCCGTCAAACTTTTGTTCTTGACTCAATGGTATACGATGGTAAAAAAGAAGTGTATGCAGTAGAAAAAGGTAAAAAATTTAAAAATGAACTGGCTTTCCAGATTGTAAGTGCATTTGATAAAGATATTTTCACCAATACCAATTTGAAAGCCAGATACGCCATGTTTATTCCTTATAAGGATTTTAAGGCAAGTAAAATTGATCATAGGCTGGATGTTGCTTTAACAGCAAAAATAAACCGCTTTATGAACACCAGTTTAACTGGCGTATTGTTATTTGACGATGATACCGGTACCAATAAAATCCAGGCCAGTCAAACCCTGGCACTTGGCTTTGCCTTTACCTTTCCGAGGTAATTGGATATAAAATAAGAAGACCACAGTTTGCGCCGTGGTCTTTTTACATTTCCCTCAATAATTTTTTAAGCTCCGCCGCCAACCTTACCTATTTCCCAATAGGGCATGGTAATGATCTGGCTAAAGCGCACACCACGTTGTTTAAGGTATTTTTTAAACTGCTGTACGGATTTTGCTCTTCCGGTGAGGTAAAAAGTAGCATTTTGCCACATTTCCCAGCACAGTGGATGCATATTGTCCATCCAGGTAATGGCATTTTTAGCCGGAGCATTCAAATCGGAGGGTACAACATCGATTAACAGGTTAATTTGATCAACCGAATCGAAGTTTTCTTCCTGCAATTCCAATACCCCGAAATATTCTACATCCTCATCTACAGCTTTTTTTCCCAGCGATTCGTATAGCCCCATGCTTGTTTCATCGCCAAAAAAGAAATGCTGATTAGACGCTTCATTATATTTTACCCTTGCGCGGTCGGCAATTAGTTTTAAATGATCGCCTTTTTGGATATTTGCCGCAAAATTATAGCCCGGTCCTTGCTGGTTTAAATAAAAAATAACCTCGCAGGTATCTGCTTCCCGATCGAAAGCCGATAAAGTATAGTGGCGGTACTCGTTGGCATTTACCCTAAAAAGCACCTCGTTGCCCGGTATAAATTTCGCGTCGAAAAAATCGCCTTTAAAGCTGATACATTTCAGGTTGCTGCTGAGCATTTTCGTTTCTACAACTTCAACAGCGTATATTTTGTTGCTGATCACCTTTTCCATTGTGTTGACCAGCCATGATGGTAACTTAGGCATCGTATTAATTTGTTTAGTAACTTTGAGCAAAAATAGTTGTCCAATAAATAGGTCTTTTTATATCAAAAGGATTAAAATTTATACCAAAAGGATTTTATGGCCTTAAATATTTACGATGACGACAATATCCATTACATTGTTGGCAACAAATTCGACGATATTGCATTTAACCAGGCGCTGGTAACCGAAAAAAGGGAGAAATATAGCTTCCCTTTTGGCGATGCCGAGATTGTGCAGGTATCTTTTGCCGGAATTTACATTGTTTATGGCGATATGGTAGTTAAAAAGAACCGCTTGCGGATTAAATCTTTTGACGAACCCGAATTGGTAGAGCTACATTTTTCGCTTACCGGTGGAGGAATTATGGAAAACTACCTCACCAATAAACGACTGGATATTAAAGCCAACCAACACAATATTATTTACAGTCCCGATTTTGATGGTATGGCCGAATTCCCAACTTATGGGCCGTTCAAATTCTTTGAAGTTCATTTCCAGCGCGAGCAGTTTGTTAATTTAACCAGCGAAAGTGGCACACTGCTTAAAAGTTTTGCAGAGAACATCATGAACAATCATTCGGTAGAAATATCAGCCGAAAACCTCCCCATCAGTTTGGCCATGCATAGCTGCATTAACGATATTATGGCTTGTGAGTTTACTGGTGGCTTAAAATTACTTTTCCTGCAATCGAAATGCCTTGAACTTTTGGCTTTACAGGCTCAGGCTTTCGAACTGGCGGCTAAGAAAGTCGAAAAAACAGGCTTAAAATCGGCCTACGATAAGGAACGGATTTACTATGCACGCGAATACTTACTGGCCAATGCCTGTACGCCTCCATCTTTAACAGAACTGGCAAAAGCGGCAGGAATAAATGAGTTTAAGTTAAAGCAGGGATTTAAGGAAACTTTTGGCAATACGGTTTTCGGCTACCTGAGCGATTATAGGCTGATGAAAGCCAAAGAGCTTTTGGCCGATAAACAGGTGGACATCAAAAACATTTCAAACGATTTGGGCTACTCGTCTGTACAGCATTTTAACAAGGCTTTCAGCAAAAAATTTGGTATCAGCCCGGGTAAGGCGAGGCTATAATATTTGCGATGGGTTTAAACCTATGGCAACTAGTTTTTCCGTTTTTTCTTCAGATCTAAATAATCAACGTAATACAAAACCTTAACCGACAGGCTATTATTTTGTGGAGCATCTAAAATCTTGCCCAGATTTTTATTGTAACGCTGCGTATAAAAAGTATCGTAAGTTTCGGCGGCATCTTTATACGAAACAGAAAGTGTACTACCCGGAGCAAACTGCCAGGTATAAATTAAATCGATATTAAAAACATTATAATTCCGATCCATGCCAGTTAATGGCGCACCCTGGTAATCGGTCAGGTTACCATCGGGCTTAAGCAGGTAAAATTCCTTGTTCCTTCTATCACTCCAATAATGCCGCAACACCACCGTAATTCCCATCAGGTTGGTAAAAGTGTATTTAGCATCGAAAGAGTTTTCAACCGTCCTGCGGTCGTATTTCGAAAAAATAGCCTGGTTGCCCTGTGCAGTTACCCAATTTACATAATTGTAATTGGGATTAAAGTTTAAATCAAGCCCAAATGCAACTTTATCATTCAGCCTCAGGTTTTGGAAAAAGTAAAAATTGTACATTTTTCCCTTAAAAAGCTCCTGCTCAAAAAAGCGGATATTTCCGCCAAAATTATAGGCTTTGGCACGGTTGGGATTGATATATAAACTTACGCCATAATTTTCGGGGGCGTGGTAAAGCTGTCCGTTCCGGGCTTCGTAAAAGTCGTTGCTTTTTCTATCCCAGCTTACATCCAGCTCTGCCGACCATTGATTTTTAAACTGCACCCAATAACCACCGTTAAAGCCTATTTTTTGGTAAGCTGCCGGAATGGCCCTGCGCGAATAATTTAAGTTAAGCCAGCTTTCAAATTGGTTATACCATTTACTGGGTTTGTATATGTTGTAGCCAATACCAATCCGCTGATCTAAAAAGTTGTTATTGGTAAAGAACCCCATATCTGAGGGGTCGAATTTGTTGTCGGCATATACCTGGTTGTAACTCCAGGTAAAATTGCCGCTCTGTTTCCCAAACCGCAGGGTATAACTGTAGCCCGTGCTACTTTCTTCACCTCGTAAATAGCTCATTTTAGCACCGCCATTTATAAAGTATTTATTGCTTTTGTTATTTAAATTAAAAAGCAACGCACTTACATTGGCATCGTAGGCAGAGCCCTGTCGCAGCACATTGGTATTGATAAAAGTAGCCGAACTGTTGTTTTTTAAAGATTGGTCGAAAACCAGAATGTTATAATTGGTCAGCGGTTGCGTTTCTACCAGCCTGAGGTTACCTTGTGCATCTTCTACTTCCGTTTCCATGCTGTTGGTGATGGCATTAAAAATACCAATGCCCAATCCCTTAGCTGTACGCCCCGAAATTTTAGTTGCATTTAACACTTTCGCCTCGGTTTGGTCTTTCACAATTTTATCCTTACCAATCCCACTGTAATCGTAATAGGCAGGTATAGAGCCAATCCGTTTCGAATAAAATAAATCACCTTTGTTAAACAACTCGGTCCCTTCGGTAAAAAACTGCCTGTTTTCGTTAAACTTTACTTCAAAAGGCGTAAGGTTAAGAATGCGGTTATCTGATTGGACCTGACCAAAATCGGGCACAAGGGTCATATCCAGGGTAAAACTGTTATTAATCCCGTATTTTACATCCATACCACCATTAAAACGCGAAGTCGTGTTTTTAACCCCGGGCTGATTAATCGGGTAATGATTTACATAGGCAGAAAGGTATGGCGAAAAAGAAAGTCTCAGGGGCGGTTTAATATCTTTTATCCCAGTCCAAAGGCCTTCCTGATTGATAAAACCATTTACCTTAGGGTCAACAAAATTCCAGAAAGTTTGGGTATTGCTCCGTTGTATCCTTCTGCTAAAGTTAAGCCCCCAGTTTTGCACCTCCTTCCCCGAAAAACGTAATGCCGAATATGGAATTTTCATCTCACAGGTCCATCCTTTATCATCGAGCTTAACTGCGCTTTCCCATACCGCATTCCAATTCTCATCTTCATTGCCCACCTGCGAGTATTTGGCATCGAATTGCACCCCTGCTGCAGTAACGAAAAAACCATTGCCGTTCATTTTATCATAAAAGGGATCGACAATGATGGAAATAAAATCGGCATTCCCAATATTATCTCTCGAAACCAACTCATGCGATACACTATCCGGACTATCATACATGCGCGCATATACATAAATGGCTACATCATCATAAAGCACTTTCATCTCGGTACGGCGATCGGGAGTTTCCACTTTTCCGGGATGTGGCCTGATCTGAAAAAAATCGGTAGCGAGCGGAACATCTTTCCAGCATTCATCATCTAAAACACCATCAATTTTAGGGCTTTGCAGGGTTCTTCTGGCTTCTAAATGCTTTTGTTTGGTAATATCCTGAGCTTTGCAAAAAGCGCATATCAGGAGTAAAACCGGGAGGATGCAGCGTTTCATTCGTTTAAGTTAATCGGGTATAAGACTCCCTTTCAGACAAAATGTTGCATCAAAACATAAATATAATCACCAAGCCTAAAGTTTTGACTTTGAGTTGCTAAGATTTACAATCAAAATTTGATACATTTGCCTTTTATTAAAAACAAGTAGCTTTTTACCATCCGGTATAAAGCCTTTAGCTTAAAAAAAGATGTTTGATAATTTACAGGACAAGCTAGACAGAGCGTTTAAAGTATTAAAAGGGCAGGGTAGTATTACGGAAATCAACGTGGCAGAAACCATGAAAGAAATTCGTAAAGCATTATTAGATGCCGACGTTAACTATAAAACAGCAAAAGCATTTACTGATGAAGTAAGACAAAAAGCTTTAGGGCAGAATGTACTTACTGCCGTTTCACCGGGTCAGTTGCTTACCAAAATCATGAACGATGAGCTTGCAGCCTTAATGGGCGGCGAAGCTACCGAATTAGATACAAAAGCCAACCCAACCATTATTTTAATTGCAGGTTTAAACGGAGCGGGTAAAACCACTTTTGCAGGTAAACTTGCCCTGTATTTAAAAGGTAAAGGGAAAAAACCTTTATTGGTTGCCGGCGATATGTACCGCCCTGCTGCTGTTGATCAGTTAGAGGTTTTAGGTACTACTGTGGGCGTTTCTGTGTATGCAAACCGGGCATCGAATGATCCGGTGGGTATTGCCTTAGAGGGTATTGCGCATGGTAAACAAAATGGAAATAATGTAATCATCATCGATACCGCCGGTCGTTTGGCAATCGACGAATCGCTGATGAACGAAATATCTGAGGTTAAAGCTAAAACCAATCCGAACGAGATTTTATTCGTAGTGGATGCCATGACTGGTCAGGATGCGGTAAATACTGCCAAAGTATTTAACGACAGATTAGACTTTACAGGTGTTGTTTTAACCAAATTAGATGGTGATACCCGCGGTGGTGCTGCCCTTTCAATTAAATCGGTAGTAAATAAGCCGATTAAATTTATTGGTACCGGTGAGAAAATGGAAGCACTTGATGTTTTCTATCCTGATCGTATGGCTTCACGTATTTTGGGTATGGGTGATGTGGTTTCGCTTGTTGAACGTGCACAAATGCAGTTTGACGAGAAAGAGGCTGCTGAACTTCAGAAAAAAATCCGCAAGAACAAATTCGATTTCAACGATTTCTATAACCAGATTCAGCAAATCAAGAAAATGGGTAACATGAAAGACTTGATGGGCATGATTCCGGGTGTAGGTAAAATGATGAAAAATGTAGACATCCAGGATGATGCATTTAAATCAATTGAAGCCATTATTAACTCAATGACTCCATTCGAAAAAGAAAATCCTGATGCCATTCAGCAAAGCCGCCGTTTACGCATTGCTAAAGGCTCGGGCAGTAAAGTAGAGGAAGTAAGTAAGCTGATTAAACAGTTTGAAGATATGCGTAAAATGATGAAGCAGTTTTCGAACCCTGCCGCAGCAGCAGCTATGATGAAAGGCATGCCTAAAATGCCATTCGGCAGATAAGCTTAAAACTTAAATATTTAAATCCCAATCAGCAATGGTTGGGATTTTTTGTTTTACAGATTTTAAAAATTTGATAGCAGGGTATTTTCTTTTACGCAAACAATTACTATCTTAGTTACCATTGATTATCCATTTCTGGATAAACAACACATCCCGATTTATTTTATTAAAAAAATTGAATGCTTGTAAAAACATACGGGAGTGCTGTTTATGGTGTAAATGCACTCACCATTACCATCGAAGTGAATATCAGTGCCGGAGCCAAATATTACATGGTAGGCCTGCCCGATAATGCAGTAAAAGAAAGTTTACGGCGTGTGGCCAGTGCCATTACGGTTTCGGGCCTGCGCATGCCCAAACAAAAAATTGTAGTTAACCTGGCACCTGCCGACCTTAAAAAAGAAGGCTCTTCTTACGATTTGCCCATCGCCATTGGCATTCTGGCTGCTTCAGGTCAGATTCCACATGACGAGCTCAACCAGTATTTTATCATGGGCGAACTTTCTTTAGATGGCTCTATTCAACCCATAAGAGGCGCGTTGCCCATTGCGATACAAGCACAGCAAGATGGTTTTGCGGGTTTTATCCTGCCCAAACAAAATGTACGCGAAGCTGGTATTGTTAACGATCTAATTGCCTACGGTGTAGATAACCTGGCACAAGTGGTGGCTTTCTTCAATAAAACAGAAGCGTTGGAGCAGGTAAGAATTGATACGCGGGATGAATTTGTAAAAAACATTAATAAATACGAACACGATTTTGCCGATGTTAAAGGACAGGAAAACATTAAGAGGGCACTCGAAATTGCAGCGGCAGGCGGGCATAATGTTATTTTAATTGGTCCGCCGGGCGCGGGGAAAACAATGCTCGCCAAACGCTTACCCACTATTTTGCCCCCCTTAAACTTATACGAAGCTTTAGAAACCACCAAAATACATTCGGTTGCTGGGAAACTTTCAGCTGCCGATGCATTAATGACCATCCGCCCGTACCGCTCGCCACATCATACCATTAGCGATGTAGCCCTGGTAGGAGGTGGAATAAACCCGCAACCCGGAGAAATCTCATTGGCACATAACGGTGTACTTTTTCTGGATGAACTGCCAGAATTTAAACGCACTGTTTTAGAAGTAATGCGTCAACCTTTGGAAGACCGGAAAGTAGCCATTTCGAGGGCGCGGTTTTCTGTAGAGTATCCCGCTAGTTTTATGCTGGTTGCTTCGATGAATCCTTGTCCATGCGGCTTTTATAACCATCCAGAAAAAGATTGTGTATGCGCTCCCGGAGTGGTTCAAAAATACCTGAGCAAAATTTCGGGCCCGCTTTTAGATCGTATCGACCTCCATGTTGAAGTGACTCCTGTAAATTTTACCGAGCTGGCTTCAAAAGAAGAGACCGAAAAAAGCGATGAGATCAGAGCACGGGTAATCCGTGCACGCGAAATACAGGATCGCCGTTTTGCAGATAAGGAAGACCTGCATTACAACGCACAAATGAGCCCGAAAATGGTACGTAAAGTATGCCAGATTAGTGATGAGGGAAATATCCTTTTAAAATCGGCCATGGAAAAACTAGGCCTTTCGGCCCGGGCCTACGACAGGATTTTAAAAGTAGCCCGTACCATTGCCGATTTAGATGGAAGTGAAAACGTAGAAATGGAGCACCTGGCCGAATCAATTAACTATCGCAGTTTGGATAGAGAGGGCTGGGCGGGTTAAAGCATATAAATTGCTGGCGCCTATATTTAGCCATATAAAATATAGGGCTTATAGTTGAAATCTTTAACTCCTAATAAAACAAGACTATATATTCTATATATCTACACGGCTTAATCATAAACTTTAACTGTATAAACATTTTTAACGACGGACAAAAAACATTCGTCAATGATTTTTATCGATATTTAGACGAATAACTTCCACGAAACATAACACTCATTTTTTAAACCATGAATAAGATCATTTTTTTATTCCTGATCCTTATTACCAATAATTTGTATGCACAAAAAATCCATCTAAACAAGGCGAAAGGAGAGTGGCAGTACATCTACCCTTTTAAAGATAAGAGCTATGTGCTGGCAATACAATACGGGCTTGATGAAAAAGGTACAAACATGGGAGTGAGAAAATCTAATATCCATTTTGTAAAAACCGGCAAAAAAACTGACATAGTATTTTGGAAGGAGCAAATTGATCTGCGTTTTATTAAAGAGAATATCACCTACGAAGATTATAATAATGATAACGTCAAAGACCTACTTATTTTTTCAGATACAGGAGGTAGGGGAGGAAATTCTTTTTATTATTTATTTTTAATTGACCCCAAAAACAAAAAAATAAGCCAGGTCAAAAATTTTGAGATTGTTGTAAATCCTGAATACAATAATAAATATCGCGTTATCGTATCCTACGGCTTGTCTGGCTCCAATTACTACAGCATTTATAAAATCGCTAAAAACAAAACGATATATAAAATAGGTCAGGATTTTGAAGATACTTTTGAAAGTAATCCAATTGAATTAGACAGGAGAATTCGAAAGATTTTAAACAAAACTGTCCACTAATCTCAATCTGAAAAAATCCAATATATCAAATCGCATTCCCAAAAGCGCTAAAAACAAAAAGCCGTTCTTAATAACGACAAGCAATCAAATCACTTAATAACAGTCGATTAAATTTCAAACACCCCATCTAAATTGCACGACTGAAAGTGCTTAGGTGCCTCCTTTGGCATAGTCATTGTCATAGCACTGTTACATTTATTACCTATTTAAAAACTAAAAAGTGAAAGAGATGAAAAAGACAGTTCAGATTTTCAGCATGCTTTTGATAGCATTAACAGTGATGGTTTCGTGTAAAAAAGATACCGATCCGGCCGATCGCGATTTCTTTGTAGGCACTTATAAAGGTTCTGTTTCGTACAGAAATGGCGAATCTACCATCACCAGCTCCGATGGCAAAGTAACTGTGAGTAAAGTGGGCGAAACCTATAATTTTTACTTCGGCAACAACATTCCGGATATTACAGGCGTAAAATTCGAAAAGAAAGGCGATAACAGCTATGTGAGTATCGGTTCAGGTTTAACAGGTATCAGTATCGATGCCAGCAACCTCACCATCAGGGTAGCTAAAGACAGCCAGATTTGGACGGCAGATTGTACCAGATAATATTTCAAAGAAACAGGGCCCGGTTAATTATCGGGCCTTTTCTTTTATCCTTGCTTTTTGTGAAAGCAAAAAATAAAACGTTTTTAATGCTATTTAGCTAATTTTATAGCATGAGTTTTGAATTAAAAACACACCTCGAAGAAATTATTTCGCTCACAGATCAGGAGTTTGAACACATCGCCGCGCATTTCAAATCTAAAAACCTTAAAAAGCATCAATACCTCATCCAGGAAGATGAGTTTGTACACAACATCTATTTCGTGGTTAAGGGCCTGTTAAAAGCAGCATTTACCGATGCTAACGGTAAAGAATATATTATCCAGTTTGCCATGGAAAACTGGTGGCTTTCAGATTTTCGCGCTTTTTATGGCAATGTTAAATCCATTACCAATATCAGCTGTCTCGAAAATTCCGAATTGCTTTATATCTCGAAAGAAAATTTGGGTAAATTATGTCAGGAAAGCCATAAAATGGAGCACTTTTTCAGGGTTAAGGGCAATTTTGGTTACGTAGCTTTACAACAAAGAATTTTATCGCTGCTCAGCTCTAGTCCTAAAGAACGCTTCGAACAACTGGCATTGCAGTACCCGCAACTTATGCAACGCGTTTCTAAAACAATACTCGCAGCCTATCTGGGTATTTCCAGAGAAACACTGAGCAGACTCGCGGCAAAAGTGTGATTTAACGCACACGAAATCTGTGACTGAAGTCCTTTGCCACAGAAAAGCATAGGCCTAATTTTGTGATACACTTAGCATAAAAAATATGAATAAGAAAGTTTTATTCGTGCTTACGAGCCACGACGAATTAGGAAACACTGGTTTAAAAACAGGCTTTTGGTCAGAAGAATTAGCTGCGCCATATTATGCCTTAGCCGATAAAGGTATTGATATTGTATTGGCCTCACCAAAGGGCGGTCAGCCGCCAATTGACCCAAAAAGTGAGGATCCATCTTTCCAAACCGATACCACGCGAAGAATGGATAAAGACACTGTTCTTTTAGATAAATTAAAAAATACGATCCCTTTGGCCAATGTAAAAATGGATGATTATGACGCTGTATTTTATCCCGGTGGACATGGCCCGCTTTGGGATTTAGCAGAAAGCGCAACCTCTCAGCAGCTCATCACAGCATTTTATACTGCCAATAAGCCTGTTGCATTTGTATGCCATGCACCTGGGGTGCTAAAAGATGTTAAAGTAAATGGCGAGTACCTGGTAAAAGGAAAAAATGTAACAGGTTTTACCAATACCGAAGAAGAGGCTGTTCAATTAACTTCAGTGGTGCCTTTCCTTGTAGAAGATATGCTGGTTAAAAATGGAGGAAACTATAGCAAAACTGCAGATTGGAATCCTTATGCGGTAGTAGATGGTTTATTAATTACCGGACAAAACCCGGCATCATCAGAAAAAGTTGCGGAAGAACTTTTAAAGCTCATTTAATGTTTTTCACACTGGCTCGCCATAAAGTTAGCCAGTGTGAAATTATTTGTTAATCGACAATAAATTCGTTACTGTCGTCCTCATCTTCTTCAGGAACATATTTTTCAATCGCCTGGCCAATGGCATTCACTTCTTCATCTTCTTCAAAAATGGGCAACTCGGTTTTATAATCCATTTTTAACCAGATAGATGAAGTATCCTTTTGAATCTGGATGTACTCCTTGCCTTCTTTAAAAATGGTGTACGAATCGTTTCCTTCAGGAAAAACTGAATAGTTGATGGGGCCAATTTCTATATCAAAAGGTTCTTGCATGTTTTCTTTTTTGTGTAAAGATAAAAACATTTGTTTGGGATACAGAACACCAGAAGCGATAGTGGGTAAACACTTCATGAAATTACAATTAACCAAAAAATTACCTCTTATTGTTTAAAATTTGGGGTAATTATACTACTTTACGCCAAACTAACATAGTACGGATTAGAAGATGAAGTTAACGTTTTGGGGTGCAGCACAACAGGTAACCGGCAGCATGCACCTGCTCGAAGTTGGGCATTATAAAATACTGATAGATTGTGGATTGGATTATGAGAAGGAAACCTACCAGGAAGAAAACCAACAATTTCCTTTCGATCCGGCCAGTATAAACCTGGTTATTTTAACCCATGCCCATATCGACCATTCCGGTAATTTACCTACTTTAGTTCGCCTGGGTTTTGATGGTCAGGTACTTTGCACTTCGCCAACAGCCGATTTAACTGCCATCTTATTGTTCGATTCGGTTGAGCTCTTTTTACGCAAGCAGAGCCGTAAACCACGCACCAAAAGAGGCAATTTTAGTGGCCCCAAACCTTTATATCTGCATAAACATGTAATGGATACTATTGATCGCTTTGTAACCATTGCTTTCAATAAACCTTTTAAAATAAATGGCGATATCAGCCTTACTTTTATCCCTGTTGGGCATTTATTGGGTGCAGCTGCAGCCGTTTTAACCATTAATGAGAATGGAGAGGAAAAGAAAATAGCTTTTACTGGCGATATCGGCCGCGAAAACTATCCTGTGCTTGTAAACCCTGAACCACTGCCAGAGGTTGATTATTTAGTGAGTGAAGCTACTTATGGTGGGCGTTTGCATACCAAAGATCAAACCCTCGAAGAAAGGCTGGTACAGGAAATTACCGAAGCCTGCATTAAAAGTCCCGGCAGGTTAATTATTCCTGCTTTTAGTATTGGACGTACTCAGTCGCTGGTTTTTGCGCTGAACCAGATCTTTACCAAAAAGCTGTTGCCACCTGTCCAGATTTTTGTAGATAGCCCCATGGCCATCCAGGCAACCGATGTTTACCGTAAGCACCACAATCTGGTTAATCAGGAAGCAAAAGACTTTTACCAAACCATGGGTGACGAGTTCGAATTTGAGCACCTGGCTTATGTGCAAACCATGAAAGAGAGTAAAGATGTTTCCAATTATTTCGATCCCTGCATTATCATTTCTTCAGCCGGGATGCTTGAAGGAGGGAGGATACAAGACCACTTGTATTACAACATCCAGAATTATTATTGTACTATTCTTTTTATCGGATATTGCGCTAAAGGTACTTTGGGCTATAAATTATTAAGCGGGGCACCAATTGTACGCATTAAAGACCGCGAAATGATGGTTTACGCCACTATTCGCCAAACCGATTTACTAAGTGGCCACGGCGACCACAACGATCTGGTAAAAACAGTTAAACAAACAGGCCACCCCAAAAAGGTATTTTTGGTACACGGCGAAGATAAAAGCCTGCAAAGTTTAGCAACAGCTTTAAGCGAAGATGGATTTAATGTAGCAATCCCTGAAAGAGGAGAGGCATTTGAATTATAGTTGATCGTGTATGGTCTTATAGCTTATGGCCTAGTGCACAATACGGTTTGATTGGCATTCACTAATTGGTCATTGAAAATTGATAATTGGTTATTCCATTTTACATCATCCATTATTACCCTCTTATTTGTCCATTTCCCCTTACCACCCACTTGTAGCTGGTTAACTCCTCTAAACCCATAGGTCCACGGGCATGAAGTTTTTGAGTACTGATGCCTATTTCAGCACCAAGTCCAAATTGTGCACCATCGGTAAAACCTGTTGAGGCATTGGCATACACCGCAGCAGCATCTACCTCATTTAAAAAACGGGCAATATTAGCTGCATCCTCCGAAATAATCGCTTCGCTATGTTTTGAACTATAAGTAGCAATATGGTTCAGTGCATCGTTCAGGTTATTTACGACCTTAACCGCCAGTTTTAATGATAAAAATTCGGTGCCGAAATGTTCAGGTTTGGCCTGGTTTAACAATGAATCCGGGTAAGTTCCTTGCAATGCAGCATAGCTTTTTTCATCGGCATACAATTCTACATTTCCATCCGCCAGGGGCGATAAAAGTGCAGGCAAATCGTCCAGTCTATTTTCATTAATTAACACACAATCTAAAGCATTACATACGCTTACCCTTCTGGTTTTGGCATTAAAAATAATGGCTTTGCCTTTCTCCAAATTTCCCGATTCGTCGAAATAAGTATGTACAATGCCTGCTCCGGTTTCAATTACGGGTATTTTACTGTTTTCGCGCACATAATTAATCAGCGATTGGCTCCCCCGCGGAATCAACACATCAACAAAACCGCGTGCATTTAATAAAGCTTCGGTTGCAGCGCGTTCTGCGGGTAGCAAGGTGAGCACATCCCTGTTAATGGTATGTCGGTCTAATACCTCATGAATGACTTTAGTAATAGCCAGATTTGAAAATTCCGCGTCGCTACCGCCTTTTAACACGGCCACATTACCGGTTTTAAAACACAATGAAAATACATCGGCGGTTACATTCGGGCGGGCTTCATAAATTACACCAACAACCCCCAATGGCACACTAACTTTTTGGATATGTAATTGATTATCCAGCGTTTTATCAGAAAGTACCTTCCCCAATGGGCTGTTTAAGCCGGCAACATTTTTAAGATCATTGGCAATATCTTCAATACGCGCTGTAGTTAGTTTCAAACGATCGTATTTGGGGTCTTCGATTGGCATTCTAACTAAATCCTTAGCGTTCTCAGTAAGAATTTCAGCGGCGTTTGCCACCAAAGCAGCAGCCACCTCTGTCAAAACAGTATTGATGGTTTCCTTAGTCAAGCTAACCATGGTCCGGCTGGCTTGCTGTGCCTTTTCGAAGTATTGTTTATAATCCATTGTTCTTTTGTTACCACAGAGACTACCGAGTTTTCACAGAGAAAAAGAGGATACAATTACTTCCCTGTAATAAAACCACTGAGTTGCTTTGGTCTTTATGCTTTAGTCTTTCAGCTTAAATAGCCGAATAAAAATAATCGTAATGTACCAGCGCTTTTTGTTTTTTCTGCCCAATTCGCTCCCGGGCCTTATCCGATCCGTATTCTGCTATACCTAAACCAATTAAATTATTTTGTTCATCAATAATTTTAATAATATCGCCTTTTAAAAAGTCGCTTTGTATTTCAATAATCCCTACGGGCAATAAACTGGTAGCTTTGCCCGATGTTAATACCGTTTTAGCACCATCATTCAATTTTACAATACCGGTTGCGGCCGTTTCTGAATGGGCAATCCATTTTTTCTTACCCGATTTACTTTTTTCGGGCACAAAACGGGTATGCACCAATTCGTTATTTAATAAAGAAGTAAGCACATTATCTTTCGTTCCATTAGCAATATGAACCGTGATACCCAGTTTGGCAACCTTTTGCGCCATGGTCGATTTGGTAATCATGCCTCCACGACCAAATTGCGATTTACCGGTTTGGATAAAAGAGGCCAGGTTAGCTACCGAACCGTTAATTTCCTGAATAACCTCTGACCCTTCAATTTTGGGATCGCCATTATAAATCCCATTCACATTCGACAAAATAATTAAAGCATCGGCATTGAGCATCGAGGCAATTAAACCCGCCAGCTCATCGTTATCGGTAAACATCAGCTCCGTAACCGATACCACATCATTTTCATTCACCACCGGAATCACTTCGTTCTGAAGTAAAATCTGCAGGCAGTTTTTCATATTCAAATAGTGGGCGCGATCGCGAAAATCTTCTTTCGTTACCAGCACCTGCGCGCATTTTATGGCATGTTCCGCAAAGAAATTAGCGTAGGTATTAATTAATTTCACCTGACCAATAGCAGCCAGTAATTGCCTTGTGGTTACAGCATCTTGCTTTTCAGAAACCTTGATTAAGCTTCTTCCCGAAGCAACCGCTCCTGAAGACACCAAAATAACCTCGATACCCTGTTTTTTAATTTCAGCAAGCTGGTTTACCAGATGCTGAATCCGGTTCTCATCGGGCAGTCCGTTTTCCTGAGTAATGACATTCGAACCTACTTTGACAACAATTTTTTTATACCCGGATTTCATTTTATGCTTAAAACTATTTGATGTGGCAATTTAGCACGTTTTTTCATAATAAAGGGCAATATCTATAGGCTTAATGGATTTTTACGAAAATGATAATGAGTTTGGCGTTGAGCGGCTTGCTCACTGTGTTGATTAATCAGTTTTCGGTTATCCGTTTTCAATTGGCAGTTGCCATGAACAGTTAACCACCATGCCACTAATGAACAAATGACAAATGAACCACTGAACGATTGAGTTTGTAACCGATTAACCAGTTTAAACCATTAAACAGCTAAGCGCCACGCTACTAATGAACTAATGACAAATGAACTATTAAACTAAATTATTAAATTGCATTAAACCTAAATCGAATCATAATGAAACGTATCTTACCGGGGCTAATATTGCTCAGTGCAATTACGGCATGTAACAACCCTCAAAAAAAAGAAATGAAAGCGATTAAATGGCCTGATGCCAAAGCTCCAGTTGCCGAAATTATACCTCACACAAGAGCCATACATGGCGATACCGTGGTAGATAACTACTACTGGATGATTGACTACTTTAAAAAAGGTCCTGACAGCACCAAAGTTGTTGATTATCTGAAAGCCGAAAACGCCTATCTGGATACGATGATGAAAAGTACTGATGCCTTTCAAGCCGATTTGTTTAAAGAAATGAAAGGCCGGATTAAAGAAAAAGATGAATCCGTACCAGTTTTCAAAAATGGCTATTTCTATTACTCACGTACCGAAGATGGCCAGCAATACTATAAATATTGCCGTAAAAAAGGAAGCTTATCTGCTGCCGAAGAAATATTACTGGATGTAGATCAGTTGGCCAAAGGGCACGCCTACTACAGCGCAACGGGTTTTAGCGTAAGTCCTGATAATAAATTACTGGCCTTTGGGGTAGACCAGGTTTCGCGCCGCCAGTACACGATTAATATCAAAAACTTAGAAACAGGCGAAATTTTAAAAGATGCCATTCCAAACACAGAAGGTGGCGTAGCCTGGGCCAACGATAATAAAACATTCTTTTATACGGCTAAAAACGCAGTTACTTTACTTAGCGAGAAAATTAAAAAACATACGCTCGGTACCGATGCCAAAGCCGATGCAGTGGTTTACGATGAGAAAGACAACACCAATTACATCGGGGTTGGCAAATCGAAAAACGGCAGGTACATCTTCATTGTTTCACAAGGAACATTAACTGCCGAATATAAGATGATTGATGCCGATCATCCTGAAACACCCTTTAAAGTATTTGCTGCCCGCTCAAAAGATGTTTTGTACGATGTAATGCCTGTTGATGATAAATTTTTGATTCTAACCAATTGGAACGCCAAAAACTTCCGCTTAATGGAATGCCCTTTGGATAAAACTGCGAAGGAGAACTGGAAAGAAGTAATTCCGCACCGTGCCGATGTGCTGCTGGAAGGAGCGGATGAGTTTAAAGATTATACCGTTTTAAGCGAGCGTAAAAATGGCCTGACCGAACTGCGTGTATTAAAAAAAGATGGGAGCGATTACTACATCAAATTTGATGAGCCGGTTTATGATGCCGGAGTAGGCTCAAACCCCGAATACAACAGTACCACACTCCGTTATAACTATACTTCCTTAACCACCCCGAATTCGGTTTACGACTATAATCTGATCAAAAAAGACCAAAAACTGATGAAACAGCAGGAGGTTGTAGGTGGCTATAACCCCAAAGACTATGTAACAGAGCGTGTTTTTGCTACAGCTAAAGATGGCACAAAAGTTCCGGTGGCACTGGTTTATAAAAAAGGTTTTGAGAAAAACGGCAAATCGCCTTTGTTACTTTATGGTTATGGATCTTATGGCTCAAATTCCGATGTATACTTTTCATCACCACGTTTAAGTTTGCTTAACCGGGGCTTCGTATTTGCCATTGCCAACATCCGCGGCGGACAGGAAATGGGGCGCCAGTGGTACGAAGACGGTAAACTGATGAAGAAGAAAAACACCTTTACCGATTTCATTGCAGCCGGCGAGTACCTGATTGAACAGAAATACACCTCAAAAGGCCATTTGTATGCGCATGGCGGAAGTGCAGGCGGTCTGCTAATGGGTGCTGTGGTGAATATGGCTCCCGATTTATGGAATGGTGTAATTGCCGATGTACCTTTTGTTGATGTTGTTAATACCATGCTGGATGAAAGCATCCCGCTTACTACCAACGAGTTCGATGAGTGGGGTAACCCTAAACAAAAGGCTGCTTACGATTACATGAAAAGCTATTCGCCTTATGAGAATGTTGAGAAAAAAGCCTATCCAAACATTCTGGTTACTACCGGGCTGCACGACAGTCAGGTGCAATATTTTGAACCTGCCAAATGGGTAGCCAAGTTAAGGGCAACCAAAACCGATAAAAATGTTTTATTGCTTAAAACCAATATGGAATTTGGACATGGCGGTGCTTCCGGCCGTTTCGATTACCTTAAAGATGTTTCCTTAAGATGGGCATTTTTATTTGCTCTGGAGGGAATCGATAAATAGTTTTTTCTTATTACTTTATCATGCGAGCTTGTCGAAGAACTTTCCAATCGTGTTTCGACAGGCTCAACATGACACCCTTTATTTTTACCAATAACCTACATGAACACCAAACTAAAAACACTCCAAATCATTCACACGGCCTTATGCTCGGGCGTTTTCCTTTTTGCACTGGTAACCATTTTCCTTAACCGCGAAATCATGTTTTTTGACGCCAACCCTAAAACCACTTCGCCCTTTAACCCCATCTTTCCAATTATGGGGCTAATCACCATCTCTGCAAGTATTTTCTTTTTCAGAAACTTAATAGCCAAAATAGATAAAACTGCCTCTGCCGACACTAAAATCAACATGTACCAAAGTGCATTCATTATTAGCTCTGCACTTTTAGAAGGCGGTGCGTTGTTTAATATTGTGGGCTTTTTCATGACCCACAATTCATTCTTTCTCATTTTCGGTGCGGCTAATTTTATTTTTTTAGTGCTTAAAAGGCCAACCAAAGATAAATTGATTTCCGCCTTACAATTGCAATACCCGGATACAGAGGCTTTGTAAGCAATTAGCCTTATCTTTGCCGATCAATGGAATACAATGTTCATACTTTACCCAATGGCATACGCTTACTGCATGTGCCATCGGCTTCAGCCATATCGCATGCCTGCATCATTATCAATACCGGTTCGCGCGATGAACCTGATCAAAAAGCAGGTTTGGCCCATTTTATCGAGCACTTAATTTTTAAGCGTACCGAAAAACGCAGTACCAACCAAATTTTAAACCGTTTGGAAAGCATTGGTGCCGATTTAAATGCCTATACCACCAAAGAATATACCTGTGTTCATGCTTCTTTTCTAAATCCTTATTTAGATCGCACTTTAGAGCTCTTTAATGATATTATTTTCCATTCTACTTTCCCCGAAGAGGAGATGGATAAAGAAAAAAGTGTGATTCTGGATGAAATTGCCTCTTACTTGGATCAACCTGAAGAAGCCATTAACGATGATTTTGAAGACATGCTCTTTGCTGGTCATCCAATGGGTAACAATATTTTAGGTACAACCGAATCCGTACAGGCTTTTACCCGCGAGGATGTAATCAATTTCAGAAAAGCCAATTATCGCACCAATGAAATTGTGGTGGCAGTTTTGGGCAACTATACCTTAAACCAGGTTGTAAATAAAGGAAGTAAACATTTTGCCAATGTAGAGCAGAATACACCCAACCAACAAAGGGTAAAGCCTTCCATTTTGCCACAAAGCAATACCACCATTTACAAACCCATTATGCAAGCGCATTGTATTTTGGGTACACAAGCCTACACTACACACCAGACAGAAAAAGTGCCTTTAATGCTATTAAACAATTACTTTGGCGGTAATGGCATGAGTTCGGTGTTAAACCTGCAAATCAGAGAGAAATACGGCATTGCCTACACCATCGAATCAAATTTTTCGCCCTTAAGCGATACTGGTATCTTTTCGATCTACTTTGGTACCGACAAAGAAAAACAGGCTAAAGCACTTTCGCTGATCTTTAAAGAGATTAAAAAATTAAAAGATAATCCCTTAAATGAGCTGCAACTGCAAAAGGCCAAAAACAAATTTATTGGTCAGATTGCACTGGGCGAAGAAAACCGGATTGGTTTAATTATATCAATGGCCAAAAGCCTTATCGACCATAATAAAATTGATTCGCTCGAAACCGTTTTCGGGAAAATTAATGCCGTTACCACCAAACAGATGGCACAGGTAGTAAACGAAGTGCTCGATATCGATAAGTTGAATATCTTTACTTTCTCGCCAATAGCGGAATAATTGTTAAATTTGCATTAAATTAACCACAGGTAACAGGATGAACATAGATAGGAGCAAGAACCTATCCTTACCTGATCGATCCGTGGAAAAAAAATAGAATACAATGAAATTACCAATAGTAGCTTACGGCGATCCTGTTCTAAAAAAAATAGGAACCGAAATAGATAAAGATTACCCCGAATTAAAACAATTGATTAGCGACATGTTCGACACCATGTATTATGCAAACGGGGTGGGACTGGCGGCGCCACAAATTGGCTTACCAATCCGCTTATTCATTGTAGATACTGGTGATGATGAAGATGGCACAAAAGGCTACAAAAGGGTATTTATTAACGCCGAAATTTTAGAAGAAACCGGCGAGCCCTGGAGCTTTAACGAAGGCTGTTTAAGCATTCCTGACATCAGAGAGAACATTTTGCGCAAACCGAACATCAAGGTTAATTATTTCGACGAAAACTGGGTAGAGCATACCGAAGATGTTGATGGGTTAGCCGCCCGCGTAATTCAGCATGAATACGACCACATTGAAGGAAAATTATTTACCGACAAAGTAAGTGTATTGCGTAAAACCATGCTTAAAAGTAAACTCGATGCCATTTCAAAAGGAAATATCAAAACTGATTACAAAATGAAGTTTCCTAACAAAAGTAAAAAGAGATAAGTTTTAATTGTAAGATGTTAAAGGGAAAATGGAAACGTTTTCCCTTTTTTTTTGTTGCCTAAATACTAAGTGATCGTCATTTCGAATGGCCCCGATAGCTATCGGGGGCATTCGAAGTCGAGAAATCTCTCCCGATAGATTTCTTACTATGCCTATTACAATATAAATAAAGATACTTGGTGATTAAATCTGGTTGGAGCCAAAGACTAAGAACTCCTAGCTGAAGACTCCAAACTAATTCGTCCGGCTCTTATCTCCGTCAAAAATCTGCTGCATTAACTTACCCCAGGCAAAAGGATTTAACAACGGATTGGTTTGAACCATATTTTTGTTAATCATCCTGTCGAAGTTATAGCGATAATTCTGGCTGCCAATTTCCTGGCCATCACGAGGCAGCGTTTGGATTAAACCGTTAATGGATGATCGTGAAAGATTCTTTTTAGCAATAGCCATATCATCATCGGCTAATTTCATGGATAGAAACTCACGGGTAAATTCCTCAGTGGTTGCCCACGGAAACACCCTCACCGATGGCAAATCGACCACGTTTGATTTCAACTTAACCATAATGGTATATTTACTATCGGGTGTCCCTTCTGGTATTACAGTCGAAAATTTCTTATAACCTATGGCGGTAAATAAAATGGTATCACCAGGGTTAACAATAAAAGTAAAGTACCCCCTGTAATCGGCAGCAACCCTTTTGCTTCTGGCCGAAAGGTTGGTTATGGTAACATAGGGGATCACATTTGAGCTATCGATATCGGTAATAATACCCGAAAACTGGATAAGTTTATCCTGTGCCGGCTTTTGTTGCGCAAAAGCGGTAATAGAAAAAAACAGGCAGATTAGGGTAACACAATATCTCATTAACACAAATGTAATTTTATTAATAAAACTTCCTTGTTAAATAGTGTTAAAGCTATTCTTGCTCGGCCATGTTTACGGCAACTACCGAAGTGATTTGTGGAACAGCTTTCATAATAGCCTGCTCAATACCCGATTTCATGGTCATGAAACTCATTGGGCAAGAACCGCAGTTACCTAAAAGCTTAAGCTTTACCGTTCCTTCAGCTGTAATTTCTTCAACAGAAACATCACCTCCGTCGGCCTTTAAATAAGGTCTGATCGTTTCCAATGCCTGTTCTACTTGTTCTGTTAAATTCATTATATAGATTTTAATTTATAAAAATAGTAATTTTTTAGCAATTCACCATTTGTGCATTGTTGATAGAGATTTGCTGTGCAATTTTACTTGCAATATCGCCAAATATACCATCAAGCAGTGGGTTTTGGTTTAACGCTACCGGTTTACCGTTATCTCCTGCCTCAGCAATACCCTGAACAATTGGAATTTCACCCAAAAACGGTACATCAAAACGCTCGGCCAGCTTGGTTCCGCCGCCTTTTCCAAAAATATAATATTTGTTTTCAGGCAGTTCTTCAGGCGTAAAATACGACATGTTTTCTATAACTCCCAAAATCGGAATATTAATTCCCGGCATTCTGAACATGGCCAAACCTTTATGTGTATCGGCCAATGCTACCTGTTGTGGCGTAGTTACCACCACTGCACCCGAAATCGGGAAACTTTGGGTAATGGTAATATGGATATCGCCCGTACCCGGAGGAAGATCGACAATTAGATAATCAAGCTCACCCCAGTTGGTATCGTTGAACAATTGTTTTACCGCATTGGAGGCCATTGGCCCACGCCATGGCACCGGTTGACCAGGATCGGCAAAAAAGCCAAGTGATAACAATTTAATACCATACTTTTCGATTGGTAAAATTTTAGTCTTCCCATCGGCAGTTTCTTCAGCACCGGGTTTAGCATCTACCAAATCGAACATCGTTGGTACTGATGGACCATAAATATCGGCATCAATTAGCCCTACTTTAGCGCCATCTTTAGCCAAAACAACAGCAAGATTGCTCGATACGGTCGATTTTCCAACTCCACCTTTACCAGATGAAACCAAAATGATATTCTTGATGTTATCTAACGAGGTTGAGTTGGTGGGTTGGGTAACTCTCGAAGTTACATTGATTGTAACTTCGGCCGATGGCGATACAAAATGCTTAACAGCATTGGTACAGGCATTTTTCAGCATATCCTTCATCGGGCATGCCGGTGTGGTAAGCTCTAAGGTAAAACTAACCTGGTTATCGGTAATTTGTAAATCCTTAATCATGTTTAAGGTTACCAGATCTTTTTTAAGATCGGGGTCTTCTACATTTTTAAGCGCATCTAAAACTTGTTGCGGGCTAATCTGCATTGTATTAATTTAAATTCAAAATTAACAAAACATAGCTATAAATACTTTTATTTAGCCTTTTAAACTGTAATTTTAACACGAAATAAACATTTAATTGTTACGTTTAAGCAATTAACCATTTTAACGACTATATGCGCCTACCAAAAATTAAGATCCCTAAAAAATATTTAAAAATCGGAGCCTGGGTTTTAGGTGTATTTTTGGTCGTTTGTATTGCATTAGGTGCTGTAGCTTACAGCAAAAGAGAGGCTTTGCTTAAAAAAATGGTAGCCAAGGCCATTGCCAAAGCCGATAAAGATTACGGCCTGGAGGTGAAAATTGGCTCTGCCGGCTTTACCGGCCTGAGTACCGTAAAAATGACAGCCATTTCTGTTGTTCCAAAAGAACGGGATACCCTCTCTAACATTGGCGAACTGAGCGTATCGGTAAAACTTTTTCCACTTATATTCGGCCACGTTAAACTTTCTGAAGTAAAATTAAACCAGGGTTTTGTAAGCGTGGTGCTAAAAGATTCGACCACCAACATCGATTTTATTTTAAAAAGAAAGAAAAAAGACAGTACAGCCACTAAAAACAAAGTAAACTTATCAGAAATAGCCAGTAATATTTTAAATCAGGTTTTATACAAAATACCTGATGATATGGATATGAAAAACATGGTTTTTAAACTAAATGATCATGATACGGCTAAATTAATTTTTGAAACTGAAGCGACTATTGACGGGGGAGACCTGAAATCGAGTATCAATGTAAACAATAACGAATCCATTTGGCATGTTAACGGCTATGTAAACCCGGGGAGTAAAGAGTTGAGTTTTATGGCTTATGCCGATGGAAAAAAACTGGAGTTGCCGTACCTGAACAATAAACTGCATGCTAAACTTAGTTTCGACACCCTGCAAACCGAGCTTAAAAATGCCAGATATAGTGGCGACGATTATAAAATTTCTGGCTCATGGTCGGTTAAGAACATGCTGGTTAACCAGCCACGAATTGCCTCGAACGATATTGTGGTGCAAAGTGCCAAACTGGATGCCGATATTTTGGTTGGGCCAAACTACATTGCGCTGGACAGCACTTCGACAGCCTATTTAAAAAATGCGCAAATCCACCCCTACGTTAAATACACACTGGGCAAAAACAAAATCTACGAACTCAAATTAAATGCAGAGGAACAAGATGCACAGGCAGTCCTGGATGCTTTTCCACAAGGCTTGTTCGAATCGCTGGAGGGGTTAAAAGTACAAGGCAAGGTAAAATACAACCTCAATTTTTATCTCGACACGAAGGTTCCGGATAGTGTTCGTTTTAGCTCGACACTTACCCCGGTTGATTTTAAAATTGTGCAATGGGGTAAAACCAATCTGCAAAAAATTAATAGTCCATTCGTTTATACACCTTACGAATACGGAAAACCAATGCGCGACATTACCATCGGTCCCGCTAACCCTAATTTTACTCCACTATCGGCCATTTCTAAAAACTTTATCAATGCCGTTTTAACTGCCGAAGATCCATCCTTTTATACCCACAATGGTTTTGTTGAAGAATCTATTCGTAAATCAATTGCGGTAAATTTTAAGGAAAAGAAATTTAAACGTGGTGGAAGTACAATTAGCATGCAGCTGGTTAAAAATGTGTATTTGAGTCGCCAAAAAACATTGGCCCGTAAAGCCGAAGAAATTTTAATTGTTTGGTTAATTGAGCACAACCATTTAGTGAGCAAGCAACGCATGCTGGAAGTTTATTTCAACATCATGGAGCTTGGCCAGAATATTTACGGCATAGGCGAGGCCTCGCGCTATTATTTTGGTAAACAACCTGCCGATTTAACTATTGGTGATGGCCTGTTCCTGGCCAGTATTGTACCTAAACCAAAAGCCTCGATGTATAAATTCATGGCAGATGGAAGCCTTAAGCCTTACATGTTTAACTATTTCAGGTTTATGGGTAACATAATGGCCAGAAGGGGTTTAACCGCAAGCGACACCTCTGGTTATGGTTTCTACAACGTTCGCTTGAGAGAAGGTTTACGCCAATACCTCGCTCCTGATACTGCCGTAATCGACACCACAGCGTTTGATGATGACGAAGATGGATTACCTCCTGTAATTACGCACGACAAAAACAAGAGCTTGTTCGATCGCATTTTTGGTGGTGGCACTAAAAAAGATACTGCAACCGTTAAGCCAGTTGCTGCCCCGGATACGGCCAAATCAAAAAAACAATTAAGACAGGAACGTAGGGAAGAACGAAGAAGACAAAAGGAACTGGAAAAGACTCAGCAGTAATCAGTTGACAGTTAGCCGTTTTCAATTGACAGTTGCTCAAAACAATTAAACAGTTAACCAATTTATACGATTAATCATTTCAGCTAACAATCGAACAATAAAGCAATAACATTACAACTTTCCAACATTTCAACCATTTAACAGCAACATGCACAAAATAAAAGTAGAGGATAAAGAGTTCGAGATTTTTTTAGAGAATGATACCATAAACAAAAGGATTCGCCTGCTGGGCATCCAGATGAATGTAGATTACGAAGGAAAATGCCCGTTATTTATTGGGGTGTTAAACGGTAGTTTTTTATTTATGGCCGATTTAATTAAAGAAATTACCGTTCCCTGCGAAATTGCTTTTATGCGTGTAGCTTCGTATGAAGGCCAATCTAGCTCTGGTAAAGTAAAAGAACTGATTGGATTGCCAGAAAACATTGAGGGCCGCGATGTGATTATTGTTGAGGATATTGTAGATACCGGCCTGACTTTAACGCACATTTTAAAAACCATTAAAGAAAAGAAACCTGCATCAGTAAGCGTAAGTACGCTTTTACTTAAACCAAGTGCTTTAAAACATAAAATAGAAGACCTTGAATATGTGGGCTTTGAAATACCCAACGAGTTTGTGGTGGGTTATGGATTAGATTACAACGGCCTTGGCAGAAACCTGAACGATATTTACCGGGCCACTGAGATATAATTTTATATTGTATTAATTTATTTTTCGCACCTTTGCGCAATAATTCTCACTACAATGACCATACATAAAGAAGGCTACACCACCATTGCCTTAAGCATATTGTTTATTTTTGTTATCAACGCAATTGTTGATTATAAATATCATGATATAACCTGGTTGCGCTGGTTTATTTACATTTTTTCGGCGGCCTTGTTTATCATCGTACTACAGTTTTTCCGCAACCCAAGCCGCAGCTTTTCATCAGGTGAAAACCTGGTTATTTGTCCTGCAGATGGTAAAGTTGTGGTAATTGAAGAAACAGAAGAAGGCGAATATTTTAAAGATAAACGTTTACAGGTGTCTATTTTTATGTCGCCAATTAACGTGCACATTAACCGTAACCCGATTTCGGGTGTGGTAAAATTCTTTAAATACCACCCGGGTAAATACCTTGCAGCCTGGAATCCAAAATCTTCTACCGAGAACGAGCGCACCACTACTGTTGTAGAACATAAAAACGGTACGCCGGTATTGTTCCGTCAAATTGCCGGAGCTTTAGCCCGCCGGATTGTATGGTACGTTAAAGAAGGCGACCAGGTAGTACAAACAGAACAATTTGGCTTTATTAAATTTGGCTCACGGGTTGATGTATTTCTTCCGGTTGGCACCAAAGTTAATGTTGAGCTTAACCAGGTGGTTAAAGGTGGAATAACAACCCTGGCTACTTTAAGCTAAGCCACAAAATATATTGCGTGAAAAAGCCGGCTCAGTTAATCCTGAACCGGCTTTTTTTTGTGTCACTTGGGCTTTGCTTAGTGGTTTGAAACCGAGGTTTTGCCATTTAAACCTGATAGGAGCAGATAGCCCGCATCCCGATTTTTCATCGGGAGAGGACTTGGAGCGGATAGCAGGAGGAAACGCTAATAGCTGCCATTGTCCTTGCTTTTCGAAAAAAAATTAATCCTAAATATGGGCCGTGAAGACACGAGCCATGACAAAGGGTTACGTTGGTCGCGGTTGGTAATCGCGACCTGATGAACTGAGGATTTTTAACCCTTACTAATCCGTCGTATCGTTACCCACTTCTGTATTATCGCCTTGTGCAATCGTCCGGTCGCTAATTAAACGCTGGGTAGGGTAGGCGAAATCAGATTTATTGCGCATTACAATATCCATGATTTCGAGGTTAATTTCCTGCCTGATTTGAAGGAATTGGGTGTAATTGAGCTCTGTTACAAAGTAATTTACCTCAACATTTAAACCCGAATCGCCAAAGCTTTTAAAAGAGGCATTACCATCATCGCTGGTACCTTTATGGTTGTTAATATAACTTTCTATTTCGGTAATGATTTTACGCAGCGAGGTTGAATTGGTTTCGTAGGTAAGGCCAATAATAAAGGATACCTTACGCGAATTACGCAGTGATAAGTTTTCCAGAACGCCATCAATCATCCCGCGATTGGGAATAGTGGCCATCGTTTTTTCGGAAGTCCTGATCCTGGTACTTCTAAAACCTACTTTTTCTACTGTTCCCTCTACACCATCAACTTTTACCAGATCGCCAACGGTAAAAGGCTTATCTAAAAAGATAGTAAACGAACCAATGAGGTTCTCTAAACTCTCTTTTGCAGCCAGAGCAATGGCAATACCACCAATACCTAAACCGGTAATCAGCGTAAGCACATTTACTTCGAAAACGAAACCCAAAAGCGTAAAAAAACCGATAAAAATAACAATGGTTTTAAAAAGCTCTTTCAGAAAGGGCACCAGCTGATCGTCGGCTTTATCATCGGTTAGCGATGCTTTATACAGCAATACGTGACTAATGAAATCAATTATCCTTAAAATGATCCAGAAAATGGAGAGGATAATCATAAAAAGGAATATCCTGTCGATACAATCACCAATAGTTACCGGAATCTGTTCTTTAACCTTGCCAACGAGCTTACTGTAATGGAATACAGCCACCTCTAAAGGATGTTTTAGCTGGTTTATAGAAAGGTAAAGTGTGGTTAAGAGGATAAATATCTCGATAGGCCTGATGAGCAGGGCCACAAAAGCATCGTTGTGCGATTGGTTGGAGAAGCTGCTGAAAAGCTTAAACAGGAGGCGGCTTAAAAGCCTTGAAACGATTCTTTTAAATATTAAGCCTAAAAAAAGTATGCCTCCAAAAAGGAAGTAGGCCTTTACGGTATTACCCCAAAAAATCTGGTCGAAAAAAGCTGAATCTAACATTTAACAAAGGTATAAACAAAAAAACCTCCACGAAATTAATCGTGAAGGCTATATCTTATAATAAAGAATATTATTTTCTCAAAGATTTGATACGAGCAGCTTTACCAGTTAAAGCACGTAAATAGAACAATTTAGCTCTACGCACTTTACCATAGCTATTCACTTCTACTTTCTCGATGTTTGGAGAATTAAAAGGGAAAATACGCTCAACGCCAACGCCGTTGCTCATTTTACGCACGGTGAAGGTTTCGTTAGCACCTGCACTGTTACGTTGTATAACAACACCTTGGTAAATTTGAACACGTTCTTTATTACCTTCGCGAATTTTATAGTGTACGCTCACTGTATCGCCAGACTTGAACGCAGGAAAATCTTTTTTCGCGATGGCCTGCTCTTCAACAAATTTTACTAAATCCATGATTTTAAGCTATTAAACCAAATTCTTTGTGTTAAATTTGGGATTGCAATATTAGGGATTTTTTTTGATATAAAAAAACCTATTTTAATTTTTTCCACAATCTTTATGAATTCCACATTCGATTGTGTTAAATGCTTCTATTCCAAAAGGTCTGATAAGCACTTATTAGCATGCCTTTTACAAAATCAGGCTACAAAACATTCTGAAGAAATTGATATTTTCTGTACTGTTTACAAACCGTAAAATTAAGATCTTTCTACATTAAACAGGAATATTAATCTGAATAATGGTACCCTCGTTTTTAACGCTATTGATTTCAAAGTTCCCATCGTAATAGTGAATCCGTTTTTCGATATTATCTAAGCCAAAACCCTTGCTGATTTGCTGCATATCAAAACCAATCCCATCATCAACAAACTGAAAGTGATAGTGCTTGCTGTACTGATAAAACTCGAGGGTAATTAAGCCCGATTGACCGTGTTTGATGGCGTTATTAATGATTTCGAGCGAAATCAGGTACAAATCGTACACCCAGGGTTCATTTACCTTCTCTGGAAAATCGTAACAAAAAAGCTCGATATTAGTATCGGTTAAGCCTGCATTTAAGGTCTTGAGCTGGCTTTGCAGGCTGGCCACCAAGGCGCCATCATCAAGTGCTTTTGGAAGTATTTTATGCGAAATATCCCTGATCTCTTCTGCCAGCTCACCAATAGTTTCTTTGGCCAGGTTAGCGTGCTCCATATCAAAAAGATGCATGATGTAGGCAATTTTACTACCAACTCTATCATGTATAACATTGGCAATATTTCTGCGTTCGCGCAATTGCACTTCGTTAATCGTCTTCAACGAACTTTCTTTTTCAAAAATAATCTCCTGCATCAACTCATTATTCTTCAAAAAGATATCGATATAATTCCGGGATAAAACATAGCCGAACAAAAACACCTCGTACATGCTAATGAACAGCATCCAGTTACTCCCAAGTGCGAACGGTATAATTTCGAAAGTTTTTAAAATTAGGCAGGCGCCCCAAACCAACTGTGGCAAAAAGGCAAATAAAGCATAAATACCCTGCGTTTTTTCGATTTTTACATGTGATAATGCCGACACAAAGAGCAAAACAATTGAAGCCAGAAAGATGATATAGCCCAGGATAAAAAAGTAGCGAAACTCAACATCCGGATAAAATACCAACAGAGACATGGAAATCACAACCAGCGAAAAATTAATGTAGTTGAAAACAAGCACAATTTTATGCTTGATGGGTTGATTTTCCTTCAGCTTTAGGAAATGATCGAGAAAAAAGCTGAGTGCGATGTACCAGACTGCCCCGACATAAACCCTGCCTTCGCTAAAAAACCTGAACTCCGGAAACAAGATGTGTTTGGCAAAATTGGTGGTAATGGCCACATAACAGGCCGTGAGTATAGAGTAAGCGATATAGTAAAGGTACGATCGGTTCTTGGTCATGAAAAACAATATGCCGTTAATCATGAGCAGCAAAAAAACAACCCCCAGGAAAAAAGAGGTCAGGGTTATTTTCTGCGACGAGCGGGCTTCCAGTTCACTCTGGTTCTCTAAACTGTAATTGAAATCCAAATATGAAGTCAGTTTTTTTACCCTAACCCAAACTGTTTTCTCCTGATTGGGTTGCAAATTAAGCTCAAATGCCAGGGTTTCGATAAATGGACTCCGATTAGCCGTTCTGTCTCCAATGGTTTTAGTTAGCCCTGCATCGTAAAGCGTAAGGCTATCGATATGGTTGTTGTTGAAACACAACCAGGTTTTAATCGGCTGCGATAGACTATTGTTCTTAAGGATAAACCTGCACCACACAGCTGCATTTTTATTGTAGCCAATATTAACGGTATTTTGCGGGTTAAATGCAGCTAGCATGCTCGATGGAAGACCTTCCTGCCTCCAGGTAGAATTCGTATCTATGGCGTAGCCGGATGAAATAGAAAGTTGTTTATTGATATTTTGTGCAAATGAGCAATAGGAGCATAGCAGCAGGCTAAAGAAGTAGATTATTCTCATGAGCAAATTTGATGAGCGAACTGCTGTTGCTGATTTCCAGTTTCCGGTGGATGTTTTTCCGGTGGGTGGTAACAGTTGTTATACTGATAAACAGCACATCAGCAATTTCTTTACTAGTAAGTCCTTTTATAATTAATTTAATAATTTCCTTTTCCTGTTTAGAAATCCTGAATTTATTGATAATCGGGTTATCCATAGTGCTGTACACACTATTGCCCTGTTTATAATTTTTGTTGGTATAAAATTCCTTGCTTTTACCCGCTTCTATAACCTCAATCAGCTCTTCGGCCGGGGTTTCTTTTTTCAGGAAAGCATCAACACCCAGTTTCTTAGCCTTCTGGATCAGAAAATCTTCGTAATAAGCAGTAAGGATAATCGTTTTTGTATTTTTTAATTGAGATTTGAGTTCTTCGAGCAGTAAAAAGCCATCGTTATGGTTAATATTTAAATCACAAATAAAAACATCGGCTGTGTGTTGTATTAAATGTTGCCTGCACGAGTGCACATCGCTAAATTTAAAAATGCAATAGTTGTTTCCGGTGTTTTTAAGCAATTCTGAAATACCATTTAAAAAAAGTAAATGGTCATCACAAATAACGATCTGTTTTGGCATAAAAGGAGGTTGAACGCAAGTCTCCTAAAATAGCACAATGCCCGATTATTTACAACAAATTCTCTATTTTCCTATTTGCTAAAATAGTAGGGCACAGGGAAGTACGCAATACCCATTAAAGGGTATTTTTATCAGGTATAAACCGCATGCGACTTATTCAAGCAAATCAGGACGACGTGTTTTGGTACGCTCGAGCGCCTGTTCGTGCCTCCATTCGTTTACTTTGGCTTCGTGGCCACTTAATAAAACATCGGGCACTTTATGTCCGCGCCAATCGGCTGGCCGCGTGTATACAGGAGCATCAAGTAATTCTCCCTGAAAACTATCGGATAGCGCCGAGGTTTCATCATTTAACACGCCAGGAATTAAGCGTACTACGGCATCAACAACAATAGCCGCAGGGAGCTCGCCACCGCTTAAAACATAATCGCCAACAGAGATCTCTCTGGTTACAAATATATCTCTGATGCGTTGATCTATACCCTTGTAATGGCCGCAAAGGATAATGATGTTCTTTTTAATAGAAAGCTCGTTGGCCGTGCTCTGATTTAGCGTAACACCATCAGGGCTCATAAAAATAATTTCATCGTACTCCCTTTCAGACTGAAGTTTTTCAATACAGGCAGCAAAAGGTTCGATACTCATCACCATACCACTGCCACCACCATACTGATAGTCATCTACACTTTTTTGTTTGTTGGTAGCATAATCACGCAAATTATGCACTACAATTTCGGCGATCCCTTTTTTCTGCGCACGATGCAAAATAGAGTGAGCAAAAGGACTTTCCAGCAAGGCAGGTAAAACAGTTATAATATCGAAACGCATAGCGCAAAGGTAAGTCTTTAGTCTGATTCTTTAAACCAAAGTAGGTTTTTACCTTATCACTTCAGCTCTGGCCCTTTATCGTTGATAATAATCTGCGTTTTGGGAAAAAGCTTAGAAATCCGTTTTTCTTCTTCTTCGGTTATCCTGCCGTATAATTTCAAGGTTAAAATGCTCACCTCAGCCAATTGATCGGGTATTTTAATCTGATTTTTAAAGCTAAGCTCGAGCACGCGCAGGTTTTTAGCGTTATACACTTCACTGGGTATCTCGGTAATATTATAAACACTCAATGCATCAGATTTACTCATGGGGCCACCACCTATTACTGGTGCACTAATGGCCCATCCAATTTCTGGCTTTAATGAAAAATCATTTTTATTTTGTTTTAAACCAACAAAACCAGCCCAAAACTCCATGTTGTAGGTCTTGCCATCTTCTTTATTCTCCAACACAAACGGAACCTTTACCAGCTCAGAAGCCAACCCGCCGATATCAGAAACAGGTTTAAAATTGGTTTTAAGCCCTTTTTTATTGTATGGAAAAAGCTTGGTAATCCAGCCATCAATGGTGTTAATGGTGCCGTAAGCTTTGGTGGTATGTACTTTAATCATATTCATCCAAAACTCGTTATTTGGCTTACCCTTTTTAGCCTGGATAATTTCCTTTACAATTGGCTCAAGTTCCGTTGTCCACCAGCTTAAATCGTATTGTTTAATAAATTTTATTTTTTGGAGTACCTTTTCCCAGTCATCCACCGTTCCTTCTAAGGTTACCTTTGGGATACCACAGCCAATTAAAATAACCTGGTAAACAAAGTAAGATTTCATACCGTCCATCAGTGTAATTTCCGATGCGATTTTGGTAGTAGGGGTGGTTGTACTGAAATCAGCTGTTAAATTTTTAACAAATTTCTTCCCGGCAAACACGCTTATCTGCTGATTAAACTGAGGAAAAAGCGCTTCCCAATTGCTATTGGGGTTACCAAGTTTGATGTCGTTAGCGATCACGGTCAGCACTTTTTTACCTTCAAAATCAACCAGCTTAGACCTTAAAGCCTCCCTGTTCTGATCAATATGCCGCGCAAAACCCTGACTGATGAGCAACCAAATCATATCAGGCGATAAAACCACCGGCCTGTGATCTTTATAGGCATTAAATAAACCGGTTAAAAAAGGATGATCCTGATAAAACACCAGGCTATCGGGCAGGGGAGAAGTTTTTTCAAAAATACTGCGGTAAAAATCCGGGAGGTTTTTAGTTGCTGTTTCGGGAAGTAATTTTTCGGGAAGGGATAGTTTTTCAATTTCTACAACAGTGGCTTGCTGAGCATGTGTGGCTGCACCAAATGCGGCAAAAAAGATAGTTGAGAGGTATAATTTTCTGATCATAACATCGGGGTTTAAGTTATGATGCAGATTAATGCAATTTCCATAATGAGCGCGCCCGTTTTTCTCCTTTTAAACTGTCCACTGGTCGTGAATAACGGCAACGAGGTAATAGGCATTGTTGTATTTTTTAAACACAAACCTCAGACTGGTCCAATCTAAGCCCCTGTACTTTTCGTCAAAACCTTTAAAATGATATTCGGTAAAATGAAGTTGCGGGTAGGTGTCTTTCAGATTATCGATCGAATTGCCTTTACCTATAATGCTATCATAGCTTTTTTGCGGGGCATGCAAATAATCGGCGTTGTAAATAAACTTATCGACATAGGCTTTTACCCTGATCTTGATGGCTTCACCGCTACCATCTACATGGCCCCAGGTTAAAATCCAGTTCCGGGTTATGGCTTCAAGAAAGTCTTTGGCTAATACTTGTTTATGCGTAGGGTCGATAAAGCCATAAGGCGAGAACCGAACGCCCTCTGTGGGATGAAACAGCGCAGCAAAAGCTTCGTAATCTTTGGCCTGCAAAGCCGTTAATGCTTTTAAGCCCACGGCTTCAATTGAATCCTGCTGAGTTGCCTGCCGTATTTTTACAGCCTGTACAGTTTTATTTTCTTTACGGTTACAGCCTACAGTTAGTAGTAAGGCAATAATTAAAATAGATAAGCACCTCATAAGAGGTAAAACGGAAATCAGGCTTAAAAAGTTTCTGCGGGGTCTATTTCTCTAAATAAACGTCCAACAATCCTTCCGGCAAATCAAGCGTTAAAATCTTTTCTTCATCATCGATTTCAACAATAAAATCTTCATTTAAAGGGAAAAGAATTTCAGTTTCCTGATAAAACACAGTAGCCACAAACTGTTGGGGGTATTCGTTAACCTCTAAAATTTCGCCCAGTTCGCCAAGCGATTCATCAACAGCCATAAAGCCTTTCAAATCGGTATAGAAGAATTCGTTTTCATCGCGCTCAGGCATTTGCGCTATGGGCAGGTATAATTTCTTTTTTAGCAAAGGCTGGGCTTTGTCAATATGATCTACATCATCGAAGTTAAAATAACCCGTTTTATTGGCTTGGAGCTTGGCCGACGCCACGAAGTAAGGTACCAGTTTACCGTTCATATCTGCAAAAACCACATCAAAATCGAGTTGTTCATAATCGTCGTATTCGAAAAATACCTGAACTTCTCCTTTTAAACCTCTTGTTTTTGTAACGTAACCAACGTAAAATGCTTCTTCGTGTTTCATGTCTTTTTTATTGTCATCCCTGAGATCAATCAATCACATCTTCAAAAAAGAAGATCGTCATTCCCACGAAAGTGGGAATCTTAATACTTATTGCTTAAAAAGAAATTATGCTCTGGATGGTAATTTTAGTTAAAAAAATAGCGTTCCGGATTTCGGAACGCTATTTTTTTGAAACGGAATAATTTAATTATTCTGCTCCTTCTTCTTTAGTAGCTTCTGCTGCAGGAGCTTCTTCAATTGCTTCAGCTTCAACAGCTGGAGCTTCTTCTTCAACAACCTCTTCTACAACCGGTGCATTTTTAGCTGCGATTGCTGCTGCTTTTTCTTCTTTTTTCTTAGCCTCTGCTGCTAATGCTGCTTTACGCGCATCTGCTTTAGAAGTAGCTAAACCTGCTGTTTTACCAGAGATTTTGTCTGCTTTAGCTTCTAACCATGCTGCAAATTTAGCGTCAGCTTGTTCTTGAGTTAAAGCACCTTTTTTAACACCACCTTCTAAGTGTTTTTTGTATAAAACACCTTTGTAAGAAAGAATTGCACGGGCAGTATCAGTTGGCTCAGCACCATTGTTTACCCAGGCAAGTGTTTTTTCGAAGTTAATTTCGATAGTAGCAGGATTGGTGTTTGGGTTGTAAGAACCTAAACGCTCAATAAATTTACCATCACGTGGAGCACGAGAATCTGCTACCACTACGTGGAAAAAAGGTTTTCCTTTTTTCCCGAATCTTTGCAATCTGATTTTAGTTGCCATTTCTTTTTGTATTTATGTATTCAACATAGTTCCCGGAGCTACATGCTGCGGGGCTGCAAAGATAAGTAAAATACTGTAAATTAAAAACATACTTTAATTTCTTTGTTTTCTGGATATTTACGACCAAAATATTTGCTGCTACAAAAAATGAAAAGAATTGCGATTGACATGGACGAGGTAATTGCCGACGCCCTCGGAAAATTTATTAAACTCTATAACCGCGACTACAGCGTTCCACTAGATTTAAAAATAGAAGCCGGGAACGAAATTTACCACCACGTTCCGCAAGAAGTTAATCAAAAATGGTTCGAATACATTAACGAGCCTGGCTTCTTTCGTGACATGGAGGTAATTCCTGATAGTCAGCGCGTTATTAAAGCCCTTCAGGAAAAGTACGATGTGTATATTGTTTCGGCAGCTATGGAATTCCGCAATTCGCTGGTTGATAAATATGATTGGATGGCCGAACATTTCCCTTTCATTGATTGGCAGCACATTATGTTCTGTGGCAATAAAATTGTTGAGGTAGACATCCTGATCGACCGCATTAAAAATTTTGTTGGATTTAAAGGCCGGCCGCTATTATTTACCTCTCCCCACAACTTACTCATTACCCAATACGAACGCGTAAACACCTGGGAAGAAGTAGCAGGCTTGCTGCTTTAATTTAATAAAGCAACAAGCTAGTCTTGTCTGTGTAATTTCATTAACCGGTGCAATTTCAGTTAAAAATTAAATTCTCCAACAAAATTCCCTTTTCCTCCATTCGCAATTAGCGGCATTACAATTACCTTACGCTGCTGTTTGCCGGTTGCATATTGGGTATAAATTTCTGCAGTTACAGTGGTTGGGCCGCTAATGTTGATCTGTCTGTCGCCGTAGTAATTTACCTCAATTTTATATTTTCCCTTCGGTGCTTTTTTAAGCATAAACTGTTCAGGCCCATAACCGGCAGTAAAATCGTTACTTATTCTACCCCCAATTTTTGTTCTCGAATTGCCGTAATAGCCTTTTTCACCCATTGGGTCGGTAAGCCATAAATCAATATCGGTATCGTTTTTATTCCAGTTCAATACCACGCGAACATCTACCGGCAAAGGCTGAATTAATCTTTTGTCGATATCTTTTATGCTTAATTTGTTTCCATGCCGGGCAATTAAATTGTTTATTTCAGCAATTACAATTTCTTCGATTCCCTGGTCTCTTCTGGCAATCTGACTGTTATAACTTTGCGTAATCACTTTGTATAAATTATCCAAAGCTTTTTGATATTGACCAACATCAGCCAGGGCCAACGCATAATCGCGGTAACTTTGGGCATCCATGGGGCGCCATTGTAAAACTTTTTGGGTAACAAATACTTCATCGTTATAATTACCGGTTTGCTTGAGTTTATAAGCCAGTGTTTTATACAGATCGGCATTTTCAAGATCTAAATCGGCAATGTTGCTTAAAATAGTTAAAGCCCTAACACTATCCTTTTGCTGATAAAACCAGTTGGCTACATCAAAATAAAACATGGGTGTACTGATGTAATCGGAACGCATTTTTAAATAAGACTGATAAGCACTGTCTGGTTTGCCTGTCAGATTTTTCATGTAGGCTTTATCGCTTTTAAATTCACGCGTAATAATATCGGGCTGCCTATTTATCGGAAGAGCCTTTGTTTCTTGTGCATTTGACCCTGTAACCCTATTTCGTTGCACACTTAAACCTGCAACCCTTCCCTGGAGCGGGGCTAAAACTTCTTCCGCTTTTAACCGTGTTAAAGCAGCACCGGTTACGGCTTGTTTTGCCTGCGATCCATATCCAACTACTACAACTTCATTTAATTCATTTGTTTGTTCAGCGGCTTTTCTTGCTGCACCAACCGGAGGGGTCATACGCATCTCTTGCGTCCTCATTACCTCATCCCGCCTTGCTGCAGCCTGTTCATTCGCGCTGACATCACCTTGTATAGCTACCAGCCCCGGATCGGGGTAGCCTTCGTTTTTCTTTTCAAGATCCTGCTTAAATTCCGTGTTCCACCAGGTTTTTAATTCTTTGGTCATGGCTACAGCAGCGTTAAGCAAATCGGTTTTACGCTCCAGAATTGCTGTGCTGCGTTGCTTTAAAATCCTTTCATATTCTTGCCGCAGTTCAAGTGGCGGCACAATTTCGTAACGCAGGTAATCGTCAAGGTTTTCGAGCACAATTAAACTGGTATTCCGGGTAACAATGCCAAACTGTTTACTTAAAACGCTAATATCATCTTTGTTTGCCTCGTATTGAATATCCATTTCGGCAATTTTCTTCTGCGCCCAAACCCGGCTAACATTAATGCTGTTAAAAGTATGCTCTGTGCCATTAAGGCGAACCTCGTGCTCAGACACTACGGCATTGCCATAACCAAATTGCAGTATAAATGTGGTATTGATGCCATTTAATATTCCTGCCAAAGAAAAATTGCCGTTTATATTAACATGCACCGATGGATAGGTCTGGCGTACGTCGGATCCGTTTTTAATCCCTAAAAACTTTAAATTCTGTTCGTTTAGCTGCTTAAAGCCATCGTTAACAGCAACTGCATTCAGGTTAATAAATTCTCCACCCGTTTTTTGACTGATGTATTTTAAGGTACTGTAATCAGCTTTTAATGCTGTGCTTATCGTGTGTACAGGTTTGTTTATGGCAATTACATTTGGCCCAAAGGTTGATAAGCCATCGCTAAACAACAGGTATTCATCTGCCTGAAAAGCCTGTGTGTTTACTGCACTAAAATTGGTGCCTCCATCGTATATCAGGTTTTCGAGTTTATTTTTAAGCATCGCCCAGTTTCCATTCAAAATGTTGAAGGTTCCGGCCTGTTTAAAGCCGTTATTTAACAACCCAAGCTGTATAGTTAGATTTTGTTTTTGCTTAATGATCTTCTCTAAAAGTTCCAGTTCCTTTTTGGTATCGCGCTGTAAACCACTTAAAGAGGTATCCCAGATTAAACCAATCTGATTAGACCATTGGCGGGGCCGGCTTTGTGTTTTGGGGAACACATTAACCAAAAAGTAGTAGCCTGTAGAAGCTTTTTGCATCTGTACTTCGGGCAAATCGCTGCGTTTGGGCAAATTGATGGTTAAACCATGTTTAGGCCTGAAATTATTTTTATTGATTTCGCCTACATAAGTGTTGCCGTTGGCTTTTAAATTAAAGCTACCATCGGGCTGCTCGTTAAGCTCTGGTTTTAAAACACTTTCAAAAACAGTAGTTTTTAAGTTAAAGTTTTCTACTGCCTGGTTATAATCCAAAGGTAAATGGTAGCGCAGGGCGTTTCCATTATTAAAACCAAGCTCTTCTTCATAACCAACAATAATGGTTCGGCTGCCATTTGCTGGCAGGGGGTAAATTCTCGTCCTGAAATTATTGCCCTCTACTTTCTCCAAAAGTCCTGGGTCAACTCTCCGGCGCTCAATACTTTCGAAAACCTCGGTAGCCTTGGCTTTTTCAACGGGTACAGCTTCGCGCATTTTTCCGTTAATATCTAAAGCATAACGGCTAATGCTCACACCCTCAGGCATAGGGAAGGTTAGCTCCCCTTCCAATATGCGGTTGCTGTTGTTATAAAAGGTCATAGTCATTACCGTGGTGGCAATATTTCCGGTAATCTGTACATCAATATTCAATTTTTTAAGCTTTACAGCTTGTTTTTGCGCTTCATTTTCTGTTTGTTGAACTTTTAGTACCGGCATCTGGGCCTGCGCAAAAAATACAATCGAAAGGAAAAAGGAGAGGAGAAGGGGTTTGGCAAGTTTCATAATTATCAGTTTTTTATACTGATGCGAAACCGGATAAGATTACATAAATTTATTTTTCGAAATGCGGAAATCTCTTAAAGAAGGTCTTTAAAATTTTTGTAACATTTTAACGGAATGATGTTCTAATAATAAAAAACTGAAACTATGTTAGTAACCACAACGCCTACTGTTGAGGGCAGAAAAATTGTAAAATATATTGGTTTAGTTACCGGAGAAACTATTATTGGCGCAAATATTTTTAAAGATTTATTTGCAGGGATAACCGATATTGTAGGAGGCAGATCGAGCTCTTACGAACGTGTGTTAAGAGAAGGAAAAGATACGGCTGTTAACGAAATGCAACAATATGCAGCAGCACTTGGTGCGAATGCCATTGTTGGCGTAGATTTAGATTATGAAACAGTTGGTAGCGGCGGTAGTATGCTAATGGTAAGCGCCAACGGTACCGCAGTAATTTTAGAAGATTAAGATATTTGCTTATAGCGAAACTAAGCAAAAACAAGAAAGTCTTTCCGGTGCGGGAAAGACTTTTCTTTTTATGTCTTATTTGGTTAAAACGAAAGGATATCAATCATTTTTAACCATTTGGTACTTACTTTTTCGGCATCGATGTGCTTAATGGCATGCTCGAAAGGTGTAAAAACAATCTCGCGGTTTACCTGACCAATCATTACACCGTTTTCGCCTTTAATTAATGCTTCTACAGCCGCAACACCTAGCTGACTTGCTAAAACACGGTCCATACAGGTAGGCTTTCCTCCACGCTGGATATGACCTAAAATAGAAACTTTAGTATCATAATGCGGATATTTGGCCTGCAAAATTTCGCCTACCCTAAAAGCGCCTCCGGTATCATCACCTTCGGCAACAATAATAATTTTAGATGCTTTATCTCTGCGGCTATGCTCCAGTTTATGCAAAATATCATCGGCATTCATATTTGCCTCCGGAATCATGATGGCTTCGGCACCAACACCAATACCACTTCTTAAGGCAATTAAGCCCGAATCACGTCCCATCACTTCAACAATAAAAAGGCGATCGTGCGATTCTGCAGTATCCCTGATCCGGTCAACAGCATCAATAACGGTATTAATTGCCGAATCGTAACCGATCGTAAAATCAGTACCCGCAAGGTCGTTATCAATGGTACCTGGTAAGCCTACAACCGGAAAATCGAATTCTTTCGAAAAAACATTCGCTCCGGTAAAAGTACCATCACCACCAATTACAATCAGCGCATCAATTCCTTTAGCCTTTAGGTTTTCGTAAGCTGTTTTACGACCTTCAACTGTCCTGAAAGCTTCACTACGTGCGGTTTTGAGTATGGTACCACCACGTTGAATAATGTTGGCCACAGATTTCCGGTCCATGGGGATAAAATCATTGTTGATCAATCCTTCGTAACCACGGATAAATCCGGTTACTTCAATATCATAATAAATAGAAGCCCTTACTACGGCCCTGATTGCGGCGTTCATACCCGGCGAATCACCGCCCGAGGTTAAAACACCAATATTTTTAATTTTGCTCATTTGTTTATTTCTTAGCAAACTCTGATAACCCTTTATCCAGATATTGCAAATATTTGTCTATATCAAATTCAACACCAATTGGTGGAGAAACTAATTCCTTTTCATCGGTACCCAAAAGTACATAATATGGCTGCGAAATGGTATTAAATCTTTCAGCTTGCAGGTGTTTAAATTTCTTTCCAACCGTATTTACTTTGGTACCCAGTATTTTAGAATCAAATTGTTCTGCTACCGGCAAATCGGTTTTATCATCGGTATAAAGCGATACGACCACATAATCTTCTTTTAACCTTTTAAGCACCCTTGGATCAGACCAAACCCTTGCTTCCATTTCGCGGCAATTTACACAACCATGTCCGGTAAAATCTAGAAATAACGGTTTTTTTACTTCCCTCGCATAAGCAAGCGCTTCTTCATAATCAAAGAAACCATCAATGTTGTGTGGGATGTGTAAAAATTCGGCGTATTTTCTTTTGGGGTGACTTGAAGTAGCCTGACCAGCTCCCGATCCACTATCCTGACCAATAATAAAATCCTGTGTAGAGAGTGGTGGAACCAAAGCACTAACAGCTTTTAAAGGAGCTCCCCATAAGCCCGGAATAAGATAAATTGCAAATACAAAAGTAGCTGTAGCAATGAATAACCTTGGAACAGAAACATAAGCAAGATCGCTATCGTGCGAGAATTTGATTTTGCCCAACAGATACACCCCCAAAATCAAGGCCAAAACGATCCAGATGGCTAAGAAAATTTCACGGTCTAAAATACCCCAATGATAAGCCAAATCGGCTGTTGAAAGGAATTTTAATGATAGGCCCAGTTCAAGGAAACCCAGAAATACTTTAATCGAGTTTAGCCATCCGCCAGATTTTGGTAATCCCGTCATTAAGCTTGGAAAAATAGCAAACAATGTAAAAATTACGGCTAATGATAGCGAGAAGCCAAACATTACCACTACCGGAGTTAACAAATCGGTATTAATGGCAACCAACGATGTTCCAATTAGCGGACCGGTACAAGAGAAAGAAACAACAGCCAGTGTTGCTGCCATAAAAAAGATTCCGCTTAAACCTTTCGAGTCGGATTTGGCATCGAGCTTATTTACAAAAGAGCTTGGTAAGGTAATTTCGAAAGCACCCAAAAAGGAAACACCAAAAACGATCAGTATTAAAAAGATGAAAATATTAAAAAATCCATCAGTAGAAATCTCGTTTAATGCACTGGCGCCCCATATCAGGGTAATAATAACACCTAAACCAACGTAAATTACAATGATCGATAAGCCGTAAATAATGGCACTCCTGATTCCTTTTGCTCTGCTTTCTGCACGCTTGGTAAAAAAACCAACCGTAAGCGGAACCATAGGAAATATACATGGGAGGAAAAAGGCAGCAATACCGGCCAAAAGACCTAAGCCAAAAGTTACCCATAAAGATTGTTTTGGTGCTGCATCCTTTGTTACAGCAGGAGCTTTATCAGCTTTAACCGTATCCTTTTTTACTGAATCTTTTACCAGATTATTCGCAGCACTATCTTGTGCAGATCCAACTTCGGTAAAAACAATATCATCTGGTGGAGCGGTTGCAGTAGTATCTTGCGCTACAAGCGCATAACTTTTAACGGCTGGTAATGCAATAAACATTGCCGCCATTAATAACAATAATAGAACCTTTTTCATTTGTGCGCTTTGTGTGTGTTTTTTATGAAGGCGTGAAATTAAGCATAATTTTATTAACCCCTTTTTACCACACTGAGATTTTACTTTAAAAAGAAACAGTCCCGAGTTTGTCGGGACTGCTTATAATTATTTTGTTGTCAACTATTTAACCGGAACACTAAATTCAACCTCTTCTGGTGGAAGACACTGTTTATCGTTACAAACCATAAATTCTACTTTACCTTTTGCAACTGTTGTTCCTTTATTTAGCTTAATTTTTTGCTGAAAAATAACAGATTTTTCAAAATAGCTTACATTCATTTTAAAAGTACTCTCATACTTCACAACTGCTTTAGGCTCGATGGTTTTACCTACCAAACTGAAATCTTTAGAAGGAGCAAAGGTAAAGGTTGTTTTTACCGGACCTCCGTCTTTAACATTTTGAGAATAAATATGCCATCTGTCTTCGATAGTAGCCTTTAGGTATATTGTAGCTTCGTTATTTCCTGTTTTCTTTGCAGAATATGCCCAGGTAACCGGCTTTTCAATTTGCGCAAATGCGCCAGCAATGGTAAAAAGTACCATCGAAAGCACCAGTGAGATTTTTTTCATTGTGTGTTTATTTTGTGTGTGTAAATTCTATTTCCTTAAAGTTAAAGCTTTTTAAGCCTTCAATGGTATCAACCTCTAACCTGCCATTTTCTTCAACTCCACTTATCTTACCTTCAAAAATAGCTCCATTATTTTGATATAACGCGCTAATTCCGAAGTTATACAGTTTGCCAAGGTAATCATTTTGTAAAATACTGTACTTCCCGGCTCTCAAAATTAAGTAGTATTTTTCCATAAATATGAATATTTTCTCCATAATATCCATTAAAAACGTTTCAGTTTGTAAAATTTGAATGACCGAAGTGGCTCTTTGACTGATATTTTCGGCAAATTCGAGCTGATTTACATTTAAACCAATGCCAATTACAGCCGCTTTTATGGTACTACCTGTCAGTGTGTTTTCAATCAGGATTCCGCCCAGTTTTTTGTCGTGGTAATACACATCATTGGGCCATTTAATACTCAATCCCTCTGGAATAAAATGGCTTAAAGCTTCGTTAACGGCTAAACTAACGGCCATATTTAAATAAAACTGTTTATCAAGCGGTAAAAACGTGGGCTTTAGTAAAATACTGGTGCTGATATTTTTCCCGGCCTGGGTTTGCCAAACACTTTGCTGCTGCCCGCGTCCGGCAAACTGATTATCTGCCATAATTACAGTACCTTCGGCTAATGGCTCGGATTTTGACACCAATTCTTTTAAAAAGTTATTGGTAGAATCAACTTCTTTTAATTTGATTAAATTTTGACCAACAAATAGTGTCGAAAAAGTGTTATTTTGCAAGTGTTGAATTTATAATATTGTAATTCCAAAATTAAAGCATTTTAATGGTAAAAAAGAAAATAGTAGCCCTTTCTACATACCTTTCTGAGTTGGCTGTTCACGGCATACAAGAGAAAAAGGGGGAAGATATAGTGCGGTTAGATCTTAGAAATATCCATACATCGGTAGCTGATTATTTCATTATTGCCAGTGCCAACTCCGGCACGCAGGTAAAAGCTATTGCCGATAGTGTAGAAAAAGAAATATATAAAGCCACTCAGGTAGATCCAAGACACAAAGAAGGTTTCGAATCTGCCGATTGGATAATTCTGGATTATTTTGATGTGGTTGTGCACATTTTTAAGACGGAAAAACGCCATTTTTATGGCATTGAAGAACTTTGGGGGGATGCAGAAAGCACAAATTATCAAAGCGCATAACCTTATAGAACCATTTTGACAAAGACAAATGAACGATAATCAAAATACCAACGAAAACAACAAACAGGGAAAAAGATTACCTAATATCCCGAAGAAACCACAAAAAGGATCAAAATTTAATATTTTTTGGGTGTATGCAGCAATTATTATTGCCATTATTGCCGCTCAGTTCTTATTTACTACCGATAGTGGTAAAGAAGTAAAATACGATACTTTTGAAAGCCAGATGCTCTTAACCGGCGACGTTGACCGGATTGTGGCTTACCAAACAGAAGACCTGGTTAAGGCTGAAGTTTACATTAAAAAAGACAGTTTAGATAAAAAACCTCAATACAAAGCTTACAGAAGTACAAACTCTTTAGGCATGTCGAGCGGACCAACCGTATATTTTACTTACGGCGGAAAATTTGCCGATTTAAGAGCTGCTTTAGCCGAATCGCAAAAAGCATTACCTGCAGGCAGAAAAGCAATTACTTTCAGTTCTGAGAACAGAAGCAATCCTTTAGCGAGCTGGTTTTTAAGCATTATTTTACCTGTATTGCTTTTAATCGGTTTCTGGATTTTCATGATGCGCAGAATGGGTGGCGGTGCCGGCGGTGGCGGTCAGATTTTCAGCATCGGAAAATCAAAAGCAACCCTTTTTGATAAAGAAAGTCAGGTAAATATCACCTTTAACGATGTTGCAGGTTTAGAAGAAGCTAAAACCGAGGTGATGGAGATTGTAGATTTCCTTAAAAACCCTAAAAAATATACCGATCTGGGTGGAAAAATCCCGAAAGGAGCATTATTGGTAGGCTCACCAGGTACAGGTAAAACTTTATTGGCTAAAGCTGTTGCCGGCGAGGCGCAGGTGCCATTCTTTTCTTTATCGGGATCTGATTTTGTCGAAATGTTTGTAGGGGTAGGTGCATCACGTGTGCGCGACCTGTTTAAACAAGCTAAAGATAAATCACCATGTATCATTTTTATCGATGAGATTGATGCTATTGGCCGTGCCCGTGGTAAAAACGGTGTAATGGGCGGTAACGATGAGCGCGAGAACACCCTAAACCAGCTTTTGGTTGAAATGGATGGTTTTGGCACCAATACCCACGTTATTATTTTGGCTGCTACCAACCGTGCTGATGTTTTAGATAAAGCCCTATTAAGAGCTGGTCGTTTTGACAGACAGATTTATGTTGATTTACCAGATGTTATTGAGCGTAAACAGATTTTCGAGGTACACATTACACCTTTGAAAAAATCGGAAGAGTTAGATACCGAATTTTTAGCTAAACAAACACCTGGTTTCTCGGGTGCTGATATTGCCAATGTTTGTAACGAAGCCGCATTAATCGCAGCACGTAAAAATAAATCGGCAGTTGATAAACAGGATTTCTTAGATGCGGTTGACCGTATCGTGGGTGGTTTAGAAAAGAAAAACAAAATTATTACCCCAAGTGAAAAACGCGCTATTGCCATCCACGAAGCAGGTCACGCAACTGTGAGCTGGTTATTGGAGCACGCTGCGCCTTTGGTTAAAGTTACCATTGTTCCACGTGGACAAAGCTTAGGTGCTGCCTGGTACCTGCCAGAAGAACGCTTAATTGTTCGTCCGCACCAAATGCTTGATGAAATGTGTGCCACAATGGGAGGTAGAGCAGCCGAAAAGGTAATGTTCGATACCATTTCTACAGGTGCATTGAGCGATTTAGAGAAGGTAAATAAACAGGCCAGAGCCATGGTTACCATTTACGGTTTGAATGAGAAATTAGGAAACATTACCTATTACGATTCGTCAGGCCAGAACGAATATAACTTCTCTAAGCCTTATTCAGAAGACACCGCTTTAACCATCGATAAAGAAATTTCAGTGCTGATTGAAGGCCAATATCAAAGAGCAATCAACTTACTTGAAGAAAATAAAGACAAGCTGATCCAGCTGGCTGATATCTTAATCGAAAAAGAAGTTTTATTCAAAGACGATTTAGAAGAGATTTTTGGAAAACGTTTATTCGAAAATCAAGGAGAAAGCGGAAACCCGGGACATATTACTCCGGTAGAAGCATAAATAAATAATTTCAATGATTACATTTGCTACCCTGGTGCACTACACCAGGGTAGCTTTTTTTTATAATGAAGGATAATACAACAGCGAAGGAACAAATACTAAAAAAGATAAGGAAAGCACTTTTAGAGAAACGTGAAAACCCATATCCCAATTTAGAAGAAAGTCAACTGTACAAAAAAAATACAGAGGAGCTGGAGGTTTTGTTTGCCGAACAGCTTACAGCCATTTCTGGTAATTTTATCTTCTGCGAAGATGGAATTGATTTTTTTGAAAACATGCTCCAACTGGCAGATAAATTTAAATGGCGCAAAATTTATTGCTGGGAGCCCGAATTACAACAGTTTTTAAGCAAATACGAATTTCCTTTTTACCAAACCGATAAAGATTTTGAACAGGCAGAAGTGGGGATTACCCTTTGCGAAGCCCTTATTGCACGTAACGGAAGCGTAATGGTAACCAATCAAGGCGCGGCTGGCAGAAGGCTGAGCATTTTTCCGCACCACCACATTGTAATTGCCAAAACGAGTCAATTGGTATTGGATTTGAAAGATGCATTTCAGCTACTGAAAAATAAATACGGGAACCAGATTCCTTCCATGATCAGCAACATTACAGGCCCAAGCCGCACAGCCGACATTGAGAAAACGCTGGTTTTAGGCGCCCATGGCCCTAAAGAACTTTTTGTGTTTTTAATTGATGACTTTACCTAAATCACTGATATCATATCGGTTACGCTCAACAAAATAACTAGCAAATGGTGAGAATAATCGAATGATCATTCCCACCAAAAGCATTTTTGTTTGCTATTTTTTATGTTTTTAAACAAACTTGCTGTTTAAACTACCTGCCACTAGCAAATCTCTTAACAATCATTTCTCCTGCATCGTTTAAGCAATACACGTCTTCATCATAATTTGAATATCTACGCATAAGCATCGGCTTTAATCCCTGATCCTCTAATTTGCGATGATCAAAGGCTACATAAATTTCAACATTTCTCCGGTCCTTATCCAGCGTGATGGTTTTCTTCGTTTTAGTATTGTAAATGTCAACTTCCTGGATTCTTCTGTAATTATAGCCCCAACTAGAGTCCTCTCCAAAATCTTTACTTCTACCGATTACGAAATAATCATCTTTTAGGTGAAAAATTGTACTGATGCTATTATCATTAAAAAGCCGTTTTCCTTTAGCATCAACAAAATCAACTATTTTTCTTGTTTTCCCATTGGTCAGGGTATTTTCTTCATTGAAAACCACAATCCCAACATTTTTAGGGAAATTATATTTATTATCACTAAAAGCCCCGAATGTGCTGTAATAATCCTTGCTTTTCAAAACCGTGTCACCATTTTCATTCAGAAAGTAATTTAAACGATTGCCGCTCATCGACATTGAACCTGGGTAATTAGCAAAAAACAATACATCTTTTGTTGGTTTAGCTGGTGCTTTCTTTACAGGTGTTTCTGCTTTTTTTTCAGGCGCTACTCCTTTGGTTTTTCCCATGGTAACATACACCTCTGTTACTTTGTTCCTTTCCGCAATTTCAGCCTGCTTCTTTTTAAATGCAACCGCATTTTCAGCTTTGAGTTTTTCATTTTTGATCCTATTTGCATCATCCTGGGCCTTATCATCGGCTATTTTCTTCTTTCTGGTGTCTTCCCTTTCTTTTGCACAAGCAGGGCACATTAATTTTCCTTCGGCATTGTTTGATCCTTTAGGCGCAAACTTGCAGTTATATCTGGCATACTCGCTTTTAGAAATATGCGATTGGGCATTGGCTGTATAGACACAAAACAGCAATACCAGTAGGGACAATATTTTTTTCATTTTAGTTTCGTTTATCACCGTAAAAATACAGCGGGAATCACCTAAAGCTAAATACCCAGTATGTGGTATATTAGCTTACGTGAAGAAGCGATGTGGTTAACCATACTTCAATCTGTTTTTGCAAAAGTCTGCCCGTGAAAATAAAGCAGCTAAAAAATTAATTTATTTTAGATTATCGAATTTAATTGATAGTTTTATACTACATACCGTTTTAGTATGCGGTATTATAATTATGAGCAAAGTAATAAATACGGTAATTGCCGGCACTGGAAGTTATATTCCACAGAATATCATTTCCGGTAACGAATTCTTAAATTGTACGTTCTTTGAGAACGGGAACCGGTTAGAGAAGGAAACCTCAGAGATCATCGATAAATTCTCCGAGATTACGGAAATTGTAGAAAGACGCTATGCCTGTCCGGAACAATTGAGCAATCATATTGGCGCAAAGGCTGCAGAAAAAGCCATTGAAAATGCTGGTATTGATAAAGAAACCTTAGACTATATTATTTTTTGCCATAATTTCGGCGATATTCCTTTAGGGAGCAATCGAAGCGATATTTTACCTTCACTTGCTTCAAAAGTTAAGCAGCAACTGGGTATACAGAACCCTGACTGTGTAGCTTACGATATTATTTTTGGCTGCCCGGGTTGGGTACAAGGCTCGATACAAGCCGATTATTATATTAAAAGCGGCGATGCCAAACGTGTATTAGTCATTGGAGCGGAAACACTGAGCCGTATTATCGACCCACATGATCGTGATAGCATGATCTTTTCTGATGGTGCAGGAGCTGTAATCTTTGAAGCAGAAGAAGGCGAGGAGAAGAAAGGAATATTAGCCCACAAAACCGAAACCCATGCGGTAAATTATGCCAACCTCTTAACGATGGGTAAGGGCTCGCACCCTGATGAAACCAGCGGTAATTACTACCTTAAAATGAACGGCAGGAAACTTTATGAGTTTGCCGTAGTTCAAGTACCCCAGGTGATCAAAAAGGCAATAGATAAAGCCGGATTGAGCGTAGAGGACATTAATATTGTATTTGTACACCAGGCTAATGGTAAAATGGATACTGCTATTATGAAACGCCTGTTTAAATTATATGGTAAAGATACCGTGCCCGAAAATCTGGTACCGATGACTATTTCCTGGCTAGGAAATAGCTCTGTCGCTACCGTACCCACACTGTTAGACCTCGTTTTAAAAGGACAGGTTGAAGGTTATAAAGTAAAAGCGGGCGATGTTGCGGTTTTTGCTTCTGTTGGAGCAGGTATGCACATCAACGCATTTATACACCGTTTTTAATTCGATAACCGTTTTAATCCGGCTTTTGCCTGGCTTTCAATACTGTTCTCAAATTCGTGGTTTTTCATGGAAATGGCTGTATTGAAAGCCTCTTTTGCTTTTGCAGCATTCTTTTTCTTCTCGTATACCTTACCCATCTGCAGGGCAGCATTTGCCGCAAAATAGTATTTTAAGTTTTTACCCTGGTTAATGGTAGCCTGGTAAGCTGTTAATGCCTGATCGTCGCGACCTAAATCATCATAAATCCGGCCCAAACGGTAGTTAAATTCTGTCTTGTCCCTATCACTGGTGTAATCGGCTGTTTTTTTATCGTCCAATACCTGCAGCGCCTTAGTTAAATAACCACCATCATATAATAACCGGGCTTTAAGCAAATCAATAGCAGGTGCTACACCAGCCGCTTCATTCTTGGCCTGCTTATCTTTATCATGATACAAATAACCTGAATTAAGTGCTTTGTTTGCATAGGATGTATAACCCGTTTTATCGCCTTTTAAGAGCGCAATCCAACCCAGATGGATGTTGGTGTCGCGGATATAATTTACGCCCTTATTCGTTTGCAAAAAGCGGTTAAAATAAGTTGCAGCATTCAGGTCTAATTTATTCAGGTGAGCAACACCTTCCAGATAATCTAAATAAGGAAAAGGTTGGTAAACTCCTCCCTCAGGTTTTTTGGCTAAAATCTGAATGGCCTCTTCATTATGGCCGGTTTTAATGCTTACATAACTCTGCAAATAACTTTTTAATAAGCTCGTATCAGCAATACGTTCGGTATACTTCATCATTTTGGCATAAGCGGAGGGGCTATGCGCCACATCGGTGAGCACGTAAGTGTAATAAAAAACCACTTCTTCGTAAAAAGGCTCGTACGATGAACTCGACAAACTTTCGGCAAGCTTATCAAACATATTTAAACCATTCTGAAGGTTTCCTTTTATCCCAAATGTGGCCAGTGTGCTTTTCAACGCACCATCAGGCAAATTACCCAACACAGCATTAACCAAACCTAAACCTTTTGCGTTAAGCGGAAAATTCGGAAACTTTTTGCTGTTCTCCTGTAAAAGGCTGTTGGCCCTTTTAATTTCCATTGCAGCATTAAAGAACTCTCCAAAACGGCCATGAATTAAAGCCCATTGCAAATTAATTTCAGCCTGGGCATAAAGATAGTAGGGTGAGCTCTTGTCATCATCAGAGATCTGGTCTAAACGACTCGATTTATTTCCTTTTAAACGGTCGAAATCTGCTTTACTCTCTGAGGTAATGATGGTAAAATAATCAATATAGTTTTCCAGCAATGGAATGATGGCATTATTGGGTCTTTGTTTCTTTTCTGTAGCAATATAAGCCCGGGCATTACCCAGTTTTAGCTCGAAAATACTTTTGTAGGCCTTTAAACAATTGGCGTTATAATCAAAGTTTGCAAATAATATAGTTGGGAAAATCAGAAGAGGGGTAAGGAAGGCGAAACGTAAGCTTTTAATCATGCTGAAAATGGGATTTTCTTTTAAGTTAAGCTCGCCAGGGCAACAGCTTTCACATTTAAACAAATATCTACAATTAACGTTAAAATGCGCATGTTGTTTTGCCAGTAAACAAAAAACGTCCCGGTTTATTTACCGAGACGTTTTAAATATTTCACAATGCTGATTAAGCTTCTGCTACTTCGTGGGTTAATGCTTCGTCAACCAAAATACGTCCGCAGTGCTCACAAACGATGATTTTTTTACGTTGACGGATATCCAGCTGACGTTGAGGCGGAATCTGGTTGAAACAACCTGAACATGAATCACGATCAATAGTTACCACAGCTAAACCGTTAACCGCATTTTTGCGTAGACGTTTGTAAGCAACCAATAAACGGTCTTCAATTTGAGTTTCAGCTTTATCTGCTTTTTTCTGTAAATCCTGCTCTTCTTTTTCAGTTTCTGCAGTAATTACATCAAGTTCAGTTTTCTTAGCTTCTAAATCTTTCTTTCTGCCATCTAAATCAGCTTTAGCCGAATCGTAGATTTCAGTTTTTGAATTGATTTCGAAACCGTGCTCTTTAATTTTCTTTTCAGATACCTGAATATCTAAACCCTGAATCTCAATTTCTTTGGTTAAAGCATCGTATTCACGGTTGTTTTTAACTTCTTTTAATTGAGAATCATATCTTTTGATTGCAGCTTGTGCATCTTTGATGGTATTTTTACGGGTTACGATCGAATCCTCAAGATCATCAAGTTCGCCTTTGATTTTTGAAATTCTGGTTTCTAATCCTAAAACGTCATCCTCAAGATCTGCAACTTCCATTGGTAATTCGCCACGTACCTGACGGATCTTATCAATTTTTGTGTGGATATTTTGTAATTCGTATAAAGCCTTTAGCTTTTGTTCTACGGTTTGTTCCATTAAAACAAGTAATTTATGGGGTTTGTATTTTGCTCCGTTAAACGGATTGCAAAGTTAGTAAATTTTTTTTGAATAATTTCAAGCAATAAATTTGAGGTAAATTGTTCAGTTTCAAAGTGTCCGATGTCGGCAATGATCAGTTTTTCCTCTGCATCAAAAAACTCGTGATATTTAAAATCTGCAGTAATAAAGGCATCGGCACCTGCCGCAATTGCTTCTCTTAAAAGGAAGCTGCCAGAACCACCGCAAACCGCTACTTTTTTAATCCTTTTGTTAATTACCTCGGTATGCCTAACCACCCGCGCCTGCATCCTGTCTTTAACCAGGTGAAGAAAATCGTAGCCATCCATATCATACTCCAGCCAACCCACCATACCCGATCCTACCAGCTGGTGTTTGTTCTCCAGTTTATAAATATCGTAGGCTACTTCTTCGTAAGGGTGGTTTTCGAATAAGGCGACCAGTATTTTTCGCTCTGCCTGCGTTGGGTAAACCATTTCAATGCGCACTTCGGCTTCGCGGTGGCGAATACCTTTTTCGCCAACGAATGGATCAGACTCCTCATTGCCTTTAAAAGTACCAAAGCCCTCGGCATTAAAACTGCATTCGCTGTAATTGCCAATATTTCCTGCCCCCGCATAAAATAAAGCCGAACGTAATTGTTCTGCCTGTGCCTGTGGGCAATAGGTAACCAGTTTTTTTAACAAACCAGCTTTTGGCGAAAGCACTTTGGTGCCGGTTAAGCCCAAACGGTCGCAAATACGTGCATTTACACCTGTATGGATGCTATCTAAATTGGTATGAATAGCATAAAGTGCGATGTTATTTTTGATAGCTTTAAGCACAACCCGCTCTACATAGTTTTTGCCATTCAGCTTTTTTAAGCCTTTAAAAACGATGGGATGATGTGTAATGATCAGGTTGCAACCAGTAGAGATGGCCTCATCCACAATCTTTTCCACGCAATCCAACGCCACTAAAGCAGCCCTGACTTCCATATTCGGATCGCCTACAATTAAGCCCGAATTATCGTAATCTTCCTGATAATTGAGAGGAGCAATGGTTTCTAAATAATTGGTTATTTCGGCTAATTTCATGTGTTAAAGATATAAAAAAATTATAGCCCGGAATCGAAATCCCGGGCTATAATGTAGAAACTAATTTCAGTTTTCTATTAAACCTTTGGCGCGAATCCGCCACCCATCCTTACCATTTGTAAACTTTCGAATACCATTTTCTGGTTGTGTTCAAAGGCTAGGGTTTTGTGGTTTACCACATCGATAATTGAACCGATAAAACAAAGTCCGGCAGTTAAAAGATACAGGATTCCCATACCAATCTGACCGATGATGAACCTTTGCAATCCCGGAACAGCGAACAATCCGATCAAACAGAAGATCAACATATCCGAAGGATTTTTTCTTTTGCTGCTGTAAATCATTAAGAAGTTGCGTAACTGCTGCTCATCTAAGCCTGTAGTTGCCTGTTGTAAGTATGAGTATTCATCTGGTGTTATACCTGGTAACGACATCAGAGGTGATTGAAATATATCCATGGTGTTTATCTGTTTGAGGTTAAAATTTTAAATGTTTTTATCTTTTTTGTTAGTTTATAAATTCTGTAAAGTATAATCAAAAGTGCCGGAAACCCGAACCAATGTTCGGTAAAGCTCTCGGTAAACTCGCCATGAAAAATATGACTGATCGACCTGCCAATCCCACATCCCGGACACCAGCCCCCGTAGCCTAAATTAGCCAGCGGACAAAGTGTGAAGTGATGCTCATGGCTGTTTGCTGTTGCCAATAACACTAATGCTGTTACCCAGAAAACAAGTTCTAACGGAAAGCGCTTAATGTTGCTCATTGTTTCACTTTTTATATAAATTAGAGGCTATACCACTACCTTTGTTACATCAATTTGCCCTTAATCGACGAATGGGGGATATATTTCGACCAAACTTGCAATACAATCTAAGAATGAGTGGTTATTTATTTTCCAAAATTGTTTTTGTAGGCAAACCCGTCAAAAATAGTTAAAAAAACCTTTACACAAATTGCGGGTTAATATTAAAAGATAAGCTTATTTTTGTGACTTGAACATTCGCGATTTAATAAACAGATACAAAAACGACGATAGGGTAACTCAATTTACCAAAGCGTTGAACAGCACTAAAAACCCGAAGGTACAACTAAAGGGACTAGTGGGTTCGGCCGATGCTATTGTAGCCCTTTCTTCTTATTTTTTATTACACAAACCGCTGCTTTTCGTTTTACCCGATAGGGAAGAAGCCGCTTATTTTCAGTCTGATCTGGAAAGTGCGCTCGAAAAGCAGGTTTTGTTGTTCCCTTCGTCGTACCGCAAATCTTTCGATTTTACCCAGGTTGATACAGCAAATGTATTAGCCCGTGCAGAAGTTTTAAACGAACTGAACCACGATTCGGAATATGGGAAAATCGTGGTTTCTTACCCCGAAGCCATTGCCGAAAAGGTTATAGACCGCTCTGCACTCGAAAAAAACACACTCGAAATCAGCATTGGGGCTAAACTGGGGATTGATTTTATCAACGAGTTTTTAATTGATTACGATTTCGACCGAGCAGATTTTGTGTATGAACCCGGCCAGTTTTCTATCCGCGGTGGTATTGTAGATATTTTTTCTTTCTCATCTGATCTGCCTTACCGGATCGAGTTTTTTGGCGATGAGGTTGAAAGTATCCGCAGTTTTGAAATAGAAAGTCAGCTTTCGGTTGCTGATGTTAAATCGCTTACGATTGTACCTAATGTTCAGGCTAAATTTTTAACCGAAAGCAACATCAGTATTCTCGATTACATTGATCAGGATACCCAGCTTTGGTTTAAAGATGTAGAATTTACGCTCGATATTGTAAAAGCCGGTTTTAAGAAAGCTGTTGAGCTTTGGAAAGCCCTGCCTGCAGCGGATAAAAGTCAAAACCCCGAATGGATTGACCCGAAATTTGCCTTTACCGACGAAAAGCTACTCGGCGACCACCTGCACGATTTTCCATTTGTTGAATTTGGGAAGCAGTTTTTCTACAAAACCGATGAAAGGTTTGAATTTGAAACCAAACCACAGCCCTCGTTCAATAAAGACTTCAATCTGCTAATTCATAACCTTAAAGAAAACGAAAAAGCGGGCATTGTTAACTTCATTTTTACCGATTCGCCTAAGCAGGTAGAGCGTTTGTATGCCATTTTAGAAGATATTGATAAAACGGCCAAATTTACACCAATCAACAGCATGCTGCGCGAGGGTTTTGTCGATCCGCAAATCCAGACGGCATTTTATACTGATCACCAGATTTTTGATCGTTACTATAAATACAAGCTTAAAAAAGGCTATCAAAAAAGCCAGGCCATTACCCTGAAAGATTTGAGGGAACTTAAATCAGGCGATTATGTTACCCATATCGACCACGGAATAGGAAAATATGCCGGGCTGGAAAAGGTAGAAGTTAATGGCAAAACCCAGGAGATGATCCGTTTAATTTATGCCGATAACGATCTGCTTTATGTGAACATCAACTCCCTGAACCGCATTGCCAAGTATAGCGGTAAAGATAGTGGCGTACCCAAAATGAATAAACTGGGTACCGATGCCTGGGATAAGCTTAAAAAAACTACTAAAAAAAAAGTTAAAGATATTGCCCGAGACCTGATTAAGCTTTATGCAATGCGTAAAACACAGGCTGGAACAGCATTTTCTCCGGATAGTTACCTGCAAACCGAACTCGAAGCTTCCTTTATTTATGAAGATACCCCCGATCAGTTAAAGGCTACACAGGACGTGAAAAAAGATATGGAGGCTCCGCACCCGATGGACCGTTTGGTTTGTGGCGATGTGGGCTTTGGCAAGACCGAAATTGCTGTGCGTGCCGCATTCAAAGCTGTGGCCGAAGGCAAGCAGGCCGCAATTCTGGTACCTACCACTATTTTGGCCTTACAACATTACAAAACCTTCTCTTCGCGTTTAAAAGATTTTCCGGTTACGGTTGATTACATTAACCGTTTTAAAACCAATAAACAGATCAAAGACACACTGGCCGAAGCTGCAGCCGGTAAAGTTGATATTTTAATCGGCACACACCGTTTGCTTTCGAAGGATGTCAAATTCAAAGATCTGGGCATCATGATTATTGATGAAGAGCAAAAATTTGGGGTAAGTGCAAAAGAACGTTTAAAAGCAGTGCGTGTAAATGTTGATACGCTGACTTTAACGGCAACACCTATCCCCAGAACCCTGCATTTTTCGTTAATGGGCGCACGCGATTTATCGATTATCAGCACACCACCACCTAACCGCCAACCGGTAAGCACCGAATTGCATGTTTTTAACGATAAGTTGATTCAGGAAGCTGTCCAGTTTGAACTGGATCGCGGAGGACAGGTTTTCTTTATCCATAACCGGGTAAACGATTTGATGCAATTGGGTGGACTGATTCAAAAACTGGTGCCAAAGGCACGTATTGGTATAGCCCATGGTCAGTTAGATGGCGATGCGCTCGAAGATGTGATGCTCGATTTCATTAACGGCGAAAAAGATGTTTTAGTGGCTACGACTATTATCGAAGCTGGTTTGGACATCCCCAATGCCAATACCATTATCATTAACCACGCCCACATGTTTGGGTTGAGCGATCTGCACCAAATGCGCGGCAGGGTAGGCCGGAGCAATAAAAAAGCTTTTTGTTATTTATTATCGCCACCATTATCTACGCTAACTTCCGAGGCGCGGAAACGTTTAAGTGCTATTGAAGAGTTTTCTGATCTGGGTAGTGGCTTTAACGTGGCCATGCGCGATCTGGATATCAGGGGTAGCGGAAACTTACTGGGTGCAGAGCAAAGCGGTTTCATTGCCGAAATTGGTTTTGAAATGTACCATAAAATTTTAGACGAAGCCATTCAGGAACTAAAAGAAGCCGAGTTTAAAGGTTTATTTGAAAATGAACCAGAGCGGCCTTTTGTTGGTTTTACACAGGTTGATACTGATTTAGAGCTCTACATTCCGGATGCTTACATCACCAATATTACTGAGCGCTACAATTTATACACGGAGCTTTCGAAGCTTGATAATGAAAATGACCTGGCTACTTTTGAAAAACACCTGGCTGATCGTTTTGGTCCGGTTCCCCCTCAGGTAAAAACCATGCTCAGCGTGGTCCGTTTACAGTGGTTTGGCAAAAAACTGGGTTTCGAAAAAATCAGTTTCAAGAAAAACAGTTTGCGCGGTTATTTTTTAAGCGATAAGCAATCGAAATACTTCGATTCGAATACTTTCACTAAAATTTTAACCTTCGCCCAAAACCATCCCCGGATGTGCAATTTAAAGGAGGTTAAAAATACCTTGCGCATTGCTTTTGATAACATCAGCAATGTGGAAGAAGCCATACAGGTTTTAGAACTAATCGATTAAAAACGTTAATGTTAGACCCAACCCTTTTGCTTGATTTAGTGAAAATGCAGATGCCTTATGGAAAATATAAGGGATCCCTGATCTGTAACCTGCCAGAAAGTTATCTACTTTGGTATAAAGATAAAGGCTTTCCAAAAGGAAAACTGGGCGATTTAATGGCTACGATGTTCGAGATACGGGTTAACGGACTGGAATTTCTCTTAACTCCATTGAAAAACCAGCGGTAAATCTTTCGAATACTACTCTAAAATCGTCATTGCGAGAAGGCTTTTTCAGCCGACGAAGCAATCTTTCCAGAAAAAGTAATGACATAAAAGATTGCTTCGTCGTTCCTCCTCGCAATGACGAGAATTTTAATAGGTTTTTGTTAAGGGTGGCTGATCTGCTGACAACAACCTCATAGCTCACAACCATTCTCATCACAAACCGCATCATCATTTTTATTTAATGAGGTAAGTGTTGTTTTGGGCTGAGCTGCTTTCCACTCCTTAAAGCTTTGTGTTAAGGCATCGGTAAATGCCTGCACCGGCTGAGCTCCCGAAACTCCATATTTTCTATCCATTACGAAATACGGCACACCACGTATCCCGAGGTTTTGGCTTTCATAAATATCATAACGCACCGCTTCTGCAAACTCATCGCTGGCCAAAACGGCTTCCGCTTCTGTTTTAGCTAAACCGATTTCTACAGCAACATCAACCAAAACACTGGTTTCGCCAATATTTTTAGCTTTTACAAAATGAGCTTCGAATAGCTTTTCTTCTGCTAAATCCTGCAGGCCATGCTTAGCCGCCAAATGAATTAAACGGTGTGCATTAAAGGTATTTGCAGGGATGTTGGTATCAAAATTAATGCTTAAACCAGCATTTGCAGCCATATCAATCACTTGTTTCGTCATTTGTTTGGCTTGCTCAACTGCCATTCCCTTGCTACGCGACAAATAATCGTATACGGTTTCGTTGTTGGTATTATGATATTCGGGATTGAGCTGATAGCTCTTCCAGTCTATTTCAATTTCGTTTTTAAAGGGCAGTTTTTCAATGGCTTGCTCAAAATGCCTTTTTCCTATATAGCAAAACGGACACATTACATCCGACCAGATTTCTACTTTCATGACACAAAATTAGGGCGATTATACCTGACTAGCGTAAGCTGAAAGTAAAAACCCACTATCTTTTAGGATAGTGGGTTTTTTAAGCGGCTCAAACAAAAGATTATTGGTATAACTGATTAAAAATCAGTTTAAATGTACCATGTGTTTGTGCCCTGAATGCAATCTCCGGACCAAAGGCCAGTAGCTTACCTTTACCTACTTTTGCTTCGAAGGCTGTTACACCATCCTGAAGGTATGCTTGCCCCCAGGCCCAGCCGCTTCGTAAAGGCGTAGCATTTTCAAACCACATTAAAGGTTTAATTTTTCCGGTTGCAATAGCATCTCCAGTTAATTTAAAAACCGGACTGTTATCGAAATAAACATCAGCTTCCTTTTCCATGCCCCAGGCAGCTGGTAAACGCGTATCGACCCCTACATTCAAAACACTGCCCGGAACATAATATTTTTCGGCCGGCAGCCTTTTCTCTTCGCCGTTAACAATTTCTACCATCGCATTACGTACCGGTAATTTTAAATGATAAGCCAGATTGGTGCTGCTGCCAATGGTTACGATATTTCCACCGGCCTCTAAAAACTTTTTCAACTCTGGAATAGATTTTTCGGCGCTAATACGCCCTAAACGGTTTCTGTATTCCTGCGGAACTTCTTCTGTTTTTGGTGCGAAAGACCGTCCACCTGCCTGTAGCGAAGGAATAGCGCCACCAACAAAAATAATCACATCATACTTTGATTTTAAATTGCCTGCATCAATATCCTGCGGGTAAATAACGGTGGCATTATAATGATACTGTTCCATCATCCACCTCACCCAACCCGATGCCATAGAACCGCCATAGGTATCCCAAAGCCCAATGCGTGTCGCCGATACTTTAATTTTATCTTTAGGGGCTGCCGCTGTTTTTAGTTTTATATTGGCATTTTCCAAAACAGATTTACCCGCTGATGAGACATAGAAATCGCCATTTTCGGTAGAACGATAAACTTCTACCTTACGTTTTAATAAATCGTTTACTGCAGTGTAAGAGTCGTTTTGGGCAGCACTTAACACGTAGCTTGCTCCACTAGGAAGCTTATTTTCCGCTTTTAGTAATGCACCATATGGATTTTTCTCAAATGGTCCTGAAAAATCATCCAGAATGCGGTCAAACTTTACGTCCATCAAATAAGCCAAAGTCCATCCGGCTGCGTCATACGGCGGAATGGGTGCACCACCTTCATATTTAAAATCGTTAGGATGGTCTTGTGGTTCAAACATATCCAAAACGTGCGGACGGAAAGCCTGATCGGTTTTAACCACATAACTGCCTGCGGGATAATTTTTACCCGCTACTGTAAATGCTGCTGTTGCCTTTTGCACCACAATGCCGGTTCTGATCAAAGCATTTAAAAACTTAATTGCCGAGTTAAAATCAGGCTGATCGGCAGACAGGATATATCCTCTCGGATCGCGGTTTGCAGGAGCTTTCATTACCGTATCGAAAGCTTTTATGCTCAGCAATCTCGAGCCAAATTCGGCATCGCCGGCAGCAGCGCTTCCCTTATCTTTTTTAGCCGCATTATTTATAGCTTCAATTTTCTTTGGCGAAAACGACCAGGTATCTTTTTTACCCCGCTCAATGGAGTTTCTGCCCATTTGGTAAATATTGAATAGCAACTCATCACGATAACGTTGTGCGTAATTTAAAACGGCGTAATTTAAAGATACTGAATAATCGATCGAGTTTTTAAAGTACCATTTACGCGGAGTAACCGGATTTGGCGAATCGCTGTTTGGCAATAAACGCGATGGAACCAAAGGAATTTCTGAAGGGGTAGGGTTACCCACAATCTCAGTTAAAAGCCCGATCATATTATGAAAATAAGTCGTTGTTCTTAAACCGCCATTATACCAGGTAGAAAAAACTGAACCACCGCGCTGAGTATAGCCGGGCTTATTTTCTACATTCATCCGGGTGTGCATGGCCGCGCCAACAGCATCCAAACTGGTGAGTAAAGTAGGGTCGAATACGTAGTTGAAAGGATCGCGATAGGGAGGTCCGGCTACAACCGTTCCCGCCGGTCCGGCCTGGTGGTGGTTATACATAATCTGTGGCAGCCACTCTACAAAAAGCTGCCGGCCAATATTTTGGGTTTCTTTTAGGTTTAACATAAAAAAATCGCGGTTATTATCATGCCCGGCATACTTTTCATATAAAACCGGCAAACCAGAAGTTGTTCTTTTGGTCTGATCTTTCTCGCGCATGTACCAGTTACTAATTAGTTCCTGCCCATCGGGATTGGCATGTGTAAACAGAATGATCACATTATCAAGAATGCGTAGGGTTTCTGGATCAGTTTTCGAGGCAAATTCGTAGGCCGTTTGAATTAACTGATGTGCCCCAACCACCTCGTTGGCATGCAAGCCACCATCAATCCAAACCACAGCTTTTCCTTCAGCTGCCAATGCTTTAGCCTGTTCGGTAGTTATTTCGGCATGAGCCAGTTGTTGCGAAATTTCTTTATAGCGGTCTAATTTCTTCAGATTTTCGGGTGAAGAAACAATCAGCATATATTGGCTTCTGCCTTCCTCAGTCTGGCCAATATCAACCAGTTTAACCCGCTTAGAGGTTTCGGCCAGTTTTTTAAAATAGGCTGCTGTTTGGGTATAATTGGCCAGCTGATAATTATCGCCGATATCAAAACCAAAATGCGATTTCGGCGTTGGTACTTCCTGAGCCTGGGCAGCACAGTATGCAGTAATTAAAAAAGCTAAAGAAATCTTTTTCAGGTAGTTTTTTATCATAATCGGGTTAGTTTGATGGATAATCAAATATAATATAGAAAGCGGAGCGATTTTACATGCGCTAAATTTGTTACAGTGAGAAGTTTAGACAAATTTCTAATGCACTTTAAGGGTAATTGCTGTTCCTGGTGCCGAAACATTACCATTCTTCGGCAGTAATCTATACATTTGACCATCAATATACCTAAAAAATGACCTTAGCAGAAAGAATAGAAAACTCTAAAACCAGTATTTTCAAAGCCGTTTTCCCGAATACTACTAATCACTACGATACCCTGTTTGGCGGTACCGCCATGCACCTGATGGACGAGGTTGCTTTTATAACCGCTACCCGGTTTAGCCGGCAGATTATGGTTACCGTGAGCAGCGACAGGATTGATTTTAAAAAACCAATCCCGGCCGGCACCATTATAGAGCTTATTGGTAAAGTAAACCATGTGGGCAATACCAGTTTAAAAGTGAATGTCGAAATTTATATTGAACAAATGTATGCCGAAGGCCGCGAGTTAGCTGTACATGGCGATTTTACCTTTGTAGCGATTGATGAAAACAAAAAACCGGTTCAGGTGATTAAATAATCTTATAAGTTTTGTCCAAAAAGATATAAAAATCATCGATCCTAAATTTTTAAATTTGAGTATGGAACATCAACATACTGAAAAAGATTTAAAAGATATTGCCAGACAACTGGCTTGCCCCGAAGGCGAGCACGGCATTAAAACAGGCGAGATGATGCATGCCAGTAATATTGGCATGACCAGTGCTGCTATTGATGCGCTAAATCTCCAAAATGATGCAATTATTTTAGAAATCGGCCATGGTAATGGTGCACACATTGAAAATTTGCTTAAACAGGCCAATGATATCCAATATTTCGGCGCAGATATTTCTGAAACCATGATTGCAGCGGCAAAGAGAATCAATTCAGCATATATTGAATCCGGACAAGTTAGTTTCCAACATACCAATGGCCAGACTTTACCTTACGCCGATGCATCTTTTGATGGCACATTTACAGTAAATACGATTTATTTCTGGCAAAATCCGAATGCCTATCTTTTAGAAATTAAGCGTGTATTGAAACCAGGAGGTAAACTGGTGTTGTGCTTCGCAGATAAAACCTTTATGGAAAAGCTGCCCTTTACCCCTTACGGATTTACACTTTACGGACTAGAAAAGGTACAGCAACTATTGGCAGAAAGTGGCTTCACTATAAAAAATACGACTAAAAATTTAGAACAGGTACTAAGCAAAACAGGTGAGCAGGTAGAAAGAGAATACTATGTGGTAGTTGCTTCTGTTTAATAAATTTATTAGGATTTTAGTCCTCGTTTGTAACTAGGATTAGCGAGAATAGCGATTGCATTGCTAATAATACAAACCAGGATGATAGATCAGTTTAAACACAGTGATCAAATCCGTGTTTATCTGTGTAAATCTGTGGCTAAATTTTTCTTTAGTCTTAATACAAAATCAAATACAAATACGCATAAACTACTGGAGCCGCCAGTAACAAACCATCAAAACGGTCTAGCAAGCCTCCGTGGCCCGGCAATAAGCCTCCACTGTCTTTCGTATCCAAACTCCGTTTAAGCATCGATTCTACCAGATCACCCAATGTTCCGAAATTTGCAATCAATAAAGCCATACCAGCCCAAACCCATGCCGGACTTTCGGTAAACCAAAACGACAAACCAAAGGCAACCAACACACTGGTAAACATGCCGCCAAAAAAGCCTTCCCAGCTCTTTTTAGGTGAGTGGCGTTCAAATAATTTACGTTTACCAAATTTTACACCAAAAAGGTAGGCGCCTGTATCATTTGCCCACAACATTAGCAAAAAGGCCAGCGGGAAATGAAAATTATACTCATTCCAGCTTTTTAAAAAGCCAAGTGCATGAAAAAAACAAAAAGGAATGGTTACATAAACAAAGCCAACAAAAGTGTAGGAAATATTGGCAAATGGAATTTTATTTTTCTTGTACAGTTCGGTAATAAAAACCGAAAAGATTAATGGTATACAAAGCAACAGATATTTAACATCATATTTAAGGTAATGTAAGCCTGCAGCCATTAAAAAGATCAGTGCACCTGCAGCTAAACCAATATTCCGGTGCGGCCTGATTCCTGAATTTTTAATCAGTTTATAAAATTCAAACAACGATAAAACACTTAAAACGAGATAAAACGCGGTAAACGTATAAGTACCCAGCAAAATAGAGCCAAGCATTACAATGGTAAAAAAGAAAGCGGTTATTGCCCTGGTTTTCATTTAAGGTAGGAGGTAAAGGGTTTAAGGTTTAAGGTCATCATCATTACTCTATTTCGTTTTCGACGATATATTCGATGGCCTTATCGAAATCTACTTTATTAACGAGCACATTTATTTCGCCGATATAATAAGCGGAGAGCTGTTTATTCATCGTTACAGCCGGAATACCGGCTTCTGTTAAGCCCTGTTTTAATACCTCGGCGGCAAAAGCATCGCCGGTGGTATATACTTTAACCCAATTTTCGCTCACGTGTTGCGCTATCTTTAAAAAATTTAAACAAAGCTATGGTAATTATTGCACTAATTAAATAGCCATACCACGCAAATCCGATTGGCTCATCGGCTTTATCGAGCGGCATGTGGTGTTTTTGCATGTAAAAAGCTGCACAAACAGCATAAGCATTATTTAAAAAGTGTGCAAACATGGCGTACCAGATACTACCGCTAAAATAATACAGGTAGCCAAAGCCAGCTCCCAGCAGCATCCGCGGCACAAAGCCATAAAACTGAACGTGTATGGTGCTAAAAATAATGGCCGAAAGCCAGATTGCGAGATGGGGGTTGCCAAAGGCGCGCTCCAATGATCTCTGCACACCACCCCGGAACATCAGTTCTTCGCCAATGGCAGGTAAAACCGCAATCATCACCAGGTTTACCAGAAAATCGAAATTACTCCGAACTGTAATCAGCTGAATGGTCATTTTAGCAGCCAGTTCTTCTTTTTCTTTCATCCAGGCTTCAATTCCTTTTAAAAAGCCTGGCAAAGCCATTTTTTGGTTCCAGATTACGGTCCACTCCATAAAAGGCATGCTTACAATCATAATAACTACAACCAATACCAGCAACAAAACCCTGGGTTGTTTAAAACTATAAAAACGGGTAATTTTTGTTCTTTCGGTTAAAGCCAGGGCAAGCGGAGGTAAAACAAATGTACCTATCGAACTTAAAATCTGTATCACCTTAAAACCCGAAATATACCTGGCATCGCCCGATAAAAGCAGGTCGAAATTACTGATTAAACCCATCCCGTACATGGCAATGCAGATTACAACTGCAATGATGCCAAAAACAAAGGCCCCGGCAACTGCGTAAAATAAAAGTAAAAGTAATTGCAAGAAAGGATTGATTTCCTCGTGTTTAGGTGTTACAAAATTCATTATTTGTACCTTTGTATGTTTTATTAATCGTTGAAGATAGAAAATGTCTGTAAAGATAGGAAATATTGATTTAGGAGAATTCCCGTTATTGCTTGCCCCGATGGAAGATGTAAGCGATCCGCCATTCCGTTATGTATGCAAACAAAACGGAGCTGATATGATGTATACCGAGTTTATATCTTCGGAAGGATTGATCCGCGATGCAGCAAAAAGCAGACAGAAACTGGATATTTTTGAATATGAACGACCTATCGGCATCCAGATTTTTGGTGGCGATATCGATCACATGCGAGAAGCTTCTGAAATTGCCTCTGCCGCAGGGCCAGATCTGGTTGACATTAACTATGGCTGCCCAGTAAAAAATGTGGTATGCAAAGGTGCGGGTTCCAGCCTGCTTCAGGATATTGATAAAATGGTAAAAATGACAGATGCGGTTGTTAAGGCTTCGCACCTGCCTGTTACTGTTAAAACCCGCCTCGGCTGGGATGATAACACCAAAAATGTTCGTGAAGTAGCTGAGCGTCTGCAGGATGTGGGCATACAGGCCTTAACCATTCATGGCCGTACACGGGCACAACTATACAAAGGAGAAGCCGATTGGACGCTAATCAGGGAAATTAAACGTAACCCGAGAATCAAAATTCCAATTTTTGGCAATGGTGATGTGGACAGTCCGGAAAAAGCAGCCAACTGGCGCATGGAATATGAAGTAGATGGCATTATGATTGGCCGTGCGGCTATCGGCTATCCCTGGATTTTCCGCGAAGTAAAACATTTCTTCAAAACAGGAGAACACCTTCCGGGACCAACTATAGAAGAAAGAATTAACGTATGCCGTACACATTTAGATAAATCGCTGGAATGGAAAGGTCCTAAAACCGGAATTTTTGAAATGCGTCGTCATTATGCCAATTATTTTAAAGGACTGCCCGACTTTAAACCTTACCGTATGCGGTTGGTAGCTGAGCCGGATATCAATAACATTTACAGTATTTTAGCAGAAGTGGCAGAAAAATTTGCACATTACGATGCCACGAAAGTACTGGCTTGATTTTTGAACAGTTTTTTGTACATTCACAATCACCATGGTTACAGCTATTACAGATGGAGTTAAAGTTTCGGTAGAAACGGTTTACCAGCCCGAATATTCTAATCCGGCCAACGAGCATTATATGTTTGCTTACCGCGTAGAAATATCTAATCTTTCTGATTATGCTATACAGCTGATGCGTCGCCAGTGGTTTATTTTCGATTCGAACAGTAGCCGCCGCGAGGTGGAAGGAGAGGGAGTTGTGGGTTTACAACCCATTATCCAGCCAGGTGAAACTCATGTTTATGTATCTGGATGCAATTTAAAGACCGATATGGGCAGCATGAAAGGCACCTACCTGATGAGACGCGATATTGACGGTTCGGAATTTGATGTAGATATTCCCGAATTTCAGTTAATAGCACCTTATAAACTGAATTAATTTTTTTCTTATTGTCAATTGCCAAAGCTTAGTTGAAAAGCAATTCTAGCGTTTCATTTTAAGCATAGCGCTGCTTTCCGCTGTAATCCCTCTTTTCATCCGATAGCTATCGGATCAGGTTTAAAAAGCAATGCCACTCCACTTATTACCGTTTTTAATCATGTGTCGCAGATTTTATGCGTCTAGCAACCAAAAATAGTACAACCAGCCCTGCCGCCTAAACCTGATCGAAACGGGCACGAGTGCAATGAGTAAAGTGTAGAGCAGGATTGCTTTAACCGATAACAAATAAAACCTGCTTTCCTAAAAAAGAATTAATTATTTTAAAAATCATAAACAAAAATGGCAGGAAAATATCCCGGCAAGCCTCTGTTTTTAATAGGTTATTGCTTAATCTCTGCTTCTTCCAAAAAGCATTGAAGCATAGTACAATAAATTAGCTAAAGCACCAACTGCTGCTACAACGTAGGTCATTGCAGCCCACCACAAAGCATCTTTTGCCTGTGTATTTTCTTCCTGCGTTTGCATTACGCCGTAGTTATTTTTTAACCAGGCTAGCGCCCTATTACTGGCGTCAAACTCAACCGGAAGCGTGATAATGCTAAATATGGTTATTAAAGCCAAACCAACCACACCAATTGCTAATACAATTGGGTTACCGGTAAAACTGATTAAAAGTACGCCAACTAACAAAACCCATTGTAAAAGGTTAGATGAAATGCTCACTACTGGTACCATGCTGCTCCTTAAGTGCAACCAGTTATAAGATTTAGCTTGTTGTAAAGCGTGTCCACATTCGTGTGCAGCCACTGCCGCCGCCGCAACACTACGGCTATAGTAAACATCTGTACTTAAATTTACAGTCTTATCTGTAGGGTTATAATGATCCGTTAATTGTCCTTCGGTACTCATCACCTTCACATCGTATATCCCGTTATCATGCAGCATTCGCTCTGCCACCTCTTTGCCCGATAAACCTGAGCTCAATTGCATTTCGGCATATTTGGAAAACTTATTTCTAAAACGCCATTGTACAAACATGCTCAACAATAATACCGGGATGATTAATATTAAATAAACTCCCATTTTCTCATGTATGTTTTTCATTTCCCGTATATCAAAAAGCGTTCCCATATTATTTCGCTGTTAAAAAACAGTACATTTATAGTATGCCAAATACACTTTCATATTGGGAAAGAGAATCGTTTTTTAATTACGATGTAATTATTATTGGGAGTGGCATTGTGGGTTTAAATGCAGCTATCCACCTTAAGAAATCGGCTCCATCTTTAAAAATTGCCTTGCTCGAAAGCGGTTTTCTACCGGCAGGTGCGAGCACTAAAAATGCCGGTTTTGCATGCTTTGGGAGCATTTCTGAACTCATTGAACAAGAAGAAAAGGCTGGAGTAAATGGTTTGGCGGCACTTATAGAAAAACGATGGAAGGGCTTGCTTAAACTCCGAAATTTACTTGGCGATAACACTATTGATTACCAATGTTTGGGCGGATATGAATTATTTAAAAAAGGCGACTATGCATTGGCTACAAAATGTGTAGCCAAAATTGAACATTACAACCAGCTAACGCGCAATATCGTTGGTATCAATGCTTTTAGCATCAGCTCAAAAAAAGCAAGTGCTTTTGGTTTTGGCCCAATTGAAGCATTGATCGAAAATAAATACGAAGCGCAAATTGATACGGGTAAAATGATGTTTGCCCTAATTGGCTACGCACAAACATTGGGTGTAAGCATATTTAACAATTGCAGGGTTGATAATATTACGGAAGAGGAGCGAGGTTTACGCTTAATGACCAAAAACGGCATCTTTGCCTGCAAAAAAACGATTGTAGCTACCAATGCATTTATTAAAAATTTAATTCCTGGAGTAGATATCCTTCCCGGGAGAGGGCAGGTTTTAATTACCAAACCCATTAAAGACTTGAAAATTAAGGGTACTTTTCATTACGATAAGGGCTATTATTATTTCCGGAACATCAACAACCGGGTTTTACTGGGCGGAGGCAGGAACATAGATTTCAAAGCAGAAGAAACAACTGCTTTTGGGCAGACAGCTATTGTTCAGGATGCATTACAGGATTTATTAGATACGTTGATTTTACCCCAAATCCCTTACGAAATAGACCTTCAATGGAGTGGTATCATGGCATTTGGCCAAATGCTCGAACCGCTTATTGAAGAAGTTAAGCCCCGTGTATTTTGTGCTACACGCTGTAACGGCATGGGTATAGCTATTGGCTCGCAAACAGGAGCAGATGTTGCTGACCTGCTCCTGCAAAGTATGTAATTTATTTAAAGGCAGAAATAAAACTATTTGCTTAACATGGTCCTCATCTTATCTAATTTATCCGCATAACCATTATCCTTAACAATCCATCTTTTCACTTCATTACACCAGATGTCAAAATTTCTTATATCTGCTTTAATATAATACTGATAAGCAATGTTATAGGCCATATCAGCTTTTGCAGACTCATCCCCGCAAATTCGTATCGCTTCGATATAAGTAAGCTGGGCAGCTCTCATTTTATCGGCTTTTGCCAGCCTAAAAATTTCCTGCTGGTAGCTATCTGTATAATTTCCGTTCAAAACCTTTATTCTTGATTCTTCTTGAGGTTTTGGGATTGTTTCACTAATAAAATTTGTACCATCAAAACTGAAATAAGTATATGTACTTACAGCTAATGCCTTGTACCGTTCGGCCTGCTTAAACCTCCTCCATTTTTTGCATATCATAGCCAGTTTAAGGTACCGGTCTTGTTTATTGTTTTTCCCGATATAATCAAATTGGACAGGCTTTTTTTCAACCTGAAGATCTGCAAGTCTTTTGGATGGGATTACTGCAACTTTACGCTCGCTTGGTTCAATTCTGTTTTTAACTTCTGGGGTATGCTTAGGCAGGTAAATACCATTTTCGATTGTAAAAGATCCTTTGAGATTGAAGGTAAGTCCTGCAGAATTATCCAGATAAACATAACCGAAAGCATAACTGGCACCATCATCGAGCGATAGCGCAATCCATTTGTCTTCACAATCAATTAATAACTTGTCGAATTTTAGCCCGTCCTGGGCCCTGGCGCCGAAGGCGCATAGGAATAGTAAGATGAATACGCGTTTCATTTAAAATCATTTTGTGTGTACCTAAATATAAGGATTTATTTACATCAAAAAACGACAGGAAATTACTTCTGCTTACTTAAATACAATTGTTTTATTTCCGCTTACAAAAACGCGATCCTCAAAAATAAGCTCAAGTGCTTCTAACAATACCTTTTTCTCTATTTCTTTTCCGGCACGTACCATTTCCTTAACGCCAAAATTATGGTCAACATGATTGGTATGCTGGGTAATAATTGGTCCTTCGTCCAGGTTATCGGTTACAAAATGAGCTGTTGCACCAATAATTTTTACACCCCGCTCAAAAGCCTGACGGTAAGGATTAGCGCCAATAAAGGCGGGCAAAAATGAATGGTGGATATTGATGATTTTACCGGCATAATCCTTCACAAAATCGGCCGATAAAATGCGCATGAATTTGGCAAGCACCAGATAATCTACATCAAATTGATTTACAATTTCTTTTATCTCTGCCTCAAAAACATCTTTTTCCTTATTGTTATGATCGACATAAAAAAACGGAATGCCCAGTTTTTCGGTAAAATCACGCAAAGATTCATAGTTACCAATTACGCACTTTACATTAGCCCCCAAAGTTTTAAAGTGGTTTTTTATCAATATTTCGGCCAGGCAATGGTATTCTTTGGTTACCAAAACAGCAACCTGTTTTTCCTGCTGTGTAATTAAATTAACTTCAGCATTTTCAGGAAGATTTTCGAGCAGTTTTTCTTTTAGTGCTTTAGCATTTTCGAGTATTCCGGTACAGGCTATGCGGGTAAAAAAAGCCTTGTTGGCTTCGTCAACAAATTCGCGCATGGCAATTATGTTAAGCTGGTGTGCCGCCAACACACGCGTAATGTGGGTTACTAAACCAACCTGATCGGGGCAGGATATGAGTACTGTTAATTCGTTCATATGGATACGGAAAACCAATGATAAAAATTTTTCGCCTATTTTCCGGCTTTTTAATGCAATAGCTTTCTTTTAAATACACTATATGATTTAATATACACTATTTAGCCATTTGTTCAGCGGCAAAACAGTAAGCGAATTATTTTGGTAAATACACTTATTTTTTTGAATTTTACTAAAATTTTTATCATTATGGAAACTGTTGCCGTTGCATTATTAATTGTTGTTTTAATTGTTTTGGTCATTTTGTTGGTTAGAAAGCCTCAAACTCCAGTCGCACAATTTTCAATTGAAGATTTCGAAAGGATGAGGACTGAAAACGAATCGTTAAAAATTAACCTGGCCAAAGCTGATGAACGGGTAGCTAATCTATCGACAGAGAAAGAACACGTTACCATTTTGCTTAAACAGGAGCAGCAACGCCTGATTGATGAATTGCAATCGGAGCGTGATCGCCTGGCCGATGCCAACCGGGAGCTGGAAAGTACCCGCTCTTTTTACCTGGCTGAAAAAGAAAAACTCACTGAGCAAAAAATCAGTTTTGAGCAATCGCAACAAAAACTCAATAAGGATTTCGAATTGATCGCCAATAAAATACTGGAAGAAAAATCGACCAAATTTATTGAGCAGAACCGTACCAATCTGGATATCATCTTAAATCCGCTGAAAGAGAATATCAAGGCTTTCGAGGATAAAGTTGAAAAGGTTTACAAAGCTGAATCAGACGAAAGGAATACACTGAAAGGCGTAATTTCGTTATTGATGGATCAAAGCAAACAAATACAGGAAGATGCGAATAATTTAACCAAAGCCCTGAAAGGCGATAGCAAAAAGCAGGGAAACTGGGGTGAAGTAATTTTAGAAAAGGTTTTAGAACGCTCTGGTTTGGTACGCGACCAGGAATACCGTATACAAGCTACGCACACGTCTGCGGATGGCAGTCGTTTTCAACCTGATGTGGTGATCGATTTGCCCGATGATAAACATTTAATTGTAGACGCTAAGGTGAGTTTGGTGGCATACGAGCGTTCTGTGTCTGCCGAAACAGATGAGGAGCGTGACGGCTATGTAAAACAACATTTAGCCTCAATTAAAAATCACATACAGGAGCTGTCATCAAAAAATTATCAGGATTTGTATAAAATCAACTCGCCTGATTTTGTGTTGCTTTTCGTGCCCATTGAATCATCATTTAGTATTGCGGTACAGAAAGATGCCGAACTATTCAATTTTGCCTGGGACAGACGGGTGGTAATTGTAAGCCCATCTACTTTATTGGCTACTTTACGCACCATAGCCAGCATGTGGAAACAGGAACGTCAAAACCGCAATGTCATGGAAATTGCCCGTTTGAGCGGTAATATGTACGATAAGTTTGTCGGATTTATAGGTGATATGGAAAATATCGGCCGCTATGTTAAGCAGAGTCAGGATGCTTATGATAAAGCGCTGAACAAACTATCTGAAGGATCCGGCAATTTGGTTAATGCTTCAGAAAAAATTAAAAAACTGGGTGCAAAAGCCACGAAACAAATCGACTCGAAATATTTAGATATTACCGAATAAATTAAGGCGTTTTGCAACAAAAGGGGCGAAGCCCCTCGATTTTTTTTGGCTATTTTTCATAAAAACGAAAGCGAAAAACCTACTAAGTTAGTGATTTTTATTTAAAGCCCTATAGACGATTTTTTTTTATATTTTTTTGTTCTTCGGTATATAGTGTAATTATTTGGCTATCAGAACAGATTACAAGATTTTCCAAAACAAAAAAACGTCATTGCGAGAAGGAACGACGAAGCAATCTTTCATGCAGGTAATTCTTGCTACAAAGATTGCTTCGTCGGCTGAAAAAGCCTTCTCGCAATGACGAAATTCTTAGGTGTATGTCAATTTTATTTAAAAGCGTTCCAACCCTGGGCTTTTAACTCATGTACATTGTTAGATTTGGAAACCATTTTGCAACCCGAATTTTTATCAGTAACATGGCCAATTACGGTGATATCTACATCATGTTTCAGTTTTTTGTAATCATCCTGACTAATGGTAAATAATAACTCATAATCTTCGCCACCACTTAAAGCACAAACAGTTGGGTCGATTCCCAATTCACGTGCGGTTTCGTATGTCATCGGATCTAAAGGAATTTTTTCTTCGTAAATGGTAATGCCTTTATCGCTTTCAGTGGCCAGGTGCAAAATTTCTGAAGCCAAACCGTCCGAAATATCAATCATCGAAGTAGGTTTAATGTCCATTTCTTCCAAAAGTGCCACAATATCCATGCGTGCCTCAGGTTTTAACTGGCGCTCAATAATATAATCTTTACCTTCCAGATCGGGTTGGATTTGAGGGTTTTCCAAATAAATTAACTTTTCGCGCTCCAGTATCTGCAGCCCCATATAGGCACCACCCAAATCGCCAGAAACACAAAGCAAATCATTTTCTTGTGCACCATTCCGGTATACCACTTTATCGGCATCGGCATAGCCAATACTGGTAATGCTAATTACCAGACCTTGTTTACTCGATGAAGTATCGCCGCCAATTAAATCGATATTGTATTTATTGCAGGCCAGTTCAATACCTTTATAAATTTCTTCTACAGCTTCTAATGGAAACTTACTCGAAACACCGATAGAAACTGTAATCTGGCTGGCCTTTCCATTCATCGCATAAATATCGCTCAGGTTTACCTGTACTGCTTTGTAACCCAAGTGGATTAAAGGCACATAAGCCAGATCGAAATGTATGCCTTCCAGCAAAAGATCTGTAGATACCAGTGTTTGTTTTCCTTTCGAATCCAAAACGGCTGCGTCATCTCCAATACCCTTTACCGAATAATCATTTCTGATTTTAAAATTTGTGGTTAAGTGTTTGATTAAACCAAACTCTCCCAATTGATTAATATCTGTACGTTCTTTATTTTCAAACATATACTTGTTCTTTCTTTTTATAAAAACTCTATCTACCGTCATGCTGAACTTGTTTCAGCATCTCTCAATTAGGCTCTGAAACAAATCCGATAGCTATCGGAATCAGCTTGACGAATCACCTTTTTCAATCCAATTCTTTCCTTCTGTAAACCTGGCAATTAACATGGCGGCGACATTATCGCCGGTTGCATTGAGCAAAGTTGCCATCGGATCAACCAAAGTACCGATAATCATAGCGGGTGGCAAAGCTTCAGGTGGTAGTTGGTAAGCCGAAATCATCAATAACTCGCCAATATAACCACCATTTGGTATTCCCCCCTCAACAATACTGACCAAAACCGTAATGCCCAGTGCCAGAATTATGGTATCAACATGTGCCAAATCTTTTCCAAAAATGGCAAAAACCACAACAATTTTAACAATCGAACTGATACTCGATCCGTCTTTGTGCAGGGTAGAACCGAGCGGAATGGTTACATTGGTAATGTAAGCAGGTACGCCCATTTTCGTAGTTCCATCTAAATTTGCCGGAATAGTTGCAATGCTGCTACAGGTTCCAATTGCAGTTAAAGCGGGTACAATATTGTTTTTCCAAAATATTTTAATGGCTTTAAATCCCCCAGCTATAAAAGCATAAAGGGTAAAAAACACCACAAAATAAAATGCGCCAACTCCATAATACAAACCAAGGGCTTTGGCATAAGTACCAAAAAGTTGCGGACCAAAAACACCCACCTGATAGGCAAAATAGGCTCCCAAACCAATAGGCCCCAGTTTCATGATCAGGATGATTAATTTTTTCATCACCTCATTGCCCGATACCAGGAATTTTTTAAATCCCTCGCCAGATTCTTCGGCATATAAGGTTGAAAAGCCAACCAGAACCGAAAAAATAATCAGCGCAAGCATATTTTTCCGACTGCCAATTTCATAAAATTCGCCAACCGTAAAAAGCTGGGTCATTTGTTCGCCAACCGACTGTATTTTAGTGGTTTCTTCTGGTAAATTACCGGCAGCAAGTTGCTGATGAATAGGAAAAACCCAGCTGGCCACTAATGTTAAAATGGCAGAAATTAAAATGGTGCCCAGAAAAACCAAAACCATAATGGTTAATAGCTTTCCTAATTTTTTTGATCGGTCTATATTGGCAATGGCCGATGAAACCGCAAAAAATACCAACGGAATTACTGCAGTAAACAACAGGTTTAAAAATATATCGCCAAGGGGTTTTATACTTTCAACACTTTTCCCAAAAATTAAACCGACAATGCTCCCCACTGTAATACCAGCCAAAAGCCACAATAAACCCGAATAATTTTTAAGGATGTTGTTCTTTTCCATATTGCTTAAATAAACCTATCAGGTTTTAAAAACCTGATAGGTTTTTTATCTATTATAACCCCAGCTCTGCCGAAATATCCAGCATTCTTTGAATTGGTTTACGGGCCTGCTCAATAATATGCTCAGGTACTGTAACTTCCGGATAACCATTTTTAATACATAAATATAGTTTTTCCAGCGTATTTCTTTTCATATACGGACAATCGTTACAGGCACAACTGTTATTGGGTGGCGCCGGAATAAAAGTTTTATCCGGATTTGCCTTTTCCATCTGGTGAATAATACCACTTTCGGTAGCCACAATAAACTCAGTTGCCGGGTTGCTAATAGTATATTTTAACAAACCGGTAGTTGAACCTACATAATCAGCCATTTTTAAAATCACTTCTTCACATTCCGGATGCGCTATAAATTTAGCATTCGGATGGCGTTCTTTCAGTTTGGTAATTTTTTCCTGCGAAAAAATTTCGTGTACCATACAGGCACCATTCCACAGAACTAAATCCCTTCCGGTTTTTTTAGCTACATAAGCGCCCAGATTCCGATCAGGCCCGAAAATAATTTTCTGATCTTTAGGTAAACTTTGCACAATCTGCACCGCATTGGTACTGGTACATACAATATCACTTAAAGCTTTTAATTCGGCCGTACAGTTTACATAGGTGATTACCAGGTGATCGGGATATTTTTCCTTAAATTTCTTAAAGAGATGAGGTGGACAACTATCTGCTAAAGAGCAACCTGCCTTTACATCGGGTAATAAAACCTTTTTATCAGGCGATAAAATCTTTGCCGTTTCGGCCATAAAATGCACACCGGCAAATACAATTACATCAGCATCTGTTTTAGCAGCCTCTTGAGACAAACCTAAACTATCGCCAATATAATCAGCAATATCCTGAATATCAGGTTCTTGATAGTAGTGTGCCAGAATAATTGCATTCTTTTCTCTTTTTAAACGCTCAATCTCGGCGAAAAGATCGAGTGTAGGATCAATTTCTTCTTCTGCGAAACCTTTTTTATTGATTTCTTCTAAGACATCTATGTTCATTATTAAATTTTCCTTTTTTGAATTTTGACGTTGGTCAAAGATAAAGCTTTCCACGTCTCAATAATTAATAAGTATTTTTAAATAAATAATTCTTGTTTGTTTATTAGTGTGTTGATAATGTTGGCAAGTTCAGAAAATTCTTTCTTTAAGATAAGTTATTAATCGTTTACTAACATTTAGATTACATTTTTCTAATATCATAAGTTTGATTTTCAGGCTTATCGAAAATCGCTTCAATTTTTATCAATATCGGAATGTTAATTGTTTATAAGTGGGGAAAAAGTTAATTACTTGTAGAAAGCTGCTTAAAAATTGCGCAAAAGATTGTGGCAAATTGTGTTTTTAGAGTAGCTTTAAACATTCAAATTTATTTGTTAGGATAATTTAGACACAGAGTTAACAGTTATTCAATAGTTATTAACATCGTGGATAAAGTAAATGTTTTTATTAATGAGAAAAGTAGATTTTCTGGTAATTGGCTCTGGTATAGCAGGTTTGAGTTTTGCACTTAAAGCAGCAAAATATGGTAAGGTTTTAATCGTCACCAAATCAAATGAAGACGAATCGAACACAAAATACGCTCAGGGAGGCGTAGCCGTGGTTGTGGATAAAGATGATTCTTTTGAAAAACATATTGATGATACACTGATTGCCGGAGATGGATTATGCGATCCAAAAATTGTGGAAATCGTTGTAAAAGAGGGGCCTCAGCGGATTCAGGAGATTATAGATTATGGTATAAACTTCGATAAAGATAATGCTGGTTTTTACGATCTGGCGAAGGAGGGGGGCCATTCTGAGCACCGTGTTTTGCACTATAAAGACATTACCGGTTATGAGATTGAACGTGTTTTATTGAAGGAGATTCATGCCAATCCGAACATAGAGATATTAACACATTACTTCGCACTGGAGCTAATAACCCAACATCACCTGGGTGAGTTTGTGGATAAACGTACAGAAGATATTAACTGTTACGGGATATATGCCTTTAACACAGAGCTTAACGATGTGGAAAAGATTGTGGCAAATGTGACTGTAATGGCTTCGGGTGGTGCCGGACATGTTTATTCTGCAACAACAAATCCGGTTATTGCCACAGGTGATGGAATGGCGATGGTGTATCGTGCAAAGGGAAAAGTGAGAAATATGGAATTTATTCAGTTCCATCCAACCGCTTTATATCATCCTGGTGAATATCCTTCTTTCTTAATTTCAGAAGCTGTACGGGGTTTTGGTGGCGTTTTAAGGCGAAAGAATGGCGAAGAGTTTATGCATGAGTACGACGAGCGTAAATCACTTGCACCGCGTGATATAGTGGCCAGGGCTGTGGATAATGAAATGAAGAAATCGGGTGACGATTTTGTGTACCTGGATATCACCATGCGCAAAAAGGCCGATATTTTGAAGCATTTCCCTAATATTTATGCCAAGTGCTTATCTATAGGTATAGATATGACTAAAGATTATATCCCGGTAACACCAGCTTCGCACTACATGTGTGGTGGTATTTTGGTTGATGAGTATGGCCGTTCTTCTATTAAAAATTTATATGCCTGTGGAGAATGTTCTTCAACAGGTTTGCATGGTGCTAACCGTCTGGCTTCCAATTCGTTACTTGAAGCTACAGTTTTTGCACACCGCATTTATCAGGATGCAATAGAGAACTTTAAAAATAATGTTATACCGGATCACATACCGGATTGGGATTCGAAAGGTGTAACGCAGAGCAACGAAGATGTTTTAGTTACCCACAATTTAAGGGAATTACAAAAAGTAATGGGCGATTATGTGGGTATTGTGCGTTCCGATTTTCGTTTAGAAAGGGCACATCGCCGTTTATTTTTAATTTATCAGGAAACGGAAGAATTTTATAAAAAGAATAAAGTATCGGTTAAGCTTTGTGAGCTGCGTAATGTAATACAAACGGCTTACCTGGTTATAAAATCGGCCATGCAACGTAAAGAGAGCAGGGGATTGCATTTTACGACCGATTATCCTAGTCATGCTAAGGAACTAACAGATACTATTTTTTAATTTATTCGCTATGTTGATCCGATAGTTATCGGATTTGTTCAGCATCTCATAAACACAATATTTAAAAGACTCTGAAATAATTTCAGGGTAACATACAATAAAATTATGCCTTTAATACTACCCGTAAAAGATAAATACCCGCAAATTGGAACTGACAATTTTATTGCTGAAAATGCCACAGTTGTTGGTGATGTTGTGATGGGCGATAAATGCTCGGTATGGTTTAATGCTGTGATCAGAGGTGATGTAAACGCAATTACGATAGGTAATGAAAGTAATATCCAGGATGGAGCTGTTATTCATGCTACTTATTTAAAAGCTTCTACACATATCGGAAACCGCGTATCAGTAGGGCATAATGCCATTGTACATGGTTGTACGGTACAAGATCATGTTTTAATTGGCATGGGTGCAATTGTGATGGATCATGCTGTAGTTGAAGAGTATTGCATCATTGCTGCCGGTGCTGTGGTGTTGGAGAATACAATATGTGAAAGCGGACATTTATATGCTGGTACACCTGCGAAAAAAATAAAGCCCATTACTGAAGAGCAAAGGGCTTTATTAAATAAGTTACCTGATAATTATATTATGTATTCGGGGTGGTTTACCTCCTGATATACGTCATTTCGAGCGGAGTGTAACGGAGTCGAGAAATCTATTAGTTGGTTAATAGATTTCTCCGCTACGGTCGAAATGACGGGTTCTTCTGTAATGAACAATACTTTTAAGGTCCTTTGGGTGGTGCTGGTATCACCAAAGGATCTTCGCGTTCCCAGTTGGGTTTTAAATCCATTAAAGCCTTTAAATACCATACTTTTTCGGGCTGGAAACCTTCTTTTACATTTCCGGTATCCCAGATGCCATTCTTATTATCATCATAAATCACCCTAATCATATACTTTCCTGCCGGGTACTTCGAGAAGGTAATTTTTGAGTTTTTTGCTACCGGAAAGGATTTGATAATATCTTTTTTCTCGTTTAGAAACTGTACTACGTAACGTTTACTGGTATCGGGAACGGTTACATTTAATAATAAAGTGGTATAAGCATCAGCACTTTCGAGTGTAAAACGCTTATTTATTTCTTTATTTTTAGCATTAAAAATGGCTGTAAAAGCGCCTGCACCTAACTTTAAATCGTAAGTCTTTTTGTTTTTCCATGGGTATTTAATGTAGTATTTAAGAAAGTCTACGCTATCTTTTACAAGCTCAAAAGCTGTACGTTTTACTGAATCTTCGAGCAAGATTATTTTAGAGGCATCGGCTGCAGTTACCGGAAACGGAAAGGTGAGGGTAAGTTGTTGATAGGGATTTAACTTACCGCCCTGCAGGTTATCGTTAATGGTCACATCGCGCGTATAGGTATCTTTCTTACCCCGTGTAAAATTTAGCATCTGTAATAGCTTCCCTTGATCGTTAACAGCTACTTTTACCGAGTCGAAACTCATGTCATTGAGCCATATTTTAGTGGTATCGTTGGTTTTATTAAAGAAAACCTGTTTACCTGCATCCAGTGCAGCTGGCTCTGTAATGGTAATTTTAGGGCTTTTAAGCTGCTGATTGAAGGTAATGAGTATACTACCATCATTATTGAGTTTTCGCTCTAAAACACGAAATTCTGGTGCTAATTCTTTGAAAGTCTGTAAATCTATATTTTCCAGATTTTTATCAATTACAATGGGTTCTTTTACAAAACCAATTTCATCCGAAATTTGCTGGTATATTTTATCGCCACCACCACTACTTTCCTTAAGGGCATAGATTTTATAAGTGCCTTTTCTCAGGTTATTTAATTTATACGTTCCGGCACTATCGGTAGTGGTATAAATAGAAGGGCGCTTCTTTCCAAAAATGGTATCACGTTCAATAGGTAAGATGAAAACAGTTACATCTTTTTCAGCTTCATCGCTGAGAGAATTAATTACTTTACCACTTACCGAAAGTGAATCGATTTCAGGACCGGTAGAGAATACGTAAGATAAATTTTTAACCACATTACCTTCGTTTACATCGGCTACCGATTTTCCAAAATTTAAAGTGTAAGTTGTATTTTTTTCTAAAGAATCCTGGAGATTAATTTCTAACTTTTTTCCGCGCTTTTTTAGTTCCGGAGCTTTTTCCTGATCGGGAGAAATTGAAAATTCTTTAAACTCATCTTTCAGATTAAAATATTCGTCGAACTCGATTACGATTTTTTTAGCATTGAAATTTCTCGTCTGATTTTTTGGAGTCATACTTAAAACTTTCGGTGGTGTAGTATCTTTCGGTCCACCTTGAGGTGTTTGCATACTTGCACAACCAAAAAGTAGGAGCAAGGCGAAAAGTACCACTAAATTTTTAAGCTTAAAATGCTGGTTTTTTAAATTTGGCATATTTTAATCGTTCTGACGGATTTTTGTACTTTTTGGAACTCTGATATTAAAAAATGTTTTTAATCGCTTATATCGCTTTATTTGATGTTGCTTTTATTTTAGTTAAGTTGCTGGTTATCAGTTACTTATTTATATAAACCATTAAAACAGAAATATCTGATGGTGAAACCCCAGAAATTCTCGATGCCTGACCTAAAGTTCGTGGTTTTATTTTAAATAATTTTTCGCGTGCTTCTTTTGAAATGGAAACAATTTTATTGTAGTCGAAATCTGGTTTAATTTCTTTGTCTTCCATTTTTAGCATTTTGGCTACAATCTCATTTTCTTTTTCAAAATAGCTTTCATACTTAATTTTAATTTCGGCTTGCTCAATAGTTTCATTATCCAGTGCTTTGGTAGCTTCGGCCAAAGGTTTGCTTACCTGAATAATATCTTGTAAACCAACATGCGGTCTGCCTACTAAACTGTGAATTTTTACATTCTGGTTTAAAGCACTTGAGCCTAAACTTTCGAGCATCGGGTTTGCATCTGCCATTTCAATACCCTGGCTTCTTGTAAATTTTACTAAAGCTTCGGCATCGGCTACTTTTTGATTTACCTTAGCTAAGCGTTCATCCGAAATTAAACCAAGCTCATGACCGATAGGAGACAAGCGAATATCTGCATTATCTTGTCTCAATAATAAACGATGTTCGGCTCTTGAAGTGAACATGCGATATGGCTCTTCTGTTCCTTTTGTAACTAAATCATCTATTAAAACACCAATGTAACTTTCCGATCTTTTCATAATCAGCTCGTGTTTGTCGGTGATTTTTTGGTGTGCATTAATACCAGCCATGAAGCCTTGACATGCCGCTTCTTCGTATCCGGTTGTTCCGTTTATCTGTCCGGCTAAAAATAAATTACTGATTAATTTAGTTTCTAAGGTTAAAGATAACTGAGTAGGTGGGAAGAAATCGTACTCTATGGCGTAACCTGGTCTGAACATTTTGGCTTGCTCAAAACCTGGAATTAATCTCAATGCTTTAAATTGTACATCCTCGGGAAGTGAGGTTGAAAAACCATTTACATAAATTTCGCAAGTGTTCCATCCCTCAGGTTCAACAAAAATCTGATGTCTGTCGCGCTCTGCAAAACGGTTAATTTTATCTTCAATTGAAGGGCAATATCTCGGACCTAAACCTTTGATACGACCAGTAAACATGGGCGATTTTTCGAAGCCTTCTTTTAAAGTTTCGTGTACGTCTCCATTTGTATAGGTAATCCAGCAACAGCGTTGATCGGTAGAAACAACTGTATCTGTGTAAGAAAATTTACCAGGGTTTTCATCTCCCCATTGCTCTTCCATTTTAGAATAATCTAAGCTACGTCCATCAACGCGGGGTGGGGTACCGGTTTTCATACGTCCGGCTTCCATACCTAATTCTACCAATTGTTCAGTAATACCGGTTGATGATTTCTCTGCTGTTCTACCTCCACCAAATTTTTTCTCACCAATATGGATGGTTCCATTTAAGAATGTACCATTGGTTAATACCACAGCAGTGCTTTCTATTTCTATACCTAAAGATGTTTTAACGCCATATACTGTATTGTCTTTTACCAATAAGCCTACAACGCTATCTTGCCAGATATCGAGGTTTTTCGTGCCTTCTAAAGCTAATCGCCACTCTTCTGCAAATCTCATTCTATCTATTTGGGCTCTCGGACTCCACATGGCAGGGCCTTTAGATTTATTGAGCATACGGAATTGAATGGTTGATTTGTCAGATATTATACCTGAATAACCGCCCATAGCATCTACCTCACGAACGATTTGCCCTTTGGCAACACCGCCCATTGCAGGGTTACAACTCATTTGGGCAATGGTACCCATATTCATTGTGATTAATAGAACAGATGATCCTAAATTGGCAGCAGCAGCAGCAGCTTCACATCCTGCATGACCGGCACCAACAACAATCAAATCGTATTTTGAAAACATTTTATTTTGTATTTTATTAATTGTTCCACGTGAAACAATCTTGTTTTTTATTTAAAAGGATAGGAGTAAATTTTATTTTTCTCCTTTTTTATTTCAACGTTCCACGTGAAACATAACGCGGAAACCAGCATAGAATTGCTTTGATTTTATTCTGAAAGCTCAAGCCAGCGCATGGTATAATCATCTAGCTTTGCTTGCAGTTTTTCAATCTCTGCTGATACTTCTTGTATTTTAATGTAATCGGAAGCATTAATGCTATTTAAGGTTTGGGTAAGCTCTGCTATTTTGTTCTCCATTTCTTCCATTCCCTTTTCGCTATCTTCTAATTCTTTCTGCTCTTTGAAACTTAATTTTTTTGTTGCTTTAACTGGTGTTTGTTCTACAACAGGCTCCGGTGCTTTTTTAGTTTCAGCTTTTGCTTTAGGTTGTTCTAAGCTTAACCTGTACTCTGAGTAGTTACCATTGTAAATTTTTACAACACCTTCGCCTTCCATAATGAAGAGCTGGTCACTCATCTTGTCGAGCAGGTACCTGTCGTGAGAAACCAACATCAGGATGCCTGGGAAGTTTTCTAAAAATTCTTCCAATACATTTAAGGTATCAATGTCTAAGTCGTTTGTCGGCTCATCCAAAATCAGAAAATTTGGATTTTGCATTAATACCTTCATCAGGTTTAAACGTTTCTTTTCTCCACCGCTTAATTTCTCAACCATGCCATGTTGTTTCTTTGGTGGGAAGAGAAAAAGTGTTAATAGGGCAGAAGCGGTGATCACAGAACCATCAGCCATCTTAATATATTCGGCATCTGATTTTACAATATCAATTACACGTTCTTTTGGATCGAAAGTTAAACCACCTTGTTTATAATAGCCAAACACGGTTGTCTCTCCAGTATCTACCTTGCCACCTTCTGGTTTTAAATTGCTGGTGATGATATTTAGAAGTGTCGATTTACCTGTTCCATTTTTGCCGGCTAAACCAATACGATCGCCTTTTTTGAAAGTATAGCTGAAATCGTTGATGATCGGCCGGCCATCAAAGCTTTGTTTAATGTGTTCTAACTCGATTATCTTGCCACCCTGGCGTGACATCTTCATTTTTAGGGTAACATTCTGATTGTCAGTCTTTTTCTTAGTTTTTTCTTCTAATTCGTAAAAAGCATCGATCCTGGCCTGAGATTTCGTTGCACGCGCCTGTGGCATGCGTCTCATCCACTCCAATTCTTTCTTTAATAGCTGTTGGTTCTTATGTAAAACCGTTGCGTCCAGCGCTTCTCTTTCGGCTTTCTTTTCTAAGAAGTAGGCGTAATTTCCGTTATAGTTGAAAATTTTACCACGGTCTAATTCTACAATGGTATTGCAAACATTATCTAAAAAGTACCTGTCATGCGTAACCAGAAGAATGGTTTTCTGCCCGGTAGTTAAAAGTTTTTCTAACCATTCAATGGTATCTATATCCAAATGGTTGGTAGGCTCATCCAATACTAAAATTTCCGGATCTTCAATTAACAGTTTAGCCAAAGCCAAACGCTTCTTTTGTCCACCCGATAGGGTAGAAATTTTTTGCTGAAGATGAGTAATCCCCATCCGGTTAAGGATAGTTTTAATCTCATGCTCATATTCCCAGGCATTGTGTTCACTTAATTCCTCGTATAAACGGTTGAGTGTTTTTTCGTCGGGATTCGGATTTTCAATTAATTCCTCGTACTCTTTAATGAGCTGTTGCTGCTTATTCTCCAGCGAAAAGATGTGATCGCTAATCGAAAAGCCCTCGGTAAACTGAGGTTCCTGGTCTAGGAATCCAATTTTAACGGATTTATTTTTTACAATTTTACCTTCAAGCGGAGGGAACCTTTCGGCAAGTAATTTCAATAATGTACTCTTACCTGCGCCATTAATACCAACCAACGCCACGCGCTGCCCGGAGTTAATACCCAAGGTTAAATTTTTAAATAACCATTCGTCATGATAACCATGCCCTAAGCCTTCTGCCGCAATTAATGTGCTCAATTTTTTTGTATTTCGGATTTATAAAGAAAAATTAGTGCAAAGGTAAGTATAAATTATTTGGAACGTTGAACTGATTGTTTCAAAGCTGTTCTGTATCAGCTAAAAATGGCAGAAGATTGATGTATTGCTCTTGTGCCATAGGAGCGATTTAAACCTGAATAATACGTTTGTAAAAGAAAACAGCGGTCGGACTCGCTCCACCGCTGCTTCAATCATTAACTAAAACTAAACTTTATCTTGTGTGGTGCCTCGAAAATAATCCGTGCATCAACTTTAAATCATCATGTGGAAAGCATGAATAGATATGGATACTTTTCTTGCTATTTCTATGTATAAGACTGTTGTAAACAAGAAAAGTTGCAGCAGAATAAGCTGTATTATACCAGCAGAGATTAATTATCGACGAACGGTCGTAACTTTTAGACGAACGCTGATGAAAGGTGGGAAAGTATTGCGAAGGATCTAGGAAGAAAGGTAAATATGAAACCGACCGTTATCTTCGATGGAAAACAAGGGTGGATAAATAAGAGGTTCTTCGTTGCACTCAGAATGACAGGTTTAAATAAGACCTGCCTCGGCTCTGTAACCTAAGTGTTCATCTTCTTTTTGGGTCATAAGGGCTTTGGCTGCCTTTCCTTTGTCTTTATAACCCAATAAATGGAGGGTTCCGTGCATCATAATGCGGCAAACTTCATCAAATGCATCGGTTTTGAAAGTAATGGCATTCTCTTTAACCCGTTCAATGCTGATGAAAATATCACTTACAATTAACTTTTCTTCTTCAGAATTATCAAAAGTAATGATATCTGTATAAGTATCATGATTCAGGTATTGCTGGTTAATGCCTAGCAAGTACTCGTCACTACAGAAAATAAAATTAAGTTCGCCCAATTTGAAACCTTCTTTTTCGATACTGGTTTTAAGCCACTTCTTGATTTTAAGTTTTTGAGGGAGATTGTAGGTTACTGATTCTGTAAAAAACGATATTGCAGCCATGTTTGTGTTTTATGGTTGCAAATTTAGTAAATATTCCAATACCCGTTTGAAGGTGGGGCATATAAACAAATTGTCTTATAGGAGGTCCGTTTTAGGAAGAACAAAGGTTTTGGAATCCCCTAAAGGTATCGTCATTCCCAGCTTGACTGGCAATCTTAGTGCGAGATTAGTTGTAACTAAGATTTTAAAATTTTCTGTCTGCAGCAGGCAGGCTTTCCCGAAAAGCGGGGGCAGGCTATTGTTTCTCCTTGCAATAACGTGTTTTAGAGACCCTGAAATAAATCCGATAGCTATCGAATCATGGTGACGTATTCGTTGCTATTGTACCAAATTCAACGATTTTAAATACTCGGCTATTTTATTTTTATAATAGTAATTTAAAGCAGGAGGTAGTTTCTGCAGCATATCATTACCATTCTGTTGTTGTTTCTGGTAATCCTTAAGCATTTTCTGGTAAGAAGGCGGAAATTCTTTAGCGGCTTTACTTTCACGTTTCGAATCTTCTTCCTGATCGCGTTCAGCTTTTTCGGCTTCCAATAGCTTGGTAAGCAGTTCTTTCTGGCGGTTTAAAGTTTCCTGTTGTAAACGTTTATTAACCAGATCACTTTCAGTTTGTTTCATTTCCTGTATGGCTTCATTTAGGTTGCCCATTTTACCTTTGCCATCTTTGTTTTCCTCCCGGTTAATTTTTTCCAATGCCTGGCGGATCATTTGCTGTTGCTGGGCCATTTTACCAAACTCCTGACTCATTTGGCCTTTACCTACTGTGCCCTGATTACCTCCTGATTTCTGCATTTGCTCCCTTGCTTTCTGCATATTTTTATTCAGTTGATCCTGCATTTGCGAAAGCTGTTTCATGCCCTGTTTTTGTTTTTTGCCGCTACCACCACCTTTGCTGTTTTTCTGCATGTTTTGCAACTGGTTAAGGGCTTCACTCAGCATTAAGCTAAGATTATTGATAGAAGTCATGGTAAACTGCTGAAAACGGTTGGCTTCGGCTGTTCTTCTGTCGCCCAGGCTTTCCAAGCTCTTATCCAGGTTAAAGTTAATCTTATTCATCTCCTCATTAACAGTCGATTCGATTTGTGGAACGCGTTTACTTAAGCTGTAAAGGCTATCTGCAATGGTTTTGAGGTTATCTTTAATGCTGCGTTGCTTCTGCACATTACTGGTATAACTGGGATCTGCAGCTGTCATTTTTTTAAGTGCCAGCATTACTTTTTCCTGATCGAAAGAGTTATTGAGGAGATTTTCAAGCAATCTGCGCAGTTCTTTGGCATTCAGGTTGTTTTCCATCTCTTCTCCCTGTTGCTGCATATCGCTCATTTTTTTCGATAGCTTTTCCATCTGCTCAGCTGCTTTTTGTTGTTTTTGGCTGGCATTTTTCGAATCTTTTTGATCTAAAGCATCTTTACTGTCTTGTTGCTCTTTCTGGATTTCCTGTACATCTTTCTCCGGATTTTCAAAAGGATTAGGTCTTTCCAGTGACTTATTTTTTTCTTCGAGCTTTTTCAGATCGTCTTTCAGGTCTTTCATTTCCTTGTTCAGCGCATCCTGTTTCTGCTTCAAGCTCTCGTTATCCTGTTTTTTATCTTTTGTTTGATCAGCAAGCTCTTTTTGGTCTTTTGCCAGTTCGTTTAAGCGGTTAATATCGTTTTGGAGCTGCTGCTCAAATTCAAGCTGTTTATAGAGTTCTAAAATCCTATCGAGTTCATTTTTAAGCGTTTTATTATCCAGCTGCATTTTTGAAAGCTCATTTTGGGTCTGATCTTTATTTTTTTCGTTAATCAGATTCTGCAGCTTCTGCAAAAGCTCTTTTGTTTTTTCGTCTAAAACATTATCAAACAGGTCTTTAATTTGTTTTTGCTTTTCAAGCAGTTCTTCTGTTTGTTTCTGGTCTTCCTGCTGCTGAATGTTTTTCTCGTTTTGTTCTTTAATCTCTTTTACGGCCGCATCAAGCTGCTTTTGTTTATCCAAAAGGGCTTCAATCTGTTTTTTGTCTTCAAACGAAATCTGTTTTTTATCGATCAGACTTTCGGCAACCTTTTTACTTTCCTTTTCGATGGTATTGGCCAAACGGATAGCCGATTGCATTTTTTGTTTAAGGGCCTGGCTATTGGCACTTACCTGTTCTGCAGTTTCTTTTTTGGTAGGCTGTTTAAATGTTTTGATCTCCGAACGGGTAATTTTAACACCATTAACACCATCGTTATCAGCTACTTCAAAGTAATATTCAATTTCTTGCCCGGGTTTGGCTGCTGCAGCTTTAATATCCCAGAAATAAAAGAAACTATTTTCGGTAGCATTACTTTTTATTGGGATATTTTTAGTTACTGTGCTTACAATCCGGTTGTTTTCTTTAATGTTGTATTTGAAACTGAGCCGGCTAAAACCATAATCGTCGCTTACCTGACCATTAAAGTACAGTGCTTTGTTACTTACCGAGTCAGGTTTCTCTTCTACGCGAATACCCGGAGCCTGATCTTTAATTACCGTAATCTGGTGTGAAAGTGAATCGCGGAGGGTTACAAAATCATTTTTAGGCGTAATGCTGTATTTCGAATTATTTCTTATAGTAGCACTAAAAGCAGCAGCATCGTCTTCAATTTTCAATGTGTTTTCTGCTCCGTTCAGCATAAACAGGAGCACACTACTTTTTTCTGTCTTGAAATTCCAGTTTACTTTTGTTCCCTCAGGTAGGAGCATATCGCCCACATTTGAAATTACTTCAGCTTTTTTACCCAGATAGGCTGGGAAGGTAAGTGTAGCTGTGGCGTTTAACAATTCTGGACGTGGCTTAACCGAAATGGTAAATACAGCAGAATTAAATCCACCGCCTTTGAAAATCAGTTTTTTATCGGTTTGTATATTTTTAATAGGATAATTAAACCGGGTAGTGCCTTCTTTTTCGGCTTTGTAGGTGTTTTTGCCATCTTCTACATAAACTTCGGCAGGCAATTGGTCGCCGGTTAGCTTAATATTTAGCATTACATCATCACCCTGTGTAACTGTGAGGTTCTTATTTAGGACTGTAAATGCAAAAGGTGCTTTGGGTGCAATGTATTCATCGTACTTAAAAAAACTGTTGGTGCCATCGCGTAAAATAGCCGGAGCAATAATACCGATCAAAAGAATAATAGAAAGTGGAACGAACAGATATTTTAAATATTTACGGTTATCATTTATGCTTACCGCAGTATAAAAAGGAACAGGTTTAAGCTCCAGTATTTTTTGATCAATACTGGCCAGGATCAGTTGGTTATTTTCGGACGATTTTTCTGAAAGATGATGAAGTTGAAGGGTATTAAGCAGTTTATCTTTAATATCGGCAAAATGATCGCCTATAATTACTGAAGCTTCATCAAAAGAAAGATGTTTACCTAGTTTTAGCATCGCCAGGAGCGGTTTTAAGATTAGAAAACCGATCAGCAACAAACCCGTGAGTAGGTAGGCAAAGAAAACGAAGGTTTTAAAACCAGCGCCTGGATTTAAATAATAAAGGCTTAAAAATACGAGCAGGTAAAGCCCTAAAAGAATGGCTGCAACGTAGATACTACCCCGTAAAATCTTATTCAAATAAAATTTGCGGATAAATTCGTCGATTTTTCTTAATAAGTCGTTGTAGTTTTTGCTCACCATATCACCGTAAATGTAAAAATTGTTAGCATCAATTAAAAGAAATCTGCTCATAGCATAACGTGTTTATTACAAATTGGTTATGTGCGGCGTATTTTTCAATTTAATGCCAAAACGGACTAAAACCGATTATGTAGCTTAAAATCAGACAAACGTTTGTTTAACGTCGCAGAGTTAATTTTTTTAAGAAAATGTGTTAAAAATTTTACTATAAGTTGATATTTACTTAATGAAAAAATATCTTTGGTTTATCAACCTCTCGAAAGAACTATTAAATCATCCCTTTTTAATATTTGTTAGGATAGCAAACTAATGAACCATGTTGCTGATTTAGCGTCGGGTTGCTTACAAACTTTTCAAACCGTTTATAGTTTGTTCAACCAAAAACTTTATGCTTATATTCTGAAGAAAACCAATTCAGCATATATGGCAGAAGAGGTGGTGCAGCTTACTTTTATCCGTTTATGGGAAAAACGCGAGACTTTATCGGCAGAGTACAATCTTTCTACCCAGATTTTCAGAATAGCGGGAACAATTTTAATCGATCAGTTAAGAAAAGAAGCGGTGAGTAAAAAACACCTGAGTGTTGTTGAAGACGATTTTGCCTTAAAAACAGATACCGAACAACCTGAAATGCTTCATGCCCTTGAACAAGCTATTGAACAGATGGCTCCCGTGCGTAAAAAGGTATTCAAAATGAGTAAAGTTGATGGTTATTCGTACAAAGAGATAGCAGAAATGCTTTCTATTTCGCCAAAAACTGTAGAAAATCACATTTCGCAGGCATTAAAACAGCTTAGGGCTGCTTTTTCTTCTATTATTTCGCTGGCTGTTATTATGGAGGCCATAATCAAGAAATAATTCACCTGATTTTTAATCCTCAGCACATTATTTTTAAAAATTATCTAAAATATTTTTACTCCACTAGGGGTAAAGCGCTTTCAAAAACGTAATGTAGTTATGCAAATCAACCAAAAACTTGTGGAGAAGTTTTTTTCTGGCCAATGTACTGCCGCGGAAGCCCGTATGGTAAGTGAGTACCTGGCTGATGAAAACAACCGCGAAATTTATTTAAACAGCGAGGAATGGGAACATTTTGAGCCTGTAGAAAAGGTTGATGCAACAATTTCGGACCGGATTTATGTCAATGTAATCGATCATATTCACGATAAACGGGAAACCAGACGTATCCGTTTCAGATACCTGGCTTATGCGGCATCAATTGCATTAATTGCGACGGTAGGATTGGTAGCTTACAAACTGGGGAGTAACCGTATTACAAATACGAGCCATTCGGCTATCAACCGGATAAAACCCGTTACCAGGATTGAAAAGTTTATTACCAATACTTCAGCAGTAAAACAAACCTATACTTTACCTGATGGAACCATAGTTGAACTGGATCCGAAAAGTGAAGTCAGTTATTTTCCTTTTGATCAGGGAAAAAGGGATGTTAATTTAATTGGCCAGGCTTTATTCAGGGTGCATAAAGATAAAGCGAAACCTTTTACTGTTTTTGCCAATAACCTGGCAACCACAGCTTTGGGTACTGTTTTTGAAATTACCGCATTTAAAAAAGATTTATATACTAAAGTGCGGTTAATTGAAGGAAAGGTAGTGGTTAAGCCTCAAAACAAGCTCTTATCGGCCGGGGTAGAAACCGTGTATTTATTACCGGGAAAGGTATTTACGGTAAATATGCAGACTTACGCAGCCAGCGTTAAGCCGTTTAATGTTGTGGCGCCTAAAAAACTGGAGACATTGGATTCTGGAAAGGCAATTGTAACCGAAGCAGCCATTGTTTTTGACAATGAACCGCTATCAGAGGTTTTTAATACACTCGAAACTAAACTGAACATAAAAATAAATTATACTACAAATCAGCTTAATAAAAAGGTATTTACAGGGCAATATGAATTCGGACGCGATGACATTGATGCTTTCTTAGATATGCTTTGTTCATTAAATAATCTGACTGTAGATAAAACAGATGTGGGATATACGATAAAGAAGATTAAATAGAAACCAGCGTACAACTAAACCAAACAAACTAACTTCATGATTAAAATTTTTACTAAAAGGAGCGTTCCAAAACGCGCCCTGCTGCTACTGCTTTGTCTTTACCTTGGGGTAAAGGCTTATGCACAAACACCTGCAGTTAAGGGAGTTGTGAAAGATGCCAAAGAAACTATTGTAGGAGCCACCATTATTGCGCAAAACGTGCAAACAGGGGTAAGAACTACAACCTCATCTGATAAAAACGGGGTATTTACTTTCGTCAGATTAGCGTCCGGACCATACAAATTCACCATTAATTTTATTGGCTACGAATCAAAAATCGTAACAGGGTTTGTAAAAGAGGGGGGCACCTTTTCACTATCGGTTGAGCTAAAACAAAGTAATATATCTCTTGATAAAGAGGTTGTTGTTACGGGTACAGGTATTAATAGAAATAAAAATACTTTTACCGGAAGTACAGCAACGTTCTCCGGTGATGCCCTTAAAATGGTTGGAAATAATAACATTATCCAAAGCTTAAGAACTTTAGATCCTTCTTTCTTATTGATAGAAAATAATCTGGCGGGTTCTAATCCAAATGTTTTACCTGTTATTGAGGTAAGGGGTAAAAGTAGTGTACCGAGTGCCAGTTTAAGAGATCAGTTTGGAGGAGATCCGAATCAACCCTTATTTATTTTAGATGGTTTTGAATCAAGTTTACAAACCATTGTGGATTTGGATATGAACAGGGTGGGATCGGTTACAATACTAAAAGATGCGGCATCAACCGCTTTGTATGGCGCCCGAGCATCGAATGGGGTAGTTGTTATTGAAACCATACGACCAAAACCCGGTGAACTTCAATTTACCTATTCGAATGATTTCAGGGTAGAAAACCCGGATTTGTCTGGATACAATATGATGAATGCGTCAGAAAAACTTGAGTTTGAGCGATTATCTGGCAGGTATTCCACCTCTGATGGTAACCCGACTCAGCAAGTTTTTTTAGATCAGCTTTATAACTCGCATCTGGCAGCAGTTAGAAAAGGAGTTGACAGCTATTGGTTAAGCGAGCCGATACAGACCGGCTATAGTAATAACTCATCGGTATTTGTACAAGGTGGTGATAATACCTTTACTTACGGTGTGGGTATGAATTATAAAACTCAAACAGGTGCAATGAAAGGTTCGGGAAGAGATAGCTACAGCGGAAGCATTAACCTTACTTACAGAAAAAACAAATTGAACGTAAATAATGTGACTTACATTCGGGGTTACTCAGCATTTAATTCTCCATATGGTTCATTTGCTGATTACGTAAATGCCAACCCATATTACGAAAAGAATTACACAAACCGATATTTGGAAGTTACGCGACAAACTAACGGCACAGAAATAAAAGTTAGAAATCCCTTATATGACGCTACGCTTCCTCAGTATGATAATACCAAAAATTTAGAGGTTCAGAATAATTTGAATATCAACTACGATTTAACCAAAGATTTAAGGTTAAACGGAGCCCTTCAAATTACAAAGGGGAATACAAATGCAAAAAAATTTCGGGCACCTGAAAGCAGCGAATTCGAAGATGTTACTTTATTAAGAAAAGGAACTTACAGGGATAGCAGCGGTACTAATTTGTCTTATCAGGCAAATGTATTGCTTACCTATTATAAAGTAATTGCTGAAAAGCATACGCTGAATGCGAATTTCAGGGCAACAGTTAACGAAAGCCAAAACAGCGACTATTACACGATTTTAGAGGGGTTTCCACAGGGAAGCAATGGTAATCCACGTTTCGCCTATGGTTATTCGATAAGTAACCCTCCTGGTGCTTCATCCAGAGTTTACAGGACCCTGAACGGGACTATTTCTGCAAATTATGCTTATGATAATCGATTTTTGGTCGATGGATCGTACAGATTGGATGGTTCTACTGCTTTTGGAAGAAACAAACAGTTTTCGCCATACTACTCTGTTGGTTTAGGTTGGAATATTCATAACGAAGACTTTTTTAAAGGAAAGACATGGATAAACAGATTAAAGATTTTTGGAAACATTGGTGTAACGGGTAACCAAAATTATGGTAATGTAACTTCCGTTTCTGTTTACAATTACAATAGTAACAGCAACTACAATCAATTTGGGCAGGGCATTGGCTTAACTACATTGGGTAATCCTGATTTGGCTCCACAAAAAACTACGCAGATTAGTGGAGGAATAGATTTTATGCTTTTTAGCAGCAGATTTACGGGTTATATTAATGCTTACAATAAAAAAACGGATCCACTGGTTGTTGCTGTTGATCTTCCATCTTCAACAGGAGTATTCAGTTACCCTTTAAATGCAGGCACTTTAACCTATAAAGGAGTAGAAGCAAAGTTAAATTACTCTCCGATTTACAACCCGGCCAAAAGGGTTGTATTAATGATTGGTCTTACTGGATCAATGTTTAAAAGTAAGTATGCAGACTTCGGAAATACTTTAAACTCATTAAATAAGCAACAAGAGTTAAATAAATCAACGTTAAGATTTACGGATGGTTATAGTGCTGAAACCATTTGGGCAGCTAAATCTTTAGGTATTGATCCTGCAACCGGCAGAGAAATATTTTTAACGCCAAGTGGTCAGTATTCTTTTGATTATAATGCTGCAAATATATTACCGGTAGGCAATACAACGCCTACAGTTGAAGGAGTATTTACTACCAATTTAATGTATAAAGGTTTTAATTTGGGTATTAACCTGAGGTATAAGCTCGGGGGAGATATATTTAATAGGGCTTTGTTCGAAAAGGTAGAAAATATTAGTTTTTCTAGCATTACACTTAATCAGGATAGAAGAGCACTTTATGACAGGTGGCAAAATCCTGGTGATATAGCTCAGTTTAAATCTATTTCTCAAACCGCTACAACACCAATTTCTTCGCGATTTGTACAAAAGGAAAATGTAATAACCGGGGAATCTTTCAATCTGGGTTACACTTTCGATAATAATGTATGGGTGCGAAAACTGGGCATGCGTTCATTTAATATCAATGCATTAGCCAGCGATATTTTCACTGCATCGACAGTTAGGCGCGAACGGGGAATAAACTATCCTTATGCCAGAACAGTAGCGTTTAGTTTCAGGGCTTCATTTTAAACATAGAGAGATGAAAAAGAATAACATAAAATTATTTGTAACAGCAGTTGCATTGTCTCTGTTGTTTGGTGGATGTAAAAAATTCCTTGATGTTCAACCCGAAGACAAGGTTTTAGAAACGCAGGTTTTTTCTAGCAAAAGTGGTATTAATACCGCTTTAAATGGATTATACATTAATTTATCTAAGGGAGATTTATATGGCGAAAACCTTACGCTTTCTACTTTAGATATTTTAGCGCAGAGATATAATATCGCATCAACTCACGATTTATACAAAATTGCATCTTATGCCTATGCAGATAAGCCGGCAATTACAAAGTTTGATGCTATCTGGACTCAGGCATATTCCAATATTTTAAATATTAATAGCTTTTTAGAAAATTTAGAAAAATATAGTGGTGTATTGGACGCCAAAACGGAGTCGCTTTATAAAGGTGAAGCCATTGCGATGAGAGCGCTTTTGCATTTCGATATGTTACGTATTTACGGACCAAGATATAGCACAGCCGATTCTACTAAACAATCTATTCCATATTATGAAAATAGTCAGTCAAAAATTAATCCGCTTCTGCCTGCTAACCAGGCTATGCAGAAAGTCTTAACTGACCTTCTGAAAGCTGAAACATTACTTAAAGACGATATAATAACTACAACTGTTGGTGTTAACCCACCTGTAGCAAATGGCGATGTTGACTTTGCAAATAACGCCAGAAACTATCGCTTAAATTATTATGCGGTAAAGGGCTTACAGGCACGTGCTTATTTGTATAGGGGAGATAAAGTTTCTGCTTTGGCAGCAGCTAAAGTAGTTATTCAACAAGCAGATAAATTTAAATGGACTACAACTACAAATGCACTGAGCGAAAAAGTAAATCCTGACCGGGTATTCACTACAGAAATGATTTTAGGCATTATGAATACACAGCTATATAATAACTACCTAAACTTATTTGATCCGGCAGTATCTGACCCTAAAATTTTAGCTCCGGCAGCTGCCAGGTTAAGTGCTGTTTTCGAATCAAACGAAAGTGACTATAGATATAATTTAAACTGGCAAATACCATCAACGGGCATAAAGAGTTTCCGTACTTTTTACAAATATGCCGATGTAGTAGATAAAACTAAGGCATTCAGGTTTACTATTCCGCTTTTGAAAATCAGCGAAATATATTACATCGCAGCCGAGTGCGAGCCGGTAGCTGCAGATGGGATTAACCAGCTTAACATTGTTCGTTTTAACCGTGGCTTAACTAATCTTGCTGCTACTGTTAACGTTAATACAGAATTGCAAAAAGAATATCAAAAGGAATTTTTTGGAGAAGGCCAGTTATTTTATTACTACAAGCGTAGAAATGTAACCTCAGTTGGAAACGGAACAGGAAGCGGCAATATTACGATTGTTCCTGTAGTTCCTTTACCATTATCAGAAAGTCAATATCGCTAACCTCAAAAATAATTCCATGAACAAAATTAAATTTTATGTAGCAGGTTTATTCCTATTGATATTGGCAAACGCCTGTAAAAAGAACCTGGAAACTTACAGTGGCAAAAACAACATCTATTTTAACGAGGCAGGGAGATTACCTGCTTTTACAGGTGAGGTAATCAAAGATTCGACAGTAATGTCTTTTTCGTTGGCTAAAAGTACGGATTCGGTTGTAAATATGATTATTAAAACAACGGGAGCGTTAAGCAGCGAAGACCGTACTTATAAATTAATTATCGACCCGGTTTCGACCGCAATAGCTGGAAAGCATTTTGATGCACTACCTCAAACATTTAGTATTAAAAAGAACAAACTTCAGGATACAGTTAAGATAAAATTTCACAGAACGGCTGATTTGCAGACTCAAAACTTTACACTGTTTTTTAAGCTTGAGGCGAATGAAAACTTTGTTACCGATATGGTTGATAAGGTAATTAATACCACAACCGGACAAAGATTAAGTTTTATCAGATACAGATGGTTTTTAAATGATATCATAAAAAAACCAGGAAGATGGTTAGATGGATATTTAGGCACTTTTACCCGGAAAAAGCTAAGCCTGTTGGTTCAGGTATTAAATGTCGATCCATCATATTTGGATACATCAGTGTCAATAGCAGAAATGACAGCCTACGGCAAATTTATGCAACGGTATTTAAACGAGCAAAAAGCGGCAGGAAATACCATTTACGAAGAAGATGGTTCGGAAATGATTATGGGTGTATCCGTTCAATAATACTAACCTTAAAAGAATTAATCATGACTTTCAATAAATATATATTATTAATTGCGATTTGCATTTTAGGAGGATTTAGCGCCTGCAAAAAAGACCTCGGTAATTATAATTACGATGAAATAAACCAGCTTTCATCCGTTAATGGAATTGCATCCGATATAACAGCCATATATGGTAAACAGTTTGTTTTAAAACCAGAACTAAAATTTACACAGGATGCTGGAACAGATGAATCGAAATACAGCTACGAGTGGTCTTACATCGGGCCAAATGGTTTAGGCGGATCTAAACTTTTTACCCTGGCTACAACAAGAAACCTCGATCTTAAAATGACCATTGTTGCAGGGAGTTACTCATTTTATTATGCTGTAACGGATAAAAATACTGGTGTAAAATTCAGATATCCTTTTACCTTAAAGGTTGTAAATGAAATAAACGAAGGATGGATGCTGATGTGCGATGTATCCGGCAAAGCAAGGGTTGATATGCTATCGCTCAATACCAGCGGTGACTTCGATTTAGTTACAGATCTATTGGCCACAACAGGTTCGGACCTGAAACTGGATGGAAAGCCTGTTATGACCTATACTTACAGTACTGGTCTTTTAATTGGCCCTGATGCCATTAGTTACGGCGTTTATTTTGGAACGGATAAAAGTACTCAAAAAGTAGATCCAAATACATTTAAATGGACCAAAACAATGGGGTTGACTTACGAGATGTTTGGGAATATTCCTGAGGGTTTTTATGCTGATGTAATAAAACAACGGGGAGGCGGGGCTTCGTATATGATTGGAAAAGGTGATGCTTACTATTATGAACGGGTACAGAATATTTATTATTCGGCTCCGATAAACTATATTGCTATAGAGCAAAAAGGATTTAAAGTTGCTCCTTTTATAGCCGGAAATCCGCAAGTTGTTTCCAATGCCCACGCAATCTTTTATGATATTACCAATCGCAGGTTTGTAAAACATGCGGGTACATCTGCAACCTGTACTACATTACCCGATCCGCCAGATGCGCAAAAGCTTTTCAGCTTTACAACCGGCATGGATTTAACTTATATGCAGTGGGTAGCATTTAACGGAGGAGAAGTATTTAGCATACTTAAAGATCCTAATTCAACAAAAAGATATTTAGCCAGATTTAACAGCGCCAATAATGCCCAATCCTACTACAGCGAAATTTTAGCGACCGATTTTGCTAATGCAGAACAATATGCGATAAGTCCTGATTTAGGCTACATATTTTATAACGTTGGTGCTAAGGTTTATGAATACGATATGTCTTTAAAAACCACAAAACTGATGTTGGATATGGGGGCTAAGAAAATTTCTCTCCTTCAGTTTTATGAGTTTAAGAGTACCACAAAATATAAAGATTCGAATAAGTTAATGGTTGGATCTTACGATGCTGCGTTAACCGAAGGCCAGAATGGAAGCCTTGGCATTTATACAGTTCCACCTGTAAATGGAGACCTGGTTCTTTATAAAAATTATAGTGGTTTCGGAAAGGTAAAAAGCATAACCTACAGAGAACGTTAATCAAAAATCTTGCAAAAACATACAAATAAACCCAATGAAAATGAAAAAATTATTAAGTGCCGGTCTTTTATGCCTGGCCTCATTAACTACTATGGCGCAATTGCCTGTAGAAGTAAAAGGATTGTTAAAGAAAAAACGCCTTTCTGCCGTTAAGCTTTTTAAAGTGAAAGATGGCAAGGCAGTAGAAATTGCCAATACTACACCAGCAGAGAAAGGACAGTTTGGTTTTCTTTTTTATCCCGAATACGAAGGCTTGTACGTAATTGGTACAGGTAATGAAGGTAGCCCGAATGATAACTATAAATTTTATTTTAAAGGTGGCGAAGAATTATCAGTAAGCCTTTTAGATTCGAGCTATGTATTAACAGGTAAAAATAATTCGAAAGAAAATACGGTACTTACCCAATGGCACGATTTGACCCATCCTTTAGAACAAAAGGCCGTGAATTTTATGAAAGTTCAAAGCACTTTTGTTGATTATTTCCCTGAGCAGGAAGAGATTGTGGCTAAGAGCAAAACTTTTTTAAATGGAAAAACTACTGGAAATGCGAAATTCGATAAAGAAGTTAAAAACATTATGGCTTGGGATTTAGCATCTTATGCTACTAACTTTCTAAATACACCAAGAAGTGCACACCCTTCTGTTGAAGAATACAGTAATTTTTACAGTACACTTAAAACCGGCGATTTTGCGAAAACAACAGCAAATGTTTACCGCTATCCCTATGGCTTTAGAACTTTAAGCGGGCTGATCAGCCTCAATATGCGTCAGGAAGCTAAGGCTTATAAACGAGGTCCGGAAGGAGTAGATTTAATGACTTCTTTTGTGCCAAACGATACCTTAAAGGGTGATATGATTTTAGATAATGCAGCAGGTTATAAAACAATTACCGAATACGAAGCACTAATAAAAGGTAGGGAAAAATACATCCTTACCAAAAGACAGGCCGATAGAAGTGCAGCAATTATGAACCCTTTATTGACTTATAAGCCCGGTACTGATGCTTTTAAATTTGCATACGAAGATAAGAATGGAAAGCAGGTTACGATGGAGAGCTTAAAGGGGAAAGTGGTATTGGTAGATGTTTGGGCTACCTGGTGCGGACCTTGCAGAGCTGAAATTCCTTATCTGAAAAAACTGGAAGAAGAAATGAAAGGAACCGATGTTCAGATTATCAGCCTATCAACTGATGCGGTTAAGGATAAAGAAAAATGGCAAAAAATGATCAAAGATGAAAATCTGGGTGGTTTACAACTTTTTGCCGGAGGACCTGAAAACGAATTTTCAAAATATTATAAAGTAAATACCATACCGCGTTTCCTGGTTTTCGATAAGCAGGGAAAAATTGTGACCGTTGATTCTCCGCGTCCATCTAACCCTGAATTAAAAGCATTATTGCAAAAAACACTTGCCAACTAATCATCCCTGATACTCCGGCTATAAATCAATAGCCGGAGTCATTATTGCCTTAAAATATCTGATATGAAAACAATGAAAACATTGTTAATAGCTACGCTTTTGCATTTTTTTTTACCTAAAGCTTATAGCCAGAATGATAGCATTCAGATTTCTGGACGCTTAAAAGGGCTGGGCAATAAGTCGGTATGGATTTCTTTTGCAGATGATGCCGGGTTATCAAGGAGCTATAAAGCCAATGCCAATAACGATGCTTTTACCTTAAAAGTACCGCGTTTACAAAATCCGGCCATTGCCCGCTTCGATGTCTCAATATCAAGAACCAGCACCAGGAATTCAAATCCTGCACCCAAACTAGATCTGTTCGTTTTTGATCGGGATATCAGCATAAAGGGCGATGCGCTATTGGTTCAGTTTGCCGATGTAAATGGCGATGAAGAAAATAATGCATTGGCGGTATATAAGCAACTGGTAAAAAAGGGCGAAATGCGTAATTACGAGATTATGCAACAGCTTTTTAATGAAGAAAAAATCACCAGTTCTGCAAATAAAGAAGCCTTAATGGCAGAGGCTACAGCCATCAACAGAAAACTCGTTAACGTAAAAAGAGATTTTGTTAAAACGCACCCCAATGCTTTTGCCTCAGTGTTTTTATTAACGCGAATGGAAAACCTGTATACGGCTGGCGATTTTATTTCCACGTGGAACAGTCTATCGCCCAAATACAAAAATCATCCCGTTGCCGAAAAAATTAAAGCTTATATCAAAAAAATAAGCACCACGCCAGAAGGCGCTGATGCCATTGGTTTTCAGAAAACCGATAACCATGGAAATACCATTAGTCTGGGCAATTATAAGGGAAAAACTGTACTGCTCGATTTTTGGGGCAGCTGGTGTGGCCCATGCCGGGCAAGTAATCCGCATTTAAAAGCATTATATGCGAAGTATCAGTCAAAAGGTTTCGAAATTATCGCCATTGCACAGGAACAGAAGAAGGATCTTGAAGAGGCACGCAGCCTTTGGCTTAAGGCCATTGAAGAAGATGCACTTCCTTATATCAACGTACTTAATAACGAAGATATAGATAAGCAAAACCTGGTAAAAGATTATAACATCATGGCTTTTCCGACCAAAATATTGGTGAGCAACGAAGGCAAAATATTAATGCGCATTACTTCAAGCGCCACTGATGACATTGATCGTGCCCTCGAAAAAATTTATGGATTTTAAATCTACCTATTCAGCTAAAAATGAAAATTAAAGCAATACTATTTCTTGGGTTTTTGGTTTGTTCGCTCCAGCTTCGGGCGCAGCAGGCCAGCACACTCATTGAAAGCATGAATCAGATGTTTGCCCAAAAGGCCATTGATCCGGTTAAAACCATGTTAAGCGGCAGTTTTTCAATTGCGGCCTATACAAGACCTTCGGCCGACAGGATGTTAAAGACAATACTGGAGCGCTATCCGTGTGATTCGATTCAGCTTAAAAGTGAAACTAAAGCAGGCGAAATGACCCGCTTAACCATAGTACCTTTTAGTAAAGGAAAAGCAGGTAAAGAAAGCAGCATTTACACTGATGGAAGCTATAAGCTGCTGTACACCGATATTTTCGACCAGCTTTACGGCATGAACCGCTATAAAAAGTCGGTACTGGTCGCCAAAATCCCTTTCGAGGTCGAGAATGGCTCGATTATTTTAACCGTGAAAGTTAATACCAGCGAAAGGCCGCTAAAGCTCCTTTTTGATACGGGTGCCGATGGCATGGCCATTACCAAAGCCCTGGCCGATTCGGTAGGCATTAAAGCCAGTCGCCAGCAAAATACCTCGGTAGTAGGGGGTAATATGAATATTTCTGTTTCAGAAGGGAATACCATCAGGCTCGATACCTTTGTGCTTAAAAACCAGAGTTTTGCTATTTTTCCTGAAATGCACAAGGGAAGCGATGGCATTATCGGCAACAGCATCGCTAAAAACTATATCACCAAAGTAGATTTCGATAAAAAAGAGCTTTCGCTTTATACTTTTGGCGATTATACCTATCAAGATCAGGGCATATCGGTGCCGGTAACCGTCCCGGCAGGTTTGTTTATTATTCCAGGCGAGGTTAGCGTTGTACCCGGACAGGCCAATACAGGCGAATTTGTTTTCGATACCGGTGCGTCTTATAATCTCATTTGCTTCAGACCCTTTGTAAAAAAATATAAACTATTGGTAAGTGGTTTTAAACCCGAATATAACGGTACAACCACCAGTATGGGCATGAGCACACCAACCTATAGCGGCCGTGCAGCGTCGTTTTCTTTTGCAAGTATGCCTAAGCTAACCGATTTTCCGGTTACCCTGATGGCGGGAGGTGGTCAAAGTGAGAACTGGAACCCGGGTTTTGACGGATCTATCGGTATCAGAACGATTGGACGTTACAATTTCACCATTAACATGCAGCAGAAAGAAATTCATTTCGTACCCAATCATACCTTTAATTTTCCGCATGATTTTGTTTTGGGCGCTTACCTTTTTGGTTTCGACGCTGACGGGAAATTAAAGTTGCTCAGTGTAGTAAGTCCTGTAGAAGGCGAAACCCTGAAAGCCGGACAAATTATCGAGAGTATTGATGGTGTTGCAGCAGCAACGCTGCTTAAAGACAACAAAAAAATGCTTGCCGTTTTAGGTGCACCGGCGGGTAAAATCTTCAAAATTGCCTACACCGCCAATGGAGCGAAACAAAATATTTCAATAACCAAAAAATAGATTTATGAAGAAACTAATTCATACCCTTTGCCTTTTGTTAACCGCAATAGGTTGCCTGGCACAAAACCAATCCTTAAACAGTGTATTGAAACAGGCTAAAAAAGAAAACAAGCTCATTTTTGTCGATTGTTATTTCACCGGCTGCATTCCTTGCGCCCAAATGGACGAAAATGTTTTTCCCAATGCGTTGGTTAAGGCAGAAATGGATAAAAATTTTCTAATGCTTAAAGTTGATATTTTTAAAGATAAACTGGGCGATACTTTAAAAGTGCAACATATTTTAAATGGTTTTCCAACCTTTTTAGTCTTAAACGGCGACGGAAAATTAATCAGTTCCTCATCAGGATATAAAGATCCGGGTAATCTGATTGCTTTGTTTGCTGATGCCCGCCAAAAGGCTACACAGCATAAATTTTTGTCGGGATTTTCTACCAGCTATAACGAAGCAAAATATCCGGCATTTTACGTAGAATTCTGCAAAACGCGTAAAGGAGTAACTGGCGAGACCATTGCTGCCTATACCGATACTTTAAAAAACTTTAAAGCCGAAAATGCCTTATTGCCTTATTTGGTTACCAGATCGGCTGATGAAAAAGCTATTGAAACCATTTTTGCCGATTATAATGGATTTGTGGCACTTTATGGTGAAGAGGTTTTGCAACCAGTAGTGGATAATGGATTAAATCAGAAACTCGCTAAAGCAATGAAAACAAATTCAGATCAGGCCGCTTTTGATGGATTTTTGGCCAACCAGAAGAAAAATTTTTCTGATAAAACCTGGAAAATATGCCTGCAAACATTGGGCAGCCGGTACTATCTGGCGATGAAAAAAGATACCGTAGGTTTCCTGAAGTTTTCGATCAAAAATCCGGTTTTATATCAGTATCATTTCAATGCACTTTACAGCACTTTGCTAGCTAAAAAGGGCTTCAACCCTGAAGTAAACAGGCTTTTCTGCCAGTGGGCCGATGCTATTGTTACCGAAAACAGCGGACTCGAATACATGAAAACCGCGGCGGCTGTACATCGGCTGGCCAAAGACGAAGCAGGCTATAGCAAATTTGTAAAAATGGCAGCGGCTTATACGGCCAGGTATCAAATGAAAGCAGAGCCTGTTGAGATTTCATCTTCAAAATAAATAAGAAATTACATCATGTAGCAGTGGTGGAATGTTTAATAGTTAATGATCGGAAGGCTTACCTGGATGGGTAAGCTTTTTGCTTTTGTTTATATAATGGTTACATTAACTTTAATTTGTTTTCGGCCAAAAAATCTACTTTTGAATTTTTACCAAAAATAAATAATATGAAACGCGCATTAATTTCGGCCTGTATGGTTTTCATGTTTAGCTCTGCTTTTGCCCAAAAATTTAACTGGAACAAAAATCAGGTAATTGCACACCGCGGTGCCTGGAAAAAGAATAATTTCCCTCAAAATTCAATCGCATCGTTAAATGAGGCGGTAAAACTGGGCTGTTATGGATCAGAGTTCGATGTGTGGATGACAGCCGATCAGGTTTTGGTTGTCAATCACGATCCTGAATTTCAGGGATTGACGATTGAAAAGGTAAATTATGCCGATCTGCTCACCAAAACCATGAGCAACGGCGAAAAAATTCCCACTTTAGAAGCTTATTTGCTAGCCGGCAAAAAACAAAAAACAACCAAGCTTATTCTGGAGATTAAACCATCCTTAATTAGCAAGGAGCGTGGCATTGAAGTAACGAATAAGTGTGTGGAAATGGTACAGAAACTCAAAGTAGTTGAGTGGACTGAGTACATCAGCTTCGATTATGATTATTGCAAACGCATTTTAGCCCTGATGCCTAAAGCCAAGGTAGCTTACCTGAAGGGCGATATCAGTGCCGAACAAATGAAAGCTGATAAGCTGACTGGTGTAGATTACCATTACAGTGTTTACCAAAAAGATAACTGGATAGAAAATGCACAAAAACTGGGTCTTACAGTAAATGCATGGACGGTTAATACGGTACCTGAAATGCAATGGCTTCTGGCACACCAGGTAGAATATATTACCACCAACGAACCGGAAATACTTTTCGAAGAAATTAAAAAAACACCTTTGGTGAGTGGCTGGAAATTAAAATGGAGCGATGAGTTTAACGATACTGGTTTGCCATTAAGCAAAAACTGGAGTTATGATGTAGGTGGTAATGGCTGGGGCAATAAAGAATTACAGTACTACACCGATGCCGACAGCACCAATGTAGTTGTTAAAAAAGGAAACCTGAACATTACAGCAGTAAAAGCCGATAAAGAAAACAATCATTATACCTCGGCCAGGCTGGTAACTAAAAATAAATTCGATTTTAAATACGGTCGGGTAGAGGTAAGGGCTATGTTGCCGAAAGGCAGAGGTTTGTGGCCGGCAATATGGGCACTACCTACTGACTGGAAATATGGTAACTGGCCAAAAAGCGGCGAAATTGATATCATGGAACATGTAGGTTATGATCCCGACAGTGTGCATGGTACCGTGCATACCGAAAAGTTTAACCATGTAATTAAAACCCAGGTAGGTAAAGCCTTAAAAGTAGCAAACCCATATACCGAATACCACGTTTATGCGGTTGAATGGTTTGCGGATAGAATTGACTTCTTTATTGATGATCAGAAATACCTCACCTTTAACAATACTAAAAAAGGATCGGGCGACTGGCCCTTCGATCAGAATTTCCATATTATCTTAAATGTAGCCGTTGGCGGCGGCTGGGGCGGGAAAAAAGGAGTAGATGATACCATTTTCCCTGCCACCATGAAGGTCGATTATGTAAGGGTTTTTCAAAAGTAATGAGGGATAGCGGTTAACTGGTTAATTGAATTACCAACTGAGAATTGCATTATTGTTGGAACGAATAGCTTACCCAACTTCGGGCCAGAAAATTGGTAAACTCAAAATTACAAACTGCTAACTGGAAATTGCCAGCTGAAAACGATAACTTGCGGTATCTAAGCTATATTGTATAATTTATGGACTCACGTAGAGAATTTCTAAAAAAAGCGGCCTTGTTTGCCGGAGCCACTGGCATGGCCAACACTTTGCCCAGTTCGGTACTAAAAGCCATGGCCATTAACCCAGAGCCTGGTACTACATTTTACGATGCCGAGCACATTGTTTTCCTCATGCAGGAAAACCGGTCTTTCGATCACATGTTTGGTAAAATGAAGGGTGTACGCGGATTTAACGATCCACACCCTCACATCCAGCCCGATGGAAATAAAGTTTGGCTGCAAAAAGATGGGCAAGGTTACACCTATGCGCCTTTTCATGTCGACATTAACAAAACGAAAATTACCTGGCAGGGTGGTTTACCGCACTCCTGGAACGACCAGGTAGCAGCACGCAATGGTGGCCGTTACGATAAATGGCTGCCGGTTAAAACCCCTATGACTTTGGCTTACTATGATCGGAATGATATTCCTTTCTACTATGCCATGGCCGATGCCTTTACCATTTGCGACCAGCATTTTTGTTCTTCGTTAACCGGAACAACGCCTAACCGGTTATTCTTTTTTACGGGCACTGTTCGAGGCGAAAAGAGTGCCAACCGTGTTGCCGTAGTTAATAACGATCAGGCCGAATCGCAAAATAATGTGTTTGTAGATTGGCCAACTTTTCAGGAAACCTTAGAAGACAACGGTATCGATTGGCGCATTTACCAAAACGAACTCTGGACTTCTAAACTGCCTGAAGGCGAGATAGATGATTGGTTGGGGAATTATGGCGATAATCCTGTCGAATATATCAGCAGACACAATGTAAAATTGTCGGCCTATTTTAGAAAAAATGGCGATAATACCGTTAAACCGGCCTTAACAGCCAAAGAAGTCCAAGAGAAATACGATAAACTTTCTCAAAAGGAAAAAAATCTGGTCGATAAAGCCTTTACTACCAATATTTCTCAAAAAGATTATCTTGATCTGGAACCATTTACCTTTAAAAACGATCAGGGAGAATCTGAAACCATTAACATTCCGAAAGGCGATATTTTTCACCAGTTCAGAAAAGACGTAGATAGCGGTAAATTGCCTGCTGTTTCATGGTTGGTGGCACCACAACGCTTTTCTGATCATACCAGTTCACCTTTGTATGGTACCTGGTATGTAAGCGAGGCTTTAGATATTTTAACCAAAAACCCGGAGGTTTGGAAAAAAACGATCTTTATTTTAACCTATGATGAAAATGATGGTTATTTTGATCATCAGCCACCATTTGTTGTCCCAACTCCAAATGACCCTTCGACTGGAAAAGTATCAGAAGGGATCAACTTTGCTACTGATTTTGAAGGCAGAAAAGGAAGCCCTATCGGTTTAGGGTACCGCGTTCCGCTTGTGGTGGCCTCGCCGTGGAGTAAAGGTGGTTTTGTAAATTCGCAGGTTTTCGATCATACCTCGTCAATTATGTTTATGGAAAAATGGCTGGCGAAAAAAACAGGCAAAGCCGTAAAAAGCAATAACATAAGCGATTGGCGCAGGAATATCTGTGGCGATTTAACTTCGGTATTCAGGCCATACAATGGAGAAGCCATCCACTCGCCCGATCCATTAAAAAGAGAGGCCGTAGTGACCAATATTGGTAATGCCAAAAACAAACCTGCACAGGTTGGACCAACAGCTTTGAACAAGGCGGAAGTGGCTAAAATCAATAAATTCGAATCGTTTTCAGCTGAAACATCAAGCCATGCCCCGCGGCAGGAAAAAGGTGCTAAACCTGCTTGTGCATTGCCTTATCATTTAATGGTCGATGCAGTTTTGATTAACAATAGCCTTGAACTAACCTTTCAATCGGCAAAAACTTTATTTGGCAATGCTATCGAAACCGTTGGCGCGCCATTTAACATGAATACCATTGCTAAATTTAAAGGGGTTGCAGGTAAAACCTGGGCTTATGCTGTGAAAGCTGGCGATGTTTTAAAAGATAACATTGATATAGCCGATTTCGATAACGAAGTTTACGATTTGGCCATAAGCGGTCCGAATGGTTTTTACAGGAGTTTCACCGGAAGCAAGAAAAATCCTGCTCTTGCAGTAAAGGTATATCCCGAGCAAAGTGGTCTGGTTACTAAAAAGCTCAGTGGCAACCTCGTATTTGCGATTGAAAACAAAGGTACGGCCGCCATTACGGTTCAAATAATCGATAATAAATATAAATCGGCTACCAAAACGGTAACTATTAAGCCAAAATCAGACGCCAATGTGGTTTTAAATCAATCAAAAAGCGCAAATTGGTACGATTACAGCATTGTACAGTCAGGTAATACGGTATTTAAACATCGTTATGCCGGAAAAATAGAAACCGGCGAAATTACCCAAACCGACCCTTACATGGGCAACGTATAAATATCCCCCAAAACGGGGGATGGCTTTTGAAAGAAATTATGCTTATTTTGTATTATATGTGCAGTAAACTGTCTATAATTAAGGTAAGTTTCATAATTTCTTTCATTTTGCTTTTTAGCTTAAAGCTATCTGCCCAAAGCTATAACTTTACAAATTACAGTCTTAAAGATGGCCTGCCGCAATCGCAGGTAATGGTAATTTATCAGGCAAAAGACAGAACGCTTTGGCTTGGAACTTTTGGTGGTGTAAGTAATTTTGATGGCAAAGTATTTACCTCTTACAGCAAGGCAGAGGGGCTGAGCTCTAATTCTGTAAACAGTATTGTTGAGGATAATGAAGGGCGAATGCTTTTTGGTACCGAAAGAGGTATCAATATCTTAAAAAAGGGAAAAATAAGCACCTTATACCTGGGCCAGGTAGTTACGCATTTGCTTAAAGATAAAAAGGGGGTAGTTTGGGGATTAACGGAACGTCAGCTTTTTAAGGTTGTAAAGGGAAAACTCATATTTTATCCTTTTAAAAACAAAAAAATAAGCACCATTAAAGCAGACAGGCATGGTGATTTATTTGCTTTGATTTCAGGAGAAGGTATTTATAAGCTTAATGGCGATAAATGGCAACTTAATCAGGCTTTGCCACATGAAATGCAGGCCTTTGCTATCAGAGAAATCCTCTTTGATAAAAAAAACGATAACAAGATCTATTTATTAACCTATCAAAGGGGTGTTTATATACTCGAAAATGGTGCGACCCAACTCTTTTTTCAAAGTCAGGATATTGATACTTACTATTCTTTAGAACAAGATAGTAAGGGAAATATGTGGGTGGGCAGCGAAAGGGGGGCTTACCTTATTAGTAGAGATGGTACAATCATCAAATTTAACGGAGAAAATGGCCTTAGCGATAATCAGGTTGATAAGATTTTCAGTGATGCAGAAAATAACATATGGATATCGTGCTTTAGTGATGGGATTTACAAATATGAAGGCGATGCTTTTATTCGCTACAATACATTTAACGGGCAGAATGTTGCCTATCCGATAAGTGGCATCGCGGCCGATAAAAACGACGGTTTATGGATTGGAACTTATAACCGCGGGCTTTTTAAATACGACGGTAACCAGCTGGAAAACATCAACCTGCCCGATTTTATGGGCAAAAAAATATATTTTGTTTATGCCGATAAAGCTAAAAATATTTGGATTTCGGTATACAATAACGGCGTCTGGAAATACAATGGAAAACAGTTCATTCAGATATTAAAACCCGATCGTTTCGATAACAGCTCTATCGTTGAGGATTTAGAAGGGGGCATCTGGATCAATGGCCCGATGGCGTCAACATACCTGAAAGATGGTAAAACACAGAAAATAACTGGTTTTGATGGTTATTCTTCGTGCATTTATCCTTTGAGTAAGGATAGTATATTACTGGGTACATCGAAAGGGCTTACGCTAATCAGAAATAAGAAAGCGGATCCTTCATTTAAAATTAAGCAGCTTGATAATGTCTATATTTTAAGCATAATTAAGCATGGAGATAATTTGGTATTTGCCACGCTTGGCGATGGCATTGTAACCTGGAACGTGAAAACAAAAGCCATTAAGCGCTATGTGGTGGCCAATGGCTTAAATTCTAACGACATTTATAGCCTGGCAATTGATTATAGGGATCAGCTTTGGGTAGGTACTGGTAGGGGAATTAACAAACTTACTTTCAACAAGGCCGAAAATGGTTATACTGTTTTCAGAGATCATCCCCTTATTGTAGAGTGTAATCAAAATGCCATTCTACCTTATAAGAATAGCATTTTGGTTGGTACCATTACAGGTCTGGTACGGTGCAAGGTACTTACAGCCTTAGAAGCGAAAAAAAATCCCTTTATTCATATTCAGGAGGTTGGCATATATCATAAAAATGATCGCTCTAAAGATCTCTCTCTTGATCTGAACGGTCGTGGCGATAAATTTTATAAACTCAACTATAGTCAAAACCACATTTCAATTAGTTTTAAAGGGGTTTACCTTACCAGTCCGGAAAGTGTACTTTACCGCTATAAACTGGTTGGGGCCGATAACGATTTTAGTAAACCAGTACCCAATACCGAAATCGAATATTCGGCCATTAGGCCCGGAAGTTATACTTTTCAGGTATACGCCATTGCAAATGGTCAGCAATCCAACATCGAACAATTCAGTTTTACCATTGTGCCTCCATTTTACGATACCATTTGGTTTAAGGTAATGGCATTTTTGGTGATGATTTTTTTAATCTGGCTAATTTTCTACCTGATTTTTAAAACCCGGGAGCGGAAGAAATTTCAGATGGAAAAACTGAAGCTAAAAGAGCAGGAAAAAATAAGGAAACAAACTGCTGAAGATTTTCACGATGATATAGGCAATAAGCTTACGCGGATTAATGTCTTATCCGAAATTTTAGATAAAAAAGTAGATGGTTCCGAAAAAGAGCAGAAAGAGCTGATTAAAATGATCAGGGAAAATGCCAGCCTGCTTTATACAGGTACAAAAGACATTCTCTGGGCACTGGATCCGCATAGCGATAACCTCTTCGAAATATTGGTACACATTAAAAATTTTGGGATCGATCTTTTTCAGAATACCGGAGTAGAATTTAAAATGGAAGGGGTATTAAGCGAATACCAGAAACTACATTTATCGATGGAGTTTAACCGTAACCTGACGCTTATTTTTAAAGAAATGCTCAATAATGTATTAAAACACGCCAATGCGAGTCAGGTGCTGATTATGGTGATAGAAACAGACCACAACACCATCAATATCTTAACTACTGATGATGGTGACGGTTTTGATCTCGGATCGGTAGAGCGGGGAAGAGGTTTAAATAATATTCAAACACGCTGTAAACGCATTAAGTCTACCTTCGAAATTTCGTCAATTAAAGGGAAAGGCACTACCACAACAATTTCTACCCGAATTCCTGTTACAAAATGAGCTAAAAAGCATCTAAATAAAAATACCACCACAAAATGAGCCAAAACTTACGAATCGTATTAATTGAAGATGATGACATTATAAGAATGGGTTACCAATCATTATTAACCGATGTACCTGAGTTTTCAGTTATAAATGCTTATGGCTCCTACGATTTAGCCAAAAAACAACTGGAAGCCGATCAGCCTGATGTCATTTTACTCGATATCCAAATGCCGGGCACTAGCGGTTTACAGGCCTTACCCTTTATTAAGAAGGCCCTCCCAAACGCCCATATCATTATTTTAACGGTTTTCGATTCGCCTGAGCTTGTTTTCGAAGCTTTAACAATGGGGGCAGGGGGCTACCTGACTAAAAATTCGAGTGCAGCAAAAATTATCGATGCTGTTAGGGAAGTAAGTACCGGCGGTGGCGCAATGAGTACCAATGTGGCCAGGATCGTAATGCATTCTTTTCAAAAAAATCTCGATTCGCCGTTAACTAAACGCGAAACAGAAATATTGGAGCGCATTGCGAACGGATTAACCAAGTCGCAAATTGCAAACGATTTGTTTATAGACCAGGAAACGGTAAGGAGCCACGTTAAAAATATTTACATCAAACTGGATGTAAATTCAAAATCTGATGCCATTAAAACAGCTAAAGAAAGACGGTTTATTTAGCCGATAACACATTTTAAATAAAAAATAATGCTAAAATCACCCTTTTTGGGTGATTCTTCGGGTTCAATTTCGGTTTAATTTTACATCATACAATTAAACAAGGAAATGAGCCAATCTGCCAAATCTTTTTATGTGCAAGTTAAGCAACTAAATGATGCAGAGCGCTACTATGCCAATTGTTTAGGTATGCCTACCGAAGCCACTATGATTTCTGCAAAGGAAAAAGGGCTGCTGGTAAGAGTCGATCAGGATACCCATATTTTTCTTTCGGAAGAAAAACATCAGAACCAAACCCGTAAAATAGTATTAACCAGCGATGATTGCTTAGAAGATTATTGCAGGCTGAAAGCGCGTGGCGTGGTTTTTAAAAATGCACCGGCTTACCTGAGCGAAGGTTTAAGTGTCGAATTTTCTGATCCTTATGGTAACGATTTTACCATTTTGGAGCAACGTAACTATAATGAAGACTAAGCCATGAGATACGTAAAGGAATTAAGCAACAGAAATAAGATTGTAAGTGAAAGCACTTGCGAAGCCTTATACGAGCAGCAGAACGATGCTTATACCATTAAATTTGTTTTTAATGGTGCAGAAACCTGCGAAATCAATAAACGCAAATTAAATATTTACCCCGATACTTTTGCGGTGGTAAATGCAGGGAGTAATTTTAGCAGTAAAATAGATTCGATTAACCCCGTAAATACATTTGCCGTTTCGTTTGGACAGAATTTTATCAGTGATTTTCACCATAGCTTTTCACATAGTGAGGAAAGCCTGCTTGATGGTAAAAAGACTGACGAAATGCCGGGTTTTATGGAGTCTTTATATCCTTTTGCCGGCGATATGCGGTTTAATGTATTACATCTTAAAAGCCAGTTGGATAAAGGTTTAAAGGATGAAATGCTCATTAATGAGTATTTATATCACTGCCTGCTTAACTATTATAAAATTTACGATAAAGAGGTTGTTCAGAAACTGGATAAATTAAGCTTTATCAAAACAAAAACGCGTCAGGAAGTTTTAAAAAGGTTAACGCTGGCCAAAGAATACATTAGCAGTAACTACAACCAGAATATTACGCTCGAGCAGATTGCAGAGCAAGCCTGTTTATCGGTTAACCATTTGCTGCGCACTTTTAAAGAAGCTTACGAGATTAGCCCTTACCAGTTTTTAATGCAGCTGAGGCTAAACCGCGCTAAAAAACTATTACAAACCACCTCTTATTCTCTAAATGAAATTGTAGGCTTGGTTGGGTTTGAATGCCCAAGTTCATTTATCAGGTTATTTAAACATACATTCAATATTACCCCTTTAAAGTATAAAAAGAGTAGGTTGAATTAAAATACAAATAGTGATTTCTGCATATTTTGTGTATACAGATGAAACTATTTTTGAAGCTCTTGCAGGACAATTTGTAGAAGTTTTTTCCTGTTTAGGTTAATAATGATTAAAAAAGCAAACTGCCAGGATTGGAGTTTGCTTTTTTGCGTTTAAAACTTCTGCATAAGCTAAAATGGTGATTCTCACACATTTTAGGATTTGCCTAGTGCCTACATTGTTTATTGATTTGGTTTCGTGCATTTCTGCTGTAAAAACTAAAGAACTAATTAATTACTAACTATTTATTTCCTAACATGAAACAAAAATTACTATTGATTTTTATGGTTACGGTTATGTCTTATTTTAATGCCATTGCGCAAAATAAGACCATAACCGGCAAGGTGGTTGATGCAGACGATGGTTTGCCATTACCGGGTGTATCGATAAAAGTAAAAGGAACCACGCAGGTAACCCAAACCACAGGTCAGGGTACCTTCTCCATGTCTGTGCCCCAAAACGCACAAATCTTAATTCTAAGCTATGTTGGTTACACAGAGCAAGAGGTAAAAATAACCGGGCAAACGTTAACTGTTCGGCTGGCCTCATCAAGTAAGAACCTTCAGGATGTAATTGTAGTAGCTTATGGTACAAGTAAAAAGGAAGCGATTACAGGTTCTGTTGCCACAATGAGTGCTAAACAGCTCGACAATAGGATTATTACCAACGTTACCAATGTACTTGCTGGTGTAGCGCCTGGTGTAGTAACCACTTCAGGAAACGGACAGCCAGGTAGCAGCTCAGCTATCCGGATTCGTGGTTTTGGTTCTATATCTGCTTCCAATAGCCCACTCTTTGTATTGGATGGTTCAGTTTATGATGGAGAACTAGGCGATATTAATGCTAACGATATAGAAAGTATTTCCTTGTTGAAAGATGCGTCTTCATCTGCACTTTATGGTTCGCGTGCAGCAAATGGCGTGTTAATCATAACTACAAAAAAAGGTAAATCGGGTACCCCAACATTAAATGCTACCTATAATCAGGGTTTTTCTAAAAGAGGAATTCCTGAGTATGACAGGGTAGGTGCTTTAGATTATTATCCTTTAATGTGGCAGGCGCTAAAAAACAGCCTGGTATATCCGGCGAGCGGAACCGGAATAAGTGAATCGGCGGCAGCGACACAGGCAACCAATTCTATACAAGGACAATTGGTTTACAATCCTTTTAATGTGCCCAACAATCAGATTGTGGGCGTAGATGGGAAGTTAAATCCCAATGCACAATTGCTTTATAACGATTTCGATTGGTATAAACAGGCATCACGGGTTGGTAAAAGAACAGAATTCAATGTTAACTCGAGCGCTAAAGGAGATAAAACCGATTATTATTTCTCAATGAATTATTTGAAAGATAATGGTTATTTGATTAAAACAGATTTTGAACGATTTAATGCACGGATTAACGCAAACACTCAGTTAAGGCCCTGGTTAAAAACAGGAATAAATCTTGCCGGAAGTTTATCGAATGGAAACCTGGCGCAAGATGCATCGACAGGTAGCGCAACAGCATTTGTCAACGTTTTCAACTTTGCCCGGGGTATTGGACCTATTTATCCGGTACATGCTTATGATGCAAGCGGAAACCCTGTTTTGACGACTACTGGTGAGCAATGGTACGACTATGGCGGACACCCGGGTGCGATTAACAGACCGATAGGCGCCTCACCCGGACGTAACGTAATTTACGAGACAATGCTTAATGATGTGTTAAGCCGCAGGCTTGCGTTAAACGGCAGGGCATACGCAGAAATTAAATTTCTGAAAGATTTTACTTTTAAACCTACTATCAGCATCGATTTTATTAATGCTTATAGTAGCGAATATAGAAATCGGATTGTCGGAGATGGAAGTACTGTGGGAGGTTCATCTACCAAACGGAGCACACCAACACAAAGTTATACTTTCAACCAGGTCCTATCCTATAATAAAACGTTTGGCAGCCATACGGTAAGTGCTTTAGCCGGACATGAGAATTATGATTACGATTGGCGTAGGCTCAGCGCAACTAAACAAAGCCAAATTTTAGATGGCAATACCGAATTTCCAAATTTTGTAACTCCAAGCGATGCCGGTGGCTACAAGGATACTTATCGGGTAGAATCATATTTTGGTAAAGCAGGCTACAGCTATCAGGATAAATACTTTGTTGATGCCTCAATCCGTCGCGACGGAACCTCTCGATTGTCAAAACAATCAAGATGGGGAACATTCTTCTCTGCAGGAGCATCATGGGCAATTAACAAAGAAGATTTCATGAAAAGCATAGACTGGATAAACGATTTACGGTTAAAAGCTTCGTATGGTGAAGTAGGTAACGATAACCTGATTGATGCCACGCTTGTTGAACACAATAGTCTGTATTACAATTATCAGGCTTTTTACGAGCTGGGATGGAATAACGGAAGTGAGCCAGGATTGTTATTGGCAACGGCCGCAACACCAGATTTGAAATGGGAATCGGTAAATACATTTAATACCGGTGTAGCTTTTAGCTTATTCAATAACAGATTAAAAGGAGAAATAGAATATTTTAAACGGGGTTCGTCAAACTTATTGTTCGCAGTTCCACAGCCATTATCTGACCCAATTACCTCTATTCGCCGTAATATTGGCTCAATGTACAATACCGGGATTGATTTACAATTGAGTGGGGATATCTTAAGATCAGAAAACTTCAACTGGAATTTATTAAGTAACTGGTCGTGGTTAAAAAACAAAATAACCAAAATGCCGGCTGAAACGCCTACAGTAACCAGTGGTACGAAAAGACTTGAAGTTGGAAGGGATATTTATGCTTACTACCTGCGCCAATGGGCAGGTGTAGATCCGGCTGACGGGTCTGCATTATTTGAACCGAACGCAGGGGTTACAACTGATCTCCGTACCGTAAACGGACGTGTTTTAACAACGAATATCAATAATGCGCGTTCTGATTACTCGGGGTCAGCAATTCCGGATTTATATGGATCCGTAACGAACACTTTAAGCTATAAAAACTTTGGGCTATCGTTCTTAATCAGTTACCAGATAGGAGGCAAATTTTATGATCAGAACTACCAGGGGCTAATGGCTACTACTTATGGTTCGGCCCTGCATGCTGATGTATTGAACTCCTGGATGGCACCAGGCCAGGTTACCGATATCCCCCGTCTGGATATTGGCCGTTCAAGCCAGTTTAATGGTACCTCAAGCCGTTGGTTAATAGATGCATCTTATATTGCATTTCGTAATGTAAACCTATCATATACTTTACCACAACGTTGGATAAAGGGAGCAACATTAAGCAACGTTAGGGTGTTTGCTGCTGGCGAAAATCTTGGGTTAATATCTAAACGAAAAGGAATGGATCCAACCGAATCATTTACAGGGTTAAATACTACTAATTATGTGCCTTCGAGGATGATTAGCTTCGGAATCAATGTTTCACTTTAATTGTTACTATCATGAAATATAAAAAATATTTACTTTTTGCAGGGCTTAGCCTATTAAGTATTTCCGCCTGCAAAAAAGATTATCTCGATACAAAACCAACCGATCAGGTTGACAATTCGGCACTGTTTACTTCTGCCTCTAATGCAAAAAACGCTTTAAATGGTGTTTACCGGTACATGTACGAACGTACTACCACGGTAGTATCTACCTCAGCGCAAAATAAGCCAGGTGTAGGAGGTATTATGCTTTACATGGATTTTATGGGTGAAGATATTGGTATTTCTTCATCAAACTGGTATACATCTGATGGCGGCTCATGGATCAGTCCGCGTACCGATAACAGTACCATGCTGGAGTATATGTATCGCACTTATTATCGCATAATAGGTAATGTAAATTATATTATTGACAATATAGACCAGGCTTCTGGTGCCGCAACAGATAAGAATACCGTTAAAGCCGAAGCACTAACATTAAGAGCTTATGCTTATTTTGGTTTGGTACAATTGTTTGGTAAGCGATACGATGCCACGGCGAAACCCAATAGTCAAATGGGAGTGCCTCTTTTATTGGCTTCTACAGATACGAATAAACCGCGCGAAAGTGTTGAAGCCGTGTATGCCACTATTGTTAAGGATTTGGAAACAGCCATTTCGCTTAATGCTGTGGCTTCTAATAAAAGCCATGCGGGTGCTGCCGTAGCAAAGGGCATTAGGGCCAGGGTTGCTTTGGTGATGCAAGATTACCCTAATGCCATTAAATATGCCAAAGATATTGTGGATGCCAATCAATATCCGCTATTGTCCGTAACCGATTATCAGGCAGGCTTTAATAATGCTGCATTGGGCGAGTTTATCTGGGCTTCTATGCCAACCCTGGATCAGGGAGATACATTCGGATCATATTTTGCGCAAATTGCCTACAATGCAAACACAAGTTTTATGCGTGGAAATCCTAAAAGGATAAATTCTGCACTTTACAATCTAATATCAGCTACTGATGTGCGCAAAAAAATGTGGGAACCGGCCCCAACCACTGCAAACTTCCCGCTTCCGGCTACAAACTTTGCCCGCCAACCCTACATGAGCCGCAAATTTTCGGTTAAAGAAGTAGGAGGACCGTCATTAGGAGATGTTCCATTAATGCGCACCTCAGAAATGTACTTAATTTTAGCAGAAGCTTATGCCAAAACAGCAGGAAGTGAAGCTTTAGCCAGAACTACATTGTTTAATCTGGTTAAGCAACGCGATCCATCTGCAGTAATTTCGACAAATACCGGACAAGCACTTATTGACGAGATCCTCTTTAACAGAAGGATAGAACTTTGGGGTGAAGGTCACCGATGGTTAGATTTAAAACGTTTAAACCTTCCTTTAGACCGTACAGTTGTTCCTAACTATGTGTCAGCTTCTGTAGCAGGTACAATGTCTATACCAGCTGGCGATGTGAAATGGCAGTTTTTAATACCAAGGGCCGAAATGGAAGCCAATTCTGGTATAGCGGGACAACAAAATCCGTAATCAATTTTTGAAAAGGCGATGTTATATTTTGAAATAATCCCTTCAAGATACAACATCGCCTTTTTCGCGTTTATCACATTTTAGTTACCTGATAATTATGGTGTTATCGGCATATTATTATTATCACTCATAGCCGATCTTTAATAAAAAAACACAGATAGTTATGAGACTAAAAGCTTTGGTGATTCTATTACTAGGTATTACAATCACAAATAATGTTTTAGCGGTAGAAAAACCTACTGCAAGCCATAAATCGGTTATTAATTACTTTATGGATAGCTATATGAATTCTGATTACAAGAAGTTAAAAGCTGTTTTAAGTGATGATGCCGTTTTTACATCGAACAGGGATGTGAGGGTGATAAAGCACAAAGCAAGTGAGGTTCTGGCTCAAATGAAAAAAGATGAAGGTGTAGTACAAAAAGACTGTAACATCAGTTCAACCATCGTTTCTGAAACTGATGCATTGGTTATTGCCCGTGTAGATGTAAATTATGAGTTGTTTGATGGTGCTCAGCAAAACTTCGTAATTATGGAGAAAAATAAAGAAGGAGAGTGGAAAATTACCCAGGTATATAAAGTCTTCGTCACCAGCGAAAGCCAGGCTAAAAAACTGGTTTAAATTTTAGTTTTATGTTAAATGCAAAAGACCTGATTTTTACGCCAGGTCTTTCGTATTTTAACTATACTGATCTTAAAAGTTTATAGGCAATTCTACCTGGGTTTTATCCCAACCGGCAATCAGGTTCGCACCTTCGGTAGCAGGGCTAAAAGTTAAAGAAAAATATTCTATTGGTTTAGCCAATGTTTTAACCGGAACATTTACCCGTACAACATCTTTAGCCTGATTGTAACTAAATGCGCCCCATTTATCTGTCTCACTATTAATAATAATGGTCCAGGTATCTTTATTCGGGATGGCAAACAGGCTATACGTGCCTGCTTTGATTTTCTTTCCGCCAATTTTAACCTTTTTAAAGAAACGGATCTCAGTATTTTCGTTGGCTCCAAAACGCCAAACCGTTCCATACTGCTCCAAAACACCAAAAATATCGCGTCCTTTTTTCTGTGGACGCGAATAAACCACCTTAATTACCGGTTTTGTTAAATCGCCGGCCTTTGCCTTTGGTGCATTTAATGGGAAATATACAATATCTGCCGGACTAGAATCTGCAGCCGGGAATTTTACTTCTGTAGCCTGCTGAGCCTTTGCGCTAAAGCATATAAGAGCGAAAACAACAATGAATATATGTTTCATCTGCTGTGAATTAAGGCGTAACCCATAAAATGCATCAGCAATTTATGGCGTGTACGTAAATAAAAATAAATTAGTATTTTCTTCCTTTAACGATAGCGTTTAAAAATAAGCCTGCTGTTAACAAACCTAAAACACCACCTAATAAAGCGAAAATGTAGTTTTGTGTAATGATTGCTCCAGTTAAAATTCCGAAGAATAAGCCTAAAGCATAATATAACCAGTTAAAATTATTGCTGCTGTTCTCTTGTACACTCATGTTTTTTATTATTTGGAGGCAAAGTTAATATTTATTTTAAATTTTAATTTGTGATTGGCACCAATATTCCAATTAATTATCAATTCGATCTAATTTATAACCTTTGTGCTTTAAATAACTGATGAGCTCAGGCAAACGATCGTAAAATTTGTCTGTTCTTCGCGCATCCGTACCAATATGCAGCAACAAAATAAAACCATTTAAACCATTGGGTTTGGTCTCGTTATAGGTGGTTATAGATTGGTAAATCTCTGCACTGGTTTTATAACTTTTTCCCAATTGCGGGTAGGTATAATCGGCATTTGATCGCGTTCCAGGGGTAAAATTAATCAGCTGCAAACCTTCTGCACTGGTCCAGTTGGCAATGCTTTGGTTATACCACTCGTAGGGAGGTAAAAAATACCTTGCAGCCTGCCTGGTTATACCGAAGGTTGCCATTGCAGTATAATTCGCACTTAAATCGTTTACGAATGCCGTTTCTGTAACCAGTAAGCTATCACGTTTGTTCCAATCGCAGTATAGCAGGTGTTTATCAGAATGTGGTCCCAGGTAATGGCCATCTTTTTTAAGCTTTTTTATCAGTGTATTAAATTTAGGGTTTCTGTAAAAATTCCCGGTTAAAAAGAAAGATGCTTTAACGTCTTCCTGCGCAAGCACAGTCCTGATTTTTTCGCCACCATCAGCAAATTCATCACCCGTAAAAACCAAATGGATTTTCTTTTGTGTAGAATCATCGCGAATAATGGCGCCCAGGCTTTTGGTTTTGTGGTCGGTTAAATTTGCTTGCGCTGCTTTGGCTGCCAGTAAATAAATGAGCGAAGCCGTGCCATCCATGGTTGGTTCATTGGTGCTGTAATCGCCATAATCATCATGGTAAACTGCCAAATCGCTTTGAAAATCTGCATATTCGTCAGCTTCGTTTAATTTAATGCCAATAAGGTTCTTGTAAATGTTGGTGTAAACAGGGCCATCTACCAAACCTCCATCTATCGGATAGTTTTTCAAATGGGTAAAGGCCGAATGCGGATCTCTTGGTGTATCGCCCCATTGTGGCAAGCCGTAAACCATACTCGTTCCCCAGGGGTTGCAGCCAAAAATCCAATCAAAGTTGGCTTGCGTCAGTGCTGCAAAAGTGTCATCACCGCTTAACTCCGCATACCAGTTACATTGCATGGCAAAGGCAACTGTTAAATTGTTGCTGCACCAGATAAATGGGATGCCACGATAAAAAGCATTGTTTTTTGCCCGGCCCCATACCTGTTCTATCCCCGTTTTATAATATGCTGTGGTTGTAGCATCGCCCTGTTTAGCTACTTCGTAATGGCCGAGATTAATAAAAGGATAATATTGGTAATGAGCGGCTGTATCTTTCTTCAGCCATGGGGTGACGGTTTCATGCCTGGCATATTTTAAAGCAAGTTTAGCCTTTCCTCTGTCTGGTTTTTCTTTGCCAAAGTTAAACGATGCTTCGGCGAGTTCCATATCGTCAATCCAATTGTCCTCGGCATAAATGTAGGGCGATTTTACCGAAACGGTTTGGGTTACACCAGGTTTCAGCAAAGCATAATGATAGGCGCTTTGGGCTTTTTCTGTAAGTATTCGGGCATATGGATTATCCTTATCTTTAAACAATACAGCGCCCAGGTTAAACGCGCTGGTAAATTTAGCCGCGGTAGAGCTTGTGCCAGTGGTATTGTTCATGAATTTACCCCTCTGCTGCGGTTCTCCGGTGATCAAATACAACGGGCGTTCGAAACCTCTTCCATATTGGTTATCTTCTTTAGGAATACGCATGCTGATGTGGTCGCGGTCATCGGCCAGCTGATTAAACATGATATTCTTTTTGGGGTGCATTTTTAACAGCCAGTTCAGCCCCCATCTGGCTTCATCTAAAACGTCTGCAATACCGTTTTTCCCATCCAGGCCATTGGCTTGTTGTGTATCGGTAAAAACCTGCGGATAATCGCGATAAGCCATTAACAGGTGATAGGTAGCATTTGCCGAGGTAGTGGCATATTGCAGGTAGTCGCTGGCATCGTGCCAGCCACCTGTAGCGTCAAAATGCGTGCTGTCTTTAATGCCGGCTTTGGCTCCATACAAAACAAAACCGTCATGGGTATGGCAGCTGTCTTTTAAATAGGGATTAAAGCCGCTACGCTGTTGCCGCATGTAGCGTAGACAGAAATCGGCAGCGCCTTTATAAACGTTATTATTAATTAGAACCAATGGTGATATCGTTTCGCCGGCACGAATATAAAATTTACCTTTTTGCTTAAAATCGCTAAAATCCAGCCTCGCCGTTTGACTAAAAGGCCCATAGGCACCAAAACTTTTAATATCGGTAGAGCTATAAACTACAGCTTTGGTTTCCTGGTCTACAATTTCAAAACGCTTGGGAATCGAATTACTCTTACTTGCCCATATCGCTACTTTAATACTTTCGGTAGGGTAGCCCAATAAATTTATCCTGATCCAGCTGGACTCATTCTGCGAATGTCTGGTACCAAATGCATATAAAATAAAGCAGATGCCCAGCATCAGTATAGTGGCGTAGAATTTATTTTTCATGCTTTAAGGATTGATTATTGCACTTAAAATTAGGGTTTTATCAAGAGAATGTAAAAGAAGTGATTAAACACTTGCAAATTAATCAATCGTTTGATTAATTTTGTGTCGTCAAAAAGAAAATGAAAACAGAAAAAGTAGATAAAAGACAGGCCATTTTGGAAGCAGCAGAAAAGCTGTTTTGCGAAACAGGGTATGAGGGTACTTCTACCCGCCAGATTTCGAAAGAATCTGGTGCGAATATGGCCATGATAAATTATTATTTCGGTTCGAAAGAAGGGGTTTTTGTGGAGATCATGAACGAGCGCATTGCAAGTTTCGCATCCCAGCTAAAAATCATCAATGAAGACAAGATTTCGGCATTAGAAAAATTGCACAAAGTGATAGAAGGTTATGTAAACAGAATTCTGAACAATACCGCCTTTCACAAAATGATGCACCGCGAATTGTCTTTAACGCAACGGCCAGAAATGTACGATAAAATTAAAGATGCCATGGGCCAGAACATGCAGATGATTGATCGCATTATTACCGGTGGAATTGAAGATGGTTCTTTTAAAAAGGACGTTGATGTACGGATGATCATTGCAACCATTATGGGAACAATTTCTAATGTGGTCATCGCGCCAAACAAAATCTTATCCTGCTCTAACTTCGATCTGAATAACCCTAAAGATAAAAAAATGATTAAGGAGCGGGCCATAACCCACTTGCAAGACCTAACAACAGTTTATTTAACAACGAAAAGATGATACCCAAATCAATAAAATTAATGCTTGTGGCATCATTAGTTCCGGCGGCTTTATTTGCACAAAGCAGTAAGGAACTAGATATCAATCAGGCAATAGCACTTGGCATAGCCAACAGTAAGAATTTAAAACTTTCGCAGAACAAAATTGATGAGGCTGTTGCAAAACTGGCCGTGGTAAAAGATAATGCTTTACCTACCGCCAATGCCAGCTTTATGTACAATCATGCTGAAATTCCAACCACCACTTTTACACTGCCGGGCAGCGAATCGTCTCTCCATTTGCCAAAAAGGGCCGATGCATTTGTCGGAACTGCTGCGGTACAGGAACTGGTTTATGGTGGAGGCAAATTAAAATACGCCAAAGAGTCGACCAAATTACTGGCCGATGTGGCGCGTTTAGATGCCGATAAAAACAAAGAAGAAATAACCTATGCAGTAATTAATACCTATTACGCTTTGTATAAAGTTTTGCAGAGCAGAAAAGTGGTTGACCAGAATTTGGAAGCCATTGCAGCACAAATTAAACAGGCACAACGTTTCTTTGAGCAAGGCATTGTAACCAAAAATGATGTATTGCGTTTCCAATTACAGCAGGCAAATGTTACGCTTACGCAAATGGATATCGAAAGCAACCGCAAGGTAATTAACTACAACCTCGATATTCTTTTGGGTTTACCTGAAGATACTGAAGTTAAAATTACCGACCCGACTGCTGGTTTAAAAGCAACTGGTTCGCTTAACGAATATATAGGCTTAGCCATGGCCAACCGCCAGGAGCTAAAACAACTTGAAGTACAAAATAAGGTTGCCGGTTTTAACATCAAAAGCATCAGAGCCAATACTTTACCTACAGTGGGTGTAGGGGCTAACCTTTATTACATTAACCCAAGCGGTAATTTTATTCCGCCAGCAAACCAGTATTTAATGCCGGTTACCTTAGGTGCTACCATTTCGTGGAACATTGGCAACCTTTGGACCAACAAGAATAAGGTAAATGAGGCTAAAATCCAGCAAAACGCTATTAGCATTCAGAAAGACATTTTATCTGATCAGGTAAAAACTGATATCAATAAGAATTTTCAAAGCTACCAGGTGGCTGTAAACAAAATTCAGGTTTTAGAAACCTCAATTTCGCAAGCTACTGAGAACGATAAATTACTGGCTTCAAAATACAAAAACAACGTAGCATCTGTTACCGATCGTATCGACGCCGAAACTTTACTATACCAGGCAAAAATAAACTTAGAAATAGCAAAAGCCGACGCTGGTTTGGCTTACTACACGCTATTAAAATCAACAGGAAAAATAACGCAATAAATACAGCAATGACAACTGAAAAGAAAAAAAAGAACTTAGTAGTACCCATCATTTTAGGTGTTTTACTAGTAATAGGTGCCATTTTTGGTATCACTGAGTGGAATTATTATAGCAAACACGTAGATACAGACGATGCACAGATTGATGGCGATATCAGTCCGGTTGTTGCCCGTGTTGGTGGTTATGTTAAGGACATTAATTTTGAAGAAAATACCCATGTAACCGAAGGTCAGGTTTTGGTTAAGCTTGATGATAACGATTACAAGGTAAAATTAGAACAGGCACAATCGGGCCAAAAAGGTGCCAGTGCGGGCGTTGGTGTAGCACAATCTCAAATTGCTGCTACGCAAGCCAATACCAGTACTGCTAAGGCTAACGTAGAAACCGCAAGAGCTAATGTTCAGTCGGCAAACGTTAAACTTACCCTGGCTCAGAAAGATTTTGCACGTTATGCAAATCTAGTAAAAGATGGTTCGATAACCCAACAGGCTTTCGATCAGTCAAAAGCTAACAAAGAAGCAGCCGAAGCGGCTAAGCAAGCGGCACAGGCAGCCTATCAGGCAGCACAAGACCAGTACAATGCTGCGGTTAAACAGGTAGGTACAACTCAATCTCAATTAGCCGTAAGCAGCAATGTAATCAGTCAGCGTCAGAGCGATATCGATTTTGCAACCTTGCAGTTGTCTTATACTGATATCAAAGCACCGGCTTCGGGTATTGTTTCTAAAAAGAATGTACAAAAAGGTCAGTTGGTACAGGCTGGTCAATCTTTATTCTCGGTTGTAAACGACGGAAGTATCTATGTTACTGCCAACTTTAAAGAAACCCAGTTAGAGAAAATCAAATCAGGTTCGAAAGTAGAAATCGAGGTTGATGCTTATCCTGACGAAAAAATTGAAGGTGAAGTATATAATTTCGCGCCAATAACTGGTGCAAAAGGATCTTTATTGCCTCCAGATAATGCTACAGGTAACTTCGTTAAAGTTGTACAACGTGTTCCTGTAAAAATCAAAATCCATCCATCAAAAGAATTGCTGGCTAAATTACGCCCGGGTATGAGCGTTAAAGCTTCAGTTTCTGTTAATTAATATTTAAAATGGCCGAAGTAGGTTTAAAAAAGTGGATCATTACCTTTACGGTGATCACAGCTTCTTTGCTGGAGCTGATTGATACGACCATCGTAAACGTAGCGATTCCACAAATACAGGGAAACCTGGGCGCCACACTGGAGGATGTGGCCTGGCTTTCCACCGGCTATGCGGTAGCCAACGTTATCGTATTGCCAATGTCGGGCTGGTTAGGTAACCGGTTTGGCAGAAAAAACTATTTTCTTACCTCCATTATTGTTTTTACACTGGTATCCTTTTTATGTGGTAATGCTACCTCATTAGGCGAACTGGTTTTATTCAGAATTATACAGGGTCTGGCTGGCGGTGGTTTAATATCAACTGCACAGGCCATCCTGATCGAAACCTGGCCACGTGAAGATGTGGGTATTGCAACAGCCTTATTTGGTTTGGGTGCAGTAGTGGGGCCAACTGTTGGACCAACCATTGGTGGTTATATTCTGGATATCAGTTCGTGGCCGTGGATTTTTTACGTAAACATTCCGGTCGGAATACTCGCGGCCTACTGTACCTATACCTTTGTGCGGGCCACCCCTAAAGAGGGGAAAGGCCAGCCTGTTGATTGGTGGGGAATTGCTTTGCTGGCAATTGCAGTAGGCAGTTTACAAACCGTGCTCGAAAAAGGAGAGAGCGAAGACTGGTTTGCTACGCCATACATTACAGCTTTGGCAGCGGCATCAGTTTTCGGTTTACTGCTTTTCATCTGGCGCGAAATGAGTACCGACCACCCGATCGTAAACTTTAAAATTATGCGCCACCGCAGTTTTGCAGTGGGTATGTTTACCTCGTTTGTATTGGGTTTCGGTTTATATGGATCAGTATTCGTGTTTCCGGTTTTCTGTCAGAACCTGTTGGGCTTCTCAGCATTGCAAACCGGAGAATTGCTCTTCCCGGGTGGTTTATGTACCATTATCATGATGCCTTTTATCGGTATTATGCTTAAGAAAGGTATTCCTGCCCAGTTTATGGCTACCATAGGGATGTTCTTATTCTTCGTTTTCTGCTGGATGCTAAGCAATTCGACCCTGCAATCGGGTACAGGCGATTTCTTCCTGCCATTGGTTATCCGAGGTATAGGAATGGCGCTTTTATTCGTGCCGCTAACCACTTTGGCTATACAGGATTTAAAAGGCCCTGAAATTGGTCAGGGTTCAGGTTTAAACAACATGATGCGTCAGTTGGGTGGTTCGTTTGGTATTGCTGCACTAACCACTTTAATCCACATTCGCTCAGGCCTTCACAGAAGTAATTTGTTGACCAATGTGAATGAATATAACCCGGCATTTGTAGAGCGTTTTAATGGTTTAATTAAAGGCTTTATGGCTAAGGGCCAAAGTTTGTTTGAGGCCAAAATTATGGCTGCAAAGGCGATGGAAGGAATCGTTACGAGACAAACAATGTTACTTACTTATGACGATGCCTATTGGGTTGCGGGCTTGATTATGCTGTTCTCAATTCCGTTGCTTTATCTTCAAAAGTTTAAGAAAAATGCAAACATTCCTGCCGATGTGCACTAAAATTGGCAACGAAATAGCCTAAATAATGGCAAAAAACAAAAACAGCCGGTGTATTTTATTACATCGGCTGTTTTAACCCAAAAAATTAACAATCAATGCAATGCCCTTAAACATTGCAAATGTTCTTACTTAACCACATGGTGGCCAAATAAGATTCTAAAATTAAAATTTATTCTACAATTTTCCAAATTGTAAGCCTTAGAATTTTAATACCTTACGCATTTTTTGTAGTATTACGGAATACAAAACTACTGCATAAGCCATGCCTAAACTTCGTTTAACTACACAACGAGAATCTATTTTTAACAATGAGGTAATCTCAAAATTTGAACTCTTTAACAGTTTGTTTCTCACCTTGCCTTTTTACAAAATTAAAGACACCGGAACTTTGCTTCCGCTGTTTTTTAAGAGCTGTGAAGAGGGCATTGCCAACGGAGCAAAACCAGCACAGGTTATCGAAGAGTTTTTTGCCAAATACACCAGTTATACCGACCGAAAGGATATCATTGATTTGCTTTTCAGGTTTATTCAATACATCGAGCGTCAGGTAGTACTCTTTGATGCCGTAGAAGATGCTTCTTTTACCAAGTTAAATACCACCGATGAGCAGAGCACCCTGGCTTTTATTTTAAAAAAGAATGCTGATAATAAACCGGTATTGGCTAAAATAGAGAAACTGATTGACGAGCTTTCGCTACGTTTGGTGTTAACCGCGCATCCTACACAGTTTTATCCGGGTACCGTACTGGCCATCATTACCGATTTAACACAAGCCATCAGAGATAACGACCTTACCTCAATGAACTCGCTGTTACAGCAGTTAGGTAAAACGCCGTTTTTCAATAAAAAATCGCCTACACCTGTTGATGAGGCTTTAAACCTGGCCTGGTTTTTAGAAAATACCTTTTATTTCGCTGCGGCAAATATTCAGGAAGAAATAGATCAGAACCTGGACGAATATAACCTAGAAACCAAGAAAATTTTAGAACTCGGTTTCTGGCCGGGTGGCGATAGGGATGGTAACCCAAATATCCATGCCGATACCACTTTAGAAGTTTCTAAAATGCTCCGTCAGATCTTGTTCCGTTGCTATTACCGCGATTTCAGGGTAATTAAACGCCGCATTACCTTTAGAGGGGTAGAAGAAAACATTACCAAGCTGCACGATGTGTTGTATAAAAATGCTTTCGATCAAACCTGCGAACTTCAGGATATTTCAATTGAGCTGAAAGAAAACCTGAATAAGATTAAAGATACGCTTTTAGAAGAGCACGAGGGGCTATTCGTTGATTTGGTTAATGATTTGATTCGTAAGGTAGATTTATATGGCAACTATTTTGCTTCGTTAGATATCCGTCAGGATAGCCGTGTATTACGTAATGTACACGCTTACTGCCGCGCAAATAAGCCTATTTCGTCTTTATACCCTGCCGATTATGATAAACTTTCAGAAGCAGAGAAACTGGATTTGATTTCGTTTAAAGAAGCAACCATTGCTTATGCAAGCGAGCCCGATGCTTTAACCAAAGATACCATCGAGGTAATCAAAGAAATTAAAGGCATTCAGCAACGCAACGGCGAAAAGGCTTGTCACAGGTTCATTATCAGTAATTGCCAGCAGGCGAGCGATATTCTTCAGCTGATCGAGCTTTTCCTTTGGAATGGCTGGAGCAAGGATTCGTTAACCATCGATTTCGTACCGCTTTTCGAAACCGTAAACGATTTAAAAGGTGCAGCAGCCATTATGGATATTTTGTATAGCAATCCGTTCTACAAAGCACACCTGGCTAAACGTGGCAATAAACAGCACATTATGCTGGGTTATTCTGATAGTACCAAAGATGGCGGCTATTTAATGGCCAACTGGTCTATCTTTAATGGTAAAACATCGCTATCAGCTGTTTCGGCTAAACACAACATTCAGCTGGCCTTTTTTGATGGTCGCGGTGGCCCACCGGCACGTGGCGGTGGTAAAACACACCGTTTCTACGCCTCAATGGGTAAAGAAATTGCCAACAAAAATATGCAGTTAACAGTGCAGGGGCAAACCATTAGCTCGCAGTACGGATCGGTAGAAAGTGCAGAGTTTAACATCGAACAACTCATCAATGCTGGACTTACCTCGGGTTTAAAAGAAAAACACAATGTGCTTCTGGATCCTGAAAATAAGGCCTTGCTTGATGAAATGGCTGAAGATGCTTATACCGCATTTGTTGATTTGCGCGAACATAAGCTGTTTGTAAGCTATCTGGAAAAACTTTCGCCATTAAAACTATTGTCGCAGGCCAATATCAGTAGCCGTCCGGTAAAAAGAAATGGTGGGGGCGAAATGAAACTGGAAGATTTAAGGGCAATTAGCTTTGTTACCGCATGGAGCATGTTAAAACAAAATGTTCCCGGTTTCTACGGTATGGGTACTGCGCTTAAAAACCAGGAGAAAGCCGGTAACTGGGATAAAGTGCTTAAGGTTTACGAAGAATCTGATTACCTGAAAACAATTGTAGATAACTGTATGATGAGTATGAGCAAATCAGACTTCACCATTACAGCGCATATGGCTGCAGATAAAGAATTCGGTGCTTTTTGGACTCAATTGCACAACGAATTTGAATTAGCGAAGCAGATGCTTTTAAAATTGTCAGGACAGGCAACTTTAATGGCTAATTATCCTATCGACAAAAAATCAATTGCCACGCGCGAGAAAATTATCTTGCCTTTGGTATTGATTCAGCATTTTGCTTTAGAAAAACTGCAACATGATCAGAACGAGAAAGACCAGCATGCTTTAGAAAAGCTTGCGGTTAGAACGGTGTTTGGTATTGTAAATGCCGGAAGGAATTTGGCTTAACTTTCTGCCAAACCTCGCAGGTTTGATAAACCTGCGAGGTTTCAAAATATATTAAAGGTCTGTGGTCTAGTCATCACAGGCCTTTTTTCATGAATTGGATTATAAATCCTATAACTCAGAGGACGGGATTAAAAATCGCGACCAACACAAGTTGGGAATTGTAAGCCTGATCACCATTGTTCTTTGGTTGCGGATGCTTCACTGCGTTCAGGATGATAAAGCTTTGCCTCCTAAACCTGATTGGACGGATGCCGATTTTTCTATCGGCAGGAGGGAAAGCAGGGCTGTAGCAACCGATGAAAAACGGAACCCTGCTTTTCAAAAAAAATAAACACTTTTCATGAATGGGATTATAAATCCATAGCTCAGAGGACGGAATTAAAAATCCCGACCAACACGAATAATAATGTGTTTTAACACAAAAAACGATAAAATCGTTAAGCTATTTACGCACTCGTTGAAAACGAGCACGAGCTTATAATGACGAAAAGGAGCTAAAACAAAAATCCCCTGCAGATTTTTCATCTACAGGGGATCTTATATTTCGAAAAAGCCCGATTAAAGTTTAAGACGCTTATCTGTCAATCGAACCCATTACTTTTTGGCCGAAAGCATTTAGTGCGTCTTTTTCAGCTGCGCCTTCGCTTACCATCTGGTGCACTTCTAACGCGCCACAAATATTGGTAATCATTTCGCCTGCCACATCAATCTCATGCTCGCTAACACCTCTAAATTCGCAAAATGCCTCTAATACCTCTAAAGTAGTCTCCAGTTGAGCCGGAGTGGTGTTTTGAAATAATTGTCTTATAACTGGAATCTTCATTACTTTATCTTGTTAAATAGTTCAATCAAGCCCTCTGCTTTGTTGGTTTGTACCTGATCTACCAAAGCGCCGCCTTCAAAAGCTGCAAAAGTTGGTAAATTGTCAACGTTTGCAAATTTGCGTGAGTTCGGAAGTTTTTCGGCATCAACAATTAAGAAAGCTACATCTTCATTCTCTGAAGCCAGTTTTTTAAACTTAGGTTTCATGATCCTGCAGTTACCGCACCATGATGCTGCGTACTGAACCATCACCTTTGAGTTGTCGGCCAGATATTGTTGAAGATTATCTTCTGTTAATTCTAAAAACATAACGTTTTATTTAATTAGTTAGCGGCTAAGTATTCAGCAACGCCAGTTCTGTTTGCGTTCATGGCTTCTTTACCTTCTTCCCAGTTTGCAGGACAAACTTCACCGTGTTTCTGAACGTGTGCGTAAGCATCAATTAAACGTAAATATTCTTTAACGTTTCTGCCTAGTGGCATATCGTTTACACTTTCGTGGAAAACTTTACCAGTTTCATCAATTAAATAAGTAGCTCTGAAAGTTACGTTAGAACCAGAGAAAGATTCGTTTCCTTCTTCGTCATAGTTAACTTCTTGATCTAAAATATCTAAGATACCAGATAATTGTCTGTGTGTATCAGCTAAGATTGGGTAAGTAACACCTTCAATACCACCGTTATCTTTTGGTGTGTTTAACCAGGCGAAGTGAACTTCGTTGGTATCGCATGATGCACCAATAACGATTGTGTTTCTCTTTTCGAATTCAGGTAAAGCAGCCTGGAAAGCGTGTAATTCTGTAGGACAAACAAAAGTAAAATCTTTTGGATACCAGAATAATAACACTTTACTATTTTTATTTACAGCCTCTTCAAATACATTGATTTTCAAGTCATCGCCCATGTCTGACATTGCATCAATACTAACACTCGGGAATTTTTTACCTACTATTGCCATAATTTTTTGTCTTTTATTTTTGTGCCACAAAGGTACGGCGAAATCATTTGCCAGCCAACCCCGTTTCACTAATTGTTTATTGTATTTATTGATGATGGTATAGATGAAAACTATAATTATTTTGAGTTTTATAGCGATGATCTATTTGTGTTGTTGTCGTCATTTCGAGCGGACCCGATAGCTATCGGGTGCAACTAAGTCGAGAAATCTACCAGGAGATAGATCTCTCCGCTCCACTGCGTTCCGGTCGAGATGACGAAATTTTATAAAAAACTATTTCTTCAACGTATTCTCATACAATTTAAAAATCCGTTTATATTCATCAGTCCAGCTGCTGGGCTCAACAAAACCATGATCTTCTACGGGGTAAACGGCAAGTTCCCAGTTGTTTTTACCCAGTTCGATAAAACGCTGGGTAATGCGCACAATATCCTGAAAATGAACATTTACATCAACCATTCCGTGGGCCATTAACAAATTGCCTTTGAGTTTATCGGCAAAGTAAATTGGTGAGCTTCTCTTATAAGCAATAGGATCGTTAAACGGCTCGTTCAAAATGTTTGAAGTATAGCCGTGGTTGTAATGGGCCCAATCGGTTACCGAGCGTAAGGCGGCGCCACTCGTAAAAACATCCGATTCGTTAAACATGGCCATCAAGGTAATAAAGCCTCCGTACGAACCGCCATATAAACCAACATGTTTGGGGTTTACACCATATTTCTCTACCAAAAATTTAACACCATCTACCTGATCGGTTAAATCTTTCCCACCCATGTGGCGGTATATGCCCGTGCGGTGGTCGCGGCCATAGCCCGAACTTGCGGTGTAATCAATATCAATTACTGTATAGCCATTATCTGCCAGTAAGTTATTGAACATAAACTCGCGGAAATAAGTACTCCAGCCATAATGGACATTTTGCAAATAACCTGCACCATGAACAAAAACCACAGCCGGATGGTTAGGGTGAGGGTTGTCTGATTTATAAACCCTGGCATAAACATCGGCACCATAGCGGTTTTTAAAGGTGACCATATCCGGTTCGCGCCATTTGTAGCTATCAAACTCTGCCGAAGTAGATTGCGTAATTTTTACGGCTTTAGCGCCAGCTTTATTGGCCTGTAGGTATAATTCGCCTGGTTTATTGAGGTAAGAATAATTTATTGCCAGGTATTTCTCATCGGGCGAAAGTGTAATGTCACTTAAACCCTTCATACTGGTAAGTTGCACAAGCTCGCCTCCGTTTGAAGCAATTTTAAAGAAATTGGTAATTCCCGGATGCTCTTTGTTGGCTTTAAGATAAAAGGTGCTTCTATCTTTCGATAACTGCAGCGTTTGTACTTCCCATTTGCCCGATGTTAACTGTTTCTTATCACCTGTAGCTACATTTACCACATATAAATGCGAGTAACCTGTTGCCTCGCTTTGGTAATAAAAGTGGTTGTTATCTATCCAGCCTGTATTGCCCTGGTAGTAACCGCTAATTCCCGGGCCACCGATCCAGGCTTCATCGCGCTGACGATCCAGTAAAGAAAGTTTACCTGTTGTGGCATCCAGCTTTAAAATCCAGCGGTCTTTGTTATCGGTAGAGGCTGCAACCACTACGCCCATGCTTCCATTATCGTTCCACAATGGGCCAAATAAATTCACCGGACGATCGGCATTTTTCTTTTTTAAGGTATCCAGTTCTTTCGGATAATCTTTCAGATAATCGGGCAGGTCTTTGATTCCAGGAATGGTCGAGGTGAGGATGCTGTAGATCGTATCGCGCTGCGTATCATAAATAAAAGCCTGAGAGCTGCTCTCATTTTCGCCCACTTTTGCTCTGCCAGGGATATCTTCGGTATAGCCAGAAGCCGTTATATAATTTGGAACAACGGTATTGTGATTATTCTGTGCAGGGGTGGTTAGCTTGTAGGTAACAAAACGTCCATCGGGACTAATTACTACGCTATTTAAAAAGCGGTCGTCGGTGTAGAGCTCTTTTAGTGGCTTGTTCTCTCCATTGGCAGCGCCAAAACGGCCTCTTCCTCCACGGTTGGTGCTACGCGATTCGGCATTCCGTTTCTTAATAATATCGAATAGCTCGGTTTGCTGTGCCTTTAACCATTTATCTTGTTCAGTTGCCGCTTTGGCTTCCGGTCTTCCAGGCTTTTTACCTTTAACAAAATTGGTAATTTGGCTGGTTTCGGCCGATTTTAAATTCACTTCAAATAAATTATCGCCCGCCTGGTAAACAATATTATCATTATTTAAAAAAACAGGGCTGTTTTCCCGCTCGAGGGTATTGGTTAAGCGCGTTTCTTTGCCCGTTTTAAAGTTCTGAAGATAAATGTCGCCACTTTTTTCTACAAGCCCCATGGAACGGTCGGCATTGTAGGCATAATTTAAGCCTAGTAATTTCTCATCTTCTTTTTCTGCCGCTTTAACAGGTTTGTTCCCTGTTGCCGAAATTTTAAAAAGCTCTTCTTTTGCTTTATTTTCAGGGTTCCAGTTAAAATAAAGGGTTTTGCTGTCTGCTGTCCAGCGGAAATCGGTAGGTGCAACGCCCATCCATTTTGGGTCGCGCATTATTTTTTCTACTGTTAGGGGAGCGATTTGTTGCGCAAAGGTGTATTCTCCTGTGCAGAGCAAAAGAAAGAGGAAATATTTCTTCATGAATATTAGGTTTGGTGCAATTTAGATAATGGGGAGATTAAATCAAGAAGGAAATGGAAATGTTACACCATCCCAAGCACATCAGTTGCCACGGAGGCATGGAAGTCACAGAAAAAATTTAATTGTATTCCGTGCAAATCAGTGTTTCCGTGGCCAGGAAATTATCGGATTACTCTTCCGGTTTTATCTACATTCACATCATCAAACGGCTTCAGATAGTCGTTAATGATAACGGCAAACTCTCTGCGGGTTAGCACTTTTTTAAGATCGTACATCGACGAAAATTTATAACTCTTGTTCCATTTTTTCTGCAACTCGTTTTTGGTAGCATCGGCCGATTTGTTGCCTACGTAGCTTACCATGGCCACAGTATTCTCTAAATTGATGGGCACATTCTGATGATCGTCGAACCAGATCTGCGCCTTGTAATAATAATCTTTAATGGGTTGCTTGATTTCATCGTAGCTAACTTCCTTTTCGGGATTAAAGAAGGCTTTCCCTTGTTTTAGTTCCGCTTTGATGATGCCGGTAATACCCACTTTCTGGATAGCCAGCCAATTAGAATCAACAGGGCTTATATCTTCAAAAGGCATAAGTGCGTGTTTGTAGCTTAACAATTCGCCCTGAATCCTTTTCAGATTCGCTAAACTGGTTTTGGTATCAAAAAAAGCGGCATAAGCTGCGGTTGCTCCGGCTGCAGGCCCAGTTTCGAATGAGTTGGCAGAAATATAGATCAGGTTTTCCTGATCAGGGATAAGCAGGTTGTAGAGGGATAAAAAATCAGCTCCTGTTGCAGTATTACTGGCTATGCTTGTCCGGTAAATATTTTCGGCATAGTTTAAATGGCCTAATTTAGCTGGGTTTAAGGCACTAATTTTTAATGCCGCGATAAGCTTATCAGGAGCATCGGCCATAACCAGCACTTTTGCCCTGATGCTTACATCTTTGTTTAATTTGGCTTCCCAACCGTTACCTGATCTTTTAATTTCGCTGTAAACACTATTGTTTATTACGTTTAAAAGCAAAGTACTATCGACCGCTATTTTTGGCGGATTTTTTTTGTCCTTTTTAGGCTTGGGAAGATTCAGGCTTTTTGCATTTTCCGTCTCTCTTTTTAGAAAACTTTGATAAAAAGGAAGCAGCCTTTGTGGTTTGTTTTCTAGGGTTAACTGTTCTTTTTGAGTAAGCAGAATTGTTTTAACACCCGATTTGAAGGATTGAAATGCAGCGGAATAGGCCCCGTCGCCGTTTCCAATTACCAATACATCTGTTTTTAGGGTTTGGGCTTGCATAACGAGCGGAATTAAGCAGGCGAAAACAAAAAACAATCTTTTCATCTTTAAAATTAAAATTTGCTGCAATATGCTTTAAATGAATGAATTTTTAATGAAATGAGTTGATTTTAACTAAATTTAACCAGCAAACCAGTTAAATCGCCTTCGGTTTTCAATTATGGAACAACAGATCAAACCAGTTTTCGACTTACAGCAACAGCATAAATTTGAATTGCGGAAAACCGATGCCAAAACGCGGATTGCAAAACTGAAAAAGCTTAAACAGGCATTAACAGATGCAGAAGCAGAGATTTTTGCAGCACTTGAACAAGATTTACGCAAAAACCCTTTTGAGAGTGCCGTTACTGAATTGTATTTTACTTATGCCGAAATAGATCATGCGATTAAAAAACTGAGGAGCTGGATGAGGCCTAAAGCAGCAGGCAGAACCTTGAGTAATTTTTTTGTCCGCAACAGAATTTATTACGAACCTAAAGGTGTTTGTCTCATTATTGCCCCCTGGAATTATCCGCTGCAGTTGATGATGAGTCCGCTGGTTTCGGCAATAGCTGCCGGAAACTGCGCCATTCTTAAACCTTCTGAAATTAGTGCGGCAACGGCCAGTGTGATTGCTAAGCTCATTGCCGCCACTTTTGAGCCAAAAGAAATAGCCTGTTTTGAGGGCGATGCAGCCGTTTCTACGACATTGCTGGGATTGCCTTTTGATCATATTTTCTTTACTGGCAGTACCGCTATTGGTAAAGTAGTAATGGAGGCTGCGGCGAAGAACCTGACTTCAGTTACCCTTGAGCTTGGTGGAAAATCGCCTGCCATAGTAGATGACACCTGCGATTTAAAAAAAGCTGCTGAAAAAATTGCCTGGGGAAAGCTGGTAAATGCAGGGCAAACCTGTATTGCGCCTGATTATGTGCTGATTGAACAAAACCTGGAGGCCGATTTTGTAAAACACTACCATGCTGCGGTAGAGAAAATGTTTTATGGGCATTCAGAAATTAATAAAGGCGATTACGCTAAAATCGTAAACCAAAAGCAGTTCAACCGGTTACAAAAACTTGTTGAAGCGGCTGTAGCAGAAGGCGCTATTGTGGCCGTCGGCGGCAAGTTTGATGAAAAAGATTTTACAATAACGCCTACACTTTTAACGGCTGTAACCGAAAACAATGTGATTATGGAGGATGAAATTTTTGGTCCTGTACTGCCTGTTGTTAGTTATAGCCGGTTGGGGGAGGCTATTGATTTGGTAAACCGGAAGCAAAAACCTTTAGCACTTTATATTTTTTCCGATAGTACTGTGAACCAAAATAAAATCATTGCAGAAACCAGTGCTGGGGGAACTTGTGTAAACGATGTATTGGTACACATTGGCAACCCTAATTTGCCTTTTGGAGGTGTGAACAGCAGTGGTATGGGGAGTTGCCATGGTATTTTTGGCTTTAAAACTTTCTCGCACGAAAGGGCAGTAGTGTTTCAATCGAAACTGGGCGTTACGAAAATGATTTATCCGCCTTATGCGTCAAAAATGGGTTTGCTCAAGTGGTTGAAGAAATTGATGTGATAGTTGTTTTAATGTCGAAAAGTTGTAATGTTTGAAGGTTCAATTGCAGCTTTTCAACCTTCCAACTTATTCTAATAATTCTCCCTTAAAAAGCTTATTTTAGGTTCATGGATATAGAACAGCTTAAATACCCTATTGGTCAGTTTTCAATGCCTGCCATTTTCGATCAAAAGCAGATTGATGAGTGGATAGCTGAAATAGAAGCCTTACCCAGCCAGCTTAAAAAGGCTACAGAAAACTTAACGGAAGAAGATTTAAACCAAACCTATCGTCCGGGGGGCTGGACTTTGCGCCAGGTTGTTCACCATATTCCCGATAGCCACATTAATGCCTATATCCGGTTTAAACAGGCTATCACAGAAGATGTGCCTGTAATCAGACCTTATTACGAAGAGCGCTGGGCAGAAACAGGGGAGGCAAAGGCTGGAGATATCCAACTTTCTCTTGCCTTAATAGCTGCATTGCATCAACGTTGGGTTGCTTTTTTAAAAACATTGCAACCGGCCGATTACCAGCGGAAATATATCCATCCGGAGCATGGAAAGGAACTTTCTTTAGCGAATATGCTAGGCATGTATGCCTGGCACGGCAAACACCATTTAGCGCACATTACCAATACCCTAACAAAATGAAAAATACCCGTTTAACTTTACTGACCTTATTGGTTATTGGTTTTTCGACCTTCGCGAATGCTCAAAAAGCGCCATCCAAAACCTTAGCTTTTGTTTTAGGCTCATGGGAAATGCAAACACCCAAAGGAAAGCTGGTTGAGCAATGGGTAAAAAATCCTGATCAAACACTTAGCGGCAAAAGCTTCCGGATTAATGCAAAAGGGGATAGTACGCTTACCGAAACACTTCAAATCAGAAAGATTGGTAAAGATATTTTTTATTGCTCAACAGTAAACGGGCAAAATGAAGGCAAAGAAGTGTGTTTTAAGTTAATTTCTACTAAAGATCTAACATACGTCTTCGAAAATCAAACGCACGATTTTCCACAGCGGATAGTTTATCAGGATAAGGGCAAAAAAGAAATGCTCGCCTGGATTGAAGGCGAGCTGAATGGTAAAAGCCGGAAATCGGAGTTTAAATATAGAAGGCAATAGACGATTCGTCATGCTGATCCGATAGCTATCGGATTTATTTCAGCATCTTTTTAGCATGAAAGACCCTGAAATAAATTCAGGGTGACGATCAAGGTAAAAAAGAGAATCTAACTACATCAGTACCAGCATGGCAGCGCTCATGGCAATCATGATAGCGTCTTCTACTATGGTTACAGTGCTCATGGGCAGGTTGAAAACTGCACCCAGACAGGCACATTGAATTTTTTTCTTGTTCAGTACGCTTTCTAAAACACCCAGAATACTCACTGTCATTACAATTAAAGTAACCCAGTTAACCACAACAGGCGATAGGTTTAGTGCGAAAGATAAACCCAATCCCAGTTCAATAAACGCGTAGATGTAACCCCAGGCACTAAATTTTTTGGCTACAATATCGTACATCGCATAGCTTTCGGCAAAAGCTTTCAAATTCAGCATTTTGAAGAAGGAGAAAGTAAGGAAAAAACCTGCCATAAAAATGCGCATGAAAACCATAAAATCTATCGTTCCATTTTGCAAAGAAACCATTAATGAAACTGCGGTAACATAGCCAAAAATGAGGAGAATGGGTTTATAGGTTGCTGCCCAGGATTTAGTTTCTTCGACCATTTCGCTATGTGCAATTGCCGAGATCTGGTATTTGCTGTCTTTACCACCTAATGCATCTTGTAAGGCGCTAAGGCCTATGTGTTTATCCATGCTAATAGTGGCCGAGTTTGTATCTTTCGAAACTTCAACCGAAGTAATATCAGGCAAAACCAAAAGATTACTTTTTACTTTATTTTCGCAACCGCCACAAGTCATGCCGGTAAGTTGATAGGTATGTGTCATGTTATAAATTTTAAACAAATTTACCTCTTCAAACACCCTGATTTGTTATACAATAACCATAAAGTTTTATAGGATTTTGGATGCTGTCATTCTAAACGCTGTGAAAAATCGTTTACTGTTTAGTGGAAATTTTCTTTGCAAATTTTGCACCCAACTAGGCCATAGTACAGTATCTCCGTTCTACTTAAATCCGGCCTAACAAATTTTTCGGGCTGCAGTATCCCAGCCACACTACCGGCTTTGAAAGAAAAATTTTCAGCCGGCATTTTTTGTTTCTTTTTGATGCCAAAAAGAAAGAGCCCTTCGGCGGCGGCGAGCCGAGGCAAGGACGAGCTGTAGGGCAAAAAAGCAATTATAAGTCGTGCATGTTGATTTTTATACCATAAATTGCTCCCAGCGCAGACGTATTACCCTACCAAAACCGAGGTCATCGTTAGCGAACCGCCAACAGCTTTATCGTTAAAGAAAGTAATTTCTTCCTGATCATTTTTCAATCCCAGGGTATAAATTAAGGGTAAATAATGCTCTGGTGTTGGGATGGCGAGCATGGCATCCGAGCCTAAACTCCGGTAATTCATTAGAGGTTTGTGGTCGCCGTTAGCAATCAGATTTTTAAATTTATCATTCATTTCGTTGGCCCAGTCGTAACCACCACCGTGAATCATTTCCCAGCTTAACATCCGCAGGTTATGTACCATGTTGCCGCTACCAATTACCAGTACACCTTTTTTACGCAGGGCATAAATTTCTTTGGCAATTTCGTAATGCTCTTCTGGTGCTTTGGTGTAATCGATACTTAACTGCAGCACGGGAATATTGGCCTCGGGATACATGTGCCTTACAATGGTCCAGGTTCCGTGATCTAAGCCCCAGTCGTGATCTAAACCAACAGTAGTACTGTGAATTAACGATGGGATTTCAGCTGCAAGTTTAGCATCACCAGGGGCAGGGTATTGCACATCGAATAATGCTTGCGGAAAGCCGCCAAAATCATGAATGGTAGATGGAAAATCCATTGCGGTAACAAAGGTACCGCGGGTATACCAATGTGCCGAAACTACCAGTACTGCTTTCGGAACTGGAATATATTTGGCCAGATCGGCCCAGCTCTGGCTAAACTCATTGTGCTCAATACCGTTCATGGGCGAGCCATGGCCGATAAATAGGGTTGGCATCAAATCGGTTTGTGGCAAACGCTGAGTAAAGTTTCTGAATTGAGATAATGCTGACATGGTATTGTTGTTTGTCTAATCAAAATTTAAATAATCGTCCTACTGAACTTTTTTCAGGATCCGATGAGAGAGATTCCGGGCCAGGCCCGGAATGACGATGTTTTTCAGTTATTTAGCCTGAACAAACTCCAGGTTTAATTTAATCGCAACATCTTTAGCTACACCTGCCCCTGTTGGATCGTATTTAATGTTATAATCTAAACGGTTAATGGTGGTTGTGGCACCGAAACCAGCTTTAGTATTGCCTTGTTGGTCTTTAGCTGTTCCGCCGTAAACCACAGCAAATTTTACATCCTTGGTTACATCGCGGATAGTTAATTTACCACTTAATTCGTAATTGTTACCGCTTAATTTTTTAAAACCGGTACTTTCGAATTTCATGGCCGGGAATTTTTCTGCATTGAAAAAATCGTCGGTTTTTAAGTGACCATCCCGCATATCAACACCAGTGGTAATGCTGTTCACATCAACAGTAAAGTTAATTTTGGCATCTGTTAAATCGGGTTTTGCCGCAGTAACAGCGCCATCAAATTTTTTAAATGAGCCATCAACAAAAGAAATACCCATGTGTTTAACTGAAAAGTTAACAAATGAATGCATGGGATCAATTTTCCATGTTGTTTGTGCAAAAGAAGCCACGCTGATTGAGGTAGCTATCAGGAATAAAAATAATTTTTTCATGTCTTGTTCTTTTTTTTAACAAAAGTACGCTGACATTCAAAAGGATAGTATTGATGTATGTTAAGAAAAAGCTGGGTTATATTTCGTCGAGCGTTTTGCGCTGATTCAATGTTTTGGCTTTATACGCCGATGGTGTAAAGCCTGTTACCTTCTTAAATTGTGTTGAAAGATGAGCTACACTGCTGTAATTGAGCTGATAGGCAATTTCGCTGAGAGTAAGTTCACCATAGGTTAGCATTTCTTTGGCCTTCTCTATTTTCTGAGCGATAAGATACTTTTCGATGGTTTGTTTTTCAACTTCAGAGAAAATAAGGCTAAGCTGAGGATATTCGAGTTTAAGCTGTCCGCTTAAATAAGTGGAGAGATTAATTTTTAACGGTTCTTTTGAATAATGAACAAGGTTGATGATCGATGTTTTGATTTGCTCGGCAATTTGCGTTTTCCGGTCTGCCAGGAGCTCAAAGCCAAAGGGGTGTAAGGCTTCACTTATTTTCAGTTTATCATCTGCACTGATGGTTCCGGGAAGTACAACTTCACCTAGGTCAACCGAAACAGGGTTAAAGCCAAGCTTTTCCAACTCGGCTTTAACCACCATTTTACAGCGGTTGCATACCATATTTTTGATATGCAGATTCATTATTTCGATTTAAGGGTTTCTGAAACATCACCACAATCAAACATCATACTGCCATAGTAAGGGTTTTCGATGTTTTCTTTTTCGTTTAACCAGCTGGCTTTAGCCATCGGGCAATGCTGAACATAAACAGTTGCATTATTGAATTTAATGTTTTTCACTGTTTTAATCATGGCATATGAAATACCTTCGAAAGATTTACGCTGGGCTTTGATATCTTTTCCGGCAGCAAGCTCGGCAGCTTTAGCTTTAATTACTTTTGCCTGTTCCATCCAAAGCATGTGTTGCGTAGCAGGTAAATCTTTATGCGGAATAGCCTCCACTTTAGCTGATAGAACTTTTACTTTCTCTGTGGCCAGATCTTTTTTATCGGTAGCCAATGCATTTTTAACATCGTAGTAAGCGGTGAGTAGCTGATTAAAAGCCCCATCTGTTTTACTTTGTGCAAAAGTGATTTTAGTAGTAGCGATAGCGATGAAAGCTACCATTATCATTATTTTTTTCATCTGTTGATTTTATTTTAATACGTTAAAAAAATTAAATTCTGCCCTTAGGAGGTACATGTTTTTGGTGTAGCGATCAGTCATATTTCCAGCAGCCTGAAAGCGGTAACCTAAATCAATCCGCGTGGTGCTGTTCAAAATAACCTGTAACGCAGGTGCCAAATCGAGGTAAGATTGCCCCGTAGCAGGATCTGTTTTACCCAGCATTTCAAAATAAACATTAAAGTTGGGCTCCTTGTAGTTTTTGTATACAAATGGTAAAACCAGGTAGCCCGACGATAAACTGTAAGAAAGCATATTATTAGGTCTGGGCATGCCCGCAATTTGCCTGTCGCTGTTTTCAAAAGCATGCGCATAACCTAATGTTGCCGACAAAGCTAATTTATGCAAAAGCTGGGTAAATATTACACCACCCTGTACGCCACTGTTATCGCCTTCCAAATTGATGTCGCGGGTATAAGTGGGGCGTTTACTCGTGCTGATGCGCCCAAAAGCTGCGGCCCTGAAATGGCTTTGCGCATCATCTATCGATAAAAAACGGTATTTGGCATATAAACTTCCACCTTCTAAACGATATTTCCCATCCATATCAGAAAGGAAAGCCTGTGCATGTGCCATCAGGTTTTTATTGAACCCGATCATCACTTCAGGGATTGTACGGCTTACGAAACCGGGATTGTTGAACATACCCTCATTGGTGATGCGCACGCCAATAGATTTGGTGGGCATGTTGCTTGCCGGTTCGGTAAAGACATACAACTCCTGACTAAAAGCATGATTGAAAGCGCCGGCCAAAACCAGCGCTAGAATGAATATCCTTTTCATGGCTTAAGAAAGCACTAAATGATAAACACGTGTTTTCTTGCCATTAACCACGCCGGTACCACTTGCGTAGGCATCAGAATTAATCGAAGCGGCCTGCTTCTTAAATGCTGCACCAGAAATAAAGTTTTTATCAATAACCGATGCCTTTACGGTGCCGTTTAGGGTTTTGTTTTTTGCGTTTACAAAACGATAAACGTTTCCATTCACTATGGCCTGGCCTTTATCGTCAACCTTAACCTGGTCGAAATTGAAATCTGCAGTTAATCCACCTACTGAGAAACCAGCATCCTGAACTTTTTTGCGTACCAGGTCGAGGTTAATGTCGGCACCTTTTTTAAAGGTAAGTACAAAAATGTTTTTGTTTAGATCGGGTTTAACCGAGTTAATAAAGCCTAAAGTCTCCAAAGATTTTTGTGTGGCATTAGAGCACATCGAGCAGGTTAATCCGGTAACCTGTAAATCGGCAGTTGATATTTGTTGCGCCGAAGCAGTTACGGCGAAGAAAAGCATAATAATGCTGAATAATTTTATCGTTTTCATGATTTTTTTGAATTAGAATAAAAGAATAATCCGTCTTTTCGACGGAATTTTTCATGACAGAGAAATCTCAAAAGATAGATTTCTCATTCCGTTACACTTCATTCGAAATGACGGAAACGAAAAAATCCTAATTCCTGAAAATACAATTGAAAACATGCAAGGCAACCCGCGTGGAAAGGGGTGGAGCCCTGTTCGAAATTTTGTTAAAAAACTCCGGATTGATGTTCGAAAGAAACTCAATCACTGGTGGGTGGATAAACAGCTGGATAGAAAAAAGCTTCGGCATTTGTATTTGTGCCTCTGCCTGATGGCTATCCTTAACTTTTACCGTTACCTGGGTGTTTTTGCAGCAGCCGTCATCTTTCTTTTCGGCAGGTATTTCTTTACAGAATTTGCAGGAAACCTCGTTGCTGAACATTTTTACATTTGCAAGCTTTCCTCCGCAAAAGTGTAAACTTAAAGCCAAACCCATCACACTAACTGCATAGAATACAGCCAAAGAAAGTGCTATTTTTTGTTTGAGCTTCATAATTACAAAGGTAAGGCAAAAAATATCGAATTATAGGTGCATTTATTTATTGAATTTCATTTTTTAGCTTAATTTAGCCTCAAACACCTTTTTGATGAAGAAAATTTTACTATTCCTCTGCGCTTTTTCGGTGCTTACAGCCTTTGCTGCCAAGCCTAAAAATCAATATGTACGCATTAAAACCGAATACGGCGAATGCATTGTAAAACTTTACAATCAAACACCTTTACACCGCGATAATTTTCTGAAACTGGCAAAAGAAGGCTACTACAACGGTGTGCTTTTTCATCGTGTGATTAAAGATTTTATGATTCAGGGGGGCGACCCTGATTCGAGAAACGCCAAGCCAGATTCGTTATTGGGCAATGGAGGACCAAAATATACCATACCGGCTGAGTTTAATGATAGCTTATTCCACAAAAAAGGCGTTTTGGCTGCTGCGAGGGAAGGGGATGATGTTAATCCGCTAAAAGCATCGAGCGGAAGCCAGTTCTATCTGGTACAGGGCAAGGTTTTTACCGATGAACAATTGAATAACGTGGAGCAAAAGCGCTTAAAGTTTAAAATCCCAGAGTGGCAGAGACAAGTATATAAAACTATTGGTGGTACACCTCATTTAGACCGGAACTATACCGTTTATGGTGAAATTATTTCCGGATTGGAAATGGTCGATAAAATTGCAGTACTGTCTACAGATGGTAATAACCGCCCTAAACAGGATGTGAAAATGGAAGTTACGGTTTTGAAGAAAAGGGAAGCTAAAAAATTGGAGAAACAGCTTTTACAAGCTTCTTTGAAGGATAAGCTGGTTATGTAAGTAAAGGATCTTGTCTGTTGTCGAAAAAGAATACGATACTAATTTGGTTTTCTCCAACTAAGTAGTAAAAAGAAGTATGATTTGATACAGCGGCCTTCCTTAAGCCGTCTATTGCGCTTTGCTCATAAATGAACGGGTGGTGCGAAATCAGATTGATTTTTTGATATATGGTTGCTAAGAGTTTTTCTGTATAAGGCTTTCCCCAATTTTCTTCTAAAAAGTCAAGAATAGCATATAGGGTTAGGTAAGCTTCTTCAGAAAAGGTTATGCTTATGCCCATCTTTCGGATAACCTTCTTTTTACTTCATCAAAAGAGATCGTTTTTCCTTCTTCAGCCTGCTTTAATCCCCTCATAATCCCCTCCTGGACATGTTTAGGTAACTCTTCCAAAACAACTCTTTCATTAGCATTTAAAAGCATTTCGACCTCTGACAAAAGACCTTCATCATTTGTTTCAAAAACTTTTTTAGCAATTTCTATTTTTAATTCCTCAATGCTCATAAACAAATTTAACGAAATGGAGCCTCAATTACTAAGCAATTGTGTAATTAATTTCTAAATTTACCGCCCACAACAATTGAAATTACTGAATGAATTCATCATGATTTATCCCTCAACAGGGCATACAATCAGGATGCTTCATCGTCATGAAAAAAAATAACGGATGAAAATCATTTCCTATAATGTAAATGGGATCAGGGCTGCCAGCACTAAAAACTTTTTTGGCTGGCTACAGGCTGCCAATGCCGATATGGTATGTTTACAGGAAGTAAAAGCGCTGCCCGCACAGATACCTGAAATTATTGCACTAATTGAACAACTAGGTTATCATCATTACTGGTTTCCAGCCGAAAAGAAAGGATATAGTGGGGTAGCTATTTTATCAAAAATTAAACCTAATCATGTTGAATATGGTTGTGGTGAAGCCTGGATCGATCAGGAGGGACGTATTTTGCGCGCTGATTTTGATGGCTTTTCTTTAATGAGCCTATATATGCCATCGGGCTCGAGTGGCGATGAGCGGCAGGTTAAAAAGTATGCCTTTATGCGCTTTTTTGATATGTATATCGGTAATCTGCGTAAGGAATATCCGAACCTTATTGTTAGTGGTGATTATAACATCTGCCATACCGCGATTGATATTCATAATCCTAAGTCGAATGCCAACTCTTCAGGCTTTTTGCCCGAAGAACGCGAGTGGATGCAATTGTTTTTAGATAATGGCTTTATCGATACTTTCAGGCATTTTAATAAAGATCCGCATCATTATACGTGGTGGAGCTATCGGGCAGGTTCGCGAGGCAAAAATATGGGATGGCGAATCGACTACCATTTGGCTACCCGACCAATGGAACATCGGTTAAAACACGTTCGGATTTTGCCCGATGCTGTACATTCTGATCATTGTCCTGTACTTTTAGAACTAGATTAAGTATTTGGTTAACTGGTTAGTTGTTTGAACCGGTTAACTGTAAACAACACTCAATTAACCAATTTATACCGTTTCAACAATTAACCATAACCTAGCCAAATGCTAATTACCAATATAAAAGGCCTTGTGGGCTTGCATCCAAAAAGTAAATTGATGCTTCGTGGCAACGAAATGGACAATTTACATGTACTGGAAAATGCCTGGCTTTTGATTGAAAACGATCTGATTAAAGATTTTGGTGATATGGAATCAATCCCTGCTCATATCTTAAATCTCCCATCCCAAATCTCTGCAGAAGGCAGGTACGTTTTCCCTTCCTGGTGCGATAGCCATACCCATATTGTTTTTGCCGCTACGCGTGAAGAAGAGTTCGCCATGAAAATACAAGGCAAAACCTACGAGGAAATAGCTGCGGCAGGTGGTGGCATTTTAAATTCGGCCAATAAGCTTCAAAAAGCTACTGAAGATGAACTGTTCGAGAGCGCTTCGGTAAGGCTTCAACAAATGATTCGTCAGGGAACAGGAGCTGTAGAAATTAAAAGTGGTTATGGTTTAACGGTAGAGAGCGAAATTAAAATGCTGCGCGTAATTAAACGCCTGAAAGCAAGTTTCCCGGTTCCGGTAAAAGCTACCTTTCTGGCCGCGCACGCTTTCCCGGCTTTATATAAAGACGACCATGAAGGTTATATCAATCTCATTATTAACGAAATGTTGCCAATTATTGCTCAAGAACAGTTGGCCGATTACATTGATGTTTTTTGTGAAAAAGGTTTTTTCTCTGTAGCAGAAACTGACCGGATTTTAAAAGCTGGTGCGGAATATGGATTAAAACCTAAAGTTCATGCTAATCAACTTTCTGTTTCAGGCGCGGTAGAGGTGGCGGTATTAAACCATGCTGTTTCTGTCGACCATTTAGAAGAAAGCGACGAAGCGACCATTGTTGCCTTACAAAATGCCAATACCATGGCAACATTACTGCCTTCCTGCTCGTTTTATTTAGGTATTCCGTTTGCCGATGCTAAAAGCTTTATCAAGGCCGGTTTACCGGTAACACTGGCAACAGATTACAACCCGGGTTCTACACCATCCGGAAATATGAATTTTGTTGTTTCTTTGGGTTGTATTAAGCTCAAAATGTTTCCGGAGCAGGCTATTAATGCGGCTACCTTAAATGGAGCCGCTGCAATGGAGATTAGCGAAAATTACGGTAGTATAGCCATTGGTAAAAAGGCCAATTTGTTTATCACCAAACCGATGCCATCGATCGCCTATTTACCTTATAGTTTTGGCGAAACGCAAGTAGATACTGTTATTTTAAACGGAGAAATTTACAATGGATAGCTTTATAATATACACGCAGCAGGATATCGACCAACTGGTGATTAACCGTGATGGTGAAACCAAACTGGGCGAAAGGGTTGTATCATACCCTTCCGCTGATGGTTCTGTTTCGACGGCTGTTTTAGCCAGTAGCGAAGCTAAGTTTGTGCTTTTAGGCATTCCTGAAGATGTTGGTGTCCGCGCCAATTCCGGGATAGCAGGTGCGGCATCTGCCTGGCGTACAAGTTTGGTTACGTTTTTGAATATTCAAAGCAACCGCTTTTTAAGGGGGAATGAAATTTTGGTCCTTGGTCATTTTGAGATTGATGAACCAGTGGATTCTTCGGTTGCAGGACTGAGAAAAAAGGTTGAAGAGATTGATGACCTGGTTTATCCGATAATTGAAAAAATTGTTGCAGCAGGGAAAATACCGGTTGTTATTGGTGGTGGGCATAATAATGCGTTTCCTATCATTAAGGGGGTAGCTTTAGCCCAAAATGCGCCAATTGATGTCGTGAATATTGATGCACACGCGGATTTGAGGGCTTTGGAAGGGCGGCACAGTGGAAATGGATTTTCTTATGCTTTAAAAGAAAATTACCTTGACCACTATTTGATGTATGGTTTGCATCAAAACTACAATAATGAGGCCATCTTAAACCAGATTGAAACCAACCCTAAGCTCGACACCATATTTTTTGACGATATTTTAAACGCCGGGATTGATTTTAACGGATTCATAAGTAAGTTAGAAGGAATGCCCGGTTTAGAGATAGATGTAGACTGCATTCAGCATGTGCTTTCGAGTGCCGAAACACCCTCTGGTTTTGCTGCAAACGAAATCAGGAGAATGATTTTGGGTTGCAATAAGCAGTTCGCTTATTTACATATCTGCGAAGGCGCTACCCGGATGCTGGATGGGCGCGTGAGTAGATTAACCGCTAAGTTGATTGCTTATTTGGTGAGTGATTTTGTAAAAGCACATGCTACTAAGGTTTAGCCACGGATTCACGGAAAACACGGAGGATAGTCGTCATTGGGAGAAGGTTTTTTCAGCCGAAGAAGCAATCTTTTTTGCAAGAATTGATGACAAGAAAAATTGCTTCCCCGAAAACCTGGCTGCTCAGCGAAGCTAAATCTATCTTGCAGCAGATCTCTCTTCCGATATTTGGGACTTTGCTTCAGTCAAGAGACGACATTTGTAGGGCACCTGGCCTAATGAACCAATGGCCAGTGAACTAATGAACAAGAGACCATAAACTATAAATGTTCCGCTTCGTATTTTTCGCCGGCTTTTAGCATTAGTTCAATCTGCTTTAAATCGTCGGCAGTAGGGTCTTCCTTCTCCTGCAATTCGAACACGGCAATCATATTGTCTTCGTATTGCTTTTCGGTTTTAATAACGATTTCCTGTGCCATTTTGACTTAAAATTTTATAATTGCTGTTGGTGTAATGCAATAATCCAAACGGATGTCATGTTCGTTCACATCATCTATTTTTTCAATTGCAGGGTACAAAGATAAGCCTATTTTCTGAGCATTTATATTTTGCAGAAAGCGATCGTAAAAACCCTTGCCATAACCAGCGCGGTAGCCTTGTAAATCAAATGCCAGAAGCGGAACGATCACCAGATCAATTTCACCTTCATGGAGCTTCCCTTTTTGTGGCTCGAGGATCTGATAGGTGTTTTTCTTTAAATCCTGCAGGCCAATATATTCGTGATGGGTCATCAATGCCGTTTCGAAATCGGCTTTAGGCACCAGGATTTTAATTTCAGGATGGTTTGTTGTCAACCAGTCGATCAACAGAAAAGTATCAGGCTCTTTCTTTTCTATTATTGGTAAGAAGATGTGAATGCACTTAATTTTGCTAAAATCGAGCGTTTTAAACTGGTTTAAGAGCGATTTGTTCAACTCCTGATAGGTAACCTCGTTTAAGGATAATCTATCTTTTAACGCTTGCTTTCTGATTTCGGCTTTTAGCATGAGTGCAATTTAAGTTTTTTTGCCACGGAAGCACAAATTTACACGGAAAGACGTGGAGTTTTTAATGGATTTAAAAGGCTTAATAAACAGAAAAGCCCTTGAAAACTAATACAAGGGCTTTCAAATCTTATGTGTTCAATTACTTTACACGCTCAACGTAGTCGCCGGTGCGGGTGTCGATTTTAATTTTATCTCCCTGGTTAACGAACATCGGTACTTTAACTTCAACGCCATTTTCAAGCGTTGCTGCTTTTAATGCGTTTGTAGAAGTATCGCCTTTAACTGCAGGCTCCGAATAAGTAATTTCAAATTCGGCAAAGTTTGGTAATTGCGCCATAATTGCTTCGTCGCTTTCCATCGAAACAATAATGTTCATACCTTCTTTTAAAAATTTAATTGCCGAACCGAATAAAGCTTTCTCGATGTTAAATTGCTCGTACGATTCGTTATCCATTACTACCAGGTAGTTACCATCTTCGTATAGGTATTGATAGTCGTTGGTCTCTACACGGCAAATTTCAACAGCCTCGTCGGTATTCATACGGGCTTCTACAATTCTACCTGTTTTAATGTTACGGAATTTACCGGTGTAAAATGCACCACCTTTACCAGGTGTACGGTGATTCCATTCGTCAACAGTAACCAGTTCGTTGTTTACGCGAAGAATGTTACCTGTTTTAATTTCTGATGCTTTAGCCATATGTTGTGATCCTGAATTGGATTTATATTTCTGTTTTTTTGCGTTGGCAAAGGTAAAATTATTTTAACAAAAACCTATAAAGGTTTAAGGTGTAGCGTTTAAGGAAAACCTAGCTGCAGAATATATTATTTTACCCGCTCCATGTACTCGCCGGTTTTGGTGTCAACCTTAACCTTATCGCCCTGGTTGATGAATAAAGGCACCCTTATTTCTGCACCGGTTTCAACAGTTGCATATTTTTGTGCACTGGTAGAGGTATCGCCTTTAACAGCGGGTTCGGTGTAGGTAATCTCGAGCTCAACGCTGTTGGGTAACTGGGCCACAATGGGCTCGTCGCTTTCGAAAGCAACGGTAACATTCATGCCTTCTTTTAAAAATTTGATTGCGTTGCCGAACAACAGTTTAGGGATGTTGTGCTGATCGAAGGTATTGTTGTCCATCACTACGAGGTAATCACCATCTTCGTAAAGGTATTGGTAATCGTTGGTTTCAACGCGGCAAATGGTAACCTCTTCGTCGGTACGAAAACGGTACTCTACAATTTTACCTGTTTTTACGTTCCGCATACGTGCCTGATAGAAAGCCCTTAAATTTCCGGGTGTACGGTGGATATATTCTTCAACACTTACCAACTCTCCGTTAAAACGAAGCACGTTTCCGCTTTTTACTTCTGATGCCTTTGCCATTTGAGTATGAAATATTGTTTTGTCAATTTTTGAATGCCAAAGTTAAAAAAAATGGTTCATTGGTTCAATAGTCGTTGGGCTAAGCGCATAAACTAGATCTGGCAGGTTTGATTGGGTGTTTAGAAATTTAAAATCCGTGATTTTTTCGCCCGAAAAACAGCGTATAAAAGAAATGCCTTTGGGAACCACTCCAAAGGCATAATCAACCTAAACCTCAAACTAAACTATGAAAAACTCTTTGCCTTTTCAGGCTATATTTTTGATTCTGCCAAAGCAGAAGTTTAATTCATTCCTTGAAGAGATAATTTTAATATTTGTTTCTCTTTTTTGTGGTGCAAAGGTAAGAACTATTTTTCAATTACAAAATATTTTTTCAAAAAAATATTTATAATACAAATGTATGACAAAACAGGCTTCTTGTAAGCGGTTTTTGGGGTGATTAATTTACTTGTAATCAGCGATTTGAATTTGGTGATTGCAAAATTCATATTCCTGAATTTGGTTCGATCCAATTATCGTTAAACGGTCTTTTCCAAAATTTTCGATCAGTTCGCGGTACCAATTCATTCCCTGAACGTCTAAATTACTGGTTGGCTCGTCTAAAAATAAAATTGGCGTATCGGTGCAACAGGCCAAAGCTAGTTTGGTTCTTTGTTTCATTCCCGACGAAAAGTACTTAATTTCTTTGTTTGTCGCTTTTTCCAGTCCAAGGATACTAATCAGGTTTTTGGCGTCAACGCCAGGAGCAAAGTTTTTAAACTTAAAATGAAAATTGATGATCTCTTTTAAACTGAAAGTTTCTACCAGTTCGAGGTAGGGGGCAGCCAAACTAATGTATCTGTAAATATTTTCGACAGGTATTTCTGTGTTTTGCGTAAATGAAATTTCTCCTTCTGAAGGGGATAAGCTACCGGTTAATACGCTCAGTAAGGTAGATTTGCCCGATCCGTTTGGGCCAAGTATAGCGTAGCTGTTGCCTGTGCTAAACTCGGTACTCAGGTTTCTGAAAATCCATTCTTTGTTAAACCTCCTGCCAACATTGTTTAGGGATATTTTCATTTTTTAGTTCAAGTATCAAGTATAGGGTATCAGGTATCAAGTATCGGGTATCGAGTATCAAGGTGCTTTTGCATGCAGACACTATTATCAACACCAATGTATTGTCCGTAGTTGGTAATGATCTGGTAACCTGCTTTTTGATAAAGGGCTATAGCTTCGGGTTGTTTTTTGCCGGTTTCTAAAATGCAGGCGCTAAAACCAATTTCGGCGGCCCAGTTTTCGAGTTCGTTTAATATTTGCGCTGCAATGCCCTGTTTCCTGTTGTCTGGGTGAACAAACATCCGTTTTACTTCGGCCTGGGTGGCAGAAAATGGCTTAATTGCACCACAGCCTACAGGAGTATTGTTTTGATAAGCTACAACTACTTCTTTAATGGCGTCAACTTTATTAAACTGCGCATAAAAAGCATGTTCATCGCCATCTCTAACCGCTAAATCCTGATCCAGCAAGGCAACCAATTTTCTAAAATCGGTATGGTCTGAATTGGTTCTGGTTAGCGTTAGATCACTCATTAATGTTTATTTTGGGTTTAAGGCAAGGTTTTTACCCACCGCCTTAAACCTTCCAGCCTTCTGCCTTTATTAGCTTCCCATGCCGAAACCCTTCATTACCCCACGGTTAGAGTTGCGGATAAAATCTACAATTTCATCGCGGATCTCAGTAGGTTTGAATTCGGCCTCGATCATATCCAAAGCTTTGGTTACGTTATTGTGTTTAACGAAAAGCACGCGGTAAATTTCCTGTATCTCGTCAATCTGCTCATTGGTAAAACCTCTTCTGCGCAGGCCTACCGAGTTGATACCTGCGTAAGAAAGCGGCTCACGTGCAGCTTTAACATAAGGTGGCACATCTTTACGTACCAACGAACCGCCGGTAACGAATGCGTGTGAGCCTACTTTTACAAACTGGTGAATGGCTACTAAGCCAGCAAGTACAACGTTATTGCCGATGGTAATGTGGCCGGCTAAAGTGGTGCTGTTCGAAAAAATACAGTAGTTACCCACTTCACAATCGTGTGCAATGTGCGAATAAGCCTGTATTAAGCAGTTGCTGCCTATAACGGTTTTCCATTTATCTTTAGTACCACGGTTAATGGTAACGCACTCTCTGATAGTGGTATTGTCGCCAATTTCTGCGGTAGTAATTTCTCCTGCAAATTTTAAATCCTGTGGTTCACCAGAAATAACGGCGCCAGGAAAAATGCGGCAATTTTTACCAATCCGCGCGCCATCCATAATGGTTACGTTCGATCCGATCCAGGTTCCCTCTCCAATCACAACGTCTTTATGTATTACTACAAAAGGTTCGATTACCACGTTTTCGGCAATTTTTGCCTGAGGATGTATATATGCTAAAGGTTGTATCATTATTGAGCGGGTTCTGCTTGTTTAACTTTTGAAATTTGGGCCATCATTTCGGCTTCGACAACGATTTTTTCGCCGACCATACCAACGCCTTTCATTTGGGCAATTCCCCTTCTGATTGGTTCCAGTAAGTCGCAACGGAAAACGATGCTGTCGCCAGGTAATACCTGCGCTCTGAAACGCACGTTATCTATCTTTAAGAAATAGGTTAAGTAATTTTCAGGATCGGGAACGGTACACAATACCAGAATTCCACCCACCTGGGCCATGGCCTCAATCTGTAATACACCCGGAAATACCGGAGCACCCGGAAAGTGACCTTTAAAGAACTCTTCGTTCATGGTTACGTTTTTAACGCCCACCACGTGATTTTTTGAAAGTTCTAAAATTTTATCTACAAATAGGAAGGGCTGACGGTGAGGCAATATCTCCATGATTTTAACCACATCAAATAAGGCTTTTGCACCGGGGTCGTAAACCTTCTGCACTTTTTTGTTTTTCTCTTTTTTAATGGCTGCCTTAATTTTTTTGGCAAATGCAACGTTAGCTGCATGGCCAGGACGAGCTGCCATAATGTGTCCTTTTAAGTGCATACCAACCAAAGCCAGATCACCAATCATATCCAGTAGTTTATGACGGGCAGGTTCGTTTTGGTAGCGCAATTCCATGTTGTTTAAAATTCCCTGTGGGGCAACATCAATGTCTTCGCGGTTAAATAACTTGGCCAGATGATTTAATTCATCTTTGGTAACTTCTTTATCAACAATTACAATGGCATTATTTAAGTCACCTCCTTTAATCAGGTTGTGCGATAACTGGTATTCTAATTCGTGTAAGAAGCAGAAAGTACGGCAAGAGGCAATTTCTTTTTTAAACTCGGCAATGGTATTAATGCCGGCATGTTGACTGCCCAAAACAGGCGAGTTATAATCAATCATACAGGTAAAGCGGTAGTCGTCAAGCGGCATGGCCACAATTTCTACTTTCCTGTCTTCTTCTGTATAGGTAATGTTATGAGGAATGGTGAAGTATTCGCGATCTGCATTTTGCTCAACTGTACCTACTTCTTCCAATAAATCGACAAACTGGATCGAGCTGCCATCCATAATCGGAGTTTCAGGTCCGTCTAATTTGATCAGCACATTATCAAGGTCCATACCAATTAATGAAGCCATTACGTGCTCTACAGTGCTTACGCTTGCGCCGTTTTGGGTAATGGTAGTTCCGCGCGAAGTATCGGTTACGTTATCGGCATCAGCTTCGATAATTGGGTGCCCGTCTAAATCGATGCGTTGAAATTTAAAACCATGATTTTCGGGGGCAGGGCAAAATGTTAAAGTAACATTAGCGCCTGTATGTAAACCAACACCAGATGCTGATATTTCTTGCTTAATCGTTTTTTGTCTAACGTTCATTGTGTAATGTATTCTTTTCCAGTTCAGCTGTAAGCTTTTTCAATTCCTCTTCGAGTGCGTTAATTCTTTTTTCTACATCGGGGAGGTGTTTGAAAATTACCGATGCGCGCATCCAGTTGCGCAATGGCTGGGCAGGACTGCCGTGCCATTGTTTATTTTCTTCTGTAATGTTAAAGTTAATACCCGCCTGCGCACCAATTTGCGTGCCTTTGGCTAAGGTTAAGTGACCTGCAATGCCCACCTGGCCACCTACAACGCTGTTAGGGCCAATTTTTGTGCTGCCTGAGATTCCTGATTGTGCAGCCAAAACTGTGTTTTCGCCAATCTCCACATTATGGGCAATCTGAATCAGGTTGTCGATTTTTGTACCTTTTTTAACAATGGTCGATCCCATGGTTGCACGATCGACAGTCGTATTGGCGCCTATTTCCACATCATCTTCAATTATAACATTTCCAATCTGAGGAATTTTATTGTAAGTGCCGTCTTTTTGAGGGGCAAAGCCAAAGCCATCGCTTCCAACAACCGTATTGGCATGGATAATTACGCGACTACCAATAACCGAATTGTGGTAAATTTTTACACCGGGATAAAAAGTTGTGTTTTCGCCAATTTTGGAATGTGCGCCGATAAAAACCTGTGTATTTATTTTACAACCATCGGCAATTACAGCATGCTCGGCCACATAGGCAAAAGCATCAATAAAAACATTCTGACCAATTTTAGCAGTTGGGTGCACAAAGGCCATTTTATCAATGCCCGTTTGTGTATTTTGTGCGTTTACAGCTTCGTTGTATTTATCCAGCAAAATGGTAAAAGCACTGTATGGATTTTCTACACGCACTAAAGTGCTGGTATAGGGCTGTGTTGGGGTAAAATCTTTAGATACGATTACAACGGATGCCTGAGTAGAATACAAAAAGTTTTCGTACTTAGGATTGGAAAGAAAAGACAAAGAGCCTTCCTTTCCGTCTTCTATTTTAGAGAGTTCGGTAACGGCTACATCAGGGTTACCATCTATGGAACCGTTCAGAAACTGACTTATCTGCTTGGCAGTAAATTGCATCGTACAAAGGTAAATGTTAAATTGATATGAACAAAAAAACCTGCAATGGTTAAGCTGTGTATATTTTACACAATAATAAGACTTAAAACGGCAGTAAAAGTTAAATATTTTGTTAAATAAGCTTAAATGCCCCTGGGGTAACAGAGGATATATTTTTCTACGGTTTTCTGCAGCGACTCCAGATTAGATAAATCTGAGGCCTTTGCAATATCAACTATCCTGTTATTTTTCATTAAAATTTTAATGTTACCTACGCCAGCATTGTAGGCCCGGTTTTGTATGGTATCGGTAAAAACAAAATAGCGGGCTTCTTCGGGCTTAATTCCGAGCAGGTTAACAGCCGCATCCTGCAAAAAGGTTACGCGATCGGCTTTTTCCATCTCGTTACCCATCTCAACTTTGTACAGGTTACGCGAGGTGAGCATACTGCACAGGGTAGATAAAATTTTATCGGGATGTTTTACCCAAACTTTAACGGCTGCGTAAATATCCTGATCGTCGAGATTGGTAAAATGTTCGAGGTTTTCGTGCTGCTCAAAGAAATTAGCCTCATTAATATTGTTTTTAAGAAAATGGTTTAACGATGGTGAAGCAAAGAGATCAACACCATTTGCCGATAACTCTTTGGCTCTTTCGAGTAATTTCACCAAAATCATTTCGCCTGCAATTACCGTTTTATGGAGGTAAACCTGCCAATACATCAGGCGGCGGGCAATCAAGAATTTCTCGATAGAGTAAATACCCTTTTCCTCAATCACCAGGTCATCGTCGTAAACATTAAACATTTTAATAATGCGGTCGAAACTGATTACGCCTTCGCTTACACCAGTAAAAAAGCTATCGCGGTTTAAATAGTCCATCCTATCCAAATCGAGCTGGCCCGAAATTAACTGGTGTAAAAACTTTTTAGGGTAAGTGCCGTTAAAAATCTCGATTGCATGGGTTAAACGCCCTTCAAAATGAATGTTCAGGTCGTTCATCAGTTTTACTGAAATATCTTCGTGCCTGATACCGGTAACCAGCGAATGCTCAAGTGCGTGCGAAAAAGGGCCGTGACCGATATCGTGCAGTAAAATGGCCAAAATGGCGGCTTCTTCTTCACCTTCGGTAATGTCATGCCCTTTGCTTCTAAGCAAGCCGATTGCCAAACACATTAAATGCATGGCACCCAATGCGTGGTGAAAACGGGTGTGCAATGCGCCCGGGTAAACCAAATGGGTCATGCCCAGTTGTTTAATGTAGCGCAGGCGCTGAAAATACGGATGCGAAATTACATCGTAAACCAGGGCCGATGGTATGCTGATGAAACCGTAAACCGGATCATTTATGATTTTCTTCTTGTTCAATCGTTAAAAATAGTTAAATAGACAGATACGGTACAAAAATTGCTATTTTTATTTAGAGTTTGATTTACCTGCCAAAATTAAAAGGCAATACATACCTATTTTTACATAAACATGCAAGAAACTAAGATATTATGGGCCGATGATGAAATCGACCTGTTAAAACCACATATATTATTGTTAAATGATAAAGGTTATAATGTAACCACATTTACCAATGGGAACGATGCGCTTGAAGCATTCGGAAAATCACATTTTGACCTGGTTTTTTTAGATGAAAATATGCCTGGAATGAGTGGGATTGAAACGCTTGGGGCCATTAAAAACCTGAACCCGGATGTGCCAGTGGTGCTGATTACCAAAAGTGAGGAAGAAAACCTGATGGAAGACGCCATTGGTAGCAAAATAGACGATTACCTGATTAAACCGGTTAACCCCAAACAGGTATTGCTAACCATTAAAAAGCTGATCGATAACAAGCGTTTGGTAAGCGAGAAAACTTCTATGGCTTATCAGCAGGATTTTCGCCGTTTGGGCATGACCCTTGGCGATAAGCTAAACTACGAAGAGTGGGTTGATGTGTATAAAAAGATTGTTTTCTGGGAACTGGAGCTGGAGAAGCTGGACGATCCGCAAATGCACGAGATTTTAACCATGCAAAAGCAGGAGGCCAACACACAGTTTTCGAAATTTGTTGAAGAACACTATTTAGGCTGGATTAAGGAAAAAGATAAAGCGCCTTTATTTTCGAACGAGTTGTTAAAGAAAAAGGCTTTCCCGCACATTAACGAAACTACCCCTGTATTTTTTATCCTGATTGACAACCTGCGTTACGACCAATGGAAAATCATCAATCCTTTAATTTCGGAGTATTTCCGCATTGATGAGGAGGATATGTACAGCAGTATTTTGCCAACAGCAACACAGTATGCCCGTAATGCCATATTTTCGGGATTAATGCCTTTAGATATGGAAAAACGTTTCCCTCAGCTTTGGCAAAACGACGACGATGAGGGCGGTAAAAACATGCACGAAGAGGCTTTTTTGGCCGATAACATTAAACGTACGTTACGAAGAGACTGCAAATTCAGCTACAATAAAATTTTAACTTTTGAGCAGGGGAAAGATTTGGTTGATCAAACCAACAACCTGATGCAAAATGATTTTAACGCTATTGTTTTCAACTTTGTTGATATGCTGAGCCATGCACGTACAGATATGCAGATGATCCGCGAGCTGGCCAACGATGATGCCGCCTACCGTTCGTTAACTCTATCGTGGTTTGAGCATTCGCCGCTTTGGGATTTATTGAAGAAAATATCACAGAAAAAAGTTAAAGTGATTATCACCACCGATCACGGTACCATCCGCGTTAAAAAACCGGTTAAGGTAATTGGCGATAGAAGTACCAATACCAATTTAAGGTACAAACAGGGCCGCAATCTGAATTTTAATGTTAAAGATGTTTTCCTGATCAAAAACCCGCACGATGCCATGTTGCCTAAGATTAACATCAGCAGCAGTTATATTTTTGCCCGTGAGGACAGTTATTTCGTTTATCCCAACAATTACAACCAGTTTGTAAATTACTATAACGAAACCTTTCAGCATGGAGGGATCTCACTGGAAGAGATGATTATTCCGGTGGTGACGTACTCGCCGAGGTAAAGATTAGGTAGCACCGTTTTATTGTCATCTTGATTTTATCGAAAAGATATTCAGTAAATTATTGGTGAATTCTTCGACAAGCTCAGACTGACAAAACTCATAATCAGGCAAAAGGAATGCAATTAAGTATTACTTTTGCCTTTATTTTTTTAGCATGGAAATAACAGTAAATGGTTTATCGGGTTTACCTCAGGTAGCCGAACAGCTTTTGGTCTTCGCCGGTGATGAAAAAGTTTTCATTTTTGAAGGGGAGATGGGAGCTGGAAAAACAACTTTTATTAAGCAGTTCTGTGCCCACCTGGGCATTGAAGATGTGGTTTCGAGCCCAACTTATTCTATCGTAAATGAGTACGTGAGCCCTAAAGGATCAGTTTACCATTTCGATTTTTACCGCATAAAAGATATCCGCGAAGCTTATGACCTTGGCTATGAAGAATACTTTTATGGTGGTGCCATTTGCCTCATTGAATGGCCGGAGCGTGTAGCTGAATTATTGCCCCAAAATTATATCAAAGTTGAAATTAGTGTGGTAGATGAAAACGAGCGATTGTTCACTTTTTGTAAGGTATAACAATTAGTTATCAATAAATTAACAGATTTTCCTTACCTTGAACAACCTAAAACTACCAAAATATTAATTCAACATGGCTACAGGATTACGCGAAGGAATGGCCGATATAGCTCGTCAAGGTTTATTGCAAACACAAGAGGCAAAACTCGAAACCCGAAACAAAAAAAATAGCCTGTACATCGGGATACCCAAAGAAATTTCTTTCCAGGAGAATAGAATTGCTTTAACTCCGCTTTCTGTTGCCTTGCTGGTAAACAATGGTCACCGCGTAATACTGGAAAGTGGAGCCGGTACCGGAGCGAATTTTACCGATACTGAATATGCCGAACAGGGCGCTAAAATAACCTACAACAAAAAAGAGGTTTTCGAGGCCGATATTCTGGTAAAAATTGCACCGCCAACCCTTGAAGAGATTGACATGATGCACAAAGGGCAAACCCTGCTTTCATCTTTACAGATTGGTACTTTAAAGCAGGAATACCTCAAAGCCCTGATGCATAAAAAAATTAATGCTTTGTGTTTCGAGAACCTGCGCGATGAAGGGAATGTGCTGAGTGTGGTGCGGGCCATGAGCGAAATTGTAGGGTCAACATCGATTTTAATTGCAGCAGAATACCTGAGCAATGTTACCGGTGGCAAAGGCTTAATGCTTGGCGGGTTTACGGGGGTACCACCAACCGAAATCGTAATTTTAGGCGCCGGAACAGTGGGCGAGTATGCGGCAAGAACCGCTTTAGCACTTGGTGCCGAAGTAAAGGTTTTTGATAGTTCTATTTACCGTTTACGTCGTTTACAAAATAACCTGGGCAGCCGGGTTTTTACCTCGGTAATGCAGCCCATAGTACTTAATAAAGCCATTGTAACCTGTGATGTGGTAATTGGTGCCATCAGGGCTACCCATGGCCGCAGTCCGTGTATTGTGATGGAAGAAACCGTTGCGCGTATGAAACCACATTCGGTGGTTATTGATGTGAGTATCGATCAGGGGGGCTGTTTTGAAACATCGGAAGTAACCAATCATGCCAACCCGGTTTTCAGGAAATACGACGTAATTCATTATTGTGTGCCTAATATTGCTTCGAGAGTGCCCAGAACGGCATCGTACGCATTAACCAATATTTTCGCCCCAATTTTATTGGATATTGGCGAGTTTGGAGGACTGGTAAACATGGTTTGGAATAATCCGGTTATCCGGGAAGCGTTGTATATTTATCAGGGCAACTGTACCAGTAAAGACCTGTCGGATATGTTTAATTTACCGTTTAAGGATTTAGAATTATTGGTGGTTTCGAACCAATAACCTATAATCCGTCATTGCGGGAAGGCTTTTTCAGCCGACGAAGCCTGCCTGCAACAGGCAGGCAATCTTAATGCGCTGGTTAGTAGCGATCGTTTTTTAAGATTGTTTGTACCACTCAATAATGATGAACTAAGCCAATTCGTGTATGAAATTAAGTTGTGTAATATTTTTTCTCCTTATTTCTGTTTCAGCCTCTGCTCAAAATAAGCCCACCGCCGCAAAGAAACTTGTTGTCGTTAATTCTTTCAATCAATATCAGGCTTCGATAAAATCAAATCCGGATAATGAGCTCGTTGAAATAAAAAAAGCCATTCCAAACATTAGCCTCGATATCCGGTACGCTACTAAGAACAACTTTATGCAGCAGGTAATGTACAGGCAGGCCAGGGCTTTTGCCCGGAAACCTGTAGTCGATGCATTAAAGAAAATTCAGCAGGAGCTAAACAAAAAAGGGCTTGGTTTAAAAATATTTGATGGATACCGGCCCTATGCCATTACGATTGAGTTTTATAAAAAAGCAAGCGATAAAAACTTTGTAGCCAATCCGGCCAAAGGCTCTAAACATAACAGGGGCTGCGCCGTAGATTTAACCCTTATTAATTTAAAAACAGGCAAAGAATTGCCGATGCCAACACCTTACGATAGTTTTTCGGCTGCTGCTGCAGCTAATTATGAACCCGTATCGGCTGTGCAAAGAAAGAACCGCAATTTACTGATCAGCACCATGGCCAAATACGGTCTTAAGGTTTTAGAAAATGAATGGTGGCACTATGATTTTGTGGGCTGGAAAAACTACCAGCTGATGGATATCCCTTTCGAGAAGCTTTAGTTTAGCTGTTCGTCGCTGTGGTGTAAGCTGGTAACAGCTTACACTCAAATCTTCACCAACTTTAGATCTGAGTCAGATGGAAACATCCGACTCCACTTTGAAACTCGCAGGTAACTCCAAACTAAAAACTCCAAACTCCCAACTAAAGATGATGTGGCCTGCCGTACTGGTCTTTTTTAACGCGTGCTTTATCGTCTTTTACGGTTAAGTGAAAAATATAGTCGTAATCATCGTCGGTAAGCATTTCCATTGGTCTTTTACCGCCAAAGGCTTCAATAATTTCCAGTATGGTATTGGAATGGCCGGCTACAATAACCGTTTTTCCGCTGTAATTTTTCTTAACCGAATCTACCAGCGATGGAATATCTTTATAATCGATTACTTTTTGGATGATTAAAGAATCTAAAGTTTGATGCGTTCTTTTAAAAGGGGTACTAAAGGCAACATCGAACTTTTCTTTCTTTAAATAGGTGGCCAGGTCGCCGGCTCTGATTCTGCCTTCATCAGATAAGGCTGGGTCAGTATCTTGTGGGTTCGATTTATCTTTTTCGGCATGCCTTACAATCCAAACATCGGTGGTTTGCGCCAAAACAGCAGTAGAGAGCATCAATAGCAGGGGCAGGAAAAGGAATAGTCGTTTCATTTTATAAAGATTAAAAAATATTGCGAAAGCCTAAGCATTAATAATGCTAATTAATTTCTCGATATCTGATTTTTCGTGCCAGCTACTTAATACAATGCGATTAATAGGGGCGCTTGTTGGGCTGGGATAGGGAAAGGACGAAATCAGAATCTGATCTTTAAAAAAATGCCGATCAATTTGTGGATTGTCTATTAAAAATGCCGGGAAGCCTGGTTCGTATTTCCACGTGGAACTTAGGTTGTTGGCCAATAAATCAATGTTTTCCTGCAGTTTTTGCCATGCTGTTTGATAAATTTCGCCAGCATTTATGAAAGCGTAGAGACCCGCTGCGGCAGGAGGCGAGGCCCCAACAAAAACAGCGCTTTTCTTCAACAAGCCAATTATTTGTTGCGATCCTAAAATAATCCCTGCATCTACTCCCAGCGCTTTTGCCATCGAGGCTACTACAACATATTCGGTATTGGGCCGGTCTGGCAAGCTGGAGTATACGCTTAGGCCCCTATTGTTTACACCAATCCCATGCGAATCATCTATAATCACGATTAGTTTCTTACTCGCGTCAATTTGGTTCAGAAAAGAAAAATCGTAAATCTCTGGCATGAGGTTGTTCATCGAATTGCTGATGAGTACCCAGTTTTGTGCTGTAGAAGCATTAATCCGTTCAGTCGTTTCTGCTTTCCAGATTGTAAATGAATCAGGCGCAACCGGTGGCGTGTTTAGCCATAACGAAGGGTGAGTGGCTGGGGCGTAACTCACCTCGCCCAGGTTAGATAAAGCTTTAACCGTAAGTTGCGCAGCTAAATATCCGCTCGAAGTAATCAGCGCTGCTTCAGCGCCATAACGGCCTGCAGCTACGTTTTCGGCTTCGTCGTAAATGCCAAGCTGAATGTTATTGTTACGGCTGGTGCCATTATTTAAGCCAAATTTGTTAATCCCTTCTACGTAAAGCTGAATAAAAGCTGGATTTTTCGGAATTCCCAGGTAGGCTGTACCGCCAAAATAGAGGTAACTTGTTCCATCAACAGTTATTTTATTACCGAAAGGCTGGTTTATGGCGCTAAATGCAGTGCCCATGTGCTAAAAATTATCGTGTATGTAAGTTATTACCCGCGCCATTTCTGCCCGTACCTCGGCTGTGGGTTTTACAAAACCGTTGTTCATAAAAGCATAAATGTAAGTTTTACCTTTTTTGGTTAAAACATAACCGCTTTGGTTGTGTACACCACCCAGCGAACCCGTTTTGCCATAAACAAATGGTGTATCGGTTTTTGGATAGGCATTTTTTAAAGTGCCACTCTTTCCGCCTGCAGGCAACAGATCAAAAAGTTTTTCTGGATTATTTACCAGGCGGTAAATCGAGTCGAGCAGGTATACATTATCGCGTGGAGTGAATAGATTTTGACGCGAAAGGCCTGAGCCATCAACCCATTTTACCTTATCGGGTAAAAAGGAAAGGTAGTTTTTGTTAATGTACTGAATGGCTTTAACCGTGCTTAAAGTATCGCCAATCTGGTTGGCACATACCAGTAATAAATGCTCGGCTATAAAATTATCGCTGGGCAACATCATGTGTTTTAAAACAGAATCGCGTTTTGCGCCAGGCAAAGTTTTCGCATCAGCAGGTATTTTAAGGTTAATCAATCCAACTGGTTTGTGCAAGGTATCGGACAAAATTTCTACGGTAAGCTGCGGACTTGTTTTATAGGGGTTTTGCTGGTTGTAGCCCGGTTTTACAGCAACGGCGGGATAGTGAAAGGTATTGGTTAAAAAATCGCGGCTTACCTGAAAATTGCCTGTGGTTTTAGCCGAGTCTATTTGGAAGCACGAAGTGAAAACCCTGGGCTGGATGTTGATTTTATTCGGACCAGCGTAGGTAGAAGTAACCATATTATCCATAATGGGCATTTCGGTAATTTCGGGCTGGTAGTAAAAGTCGTAATCATCCCACGACCACCCATCGCCAAAAAAACTACCTGAATAACGACCGGGCGCAAAGAAGAGCTTTTTGTTAGCGGCCAGGAGGAAATTGTATGCCGATTTATCTTTTACTCCAAATTGTAAAAATGAAGGATCGCCGGTTCCCCAAAATATCAGCGAATCGTTTCTTTCAACATATTTTAATGCAGGCATCACCTCAGGCAGCATTTTCAAACTGGCAAAAAAAGTATAGAGCTTGGTATTTGAGGCAGGTGTAAAGTATTTGTCTGCTTCCTGCTGAAAAATCATCTTTTTATCGGCCGGATTGTAAAGCGCAAAACCAACCTGGTACTGCCTGGTTACTTCTGAATTTTTAAAGATTTTGGCTACTTTTTTCGACATTATTTTATCTGCAGAACAGCCACTCAACAGGCTTATAAATAGTGTAGCGGCAAGGAAAAAAGTACTTAGGTTTTTTAATGGAAACATGTTCTGAATTTAGGGAAGCATAATTATCAACTAATTTATTAAATTTAGTTAAATGTTAGCCAAATATAGCCCTGTTGTAATAATCTGTTTACGCAAGTTAATGATTTGCCTGGGCTTTGTTTTGACTGTTTTTCAGGGAAAGGCGCAGGAGTTTGCTTTCAGACGGGATCAGCAGCAGAAACAATCTATTTCCTTTAAGTGCATTAAAAACCTGATTGTGGTTCCGCTGTATGTGAACGGTAAAGGGCCTTACGATTTTGTTTTAGATACCGGAGTAGGACCAATGATCGTTACCGATCCCTCTATCATTGATTCGTTAAACTTTAGTATGCTTCGCAAAATTAAAGTCTCGGGCTTAGGCATCGAAACTGTCGAAGCTTTTGTATCACAGAATATTAGTGCCCGGCTGGGAAATGCAGCTATGGACCATGTACCTACGGCCATTTTAAAAGAAGATCTTTTTAATTTATCGGGGCATTTGGGGATTAAGATTTATGGTTTAATCGGCTATAATTTCTTTAACAGCTTTATTGTAGATATCAGGTACAACGAGAACAGGATCATTGTATCCAATTATGGCGCAAAGATCAAGTATCGCGGAGAAAAAATCCCCATTGTAGTCGAAAACCAAAAGCCTTATGTAATGGCCAATATCGAAATTCCTGGTGGTGGAACTGTAAATGCCCGCTTCCTGATTGATACGGGCGCCAGTCATGCGCTATCGCTCGAAACCCTCGACGGAACAGCTTTCCCGTTACCCGCCAAAACCATCAGCGCCAATTTAGGGATGAGCCTCAGCGGACAGATTAAGGGCTATGTAGGCCGGGTGAAGAAGTTTAAATTGGGCGACTATACCTTTAAAGATGTTGTTGCCGGTTTCCCCGATTTTAAAACCATTTCTGATAAGATTGACCTGACTAAACGGAACGGGAATTTAGGTGCCGACCTGCTTCGTAAGTTTAACCTTCAGATTAATTACCAACAAGGTTTTATTTATATTAAACCCAATAGTTTAAGCAAAGTACCTTTTGAGCATGATATGGTTGGGATGGTAATTTATTTAGACCAGAAAGAATATAAACGCCTGCTCATAGGCGAAATAGATCCCAATAGCCCGGCAGAAAGGGCTGGCCTTTGCCAGGATGATGAAATTATTGGTGTAAATTTCAAGGCAGTTGATTATTATTCCCTAAATGATCTTACAGAAATGTTTAAATCGAAGGCCGACCGGAGCATCATTTTTGAAATTTACCGGGATAAACAGGTGTTCTTTAAAGTGGTAAAGCTCGAGAAAAGGATTTAACAGAATGTAATTTTCCGGTTACACAGTACTTGGCTTGTAACAAGCCTTTAACTTTAACCTCTTAATTGCCAAGCAAACTAACTTTTAATTGCACATGAAGAAAAACTTTAAAATACTTGCATTAGCAGGTATTGTAGCACTTGGTGTAGCCGGAACAGATACGGCATACGCCCAGAAAACTCCAAAAAAAGGTAAAGGCACAACGCCAGCCTCCCCACCGGCAGCAGCTGCTGCAGCCCCAAAGAAAGAGGGCATAAAACCATTCTCAGAAATTATTACCGCAAAAGCAAGAACTACCAATGGCTTGTTTAAAACCCATAAAGTTGATGATAAGTGGTATTTCGAGATTCCTGATTCAATCATTAACCGCGAAATGTTGGTAGTTACCCGTCTGGCTAAAGTACCGGCTGGCGTTAAAGTTGGCAACCAGCAATATGGTGGCGAAGAACTTAACGAGCAGGTTTGGAAATGGGAGCGCAGAGGTAAACAGGTTTTTATCCGTGTACCAAGCTACTCAACCAAAGCAGACCCGAACAGCGACATGTATGAGTCGGTTCAGAACTCTAACCTGGCGCAAATTTTAGCGAGCTTTGAAATTAAAGCATATAATAAAGATACTACCGGTGTGGTAATCGATGTTACCGATTTTTACAACGGCGATGTAATGGCAATTGGCGCTACCGATCAGATCCGTAAGGCCTATAAAGTTACCATGTACGATGCAACCCGTTCATACATCGATACGGTTAAAACTTTCCCGATTAATATCGAGGTAAAAACAGCTAAAACTTACCGTGCAGCCGAATCGCCAACCGATAGCAGCAACGGAGCGGTTACTTTCGAGTTCAATACTTCGATGTTGTTATTGCCTAAAATACCTGTAAAAGCCAGGATTATGGATAACCGGGTAGGTTTCTTTGGTCAGTCGCAGATAGATTATGGCAGCAATGCACAAAAGGCAGAACGTACAGCTTACATTCACCGCTGGAACCTGGTACCGAAAGATACCAATGCTTATAAACGCGGCGAACTGGTAGAGCCAGTTAAACCAATCGTAATTTATATCGATCCGGCAACGCCGAAAAAATGGGTTCCATTCTTAATTCAGGGTATTAACGACTGGCAGGTAGCTTTTGAAGCCGCTGGTTTTAAAAATGCCATTATGGGTAAAGAAGCACCTACTCCACAACAAGATCCTCAGTTTAGCGTAGAAGATTCGAGATATTCGGTAGTACGCTACTTCGCTTCTGATATTGCCAATGCTTACGGCCCGCACATCAGCGACCCACGTACCGGACAGATTTTAGAAACACACATCGGCTGGTACCACAACGTAATGAATTTATTGCGCAACTGGTATTTTGTACAAACAGCTGCCATTAACCCTGAAGTGCGTAAAGCTAAATTTAGCGATGAGCAAATGGGCGAACTGATCCGTTTTGTTTCTTCGCACGAAATTGGTCACACTTTAGGTTTGCCTCACAACTTTGGTTCGAGCTATGCTTATCCGGTTGATTCATTACGTTCTAAAACGTTTACAGATAAACACGGTACAGCACCATCAATTATGGATTATGCCCGTTTTAACTACATTGCACAGCCTGGCGATGGTGTAACCAAATTACACCCACAAATTGGCGAGTACGATAAATGGGTAGTAAAATGGGGATATTCATGGATTCCGGGCGGTAAAACTGCTGAACAGGAAAAAGAAATCTTAGATCAGTGGACTTTAAAAAATGCAGGTAATCCTTTATACTTCTATGGCCGTCAGGGTACTTCTTTAGATCCACGTTTACAAAGCGAAGATTTAGGTGATAATGCCATGAAAGCCAGTACTTATGGTATTGCCAACTTAAAACGCATTTTACCAAATGTAGAAAAATGGACTTACCAAAAAGGTAAAGATTATAGCGATTTAAAAGAGATTTATACAGAGATTGTTGGTCAGTTTAACCGTTATATGGGCCACGTTGCAACAAACGTTGGTGGTTTAAGCGAAAACTTTAAAACGTACGAGCAAAAAGGACCGGTTTACGCATACCTGCCAAAAGCGAAACAAAAAGAGGCTGTAACTTTCTTTAACCAGCAGTTGTTTACCACACCACTTTGGTTAATTAACAACGATCAGTTGAGCAAGTTTGATAATGGCGTATTGTTAAACCGCATTAAAGGTGTTCAAACCAGTACACTGGGTAATTTGTTGTCGCCATCGCGTATTGCACGTTTATTGGATAACGAAACTAAAAACGGTGCCGCTAAAGCCTATACTTTACCTGAACTGTTTACTGATTTAAGATCATCGGTTTTTGTTGCGGGTAGGGCAGATGCCTTTAAACGCAATTTACAACGTGCTTATGTAGATCGTTTACAGGATTTGATGACCAAAGAAAACGAGCTTCCTGCAGGTTTCCCAGCAGATTATGCTGCGAGTTTTGGTTTAACACCAATCAACGTTGGCTTATCAGATATCAGACCATTGGTTAGAGCTGAGCTAAAAACATTATTGGCTACCACCAAATCAAGAGCTGCGGCTGGCGATGCCATTACCAAAGCGCACTACGAAGATTTAAGCATCAGGATTAAAGATATTTTAGATCCGAAAAAATAATACCTGCCTCAAAACCCACAGGTTTTGAAAGCAATATAAACATTGTATTAACCTGCAAGGTTTATACTAAAAAGAGCAATCATTAAATTGATTGCTCTTTTTGTTTTTGTATAATTCTTGATGCTTTAAAGCAAACTGTAAACCGTTTTATAATTTTAAGGCAAAACTGTTTTATGCTTAAAAAACTCTTACTTGCTACCGCCTTATTTGCCTGTAGTTTAACGGCTTTTAGTCAAAACGCCGATTCGTTAACTGTTGTAAAAACCCGATGGCAGAAAACCAGGGTAGCAAGGCAGGTTAGCTTGTTTCAGCATCACTTTAACCAGCAAAACCTGTTTGGCACCAATCAAAATATATCTTTTTTAGAGATTAAAAATACCGGTCGCAAAGCCGTTTTTGCCATTGGAGCGGAAGAAAAACAATTGATTACCACCAGCGATTTCGGCTTGCGCGATACCGCGCTGGCAGCCATAAACGGCAATTTCTTTGATGTTAAAAACGGAGGCTCGGTTGATTTCGTTCGCGTACAGGGAAAAACCATAAATACCAACCGCTTAGCTGCTAATGGTGAAAGAGCCAGGCACCAGCAGGCGGGTATAGCGATAGAAAATGGAAAGCTTAAGCTGATTAAATGGGATGGAAGTACGGATTGGGAAAGCCGCTTAACCGCTGCTGATGTTTTATTAAATGGCCCGTTGCTGACGTTTAATGGGGTAGATGAAAGTTTAGATACTGCTGCTTTTAACCGTTTACGCCATCCACGTACTTGCCTGGGTCTAAAACCCAATGGGCATGTTATTTTGTTAACCATTGATGGCCGCAATACCGAATCGGCAGGGGCAAGCCTGTTCGAACTCACCAAACTGATGCGCTGGCTGGGCTGTACCAGTGCCATTAATTTCGATGGCGGAGGCTCTACTACCTTATGGGTAAACGGCATGGGCAGCAACGGCGTAATTAATTATCCTACCGATAATAAAAAGTGGGATCACGAGGGGCAACGCAAGGTGGCCAACGTTATATTGGTGAAGAAAAAATAAACTTTAGGCGTTTTTTAATGATTTGGCGCTGCAGGTTGCGGCAAGCTTTCATGACCCTCATGATTTGGTGCTGCACCCTGCAGCGGGTTTTCCTGATACTCATGAAAGGTCGCTGCGCACGGCAGGAAGGTTTCATGACCCTCATGATTGCCTGGCGCACAGAGCAGGAAAAGATACTGGAAAACAGGCTAAAAGTTCAAATTAGCGCTAACAAAGTGCATTTTGCTCAAAACTTAAATGGCTTCTTGGATAATTACTTATTTTAGGGCCATATTTTATTACCATGTTTAAAAATATCCTATACTTTTTCTTTTTTGTGCTGTGGCTTTCGTCGTGTAAGTTTGGCTCCAAAACCACCGATCCAACCCTGCGCGATTTTACTTTTGAGCCTGTTAAAGGTATCCGCTATGAAGAGGTAAAACGCAGGTTTAAAGATGGCCTTTCTTTTAACGAACAGGGATTTATGCAGAAACCTTCGTGGATAATTGAAGTGGTAAGAGAAGATACCATGTCGGCATGGAGCCCGCAGAAAAATAGAATGCAGAATTTTTACCTGCAATACGATCATGGCAACGTGTACAATTTCGCTGCAGAGTTTTTCAAAGTGAAGCACATCAGTAAAGATAGCCTGGTATTTCAGCGTGTTCAGGTTGATGGAAAGGTAATTGCTGCTGATGTACGCTCGGATGTAAACATGACTTTTTATGCGCAGAGTTACATCAAAAACAAACTGAAAACAACGGCAAAAGCATTACAACGACCTACTAAGGCCGATACCGCTTTTATCGAAAAAAGGGCAAACCAGGTAAATGCAAATCGCGATAGTGCCTTTGCTGCTACAGATCCTGTTCAGTTTATTTCGAAAAGCAAAATTGCAAAGGCAGAGAAAATAAGCACGGTAGACCGTCTTAACAACCGTACCGAGGCTTATGATTACATGTTTCCGCAATATGTAATTACGATAGAGCGTGCGTATAAAGATTTTTCGCACCAGGTTGCTGCGGTTGTAGACTTTCAAGGGGGCATACATATAAAGACCGTTTATAACACCTTACCGGAAGATGCTGAGACCAAGAAGAAGGCTGCACAGGGTGTTGCAGATATCTATATTCGTAACCTTTTCGATATTGCTCCGGGCACCACTTTAGGTGTGCCGCACAACAGCGAAATTACCCTGACCATGATAGGTAAGGCAATTAAAAAGCCTTAATAATCTGATGTTTACAAGATTTTAACGTTAAAAAAATGTTAAAATTTAGTTTTAATTTTAAAAATTAAAACTTACCTTGCATACTTAATTTAATACTTAAATACAATGCAAGAAGGCACAGTAAAATTCTTCAATGTAACTAAAGGTTTTGGCTTTATCATCCCTGCGAATGGCGATAGCGAAATTTTTGTTCATTCAACAGGTCTTATCGACGAAATCCGTGAAAACGACAAAGTACAGTACGAAGTTGCTAACGGTAAAAAAGGCTTAAATGCCGTTAATGTGAAAGTAATTTAATTTATTTATCATATTTTCAGATGGGCTGCTCTCTTGCGATGGCAGCCTTTTTTATTTTTGCATCTACTAAGGCCATCCGTTTTAATTTTATGACCAACTACTTTATTATTCCAGGTTTGGGCAATTCTGGCCCCAACCATTGGCAAACACATTTCGAAAAATCAGGGAATCATTTTCAGCGCATCAACCAGCAGGAGTGGGATGCACCCAACTGCAAAGATTGGATTGAAACGATTGACAAGGCGCTTGAGGGCTACGACCTGTCTGCAGTGGTTTTAATTGGGCATAGCTTGGGTTGCACTGCCATTGCCAACTGGGCAAAGCATTACCAAAAACAAGTTAAAGGCGCTTTGCTGGTAGCGCCAAGCGATCTTGATGCACCCAAATATACATTCCCAACAGTTGGCTTTGATCATGTGCCGCTGGATAAAATTAACTTTAAAACAATTGTGGTAAGCAGCGACAATGACGAGTGGGTAACTTTAGCAAGGGCCACTTTCTTTGCACAACACTGGGGCAGCGAATTGATTAATATTGGCAATGCAGGCCACATTAATGCCGATTCGGGCTTTGGCCCATGGCCGGAAGGATTGGAGATCCTGAAAAGGCTTTAAGGCAATGCCTGCGTGTTGGGAGGTTATTTATGCACCTTTCTCCGCAAAAACTGATCTAAGAAAATTAATCCGATAACGAGATCAACGAATAAGAAAACATACAGGGTGGTTGGTGTAATGTAGCTATCCAGGTTAATGTTTAACTTTTCGGGTAGGTTAAAGCCTGCAAAACCAGCTTTAGCCTGATAAAATATATAACCCAGGATACCTAAAAGCGAAAGCACAAAAAAGCCGCCAATGGCGTAAATAATCTGCGTATTTACTTTTGTTTTTAAAGCGACAGGGGCCGGTTCGAGCGCAATGCTTTCCATTACGTTCCGGGTAAAAGACATGGAAGGTTCATCAAGATCAAGTGTTCCTAAAACTGAATTCAGTTTTAAAAGCCCTTCATACTGTGCTTTAATTTCCGGATCTGACGCAATTTTTTCTTCAAGGGCTTTTTTTGCCGCTTCATCTAAAGTGCCATCAATATATTCCCAAAGCTGTTGTTCTATCGTGTTCATAGTAACTCCTTTACTTCATCTTTTAACAAATATTGTAATTTTTCTTTAAGCCTTTGCCTTGCCCGGTGCAGTTTTACTTTGATGGTATTGGGCTCCATGTGCAGCGTTTCTCCAATTTCTTCCAGGCTCTGTTCGCCTTTATAAAACAGGGTGATAATGGCCGCATCATCGGGCATTAGCTGGCCAATGGCCTGGTTTAAAAAAGTATGACTATCCAGTTTTTCGTAGTCGTTGGCGTTAAAGCTTGATGTCTGGTTTTCGAGTTGTACAAATGTTTCTTCGTTATGGATCGAGTCGGTATCTAAACGCTTTTTCCTTAAAAAAGTCATGGCTGTGGTATAGGTAATGGTATACAGCCAGGTACTAAATTTCGAAGTTTGTTTAAATGTAGCCAGTGCTTTATAAGCTTTCACAAAGCAATCCTGGGCTATTTCTTCGGCATCTTCGCGGTTTTTCGAAAACCTTAAAGCAAGTGTAAATACAAAGCGCTGATGGCGTTTCACCAACAAAGCATATTGCGCAGGTTCGCCCGCCAATATATTTTGGATCAGCTCTAAATCTGTAAGTTTTTGCTCCATCTTTAGCTGTAAGACTACATTAAAGATACACAGGTTACACGTGAAACATTAATCTTTTTGTTAAACCTATGAGGTTTTAAAAACCTCATAGGTTTGCAAACTCCTGATTTTTGGAAACGAAAGGGAGTATTTTTTAGGATACTGCAGCCCTGCTGTTCGCTGTAGCCCTCATACTTCGGGGCTGCTGCGGCCATCAGGTTTATTAACAGCGTTGGTGCAGCTTGCAAACCTTAAAAATGAAATACTGCTTTTGCAATTTAGCCCTGGGTGAAGCGGTACCCTGCAGGCCGGCGCAGCGGCCGAAGCGTAAAGCGTAACACAGGAGGCAACGTTGTTTCTTTGCAAGGCTACTGCGCTACAGAAAAAAATGTTTAACCTAAATTAGGCTGTGCGGGTTAATGCGAAGCAAAAAATTTCAGCCCGGCAATAGAGGCAATTAAGGTACAGATAAAAAATATCCGCCAGAAAGTGGCTGGTTCCTGAAAATATACAATGCCGATAATTACGGTACCTACAGCACCAATACCTGTCCATACGGCATAAGCGGTTCCCATGGGTAATGTTTGCGCGGCTTTATTTAGCAAAGCAAAGCTGAGCGAAATGCAGATAAAGAATGCGACACTCCATTTCAGGTTAGTAAAGTTGTTCGATAATTTTAAGCAGGTGGTGAAGCCTACTTCGAAAAGGCCGGCTATAATTAAGATAATCCAGTTCATAATAAATGTGTTTCGGCAAAGGTAACACAGCCAATTGGCGCAACATTTTACAAATGTTAAAAAATGAACTTATTAATGAGCTGCCCTGATGCGGCTTAAGGTAACCTGGGTTACGCCAAGGTAGGAAGCAATATGTTTTAGGGCTACCTTTTTAATTAACTCGGGCGATTGCGCTGTAAAATCGCGATAGCGTTCTGCTGCTCCTTTAAAAGCGCGGTCTATCAATCTCCGTTCGGTAGCAATTAATTCCTGTTCGGCTATTTTTCTGCCCCAGTTGGCAATTTCGAGGTTTTGTTGGTACAGCAAAAACAAATCGGTTAGTTTAATCCTGATTAGAGCGCTGTTCGCTAAAAGCTCAATGTTTTCGTAACCGGGGCGATTGTTAATGTAGCTGTTGAATGAAAAAAGCACATCGCCGCTTTGTCCAAACCAAAAGGTAATCTGCTGGTTTTCGCCGTCACTATACGCCCGGGCAATACCACTTTGAAGTACATAAAAGTAGGGTTCTACTTTATCGGCACGAATGATTGTGGTGCCTTTTGGATATTGAATACACTCCATACAATTGCTAAGCTCACGCAAAGACTCCTCACTTAAGGAGCTAAAAACGGCTATATTTCTGAGTTGTTCAATCAAAATAGGAGGCTTTATTACAAAAATAGGAATGTTTTTTAGCTTGCTGTTTGTAGTATTGAAAATTATCTGCTTTAAGTTTAACCTGAAAATTGCTTGTTGGTTATTGAATATTTTTTACCCCATGGTGTAACCTGCTTTAAAAAGTTGTAGTCATAACACACAGAACACGGTTCAAATAAACAAGAAACAAAATATTTATACATTAAAAATTATAATCATGGGAGAGTTAGTTGCAATAACATTGTTTTTAGGTGCCTTCACGATGGTATTCGGCATCCGTTATTTATCAAACAAAGAGAAAATGGCAATGATTGAGCGCGGCATCAATCCGGGAGTAGGCAGGTCGGCCCCGAAACCCTATTTAAGTTTAAAGTTTGGCTTACTGCTGGTAGGTCTGGGCATTGGTTTACTTGTGGCCCTTGCTTCGGTTAGAAATATGTTTGGTAGTGATATGACACATGCAGAAACCTCGCAGGCCGTTGCAGTTTATTTTGGCTGCCTGGGTATTTTTGGTGGTTTAGGTTTAATTGTTTCTTTCCTTATCGAAAAGAAAGCAATTGAGAAAGATAAATTCTAGTCCGCTTTATCCGTGCAAAGCAAATTTACCCTTATGCTCCGGGGCTTTCTTGTAATACTGGCCTGCAACCTCTTTATGGTAGCAGCGGTACAGGCCCAAAAGCTCAATAATCAGCTTGATAGTTTGATTTTGGCTGCAATGCCCGATCAGCAAGGTCCCGGAGCTGCATTTATGGTTGCCCGAAAAGGGGAAGTGATTTACCAAAAGGCTTTTGGTAAAGCCAACCTCGAACTGGGAGTTAACCTTAGTAACGAAAGTGTTTTCCAGCTGGGCTCTATGACCAAGCAGTTTACCGCTGTAGCCATATTGCTTTTAGCGCAGCAGGGCAAATTAAAAGTAAACGATCCCATTTCGAAATATATTCCCGATTACCCCGGTGGTGACAAAATAACCCTGCATCATTTGCTTACGCATACTTCGGGCATTAAAGATTTTACCAAAATGAAGGCGCTGGCAGAGATAGCCCAAAAAGAGATGACACCTAAAATGATGGTCGATTTTTTTAAGGATGAGCCCGTTGATTTTGCCCCCGGTGAGCGTTTCGAATACAATAACTCGGGCTATGTGCTGTTGGGCTACCTGATTGAGCTGGTTTCGGGGGTGACATACGCCAATTTTATTCAGCAGCATATTTTTGATCGGCTTGGCATGAAGCATTCTTATTATGCGAGCGACAGAAAAGTGATAGATAACAGGGCTTATGGATACCAGAAAAAGGAGAGTGGTTTTGTAAATAAAACGGCGATTAACTTTAGCGTTCCTTTTGCATCAGGAGCTTTAATGTCTACTTTAGGCGATTTGCTGAAATGGCAAAATGCTCTGGTCAACAATAAACTACTCAATACTGCTGAAACACAACAGGCATTTTCGCGCTATAAACTAAATAACGGCGAACTGTTTAATTACGGTTATGGCTGGCACATTAAAGAAATTGGTGGCTTAACTGTAAGGACACATGGCGGGAGTATCTTCGGGTTTAAAAGCATGGGTGTTTATGTGCCCGGCAAAGATATTTATGTAGTTGGCCTAACCAACTGCGATTGCAATTCGCCTACCGTGCTTACCGAAAATATAGCGAGGCTGGTTATAACCGAAACGCTGAAAAGTAAGTAGCGCTTTACTGTGGTTTAACAATTATAGCCACTGTTAACCGGCTTATACAATTCATTTTGCCTCTTTCATCGTAAATTTTAATTTCCCAAACCTGTGTTTTGGCTCCAATGTGCAGTGGTTTGCAAATACCTTTTACCAGGCCACTTTTTACCGGCCTGAGGTGATTGGCATTTACCTCCAAACCTACGGCCATGTATTTATCCGGATCAATACACATGTAAGATGCGATGCTGCCCAGCGTTTCGGCCAATACTACCGATGCGCCACCATGCAGAATGCCTGCGGGCTGGTGCGTGCGTTCATCAACTGGCATGGTACCGCTAATAAAATCGGTGCCGATTTCGGTAAACAGGATATCAAGCAGCGCCCCGATATGGTTTTTGGGGCGATTGTTCAGCTCTTCGACGGTAAAATCTTTAAACCACATGATAACGTTCTTTTAAAACCCCAACATGATGGATTACGTGGCCTCCTACAATGAAAAGGATCGCGCGTACATTAATTTCCCTTCCCGAGGCAATCCCATTGCTGTTCAGGTCTTCTTCGTTTAGCGATTTAAAAAGATATAAATTGGCTTTGCGCAGGGCCGCAAATTCTTCAATCAAATCTTCCAGCTCACGTTCGGCAAAGCGGGCATTGTTTACATAATCGTCTTCATCGAAACCGGGCAGGGCCTGTTGCTCTTTGCGGGCAAAGCAGGTAATGCGAAAAGCGAAAACACGCTCGGTATCGATGATATGGCCCAGCATTTCTTTTAATGTCCATTTGCCTTCTGCATAGGCATAATTGGCCTTATCGGCATTTGCCCTGAACAAAGCAGGAATGCTTGTTACCTGTTCGTTTAGTATTTCGAAAATATCGCGGTCAACCTTGCTGATGTAGGTTTCGCCCCAGGCCGGATATTCGTTAGGCTGTGGTCGGTTCATATCTTAAACTGCTTTTTAATATTATTCTAAAAGTGGTGCCTTTGCCCTGCTCTGAGTCTTTTACAAAGATTTCGCCACTGTGGTAATTCTCAACAATACGTTTGGTAAGCGATAGTCCCAGTCCCCAGCCGCGTTTACGGGTAGTGTAACCTGGCTGGAAAACGGCATCGAATTTCGATCTCGGAATTCCTTTTCCCGTATCCGTTACATCGATAAAAACCTGTTCTTTGGCCAGGTTTTCAATAATGTTAATCGATATCGAACCCTCATTTTCAATCGCATTTGCTGCGTTTTTCAGCAGGTTTTCGATTACCCAATCAAACAGGGGCACGTTAAGCATCGCCCTAACCTGCTCGTCGCCGGTAATACTGAATTTAACCTTATCAGAAGTACGTACTTTAAAATACCGGATAAAATCGCTGATGACGATGTACACGGTATGGTCTTCCAGAATGGGTTTAGAACCAATTTTAGAGAAACGGTCGGTAATAATTTCTAAACGCTTAATGTCGTTTTCCATTTCGGCAATCAGCGGATCGTCTTCTGCATCAAATTTAGACTTCATCAGCTCAACCCAGGCCATTAACGAGGAAATCGGCGTACCCAGCTGGTGTGCCGTTTCTTTGGCCAAGCCTACCCACACATGGTCCTGTTCATCACGCCTTGCCGAACTAAATGCAGCATAAGCCGTTAAAAGAAAAAGGAAAATTACACCCATCTGGATATAGGGAAAGTATCTCAGCTGCGTTAAAATAAACGAATCGCGGTAATAAGCCTTAAACTTCTTACCTAAAAAGTTCATTTCATCTGGTGGATGCTGAGCTTTCATCTGCCTCAACTGGCGGACAAAATAAAGGCTGTCATAAGTTAGCTTGGGATCGGAGTCTGGGTAATTTGTTTTGGTACTATCGAGCCCGAAAAAAGAACTGATCATACCTGTAGAATCGGTCATAATTACCGGCGTTTTGGTATTGGTACGCACGGTTTCAACCACATCGCGGTAATCGTCATTGTCGTACAAAAACATGGCCCGCTCCTGTATACGCACCCAAAGGTGAAACTGATCTGCTTCTTCGCGTTCCATTTTTTTTACAAAAGAATCGGTATAAAATACTGAAGCAATGCCGATTAAGATGGCAAAAATTAGGAGGAAAAACTTCCAGCGGCGTTTCTTTTGATAAGGGTTCATGCTTGTGTTAGGCAAAATACGATAACAAAACGAAAAAAACATAAAACCATTATGCTTTTTCAAAAAGCTTAAGTCAATCCTTTTGAAAGCATAACTGCTTCATGACAGATGAAAACCGTATAAAACGGATGAAAAATATATCTTTGTAGCGTCTTGCGCTTTGCGTATGGCGATAGGCGTTTTATGCGCCTTACGCATAACGCCAACCGCTCAACAATTCAATCATGGATAAAAAAGTTAGAGTAAGATTTGCCCCAAGCCCAACAGGAGGTTTGCATTTAGGTGGTGTGCGCACTGCCTTGTTCAATTATTTGTTCGCTAAAAAGAATAACGGAACTTTTGTACTTCGTGTAGAAGATACCGACCAGAACCGCTTTGTAGCCGGTGCAGAAGAATATATTGTAAATTGTTTAAACTGGTGTGGCATTACGCCTGATGAAAGTCCGGCAAACCCGGGCAGCTATGGCCCATACCGCCAAAGTGAGCGCAAACCCAGCTACCGCAAATTTGCCGAGCAGTTAATCAACGATGGTTATGCCTATTATGCTTTCGATACCCCCGAAGAGCTGGATGCAAAGCGTAAAGATATTCCTAATTTTCAGTATGGACAGGCTACGCGCATGCAAATGCGTAACTCGTTAACGCTTACAGTTAACGAAGTAGAAGATTTACTGGCGGCTAAAGTGCCCTATGTGATCCGCATTAAGGTGCCTGCCGATGAGGTGGTGTATTTTAACGATTTAATCCGCGGCGATGTGAGTTTCGAAACTTCGCTGGTTGATGATAAAGTTTTATTGAAAGCAGACGGTATGCCTACCTATCATTTAGCTGTTGTGGTTGATGATAAAGCTATGGAAATTAGCCATGCTTTTAGGGGCGAAGAATGGTTGCCATCTGCTCCGGTTCATATTTTGCTTTGGAAATATTTAGGCTGGGAGGCCGATATGCCGGCATGGGCGCATTTACCTTTAATTTTAAAACCCGATGGACATGGAAAACTGAGCAAACGCGATGGCGACCGCTTAGGTTTTCCGGTTTATGCCATGAACTGGACCGACCCTAAAACAGGCGATGTAACCAAAGGCTTTAAAGAAATGGGTTTTATGCCCGAAGCTTTTATCAATATGCTGGCCCTTTTAGGTTGGAATGATGGTACAGATCAGGAGATATTCTCGTTAAAAGAACTCGAAGAAAAATTCTCGGTAGAAAGAATCAGTAAGGCTGGTGCAAAATTCGATTTCGAGAAAGCAAAATGGTATAACCACGAGTGGATTAAAGCACAAAGTGCTGAGCGTTTGGCAGCAGGGGTGAAAGCAGAACTTGAAAAAGCAGGTGTTGCAGTTAACGACGAAGCTTTCTTAAATACCGTTATCGATTTAATTAAAGATCGCTGTACTTTATTGCCCGATTTTGTGGCACAGAGCAGCTACTTTTTTGCTTCGCCCGCTGAGTATGATGTAAATTCGGTAAAACCGAAGTGGACTTCAGAAAAAGCAGCGTTTTTTAATACTTTTGCTGAGAATTTAACCCTTACAGATGCCGTAGCGGCCGAAACAGCTTTTAAAGCCTTGGCCGAAGAAAAAGGATTTAAACCGGGCGAATTGATGTTGCCTTTCCGCATTATGCTGGTTGGCGGTAAATTTGGTCCGGGTGTTTTCGATATCGCACTATTATTAGGCGTTGATGAAACTAAGGCAAGAATCGAGAAAGCGATTGCTGTATTTAATAGTTAGCCTTTTTAATAATTGAATTTTGAATGCGCGAATGTTTAAAAGAAAGCTCCTGTTTAGGCATTCAAAATTCAATTACCTTCCATTTTTTTGCTACTTACTTCACCAAAAAATATTTCTACATTAGTATAACAATTTTTGATAGATCAGGTTAATCATTAAAATAAAAATATAAACTATGCAGTGGTTTGGTAAAGGCAGTAACAACGTAGAAGATGGCAGAAGTGGCGGTGGTAAAACCGCACTGGGTGGCGGGATAGGTATTATCATTGTGGTGCTGGGTTTAATATTCGGTAAGGATCTAACAGGGGTTGTAAATCAGCTGCCGGCCACTACCGGTACCGAAGAAGTTAAGCAGGGCGTACCAGCTAATGATGCGCAGGCACAATTTGTTTCGGGAGTATTAGAATCGACCGAGCAGGTTTGGGATGCCGAGTTTAAAGCAATGGGTAAGGAGTACGAATACCCTAAACTGCGTCTTTTTAGAGATGGCGTACAAACCGCCTGTGGTTATGCACAATCGAATGTTGGGCCATTCTATTGCCCTGGCGATCATAAAGTATATATCGACTTATCTTTTTACGACGAATTGAAAAACCGTTTCGGTGCAGCTGGCGATTTCGCACAAGCTTATGTAATAGCACACGAAGTTGGTCATCATGTGCAGAATTTGCTGGGTATTTCGGCTAAATTAGATGAAGCGCGCGGACAGGTAAGTAAAACGGAATACAACCGCCTATCGGTTAAATTAGAGTTACAGGCCGATTTCTTTGCCGGCCTTTGGGCGCATAATGCTCAAAACCTGAAAGATTTTAAATTAGACGCCGGCGATATTGAAGAAGCTTTAACGGCTGCCAACGCCATTGGCGATGATAAGTTACAGAAACAGGCAACAGGCGAAGTACAGCCCGATTCTTTTACCCACGGTACCTCGGCACAACGCATGTACTGGTTTAAAAAAGGCTTCGAAACAGGAGACATCAGGCAGGGAGATACCTTTAATTCAAATAATTTATAAAAATTTAAAACCTTTTGTAAAAGCTGTTGTTTGTTTACAGTTAAGGAGATTCTTATCTCCCGACCAAACATAATTATCCCGGCTTCTTATTTGTTTAATAAAGAATGATCCTTATAGTTGATGACAGGCCTGAAAACCTGATCTCGTTACAGAAAGTACTACAGGCGCACAATTTTGAGGTTGATACCGCATCATCTGGTGAAGAGGCGCTAAAAAAAGTCCTGAAAAATAATTACGTCCTGATTATCTTAGATGTTCAAATGCCCGATATGGATGGCTTTGAAGTGGCAGAAGCTATTTCGGGCTTTAGTAAGGCAAAAGATACCGCTATTATATTTCTATCGGCCGTTAATACCGAACTCAAATTCATTACAAAAGGTTACCTGAGTGGCGGATTGGATTACATAACCAAACCTGTTGATATCAACGTATTGTTGCTTAAAATCAAAACTTTTTACCGCATTTACGAGCAGAACAGAAAGCTGAATGAGGTGCAGGAAAAGCTTTTGGAAGAAATAGAATTCCGTAAGCAGGCCGAGCACAAAAAAGATGAGTTTATCAGTATTGCCAGTCATGAGTTAAAAACACCCTTAACCAGTGTAAAGGGCTATATCCAGTTGCTGCAGCGCAGTTTAAACCGCGATGATAAAACCATGGCGCAAAACCACCTCGAAAAAGCCAGCATCCAGCTCGAAAAACTTAATGATCTGATTGTCGATCTGCTCGATATTTCTAAAATCGAAAGCGGTAAGATGAAGTTTAACATGAAAAGCTTTTGTGCCGATAACATGGTAAACAATGCCATCGAGATGTTGCAGCAATCTAATCCCGACTTTAAAATTACCAAGCTGGGCCAAACCCACGAAATGATTTTTGGCGATGAAATCAGGCTCGAGCAGGTGGTTATCAATTTCATTACCAATGCCATTAAATATGCTCCGGGCACCAACCAGGTTAATGTTACCATTAATATAAAAGATGGGAAACTGTACCTGGCGGTTAAAGATTTTGGCATCGGCATTTCGAAAGAGCAGCAAGAAAAAATATTCGATAAATTTTACCGCGTTGAAGAAAATAGCAACCGTTTTAATGGTCTGGGCATAGGTTTATATATCTGCTCGGAAATTATAAACCGGCATGGCGGTAAAATTGGGGTAAATAGTGTACCCGATGAGGGCTCTGAATTTTATTTCATTATCCCCATCACCGAAGAAGAAATTGTAAAGAACCAGATCTAATTAGTTTTATTCCCCATAATGAAAACAACACTTAAAAATAATCTGCGTTTAGGCCTGGGCCTGTCGTTGATTATTCTGTTCATCAGTTCGCTGGCTTCTTATACCAGTATCAGCAACCTCATTAAAAGTACCGAGCTGGTAAAACACAGCGACGAGGTGATTTTAAGTGCCGAAGGCGTAATTTCTACCTTAAAAGATGCCGAAACCGGCCAACGGGGATACCTTTTAACGGGCAACAAGATCTTTTTAACTCCATATTACGGCGCTACTGATACCGCCATGAATGCGTTGAGCAAGTTGCAGGTATTAACAAAAGACAATCCAAACCAGCAAAAAAATATTAAAGCATTGAGGGATATCATGTCGCGCAGACTGAGTATCATTACCTCAACTATTGAAATTAAATCGCTTGGCGGCCAGATAGATCCAACTGTGCTTTTGCAGGGCAAGACTTATATGGATCAGGCCAGAGCAGCTGTGTCAAGGATGGTAAGCGAGGAGAAGAGTTTGTTAGAGCGCCGCACCATCGAACTAAATAAACTGACTTCTTATACGCCACTCTTAATTTTGGTAGCCGCTTTGCTGGCGGTGTTGATTACCCTGTTTTTTTACCGAAAAGTGTCGATCGATTTTGATGAACGTGTTAAGCTTCAGCAAGAAATTGAGAATAAAAAACATGAAATGGAAAAACGCATAACGGCCATTAAAGAAATTGCACACCAGATTTCAAATGGCAACTATGGCGTACGGCTTGATAGCCAGAGTCGGGATGATTTGGGTGAACTGTCCGAATCGTTAAATACCATGTCGACCTCTTTAAAAAAATCTTTCGATACCCTCGAAGAAAACGAATGGCTGCAAACGGGGGTAGCCAATTTAAACGTTAAAATGGTTGGCGAAAAGGATGTTTTTCACCTGGCCGAAGATATTATTGCATTTTTAGCTAACTATACCAAAAGCCAGATTGGCGCCTTATATCTTTTTAAAGATGACGGATACCTGCATTTAAAGGGACAATATGCTTTACAGGGACAAAATTTAACGCAGACGCTGGAAATTGGGCAGGGGTTGATTGGACAGGCGGTAAAATCGGGTAAGCCTATTCTATTGGACGATGTTCCGCAAAACGAACTGACCATTACCCACGCCACGGGGAATATTAAACCCGCACAATTAATTGTGTTGCCGATTATCAGAAACGAGATTTCGATTGGAGGCCTTGAGCTGGGCACCATTGGTAAATACACTGATTTGCAGTTACACTTTTTAAACCTGGTATCTTCTGATGTTGGTACAGCACTTTTAGGCGCTCAGAACCGTCAGAAATTGCAGCAGTTGCTGGAAGAAACACAGGCCCAGTCAGAAGAATTGCAGGTACAGCACAACGAGCTGGAAGGTTTAAATGCCGAGCTCGAGGCACAGGCGCAGAAACTTCAGGCAAGCGAAGAAGAACTGCGCGTACAACAGGAAGAGTTGTTGCAAAGCAATCAAGAGCTCGAAGAAAGAAGCAGTTTACTCGAAGAGAAAAATGAACTGATTGAGGAACGTAATGTAGAAATCCAGCAAAAGGCTGAAGCTTTGGAGTTGAGTACCCGGTACAAATCAGAGTTTTTGGCCAATATGTCGCACGAGTTGAGAACCCCGCTCAATTCGATCTTACTTTTATCGAGGTTAATGGCCGAAAATGAAAGCATGGATCGCGAGCATCAGGAATATGCTGAGGTGATTCAAAGCTCCGGACAAGGCTTATTAAGTCTGATCGATGAGATTTTAGATCTTTCTAAAATTGAAGCCGGTAAAATGGAGCTCGATCGAACCAACGTTAAGGTTGACGATATTGTGTTGAATATGCGCTCGCTCTTTAGCCCTTTGGCCAAAGAAAAAAACTTAACTTTCGAAATAGCGCAATCGGCAGCAGTACCTGAATTTTTCCATACCGATAAAATGCGCTTAGAGCAGATTATAAAAAACCTGTTGTCGAACGCCATTAAGTTTACTACCGTGGGGGCTGTAACCTTATCTGTCGAAAAAAATGAGAAGCTGGCTGCCCTTGAATTTAAGGTTACCGATACCGGCGTGGGTATTGCACCCGAAAAACAAGGTATGGTGTTTGAAGCCTTTCAGCAGGCCGATGGGTCTACACGCCGTAAATTTGGTGGTACTGGTTTAGGGCTGTCTATCAGTCGTGAGCTGGCGAGGCTATTGGGTGGCTACATCGATTTAAAAAGTAAAGAAAACGAAGGCAGTATTTTCACTTTAACGTTACCTATTGATAAAAATAAAGGTTTTGATGGTGTTATTGCTGCTTTAGATCAACCTGTTGCAGCAATTGCAGAACCGGCAGTTAAAAAGGCAAATCCTTTAACGGTGGCCAATATTCCACAGGAAATTGAAGACGATAGAGCTAACATCCAACCCGATGATAAAGTAATTTTGATTGTAGAGGATGATACGCCTTTTGCCAAAACCTTGTTAGATTTTACCCGCAAAAGAAATTACAAAGGTTTAGTGGCTGTGCGTGGCGATGTGGGTATTGAAATGGCTAAAACCTATAAACCACTGGCCATATTGCTCGATATTCAGCTGCCGGTAAAAGATGGGTGGCAGGTAATGGAAGAGTTGAAGTCAGATCCCTCAACACGACCAATTCCGGTGCATATCATGTCTTCTTTACAGGTGAAAAAGGAGAGCCTGCTTAAAGGCGCGGTAGATTTTATCAATAAACCTTTCGCTTTTGAGCACATGCAGGAGATTTTTACCAAGCTGGAGCATGCGCTTAGCCGTCACCCTAAAAAGGTGCTCATTGTTGAGGAAAACGAACAACACGCCAAAGCTTTAAGCTACTTTTTAAGCAATTTTAATATCCAGACAGAGATTGTAAATCAGGTAAACGAAAGTGTTTCTGCCTTACACAAACCAGAGGTAAATTGTGTTATCCTGGATATGGGTATTCCGGATAAACATGCTTACGAAACACTCGAGGTAGTGAAAAAGACCCCCGGTTTAGAAAATCTGCCGATTATTATTTTTACCGGTAAAAACCTTTCGAAAGGCGAAGAAAACCGCATTAAGCAATATGCCGATTCAATTGTGGTGAAAACGGCGCACTCTTATCAGCGCATTTTAGACGAAGCGGGATTGTTTTTACACCTGGTTGAAGAAAAAAATAAGGAAAAAACCAAAACGCCTAAAAAATTCTCAGAATTGCAGGATGTGCTTAAAGGAAAAACAGTTTTAGTAGCTGATGACGATGTGCGTAATATTTTTTCGTTAACCAAGATGCTGGAGCAACATCAGATGAAAGTTTTGGCGGCTACAGATGGGAAAGAAGCACTTAAGCTGCTGAACGAGAACGCCGATGTAGATGTGGTGCTGATGGATATGATGATGCCGGAGCTGGATGGTTACGAAACCACAACAGCCATCAGGCAGGATCTGAAATACCGTAACCTGCCTATATTGGCCGTAACCGCAAAGGCCATGATGGGCGACCGAGAAAAATGTATTGCTGCCGGCGCATCCGACTATATCAGTAAACCGGTAGATATGGATCAGCTGATCTCATTATTGCGCGTTTGGCTATACGAAAATCACCATAAATCATAAACCATTTTAATTAGTTATGCCTCAAAAATTAATCCTTATTATTGACGACGATAACAGAAACATTTTTGCCCTGAAAGCTGTTTTAAAGGCCAAAGGCTTCAATTGTTTGTCGGCCATAAGTGCGCATGAAGGTTTTTCCATCATGGAGCAACACGAAAATGTGGCCATCGTTTTAATGGATATGATGATGCCCGATATGGATGGTTATCAGGCAATTGCCGCAATGAAAAAATCGGCTAAAATGCAAAATATACCTGTTTTGGCCGTAACTGCGCAGGCCATGGTTGGCGATAAAGAACGTTGCCTCAGTGCAGGTGCATCCGGTTATGTTTCAAAACCGATAAATGTTGATGAATTGTTATTGCAGATAGAAAAATTTACCAATTAAACAGTGATAAGTGAAGTGATAGATAACGAGCAGGTTGAGCTGTTGCTGAACGATGTTTTAGAAACTCATGGCTATGATTTTCTCGAATATTCGCATGCTTCGATAAAAAGAAGGATTACCCGGCTCTATGCGCTCGATAGTTTTGTAAGCTTCGCAGAGTTCCGCTACACCGTAAAAACAGATAAACAGTATTTTAAGCGTTTTTTGGAGGAAATTACGGTTAATGTTACCGAAATGTTCCGTGATCCTTCGTTTTACAAAGCTTTGCGCAACGATGTGCTTCCCGTTTTAGGTACCTATCCTTTCATCCGCATCTGGGTTGCAGGCTGCTCTACAGGCGAAGAGGCTTTTTCGCTGGCTATTTTGCTTAAGGAATTAAACCTGCTCAACAAATCGCTCATTTATGCTACAGATATTAATCCCTCGGTTTTAGAAAAGGCAAAAAAGGGCATGTTTCCTTTAAACTACCTGAAACAATATTCTGAAAATTACCTGCAATCGGGCGGAACTAAAGATTTTTCTACTTATTACACCGCAAACTATTCGCTGGCTAAATTTGATGAAAGTTTGAGCAGTAAAATGATCTTTTCTACCCATAATCTGGTTTCTGATCATTCTTTTAACGAATTTCAGCTCATTTTGTGCCGGAACGTATTAATTTACTTTGATAAAGATCTACAGCATAAGGTTTTTAACCTCTTCGATAACAGCATTGAAAATTTAGGCTACCTGGCGCTCGGGAGTAAAGAAAGTTTGGATTTTTGGCCCAAAGCCAAAGGCTATAAAAGGATTAAACAGGAGAAAATATGGAGAAAACTGTAAATAAAACCTCCTGTACTGCATTAATTATCGGGGGCTCGGCTGGTAGTTTAGATGTTTTGCTTGAAATTTTCCCTCAATTGAGCCAGAACCTGAATTTCCCCATTATACTGGTTGTACACCGTAAAGCCAGTAACGAATCGTTGCTTACCGATCTGATTAGAAACCGCACCTCGCTACTGGTTAGCGAAGCCGAAGAAAAAGAACTGTTAAAGGCTGGAAAAGTATTTATTGCACCTGCCGATTACCATATGCTCATTGAAGAAGATCATAGTATTTCGCTCGATTATTCAGAAAAAATAAATTATTCCAGGCCATCAATAGATGTTACCTTTCAGTCTGCAGCTGAGGTCTTTAAATCGGGTCTGGTATGCATTTTGTTATCGGGTTCTAATGCCGATGGGGTAGAAGGACTAAAAAGTGTAAACAATTTTGGTGGTAGGGTGGTTATACAGAATCCAAATACGGCGATAATGCCGTATATGCCCCAGCAGGCGGTACTACAGGTCCAGCCGCATGAGGTTGTGGATGGCCACGATATGGCCACATATATAAATAAGTTGAACAATTAATTTACTTTTTCGGAGGTTAAATATGGCAGGTGTAAAGAAAGTATTTGTTTTTGATGATAACAGGGATATCCTTGATCTATGTACATTTATTTTAGAAGATGCTGGTTACGAAATCAAAACATCTGAAAACGCGAACGATATTGAGAAGCAAGTGGCAGAATATATGCCCGATTTAATTTTCATGGATAACTGGTTGCCCGATTTAGGCGGTATACAGGCTACAAAAGCATTAAAAAGCCATCCTGATTTAAAACACATTCCCGTGATTTACTTTTCGGCCAATAACGATATCTCTTCGCTGGCTGATGAGGCCGGTGCCGATAGCTATTTATCGAAACCTTTTGATATTGCCGCATTGGAGGATATTGTGAAAAAACATTTGAGTTAGTGTTTCATTTCATTATTAACCGCAAAGTACACAAAGACAAAACGCAAAGTACGCCAAGCCTTTTATATTAACTTCGTATGCTTTGCGAAACACTTCACGGCCTTTGCGGTTAAAGTACCTTGGTTAATCTCTCCCCCAGATCCGGGTATTCAAATCCAGCTCTTGTACAATATCATACATAAACTTAACGGCTCTAATATCATCGTTGAGTGCTTCGGCATTAATTAAAGATTTAAATACCGGTGCTTCGAAATAATTCCGGTCTAGCGGAAAAGCAATGTACATCCTCGATTCGATAAACGATAAGGTAATGTCGTATTTGGTTTCGTGGTTGAGCTTTAAAATCCGTTCCATCATGGCTGGTGTCAAAATATAACGCGCTTCTACCTGATCGGAACCATAAGTTACAAAGGCTTTATCAAAATCGGGGTTTTCGAGCTTAACCACATCGCTGCCACCAAAAGAGAAGACATTTTTCGAAAACCAGGCCCCCAGTGCATTGGCAAAGCCCTTAGGGCGTACAATGGTTATGCCATTAAAATTTTTGTTAAAATCGGCAGCGAAAATAATCCCTTTAAAAATGTCGTGCCATTCAGTACGCGTACCGTTTTTGGTTTGGGTTACTGTTTTATATTCGGCATGTACTTCGGCAAAGTAAAACCGGGTTTTGCCGGCGCTGCCCGTTACCAGGTCTTCGGTGTTATACCGGTCGGGGTCTTGTGTAAAAAGCTGTGTGTAAACAAATTCCGATGCTTCAATGCCTGCGTTTGGTTGCAGGGCAAGACTTTCATCTAAAAATTTAAGTGCTGCCCCAATTACATCCCGCTTGTAGGCATTTTTATAAGTGGCTAAATTGTCGCTGATTTTAAGATGGAGTATCCCTCCATAAATTAGTGGAATTAAACCCACAATAATAGGGAGCAGAATAGGGAAGCCCAGCATAATGCCAAGCACAGCTACGGCTATGCCCAGCAAAATAAAAATATAGCCTTTGGTTTGGGTTGAAGCAATTTTTTTGCGTTCAATTTCCATTGTAGCCAATACTTGTTGCAGGGCTACATTTCCATCAATACCGAATTGCATTAGTTGTTAAAAAGCTCTTTTGCGCTGATGTTTTTGCGTTCTTCGGCTGCAGTTTCTAAAACCGGGGTAGGCTGAAAGTTAAGCATGCCGGCAAATAAACTTCCCGGAAACATCATAATGGCATTGTTGTAATCGGTAACAGTAGCATTATAAGTTCTTCTGGCGGCGGCAATCTGCTCTTCACTTTCGGTCCAGGTCGTTTGCAGGTTTATAAAATTGCTGTTGGCTTTTAAATCGGGATAGTTTTCAATGTTTACCATTAAACCCTTCATGCTGCTGCTTAGTTCGCTGTCTAACTGGGCTTTTTCGGCAGGTGTAATGTTTCCTGAGGTAGCCTTTGCTCTAAGTTCAACAATTTTGGTTAAGGTTCCCTGTTCGTAAGTGGTGTATTGTTTTACTACTTCAACCAGGTTTGGGATTAAATCGAAACGTTTTTTCAGCATGACATCAATGGCCGAAAAGGCATTGGTAACCTGATTTTTCTTTCCGATAAGAGAATTGTAGAAGAAAATTCCAAAAAGGAACATAACTCCGATAATAATGAGGGCAATAATCATAATTGTAGTTTAAGGTTTAGAGTATAAATATAGTCAAAGGTTACAAATTAACGTTTTTCGCGTTTCTCCTGGCGCTCGCGCTCCAGGCGGCGCTCCAGGCGCCTCTGTTTTCTTTGCAGGTGACTTTCCCTCATGGCCTTAAATTTAGCAATATGCGCCTTTACTTCGTTTTGTTTTTCTTCGGTAATGCCAATACTGTATTTAATGCCGGTAAAAAGGCTGCGCCAGATCATGCTAAAGAAAGAAGTATTGGCCGGGCGGCTGTAATTTACACTTAGCGGAATCAGCTTTCCATCTGGCCCCGGGTTTTCTGATTTGATGATTAACGCATTGGCTAAGAATGAGAGCAGTCCCCGGGTAACCAGATGGTCTTTCTCGGGGTCGTTCCTCATCAAAGCAACTGAAAGGTCGTAGTAGGAAAAAGCTACCGTGCCTTTTGCACCCAAATCGTTAGCCTTGAAATTAAATTTAAGCTGATCTACATTACCCCGGTTAATACGTACCAGCCCCAGTGGCTTGGTGATCTGGTTCAATACGCGGGCATTAAAGCTATGCAGGGTTCCGTTATAAGAAAAGGCACCATCTTTAGCTGTAAGATCGAATATAAAGTTTACATCCAGCTTGCCCTGACCGCAAAGGTAGGTAGTCAGGTTGGCCTCCATAATGGGATTAATGTTTTTAATACTTTGGATGTTGGTGGCATTTTTAATGAAACCAGAAGTGTGCTGAAAGGTAATTTGTCCTTTCTGGTTGCTCTCGGTATTGTAAACGGCGTAGTTGATGCCTACATCTTTTACCTGTATTTTTTGCACCAGAATGGGCATGCTAACCTGTTGCAGTAACTGATGTGGAAACCGACCGATTTTATTTTCCACCGGTTTTTGTTTAAGCCCTTTTTGGCTGAACACCGAAATAAAACCATTGGCAATAGCCATTTCTTTGGCCCAAAGCTCTTGTTTGCTGATGTAAAGCGGCATATCGATACCGTTAAACATAATATCGTTCATGCTGATGTTAAAACGCTCGCGCGCGTATCCGGCAACTTTGCCGAAGGCCATTTCATCATGCAAAGGGGCGAGGGCAAAACGGTTTATCCTTAGTTTGCCCGTGCTGGCCCTGAAATCGAGCTGCTCGAGCTTAATATCATACATTTTATCAGGTGTACGATAAGCATAATTATTCAGGTTAATTACAATGTCTTTAAGCAGGTAAAAGCGGGTTGGATCTTCGGCCGAAGTAGAGTCTACCAATAAATCGGTAAGGGTAATATTCAAATCATCGATAGCAAAAGGAACCTCTTTTTTAAGGTTATTATTTACGTACTTAAAACTCACATCCCTGAACCGGATTGATTTGATGCTAAACTCTTTAAGATTTTTGGAAATAAATTCGTAGGGTGATTTAATAGGGCGGGGTGCCCGGCCTTCGTTAAAGGCAAGCTGCCGGTTTACCATGGTCACTTCTGGCTTATCAAATAAAACCTCTTCCAGTTGCAATTTTCTTTCGCGGTAAAGTATTAATGGGTGGAAACGTTTAACCACCAGTTTTTTTAATGAAACGGTGTAAAGGTTATTGGGCGCCCGTTTCAGGGCAACCAGTTGTTTGTACCGGTTCTGATCCGGAACGATTTTTACATTTTGCAAAGTAGCGTTACCCGTAAAAATATTGGTGGTTACCCTGGTAAAACTAATGGTATATAAACTGTCTGTTGAGGTATAAAGCAGCGTTTTGATTCTGCTGGTAAGCATGGGGCGCGATTTTACATTCAAAAACCAGGCAATACCGGCCAATACCAGAAAAACACCGACTAAAGCGCCTGCAATCCATTTTAAAACGCTATAACGATATCTTTTAGTAGCTGGCATTAAAAACGGGGACAATTTTTTTATAGCAATATACAGTTATAAACATAATTGCAAGGCATTAAGCTTTAGTTATTTTCTCTTTTTGCCTTTCGGGCGGCCTTTCTATCGGCCCGCTTTTGCTCCCTGATTTTTTTAGCAATTACCTTTTGCTGTTTTACCGGATTTTTCTCTGGTACTACGCCTACGCCCACAATATCTTTTATGCCCACAAATACCGTTTTCCACATCAGGTTAAAGAACGAAGCCGAATTGATCCGGTTATTGGTCATTGTAGCTTTACGGGCTGCTTCTCCCTTTTGCGGGTTTTCATTTTTAACCAGAATGGTATTGGCCAGGAAAGATAAAAAGCCTTTTTCTTTGGTTCCTTCGCCATCAATATTATCCGATAGGAGCTTAATTTTTAAGTTGCTGTACAACATGTTCATTGAGCCCTTTGCTGACCGTAAATCCCCATCGGCTTTAAAATCGATATGCTGCACATCGCCACTTTCAATTTCAATTAAGCCTAATGCCTTTGATAGCGGATTTAAATTTTTCAGATCGAAATTGTCCAGGTTTCCGCTGTAGCTAAAAGCCCCATTCGGATCGGTTAGATTGAAATCGATTTTTACATTCAATTTTCCCAGGCCCATTAAGCGCGAATCGAGATTGGCAAGAGCATGGTGGCGTTGCTTCAATTGGGCACTATCGTTGGTTACGTTTAAAATGTTACCCGTTAAATCTTTAAAGGTTACAGCGCCTATCTTTTTACTGGCCGGATTATATTCCGAATATTTAACATCCACCTTGCTCAGTTTTACAGTATCAATTAGGGTAGGCAGGTTTAGGCGTTTTAGCGCCATGTGGGGATAGTTTTGGCCCTTATCGAAACCAGGAGGCGGTGGAGACTCGCGGCTCATAAACACTTCTACATTGGCAGGGCCAATTTTTAACGATTGGGCATGCAGGGTTTGATCGGTATTTAAACCAACAAAATCAACACCATTAAATTCTATTTGATCAAAAGCAAAATTATAGCGGTCTTTCTGCACCTTGTATTTACGGGCAAAAGTTAATTCGGGGTACAAAGGCAAAAGGGTAAAGCCTTTGGCTGTTATGCGCTTTGATTTGGCAGAACCTGAAATGGTATCGACCTTCATCGAGTACATTTTATCTTTGGTGATAGACTTGTAGCCTGCAAGCTGAAATGATACGTCTTTGGTATAATAGAATCTGGTAGTATCATTACCCGAAAGCGAATCCAGTAAAAAATCGTTAACGGTTATATCGAGGTGTTTGATTGAGTTTTTAACCTTTTGTGAACCGGTTTTATTGATATAATCGAAATCGGCATCTACAATCCTGATCGCTTTTACGTGGATCGATTTAAAAATCTTCGATACCTGATCGTAAAGTGTTTGCTCACTTTTAACCGTATCGGTCTTTTTGGGCACCTTATTGTAAATCATATTGATAGAAGGCTGCTGTAAAATGATTTCGCTTACTGCTACCTGTTTTTTAAAATAGGCGGTTAGTATACCAACACGACTAATCTGTAGTTTTTTCAATTTGAGTTCAAAAGTATGTGCAGGAGCCAGTTTAGCTACTTTTAAACTATCGTAAACCAAAGGATTGGGCTTTAGCGTAACATCGCGCAGGGCCAGGCTCCCCGTAATTACATTCAGGTTAATGCTTTTAAAATCGATATTGTACAGGTGGTGCGAGCCATTATACACTCCTTGCTTTATTTTTTCGGTGAGCAGGGGCTTCCATCTGGCACTCAGAAACATGGCGCCAAATAATAAAATCAGGATTAAGATCCCCAGGATACTGCTAATCCAGATCCAGACTTTGTTTTTATGTTGAGATGTCATTTTTATGCCTTAATTGATACGTAACAGCTGTGAGGGCGAAAGGTTTTTGATAAGCGGAAAGACTAAAGTCTAAAGCTGAAAGCGTAGATCTTGCTAAAACAGTGGTTTTGTATCTAAACCCGACCGTAGCGGGATGCCGCAATTTTTTCTATTGTGGCAGAAGCGGGGGCGGGACTGCAGCCCGCCACAGGTACAGCACCGTTCGTTTCCAAAAAATACAGCCTATCTAAATGCTGGCACCTTACTTTAACGGAAACGATGCCGGATCATAATCGTACTGTAAACATTTAAACAAAATATGTCAATTTGTCACTTTTAATTTTATTTGTGTATTTTTGCAATCCCCAAAATGTTTTTAAATAATGATTGATTTACAAGTACCAGATAAAACGCATGATGAGGCAAGGCAAGGCGAAGCGTTAATTTTAGATACGCCCGTAAAAGCTGATGCCCGTAAATTATATATCGAAAGTTATGGTTGTGCCATGAATTTTGCTGATAGCGAAATCGTTGCCTCTATCTTGTCGGAAACTGGATTTGAAACCACAGGGGATTATCACCAGGCCGATGTAATTTTCATCAATACCTGCTCTATCCGCGAAAATGCCGAAACAAGGGTGAGAAACCGCCTGTCGCAATTTGGGGTAGAAAAACGCCGTAACCCGAAATTAATTGTTGGGGTATTAGGCTGTATGGCCGAGCGTTTAAAATCTAAATTTTTAGAAGAAGAGCGTTTGGTTGACGTGGTGGTTGGCCCCGATGCATACCGCGATTTGCCAAACTTAATTGAGCAGGTAGAAAGTGGCCACAAAGCGGTTAACGTACTGTTATCGCGCGAGGAAACCTATGCCGATATTAGTCCCGTACGTTTAAACAGCAATGGTATTACCGCCTTTATCTCTATTACACGTGGGTGTAACAACATGTGCTCATTCTGTGTGGTGCCTTTTACCCGTGGTCGCGAGCGTAGCCGCGATGCCCATTCGATTATCGAAGAAGCAAAGGCCTTGTTTGAAGGTGGTTACCGCGAGGTTACCCTTTTGGGACAAAACGTAGATTCGTACACCTGGACCTCAGAAGATGGTACTGAAACGGTAAACTTTGCGCAGCTTTTAGAGCTAACAGCTTTAGTTAGTCCTGAGTTAAGGGTTCGTTTCTCTACTTCGCACCCTAAAGATATTACTGACGAAGTTTTACATACCATTGCCAAATACGATAACATTTGTAACTATATTCATTTACCAGTTCAATCGGGTAATACACGTGTGTTAGAATTAATGAACCGGACTTATACCCGTGAGTGGTATATTAACCGGATTGATGCGATTCGCAACATTATTCCGGGATGTGCAATTTCTACCGATATCATCGCAGGTTTCTGTACCGAAACGGAAGAAGAGCACGAAGAAACCCTGAGTATGATGGATTATGTGCAGTACGATTTTGCCTATAACTTTACCTACTCAGAGCGTCCGGGTACTTTAGCTGCACGTAAACTGGAAGACGATATTCCTGAGGAGGTTAAAAAACGCCGTCTGGCCGAAATTTTAGCTAAACAACAGGCACACTCATTAATGCGCTTGCAGGAGTGGGTTGGTAAAACCGTACGCGTTTTAATTGAAGGCACTTCAAAAAAATCGGATAAAGACTACTGTGGCAGGGGAGACAGTGGGGCTATGGCCATTTTCCCGGCAATTGATGGTGTTAAACCTGGTCAGTATGCAAATGTATTTATCGAAAAGTGTACATCTGCTACTTTGATCGGACGAATAGTTTAAATAAGGTTGAGGGTAGAAGGTAAAGGATGTAAGGTCTAATATCTCAAATCTCAATTCTCAAATCTAAAGAATGGATACACAAAATATTAAACAGCGGTTCGGTATTATTGGCAATTCGCCTTTGCTTAACCGTGCTATAGATATTGCCAGCCAGGTGGCGCCTACCGATATGTCGGTTTTGATTACCGGCGAAAGTGGTAGTGGTAAAGAGGTGTTCTCGCAGATTATCCACCAGATGAGCGCCCGCAAGCACGGCGCTTTTATTGCGGTAAACTGTGGTGCCATTCCCGAAGGAACAATAGATTCTGAACTTTTTGGTCACGAAAAAGGATCTTTTACAGGTGCACACGAGGCACGTAAAGGTTATTTTGAAGTGGCCAATGGCGGAACCATTTTCTTAGATGAGGTTGCCGAACTACCTCTAGGTACTCAGGCCCGGTTGCTGCGGATTTTAGAGAGCGGCGAATATTTGCGTGTAGGTTCGTCTAAAGTACAAAAAACCGATGTGCGTATTATTGCAGCAACCAATGTGGATGTATACAACCGCGTTAAAAACGGCAAATTCCGCGAAGATTTATATTACAGATTAAATACGGTTCCTTTGCGTATTCCGGCTTTGCAGGAGCGTAAAGAAGATATTTATTTATTGTTCAGGAAATTTGCGGCCGATTTTAGCGATAAATACCGTAGCCCAGCTTTACACCTGGAGCCCGATGCTATACAAATTTTAACCAATTACAGCTGGCCGGGCAACGTCCGTCAGTTAAAAAATATTGCCGAGCAAATTTGCGTGTTGGAGAAAGACCGCAATGTTACCGGGCAAGCCATTTTAAACTATATCCCGAACGAGGCCGGTAGTAATTTGCCAATGGCGATTAATGCACAATCTAAAGAAGATTTTACCGAGCGGGATATCTTGTACAAGGTGCTTTTTGATATGAAAAAAGATATGGTTGAGCTGAAAAAACTGGTTGCCGAAATTATTCAGCATGGTGGTAATACCGCAACGGTACTGGCCGATAACCCGCAATACATTAATCAGCTTTACAGAGATGTAGAGTTACCTGCCGGACAGGAGCATGCTTTTACCATACAGCAACCTGCGCCGGTAAACAATAACATTAATGGCAATAGCAACTCAGATTATTTTACACACGATGCTGAGGAGGTAGAAGAGTCATTATCGCTGATTGATAAAGAATCGGATCTGATTAAAAAAGCCTTGAAAAAACATAAGGGCAAACGCAAGTTTGCGGCTCAGGAGCTGGGGATCTCAGAACGGACCCTTTACCGTAAGATTAAAGAGTTAAATTTATAAGTTTAAGCCACTGTTGCCGTTATAAGCATGCTGTAAAAAAGCATAACGATCTATCATGATGAAAATTAAAATACTTGCGCTGATATTGGTTGCTACTGTACTGAACGCTTGCTCGTACAAATTTAGCGGTGCATCTACTACGGGCTTAAAAAATGTGGCTATCCGTTTATTCGAAAATAATGCCCCGCTGGTGGTGCCTACTTTAAGTAACCAGCTTACCGAGGCTTTAAAAAACCGGATCCGCACCCAAACCAAACTTATTCTGGTAACCGGCGAATCGGATGCTTCGTTTGAAGGTCGTATTACGGGCTACGATATTAAACCAGTAGCCCTTCAAAACAGTGCCACGCCAACCTCTGGTGCCAACAGGCTTACCATTACCGTTTCGGTAAAGTATAAAAATAACATTAAGGAGCACGAAAAGGAGAGTTTTGAAGAAAGCTTTACCCGTTACTTCGACTTTCCGGTAGGTGGGGCTCCCATTCAATCGTTATTGCCCGGCGCCATCGAAAATATTAACAAGCAATTGGTAGAAGATATTTTTAACCGTGCTTTTGCACAGTGGTAGGCAAAGTAGCCCGTTAAACACAAAATTTTTAAAAACCCGTCTACATTTTTTTAACTTAGCAGCAAACCTCAATAATGGATAACAAAGAGCTACTGGCAGATTTACTTGCGCAACCCGGAAAGGTTGGTCCAGAGCATGCATCCATGTTGCAGGAAATGGCTGAGCAATTTCCATATGCGCAGCCCATTCAATTGCTTTTAGCGCGGGCAAATGCGGCGTTCGTACCTAAAGCCGCTTTATACGGCCAGGGCCATGTACTCTTCCACATTTTAAACATGGTGCCGGTTAAAGCGACCGATACCGTTGAGCTGGATGAACAGGGAGTTTTTGAAGAAACCGGAGCGCCTGAAGAAGCGGTTAGCTTAAATCAGAATGAAGCAGTTGAAATAGAAACCCCAGACCATTTACCGGGCTCTGATAGCCATTTGGTAGATTTACCTGCTGTAGATCATTCTTTTATTGAGGCAGCATCGGCAATTGATTTCTTTGCTTTTGAAGAAAAAACAAGTACTGAAGTAGTAGCACCGGCACCCGAAATAGAAACGGTTGTGCCCGATAGTCACGAAAAGAGTTTCGTTTCCAAGTACGACGACGACGAGCTTCCTTATACCTTTTTATGGTGGCTGGCCAAAACACGCGCAGAGCACGAGCAGATTTTTCAGCCTTATGCACAGGCCAAGCCGGTTAAGCAAAAAGCAAAACCACAAACAGCTCAGCCGCAGGAAAAAGCAGAGTTTCAGCAGCAGTATGTAGAGCATATTTTTCACATTCAAACCCCATTCGAAGTAGCCGACCATTTGGCCGAATATCCTGCTCCGGAAGTTAAAGATGTGAAAGGTGCTGAAATTATTGAGCGCTTTTTAAAAGAAGACCCAACCATTAAGCCGCCTAAGCCCGAACTGATCGATAATGAAAATAAAGCCAAGAAGAGCGCAGAAGATCATTACGACCTGGTTTCGGAAACTTTAGCCAAAATTTACATCGAGCAAATGCTTTACCACAAAGCCATAGATACTTATAAAAAATTAAGTTTGAAATATCCAGAAAAAAGTGGTTACTTTGCCGACCTTATCCAATCTATAGAAAAGAAATTTTAAAAATAATATTACCATGGTAACCTTTTTAATCATTTTATTAATTATTGTATGTATAGCTTTAGGCTTGTTTGTATTGGTACAAAATCCTAAAGGTGGTGGTTTAGCTACGGGCGGTGGCACCAGTAACATGTTTGGTGTACAACGTACCGGCGACGTTTTAGAAAAAGGATCGTGGGTTTTATTAACAGCAATCGTTGTTTTAACCTTATCTATAACTACAATTGCTAAAACCAGCGGTGGTAGTGCTGCTGTAGGAAATTCAGCTATTCAGGAGCGTTTAGATAAAACACCTTCACCATCACCACTTGGTGGAAACTTAAACAGCGCTAAGCCTGCTACAACAACTCCAGCTAAAACAGATTCTACTAAAAAGTAGTAACAACAATATTGTACTGAAAAGCTTTCCTCAAAAGGGAAAGCTTTTTGTGTTTATACCCCCTTGCTTAAAACAAGCTGTTACAGCACAATCAACTTAACGCTGGCTGTTAACACATATTTAACATAAAAGCTTTAAATTGCCACATGAAATTAAGTGTGCTGGTTTTGTTTACTGCTCTTGCCGTAGGTCTTTCTATCGGCATGGTTAATTTTTACTTTCAGCATAGCTGGTATTACCTGGCTATCTCGTTCGGTGTGTCGTTTTTAAGTAGCTTCTTGGTTTTTTATTACCTGCTCGAAAAATACATTTATACCAAAATTAAACTCATTTATAAGCTTATCCATAACCTTAAATTAGGTAAAGATTTAAAAGATGCCCTTGGTGAGTATGTAAGTTCCGATCCGATTAACGATGTAGAGCAGGAGGTGAAAGAGTGGGCAGGAGCAAAGAAAAAAGAGATCGATTTGCTTAAAAAACAGGAACAATTTAGGCGTGAGTTTCTTTCCAATGTATCGCATGAGTTTAAAACGCCGCTTTTTGCCATTCAGGGTTATATCGAAACGCTGCAGGATTGTTTGGTAGATGATCCGGATCAGGCTGTTTTGTTCTTAAAGAAGGCCGAAAACAATGTGGAACGCCTCAGCTATCTCATTAACGACCTGGATGTGATTTCGAAACTCGAAACAGGCGAATCGCCGATTAATTACCAAAAATTTGATTTTGTGCAACTAGCCAAAGAGGTGATGGAAAACCTAGAAGACCGGGCAGAAAGTAAAAACATCAAACTTTTCTTTAAAGATAAATATACCGCCATTACACCGGTTTCTGCCGATAGGGAAAAAATCCGTCAGGTATTGATTAACCTGATGGTAAACAGCATTAAGTACGGGGTTGATGGTGGCGAAACGGCCATTAAGATTTTCGAATTGCACGATCAGGTGCTGATTGAGGTAACCGATAATGGGATTGGTATCGAAGAAAAGCACCTGGCCAGATTATTCGAGCGCTTTTACCGTATCGATACCCACCGCGCCCGCGAGGTAGGCGGAACCGGTTTAGGTTTGGCCATTGTAAAGCACATTTTAGAAGCGCACCAGCAAACCATCTCAGTAAGGAGTACACCTGGCATTGGTACAACCTTCGCGTTTACGCTTCAAAAGGGAGGGTAAACCAGTCTGTTTTAGCGGTTCAAAAAACAAATCTGAAAATTTAGTTTATGCCTGCAGGTACACTGCTGCGTAAAATCCTGACGTTCTTCATGCTAAAATGAATTTTGATGTCGTTTTTGTTAATATAATTACGAAATTAACATTAACTTAACATTGAGCTTGTAGCTTTGCAACATATTAAGAATTAACATGAACAATATTTTTAAGTTCTTTACGCCTCAAGACAGAAAGTTTCACCCACTTTTCGAGCAGGCAGGAAGCAATGCATTAAAGATTGCTGAAGCCCTTTTAGCTATGGTGAGCACAGCCGATGCTGAAAACAGAAAAGCCATTTTTAAAGAAATTGAACGCCTGGAGCATGTAGGCGACGATATTACCCATTCGATTTTTCTTGAGTTAAGCCGGAACTTTATTACGCCGTTTGACCGCGAAGACATTCACCAATTGGCTACTGCAGTTGATGATGTTGCCGATTATATTTATGGCACTGCCAACCGTATGCAAATGTATAACATGAACGCCATTAATGAGCCGATTGTTAAAATTGCTGAGCTTTTGGTAGAAATGTGTACCGATATTGATAAAGCAATTAAAGAATTACGCAGTTTCAAAAATATCCGTGTAATTGCTGATGCTTGTATCCGCATTAACAGTGGCGAAAACCAGGCCGATTATGTATTTACATTAGCTGTAGCCCGTTTATTCGAATACGAAACCAATGCGATTGAATTAATTAAACAAAAAGAGGTTTTACAAACGATAGAGAAAGCAACAGATAAGTGCGAGGATGTGGCGAATGTGCTTGAAACTATCTTGGTTAAAAACGCTTAATAAAAAACAAACATGGTAACTACCTTATTGGTTGTTGTTGTAATTCTGGCTATTGCTTTCGATTATATTAACGGTTTCCACGATGCCGCCAACTCGATTGCAACCATTGTTTCTACAAAAGTACTTACGCCTTTTCAGGCCGTTTTGTGGGCTGCGTTATTCAATTTCGCTGCTTACTTTTATTTTACCGACCACAAAGTGGCCAATACAGTTGCTAAAACTGTTATCGAAAATTACATTACACTCCATGTAATTTTTGCCGGTTTACTGGCGGCCATTATCTGGAACCTGTTAACCTGGTGGTATGGTATTCCTTCCAGCTCATCGCACACCCTAATTGGTGGTTTTGCAGGAGCCGGAATGACACATGCTTTACTTACCGGTGCAAGCCCGCTTGATGCGGTAAACATGCAATACGTAATTAAAATTGTATCGTTTATTGTTCTGGCACCAATTATTGGTATGGTAATTTCGGTGATATTAACACTCATCATTATCAATATTTGCCGTTATGCCAAGCCGGCAACTGCAGAAAAATGGTTTAAACGTTTGCAGCTTATTTCATCTGCAGCACTAAGTTTCTTCCATGGCGGTAACGATGCGCAAAAAGTAATGGGGATTATTGCTACAGCTTTAATTGCCTCTAAAGTAATTCCCGATTTCGAAGCCATGCCTGCATGGGTGCCAATTGCCTGTTATTCGGCAATCTCTTTAGGTACCATGAGCGGCGGCTGGAAAATTGTAAAAACCATGGGATCGAAAATTACCAAGGTAACAGCGCTTGAAGGTGTTGCTGCTGAAGGTGCAGGTGCAGTAACGTTGGGTATTACCGAGCATTTCGGTATTCCGGTTTCTACTACGCACACCATTACCGGTTCTATTGTTGGGGTAGGTGTGGTTAAAAGTGTATCAGCTGTACGTTGGGGCGTAACCATTAACCTCATCTGGGCCTGGATTTTAACCATTCCGGTTTCAGCAACGCTGGCAGCCATTATTTATGGTGTGATTTACTACTTTAAATAAAAAAACAAAATCCTTTAAATATACTCAGAAGACCAGGGCCAAAAGCCTTGGTCTTTTTTGTTGGGTTTAACCGCAAAGCTGGCTAAGTTTTCCGCAAAGGACACAAAGAAGTTTTCACCTTACATTAAATCTCGTCATTCCCGCGCAGGCGGGAATCTTTATTTAGCTAGATTAAGTCTTTATTCATGAACACCATCTTCGTTTGAACTAAAATTGAGCAAATAGTTAAATGAAAGCCACAGATTAACAGATTAGATCAAATCTGTTAATCTGTGGCAAAAATATTTACAAGGCGCACATTGCTGTGAATGGCGCTTTCACTGGAAAGGTTAGTATGTGACATAATTTACTTTGCGCCTACTCTTCGTGCTCTTTGCGGTTAAATGAAATGAGCATTAAAACTTAACGCTCAGCTCAACAACATTGGTGCCTTTTTTAGGCAATACCCAATCAGGTCCATTTTGTACCAATCTTTTGGCTTCTGCATCTGCTTTTTTGTTAAGCGATTTAATTACGGTGATATCTGCAGGCCTTCCGTTGGTTTTTACTTTGAAGCTTAAAATCACAAACTGTTCAGGGCCTTTGGCATTATACAGTTTGTTGTTGTTTTCGAGGTATTGCTGATAGTTAATCGTAGCAACGGGAATAGGCTTGGTAATTTCTTCAGCAGATTTTCCGTTAAGATTCTGCTCTGCACGAAGTGTAATTTTTGGTGCAGGTATATTTTCTTTTTTACGACCGTTCGATCCGGTAATCAGTGCAATTTCATTGAGCGTTTTGCCGCCGCTCATTGCCGTTCTGATTGCATTTGGATCTTGCATGCCCACTACCGGAATCTCTTTAAAACCAATGGCGTTAATTAATAAATCCTTGTCTTTGGCGCTGCTATCAGCTGGCAAGGTAAAATATCCTTTGGTATCGGTTGCGGTAATGTTCTTCGATCCTGCCAGTTTAACTATTGCGCCACTAATAGGCTTTCCGTCACGCTGATCAACAACGTTGCCGCTGAAAACAATTTTACTTGATCCAATAGATTGCGGAGCAGCAGCTACTGCAAGCGGCTCGTCAAATTTAGCCTTAACAGAATCGGCTCTGCGTGCAGCAAAAGCATTCACTTTAGCTTTGCTTAAACTCGCCTGTTCTGCTATTGCTTTACTTTCAGCAATTTCCTTTTCTGCATTATAATCTGCAGGAGTTGTTTTCTTGTTGATGGCCAGATCGCTGGTTTTGACATCGGCAATGGCTTTATCAATTAAGGCCGATTTAGAAACTTTGGTCAAAGTATCAACTTTAGGGCTAACAGCGGCTACGGCAGTAGTAGTATCGAGGTTTACCATTACACCTCCCGATTTACGGGCAGCTATTTCGGCATTTCTGCGGTTCGTTTCGCGCATAAAGAACAAAATACTCACGGCAATAAAAGCTACCGTAGCAGTAGCAGCAATGCTGAGCCTTTGTGTGGTAATTCCCCAGAGCTTGCGCTTGATCGGCTTTTCAGCAACCCTGTCATACAGTTGCTTTTGTAAAATAGAAAGGCTTTGTTTACGTTTTGGCGATTGTTTTAAGCCTTCTAAAGCTTCGGCAACGAAAGGATCTTCCAAAGCCTGCCTTTCTACAAAGTGCATAGCTTTAGCATCAAGCTTACCATCCAGGTAATCTTCCAGTACATCAATATCTAACCAATCGTTATTCACTACTGTTTTTCTCTATACAAATCTTTAAATTCCGCTTACCGTTCTGGATGTAACTTTTAACTTTTAGCATGTCGTAGCCGGTAATATCGGCCACTTCTTTATAGCATTTTTCCTGTAAATAAAATAAATCTACGCTTTTTCGCTGTTCTTCGGGCAAAGTTTCCATACACTTTTCCATAATGGTAAGCTGCGTTTCTTTTGTGTTGTCTATATCCAGATGCACAAACTCGCTGTTTTCCACAAAAGTATCGTCGATAGAAACATTATTTTGCTTAGCCGATTTGCGCAGCGCCATTAAGCAATGGTTGCGTGTAAGCACGTGGAGCCAGCTTTTAAAGTTTAGCACCTCATGCACTTTGAGTTTGATAACCAGTTCTTCGAAAATCTGCATTACAGCATCCTTGCTTTGCTCTTCATCTTTGAAATAATTGAGGCAAACCCCGAAAACCAGGTGCATGTATTTGTTGTAAAGCGTACCCAATGCATCTAAATTGCCCGTGTTTTTGTACTCGGCAATTAGTTTAGCATCATCTTGCTGGCTATTTCCAGCTGTATTTTTTATAAATCTCAAAAAAACAGGTAGCTATATCGAATTATCTTTCAAGTATAAAAAATATTTCTGAGTGATTAACCATAAACTAATTTTTTAGGATACTTCGCCCTTTTATCTGCTATAACTGAAATGGAAAATTTAACATTTCAGCTGTGGCGAAACCCTTATCTTTGGTAACCAATAAAAATTGGCCGTTGTTTTGCTTATCAGGATTAAACACACACCAAATGAAAAGAATTAACACTTTTTCTGCAGCACTGGCTTTTCTGCTATTTGCAAATTTTGCTGCTAATGCCCAGATTAAACTGAGCGATATTTTTAAAAAAGTAACCGAAAAACAGGGTACTTCAACCAGCGCTACCGGAACTCCAACAACCCTCGAAATAGGACAGGGTATTAAGGAAGCATTGCAGATTGGCATTTCGGCCGGTGCCGACAGACTTTCGGTAAAGGATGGTTTTTTAGGCAACCTGGCCGTTAAAATTTTAATGCCTCCTGAAGCACAGAAGGTAGAGAAAACATTACGTGGCATTGGCCTGAACAAGCTTTGCGATAATGTAATTGTGAGCCTCAACCGTGCAGCTGAAGATGCGGCGACAGAAGCCAAGCCTATTTTTATTTCGGCTATTAAACAAATGACGCTAACCGATGCTACCAATATCCTTTTGGGTAATAAAGACGCCGCCACCGAATACTTTAAAAGGGTAACTACTGCTCAATTAATGCTAAAGTTTAGCCCCATTGTAAGCACAAGCTTAAGCAAGGTAAATGCAACCAAATACTACAGCGATTTAACTACCCAATATAACAGGCTGCCACTTGTAAAACCGGTTAACACCAACTTAACCGAATATGTTACCCAAAAAGCAATTGATGGTTTGTTTATAGAAGTAGCGAAAGAAGAACTGAAAATAAGGGATAACCTGGGTTCCAGAAGTTCTACCTTATTGCAAAAAGTATTTGGTTACGCCGATAAGAAAAAAAGTTAAGTCTGTTTAACATCATAAAAGAGGAAGATTCAGGTGCTGCAAGGAGCCTGAATCTTTTTGTTTAAAAACAATTTGTAAAATTGTATATGATGAAATTTAACATTCAGCTGGCTTGTATTTTGATTGCAGGCACGGTACTTACAGGTTGTAGCAATCAACAATCGGCAGAGGGTGGCTCGAAAGCGGTATTGGACACCGTTTCGTTAAGCAGTAAAAATTACGCCCTGGCTTATCAGGATGGCGAAAAGATTGTTGCTACCAGTATCGATACCATGAAACAGATTTCGTTTGGCGGTGCTACCGATCCGGCCATCTCGCCTGATGGGAATAAACTGGCTTACACTTTAAGCGATTCTGCCGGCCACCGGTCTATCTGGATTGCCGATATGGAAAATAAAAGTCAGGGGCAACTGGTGGTAAATAACAACAATTATTATCAGGCTGTATGGTCGGCAGATGGAAACACCATTGCCTTTAATATTTTTAACAAGCAAAACCTGTGGAAAATAGGGATTATTAAAGCCGATAACTCGGGTTATGTAATGCTCGATAGCGCATCTAAAATTAATGTATATGCCCCAACGTGGAAAAACGGGCGCGAAATTATTGGTCATGATTTAACCAATTTGTACACTTTTGATCTTTCAGGTAAAGTGACAGACACCAAACCAATAGCCGGTTTAATTGGTAAAGATTTAACCATTGCCAGCAGTAACCGGTTTTTCTATACTAAAGACGGTAAGAAACTGGTTTTTAATGCAGGCAATAATGATGTTTTAGACGGATTAACCGGCCCCGCAGAAGGAGTGTATATTTTAGATCTGGCCAGTAAGAAAGTCGTAAGGCTTTCGCCTAAGGGTATTAATGTACCTTATGTTTTTGTAACTGCCGACGACCGTATTTTTTACAGTGGTGCGGAAAAGCCTTTTACCAATCCCAAAATTTATATCACCGATTTAGACGGAAACAATAAAATTGTGGTGGATAAAGGCACCAACCCCACAGGGGCTTTAAAATAAGAACATGGCAAAGAAGGTAAAAATCGTAATCGTAGGTATTGGCGGTGTAGGAGGCTACTTCGGTGGCTTATTGGCTAAAAAATATGCTGGAAAGGGAGCCGTCGAAATTGTTTTTGTGGCGCGCGGCGAACATTTACAGGCAATTAAGGCAAATGGTTTAAAGGTGCTAAAAGGCGAAGAAGCTTTTACTGCTAAGCCCGATCTGGCAACCAGTCACTTTAATGAAATCGGGATCGCCGATTATATTCTCATTTGTACCAAGAACTACGGTTTAGTCCAAACGCTCGACAGTTTAAAGCCATGCATTGCTCCACAAACGGTGCTCCTTCCTTTGTTAAACGGCGTAGACGCCCATGAGATCATTAGGAGTCGCTTTCAGGAAAATACAGTGCTAAAGGGCTGTGCTTTTATCATTTCGCGGCTGAAAAGTGCCGGACTAATTGAAAACTCGGGTAACGTGCAGAAAATATCTTTTGGCCTGGATGGGGCATTAAACTCGGCAGTACTATTGTTGAACGATATCTGCCTGAATGCAGGAATTGAAGTGAACTGCAGCGATAAAATCTCAACTGCGGTTTGGGAGAAATTTATTTTTATATCGCCAACCGCTACTGCAACTTCTTTTTACAACAAAACCATTGGCGAAGTACTGATGCATCATAGTCATGAAGTTAAACAGCTAATTGAAGAGATCAAAAGCCTTGCGCAGGCAAAAGGAATTGCGTTGAGTGATGATATTTCGGAAAAGACCTTTAATATTATGAAATCGATGAAATATGACGCCACTTCGTCGATGCATAGAGATTATCTCGATCAGAAACCCGAAACTGAAGTAGAATCGTTAACAGGTTACATTGTGCGCGAGGCAGCTAAACATGGTTTGGAAACGCCGGCATATACGCATTTTTATGCAGGGTTGATTGTGAAATGATTTTATTTGGAGGATTAAAAATCCTCGGGTTATAAGGTTAGGGAAAGATTTCCTGATCAACATAGTGTCAGTGAAATTAGCCTTGCTGAAAAAAGTGAAAAAAATTTAAAGTAATATTGGGTTTCATCCGTTTACTGGTTTACAAAAGATAAATAGTGCCAAAAAACGAACCTCAAAATATCATTTCTACAGTTGCCAGTTATGGTAAACGCCTCTTTAGTTTCATCCGTGGGCGGGTGAATACCGATGAGGATGCCGAAGATATTCTGCAGGATGTTTGGTTTCAGTTGAGTAACCAGCCCGAGGCCGGTGCAATCGAACAAATTAGTGGTTGGCTCTACCGCGTGGCCCGGAATAAAATAACCGACAAATACCGCAAACAGAAAGAAGAACGGCTCGAAGATTTTACGTTTGAAGGAGAGGATGGCGAAGTTAACTTCAGGGAGATTCTGCTGGCCGAATCTTACTCACCGGAAGAAGAAGGGTTGAAAAAATTGTTTTGGGATCAGCTTTTTTTAGCATTAGAAGAACTGCCGGAAAACCAACGATACGTATTCGTGCAAAACGAACTAGAAGAACGCACCTTTCAGGAGCTGGCCGATGAAACCGGCGAAAACATCAAAACTTTAATATCGAGAAAAGGTTATGCCGTAAAACATTTACGCAACCGCTTACAAAATTTATATCAGGAATTTATCAATTATTAAATTTGCAGGAGATGAGAAATAGAAAGTTTAGTAAAGGCAAGAAATTCATTTTCTTTTTACCCGTGGTAGCACTAATTGCCACCGCCTTAGGGTTTGTAGTAATGTACTTGTGGAACTGGATTTTACCTGAAGTAGCCCATGCCGGGCGACTTAATTTCTGGCAGGCAATTGGCCTGCTCGTGCTGTGCCGGATCTTGTTCGGTAATTTTAATAAAGGCGGCGGCGGCGGTGGCTTTCGCGAAAAGGCACATAACATGCGTGCGAAATGGCATAGCATGAACGAGGAAGAAAGAGCAAAGTTTAAAGAAGAATATAAACGGCGTTGTGGTGGATGGGGTCGCCACGATCAGCGATAAAGAATTTTTGGAGCCAGCTTAGCTGGCTTTTTTGTTTTAGAGGTCGAGGTTCCAATTAACAGGTGTCATCCTGAGCCTGTCGAAGGACATTAGCCGCTGCATAGTTGAGTATCTAAAAGTAGCAGGTAACAGCTCACTTCTCTTTTTGAAAAATCAATTTGGGTGACAGCCCTTCTGGGATCGTTATTTCGAGCGGAGTGCAACTTATACAGATTTTACATCGGTAACGTAGTCGAGAAATCTATTTGCAGATTCCACTCAGGTTTCTGTCCGTAGAGTTAAGCGTAGCATCTCTACGGATGGTGAATAAGATTGAGTTTATAACTCAATAATTACGAACGAGTCATAGACTCTTATCCATTCTTTGATCTGTAGAGCCCTTCGGAACTCTACAGACAGTTTGCGTAATAACGTTAATGGTAGCTTTCCGATGAACCGGGACAGATATTCAAAAGACTGTATGGTTAATAAAAGGGCCTAAAATATAGCCACAGATCTACAGATTAAATCTGAGCATCTGTGGCTTTTTATTTCAACACTTTTCTAGCCTGATTGCTTATCTCAAAGTCAGATGGTAACATCTGACTTCACTTCAACCTATTCATAAAAATATTTCAAAAAAAATTAAAGTAAAATCTTTCCTCCTCCGTCTACCTAATCAAACAAGGAAATTAACCATGAAAAAAATATTAAAAGCCATAGGATTCGGAATTGTACTGGGTGCAGCCTTATTCTTCGTTCCATTCATATTCAAATTTATTTTAATCGCGATGCTTATCGGGATGGTGTTCAGGATGTTTGCTTATAACCGCCGCAGGCATTTCGCTCAACGGTTTAATGGATATTATCCGAATCACTTTGAGCAGATTACCCCAATTGATGGTCAATGGTACCGTCCAAACGTTCAGGGTAATGGTATCGCAAACAGTATAAACGTAAATTAATTTAGCCATGAGAGCATTTAGAATATTTTTAGCCTTAGCGGCAGCCGGAGCAACATTTTATAGTTTAAATGTATTGGCGGTTCAAAATGGATACCGCGACCGGTTAGACTTTAAAAACAGGCATTATCACGAGCACGATTGCAGATCAGAACGGAATCATGCTTTAAGCCATCACCACAATACTAACACAGGCACTTTTGAACTTAAACCTGAAGCGCCTGAAAGCATCATCCCCGTAAAATAAACTGATATGTCGCGCGTACTTTTTTTATCCAATCCATACGATAGTTCTGCAAGTCCGATTTTGGGCCTGGCAAACGAACTGATTAACAAAGGGCAGGAAGTTACATTTTTCAGCTCGGATGAGTTTCAGGAACCTGTTGAGGGCATAGGTGCTGATTTTAAACCTTACAACGGAGATCTGGATATTTTTCATGAAAAGAAAAGCGACGAATCTAAATCGGGTTTGATTAGTGCATTGCTCGAGCCAATGAAATTTATCGATGATATTGTGGTACAGATCAGGGGGCTGAAGTTCGATTACGCCGTGTTTTCTCCCGCGTATCCTTATGCCAATATCATTACCCAACTACTGGGAATTCCCAAAGCACAGTTTGGGGTTTCGAGTTAAAATGTCGGCTAAAAATGCCGGCGAATTAATAATTACAAACCATTAAATTTTAAAAACATGTACAACGAACATAGCTGCCATTCAGGCAAAATGCATCACGGTTGCGGCCATAGCCGCGGCAGATTTGGCCATCACTTTGGAGGCCGTTTTAAACAGGGTTACGAAATGTTTAACCGCGGTTTCAGGCGCGTACCGGTAAATATAGAAGAAACTGAAAATAGTTTCATTATTCATCTTTATGCACCCGCTCTGGTTAAAGAAAACCTGAAAGTGGTAACCAAAGATGATGTGTTAACCATTTCATACAAACCAGCAGAAGAAGGGGCAAGCGAAAGATTTAGTCGCCGCGAATACAGCAATGGTGCTTTTGAAAGAGCCTTTGCTCTAAACGGAAAAGTACTTAACGACCAGATTGCTGCGGCTTATGCCGATGGAATTTTAAAGGTAACCTTAACTAAAAACCCCGAAACCAATACACCAGAACAAGCTATTCTGGTGGACTAAGTTTTGTCTATTATAATTTCGCGAAATGCTCCGGTTACAACTGGGGCATTTTTTGTTTAAATGCTTGTGCGGTCGTACAACCTTTAGGAGTGTTACTTTGAAAGCTTCCTGCCGTGGGTGGGAAGCTTTCAAAGTATGTTTGATCGGGCGCTGCGCACTGCAGGAAGCTTTCAAAGTGGTTTTGATCTCTTGTTACTGTGAGCAGCAGGTTTTCAAAGATATCAGGACGAGAAAAGGTGTTTCAGCGTCGGGCCATTGCGGCTAAAACAGCCAATCTCTGCAGATATTGAAATGCGTTTGCTATTCGCCTTAATTTGAGGTACTTTTGCTAAAAGACAAAAACAGACAGATTGAATTTTAACGACTTTAATTTTAACCCCGATTTATTTGAAGGCTTAATGGCCATGGGGTATAAAAGCGCTACTCCGATACAAGAACAAGCCATTCCGGTAATTTTAGATAATCACGATCTGATTGCCTGCGCCCAAACGGGTACCGGAAAAACGGCCAGTTATCTTTTGCCTGTAATGGATAAAATTAGCAGGGCCACTGAAAGACATAACAATACTTTGATTTTGGCGCCAACCCGTGAGCTTGCCCAGCAAATCGACTTGCAGGTAGAAGCGTTGGCTTATTTTACCAATATCAGCTCACTGGCTGTTTATGGTGGGGGCGATGGTATTGCTTACGAACAACAAAAGCGTTCGATGCGCGAAGGGGTAGATATTATTATTGCCACACCCGGGCGTTTAATGGCACATTTATCATCTGGCGTATTGAAACTGGAGCATTTGCAGCATTTAATTCTGGATGAAGCCGACAGGATGCTGGATATGGGCTTTTACGACGATATTATCCGCATCATCAGTTATTTGCCTAAAAAACGACAAACGCTTTTGTTTTCGGCCACCATGGCTCCGAAAATCAGAAATATGGCTGGCAAAATCTTACACGAGCCTAAGCAGATTACCATTTCTATTGCTAAACCTGCCGAAGGGATTGATCAGCAAGCCTATAACATTCACGATCAGCAAAAACAAGCTCTACTAACAGAGATTTTTAAAGAAGGTAAATACAAAAGCAGTATCATTTTTGCCTCAACTAAAGAGAAGGTAAAGGCATTATATAAAACTTTTAAAGGCTTAGGCATTAAGGCCGAAGCTTTTCATTCGGATTTGGGTCAGAAAGAGCGTGAAGATATTTTACTGGCGTTTAAAAATAAGCGGTTGGGTATTATCATCGGAACAGATGTATTATCACGGGGTATAGATGTAGAAGGAATTGACCTTGTTATTAACTACGATGTTCCGGGCGATCCTGCAGATTATGTACACCGGATTGGTCGTACTGCAAGAGCAGCTACCAAAGGAACAGCCATTACCCTGGTTAACGGCAGGGATAAACGCAAGTTTGATAACATAGAGAAGCTGATTGAAAAGCAGGTGCCGCGAATGCTTTTACCTGAGCACATTGCTACTATGGAAATTACCCATGTAGAGGAAAAAAGGCCTCAGCATAAAAACAATGGTAAAAAACGCGTTTGGCACAAAAAGAAACCAAAATCTAAGCCAGCTGGTTAATTGGATTAGATGTTGTCGTCCTGAGCCTCCCGATGAATCGGAACAGGTAGTTGAAGGACTTTTTGAATTACATAACAGCTCAATAAATTTTAGCCACAGATTCACAGATTTTTATTTAATCTGGAAATCTGTGGCTTTTTTGTTGCCATTCGTAACTTCATTAGAAGCCATAATTCATTCGCTATAAAATTCAAGCCCAAGACGTAACGATTTTTAATCAGAAAATCTGTGGCTTTTTAATAAATGACCTTGCTATTATTGTTTTTTATTTAACAATATGGTGATATTCTGCTGCTGTATTGACAACTATAAAGAGTAAATTAGCTTTATTAAAACAGAATCATAATGGACGCAAAAATTGGAATAACCGCAGAACATAGACAAGCAGTTTCAGAACAATTGGCTAAACTATTGGCCGACGAATATGTTTTGTATACTAAAACCCGGAATGCCCACTGGAATGTGGAAGGTATCGACTTTCTGGCCAAGCATAAGTTTTTTGAAGAACAATATAACCAGCTTGATGAATTTATTGATAGCGTTGCCGAGCGCATCCGTAAAATAGGTCATTACGCACCTGCAACGCTTAAAAACTTTTTGGCTTTAACGCACTTAACCGAATACAGCGAGCGCCACAACGATAGTCTGGGTTACATTAAAGATTTATTGGCCGATCACGAAACGGTTATCGAGTTTATCAGAGGAAACATCAATCCGATTGCAAACGATTATAATGATGCCGGAACAAGTGATTTCATTACCGGGTTGATGGAAACCCACGAAGAAATGGCCTGGTTTTTAAGAGCGCATATCAAATAAGCGATCAAAATAATTTTTTAAACGCCGATAGGATAAATTCTTATTGGCGTTTTTGTTTTATGGCTATCTTTACGGCACTCCATGGCAAATTTTATTATTATCGGCCTGTGTATACTGGCTGGCATTCTTTTTAGAAAAAGCAAAACCCTGCCCAAAGATGCGCACAAAGGCATTAATGCCTGGATTATTTACATTGCCTTACCTGCGGCTTCATTTAAATATTTACCACACATCGTGTGGACGAAGGAATTGTTGTTTCCGGCACTGGCACCTGCCTGTGTGTGGTTATTTGGCTGGTTGTTTGTAACCGCATATAGCCGTAGCCAGAAATTAAGCAAAGCAACAAGCGGCGGGCTAAAGCTAACGAGTGCTTTAAGTAACACCTCATTTTTGGGATTCCCCTTAATTGCGGCCTATTTTAGCGAGAAAGACCAGGCTATAGCCATTATCTGCGACCAGGCTACATTTATGCTTTTATCTACTATTGGTATTGTGGTGGCCATTCGTTCTTCGCAAAACCAAAAACTGAGTGCAGGGCTGGTGCTTAAAAAGGTGCTTACCTTTCCACCGCTTATTGGCTGTGTTTTAGCTTTGACTTTACCACATGTGGTGAATATAGTACCGCTGGAGCCGCTATTCGAAAAGCTAGCCGCAACGGTTGGCCCGCTGGCCTTATTTTCGATTGGTTTACAGCTCAGATTTGGTGGCTGGTTTAGCGAATTAAAACACATCAGCTTTGCTTTATTATACAAATTAATACTGGCACCAACAGTAGTTTTGGCTATCGCTGTGCTACTGGGCTTAAGCGGAATCATTACCCGGATTACCATCTTTGAAATGGCCATGCCTACGCTGGTAACGGCTGGTGTGGTTGCAGATCAGTATAATTTGAACCCTAAGTTGTCTAATTTGGTGGTAGGAGTAGGGATTGTGCTTGCCTTTATTACCACAGGTTTGTGGTGGCTGGTGCTTACTTATTCAGGTTTGGTTTAGGTTTAACCGCGCATAATTTTGCCACGGAGGCACGGATTTTCACGGAATATTTTAATCTTACCGTAGTTTTAAGTTCGTGTTCAGTGTTCTCTGTGGATACCTCGATGTCCTCTGTGGTAAAAAATAATCGATCCTTATTATAGTTAATTGCATAAAAAAAGCCGCAAAATTTCTTCTGCGGCTCCCAATCACTTTAAATTTTTTACAAACCTAGTTTCTTAGCAATAGCAGATGGGATACCTGCTTTGTTCAATAAAAATGCTGTGGTTTTATATTTTACGTAGTTTTTGGTTACGTATAAATAACCTTTGTAATCGTTGGTTACACCCCAAGAGTTTTTTACGATATAGTATTCTTTACCGTTCTGGTCTTTGGCTAAACCCACAATGTGCATGCCATGGTCATCAGTAGTCTGGTAGTTATCAAAAGCTGCCTGGCGGTTTTCCTGTGTAATTTCCATCTCAGCCTGAGGACCGTTAAACATATCCGCTTTTTCTTTCATGGTCATATCGTTAAAAGGCGTTTGCGGAACGAACGCTACGCCGTTTTTATAGCTGAATGATTTCTCGCTTACATCGGTAGCCCAGGCTACAGTATATCCGTTTTTCAAAGCATTGTCAATGATATCGGTAATCTCATTTACTTTAACGTTGTAAACCTGATCGAACGACCAGTTATCAGGAACCAATAAAGTAAATTTGCTGTAGAAAGGATGATCGTTGAAAGAAGATAATTCCACGTAGTTATCAGGATTGATACCTACAACTTCGTTTGCGAAAGTTTTAGGCGTATATTTTTTACCGTTGTAAGTAAAGTTTTCAGGGACAGCGCCTAAATACGCATCGATAACGCCGGTATAAGCTTTTAACCAGTTAGGTGTTAACTCACCATTTGAGTTTTTAACCACAGCCTCTAAAACACCTTTTTCGATGTCGCCAAGCTCAGCAGTTTTATTGGTTTTTGTACCGTAGTTTAAGCCAGTATACACTTCTTGTGGTACTGCGCCATATTTCCTGTACATATTAATTACATCGTGCAAGGCACCGCCATCGCCTAAAGAAACTGCGCCATGCATGCGTACATAGTTGATTCCTTTTTCTACGTAAGCATTACGTGCCGAGAAAATCTGCGATAACTGAACAGGTTGTTTACCTGCTTTAATCATTTCCGATTCAAGGAAAGAGTTGGTAGAATAGCTCCAGCAGGTACCCGATGAACCCTGATTTTGAACAGGAGTATTGGCTAAATTAATAACATCAGTAAATTTAAAAGATGCTTTACTGTTTTCGCTTTGGTTGTTTTTTAAAGAGTTAACAAGATTGTCCTGACCATAGGTTACCAAAGTAGATAACGACAAAGCCAGACCAATCACACTGATTTTGGTGTAGTTGATCATTTTTTATGAATAATTATTAAAATTGAGCGAATGTAGAAATACTTGCTGATTTAGGATCAGAATGTTTGTAATAAATCGATAACATCCGTCATATAAATGCAACAATGTTGAGTTAGCATTCTGGTAAACTGATCGGGATGTTGGTTGCAAGGCCTCCGTCTGAGGTTTCTTTATACTTCGCATTCATATCCAGGGCAGTCTCCCACATGGTATTTACCACAGCATCCAAACTTACTTTCGCCTTATCGGGGTTACTTTGTAAAGCCAGCTGGCTTGCCGTAATCGCTTTTATAGCGCCCATGGTATTTCTTTCAATGCAAGGAATCTGCACTAAGCCGCCAATCGGATCGCAGGTTAAGCCCAGGTGATGTTCCATGGCAATTTCGGCGGCCATTAATACCTGTCTTTGCGAACCACCCAGGCACTCGGTTAGTGCCGCTGCTGCCATGGCTGATGAAACGCCAATTTCGGCCTGACAACCACCCATAGCGGCCGAGATAGTGGCTCCTTTTTTGAAAATACTGCCTATTTCTGAAGCGCAGGCTATAAACTGGATGATTTTGTCTTCGGTATAACCATTGCAAAAGGTGATGAAATATTGAAGTACAGCCGGTATTACCCCTGCAGCACCATTGGTAGGGGCGGTAACTACACGGCCAAATGAAGCATTTTCTTCATTAACAGCAAGCGCAAAACAACTTACCCAGTCTAAAATGTAATTAAATCCGTTTCCGCCGTTTCTAATGGCCTCTACCCAGGTATCATAGTTGCTGTATTCGTTCTGGCCAATTAGCCTTTTGTTAAGCGGGAAAGCGCGGCGGGCAACTTCTAAGCCACCTGGTAAGAAACCTGTAGTATGGCAGCCACGGTAAATGCAATCGCGCATTACGGCGAAATGCTGTAAAATGCCTTTTTTCGTTTCCGCTTCAGGTCGCCAGGCCAGTTCATTTTCCATTACAATTTCGCTCACTTTTAAACCTGTAGAAAGGCACCAGTGCAAAAGCTCTTTGGCTTTCTCAACCGGAAAGGGTAGGTCTACCTGCGGTTTTTTGCTATTGTCTTCGCCTTCTTTTACCACGAAACCACCACCAATAGAGTAATAGGTTTCTGAAAAAGCTTTTCCGTTGTTTAAAAAAGCCTGGAAAGTAACTGCGTTGGGGTGGAAAGGCAAACTTTCTGAAAAGAGGAACAGCAAATCTGCTGTATAATCGAAATCGATAACGAGTTGATTGGCGAGGTTCAGTTTTTTATCCTTTTGGATGGCTTCGAAGGTAGGCGTTACGGCATCTACATCAAAAGTTACCGGATCGGCACCCGTTAAGCCCAGTAAAATGGCTACGTCAGTTCCGTGCCCCTTGCCTGTTTTAGCAAGCGAGCCATATAATAATATTTTTATGCCTTCTACGGTATCAATCGGGTAGTTTTGTGCCAGCGAAGCTGTAAACTGTTGTGCTGCCCGCCATGGGCCTAAAGTATGCGAACTGGAAGGGCCGATGCCTATTTTAAAAATATCGAAAACTGAAATTTGTTCCTTAATCATTACGAAAGTTGTTATGCAAAGCTATGATTGTTTTGTGATTTTTAGCTAAATAATTTTTTGCTGTTGTCTCAAAAAGTTTTACTTTGTTGTGCACTAAAATAATGCCTCAAAATGGAGTTTAACAAGTATAATGTAGCTGTTGATATAACTTATTGCAGAGCCTCTTCGGGCAAAAGGTTAGCTAATCACCTGATTGATGTAACAGTTTTTTATGTTGCGCTTTTTTGTGGAGCAATTTTAATCGAAATATTTAGTCCCGATTTTTTGGATGGTATAAATGATTTGGTTGGCCGTTTAATAGGTATGGCTTGTTATGCCTTGTTCATATTTTTTATTGAGGCTATTTCGCATGGCAAATCAATAGGTAAATTAATTACAGGCACAAAAGCTGTTAACCTGGATGGTACAGAAATGGATGTTTCGAAAACATTTCTTCGCAATATCGCCCGTGCTGTTCCTTTTAATGAATTTAGTGCATTAGGAACCCCTTGCGAGCCATGGCACGACCGTTGGTCGGATACGATTGTGGTAGAAGAGAAAAAATTAGCTTTATTTCAACAAAGAGCAGATTTATTTGAATCCGTTAAAAATCAAACTCTATAATATCATCATCTTTTAGCATGCGCTCTACAAACTTCTGGTGGTTTTGTGGCGTGCCGGTAGCCGTCCAGTTTCCGGTAATGATGTTGTTAACCAGTTGGTGTTTACCGCGCTGCGGTTTCAGTTTACTTTCCCTGAAAACTTCTTCATAACTCTCCAAATCGCCATGGGTATGTTGTTTTTTAACAATGCGATAGATTCGTTTGGTAAAGCGGCGATCGCCAATTTCTTCTAAAAAAGGAAAAATAATTAAGGCGAGCAATACCACAATTGTTACCCCGATAGCCTGTTCGTAATAACCTGAACCTACGGCCATACCAATGGCGGCTACGATCCAGATAATACAGGCGGTGGTTAATCCTTTAACACGGTTTTCTTCCTTAAAAATTACACCTGCACCTAAAAAACCAATGCCTGTTACAATGTTCGAGGCAATGCGATCCTGACTGCTTGCCCCGATATTGATGGAAAGAATGGTGAATAGTGTAGCGCCCAAACCAATCATCATCATGGTTTTTAAGCCTGCCGATTTACTTCTGTACTCGCGCTCGGCACCAATAAGACCACATAACAAGGTGGCGAGTAAAAATTTATTCACCTCACTCTGGGTAATGAAATGGTTGTTTTCCAGGATCTCGTTCATAGGCTTTAAATTAACAAAGCCAAATTAATAAAAATCGTAACATCTCAGGCCATTTGCACGGCCACCGTTCGAACTATTTGGAAAGTATTTTTCGTAGCCTACCCCAATTTCTGAAGTTCCGCCGGTATTGGTGTAGTTAATTTTGGAGGTGGTTGCATCGTGGCTAATGCCCAGTCTGAATTTTTCGCCGTTGGTTCTGCGGTTAAAAATATCGAAGATCACCGAAAAAACAATGGCATCGTTTCCGTTCCTGTTGCCATCGTTACGGTACCAGATACCGGCGTTAATGCCTGCATATTTGTATTGCATGCCTGCACTGAAGGAAGTAACGTTGGTTTGCTTGTAGGCAACGATAGAGGGGATAAGGTAACTGCCGTCACGATCGTACTGATCAGGAATTAGCGTTAATTTGTAGCTTAAATTGCCCGAAATGCGGAGTGGTAATTTACTTTGAAAACCCGAAAGCGATTCGTCGGGGCGATTGAGGTGGTGCGTAGCCAGGCCCATCATAAATTTACCAACTACCAGGTTTGCACCTGCATTGGCATCTAAATAGAAACGGCTGTCAACTGCGGGGCGCTCAGCACCCGAAATACTACCGGGAATGTAGCCTGTATTGATATCGATCTGATCGCCAAACACAAGTTTATCCCAGTTTAATTTCTGGTTGGTAACACCAGCCTGCAAACCGAATGAGAGCGTGAAATCATCGCCACCAATAATATAGGCATAACTTACCGCAATGTTATTTTTAACCAGATAAGCCGTGCCTTCGCTGCTGCGGTTAAAAACCAGGCCAATGCCGCTGTTTAGCCTTCGGAGGTTAATATCTCCTGAAGCCGTCATGTACGAAAAATCGCTGGCTAAACCGGTCCACTGGTTGCGGTAGAGCGCATTAAACCGGATATCGCCTTCAAACTGACCGGTAAGTGCAGGGTTTAAATAAATAGGCGCATTGTAAAACTGTGAGTAAATATGGTCTTGCGCTAACGAAATTAGTGGTAGCGCCAGTGCAAGTAAAAATATTATTGTCCTTCTCCCCATCATCTATCTGATTAAATATATTACACCCGTTTTTTTCGGAGGAGATGAATCGTAGGTCATCCCTTTCCAATCGCTGCCATTTATAAATTTGATATCTATTTTCCAGTAATAAACGCCCTGTGGCTGATCCTGGCCTTTGTAGGTACCATCCCAACCCTCTAAAGGTGCACCATCGTCTAACTTGGTGGTTTCCCATAAAAGCTGTCCCCATTTATTAAATACAGACATGTTCCATTCTTTTATACCGCGACCTTTTGCTTTAAAAACCTTGATTTCATTTTTGGCACTGGCTGGCATAAATGAGTTAGGAAGATTTAAATAACCCGGTACGCCAATAATCCTTACCGACTGGAAGGTGGTGGCCGAGCAGCCCTCCTTATTTAACACGGTTAGGGTTACCGTGTAAGTACCTTCGTTGGCATAAGTATGGTTGGGATTTTGCAAGGTCGATTTAGCACCATCGCCGAAAGACCATTCCCAGCTTACCGATCCGGTGCTCGTATCTTTAAAGCCAAAACTATAATTCGGAATGGAAAGTTCATTGCCCGGACTTACCGTGAAAGTGGCTACCGGTGGAGCGACAATTTGAATAAAATCGGGTAAAGCTAACGTATTGGTACAGCCAAGGCTGTTAGTGGTGGTTAGTGTAACCGTATAGTTTACGCCCGAACCAGTGTAAGTGTGCTGTGGCTCAAAATCGGTCGAAGTTGGAGAACCATCGCCAAAATCCCATACATAACCCACTGCACTCACACTTGTATTTTTAAACTTTACCACAAGATTGGTACAGCCAACGGTTTTATCGGCCATGAAACCAACGGTTGGCTGCGGCAGTATGGTTACGGTTTCGCTTGTTGAGTTCTTTGAACAATCGTTTTCTGCATCCAGCTTAATGGTATACCGGCCTGGTTTGGTGAAAAGATGCGGAAAAACACCAGTAGAAGTAGAAAAGGCGGTACTGATTTCGCCGGTATCTTCGTTGGTAAAAGTATAGGTAAAGCTACTGGCACCACTAGTGTTATTGATAAAGTTCACGGTAAAAGGTGCACAACCTCTTTTTTCGTTTCCGTTTACCACCAGTTCAGGGACGATGTTGTTTGGCGAAACCCTGATCACCACCGGTATGGCGTTTGCAATACCACAAGCATTCCTGGCGGTCATGTTTACGGTAAAATCTTTTACTACTAATGTTCTAAAGACGTGACTTACGGTTTGTCTGTCGGCATAGGTCTCAGGAGCACTACCATCACCAAAATCGTAGGTGTAAGTGGTGCCGGTGCTCTCTGGTCCGGTATTGGTAAAGTTAACCTGTAAATCAGCGCAGCCTGTAGTTTTATCGGGAGAGAACAAGGCAACAGGTTTGGCATGTACAATAACTGTCGCAGCCGTTACAACCGGTGGACCGCAGGGTGAGGTTGTTGTTAGCGTAATATTATAGGTTTTGTCTTTTCCGCTTGGATCAGCCAGGAAAGTTATTGCTGCAGGCTGGGCGAGTGTAGAAGATTGGCCATTGCCGAAATCCCATTTATAAGTTGCGCCATTAAGCGGCGTGGTGGTATTGGTAAAAGTAACGCCAAGCGGTCCGCAACCTTCGGTGGTACTTTGTGTAAAAGATGGCGTAACAATTGGTAGAGTTGTAAATACCTCTGTCTTTTCGTCAGAGTTACAGCCCAGGCTGCTGGTTACCACAAGTTTTATGTTTACGCTTTCGTTGCCATTGGTAATGGTATAACCGGGAAAGGTAGAACCGGTTCCAATTTGTACATTGTTGGCAAACCAGGTATATACGGCATTGCGATCGGGATATAATGTAGCGGCAACATTGGTTGCATCGAGTTTAAAAGGAGCACAGCCCGTGTTGGTGGTGTAGGTTATTTCGGCTTTGGCATGTGGGTTTACCGTTATTTTAATCTCGTTACTCAAATTACCCGAGCAGGCTCCGCTAGCTACCACGCGTCGATAATAAATGGTAACTGTTGGCGTTGGCGGGTTAAAGCTCATGCTTGTAGCACCCAATACATCGCTCCAGGCCGTTCCGTTAATACTTGATTGCCATTGGTAAGTGTAGGTTCCGCTACCGCCTGTTGGGGTAGAACCCGTAAGTGGTGCAGCTGTGGCGCCTATGCAAATGTTTTGATCAGCACTAATGGTATTGTTGGTTAAGCCCGGCAATACAGTAATTTGTACTGAATTACTTATTGAGGTACAAATCGTGCTGTTTACTAACCGCCTGAAATAAGTAGATACGTTAGCCGTTGTGTTTAAATCTTTACCAATGGCCGAAGGAATATTCACCCAGGTACTACCGTCGGCACTGCTTTGCCATTGGTAAGCATAAGTGCCTGTTCCGCCTGTAGGTACATCGCCTGTAATGGTAATGTTTTGGCCTGCACAAATGGGAGTAGCCGATGCATTAATGGTATTGATAACCGGTGGATAATAGGTAATGGTTACATCATCAGTAGAAGGAGGGCAGCCACCAAAACCGGTAATCGTCCACCTGAAAGTATAATTTTGGCCTGATACAAGACCGGTAACAGCTGTATTGAATAGAGTAGCGTCGGCAAGCACTACCCCGGTTTGGCCGGAGGTTAAGGTCCAGCTACCTGTATTTGGAGCAGGATTATTCCCGCTTAAAGTAATACCATTACCACTGCAGAGGCTTTGGTCAGTTCCTGCATTGGCCGTAACAGTACCCGGGTTTACGGTAATGGTGGTTACCGTAGAAAGGGCTTCTGCACAGCTTCCGCTTTGTACTACCGCGCGGAATTGAGTAGTAATGGTAAGGTTGCTAAAGACATAAGGATTTGCTGTTGAAGCAACTGTCGACCAGTTTGTGCCATTGTCAACCGAGCGCTCCCAACGGATGATGTTACCCACCTGCCCGCTTAGTGTTATATTACCTCCATTGGCGCCCGAGCAAACACTGGCATCACTACCAGTAGTACCGCCTGCACTGAGCGGGTTAACTGTAAGCTGTACATCATCACTCGAGCTCGAACAGCCAGCATCGCTGATGGTCCAGCGCAATACGTAGGTGTTGCCCGCGGCTAAACCCGAAATTAGGGTATTGTTTTGGGTATCATCAGCAAAGATTATGGTGGTTGGCGCTGATACGATTGTCCACTTACCGGTTCCTACAACAGGGCTGTTTCCTTTTAAGGTATAGGTGCTTTGGTTGCAGATGGCTTCATCAGGGCCAGCGTTGGCCAATGTCGCACCAGGCAATACGGTTATGGTTACAGTAGCAGGAGTACCCGGGCAACCATTGGCAGATACCGGTGTAACGGTATAGGTTACGGTTCCGGCGCTGGTGCCCGAATTGGTTAAAATGTCATTAATCTGGTTACTGGCAGAGGCAACCGGTCTGTTGCTGTTACCGGTTATGGCACCCGTTATGGTACTGGTATAAGTGTAATTTACGCCACTTAGGTTTGTCGAAAGGGTTATGGCAGCAGTAGTAGCATTACAAATACTGGTGTTTTGTGGCGTTGCGGTAGCTATTGGGTTAGGGGTAATAGTTACCACCAGGTTAAAAGGTGTACCGTCGCAACCGTCTTTATGTGGTACAATTATATAAGTAACCACGGCGTCGGTGCTGGCATCGGTATCGGTAATCATATCATTAATAGCACCGCTTCCGCTTGGGCTATAGCCTGTTGCATTCGGCGTTCCAGTGGCTGTCCAGGTGTAGGTAACACCAGTTATAGCCGAGGTAGGGGTGTAAGCCACACTTTTTCCGGTACAGATGGTTTTTGTTGCTGCACTGGTAACGTTGATGTTTTGCTTAATGGTTAAAATAATATCATCGTCTATCTGGTTGCAAGGTGCTGGCAAAGTGGTTGTGGCGCGCAATTTTAAAGTTACCGTTCCTGCTGCTTTTTCGGCGGCTGATGGTGTGTAAACTGCGTTCAGATCGTTCCTTCCCGGGCTAAAGGTTCCTGTACCACCCACCCAGGTTTGACTTGAAGTAGTGCCTGTTACTGCGCCAGCCAGTGTAAAGCTGGGATCGTTAAAACAGATGCTTTGATCAGGGCCCGCATTAACCACAGGCGCAGTGCTGAATGTCAGGATTTGAGTATCGGTTGCAGTTCCGCAGTTATTTTTGTGGGTTACCGTAACGGTATAAGTATCGTAACTATCAAATCTGATAGATGGATATTTAGAATTGGCTGTAGTACCACCGGTAAAACTGTAAGTGCCCGATCCGGCAGCGCTAACTGTCCAAGTGTAGGTATCAGACAGGTCTTTTGATGTACCCGTAAGGGTGGTTTTGGTTGGGCCCGTAGTGGTATTGTTAAAATCGTATGTAGATAAATTACAAACCGTAATATCGGGTGAAAGGGTTGCGGTAGGTGTTGCATTTACCACTACGGTTTGTGCAGGCGTAGTTACCAGGCCGCATGAAGGTGTAGTAATGCTTAAGGTAATGGTGTAAATACCCGGATTGGTAAAATTAAACTCGGGCTCCTTACTGCTTGCACTGGTACCATTGGCATAAGTTACCGCCGGTGTTACCGACCACGAATAGGTATTGGCAGCGTTACAAATGTTATCCAACACCGATTTATCGGTTGGTTTTAATGTGCCTGGTGCGCAAATGGTTGTTGCAGGTAAGGTAAAATCTGGTTTTGGAGGATCCTGAATGCAGATTTTCATTTCAACCGGATCGGCATTACAGGCTCCTGAGCTACTCGATTCTAAACGAATGGTATGCTCTCCGTGTGTAAGGAATTTATATACAAAGTTGAAAGATTTTGGCTGGTTAACCTCCTGGATTACGCCATCAACATACCAGTTGTAAGTTACATTATTGGGGGTACAACCGAGTGTGTTAGTATTTGGGTTTTCGCCTAAAACAGAGGTGTTAACAAAGGTAATATTGGTATTCGTACAGCCCGGAGTATTGAAAGTAAATGAATTTATAGGTTTCACAACCACTTTAGCCGAGGAAGAAACTGGTGTGCCCACGGTACCACAAAAGGCATTTGATACATTTATGGAAACATCAAAAGCGTTGAAAATAGTTCCAGCGCTTGAAGTAGAAACACTTCCGCACGAAGACTTGGTATAGGCGTGCTGTACTTTCCCGCCTAAACTTTTAATATCGCATAAAGTGTAAGTCGTAGTCGTCTGATCGCCCCAGTTAATCGTATAAACATCGCCCGGGAAATTGTTCTGTATTCCGGCTGCCGAAGTTATATCCACATTAAATTCAAGGTAGCCCATTGGCAAGCAAACCACATTATTTCCGGATGTACCGAAAGCTGTAATTGTTTTATTATTAATCAATAAATAAGCCTTGGTACCCACAGTACCATTGGGCATTACTGCTTTGGCCATAATGGTGTAATGTACCTGCTGGGCTGTGAAATTCTGTATCGCTGTTGGAAAAGGAATTACGGTCGGGCTCCCTCCGTTTACTTCATCAGTAATTACTGCCGTTACAGTACTGGTTGCGGTCGATTCATTTTTAATGAAGAAAGAGTTATCTGGCTTGCTGATACAGGTACCAAAAGTTTCGGTATTAGCGGCATTCAGATAGGTTGAGGTTAATTTCGCTTCAACTGCCGGGCCGGCTTTAACTTCAAATGCGTTAGATGGCATACTTGCTGATGCCGGACTGGTTGACTTTACCCTCACCATATAACCTGTACCCGGCGTAAGCCCGGCAGGTAACACGCCATTGATATAAGTACTATAAAAACCGGTGTAAGTACCGATCAGGGTTTCTGCTGCAAAGCTTCCGTTCTGGTCGGAAAGATAAAGCTGAAACTGGTTTCCTTGTGTGGCGCAGCCCGAAGTTATGGTGAATGGCACAGCAATAGTACTACCCGGAGTAAAGGGGCCGGCATCAACTGCACCAATATTAATCTGCGAAAAACATACTGACGTGTAAAACAATGCCCCAAAAAACAGGACAAAACAATGCCATTTCCTTTTACAGCGAATCTTCATAAATCTCTAACACTGGGGAATGATTTTATTACGCGTTGTAAGTTCTGCTTTGGGAAACTTACTTTATCTGGCCTCACAGATTAAGATGAATGCCAGAATGGGATTCGCAAATAAATATTCGTTGCAAAGAACGTAATTTTTGCATTACAACCGCAAAATTTTACACCAACATTAACTAAATGAGCAGGTTATAGGCGCTCTTAAATCTGGTTTCAGGCAGGTAAAGGGCATAAAAAACCCCCAAGGCTTGATCTCCTTGAGGGCATATTTTTACACGAAATCGTTTCGTTATGGATTGGTATTACATCATACCACCCATACCGCCGCCACCCATTGGAGGCATTGGAGCACCACCTTCTTCAGGTTCGTCTGCTAAAACAACTTCTGTGGTTAATAACATTGCTGCAATAGATGCTGCATTTTCTAAAGCTACACGGCTTACTTTAGTTGGATCGATAACACCTGCACCAATTAAGTTTTCGTAAGCACCTGTGCGTGCATTGTAACCGAAATCAGCAGTACCTTCTTTAACTTTTTGTACTACGATAGAACCTTCAATACCTGCGTTTTCGCAAATCTGACGTAATGGCTCTTCAATAGCACGGCGGATGATCTGGATACCCGTGTTTTCATCTTCGTTAATACCTTTTAAATCAGCGATAGAAGCTACAGCGCGGATGAAAGCTACACCACCACCAGCAACAATACCTTCTTCTACAGCCGCACGGGTTGCATGTAAAGCATCATCAACACGGTCTTTTTTCTCTTTCATTTCAACCTCACTTGCCGCACCAACGTAAAGTACTGCAACACCGCCAGCTAATTTAGCCAAACGCTCTTGTAATTTTTCTTTATCGTAGTCAGAAGTAGTAGTTTCGATTTGTGCTTTAATCTGGTTAACACGTGCTTTAATATCGTCAGTGTTACCTGCACCGTTAATTACAGTTGTATTGTCTTTGTCAACAACAACTTTCTCTGCAGAACCTAAGTAAGTTAAATCAGCATTTTCTAATTTATAACCTCTTTCTTCAGAAATAACAGTACCACCGGTTAAGATCGCGATGTCTTCTAACATGGCTTTTCTTCTGTCGCCAAAACCTGGAGCTTTAACCGCTACAACTTTCAGTGAACCACGGATTTTATTTACTACTAAAGTAGCTAAAGCTTCGCCATCTAAATCTTCAGAAATGATTACCAATGGTTTACCAGTTTGAACAGTTTTTTCTAAAACCGGCAACAATTCTTTCATGTTGCTGATTTTTTTGTCGTAGATTAAAATGTAAGGGCTGTCTAATTCAGCTTCCATTTTATCTGCATTGGTAACGAAGTATGGAGATAAATAACCTCTGTCAAACTGCATACCTTCTACTGTTTTTACTTCAGTTTCAGTACCTTTTGCTTCTTCAACAGTAATTACACCATCTTTACCAACTTTGCTCATGGCCTCAGCAATTAAGGCACCGATTACCTCGTCGTTATTAGCTGAAATAGAAGCAACTTGTTTAATTTTGTTGTTGTCTTCGCCAACAGTTTGCGATTGAGTTTTTAAGTTTTCTACAACAGCAGCAACCGCTTTATCAATACCACGTTTTAAATCCATTGGGTTTGCACCAGCAGCAACGTTTTTAATACCGGTAGTAATAATGGCCTGTGCTAAAACGGTAGCAGTAGTAGTACCATCACCAGCAATGTCAGCTGTTTTAGAAGCTACTTCTTTCACCATTTGAGCACCCATGTTCTCAACTGCATCTTTTAATTCGATTTCTTTAGCAACAGTAACACCATCTTTGGTGATAGCTGGTGAGCCGAATTTTTTATCGATAATTACGTTACGTCCTTTTGGACCTAAAGTTACTTTTACTGCGTTAGCCAGGATATCAACACCTCTTTTCAGGGCGTCGCGTGCTTCTACGTTATATTTTACTTGTTTAGACATTTTTAAGAATATTTTTAAATTTTAGTGTTGGCAGGATGAAAAATTTCAATCCTCCGGTTTATATAAATATTACAACATTTGAGCGTTGCAACATTTCAATTTTTATCCTACAACAGCGTAGATATCAGTTTCGCGCATAATCAGGTAATCTTTACCTTCATAAGGGAACTCAGTGCCACCGTATTTACCATAAATTACAACATCGCCAACTTTTACGCTAGCTTTTTTACCTTCAGCATCTTCTTCAGAAACTGAAACTACAGTTCCTTTAGATGGTTTTTCTTTAGCGGTATCAGGGATATACAAACCTGACGCAGTTTTTTCTTCTGCTGCAGCCGGTTCAACGATTACTCTGTTCGAACTGCCAGCAATTGGTTTAAGGTTTAACGCCATAACTTTTATTATTTTTTTATTTTGATTTTGTTTTTTTAACTAGGCATACAATTAACACTTTTTATGCCAATAGGTTTTGAGGGACAAATTTTCACCAAATTGTCAATCTTTTCATGCTAATGGCTTGTGGGCGTGTCAGCATGGCAGTAAGTTTTGGTTTTTGAACACCATAAATAAAGTTTTAAAAGACTATTGATCAGTTTGGGCGATTATACATCAATTTTCTCGGTTAAATACTTCCAATACCTTTTGGGCACATGCTGTACATGCAATTTCGTGTTTTTTCTGGCTACAATGTTAGCACTTTTAAAGTAATCTTTCCAAAGTGTGGCATAAAGTGCTTCATTTTCATCCATAAGACCGGGAGCAGGTTTTTGTTTGTTAATACCCTCGGCAAAACCTATTGTGATTTCTGACACGGTTTCTAAATTGTAATGCAAACCATATTTTCGCTTTAAATCATAAATTACCCATTGCTGATCGGCGTAACGGTTTTTAAAATGACTGGAAATTATGGGCAGTACATTAAAATCGGGGTCAATACTTGCATAAAATAAACCATCACCTGTTTTTTGGAAACGGATAAAGGCCTCCATCCGGTGCTTTTCGCGTTCCACACTTTTGGCATATTTAGCAAGCGCCATTACATGTTCGTTGCCATAATTACTATCTGCCCCAGCAGCATGTTTAAAAATATAAACCGAAAATTGAAAGAGGTGATTGTAAGCTTCCGGAATTTCGGATAAATAACTGCAATAAAATTTCCGCAGGCTTGCTTTCGTTAGTTTCTTTTGAAGCCCTGTCCACACGCGATCTGCTTTTGCAGCATCGGTTATAACCGTAAAACTTTCGGCAAAAGCTTCGGGCTGAAACATTTCGATTGATTTGAGCACTACTTTACCAGGCTTGCGCTCAAACCATTCAAAAACTGCCGTTAAAAGCCCGGGTAAGGAGCCGTCGAAAATGTAGATCATTGGATGTTTTTTATATTAAAGAATGTCGTCATTGCGAAGCCAGTTTTTCATTGGCAAAAGCAATCTTTTTAGAAAGATTGGCTGTCGATAAAAAGATTGCTTCGTCGGCTGAAAAGCCTCCTCGCAATTACGATAATGGGATTTAAAACAAAAGCATCTGGTTATTATCAGTTTTTAAATATTTACTCTTGCTTTCGGCCAGAATAAAAGCCTTTATCTGTGTGCCCTGGTAATCTTTTAACTGATAAGGGCTATCGGCGCAAATAATAAAATGTTTGGCTTTATTGTAGGCTATACCTATTTTCTTCAATTGGTCTATTCTCAGTTTACCAAACTTACGGGCCTGTACAATTTTTTGTGCAGACATTACGCCAATTCCCGGAATGCGCAGAATCATCCTGTAATCGGCCTGGTTAATGTCAACAGGAAAGTGCTGCATATTGCGAATGGCCCAGCTCAATTTAGGGTCGATATCTACATCGAGATTGGGGTTGGCATCGTTTAAAATTTCCTGAACCTTAAAGCCGTAAAAACGCATCAGCCAATCGGTTTGGTACAGCCGGTTTTCTCTTAACAAAGGTGGCTGTGTACCTAAAACAGGCATGCGGCTATCGTTGCTAATGGGTACATAGCCCGAATAATAAACCCTTTTTAACGAGAAATTTCGGTAAAAGGCATTGGCGGTATACATAATATCTTTGTCGCTCTCAGGAGTAGCGCCAATAACCATTTGGGTACTTTGTCCCGCCGGCACAAATTTGGGGATGTGTTTAATCAGTTTTTTATCGGCCGAAAATTGTGTTATTTGTTTTTGTACAAAGTCGAGGGGTTTAATTACGTCGGCATGGTTTTTTTCGGGTGCCAGCAGTTTCAGCCCGGCTTCGGTGGGCATTTCTAAATTGATACTCATCCGGTCAGCATATAATCCAGCTTCTTTAATCAACTCGTCGCTGGCACCAGGAATGGTTTTAAGGTGAATATAGCCATTGTAGTTTTGCTCTAAACGCAGTTTTTTTACCACAAGCAGCAAGCGTTCCATGGTAAAATCGGCATTTTTAAAAATTCCTGAGCTTAAAAACAATCCTTCGATATAATTGCGGCGGTAAAAATTCATGGTAAGGTCTACCACTTCATCCACTGTAAAAGCGGCACGTTTAATATCATTGCTTTTGCGCGAAACGCAGAACAAACAATCGTAAATGCAATGATTGGTAAGCAGGATTTTTAATAACGATACACACCTGCCATCTTCGGTATAGGTATGGCAAATGCCCGATACATGGCTGTTGCCAAGACCTTTATTATCATTTTTTCTTGTGCCGCCGCTCGATGAACAAGAAACATCGTATTTGGCGGCGTCAGCAAGAATATTCAGTTTTTCACGGATACGGTCAGACATAGGATAGCTTTTTAATACTAACAAAGATAGTTAAAAACTAAAAATATTAGTATTTTATCGGTAGTAATCCTATTCTGTTCCGGAATAAAAGGCTTGGATTAAAAGCTATTTAATGTTTGCAGAGGAAATTGGCTAATGGTGCTATAGTTTTTCTGATAGTACCTGAGTTTTGAAAAAAAACGTTCAGCATCCTCTTCCTGATTTTTTAGCGGGCTAAAATTGGCCGTAAAATTAGGGTTGTTAAATACAATTTGATAAAAATAACCGCCATTATAATTGTCGAACATTTCGGTTACCTGACTTATATTTTCCCAGTTTGAGAAAAAGTCCGTTTTCCGGTACAATATTGATCCATTTTTTAATTTAAAACTAATGCCGTTCTCATCCATAGATACTTTACAGTGAACGAAAATTTGTGTTCTGGTAATCCACATTATAATGAGCGCCATAATAATGAGGTAAAGAGATACAAAGATTAAGGTATAGGATTCAGGTAGTAATGCGGGTACTTTGAAGAAGAAAAACAATAAAAAGGAAATAAATAGCAAAGGAATACCGGCCATTGCAATTAATAACACTCTGTTTTTGTGATATTTTAGTTTATAGGCTCGCATGGCATTACTTTTTGTAAAGTTAAGCCCCGCTTTATACCTGTGAAATACTTAGTTCTAGGTATTTTTTGGTAATTACTTACCCGACCATTCCTTATAAAAATGTTCTAAGTAAAGCAGCATAAAATTGTGTCGCTCTGTAGCCATTATCTTACCGGTTTCGGTGTTCATCATATCTTTCAGAAGCAAAAGCTTTTCGTAAAAGTGGTTGATGGTTGGGGCTGTGGTATTTTTATAACTTTCTTTGGTCAGATGTGCTTCGGGCTGGATTGCCGGATCGTAGAGCACTCTGTTTTTAAACCCACCATAAGTAAAAGCCCTCGCAATACCAATAGCGCCAATGGCATCCAGCCTATCGGCATCCTGTACAATCTGCATTTCCTTCGAGGTGAAGCTGCCAGCATCAAAGCTATTTTTAAACGACATATTTTGGATAATCAGTTTAACATGAGCAATGATTTCGGGATCAACAGCAATGGATTCGAGGAAAGTCGCCGCCATATTGGGACCTAATTCTTCGTCGCCATGGTTAAACTTGGGGTCGGCAATGTCGTGAAGCAAAGCGGCAAAAGCAACTACAAGTGGGTTGCCATTTTCTTGCTCATTGATGGTTTTTGCAGTTTCAAAAACCCTTTCAATGTGGAACCAGTCGTGTCCCGCTTCGGCATTTGCTAAAGTTTTTTTTACAAAATCGATGGTTTTCTGGATAGGTTCCTGCATTGTGCTAAATTTTTCCAAAGGTATTGGAATTATTTGGCGGGGAAAATAAATGATATCAACACGGCGCTCAGCTAGCTTACAGCTGCCCGGCGCTCGTCATCCGCAATAATTTTGATCAAATCGTTATGATTAAGCGTTAACAGGTGCGATACCTCTACTTCTAAAATCGTGGCAATCTGAAACAGACGATCGATAGTTAGCTTGCTGTAGCCAAGTTCTATTTTACTGTAAGCATTTTGCGATATTTTGAGTTTTGCAGCCAGGTAATCCTGAGTATAGTCTCTGTATTCTCTAATCTTTCTGATATTCCCGGCAACATTTTTTGTCTTTAATGCCAATGTGTTTTCCATAAAAAGGTATTAATTTTAAACGTTTCTCTTCTCATTTACGAAAGTTATAGGCCTATAGTTTTTTTAAATTGATTATTTAGCACTATTAGGAATTACGTGAGCCTGAGAGACAACTTATTACAGCAACAATTGGATTTTGAAAAAGTTTTGAGCAGCCTGCGGCGCTGATAACGAGGTAACCAGGTTGAGGGAGAGGAGCGGAGGTGTTATGGGGATTTGGATCTAACCGGGTTTTGTGATCCTGATTTAAAAGATTCTGGGTGTAATGTTTGTTGAAATGGGGGTTAGTAAAGGCCCCAGTCGTCTTCAAATTCGTCTTTTTCGAAATATTTTACCCACTCAATAAACAATAAGCGAAATTTTTCGATTTCGGCCAGTACAATGTCTTTATACTCGGGCGTGCAAATCCCAAACATATCGGCAGCCCTTACCTGGGTTTCGAGCTCGCGGCAATTGGTTCTGATGATGGAAGCATTTTCCATGCGTAAAATATACATATCTGCACCTTCAGCACCCACAATTTTGGGGCATAGCATCAGTGCGTTCTGCATAATTAAGTTGGCAGTCAGTTCTGCCATTTCGCCTTCCAGTGTTTCGCAGAAGAGGGCAGCATATTTATATACCGCCCTGGCCTGATTATATAAGTTCTTAGCCCTGGATACTTTTAGCCTTACTTTTTCGGCGTCATCGGACGATAGGTTTTCTTCATCCTCATCATCCCGGCCAAAGCGGCTAAAATGCTCCCATTCGGGCATATGGTCCATGTCATCGAATTCCATATTCTTCAAAATTGGTTACGTTATGGAACGTAAGAGCGTGTAATATATTAAATTTCAATGAAAAAGACTAGTCTTCTGTTTTTGCGATTCTTCTCGAGCCATCATACAACTCGTACTCCAACAGCCTGCAGTCTAATTTACCATTATAAAATTCAATTTTTTTAGCAGCTTTTAAGCCTATTTTTTTAGCAAGATCGGGATTTCCGGTGAAAATATAGCCAGAATAGCCTTTACATTTTGTTTTCATGAAATCGCCCATGCGCTTATAAGTCAATTCCAGTTTACTGTGCACACCTAAACGCTCGCCATACTCGGGGTTAAAAACCACTGCACCTTTGCCATCTTCGGGTACGGGCGTTAGCTCAAAATCGCACACCTCGAACTCGATTAAGCCATCAACCCCGGCGGTTTTTGCGTTTCTGCGCGTTACCTCAACTGCATCTTCAGAAAGATCGGAAGCTACAATTTTAAGCTCAATATTTTTAATTACCTGCTCTTTTAATAACCTGCGCTCCGCAAAAAATACTTCTTCGTTATAACCCAGGATGTGCATAAAGGCATAATTCATGCGGTATAATCCGGGCGCACGGTTTGTGGCAATCAGTGCCGCTTCGATGGCTAAAGTACCCGAACCACACATCGGATTAATAAAAGGCGATTTTTTATCCCAGTTGGTGGCATAAATTACACCTGCAGCCAGTGCTTCGAGCATAGGTGCTTTACCTGGTATTTTGCGGTAACCATGTTTGGCCAGCGTTTCGCCCGAGGTATCGATAAAAACATTGGCTTCGGCATCTTTCCAGTATAAATGTACCACCGCTTTATTTACATCAGAGCCTGAATTGGGGCGAATGCCTTTTTTCTCTTTCAAACGATCTACAATTGCATCCTTTACTTTCAGGTTGGCAAAAAGCGGTGTAGTTATATTCGGGTTATCCACATTTGAGGTAACAGAGAAATAACCTGAAAAATCAATCAGTTCTTCCCACTCAATGGCTTTAATCTCTTTGTATAAATCGTCGGGGCTAACCGCTTTAAAATTTTTGATTGAATATAAGATCTGACTGGCGCAACGCAAGTTCAAATTCAGCTTTATACACTCTGTAACGGTTATATTGAGCTCAACGCCAGTAGCGAAAGCTCTTTCGATAGTGTAACCTAAAGCCTTAACTTCTTCTTGTAAATAAGGCGAAAGGCGCTTGTTGCAGGTAATAATTACCTTGCTTTTATTGTGGAAAACTTGCATCATAATATATGCGAAGTTATCAATAAAATTATAGAGATTTGATGTTTATAAGTACATTATTAGTATTGGTTATGGAAATTAAAGGAAAAGTACACGAAGTAGGTGCCACACAACAAGTAAGCGAAACGTTTAAAAAACGTGATTTAATAGTAGAATACGCAGAAAATCCAACATATCCTGAATATATCCGTTTTGAGGCTTTGCAAGATAAAACTGCATTATTAGATACATTTAAAACAGGCGATGAAGTTGAGGTTTTCTTTAATTTACGTGGCCGTCCCTGGACAGATAAAACAGGTAAAACATCATATTTTAACAGTTTGGTAATTTGGCGTATCAATGCCGTTGCAGGTGCTCCGGCAGCAGGTGCCCCAGCTTATGCAGCCCCGGTTGATGTAAGTAACGCACCAGGTGAGGATGATGATTTGCCTTTCTAAATAAAGAATCTTTTTTAAGCAAACAATTTTGAACCATGCCGGGGCTTTTGCCCCGGCATTTTTTTTGGCTGTTAAAATATGTTAAAAACAAGCATTTAGCGCTGTTTATCAGTATTTTTGATAAACTGTTGGGGTTTAAACAGCCCTTTTCTGATTTTTTTTAGTCCCGGTTTCGAAACTTATTCATGAAGAAAAGAAGTTTTTGGTTAATTACTGTTTTAATGACAGTGGCTTTGCTTGGTGTATTTGTAATGCAGTTGTATTACATCAGGGAGTCGTATAAGCTAAAATCACAGCTTTTTGATGAACAGGTAAACCAGACGCTTTCTACCGTGGTGAATAAAATTCAGCGCAGAAATGTTGCCGACCATTTAACCCGGAAAGATGCTGAAAATAAGCTAAAACAAATTCAGGATTCGAGACAACGTGCGCTGGATATTAAAGATTTGAGGCAGCAATATATGCAGGAAGCCGAATTGCGGCAGGCCGAAAGGGAAAATCAGATTGAAACTTACCTCAACCAGCAGGATAGTATTATCAGGGTATCATACCGGGCACCAAATGTAATTTCTGAAAGGGAATACACCTCTTTAACCTCGAAAAACGGCGATAAGCTGGATTTGCAGATGGATGCCTATATTGATATCAAAAGCCTGATATTAAAGGGCTACAGCATGCGGAGTAAGCCTTTTTCTGCTCCACCAAAGACATTTGAATTTAAAAGCCTGCAAAATTTACCCGATACCCTGAGGTATCTGGTTTTCGATCCGAGAGATGGTAGCCCCGGCTTTGCCAATGTACCTAAAATCCCGACGGATTTAGATAAGAAATTTAAGCGCGATGATGAGATTGCCAAGAAAAAGCTCGAACTGAAAATTGCTGCTTTAGGAAAAGATACCTTTTCTTACAATCGCTTAAGCATGGTAGAAGATGTATCGAAAGAATTGCAGGAAACCAATGTTCCGATTTATAAGCGCATTAATTTCGACTCGCTGGGTAGCATATTACGGGCAGAACTTTTGGCCAATAATATTACATTGGCGCCATCTTACCGGGTTTCTTTGGCGAAAAAAGATTCAACCATCTTCATGATGGCCGCTAATGTTAAGGGCGAGTTTTTACCCGGCAATACCTACAAAATACCCTTATTTGGCAATGATATTTTTCGCGATCCGGGAATGCTCTTTGTTAGTTTTCCCGATAAAAGCTCGGCAATTGTTGCTAACTTAAGTGCAACCCTGGCTTCTTCGGTAGGTTTGTTATTGGTGCTGGTATTTATCTTTTCTTACACGCTTTATGCCATTTTAAAGCAGAAGAAAATATCAGAGATGAAAACCGATTTCATCAACAACATGACCCATGAGTTTAAAACGCCTGTAGCTACCATTATGATTGCCAGCGAGGCTTTGAAAGATCCGGAGGTAACTGAAGATAAAGCAAGGCTTAAAAGACTGGCAGGCATTATATACGATGAGAATGTGCGGTTGGGCAGCCATATTGAAAGGGTGTTAAGTATTGCCAGGTTAGAAAAAGGCGAGCTTAATATGGAGAACGCCGAGGTAGATATGAACGATCTGATTATGATTGTTCTGGATAGTATGGAGTTGCAGCTGCAGAAAAGAAATGCCGTTATAACGGTAAATACCAATGCCGAAAATGCTGTTGTTTTTGGCGATGAGCTGCATTTATCGAACGTAATTTACAACCTGATTGATAATGCTAATAAATACAGCACCGATATCCCTGATATAACCATTACCACCCGCAATACCAGTAAGCATTTAATTATTGAAATTGCAGATAAAGGTATAGGGATGACCAAAGAACAGGCCAGGCGCATTTTCGATCAGTTTTACAGGGTGCCTACAGGTAACCTGCATGATGTAAAAGGCTTTGGTTTGGGACTGAATTACGTTCAGGATATCATTAAAAAATTAAATGGAACCGTTAAAGTAAGTAGCGAAAAAGATAAAGGAACTACATTCGAAATATCTTTACCTTTATAATGCTGTTAACCATCGGCACAAAAGCTGGCTTTATCGATACATTAAAATTTAACAGGTTTAATTTGCTTAATATAGTAGCGTATTAATTTAAAGTTACGTATAAATTAAACCGTTATGCAGATTACGAATCAAACTTTCAGTGTAGGTAATGCTACATATGTGAATAAAATTAAGAACATGAAGAAAATACTTCTGGTAGAGGACGATCCAAACTTAGGTTTATTATTACAGGACTATTTACAGCTAAAGGGTAAATTTGATGTAGTACTGTGCACTGACGGTGAAGAAGGGTTGCGGGCTTTTGGTAAGCAAAACTTCGATTTGTGCATTTTAGATGTAATGATGCCTAAAAAGGATGGGTTTACTTTGGGTAAAGATATCAGAAAGGCAAATGTGCATGTACCCATTATTTTTGCAACGGCTAAAACCATGCTCGAAGATAAAGCTGCGGCCTACGATTTGGGTGGAGATGATTACATTACCAAACCTTTCCGTATTGAAGAACTTTTGCTTCGCATAAACGCCATGTTTAAACGTGTGGCTAATAAAGCTGATAGTAACGACGAATCGGCAGAAACGCAGTTTTCGATTGGTCAGTATCATTTCGATTATACTACGCAGATTATTACCAATAATGATGTTCAGCAGAAACTTTCTACCAAAGAGGCAGAGTTGCTGCGTTTGTTATGCCTGAAAAAGAATACCGTATTAACCCGCGAAGAAGCTTTACTCAGCATCTGGCACGACGATAACTACTTTAACGGCCGCAGTATGGATGTGTTTTTAAGTAAACTGCGCAAATACCTGCGTGCTGATCCGGCTGTTGAAATTATCAACGTACACGGAAAAGGCTATAAATTACTCGTAAATTAAATGCAGTTTTAATGTTGTAACGTTATAAGGTTGGAATGTTCAGGTCGAACTTTCCAACATCAAACATTTCAATCTTCCAGCCTATAAATATAAGTTTTCTTGAATGGCTGGAATAATGCCTCTTTCCTGAGCGAGTTTAAACAAGGTATCAACCGCTTTACGGCCTTCTTCGCCCAGGTTAATGCTATATTTGTTTACGTAAAGTTCAATGTGCTTGTACATTACACTTTCTTCCATGGCCTGCGCATGCTGGCGAATAAAGTCAATACTCGATTTTGGATGGGCAAAAGCGTATTCAACCGACTGCCTGATTAAGCGGTTAACTTTTAATTGTACCTCGCGATCGAGATTACGGTTAATTACAATACCACCCAGCGGGATAGCACAACCGGTTAGTTTTTCCCAGTAATCGCCAAGGTCTACAATTTTGTTTAAGCCTTTATCCTGATAGGTAAATCGGTTTTCGTGTATAATCAGGCCTAAATCAATCTTTTCTTCCAGTAAAGCCGATTCGATTTCAGAAAATACTAGTTCCTGCTTGTTTTGCAATTCAGGATAGGCAATACCCAACAGAAAATTTGCCGTGGTGTATTTGCCCGGTATACCGATTTTAAGTCCGGAGTTTGGAGTACGGAGTTGGGTGGCTTCGCTATCAAAATCATTCTTGCTGATCAACAACGGGCCAACACCAAAGCCAAGGGCGCTACCTGCATCGAGCAGGGCATATTGGTTAGCAACATAAGCAAAAGCATGAAAACTTAATTTGGTAATATTTAATTCGCCGCGCAGTGCTTTCTGGTTTAGTGTTTCAACATCATCGTAATAAACCTCAAATTCTAAACCTTCAGTATCAATTTTATGGTGAATTAATGCATCGAAAATAAAAGTATCGTTAGGGCAGGGCGAAAAGCCAAGGGTAAGTTTCATAGCTCAAAATTAACTACTGTGGTAAATTAATCCGTCATGCTCAGTTCATTTCTCCAATAAAAGCAATGGCCCAGTCGTTCAGGTTTTTAATAGAAAGGCCTATTTGCCAGTTGTCTTTGTTTCGGGGCTCTACATAGTTAGATACACTTCTGATTTGCAGGCAATCGATATGAAACTGTTTGCAGGCATAAAAAACAGCTGCGCCTTCCATACTTTCAGTTGTGGGGTTTAGCCTTTTAACCAGGTTTTTAATGCTTTTTTCACTTCCGGTTACACAGTTCATGGTAATGCCTTTTGCCTGGGGTAAATCTAATTGGTGCTGGCTTCGGGCGGTGTAATGGTTATCGCCGAAGCCCAGGTCGGTAATGGTTAAAAAATCGTCGCCATTCTCGGCACCCAATTCGGCAAAGGTATCTTCGGTAATGTTTAATACCGTACCCAGGGCAATATTGCGGTCAAAACAGCCTGCAATACCAAAATTTACCACCAGGTTATATTTATGCGAGAGGTGCCTGCCCAAAGCAAAAGCTGTTGCTACCATACCTACTCCGGTAATGAGCAAATCGAAATTTTTGCTTTCTACAAAATCACCTTCAGGCAAATTAAAATGCTGGTAAAAAAAAGAAAGTTCGGCCTTTGTGGCTGCAACAACTAAAGTTTTCATAAAGTAAAGTTAGCAGATTGTTTTCATTAAAGTTTCAGGTTTTATGTAAGCTTTGGTCTTTAGTCTTTAAGCTTGAACCTTTATCTGTATATTTGCGGTTTATTTTATAGTAATGATTTACATAACGAGAAAAGCATCATTTAACGCAGCGCATAAGCTGGCCCGAACCGATTGGGATGATGATAAAAATAGTGAGGTTTATGGCAAATGCGCCAATCCAAACTGGCACGGCCATAACTATTGGTTATATGTTACCGTTAAAGGCGAAGTTAACCCCGAAACTGGTTTCCTTGTCGACCTGAAATGGTTAAAAGATGTAATGAATAATTATGTTGTAGATAAGGTAGATCATAAAAATTTAAACCTCGATGTCGATTTTATGAAAGGCAAACTGGCCTCGACCGAAAATCTGGCTATCGAAATCTGGAAACAGTTGTGGGCACCAATTGCAGAAAGTGGTGCAATTTTACATTGCGTAAAAATCTACGAAACTGAAAACAATTATGTTGAATATTTTGGCTAAAAACCTACATTAATGAGCGATAAAGACGTATTAAAAGGCGAGTCGATAGATGGGTATGTAAAAATAGACCGTTATAACGACGATAAAATAGAAGCCGTAGCTACACACTACAAAGATATTTTAGGGCAATTGGGCGAAAATCCTGAGCGCGAAGGTTTATTAAAAACTCCTGAGCGTGTGGCCAAAGCATTGCAATATTTAACACATGGCTACGATTTAAAACCTGATGAAATTTTAAGATCGGCTATGTTTGAAGAAGACTATAGCCAAATGGTTGTAGTTAAAGATATTGAAGTATATTCGATGTGCGAACACCACATGTTGCCGTTTTTTGGTAAGGCTCATATTGCCTATATCCCGAACGGACATATTGTAGGTTTAAGCAAAATTCCACGTGTGGTTGATGCTTTTGCGCGTCGTTTGCAGGTACAGGAGCGTTTAACCAACGAAATCAGGGATTGTATTCAAAATACCTTAAGCCCAATGGGAGTTGCGGTAGTAATGGAATGCAGGCACTTATGTATGGCTATGCGCGGGGTACAAAAACAGAATTCGGTAACCACAACCTCGGCCTTTACCGGTACCTTTTTAAGTAACGATAAAACAAGAGCAGAGTTTTTAAGGTTAATTACGGCAAGTTTAGATTAACCCCCTTCCCCCTTGAGGGGGCAGGATTTAATAGTAATAATTTTAACTAAATATTTAATTTCCCCTATAGGGGATTAAGGGGTATGAAAGCATATATTTTTCCCGGACAGGGCGCACAGTTTGTAGGTATGGGTAAAGACCTTTACGAAAACCCGGAAGCTGCAGCATTATTTGAAAAAGCTAACGAAATTATTGGTTTCCGCATTAGCGATATCATGTTTAGCGGAACTGATGAAGAATTGAAACAAACTAAGGTAACGCAGCCTGCAATCTTTTTGCATTCGGTGATTTTAGCTAAAGTTTTAGGAGCCGATTTTAAACCCGATATGGTTGCTGGGCACTCTTTAGGCGAATTTTCGGCTTTAGTAGCAGCAAATGCATTAAGTTTCGAAGATGGCTTGAAATTGGTTATTGCACGTGCAAATGCCATGCAGAAAGCCTGCGAAGCACAACCATCAACCATGGCTGCTATTTTAGGTTTGGCTGATGAGGTTGTAGAGCAAATCTGCGCAGATATTGATGCTGTTGTAGTGCCGGCAAATTATAACTGCCCGGGGCAATTGGTAATCTCTGGTAGTATTGAGGGTATTGATCTGGCTTGTGCCAAATTAACTGAGGCCGGAGCAAAAAGGGCATTGAAATTAAACGTAGGTGGTGCTTTCCACTCGCCATTAATGGAACCTGCAAAGATTGAATTACAGGCAGCTATTGAAGCGACTAACATTGCTGCACCGGTTTGCCCGGTTTATCAAAATGTTGATGCAAAGCCTTACACTGACCCTGCAGAAATAAAAGCCAATTTAATTAAACAATTAACCGGTGCTGTACGTTGGACACAGACGGTAGGCAATATGCTTGCCGATGGGGCAACCGAATTTGTTGAGGTTGGTCCGGGCAATGTATTGCAGGGATTGGTTAAAAAAGTAAGTCGTGAAGTACAAACCAGTAGTGCTGTAATCGCTTAATTTTATTTCCTTAAATATAATACCAGCGCCATAAACCAAAGTTTATGGCGTTGTTTTTTACCAATATTTAAATATCTTTATCCGTAGATGAAACTAAGCTTTGGTGTAAAAATAAGATTTCTATTGCTTGTTTTGGGCTGTTGTCTCATAGCAACTTCCATTTCTTTAAGCCGTTTTACCACCAAAAGCGAATTGCTTGATCATGATGCCAACGAGATCCAGCAAAACCTCTTGGCTAAAGAAAGATCTGTTGAAAGTTTTTTAGCCAATAAGAAAGAGGTTGCTAAAGCCAAACAATTTCATCTAAATCCGCAAGATGCCACCAATTTTATCGAAACCTATCGCAAGCAAAATGGCATTAATTTATTTACCTATCAAAATGATGAGCTTAAATTCTGGAGCACCTATAAAGTTTCAGAAATAGATCCCTCTGCTATAAAAGAAGGAAGTTCGGTGCTGTTCTTTTCAAACGGATGGTACGAAGTGATTAAAAGTGTACAGGGTAATTTTAGTTTTATTTTTCTCATCTCCATTCAGTCCCAGTATCCTTTTAAAGAAACGCAGTATTTTAAAAACGATATAGACCCGCTGTTATCCAAAACCAGGATTTTAACCTTTGCTTCTTTTACCGATAAAGATGTTTACACGATAAAGAGTCTCGATAATAAATTTCTATTCGGTCTAAAGGTTAAACCCGGCTATGCCGATACCTATTTCTCCGGCATTCAGCTTTGGCTTTTTGTGGCTGGAATGCTGTGTATCTGCATGTTTTTTAATTCGCTATGCTCGTTTATTGCAAGGCGCGGACATATTGCCTGGGGTACTTTTTTATTGCTGTTTTTCTTTCTGGCCTTTCGCTTAACTGATCTATACTTCGGCTGGTTTAACCACCGCTTTACATTGGATCTTTTTGATCCTAAAATTTATGCCGATAGCTTTTTAATGCCCTCACTTGGCGATTTTTTACTCAACGTAATCGCCATTACCTGGTTGCTTTTGTTTATGTACAATCACAAAGCACAATACCAGTTTCCGGGATGGATTAAGCGAAATAAATTTGTCGGTTTGTTTATTCAGGCAGCCTTAATGGTGTTTATTGGTAAGATTGTTTGGGATACAGACGATATCTTTTTCGGGCTGATCTTTAACTCCCGCATTAACTTCGATATTGTAAATATTTTAAAACTTAGCGGTACCAGCTGGGTGGGGATTGTAATTTTGTGCCTCGCCTGGTTCCAGATTTACCTCATTACCGTAATTTCGGCAACGGTAAGCAGCCAGTTAAACGTTACCAACAGAGAAAGGATTATTATTTTTCTGATCGGGTTTACAGGCGTGTTTATTTATAAGCTGTTTGTTGATTTCAATGCTTTTTTCATCGTTTTTGCCCTCGTTTTGTTTATCGTAGCCAGAGCGGTGTATTTAAAGGAAAGTAATTTTTCAATTGGCATGTTTGCCATTGTTTTTTTCTGCCTGGCTTTTAATACCTCTATTAAATACACCCGTTTTAAAGACATTAAAGAGCGGAACCTGCGCGAACCGATGGCGCGGAAAATACAATCGTCAGAAGATCTGAATGCCATTTTAGCCTTGGGCACACTGGGCAATGATATTGCTAAAGACGATTTTCTGGCCCGGTATTTTAATCAAAATAAAACGGCCAATTACGCCGTACTTAAAAATCACCTTAAAGATTATCTCGATGGTTATTTAAGTCGCTATGATTCGCAAATTTATCCGTACGACAGGTTAGGTACGGCAATGGGCAATGCCGATAGTCCGCCAATTGATAAATATAAAAATCTGGTTGAAGCCGGTTCGGTAAAAATCGATGGTTCCAACTTCTTTTATCAGGTAAATAATACTTTTGGCTATCAGGATTATTTCGGAATTATTTCGGTAGTTGATAATGGGAATTTACTCGGTACCCTCATTATCGAGCTCCGGTCCAAGCCTTACAATTACAATAACAGGCTACCTGATCTTTTGGGCGATCAAAAGCAGGCAAAAGACGAAGATTTCAGGGGTTATTCTATTGCCTTTTACAGCAATGATAAACTGCTTAACCAATCTGGTAATTATACTTTTCCTTTAGATGGCAGCGTGTTTAAAGGGAAAAAGGATGATTTTGTTACGCTCAGCGATGATAGCCTGCACTATAGCCACCTTATTTATAAGCCTTCGGCGAGTAAAATGGTAATCATCAGTAAAGCCAAGGTAGATTATGTAGAGCGGTTAGCCGCATTATCTTTCTTTTTTCTGGTATTTATTATCTTCTCTTTACTGCTTTACGGCTTAATATGGCTGATTAAAAACCTCGATGACGATAAGGTTGGCTGGTTTAGCATTAATCGCTCGTTAATGATCAATGCCAATAAAATTTTGTATAAAACGCGTATTCAGGTGGTAATTGTGCTCTCGGTAGTGGCCACCTTAGTAATTGTAGGCTGGGTAACCTATTACTACATGGATAAAGAATACCGCGGCCAGCAGGATGCCATATTGAAAGATAAGATCAGGAAAGTGCAGCAGAATTTCGAAAAGCAGGTTTTTAGCAATGGAATGATTTCGAACGATGAGAATGCTGCTGCGGATTTTAACAATTTCGCCGATATAAACAATGCCGACTTGAACTTATATGATTTGAGTGGTAACCTCACCATGACCACCTATCCGAAGCTGTATAGCTATAAAATTATTGGACGGAAAATGGGACCACTGGCTTATATTGCTTTAAATGGCCTGCGCCGCTCGGAATTTATCAATCTCGACGAGAAAATAGGGAATTTAACTTACGCAGCGGCTTATGCTCCGGTTAGGAATGCGCAAAATAAAACAATAGCTTATTTAGGTTTGCCCAATTATTCAAACGAAGAAGAATATAGCGATAAAATAGCCCTTTTTGTAAGTAACCTGATCAATATTTATGCGCTTGTTTTCGTTGCTATCGGGGTATTGGCCATCTTTTTGGCCAACCAGATTACAAGTCCTTTAACCTTTATTCAGGAAAGTATCAGCAGAACAAAAATAGGGCAACGTAACGAGCCGATTGTATGGCGCCGGCACGATGAAATTGGGTCGTTAATTAAAGAATACAACAGCATGATTGCGGCTTTGGAGGATAGTGCCCTTAAGCTGGCCCGTTCTGAGCGCGAAAGTGCCTGGCGCGAAATGGCCAAACAGGTAGCACACGAAATCAAAAATCCGTTAACCCCGCTCAAATTGGGGGTGCAGTTACTCGAAAAATCGTGGAAGGAAAAAGATCCGAACTTTGAACTGAAGTTTAATAAATTCAGCAAATCGTTTATCGAACAGATTGATAGTCTTTCAAAAATCGCTTCAGAATTCTCGAATTTTGCCAAAATGCCCGATACGAATTTAGAACGGCTGTTGCTGCTACCCATTATTGAACAGGCCAGAGAAGTGTTTAAAAGCACCGAAAACGTAACCATCGATGTGATAAACAAAAGCGACCGCGAGATTGAAATCATGGCCGATCACGATCAGTTGCTCCGCACTTTTAATAACCTGCTTAAAAATGCCATTGAGGCTATTGACGAAGATACTTTGTGCTGTATAACCATTGTTGTGTATATGGATGCAAAAAATGCCTATATCGAAATAAAAGATAACGGAAAGGGTATACCTCCATCTTTACAGGATAAGATCTTTGTGCCCAACTTTACCACAAAATCATCGGGTACAGGCTTAGGGCTGGCTTTTGTTAAACAGGCCGTAGAAAACGCGGGTGGTACGGTTAAATTTACTTCGGTAAGCGGTCTTGGAACTACGTTTTATCTGAATTTCCCTTTGGCTTAGCTAAGTATGAGAAAGAAGCGTTAATGTGATTTTACCGAAGTTCTACCTGGGCTTTCCCCATGGTATTGCCATCAGCATATAAGATTACGGTATAAATACCTTTTATAAAGGGCTTTGGGTTTGCCCAGTCGATAACATAGGTGCTGTCATCGTTATTGTAATTGATAAAAATAGAGTGGCTGTACTGCATGTCCTGTCCGTCGGCTTCGAAGTGGTTGCCTTCATCAGCCAATAGGTTTCCTGCCGGATCAAATACCCTGAGGTAAATGTTATGATGCCCTTTTTCGGCCAGTTGGTTTGGGATAATGGTAAAGCGTACGCTTAATTTTTCGGCTGTAGACGATCTGGTTACTTCTACTTTTTTTCCGCTCGATTTAGTTCTGAAGGCTATAATTTCGGCCGATTGAAGCTTTAGCACAGCAGCAGTTTTAACTTTTGCATTGAGGTTGCTGTTCTCACTTTCGAGGTTCGACGCTTTGTTGCTGATGTTTCTTAAGGTATTCTCCAGGCTATCGCGGCTGTTCTTTAAAAGGATATTGTCTTTTTGCAGCTGGATAATCTGATCGCTGTAATTCTTAACAAAGGTTTTCAACTCATTAATCTGCGCATTTGCCTTATCGAGCTCAACCTGGGTAATCTGGTTTTTCTCCAGGGCCAGTTTAAGTGCATCGATTTTTTTGCGCGCGTCTTTCTGTTCTTCAACCAGCTTTTCGTTTAAATCTAAATTAAGCGCATTAACCTTATCTAACTCCACTTCAATTTTTTCGACCTCAAGCCGCAGTTTGTCCTTCTCCGTACTTACGGTAACAAACCTTTCGCTCTGCTTTCGGTCTTTAAGAAACAAATAAGCATTTGTACCAATTAAAGCCGCTATAACAATTACCAGAAAGTAAATTTTGTTCCTATCACCTTTATTAACTTTTTGTGATTCCATTTTTAATAACGCTGTATCTTCTATAAATTAATATACTTTTGTTCTCCATAGGTAAATGGGGGGGTACACAATTAATTTTTAGGAGGCGCAAATTAAAATTTTTAATAAACTTATAAGAGTTTTTAAAAAAAATCGTTTACTTGCTAATGTTCATTTGTACTCAAATCAACACAAACACACAACCTGAATAAAAAAATAAGATAGAAATAATGCTTAAAAACTTCCTATACGCACTTTTATCCTTAACTGTATTACCATATATATTAAATGCACAACCATTATCAAAAATTGCACCAAAAAGGGAGTTTAGGGGAGTGTGGGTGGCAACCGTTACCAATATAGACTGGCCTTCCAAGCCTGGTCTCACTGTCGATCAGCAAAAACAGGAACTTATCGGTATTCTTGAACGCCATAAAAGTCAGGGCATGAATGCCATTATTTTGCAGGTAAGGCCGGCTGCCGATGCTTTTTACGCAAAATCGAGAGAACCCTGGAGCCAATGGTTAATGGGTAAACAAGGTCTGGCACCAGCTGCTGGTTACGATCCCCTGGCTTTTGCCATTAAAGAAGCGCATTTTAGAGGGATGGAATTACATGCCTGGTTTAACCCTTACCGGGCCAGCATGAGTAGTACTGCGGTGTTGAGCGAAAACCATGCTTATCGCCAGCATCCCGATTGGTTTTTTACTTATGGTGGTAAAAAACAATTCGATCCGGGTATTCCGGAAGTTAGGGAATATATTGTGCAGGTAATTCTGGATGTTGTAAAAGGCTACGATATCGACGGCATCCATTTCGACGATTATTTTTATCCCTACAAGGTAGAAGGCCAAACCATTAACGATGGCAATACTTTTTATAAATACCCCAACAATTTCTCTGATATTAAAGACTGGAGACGGAATAATGTCGATTTGCTGATTAAACAGCTTGATGATAGTATTCACCACTATAAAAAGTGGGTTAAATTCGGAATCAGCCCCTTCGGGATCTGGAAAAATAAAAATGAAGACCCTGAAGGTTCTGCAACCAGTGGTTTATCTAATTATGCCGAACTTTTTGCCGATAGCCGTAAATGGGTAAAAGAAGGTTGGGTAGATTACATTAACCCCCAGATTTATTTTACGTTTACCAGAAGGGTTGCGCCTTATGGTGTTTTGGTTGATTGGTGGAGCAATAATACTTACGGCAGGCATGTTTATATTGGTCAGGGCGCTTATCTGGTCAACTCGAGGGCAGAGGCTGCCTGGAGGAACATGAGCGAAATTCCTAACCAGATCAGATATCTGAGAGATAACAACCGGATTCAGGGAAGCGTTTTCTTCAGCTCAAAATCTTTGAGTACGGTAGCAAAAGCAGTTGGCGATTCGCTAAAAAACGATTTTTATAAGTACCCGGCTTTGCCACCACAAATGCCATGGCTGGATGAAGTACCGCCAAACGAACCACAGGCTTTAACTGCCGATGCCATGAAAGACGGGGTGCACCTGAAATGGCAACTTCCGCTGAAAGCCAAAGATGGAGAAACCGCTTCGGGTTTTGTAGTCTACCGCTTTAACGAGGGCGAGAAAATTTCGGTCCTTGATCCTAAAAACATTGTCAAAATAAGTTTCGAAGATTACCTATCCTTTATTGATACAAGCGTAGAAAGCGGCAAGCGCTATAGCTATCTGGTAACCGCCTTAGACCGCTTAAAAAATGAAAGTGAGCCTAGCGGCCCTGTTGGTGTAGAAGTGCCGCTGGCGAAAGAATAAGGGCTAAAGAGCCTTTTTATTGGTCGATTCTCTTTCTACAACAGTGGGGTCGAGCACAATATGTTCCATACCGGAGTAAGGATTTTGCTGGTTAATCATTTTCAGAAACATCTTAGCACATGCTTTGCCAATTTGTGGCGCATGTTGATCGATGGTGGATAGATTAGGGGTGATGTAGGCTGAAAAAGCTTCATTGGCAAAGCCAATTACGCCAATTTCGGGCGGTGTTTCGTCAATTTCTTTGAGCTTTTTAATAACCCCTACAGCTGTAAAATCATCGCCGGCAATAATGGCGTCGGGTTTATTGCGGCCGCGCATCAGTTTACCAGCCCCGAAACGGCCATCTTTGATAGACAGGCCCCCAAAAATGATGTGTTCTTCTATTAATGGTAGACCATTGTCTGCAAGTGCCGCTTTGTAGCCTTCCAAACGATCGTTGAAAATCTTGATCTGGTGTACGGTGGTTACAAAAGCTATTTTTCTGTAGCCACTATCAATTAAATGTTGCGTGGCAATATAACCTGCCCTAAAATCATCGAGGGTAATGGTGGGCACCTTTAAATCTGCATTTACCCTATCGAATAAAATTAAGGGCTTATTTTGTTTCACAATTTCTGCAAAGTGGCTTACATCTTGTGTTTCCAGCGATAGGGAAGCCATAATTCCATCAACCTGTGCTTCTAGTAAAGTTTTTACACCATTTATTTCATTCTCTACAGATTCGTTAGACTGATAGATAATTACGCGGTATCCGCTATCTTTTAAGCCATCTTCTATGCAATGGATAATGGAAGCAAAAAAATGGGCCTGTACACTTGGAACAATAACCCCGATAATGTGTGTTTTGCCCGATTTTAATGCCGATGCGAGCTTGTTTGGGCTATAGTTTAATTTCCTGGCCATATCAACCACTGCTTTTCTTGTGGTATCGCTTATGGCCGGAAAGCCACTCAATGCCCTCGAAACGGTAGATACCGTAACATTCAACTCCTTTGCAATGTCGTATATGGTGGTTTTCTTTTTCAAATTTTTGATGGGAGGTCGATTTAATAATAGGTTATAAAAATACTAAACCTTAATAATAATGTTCTTCTTGTACATGAAATATAATAATACATAGAAACCAAGAACATAGGTAATGGCCCAAACCAATGAAGCATTTATCGGGCTAAAAAACGGCGTGTAGCAAATTTCATAAAACCTAACCAATAATCCGGTTTTTGTTCCGTCGGGTTTAGTAACCTGTACAAGATTTAATACCCTGGGCATTAAGCCCGCCAAAAAGAAAACAGTAATGGCATTTACACCATACACCACAAACGGGGTTGTAAATTTCTTGTAGCCCTGTACATCAATAATCCAGTAACATAGCGCAAGGCCTATACTGGCCAATCCCCCGGCATAAAGCACATAAGAACTTGTCCAAAGTGCTTTGTTAATCGGGAATTGTAAATCCCAAAGCAGACCAAGTATAACAGCCGTTATACCTGCTGTAAAAAGCCAGGCTACTTTTGTGGCGTTATCTACATCTTTTCGGCGCATCCAAACCCCAACCAGAATACCAAACAGGCAGGTGCCAACGGCTGGTAAAGTACTTAAAATTCCTTCCGGATCCCATGTTTTTGATGAAGCCCAGGTGTGCGCTTCGGTTAAAATCCCCCTGTCTATCCAGGCGGCTAAGTTGGTTTCTTTTTCCAGGTTCGGATAGCCCACGCCTGGCACAGGTATAAAGGTCATTAAAGCCCAGTAAACAGCCAGAATAACAATTAATGTTTTAAATATTGTTTTTTCAGAAGCTTTTAGGAAAATGATGCTGCTGATGATAAAAACAATGCCAATTCTTTGCAAAACACCTAATAGCCTAACCGTTTGAAAAGCTTCAAGAAGCGTACTTTCTGTAGTAATTGCACTGATGATTTTTCCGAAAATAGCCAAAAAGAACCCTAACAGGTATAGGGTCAAACCTCTTTTAATAGCTTTAATAATCGTTTTTTGATGTGTAGCCGGATTTGCTTTACTGCTGCTCATGGCAAAGGCAATTGATACCCCAACAATCCACAGGAAAAACGGGAAGATCAGATCTGTTGGCGTGCATCCATTCCATTCGGCATGCTCTAAAGGCGCATAAATGTGCCCCCAACTACCCGGATTGTTTACTAAAATCATGGCAGCTACCGTTAATCCTCTAAAAAAATCGAGTGAAAGCAATCTTGGTTTAGTTTCGGTCATGGTTAGTTGGTTTGGTTCAGCTAACTAATTTAGAGTATTGTTTTTATAAAGAGAAATAACTTGCTCACGAAGTTTAGCCAGGGGCAGTGTGCAGCAACGTCATTTCGAGCGGAGCGTAGCGCAGTCGAGAAATCTGCCGAGGTGGATCTCTCCCTGCCCGAAGCAGGCGGGCGTTCCACTGCGTTTCAGTCGAGATGACGGTCTTCTTTTAAGGGTGACTTGCAGGGGAGGGCTGTTGCCTCTTCAGACTTCGGAGGAAATCTAAAAAAAATCCTGCTTTGAGCTAACAAAGCAGGATTGATATCGGTTATACTAAAACTAATCTTCAAATTTCCAGCGTACAAAAGCTTCCATCGCTTCGTATTCTGCGAGACCTAAATTATCGTAAGCCTTAGCTGTTTCGCGGTTACGGTCTTCTGCACGTTGCCAGAATTCTCTTGAGTCATCGCCAGGGAAAACAGCTCTGTCTTTTTGGCTCTGGTGCTTGAAAATAGCGTATTTTTTGCGTTCAAGCTCTTGCGGAGAAATTGGAACAGCCATTTCGATTTCGTGTGTTTCGAACTCGTGCCATGCACCACGGTACATCCATAACCAGCAATCCTGTGCCCATGCCTCTGTTTTACGCAGGCGTTTTAATGCCGCAAGAATAATGTTGAAACAAACAATGTGCGTGCCATGTGGATCTTCGAAATCGCCGGCCGCATAAACCTGGTGAGGTTTAACTTTTTGCAACAGCTCCATGGTTAATTCGATGTCGGCATCGGTTACCGGGTTTTTCTGCACTTTACCACTTTCGTAGAAAGGAAGTGCCTGGAAGTGAATGTGATCGTCTTCTAAGCCGCAGTATCTCGCCCCTGCAATAGCTTCTCCTTTTCTGATTAAACCTTTAACAGTTTGGATTTCAGGCGTATCTACCTGATTAGGTTTTTTCTGCTCAATAAAGGTTCTCATATTGTTATAAAGTTCCTTTAAGTGCGAATTATCCATGCCCATTTTCTCTGTAAAATCTACATTGAATTCTACAAAGCGAAGTGCATCATCATCCCAAACGGCAGTGTTACCAGAAGTTTGATAAGCCACATGCACATCGTGTTTCTGATCTACCAAACGGATAAAAGTACCACCCATCGAAATCACATCATCATCAGGGTGTGGCGAAAAGATAATAACCCTTTTCTTAGCAGGTTCTGCTCTTTCCGGACGTTGAGAATCATCTGCATTCGGTTTACCGCCTGGCCAGCCTGTAATGGTGTGTTGTAATTTGTTAAAAATATGGATGTTGATATTGTACACTGGTCCTTTTTCGGTAGCCAGTTGTGCCATACCATTGTTGTTGTAATCGTCTTCAGTTAATTTTAAGATTGGTTTGTTTAAGGTATTTGCCAACCAGATTACTGCTTTACGGATTAAACTATCAGTCCAGATACAATCTTTTACCAGCCATGGCGTATCAAAACGGGTTAAATCTGAAGCTGCAGGAGCATCAAGTATAAATTCAACATGATCTGATAACTGAAGGAAAGTAGCTGGTACTTCGCCAGAAATTTCGCCTTCTACAGCTTTTTTAATGATTGAAGCTTTTTTACGGCTCCAGGCCATTAATATAATTTCTCTTGCTTTGAAAATGGTACCAATACCCATGGTAATGGCTTTGGTAGGTACAAAGCTTTTTCCACCGAAATCGCGTGCAGCATCGCGGCGGGTAAGGTCATCAAGTGTAACTAACCGTGTACCTGAGTTTGGCGCAGAACCCGGCTCGTTAAAACCGATGTGACCGGTACGGCCAATACCCAGAATCTGGATATCAAGACCACCTAAATCACCAATTTTCTTTTCGTAGTCTAAACAAAACGCCGGAATGTCTTCCAACGCAAGTGTTCCGTCAGGAATGTGAACATTCTTTTTATCGATGTCGATGTGATCGAAAAGGTTCTCGTTCATGAAAGTAACGTAGCTCTGTGCCGCAGTTGGCGCCATCGGATAATACTCATCCAGGTTGAACGTAATTACGTTTTTGAAACTTAAACCCTCTTCTTTGTGCAGTCTCACCAGTTCGGCATATACTGCAATTGGAGTAACACCTGTTGCTAAGCCCAGTACTGCAGGTGCGTTGTTTGCTTGTTTTGATTTAATGAGCTCCGCGATGCGGTTTGCTACATTAATGGAAGCAATTTTTGGATTTTCGAACACGCTTACGGGTAGTTTCTCGAAACGTGTCTCCTCCAGTAAATTTAATCTAGCCATTTTTTTTATATGGATTTTAATGTACGGAGCAGTAAATATAGCGAGTTGTGCACAATTTTTAACACAGGATATTTACTTTTATTGCAAGTATTTTTATAAAATTGAGTTAATGGTGCAGACAAACGTTTGTTCGTTTTTAAGTAATAATCAATATGAACACACAGATCCAAAAGTTGTACGAAAAAGCAGGTAAAACCGAACGATTAATCATTGGGCTAATGAGTGGCACCTCTATGGATGGGCTCGATATTGCACTCTGCTCAGTTAAACATAGCGGGCCTGATACCGATATAAAAGTACTGGCTTTTAAAACCGGCGATTATACCGATGATTTCAGGGCTAAGATTAAAGCTGTTTTCTCGAAAAAGGAGGTCGATTTGCAATTGGTTTGCCTCATGAATGAGCACATTGCCAATACACATGCCCAATTAATTAACGAAGCCCTGCAAGAGTGGGGATATGATAATGAAAGCATCGACTTTATTGCCAGCCACGGACAAACTATTTTTCATGCGCCAAAATCTTTGCATCAGCTAGATGATTATCCGAACGGAACCTTGCAAATAGGTGATGGCGATCATATTGCGCTTAAAACGGGCATCATTACGCTTTCGGATTTCAGGCAGAAACATTTAGCTGCCGGTGGAGAAGGTGCACCATTAGCGGTTTACGGCGATTACCTGATCTTTTCAAAGGCTGGTGAAGACCGTGTAATGCTGAATATTGGGGGGATAGCCAACTTTACCTACCTGCCTGGAAGTACCGATGCCAGTGCCGTTTTTTCGACAGATGTTGGCCCGGGTAATACGCTGATGGATCAGTACATGCAAAAATATTTCAACCGGTTTTACGATAAACATGCAGAAGTTGGCTTTTCCGGGCAATTAAATGAAAAACTTTTGCATGCATTATTGGATTGTAGTTTCTTTGAGCTGGGTTTTCCAAAAACAACAGGTCCGGAGCTGTTTAATCTCGAATACCTCAGTCTGGCGCAACAACAATCTAACACCGCTGACATACTGAAAGAAGATGTAATGGCCACATTATGTCACTTTTCGGCACGCAGCATAGCCGATGCCATCAGGAGGTGTTTTGGTCAGGAAGCAAAAGCAGTGGTTTACATGAGTGGTGGTGGCATGCACAACCCTTTACTGGTAAAACTGCTCCGTAACGAACTGCCTTTTTGTAATTTCTTAACAACTGATGATTTGAATATTAATCCCGACGCTAAAGAAGCTGTTTTATTTGCTGTTTTGGCTAACGAAACCCTTTGCGGTAAACCCATAAATTTTGGAAACAGGCAAGGAGTACCGGCGGTTTGTATGGGCAAAATCAGTTTGCCTGCCTAGCTAAATTTACATTATCGGTTGATTGTGAATTAGTTTGTGTAGCTGAAAAGTTTGGTTTGTGCGGTATTTTGTTTAATTTGTTTTAAACTAATCTTTCTAACCCAAAACCAAATTTTATGGAAAAAAGTTACCTAAAATGGTTGTCAAAGCTCTTCGTAATTTTGATGATCCCGTTTCTGTTGCTCTTATTTACAGGAATGGCACAAGCACAAAGCAAACGGTACACCATTAGCGGCAAGGTTACCGATGCAGCTAACAACGATCCTATTCCGGGGGCAGTTGTTAAAATACTTAACACCAATTTGGCCACAAGTACCGATGCAAGCGGAGCTTATTCCTTCTCGGTTAATTTAAACCCCGGAAAATATCAACTTCAGTTTTCTTTCGTGGGCTATAAAAGCAGCCAGCAATCTGTTGATTTAGGAGATAACGATAAAGTGCAGCTCAGTGCGAAACTGGGAGGAGATGCGGTTGGCCTTGATGAAGTTATTGTTACCGGTACCTCGCAGGGAACCACCCGTAAACAGCTCGGTAGTTATGTAAGTACAGTAAAAGGCGACGATTTAAACAAGGCACCCAGCGGAAATGCCCTGGCATCTTTACAGGGTAAAACGCCCGGAGCGCAAATCAGCCAAAACTCGGGCGATCCGGCAGGAGGGATCTCGGTTCGTTTGAGAGGGGTGAGTTCTGTTAATTCATCATCAGAACCGCTTTACATTATCGATGGGGTAATTGTAAACAATTCTACCACAAGGGTAACCAATACTTCTGCGAATTATGATGGTGGAAACTTTATTGGTAGCATTGGTCAGAACCGGATGGTTGATATAAGCCCTGCAGATATTGATCGTATTGAGGTACTTAATGGCGCCGCAGCGGCTGCAATTTATGGATCAAGAGCGAATGCAGGTGTTATCCAGATTTTCACCAAAAGAGGCAAAACCGGCGCTCCGCAGGTGAGTTTCAATACCAGTTTAACCATCAGCGAATTGCGTAAACAAATTGAAGTAAATCAATCGCCTACTAAATTTGGAGGGCCAACTGATGGGCCCACTGCGCAAACTCAGGATGTATTAACCCCAACTTTAACCAATACCACTCCGGTAACCAGATATAATTATCAGGATTACATTTTTAGAACCGGAGTAGGTACCGATAACTCCGTGTCCGTTTCAGGAGGAAATGACAATACCAAATTTTATACTTCTGCAGGATATTTTGATAATCAGGGAATTATTAAAAATACCAATTTCAGGAGAATGAATTTCAGGGCAAATCTGGATCAGACCATTAATAAATGGGCAAAAATGACTGCAGGATTTAATTACATCCACAGCGATGCTAACGAAAAACCAGATGGAAACTCTTTTTTCTCGCCTATGAATTCGGTTACGATTATTGGTAACTTTCATGATTTATTTACTCGTGATGCATTGGGCAATTTAAAAGCCATTGGAGAACGTGGCCGCGTTAATCCGGTTTCTGTTATCGAAGATATCAAACAACGCCAGTTTACCAATCGCATTATCGCCAATGCGGGATTAAAACTTACCCCAGTTAAAAATTTAACTATTGATTATACCATGGGGGTTGATAATTCAATCCAAAACGGAACAACCTACATTCCTCCCTTTGCTTACAACGTAAGTACAGGTTTTTATGGTGGCGGGCCAACTTTAGATCCCTCTTTAAATGGCTACGCAAGTGCGGCAAATGCAACTACTACGCTGTTTAATAACGAGTTAAATTTTACCTATGATGCAAAGATTTCTGATTTGTTTAGCTCTACTACCCAACTTGGCGGATCTTATCAATATCAGAAAGACCTTTACAGCTTGTTAAACGGACGTGGATTAGCGCCTTTTGTTCAGGTGGTAAATGGAGCAAGTACGGTTTTGCCCAATGTTGATAGCCGCTCGGAATTCTCAATCAGTGGTGCTTATTTACAGCAAAACTTTAAATATAAAGATCATTTGTTTGTTACCGGAGCAATTAGGGTAGACCAATCTACTGTATTTGGAGAAGACAATAGAACGCAATTTTATCCAAAGGCCAACGTGAGTTACGTATTATCATCTGCCGATTATTGGAAAAATTCTGGTCTGTCATCATGGTGGAACGCGTTTAAATTAAGGGCTGCTTACGGACAGTCAGGAAATTTGACGGGAATTGGAGCTTACGATCGTTTCAACGTTTACTCGCCAAGCGCGCTAAATAGCAAAACATCTTTAACTTCGTTAACAACACTAGCTAATACCAGCGTAAAACCAGAGCGCCAGAAAGAGCTTGAGATTGGTACAGATATGTCCTTTTTTAACAATCGCCTGGGTTTAACTTTTAGTTACTATAATAAGAATGTAACTGATTTATTATTGCCGGTTGTTATTGCGCCAACAACTGGTTTTTCGAGCTTACTAGACAATATCGGCGGGACTTTAAAAAATAAGGGTATCGAATTAATGCTTACAGGGGTACCCGTTAAAACAGAAGACTTTACCTGGACATCGACGCTGATTTACAATAGAAACAGAAATAAAATAGTGGGGTCAGGCGCACAAAGGTTGCTTTCAACAAATGCAGGCGCTCCGGTTTCCATTACCGATGGCTATCCGGTAGGGGTATTCTATGGAACATTCTTTGCACGTAATGCCGATGGAAGCTTATTGCTAAATGCGCAGGGCATTCCGCAAACAGAGCGAGGCAACCAAACATCAGCTACAACTTACGAAGAGTTAAGAGCCGGCGGGCAGCCAACGGGAACAGTGCTCCGTAAGGTAATTGGCGATCCAAATCCAGATTATACAGGGTCTTTCGTTAACGATTTTACATACAAAAAATTAAGCTTGCACATTCAGCTGGATGCTGTTCAGGGAGGTGATGTCTGGAATGCAGATTGGCGGACACGTCAGGGTGTGGGCAATGGAAAAGTTGCCGAAGCAGAGCAACTGGGTCAATTGCCCAGAGGTTATGTAGCTGGCGTGTACAATGTTGAAGAATGGCGTATAGACGATGGATCTTTTGTGAAATTGAGAGAGATTTCTTTGAGCTATAATGTGGGGCAGGTTAAATTTATTAAAAGCTTAACCCTTAATGTTAGTGCAAGGAACCTGGTTTCATGGGATAATTATAAGGGCTACGATCCTGAGTTGAATTCTGGTGGTCAATCGACAATTTTGAGAAATATCGATTTCGGTTCGGTGCCCATTCCGCGTACTTTCTCTTTTGGTTTACAGGCAAGATTCTAATTTAAAACTATTGTTATGAAAAATTTAAAATCAAGATATATAGGTTATGCATTTCTGCTTACAATAGTGGCTTTTACGAGCGCTTGTAAAAAGGAGTACTTAAATCCTAATGCGGCAACAGCCGGTGATGTATTAACTTCTGCGAAGGGATTAACAGGTGTTACGGTAGGTTTACAGAAAAATTACTCGACTACACGGGCGGGGGTGCTTTACGCATCTATTACTTTAAACGGCTTAACTACAAACGAATTGATATCTATCAACACAGGTAATACCAATGAAGAAAGATTGGCGGCCGGAGGCGTACAGGTAGATGGTACGAATTCGGTATTGCTAAATGTTTGGGCCGGAGCCAATAAAATTATTTATGATGCAGATAACGTGATTAATAATGCAGCCAATCTTGCTGATAAAAATTATGCTGCGGGTTTAATCGCTTATGCAAGTATTTTCAAAGCATTGGCGCTGGGTAATTTATCCGAATACTGGGAAAGTGTTCCAGCCGGAACGGGTCAGAATGTTACCTTTATTAGCCGCGTTGATGGCTACAATAAAGCAATAGCAACCATTGATAATGCCCTGGCTGTAATTGCGGCAAACTCCATAAGTACATCTTTTTTAGGTAATATCCCGTCAGGAGTAGATATTCCTAATACTTTGGTTGCGCTTAAAGCCCGCTATGCTTTATTTGCTGGCAACTATGCATTAGCATTAACGGCTGCAAACACAGTTGATTTAACTAAAAAATCGACATTCACATACGATGCCTTAAATCTGAACCCGATTTTTGAGGTTGCCACTTCCACCAATAATGTTATTCAGCCCAAAAATTTGAACCTGGGTCAAACCGGGGCGAACATTCCTGATGCCGGCGATGGCAGGATTCCGTTTTACACGGTAGTGAATACTACTGTACGTATTAACGGTTTTGGTGCGGGTACTTTTACACAGTTCCCGATATATCTGCCGGGAGAAGTAACCTTGATTAAAGCAGAGGCTTATGCCCGTCAGGCCACGCCCAATTTAATCAGCGCGTTAGCAGAGCTAAACAAGGTAGTTACCAAAACACCAGCTCAGGATCCTTTTGGGGTTGGTGCTGGATTACTTCCTTTAATTGGCCCTTATAACCAGCAGGATCTTTTAAATCTCATTTATAAGCACCGTTGTATCGAGCTGTTTATGTCGGGTTTAAAACTCGAAGATATGAGACGCTTTAACCAGCCATTAACTGATCGTAAACGTAATTTCTTCCCTTACCCTTTTCCGGAACGGGATAATAACACCAATACGCCAGCCGATCCGTCATTCTAATCATGAAAAAAGCTTCCCCGATTTAATCAGGGAAGCTTTTTTTATAAAATATTTAATTCCTTTTCGCGATATCGGGAAAGCGATTCATCACTAATGTCAAGCTCTGTTATTAAGTAACTAATGCTTTCTAATGGGCAAACCCTGAGCCGTAGGGCAATATCCAGCTTTTCTGAAATGCACAATACCGCTGTTCTTTTTGCACAGGCCAGCATGGCTTTTTTCAATTGGTTAATTTCCCAGTAAGTATCGGTTAAACCTTCTTCCGGGTGTATTGCGCTGGTTCCCATCAAACATAAATCGGCTTTTATCTCCGCAAGCTGGGCAATCACCTGTCCGCCGTAGGTAACCTGCGAATTTTTAGAAAACAGGCCACCAATTAAAATCACCTCAACATTGTTGTATTTTGCCAGTTCTACCGCAACCAGAGGGCTAATGGTGAAAAATGTTGCCGAAATACCCTGAGGCAATTGTTTTACCAGTTCCAGAATGGTTGTGCCGCCACCCGTTAAAACTACCATTCCATCTTTGATCAGGTTAATGGCCTTTTTCGCAATTACAATCTTGCTGTCCCGGGCATAAACCGTACTGTCGTCAAAAGAGCTGTGGTAAGATTTAGATAATGCACCACCATGCACCTTATACAACAGGTTTGAATCAACAAGTTCCTGCAGGTCTCGCCTGATAGTGTCTTCCGAAACGTTCAGCAATTGTACCAGGTCAGAGGTGAGCACGCGATTGTGCAGGTTAATCTGGCGCATAATGAAATCATGGCGTTCTTTCTTCAGCATAAAATATTCGTCTGGTTGAGCGAATGTAACAAAGATTTTTAGAATTCCTAAATATTGCGTGTTTTTGCGTGTTTTTGCAATTTAATGTCGTTAGTTGCTGGTAAATAGTTTGTTAAATTGTTTTTTTATTCCAAAACATTTATGATATTAGCATTAAAATGCGTTATTGTGCGTGTTTTGCTAACGAACTAAAAACAACTAAACAATTCATCTTATTCTCTAAACAGGCAGTTTATGAAAAAAAAACTACTACTATTTTTTATTGGTACGTTTTTGTTGCTGGCTCACGCCATTGCGCAACAAGTAACCGTTACCGGTAAGGTTACGTCAGAAGACGGGCCGATGCCTGGTGTCTCCATCCATGTAAAAGGGAGCACTGTTGTTGCGCAAAGCAATGCTGAAGGAAATTACTCTATTAAGGCAGCCCCTGGCGATGTACTGGTGTTCTCGTTCATTGGTTATGTTTCCGCCGAACGAACTGTTGGTGCCAGCAGAACAATTAATTTAATTTTAAAGGCCGATGCTCAGGGCTTGGATGATGTAGTTGTGGTTGGTTACGGAACACAACGCAAGGGTAATTTAACTGGTGCTGTTTCAACAATTGATGTAAAGAAAACTCTTGAAGGCAGGCCAATTGCCGATGTGGGAAGAGCCTTACAAGGCGCTGCATCGGGTTTAAGTGTTACCGTTCCAAGTGGCGAAATTGGTTCAGATCCTGTTATCAAGATCAGGGGGCAACTGGCCTCATTTGCTGGCGGAAGCTCTCCGTTGATTTTGGTTGATAACGTTGAAATACCAAGTATCCAATTGGTAAATCCAAACGATATTGCCTCCATTACCATTTTGAAAGATGCGGCTGCTTCCTCTATTTATGGTGCTAAGGCCGCTTTTGGTGTAGTTTTAATTACCACGAAACAAGGTTCCGGAACAGATAAGCCGTCAATTAACTATTCGAATAATTTTTCTTTCCAAAATGTTTGGAAAGAATTAAAAATGGCAGATGTTAACGGTTTAAAATATACAGTTGATGCGGCTGAACGTGTAGGTGTAACGACACCGGTAGGGGCATTTTACTATGTGGATAGGGCAAGTTACGAGAAAGCTGTAGCCTGGAAAGAAAAATATGGCAGTACCATAGGTGCTGATGATCCGACTGTTTTTGGCAGGGATTGGTATGTGCAGGGTGCAAACCTGAAAATGGGAGTTAGGACATATGATCCGTACGATTACATGATTAAAGAATGGGCTCCTACTCAACAACATAACTTATCTGTAGGTGGTACCACTGGTAAAACATCTTATAACCTGGGACTTGCACTTCTTGATCAGAGCGGGATGTTAAAACCGGCTAAGGAAGATCGCTTTACACGCTATAATGCCTCCTTAAAAATTTCGAGCGAAATTAATAAATACTTAACTATTCGCGGTGGAGCTTTGTATTCGCGAAGGAATAAACAGTATGCCTATACAACCAACTCTACTACGGCCGATCCATGGCTGTACCTTTATAGATGGAGTTCTTTATATCCACTCGGAAAAGATGAGAACGGAGATGCGATTAGAAGTCCGGAAAGCGAAGTAGCGTCGGCAAATACAGCTAATATTTTGTTGAATTATGCTAATGTGAATCTCGGTTCCACAGTTAATATTCTGAAAAACTGGAAAGTAGATTTTGATTATACCTTTACCAATCAGAATGAAGATTGGAAAAGACCGGGTACAAGGTTTACGGCAAGGAACTCATGGGTGGCACCGAAAGCACGTTTGGATGCGAGTGGAGCTCCTGTTTACGTAAATGATCAGGGACAGGTGGTTGCTAGTACAACTCCTGGTGCCATTGCTGCTTATGATTTATCGCTGGATATGTATACAACCGCGGGTTCGAGCCCAGATCATTATGCACGTACAGCCACAAACTTTTTTAGCCATACCATTAATGCCTTTACTACCTACAACTTAAATTTAAAACAAAATCATGATTTTAAATTTATTTTAGGTTTAAACCGTGTGGCATCAACTACCGAATCGCAATTTGGTCAGATTACCAATCTGGCTGATATAATCAATCCGCAATTTAGATTTGGTACCGGAGTACAAACAGTTATACCATCTACTGCTGCAATGGGCATTATTCCTGGCGGGGTAAGTATTCCGGGATCAGATAAAAGATGGGAAGCGCAATTGGGATATTTTGGTCGGGTGAATTATGCATTCAAAAATAAATATCTCATAGAAGGTAACCTACGTTATGATGGTTCTTCTAAATTCCCAACTGATTTGCAGTGGCGATGGTTTCCTTCTTTCTCTGCTGGTTGGGTAGCCAGTGAAGAAAGTTTTATGGCCTGGACCAAACCTGTTCTGGATCTGTTAAAGTTCAGGGGATCATGGGGGTCAATCGGCGATCAAACAGTACCAAATGGTTTATACATTGCTACGATGCCTAGCGGACAGTCTAGCTGGATCGGTGCCAACGGAGCTAAAGTAAATTACGTAGGTACCCCTGCGGCTGTAGCAGCAAATATTCAATGGCAGGATATCGTAACGACGAATATTGGTGTTGATGCAACAATGCTTAAAAATAAATTGAATGTTTCTTTCGATGTTTTCAAAAGAAACACCAATAATATGATTGTGCCTGCAGAAGGTATTCCTTTAACCTTCGGCGCCGGAGCGCCTCAAGGTAACTATGGCTCACTGTCAACCAAGGGATGGGAGTTAACGCTTGATTTTAACCATAGGTTTAAAAATGGTTTAGGAATTAATTTCAGAGGAAATATTTCTGACGCGAAAACAACATTGAATGCTTATGGTTCAGGAACGCAAGTTACCAGTAACTACAACGGTAAAGATATAGGTGAAATTTGGGGTTACCGTACCGATAGGTTATACCAAACCAGCGATTTTGAATTGGATGGCTCAGGTAAACCCATACTAATTACGTTAACTGCTGCAGAAAGTAAATTAAATGCGGGTAAACAGGCTTATAAACTAAAAGCTGGTCCCAATGGCGAAAAGCCTGTTTATCAGCCGTTTCTACAAAATTCATCAACTTTCCGTTTCGGCCCCGGCGACGTTAAATTCATTGATGTAAACGGAGATGGTGAAATTAGCAATGGCGATGGTACGTTGGCCAACCATGGCGATTTAGAAGTAATTGGAAATTCTAATCCGAGATACGAGTACGGATTTAGATTAGGCGCCGATTTTAAAGGGGTTGATATCAGTGCATTTTTTCAGGGCGTTGGAAGCCGCAAAATCTGGGGTGCAGGATTTCTTGCAATTCCTGGCTTTAACTCTGCTGATGGCGCTATGCCTGAGGCAATTGCCGGTAATTACTGGACACCGCAAACACCCGATGCTTTTTATCCTGCTGCTTATAATAACGCAGCAAGCGGAACCACCAACAATATGCAGGTGCAGGATAGGTATTTGTTGAATATGGCTTACATTAGATTGAAAAATTTAACATTAGGTTATACTTTCCCGCAAATGATGACCAAAAAGGTTGGTATCAGTTCGTTAAGGGTATATACTGCTTTGGAGAATTTCTTTACCTGGGATCACCTGGGCGATTTGCCGATCGATCCGGAAAGTGTTAGTGGTTATTCGATCTGGGATCAGTCAAATTATAACAGCGGGCGTACCGGAACTGGTATTCCGGCCTTTAAGAGTGTTTCTTTTGGTGTTCAGTTGAATTTTTAAAATTAAGAAGATGAAATATTTTAAATATATATATGGATTGCCGGTTTTGGCTTGCCTGCTTTTGGCATCATGTAATAAGGATGTTTTAGATCGTCCACCATTAACCGATTATGTAGATGGACAATACTGGCGTGGAGAAGATGATATCCGCATGTATGCAAATAGTTATTACACCAACTATTTTAACGGTTATAATTCTGGTTTTGGTGTAGATTATACGCCTGTACGAGGTTACACTTTTTCTGATGATTTAACCGGAAAGAATGCGCAAACCAGTTTCGAAAGTAGTGTTCCAACATCAAGGGGCTCATCGTCGGAAGCGGCAGATTGGTTAGGTACTTATGCAGGACCAACCTGGGATTTTGCCTGGATTAGAAAATCAAATGTTATGCTGGCCCGTTTAAATGATGTGGCTAAGCCAAAAATTACTACAGAAGCCTACAACCATTGGTCAGCTGTCGCCCGTTTCTTCAGAGGCTTTGAATATAGCCGTTTGGTAAGTGTTTTTGGCGATGTTCCTTATTTTGATAAAGAAGTTTCGGATAACGATCTGGCAACTTTATACAAAGACAGGGATGCAAGGGGAGTGGTAATGGATAAGGTTTATGATGATTTTAAATATGTGATGGCCAATATGCGTGATAATGATGGCGCACAGTTTTTAAACAAATATATCGCTGCAGCATTTATTTCAAGATTTATGTTGTTTGAAGGAACATATGAACATTATCATGGCTTAGATGCTGCCAGAGCAAAAAAATATTTAGAATTTGCAGTTGAAGCAGGTGATTATGTAATTAATAGCAATAAATATAATTTTAGCCGCGATTTCAAATCATTGTTTTCAAGCGATAACCTGGCAGGCCACCCAGAAGTATTGCTCTACAGAACCTATGATGCAGCATTAGCCGTTACACACAGTATTGGCTCTTATCAAAACGGAACTGAAGTAGTCGGTGTAGATGCCAATTTGGTTTTAATCAAATCTTTCCTGCTTAATGATGGCAAGGTGTGGCAAAACTCATCTGTTACAGGTGCTAACTCGTTTACTATTGCTGATCTGGTAAAAACGAGGGACCCTCGTTTCGAAGCTTCTTTTTACGATAAGGCTTTGGTGCCATCGGCAACTTTGCTTTATGGTTTTAAGTTTGCCTCAAGAGAAGCATTAACCTATATCGGCAAAACCTATCCGGCTGCCTGGGGTAGTAATACCAACACCAGCGATGCACCTGTAATGCGCCTGGCCGAAGTTGTATTAAACTGGATAGAAGCTAAGGCTGTTTTGGCCCAATATTTTGGAGGGGCGGCAGTAACCCAGGCTGATTTAAATAAATCGGTAAATGCCATCCGCAACCGCCCTTTAGATGCTGCCGCTACAGCAAAAGGAGTATTAAAAACTGCACCTTTAACCATAGGAGCACTTCCGGTTGATCCAGCTAGAGATGCAGACGTTCCTGATCTGATCTGGGAAATACGCAGAGAACGTCGTATGGAATTTGTGTTCGAGCACACCCGTTTACTCGATTTAAAACGCTGGAAAAAACTGAATAATATGGATTTTAGTACCAATGCTGATTACTACTTAGGACCATGGGTAAATGTACAAACCGAAGCTTCAAGCTATTTAACTGCTGCTAATGCAACAGCTAAAAACGTGAAAGTTAAAAAGGCTGATGGTACTGTAGTTACTTATGATGGGACTAACGCTGCGGCTATGGTAGGTTACTGGATGGTTACTAATGCCGCCAACAGAAATGCATTTACTGATAAGTCTTATTTAGCTCCTGTTGGTCAGGCGCAAATTATTCAATATCAGGAGAAAGGCTATAAACTTACACAAACTACAGGCTGGTAATATTTGATACTACCAGTTAGTTAATGCGACCTTCTCAAGTCAAATAGGCTTGAGAAGGTTTTTTTTATACAAATTATTTGGTTTTTATCCTTACACAAACTACAGGCTGGTAATATTTGATACTACCAGTTAGTTAATGCGACCTTCTCAAGTCAAATAGGCTTGAGAAGGTTTTTTTATACAAATTATTTGGTTTTTATCCATACTACTTTGCCATCCATGGTGCTGGCAATAATATTTTTACTATCAATCACATTGACAGTGTTGATCATAGAATTATCTATTTTATGTGCCCAAACAGTGCTTTGTTGTTTAGGGTCAACAGCGTAAACCACTCCGTTTTTTGTTCCGAAAAAAACTTTTCCATCTTTTTCAATCAGCATCGATGGAATATGCTCATAGCCAAAACCAACATTATAACGCCATAATACCCCAGGGTCTTGCGCCTGTGCTTTGTAAGCTACAATTTCATCCTGCATGGTTTTGCCGTAAATAAGTGTGCTATCTGCCGACTGACCAATTGACTCTCTGACAGAAGCTTCTTTATTTCGCCAAAGCGTATTGCCACTGTTTACATCAATAGCCGTTAAATAACGGTCAGGAGCAGCAATGTAAACAATACCCTGATAGGCTACTGGCGTTACCATTGCTGGCGAAAACATTCTGTTGGTTTGTCCGTTGTTCCATTTCCAAAGCAGGTTTCCGGAGTTCATATCAAGGGCATACAAATGCCTGCCCCAAGATCCAAATATAATTTTACCCTGATATAGAAGCGGTTTGCCAACAATAGAGCCTTCTACTTCTTTAAAAGCCCAGATTTCCTTTCCTGTTTTAATATCAAGGGCCCTAAAGGTATTGTCGCTACCGCCAATATATACCTGTTCCCTGTTTACTATCGGCGATCCCAAGACCGAATTGCTGGTTTCTTTATGCCAGATTTCTTTTCCGGTTTTTGCATTTAAGGCATAAATTGTTCCATCACCTGAGCCTAAAATAACTGTACCATTAACTGCCACGGGAGACGAGTAGATGGCGCCTTTGGTACTAAACGTCCAAACTTTTTTACCACTATTTTTATTTATTGCTTCTACTAAGCCTAAACTATTGCCGAAAATAACATTGTTCGAGGCATATGTCGGCGTATTTACCACATTGGCATTGGAATGGTAAGACCAGGCTTCTTTAGCTGCAGGGTATTTATTATTAATCTTAAAATCAGGACGGTCATATTTTTTATCGTCATTTATAAACGTTTTTAATGCTATTTTTCGCCAAACAGAAAGAATATCCTGCATTGGTTTTTTCGTTTGAAAAAACACGCTGTCTCTGGTCATGCTTACAATGTTGTAACCACCAACGCTATCTTTAGCCCGTAAATTAGAACGACCCATAGTTGCCTCAATACCTTCAAAGTTGTAAGAGTGATTATTGTGTCCGTGGCCACATATTGCATATTGAATGTTGTATTTCTTCAATAAGTCAGTTGCTTCATACCAATTATCAAGGCTATTATCCAAAGGGTAGTGGTTTGCGAAAACAATAGGCATGTTTTTAGGTGTGGTCTTAAGTACACTGTCTAACCAAACTGTGGCATCTCTGGGGATATGCCCATCGCTCATTCGTACGTACGGTCCTGATGCACATGCAATAAAGCGGTAACCATTATGATCGAATGTAAATTTATCATTCCCAAATTCCTTGATAAAATTTACACCGCCCGATTCTGACCAACCCGTATCGTGGTTGCCAGGAATAATGTGATAGGGCTTATTTAATTTAGAAAAGATATTTTTAGCCAGCTTAAGTTCGCTATTGGTACCCATTTCTGTGATATCGCCGGTTATGATTACAAAATCTATATCTTTTAATGCATTGATATCTGCCACAGTCTGGTTAAGGTCCTCCTCACCGGTTGATGAACCCACGTGCGTATCGGTTACAAAAGCATATTTAAAATTTTGGGCTTTCACCGTGAGCGATATTAGGATTGCTAACAGTAAAAAGATAGGATGTTTCATGTCTTTCTAATTAATTTTTAACTATAAAAATCGACAATTTTTAAGGTTTAATCCGGGCTGTAATGCCATTTTTACATGTTAATAAATTTGCCACGCAAGGTTAAAAAATACTGCTTCTTATCTGAAGAATCTATTCAACAAAAAAGGCAACCATTGGTTGCCTTTTTTGTTGGGATAAGTAAAAAATTACAAAATCTTAAATCCTAAACTCAATTGGAAAAGGTTTGGTTTCTGTGTGTATTTTTCACTTTTGCTGATGTTCGATAAACCGGCTTCATAACGTAAGTCAACCGAAATGCTGCCTACATCAACACCTGCACCTGCCTGTAAGCCCAAAGCCTGGTTTTTGTAATTGTCGAAATCAGTTGCCTGTTGGTAAGCTGAGCTAAAAGTCGAATTTTCATCTAACACAAAAGAAATAACCGGACCAGCCATTAAGCGGAAGTTTAGGTTTTTAGCGCCGAATTTGGTTCCCAATAAAACCGGAACATCAAGGGTGGTAAATTTTACTTTTCCTTCTGCCGATACTTCGTTGCCATTATCTTGCTGAAAGCTGATAAATTTGTTGCCTTTACTGCCAATGTAAGCCTCTGGCTGTACATAAAAGCTGGCGCCACCAATACGTGCCCAGGCACCGATCTGATAGCCTAAACGGTTTTCTTCGCTTGCGAAATCCGAATTTAACTTAGCTAAGTTAACACCTGCTTTAACCCCCAGGTTAAAAGTTTGTGCCTTTGCTGTTGCCCAACCTATGGTTAGGAAAACAATAGAGAAGATGATCTTTTTCATTTTAGTTTAAATTTTTAAGGTTATAAAATCAAAAACATGCGTGTAGCATTTTTAAAAAGATTTAATGCCCATAGCTTCTTTTTTAGCGCACCAGACAGTTTTTGATCCGGGTTAGATTTTATAACGCAGTTTTAACACAATTATCGTGCAAGAATTTTTTGCGAATGTCTGTTTTTTTTGTCAGATCGCATAAAAAGGTATTAACCTGAATAAATATTTTTTACTTTTGCATCAAATAAAATATGCCATGGCTAATTTTCAACTCACTTCTGAAACCGCATTTAAAGTAAAAACCAAATTCTTAAGGAAATACCGCGATCTGGCGAACGAACCTTTGGCATTTGAGCCCGGTAAAGAAGATCAGCTGGTTGAAGATTTAATGCGTTTGGTTAAACGCGACCGTACCTATATTGAATTTACCATTCAGAAAGCGCTGGCCGATACTAAAGGAAACAGACTTTAGGGTTTCCATTTTCAGCCTTCTGTTACCAAGTTGAATAAGTACTAGCGCTCCATGTATTCTACCTTGCTTAGGCAACGTGCCTCTTTTATGCTGGCATCTTTGCTCTGCTTAGCTGCGCTTACAGCATCTGCACAGCAACAGGTATTTGATGATGCCTTTCCCGATAGTTTAACGTCAGCTCAAACCCGAAAACAATTAAATGATTTATCCGCTGATCCATACCTGAAACAGACTTTCGTCAAGGCAGGAAAGTCGATTAATTATAGATTACTATTGCCGGAAGCAGGAAGTAGCCAGCTTAAATATCCCCTGGTGATTACCTTTCATAACTCAACGCGGATAGGCACAGACAACGAAAGGCAATTGGAGCCATTGGCCAGGATCTGGTTGCGTTCGGAAATACGGAGCAAATACCCCGCATTCGTCATTGCTCCGCAGTTTCAAACACGTTCATCAAATTATTATCCAGATTCAGCACGTCATTGCTTAATCTCTAAACCATCAGATGATGTTTATTTATTGCTGGATTTAATCCGCGAAGTTAAAACTAAGTATCCGCAGATAGATACCAATCGTATTTATTTGGTCGGCTACTCTATGGGGGCATCTACTGCACAAAACCTGATGAATATGGCTCCTAAAACCTTTGCCGCTATGGTTGCTATTGCTGCAGTGCCCGATTTCGTTAATATAGATGGAATTCGTCAAAAACCAATCTGGTTAATTCATGGCAGACAGGATGATGAAAATCCATACCAGGGAAGCGAGTATTTATATCAGGCAATGAAAGGCAATTCAAATTTGTATTTTACTACTTACAACAAGTTAGATCATAACCTCATTACCATTCCACTATTGGTTACGGCTCAGATACCTGCCTGGCTGTTTGCCCGGCATAAATAAGAAATGACCTGGCCCGGTCTATTATTTGGGCGGTTTATTGCGTAACGCTTAATTTACGCCTGCCCAAAATAAGCTGTTTTTAATCTTTATTGGTTTTTGTACATTTACGTTTCTACTAAAACGATAAATAATTTACCCTATAAGCTGCCTTTTATTTAAAATGCACCGTTTGGGGCCAAAATAATAAGGTTATGAAGAAACTAAAATATGGTCTTTTAGCGGCAGGCGTTGGCGTGGCTGCTTTATCTTTCTCTTTCAAAGAAGATTTGTTTCTGGTTTCTAAAAACCTGGATATTTTTGCCTCCTTGTATAAAGAAATCAACATTAACTATGTTGATGATACCAATGCGCCCAAGTTAATGCGTACGGGAATTGATGCTATGCTCGATAGTCTCGATCCCTACACTGAGTACGTTCCCGAATCGGAAATCGAAGATTATAAACTGAAGTATGTGAGCACGCAATACGGTGGTATTGGGGCCAGCACCGTTTTTATTGATGGTAAATTGTTTATAAACGACATTAGCGAGGGTTATCCTGCTTATAAAAGCGAGGTTAAACCTGGCGATCAGCTGGTAAGTATAAATGGAATAGCCGTTAAAGGTAAAGACCGTGCCGAAATCAGCCAGTTGTTGCGCGGACCAAAAGGTACCCCGGTTGATTTGGTGGTGATCAGAGATGGTAAAGAGTTAAGCAAAAAACTAACGCGCGAAGAAATTAAACAACCCAATGTTTCTTACTCGGGCATGGTTGGCGATGGTATTGGCTACATTAAGCTCGATAAATTTTTAGAAAACTCTGGTCAGGAAGTTAAAGACGCTTTGCTGGCTATCCAAAAAGAAAATCCAAAAGGTGTAGTACTCGATTTAAGAAATAATGGTGGAGGTATTTTGCAGGAGGCCGTTAAAATAGTGAACCTTTTTGTAAATAAAGATCAGCTGATTGTTACCCAAAAAGGTAAAAACGCAGAAAAAACCCTTAGTTATAAAACGCTTTTTGCCCCGGTTTCTACATCGGTTCCTTTGGTGGTGCTGGTAAACGGAAATTCGGCTTCGGCTTCTGAAATTGTAGCGGGCTCATTGCAGGATTTAGATCGTGCCATTGTAATTGGCCAACGCAGTTACGGCAAAGGCTTGGTACAACAAACGTTTAACCTGCCTTACAACAGTTTGGTAAAAGTAACCGTAGCTAAATATTATACCCCATCTGGCCGTTGCATCCAGAAATTAGATTATGCGCATAAAAATGCCGATGGCGTAGCCGAACGCTTTGCCGATTCTACAATGGTGATGTACCAAACCAAAGCAGGCAGAAATGTATACAGTGGCAATGGTGTTTATCCGGATATTGTGGTCGATGCCGCAAAATTGAGCCCGATAACCATTTCTATGCTCAATAAAAACCTTTTCTTTAATTACGCCAACCTGTACAAAAAGGAAAAGCCAACTTTAGCTGCGGCAAAAACCTTTCAGCTTTCTGATGCAGACTATGCTGCCTTTTCGGGTAGTTTGGCCGATAAAGATTTAACCTATTTAAGCCGTACCGAAAGGTTGCTTTCTGATTTGCGCGCAGAAGCTGAAAAGGAAAATAAATCGGCCGAAGTAAAAACCGATCTTGAGAACCTGAAATACAAACTTACTTCCTCTAAAAAAACAGATTTGGCTACGCACAAAGCAGAGATTAAACGTGTGCTCGAAACCCAGATTGTGAGCCGTTATTTCTACGAAAAAGGCAGGATTGAGCAAAGTTTCCAATACGATAAAGAACTGGCTGCGGCTAAAAATCTATTTACCAACCAATCGCAGATTTTGGCGATATTGAAAGGTGATGGCAACTACAAAGTAATTGGAAAACCAAGCAAGGCTACTGCTTCTATTAACTAATAAAAACCTAACCAAATATACCCTGTCATTTTATGAAAAAATTAGCAATAATAGGCTTAGTCCTGTTGTTTGGCCTGCAGTTAAAAGCGCAGGATTATGTGCCTGCAGCATCCAATTTAAAACAACGCGCCTGGTTTAACGATGCCCGGTTTGGTCTCTTTATTCACTGGGGCCCGTTCAGTATCCCCGGAAGTGGCGAATGGGTAATGAACGAGAGGAAGCTGAATGTGCATAACTACACCAATCTGAAAGATTTTTTCAATCCAACGGAGTTTAACGCTGCGCAATGGGTAAGCATGGCTAAAAATGCCGGTATGAAATACATTACGCTGATTACCCGCCACCACGATGGTTTTAGCATGTGGGATACCAAATATTCTGATTTTAACATCATGAATACGCCTTACAAAAAGGACATCGTAAAAATGATGGCTGATGAATGCCATAAGCAAGGCGTACAATTGTATCTGTATTATTCTTTACTCGATTGGCGCCGGGAAGATTATCCGCATGAAACAGGTCGCACAGGTCAGAATTCGGGCAGAACAGGTAAAGGTGATTATGCCAGTTACCTGCAGTTTATGAAAAACCAGCTGACCGAACTGTTAACCAATTACGGCGAAATTGGAGGCATCTGGTTTGATGGTCACTGGGACCAGACCGCACCTGAGGGTGAAAAAGACCGGACATCGCGTATCGATTGGAAATACAATGAAATTTATGGGCTCATCCATAAATTGCAGCCACAGTGCATGATCGGGAATAACCACCACCTGAGCCCCTTTGCAGGCGAAGATTTTCAGATGTTTGAGCGCGATCTTCCCGGCGAAAATAAATCAGGCTTAAGTTTTCAGGAAGCATCAGATAAACTCCCGTTAGAAACCTGCGAAACGATTTCAAATTCTTGGGGTTACAATTTGAGCGATACCCATTACAAATCGAATAAAGAGTTAGTAAATATGCTGGTGAAGGCTGCCAGTTTGGGTTCAAACCTGCTGCTTAACATTGGCCCGATGCCAAATGGTAAAATCCAGCCCGAATTTCAGGATCGTTTAGCGGGCATGGGTGCCTGGTTAAAGGTTTATGGCGAGAGTATTTACAATACTAAAGCTGGTTTTATTAAACCTCAGGCCTGGGGAAGCATTACCCAAACCGATAAAAATATCTATATCCACATTCTGGATGGTAAAACCAATACGCTAGATCTGGAAAATGTTCCTGCAAAAAAAATTAAAAAAGCTTATTTGCTGAAAGATAAAACTGCAGTAAATTATACCTTTAAAAATGGAAAGCTAAGCCTGAATAGTGCGGTGAATACTAGCGAACCTGACCATGTAATTGTGCTGGATATAGCGCAATAAATGGCTTAAAACTTTATAGGTTGGATGTAATTCTTTTTCATTTTAAATGAAAATTAACGTAAAACGTTTTACTTTTAGGGCTTTTAAACCTATTGTAGGATATAAACCATGCATTTCAACAAAATCTCGTCTATTCTATTTTTAACTGCCTCTTTATGTGTTAATCAAGCCTTTGCACAGCAAAAAACAAAATTGACCCAATATGTCGATCCGCTGATTGGTTCGGCAAAACATGGTCACGTTTTTGTAGGAGCCAATGTGCCTTTTGGTGCAGTACAGCTAGGCCCAAACAATATTTTTGAGGGCTGGGACTGGTGTAGCGGCTATAACTATGCCAGCAATACCATTACCGGTTTCGCGCACACCCATCTGAGTGGTACAGGAATTGGCGATCTGGGCGATATTTCCATCATGCCCGCTACCGGAAAAACCCTGTTAGAAAAGGGTAAGACTGCAGAAGATCCCGCAGGTTATTTATCGACTTTTTCGCACCAGAACGAAATAGCTAAAGCGGGTTATTACAGTGTATTGCTGGATAAATACGGAATTAAAGCCGAACTAACCGCTACCGAAAGGGTAGGTTTTCACCAATATACCTTTAAAAATGCAGTAGAAAATCCACACATTATCATCGATTTGATAGAAGGGATTGGCTGGGATGCCCCGGTATCTGCTTCTTTTAAACAGCTTGATGCGACTACAATTGTTGGACATCGAAATTCGAAAGGCTGGTCTAACGATCAGCGCTTGTATTTTGTAATTAAGCTTTCGCAACCCATTAAAAACATTACCTTATACGATAGCACAGCTGTTAAAAGCGGCAAAGCCCTAACCGGCAAAAAGCTGAAAGCTGTTGTCGATTTTGCTGCCATTAATAATAATAAACTGCAAATTAAAGTAGCGCTATCACCGGTAAGTATCGATAATGCCATTTTAAACTTAAAAACCGAGTTGCCCAACTGGGATTTTGCTGCAACCGTTAAAAAAGCCGATGCCAAATGGGAAAAAGAACTGGCAAAAGTGAAAATTGGTGCTTCTAATACCACCAAAAAAGTTTTTTATACTGCCCTGTACCATACCATGGTGGCCCCTTCGTTATTTAACGATGTAAACAAAGATTATCTGGGTACCGATAAAAAGGTATATAAAAATGCGGGTTTTAATAACTTAACTACTTTTTCGTTATGGGATACCTACCGTGCAGCTAACCCGCTTTTTACCATTTTGCATCAGGATAAAGTAAACGACGTGGTAAACACCATGTTGGCCATTTACAAACAACAGGGTAAATTGCCTGTTTGGCATTTAATGGGTAGCGAAACCAACACCATGGTGGGTTATCATGCTGTACCGGTTATTGTTGATGCCTATTTAAAAGGCTACCGTGGTTTTGATGTTAACCTGGCTTATGCTGCGGTAAAACAATCAGCCATGCAAAAAACAGATGGTATTGAGTACATTCAGCAATTAAAATACATTCCGGCCGATAAGGTAAACGAATCAGTTGGTAAAGCCCTGGAGTACGCCATTGATGATTATTGTATTGCACTAATGGCCAAAGCCTTAAACAAAACAGCCGATTACAACTACTTTAGCAAAAGAGCAAAATTATACAGCCAGTATTTCGATCCTAATGTACAGTTTATGCGTGGTAAACTGGCTAACGGAAACTGGAGGAGTCCTTTCGATCCTTTTTCATCTAAACACCGTGAAGATGATTACGTAGAAGGGAATGCCTGGCAGTATACCTGGTTAGTGCCTCAGGATGTTGAAGGACTGATTAAGCTTTTCGGTGGCGATAAACCTTTCACCAATAAGCTCGATTCGTTGTTTACCTTACCTTTAGATCTGGGAACTAACGGTTCGCCAGATATTAGCGGCTTAATTGGTAATTATGCTCAAGGCAACGAGCCCAACCACCACATTACTTATTTATATACCTATGCAGGCCAGCCCTGGAAAACGGCTGATCTGATCCGCAAAATAGACAAAGACTTTTATTCAGCAAAGCCCGATGGTTTATGCGGTAACGAAGATGTTGGGCAAATGAGTGCCTGGTATATTTTTACGGCCATGGGCTTTTATCCTGTAAATCCGGCAAACGGGGCTTATGTTTTCGGAACGCCATTAATTAACGAGGCCAGTATTGCATTGAGCGGAAACAAAAAGTTCGATATTAAAGTAATCGGAAACAGTGCCGAAAATAAATATATCCAAAAAATTGTGCTGAATGGTAAACCTTACACTAAAGCATTTATTTTACATAAAGCCATCATGGCCGGCGGTAATATGCAGATTTATATGGGTAATACACCATCTGCAACCTGGGGCGTAAAACCTGCTGACCGACCCGTATCCACAAAATAATATAAGAATGATTAAATTAGTGCCTGATCGAATGAGTAGAAATATCCTACTCATTCAATCAGGCCATCATTCGCTTATCATCCAATAAATCACCCAATCAATACCAATACTAATGAAGAAAATATTGCTACTGCTTTTATGCTGCTCGGGTTTAATGGCTGGCGCACAACAGCGTTACGAATTAAATTCGGGATGGACTTGCACCAATGTTAAAGACGTAAAAGCTGACGGTGCAGCTATTTCTAAAACCGATTTTGTCCTGAATAACTGGATGCCGGCCACAGTGCCCGGAACGGTGCTTACCACCTTGTTGAATAACAAAAAAGTGCCTGATCCGTTTTACGGCATGAACAACGAAAAGATTGCCGATGTTTACCATACCGGTAATGCGCATTACACGTATTGGTATGTAAAGGATTTTGAAGAACGCGCTACAGGCAATGAGCAGGTTTGGTTGCAGTTTAGAGGGATTAACTATAAAGCTGAAATTTATTTAAACGGCAAAAAAGTAAATCCCAAAACACAGGTGGGTATGCACATACGCGCGCAATATAATATTACGCAATTGCTTGCTGCCAATGGCAAAAACAGATTGGCTGTAATTGTTTATCCACCCGATTTTCCGGGCAATCCTAATGGCGGTCAGGGAGGCGATGGAACTATTGCCAAAGGTTTAACAACACAATATACTGCAGGCTGGGACTGGATTCAGCCTACCCGCGATCGCAACACCGGTATTTGGGATAAGGTTACCATCGAAAAAACAAAGAGCATTAACATTCAAAACCCGCATGTGGTTACTTTGGTGCCGGGTAAAAGACTGGCAACAGGTAAACAAAATCCAGCAACAGTAAAGGTTAGTATCGAGGTAGAAAACCAAACCAGCAAAGCGGTCTCGGGTACTTTACAATACGAGATAGCAGGAAAAGTAATTAAGCAGCCGGCAACAATAGCGGCCAAGCAGACTACTACGGTTAAACTTGCAGACTTGCAAATCGAGAACCCTAAATTATGGTGGCCAAGCGGTTACGGCGATCCAAACCTTTACGATTTAAAGATCAAATTCGTTGCAGCAACACAGGTGTTGGATCAGGAAGCCCTGAAAGTGGGAATCCGTCAGATTGATAACATCTGGAACGACCATACCAAAAGCATGGGTACTTTTGTAAACGGCCAAAAGATTTTTATTAAAGGCGGTAACTGGATTATTTCTGATGCGATGCTGCGCTTTACCGATGCACGTTATGATGCCGAGGTACGTTACCATAAAGATATGAACCTAAACCTGATCAGGATTTGGGGAGGTGCTATTTTAGAGCGGCCAGAGTTTTATAATGCCTGCGATAAATATGGTTTGCTGGTTTTCCAGGATTTTTGGTTTAGCGGCGATTGTAATGGCCGTTGGGTAGATCCGATGAAAAAAGAAGATCAGTGGACCAGAAGAAATTATCCTGATGATCATCCTTTGGTTTTAACTGCAATTGAAGATCAGATCAAAATGATCAGAAACCATGCATCTCTTGCTTTTTGGTGCGGCGGAAACGAAATTACACCCCCAGATGATATTCTAAATCCTTTAAAAAATGATATCCTGCCAAGATTAGATGGTACACGTCAGTTTTTCGATTTTTCTAACAGCGATGAAATGTCGTACAATTCGATTGGCGGTAATGGCGACGGACCTTACGGCATTCAGGATATTAAAACTTTCTGGGGAACACAAACCTTCCCTTACAACTCTGAAGTAGGCTCGGTAGGAGTGGGCGATTATGCTTCTTTACTGCGCTTTATTCCGGAGAAAAACCTGGTTGCACCGCAATATAAAGCCAAGCCAGATTCGGTATGGGATTACCATAAGTACATCTCGTACGAGCAATACCTTAACCCTTATGGTAAGCCAAAAGATGCCAAAGATTTTGCCATGAAAGCCCAGCTGGCCAATTACGATCAGTACCGCGCTTTAATGGAAGGTTTTTCTAACAAAATGTGGGATTGGTACACTGGTTCCATCATCTGGAAAACGCAAAACCCATGGACGGCTATGCGCGGGCAGATGTATGATTATTATCTGGACCCGAATGCATGTTTATATGGCTTAAGAAAAGGAAGTGAGCCGTTGCACGTGATGATGAACCCTTTGGATAGTATGGTAACCGTTGTAAACAATGGTTTTGCCACCCGCAATAACCTGATGGTACAGGCTAAAGCTTATGATATGGATGGCAAGGATTATTTCTATTCTCAGGTATTTAATTCAGTTGGTCCATCATCAGTAAGAAGACTGTTTCCTTTAAATGAGTTTTTAACCAAATTGGATAAAAAAGAAGGGGTTTTTGTTTCGTTAAGAATTCTGGATCAAAAACAAAACATCTTGAGTGAGAATATTTATTGGCTACCTGGGAAAGATGGAGAATATTCGGGCTTGAAAAATATGAAGCAAACACCTTTAAAAGTAAGTGCCGCTAATCAGAACAATGGGAAAGTAGCTGTTACTTTAAGCAACGCTGCAGGAAACCCGGTTGCGTTTTTTAATCGTGTAGCTTTAATTAATGGCAGCACCAACGAAAGAATATTACCTGCTTTTTATGACGATAACTATGTGAGTATTTTGCCGGGCGAAAGTAAAACGGTTACGGTAGAATATACCGGTAAACAAAGTAATCTGGCTGTGGAGGTGTATGGCTGGAATGTAGAAAAGCAGAAAGTAAATATTCAGTAGATAAATTGTTGGTCGGGATTTGTCTCTTATGTTAGTCGGGATTTGTAATCCCGACTTTAGTACTAAGGATTTTAAATCCTTTAGTGGATTACAAAACCACGACTCATGCAAAACAAGACCTCGCAGGTTTTTAAAACCTGCGAGGTCTGAAACAGCAAAGGCGATACTTTCGGTATCGCCTTTTTCTGTTTTATGCGGTTTGCAACTAGCTAACGCCGTGCAGTTTCACTTTTAAACCATCCATATTGTTGTTTAACTGCAACTGGCAGGCTAAACGCGAATTGGGTAGTAAATCAGGCAAAGTATCTAGCATGGCATACTCATCGTCTGTCATTTCGTTAAGTTTCTCTTCACCCTCCAAAACGTCTACACAGCAGGTAGCACAAAGGGCCATTCCGCCGCAGGTAGCCAGAATATCGTATTCTGATGCCTTTAAAAACTCCATCAGGCTTAAGCCCATGTCAGTTGGTGCAACGTGTTCGGTAACAGAGCCATCCGGCTCTTGCATATATATGTTAATGTTGTTCTCCATTTGTTAGCTCGCTTATAATTTGAAAAGCAAATATAGCAGAAAGCTTAAAATTCTGAAACTCCGTTTACGGTTGTATATTTCATGGTATATTTCACACCAGGGTTCATGTAAGAATAAGCACTGTGGCTCATTAATGCCGCCTCGTGGAAACCACACAGAATTAATTTCAGTTTATTGGTGTAGGTGTTGATATCGCCAATAGCATAAATACCCGGAATGTTGGTCGAGTAATCATCAACATTTACTTCGATTGCACTTTTGCTGATGTTTAAGTTCCAGTCTTCAATAGGGCCTAATTTAGGGCTTAAACCGAATAATGGAATTAAATGATCGGCATCTACGACCGTTTTCTCCATGGTGCGGTTCTGTACAATTTCAACCTTTTCTAATTTATCGGTTCCGTGTACAGCCTGCAGGTTACTGTTTAAGATCAGGTTAATCTTTCCGCTTTCAGCCAATGCCATTACTTTAGCAACCGAATCTGGTGCGCCACGGAAACTCTCGCTTCTGTGTACCAAAGTAAGCTCCGAGCAAACTTCGGCTAGGTAGATGGTCCAGTCTAAAGCAGAGTCGCCACCGCCGGCAATAACCATTTTCTGATCGCGGTATTTCTCCGGATCAAGGATCATGTAGTTAACACCCTTACCATTTTCAAAATTTTCTAAGTTCTCTACAGCTGGTTTACGTGGCTCAAAACAGCCTAAACCACCTGCAATTACCACAACTTTAGCTTCGATAACGGTACCCATGTTGGTTGTTAAAACGAAATCGGCTTCGCCGCGTTTTTCTAAACCTTCAATACGCTCGCCTAAAGTAAAGGTTGGATGGAAAGGCTTAGCCTGCTCCATTAAGTTATCGATAAGCTCCTGAGCCAGAACAGAAGGATAACCCGGGATATCGTATATCGGTTTTTTAGGATAAATTTCAGACAGCTGACCGCCAACCTGAGGCAGGTAGTCAATTAAATGGCAACGCATTTTTAATAAACCGGCTTCAAAAATGGCAAATAAGCCTACCGGACCAGCGCCTATTACGGCTATATCAGTAGTGATCATTAAAAAAAATTTGACGCAAAGTTACGAAATAAAGTGTTATCAATTCTGTTATTTAGAAATATTCCAGATAATTTTGTAATTCTGTTGTATTCAATATTTTATATGCCTTAGGCTAACTAAAAACAAAAGTTAGGCATTTTAGGCGGTTTAAAGCAAATTATAATTGGTCTATAGATTTTGTAGAAATTAATTTTTGTAGCGCTTTTTTAATGCCAGTTTATTGTAAACGATTATCAATTGGTGTGGAAGGGTATCATTTTTTGTTTTAAATAAATATAAGCCATCTTTGTTATTGAATGATAATGTAGACTTACCAATTATGGCAAATTGATATTGGTCTTCAATATTTAAATCGTCGTCTTTGACAAAAAATATCGTATCGTTTTTTACATAATAGTTGCAGTTTACTTTTCTTATGCCAAAGCAGTTTACTCTTTTGTAAACCTCACCATTTTCTTTAAACTTTAATGTCGTTGTACAGTTCGCAGCACCAGTCCATCCAGCAATTAACACATCCTTCCCTTCAAATTTTTCAAAATCTATTATCCCCCAGGGAAAGCATGCTGTTAAAATTAAAACTATAAGCAATGTGCTGCTGATATAAATCCTTTGCTTGTCTTTGAATTTTTCTTTAACCAGCGCAGTTATTTGCAGTATTAAGAGGAAAAATAAAATGAGGTAACTAATAAACAGCGCTATGGTTATTGGGATGGCAAAGATTCCTATCTTGCCTTCCCAATAATACACAGTTTGGATAATTAAGAAGAAAGTAATTGTTGTAATCCAAAGCGCTTTTTTTTTCACTTTCAGCATACTCTTTTACCAGCTCATCCCCAAATTCTGAAATACAAAACTCCATACATCGGCCGATTCTTCTATCAGTTTTGTGGTCGGTTTCCCGGCACCATGACCTGCTTTGGTTTCAATGCGGATTAGCATTGGGTTATTACCTTTGTATTTTTCCTGTAAAGTAGCCGCAAATTTAAATGAATGTGCAGGTACCACGCGGTCATCGTGATCGGCGGTTGTGATTAAGGTAGCCGGATAATTTACGCCACTTTTGATGTTGTGCAAAGGCGAGTATTTGATCAGATAATCAAAATCCGCTTTTTTATCGCTGCTGCCATATTCTACTACCCAGCCCCAGCCAACCGTAAATTTGTGGTAACGTAGCATATCTAAAACGCCTACTGCCGGTAAAGCCACTTTAAAAAGCTCGGGACGCTGGGTCATGCAGGCACCTACCAAAAGTCCGCCGTTTGAGCCACCCGAAATGGCAATTTTACCGGGGTTGGTATATTTTTCTTTAATCAGGTACTCGGCAGCGGCAATAAAGTCATCAAAAACGTTTTGCTTCTTTTCGAGCATGCCGCCTTTGTGCCAGGCCTCGCCATATTCGCTGCCACCACGCAGGCTGGGCTGCACATAAATACCTCCATGTTCTAAGAACAACATGCGCGACAAGCTAAAACCTGGAGTTAAGCTAATCTGAAAACCACCATAGCCATACAGGTAAACCGGGTTATTGCCATCGAGCTTAATGCCTTTTTTATGCACAATAAACATGGGTACTTTGGTGCCATCTTTTGATGGGTAAAACACCTGTTTGGTTTCGTAATTTTCGGTGTTGAGTTGGATGGCCGATTTTCGATATAAAGTAGATTCACCTTTCTTTAAATCGTAGCGGTAAATGGAGCTCGGTGTGGTGAAATTAGAAAAGGAATAAAAGAACTCCTGATCTTCCTTATAACCGCCAAAGCCATCAACCGTACCAATTGCCGGAAGCTTTACTTCACTAATTTTTTTGCCGGTTAAATCGAACTGAACAATGCTGGTACTGGCATCTTTTAAATAGGTTGCCCACAGGAAGCCGCCACCTGTCGAAATGTTTTCCATGGCCAGCTTCGATTCGGGGATGATTTTCTGCCAGTTTTTGGGGGCGTTATTTTTAGGGTCTATCAATACAATCTGTTTATTTTCGGCACCTAAATCGGTACTCACCAATAGTTTGTCGCCTACATTGTCAACTACACTATGGTTGTTTTCAAAACCTTTTACCAGTTGGCTGATTTTGCTGCCGGGCAATTTTAAATCCTGGTAGTACAGGGCATTGCCTGAAGTGCCGGCATTGGCATAAATAACCAAAAAGCGCTCATCTTCGGTAACGCTGGCACCAAAATACAGGTTCGGATTGGTTTTATCTTCAAAAACCAGCTGATCGTTTTTTTGCTGATCGCCCAGTTTGTGGTAGTACACCTTCTGATATTTATTGGCAGCAGAAAGATCGGTGCCTTTTACGGGCTCATCGAATTTGCTGTAATAAAAGCCATCGCCACGCCAGGCCGCACCCGAAAATTTGGTCCATTTCAGCTCGTCGGCCTGTTTCAATTTGGTGGCTACTTCCATTACGTAAATGTTGCTCCAGTCTGAACCGGCCTGGGCTACTGAGTAGGCCAGGTATTTTTTATCGTGCGAAAAGCCAAGCAGCGAAACAGCAGCGGTGCCATCGGCAGTAAGTTTGTTTGGATCGAGGAAAACTTCTTCTGCACCGTCCAATCCTTTTTTAATGAACCAGATGCTTTGGTTTTGCAGTCCATCGTTTTTGGTGAAGAAATAATATTCGCCTACTTTAAAGGGCGCGGTTTCTTTGGGATAATTCCAGATTTCGGTTAACCGTTTTTTAATATCGGCACGGTAAGGAATCTGCGCCAGGTAGTTTTGGGTTACTTTGTTTTGTGCATCAACCCAGGTTTTTGTTTCGGCCGAGGTATCGTTTTCGAGCCAGCGGTAAGGGTCGGCTATTGGGGTGCCAAAATAATTATCGGTGGTGCTGTCTTTTTTGGTTTCGGGGTATTTCATTAATGTTATTTTTTCTGCGGCTTGCTTTTCCTGTTTACAGGCGAAAAGGCTTAGTGCAAATAAGCTGAATACGATTTGTTTTTTCATAAGTAAAAGGATTTATTTACTAATATATGTTTTTATGTAGGGATTACACAGATTTTAGCGATTGCACCGATGACAGTATGCGAGGGTTATAGCTTTAAGCTTTGGTCTTTATGCTTTTACCCTTCGGGTGATGATTACACCGATGTTTAGGATTGCACTGATTTTGTGTACTAGGCTTTGGTCTCTAGTCTTTATGCTTTTATCCTTCGGGTGATGATTACACCGATGTTTAGGATTGCACTGATTTTTGAGTAGTAGGCTTTGGTCTTTAGTCTTTATGCTTTTATCCTTCGGGTGATGATTACACCGATGTTAAGATTGCACTGATTTTTGTGTACTAAGCTTTGGTCTTTAGTCTTTATGCTTTTACCCTTCGGGTGATGATTACACCGATGTTTAGGATTACACCGATTTTTGTGTACTATGCTTTGGTCTTTAGTCTTTATGCTTTTATCCTTCAGGTGATGATTACACCGATGTTTAGGATTACACCGATTTTTGTGTATCAGGCTTTGGTCTTTTAGCTTTGGTCTTTCAGCTTCATCTCTAGTCTTTTTGCTTTTTTCCCTTACCTTTGCGCATACATGGCCAAGAACATTTATTTCGCTTCCGATTTTCATTTGGGCACCCCTAGTTATGCCGAAAGCCGTGCACGTGAGGCGCGCATTGTAAGCTGGCTTAATTTTATAACCCCCACCTGTGGCGAGCTTTTTTTAATGGGCGATATTTTCGATTTCTGGTTCGAGTATGCAAAAGTAATACCCAAAGGTTTTATCCGTTTGCAGGGAAAACTGGCCGAAATGGCTGATGCAGGGATTAAAATTTATTTCTTTAAAGGTAACCATGATATGTGGGTACGCGATTATTTTACCCGGGAAATTGGGATGGAAATTATTAGCGACGAAATGATTATGGAGCGTGGAGGCAAGAAGTTTTATTTGCACCATGGTGATGGTTTAGGCCCTGGCGACAATAAATATAAATTTTTACGTAAGATCTTTAGGAGCAAGCTGTGCCAATGGTTGTTTGCGCGTTTACATCCCAATTTGGGCATTGGTATTGCAAATGGCTGGAGCAGGGGAAGCCGTGCAGCGCAAACCGAAAAGGAAGTTTTTTTAGGTGAGGATAAAGAGTGGCTGGCCATTTACGCCAAAGAACAGTTACAGCAAACACATTTCGATTATTTTATTTTCGGGCACAGGCATCTGCCGCTGGATATTGCCTTGGGCGATAATAGCCGGTACGTAAATATTGGTGAGTGGCTCAATTACAGCTCGTACGCTGTATTCGATGGCGTGGATTTGAAACTGGAATACTATAACCCAACACCGTAATATTTTTGTTTTTTGGAAAGCAGTGGCTTAAGCTTTTTTTAATGCTAGCCGGGCTTTTTGTTATAGTCCCGATGAAAAATCGGGAGCTGCCACTTCAATCCCGTTTAGGTACATTTTTTCCTGCTGCTATTAGGGTTTGCATGGAGCCCAGGTGTACAGTTCTTTCAAGATAAACCTGATAGAACGGAAAGCCCGGATCCCGATTTTACATCGGGAGAGGACTTGGAGGGATAGCAGGGCTACGCGCCGCCATTGGCACAGAACCTTTCATTTTCCAATGAATAGCCAGATTACTATTTATGGTTAACTGATTGACCAATTAACCATACCAGCTAAACAAACAAATTCAGCTTTTTTCCTTATTTTTGCATTTTCCTAAATTTTTGGCCCTATGCCAACAGCAGGGAAACTTCAACAAGAATAAATATGTTAGATAAATTAGAAGCTATAAAGCTACGCTGGGAAGATGTAGAAGAGCAATTGAGTAATCCTGATGTGATTCAGGATATGAAACGTTTTGCGGCTTTAAATAAAGAATATAAAGACTTGGGCAAAATTGTAGACGAGTATAAGGTTTACAAAAATGTGATGAGTAATATCGATGCCAATAAAGAAATTTTAACGGCAGAGAAAGATCCTGAAATGCGCGAAATGGCGAAAGAGGAGCTTGATTTATTGTTAAAACAGCAGGAAGAAATGGAAAGCGCTATACGCGTGATGTTGATTCCTAAAGATCCGGAAGATGCCAAAAATGCCGTTTTTGAGATTCGTGGTGGTACTGGTGGGGATGAGGCCGCATTATTTGCCGGCGATTTATACCGGATGTACACGCGCTTTTTCGAAACCAAAGGCTGGAATGTAGAGACTGTTGATGTGACAGAAGGCACAGCTGGTGGTTACAAAGAGGTAATTTTGAAAGTGAGTGGTGAGGATGTGTATGGCCAGTTAAAATACGAAAGTGGTGTGCACCGGGTACAACGTGTGCCTGATACTGAAACCCAGGGGCGTGTACATACCTCGGCAGCATCGGTAGCGGTATTGCCTGAAGCAGAAGAAATAGACCTTTACATTAACCCTGCCGATATTGAGTTGCAAACCTCGCGCTCGGGTGGTGCTGGTGGACAGAACGTAAACAAGGTAGAAACCAAGGTTCAGTTAACGCATAAGCCTTCGGGTATTGTGGTGGTGTGCCAGCGTGAGCGTTCGCAATTGGGTAACCGTATTATTGCCATGGAGATGTTGCGTAGCAAGTTATACGATATCGAATTGCAGAAAAAGAATGGCGATATTGCTGCTAAACGTAAAACCATGGTATCAACCGGCGACCGTTCGGCAAAGATCAGAACCTACAACTATCCGCAGGGAAGGGTTACCGAACACCGTATTGGTTTAACCATGTACAACCTGCCAACCATTATGGATGGCGATATCCAGGAGATTATTGATGCCCTTCAGTTTGCAGAAAATGCCGAAAAGATGCAGGAAGGTGCTGCAAATTAAGGAGTTGTAATTATTTGAAAAAAAAGTTTGCGAATTAATATATAGTCTCTATATTTGCAACCTCGAAAGAGACAAGAGGTTCGAACTTTAAAGAAGAACAAAAGGAGTGGTAGTTCAGCTGGTTAGAATGCCTGCCTGTCACGCAGGAGGTCGCGGGTTCGAGTCCCGTCCATTCCGCAACAAAAGCCTTAACTTGAAAAAGTTGAGGCTTTTTTGTTTTAGTGCGCCGGGCATGGCAATCAACTATAGGGTTCAAGTCCCGAACACGCTTTGCAGTAGGAAGTGTTAGCTTAAGACAAGGGTGTCGTGGGCGACTGCGAATCTGAAGGAAGTCCGAGGCAAAAATGGGGGCTTACGAACAGAAACTGTATATGAGGCGGATCTAGTCCGGGTGATGTTGCTAAACAAACAGAAGCCCAATACTGCACGGGGACTATTACGTAGATACAGGGGCCACATCCATAGGAAGTAGATTGTCTTACCCCGGGAGATCTGAATGAGTTCTGTCAAGAGTAAGCGCGATTACAGGAGAAGAAACATTTAGCAGTGATGCTAAATGCCTCAATC
>NZ_FMZH01000015.1 GCF_900101435.1 Pedobacter soli
TAAAAATATTTAGGTGCCTATATCGGTGGTGTCCACCTCTTCCCATTCCGAACAGAGAAGTTAAGCCCACCAGAGCCAATGGTACTGCGGTAACACGTGGGAGAGTAGGTCGGTGCCAAATCTTAAAGGAACCCTTCAGCAAAAGCTGAGGGGTTTTCTTGTTTACAAGCTTTTTGAGCGGAAAGATCAAAGCTTAAAGACCAAAGCAGAAAGCGGGATACAAAGCTTTAGTCTTTTATCTTTAAGCTTTTTTTAAACCATTAAGGAGTTAAGATAATTAAGGTTGCTTTGAACTGATCCATTATATTTTTCTTCATGCCCTTAATCTCTTAATGATAAAATGAAACGGTAGAAAGACCAAAGCGGAAAGCTTAATCATAAGTTCAAAACGGGATATACCTGCTTTAGTCTTTGGTCTTTTGGCTTTAAGCTTTAAAACCATTAAGCAGTTAAGGAAATTAAGGTTGTTTTTCTTAATGTCCTTAAAAACCTGCGAGGTTTAACCTTTCATTAGCATTAAGATTGCCATCCGATAGCTATCGGATCAAACTGGCAATGACGGCAGGACTAGGGGATTGCAAAAGAGTTGTAAACACGATAAATACGCTGTAGATTTTGTACACAGGCCCACGCTAATAGCCCTGATGGCAGTGGAAATCCCTTTTGGCTGGAGCAGACACTCTAAAGCTTGTGTAAGGCCTCCAAAAGGATTGCAACGTACAGCAGGACGGAACCCCTGATTCCCTGCACTGGCTTTGCGCTTCAAAAAAATAGCTACTTTAGTCTTTCACCTTAAGCTTTTTTAAACCATTAAGGAGTTAAGGTAATTAAGGTTACTTTGAACTAAAGCATCATATTTTTCTTAATGTCCTTAATCACTTAATGATAAAAATAAAAAGCAGGAATTGAACCCTGGCCATAAGCAATGCCATTGCGCTTCAAAAGAAGTAATAAAAAATTATTAGGTTAACAATGCGGCATGATAATAGGTAGCTCATGAAACAACTAAATTGTTAACAAAACAACACAATTAAAATGATGTTGATAATTTAAAGTTGATTTCAAACTGATTTAATGCTAAATGTGTTAATATCACAAGGTTTGCAGTAATATTTGGTTATCTTTGCTGTTAACAAATATATAGACACGAATAATGAGTTTTTTTGCAGATAAAAGAAGGGAAGTGATGGTGCATATAGAGCAGTATATGCTCGAAATGATGGATACCTATCTTAAACCGATCGATACCAACTGGCAGCCGTCTGACTTTCTACCTGACTCTACAAGTGATACATTTTATCAAGATATAAGAATACTGAGAGATAACGCTAAAGATCTTTCATACGATCTGGTAGCGGTATTAATTGGTGATACGATTACCGAAGAAGCTTTACCTACGTACGAATCGTGGTTATCGATGGTACAGGGGCCAAGCATGAAAGAAGATGGTGGCTGGATGAAGTGGAACAGACACTGGACTGCAGAAGAAAACCGTCACGGTGATTTGTTAAATAAATATTTATACCTCTCGGGTAGGGTAGATATGCGCCAGATGGAAATTTCTACGCAATACCTGATTGCTGATGGTTTCGATATTGGAACCGGTCATGATCCGTACCGGAATTTTATTTATACTTCTTTTCAGGAGATGGCTACTAATATTTCGCACAGAAGGGTAGCTTCTTTAGCCAAAAAAGGTGGTGATACGTTATTATCGAGAATGTGTGGTGTAATTGCTTCTGATGAGGCAAGGCACGCCAAAGCCTATAAAGACTTCATGAACCGTATTTTTGAGGTCGATCCTAACGAGGCTATGCTTGCTTTTGAGGATATGATGCGCCAGAAGATTGTAATGCCTGCACACTTTTTACGTGAGGTGGGGTTAAAAATTGGCCAAACTTTTGGACACTTTACTGATGCTGCGCAACGTTTAGGCGTTTACACTGCGATTGATTACGTTGAAATTATGCAACAGTTAATAGTGGACTGGAAAATTGAAGGTATGCGCGATTTAAATGAAGCAGGCGAGAAAGCCCGCGACTATATTATGGCTTTACCAGCACGTTTACTACGCGTAGCGGAAAGAATGAAAAATCCTACTATTGATTATAAATTTAGCTGGATTGCAGGATAAGCACCAGCGATTTCAAAATATTTTAAAACCTATTGCGGTAAGCAATAGGTTTTTTTATTGGTGGTTAATAGAAAATCTGATCTTGCTTAACGAGGTTAAAGCCCTGGGCCTGTAAAGCTTGCTGTGCCTGGGCGCTCCAAAGCAATGGATTGGTGTGGTTAAAATGGATAAAATATAACTTACGTTTAACTGCAGCCGTCTCGTGCTTAAACAACTCGGTGGTTTCGGTAACCAAAGGATGTGGTACTTCGGCAATTGACCTGTTTGCAAGCTCAGTATTGCTGTAAAAGGTAGCATCAACCATTGCCACATCAACATTTTTAACTTCGGCTATAATGTTTTTATCCCATTTGCTCCACTTATCAATATCGGGGATAAACAGGTATTTTTTAGTCGGTGTATTAATTTTAAAACCAGCAGTTTCTGAAAATTCATCGCGATGAGGTACGGTAAAGGCTGTTACTGTATTGTTCGCAATGGTAAGGGGCTGATCGGCTGTAAGTTCAATGATGTTAATGTTGTTTAACTTAACCAACTGACTCCATGGCCCATTTTGTTCGAGAAAAGCCTTTAGTTTAGGCAAAACATATACCTTTAAGGCTTTGGTAGCCATTACCTCGCGGCCAAACTCCATTAAACCTGTATAGTGACCAATGTGGGCATGGGTAATAAATACACCTTCGGGCAGGTAAGGGTAGGCACTGTTAGTTTGCAATTTAAAGTGCTGCAACTGCTGTTTAATATCTGGAGTAGCTTCGAATAACCACCATTTTTTATTAACCGGATCGACCAGCGCAAGCGAAACCACCTGTTTCTGCATTTTGGGCTTAGCCCAGGCCATTTTGCAACAGTTTTTCTGGCAGCCCATGTGTGGGTAACCCCCATCCTGCGCAATGCCTAAAGCAATAATGTAAGGAGTTTTGGGTAGTGTAACTGCCCAGGTATTTACCGCAAATAGAAAAGCGAATAAGAAGACTAATCTTTTCATTACATGTTTCTCCTGTATTGGCCACCCACTTCGTATAGGGCGTTGCTGATTTGCCCCAGTGAGCAGATTTTGCATACTTCCATTAATTGTTCAAAGATATTATCACCTGCAACTGCCGATTTTTGAAGCTGTTTTAATAATTGGGCTGACTTATCACTGTTACGCTGCTGGAATTTTTCCAAAGCCGAAATCTGGAACTGTTTTTCTTCTTCGGTAGCCCTGATTACTTCTCCAGGTACAATGGTAGGCGAACCATTTTTATTTAAGAATGTATTAACGCCTACAATAGGATATTCGCCGGTATGTTTCAGGGTTTCGTAGTACAGACTTTCTTCCTGTATTTTTCCACGCTGATACATGGTTTCCATGGCACCTAAAACACCACCACGATCGTTGATCCGTTTAAACTCAGCCAACACAGCCTCTTCTACCAAATCGGTTAGTTCTTCGATAATAAAAGCTCCCTGTAGTGGGTTTTCATTTTTAGCGAGGCCTAATTCACGGTTAATGATCAATTGTATGGCCATAGCTCTTCTTACGGATTCTTCGGTAGGCGTGGTGATGGCTTCATCATAAGCATTGGTATGAAGCGAATTACAATTGTCGTAAATGGCATATAAAGCCTGTAAGGTAGTGCGGATATCGTTAAAATCAATCTCCTGGGCATGTAATGAACGGCCCGAAGTTTGAATGTGGTATTTCAGTTTTTGCGAACGATCGTTCCCTTTATATTTATTTTTAATGGCTTTGGCCCAGATTCTACGCGCCACACGGCCAATTACCGCATACTCAGGATCGATACCATTAGAGAAGAAAAAAGAAAGGTTAGGTGCAAAATCATCGATGTGCATACCCCTGCTCAAATAATACTCCACAAAAGTAAAACCATTACTCAATGTAAAAGCCAGTTGCGAGATGGGATTTGCACCAGCTTCGGCAATGTGGTAACCTGAAATAGAAACGGAATAAAAATTCCGTACTTTCTCGTCGATAAAATATTTCTGAATATCACCCATCATTCTCAAGGCAAACTCGGTAGAGAAAATACAGGTATTTTGGGCCTGGTCTTCTTTTAAGATATCGGCCTGAACGGTTCCGCGTACAGAGCTGATGGCTTTTGCCTTAATTTGGGCATAAACATCGGCTGGCAAAACCTGATCGCCGGTTACGCCCAGCAACATTAAACCCAAACCATCATTTCCCTGAGGCAAAGTACCATTATAGGCCGGCCTTTCTGCGTTTTTAGCTTTATAAATGGCAGCGATTTTAGCTTCAACTTCTTTTTCCAGGCCGTTTGCGATAATATATTTTTCGCATTGCTGATCGATTGCTGCATTCATGAAAAAGCCAAGTAACATCGGTGCTGGCCCGTTAATGGTCATCGATACGGAAGTAGAAGGGGCGCAAAGATCGAAGCCTGAGTATAATTTTTTAGCATCGTCTAAAGTGGCAATACTCACGCCCGAATTACCAATTTTGCCATAAATATCGGGGCGGGTATGCGGATCTTCGCCGTAAAGAGTAACCGAATCGAAAGCGGTTGATAAGCGGTGTGCAGGCTGACCTAATGAAACATAGTGGAAACGTTTATTGGTACGTTCAGGCCCTCCTTCGCCGGCAAACATACGGGTAGGGTCTTCACCTTCACGTTTGAGCGGAAATACCCCGGCAGCATAAGGAAATTCGCCTGGCAGGTTTTCAGTCAACAACCACCTTAAAATATCGCCCCAATCTTCGTAACGGGGTAATGATACTTTTGGAATTTGAAGCTTTGAAAGCGATTCGTAAAACAACGGTTGTTTAATTTCTTTATCACGGACTTTATAAATGAAAAATTCTTCTTTATAAGCTTTTTTGGTTTCTGGCCATTGGCGCAATAATCTTTTGCATTCGCCGTCTAATTGTTCTTCGTAGAACGCGTAAGTTGAGTTTAGGCTTTTTGACACCCCATCCTCCGGATACTCCACTGGAATAGTGGAATGAGTATCGCTCAATAAATCGATTACACCTTTGAGCTGGTACATTTTCCGGGCAATAGTGGCCTGTTTAGTTACCCATTCATTGTACACCTGACTTGATTCTGCAATTTCGGCCAGGTAACGGATGCGATCTGGTGGAATGATATAAATCTTTTCGGATTGATCGGTAGTTAACTCCATTTTGGCCTTGAAATCGGTTCCGGTTTTAACTTTTATCTGCTCCATTAAGGCCACAAAGAGGTTGTTCATGCCCGGATCGTTAAACTGGGATGCCATGGTGCCATAAACCGGAATTTCGTCGTCCTTGGCATCGAAAATATTGTGGTTGCGCTTGTATTGCTTGCGCACATCTCTCAATGCATCGAGCGCACCTCTTTTGTCAAATTTATTAATGGCTACCAGATCGGCGAAATCGAGCATGTCTATTTTCTCCAGCTGGGTAGCAGCACCAAACTCAGGGGTCATTACATACAAGGAAACATCGCAATGCTCGGTAATTTCGGTATCTGATTGGCCAATACCCGAAGTTTCGACAATAATCAAATCGTAGCCGGCTGCTTTGCAGATATCGATACTTTCCTGTACGTTTTTAGAAAGGGCCAGATTGGCCTGTCGTGTGGCCAGCGAGCGCATGTACACCCTGGGGTTATTAATGGCATTCATCCGGATGCGGTCGCCAAGTAGAGCACCTCCGGTTTTCCGTTTAGATGGATCGACAGAGATAATGGCGAGCGTTTTGTCCTTCACCTCAACCAAAAAGCGACGGACCAGCTCATCGACCAGCGATGATTTTCCGGCGCCGCCGGTACCGGTAATGCCCAGAATAGGGGCGGTGTTGTTTTGCGATAGCTGCTTTAATTCATCAACAAATTTTTGTGCACCTTCCGGATCATTTTCTGCAACAGTAATGGCTCCGGCTATGGCTTTAATGTCTTTGGTTGGTATGGTTTCGAGCTCATTGGTGATACTGGTTTTAGTTACGAAATCAGTTTTCACCAGCATGTCATTAATCATGCCCTGTAAGCCCATTTTCCGGCCATCATCGGGCGAATAGATTTTCGCGATTCCATAAGCCTGCAGTTCGTCAATTTCAGCTGGCAGGATTACCCCACCTCCACCTGCAAATATTTTAATATGCCCCGAACCACGTTCCTGCAACAAATCGTACATATATTTAAAGTATTCGATATGGCCGCCCTGGTAGGAAGTCATGGCGATACCCTGTACATCTTCCTGGATGGCGCAGTTCACCACTTCATCAACCGAGCGGTTGTGCCCCAGGTGAATTACCTCGGCACCTGACGACTGCAGGATGCGGCGCATGATGTTGATGGTGGCATCGTGGCCATCGAAAAGTGAAGCAGCGGTTACAAAACGGATTTTATTTTTGGGCTTGTATATTTCTACTTGTTGCATAAACTGAATTTAAAACGAGGTAATTTTAAATCTACCTGTAATGTAAATAGCCAGATCAGCATTAAGTTGGTTGCAGAATCGGAGTGATTTTGACTAAAGACCCCGAACTCCCAGTTCTAAACTTTTCTGACTGATCTTTGTATGCAAATGTACTAAAATATGCGGCTCAAAGCGTGTATACCCTATACCGTTACGGCTTTTAGTCTATTCCAGTTCGCGCCCAAACTGCAGCATATAACCGTTATTATCGTAGATGGCAAACTCGCGCATGCCGAATTCAAAATCATCAAGCGGGTAGCCGATTTCGCATTGATCTTTTAAACTTTCCCAAAGCTGTTCCACTTCATCGGTTTTGATATATAGCGAGCCACTCATTACCGCTTTAGGCATATTGCGGTGCTCGTTGGGCATGCAGAACATGATCTCGATCTCATCTTTAACAAGGCTAAACCAACTCAGATCGTCGAATTTTGCGGCACAGCTAAAACCTAAAACTTCGGTGTAAAACTTTAGGGTTCCGGGCATATCATGCGATTCGAGCAGGGGAGTAAGTTTGGTAGCGGTATATTTTGGCATGATCTAAAATAGGGAAAATTGGAGATTTAGACAAGCTACCGTTAAACCGAGGAACAAACCTTAATTAAATCTTAGGTGTACTCAAGTGACTTAGGTGGTTCAAAATTAATATTGCCATTTATCTACCGATCGGTGCCTCAACAAACGAAATTTTCATTGCTTTTTTGACCTGCTGCGCAGCCTTGCCTCGGCTCGCCGCCGCCGAAGGGCTCTTTCTTTTTGCTGTCAAAAAGAAACAAAAAACACCGGCTGAAAATTTTTCTTTTGAAGCCAGTGGTGTGGCAAGGTCAGTGCAATCCGAAAAATTTGTTAGGCCGGATTTAAGTAGAACGGAGATCCGGTGCGATGGCCTAGTTGGATGGAGATATGTGTTGTGAATAGAGTCAGCTTAATAACTCCTGTACCGTCATTTCGAACGGCCCCGATAGCTATCAGGGGAAACGCACTCGGGAACCCGAAGGATCTGCGAAGCAAAATCTATCTTGAGGTAGGTCTATCCGCTCGGTGATGTTCCAGCGAACCGTCACCCTGAACTTGTTTCAGGGTCTTTCATGCAAGATAGATCTCTCCGCTTCATTGCATTCCGGTCGAGATGACGGTTGCTTTAAAACAAAAAAAACTATGCTGGTGGGCATAGTTTTCTTTGAATTATTTATTGGTTATTTCTGTTATCGGTTCTCCAACGGTACCATTTGGCATCTGGATGTGGAGCAGTGCGGCTAGCGTTGGTGCAATATCCGTCATATAATGCGTTGTATTGGTCGCACCAGATTTAATTCCCCAGCCCATAAATACCAATGGAATATGCGAATCGTAAGGGTTCCAGCTACCGTGTGTGGTACCAGTGCTGCCACCGTTAAACCAGTTCGGTTCTAAAACGTAATAAATATCGCCGCTTCTCCGTGCATTATATCCATTGGTGATCATTTTTTTCTGGATTTCCTGAAGTGTGCTTTGCGAGATCCTTGAAATATCTACCGCATTCTGGAAACCATCTAAAGTTTTTAAGAATTCAACTGATGCTGATTTAATCACATCGAAGCTCACATTGCCTTTAGCAGTTTTATCGTGATCGAAAATAATCTGGTTGTTCATCGAACTTAAAACCACATTGTTTACTTTGAATTTATCGTTCAGGTAAGCGTTCAATTTATTGGCAATATCCCTATCGCTTACTACACCAGAAGGCATTTTATTTTCTTTCATAAAACCCGGAACGTGTGCCGCACCATGATCGGCAGTTAAAAATACGGTGTACTTACCTTTACCTACTTTTTTATCCAGATAGTTGAAAAACTCTTCAATATCTTTATCTAAACGCAGGTAAGTATCTTCTGCTTCGATAGAATTAGGTCCGTAAGCATGGCCAACATAATCGGTAGAAGAACAGCTTACCGCTAAGAAATCCGTAATGTTATCCTGACCTAAATCTTCTGATAAGATAGCCAGTTTAGCCAAATCTAAAGTAATGGTGTTGCCATAAGGCGTACTTCTGATGGCATCGTAGTTTTTATCGATATTTTGGGTTAACTGGTGCGGAAAAGTATTGTTTTTGCCTTCATACGCTTTGGCATCGGCCGTACTGTTTACGTAAGTGTTAATGGGGTATAAAGTTTCCCAGTTTTTGGCATAAAACTTATTGGCCAGTTTCAATTTGTTGTAATCTGCAATCCAGGTTGGCACTTCTTTCATGTAATAGCTGCTGGTAATCCAGTTGCCGGTACTGCCCTGATACCAATAAGCAGCGTTTGCCGCGTGGCCTGCCGGAAGGATTGAACCTCTGTCTTTTAACGATATACCGATTACTTTACCTTTAAAATTGGTTGCTAGTCTCAACTCGTCGGTAATGGTGGTAGTTAGCATGTTTTTCGGCGACATATTTCCTTCAGATGAAGGTGTGCTGCCAACAGTAGTTACAGTCGAATCTTCGGTACAATAAACATTCTTTTTGGTTTGCGGATCGTACCAATCGTTACCAATAATACCGTGTACAGCAGGTACTGAGCCGGTGTAGATACAGGTATGACCACATGCCGTATAAGTAGGGGTATAGGGAATAAAAGTGTTTTCTACTGAAAAACCTTCGTTTACCAGCCTTTTGAAACCACCATTGGTATAGCGGTTATAATAACGGTACAGGTAATCCCAACGCATTTGATCTACAACCAGGCCAACCACTAATTTAGGGCGGGCTACTTCGGCAGGGAATGCCTTAGCTGTTGCAGGTACGGTCTTTTTGGTTTGACCAAAAGCAATGGAAAAGGATAGGATAGAAATTGAAAAGATCAGACAAGGAATTTTTCTCATTTTATTTTTATTAATGCGGCTAAAGTAACCATTTTTGAATAAAGATATTTTGAACTCATTGTAAAGATATTATAATGCTTCGGCTACCACAAAAGTACTTCCGCCAATGTAAATAAGGTCTTTTACACCAGCCGACTGGATGGCCATTGCCTTGGCTTCGGCTACGGATGAATAAGTGTTTCCTTTTAAGCCAAACCCGGCTGCCTGTTCTGCAAGCTCGTTGGCGGCTAAGCCACGTTCTAAATCGGGCTTGCAAAAATAATAAGCAGCATTTTTGGGCAGCAGCGACAAAACTTTCGAAATATCTTTGTCTTTAACCATCCCGAAAACAATATGCAGGTTTTGATAAGGTGTTTGGCTAATGTTTTTGATGACTTCGCTAATACCGGCTTCGTTGTGCCCTGTATCGCAAATAACCAGCGGACTTTTACTTAGAGTTTGCCAACGGCCTTGCAAACCGGTTTGTTTTTTAACCTGACTGATGCCTTTGTAAATGCTTTGTTCGTTGGTTTTGATTTCGGTTTGTGCATTGAGCACAGCAAGTGCTTCTAAAACCGTTAAAATATTTTTATGCTGATAGACCCCTGTAAGATCGCTTTGCAGGTTTTTATATTTGATTTCTTCGCCCTGATAAACTGATAATGACAGTTTATTATTCACCAGTTTAAAATCGCGCGCGGTTAAAACCTGATCGGCAAAAACAATTGGGGCATTCATCTCTTTAGCCTTTTTATTAAATACAGGTGCCGATTCGGGGTGGGTTTCGCCGATTACAACCGGGGTATTTTTTTTAATGATTCCGGCCTTTTCACCAGCAATTTCGGTTAGGGTATTACCCAGCATGTTGGTGTGGTCTAAGCTGATATTGGTAATTACAGAAGTAAGCGGACTGATGATATTGGTCGAGTCTAAACGGCCACCTAAACCTACTTCAATGATGGCAATATCTACCTGATGCCTGGCAAAACAATCGAATGCCAAGGCTACGGTAACTTCAAAAAATGAAGGTTCAACCTTTTCAATCAGTTGTCGCTGATTCTTAACAAAAGCAATCACCTCACTTTTGCTGATCATTTTACCGTTAATGCGGATCCGCTCACGAAAATCTTTTAAATGCGGCGAAGTGTATAACCCCGTTTTGTAGCCCTGTGCCTGTAAAACTGAAGCCAGCATGTGCGAGGTTGAGCCTTTACCATTGGTACCGCCTACATGGATACTTTTAAATTTATCCTGCGGATTGCCCAGCGCTTCGCAGAAAATGATGGTATTGGTTAAATCTTTTTTAAAGGCCGAAGCACCTACACGGGTAAACATGGGCAGTTTACTGTATAAATAATCGAGTGTTTGCTGGTAGTTCATAATACGGCTCAAATATAAGCCGAGGATTGCGATTCTGAAATGAAATAATGAAGATTTTGAAGTAGGGGAGAAAACAGACCACCAGTAAAATAGGCTATAAACAAAAAAGCACAAGTGTTTACCTGTGCTTTTGAATTATTTATTAAAATGATTATTTCACTTTGAAGTTGAATACTACAACTCCGGTTTGATTATCCCCACCAACTTCAGTTTTACTTAATGAAGATTGCAGAACTGCTTTAATACATTTGTTTACCAGTTCGGTATCGGTAATAGTAGAGCCTTTTAGCTCCTGATTAGCACGGATTATGTCACCGTTTTTATTAAAATAAATGCGGATGGCCACTCTACCAGTTTTTTGTCCATCATCTTGTGGAACTACAAGATTAGAAAAATGTCTGAGGGCGATAGGCTTATTTCCAAAACCTGAACCACCTTCACCATAATTGTTAGCCAGTGGATCACCATTTACTGAACCCTGGTTTCCTGGTGTGCTGCCGGTTCCATCGCCCTGACCCTGGCCAGTACTTTTTTTACCTTTGTATAAGGCTGCCTGGTTAATGGTAGGCTTTGCAGGCTTTTCTTCGGTTTGTGCTGTTGGGGTAGTGGCTTTAACTTTGGTTGGCTTGGTATTTACCGCTAAAGCATCCTCTGTATTCTGGGTTTGTATTTCCTTATCGGTCGATTCAGTCGATTTATTTGGGGTAACTTTTTCTTCAGGGGTAACTTTGTCCGGCACTTTACCATTGGCATTCGGATCAACAGATGGCTCTTCAATGCTGGTGTAATCATCGCCCATGCCTTCTGCTGCTGTACCGTAATTTACTACCATACCACCCATACCAATATCTTCTGGCGGCTGGAACGAGCCGATTACAATGAAAAAGCTGATCGCAAGCAGAAAAGCCATTATCCCGGTAGAAATGGCAACTGCTTTTGGGTAATTATTTTCTTCTGCAGTATTCATTATTTTTTAGGCTCAACAGCTAAAACAAGTTTTAATTTCAGTTTATTGGCAACATCATAGGCTACCATAATGTTTTCGGCAGGTACATTTTTAGCTACGTACAAAATGATGGTTAAATCGGGTGCCAGTTTCTGGAAGCCTTCAATAACCGGTTGTAACTGATCTTCTGGTGTCGGTTTCTTATCAACGAAATAATTTAACTTTTCGTCTATCGTTACCGTAACTGCTTTTTTGGCTGTAGATTGTTGTCCACTCGATGATTGAGGCAACAACAATTTAACTACCTGGGGATTTACCACAGCAGATGCCAACAGGAAAAACAGCATCAGGAAAAACATGATGTCGTTTAGTGCCGATGTATGTACTTCTACACCTCCTTTTGTTCTTTTGCGTAAATTCATTATTTGCCCGGTTCTTCTAATAAATCAATAAAGTCAATTGCATCGGTCTCCATTTTAAGGATGATTTTCTCAACCATAATGTTTAAGATATGGTAAAGCACATAGGCAATAATACCGATAATTAACCCTGTTGCCGAGGTAATCATCTTGGTATATAAACCACCGGAAATGGTTCCGATTTCGATAGCGCCTTTAATGGATACCTGGTGGAAAATGGTGATTACCCCCACAATGGTTCCTACGAAACCAAGCATCGGTGCAATACCTGCAACAATACCCAATATGCTGATGTTTTTTTCTAGTTTAGAAACCTCTAATTTACCCACGTTCTCAATAGCGCCTTCAATTTCTTTAATCGGGCGGCCAATGCGTCTTAAACCTTTTTGCAACATGCGCGAAAGGGGAGAATTATTGTTTCTTAAAAGCGACATAGCTCCATCTAAATTACCCGATTGGATATATGATCTGATCTGGCCCATCAGGTTCGATTCGTCTTTAGTAGCTTTTTTAATGGTTAAATAACGTTCTACAAATATAACCAGTGCTAAAAAGGCTAAAAATGCCAGGGGAATCATTACCCAGCCGCCTTTAAATAATAAATCAATAAAATGTAGTTCTGGTGCAGGCTGTGTTACGGCCTGGTTAATTGCATTTGCTGTGTCTTGTAATGCTTGTGTGGTGTCTTGAATTAATAAAGTTATCATTATGGTTGTGTGTTGTTAAATATTTGTTGTACGTAGTAACCCTTTCCCTTGAGTTTTTTCTGTAATAAATCTTTTTGTGCTACGGCTTCTTTTTCGTTGGTGAAAGTACCCAAACTCACATTCTGGCGTTTACCTGGCATTTTCGCAATTTTTGCATTAATACCCACCTTTTTTAAGGTTTTGATATATTGTTCTGCTTTTTCAACGCTTCCGAATGATGCGCCAATTACTTCGAAAGTGGCAGGACCTGTTTTTTTAGCTTCTGTTTCCGGTTTGGCAGGTGTTGTTTCTGCTTTTGGGGCAACTGGTGTTACTTTAGGAGCTGTTTTTTTTAGGGTATCAGCCTTTTTCTGCACCTGGTTGGCTTTTAAAATGCTATCGGTTTTGGCGATAGAATCTTGTTTCGCTTTTAGGGTATCTACAGCCACTTTTGGCGAATCGACAGTTACCGGATTTGTGATTGCAGGTTCGGATTGCCCGTTAAACAATTCGGGTTTAACCAGATAGGTAATGGCAGCCGCAATAATAATGATCAGTGCTATGATTACCACTTTTAACCAGGTAGACATCCCTGCTGTTTGCGTATCGTGATCAATCGGATCGTGCCCAAAACGGTTCGGGTGTTCTTCGTGCTGATGCTTTATAAAGGCTGGAGCTTCAATAACAGATTCAGCAGGTTTAGCCTCTTCCTCAAGCGGGATGTAAGTTTTAGGAGTCTCCGGTTCGGGAGTGAGCCTGAAACGGTTCGGATCTTCCTGGTGTTTTGGTGTGAATACATCTGGTGATTCAGCAACAGTATCTTCTGATTCTGGTTTATGGCCAAAACGGTCGGGATGTTCCTCATGCTGATGTACTACCGCAGGCGGAACTTCCACTTCCTGTGCTTCGGCAGCTTTATTGGCTTTTTCTGATTCTGGTGGATGTCCAAAACGGTTAGGATGTTCCTCGTGCTGGTGTATTACTGCTTCAGGAACGGCTACTTCATGCTGTTCTTCAATATGGCTTGCTTCTTCCGATTCAGGTGTTTCTATTTCGGCCGGATCCGGAACAGTCGAAGCAGGCGTTTCAGCAGTTTTTTCAACCGCATGTTCGGTATGCTGTAAGGTGTTTTTAAGATCGTCTTTTACTTCATCCAGCTCCACATTTTCAATTACCGGTTGCTGGTACGATTTATTTTGGAAAGGTGCAGGAGCAACTGGTGCTTCGGCAATTTCATCGTAAACGGCTTCATCTTCTTTGGCAGGTGTTGTCTGCGTTTCTTCAACAGCAGTTTCGCTCAGCGATGGTAATCCGTAAAATTCCGAACCATAGTTCATGTTTTTAATCGGTTCGAAATCCAATCCCTGTTCGGTAAAAAACAAACGGCCGGTATTTTCTAACTCAATTTCATGATCCAGCTCCAGCTTTTGGTTTACTTCTTCAACAAACTGAGCAATGTAATATTGGGCACTTTCTGCAGAGATATTTCTTTTGGCTGCAATAAAATCGGTTAGTGCTTTTTCTTCGGTAACACCGACTGCAAACTGAAGGGTATAGCCTGGAGGTAAAAACGTTTGTTTTTCCTTATCGTATCTACCGGGATATTTCTTTTTATAAAAAGTTCCCAAGCCGGTAATACCAACTTCTTTGCGTTGCTGCAAGAGCTCTAAAAGGTATGATAAGATATCCATTCGGGTAAAATTAGCGTTTTTATTTTAATTTGTTAATTCTACCTTCAAATGTAGCAATGGCCATATTTTTAATTTTCGGTTAAAAAATTGAATACAAGAAAGATATGATTTTTTATGGATGATAACGATTTAAATTAAGTATTAGCAAAAATGATACCTGTATCTACCCAAACATAACGTAGATAAACGCTGAAATGTTATATCCGCAGGCAAGTGACTTAACTTTTATACCATTTTTGGGGCATTTGCATCGCTTGTGATAAGGTATTAACGATTAAATTTATTTAATATTTTTATGATTTTTTTGGTAGCTATTTTGCACACCCGTTGGTTTTTTTATATTTGGTTTTAACAAACTGTACGCTCCAATGGAAAACAAATTCAGCGAAAACTTTTTCGGTAAGCTTCACCTATCAAGGCATTATATCTTTCAATAATAATGCAGTTTACTCATGATCAGATTTTAAAACTGGCGCCAGATGATGCATCTGTTAAAGCCGGTAAAGCATTGGCAACTTCATCTAAATGGATTGTAGCAGCCTTTAATGAAAAAGCACTATGGGGCGATTGCCAGGGTAGTGGCAAAACGCCATATAAAACCATTATAGATTTAAGTAATCTGGCATTTAAATGCTCTTGCCCGAGTCGTAAATTTCCCTGCAAACATGGTCTGGGACTTCTTTTTCTGTATGCTTCCCATCCATCGGTTTTTTCTGGTGAGAAGGATCTGGTACCATACGTAGCCGAATGGATTAATAAACGCGCTGCTAAACAGGAAGAAAAGAAACCAAATGAAGATACTGTGGTGGATGAGAAAGCGCAGCAAAAAAGAGTAGAAGCAAGGGCTAAAAAAGTTGATTTGGGTGTTGAAGAGCTCAGGCTTTGGATTAAAGATTTGGTGCGCACCGGGATCATGCGCATTCCGCAAAATGCATACGATTTTAACAAAAATATAGCGGCCAGAATGGTTGATGCCCAGGCCGGTGGTTTGGCAAATAACCTCAAGAGATTAAGTAGTATCAATTTCTATCAGGATGGCTGGCAAAAAACGCTGATCAAATCATTAAGCAAAACCTATTTGCTTACAGAGGCCTACAAAAATCAGGAATTACTAAGCAACGAGCTTAAACAGGAAGTAAGATCACTAATTGGATGGAATACGCCAAAAGAACAAGTGTTGGCCACTACAGGTGTAACCGACGATTGGTTTGTATTGTCGATAGATATAACAGAGGACAATAATCTGAGAACGGAAAAAATCTGGATGTATGGTAAAGGCACCAAACGTTACGCCCTGATCATTAATTTTTATACTGCTGTGCAGGTTAATACCAATAACATCGTATCGGGTAATGTAATTTGTGCAGAACTGGTCTTTTATCCATCTCCTTCACCTTTAAGAGCCTTATTTAAGGGTGAAGTTCAGAAAGAGAACTCACAGCTTTTACCGGAAACGCAAAACCATATTGCCGACCTTTTTAGCCATGTTTCGGGTTTATTAACCGTAAATCCGTTTGTGGAAGAAATCCCTTTTTTGCTGTCTTCTATAAAGGTTGTTTTCGAAAATGAAGCCTGGCTGCTGGTTGATGCTGATCAGAAAACTATTTTATTAAGTAATCTTGAAGACGAATGTTGGCTAATCCTATCCATCACTAAAGGTAAATCTTTTGTTTGTTTTGGGATTTATCAGAACGAGCAGTTTAATGTATCATCGTTGTTTATAAATGCTAAATATTATCCGGTAAAATGAACGATCAGAATATTATAAAAACAGCCCTGCTGGGTAGCGATAAGGTGCAGTACGATCCCATATCGGAGTTAAATAGCATAGGGAACCAGATTGTTGAAAAACAGGTAGATAAAGAAGATGCTTTTTTGAAAAATGCCGCGGTAAACTTCCTTTATAACGAATGTGGTAGGATACCCAATGTCCATAGTGGTATTCAGGTAAGCTGCCCGGAAGAAGGCAAAGAGGAACTTAATGCATATACTGGTTTTCAGATCAAATCAGCGCTTCAGTTAAAAGATGATGTGTTGTTTTATTATCTTGTTTACTGCACCAATCAGGCCGGTAAAATATTTGGCTCCGATTTGGTTCCGGACGCCTTGAATAAAGCTTTATCTCAGAAAAAGAAAGCCGAAGCAGTGTTAACTGCCTGTGGTGAAACCGGAAAATGGCTGGCCGGCATTAATAAAAACTGGTCACCGCTTTTTGCTGCCAGCCCATCAGGTGAAGATTGGGAAACAGGCAATCTGGATTGGCGCTTAAACTATTTTGCCGGATTAAGGCAGGATGCACCAGCAGATGCCTTAGCCTTGTTAAAGGATTTACAACAGGAAAGTGCAAATGTAAGGGCCGAATTTATAGCTTTATTAGAAATTAATCTTTCTATTAACGATGAAGCCTTTTTAGTATCGGTTTTAAACGACAAAAGCAAAAAAGTAAAAGATATTGCTGTTTACCTGCTTAAATTGGTGCCGGGAACTGCAATAAATCAACTATTTATAGATTATCTCATAAAAAGTCTATCAGTTAAAGAAGAACGTGTACTGCTTATCGCAAAGAAAAAGGTTCTGGGCATTGATGCAAATATTACACCTGATGAAGACCTCTTTAAGTATGGTTTAGAAAAAATCAGTTCGCAAAAAGGTGTTGATGATGCTGTTTTTTGGGTAGCGCAGATTTTCGGATTTATCGATGTAGCAACACTGGCTTCAAAATTTAACCTTTCTATAGAAGAGTGGCTGAAACTGGTGCTGGGCGATAAAAATGCCGATGTTTTTAAACCTTTCTTAAAAAACGCCGCAATCCATTTTGAAGATAAATTTTTAAGTAAGAAATTACTTGAATCAGGCATCAAAGACGGGATTGAGCTACTCAAATATGTAGATACTAAAGAGCGGAATACTTTTGTTAAAGACCTGCTCGAAACCGATTTCAATAAAGTATTGGACCTGATCCTGGAAACTTACGATATCATCGAAACGACAATTGCCGAGCGTATTTTGAAAAAACTATCCGATAATCCATACGCCATCCAGACCAATATTTATCAAAAATTGGCTTTATCAATCCCAGATGGCCTGTTGTCACTATTGAAAAAATATGAGACACCAGCATCAGACCATTACCAGGTAAAATATTTCAGTAACCAGGTAGCCGGTATGATCCGCTATATCGAGTTAAGGCAAACACTAAAATTTTAAAATCTAATTAATGTGGAAAATAACGTATTAAGACAATCTGCCGAGCAACAGTTTAAGCAGGAAATCGAAGAATTAAAAAAAGAAGATAAAAATGTAAAACCTGTAAACTGGCAATTATCGCCACATGCTGTTATCGATTATTTAATGGGGAAAAAACTGGCTAATGGTTTTGAGGTTACACCAAAATATATTGGTAACAGGAGGTTGATGGAAATTGCAGTAGCGACATTGACTACCGATAGGGCTCTATTGTTATATGGTTTACCAGGGACAGCTAAATCGTGGGTTTCTGAACACATTACCGCGGCTATTACCGGTGATTCGAACCTGGTAATACAGGGTACAGCAGGCACCAGCGAAGAAGCAGTGCGTTATGGTTGGAATTACGCCATGTTGTTATCTGCCGGTCCGGTTAAAGAGGCCATTGTAGAAACACCCGTAATGCGCGCGATGAAAGAAGGTAAAATTGTGCGTATTGAAGAGTTGACCAGGATTGCGGCCGATGTTCAGGATTCGCTGATCACCATCCTTTCTGAAAAGATGCTGCCCATACCTGAGCTGAATACACAGGTTCAGGCCGTACAGGGTTTTAATGTAATTGCAACTGCAAATAACAGGGATAAAGGTGTAAATGAGCTCTCGAGCGCACTAAAAAGGCGTTTTAATACGGTTATTTTACCTGTGCCAACCTCAATTGAAGAGGAAGTTAACATTGTTGAACAAAGGGTAGCTAGTTTTAGCAAGTCGATTAATCTGCCTGTGCAAAAATCAATTGCCGAAGAAATAAAAAGGATTGTAACCATTTTCAGGGAACTCCGCAATGGTGTTTCACTTGATGGTAAAACCAAACTGAAATCGCCATCGGGCACCTTAAGTACAGCAGAGGCCATTTCGGTAATGAACAACGGATTGGCTTTGGCCTATCATTTTGGCGATGGATCTTTAAAAGCCGATGATATTGCCAGCGGTATTATCGGTTCGGTAATTAAAGATCCTGTTCAGGATAAAATCGTGATGCAGGAGTATATGGAAACTGTTCTGAAGCAAAAAGACGGGTGGAAAGACATTTACAGGGCTTGTAGAGATATCGTTTAATATGTCTGTTCATCTTTTAGGGATCAGGCACCATGGCCCTGGATCTGCCCGGCATGTTTTGGAAGCATTGGAAAGCCTCAAACCCGATATTATTCTGGTTGAAGGTCCGCCGGAGGGAGAAGCCATTTTAAAATGGGTGGCCGATGAGGAAATGAAACCGCCCGTAGCTTTATTGGCTTATGTTCCTGATAATCCCAAACAATCGGTTTTTTATCCTTTCGCCGAATTTTCACCAGAATGGCAAGCCATTAAATATGGGTTGAAAAGTAAAATTCCAGTCAGGTTTATCGATATGCCGCTTACCCATAAGCTGGTAGAAATAGTAACAGAGGAACCATCGGAAACCACGGCGCCTGATCATATCAGTGCAGCAGACGAAGTGCACGAATTTAATCTTGCTACTAAAAATCCATTATCCTACCTGGCAGAGATTGCCGGTTTCGACGATCAGGAAGAATGGTGGGAACATCATTTTGAAATTGCCAAACAACCGGAAGAAGTTTTTACATCAATTGGAGAAGCCATTGGGGCTTTGAGGGAAGATTCAACGGAAAATAGCAAGACCGAAAAAATCCGTGAGGCATTTATGCGCCGCGGAATCAGGCAGGCGGAACGTGAAATGTACAGCGTAATTGCTGTAATATGTGGTGCCTGGCATATTCCGGCGTTACAGCACATGCCTAAACAAAAGGATGATGACGCACTGTTAAAGAATCTGCCTAAAACGAAAATCGAAACCACCTGGATCCCATGGACGAGCGACCGTTTGGCTTTTGAAAGTGGCTATGGGGCGGGTTTAGATTCGCCAGGCTGGTACAAACACATTTGGAACAACCAGAGCGACGATGGTACGAAGTGGTTAACCTACAGTGCCAATGTTTTCAGGCAAAATAAAATCGATATTTCATCGGCACATATTATCGAGGCCGTTAGGTTGGCAAATACTTTAGCGGCCCTAAGAAACATGCATAAAGCCGGTTTAAAAGAGCTTAACGAGGCTACCCAAACAGTAATGTGTATGGGAGATGATATTCCGATGCAGCTGATCAGGAGAGAATTGATTATCGGTAACGATATGGGTACTGTTCCGGCAGGAATTCCACAGGTACCCCTGCAAAAGGATTTCGAACAGCAGGTTAAAAGCCTGCGTTTAAAAGTAATAAACGAAGAAAAAACCGTCAATTTAGATTTAAGAGAAGCAAGCGGTTTACAAAAAAGTATCCTGTTCCATCGCTTATTGATATTGGATATCAAATGGGCAAAGCAACAATACACTAGCGGTAAGGGAACTTTTAAAGAAGAGTGGCTATTGTTCTGGTATCCCGAACTTTCTATTGCACTGCTCGAAAAAGCACCGTGGGGCAATACGGTCGAAGCTGCCTGTAACCATTACCTCAAACATATTTCTTTAAGCTGTAACCACCTGGCCGAAATAACCGAGCTGGTAAGCAAAGCTTTGCCAGCCGATCTGCATGAAGGGGTACAACTGGTATTGGCAAGAATGGATGAACTGGCCGCAATGACTTCTGATATTGTTATGTTAATGGATGCTTTTATTCCCTTAACAGAGGTGAGCCGCTACGGAAACGTACGTCAAACCGATCAGGAAACCATTGGCATCATTCTGCAATCTATCTTTTCGCGTATAAATGCAGGTTTGCCATCAAGCTGTTTAGGTATTGATGAAGAACAGTCGGCAGTTATTGCAGATAAGGTTAAAGCGGTAAACAAGGCTGTTTTGTTTTTGGATAACGAAGCAATGAAAAACGATTGGCTCGAAACCCTTTTCAAAATACTAAAACTTAAAAATGTAGTGCCGTTGGTTCATGGAACCTGTTGTAAACTGTTATACGATTCGAAAATAATCGATACCGAAGAAACCGCACTGGAGCTTAGCAGGGCACTTTCTGTGGGCAGCAATCCAGCTTATGCCGCACTTTGGATTGAGGGCTTTTTAAAAGATGCCGCAACAGTTTTAATCTTCGACCACGAAATATGGGATATCCTGAACAACTGGCTGGCCGGAATAAGTGCAGAAGTATTTATAGAAGTTGTTCCCTTGTTAAGACGCACTTTTGCTGCTTACAACCCTTCTGAAAAAAACAGCATTGCACAAAAGGTAAAACAGGCACCATCGTTAGGTAAAAAGCTTACACAAGCTGATGAACTGGATGTAGCTCGGGCGGAAATGGTTTTGCCTATACTCGAAAAAATACTGGGCTTTTAAATTTATGTTATGCAAGAAGAACTAGAAAAAAGGTGGCGGTTAATATTGGGCGGACAAACCCGGCAGGAGCTGGATATGGTACTCACCAAAGCAGAAACCGGTATCGACAATACTTTAGAAGCTTTATACAACTCAGATCGGAAGGGTGGATTGGGACCATCATCACCAAATGTTTCGAGATGGTTGGGCGATATTCGTGAATATTTTCCGCAAACTGTGGTAAAAGTAATGCAGCAGGATGCCATTAAACGCATTAACCTTACCTCTATGCTTACTGAGCCCGAAATGTTGGAAACGTTGGTTCCAGATGTTCATTTGGTGGCCAATTTAATGACTTTGGGTAGGGCTATACCGCAAAAAACAAAAGCAACAGCAAGGTTAGTGGTACAGAAAGTGGTCGATGAACTGATGCAGAAATTGATGTCGCCAACGCAACAAGCTATCACCGGAAGTTTAAACCGCTCGGCCAGAAACAGAAGACCAAAGCATAATGAAATCAACTGGGCCGAAACTATCAAGCGCAACCTTAAACATTACCAGCCAGAGTATAAAACCATCATCCCCGAAACACGCATAGGTTATGGGCGGAAAAGAAAATCAATGAAGGATATTGTCCTATGTCTGGATCAGAGCGGATCGATGGGGACTTCGGTAGTGTACTCAGGAATTTTTGGTGCCGTAATGGCTTCTATTCCTGCAATTAGTACCAAAATGATTGTCTTTGATACCGAAGTTGCCGATTTAACCGACGAATTGAATGATCCTGTAGACCTGCTTTTTGGTGTTCAGTTAGGAGGAGGAACCGATATTAATAAGGCCCTGACTTATTGTGCCCAAATTATAACAAAGCCATTAGATACAGTACTGGTACTGATCACCGATTTGTATGAAGGTGGAAATTTGGAGGCTATGAAAAATATGGCAGCTCAGTTGGTAGCTAATGGAGTACAGCTAATTACACTTTTAGCCCTAAATGATGATGGATCGACAGCTTTCGATCATCGGAATGCCGAATATCTGTCAGCATTGGGAGTACCTGTTTTTGCCTGTACTCCTGATCTTTTTCCAGAGTTAATGGCCGCTGCATTAAATAAACAGGATATTAATCAATGGGCGGGAGACCATGATATTAAAGTGCATGCGCGGTAATGGGCTGATTTATTTCCATAAAAAAACGCCTTTAAGCAATGTACTTAAAGGCGTTTGGGTTTGATGTTTGTTAATCCTAAAACGAATAGGTCAATCCACCAAAAATATTAAAGCCATTTACCTGATAAAACAGGTATCTGTTATAGTTCTTATTCAAAATGTTGTTTGCTTTGGCAAAAACAGAGAATTTATTGTTAATTCTGTAATCTGCACCCAGACCTAAATCAACAAAGCCTTTAACGGTTTCGATCGATTCGATTGAAGTATTAGGTACTACATACTGTTGTGGGTTAACCGGATTAGCAATGTATAATTTTGCTTTAACATCGTCCTGAATAACAACCGCTGCATTAAAGCTTAACTTTTTGTTGTAGGTATACACAAAGTTCGAACTTACTTTTAAGCCTGGTTTAAACCACGAGTAGGTTTCCTGGGCAGGTTTCCAATCGTCGATATTTAATTTACCTGTCCATTTCAATGCATCGCTTACTTGTACCGAGATTTCGCCTTCTAAACCGGTGAGTTTGGTTTTACCGAAATCGTAAATCACATCAAACTTATTAAAATCGGTATAGTTGTTTACAAACAGTGGCATATCATCAAACTGTTTTACGTAAATGCGGGCTTTGTAGCCAAAACCTGGTCCGCCGGTACCTTTAATACCTGCACTGAAGCTTAATTTTTCGATGGTATTTCTAATATTGATGTTGCTGTTTAACCAAGGATTTTCATCGGTTAAGCCTTTAAGCGAGTTTCTGTTTACATCGCCTTTCACCTCACCAAAAACCTGTAGGTAATCTGGGATCAAAGTGAAATCGGCAGTAACGGCCGGGAAAATCCTTGAGCTGCTAAAAGCTCCAAATTCCTGTACAAAATTAATACCTGCAGTAATTTTTGCACCATTAACCTGCAAACGGATGTAAGGGTTTAAACGCAATAAATTGTTACCGACACTGGTTAAAGCATCCTTGGTATTGCCAAACTCAGTTGCAGCTGCCAATCCAAGGTTAAACGAGCTGATGCGCTTGTTTAAATAACCATTCAGCGTAAAGTAATTTTCTTTGGCGCTAAATTTATCGCCCCAGATATAGCCGTTGGCTTTTAAGGCATAGCTAAAAGCATCCTGATCTTCGGTAAAGTTTTTCACCATTTCGCCTTCCAGCTCAACAAAGGTTAAGGCTTGTTTTTCTGGATTTGGGTTTAAGGTTGGGCGGGCATCATCAATACCGTAAAAATAAGTGCCATTGCGTTCGAAATTAAGTTTACCGCTAAAGGTATTTTCGTCTAATATACTGCGGCCAAAAACACTCAATTGCTGGCTGCTGCTGTTTTGTTTATTCAGCTTGCCTTCCTGACTAAAATGCCTGAAATAACCGCCAAGTTGCAAACCTTCATCTTTACCAGTGTTAAAGTAAGCTTCGCCTAAAAGCGTAGCCTGTGAGCCAAAAGCGCCCTTAACATAATTGTTTACCAATATACTGGCTTTCTCTTCGGCAAGGGCCTGGGCCTGTAATTTTTGGATATCACTGTTCAATTCCAGTTTCCTATCGGTAATGCTGTAATTCAGTTTGGCCTTATAGGTTTTAACGTCATCCAGGTTCGGACTCCTTCTCAGTTTTACAGCTTCTGCCAAAATAGGTTTGTAAGGGCGTACCACTTCAATCTCTTCGTTTACGGCAGTTTTTTCTTCGGGCTTTTTATCCTGCGCCTGTGCAGTCATTAATCCAGCAGCTAAAAGAAACAGTGAACTATATATATATTTAATCGATTTCATAATGCTACTTCTTCTTGTTTAGTTTTTCCAGTTTTTCTTTGGCTGTAGGGATGATGTCATCCTTACCATCGTAATTATCAATGATACTGAGAAGTGTACTTTTTGCCTGTAAATTATCTTTCAGGGCCACATAGTTATCAGATAGCAGGATAAATGATTTAGCTACCCAATAATCGTAAGAAGCCATGTTATTGATCAGATCGAAACAGGTTTTAGATGAGGCTTTGTAATCGCCTTTGTTATACTCAACCAAAGCGAGATTGTATTTTGCCTCGGCAGCTGCAATGGTTTTGGTTTTGGCCACTACGTTTTTAAATTCTTTAACGGCAGTGGTGGTATCGCCTTTTAGTAAATAAGCTTTACCTGAGAATAAACCCGAACTGTTTTTCTCTTCTTCCGATGCTTTTTCCGAGTCTTTGGTCAACTGTGCATATTTAAGCATGTCATCTGGCATGTTTAAAGCGGTGTAAGCCTTTAACAGGTTATTGATGGCAAAACTATAGTGCGATTTATAATCAGTTGTTGTCTCTAATCTTTTTAAGTAAACAATGGCTTCGTTATACTTTTTCTGATCGAGGAATAATTGCGAAATGCTAACCAACGAACGTTCGGTATAATCGCTGGTCCAGTCGTTCAGGATAAATTCGTAATCCGGGATGGCTTCATCCGGACGTTTTAATTTCACCAGCGACTCGGCCCTGATAAATTTGGCTTCTTTCTCGTGGTTGGCTTTCGGGAATTTATCAAAATAAGCGTTAACTGCCTGGAAAGCTCCGTTGGCATCGCCTTTTAAATACAGGTTATTTACGGCTGCAAAAACGATATTATCCTGCTCATTGCTCGAGTAGTTGCCTAGTGGCGTGGTATTGGCATAGGCTATGAAACCATTGGCATCGCCACGATCAACGTAAATATTTTTGATCGATTCCATCGCCTGTTTGGCTTCATCGGCAGTCGGGTAATCGGTAATAACCTTTTTAAACGATTCTAAGGCGGCATCGTCCTGGTCCTGGTTGTATTGCACCAAACCAATGGTTACCAAAGCTTTAGCTACATAACTGCTGCGCGGATATTTGGCTACCAAAGCAACCAGATCGGATTTAGATTTATCGAAGTCGCCTTTGTTGAAATATGTATATGCCGTTTCGAAACCCGCATCATCAGCGTAGTTCGAATTCGGGAATTTAGACAGTAAACTCTGCATGGTACCAATTTTGGCATCATACTGGTTTTCCAATCCCTGGATCATCCCTTTCTGGAAAGTGGCGTAATCTTCGGCGCTGGTATGTCTGTTGATGATTTTATTGTAATTAGCCATCGCATCACCATAGTTCTTGTTTACGAAATAAGAGTCGGCTAAACGGATGGTAGCATCGTCAATGGTTTTCTGGTCTTTATCGTTTCCGGCTAAAAACTTCTCGAAATAGTTGGCGGCTTTGCTGTACTTTTCATCTTCGAAAGCTGCATAAGCCAGTGCGTAGTTGGCAAAATTGTAAACGCCGGTTTTGTCGGCATCCTGCATCTTCAAAAACTTCTCGAAAGTGGTTACAGCTTCGCCATATTTACGCAGCTCATACATCGATTCGGCTTTCCAATAAGTGCTTAAAGCATGTATTTCGTTGTCTTCGGCAAATTTCTCCGACCGTAAGAACATCGATAATGCATTAGGAAATGCCCTTTCGTTATAAAATTCCAATCCACGGAAATAGGTAACTTTCTGGTAAGCTTCTTTGGCTTCTAGAGTTTTATCTGGGATTGATTCTAAAATATCAACTGCAGCCTGATAGTTTTTAGTGGTAAGTAATACTTCACCCAACAAGGTTTTAGCTTCGTTTATTTTACGCGATTTAGGGAAGCTTTTTAAGAAACCCTGCGTAGCCTCTAATGCCTGCTGATGAAATTCCAGTTCGTAGCTCAATTTAGCATAGTTTAACCAGGCTTCTTCCTGAATGGCTTTGTCGAAATCTAAGCGTGATGCTCTGAAAAAGGCACTCTGTGCTTTTTGTTTATTGTTTAACTGGATAAAAGCTTTACCCAGCGTATGCATACCGTTTTGCAGGTAAATATCGTCGGTATTTAACTTTTCTAAAACGGCAACCGACTCTTTGTATTTCTTGTTTTGGAACAGAGAATAACCGTACTGGTAAATGAAAAGGTTGTTTTTGGTTTCGCTTTTATCTTTGGCATAAAACTCTGCAAAATACTTTTCTGCATTTTTAAATTCAGATTTGGCGAAGTAAGAGGCCGCCACCAAACTCAACATTTCGGGTTCGAACTGTTGTTTGGTTTTTTGCATAATGGGCAGCGCATAACTGATTACATCATCATAACGCTCATCCAGGTAATACATCGAGGTGATGTAGTAGGGATAGCTGGCCTCATAAGTTGGCGAACCTTTTAGTTTTTCGAAGTTGGCAAGGGCTGTTTTATACTCTTTGTTTAAATAATTGATGTAAGCAAAGTAGTAGGTAGCACTTTCCTGAAAAGCACCTTCTTCTTTTTTAACTTTCTCGAATAAAGGCTCGGCTTTTTCGTAATCTTTAAGCTCGAAATAAGCATAACCCTGTTTAAACTGGTATTCGTTTCTTTGTTTGCCTGAAAGGGTAGAAGGATCGGTTTTTTCGAACCACTCTAAAGCTTTTTTATAGTTTTTTTGGTTGAAATAAGTTTTTCCAACATAAAAATAAGCCAGCTTGGTATTCGGGTTTAGCGGATAATCGCGGATAAAGGCCTGAAACAGACTTTCGGCATCGCTATTGGTTAACTCCAGTGCGCAAACGGCCGCATAGAATTTTGCATTTTCTTTTAACAACGAAAGCTCAGCATTGCTTTCGGTTTGGGTAGAAGGTTTATAACGTTGCAGCTCAACGAGTTTAAACTGTTGCGCAGCTGCCGTATATTTTTCTTTGTCTAATAATTCTAAGCCCGTTTGATAGTTTTTATTAAGATTCTGCACGGCGCTAACCTGGGCGTAGGTGCTCAAACCTCCTGCTACAAATAGCGGAATTAGTAAGTATTTTTTCTGCATTGGTTTCAAATATGGTTGGTACTAAATTAGAAATAGTATCAAAGCTTATCAACAGAAGTAATTAACATCTGTTAATAACACAATTAAACGACAGGTTTTTTGCTTTGGTATTGGCTAAAGTACGAATGTGGAAAATTACCGGTTCATTCGTTCAATAGTGATTTGTTCAATTGGTGGATTTATCGAGTACAATGAGATTGGTTAACTGCTTAATTGTTTAAATCGGTTAACTGTATTGTTGTAATTGTTGCATTGCTAACTGAAAACCGCCAACTGAAAACTGCTTAGTGGGTTAACTGGTTAATTGTTTAAATCGGTTAACTGTATTGTTGTAATTGTTGGAGATTGTTACATTGCAAACTGGAAAGTGCCAATTGAAAACTGCTTAGTGGGTTAACTGGTTAATTGTTTAAATCGGTTAACTGTTTAATAGCTATCGGCAACAGTTTAAACATCAGGCTATCGACTATTAACCAATGGAGCTGATGACTCTGGACTGAAGACTCCAAACTAACAACCCCAAACTCCCAGCTCAACTCTAGCCCTGACTCGCAAGTAAATACAACACCGCCATACGAATGGCAACACCGTTTTCTACCTGCTCCAGAATGATGGATTGCTTGCTGTCGGCTACATCGCTGGTAATCTCTACACCGCGGTTTATAGGGCCCGGGTGCATGACAACGATTTCTTTATCCAGGTTATCTAAGATTTGTTTGTTTAAGCCATACATCATGGCGTATTCTCTTAGCGAAGGGAAATATTTTATGTCCTGGCGCTCTAACTGAATACGCAGCATATTGGCTACATCGCACCAGTTCAGGGCTTTAATCAGGTTATGTTCTACTTTTACACCCAGTTGGTGGATGTGTTTAGGGATAAGTGTAGTAGGCCCGCATACCATTACCTCGGCACCTAAGCGCTGTAAGCAAAGGATATTGGAAATGGCCACGCGCGAGTGCAAAATATCGCCCACAATAACCACTTTTTTACCTGCCACATCGCCCAGTTTCTGTCGGATAGAGAAAGCATCAAGCAAAGCTTGTGTAGGGTGCTCGTGTGCACCGTCGCCCGCATTTACAATCTGGGCTTTAACATGTTTACTTAAAAACTGACCGGCACCTGCATAAGGATGGCGCATCACTACCATATCCACCTTCATCGACAGGATGTTGTTTACCGTATCAATAAGGGTTTCGCCTTTGCTTACCGACGAAGATGAGGCGGCAAAATTTACCACATCAGCTGAGAGCCTTTTTTCGGCAAGCTCGAAAGAAAGTTTGGTTCTGGTAGAGTTTTCGAAAAAAATGTTGGCAATAGTAATATCACGAAGTGAAGGTACCTTTTTAATGGGCCTGTTAATCACCTCCTTAAAATTATCTGCAGTTTCGAAAATCAATTCGATATCATTCCGGTTAATATCTTTAATGCCTAAAAGATGTCGGGTTGATAATTTTTCTGCTGCCATTTTCAATTTATTGTTTTTCCGATAATAAAACTACTTTGTCTTCACTGCCTTCGCTTGTCCAGGTTACTTTTACCTGTTGCGAATTGAGGCTGTCTACCTGATGGCCGATGTAATCGGGCTCAATTGGTAAATGCCTGCTGAACCTGCGGTCGATTAAAACCAAAAGTTCTACTTTTTCCGGACGGCCGTAAGCCAAAATGGCATCCATTGCTGCCCTGATGGTTCTGCCGGTCCAAAGTACGTCATCAATTAAGATTACTTTTTTGCCTTCGATAATAAAATCGATAGAATTGCTGCTTGCAGTTACCAGTCCGTCTTTACGGCGAAAATCATCCCTGAAGAAAGTAATATCGAGGTTACCCTTTAATATTTTTTTGTTTTTAAGGATGGTTTGTAATTCCTGGTGAATACGGTCGGCCAAAAAGATACCCCTTGGCTGAATGCCAATTAAAACGGTATTCGAGAAATCGTCGTGGTTTTCAATTAACTGATGGCAGAGCCTCTTAATTGTAATCTGAATTTTTTGTCCGTCAAGAAGTGTTTTCTTTTGCATTGAAGAAGGATTGGGCAAATATATAAAAATGTTTTAAGGTTGTAAAGCCAGATGCTGATTGTTTTGGCTTTCGTTGGTTAAAATCTTAATTTTCAGTTATTATCAATTGTAATATTTTATGCGCCATGCTGCTGGTAATCATCAATAAGTTGAAGGAGTTTATGGTTTATTGCTTTTACCACTTCGAAAGTACCGTTACCAATTTCCTTGCCATCAATTACCGCCACCGGCCAGGCATTTTTGGTAGAACTGCTGATAAAAGCCTCTTTAGCGGTGTATAACTCCTCGAGCTCAAAATCACGTTCTACTATTTTATAACCTGAAATTTCGAGTCCTAAAATTTTGCTGCGGGTAATTCCTTTTAAAATTTCTGTTTTCGGCGTCACGATCTGATGATCGGTTACGATAAAGAAATTTGCCCTGGGGCACTCCCTGATCAGGCCGTTGTTGTGGTACAATAGATCTTCTGCACCACTGTTTTTAACAAACGATTGTAGTCTGATGGCTTGTAGGTAATCGATCGTCTTAACCATTGGTAGCTGGCGCTGATGATTATAGGTAAGTAGTTTCAATGGGTTTTTAAAAGGATCTGGATTAATCTCTAGGGGTGTTTGGGTAATAATCAGGTTGGGTTTGCTCATGGTATAGCCATCGTCGGCAAAGCCACCGGTTAAAATTATTTTGATGCCTGAGTTGGCGATGTTATTTTTTTCAATCAGCTGGTTGATGCTTTCGCGCAATTGTGCGCGATCGAAACTCACTTCCATATTCATTTCCTGTGCCGAATGATAAAACCGGTCGAAATAATTGTCGATAAAAATGGGTTTGTGATTGACCGTTTTAAGAAAATCGAAAATACCAAAACCCCTTTGTACAGCTAAATCTGAAACGGAAATATTGGCCTCTGCGGCCGGGTACAATTTGTTGTTGATCGAAATATACATCGCGCTGTGTGTTGAATATGATATTTAAAATTAAGCTAATTGAACTTTAATTACTAAACTTTTAGCAGAATTGAAGGTTAATAATACAAAAGCCTGATTTTTATGCGGGTGTTAATTGTTAATTTTAGCCATGCTTAACAAGCCAATAATCTTTTTTGATGGAGTGTGTAACCTTTGCAATGCATCGGTTCAGTTTGTTATAGCGCACGATAAAAAAGATCAGTTTGGTTTTACTGCCATTCAGGGCGAATTGGCTAAAGATGTGCTGCCTAAATTTAATGTCGACCTAACTCAACTCAGTACTGTGCTGCTTTTGGAAGAAGGGAAATTGTATACCAAATCTTCGGCGGCATTAAGGATTGCTAAAAAACTGGATGGGGCCTGGCCACTGTTGTATGGCTTTATTATCATTCCAAAATTTATTAGAGACTGGTTTTACAACATCATAGCCAAAAACCGCTACAAGTGGTGGGGTAAGGAAGAAAGCTGCTGGATACCTACGCCGGCTTTAAAAAGTAAATTTTATCCCTAGTAATTACTGGCCGTTATTCTTTTTGCGTGGCGACCAAAGCCATAGCGATAGAATAATTAGTGGGATACAGATGCTTAATGCAATTACAATCATGATTTCACGCTGTTTAACCATATCCGGCTCAGTAGAGGTAAATACATATACTGCTTCTTTAATGGCAAAGAGTGTAATAATGGTGCAGATTACGGCAAATACTTTCCTCATGTCTTAGATTTGAATGCAAAGATTGCATTAATTTTTAATACAGGGGTTAATTAAATAAAAAAGCCAGTCGGATTGCTCCAAACTGACTTCAATTAACCAAATACAAACATTATTCTGCCGTTTTAACCGGCACTAAATCTTCAAGTTCTGCTTTTGTAAATAAACGATAATGCACCTTAAAGGTTTTTTGCAATGGGGTTTCCAATGAAAAGCCACCCACACCAAAACCATCCAGTACATCGAGCGTAAAGTGCGAAAACTGCCAATATTCAAACAGATCGCGGTCTACCCAAAATTCACAACCTTCCACTTCTCCGAGGCAAACATCATGCATACGGAGATAATAGCCACCCTTTTCAAAACACTGGGGTTGCGTACCTTCGCAACAACCACCGGCCTGATAAAACATCAAATCGCCATGCTGTGCTTTTAAAATTGCAATCAGTTCTTTTGCTTTTTGGGTACTGTCGATTCTATTGGTCATGGTAAAATTTTAAACTAAGCTGGTTGCAATAAGCCGCAGGTAAACAGGCTGTTTAACTGCGGCATCTATAATCAACGGACAATTTAATTTTTTGTGCTAAAAGAAGCCCAGTTTGTTCTTGTCGTAAGAAATTAACATGTTTTTGGTCTGGCGGTAATGACCAAGCATCATTTTGTGGTTTTCGCGGCCAACGCCCGATTGTTTTTAGCCTCCAAATGGCGCGCCAGCAGGGTAGGCATGGTATTGGTTAACCCAAACGCGGCCGGCCTGAATGGCCCTGGGTACCTGGTAAAGTTCGTGTGCATCACGCGTCCAAACACCGGCACCTAAACCATATAAGGTATCATTGGCAATTTCGATAGCTTCTTCAACGGTTTTAAAAGTAGTAACGGCCAGCACGGGGCCAAAAATTTCTTCCTGAAAAATCCGCATTTTGTTGTGGCCTTTAAAAATGGTGGGTTTAATGTAATAACCGCCACCTAAATCGCCGCTTAACTCATTTACTTCGCCACCAGTTAATACTTCTGCGCCTTCTTCTTTACCTAATTTGATGTAAGCAGCAATTTTTTCGTATTGTATTTTTGAAGCTTGTGCGCCCATCATCACAGTGCGATCAAGCGGGCTACCAATTTTAATGGCTTTGGTACGCTCAATTACTTTGGCGATAAATTTCTCGTAGATATCTTCCTGTACCAGCAAGCGGGAAGGACAGGTGCAAATTTCGCCCTGGTTTAAAGCAAACATTACTGCACCTTCAACAGCTTTATCTAAAAAGGCATCATCTTCTGCCATTACTGAACTGAAAAAGATATTGGGCGATTTACCGCCCAACTCCAATGTAACCGGGATGATATTTTCTGTAGCATATTGCATAACCAGCCTACCGGTTGGTGTAGAGCCGGTAAAGGCAGCTTTAGCAATTTTAGGGTTGGTAACCAATGCGCGGCCAAGCTCTGCACCAAAACCATTTACCACATTAACTACACCCGGAGGCAATAAATCGCCAATTAATTCCATTAAGATCATGATCGAAACCGGTGTACTTTCGGCTGGTTTTAAAACCACACAATTACCTGCTGCAAGGGCTGGCGCCAGTTTCCAGATCCCCATTAACAAAGGGAAGTTCCAGGGAATAATTTGCGCAACTACACCGATCGGTTCGTGAACAATAAGGGAAACGGTATTATGGTCTAGCTCTGAAAGTGAACCTTCTTCAGCACGGATTACTCCGGCAAAGTACCTGAAATGGTCAATTCCAAGTGGTAAATCGGCCGCCAGGGTTTCGCGTACAGCTTTACCATTATCGATGGTTTCAACGGTGGCCAGATATTCCAGGTTGTCTTCCATCCGCTGGGCAATTTTATTCAGTATAATGCTTCTTTCGGTTGCAGAAGTTTTGCTCCAGGTTTTAAATGCTTCATGTGCAGCATCAACAGCTAGGCTTAGGTCTTCTTTGGTAGAGTGTGCAGCTTTGGTAAATACTTTCCCGTCAATAGGAGAGATGTTATCGAAATAAGCGCCTTTTACCGGTGCTACAAACTTTCCGCCGATATAGTTATCATAGTGGGATTTGAATGCCGGTTTTTCAATTAAGTTTTCCATAATTATTATTCAATTGGTGTGGTCCGAAAAACACTTGTAGCAATTCTGGAAAGAATTGGCTCTGTGTTTTCTTTGCGGTTTTAAGATTTGGTTAATACAAACCTAATGGCAAAAGACATGGCGGTGATAGTATAATTGCCTCAACCGATAGCATTATTGTTGCAGCGTGAACAAGCTTGCCAAAATACTTTTATATTTGAGTAGAGTAATGCTCGCTAACCAAATCTTTATTGTTATGGCACATGTATTGGATCAGGTAAGTTTAAGTAAATCAGAAAGTTTGCAGACTTTGGTGGAGAACCGTACTTCTTATACTTTAGAGCGTTGCGAGCTCAATGTTTTCGAAACCTATACCGAATCGTACCGGGTTCCGCTTACCTTTAACGATTTTGTGATTACCAGTATGCTGAGGGGCAAAAAGGTGATGCATTTGTTCGATAAAAAAGGATTCGATTACTTTCCTGGCCAAACGGTTATTGTTCCGCCTGCTGTAACCATGAAAATCGATTTTCCTGAAGCCACAAACGTAAACCCTACCCAATGTATTGCCTTGGCCATAGATCAGGATCAGATTAAGAAAACCATTGCTTATCTAAATGAATTTTTTCCTAAAGAAGGGAGTAATGAAAAGTGGTTGCTAAACTACGATCAATACCACTTTTACAATAACGAAGAAATTGCTTATCTGATTAACAAAGTAATCCGCATTTGCTCCGAACGCTCCAAAGAAAAAGATATCCTGGCCGATTTAACACTTAAAGAATTGCTGGTTAGGATCATGCAAACCCAGAATTTGAATATTTTAAACAGCGATACGCATAATCCTAATCATAATCCGTTGGCTTATGTACTCAATTACATTAAGGCCAATTTAAACGAGAAGATTAACATTAACAGCCTGAGCGATAAGGCCTGCATGAGCAAAGCCACTTTTTACCGGTTGTTTAAACGCGAGCTGGGCATTAGTCCGAACGATTTTATTCTGGCTGAAAAAATAAATAAAGCCAAAGTATTGTTGTCGCAGCCAGGAGGTAAAGTAGCTTCTATCAGTTACGAGCTCGGCTTTAGCGATGCCAATTATTTTATCCGCACGTTTAAAAAGATTGTAGGCATTACCCCTGGGGCTTACCAGTTGCAGGTGGCCAACCAGTTAATCCATTAAATCATTTAGCTTATCGCTCAGCTGTTTTAAAGGTTTCTTAAAAATACTGTCGTTCATACGTTTGGTCAACCAGATAAAAGGAATACCAACCAGTGCCAACAAGGCCATTTGTATGAAAAAATATGGCCGCTGAATTACTTGCTCAAAGCTTTGGTGTACATATAGGCGGTAGGCCAGTAAACCGATGGGGCCAGCTAAGGGCAAAAAGATGTAGCCGAAAATGGTTTCGCCGCTTAAAATCTTTTTTATAGCGTTAAGGTTATCCATAAGCACCTGTTTGGTGTTGGCGTTAAAGTCTACAGTTGTTTTAATTTTGTTAAAATCGCGCACACCCAATGCCCTGCAGATCTCGTAGGTAATTACAACAAGCAGCAGCAATATTTTTAAATCGCCTTTGGCAAATATGGCCAGCGCTAAAAGCGGAAGATCAATAATTCTGATCCACCTTAATTTCCACTTCAGTTTAAAAATCAGTTCCTGTAAAAGGCTATGTGCTTTCTCATCAATAGTTAGCTTTGAAGTATCTATTTGGCTGGCTTTTGTGTTAAATTCTACACCCAGGTTTTGCCATTCTTGTTCTAAATTCATGTTATTTGCCTGTTAAAAGGGTGGTTAATTGTTGTTTAATGCGATGTAATTTCACGTTGGCGTGGTTTCTGGAGATCCCCATCATTTCGCTGATTTCGGTATTGTCGAAACCATCGAGATGAAGCATGATTATACTGCGGTCAATTTCTGTGAGTTGTTTAATGCAACGGTACAGCCAGTCGGCACGTTCTGATAATTCAGGTGGTTCGAAATAATAATCCAGTGCTTCGCGGTTTTTAAGCTGCGTTCGTTTTTGTTGTTTGCTTAAAAAAGAGAGCGATACATTTAAGCTGAGCTTATACAGCCAGGTCGAAAATAGGGCATCGCCCTTAAAGCGGGGATAGGCTTGCCAGCTTTGGAAAACAATTTCCTGATATAAATCTTTACGGTCTTCCTCGTCATCTGCATACAGGTTTACCATTTTATAGATAATGCCTTTATGTGCTTCGAGTTTATCGAGATAAGATTTTGCTATCATATCTTATTTAGCCTGATCTACTGGTTTGGCCGTAGATTTAAATGTTTTCTGGTATTGGTAAATCCCGATAACCAAAGATATTGCTGCCACAAGCAATAAAGGGTATTTTAAAAAATAAGGCATGTTGGTACAGCTTACAACACAAATTAAAAATGCCGTTGTTCCGAATTTTGAAGTTTTGTTTTCCATGTTACTACTCTTACTGAATCACTAATTTTTGAACAGTTAGTAAACAATAGCCTCAAAAAATTACAGCCTGATAAAATTAATTTACCAGGTACCTTTTTGAGTAGGTAATGCCCATCAAATCGTAGCGTTGAAACTGTGCTTTCAGGCGTTTCTGGAAATCAGGATAATTTCGTTTTTCTTTCGGGCTCCACAACACTTCGCTTAAGGCATCCAGGCGAGGAAAAAGCTGGTACTGTACTTTTGCCGGGTTGGTAATGTATTCGCTCCACAAGCAGCCCTGTGCACCCCAAATGTATTTGGCCTGTTCGGCATTTAATTCTGACGGCACAGGTTCATAGTTGTACACATCAGCCAGAAGTGATGGGGTACTTGCGGTTAAACTATCTTCTTTTACAAACTGGCCGTGATTAAAGTACATTTTATTTTCAGGGGTCATAATGGCTTTGTGGTTTTGCTTTGCTGCTTCTATGCCACCTTTTTCGCCCTGCCAGCTCATTACCACTGCATTTGGTGCCAGGCCTCCCTGTAAAATTTCGTTCCAGCCGATGATGGTTTTTCCTTTGCTGTTTACAAATTTCTCCATCCTGCGGATAAAATAACTTTGAAGTTCACTCTCGGTTTTTAAGCCGTTGGCCCTCATTACCTGCTGCGAAACTGCCGATTGTTTCCACCATACCTTAGAAGCCTCATCGCCACCAATGTGGATATAAGGGGAAGGGAATAAGGCCATTACCTCTGTTAAAACATTTTCTAAAAACTTAAAAGTAGTATCAGAAGCCTGCAGTACATTATTGTATTTGTTCATCATGCCCCAGGTTTCGGCTACGGTGTACTTTTTGTTGGGTTCGGTGCCTAATTCCGGATAGGCAGCCAGTAAAGCCATGCTGTGCGCAGGCATCTCAATTTCGGGAATAATGGTAATGTAGCGTTTAGCAGCATAATCAACCACTTCTTTAATTTGTTCCTGTGTATAAAAGCCGCCATGACGAATGCCATCGGTTTTAATTACAGCATCTTTTGGCGTAATTTTAATTTCGTTGGGCAGTACCTGGTATTTAATATTTTCGTTGCCTTTTCCGGGCCATAGGCCAATAATACTGCCATTGCGCCAGGCACCAATTTCGGTTAGTTTAGGATATTTTTTGATTTCAATCCGCCAGCCATGATCATCGGTTAAATGCCAGTGGAAATAATTCATTTTATGCAGGGCCAGGTAATCGATGTATTGTTTGATAAAGGCTACATCAAAAAAATGACGGCTTACATCAAGGTGCATGCCGCGGTAAGCAAAGCGGGGGTGATCTATAATTGTAATTGAAGGAATTGTTACCTGATTACTTAGGCCAGTAGGAAGCAATTGAATAACTGACTGAATGCCATAAAATATACCCGCCGCTGATGTGCCGCTTATTGTGACATTCTGATCTGAAGCAATCAGGTTATAGGCATCTTCAAATTCACTGATTCTCCTGTTTGAAATAAATGCGATAAAATTTTTGTTGGGCGTAACCTTAGTGATATTGAGCTTTAGCTTAAAATATTTTTGAAGGTAATTATTCAGGAAATCGGCTGCCGGGGTCAGGGTAGAATCTATTATTACGATCTGCGTTTTCGAATCGATGATGAAAGGTTTTTTGCCAGGCTCTGTTTTCTGGTATGCAGGCTGCGGGATAATATTAATCTCCTGGGCAGAAACTTTGAACGAAATGAGGACCAGAAATAAAAAGATAATTTTTTTCATGCTGAAAAGGCTAGGTTACGCTTTTCAAAAGTAGTGATAATTGGTGGATGCCGGGAATAGGATGGTAGAACGAATTACTTTGTTACATAATAAAAAATTCGTCATTGCGAGAAGGCTTTTTCAGCCGACGAAGCAATCTTTCTTGCAGGAATCGTCAATATGAAAGATTGCTTCGTCGTTCCTCCTCGCAATGACGATTCATCAAGGAAATCCGTGCACTCCGTGTTTCCGTGGCTGCTATAGGTTGCAGGGTAAAAAATAATCCTTTAAGGTTTCAAAAACCTTAAAGGATGGGGCAAAAAAAATCCCGATAACTTTCGCTATCGGGATTAATATTTCAGTTAAAAAGAACTAGCCTTTTTTAGCTTTGCTTTCTTCGCCTTCTAATTGCGATTTCAATTGAGCCAATACGTCTAAGTCTCCTAAAGTAGATTTCTCTACAGAATCTTTAACTTTTTTAACCGCAGTTACAGCAGCTTTAGCTTCTTTTTTCTTAGCATTTCTTTCTTCTGCTACAGCTTCAGCTTTAACCTCTTCCCAGATACGGGCGTGAGATACTACGATACGTTTTGCTTCTTTGTTGAATTCAATGATTTTGAAGTCATTGGTTTCTTCAGCTTTAACTGAAGTACCATCTTCTTTAACCATGTGTTTAGTAGGTACGAAACCTTCTACACCATAAGGTAAAGCAATAACAGCACCTTTATCAGTTACTTTAACAACAGTACCCTGGTGAACCGAATCTAAAGTGAAGATCGTTTCGAAAGTATCCCAAGGGTTTTCTTCTAATTGTTTGTGACCTAAGCTTAATTTACGGTTATCAACGTCTAATTCTAAAACAACTACGTCTAATACATCACCAACTTTAGTGAATTCGTTAGGGTGGTTAACTTTTTTAGACCATGATAAGTCAGAAATGTGGATTAAACCATCAATACCTTCTTCGATTTCAACAAATACACCGAAGTTAGTCATGTTTTTAACAGTTGCTTTGTGCTTGCTTCCAACAGGGAATTTAGCAGCAACTTCTTGCCATGGATCGTTAGATAATTGTTTAATACCTAAGCTCATTTTGCGCTCGTCTCTGTCTAAAGTTAAAACTTCAGCTTCGATCTCATCACCAACTTTTAAGAACTCTTGTGGGTTTCTTAAGTTTTGTGACCAGCTCATTTCAGAAACGTGGATTAAACCTTCAACACCAGGGATGATTTCTAAGAAAGCACCGTAATCTGCAACAGTTACGATTTTTCCTTTTACTTTAGAACCAACCTGAATGTCAGCACTTAAGTTCTCCCAAGGGTGTGGAGTTAATTGTTTCAAGCCTAAAGCGATACGTTTTTTCTCATCATCGAAATCTAAAACAACCACGTTGATTTTTTCATCTAATGATAATACTTCTTTCGGATGCTCTATGCGGCCCCAAGAAATGTCAGTAATGTGAAGTAAACCATCAACACCACCTAAATCGATGAACACACCGAAATCTGTAATGTTTTTAACAGTACCTTCTAATACCTGACCTTTTTCTAATTTAGAAACGATTTCTACTTTTTGTGATTCTAAATCGTCTTCAATTAACACTTTGTGAGAAACTACTACGTTTTTAAACTCGTGGTTAATTTTAACAACTTTGAATTCCATTGTTTTACCCACGTATACATCGTAATCGCGGATAGGTTTAATATCAATTTGAGATCCTGGTAAGAAAGCTTCAACGCCCATGATATCAACAATTAAACCACCTTTAGTACGGCTCTTAACGAAACCGTTGATGATTCTGTCGTTCTCAAGTGCCTCGTTAATTGCTTCCCATGATCTTTGGGTTTTAGCTCTTTTGCGAGAAAGAATCAATTGACCGTTAGCATCTTCTGGTGCTTCAACGAATACGTCAACTGAATCGCCGATTTTTAGATCTGGTGTATCACGGAACTCAGAAGTAGAAACTAAACCGTCTGATTTGAAACCTACGTTTAATACTACGTCTTTGTTGTTGATTGAAACAACGATACCGCTGATGATTTCACCTTTAGTGATCTGGTTGAATGTTCCGGCATACATATCCTCAAACTTTTTACGGTCTGCTTCATTGTAGTTACCAAAAACTTTTTCATCTGCATCCCAGTCGAAATCTTCGCTTGGTGTTGCTAATGATGATTTGATCGATTCGATCGAAACTGAATCAGCTTCTGATTCAATAGTTTCTTTTTCAGTCAGGCGTCCGCCTTCTCCCTGAAGTTCAGCTGTTTTAGCTGCTAATTCTTTTTCTGCTACTTGTTTTTTAGCCATTAATTAATTATCTCCTTTTTTCCCTATTTAGGGACTGCAAAGGTAATACTTTTTTTAATTATGGAAAAGTTTTTTTTAATAAATCTAGCTGATTTTTAGCGCTTTATAATTCCCCTCCAACGGAGGGGTGCCTGAAAGGCGGGGTGTTTATTTAAATTTAGTTGGTAATATCATAGCTTGTGTAAGCATTTGATTGTGTTTTTTAATTTAATTATCTGAAAATGAACAGGCAGCAATGCTTGGGTTAATGCAGTCCCGCTATCGCTTATAGTCCTCTCCCGATGAAATATCGGGATGCGGGCTATTCCGCTCTATCGGGTTTAAAAACGAGGGCTTGAGCTCAAAATCAACCAAACGCCAATAATAAATTATTTGGCTACCCGGGAGCCGTCCCTCCGGGACGGGTTTTTAAAATTTGTCGCACTTGTCTGTTTATAAGTCGTCCCGGAGGGACGAATCACAGGTAGTAGCACAGAAATGTACGTGTTTTCCCATTAAGCCGATTATGGTTTAGATTTATTTTTTCGTAAACGTTCCCCGCGTAAAGCCCTCGCCAATCAAGGTCTGTTCATCCCTGATCAATAACATAATGGTGTTTTGCTGGTCGTATAATTTAATCATATCGCCATCAATCACATATTTAGAGGTGAAAATAGAATCGTTGTAGGCATCGCTCACCGTTACCGAATCTTTCGATTTAAAATTGAAAGATTTATACTGGATGTCTTCGCCACTGGCAAATGTACCCGTAACCACCTTTTCGGCCACAAAAGTGATGTAGCAAAAATAGCCTACCACCAAAATTACGATTACCGAGAAACCAATGATAAATTTATTACCACTGGCATACTTAAGTGAGAAGTATAAAATGGCAAACAAAATAACCGCCACTACGGCAATAAAAATAATGCCCGAATAATCTTTGCTCGATTGTGGTACCGAAGCCGCAATGGTAGTTTTTTGTGCCGGAGCCTTTACCGGCGAAACCCGTACCAAAAATTCTTTACTTACCCAGCCTTCGCCATTGGTTACTTTAATTTTAAAATAGGTCGCGTTCGATGAATCGATCACAGCCACGTTTTCGTCTTTGGGCAGGTAGCCTACAATTTTGCTTTTCACATCAGCCTTTTCGCGTACCCTTAAATCATCGGCTGTTACCCGGTACATGTCTTCGCTGCCCGCTGTTGTTGGTGTTTGCGTATTTGGTGTGGCGGTAGTGGCTACAGGTGTTGCAGGTTGAGCTGCCGGGGCAATTTTCGCTAAAAAATCTTTACTGGCCCAGCCCTCACCATTTTTTAATTTTACCTTGTAAAATTTAGCATCGCTGGCATCTAAAACTGCCACCTTTTCATTTTGAGAGATCGAACCGATCACCTTACTCTTCGAATCTTTTGTTGCCCTAACGCGTAATTTATCAGCGGTAACACGGTACATGTCTTGTGCATTAACCGTTAGCGAGAGCATAAAAAGGGCAAAAAACAGGAATAAGGTTCTGGTCATAAGAATAGGGTTGCGCAAAGCAGTTTAATAAAATTATTGCACGGCATTAAGAGCAAACATCGTGCTAAGTGCCCCAAAATTAGAAAATACTTTTAATTAGCAAGTTAAAACAAGCAGTTAAATCGCAATGCTTTACCAGCTACCTCCTGTACCGCCTCCACTGCTACTGCCACCGCCCCAGCTACTTGATGAAGACGAAGAACTGCTGCTGCCAGAAGAAGAACCGGAAGATGAACTCGATTCGACCAGCATGGCCAGGGTAATCCATTTTATAAATTCTGTTTTCTTGCAAAAGCTGCATTCATTGATCATTTTGGCCTGCCCTTCATGACTATAAGTTGCTGCTTTAACCGTTACTTTTTTGTTCAGTTTATAAGTCCTGAAACTACATGATGGACATTCGGTGTAGCTGTTGTAAGCTTCGGCGGGCCAGGATTTAATCAGGTGTTCTTTATGGTCGGTACTTTCCCAAATATCATAATCGTATGCCTGTATTACCTCTTCCTTGCGCTGCCCTTTGGTTAAAAAAGGTTCTCCTTCAATGTTAATATCGCGGTCAATGCGTACCATTGCATTGTTCTGGCTATCTAAAACAGGTTTAAAGCGCTCGGTGGTTTTTACCCGTTTAATCAGGTGTATCATCATCGCGATCAGGATAATCGGAGAGAACAAGATTAACCACCAGTTTTTCTTGTGAAAGGCAACAACCGCATCAAAAAAGTTTTCGTCGTCCTGGTGTGCTTTTCTTATCGTAGAAATATAAAACAGATACCTGAAGAAAAGGGCAATAGCTAAGACCCCAAAAAGGATATAGGGTACGTACGCCAGTTTAATTTCTCTAAATAGTTCAAAACTATCGGTAAAAACCACAACAAATACCGAAATGAAAACAAAAAAGAATATACCGATACAGCCTTTTGCTATGGTTTTATCGTAATTGTTTTCTTGCTTATTAAGGCTTTTTAGGTTGAAGCCGGTTTTAGCCTGCCGGTTTACAATTTTAAATACCCCGAAAAAAGCCAGGATAATGACAAGGGAAGGCAGCCAAAAATTTTCGAGGGGTGAACTGCTTTCACGCTGTGTAAAAAGCTGATTAAGTTCCTGTTTATTATTCGGGTTTAAAATAATTTCGCCAATGGCGTTAATAGTGTTGGTAATGCCCGCGCTAAAATCATTTTCTCTAAAGGCGGGCACCAGGTTATCTTGGGCAATATGTTTAAGCGTAACGTCAGGCAGAACACCTTCGGTTCCTGTACCGGTTATAAAACGGTATTTTCGGCGGTCTTTGGCTATAAACAGGAGGAGACCATTGTTGCTTGTTTTTTGGCCAATACCCCAGTACTGGAACAGCTCGTAAGCAAAGTCGAAATCTTCCTTGTCGTGGTCGAAATCGTTAACAATAACTACCGCAACCTGAACATTGGTTTTTGCTTCAAAATCGGCGATGGTACTGTTTAATGTTGCAACAGTACCACTACCTAAAATGTTATCGGGATCGCTAACGTAGCCACCATCGTTATTTTTTGGATCGGGAATATCTTTTACCTGATAGACGGTTTGTGCAAAGGCTAAATTGGACAGGAAAAGAAAAAGTAAAAGGGCAAAATGCTTGGTTAAATGGGTTTTGAGCATTGTATTAATTGAGTTGTAAAATTATGGCGTCATCATTTAACAAACAGATGCCAATATGGTTTACTCTTTTAAAATTTTTGCAAGCACCTTATCTAGTTTTGCTTTATCTTTCATGTAAGGCTCCAAATCATAAAGTTGTACCGATTTGAAATGGATCGGGTGACTCTCACTTTGCAAAGAAATGTAGCCCGAGGTTAGTGGCTTGCCATCAACTTTAACTTTTGGATCGTAATTAGAAACGCTGCCACCACCAATTTGTGGTTTAGTGTATTCTAAAACTACTTCGCCACCAATAATATGTTTAATCACCGAATCGCCTAAAACTAAAAACTCTGCAGTTACCCATTGGTCGCCAGCGTAAGTTTTCGATTTTGAATCTAAACAGTGTGGCGTAAACAATTTACCATTGTAATTAATTAAGGTGCCCGGAGTACAAACATTGCTGGTGTGACGTTCGTGTTCGCCATCGCCACCTAAAATTTGTCCTTCAATCGAGATTGGGAAATCCTGATTTTTCAACATCGTGGCCGGATCCTGGCAATGTAACATGGCGCCGCTGTTTCGGGTTGCCCAACCTTCACCACCTTTAGCCTGATCGCCAACAAAACGATAGGTAACTTTTAGGAGGTAGGCCGAAAAGGGTTTTTTGTAAAAAATATGGCCGTATTGCTGGTTAAAATCTTCATAGTCATCGTAACTTACTTTCATTAAGCCATCTTCAACACGGAAGGTATTGGCGTAATTTTCTTTGTATTCATGTTTAGCAATTTTAATGTTCCAGTCTTTTAAATCCTTTCCGTTGAAAAGGTTAATCCAGCCTTTTTGGGCATTGGCACATAACGTTGCGGTAACTAAAAATAATGCCGTAAGGCACATTGATCTTAATTTCATATTTGCATTTGGGTTAGGTGCTAAAAATATGAATTTTTTTTCAATGGCAAACGCGCTAATATTTAGCCACAAATGAACAGATTATCACGGAAAATTTTTTTCTGAACGTGCTAACCAATAAACTATTGACGAGATAATGGTTTTCAGTTGGCAGTTTTCAGTTTAGAGTTGGATCAGGCTATGAACTATTGATCAATAAACCAATGACCAATAAACTATTGACGGGATAACAGTTTTCAGTTGACGGTTTTCAGTTTACAGTTGGATCAGGCTATGGACTATTAACCAATGAGCTATTGACCAGTTAACAGTTTTCAGTTGGCAGTACTCAGTTGGATCACGCTATTAACTATTGACCATGAACCACCATGCTAACCAATAAACCAATGACCAGTGAACAAATGGGTTATTGAACCAAAAAAGGTTCTACATGGTATAGTGCAAAAGTTAATTGCTCTTCCTGGGTTAAATCGGTATTGTCTAAAATAATGGCATCATCTGCTCTTACCAGCGGACTTTCTTTGCGGGTAGTATCAGCATAATCGCGGTGCGCCAGGTTTTCGAAAACTTCTTCTAAAGTAGTTTCATTATTGCCTTTGCTCTCCAATTCTTTAAAGCGACGTTCTGCCCTGATTTTTGGATCGGCGGTCATAAAGAATTTTACAGGTGCATGCGGAAAAACCGTAGTGCCGATATCGCGGCCATCCATAACAATATTTTTCGATCTGCCCATGCGTTGCTGTTGTTTTACCATTTCATGGCGAACAATGCGGTGTGCAGAAACCTCACTTACATTTTCAGAAACGGGCATTAAGCGGATTTCTTCAGAAACCTCTTCACCGTTGAGGGTAATATGCGATTCGTAATCGCGCGAATGAAAATTTAGTTCGATGTGTTGTAAAGCATCTTCAACCTGGGCATCGTTGCTAACATCGATGTGGTTCCGAAGAAAATATAGGGTAACGGCACGGTACATTGCGCCACTATCTACATAAATGAAACCTAATTTTTTAGCCAATGCCTTTGCCAGGGTGCTTTTTCCGCAAGATGAATAGCCATCAATAGCTATAACCAAGTTTTTCTTCATTCTGCTACAAAGGTAAAAAAAGCCGATGGGTTTACTAACTTTTTTTAAATCGATATTCTTTATACTTTTGCCGCATGTTACCCAGCAGAGAAGAAATTTTACGGTCAGCCATTTTTAAAACATCCAGAAGTGGAGGTAAAGGCGGACAAAACGTAAACAAAGTTTCGAGTAAGGTAGAGCTGGTTTTTAATATCGAAACCTTTGCGTATTTTACTGATGAAGAAAAGGAACTGCTTAAAGAAAAGTTGCAAAACCGTTTAGATAGCGAAGGTTTGCTGCACATTGTTTCGCAGGAAGACAGGAGTCAGTTGCTCAATAAAGAGAAGACGGTTGCAAAACTGATCGATTTGCTGAAAAAGGCAATGATTGTTCAGAAAAAAAGAAAGCCTACCAAGATTCCAAAGGCCATTATCGAAAAAAGGTTGAAAAATAAGGCTGCCACAGCAAACAGGAAAGAAAGCCGTAAAAAACCTTCAATAGATTAATCAAGGTCTGATTTCAATTTTAGTTCCAATTTTTACGGTAGTATAGAGTTCATCAACTTCGCTATTGGTTAATGCCATACAGCCATTTGTCCAGTCAGAAAATCTTTGAAATTTGCCTATAAAACCGAATTTGTTTCTGATACCATGTATCTTAATATCGCCACCCGCAGGTCTTCCCAAAAGTTTCGCGTATGCAACATCTTTTGAGTTGGGGTAAGAAACCCCAAGATTTTTATGGTAACCGCTATGTGGATTTTTGGCGTTGATAATATAAATGCCTTCGGGCGTTTTTTCATCACCTTCGTATTCTTTATGTCCCACAGGGCTGTCGCCTAACGAAATTTGATAGGTTTTAACAAGCTTGAACTTTGAATAAGCCAATAGTCGACGATCAGATTTTTTAACAATAATATAATCGATTTTGGTATTTGCTGGTAATTTTTTTTCAGGATATAAATTGTAGATAATTGCACCAACAATGGTGAGTAAGAATATAAAAAGTATAGCTTTTTTCATTTTTCGCGGGTAAAGACAATTTACAGTTGGCAATTTTCAGTTAACAATTAACCCAATACAGTTAACAATTAACCAATTTAAACAGTTAACCGATTAACCTAATACAGTTGGCAGTTTTCAGTTAACAATTAACCAATTAATCCAATACAGTTGGCAATTTGCAATTAACCAATTCAAATAGTTAACCGATTAACCCAATACAGTTGGCAATTTGCAGTTAACAATGAAACAATATTAACAATCAAACAATTACCTAACCTTTCCCAAAACGGTAATACAAGCTTAAGCCTCCATAGTTCTGCGCTTTGGCTACGCTTTTAACCTCTTTGGTTTTAAAAATGATATTAAAATCGGCAGTAAACCTTTTCGAACTATAATTTACCCCAAACTGCTGCTCAAAAACAATGGGTTTAACCCCAAAAGTTAACGGGCTATTGTTTTTAAACATACTGCCCTGGATGGTTGCATCGTAAGCAACAAAGTTCAGTTGTGGTTTTACATAAAAGAAAAACTCCGAATTATTTAAACTTTTGGTTTTAGAATTTCCAATTACCGCATTGTGGTAAGCGCTATTAAATAATTGATTGATTTTACCAGCCCTGAATAAAACTGATGTCCCCAGACCTGAAAAGGTGGTACCCAAATTGGCATAACCTTGTGCGCTGATATCCACAATCGGATCTTCTGGTCTGAAAAGCAGTTTGCTGTAGTTTGCCGCTAAATTTACAGCTACTTCATTTTTAATCTGGTAATCCCAGCCTGCAGGTGTATAAAAACCAACTGTTTTATGCAAAAAACGCTGCGCATCCTGAGCCAGCGAGTTTGGCCCAACTGTTCCCAGCTCTACGTTCGTTTTTAAAACACTTTCGTCTTTGTAAAATACCGAGTAAGCAGCGCCTGCATATAAATAACCGGCAAATGGTCGGTCCTGATCTTCTTTATTTGGCACCTGCCCCCAGTAAGGCGTGTACATCTTTTGGCCTGCAGAAATTTCGTAGGTTTTCTTTTCGATCTTATCGGATAATTTTTCGGTATTTAAAGCCCTGCGGAAATAAATAAACAATCCATTGGTATAATAACGATCGTTTAAAGTAGCCAGATAGGCATCATTTTCGGTTTTAAAACCAAACTCGTTTTTAAAAGATTGTGCAAAACCGGTTGATACAACCAAACAAAAAACGATAGCAGATAAAAGTGATTTCATAAAAAAGTCCCGATAATTACCGGGACTATAAAAGTATTTATTGTAATTGGATTTTTAAACGTTCTCTGTCAAAAGATTATCAATTAGTTTACAATTGAGGCAGCTTTAACGCTTAAATCCAATGGTTTTTTTACTTTGTTTTTAGTAAGTGCCAATTCAATTACTTCGCTCATTTCGCTTACGTAATGGAATTTCAGATCCTTGATATAGCTTTCCTTAATCTCTAAAATGTCTTTACGGTTGCTTTTGCAAAGGATAATTTCTTTGATATTAGCCCTTTTGGCAGCGAGGATTTTTTCTTTGATTCCACCTACAGGAAGCACTTTCCCGCGTAGTGTAATTTCTCCTGTCATGGCCAGATGTTGTTTTACTTTACGTTGGGTAAAGGCCGAAGTTAATGCGGTAAGCATGGTTACACCCGCCGAAGGTCCATCTTTTGGGGTAGCGCCTGCAGGAACGTGTACGTGTACATCCCAGTTATCAAACAAGGTGTAATCGATGCCAAACTCGGCTGCATGCGCACGCAGGTATGCCAGGGCAATCACGGCTGATTCTTTCATCACATCGCCCAAGTTACCGGTTAAGGTTAATTTGCCTTTTCCGGGACTTAAGCTCGATTCGATAAATAAAATATCGCCACCAACACTTGTCCAGGCCAGACCGGTAACCACACCGGCTACTTCGTTGCCTTCGTATAAATCCTTATCGTAAATTGGAGCACCTAAAATACGCTCTATGTCTTCCGGATTTAAGTTCGCGTCGTAAGTTTCTTCCATGGCAATTTTTGTGGCCACGCCACGAACAATCGAACCTATTTTTTTCTCTAAACCACGCACACCCGATTCTCTGGTATAATCTTCAATTACCTTCTCAATTAACGCTGGTTTCAGGTTAATATCCTTGGTTTGCAAGCCATGGTTTTCTTTCTGTTTAGGCAAGAGGTATTTTTTAGCGATTTCGATTTTCTCTTCAATGGTATATCCGTTTACTTCAATAATCTCCATACGATCTAACAAAGCAGGTTGTATGGTGCTTAAAGAGTTGGCGGTTGCAATGAAAAGGATATTCGATAAATCGTAATCCATTTCTACATAATGATCGTAAAACGCATTGTTTTGTTCCGGGTCTAAAACCTCCAGCAAAGCTGATGAAGGATCGCCACGGTGGTCAGTTCCAACTTTATCGATCTCATCCAATACGAAAACAGGATTATCTGCACCCGCTTTCTTGATCGAAGAAATAATACGGCCTGGCATAGCACCAATGTAGGTTTTACGATGACCACGAATTTCTGCTTCATCGCGGATACCACCTAAAGCCATACGTACATATTTGCGGCCTAAGGCTTTTGCTATGGATTTGCCTAATGATGTTTTACCAACTCCCGGAGGGCCAACCAAACATAAAATAGGGGCTTTCATGTTTTGTTTTAGTTTCAGTACAGCAAGGTATTCGATAATACGCTGTTTTACTTTTTCTAAACCAAAGTGATCTTTATCCAGGATGCGCTGTGCTCTTTTCAGATCAAAATTATCTTTGGTAAACTCGCTCCATGGTAAATCCAAAAGGAGTTCAAGGTAATTTAACTGTACCGAATAATCGGGTGCTGCCGGGTTCATTCTACCCAGTTTGTCTAATTCTTTATCGAAATGTGCAGCAACCGCTTTCGTCCATTTTTTCTTCTTGGCCCTTTCCTGTAAAGCATCAAATTCCAAATCCGCAGAGTTGCCACCCAATTCTTCCTGGATGGTTTTTAACTGTTGATTTAAGAAATAATCGCGTTGTTGCTTATCTAAATCGGTACGTACTTTAGATTGGATCTGGTTTCTCAGTTCCAGCATTTGCAGTTCGACCATTAAAAGCTCCATTACTTTTTGTGCCCTTTCCTGCAGTTTATCCATTTCCAGGATTTTTTGCTTATCGGCCATTTCGGCATTCATGTTCGATGAAATGAAATTGATCAAAAATGAATTGCTTTCGATGTTTTTAAGCGCAATACTGGCTTCGCTCGGAATATTTGGTGAAAGCTGGATAATCTGAGCCGACATTTCGCGTATAGATGCAATGAGGGTTTTAAACTCCTTGTCGGCTTTATGTTTCTGCTCTTCGAATTTTTTAACAACAGCTTTAATGTAAGGTTCGTTCTGAACCTCCTCAATTAAGCTGAAACGTTGCTTACCCTGTATAATTACGGTGGTATTACCATCTGGCATTTGCAGCAATTTAATGATGTTTGCTACAGTACCAACGGTGTTTAGCTGCTCAAAAGTAGGGTCTTCTATCGACACATCTTTTTGAGAAACCACCCCAATAATTTTGTTTCCCTTGTAAGCTTCTTTAATTAGTTTAATCGATTTATCTCTTCCAACTGTAATCGGAATAACTACACCCGGAAATAAAACGGTGTTTCGCAAAGGCAATATGGCCAAGGTCTCGGGCGTTTCCTCATTGTTCATTTCCTCCTCGTCTTGTTGAGACATTAGGGGAAAAAACTCTGTATCTTCATTGATTATTGGCATAGCTGTATGGAAATCAAATATATCTTGTTTACTCATTATCACATTTTCCGCTAACGACAAACTGGCAGTTTAATCGTATTCACTTTGTTTAATTTTTATATTAAGTTAACAATTTCAACTCTTGTGCCAAAGTAAAAATTATATTAATGTTATGTTAAAAAGGCAGAGCAATTTAAATATTTCCGCCAATATCATATAATGTATTTTTTTGCGTTTAAGCTAATGTTTGGGGACTTTGTGCTCAAACAAAAGAAATTAAAACTTTTAAATTATCAGAATAGGATTATATTGCAAAAAATTTCTCCTATATATTGTATTAGGCGTCATCATTGTTAAACTTATTAATCATACATGGACTATTTTAAACAGGCGATTTTAGCACTTATTATTTTTTCATCAACAGGCAGTTTTGCACAGGGTAACTACGAAAGAAGCATGCAGGCGATGATGAAAGGTGATTATAAAACAGCCGCTGCACAATTGGAAAAAGCAAGTGCCAAGACTCCTGATAATGCTAATGTATTACAGATGCTTGGTTATTCGTATTTCCAGAACCGGGAGTATGAAAAGTGTATAGATACTTATAGCCGCTTGCTTGTGGTAAAGCCCAATGAAGTTTCAGCTTATTATTACCGTGGGATAGCCAGACTGAAAATTGCAAACGATCCAAAAGAATCGTTAAGCACCATGCGCGATAATTTTTATCAGGCATCGCTCAAAGATTTTACAAAGGCAATCGAAATTAACGGTGAAGAAGATACCCAAATGTTTCAGAACCGTGGTTTAGCCTACAAAGATTATGCGATCTTTAAATCATTTAAAGCTAAGAAAAAAGATGAAAAAGCAGCTTGTGTTGCGCTTTTTAATAATTCTATTGCCGATTTTCAGAAGGTATTGACTTTACAGCCACTTAGAAAAGATATTATTGACTGGATCACTTACGATAAGGCGCAGATTGCTACCTTAAAATAAAAATACCCTTTAAACTTAAAAAGGAGCCTCGTTTAATCAAGGCTCCTTTTTTATTTCAATTTTCCAACAACCAGGTATTTTTTTTGGTTTAATAGCCTGATTTTTTGTTGCTTTTTGATCTGGTACAAACTATCGGGATAGTAAGTAAGGGTATCCTGTGTTTGGAATAAGATATTTTTGTTATCGATGATAATTTCAATCTTATTGATTTTTGCATCGCTTTTTTCAACCAGAACCTTTTTAACCGGAATCTTTTTATTGTCTGAAGTGTAAACATCAGCGCCATTTTCCTGGTTAATTTTAAAACTTCCCCGCCACGATGTTTTATTGATGTCGGCATTAACAAAGATTGCCAGCTCTTTCTCCCAATCGGCAATACGGCTCGCTTTATTTTCTGCCTCACCATTCACACTTACTGTTTTTTGCACAGTTGGATTGAGTTTTTGCATCCGGCTTATTTCTTTTCCAAAATAGCCTTTAATGTCGAAATATAAAAAGCTGGTATTCGCTTCGGCAGCTTTCTGTTGGTTACAGGAGAGCAAGGCCAAAGCAAATACCGCGATATAAAGTTTTTTAGTCATTATACTAAAACGTTTCCAGTCATTTCTGCCGGAATATCAACACCTAAAATTCTTAAAATGGTAGGGGCAATGTCACCTAGTTTACCATCGGCAATGGCTTTGTAATCTTTATCAATTAAGATACAAGGTACCAGGTTGGTGGTATGGGCAGTATTCACAGAGCCATCGCCATTAATCATATACTCAGAGTTGCCATGATCTGCCAGGAGGATAAAAGAGTATCCGTTCGCCAGTCCGGTTTTTACTACAGTTTCTGCGCATTTATCGGCAGTTTCTACAGCTTTTACCACGGCTTCGAAAACACCGGTATGGCCCACCATATCGGGATTTGCAAAATTCAGGCAAATAAAATCAGCCCAGCCGGTTTCCATTTCTTTTGTAATGGCATCGGTAATACCTGCAGCGCTCATTTCTGGTTGCAAATCGTAGGTAGCCACTTTTGGCGATGGGATTAAAATGCGTTTTTCGTTTGCAAATTCAGCTTCCCTGCCACCAGAGAAAAAGAAAGTAACGTGCGGATACTTTTCAGTTTCGGCAATACGGATCTGGTTTTTATTGTTTTCGGCCAAAACTTCACCAATGGTTTTGGTCAGGTCATCTTTAGTGAAAATTACATTTACCTTTTCAAAACTTTCATCGTAGGTAGTCATGGTTACATAATACAATGGCAGTTTGTGCATTTGTTGCTCAGGGAAGTCTTTTTGCGTTAAGGCGGTAGTAATTTCGCGACCTCTATCTGTACGGAAGTTGAAACAGATTACCACGTCATCTGGCTGGATCGTTGCTACCGGAGCGCCGTTATCCTGCGTAAGTACCACTGGTTTTAAAAACTCGTCGGTAATGTTTTCTTCGTACGATTTTCTGATGGCAGCCAAAGCATCCTTTGTTTTTTCTCCAACACCATTAACCATTACATCGTAAGCCTGTTTAACACGCTCCCAACGGTTATCGCGGTCCATTGCATAATAACGGCCAATTAAAGAGGCTAGTTTGGTATCTGTATTTTTAATGTGGTTTTGTAAATCGGTAATAAAACCCAGGCCCGAGTTCGGATCAGTGTCACGGCCATCTAAGAAAGCGTGAACATAATTTTTTACGTTCGATTCGTTTGCTGCATCGCAAAGGGCTTTTAAATGCTCGATATGGGCATGCACACCACCATTTGATACCAAACCAATAAAATGAACTGATTTGTTGTTCTTTTTGGCATAGTCAAAAGCATTTACCAATACCGGGCTATTGTGAAGCTCGCGGTCGGCAATGGCTTTATTTATTCTGCCCAGCTCCTGGTAAACCACGCGGCCGGCACCTAAATTCATGTGGCCCACTTCCGAATTTCCCATTTGTCCGGCGGGTAAACCTACGGCCTCACCAGATGCTTCGAGCTTCGAGTTTGGATAGTTCTGTAATAACGAATCGAAAAAAGGAGTGTTAGCAGCATAGGCAGCATCAGAATTATCTTGTTTTCCGTAGCCCCAACCATCTAGAATTATAAGCGCGAGTTTTTTGTTATTTACCATCTTGATTTAAAAATTATTGACCTGCAATAAAACATTTCTATTTTAAAACTGTTCTATTGTTTTGTTTATAGGACAAATATAACTTTATTGAAGGTTATACAAATTAAGAAATCCTTTTTTTGATATGCTAATGGCATAATTTTAGCTGTACGGATTTGTATAAAATACAGAAATGATCCGGAGCTTATTCTTATTAATCTTTAGTATATCATCATTATGTCGCCCCACAGCTATTCAGGCTGATATTATTGATGATTTGTCGTCGTATTTTAAGGCTGGCAATGCCAAAGAAATTGCCAAAAATTTCGCCTCTACCATCGAACTGATTATTGTTGATGAAGAAGATGTATACTCAAAAGCACAGGGTGAACAAATTTTGAGAGATTTTTTTGTCAAGCATCCGCCTACCAAAACAAGTATTTTTCATAAAATTAATACCAATCCCAATTACCGTTTTGGCGTGGTTATTTTAAGTACGGCTAAAGAAACATTCAGGGTTTCTATTACCATGAAGAAATTTAATACCAGTTTTTCGATAACCGAGTTGAGAATTGAACCTGCGAAAGACTAGAAAACAGTTACCTAAGGCTTAGGAATATCTTTATATCCATCAGTAAATTGTCTGCTAACAAATAATTCTTATTTTTGCGACATTAAAATCTACATTTTGGATACTCAACTTATACATCAATTCATAAAAAATGCCCTTACTGAAGATGTTGGCGATGGTGATCATACCTCGTTATCAACCATTCCTTCTGGCACACAGGGAAAAGCAAAACTGATCATTAAAGAAGATGGTATACTGGCAGGGATAGAACTTGCTGTGGCTATTTTTAAGGAAGTTGATGCTGAATTGAAAGTTGAAGTGTTATTACACGATGGCGACGCGGTGAAAGTTGGCGATATTGCCCTTACTGTTGCCGGAAGTACACACGCCATCCTGATTGCCGAACGCCTGGTTTTAAACTGCATGCAGCGCATGAGTGGCATAGCTACTAAAACCAACCACATTGTTGCTTTACTGAAAGCTACTAAGACAAAAATTTTAGATACCCGAAAAACCACACCTGGACTACGTTATTTAGAAAAATGGGCAGTGCGGATAGGTGGAGGTGTTAATCACCGCATTGGTCTTTACGATATGATTTTGATTAAAGATAACCATGTTGATTATGCAGGCGGGATTTCGAATGCGATTAAGGCCGCTCAAGAATATCTTACCGATCAAAATAAAAAACTTCAGATAGAAATTGAAGTAAGAAATTTAGATGAATTGAAACAGGTTTTAGCCATTGGTGGTGTAGACCGTATTATGCTCGATAATTTTAGCTTTGAAAACCTTAGGGCAGCAGTAGCATTAATTGATGGTAAATTCACTACTGAAGCATCAGGTGGTATAACCGAAGAGAATGTAGCCGAATATGCGGCATGCGGAGTAGATTTTATTTCAATGGGTGCACTTACACATTCGGTAAAGAGCCTGGATATGAGTTTAAAAGCATACTAAAGTGATTTGCTCTAAAATTAAAAGCTTATTTTTTGTATCATTGTAGGCTATGGTTACGGTTTATTCGCTCAGTGCTTTATTATTAGCTTACCTTTTTGGATCGATACCAACAGCCGTATGGCTCGGTCAGGCCTTTTATGGCGTTGACGTAAGAGAGTATGGCAGCGGTAATGCAGGTGCTACCAATACTTTCAGGGTATTGGGTAAAAAAGCTGGCATTGCAGTGATGATTATCGATATTGCAAAAGGCTATACTGCAACCAATCTGGCTTATCTCATCGGTTTATCGGTAACCGGACCACAAAATTCTGCACCATTTGTTAATTACCAGCTAGCCTTAGGCGTAACCGCAGTAATGGGACATTTATTCCCTGTTTTTGCTGGCTTTCGTGGTGGAAAAGGAGTGGCTACACTTTTTGGAATGATTTTGGCAGTTAACTTCGAGGCATCTATGCTTTGCGTTCTGGTTTTTGTAATTGTATTGCTGATCACGAAATATGTTTCATTAAGCTCCATCTGCGCAGGTTTTACCTTCCCGCTTAGTGTAGTTTTTCTGTTTCAGGTTTCCATAAAATCGGAAGTGCTGTACGGAATGGTTGTTTGTGTACTTATTTTAGTCACCCACCAAAAAAACCTCGAAAGATTGCTGAAAGGCAAAGAATCCAAAGTGTATTTGTTTAAGAAAAAAAGCTAATTAATTAACAAATACATAATCGAAAACTTATCTTCAATATTCCTGTTAATTAGGAATAGTACAAATAGGGGATTGATATCATTAACAACAGATTTTGTGAAACAACCCTTACTTCCGGTTTATAACGGGGATGTACGGAATGTTTAATAACCCAGAAAACTAAATTGATAAGAAATGAAAAAGTTATTTTTAACAGCGGGCATAGCTGGCGTTTTACTGTTCAACTCTTGCTCTACAGTGCCTTTAACCGGTCGTAGCCGGTTTGATCTGGTAAGTAACGATCAGGTTTTGCCAATGGCATTTCAAGCATACAATACCTTTTTAACTGAAAATAAATCGACAGTTTTACCGGCATCAAACGCACAAGCCTTAAAGGTTAAAACCATCGGCAGCCGTTTAATTACTGCCGTAAAATCGTACATGAATAACAATAACTATGGTAATTTAATTGCCGATTACCAGTGGGAAGTAAATGTGGTTCAGAACAACGAAAAAAATGCCTGGTGTATGCCTGGAGGTAAAATTGTAGTGTATACCGGAATTTTGCCGGTAACACAGGATGATGCCGGATTAGCAACTGTAATGGGACACGAAATTGCGCACGCCATTGCTGGTCACTCGGCCGAGCGCATGTCGCAGGAAATGGTAGCACAGGGAATTGGTGCCGCTGCAGGTGTGGCTTTATCTAAAAATCCGAAAACACAATCTATTTTCAATACACTTTACGGTGTAGGTACTCCGGTTGCCATGCTTAAATTTAGCCGTAACCAGGAGCTGGAGGCCGATCGTTTGGGTTTGATTTTTATGGCTATGGCTGGTTATAACCCGCAAAATGCTACTGCTTTCTGGAACCGGATGGCTTCGGCTTCGGCAGGAGCGCAAAAACCAGCTGAGTTTTTAAGCACTCACCCTAGTGATGAAACACGTATTGCACAGATTCAGAAATATTTACCAGAGGCGCAGCAGTATTACAAGAAATAAGGCAGAAGGTAGAAGGTAGAAAGGTGGAAGGTTTAGCATGATGCATAAACTTTCCACCTTTTTCATTGATCGTCATGCTGATCCGATAGCTATCGGATTTATTTCAGCATCTTGTTTCTTAAATAAGCTAAGTAATAGATTGATTAGTTGGTATTCGGGGATTTGGTTAATCCATTAAACCAATGGACTGATGAACCAATTAATCGCCCAAAACCTGCAATATAGCACTCGCCTTAAGCAAACATTCTTCATATTCTTTTTCGGCGTCGCATTGATAGGTAATGGCACCGCCAACCTGAAAGGATAAGTATTTTGATTCGGCATTAAATAAAATGCTGCGGATCACTACGTTAAAATCGAAATCTCCATCCGGACTAATGCAGCCAAAAGAACCTGAGTAAATACCTCGTTTGGCTTCTTCGTATTGTTCAATCAGCTGCATGGCCTTAACTTTTGGGGCACCTGTCATAGAGCCCATTGGGAAGGCATTTTTAATGGCATCGATAAAATGAATGTTCGGATCGAGCTCACAGCTTATGGTCGAAATCATTTGATGCACCTGCGGGAAGCTATAAATTCCGAAAAGCTCATCAACCTTAACTGTACCTTTAACAGCTGATTTGGTAAGGTCGTGACGCACCAAATCTACAATCATTACGTTTTCTGCCTGCTCTTTAATATCGTTTCTTAAATCTTTTTTAATCTGCTCGTCCGCTTCAGGATTTGAACTGCGTTTTGCTGTTCCTTTAATGGGTTGCGATATTAAGCGCTTGCCGCGTTTGCACATAAACCTTTCGGGCGTGGCCGATAAAATATACTGGTTGCGCACTTTAAAGTAACCTGCAAATGGGGTAGGGGAAAGTTGGTTCAGCGCTTCAAAGGTTTCAACAGGATTGATTTGGGCATTTTCTGCAAAAAACTCCTGGCAAAAGTTAAGCTCATAAATATCGCCGCGGATGATATGATTTTTTAAGCTTTCAATTTTGCTGATGTACTGCACTTTTGAAAGTTTCTGTTGGATATTTAATGCTGCAACCTGGTGTTTAGTTTCTACTGGAAAGCTATTTATTTCATTTAAAATATCCTCATCACCAATTAATACCTCTGCTTTGCCATTTTTAAACGCAATGAGATATTTCGGTACAAAGAAATACAGGTCTGGAAAGTTTAGCTGATCAGCATGATTAGAATGCAAATTCTCGGTCTCGTTTTTAAGATCGTAGCTAAAAAAACCGAAAAGCCATTGTTGATGGGCTGCCTGGAAAGCCTTCAGCTGATCAAAAGCAGTACCTGATGCACAGCTTAGCTCGCTTTGTAAGGCTGCTGCAATTACAAAATCGTAAGCCGAATAAGCATCTTTGTACTGATTCGAATCCAAAAAACAACACACCTCAAACTGGTTGGCCCAGTGCAATGCTTTTTGTTTAAAATCTGATATGTTTTGTAGGGTTTCCAAGCTGCGGCAAAGGTAAAAATAGCGCTGATAATTGTAAGAAATTAATTTTTATCTTTTTGGAAAGTGGTAGTTCTCGTTTGTAACGAGGATTAATGAGAAAAGCGATTATATCGCTTATTTGTCTAACCACATTGCAAATGTGGCTTTCGTTCATCCTCGTAGCAAAGGAGGACAATTAGTATTTTTTAGGATTCATTTTAGTGTGCCTGATTCTTAAAATCCTTATAATTTCATTTTCGTTTCTATAAGAAACTCTAAAATGATGTTTTTCAAAGGCACGGTAGGTTCCATCGTTGTCTTTTTTATATTGATCGAGCTTATATTTTTCAGGATGTTGAACTATATTTCCTACGGCATCGGTTAAGTCATTAACAACCCTTATTGCATTTTGGACAGACTCTATCCTAATATATTCAAAGATTTCTCTTAATTGTTTTTTTGCCGGTGTGGTCCAGACAATTTCAATATTGTTGTTTACCAACTTTTAATCTCATTTAATAATTCATCATGAGAGATGTAATTACCGTTTTTAAATTCATTTTCGGCTGATAATAATTCGCTATTATATTGTTCAAGACTTTGTTTAGGATTTTCTTTTTTGCCTTTTATAAATGCCTTTAACATTTTAACAACAGAAGTCTTTTCGGCATCGTCTAGCTGGGTAAAGTAATTAAGCATTTCGCTTTCTAAGATAGTTGCCATAATAGAATATTTATTATCAAAAATAATCAAATAGATGTTGATTAGCAAATAGTTGCGTAGGTTGAATGTAAAACAAAAAAATATTGAAGATAGTCCTCGTTTGCAACGAGGATTAATGAGAAAAGCGATTATATCGCTTATTTATCTAACCACATTGCAAATGTGGCTTTCAGTTCATCCTCGTTGCAAAAGAGGACGATAACGCATGGTAGTCTGTAAAACAGAAAAGCAACCCTTTATGGATTGCTTTTCTTTATTTTCGTCATGCTGATCCGATAGCTATCGGATTTATTTCAGCATCTCTTGCATTTATACTAGTGCAACTCTAAAGTTTGTGCCCTGTCTGGCCCTACTGAAAGGAATTTGATTGGCACTTGCAATTCTTTTTCTAAGAAAGCAATGTATTCAGTTAGTTTAGCAGGGATTTCGTCAACCGAAGTGATTTTAGTTACGTCAGTTGCCCAACCATCAATTGCTTTTAAAACTGGTTTTGGCTCGATAGAAATGATATCATAAGGCATGTAATCAATCGTTTCGCCATTATATTCGTAGTGTGTACAAGCATAAATGGTATCGAAAGTATCCAGAACATCGGCTTTCATCATAATTAACTCGGTAACACCGTTTAACATGATGGCGTATTTTAAAGCAGGAAGATCAATCCAGCCGCAACGGCGGGCACGGCCTGTAGTAGCACCAAACTCATGACCTAAGGCACGTAAGTTCTCACCAACTTCGTTATCTAATTCAGTTGGGAAAGGACCACCGCCAACACGTGTGCAGTAAGCTTTGAAAATACCATAAACCGCACCAACTTTATTAGGGGCAATACCTAAACCGGTACAAGCGCCTGCAGTTGTGGTATTGCTTGAAGTTACGAAAGGATAAGATCCGAAATCAACATCCAATAAAGTTCCTTGTGCACCTTCTGCTAAAACAGCTTTTCCTTCTTTCAGGTAACCGTTTACAAAGTGCTCGCTATCTACGTGCGGAATGTTTTTTAAGAATTCAATAGCTTCGAAGAAAGCAGCTTCTTTTTCGGCCAGTTCATATTCAAAACCTTCGTAGTGCGAAAGAATTTCAGTGTGTTTTTCTACCAGTTTGGCATAACGCTCTTTAAAATCAGGTAGGGTAGTATCGCCAACACGTAAACCGTTACGTCCAGTTTTATCCATATAAGTCGGACCGATACCTTTTAACGTAGAACCAATTTTGTTTTTACCCATGCGCGCCTCATTGGCTGCATCTAATAACTGGTGACTTGGTAAAATTAAGTGTGCTTTACGGGCAATAACCAGTTTGCCTTCGGCAACCGGATCATGACCAGCTTTTTTTAAATTATCTAATTCTCTTTTTAAGATAATAGGGTCTATTACTACACCATTTCCGATCAGGTTCATGGTTTTTTCGTTAAAAATTCCTGATGGGATGGTATTTAAAACGAATTTTTTGCCATCAAACTCTAAAGTATGTCCGGCATTTGGGCCGCCCTGAAAACGGGCTATAAGATCATATTTTGGACTTAGTACATCAACGATTTTTCCCTTTCCCTCATCGCCCCATTGCAGGCCGAGAAGTACATCTACTTGCGTCATTATTTAATAAATTAAGCTGGTTTTATTAGTATTATAATTTAATTTGTTTCCAGATTTGCTGCTGTAGCAGCACTTTCATTCACTTTGTTAGCCATGCTGCAATCAGAGCAGAAGCCATAAAGGTTTAACGAATGGTGCTTAACATCAAATTTTAAAAGATCACCAACCATGGTTTGGATCTGGTGAATACGTGGGTCGCAGAATTCTACTACTTTACCGCATTCGATACAGATTACGTGATCGTGCTGGCGGTAACCATAAGATTTTTCGAATTGCGCCATGTTTTTACCAAACTGGTGTTTGGTAACTAAATCGCATGAAACCAGTAACTCCAGCGTGTTGTAAACCGTTGCACGGCTAACGCGGTACTTTTGATTTTTCATGTGGATGTACAGGGTTTCTACATCAAAGTGGTCGTTTCTTGAATATATTTCTTCCAATATAGCGAAACGCTCTGGTGTTTTACGTAGATTTTTGTTCTCTAAATAAGCTTCAAAAATCTTGCGAACGAGCTCATTTGTTTTTTGTTCAGACATAGTTTTTAAACTCCATTCAAAGGTAGTCAATTAGTTTGATTGTTCGAGGGGTTAGATTGTTTAAATGTTGTAATAAGTGCGTAGTCCGAAAGTCAGAGGTCGGGAGTCAGAAGTTTAAAATTTAAAAAACTTGTGACTTAGCCTAGAAACTTTGACTTCCGACTTCGGACTGCAGACTTCCGACTATTTATGCATCAAACCTCGTAACTCCGGTAACACCTCTAACTTTTAATAAATTCTTAATCAGGTTTTCTAAATGTTCGGTATCGTTTACGAAAATCATAATCGATCCGTCAAATATCCCTTCGTTGGTATCAACCGTAATCGAGCGCATATTTACCTTAAAATCGGTAGAAATAACCCGGGTAATATTGTTAATTAAGCCCACATCATCAATACCCACAATGCGTAAACCGGTTAAGAAAGTAAGTTCCTGCTGCTTATTCCATTTGGCCTTAACTACTCTATAACCGTAATTAGACATGAGCTGAGCAGCATTCGGGCAATTGGTTCTGTGGATTTTTATCCCTTCGCTAACCGTTACAAAACCAAACACATCGTCGCCAGGAATCGGGTTACAACATGCTGCTAGGGTATAATCTATTTTTTGCTGGTCTTCACCAATCAATAAAATGTCGTTTTCCGAGCCCTTTATTTTGTTTTTAACCATATCAACCGTTAGGTTTTCTGGTCGTTCAGGCGCACGGCTTTCTACTTCTTTTTCGCTCGACAGGTATTCTTTAATGTCTTTCAGCTCAATTTTACCTAAGGCAACATTTACGAAAAGCTCCTGTGTTGATGGCAGTTTGAAGAAATAACTCAGTTTTTGAATGTTATCAGTATTGTAGGTGATTTTTAGCGATTTCATTTTCCGCTCTAAAATCTCCTTACCATTTTCGGCAATTTTCCGTTTTTCTTCCTTTAATGAAGATTTGATTTTTGATTTCGCCTTTGCGGTAACTACGGTATTGAGCCAGTCTTCTTTAGGTGTTTGCTTGCTTGAGGTAATGATTTCTACCTGATCCCCATTTTGCAGCTTGTAAGAAATAGGTACGAGTTTGTGGTTAACCTTGGCACCAATACAGGTTGCACCTACATCGGTATGGATTTCGAAAGCAAAATCTAAAGCGGTGGCGCCCAGCGGTAGCTGGATTAAAGCTCCTTTTGGGGTGAAAATGAAAATCTCATCAGAAAAGAGGTTCATTTTAAAATCATCAAGGAAATCTAAGGCATTGGCTTCAGGATTGCTCAGCATTTCGCGTACTTTCTGAATCCATTGGTCAAGCCCGTTATCGTTGCTCGATTCTTTGTATTTCCAGTGTGCCGCGAAACCTTTTTCGGCAATTTCGTTCATTCTTTGGGTACGGATTTGTACTTCTACCCACTGACCACGTGGCCCCATTACGGTAGTGTGTAGACTTTCGTAACCATTTCCTTTTGGCGATGAAACCCAGTCGCGCAAACGATCAGGATTGGGACGGTATAAATCGGTTACAATCGAATAGGCTTTCCAGCAGTCTGCTTTTTCATTTTCTGGTGCCGAATCGAGGATAATCCGGATGGCAAAAAGATCGTACACCTCCTCAAATGGGATGTTTTTCTTTTTCATTTTATTCCAGATGGAATGGATCGATTTTGGCCTGCCGTACACATCAGCAACCAGGCCTTGTTCGTGCACAATTTCATCAATCGGCTCTACGAACTTTTTGATAAACAGCGCCCGTTCTGCTTTTTTCTCGTTAAGTTTCTTGGCAATAAACTTATAAGTATCAGGATCGAGATATTTCATGGAAAGATCTTCGAGCTCTGATTTTATGGCATATAAACCCAAACGATGGGCGAGGGGTGCATATAGATAAATGGTTTCTGATGCGATTTTAAGTTGCTTGTGTCGCGGCATAAAATCCATCGTCCGCATGTTGTGCAGGCGGTCGGCCAGTTTAATCAAAATTACCCTTACATCATCTGCCAGGGTAAGCAGCATTTTACGGAAGTTTTCGGCCTGTAAAGAGCTGTTGGTATCAAAAACGCCCGAAATTTTGGTTAAGCCATCTATAATTTTGGCGGTTTTCTTGCCAAATTCACGTTCAATATCTTCGAGTGTAATGTCGGTATCTTCTACCACATCGTGCAGCAGCGCACACACAATAGAGGTAGTTCCCAAACCAATTTCTTCGGCGGCAATTTGGGCAACGGCAATAGGATGATAAATATAAGGCTCGCCCGATTTACGGCGCATATCTTTATGGCTTTCGAGTGCCATATCAAAAGCTTTGCGGATTTCTTTCTTATCGCCCTTTTGTAAAGTAGATTTACTGGCGCGTAATAATGCCCTGTATCTTTTAAGAATCTCTTGCTTTTCTGCCTCTAAATCAATCACTAACTCTGTTTTCATTTGTATTTTTTGCGTAAAAATTGCGTCTTATTTATGAATAAAACTTATATTAGTTCTGTGGAACAACTAATATATGAAATAACACCTAACTTTGTAAAAGTATAAATTTATGAAAATTAAAGGGCTCTTTTTTCTTTGTATTGTAATGATTTATGGTGTTTCACTGCAGGCGCAGGAACCAGCTGCCCCGGTATTTCCTAAATTAGGTAAGAACGATACAATAAGAGTAGCCTCTACGAACGATAATGGGATCATGATTCCATGGATGCAGTTGCAGGATGTGACGATATTCGCCCCGCGGATATGGAAATCTCCGGCCGAGCAGGCAGCTTACAATCGTTTAAGGTACAATGTGTTAAAAGTAATGCCCTATGCTTTGTTTGCCAAACGCAGGTATGAGCAACTGGAGCAGGATTTAGCCAAAACGGCAGAAAAAAAGGAACAAAAACAACTGGTTAAACAATGTGATAAAGAAATTAAAGACATGTTTAACCGCGAAATAAAGGAATTAACGATTACCCAGGGACAGATTTTAACGAAACTGATTGATCGCGAAGTTGGCCGCACTACCTACGATATTGTTAAACAGACTAAAGGTGGCTTTGCCGCGTTTTCATATCAGATTGTTGCCCGTGTGGTTGGCCACAATTTAAAAAGCACTTACGATCCGACGGAGGATAGGGATATCGAATCCATTATCCGCACTTCGGGTTTTTATCAATAAAATAATAATGCAGGAAAGCATTCCGAATATTTATCCCTTTAAGGTTAAGAAAATTAATGGCGAAGATCAGCCTTTATCTGCCTACCGGAATAAAGTAGTACTCATCGTAAATACCGCATCAGCCTGTGGCTTTACCCCGCAACTGAAAGAATTACAGCAATTGAAAGACGAAATCAATCATCCCGACTTCGAGATATTAGGTTTCCCTACCAACGATTTTGGTCAGCAGGAGCCTTTGGATGGTAACGATATCACCTCCTTTTGCGAAGTTAATTATGGAGTTCAGTTTCCGGTTTTTGATAAAATAATGGTGCGTGGCAAACTGATGCATCCACTTTACCAGTTTTTGAGCGATAAAAAACAAAACCATAAACTGAGTTCGAAACCCCGCTGGAATTTTCATAAATACCTGCTAAACCGAAATGGCGAACTGGTAGATTTTTATCTGCCTTTTACCAAACCTTTAAGTACAAAAATCAAGAAGAAAATTCAGCAACTGCTGAATCAAAATGCCCGTTAAAACTTATGAAATTAGATATATTAGTTATAGCCGTTCATCCTGACGATGCTGAGCTTTGCTGTTCAGGAACAATTTTAAAACATATTGCACAAGGTAAAAAGGTTGGTATTGTTGATCTTACCCGTGGCGAGCTGGGTACACGCGGTACTGCCGAAACCCGTGATGAAGAAGCTGCAGATTCGGCCAAAATATTAGGATTGCATGTGCGCGAAAATCTCGGTATGCGCGATGGCTTTTTCCAGAATGATGAGTTCCATCGTTTAGAGGTGGTTAAAGTGATCCGTAAATATCAGCCTGAAATTATTTTAAGTAATGCTTTGGAAGATCGTCACCCAGACCATGGAAGGGCAGGTGACCTGGTTTTCGATTCCGTATTTTTATCGGGTTTGCCTAAAATTGAAACGGTTTTAAATGGTGTTAAACAGGAAGCGCACCGCCCGAGGTTACTTTTACAATACATTCAGGACCGTTATTTAAGGCCTGATATTATTGTTGATATTTCTGATCATATGGATACCAAAATCAAATCGATTCAGGCCTTTAAAACACAGTTTTATAATCCGGATGTAGCAGGTCAGCAGACTTATATCTCCTCTCCAGAGTTTTTTGAAAGTGTAATTGGCCGTGCAAGAGAATTCGGAAAGAGTATAGGCGCCACTTTTGGCGAGGGTTTTACTTCTAGGAAATTGTTAGGTGTTGATAACCTGTTTGACTTGAGATAGCAAAGTTATTCTTAACCATGTAAGAAATATAAGGCAACATAAGTTTATGTGTACTCTTATGATTTATGAGGTTAAGACGCTATCAACTCCAATATTTTGAGACAGCGAAGCTAAATTTAACCATATAAGAAATATCAGGCATAAGTTTTATGTCCTTTTATGACTTATATGGTTAAGATGTCATTGAACTGGCAAGTCTCATAGCGCCCGTCCATCTGAACAAAATCATGCCTTATTTGTTATTCTGAAAACGAATAATAATGGCGAATATATTTTCTTCTCTCAAAAACGCGTACAAGCTTTTTAAACATGTAGATTTTGATAAGTTAGATGCCTTGTCGAAAAAGGTCGATCTGCCTAAAATGGTCGAAACAATTTCTAACCTGGACGATAAACAAATCCAGGGGATGATGAAAATGATGGGTGGAGGGCAGAAAAAGAAAGAATTGCCACCTATTGAAGGCGATTTTTATCATTTGGGCGATGAAGCATTAAAAGATGAAGACCGTGAGCTCCAATTAAAAGTGCGCGCCTTTTTAGAAAAGGAAGTTAAGCCGATTGTAAACCAGTATTGGAACAGGGCCGAGTTTCCTTTTGAAATTATTCCCAAACTTGCTGAACTAAATATTTGCGGATTAACTTATCAGGGGTATGGCTGCCCGGGAAAATCTAACCTGATGGAAGGTATCTTAGCCATGGAAATGGCCAGGATTGATACCTCTATTTCTACTTTTTTTGGTGTGCAAAGCGGATTGGCCATGGGCTCTATTTATTTGTGTGGATCGGAAGCGCAAAAGCAGCAGTGGTTGCCTTTAATGCAACAGTTTAAAATTATCGGCGCATTTGGTTTAACTGAACCTGAAGTAGGCTCAGCTGCGGCTGGAGGCTTAACTACAACCTGTAAAAGGGTAGGTGGGAAATGGATTTTAAACGGGCAGAAGAAATGGATTGGTAATGCAACCTTTGCCGATATACTGGTGATCTGGGCAAGGGATGAAGAAAGTAGTGAGGTAAAAGGCTTTATTGTTAAAAAGGATAATCCGGGTTTTGCAGTAGAAAAAATGCAAAATAAAATGGCACTCCGCATTGTGCAGAACGGGCTCATTACTTTAACCAGTTGCGAGGTAGAAGAGGCAGATCGTTTGCAAAATGCCAACTCATTTAAAGATACGGCAAAGGTTTTACAGATGACCCGTGCAGGTGTAGCCTGGCAAGCGGTTGGCTGTGCCCGTGGTGCCTACGAAAATGCGCTTGATTATACCCGCACACGTAAACAGTTTGGAAAGCCAATTGCGTCTTTCCAGCTGATTCAAAACCATTTGGTAGAAATGTTATCGAATTTAACTGCGATGCAGACCCTGTGTTTTCGATTATCTCAGTTGCAGGACCAGGGCTTGCTTAAAGATGAGCATGCATCATTAGCCAAGGTTTTTTGCTCATTACGTACGCGCGATGTAGTAAGCAAGGCACGTGAGGTAATGGGCGGTAATGGTATTTTGCTAGAGTATAATGTGGCCCGTTTTGTTGCCGATGCAGAGGCTATTTACTCTTATGAAGGTACCAAAGAGATTAATACGCTGATAGTTGGGCGGGCAATAACAGGTTTTTCGGCTTTTGTTTGATTAATCTAATGGTTTGTGTCTTCACAGACCATATATAGATATAGTATAATTAGAGTTGATCCAGCCCCTTGGAGTGCTTATTTCGGTCTGTGAGGACACAGACCGATAGGGTTAAAAAGGATGCTTATTAAACGCCACCTGACTCATGGCGCTTTTTTCGTACAAGGCAATGCAATTTTTGTTAAAAACCGGATCAAAATTTACTTCGCCGGGTTGTAAGCTTTGCGGAACATTGGCATTTTGCATAAAGAAGTACACTTTGGTATTTCCATATTTGGTATGGGGCATTAAATTGCCATAATCTTCGAGCTCCTTCCAAACTGTATCTTTAACCGTTACCACATAAATGCGTTGCACCGGACCGGTATTGTTGGCGTTCCTGTACTTCACAATTTCTTTGAAACCAGCTTTCATATCCTCAATTCCGGGTTGGTTAAAAGTGTCTTTAACCATAAAGAAAACCAGAATTAAAACAATTGCGGTAATGGTATAAATAAGAGATTTTCTGCTCATGCCTACAATAAAGGCAATATTTTTTCCATAACCGTCAGGCCTTCGTCAATATGTTTTTGTTCAATGCAAAGTGCCGGACGGAAGCGAATGGTTTTTTCGCCACATCCCAGAAACATCACGTTGTTTTCCAGTCCTTTGCTGATAAAATTATTACGCATTTCTTTATTTGGGAAATCGAATGAGCAAAGTAAGCCTCTGCCGCGCACATTGCTCATCTGATCGAAACGGCGGGCTAAATTTTCAAGTTGATTGCTTAAATATGCACCAACTTTTGTAGCATTATCGCAGAGTTTATCTTCTGCTATAATCTGAAGAATTTGCGTTGAACGTACCATATCTACCAGGTTACCGCCCCAGGTAGAGTTAATGCGGCTGGGTACCTTAAATACATTGGTTTCAATTTCGTCTATTTTTTTACCTGCCAAAATACCGCAAACCTGCATTTTTTTACCAAAGGCCAGAATGTCCGGGCGAGCCTTTTCGCTAAAGTGCTGGTGGCACCAGAATTTACCTGTTAAGCCAACACCGGTTTGTACTTCATCGTAAATTAAACAGGCTTCATTTTCATCAGCGAGGGCTTTTAGCTGGATCAGGAATTCTTCGCGCAAATGGTTGTCGCCACCTTCTGATTGGATTGGCTCTACAATAATGGCGCAGATCTCATCTTTATTATCGGCAAATGCCTTTTTAATCTGGGCGATTGCGATTTCTTCAGTTTCTATAGCATGAGAAAGATTATTGCCCGATAGCGGAAACTTAACCTCCGGAACCGAAACTCTGGGCCAATCGAACTTGGCAAACCACTTGGTTTTATCGGGTAGGGTATTGGTTAGGCTCAAAGTATAGCCTGTTCGCCCGTGGAAAGCTCTTTCAAAATGCAGTACCTTAAAGCCTTTTTCACTGGTATATCCTTTGGCAAAGTTCTTTTGCACTTTCCAGTCCATGGCTACTTTAAGTGCATTTTCGACCGCTAAACCACCACCTGCGATAAAAAAAGCATGGTGCAGGTAACCGGGGATACCCACTTCGGAGAAAGTTTCTACAAATTGGGCATATTGCTGGGTATAAACATCAGAGTTTGATGGATTGGCTAATGCTGCCTGAAAGAGACTTTGCTTAAAGGCCTCATCATTGATCATTTTGGGGTGGTTGTATCCCAAAGGAACAGATGCAAAACAGGTGAAAAAATCGAGCAGGGTTCTGTTGTGTTTCGAATCATAAATATACGCGCCATGACTCTTTTCCATATCGTAAGTCAGATCGAAACCATCAGCTAAAATGTGCTTACTTAACGATTCACTAACGCGGTTTGCAGGTACTGTTAATTGATACATAAACTTGGTTTTGGTATAATCCAAATTTAGTAAAATGTGCCTGAAATTAAAATTTAAGCACTTTTTGAACCTGTAAAGCAAAAAATAGGTTTAAACAGTTTAAAGTATGTTTATGGACAAATTTGTGTTTTGGACTTCACAGATGTGGAAAACTTCTTGTCTAAAAATCCTGCCCAATAACATCTTCTTTTTATGATTTTCCCTAATAATTTAAAACTTAATCGATAGTTTTTCCGATACCAGCGCATTATCTTTATAGTACTCGAAAAACCAGTTCCCATCTTTTTTAAGGACGATGCCGCTGGTGCTGCTGTTGCTGGCGATAAAGTAATCGGCAACGGTAGTTTTGAGTAAGGTGAGTACTATTTTGGGAGTCGAATCAATTAACTGATAGCCGTTGTTAATGGCTTGGGCATATAAAAGTGCTTCAGCCTGTTTGGTTGTGGCTGTAGCAGGTTGATTGACAGGTGCAGGTGGGGTAACGGGGGCAGGAGCAGCTGTTTTTACTTCCTGAACCGGCTTTACAGGCGTAGCATTAACTACAGTAGTGCTGCCCGCTTCGTAATGTAAATCGCCGAAGGAGCTAAAAGCATCTCTCATGGCGGCATTGTAAGATTGTTTGTATTCTTTTTCCCTGCTTTTGCCTTCTTTACTTTTCAGTACAACATTTCCTTTGCAGTCTTTAAGCAAAATGGTCAGGTTGGTTACAAACATGCTGTTGTGTTCCTCTACCTCAACTACCAAAGCCCTGCACCTGTCGGTTGCAATTTCTGACGGTATTTCAGTATTATCGTAATACACAGTAAAGCCTTTATCTTCAAAAAGTGCTTTGGCCAGCACATTTAAATTATATTGATTGGGTTGTTTAAGAAAACTGAATTTTTCGGGTACAATTAAATACTTGTAATTAATAGTGTTCGACTGTCCTTTTGCCGCAAACGATAAAGCCAAAAGAATTATAAAAAAATATGTTTTCATAACAGTTATTTCAGTGGAAATTAGATTCTGGTTCAAGTTATGCAATGAAATAGAGAATATCAAATTTGCCTAAAATTAGCCTGATTTAAACACGCCGTTACAGCGATTAAGTTTATGTAATTCACAACTTTATTAACATTTTTACTGCAATGTGTATAAATATTCATACTACATCTATTAATTTGTGGTGTTGGTCTATTTCTGTCGCTTTAAATCACAATGAATAATACCTTTATAATAAGAATCAAATCAACGGGACGATTTAGAAATCTTATTGAGGCTCTACAGCAATGTGGAGCCTTTGCTGTTTCCTGGAAGTGGAAATATTCTCATCTTAAAACTTATCCTGCATTCCGAACAGTCCCATCAAGCCCCCCGTATGGATGGCCAAAATACGATCATTGCGATGGATTTGCCCTTTTTTTTCTAAATCGCAAATGGCATAAAACATTTTTGCGGTATAAACAGGGTCTAAAAGCAATCCGGTTTGGCCTGTAAAGGTTTTAATAAAATGAATCAGTTCTGGAGTGGTTTTGGCGTAACCGCCGAAGTGGTAATCTAAATGCAGCGCTAATTGTTTATTTATTGTTGTGTACCTGGCGATTTCTTCTGCTATAAATCCGCCACCTTTTAAAACTGGTACAACATGAAGTTTGGCAGGAAGTTGTTGCTGCTGAATGCCTTTAAGTAAACCCGTAGCAGTTGTCCCAGTACCGGCTGCGCAAAAAATATGATCGTAGGTTTCGGTTAGCTCACCAATTATTTCTGCACAACCAAACGTAGCTTCTGCCGATGCGCCACCTTCATCTATAAAATAAGCTTCGGCGTTGTTTGCAAAATGGTTTTCAAAAAGCTGGTGTTTATTGCGGTAACTTTCGCGGTCGGTAAAAATCAGTTCCATGCCGAATAAGCTGCATAGCAACAGCATTTCGTTTTTTACCATTTCGCCGCGTACAAAAGCTGTAGCTTTTAAACCCGATCTTGCTGCTGCGGCGGCAGTGGCCACTAAATGATTGGAATAAGCCCCGCCAAAAGTAACCAGCTGTGTTTTATTTTCAGCCCTTGCTTTAGCCAGTATGTATTTAAGCTTGCGCCATTTATTGCCCGAAATGTAGGGGTCGATCAGGTCATCGCGTTTTACCGATAAATGGTTAAACGGAGTAAAGGCTATTTTTTGTACCGGACTAAAGATTTCTGTAAACACGTGTAAAAATAAAAAACACCCGCAATACGCAGGTGTTTTTTATTTTTTATATGCTTGTGGATAGGGGCTTATTTACCTATACCAAATCCAAAACCAGCATTAACTACACTGTATTTCGCCTGTGTATAAGAGGTGTAAAACTTAAAGAAACCAAATTTTAACTGGAAACCTAAACTTCCCCTTACACCATCAATATCAGTTTGTTTAACCGATACCGGGTCAACATAGGTGGCATTGGTTCCACCATCGGTAAATTGATAAGTACCTAAGGCTTTTAAATTGGTGTTTGAAGTTTGGTAACCTACGCTGGCAAAAGGAGTAAAAAATAGGATTTGCTTCGAAACAATAGCATCGAAATTTACACCATTAAATTTGGCATCGATACGTTGGTTAGAATTGCCCGTATTGTTGATATCTAAAGGCAAATCGTATTTATATTGGGTAAAACCTCCTGCTATGGCAACATCTACCGGAAACAATTTTTCAGCGGTTGAGCCCATAAATAAAGGTAAAAGTTCAACCTTTGCACCAAAACCAATCATTGATAAGCTTCCTAAATCGCTGCCCAGTTTTATTTTAGGCATGGCCCTTAAAGTAATATCGATATTTTTTGGCAATCCCAGTGTAGCCTGTATTTGTGCTGCCGGTACCACATGGAAACCAACACCCTGTGGCAGATTAAAAAATTTACCCGTTGGAATACCGCTACTGGTATAAATTTGCATTTTGCCGCCTTCATGGTCATCGCCGAAAGCAGTTGGGCCAATTGAAGAAGCACCAGGAGCTGGTTTAATGTTACCCAAACCCAGGGTATTTACATCGTAACTTCTGCCCGATTGCGGTACAAAAGAAGCCGAAGCCGATACACGCACATCGAATTTTAAAAAACCTTTTGATTTGGCGGTATTCGTCCAGCCATCGGTTAAGCCCAATCCTAAACCTTTGTACAAGGGATCGAAATAGGCGTTAATTAATTTAGTCGCATCAGCCGGGCCCGAAACAAATAGGCTTCCAACATCCTGCTGTGCACTGGCTTTTTGAGCCGTTACCAGTAAAAACAAGGCACACAGTGCCTTTAAAGCGTAGCATTTTCTCATATAATAATTTGATTTATAGTAAAGATAAAGCTGTTTTTCGCAAAACTGTAATCATTAAACAATTCTTGCTGTTAAAAGTTTATTTTTGCACCATGGAAAATGTGGTCGAAGTGCAGGAATCGGAAGAGCAGGAATTATATGAACATTTAAAAATTATTGTCGATAAAGGGCAGTCCTTACTGCGTATCGATAAATTTTTAATGGTGCGTGTAGAAAATGCTTCGCGAAACCGTATTCAGAATGCCATTGATGCAGGTAATGTGCTGGTTAACCAGAAGCAAATCAAATCGAGTTATAAGGTAAAACCTTTTGATGAGATTTCGATAGTTTTACCACATCCGCCACGCGACACAGAAGTTTATCCCGAAGATATCCCGCTGGATATTATTTACGAAGACAGCGATTTGCTGGTGGTGAATAAACCCGCTGGGATGGTGGTACATCCAGGCTTTAACAACTACACTGGTACTTTGGTTAATGCCCTGGCTTTTCACTTTGAACAGCTGCCCCAGTTGCCGGGTAACGATGGACGCCCGGGTTTGGTGCACCGCATTGATAAAGATACCTCAGGTTTATTGCTCATTAGTAAAAACGAAAAATCGATTACCCATTTGGCCCGTCAGTTTTTCGACCACAGCATTACGCGTAAGTATATCGCACTGGTTTGGGGCGATATTGAAACCGATGGTACCGTTACGGGCTACATTGGCCGCAGTGCCAAAGACCGCCGCGTGATGGATATTTACGATGACGAAGAAAAAGGGAAATGGTCCGTAACGCATTATAAAGTTTTAAAACGTTTGGGTTATGTTACTTTAATTAGCTGCGAACTCGAAACCGGCCGTACACACCAGATCAGGGCGCACATGCAGCACATTGGCCATCCGTTGTTTAGCGATGCCATGTACGGTGGTGATAAGATTTTGAAAGGAACTACGTTTAACAAATATAAACAGTTTGTAGAAAATTGTTTTGAGCTATTGCCCCGCCAGGCTTTGCACGCACAGAGTTTAGGTTTTATACATCCAACAACTAAAGAATATATGTACTTTGAATCTCCACTGCCGGAAGATTTTAAAGCAGGTTTAACTAAATGGGAAAATTATATCGCTACATCATAAAATATGCTTCAACAGTACCTTTTATTTAATGATGAATTTCATGCGACAGATGCTCCTGTTTTAAGTGCTTCTAACCGGTCTTTCAAATTTGGCGATGGTTTGTTTGAAAGCATGCGGATGATTAATAACAAGCTGCAATTTGCCGATTTACATGCTGACAGGCTAACCGCAGGCATGAAAGCCTTGAAAATGGACGGACATGCCCTGATGGACGATTATTTTTTACGCCAAAAAACTGCCGATCTGGCCAAAAGGAACAAGTGGAACGGCAATGTGCGTTTTCGCCTTTCAATTTACAGGGAAGGGGCAGGCGTTTATACGCCCGAAATCAATAAAGCTGGTTATGTTTTGGAGGGGATTCCCTTAAGTGCTTCTTCCTACGAATTAAACAGCAAAGGCCTGATTATAGATGTTTTTGACGAAATGACCAAACCGGTTAACAAACTGTCTAACTTTAAAACCTCTAATGCCCTGCTTTATGTTATGGCCGGACTTTTTAAAAGCCAGAACCGTTTAGATGAGGCCATGATTTTAAATCAGCATGGTTTTTTGTGCGAAAGCATTAGCGCCAACGTTTTTGTAGTGTACAACAAACAGGTTTATACCCCCGCATTAACCGAAGGTTGCGTGAGCGGCGTGATGCGTACCGTTATTATGCAGCTTTGCAAAATGAATGATATTCCTTTAATCGAAGCCCAGATTAATCCCGAAATATTAAAAGCCGCCGAAGAAGTTTTTATTACCAATGCCACCCAGGGCATACAATGGGTAATGGGCTATGGCCGTAAACGTTATTTTAACGAAGTGTCGAAGCTTTTAATTGATAAACTGAACGCTTTGTAGCCGTTTCTTATACCCTCGCGGGGTAAATCCCTTTTGCCTCGCCGATGTTACATTTTATTTCTATCAGTTTGTGTTTGCCTGAACTATATTTTTAGTATAATTGGTTACACACACAAATTTAACCGAAATGAAAAAATTACTCATTCTCGTAATGGCTTGCTATGGCCTGAACGCGCGTTCACAACAGTTGAACGAATCCAGAAACTTTCTGTACTTCTATTCAGATTCTACAGTTTATGCACAAAAAATCAGATTGCGACCCGATTTTAGCGGCGGGTGGTCGCTCCGCGCCGATTCAAGGCGGGTGCCGGTAGCGCAAGTTAAGTTTTTTAACAATCAGGATGGTTTCTTTGCCAACACGCGCAGACTCAGCCTCTTGGGCGAAGCCACTTTTGCTGAGCGGATTATTGAAGGTAAAATTAATCTTTATCAGGAAGTGCTTTATGATAATGTGCCGATTGAAGGAGAGTATTACGGCTTTAGAGATTACAGGCGACAGGCTGTAAATACACGTATGTTCCTTAACAAGGGCTATTCCGATCTTGAAAGGGTAAACTATCGAAATTTAAACGAGGCGATGGCCGATAACCCAAAAAGTTTAGCCTTACTGAGGGAGTATAAAAGCCGTAAGAGTTTAGGAATTGTAATGTATGTTGCCGCCGGGGCAGCAATTATTGCCAGTGGGATTACATTGATGTCTAACTCAGGCTTTAAGCAAAGCAGTGCTGGCTTTGGCGGAATGCCAAAATATGAAGACCGCAGTTATACCGGTAGTTTTGTTTTGCTGGGGCTTGGTGCCGGTTTGAGTTTAGGAGGTTACCTGGTTGGCGAATCGGGTAAAAAAAGCATCGAAAGGGCTATCGATAACTATAACCGCTAATGTTTAGAATATTAACCAGACAGGCCTGATTAAGGGACTGTCTGGTTATTTTATGAGTTTATTAATCCGGTTACAAACGCATTCCTCTTAAAAAATCTTCAATCAGCATGCGTTTTTTACCTTCGTATTGGATGTCTAAGAGTTTAATAAAGCCATCTTTAGCGGCAAATTTTAAATAGGTTTTACCATCGGTTAAAAAGCCTCCGGCAACAATACCCGGTTCTTTATCTTCTAATTCAGCCTTAAATATTTTTAAGGTTTTATCGTTTAAAAAAGTAAAAGCCGTAGGGTATGGGCTCAATCCCCGGATTAAATTGTAAATCGCTTGCGCCTGATTGTTCCAATCGATTTTGCAATCGTCTTTAAAAATTTTAGGGGCATGTTTTAAATCGCCGCTTTGCGGTTGAGGTTGCTCGCTAACCTCGCCGGCTTCAATTGCTTTAAGTGTTTTTACCAGCAGGTTGGCGCCAACGTGCATCAGTTTATCATGCAGCTCGCCGGCGGTTTCATCATCGGCAATGGCAACACTGTCGCTCAGGATAATATTTCCCGTATCAATTTCGTGCGTAAGGAAAAAGGTAGTTACACCACTTTCTTTTTCTCCGTTTATAATGGCGTGGTTTATGGGCGCAGCACCACGGTATTGTGGTAAAAGTGAGCCATGGAGATTTATGGTTCCCTTTGGCGGCATATTCCATACCACTTCTGGTAACATTCTGAAAGCCACTACAACCTGTAAATCGGCTTTATAGCTGGCCAGTGTTTCCAAAAATTCAGGGTTCTTTAGTTTTTCAGGCTGTAACACCGGAATATGCTTTTCAACTGCGTATTTTTTTACTGCACTTTCATTAAGCTTTTGCCCGCGGCCTGCAGGCCGGTCTGGTGCAGTTACTACCGCAACAACATCAAAATTGGCTTGTACCAGTGCATCTAACGATGACACAGCAAAATCGGGCGTACCCATAAAAACTATTCTCATAAGAAAATGTTGTGTTCTAAAATAACGTGGCTAGCCACTTAAAGTTTTGCAAAATAACTAAAAATAAACCCATACTTACAGGCAAAAAATGGTACAAGGCAAAGATGTTGTAAAAGCAAGTGGATTGGTGTATGTAACTGACAGTATGCCTGGGATATACCGGAAAGGCAAACCTGGTAAGTTTCATTATACAGATAAAGATGGAAATAAAATTACCGATGAGAAACACCTCGGGCGGATTAAAGCGCTTGTAATACCACCCGCCTGGCAAAACGTTTGGATTGCCAATAAACCCAATGCCTATTTACAGGTTACGGGAATTGATGCCGCCGGGCGCAAGCAATACAAATACCACGCAAAATGGACCAGTCGCCGCGCTGAAGATAAATATTTTCGTCTGCTCGAATTTGGAAAAGCCCTGCCCAATGCACGGAAAAACCTGCAGAAAGATCTTCGCCGAAAAGATTTCGACGAGCGTAAAGTACTGGCTATTTCTGTTGATGTACTCCAAAAAACACTGATTAGAGTAGGGAACGAGAGTTACAAGCAATTGTATGGCTCTTTTGGACTTACCACCTTGCGCGATAAGCATGTAAAAATAAATGGAAGTAAGATTTCCATGGATTTTGTGGGCAAAAAAGGAGTACAGCAAAAAGTAGAGCTGAACGATCGCACACTGGCTAAATTGGTAAAAAAATGCAGGGATATTCCGGGGCAGGAACTTTTTCAGTTTTATACTAATGGCAGCGAACATAAAAGCATCGATTCGGGCAAAATAAATGCCTACATTAAAGAAATTACCGGCGATGATTTTACAGCAAAAGATTTCAGAACCTGGGGCGGAACCCTCGAGGCCATGCGGCAGTTTGCCCAGTGCCAGATTAATGAAAATGCCGGTTTAAACAGTAAAAAAACAATTGTGGCTGTTTTAGATTGTGTGGCAAAGAAACTGGGCAATACCCGGGCGGTATGCAAGAGTTCGTATGTTTACCCACTTTTACTCACCGCTTACGAGAACAATGAGCTTGAAAAATACCTGAAAAAGATAAATAACAATTCGTATAAGGGCAAGGTAGGTCTGGAGCACAACGAAAAGGTGTTATTATCTTTCTTAAAATCAGCTAGCAAGTAAAAAAAGCAATTATATTTGTTTTTTATCCTTTTATGCAAATCAACCTCGACGATACAGCCAATATTTTCAATACGCTTATAGAAGAGTCTCCAATGCCAATAGCGCTCTATATTGGCGAAAATATGGTTATTCAGGTGGCCAATAGGGCCATACTTAAAGCCTGGGGCAGAGATGCATCAGTAATAGGTCAGGAACTGGCCCTTGCATTGCCCGAGTTAAAAGATCAGCCCTTTCTCGGTATCCTGAATCAGGTAAGAACTACCGGGGTAGCTTACGAAGCCAAAGAAGATAAGGTGCTACTTTTAAACAATAACGTACTTCAAACCTATTATTTCGATTTTATATATAAACCCTTAAAGGATACCGACGGAAATGTTTGGGGCATTTTAAATAATGCTACCGATGTTACCGAGCTGGTAAATGCCAAGTTTAAAGTTGAGCAAAGTGAGGCACTGTTTCGGCAAATGATTTATGATGCCCCGGTGGCCATTGGCATTTTGAGGGGGAGAGATTTGATTATTGAAGACGCCAACGATGATTTGCTGAAAATATGGGGAAAAAGTAAAGCTGTAATTGGTTTAAAACTTTTAGATGGACTACCCGAAATTATCGGCCAGCCTTTTCCAGATCTTTTAGATGAGGTTTACAATAGCGGTGTTGCACATTATGGTTACGAAACCATGGCCCGGCTGGAGCGAAATGGGATTTTAGGTGATTTTTATTTCAATTTTGTTTACGATCCGATTTTTGGTCAGGATGGACAGGTTTCGGGTATTATGGTAGTAGCCAATGAAGTTACCGGACAGGTTATCTCAAAAATGGAAGCTGCAAAAAGTGAGGAGCGCTTTCGTAATTTCATGTACGATATACCGATGGCCACCGCGTATTACGAAACAGAAAATCTCATCATCAGGCTGGCTAACGATGAAATGCTCCGTTTTTGGGGTAAAGATAAAAGTATAATCGGTAAAACTGTTGTAGAAGCAATCCCCGAATTGAACGTACAGCCATTTGTAAGTATTCTACAAGAGGTATACCGAACCGGAATAACCTATCATGCCGATCAGGAAGAAGCCCGTTTAATTGTTGATGGCAAAGAACAAAAACGCTGGTTCAGCTTTACTTACAAGCCGCTTAAAGATGCAGATGGCCAGGTTTATGCCATTATCCACGCCGCAGTGGATGTAACCAAGCAAGTGCAGTTACAGCAGCAAAAAGACGAATTTTTGGGTATTGCCAGTCACGAATTAAAAACACCTGTTACCAGTATTAAAGCCTATGCGCAGGTGCTCGAGCGGATGATCAGGAACGAAGGTGATGAGAAAAAGGCCAATATGGTGCATAAAATGGATCTCCAGTTAAACCGCTTAACCGGCCTGATCGGCGATTTACTGGATGTGACCAAAATTCAGTCGGGTAAAATGACCTTTAACCCGGTTGAATTTGACTTTGATGCTGCGGTTGAAGAGATTGTGGAGGAAATGCAGCACATTAGTTCTAAACATAAAATCATTTGTGCTTTAGCCAGTAAGGCCATTGTTTTTGCAGATAAAGAACGCATTGGACAGGTTATTACCAATTTTCTCTCGAATGCAATTAAATACTCTACTGATGCCAGTGAGGTAGAAGTTACAACTTTTAGTCAGGATGGCGAAGTAATACTAAGCGTTAAAGATTACGGCATCGGAATTTCGAAAGATATGCAACACCTGGTGTTCGACCAGTTTTATCGTGTTGACGGAAATTTACAACATACCTACCCCGGTTTGGGTTTAGGCCTTTATATCTCGGCCGAAATTATAAAAAGTGAAGGTGGCCGGATTTGGCTTGAAAGTACTGCCGGGCAAGGCGCTACTTTTTTCTTTGCACTAAACATAAAATTGTTCAGATAATACAGTTGGCTGCAATCTGAACGATCGATTATGTTTTTGGTGCTTTTTTTATCGGATGTACCGGTTGCTCTTCGTTTTCGCGCTGCTTAGCCGGATTATTCGTTTTAACAGGCTTGTTGGGTAAGCTGTCGTTTTCTTTTCTCACCGTTTTATGGTCAACAGGCTCTCTGCCTTTTGGAACCTCTTCCTGATAATTGCTTCCAGGTTTATCGCTTTTAACTTTTGGACCGCTCATATTGTTAATTGTTAATGTTAAAAGGTTTTAAGGTTGAAATGTTGCTAGCACCCAGCCAAATCCTTTAATTAATAACAATGCTTTAGCGGTTAAGTTTGAAAAATTGCGCTTTCCATTCACTCAGCCATCCAATAATTTACTCGATGCGTCTTTACGGATAAAGCAGATACTTTTTACGCATGGTTTTGTAAGCACTCAGCCCTGGTTCCCAGCTGGCCCTGATTTCGGCTTCGCTTTTTCCATCAATAATCTGTTGCCTGAAATCGCCAGAGCCAACCAATTTTTCAATGGTGCCCATTTCTTTGCTTAGTTTAGAGTTAAAAAAGTCTTCTTTTTTAGGCGATGCCTGATACAGTGAAATTAACCACGATAAATTAACCTGTTTGCTTTTGCGTAGTTCGGCCGTATCGTAGGTTCTTAAATCCAGTCCGTAACAAACCTGATCCTGAAACAAAGGTGTTTCCGACATACCTTTTATGCTGGTAGGGGTAAAGCTGAAATCGAATTTTCCTTTCAGGTAAGGTGCCCCAACAATAGTAAAGGGAAACTGGGTGCCACGACCATGGTTTAAATAAGTGCCTTCAAATAAACAGGTTGAAGGATAAAGCAGAATAGCTTGCTGTGTATTTAAGTTAGGCGATGGTTTAACCGGTAAGGTGTATTCCATATCATGGTTGTAATTGGCGTTTTTAATCACCGTAATCTTACACTTCACCTTATCTTTTAACCAGCCTTCGCCATTTAACATTTGCGCATATTCGCCAACGGTTAAACCATGTGCAATAGGAATAGGCTGTATGCCGATGCCCGATTTAAACTTAGGATCCAGAATTGGGCCATCAATTAAATAGCCGTTTGGGTTTGGCCGGTCTAAAATCAGCAACGTTTTTTTGTTGGCTGCACAGGCTTCCATAACATGTTGCAGGGTATTGATGTAGGTATAAAAACGAACACCCACATCCTGTATATCGAAAACCATAATGTCAATATCGGCCAGATCTTCAGCCGTTGGGGTACTGTGTTTACCGTAAAGTGAAATGGCTTTGATACCGGTTTTGGTATCAACATCATCATTAACCGTAACGCCGGCACTTGCATTTCCTCTAAATCCATGTTCGGGGCCAAATATTTTCTGGATTTTAACGCCTAATTTTAAGAGGCTGTCAACCGAGGTTTGTGTGCCAATTACTGAAGTAGGGTTAACCACCATACCCACCCGTTTACCTTTTAAAAGCGGCAGGTATAATTCGGTTTGCTCGGCACCGGTTTTAAGCGCTGATGGCAGTTTCATTTTCCTGATCATCAGTTTTTTGTTTTCCAGGCCTTTGCCTGCAACTTCCTTTTCAAGCGGTTTGGGTTGTCCACAGGCCGATAAGGCAATTAAACTGGTTAAAGCAAAGCTGAGGTATTGTTTCATATCCGGTATATTCTAATCTTGCATGGCTGCGGCAAAACAATTTATCCTTGTTATTGGTATTGCTTTGGGCACGGCAGCATTATTGTTAAAGTTGCTTATTTATTTTCGAAAATGCCATTTTTTAAAAGGAATTGAGCATTTTTGTTACTTAGAAACCTGTTAAAATTGAATTTCGAATATTTTATAGCCGGGCGGATAGCCGTTAAATCAGAACGTACATTTTCAAAGCTTATCGTTCGTATTGCGATAGCGGGCGTAATGCTGAGTTTGGCGGTTATGATCCTCTCTATTGCCATCATTAAAGGCTTTAAAACCGAAATTAAGGATAAGGTACGTGGTTATTTGGGCGATGTACAAATTACACGCTACGATCTGAACAACTCGTTTGAGCATTCGCCATTTGTTTTAGATGATACCACTAAAAACGAGCTCAAAAATAATCCCAATATCGAATATTTTTATCCCTTTGCCACCAAGCCTGGTATTCTTTCGGCCAATAACGAAATAGAAGGAATAAATTTTAAAGGGGTAGATAAAAGTTATAACTGGTCTTACATTAAAAAACACCTGATTAGTGGCAGCATCATCAATTTTGCCGATAGCACAAAGGCCATGCAGGAATTATTGATTTCGAATTACACCGCCAATCGCCTAAAATTGAAAACGGGTGATGATTTTATCATGTATTTTGTACAGAACCAGTTGCGCCCGCGGAAGTTTAAAATTGTAGGCATTTACGATATTGGTGTAGAAGATATTGATAAGGGTTTTGTTTTGGGTAACCTGAATATTATTAAGCGTTTAAATAATTGGGCGCATAACGAGATTGGTGGAATAGAAATCAGGATTAAGGATTTTAGCAAACTGCAGCCTGTTGCCGATGAGATTTATGAAAAACTGCCACGTAACCTGCGTTCTTTTTCTATTGAAGAAAACTTTCCCAATATTTTTACCTGGCTTGGGTTGTTAGATGTGAATACAAAAGTGTTATTAATTTTAATGCTGATTGTAGGAGTAATTAATATGGTTACCGCTTTGTTAATCATGATTTTAGAGCGTACCAACATGATTGGGATGCTTAAATCGTTTGGCGCCAGCAACTGGAGCATTATGAAGATTTTCCTTTACAATGCGGCTTACCTGATTGGAATAGGGCTATTGCTAGGCAATATTTTAGGCCTGGGTTTAGGTTTTTTTCAGCAGGCTACACATATTTTCAAACTTAACCAGGCATCCTATTTTTTAGCCTATGCACCAATCGAATTTCATTTTATTGATGTACTGCTACTCAATGTGGTAACGGTTGTGGTATGTTTAACTGTGTTGATTGTGCCTTCGCTGTTAATCAGCAAAGTTTCTCCGTTAAAAGCCATCCGTTTTAAATAGGGCATAAAAAAGCCTGGGTCATCAAATCAGATCATTTTCGACGCCCAGGCAACCTAAACCTAACTTTTTTATTCGTTCGCGTTAATTTGCTTTTTTTAAAATGTACTCATATTGCAGGTACACGTATGAGGTAGCTGCAGGGTTTTCGGAGGTAGCTGGCTTAAACTTCTTTTTAAGGGTGAGATCGGTAGCATTGCTTAAAACCTCATACTCTCCGTTTAAAATCATGTTCCAGTCAAAATCGGCGGTATATGCACCTTCATTAACAAAAACAGCCAGTCCTTTATTAAAGGTGTAAGTACCCGATCCTGCTGTGGGTTTACCGGTATTTTTGTAGGTGATGCTAAAACGCCCGTTTTTTAACGAAGCCGAAATAGGGTAGGTGTTCGGTACCGATTTTGCACTATTGGTTACAACCAGTAAACCTGTATAATCGCCATCGTTTACCACATCAACCTTGTCAGGCTTTTTACAGCCCAGCGATAGTCCCAGGGTAAATAACAGGATGGAGATTTTAGCTTTCATACTCCTTAAACGGAGACCGAAACCAAAACGCTACAGCTAAACTGAAATCCAGTCGGTTCCTTGTGTGCTATGCAGAAACTCTGTTCTGGGCGGTAGGTTTAAATAAGGGTAAGTTACCTTCGACAGATAAAGACCTGTAGGATGCGCCGGATCTAAAGTTTTGGGTGTTTGCAGGTTAATTAAAAGGCTTTCAAACTCATCCAAACTCAGTTCGCCTAATCCGGTTTTAAGGATTTTTCCCATTAAAATGCGGATCATTTTACTTAAAAAACGATTGCTGGCAATATGGAAGCGAATACGGTCGCCTTTTTCGTTCACAAATAAATCGGCTTCCATTACATTGCAAATGGTGTGTTCGTATTTATTGGGCTGGGTACAAAAGGCCCGGTAATCTTTGTATTGTGGAAGCAGATTTACAGCCGCTTTCATTTTTTGCAAATCCAGTTGCGGAGCCAGATAAAATGAGCTCTGGTTGCTTAAAAACGGATCTTTATAGGTATGGATAAAATAATCATACCTGCGCTGAACGGCATCGAAACGGGCATGTGGCAGGCCTTCCATTGGGATAATATCGAAAACAGCAATGTTTTGGGGTAAAGCTTTGTTTAAGCGGTAAAGCAAGTCAAAATCAAAGAGCTGATCGATATCGGCATGAAAGAAAAACTGACTGGCGTGTACATGCGCATCTGTTCGGCCGCAACCAATAATGGGAACAGGTTGTTTTAAAATTTTTTCCAATGCTTTTTCAATTACGGCTTGTACGCTAATGGCGCCCGGTTGTTTTTGCCAGCCGTTGTAATGCTGGCCCTGATAAGCAATGTGGAAGAAGTATCTCATTATTTTGGACTGCAATTTTACGGAAATTTTGGCATCAAGGGCATTAAATTCCTAATTTGCCGCTCAAATAACCGAAATGAACATTACTAATTGTCCCTGCGGAAGCGGTTTACTTTACCAAAACTGCTGTAAACCATATCATTTAAAACAAGAAAAGCCGCCTACTGCCGAAGCCTTAATGCGTTCGCGGTATTCTGCTTTTGTAGTTCACGATGGCGATTACCTGGTGGAAACCACACACAGCAGCAAAAGGAAAGGTAACAGCAAAGACGCCTATTTAAAAAGTGCAAAAAATACCAAATGGCTTAAACTCGAAATTGTGGGCGCAACTTTTGATACCGTAGAGTTTAAAGCTTATTACCTCAATAAGAAATTCCAAACCGAAGTATTGCACGAAAAATCGAACTTCAGGTTAGAAGATGGGAAGTGGTATTATGTGGATGGGGAGTTTTACTCATAATAAGAAATCACTAATGTTTTCAGGTGTTATCACTTTGGTTTCCACATCAAGATAAGCATTTAAGAACGTTTTTGGAAATTTAGCATTAGATTTAGGATTCCATTTAATTTCATAAGCACTCATTAATCCATTCCGTTCTTCAATGTAGTCAATCTCTTGCTGGGCATGTGTGCGCCAAAAATATTGGTTGCAGTTAATTTGTTGGTAGGCCAGAAATTTCACCCGTTCGCTAATAACAAAGTTTTCCCAAAGCGCACCTATATCCTGACGTAGCGCTGCAGGGCTAAATTGGTTAATGACCGCATTTCTGATACCATTATCATAAAAGTAAATCTTTCTGCTTTTCTTTAGCTCATTCCTTAAATTTCTACTTAGAGACCCTAATCTGAATATGATAAATGCTTTTTCGAGCAGATCAATATATTTTTCGGTCGTTTGATTATCCAAACCGGCTATTTGACCTAGTTCGTTGTATGATATCTCATTTCCGACCTGGAAAGCCAAAGCCTGCACCAGGCGCTCCATTTTATCGGGCTTCTGTATCTTTTCCCAGGTTAGGATATCTTTATACAGGTAGCTATCTGATAATTGTTTTAACCGGATTTCTTCTTCTCCAGGGTTGGTTACAATTTCGGGGTAATAGCCATAAACGAGGCGATGGTTTAATAATCTTTTCTCGGTAAGTAAACCATGTTCTGCTACCATTTCTCCAAATGAGAAAGGGAAGAGGTTATACTCCCATTTTCTACCGGTGAGCGGTTCATTGATGTGATTGGCCAATTCGAATGCTGATGAGCCTGTAGCCAGCACTTTTACATCTTTAAGCTGATCGATAATTAATTTGATCGATAAACCAATGTTATCAACTCTTTGCGCTTCATCAATAATTAAAGTTTTAGCCTTGCCAAGAAGTGCACGTAAAGATGTAGCTGTAGTATTGGTGAGTAAGGTTCTGATGTCAGCGTCATCTCCATTCCACCATGTTACAGGTTGAGCGAATTTTGAGGATAACTGATTTAAAAGCGTGCTCTTTCCAACTTGCCTGGGGCCTAATAAAATAATTGCTTTATTATCTTTCAGGTGTTTTTCAACTGAATCTGATATGGCTCTTAAAATCATAATCGCAAATTTAATATAAATTTTGCGAATGTAATCGCAAATTTCATATAAATTTTGCGAATGTAATCGCAAAATTAACAAAAATGCTTTTGCCTGATAGCATTACGAAAGCTAGAAATTATACCTTTTTCGCTTCGTTCCAATAGATATCCATTTCGGCAAGAGTCATATCACTCAGTGCTTTTCCGTTTTCTTTGGCCTTACTTTCGAGGTACTGAAAGCGTTTAATGAACTTTTTATTGGTTTTTTCGAGCGCGTTTTCGGGGTTGATGTTGATGAAGCGCGCATAATTGATTAATGAAAATAGTACATCGCCAAATTCCGATTCTGCTTTTTCCACGTCAATTGCGGTATTATCGGCTACATTAAATTCCGATTTAAATTCCTGTAACTCTTCTTCTACTTTTTCCCAAACCTGGTTTTTGTTTTCCCAGTCAAAGCCTACCCCGCGGGCTTTCTCCTGAATGCGCGCTGCTTTAACCAGTGCAGGCAGTGAACCAGGAACACCAGCCAGAACCGATTTGTTGCCTTCTTTGAGTTTGATTTGCTCCCAGTTGCGTTTTACATCTTCTTCGTTTTGTACGTCTACATCGCCATAAATATGCGGATGTCGGTTAACCAGTTTATCGCAAACGCCATTTAAAACATCAGTTATGTTAAATTCGTTGGTTTCCGAAGCAATGCGCGAATAAAAGACCAGGTGCATCATTACGTCGCCAAGTTCTTTTTTAATTTCATCCAAATCACCCTCTAATATCGCATCGCTTAACTCATAAGTTTCCTCAATGGTTAAATGGCGCAGGGTTTCCATGGTCTGTTTTTTATCCCACGGACATTGGGTGCGTAAGGTATCTAAAACGGTAAGCAGACGCATAAAGGCGTCGGCAGGATTATTTGCACTGGCAGGAATCGGATTATTAGGCATATTGATGGTGTTTGCAACAGGTTTTGTAATTAGCTGTTAACGGATGCTAAAATACCAAACCCAGGCGATTAAGAAAAGCTGAAAGGGGATTCTGAACCATAAATATTTAATACCTGGTCCAGGTTTGTATAAATCTTCGTAATTGATGCGGTGTTTGGCAGCGTAAATATTAGAAGGGACAACAGCGAGCAGAAAAACAACCAACGCTATGCCGGTATAGTGTCTGATACTTTCTATCTGGAGTGCAATGGCAAAAAGGATTTCCAGAACACCGGTAATGAGGATAATTTCTACCTTTTTAGGAATGAAAAGCGGAATCATAGCAGCCATGCTGGTTTTAAACTTGAAGTGACCAATAGCTGTAAAAAGCAGCATTACTCCCATAGCCATGTTACCTGCAAAAATATTTCCTTTATCGAAAGTGGTATGCCCACCAAAGGCAAGCAGGGCAACGTAAACAACGAGTAATACGAATAAAGGTTTCATGCTTCAAAGGTGTAAATTAACAAGCAGATCTGCTAAAAGACCGGTGTAATGGAGTTGTAAAAATTACGAAATTAAATTAAAAGCGATTAATATGGTGGCGATAAACAGCACCACCAATCCTGAAAGGAAGATAAAATCGGCTGTTTTTTCAAGCCTTTGACTTACGGAATCACCTTTTCTCATGGAAATAAAAGACAAGATACAGCTGGCCATAAACAGGATTACGGCTGCAACCGCAAACTCATCTATCACTGAACTATCGGCCAGATTCAGTTTTTTTAATGAAGTAAGTACGATAAAGCAAATGCCCAGCAAATTGGCCGAAGTACTTAAAATATGTGGAGAACGGTTTTCGGCCATGTTAATCTTTTTCTTCTAATTTAATCTTTTTGGTAATGCGATAAACCCGTTTTTTCTTCTCGGGCTTATGTTCTTCGCCCATTAAAATGCCCCAGGGTTTGAGATTGTCTATCCGGTCGAAAATGATTTTGAGCATGGCCAGGTACGGAATACACAAAAACATACCCGAAATACCCCAGATCATTTCGCCAACTACAATACCAATAAAGGCAAAAAGTGCATTGATTTTTACTTTAGAACCTACTACGAGCGGCATCAGCAGGTTACCATCAACGGCATGAACACCAACAAAAGCAATTAGAACCAATAAAACTTTACCGGCACCGGCAGTGGCGAAAGTAATTAAACAGCTAACCAATAAAGCGAAGAATATGCCGAGGTATGGTACCACGTTAAATATACCCGCTACCAGGCCTAATAAAACCGCATATTTTACGCCTAAAAGGCTTAATACGGTAATCATTAGTACGCTTACAATCAGCATTTGTAAAAACAAACCAATGATGTATTTTTTTATGATATACTGGATTTGCGAGACAATTTCGCTTACCTTTTCTTTGTGTTCTTCTTTAAATACCGAGGTTAAAAAAGTATACAATACCCGCCTGTAGTTGAGGATGAAAAAGGTAAACAACAAGGTAAAACCCAGAAATAGCAGGGTAGATGATAAAGTAGCCAATGTGGTTGCTACAATGGCGGCACTGGTAGCCAGTGCTTTTTCGGTGCTATCGTTCAGGTAGGCCAGTTGTTTTTCGGAGTTTACATGAAAGGTTTTCGAAATCCAATGTTGCAATTCATGGTAAGAAACATCGGCTTTTTCTTTTAACAGTGGCCAGTCGGCCCATAAATCGCTTAGCTGATTGCCAAAGAAATAAACAATGCCTCCAATTACAGCGATCATTAAAATTACTGAAACCAGGGTTGATAAACCTCTTTTAAACTTAAACCGCTGCTCTAAGAAATTGGCTACAGGTAGCAATAATATGCCCATTAAAAAGGAGAAAAGGAGCGGAGCGAGTAGCGATTGCCCTAAAATAGCAATGTAGGTTAAACTAATTAAACAGAAAAGTACCAGCGCAAGCTTAGGTAGAAATGATAGTTTGTCTTTCATAAAAAAATAAGTCCTGTTTAATACAAATGGTCTGACTAAATGTTTTAATCAATATTCGGTAAATACCTGTACAAAATATTAATATTATCTGTCTTTTTTGAAGAATATCAGAATTATAAAGAAGTAATAATTGGAGTGGTGTGAGAATATAAAGAATCTCTTATTTGAGATGATCGTCATCTCGACCCGATAGCTATCGGGTGAAGCGCAGTCCCGAGGTTAAGTCGGGAGAGAGATCTTTTATTAGATTTCTCGACTCCGCTGCGCTCCGCTCGAAATGACGGGTTTGGTGTGGGCTTCACTATTAAATCATTGCAATTCCACCTGGCGACCGTTGTAAGATTGCTTCGCAGGCTGAAAAAGCCTTCAACAATGACGGACTCTTGTGGTCTATAAAACCGTACAAGGATGATTATGGCAATAAAACTTTTAATAAACACTGGCTTTATCCAGCAACGAAATATCCTCAGCGCTGAGTTTTAAATTTGCAGCTTCGGTAAAAGATTTAAGCTGGTTTAAATCGGTAACACTGGCAATAGGCGCGGTAACCGAAGGGTGGTACATGAGCCAGGCCAAAGCTACTGAGGCCTGTTCTACACCATGTGTTTCTGCCACTTGGTCTAATGCGGCAAGTATTTTAAAACCCCGGTCGTTCAGATACTTTTTAGCACCGCTACCCCGCTGACTTTTGCTTAAATCGGCTTCGCTACGGTATTTTCCGCTTAAAAAGCCACTTGCCAGCGCATAATAGGTTACTACGCCTAAATTGTGCTCCAGGCAAATTTTTTCATGCTCCGCCTCAAATCCTTCGCGGTCGTACAGGTTGTAGCCGGGCTGGTAAACTTCGTAGCGGGGCAGATTGTGCTCGTTAGAAAAGATTAACGATTCTTTTAAGCGGTTGGCCGAAAAGTTCGAAGCCCCGATCCACCTCACTTTTCCTGCTTTAATCAATTCATCATAAGCACGAAGGGTTTCTTCAACAGGGGTGTTTTCGTCGTCATAGTGTGAGAAATAGAGGTCGATATAATCAGTTTGTAAGCGGTTAAGTGAATGTTCTACCTGATTAATGATGTAATCTCTTTTAAGCGATTTGCCTTGCCCCATATCAGAGCCTACTTTAGTGGCAATAATTACATCATGCCTTTTATTGTGCTTTTTTAACCAGTTACCAATAATGGTTTCTGATTCGCCACCCTTGTTGCCGGGCACCCAACGCGAATATACATCGGCCGTATCGATACAATTAAAGCCATTTTCGATAAAATGGTCTAAAATTTCGAATGATTTTGCCTCATCTATCGTCCAGCCAAAAACGTTACCGCCAAAAACAATAGGTGCTATATTTAAATCTGATTTTCCTAATATTCTTTTTTCCATGGTGTGAATTTTATATTAGGATTAACAAACAGAATGGGATGCGGTTTTAAGAAAACGTTCTTGTTACTGTCGGCGTTTGGTTAAGGCCGCGCTTAAAATTAAATACCATCTTCCATCTTACCTTTTACATGATCACATTCCCTTCACTGCCCTCAACATTTCCCTTTTTCCGGGGGCACCAGGTAATTTTTCGATAGTGAAACCACAGGCTTTTACGGCTCTTTTTAATTTTCCGGTAATGGCATAGGTTACAAAAGTGCCACCAGGCTTCAAAAAACTGCAGGCATGGGCAATAATTTCATCGCTCCACATTTCGGGTTGGTGTTGCACCGAAAAGGCATCGTAATAAATAATATCGAACTTTTTCGGCGTATTAAAAGTCGCTAAAGTAGTATGCGGAATTTCGAGCGTACTTAATGCCGAAAGTGATTGCGGGGCTTGAAGTGCAGCCTCGTAATTGGTTGTAAAGCTATTCCAAATGGCTTGTGGTACATAGGCTGAATAGCCTGTTTGCTCAATTAATCCGGTAGATAGGGGAAAAGCCTCAATGCTGGTATAATCGAGCTGAATGTTATTGGCCTCGCAATATTCGAGGGTTAAAATAAAGTTTAAACCTGTTCCAAAACCAACCTCCAGAATCGAAATTTCAGATTGCTTAGTTGCTACAAATTGCAAACCTGCACCTATAAATACGTGTTTGCTTTCTTGTAAAGCGCCATGTTTGCTGTGGTAATGCTCGCCAATGGTTTCGTTGTAAAGGGTATTCGAGCCATCGGCAGTAGGGGTAATAATATTCATGGGCCAGGATTTATTTTTTTGCAAGATAAATGATGCAAATATAGGATCATGATAAATAGGATTGTTGATTTTAGGATAAATTAGTTAGAAAATGGAAAAAGGATAAACAGGTTTTTTGGATTTCGAGACCATTAGTTTGAGATAGGAGAGGACAATTAATCCGCTTTAGTCTTTCAGCTTTGGTCTTCCTGCCCTGTTCTTCAGCCTCCCGGCCTCCGTCTTTTTCCCTTTCAGCTTTAATCTTTTCTGCTTAGCTTTGATCTTACCCTAAACCCTAAACCCTAAACCCTAAACCCTAAACCCTAAACCCTAAATATGGATATCGAAACATTCAGAGAATATTGTTTGAGTTTGCCTGGCACAACCGAAGGTATGAAATGGGGGCATTTGTGCTTCATGATTGAAGAGAAAATGTTTTTCATTATCGCCATTGATGAGGATAACAGCTTCTCGATCAAATGCGATCCTGAAGAGTTTGATGCCCTGACAGCCAGAGAAGGGATTCAACAGGCGCACCACATGGCCAAACGTCAATGGATCCGCGTAGCTAATTTAGAAGTTTTTAACGATACTGAACTTAAAAGCAGGGTAGAAGCATCACGCGCTATGGTCCTGGCTAAACTATCAAAGAAAGTTCAGGCTAAATACGTGTAGTTTATTCGCGGAGCCACAAAATCACTGAATTTCGCAGATACAATTTTCAGATAAGCGTTATTGCTCTGTTTTGGTTTCCTCTTTTTTCGAGTCGTCTTTTTTTATGCCTTTATCAGCATTTAATTCTTTCGACTTCATAATATTAAAACGGTACATGTCTTCGATTCCAACAAGTTTGCGGGTACATTTTTCAATATCTGTGCCTTCTTCCCAAAGGTAAGGGCGAAAGCTGTAGGTTTTAGTACCATCCAAATTGGCAATAAACTGGTTCCAGCTGCTCCAGCGTAAGCCTTTGTAGAATTTAGAGAGGTCGCTATCGAAACAAAAAATGAGAAATTCACCATAGCCGGCACCTAGTGGTTGCCAGGTTAAGCTGTTTGGTTCAAGGTAATACACATTTTTAATGTCTTTGCCCAGGCCGCCGTAATTAATGGCGAAGAAACCACCCACTGCATCATCGGCAATTAAAAGGTAAGGAATATTGTCACCATATTCTTTGATGGTTTTTCCTTTATTCCACTCAGAAACAGAACGGTTTAAGCGCTCACTTCCCGAACCTAAAATCCTGATCCAGCCGTTATCGACCATAATGCCACCAGTATTGTAAATTACCGAACCCAGGGTAGAGTAAGTAGAAATTTGCGTATTGTATAACACTTCTTTTGCTTTTGCCGAATCGATAGGCATAACCTCTACCTTGTTTTTTGCCGAATCAATCCATTTTTTAACCATGGGCCATGCCGGATCCTTTTTATTGATTAATTCTTCGGCAGTAAACAGCTTGTTTTGTGCAAAACTGCTTAAAGAAAGAAAAGTTAAAGCCAGGATAGAAAGTGTTTTAATTGCGCTTTTCATGGGATGTGTAGAATGTTTTTTCAAAGATAGAATGATATTTAACAATAGCGGAAGGGAGCGGGATTAATTTTTGAAGGTTTACCAGAAATCAATAGAACGGAATGAAATGGACTGGGAGAAAAGGGTTAGCTGGTAACAGCTGACACCAGGTAAAAAGCAAACGCCCCAATTAAAAATTGGGGCGTTTGCAATATAAGGATGGTATATTGTGTTTTGGTGAGTGGAGGATGTTAGCACCTTCCGCCTTCAACCTTTAAACCTTCTACCTTAAATTACCACATTCTAATTCTGTCTTCTGGTTTTTTATATAATTTATCACCAGGTTTAACATCGAAGGCATTGTACCAGGCATCCATGTTTACAGGGGCTCCAATGGTACGGTAAGGACCCGGAGAGTGCGGATCGGTTTTAATTAACTGTGCAGCACTTTCAGGTAAAATGTTACCTCTCCAAACCTGTGCCCAGGCCAGGAAGAAACGTTGATCCGGCGTAAAACCATCTATTTTTTCGTTGCTTTGGCCTTGTTTGGTCATTTTGAATGCAGTATAAGCAGCATTTAAACCGCCCAAATCACCAATGTTTTCGCCCATGGTTAATTTACCAATTACATGCACGGTATCTAGTACGGTATAGGCATCAAACTGTTCGCCAAGGGCTTTGGTTTTGGCATCAAACTTAGCTTTGTCTTCGGCTGTCCACCAGTTTTTTAAGTTACCGGCAGCATCGTACTGGCTTCCGCTATCATCAAAACCATGGCTCATTTCGTGACCAATTACTGCACCAATACCACCGTAGTTAACGGCATCGTCAGCATTTGGATCGAAGAAAGGGAATTGTAAAATACCTGCAGGGAAAACAATTTCGTTCAGTGTTGGGCTGTAATACGCGTTAACCGTTGGCGGGGTCATACCAAAACGTTTACGATCAACAGGTTTACCTAACTGGTTAACCATTTCGTTATACCCCCAAACACTGGCATTACGCAGGTTTTGGAAGTAAGTATCTTTATTAATCACCAAACCATCGTAGTTTTTCCATTTTTCAGGGTAACCTACTTTAGGCGTAAAGGCATGTAATTTAGCCAATGCTTTTTGTTTGGTCTCGGGGCTCATCCACTCCAAACCGTTAATTCTGATTTCGAAGGCTTTGCGCAGGTTCACAATCATCTGGTTCATGCGTTCCTTAGCCTCTGGTTTAAAATATTTTGCCACATAAAGCTGGCCCAATAATTCGCCAATGGTGCCATCGGTTAATGATGACATGCGTTGCCAGCGAGGTGTTTGTACTTTTTGTCCGGTTTGTGCTTGTGTAAAGGCAAAACTAGCTTTTACAAATGGCGAGCTTAAGCTCGATGCCGATCCTTTTAAAATATTCCATTCCAGGTACGTCTTCCAGTCAGCAACTGAAACCGATTTTAACATACCGTCTAAACTGGCCATAAATTTAGGCGATGATACCAAAACGGTATCCTGACCTTTAATTTTAAATTTTGGTAAATAGGTTGACCAATTGATATCAGGTGTTTTGCTGTTCAGTTCGGCAACAGTAAGTTTGTTGTAAGTTGCATAAGGATCGCGCATTTCCAAACGGCTCATTTGTGCTTCTGCAAACTGCTTTTCGATTTTAAAAACCGTTGCTGCTTTTTGCCTGGCCTCTTCAGCACTGCTGCCGGTTAAGGTAAACAGGGTAACCATGTAAGTATCGTAAGCCTCGCGGATTTTAACACTACGCGCATCATCTTTTAAATAATAATCGCGATCAGGCAAAGAAGTACCACCCTGGCCAATGTTAACCATATATTTGTTTACGTTTTTACGATCCTGACTAACACCAACACCAAACATGGCGCCGCCTAAACCATTTACACGCATGTAAGCTACCTGATCTAAAACTCCTTTGATATCTTTAATCTGCTCAATTTTAGCTAAATCGGCTTTGATTGGAGTATAGCCTAATTTTTCGATGGTTAAACTATCCATAGCAGCGGTGTAAAAATCGCCAACCCTGCGTTTTACCGATCCGGCTGGTGCCGTTTTATCTGCTGCGGCATCTTCAACCAATGTTTTTACTGCATTAATGTTGAAATCGCGCAATTCGTTAAAAGAGCCCCAACGTGTTTCTTTAGCTGGAACAGGATTGTTTTTTATCCAGGTACCACTTGCATATTGGTAAAAATCATCGCCCGGCTTAACCGTTAAATCCATGTTCGCAGGATCGATAAATTTTTTGGTGGTTTGTGCGTTTGCAGAAAAGCCAGCAGCGACTATACCCAGCGCCGCAAAATATCTTTTCAAATTTTGGTATTTCATTCGCTTAAAATAAGTTAGTTTAAAGGCGAAATTTATGAAATACTAATTAATACCGTAGTAATATATTAGAAATATTACTTGTAAAACCAATAGTAGATTTTTGCCAGACCTAGTCGTCTGATCAAATCTGATGCTGAGAATGAGATTTTAATAGATTTCATCTGTTTTATATATTTAACTTTATGCTTCAGATGGATCCTGTGCCGATTGTTTTAATCGTTTCAGGATTCATGATTTTAAATCTTTTTATACACTATTAACATTTTTTAACAAATTTTATTGTGTGGCTGTAAAAATTATTGCTATTAAGAATGATTCAGGATAAACCATTTTTATTTTCCATAAATTTGATTCCAGATCGTTTTATATAGCTTAATAACGAATTATAGTATAATAGATAATGAGCCACTCCCACGATAATCACGATAGCTGTTGTAGCAGCAAAGCACATCCGGAACCCAAACATCAACATCATAACCATTCACATGGCGAGGGCGATGAACACGATCATGATCACGGTGGCGACCCATCTGCGTTTCAAACTTACCTGCCGGCGATCGTTACCCTTGCGATGTTGCTGATTGGAATTGCCTTCGATAATTTTTTTAAGGTACCCGCTTTTCAAACCATCAGGCCGTATTGGTACATCCTGGCTTATTTACCCGTTGGTTTGCCTGTTTTACGTGAAGTTTGGGAAACTTTTAAAGCTAAAGCCTTTTTTACCGAATTTTCTTTAATGTCTATCGCTACCATTGGCGCTTTTGCCATTGGCGAGTATCCTGAAGGGGTTGCCGTAATGCTTTTTTATACCATTGGCGAGCTTTTTCAAATGGCAGCCGTAAACCGGGCAAAAAGAAATATTTCGGCTTTGCTCGATGTGCGTGCTGATGTGGCACATGTGCTCAGAAATGGAAAGTATGAAGATGTAAACCCTGAAAAGGTAGCTATTGGAGAAACCATACAGGTTAAGGCTGGGGAGAAAATAGCTTTAGATGGCGAAATGCTCTCCGAAAAAAGTAGCTTTAATACTGCTGCGCTAACCGGCGAAAGCAAGCCCAAAACCATTAGCAAAGGCGATAGCGTTTTGGCTGGAATGCTTAACCTGGATAAGGTGATCGAAATAAAGGTTACCAAAGCGTTTGCTGATAGTGCTTTATCGCGGATATTGGAGATGGTGCAAAATGCGACTGCGCGTAAAGCCAAAACCGAGCTTTTTATCCGCAAGTTTGCTAAAGTTTATACACCTATTGTATTTTTCCTTGCATTAGCACTGGTTACTGTACCCATTTTAATTTTAGGTAGCGAATATCATTTTCAAACCTGGTTGTATCGGGCACTGGTGTTTCTGGTGATTTCTTGCCCTTGTGCTTTGGTCATTTCCATTCCGCTTGGTTATTTTGGCGGTATTGGTGCCGCATCGGCAAATGGTATTTTGTTTAAAGGATCGAATTTTTTAGAGTTGATTACCAAGCTCGATACCGTGGTGATGGATAAAACGGGAACACTTACCAAAGGTGTGTTCAAAGTCCAGAAAATAGAAAGTACCATTAACGAAAAGGAGTTTTTAAGCTACCTGACTGCTGTAGAAGCTAAATCAACCCACCCCATTGCCAAAGCGATTGTGGATTATGCTGACGGAGCAGAACTTCATCCGGCCACCAATCTCGAAGAAATTGCCGGGATGGGCCTGAAAGGTACTGTAAATGGCAAAACGGTTTTAGCCGGAAACGCTAAGCTTTTGAGAAAATTCAATATTCCTCCAGATCTGAGCATACAAGATATAGAAGAAAGTATCGTGGTACTGGCGGTTGATGGACAATATGTTGGATATGTTTTAATTGCTGATGAGATTAAAGAAGATGCCGCTGCTGCCGTTAAACAATTGCACGAAAACGGCGTAAAACAGGTGGTAATGCTGAGTGGTGATAAAACTTCAATAGTTAAAAAAGTGGCTGGTCAATTGAGCATAGATCAATATTATGGCGATTTATTGCCTGAAGATAAGGTAGCCAACCTCGAAAAAATTAAGAGGGATAAAACCAAGGTCATTGCTTTTGTAGGCGATGGCATTAACGATACCCCGGTGCTGGCCATTAGCGATATTGGAATTGCCATGGGCGCAATGGGGAGCGACGCAGCTATCGAAACCGCAGATGTGGTGATCCAAACCGACCAGCCTTCTAAAATTGCTACCGCGATTAAAATTGGTAAAGCCACCAAAAATGTAGTGATCCAGAATATTGTGTTGGCTTTTGCCGTTAAAGCTTTGGTTTTAATTTTGGGCGCCGGTGGGCTGGCAACGATGTGGGAAGCTGTTTTTGCAGATGTTGGGGTGGCTTTGCTGGCAATATTAAATGCTGTTCGGATTCAGAAAATGAAATTTTAGTGCATATTGCAGATTAATCTTTTATCATTAAGGAATTAAGAAAGTTAAGGATTTGAATGAAGCTTAAATGTGTTTAACTTCTTAATGGTGAGTAAAATGCAGGTTAGTTTTTTATCATTAAAGGATTAAGATAGTTAAGGAATTAATGAAGTTTTTTAATGTTCTTAACTTCTTAATGGTGAATAAAATGCAGGTTAATTTTTTATCATTAAGGGATTAAGATAGTTAAGGAGTTAATGAAGTTTTTATTTGCTTAACTTCTTAATGGTGAATAAAATATATGTTTAAAAGTAACATGTAAATTGCTATAAAATTTAGTATATTTGGGTGTGTCTGAATCTAAACCATATCCAATTCTGAGCGACGACGAACCTGTGCGTGCTTTTAATGATATAGACGGATCGTTAACCTATAGCTATGCCAATTATTTAAATTGGCTTTTCCCGGAGAGGGTGGAATTGGTTGAGGGTAAGGTTTTTAAAATGAGTCCGGCGCCATCAAGGGTACATCAGGGAATTGTGCGGAATATTTCAAATGCTTTGGTTAACTATCTCAAGGGTAAGCCATGCCAGGTGTATTTTGCCCCTTTCGATGTACGTTTCCCTAAAGAGAGCAAAGCCGATAAAGATGTATACACTGTTTTGCAGCCAGATATTTGCGTAATTTGTGATAAAAGTAAGCTCGATGACCGTGGCTGCATAGGTGCACCCGATATTGTAGTGGAGATTTTATCGCCGGGTAACACTAAAATGGAACTCCTGCATAAATACCGCATTTACGAAGCGTTCGGCGTAAAAGAATATTGGGTGGTAAGCCAAAGCGATCAGAGTATACTCATTTATACCCTCCAGGATTATGGTAAATTCCAGCCGTCTAAAATTTTTACACTAAGCGAAAAAGTAACTTCTTCGGTTTTACCAGGGTTCGAACTCTTTTTAAATGATGTTTTCGAAGATTTAGGTTAATTATTGTTTGGACTCTTGGCGGCTGGCATTGTTCAAAAATACAATTGCGGTTAACACACAAATCAACACAAAGTTATACTCTACACCGTTTCTGCCTCCGCCTACTACAAACCAGCCTTCTTTAAAGTGTACCATAATAATGCCTGTTATTAAAACAAATATGCTGGCAAAACAGGCCAGGCGGATGTATTTGTTAAGCACCAGCAATATTGCGCAAAACACATGCGAGAGTTTAATACTCCAGGCAATAGCCACACCAAAAGGGGCAAAGCCAACTTTGTTCAGGTATAAATTGCCAAAATCATTAATACCGCCATCAAACATGCCAAACACACTGTGCGATAATAAGATAATCGCTATAGCATAACGTAAAATGGCATAAGCTACTTTAGAATTGTTAATATTCATGGTAATTTAAATGGTGTATTATACTAAAATACACTTATTTATTAGACTATTGTGGTATTAGCTGTTCCCATCTGGCATTGAATTAATATTATTCTTTTTGCCTTGAAACACGGAATTTACAGATTAAAGGCGGTTTGTATTTAAAGCATCATTTATAATAGCACGATCCTGTGTTTCTAAACCTGTATTCTATGGTTTTTGCAAATAAATTTTGAAATATTTTATGCTGCGAAATTCAAATCTTTCTCATATGGCCTATCTTTTAGTACCGCAGCAAATGCCCTACTGATTAGTTTATTTCTAAGTACATTTAGGATGGATGAGTGATGTTTACCTTCCTTTATTTTCCTATCATAGTATCTTTTGAATTCATTGTCTTTTTTTATGGTGTTTAAGGCACACATCGTTAACAAGGTTTTTATTCTTTTATTTGCCAAATGACTGACTTTTGGTTTTCCTTTCAATGTTGTACCGGATGTATTACCAAAAGGTGCTA
>NZ_FMZH01000005.1 GCF_900101435.1 Pedobacter soli
TGTCACCTTTGGGCCCATTAATATTTGTCCAGGTGTTGGTAGTAGGGTTGTATACCCAGGTACCACTATCGTTGGTTACAATGGTAACGCCTGTACCCGGAGCACCTGCAGTACCAGATCCCGGAGTACCTGGTACGCCACTGGTACCCGGCATCCCCTGAACACCAACTACGCCTGCATCACCTTTGTCACCTTTTGGCCCTTTAATATTCGTCCAGGTATTAGTAGTAGGGTTATACACCCAGGTACCAGTACGATTGATTACGATAGTAACACCCGTCCCCGGCCCACCAGGCTGACCAGGCGTGCCAGGTATACCATCTTTATCAGGCTGCGATTCAACCAGGATAAAACCTGAATCTCCTTTCGATCCTTTAACTAAATTCCATTTTGTTCCATCGTTGTAATAAATGCCCGGAACAACATCATTATTGGTAGCCGTGTTGTAAACCATCATACCAGCCACATGTGCCGATAGTGGAAAAGCGTCGGTAGTGGTTCTTAATGCGACTCTTGTATGCAACAAGCCTTTATTTGAGCTTTCGAGTTCGAATATGGCGTCTTTGTTAGGTAGTTTTTTATCCGTTATTGTGCCATCCGTTATTTTTTGCTGGGCTAGTGCAGCATAGCCACTTAATGACAAACCTAAGCTAAGGAGTAAGCGTTTTTTCATTTGTTATACGTTATTGTTCTGTTCAGCATAGATCAAGGATCTGTTGCTTTAAAAATTTGCAATTCCTGTAGTTTCAGCATTACATAAAATAACCAAACGGCGTGCCCGACAGTTAGCTACTTATGGGATGTTGAGGATGGGACGGTTTTGAAAAATAAATCGTTTTATTTTCCGGTTACAAAGAAATAATTATGAAAAAACATACAGAAATTTATAAATACGCACATATACTTACCTAAAGTAAAACACTGACAAACAAATAGATAACACCAAAACAGCCTGCCTTCAGATAGGATAAAGCAAGTGAAAAGCTGGTGAAATTGTTATTTTCTGATTAATAACAATTCGTTTTGAAATGCGTAAACTTAAGACTACAAAAAATAAAATATACGAATTTTACCAAATGCGTGTGTTTGCGTAAAAGAATACAGGTGATTTTTATCGAAAAATTATGGCGTTTGAGCTTGGTTGTTGAAATGAAAAATGTAATGCAGCTGGGGGATACAAGCCCCGGCTAACGAGTGGTCGGGCACTCATCATATAGGTTATCATACCCAGCCTCCTGAACTGGGACAGGTAGTTGAAGGATTATCTTTAAGATTTGAGTGATGCCAGCTTTTACCGGCTGATTTTATTTTTTTTCACCCAAGATATGTAAGTAAATTTAAGGAGTGGATAATTCCATTACGTAAGACTCCGGATTTTGAAAGCCCAACCAAGGGGGAGTTCGTAATAAATGCTGCCCTCCTGACTTTATTTTAATTTTTAAGCGTTAGCCGTTTTTATTTCCATACATTGCTGCGTTCACTTTAACAAAATCTTTTCGAAGGTTGCTTAAAACCTCTTTCTGGCTTTCAAAAAGCATCTCTTCAGATATAATGGTTTTCATAAGGTGAATCTTGCCATATCGCTCTCCAAAACAATATCCATCAGTCATTGCACACACAAAACGCTCTCCACCACCTTGCATTTCATTTTCAAAGCCATGGTAAAGCGATCGGATATCATTATTTAAAACAGTAAAGGTAAAACCCCAGATTCCGGAAAAATAACGTTTTATAATATCGTCGCTGGAAGCCGAAAAATCTTTTACAATCCGTTCGCGGTATCGCTTAAAAAAATGAGGCGGAAATATTGTCGTAGTGCCATTTTCCATCGATATCACGGCAGCGTACAGACCCTCCGCCCGATTGTATAAACAACGCACACCAATAGTTGGGTTATGATAATCGCTCCTTTTCATAGCCATAAATGTTAGGATAAAGCGATTTTTATTTAACCTGCTGTAACACTCGTAAGAATAGCTAAACGGATACCGGCTGGCCTTTAAAACCCTACGCCTGAATTCTTTATGGCAATTCATTATTTTATTCGTGAGCGTTGCCAGGTCTTTAAATAGTTCGTTGTGAATTTCAATTAAAGCCATTGAAGATACTATCATAAAAACGCGTGTTTAGTTTGGCAAATGGACTGTTTTCAACTTTTCAGATATAATGGCGATAACCGCTGGTTTGTATGGTGTGATTTCGATCGAAATCCGCTTGCTTAAATTCATGGTAAATGGCTTTTAATTTAAAATTTAATTAACAAATCCTTTTCAAGCGTATAAGCAACGTCAATTGCGGTACACGCATTCATGAGCTGTTTACGCTACATTTTTATAAAAAATATGGGATATGTTAACCATTTAGCCAAAGATGGGCTTGCGGGGCAATGGTTAGCCGATACAGGTGATCATGGATTAAATATAAATAAAATTGGATAAAAAAGACATGCTTTTTTTAAAATTTAGTAACCCCCACATGGAATGATCGCACCTATCTGAAGTGAACTGCAGGAATTCTACGGATTTGAGGATAAATAAAGAAGCAAAACAGTAACTATTCGGCTTTTATCAAACTAACAAACAACTGCTTTCCTGCGGCGCTCAGGGTAAATTTCTCGCCCAGCTGTAAACGAAAAAAGCCAACTCGAATTTGGCTTTGTGCTCCTTCTGCCGGGCTCCCTTCGGCTGCGTTCAGGATAAACTTCTCGCCCAGCTGTAAACAAAAAAAGCCAACTCGAAAGTTGGCTTTGTGCTCCTTCTGCTGGGCTCGAACCAGCGACCCTCTGATTAACAGTCAGATGCTCTAACCGGCTGAGCTAAGAAGGAATCCGGCTATCCAAAAAACAAGTTTCTTTAAGCTTTGCAGCCAATATCCGCTTGCTTGTTTTGGGAGTGCAATATTAGCGCTTTAATCTGATTTATGCAACAAATATTTAAAATTTTATCAAACAAAATGGCCTTCCTTAAATAAAGAAAGGCCATTTTACTCATTTCAAACTGATTACCAAATAGTTATTGCAAACTACTTTACAATCCACGGTGCTAAATTAATATCATCAACACCATTATACTGTCGCATTAAAGCCTGGTTTAGGTTTTCGCCATTGGTGGTACGCTCAATATTGGGATACTGAAAACGTTTCGGTATACGCTGACTGTTACCTGTACCTGGCCCAACCTGAAATGCAGGTACACCCGTTCTGCGGTACTGATAATAAGCTTCGAAACCCGAGTTGCGGAAATAAGCAAGGTATTTCTGTGTCAGGATTTGCGTTAAACCTTTTGCGGTATTGCCATCATATTTAACAGCGGCTTGTGCATAATAATCGCTTTCGAAAGTAAAATTAACCGTGTAAGTTTCAAATTCTCCCAGTTTACCGTCTTTTTTCAAAAAGGTAACCGTATTGCTGCCATCGTGTATGCCATAAAAAGCAATAGACGCCTGAATTCCTTTTTTGTACCAGCTTTCAGCATCGCCGCTAACCCAACCGCGGTTAATCCCTTCGGCTTTAATGAAACACAATTCAGGGTAAGAAATAATGAAAGTATTTTCGGCAGTATAACCACTATAATAACGGTAACGGCCAATTAACGAGTATAAACCTTTCTGCACTTTATCCAGCATTACCCCCTGATCTTCGCCGGTGCTGGCACCCACGAAATTACGGTAATCGGTAAGGGCATAACCATTGGCTTCGGCAATACCCCTGGCAGGTTCAGCCACCATATAGGCGCGTGGGTCTTTCAGTTGCGAAAGGGTATTTAAATAAGTACCAGCCATGTTATAACGCAGCGCGTCGTTACCAAAGTTATCTTTATTGTTAGGGTATTTGTTAAAATTTTCATTATACACAAATTGCAGGTTATCAGCCATACTCTCCATTACCGGATATTTGGCAGCATTACCCAAAATAGTGGCAAACTGTTGTTTTACCTGCAGATCGGCATCATCTACACGGCTGCTCAGGTGAATCAACGCCCTTAACCTGAAAGTATTAACCACCTTTTGCCAGGCCGGCAAATCGTTTTTAAGGTAAATGTCGCCCTTAAGTTCTTTGTTACCCGCAGCAATCAATGCCGTTAAATCGGTATTGGCCTGATCTAACCAGGTTAACGATTGCTTGAAGATGTCTTTCTGGGTATCGTACTTTGGGGTCAGGTTGGCAAAACCTTTTAAGGCATCAGACATTGGCAAATCGCCTACCTTTAAACTCATTTTAATAAAGAAATAAGCTTTAAAGAATTTGGCTAATGCCAGGTATGGCTTGGCTACCTCGCCACCTAAACGGGTAGCTTCTTCTTCCATTTTACTTACGTTTTTTAAGGTCGTATAGTCAAGCGAGGCCCCTGTCCAGTCGTAATTATTGGTAGCGTAGTAAAAATAATTGGCGGCTGTATATTGGTTCCAGCGCTCGGTGCTCGAGAAAGGCGCCTCGTACATATCGTACAAAATACCATTAATAAGCAGGTTTGGCGGAACGTGTTCGGCCTGATTGGGATTATGGAAATTTTCTTCGAAGGTTTTCTTACATCCGGTTGCTACAGCCAGTGCGATGAAGAAAAATAGCATGCGATATATTGATTTCATGATCTTTGTTTTTTTTAATGGCTTAGAAAGTAACATTCAGGTTAAAACCAACACTTCGTGTAGTTGGCGTTTGCAGCGTAGAAGTACCCTCCCTGCCCGAATACTGGTCTACATCCACATCGTTATAGGTAGAATTGATAAAATAAAGCAGGTTACGGCCTACTACTGAGAAATTGGCCGAACGGATAAAGGTGCCCTCTAATAACTTTTTAGGCAACTGATACCCAAAAGTTACTTCGCGCAGTTTGGCATAGGTACGGCTCATCATGGTATTTTCTTTGGCGCCATAAAACACACCTAAATAATCCTGCAATAATACCGGTGTAGTATTGGGCGCAAAAGTAAGCTGATCGTAATTGGTAATTACGCCGGTAACCGGATCGAAATTTAGTTTACCGCTATTAGTAAGCACCACACCATCGCCTACCCAGGTACCTTTGTAATTGGGATCGTTTACGTGTACATAATCCTGGTAGCGGGCTTCGCCCATTTTACCCTGAATGGTTTCGATCTGGCGACCGCCCTGAAACGACTTCAAACGTACATAATCCTGCATTACCCCACCTACTTTTCCATCTAACTGAAAGCTAAACGAGAAGTTCTGATACCTGAACTTATTGCTAATGCTCCACACCCAGTTTGGATCGGCATGCCCCAACAGCTGGTTAACCGGCAGTGAAATCGGCGTACCGCTCGAAGTATGAATAACCTGTCCGCTTGGCGACTTTGCCAATACCGAGCCATAAATATTATCGATCCTGTCGCCAGCTTTGAAGAACTGATCAACTGAGGTTTCGCCCGGAGCCAGCTCTTTATAAATTTGCTTGTAGGTAGACCAGTTTACCATCACATCCCAGCCAAATTTATCGGTAAGCACCGGCGTACCCGATAAGCTTAACTCTACCCCGCTGTTTTGCGTTTTACGGCCATTAATGGTATTGGTTTGATAGCCGGTAGCCGGCGAAATATTCTGTTTAATGATTTTAGGACCATCGATGTAACGGAAGTAAGTAGCCTCAAAGCCTAACCTGTTCTTTAAGAACTTAAGATCGATACCACCTTCGTAATTGGTACGGCTTTGCGCTTTAACTGCATTTAAATCGATCAGGTTATCGGTATAATACGCACCGGTTTGGTTGTTATAAGTCGGCCTTACACTATAAGGAGAAGAAAGACCATAACCCGGACCACCATAAGAAGAGGTATATTCAGCTCCATAACCCAAAGGATAAGTTTGCAAAGGTGTGGCACCAATATACTCCAAAGTACCTAAACCCGGATCTTTAACGTTGGCATACGATGCACGAACTTTTGCAAAGGAAATAAAGGCAGGCATTTTCACATAATCAGATACTACCGAACTTAACGAAACCGATGGGTAGAAAGCTGAGTTATTGCTTGGTGATAGCGCTGAGTTTTTATCCACACGGCCAGTGGTATTGATATTCAGGTATTTTTTAAAGCTGATATCGACTGAGTAAAAAGCACTCAGCACCAACATATTCGAATTGAAGTTGAAAGCTTTTACCGGATTTTTCGAGTTAGAGAAATTGTACACATTTGGCACATTCAGGTAATCGGTTGTGGTAAAGCTGGAGTTATAACTGAAATTACGCGCGTTACCACCGCCAAATGCACTGATTTCGAACAAATCGCCAACATTTTTATTATACTTTAACAACAACTGCGTATTGTTTTCGAACATGCTGCGGCGATCTTCGCGGTAATCACCCAGTCCTTCTTCCCTGCCATAAGGATGTGCCGAAAAAGGCATTTTTTCTGTCCTTAACTGATCGTAAGTGGAAATTTGTGTTTTTAACATCACATCTAAACCTTTGGTCAGGTTATAGTTTAGCGAGGCATAACCGTTAATATCGTTCTTTTTATGACCACGTAACCACTCGTACGACATAAAATACGGGTTATGATAACGCTGATATTCGGCATAAATAGATTGAATACCTTCTTTACCCGCTTGCCAGTAATTTTTCATATCATCTATATTCCAGTCTGCACCACCCCAAAGTGTCATGTTATAAATTACACTGTTAGGGCCATAGTTTACATCCGGTATATTATCAGAAAACTGGCGGCTGTAGTTGATATAAGCTTCGGCCTTTAATTTAGGACTGATATTATAGCTACCACTTACATTAAAGTTATTGATGTTAAGCTGGGTATTCGGGATAATTCCTTTTTGGTAATTATTAGAAACCGACACCCTTAAATTGTACTTATCTGTAGCAGATGATAGCGCAATGTTATTAGCCGAAAGTAAACCAGTTTGGATAAAACGCTTTAAATTGTCTTTTCCACGGGCCACCCAGGGTGTTCCCTGGCGCACGCCATTTGCATCAACCGGACTATCGTATTGCGGAATTAACTGTCCTTCAAATTTTGGCCCCCAGATATCGTAATCGCCATCATTTAAACCTCCACCTTTACCATCGCCAAAAGCATAGGCACTGTGTTCGCCCGGTCCGTATTCATCCTGGCTTTTAGGCAGGGCAATAAAACCTTTATTAAATTGTGTGCTCGAGTTTAATTCAACTACAAAACCCTTATCGCTAAGCTTTCCTTTTTTGGTGGTAATTAGTAACGCACCATTGTAAGCCTGATAGCCGTAAAGCGCAGCGGCAGCAGGGCCTTTAAGCACGGTATAGGTATCAATATCATCGGGGTTGATGTTCCAGGTATCCGAATTGATCGGCACCCCATCTACCACCACCAGGTTTACGTTATTACCACGCAGGTAAAGCGATGAACGCCCTAAAAGCTCAGAAGAAACACCTACAGTTAAACCGGCAACTTTACCCACCAAACCGTTTACCGGGTTGGCTTCTCTGGCTTTTACCAAATCTGCTCCTTTTACCTCCTGAATGGCGTATCCCAGGTTCCGTTTTTCTTTGCGGATACCCAATGCGGTAACCACTACCTCATTCAGGTTTTTTGAATCTGTTTTTAAAATAATGGTCAGGGTATTTCCCGAAACCTGCACTTCCTGACTAATAAAACCGATAGAACTGAGCAACAGGGTCTCGCCTGTTTTGGCATCTATGGTAAAGCGGCCTGATAAATCGGTAGAAATGGCTTTTTTCGTACCTTTTACCAACACACTAACACCCGGAATTGGCTGCTGGGCATCGTCTTTAACAATACCACTGATTTTGGTTTGCGCCGAGGTAATTTCGGGCCCGAGCATTAGGCATAGCAAAGCCATGATGCCCAATGTCATCTTGTAAAAATGTTTCATAAATACGTAAACGTTAGGGTTTAATCTGATGCAATATTAGGTCATGAATGTTAGCCTAATACGAAGTTTCAGTTAACAAAACAACGTGTTTTTGTTTAGCATTTGTTAACTAAATATATCTTTAATGCTCTGTGCTGCATAACCCGCGCTAGCCGTCATTCCTTTGCCACCAATAGCAGTACGGATGTGGATACAATCGTCCAGATCGTAGGTTACAATGTGTTTGGTAGGATGTTGCGGATAAAACCCTGCCCAGGTACTTTGCAATTTGTTTACATCAAAATCTACAATACGCGCAGCCTCATCCAGCATCAGCTGATTAATGTGATGACTTAAATCAAAACCAAGATCATCGAAATGGTTTACATCTGCATATACGTGCGAATCGCCAATGATAATGCTATTATCTGCAGCTTGCTTAAACAGGATATGAATCCCCCACTTCTTCAATTCATCATAATGTTCAGGGGTTTTTACCGATTTAAAAGAAGGACAATAATGCTCAAAACTTTCATAACGGCGCGTGGTTAAACCGGTTAAAATATTACCAGACAAAGCTACATCAGTCATGGGCACCGTGCGCATCATCTGCAACTTACTTACCACAATACCGCTTTCGCTAAACAGTTCGGGGTAAAGCAGTTTAAATTCGTAACCGTTACAAATAATGGCTTTCTCTGCAGTAAAAACCACACTGTTGTTTCTTAAGCCAACTTCTACGCCATTGCCTTTACGTGTGCAGGCAGTTACAGGACTGTTGTACTGCAAGGTATAACCATTAAATTTAGCCTGCATATACTGCTGCAGACGGTAAATCATCAATTCGGGTTCTACGCTAATTTCTTGCGGAAAGAATATTGCCTCTTTTGCGTACGAGGCTTTTATAGCAGGATATTTATTCAGAATAGCTGCCTGTCCAAGCAGCTCGGTTTCGTAACCTAAAGTATCATAATGTGCTTTTAGCTCGTGTATTAAAGTTTGCTCATCATCATCTGATGCAATGTAAACACTACCGTTGTTACGCACCGAAATATCAAATTCCTGTTGGATAGATTTGTAGATTTCCAATCCGGCTACACCATACTCAAACCACTCGGCTTCCATACCCGAAGGCACCACCTGGCCAAAGTTACGCACAGTAGCTCCTACCGGAAAGTTATCTTTTTCTAACTGCAATACAGTTTTACCGGCAAGCAAGGCATGATAGGCATGGAAAGTACCCAATATACCTCCGCCAATTACAATAAGATCGAAATGTTTATTTGTCATGGAATTTTTATTCTGGTGCCCACCGGTTTAATTTTCCGGCCAGCACAAATTTATTTTTTATTATTATTCTGAAGCAGCACTCCACATCTGTTTAGCTTGAAGCGCTTGCTGTTTTTTATGTGTTAAAAGGGTTTTCCGTCTGAAATAAATCAGTGAAAGCACACTGCACAAACCACCAATAAGCGGCACGGCAATTAAGCATTGCTTAAAGAAATGCATCCAGCTTACATTGGTTTCACCAAATTCGTGCAGCATTAGTACCGAGAAACTACCTACATAACCAATAGAATCGGCCAGGTACATGATAAAGCCGATATTGCTTTTATAATGGAAATTGGCAATCATCCGTTCGAAGAATATGGCATTGTAAGGAATATAAGCCATATAAAGCCCCATACCTAAAAGCGCCATCCAGCTTACAGCACCTACATAGCCCCTATCAAAAAGAAATGTACTGAACCCAATTAATAAACAACCAGCTATAATCATGATATGAATCACGGTAAATGCTTTGAGGTTATCTTTAATCAGGATTAACAGGCCGATCATCACCAACACCACCACCGAGATCAGCGTATCAATCTGCGTGTAAATGTGGTTATCGTGAATGCCCAAACCATTCCATATTTCTACTTCGAAATTGTCGCGCATATCGCGGATGCAGGTAAGCAACACATAAATGACTATGGTAAGCACAATGCCCGGTAAAAAGGCTGCAATAAACTGCCTGCGCTGTTTTCCATCCATAGGCACCCGTTCGGTACGCAGTTGCCGGTCTTCTTTTGAAGGCGGAGGCATTACTTCCAGGCAAAAAACAAAAAAACAAAGCGGGAGTAGAAAAATAAGTCCGGTTAAAAATGGCATCCAGTAATCGCTTACCGCCGCCACCGACATTAGGGTACGCGCAACCGTTTTAACAAAACCCGAAGCAAATATTAAACTGATAGACATGAGTGCCCCCATAAATTCGGTTGTTTTACGGCCTTCCAAATAACTGAACACCAAACCCCAGATCATCCCCAGTGGAAAACCATTCAGGAAAAGGAAAACAATATTATAAGGCGCAGGCACCAGGGCAAAACCAAGTAAGGCCAGCCACGAAAAACCAATCAGCAGCATAATGCTCCGCGCACGGTTACTTTTACCCGATTCGGAGATAAACCGGATACCATAAAATTTGCTGAGGGTATAACCTACCATTTGCGCAACTACCAGCCAAACTTTATAATCGACATGCAGAAATTCCTGATGCTCGAAAGTAGCCGAAGCAAAGGCTTTCCTGAAAGCATACATACTGGTATAGCAGCCGAAAGCAGCAATACCACCGAGCACCGTAATTAACCAATATGGCCAGTTAAGGGCTCTTTTACGGGTTACATTCAGCAGACTCATCTTAACAACAAAATAAATTAAGCTGAACCTGCTGAAAAACATTACCCCAACAATACTGACACTTAACGGCTACGTCTGTTTTACAGAACGCTTTGATCTTGACTTCCATAAACTCTTACTTCAATAATGCAATAGTAAACAGAGTTTATTATTTGTAAACAAAAATTAAGTTATCAAATTGTTAAGTTTAGTCCAGGTAAACTAATGTTATTTTGCAAAAGCTTCCTGAACCGGTTTACCCCGCCAGCTCTGAGGTTGCTGCAAGCCCATTACCCAGGCTAAGGTAGCAGCGGTATCGTAAGTAATGATTACATCTTTAAGCTCATGGTTTTTACGCACGCCAGGACCTGCAATAATCCATGGAATCTGAATCTCATCTAAAGATTTACCTCCATGCCCTTTACCAGTACCACCATGATCGGCCGTTACTAAAACAATCGTTTCATCTGCTATACCTGCATCTTTAACCGCCAGCACAACCTTACCAATGCGCTGATCTACCGATTCGAGTTGTTTATAATATTCTGGTGTACGGTGCCCGATGGCATGCCCGGTGTGATCGGGTTCATCGAAATGCACAAAAGTAAAGTAGGGTTTTTCCTTTTTGATGATGGCTGCAGTGGTATCGGCACAAAAATCGTCTTTATCTTTTCCGTCAATCACAATATTAACAGCTTGTTTTTCAAAAAGATAACCAATACCTCCCCAGCTATAAACTACGGCTGTTTTAGCATCCTTCTTCTGATCTCTGATTACACTAAAAATGGTAGGGAATATGCCGTAAGCCGTTTTGGTGGCCGAAGGGATTTCGGGAACTTTGCTATCCCATTCGGTATAACCATGCTCAGTTGGGCCAGCCCCCATTAACAGCGAAGCCCAGTTTACAGCGCTCGAAGAAGGCAGTACACAACGTGCCTTATCCGTCCAAGAGCCATTACTCATTAGAGCCTTAAGGTTTGGCATTTTGGCTTCCTGCAGCGCATAAGCACCGAAACCATCGCAGCCAATTAATACTACGTGTTTGATTTTTTTAGACTGAGCCTGCGATGTCAGGCCTACGGCGAGCGACAAGAGTGCGCCCAATAAAATTTTCTTCATATTCATTTGTGTGTTTACCATCCTGTATGAATGGTGATTTATGAATATGAAGGTAGTTATTTTGTTAAGTATTAATAAACAAAGTTTAAAATATTATTCAAAGAAATAAATCACCAGCATCAGGGCTTTGGTATCGCCGATATTAACCGGTGTGTGTGAAAGCCGGCCATCAAAAAGCATCGAATCGCCTTTTTCGAGCACGATTTTCTTTTTAGAAAACTGGTATTCAACCTTACCTTCAATCATATATTTAAACTCGAAAGCTTCAGTTTTAACCATAGGACGATGCGCATTCACTTCCAGCTCCAGTAATACAAAATCGGCAGTTGAAAATTTAATGTTTTTAGTCAGGATCCTTGAGTAATTAAAACCCATGGCCTGTTCCTTTTCAAATTTTTGATATTGGTCCTTTCGCTTAACCAACACAGGCGCATCCTTTTTATGGAAGTTAATATCCTTAAAAAAGCTGTTTAAGTCAATTTGCAAGCTTTTGATAATATCCATCAACACCATGAGCGATGGTATGGTACGGCTGTTTTCGATTTGTGAAATAAGCCCTTTACTTACCGATGCCTTATCGGCAAGTTCCTGAACGGTTATCCCAAGTTCTTTTCTACGCTCTTTAATTTTTCCGCTAATCTGTAAAAGAATTTCTTCCTGCATATCCTAAATGGTATTGATGCCACTAATGTATTATTTTATTCCTGTAATCTATACCAAAAATTACAATCGTTACGTAAACGTTTTTCAACAGAAATAAGATACTTGAATTATGATGGTGATATGCAACAAAAGCAAAAACACTTAATACCCTTAATTCCTTAATGATGAATTACTTTCTTGACATTAAGATGTATGGTAAATAAAAAAGGATTGAATGTTTGAATAGTCAACATTCAATCCTCCGGTCCAGCGTTAACGATAATGGCCCGGCACCCAATGGCGACCACCGTGTGGGCCGATAACATAATGTCCGCGAACCCACTCGCCCCTTGGTGCACGGGTATGCACCACGCAGGCACTAAAATTTACAGCCATAACCAATAAGAGCAATGCATTTACAATCTTTTTCATAACCTAAATTTTAAATAAACAATAAATCAAGCTTTATGCTGTGTGTATAATTTGGACGAGGGCCAAAGCGGAAAGTTTAATTGGATTAAGAGATGGGAGATAAAAAAGAATCACCAGAATTAAAGGCTGTCAATCCTGTACCCGCAGACAAATCGCTCTAAAGATATACCAAAGCGTTTCGACAGGCTCAACGTGATAGCGGATACTAAAAAGCCTTTTATCAGCTTCTTCAGCTGCGCTCAGAATAAACTTCTCGCCCAATAGGGCTATATAAAAAAAGCCCCGATTTTCATCGGGGCTAATTGATTGTTAATTTGGAGGGGTATTAATGTCCGTGATCTAAATCGTATTCATTTACGTCTTTATGGTCGTATGGTTCAACCATTAATTCATCAATGGTTTTTCCTTTTTTATTGAAACCTAAACGCTCTAACATTCTATCAAATATTAAATACACTACAGGTACCACAATTAAGGTTAAGAATAACGAACTGGTTAATCCACCAACAATAACCCATGCCAAACCATTTTTCCATTCGGCACCTGCACCACTTGCAAGCGCGATTGGAAGCATACCAAATACCATGGCAATGGTTGTCATTAAGATAGGCCGTAAACGTGCATGGTTGGCCAGTACTAAGGCTTCTTTGGTTTCTTTACCTTCGGCCTTTAAGTGGTTGGTAAAATCGACAAGGATAATCGCATTTTTCGCTACCAGACCCATTAACATAATTAAACCTAAAATGGTAAAGATACCGATAGAGTTATTGGTTAAGGCCAGGGCCAGTAAGGCTCCGATTACCGCTAACGGAAGCGAGAACATTACCACCAATGGATAAATAAAACTATCGTAAAGGGCTACCATGATCAGGTAAACTAAAATGATTGAGGCTAACAAGGCAATACCTAAAGTACCAAAACCTTCTGCCTGGTTTTCCTGATCTCCCGCCCAGCTGTAACTCACACCTACAGGAGCTTTTAATTTACCGTTTTTCTGTAATTCCTCCAATTTAGCCTGGAATTCGGCAACTACGGTACCCGTAGGGCGACCAATTGATTGTGCTTTAACCGATACTGAAGTCGATTTATTTAAACGCTCCAGCTGACTTGGGCCTGAACCTTCGGTAATGGTTGCAAACTGCGATAATTTAATTTGTTTGCCATCATTGTTTACAAAAATGAGGTTACGCACGTCTTCTACATTCTGGCGGTTAAAGTTTTGATACTGGATATTAATATCATATTCATATTCGCCTTTTCTGTATTTACCATCGGTATTACCCGCAAATGCTGTTTGCATGGTAGAACCTACTGTTTGTAAAGTTAGGCCCACTGCCGACATTTTATCGCGGTCTACCTGTACATTAATCTCAGGTGTTCCTTTTTCTACTGATAATTTAATCTCGGTAGCACCTGGAATAGCTCCCAGTACTTTTTGTGCACCTTCGGCATATTTTAACGCGCTATCTAAATCAGAGCCCATTACCACCAACTGAATTGGCGCATTTTCGGCAATACCCAAAATACTAATCGGCACCGTTTTTACTTTTGCACCTACCAGTTCTTTGGCCAATGCACGGCTCATTTTAGTCGCGAAAATATCAGAAGAAACACCTTCTCTTTTATCGCGTTCAACCAGCTTAACATTGATCTCTGATTTGTAAGCAGTGGCCTGTGTACCACCGAAATCACCTGTCGATTGACCTACAGTAGTAATCAACTGCGTAATCTCTGGTTGTTTATCCAAGAAAGCCTCAGCTTTTTGAGTCAGGAAGTTGGTTTGCTCTAAAGAAGCATCTTTTGGTAACTCTAACTGCACTAAAAACTCACCTTTATCTGATTTAGGGAAAAACTCAGAACCAATGAAACCGCCGGCTAACAATCCGCATGAACTGAAGAACATCACCACAACGATAATCAAGGTTAACGCTTTATGATTTAATGACCAGTTTAAGATGCTGGTAATCCACAGCGTGAATTTCTTCAATTGCTTTTCGAACCAAAGGATAAAGCGGCCAAACAGGTTTTTACCTTCAATACGCTCTAATTTACCGAAACGTGAGAAAATAAGTGGTACAATGGTAAACGAGGCAACTAATGAAAGCAAAGTTGCAATAATTACCACAATACAGAACTGACGCAGGATGTTCGAAACTAAACCGGTACTTACTGCAATCGGGAAGAATACCACCACAATTACGAAAGTGATCGATACTACCGTAAAACCAATCTCACGTGTTGCATCAGAAGCTGCACGTACTTTGTTTTTACCCATTTCCATGTGCCGCTGGATATTCTCCAATACCACAATTGCATCATCCACCAGGATACCTACCACGAGCGAGAGACCTAGTAAGGACATTAAGTTTAGCGTAAAACCGAATAAACCAATACCGATAAAGGTTGCAATTAACGATACCGGGATCGATACCATTACAATGATCGCATTACGTAAGCTGTGCAGGAAGAAGAGCATTACGAATGCCACCAACACTACCGCTAAAATTAAATCGTGGATTACCGCATCAGCAGATTCTAAGGTGAAAATAGAACTGTCGTTAACAATTCTGATGTCGAGATTATTGGATTTATATTCTGTTTTAAGTTTGGCAATAATGGCGTGCACACCTTTACTTACCTCTACCGCATTCGCGTCACTTTGTTTAATAATCTGGATAGCGATTGAAGCCTTACGATCGATACGGGCTAATTTTTCAGTTTCTTTTTGCGAATCCTGAACATCGGCCACATCACCTAAACGGATTTGTGCACCATCTTTACCAGTGGTTAAAACCAGGTTTCTTAACTCTTCAATGCTCCTATATTTACCCGATAAACGGATCAAAACGTCCTGGTTTTGTGTTTTTACACTTCCGGTAGGGAAATCCAGGTTCGAAGAAAGGATCATTTGTTGTACCTGTGGAACAGCAAGGCCATAACCCTGTAGTTTATTGGCATCGAGCGAAACCTGAATCTCGCGCTCAGAACCACCCACTAAGTTTACCTGTGCAATACCATTAACCCTCGAAATTACCGGGGCAATACGTTTGTCAATTAAATCGTAAAAACTTACGTCGTCCATGTTGGCAGAGGCCGACATGGTAATTACCGGTAAATCGTCAAGTGAGAATTTACTTAACGAAGGTGTTTTTACATCTTCAGGTAACTCGGCCAGGATGGCGTTTACCTTACGTTGCGCATCATTTAACGAGATGTCGATGTTAGCTGCGTCTGTTAAAGTAATGGTTACGGTAGATAAACTCTCGAAAGATACCGAGTTGATTTTTTTGATGTTCTCCATCGATGATACCGCATCCTCGATTTTTTTGGTTACGGTATTTTCAACCTCATTTGGCGATGCACCAGGGTAAATGGTCGAAATAGATACTACGTTGTTCGAGAATTTTGGAAGTAACTCATAGCCCAACGAAAAGTAACTGAGTAGCCCAAGTAAGGTTAGTGCGGTAAATACCACAATAACCAACGAAGGCCTTTTTATAGATATATCTGTTATCTTCATTTTAAATTTTTATTGCAATTGAAATAATGTCGTCCTTCGACAGGCTCAGGATGACAAACTGTAAACTGATAACTGCCTATTGAACTATTTTACGATAGTAACAGCAGTTCCGTCAGCCAGGTTAATCTGTCCGCTGGTAATTACTGTTTCGCCTTCTTTTAAGCCATCCAAAATTTCCACATTATCTCCTAAAATGCGGCCAGAAACCACATTGCGGATTTTTGAAGTATTGCTGGCTTTATCCAGTAAGAAAACCTGGTTGCTGCTTACACTACCCACAAAAGAGGTACGTGGAATAAGGATGCTTGGCGCTTGTTTAGGAAATTTAAATACAGCGGTTCCGTACATACCAGCTTTTAAGGTGTTCTTATGGCTGTTTTCTACTTCAATTTCGATTGGGAAGTTTAAAGTTGCATCGGCTTTAGCTGCAATAAAAGTTACCTTACCAGTAAAATTATCAGTTGGGAAAACAGAAGATTTGATTGTAATCTGATCGCCGATTTTAAGGTTAGCTACCTGCGATTCGTTTACATTAACTTTCAGTTTTAATTTAGAAACATCAACCAGTTCGAACATTTGCGTGCCTTGTGTATTTACAAAAGCACCAACCTCAATGTATCTTTTGTTTACGATACCGTTAATTGGCGATTTGATATTGGCATCGCTTAATTTACGTTGCGAAGCCTGTAAACGCAGTTTTGCATTTCTGGTAGCCAGTTTAGCCTGGTCTAACTGTTGCTGCGTAACACCACCAGTCTGAAACGAGCTTTGGTATCTGGCTTCGTCGCGTACAGCATTCTGGTAGTTTGCTTCAGCAGTTTCCCTGTCTGTATTGATAATTTCGGCATCAATACGTGCTAAAACCTGACCTTTGCTTACGCGGTCACCTTCATCAACATAAATCGCGGTAACACGACCTGCATTTTCTGATAAGAAGTTTAATTCTTGTTTAGGGATAAAATTTCCGTTTGCACTGAAATCTAAATCCACAACTTTTTTCTGTACTTCAGCAACCCGAACGGCAACTGCACCGCCACCTTTAGCAATGAAAGCAGTTTTTTCTTCGTTCTTCTTTTTGTTGTTTTTTAAGACATAAGCTATTGCACCAAGGGCAACAACAACTACGATGATTATGGTAATTACTCTTTTCATTTCTATTGTACTAGCGATTTAATATTTCCGTTTGATTTGATTAATTGTATTTCGGCAATTTTATAATTTAATAATGCCTGTGTATAACTGTTTTGTGCCGAGGTAAGTGCATTTTCGGTATCCAAAAGATCAGTTAACGAAGCTAAGCCGTTATTATAGTTATTTTGGGTACTTCTGTAAATCTCTTGTGCCAGATCGGCATTTTTACGTTGCGATTTAATGGTGTTTAAGTTGTTGCGCAACTGTATCTTAGCATTTTCGTAAGCCAGGTTTAAAGAGTTGTTCGTTTCTTTTCTGCTTTCCTGAGCTTTTTTAATATTTACATCAGCCTGGCGGATTTTAGAACGGGTTAAGAAACCGTTAAAAATAGGTACTTTTAAAGTCAGGCCTACTGCCGATGCGCCATAGCCGATGGCTGCAGCATTAGATTTCAGGAAATCGAAACCATCACTCTGGCTCGAATAAGTATAGTTACCTGTTAAAGCCAACGATGGATAATATTCAGCTACATAGGCTTTTCTTTGCAGCGATAGCAATTTATCCTGGTTGTTTAAAAGTTTAACCTCTGTTCTGTTAGCCAAATCGATAGAATCTGTAAATACCGGCAGGGTAGTTACTTCAGTTAACTCGGTAGCTGGCAGGCTGATTGGTGTAGCCACAGGCATCCCCATCGAAAACTTCAACTGGTTTTCCAATTGGGTAATCGCGTTGATGGTTTGTTCGCGCTGCGTATTCAGGTTGGTTAAGTTTACACTAATCCGGTCTACATCAATTTTTCTCGCTAAACCATTTTTGTACTGGTTACCTACGATTTTTTCAACCACCTTAACATTTTTAATGTTGGTGTCGATTACGTTAAGCTGTTGCCTGTTTACCAAAACCTGGTAGTAATTGTTGGCTACCAGCTCGATAATCTGCTCTTCTGTTAACTGCGAAGTAAGGTTGTAGTATTCTTCACTTGATCGTGCAGCCTGCAAGCCAGTAAAAACCTGCTGGTTAAACAATTGTTGCGAAAGCTGAACGCCTGCAGTTGAATTCCAGTTCTGGCCTAATTTAATCGCCTGTGTTTGTCCGCCGAAATTAGCAACCAGCTGACCAATAATAGGATTGTAAGTTAAGCCTACGTTTCCGGTAATTTGCGGTAAGGCCTGTGCCCTTACTTCCTCTACCTTATATCTTCCGCCTTCAATATCCAATTTGGCATTTCGCACTTTTGTATTGTTTTGGAGCGCAAAGGTGAGCGCATCTTTTAAGGTAATTTGCTGCTGTGCAATTGCCAGCTGCGGTAAAACCGAGCCGATAATGGCGATGAGCATTAATCTTACCATTTTTATTCTAAGCATAATGTATTGTTTTTTTGTTTTTGGGTTCTTCTCTATATTTTCAGCCCTTAAGCAGTGGCTGTTTGTTTATGCTAACGTTAAGCTTTTAGTCTACACACCTTAAACCTCTTACAAATATGGTGGTCAGGTTTTTTTGCTTCATCGTCATTTTATTTAAAGCTTTTTTATCAGGGAAAAGGTCTTTGCCGGTTTCCATAATACACATGGTACAAAGGCCCATCAAACTTTCAAGGTATAATTCGGCCACATGTGCGGTATCATCATGTTCAATTTCTCCTTTTGCTTTAGCCTGACTAAAAATCTCTGCGAAAAAATCCTTTTCCGATTCTTTCAGGCTATGTAGTTTGCCTTTAATTACCTCATCGTTCAGTAAATCCGGAATGCCCTCTGTAATGCGGAGCATGTAATATTTTTGGAAAAAAGTGTTCCGGACATCAATGGTATTAAAAAGAATTTCCTGTACCGGCAGATCAGGGTTGTATTTCTTTTTAATCAGCTCGAAAAAATCGTTAAACACTCTTTCAATCACCCCCACAATCAAATGTTTTTTATCCGGGAAATAATAATAAAGAGATGGTTTGGATACGGATAAATCTTCGGCAATATCGTTCATTGTGGTTTTACCAATACCAAAATGGATAAAGCGTTTTATAGCACCATCAATAATTTGCTCTCTCTTTTTATCGGCTACAATCATTTTACTTTTCTACTTTCTGACTTTTTTAATATTTTAGTCAAAAATAGTGCTAAAAAATGATTTGTCATGAAATGTTTGGCTAAACCAAAGCTAAGCTTACAATTTCATGACATAAATATACGATTTTAACTGTTATATATCTTTACAAACCAGTTGTTTAGAAATTTTGTCCGTAGTAATTAACATATTCACTGTCCTGTTTACCATAGCTGGGATGGAATGCTTGTCGTGGTTTATACACAAGTATTTATTTCATGGTCCATTGTGGTTTATGCATAAAAGCCACCATCAAAAGGCTAAAACATTTTTCGAATGGAACGATCTTTTTGCGCTATTGTTTGCCGGCCTTTCGTTGCTCCTAATGTATGCCGGTAGCAAGGATTTTGATTACCGCTTTTTTATTGGTTTGGGCATTAGCCTGTACGGCTTGATTTATTTCGTTGTACATGACTGGTTTGTCCATAGGCGCTTTAAAACTTTTAAAAGCACTAATGCCTATTTGCTGGCTGTGCGTAAGGCCCATAAAATCCATCATAAAAACAGGGGTAAAGAAAAGGGAAAAGCTTTTGGATTGTTGTTTGTAAGGAAAGATTTATTAAACTAAAAGGATATGATAAAAAAACACTTCATTACTATTTTTTTGGCAACTATCTCTGTTATTTTTTATTCTTGCGGCAAAAAAACAGATAAAGAACGCGCCATTGCTCTTGTGGAAAAGCAATACGAAAATAGTAACCAAAAGCTGGATTTTGAGCAGGCTACGCTCGATAGCCTGTATAATATATCGCCCGAAGCCTATGCCGATAGTTTAGCAAAAGGCCATGAGCTCGATTCGACCCTGGCAGTACTCGAAACTGAAATTGAACATTTTAGTCAGGCAGAATCGGATAGTGTAGGCTTGATTAGTGCAAAGCTGACCAAAGAAAGGTACCGTTTACTGGAGCTTGCTAAAACCAAACCGAAATTTATAGGCTGGAAGTTATCGGGCATAAATGTTGAAGGGGAAAAAACTGGCCGTTTAAGCTTTAAATTTAATAAGGAGATTAGCAAAATCGTTCCTTAATTGTTTTTTCTTTTACTTTTGCAGCATAACAAAATCAACATGCTTCAAATTCAGGAAAATATTTCGTTAAAACCATACAACTCTTTTGGTATCGATGTTAAGGCAAAGTTCTTTGCCGAAATATTTTCGGAAGACGAATTGAAGACTTTGTTTCAACAGGAACTGGTAAAAACACAAAAACTCCTGATTATTGGCGGCGGCAGTAATGTATTGTTTACGCAGGATTATGAAGGTTTGGTTATCAAAGTCAGCATAAAAGGCATTGACTCTGAAATTGACGGAAATGAGGTTCGTGTTACAGCAGGTGCCGGAGAGGTGTGGAACGATTTTGTAAACTATTGTGTACAGCATGGTTTTGCAGGCGTAGAAAATTTGAGCCTGATTCCTGGAACGGTGGGTGCATCGCCTATACAAAACATTGGTGCTTATGGGGTAGAACTGAAAGATGTTTTTGAAAGCTGCACTGCATTTGAGATCAAAACCGGAAAGGTTAGCACATTTAATTATGCAGATTGCCACTTTGGTTATCGCGAGAGTATTTTTAAAGGAGCTTTAAAAGGACAGTTTATCATTACTTCGGTTACTTTCCGTTTATCGGCTGTGCCAAAAATTAACACTTCTTATGGGGCTATCGAAGCTGAATTGCACAACAGAGGAATAGAAAAACCAAATATTGCTGATGTTTCTGCAGCGGTATCACACATTCGGGTGAGCAAATTACCCGATCCCTCAACCATTGGTAATGCCGGGAGTTTCTTCAAAAATCCGGTGATCGAAAAACATGAATTTGCCGATATTGTAGCAAAACACCCCGATGTGGTGCACTATACGACAGCCGATGACAAAGTTAAGCTGGCGGCAGGCTGGTTAATTGAGCAGTGCGGCTGGAAAGGTAAAGTGATAGGACAAACAGGTACCTGGAAAAACCAGGCTTTGGTTTTGGTTAACCATGGCTATGCTACTGGTACAGAAGTGTATAGTTTTTCTGAACAGATTATAGACAGTGTAAAGGCCACCTTTGGTGTTGAGCTTGAGCGAGAGGTAAATATTCTGTGACGAATACGCGGATAAGCCTAAGCCAGTGGTTTTAGCGCCGTGCCAGAAATTTTTGGTACTAAGTTTGTTTAGATAATTGCGAATGGACATTAATTCATTTGTTTTTTTTAATCTACCTAAAGCTTAAATATCATGACAAAATTCGAATTCAATCACCTCGTTAATCATCACTCCGTATCGCTTAGATCTTACGCTTTAAATTTTACAAAAGACGCAGAAGATGCAAATGATCTGGTTCAGGATACCATGTTGAAGGCGATTACTTACTACAATAAGTTTAAAGAAGGTACGAATTTGAAAGGCTGGTTATTTACCATCATGAAAAATACCTTTATTAACAATTACCGCCGTTTGGTAAAAACAAATACCTTAATTACACAGAGCGAAGATATTTCTTCGGCAAACCTTTCTTACAGTGCAACTAAAAACCAGGCAGAAAGTAAATTTGTACTTGGCGATATCGATAAAGCCTTATCGCAGTTACCTGAAGAATATTACGTGCCATTTATCCGTTATTTCGAAGGTTATAAATACCATGAAATTGCCGATATGTTAGAAATTCCAATCGGAACAGTAAAAACCCGTATCCACGTAGCAAGAGGTATTCTAAAAAAATACCTTAAAACCTACTCAAAAGATATTGCCAGCACAGAAATGGCTTAAAATACATCAATTGAAAAACCAGGGGCTCAGATTTATCTGGGCCCTTTTTTATTTTAGCTCATTTCAAGGTGTCATCATTCGTGTGGGTGTAAGGTAGTCTTTAAACCTATCTCCGAAATGCTTCATCCGACTTTCCAATAGCTTTTGATCAGCGTTTTTATCTTTTTAAATCTGCGGGAAGAATTAGACTGTTATCGCACTTGGTATTTTGCGGGAAAGATGCTGAAATAAATCCGATAGCTATCGGATCAGCATGACGATCATGTTCGTTAAAAGTGTTAAAAGCAAAAGGCCCGGAAAAATCCAGGCCTTTTTGCTTATCATATATTTGGTTAGTTGATTCTTATTTTTTCTTTCAACAATTCGCCTTCTCTCTAATTTCGAAACAAATGAAAACCTCGAACAATAATGCGTTTTATAGGTTTTTTGCTGTGTTTTTGTTTTGTGGTTATAAAGATAAGGGAAATTTTAAATTTGTCAAGCTTTTTTTAACTTTTTTATTATTTCTTTTGCTACCACTTGTCCAGAGATGATTGCAGGGGGCACACCGGGGCCGGGAACGGTTAATTGTCCGGTATATAAAAAATTTGTTACATTGCTTTTCATTTTCGGCTTTAAGAAAGCAGTCTGTTTCAAAGTGTTTGCTAATCCGTAAGCATTTCCTTTAAAAGCATTATAGTCGGCCACAAAATCATCCATGGCGTAACTGCGTTTAAACAAAATGTGGTCACTAATGTCGTTTCCGGTTAAATCTTTAAAGCGTTTAACCAATAAATTAAAGTATGCTTCCCTTTTACTTTCGTTATCTTTTAAATCAGGGGCAAGCGGAATCAAAAAGAAAAGGTTCTCGCAGCCCTCGGGTGCTACACCAGGGTCGGTAACCGATGGGCAGCAGGCATAAAACAAAGGTTTTGATGGCCACTGCGGATCAGTGTAAATTTCTTCGGCGTGTTGGTCAAAAGCTTCATCAAAAAATAAGTTATGGTGGAGAATGTTATCGAGTTTTTTATTCAGCCCAATGTAGAAAAGCAGGCATGATGGAGCCATGGTTCGTTTATCCCAATATTGTGCGTCGTATTTGCGATAAGCTGGCTCAAGTAATTGTTGCTCTATATGATGGTAATCGGCATTGCCTACTATAAAATCGCTTTCAACACGACCTTTATCGGTTATAACAGCTTTTGCCAGGTTATTTTTGACTTCAATTTTGCTTACTGCAGTGTCGAAACTAAATTTTACACCGGCATCAGTAGCTATTTTTTGCATAGCAGCAACAATTTGATGCATGCCACCCATAGGGTACCAGGTGCCTAAAACCAAATCGGCATAGTTCATTAAACTGTACAATGCGGGTGTATTTTGAGGCGTAGCGCCTAAAAACAATACGGGGAATTCTAGCAACTTCCGTAATTTATCGTTTTTAAAAAGGTGGTGAACGTGTTTGCGCATATTGCCCAAAAGCTGCAGTTTAATACCGCTCATGGCTAAACGCGGATCGAAATATTCCATTACACTATGCGAGGGCTTAAAAACGTACTCGTTCATGCCTACCTCGTATTTGTATTGTGCCTGGTTTAAAAATAATTGCAGGTTCTTGCTGCTGCCAGGTTCAAGCTGTTCAAATAAACGATACAAATCATCAAGCGTTGCGGGTACATCGAGTGTATCATTTTGGCCAAAATAAATGCGGTAAGAGGGACTTAATCTTTTAAGCTCGTAAAAATCAGAAGTGGTGTGGTTAAAAAGCTGGTAAAAGTTCTCAAAAACATCAGGCATCCAGTACCAGCTTGGCCCCATGTCAAAAAGGAAACCATCTTTTGCCCAGGTACGTGCCCTGCCACCTGCCATTTCATTTTTTTCAATCACAGTAACTTCGCATCCTGCCTGAGCCAGTAAAGCCGCTGACGCGAGGCCTGCAAAGCCGGCGCCAATTACGGTAACCCTGGTTTTTTTATCCATGGTGTAAATAAAAGCAATTTTTTGGGTTTTCCTGTTATTCTGAGCGCAGCGAAGAATCTGTTGTTGTTTTGCACCGATGTCGAATGAGTGCAGTGGTATTGGTCGGAATTTACGTGCTTTAGTTTTGGATTGGAGATCCTTCGCTGCGCTCAGGATAACAATTACGCTTAGGATGTGAATTATTTCCTATTCTTCTGTAATGGTATCGTTAAGGAAATCCCAGTTTTTATTTTCGGTTTCAATTAAGGCATTCTTTTTTGCCCGTGTCCAGCCCTTTATTTCTTTTTCGCGTTCAATAGCGTGCTCTATATATTGGAAATGCTCAAAATACACCAGGTAGTAGCAATTGTATTTGTAGGTAAAAGCAAATTTGTTGTCTTTATTTTCCCGGTGTTGTGTCAGTCTTACTTCCAAATCATTCGTTACACCCGTGTAAACTACAGTTTTATTCTTGTTGGTTAATATGTAAACAAAGTAGTTGCGGTCCATAATTAAATATAAATATTTTTTATGATTGTCATTCTGAGCGCAGCGAAGAATCTGTTGGTGTTTTGCACTGATGTTGAATGAGTGCAGTGGTATTGATGGGGATTTACGTGCTTTAGTTTCGAATTAGAGATCCTTCGCTGCGCTCAGGATGACAATTACGCTCAGGATGACAACTACACTGAGGATGGCATTGAAGCTGGGGCCTACAATAAACAGATTTTCTTACCTTTGCCCAGCTCATGGTTAAACTACGCATTTTATTATTCATTCTGTTTTCGGGTATTGGTTTGGCGCAGGCACAATTGTCGCCCAAAGAAATAACTTTGTTAAAAGCCAATATGGTTAAGGCGATTGAAAGTTCGAAACTTACCGATTCCTTGTTTAAATCGCTGGATAAGTTGCCCAATAAAACGGCGCTTATTACTGGTTATACCGGTACTTTACAGGCATTAAAAGCGAAACACTCCTGGAACCCCTACAACAAAATCAAATTTGTAAGCCGTTCGCTCAAAACCATGCAGAAAGCCATCGATATGGATAAAGAAAATATGGAAATCAGGTTTATGCGGTTTTCTATCGAGTTTTATACGCCATCATTTTTAGGTTTTAGCAAAGACCTGGCAACAGATAAAAAAGAAATTGTAAAGCATTACCAAAACGAAAATTTTGGTATGGCCGATCGGGAGCTGGTGCGTAATGTAGCTAAGTTTATGATCGATAGTAAAAGATGCACTGCCGCCGAAATTAATGTTTTAAAAAAACACCTCTAAATGAACTACACCTACCTGCTCATTAACATCGCCGTCATTTTTTTTCCCTTAGTTTTATCGTTCGATAAAAAGGTGCATTTTTTTAGCAAATGGAGGTTTGTATTTCCGGCCATTCTGCTTACCGGACTGCTATTCCTGATTTGGGATATGCTGTTTACCCGGCTAAATGTCTGGTCGTTTAACCCTGACTACGTTGTTGGTATTAATCTTTACGGACTGCCTTTAGAAGAAATCCTTTTCTTTTTAACTGTGCCTTACGCCTGCATTTTTATTTACGAGTGCCTTAATGTGTATTTTCCTAAAAATGCACTGCAAAAATACAGCTTCGCCCTTAGTAATTTAATTTTGGGGATATGCATTGCCATTTTGTTTTTTGGTTATACCAAATGGTACACGCTTATTAATTTCGGCTTTCTGTTGGTGGTGCTCTATTTTGTAGAATATGTAAATGTAAAGCTCAGGTTTATGTACCGGTTTTTCAGGGCTTATCTGGTATCGCTTATCCCTTTTTATATCGTAAATGGCTTTTTAACGGCTATTCCGGTGGTGATGTATAACGATAAAGAGAACATGGGCTTTAGGGTAGGTACCATTCCTTTCGAAGATCATTTTTACCTCATGTCTTTGCTGCTGCTTAATATTTACTTTTACGAAAAATTTAAGAGCAGGGCAGAAAGTAGAGCCTTATTAAACGAAAAATAGAAAATAGGTATAACCCCGCTTAACGGTATCTTTTCCCTGCAGATTTTTTTTGTAAAAATTAGAAAATGAACGGGCAGTGGCTTTTGGCTGCGGCTAGTCCTGCTTTACATTCCAAGTCCTCGCTCATGCTTCGCTTCGGGCTTTCCATTGCAATCAGGTTTATTAACAGTGGCTTCTGCACCATGTAAACTTGAAAATGAAATACTGTTTTGGCCAATTAGCCGCGGTTGGAGCGATACCCTGCAGCAACGAGGTACGAGGCCGCGAAGCGTACAAGCGAAAAACGGGAGGGAATTTGCTGTTTTGCACTGATTTTGCGCTTCAAAGTGGTTTTCTGTTGTAGATTTCTCCATTCCGCCGCCGGTGAAAAACCGGCCGGCTACAGTCGAAATGACGATTTTTCTGCGGTCTGTCAATAATAGTGTAGTCGAATGACAATCTTTTTTCTCTATCTTCAACGCTGAATTAATTTAGATGGATTTACCAGTTTATACCAAACAGCAGTTGGCTTTACGCAACGGAGCGGATAAACCACAAATTTGGGTGGCTTACAAGGGCCTGATTTACGATATGACCGAAAGCAGGCTTTGGCGTAACGGTAAGCATTATGAGCACTGGGCCGGTCAGGATTTAACCGACGAGCTGCCCGATGCCCCGCACACCGAAGCGGTTTTTGAAAAGTTTACGCCCATTGCACAGCTGGCTAAACCAAATTAATTTTGCCTAAGGTAGCCTGCTTTAAGGCTTTAAATTCTGAAGGCCTTTTGCCCACCATTTTATCAAAAGTATTGCTGAAAGACGAAATGCTGTTGTAGCCCACACCGTAAGCAATTTCGCTGATCGTTAAATCGGTTTCGAGCAGTTTTTCCATGGCTTTTATCATTCTGGCCAGTTTCAGGTATTGGAAAAAAGAGGTATCCATAGCCGCCTGAAACAAACGCGAGAGCGTTCGCGCACTAAAGCCTGTAGCTTTACCTACACTTTCCAAACTCAACCGGTCGTTGGCCAGATTATCGATAATGTATTTTAACACCGGTCTTAAACGCTGGTTTTCGGTAGTGGGCAGGGCAATTGGCAAGGGGTGCTCACTTACTACAGGCAAAATATTTTTTAGTGTATTTAAAAAATCGTACTCTTTGGTGTTGGGGGTAATGTTGCCATTCCAGCGCTCAGAAAATAAAAACATTTCGAGCAACAGGTTATTTACAGGGTAAATACCTATCTGATTGTAAAACGGGTTTTCGTGGTCGGTAGTGGTATCGAAATAAATATTACGCACCACTGCGGCCTGGTAACGGTGCTGCAAATGGTGTTCTACCCCTGCCGGAATCCACACGTAATGCCGCGCGGGGAGGAAATAAGATTTCTCTTTGGTGTATAAAAAAATAATGCCACCCTCTACATAGGTTAACTGCCCCTTTAAATGAGCATGGTCTTGAAATCGGTCTTCGAACCTGCTGTGCCAAACATACATGGTTTCTGGTTTTTCGTCGATTGCAAATAAAAGGTCTTCGTTGCTAACTTTTATCATTTGGCTGGTTTAAACAAATATCTGTCGGTTTAGATAAAACAAAGTAACAAATCTGTGTCGAAATTTGCATCAATTAATTAACGAATATGAATTTTAGAGAAAATAAAAACTGGATAAGCTGTTTTTTAGGCTTTCTTTTGTTGCCGGTTTTTGTTCGTGCACAGGAAGTTACATTGCAAAATAACTTTAGCATTAGCCAGATCTGGGCGATGGCCGATAGTAACAGCAAAAAAATTAAAGTACAGCATCTGGGTGCCGAAGCAGCCGATGCCCATATTAAAGTGAGCCAGGCCGAGCGTTTACCGGAAATTGCAGCCGAAGGGATTTATGCCCATGTTTTTCCGCTGCCTATTTACGAAAATGGCCTTTTTCATACGCCAGCACAGTTTCCGGTGGTGCCAACCTATTATAAAGCCAGTGCCGATACTTATTTTAACATTTATAATGGTGGCAAAACCAATACCGAAATTAATGCCTCAAAAGTAGAAAGTGAGCTTAAACATATTCAAAGCAGCCAAAATAAACAGGAAATCCACTATGTAGCGGCGGTTTATTTTTACGATGTTTTCCGCAATATCTCCTACCGTGGTTTGTTGGAACAGGATATCAGGGATCGGGAGAAACAATTGGCAGAGATTAACCATTTGTACAAAAACGGTACGATATTAAAAAGTGATGTGTTGCGCGCAGAACTGCGTTTATCTAAACAACGCATGTTGCTAAGCGAGATTGAAAACAGCATTAAAATTGCCAAACAGAAACTGAATATCCTGATTGGCAGGCCGGATGATGCACCGCTAAACCCGCAGATAACAGCGAATGAAACAGATGCCATTGCCTTAAAACAGGTGGATGAATATTTTAACGATGCCAAAACCTCAGCCTATAAAATCAGGATTTCGGAAAAAGAGCAGGCACTGGCAGAGTTAAAACTGAAAAATATCAGGTCTAATGTAATGCCTTCGCTGGGTTTCTTTGGCGAATATGCTTTTGCTTACCCGCAAATTCAGTTTTACCCTTATGCGCTTTCGCTTTATAGCACCGGAATGGTAGGTTTAAAGCTCAAAATCCCGATTTCTTCGTGGTACACCAATCAGCATAAGGTTAAAGAGGCGCAAATTAAGCTGCACCAGCAAGAGGTAGAAGATGAGGATGTAAAAGATAACATCCGCCAGGAAGTGCAGGAAAATTACATCCGTTATAAAGAATCGGTGCAACGCATAAGTGTAGCCGAAGAAAATATTAAACAAGCCGCAGAAAGTTACCGCATTGTGCAGAATACCTACTTCAACCAGTTGTCGTTGCTTACCGATTTGCTTGATGCCGAAACCCAGTTGTTGCAGTCGCGTTTTGAGCTGACTACTGCAAAGGTGAACGCCAAAATACAATACTATCAATTACAAAAAGCCATAGGAAATTTATAACATGAACATACAGAAACAAAATAAAGCCGATAAAATAATAAGCAGGATAACCACTATCATAGCGCTGATTGTACTGGTGGTATTGCTGGTTTGGGGTGGTAAAACATTGCTGGGTTATATGCGTTACGAAGAAACTAACGATGCGCAGGTTGATGAATACATTAACCCGGTTACGGCCAGGGTAAGCGGTTATATTAAAGCTGTTAAGTTTGAAGAAAACCAGGAAGTGAAAAAAGGTGATACGCTGGTGCTGATTGATGATGATGATTACACTGTGCAGCAGGATGAGGCTTCGGCTTCTTTGCTGAATGCCCAGGCCCAGGTTTCGGTACAGCAAAGTAATATTAAAACTGCCCAAAGTAATGCTGCAGTAATGCAGGCCAAAATTGCGGCTGCCAAAGCCAAACTCTGGAAACAACAAACAGAATATAACCGTTACCAAAAACTGTTTGCTGCCGAATCGGCAACACGCCAGCAACTCGAAACAGTAGAAAGTTTATTGCAGGTGGCACAGGCAGAATACCTGGCGGCTAAAGAAGATTATGCGGCAGCGCTTTCTAAAACAAACGATATTAAAGCACAAAGCGAAGTACTGGCTTCTGAAATAAAAAGAAGGACAGCAGTAGTGCAAAGAAATAAGCTTAATACTTCTTATACGGTTATTCTGGCCCCTTACGATGGTAAAATGGGCCGAAGAACTATTCAGGAAGGGCAGCTGGTGCAAACCGGCCAAACCATTGCTTATATTGTTGATCGCAGTGCAGGTAAGTGGGTGGTCGCTAATTTTAAGGAAACACAGATTGCGAAAATGTATGTGGGCGAACCGGTAAGTGTAGCGGTCGATGCTTTTCCTGATCAGGCCTTTGCTGGCGAAATCGAATCGCTTTCTGCCGCAACGGGATCAAGGTTCTCCTTATTGCCTCCTGATAACTCGACCGGAAACTTTGTTAAAATTGCCCAGCGCATACCCGTGCGTATCCGCATCAACAAGCAAGATAAAGGTATTGACCTGTTAAGCGCAGGGATGAGTGCAAGTGTAAAAGTGAAAAGGGCTCAGGGCCATGATTAATAATAAGACTATATTTAAAACAGGGGTGCCCGAGTGGCTGGTCATCGTCAGCATTTTTGCGGTGCTTTTGTCATCGGTGCTGCTCTTTGCCTTATCGACTGCTGATGGGATGGCGGCCGCCGGTTATTATGGTGCTACTGCCGCTGATGTTCAATTTTCTTTGCTGATGTTTTATGCGGCCGTGGCCAGTTTTGCAGTGGTAGAACGCCGTTTTTTTGCCCGCGTGGTTACCAAAGATTACCTGTTGATTTGTATTGTTTTAGAAATACTGATTACCTATTGCTGTTACCATACCCGCGAAATAGGGCTGATTTTTGCCCTTCGCTTTTTGCAGGGCATTGTAAACTGTGGTTTAACCAGTATTTCGCTCAACCTGTTGTTTAATCGCTTAAAGTCAGAGCATGCCAAAGAAACGGGTTATACCATTTTTTACGGGATGATTTTGTGTGTTTCGCCGCTTACGGCTTTATTTTCGGTGCCGATAGTCGAAAATTACGAGTATAACGTGGTGTATAAAGCCATGATATTTTGTTTTTTACCGAGTGCTGCACTGCTTTTTAGCCTGTTAAACCGGGTGCATATTTTGCCTAAAACCCATTTGTTTAAAATAGACTGGCTCAGTTTCGTGCTCTTTGCAACCATGCTGGTGCTCATTGCTTACGTGCTCATTTACGGGCAGCAGTACGATTGGCTAGAAGACCAAACCATTGTTGTCGATATATTAGCTATTTTACTGCTGTTTATGGTTTCGGTTGCCAGGCAGCGAAGCTTGAAAAGACCTGCAGTTGATCTGGCTATATTCAAATCGAAGAATTTTGCCATTGGTATCGTTTTTCTGGTTATCCTGTACCTTATTCGTGGTGCTTTTGGTTTAACTTCTTCTTATTTTATCAGCGTATTGGGGATGGATTCCTTGCATGCCAATGAGATTATGATCCTGAATATTGCCGGTGTAATAGCCGGATCGTTAATCGCCATTCGTTTTCTCACGCGCCAGAAACACCTCCGCGTATTGTGGATAAGTGGTTTTGTGTGTCTGTTTGTATTTTTCCTGTGGATGGGGCAATTGTTCGCCAGCGAGGCTGGTACAGTTAACTTTTATCTGCCTTTATTTTTGCAGGGGCTGGGGGCAGGAATGGTCATGTCGCCCATTGTAATGTTTATCATGTCGTCTGTTCCCGATCACATGAGCCAGTCGGCAGCTTCTGTGGGTGTTTTTGTGCGCTTTTCTACTTTTAGCTTAAGCCTGGCTTTTATTAATTTCTTCCAGTTGTATTTTAAAGGGAAGCATAACGATGATTTAAGGGGGAATCTTTCCCTGTTGGATTTTAATCTGACCGAAAGGTTGAAAATTTACCAGTCTGCATTGGCCAGCAGGGGGATGTTGCGCGATGAAGCATCGAAAGCTGCAGTGGGTTTGTTGAACAAGGCCGTGCAGAAACAGACCTTTTTACAATTTTGTGTAAGCTATTACGATTGGGTTGCGGTGCTTTGCCTGTTTAGCATTTTGCTGATTGCTTTGCAGCCGGTAATTAGTCGTACAGTAATTAATTTGAGGAATAAACAACCTGCCGCTGCCGGATTTTAGATCGGTACGCAGTTTACAATTAACAGTTGGTAGTTAACAGTTGGCAGTTGGCGATTTACAATTGGGGATGTCATGTTGAGCCTGTCGAAACAGGTTTACTAATTCCTTCGACAGGCTCAGGATGACAAATAATTTTTATTGCTCTATAGTAAACGCACTCAGGTTTACAAATTGCTGGATACGTGCCGCAACTTCAGCTTCGGTTAAGTTTAACAATTTTTCATTTCCGAATTTCTCTACACAGAAAGAAGCCAATGCTGAGCCATAAATAATGGCATTTTTCATGTTGTTAAAGTTAACGGTACCTACTTTAGCCAAATAGCCAATAAAACCACCTGCAAAAGTATCTCCGGCACCGGTTGGATCGAATACCTCTGCCAAAGGCAATGCCGGAGCAGAGAAAATCTGATCTTCGTGGAATAACAAAGCGCCATGCTCGCCTTTTTTAATGATTAAATATTTTGGTCCCATTGCAAGGATTTTTTGAGCAGCTTTAACCAACGAGTACTCGCCTGATAACTGACGTGCTTCGGCATCGTTAATGGTTAAAACATCTACCATTTTAATCGTTTCCAGTAAATCGTCCATCATGATGTCCATCCAGAAATTCATAGTGTCCATTACGATTAATTTCGGACGGTTTTTAAGACGCTTAATTACGGTTTGCTGTACCTGTGGGGTTAAGTTACCCAACATCAGGTATTCGCAGTCCTGGTAGCTTTCCGGGATAATCGGGTCGAAGTTTTCCAATACATTTAATTCGGTAATTAAAGTATCGCGGCTATTCATGTCGTTGTGGTATTTTCCCGACCAGAAAAATGATTTTTCGCCTGCTTTAATCTGCAATCCTTCAGTATCGATACCGTGTTTTATAAAGGTGTCGATATCCGATTGAGGGAAATCATCACCTACAACTGCAACAATTTTTGCTTTATTATAAAAGTAAGATGCCGCTAAACTGGCATAAGTTGCTGCTCCACCTACAATTTTGTCTGTTTTGCCAAAAGGCGTTTCAATAGCATCGAAAGCTACAGTACCTATGATTATCAGGCTCATATCTATGTATTAGTTTTTTTTTAATTTTTTTTCACTGCAAATATTGCATAAATAATTTAAAAGCCCTAATATTGCATTCCCAAAACGAACAAGCGGGTATTTCGCTTAAAAGCTTAAAGAAACTTGTTTTTTTGGATAGCCGGATTCCTTCTTAGCTCAGCCGGTTAGAGCATCTGACTGTTAATCAGAGGGTCGCTGGTTCGAGCCCAGCAGAAGGAGCGAAACCCGCAACGAAAGTTGTGGGTTTTTTGCGTTTGGGGCAGGGCGAGAAGTTTACCCTGAGCGTAGCCGAAGGGAGCCCAGCAGAAGGAGCAGATCAAAAGCCTTACAACAATATTGTAAGGCTTTTTTGTTTTACAGCCCTGCTGGGCGAGAAGTTTATCCGAACGCCATGGTTTATGTCGCTACAAATCACTTTTTTTGCCACGGAGCACACGGATAACACGGAAAAATTGCACACCATGCGAACGCCTTGGTTCGTGTCGCCACGAACCATTAAAATTTTACGCGGAGATAATCCTACAATACTGTATCCAAACAAATTGTGAATCAACATTGTATATTAGTGATTATGTTTAAAATCATTTTTAGCCTGTTCCTTATCTTCCCTGCCCTCTTTGCAAAAGCCCAGCATCCACCGGTTTTCGCGGCAATGACCACCGATTCGGTATTTGTCAAAGTAGCCGACCTGAACATTAACCTCGTAAAATACAGCTATAAACCTAACGGGATTCGTTTTTTAGTGGTTCACGATAACGAAGATACGGGTGTTAAAGCTGGTTTCGATTACATCCGCTGGAGTGGTGGTGAGCTTATAGATTGTCAATACGGTGGTGTACGCGATTATAACTTCACTTATATGGATGATCGGTACCGCATTGATCCAAATGCCATTTATACTGAAGTTGGCGTAAATACACGCCTAAAGAAAGATGCTTACAGCTCGAACGAAGTAGAGAAAGCGATATTAAATGCTGGCAAACAGATTGTCGATTTTTACGATCCGAAATCAACAGGCTACTTCTTAACCCTACACAACAATGCTGATGGAGGCTTCGGCATTTCCTCTTACCTGCCAGGATATGATTTATCGAGTACTGCCGATTCTGTTTACATCAATTTCCAAATGGATAATGATGACCTGTTATATGTAACCGAACCCAAGTTATTTTCTACCTTAAAAAAGGCGAATGTAAACGTAATTCTTCAATCCAAATTTGTTTCTAACGATGGTTCACTCTCGGTTTACGCCATGCAGAACCATATTCCATATATCAATGTGGAGGTACAACATGGCCATCAGGATGAAAACCTCAGGCTAATTGAACTCGCCATTGCCGCATTAAAAGAGCATGGATGGTTGAAGAAGGAGTAATTAATAGCTTATAATTATTATCATAAAATTCGTTTAATTTGAATATGAGCATATTCGTAAATACCAAGAATGAACAAGAAGAAAAAGTGTTAATTGCTTTTTTAGATAGTTTAGATTATAAATATCAATCGGATATTAGTGATGAGCCAGCTGAAGTTGCAGCAGCATTTCTAAATCAATATAATCAGGAACTGGAGCAAGCGGATAACGAAATAGAAGCAGGAAATTATATTGCTCACGAAGATGTAGAACAGCTTTTCCAGAAAAGACCTAAGGCCATTTAATATAATTTTATGAATCTGGCAAGCTAACTATAACATCTGAAATGGATGAAAATTTAATGGAATAAACTTGCAGTAAAACAACTCCTCGAAATTATTCAGTACCTTGAGGATAATGACCTCGTCAATTATGCCGAAAAAATAGAAATTAGAATTTTATCCAAAATCAATTCCCTTCCAAACCATTTAAATACCTTTCAAATAGATCGTTTAAAAAAGAACAATGATGGAAGTTTCTTTGCCTTTGAAATCGATCGATATAGAATATCATTCAGAAAAATTAATAAAGAAATCAGAATTCTTCGGGTTAGACATTCGAGCAGACGGCCTTTTACACGCTAAAAGCTAATACAGAATACCTTGACTAGTTTATCTCCTTTATTTTGGTGATCACAAAAGTGATTAACAAACCAAAAACAGATATAATGCCGAAAGAGTAGCGCAGGCTCGATAATTGCGAAATGTAACCGATTAATGGCGGGCCAAACAGAAAAGCAAAATAACCAATACTCGAAACCATGGTTATAGCCTTACCAGCAGGTACTTTTTTGTTATTACCGGCAATACTGTACACCATAGGCACAATACTCGAAACCCCTAAACCAATGAGCATAAAGCCTATAATAGCCACAAAAATATTCGGGAATACTACTGCCAGCCCCATACCTATCGATATAATGGCACCACTGATTTGTAAAAGATTTTTCCGGCCGAATTTACCAATCAGGTAAACCCCTAAAAACCGACCGCTTGCCATCATAAACATAAAAGAAGCATAGCCAATAATTGCCCTGTTGTGTGGTAACTTTACCACATCTTCGAAATAAATAGCACTCCAATCGAACATCGTTCCTTCGGTGGCCATACTGCAAAATGCAATGAGTCCGAGTAGTACCAGAATACCCTGCGGCATGGTAAAAAACTTAGTCTTTTCGGCCACCGTATCGGGTTTATTGTAGTTGAGTAATTTTCGGGAGTTAAACACCACATTGGTTAACGATAGCGCAGCAACAATCCAGAAATGCGCATACATCCCTAATTTTAAGTTAACCAGCCCCAATGCAATTAATGCCCCGGTTAAATTTCCAATGCTCCAGGCCCCATGGAAAGAGCTCATAATGGGCTTACCGTAATAATTTTCGCCGGCTACACCTTGTGTATTTAATGCAATGTTGCAAAGGTTACCCGTTATACCAAACAGCACCAAAAAAGCAGCTAGCTGCCAGCCGGCGGTGGCTAAGGCCAAAAAGGTTAGCGCAATGGCATACATAGGCGCCGTAGTTTTGAGCATTTTCTTGCTCCCGAAGTGTGTGGTTAATTTTGCCGAAAAAAACATCGTCATAATCTGCCCTGCAGGTAATGCAAAAAGAATGGAGCCCAATTCTGCATCATTTAAACCCATTGCAGCTTTAAATGTCGGAATGCGACTGGCCCAGCTTGCAAAGCAAACCCCTTGCATAAAATAAAAAGCAGATATGGCAAAGCGTACTTGTTTCGGAGAGCTGGAAGCTAATACAGGTTTATTTTCGGGTGTATTTAATAGGGCCTGATCTTGCGTGCTTTCTTCCAAAACTGATGTATGAGTAATAAGATTAAGCTGCAAAGTTCCTTAAATCAATTGAAAATACCGACACTTTTTTAAGTTTATATCAAAATATTTGCAGAAAATGTTATAATCAGACTATATTTTCCACTCTTCAAGGGAATACGCACTATCCCAAAACATCCACTCGAGTCGTGTAGCCATTTCAAAAGCATCGAGCATTTTTTGCCGGGTTGCAGCATTCGCCTCTTCTGCCATGTTATCGGTTATTTGGATAGCTTTCGCTACAGCCTCGGCAAATTCGGCTCCTGCATACATATCAATCCACCTTTTATAAACATTCTGATCTCCCTCCTGCCGGGCAAAAATATGATCACCTACTGCTTTGTAAATCCAGAAACAAGGTAAAACTGCCGCTGCTGCTACTTCGACACTGGCATAGGCCGCCTGGTTTAAAATATAATTGGTATACAAAAGTGTAGCCGGCGATGGTTTCACCTGACTATCCAAACCAAATTCTACGAAATAACTTTCGTGCAGGCTACGTTCGGCAAAAATAGCTCCGGTAGAAAATCCGGCGTAAGCCATCACCAGTTCTGCATCCTGTACCCTACCGCTAATGGTACTTAGCGTTCTCCCAAATTCCAATAAGTAGTAAGCATCTTGTGCCAGATAAAAAATAAATTTTTCTTTGGGCAAAGTACCATCACTTAGCTCCTGGTTAAAGGACATGGTTAAAATCTTATCGTAAATGGGTTTCACCAATTCCCAGGCTTGTTCGCTCCATTTCATTGGATAATTAATTTTAAAGGGTTAAAAAAATGATTCAGCGGCCCATTACCTGCACCTGTAGTAACCTGACTCCCTTCCTGTAAAGCTGCAGCAATGTATTTTTTAGCATTTTTAATGGCTCTAAGCAGGTCGTTACCTTTACCCATTTCGGCCGCAATTGCTGAAGAGAGCGTGCAGCCAGTACCATGCAGGTTTTTAGAAGCAATAAAAGCGCTTTCCAAAATTACCGGCAACTCATTACCTGCGATCAACACATCGTAAATAATCGGGCCGGCCAGGTGCCCCCCTTTTACCAAAACGGCCTTTGCTCCTTTTCCGATAATTTTGCGGCCGGCGGTAACCATATCATCCAGATTGTTAATGGGTTGTTCGGTAAGGATAATGGCCTCATCTATATTTGGTGTAACCAGGGTTACAAGTGGAAACAGCTTATCAATTAGCTGCGTAACCGTATCGGGCGCGATCAGTTTATGGCCGCTGGTAGCTACCATCACCGGATCTAAAATTACCGGAACCTCCTGAGCATAATGATTAAGTGCCATTTCAATTACCGCGACTACTTCTGCACGGTTAATCATGCCGATTTTAATGGCTACTGGTGGTATATCTTCGAGTACCGCCTGCAACTGGTCGCTAATAAATTCGGGAGGAATGCCATGTACCGATTTTACCCCCATTGTATTTTGTGCGGTTACGGCCGTAATTACCGAAGTACCAAAACAACCCAGTGCCGAAAAGGTCTTTAAATCGGCCTGAATACCTGCACCACCACCACTATCAGAACCTGCAATGGTTAAAACATTAATATAATTCATGGTTTTAGACTTCATCTTTGTTCATAACACTTCAGGAGTCTTCAATAATGCAGAAATGCATTGTATGCAGCAGACAAACTAATTTCCTACGCCGGCATTATCCGGATCAGGTTCATGACCTTAAAATTCCAATAATCAAACTCCAATGTTCAAACTTTTGAAAATTGAATATTTTGATTTGGTTATTTAATGTCAATGGGTATATTCTCAGCCTACAGAATTGAAGGCACCCCTAAAGTTTTATTTTGTGCTGCAATATAGGGTTTAAATTTGGAAGCTTAAAGGGTAAAGCGCGGTATTATGATGCAAGAGCTGCACAACTCAATGGATTATACAGCTGAACTAATGCATTAAGATTCCCACTTTCGTGGGAATGACGGTTTTGGAGTGGAATGGCAATAAAACAAAAAGCCCCGATGTAAAACCGGGGCCTAAAACATAATAATTAATAAGAGAGTCGACTATATTTTATCGGGCTGATAGAACCTAACTGTTCCGTCTGCTTCGTTTGATACAATTAATAAACTTCTGCCATTCGGGCTGTCTTTCGGTTTAACAAATAAAAGACCTTCGGGCGCATCGCCGGTTGAGAATAACTGAACAAATTTTGGTGCAGCAGGATTAGTTACATTGTAAATGGCAATTGCATCTGCACGCTCCATGCCAATAAAAGCGAGGGTTTGTCCATTTACCTGTGCAACGGTTACACTTTCTACTTCTACACCTTTATTATCCGAACGATCATCGTCATATTTACCGGCATCAATTACATGTTGCTCCAGATCTTTACCGATATTGGCCACCAAAGCTCCGGTACTGGCGTTCAGAATACTTACGCTTCTTCCACCGGTTGAGAATAACTCCTGATATACTTTATTTGTACCCACCATGGTAAAACCAGCGGTATTGGTTACCGTAAGCCTGCCCAGATTAGCGTCTAACTGTAAGGTTGCGGCGTTAGGGAACTTAACAGGATCTAAAGTCAGATCTTTTACGCGTACTTCTTCCTTAGCATCTTTCGGGGTATAATCCTGTCTGGTATCACCTTCGTTGGCCAGGGCCAGATAAGCAGTGCCACCAGTAGTAAAATAAGAGATTGCATCTGGCAAATAATAAGCCTTGATTGGCCATGTACCCAACTCTTTTTTATTGTCTTTATCGCTTACGTCAAAGGCATTTTCTGCCAAACTGATATCTCTGGTACCCAATGGGGTAATTTTGGTAATGGTTCCGGCAACAACATCAATTTCGGCAACACCATTGTTTTCCTGAAGCGTAACATAAGCTTTTTTAGAATCGCTGCTTACGGCAATATATTCAGGCTCGATATCCTGGGTAAAGCTTGCGTTGTAGCCATAAATTCTGAAACCACCGGCAAGTAATGTAGCTTTTTGCGATTCGAAAGCTGAGAAATCTACCGTTTTTACCGAATAATTATCTTTGACATTGATAATTGAAATACTTCCTTTAGGATCAACGGTGTAAGCCAGATTTGGTTCGCCTTCGTTGGCAGATAAAATGTAATTCCCATCAGGGCTAAAAGTTACCATATCAGGCATAGCACCTACGGTAATCTTTTTAACTTCTGATAAATCGGAGGTTTTTAACACTACTACATCGCCATTTCCCTGCTTATCGGCTCCATCTAAAGCAATTGCCAATAAACCGTTGCTTACCGCCACACTGTTAATACCGGCGTTATTTGGATAAGTAAGGGTTTTTAATTTGGTAACTGTAGGGTATTTGCTCATATCCACCACATCTACCTTGGTTCCGCCATCGTTACTTACTACGAACAATTGTTTGGTTAACGGATCGTAGGCAGAAATTTCTGAAGCAAATTCTCCACCCAGATCAATTGAAGCAATTTCTTTAAAGCTGTCGATTTTTTCGGGAACTACCGCTTCAGTTGGCGGATCTATAATCGGTTCGTCGGTTGGATTTTTCTTACAGGCGGCAAATGCCAGTGATGCAATCAGGATCGCACCAAATAGTTTTTTACAGTTCATGGTTTGTTTATTATCTGAACCGCAAAATAAATTTGTATAACGCTGTTTTTCAAGCAGTGTAGGTTATCATTTGGTTAAGAATGTGTAAAGGCGGAAAGCTGAAAGAATAAAGACCAAAGCAAAGCTGAAAGACTAAAGCAAAGAGCATGGAGCCGGCAGTTTATTAGTTGCGCTGGTTTTTTGCATGAGGGATAGCAGTGTAAATCCTTTTGTTGCAAGCTTGAGCGCAGCCGAAAGCCAAACAAAAGATTGGAACGGATAGCCCGACCCTTGCGCAGCTTGGGGCATGCCCGAAGAAAGTGGAAAGCTGAAAGAATAAAGACCAAAGTAAAAAGACTAAAGCGGAAAGACTAAAGCTAAAGCAGAATCTCGACCGGAATGTAGTGGAGCGCCCGCCTGTCTCGGGCAGGGGAGAGATCTACCTTGGGATGACGGATAAAAAACTAAACAAAAAATCCCGATATAAATACCGGGATTTTAAGATTTATTAACCAGATACTGAAGCAATTTCAGTATGATGCTTTTTGATTAAATGTGTATAGCCCTGTTATCAGTTGCGGCTAAAGCAGCTTCTTTTAACGCTTCGGTATAGGTTGGGTGTGCATGGCAGGTACGTGCAATATCCTCTGCAGATGCACGGAATTCCATTGCAATAACGGCTTCAGCAATCATATCTGCAGCACGCGGACCAATCATGTGTACACCTAAAACTTCATCAGTAGCGGCATCGGCCAATACTTTAATGAAACCATCGGTATCCATACTCGCTTTCGCACGCCCGCTGGCTTTGAAAGGGAACGAACCTGCTTTGTATTTAATTCCTTTTTCTTTTAACTGCTCTTCGGTTAAACCAACAGAAGCTACTTCTGGCCAGGTATACACCACACCAGGGATTAGGTTATAATTGATATGCGGTTTTTGTCCGGCAATAGTTTCGGCCACATAAGTACCTTCATCTTCGGCTTTATGGGCTAACATTGCGCCTGTAATTACGTCGCCAATAGCGTAAACACCTTTAACTGAAGTTTCTAAATGCTCATTTACCGGGATTTTTTTACCTCTTTCTTCAACAGTGATACCGATCTTATCTAAACCTAAACCTTCTGTATAAGCGGTACGGCCAACAGCCACAATACAGTAATCTGCTTCTAAAGAAATGCTTTCGCCTTTAGGGCTATCGGCAGTAACAGTAACTGTTTTACCTTTAGTAGTAGCACCGGTAACTTTGTGGCCCATGTAAAACTCCATGCCTAAAGTTTTCTTTAACACACGTTGAAGTTCTTTACCTAAACCAGCATCCATGGTACCGATAATTGAAGGTAAAAATTCAACTACCGAAACTTTGGTACCTAAACGAGCATATACCGAACCCAATTCTAAACCAATAACACCACCACCAATAACAACCATGCTTTTAGGCACCTCTTTTAAGGTTAAAGCCTCAGTTGAGGTAATGATGCGTTTTTTATCGATTGGTAAAAACGGTAAAGCGGTTGGTTTTGAACCAGTAGCAATAATTACATTTTTAGCCGATAAGGTTTCGGTAGTTCCATCAGCTTTGGTTACCAGAATGGTATTTTTATCTACAAAAGAACCTACTCCCTCGAAAGAATCGATTTTGTTTTTCTTGAATAAATAAGTGATACCGGCTGTATTTTGAGCAACAACATCGTCTTTACGGGCGATCATTTGTTTCATATCAACCTTTAAATCTTTTAAGTTGATACCATGGGTAGTAAAAGTATGAGCAGCATTGTGGTAGTGCTCTGAAGAATCTAATAAAGCTTTTGATGGAATACAACCTACGTTTAAGCAAGTACCTCCAAAAGTTTTATATTTTTCTACAACTGCAGTTTTTAAACCTAACTGAGCACAACGGATTGCGCCTACATAACCGCCCGGTCCTGAACCGATAACAACGACATCGTATTGCATAATTTCTTGAGAATTTTGATTGGTCAAATGTAGGGAAAAAAGGTTAAAAGCTGAAAGTGCTATTAGCCAACAGTAAATGCTTTACCCCAAAATGATTAAAGCTTGCAACCTGTTAAAAACTAAACGAAATAGCATTACCTTATTTGCATAAAAAAGGCTGGTATTTCTACCAGCCCTCCAATCACGACCAAACATTGAAGTGCATCTCAAAAAATTAATTGTTTATCAAATCATCATTATTAACGCCTTTTTTCTTCGACAGGTTTTCTTTGAGTTTGCCAAAATTATAGGTAGCTCCAACAAAAACAACCCTGAATGGAATGGTGGTTGTAGAATTGGTTGTGAAGTTAACATCTTCGGTGTACGACCTGTTGGTAAGCGACTTACTGAAAAAATTATTGAAATTAACTGTTGTACTTAATTTATCATTAAAGAATTTATAGCCCACATTCACCTGATAATAAGGATTTGCCTTTAAGGTATTAATTAAACTAGGTGGCAATCTGGAGATGCCTCCGCTTCCGCTTAATGAAAATGATTTAACCGGCTTATAAAAGAAAAATCCTCCCACCTGGCCGCTAAAGCCTTCCTCATGCTGTGTTAAAATTACCGTATTCTCAATTTTATTATAACGCACAGTGGTATATACGCCACAATTAAGCTTTTTTAACGAAATAGCAGATGTAAACATTGCGCTTAGCTCCCTGTTTCTTCCCGTATTTCCATATTGAGTAGTACTTACACCGTTGTTTTCATTAAAAGTGGTGTATTGTACAATCATATTTCCTGAATAAGAGGCATTTAAAGCCAATGCAATAAAATTATTCCCGCTAGCCAACCTGTTCTGGAAAGATAAATTATGGATGGTCTGTGCATCCAGATCGGGGTTACCAAAAGAAATATTCAGCGGATCGTTATTATTGATAAATGGATTGAGTGCATTAATATATGGCCTTTGTAAACGCTTATTGTATCCAAAAATGATTGTGTAATTTTTGGATATTTTGGTATTCATCGAAAAATCGGGAATGAGTATGGTGTAATCCTTTTTTACCGTAGTTTTCGAACTAAAAAAATCACACTCAACTGTAGTATACTCCAAACGCAAACCTGTACGGAAATTAACTTTATGCAGGGCAAATGATAAAGAACTATAACCACTGTATACCTGCTGTTTATAAGCAAAACTATCCGAATTTGAGTAATCAGGTTCGAAAGGCAAACTTTCATCTGTTCTGCTCAAACTTAAATAGTCGGCATCTGCATCCCTGAAAATAAATTTCGCACCGGTTTCCAATTTAAGTGCTTTAGTAAAAGGTTGTATAAAATCTGTTTGCAGTGTATACTCCCTGTTTTTAGAATAACTATCGTTCTGCCTGAATAAATCGGCGCTGGCCATATCGAGTTTACTCGTATTTAATCCATCATTCCTATTAAACTGACCATTAAACCTAAAGCTTAGTTCTGTATCCGGATTTCCTTTAAATTTTCTGATAAAATCGCTTCCAAGCCCGTATGAAGGAAAATTATTCCTTACATTTTGTGTAAAAAAATCCACCTGTTCCAGCTTATCTACAAAACTGGTGGTAATATTTTGTGTAAACCTGTTCTTGTTGTTACCTCCATCTACATTGGCATAAAGCACAATGGTTTGCAATGTATCGATGTTGTAGCTCATTTCGAAAATCCCGCTGTTCGAGAAACGGTTCGTAATACGCTCGCCTTCAAGAAATCTTCTTTTGTAAGCAGCCGCTTGTAAGGGTAAAGTTTCGCTGGTTACCTGCGCCTTATTGTTATGGTTTCCGCTAAGAAAATAGGTAGCAGTAACGGCGAATTTCCCTTTCCTGAAACTCAAATTAGTATTGGCAGAATAATTTATACTAGAGTAATGCAGCCCCAGGTAACCATTATACCCGAATATTGCTTTTTTGGTAATAATATTGATCAGCCCGCCAATACCTTCGGCATCATATTTGGCAGAGGGTGAGGTAATGACCTCGATTTTTGATACTACAGCACCCGGAAATCCATTAAGTGCGTCTTTTACACTTTGGGCAAACATTGCCGTTTCGCGTCCGTTCAATAATACCTTAAAATTACCCTGCCCGTTTAACCGCACATTACCTTCCCCATCCACACTAAGCATAGGTATTTTCCTAAAAACTTCAGTCAGGCTTTCTCCCTTGGCTGCCGGATCCTGCTCCACATTATAAATCAGTTTATCCCTGTCTTGCTCTATCAATGGTTTTTGGCCCGTAATGGTTACCTGCTGTAATTGATTGGCAGATGGTTTTAACAAAAAAGCACCCAGTTCGGCCAACATTCCCATGTAAGCCTTAATATTTCTGGTCAACCTATTATAGCCCATCACATCTATAGCGAGAACATAGTTTCCGGTATCGCTGTTCAGCACAAACTGCCCCTTACTATCTGAAAATGTATTGATAACCACCGATTTCGGATCTTCCTTTTTAAACAGGCTCACTGTTGCATAGGTAATTATTTCCTGGGTTACACTGTCTTTAACTAAGCCCTGTAACTTTATTTTTTCCTGGCCATGGGATATTAAAACAGAGAAGAATAACATGGAACTTAAAAATATTAACCTATTCATCATTTTGACAATAAAAACAGTTTAATAAGGTATTACTCATCTGCTTATTTGATCAATAATCCCTTTATTGAAATCACTGAAGCACTACTTCTCCAATTCAGCTTTTACTTCTCCTGCAACTTTTTTCAGGTTTAGAAAACCCGTACCCCTTTAATAAAAGTGACCGTAACTTTTATTTTTACATTGGCCTATTGGTAAAGGCAGTTGTTTGCCTTAAAATTTAAATGCAATACCCACATTTAAAAAGGAAAGACTCTGATAACCCAGTTCTGAATAAATGCCTGTACCTTTTCCCAGGTAATATTTTCCGCCGGCGTACAATCCGAAACCAAAACCACTTGCTGTACCGGTAATAGTGCTTTGATTATCGCTTATACTTACTGTAACATAACCCAAGCTGGCACCACCATACAGGTCGAATTTTGGGTTAAGCTTAAGCAGCTCATTAAAGTGATACGAACCCCTTGCCCCGAAGAAAATGGCACTTTCTTTAAAAGTATAGTTATAGCCATCGTATTTAGAACTTGCATAAGATACCTGTCCGCCAACGCTAATGGCATCAGACACCCCAATTTCGTAACTCACTGATGGATTAACCGGTAAAGACGAGGAATAACCCGTTCCAAAAAACGGACTACCGATCCCTACGCCAACATTAAATAGGTTATCGCCTTTGTTGAAAGCAGATTTAGACTGGGCCATACTTGCTATGGCTGTAAAAAGGAAAAGTGCAATAAAAAGTAATTGTTTTTTCATAAGTTATGATAATGAATTAAGCAAAAAAAACCAGGTTGAAGCGCCAGGTCAGCGCTACAACCTTTGAAGCGAATAAATACCTTTTGTTAATTAGTCAAAAATGTAAGTAGCATCTGGAGAAAGGGTGGCACCTGAACCATTGGCCACTTTAACTGAAGTGCCGTTTACGAAGATTTCGACTTTTGCTGTAGCGTTGGCATCTTTACCATCAGCCTGAATACTAAAACCAATGTTTTTTGTTGGGTTATCTGTAAATGCTCTTAAATCCTTTTCAGTTAAATCATATTCTTTAGTCCAGCTAGTGCCAGATAATGAGCTAAAAGCAGTATTATTTACGCCCCATACAACTACCGCAGAGCTAATTTTTGATCCGGCACTTACTGTACCGACAAATTTTACCTTATAGGGTTTATTAAGGTCTGTTCCTGAACCTGTACCATCTTTTTTCTTACAACCACTAAAAACCACGGCACTAAATGCTAATAAGCATATGATTAAACTTAACTTTTTCATAGATATTTGTTTTTTCAACAGGCCTACTCTTATCAACAGTTTTCGGCATCCCTGATTATCTGTATCAAAGTTAAATTTCAGATTAGCGTCATTAATAACCACAAATAGCCATTTTTCTGTATAGTGATTTATAGCTATATTTTGTGCTTCTTTTCACATAAATTAGACTGTACAATAAATTAAATTACGGTTACGGCATTCGTGCTCATCCCCTTAACCACATAATTGATATTATAATGTTATCAGATGAGAAAGTTATTATTATTTGGTTTGCTTTTCCTATTTAGATGTGTACCGGTGTTCGGCCAGCTACAGGTTAGTGATAAAAGATATCCAGACAGTTTACAGAATCTAGCTCAACATGCGGGTACTGATAGTGTGAAGGCTATAGCTAATTTTAGCTTATCCAGGTATTGGGCAGGAGAAAGAGATACTTTAAAGGCAAGTTATTTTCTTGCCCAGGGAAAAAAACACATTAAAAACTCTCACTACCTCTATGCCTTGTACTTATATTCTGCGGGTACAAATGTCGCATATCAGAATAACCGCACTACAGATGCAAAAAAATATTTATTAAAAGCAGATCGTATTTTCGAATATATCAAAACGAAAGAAAGCAATCTTATAAGAGCCAAGTTGTGGAATAACTATTCTATTCTTTTATCAAGGGAAAATAAGGAGCAAGAATCAGTAAAATTAATTTTGAATAAGGTAATTCCCTTGGCCAGAGCGGCAGGGGATCCTTCAATGGAAGGGCTAGCCTACCACGCTGTTGCTGTTTTTTTTGACCATAGTGCGCAGAGTGAAAAAGCATCAACTTATTACAAGAAAAGCATAAGCCTATTGGAAAGCACTAAAACAGATGACATACACATGGCCAGGGTGTACAATAATAGTGCACGAAACAGTATGACAAGAGATAAATTCGATGAAGCAAGATTGTTGATCAACAAAGCTAAGTTATTATTGAAAGCTCATACCAACACCCCATCCTATATTTACTTATGTGCATTTGAAAGTTTTTACCTATTAAAAGTAAAACAATATAACAAGTCGTTAAAAGCTTTGGATGAAGGCTTGAAAATTGCAAAAGCATTAAATCTTGATAAGGAACGTACCGATCTTTTGAACCAGAAATACAACCTGCTCATTGCACAAAGAAACTATCAAGAGGCTAAAGATATTATTTTAGAAATCATAAAAAGTGACGACAAGACATTTACCGAAAACAAAGTAGATCATTACAAGCAAGCCTACGAAAGCTTTGAACTACTTAATAATTTACCAGAAGCTTTTAAATGGTTAAAAAAGTATGCCCTTTTAAGAGATAGCGTAAATAAATCAAAGTTAAAAGAAGAAATAAATACACTGGAAATAAAATTCAGAACAGCAGAAAACCAAAAGAAAATTGCAGAACTGAACACAGCCAATCAAAAGGCAAATTTATCGGCCAAAAATAGCCGGCTGCTGAACTGGTTGTTCGGAACCACGATATTATTTATCTTATCCATCCTTTTCTTTGGCATTTATTACTACCGTAATCAGAAAAAACGGGCAGAACAAACCGAAGCAATCAGACTAAGTAAGGCCATGATTACAGGACAGGAAACCGAGCGCTACCGGATAGCCAGAGAACTGCATGATGGTTTAGGCAATATCCTGGCCGTTGTAAAATTTAACCTTAGCGATCTGGTTATCGAAAACCAGACTGAAGAACTAGCGCATGTTATACAGCAATTAGACCACTCCATTAGTGAGCTTAGGCGCATAGCACACGACATGATGCCCGAAATGCTGATAAGTATAGGCCTTGAAGCAGCTCTTAAAGATTTATGCGAATCGCTTACCTCACAGAAATTAACCGTTGATTATCATTTCATCAAAATTGAAAATGCCATACCGCAACAAACACAACTGGCCATTTACCGTATTGTACAAGAACTATTAACCAATGTGGTAAAACATGCGGAAGCCAAAAATGTACTCCTGCAATGCACCCAAAACAAAAATATATTTTTTATTACCCTTGACGATGATGGCAAAGGATTTAACCCTAACCTACAAAAAGAGCAAACAGGTATCGGGTTGGGAAATATTAAAAGCCGCGTGGCTTATTTAAATGGAAAAATAGAAATCGGTCCCCGTATCAATCAATCCGGTACATCCATAAATATAGAACTCAATGTTAATGCATAAACCAACACTCGTGCTTGTAGATGATCACCCTATTATTATAGAGGGATTAACGAAATTATTGGGTAAAAATAGTGGATTTGACATTATTGCAAGCTTTACAACCGGACAGGAGCTACTTACTTACATTAAAAACAATCATGTTGATGTTATTCTGATCGATATTATACTACCCGATATTAACGGCATGATATTGTGTAAGGAAATTAAAAGAATAGCTCCAGATACCATTGTAATTGCCTTAAGTAACCATCAGGAACGGAGTGCCATTGCCAAAATTTTAGAAAATGGGGCAAATGGTTATATCCTTAAAAATGCATCGATAGACGAGATTAGTAATTGCATTAATGAAGCATTTTCGGGCAAAATAACATTTAGTAAAGGAGTTGCAGAGGTGATATCAAAATCGCCTATAAAAACAAGGTGGGGCTTTGCAAAACTCACATCAAGAGAAAGCGAAATCCTGAAACTGGTTGCACAAGGCTTAACTGCATCAAAAATTGCTGAAAAGCTGTTCCTGAGTAAGTTTACCGTCGATAACCATAAGAAAAACCTGTTACAAAAATTGCACGCTAAAAATGTTGCCGAATTAATCAGCAACGCAACTGCACAGGGATTACTCGGCGAATAACCTAAAGAACCAAATATGAAAACCAAAACCCTCATTGCCCTTTTCGGTTTAGCTTTACTAAGCTATCAAAATTTGCTTGCCCAGGAGACTAACAAATCTTCTGCAAAAATTAACATAGACAGTTTATTGGAAAAAAAAATGAGCGATGCAGGGATAGTTGGCATGTCTGCAGCCATCATTCTCAATAAAAAAGTTGATTGGATGAAAAGTTACGGTTATGCCGATAAAAAAAATAAAGTCCCTTTTACCTCATCAACAGTGATGAATATTGCCTCCGTAAGTAAAACCTTTACAGGTGTATGCCTGATGAAAGCTGTTGAACAGGGAAAAGTTTCCTTAGATGAGGATATCAACACCTATTTACCGTTTAAAATCATTAACCCTGATTATCCGGGTGAAAAAATAACCTTAAGACAATTGGCAACCCACACCTCCAGTTTAAACGACCGTTATCCTTTTTATATGGATAGCACATATTTTTATAATGGATCGAAGCCAGAAGCCCTCGCAACCTTTATAAAAAATTATTTTTCAAAAGACGGCAAATACTATTCAAAGGAAAATTTTTTAAAATCCAAACCCGGAAGTGAATACAATTATTCTAACATCGCCACTGGTTTGGCAGGTTATATCTTAGAAATAAGAACAGGAGAAAAATTGAGCGATTATGGTAAAAAACACATTTTCGATCCATTAAAGATGAGCCATTCAGGTTGGTCGCTGGCAGAAATCGACACGAACAAACATGCCAGGTTGTATCAAAAACAAGGCGATACCATCAATCAGATCCCCTGGTACGAAGGAACAACTTATCCCGATGGTGGCATTCGCACTTCTGTTGAAGAACTATCACACTTTTTTATTGCTTTGCTAAACAACGGAGCCTACGGCCATGCAAAGTTATTGCAGAAAAAAAGTGTGGATGAAATGTTACGTTTTCAGTTTAATGCACAAAATAAACCCGAGAACATATTGTTAAACAAACTCAATTCAGGGATTTTTTGGGCTACCAAATTGGGAGCCACCAGGATTGGGCACAATGGATCGGACCCGGGGGTAAGGGTTTTTATGCTTGCTGATCTATCCAAAAAAATAGGTGTGATCTTATTTTTCAATACTTCTCTCAGCGATAAAGAAGAATCCAGGTTTTTCGATATTTATAATGCAGTTTACCAATATGCCAGTGGCTTAGATAAAAAACGTTAAAAGAAAACCGATCAGCAGCGCTTAACTGATCAATCTTTAAATCAACTCCTTTTGCAGCATAAATTCCTTTGCATTAGCAAAACTCAGGAAAAGTTCATCAGCTACCCTCAACTTTTGGTGCGCCCGCACATTGGCCTGTACTGCAAAACAGGTAATACCCGCAGCCATAGCCGATTTTACACCGTTAATGGTGTCTTCAAAAACCAGGCATTCGTCCTTTTGCAAACCCAGGCGCTCCACACACAGGTTATAACTTTCCGGATCAGGTTTTGATTTACTTACATCACTCCGTGTGATAAACAAACTGAAATACTTTGCCAGACCATTGCGTGCAAAAACAGCTTCGACATCCAATTTCGGGCTGGCTGTAACCACTGCAAGCGTAAGTCCTTTTTCGTAAGCAAACTGTACAAAATCTAAGGCATGTGGCATTAACAGGATATCGGTAGTTCTAAAACCCTCAAAGGTTACTTTCTCCCTTCTATCAATAAAGCCATCCAGGTCTTCATCAATTTTGTAACGGTCTATTATCGTTTTTGCATTTTTTGGCAGCGGAATTCCCGCATAATTGCTCAACCAGTCTTTAAAATCAATTTGAACATTGTACGGGCATAAAAATGTATTCCAGCAATCGAAATGAAATTTCTCCGAATCAATCAACGTACCGTCTAAATCAAACAGCAATGCTTTTATTTTACTCATTATAAATTGTAACTAAGGAATAACCTCGAACAGGAAAAACTGCTGGGTTTGTGTTTTACCGAAATTATTATCCACACAGAAAATAAGCGACTGGTGGCCGTTTGGTAATTTCGGGCCGAAGGTGATGCCTTCAAAATTATCGATGTGCCTGTTGAGCGTATCAAAATCAAAAAGTAATTTCTTTTTTAAAGGCTTAGGTGGGTTTTGGATAAAACCCTGGTTATTGATTTCATTTTCCGCACCATTCAAATCAACCAGAAATAATTTAATAAACGTATGGTCGTCATGCCCTTTAGCCCAGGCGCGCTCCATTACCAGCAAGGTATGGTTGTTTACGGCTAATATTTCTGAAATACCATTTACATTCCAATCGTTTTCTACCGTTGGTTTAACCGGCATAGCGCCTAGATTGTAGGCATACTGCGCTGTGTTTTGCTTCGTTACCGCATCAAACTTTAAAATGCGGGTAAGTGCTTTATCAAATTCGAAAGCTGCCTGCGGGCCGTCTTGGTAAAGTGGTTCTTCTAAACTTGCATAAATGGTTTGGTAATTATCGGCATAGGTTAAGCCTTCAAACAAAGCATTTTTACGTGGCCCGCTTTCGGTTTTTGTAAAGTGAAAGCCAGCAGGCATGGGTATGGTATCTAAAAACTTTCCGGTTGTAGAAATAAAAGTTAAAGCCGGCTGAACAATAATCGTATCGCCGTTTTTCAATAAGCGCTCGCCTTCATTGCTCCAGATAAGATTTTTCAATCTGGGATTGTAGCGAACCGACTCCCCATCTGCCTTTAATGTTTTATCTGAGCGATATTGCGGATATTGTTTTCCATTTTGCTGAAGCATGAAAGTTACACCCGTTACCTGCACCGTATCAATCTTATTATCTTTAATGCCGATCTGAGCAGTATAAATCCTCGCCGGGCTTAACTGCGAAGGATCATCGCTAATGAGATAATATTGATTATTGGCCGGATCATAATCAATCCCGGATAAACCGCCAACAACTGTTTGCTGAAAGCTTTGGTTTAACGGCATTACATATTCATCTAAAAAATTAATTGATGAAATGCTGGTTTCCTTTTGCTTTGCGGCATATCTTGTCGCCGAGCAGGAAGAGAGCACAACAGCCAAAAAAGCATAAACAATAAGCAGTTGAGATACAGGTTTCAAATCCGAATATTTAGGCTGTAAAAGTATCGATTTTTGAGCGCCTGTAATATGCGTCACCCTGAATTTATTTTCAGTGGTGTCGGATGTTTCCATCCGACACTGATCCATAAACTAATATATTCAGCAAACAAAAACAGCCAGATGTTACCATCTGGCTGCACAATATAAATGATAAAAAATACCTAAAACAACTTGCCAATTACCCGGTAACTGATGTTATTGCCATCTACTACCTCTTCGTAATACACATCATCGGGCGAAACAAAATACTTTTCGTTTTTAATGGTTACTTCACGACAACCTTCAGGCAATTGATTAATAATATCCCCAATCTGGTGCGTATCAACCGGACCATCAGTGGTGTTTAAAATACCATCTTTTCCTGCTACCACATATACGGTTTTACCATCAGCATTTTCTTTCTGGGTATAATACACCCCTTTGTACTCATAATAATCTACACCATTAATAGTCACCTGATTGGCATCTGATGGTAAATTTGGCACCTCGGCACCAACCGGTGGGGTTACCACTTCGTATTGACTATTATTTTGTTGGTAAAACAATCCGCCAGAATAATAAAACTGATTGGCACCAAACCAAAACGGATAATAGCCATAAGGCAGTACACCAATTCTGAAACCTAAAAACGGACGGTAAAAATTATAATAGCTATAATATGGCCTGTAATAAGGTCTGCCAAAGCCTGGGCGGTAACCATAACCTGATCTGTAACCCGGACGATAGCCAACCCCTGGGCGATACCCCGGCCTGTTGTAGCTATATCCCGGACGTTCTGGCCGAACACCTACCCTGCCTGGTGAAAAGCTACCACGGCCTGGCGCCTGCATAGATGGCTGACGGGAAATGGAACCTCCTCCTCTCGAAGGTCCGATTGAACCCGAATGGCCACCACCAGAACCACCACTCCTGCTTGGCCTTTGGGCAGAAACACTTCCTACACTTAAAGTTGTAATCATCGCTGCTGCAGCGAAAACAACCAATCCTTTATTTAATAACCTGTTCATTACTTTGTGTTTAATTCGATTATGTATATGACGATGAAAATTCTCAAAAGATTATCCCTTAACAATATTTAACTAAATTTTGATATGGCGATGACGAATGCACTTTTCTTTGCTACAAACCTTTTACGGGATGTTTTTTCAGAATCGTACACTAATCTGCTATCTTTAAATTTTATTCCTAAAAACTAAACTTAAATGAGCTTTTCCAGAATTTTCAGTCTCCTTGTCTGTTTGTTTATTTCAAATGAATTGTTGGCCCAGCAGAGCGATTCGGCGTATGTTAGAGAAAATTACACCAAAATAGAACGCCAGATCCCCATGCGTGACGGGGTTAAACTATTCACCTCCATTTATATACCCAAAAATCAATCCAAAAAATATCCGTTTTTAATTAACCGCACACCTTACACCGTTGCACCTTATGGCGCAGACCAGTACAAGTTGAGTTTGGGTAATTTCCCGGCCATGATGCGCGAAGGTTTCATCTTTGTTTATCAGGATGTACGCGGTCGCTGGATGAGTGAAGGTACCTTTGCCGACATCCGCCCGCAGGTTACAGGTAAAAAAACCAAAACCGCGATTGATGAAAGCACCGACACCTACGATACCATTGACTGGCTGGTTAAAAACATAAAAGGCAATAATGGTAATGCCGGCATTTACGGCATTTCTTATCCGGGCTTTTATTCAACTACTTCATTGCCCAATGCCCACCCGGCACTGAAAGCCGTTTCGCCACAGGCACCCGTTACCGATTGGTTTGTGGGCGATGATTTTCACCACCGCGGCACACTGTTTCTAATGGATGCCTTCAGCTTTATGAGTAGCTTTGGGGTTCCACGTCCTAAACCCATTACACCTGATAAAGGCCCTAAAGGTTTTCAGTTCCCCATTCAGGATAACTACCGTTTTTATTTAGAAGCCGGTTCGGTTAAAAATTTAAAAGACCGTTACTTTGCCGACAGCATTAAATTCTGGAACGATTTGTTTAAACATTCCAACCTCGATACCTTCTGGAAAGCCCGCTTAATTACCCCTCATTTAACCAACGTTAAACCTGCTGTGATGGTAGTTGGTGGTTTCTTCGATGCCGAAGATGCTTACGGAACTTTTGCCACTTACAAAGCCATTGAGAAACAAAACCCCAATGCCAATAATATTCTGGTAGCAGGTCCGTGGTTTCACGGCGGTTGGGTACGCAGCGATGGCTCTTACCTGGGCGATATTAATTTTGGCAAAACCACCAGTGTCGATTACCAGCAACAGTTCGAATTACCTTTCTTTAAACATTACTTAAAAGGCGAAGGCGATTTTAACCCTGCCGAAGCCAATATCTTTGTAACAGGAAGCAACGATTGGAAGAAATTCAGCACCTGGCCACCTCAGGAAGTAGAAACTAAAAACCTGTATTTACAACCTAACGGAAAACTGGCTTTTGAAAAAGTTGGTCGTACCGATAGCTGGGACGAATATGTAAGTGATCCGAATAATCCCGTACCTTATCAGGATGGTATTCAGGCCAAACGTACCCGCGAGTATATGATCGATGATCAGCGCTTTGCCGCCCGCAGACCCGATGTAAAAACTTACCAAACCGACGTTTTAACCGAAGATATTACGTTAACCGGCCCTGTTTTGGCCAACTTAGTTGTTTCTACTACCGGAACTGATGCCGATTATGTGGTAAAACTGATTGATGTGTACCCCGAAGATGCGCCAAACCCCGTACCTAACCCTAAAAACCTGATTATGGGTGGTTACGAAATGCTGGTACGTGGTGAAATTATGCGCGGCAAATACCGCAACAGCTTTGAAAAACCCGAGCCTTTCGTACCCGGAGCAATCACCAAGGTAAACTATCCTTTGCCTGATGTGGCCCACACCTTTAAAAAAGGACATAAAATCATGATCCAAATTCAGAACTCATGGTTCCCACTGGCCGATCGCAACCCGCAAAAGTTTATGGATATTTACCAGGCAGAGCCTGGCGATTTCCAGAAAGCAACCCATAAAATTTACCACGACGTGCACAATAGCTCGTTTATTACGGTTTCAGTGTTGAAATAAATTTTGTCTGTCCCTCGGTTCGTGTCCGCACGAACCGATGAAGCGGACACGAACCGGAGCGCAGGATCGAAGCCAAATAAATAAATTTAATACTAACTTTAATCTCAATAAAATAAACATAACCCGCTTTGTTGGTTTCTCCACGAACCAAAAGCAAACCAACTTACTTATTCTTAAAAAATGAAATACTTTAAACTCCTGATCATCCTGCTTTCGGCATCTTCTGCCTATGCGCAAAGCGATGCCAATTATCCCAAAGCTAACTATACCAAAAAGGAAGTTTACATTCCCATGCGCGATGGCGTTAAACTTTTTACCGCCATTTACACCCCTAAAGACGCGGCTAAGAACAAAAAATATCCCATGATTATGCAGCGTACCTGTTACAGCGTAGCACCTTATGGCGAAGATAAATTCCCTGCACGTTTAGGTCCTTCAGAACTGATGATGAAAGAGGGTTACATTGTGGTTTATCAGGATGTACGTGGCCGCTGGAAAAGTGAAGGCACCTGGACCAACATGACACCAGTGATCGACAATAAAAAAACCAAAAAAGATGTAGATGAAGGCTCAGATACTTATGACACCGTCGATTGGCTGGTTAAAAATGTAGCCAACAACAATGGTAAAGTTGGTCAGTGGGGTATTTCTTACCCTGGTTTTTACACCGCAGCTGGTATTTTAAGTAATCACCCTGCTTTAAAAGCATCTTCACCACAGGCACCCATTTCTGATTTCTTTTTCGATGATTTCCACCACAACGGCTCATTTTTACAGAGTTACTTTTCTACCTTCCCGGTATTTGGGGTACAAAAAACAGATACTACTTCTAAGGCCTGGTACAATCACCAGTTAATTAACCCTAAAACCAAAGATGGCTACCAGTTTGCGCTAGACCTTGGCCCGTTAACCAATGCCGATAAATATTATAAAGACAACTTTTTCTGGCAGGAAACTGTAAATCATCCCAATTACGACGAGTTTTGGCAAAAACGGGGTCTGTTAAAGCACTACAGTACCGTTAAGCCTGCTGTAATGGTAGTTGGTGGCTGGTACGATGCCGAAGATTTATCCGGTCCGCTAAACATTTACAAAACTATCGAAAAGAAAAACCCAAATGCGTACAACACCATCGTAATGGGACCATTTGGCCACGGCAGATGGAGCCGCGAAACCGGCCACACCATGCACAGCAATGTGTATTTTGGCGATAGCATTGCTACCTTCTACCAAAAAAATATCGAAGCCAAATTCTTTAACCACTTTTTAAAAGGCAATGGCGATCCAAATTCTGGCTTACCTGAGGCTTACATGTTCGATACCGGTAAAAAAGAATGGGAAACCTTTAGCAAATGGCCTACCGAAAAAGCCAGCAAACAAAAACTGTATTTAGGTGCCGATGGTAAGCTGAGCATGACCGCTCCGGCTGCAACAGGCTCGGTTAATTACATCAGCGATCCGCTAAAACCAGTTCCATATACCGAAGATTTAACTACTACGCTTGGTTTCACTCCGCACAATTACATGAGCGAAGATCAGCGTTTTGCCGGCCGCCGTCCTGATGTTTTGGTTTTCCAGACCGATGTATTGGATAACGATATCACTTTAGGTGGCGAAATCATGTCGCACCTTAAAATTGCAACCACAGGTACCGATGCCGATTTCATTGTGAAGTTAATTGATGTGTACCCTGCCGATGAGCCTAACAACCCTTACATACCGAACAAAAACATCATTTTAAGCAACTACTGGCAAATGGTGCGTTCGGAAGTAATGCCGGCACGTTTCCGTAACAGTTTCGAAAAGCCCGAAGCTTTGGTAGCGAACCAAAAAACCGATGTAAATTTCAGGCTGCAGGATGTATTGCACACCTTTAAAAAAGGACACCGCATCATGATTCAGGTGCAAAGTACAGCCTTCCCCTTGTTTGCCCGCAACCCACAAAAATTTGTAGATAACCCTTATAAAGCAACCGAAGCCGATTATATTAAAGCCACACAAACCGTGTTTAACGACAGCTTTATCGAAGTTGATGTAATTAAATAGATAGGTGTGGCCGCGCCCCGGTTCGTGTCATCACGAACCGGGGCGCGGCCAACTGCCAAATAAAAAACAAATGAAAAAACTATTCACCATTTTAGCCCTGGCTTGCAGCATCTCAGGTTTGCAGGCGCAAATGCTGGGCAAAAACCAGGTCAACTCGCGTGCCGACAGTCTGCGTGGAACCCTCACCCCGCTGCGTACCTGTTACGATATCAATTATTACCATTTAGATGTGAAAATTGATATCGACCAGAAATCAGTTAGCGGCAGCAATGAATTTGCTTTCACAGCCACACAGGATTTCACCAAACTGCAGTTCGATCTTTTCGATAACCTTAAAGTAGAAAAAGTAGTGTACAAAGGCACCGAACTCCCTTTTAAAAGAGAATACAATGCGGTTTTTGTAACCTTCCCTAAGGCAGTAAAAAAAGGAAGTAAGGATAAGTTCACCGTTTTTTATTCAGGCAACCCTGTTGTAGCCAAAACACCACCCTGGGATGGCGGTTTCATTTTCAAGAAAGACAGCGCCAGCAATCCTTTCGTTTCTGTAGCCTGCCAGGGTTTGGGCGCCAGCTGCTGGTGGCCAAATAAAGATCACCAGAGTGATGAGGTAGACAGTATGCTCATTAGTATTTCTGTTCCCAATACTTTACAGGAAATATCTAACGGCCGGTTAAGGAATACTGTTGATAAACCTGACGGCTACAAGCAGTACAACTGGTTTGTGGGCAACCCGATCAACAACTATGATGTTAGCTTTTACATTGGCAAATACGCCCATTGGGAAGATAGCTATAACGGTGAAAACGGAAAGCTGACCATCGATTACTGGGCTCTGCAAACCGACAGCGCCAAAGCACGCCCGCACTGGGATGCCGATGTTAAACCCATGCTAAAATGTTTCGAATACTGGTTTGGTCCTTACCCATGGTATAAAGATGGCTACAAGCTCGTTCAGGCACCACACCTGGGCATGGAACACCAAAGTGCTGTAGCTTATGGTAACCAGTTTAAACAAGGCTATCTGGGCAGGGATTTAAGCGGCACCGGACATGGTTTAAAATGGGATTTCATCACCATCCACGAAAGCGGTCACGAGTGGTTTGGCAATAACATTACCTCAAAAGATATTGCCGATATGTGGGTGCACGAAGGTTTTACCAATTACTCGGAAGTATTGTTTACCGAGTGTACCGAAAATAAAGCTGCTGCCGATGAATATGTAATCGGATTGCAGAAAGGCATCCGCAACGATATTCCCGTTATTGGCCCCTACGGTGTAAACAAAGAAGGTTCCGGCGATATGTATCCTAAAGGCGCCAACCTCATCAGCACCATCCGCCAGCTCATGAATAACGACGAAAAATTCAGACAGCTGTTGCGTGGTTTAAACAAAACCTTTTATCACCAGACCGTAACCACTGCACAGATTGAGCAATATATGGCCAAACAAAGTGGTTTAAAATTAGATAAGATCTTTGATCAGTATTTACGCCATACCCAAATCCCGGCACTCGAATACAAGATCAGCAACAACACGCTATCTTACCGTTGGGTAACCGATGTTAAAGGTTTTGATATGCCGGTAAGGGTAACACTAAAATCAGGAGCTTACACTTTAATTAAGCCCACTAACGATTGGAAAACCATTCCGGTAGATGCAAGCGTAACGGCAGAAAATTTCAAACACGATCCCCTGTTTTATATTAATATTAAGAAGGGTTAGCACGTTTACAGAGCAGTCAAGTTTTAAAAACTTGACTGCTCTCAGCTTACTTGAGGTGAGGTCAGATGTTCCCATCTGACCTTAAATCCTCAGCAAAAAGTGTCAGATAGCAATATCTGACACCACTAGCGTGATGTGCTTGACGAATTAAAGAAACGCTTCACAAAGTATTTAATTAGATTATTCGGCAGGCTGTCGATATTATTTGTTTGTGCATTTCCACCCAACCAGGCCTTCGCATCGTACCTCCGTTCTACTTAAATTCGGCCTAATAAATTTTTCGGGTTGCAGCAACCCAGCCAAACCACTGCCTTTGAAAGAAAAATTTTCAGCCGACGTTTTTTGGTTCTTTTTGACGCCAAAAAGAAGGAGCCCTTCGGCGGCGGCGAGCCGAGGCAAGACTGTGCTGTAAGACAAAAAAAGTTACATATTTTTCACTTTATGCAACTTTTTGCCCAAACTACCGTCTTATAAGCTGAACACATTATTCATTATCATTAAAGACCTATAAAATCTATAAACATGAAAAAATTATTTGCCCTTTTATTAGCCTCATTAACATTAACTTCAGGTATCAGCATTGCTGCTACAGCACATACTCAACCCAATACGGCAAGCTATCAGAAAGATGATAGAGATGTGAAAAATTTTAATGGTGTGGCCTCTGCAGGCCCTATTAATGTAATTGTAACTTTGGGTAATACCGAGAGCTGCCGTTTAGAAGGCGATGCCGATGCACTTGCCACAATTGTTACCGAAGTAAAAAGTGGTGTTTTGGTAATCCGTCCGCAAACCAGCATCAGAAGCTGGTCTAACAAATATGATGGTAAAAAAATTACCGCTTACGTAACTGCAAAAGAACTGGCCAGCTTAACTGTTAGCGGCGATGGAGGTATAACCGTTAACGGAAAAATCAGCACTGGAAGCTTAACCACTACAGTTAGCGGTTCGGGTAGCATCAAAGCTGCTGCCGATGTAGATAACTATAGCGGTGTTATCAGTGGTTCAGGTTCAATTAACATTACCGGGGGTGCCGATCATGCCAAAGTGGTAATCAGCAGCTCTGGCGCTTTTGCAGGTAAATCTTTTGCTGTAAAAACATTAACTACTACCATTAGCGGATCAGGAACGGTTAATATCGCTGTTGATGAAAGCATCAGAGCCGTAATCAGCGGCTCAGGAAGCGTAAACTATTCAGGCAACCCAACCGTTGATAAAACGGTAATCGGATCAGGAAAAGTAAGAAAAGTATAAGCCTGATAAAACCTTTTTTAAAGCACGTCCCGGAGCAATTCGGGACGTTTTTTTTTGTGTGGAACCAAGAAACCACAACACCTTCCTTAAATAATATTACCCGTTTACATTTGAACTAGCCATAACATCATTCAGATATTTAGTAATAAAATCTCCCACTATATCCAAAACATGCTACATTTAGGCATGAATTTATTCAACCCATTTAAAAAGAAAAACACAACAGTAGAAAAGATTGAGCCTATAGCTGAAGATAACCAGCCTCACAATTTGCCGGAAATGCTCATGACCAAGCTTTTATTTTCTGGCAAACCCAGTCTCAATGCCGATCAGATTTTAGCCGAACTCAAAAAACACATTCCCAATATAGATCACTCATTTGCTGTAAGCAGCCTTATTTTCTCCTTTCCGGATTATCCTGTTCAACTGGCCGATGCTACTATTCCTGCACAGCTCAATATCCTGATACCCGACAGAAACGAAGCCGGTGTGGGTCTTCCCGATACCGCATTTACCCAAAACTGGCACTGGCCCGAAGCAAATGATATAGCAAAAAATTGTCAATACGAAATACTGATTACCGATTTAATGTCGAGAAGCTTACCCTATAAAACACGTGTAAACCTCTTCATGGATTTCCTTACAGCCGTAATCAGGGTTACACAGCCCGATTCGGTATATACCTTTCACGGCGATAAGCTATTAAACCCGGTGGCCATTACTAACCTTTGGGATAACGATAAAACACAGGCATTGTATGCCCTCTGCAACGTTAGGCTTTTCAATGTAAGCAACGATCCTCAAAACCGCGAGTTACTGATGGATACCATTGGCATGCATGCTTTAGGTCTGCCCGATTTCCAGATTAGGTTTACAGGCTTAAATGAAAACGAAATGGCCAATTTAATGTGGACTTACGCCTATCACGTTTACGAATACGGTGACATTATTGAAGACGGAGAAACGATTGAAGGATTAACAGCTGGTTCGAAATGGAAATGTGTAAAACAACTTTCGCTGGTTGCCCCCGAAAGGATTGTAATAAACATTATTCCAAGATAAGCGCATTTAAATTACCAATTTCAGGGTCTCTTCCAACATCTTACAGCTAAAACAAATGCATCTATCTAAAAAGAAAAAAAAGCAAAACGAAAAAAACTTTGAGAACTTCCCTCCGATTGGCGGGCTGATGGTTTCTAAAATGATTGTCGAGGAAAACAGGAAACCACGTTTCATGTACCGCGAAAAAGGGATATGCGCAGAAGACAGTGGCTGGAGAATTTTTAGCGGTTACGAACCTGAAGGATATGTAGACGACCCGCAAAACATTAAAATCTACAACCCCGCTACCATTCTTAAAATCGATTCCTCCATAGAAAAGATCCTGCTTAAAGGTGTGGGTTCTGCTTATGAAAGAGTGGATGAACACGCCAGCTGGCAAAAAATTACAGATTTTGAACTGGAAGACGATTACCTCGTAACCCACCAGTTGAGCGAAAAGTGGACTATAAACATTAACAATCTCTTTGAGCGGATTGCAGAAACCGATGGCAATGTATTGTACACCACGGGTGATAAATCAGTCAGACTTTTTATCAGCAACGAACCAGATAAAAGCAGGGCCGAAATATACCAGGAAAGAATACAGTATATAAAAGACCGCGATCAATCGGTAGCCAAAACATTAGATACCTTCGATTTTTCGGATGAACAGGTTTTAAAAGTGGGCTATATGATTAACGAAAGAGATAAGCATAAAACCTATCAGGTAATTTATGGCACTTCGATAATAGATGATCAGTATTTAATGCTGGCCTTATATTTTGACGATAAAAACGATCTGGATTGGGCCATTGAAACCTGGAAAAGCATAAAATTAGCTGAATAAGCTTGCTTAAGCATACTAATAAACGACCGTAACCATGCTGAACCAAACCCTAAAAAAACTATTTAACCGCGACCTGCACAAATTAAAAACCGAAATTGAATCGTATCAAAACGAGGCTAACTTGTGGATCATCGATCAAGGTATAGCCAATTCTGCCGGTAACCTGTGCCTGCATTTAATCGGGAATTTAAATACCTATATCGGTGCTACGCTGGGTGGCAGCGGTTACATCAGAAACCGCGAGCTTGAGTTTACATTAAAAAATGTTCCACGTGGAGAGCTGATTGAAAAAATAGACCAAACCATTGAAATTGTTAACCAAACCCTGGATAAAATAACGGCAGCAGAAATCGGCGCCGAATACCCCATGCTGGTTTTTGAAGAAAAAACCTCAACCGAATATTTCCTGGTCCATCTTACTACGCATCTGGCCTATCACCTGGGGCAAATTAATTACCACAGAAGGTTACTGGATGTAATTTAAACGATGAAGCTGCCAGTTAAATCATTTTTGTTTTATCTATGTGTTATGATCAGCATGGGGGCATGTAACAACAGCTCCAGCTACTTTAACACAATAGCCAAAAATGATATCCCATTAAAAAAACCACAAAAAGGCGACTGGCTTTTTAATCATCAGGAACGAATTCAAACCCTTACCGATTTTCAGAATAGTAACCCACTTAGGCCCACCAGGCAATTAAACAAAATTTACCTTAAGCACATAGGAGAATTTTCAGTATTAGAATGGGAACAAATTAAACTAACCCGTGAGTATTTAGAAAAATTTTTTCAGGTCAAAACCTTGTTACAGTCCGTAGTAAGCAGCAACATTATACCACCGCATGTGCGGCGTTTAAGCCAGCAGCACGAACAGATCTCAGCCCCTTATTTGCGGGATACTGTTGTAGCTATGGAAAGGCCAAAAGATGCCATTGCAATACTGGGAATTACCGAAATGGACTTATATCCGGATGATAAGTGGAATTTTGTCTTCGGACTGGCCTCGTATGATAAGGGGCTGGCTGTAAGTTCAATTTATAGATTTCATCAAAAGCCACTTACCAGTAAACAGTTTAAGTTAAGCCTAGAAAGGCTTTTAAAAACAGCATCACATGAAATTGGCCACATGTTCGGGCTCACCCATTGTATTGAAGCAAATTGTTTAATGAATGGCACCAACAGTTTAGCCGAAACCGACCGGAGTATTGCCAGGCTATGTTCAAAATGTCAGCAAAAACTAAATGCAAACCTGAAATACGATAACAGAAAAAGGCTGAAAGCCCTAGCTGTCTTCTTCAACCAAAACAAACTCGACAAGGAGTTTCAGCAAATGAATGCAGATTTAAAAATTACCGAGTAATAGTTACAGAAATTAACGGCTTAATTGTATTTATTCCGAAATACTTTGACCTTTTAACATAAACATTCTATTTTTTTTAATCATCTATCTATTTTTTACCTACAGTAAATTATATTTTAAGAACTACTATTTAATTAATAAAAACAGCCTTTTATTTTCTTTAAACTTCATTTTATATTTTGGAAAAATCATTTAATGATCTTTAAACTTCATTTTATATTCTGATAACTGCAGTTCTAAAAATTGCAGTTTTATTTTATTATCTTGCTTATAATATTTATCATATTCAATGGTACTTTGTGGTTTTTACATCCGCTATAGCTATTGTTTAATCATCCCTGATAAACTGAATACTGTTTTTTATCACTAAACCGGTTAACAATATGTTATTTTTAAATGTAATTCCAATTTTTAGGGCGAGGGGCATTGAACGTCCCCATACCTACCTCATTAAAGCAGGTTTCACACCACATTCGGCGCATTACATTCTCCACGGTAAAACCCGCTCGGTCAGGTTAGATCACATCGAGAAATTATGTAAACTTTTAATCTGCGAGCCTACCGATCTTTTTGTGTGGTACCCTGGCAAAAATGAAATCCTTGTAGACAACCATCCGTTAAAGAAATTAATAAGGCGCGAAGAAGAGGCGAACATTCACAACCTTATTGCCGATGTGCCCTTTAAAGATATTGCAAAGATTGCGGCGGCAATTAAAGAGCAGAAAGATGATCAGGAAACAAAAAAGGAGGCCTAAGCCTCCTTTAATTTCTTTTTAAAACTGAACCCCGAATAACCAGATATTTTCGATGTAGTTAATTTTCTGGCTGGCTTTATCAAATTCATCCCAACCAGTAGTATGTACATTGGTTAAATTGGTAGCACCAAACTTGGTGGTATTTTGTAAGTAAAAGTTTTTCCAGATGTAAAACTTCAAACCAACTTTTGCCGAAACCCCATAGCCCGAAATACTAAAATGGTTATTGCGACCCTGCCCAAATAAACGAACATCAGAACGGGGAACCATTAACCCGCCACCTAAACCGGTTTCTAAAGTCAAAGAGGTTTTGCCTCCGGGTGCCACCCAGATATCATCATAACGCTCTACCTCAATATTGGCATAGTTAAATCCATCCGTATGCTCGTAAGTAAGCATGCTTTCCTTCACATTAATGCTTTGACCATTATAATCGCCAGCCAAAGCTCCGGTAGGTGCATTCTCGTGCGAAATATTAGCACCAATATGGCCGGTAATGGCAACCGTTTGCGGAATATCCATTACATATTTCATGTGATCCCAGCCAATAGAGATACTGTAATTATCTTTTATAAAATACCCCACGCGGATATTGTACTGCGGTACCGTAATCAATCCCGGGTTCAGATAATCCCAGCTTAATTTCGATTGCCTGTCGTGTGCTACAACATCTTTTAACGTAAAATCATAGTTCGGCCCTTGGAAACGGATATCGCTTTTGCCATACCAGGAACTATTGTATCCCCAGTGAAAATAAAAATCGCCCTTGCGCGAAAAATTCCGCTTATGCTCGGGATTAAATAAACTTTTTGAGGCTGGTACTGAGCTGCTTGAAGGACTTTTAACCTCCTGGGCATGCATCCGTTTGCCGAATAAAAGTGCTAAAAATAGAATGGTAAATTTTTTCACGCGGCAAATTGAGCAAAAAGCAAGCTCAATTACAATAGCTTTAACATTTTGTAAGAGTTGTAGTACAAAAAATGACTTTAAAACATTAAAACCTTGTGTATAAGGCCAGCTGAATAATATTATTAATCGTATTCGCAGTTGCACCATGCTGTGCCTGGTTCATATAGCCTGCTTCGATATCAAACTGCTTCGAAAAACGATAGCCTAAAGCTAAATACGCCCTGTTTTGATCAAAAACACTGTTATTAATCTGGCTTTTGTTTTGCAGATTTAAGAAAATCTCGTTCTGTAAAGCCACAAAAGCACCTTTGGTAAAAGTTGGCTGTGCTTTTTGTAAAGGTTTAATAAAGCGCACAAAATAACGGAAACGCTGCGAAAACAAATCATCATTATTTAAACGCTCAATAAAACGTTGCTCTAACCTGAACCTATGACTGGTAAATACCGAATTGATTTTATGGTTGTAAATGTACTGCTCAAAAATGCGGTGTTCGGTTAAAGAGTTATTGGCCGAACCAATTAGTCTTAATTCGGTATTCTGCCATAAATAACCCAGGGCTACATTGCTTTTATTGTTGATGAAATATTGCACTGCAGGGCGCACCAGGGTATTGCGTACGTATCCCCAATCATCAGCCGAGCGAACCTGAAGATCAAACTGCAAGCCCCATTTATCGTTAAATTTAGTGTTGTTTAAAAACATAAACCAGCCAGAGTTCTGATATTGGGTCTGTGCTGATAGTTTCCCTAGTGCCATCAAAATAAATAAGATGGGCAGTAATAGCTTTTTCATAAATGGTTACCGGTTTTATCTGTGTGCCGCTAAAATAAAAGAAATATGTTAAAGTCGGAAGTCCGGAGTCGGAAGTCTGATCATCCCCCTTCTCCCAGCTTTGCGTTTCTTTGCGAAACCTCTGCGTACTTTGCGGTTAAAAAAAGTCAGAGGTCCCGAGTTTGAGGTCAGAAGTCTAATCGCCAAACCATGCCTCCAGCTCGGCGCTCTTTGCGAAAACCTCTGCGCGCTTTGCGGTTAAAAATAGATAGCCTCCAACACTTAAAAATCTTCAATATTTAAAATTCATTTAATGTTAAACAATTAAAAATTTATCTTCGTTAAAGATTTGGGCACTAAGACTTCTTCAAAAGACCTTTAAAGTGCCCTTATTTAACATTACAAAACGTAAAAAAGAACAAAAATGATTATCGAACCTAGAATGAGGGGCTTTATCTGTTTAACAGCACACCCTGATGGTTGCGCTCAAAACGTAAAGAATCAAATTGAATATGTAAAATCAAAAGGAGCAATTAACGGTCCTAAAAAAGTATTGGTAATTGGTGCGTCAACCGGTTTCGGTTTAGCATCCAGAATTGCCGCTGCTTATGGTTCAGACGCCGCTACTATTGGTGTATTTTTCGAAAAAGCTCCTTCAGAAGGCAAAACCGCTTCACCAGGCTGGTACAACAGTGCCGCTTTCGAAAAAGAAGCACATGCTGTAGGCTTATATGCCAAAAGTATTAATGGCGATGCCTTCTCTAAAGAAATCAAAGCAAAAACAATCGAACTGATTAAAGCCGATTTAGGTCAGGTAGATTTAGTAATTTATAGTTTAGCTTCACCGGTTAGAAAACACCCGGATACAGAAGTTTTACACCGTTCTACCCTAAAACCAATCGGCGAAACTTATACCAATAAAACAGTCGATTTCCATACCGGTAACGTGAGCGAAGTTTCAATCGAACCCGCTACCGAAGAAGATATTGCCAACACTGTTGCCGTAATGGGTGGCGAAGACTGGGCCATGTGGATTGATGCTTTAAAAGCAGAGAACCTTTTGGCTGAGGGTGCTACAACAGTAGCTTACTCTTACATTGGCCCTGCTTTAACTGAGCCCGTTTACCGTAAAGGAACAATTGGTCGTGCAAAAGATGATTTAGAGGCTACAGCCTTTACCATTGGCGATAAATTGAAAGATATTAACGGTAAAGCCTATGTTTCGGTAAACAAAGCATTGGTTACACAAGCAAGCTCGGCTATTCCGGTTATTCCGTTATATATCTCGTTATTGTACAAAGTAATGAAGGCTGAAGGCATTCACGAAGGTACCATCGAGCAAATCCAAAGATTATATGCCGACAGGTTATTTACCGGCAACCCTGTTCCTGTTGATGAAAAAGGCAGAATCAGGATCGACGATTGGGAAATGCGTGAAGATGTACAGGCAAAAGTAGCCGAACTTTGGGAACAGGCTACTACCGAAACTTTGCCAGTCATTGGCGATTTAGCAGGTTACAGATCTGATTTCTTAAGCCTCTTCGGTTTCGAAATTGATAAAGTAGATTACCAGAAAGAAGCAAACGAAGTGGTAGCCATTGAAGGCTTGGTAGACTAATAAAAACGTCATTTCGACTGAAGTGCAACGGAATGCCCGTCTGCTTCGGGCAGGGAGAAATCTATCACCTTGCTAAATAATATTTAATTATAAACGGCTGGCTTTTTAGCCGGCCGTTTTGATAACCACACCATATGTATTTCGATTTACAACCCACATTAGCAAACGATTTAATTCAAATTGTTCCCTTAAAAGAAACAGATTTCGAAGCCTTGTTTGCTGTAGCTTCCGATCCGCTGATCTGGGAACAACATCCCAATAAAGACCGCTACCAACGTGAAGTTTTTCAGAATTTCTTTAAAGGTGCCATCGAATCGAAAGGCGCATTTATAGTTTACGAAAAAGAAACCGGCAAAATTGTAGGCAGCTCGAGATATTACGATCTGGATGAGGCAGACGGTGCGGTTGCAGTTGGCTACACCTTTATTGCTCGTGAGTTTTGGGGAAAAGGCCACAACCGCGCCTTAAAAACACTGATGTTCGATTATGCATTCCGTTTTGTAGATAAGATAATCCTGCATATTGGTGCCACTAACTTTAGGTCGCAAAAAGCTACAGAGAAATTAGGAGCCACTAAAGTTGGCGAATTAGAAGTAGCCTATTATGGCGAACCGGTTAAATGGAATTTTGTTTACGAAATCGAGAAACCTACATGGAAAAATCGTTCATTATGAGTGAAAAATAAATATTGATAAAGTAATGAAACTGATCAAAAATATACTCCGCAAATTGGGTTTTGAAATTAGAAGGATAGATCCATTTCCTATAGGTTCGGCAATGAGGCCTGTAGGCGATATGAAAAGGCTCCTTCAGGATTTAAAGTACCGTGGACTCGATTGTAAGTCAATTATTGATGTTGGAGCGCATGTTGGAAGTTGGAGTTCAATGGCGCATGAGATTTTTCCGTCAGCTAAGTTTTGCTTAATCGAACCACAAATAGTACTGGAGGATATTATAAAAGATTTTTGCAGCAGAGTTAAAGGATCGATTTATTTTATGCTTGGGGCAGGCGAAAAAATGGAGGAAAAGTTGCTTACCACGTACGACGATCTGGCGGGAGCATCCTTATTACCTCATGAAAACCAAAGCCTTGTTAAATCTGGAAAACAACTTCTGGTTAAACTGATTTCTTTAGATGAGATCGTTAAAAGTGAACAATTTACAGTTCCCGAACTGGTCAAAATTGATGTTCAGGGCTTTGAAATAGAAACCTTAAAAGGAGCAGAATTTTTATTTGGCAAAACAGAAGTATTTATAATTGAGGTTTCTTTTTATTCTTTTGGAGACGACATTGGCTTTCCCGTATTTTCAGATATCGTAAATTTTATGCTCGCAAAAGATTATGTAGCGTATGATTTCCCAGGTTTTTTAAGAAGGCCCTATGATGGCGCATTAGCACAATGCGATATTTGCTTTGTAAAAAGAAATGGATTTTTAAGAAATACAAATCGCTGGGAGTAATAAATTTTAATCATTTCAACATTCAAAAACCTGATTTTCTTTCAAGTATTGCTATCTTTGCTTAATTCTCCATTCCACTCACCATTCTAAAACAAAACTTAAGTAAAATATGGCTAAATCCCAGGCATCATACAGTAAAAAAGAAAACGAAAAAAAACGCTTAAAGAAACAAAAAGACAAGCAAGAGAAAAAAGAAGAACGCCAGGCTAATGCTAAAAAAGGTTTAGCATTGGAAGATATGATGGCTTATGTTGACGAAAATGGCAACATTTCTTCTACGCCACCCGATCCAAACAAAAAAGTGGTAATCAATACCGAAGATATCCAGATTGGCGTTGCCAGACAACAAGACGTTGTTGATGAAAGTCCCATTAAAAAAGGAACAGTTACTTTCTTTAACGATAGCAAAGGTTATGGCTTTATTAAAAATACCGAAACCCAGGAAAGCATCTTTGTACACGCAAATGGCTTAATCAGCCAGATTAAAGAAGGTGATAAAGTTACTTTCGAAGTAGAAATGGGACAGAAAGGACCAACTGCAGTTAAGGTTTCCAAAGTTTAAGCGCTAAATACGCTCCATTTGTAACCTTATCCAGGTTGCAATAAGATAAATTGCAGAAAACGTTCTGCTGCGCACGGTTTTATTACCCTTTATAATTCCGTCTATTTAAGCATAAAACCTTGCGCATAATTTTTCCCGATTGAGAAAACACCTACAAATTTTCACATTCTTCTTTCCTCAAATTTCTTTTCGGGTACAGCAACAAGCCATAATTGGCTACAACTTCAGTGCAATATACCTGATTAATGTTCTGTTCATAAAAAAATTTCATGCCTGTATTTTGGTATTTAAAGCTGAATTCTCCCCTTCAGTAATCTAAACACATCAACCTGAAAACAAGTCAGATACGATCTTAAATCCAATAAATAACAGCCTTGTTGTAGCTATTTGCCAGATGCAACCGTTATCAGGTAAAATAAAAAATATTTTAATCCCGGTGTGGAATTTGTGAGTTGCTTACATCTTTACAGTACACACAAAGAAAAATTTGAATTATGAAAAAGTTAATAGCACTTGCATTAGTTGCATTTTTAGGATTATCGACAGCGATGGCTCAACAAGTAGATTTACGCAGAAAAATTAATGTTAGCGGCACCTCCGAAACAGAAGTTACACCCGATATCATTTACATCGGCATTTCGCTTAAAGAGTATTTAAACGGTAAGAAAAAAGTAGAGATTACTGAGTTAGAAAAACAATTGTATGCCGCGGTTCAAAAAGCGGGTATCGCAAAAGAAAATTTAACCATTAGCAATTTAAGCAGCTGGAACTATGCTACAGAGAAAAAGAAAAACCCTGATTTTTTAGCCAGTAAACAATACCGCTTAAAAGTAAGTGATTTAAACAAATTCAATGCGATTATTGAAGCCATTGATGCCAAGGGTATTGCCAATACCAACATCGAAAGCTACGATTACAGTAAAATTGAGAGTCTTAAAAAAGAGCTGAAAATTAAAGCGCTTATGGCTGCAAAAGAAAAAGCAGCTTACATGGTAGAAGCTTTGGGCGATAAATTAGGCAGCGTAATTGAAATACAGGATGGTGGCGACAATGTTGTACAACCTGTTTACAGAAACTACATGATGAAATCTGCAATGGCAGAATCTGCAGATGCAGCACCAGAAATTGACTTCAAAAAAATTAAGTTAAACTTCAGTGTTAATGTGGTTTTCGAAATCAAATAACATATTTAACATTTAATTACATTTTTTTAAAACCTACCAGAACATTTTGGTAGGTTTTTTGTTAGCTAGAGGTCGAACACTAAAAAAATTAATATTATGAAAAAATTCATCTACACGCTGGCCTTGGTTTTTGCTTTAGGCATTAGTTTTAATTCGGCCCAGGCAGCTGATAAACCTGCTAAGAACCCAACTGAATTAACTGCAGAACAGGCTGTAAAATTAGAAACGATTAAAAGCCGTGTTGAAGAAATCAGAGACATGGACAAATCGAACCTGACTAAAGCTGAGCGCAAGGCATTACGCAGCGAATTAAGAGAGTTAAAAGGACAGGCACGTGCAATCTCTGGAGGTGTTTACCTTTCAGTAGGTGCCATCATTATCATCATCTTATTGTTGATCCTGATCCTATAATCGAAATCACATCTATCTACATAAAAAACAAAAAGCTTTGCAGTGATGCAAAGCTTTTTTTATGGTCTTCTTACGAAGTTCGCGATGGCTTACAGGAGGATAACTTAGTAAGTCTTAACCCTTGCTAAGCCATTGAAGTTGCTCATCTTAATCAATCATATCAAACCCGGTGTATTTTACCAAAGCTTCAGGAATTTTAATACCGCTCTCCGTCTGGTAATTCTCCAAAATAGAAGCTACAATACGAGGTAAAGCCAACGCACTTCCGTTTAACGAGTGTGCCAGTTGAGCTTTTCCTTCTTTTCCTTTAAAACGCAGTTTTAAACGGTTAGTCTGGTAAGTTTCGAAATTAGAAACAGAAGAAACCTCTAACCAACGCTCCTGAGCCGCACTCCATACTTCCATATCATAAGTCATGGCTGAGGTAAAGCCCATATCGCCACCACATAAACGCAATACACGGTAATGTAAGCCCAGTTCCTGCAAAAGCGACTGCACATACTGGCTCATATCTTCCAATGTTTCGTAAGATTGATCCGGGTGCGTAATTTGTACCACTTCTACCTTATCAAACTGGTGTAAGCGGTTTAAACCACGCACATGCGCGCCATAAGAACCGGCTTCTCTGCGGAAACAAGGTGTATAAGCGGTATTTTTAATGGGTAAATCTTCTTCCTTAATAATTACATCGCGGTATAAATTGGTTACCGGTACTTCGGCTGTTGGGATTAAATATAAATCATCAACAGTTGAGTGGTACATCTGTCCTTCTTTATCCGGCAACTGTCCGGTTCCGAAACCCGAAGCCGCATTTACCAAATGAGGCACCTGCATTTCTTTATAACCTGCAGCAGTTGCGTGATCTAAAAAGAAATTAATCAGGGCGCGTTGCAACCTGGCACCTTTTCCTTTATAAACCGGGAAACCAGCACCGGTAATTTTAACCCCCAGTTCAAAATCAATAATATCATACTTAGCGGCCAACTCCCAATGCGGCAAAGCTTTGCTTGGCAATTTTGCGGGTTCGCCATGTGTAAGTACAATTTCGTTATCCTCGGCAGTTGAGCCCTGTTTTACCAAATGGTAAGGCAAGTTTGGCAACTGAACAATTAAATTGTGCTGTGCAGTTTCCAGTTCATTTAATTTATCGCCCAGGTTTTTGATGTTTTCTTTATGAGAAGCCGTTTGTGCTTTAATCGCTTCAGCCTCCTCTTTTTTACCTGCACGCATTAAATCGCCAATTTGTTTGGCGGCTGCATTAGCTTCTGCCGAAATACTATCCAACGAAGTTTGAGTGGAACGACGCTCTTCATCAATTTTGATGATTTCGTCTACCAGTTCTGGTTGTTTAAAATTACGTACACTTAAACGTTCTAAAACTTTCTCTCTATTTTCGCGGATATAGTTAACTTGCAGCATTATTTTATTTTTTTTCACAAAGATAGAAAGAGTTTTCAGTTTTCAGTTTGCAGTTTTCAACCATCCGCAGCTTAAATACCTGATACTCGTTACTTGATACCCGATACTTAATACTTGATACTTATACTTGATACCTGAACTTGATACCATGGATGGCAAACTATTTCTCGTACCCACGCCGATAGGCAACCTGGAAGATATGACCTTTAGGGCAATCCGGATATTAAAAGAATGTGATTTGATTTTGGCAGAAGATACCCGTACCAGTGCACCCATGCTCAAACATTTCGGCATTGATAAAAGAGTTTTTGCACATCACCAGCATAACGAACATAAAGCCACTGCAGAGATTATCAGGTTTTTAAACGAAGGACAGCAAATTGCCCTGATTTCGGATGCGGGTACACCGGCTATTTCCGATCCGGGTTTCTTTCTGGTACGCGAAGCCATTAAAAACGATATTGCTGTAGAATGCCTCCCTGGTGCAACAGCTTTTGTGCCCGCATTGGTAAACTCGGGCCTGCCTGCCGATTCTTTTTGCTTTGAAGGTTTTTTACCTGTTAAAAAAGGCCGTCAAACTAAATTTAAAAAACTGGCCGAAGAAGAGCGCACCATTATACTTTATGAAAGTCCGCACCGTTTATTAAAAACTTTAGAAGAGTTTGCCCAATATTTAGGTGCAGAGCGACAAGCATCGGTAAGCAGGGAACTAACCAAAATGTTTGAAGAAACCGTAAGAGGTACCTTAACCGAAATAAAATCACATTTTGAAAACAATACTTTAAAAGGAGAATTTGTAATTTGCATAGCGGGAAAACCGGCAACAAAGCAAAAAAACAAATATGATGATGCCGAAGATTAGCATTTTTTAAATTAAAAATATGGAAAGCTTGATATCAAATCATTTACCCGAAATAAAAAACCTCTTTAAAAAATACGATGTTAAAGAGGCTTACTTATTTGGTAGCGCTGCCAGAAACGACTTAAAAGAGGATAGTGATATTGATTTTTTAATTAATTTCTCTAATAAATCTGATTTTGAAAGCTATGGGAATAACTATTTCGATTTGCTTTATGCCTTACAGGATTTATTAAAAAGAAATGTTGATTTATTGGCCGAAGAAACATTAAGTAATCCTTATCTTATCGAAAGTATTAATCAAAGCAAAATTCAGTTGATATGAGTGTTTTAGAAGAAAAGAAACTTCTTACCGATATTCAAATTTCGATTCAATCTATTTATGAGCATTTAGAAAATAACTTTGCTTTTGAAATTTATAAAGCGAACAAAACCAAACGACGGGCAGTTGAACGTGAGCTTGAAATTATAGGAGAAGCCATTAATAAGCTTCTGAAAATAAATCCTGAAATCATTATTTCATATTCAAGGCAAATTGTTGATTTGAGAAATAAAATAATCCATTCGTATGACAATGTTAATGACATGGTTATATGGAAAATTATAATTAAAGACATACCAGTTTTACAAAAAGAGGTAGAAAAGTACCTCGAACACAATAATTAAATATTATGATTAGTATAGATAGATTTCTGAGCGACGAACAAGACCCAAAAGCGGTTGAAAAGGTGATTGGAAAATTAAACGATCTTTTAACCAATGGCGAAGAGCTTTTGTACCTGGCTGTGCAGAAAAAACCAGCAGTAAACTTGCTTCCGGATAGTATTGCAATTTCGAACAAAAGGATTTTTTACTGCGAACCGGGCAACCTGGGCTTAACCATGAACTTTAAAGATATTTCGTGGAAAAGCATTAAAGAAGTTTCGTTTAAAGAAGAATTTTTCGGTTCTAAATTTATCTGTGTGCCACAACATGGCGAAAATATTGTAACCGAATTTATTCCAAAGGTACAGGCGCGTAAATTACACCAGGCTGCAAACCAGCAATTGGAAGAATATAAAGAAATGTTGCGTCAGCAAAAGCTAGAAGAAAATCGCGCTACAGCTTCACCAATTAGTTTAAACGCACAACCATTTGCCGAAATTCCCGCTCCTGCACCAGAGCCAGAGCAACCGGTTATCCAGATTGCCGAAGTGGTAGAAGAAGCAGAAGACGAAACCACATTGAAGCTACGCAAGCTTAAAACTTTGTACGATAAACACCTGATTACGCAGGAAGAGTACGAAGCCAAAAAAGCAAATATTTTAGATAGTCTATAGCAAAATCCCTCTCATTGTTAAGTTGAGCCTGTCGAAACGCAGATAGTAATTGATCTTTCGATAAGCTCAGCCTTACAACACTGCGCCAGCAATTAAAAATGAACAAGAAACAAACCTACCTCCTCGCCGGCTTAAGTGCATTTTTACTGTGGCTGGCCTGGCCGCCTATGCCATTTACCACCCCCTTATTATTAATCGGATTGGTACCATTATTCATTGCGATAGACAGTATTGCCAATAGTGGCATTAAAAAAGCAGGCAAAAGGATTTTCCTAACTGCAGGTTTAACCTTTTTGGTTTGGAATACAGCGGCTATTTACTGGGTTTACAATGCCATAAGTGCATACAACAACCCCATTGTGGCTATTCCGGTATCGTTAATCCCTTACGGTTTAGGTGCACTTTTAATGACTTTTTCAGTTTGGCTGTATTACCGTTTGGGCAGATATGTGAATAAAACTGTGGCTTACATTGGCTTAATTTCCTTTTACATAGCGCTTGAATACTTACAACAAACCTGGGATCTGGCTTTTCCCTGGATGACTTTAGGCAATGGATTGGCGGGTATGCACCAGCTGGCACAATGGTATGATTACACGGGAGTTTACGGCGGATCGCTCTGGATTTTAACCAGCAACATCCTGGCTTTCGAAGCTTACAAAAAACTAAAAACACAAACTGGCTATTTAAAGTACAGACCTGTGGGCATTTGGGCACTGGTGGTTATTATCCCAATGGCCATATCTTTAACAAAATACTTTAATGCCGAACAGAAAGGCACGCCAAGTAACGTAGTAGTGGTTCAACCGAATATTGATCCTTATCAAAAGTTGGAAATCATTCCCGCCGCTGAGCAAATAAAAATTTTAACCCATCTTTCCGATTCAATCGGGCAAACCAATACAGAATATTTTATCTGGCCTGAAACAGCCATCCCAAATTATGCTGATGAGGAAAAGATTCGTACCAATCCGGATTTTACCAGCTTGCAAAGCTTTTTGAATAAATACAAAAACGGTACATTGATTACCGGAATAGAGAGTGTAAGGTGGTATGAAGATAAAAAAACGATATCTGCAAAGAAGCATCCCAATGGCATGTTTTATGACAACTACAACTCTGCTATGCAGGTAGAGAATTCGGCCAATGTACAATTCTACCATAAATCAAAACTCGTTCCCGGTGCAGAAAAAATGCCTTTCCCAAAAGTATTTTCTTTTATGGATGGTGTATTTGCGCAGCTGGGTGGCAGTGTTAGTGGCTGGGGCTGGCAGGAAAAACCAAGTGTTTTGTACGCGCAAAGTGGAATTGGTGCTGCTCCTGTTGTTTGCTACGAAAGCCTTTGGGGCGATTGGATCGGCGAACAGGTAAAAGATGGTGCACAGTTTATTGCAATTATTACCAATGATGGTTGGTGGGGAAATACTTCAGGTAAAGATCAGCATGAAATGTATGCCAAACTCAGGGCTATAGAAACACACCGTGATGTGGCACGCTCGGCCAATACCGGTATTTCGTGCTTCATTAACCAGCGTGGCGATGTTACTCAAAGCACCAAATGGTGGACAAGAACAGCTATCAAGGCAAACATTAACCTAAATGATGAGATAACCTTTTATGTAAAAAGCGGAGATATTATTGCGCAGTTATTGAGCATTGCAGCCATTCTTTTAGCTTTGATTATTCCTTATAGAAAATGGATCAGAAAATCAGGCCATGCTTAAACAACAATACGAATACGTTTTATCTTCGAGGAATACGCTATTAACTTATATAGACACCATTTCCCAACAGGATTTCTTAGCCGATAACAGTTCTTTTGGCCGCGGATCTATCAGAAATTTACTGGTGCATATCTGCCAAACCTATTGTGCCTGGATCGGCGAAAGGGCATTGGGAATTAAGCAGGATTTTTTACCTTTCGAAAGCTACCAGACCTTAAGCGATTGCCAAAGCTATTTTGCGCAAGTAGATGAATATTTGGAGTTATTTACCGAAAAATTTAAAGGAAATGAGCAGCAGCAAATTGAACTGGAAAGAAATGGGGAATCTTTAATTGTAAATCCTTTAAAACTATTTACCCATGTTATTACGCACGAATTTCATCACAAAGGACAAATCATGTCGTTAAGCAGGCATTTAGGCTATACACCGGTTGATGCCGATATTATCAGATAAAAAAATATGCAAAAAATAAAAAACCTACGCTGGTCGGTATTACTTCTGTTGTTAACCTTAAATTTTGGGTGCGACCAGATATCCAAAAAAATTGTTCGCGTTAACATTAGCGATTATGAGCATATCAGTATCATTAAAGACCGTTTTACGTTAACCAAGGTAGAAAATACGGGTGCGTTTTTAAGCTTAGGTGACGAGATGCCTTATATTTTCAGGCTAATCATTTTGACAGGACTGCCCTTGTTATTTTTAGGCTATGGTCTGTATTTTCTTTTCGCTAAACGCAACCTGCCCATCAGCATGCAAATTGCACTCTGCTTTTTAATTGGAGGCGGCATTGGTAATTTATATGACAGGATTGTGCATGGCTCTGTTACCGATTTTATGCACATGGACTTTTATATTTTTCAAACTGGGGTATTTAATTTCGCTGATATTTCGATCATGATTGGTGTGGGCATTTTACTGGTACAATCGTTCAGGAATAAAATTGCCAAGCCTGAAGAAGAAAGCATTTCGGAGGTAGAATAAGCTGCTGAAATAAGTTAATTTCTTAACAAAGATTTTCATTCCGAATACAAACATATATTTATCTTTAACTGTTAAACAATCAAACAAAAAATAAATTTTGACCATGAAAAGAAATGCAACAGCCGTTTGGCAAGGTTCTATTAAAGAAGGTACAGGTAATATTACTACTCAAAGTACTACTTTAAACAATACACAATATTCTTTCAACTCGCGCTTTGCAGAAGGTGTTGGTACTAACCCCGAAGAGCTAATTGCTGCGGCACATGCAGGATGCTTTACCATGAAATTATCGGCTAATTTAACTGAAGCTGGTTTTACTGCCGATAGATTGGAAACCAAATGTGACATTAACCTTGATCCATCGAAAGGTGAAATTGTTGAATCACATTTAACCTTAACCGCTTCTGTACCGGGTTTATCGCAAGATAAATTTGATGAATTAGTGGCTGATGCAGAAAAAAACTGCCCGATTTCTAAATTATTAAATACCACCATTACGGTTGATGCTACTTTAGCATAAGATTGTAATACAGTCTTTAATAGATCGTCATTTCGAGCGGAGTGCAACGCAGTCGAGAAATCTAGCTAATAGATCTCTCCATTCGCTACGCTTCAGTCGAGATGACGACCTGCTTGCTGATTCCTCAAATTGTTTACCCCAGGAACACCTATATTCCATCGTCGTTTTTTAATGGAAGCCTGGAAGATCAAATAGGCAATTTAACATTCCAACAATTTAAACTTTCAAACCTTTCAACCCACTAAGCCATATATTTCCCAACAATAGGCATTCTCCTGCCCATACCGAACGCTTTAGGCGAAACCCTTAAAATAGGCGGTGTTTGGTAACGTTTAAATTCGGCAATGTTAACCATTTTCAATATCCGTTGCACTAGCGCAGCATCAAATCCTTGTGCAATAATGGCTTTCGATCCCTGTTTCTTTTCAATATGCTGATACAGGATCTGATCCAGGATTTCATATTCGGGTAACGAATCAGAATCTTTCTGATCAGGCCTTAACTCTGCTGATGGTGGTTTAACAATGGTATTAAGCGGAATAATTTCACGTTCTTTATTGATGTATCTGGCCAGCTCAAAAACCTGCATTTTATATACATCGCCAATTACCCCTATGGCACCGCACATATCACCGTAGAGCGTGCCGTAGCCCACTGCACATTCACTTTTATTGGAAGTATTGAGCAAAATATAACCAAACTTATTACTCATAGCCATATTGATAATACCACGGATACGCGCCTGAATATTTTCTTCGGTCAGGTTAAATGGCAAGCCTTTAAACGCTGGTGCCAGTATCTGATCAAAAGCTTCTGCAACATCCTTAATCGGGATAATTTCGTGCATACAACCAATGTTATTTACTAAATCTAAGGCATCCTGCACCGAATGATCGGACGAAAATTTAGAGGGCATTAAAACAGCCATTACATTTTCTGGGCCTAAAGCACGGCAGGCCAGTGCGCAAACCACCGCCGAATCAATCCCGCCCGATAAGCCCAGCACCGCTTTACTAAAACCAGATTTCCTGAAATAATCCTTAATCCCTAAAATCAGCGCATCGTGAATCTGTTCAATATCGGTTAACCTTTCGGCTTGCGGGTATTTATTGCGCACATGCTCAACCTCTTCCAGATCGAATACCTGTAAATCTTCTTCAAAGTATTTCATCTCTGCTTTCATGGCTCCATCTGCATCAAAAACCAGCGAACCGCCATCGAAAATAATTTCGGTTTGCGCACCTACCTGGTTGACGTAAAAAACAGGCAGATGATATTTTTTAGCATTATCAGACAGCACTTTAATCCGCTCATCATCATGGGTGTAAGAAAAAGGAGAAGCTGCAATGTTGATCATCAAATCAGGTTTTTCCTTAATCAGTTCATCCATCGGGTTAGAAACATAAAGCGGGTTATCGTTAATGTTCCAGAGGTCTTCGCAAATGGTTAGTGCAATCTTTTTACCTTTAAAATCGATGCACCCAAACTCAGTTGCAGGTTCAAAATAGCGATACTCATCAAAGACATCGTAAGTAGGCAAAAGCGCTTTCCTAATTACACCTTTTACTGCACCATCTTCAATAAAGTAAGCAGCGTTAAACAAATCCTTACCCTGAAGCACCTCATTTTTTATGGGCAAGCCCACAATGCAGGCAATACCATTGCAATGTTTTGCTATTTCCTGCACTGCATTTTCGCAAAGCAAAATAAACTCATCAAACTCCAAAAAATCCCTTGGCGGGTAGCCACAAATCGCCAGCTCGGCAAAAACAACCAGGTCGGCACCTTTATCTTTTGCCAGTTGGATATGCTTGGTTATTTTTTGGGTATTGGCCTCAAAGTTTCCGATGTGGTAATTGAGTTGGGCTAAAGCGATTTTCATGTTTGGGTTAGTTAAAGCGTAATGAAGTAGCGAGATTAAAGTAGCAAGTATTAAGTATCAAGCGTTTTTGTAACTATTAGCTATTGGTTTAAAAGAACACACCGAAATTAAGTGCCAGATAGTGGTTTTTAACATTGCGACTACCATCTGTAGCGATATTGGTAAAACCGTTGTTAAAGGTTAAACCGGCTAAAATGCTCGTATTACCCGAAACATCAAATTCGCCGCCTCCACCAATAATTAAACCAGCACGATAAAATTTCCGCCAGTCAGAAATATTTTGGTTATCTCCTACCTGCGTCCCATTCCTCACAGCATCTTGCTTGGCACTGATATTAAATCCATTTGATAAACCAAACTGACCATACCAGCGTGTACCATCTGTTTTAAGCGTTTTGAGTTTTACCGTAAGCGGTATCTCAATGTATTGAAATTTATATTTTAAATCGTAAGCCACCGGATTGGTTGTGCTGCTTGTGCCATTATAAGGCATCACATTTACCTCGCTACTTTTTCCATTTACACTGGTAATGGTTAAAGCCGTAGAAAAACTGTAATTCGGTGCAAAATTAAAATCTCCTATTAAACCATAAGAGAAGCCTAGAGCCACTCCGTTGGTTTTGCCCTGTTCGGGCTTAATCCAGCCAACAGTTGGCGTAGCGGTTAAGCCTAAGCGGAAGCCATAACTGGTTAAGGTTGAATTTTGTGCCCAGGCGCCGAAACTTAAAAGTAATAAAATTAAAATGGTCGATATTCTTTTCATGCTATAGGTGTTTATATATATTTGTTCTACATGATGTATAACGTAAAACACAGGCAAATTTATCTAATTTTTCTTTTTGCCATTGCATTTATTTCCTGTAAGCAAAACCACAGGCCCGATGTAAGCAATATTGCCGTAGATATCAAAATAGAACGCTTTGATAAAGAACTGTTTGCAGGCAACGGCAAAAATCCGGCCGAGGTAAACCAAACGCTAAGCACAAAATATGGTGTATTTTATGACGATTTTCTGCATAAAATCCTCGATACGAAATACGAAAATACCGAATCGCTGGCAACCCTGTACCATGATCAGGCCTATACCGATTTAACTAAAGAAGTAGACAGTGTTTTCCCTAATTTAAAAGCACAGGAAGCTGGTTTAAACGAAACTTTTAAGTACATTAAATATTATTACCCCAAAGCTAAAATTCCCAAATTTATTGCTTTTGCTTCGGGCTTTGCTTACCAGATGCCGGTTGGCGATAATTATCTGGGGATTGGCCTCGACATGTTTTTGGGCAAAGACAGTAAATTTTACAAAGCTATTGTCCAGAGTGTTCCATTGTACCTATCAAGAAGATTTTCACCCGAATATATTGTGCCCCGAGTAGCCGAAACCTATGCGCACGAAGAGCTTTTTGCAGAGCCTGATGAAAACAAATCTTTGTTATCCAAAATGGTTTTTCAGGGAAAAATCCTTTATTTTCTTGATCAGGTATTGCCAGAACAGTTGGCAGATTCGGTTAAAATTGGCTACACTACGCAACAACTGGAATGGGCACAGCACTTTGAAGGCGATATTTGGGCCTATTTTTTAGAGCATAATTTTCTATTCGAAACTGATTACCAAAAAATACAGGTTTTTTTATCAGAAGGTCCGTTTACCCCTGGTTTGGGTGAAAACAGAGATTCGGCACCAAAATTGGGAATATGGATTGGATGGCAGATGGTAAAGAAGTATATGAAAGAAAATCCGGATGTAACCCTGCAACAATTAATGGCAGAAGGAGATGCACAGAAAATTTTGAACAAGTCGAAATACAAACCGAAACAACAGAATTAGGTTGCGGTTTTCAATTAGCAATTTACAGTTGTCTGCTAAAAAATCATTAAGTAATAAAGTAATTACCTTAAAATAAATCTATGAAAGTTGGCATTGTATTATCGGGCGGAGGCATTAGAGGAATAGCACATTTAGGCGTTTTAAAAGCCTTTAGCAATTTAGGTATTACCTTTAGTCACATTAGTGGAACAAGTGCCGGGGCCATAGCCGGAGCTTTTTTTGCGGCGGGTATCGATCCGGAAGAAGGATTGAATATTTTCCTGAAAACCAAATTGTGGCGTTTTGTACGCCCTGCAGTGGGTTCGCTCGGCTTAATCAACATCGAAAATACTTCACTGATTTTAAAAGAATACTTCCCTGAAGATACCATTGAAAAGCTAAAAATCCCGCTAACCATAGCTGCTGTAAATTTTAGTGAGGGCCGGCTGGTGTATTTTACTAAAGGACCATTAATCAGAGCCATACACGCTTCGAGCTGCATACCAGGCATTTTTAAACCAATTATGATTGACGGGCAGATGTATGTTGACGGAGGAATTCTAAATAATTTCCCGGTTGAACCCCTGATGGAAGACTGCGATTTTATTATTGGCTCTTCCTGCAATCACCTCAAACCGGTTGATAAAATAACAGGGATTACCAATTTAATGGGGCGCGCCGGAATCATGTCGATCAATCATGACATGGAAAGAAAAGCAAAATTCTGTAATGTACTGATTGAACCTAAAGGCCTTGGCGCCATTAGTACCTTTGATATGAAACGTGCAGAAGATATTTACTGGCTAGCGCATGAAGAAGCCCTGATTACCATCAAAAACAGTCCCACTATTTCTGAACTCATCACAAAATAATAGTTTACCTCTAATAAAGTAGAATTAAAACTACAGATAAGAATATTTTCATACAAAAAAAATATAGTGTAACAATTACACAATTGAAATAAAAATATTACATTTCTCTTGCTTGTTATATAATAATATTTTACTTTAGGATTATACTTTGCAAAATGCATGGTATTTAACCTAAACGTCTTACCTATGTTTTTTAACCAGACCATGCTTCAGCAGAAGCGGAGAATCCCTGTGTTTACTATTTTCTAACTTGATTTTTCAGTCAAATAACACAGATCATTAATTTTTACCTAAACAACCTAAAACATGAATTTTTTAAAATTAAACAAGGCAGCACTGATTGCCTTAGCCCTAACTTTGTCTTTATATTCTTGTAAAAAAGAAAAACCAACTGAAACCGAAACCTTAGATCGCCCTGAAAGTTTAAGTGTCAACCAAATGAGCGATATCAAGATCTGTACGGAAAGAACACTTGACGGCACTACGCCCAGAGGCGCAGTAATCACTTCAACCAAATGGCCAAATGGCTCTACCATTAAAGTAAGTTTAAATGGAGGTACTTCAACCGTTAGAGCTAAAGTAATCCAGTTTGCCAAACAATGGGAACAATATGCCAACATTAAATTCAATTTTGTAACCAACGATAATACCGCTAAAATCAGGGTAACCTTCGCCAGCGGAGGATCATGGTCGTACATTGGAAAATCGACACCAAGCACTGGTGCAACCATGAATTATGGCTGGCTAACCAATAATACTGCAGATTCGGAATATAGCCGCGTGGTAATACACGAATTTGGACATGCATTGGGTATGATTCACGAACACCAACATCCTTTGGTATCTATTCCGTGGGACAAACCAGCTGTTTATGCTTACTACGCAGCGGCCCCAAATTATTGGGATGAAGCAACAACAGATAATAACATCTTTGCTAAATACAGCACTACACAAACCAATTACAGTGCCTACGATAAATTTTCGATTATGCATTATTCGGTTCCTAATGAACTAACGATCGGTGATTTTGAAGTGGGATGGAACACTGTCTTATCTCCTACCGATAAATCATTTATTGCTTCAGTATATCCATTCTAAAAATTAATTTACACATAGTGGCATATACTTGGCCACTATGTGTATTTTGTATTTTAAAACAGAAATAAAATATGCAGCTTATTTTTTTGCGTGTGTTTAACCAATTACTAATTTGTTTAACCTTACTCCTCTTTTATACAGCTGCATTTGCACAAAGCCCATCAAAAAAATGGGAAATTAAGCCTTCCGTAGGCATCCAACAATCCAAATTCGATTGGTCTATTGCCGGCAATGCTTCGGGTACAAACCCCAACATCTTGTCTGAACTTATCTGGAAAAATTTAAAAGGACCTGCATTTGGCCTGGACGTAAAATACCACATTACCGACCGGCTAACGGTAAAAACCAGTAATCAATACAGCAATACCACCAAAGGAGAAGCAGAAGATACCGATTATGCGGATGATAACCGTCAGAGTGCTTTTTACTTCGATTTGCTTAATGCCAATAAGGGTTGTCTGTTTAATACCAACCTGCAGCTCAGTTATCAGCTTCTCAATTCAGAACAATTCGCAGTCGGCCCGATTATCGGACTATCTTACAATCAACAAAAATTTTATTTATTGGAAAGTGCGAGCAACCCCAATAGTGCCGGTTTAAATACTACTTATCAAAGCAGGTACAAGGGCTTCGATTTTGGACTGGAGGGAACTTTTAAAGCCAAATCATTCCGCGTAAGTGCTGGTATTTTAGGCGGCTTTTATAAGTATTCGGCAAAGGCCAACTGGAATTTAATTCCCGATTTTCAAAAACCGGTGAGTTTTACCCATGCTGCAAATTCATTCGCACTTAGTGGAAATGCTAACCTGTCGATTCCTTTAAACAAAATGCTCCAACTGGAACTCGATTATAAAATCAATAACATTAATACCTATACAGGCGTAGACCGTGCCTACTATAATAACCGCAAAACAGAAGAAACACAATTTAATGGCGCTAATTTCAGGGCAAATACAATTGCCTTAGGCCTCAATTTTATGTTTTAGTATTTTAAAGCAGTTTATTGTCTTCGTTTGCAACGAGGACAGGTGAGCATAGCGATTTTATCGCCAATAAACCGCAGTTGATTTGTTGTAACCACATCAGAAATGTAGTTCTCTTTAATCCTCGTTACAAACGAGGACTATATTGTGTCTCCAAATCTTAGTATTTTAAAGCCACCAAACTTTCGCCGTTTAAAACAGGAATAGCCTTGCAGATATTTAACTGCAAACAAAATACAACATCTTCTTCGATATTGAGCTGAGCCAAGCGGTGACTGTGTGATGATTTGCGCAGGTAGGCTCTTAGATCATCTTTCGCCAATAAATACAAATCCTCGGCAGCAACACTCGAATCGTCGAAATGCTCAAAGCTTTGACGCAGTTGATTCACAACAGCCCCGGCAAATAAGGTATCTTCTAAATTGAACTGATCTTTCCAACCTGCACACAATAACAACACGTGCTTATCCTGGCTTTTTAAATAATCGCAAAGCGTATCTAAATTGAGAAAGGAGCCTATAACCACCTGATGTGCCCTTTTTTGCGCCAGATGTAATGCCTTGGTACCGTTGGTAGTAGTTAGTACCACTGTTTTTCCGCCAACTTTTTCAGGGGTATAAGAAAAAGGCGAATTCCCGAAATCGTAACCCGCCACTACTTCACCATTCCTTTCGGCGGCCAATAAAAATCCACTATCACTGTATTTCAGACAATCCTCTACATGAGCAACCGGAATAATAGCTTCAGCGCCATTATCGATTCCATAAGTAATGGATGATGTAGCCCTTAAAATATCAATAACCACCACAATGCTTTGCTCTATATCATATAAATCGATCAAAGCGGGTGTTAAGCAGACTTCTATTTTTTTTGACATTTGATGAGATTGGAGTATCGAGATGTGAGATATGAGATTTAATCGGTTTCCAACTCAAATCTCATATCCCATGTCTCAAATCTTATTTATAAAAAGGGAATTTAACCACTTTTGCTTTAATCGGTGTATTGCGGATGCTGATGAAAACTTCAGTTCCTTCTTTAGCAAAATCTTTAGCTACATAACCCATACCGATGGCTTTTTGTAACGATGGAGCCTGCGTACCCGAAGTTACCCTGCCAATTGTATTTCCCTCTGCATCAACAATTTCGTAATCGTGACGCGGGATACCACGATCAATCATTTCGAAACCAACCAGTTTTTTCTGGATTCCAGCTTCTTTTTGAGCTTGTAAGGCTTCAGAATTGGTAAAAGGCTTTGAAAATTTGGTAATCCAGCCTAAACCAGCTTCAATTGGCGAAGTAGTATCATCAATATCATTTCCATATAAACAGAAACCCATTTCTAAGCGTAGTGTATCACGGGCACCTAAACCAATTGGTTTAATGTTTTGTGCTTGTCCGGCTTCAAAAATGGCATCCCAAATCTGGTTAGCATACTGGTTTTCAAAATAAATCTCAAAACCACCTGCTCCTGTATAACCTGTTGCCGAGATTACTACATTTTCAATACCAGCAAAAGTACCTTTAACAAAAGTGTAATACTCCATCGCGGCCAGATTTACATCTGTTAAGCTTTGTAAAGCATCGGCAGCTTTCGGGCCCTGAATAGCCAAAAGTGAAGTCTGGTCAGAAATGTTGTGCATTTCAACACCATTGGTATTAAACTGCTCAATCCAGTTCCAGTCTTTCTCAATGTTCGATGCATTTACAACCAACATATAGGTTTTATCATCTATGCGGTAAACCAATAAATCATCAACAATACCGCCATCTTTATTAGGCAGGCAAGAATATTGTACTTTACCATCATGTAACTTCGAAGCGTCATTGCTGGTTACACGCTGAATAAGATCCAATGCATTTTCACCTTTTAAAATAAACTCGCCCATGTGGCTAACATCAAAAACACCAACTCCATTACGAACAGTTGCATGTTCTGCGTTTATACCTTCGTAAGTAACCGGCATATTATAGCCAGCAAATGGAACCATTTTAGCGCCTAAAGCGATGTGTTTTTCTGTTAATGCGGTATTTTTCATGCTAATTTTTTAGTTGCGGCAAAAGTACTAAGAAAATGACAATGTTTAAGGCTAAAAATTCAGGAGATTTAAGCTGCTTTTTTGAAAATGAAAGCAAGCATTTTACAGTAGCGGCTGCCTTACTTTATGCTTGATCCCGTAAGTGTAAATCAACGGCATGCAATGTTCCTGCTATACCCCGACCAGTTCTTCGTAAATTTTGAGCATTTTAGAAGATATTAAATGCACACCGTGATCATTCTCTACCGTTTTACGGGCATTTTCGCCAATTTCCATCCAACGTTTGGGGTTAATAATGCACTGCAATATAGAGCGGTAAAACTCATCGGCCGAATCGGCAATTAAAATATCGTGGCCATGCCGGCAGTTAATCCCTTCGGCAGCGGTAGCGGTGGCAATAATACATTTTTTCATGGCCATACCCTCAATAATTTTTACCCGCATGCCCGTACCTGAAATTAAAGGCACAATCATAATTGCTTTCGAATTCATAAACTCTATCGCATCAAAAACTTCTCCTTCTACAATCAGGTTTTCAGAATCGTATTCAAAAAAATGCTTCTGCATGTTTTTACCGGCAATGTAAAAACGCAGGTCTTTATTCAGTTTTTCTATATCCGGCCAAATATCATCTAAAAACCATTCTAAACCTTCCTGGTTTGGCCTCCAGTCCATAGCCCCCAAATGGAACAATGTAGGGAAGCTGGTTTTACTTTTATCTACCTTATATTTTTCCAGATCGATGGCTACGGGGAAAACCGACATGGGTACTTCACAGCCAAACCGCAATATGCTTTGCCTGTCGGGCTCGCTAATGGCAAAAATCTGATGGAAACGGTTAATCTGATCGGTTTCGTAGGCTTTTAAACGCTGTGCCAGAAAAGCGAGGTATTTACGGCGAATGAGGAACTTTTCTGAATGCGAAAGGCGCTCCCACATCGTAAATTCGATATTGTGTGCCCGGTAAATGAGCTTAGCATTGCTGTTGGCTTTAACCACATCTAAATAGGGTACCACAAAAAGTCCTTCAAACTGAATAATGTCGAATGCATTTTCGCGCAGCAAGCTTTCGAGCTGCTTGGCAGCATCTTCGCTATAGTATCTGGAAACGTTGTAAGATTCGTTGGTAAAAATATTAAAAAAAGCCGACCAGATATTCACCTCGGTATCCAGATCGCAGGTATAGTATTTAATCTGTTCAAAAATGGGGTCGTAAATATCTTCAATATCCACGCGTGCTTTGCTGGGGTTAAGACTAAACAAAGTAATATCTGCACCAAGTTGCAGCAGGCCTTTTATGGTATTATAAACCACAATAGGATAACCACTATTTGGCGGAAAGGGAACCCGCTTAGTAATTAACAAAATCTTCACGTGCCGTGAAAATACGAAATTTTAAGCGTTTTTTGAAAACAGCTCGAGCTGCGGATCACTTACATTAAAAGTTTTGCGGTGAAAGGGTGATAAACCAATTTCGAGCACCGCTTTACGGTGTGCAATGGTGGGGTAGCCTTTGTTTTTTTGCCAGTTATAATGCGGGTAATCTACATGCAGGTTGGTCATGTATTCATCGCGGTGCGTTTTGGCCAGAATAGAAGCCGCAGCAATGTTTAAATATTTACCATCGCCTTTTACAATGCAACTGTGTGGAATATTCGGATATGCCTTAAAGCGGTTGCCATCAATAACCAGATAGCCCGGCTGTGCCTTAAGCTTTTCGATGGCACGGTGCATGGCCAGGAAGGAAGCATTAAGGATGTTGATGCGGTCTATCTCTTCATGATCGCAAGAGGCCACCGCCCAGGCCAAAGCCTCTTTTTCGATAACGGGCCTCAACAAATCGCGTTGCTCATGCGATAACTGCTTAGAGTCGTTCAAACCTTGCAACACAAAACCTTTGGGTAAAATTACGGCGGCAGCAAATACAGGCCCAGCCAAACACCCTCTTCCGGCTTCATCGCATCCAGCTTCTAATAACTCTTCCTGATAGCAGTTTAATAACATGTTGCAAATTTAAAGAATAACGGTAGTTTATTGAAAAATGGTTAATAAAGATGTAATTTAGTTTTGAACATTGCAAACTCAGCGTTTTATCCCGAACGGAACCAAATTTGTTTCGGTTAACTATACAAGAATGAGAACATACAACGAAGCCCTCGCCCTGCGCATAGCAGAACGTTTACAACACCTGCCCGATGTAGAAGAAAAAGTGATGTTTAGCGGCTTGATTTTTATGGTCAATGGCAAAATGTGCCTGGGTATTTCCAGAAACGACATGATGGTACGCCTCGATCCAAATACTTTAGAAAGCCTGGCCGATAAAGATGGCTGGGAGCAAATGTTAATGGGTGGCCGTCCAATGAAAGGTTACATCCTGGTATCGGCTGATGTATTAAACCGAAACGATGAACTCGATTACTGGATTAACCTGGCACTGGCATTTAATCCATTTGCTAAAGCATCGAAAAAAAGTAAAGGGTCATAATGTTTCATTTCAGTTACCCGCAGCGCAAAAAGTAGCAGGAGCCATATTTTTTGATTAATTTTAGCCTTCTAATCAAATATTATGAAAAAATGTGCTGCAATAGCGGTATTTCTGCTATCCATTTCATTTGCTGTTTTTGCACAAGTACAAAGAACTGCCACCACTACCTCTACTATAAAAGAAGCTGCTCCACAGCAATTAAAAACTGCTGCTCCGGAGGGACACTATTGCGATTATTGCAAACTCAATTATCCCGAATCGCATTTCCCTTGTATCATGAAATCAATAAAAGGGAAACTCAATGTTACTACTGGAGAGATTAGTTTTGTTGAAGGTCAGCCTATTGGCGGTATTGTGGTGAAAGGAGGCAAAAATCCTGGCGATAACAGCATTAACCTTACCACTAACGAAAAAGGAGAAATCGAATTTAACAATCCGGCAACCGGTAACTATAAACTGGTTATTTCTGTACCGGCAAGCAACCCAAAATCGAGGGTTGCTGGCTCACCCATTGAAGGCATTGTGGTAAAGGGAGGCAAAAACCCTGGTGGCAACCTGATTACCGTGATTACAGATGAAAGCGGTACTATAGAGTTGAACAATCTGGCACCAGGAACCTATAAATTTACAGCGCTTGCAGCAACAGCAGCCGAAAAAAATAATCCATTGTATAAATCAAGTCATTCTGCAAGTGTAAATCCATTATATAAGAACTAAAATCGTTAAATTTACTAAGCATTTCATTCTTGGCACTGTTATGGAATAATCTGTATCGGCGCATCTTTAAATTGTTAAACATTTAAAAACACACATTATGAAACGTTTAAATTTAATATTGAGCCTGGCATTTATTTCCTTCGCCACTCAGTTGTTTGCCCAAACAAACAAAGAAACCACTAGCCGGATTGTTGGCGATAAGAACTATATATTTGTGGCCAATACAGCCATCCCAATGGCCAATAACGACATCAATAAAGTATTAATGATGATGCCCGGTGGGCAAGGCGGTTCGAGTATTAACCTTTCGGGTTCGCAGTACGATGTTAAGGTAACCAAAGACAGTGTTGTGGCTTACCTGCCTTATTACGGCAGGGCATTTTCTGCACCAATGGACCCAACGCAGGGCGGAATAAAATTTACTTCGAAAGATTTTAGCTACACAGAAACTAAAAACAAAAGAGGCGCCTACACCATCCAGATTAACACTAAAGATGTAAGCAGGGAAAATTACCGGTTTACTATTAATATTTCGACCAATGGTTATGCTTCTTTAACAGCCACCAGCGTAAACAAACAACCCATTCTTTTTAACGGCTACCTGGATGAGCCAAAGAAAAAAGATTAAAAGCAAAAGGCCTGATTTTAACAAAATCAGGCCTTTTTATTATTTCTTAACCAGTTCTATCTGAAAAATGTGTGGCCATTTTTTGCCCGTTACAAAAAGCCTTTTTCCAGCCTTGTCATAAGCAATCCCATTCAATACATTATTAGCCTTTTCATCTTCTCCCTTAAAATAATCGGCAGGTAATAGCCCCGATAAATCTATGCTGCTTTCTACCACACCTGTTTGGGGATCAATAATGAGGATATTATTGGTGGTGTAAACATTAGCATATATTTTACCATCAATGTACTCGAGTTCATTCAGGTTTTGAATTGCCCCTTTATCATCAAATACATCAATAGAACCAATTTTTTGATAGGTATCCTTATTCAGGAAAAAGATGGTGTTTGAACCATCGGTATTCAGGATTTTTTCGCCGTCAAAAGCAAGCCCCCAACCTTCTCTGCCCGTGGTATACGTAAATTCAGATAATTTTTTAAAGGTATTTTTATCGTACACAAAACCTACCTTTTCGCGGTAAGTAAGCTGAATAATCTTATCGCCCACTACAGTAATTCCTTCGCCAAAGTATTGCTTATCCAAATCGGTTTTCTGCAGAATTTTACCTGTTGAAGGCTCTACTTTACGCAGGCTCGAATGACCGTAATCACCAGCACTTTCGTAAAAAAAGCCATCGTGATATTCCAGGCCTTCAACATACGAAGCCGTATCGTGTGGTAAGGTTTTAATTACCTTGTAGCTATAGGCAACAGGCGCCTTTGCAGCCAGCACATTGATATTGGAAGTAATATCTTCTGATTTGCCAGCACCGAAAATTTTGGCAGTAAGCAGGTGGTTACCCAGTTTAAGTCCTTCGGTTTTAAGCTTAATGGCACCGGTATCTGTTTTAGCGACTACTTTAACAGTATCGATCAAATAAATCACAGAATCTACAGGCGCTCCGTTACCAAACTGCACTTTTACCTCAACCTCCTTGCCTAAGGGTACGTTAACACCAATCATGGGCGACAGAAAACTACGGTAGGTTGTACTTGCATCGTTTTTACAAGCGCTAACAACAGCGCAAGCTAAACCGACGAATATCATTTTTTTAATGTGGTTAATCTTCAGGCCAAAATGCATCTTCAATATGGTTTAATGTATAATCTTTATTTTTAGTAAATGTAATTGCAATAATATCAAAACGGACATCATTTTGATGGTTCATAATTTCAATATAGGCGTTTGCCGCAAGCTCCATTTGTATCTGCTTGGCTTTACCCACAAAATCTTCGGGCTCGCCAAAAGCAACCGAACTGCGCGACTTTACTTCGACAAAGATCATGATGCCATCTTTATAAACAATCAGGTCGACTTCTGCCTTGCCATAAGTCCAGTTTTCATCCAACAGCTCGTAGCCCTTGCTTTCCAGGTATTGCCTGGCAATGCTTTCGCCTAAACGGCCTAAATCATTATGGAGCGCCATATTTTAGTCATTGAATGTGTGCGTTTTGAACGATTGAATTTAAGCATATTGCTAACAAATACATTCAATCGTAATGCATTCAATTTTTACTTCACAATAACCGAACCTAAAAATTTTGAAATTTCGCGTTCTACTCCTTTAATCACCCCGTATCGTTGCATCAAAATCATTTGGTTATCGGCATCTTTCTCCTCTTTAATCTCTTTTAACAGGCTCATCAATATATTTTCTACTTTACGCTTCTTGAGGTGAAAAATTCCACCCAAAATTGTCGCTTTTAAGTTCATTGATTCATCCTTAACATAAATCAGATGTTTATTGAGCCAATTTTCACTTAAAGCATGCTCAGAACTTGATAAAGTGATGGCTAAATCGGCAATTTCGCGTTCTTTATGTGTAATAAAGTGGTTCGCTGTAGGCAATCGTCCGTTATCGATCTCCGATTTATAATAGTCAATAATTTTTTTGCAAAGCGGATCATCGAACTCTACATCGGCCAGGTTCTGCATAATGAATGGGCCAATATACATGTCGTCTATCTTATCCCAGTTTACAAACTCGTGTCCGTATGCCAGTAATAAACGTACAATTTCCTTTTCCTGATATTCTTCTTCTTTAGCCGGCTCCTGTGGTTCGTAGCCCATAGGACCGACACTATCGTCCCACAAATCATCGGGCGGGCCCAGCGGTTCTGGCGGACCAGAAGAAAAAGAAGAGAACGATTGTTTTGGAGCTGCTGACTGATTGTTTCTCTGGTTACCGTCAAAACTCTTTTTAAGCTTTGCTGAGCGCATTTTAGTCAGCTCGCCAGATAATACCTGTTCACTTATCTCGAGCAGGCTGCTACACTCACGAATAAAAACCGAAGCTTTAATCTGATCTGGTATTTTAGCAATACTTTCTACAATATCGCGAATAATACCCGCCCGTTTTATCGGGTCGTTGCCAGCATCTTTAAGCAATACATTGGCTTTGTAAAGAATAAAATCTTTACGGTTTTGCTCTAAATAAGTTTTAAAAGCACCTGCGCCAACATGGTGCATGTACGAATCGGGATCGTGCCCATCAGGGAAGGAAACAATTTTTACGTTTAAACCTTCCTCCAGAATCATATCCAAACCCCGCAGTGATGCTTTAATCCCCGCGGCATCGCCATCAAATAAAATGGTAATATTTTGCGTAAAACGACCGATGAGCTTAATCTGCTCTACAGTAAGCGAAGTTCCGGATGAAGCCACCACGTTTTCAATGCCTGCCTGGTGCACAGACAGTACATCGGCATAACCCTCGGCCAGGTAACAGTTATCTAAATCGCGGATGGCTTTTTTGGCGTGGAACAAACCATAAAGCACATTCGATTTATGGTAAATTTCGCTTTCTGGCGAGTTTACGTATTTCGGAACATTTTTGTCGGTTTTTAAGGTACGGCCACCAAAACCAATAATCCGACCGGTAAAATTGTGGATCGGGAACATTACCCGGCCACGAAAACGGTCGTAAATTTTGCCGCTATCGTTTTTAATGGATAAGCCTGTCGATTCTAAAAACTCGAGCTTGTGTCCGGCATTTGTAGCACTTTGTGTCAATGCATCCCAAACATCGGGCGAGTAACCCACTTCGAACTTTTTAAGGATATCTTCGCGAAAGCCACGTTCTTTAAAATAGCTTAAGCCAATGCCCCGGCCTTCTTCGGTATCCCAAAGCTGCTTTACAAAAAAAGCACTGGCATATTGAGATACGATGTAAAGGCTTTCTTTAGCGCTCTGGGCTTCGGCAGCTTCAGGCGAAAGTTCGGTTTCGGCTACTTCTATGTTGTATTTATTGGCTAAAAACTTAAGTGCTTCGGGATATGAATATTTTTCATGATCCATAATGAAGCGCACAGAATCGCCCCCTTTACCGCAGCCAAAGCATTTGTAAATCCCTTTGGTTACGGAAACGTGAAAGGAAGGTGTTTTTTCGCCATGGAAAGGGCAATTACCAATTAAACTGGTACCGCGTTTTTTTAAGTGCACAAAATCCCCAACTACCTCCTCAATACGGGCGGTATCCATTATCTTATCTATCGTTTCGCGGTTGATCATATTTAATATTGTCCGTCATTGCGAGGAGGCACGACGAAGCAATCTTTTTTGCTTTGTTATTTAATTTATTGTCCTATTTTAAAAGAGTGCTTCACTCCATCACACAATCACTTTCTTTAGTTCGCAATGACTTTCACCAGTCTTTCACTATTTCCCATAAATCCTTCCATTCTGGATTCATAGATTCTATTAATTTTATCTTCTTTTTTCGGCTTCCGCCTTTAATTCTTTTTTCCGCCGCAATTGCTTCTTCTATTGAATCATAAGAACAAAAATAAACAAGTTTATCTGTGTTGTATTTAGCGGAAAAAGATTTCGGATATTCCTTGTCTTTGTGTTCCTTTATCCTAAACATAATATCAGAAGTAACCCCAGTATATAACGTGGTATGAGTAAAATTAGTAATGATATAAACTGTTCCACCCCGTTCCATTGTTATAATTTAGATTAACGTTATGCAGGAAAGATTGCTTCACTCCATCACACAATTCCTTTCTTCAGTTCGCAATGACGGCACAAAAATCGTCATTGCGAGGAGGCACGACGAAGCAATCTTTTTTGCTTTTGCTATTTAATTTATTGTCCTATTTTAAAAGAGTGCTTCACTCCATCACACAATCACTTTCTTCAGTTCGCAATAACTTTCACCAGTCTTTCACGATTTCCCATAAATCCTTCCATTCTGGATTCATAGATTCTATTAATTTTATCTTCTTTTTTCGGCTTCCACCTTTAATTCTTTTTTCCGCTGCAATTGCTTCTTCTATTGAATCATAAGAACAAAAATAAACAAGTTTATCTGTGTTGTATTTAGCGGAAAAAGATTTCGGATATTCCTTGTCTTTGTGTTCCTTTATCCTAAACATAATATCAGAAGTAACCCCAGTATATAACGTGGTATGAGTAAAATTAGTAATGATATAAACTGTTCCACCACGTTCCATTGTTATAATTTAGATTAACGTTATGCAGGAAAGATTGCTTCACTCCATCACACAATCCCTTTCTTCGGTTCGCAATGACGAATCGGTTAATTAACCACAAAGATAACAGAGAAAAAACACAAAGCACACAGAGAAAATTTCTTTGTGTGCTTTGCGAAATACTTTGCGAACTTTGCGGTTTAAAAATCTATTTTACCAAAGGCAATAACTGATCGGCAACCAGCTTGTTACCGGTTTCGTTCAGGTGCACCCTATCAACGGTTAAAATGCCTTTTTCCTTATCTTCCGGATTATTTTGTGCTTCGTAATCGGCAAAAACCTTTCTCAAATCGCACACAGGTAAATTGTTTTTAGCGGCCAGGGCCCTAATTCCTGCAGCGTATTTGTTTAAGTCGGCATCTAATTCGTTGGTACCGTCTTTTTTCTCACCCACTACTGAAGGGGTAACCAATACCACCTTACTGCCTACACCCTGAATTTTATTGATTAAAGCCTGATAGAATTTTAAATATTTATCGTAATCGGTTCCGGTATGAGACGATTGTTTGTGCCATACATCGTTAATACCTACATAAATAACTACTAAATCGGGCTTTTTATTCAATACATCGTCTTCTAAACGCAGGTACAAATCGTACACTTTATTTCCGCCAATTCCGGCGCCAATAACATCATATTTAGTAGAATCGAGCGATTTTTTAATTAGGGTTACATAGCCGTTTTTAGATACGCCTTGCTGGGTAATAGAATCGCCAAAAAAGATAATGCGTTTGGGTTTAAATGTCATTGAAGTTAAAGCAATTAAGCAAATACTAAGTAAAACAGTGGTTCTGAACAGGGTTTTCATATATTTTAATTCATTAAATTATGGTTTCTTTTTTAAGTCGAGGTCTTGAAAATCAAAGCTAAAATCAGTTAGTGGCGAAATGGGTTCCATTTTAATAGCAACCGGATTTCCTTCATTATCGAGGCTAAAGTTTACAAAGGCATCGGCATCCATACTTCTGTCGTACCATTTCACAATAAAAGTATTGCCTTTATAAAATACCATATCGCCTTTTAGTTTGGGTGAGTTTTTGGCTTGAAAATGCATTTTACCATTGAGGCTGCTAATGGTTATATCGCCAAACCAAATATCGCTATAAGTACCCAGATATTTTTTTTCGTCGGGTTTGTTTGTTGCACTTTTTTGGGCTGACGCAATATCAGCGCTTATTTTATCGGTTATCTTTTTAGCTTCGTCTCTTTCATTTTGCTCATCAGCAGCATTGTCTTTAATCCGGTCTTTTCCGCTAATGCCGAAATAACCATCTTTAATGGATTGTGTAATGGCGTAAAATGCGCCTCCAGATTGCTGATTGGTTAATACGATAATGCCTAATTTAAGATCAGGGATTAAAGTTACTTCGCTCACCATGCCGGCCAAACCGCCCGTATGCTCAGCTACCAGCGATCCTTTTTCATCGCTTAAAAACCAACCGAGGCCATAACCAAAGAAATGCCTGTTGTAAGCACCTTTACCTGCCGGAATAATGCTGTGCATGGTCCACATTTGGTTTTGAGCCTGCCTGCTAAACAAGGTTTTTTCGAGCTTTTTGCCATACCTGCCACCATTAAGCTGGGTAATTACCCATTTGCTTAAATCGTTTATACTGGTATTAATTCCTCCGGCGGCATTACTGTTTTCCGAAAAATCTTTTGGGATAGCCGTAATTATGCCATTTACAGGCGCATGGGCATCTATACTGTTCGATTTATCTTTTAGGCGGTTGAATGAAGTAGCACTTCTATTCATTCCCAGGGGCTGCATAATCCGGTTTTCTACAAATTCTTCGTAAGTTTTGCCCGAAACCCGCGCAATTACCTCTCCGGCAACAATGTAGAGCAGGTTATCGTAATCCCATTTAGTCCTGAAACTGGAAACCGGTTTTAAGTATCTTAAATTATGGATAATCTGCTTCTTGCTTACTGTTGAAGAATCGGGCCAGATCATTAAATCGCCGGCGCCTAAACCTAAACCACTCCGGTGCGAAAGTAAATCGCGGATGGTAAATTCGGCAGTAACATAAGCATCGTACATTTTAAACTCCGGAATGATATCGGTTACCTTCGTATCCCAGGAGATTTTGCCTTCATCAATTAATATGGCCAAAGCTGCTGATGTAAATGCTTTTGAGTTGGAAGCAATGGCAAACAAGGTATTTTCATCTACCTTCTGCCTGGTTTTTAAAGAGGCCACACCATAACCTTTAGCATGAATTACCTTACCATCTTTAACTACCGCAACAGCTAAACCCGGAACATTAAAAGCAGTTAATGTTTTTTCAGAAATGCTGTCGATCTGTTTGGAAGTTAAAACCTGTGCATTGAGCCGGCTAACCACAAACAAAAATAAAAACAGTACCAGTTTGGTACGCGAGAGTAATTGCATGGATAGGGATTTAAATTAATCGCTTAAAGATAATAAATCTTTCAGGCGATTATCCATCCTTATTTGCCCTTTTCGAGTTTGTAGTCTTTATGTACAATTAAAAAACTTGCCCGTTCTTCTTTTTTGAAAGGATAATCCCAATTGCCCTGATAAGTAATTTTAGTCGGTAATTTATCATCGCCGAAATAACCCATTTCGATATTCATCTGTACATCGAAATCGAAAAGCATATTGCTGTATTTCATGTCTACATAACGGCCTAAAATATTGAAATTTCGTTTATCGAAAATAGTAACCAGTTCTTTAATCATCACACCATCTTTGGTCCAGCTGCTTAAATCGGGTTTAACAGAAACTTTAAAACGGTACACGGGGATAGAATCTAAGTAAGTACCGCTGCTAAAAGCATAATCGTAATACTGGCGCATGTTGGCTGTAAAAATTTCAGTTTTGCTGCCGATAAAAGGTACTTTAACTGGTCGGCCAGGATTAAAAATCAGCGTTTTCAGCTTATCCTTATAACTTTCGTTGGTCCCGCCCTTTCCATCAGGTTTTGGTGCATTGGGTACAAAATCGGTATTATAGGCATTCATAAAAATGTAATCGAACATTTCTACCGTATACAACTGGTATTTGCCGTTTTTCTTATAAATTTTCCCCGTATCCTGTTTTACCAGGTATTCCATTTTATACGGACCGCTGTTATTATGCTTTATTTTACGATAAATTTTGCCATCAACCTTATTCTTTTTATCGTAACTGTAAATCCGGTTCTCGGCAATAAAACTGTAACGTTTCATATCCCTGAACGATTGATAAAAGGAAGTATCGTTTATTACTTTATTGATGAAAGTTTCGACATTCAGCTTTTCTGCCTTGATGTTTACAGTCGAATCGAGTGTAATGGTTTTAATGGTATCGGGGTTAAACCGTTGAATTTCCTGGGTAAAACCGGTATAAAAAAGCGAGCTGAGTATTAAAACTAGAAATATTCTCTTCATATTTTATGGTAGTGGCAAAAACGATGCCTGTTTAAATGGATGATGTAATAAGTTGTAATGGAAGGATATTTAAACCATTAGCATTTTACATCACCCATCCTTACATCTCTTCTAGTTGCCCAGTTGCTTTAAAGCAATGTAGGCCATTAAACCGGTCGAGATTTTTAGCGCATCTTCGTCAATATCGAATCGCGGTGTATGCACAGAATACTGTGTATCTTTGGCAGCATTCCCTGTTCCTAAACGATAAAAGCAAGCATCTGTTACCTGCGAGTAGAAAGAAAAATCTTCGGCAGCCATCCAGATATCCAGATCTACTACATTTTCTTTACCTAAGAAATCTTCGGCAAAGGCCCTTGCATTGGCCGTTAATTTTTCTTCGTTAATTAAAAAAGGATAACCTTTATGAATATCGAAATCGCAGCTTCCACCCATGCTTTCGGCAATGCCTTCGGCCATTTTTTTCATGCGTTTGTGCGCTTCTGCTCTCCATTCTTCATCGAGTGTTCTGAAAGTACCCTCAATTTTAACCTCATTCGGGATAATATTGGTTGCTCCGCTTGCGGTTACTTTACCAAACGATAAAACGGAAGGAATACGTGGATCGGCATTGCGACTCACAATCTGTTGCAAGGCAATAATAATGTGCGAAGCAATTACCACAGGATCGATATTCTGGTGTGGCTGCGCGCCATGACCACCCTTTCCGGTTACGGTAACATACAATTCATCTGTCGAAGCCATGTAAATACCCGAACGGAAACCTACTTTACCGGCATCGATTAGCGGCATTACATGCTGACCAACGATATGATTGGGTTTCGGATTTTCGAGTACACCTTCTTTGATCATGATGCTGGCACCACCTGGCAGTAATTCTTCTGCAGGTTGGAAAATCAATTTGATTGTTCCGCCAAACTCATCTTTCAGCTGGTTTAAAATATAAGCCGTTCCTAAAAGCGAAGAGGTATGCACATCGTGGCCACAGGCATGCATTACACCCGGGTTTTTCGATGCGTAGGGCTTATCATTAGCTTCGTGAATGGGTAAGGCATCCATATCTGCACGTAAAGCAATTACTTTATCAGATGGCAGGTTACCTTTAATTAAACCTACTACGCCGGTATTGGCGCAATCGGTATATTCGATTCCCCATTTTTTCAATTTGTCTTTAACAAACAAAGAGGTTTCAAATTCTTTAAAAGATAATTCGGGGTTGGCGTGTATATGTTGACGATAGCCTACCACATCGTTAAAGATGTTTGCGGCCAGTTCCTGTACTTTATTTTTGATCATCAGTAGTATTGGTATCTAAATTTGGGGCATTGATTTTTTCCCTGAAAATAAACAGTGTAGGGAAATTTGGTCTCAGTTCGTTGATTAGCCGTTGGGCTTCGAGCCGGGTTCTGAAATCGCCTACCCGTACATAATAATTAGGTTCTTTATAAATGAGGTAGGTATTTAACCTGGGGTAAAGCCCTTTAAACCTGGCCTGCTCGTTAAAAACCTCGCGCCGGTCTGATCCGTAAAAAATCTGTACCCGGTAGCCGTAGGCAGAAACGATGGGTTTGCCTGTTTTTACTTCGCCCGAAGTTTTATATACCTCAAGCCGTTTGGCGATTAAACTATCAATTAAGGGATCTTTTATCACGGTAACCTCTCCCTTTTGTGCAAAAGATGTTTTAAAGATTAGTAAACTGAAGATTATCGTATAAAATATTTTCATGATGGTATTACATCAGGCAGACGAAAATTGTTTTAAAAACAGGAATGCCGTATTGGTTACAAAAATCGGCATTCTTTATGGGTTGTGCAAATGGTTAATCCAGAAGATAAATTCTTACAAAGAAAACGGGTTTGAGACCTCGAGTTCGGGTATCTTATTGAAATCTTTACTATTTCGGGTAATAAGGGTAAGTTTATTTACAATAGCCGTTGCTGCAATTACGGCATCCGGAAGTTTGAGGTTATGGTGTTTTCTCAACGCTGCAGTTTTATCTTTAATGTCTTGTTCCAATTCGTAAACATAAGCGTCTTTGATAAAATTTCGGATTACCAATAGATCATTATCATTAGCAGTTCGCCAACAAAGCAACTCAATCTCAGTAATTGCCGAAATAGCAGGTTGAGAGGTTAGCAGAATATTATCAATAAATTTTTCGGCACCTGGCGTAAATTGACGCTGAAGAAAATAAATAACGGTATTTGTATCCCAGAGATAGTTTAGTCCCACTCGTTTCGAATATTATTTAACTGATCCTCAACTTCCGATATGGGTTGTTTTTGCATTGCCCCTTTATATTTTGAAATTAAATCTTTACTCAGATCTTTAGGGGCCTCAGCGTCTTTTCTTAGGCGAATAACTTTAAGAAGCTCCAAATCCTTTAACAGATCCAGCGCCTTATCATTTAAAATATCTAAGGTTATTGTTCTCATACTCAAAAATACTAAAAATAAAGCCTGTTATCAAGATAAAACATTCTTGCATAAAAAAGCCCCGACAAAAAATATCGGGGCTTGGTATATTATAATGAGTTAATTACAAATTAGCACCGTGGCAGTTCTTGTATTTTTTTCCACTTCCGCAAGGGCAAGGCTCGTTACGGCCTATAGTTGCTTCTTTACGGATGGGCTGCTGTGGAACAGCTTCGCGTGTGTCGCCAAACTCAATACCAGGCTCTTCTCTGCCAAACTCCTGTTTAGTAGTCTGTAGCTTAGGTTGTTTAACCGGAGCTGGTGCTTCTCTAACCTGATCTGGCTCCTGCTGAACCGGGATACCACCTTTATATAAGAAACTTACAACCTCTTTGTTTACTGCATTAAGCATATCTTTAAACAAGTTGAAAGCTTCCATTTTATAAATTACCAATGGATCTTTTTGCTCATAAACAGCATTCTGAACCGACTGTTTCAAATCGTCCATTTCACGTAAATGCTCTTTCCAGCTATCATCAATCAAGGCCAATACAATGGTTTTCTCGAATGCACGAACCACCTCTTTTCCTTTATTATCGATTGCTTTTTTAAGATCAACAGCTACCTGAATACCACGGATACCATCGGTAAACGGAACCACAATCTGCTCAATATGCTGACCACGCTCTTCGTAAACCTGTGTTAAAACTGGTAATGACTGCTGAATAATGGCTTCTGATTTACGCGCATAAAATGCTTCTGCTTCTTCAAACAAGCGCTCTGTTAGCTGTGGAATAGCGGTAGACGAGAATTCTTTTTCAGTAATTGCCGTATCCAGCGAGAAGTTTTTAATTACCTCAAGTTTAAAGCCTTCAAAGTTTGCTTCTGTTTTGTATTCGGTAACGATATCTTCGGCAACATCAAATACCATATTGTTCATATCCACATCTAAACGCTCGCCAAATAAAGCGTTTTTACGTTTAGCGTAAATTACAGTACGTTGCGAGTTCATCACATCATCGTACTCCAATAAACGTTTACGGATACCAAAGTTGTTTTCTTCTACTTTCTTTTGCGCACGTTCGATTGATTTGGTAATCATAGAGTGCTGAATTACCTCGCCATCTTCGATACCCATACGCACCATAATGCTCGAAATTCTTTCTGAACCGAATAAACGCATCAGGTTATCTTCCAATGAAACGAAGAATTGAGACGAACCCGGATCGCCCTGACGACCGGCACGACCACGTAACTGCCTGTCTACACGACGAGACTCGTGACGCTCGGTACCTACGATAGCTAAACCACCTGCATCTTTAACGCCCGGGCCTAATTTAATATCGGTACCACGACCAGCCATGTTGGTAGCAATGGTAACGGTTCCGGCCTGACCAGCTTCGGCAACGATATCGGCCTCTTTCTGGTGCATTTTCGCGTTTAATACGTTGTGTTTAATGCCGCGCAGTTTAAGCATACGGCTTAACAACTCAGAAATCTCAACCGAAGTTGTACCTACCAATACCGGACGGCCTGCTTCGGTTAATTTTACAATTTCATCGGCAACGGCATTGTATTTTTCACGCACGGTACGGTAAACGTAATCCTGCTGATCTTGTCTTGAAATATTTCTGTTGGTTGGAATCTCAACCACATCCAGTTTATAGATCGACCAGAACTCGCCAGCTTCGGTAGTTGCAGTACCCGTCATACCGCAAAGTTTGTGGTACATACGGAAATAGTTTTGCAAGGTTACTGTTGCATAGGTTTGGGTTGCATCTTCAACCTTTACATTTTCTTTAGCTTCGATAGCCTGGTGTAAACCATCAGAGTAACGGCGACCATCCATAATACGGCCGGTCTGCTCATCAACAATTTTGATCTTACCTTCATCAATAATGTACTCTACATCAATTTCGAATAAGGTGTAGGCTTTTAACAATTGGTTTACCGAGTGGATACGCTCTGCTTTAACAGAATAATCGCGCATCAGGGCATCTTTGGTAACTACTTTTTCTTCTAAAGGAAGATCAGATTTTTCCAGCTCAGCCACTTCGGTACCTACATCAGGCAATACGAAGAAATGCGGATCTTCTCCCGATTGGGTAATTAACTCAATACCTTTTTCGGTTAACTCTACCTGGTTGTTTTTCTCATCGATATAGAAGAACAACTCTGAATCTACCTTAGGCATATTCTTAGACTGATCGGCCATGTAGTAGTTTTCTGTTTTTAACAACAGACCACGCACGCCGCTTTCGCTTAAGAACTTAATTAATGCTTTATTTTTAGGCAAACCACGGTAAGCACGTAATAATGCTAAACCACCTTCGCCCTCTTCGGTACCGGTATTACCCGCATTGATTAATTTTTTAGCTTCGTTTAAAGCCTGGGTAACATAAGCTTTTTGTGCATTAACCAAACGCTCAATGCGTGGTTTCAACTCGTAAAACTCATGCTGATCGCCATGCGGAATCGGCCCTGAAATGATTAAAGGTGTACGGGCATCATCAATTAAAACTGAATCGACCTCATCCACCATGGCAAAGTGCAATTTGCGCTGTACCAACTGATCAGGAGTTTGCGACATATTGTCACGCAGGTAATCGAACCCAAATTCGTTATTGGTACCGTAAGTAATATCTGCTGCATAAGCCTTTCTTCTTTCTTCAGAGTTAGGCTCGTGTTTATCAATACAATCAACTGTTAAACCGTGGAATTCGAACAAAGGACCATTCCACTCACTATCCCTGCGTGCAAGGTAATCATTCACCGTAACTACGTGCACACCTTGTCCGGCAAGTGCGTTCAGGTAAGCAGGCAGCGTACTTACAAGGGTTTTACCCTCACCGGTAGCCATCTCGGCAATTTTACCGCTGTGTAATACAATACCACCAATTAACTGTACATCGTAATGTACCATGTTCCAGGCTACCTCATTTCCGGCAGCTTCCCATTTATTGGCCCACTGTGCTTTATCGCCAACAATTTTAACATTGTTTTTTCTTGCAGCATAATCGCGGTCGAACTGGGTTGCAGTAACTTCTAAATAATCGTTTTCGCTTAAACGGCGCGAAGTTTCTTTAACTACTGCGAAAGCCTCAGGCAGGATTTCCAACAATATTTTTTCCAATTCCGCATCGCGGTCTTTGCCTAAGGCATCAACCTGATCGTAAATAGCCGTTTTTTCGTGAAGATCTAATTCTTCGTTTTCTGCATCGGCTTTAAGGGCCGAAATTTTTCCATCGATTTCGGTTAAGAAATCTGCAATTCTGCTTTTAAATTCTATGGTTTTACCACGTAACTCATCGTTGCTTAGTGCCGAAAATTTACTGTAGTGTTCGTTAATTTTTACAACCAATGGCTGAATAGCCTTTATATCTCTTTCTGATTTACTTCCGAAAATCTTCGCTAAAAATCCTAACATTATATTTTAAATCGTATTTATTTATTAAAAAATGGTGTGTTACAACAACCAAGCCACTGTCAGCATTAAGTCAGTTTGGCAGTTGTTGGTATAAAAGGGGCTTAAAATCTTAAAAAAGATCTTTAAGAAAACGAACTAGGGACTGTTGTTCTTCGGTTTTTTGCGGATGGTTAAATCGGTGATTACCTGATTTACGCTTACATATTTTGCTACTTTTAATTGAGGTTGAGTGCCAATTAAAGCAAGCCGGGTGTACGATAATAAATAAGGGTTACGCTGTTCGTTAAACTGCACAACGCTTTTATCAGATGCGTTAGCACTGATTTTATACTCATTACAATATTCATTTAATATTCTAAGCCCTTCAACGCGTTCGGCTTTGGCCAAATGCGTTAAGCTAAAAAATACAAGTGATATGGTAACCAGGTGTTTCATTAATAGCGGCAAAGCTAGTTTTAATCTTTTATAAAATGAAATCTGCTAACCTCAAAAAACGCACCACAATATCCCAGCTTATTTATTTAGGATAAAAAACAATACTTTTTATTGAACAGACCGATGACACAGTTTACTGAATAGACCCGCTTTTATAATTAATGTACATGCTTTTATAATTAACGCACCTGCTTTTATAATTAATGCACCCGCTTTTATAATTAACGCACCTGCTTTTATAATTATCGCACCCGCTTTTATAATTATCACACCCGCTTTTATAATTATCGCACCCGCTTTTATAATTATCGCACCTGCTTTTATAATTAATGCACCTGTTTAATGATCATTTATCAGGCGTTACTCAGCATCAGCTTATAAAGCCTTATGATTCAACGTGTCAAAGCACTTGTTTGTCGATACATTTGTTACAATCCGTTTTTTTTGGTGCAATTTTAAATCAACGAAACAAAACGCATTAGCTATGGAAAGAAAAAATTTCATCAGAAGTTTAATGATTGGAGCCGTTTCAACTCCGGTAATTATCGAAGCCTGTAAAAAGAGCAGTATAACAGATGGCACCAGTACATCAGGATCGGGAACTGCAGGCACAACTGCCAGCACCAACGGAACCTGTACCGTAGCCCCAACCGAAACCGAAGGACCTTTTCCAACCAAAGTGCCTGCATCTTATGTACGCAGCGATATTACCGATGGCCGTACAGGTTACAAAATGACCGTAAAAATAACTGTTGGTAACCTGAACAACAATTGCGCGGCATTGGCTGGTGCGCTGGTTGATATCTGGCATTGCGATGCAGAGGGCAACTATTCTGAATATGGCGGCTCTGGCATGCAAAGCACCAATTATCAATCGGTACATTTTTTACGCGGTCGCCAAACTACCGATGCCAATGGACTGGTAACTTTTACAACTATTTTTCCGGGCTGGTACACCGGCCGGGCCACACATATTCATGTTCACGTGTATAATGCTGCCGGAACATCTTTAAATGTAACACAGATTGCTTTCCCCGAAGGTAGCGGAACATCGCTTGCCCTGGTTAACGGCTATACCAAAGGGATGACAGGCTACACTTACAACAATGCAGACAATGTTTTTAGTGATGACAAAACAGGCGTACAGATTGCTGCAGTAAGCGGAACCCTAACTGCAGGCTTCGACCTTACTTTTAAATTGAACGTTAAAGCATAATATCATCCTTATTATTTGTTTTATTTTTCAATAAAGGCGTTAGGATTTCTTAACGTCTTTTTTAATTTTATGGCATGCCAAAAAAAGTGATCGTTTTATGCTACCGGAAGATAATCGATAGCACCAATACCAGCCCCTGGGATAGGTTTGTACACGAGGACAGCTTTGCCGAGTTTAAAATGCAGGCGCAGTATTACAACCAACCGCAGCAGTATAATACTTTTGCCGAAATGTTATTGCATGTACCAGAGGCCGAAAAACTCCATTTTTTGGTAAGTGCAGCTATTACCGGTTATCTGCGTCAGCTAAACGGCATTATTCCGGATGTTTTGGATAATCTGGGCAGGCGCTTTTTAACTTTTGAGCATTTTAAGTTCGAAATTATTAATTCGGACATACGCCATCCGGAGAAACATAAGGTTGCCATTAACTTTTTCTCAAAACCGCTGATCTGGCATGAAACCATTGGCGATCAACTATTGGTATCGCAACATAAAGAAGAAGAAGAAGCTGAAATTTTCACTAATCTTTTTGCCATTCAGCCTTTTGTAAGCATCCACTCTATCAAAAATATCGATTAAGCATGGAACTAACCCCCGGACAAATATATCTCGCTGACCAGCGTGGACTGACCGAAAACTCAACACTCCGCAGGTATAGCACCTTTAATTTCGAAAAATATTATAGCGAACACCGCGAACCGTTCGATAATCTTTTTCTCTGCAATGATGATGCTTTGGCAGGCGGAAAAGTTACCTTTTTCCTATCCAAAGAAGATTCTTTTCAAATTTTCTTTCCCATTACCGGCGGTATTGATGTGGTGCAGGGGAACAAAGAATTTTCGATTGATACAGGTAAAGTACAAGTGTTAAACTTAGGCAAAGGTGAAGTTTTGGAAATTAGCAACCCCTACCCTAACGATACCATCAATTATTTACAGTTGGGCATTAAAACGGATTTCTTTTTACTGCGCCCGAGTGAAATGTTGTATCATTTCGATTTTGAAAAAGACCAGAACCAATTGATTGAGCTTATCTCTAACCCAAAACTGCCATTTAAATTAAGTGCAGGTATTTTTGCTGGTCGCGGGGAAGCAATTTACACCCTGCAGCACAGCAACAGTAAATTTTATTGCTTTGTTATAGATGGCGCTTTTGAAATTGAAGGAAGGTTACTGCATGCCCGCGATGGACTTGCCCTTTGGGATTTACAACAGGTTGAACTGGAAGCCTTGAGCAATAATGCTATTGTGGTGGTTTTGGAGTTTGGGTATTAACAAACAAATCTGGCCCGCAGATTAAGAAGATAAGCGCAGAAACATTATTGTGGTGTCAGATCTTACGATCTGACACGGATTACATCTACCAAAAATTAGAGATGCTGAAACACCCGTCCGACAGATCAGGAGGAAGTTCAGCATAACGATATTGGATTACTTAAAAACCACTTCAGTTGCTCCATACCCGAACTTCTCTTTCCGGGCATCCATATAGGTTTTAATGTGCGGGTTTTTACTAATCAGTTTGTGAATTTTATCCCTAAGCGTTCCGTTTCCTGAGCCGTGGATAAAAATCATTTTATCAAAATGGTGCACTATAGCAGCATCAAGGGCATTTTGAAAATGCGTAAGCTGAATCTGTAAAATTTCGCTGGCTTCTAGAAAGTGGTGGTCATCACGTAGTTTTTCGATATGTAAATCGACCTCTTTTGCAGGCGCTTCGACCATTTTCTTTTCGTCGGCCGATTTAAAAAAGCTTTCCTTTAATTTTTGCGCATCGATTGTTACCGGCACCAGATCATCTAAACGAACCAACCAGCCCTTATTTTTAAGATTAGGCAGTTCTTTCTGTTCGGTACTAAAATCTTTTGCCCTGAACTTCTTACGGATCACCAATGGATCTATCGGCTTGGCATCGGCTACACCAGCTACCAAAACCTGAAAGGTAAACTCCGGCCAAAGCTCCAGATCGGCTAAAGAGGCAGCATATACCAAGGCAAGTGAATAAGGTTGTATAATACCATGGTAGGCATTGGTATACTTTCCTTTTCTTTCGGTGGTAAGGCTCAGCAATAAAGTATTGGGCGACTGGTTTAGCAAATGTAAATGAACCACATTACCGGCTTTATCGTCAGTTGCAGCGGCAACGTATATACCATTTTCTATTTTGGTAACACCGGGTACATTAACCTGAATGGGCTTAGGTACATCGATCTCTTCAGCCACTACACCATGGCCATGCACCGATGTTAGGTTACTTACCGCAACCGGAATTTCAAAACCATCTTCGTCTGTTACCCCCAAAGTTTGGGCGTCGATAACGCGGGTTACATAGCCCTCGCGTTTCTCATCAACAAAACGCACAAAATCTCCTAATTTGAATTTCATCTTTCCCCCTACCCCTAAAGGGGCTTTTGATTTTTTTTATTTTTAAAAATTGACTTATAGCTCCTATTCAGCACCCCTTCAGGGGCTGGGGCTAGTGTCTGGTATCGTTTCCGTGGTAAATGCTCAGGTAACTTTCGTATCGTGAGATGGCAATTTCGCCTTCGTTCACGGCTTCAATAACCGCACAGCCTGGTTCGTTTACATGGCGGCAGTTGTTAAAACGGCAATTGTGCGAGGTTTCGAAAATCTCCCTGAAAAAATGTCCCAACTCTTCTTTTTCGATATCGATTACACCCAACTCACGGATACCTGGTGTATCTACAATAAAACCGCCCTGCGGCAATTCGAACATTTCGGCAAAGGTTGTGGTGTGTTGCCCTTTATCGCTCCAGTCAGAAACCTCGCCTGTTCTCAAATCACGATCAGGCAATAAAGCATTAATCAAGCTGGATTTACCTACACCGGAATGCCCTGAAATTAAGGTAATTTTATCGGTAATCAGTTCCTGAATCAGCGGAATATTAATTCCTTTTAAGGCCGAAACTTCATAACAGGCATAACCTATATTCTGGTAAATATCTTTAAATTCCTGAAGGATCTCCAGACCTTCTTTACTAAACAGATCGAGTTTATTGAATACCAATACTGCAGGCACATCATAGGCTTCGGCGGTAACCAAAAAACGATCGATAAAGCCCAAAGAGGTACGTGGCGATGCCAAAGTAACCACCAGAATGGCCATATCTAAATTGGCAGCCAAAATCTGAGCCTGCTTGCTCAGGTTAATCGACTTGCGGATGATATAGTTTTTACGGGGCAGCAGTTCGTTAATCAAACCCTGATTGCTATCCCGTTCAAGCTCAAACTTTACCCTGTCGCCAACCGCAATCGGGTTGGTGGTTTTAATTCCCTTAATCCTGAACTTACCTACAATGCGGCAATCGTAATGCTCGCCATTATCGGCCAGCACGTTGTACCAACTCCCCGTAGATTTAATAACTAATCCCTGCATATTTGCCGTAAAGGTATGAATATGATTTCATTGGTAGAAGCGGCCCTGGTGGCAATATCATTAATTTAAGCCATTAAACAGATAAATATAATTTAACCACAGCTATAAATCCGTGTTTATCTGTGTGCATCTGTGGTTAAAAACGCTGAACTTAAAGATATTTTATTATCTACCAAATATCTTACATAAATACAACGCTTTAAAAGTCAAAAAACCTAAATTTGCCACAACAAAAATTAAAATATAATGAGTTTCAGAATAGAACACGATACCATGGGCGAGGTGCAGGTACCTGCCGACAAATACTGGGGTGCACAAACCGAACGCTCACGCAATAACTTTAAAATCGGCCCGGAAGGTTCGATGCCTAAAGAAATTATCCACGCTTTTGGTTACCTGAAAAAAGCAGCAGCACTAGCCAATACCGAGCTTGGTGTATTATCGGCCGATAAAGCTGAGCTTATTGCCAAAGCTTGTGATGAAATTATTGCGGGCAAACTGGATGATCAGTTCCCATTGGTAATCTGGCAAACCGGTTCAGGTACGCAAAGTAACATGAACGGAAACGAAGTGATTGCAAACCGCGCACACGTGATTAATGGTGGTGCACTGGCTGATGATAAAAAAGTACTTCACCCGAATGATGATGTGAACAAATCGCAGTCATCAAACGATACTTATCCAACTGCAATGCACATTGCAGCCTATAAATTAACCGTAGAAAACACTATTCCGGGTTTAACGCATCTAAGAAATGCCCTGGCTAAAAAGGTTGAAGAATTTGCAGGAATTACCAAAACCGGCCGTACCCACTTTATGGATGCTACGCCACTTACTTTAGGGCAAGAATTTTCAGGCTACGTACAGCAGATCGACAACAGCATCAGAGCCATTAAAAATGCACTGGTAATGGTTGCCGAACTGGCTTTGGGTGGTACTGCTGTAGGTACAGGTTTAAATACCCCAAAAGGATACGATGTTTTAGTGGCTAAAAAAATTGCTGATTTAACGGGTTTACCTTTCGTTACTGCTCCAAATAAATTTGAAGCTTTAGCAGCGCACGATGCAATGGTTGAACTTTCTGGTGCTTTAAAACGTACAGCTGTGGCTTTAATGAAAGTAGCTAACGATGTAAGGATGTTAAGTTCTGGTCCGCGTTGTGGTATTGGCGAAATCATCATCCCTGATAATGAGCCGGGATCATCAATCATGCCGGGTAAAGTTAACCCAACTCAACCTGAGGCTTTAACAATGGTTTGCGCACAGGTAATTGGTAACGATGTTGCCGTTTCAGTAGGTGGTATGTCAGGACATTTTGAACTGAATGTTTTTAAACCATTAATTGCGGCTAACGTATTACAATCGGCACGTTTAATTGGCGATGCCTGCGTTTCTTTCACCGATAAATGTGCTGAAGGAATTACTGCAAACTTACCGGAGATTGAAAAACACCTTCAAAATTCGTTAATGCTGGTTACTGCATTAAACCCACATGTAGGTTACGAAAACGCAGCAAAAATTGCGAAGAAAGCGCATAAAGAAAATAAAACTTTAAAGGCAGCTGCTGTTGAGCTTGGCCTGTTAACCGCCGAACAATTTGATGAGTGGGTTCGTCCGGAAGACATGGTAGGTAGCTTGAAATAATTTGCCAAACCTGATAGGTTTTTAAAAACCTATCAGGTTTATATAGTTACGGTCTAAATCAATACGCTTAAAAACAATAAACAAATATGGATTCAATACTTAATACGCTCATAGGCATGATATCTCTTATTGCACCATGCATTGTATTTGGAACCTGCTGCTATTTTTTATCGAAAAAAAAGGCAGTTGAAGCTGTTTTAATGACAATTGGAGCCGGAGTTGGTTTATTGACACACTTACTTTATTTTTTAGTGCCACTTTTGGCAGGCAGCAACAATTTAGCCTACACCGAAATTTCTAAATATTATACCATAATTGGTTTTATCGGCACCGTGGCCAGTCTTTGTTTTGCTGTAGGTTTGTTACTCCTGATTCACAATACCGTTAAAAAGAACAATGTATTTCACGATCAGTTTCCTACAAGCAACGATTAAAAAACAATATGAACAAACTGCATCCCTGCTTGAAGATTTTCTACCTCATCCTTTTTACATTATCCATCTTACAAATAGCCTGTAGCCCAAGGCCCAATATACAGGGTAAAGGCGAAGCATTTATACAGGGTGTTTGGAATGAAGATTCGGTTGCTTTTAGCAATAAGTTGAGCAATTATACAAAGCACCATTTCAAATTTACCTGCGATTCGGTTTATATCGATCTGGTTACCCACAGCAAAGTTAATTTCTACGAAGATTCCTGCTACAATAACGGCATCTGGAAAGAATACGCCAAAGGCGTTTATGCAGTAAGGGGCGATACTTTGATTGTTGGTGCAACCTTTACACATGCCAATTACAAACAAAAAATATCGGGCTGTTACCGCATTGGCCGGTACGAAAAAAACTTCCTGATTACAAAACGTTCTGCCGATAGCCTTACGCTAGAAAGCATGGGCGATCAGCGCGAAATAAAACTGGCACTGAAACAAAAAGTTACCTGCATCCAAAAAGAACTATAAAATGATCTTAACATCCATTAGAAAAAAAATTGCCACAGCTTTAATCGTAGGGTTTTTAGCTTATGTACCTGCACAGGTAAGCGCCTGGGGCACTATAGGGCACCGTGTAGTTGGCCAAATTGCCGATACCTACCTAAAAGCCAAAACACGTAAAGCGGTTCAGGATATTTTAGGTTACGAAACCCTGGCCATGTGCGCCAACTGGGGCGATTTTATCAAATCAGATTCGACCTATAATTACATGTACAACTGGCATTTTGTTAACCTCCCGGCCGGATTAAATAAAGATGGTGTATATAATTTCCTCGAAACAGATAAATCGATAAGCTTATATACCAAAATTCCTGATTTGATTGCCGTTTTAAAGAAACCCAGCAGCACCCGCGATGAGAAGAAACTGGCTATGCGCATGTTAGTACACCTTGCCGGCGATTTATGTCAACCCATGCACGTTGCCCGTAAAGAAGATTTAGGCGGCAACCGTGTTTCAGTTTTGTGGTTTAACGAAAAATCGAACATCCACCGCGTTTGGGATGAACAACTAATCGAATATCAGCAATTAAGTTATACCGAATATGCCAAAGCCATTAACCATGCATCAGCGGTTGAGCTTTACAACTGGCAAAACACCAGTTTAAAAGATTGCATTTTCGAATCGTACAACATTTGCAACAAAATTTACGAAACCACCAAGCCAGATGCCAAACTGAGCTACCGTTATAACTTTGACTGGGTAGATACTCTTAACAGTCAGCTGTTAAAAGGTGGTGTACGCTTAGCCAAAATGTTAAACGATATTTACGGCTAATGGTAAATATTCAGAATATTAATGCTCCGGTTTGAGAAAAAGCCGGAGCATTTTTTTTGTAGCGTATTGGTCAATCTTCTCGTTTTAAGGCAAAAACAAACTAAAAACGCAATGAAAAAACTACTCTTAATTTTAAGCTTGTGCCTGGCATTAGGTTGCAAAAAGAAAAATGATGCCGAAAATTTTACTGAAATAACCAGATACAACTGGGCTCTCGAATCGGCGACCGTAAATCCGGCCATGCAGGTAGATGGTAAAGCTGTAACTAACTTTATGACTATGGCAGGTCCATCTGGCTGTTTAAACAATAACTATACCCTCTCTTTTTCTGAGAACGGCACTTTTGCCTTCACTTCTAATGGGCCGCTGTGCGATATGATTTCGTATCAAAAAGCTAAATGGAGCAAAAACGGAAATGAAATAACACTGAACGATGGCTTTAGTAAAAATGCAAGGGTGGCAAAACTAGAAGGGAAAAATATCACCGATAAATATGTTTTCGAACAAAATGGAACTACTTTTACAGTAACTTATATATTTACTGCAAAATCCAAATAACATTGAAAATTTTAATGGTTTGCCTTGGCAATATTTGCCGGTCGCCGCTGGCAGAAGGCATTATGCGCCAATTGGCTGAAAAGCATAACCTCAACTGGGAAATTGCTTCGGCGGGTACAGGTAACTGGCACATTGGCCAGGCTCCCGATCACAGAAGTATAGCAGCGGCCAGAGCCATTGGTTACGATATTAGTAAACAGCGGGCACAACAATTTAACCATGCCATGTTTAGCCAGTACGATTTGATTTTGGTAATGGACAGGAATAATTTGAAAGATGTTAAAAGTTTGGCCAGAACCGAAGCAGAAGAAAAAAAGATTAAACTTTTTCTCGATAACGACGAAGTTACAGACCCATACTGGGATAATGCACTATTTGCCCCGGTTTGTAAGCAGGTTGAAGCAAGATGTTTAGCAATTATCAAACAACTTTCTTAATTTTAGCTTTCACTTTTAACAACACACACTAGCCAAATCGAAAATGAAAAAATTCCTTTCTCTGTGCTTATTAATTGCTACTGTTATTTTATTTCAGGGATTTACCGCTATAAAAAAGCCTGCAAAAGTCCTGGTTTTTTCGAAAACCAAAGGTTTTAGGCACGCCTCTATCGGGGTAGGCAAAGCAACCATCCAAAAAATGGGTTTAAGCCATAATTTTGAAGTAGACACTACCGAAAATGCCGATGTTTTTACCGAAGCAAACCTGAAACAATATGCAACCGTAATTTTTCTAAGCACTACTGGCGATGTATTAAATGATGCCCAGCAATCAGCTTTCGAAAGGTATATCAAGGCAGGCGGCGGTTATGTAGGTATCCACGCAGCAACAGATACGGAGTACGATTGGCCATGGTATGGAAAACTTGCAGGAGCTTATTTTACCAGTCACCCGGCAATACAGGACGCCAGATTTGTAATTAAAGATAAAAACCACCCATCGACCAAATTTTTCACCGATTCGGTATGGATGCACAAAGATGAACTGTATAACTTTAAAGATATTAACCCTGATATCAAAGTGTTAATCACCATCGATGAAAAATCGTACAAAGGCGGTAAAAACGGCGCTTTCCATCCATTTAGCTGGTACCACGATTTTGATGGCGGCAGGGCTTTTTATACTTCGATGGGGCACACTAACGAAGCATGGGCTGAAGAAAAATTCTTAAACCACCTTTGGGGCGGAATAGAATACGCCATAGGCAAACAAAAGAAACTCGATTACAACAAAGCAAAATCGAAACTGCTTTAAGCAAAAAATAGCCTGTTAAACATCATTAACAGGCTATTTTTTTAAAAGAACAATTGCGATAAAACGTTGCTTGCACTTGGTGCAGCAGGTTTTAATGAAGTAAATTTAGCTAACTGGGCTACGGTTAAAGCTGTACCCAATTTAGATTTTAAACCTGCGTACAATTTGCCAAATTTGCTGGTATAAGCTGCCGGATTGGTTTTCTGTGTAGCCATAATCGTGGCTTTCTGTACCAAAAAGTCTTTAATAATAGTGGTTACCGTTGGCTTTTGTGCAGGAGTTAAACTCAACGCAGGCGTAAGCTTACCCAAAATACTTGAGGTTAAGCTATTGGCATCAAAACCAGTTGCAGCAGCCGCAGCCGTACCAACTTTATTTAAAATACTTTGGGCATTCGAAGTTAGGTTTAAGCCCAATACCAGGGCAGACAGGATCAATAATTTCTTCATTTTTAAATAATTTATTGATCGAAGATAAAACATCTACAACTATTAAGAATGAATTTTTAATTAAGTTTTGTCTTTTTAAGGTTGACGAGGTATATATAGTTGAGCATACAGAAAGAAGCCAGGGCTCCGAAGGTGTGCCACAAGAAATGGGTACCTATGGTTAAGATCTCCCATTTATCGGCAATGCGGAAAGTTAGTGCGAATATGAAAGCAATCAGGGCAAAGCCAACCCACTTGCCATTTTTCCAATCGGTTTTTACCAGATAGCCAAATACCGGGAATAGCACCAGCGCAGCCATAAAAGCATAGTTAACGTTAATAAATAACTGAAAATCGCCTTGACTAAAAAGCTGCCTTACATAAAACTGAAAAAAAGCATATACCACTACGATTAAAACCGCAAAATACCAACGGGTTAGTTTAGCCAGAAAGTAAACACCAGCCGAAAGGCAGAGCAGCATAATTGGCATCCAATCCATCATAATGAAAACCGGCCAGCGTCTTAAACCATGGTATGTAGTTCCACCAATGCCACCAATAAAGAGCAATACCAGGGCACCGCTTAAAAATTTATGCTGATTAAAATTTCCGCGCAATTTAAAGAGCCAATAAAAGGCAATGGCCAAAAAGAAAGCACTGGTTATGGTATTAAAAGGCTCAGGAAAAAACTGGCTAAGGTTCGTTTCGGTATATACTGTACCTCCATCGGGAGGAAGTTGGAGCATGGAAATCATAGTAGCTAAACGCATCATGAAATTAAAATGTTTGAGGCCCGTATGTAACGATCAAGATGGAAAAATAATTTGTTAATTACGTGAGCAACAGGTTAAATATTGGTTAATTCTACTGGCTCAACGGTTATTTTACGTATTTTAGTCAATCTAAGCAAAACCAATATGAAACCCTTATTGATTCTATTTTTATTTCTTTCGGCAGCAACGTATGCCCAAACCCCGCCTAAACCTTATGGTGCATTACCTTCTAAACGCCAGCTCGCATGGCATGACACGGAAGTTTATGGCTTAATCCATTTTACACCAACCACCTTCGAAAATAAAGAATGGGGCTTTGGCGATGCCGACCCTAAAACATTTAACCCGACTGATTTTAATGCCGATCAGATTATCAAAGCGGCAAAAGCAGGCGGCTTAAAAGGCATTATCCTGGTGGCCAAACACCACGATGGTTTTGCCTTATGGCCAACCAAAACAACCAATTATAACATTAGTCAGAGCCCGTTCAGAGGTGGCAAAGGAAATCTGGTTAAAGAAGTTGAGCAGGCCGTGCGCAAAAACGGCTTAAAGTTTGGTGTATATTGCTCGCCATGGGATAGAAACAATGCCCTTTATGGCACAGATAAATATCTGGCGATTTACCAGGCGCAGTTAAAAGAACTGTACAGTAATTTTGGCGCACTTTTTATGAGCTGGCACGATGGCGCCAATGGTGGCGATGGTTATTACGGGGGAGCCAGGGAAAAACGTTCGATCGATAATACCACTTACTACGACTGGAAGAATACCTGGGCCATTACCCGCAAAATGCAGCCTATGGCCAACATATTCAGCGATATTGGTTTAGATATCCGCTGGGTAGGAAATGAAGACGGGCACGCAGCCGAAACCAGCTGGGCTACTTTTACCCCAATGGCGCCGGATGGAAAAAGTGTTGCCGTTCCGGGGCAGGCCAATTACCCGCAAAGCCCCGAAGGCATTAGAAACGGTAAATTCTGGATGCCGGCAGAATGCGATGTTCCGCTAAGAAAGGGCTGGTTTTTTCATGCCAATGAGAAGCCTAAAAGCCCTGAAACACTTTTTGATTTATATTTAAAAAGTGTTGGCCGGGGTGCTGGTTTAGACCTTGGTTTAGCACCCGATACCCGCGGACAGCTCCATGCAGATGATGTTGCCTCGTTAAAAACTTTTGGCGATATGGTTAAACACACCTTTGCCAATAACCTGGCTAAAAATGCAAAACTAAAACTGAGCAATAGCAGGGGAGCCAAATTTAACGCCGCAGCATTATTAGATAACAATAAAACAACATACTGGGCCACGCAAGACCAGGTGCACGAAGCTACAATTGAGCTTAATTTACCGGCTTCGAAAACTTTCGACATTATTAGCCTGCAGGAATATATCCAGTTGGGTCAAAGAATTGAGGCCTATACCATTGAGGTTTTTGAAAACGGTGCATGGAAAAAGGTATACGACGGCACCAGCATTGGCGCGAAAAGGTTAATCAAGCTCGATACTCCTGTTACCACAAATAAAGTAAAAATCAATATTACCAAATCGCCGGTTTGTATTACTTTAAGCGAGATAGGACTTTACAAAAAAACTGCTTAATCGCGGTTAAATTCGCTTGTGCTGGCTTCACCACGAATAACATTCACCTCGTCGGTAAGCTGCTCAATTTCATCGCGGTATCTGGATGTTTCTTCGAGATATTCGCGATATAAAAGCTCAGAGATTTTGATGGCCAGATTGGTAATCTTACCATCAAAATCTCTTCTGTAGTTTTCCTTTTTTTCCAGCTTAAGCTTCTTCATCTCGGCAACAATCTGTTTATTTTTGCGCCACACCTGTATGCCATGCTGCTCAATCATCTTTACCTTTTCAGCTTTCGAAAGATCGCGCGGAATTGAATAAACTTTATTAAAATCCGTAATATTTTGATCAAAGGTAAGCTGTAGTTTGTAAAACTTCCTGTTCTGATAATTTGGTGTTAGTGTTAAAACAATAGCAGCAAACACTACAACAATCATACTTGTTAGGCCGTACTGTAAGCCAGAAGGGATTTTCCAGCTCCCTAACTTTTCGTTAAAAAGTAAATAGCAAATTACAAAGCCCGAAACCAGTCCGCCAATATGCGCACTATTATCTACGTTACCACTTATACCATTTAAGAGCATGATGGCTGTTACTACAACCGTGCTGATTAAAAGCGCACGGCTTGCGTTCTTTTCAAATGCCTTGCTTACAATTAAGGCCATAAAGGCCCCAAAAATACCCATAATAGCCCCTGATGCACCAGCCATAAAACCAAATTTATGGAAAATGATACTGACCAAACCACCACAAATACCACTTAAGAGGTAAGTAAACAGAAATTTAACCGAACCCAGTTTATTTTCGACCATGAGGCCAATATAAACGAGTGCATAGAGGTTAAAAAATACATGCCAGATGCTTAAATGAATAAACTGATGCGTAAATAAACGCCAGATCTGACCTTCTAAAACCAGTTCCCGGCTGTTTGCTCCCAGGTTCAGATAGCCATTTGTAATTACTTCAGGAATAATCGCATCTTCACTCCTAAGCCTAAATATTAGGGTGATAAACAGAAGAGTTATTCCGTAATAAATTATATTTAAGATAATGAGAATCGGGGTAACCAGATAGCCTTTTTGGGGCAGAAAAAGATAGAGAATATTTTTAATCTTATCCTTAGCTGTGAGTGGGGCTTTCTCGAAGTAAGTATCATCCTGTGTAGCAATTAAGGTATGAAATGCAGCCAGACGCTCCTCCCAAATATCCTGCAGGTGGAACTGAACATATTCAAATTCGTTAAAAAACTTCTCCAGATTAAGGTCGTTCTTCCCATAATCGTTAAAAAGCATCTGAATGCCCACACACTCGCTTTTTACTACAGCAAAATTGCCATGAATACGGATCGAAATCTCTTCAGTATAAGATTGAAAAGAGATTGGGGTATAGGCGATAATCCCGGTTTTGGAAATGTGACTTAATTTCCAGCCCAGGTTTTCAATTACCTGGCGGGCAATAATTAAATATTTATCTGCCGGAAAATCGGCCAAAGGGATATATTTTTCAATTTTTGGCGAGTAACCCCAACTGATTGCCATAGCGCGCTAATTTTTTTTCGCCTCTAATATAATATATGGCGATAGATTTTTGCTCTCGAATGGAATAATCTTCGTAAATATTTTTCCGGCCAGCCATACCGCTTTTTTGAAAACACGTACTCCTGCTGATTTCTGGTCTTCGTTTTCAAGCCAAACACTAAAGCGGCCAAAATAACCCGATTTTACTTCTTTTAAACCTGCATCTTCGCAAATTTTACGAAGTAATGCCGGATTCATGCTATCAATATTGTGTTTATCGTAGTTTTCTTTATCAAAATTCTTTTGAAACCAACCATTTACCGCTTTAAAATTGGGTAAAGTGATAAACAAAGTACCCCCGGGTTTCACAAAAGCAATATGACGGTTAATAATATCGGCAGTATCATTAAAGTGTTCAATTAAACCACAGCTGAGTACCAAATCGTACTGTTTTTCATGCGTGTAGTTAAATAAATCGGTTTCAATAATATGGATATCTTGTTCGGTCAGATCATTTTTTTCTAAAAGCTCCTTAACCACAGGCGGGTGCACGAAATAATCAAGCAAGGTAACATCCAGTTTGAAGTACTTTTTTAAAAATACGGCATAATACCCAGGGAAACCACCCAGCTCAATAGCTGTTTTAACCTGATTTTGCTGAATCACATCAGCCAGCTGGCGATGAAACAAATAGTTAGCTGGTAGCCGAACCGCAAGTCCTTTTTTACTTTCCCAATAATTTACCCAAAAAGCCCTGTCGGTTAATAAATTTGCCATATTTTAAAAATTCCAGCTCCAAAGAAACGGAAAAATTTGGTTAACTGCCTAAAATGGTTAATTGTTTAAATTGGTTAACTGTTTAAACTGTGAAAGAGCGCTATTTCTACATTGTTAAATTGCTTTACTGTTGGATATACTACAATATAACCATCCAACAATAAAACAATATCTCTGCACCATAACCGATTAACCCTACTTCAAATCCTTCAAAATCTCAGCAACAGCTTTTTCCAGTTGCGGGTCTTTGTCTGCCAGGCGGTCTTCGAAAGTATTTTTCACAAAAATATCTGGCTTAACACCTTCCTTCTCGATGTTTTTGCCATCCATAGTATAACAACCCCAAGATGGCAAACGGTAAGAAGAGCCATCTACCAAGCCTTTTGCCGAGGTAAAAATAATCCAGCGGTAGGTTTCGGTACCGATTATTTTGCCCAGCTTTAATTGTTTAAAGCCAGCCGCAGTCATTTCAGCATCGCTTAACGATTGTTCGTTAATTAACAGCACAATTGGTTTTACAGCCGGACCAAAGTTACTTTGTGGCGCCAATTTACCACCCCGGTATTTCCATTGCAGGTAAGGACGCTGAGAAAGGAATTTCAATACATCATCGTGTACGTTACCTCCGGTATTGTAACGCAGGTCTAAAATAATGGCTTCCTTGTTTTCTTCCTGGGCTACCATATCCAACAGGAAAGTTTCAAGTTCACCGGTGCCCATATTTTTCATATAGGAATAAGCGATGCGGTTATTGCCCCATTTATCTACATTTTTGTGGTTTTGGGTAATCCATTCATCATACAGGTTATTTCTTAAAGCACCAGAACTTTCAGGGTGCACATTAACAAATATCTGTTTACCGTTACGGTTAAAGGTCAGCGTCATTTCGCGGTCTAAAGAAGGTTTACTGAAGTAATAATCGCGGTCTATTTTTTCATCTATTTTTACCCCGTTCACTTCTGTTAAAATATCGCCTTCTAAAATATTTGTACCGGTATAGGCCGCATTACTTTTGGCTACAATCCGTTCAACTTTTAACGGGTTTTCATCGTCGAAAATAATTCCGGTTTCGTTGGTTACATAAGTCAAGTTCTTACGTTCTTCGGCCCCCAAACTGTTAAAGCCCATGTGCGAAGAGTTAAGCTCACCCAACATATCGTTTAACAGGATACGCAGGTCGCTACGGTTATTCACGTAAGGCAAATAAGCAGCATAGCGGGTTTTCATTTTATCCCAGTCTACGCCATGAAATTTTTCATCATAAAAATTTTCGTCAAGACCTACCCAGGTTTCGTAAAACATCTGGTTAAACTCGGCATTTAAGTTCCGGGTAAATTTATAACCATGGTCTACCCGATCCAGCTTATTGGCTTCTAAAGTATACTTGTTAATTACGCCCCGGGTTAACACAAAAAACTTATCGCCGGCCTGGATTAGGGAATAATCGCCGCCATCGGCTACCTTTTCAGTTTTATTGGCTTCAAAAGGTTCGATAGTGGTTCTGTACAAACCAGGTGCGCCTCCTTCGTGGTTAGAAGAATAAAACACATAAGTCTTATCTCCTTTGGCATAGGCATCGGTTCCAAACTGGCCTCCAAAAGCAGGTCCAACCAACTCTACCCTATCCAGAATATCCTGCGTATTAATGGTAATTACATTTGCAGGCTTAACCTCAGCTTTCTTTTTAGTAGTATCTGCTTTTGCCTTTTTATCATTTTTATTGGTTGAAGGCTCGGGTTTAACAACTGGGTTTGCAGGCTTCGTTTCTTTAAACAAATCATCAAATTTATCAGAACGGAAAGGGTCACCATAATTATCCAGGGCCATGCGGTAAATATGGGCACTAGACATCCCGGTAGGATACGATGGTTTGGTGCGTGCACTGGTAAAGAAAATGTATTTGCCATCTGGCGACCATGCCGGTCCAGTTTCTGTAACCCCTGTATTGGTTAAATTAATGGTTTTATTGCCCTTGATATTATGCACCATAATATCCTGTTCAAAATTGCGGTAAACGGTAAATAGTACATATTCATCATTTGGCGAAAAACTTGGAGCTGCACTTTGCAAAGCCCAAAACTCATCGGTTACCAGGGTTTTGCTTTCAAAATTTTTAAGATCCATTAGCTTCAGTTCATTTCTGCCACTTAAATAAACCGCCATGGTTTTGGTTTTATTCAGGGTAATATCGCGGTTATTCGCTTTATCTTTGGTTAACTGCTTTACCGTTCCTTTACCATCACCGGTAATGGTAAACCAGTTCTGGAAGCCGTTAGCGGTTTGACTAAATAATATTGTTTTGTTATCAGCCAGCCATTTACATTCCATAGCACGTTCGCCACTGTTGGTAATTTTACGGATAAATTTTCCATCGGCATCACTTACAAAAACTTCGCCCCGCGAAATGAAAGCCATTTTTTTACCGTCAGTTGAAACATCAAATGCAGAAATATTGCCCCGTACATCGTATTCCTGTTCTTTGCTCAACACCTGATTCCGCGAAGTGCTGATGTTCACTTTTTCCGTTTTTTTGGTTGCAACATCGTAGGTATATAGCTGATAATCTTTTTCGAACACTACGGTAGTTCCGTTTGCAGCAACAAATGGGCGTTTAATAGAAGTATCGAAATTGGTGAGTCCTGTTTTTTTTCCTCCAATAAAAGTATAGAGATTGTATTCATCGTTACCCTCGTCTGATACAAAAAACACATTTCCTTTCTGATCTACACTGGTCCAGAAATCTTTTCCAATATAATCGGTATAGCGTTTATAGCTTTTCGTTTTCGGGTTATACGATTGGATATCAGGATTATAAGCGCCTTTATAATGTTTGCGGTTGGCAAAACGCATACTTTCCCAGGTATCGTTAAAAAACAATTCGCCTGTTGGCGATTCGGCAATGTGGTGCGTAGTGTTAAAATAATTATTAAATAAACGCACTGCTGTACCTCCGTTTACATTTACTTTATAACTCGAAAAAGAGTTGTAACGGCCCGAGGTAAAATAGATGGTTTTAGAATCCCAGCTCCAGTTGTCAACCTCATCAGCAGCATCGTTAAAGGTGAGTTGCTTAATATCGCCACCTGCAAGCGGCATCACATACACATCGTAATTACCAAACTGGTTAGATGAAAAAGCAAGCCACTTTCCATCTGGAGAAATTTTCGGATTAATTTCTTCACCCTGCATAGCTGTAATACGCGATGCTACACCGCCTTTTACCGGTACTTTCCAAATATCGCCGTCATAGCTGAATACTATTGTCTGCGCATCGGGCGTTAAAGCAGGATATGCGGCAAAATAAGTTTGGTTTTGGCCAAATGAATGCGCCGGCCATAAAAAAGCCAGGGCCGCAAGTGATTTTACTAGGGATTTGATCATGATTAAGTTAGTTTGGCGCTGAAAAGGTAGCCATTTCTTAATAAAAAACAGCCTAACCTTAAGAACGATAAAATATATGGATGAAATTACGCAACAGTTTTTATAATCGTAAACAATAAAATGTATTTTTGATTGATTTGAAAGTAGTACACTTAAATACCTATGACGGAAATGGCGGGGCAGGCCGGGCCTGTTTGCGCCTGAGCGATGCTTTAAAAGCCAGTGGAATAGATTCAAAAGTATTGGTTTACTATAAATTTGGGCAAAACCCCAAAATAGATACCTTTAGCAAATCTCCTTTGCAGAAAGCGAGGGCTGTTTACAATATCTTATCAGAAAGATATTTTGCCAAGTGGCTGAGCAAATCAGTTAAAACACCCTTCAGCCTGCAATGGTTCGGCCGCTCAGTAATCAACCATCCGGATGTTAAAAATGCCGATATTATCCATTTACATTGGGTAAATCACGGTTTTCTGAACCCTAAGTTTTTGGCACAGCTGGATGAACTGGAAAAACCTATTGTATGGACCTTTCATGATAGTAATGCTTTTACGGGTGGCTGCCATGTGCGCTATGGCTGCGAACATTTTCACCAGCAATGTGGTAATTGCCCGATTTTAAAAATCAGCGGTAAAAATGACATTTCGCACAAAACCTGGAAGCGCAAACAAAAAGCCTATACCGAATTAAATTTCCATATTGTTGCACCCAGTAACTGGATGGCCGCATCGGTAAAGTTTAGCAGTTTGCTGGGCACCCGAAAAACCACGGTGATTCCAAATACCATCGAAACCAAAATTTTTAAGCCTTATGTAAAGGCTGAAGCAAAGAAAATACTAAAGATCAATCCCGATAAATTTGTGTTAATGAGTGGTTTTATGCCCTCTAAAAATGATAAGCATAAAGGAACCCCCTATTTAATCGAGGCTTTAGAAATTTTAGCACGCCGGCAGGGAATTCAAAAAGAGAATATCGAGATTGTGATTTTTGGGAATAAAGACAATGCAGAAATGCCCGAATTTCCGTTTAAAACCACTTTTTTGGGCACCATTAATAAAGATGATCATTTGGCTAAATGCTATTCGGCAGCCGATGCTTTTATTACCCCCTCGCTGGAAGATAATTTACCCAACACGGTAATGGAAAGCCTGGCCTGCGCTACGCCTGTGGTGGCCTTTACTACCGGCGGCATACCCGATATGGTAAAACACATGCAAAACGGGTACCTGGCCGAATACCAGAATGCCGAAGATCTGGCCAATGGTATCGAATGGCTCTACCATCGTCCCAATAAAGATGAGATTCAAAAAGCTGCCCGGTTAAGTATCCTCACCGATTTTTCTGAAGAGGTAATTGCTGCCGAACACATTCATTTGTACGAAACCTTGATTGATTTACAACCGAAATAAGATCCTAATTAGTCCAACACTGTTGGACTAATTGTAAACAACTACCCTATAGCGAGTTAAATTTAGTTCATTACTAACTACACCCCACCAACCAATTCTTATTGTGCGGTTCGCCCTCAAAATGTTTGGCCAATTTCATTTTCACCCACAGTCAGCAAAAATTACTTAATCTTTATTAAATTTACTCCAATCCAAAAAAACACCCCCTTGCCAAAGTTAACCGTCATTACCATAGTGTATAATAACGTTCGTGATATTGAACGTACCATAAAATCTGTTTTAAACCAGACTTATCCAAACATAGAATATATCGTAATAGATGGCGCCTCATCTGACGGAACATTACAGGTAGTTGAACAGTATAAAGATCAGATTTCGAAAATCGTATCCGAACCCGACAAGGGAATATATGATGCCATGAATAAAGGTTTAGCCCTGGCTACTGGCGATTATGTACTTTTCATGAATTCGGGAGATGAAATATACGATCCCAAAACCGTAGCAGATGTTTTTGCAAGTTCGCCGGGGGCCGATATTTATTATGGTGAAACCGAAATGTATAACGATAACTGGGAAAGTTTAGGCCGCAGAAGACATGAAGCCCCTGAAGAATTTGACTGGACCAGTTTTAAATATGGGATGAATATCAGCCATCAGGCCATTTATATTCGCCGCAGCATTATTGTACCTTACGATTTAAGCTTTAAATACAGTTCAGATATCGACTGGATTATCAAAGCGGCAAAAAAGGCTTCGAATATTGTAAATGTACACCGATACGTGGCTAAATACCTGGTTGGCGGCATGAGCAAGAAAAAACACCGCGAAAGTTTAAAAGAGCGGTTTAATATCTTTAGTAAGTACTATGGCCTGCTGCCAAACATTTTTAATCATGTGGTTATTGCAGTGAATTTAGCATGGTACTTTATCAAACACCGAAGGACAAATGATTAGTTTATGAATGAAGATATTAACGAACTCCTCTCTTATTACAAAAATCAGAAAGCCTTTTTTGAATCTTTAATTGAACAAGATACAAATGATGGTGATTACAATTCGGTTGTTCTTAACACTAAAGTACTAGGTAATATTAAACATAAAATTAATATAATCGAATCTTTGCTTGACCCGTTCGCAAAAGAGAAAGATAGATTGAAAAATATAATTAATTTTTATGTTGAAAAAAGCTATCTCGAAGAATCTGATGAAAAGAGAAATCATATCTTAGTACAGATTGACCATAAGTTAGACCAACTGAACAGTTATAGAACAGGCTATTTTAACGATGGACAAGAGTTTGATGACGTTATCTTTGACCTGGTTGAAAATAAGATCAGTGCTTTTATTTTTAACCTGCGGAAAGAAAAAAATCTTCACCTCAGATTTTCTATCAAAAAAAACAAAATCATTATCCGGTTAACCCCATTTGCAGCCATTTTGGATAGGGATTGTTTTACCAAAAATGTAATAACTGTTCTTAAACAAATCGGATTTAAGAAAAATAAATTGCGCACCTGTTTTCAAATTAAATATCCATTGGATGACTTTAAAGACGCAATCCCTATCAAAGCAATTGTTAGTCAGGTAATTTATGAGGCCTTCTATAACTATCAAATAAATAAATCCACAACAATAGAGATTACCTCCTAATCTTAAATTTCTAAAAACAATAACTTTTCCCAACTGTCTTTAATACATACCTATTAAAAACAGAAAAGATTATGGGACGATTAAGTAACCGCACAATTGCTGTTCTTTCAGAAAGCGGATTTGAAGAAGTAGAATTAACAGAACCAGTAAAAAGATTAAAAGAAGAAGGTGCAACCGTTCACATCATCTCCGCTAAAAGTGGTAAAATAAAAGCCTGGGATCACGATCATTGGTCGATTGAGGTTGAGGTAGACAAAACCCTTACCGAAGCAAATGCATCAGACTACAGCGCTCTACTTTTGCCCGGAGGCGTAATTAATCCCGACCAGTTGCGGGTTAACAGCGATGCACTGGCTTTTGTGAAATCATTTTTCAATGATGGGAAACCCGTTGCTGCCATTTGCCACGGCCCACAAACGCTCATTAATGCTGATGTGGTACAAGGACGGAAAATGACATCTGTTAAAAACATTTCGCAGGATTTAATTAATGCAGGGGCTTTATGGTCGGATGAAGAGGTGGTGGTGGACCAGGGTTTGGTTACCAGCCGCACCCCAAAAGACTTACCTGCATTTAACGATAAAATTGTAGAGGAATTTGCCGAAGGTGTTCATGAAGGCCAGCACGCCTAAAAACTTTGGACGCTCTTTCTAGATTCACTCAAAAACGGTTGGCAGTAGCTGACCGTTTTATTTAACCTTTATATTTGGGATCATTTTTTCTGAATCGCGCAGCAATTTTTTCCAGCTCCGCATCTGTTAATCTGGATGTTTTTTTAAGTTCCGCCACAAAAGCTTTCACTTCTTCTTCAGATGCCGGACAACCAATAATATTATCTCCTTTTACTTCAAAACCTGTACCTGCCGGGCGGATATGAGAATCGACTATTAACTTTCCGTTTGCATCAAAAATGAACCACAATGGGATTCCAAATCCTTCACTATTGTACTTTTTCATCAAATCTTCTGCTCCGGGATTTTGATCAGGTTTCTTTGCCGGATCGTGCTCCAATACAGTTAAATGTTCTATGACATAACTTTTATCAAATAAAGGCTTGATTTCCGGATCATTGATGGAGGCATCCATTTTATGGCACCAACCGCACCAGGAGGCATGAAATATAATCAAAACATGTTTCTTCTCTTTTTTGGCTTTTACCAGAGCCGTTTTTAAGACCTGATCAGCAGTTGGAGGTGTATCATTTTTAAAGGCCGAGATTAACAGCAGCACGCAAATACCCGTTGTAAAAAGAAATCTTTTCATAAGTTTTTGATTTTAAACCAAATATAATAATTTACAGTTTAACCTGGCGAATGATATTCTTGATGTTCAGTTCAATAATATCGGTCATGGTACTGCACCTCAGGTAATTGGTATCTTTAAAATAATCGCTCATTCCCTGTTTTAGCTGAGCAATATTTTCGGGCGTGGTGAGCGCTTCTTTGTTCGATACATCGCGTAAATCGGTTAAACGGTGCCGCTCGCTCCTCACGCGGTGCACAATGGATGATCTTTCTTCCTGCTGATATTGCAATACGGTTTTATCAGTTAACTGTTCCATACTCATTTTCACATAAGGCAGGTTTTCTTTAAAAAACTGGGGCAGGTAAACTTTCAGATTGCCTTCATAAAACTGTTGATCGAAATCAATTGCCCTGATGCGGAACTGGATATCGTCAAAATCGGGTGTAATCTGAACCACAAAATTATAGGCCCGCATATCTCCCAAAAGCATAATTAAACAACGTTCGTTAAATTTCACAAACTCCTTTGCTATACGAGTAGGATTAAATTCCGGGGCATACAACTGGCCTTTGGTAAAAACATCGCCCGGAATGCCGGCAATATGTTCTTCTACCAGGGTATCGCCATCTACCAGATAATTAACCTGATTGGGCGAAAGTATTTCTTCCATCTCCAGCCCATAAATACGTGAAGCATCGGCTTTTTTGATGTAGAAATAATCATAAACATCGTTTAGCCGGTTTACAATCCTAATTCGGAAAGGGTGTGTATTACCGAAAGTACAATATTCAATTTTATCGATGTATTTATGTTCTACGATACGCAAGTTCCCCGAAGCTTTCAGGTTGGCATAAACTTCTTTCAACCCGTTATGCAGCGGTTCAATTAAATCCTGGGCATAAATGGGGCCTTCCCAAAGCGAATCTTTACCAAACTTATCCATTAGCGGGAAAGCCTCGTTAAACTGCATTAAATCCTGATAGGAAATGGGCAGTTTAGCCTCACGCTGGTAGGTACGCAAATATTTCTGCAAAGCAGGGCTAACCGGAAAAATCGGTTTCTTTTTTGAAATTTTTACGTCGTTGTTTTCCATTTATTGACAAGGTACTATTTTAAAAATTTAACCACAAAGGCCACAAAGCTTTATGCAAAGTTTAAACCTCTTAGCGCATTTTGTGCACCCATAGCGTTCTTTGCGGTTAAGACTTTGGATAACTAAATGGCAAGCCACTCAAATACCGGCTTATTTTGCGGTAAGGATAATTCCCTGCGCCATGATCGGCAAACTGTACAATAATGGTGTTTGTTTTAGGATCGATATACAAACGCTGGCCCAGCATACCTTCTGCTGCATAATCTCCTTTTTCACCTTCCTGCGGAATCCACCAAAGGTAATGATGAGCCGATTGCTGCCAACCCTTTGCCGATGCTGGCTTTTCGGTGCCAATATTTACTGATTGGTTTACCCAATTTTCGGGAACAACCTGCAGGCCATTATATTTACCTTTATTTAAATACAAGCGACCTATTTTAGCCCAATCGATGGCCGTAACCTGAAAGCGGCTGGCCGTATTGGTTATACCGTTTAGCTGGTCTAAACCCCAGGTTGCATTGTATTCAGCGCCTATTTTTTGCCATAGATGCGACTGGAAGTATTGAGCTACCGATTGGCCGGTTGCTTTTTTCAGCACCCAGCCCAATAAAATCGGATCGATGCTTTTGTATTTCCAAACTGTACCGGGCCGATTGACCAGCTTCACTTTCATCAGCTCAGCTTTCACATTATCGGTATAATAATATTTGGCTTCATCAGAAAAGAAAGCCTTTAAAATACCTCCTATTGCATCCTGAAAATCAAGCCCCGATTTCATATCTAACAGGTTCTTTAAAGTAATTTCGGCAAATGCAGGGTTGGCTTTTAACTCCGGAATATAAACTGTAACCTTATCGCTAAGGCTTTTTATCTTTCGCTCGTTTATAGCCTGGCCAATCAGGATAGAAATCATGCTTTTTGCACCCGAAAAAATAGTAGTTAGGGTACTATCACTATACCCCTTATCGTATCTTTCGTATAAAACACTATCATTTCTGATTACAAGAAAAACATTGATGGCTCCATTCTTTAAATAGGCTTTTAATGGAATTGAATGGTTTTCGCCATCTAAAACATGAAGCGTATCTAAATCATTGCGCTGCACCGCTGGCCTGATAAAATGAAAAGCCGAATCACTTTTATGTACAAGCTCCTGCGGAAAAGCTTTATAGGTTTCGGCGCCGGGTGTACGGTACTTTAATACTTTAAGCAAATAGGGATGCCATACAAATAACCCAAAAAGAGAGAAGAAAAAAGCGTAAATGAAAATTAAGAGTATTTTTTTGATGGTTTTCATTGCAGGCGGATATTATACCCACAAATATAAAATATTTAGGAGCGCTGTTGAACTAGGCCTCAATATTCTGATCTTTCACTGTTGTTTTTGGGCCATTATCTTCCCTTTTATATTTCCACCTGCGGTGGCTCCATAACCAATAGGCCGGCTCGGCTTTGATTATTTCCTCTAAAAAGCGGGTATGAAGTTCCGTAATTTCATAATCGGTGGTTTCAGCCGGATTTAAACACAGCGGCACGCAATCTACTTCGTAATATCCCCTTTTTAATACACTAATCCTGAAATAAAATATAGGTCTGTTGGTTTTTTTGGCAATTTTTTCAATCCCCAATTGTATAGCGCTCGGCTGGTTCATAAAAATTGTCCAGTAGTGCGATTCTTCACGCGTGGGCGCCTGGTCGTTGCCAAAACTGAAAATACTGGGTTTATCCTTACTAGCCTGTAATGCACGCATCGTTTGCCGCATGGCAATTAATTGATTACCGAATTTGCCGCGCACTTTTTTAAACCAATGATCAAAAAACGGATTGCTTAATGGTTTATAAATGGGATAATGATTGGCTGCAAAATTAAGTCCGGCGCCCAAAGTACCCCATTCCCAATTACCATAATGCGCTGAACAAACAAGGATACTTTCGCCACGACTTAAATAAGCCTGAATCTGTTCCTTATTTTTAAAAACAAAGCGCTTTTCAACTTCCTTTGCAGAAATACTGCTCATTTTAAGGATTTCGAAAATCAAATCGGCCAGATAATGGTAATAACGTTTTTCAATAATAAGGAGTTCGGCAGCGCTTTTTTCCGGAAATGCGCACTTCAGGTTGGTTCTTACGACTTGTTTCCTATAACCAAAAACATAGTACAGCAGCAGGTAGGTAATATCTGCAAATAGATATAATACAGTTAAAGGGAATAATGATAAGACGCTTAAAAAAAATATCCCCAAATGGGAAATCCCCTTTTTGATCATACTGGCACGAGTTGAAATCCTAGTAACCAGTAACTCAAAAAATCATGCCACAAAAAAATTATCTTTTGGGACCGGGAAGAGAATTATGCCATTGCATCCATGGTATTCTGGTCGTTTGACACCGCAGGTGCAGCCTTTGGTTCCCGCTTATATTTCCATCTGCGGTGGCTCCACAGCCAATAAGCAGGTGCTTCGCTAATCATATCTTCCAAAAACCGGGTATGCATTTCAGTAATTTCGAATTCGGCAGTTTCTGTTGGATTTAAACAGATCGGAACACAATCTACCTCGTAATAACCCCGTTTTAGTGTATTAATTTTAAGATAAAAAACCGGACGGTTAGTCTTTTTGGCAATTTTTTCTACGCCCAGCTGGATGGAAGATTCCTGGTTTAAAAATGTTGTCCAATAAGTAGAATCTTCTCTCGAAGGTGCCTGATCGCTTCCGAAAGTAAACATGGTTGCTTCGTTCTTACTGGCCTGAATAGCCCTTAAAGTTTGGCGCATAGATACCATGTGGTTTCCAAACCTGCTCCTCATTTCCAGAAACCAATGATCAAACGTTTCGCTGCTTAAGGGCTTGTATATGGGATAATGTTCGCCAGAAAAAGCTAATCCAATGGCCATGCAAACCCATTCATAATTACCGAAATGTGCTGAACAAAAAATAACGCTTTCATTATTTTTAAGATAAGCTTCAACAAGATCAACATTTTTGAAAACAACTCTTTTTTGGAGTTCTTTTTTAGAAATGCTTTTCATTTTAATCACTTCTATAAAAAGGGAGGCCAGAAATTTATAAAATCTTTTTTCTATGGCCTTGATTTCAATATTGCTTTTTTCGGGGAAGGCATTGTGCAGGTTTTCTTTAACCACCTTTCTGCGGTAGCCGAAAACATAAAAGATTAACAGATAAAAAGCATCTGCCAACCGGTATAAAATGAATAGCGGTAAAAGAGAGAGTAAATTCAACAAAGATATACCCCCTCTGGATAACCATTTATTAATCATGCTATTATGGGACATTATCTGGTAATAACGTACAAATTTACGGCATATTTCACAGCAATTATCATCATTTTGTTTTTTTTACATACATCAGCAATTTGAGGCCGTAATCATATATAACAGACCCGGTTTCAGGATTACGAAATGCTAAATCTCCCCTCATCCGGTGGTTGATTAAAAAAAATGCGTAAAATGAAAAAAGCCCCGATTTTCATCAGGGCTTTCCTATTTTTTCTAATTCCCCTTTGGGGATTAGGGATTTTAAGCAAATTGTTTTCCTTTAACTTTACGTTCTTGCTCAGTTAAGAAGATTTTACGTAAACGCATGCTTTGCGGAGTAACTTCAATGTACTCATCAGCCTGAATGTATTCCATTGCTTCTTCCAGCGAGAATTTAATTGCCGGCGCAATACGGGTGTTATCATCAGTACCTGATGCACGCATGTTGGTTAAAGCTTTACCTTTTACGATGTTAATTACTAAATCGTTATCACGGATGTGCTCTCCTAAAATTTGTCCTTCGTAAATATCAACTCCCGGATCAACAAAGAAACGACCTCTATCCTGTAATTTATCGATCGAATAAGCAGTAGTAGTACCTTTATCCATCGAAATTAATACCCCATTTAAACGGCCAGGGATAGTACCTTTCCAAGGCTCGTAAGCTTTGAAACGGTGTGCCATAATCGCCTCACCAGCTGTAGCTGTTAAAACGTTGTTACGTAAACCGATGATACCACGAGATGGGATTTCGAATTCCAAGTGTTGTAAATCACCTTTTGGCTCCATAATCAATAACTCACCTTTACGTTGGGTTACCAATTCGATTACTTTACCAGAAACTTCTGCAGGTACATCTACAATTAAAGTTTCAACCGGCTCATGTTTTTTACCGTCGATTTCTTTAACAATTACCTGTGGCTGACCAACTTGTAACTCATAACCTTCGCGGCGCATAGTTTCGATTAATACGGATAAGTGAAGAATACCACGGCCGTATACCAACCATGAATCAGCACCTTGAGTTTCAACAACTTTCAACGCCAGGTTTTTCTCCATCTCTTTAATCAAACGGTCTTTGATACGTTGAGAAGTTACCAGTTTACCTTCTTTACCGAAGAAAGGAGAGTTATTAATGGTAAACAACATGTTCATTGTTGGCTCATCAATACTGATTACCGGTAATTGCTCCGGAGCTTCAAAATCAGCAATGGTATCGCCAATTTCAAAACCATCAATACCTACAACAGCACAGATATCACCTGATCTTACTTCAGTAGCTTTTACTTTACCTAAACCTTCGAAAGTATAAAGTTCTTTTACTCTTGATTTAACAATTTTGCCATCGCGTTTAATTAAAGTAACCGGCTGGTTTTCTTTAATGGTACCGCGGTGAACACGACCAATTGCAATACGACCTACGAAAGAAGAATAATCTAAAGAGGTGATTTGCATTTGTAAAGTACCTTCGTTCATTGGTGCTGCAGGAATGTTCTCTACTACAGCATCTAATAAAGCAAAAATATCAGTTGTTGGTTTTTGCCAGTCGGTACTCATCCATCCTTGTTTAGATGAACCGTAAATAACCGGGAAATCCAATTGCTCTTCAGTAGCTTCAAGGTTAAAGAACAATTCGAAAATTTGCTCGTAAACCTCTTCCGGGCGACAGTTTTCTTTATCTACTTTGTTTACAACCACAATTGGTTTTAAACCCAGTGCCAAAGCTTTTTGCGTTACGAAACGCGTTTGAGGCATTGCACCTTCAAAAGCGTCGCAAAGTAAAAGTACACCATCGGCCATTTTTAAAACACGCTCTACCTCACCGCCGAAATCCGCGTGACCAGGAGTGTCAATAATGTTAATTTTTACATCTTTGTATTGAACAGAAACGTTTTTAGACACGATGGTGATACCACGCTCACGCTCTAAATCGTTGTTATCCAATATCAACTCTCCTGTTTGTTCGTTGTCACGAAAAATAGAACAAGAGTGTAAAATCTTATCAACCAACGTGGTTTTACCGTGGTCAACGTGTGCTATAATAGCTATATTTCTAATCTTTTGCATAAAATGCGCCTCAAATTTGGCGCAAAGATAGTGTTTAAAAATGGATTTTCAACTATACAAGTCACTATTTAATAAGAAGATAATGTTGTAATTAGCTCATTTTTAATCAGAAAAACCAGGCGATCAAACTACTGTCCATGGTTGCTTTAGCGTTACTGCAGCTTTAACCACTCCTCGTAAGCAATTACGCCCAACTCCGGACGGGCCTCTCCTGCTAAAATGGCAATAAACTCCAAAGCATGTCCGTCAGGATCGTTAAAATAAATAGCCACAGCTGGCATCCAGGCAAATACCATAGGTGCAGCATCATCGCTTTTTAAAAAATTATAAGGCTTCAGGTTATGTTGCGTTAAAAAACTAACGGATTTATCGAGCACATCAGCCACCTCACACCTGAATGCAAAATGCCTGATATCGATTTCAGTTTTTGGTTTCTCCCAAATGCCCAGCATAGCTTCCTGTGGTTTTCCGATCCAGAAAAAGGCAATTCTGCGCCCTTCTTCGTAATGGCATTGCGTTAAGCCTAAAACATTGCTATAAAAATCTATAGACCTTTCTAAATTTTCAACATAAATATGCGTTTCAAATAATCCTTTTATCATAATATGAAGGTAGCGATAAGGCAAATGCATAAAAAATCATGTTTTTCGATAAACACATCAATAAAATTGATAGTTATAGATAAACGCAGCTATTTTGGGTTACCCTGAAGCTTAATTTGGTATTAAGGATGATTTTGCGAACAATACATGAAAAGGCTTCTTAAATATGCAGGCAGATTTAGTCTGGTTTTGATTGTGTTAATCGCACTTTATTTCCTGCTGGCCTTTTGTTTATCGCGCATTACCATCAATACTAATCCTGTTAATAAACCCGAGGTTGCCATTTACATCATGACCAATGGCGTGCATACCGATATTGTAATGCCTGCGGTAAGCCAAGACATAGACTGGACGAAAGAAATCAGCTATAAAAATACTTTAGAAGCCGATAGCACCTATCAATACCTGGCCATGGGCTGGGGTGATAAAAAATTCTATCTGGAAACACCTGCTTTTGCCGACCTTAAATTAAGTACCGCAATCAGGGCCATTTCAGGGTTGAGCACTTCAGCGATGCACACCACTTATTATCAAAATATAAAAGAAGATAACGACTGTAAAAAAATCATGATCAGCAACGAACAATACAAACAGCTGATTAATTATGTGCTGAACAGCTTTAAAAAAGATAGCTCGGGCCATTTAATGCCTGTTAAAACATCAGTTCATTACGATATTGGCGATGCTTTTTATGAGGCAAAGGGCAGCTACAGTATTTTTAAAACCTGCAACACCTGGGCAAATGCCGCGTTAAAAGCTTGCGGGCAAAAAAGCTGCCTGTGGACTATTTTTGATACCGGCATTTTTATCAAGTACAGATAATTTACAAAGAAGGCAAGCGTAAAATGCTTTCACAGCTTGCTTTACACATTAAACAATTAGCGGCACAACCTGCTGGAGTAACATAAAGGCGCAAACATTAAACGTTAATTTTATTCCTTAACGAAGTATTAATTCAAATGCCATGCTCTTTAATTCTTTCAGTTTCGCAGTTTTTCTGCCTGTTATTTTTACATTGTATTGGCTTTTAGGCAAAGAAAGACTAAAAGCGCAAAACATATTGCTTTTAGGTGCCAGCTACTTTTTTTATGCCTGCTGGGACTGGCGTTTTATGTTTCTGCTTATTTTCTCAACGCTGCTCGATTATTTTACCGGGATAAAAATGACCGAAAGCAAAACAAAAAATGCCAGGAAATTTTGGTTCTGGTTAAGCATTTCCATCAACCTGGGCTTTTTGGGTGTATTTAAATATTACAACTTCTTTGCCGATTCTTTTGCTCAGGCTATTGCCAACTTTGGCTTACAGGTAAACCCGTGGACATTGAAAGTTATTTTACCCGTAGGCATATCTTTCTATACTTTTCATGGACTTTCTTACGTAATTGATATTTATAAAGACCGGATTAAAGCCGAAAAGAATTTTATCGATTATTCCCTTTTTGTAAGCTTTTTCCCGCTGTTGGTTGCCGGTCCCATCGAACGTGCAACTCATCTCTTACCACAAATTAAAAAAGAACGATCATTCGATTACAGCAAAGCCATTGATGGTTTGCGACAGATTTTATGGGGTTTGTTTAAAAAAATTGTGATTGCCGATCAGTGCGCCAATTATGCCAATACCATTTTTAATCACTCGGCCGATTACAGCGGAAGCACACTTCTATTAGGCGCAGTACTTTTTGCTTTCCAGATTTACGGCGATTTTTCAGGCTATTCGGATATTGCCCTGGGTACGGCAAGGCTATTTGGTGTAGAACTGTTACGAAACTTTGCTTTCCCTTATTTTTCCAGAGATATTGCCGAATTCTGGCGCAGATGGCACATTTCGCTATCAACCTGGTTTCGTGATTATTTATACATTCCGCTGGGCGGGAGCAAAGGTGGCACCTGGATTAAGGTAAGAAATACCTTTATCATCTTTTTAGTAAGTGGTTTTTGGCATGGCGCCAACTGGACCTTTATTATCTGGGGCTTGCTAAATGCCTTATATATTATGCCATCAATCGTTTTCAGTACAAACCGTACTAACCTGGATACGGTTGCTGCGGGAAGATCGGCACCTACATTTACGGAGTTTGCGGCTATGGTATTAACGTTTGGCTTAACAGTTTTTGCCTGGATATTTTTCAGGGCTAATTCTGTTGGGCATGCTTTTCAAATCTTATCAACCATTGGTTCAGGATCGTTATTTACCTTGCCCCAAATATTGCCGGTTAAACTTTTCTTACTGCTAATATTGTTTATTTTGATAGAATGGAATGGCCGCATGGAACAGTATGCCATTGCCAAACTCGCTATATCGTGGCCCAAACCAATCAGATGGGGTATTTACTACAGCATGGTTTTACTGATCTTCTTTTTCGCAGGGGCAGAACAACAGTTCATTTACTTTCAATTTTGATGATGAAAAAGTTTATAACCTATACCGCACTATTTCTTTTTCCGATTATCGTTTTAGGCATTTTGTCTGAAATTTTAATCAGGCGCATTCCCAATGATTACGAGTACAAAAAAAGCTACCTGGATAAACATGCTAACGAAGTCAGCACTTTATTTCTCGGCAGCTCTCATGTATACTACGGTATCGATCCAAAGTACATTAAATCGAGTTTTAATGCCAGTTACATATCTCAATCATTCGATTATGATCTGGAAATCTTAAAAAAATACAAAGATCAGTGGAGCAATCTGAAATACATTGTTTTACCGATCGATTATTTTTCCTTTTATGGCCGGTTAGAAAACAGTCCGGAAGCCTGGCGCGCTAAAAACTACCGCATTTATTACGATATCGATAACGACCATAAAATTTTCAATGCTTCAGAAATGCTCAGCAATAAGCTCGACGTTAACCTACAACGGCTTTACAATTATTACCTGAAAGGTGAAAATGACATCAGCTGCACTAAACTGGGCTGGGGCTCGGGCTATAAAGCCATTAACCATAAAGATCTCATCAAATCGGGTGTTATAGCAGCAGGCAGGCATACTGCTAAAAATAACCTGCAATACGGCACCAATATGCATCTGCTGGATAGCATTATCTCTTTTGCAGAACAAAAGCATGTTAAAATTCTCTTATTTACCAGCCCTGCCTATAAATCTTACGTAACGCATCTTAGTCAAAACCAGTTAAACGGCACTTTTTTGGCAATTAAAACAATAAATGCCAGGCATAGTTCGGTTAAATATTACAATCTGTTGCAAGATAGTTCGTTTAATGCCAGGGATTTTTACGATGGCGACCACCTGAATGAGTTTGGGGCAAAAAAATTAAGCCTGAAAGTACGCCTGCTTTTGGGTAAAATTTAAAGTCAGGCATTTTCCCATCGGGAATTGTAAAAATTCAGTACATTTAAACAGCAGTTGCAATCCAAACTGAGTAAAAATGGCAGGATCGAAAGCAATACATCCAGATTTTGGGTATTTCTTAAATTTTAAGGATAAAAACCTGATTAACCTCTTCTGCGATTTAAGAAGTTTTATGCTTGAGTTGTATCCTGCCGCCAACGAGTTGCTTTATCATACCCATGCTTTAACCACCGTATTTTCCCTTTCAGAAAAACTGAGCGATTCGTATTGCATGATCCCGATTTACAATAACCACTTAAATCTGGGTTTTAATAAGGGAACGCTGTTGAAAGATCCGCAGCAACTCCTCACCGGAACCGGCAACCTCATCAGGCATATCCCGGTTAAACATCCTGACAACTACCGAAACGACGCCGTAAAAGCATTAATCAGCGAAGCCATAGCTTTAGTGGTAAATGATATGGGAAAACCCGCAAAATTGGCTGGCCAAACGATCTCCAAAATTAAGCGAAAATGAAAATTACCATTTTAGACGATTACCAGCATGTAATCCAATCTTTAAACTGTTTCACTATCCTGGCAGACCAAGACATTCGAATCTTGCACCATACCGAACCCGATGCAAAAAAACTTGCCGATAAAATACAGGATACGGAGATTCTGGTGCTAACCCGCGAAAGGACTACAATTGGCAAAGCGTTACTTGCTTTATTACCCAACCTTAAGCTCATCAGCCAAACCGGAAAAATATCCAATCATTTAGATTTAGCAGCCTGCACCCAATACGGCGTAGCGGTTGCCGAGGGAGTTGGCTCTCCTGTGGCACCGGCCGAATTAACCTGGGCCTTACTGATGAATACTGTGAGGCAAATTCCACCAGCTATCGAAGCCATGAAAAAAGGTTTATGGCAAACCAATATAGGCAACACGGTTAACGGTAAAACAATAGGCATTTGGGGTTATGGCAAAATAGGGCAACTGATTGCAGGTTATGCCAGAGCTTTTGGCGCAAAAGTGCTGGTTTGGGGAAGTTTACAATCGCGGCAAAAAGCTGTAACCGATGGATTTGAAAGTGCCAATACCCAGGCAGACTTTTTTAGCAGTGCCGATGTAATTACACTGCACTTGCGTTTAAATCACGCCACTTATGGTATTGTTAAAGCATCAGATTTAAATGCAATGAAACCGGATGCAGTGCTAATTAATACCGCCAGAGCCGAATTGATTGAAAAAGGCGCTTTACTTAAATCTCTTAAACAAGGAAGACCAGGCTTTGCCGGGCTTGATGTTTATGAAAACGAACCCATTTACGACCAGAATAACGAGCTTCTTAATTTGCCAAATGTAATTTGCACACCACATTTGGGTTATGTAGAAAAAAACAGCTATGAACTTTATTTCGGAAAAGCTTTTGAAAACGTTATGAACTACATCAACGGCCAGCATACTCATGTGGCTAACCCCGAAGCATTACCACATACTTAAATAACGGCTGTAAAATTAATAGCCAAACGCCCAGCTTAAAAAAGCAGGCATTACACTTTCCCAGGTTGGTACATCATGCTTACCCCCTACTTTCTCATAGTAAAAAAGATTGTCGGGCCGTTTGTAACCTTTTTTTAAGAGCAATTTAACTACATCAATGGTATCATCAATAGAATCGATGATCATATTTTTATTCCTGTCGGCCTTTTCATCTTCAGTACCGGTCATTAACCAGAATTTCATTCCCGGTTTTGTGCTTGTGCTTTCAATCCGGGCATGCATAATGCGGTCGGCATCCGTATAACCATCAGTCAGATCTTTTTTGCGCCACCAGAATGCTCCCGAAAAAACACCAACTACATCAAAAGCCGAAGGATTGTTCCACGCAATATCAAAAGCCGATAAACCGCCTAAAGAAAAACCTGCAAAACCGATTTTTCCGGTAATGGGCATGGCAATCTTCTTTTTAACAAAAGGTAAAAGCTCCTTAATTATAAAATCGGTGTATAAATTTGCTTTCGCTCCGCGCCCTTTAAAATCGGCCGTACCCGCTACACCATACTCCAACAAACGTTCTTCTGATGCTTTAATGGCCACAACAATTAACCTGTGGTTTCTTTTACCGTGATGCGCATGCTCCAAAATCTGGCTAAAATCCATTTTGGCAACATCCTGGCCATCATTCAATAACAGCAATTCTATTTTTTCATTACCCAAAATACCTTCGGGGGTATAAATATCTATTTCTACCTCATGTTTTAAATGAGCAGATGGTATTTTATAACTGTTGGTGTTAATTTTTACTGGTAAAATTGTAGTGTACATCATAATCAAAATCCCTGTCACATGGCTGTCGCCTCAGAATTAGGGTGCAAAGGTACAAATCTCTATAAACTATTAATTATCAAAGGTTAATTTTTACATTTCATCTTTAAATTACCTTTTAAAGTATTCTTTTTATAAATTTTAATTTATACCTTAAATCATTCAATTTTTTGTTATGGTTAAAGAAGAACATAAGAAATGGTACAGCCCTAACCTCAGCGGCGAAATCGACATGCTCATCTTTGGTCACAGTGGTATCCCCATCCTGTTGTTCCCCACGAGCATGGGGCGATACTTTGAAAACAAAGATTTCAAACTGATAGATGCTGCAGAAGGCTTCATCAACGAGGGCAAAATCAAAATCTATTGTCCCGATGGAATTGATAAGCTGAGCTGGTATAACAAAAGTATCCACCCTGCAGATCGGGTAAAAAACCACATCTGGTACGATAAGTACCTGCTGGAAGAAGTTGCACCGCTGGCCAGGTACGAAACAGGTCACAATAAAATTATTACGGCAGGCTGCAGTTTTGGCGGGTATCATGCTGCAAATTTTGCTTTCAGGCACCCCTGGCTGGTTAGCCACATGTTTAGCATGAGCGGTGCTTTCGATATTACTGGTCAGCTAGATGGTTTTTACAACGATGATGTGTACTTCAACAATCCCGTAGATTTTGTGTTGAATAACAGCAACCCCGAACTGCACTACATGAAAATTGTACTAGGCACTACCGATCGCGATATGTGCAGGCCTGACAATGAAAACTTATCTTCCATTTTAGGTAAAAAAGGGATCGACCACTGGCTGGATATCAGGCCAAATGCCGACCACGATTGGCCAATATGGCGGGAAATGTTTCCAGATTACATTGCTCAACTATAACTTCAGTCATTAGTACGAAGCCTTTTGTCTATAATCAATTAACTTAAATAACTGTCCCGAAACAATTAACAAATTAAACAATTAAACTAAAAAATCTACCAATGAAAAAAATAGGGATTTTATTTGGACAGGAACGCTCTTTTCCTGAAGCCGTAATCGAAAGAATTAATCAAAAAGCAGAAAAAGGTATTGTAGCCGAAGCGGTTAAAATCGACAAAATATTTCAGAATGCGCCGCTGGGTTATGCTGTAATTATCGACCGAATTTCGCAGGATGTTCCGTTTTACCGTGCATCGTTAAAAAATGCAGCCATTACCGGAACTGCGGTAATTAACAACCCTTTCTGGTGGAGTGCCGACGAAAAGTTTTTTAACAATGTACTGGCCGAACAAATTGGTGTGCCGGTGCCTAAAACAGCTTTAATTCCTTCAAGAGAACATCCGGATGGTACAACAAGCGAATCTTTCTCTAACCTGGCTATGCCGCTGGATTGGGATGCCATTTTTGAATACACCGGTTTTCCCGCTTACATGAAACCCTACGATGGTGGTGGCTGGCGCGATGTTTACAAATTACACGATAAAGAAGATTTTTTTGACAAGCACAGCGGTACCCAACAACTGGTAATGCTGCTGCAGGAAGAAATTATTTTCGAGGAATATTTCAGGTGTTATTGCATTGGGGGCAAATACGTGCGCATTATGCAGTACGATCCGCGTAATCCGCACCATTTACGATATGCTACCGAGGGCAAAGCGCCCGATCCGAAATTGCTTAAAACCGTCGAGGAATACACTTTAAAATTATGTAAATACTTAGGTTATGATTTTAATACCGTAGAGTTTGCTGTACGTGATGGCGTGCCAATTGCAATCGATTTTTGCAACCCTGCACCGGATGCCGATGTTAAAAGTGTTGGACAGGAAAATTTTGATTGGGTAGTAGAAACCACTGCAAATTATGCTATAGAAAGGGCAAAAGCACAAAAAGACGGGCAAGACAATTTAACCTGGGGCGAGTACATTAAAGCTTCTGTTGGTGGTAAACCACTGGTAACTAAGGCAGCGCCAAAAACGAGTAAACCTGTTGCAGCTAAGAAAGCGCCAGCCACAAAGGCTCCAGCAGAAAAAGCAGTTGCCAAACCTAAAAAAACAACGCCAAAGAAATAACAGGGATTAAAATTAATACGCATTAACATGAATGAATTTACGCTGGGCATAGAAGAAGAATACATGGTAATTGATCCCGTTACCAGAGAACTTACTTCTCACGAACAAAAAATTGTAGAGGCCGCACAAAAAATACATAAAGACCAGGTTAAGGCAGAAATGCACCAGGCCGTGGTGGAGGTGGGTACAGGTATTTGCCGCACCACCACCGAAGCCCGTAAAGAAATAGCACAGTTGCGCTATACCGTATCGCAACTGGCCGGAGAGCAAGGTTTAAGAATTGGCGCCGCGGGCACACACCCTTTTTCACATTGGGAAAAGCAATTAATTACTGAGCACCCCCGTTATAACGAAATTGTAAATGAATTGCAGGAAGCTGCCCGTTCAAATCTGATTTTTGGCCTGCACGTACACGTGGGCTTTCAATCGCGCGAGCTGGCTATACATATTGCCAACCAGGTGAGGTATTTTTTACCCCATGTGTTTGCCTTGTCAACCAACTCCCCTTTCTGGGAAGCACGCAATACGGGTTACAAATCGTTCAGGACAAAAATTTTTGACAAATTTCCGCGTACCGGAATTCCTGATATTTTTAATAGCATTGAAGATTACGACAATTACGTAAAACTGCTGATCAAGACCAATTGCATGGACAATGCCAAGAAGATCTGGTGGGATATTCGCGTACATCCTTTTTTCGATACTGTTGAATTCCGCATTTGCGATTGCCCGATGTTAATTGATGAAACGATGGCTTTTACAGCCCTATTTCAGGCTTTATGTGCCAAATTGTACAAATTACGTTTGCAAAACATGAAGTTTATCAGTTACTCAAGAGCCCTTATTAACGAAAATAAATGGCGTGCAGCCCGTTATGGCATTGATGGTAACCTGATCGATTTCGGTAAAGAAATGGAAATAAACTGTCGCAACCTGATTTTAGAATTATTGGATTTTGTAGATGATGTAGTGGATGATTTAGGCTGCCGTGACGACATTAATTATGTACATAAAATACTAGAACATGGTACCGGCGCCGACCGACAGTTGGCCGTTTACCAACAAACTGGTAACTTTGAAGCCGTAGTAGATTACATTACTACTCAAACACTTATAGGCGCAAAGTAATTTTATAATGGATAAAAGAGGTTTAAAGGTGGCTGTTATTGACATGAATAACGGCGCACCGAATCAGGGTATGCGGGGAATTCAGGAAATTTTATCCCGTTTTAGAAACGAAAACAATATCGATTTAACTTTTGATATTTTTGATTTAAGGCAAAAAGGCGAAATACCAGGCATGGGTTACGATGCCTATATTTCGAGTGGCGGTCCGGGAAGTCCGGTTGAAAGTAAAGGCGAAAAATGGGAAAATGATTTCTTTAACCTGCTCGATCAGATTGAGGCATTTAACCAAAATAATGAAGAAAAAAAGAAATATGCTTTTTTAATCTGCCACTCTTTTCAGCTTGCTTGCCGCAAGTACCAGTTGGGCAATGTAACCGAAAGACGTTCCAATGCATTCGGTATTTTTCCGATCACGCTTACCGGTGACGGCGAGCAGGATGAAATTTTTGAAGGCATTACCAATCCGTTCTATTCGGTAGATAGCCGCGACTGGCAGGTAATTGAACCTGATTTTGTTGCTTTTGAAAAAAAGGGGGCAAAGCTATTGGCCATCGAAAAAGAGCGTAAACATGTGGATTTAGAACGCTGCATGATGTCGATCCGGTTTTCTGATGAAATTATTGGTACACAATTCCACCCTGAGGCCGATCCTGTTGGCATGAAAATGTACCTGTTGCAAGACGAAAGGAAAAAAGCCATTGTGGATATGCACGGCGAACAGAAATACCTGGATATGCTCAATAGCCTGGACGATCCGGCGAGGATTGTATTAACCCAAAGTGTTATTTTACCTAATTTTCTGCAAAAAGCAATCGGAAATTTGCAGGAGGCGTAACCTTATAGTTGCGTCATTGCGAACCGAAGCGCTGGACAGAGATTTGGAGTGAAGCAATCTCTTTTTTTTGATCGTCCTTTCGACTGTAGTCCCGACGGTAAGTCTGGAGAGAAATACTATTAAAAACACAATAGATTTCTCTCCGCCTGTACAGGCAGGCACTACGGTCGAAAACATTCTGATTAACAAAAATCAAATAAACTTATGATACCTGCACAACGCCAAAAGTACAACCAACAGTTTACCAACCAAAAGTATCAGACTTTTTTAAAACAACTTGGTGAAGGTTATCCCGAAATTCCTTTCCGTGTTGCTGAAACACCGATTTTTGTGCCGCAAGGATTAAAAGAAAAACTAATTGCCGCGGGTGAAGAGATCATAAAACTGATTAAACAACCTGATTTTAAAGCTTTAACTGATAAAGCCATCCCGACAGATTGGAAAGTTCCTAACGAAAACGAACAGCCCCATTTTCTGACTTTCGATTTCGGCATTTGTAAAAACGAGGCTGGTGAGCTTAGCCCCATGTTAATCGAAATGCAGGGCTTCCCATCCTTATACGGCTTTCAGCACCACCTGGCTAAAACTTTTAAAAGCAGTTTTGGGATTGATGATACTGTAAATCACTTATTAAACGGATTTACTGAAGAAAAATACATCGCACTGCTTAAAGAAGTAATTATAGGTAAGCATCAACCCGAAGAAGTGGCGCTAATGGATGTTGATGCACATAATCAGAAAACAGCTATCGATTTTTTCGTAACACAAAAAATGCTTGGGATCAAGATTTTGGCTTTGGAAGACATTAAAAAAGTTGGGAGACAATTATTCTACGAAGCAGATGGCAGACAAATACAGCTAAAAAGGATTTATAACCGATTGATATTTGATGAAGTGGCTAACGATACCGGGATATTCAAAAACAGTTTCGATCCTCGCGAGGAGCTGGATATTGAATGGGTAACCCATCCCAACTGGTTTTACCGCATCAGCAAATTTACCATGCCCTTTTTAAAGAGCGAATTTGTACCCGAAACGCGCTTTTTAAATGAAATAGAAACGCTACCTGCTGATTTGGAAAACTACGTGCTAAAACCTTTATTTTCTTTCGCTGGCATGGGTGTAATTATTGATGTAAGCGCATCAGATATCACCAGCATTAAAGATCCCGAAAACTGGATTTTACAAAGAAAAGTCAATTACGAGCCTGCGGTACAATCGCCCGATGGCGGTGTAAAAGCCGAAATCAGGATGATGTATTTATGGCCTGATGGTGGCGAACCCCAGCTTTGCATTAACCTCGCCCGCTTAAGTCGCGGCAAAATGATCGGCGTGCGTTACAATGCCGATTTTGATTGGGTGGGCGGAACGGTAGGTTTTATGGAAATATAGACTTTTAACCGCAAAGCACGCCATGTAAAAACGTCAAGTGCACTAAGCATATTTAACAATTAATTTCCCCAACATAAACTGGCATAGAAGTATCTTTAAGCTTTGAATCCTTTGCGAAAACCTTTGCGCGCTTTGCGGTTAATAATAGAACAACCCAATAATTTACATTCAATTGAACAGCCAAACACCAAAAGCCCTTATATTTGTGTTATGGATATTCAAACGATTTTAGTCTTTTTACTTTTTGCCGTAGCATTGGTATATGTTGGCCGTTTGGTTTTTAAATCTTTACAGGTAAAAAAGGATGGCTGCGGCGGCAATTGCAAGTGTGGAGTAGATTTTTCGGACATTAAACCTGCAAAAAAATAAGATTACGCTTTTATGATTCATCAGTTTCAGAAGTACCTGCAAGAAAAAATAGAGATTACTGATGAACAGTTCGAAAGCATTTCGACTGGATTAAAAGTAAAGAAATTCGAAAAAAACGAAATCCTTCAATATACCGGCGATAATCTTAAACATGGTTTCTTTGTAGGCAAGGGGCTGTTGCGGGCCTACTCTATCGATGTAAAAGGCAAAGAACATATTTTACAGTTTGCACCCGAAAACTGGCTGATCTCTGATCGCAATAACATGAATAACGAGCCTTCGATATTCTTTATCGATGCCATCGAAGCAACCGAGGCCGTATTAATGCCTAACGATTTTATGGAACAGGCTGCGAGTAAAGTACCCTGCCTGCAGCCGATGCAGATCAAATTACTGAATAACTCCATCCGTTTTATGCAGAAAAGGATCAATATGTTATTAAGTGCTACTGCCGAAGAAAGATACCTCGATTTCATTAAACTTTATCCTAATCTTACACTACGCGTACCCCAATGGATGATTGCCTCTTATCTGGGCATTACCCCCGAATCATTAAGCCGCGTAAGGAAAGAACTGGCCAATAAACATTTCAAGCCTTAGGTAATTTTGAATATATGAATTTTGAATGAGTGAATGATTTGGTTAAGCTAACATTCAAACATTTCAACTTTTCAACCTTATAATAAATGAGTGTATGATTTGGCTAAGCTAACATTCCAACTTTTCAACCTTACAATAAATGAGTGAATGATTTGGCTAAGGTAACATTCCAACATTCAATCCTTCCAACCTTACAACGACCAATCTCTCAACTACTTCCACATCCTTTCATTACTTAACATACATCAATTTTTCTAAAGAACCTTCGCTGTACTTTTGTGTTGTAAATATTAAACATCTCAAAAAAACAAAAATATGGCAACTACAAAATGGACATTAGATCCAACCCACAGCGAATTACAATTTAAAGTAAAACACTTAATGATTACTACTGTAACCGGTAGTTTAAAATCTTTTTCAGCAGAATTATCATCAGAAGGCGATGATTTTGAAAACGCAGCTATTTCTTTTAAAGGTGATATCAGTTCAATTGATACTGGTAATACCGATCGCGATAACCACTTAAAAAGCGGCGATTTCTTCGATGCTGAGCAATTTGCACACATCGAATTTAAATCTAACTCGGTTAAAAAAGATGGCGACGATTACATTGTTAATGGCGATTTAACCATCAAAGGCGAAACCAAACCTGTAAAATTAACTGCAGAATTTGGTGGTATTGCTACCGACCCATGGGGAAACACCAAAGCAGGCTTTACTTTAAGCGGAAAAATTAACCGTAGCGAGTTTGGTTTAACCTGGAATGCAGCTTTAGAAACCGGTGGTGTAATGGTAAGTGAAGAAGTACGCATTTTAGGCGAATTGCAATTCGTGAAACAAGCATAAACGATAAGTGTTTGGCGATAAGTGCTAAGCGCCTTACGCCAAACGCATTACAGAAAGGTTCCAATCATGGACACAAAACAAATAAATAACATACTTAAAGCACCTGCTCCGCACATGGTAGGCGATGGCTTTAGGGTACATAATTTTTTCCCCAGCGGATACAAGATTGACATGAGCCCGTTTTTCTTAATGGATTACGGCTCTAAAATTGAGTTTTCGGCCAGGCGCGAGCCTCGCGGTGTGGGCGTACACCCGCACAGGGGTTTCGAAACGGTAACCATTGCTTATCATGGTGCAGTTGCGCACCACGATAGCTCTGGCAATAGCGGTGTAATTTATCCCGGCGATGTACAATGGATGACAGCTGCAGCTGGTGTATTGCACAAAGAATACCACGAGGAGCAATACAGTTTAACTGGTGGCCCCTTTCAAATGGTACAGCTTTGGGTAAACCTGCCTGCAAAAAATAAAATGGGAAAACCAGGGTATCAGGCAATAAAACAGGCTGATATGGTTCATTTCGATTTACCCGAAAACGGAGGCAAAATCGAAATTATAGCTGGCAATTACCAGGGTATAAAAGGAAGTGCAAGTACCTTCACGCCAATTGAAGTATACAATGCCCGTTTGAATAAGGGTGCCAAGGCAAACTTTAGTTTCCCGGCTAACTTTAATACCGGATTTATGGTAATTGAAGGTGGAATAAAAGTAAATGGCAGTGAAAATGCTGCAACGGATAGCTTTGTCCACTTTAAAAACGAAGGAACCACTATTGAAATCGAAGCGTTGGAAAACAGTGTGATTTTGATTTTAAGTGGTGAGCCGATTAACGAGCCAATCGTTCAATATGGTCCATTTCTAATGAATACCGAAGCAGAAATACATCAGGCCATTGAAGATTATAACCAGGGCAGATTTGGGTATTTAGAGGAATAACAATTAATCTTCTCGCTGAACTATCAGCATCAATATAACAACCGGCATCTTGAAAAATTTGTCGGTTTTTTTATGCCTCAGCACAGCAAACTACTCTTACAAAGCCTGATAGCACAAGCTCTAAAAAACTTCTACTTCTTTCATTTTCACAAAATCTTCATATTCGTTAATGACATTTGACTATCAAATCAGAACAGAAAAATGTCCGGAAAACAAATATTTCAAACTGAGACTAAAACACGCTGGAACACCTTTACATGGGTTAGCCGCACTTTCTTTTTAGTCTTCATTATCGCAATCATTTGCGTGGTGTACACCTTATCATCGGTACAAGCCCCAACTTTGCCATTTATTAACACCAACACGCCTTTAACACAGAAGCAGTTAGATAAACTAAAGAAATCGCAGCAGTATAAGGCCTTTTCGATCGAAAAATCACAACTCGAAAAGATTAAGAAAGACCGTGAACGCCGACTCTTGAAACACCGTGGCAATAGCAGGCGCATTAACATGGCTTTCTATGTAAGCTGGGCAGGTTCAAAAGAAAATTCAATATCCGATTTAAAAAGAAATATCAGCCATTTAGATATGGTTGCTACCGAATCGTTCTTTTTAAACGGCGATTCAATTGTGGATAAAGCAGATACCAGCGCACTGAAAGTGATACGTGCTGGTAAAAAATCGGCCATTGCTGTAGTTTCTAACTACAATAAAGACCATTGGGATGGCGCTGCGGTAAAACGTTTGTTAAATAATCCGCAGACACAGGAAAAACTGATTGGCGATTTGATTGCCATTACTAAAAAGTATGGATACAAGGGCATAAACATCGATTTTGAAGAACTTAATCTCGAAAACAGCGACAGTTTTAATGCTTTCATGAAAAATCTTTACGGGCAGTTTCATGCTCAAAAATTGATCGTATCGCAGGATATTTCGCCTGAAAATGACGACTATAAGCCCGAGATTCTTCAGAAATACAACGATTACATTGTACTAATGGCGTACGACCAACATACCGAGCAGAGTAATGCCGGAGATATTTCGCATCAGGAATGGGTTGAAGAAAAACTGGATAATATTTGCAGTAAGGTTGATGCCAGCAAAGTAATTCTGGCGCTTGCCTGTTATGGTTACGACTGGCCGCAAAATAGTGTGGGTAACTCAGTTACTTACGAAGAAGCCATTACAAATGCTGTAAATTACAAAAGCAAAATCAATTTCGATCCCGAGTCTGCCAATCTAAATTATAGCTATAGTGATGGTAGCAGGATCAAACACAACGTGTATTTTACTGATGCTGCGACCTATTTCAACTTAATTCGCAAAGCTGATGACTGGGATATAGCTGGTGTTGCACTATGGCGCTTAGGCTCGGAAGATAAACGCTTATGGAGTTTCATTTCAAATGATCTGAGCTTGGATACCTTGAAGAAAAAACCTTTCGACCTGCGCAAAATCGCTTCGTTAAATATGGGGGGCATATCTTACATTGGTGATGGCGAGATTCTTGATCTGATTTCTACCCCTCAGCCCGGTATGGTAAAATTTACGCTCAATCAGGCTAATTTTTCAATAGCCAATCAACAATACACCCGTTTACCCGAGCAATATGTAATCAAAAGATTTGGCGAGGCTGATAAGAAAATTGCACTGACATTTGATGACGGTCCGGATCCTGTTTACACGCCGCAGGTGCTCAATATCCTTAAAAAAGAAAAAGTTCCGGGTTGTTTCTTTGTTGTTGGTATCATGGCCGAACAAAATATGGAATTGTTAAGGCAGGAATATAACGATGGCTACGAAATTGGCAACCATACCTTCTTCCATCCGGATATGTCGGCCATTGGACCACGACGTGTGAAATTCGAACTGAATGCTACCCGAAGGTTAATTGAAGCGGTTACCGGTCACAGTACAATTTTGTTCCGTGCACCATTTAACGCCGATGCCGAACCGCAGAATATTTCGGAAATATTACCGGTTGCCCAAAGTCGTAAAGAAAATTACATCAATATCGGCGAATTTATCGATCCGGAAGATTGGGAGCCAGGAAAAACTGCCGATCAGATTTTTAATGAGGTAGTAAAACAGCAGGATAACGGCAACATTCTTTTGTTACACGATGCTGGTGGAAACCGTGAGGCCACTGTCGCTGCGTTGCCAAGGATCATTAAATTTTTTAAAGCCAAAGGTTATACATTTACCACTGTTGGCGATTTGATGGGCAAAAAACGTTCTGAGCTGATGCCAGCGGTAAAATCGACTGCAAATAGCGGTTTTTCAGGCTCTGGCGATTATTTTTTCATCAATTTCTTCTACTATGGCAACATTGTTTTAAATATCATCTTTTCTGTAGCCATAGTGCTGGCCATATTAAGAACCTTATTTATTGCTTATCTCGCCATCAGGCAAAGGAAAAGAAGCAAACAAAATGCCGGCAAACTGATTCAAAATTCGGCTGAAAAAGTAAGCATCATTATTCCCGCTTATAATGAAGAGGTTACCGCAGTTCATACCATTAACAGCCTTTTAAAAATCAATTACCCTGATTTTGAACTAATTTTTGTTGATGATGGCTCAAAAGACAAGACTTTCGAAATTATTGACCAGCATTTTGGCAACCACCCACAGGTTAAGGTTTTCCGCAAAGCCAATGGAGGTAAGGCTTCGGCATTAAACTATGGTATATCAAAAGCCAGTGCCGATTTTGTGGTCTGCATTGATGCCGATACCCAGCTTAAAAATGATGCCGTAACTGAACTGATGCGCTATTTCTACAGCGATAAAATAGCCGCAGTAGCCGGTACAGTTAAAGTAGGTAATGCGCATAATATCATTACCAAATGGCAATCTATCGAGTACATTACCGCCCAGAATATGGACAGGCGCGCTTTTGATTTATTGAACACCATTACAGTTGTACCGGGAGCCATTGGTGCATTTAGGAAGGATGTAATTTTAGAAGTGGGCGGCTTTACCATCGATACCCTGGCAGAAGACTGTGATTTAACCATGCGTATTTTAAAAGCCGGTTATCAAGTAAAAAACTGCGCTACTGCAGTGGCTTATACAGAAGCACCCGAAACGGTTAGTATGCTGTTAAAACAACGTTTCCGCTGGAGCTTTGGCGTAATGCAAAGTTTCTGGAAAAACAGAAAAGCGTTATTGAACAAAAAATATGGTTATTTTGGTATGGTGGGTATGCCGAATATTCTGATTTACCAGATTATTTTGCCGCTATTCTCTCCATTAGCCGATTTATTTATGCTGATATCGCTAATCAGCGGCTTATTTTCGTTAAGTGCCATTAATAATCTTACACTAACCGGATTTTCAGGTATTTTGAGTCTCCACAATGGTTTTGGTCAGGTACTTTTCTATTACATTATTTTTATTGTAGTGGATATGATTTTTGCTGCTATTGCCTTCCGTATGGAAAAAGAAAAGTATAAAAACCTGCTTTATCTTTTCCCACAACGCTTTTTCTGGAGACAGTTAATGTATGTTGTATTGTTCCGTTCAGTTAGAAAAGCCATAAAAGGCGAGCTTGGAACTTGGGGTACCTTAAAAAGAACCGGAAATGTAAAAGAACAAGTGGCCTTGTAGAATTTGAATTTAATTAAGGGTTTTAATCACAATCGGTGAATTAAAACCCTTAAATTTATATTTACATGAAAAAGTCTAACCAAAATGTATTTTCCTTCGGCACGCTGTTTCCCATAGGATTAATTGCCGGCACTTTAGACGGATTGGCTGCAGTAATATTCCTTGCCAAAATGAATTTTGTGCGTGTATTCCAATACATAGCCAGTGCCATTTTGGGTAAAGCAGCCTACGCTGGAGGTGCTAAAACAGTGCTACTGGGTTTAATCTTGCACTATTTTATAGCATTTAGTTTCACGTTTTTCTTCGCACTGTTAACAACCAGGATTTCAGCCTTAAGGAAGAACATTCTGATTTCTGGCGTAATCTACGGCATTTTTGTATGGACAGTAATGAATTTATTGGTAGTACCTTTAACTAAAATTCCGCTAACACCTTTTCATGCCGAAAAAGCTCTGATTAATGCCATAATTTTAATATTTTGTATTGGCTTACCGGTTTCTTACCTAACCGCCCGTAGTTTACGATTTCAATCATAGATAACAACAAAAGTCAGGTTTAATGACCAGTGTGCTGTAAAACTTGAATCTTTGAATGTCTAGTTTTTTTCTATCAGGCAAACGGCGTAGGCTACAACCCCTTCTTCCCTACCCACAAAGCCCATTTGCTCGTTGGTAGTGGCTTTGATCGAAATATCTTCTGTAGAGATCCCAATTGCATCAGCAATGTTTTGCTGCATGGCCGGAATATGCGGATTGATTTTCGGCGCTTCTAAACAAAGCATTGCATCAATATTGCCTACCTGCCAGCCCTTTTCGCTAAGCAACTTAACCGTTTCCTGCAAAAGGATTAAACTGCTGATTCCCCTCCATCTTTCATCTGTATTTTTAAAGTGGAAACCAATATCACGCAGGTTGGCTGCACCTAAAAGTGCATCGCAAATGGCGTGCAACAACACATCGGCATCCGAATGCCCAAAAGCTCCCTTATGATGATCGAGTGTTACGCCGCCCACTACAAAAGGGTGCTGATCTTTTAACTGGTGTACATCAAATCCGAAGCCTACTCTAATTTTCATTTGAAATTTGGGTTAATTGTTAAACTTTAACAGAAATGGTTAAAAGGATTAATTTTTAACCGCTTTCTTCTCGCCAAAGTTAAACAAAAGACCAAAACGTAAGGTATTGGCCAGCGGACTTGTTTGCGCATTTGCCAATAAATAAGAGAAATCGATATTGAAAACGTTGTATTTCAGACCTAAACCGAGTGTAAAATAACGGCTATCACCTTTCATCGGACTTTGATAATTGTACCCGGCCCTTACTGCAAATTGCTGGTTATACCAATATTCCAATCCGGTTGAAATGCCCACCTCTTTAAGTTCTTCACTAAATCCACCTGGTGCATCGCTGAACGATCCAAAAATACCAGCAGGTACCGATCGGTTTGGATCTTTGCCACTTACAATGTTATTATTCGAATCGTAAATGGGTTGCGTAGGCACCAATAACTTATTAAAATCAAGTGCTAAGGTAATGGTACTAAAATCATCGACTATAATGGTAGATGCACCACCCAGTTTTAAATTCGTAGGCAGGAAGAAATTCTGACCGCCATCCGAATAGCTCATTTTGGTACCGATATTAGAAATATTGGCCCCGGCAGAAAGAATGGCCTGCCTACCAAACATGGAGGTATTGGTTTTATACAATCCGGAAACATCAACAGCGAGGGCATTTCCACTGTGCACCTGCCCAGAAGATGAAAACTGCCCGGAAGCAAGGTTAGAATAAATATACCTCACAGAAGTTCCCAATGAAAATTCTTCGCCAAAGTTACGGGCGAAAGAAACATCAAAAGCCAGCTCGTTAGGGTTCGAAATACCCAAATCCTGCTGATTGATATCCGTAAGCTGAATAGAACCCAAAGAAAAATACCTTAACGAAGCACCAATAGTATTGCGATCGTCTAGTTTATAAAAACCGCTTAAGTAAGCCAGATTAATATCAGGTACAAGGCTTTTTAACCAGGGGCTGTAAGAAACAGAAAAACCATAAGGTTTATCCAGGAATGCCAGTTTCGAAGCATTAATACTGGCCGAATTTACATCTCCGGCTACAGCCACACCTGCATCACCCATTGCACCTGCACGGGCATCGGGTGTAATAAGCAGGAACGGAACTGCTGTTACAATATTATTCGACTCGCTTCCATTTGTCTGTGTATTCCCTATGGTAGCCTGAGCATGTGTTTTGCCATATAGCAATGCCATGGAGAGTGCAGAAAAAGCAAGCTTACTGATATACTTGAAATTCATCCTTTGTAAGGTCCGTAATTTTAGATTTTTGGTATTTAGCAAATACTCGAGAATATATCTTGTAACGTAAAACCAAAAATTATATTTCACCAAATTACGAATTCTATCATTATTTACTAATTAAACCTACGATTTTTACATACCGTTGTGACTACAGTTAACTAAAGCGCTAAGTTAACAGCGCTTTAGCCTGTTATCTGTTTCAATAATAAACTTAATTTTTCATATTTCTTTATTCAGTGAGTAAAATTCGCTGTTAACTTAATTTATTGAATGCAGAGCCTCGATCTAAGGTCGCCACTGATTAAAACACCTTGCCAATTCGCATTACAGGCTGAGCCAGCGTTGAAACATTACACTTACAATATGGATAACAAATTCTTAAAAAATGGAAGAGCACCAACAAAACAGCTCATTATCTCGCTTATTTATAATTATTTAGCAAAAATTGCAAAGAAAAAGTAAACAGACACAATACGCCGAAAAATAATACGTTATGGCTTAAAAATATATTAGATATTTTATTGTCACATTATTTATATATTCATTTAAATTTGTTTAATTTTATCGGTTGAAAGGCCATCAGGCTATATCCCGTTGCTTTATATGAAAAAACTAATACTATATTCTTTTACTTGTTTATCATTAGCCGCCATGCTTTCGGGCTGTAGCTCTAAAGGTGGTAACAGTTCTAGTAAAACAGGTATTCCCTATGCAGATAGGAAAAGTAAAAAGAACCAATCTGGTGCTTTTGCTGTAGCTACGCAATACAAGCGTGCACCAGGGCCCGGTTTAATCCCGATTGAGGGTGGTGTTTTGGTAGTTGGTGGCAGTGCCATTGAAGTACCTGGTGTTGAGCCCAACATCTACAACTACAAAAGACAGGTTACCGTACCGTCTTTCTACATGGATGAAACCGAGGTTTCGAACACCGATTGGTTAGAGTATTTACACTGGATCAGATACAATTATCCTGAAGACCGTGAGTATTATTACAATGAGCTTCCTGATACTTTGGTTTGGCGCCGTGCATTATCTTACAACGAACCTTATGTAGATAACTACTTAAGGCACCCCGCCTACCGCGATTACCCTGTTGTAGGTGTATCGTGGGAGCAAGCTTCTCGCTACTGCGAATGGAGAACTTCGAGAGCCAACGAGTTTATCTTACGCGAAAAAGGAATCTTAACCGACTACAAAACTTTAGCAGGTGGAAATACAGGCAGAAACAATAATGCTACTGCTGCAGCCACGCAAAGACCAGATAAACCATTTAATACTGATGCCTATTTAAATGGTCAGTATGATGATAAAGGTAAAAATGCGCCGATTGATTACAATACCAAATCAGGTGCAGCAACTACTACTGCAGGTGCAGCTGGGGCTACCGGTGGCGGCAGAAACAGTCAGCCAAGAAGAAATGCAACATTAGAAGATGGCGTAATTATGCAGCCATACCGCTTACCAACAGAGGCTGAGTGGGAATATGCCGCGTTAGGCTTAATTGGTAACACTGAATACGAAAACATTAACCAAAACAAAATTTACCCATGGAATGGTTTGGGCGTTAGCTCTGCCAAAAAGAAAACCAGAGGTATGATTCAGGCCAACTTTAAAAGAGCCCCTGGGGATTACATGGGTGTGGGCGGTTCACTGAATGATAAAGGAGATTTAACTGTTCCGGTTATCCAATATACACCAAACGATTTCGGTTTGTATAACATGGCCGGAAACGTGAACGAATGGGTAAACGACGTTTACAGAACAGGTACATTTACCGATGCAGATGCTTTTAACCCTTATCGTGGTAACTATTTCACCAATAAAAAATTAGAAGACTCGCAAAGCGGTAAAATTGCACTTGATAAATATGGCAATCCGATTAAGGAAAACGCTTACTCGGGCAGGAAACAAACCTGGGCTGAAAAACAAGCGCAAACCAAACGTGCCGATTCAATTTCTAAATCAACAGATCCTCAGGGAGCCACTGCTTCTACAAGCTATCAGGCTGACCAGAGAGGTTATCGCGACAGACAAAACACTTTACTTAACGATGAAGGTGTAACATTGGTTAACGATAAATCGAGAGTATATAAAGGCGGTTCATGGAATGACATGGCTTACTGGTTAAATCCGGCAACCCGTCGCTTTATGCAGCAGGATGAATCATCAGCTGAAGTTGGTTTCCGTTGCGCCATGACAATGCTTGGTGCACCAGAAATTAGCACTGCTGGAAAAAGAAGCTTTAAAAACCCTCCGCAAAAACCTTACAGGGTAAGCAGAGGTAAATAAAATAAAAAGTCCCGGTTGTTAAATCGGGACTTTTTTTATGCTTTATACTTAATATAATAATCAGTGCACGTCATGCTGAATTTATTTCAGCACCTCTATTTATGCAGTTGCAGCTAGCCAGATTTAGCTCCGCTGAGCACTAGTGGTTCTCGGCTTCGTTACACTTTGCTCGAAATGACGAACTTCGTGATCAAAAACTTATTTAAACTGAACCAAAACCTGGTTCTTTTCTACTTTATCGCCTTGCGTAATCAAAATCTTTTTAACTGTACCATCGGTTGAAGATTTCAGGATATTCTCCATCTTCATGGCTTCTAAGATCAACAAATTATCGCCTTTTTTAACATCGGCATTTTCTTCAACCAGAACTTTTAATACCAAACCTGGCATTGGTGCTTTAATTTCTGAGACTTTATTTGCTGCCAGGTTATCGAGCCCGAGTTGTTTCAGTAATTCATCAAACTGATCTTCGATACTAATCTGATAAGTATTGCCATTCACTTTTATACTGCAGGTTTTCTCAGCTTTGTTGACCTCAACAATTTCTGTACGGAAAGATTTATTTTGATACAAAACATGAGCATGGGTACCATTGATCTCACTTAAGTCAAGCTGAACAGGCTTGCCATTTACCACAATCGCAGCATCTTTGTTGTCTACCTCGAATAAAAACTGATCGTTTACTTTTACTTTATACATGTCTTATTGGGTTAAAGCATATTGAACCAGATTTGCGCCCATTTTAAGCGCTTTAGATCGCGTTTCTTGCGTATCTTCAGGATATGTACCGAAATCTTCCCAACCGTTCCCCAAATCGCACTCATAGGTGTAATAGCATACTACCCTGCCTTTATAGATCAGTGCAAATCCCTGCGGGCGCTTATTATCGTGCTCATGTATTTTGGGTAAGCCTGCCGGAAATTTAAATTTTTGGTTGTAAATGGCATGGTTTGCCGGCAATTCGACAAAACTCAATTCAGGAAATACCTTTTTCATTTGTGGCCTGATAAACTTATCCAGCCCGTAGTTATCGTCAATATGTAGAAAACCACCGCCGATTAGGTATTGCCTTAAATTTTTAATATCCTGATCGCTGAAAACTACATTGCCGTGCCCGGTCATGTAAACAAAAGGATAATTAAACAATTCTTTGGAACCAACTTCAACAATGCTTTCTTCGGCATAAAAATTAGTTTTCAGGTTAGCGTTGCAAAAAGCAATCAGGTTTGGAAGCGCAGTACGGTCTGCATACCAATCGCCTCCCCCGTTATACTTAAGCTTAGCCATGCGGTAGGTTGGCGGAATGAAAGCGAAAAGACCAAAGACTAAAGCTGAAAGACCAAAGCTGAAAGCCAGTGTTCTGAACTTCGGAAACTGAAAATTTAAGGTTGAAAACTTCAAAAGCTTATCGGTTAATGTAATTGATTTCAAAACAAACAGCCAGCGCAGCAGTTTCGGTGCGCAACCTGTTATCACCTAAAGTTAATGCTTTAAAGCCTTTGTTCAAAGCCAAATTCACTTCATCTGGTGTGAAATCTCCTTCGGGACCGATCAGGATCAGATATTTTTGATGTGGCGCAACAAGCTGGGAGATATACCGTTTCTCCCCTTCATCAATGCAATGTGCCATTAGTTTTTCGCCTTCAAAAGGCTGTTTCAAAAAAGCATCGAATGAAACTGCATCATTAAGTATAGGGTGATATGCTTTTATAGACTGCTTTACCGCAGAGGTAATTACTTTATTCAGGCGGTCTTCTTTTACTACCCTGCGCTCCGAACGGTTGGTAATGATGGGGGTAATTTCATCGATGCCGAGTTCGGTAGCTTTCTCCAGAAACCACTCTATGCGATCGATATTTTTAGTAGGTGCTACGGCAATATGCAGGTAATGGTTCCGTTTATGAAATTCCGTTTCCACCTTTAATATGGATAAAGCAACTTTTTTCGGGTTATCGGAAGTAATTTCAGCAGTATAAAAACCGCCCTTACCATCAACCAGATTAACAACGGCACCAACGGTTAGACGGAGTACACGAACACAGTGCTTGCTCTCTTCTTCGTTAAGCGTATAAGTATTGGAGGTAATATCTGGTGTATAAAAAATATGCATGGTTGAAATTAGTGATTATCAACCATATCTGTTTCATTAATTACCAGCTCGAGCTTAACGGTTTCGATATTTTGCTCTGTTTTTTTAAGAATGGTAAACAAATAACCATAAGACTCATTGCTTTCGCCTACTTCTGGAATACGCCCAAAAACATGCGATACCAAACCACCAATGGTGTCGAAATCTTCATCTTCAGGTAAATCGTGAGGCAGGTGCTCGTTTACATCGTAAACGGTCGCAAAGGCATTCACAATAAATTCGTTATCAGATACTTTTTCTACCAGTGGTTTTTCTTCATCGTATTCATCCTGAATTTCACCTACCAGCTCTTCAACAATATCTTCCAGAGTAACCATACCGGCAGTTCCGCCAAATTCATCCAAAACAATGGCAATCTGAATGCGGTTGCTTTGCAGCTCACTCATCAGATCATTAATTTTTTTGGTTTCTGTTACAAAATATGGTTTTCTGATAATGTCTTTTAAAGTCCAGTGCTGATTACCGGCTGCAACCAAAGGCAAAATATCTTTAGCATGGATAATACCTACGATTTTATCCATAATATCATCGTAAACCGGCAAACGCGAGTATCCTTCTTTGATAATCGTGTCGATTACTTCCTCTTTACCGGAAGTAAGTTCGATACCCGAAATTTTGGTTCGCGGAACCATGATATTCTTAACCACACGCTCGTTAAAATCGAATACGTTTTTAATCAGTTCGTGCTCATTGTTATCAAGTGCACCGCTTTCTTTACCCTGATCGAGTAAATACTGAAGTTCTTCTGTACTGTGGAGTGATTCGTGACCACCGGAAGTATCGATACCGAATGGTTTTAGAATTACAGCAGCCAGACTGTTTAAAGTCCAGATTGCCGGTTTGAATACCACATAAAACAACTGTAGTGGCAACGATACGAATAAGGTTGTGGCTACAGGTCTTTGTATGGCAAACGATTTTGGGGCGAGCTCACCAAAAACAATGTGCATGATCGTAATTAACGAAAAAGCTACAATTGTTGAAGCAGTGTGAATGGTAGCATCGCTAAGCCCCCATTGTAAACTATCGAAAAGGTTTTTAAAGATGGTATGCATAACGCCTTCACCAACCCAACCTAAGCCCAGTGATGCAAGCGTTATACCCAGCTGAGTGGCGGCCAGATAGCCATCCAGGTTATGGATGATACTCTTGGCCATTTTACCTACACGGCTGCCCGATTTAGCTTTTATTTCTATTTGTGATGCGCGGACTTTTACAATGGCAAACTCTGCTGCCACAAAAAAACCATTTAAAAGCACCAAAAACAAGGCGAAAAACAAACGCCAGCCTACTGATCCGGTATCAGGTTCCTGTAAGGCTACAAGAACTACATTGGGGGTTGGCAGTATTGTACTTAACGCTGAATTTAAAAACAAACAGACCGTGGGTAAATCCATTAAGCTAATTCTCTAAATGTTGTGTTATAAAGTTCTATGCTTTCTTTAATTACTTTATGCGCATAACGAACACCTAATAAATGTTCGATGGTTACATTTTTATCTTCTAATGCTTTGTAATCCTGAAAGAAGCGAACAATTTCTTTCATTTGGTGCGGAGGTAACTCATCTAAATCGTTGATGTAGTTAACCGACATATCGTTTGCAGCTACAGCAATAATTTTATCATCCTGCTCACCGTTATCAACCATGTGCATTACACCTACCACTTTAGCCTCGATTAAGGTCATTGGGTATACGTCTACTGAACAAAGCACCAGGATATCTAAAGGATCTTTATCATCGCAATAGGTTTGCGGAATAAAGCCATAGTTAGCCGGATACATAACTGATGAAAAAAGAACCCTATCCAATTTAATCAGACCTGATTCTTTATCTATTTCGTATTTTGCTTTTGAACCTTTTGGAATTTCAATAATTGCGTTTACAATTTCAGGAACGTTGTTTCCTGGAGATACGCTATGCCACGCGTGATGATCGTCTTTTATCATTTCTAATTTAAATCTGTTTTATCCTCTTCCGGACCTTTCACTACTTTACTTTTTACAAAGGTAATTAATAATGGTATAGTTGTAATAAGGATAAAGCCAATAATAATATATAATAGGTAATCGTTAATTTCTTTTTCAAAGCGGCGACCTAAAAAATAGCCTAATAAAGTGAGTGAACAGATCCAAAGTGTTCCGCCAACAACATTATATAATGCAAATTTTTTAAAGTCTAATTTTACAACTCCGGCAAAAATAGGTGCAAAAGTTCTTACAATTGGCACAAAACGCCCCATAATCAGTGCAAATGCGCCTTGTTTATTGTAGTAGTCTTCGGCAGCTTTTAAGTAGCGTTTCTTAAAAAAGAAGCTATCTTTCCTGGTGTACAATACCGGCCCGGTTTTGCGTCCGAACCAATAACCCGTAAAATTACCCGAAATTGCCGCAATACATAAACCTGCCAAAAGCACGGCAATATTTACATCGAGTTTACCGGTAGCAACAAACATGCCAGCCAAAAACAATAAATAATCGCCTGGAAGAAAAAAACCAAAGAACAGGCCTGTTTCTGCATAGATTACGAATACAACGAGATAGAAACCGCCCTCCCTCAATAATTTCTCGGGATCAATTAGCTGATGCAGGTAGTTCCAAAAATCGTGCATATTCAATTATTCGTAAAACTACAAATAATTATTAAACAACAGCATACCTATATCAGGTTTAAAATTATTGCAGGGCAGATACCCAAAACAAGCGTAATTGCTACTGAAACCAATAGTACCACTTTGTATTGTGCAGGCGTTGAAAGTACAGTTTCGCTACCATCTTTAAACCACATGGCTACAATAACCCTGAAATAATAATAGAAACCAACCAAAGCATTTAAGATTGCAAAGGCAACCAATAAGATTTTATATTGGGTCATTACGTTCAGGAACATCAGGTATTTACCTATGAAACCAGCGGTTAATGGGATACCTGCTAATGATAACATGGCAACAGTTAAACACAATGCCACCAATGGATTTTTCTTTCCTAAACCGTTAAAACTTTCAAAGCTATCGCTACCTGTTTTCTGTTTAACCAGAATTAATACCGCAAAGGCAATGATCGATGCAAAAGTATAAGCAGCAGCATATACCAATACGTTATTGCCAGAATTTTTAGTTATAACTATTAAAGAGAACAATAAGTACCCTGCATGCGAAATACTTGAGTAAGCCAGCATACGTTTAAAGTTCTTTTGGAATAGGGCTGTTACGTTACCGATGAATAAGGTAAGGCATACAATAACGATTAAAGGCATTACCCAAAACTCGTGTAAAGGCTCAAGAGGTCCGGCAAACAAACGCAAAAACGCCGCAAAACCAGCAGTTTTAACTACCGTACTCATGAAGGTGGTGATTAAAGAAGGTGCGCCTTCATAAACATCCGGAGTCCAGAAGTGGAAAGGTGCCGCACCGATTTTAAAGCACAAACCAATCATCATGAGGATTACCCCAGGATAAAAGATTGGTGAAACTGAAGTGCTATTATTTACCAGATAAGCCTGGATTTTATCTAAATCGAAAGAACCCGTAGCACCATAAATTAAGGTAATACCAAACAACAGGAAGCCTGTAGAAAAGGCCCCCATTAAGAAATATTTTAACGAAGCTTCATTTGAGGCAAAATCCTTTTTCCGGATACCAGCCAGAATGTATAAACTCACCGACATGATTTCAAGCCCAACAAACAGCATGGCCATGTTTTTATAAGATACCATCATAATCATTCCCGCCAGGGCGAAAAGGATTAAGGTATAGTACTCGGCAATGTTATCGCTTTTAGCGTGAAAATAGTTTTGTGTTAATAAGAAAATCAAAAGTGTACCTACAATACAAACGCCAGAAAATGCAAGTGCAAAATTATCGGTTTGCATCATTCCGAAATGAACAGCATTGCCTCCCCAGGCACAAAAAGTAAAGCCTAAGGCAGTAAGTAAGCCAACAACGGTAAGCGGCAATAATGCTTTATTTGCTTTAAACAAACCTGCATAAAGTACAATAAAAGCTGTTATACTAATGGTTATTATAATATTCATTGCTTATTTTACTGATGTTAATTTTTGATTTACCTGTTCTAATAAATGTTGTACAGATGCCTCTGTTAAGTGCAATAATGGTTTTGGATAAACACCCAGAACGATAATTAAAGCACAGATCAAATAAAGGACAAATTTCTCTGATCCCTGAATATCACTGAATGTGATGGTTAATTCGTTTGTTTTGCCCAGCATTACGTTCTGGTACATGCGCAACATGTAAACAGCACCGAAAATGATGGTTAAGCCGGCAATTGCTGCAGCCCAAATGCCTACATTGTACACGCCCATCAGCAATAAGAATTCGCCAATGAAGCCGTTTGTTCCTGGTAAAGCCACTGTTCCTAAAACAATAATCAGGAAAGTGATAGCTAATTGTGGTGCTGCTTTGGCAATACCGCCCAACTCTTCTATTTTATTGGTTTTAACGCGCGAGATAATAATATCCAGTACGAAGAATAAACCTACCACGTTAATACCATGGCTCAGCATCTGCACCATTGCGCCCTGCATACCTTGCTGGTTTAAAGCAAAAATACCTGCAGAAATTAAACCTACGTGGCCAATTGAAGAATAAGCGACCAAACGTTTGGCATCTTTTTGCGTAAAGGCAATTAATGATGCATATACAATACCAATGATAGACAAACCAATAGCTACGCACGACCAATCCTGAACGCCTGCAGGTACAATTGGCAATAACCATCTGATTACGCCATAAATACCCATTTTTAACATAATACCCGATAATAACATGGTACCTTGCGTAGGTGCCGCAGTATAAGTGTCAGGCTGCCAGGTATGGAAAGGGAAAACCGGCATTTTAATCGCAAAAGCGATAAAGAAAGCCCAGAAAATCCATCCTTGCTGTGCTGCATCCAGATTTAAAGCATAAAAAGCAGAGATTTCGAAATTGTGCGCCGGGTTTTGCAGATACAGGTAAATAATACCCATCAACATAAATAAAGAACCTGCAATGGTGTACACAAAAAACTTCATGTTAATGCGAACACGGTCTTTTCCACCCCAGAAAGCACAAATAAAATAAATCGGGATTAATGCCGCTTCCCAGCCAATATAGAATAGGAAAGCATCTAAAGCAGTAAACACCAACAATAAACCCGTTTGCATAAATAAAATCAATGCATAAAAAGCAGCCTGATTTTTATAATCGTGTTTATAGCTTGAAAGGATAATAATCGGGATTAATAAGTTGGTTAATAAAACCACCAACATGCTGATCCCATCGATACCGGCATGGAAATTAATGCCCAGATCAGCAATCCATGGTAAGTTTGCTTCAAACTGTGTACTTGCATTCGGGATGAAGTTACAGGCGATAAACAAAGCCAACCCTAAAGAAACTACCGAAAATACGGTCGAAACTATTTTAGCCGACTTACCTGCAAATGCTGTAATAATAGCACCCGCAAGCGGAAGAAATATAAGTAGTAAAAGTTGTTCCATTATTTATTTTTGAACCCTTTTTATAATATGTAACTAAATGTATAGATCAATAACGCGATGATACCAAATACCATCATAAACAGGTAGAAACCTACGTTTCCGCTCTGTAATAAGCGAAGGCCTTTACTTGCCTCATTTGTGCTCCATCCTAATCCATTTACAATGCCATCAATAACCTTATTATCGATAATGCGGTAAAAGAATTTAGAAAGAATATTCAAAGGTTTGGTAATGATGAAGTCGTAAATTTCATCTAAATAAAATTTGTTATATGATAATTTCGCCAATGCCGAACGTGGCGCTTCATCAGCAACCGGAACATGCGCACCTTTTACATATTTAGTATAAGCATACAATAAAGCAATAACTGCAGCCACAACCGAAGTACCCATTAAGGCCCACTCTGTTGAATGGCTTAAATCCAGTTCGTGTTGTGCAACACCTGCACCTGTTAACCAGTGCGCTAACCACTCGTTGCCACCAAAAACATGTGGTAAGTTAATGGCACCTCCAATTGCAGCCAGAACAGCCAAAATTACCAAAGGTAAGGTCATAGCAGCCGGCGATTCGTGGATATGGCTTTCTGCATGGTGCGTTCCGCGGTATTTACCGGAAAAAGTAAGGAACATCATCCTGAACATGTAGAACGAAGTTAAGAATGCGGTTAGCACGCCGATTCCCCAAAGAATAGGACTTGACTGAAAAGCGTGCGCCAGAATTTCATCTTTAGAAAAGAAACCAGAGAATGGTGGTAAACCCGCAATTGCGATAGTACCAATCATCATGGTGGCAAATGTAGTTTTAAGTTTGCTTCTTAATCCACCCATGTGACGCATATCCTGCTCGTGGTGCATCGCATGGATAACCGAACCAGCGCCCAGGAACAATAAAGCTTTAAAGAACGCATGGGTTAATACGTGAAAGAATGAACCTGTGTAAGCACCAACACCTAAACCTAAAAACATATAGCCCAATTGAGATACAGTTGAGTAAGCCAATACTTTTTTGATATCGGTTTGGGTTAAGGCAATAATGGCTGCGACTAAAGCGGTTGCTGCACCAACAATAGCAATGATGTGCTGGGTTAGGGGAGCAAGGTCAAATAATACACTCGAGCGGGCAATCATGTAGATACCTGCTGTTACCATCGTTGCAGCGTGGATTAACGCCGAAACTGGAGTTGGTCCGGCCATCGCATCTGGTAACCAGGTAAACAAAGGCAATTGTGCCGATTTACCGCAGGCTCCGATAAATAATAAAATGGTAATTAGGACTAATTTATTATCGCCTGGCAACATGTTAGCTGCCTGAGGGAAAATTTTTGAGAATTCGACACTTCCGAAGAAATTGAAGATTAAAAATACACCAAGCAAAAAGCCTAAATCACCAATACGGTTCATTACGAAAGCTTTTTTAGCTGCCGATGCATAAGCGCTGTTGGTGTACCAGAAACCGATTAACAGGTATGAACATAAACCAACACCTTCCCAACCGATAAACATTACGATGTAGTTTGAACCCAATACCAATAAAAGCATGAAGAATACAAACAGGTTCAGGTAACTGAAAAATTTACCAAATCCTTCGTCATCGTGCATGTAGCTGGTAGAATACAGGTGGATTAAGAAACCAATTCCGGTGATAATCAACAGCATGATCGAGCTTAAAGGATCAACCAGGAATGATAAAGGAATATGTAATGCGCCAGCGCTAATCCAATCAAATAAAAATACTTCGTGAGCTTTTTGTGTATCGCCTTGTAAACTAAAGAAAATAACTACGCTGATGATGAAAGAAGCTAAAATAACGCCGCTTCCGATGATTCCAACAAGTCCTTTAGATAAAGATTTTCTGCCTAGTCCGTTAATTACAAAGCCTAAAAAAGGAAGTAACGGAACCAACCAAATCAATTGTTCTATTGTCATTCTTATTATATATTTACCACTTAAGGCGATTTAAAACATTAATATCTATCGATTTCGTATTTCTGTATACCATTACAATAATGGCTAAACCTACGGCAACTTCTGCAGCTGCTAAGGCCATAATGAAGAATACGAAAACTTGTCCCGAAGGATCGTTACTATGTACAGAGAATGCGGTTAAAAGCAGATTAACTGCATTTAACATCAACTCTACCGACATAAAAATTACGATTGCATTTCTGCGGGTTAACACGCCAATTACACCAATAGTGAAAATAATTGCACTTAAATAGATGTAATGATTTAGCGGAACGCCTGCTGCTTGTGTGAATAAATTTTCCATTATGCTTCTACCTCATCTCTTTTAGATAATAAAACGGCTCCAACCATTGCTGCCAACAGTAATAGAGATGATAATTCGAATGGTAATAAGAATGGTCCGAAAAGCTCTTTACCTAAGTTTTCTACCAAACCTAATCCCGGATTTTTTAAAATTAACGGACTGCTGATACTTGCTGCCTTTAACGAACCGATTAAGGTTACAATTAAGCAACCTCCGGCAATTACGCCCACAATTTTAATTAATGGCGATTTTGATGGCTCGGTATCCTTGTTCAGGTTAAGGAGCATCAGTACGAAAAGGAACAATACCATGATGGCCCCCATGTAAACAATGAAGTTTACCACAGCCAGAAATTGTGCATTCAACAATACATAATGTACCGTGAAAGTGAAAAAGGTAAGAATTAAGTACAATACACTGTGGATTGGATTTTTCGCAAAAATCACCATCAGTGAAAAGAGGATACTTAATGTAGCTACGAAATAGAATACTTGTGTACTCATTAATTTGTTTTTTGTTTATGTTCCATGGTTTATATCATCATAAACCAGTATTTATGTTTCGTTCTGTAAAACTCAAAACGGGGCTTAAAGCCATTTTAATTGTTCAGTCCTTCGACAGGCTCAGGATGACAACAATTATTTTTTCATCTCTAACGGAGCCTCAACCAGCTTGTCCTTTCCGTAAATGAAATCTTTACGTAAATAATCGGCTGGTACAATTGGTCCATCTAAATAAATTGCCTCTTTAGGGCATGCTTCTTCACATAGTCCGCAGAAAATGCAACGCAACATGTTAATTTCATAAGTTGCTGCGTATTTTTCTTCACGGTATAAATGTTTTTCTTCCGGTTTGCGTTCTGCAGCAATCATGGTAATCGCTTCGGCAGGGCAAGATAAAGCACATAACCCACAGGCTGTGCAACGCTCTTTCCCGTTCTCATCGCGCTTAAGCGAGTGCATTCCCCTAAAGTTGGTCGAGAATTCTCGTTCTACTTCCGGATATCTTACTGTCGCCTCTTTTTTGAACAAGTGGCTAATGGTGATGCCCATTCCCTTTACAATTGCCGGGAGGTACATCCGTTCCATAAAGCTCAGTGGCTTTTGCTCCAGTACTTTTTTCTTATTACTTAATGATTCCATAATTAAAACTTCTCAATAATCGCAATCACAACTCCAGTTATTATAATGTTGGCAATGGCTAAAGGAATTAAGCCTTTCCAACCTAAATTCATCAATTGATCGTAACGGAAACGCGGGATGGTCCAGCGTACCCACATAAAGAAAAAGATGAAGAATACTATTTTTCCAAAGAAAATGGCAGTACCAAACAATGGTGCCCATGTTGGTCCCCAGTGTGCAGCAATCCAATCCATACCGGGATAGTTATATCCACCAAAATATAGCGTAGCCATTACTGCCGATGAAACAAACATGTTGATATACTCGGCAAATAAGTAGAAACCTAATTTCATTGATGAATACTCAGTGTGATAACCACCAATCAGCTCGGTTTCACACTCCGGCAAATCGAATGGTGCACGGTTGGTCTCCGCAAAAGAACATACCATAAATATCAAAAAGCCCAACGGCTGATACCACACATTCCAGTTAAAGCCATGTTGTTGTGCTACAATTTCTTTTAGGCTTAGGGTGTTCGTCATCAGCAATAAAGCAATGATAGATAAACCCATTGCAATTTCGTAACTGATGTTCTGTGAAGCCGCGCGGATAGCACTTAATAAAGAATATTTATTGTTAGATGCCCAGCCACCAATCATTACGCCATAAACACCAAGAGATACAACGCCAAAAATGTATAAAACACCAACATTGATATCGGTAACTTGTAATGAAACGGTTTTTCCGGCAATTAATACTGGTGTTCCCCAGGGAATAACTGCAGTACCGATACAAGCGCATAGTAGTGCTAAACCCGGACCCACAATAAATAACCACCGGTTAGAAGTTGTAGGAATAATTTCTTCCTTCATAAACATCTTTACCCCATCGGCAAGTGGCTGTAAAATCCCAAAGGGACCAGCTCTGTCCGGACCTAAACGATCTTGTAAAAATGCTGCAACCTTACGTTCAGCATAGGTAGAATACATGGCAATTACCAAACTGATAGCGAAGATTACCACTACCAGAATAAATTTTTCTATAATAAAACCTGTATCCATTAGTATTTTACTGTTTTATGTAACTCAATTTCGTTTGCAGCCTGCAATGCCGGGTTTGGCTTAATTACCGGCAATGGTTTTAATGTTTCGTAGTGGTTAGATGCAATTACCGAAGTATCATCAATATGTGTTGGGTGTTCAATGGTCCAGTCGGAGGTTGCTTTTTTATCGAAACGGCAGGTATTGCAGATAAACTCTTCTACCTCACCAAACTGATCTTTACGTGCAGTAACACGGATAACGTCTTCTCCTTTGTACCAAAGAGTTACCTTACCGTTACACTTTTCGTGGTCGCAATTGCGGTGTGCATCAACTGGTTTGGTAAACCAAACACGGTTTTTAAAACGGAAAGTTTTATCTGTTAAAGCACCGACTGGGCAAACATCAATTACGTTTCCTGAGAAATCGTTATCAACGGCCTGCTGGATATAAGTAGAAATTTCTGAATGATCACCACGGTTTAAGATACCGTGAACGCGTTTGTTGGTAATCTGATCGGCAGTGAAAACACAACGGTAGCATAAAATGCAACGGTTCATGTGTAACTGGATCTTATCACCAATATCGATACGTTCGAAAGTACGGCGCTCAAACTCATAACGTGTTTTTTGCAAACCGTGCTCGTAACCTAAATTCTGTAAATCGCACTCTCCTGCCTGATCACAAACCGGGCAATCTAAAGGGTGGTTAATTAACAAGATTTCGACTACACCGGCGCGTGCCTCTAAAACTTCGGGCGAAGTAATGTTAAGCACTTCCATCCCATCCATTACGGTTGTACGACAAGATGCAACTAATTTTGGCATTGGGCGGGGATCTTTTTCCGAACCTTTTGTTACCTTAACAATACAGGTACGGCATTTACCACCACTGCCTTGTAACTTAGAATAATAGCACATGGCTGGCGGAACAATGTCACCCCCGATTTGCCTTGCAGCATTCAGGATGGTGGTTCCGTTATCAACCTCTACTGTTATCCCATCTATCGTAACCTTAACTTTTTCACTCATGGTTAATGATATTCTTTATTTTTTCCTTGGTTAGTGTCAGCACGAACCAATTGTATTTATTTAGCTTTCGTTTCGTGAAGACACGAAACCCTGCGATTTTATTTCTCTTCCGTTACCGGAGCTTTTTCAATCGGATTTGCATAGTTTGCCAATCCGTAATTCTGGTTTTGGCTCTTCACCGGTTCTTTAATGTGCCACTCAAATTCATCTCTGAAATGACGGATCGCACTCGCAACCGGCCATGCAGCTGCATCGCCTAACGGGCAAATGGTATTTCCTTCAATTTTACGCTGAACATCCCATAATAAATCTACATCATCCATGGTACCATGTCCGTGCTCAATTTTGTGCAGAATTTTTTCCATCCAGCCTGTACCTTCACGGCATGGCGAACATTGTCCGCAACTTTCGTGGTGATAGAAACGAGAGAAATTCCAGGTATTGCGTACGATACACTGATCTTCATCAAAAGCGATAAAACCGCCTGAACCCAACATGGTTCCGGTAGCAAAACCGCCTTCAGCTAATGATTCGTAACTCATTAAGCGAGGCTCGCCATTAGCATATTTTAAGGTTAAATTAGCGGGTAAGATTGGCACCGATGAACCTCCTGCAACAGTTGCTTTCAGACGTTTTCCGTTAGCAATACCACCGCAATACTCGTCAGAGTAGATAAATTCTTCTACCGGTAAACCCAGTTCAATTTCGTAAACACCTGGTTTTACTAAATTACCAGATGCAGAGATTAATTTGGTACCTGTACTTCTGCCGATACCGATTTTAGCATATTCATCGCCTCCATCGTTAATAATCGGCACCACTGCAGCGATCGATTCTACGTTATTTACAACGGTTGGACAACCGTATAAACCTGCAATCGCCGGGAAAGGTGGTTTAATACGTGGATTACCTCTTTTACCTTCAAGCGATTCTAATAAAGCGGTTTCTTCACCGCAAATGTAAGCGCCACCACCAGGTTGAACATATAATTCTAAATCGTAACCTGTTCCCAAAATGTTTTTACCTAACCATCCTGCAGCTTTTGCTTCAGCAATTGCTTTCTCCAGGATGCGGATCTGAGGCATCATCTCTCCACGAACGTAGATGTATGAAACCTTAGCACCTAAAGCAAAACTTGAAACAATCATGCCTTCAATTAAAGCATGCGGAATGTAAGTCATCAGGTAACGGTCTTTGAAAGTTCCCGGCTCAGACTCATCGGCGTTGCAAACCAAATAACGGGCAACACCTTCCGGCTTAGCCAAAAAGCTCCATTTCATTCCTGTTGGGAAACCAGCACCACCGCGGCCGCGCAAGCCTGATTTCTTAACTTCTTCAACAACCTCTTCTGGTGTTAAAGTTTTAAGGGCTTTTTCAACGGCACGGTACCCGCCTTTTTGGCGATAGACCTCAAGTGTATTGATGCCTGGTACGTTTATATGCTCAAGTAACAGTTTTCGAGACATTTTAATTAGTCTATAGTCTGTAGTCTATAGTCCATAGCCCTGAATCAAAGCGACTCATGACTTAAGACTCTCGACTTAGGACTTATTTTTCAAATCTTCAATCAGTTTATCTACACTATCGGTAGTTAAGTTTTCGTAGAAAGTATATTCCGGGCTAATTTGTAAAACCGGACCGAAACCACAGGCTGCCAAACATTCAACTCCCCTAAAGCTGAAAAGGCCATCGGCAGTTACTTCACCTTCTTTAACGCCTAACTTATCTTCTAAGTGGCTTAATATTTTTTCGGCACCTACCAGGCAGCAAGGCCCTGTACGACAAACCTCCAGAGCATATTTACCCTGAGGTTTTAAAAAGTACATGGTATAAAATGTAGCTACCTCGTACACTTCAATCGGCTGAATATTTAAATATGCAGCAACTTGATCCATTGCCGATGTTGGTACCCAAAGAAATTCGGCTTGTACCAAATGTAATAAAGGTAGCAAAGCTGATTTTTGTTTTCCTTCAGGATAACGGCTTTTTATTTCATCAAATTTGGCCAGCAATTCTGATGAGAAAGTTACAGGTGTTTGTTCTTCTACTTTAAGCATCTAATTCTCCTGCAATAATGTTCATACTACTCATGTTGATAATGGCATCAGACAATAACATGCCCTCGCTCATTGGCGCAAACATCTGGTAATTTATAAAACTTGGTCTGCGGAAGTGTAAACGGTATGGGGTACGTCCGCCATCATTAATCAGATAGAAACCTAACTCACCGTTACCGCCTTCTACAGCGTGATATACTTCTGCTTTTGGTGCATCAATTTCGCCCATCACAATTTTAAAGTGATAGATTAATGCTTCCATGTTATTGTAAACCTCTTGTTTTGGAGGAAGGTAAAATTCAGGAACATCGGCATGGAAAATACCTTTTTCTTCTGATTTTAATTTCTCTAAAGCCTGCTCGATAATGCGTACACTTTGCCACATTTCCTCATTACGAACCAAATAACGGTCGTAAATATCGCCACTGGTACCAACCGGAACTTCGAAATCGAAATCCTGGTATGAAGAATATGGGTCGCTTACACGCACATCATAATCTACACCGGTAGCCCTTAAAAGCGGACCTGTCCAGCTGTACTCTAAAGCAGTCTCTTTCGTTACTTCTGCAACACCGGCAGTCCTGTCGATAAAGATACGGTTGCGGGTTAACAGGTTTTCGAACTCTTTTAATGCCGCAGGAAATTCTTTTAAGAATTTATTGATTTTAGCAAAAGCGATATCATTGAAATCTCTTTCAAAACCGCCAATGCGACCAATATTTGTAGTTAAACGTGCACCACAAACCTCTTCAAAAATCTCGTAAATGTGTTCACGGAATTGGAAAAGGTAAAGGAATGTGGTGGTAGCCCCTGTATCCTGACCAATAATCGTGTTACAGATAATGTGATCGGCAATACGCGAAAGCTCCATTACAATTACGCGCAGATAATCTACACGTTTTGGCATTTGGATATTCAATAACTTCTCAACCGTCATGTGCCAGCCCATGTTGTTAATAGGCGAAGAACAATAGTTTAAACGGTCGGTAAGTGGGGTAATCTGATAAAACGGGCGATGCTCGGCAATCTTTTCGAAAGCACGGTGAATATACCCAATAGTTGAAACGCCGCTTACAATACGTTCGCCATCTAATTGCAAAACGTTTTGAAAAACGCCATGGGTTGCAGGGTGTGTTGGGCCTAAGTTTAGGGTTACCAGCTCACTTTGCGGGTCGTTATCTGTAAATACCGGATGGTTATGATTCATAAAATTACCTTCCAAAAAATTCGTCTTTTTTATCTACTCTGTTCGGGTCTTCCAATGGATATTGTTTCAACATTGGGTGTACACCTAAATCGTCCATATTCAGGATACGGCGTAAGTCAGGATGTCCTTCAAATTTAACCCCAAACAAATCGTAAGTTTCGCGCTCCATCCAGTTTGCTCCTTTCCACACTGTTGTTGCAGTAGGGATGGTTGGATTTTGCTCTGAAATAAAAACTTTAACCCTGATCCTAACTTTCTCTACCATATTGTGCAAATGGTAAACCACTGCAATGCCATGATCTTTGCCCGGATAATGAACCGCAGTAATGTCAGTCAAGAAATTAAATTTTAAATCGTTTTTAAGGAACGACAACACATTGATGATTACATCTTTTGTTGTTGCAAAAGTAAGCAAACCATAAGGCTCGGCAACCGCAGTTACTTTTTCGCCAAACTTTTCGCTAAGTTTTGCCAGGATAGTATTATTTAGTGTTGTTTCTTCCATTATTTAATACCGTATTGACCTAAAAGTTCTTTGTAATAATCAGAATTTCTTCTTCTGCCCGATTCGTTTTTAACCAAATCCTGGATCCGTTGAAAACCATCTAAAATGGCTTCAGGTCTTGGCGGGCAACCCGGTACATAAACATCAACCGGAATAACCTCATCAATACCTTGCAAAACAGAATAGGTATCGAAAATACCACCGCTACTTGCGCAGGCACCAACAGCCATTACCCAACGTGGCTCTGCCATTTGGATATACACTTGTTTTAATACCGGAGCCATCTTTTTAGCGATAGTACCCATAACCATTAAAACATCGGCCTGACGGGGAGAAAAACTCAAGCGCTCTGCACCAAAACGACCTAAATCGTAGTGAGAACCCATGGTAGCCATAAATTCGATTCCACAACAAGAAGTTGCAAACGGCAACGGCCATAATGAATTTGAGCGGGCCAAACCGATCACTTTATCTAAAGAGGTGGCAAAATAGCCAGGCCCTTCGGTTCCTGGAGGCGCATCAACTATATTAATTTCACTCATGTTTATAAACAAAAAATGCTCATCCCTTTGAAGAATGAGCAGCAAATTTACAATATTTAAAAGGCAATTGAACTAGAATCGCCAGATTTAGAACCTTTCTAAATAACCAAAATCAAGCCTGGTTAGTGTAACTGATACACGTACAGTTTTCAGTTGGCAATTTTCAGTTTTCAGTCACAAGAATCATACAAACTGCGAACTAATAACTGCTAACTGACTAGTTCCAGTCTAATACTTTTTTCTTGATTACGTAGATAAAGCCAAGCAATAAAGTGCCCATAAAAATGAACATCTCAATCATACCATCCATCTTTAATGCACGGAAATTAACCGCCCATGGATACATGAAAATAACCTCCACATCGAACAATACAAACAGGATGGCTACTACGAAATATTTAATTGAGAATGGCTGACGGGCATTACCCACGCTTTTAATACCAGCTTCGAAGGTTTCTAGCTTATCGGCTGTTTTACGTTTAGGGCCTAATACGTGTGTAGCCACCAATGTGAGTACTACGAAACCTAAAGCAACAATAACTTGAAATATAATGGGTAAAAAATCTATAGAGGTACTTTGCGCTTGCATAATTTTTATTTTGTGATGCAAAAGTAAAAGAAAAAGGCAGAGTAACCAAACTCTGCCTTTTCTAAATTATTTAACTTTTAATTATTTGCCTTTACCTTTAGCAGCTGCCGGAGCTTGTAACTCTTTTAATTTAGCAGTTGCATAACTATCAGCAGGATCTAATGCCAGACATTTATTTAAGTAATCTATCGCTTTTGCTTTATCTTTATCTGCATACCATGCACCTAATAAACGATAAGATTCAATTAAATTGCTTTTGGCCGATGCCTGCTCCTCAGGTTTAACTAATGTTACATATTTTTCATAATATGGAATCATTAAACCTTTTGTAGCCGAGGCATTTTTAGTCTGATCGATATAATCGTTAATCCTGGCTCTGTAAAAGTAAGATAATGCAAAATCAGGTGAAGCTTTAGATAAAGTTCCAAGTGCTGTATCAGCCCTAACTAAACCTTCAATATTCATTGGCTTATTTTCCTTCTTAAGATAATAAGATTCTAAGAATCTATTGATACCAATATATAGATAGTTATAAAGGGAACCTTTACCATTTGGATTATATTTAGCAGCTAACTCATAAACATCAGCAGACTTAGCATATTTTTTTGCTTTATATAATGCAGCAGCAGCTTCTGATAAAGCCTCAGCATTTGCTGAATCTACTTTTGTAGCTTTAATAATATTGTTTAAAGCCAAGCTATCTTGTCCAGCCTGCAACTGCGCTTTACCCAAATAAAGATAATCGTTACCTAAAATTCTGGTTGTATCTTTTTCCTTAGCAAAGAACTCAGTCATACTAGTCAAAGCAACAGGATAATTTTTATTTTCATAAGCTGCCCAGCCTTTCATCCTGGATACAATTGCATTTTTAGGATCGTTTGCAGGTGCTTGAATACTAGAAGCCACTTGTTCTAACGTTTTGAAATCTTTAGCATAGAACAAGAATTGAGCATAACGTAACTGAGACTCTAAAGATTTGTCAGTTAAATCCATGTACTTTTTATAGTTTTCAATTCCTTTGGCAGCTTTCTCTTTATCTGTACCGAAGTTACTCCACTGTAAGTATAACTCACCTAATTCTCGGTAAGCCGGACCATAGTTCGGATCTGCAGCAATTACATCCAATAATTCTTTTTCACCTTCAGGAAAAGCACGCGATTCTTTATACATTTTACCGATCTGCGTTTTAGCTCTTCTGTTGGTAGGGTCAACATCGTTTACACGGAAATACGGGCCTAATGCTTCAGAGTTTTTTCTTTGCAATGCATAAGCATCACCTAAAGCTAAGAATACACCAGCATCTTTATCTTTCGCATCTAATTCATCGGCTTTGGTGATATTGGCAATTGCATTAGTGAAATCAGGTTTAGAAACTTCGTCACTTGGTTTATCCTGAGCTAAATATGCTCTACCAATCTGCAAGTAAGTTTGATAGTCTTTTTTACCCAATTCAATTGCTTTATCGAAATTGGTTTTTGCTGAATTAGCATTGTTCGACAATAAATCAGCTTCGCCTAAACCGATCAGGTTTAAAGCATTTTTCGGATCAGCGGTTAAACCCTTAGTAAAAACGGCTCTTGCTGAATCGATGTAACCTGTTTTCAGGTAAACCAAACCCAGGTTATAATAATTTTCGCCATCTGAGGCTTTAGAGCTTACCAACGACTTAAGCATCGATGAAGCTTTCTGATACTGTTCTGCATCAATGGCTTTTTTCGCATCAGTTAAACTTTGAGCAAAAACTGCAGAACCCATCAACACCAAACCTACATTTAAGGTTATTGCTTTCTTTGAAATTTTCATTGGATCAATTTTTTGTTTTTAAATGTTTTTAAAATCGGGTGGAGTGAGTTCTATTTTTATCCAAAATCTCCAACCAAACTTACCGAACATTGGTTTTAACAATTATGAAGCATTATCTCTAAATACTTCGTGGTTCAATTTATAATTTATTTATTACTTTCTTTAGTTAAATTTATTTCTCTTGGCATTAGCTTATGTGGGCCAAGTCCAGATTTAAGTACAATCAACTGTCCTCTCTGGCTTCTTAACCATGTTGCAAATCCTGTGCCTAAACCATCTCTACCCTCGCACTCAATTATATTTACGTTTCTTAGAAAAGGATAGACTCCGTTTATAAGATTTTCCTGCGTAGGCTTGTAAAAATTATCGCTCCCAACTTTTCCTTTTTCATTTTTAACCCCCAGCATTTTAACCTGAGCCAGGTATTGAGCCATTTCGGTATTCTGTTCAGAAATCCAATTTACGCCCAAAATACCAATAAAATTTTTATCCTGCGCAACAAGTTTGATAACTTCATTACTGGAATTTTTTGAATAAACGTTTTTTGCGGGAAATTGGCTGATATTAGCCAAATGTTTAAAGTATTGAAAGGTACTTGAATAAGCGTTATCAAAGACCAGTTTCTTATCTGAATTTCTCCCCTGTAATACATCAACCACTTCTTTAACGGTAATTGTACTATCAATATTGTCTTTGTTTGTAATTAATGCAATTCCATCTATGGCAAACCGAATTGAATTGATTTTGATGCCGCGTTGATTGTAATATTTTTCTTCATGCTTGGTGAGCAATCTGGGCATTACAATTACGCGAACGCTATCATTTAAAAAAGCAGCGATGATCTTTTCTTCGGGTTTGATTGTCGTTTCAAACTTTGCCTCCGGATAATCCAGCTTAAAAATCTCGATTTGTTTCTGAACAATCGGGCTCACGCTTTCATCAACGAGCATTCTCATTGTTCCGCTGGTGCGGGTTTCTTTAACACCTGTACTTTTATCTTTTCGTTTACAAGAGATTAAAGCAAGTACCATAAAAATGAAGAGAATATTTTTCATTACGGCTTTAGTCGCGCCTTCCAAGACTTAACAATCTTACAAAAGCATAAAAAATTAAAAAGATTCCTATTGCAATACGTCCCCATGCTGGGATGAAATTAAATCGCAATGCAATGGGTGGCCAAAAGATAAAAGCAATCCCCATTACCAGATATAACAGGAAAGCTACTAGCCCTAAAATGAGCAAAAACCGCTGTTTAGGCGATTTTTGCTTAAAGATATCAAAATTTAACATCTACTATTAGTTCAATGTAAAGTTAACGTTGATGTTGTATTTTACCCTTACTGGTTTACCATTTTGAATACCTGGATTCCAACGTGGGCTTGCTTTTAATACGCGGATTGCTTCTTCATCTGTACCACTTCCTAATCCACGTGTTACTGTAATATCGGTTAATTTACCATCTTTTTCTACTACGAAAGATAAAAACACTTTACCTTGTACGTTGTTTTCCTGAGCCATTGGCGGATATTTAATCGCACCGCTTAGGTATTTGTAGAACTTAGGTAAGCCTCCCGGAAACTCTGGTTGTTTCTCGATACTAACGAAGTCATAAACCTGGTTATCATCAACAGCAACCGCTGCTTCTCTTTTAGGGCCTTCGCCTACAGGTGCAGCAATTACGATATCAGCGGTTGGATCACCTTTAATATCTCTCTGACCTGGATCTGCCTCTTTCAGTTTTTCAACTGTTGGTGGCTCCTCGTCACGTACCTGCTCATCTGGCTTTACGATTGGAGGCGGCATTTTTACCTGATCTACCTTCGGTGGCGGTGGCTCTACCGGTGGCGGAGGTGGCGTTTCTGGGTTAACTGGGGGCGGAGGTGCAATAATTACCTCTTTCGCTTTCTCTACTTGTTGTTCCTCTTCCAAAGAACCTTTAATTAATCCGTAGATTTTTGGAGCAAAGAAAAGCGCTAGAAATACTATTGAACCAATAATTAATGCCCGAGTGGTATTGGTACCATTGCTTTTACGCAATTGGTAAGCGCCATAGTTTTTGTTTTTTTCAGCAAAAACTACATCAATCCACTCCCTTCTTAATATATCTAATTTTGACATGATTACTGATTTAACAAATTATAAAATACCTTGAGATTTCATTGATTCTTTTTCACTATCCAAGATATTGTCATCATCAATCTGACGAACTTTAACCTTTAATATTTCCAATTCATCCATGATGTCAACAAAGTTCTTGAAGTTTGAGCCACTTGTTGGTTTAACTAAAACCACAAATTCGCCTTTTACTCCAGATGCATCTGCTTTTTTTCTGTTTTCGATAATCGACTTGTCAACTTGCGATAAGCTTTCGTATGTTGGAGCTGTTGCACCAGCTTCTCCCATGTACCAGGCTACTTTATCATTTTTACCTAATAAAATAGTCATTGTTTTAGAAGCTTTCAGTTCCAACCTGTTATCCTTGTTGTTGTCGTCTTTATCAGGCTTAACAATATCCATTGCTTGTGGCGTAGATATTGAAGTGGTTAAGATAAAGAATGTTACCAAAAGGAACATCAAATCAACCATCGGCGTCATATCTACTCTCGGGGTGGCTTTCTTCCCACCTGTGTTTAATTCTGCCATCTTTTATTTTTTTCTAGCTTCAGCGTTAGTAACCAATAAGAACTTGTTCACTTTTTGCTTCTGCAAAACATCTACGATTTTTTTAACTACAGGATACTCCTCTTTAGAATCGCCTTTGATACTTACACGCATTGGTTGCTGATTAATCTCAGCAGTTGCAGTACGTGCATGTAAAACCCATGCGTTTAACTGGTTATCAGTAGAGTCTGTAGGAATACCATTTTGAACACCTGGTTTCATACGGTCTGCTCCAGACATGGCTAAGAACGATTTTAGACTTGAAACCGGTACACCAAACGTTCCTACTACAGAGAATTTTTTAATTTCCTCCGGAGTAAAAGTGATTTTGTATTGCTGGCCCATCAATTCTAAGGTTCTCGCCCTAACTTTCTGGCCTGCTACCTCGAAGAAAACCTTACCCTGACCAATGGTTAATATTGCATTGTTCTCAGCTGGAACCTTAAATTCATACGTAGATGAAGGTGTTGATACCGCTAGTGGTTCTGGTTGTCTTGCCGTAGCAGTTAATATGAAGAACGTAAGTAACAGTGCAGCTACGTCGCACATGGCGGTCATATCTGTTACTGTACTGGTTCTTTTAACTTTAATTCTAGGCATAATTTTAATTACTTTTTAATAATGATGATCTTTTTCCCGGTTTTCCATAAAGCCGGTAAAAATTTTTTCAAAATTTATTATTTATGCGAACTAGCGTAAGTTTGAACGATGCTGAAACCAGCTTCATCGATAGCATAAGTTAACTTGTCAATTTTAGAAGTTAAGATATTATACATGATAATTGCTAAAGTAGAAACCGCGATACCAGTCATGGTATTGATTAGGGCCTCAGAGATACCTACCGCTAATGCAGCCTGATCCGGAGCACCTGAGTTAGCTAAACCGGCGAATGCACGGATCATACCTGTTACTGTTCCTAATAAACCGATTAACGTACCGATAGATACCAAAGTAGCGATGATCGTTAAGTTTTGCTCTAACATAGGCATTTCTAAAGCAGTAGCTTCTTCAACCTCTTTTTGGATGGCAACGATTGATTGCTCAACATCTAAGTTAGTGTCAGCTTCAACCTCGCTATATTTTTTTAAACCTGATTTAATTACGTTAGCAACAGATCCTTGTTGTTTATCACACTCAGCTTTAGCAGCTTCGATGTTACCAGCGTTTAATAATCCTTTTACTTTGATGATGAAAGTATCTAAGCTAGATTTACCGCTTGCTTTGCTGATTACGATTAAACGCTCGATAGAGAAAACGATTGTAGTTAATAATAAACCGATTAATACCGCTACGATCGGACCTCCTTTAAACGCTGTACCAGGGTAGTTATTTGGCAAAGGTAAGTTTTCGTTGTTGTTATCGATAAAGTTTGAAGGATCTCCTAATACGTATCTCCAGATGATGAAGCCAATTACAATACAAATAGGAATTACCAATGTTGCGAAAACGTTAGATGCACTTGAAGAGCTCTCTTTTTTAACAGTTGTTGGTTTTGGTGCGTTTGCCATTTTTTTTTGAATTTTAGTTTTAGTTCTTGTTTTTAATTTTTAGCTGTTATTTCTTTTGTATTACACACAACGTGTCTTATCTGATTTTGTTGCGAAAAACAAATTTATAAATTGATTTTAAATTACAAATTAATAAATCAATAAACAATCAAATCGTTACTTAACATTTAGTTTACGGTAACTCAGTTGGGCATATAAACAAAAAAATTGCCTCAGCCGGAGGCAATTCTTTCACAATAAAAACTAAAAAAAAAACGAATTGCAAATTTTTTGCTCAAAAAATGCATTTTAAAGCACATTTAACATAATTTTAACGCTTCGCCATGCCTTTTTGATACTTTGGGCACCTCAAACTGTTTAAAATTCTCTGCAAATGCATCGGCCAATTCGTAGGCCTTTAAAAAGTATTCTTCCTGGTCGTCCCAAGTTTTAGACGGATCTAAAATTTCGTTGGGCACTCCCGGACAAGCTAAAGGCATCATCAATTTAAATACATGGTGCTGCTTATATTTATTGTGGTCTAAATCCCCATTTAATGCAGCAGTAATCATTGCCCTGGTATAACTCAATTTCATTCTTTTACCAATACCGTATGCGCCACCTGTCCAGCCGGTATTAACCAGCCATACATTTACCTGGTGTTTTTCCATCTTCTCGCCCAGTAATGCAGCATATCTTGATGGGTGGAGCGGCAAAAAGGCCTTACCAAAGCAGGCAGAAAATGTTAACTGAGGCTCGGTTACCCCGGTTTCGGTACCTGCAACTTTTGCGGTATAACCACTCATAAAGTGAAACATGGCCTGTTCTACATTCAATTTAGAGATTGGAGGTAATACACCAAAGGCATCTGCAGTTAAAAAGAAGATATTTTTGGGTACTTCAGCTATTGATGGGATTATGGCATTATCTATGTAATCAATAGGATAGGCGACACGTGTATTTTCAGTCTTAGCAATATTGGTATAATCTACTTCTTTTGTACCCTCAAAAAAGTTGGTATTCTCTAATAAAGATCCCGTTCTGATAGCCTTATATATCTGAGGTTCTTTTTCCTGGGTTAAATCTACACATTTCGCATAGCAGCCTCCTTCGAAGTTGAAAACCGAACTTGCCCCCCATCCATGCTCGTCATCACCAATCAATCCCCTTTCCGGATCAGCAGAAAGTGTCGTTTTACCTGTGCCAGATAAACCAAAGAATATAGCAGTGTCGCCATTTTTACCCACATTGGCCGAGCAGTGCATTGATAAAGTATTTTTATATACCGGCAGAATAAAGTTCAACACCGAGAAAATACCTTTTTTAATTTCACCCGTATAACCTGTTCCACCAATCAGAATCATTTTTTTAGTGAAATTCAGGATGGAGAAATTTTCCTGACGTGTTCCATCAGTTGAAGGATCGGCCAGAAAACCCGGGGCAGCAATAATCGTCCACTCGGGCGTGATACCCAGCTGATGCGCTTCAGGACGGATAAATAAATGATGAGCAAAAAGATTCTGATAGGCTGTTTCGGTAATTACCCGGATAGAAATATCGTAATCCGGATTGGCACAGGCCGATGAATCGCGGACATAGATGGTTTTATCGGCCAAATAAGCCGTTAATTTATCAAATAACTGATCGAACTTCTCCGGACTGATTTTAATGTTTACATCGCCCCACCATACCTGGTCTTCGGTAACGCTGTCGCAAACAATAAACCGGTCTTTAGGAGAACGTCCGGTAAATTTTCCGGTATCAACCGCCAGCGCTCCCGATGAGGCCAGCGTACCTTCTTTATTCAATAACGCATCTTCAATTAATTCCGTTGGGGATAATTGGTACTTTACAGCAACGTTTTCGCCTAAATTTAAATAGCTTAAATCTGGCGTTTGCAGTTTCTCTTTGCTCATGACAATAAGTTAGTTAGTACAGCAAAGGTAATTACTTATCTTTCAGAAAAACTAGTTTTTACAGCTAATTTTTTACATATTGTAGCAAATACACTATTATGTAAATATTTTATTTACAGTTATTTACAAGCATTTTTACAAGGATAAAAAAAGTTTAAAATTACACTAAGTAAAACGTTAAACAACAATTTAAATCACGTAAGTCAAGGCAGTTTTCATGAAATTATCCGACGCTTAAAATCTTACGGACAGCGGCAAGCAACCATCAGCTACCCAAAATGTAAAAAATATTGTACCGCTTATGGAAACATTTAGTAGCCGATAATTAGCCTTATTAAAAAAAATAAGGAACTCTATTTGCAAAGTACTGCAGTTTAAAAAATATCGCTATTGCATATACTTAAACGTTTTAATAAAAATTTCGAAATAAAAATTAAAAAACATTTGCATTTTAAAAAAATTATCTTCTACTTTACGGTGTAAAAAGTACACCAAGACAAGATGATTTTTAACTCTTCAATTATTACAACCATTATTATTACCACCGGTATAAACCAGCGGGGCTAATTTGTTGTAAATTGAAAAAACATAAAACACAGAGAGCGTCCCGACAGCAGTCGGGACGCTTTTTTTTTAAGCTAAAACCATTGAAAACTGCTACAATAAGCTCAAATAACAATTTAGCAAGCCATTGTACAGGTTTCATTACCATAAAAACCCCAAACTAATGAAAGTACTCAAATTCGGCGGCACATCCGTAGGTTCGGCCGAGAACATTAAAACCCTACTACGCCTGGTAGGTGAAGAAAAACAGAAGAACAGCCCGGTAGTTGTATTATCGGCAATGAGCGGTGTAACCAATTTGCTTACCGAAATGGCCGAAATGGCTGAGCGTGGCGTAGATTACGATACTCATTTAAAAGCAATTGAAGCAAAACATTTTGCGGTAATCCGTTCGCTTTTGCCAGCTGCAGCGCAAAACCCGGTATTTACACGGTTAAAAATCTTTTTCAATGAGCTGGAAGATTTATTACAAGCAGTAAGTAACTTAAAAGAGCTGAGCTTACAAACCAAAGATCAGATTCTGAGTTATGGCGAACGCTGCTCAACATTTATGATTAGCCATATCGCTTCGCAACAACTCAGCGATGCACTTTATGTAAACGGAGCAGATTATATCAAAACCGACAGCAATTTTGGCCAGGCAAAAGTAGATACCGAGCTAACTGAAATGCTCATCAACAACTTTTATCAGGAAAATAAAAACAAGGTGCTCTTTGTTACCGGTTTTATTGCCAGCAACACAGCAGGACGGGTAACTACCCTGGGGCGTGGCGGATCTGATTACACTGCAGCCGTTTGGGGCGCCGCCTTAAATGCCGAAGAAATAGAAATCTGGACAGATGTAAACGGCATGATGACTGCCGATCCGCGCATGGTGAAAAAAGCCTTCTCTTTACCTGAGCTGAGCTATACTGAAGCTATGGAGCTAAGTTATTTTGGAGCGAAAGTAATTTACCCGCCAACCATGATCCCTGCTTTCATGAAAAAAATTCCGATTGTGATCAAAAACACTTTCGAACCGGACTTTGCCGGAACCTATATCAAAAGCGATGTTAAATCATCTAACTTGCCAATAAAAGGTATTTCATCTATCGATCACATCAGCATCATCAACCTGAGTGGTAGTGGTATGGTAGGTAAAGCTGGCTTTAGCGGCCGCTTGTTCTCTTTACTTTCGCGCGAGCAGATTAATGTGGTGCTGATTACCCAATCCTCATCAGAGCACAGCATTACGTTTGCGGTTAAACCAACCGATGCAGCACATGCTATTGCCTTAATTAAAAAAGAATTTGAACTCGAATTAGACGCCAAAAAGCTCGAATTACCAGAAGTTGAAAACAACCTGGCGGTTTTAGCCATAGTGGGTGAAAACATGAAACGCACTCCTGGTATGAGCGGACGTTTGTTCAGTGCACTGGGCCGTAACGGTATCAACGTAAGGGCAATTGCACAGGGCTCATCAGAATACAACATTTCGGTGATTATCAGCGCAGCCGATTTATCGAAAGCCGTAAATGCGGTGCACGATGCTTTTTTTACCGACCTGAAAAGGACCTTAAACATCTTTTGCCTGGGAACGGGAAATATTGGCAAAACCTTATTTAACCAGTTAAAAGAGCAAATGCCTTTTCTGGCAGCCAATAACGACCTTCAGGTAAAAGTAGCCGGAATAAGCAATACGCGCAAAATGACTTTCAATGCAGATGGTTTATCGCTCGACAGCTGGGAAACTGAATTAGCAGATCAGGGTGAACAGGCCAACCTGGCCGAATTTGTGGCCAGAATGAAAGCCATGAACCTGCCTAACTGTGTTTTTGTTGATAATACGGCTGCCGAAGCACCAATTGAATTTTACCAGGGCATATTCGAGAGCAGTATCTCGGTAGTAACCTGTAATAAAAAAGGTAACTCAGCTGATTTTGCGCAATACAAATCGTTTAAAGATACTGCACGCAGATTTGGGGTAGATTTTTATTACGAAACCAATGTAGGCGCGGGCTTACCAATTATCCGCACCTTGAGGGAATTGATGATGAGTGGCGATAAAGTGGCGCGTATTGAAGCCATCTTATCGGGAACCATTTCTTATATTTTCAATAACTTTAAAGGTGATGCCGGATTTTACGAAACTGTAAAAGAAGCACAGGAACTCGGCTATACAGAACCCGATCCACGAGATGACTTAAACGGAAAAGATTTTATGCGTAAAATGCTGATCCTGGCTCGTGATGCCGGTTATCCTTTAGAAGCCAGCGACGTAAAAATCGACAACATTTTACCGGATGCCTGTTTAAATGCCACTTCAGTTGAAGATTTCTATTCGGAATTACAGGCGAATGCGGCGTATTTCGAGAATCTGAAAAATACCGCAGCCAAAGATGGCAAGGTTTTACGCTACATCGGTAAACTAGAAGATGGAAATGTTGAAATCAGCCTGCAAATGGTTGATGACAGTCATCCTTTCTTTATGCTTTCCGGAAGTGACAATATCATTTCTTTCACTACCGACCGTTACAAATCGCGTCCGCTGGTGGTAAAAGGCCCGGGTGCAGGTGCAGAAGTGACTGCTGCAGGTGTTTTTGCTGATATCATCAACGTAGGAACTTTGAGTAATTAGGCTTATGCATCCAGTTTTAGCACAAAAAAATGAAATCATCCGCCTGGTAAATCAGGCGATGATTGATTTTGAAAACATTACCGAAGCAGCCTGGAATGATAAACCACAACCGCATAAATGGTCGAAAAAGGAATTATTGGGACATTTGATTGATAGTGCATCTAATAATATCCGCCGCCTCATTGTGGGACAATACGAGCAAGAAGTTAAAATCATTTATCACCAGGATGAGTGGGTAGCCTGTCAAAATTATCAGGCAGCTGATCTTGCAGAAGTAAAAACCCTTTGGAAACTTTTGAATAACCAGATTGCCCGTGTTATTGAAAATATTCCTGAGGAAAAACTGCAAAACACCTGCGACACCGGAAAAGGAAAGACTGAACTGCACACCCTTTCCTATTTTATTGAAGATTACCTTGTGCATTTACAATATCACTTAAATCAAATAACTGCTTAACCAAGCGCTAAGCCTATTAATAATGAAAAAGAGTATAAAAGTTTTCGCCCCAGCCACTGTTGCTAACGTAGTTTGTGGTTTCGATGTACTGGGATTTGCCGTTAATGAACCTGGCGATGAAGTTGAAATGCGCTTCACGGATACGCCTGGAGTGGTAATTAAAAAGATTACCGGCGATGATGGTCGCTTGCCTTTAGATGCTGCAAAAAATACTGTTAGCGCCAGCGTACAACACTACCTGAAACATATAAACCGCTTAGATGTGGGTGTAGAAATCGAGCTGCATAAAAAGATGCCTATTGGTAGTGGGCTGGGTTCTAGCTCTGCGAGCACGGTTGCGGGTTTATTTGCCATAAACAAATTAATGGGCGATTTGCTGACTACCAAAGAACTGGTTCCTTTTGCCATGAAGGGCGAAGAACTGGCCTGTGGTTATGGTCATGCCGATAATGTTGCTCCAGCCTTACTGGGTGGATTTGTATTGGTTAGAAGCTATGAGCCGCTGGATGTAATTTCTTTACCTACGCCTGCGGGCATGTATGCGGCCATTGTGTACCCTGAGGTGGATGTACCTACCAAAGATGCACGCCAGATGATCCGTAGCAAAGTATCGTTAAAAGATGCCGTTACCCAATGGGGCAATGTTGCCGGACTGGTAAGCGGTTTATTTATGAACGATTTTGATTTGATTGGCAGAAGTATGAAAGACGTACTGGTAGAGCCTACCCGTTCGATCTTAATTCCGGGATTTGAAGAAATGAGGGCTTTAGCTATGGAAAATGGGGCCATCGGCTTCGGAATTTCAGGTTCAGGTCCATCTGTTTTCGCCTTAACCAAAGATGAAGAAACAGCCCGAAAAATTACCAAATCGCAGCAGCAACATTTACATAAAATCAATATTAACAGTAAAGCTTTTGTTTCTCCGGTTAATGCCGAAGGACCAAGAGTAATTTCATAAGGGCGGAAGGTTGAGGACTAAAAGGCAGAGGGCTAAGTTTCCAAAACCTTCCAACCATCCAACCTTCCAACCTTCCAACCTCATTAAATAATGAAACTATATTCAACCAACAATAAAGATTTACGTGTTTCTTTTAAAGAAGCCGTGTTTAACAGCATGCCACAAGATAAAGGTTTGTACATGCCGGTAGAAATTCCGCAGCTGGATGCTGCTTTTATCGAAAATATTGAGCAATACACCTTACCAGAAATTGCTTACAAAGTAGCCTCTACCCTGCTAAAAGATGAAATTCCGGCTGATGATTTAAAAGCACTGATTAACGATGCCATTAATTTTGAAGCACCGGCAGTGAAACTGGACGATAGAACCTTTGTGCTGGAGCTTTTCCACGGACCATCTTTAGCCTTTAAAGATTTTGGAGCTCGCTTTATGAGCCGGGTGATGGCCTATTTTTTAAAAGATGGTGAGCAACTGCTTGATGTATTGGTAGCCACCTCAGGTGATACCGGCGGCGCTGTAGCACTCGGCTTTTTAGGCGTACCCAATACCCGCGTTACCATTTTATATCCTGAAGGCAAGGTGAGTCCGATACAGGAACTGCAGCTGACTACCAACGGACACAACATCCGCGCCATTGAAGTAAAAGGCACTTTTGACGATTGCCAGGCTTTGGTTAAACAAGCTTTTGCCGATGCCGATCTGAATGCGAAATTCCGCCTTACCTCGGCCAACTCCATTAATATTTCGAGGTTAATTCCACAAACGTTCTATTATTTCAACACTTACGCACAGCTGAAAAAACAAGGGCTTAGCGATGTGGTTTTCTCGGTACCAAGTGGAAACTTCGGCAATATTGGTGCAGGTTTGCTGGCTTACAAACTGGGATTACCGGCAAAACAGTTTATTGCTGCCACAAATGTTAACGATACTGTTCCACGCTTTTTAGAAACCGGCAACTATGAAACCAAACCTTCTACGCAAACCTATTCGAACGCGATGGATGTTGGTGCACCAAGCAATTGGGTAAGGATTATGGATTTGTTTAACCAAGATGTAGAAGCTTTGAAGAAAGTGGTTACTGCTTACCGTTTCACTGACGAAGAAACGCTGGCCGGAATTAAAGCACTCGATAATCAGTTTAATTATGTAGCTTGTCCGCATACTGCCATTGCCTATTTAGCAGTAGAAAAATACAGAAATGAAAATCCGGCAGACGAAAGTGCCGCCGTATTTTTATCTACGGCGCATGCCTGCAAATTCCCGGATATTTTTCCGGAAGCGATTGCTGCAAAAATCGAAATCCCGGAGCAGGTTACCGCTTTAGAAAGCAAACCTAAACAGGCCGACCAATTAGGTGTAGATTTTGAAGGATTTAAGGCTTATTTGCTAAGAGGATAAAACTTATCTAATTACGAGCATATAAATGGATTCGGGCTTAAGCCTGAATCCATTTTTTGTTTATGTTAGTCCGGATTTTTAATCCGGACTACTGAACCCAGGATTTTTAATCCTGATCCAGCCCCCATTTATGATTTGCTGCCAGAATAATTGATATTAGGGATGAAATCCTTATATTATGTATTTAATTCGTGGATTATGGCTTTCAAGTACACCGTTACCGATCAGAATGAAATTTATTTCATTACCACAACTGTAGTGGGTTGGATTGATGCATTTACGAGAAAAGAACTTGTGGAGGTTATTATTGAAAGCCTTAAATATTGTCAATCGGAAAAGGGATTAATTATTTATGCCTGGTGTTTAATGCCCAGTCATTTACATATGATTGTAAGTGCCACTGAAGGCAAAAAGCTTTCAGATATCATCAGAGATTTCAAAAAATTCACTTCAAAGAAAATCATCAAAACCCTGGGCGAAATTAACGAAAGCCGGGAGTGGCTTTTAGATAAATTTGCATTTGCTGCCCGAACAAATATTAAAAATAAGGACTACAAATTCTGGCAGGACGGGTTTCACCCAATTATCCTATATTCAAATGAGTTCAAGGATCAAAAATTGGATTATATCCACAACAATCCTATTGAAGCAGGAATTGTAACTGAAGCAGAATATTACAATTACAGCTCAGCTATAAATTATGCGGGAGGAATGGGTTTATTGGAAGTTGTTTATATGTGAGTTTAACTACTTCGGATTAAAAATCCGAAAAACGATAGGTCCGGATTGCAAATCCGGACCAACTAAGGGCTGCCTGAATCCGTTTATTGCTATATAATCTGCTGAGAGACCCTGAAATAAATCCGATAGCTATCGGATCAGGGTGACGATCTCATGTTAGTCCGGATTTGTAATCCGGACTCCTGGACCCAGGATTTAAAATCCTGGATGCTATTTAGAACGCTGCGCCCTTAAAGCTTTAATTTCGCGCTTTAATTCTTCAATTTGTTGCTGTTGCTCTTTAATGCTACCAACTAAAAGTGGTACTAAACTTTCGTAATCTACCTTGGTTATGGTTGCGGTTTTAAAAGCATTTTTACCAAAAGAATAATCTTTTGCCTGTACCGAAACGATATCTGGAACAGCTTTTTTAGCCTCAGCGCCTACAAATCCAATTTGAGGATTAGCCGATAAGCGAAGTTTTTCGGCCCAGGCTTTATCGTAATTAAAACTTACAGGCTGTAATTTGGTAACCTGACTTAGTGCGTTTTCGATAGGTTTAACATTATTCTGCACAACTTCCTGTGCACTGATTTTTAAAGAAGCAGCGATTAAAAACACTGCAAATGAAATTGCTCGTTTCATATAGAATGGTTTTTGAATTTTTAATAATAGACAATGGGTTTCACCTTTTAGTAAAACCTGATACTTGTAATAGATGTATTATATAGAAGGAGGAGGTGTTAAAACCTCAGGAAAGTACGCTAATCTAAAAGAATAATCAGGAACAATTAACTTCTTAGCCGTTAGCATGGGAAAATAAGACTGGATATTTGAGACAAATTGCGGTATAGCATATTCGGTTTCCAGCTTTTTCTCCTCTTTTTCAGAGGCATCATCATGCATCGACAATACTTCGGTGTTATCGCCAGAATAACTTAAATACGAAACCACATGACTTACTTTTATCAAAAAAGTAAGCGCAATGCAGGTTACAAGTATATATTTAAGGGTATCCAGCTTCATTATTGCAAATATAAGCGCTACGCTTTTAAAACAATAATACCCTCGGTTAAAGTTCTGTAAGAATTTCGAGCATAGCAGCTGTGACAAAATTTACATCAGCTACTGAGGTACGCCAGTTTACAAAGGCTGCCCGGATTCCTTTTTTGCCATTGTAGAAAGTTGGTGTCATGAAGACTTTGCCGGTTGCATTGAGTTTATTCAGAAACTCCTGCACATGATTTTCTTCCTTTAAAGTAAAACAAACGGTATTTAAACGCACCGGAGCCAGTAATTCGAAGGCCGGATGATTATTAATGAAATCAGCAAATAGCAAAGCCATTTCTACATTGCTTTCAACAATTTCCTGATAACCCTGCTTTCCGTAACTGGTTAAGGTAAACCAGGCTGGTAAGGCTTTTAAACGCCTTGAGTTTTCGGGCAGGAAATTGAGGTAGCTGAAGTTTTCCATTGGATCGCCCAAGTAAGCTGCATTCGAATTTTGGAAAGTTTCCACCTGCAATAGCTGATGCGCCTCCTTAACCAGAAACACTGCACTTTCGTAGGGAACATTCAGCCATTTGTGGCAATCGACCGTAATACTATCGGCGTTTTCCCAACCTTTTACCAAATGGTTGTACTCAGGTGAGCAAGCGGCAAAGCCACCAAAAGCAGCATCGATGTGCCACCAGAAATTATATTTTTGTTTTAATTGGTTAATGGCTTCAAAATCGTCGAAATCGACTGTATTTACCGTTCCGGCACTTGAAATTAATATAAAAGGAGCCCCATTTAGTGCTTGTATATTCAATTCTAAATCGGCAATATCCAAAGCTTCGCGATTACCCTGCATTACTTTTACAGGGATAATGTTATTACTGCCCAAACCCAGCATCGCCAGCGATTTAACCGACGATGAATGAGGAGTTGCCGATAAAACATTTACCTTGCCTGTAATGCCCTCACGCGCAAAATCTTTCCCCTCCTGTTTACCAATCCACTGCCGTGCTACTGCCAAACAGGTAAAGTTAGAGAGGGTTGCCCCGGTTACAAAGCCGCCAAAAAACTGATGGGGTAAATTAAAAAGCGACAGCAAAAGCTGTATGGTTTCCAGCTCAATCAAAGCAGAAATATCGCCATTTCCTTTTGCTGATTGGGTATTCTGATCGTAAATGGTAGCCAGCCAATCGCCGGCAATAGCTGCAGGCGTTGTACCACCGGTTACAAAGCCCCAATAGCGCGGCCCTGATGAGGCTACAATAATGGGCTCGAAGCGTTCGTTAAATTGTTTTAAAGCACCTTCTGCGCCAACTCCTTCAGCAGCTAAACTATTTATCAATTCTACGCCACCACTACTCGCCGTAGCGCGTTCATGAATCTGATTTAAATAAGCCATCCCCTGCTCTTTTACATCGGTTAAGATGTTATCGAGGTTTTGCTGGTCTTTATTTAAATGATTCATAGTCAATAGAGTTTAATTGTGCGGAAACATTCGGACCTCGCAACTTTATAAAACCTGCGAGGTTGCTTAAGATCTGTTAAAAAATCGCCCTGGCAATTTCTTTGGTTTGCTCAGGTCGGCCCATGGTGTAAAAATGTAGCACAGGTGCGCCGAATTCCATCAATTCTTTACACTGTTTAATCATGGCTGCCGTACCTATTTCTTTGGCCTCAGCATTGTTCTTAGCATACGATAACGCCTCGGTTAGCTCGTTTGGCAAATCGAGGTGGAAAATTTTAGGTAAAACTGTTAACTGTTTTAAGGTACTAATTGGCTTTAAACCTGGAATAATTGGCACATTGATGTCGTTCTCCCTGCATTTTTTAACAAAATCGAAATATTTCTGATTATCAAAAAACATCTGGGTAACAATAAACTCGGCGCCCATATCAACTTTCTTTTTCAGGTATTTAAAGTCGGCATTTAAATTAGGTGCTTCAAAATGTTTTTCCGGATAACCTGCTACACCAATACAGAAATCGCTTTTATAGGTATCGATATCTTCGTGCAGAAACTTACCGTTATTATGGTCTTTAATATGCTGAATCAAATCGGTAGCATAGTGGTGGCCGCCTTTGGTAGGGATAAAAGAAGCTTCGGCCTGACGCGCATCACCACGTAAAGCCAGTACATTATCAATCCCTAAAAACTGCAGGTCAATCAGTGCGTTCTCGGTTTCTTCTTTGGTAAAACCACCACAAATTAAATGCGGTACCGCATCAATCTTGTATTTATGAATAATGGCCGCACAAATGGCAATAGTACCCGGACGCTTGCGGTATGATACTTTTTGCAATAAACCGTTTTCCTGCTCTTTATAAATGTAATCTTCGCGTAGGGAAGTTACATCAATAAATGGCGGATTAAACTCCAGCAAAGGATCGATAGCATCGTAAACCCACTGGATACTCTGCCCCTTCATTGGTGGCAATAACTCGAAAGAGAATAAGGTTTTACCCTTTGCGTTTTTTATATGGTCTGTAATCTTCATAACCTGGTTTAGTTGTCATGCTGAATGCTAATGAAGCATCTCAAAAACAATAGCAGTCCCTATCTTTTTATGACTGCAACATCAAAATATGTCCTCCACTTTGAGATCCTTCGTTATACTCAGGATGACAAAGCGGGGGGTTAATAAGCTAAATTCGGACTTAACCACCGCTCTACTTCTTCAACCGGCATATTTTTCCTGGTGGCATAATCTTCAATCTGATCTTTGGTTATTTTACCTAATCCAAAGTATTTCGAATCGGGATGTGCGAAATAGAACCCGCTTACCGCAGCAGTTGGATACATGGCGTAACTTTCTGTCAGGCGTAAACCAATTTTATTTTCGGCATCAAGCAAAGCGAATAATGTTCCTTTTTCGGTATGCTCAGGACAAGCCGGATAACCCGGCGCTGGCCGAATACCTGCATATTCTTCTTTTATTAATTCCTGATTGCTTAGATTTTCATCTTTGGCATAACCCCAGTATTCCCTACGTACGCGCTCGTGCATCCGCTCGGCAAAGGCCTCGGCTAAACGATCGGCCAATGCTTTGGCCATAATGCTGTTATAATCATCGTGGTTAGCTTCAAACTCATTCACCAGTTCATCAATACCAATACCAGTTGTTACCGCAAAACCTCCGAAATAATCCTGAATACCGCTTTCTTTTGGCGCAATAAAATCAGATAAAGCATAATAAGGTTGTCCGTCTACTTTTTCGGCTTGTTGGCGGAGGGTGTGTATGGTTATCAGTTGGGAGTTTTCAGTTTTCAGTTCGGAGTTATTTACCAACTGATTACTGTCAGCTGTTAACTGAATATCGTCTCCAACTGCATTTGCAGGCCAGAAACCAATGACACCTCTTGCGGTTAACAATTTCTCGTCGAGGATGCGTTTTAACAAAGTCTGTGCATCATCGAATAGTTTTTTAGCTTCGTCACCTACGTTTTTATCGTCGAAAATTTTCGGATAACTTCCACGCAGCTCCCAGGTATGGAAAAATGGCGTCCAATCGATGTAAGGCACCAGTTCTTCTAATGGATAATTATCAAAAACTTTCGTACCCGTAAATTCAGGAACCGGCAGATCAGCTTTAAAATCGATCTTAAACTTGTTTTCGCGAGCCTCTTCTAAAGTTTTAAAGCGCTTATCAGAACGCTTGTTCAAATGTGCTTCACGTGCTTTATCATATTCGGCTTTAATACCAGCCACATATTCGTCCTTCGTATCAGGGTTCATTAAGGTACTGCATACCGTAACACTTCTGGAAGCATCCAAAACATGAATAGCAGGGCCAGAATAGTTTGGTGCAACTTTTACGGCTGCATGAATACGTGATGTAGTTGCTCCACCGATAATTAAAGGAATGGTAAAACCTTCGCGTTCCATTTCTTTGGCAAAGTGAACCATCTCATCAAGCGATGGCGTAATTAATCCACTTAAACCAATAATATCGGCATTTATTTCTTTGGCTTTTTTGATGATATCCTGTGCAGGAACCATCACGCCCATATCTATAATTTCGAAGTTATTACAAGCCAGTACCACACCCACAATATTTTTACCGATATCGTGTACATCGCCTTTCACCGTAGCCATCAACACTTTTCCGGCCGAAGAATTCTGGTCCTGATCTGGATTATCAAGTTTTTCCTGTTCGATAAAGGGCAATAAATAAGCAACCGCTTTTTTCATAACCCTGGCCGATTTTACTACCTGGGGCAGGAACATTTTTCCGGCACCAAACAAATCGCCCACGATATTCATCCCGTCCATCAATGGCCCCTCAATTACCTGAATCGGGCGGTCGTATTTCTGACGTGCTTCTTCTACATCATCATCCAGGTATTCTACAATTCCCTTTACCAAAGAATGAGACAGCCTTTCTTCTACAGAGCCCTTTCTCCATTCCTCATCCTTTACCACTTCTTTACCTTTTGATTTTACGGTATCGGCATATTCAACCAGGCGTTCGGTTGCATCTTCCCTCCGGTTTAACAGTACATCTTCTACCCTCTCTAACAATTCTGGTGGAATTTCCTGATAAACCTCAAGCATCCCGGCGTTTACGATGCCCATATCCAAACCAGCCTGAATAGCATGGTAAAGGAATGCAGAGTGCATGGCTTCGCGAACAACATTATTTCCCCTGAAAGAGAAAGAAATATTGGAAACCCCACCACTTACCTTGGCATGAGGCAGGTTTTCTTTAATCCAGCGGGTAGCATTAATAAAATCGACCGCGTAATTGTTGTGCTCCTCCAGTCCGGTGGCCACAGTTAAAATATTCGGGTCGAAAATAATATCTTCTGGCGGGAAACCGATTTCATTTACCAGGATATCGTAGCTGCGTTTACAGATTTCTACCCTTCTTTGGTAATTATCTGCTTGTCCCTGCTCATCAAAAGCCATTACCACTACAGCTGCCCCATATTGCATAATTTTACGGGCACTTTCGCGGAATTTATCTTCACCTTCTTTTAAAGAAATGGAATTTACAATCCCTTTTCCCTGCAGGCATTTTAATCCATTTTCAATTACCGACCACTTCGATGAATCGACCATGATGGGCAATTTCGCAATATCGGGCTCAGAGGCAATCAGGTTTAGGAATTTGGTCATGGCAGCTTCCGAATCAAGCATCCCCTCATCCATATTCACATCAATAACCTGCGCACCACCTTCTACCTGCTGCAATGCAACAGCTAATGCAGCTTCGTAATCACCACCCAAAATCAGTTTAGAAAACTTAGGCGATCCGGTAATGTTGGTCCTTTCGCCAATGTTTACGAAAATACTATCTGGTGTAATGGTTACCGGCTCAAGCCCGCTTAAACGCATGTAAGGCTCAAGTACAGGTAATTTTCTTGGTTCGGCTTTTCGTGCATTTTTAGCAATGCAGCCAATGTGATCTGGCGTGGTACCACAACAGCCCCCAACAATATTTACAAAGCCCGAGGCAATAAAATCATCAACCAGATGGGCAGTTTCGTGCGGTTGCTCATCATAAGCACCAAACTCGTTTGGTAAACCCGCATTCGGATAAGCCGAAACATAACAGCCTGCTTTTGCAGCAAGCTCTTCAATATGCGGACGCATTTCTTTAGCTCCCAATGCACAGTTAAAACCAATGCTCAAAGGCTTAGCATGCATTACTGAATTTAAGAAAGCCTCGGCAGTTTGGCCTGATAGTGTTCTACCAGAAGCATCGGTAATGGTACCCGAAATCATAATCTCGAGCTTACGACCAATTACTTCTTCATATTTTTTAATGGCAACAATGGCCACTTTGGCATTTAAAGTATCGAAAATAGTTTCAATCAACAATACATCCGATCCACCATCTACCAAGCCGCGTACCTGCTCGTAATAAGCAGCTTCAAGCTCATCGAAATAAACCGCCCTGAAACCCGGATCGTTTACATTGGGCGACATTGAAAGGGTACGGTTGGTTGGGCCAATGGCACCGGCAACAAAGCACTTGCGATCGGGATTAGCCGCCATAAACTCATTTGCCGCTTCTTTGGCTACCCTTGCGCCTTCGAAACTCATTTCGTAAGAGAGGTCTTCCATCTGGTAATCGGCCATCGAAATACGCTGCGTACTAAAAGTATTGGTTTCGATAATATCGGCACCGGCAGCCAGGTATTCGAGGTGTATGGTTTTGATAATATCGGGGCGCGTAATGTTAAGCAAATCGTTATTGCCTTTTACATCGCAGGGATGATCTTTAAAGCGCTCCCCTCTAAAATCTTCTTCGGTTAGGGTATATCGCTGAATCATGGTACCCATAGCACCATCAATCACCAAAATACGTTTTTCTAATTCTTCTCTTATGCTCATTCTTGTTGTGATAATAAGTATCAAGTAGCGGGAATCGAGTATCAAGATTACTCCTAATAAATGATAACACTACAAAAAGCAAGGTAATAAAACAGTTATGTCTTGATACCTGATACTTTATTCGTAATACTCAAAAAGCTTATCTAAAAAGTTGGTACGAGAATCGTAATCCTAAACTTATCTTTCCCCGAATAAAATCGAGATAGAATTTAGCACCTTGTGTGGCACAGGTTGCTAAGACTTCGTTGGGTCTAATCCCTCCGTCTTTCTTAATAAGCATACAAAAATGCAACAAAGCGGCATCATTTCCAAAAATTATCGCTTCGCAGCCAAATAAAATTACAAAGGCCATGCAAAACTGCACAGCCTTAAGAATATTGTTCGGTATTTAAGCTTACTTTCTGTTTCCGAAAATACGCAGTAAATAAAGGAATATGTTTAAGAAATCAAGATATAACGATAATGCAGCTACGATAGCCATTTTTTTGGTTTCAACCTGAAGCACCTGCTCGCCGCTAGCCTCGATCCCTTCTCCAATCCTTTTAATTTTTTGCACATCGTAAGCTGTTAAAGCAGTAAAGATCGCTATACCAATAAAAGCCATAAACAAGCTAAATTGCTCACTTTGAACAAACATATTAATTACGCTCGCAATTACTAAACCAATTACCCCTACCATAAGAATAGGTCCAAATTTGCTTAAATCGACATTTGTAGTATAGCCCATAAAAGCCATAATACCGAAAATACCGGCAGCACCAGCAAAACAGCTTACTACTGAACCAGAAGTATAAGCCAATAAGATAAAGCTTAAACTCACTCCGGTTAATACAGAATAAAGCACAAATACACCAATTAACGCAGGTAATGATAAACGGCTTAAACCAAATCCCATTAATAAAACCAACCCAAGCGGAGCAAACATGGCGATATAGCCAAAGATTGACATCCCTACCTTGCCAGTATTAGGATTAATATTGATAAGGTATTGCATTAGCTGTTCGTTGGTACCAAACAGATATGCCGCTACTGTAGATAAGCTCAGTGCGACGAACATCCATAGGAAGACGTTGGCAAAGAATTTTTTAGAAACAGACTTTTCCTGAACGAAAACACTGTTGTCCTGATATTGATAATTTTGTTGTTCCATTTTAATTTTTTGTGTGATAAATTATAAAAATAAACATTTAGTTTAATCTTTTTGTCAAGAGTTCTTCAACTTTTTTAAAGAACTGTAATGGCTTTAAGGTACGCCATGGCAGATTATCGAAATCGCCGCCAAAGTTAATGTAATAATCGATGTTGTTATCGCGAAACTCGGCAATTACGTGTTCCTGAAAGTTCACACCCACAATCCAGCCATCTTCTACCTCCTGAAACCATTCTTCATAATAACTGTCATCAGACGCATGGAAATTCAGCACATTTTCTCCAATAAGGATAAATTTATTGATGCCTTCATCCATCATCAGCTCAACCACATCGCGTTTAAGCAACATGATATCGTTGTTAATGGCATCGTTCCACTCGCCAATTAATTCGATAATGGCGTAACTGCGGTCGTAATCGGCATAAAGTATTTTCAGATAGAGGGTACCCGAACCAAAATCATCCCACTGTGGGTGTAGCAAAAAGTTATAAATCTGTTTATCGAAGTAAAGCTCTGAGTATTCGGTATTGTAAAACGGCGAGCGTTCGTCTTCTGCCGAGATATAATCATCTCTCCATTGGTAATAAGGCTCAATCTCGTGCATATTCTCTTATCTTCATCCTTTATAAATGTTGCCCCGCTTCTACTGCCTTACGCACGCTTCCATAACGGTTGAGCAGCTCGGCAGCTTCTTCGTAACCAATACGCAGCTCGTCTGCCACCATTTGTGTTCCGCGATCAACCAGCTTATGATTGGTTAATTGCATATCGACCATTTTATTACCCACCACACGTCCAAGCTGCACCATAACAGTGGTACTCAACATGTTCAAAACCAGTTTTTGTGCGGTACCCGATTTCATGCGCGTAGAGCCGGTAATAAACTCTGGACCTACTACTACTTCAACCGGAAAATCTGATTCGGCTGCAATTGGTCCGCCGGTATTGCAAACAATGCAACCGGTTAAAACGCCATGCTTACGGGCGGTATTTAAGCCTCCAATAACATAAGGGGTTGTGCCTGATGCGGCCAGGCCAACCAGACAGTCTTTTTCGTTGATATTGAACTCTTGTAAATCTTTCCAGGCCTGTTCAGCATCATCCTCGGCAAATTCTACCGCTCTTCTGATCGCGGTATCGCCACCGGCAATAATCCCAACAACCCAATCAAATGGCACACCATAAGTTGGCGGGCATTCTGAAGCATCTACCACCCCGAGGCGCCCGCTCGTTCCTGCTCCGATATAAAAAAGACGACCACCTTTTTTCATTCTTTCGGCAACTGCCGAAGTTAATTTTTCGATCTGAGGCAAAGATTTTTCTACGGCAAAAGCCACAGTTTTATCTTCGTTATTAATGCCCTGCAAAACTTCCAACACCGACATCTTATCGATGTGGCTATAGTTAGATTCCTGCTCGGTAACTCTGTTCATAAATTTAATTTTGATAAAATTCGGTAAATTCTTTCTAAATACCCCCCTAAAAATTCAAAAATATGCAGCACAAAATTCAATCAGCACATTCTTCAGGTTAATTTATGTTAAAAATTATAAACAAAAGACAAGAAAATGCAGTTAAAAAATATATCAACCCGCTAATTTTCATAAATTTGCAGTAACGCTGATGAAAAAAAACACCCGTAATAATATACTGATCGCTATAAGCTATTCTGTAATCTTAATAGCAGGTATGTTCTTGGGCATAAAATTCATTAAAGACCAGGGCTTTGGCGTCAAGAGAAGTCCACAGCTGGCCAATAACAGCGACGAGAAACTCAACGAAATCCTCCACATCATCAACGGCAACTACGTTGATGATATCAATACCGATTCGCTTCAAAATTTACCTATCGACAGCGTGCTACACCAGCTCGATCCGCATAGCGTATACCTTCCTCCCACAGATGCACAAGACATGAGCGATAACCTGGAAGGAAACTTTGAAGGTGTTGGTATAGAATATTACATGCTTAATGATACCATGATGGTTACAGGTGTTGTTAAGGATGGTCCGGCTGCACAGGCGGGCATAAAACTGGGTGATAAAATCCTGAGTATCGATACCGCAGTAGTTAGCGGGCGGAATTTACCAAAAGACCAGCTTACCGGACGTTTTAAAGGTAAAGCCGGAACTGGCGTAAGCGTGGTTCTATTACATCCGGGCCTTACGCAAAGCAACCGTATTATGGTTACCAGGGGTAAGGTAAACATCAGTAGTATCGATGCAGCTTACATGATTAACAACGAAACGGGTTATGTACGCATCAGTAAATTTGGAGCCAATACTGATAATGATTTTGCAGCAGCCGCGAACAACCTGAAAGCGAAAGGTATGAAAAAACTGATTCTTGATCTGCGCGATAACGGTGGTGGTTATTTTACCGCGGCAACCGGTTTAGCTGATCAGTTCTTACCCGAAAATAAGTTAATTGTTTACACCCAGGGCAAACATGAGCCGCGTACCGATTATTTCTCTACCGGAACCGGAGCTTTTCAAAATGGTAAACTGGCTGTCCTGATTAATGAAAATACGGCCTCCGCTAGTGAAATTGTTGCCGGAGCCATTCAGGATTTGGGCAGAGGTATTATTGTTGGCCGCCGCTCATTTGGTAAAGGCCTGGTACAAGAACAATTTGCCTTTGGCGATGGTTCTGCATTAAACCTTACCATTGCCCGCTACTACACCCCTTCTGGACGCAGTATTCAAAAATCTTATAAAAAAGGTTACGATGCCTATAAGCATGAGCTGGATGAACGCATGATGGATGGCGAATTAACCGGCGACCGGACTTCTTTCCAGGATTCGATTGAAAAAACAGAGGGTGTAAATCCCCAACCCACTAAAAGATTTAAGCCGGCAGGTGGTATACAGCCTGATGTTTTTGTACGACTGGACACTACCGGATACAATAAATTTTACAGCAACCTGGTGAGTAAAAAAGTACTTTCTGATTATGTATTTAATGTTTTAACCAACAGATACAGCGCCAGCTTTGTAGAACAGAATATTAATATTTTTACCATTACCGATAACGATTTTAAAGATTTTATCGGTTTTATACAGCGTAAAAATGTGCCGATTGATCGTTTTCAACTATATAATGCTAAAACTATAATCCAAAACGACCTGAAAGCATTGCTTTGCCGTTATTATTTGGGAGATGTAGGTTACTACAAAGCCGCTAACCAAACCGACAATGCGGTAAGGCAGGCACTAGTCAACCTGCAATAGCCATATTATATTTTTTAGCAAACCTCTCCGATCAAACCAAAAAGAGCTATAATTTTAAATCACACAACAAAAACAATATAATATTCTTATTTAAACCAAAACAGCGATATTATATTTCTATTTACATAATTTTGCCCGCATATCTAATCAGTTATGACATCAGGCAATTTATCAGCAACAGACCAACATACATTAAGCAATTTATTAGAAAAAGTAAAGAACCAAACCGATTTGTTCCTCGGCTATCCGGTTGCTAAAGATTTCGATTATCAGGAGCTAACCGACTTTTTGAAATACCCGATGAATAATCTCGGCGATCCATTTGTTACTTCTACTTATGGAGTGGGTTCGCGCGAACTGGAAAAGGAAGTAGTAGCTTTCTTTGCCAATCTTTTCCGGGCGCCTGAAGATAACTGGTGGGGTTACGTAACCAATGGTGGTTCGGAAGGAAACCTTTATGGCCTGTACCTGGCCCGCGAGCTTCATCCGAAAGGTATGGTCTATTACTCTGAAGCTACCCATTACAGTGTTCAGAAAAATCTCCATCTGCTTAACATGCCAAACATTGTCATCCGCACGCAGGAGAATGGTGAAATTGATTATGATGATCTGGAGTACACGATCAGGATGAACCGTCACATGCCGGTTATCATTATGGCCAATATCGGCACCACCATGACGGAAGCACGCGATGATGTTGCCAAAATTAAAGCGATTTTAAAAAAACTGGCCATTCAGCATTACTATATCCATGCCGATGCGGCGCTTTCAGGCACTTACAGCGCATTGATTGAACCCCGCCCTGCATTTGATTTTGAAGATGGAGCTGATAGCATTGCCATTAGCGGACATAAATTTTTCGGTTCGCCAATGCCCTGCGGCGTGGTGATTGCTAAAAAATCAAACCGCGACAGGATTGCACGTTCGGTAGCCTATATTGGCAGTGTAGATACTACGATTACAGGCTCGAGGAATGGACATAGCCCACTGTTTTTGTGGCACACCATTAAACGACTTGGAATAGCAGGTTTAAAAGCACGTGCGCTGCACAGCCTGGAAACTGCCACATACACGGAATTAAAACTTAAAGAAATGGGGATAGCTGCCTGGCGGAACACCAATGCCATTACCGTTAACTTCCCTGCTCCATCAGCCGCTATCTGTAAAAAATGGCAACTGGCTGCCGAAAATGGCCATTCACACATTATTTGCATGCCCAATGTTAATCAGACACATATTGATCTTTTTATAGCCGATTTAAAAGCCGAAATGGTGTTGCAACACTAATTGTTTTTCAAAAACATTTGTTTGATCTTTATGTTTAACAACCATACTCAATAAGTTAAACTTAAATAATCAACAATGATCATTATAGTTGTAGGCGCAACCGGGACTTTGGGCAAAAAAGTTAGTGATGCTTTTGCCCAAAAACACAAAGTGATACGTGTAGGTAATACCAAAGGAGATGTACAGGTTGATATTACCAATGAAGCATCGATTAAAGCCATGTTCGAAAAAATAGGCCCTTTTGATGCCTTGATTAGCACCAGCGGCAAAGGCCCTTTTGCCCCCGTTAAAGAAATGACAGGTGAAACGTTTAAGAAAGGCCTGCTGGATAAATTACTGGGCCAGGTTAATTTGGTACTCCTAGGGCAGCACTACATTAATAAAGGAGGTTCTTTTACCCTAACATCTGGCATCCTGGCCGATCATCCGGTAGCAGCTGGCTCGGCATTAAGTGCTATAAATGGCGGTTTAAACTCATTTGTAATTGCAGCAGCACCTGAGCTAGAAAACGGCGTACGCATTAATGCAGTTAGCCCAAATGTGGTTGAAGATTCGCCTGCTTATTTCGATTCTTTTCCAGGTGAAATACCAGTTACTATGGATAAGGTTGTAAAAGCATTTGAAAAAAGCCTGCTTGGTATTATTACAGGGCAAGTGATTAAAGTTTATTAACATAACCTTGTTTTGAAAAACCTTGATTTTAATGGCTAAAGCATTATATTGAGCCCATTAACCAGCCCGACATGATAGAAACACCACGCCTCATTTTAAAGCCCCTAACCCATAACCAACTATTAAAATACATTAAAGACGATCATTCTTTAGAAAAAGAATTTAACCTACTGCCCACCAAGAAAAACATTGCACCCGAGCTGCAGGAAGCCTTACAGCACACCATTTTACCCAATGTTTTCGATAAAGACAAAGATTACCTTTACCACACCCTCTGGACCATTGTTTCTAAACCTGACAACCGCATGGTGGGCGATATTTGTTTCGTTGGTGAACCCGATCCAAATGGAGAAATTGAAATTGGATATGGCACTTACGAAGAATTCAGAGGCCGGGGTTTTATGACAGAAGCTGTTGGCCGGATTTTGGAATGGGCCAAAGCACAGCCAAAAGTACGATCGGTTTTTGCAGCTACTACGAAAGACAATGTAGCTTCTTACTCCATCTTAGAAAAAAACGGTTTTACCCATATTGGCGAAGTGGATGATATGTTAAGCTGGAAGATAGAGCTGAAATAGTATGGGATTCGTCATTCCCAACTCGATCCGATAGCTATCGGATGGGAATCTTAAAGCGTACTGGATAAGATTCCTCTTTTAAATTCTACAGCGCAATTTCAAATAAGCTCAGACTAATTCCCTCGTAATGTTTAGGCAAGCCATCGGTCTTTTGCATGGTTACCACGCCAACATAATCGAAACCACAGCTGGTATAATAATCCAAAAGCTTTTCGTTATCAGCCCAGGTGTCCATCCGGATATATTTTAAATCATTATCCAGACAAAATTGCCGGGCCCATTTAATAATTTCTTTTACAAAAGCATAGCCCCTGAAACCGGGATGGGTTACAATCCGGTGAATATAAATCGAGTCATGATCGCGGTCGCCCCAGATGAGTGGATCGTTAAAGGTTACTGCAAAAACACAGGCTACTTCGCCGTTAACCAAAATTTTATACTGACGGTTTTCTGCAATTTCAGTTTGTACCAGCTCGCGGCTAAAACCCTGCCAATGCTTGTTAAAAACTTTCTTTTGGTGGGCAACAGCCAGGTCGTAAAAATCGAAAATAACATCAATATCTGTTAACTGGCTATTTAATACTTGAATTTGCATGCAACAAAGTTAATTTTTTACCACAGATAAAAATGATGAACACAGATTTAAAACACCCCAAATCTTTAAACCATATAAGACATCTAAATTCATAAAAGCTTAAATGTTCTGACATGACTTATATGGTGCAAATAACCACGGTCCAGAATTAAGCACTACAGCAAAAATAAAAAAAGGGCTAATTCACTATGGAATGTAGCCCTGTTTTAAATATTATGGTTTGATGTTTCGGCTTTAAACCTTACGCCTTTAAACCTGCTTAAATTACTTCTGTCTGAAGAAAATCTGGATAGGTGAACCCGCGAAATCAAAATTCTCTCTCAGTTTATTTTCGATAAAACGTTTATAAGGATCTTTAATGTATTGCGGCAAATTACAGAAGAAAGCAAACATTGGCGATGTTCCGTTAATCTGTGTAATGTATTTGATTTTGATGTGCTTGCCTTTTAATGCCGGTGGCGGGTAACTCTCGATCAAAGGCAGCATAACATCGTTTAACTTAGAAGTAGGAATCTTTTTGCCTCTGTTGTGATATACTTCTAAAGCAGCTTCAACAGCTTTAAAAATACGCTGTTTATTCAGTACCGAAGTAAAAATGATTGGCACATCGGTAAACGGACGGATACGCTCTTTAATCTCATCTTCGAAAGCTTTCATGGTTTTGGTATTCTTTTCAATCAAATCCCATTTATTAACCAGAATTACAATACCTTTTTTATTCTTTTCGGCCAGGTGGAAGATATTGATATCCTGACTCTCGAGACCTTCCTGCGCATCGATCATCAATACTACCACATCTGCTTCTTCCAAAGCTTTGATGGTACGCATTACCGAATAAAACTCAAGATTTTCTTTCACCTTGGTTTTCTTACGTAATCCCGCAGTATCAATTAACATAAACTCATGGCCAAACTGGTTGTAGTGAATTTTAATCGAATCGCGCGTAGTACCCGCATTGGCGGTAACAATATTTCTTTCTTTACCGATTAAAGCATTAACCAAAGAAGATTTACCCACATTCGGGCGACCTGCAATGGTAATTTTCGGCAACTGGCTTTCTTCCTCCGGAGTATCGTCAAATTTTTTAATGATTTCATCCAGCAGCTCTCCCGTTCCGGAGCCCGTCATTGATGACAGCGGATAAACCTCACCTAAACCAAAACCATAAAAAGTATGGATTTCGTTGTATAACGCGGTGTTATCTACTTTATTTGCAGCAACAAAAACCGGTTTATCGCTTCTGCGCAATACCTGAGCAATATCGTCGTCTAAATCGGTAATGCCTGTAGTTACGTCAACCATAAAAATCAGCACACTGGCTTCTTCAATGGCAATTAATACCTGCTCGCGGATTGCGGCTTCGTAAACATCTTCCGAATTGGCTACATAACCACCTGTATCAATTACGGTAAACTGTTTGTCAGTCCACTCACCCACTCCGTAATGCCTGTCGCGGGTTACTCCGCTCATGTCATCAACAATGGCTTTACGGCTTTCGGTTAACCGGTTAAAAAGGGTGCTCTTGCCTACGTTTGGCCTGCCTACGATGGCTATAATATTACTCATGGGTGTTCTTTTGATAGTTAATGGCTTATAGTTAATGGTCGTTGTGTTTAGGCCGCTGCTTAAACTATTTGGCTATCAGCCATTGACTATCAACTACTAACCGATTTATTTCGGGCTGCAAAGGTACGGTTAATTTTCGTAACCTCAGTGATATTAATTTTTATACTTTTCTAAAAGTCCTTTCAGTACTTCTTCAGTAAGTTCGTTATCCTTTAGCAATGGAAAACCCTCCCAACGCACAATCCCTTTCGGATCGATTAAAATCGCGTGCGGAATACCTTTAACTTCCAGCTGATTTTTCACTGTGCCTTTGGTATCAATTGCTTCGGAATAGTTAATTTTCGGATTATTAAAAGCTTCCACTTTTTCAGCAGACTCATCAGAAACCCCGATAATTACTACTTTATCGGCATATTTCTTTTGCATATCGTTTAACGAAGGGATGTACGCCCTGCACGGACCACACCAGGTTGCCCAAAAATCAATCAATACAAATTTACCTTTGGTATCGGGCTGTTTCGAAATCCATTTTTCTACTACCAGTTCGGGCGCTTTTTCGTTCAGGATTGATTTGGCCCACAATTTTTTACCGTTATTCGATTCCTGGGCAACAACCACAGCGCTTACGAATAACAACAAGATCGTTATGCTTTTCTTCATCCTTAAAAATCGAAATTAATTATCGTATCCGAAACTTTTCAGGTAGTTCTTTTTACTTCTCCAATCCGGGATCACCTTAACAAACAGCTCCAGAAATACTTTGGCATCTAAAAACTTTTCGATTTCGAGCCTGGCTTCAGTACCAACTTTCTTTAACATACTGCCACCAGTACCAATCAGGATATTCTTCTGCGAATCGCGCTCTACCACAACTTCGGCACTGATGCGTACCATTAAACCCTTACCATTTTTAAGAGGTTCTTCTTTAAAACTCTTCACAATTACCTCTGTACTATAAGGAATTTCTTTCTGATAGTTTAAAAAGATCTTCTCGCGTACGATTTCTGAAACAAAGAAACGCTCAGAACGGTCGGTTAAATCTTCCTTATCGTAATATGGTGGATGCTCTGGCAACATTTCCAAAACGCGGTCAAGCAAACCATCCACATTGTGTTTATGCAAAGCAGAAATGGCATAAATGGCAACTGGCTTTAATTTTTCGTTCCAGTAAGCAATTTTCTCATCCACCTGCTCTTGTGTAGCCTGGTCTATCTTATTAATTAAGACAATTGTTGGAATATCTTTATTTAAAATTTTATCCAAAACATCGTCTTCATCATGCGATTCATTAATATCAGTTACAAATAAAAGCACATCAGCATCGGTTAATGAGCCGTTAACGAAGCTCATCATACTCTCCTGTAAACTGTATTTTGGCTTAATTATCCCTGGAGTATCAGAAAAAACAATCTGATATTCTGCTTCATTTACAATTCCTAAAATACGGTGTCTTGTGGTTTGAGCCTTAGGGGTAATAATACTAAGTCGCTCGCCTACAAGCACATTCATCAAGGTAGATTTACCTACATTGGGCTTACCTACTATACTAACAAAACCTGCTTTATGCGTCATTGAAATATTTTTTTAAAAAAAATTTGCAGTACAAAGAAACGAATTATATCTTTGCATTCCAATTCGGAAACAGGGTTAAGGATTTAATTCAAGAGAAAAAACGAGTTGTATAGAGTGCGGGGTGGAGCAGTTGGTAGCTCGTCGGGCTCATAACCCGAAGGTCGCACGTTCGAGTCGTGTCCCCGCTACCAAAAGAGTTGAAAGACACTCTAAAAAATGGCCCGTTCGTCTAGGGGTGAGGACGCCAGATTTTCATTCTGGAAACAGGGGTTCGATTCCCCTACGGGCTACAAAAAGCGATCAGAAATGGTCGCTTTTGTTGTTTATGGCGATTTGCTAAATCTCCTCCACCCACTGAAACAGGCAATTCCACTGCTATTTATAATTTATTTACAAAATTTACATTTTTATTTACAGTCCAAACCGTGCAGTCCGGAAAGCATCAGGGTAGATTTGTTCAATCAATTTCAAAGGATATGAAAAATAAAAAAAATGTAATCTATGCGATGATCCTCTCGCTGGTTGTAGTGAGCGGAGTCTTATTCGCCAATCGTGAATTTAGAACCGAAAGATCACCGAGGCTGTTATCTATTAACGAAAAGAAAGCACTCCTGGAGGCCAGAAAAAAATGGGAGGCATCACCTGACGGTATAAAGTTCAAAAAATGGGAGATTTCACCTGAAGGCAAAAAAGTACGCGCAAGTCATGATAAAATAAAGAAATACATAAATGACTTTGCCAATATGGAGGCTGTGGTAACCTCAGTTACTTTTCAGCGTGCAAATGTAAAATCAGGACCAAAATGGCTTATAGTCAGAATTGACAGCGAACAATACATGATGCAATTTATCCCTAAGGATTTTCAGCAATTAAAAAGCCTGAAAGTTAATGACAGAATAATTATTAGAAGTCGCAGCGCAGGGTATTCTCCTAATCATCCCTATCTGATTCTATCAGGCGACTACATTGAACAAAATAGCAGGATACTTTTTAAACGCGATTTCAGCAAAAATAACGGTTGCTAAAGATTAGCCAATAATAAAAAAACTGACTCCAATGCCACCACGAAGCGCTAACAGCAATCAAAAAATTTTTCTTTAGAATTACTAAAGCCATCAAAGATTTGATGTTTTGATCCTAAATGTATTAAACTAGACTATTTTTTGCGCCTGATTTACCCGCATCAGATAACAATGCGGGTAAACAGGTCTTTTAATCAACATAACTAACCAAATATATATTGAGATAAAAATTGAAGTCTAAAGACAGAAGAGAAATGAGTTATTCTTATTTAGACTAATTTTAAACAAAGAAACGAAGCAATAGCGAATATTCCAAATGTTTTCAAGTAAAATAATTTTGCTTAAAAAAGTGAAAAATATTTTAATCGACTTAACAGGCTTTAAGCTATTCATTTTAAATTATTTAGCCTTGTTTTAAAAACAAAGGAAGCCAGACAATTAAATTTTAATTCGATTTTTTTCTTGAAAGGGTTTGTATTTTCAAAAATAAATTCTACTTTTGCACTCCCTCAAACGGATATTTGGGGCGAAAAAATAGAGTGCGGGGTGGAGCAGTTGGTAGCTCGTCGGGCTCATAACCCGAAGGTCGCACGTTCGAGTCGTGTCCCCGCTACCAAAGGAGTTGAAAAGACACTCTTTTATTAATAATGGCCCGTTCGTCTAGGGGTTAGGACGCCAGATTTTCATTCTGGAAACAGGGGTTCGATTCCCCTACGGGCTACGAATACAAATAAAAAAAGCCTGCAAATTTAAAATTTGCAGGCTTTTTTTATTTACAAGATTTAAATGAGGATTTCGGCGAAAGTCATCAAACGTTTCGCTGCAAGCCTGGCACAACCTGCTCATATATCTCTTCCCCGTTTTACAAGCGATTTATCCGTTAACTATTCAGTAACTTTTTCATATTCCAGGGTGCCTGTTTTATTGCTGCTTATAATGCGTTTTTTGGCATCGAAATAATCAACTGAGAAAGCGATTGAAACCACACTGATTTTAATGGTTAATTGTTTATTATCGGCCGATAATTTCCATTTCCCCTTTCTGGATTTATCTCCATTAATCCCATTAAATACCCCATCCTCACTAAAAACCTGATAGGTATTTTCGGGGGTAGATACGATGCCGTTATTGGTTTGCTTTACAAGTTTCCATTTTCCAACGAGCTCTTTGGCAGTTTGTGCGTGGCTCGAATAGCAGGCCAGGCAAATGATCAAAGTAATTAAGAATTTCATAGTCTAGTTTTTAGCTAATTTAGCAAATAATTCTAATCTGCATTCAAGTGAAAGACTGATACCGCAAAAAATAAGTTAATAAACATTTACCCCTGAAGTGTAGGTTTAATACCTGCTATTTATTTTTCGAAATTACAATCAGCATTGTTAAAAGATAAAAAGTGTCTTGTATTTTAGCATCCCTGATTTATCGACAGGAAAACCGACCATTATGCTCATCAAACAAATCACTTTCAGTTTCTCTATTGCTTTTATTTCCTGGATTGCCGGCATGTTATTGAATGCCTTCTTCACAAAAATGAATTTATACCATCCGCGCATAACGCACCTTAACTTCATAAAAAATGAGAAGGTTAACAAATTATTGGGACTGAATGTATTTAAATATATCATTTTGCATTCTTTCTTTAAATTTTTCAACCCTAAGCTCTCTATGAAGAAAAAAATCAGGGTCAGCGAGTTAAATGAATACAGAAAAGAAATGAACCTGGCTGAGCTTAACCATTTACTGGCTTTTGGTTTTATGTCTGTGTTTATTTTTATTAAAATATTTAAAGGTTTGTACCTTTTTGCGGTGGTAATGACTTTGGTGAATATCCTGATGAACATCTATCCCGCCCTGTTGCAACAGCAAAACAAGAGGCGCATTGATAAATATTTGAATATTTTATCGCTAAAGAGCAGGCAAAACTAAAGCGCTCTGAATAAAGCTATTCCTGAACTGTTGAATCTAAAACCCCTTAGGTTATGCAACTACTTAGCCGGCTGCATCGTCTTTGCGGTATATGATAAAGATCCCTTACTGTTTTAAAAGGCTGTTTTTAACTTTTGCAGCCTTATTTACATTATTCAATGCCACGGCACAATATATTTTAACCGGTAGCATCAAAGATACTCAGCAACATCCTATCTCCTATTGTTCAATAGGAATTAAAAATAGCAGGGTTGCTACTGTTGCAGGTGAAGACGGTTCTTTCAAACTGGTTATCCCCGATAGTCTTGCCGGCAGTAGTGTAACATTCAGTGCCATCGGTTTTATGGATCGGCAGGTTCAGCAAAATGAACTTAAACCGGGTATCGTCGTTACACTCAAAGAAAAGATATTTGATATGGCCGAAGTGCTTATCAAAGGAACGAAATTGAAAGAACGGATTGTAGGGCAGCAATCCAGACCCATGATTACTTTTTCTAAAATGTTCGATAAGAACGTTCCAAGCATAGAACAGGGAAATATCTTCGAAATATACAACCGGACGGTGCTTAAAGCCTATAATTTCTATATCATGCCCAGCTCAAGGTTTTCTGCGATCACCTTAAAGCTTAATGTTTATACCGTAAAAAATAATTTACCAGACAGTAATGTTTTACGTAAAAACATCACTTATCGTACCACCACTACTGGCTGGCAACATATAGACCTTGCAGCTCATCAGCTCAATTTTGATGGTCTGGATAAGATCGCTGTGACCCTGCAACTGGTTACCTATGTACCAGATAGCAGCAATAATTTTGTTTTTGGTGTTTCGGCAAAGAAAACGGTAGCTAAAGATTTGCTGTTCAGATACCAAAGTCAGGGAAACTGGGAAAGTAATGCCGGAACTTTCATCGCCAATTTAGATCTTAAATACAGCAAGGAAGCAGACAAACCAGGGCTGGCTGAAAAGCCTTTAACAGTTGAAAAGCCAGAGATAACTGCACTGACCAATTATTACCGTTACAAGCAGGCTGCCCAACAAAGTGGATATGGTAAAAACAAAAATGGCAAATATATTGACCTGGGAGATGCCAGAATTTACACAGAAGAATATGGTAAAGGAGAGCCCCTGGTACTTTTGCATGGCAATAACGGAAGTATAGCAGATTTCTATCAGCAAATTCCTGTTTTTGCAAAGCATTTCAGGGTAATTGCGATCGATACGCGAGGTCAGGGCAGAAGTACAGATTTATCTTCAGGAGCTTATAGTTACGATGGCTTTGCCAATGATCTGTATAAGGTACTTACAGCAATGGAGCTGAAAAAAGTAAATATTGTTGGCTGGAGTGATGGCGGCAATACTGCGCTAAGCTTCAATATTACCCATCCGGAACTGGTAAACAATATCGTAACCATTGGTTCAAACCTCGATCCATCGGGCGTAGCAGATAGTTTACTCACCGCTTTCAGCAATCAGCTTAAGGCCCAAAGCCCACCAAAAAACTCCCATTTAATTAGTCTGATTCTGGAACAGCCCCATATCACAACAAAACAGCTGCAGCAGATTGCCAATCCTGTATTGGTTATTGCAGGAAGTGATGATGTTATTAAGCCAGCGCATACGAGATTAATTGCGGCTAACATTAGCAAGTCTCAGTTACAAATCATTCCCAATGCAACACATTACGTTCCTTTTGAAAAACCAGATGATCTGAATAAGGTTATTCTTGATTTTTTGAGTCCTCCAATAAATAAATAATACCGATTTAATGCTATAAAAAGACCGAAAAACATCTCTTAGAAGATAAAATGTAGCGTTTCCCTAAACTTTATCGTTTCCTTAAGAAAACTAAATTAACCAAAACCACATCAAAGCTTTTATGAGAAAACTTGCCTTGTTTTTATTGACCCTTTCTTTTTTATCGTGCAAAAAAGACCCCAGTTACGGGCCGCATAACTTAAAAAACGGCCAGGAAGTTGAATTACTGGTCGATCACCGCTATGGCGCTGAAAAAGATATTTTAATTAAGCTGCCCGAAAATGTTCCTGCCGGCGCCTATCTGGCTGGTTTTGAACAAAGAGAACCTGGCTTTAGTTATCGGGTAAGGGCAAAATTTCACCATGACGACGATCCTCCGCAAGATAGCTCGTCTGATTCTTTTGAATTTTTAAGAATTACGAGTAAGGAACAATACAAAGGAACTGAATCTTTCGATATCCAGCTGATTGTATCTTACGTACCAGGCGGACCAACGATCAGATTAAACAAAACAGGAAACGATTATTATTTTATTCCCGATAAATTACAATTGAATGCTGCCAACAATACTGTAGCAGGGCAGTTGGAAGAAATCTGGCAGAATGTTAAAGAAATACGTGCCGACTGGAAGTTAAAACCAAAGTGGAAGGCCATTAAAGCAACAGTTACGCATAATCCTCAAAAATTTGGGAAAGCTTACCTGGTGCAACAAATTCAGTTTACACTTTAATTTAATTCGTCCCAACTAAATACAAAGCATCAATCAAGCGATTGATGCTTTTTTGTTCAGCCTGATCTCAACTAATAAATTAATCGTTATTTTAGTACAAAAAATTAACGCTTATGGAACTTATCTTCGTTTTTATTGTTATTCCAGCACTTATTTCCTTGCTGGCCGCAGCTTTTATCACAACGCTTACACGAAAAAAGCTAATTGCAAGTAATAATCAGTATGTAACTGCCATTTCTATCGGTGTTTTTATATTGAGCAGCATTGTTATTTTTAGTGCTATTGCCGCTTTAATCTTGTACAATATTCGTTTTGAACGTTAGTTTTCGCCTCCTTGATCGAATCAGCCATTCAGCAAACAACAAATTAGGCACAAAACCCAGCCAGGCATTAATCATATAAAGTGGTAAAGGATCTACCTGTACAAAACTTAAAATAACGATTTTCCAAAACCTTAACGAAACAGCCGATAAGGTTAGTGCATAACTGCGGATCATGAATTCCTTGTGCGCAGAAACATGGCCGCTCCGAATCTCAACCACCGCTTTATAAGTAAACCAAAACCACAAACAATCTAGCAGGATAAAAGCCATTTTGGTAGGTAAAAGGCCATTGGCATAAATCCCCATCACAAAAGCCACCGGGAAGTTCAGAAAAATATCGTAAACATAAATTTTGCCCATTATGCGGTGCAACCTTTTATGTTTAGCCAATATCGTTGTCGAAAACTGGGTGAAGCCAGCCAACAGGGCGAAAATAATGGTAAACACATGCGTGTAAAAAGCAATTTTCCAGGGTAGAATATCCAGGTATTCTTGTTTAAACTGCAAAAAGCCAATATCATCACGCAGCGGATAATAACGGATAATGCCAATCAGCATCAGATAAGTGATGATGGCTAGCAACAGGTAAACGGCTACATTTCGGGCGATATACTTAACAATATCCAGAACTTTCTACAATTTAATGGCTTACTTATGCTAAATTTATAAATAAATGCTCACTGGCAGGTTAAAATGGCTAAGTAAATCATAAAGATATGGAAATTGAAAAAACAGCTGGTACAAAATCCGTTAACGGGATCAGTATGTATTACGAGATTTATGGCGAAGGTGAAATTCCTTTGGTATTGATTCATGGTGGAGGCTCTACCATCCCATCCAACTTTGGCAACTTTATTCCTTATCTGGCCCAAAACAATAAATTGATTGCTGTAGAATTGCAGGCGCACGGACGTACCAGCGACCGCGATGCACCCGAATCTTTTGAACAGGATGCGAATGATGTAGTTACCTTACTCGAGCAATTGGATATTGCAAAAGCAAATTTTCTCGGCTTTAGCAACGGGGGCACCACAACACTGCACATTGCGGTGCGTTATCCTATTGTGGTAAATAAAATCGTGGTCATTTCTGCCAATTATCAAAAAACAGGATTAATAGATGGTTTTTATGATGGTTTCGGTGCAGCAACTTTAGACCACATGCCCGAAGGCCTGAAAAAGTCCTATCTGGAGCTGGACCCCGATCCTGCCGGATTGCAAAATATGTTTGAGAAAGATAAACAGCGTATGATGAACTTCGTCGACCTCAGTGATGATGAAATTGCCGGAATTAAAGCTGAGGCTCTGTTAATGCTGGCCGATCGCGACGTGATTACTCCCGAACATCTGGTTAAAACATCTAGATTGATTAAAAATTCGCGCCTCGTAATTTTACCAGGTATACATGGAAGCATGATTGGCGAAATATGCGCGCCTGATATCGATCCAAAAACACTCGGATTTACCGCAGGTTTAATCGAATCATTTTTACATTCGTAGTACACGACACCATAGGTATTTGTCCCAGCTCAACAAGAATTTAATAGCCAATTGAATATCTTTGTTGCATGGAACACCTGTTAGATAACCCAATATTTCATGCCTTAAATACTGCGCATGGGCATTTTGCAAAAGGTACTGATGAGGTTAAATACTACCTGAAAGATATTGCTGCATTTGCAGGCTTAAAAGATAATTCCGCAGAAAACCTGCAAACGCTTTACGAGATCAGTGAGCCAGATAGCCTGTTTGTAGTCTTTTCAAAAACACCTTTAACAATAGCCGCCCCGTGGACGCTACTGTTGCAAATTGACATGTTTCAGTTGGTTTATGAGGGCCCGAATGTAACAGAAGGTGCAAATAAAGAGCTGGCAGACCTTAACCACAGCCACATTACCGAAATGGCAGCATTGGTTGAGCTTACCAAACCAGGCCCGTTTTTGTCCAAAACAATCGAATTGGGTAACTACACCGGTATATTTGCCGAAAACCAATTAATCGCCATGGCAGGCCACAGGTTCTTCCCTGCCCCATACCGCGAAGTGAGTGCAGTTTGCACTCATCCCGATCATTTAGGGAAAGGGCACGCCTTTAAAATTTTACAGGAACAGATCCGCAGGATACTTAACCGTAAAGAAATTCCTTTTTTACATGTTAAAAACGACAATCTGGGCGCCATCAAACTATATGAGAAACTAGGCTTTAAGATTAGAACCGAAATGACTGCCTATGTGATTAAAAAGGTAGAAGATGGCGAACCAGAGAATGTTTCTAAATAGAAAACAGATCTCAGATTGCGGGAAGTATGTTTTAGCTTTGCAGCAAACTAACAAAACACATGTCTAAAACAAAACTTACCATTAACAATAATGGCTCCGTTAAAATAGAAGGCGATTTCGAAATTGTAGATAGAAACGGAAATACTTATGGCTTACAAGGTAGAGAAGTAGTATCAATCTGTCGCTGTGGCTTATCAAAAAATAAACCTTTTTGCGATGGCTCACACAAAGATCATTTCGAGCATGAAGCCATTGCCTTCGATCTTCCACCAAAAAAAGTTTAACTTATTTTAAAGCATCAGTTTTGATGCTTTTTTTGTTTCTAATTGCCCCTTAAAACCAACCCACTCTTATATTTATCGACTCAAATTAACCATTCGTAGAGTCTTAACATTTCGGCGCAGGCAATCGCGATAAATTCATCCCGTTTTATTAACGATTTTAAAAGATGAGGATATTTAAACTTTTACCCGCCTTAACCTGTTGCGTGGCATTAACCTGTTTGTTTGCCTGTAAAAAAAGCAGTAGCGACGAAGAAACCACCACCACAACCGAAACAGCCGTAACTTACGGCACCATTGTTACCAACAGCAAAGATACCACGGTAGCTAATGCCATAACCATTGCTTATGCCAATAACGTGGCTACAATTACCAATCCTTATGCCAACAGCGGGGTTACCATTTTGAATAGCAATGGGGTGGTAATCATCACCTCTACCCTCTCTGGTACAGAATTAAACTATGTGGTTTCGGGCAGTACAACCAGTGGATCGGTAAAAATATACAGCGATTATAAATTCGGATTGATCTTAAACGGCGCAGATATATTGAGTACTAATGGGCCGGCAATTAATATCCAATCGGGCAAAAAAGCAACCGTTACCTTGGTCGGAGGCACTACCAACCGGTTAATTGATGGCACCACCTACACCGCTAACGGATCGGAAGATATGAAAGGTACTTTTTTCAGTAACGGACAGCTCATTCTGACAGGTAATGGCCGCTTAATTGTTAAAGGTAATTACAAACACGCCATCTGCAGCGATGATTACGTAGACATACAGGGGGGAACGATATCCATTACGGGTGCAGTTTCTGATGGAATTCATGCCAACGATTATTTTCTGATGGAAGGTGGTTCTTTGGACATTACCTCAGCCGGAGACGGCATAGAAGTAGAGGAAGGTTATTTGCAAACTACTGCCGGTTCAATCACCATCAACAGTGTAGATGATGGTCTGGTAGCTTCGTACGAGGGAACCGATACAAGCATCGATCCATCAGTTAAAATAAATGGCGGCACACTAACCGTAACTACCACCGGCGAAAAAGCAATGGGCATAAAAAGCGAAGGCGCCACAATTATCAACAGTACCGATGCCATTAAGGTAAACGTTTCGGGTAAAGGTGCTAAGGGCCTCAGCAGCGGCAAAGATTTTACCATCACCAATGCGAATGCGAGCATTACCACCTCTGGCGCTGCATTTTACGATACCGATGATAAAGATATTTCATCTGCTGCAGGTATAAAAGCAGGCGGTAATTTCAAAATGGATAAAGGCACGGTTAACATCACCAGTACCGGAACAGGTGGTAAGGGCATTAATGTTGATGGTACACTGGTTATTAATGATGGAACCATAAATGTATCAACCACTGGTGGCAAATTTACCTATGGTAGCGACGATACCTCCGCAAAAGGGATTAAAAGTGATGGCAACCTAACCATCTATGGCGGAAACATAAGTGTTAAAACTACTGGTGTTGAAGCAGAAGGTATAGAAAGCAAGAGCATTTTAACCATTAACGGTGGCACAGTGCAATCTGTAGCATACGACGATGGCCTTAATGCCACGACACAAATTGTAATTAATGGCGGTAACATTTACGCCTACAGCACCACTAATGACGGGATAGATTCGAACGGAACTTTAACAATTACCGGCGGATTAATTGTATCTTCAGGATCAACAGCACCCGAAGAGGGCTTCGATTGCGACAACAACCAGTTTAAAATTACCGGTGGAACATTAATTGGTGTGGGCGGGGCAACCAGCAACCCAACCACCAGTGTAACAACACAACGTGCAGTAATATTTACCAGCTCAGCAACTGCAAACCAGCTTGTTCATGTAGAATCGGCAACAGGAACAGATATTTTTACTTTTGTAATACCACGAGCGTATTCAAAAATGACCATGTTATTTAGCAGCCCAACCCTGGCAGCGGGAACTACCTATTCAATTTATACCGGAGGTAGCGTAAGTGGTGGATCGAATTTCTATGGTTTGTACACTGGTGCAACCTATACCAAAGGTACCGCAGCAACCACTTTTACAACGAGCAGTATTTTAACCATGGTAAGCAAATAATACTTTTTTTATTTTTCTTAAAGCACCGGTCGTAACTGACAGGTGCTTTTTGTTTGTTATGCCTTTTCTTCCTAAATCCGCGATATTAGCCTTCTCAGGCTATTGCACCAATCCTCGATGGCGCAACACCATAAGCTTTTTTAAAGGCGAAAGAAAAATGCGATAAATCTTTAAACCCCACTTCCAGGTATACGTCTGATGATTTCCAGCCCTTTTCGCTGATCAGGTAATGTGCATCGGCAAGGCGTTTTTGCTGTAACCAACGGTTAGGCGAAGTATTAAAAATCTTCTGGAAATCGCGCTTAAAAGCAGCCAGACTTCGGCCTGTTAAGTAAGCAAAACGGTTAATATCTACATTAAACTTATAATGTTCATTCATGTAGGCCTCCAGATCCAGCTTTCCGGGTTCAGAAAAATCGAATAGTACGTTTTTTAATTCCGGATTGGTTTCGAGCAGTACCATTACCGCTTCCTTAACCTTTAAATTGGTTAAGCCTTTGTTAAATTGGTTATTGCCATCCAAATAAGGTCCTAAAGAATCGATATAATTCTTTAACAGGTTATTGGGTGCCAGTAGCATCGCCCCTGGTCCATTATCCAAGCCCGTAGCCTTAAGGTTGTACTCTTCGCTAATGCTATGCAGTGTATCCTGATCTATCGAAATAGAAATAGACCGGTACTCGCCTCCTGCCGGCGGAAATTTAGTCCACCTGGTTAACTGATTCCTTTTAAAAAAACGAAAATCGCCGGGTTTGAAAACAAATTTTTCACCACCAATAAAATGCTCCGAGCTCCCCGAAATCATGAAACCTAAATTATGCTGGGCAATAAACTGCTCTCCTTCGCTATTTTTTTGCGAATAACAAGAGTAAAGGATATTGGGCTTTTTGTTTGCTTGCATGTAATCAAATTTATAAAATAAAAAAAGCAATTGCAGCTTTAGAACCGGATTTTAAAGCAGAACACAGCTATTGGGCCATACCTGTGTTCAACCTATTCTGCCTACCTTTTTAAAAAGCTTTTACCTAAATCTGAAGTGAGGAAATTATTGGCTTCATCGTGATCGGTTGATATACTTACGGCCATCCATTTTTCCATTTCGACAGTGCGCGCTTCATCTGCATTTTTTAACATGCCAATAGCTTCGCTTCCCAAAACCAGATGTACAGGAGGTTCCGGGCTATCCACTAAATCCAACATTACTTTGGCTGCTTTTGCCGGATCGCCCATGGGTACAAACCCTCCGTTTTTAAAATATTCAGCCCTTTGTTCTACTTTTTCGTAACCTTCAATATGCGCGGCATAAGTTATTGAATCGCCGGCCCAATCCGTTCTGAAACCACCAGGTTCTACACTGGTTACGTAAATCCCAAAATCAACCACTTCTTTGGCCAGTACTTCGCTAAAGCCACTCAATCCAAATTTTGCTGCCTGATAAATACCAATACCCGCATTACCTACACGGCCACCTATTGAGCTGATTTGTAAAATACGACCCGAACGTTGTTTACGCATAAAAGGTAAAACTGCTCTTGTAATTTCAATGGGTGCGTAGAGGTTGGTTTCCAGTTGACTTCTCACCTGCTCATCGGTAAATGCTTCGGCGGCACCTACAATACCAAAACCCGCATTGTTTACCAGTACATCAATCCGGCCAAAATGTGTTATTGCCGATTCAACTGCCAAATGAACCTGATCGTAATCGGTTACATCTAATTGGATAGGCAAAACCTGACCGGGGTATTTTTCAACCAGATCTTGTAGCGCATTTATATTTCTTGCTGTTGCGGCAACTTTATCGCCATGTTCTAAAACTGCTTCTGTTAGGTTACGACCCAAACCACGGGCACTACCTGTTATAAACCAAATTTTCATATTCTTTCTGTTTTTATTTAACTCAAAGGTAGATCGATTATGACTGAAGCGCTTTGCTACATAGCTCAAACTACTTTGTTAAAAAGCTCACCTACCACTTTGCCGGAACTTTTTTACTGATTTCATGTTGAATAAGCACAGCAATTCAATACATTATGGCAAAAGCAAAGAAAAAGGGCAAAAAGAAACTTAAGAAAAATAAACTTGGTGTTAAAAATTCGCTGGTAAACAACATTAACGCACGGAAGAAGAAAGGGAAATCGCGATCAAAAAAGAGATCTAAAATCAGCAAAAAAGCCTATAAGAAAATGCAAAAAGGCTGGAAGGATTAACCGGATATGGGTCAATGCTTTCCAGCCTCTTATCGCTAAATTAATATTTAATGGCTATTTTTTCGGCAGCACATGGTTTTCTTTTGCCCAGGCCTGCCATTTGGCATTTAATGCCTTTACGCGATCAGGGTTTTGGCTAGCCAGATCTTTTAATTCGGTTTTATCGTTTTTAATATTGTACAAATGCCAGGTCGAATCACCGGCCAGGTTAACCAGTTTCCAATCGCCCGCACGTACATAACGTGCATTAAAGTGCTCATTAAATAATTCATGGTGCCCTACAACTTGCTTTCCTTTAAGCGCAGGCACTAAACTGGCACCCTGCATAGGCTTAATGGTATTGCCTTTATACTGGGTTGGATAACTGGCTTTTCCAAGCTCGGCAAAAGTGCGCATAAAATCCATTACATGACCAACCTGATCGCTGTAACTTCCCTTCTTAGCAGTAATCCCCTTAGGCCAGAAAGCAATCATTGGTGTATGTACACCACCCTCATATGATTGCGCTTTAGCCAACTGATAAGGCGTATTGGCTACATTAGCCCAAATGGGGCCGATAGAGGTATAACTGGTTTGCGGGCCGGGCATTACTTTTTTATAAATGGGGTAAGCAATTTTTTCGCCGGCGCGGGTTTGACTTGGCCTGTCGAAACCGGGGCCATAACGCATGGCATCTTCCGGACTTGCGCCATTATCACTTAAAAATACAATCAGAGTGTTATCCAGCTGGTTGGTTTCCTTTAAAGTTTTAATAATCCGTCCAATACCCTGGTCCATGCGGTCAATCATGGCTGCATGCACGGCCATGGCCATTTCATCGAACTGTTTGGTTGGGTTATTTTCCCAGTTCACGCTGCTCTTTCTTCGCGAAAGCGGGGCTGTTTTAGGGTCGATTAAACCCATAGCCACCATTCTTTTGTAACGGGCTTCGCGAATGGCATCCCAGCCCACATTATAGGTATCTTTATATTTGGCAATATCTTCTGGTTTTGCCTGCAATGGCCAATGCGGTGCATTTTCGGCTACGTATAAGAAAAATGGCTTATCGCCTTTACTAAATTCGCGGATATAGGTTGAAGCCGTATCATTAATGGCATCGGTATGGTAATAATCTTTGGGCACCTCGGTTATTGGCGTAGTGCCACTCACCAGACTAAAAGGATCAAAAAAATCGACCACGCCCCAAAGCGTACCAAAAAACTTTTCGAACCCCCGGTTGGTTGGGTATTGGTCAATCGGCGAAAACAACGGAAAACTGGTTTTATGGTTTAACCAATCCTGCTGTGCCTGAGGTGTAGGCTGCTCAACTGTGTTTGAAACATGCCACTTACCCGACATGGCCGTACGGTAACCAGCATCTTTTAGAACCTCGGCAAGGGTAACCGCATTTTTGGTTAAAGCGCCGCGATACCCCTCAATATTGCGATCCTGGGTCATTTCGCCAATGCCTGCATTGTGATTGTAAAGGCCGGTTAGGAGCGCAGCTCGTGTGGGGCAACAACGCGAAGTATTATAGAAATTTCTAAAACGAATGCCCTGACTGGCCAGATAATCAATATTTGGCGTTTTAATTTCACCACCATAGCAACCGATATCCGAGAACCCCAGATCATCGGCAAGAATGACGATGATATTTGGTCGCTGGTCTGCTTTAACCTCCTTCTTTTGTGGTTTACCACCATCTTTAAATGCAGTAAAAAAGGCCATCGAAGCAAATAAAGCGAGGGCCGAATATTTGGTATAGATTTTCATATCAAACCCAAAATAAAATAAAAACCCGAGAGTTTATATTTCATCATTAATTTGTTGCAATACAATCTAAATCGTTTTATTAGTTTGACGCTTACCTTTATGATAAGCAAAATAAGATACGGCTAAAACCACTAAAAAAATCAAGGGTGCACTGGCGTGACCAATTGTATCGCCCGAAGCCAGGTGCGCAATACATGCCGAAATAAATACAATTGTAAACCCGGCATAAGCCCACTCCTTAATCAAACCTTTTACCGGTAGCAATAAAATAATGGCTCCCAACAATTTCGCTATTCCCAATTCTATCCTGAAATAATCTGGAAAACCTACATGCTGAAAACCTTGCTTAACCTCCGGGTTGGTGAAATAGGAATAAGCTGAAAAAACCATCATCAACGCAACCAATGCTGTTGATACCCAATACGTAATTTGAATTGCTTTTGTGTTCATATTTTTTTTGAGGCAAACTTAGATACTTTTACTATCTAAATGATACTACTTTCCCAAAGGATAGCGGTATCATTTAGGAAAGCATGTAACTTTGCAACATGGGACCAAAAGATAAACACCACGATAAATCTGCCTGCACCGCTAGCATGAACGCAATAAAAGATGCGCTCTATGTATTGAACGGTAAATGGAAGCTCCCCCTGATTTTGAGCTTGCAGGAAAGGCCGCTCCGTTTTAACGAAATTCAAAAATCACTGGGAGAAATTACCCCAAAAATCCTTTCGAAAGAATTAAAAGAACTCGAACTGAATGAGTTTGTAATTAGGAAAGTGTTCCACACCACACCTGTTACCGTAACTTACGAGTTAACCGAGTACAGCGGAACATTGGATAGTGTAATTAACGAACTGCGCGAATGGGGTATGCAGCATCGCGAACGTTTGGTAAAGAACAGAAGAAAAGATGTTACATTAGAAGAAACCAATGCTAACCCTGGCATTTCGGCCTAAAAAAGCAAAAACCTGAATATGATAAAATTCGGCTATCTTTGCAGAAAATAAAATCGATGGCGATATTACATAGAAAAGAAGAAAAAATACAGGCAGTGCTGGGCAGGCTGCCTAAAAAATATACAGACGAACAGTTTTTAGAAATGTTCATCAAACTTTATTCAAAAGACTGGGGCAAAATTAAATCGGCTTATACTAAACAAGCGCAGGATAAAGAACCAGGTACGGTAATCAACATGCCCAAACCGGATGTTTATTTAAAACAATTACTGGCCATTTATTTACAAAATACTGCAACTCCTAAAGCTGCAGAAGTAAAAGAAGAAGTGGTAGCCGAACCTGTTGCTGAAGTTAAAAAAGCTAAAGCACTAGCTAAAAAGAAAGAAACTCTAGTAGAAGCTGATAAAGCTGAACCTAAAAAAACAAAAGCACCTGCTACCAAAAAGGCTGCGCCAGCTGCAGACATTGAAGCTGCGCCGAAGAAGCCAAAAGCCGCTGCAAAGAAGGCTGCAGAAAAAAAATAAAAAAAATTTTCACTGCTATATAATAAATCGCCCTTTTGGTTGTTTATATATATGAGAGCGTTAATTTAGATGACGGGGATAGGTCGGTATGATTTATCCCCGTTCTTTTTTGCCCACAATTTTGAAATTACTGGTATAGTCGGAGGTCAGGAGTCGTAAGTCCTGAAATTTAGTGCTAAAAGCAATTGCTTCCAACCTACTCTATGCCCATTGCGCCTTTCTCTGTGTACGCTGTGGTTAAAAACAAGAGATTCTGGCCTGCGCCAGGGTGACGGCATAACAGCTTTGCGTCCTTCTTTACTCACGCTGCAGTTAAATTAATGTTAAAGAAATTGGTTCTTCCCTTCTCTGTGTCTTCAGTGCCTTCTTCTGAGTGCGCTGTGGTTAAAAAACAGAGATTCTGCCCTGCGCCAGAATGACGACATAACAGCTTTGCGACCTTTGCGCCTTTCTCCGTGCACTCTGCGGTTAAAATGCCCGGAATCAAACATCCAAATGTAAATTTCAATCTTTTAATTGGCATATCGGGAAAAGTCGATATACATTTGCATCATGGATCAGGTAGAGATATTTAAAGCCCTTTCAAATAAAACCCGTTTGCAAATTTTAAACTGGTTAAAAGAACCCGAGAAAAATTTCCCGGAACAACCTAATGCCGATTTTGAAAACGTTGGCGTTTGCGTGGGGCAAATTCAATATAAGGCGGGCTTATCTCAAAGTACCATTTCCGAATACCTTTCTATTTTACAACGTGCCGATCTGGTATGCGCCACCCGTGTTGGGCAATGGACCTATTACAAACGCAATAAAGCAGGTATAGAAAAGTTAAGTCAAATCATCAATTCAACATTATAATCCACGGATATGAACACAGATAGTTTATTCAGGCCATTTAGCCTTAAAACATTAAATACAAAAAACAGAATCGTAATGGCTCCTATGACCCGCTCATTTTCTCCGGGCGGCGTACCAACAGCTGATGTAGCCACCTATTATACCAAAAGAGCGGCTGGTGAGGTCGGCTTAATCCTCTCAGAAGGAACGGTAATTAACAGGCCATCTTCTTCTGCCGATCCGAACATTCCACATTTTTATGGAACCGAAGCACTAGCAGGATGGGAAAATGTAATTAAAGGAGTGCATAGTGCTGGTGGGCAAATGGGACCACAAATCTGGCACCAGGGTATTCATGCCAATCATGCTTCTGGTTGGCTACCAAGTGCTCCATTTGAAGGGCCTTCATCTTTTAACAGTCCGGGATTTGAAAACGGCGTAGCGATGACAGATGCCGCCATTGCCGATACCATTGCTGCTTTCGGGCAGGCAGCTGCTGATGCCAAAGCTCTTGGTTTTGATACTGTTGAAATACATGGTGCACATCAATATTTAATCGACCAGTTTTTCTGGGATGCAACCAACAACCGCACCGATATTTATGGTGGTAAAACCTTAGCCGAGCGTACCCGTTTTGGCGTAGAAGTAATTAAAGAAGTACGTAAAAGAGTTGGTGAAGATTTTGCGGTAATTATTCGTTTATCGCAGTTTAAACCCGCAGTTTACGACTTTAAACTGGCCAAAAACGAGCAGGAAATGGAACAATGGTTAACGCCACTGGCCGATGCCGGCATCGATATTTTCCACTGTTCGCAACGCCGTTTCTGGGAGCCAGAGTTTGAAGGTTCTGACCTTAACTTTGCAGGCTGGGCTAAAAAATTAACCGGCAAAGCTACCATTTCGGTTGGCTCGGTTGGTTTAGATGGCGATTTCTTTGGCGCTTTTGCCGGCCAAAGCTCACAACCCAGCTCTTTAGAAGAACTGGTACGCAGAATGGATCGCGGCGATTTTGACCTCGTAGCCGTTGGCCGACCGCTTTTAGCCGATCCGAATTGGGTAGAAAAAATTAAAAACAATCGCACCGAAGAATTGAAAGGCTTTAGCAAAGAAGCTTTGATGCAATTGGTATAACAAGCTTTATTTTTTCTTTTTAAGTTTAAAAAAGCACCTCGAAAGGGGTGTTTTTTTTGTGCTGTCAACTGTTAGGCTGTGGTGTCGGCTGTTACCAGCCGGCACATCTCAGTTCTATTAGATCAAGCTAATAAAATCTGTCGAATGGCAACATCTGACAGCACTCAGATTTTTAGCCTCGGAAAACACAGAAACCACGGAGATCGTTATGCTATCGCCTGGTCCGTAATTTTGAGGAGGCTTTTTCAGCTGGAGGAATCCATTGATCTTTATAAAAGAAAATAAACTCGCCAATGACGAGAGATGTATAATTCTCCTCCAAATTCCATCGTTTTTCCGTAAATTCACCTCATCAAAAATCCCCATAATCATGTCGAACATTAAACTCATTATCGAAGAACGCCCGGCCAATATTGGCAATTTTATGGTTGGCAGATTACTGCCTTTCAGAGAGAAAAGAATGGTTGGTCCATTTTCTTTTATCGACCACATGGGCCCGGCAGCAATGAGCGATCATGAAAACCTTGATGTTCCGCCGCATCCGCACATCGGCCTTTCTACTCTTACCTTTTTGTTTGAGGGCGAAATTACCCATAAAGATAGCCTGGGTTCTGATGTGGTGATTAAACCCGGCCAGGTAAACTGGATGACTTCGGGAAGTGGCATTGTGCATTCGGAGCGTACACCAGAATATTTACGGCATACCGATAAAATGCTACATGGCTTACAAATCTGGGTAGCCTTGCCAAAAGCACTTGAACAAATGGATCCGGAGTTTTTTCACGTCGAAGAAACCGATATCCCCGCATGGGAACAAGATGGTGTTGCGATTAAATTAATTGCGGGCGAAGCTTTTGGCCGCAAATCACCTGTTCCGGTTTATAGTCCGCTGTATTTCCTAGAATTAAAAAGTACAAGCCGCCAAAAAGTTAATATTGGCGATTCTCTTTTCGGCGAGAGTGCCCTGTACATTTTAGAAGGCGCCATAGAAAGCGATGGTCATATTTTTGAGCCACGACAGATTTTAATTGCCAACGATGCCAAATTGTGTGAATTTACACTGCACGAAAACACAACCGTTTACATTTTTGGAGGTGAGCCTTTCCCCGAAGAACGTTTCATTTACTGGAATTTTGTTGCATCGGATAAAGCGCTGATTGAAAAGGCTAAGCAAAAATGGCTGGAGCAAAGCTTCAAACCTGTACCAGGCGAAACAGATTTTGTACCGCTACCGCAGCAAAGACAATAAAACAGGATTAATTTCCTTTTCCGAACAAATTCATATTTACCGAAACGGCCACGCCGGTTGATGATAAGCGTGAATTTCCATAACCAATATCGGTTAGCGGGATTTTCATGAATGGTTTGGCGCTGATACTTAAATTGTTATTTATTTTGTGTTGAAATTCGACACCTACATTGGCAATACCTAAATAATGCTGGTTGCGGCCCCTCACTTCATAATCCTGCGGTCCCTGGTAAGCACCATTGTAGCTATAACTGTATTTCTCTTTTAGCATGAGGTAACTCGAAAGCCCGGTACTTACCGAAATGCTATTCCGGCTGTTCCCAAAAACCTTATAGTTAACATTTAAAGGAATATCAATCACATCACAATTGGCATGGATATTTGAGGGTATAATTTTAAAAACGTAATTGCTATTCGGTTTATACAAGCTAAAGTCCGAATCGTAAATTTTCTTAGCATAGGTGGCCCCGGTAGTGATACTGAGTTTTTTGGTTAAACTATAAGTTGCTTCTACGCCAAAACCACCACTTAAACTGCTCATACCCGATTTTTGCACACTCGTTAAATCGGGTGCAGCTAAAATACTCAATACCAACCGTGGTTTTTTATTCAAAACCGGTTGCTTAATCCGCTCTGGCTTACCGGTAGCTACAGAGGCAATCAGCTTTTGATCTTTAAAAGCTACCGGATCAAATTCAGTATGGAGCGCAGGTTGATAAACCATATCAGCCAATAAATTTGCGCGATCAGCATCCACCAAAACTAACTTTGGCGTATTTGTTCCGCTCAAAACATTTTTCCCGACAGGTCTCTGTACAAATGGGTTCCTGTTAGCTTTATTAGCCACTAACCCTGCCGGATCAGTATTTACTATCGGATCATTTGGTTTTAAATGTGTTTCTGTAACCTTAGTTGCATTATTTTCGGGATTAGCTTTGTTTTTATCGCGCCCACTGTTTTTCACTAAAGGATTAACACCAGCCGGTCCTTCAGTTGGTTTTACCAATAAAAATACAATCAATAGCATCGCTGCAATTGCCGCCGCAGCAGCAAGCCAAACCACAGGTATTACCCTTCGTTTTGGTTTCGGATGCAATCTTTCCTCCAGATCATCCCAATCTAAATCATTAAAAGGCAGATCGGGGTTCTCCAGTCCGTCCTTAAACAATTTATCTATATCTTTTCCCTCTTTCATTGCATGTTTGTGTTTAACCTAACCTGTAAAAGGTTTCTATCTACTTCCGAATTTCTTACCTCGTAAGTTTTCGCTTCGGTAGCTTTTAACATTTCCTGTAATTTTTGTCTGGCTTTAAACAAATTCGATTTTGATGTGCCAACCGATATTTCCAGCATTTCGGCAATTTCTTCATGGCTGTACCCATCTATGGCAAAAAGGTTAAAAACCGTTCGGTAAGCCGGACTCAAGTTCTGCACCAGTGCCAGCAGATCATGATAGGCCAGTTTATCGTATACAGAACTTACCTGCACAATGTTTTCGTGATCCTGAATATCAACATGATCGGCAAATTTTAAATTGGCACGGTAATAATCTATTGCAGTATTGGTTATAATCCGCCCAAGCCAGGGCATAAACGCTTTAGAAGTTTCGTATTTTGAAATATTTTTAAATGCTTTAAAAAAGCCATCATTCAGTATCCCCGCAGCATCCAGCCGATCGCTAGTGTATCGCAAACAAATTCCCATAGCAAAGCTATAGAAATGTTTGTATAGTGCTTTCTGACTATCTCTATCATTTCTAATACAGCCCTGAATATGCTTTTGTATAGTATGTTCGGTATCGCTACTAGCGGTCACATGTTCTCCTTTCAAAACACATTACGGTAACCGATTACAAAAGGTTGCCTTTAAAATTTATTTTTTTGAAATTATTTTTATTTCGCTGGTTTTCACAAAAAATGTTGTTTCCGGAAGCAACTATTTACAAAGCCATGGCGTAATAGCAGCATATTATTTTATTAAAGTTAAAACTAAAAACGAAATCTTATGCTAATCTACTTAAAAAGAAACCTGTTGGCCTTAGCTTGTATGGCCCTGGTTATTACAGCCTGCAAAAAGAACAGTGCCGACGAACCCACTCCTGAACCTGTACCACAGAAAAAAGGGATCCAGCTGGCAACCAGTACCACATTTGGAGCGGTATTAACAGATAAGGATGGAAAAACGCTTTACTTTTTTGCTTCTGATGTAGCAGGTACGCCAACCTGCAGTGGTGGCTGCGAAACAACCTGGCCAATATATTATTCGGCTGATGCCAGCACCGACCTCAACTTAAACAAAGCCGAAGTGGGCGAAGTAACCCGTGCCGATGGACGTAAGCAAAGTACTTACCGCGGCTATCCCTTATATTACTATGCCAGCGATGCTGTCGCCGGAGAAATTAAAGGTGATGGTGTGGGTGGAATCTGGTTTGTGGCCAAGCCTGATTATTCATTAATGATAGCCAATGCCCAGTTAATTGGTGCTAATGGCAAAAGCTACACCAGTGCTTATGTAGAAGGAACCGGCAATACCAAATATTTTACCGATGCCTTTGGCAGAACGCTTTATGCTTTTGGACCCGATAAAAATGGGGTTAACAATTACACCAAAGGCGTTACCCAGGAAGGAATCTGGCCGGTTTATCAATCTGAAGTATTGATTGCACCATCAGCTATTGCAAAAACTGATCTTGCTGTAATTACAGTCGCTGCAATTGGCAAAAAACAACTTACTTACAAGGGCTGGCCATTGTATTATTACGTACCTGATGCGAAAAGAGGCGATAATAAAGGTATTACTGTTCCAGGAACTGCAGCCCCGGGTTCAGTTTGGCCGTATGTGTATACCACAACTGCAGTTGCTCCGGCACCATAAAAAATTTGAGGGTTAGGCGGGTAGAATGGTCGGCTGGCAAATTTGCAGCCGACCTTTTTTTATGCTTCGAGTAAAGCCTGCCTGATTTTCGCAGCAGCTTCTGCCAATTCTTCGGTGGTAGGCTTTAGCTTTTCTTTGCTAAAGTTCATATCGCTCACATTGTTCATCGGAATTAAATGGATGTGTGCATGAGGCACCTCTAATCCAATTACCGAAACACCAACCTTTTTACAAGGGAAAGCAATTTTTACCCCTTTAGCTACAATTTTGGCAAACATCCAAAGCCCAACATAATGATCCTCTTCCATATCGAAAATATAATCGACTTCGATTTTCGGAATTACCAGCACATGGCCAGCAGTTAATGGAGAAACATCTAAAAAGGCTAAATATTCAGCAGTTTCGGCTACAACATGTGCGCTGATTTCTCCTGCAACGATTTTTGAAAATATAGTCATTAAGGTAAAGGGTATAAAGGTTAGCGTTAAGCGTATGGCGCGAAGCGGTTTACCCATCTATCGCCATACGCCATATACTTATCTCGAGATCTCGAGTACTTCGAATTGCATTTTACCTGCAGGCACTTCGATTTCGGCAAATTCGCCAACCGATTTACCCAGTAAGCCTTGCGCAATAGGCGATTTAACAGAAATTTTTCCTGTTTTTAAATCAGCTTCACTCTCGGCCACCAATTGATAAGTCATGGTAGCACCGTTTTTAACATTTTTTATTTTAACGATAGATAATGCAAGCACTTTCGATAAATCTAATCTCGACTCATCAATTAAACGTGCATTGGCCAACGTATTTTGTAATTTGGCTATTTTTGCTTCATGCAACCCCTGTGCCTCTTTAGCTGCATCGTATTCTGCATTCTCCGATAAATCACCTTTATCCCTTGCTTCTGCAATTGCTTTAGATATAAGCTGACGACCGGTTGTAGTTAGATAATGTACTTCTTCTTTCAATTTATCCAACCCCTCTTGGGTATAGTATGTTACCTCTGTCATTGCTCTTTTAATTTTTATTCAAACGCTATAAAAAACAAACAAGACTACATAGTTGGTTTGCTACATAGTCTTGCTTCAATTATAACGAAGATAAATTGTGGAAATTACAAAAGCAAATAAATTACCATGATTTTTCAGTTTACCCATGTTTGAGTAAGATTATGGAATTAGCTTAAACATTATTTCAATCCTTCAAAACTTAAAAATCCAATCATTTTACCAATATGCGAAGCTCACCAAATCGTAACATTCAGTCATACACCCCTCCGAAATTCAATCATTAATTCTATTTTTAGCTTAAAATTATTCGTAAAAATGAAAAAGTTACTTTCTATAGCCCTGCTGATCGGCCTGGGCGGCTATGCAGCTTCTGCACAAGAGCTTTATATGCCACGGAATATTAAAGCGGCCTATACAAAGGGTACGCGCTCGGCAAGCGGAAAACCGGGGCCAAATTACTGGCAAAACCATGGTAAATATAACATGGATATTAAGGTAAATGCCGAAACAAAGGTGGTTAGCGGCGAGGAAGAAATTTTGTACAGCAACAACAGTACTGATACCTTAAGAAACCTGGCTATTCGTTTTGTAAATAACCTGCATAAACCAACTTCGCCAAGAGGCGGTGCGGTAAGTGAAGATTTTTTAAGCTCGGGTTTAAATATTTCTGCTTTTTCAGTTGATGGCGAAACCTATAACGTAAACAGTAAAGATTGGGGAACCGTTGGTAATGTAAAGTTAAAAAAGCCTTTATTGCCCAAATCAAAAATCACAGTTAAAATAACCTGGGATTATCCCTTATCAAAAGAAAGTGGCAGAGAAGGACAAATTGATCCCAATTCTTTTTTTGTAGCCTATAGTTATCCCCGCATTTCAGTTTTCGACGATTATAACGGCTGGGATCGCATTCCACATACCGACCGGGCAGAGTTTTACAACGATTTTAACGATTATGAATTCTCGATCAAAGCGCCTAAAAATTATGTAGTTTATGCTACGGGCGATTTCCTAAATCCGGATGAAGTGCTGCAACCTGAAATTTCGGCACGTTTAAAAAAATCGTACAATGGCGATGAGGTAATCCACATTGCAACCGAGCAGGAAATGAAAGACGGTAAGGTTACTGCACAAAAAGACTGGAATACCTGGAAATTTGCCGTACAGCACATTACCGATGTTACTTTTGCCTTGAGTAACCATTACGTATGGGATGGCGCCAGTGTAATTGTAGATAAAAAGACCAATCGCAGGGCCAGTACACAAGCCGCTTATAACCCAACCACCGGTACCGATTTTGTAAATTCAGTTAAATACAACCTGAATGCTTTAGACTGGTTTTCGAACAACTGGCCAGGCATTCCTTACCCTTATGTCAAAACCATCGCCTTCCAGGGTTTTGCCGATATGGAATACCCGATGATGGTAAACGATTCGCAATTTGGCGACCCGGTTTTTGCGCAACTGGTGCAAGACCATGAGGTGGCGCACACCTACTTTCCATTTTACATGGGTATTAACGAAACCCGTTATGCCTACATGGACGAAGGATGGGCAACTACTTTTGAATACCTGATTGGCATTGCCGAACACGGTAAAGAAGCAGCCGATAAATTTTACAAAAACTTTAGGGTTGATAAGTACATTAACGATAAATCAGCAGAAGAAGATCAGCCGGTAATTTCGATGTCCGATCAGGTTTCGGGAGCTGGTTACGGCAATAACTCTTACGGTAAAGCTTCTTTATCTTACCTGGCACTGAAAGATATGCTGGGTGATGAGTTATTTAAAAAAGCATTGCACACCTACATGAGCAACTGGAACGGCAAACACCCTATTCCGTGGGATTACTTTAATTCGATGAACTCAGGATCGGGACAAAACCTGAACTGGTTTTTCCAGAACTGGTTCTTCACCAACAATTACCTCGATTTAGCCGTTACCAAAGTGAGTTCTACAGCTGGTAAAGCTACCGTAACGATTAAAAATGTGGGCGGTTTTGCCATTCCGTTTGATGTGGTAGTTACCTATACCGATGGAAAAACAGATACGATCCATAAAACGCCTGCGGTTTGGAAAGCAAACCAGAAAGAAATTAATGTAACATTTAATGCAGGCAAAAAGATAAAATCAGTTTCGCTGGATAATGGCATTTATATGGATGCCACTCCTGCTGATAATGTTTGGGCAACCAAATAGTTGGTAATTCACAGTTTTCAGTTGGCAATTATTAAAACTGCCAACTGAAAACTAATAACTTATTATTCCTAAGCGTTCTCTGCTTTGCAGCTTGCTTCGTGTTTTACCGGAAAATTGAGTGAATTAGCTATAAAACACATTTTATTGGCTTCTTTATGTAATGCTTCTGCCAGCTCGTAATGTGCCTTATCTGCAATTAAAACCTGCGGGTGCAACGTAACTTCCCTAAAACGTCCACTTCCATCAGCCGATTCTTCCATGGTGCCTACCGCCTCATCTTTATAATCGATTACCACAATTTCATTTTTAGAACAAAGGTGTAAATACCACAACATGTGGCAGCTCGATATAGAAGCCAATAACAGATCTTCGGGGTTATATTTAGATTTATCGCCTAAAAAAGCCGAGTCTGACGAACCCGAAATATCGGCTTTACCTTTTATTGAAATAACATAATCGCGATCGTACGAGCGATAATCCATTGTACCAGAGCCTTTATTGCCCGTCCAGGTTACTGTAGTTGAATATAAGTGATCTTTCGGCATGATAAATTGAGTTAAATTTTCTAACTCAATTTAAACATTATGATTGAATTGAGGCAAAAAATATCAACTGTTTTTTACACGCAGCTAATTTATAATGCTTCAAACCTCGCAGTTTTTTGAAACCTGCGAGGTTATATACTTAAGCCAACGCTAGTTTCTAACGAGCGTTGAATAATTTATCGTTTACAAACGATAGAATCGTATAGCTATTTATGCACTCGTTTGGAAACGAGCGCAAACGTTTTTATTTTAAATCTTGCAGATATTGTATATCTAAAATTTAATCCCGCTTAATTTCTCAGCCAATACTTCAGATATTTTACGATAAGAATCAAATGTCCAGCCACCAACGTGCGGGGTTAAGATCACCTTATCGTTATTTTTAAGTTCATTATACCAGGACTGTTCGCCCAGGGCTGGAAATTTTTCTGTTTGCAGTACGTCAAGTCCGGCACCTAATATTTTACCTGCTTTAATGGCGTTTAATACCGCATCAATTTTAACAATTTCGCCACGGGCAGTATTGATGAAGAAAATCGGTTTTTTAAAGTGAAAGAAATATTCATCATCTACCATCAGCCTGGTTTCGGTAGTTAACGGAATGTGCAGGCTCAACACATCACTGTGTTTTACAATTTCTTCCATGCTTACCTCGCGTGCAAATGCATCACTAAAGCCGGTTTTATATTTATCGTAAGCCATAACATCAACCTCAAAACCCGCCAGCTTTTTAGCAAAACTCTGCCCCATAAAGCCATAACCAATAATTCCAACCTTTTTGCCTTTCAGCTCATAACCACGATTCCCTTCGCGGTCCCAAAGGCCATTTCTGATTTCGATATCTGCTCTCCTGAAATTATTCATCAGCGAAAGCAACAAACCGGTAGCATGTTCGCCCACAGCATCGCAATTGCCTTCCGGTGCATTAATCAATTCGATATTTCTTTCAAAAGCAATCTGATCGTCGATATTATCTAAACCTGCCCCAGCCCGGGCCACAAATTTTAAATTGGGTGCCGCGGCAAAAATTTCGGCATCAATCCTGAATTTAGTCCGCACAGCAATACCGGTATAATCTTTTATTTTCCCGAGTGTTTGTTGACGGGTAATTTGCGGTTCATCATCAACCTCATATCCCATAGCAATAGCCCGTTCTTTAAATACAGGGTGCAAATCATCAACAATCAATATTTTTTTCATCTGTTATTTTATGCTCAATGTGATAAACAAAAGTAACATTTTGAAGATCGTTCAATTGTAATATTCCACCATTGTTTTCCACGAAAGGGAAAACTGCCAATTGCTAACTGTAAATCGATTTATAACCAACAAAAATATTACCATAAAATGGCTGTAATAAAATGGTTACGCCTCCTTAATTAAACTTCCTTGCCGTTACTTTGTCTCCCTTTATAAAAATACACGACAAAAACTAACTTTTAATGAGACTCTTACATTCGAGAACAATACCAATTACCTTATTGCTTCTAACCCTTGCTTTTAATCTTTTTGCCCAAACCGGCGGAAGTGCAAAAATTACGGGGGTACTTAAAGACGCTAAAACACAAGAAACCATTCCATTTGCAACAGCAGTTTTAATCGATAAATCTACAGGAAAAAATGCCAAAATTGCCCAAACAGATGTAAACGGAGCGTTTACGATGACCAATATTCCAAAAGGAAACTTTACGTTTAAAATCAGCTTTGTGGGTTACCAAACCATGGTTCGCGATAACGTAGCCATTACAGCCGCCACGGGTGCATTAAACTTCGGCGAGATAAAAATGAATGCTGCCAAGGGCAATGTACTGAGCGAGGTTACCGTTACAGGCCAAAAAGCCGCTATGCAGATGGGAATTGACAAGAAAATATTTTCTGTTGACCAGAGTTTGGTGAGCGAAGGTGGTTCGGCCGGCGATTTATTGCAAAATGTACCTTCGGTTTCTACCGATATGGACGGAAATGTGAGTTTACGCGGATCGACCGGGGTTAAGGTTTTAATTGATGGTAAACCTTCTTTAATCGCCGGCGGAAATGTGGCGCAGATTTTAGCCTCTATTCCGGCAAGTTCGATCGAAAGTGTTGAAGTAATTACCAATCCATCGGCTAAATACGATGCAGAGGGCCAATCGGGTATCATTAACATTGTATTAAAGAAAAATACCAGACTTGGCTTTAACGGTTCGGTTGCAGCAACAGCTGGTAACCGCGATAACTACAATGCCAACACCAATTTAAGCTTCCAAAACAGTAAAGTAAACATTTATGGTAACTACAGCTACCGTTATGGTAACCGTGTTGGTGGCGGTTTTCAAGATATTACTTATAAATCAGATGAGGCTACAACGCGTTTTGCCAGTCAAAATACCGTTTCAAAATCGTTAGATAAAGGCCATAATGCCAAAGCAGGTATCGATTATTATGTGGCGCCTAAAAGTGTAATCAGTTTATCAGGAGGTTTTAATTCAAGGGCAAACGACCGGAATGAGCTGCTTGATATCAGACAATTAAACCTTGCTCAAGCACCGGTTTTACTGAGCACCAGAACCAATACTACTGATGGTTATGGCAACAGTTACGATGCCAACCTCGATTTTGTACAGAAGTTTAAAAAACCGAAAGAAGAGCTAACCTTTAACTTTGGTTACTCGTATGGCACCAATAACAACGACCAGAATTACAGTACCACCACTACAAACCGCAATGGTACGCCAATAAACGAAACGTTAAGTTTGCAACGTGTATTTAATACCGGCAACAACACCAATTACAATATTCAAACTGATTATGCTTTGCCGGTTGGTAAAGCAGGTAAAATTGAGGTAGGTTACCGCAGCCAGATCCGTTTAGGAAATAACGATCAATATGCAGATTCGATCCCTACAAACACCAATATTTTTATCCAGAACAATAAACTGATTAATGGTTTCGATAGCAAAGACCAGGTACATGCACTTTATTTTAACTACCAGAACCAGATTAAAGATTTTGGTTATCAGATTGGTTTAAGGGGCGAAGATGCGCGCTTAGATACGCACCTGGAAGGTTATACCAATAACGTGCTAACCACTAGCGAAGGCAACATCCATTACAAAAGGATATACCCTAGCGTTTTCTTAACGCAAAAATTGAAAGGCGAAAACCAGCTTCAGTTAAGCTATACCCGTCGTGTAAACCGTCCACGCCCGTGGGATACCAACCCGTTTTTAGATGTTTCTGATCCGTTAAACTACAGAGGCGGTAATCCGAACCTGATACCGGAAGATGTGCACTCATTTGAGTTGGGCTATAGCAAATACTGGAAGAAAGTAACTTTAACTTCGAGCTTATATTTCCGTCAAACCAACGATGTGATCCAAAGGGTAAGAAGCACGCCAGTTAATGGTATCATTACTTCAACCCCTCAAAACTTATCGCACCAGATTAATAGCGGGGTAGAATTAATTGGTCGTTTTGATCTGATTAAACCGTTAAATTTTACCACTAACGTTAACTTATATCAGGCTAAGTTTGCTGGCGATGCAAGATTTGATATCCCTTCTAGCAGCGGTTTTAGCTGGAATGCGAACCTTACCGCAAACTTAACCGTAGTTAAAAACCTGTCGTTACAGCTGCGTGGCGATTACCGTGCCCCTGAAGTAATGGCTCAAGGTAAGCGTAATGCCATGTATGGTGTAGACGGAGGTGCTAAATATGATTTCCCGAACAAAAAAGCTTCGTTAAGTTTCAATGTGAGGGATGTGTTTAACACCAGAAGATGGAGCATGACTACAGAAGATAAAGCCACCATTGTTGATTTTGAACGCCAGTTTCAGGGAACTATGGGTAACTTAACCTTCTCTTACCGTTTTGGTAAAACTACATTTACAGGTACTAAAAAACAAAAAAGAGAAGATCAGGATAACCGACCTGATGAAGGATCATTTTAATTTTATCAAAGGTGCTTAGTAAATTTGCTAAGCACCTTTTTTTTTAAATAATTAGCGCTTGAAAAAACCTTTACCTAAACTTGGTCTTATATTTTTTCTATTCTTCTACTCCTTTACAACCTTTGCGGCCGAAAAAGGTGTAATTAGTGGAAAAGTGGTCGAAGAAGTTGGTGGATTACCCGTTCCATCTGCAGTAATATCGGTTTACCTCGATAACTCTGAACAGCCGGTAATTACCTCAGCTACCGACGAAGACGGCCGCTTTAGCATTAAAAACCTAAAGCCAGGCAATTACAGCATCCGTGTAAGTTTTGTTGGCTACGCCCCGTTAAAAGTAAACGGCATTACCCTGACCGAGAAAGATTACGATAAAAACCTGGGAGCGTTAAAACTTAGCTCCGAACAAAATTCGCTGCAGGAAGTTACCATTACCGTACAAAAACCACCCATCGAATTTGGTGCCGATGGCGTTACCTATAATGTAGGCTCTACCCTACTGGCCGAAGGCAGCACTGCCACCGATGTACTTAAAAATGTACCTATGATACAGGTTGATATTGATGGCAATGCCACCATAGCAGGCAAAAGAAATACCCGGATCTTTATAGATGGTAAACCATCTGATTATATGACCTCGAACATTGCCGACCTGCTCAATGTACTTCCTTCAGATGCGATTGATAAAATAGAGGTACTAACCAACCCTCCTTCCAAATACAGCGGCGATGGCGAAGGCATCATTAATATTGTGATGAAAAAAGGTTTTAAAGTTGGCTTTAATGGCAATGTTGGCATTGCAGGTGGCTTACAGGGCAACGGCAACACCAATGCAAACGCTTCTTACCGGGGTAAATCGTACGCGCTTAATGGCAGTGCCGCTTACCGCTACAATGTAAGCAAAGGTGATAGCCATAATTTCCGCGAGAATTTCTTTCCCGATACCACTTTCTATTACGATCAGTACGGAGGCTACAAAAACCATAATAACGGCGGTAATTTCAGGCTGGGTTTAGATTGGACCATTAGCCCCAAACAAAGTTTGCGCCTGTCAACCAATTACAACCTCAACCATACCAACTCCAATTCTTCTACCGATCTGCACTATTTAAATGAAAATTATATAGAAAGCCGCTTGCGTAACCAGCTCAATACCGGTAACGGGAACAGCAACAATTTTGTTTTTAATACCGATTACGATCTACAAACCGACACCAGCGGCGGAAAAATATCACTAGGACTAAATTTCAACACCAATAAAAATATCGATTTCCGCAGCTACAGTACCACCTATGCCCAGCCTAGTACACTAAATCCCAGCTTGCAGCAAAACAATAACCACACTGGCAACCGCGGATTAAATGTAACTTTGGATTACGAAAAGTCCATATTTAAAAAGCGCGACAGGATAGAGGCAGGCCTGGCTTTTAGCTATAGAAAAAATGATAACAATCTGCTTATTGAAAACTTCAATTTTGCTTCCCAGCAATTTTTGCGGAACAACAAATTATCAAACCAATTTTTATACAACGAAAACATTGGTGCTGCTTATGCCTCTTACAATTACCGTAACGTAGGCTGGGGCGTAAAAACCGGTGTCAGAGCAGAGCTTACGGATGTTGCCTTCGATTTATCGACAGGAGAAAATTATAATGTAAAGCCCTATTTAAGTGTTTTCCCTAATCTCTCACTCAACCGTTTTTACCGCAAACGCTACAATATTGGTGCTACCTACAGCATCCGCATTAATCGCCCGCGTGAAAATACATTAAACCCTCAGGTAAATAATGTAGATACACTGAACATTTCTTACGGAAATCCCAATTTATCGCCTGCTTATACCCACCAGTTCGATATCAATTTCGGAGCATTCGGGCAGAAATGGTCTTTTAACCCAAGGCTATCGTATTCTACAAGTCAGGGTGTGATAGAACGTTACCGTACGGTTACCCTAATTCCGGGTTCGAACACGGCGCGATCTGAAAACACCTACGATAATGTGGGCACCAATCGTGCGCTATCGCTCATTTTAATCGGCAATTACCGCCCAACCAATAAAATATCGGCCAACGGAAATTTTAGTGTTATCCAAAGCAATTATAAATCGCAGCTCAATAGCTCTTTAAACCGTGATGGGATTAGCTTCAGGGCTGCAGTTGGCCTGTCTATGCAATTGCCATTTAAAACAGCTTTTGAGTCGAATTTAAATTATGCCAACAATGCCAATGCTCAGGGCCGCAACAAAGGCTCTATGACTTCCAATTTCTCGGCGAGGAAGGTCTTTTTCGCTAACCGGTTAAACCTGCGCGTAACCATCAACGATATTTTAGGTAACCGCACCAATACCTTTTTTAACGAAGGTCAGAATTTCAGGGTAGAGAATTATTCGACTAACAATACCCAAAATTTCACCTTTAGCCTCAATTATCGTTTTACTAAAATCAAGGTGAATAAAATTCCGCCACCACCACCGGCAAAACCGCAATAAGCTAAAAGGATAATCCCTATATTGCAGTATGGAAGAGATTAATCCCTGGAAAACGCTGCAAAGTGATGTAAAATACGATAACAACTGGATCCGCGTAACCGAGCATCAGGTAATTAACCCCACTGGCGGAAAAGGTATTTATGGTGAGGTGCATTTTAAGAACCTGGCCATCGGGATTTTACCACTTGATGAGGATTATAATACCTGGCTGGTTGGTCAGTATCGTTACCCCATAAAAGCTTACAGCTGGGAAATTCCTGAGGGTGGTGGCCCTTTCCACGAAGTACCTTTAGATAGTGCCAGAAGGGAATTACTGGAAGAAACCGGTATGAGCGCTCAAAACTGGAAAGAAATTTTAAGGTTGCACCTCTCCAATTCGGTAAGCGATGAACTGAGCATTGTTTATGTGGCTACCGGCCTGATTAAGGGTATTGCCATGCCTGAAGAAACGGAGGAACTGATGCTTAAAAAATTACCTTTTGAAGCGGCATATCAAATGGTGCTCAATGGCGAAATAACCGATTCGATAAGCGTAGCGGCAATTTTAAAAGCCAAAATAATGATGCAAAACGGCCAATTGTAATGCATACAATCACCAAATGTTCCTAACGGAACATTAAAAATATTTCGCAATATTTTTCTACCGGGCAAATGTCCCTACGGGACATTATTCTAATTCACAAATTAAATGTTCCGTAGGAACAAATCCCGGGTAGAAAATTTAAAAAATATTTTGTAATTTAAATTAACGATTGCATTAATAAGAAATCATCCCCATATATTACCGGTTGCATATTAAGGGCAAATATTCCGGTAAAAATGGCGATCGTTATGTCGTTCCATAGGAACGTTTGATTTTTTAATTATATGCATTATGCCAAATACCTATACCCAATTACACATTCAATTTGTTTTTGCCGTTAAATACAGGGCTTCATTAATTCAACCAGATTGGAAAGAAAGGCTTTTAAAATATATTACGGGTATTTTCCAGGCCAATGATCATAAAATGATCCAGATCAATTGTATGCCCGATCACATCCATATTTTTATCGGCCTGCGCCCACATCAATCAATTTCGGGCTTAATTCAAAATGTAAAAACCGAAAGCTCAAAATGGATAAACAATCAGGGTTTCTGCAAGGTTAAATTTGCCTGGCAGGAGGGTTACGGTGCATTTTCATATGCAAAAAGCCAGGTTCCAAGGGTTATTCAATATATCCAGAATCAAGAGCAACACCACAGAAAAGAAAATTTTATAAAAGAATATACAGGTCTTTTAAGAACCTTTGACGTACAATATGAAGAAAAGTACATCTTTAAAGAACCCGAATAATTTATTGTTATCTTTGCCATCCATTAAATCAACCAGATGAGCAAGCTTTTTGGCTATATTTTAAGCCCGATTTTCTATATCTTCTTCGGATTATTCCTTTGCATCTTCCACCCTATTCAATGGTTATGCTATAAACTATCCGGTTATAAAGCGCATAAGGTTTCTGTTGATGTGCTGAATTTTTGTTTAACCTATTGTCAGCTGTTTCTTTTTAATTCCATAAGCTTTAAAAACACCTACAATTTACCGACTGACAGGCCCATTATTTTTGCAGCGAACCACCAGAGCATGTATGATATCCCATCGCTAATCTGGTTTTTAAGAAAATACAGCGCAAAGTTTATCTCCAAAATTGAACTTGCCAAAGGTATTCCATCTATATCCATCAACCTGCGTTTAGGTGGTGGGGCCAACATTAACCGCAAAGACAATAAACAGGCCATATCTGAAATTATTAAACTTGGCCGCCGCATGAAAGAAAACAACTGGAGCACAGTAATCTTTCCTGAAGGTACTCGGGCTAAAGATGGACAGGTAAAAACCTTTCAGTTTGGCGGTATTGCAACGATTTTAAAAGTGGTACCCTATGCACTCGTTGTTCCGGTAGCAATCGAAAACTCCTGGAAAATCGTACGTTTTGGAATGTTCCCTTTAACTACTGGAAATGCCCTTAAATGGACGGTTTTAAAACCGATAGAACCAGAAGGAAAAACAGCAAACGAAATTACTTTCGAAGCCGAAAATGCAATCAGAAAAGTTTTAGGTCAGGAGCTTGAGGAAAACAAAGTATCAGGTACTTAGTATCAAGATCAGGAAGGGCCAAACGTTTAATTCCAGCTTTTGCTTACCGGCTCCGGACTTCAGACTCAGCACTAAATATTCTTATTCCCGATTACCCTGAAAAATTCGTCGCGGTAAGTATCGCCCACCGGAATAATCTTCTGGTTAATGGTGATGCGGCTGCGCTCAATGCTTTCAATTTTATCTACAGCAACAATATACGATTTGTGTACGCGGATAAACTGGCTCTGCGGCAACGCCTCTTCCATTTTCTTCATGCTCTGTAACGTAATTACACGCTCATCTTTCGTAAAAATAGAAATGTAATCTTTTAAGCCTTCAATGTACAAGATATCGTGGAGGTAAATTTTTTGGATCTTATGCTCCGTTTTAACAAAAATATAATCCTGTACCGGGTTTGGTGTACCCGAAAACGGTGCTGGTGTAACCAAAGGTTGAGCAACACTTGCTGGGACCTCTACTGGCTTTACCTGGTTGTGTACCTTTTCTACGGCCTTATAAAAACGATCGAAAGCAATTGGCTTTAACAGATAATCAGAAACATTCAGGTCGTAACTTTCAAGTGCATATTGCGGATAGGCCGTGGTTAAAATATAATGGCATTTGTTGCCTGCAATCTTCAAAAACTGTATGCCCGTTAATTCAGGCATCTGAATATCCAAAAACACCAGATCAATCCCCCCACCCTGCACAATTTGCAAGGCTTCAATGGGGTTTTCGCATCTTTTAACCATCGTTAAAAAGGGTACTTTTGAGATATAATCCTGTAAAATATCAAGCGCTAAAGGCTCATCATCAACAACAATACAGTTTAGGTTCATTTTAGATTTTAATTTTAATTCACGATTTAATGTATATCCGAGTGTATAAATCGCTCCCGGTTATATATCAATCATCAGTTCGCAGGTGTAATGCGTAGCCGAATTTACAACATTTAATTTATATCTGTCAGGATAAACCAATTGTAAACGTCTTTCTACGTTGGTTAAACCTACCCCACCCTGTGCATCTTTATTTAAATGGCTTTTTTTGTTAATTACACTAAAATGCAAAATCTTCTGGTTGGCAATAATATTTATTTTTACAGGCTCGGCCGGGTCGTTCACTACACCGTGTTTAAAGGCATTTTCAACAAACGAAATTAACATTAAGGGCACTATTTTCTGGTCGTCAATCTCGCCGTTCAGCGTAAGCTCAATGAAAGCACCATCTTTAAACCTGATTTTTTGCAGTTCGATATAATTGGTTAAATAATCTACCTCTTTACTTAATGAAACTGTTGGGGTATTGCTTTCATAAATCATGTAGCGCATAATTTCCGAGAGCTTCATAATTGCATCGGCAGTTTTATCCGATTTCTGATAAGCCAGCGAGTAAATATTATTTAATGAATTGAACAGAAAATGTGGGTTTAACTGCGATTTTAAAAACTGGAGCTCCATTTCGCGGCGCTCGCTTTCTAAATTTCTTTGAATTCTTTCACTAGAGAACCAATCGATGGTAAATTTAATAATGCAGCTGCTGATAATAAAAAAACCACCCACAAATGCCTTCCCGATAAAATATTCGTTTACATTATACTCGCTGCTGTGTCCCCGTACAATCATCATATCTGCAGGATTTAAGACTGCAATTATTGTTTTGACTAAAGCTGCAATCCCAATCATGAGAAAAAAAGCAATAACATAAAGCCAATACTTTTTTCTTTTCTTTATCAGTTCGGGGATTAAAAAAATATAATTAATGTAAAACACCGAAACATTCAAGATCCCAAAAACGCCAAAAGAGATTAATTCCCTTTTAACAGTTACCTGCGAGGTACTTGTTATAAGAATAACCCCAGCACCTACTAAAATTATTGCCCAGAAAATACTATGTAATATTAGAACTCCCTTATTTTCCTTCATTTAAAATGTGTTTATCAATTAAAAGCGTAAAATCAATATTTGAGATAATCGCTTCATGCATCCAAAGTAAATAAACTTTCAATTTAAACCGAACACAATCTACCAACGGGCATTTTTTTTCTACCAACGGCCCAATCGCCAAATTTTATCGACAAACGCCAAAAATGTCTGTTGATCTAGAATCTTGAACACTTGGTATAATACATTTTAGCAGCTTGTTTTTCTTGACTTTCTTTGAATCATCAAAACGATAATAACATGAAAACTACATCAGCAATCAACTTAAACAACCAGGCAGTAACTGCTGATGTCAGCTTCACTGTCTCTCAAATAAAACAATCGATCATGAAAAAGTTAGCAAACACATCACCATTTTTATTTTTATTATTTCCAGTATTTATGTTGATGATTTTAACCCTTACGTTTAACACCAACAAAAGCGATGCTGAAATTGTTGTAAAACCTGCTAAAGCTTCTACCACAATTGTAAAACAAGTATCTGCTATTTTCAAATAGGAAATAATGGGTAATTACGCTATCGAAACTGTAGGCTTAAATTTCAACTTTGGCAATCAGGCCATTGTAAAAGACCTTTCGCTACAAGTACCCAAAGGCAGTATTTATGGTTTTTTAGGCCCTAATGGCGCTGGCAAAACCACTACCATTAAAATATTGCTCAACCTGTTAAAATCGCCTTCCGATCAGGTATTTATTTTCGGTAAGGAGATTAACAACAACCGGATAGCCATTTTAAAACGCGTGGGCGCCCTGGTAGAGCAGCCCGCTATTTATGGCCACCTAACTGGTAAAGAAAATTTAATAAACCGCTGTATATTACTCGGTATAAAAAAGAGCAAGGCCAGCGAAATGCTGGCCCTTGTTGGTTTAAGCGATGCTGCCGACAAAAAATCGAACAAGTATTCGCTGGGTATGAAACAGCGTCTAGGCATTGCCCTTGCACTCGTTTCCGATCCCGAATTACTTTTGCTCGATGAACCCACCAATGGCCTCGATCCGAACGGCATTATCGAAGTGCGCAACCTCATGATAGACCTTGCCGTAAAACACCATAAAACTATCCTCGTTTCAAGCCATTTGCTGGCCGAAATAGAAAGAACAGCCACCCACGTTGGTATTATTAACAAAGGGCAGTTGCTGTTTCAGGGCACTATCGATGAGCTTCACCAACTTAGCAAACCCATGCTCGAAATTGAAGTTGATGATACTGAAAAAGCTGGCGCATTCATTTCAAAATCGGGTTATGAAATTGCAGGCCAAACCGATAAAAAAATCACCATTCCATTTACCTCTGCGCAGGAAAGTGCTACTTTAAATGCATTATTGGTGCAAAATGGCTTTAAGGTAAGCAGCTTATATCAGCAGCGCAAAGATCTCGAAAATTTATTCCTCGATATTACCAAAACCAACTAATATGCGCTCTTTATACATCTCGTTAGTATCCGAATTTTACAAATCAAAGAAAACCCTGGCGTTTTGGGCAGCCATATTGTTACCGCTAATCATTTGCGGGCTCATTACTTTTGGTTTTTACTCGAGCTCCGAAAAAATTTTAAACTATCATTATCCGCCCATAATGCTATGGGGGCAATACTGTGGGGCAGCGCTAAACGTAATGGGTTTACTGGTTATGCCATTCTATGTTATATTTATGGCTTTCTCGGTAAACAACATCGAACACAAAAACGATACCTGGAAAACCCTGTTTGCCCAGCCCTTAAACAAGTTTTCTATTTACACGGCGAAATACCTCTACGCAGTAGGCTTAATATTTATCTCCTTGTTTTTATTTGCCTCACTCACCTATGGTTTTGGGCATTTACTTCAGGTATTGGTGCCCAAATACAACTTTAATCAATATAACCCGCTAAACATTTTAATCAACGCTTACACCAAATTATTCCTGTCATCGCTGGGTATTTTATCCCTGCAGTTTATCCTCAGTTTGGTGTGGGCCGATTTTCTTAAACCCATGGGCATAGGTTTTGTAGGCACCATTATGGGCATCATTACCGCCAATGTAGGCTGGAAATACGCTTATTTAATCCCTTACTGCCTGCCAACCCTATCGTTAAGGATAACAAAAGTAAAAAAAGGTGCCAATCCCTTAGATTTTCCCGTTTTTACACAAGAAATATGGACCAGCTTAATTTATGCGCTCATTCTTTTTATCGTGGGTTATTTTATCGTGAGCAGAAAGAGCATTAAATAATAATTCGAAAAGCAATTTCAGCCTTTCATTTTAACGCCTCTCCTGCTTTACATTACAAGTCCTCTCCCGATGAAAAATCGGGATTTCGGGCTTTTCATTTCATCCGATAGCTATCGGATAAGATTTATTTAACTTCCGTCCGGTTAAAAAAACACCTTTCCACGCAAAAAACGCCATATAAAAACAGCCTCCATGTAAAAATCTCATTGTAAAACGATTTGAAGGGCTTTTAAATGTATTTTTAAGTTAAAATCACCTAACAAATTATTCTCATGATCAAAAGATTTACCATTACCGCACTGGCTCTTGCCTTGTGCTTCCCGGCTTTTGCACAAGATACCCCCGATGCAGCCATAGTTCAAAAAATAAGGAAAGAAGGCCTTGAAAATTCGAAAGCAATGGACATTGCCTTTAACCTGACCGATGTAAGCGGTCCGCGTTTATCCAATTCGCCAGGCTTAAAAAAGGCACAAGATTGGGCAGTAAAACAATTAACAGACTGGGGCCTTAAAAATGCGCACCTTGAAGCCTGGGGAACTTTTGGTAAAGGCTGGCAAATCGATAAATATTATGCGGCAACTACACTCCCTTTTTACCATGCCATTATTGCTTCGCCAAAAGCCTGGACTCCCGGCACAAACGGGCCAATCAAATCAGAAGTAATTTTAATCAAAGCCGATAGCGTTGCCGATTTAGCCAAATACAAAGGTAAACTGGCCGGCAAAATTATCATGATGGATCAGGGTGCTCCTTTAACCAGTGGTACAAAAGCAGATTTTGCTCGCTATGCCGATTCTACTTTAGCACAAATGGCTGCTGCAAAACCACAAGCTGCGGGAGCAAGACAACGCCCAACCGGTGGACCAATGGCCGATAGAATGGCACAAATGATGAAAATGCGCGAAATAAGAGCCGCCATGAATGCCATGTTTGTTGACGAAAAAGTTGGCCTCATTTTAACTTATGCCCGCGGTGGACAAGGTACCTTTTTTACCAGTAATGGCGCTTCTTATGCTTTAGATGCCAAACCCGTATCGCCCGAACTGGAGGTAGCAGCAGAAGATTTCTTACACATTTTACGTCTGTTACGCGCAGGCAAAAAGGTAGAAGTAGAAGCTGATATTAAAACTTCTTTCTACGATCAGGATCCTCAAGGCTACAATGTAATTGCCGAAATACCTGGTACCGATAAAAAATTAAAAGATGAGGTGGTAATGATTGGCGGCCACTTCGATTCGTGGCATGCCGCTACCGGCGCCACCGATAATGCTGCCGGCTCTACCGTAATGATGGAAGCCATGCGCATTTTAAAAGCTATAGATTTTAAACCTAAACGTACCATCCGCATTGCCTTGTGGAGTTCGGAAGAGCAGGGTTTATTTGGTTCCAGAGGCTACGTGGCCAAACACTTCGGCGATCCGAAAACCATGGTATTAGCGCCTGATCAGAAGAAAATATCGGCCTATTACAACCTCGATAACGGAACCGGTAAAATACGTGGGATTTATTTACAGGGCAATACAGCCGCAGGGCCTATCTTTCAAAGCTGGTTAACTCCATTTAACGATTTGGGTGCTACTACCATTACCATAAATAACACTGGCGGTACCGATCACCAGGCTTTTGATGCCGTGGGTATCCCAGGTTTTCAGTTTATCCAGGATCCTGCCGATTACAATACCAGAACACACCACAGCAATATGGATACCTACGACAGGCTGGTAGAAGACGACTTAAAACAAGCCGCTACCATTATAGCATCTTTTGTTTACAACACCTCACAACGCGAGGCACAAATACCAAGAAAAGAACTACCGGCGCCGCAGCCAGCAAGACCATAAGTACATAAAAATAATCAAAAACAAAAGCCTGCCGATTTGACTTTAGGGATCAAATTGCAGGCTTTGTAATTATTGAGAGGTTGTTATATCTTTTAGCCCTTATAAGGACAGTATTCTTTCTTTAAATGCCCATACAATCAACTGGTACGAATTTCTTAAATCGAGTTTTCTTACCATATTTCTCCGGTGGGTATTAACCGTGTGCTCGCTGATAAAAAGCATTTCGCCAATTTCCTTACTGTTGTAACCCATTGATAACAGATGTACTATTTCAACTTCTCTTTCGCTTATTCCGCTATGATTTTCCTGAAGCAGGATATTATTTATCATTTTTAAAAGAATTAAAGGTTTAATCAAATTATGGTTTACAACTTGCTAAATAAACGGACAGTTTCTCCAAAACAGACCCTTTTTTAAACGGGTACAAAAACAGCATTTTGAGGATTCACGACTTTAGTATCTGGTAACGGCAATTTATTTGGTCATCATTGTAATACCAAAAGTAGTGGTAGTCGATAATTGGGCGATTGTGCAAAACGCCCTTATTAATAGGGTATTTTTACGGTATTTAAATTGCAGATTATTCTTGTGGGAACACTTATTATTATCGAATTTTATCGCAAATCAAACAATACATTTTTATGAGTCAAAATTTAAATTCGGAGCCTATCGATCCAAAGATCGCGCAGGCCATGGTTGATGCTTATGCTGTACAGGCAAGAAAATTCCCGGAATCATTTACCAAAGCCGTGTGGTTTCCGGCAGATCAAATCTTAGAAATCGCCAAATCAATGAGTGAAGGCAAATATGATGGCCTTAGAGTTTACTTTTCCCAGTATACCGATGCCTTACCTGATGGCGTAAAAAGTGGAAATGTAGGCAAAAACACTTTGTTGCTGGTACCTACTATCTTAAACGTAGGAAATGGAGAAGACCATAAAGACGATTTGGATAATATTGGAAACCGTGGACAAGGTTGTCCTGACATTTGCGAGGGAACAAGTTTATAACCCATGAGATTATCTCCCATAGTTATCGCCGAAACTGTATGTCTTATCTCTGCAGTTGCATTAGTATGGAAAGATAAATATGCTTTTTGGAAAGTAGTTACCTGTTACATAGCAATAGCATTATTAACTGAGCAGTACGCAGCCTATCTTTCATCCAGGCATCAGCACAATTTATGGTTGTTTAATATCTTCCTTTTCTTTGAGATCAGTACGATATTATTCGGCCTTTACCATTGTATTAAGGCATATATTAACCCTAAGCCCATATTTGCTATTGGCGGCGGAATTATATGCCTTAGTTATGTTATCTTTTTATTTAAGCAGCCTTTCAGCGAATCCAATAACCTGACCATAAGCGTAATGTCGGTAGTTTATGCGCTTTACTGCCTTTATTATTATTACCTGCTGTTAAAAGACGAGAACTTTATCGAAATTAAAAACCATCCCGAATTCTGGTGGGTAACCGGTGTTTTATTCTATTATTTTGGCAGCACCATGGCCAATATTTTTGATGGTTTATTTAATGTGAAAATTATTGGATATGCCACTTTAAGATATTGTATTTACGTACTGTTAAATTATATTTTATACAGCCTTTGGATTTACTCCTTTATATGCAGAATGAAACAACGAAAATTGCAATCTTAGTTGCCATTTCAACACTTATATTTCTTTTAATGCCCATATTCTTATTGCTTTATATCAGGTCATATAACCGGCATAAGAAGAACCATGTACTCGAAAAGCAAAATATGCAGCAAAAGTTCGAAGCTGAAATGCTGCAGGCGCGTGTAGAGGTGCAAGACCAAACCATGCAGAGCATTGCTACCGAATTGCATGATAATGTAGGCCAGCTACTCAGCCTTACTACACTTACCCTCAATTCGGTAAATTTATCCGATGAGGTTAAAGCCAAAAAGAAAATCGAGAATTCGCTACAACTGGTTAATAAATCTATTAAAGAACTGAGAGAACTGGCTAAACTCTTACATGGCGAGCAGCTGGTAGAAAACGGACTTGGTCATGCCATTGATCAGGAAATTAGCTGGCTCAGCAAAAGCGGTGCTTACGAGCTCCAGGTTAACAATACCTTATCAGAATCAGATTACACCTCGCCTGATAAAGACTTGATTATCCTGCGTTTGCTCCAGGAAATCATCAACAACATGATTAAGCATGCACAGGCCACCCAGATCCAGATCGACGCCTATCTTGCAACAAATGTGCTGCATTTAAAGGTAAAAGAAAATGGCGTGGGTTTTAACCCCGACGAAATTAAAGCCCGTAAATCAGGCATGGGCCTCAATTCTATTTATAAAAGAATTGAGATGATCAATGGAAAATTAATATTAAATTCGGCACCGGGAAAAGGTACTTCCATTTCAATAGAGATCCCCTATCCTTAATAATATGCAACACCCTAATATCGCTATCGCTATCGTTGATGACCATACCCTTTTCCGCTCAGGGCTGGCCAGTTTATTGGAAGAATTTGATGAAATAGAAGTAAAATTTGAGGCCATAAACGGAATCGACCTGCAATCTAAAATCAATAACCATCCAGATGTTCAGCTGGTATTAATGGATATTAACATGCCGGTTATGGATGGTTTTGCCGCTACTAAATGGGTTAAAACCAATTTCCCGAATGTACATGTACTTGCGCTGAGTATGCTGGAGGATGAAAAAGCCATTATTGGTATGCTTAAGGCCGGGGCCGGGGGCTATATGCTTAAAGAGTCTACCCCATCCGATTTATTTGCAGCAATTAAAGTAATTGTAGAAAAAGGCTTTTTCGTAAACGAACTGGTATCGGGCAGGCTTTTGGTTGCATTGAAAGATACCGATGCAAAACCCATATTTTCGGCGCGGGAGCTTACCTTCCTGCAGCACTGCAGCACCGAACTTACCTACAAGGAAATTGCCGACATTATGAATGTGAGCCCGCGCACTGTTGATAACTACCGCGAATCGCTTTTTGCCAAACTCAACATCAAATCGCGCACCGGGCTGGTAGTGTATGGCATAAAAAACAACCTCATTACCATTTAGCCCGGCAAAAAAATACAAGCCAAACAACTCATTAACAATACATTAACGCCTCCTCCTTCAGTCTACTAACCGAATCAGTTGCCTCTTTATTTTTTTTCTAATAATTATCAAATAAAATTTGGATAACTAACCAATTAGTTTTAACTTTAGTTTAAGCAAATTATTTTGCCTGTCCTTATTATTATTACCATGATGGAAATTAAAGATTTAACTAAAGCCGAAGAGCAGATTATGCAGGTTTTATGGCAACTGGAAAAAGCATTCGTCAAAGAAGTAATTGACGAACTGCCATTACCTAAGCCAGCTTACAACACCGTTTCAACCATTATCAGAATCCTCGAAACCAAAGGATTTATTGGTCATGAAGCATTCGGGAAAGCACACCAGTACTACCCTTTAGTAAGCAGAGAAGAGTATAAGCGCCATGCAACAGAAAAACTGTTGGGCAATTACTTCGAAAATTCAGTAGAGAGCATGTTCTCTTTCTTTGTTAAAGAAGAAAAACTGGATTTAAGTGATGTTGATGAGATTTTAAAAATGATCAATAACATTAAACACAAGCCAAAATGAGTTTTGCCCACTACCTATTGCAGGTAAACTTATACTTGGTTGTTTTTTACGGTGTTTATAAATTACTGCTGGATAAGGAAACCTATTTTACGTTAAACCGTATTTATCTGGTATCTGCCGGCGTGCTTTCGCTATGTATTCCATTTATTCGTTTAGAATGGCTTACTGAACATAAAGCCGCCCGGCAAGTTTATACAACAGTTAACTGGGAGGCCGTATTACAACAAGCCACAGTAGTAACAGAGCGCAACAATGGCCTCAATTGGGCCAATGCATTTGTATATATCTATTGTGCAGGTATCCTGTTTTTCTTAGGTAGATTGGTATTTAACTTAATGGCGGTAAAAAAGATGCTGGTACCCGGAAAGGCCGGAATGGCTTTTTCTTTCTTCGGCAAAAAAATTATCGACCAGAATCTGCCTCAAATGGATGTAATTGATATCCACGAGCAGGCACACATTAAGCAATGGCATACCGTTGATATTTTATTTTTTGAAATTTTAGGGATCATTACCTGGCTAAACCCTGTGATATACCTTTATAAAAAAACGATTAAAAATATACACGAGTTTTTGGCAGACGAGCTGGCAGCAGCATACCAGGGCGATAAAGCCGAGTATGCGATGCTGCTGCTCAGCAAATCTTTCGGCATTTCGCCAAATGCTTTAACCAACAATTTTTTAGATAAATCATTAATCAAAAAAAGAATTTTCATGCTTCATAAAGAGCGGTCTAAAAAGATTGCCATTATGAAGTATGGAATCTTTATCCCGCTGTTTGCGCTGCTTATTGTATTCTCTTCGGCTACGGTACGTAAAAACGAGAAATTAATCTCTATTACCGATCGCATTCCCTTGGAGAAACCAATAGAAATGGTACAGCAAATGGTCAATACAACAACAACCGAGGCGCCCGCAGTACACAAAATTTCTGTCGAAGGCAAGGCCGATGCCAACTGGAATGGTTTTTACCTGTTTTTATCTCAAAACATTAAATATCCGGCATTTGCCAACAGCTACGAAGTGCAAGGTAATACGCAGATAAAATTCAGCGTAAAGAATGGCAAGCTCGTAAACATAAGCCCTAATGTAGAGTTGGGCGCAGGTTGCGATGAGGAAGTAATGAAATCGATCCTCTCTTACAAAGATTTTAAAAAGATAGCTGATGGTAAATACGCGCTTACCGTAAGCTTTAACATGCCCGAATCTTCAGAAGAGTTTAAAAATAAAGCTTTGCCCAAAACCGCCGGCTACACTAACCTGAATAAAATTAGCGTTGTCTCCTATTTACCTGGTCCAACAACACCAAGCCTGATTCTTGAACCCGATCAGGATAAAACAGTTTACGATTTTGTTTCGATTGAAAAACAACCGGAGTTTCCGGGTGGGATAGCCAAATTTTACAAGTATTTAAGCGGAGCAATAAAATACCCTCAACTGGCGCAGGAAAGAAATGTACAGGGTAAAGTATTTTTATCTTTTGTAGTAGAAAAAAGCGGTCTCTTAAGTGATGTCAAGATAACCAGAGGCCTGGGCAGTGGCACCGATGAGGAAGCACTAAGGGTTATAAAAGAATCGCCAAAATGGAACCCGGGGATTCAGAATGGTTTGCCTGTACGGGTAAGGTACAACATTAATGTTAATTTTACGCTGAACGATAATGAAACAAAAACTGCTAAAAATCAGTCAACCATTAAACTCCGTAACGATATTAAGTTTACCGGCTTAGTGATTTTAGATGGTGTAAAACTTGCTGAGAATACACCTTTGAGTACCATAAATCCGAATAACATCGAATCGATCGAGGTATTGAAAGATCAGGCTGCTACCGATCTCTACGGCTCAGCAGCAAAAGGTGGCGCAATACTCATTACCAGTAAGGGATCAAAAAATAACGCTTTCAGAAAACCGGAAATAAAAGAACTCAACATCGACAAAAACGCACCACTTTTCGATTTTAAATAAAAAATGCTAACCAAAAAAGTAACCAGCATGAAAAAGATAATCGTTTTTACCATTGTAATGGGATTTACCCTGGCAGGTTTTGCACAAAAAGCAGATAGCACAAAAACTACAACCATCAGATTGCGCAGTAATGCTGCATTGAATAGCCTTAAACCATTAATTGTAATTGATGGCAACAAGCAATATAGCAGGGATATTAACCTGGTTTCACTTGCACCTGATAACATAGAATCGGTAAGGATTTTAAAAGATAGCAGTGCGGTTTCAGCTTATGGCGCCGATGGTTTGGCAGGTGTAATTGAAATTAAAACAAAAACAGCGCTTGTAGGAAGTGGCATAGCTCCTGAAAACAATATTAATGCAGAGCAAACCAAAAAAGAGGCAACTTTCAACATTAAACCTGCACCCTATAACCTTAACATTACCAAAACCGAAGTCAAGCTCAGAAATGGTTCAAACTCCCCCCTCTACATCGTTGACGGAGAGGAAATCAAGGAAGAAACCTCGATAAACCAGAGCAATATCCAATCTATGGAAGTTTTAAAAGATACAGCAGCAAAAAAACTTTATGGTGCTAAAGGAATCAATGGTGTAATCATTATCAAAACCAAGGACGCAAAACCCCTTCCACAGAAGAATAATTAATTAACCTTTAACCAAAAAACCATGAGAAAGCTAATGATTTTAGCCCTACTGGGCTGCGCCATGCTTGTTAATTCTGCAAAAGCACAAGATAAAGACGAGGTGTACGATTTTGTATCAGTACAAAAGCAGCCAATGTACCCTGGTGGGATTGCCGAATTTTACCAGTATGTTAAAAAAGAAATAAAGTACCCCGAAGTAGCCAAAAACAATAAAACAGAAGGCAAAGTATTTCTGGCATTTACCGTAGAAAAAGATGGCTCCATTTCCGATATTATGGTTACACGCAGTCTGAGCCCTGAAACAGATACAGAAGCGGTTAGGGTGCTTAAAAATTCGCCCAAATGGGCAGCAGCCGAGCAGGATGGTAAAGCCGTACGTGTAAGGTATAACATTAATATAAACTTCGACCTTACTAAGGCAAGGAGCACAAAAAATTAAATTGAGCGGTTGCTGCTCCAATTCAAATCTCTGGTTTATTAACAACCGGAGATTTTTTTTTGCATAAGAAGCTTCTTCATAAACGCAAGATTAAATTAATATTAACTTATGTTTCACGTGGCACAATAAGGAGTAAATCAGAAAAATCATGGGTTCTACTCCATTTACTACCTTCCACAGCAACTAACAAATGCTATATTTGGGCATGAAAAAATATCTGTTTACGCTGCTCAGTCTTTTAATATACTTTACAGCACATGCGCAAAATGTAGGTCCGGCAACCCCAAAGCCAAGTGTTATTTTAGATGGAAAACTATTGGTAAATGGCATGGATACGCTGCGTAAATTTAAAAACGAAGACATTGAATCTGTGACCATTTTAAAAGAGAGGGATAAGACTTCGCAATTTGGGATAAATGACAACAATGGCTTGCTCATTGTATTTACCAAAGCAAAGCAAAACAGTGCCGAAAATATTGCCCTTAAAAAAAAGATAGCCAAACTGAATTTTTCAGCCAAACCTGATCCTGCAATGAAGTCTGGCATTAGCAACAAGCCATCAAGAGATTCGATCCCTAACGGTGTGTTCGATTTCGTTACGATAGAGAAACAGCCTGAATTTCCAGGTGGTTTAAAGGCTTTTTACCAGTACTTGAACGATAACATTAAATACCCAAAAGAAGCGGCGAAGAATAAGATTCAGGGAAGGGTATTTTTATCTTTCGTTGTAGAAAAGAACGGCGGGCTAACTAATATTAAAATAATGCGTGGAGTTAGCGCCGATATTAATGAAGAAGCCATAAGAGTGCTGTCAGGTTCGCCCAAATGGAATCCAGGTATACAGTTTGGTGTACCTGTGCGGGTAAAATACAACATCAACGTTAATTTCGCACTTAACTAGGCGAACCTCAATTTCTTAAAGAACACAAAACCCCAGCACAAATTGCCGGGGTTTTATGTTTTCTCTCCTGTCTCGGAGCAATAAATTTAGAAAATCTTTAATGTATATGCAAATAATACAGAATAAAATTTCCATTTAAGCAAAATTTTAATATGCATACATAAAATTATTATCAGTTTCGCAAACTTTTATTTTGTTAGTAATTTCTTGTCCTGAGTTTCGATTTTAAGCTTTAGCGTTTCATATGTTTTCAATATATAGCCGAAATGTTAAAATAACAGCCAATCAGACCCTTATAATCAGCTAAAAAATTGATGAAATTTATTTAGCCTTTTTTATTAAATACTAACATTTATCATGCTTTTAACCAGATTTATCTCATTTTATAGCATTTAAAAATGATCAGTGATATAAAATGATTATACAATAGCAGATGTCTTAAACTAAAAAAGGGGTATAAATATAAGTCTCCTTGAGCTTTCCTGTACAGTATTTAGATAGGTCTTTCGACAGGCTAGGATGACAATCTAAATTAAGACAATGCTTTGTGTTAAAACTAAAAAGCCCCCACTAGGTGGAGGCTTAAGAATTCCGGTAAAACCGGAATGCACAGTATATTTTTAAACGGTTTCTTCAGAAATGAATTTCGAAGTAGCGAAATCGCGGTTCATGCGGGCAATATTCTCTAGAGAAATTCCTTTAGGGCATTCTGCTTCGCAAGCACCGGTATTGGTACAGTTACCAAAACCTTCAGCATCCATTTGTGCAACCATGCTTTGTACACGACGGTAGCGCTCTGGCTGACCTTGTGGCAATAAAGCCAGTTGAGAGATCTTAGCCGATACGAAAAGCATTGCAGAAGCATTTTTACAAGTAGCTACGCAGGCGCCACAACCGATACACGCAGCAGCTTCGAAAGCTGCATCAGCCTGCATTTTAGGAATTGGCAGGTTGTTGGCATCTTGTGCATTACCCGTATTAACCGAAATAAAACCACCGGCAGCAATAACCCTGTCAAATGCAGAACGATCTACAGTTAAATCTTTAACTACCGGAAAAGCCGCTGCTCTCCAAGGCTCAACTACAATGGTATCGCCATCTTTGAATGAGCGCATGTGTAACTGGCAGGTAGTAACCAAATCTTTTGGCCCGTGCGGACGACCGTTGATGAACATCGAACACATTCCGCAAATACCTTCGCGGCAATCGTGATCGAACACCACTGGTTCTTCGCCTTTATTGATCAGATCTTCGTTTAACACATCGAACATCTCCAAGAAAGACATATCTGGCGAAATACCGGATAATTTATAATCAACCAAAGCACCTTTGGTATTGTTATTTTTCTGACGCCAAACTTTTAGCGTTAAGTTCATATTTCCTGTACTCATAACATTGAGATTTTAGGTAAGCGATAAGCGTTTGGCGTTTGGCAGTTAACCGCTTTACGCTAAACGCTGTACGCATCACTATTTATAACTTCTTTGTGCAACTTTAATATTTTCAAACTTCAGTTCTTCTTTATGAAGTTCGAAGTTTACACCTTCTTTAAATTCCCATGCGGCAACGTATGCGTAGTTCTCGTCATCACGTAAGGCCTCACCTTCTTCCGTTTGATATTCTTCGCGGAAGTGACCACCACAACTCTCGTTACGGTTTAATGCATCGATACACATTAACTCACCCAATTCGATGAAATCGGCAACACGGCCTGCTTTCTCCAGTTCAGGGTTAAGCTCGTTGGCAGCGCCAGGTACACGTACCTCTTTCCAGAATTCTTCGCGCAGGGCTCTGATTTCCTGAATGGCTTCATTTAAGCCTTTCTCGTTACGGGCCATACCACATTTCTCCCACATGATGTGACCTAAACGTTTGTGGAAATGATCTACAGATTTAGTTCCCTTAATGTTAATCAAAGTATTTAAAATACCTACCGCTCTGGCTTCCGCCTCTACAAACGCAGGGTGATCAGTCGGGATAGCTTTGGTAGAAATTTCTTTTGATAAGTAAGCACCAATGGTGTAAGGTAAAACGAAATAACCATCGGCTAAACCTTGCATTAAAGCAGATGCACCTAAACGGTTAGCACCATGGTCAGAGAAGTTAGCCTCTCCGGTGCAATATAAGCCCGGTACCGAAGTCATTAAGTTATAATCTACCCAAAGTCCCCCCATGGTATAGTGTACCGCAGGGTAAATACGCATTGGTGTTTCGTAAGGGTTTTCGCCGGTAATTTGTGCGTACATATCGAACAGGTTACCGTATTTCTCTTTAATTACGGCAGTACCTAAACGCATGCAGGTTTCTTTATCCGGATTGTGGTTACCAGCCTTTGCAGCTTCGATTTTTCCGTAGCGTTCAGTATTCGCTTTAAAATCTAAGTAAACAGCCAGTTTAGAAGCTCCTACACCATAACCTGCATCGCAACGCTCTTTTGCTGCACGCGAAGCCACGTCACGTGGAACCAGGTTACCAAAAGCAGGGTAACGGCGCTCTAAGTAATAATCTCTTTCATCTTCAGGAATTTCTGAAGCTTTACGGTTATCATCTTTCTTTTTAGGTACCCAGATTCTTCCATCGTTACGTAACGATTCAGACATCAGGGTTAATTTAGACTGGTGATCGCCAGAAACCGGAATACAGGTTGGGTGAATTTGCGTATAGCAAGGGTTTGCAAAGTAAGCACCTTGTTTGTGTGCTTTCCAGGCTGCCGTTACGTTACTACCCATTGCGTTGGTAGAAAGATAGAACACGTTACCGTAACCACCTGTACCCAACACTACTGCATGGCCGAAATGACGCTCAATTTCACCTGTAATTAAGTTACGGGCAATAATACCACGTGCTTTACCGTCGATTTTAACCACCTCAAGCATTTCGTGGCGCGTGTACATTTCTACTTTACCCATACCCACCTGGCGTTCTAAAGCTGAATAGGCACCTAGTAATAATTGCTGACCGGTTTGACCTGCAGCATAAAAAGTACGTTGAACCTGTGTACCACCAAACGAACGGTTATCTAACAAACCGCCGTACTCGCGTGCCAAAGGCACACCCTGGGCCACACATTGGTCGATAATATTAGCACTTACCTCTGCCAAACGGTGCACGTTTGCTTCGCGGGCACGGTAATCGCCACCTTTAATCGTATCGTAAAACAAGCGATAAATACTATCGCCATCATTCTGGTAATTTTTTGCAGCATTGATACCACCCTGAGCCGCAATAGAGTGTGCACGGCGTGGCGAATCCTGAAAACAGAAACATTTAACTTTATAACCCATTTCAGCTAAAGTAGCCGCTGCCGAAGCACCTGCTAAACCTGAGCCTACAATAATTACTTCAATTGTTCTTTTGTTCGATGGGTTAACCAAAGGCACAGAAGACTTATACTTAGTCCATTTGCTTGTTAAATCGCCTTCTGGAATATTTGAATTAATATCTGACATATCTCTTTTGTGCTAAAAACTAATTAATTAAACCTGCATAAACTGCAATTGGCATTGCGGCAAAAAGGATCGAAATAATGATCGAATACCAAACGCCAAAGCCTTTTATTAAACCGTTATATTTTGAGTGGTTCCAACCTAATGTTTGGAAAGCCGAAGCAAAACCATGCAATAAGTGGTAGCATAAAGAAAACATAGCTAAAATGTATACTGCAACCCTTACAGGATCCTGAAATTTCTCTCTCATTACAGCATACAAATCTTCGTGGCCATTCGCATCAACCGTTGGAATTCCGGTAAAACGTGAAACTACCCAAAAATCTTTTAAGTGAACCACTAAGAAAATAAGCAATAACGTACCCAATAACCCCATTGAACGGCTATACCATTTACTGTTCGCTTTACCATCGTTAACGGCATATTTAACAGGTCTGGCTTTTTGGTTTTGCAGGGTTAACCGCAATGCCTGAAAAATGTGCACAAGCAAACCAATAAACAGTACTACCTCGCCTGCCCTGATTAACCAGTTGGTAGCCATAAAGTGCGCCCCAATGTTAAAGGTTAAGCCACCATCATTAATGAAAATTAATGCATTAATGAAACAGTGTACAATTAAAAAAAGTATCAGGAACAAACCTGTAATACCCATGATGAATTTCTTCCCTATTGATGAAGAAAACGCATTTCCGAAACCACTCATTTGATTAGGATTTATATCTATATTTCTTGCAAAAGTATTTAATTATGAGTTTAATTTATAAACGAATATGACAAAACAACGATAAAACATTTATTTAGAAACATTCTAAAGCATATTCTGAAATATTTGGTGGATTATAGGTTTTTTAAGGTTTTTATCGTAGAAAATTCGTCATTGCGAGGAACGAAGCAATCTCTAAGAGGCTCCAATCTAAAGCTTTTTTAATAAGATTGCTTCCCCGAAAAATGGGGCAGGCTGTCGTTCCTCCCCGCAATGACGATAAAAATCAATAGCATAAAAAAAGGTCCCGATTTGCATCGGGACCTTTTACGATTTATGTGTTTGAGTTTTCTTAAGCTACTTTTACATTTACCGCGTTTAGGCCTTTTCTACCTTCTTCTACTTCGTAGTTTACGGTATCATTCTCGCGAATGCTGTCGATTAAGCCTGAAGCATGAACAAAAATTTCGGCATCGCCATTTGAAGGGATGATAAATCCAAAACCTTTAGTTTCATTAAAAAATTTTACTGTTCCTTGTTGCATTATATTGTATTTTAATTTGCGTCAAATATATACTTAAATACCTATAAATCACTTTTTTATTTTTTTATCTGTAAATATTCGCTAAATACATTGATTAATTGCCCTTTAGGCCCTATTTAATCGATCTATTTAGTCCATCGGTACTCGATGTATCGCCTGGTTTTATCAATAATGCGCGTTCGAAACAGGCCTTTGCCTCCGGTTTTCTGCCCGAAAACAGCAACGCCCAGCCCAACATGTGGTTCCCATCATAATCGAAAGGATACAAAGCTACCACCCTGGCAAAATATTTAGATGCATTGGCATATTGTTTCCGGTTGTAGATAATTACCCCGGCCCAATAGTTTGCCTGTGTATTTTGCGGATCAATTTTGAGTATACTGTTGTACTGCTCCATCACTTTATCCCAGCTGCTTAGTAGCGAAAGCGCTTTGATTAAGCCAAACCGTGCCTCAACCGAATTTGGCCTTGCGCTGATTGCCCTGTTATAATAATTTTGCGATGCGGTATAGTTTTTGGCCAGATAATACAACCAACCGATCCGGAGGTTTGTTTCGTAATTATTTTCGGCATAAAAGGGCATAATATCACTTATGGCCTCGGTATAGCTCTTTTTACTTTCGTTGTTATAACTATTTTGAAAGGCTTTTTGCAATGCGGCATTGGTTTGGGCATTTACCTCAAATACAGATAAGCCCAGAATCGCAAAGACCATAAATTGTTTTAAAAATTCCATGTAATGCCGCCGTTAATTGAGTGTTGTAAATAATTAAATTTAAAAATATTATCTGATTTACGTTCAAATGTATAATTCAATCCTAAAAGTAGCCGTTGTTTTAACAAAAAATAACAGTTTGCACCAGCTTTAAACTTCGTTTTATCAAAGCCATTATAAAAATACAAGGCATCAGCCTCTGCGTAATTGTACTGATTACCCATTGTTACCACACCTTCAAACCATAGCTGATTAAAGGGCTTAAAGCCAAACAACTGCTGTACAACGATATTGTGCTCGCTTAATACATTAACCAGCGAAAAACGGGTAATGCTGTAAAAATCCAGGTTACCAGCTAAATACTTTACAAATTGCATATTGTACTGCCTCGTTTTTTCATCGCCAATTTGCGATAAAATAAAATCTCCCTGAAAATCGCCGGCATCACCTGCATATTTAACACCGAATAAACCAGCATTGTTCTGATATACCAATTGCCTTAAATCAGACCGCATATAATGGTAAGCACCAATAAAGCTAAACCTTTTAAACGGTGTATAATTCAATTTTGCATAATAGCCCGGCTGTACAATATGATCGTTGTGGATAGGCTGGTTGTAATATGAAAACGAAGTTGATAAGTTTAGTTTATAAGTAAGGCCAAAATCAAGAAAAGCCCTTGAATAGGAGGAATTACCCCTTTCGTAGATATTGGTAAATTTAATTCCGCTCTCAGCCCCTACCGAAATCATTTTAAAAGGCCTTAATTGTTTGCCTTCTACATTTGCCGTATCTAAACCTGCCGCGAACCACCCTGCGTTATCTGGCCGGTTTAAATAAAGGCTACTTAAATAGCCATAATACAGGGCAATTTGGTTATGTTTATCATTTGCCAGCACCTTATTGTATTGCACCAGCGCATCGGTATAATTACCGCGTACAAATGATGCATAAGCAATGCGTAACCGCAGCAAAGGAAAATCTTCGCCTTCATTAATGGCCGATTTACCAAAAACAATAAGCTGCTGCCACTCGGCGGCATTAAAAAGCGCCAAAGATGTACTATCTGTTGCCTGATAGTTGCTTTGCGCTTTACCAATTGTTATCGAAACAATTAAAAGCAAAACTGTTAAACTGAACTTGTTTCCCATTTTACTTTTAAATTTTTGTTTTGATATTGAAGTGCAAAGCCTTGAATACCTTTATTATCTACAAATATTTCGGCTTGTACCAATTTTTTACCCCTCCGTAAAAGCTGGCGATTCACTTTACTATGCACAATTAATCCATCGGGCCTTTTTTCAATAGAATTACTATAAGAATTTTGGATAAAACGATAGAAAGGAGCTAAAAAATCTTGTAACCACAAGGCAGGGTTCAAACTTTCGGCATCTATGGCAAAATGATCTGCAACAGGCTGCTGCGAATAATTAATTTTATAAGCAAGCTGATAAAAGCGGAAAAGCAAGGAATTTCTTTCTCCGTAAAACCGCGTAAAATAAAATACGCTGGCATTGCTTACAAAATAGGCTACTGCCTGGTTTTCGTGACAAAAAAAGTAGGTCGAATTGAAATCATCGGTAAATACTTCCCAGGTTTCGGTATGCCCGTTATCACCAGTTACGATAGCTACATAGCCCGGTTGAAAATGAAAAGCATTTTTTAAATAGGGATTTATCTCCGGCCGTTCAATGGTAGCCCCCTCCTGCGGCACCTCAAATGTTTTTAATCCAGGCTGGCCCGCTACGGTGAAATAAGCAAAAGGATAAGGATAAGTTTTAGAACCAATGTAGGGAGTACACTGTACCTGAAAATGCAGATGAGGCTCGGGTGAACGGCCAGAATTACCGCAAAGCGCTATAATATCGCCTTGTTTAACATAATCACCTGCCTTAACTTTTATGCTGTTCTTTTTTAAATGCGAAACCTTACTGTATAAATTTTCGGCATGTTTAATTACAATGGTATTGCCCCAGTTTTGCTGCAGGTTAACCTGACCAATTGCATTATCATCTATATGGCCAATCACCTCCTCTACCTGACCATCGGCCACTGCTAAAACCGGTTTGTTAAAACAATAATAATCTTCTGCCTTTACCCCCGGTAGCTGATACGTTTTATTGTCAAGATCTTTGAGCACGAAGTCTAAAGCGTGTTGCCAGTCGCCTTTATGCGTAATTGAGCCTTCGTAGCCTTGCGAAACCGTCCAGGCGCCCATAAAAGGCAAGCTTAAATTGAAATACTTAAAGTCTTTCAGTCTTTGCCGGTCGTTTAAAAACTGATACAAATTGGTTTCGGGCGAGTAATATTGGAAAGGTGTAAGCTGCAGTTTGCCTGGTTTTTTCCGGAGCATAAAAAAATACAGCAAGCCGAGTGTAACCAAACAAAATGGCATGGAAAATACAGGGAGATTAAACAGGAGCAATACACGCGACAGCCCGTTTAAAACCAGAAAAGTAAAAGGAATTACAGCAATTGCCCATACATAAGCGCGCCAGGAAGGAATTAAGAAAAAGCCACCGATGGCACAACTTACCATCATAAAATTTGCACCCAGATAGTAATTACTTATTCCGCCCGGGTAGGTGCCTGTGAGCTGGTTAATTACACAGGAAACAATAAAACCCAGTACCAACAGACTAAAACCAATACGCGAATGAATTAAAAAACCTATGCTAATGATTATTCCGGCAAGCACACTGTTCTGGAATAAAATGGCACTTACCGATCTGAAGAAGAGCAGCACGTAAGCTGGTATATTCAGGTGATCGAAAAAGAGACAGAGCTGGCTAAAATGAGATGGCGGGTTGGTGTTTAGCTCAAAGATTAGCGAACTGCCTTTTTGCAGCAAGCCCATACCTAAATAACCGTTTGAGGCAATTAAAACCATCCAAAAAGTTAGCACAAAAGGAATAGAAAGTGAAGGCAAAGCATATTTACCTAAAAACGAACTGAGGTTAACACTTAAAACAACACACAATAAACAAGCCGCGGCCAGCCACAGCCAATAGGCGAAACTGAAGCTAAAAAAAGTGCCAAAACCAATGCCCAGCAGCAGCGAATTGAAGCTATATAGCCCCGATTTAATATCTTCTTTTTTAAAACCAAGGGTATTAACCAGCAGTAAAGATCCAATTACACTTATGAGCCCCGATAAACCAGCATCAAAATTGAAAAAAGAAACCACGAGCAACAGCACACCTAAAATCCGGTTCTGCGAGAAGAACAGGATGGCGTAGCTGCTTAAGGCGGCGCTAAAGTAATATTGCACGCGTTTCTTCAATATTATATTTTTAAATAATCGGGCACTACTTCCATCATTTCTAAATAGGTAAGATTTTCCGGTTTACGGATCAAATGACTTTTGGCCTGTTGATCGATTAACACCACAGCAGGGCGCATATTGATAAACTGCATCCATTGGGTCATATTATAAGCGCCAACCTTATGTACTACTACCTGATCGCCGCGCTCTAAAAGCGGCAGCATAATGCTTTCTCTGATTACATCTATATTCATACAAAGCGGGCCGAATAAAACAGTTTCTTCGGTGTACTGTCCCGATTCTTTGGCCACACTTATTTTATGGTCGTACCAGTTTGAAGTAAACAGGATGTTGATACCGAAATCGAGAATGGTAGCACGCCTACCATCGCTTAGCCGTTTATTGGCCAAAACACTTCCAATTAAATAACCTGCATCGTCAATCAATACCCGTCCGCTTTCTAAAATTAAAAGCGGCAATTCATCTGTATCAAAGCCCGCTTCTAAAATGGTATTGCTAATGGCTTCGGCAAAATCTTCGACCGATGGCACGGTATCTACACCAGGTAAATAAGCTCCTTTTAGTGTATTGGTAGAAGGAAAGCCGCCACCCAGGTCTAAATATTGTAACGGGTTTTGAAGCTCGTTTTTGCATTTCAGCGCTAACTGACAAAGTTTAGCGGCAGCAACAGCATAAGCAGCTGTAGATAACATAAAGGTACCAATATGGCAATGCAGCCCTACAAGTTCCATTTTATCGGCCTTTGCAATTTTGTTAATAGCCGTCCAGGCCTGACCATTTTCATAGTTAAAACCAAAGCGATCCCAAATGGGGTAAACACCGGTATCAAAATTAACCCTGATGGCCACCTTTGCAGTTTTATTTATGCGTTGGGTAATCTGGATCAGCAAATAAAGTTCGTCGAAATGATCGATGTGGATGAGCGAATGGTTTTCTATTGCTAAGATTAAATCTGCTTCTTTTTTATCTGGGCCATTAAAGATAATCTGATGACCAGCAACTCCGTTACCCAATGCTTTATGGTACTCGAAACCCGAAACCACTTCTGCCCAGCTCCCCTCCTGGTGAAAAACCTTACAAACTGCATTCAGATAATTGGTTTTATAACTCCAGGCAAACTGCACCTTGGGGTAACGCGTTTTAAACGAACGCAAGGCCGCCTGATAATTCCGTCTGATCTGCTTTTCGGATAATACAAAAACAGGCGAACCATATTGCGCAACCAGATCTTTGACGGCAACGCCATCAATGCTTTCAACAGGGTCAAAATCAGTACGCGTACCAAACTTGTTCATGAGTCCGGTATTCATTTTTCTGATGGTTGGTCGTTCGTATTTTTGTTTCATCTTCAATTAGTATCAAGAGGTTGGTATGAAGTATCAAGACCAGATTCAATCTTTTGCATATCTTCTGCTACTATTCTACAGTTCGCCAAAAGCCGATAACTTTTGAAATTCTGCAACATCTATAATATTATCCCAGGCATAACGGACAAACATTTTACCTGCAGTATAAGCTGTTAACTCTTTTACCTGATTACCTAAAGCCAGATCAACCAGCATACGGGGTTGGTTTTGCCCTGCTGCAGCGGATAAGTAAATCCATGCAGGAAAGCGGGGATTCACCTCCATAATGTACAGCCTATCCTTTTCATCACGCATAATTTCCAGCTCGAAACCGCCTTTCCATTGTGATGCTTTCGCAAATGCTTTAGCCAGGTTAATCAGCTTATCATCAGCTATGGTAATACCTGCCCAGGCTTTGCCTTTTTCGGTGATGTACATTTTACGCATCGGGATTACACTCAGCGTATTTCCTTCTCCATCGGCCAACCCGGCGATATTAATTTCGGTACCTTTTATAAATTGCTGCACAATAATGGGGAGCCCCCATTTGGCCTGTAACTTATAAAAAGCTTTGTAGGCCTCGCTGATATGCTGCACGATAGTGGCCTCGTAAAATTTCCCTTTTATCACCAGTGGAAAGCCCAATTTATCTGCCATCTGATCAAGTTCGGAGACTGCTAAAATGGTTTCGCTGGCAGGTACCTCCAAGCCATGTTTATTTCCAAATGCCTGCAGGTTTACCTTATCACGGTCTGCCAGTTGCTGGTGTGTAGGCAAAAAGGTACGAATACCCATATTTAACAACTCTTTTTCCAGCTTAATGAAATTAAACAGCTCGGCATCGAAATTAGGGATCAGCACGTCTATGTGTTCTACTTCCTGTATCTGCTGTAAACGCTCTTTTAAAGCCTCCACTCCGGCAGTTGGGTAAGGAATACGGTAGGTTTTATCTACCTGATCGCTTAAATAAATAGCCGGTTCAAGAGTTTCGTAAGCCAGGCCAATAATCCGTAAATTTTCTCCAAAACCATCCCGCAACGCCCTGATTACCCCTAAACCTGGTCCGGGATTATCGTTGGCATTTAAACCTGTAACCGCAATGGTTAAGGTTTTGGTTTGGTTTAAGTGGGGAGAAACGCTCATGATTAGTTTTATTTGGGGTTACAAATCTAAAAGATTTGCTTCCTTTAACTGCAACATATAATCGTCCCAGTCTCTTTCCAGCTGGCACAATTCTACCTCATAACGATCGAGGATTTTTTGTTTAATTTCTGCTTCGCTCTCTCCCGCTTTCATATAAGTTAAAATTTCGGCGGCAATACCATTACTTGTAAATGAATCGCCGGTTGCCGGATTGAAAATAAAACCATTTTCGCTTGTTGCTATGTTAGCTTTTAACTTCATATCCCTTTTTGCTGATTAATAAAACCACTGTAAGCGTCGCCAACAGGCACTTCTACATGGGTTAAATTCACTTTTCTATTGTGTATCGATTTAATTTTGGTCAAGGCTACAATAAAACTCCTATGTACACGTGCAAACTGATCCTCAGGCAAACGTTCCAACACCTTTTTCATGGTCATGAGCGTTAAAACCGGTTTATCAGCATTGCACAGGTAAATTTTAAGATAATCGCCCATGCTTTCGATATACTCGATATCGCGGAGCAAGATTTTAATCATTTTATACTCCGAATACACATAAATGCTTTCGTCACTGGTATTTTCCTGAGTGGCATTTTTGTATTTATGAAAATCGATCGCTTTCTCTACTGCCGCAGTAAAACGGTTAAAATCGATAGGTTTTAAAAGGTAATCGATAGCCTGAAGTTCGTAACTTTCGAAAGCATAATTCCGGTAGGCAGTTGTAAAGATAATCATAGGGCTATTTACCAAACTACGCACCAGTTCAACCCCAGAAATATCGGGCATGTTAACATCTACGAATAACAAATCAACAGGATTTTGTTTCAGGTACTCTGCCCCCGACAGGGCATCTTCAAAAACCTGTACCAGTTGCAACCCGGGAAACCTCGAAACATAATTTTTGATCAGTTCGAGTGCCAGAGGTTCATCATCTATAGCTACACATTTTAAGGCCATAATTTATCGGTTAAAGGTTAGCAATTTACACAAAGGTTAACGGTAAACATTTCGCCTGTGTTTTTAATATCCAAACGGTGTTGTTGCGCATATAAATGCGTTAGGCGCTGACGCGTATTGGCAATACCAATGCCCGAACGTTCCAAATTAGACTGATGGGCATAAATTTTATTCTGGCAGGAGAAATCAATTTTATCGGCACCGATACTCAGTTTGATGCTGATAATGGTTTTTTCTTTTTTGGTAACACCATATTTAAATGCATTTTCGATAAAGGTCATAAAAATTAAGGGGGCTATTTTTCTCCCCTCCGGTTTTCCCTCCACCCCGAAACTAATTTCGGCATCGGCACCCAGCCTCAACCTTTGCAACTCGATATAATCGCGTACACAATCAATTTCGTCCTTAAGCATCACAAAATCCTGCGTTACATCGTCGGTAACATAACGCATGATGTTTGATAGTTTCATGATGCTTTCTGAAGTATGTTCGCTATTGATAACCGACTGGGTATAAATGTTATTCAGCGTATTAAAAAGAAAATGCGGATTGATTTGCGCTTTGAGGAATGAAAGTTCGGCGGTTGCTTTTTCTGCCTCTGCTTTTACCACTTTCGATTCGGCGGTTTGCCAGCGCTCAACCGTACTGGTGGCAATGCTCAATCCCATAATCATCATAAAAATAAATAAACTGATGACGTCGATATTTTCGGGCCTGTGCAAATCTAAAATCCCTTTTTGTTTTTTCAGGTTAGGGTCCTGCATCCTCAAATCCTGATTGGGTAAAGGCCCGAAAGGCATCTCTACGCCAGGCCCTATTACACTGTCTTTGCCAGGTTGCAGCGATTGGTTTAAGCCTTTTGGCTGTTTATCAACCTCGCCTTTTAATGCTGCCATTACACTTTTGTTGTGCCCCAGCAGGTTATCGTAAGGCTGGGCATAATACACAAAGCTAAACAAGCCCAAAACTGTTGCGGTATATAACAGGTACCGCTTTTTAAACATGAGTTTGGGTACCAGCACCAGGGCATTGAAATAAAACATCAACATGTAGGTAAGACAAAACAACCAGTAAAATGGCGATGCCAGCAACAAAAAACTACTTTGCCCCGATTGTTCGTTGTTGATGAACAATAATGGAAAGGTTAGAAATAAAAGCCAACCTGCCACGTGAATAATAAAAGTTGGAGCTTTAAATTGTTGCATGCTACAAATTAATAATATTTTTTTGGGCCCGGGCTAAAGAAATGCGCAAGATGGATTAACTGTAAACCAAACTGTTGCTTTCTTCGTAATTTACCATCAGGTTTTCGGTAATTTTTACCATTAAGGTTTCGCCTTTGCTACCTGGTTTACAATAACTCAAAACCAGTAAATCGCCAATTATTTCGTGCAGCACTAATTTTGGACTGGTATAAGTAATCGAAACTACGTGGGCTCCTTTATTTAACAAATCAGAACTTACAATATTTAATTCGGCCCAATCAAATTTAAGTGCATTGCCATCCAAATCGCCCAACACCGGCATTTTCTGTTCTAAATTTGCGATGCTTGGCATAACTGCATACTGTAATTTCTGGTGCAATGAACCGGCCTTTTCATTTAATTGCAACATTTGCGAAAAGGTATGTACCTGCTGGTTTTGGCTGAATATCTTCGATTTCTTTTGAAATTCCCTGTAGCTATCGTGAAATATCCTTCTTTCAAAATCGGTGTGGCACATGAAATTGAAATACTGTTTTACGCTGAGGTTAATGTGAGCTAAAGCCATAATATTCGGTTTTTGTTGCTGTTTCAAATATGTAACAATAAAAAAATTAATTTTATAGAGTATCGGTAAACACTGATAATCAATCGGTAAATCACTAAACTAAATCGCAATGATGAATTTAGGATGAACATAGATTAATTAACAAAACGGGCTTATGTTCAAAAACGCTTCAAAAGGAGCATAATATATTTCTGAGGCCGGAAGATTAACAAACTTTAACAATCGCGTGCAAACCATTTCGATTTTATAAAACCGTTTAATTTCCTGAAGGTTATTAATAAAGAGCATATTGATAACCAAAATTTTTAAGCTATGGAAAACCGGAATCATGCCTTAATTCAGGCTTTATTGGATTGTGCGATGGCTTGCGAGCATTGTGCATCGTCGTGTTTACAGGAGGAAGACCTGAACATGATGGTTGATTGTATTAAACTGGATCGCGATTGTGCCGATATTTGTACGCAGGCTACGCGGCTCTTGCAGCGCGAATCGGTAATTAGCAAACAGTATTTGTTGTTATGTGAAGAAATTTGCCGCTTGTGTGCCGCTGAGTGTGGCAAACACGACCACGAGCACTGCAGGCAATGTGCCGTAACGTGCGAAGAATGTGCAGATGCCTGCCATGCCCATCACGAGCCCATCCATCAGGATTAAAAAAAATGTCCTCCCGGTTTTTAAACAGGGAGGACATTTTTTAAACTATTTTTTTCTGCAAAATTTATTGCGCCGGGAAACTGTAGTTATATGAACCTTGCTCACCAACACCACTAATGCTTACCATGTTATTTCTACCTAGTGGCAATGCTTTTTGTACATCTGCCACTGAATTAACAGGCTGTCCGTTTACTTTGGTAATAATTAACCCTTTTTCTACACCAATGTTATCGAAAGCTTTTCCGGTTGTAACCGAAGTTACTACTACACCGCCACTAATGCCATATTTAGCTTTTTGAGCCTGGCTGGCGGGAGCAAAAGTTGCACCCAGTTTTGAAACCTCGGCAGCTTTACCAGCTGTATTATTGGCAGTTAAACCTACACTGGCTTCGCCTTTAAGGGTAACGGTATAATCTTTTAAAGATCCATCACGCAATACAGTTAATTTTACTTTATCGCCAGGGTTTAAACGACCAACTCTTTCCTGTAAGTCAGGCGAATCGTTAATCACCACGCCATCAACTTTTTTAATTACGTCGCCTGATTTAATACCAGCTGCTGCTGCACCACCACCGGCAACTACATCGCTTACATATAGACCACTGATTTCGTTGGTTTTAATGCCTTCAGGTTTTTCATCGCCACTTAGCGGAACAAAGTTAACGCCAATGTAACCACGTTTAACCGAGCCATATTTCATAAAATCATCTACAATTTTACGGGCAAGGTTAACCGGAATTGCAAAACCATATCCCTGGTTATAACCACTTTGCGAAGCAATTGCTGAGTTAATACCTACCAGTTCGCCATTTGCATTTACCAATGCACCACCGCTGTTACCAGGGTTAATGGCCGCATCTGTCTGAATAAATGATTCGATACTGGTATTGGCCGGACGATCTGGTCTTTTACCTGTACGCTGATATTCGCGATATTCTTCTTCAGTGATTTCGTTTCCTTGTTGCTCGCGTCCAATAATACCGATACTGCGGTTTTTAGCACTTACAATACCTGCTGTTACAGTGGTATTTAAATCTAAAGGGAAGCCAACAGCTAAAACCCATTCGCCAACCTGTACATTATCAGAGTTACCCATTTTTACTACAGGTAAATTGTTAGCATTTACTTTAATTAAAGCCAAATCGGTATTGGGGTCGCGACCAATTACTTTGGCTTCAACTTTACGTCTGTCGGTTAAAACAACCTCAACCTTTTCTGCATTTTCTACCACGTGGTTGTTGGTTACGATATAACCATCCTGACTGATGATTACACCTGAGCCCGACGCTGCCCTCGGCTGGCGCTGCATCTGACGGCCACCGCCACCGAAGAAATCTTCCATCATATCAAACGGAGAAGAGCCTCTGCCACCACCGCTTTGTGCAGCGTAGGTAGTTTTAATGTGCACCACACCTGGTGCAACTGCTGCTGCAGCCTGTGTAAAATCGGTTGTGCCTGCCGACGATACTTTAAGTGGGTTATTTGCAAAATATAAATTCTGTTTTTCAGAAATTGTACTGCCTGTTTGGTTACGTTCAAAAAGTTTGTAACCCCCTATTGCTGCTGCCCCACCTATAAAAGCAGCTAGCACGGTAATTCCCAATATTTTTTTCATGTGTTTATTATTTATTTTTTTAATGGCTATGAAGCTATTAAAAGCATTGATCTGTATGTTTAATCTTGCTTGCCTTTAATGGTTTCCATGTGTTTATAAAATTTTAAAACCCCTGATATATGATAAGCCGTTTTGCTAGCTAATTGTTTTAGCTCACCCTATTTCAGTTGTTAAATTTACTAATTTTGCGGGAGTGTTTGTTTCACTTTGATTTAAGCAGAATGCTCCTGCAGTTTTTATCTGCTAAAATTTCTTTCGTTAATTATTCAAATTTAATACCATATAAACGATATTTGCATCATTAGTGCACCCGGTTTTGTGTTAAAAAATGTTAAATCAAAAAAACACGAGGTGCCGGTTACACTTTGCAATTCAAATATTGCACTAAAAGATGAAGCTTTCATGAAAATTAATTTCTATAAATATCAGGGCGCAGGCAACGATTTCATTTTAATAGACCACACCATGAGTCCGTTAAAAAATATTGATAATCAATTAGTTGAACAGCTTTGCCACAGAAGATTTGGCATAGGTGCCGATGGTTTAATGTTCCTGACCAAACACGAAGATTATGACTTTGAAATGCATTATTTTAATGCCGATGGTAACCTGGGCAGTATGTGCGGTAATGGCGGTCGTTGTATTGTCGCTTTTGCCAAACAACTTGGCATTATTGACCGGGAGACAAACTTTTTGGCAGTAGATGGACCGCATTATGCCAGAATTTCAGAAAATGGCGAATGGGTTGATTTGCAAATGATTGATGTTGACACCATTAACAAAGATGGCGAAGCTTATGTTTTAAATACAGGTTCACCTCATTACGTGGCTTTACAAACCGGTTTAAAAGATCTTGATGTTTTTCATGAGGGTAAAAGCATCCGTTACAACGACACCTATAAAACTGAGGGTATAAACGTAAACTTTGTAGAAGATAAAGGCGATCACCTGTTTGTGCGTACCTACGAGCGTGGCGTTGAAGATGAAACCTATGCCTGCGGTACAGGAGTTACTGCCGTAGCCATGGCGATGGCCAAACATAAAAACTTAAGCGGCCACATTAAAACCGATATTAAAGTTTTGGGTGGTGATATTAAAATCGAATTTGATTACGATGGTACTGCATTTACCAATGTTTTTTTATGCGGACCAGCCAAACTTGTTTTTGAGGGCGAAGTGGATTAAATCTTCAGCGTAAATCCTGGTAGTAAAGCGTGTCTGTTTCCGCTAAATTTTGTTTATACTTTTTCACGACAAGAGATTTCACTTTATTCATTTTTTGCAAATTCGACCGCTCTTTTTTGTAAAGCGAGTAATAAGCCTTTGGATAAAAGTCGGCATTTTCATGTAAAGTCATTTTTTGAAAAAGCCGGTGAATCGGATCAAACACCAAAACACTATCCCAAACATTTTGGCTAAACCGGTATTGATAATCGAGTCGGGAAGGATAGGAAATCACCACAACAGAATCGGCATTATTCTGCTTTAGTTTGTAATGATAGTAGTGTGGCGCGCCGGGAATTAAACAGCCCGAGGCAAATAAAACTACAACTAACAGCAAAAGATTTTTCATATCAATAAAGCTAAAAACCGCTGAACATCCCCCCTTTTCATTCTGTTTAAATTGTACATCAGGTAGCGGCTATTGCTCAAAATAAACAACAGTTTTATGCGATAAAATTAACATTGTATTTGCTTATTTAACAGCTTTTAACATCTGTCGCAAGATATTTACAAGTCGGTTTTTTAAATAAAAATCACGCACAAAACACTTAAAAACAATTATTTACTTATATTTAAGTAAATTTTTAATCACCAAATAAATCAATCGATTGATTAAATGACAGAATTTGGACAGATTTATTTTTGGTTAGGCTCTATTTTTGGGCAATTATCGGCGACAATTGAAGTCCATCCTTATTGATAACGCCCTTAATCCGGAAATTTAAATTTAAACACACAGAAATAGTCCATGAGAAAAGTAACAACTCTCTTTTTTAGCATGAGCATTGGTATGCTTCTGGCATCCTGCGGAAATAACGACGAAGCTAAAAAAGCTGCCGCCGCAGCAGCTGCAGGTCCGCAAGCCTACCCCGTATTTACAGTAAACACACAGAACACCACCCTCGATTCAGATTATCCTGCAACGATAGAAGGTATCCAGAATATCGATATCCGCCCGAAAGTTGACGGTTTTATTGAGAAGATATTTGTGGATGAAGGTGCTGTGGTTAAAAAAGGTCAGTTACTTTTTACCATTAATGCCCCCCAATACGAACAGCAGGTAAGAACTGCAAAAGCAGCCATTAGCAGTGCCGAGGCCGATGTAAACGCCGCCCAGTTAATGGTGAATAAAACCAAACCTTTGGTAGATAAAGATATCATCAGTAAGTACGACCTCGATGCAGCGCAGTTAACGCTTCAAAGCAGAAAAGCTGCATTGGCACAGGCAAAAGCAGAGTTGGTAAATGCAAAGGTTAATTTAGGCTATACTTCAATTACCAGTCCGGTTGATGGTGTGGTAGGAAGCATTCCTTTCAGAAACGGAAGTTTGGTTAGCAGCAGCAGCGCACAACCGCTTACTACAGTTTCGAATACTTCGAAAGTTTATGCTTATTTCTCTTTAAACGAAAAACAACTTTTAGATTTCGCAAGCACCTATAAAGGCAAAACACTGGCCGAGCAAATGAAAAATATTCCGCCGGTTAGTTTAGTACTGGCCGATGGCAGTATTTATGCCCAAAATGGTAAAATCGAATCGATTAACGGACAGATTAACACCAATACAGGTTCGGCAAGTTTAAGGGCTACTTTCCCTAACCCGGTTTTCTTACTAAAAAATGGGGCCAGCGCATCAGTTAGAATCCCTCAACATGTTGAAAATGCAATTTTAATCCCTCAAAAATCAACCATCGATTTACAGGGCAAGAAATTCGTTTACATTTTAGGCGACTCAGCCAAAGTGGTAAATACACAGATTGAGGTAATGGAATTAGCCAAAGGCAATTTTTACGTAGTTACCAAAGGTCTTAAAACCGGCGACAAAGTAATTTTAGAAGGTTTCCAATCGTTAAAAGACGGCACAAAAATTAAACCTGAAGAAAAAGCAGCCGATTCAGTTTATGCTGAAATCAAAAAATAACAATTAGTGCAATTCACACTGTATCAGTGTAATCCATATTATTTATGTTTAAGAAATTTATAGACAGGCCCGTTTTATCGACAGTTATATCCATTATAATTGTAATATTAGGTGTATTAGGCCTTGTAACTTTACCCATTTCGCAGTATCCAGAAATTGCGCCTCCGACCGTACAGGTATCTGCGTCGTACCAGGGTGCCAACGCCGATGTGGTAATGAGTAGCGTTGTTGTTCCGCTCGAAGAACAGATAAATGGTGTGGAAGACATGACCTACATGACTTCAAGCGCCAGTAATGATGGTACTGCAACCATCACAGTTAACTTTAAACTAGGCACAAACCCCGATCTGGCAGCTGTAAACGTACAGAACCGTGTAGCCAGGGCAACCAGCTTATTGCCTGCAGAGGTAACAAGATCGGGTGTAATTACCGCTAAAAGACAGGCGAGTAACCTCCTTATTTTTGCCATTTACAGTGACGATCCTTCATACGATCAGAAATTTTTGCAGAACTATGCTAACATTAACATTATTCCCGAAATTAAAAGGATTAATGGTGTAGGTGATGCCAGTGCTTTTGGTACTTTAGATTACACCATGCGGATTTGGCTTAAGCCAGAGGTGATGGCCGTTTATGGCCTGGTTCCAAATGATGTGAATGTGGCCCTGGCCGAGCAGAACATTGAGGCCGCTCCAGGTCAGTTTGGTGAGCAAGGCGGACAAGCATTCCAGTATACTTTAAAATACAGCGGCCGTTTAAAAACCGAAACCGAGTTTAGCAACATCATCATTAAAGCCGATGCCAACGGGCAGATTTTGCGTTTAAAAGATGTGGCCAGAATAGAACTTGGTGCGCAAAGCTATGCCAGTTACGTGAAATTTAACGGTAAACCGGCATTGGGTATTGCCATTAGCCAAACTGCTGGTTCAAATGCGAAAGAAGTAATCGAAAATTCGATCAAAACTTTAGATAAGGCAGCACTTTCTTTCCCTAAAGGTGTGCATTACGAAACTGTTGTTAACGTTAACAACTTCCTTGATGCATCAATCGAAAAGGTAATCCACACGCTGATCGAGGCCTTTATCCTGGTATTCCTAGTGGTGTTTATTTTCTTACAGGATTTCCGCTCAACGTTAATTCCTGCAATTAGTGTTCCGGTGGCGATTATCGGTACTTTCTTCTTTTTAAGTTTATTTGGTTTCACTATTAACTTATTAACCTTATTTGCATTGGTACTGGCCATTGGTATCGTGGTAGATGATGCCATTGTAGTGGTTGAGGCGGTACATGCTAAACTGGATGCGGGTTATACCGATGCCAAAAAAGCTACCAAAGATGCAATGGACGATATCAGCGGAGCCATTATTTCGATTACCCTGGTAATGGCGGCGGTATTTATCCCGGTGAGTTTTATTCAGGGCTCTTCGGGTGTATTTTATAAGCAGTTCGGTTTAACACTGGCCATATCTATCATTTTATCGGCTATTAATGCTTTAACTTTAAGTCCGGCGTTGTGTGCTATGTTTTTGAAACCGCACAAAGACGAGCACGGAAAGGATAAAAACTTTTTACATCGCTTTTACGATGCTTTTAACACTTCATTTGATGCTGTAACGCAGAAATACAAACGTTCGGTAGGCTTTTTAGGTAGAAAAAGATGGTTAGCGGGTTTAGGTATTGCCGTGTTTGCAGTGGTATTGGTTTGGATCATGAATACCACACCAAAAGGTTTCGTACCTAACGAAGATTTGGGAACCATTTTCTCTGATATTTCTTTACCACCATCAACTTCGCAGGAAGAAACAGATAAAATCATTGTAAAAATCAATGATATTGTAAGTAAGGTACCAGAAGTTGAAGCTACCTTCAGGGTAGTAGGCCGGAGTTTAATCAGTGGTTCGGGTAGTTCTTACGGTATGGTTATCGCAAGGCTTAAGCCCTGGGATGAACGCAAAAGGGATGTTAAAGCCATTATTGGCGAGTTATTCGGCAAAGCCAGCGGAATTAAAGGTGCAAAAGTAATTTTCTTTGCTCCGCCAACCATTCAGGGATTTGGTACCGGTGGTGGTTTCGAATTTCAACTACAGGATAAAACCGGTGGTGATATTAAGAAATTCAACGAAATTGGTAATGCATTTTTAGGCGCTTTAAGTAAACGTCCGGAAATTCAATACGCATCAACTTCGTTTAACCCCAATTTCCCTCAGTATCAAATCGATGTTAACGTAGCTAAGATTAAACAGGCTGGCTTAACCGTTAGCGATGTATTGGGCGTTTTACAAGGCTATTATGGTGGTGTATATGCTTCTAACTTTAATAAATTTGGTAAGCAATACCGTGTAATGTTCCAGGCCGATGCCAAATACCGTGCAAATCAGCAAAGCTTAACCAATATTTATGTGCGCAACTCAAGCGGCACCATGGCGCCTGTTTCTGAATTTATTACCTTAGAAAAAGTGTACGGACCGCAGGCAATTTCGCGTTTCAACCTCTACACTTCAATTGCGGTTACAGGTAACCCAAATGCCGGATACAGTTCTGGTGATGCCATTAAAGCAATCCAGGAAGAAGCGGCGATCCACCTTCCAACCGGATATGGATATGAATTCTCTGGTTTATCGCGTGAAGAGGTAAGCAGCGGTAGTCAGACCATTTTCATCTTCCTGCTTTGCGTAATCTTTGTTTACTTCCTGCTTTCGGCACAATACGAAAGTTACATTTTACCATTGGCTGTACTATTCTCGCTGCCAATTGGTTTAGCCGGGGTATTTATTTTCGATAAGATCTTTGGTATTGACAATAACATTTATACGCAAATTACACTGATTATGCTGGTGGGTTTACTGGCCAAAAATGCGATCCTGATTGTTGAATACGCGGTAGACCGCAGGCGGAAAGGCATGAGTATTACCAATGCGGCTATTGATGGTGCTACGGCGCGTTTGCGCCCGATTTTGATGACCTCTTTCGCCTTTATTCTGGGTTTATTGCCGCTAATGCTATCTACTGGTGTGGGTGCATCAGGAAATAAATCGATTGGTACTGGTGCTGTTGGGGGTATGTTAATTGGTACCATATTCGGAGTGTTTGTAATTCCTGCATTGTTTATTGTTTTCCAGACATTGCAGGAAAAAATAAGCAACAAATCTCCTTTTGATGAAGGCATTGACCGCGAGCAAACAGAAGAAGAATACGAGTTAGCGGTTAACGGTCCACATTAATTTTAAAAACATGAAATTTACATATAAGCATTCCATTTTAACCGGTATAGCCATCCTTAGCCTTAGTGCCTGTGTGACCAAAAAGTACGAGCGCCCACAGGTGAAAAGTGAAGGGTTGTACCGCGACAACAATACGACAGATACGGCCTCTATAGCCGACCTGCAATGGAAACAACTGTTTTCGGATACCACTTTACAATCATTAATCCAGCAAGGGATAAATGAAAATTTAGACCTGAAACAGGCCATCGAAAGGATTAAAATTGCCGAGGCAACCTTACAACAAAGCCGGGCGGCATTTTTGCCAAGCTTACAGGCCGATGTAAACGTAACCGATAATAAACAATCACAGGCTGCATTAAACTTTCCGGCAGGGATTAACATTAATTTGGAAACCCAAACCTATAAAGCACAATTGAGCACAGCCTGGGAAGCGGATATCTGGGGCAAATTAAGCAGTGCCAAGCGTGCCGCTTACGCTACCTTATTGCAAAGCGATGCAGCCAAAAGAGCTGTTCAAACCCAGTTAATTGCTACCATCGCCAACAACTATTACACTTTGCTGGCGCTGGATAAGCAACTGGCCATTACCGAAGAAACCATTAGAGTGAGAACCAAGGATGTGGAAACCATGAGAGAGCTTAAACAAGGCGCTGTGGTTAATGGAGCAGCCGTGGTTCAAAGCGAGGCCAATTTATATGCGGCTCAGGTTACTTTACCCGATTTAAAAAGGAGCATAAAGGAAGCTGAAAATGCATTGAGCGTTGTATTAGGTAAAGCGCCAAATGCCATTAACCGTACTACCTTAGATCAGCAAACACCTTATGCCGATTTAAAAACCGGTGTTTCTGCGCAGTTGCTGCAAAACCGTCCGGATGTAATTGCAGCCGAATTTGGTTTCCGTTCAGCTTTCGAAAACACCAATGTAGCCAAAGCCTATTTTTATCCGGCTTTAACCCTTACTGCTTCCGGTGGTTTATCGAGCTTACAGTTGCAGGATTTCTTCAGCAAATCTATTTTCTATAATCTGGTAGGTGGCTTAACCCAGCCTATTTTTGCTAAAGGAGCCAATAAAGCTCGCTTGAAAACAGCGCAAGCCAATCAGCAGATTGCATTTTATAATTTCCAGCAAACGCTTTTAACCGGCGGACAGGAAGTATCAAATGCTTTATTCGCCTACCAAACAGCTGTAGAAAAAGAAGCTACAAGAGCTAAACAAATTGCTTCGTTAACCAAAGCAGTAGATTTTACCAAAGAGTTATTGCGTTATAGCTCGGCTACCAATTATACCGATGTATTAACTTCAGAACAGAGTCTGTTAACTGCACAGTTAAGCGGCATTAACGATAAATTGCAAAAACTACAATCGGTAGTAAATTTATACCGTGCACTGGGCGGTGGCTGGAAATAAGCTATTGCAACAGGAAAAAGAAAGGCATTCTGATTTTTCAGGATGCCTTTTTTGTTTGGCCCTGGTGCTTGCATAAATAGCAGTGCGATTCTAATCGTACATAATATGCATACAGCATTATTATTGTTTCCCGCAGATTAAACAGAAAAAACCGCAGATTAAATATAAGCTTGCGCGCGTTTATAACGCGTGCATGAATAACAGTTCGATTCAATCGAACTTGCCTTTCTTCTTCGTTTGTAATGAGTACCATACTAATCCTGTCTGATCTGCGGTTTGATCCCCTTAAATCTGTGGGAAAATTTTGCTATAAAAATTAATCTCCCCAGGCAAAGCAAAAAATAATCTGGTTTTTTAACTAAAACACTAGCTACTAAAAGTTTATTCGTATTTTGGCCTTACCAAACAATTTTATGCGCCTCTCTAAACTTTTAGCCTTATTTGCAGGCTTATTTTTCTTTCAAAATATTTATGCCCAAACTTATGTGGTAACCAGTAACGCGGATAGCGGCCCCGGTACTTTGCGCGAGGGCTTAACACAGGCTGCTGTAGCCAACAGGGCAACAACCTTTACCATTAACTTTAATTTACCGGGTACCCCAACCGATAATGCTAACCGTACCATCAGGCTCCGCACGGCATTGCCGGTGGTAACCTCAAATGTGATCATCGATGGAACTTCGCAAGCCTCCTGGCCTGCGCTCGGTGTTTCAGGGGCTAAAGTAATTTTAGAACCTGAATATGCCAACACCACCTTTTCAGGCCTGGTTATCGGCCAATATGCCAATACATTAGTCCAAACCACCGGTGTGGAAATTTATGGGCTTTACATCCGTAATTTCGCAACCATAACCAACCTTCAAAATGTAAATATGTTCCAGGGATCGGGTATTGTACTCGATTACCGTGCAAACAACATTACTATCGGGGCACCCGGAAAAGGAAACGTAATCGGTGGCAATATTAATGGCATTGTTGTCCAGAACAGTTCTTTTTTCAGTACAGCGGTAAATACCAAAATAAAGATCCAATCTAATTTAATCGGGGTAATTTATGATGGCATCACCCCCAACACCAACGTAACAGGTATTTCGGCCAATCTTTACGACTGCGGGCTTGATGTGGGTGGTGATAACCCAGGCGAAGGCAACGTAATTGCTGCAAACCGCATCAATGTAGATATTACCCGATCATCCTACTCCAGCAGCGCCAGGTTCGACATCAATGTAATTAACAACAAAATTGGGGTTGATTATACCGGTAAGAAAGATTTCCACGAGCTTCCGCTATTTTTATCGTCTTCAGCCTTAGAAATTTCGGGATTAAAAGTAAACGCAATAAACACTGCGCTTTATGTGCGCAATAACATAATCGGAGGTAACCGCACCACAGGTGTTTCGATTACCAACTCCGACTTTATTTTAACAGGTAACGCCATTGGTACCGATGCAGCCGGCACAGTAGTAATGGGTAACGGCATGGGCGTAAAATTAGAGGCCGGCGCCAGTGGAACTGTAGGTGGTGCAACCCCTGCCGAAGCAAACTTAATTGCCAATAACAACTTCGGATTAGAAACAGTATCGGCCAAACCGGTAAAAGTTACCCGCAACAGCTTTTTCTGCAATAAAAATTTCGGGATCGGGAAAACCCTCACTATCCTTCAACCCTATATCCAGGTCCTCAAAAAACGCAGCGATTATGTTTCTGGCAGGGCTACGCCAAACTCGGAAGTAGAGCTATTTTATACCGTAAATTGTCAGGGCATTTGCGAGGGTAAAACCTATATTGCCACTGTGCAAGCCGGCAGCGATGGGCGCTGGGAGTATAACGGCGCTTTGAGCGGAATGGTTACGGCAACTGCCAGTTTATTAAATGCTACTACCTCTCCTTTCTCTACGGCAGAGTTACTACCCAACGAAGCCATAGTTGAACCGGTTACCTGTAACGCCAATGGATCGATCACTATTCCCGAGCCGCGTGAGGGTTTCACCTTTAGCTGGGTAAAAATAGAAACAGATGGCAGCCGGGTACCCAAAGGTAATACGCAAAGCATATCTAATTTAGATGTGGGCACTTACGAAGTAACGGTTGACGATGGCTGTAAGGCATTTCCAACTGTATTCATCATTAAAGACCAAAAATTAACTAAACCTACCATTTTACCAATTAACCCGGTTTGCGGACAAACATCTTTTACATTTACCGCTGAAGTTTTAAGGGGAAAAGGAGTTTTAAAATACGAATGGATCAATACTGCAACAAATGCTGTAGTGAGCAGAAGCAATCCGGCTAATTTACCAGAAGGCACGTATTATGTAAAAGTCTCAGATGAAGCAAGCTGTTCATTAGATTCAGACCCCATTACAGTAAAAAGAAAACCAAAAATTATTATTACCAGTACCATCGCGCCAAAACATGCTACCTGTGGCAGTCAGAATGGCGCAATTACAGGCTTAAAAATTACAGATTTTACCGGTACTGTGACTTACAAATGGTATAAGCCTGACCCGATCACCGGAGCCCTGGGCGATGTTATCGCTTCAACGCTCGATCTACAAAATGTGGATGGAGGAAATTATACGATTGTGGTATCTGATGAAGGTGAATGTCCATCTACTTCGGCATCATACTTTATCATAACCGATAATACCATTCAAATTAGTGATGCAGGCATTAAGAAAAACGTAACCTGTAATAGCGACAATGGCGCCTTAGGAGGAATTACCTTAACTGACGCGAATGGTTATGAATGGATTGGTCCGGATGGAATTACAATAAAGAAAGGAACTTATTCTGCCGGAACATCTTTATTAATCGAAAATTTAAAACCTGGTTCTTACAGGTTATGGGCTAGCAACAGTAGCTCTACTTGTCCACGTGTGTCCAGAGATTTTGTGATAACTGCAACACCTCCCCCGGTTTATAATTTTTCGCACCGTGAATCGCCAACAACCTGCGGACTTACAAATGGAACTATTGATCTTGATTTTAGCTCTGCACTTCCGTATCGATATGAATGGAAAGATGAAGCTGGCAACATTGTACTAAGCACTAAAACTATTAATTCTATATCGCTCAAAAATTTACCGGGCGGTGTTTATACGATGTATGCTTATGACATTAATAACTGTGCACCATTTGTTATTGGTCCGTACACGATTGAAGTTACCCCATTGCTTACTATAGTTCCAAATACAGGTAAAGCAGTTAAAGATGGTTGTTCTTTGCAAAGAGGTTCTGTTACAGGCGTTCAGGTTATTGGGGGTGTGCCGGGGTACGACTTTAAATGGATAAATGAAGCAGGTGAGGCTGTTCAGTTTACGCAGGATTTAACCAACATTGGTGCAGGTACCTACCGATTAGAAGTGAAAGACAAAACGAGTTGTGGTTACGCCATAAGTGAGCCTTTTACCATTGTTGATGAACCTTTCAAAATTCTGGCCCCGGTTATCAACGATTTGCGCGTTTGTTATGTATCTGATATTGTTTTGCCTGTAATTGCACCAGAAGAGGGAACTTATCAGCTATTTGAAAGAATAGACGACAGCAAACCATTTTTAGAAAGCACCAAGGGTATTTTCAGCTTTAAAGTTGCTAAAACAGCCGATTACTTTGTGCGCAGAAAACTCGGCTCCTGTACCAGCGAGTTTACCAAAGTACACGTAGAGGTAACACACGATAACCTGGAGATCACCAATACCATGACGCCAAATGGCGATGGCATGAATGATGTTTGGCAGGTACGTGGCTTACCTGATTTTAAAGGCACCAATATCAAGGTTTACACCCGTGGCGGGCAACTGGTTTACGAATCTATAGGAAACTATACCAAACCTTTCGATGGCAGATTCAGGGATAAGGAATTACCTGCAGGTGTTTATTATTACGTAATCGATTTAAGGGCCGAATGTAAACCGTTAGGAGGCAGTATTACACTTTTACGTTAAAACTGCCTGCTTGGGCAGGCTACCTGATAACGGTTATTCAGGAGTATGCCCAACACAATTTCGTGCGTGCCATTATTTACCGAGCGTAAGCCCGAAGTATTAACATCATAGGAATAACTGAGGTTAACCAGCGAAGCAATATTAAAACCGGCCAAAAGTGAAAACGAATCGTTATTGCGGAAACTGGTTCCAACCCAGAATTTATCTTTATAGGCAAATTTCAGGTTGGCATCAAAAGTTGCAGGCGCATTGGCCCAATAGCTAATCAACGCTGAGGGAATCATGGCAATATCTTCATCTAAGAATATTTTGTAGCCTGCCGTTCCGTAAAAAGTTGCCGATTGGTATGGACTGCTTTTCACCTGATTATTTACCACGCTATTTTTATTGCCGATTAGTTGCTTCGCCGAAACGCCCGCAAAAAACCTGGGACTATACAACCAAAGTCCGGCGCCAATATCGGGCCTGATTTTGTTGTTGTAATCTGCAGAGAATAACGGATCGCCTGATTCGTCGGCTATAATTCCACGCACATCTACACTGATAGACTTAAAACCACCTGATAAGCCCAATGATAAGTTGATCTCATTGGTAAGGCCAAGATGGTAAGCATAAGTTACATTTACATTTGTTTGCCTTACCAAACCCGCCTTATCTGTCATGGCTACCAAACCAATACCATGATGCGGCTCTGCTGCTGTATAATTATTAACATAACTTCTGCTCATTGGGTTTTCGCCGTTACCAGCAAACGAATTTACATTACTACGCACAAAATCTTCGCCAATGGCTGTGCTTAACGAAAGATATTGTGTACTGGGCGCTCCCTCTAAACCACTCCATTGTTTGCGCAGACCAATTTTTAAGTCGGTATAATTGTCAATACCAGCCAGGGCGGGATTAAGCAGAATGTTATTAAAAATATATTGCGTACTTCTTGGAATTTCTTGCGCATAGCTGCAAAAGCACAGGCAGATAAACAGAGAGAGCGGGTAAAAAAATTTCATTTGGTTTGTTCGGCGTTAAGCTTAACGGCTTTTAACAAACCGTTATACATTGCTAAGATAATAAGTTGTAAGCAATTATAAAGGATTAATATTTACTGGCATTGCAATAGCCTGTTTAGCCAAAGTATTACCATTCAGTTGTTCCTTAAAAATTTCGTTTTTTTTTGTTTCAAAAACCATCAGTTCTTTTGATGTAAACCCAAAATATTGTAAGTTTAAAGTTTTTTAAGCGCTTAGCTTCCAAAAATTTTAATCCCATCAATGTTACGTGTCGATAGTTCCAAAGCCTGTAAAGTAGTGTACTCTTTGTGCAAGCATGAGTATTTGGGCTATTTAATTGAACCACACATCGTTCAGCTAAATCCGCAAGGCGATTTCTCTTTTACTTACCAGCGAATCTTCACTCATACGGCCGAGGAGTTCAACCGTTTCTTAAGCGATATCGATTATAAGCTGATCCGGATTCTGGATGACATTGAGCAGGATTCGGTTATCAAAAAATATTATAAAAAGTTAATCAGGCCAACTGAGTTCTTCACCAAAGTTTTCGACGATAAATTTTACGAAAGCGTACGTCCGAAAATAGAGAAGAAACTGGCTGAAGCTTTAGAATTACTAAAAACCAAAAACGAGCTATATATAATGGATAAAGATGGCTGGCCGGTTGAGCGTAAAATAGAACTCGCTGCCGAACCCGCTTCTATCCTTTTTCACTTCCGCCGAAACGAAACCGAAACGCGTTACTTCCCTACCATCAAGTACCAGAACCTGCGCATCGAGTTTATGTTTAAAGAAGCGCAAATCATCAGCAACAAACCAGCCTGGTTACTGCTTAACGATGTACTGTACTTTTTTGATCAGGATATTGAAGGTAAAAAATTACAGCCCTTTCTGAACAAACGCTATATCGCCATACCCAAAACTACCGAGGCTACCTATTTCGAAAAATTTGTTGCTCCTTTAATCGAGAAGCACCATGTTTATGCCGAAGGCTTTGAAATCAGGACCGAACAGTTTGAAGCCATCCCTGTAATTAAAGTATTGTATGTAGATGGAGGTCTTTCACAAATTCAGCTGTACTTTAAATATGGCGAATATACTTTCCCGGTAGAAAATGCACATAAAGTAACCGTTCGACTGGAAAAAACGGCAGACAATTATATTTTTCACCGCATTAAACGTTCGGCAGACTGGGAGAAAAAACAGTTTAACCTGCTTTTATCGCTCGGATTGAAAAAAACAAGTTCCTTATTCAGTAACCTGGAAGTAATCTCGGGAGAGGAAAATCCGAGTTATGCGGCCATAAACTGGGTAAACGAGCACATTGAGATATTACAGGCTTCGGGTTTTGAAATTGAGCAAGCCACCGGGCAAAAGAAATTTGTGTTTGGGGTAAGTAAAATCGACCTCGAGGTTAAAGAAGAAAACGATTGGTTCGATATCAATGCCGTAGTTTGGTTTGGTAAATACCAGATTCCTTTTCTTTCTTTAAAACAGCATATCCTGCATAAAAAACGCGAATTCCTCTTACCAGATGGCGAAGTGGCCATTATTCCGGATAAGTGGTTTACGCAATACGGCAGTTTATTCAGCCTGGCCGAAACTGGCAAAAGTTTAAAGCTCAAGAAACACCACATCGGCTTAATTAATGATCTTGCCGAAGATAGCCTGGCCAATGTAACACTCGAACGTAAGCTTCAGCGCTTATCTGATTTTGAAGATATTGCCGATACACAAATGCCCGCACATTTTAAAGGCAGTTTACGCGATTACCAGAAAGCCGGCTACAACTGGTTCAGCTTTTTGCGCGAATACAACTTTGGTGGTTGCCTTGCCGATGATATGGGCTTGGGTAAAACCATTCAAACGCTGGCCATGCTGCAAAAAGTAAAAGAAGATGATCAGCTGCAGGGCATCCAAACCTCATCGCTTATTATCATGCCTACCTCTTTAATCTATAACTGGTTAACAGAGGCCAAAAAGTTTACACCAAAACTTAAAATACTGGCGCATACCGGCACCAACAGAAATAAAGATGTGGCCAATTTTGCCAATTACGATATCATTATTACCACTTACGGCGTTACGCGGGTAGATGTGGATGAATTGAAGAACTTTTACTTCAACTACGTAATATTGGACGAGAGTCAGAACATTAAAAACCCTGCCTCCAAATCATTCAAAGCCGTTAGAAGCCTCAAATCGAAACACCGTTTAATTTTGAGTGGTACGCCGGTAGAAAATTCGGTAAGCGATTTGTGGTCGCAGTTAACCTTTTTAAACCCCGGTTTATTAGGCACCCAGGCTTTCTTTTTTGAAGAATACGTGCAGGCTATAGAGAAGAAAAAAGACGAGGAAAAAGCCCGCAAGCTGCAAACTATAATTAAGCCTTTTGTACTGCGCAGAACAAAAGAACAGGTAGCTGCAGAGTTGCCGCCCAAAACCGAGCAGGTTATTTATTGCGATATGAGCGAAGACCAGGCTGCCTATTACGAAAAAACAAAATCGGCTTACCGCAACGATCTGCTGCAAAGTATGGATGATGGAACTTTTGCGCAAAAACAGGTTCAGCTTTTACAAGGCTTAACGGCTTTACGCCAGTTGGCCAATCACCCGGTAATGATCGATGGCGAATACCTATCAGATTCAGGTAAATTCGAAAACGTAATTCATACACTGGATAATGTGCTGAAAGGCGGACATAAAGTTTTGGTTTTCTCGCAATTTGTTAAGCACCTTGATATCTTTAAAAAACATTTCGAAGCCGAAAATATCCCTTTCGCTTATCTGGATGGAGCAACGCGCAACCGGGGCGAAATTGTGGCCGAATTTCAGCAAAACACCGAATTGAAGGTGTTTTTAATTTCGATAAAAGCAGGTGGTGTAGGTTTAAACTTAACACAAGCCGATTACGTTTTTATTCTCGACCCCTGGTGGAACCCGGCCGTAGAGCAACAGGCTATCGACAGGACCCACCGTATCGGGCAGGATAAAAAGGTTTTCATCTATAAGTTTATTGCCAAAGATACCGTTGAAGAGAAAATTCTGGCTTTGCAAAACCGAAAAAAATCGCTGGCCAATTCACTCATTACCACCGAAGAAAGTTTCTTTAAATCGCTGAGTAAGGAAGATATCCGGGAGATTTTAAACTAAGTGAAATGTCATCCTGAATGCAATGATGGATCTTTTTTATCAGGCTATCTTTCAGAGATTCTTCACTGCATTCAGAATGACAGGTTTCCTTAAATGCCCTTAAATGTCTTAGGTGGTAAAAAACTTTATTAGCCTCACAATTTAAATTACTTCAAACTCATTCCCCTCTTACTTGTTGTACTGTAGAACATAAACTCTACCATCATGACAAATCAAGATTTTAACACTGCTGTCAATAATGTAAAAGAAGCCTGGAAATACCCCGAATTGTTTCAGAATGTTTCCAAATCAGAACGCTGGCTATCTGGTGCAACAGGCGCCTACCTCCTTTTCAAAGGCATTACCAGTGTTTTCACTCATCCTGTAATCGGGTTAACGGGTGCAGCCATTGGTGCTGGCTTGTTATACCGCGGTATTACAGGTTATTGCCCTATGCGCGATTTAGCCGAACAAAGAAAAGAAGATATTGCGCCAGATGAAGTTATCATTAGCGAAACCTATGTTGTAGACGATTTGGGGTAATATTTTAAATACCAAATTTCCATTTCTTAATAAACTGGTTAACTTTAAAAAGTTAAACCACAATTATGAACAAATACACACTATTATTTATTCCTGTTTTATTTGCAGGGCAAGCTATGGCACAAGATAAAAAACCAGATCCTGCCAGAGACCCTAAAACCACCGAGGTTTGGGAACCCGTACCTAAGATTGTTACGCCTGGCAAATTGCCACAAGACGCCCCTTCTGATGCCATTATATTATTTAACGGCCGTAATCTGGATGCCTGGCATTCGGTAAAAGATCCATCTAAACCTGCCGCATGGACTATTGATGATGGTTTCTTCACCGTTAAAAAAGGAACCGGCAATATTGAAACCAATAAAAAATTTACCGATTACCAGTTGCACATGGAATGGAAAATTCCGGCCAATATTTCAGGCGAAGGACAGGCACGTGGAAACAGCGGTGTGTTTTTAGCCTCAACAGGTGGCGGAGATGATGGTTACGAAATCCAGATTATGGATGCCTACAACAATAAAACTTATGTTAACGGGCAAACCGGAAGTGTTTACAAACAAGGCATTCCTTTAGCAAACGCCAATAAAAAACCAGGCGAATGGCAATATTACGATATCATTTGGAATGCGCCACGTTTTAACGAAGACGGAACCTTACAAAAACCAGCAAGCGTTACCCTGTTTTTAAACGGCGTGTTGTTGCAAAATGGCTTTGTATTAAAAGGCGAAACCAGATACATTGGCGCGCCTGAGTATAAAAAACATGGTCCGGCATCAATTAAATTACAAGATCACGGCGACCCAAGCCCGGCAATTAGTTTCCGGAATATTTGGGTTAGGGAATTATAATGTTAATCATGGTGCTCGTTTTCAACGAGTATCAACGAAAACAGCGATTTTATCGTTAAATACTAAGTACAACAAAACAATAATGAAACACCTGCAGGCCAAAACTTGCAGGTGTTTATTTTTTATATAAATTAGCTCATAATTGCATCCGGCAGGTTAATGCATACGGTTTATGAACAAAGGCAGATTAGAAGCATTTAGTGATGGCGTAATCGCAATCATCATCACCATTATGGTTTTAGAGATTAAAGTTCCAGAGCACAGCGAAAGTTTGATAAGCCTTAAGCCTTTGATTCCCAAATTCATCAGCTACATTTTAAGTTTTATTTTTGTAGGTATCTATTGGAATAATCATCACCATTTACTGCATGCCATCAAAAAAGTGAGCGGAGCCATGTTGTGGGCCAACCTCAATTTTCTGTTCTGGTTATCGCTATTTCCGTTTGCTGCAGGCTGGATGGGCGAAAATCACTTTGCACTTTGGCCGGTAATTGTTTATGGCGTAGTGTTATTTTTAGCTGCAGTTGCATACACAATATTTGTAATCGTAATTAAACGGACTGAAGGCCGCGATTCTTTAGTAGTACAAGCCATAGGAAACGATTTTAAAGGCAAAATTTCGTTGCTTTTTTACATTGCCGGAATTGGCCTGAGCTTTATAAACCCATGGTTAGGTGTTGCACTTTACTTCTTTGTAGCTTGCATTTGGTTTATCCCCGATAAAAGAATAGAAAAAGCCATGCAAGAACAAGAGTTGAATGATGCCGCTAACAGAGATTAAGCCTGAGCTTGAAGCATTTCCATATACCTTTCACGACTGATCATTTCGGCACCTAAGCTCATTAAATGATCGTTGGGTAACTGACAATCAATCAGTTCAATATTAAGTTCACTTAAAAAAATTAAGGCTGTTTTTGAAGCATTACTCACCTGACTAAACATGCTTTCGCCACAAAAAACCTGGTTTATCTTTAAACCGTATAAACCACCAACCAGTTTATCATCCTGCCAAACCTCTACGCTGTGGGCATATCCGTTCTGATGCAGCCGAAGGTAAGCTTCCTGCATCTCAGTCGTAATCCAGGTACCATCCTGCCCCTTTCTTGGCGCAGTGGCGCAGTTTAAAATCACTTCTTTAAAAGCCTGGTTAAGGGTAACCTTAAATATCCCCTGCTTTAAAACCTGCTTCATGCTTTTGCTGATCTTGATTTTATCGGGATAAATTACACAGCGTTCGTGTGGTGAATACCACAAAATGGGATCTTCTTCGCTAAACCACGGAAAAATACCGTTAGAGTAGGCAATTAATAGCCTTTCCATACTTAAATCACCGCCAACGGCCAGCAAACCATCTTCTTCTGCCAGGGCAGGATCGGGAAAAGCGGGATCATCGGCTAACAGTTGAAAAAACATGGAACGAAAATAAGAAAGAAAACAAAGATTAAACCCTTGTGTTTTAAATAAGTCATACTGTAAAATCGTTAACTATGATCGCCAAAGATAATTTCTTCAAAGTTAAGCATCTTTATAACCGTGCAGGCTTCGGGATTTCATATACCGACCTGGAAAAATTAAGCAAAAAAAATCTCGAAAAAACTGTTGACCGCCTGATCGAAACTTCACAAAAAGACGATCCCATTGCTTTGGTAAACGATTATGAATCGAAGCGGCAGTTATTGGCCCAGGCTGGTTTATACTCGAAAAAAGACCTCACGGATGAGGAAAAGAAAATGCGCCAGCAAATCGTTCGCGAGCAAAATGAGGTAAGCCGCGATCTCAATATTGCTTTTGTAAATAAAATGATCAATACCGATGCGCCGCTAAGAGAGAAAATGACCCTCTTTTGGCATGGGCATTTTGCCTGCCGCAACAACAACCCGTTTTTTGCTCAGCAGTTAAACAACATCCAGCGGGCAAATGCCTTGGGCAGCTTTAAAACACTCTTGGTTGAGGTTTCGAAAGCCCCCGCCATGCTGCAATACCTCAACAACCAGCAAAACCGCAAAGGCAAGCCCAACGAAAATTTTGCGCGCGAGCTCATGGAGCTTTTTACCCTGGGTAGAGGCAATTACACGGAACAAGATATTAAAGAATCGGCACGTTCATTTACCGGCTGGATGTACGATAAAGATGGTTCTTTTATTTTCCGTAAAAATCTGCACGATGATGGTACCAAAACCTTCTTTGGTAAAATTGGCAACTTTGAAGGCGAGCATATTATCGATATCATTTTAGAAAAGCCCCAAACCGCACAATTTATTGCGCAGAAAGTATATAAATTCTTTGTAAACGATACCCCGAACGATGCTCACATTAAAGAACTAGCTACAACTTTTTACAATTCGAAGTATAACATTGCAGCGATGATGAAAAAAATGTTCACTTCTGATTGGTTTTACGCTTCGGAAAATGTGGGTACTAAAATCAAATCACCAGCTGAATTTTTAGTGGGTTTAAGTCGCGAGTTTTATGTTACCTACAACAAACCACAAGTGCTCATTCAGCTGCAAAGCAGTTTAGGTCAGTATTTATTTAACCCACCCAACGTTGCCGGTTGGCCGGGTGGGCAAAGCTGGATCGACAGCTCATCCCTAATGCTCAGAATGCGTATTCCCTCGCTGGTTTTAAACGATGGCGAAATTGATTTCAGTGGCAAGGCCGATCCGGAAGATGAAGCCGTAATTGCCTTGAGCAGAACGGCAACCAGCAATGCAAATGCCAACAACAAACCGAAATCGTACGTAAATGCAAATGCCGACTGGCCAAAATTTTTAAATACGCTGCCAAAAGGCTTAACACCACTGGCACTTACCGAGTTTCTGTTACAACCTAAACTGAATACCAAAATTACCTCAATGGTGAGCGACAATAAAGGTTTACGGAGTACAGCAGTAGAAATTACCAGCATGCCCGAATATCAACTTTGTTAAAAATTGGTTAATAGCTGATGAACTATAGTCAATTGCAGTTTATCAAACACTAAACCTTTGACCACAAAAAGAACTAACAAAATGAACAGAAGAAATTTTTTAAGAAATACAGGTTTTGTTGCTGCAGGCTCGTTATTTGTGCCGGCTTTTATGAAACCGCTTGAAGCCATGGCGCTTGATGAACTCAGCCTTTACAAAAACCTAGTTGTAGTGCAGTTATCGGGCGGTAACGACGGTTTAAATACGGTTATCCCGTATGGCAACGATATTTACTACCAAAAGCGAAAAAGCATTGCCATTAAACCAGAAGAAATAATTAAGCTTAACGATATGCAGGGCTTAAACCCTAACATGGCCGCTTTACAAGAAATCCACGACCAGGGTTGGATGACCATCATTAACGATGTAGGTTACCCCAATCCAGACCGTTCCCATTTTCGTTCGATGGATATCTGGCAAACCGGTAGCGACAGCAACCAGTTTTTATCAACCGGGTGGATTGGCCGTTATTTAGATAGCAATTGCCAAACCTGCAAATTCCCCTATACCGCTATCGAAGTTGATGATTCGCTTTCGCTGGCCATGAAAGGGCAAACCAAAAAAGGAATTGCCTTAAAAGATCCCGCAGCTTTATTCCGCAACACCAACGATCCGTTTTTTAAGGCCATGTTGCAAAATGACAAGGAACATTTAGACGAAGATAATTTAGGCTATTTGTATAAAACCATGATCGAAACTTCTTCTTCGGCCAGTTATATCCAGAATACCTCGAAGATTTATCAATCCAAATCAACTTATCCAAACAGCGGTTTTGCCAATCAGTTAAAAACAGTTTCAAAATTTATTTCTTCGGGGCTCAAAACCCGGGTTTACTATGTTTCGCTGAGCGGCTTCGATACTCACGTAAACCAGATTGGGCAACAAGGTAACCTGCTTAAACAATATAGCGAAGGCATGGCTGCGTTCCTAAAAGATTTAAAATCGAACAATAAGCTCGATGATACTTTGGTAATTACCTTCTCTGAGTTTGGGCGCAGGGTTGAACAGAACGCCAGTAACGGAACTGACCACGGAACCGCCAACAACATGTTCGTGTTTGGTGGAAAATTAAAGAAACAGGGCATTTTTAATGCAGCCCCAAACCTAAGCGATCTGGATACTGGCGATTTAAAATACCAGCTCGATTTCAGGCAGGTTTACGGTACCATTTTAGATAAATGGCTCGATGTAAACAATGCCGATATCCTGAACAAGAAGTTTAATACACTTGATTTTATCTAGGTATCATCTATTAATTGTCATCCTGAGCCTGTCGAAGGACTATTAAAGTGTTTCGACAAGCTCAACATGACAAACTATTTGAATTGTAATACTTAATTTTAGATAAAACGATAGCGCAGTGCCTAAGCCCAGAGCTATTGTTTATTTTCTTTTTAACACGTATACCGGGCGGTTTGAAGTCTGATTTATCTGATCTGTATAAACACTAAACAATTCATAACCGTAATTTTTGAGTTTATTCACGCCATCAAGGGCAGAATTAAATTCCAGGCGTTTACCATTGTCGTCTTTTATACAGACATCATTAAGCTCCGAAACCTTTTGGCCGTACTCCAGTTTAATCCATAATTTATCCTCAAAAGTGCTACTCACTGCAGAAAGCTCAATATAACCAGCTTTAAGTTCGGTTAATCTGATACCATTAACCGTTTGCGCACGCGCAGCAGATAACGCAAAGCAAGCGACCGCAGCCGCAGTAATCCATAATTTTTTCATGTTGTGTTTCTTTTGTGTGTATTCCTAAATTACAAAAGAAAAGCTCAAAAAAAGCCTATATTAGTTTTAATTGCTAACGCTCATGATAAAAATCTTCCTTTTAACTGTATTCTTTTTTTGCATAACACCAGTTGCATTTGCTCAAAAAAGTAAGAACAAAGTATACCAAACCTTTATGGCAGCCGATTCCGTAGTAATTGTTAGCCATACTTTAACTTATACGCCAATACAGAATGATGGTGATTATTCGCCACGTTTAATCGAAAATGGTAGACTGAATGAGAAAATTATAAAGCAAAGATTAAAACTTGGCAAAAAAGATATCGACTTATTAGCAAGCACTTTAATTATGCCACTAAAATTGGGAGAAACATTTGAAAGGGGTATGTGCTTTATGCCCCATCATGGCATTTTAATTTACAAACAAAATAAATGCTCTTTTTTCGATATCTGCTTTGACTGCAAACATTTTGTAACCTCTGCTGATATTAAGCTTTCGGATAATTTAAGAATCATTACCTGGCAAAAATTAAAAGCATTTTTTAAAAGCCGCAAACTCGATTATCAGATTCCGATGATTCAGGGAAAAGAAGAATGACCCTGTAACAAATACTTCGAAAGTCAATCTTAACCTAAAAAAATACAATGAACTTTTTAGGCAATATTATCTGGATTATTTTTGGCGGTATATTTATTTTCTTCGAATACATTATCGGAGGGCTAATCCTTTGCTTAACCATTGTAGGTATTCCATTCGGGATTCAATGCTTTAAATTTGCCATTGTAGGCCTGGCTCCTTTTGGGGTAAAAATTACCGATACCTCATCTAATACCGGTTGCCTTTCTACCATCATGAACCTGATCTGGATTTTCTGCGGAGGTTTCTGGATTGCTTTAACGCATTTATTCTTCGGCATTTTGCTGTGCATTACCATTGTGGGCATTCCGTTTGGCCGCCAGCATTTTAAATTAATGAATTTAGCCTTTACCCCTTTCGGAAAGTCGATTTCGTAGCTTATCCGTTATTGCGGGAAGGCTTTTTTCAGGTACAGGCAGGAGAGATCTTCATCTTTTTTTTGAAAAGCAGGGTCCTGTGGTCATCGGATCCGAAAGTCCTGCCATCCGCTTTACCTCTCTGCGTTCGGTGCTCGCTCCTGTCAGGTTTATTGAATCATGGCCTGTTGCCATTGGCAGATGGTACTGTACTTAGCCCCGATTGGATGGATGCCCCCGATATTTCATCGGGGCAGGAAGGAAAGCGGGACTGCTGAAACCGACCGGCACTGCAATTGCGCTCCAAAAATTATTGAATCAAGCCTATCAACCTCGAATGTTCGATCGCTTCCTTACTTTCGTTAAATAAGCAGGCGCTAACATTTTTATCCGCTACTTTTTTAAGTAAGCGCTTTGTTTCTGCTTCCTTTTCCGGGCGAATGTTGCGGATGTAAACCGCCTCGATATTTTGAGGATATTTTTCGACGATGGTACTATAAATTTCAGGGTCTTGCTGCGAATTGTCGCCAAAAAACACAAACTTTTGGTTCGGGAAGGCATCCAAAATGCGCATTACCCGCAATAATTTACCTTCATGGCCGGTTTTACCCGTCTTAATTAAATCTTTCCATTTTTTTAACGTATTGAGCAGAAAAGCCCCATCCGGTAATTTGTTAAACCTGAAGGTTTCAATTAAATAATCGTACAGGTTCCATTCGCTGCTGCTTACATAAAAAAAAGGATTGGGTTGCTCCGGTTCTGTATGCGAGAGGGCCAGTTGCTGGTAATGGCTGGCGGCTTCGGGGAAAGTTTTCCGTGTATGTGGGTTTTTAATAAACAGCTCCCGCAGCCTTCTGCCAATAGTAGCCGAATGCGAAACCATTACGGTATCATCCACATCAGAAATAAAAGCATATTGCGTAAGGTGCGGCACATAAACCTTTCCTTCTCCAGCGTTCAAAACTTTCCCTGCTGTGTCAACCGCTTCAACTTTTACATAGTGCCACCCGGCCGGAATTTCACGCCCGGCTTTCCATTCAAATTTAAAGAAGCCATCGCGTTCGGTTTTGTTATAAATGGTCTGATCAAAAAACTGCAGCCGCACATCAACAAAAGCATAGGGTTTTAGTATGAACAACTTTAAAAGATGTACAATATTTACCACGATATTGTTGCTGTAAACCTGCCTGGTTTTGGCCTTCCGTTTAAAAACATGGCCATACACCACCAGATTATGCGCATGCCCATAACCATGATATACTTTTACACTAACCGATTTATTCATCGTTATTAAAACAGAGTTTATTAAAAGTTGTTTGTGATGTAAAAGCATTGGCTAACTCATGAAATTACTATTCATCATTAATCCAGGTTCTGGCAGTCACGATATAAACCTAAAAGAAGTAATTTCTACCTATTTTAAAGGAAAAGCAATTGAAACCGATCTTTTCGAATTGCCCAAAGATTGCTCTTTAGAGAAGATTAAGCAAAAAATATCCGGTTCGAAGGCAGATCGCGTAGTAGCAGTTGGCGGCGATGGAACGCTCAAGCTCGTTGCTGAATGTTTGCTGAATACCGAAACGCCGATAGGCATTATCCCGGCCGGTTCGGCCAATGGTATGGCTAAAGAGCTGGGGATTCCAACGGATATAAAGATGGCTTTGGCTATTGTAGCGGAAGGCCGGCAACAGAAAATCCACGTGGTTAAGCTCAATGATGAAATCTGTATTCATTTATCTGATATGGGTTTTAATGCCTACCTGGTTAAGAAGTTCGATACACTTCCGCAGCGCGGCATGTGGGGTTACGCCAAGGCCACCTGGCATGCCCTTTGGAACCACCGCAGGATGGATGTACAACTCAGGCTTAAAAACGAAACCATTACTTCTAAAGCGGCTATGGTGGCCATCGCCAATGCCACCATGTACGGAACCGGTTTGAAGATAAACCCCGATGGCAAACTGGACGACGATCTTTTTGAAGTGGTTTTAGTTAAGGATTACTCTTACCTCGAAATCTTAAAAATCTGGTTTACCAAACTGCCCTTCAACCCAAAGAAAATCGAAGTTTTTCAAACTGCCGAAGTTAGGATTTCTTCTAAACACAAAGCCCATTTTCAGGTAGATGGCGAATATATTGGTCGCGTAAATAAAGTTGAAGCCAGCATTATGCCAGCAGCCATTACGGTTATTCTGCCTAGCGAAATAAAGAACGGTGAATCCTGATGGTAAAATACAACCTGAAAAATTCAGCAATAAAACAGATCCGGAACAGAATGTCGAACCAGCGCTCACTGAGGTTTAACATTTCGGGTAAAAAGGTAATGAAACCGATAGAAAACACCCATACCACCAGGCGAAACGGAAACTGGATGTAATAGGTAATAAAACCAAACTTCTTATTCAGCATTAAACCACCAGCAGAGATAAACAGTGAAACAAATAGCGGCAGGAGCAGTACCACTTTGGCTTGCGAAAGTATCTGATCGGGAATTTCGTTTAGGTGGGTTAAAATTTGCCAAAATTGTTTGGCCAGCAAAACGATACTGATGATATCCAATAAGGCAAAAAATCGGGTGGTGTTTTTCATTATTGGCTAAATTAATCAATTTTGTTATCTTGGTTTAGCCATTATTCAAATTCATTGCTCCATGTTCAGATTAATGTTAGCGCTTTCGATGTTTCTCGGTACAGTGTTCGGTTATTTTACTGATCAGAAATCGGTAGCCCCTGTTAACAACAAAACAGATTGCCCCCATAAAAAAGACCTTTTAACGGGGAAGGTAATTTATAGCAGCTATGACGAACCCGCTACGAATGAAGGGCGGCCTGACTAAACTTTATAGGGCAATGTCTGCTGTAAGATTAGATTCGATTCCAAGCGGTGCATCAACCCGGTTCATCGTATCTTTTTTAGTTGATGTGGATGGCCGTATTTCCCGAGAAAGAGTAGTAAAGGATCAGGTTGGTAAAGTTGGCGAACAGATGTTAAAGATTGCTAAATCTTTTAAATGGACACCAGCAAAGTGCAAGGGTAAAAAAGTGGCCACAATAACCACGCTTTCCTCACAGATTTGCTTGCAATAAAAGATCTTGTTATTATTTACAGTATTTGGCCAAATAATCATCTGCTTTTTTGCTTCCCATGTATTTAACAAAAAGGAAGTCTTCGCAGGCCCCTTGTTTATCGCCCTGTTTGATCTTTTTCAACCCCATTTTAATGCGGTCGTCCAGGTATTCATCATCAATGCCCAATTGGTTTTTGATAGCAATAATCTGGATTTCCTGTCCGGGTTTGGCCTGATCGATATTTTTATAAAAATTAATAACCGAATTGGTTAAACCTTCTTCAGCCTGATAATTGCGAATGGCTTCCTGAATATCCTCACTTGATTTACCTTCGCAATTGTAGCCCGAAAGCTGGAATTTAACAGGCGCAATAATCGAAACGGTGGTATCGTAACCAGCGGGCACCTGCCATTTACCACTGCTTAACCGCACCAGACGGAGTGCCTCTTCATCCAGCTCGGAAAGAATTCCTTTACTTATTTTCGAAAAATATACTTTTCCTTTTTCATCCAGTTTGAAGCTCACATTTACAGTTCCCTGAATGCAATTGTCTTTTGAAAATTGTGGGTAAATGGTGTTATCTCTGAGGAAATTGGTAAAACCGCTTTTACCCGATTTAAACTGTACCTGAGCAATGGCCAAAGTGCAACAAAAAACCAGGCAAATAGTTATCAGGTATTTCATATTACTAATTTACTAAAAAAAGCTGAAAGGATGAGATAGATGTAGTTTATGCAGCCAACCCTTATTTAACCACAGAGAAGGCACAAAGTTTTCACAGAGAAAATGAGTTTTGGTTCATAGAACATTTTTTTGCCACGGAAGCACAGAAACACGGAAAGGTTGCGGCTAAACTTTGCGTCCTTGGCGAGTTCCCTCTTTTCTTTGCGGTTAAAAGAAGGTAGATCTCAAAATAAGCTCCGGATCCGGACAATTGGCCAAATATTTTTCCCTCTCGCTAAACTTACATACGCCAGGGTAATCGCCTTTTAAGCCCTGCATATCTTCGATAAGCTGAAAATGAAGGTGTGGTGGCCAGCAACCGTTTTCATCTTTATTCCCGAGTTCGGCAAATTTGGTTCCTGCTTTTATCTGCATGCCCTCTTCCAGATTATTTAAAGAAGCTAAGCTCAGATGACCGTAAAGTGCATTAAATTTATAACCGGCAATGTCATAAGCTAAAATAATGGTGGCGCCATAATCTCCATAGTTATTATTATTGGCAAAGCTCTGAACAGTTGCATCGTAGAAGTTGTAAACAGGTGTTCCGGCAGGAGCCCAAATATCTACCCCTAAATGTAACCTTCGGGGTTCCTCACCGGTATCAAAATGTGCACTGCGCGAATAAATGGTACGGTGTTCATTATAGCCCCCAATACCGTATCTGGCCTGGTCTAGCCTGAGCTTTTCATCAATCCAGGCCGAAAACTGGTCAATATTACCTAAAATCTCATCGGTGAGTTCGGTGTTTGCAGCGGTAAAATCAAGGGTTAAAAGCTGATCCTGTTCCGGATCAAAATCTACCACCTTGTGGATCAAATCATGGTTGCCTGCAATTACCTGCCCGAGAATATGCATGAAAGGAGTTTATTTAAAAATATAAACGTAATTATAAATGTAGTGCGATAATGCGCCACCAATTACAAACAAATGCCAAAGTTCATGACTATGCATCCACCTCGATAATTGTTTGTCTTTTGCATAATAATAGGTACCACCTATGTAAAAAACACCGCCTAAAAGCAACCAGGCTACAGCACCAATGGGTAGCGTACCCAGCATCTTTTGCATCAATGGTACAATTAAACAGCCCATTAAAATATAAATAGACAGTGAAATAGCTGTACTTTTTAACCGGTTAAAGATTTTAAGCAGGCAGCCAACAATGGCAATAATCCACACAATTGTAAATAAACTCCAGCTCAGCCAGTCATCAAAGACTAATAATGCTGTAGGGCTGTAAGAGCCAGCAATCATAAGGTAAATGCAGCAATGATCGAACTTTTGCCAAAACCGCACCCCATATTCTGTTGCCGGATATCCATGGTACATGGCACTTACTCCGAAAAGGATAAAAGTGCCAATGCTGTAAATCCACGCGGCGGTATATTCAATCGGGGTCTGGCACTTTTGAAGCAAAAAGTATCCTGCCGGAATCGCAATCAAAGCCGGTATAAAATGAGTGAAGAAATTAACGGGTTCCCTGAGCTTCCTCACAAAAAATTATTCGCTGTCTTCGTCTTTTTGTCTGGGCTCTTTGGCAATCTTATCAAAAAGATGATCCATTCGTTCTACATATTCGTTGGTATCATCTACAAAGAAAGTTAACTCAGGCACTACCCTTACCTGGTGACGGATTCTGCTACCTAATTTATATCTGATCTCACCGGCATGTGCATTAACAGTGTTGATAGAAAGCGTGGTATTATTGGTATTGAAAAAGCTCAGGTAAACTTTTGCCACTGCCAAATCCGGTGAAACCCTTACACGTGTAATGGTTACTAATGTATTGGGTAAAAATGAAGCTCCTTCGCGCTGAAAAACCTGTGCTAACTCCTCTTGTAATACTCCTGCAAATTTCTGCTGACGTTTACTTTCCATATTATTATAATTATCAATTACCAATAATCAATTATCAAACCATAAAAGGCGATAATATCAAAACGATAAGGTTCACTGTAAAATTATCAATTACCAATATTCAATTATCAAACCATAAAGGCGATAATATCAAAATGATAAGGTTTACTCTAAAATTATCAATTACCAATATTCAATTTTCAGACTGAATTGGCCTGAATCAATCAATTGGAAAAGATAGTTAAAATTCAAAAAACAAATTCTCAAACTGTGGCCCAATCACAGGCTCCTAGTTTTTTTGTAAAAATACTTATATTTAATTAATGAGCAACGGAACTAATTTTAATCTTGAAGAAAGAACATTTCTATTTGCTAAATCCATTAGGGCTTATTGCAAAATGCTTACCCATAATATAATTAACATTCCGGATATTAAACAAGTTATCCGATCTTCAGGATCTGTTTCTGCAAATTATATTGAAGCCAATGAATCTTTAAGCAAAGCTGATTTCGTTTACCGCATAAAGGTTTGTAGAAAAGAAGCTAAAGAAACCAGGCTCTGGCTTAATCTTATCGATATTGACGATCAAAAAGAGTTAGAACCTACAAAATCACTTCTAGTAAGTGAAGCCAATCAACTCATGTTAATTTTTAATGCTATCATCAAGAAATCGCAATAGTCAAAATGACCAATAACCAAATCATAATGACCAATAACCAAATTCCAATGATCAAAACCCCATAACCAAAATACAATGTACACAATCAATGCTTAATCATTTTTCTTTCATCTGAAAATTGATTATTGCAAATTGATTATTTAATACACTGGATTAGTTTGAAAATTGAGTATTGATTCTTGGTTATTTTTTCCCTCTAGAACTGTCTGAAAATTGATTATTGATTTTTGGTCATTAATATAAAAGGTTGCTATCATACGGGTACCTCGCCACATGCGCAGCCTTGATCTTATCGTACAATAACGTTTTAAATTCTTCTATATTCTCTTTTTGAGTTGCTGAAATAAACAGCACCGGCACTTTGCCATGACTCATCCAGCTGTTTTTAAAATCTTCCAACGTCAGTTTACCGTCGTCATCATCTCCTTCTACTTCAGGCGAAACATAGGCATCAATTTTATTGAACACCAGGATCATATCCTTATCAATTGCCCCGATATCCTTTAAAGTTTCATTAACCGTATTAATCTGGTCTTCGAAATTAGGATGCGAAACATCAACCACGTGAACCAGCAAATCGGCTTCCCTAACTTCATCCAGGGTAGATTTAAAACATTCTACCAGATGGTGAGGAAGTTTGCGGATAAAACCAACCGTATCGGATAACAGGAAAGGCAGGTTTTCGATCACAACTTTACGAACAGTCGTATCTAACGTTGCAAAGAGTTTATTCTCCGCAAAGACTTCCGATTTCGACAACATGTTCATAATCGTAGATTTACCCACGTTGGTATAACCTACCAAAGCAACCCTAATGAGCTGCCCCCGGTTTTTGCGTTGCGTTTCGTTTTGCCTGTCGATATTTCTCAGGCGTTCTTTTAATAAAGATATTTTATTTAAAATGATCCTTCTGTCGCTTTCAATCTGGGTTTCACCCGGACCGCGCATCCCGATACCACCTTTCTGGCGTTCCAGGTGCGTCCACATACCGGTTAAGCGCGGTAATACGTATTGTAACTGAGCCAGTTCTACCTGGGTTTTGGCCTGGGCAGTCTGCGCCCTGTTGGCGAAAATATCGAGAATTAAATTGCTCCGGTCTAATACCTTAACACCTAATTCGCGGTCTATATTGCGTAGTTGCGATGGCGATAATTCATCATCGAAAACCACGGTATCAATTTCTTCTGATTTAACGTAAGCTTTAATTTCTTCGAGCTTACCCGTACCCACAAAGGTGGCACGCTCAGGCTTGAGCATTTTTTGCGTAAAAACCTTCTCCACTTTCCCACCGGCTGTATCTACCAAAAAGGCCAGCTCGTCTAAATATTCTTTTGTCTGGGCTTCTTTCTCGCCGGGAGTTACTACCCCAACTAAAATTGCCCGTTCCTGCACAATGGCAGTATCATAAAATTTTTGTCTTCCCATGTAATTGATGCAAAGATACAAAATTGCGGCCAACCAAACCTCGCAGGTTTTTAAAACCTGCGAGGTTTAAAAGTCCTTATATCTCTGCCACAAATTGCTGAATCGCAAGTCCGGGATTATTGGTTTTCATAAAATTTTCACCGATTAAAAAGCCATTAAAACCAGCAGTTTTCAATTCCCTTATGGTTTGCGGATTGCTGATTGCACTTTCAGAGATTTTCAAAAACTCATCCGGAATTTTATTTACCAGATCGAATGAGGTCTGAATATCGACAGTAAAATCGGCCAGGTTCCGGTTGTTTACCCCAATGGCATCTAAATTAGGCGAAATACTTCTTTCCAGTTCTTCGAGATTGTGTACTTCCAAAAGCACATTTAAACCCAGGTTTTGGGCAAACTTGCCAAAATCATTAATCTGTTGCGGAGTTAAAATAGAGGCGATTAATAAGATAATATCGGCTCCCCAGGCTTTTGCTTCAAGAATCTGGTATTCATCAATCATGAAATCCTTTCTTAAAACTGGAATATTGTTCGCTGCCCGCGCAGCTAAAAGATCTTCCGTTTTACCACCAAAAAAATCAACATCAGTTAATACTGAAAGTGCCGATGCACCGGCGCTGTTATAGGCCTGTGTAACTTCAGCTACATCAGCCACACCGTTAATCAATCCTTTTGAAGGCGAACGTCGCTTAAACTCGGCAATAATACCTGTACGGTCTGCCGACAGCAAAAAATCTTTAAAAGAATGTGGTGTCCTTTTAAAATGCACGGCATTTTCTAAATCCTGAACAGAAACAAGCGCTTTTGCAGCGGCAACTTCTTCTTTTTTACGGAGTACGATTTTATCTAGTATGTTCATCTATCAATCTGTTAAGCGGGTATCATAAATCTCGAATTGTCATCCTGAGCTTGTCGAAGGAGCTTTATTAACTTCTTTCGAGGCGTTTCGACGAGCTCAACGTGACAAATTTCAATAAAAAAGTGCTATGATATCCACATCTAAAATTTAACTAATTCCATCAGTTGAGATCCTGAAACAAATCCGATAACTATCGGATCAGGATGACGACCAGCAGGACAATTCTTAATTTGTTAACCAATTCTCCATCATCTGCCGGCCAAACTCGGTAAGCACACTTTCTGGATGAAATTGTACACCGCGCACATCAAGTGTTTCGTGCCTTAAAGCCATAATTTCGTTTTTATGGTCGCGGGCTGTAATTTTTAAGCACGAGGGGAAGTTATCTTTACTCACCACCCAGCTGTGGTAACGGCCAACATTTATGGTTTGCGGACATTCCCAGAATAAAGGTTCGTCGCCATCTACAACCGTAACCGGTGTAGCAATGCCATGCATTGGTCTACCTAAATTGTACAGCGTGCCACCAAAGGCTTCTGCAATAGCCTGCTGCCCCAAGCATACCCCAAAAATGCTTTTGGTTGGCGCATACGTTTTAATTACATCGAGCAATAAACCCGCTTCTTCCGGAATGCCAGGACCTGGTGAAAGCAATATTTTATCGTACTTTTCTACATCAGCCAGCTCAAACTTATCGTTTCTCCAAACTTCGGCCTCGTAACCAACTTCGTTAATTAAATGCACCAGGTTATAGGTAAAACTATCGTAGTTATCGATCACCAGAACGGTTTTCTTATTTATATTTTCCATTGTATTTCTGATTAGTGGATTTTACTCCAAACTAAAAACTCTTAACTCCCAACTATATCCCCTCTGCCATCTGCACGGCCTTACGCAATGCGGCAATTTTATTGTTTACTTCCTGCATTTCGGTTTCAGGTACCGAATCGGCCACAATACCTGCCCCTGCGCGGTAATGCAGTTCGTTATTTTTGCTCATAAAAGTCCTGATCATGATGGCGTGGTTAAAATCTTCGTTAAAACCCATAAAACCAATGGCGCCAGCGTAGAAATTCCGACCTAGTTTCTCGTTTTCATCAATCAGCTGCATGGCCTTGTATTTCGGTGCACCACTTAAAGTACCTGCCGGATAAGTATCGGCCACTACTTTAAAAGCACTAACGTTTTCCTGCAAATGGCCGCTAACCTTGCTCACCAAATGGATCAGGTGCGAGTAGTACTGCACTTCTTTAAACGATTTTACCTCCACCCGGTTACAATGCCTGCTTAAATCATTTCGGGCTAAATCAACCAGCATAACGTGCTCTGCACTTTCTTTAGGGTCTTGCTCTAACTTTCTGGCTTGCTCTGCATCTTCAATATCGTTTCCGCTCCGTTTAAAGGTTCCGGCAATCGGGAAAATATTAGCCGAATTGTTTTTGATGGTAATCTGTGCTTCGGGCGATGAACCAAAAAGTTTGAAATTACCGTAATCGAAATAAAACAGATAAGGTGATGGGTTTATAGAACGCAGACAACGGTAAACATTAAATTCATCGCCAGAAAAAGCCTGCTTAAAAGCACGCGAAGGTACAATCTGGAAAACATCGCCACGGTAAATGTGCTTTTGTAGCTTTTCTACCAGATCCATAAATCCTTTATCGGTTAAGTTGGATGATTCTTTACCCCGGGTCTGAAATTTATATTCCGGATAGTTTTTGTTCTGGATCAGGTATTCCATTTTCTCCAAACCACCTTCCTCCTCACCTTCGAAAGTATTTTTGAACAGGGTGATTTCGTTTTTAAAGTGATCGATGGCAATGATATACCGGTACAAGTGGTATTGCATTTCGGGGATCTCCTCGCCTTCAGGTGTCTCCGATGTAAACTTAATATCTTCGAAATGCTGCACGGCATTCCAGGTAAAATAACCAAACAAACCACTCGAAATGAATTTAATTTCGGGCAATTCGCTTGCTTTAAACTTGTCTTTAAAATCGGCGATTTCATCAATCAGGTTCTTGCTCTCGGTAATTTCAACAGCTCCATCCGGAAAATAAGTTTCCAGTCGCGAACCTTTTAAAATGATACCCGCAACCGGCTCGGCGCAAACAAAACTCATTGAGTTTTCGCGACTATGGTAATCCGAACTCTCAAGCAAAATGCTGTTGGGATAAACATCGCGCAAGCGCAGGTAAATGCTTACCGGCGTCGTGGTATCGGCAAGTAGTTTTTTGTAAGTTGTATTTATTTTATACATGATTTTACAGTATTGTTGTTGCTTCGTGCACCGCAACAACGGTTAAATTATTTCTTATAACAATAAAAAGCCCGGCGTGTGGTTCTACGCCGGGCTTTAATGGTTCTTTAATAAGGTTTAGGTTGATAAACTATATTTTTTTCATACGCAGCCAGCGCAATCCGTTTTCGAATTACTTTGCCAAAGCCATGTATGTATATTGTTGATCATGAGCCACAAAAATATAAAGAATTTTGAAAAAGCGAAATATTTATGAAAATAATTTAAACAAATCGCTTTTTAGCCGCGAAGTTGGCAATGGAGCTTATTTACCATGTAAAGCATGCAAGGCTTAGCTACATTTTAACCGCAAAGCACACAAAGAGTAGCGCTAAGTCCGCAAAGCTATTCTTGTTGTCATTCTGGCGCATGCCAGAATCTCTTTTTTAACCACAAAGCACACAGAGAAATGCACAGAGCACACTGGGCAATATTTATAACATTCCGTGTCTTCCGTGCATCCGTGGCTGAAAAGGTTAGTTTTTAACCGCAAAGCTACCCTTACCGTCATTCTGGAGCATGCCAGAATCTCTTTTTTAAACACGAAGCACACAAAGAAAAGCACAGCGTGAACTGAGCAATATGCCTCAATGCTACTCTGTGTAAAACTCAGTGTCCTCGGTGGTAAAAGTTAGCGTCATTTTTAACCACAAAGCTATTCTTGCCGTCATTCTGGAGCATGCCAGAATCTCTTTTTTAACCACAAAGCACGCAAAGAAAAGCACTGAGCACACTGAGCAATATTTATAACATTCCGTGTTTTCCGTGTATCCGTGGCTGAAAAAGCTGGACACAAAAAATCCCACCCTCCAAAGGGCAGGATTTAAACTTATAAGGATACCACGAGGGTAATCAGGCATATTAACTAAGAAACCCCAAAAAACGATCTTCCAGGAACTTCTTTAACCATCAAAGTAATGGCTACGATAATCAGAATAAGGGCAAGGCTAAAGAAAACCGCGATGGTGCGGTGTTTAGCAACAGCATCAGCCACTTTTTTCGATTTAGCATTACCTACCGTAATCAAAATGATTGCAATAATCATCATAGAAGTGTGCTCCGCTTTAAAATAACGACCAATGGCATCGCTCATAGGCAATTTGGTAAGCGGACTTAAGAAGTACAACACCAATCCAATTAACAATTGAATGTGTGCACTAATCAGGGTAAATACATTTAGTTTACGGTTACCTTCTGTGTATGTTTTATTTCCAAACCAGCCCGATAATGCATTTATTACCGCGATAACCAATAAAATTAATACGATGTAGCGCCATCCGGAGTGCGCAGATTTTAAGATATTGTACATTTTTCTAAAATATGTTTAATCAAAAGTAGGCATTAATTGTAAAAAATAGGATATTCTGCAAAATGAACGCTTATTTATATTAGTTTTAAACAAATTAAAATCTAAACTTATTATGAAGAAAATTTTACTCGCCCTTGGGCTGGTATTTTCTGCTACATTTCTGTTTGCACAGCAAACCACCTTCCCTGTTAACGGCTCTTTTGATACCAGACCTGGAATGTTTGCCTTTACCAACGCAACAATAGTAGTAAATGCCAACCAAACCCTAACAAATGCTACACTTTTAATTAAAGGACAAACCATTCAGGCTGTCGGTGCCGGCTTAGCTGTGCCCAAAGGTTATGTGGTAATCGATTTAAAAGGAAAATTTATTTATCCATCGCTGGTTGATGCCTTTACCAGTTATGGCATTGGCGAAACACCTGCTGCACAACGTGGCTTTGGTGGTCAGCGTCAGTCTATTTTTGTTTCGACTAAAAAAGGGGCTTACGGCTGGAATGAAGCCATCAGACCAGAAACTTATGTGAAAAACATTTTCTCAACCGACAGTAAGAAAGCAGACGAACTGCGCAAAGTTGGTTTCGGGAGTGTTAATGTGATTAACCGCGATGGTATTGCCCGCGGAGTTTCTGCAGCAGTAACCTTAAATGAAGGCGCTGATAACAGTGTGATCCTGAAAGACCAGACCGCAGCCAATTATTCTTTCAATAAAGGAACCTCATCAAACGATTACCCAACTTCTTTAATGGGATCGATTGCCTTATTGCGCCAAACCTATTATGATGCCCAGTGGTATGGCAAACAAAAAGACGAGTACAACATCTCGCTTGATGAATTTGGCAAGCAACAAAACATCCCGCAGATTTTTGAAGTAGATGGCTGGCAGAATATCCTGCGTGCCCACAAAATAGGCAAGGAATTTGGCAAAAGCTACATCATCAAATCAACCGGCGATGAATACCAACGCATTAACGAGGTTAAAGCCACCGGCGCAAGTTTAATTATTCCACTAACTTTCCCTAAAGCGTATGATGTAGAAGATCCTGCCGAAGCCAGAAATGTGAGTTTATCGCAAATGAAAGGCTGGGAACTGGCGCCAACCAATCCGGCTGCATTAGAAAAAGCAGGAATTAAATTTGCTTTAACAGCTTTTGGTCTGGAAAACAGCCGCGATTTTTGGGCAAATATCCGCACAGCTATCGAAAACGGATTAACCGAAAAGCAGGCCTTACAATCGGTAACCGAAATACCAGCTTCACTTTTGGGCATCAGCGATAAAGTAGGCTCACTTGAAAAAGGAAAAGTAGCCAACTTTCTAATCTCATCTGATAATCTGTTTAAAAACACCAATATCATCTTCGAAAACTGGGTGCAGGGCAAACGTTTCATTGTAAACAAAATGGATGTGAGCGATGTACGCGGAACTTACAACCTCAATGTTGACGGAGTAGGTGCTTTAACCCTTAAAATTACCGGCACAGGTGGTGGTTCGGCAGCAGCCATAGAAAGAACAGGTGCAGATAGCGTAAAAACCACGGCAACCTTTACCAGAAATGGCGATTGGGTAAGCATTAACTTCAATTTAAAGAAAAACCCTAAAGGCGATGTTCGTTTAAGCGGCTACATTACCTCAGCCAATCCACTTACCATAAAAGGCGAATCGGCCCTTGCTGATGGTACCAGCGGAAAATTTACCGCAAGCTATAAAGAAGCGGCAAAAGAAACACCTAAAAAAGACGAGCCTAAACCCGTATTGGCGGTTGGACCGGTTATTTATCCGTTTACGGCCTTTGGTGCAACTGAGCTGCCTAAGCAAGAAACGGTATTGATTAAAAACGGTACCATCTGGACGAATGAAAAAGAAGGCGTACTGCAAAATGCCGATATTCTTTTAGAAAACGGCAAGATTAAAGCCATTGGCAAAAACCTTTCGGCGGGCAATGCCAAAGTAATTGATGCAACAGGCAAACACATTACCGCAGGTATTATTGATGAGCACTCGCACATTGCAGGTGCAGGCGGTATTAACGAAGGTGCACAATCGGTTTCTGCCGAAGTGCGTATTGCCGATATCATCAACTCAGAAGATGTAAATATTTACCGTCAGCTGGCGGGCGGGGTAACCACTTCGCATATCCTGCACGGCTCGGCCAATCCAGTAGGTGGTCAGTCGCAATTGATTAAGTTGCGCTGGGGTAAATCGCCTGAGGAATTAAAATTTGCAGGTGCCGATGGTTTCATCAAATTTGCGCTGGGCGAAAACGTAAAACAGAGTAATTTCGGTACGGGTGCTCGTTTCCCGGTTACCCGCATGGGGGTTGAGCAAACTTTTGTGGATGAATTTACCCGTGCAAAAGAGTATGCCAAAGCCCTTTCGGTAAAAGGCAATAGCGTACGCCGCGACTTAGAATTGGATGCCATTGTTGAAATCCTGAACAACAAGCGTTTCATTACCTGCCACTCTTATGTGCAGAGCGAAATTAACATGCTCATTCACGTTGCCGATAGTTTAGGCTTCAAAATCAATACTTTTACCCACATTTTAGAAGGTTATAAAGTAGCCGATAAAATGAAGGCACACGGTATTGCAGGCTCTACCTTCTCTGACTGGTGGGCTTATAAAAACGAGGTAGCAGAAGCCATTCCATACAACGGAAAAATTATGCATAATGTGGGCGTTACCACTGCCTTTAACTCTGATGATGCCGAAATGGCCCGTCACTTAAACCAGGAAGCCGGCAAATCGGTGTTATACGGTAATGTACCTGAAGAAGATGCTTTAAAATTTGTAACCTTAAACCCTGCCCGGATGCTTCACATTGATGATAAAGTGGGCAGTTTAAAAGCAGGTAAAGATGCTGATGTGGTGATCTGGACAGCCAATCCGCTTTCTATTTACGCCAAAGCAGAAAAAACCTTTGTAGATGGAATTGCTTACTGGGATCTGGAAAAAGATGCACAGGTAATTAAAGCCATGCAGACCGAAAAAGCCCGTCTGATTCAGAAAATGTTAGAGAGCAAAAGTAAAGGAGGCCGCACACAACGCCCAATGGGTGATGCACCACGCCTTTACAATTGCGAAACCTTAGAAAACTATTCAGCAGAATTAACCGAGAAAGAACATGCACACTAAAAAATATTTATTCAGCCTGGCCTTATCGGCAACAAGCCTGATGTGTTTTGCCCAGGCCAACATTTCGCCGGCAAAAAAACAGAGCAAAACCATTGCCATTACCGGCGCAACCGTACACGTAGGCAACGGTACCGTAATCGAAAACGGCACCATTCTTTTTGGCAATGGTAAAATTATTTCGGTAACAGCCAATGGCCAGGTGCCGCAAGACGATGTGATGCGGATTGTAGCTACCGGAAAGCACATTTACCCGGGCTTTATAGCTGCCACCACTAATTTAGGTTTAACCGAAATTGAAGCCGTAAAAGCAACTTTGGATTTTCAGGAAATCGGCGATTACAATTCGCACATCCGCTCTATTGTAGCTTACAATACCGATTCTAAAGTGCCTGCTACATTGCGTAGCAATGGTATACTAATGGCACAGCCAACTCCGCAGGGCGGTACCGTTTCGGGCAGTTCCTCAGTAGTACAGCTCGATGCCTGGAACTGGGAAGATGCAGCCTTAAGAACCGACGATGCCATGCACATGACCTGGCCGGTTACGCCCCGCTTTAGAGGCGGTTTTGGCGGTTTCGGTCGCCCGCAGCAATCGCCCGAAGCTTTAGCAGAAAGAACACAGGCTGCCATTACGCAGTTAACTTCTTTCTTTGCCGAAGCAAAGGCCTACGCCGAAATGGGCAAACCCGAGGTGATTAACACCCGTTTCGAAGCCATGAAAAGGGTGTTTAAGGGCGACGAAAAATTATTTATCGCAGCCGATAGTCAGAAGGATATTGTTGCTGCCGTAAACTTTGCCAAAAAATTCGGCATAACCCCGGTAATTACCGGCGCTGACGAGGCTTACCTGGTCATCGACTTTTTGAAAGAGAACAACATCACGCTCATTGTGAAACAACCACATGCCTTGCCCAACAATAATGATGATGATGTGAATATGCCCTACAAAAATGCAGCGGTTTTGGCCAATGCAGGCTTAAATGTGGTATTAAGTATTGATGGTTATTGGCAACAACGCAATCTCCCTTTTATGGCGGGTACCGTAACCGCCTGGGGCCTGGATAAGGAAAAAGCTTTATCAACCATTACCTTAAATGCAGCAAAAGCCATGGGGGTTGATAAAACCACAGGCAGTATCGAAACAGGTAAAGATGCCACCTTCTTTATTTCTGCCGGCGATGCATTGGATATGCGCACCAACAAGGTAGAACAGGCTTTTATTCAGGGCAGGGATATTAACCTGGATAACCTGCACAAACAGCTGGATAAGAAGTTTAGCGATAAGTATACTGCAGAGAAGAAATAGTTATTGAGGGTTAACCGGTTAATTGTTTGAACTGGTTAACTGCAAATAGCTAATCATTCAATAGCTTAATTGTTGGATTGCTGCATTGCAAACTGCCAGTTGTTAACCGAAAACTGTTTTATATGGTTAACTGTTTTATAGCCGAGCGTACAACGGCCGATATGCATTTATCGGCCGTTTTTTATGCAAATCTTTCACAGCGGCTTAACTACGCTGAATATTAATTACCAGCTGCTGGTGTAGGTAATTCTTTTTTATGCCTCGCACCTAACTTAATTACAATCCTCGCATTCTCGTAATCGTTTACAAACTTCACATTGGTGCTCTCCCAAATTTTGATTAAACGATCCAGTTTAAAAAAAGACGTTTTAAGCTCAATTAATAAGGTAGGGATAGCATCGTTATAACCTTTGCGTTCAGCAATTACTACCCTTGGGTTATCTTTATGCTTTTTAAAGTTATTAATGTGTTTCTGAAACAGTTGAAGATCCTTTTCAGAAAGCCCATATGGCTTAAGTTCTGCTGTTAGCGCCGCGATATTACTGTAAATATGCTCCAATGCGGGGATTAATTGCTGGTCTGTCAATCTTTCCAGTTTAGTGGCCGATGTTCTAAGCGCATCAAAAAGTACATTATCGTCAACTTCCAAAGCATGGATTTGCGCCAGTCCAGAATACTTAACTGCAGCGGCAATGGCCGCATTTGCTGCCTGGTATTTGGTTACAGTTGCCCCCATACTTTTCACCCCTGCTTTGTTTATCGCCAGGCCGATGCTCATAAGATCTTCCTCAATTTCGCCTACAATTTTACAGAATACAGTCTGATCGGTCCAAATCTGCCTGTTCGCATTCAATATTTGAAGCGTTACCGTAGCCATAGTTAAATAGTTTTCATCCTTTTGTGTCATTGTTTCTCATTTTTTAGATATATGTTAATAATTGGTTTATCTCATTTAATAAAGTAGTGCGAAGCCTGTAAGGGCTTTTGTTTTATGCTAAATATGTTTTGCAAAGCATCCGGCGCCGATTGCGATGCTCCTGCTTCGGTTTGTGTAGCTTCCACTTTGATTTGCAGAGGTGCCAGCATCAATTGTGAGGCTAGCCCTACGCTATGTTTAGCTTCCACAATCGTTTGTAAACCCGCCAGAGTCAATTGCAATGCATACACAGACAATTGGTCAGTGTACAGATCGAATTGTTAGCCTGCGACTGACAATTGGTCAGCATCCGACATACAAAACATTTTAATCGGTTGGCCTTGGTTTTTACGCCCCGGCCCTGTAATTTGGGATGATAGGGATTTTCACCCTTTTTGGAAATGTGCTTTTTATTTCAAAAACACCTGCTATAGGGATTACCCAGCTAGCTTTTAAAACAAAGCCAATTGGTTAGCAGCCATGTATCTAATTTAAACATTATTCATAAAAGCTAAAAACTTTATAAAAATATTTTCTGCCTGCCCCAGCATCGTCCTCGTTTGTCACAAAGTGATTCCTTCGAAATAACGAGGATGCGTGAGAAATGCATTTGTAATGCATCCCATGTAATCGTAATACCTCGCCGTCGTCCTCCTTTGTAATGAAGACAATCCTAACACTAGCTTAACAACAAGTGCTTAATTCGTTTACCTGATACACTTTATTTTAACAATAAAGCCAAAAGCTAACCATTCCTAAACCATTTCATAATACAGAATCCAAATCGGCTTAATACTGCAGTAACATCTTTGTGATCATAAAAAATCAGAAAACTAATCATGATGAAAAATTTACTTATTGCAGTGTTGTTACTGCTATGCAGCATTCATAATGCAGCGCTGGCGCAAACTACACAGGCATCTATTTCGGGTATTATTACCGATCAGCAAAAGAAACCTATTCCTGGTGTTTCGGTACAGATCAGAAACAACTCAACCGGTTTTACCACTAAAACCTCAACCAACGCACAAGGTGAGTATACCTTTAAAGAGTTACCATTGGGTGGCCCCTATTCTGTAAAAGCCATTTACATAGGCTTTGCAGAGCAAAACAGAACAGGCTACATGTTAAATCAAGGTGATGCCGTACGTATTGCCATTAACATGCAGGAAAGTGCCCAAATGCTTGATGGAGTAGAAGTTAATGGATCTTCATTAAAAAATAAGGTTCAGCAATTTGGAGCCTCTACAGAGATTTCGTCGAAAACCATGAACTTATTGCCGGTAAACGGGCGTAACTTTTCAAGCTTAACAGATTTATCTCCTTTGGCTGGTCCAGGTGGTATTTCTGGTCAGCTAGGTTCTTCTACCAACTTCACCATTGATGGTATGACCGCCAAAAACCCAACTTCGGCAGGTAGTACAACCAGCCGTAGTGGTGCGCCATACTCAATCTCCATTGAAAGTGTGCGTGAGTTTAAAGTAGTAACCAATCAGTACGATGTAAGTTTAGGCCGTTCGGGTGGCGGTACAATCAGTGCCGTAACCAAATCGGGTACAAATGAAATTACGGGTAGTGCTTTTGCTTATAACCGGGCTGATTTCCTTGCGAGTAAGTATGACATCAGAGGTAACAGAAGAACCAATGATTTTTCAACTTATCAATATGGTTTTAGCTTAGGCGGCCCGATCATTAAAGATAAATTACATTATTTTGCAGCCTGGGATCACCAACGAGATTCTCGCCCATTAATTATTGCTGATATTAACTCAGATGCGGATGTTGCTCGTTTCAACATTACAAATGCCACATTAAATAATTTCTTAGCCGTTGCAAGATCAAAATATGGTGTAGCCAACACACCACAATTTGGTTCTTTCGATAAAAAGCGGGGAACTGATGCCGGTTTCTTACGTTTGGATTGGCAGATCGATGAAAAGAATTTATTAACCGTTAGGGATAACTATACCAACGATAGAAATCCGCTGGGATTGGCAGATAATACGGCTATCAACTTTTACGAAAGTTACGGTAATGATAAAAACGTTGATAATAGTTTATTGGCTACCTTACGTTCAACCATTAGCAGCAAAGTTACCAATGAATTAAAATTGCAGCATTTGTACACCTACCAGGCCAGTACGCAAAATGATGAATTAGGTTTTGCTATACCAAGAGCGATAGTATCTAACTTGCAATCTACTACCCCAACTGGCAATTTAACAACAGCTGTTCAAATTGGTGGTCACCGCTTCGGACAAGAAGGTTTTACCAATAACGTTTTCCAATTGGTAGATAACTTATATTATAATACAGATAAAATTAAATACACATTTGGTGTAGATATCATGTACACCCATGCAAAATCATTGTATGGCAGTGAAGTAAATGGTCGTTTTATGTTTAACAGATCAGGCACAGGAGCAACCGATGCAACCGCGCTGCAAAACTTCGAAAATTTAATACCAATCAGTTATTACAGAGAAGTTCCGTTAGTTGCTGATCCGACTGTTGTAGGCAATTTATGGAATACGGCAATTTACGGCCAGATGCAAACCAAGCTGGGTAAAGGCTTAGACTTTACAGGTGGTTTACGTATCGATTACAGTTCATATCCAAAATCGCCGCTTAACCAACAACTATTTGATGCCATTGGCGTTAGAACGGATCATGAGTTAAAACAATTTTTAATTCAGCCCCGTATCCAGTTTAACTGGGATGTTAATGAAAACCATACCGATTACCTTCGCTTAGGGGCAGGTATTTTCGGATCGGACATTAACAACTACATGACCATTAACAACCTGACCTTTGATGGTAAACACTTTGCTACTGTTGACGTTACTGGAACAGGTGTACCTACCCCAGATTTTATTGGCTATAGAAACGGAACCGCTACAGCACCAACTTTACCTGCATTACAAATCCCTACCATAAACACTTATGCTGATGATGCTAAAGTACCGGTAGTGTATAAAGCCAACATATCATATAACAAATTAATAAATGATAAAATAAGGATAGGTATTACCGGTTATGCAACTTTAGCACGTAACAACTACATGTATGTTGATCGGAATATGGTTGCCAACCCTTTCTTCACCCTATCAAATGAAGGAAACAGAGGAGTTTATGTACCTGCAAACTCAATTAATACGGGTAATGGTAATACCGATTGGAAACTAGGTCGCTTAACCAACCAATTTGGCCGTGTATTGGAATTGAACAGCAAAGGTAAAGTAAACCAGTTTGCTATTGTTATAGATGGTACCTGGAAATACTTTAAAGATGGGGAAATTACAGCAAGTTATACCTGGAATGATACTAAAGACAACACCTCTTTTAACGGAAATGTGGCCAACTCAGCTACCTTATCATTGCCTGTAATTGATGACCCAAGAAACTTAAGTAAAATGACTTATTCGAATGGTCAATTTAGAAACAAGGTAGTAGTATACGGTACATTGCCATCATTCTATGGTATTAAAGCTGGTATCCGTTACTCGGGTATTGGCGGTACCAGATATAGTTTACTATCTGGTGGAAATACCAATGGCGATTTCGTGGCAACAAATGATTTAGCCTATATCTTCAACAGATCAAACACCAATGTACCAGCTGCACTTAGAACTGGTTTACAAACCTTATTGGATAATGGTGCCGCAAGCCAGAGTTTGAAAGACTATATCACTAAGTATGAAGGTACCTTTGCTGAGCGTAATGGTGGTATAAATGGTTTCTATGGTACAATTGATTTAAGATTAGCTTATCAGATTAAATTCGGACGCGGTAAAAAACAAAGCGTTGAAATTTCTGGCGATTTGTTTAACGTAGCCAATTTGTTTAAGAAAACCTGGGGTACTTCAGAAACTTTAGGTACGCAGGCATTATATGCCGTTACAGGTTTTGATGCAGCTACTTCTAATTACAACTACCGCGTAAACAATACCGGTATCGTTATACCAACAGGTAACCCATGGCAAGCACAAATCGGCTTACGCTACGGTTTCTAAAATACATTTAGCTAAGTTTCTTAGCTTAAAGTCATAAAAAAGGGGAATGGATTTTTATCCGTTCCCTTTTTTTATGTTTGTATATAAAACAACAAAACTTTCATGGGATTATTACTCAACTACCTGAAAAGTCACAAATGGATTGTGGCCTTAGCGTTATTGCTTGCGGGTTTAAATATTGGCTTTTCTTTAATGGATCCACTCATTACCGGAAAAATTTTAGATCGCTTCATCAACAAAAAAGACTCCTTAACCTATGCCGAATACCTTTGGGGTTCAGTAGGCTTAATTGGCCTCGCTATCGGAGCGGCAATGGTATCGCGTATTGCCAAAAACTTTCAGGATTACTTTACCAGCGTTATTGTACAAAAGGTTGGTGCAAAAATGTATGCTGATGGTTTGCAGCACTCCTTAAAATTGCCTTACCAGGTTTTCGAAGATCAGCGCAGCGGCGAAACTTTGGGTATTTTGCAAAAAGTCCGGTTGGATTCAGAAAAGTTTATCACCGCATTTATCAGTATTCTTTTTGTAAGCTTAATCGGTATGGTATTCGTAATTGTTTACTCCTTTACCGTGAGTTACAAAGTAACCCTGGTTTATTTTTCAGCTATTCCGATTATCAGTTTTGTAAGCTGGTTCTTAAGCCGTAAAATTAAAACTATCCAGCGCGCTATCGTTGGCGAAACCACTGCTTTGGCAGGCTCTACTACCGAGTCGCTAAGAAATATTGAACTGGTTAAAAGTTTAGGTCTGGCCGATCAGGAAATTGAACGATTGAACAAAACCACTTACAAGATTTTAGGTCTCGAGCTTAAAAAAGTAAAGTATGTGCGCAGTATGAGCTTCGTTCAGGGAACAACCGTAAACCTTGTCCGCAGTACCATGGTACTGGTTTTATTGTTGCTTATTTTCGATAACACCATTTCTGCAGGTCAGTATTTAACCTTTTTATTTTATTCGTTCTTTCTTTTCGGTCCCCTGCAAGAGTTAGGCAATGTTATTCTGGCCTGGCGCGAAGCTGAAGTTTCGTTGGGTAACTTTAAAAAGATTTTAAGCACACCGATAGATAAGAAACCTGAAAACCCAACGTCGATTCAGAAAATTAAAGATTTAACCTTTAACGAAGTTGGTTTTAAGCATCAAACTGCAAACAGAAATGCATTAGAAAACATTTCTTTCAAAACCCACAACGGGCAAACTATTGCTTTTGTTGGCCCATCAGGTTCGGGCAAAACAACTTTAGTAAAACTATTGGTTGGGCTTTACCCGCCTAAAGCCGGAGAGATTTTATACAACGGCATTTCGAGTAATAAAATTGATTTGGATGCCTTGCGCGAAAAAATTGGTTTTGTAACGCAGGATACACAACTGTTTTCGGGTACCATAAGAGAAAACCTGTTATTCGTAAATCCTACGGCAACTGATGAGGAATGTTACAAGGTATTAAATCAGGCCGCTTGCCAAACCTTACTGGCACGTGCCGATAAAGGTTTGGATTCGATCATTGGCGAAGGTGGCGTAAAGGTTTCAGGTGGTGAGAAACAGCGTTTATCAATTGCCAGGGCCTTATTGCGCAGGCCTGATATCCTCGTATTTGATGAAGCTACATCTTCGCTCGATTCGATTACCGAAGAAGAAATCACCAAAACCATTCGTTCGGTTTCCGATTTAACAGATCACATTACCATTTTAATTGCGCACCGTTTATCGACTATTAAACATGCCGATCAGATTTATGTGTTAGAAAAAGGCCACATCATTGAACAAGGCAGACACGAAGAACTCATTGCGCAAAATGGTTTGTATCAGGCCATGTGGCGGCAACAAATTGGCGAACGGATTGTTGAAGTTTAGGAACAAAATTAATAAGCATGTTACTGGCACAAATAGAAAGCAATCAAATCGCTATTTTCATCATTGTAGCTGCCATACTTTGGCTGGCGCTCATATTAACCGCATTGTACCACATCTCGAGAAACAGCAGCATGGATTTCTCGGTCAAAGTACTTTGGTTTATCATTATCCTGCTGGCTCCATTTCTGGGTTCAATTATCTACCTGATGTGGGGCAAGAATAAAAAGTTTTAAATTGACCATGGTTCGTGTTTACGCGGACCATTTTTTTTGCCATGGTTTGTATCCGCACAAACCATTTTCTATCGCCATGGCTCGTGTCGGCACGAGCCATTCCCAGCATTATTTTTTGGAAAGCAATTTCAGTAATGCTTCGGCTGGCTCCGGTCCCGCTGTTCCTCCTGCCGGTAATTACCTTGAAAATAATAATAACCTATACCGGCATCCGTGCCATCGGGTTTAGGTGGGCAATACAAACGCGTATAACGGACTAAACTTAACGCCCTGGTTCGTGTCTACACGAACCAAGGATATTGATTAAACCGGCTTCGTTGTCTGTTCGTTAATATCCTGCAAGCTTAATTTCGTTAACGACCTTGTTTTTAACCAGGTAATGCCCGCTATGGCAATCGTCATGCTTCCGCCAAACACAACTGCAGGCACTAAAGTTAACAGCTTAGCCGATAAACCCGATTCAAATTCGCCGATCTCATTTGATGAACCGATAAACATGCTGTTTACTGCCGATACCCTTCCGCGCATTTCATCTGGTGTAAGCAATTGCATAATGGTTTGCCTGATAATTACGCTTACACTATCAAACGAACCTTCGAGGAATAAGAAGAACAGGGTGAGGTAAAAGTTTTTAGATAAGCCATAACAAATAATGCTTAAGCCAAAACCGGTTACCGCGATGAGTAAATTACGCCATGGCCGGCCCATAGGCGAAAAGCGCGTCATGGCCAGCATGGTAACTACTGCTCCTAACGACGCTGCCCCGCGCATCATGCCCAAGCCATAAGAGCCCAAATGGAAAACGTCTTTCGCAAACATGGGCAATAAGGCCACCGCACCACCAAAAAATACAGAGAAAAGGTCTAAGCTCATGGCCCAAACCATCATTTTGGTTTTAAAAACAAACTGTATTCCCTCTTTTAAGCTGTGAAAGATATTCTCTTTGGGCACATAGGTTGATGGATGTTTCTTGAAGTTAAAAATGCAGATCAAGGAGATCGATACAAGTACAACTATAAAACCATAAGCAGCAGTAATGCCCCATAAGTAGTTTACAAAACCTCCTGCCACCGGACCGATAATAGTAGCCAGCTGCCAGCTGCTGCTATTCCAGGTGGCCGAATTAGGATACAATTCTTTAGGTACAATTTTGGCCATCAACGAAAACGTTGCCGGACCAAAAAAGCCGCGGGCAATCCCAATACAAAACACCAGGCCGTACATAATTAGTACAATTATATCTTCTTTAAGGTGAAGATATTTACTGGTCATAATGAGCATTAAAACCGAGGCCAGCCATACACCCGTAAAAATTTTAATCAGCAATCCGCGTTTTTCACTTTTATCGGCAATGTAACCGCCATATAACGCAATACCAATAGCAGGAATAGCTTCGCACAAGCCAACCAAGCCCAACTTAAGCGCATCGTGTGTTAAATCGTAAATGTGGTAACCAATAACTACAGCCTGCATTTGATAGGCCAGTGTAAAAAAGAATCGCATACCCAGAAACGATCTGAATTCTTTATACCGCAGTGCGGCAAAGGGATCGGGTTTTACGATAACGGGGTTGGGGTCTGAATCTGTCACTGAAAAAAGTTTACCCTGCAAAACTACGGCTTGAAAATTTAAATCTCCTACCTGGGTTAAACTTTGTGATGCCGCAAAGTTTATTTATGAAACTAGCATGGCATAAACAACAAAACCCGATGAGTGTCAACTCACCGGGCTTCTTTAATCAGTTATCTTAATAACCTGGGTTTTGCTCCAGCAGGTTATTTTTATTTATTTCATCGCGACTGAATGGTCTGAAATAAAGTTTATTATCCCAGCTGCGGTTTTCCTGTGCATTTTCAATAACCGGGGTATAAGTATAATCGTAAACAGTAGGATCGTAATGGTAAGGTGCTGACATGGTTTTGCCAGCCTTAAATTTACCGGTTACCTTGATGTAAGTTACTTTACGGCCCAATGTTTCGCTTGCAATTAACCATCTTCTGGTATCGTGATACCGCTGTTCTTCGTAAGCCATTTCAATGCGGCGCTCATGACGATACACCTCTCTCAAACCAGCCTGATCGGTAGCAGTAACTGCCGGCATGCCAGCCCTGAAACGGATTTTATTTAACCAGTTCGTAGCATTCGTTAATTCACCCAATTCAATACTGGCTTCGATATAGTTAAATACAGCTTCGGTATATCTAAAAAATGGCCATGGAATAGTCTGAGGTGCAGAAGCGTCAACAATATTTGGATCCGGATCAATAAATTTATGGTAATAATAACCTGTCCAGCTACCGTTCCAGTTTTCGATAGAACTACCCCTTGTATCCAGTCCTTTGAAATCTGTTACACTTCCGCTGCTTAGTAAATCATATATACCGGTTTGGATCTGATTGGCAGGATCTACATTTCCTGATGCTTTATCGCGAGGTTTCCAGCCCGCACCATCGTACAAAATGGTTGCGTAAAAACGTGGATCCCTATTTTGATAAGGATTGGCTTTCTGAACTGGGTTAGTCCAGCTAAATTTGCTTCCGTCGTTCATTTCATAATCATCTACCAATAAACCTATCGGCGTGTTACCTGCCCAGTTATGATATCCGTTTGGTCCGTTTTGCTGCGCGTGCCTGTTGTTGCTTTGTGTAATAAAATAACGGGCAAAAATTAACTCAGAGGCAGCAGTTGCATCAATACCGGGAGCTTTACTTCCTCCCCCCATAGCAATGCTTTTAAAGTTTACCTGACCCTCTGCCGTTGTTGCCGGAGCTGATAATGTGAGTTTATAACCTGTGCCTGCATCTAATACGGCTTTAGCAGCTGTTTGCGCCAGCCTGTAACGATCTGCCTGATTACCCGAAGCGTAGGATAGAAAATCTAATTTCTGCGCCGCTATTCCGGTAATTTTTGCGGTAAGTTTAGCACGATCGTGCAAATCACTTGCGGCATAAATCAACACCCTCGATTTTAAAGCCAAAGCTGCCAGTGCGCTTGTACGGCCTTTATCCAGCGTCTTACCGGCAAGCAACCTATTGGCCTCGTCGCAATCTTTAATAATGAAGTTAACACACTCTTCATAAGTGTTGCGTTTAATATTAAAGTTATCGGTTAATGTATAGGTTTTAGTGATAAGGGCTACAGCACCATAATAGCGCAGCAATTGCTGGTAAAAATAAGCACGCAAAAAATAGGCTTCTCCAAGTAACTGGTCTTTTAAACCCTGACTGCTCAATCCGTTATCTCCACCAACAATTCTTTCAATCGTGGTATTACATGCCCTGATGCGATTGTACATCTGTTTGTAGGCCCAGGTATCGTCAACCCAACCTAATGTAGAAGGGTTAATGGTTGCATTATTAACCAGATCGATACCACGTGTAGGGTGTGTAAACATAGCCTCATCAGAAACAGAAGCCAGCATTTGCTCTGAAAAACCACCGTTACCTAATCCGTTATAAATATCGTTCACAAAGGCCTGGGCTAATGCAGGATCTTTCCACACCAGATCGGCAGATATTTTATCAGGCGGATTAACATCCATAAAATCTTTCTTACATGCCGCTGCAAAAAAGGTGACTAAAACCAACAGGTATAGTTTTTTATTTTGAATTATTGCTTTTATATTTTTCATCTCTTTTTTCGTTGTTATTGATAAACAGCTATACATTTATTTAAAAGGCGGCTTTAATACCCATGTTAATTACACGGGCCTGTGGATAGTACTGACCACTTGAGTTGGTCGATTCAGGATCCCAAACCTTGATTTTATCCAGCGTAAACAGGTTTAAGCCATTGGCATATACCCGTACTGAATTAAGACCAATTTTTTCTACCAGCGTATTTGGTAATGTATAGCCCAATTCAACATTTTTAAGTCTGATGTAGTTGTTACTGCGTAACCAATAGGTATTATTTAATGCATTGTTGCTATCGGTATAATAGGTAGCGCCACGGTTTGATAAGCGCGGATTTACCGAACTTGGGTTATCAATGCTCCAGCGGTTTAAATACGACCATTCCAGGAAGTTACCAATATCACCTGATTCTGTTAAGCCTACAATTTGCATACCGCCCGTAGCACCTTGAATAAGCACCGATAAATCGAATCCTTTATATTGAAGGTTTAAATTTACACCTCCGGTAAAAGTTGGGGTACCATTTTTATCCAAACGGATTTTATCATCTGCATTAATTTTACCATCACCATTAATATCCTTAAATTTCATATCGCCAGGACGCAGGTTATTGGTTAAGGCACTATAATTTAAGGTATTTGCGTTAATTTCTGCCTGATCTCTAAAAACACCATCATAATCGTATACCAACCACGAATTGGTTACCCTACCGGTAGAACGTTGCCATTCAGGCGCTCCAGGAGTTTCATCCCAGAATATGATTTTGTTCTTGGCATAACCACCATTAACACTTACTCCAAAATTTAAATCGCCAACCCTGTCATTATAACTTAATTTAAACTCGAACCCCTTATTGTTTACTTTGCCCAGGTTAACAGGCGGCAAACGGTCGGTTATACCAGTGCTTTCCGGAACCGAGCTACCTCTGCTAATCAGGATATTGGTACGTTTATTATAGAAATAATCGAATTCTAACGATAATCTGTTATTTAAGAATGACGCGTCTAAACCAACGTTAGTATTATTGGCTACTTCCCATCCAAAGTCTAAATTAGGCACCTTACCTTCTGTGATGGATTTAGTAACGAGATCATTGAAGATATAGCTTCCAAAATTCATCAAACTGAGGTATTGATATTCTTGTAAGGCATCGCCAAAATAGGCCTCAGCTCCCATCTGACCGTATGATGCTCTGATTTTCAAGTTATTGATAAAGCTGACATTGTTTTTAAAGAAATCTTCTTCTGATAAGCGCCAGCCCAACGATACACCTGGGAAGAACCCAAAACGCCTGTTGGTTGGGAAAATGTACGAACCATCTACCCGCCAAAGAAATTCGGCCAGGTATTTTTCTTTATAGTTATAGCCAGCCCTTCCGAAATAACTTAAACGTGCCCTGTTATATAAATTATTGGGGTCTCCGGGATTGTTGCCCAGCGATTGCTCCTTTTCATCCCCTGCCAGTAACTCTTCAATTGCTGATGACAGGAAATACCTTCTAAAAGCCGTGAAGCCATCGTTCGCAACTTTTTCGCGGGTTACCCCAGCCATTAAACCAATATTATGATCGCCAATTTTTTTATCGTAATTGATCATTCCGGTTAAGTTTACCGCCAACTGTCCGCCAGCTGTTTCCCTTAGTCTTGGGTCGGTATATTGCGATCGTATTGTACCGGTTAATACTGGAGTTACTCCATCAGCCTCAAAGGTTTTTTTATCCCAGTCATAAAGCGTCCATGGTAGTTGCCAGTTTTTTTGCCTGCCCGAATATTTATCTATGGCTGCTGTTCCGGTAACTTTTAATCCATCCACACCTGGTATTTTAATTTCAACCTTACCGGTAGTTTGAAAATAATCCCTTACATCTTTATTATAACCAGTTAAATCAGTAGTAGAAACAACCGGATTATAACCATACTCAATATCCCTTCCGGGTAAACCATTAGGCCATATGGCTATTTCAGTAGGTCGGCCACGCATTAAAAACCTAAAAATATCTCCGGCACCAACAGTTGGGAAATTACGATCCTCTTCGCGGGCGTTTACCCCTAATGTAGTGGTGATGTATTTACTTAATTTAGCTTCGAGATTAAAACGCAAATCGTACTGTTTATAGCCGGTAGCTGAGTTTTTGTAATATCCATCCTGATCCAGGTAACCAAGTGAAGCCAGATATTTTACATTTTCGCTTCCCCCGTTAATCTGAACGTTATGCTTTTGTTGTGGCGACCAGGTTTGAAAAACGGTCTTAAACCAATCAGTATTCGGATATCTTAATGGGTCTGAGCCATCGCCTAATTTTCTGATTTCGTCTGGTTTATAAGCGGCATTGATTACCTTTCCCGCTGTTGAAGTATAAGTTCCATTTGTTTTAAAACTGTTCCAGGCCGCCGACCACTCATTAGGGCTCAGGTCTGATCCAAAAATATTCAGTTCATTTAATATTTCGGCATATTCGGTCGAGTTCGACATTTTAGGTATCCGTGTTGGCTGCTGTAAACCATAGCTAAAATCGTAAGAGAACTGAGGTTTGCCCGATTTACCTAATTTGGTGGTGATGAGGATAACGCCATTTGCCGCCTGCGAACCGTAGATGGCTGCTGAGGCATCTTTTAAAACCGATACACTTTCAATATCGTTCGGATTTAGGCGCTCCATACCTCCGGCACGGTTTGGAATCCCATCGATTACGATTAGGGCATTATTGTTCCCTAATGAATTGATACCGCGGATTCGAATAGTAGAACCATCATATCCGGGCTCGCCACTACTCTGTAATGCAGTTACTCCTGGCAAACGTCCGGCCAGTGAGTTGGTTAAGTTTACAGAAGAAGATTTTGCTAGTTCAGTACCTTTAACTGCAGCCACCGCTCCTGAAACGACAGCTTTCTTTTGTGTTCCATAACCTACTACGACTACTTCGGAAAGGTTCTGGTTGTTTTCTACCAGCTTTACTTTAATACTGGTTTGATTTTTCACTTCAACTTCCTGGTCTACATAGCCTACATAAGTAAAAACCAGCGTACCGTTTTCCGGCACTTTGATACTAAACTTACCAGAACCATCGGTTACCGTACTTGCTGTTCCTCCTTTTAATTTAACACTAACACCAGGTATTGGCCCTTTGCCATCTGTAACCTCTCCTTTTACAACGATGTCCTGAAAGGGCAATTTGTAAAGATGAAGTGGTTCTTTCTTGCGCATCGCAGCGCTTACAGGCGAAGAAAAAACAAGACAACCGCCGCAAACAAGAAACATGCTGCTTCTGGCAAAAGTCTTCAATAGATTTTTTTTCATAGTTTTCAATTTATTTTGGTTAGATACTGATTGTAATACTATTTAATACATAGAAGTAATGATTAGACGTCTAAAAATGAATGATTAAAATATGATCAACTGAAACAATTGCTTACACAAAAATTACCTTCAGAGATTCCACCTTGGCTGCCCGGATTGATCAATATTTTTATCACCCCCTATTAACTGCTTTAAATTAACAATATAGCCATATTATGAAGTTAAAAACTACTGCGACTCTTCAGCCCTTGAACTGGACTTGTCAGTATGACAGTTTATATTTGGTTAACTGCAAGATAAAAACTATTATGATTTTAATGCCGGGGTAAATTAATAATTATAAGGGGTGTATTCGTAAAAAAAACGGATAAAACTACGCAAAGTAGATTAAAAAATACAAAGCCGGGAGTTCTTGTATAATATACACTAAGTCTGTTTTTTTCTAATGCCCGGGCAGCAGTATTTTCTCTAAAAATGGAAGGATAATCAGCTTGCAGAAAAATCAGCTGATTTTATCGAAAGAAATTCCCCTCTCGAGTTTTTGAAGATGTGCTTTTAGCATAGCGTGTTCTGGTTTGGACAGCTGCGGATCATCTTCGAATAAAGCAATCACGGTATTCCTCGCTTCAGCCAAAATAACCTGATCTTTAGCTAAATCGGCGAGCTTCAGATCTAAAACCCCACTTTGCTGGGTGCCGGTAATATCGCCGGGGCCACGAAGCTGCAAATCAATCTCTGAAATTTCGAAACCGTTATTGGTGCGCACCATGGTTTCTAAACGAACTTTTCCTTCTTTGCTCAGCTTATTGCCACTCATTAAAATACAGAAAGATTGTTCAGCACCCCGCCCAACCCTGCCCCGCAGCTGATGGAGCTGCGAAAGGCCAAACCGCTCTGAATTTTCGATCACCATTACCGAAGCATTGGGTACATTTACCCCAACTTCAATTACAGTAGTGGCGACCATAATCTGGCTTTTACCGGCTATAAACTGCTCCATCTCAAACTGTTTATCTGCATTGGCCATTTGACCATGTACAATACTAATCTGGTAATCAGGCCGCGGAAATTGATAACTCAGTTGCTCAACTCCTGCTTCCAGATGTAAAAGATCGAGTTTCTCGCTTTCTTTAATCAGCGGATAAACAATATATACCTGCCGGCCTTTGGCTATCTCCTGCTTAATAAAGCCGAACATCCTTAAACGCTGGCCTTCAAAAAGATGTTTAGTTTCAATAGGCTTTCTTCCGGCAGGTAATTCGTCAATAATTGAGACATCCAGATCGCCATAGAGTGTCATGGCCAGGGTTCTTGGAATTGGCGTCGCAGTCATCACCAGAATATGTGGAGGAATGATATTTTTTCGCCAGAGTTTAGCACGTTGCTCTACTCCGAAACGGTGTTGCTCATCGATAACCACTAATCCCAGGTTTTTAAACTGAACTTTATCTTCTATCAGTGCATGGGTACCAATTAATATATCGATTTCGCCACTTTCCAATTGTTCATGTAAAATAGCACGTTCTTTCTTTTTGGTATTTCCGGTTAAGATAGCAACCTTCACCAGTTCGTCTGTAACTAAATCTGTAATGGACGCATAATGCTGCCGGGCCAAAATCTCTGTAGGAGCCATCATACAGGCCTGGTAGCCGTTATCATTGGCCAGCAGCATACTCATGAGCGCCACAGCCGTTTTGCCGCTTCCTACGTCGCCCTGCACAAGCCTGTTCATCTGCACACCGCGCTGGGTATCAATCCTGATTTCTTTAACCACGCGCTTCTGTGCATTGGTAAGCTCGAAAGGCAAAAACTCCTTGTAAAAACGGTTTACTTTATCGCCAACCTTATCAAAAGTTGCACCTTTAAATTTTAGCTGCCTAAGCTGCTTATTATGTAAAAGCTGAAGCTGAATAAAGAACAATTCTTCAAATTTCAAACGCCTTTCGGCAGCACTTAAATCTTTTTGATTTTTGGGAAAATGAATATTCAGCAATGCCATTCTTTTATCCGGCAGCTGGTATTTATCGAGGATATAGGCTGGCAAATTTTCTGTCACCTGTTGAATTACCTGATCTAGCAGGCCGGCAATTAAGCGCTGAATACCTTTTGAATCGAGATTGAATTTTTTTAGCTTTTCGGTGGAGTTGTAAACAGGCTGCAAAGTTAAGTTTCCTCTTCCAACAGGTTTATTCTGGTACAATTCCATTTCCGGATGAGAAATGCTAAAAGTACCATTAAAGAAAGTAGGCTTACCAAAGGCTACATAAGCTGTACCCACCGTAATGTTGTCGTCAACCCATTTTAAACTCTGGAACCATACGAGCTCCATTATTCCGGTTTCATCTTTAAAAACAGCAACAATCCGCTTTGCTCTTTTATCGCCAATTACCTTTTTGCCAATAATCCGTCCAATAATCTGTATATATTGCGAATCGATATTAATCTGATTAATCTTAAAATACTTGGTGCGGTCGATGTAGCGAAAGGGGTAATGCGCCAGCATATCCTGAAAAGTAAAAAGACCAAGATCTTTTTTCAAAACATCGGCACGACTAGGCCCTACGCCCTTTATAAATTCAACAGGTGTATCTAAGATCGAATTCAACGAATAAGTGTGTTTCTGATAAACTACGTTTTTAGCAATTGCGCATTAAAAATAATGATCGATGGCAGTAAAAGCAAATAAACAAAAACTAGTAGCGATTAACCTTCCTAATTTTAAGGATTATAATCTGCAACAATTAGAGATAGAAAATGATATGAGATTGGCTACTTTTCTATCATGCATTGGATAGACATGACATTGTTCCGCATTTAAGGAACAATGTCAGCAATAAAAATGATTTTCCAGAGGCTGGAATTATCCTACAATGGCAATCACAGAAATTTCTACATTTACGTTTTTAGGCAATACAGAAACCTGAACGGTTTCGCGGGCAGGAAAGTTAGCACTAAAATATTGACCATAAATTTCGTTTACCTGCGCAAAAGTTCCCATGTCACTTAAAAATATGGTAGATTTTACAACATGATCGAAGTTTAACCCAGCCTCAAGCAGTACCGCTTTAAGGTTACGCATAACCTGATGTGTTTCTTCTTCGATATTGCCAATATTTAGCTCTCCGTTTTCAGGATTAATTGCTACCTGACCAGACACGAATAAAAAATTTCCGGCTTGTACAGCCTGGCTATATGGTCCAATTGGAGCTGGAGCATTAGTGGTTTTAATAATTTGTTTCATATTAGTTTTAAGATTACCTGGCAAGCCATTGAATCAGCTTATAAATGATGCCTGCAAGAAAAATAGATATGGCCAGTGCATTGATGAAATGCATAATCCTGATATTGATATTAGTTGGCCTGTTGGGATCCTTTTTTCGAAAGAAGTACATAATACAAACTTAGCGAAAAAGCTTAACAGGCGAAACTAAAAGGCATAAAAAAAGTCCCGATTTGCATCGGGACTTTCTTATCTTTTATATTGAAATACTAGTTTCTAGCAGTTTCAACACGACGGTTTTGGATACGACCTTCTTCAGTATCGTTAGAAGCAATTGGGTTAGCTTCGCCATAACCTTTAGTAGCAACTTGACTAGCGTTAACGCCAGAGTTTACCAAGTAAGTTTTAACAGAGTTAGCTCTGTCTTTAGATAACTTCAAGTTATATGCAGCAGTACCTTCGCTAGAAGCGTAACCGTTTACAGTTACTTTACCACCGTTTTCACGTAAAGTTGAAGATAATTTATCTAAAGTAGGGTAAGACTCAGTTTTTAAAACTGAAGAGTTGAAATCGAAACCGATTTTCTCGAAGCCAGTTACATTTGAAGTTTGAGTTTCAACTGGAGCTGGTTTTGGAAGCGGACAACCTGAACCATCAACAGCAGTACCAGCAGGAGTACCTGGGCATTTATCGAATTGATCAGCAACACCGTCACCATCAGAATCTTTTTTCAAATCTTCAACAGATTTCTCAACAGCAGAAACACGGTTTTTCAATGCTTCAACTTCTTGACGTAAAGTTGGATCTTTTAACTCATCGTACATAGTAGCTAATGGGTTAGTCCACTCTAAGCTTGGTTTAGCTGAAGAACCTAAAGAGAATTCTAAACCAGCATAACCGTAAGAGAATTTATCTTTAGTTTGACCTTTAGCATAAACTCCGTCTAAGTTATCAGCATCAACAAAGTTCATAGTGTAACCTAAGTTAAAGTTAACACGCTCAGAAACTTTGAATTTAACACCAGCACCAACTGGAATATAGAAACCTTTTACATAGTCTTTAGCATCGTGTCTGTCATCAGCAGGACCAACAGCTTTACCTTTCCAGTCAATTACGCCTGTAGAAGTAGTTACTTTTGGAGCGTAAGCCAACATACCAGCACCAGCTGTTAAGAAGAAACCTACAGAGTTTTCACGACGTAAGAAATCGATAGAACCTAAATTTACAACACCGCGTAAATCTACAGCATATTGTAATTGAGTTTCGAATTCTTTGATAGCAGGATTGCTAAGACCATCGTTGTTACCAGAAAGTTTACCACGAGTTCCGTTTAATTCTAAACCGAAAGAGTGACCTAATTGTTTACGGATGTTTAAACCGTAACCTAAGTTAGCATCCCATTTGTTGAAATCGTTAGTACCACCGATAGCTACAACTGGCATTAAAACACCACCATGTACACCGATAGACCAAGTTCTGTACTGACCTCTACCGCCAAATACCTTGACAGCAGAAGAGGTTGCAGGAGCATCCTGAGCGACAGCAAGAGAAGCAACTCCTGTTAATGCCACTAAAGAAAGCGCAACACTTTTCTTTAAAGTAGAATAATTCATAATCTTTTTCTTTTTTAAGGGTTAAACAATTTAATTGATTAATTTTTTAGTAATCGCAAAATTAAACAAAATTTTAAATTTTCAAACTTTTATACAAACTCCGTTCCAAACTTCACAGTCAATGATCATTTTCTTACATTTGGCCATTTACAGTATAAAAATACCATTTCTATGAAATATCCAACCATCGATCAGTCGTTATTTATCTTAAATAGAAAAAACTTCAGTAAACAACTAAAAAACAAATCGTTAGCTATATTCAACGCCAGTGATGAATTTCCCAGGAGTGGTGATCAAAACTTTGTTTTTAAGCAAAATCCTGATTTATTTTATTTATCAGGAATTGATCAGGAGCAAACCATACTGCTGTTATATCCCGATTGTCCTAATCCTTTGTACAGGGAAGTCCTGTTTTTAAGACAGACCAACGATTACATTAAGGTTTGGGAAGGATATAAGTACACCAAAGAGCAGGCTAAAGCTGCATCGGGCATTGAGGCTATCTACTGGCTGGAAGATTTTGACAACATCTTACACAGTATTGTTAACTATGCCGATCACATTTATTTAAACACCAATGAAAACGATCGCTATTCGCCTGAGGTGCCCTACCGCGATTTGCGTTTCATCGAAAAAATAAAATCAAAATATCCGTTGCATCATTTTGAGCGTTCGGCTCCAATTATGAGAGGCTTAAGGGCGGTAAAATCTGATGTAGAGATTGAATTGACCAAAAAAGCATGTACTATAACACGCGATGCCTTTATAAGAGTATTGAAGTTTACCAAACCTGGTGTTAAGGAATATGAAATTGAAGCAGAAATTATTCATGAATTTATCCGCCAGGGTGGTACAGGTCATGCCTATACGCCGATTATCGCCTCTGGCCATAATGCCAATATCCTTCATTATAACGATAATAACCAGACTTGCAAAGATGGCGATGTAATTCTTTTTGATTTTGGTGCAGAATATGCAAATTATAACGCCGATATGAGCCGTTCAATCCCGGTAAACGGAAGATTTACGACCAGACAAAAAGAGGTTTACAATGCCGTACACCATGTAATGAAAGAATCGATTAAATTAATTGGTGAAGGTGTTTTGTGGAATACTTACCATGAACAGGTTGGAGAAGTGATGACAGAACAACTGATTAAACTGGGTTTAATCACTACTGAAGAAGTAAAAAATCAAAATCCTGCATGGCCTGCATACAAAAAATACTTTATGCATGGCACTTCTCATCATTTAGGCATCGATGTACACGATTTTGCAGGCAGATACACACCATTTGCAACGGGCAATATATTAACGGTAGAACCAGGCATTTATATTCCTGAAGAAGGCTTAGGCATACGTTTAGAAAACAACATCCTCATTACTGCTAATGGCAATGTAGATTTAATGGCCGATATTCCATTAGCTGCAGAGGAGATTGAAGATATTATGAATAGCTAGCTGGGTTTAAGTACACAGTTGGCGGTTTACAGTCCTCAGTTAACCAGTTTAAACAATTAACCATTTAACTGTTGCAAAAGCTATCTGCAAACCTGTAAATATTAAAATCATCTTGCAATAAGGCTGCCTGGATTTTTTCAAGCAGCCTTTTTTTATTTATATGCTGCATTTTTTGATGTTGAATAATTTTCCATGCTTTTTCAGCAAATAAAAGTGCTCTCTTCTCATGATCTAAAGCTTTTGGTTTTTCTATCCATTCACATAAAGTATCAATCCCAGAATTTTTATCAGCAATGGTTTTTAAAATCGGGATGGTTTTAGTGCCCTGATGCACTACTTTCTTCAAGTTGTTCGCAAAAGTATCAGCCCCTGCCCGATCGGCTTTGTTAATTACAAAGCAATCTGCAATTTCCATCAAACCTGATTTGATATTCTGCACCTCATCTCCCGATTCGGGTACCAGTACCACAACAGTTTTATCTGCCAACCCTGCAATCTCCACTTCTGATTGACCTACGCCAACTGTTTCAATAATAATTAAATCAAAATTCGAGGCTTTTAAAACATCTACCATTTCGATGGTTTTGGCAGAAATACCTCCCAAAGCCCCACGGGTAGCTAATGAGCGGATAAAAACATCAGGCTTATTAAACTGACTGGCCATCCGGATGCGATCGCCGAGTAAAGAACCGAAATTAAAAGGAGAGGTCGGGTCTATCGCCAATATGGCAATGCGTTTTCCTTTGGCCGTAAAATGATTGGTTATGGCATTCACCAAGGTACTTTTACCAGCACCCGGGGGACCAGTAATCCCTAAAACCGGCACATTAACACGGCTATCCAAATCTTTTAAAATTGCAACCGATGGCTCAATATCATTCTCAACCAGGGTTAAAGCCCTTGCCAATATCCGATAATTGCCAGCTTTTACTTCGTTTAAAATGGATAGATACGTATTCATCAATAAAGCTATCTTTGTACAAATAAACAAAAATTATTAGCCACAAAAGGCCATCAACAACAAAACTGAATGAAAGTAACCGGCTTTACCTTTTTAAGAAATGCGATTGTTAACGATTACCCGGCAAAAGAAGCCATACTTTCAGTGCTCCCTTTATGCGATGATTTTATAGTGGCATTAGGAAATTCTACCGATGGAACTTCTGAAATGGTTAAACAGATCGCCCCTGAGAAGATCAGAACGATTGATACCGTTTGGGACGATAGCATTCGCGAAGGCGGGCGCGTTTTTGCCGACGAAACCAATAAGGCCCTCGCCGAAATATCAGCAGATACCGATTGGATGATCTATATCCAGGGAGACGAAGCCATCCACGAGGAATATTTGCCATTAATTAAAAAAGAGATGGAACAGGAGCTTAACAATCCAAATGTTGAGGCCCTGCTTTTAAAATATAAACACTTTTACGCTTCATACGATTACCTGGCTGAATCAAGACGTTGGTACAGAAGAGAGGTACGTATCATTAAAAACCTCCCTGGTGTGCATTCCTACCGGGATGCGCAAGGTTTCAGGATTAACGACCGTAAGCTAAAGGTTAAATTGATTGATGCCTATGTTTATCATTATGGCTGGGTAAAGCCCCCCAAAGGCTTACAAGGAAAAGTGCGTAACTTTAATCAATTCTACCAAACAGAAGAATGGATCGAGGCAAATTATCCCGTTCAGGATACTTTTGATATGCACAATGCCGACCGTTTGGTTCATTTTAAGGGAAGTCACCCCAAAGTAATGCAGACCAGGATTGCTGCTGCAAACTGGAAATTTGAAAAAGACCTGACCAAGGAAACGCCAAAAATGAATTTCAGAAGAAAGCTACTTCAGAAAATTGAAGATTTAACCGGATTACGATTGTTTGAATACCGAAATTATAAAATTGTTAAATAGATGCAGAAAAGTGTTTCTATCGTAATTCCCAATTATAACGGCAAGCATCTGCTGGAAAAGTACCTGCCTTCAGTTTTCATTGCGGCTCAAAATGCCGGAACCGAATTTGAAATTATTGTTATTGATGATGGTTCAAAGGATGACAGTATTTCATTTGTCCAAACGAATTACCCGCAGATAAAATTACTTGTTAATGATCGCAACAGAGGTTTTTCTTATACCTGCAACCACGGTATAGGCGAAGCAAAACATGAACTGATTTTACTTTTAAATTCTGATGTTAAACTTACGCCCAACTATTTTGAACATCAATTTAAATACTTTAACAAGCCCGATACTTTTGGGGTAATGGCTCGCATTATGAGTTTTGATGAATCCAGAATTGAAGATGCCGCCCGTTTGTTGTATTATGGAGGCTGTAGAATAAAGGCTAATAAGTTTTATTATAGCGAAAATCCAACTGATGAAACGGTTTATACGGCTTACCTTTCTGGAGCGAATGCTTTGGTTAATGCCAAAAAACTGAAAGAACTGGGTGGTTTCGATGAAATTTATTCACCCTTCTCTTCAGAAGATTTTGATTTAAGCCTTCGTGCCTGGCAATTGGGATGGAAATGTTATTACGAACATCAGTCGGTTTGTTTCCATCATGTAAGTGGCAGTACCAAAACACAGATCAAATCAGACTTTATCAAAAAAATCTATTATCGTAACCGGTATATCCTTCAAGGCATACACCTACATGGGGCCAGAAAGACTTTATATCCCCTACAACAAATCTTCACTGAACTAATTCCGAAACTATTAACTGGGAAAACCTGGGTTTGGAGCAGTTATCGCGATTATCTGGCGCATAAGCCCCAAATACTGGAAAGCAGAAAAAGATTAACTGTACTCAAACACAAACATCAATCCTTGCTAAAAATAGATGATGTGATGCAAATTATTAACCAATCTGTTACTGCCAAGAAAATTAAGCGATTGTAATTTTAGCGGCGATTAAAGCTCTATTTTGCTAAGGTTTCTTTGAAAAACGTACATTTGCTGAGTTTTAATTAGATTTTTTTCTGGAAGTTAACATTATATCTTCTATCATACATATCCATTTTATATAAAATGAAAACATATTTTCGTTTATTATCATTTGCCAAACCAATTGAAAAGTTTGCAATACCTTATATTATTGCGACACTTTTTGCCATTATTTTCAACACCTTTCTATTTACACTTTTAGGCCCTCTATTAGAAACTTTATTCATAAAAGATGCCCCTACCACACTTTCGAAAGTAAGTTCATCGATAGATTTTATGGCCAGGTTTAGCGAGTACATCAAACATGCGATCACAATTTATGGCAAAACCGGAACCTTAAAAATAGTATGTATTGTGATTTCAATAACGGTTGTGCTGTCAAATCTTTTCCGTTACCTTTCACAAAGGTTTATGGAAGATTTAAGGGTACATACCTTATTAAACCTTAGAAGAACAGTTTTTAATAATGTAATGAACCTTCACGTTGGTTTTTTTAACAATGAACGCAAGGGTGATATCATTTCAAAAGTTGCCTCTGATGTTCAGGTGGTACAATTCACGGTAACTAATACCTTACAGGTTGTTTTTAAAGAGCCATTACAGCTTTTATTTTATGTCGGTGTTCTTGTATCAATATCACTTAAATTAACCTTATTTTCATTACTGGTAATCCCAGTTTCAGGCTTTATTATCAGCAAAATTGTTAAACGTTTAAAACAACAGGCTAAAGAATCACATGAATCTTTTGCTAAAATGCTGGGTTTTTTGGACGAATCTTTAAGTGGGATTAAAATTATAAAAGCTTTTAATGCTACACAACGGATCAAAAATAAATTTGACGAAGAGAACAAATTCTATTCTTTTCTAAACAGAAAAATGGCCAGAAGACAACAACTTGCTTCTCCTGTTTCACAAACTTTAGGGGTATTTGTGGTGGTATTTATTGTACTTTACGGAGGCACCATGATTTTAACAGGTCAAGGAGACTTAACGCCTGCAAAATTTCTGGTATACATTACAACATTCTCTCAAGTAATGCAACCGGTAAAAGCCCTTGCCGATTCATTTAGTGGTATCCACTCTGGTATAGCTGCCGGCGACCGCGTTTTAGACTTAATTGATACCAAACCATTACTGGTTAATGCCCCGGATGCAAAAGTACTTGAAGACTTTAACCATACCATAAACTTTAAAGATGTGTCTTTCAGTTATGGTGAGAAACAAATTCTAAACGGAATTAACTTTGAAATTGAAAAAGGAAAAACCGTTGCACTGGTAGGTCCATCAGGAGGTGGAAAAAGTACCTTGATGGATTTAATTCCACGTTTTCATGATCCCAAATCTGGTTCTATTTCTATAGATGGGAATGATTATAGAAGTCTTACTGCCGAAAGTATCAGAGCTCAAATGGGAACTGTAAATCAGGAGTCTTTTCTATTTAATGATACTATTTTTAACAACATTGCATTTGCCAACCCCAATGCAACAATGGAAGAAGTGATTGCTGCAGCAAAAATTGCCAATGCTCACGATTTTATTGAAAATACCGAAAATGGTTACCAAACTTTTGTGGGCGACCGCGGCAACAGGCTTTCGGGTGGGCAGCGTCAACGTGTATGTATTGCCAGGGCGGTATTGGCCAATCCACCCATTATGCTTTTAGATGAGGCAACTTCTGCATTAGATACCGAATCAGAAAAACTGGTACAGGATGCATTAAACAACTTGATGAGGAACCGCACCTCAATTGTAATTGCCCATCGCTTAAGTACGATACAACATGCCGATAAAATTGTGGTAATTGATAAAGGTAATGTTGTAGAAACCGGGAGTCATGCCGAATTAATACATCAGAACGGCTTATATAAGAGGTTAATAGATATGCAGGCTTTTAACGATTAAACTATGTTTGAGAAAAGAAATCTTATCAGCAAATGGTGGTTAAAATACACCGACAAAAGCGCATATAAAATTTACAAGTGGGAATTAAAGAACTACCATCAACAACAGTTCAACAATCTGTTTACAAGCGGCAATAGATTAAATAGCCTGCCAAAAATCAAATCGATACTAACCGAAACAGATACACTAAATGTAAATCATAGCGGCAATGCCGGCGACGTAATTTATGCTTTACCTACGCTCAAAAAATTACATGAGTTAACAGGCGCTAAGCTAAATCTCTACTTAAGGCTCAATCAACCCTTAATTCTTTCGAGCACATTATCCCATCCTTTAGGAAATGTAATGCTTAATCAAAAAATGGTTAATTTATTATTGCCTTTACTTGAAAAGCAGCCCTATATTAATTTGATTGAACCCTATACCAATCAACACATCCATATAGATCTGGATGTTTTTAGAGCAGGTGTATTTCCGCTCGACCGTGGAAATATAGCCAGATGGTGCGGTTATATTACCGGAGTAAATGCAGATTTATGGTTGCCATGGCTAAGTGTTACGCCACGCCAGGAGTTTAATCAAACTATTCTTTTGGCAAGAAGCGGGCGCTATCAGAATGTTAATCTTGATTTCTCATTTTTAGCTCAGTACAAAAATGTAAAATTCATAGGCGTAGCTTCTGAATATGAAGAGATGAAAAAGCAGATTCCAGACTTAGCGTGGTGTGAGGTAAAAAACTTTTTGGAACTTGCAGAAACCATTGCAGGCTGTAAATTATTTATTGGCAATCAATCTTTTCCTTTCTCAGTTGCCGAAGGACTAAAAGTGCAGCGAATATTAGAGCTGAGTACCGATATTATAAATGTAGTTCCTGAAGGAAAAGGGGGATATGATATCTTATTCCAGGATCATTTCGAAAGTTTGGTGAGTGATTTATCACGTTAAAAACATAGTTAAAGATAAAATGGGCAAAGAATTTAAGAAGCTGAATAAAATAGCCGGTCTATATTTAAAACTTACCGATAAACCTAAATACATCGTCTATAAGCACAAGCTTAAAGAGTATAAAACAAATAAGAAACGACAGGATAAGATAAATCTGTTTACAGCAGAAAATAATTTCCTGAACCCTGATCAGATTATTGCCTTGGCAAAGCAAAACGGAGAACTGAACATTGTGCATAGCGGAAATGCAGGCGATATTATTTATGCACTACCTACCATAAAAGCTATCACAAAATTAATCAGCGAACCAGTAAATCTTTATCTTCTTATAGATCAGCCACACAATTTACATCCGCTCTACACCCATCCGTTGGGCAATGTTACATTGAATAAAAAAATGGCAGAAATGCTTATCCCATTGATTTTAGAGCAGGATTACATCAACGGTTGTTCAATTTATCAAAATGAAGAAATTCATTTAAAATTGGATCTATTCAGGAAACTTCCGATATGGTTGGACAAAGGAAACATTATTAAATGGTACGCCTACACTACCGGTGTAGTTCCTACTGTAAACGAACCATGGATCAGAGTTATTGCTAATCAAAAGTTTTCAAAGGAGATTGTACTGGCTAGAAGTACACGTTACCGTAACCCGCATATTAGCTACGATTTTTTGAAACAATATCCCAATATCACTTTTTTAGGTGTGGAGTCTGAATTTCAGGATATGCAAAAAGAATTACCGCATATAAAATTTCAGCCTGTTAATGATTTTAAACAAATGGCACAAGTTATTGCAGGCTCCGCCTTTTTTATCGGAAACCAATCTTTCCCATATTCGATTGCAGAAGCACTCAAAATTCCCCGGATTTTGGAAACGAGTTTTGAAACACCAAATGTAATTCCGGATGGTGAGAACGGACACGACTTCTATTTACAAGCACATTTTGAGTGGACAGTAAAAAAGTTGGTTGAGAATCTGGTTTAAAGATTATCGACCAGAAATTTTTTGAATAAGAGAAGTAGATGAATAACCGTTAATAAAATCCACGATATTTACCACTCCACCATTGTCGATCACCTCTTTTGCACCAACAATATTCTCAACAAGGTAATCTCCCCCTTTTACCAATACATCGGGCATCACTGTTGTAATGAGATTCAGCGGAGTATCTTCTTCAAAAACCACAACCGCATCAACAAAGAACAGAGAAGCAAGCATTAAAGCCCTGCTATCGGCTTTGTTAATCGGTCTGCTTTCGCCTTTTAGCCTTTTAACCGAGCTATCAGCATTAAGCCCGATTATTAATTTATCGCCAAAAGATGCAGCTTTTAACAAGTAGCTTAAATGGCCTATATGCAGCAGGTCAAAACAGCCATTGGTAAATACCAGTTTTAACCCTTGTGCTTTCCATGTTGCGAGTTTTGACGTTAATTGATCACCGCTTAAAACCTTTTCAGCCTGAAGCTCATTTAAAGTTTCCATATATCTTATTAATAAATTGCGTCTACCTCACTACAGATAATATGTCCGATTAATATATGCATTTCCTGAATTCTTGCAGTAACCGGAGAAGGAACGACAATATTAGGGCTACAGTACTCATTCATTTCTCCGCCATCGCGCCCGCTCAATCCAATAGTATGGCAGCCTATGGTTTTTCCCAGTTTCAACGCTCTGATCACATTCTCACTATTGCCACTGGTAGAAATGCCGATCAGCACATCACCTGCATTGGCCAATCCCTCTACCTGACGTTCGAAAACACGCTCAAAACCATAATCATTGCCAATAGCTGTCAATGCTGATGTATCTGTTGTCAAAGCGATAGCTGGCAAAGATTTCCGTTCCTTAAAAAACCTGCCTGTAAACTCAGCAGCTATATGTTGTGCATCTCCTGCACTACCACCATTTCCAAATAACAGTACTTTATTTCCGCTTTTGATACAATCCGTAATAATTTTACACGCCTGGGCAATTTTATCCTCAAGCTTTTCTGCAGATTGTTTTGCAACTTCAAGATGCTCTACAAATAAGTTTTTAATCTGGTCTTGCATTTCTATAATTTAAATAGTTGGGAATTTTTCTTCTATTTCTTCATAACTGGCCACTGCGCTTCCAACTTTACTCACTACTATGGCAGCAGCATGATTGGCAAAATCACAAGCTTCAGTAAGCGATTTATTTGACGCAATTGAAACACCGATGGAAGCCAACACGGTATCCCCAGCCCCGGTTACATCAATAACATCTAAAGCCTTCGTTTGGATCAGGTTTAACTTGCCGGCTGAAAAGGATGCAATCCCTTCTTCAGACAAAGTAATCACAACCTCATCACACTGTGTAATGTTTTGAAGCATTATGCAGGCTTCCAATAAAGTCTCTTGATTATTGATTTCAATACCTGTTGCCAAAACAGCCTCTTTTTTATTGGGTTTTATAATATTCACCCCTTTATATTTAGAGAAATCGGTTCCTTTAGGATCTAGTAATGTTTTCTTTCCGTTAGCTTTACAAACTGCAAATATCTTTTCTAAAAATGACGGGGTAAGCAAACCCTTGTTGTAATCCGAGATCAAGATAATATCATAATAACCGATCCTATCATTAATACTGACTAAGAGTTGGGCTTCTATTTCTTGCTCGATTTTGATCGTATTTTCACGATCCAGCCTGATAAGATGATGATTAGATGCAAGCACTCTCGACTTTACAGTGGTGCAGCGGTTGGGATCCTTAGCTATCCCAGCAGTGCCAATTCCTAAACCCCGTAACTGACTGAGGATCAGATCTCCATAGTTATCCTCTCCAATAACAGATATAATCTCTACTTCACAATTAAAAGAAATAAGATTTTTAATTACATTTCCCGCACCGCCCAGTGTATACTCTTCTTTCCCCACCTCAACCACCTGAACAGGTGCTTCTGGTGATATTCTATTACATTTACCATAAATATAATGGTCGATCATGATATCACCGATTACCAGCACTTTTATCATTGCACTACTATAATTCTTCAATTTTCCGAAAATAAACTATTTTAATCGACAAAAATACGCTTATATTCTTGAGTATAAAAATGCTTTCCCTATCTTCCTACTAACCAACTTGCTTTTGTCCTGTTAATGCCCATAACAATCAAATACGTAAGGATATAAACAATTACAAACCTTCCAAACTGGTACAACACCAGTTCGCCCAATGAGAGCGTGGCGACACTAAATTTTAACGATACAAATATCATTGGCAGCAATGATGCAACTAAAATAAAGTGTATCAGATAGACACCAAAAGTGGTTTCGCGGGGTTTTAAAAAGCTGATTACCTTTATTTCTTTAATTTTATATAAAAGTGCAAAGCAAAGTAATGAATAAATAATATTCGTAATCCTTAAAGTATTATAAGGATCGGTACTTTTAACAGTCGTTAAATACAGTTCTTCTTTCGTTCCAAGTACAAAGAAGACCAACAAAAGGAATATGATTAAAAGGTAAGGCACCTTATTCATAAAAACATCAAACTGTTTAAGATTCTTATTAATCTGGGCCCCTAGCCATAAAAAGAAAATAAAGCCAAAAAGTGCAACAGAATGCCTCGGCTCTATCCATTCAAAATAGATATTTACGGTATAGAATAAGGTTAGCAAGAGCAATATTGCACCAAATAAGTTAGAATAAAGGTATTTTCTAAATAGTAATAAAATACCAATGCATATTAAAAAATTAGGAATAAACCAGAAATTACTAAAAAGATATACAGCCCTAAGGTGTTCCATAAAATCAGCTGCGTAATTGGGCCCAAAATCTCCTCCGCTAAATTTAACAGCCTTCACCAGGTCGTTCGCCAACATGGTTAAGAGAAATACAACAGACCAAAAAAACCAAGGCCCAATAGTTGTCCCCATTCTTCTTTTCATGTACTCTGCGGGTGTATACACCATAAACTTTTCTCCAATCAGAAACCCTGCCAGGAGAAAAAAGCATATTGTTCCAAACTTGATTAATTGAGTCCATGCGCAAACAATGAGGATACCAAGTTTATCTGTTGGATGATAAATATCTAAAGAAATAGCATGTTCCATCACAATAGTAATCATGGCAATGCAGCGAATACCATCAATAAAATTAAAATTTTTGTTGTTTTTTTTTGTTGCCGTCCCTAATTCTTTGCTTTCCATTCCAGGTATAATATATAATCCGCTAATATCAACAAATTAGAATTTTAGTTAAACAAATCCAGATTTTTTAACATATAAGTATGGGAAATATTACATTGCGCTCAAGTAATCTGTTTAATGATTTGAAAAAGTTAAACGATGCTATTTTTTATAAAATCCCAATCGTGGTGAAGCAATGACTCTCTTTCCGGATTGTTTCTCCTGAAATACCGATCTAATTTTGCTTTGATTTTCTTAATCAAATAAGGAAGTTCTTCTTCTTGAAAAGGATTTTTTTTCAGTGTAGTTTTTGTAAAGAGGTGAGTACTCTGTTCATCTGTATAAAAATTATAGCCAAACTTATCCGCCAGGTACTGTAAGGATGCAATTGTATAAAAAGCAATATGCTGACCCGTTTCCGGGCTTATATACCACCAATCTTTAAACTGTTGTGGTATAATTTCAGTCGTAAATAACAAGTTATTACTATAAGTCAGGATCCGCTCAATATCCTGAACAGGATTGACCAGGTGCTCAAATATTTCAAAAGCAGTAACAAGCTCAAAATCTGGCGCTGCATTAACATTTTCCAAATCAAAATACTCTGCAAATATATTTTCACAATACCGATCAGTATGATAAAAATCGAAGCCCTTATCACGCATCATCCTTGTAAATAAGCCATAGCCTCCAGCATAATCTAGAAACCTGGCATCGGCATTAAAATATTTAGTAATAATCCTTGATGCGCTGTTCCTTAATCCCTCATTTCGCATTACCAAGCCCACATCTAATTTAGTTATCGCTGATGAATAAGCTTCATCCAGCCAATAAGGTTCTTCAGTTTGAACGAAACCTGTTTCCAGGCATTGGTAATAATCAATATCGTACTTATTTAATATTCTTTGTTTAAAGAAGTATTCAGTTGGTCCACCGGTAATTTTACTCATCATTATACAAATCTACTGTTTTAATTAATAACCTTCCGATATAAAAAAGAGCACTTCATTAAACCATTAAAGCCAGAAGAGTTTAAATCTTCTGGCTTCAGTTCATTTAGAAATATATGAGTTATATCTTAACAACTTATTTGAATGCATAAAAGGCAATTCTTTCTTTTTTTAAATTATAACCCTTCCTTGCACAGATTAGCATTTTCTAATGATTGTATTGAAGCATCCAAAATTTAACACCCTCATTAACATAGCCTCCATAGGTAGAATTTACATTATTGTAATAATGATCTCCGTTAACCGAAGCATAATAGCTGTAGATAGGAGTTGTTCCGGGGGCTCCGGCATTAGGATAAACATAACCAACAATACCTTCGTATACATAATTATTATAGTTCTGCTTAACTGTTGTGTAATAATGATCTTTTGCTATTGAAACAGAAGTATAATATCTGTAAAGCGGGATAGTTCCAGGTTTTTGTATAGTATGAACATAGCCCAATATCTTTTCATAAGTAAATCCCGGTCTATCCTTTTTTAAAGTTGTGTAAAAATGGTCACCATTTGTACTGTAATATTGATACAATTCCATTGTGTCTTCTTCAGGTAATGGATAAGTTGTTGGTTGTGGGTTTTGAAGAATATAAAATTGTATACCTAAAAAATCATATCCTGAAAAGCCTCCAGGTCCATCAAACCAATAGATATCACCACCAATTGAAGTTTGATGGTGATATATTGGTATTGTTTTACTAACCTGATTTAGATAAATATATCCCAAAAGTCCATCATAATTATAGCCTATGTAGGGAGAAGAAGGAATGATAGAATATGCATAATAATTCGGCCCTTTAAACCTATACATTGGGGAAGTACCTGGTTGTGGGGATGTAAAAACATAACCTAAAATTCTTGAAAAAACGTAACCACTGTAATTTTTATATTCTGTAGAATAAAAGTGACTATTTAGAGTTGCACTATAGAACTCAAAAAGAGGGATAGAACCATTAACCGGAACAGTAAAAGGAGGAGGAGTTGCTGGAAGCTCTGAATCACCTGGACTGGAAGCCTGGTTCGATATAGTAATTGAATACGCTAGAGTAGATAAATTCTCAGACAAGATAGTTCCATTTAAATTATAAATAGTAAATTTTAAATAGACTTTTCCTGAAGTTTGACTTGTAGTTAGTTTACCAGAAACTTCTGACATCCATGAGGTCTCATTTGACCAAGATCCTTTATATACAGATTCTGCACTTATAGTTGTTTCAACTCCTCCTTCTACATACACTAATTTCACATTAATTGGATTCCCGTTTGAACTTGTTCTTACGAAGCCGAAATTACCTGAAATAGCAACGCCATTTGGTGAGTATATTTTACCTTCACTAAGATATTCATTTTTAATCGAAAAATCATTTAAACTAACTCCCAAAGTCTGAGCTTGAGATTTTAAATTGAGCATTAATAAAACAGATGCCAAAAGAAAAATAATCCTTCTCATAATTATTTCCCAATTTTTAAATGATATTCAGCTGCTCTTGAATAAAGGGTATCAATTTCATCTCTATTAATTTCAAAATCTTTAAAGACAAATATCTCTTTAACAGCATCATATTTAATCTTATCAACTGGAATATTCCAGACCTTAGAGATATACACCTCTAATCTTTCAATTTTTGTTACTTCTGATTTAATTTCTTCAACTTTCTCCAAATTTTTCTTGCAGCTTTGTAGAGAGCCAACGAGTATACAACTTAAGAGTATTATCAATTTCCCACTTTTAACCCAGTTTTTCATAAATATTTTTTCTTCAAATAGACAAAGAAAAAATGTTAATTTTGACAATCCCTTGTTATCATTATTTACTTATTATTTATACTAAAAGTGAATAATTAAACCACATATTCGTTAATGCCTCTCCACATGTTAGATATAGGGAATACCTTAAGAAGGTATAGAGATAAATATAATTACACGCAACAGTATGTTGCAGATATAATTGGGATAAGCAGGGTTGCTTATCGAAAATGGGAAAATAACGAGGTTGATTTTGCCATATCACAATTAGGCAAAGTGGCTGAACTCTATGAAGTTTCTATTCCAGAAATTATCATTCAATCAGATTTTCAAAAAAAACAAAAAATTCCTCTTAACCGCAAAGGGCATCAATGTTATTGATGCCCTCGCTTATTATTGAGTAAAAAACTTACAGTTTTCTCGCTACTTCAACTTGTTCGTAAGCTTCTACGATATCGCCAACTTCGATGTTGTTAAAGTTCTGGATATTTAAACCACACTCGTAACCTTTCGATACTTCTTTTACATCATCTTTAAAGCGCTTTAATGAGGCTAATTCACCGGTGTAAATTACCACACCATCACGTACTACACGTACTTTACTGTTACGGGTAATTTTACCATCCAATACCATACAACCTGCAATGGTACCCACTTTAGTGATTTTGAAAGTTTCGCGGATCTCTACGTTAGCCACAATTTTCTCTTCAAATTCCGGATCTAACATACCCTCCATTGCCGATTTAATCTCGTTGATTGCGTCGTAAATGATAGAATATAAACGGATATCGATTTGCTCAGCTTCGGCCAGTTTACGTGCCCCTGTTGACGGACGTACCTGGAAACCAATGATGATCGCATCAGAAGCCGAAGCCAACAATACATCGGATTCTGAAATCTGCCCAACACCTTTGCTGATTACATTGATCTGGATCTGCTCGGTAGATAGTTTCAGTAATGAATCTGATAAGGCTTCGATAGAACCATCCACATCACCTTTAACGATGATATTAAGCTCTTTAAAGTTACCGATTGCCAAACGACGACCAATCTCATCCAAAGTAATGTGTTTCTGCGTACGTAAGCCCTGCTCGCGTTGTAACTGCATCCGTTTGTTTGCAATATCACGTGCTTCGGTTTCGCTTTCTAGAGCATTAAATCTATCGCCTGCTGTAGGCGCACCCTGCATACCCAAAACCTGTACTGGTTGTGATGGGCCTGCTGAATCTACCTTAGCACCACGCTCGTTGGTTAACGCTTTTACACGTCCGCTGTAGCTACCCGCTAAAATTGGATCTCCAACCTTTAAGGTACCACCCTGAACAAGTACTGTAGTTACAATACCACGTCCTTTATCTAATGCCGATTCGATTACCGTACCTGTAGCACGTTTGTTCGGATTGGCTTTCAATTCTAATAACTCGGCTTCTAATAATACTTTATCTAAAAGTAAATCAACATTTAAGCCGCTTTTGCTCGAAATTTCCTGCGATTGGTATTTACCACCCCAGTCTTCAACCAAAATATTCATTACCGATAACTGCTCACGTACTTTATCTGCGTTTGCACCCGGCTTATCTACTTTGGTGAATGCAAATACCAATGGTACACCTGCTGCCTGTGCGTGGTTAATCGCCTCTTTTGTTTGAGGCATCACCGCATCATCCGCAGCAATTACAATAATGGCAATATCGGCTGCCTTAGCACCACGTGCACGCATCGCGGTAAAGGCTTCGTGACCCGGAGTATCTAAGAAAGTTACTTTTTTACCAGAAGGAGTAGTTACCATGTAGGCACCAATGTGTTGAGTAATACCACCCGCCTCTCCAGCTACCACATTTGCTTTACGGATATAATCCAGCAATGAGGTTTTACCATGATCTACGTGACCCATGATGGTAACAACCGGAGCTCTTTCGATTAAATCTTCTTCGTTATCTTCTTCCTCAATGATATTGTCTTCTTCTTCATCTGGTTTAACGAATTGGATTTCGTAACCAAACTCATCGGCAACAATGGTTAAGGTTTCAGCATCTAAACGCTGGTTAATGGAAACGAACATACCCAAGCTCATACAGGTTCCAATAATTTTGGTTACCGGTACATCCATCATGTTCGCCAGCTCATTAGCCGTAACAAATTCTGTTACTTTTAATATTTTCGATTGCGATTCAAGCTCATTTGCTGCTTCTTCTGCGTTACTTGCTACATCATCACGTTTCTGACGACGTAATTTAGCACGCTGCGCAAATTTACCAGATTTACCTGCTCCGCTTAAACGGGCAAGTGTTGCTTTAATCTGATCTTGAATTTCTTTCTCTGTAGGTTCTTCTTTAGGTCCGCTTGGTGCAGCATTTCTATTCTGGAAACCTGGTCTGTTGTTATTTCTGTTGCCCTGGTAAGGCGTACCGCCTTGTCCGGCTGGCCTGTTACCCTGGTATGGCGTACCACCACCCGGCCTGTTACCTTGATAAGGCTGACGAGGCTGACCTGGTGCACCACCCTGACCTGCAGGATGCTGTCCTTGCTGTCCCTGACCACCATGTTGACCTGGCTGCCCTGGCGCTCCAGGAGTTTTTTTGCGTTTACGCTTACGTTTGGCTGCTTCGCTATCGCTAGATGAAGCAACCGGACCGTTTCTGCGATCTGGCGTAGTTGGTAAAACAATTTTACCAATAATATTCGGGCCGGTTAATTTAACCGTACGTGCCTTAATTACTTCAGGCTCGCTGCTTGCTGGTTTAGCATCAGCTGGTTTTTCTTCAGCTTTAGGCTGCTCTACTGGTTTTACCGGCTCTGGTGCTTTTGCAACAGGTGCAGCTGCTACAGGAGCAGGCGCCGGAGTTTCTGCTTTCTTAACCTCAACCGGTTTTTCTTCAGCTTTGGGCTGCTCTACCGGTTTTACTGGTTCCGGAGCCTTTTCTACTGGTGCTGGTGCAGGTGTTTCTTCTTTCTTAACCGGACGTGTTTTTGAGTTAAGATCGTTTAAATCGATCTTGCCAACAATTTTGACGCCAGGTAAAGCGCTTTCATCAGCCTTTTCTTCAGCTTTTGGTGTTGCAACCGGTGCTGCTGCCGCAGGGGTTGGTGCCGGCGTTTCTACCTTAGGTGTTTCAACAACCTTTGGTTTTTCTACCGGTGGAGTAAATGATTGAGCATTTTTAATTAAAATCTCTTCATTTTTCTCAAAATCGGTATTCTTTTTCGGCGCTTCTACTGGCTTTTCAGTTTCAGGCTCGTCGCGACGTATTTTACCAATCACTATTTGTTTGGCTTCTTCTCTTACGATCTTATCTCCCTGATACTCTTTCAATAAGGCATTATACATCTCACCCGTAAGTTTAAACATAGGGCTCTTCTCGGCAGAGAAGCCCTTTTTGTTTAAAAACTCAACGGCCGTACCCATGCCTATATTAAGTTCTTTAATAGCTTTAATTAAAATGATTGGTTTGTCGTCTGACATTTAGCTCCTGTTATTTTTTATAATAAAACAAAAGTAGTGTTTATTTGGCAATTACACCACTTATTCAAATTCTGACTGTAAAATCTGAACCACTTCCTTAATGGTTTCTTCTTCTAAGTCGGTGCGTTTTACCAAATCTTCTACTGTAAGTGCTAAAACACTCTTAGCAGTATCGCACCCGATAGCCTTTAATTCATCAATAATCCAGCTATCAATCTCATCTGAGAATTCTTCTAAATCCACATCCTCGTCGTTCTCTTCACCAGCTTCGCGGTAAACATCAATTTCGTAACCGGTTAATTTACCAGCCAGTTTAATGTTATGTCCGCCACGTCCGATTGCCAATGAAACCTGATCTGGTTTTAAGTAAACCGATGCATGTTTGGTTTCATCATCCAATTTAATAGAAGTGATTTTAGCCGGGCTTAAAGCACGGGTAATGTATAATGAGATGTTGTTTGTGAAGTTAATCACATCAATATTTTCGTTTTTCAATTCGCGAACGATACCATGGATACGAGATCCTTTCATACCCACACAAGCTCCTACCGGATCAATACGGTCATCGTATGATTCTACAGCAACTTTAGCACGCTCTCCTGGTTCACGAACAATTTTCTTAACGGTAATTAAACCATCAAAAATTTCAGGAACCTCAAGCTCGAACAAACGCTGTAAAAACTCAGGTGCAGTTCTCGAAATGATAATTTTTGGATTGGCATTGATCATTTCTACTTTAGAGATTACTGCTTTTACAGCATCGCCTTTTTTGAAATAATCTGCAGGAATCTGCTCAGTTTTAGGCATTAAAAGTTCGTTACCTTCATCATCTAAAACCAAAGTTTCCTTTTTCCAAACCTGATAAACCTCGCCGGTTACAATTTCACCAACGCGATCTTTATATTTTTTGAAAATCTCATCTTTCTCTAATTCCAATACTTTAGAAACGAGTGTTTGGCGTGCTGCTAAAATCGCTCTGCGACCAAAGCTTTCTAAAGTGATTTGCTCAATATAATCGTCGCCAACTTCTAAAGTCGGGTCAAGTTTGTGTACATCAGCAAGTTCGATTTCCAGATCATCATCTTCAGAGAAGCCATCTTCCATTACTTTTCTTGTTCTCCAGATCTCCAAATCCCCGTTATCCGGGTTTACAATTACATCACAGTTTTCGTCTGTTCCGTATTTTTTACGCAACATGCTACGAAAAACCTCTTCCAGCACACTGATCACCGTTGGGCGATCTATATTTTTGAAATCTTTGAACTCTTGAAAAGAGTCGATCAAATTAATTGTTGTAGTACTCATTCTTACTTAAATGAAATTAACACACTTGTTTCTAATATATCATTAAACGGAACAGTTGTTTGAACCGCTACCGCCTTTTTCCCTTTTTCTTTTACCGATTCTTCAATCAGCAAATCATTTTCTGTAACTGATAGCAGTTTACCTTCTTTTTTTAAGCCATCTTTTAGCTTAACGCTTAAAGTACGACCAACATTTTTGCTGTATTGGCGAACAAGCTTTAAAGGCTCGCCAACTCCCGGCGAAGAAACTTCCAGGTTATAAGCCTGCTCAATTGCATTTTCTTCTTCGAGATGAAAACCAACATGCCTGCTAATGGCCACACAATCCTGGATACTAATACCTTCGTCGCCATCAACATGGATAATTAATTTATTGTTTGGCAACATTTTCACATCAACCAGAAATAACTCCGGCCGATCTGCAATTTTTTCCTCAACGAGGGCTGCAACTCTCTTTTCTACCTGCATATTTTAACCTGATTTCATAGAAAAAGGGGACACTGTCCCCTTCTCTTTTCTTCGATTACGATGCAAATGTAGTAATTTTTTAGACAAAATCAAACACCTGCACCAATTATTATGCTGATTATTACCGCTTAAGTGTTTGTCGCTGTGCCTGTAAGTTCTGTTTTGCTGTTCCCGAGATCAAATTACCTACCGTGGCAAACTTTACGCCGATATAACTTTCTACCACATAGCTTTTACCTTTCACAAATGCGCTATCGGGATTAAAAACCAATGAATCGCCGGCAATGCTAATCTTTCCTGGCACTTCGAGTTCATCTTGTAAACTATCCAGTTCCCCGGGTTTAAGCAATACTGTAACCATATTAATGGTATCAGCATTGGCTTTATAGGCATTTTTAACCTGCAAAAGACTGGCCTCATCAATATTTTTAATTATTATTGAGGTGCTATCGCCAGAAAACTGAATAATTGGCCTGTTGTTTGTATTTGAACAGGAAATTGCCAAAAACACAACAATAAGCAAGGCTGAGTATTTAGAAAAGCATTTTAACATTCACAAAAATAAACAATTATGAGATTTATCATCGAAATCCTTTTAACGGGACTTGCCTTTTTTATCGGCGCCAGCTTCTTAGTACCAGGTGTACATATTGATAGCTATGGCAGTGCGATTATCGCCTCTGTTTTAATTGCCCTGGCCAACGCTACCATTGGCTTTATATTAAGGCTGCTAACTTTTCCCATTAATTTCCTTACCCTGGGTTTGGTTTCATTTATCATCACCGTGTTAATGGTATTATTGGTTGATAACATGATGACTTCTTTTAACACATCGGGTTTTATCTCTGCAGCTTTTTTGGCCATTATTGTAGCTTTATTGAAAGCGATTTTTAATGCTATTGCAGGAGAAAAGGAATAATCCAGCTTTCAGTTGGCAGTTTCCAATTCAAACTGCCAACTAATAACTGCCAATTGTAAACTATCTGATTACCTCTCTTGAGATCACCATCTTCTGTATTTCAGATGTACCTTCGTAAATCTGGGTAATTTTCGCATCGCGCATTAAACGCTCTACATGGTATTCTTTTACAAAACCATAACCACCGTGTATCTGAACGGCCTCTATGGTTACATCCATTGCCACTTTCGAAGCATACAATTTGGCCATTGAGCCTGCCTGTGTGTATGGAAGTCCCTGGCTTTTTAACCAGGCGGCTTTATAAACCAGTAAGCGTGCAGCCTCGATCTGGGTAGCCATATCGGCCAGTTTAAAGGCAATGGCCTGGTGCTCTGCAATTGGTTTGCCAAAAGTTTTACGTTCTTTAGCATATTGCGTAGCCAGTTCAAAAGCCCCCTGAGCAATACCCAATGCCTGGGCTGCAATACCAATACGCCCGCCTTCCAGTGTTTTCATGGCAAAGGTAAACCCAAATCCATCCTCACCAATTCTATTTTCTTTGGGCACTTTAACGTCATTAAACATCAGCGAGTGCGTATCTGAGCCCCTGATGCCCAGTTTATTTTCTTTAGGCCCTACGGTAAAACCTTCCATTCCCTTTTCAACAATAAAGGCATTTATCCCTTTATGCTTTAATTCAGGGTGCGTTTGTGCAATAACCAGATAAGTTGATGCTGTACTGCCGTTGGTAATCCAGTTTTTGGTACCGTTAAGCAAATAATAATCGCCTTTATCTTCGGCTGTAGTGCGCTGCGAAGTGGCATCAGATCCAGCTTCGGGTTCAGACAAACAGAAAGCCCCGATTTGCTCGCCGGCAGCCAGGGGTTTCAAATATTTCTCCTTTTGCGCCTCACTTCCATAAGCCTCAAGGCCATAACATACCAGCGAGTTGTTTACGGATACAACAACAGAAGCAGAGGCATCTATTTTAGACAGCTCTTCCATTACCAAAACGTAAGAAATAGCGTCTAAACCACTGCCATTGTACTTCGGATCGACCATCATCCCCAGAAAGCCGAGTTCGCCTAATTTCTTCACCTGCTCGGCCGGAAATTTTTGATGCTCATCTCTTTCAATTACTCCTGGTTTTAGTTCATGCTGGGCAAAATCGCGCGCAGCCTGCTGTATCATGATCTGTTCTTCACTTAATTCAAAATGCATAACAATTATGTATAAAAGGTTAGTAAATCAAATGTATGATTTATAGATCAAAAATACTATGGCTGCATAGTATTTATTTTCGGTTTGTCCGCTGCGTTAAGATCACAAATAAACTTAAGCTTCCCAGTATCAGAATAATCAGCACTTGTGCCGAATGGATAATGGTAGCATAAGCCAATCCATCTTTAAAGGATACCCCATACAGTACAAGCGATTGCGCAACCATCCAATGGAAAACGCCTATCCCACCCTGAACCGGTGCGGCCATGGCAAAGCCAGAAAAAACAATAGCTGTAAATGCCGCCTGATATGGCAGGTGGGCAGTGGCCGGAATAGCCAAAAACGCCAGATAAACCGACAAACAATAAAAGAACCAGATAGCAAATGTATAGGTTAGAAACAAGCTTTTTTGCTGCAGTTTACCATAAGAGCCAAAGCCTTCGCGCAAGTTTACAAACACCCGCAGCATCTTTTTACTGAGTTTTTGTTTGAGGTAATAAATCGCCAGGAGAATCAAAAGCAGAACAACCAATCCAATACCTGCGAGCCAGAAATAATTTAAGGCTGCCAACTTACTAACCACATTGAGGTAAATGGTATGGTAAAGAAAATCTGAAACGATATCGTACTGAAAAACAAGCATCGCCAGTCCGGTACTAAAAAGCACCAATACATCAAAAAGCCTTTCGGTAATTACCGTGCCTATAGCAGCAAACATGGGCACTTTTTCGGCCCGGTTAATTACCGAGCAGCGGCCAATTTCGCCAAAACGGGGTAAAGCCAGATTGGCCAGATACCCGATAATTACGGCGTGATAGGCATTCCAGAAACCAACTTGATAGTGAATGGAACGGTAAAGCATTTGCCAGCGTAATGCCCGCAACACATGGGCAATCCATACTGCTAAGCAAGAAGCGATTACCCAAAAGAAATCAGCTCCTTTTATTTCTTCCCAGATTTTGCCTAAATCCTGCCCCCTAAACGCTAAGTATAAAACACCCACTCCTATTAAAAACAGGATGAGATATTTTAACGCTGTTTTAAGGTCGAGGGTCACAAAATTATTTTAGCAAATGATTGTTATCGTCAGGGAAAACCAATATTGGGTTATATTTTTTTGCTTCTTCTATAGGCAACGCGCCGTATGACATGATGATAAGAATATCGCCAAGCTGCGCCAAACGTGCTGTTGCACCGTTTAAACAGATGGTTCCGGTACCACGTTCGCCTTTTATAACATAAGTTTCGAAACGGGCGCCATTATTATTATTTACAATCTGCACCTTTTCATTAGCAATAATGTTAGCTGCATCCATCAAATCTTCATCTATCGTAATACTGCCTACATAGTTTAATTCGGCTTGTGTTACCCTAACACGGTGTATTTTCGATTTTAATATTGTGATAACCATTCAGCAAAGTTAGTAATCAGTTTGGAGTTTTGTGTCATCAGTTTGGAGTTTCAGGAAAGCTTAAAGCTAAAAGCACTTCTGATACTTTAATCCGGATACTACTTTATAATCATATTATCAATCAACCTGGTCGAGCCTACTTTTGCGGCAACTAAAGCCACGAGGTTATCTTCTGCTTTGCTTTTAGCCGGTTCTAAAGTATCGCCATTGGCAATGGTAAAATAATCGAGCGCCACACCATCAATCCCATCATACAATGCTTTTGCTTTGGTTTCGAGTTCGGCTAAGGTGTATTCGTCAAAATGATCAAGCACAAACTGAAGCGATTTGCTCAATACCAGCGAGTGCTTGCGATCTTCAAGAGTTAGGTGAATATTCCGGCTACTCATGGCGAGACCATCATCCTCTCTGATAATGGGACAGGTAATAATGGTAATGGGCAGGTTAAAATGAGCCAGCATGTTTTTAATCATCAGTACCTGCTGAAAATCTTTCTGCCCGAACATGGCTACATCAGGCTCAACTGCATCAAAAAGCTTTTTCACAATCTGGGTTACGCCCTGATAGTGTCCTTTCCTGAAAGCGCCTTCCAGCAGAAATTCAGCATTACCTAAATCGATATGCCATTTTTCGTCGGCACCTGCCGGATACATCTCCTCCACATTGGGCATAAAAACGCCGTTGCAACCAGCATCCTGGAGCATGGCCAGATCGTGTTCAATTGGTCGCGGATATTTTTCCAGATCTTTAGGATCGGTAAACTGGGTTGGGTTAACAAAAATACTGCAGATAATGATATCGGCATTTTGCTGGGCCACTTTGATCAGTGATATATGGCCATTATGCAGCGCCCCCATGGTAGGCACGAGTGCTATTTTTTTGCCTGAAGCCTTTAAAGGTTTTAAGAATGCTTTAAGGGCTGCCTTTGTTTTAAATATTTCCAATTCGGACAATCTAAATTAAAGCCGTAAAGGTGTAAATTAATCTAAACGAAACCAAACAAATGCTTGCGATATTGATAAATAGTATTATTATGCTTACCTTTGCAGCTCATTATCTTTTATTTAACTTAATATTTTCTTAGAATATGGAGATGGCAAAAACGAAGCTGCTGATTGTTACACACGAGATGTCGCCTTTCCTCGAGCTTACTAAAATTTCTGAAATTACACGCCAATTACCTCAAGCAATGCAAGAAAAAGGATTCGAAATCCGCATCTTGATGCCTAAATTCGGTAACATTAATGAAAGAAGAAATCGTTTACACGAAGTAATCCGCTTATCGGGAATGAACATCATCATCGATGACAACGATAACCCGTTAATTATTAAAGTAGCTTCCATCCCAGCTGCACGTATGCAGGTTTATTTCTTAGACAATGAAGAATATTTTCAACGCAAGCAAGTATTTAGAGATGCGAGCGGAAAATTCTTCGACGACAATGACGAGCGTACCATTTTCTTTTGCAAAGGTGCATTAGAAACGGTAAAAAAATTAGGCTGGGCACCAGATATCGTTCACTGCCACGGCTGGATGAGCTCGTTGGTACCTGCTTACATTAAAACAACTTACAAAAACGACCCTACTTTTAAAAACTCGAAAGTGGTGTATTCTATCTACGAAGATGGCTTTACTGAAAAACTAAACGATAAGTTCGCTAAAAAAGCAGTAATGGCCAACATGACAGAAGATGATACCAAAGCTTTCATTCCGGCAGATTGCAACAGCATGCACGTTGGTGCGGTAACGCATTCAGATGCAGTGGTTTTAGGCGACGAAAACCTGGATGCTGCTTTGTTAAAATTTGTTAAAGATTCAAATAAGCCAACATTAGCATTTAACTTAACCGAGAATTTTGAAAACTTCTATACTTTTTATGAAGAAATTTCAAATGATGAATTGGTTTCACTTGCTTAATTAGGTATTATTATTTTAAATATGAAATTTACAAAACAAGACTTATTAACCCTGTTGATAGGTCTTTTTCTTTTTGCATCGTGCAAAAATCCTGATGGTGTTGGTTTAGATGTTGACCCTGGCACGGCTATTACCGGTACCCTGGTAACCAGCGAGGTTAGATCGGAAACAATAGCCGAACCTGCCGCTAATACGCAAAGTTTAACGCGTTACCCATTGGGATATATGGTCGATCCTGTTTTTGGCACCACCAAATCGAGCGTAGCCATGACGGTTACACCAAGCACCCTGAGCTATGATTTCGGTACTTCGCCGGTTTTAGACTCTGCCGTTCTGGTTTTAAGAATTGACACTACTGCGAATAAATTTTATGGTGATACCATTTCATCTCAATACAGCGTTGATGTTTATCAGTTAACCAATAAGGTTACCACTTTTAAAAGCTCTGACGTTCAGGCGCACAATGCGCAATTATTGGGTAATGTAAAAAAGAAACTCTATCCAAACACGCCAATTAAAGTTACCAATGTTGTTACTGGTAAAGCCGATACTTTACAAACTGTAAAAGCACAAATCAGAATTCCACTGGATAAAGCGTTTATTCAATCACAAATATTGAGTTTACCCACTACAGGCACATCAACCAATGCTAAATTTATTGATTATTTTAAAGGTTTATATGCCGAGGTAAACAAAAATACTTCAACTGGTACCGGAGGTATTGCATTTATTAACCTGAGTAATTCTTACCTGCAACTGGTATACAAAAAAACCAGCTCAACAAGTGGAGTAGATACTGTTTCGGTTAACTTCCCTGTTTCTACTACAAGTGCTGCAGCTGCAACAATTGTACACGACTATACAGGTACAGCTGTTGATACACAATTGAAAAATCCGCCGGCAGCCGGCTCTTCTTCACCTTATACCGTAACTTATACTCAAGGTTTGGCGGGAGTTAAAACAAAGATCTCTTTTCCTCAGCTAGATGCATTTACCGGTACATACGGTAAAGTTGTGGTAAACAAAGCTGAACTAGTGGTTGATTTAAGCGCAGGGACATACGCTTATCCGGTTACGCCAATTCAGCGCCTATCGCTATACCGTTGGGATATTGCGAACCAACCTACAACAACTCCTGATTACAGCACAACAAACCCTGGAGTAATTGGGGGCTATTACGATTCGCTTAAAAACAGGTATATTTTTATTGTTACCAATTATGTACAAGGCCTGATTGATAAAACTATAGCAAAAGATTATGGCACTTTCATTGCACCAACAGGTTTTGATGCCTTCCAGGTAGTACCAACTGCTATTAACGCAGAAAGATCGGTACTTGGCGCAACCACCAATACTACGAATAAGGTAAAACTAAATATTTACTATACTAAGATCAATTAATTAGTAATACCCCATAATAACAAAAAACGGCCATCTGATAGCAGATGGCCGTTTTTTTGTTAATGAGATTATAGCTTAAAAAGGCAAGTCGCCGTTTTCATCGGATGGACTAATGGTAAACTCATCCTCAATTTTAGTTTCTGTGCTTGGAGTTGTATGTGCTGATATTGCCGGACTTTGCTCAAAATCGCTCTTTCTGCCCAGCATGGTAAAGTTCTCGGCTACAATTTCGGTCACATATTTCTTAACCTTCTCTTTATCTTCAAAAGATCTTGTTCTTAGCTTGCCCTCAATGTAAACCAGCTTACCCTTTTGCAGGTATTTAGATGCCACCTCTGCCAGCCCGCGCCACAGCACTATATTATGCCATTCGGTTTGCTCTACTCTTTTTCCGTCCTTGTTGTATGTTTCTGATGTAGCTAATGGAAAGCTGGCAACAGTTACGCCACCATCTAAATGCCGCACCTCAGGGTCTTTGCCTAAGTGGCCTACTAAAATAACTTTGTTAATCCCAGACATAAATATTTTTGGTTAGTTGTTTGTATAAAATGCGCACCGCTAAGCTGGTTAGTTACTCCATTTCATTTTTATAAAAGTATCCCTGAATAAAATCATGAATAACTTTTGGTTGCGGTAACTCATCTAACTTATTTAAAGAAACCCAATTAAGTTCCTTTTGTTTCTTAAAGTTAAATATATAATTTTTTAATGCAAAAAATTGCACATGGATAATTTGGTGTGTTAACAAGTGTTTTTTTGTTGAAATGAGTGTTACTTCAACTTCCTCACCAAAAACAGCTTTTACCTGTTCTAAAAAGCCAGCATTGTTAATTCCGATGCTTTCTTTTGTCTCCAGACTCGGAAAATCGTATAAATGCTGCCATATATCGCCTGCCTGCCTTTCCTTGACCAAAACCTGATCATTTTCTGTACATACAAAATAATTAATGTATCGGTGTTTTTGTTTAATCTTACCGGTTTTTACAGGTAATACATTAACCTTGTCGTTTTTAAAGGCATAACAACTTTGCACAAGCGGACAAATGGTACAATTCGGACTTTTGGGTTTACACTGCATGGCTCCAAATTCCATAATGGCCTGGTTATACAGCGCCGGATCGGCCCGGTAAAGCAATTCGTTAGCTAATGCATAAAACTCTTTTTTACCAGCTGGCGAGTTTATCGGTGTATCAATTCCATAATAACGCGAAAGCACCCTGAACACATTTCCATCAACTACTGCGCGGGCCTCACCTGATGAAAAAGAAGAGATTGCGGCAGCCGTATATTCCCCAATTCCTTTCAATTTTATCAGCTCATCGTGCAGGTTTGGGAAGATTCCGCGGTAATTATTTACCACATTCTGTGCTGTAGCATGCATATTTCTGCCTCGCGAATAGTAGCCCAAGCCCTGCCAAAGCTTCAAAACTTTAGCTTCGGTGGCATTGGCAAAATCAGTCACAGTAGGAAAATTCTCTAAAAACTTGTTAAAGTATGGGAGCCCCTGCTCTACTCTTGTTTGTTGTAAGATAACCTCTGATAACCAGATGGTATAAGCATCATTAGTGTGCCTCCAGGGCAAATCTCTCTTGTTTACCAGGTACCAATTGATGAGTTCATTTTGAAATGTCATTACTGCAAATTACGGCCAATTTATCCGATTAAAAAAAAAGTTGCATTACGCTGATAAGTCTGGAGATAAAAAAATCATCTTTTATTTCCCTATCTCATTAAAAAGCAATACTTTTGCAACCCCAAAACAGTAGTAATATTAAAACATAATAATATAATAAATAATAAAATATGACTAAGGCAGATATTATTTCAGAAATATCAACAAAAACCGGAATTGAGAAGGTTGATGTACAGGAAACAGTTGAGGCATTTTTCAAGGTTATCAAAACCAGCATGATTGGCGGTGAAAATGTATATGTTAGAGGCTTCGGAAGCTTTGTTGTTAAAAAGAGAGCGCAAAAAACTGCGAGAAACATCTCTAAAAACACTGCAATAATTATCCCAGAACACTTCGTTCCAAGCTTTAAACCAGCAAAAGTATTTGTTGATAAAGTAAAAAGTAATTCAAAAAAAATTAACGTAGAAGCCTAATCCTTTAGTCGTATGAGTAGCAGCATCAGATCAAAACAAACCATTATTATTGGAGCGATTGTATTGCTTGTTGCATTCTTATTTACAAGAGACATTAAGGGTTTAGTTAAACCAACTGAAGAAAATGGTAAAATGCCTGCAAGTGGCCAAATGGCTGAAGCAGGAGCATCATCAACCTCAACGGTACTAAACATCGAGACTTCTTCTACAGCTGCAAAAAATGTAATAAACAAAAATTTAGCTACAGATATTACAGCTTTAGAGAACAGTTACAAAGGCGCAAAGGGTCCAGAAAAAGTAGAACTTGCCAAACAACTGGCCCAAAAATGGGACGATGTTGAGCAGATCACTCCATCGGCACTTTATTTAGAGATTGTTGCCCAGGGCGAACCATCATCAAAAACATGGCTAGCTGCAGGTAATCAGTTTATAAAAGCTTTTGAAAGTACACAAGATAGTTTGGCTCAACCTGCATTATTGCAGAAAGCCAACCTTTCTTACAAAAACGCATTAGAGAAAGACTCTACAAACATTGAAGCCAAAACGGGCTTAGGTGTAACGATAGTAAACGGCCTGGGTGCACCAATGCAAGGTATTGCCATGTTGCTTGAGGTTGTTGCTAAAGATCCTAAAAACGTTAAAGCGAATATGAATTTAGGTTTATTCTCTATAAAATCGGGTCAGTTTGACAAAGCTATTCCGCGTTTTAACACGGTAATTGCTGCTGCACAAACCCCTGAGGCCTATTTTTATTTAGGTACAGCGTTAGAAAACTTAGGCAGAAATAAAGAAGCGGTTAACGCCTATTTAGCAAGCAAAAAATTAGCGGCAAACCCAACCTTATCTTCATTCATTGATAAGAAAGTGGCTGAGCTAAAAAATAAAAATTAATTAACAGATTAATAAAAACATTTAAAACCTTAAAATTATGCCAAGCGGTAAAAAAAGAAAAAGACATAAAATGGCTACCCACAAACGTAAAAAACGTTTAAGAAAAAACAGACATAAGAAAAAATAGTTTCTTATTTTGATAAAGCCCCTTTAAACCTCATAGTTGAACACTGTGAGGTTTAAAGTATTTATACGATTTTTATTTCGTAGCGGAGTGGCTATATCAAATGTTTTCTTGTTTATTACTATCCATTTGTTAATAGGCGAAAGCCTTAAATCTGTAGCTGTTGGTAAAAGAATTAATTATCAATTCGACTCCTGCCGGAGTTACCATAGCGTTGATTGAAGACAAACAACTTGTTGAGCTTCACAAAGAACAAATCAATAATAACTACGCCGTAGGCGATATTTATTTAGGCCGCATTAAAAAAATTATGCCCGGCCTGAATGCTGCTTTTGTGGATGTTGGTTATGAAAAAGATGCATTTCTGCATTATTTTGATTTGGGCCCTCAGGTGCAATCTTTAATTAAGCTAACTAAGATCAAGCGTAATGGCTCGGTTACAGGCACATTATTAGATAATTTAAAGCTCGAAGCCGATATTAATAAGGCAGGCAAAATTTCTGATGTGCTGAGTAAAAACATGCTCCTGCCCGTACAAATTGCAAAAGAACCAATTTCTACCAAAGGACCGCGTTTAAGTTCCGACCTATCTATTGCCGGCAGGTATGTGGTACTGGTGCCATTCTCCAATACCATATCCGTATCAAAAAAAATTAAAAGTAATACCGAACGTAATCGTTTAAAGAAGATTATCGAAAGTATTAAGCCTCAAAATTTTGGGGTTATTATCAGAACCGTTTCTGAAGGCAGAGGGGTTGCCGAAATGCAAAAAGATCTTTTAGACCTGATTGCAAAATGGGAAAACTTCACTAAAAAAATGCCTTCAACCGAGCCCTCAAAAAGAGTTTGGGGAGAAATGGACAGATCATCGACATTAATACGCGATATTCTGAACCCTGATTTTACAAACGTTTACGTAAGTACACCAGAGCTGTACGATGATATCCGTTCTTATGTTCACGATATTTCTCCGGAAATGGAAAAAATTGTGAAACTGTATAAACAGAAAGAACCAATCTTCGATCATTTTGGTGTTGAAAAGCAGATTAAAAATGCTTTCGGTAAAACCGTAAACTTACCCGGCGGTGCCTACCTGGTTGTAGAGCACACCGAAGCACTCCACGTTATAGACGTGAATAGTGGAAACCGTACTGCCAGTAAAGAAAACCAGGAGGAAAATGCTTTACAGGTAAACAAAGAGGCGGCTAAAGAAATTGCCCGTCAATTGCGCCTGCGCGATATGGGTGGTATTGTGGTAATCGATTTTATCGATATGCACAAACCAACAAACCGTAAATTACTATTCGATTATCTGCGCGAGCTGATGTTATTGGATAGGGCCAAACACACTATTTTGCCACCGAGCAAATTTGGTTTGGTACAAATTACCAGACAACGTGTACGTCCGGAAATGAACATTGTTACGGTAGAAAAATGTCCGGCCTGCGACGGGACCGGAGAAATTAAAGCGAGTATCGTTTTAATGGATGATATTGAAAACAACCTTAATTATATTTTAAGAGAGCAAAATGAAAAAGGTGTAACCCTTTGTGTTCACCCTTACATTGAAGCTTACATTACCAAAGGTATTTTCAACCTTCAGCGCCGCTGGTTCTTTAAATATGGCCAGTGGATTAAGGTGAAGGCACAATCATCGTATTACTTAACTGAGTTTCACTTCATCTCCGCAAAGGATGAAGAGATTAAATTATAACTCAAAACATTTTAACAGAAAGCCTGGATTTAAACCCCAGGCTTTTTTTGTTAGTCGGGATTTATCATCCCGTCTTCCGCAATGAGGATTTTTAATCCTCCCCGAGGGATCAGACTTTCGGCGTTACAAATCCGACCTAGGGGCTACAGTTCCATCGTACAAACCTCACAGGTTTGTGAAACCTGTGAGGTTTGATTAAATTCGTACTCTAAATTTTAATCAATTGGCAAAATCAAAAACAGCATATTTCTGTCAGAGTTGTGGTTACGAATCGGCAAAGTGGATGGGCAAATGTCCTTCCTGCAACCAATGGAACACTTTTGTTGAAGAAATCGTAGAAAAAAATCCCACATCGGTACCTACCTGGAAAAACGACAATACCAGTCGCAAGTTAAGCAAACCCAGTAAGGTAGATGAAATTCAATCCTCAACCGAGGTTAGGATATTAACCGGTGATAAAGAGCTCGACCGCGTACTGGGAGGCGGATTGGTAGAAGGTTCGCTGGTTTTAATTGGCGGCGAACCTGGCATCGGTAAATCGACCTTAATGCTTCAGCTTGCCCTGAATTTAAAAGGCAAAAAGTTACTTTATGTTTCTGGCGAAGAAAGCGAGCAGCAGATTAAAATGAGGGCCGAACGAATTAAAGAAAGTCCATCGTCTGATTGTTATATCCTAACCGAAACGTCGACCCAGAATATTTTTAAACAGATCGAAATCCTCGAACCTGAAATCCTGGTTGTCGATTCAATCCAAACCCTGCATTCAGCGCATATCGATTCAACACCAGGTAGTGTATCGCAGGTAAGAGAATGCACGGCCGAATTATTGCGTTTTGCAAAGGAAACAGGCGTACCAGTTTTTTTAATTGGCCATATTACCAAAGATGGAGCCATTGCAGGGCCGAAAATACTGGAGCACATGGTTGATACCGTTTTACAGTTTGAAGGCGACAGACACCATGTTTACCGCATTCTGCGCTCAATTAAAAACAGGTTTGGAGCCGCCGCTGAGCTGGGTATTTACGAAATGCAGGGAAGCGGGCTCAGGGAAGTTTCCAATCCATCAGAAATCTTACTCTCGCAACGTGATGAAGAATTAAGCGGAATAGCCATAGCCGCTACGCTTGAAGGTGCACGCCCCATGCTTATTGAAACACAGGCACTGGTTAGCACTGCAGCTTACGGCACCCCACAACGCTCGGCAACGGGTTTTGATACGAAAAGGATGAACATGCTGTTGGCAGTTTTGGAAAAACGTTGCGGCTTTAGGTTAAGTACCCAGGATGTTTTCTTAAATATTGCGGGCGGAATAAGGGTTGAGGACCCTGCAATAGATTTGGCTGTGCTGATTGCCATTATCTCTTCTCATCAGGATATTTCCGTTTCCTCCAAAAACTGTTTTGCTGCCGAAGTTGGTTTATCAGGAGAAATCAGGGCGGTTAACCGGATAGAACAACGCATTGCCGAAGCCGATAAACTGGGCTTCGAAACGATTTATATTTCTAAGTATAATTTAAAAGGCATCGACATTTCTAAATACAAGCTGGAGATTAAAGCAGTAAATAAAATAGAAGAGGTTTTCGAAATGATATTTGGTTAAGCATTAAATGTGGGGAAATATTTCAACAACTTTCCCCAGATTGATGAATAAATTCCACGCTTTAGTTTTGGGCACACCAGTAGCGCAAGGGAACAAACTAAGACAAATCACTGATAAACAAACAATTAAAACAAAACACAAATTAATATCCTGAATTGGAATAAGGTTTGCCTTAAGCTGTTCATTAGTTAATTGGTTAAACTCATCTTCAAGTTTATTAACTAAGTTCAAAAAGGGATGATTGGCCCCGCTATCAGATAGCGGGGTTTTTTACTTTTTAGTTATTTAGACTTTTTTTAAATAACTTTGAAAAGATAATAACCGGAACTAAATTCATAAAAAATGAAAAAAATTATTTTAAGCCTTAGCTTCTGCCTGTTTGGCGCTGTAGCATTTGCGCAAACAGCTTATACTGGTCAGAAATTTGGAGAAGAAGTTAAACCAGGCGATGTTAAGCCAGCTGCTAAAATGGAGGCCGCAATGGGCGACAAAAAAACAGCTGAAATGAAAATAGAAGGCAAAGTAGTTGATGTATGCAAGAAAAAGGGCTGCTGGATGACTTTGGAAATGCCAAACGGAGATCCTATGCGCGTAACCTTTAAAGATTATGCCTTCTTTATGCCGAAAGATATTGTAGGTAAAAAAGTGGTTCTAGATGGCTTAGCCAAAAAACAAACCATTTCTGTTGAAACCTTACGCCACTATGCAGAAGATGCTAAAAAAACACCGGAAGAAGTAGCTAAAATTACCGATCCTAAAAAAGAGCTCGCTTTTGAAGCTAAAGGGGTGGTGATACTGGATAAGTAAGTCTAAAAACTAAATTAAATAAAAAATGCCCCATTACAATTAGTACCGGGGCATTTTTATTATCTTTTTACTGAATTATAAAACCCAGTTCCAGCCAAACTCATCAGGAGCCAGTCCATAACGGATATCGTTTAATTTTTTAGCAATACCGTTTGAAATGTGCCTTGTTGCAGGATCGGTTAATTTATAAACCTGACCATTGTAGCCCATTTCGCCAACATGTGTTACGGTAGCAGCAGTACCAGCGGCAAAAGCTTCGGTTAACGAACCATTCTCAATACCGGCAATTACTTCTTTAACAGACACGCGACGTTCTTCAACTTCAACACCAGCTTCTTTAGCCAGTTTAATAATCGTATCGCGCGTAACGCCATCTAAAACCGTGCTACGTACAGATGGAGTAACAAGCTTACCATCAATTACGAAAAGTAAATTGGCTGTTCCAGCTTCTTCAATAAACTCATGCGTTACCGAATCTGTCCAGATTAACTGATCAAAACCTTCTTTTTTAGCCTGCTCAAAAGGATACAATGAACGGGCATAGTTACCTGCAGTTTTGGCAAAGCCCACACCACCATCATCGGCACGGGTATACTCTGTTTCAATTTTAACTTTTAAAGCACTGCTGTAATATGGGCCTGTTGGCGTGGTTAACAGTACAAATTTATAGCTATCAGAAGCTTTAACGCCTAAATAAGGATCCATTGCAAACATTACCGGACGGATATACAGGGCGTAATCTTCCTGAGATGGTACCCATTTCTCATCAACGTTGATTAATGCAGCCAAACCTTGCATAAAAATTTCTTCAGGAATGGTTGGCATCGACATCCTTGCAGCTGATTTATTAAAACGCTCAAAGTTTTTATCAGCACGGAAGACGCTAATTTTTCCGTCTGGCTGACGATAAGCCTTTAGTCCTTCAAAAATGGCTTGTCCGTAATGAAGGGCAGAAATTGCCGGACTCATCGGAATAGGTCCATAAGGAAGAATCTGTAAATTTTTCCACTCGCCGTTTTCGAAATCGGCGGTAAACATGTGATCGGTAAAAACCTTACCGAACGGTAATTGCGAAAAATCAGTAACAGTCAAACGTGTTTGATCTGCTTTGGTGATTTTTATATCCAATGTCTCGGTCATACTATTATTTTTTGGATAGACTGATTTTTGAATGATCGAATGGTATTTCTGAAACAGATTCGCTCATTTTAGCATTCATGAATTCAATCATTATTTTTTTGCGCAAATTAAGAAAAAACAAGCTTCTTTAATAGTTTTTTCTAATATTAATCTTTGTTTTTGAGTGTTTTAAGTACACTAAGCAACTAATTAGCCGACTATCCTCCTGCTCCATCACCGCCACCTAAGCCGCTAAAAATTTTGCAACCCATCGCTAAATTTTATACATTTGAAATCAGGGCGATGGGGTGCCGCCAAAACCGCCAAAACAGGCTGATGACTCCTACGATTTTATTAAAATTGAATTAAATGCCTGTTAAAAATTTAGGTGAGGGATTTGCTTTGTCTTTCAACCATTTCATCAAAAAAGATTTCGGTCTATTATTAACCAGCACCATTAAGTGGTTACTAATTTCACTTGTTCTCGGTAGCATTATCGGCTCTGCATCTGCATTATTTTTAGCCAGCTTAAGTTGGGCAACGAATTATCGCGAAGCGCATTTATGGATCATAGCATTTTTACCTCTGGCGGGCTTAATTATTGGCCTGGCTTACTACTACTGGGGTACCGAAGTGGTAAAAGGGAATAACCTTTTGATAGAAGAGCTGCAATCGCCAAAAAAGGTTATCCCGCTTATAATGGCTCCCTTAATTTATGCGGGTACCATTATTACGCATTTATTTGGTGGTTCTGCTGGCAGAGAAGGAACTGCTGTTCAAATTGGCGGAGCCTTTGCCGATCAGCTCACCAAAATATTTAAACTTAAACCCAGAGACCGGAAAATTATCCTCATTTGCGGCATCAGTGCCGGTTTCGCTTCGGTTTTTGGCACACCTTTGGCCGGAGCCGTTTTCGGATTAGAGGTTTTTGTAGTCGGCTCGGTAATGTACAATGCCATTTTACCTTCGTTTATTACCGCCGTAATTGCCGATTATGCCTGTAAGACCTGGGGTGTTGGACATACACATTATGCCATCGCCAGCGTACCCGAAATGAACGCAATTAATTTATTCCTGTCTCTTGGTGCCGGCATATTGTTCGGACTAACCGCCCGCTTATTCTCTGCCATGAACCATGGGATATCGAAACTTTTTAGCCGGGTTAGCTATCCTCCCCTACGTCCATTTATTGGCGGTTTTATTTTAATTGCAATTATCTATCTTATCGGCAATACACGTTACATTGGTCTCGGTATTCCGGTTATATCAGAAGCCTTTACACAGCAGGAACCTTATTACACCTTTGCCATTAAATTATTTTTAACCGCACTAACGCTTGGGGCAGGTTTTAAAGGTGGTGAGGTTACGCCTCTTTTCTTTATAGGCGCCACATTGGGTAGTTTTCTCAGCCTGCTTATTCCGCTTCCCTACGGCTTGTTAGCCGGAATGGGCTTTGTAGCTGTTTTTGCCGGAGCTGCCAATACTCCCCTGGCCTGTATTTTTATGGGTGTAGAGCTCTTTGGCACTTCGTCCGGAATGTACATTGCCCTGGCTTGCGTTACAGCTTATTTATTTTCGGGCCATACCGGGATTTATAAATCGCAGGCTATTGGTGCACCGAAACATTTATTACTGAAGAGGCACCAGTTTTTGAAGTAAGCGGGCAAGCGTTTGGCGCTAAGCGTGGAGCAATGGAATTTAAATCAGCGGGAAACCTTAAGGTAAAGGCTCCCCACTAATAATTTTAGATGACACAGAATTTCAGTAATCCATCTTACATTTTACAACTAATACAATACCCTAAACTTAATGGTATGTTCAATCTTTTTAAGTGATTTGAACAATTGCTTATCGTATTCGGTATTAATATCGGTAATGGCATAACCAATTTCGGGGTTAGTCATTAAAAACTGACCTACAATATTAATATCGTGTTTGGCAAAAACCGTATTGATTTTAGCCATAATACCCGGAACGTTCTTATGGATGTGAATTAGGCGATGCGATTTATCAATTTTAGGCAACTGTAGATTCGGAAAGTTACTGCTCAAATAAGTGGCACCCGTATTCATAAAATCAGTTACCCTTTTCGGGATAAAGTCGAGGTTACGCGGATTATTTTTCTGGTCATCAAAAACCACAATCCCTTGTTTGGTACACAAATCGAGATCAATTTTATTTTTGGCGTTACCCAAATAACCAATGGTTTTAAGTTTAACAGCATTTTTTAATTGCTCTTTGCTCAGTTTTTCACCGTCTGCCAAAAGGATAATACCCACATCTTTAACATATTTTTCTTCGAAAGTAGTTTTATGCCTGATGGATAAACCGTCATTTTTCAGAATCGAAATGGTTAAAGGATCTACATCGCCAATTACCAGACAAAGAATCCGGTTTTTAGGATAAGAAATAGCACGGGGTAAATTATTTACATACAAAAACTCATCAAAGCTAGGCGTTACGTGATCGGCTTTAGCCACAATACTTTCGCGGGCAATATTCTCAGTAAAAGCAAAAAATTTGTTGATTAAACCACTCTCACGCAGTTGAAAATCAGAATAACCATCGCCAATACCAAATAATTCGCCTTCGAGTTTTAAATGCTGAAGCAGCTTCACTTTTCCGCCTTCTTCACTTAAAGGGTTCGCATGGTCGTAATCGATAATTTTCCCGTCGCCGGTGGTTACAAAAGTATTGGCATAAATGTTTTCCTTTTTGATGTGGTACTGGCTAACAACGGGCGTAATAAACTCTTTAAATCCACCGGAAACGATTAAAACCTCATCGCTATGCTTTTTAAAAAAAGCCGCATTGCGCGAAAAAGAAGTAGATACCTTCTTTTTTAAGTGTTTAATCAACTGTTTCAGATGATCTTCATTGGCTTCTAAAAGTTTAACACGCTGGGCTAAACTTTCAGAGAAAGACAGCTTGCCTTCCATGGCAAAATTGGTGTAATCTTCAATTTTTTGGAAAATGGCCTCTTTGTCTGGGTGGTTCTTTAAAGAGATCCTCGCGAGTTCATCAAGTGCTTCTACCTGCGTAAAAGTACTATCGAAATCGATAATGTAATAAGCTTTTTGTTTGGGCATTATTTTAAGTGTTGGGTAATTTCCTGTATGCTTTGCGCTACCGGTTTAAACGTAATACCAGTTTCCGCTATAATTTTGCTATTGTTGTAATAACTTAATGTTACACTGCTTTTGGCTGTGTCTTTTGTTATTGAAGGCTGCTTGCCAGAAAAAAGAGATACCAATCTGAGTGCCCGCCAGGCCAATCCCAGCATCCAGGGTTTAGCTTCTTTGGTAGGTGCTTTAACCGAAAAACCTTTGGCTATGTCTGTGAAAAGATCTTTGTAGTGATAATCATCAGCCGAAATAATATAACGTTCGCCAGAAACTTCGGCATCCATCAATAAAATCATCGCTTTGGCAACATCTTCCACATCAACAAAACCCGAAGCGCCATCGGTATAAAATGAAAAGCCCTCTTTTACCAGTTTGAAAATGGCTCCACTTCCTTCGAAACCTGCATTTTTACCAATAATAACAGAAGGATTAACGATTACAGCATCAAGCCCTTCGGTAATGCCCCGCCAAACTTCCATTTCGCCTTCGTACTTAGACAGGCCATAGGCATGTGCCTGAGCGTCGTATTCCCAAAAATCCTTTTCGGTAATTTTACTGTCTTTCCTGGCATTTCCCAGCGCAGCAATAGAGCTTACATGCAGCAGGCGACAGTTATTATCGGCGCAAAGGTTTACAATATTTGAAGTGCCATCAATATTTACATGAAAAAGCTGTTTCTTGTGTTTCGAATTTAAAGAGACGAATGCGGCACAGTGGTAAACTTTGGTAACGCCCACAAATGCATCTTCTAGCGCTGCTGTTTCATTAATATCAGCCTCGAACCACTCGATTAACGGGTTATTGCTAATTAAAGCCGGTATTTTAGATTGCGCCCGCTTTAATGCCCGAACAGGTAAACCTTTATTGGTTAATTGCTTAATCAGTTCCGATCCTAAAAATCCCGTGCCTCCGGTTACCAGTATCATTTTATTTTTTTCGAGCTATATGTGGAAATACGCATTCAAAAATAGATATTTGAGCCGAGAGTTTTAAATATATGTCATTAACGGATTTCTTTTCGCCCATAAACGCCGATAGTTTTACACCAAAACAAGGATTTTTTACAAGTCAGTTGGGTTTAAAAGCGCAAATTTATACCGAATCGTTCCCCGATTTTGAGGAGAATACCTACGATTTAGCCATTTTTGGTGTACTCGATGGTCGCGGCGCGGTAAACAACGAAGGTACTGCCCTGGCACCTGATTATTTCAGGGAGAAATTTTATCGCTTAAACGAAGGAGCTTTTACCAGCCGCATTGTCGATTTAGGCAATATAAAACATGGTGCAACCATTGCCGATACTTACATTGCCATTAAAATGGTGGTGGCTGAGCTGATTAAAATGAATATCATTCCGGTCATCATCGGTGGCGGACAGGATTTAACCTATGCGCAATATTTAGGCTACGAAGATCTTGAACAAAAGGTAGACCTGGTTATTATCGACAACCAGTTTGACATTGGCGATGATGATACTGAGGGCATTGCTACCCGTTCTGACTGTTATTTAAACAAAATCTTTCTGCACCAGCCGAATTACCTTTTCAACTTTAGCAATGTGGGTTACCAAACCTATTTTGTAAATCAGGAGAGCCTGAGTGTAATGGATAAACTCTATTTCGATGTACACCGCCTGGGCGAGTTTGCACAGGATATTACACTAACAGAACCGATTATCCGCAATGCCAACATGATCAGCTTTGATATGGGTGCCATCCGCTCGGCCGATGCTGCAGCAAATGCCAACACTACCCCAAATGGTTTTGATGGCGAAGAAGCCTGCAGGCTGGCGCGTTATGCGGGTATGAACGATAAATTAACTTCAATCGGTTTTTACGAGTTTAACCCTGCCTACGACAACAACGGCCAAACTGCTTTTTTACTTGCTCAAATGGTTTGGTATTTTGTTGATGGGTTTTACGCCCGCAAAAAAGACTTCCCGCTTACGCCAAAATCGCAGTTTATTATTTACAGAACCAGTTTGAAAGATGGTTCGGGCGAAATGACTTTTGTAAAAAGTAAAAAATCAGATCGCTGGTGGATGCAGGTACCTTATCCATCGGGCCAATCTAAAAATGAACGCTACCATTTAGTGCCTTGCCGGTATGATGATTACCAAACTGCGGTTAATGGCGAAATGCCCGATTTATGGTGGCGTACGTATCAGAAGTTAAACTAATTGGTTTTTCCTGAAATTAGCTAATATAATTTTACACAGCCCATTACGTTTTAGGCCTACATATAGCTATATTTGAAAAACGATTAACTGACCACATGAAAAAATTAGTATTATCTGCTATGGCATTATTGCCCCTGGCAGCATTGGCTCAAAAGCCATTTACCATCGAAGGGAATATTAAAGGCTTAAAAGCCGGAGATAAAGTTTACCTGGTTTACCGCGCCGGCGACAAATCTGTTACCGACTCTACAACTGTAGCCAACGGAACCTTCGCCTTTAAAGGCACATTAAGCGAGCCTTCTGCGGGTAACTTATTCCTCAATAAAAATCCATTTGTCAATCGTCCGGCCAAAGGCGAAGTATTGGATTTTACCCCTTTCTTTGTTGAACCAGGAACCATTAAGCTAACCGGTACCGATTCGATTAAAACAGCCGCCATTACCGGTTCGGTAATTAACGACGACAACAAAAAATTAAAAGCCTTAACCAAATCAGTTGATGATGAGATTAACGCAATTAATACAGGATATGCGAAGCTTACGCCAGAGCAACAAAAAGATCCAAAAAACAGAGAGGAAGCCATGAGCCGCTATGAGAAAGCTACTGCGGCTTTAACACCAATCTTACTATCTTATGCAAACAATAACCCAAAATCGTATATCAGCTTAACCGCACTTAGCCAGCTGGCTTCAGATCCTGACCAGGTTCAGGCAGCGGAAAAAGCTTTTACAGGTTTATCTGCCGATTTAAAAGCTACAACCACCGGTAAAAGAATTGCTGGTATTTTTGAAGCAGGCCGAAAAACAGCTATTGGAGCAACAGCCATGGATTTTACCCAAAACGACGCTGATGGTAAACCGGTAAAACTATCTGATTTTAAAGGTAAATATGTATTGGTAGATTTTTGGGCTTCATGGTGCGGCCCATGCCGTCAGGAAAACCCAAATGTAGTAGTAGCCTACAATAAATTTAAAGATAAAGGCTTTACCGTATTGGGCGTTTCTTTAGATGGCGGAACAACCAGAACCACTAAAGAAGCCTGGTTAAAAGCAGTAGAAGCTGATCAGTTAACCTGGACACATGTATCTGACTTAAAAGGATGGAGCAACGAAGTGGCTAAAATGTATGGCATTCAATCTATCCCGGCTAACTTCCTGATTGATCCGAATGGAAAAATTGTAGCTAAAGGATTAAGAGAGCAGGCATTGCAAGATAAACTTCAGGAATTACTGGGAAATAAATCGAAGTAATACCTCATTTGTTAATCAGCTTCCGGCAGGCACATTTTTGTGTAGACCAGAAGTATAAAAGATAAAGCCCCAACCGGATGAAGGTTGGGGCTATTTTTTTGAGTGCGACCGCAGAAGCATTAAAACTGTGCCTGGCCTATGGCTGCTTTGTCGAACGGGAGAGACTGCTGCCGGTAACAATTTTATTGTTCTCTTGCCTCAGGTACGTTTTTCGGGTGATCGCTACAATATTGCCCCTGGTATCGCGGTTAATATACAAACGGGCGGCATTGGCGCCCAATTCCGGAAGCAGGTCTTTGATCAACAAAACATCAGGTTTTATCTCCTGCATCTGGTAATAATTAGTGGTTTTATTCTTCTCGGTAATACCATACCACAGCAAACCATCTTTTTTACGGATAGATATTTTTTCGGAATACTGGAAGGGCAGCCGATTGTAACGGGCCCAATCAATAGGCCTGGTGTCGCCTATTAAAAAATCTTCTAATCGCCAGGTAAGCATTTCCTTTCTTTCTTCATCCTTTTCATTTTTTAAAAGATCCTGTATAATGATTTTCCGGGTACGGAGCCAGGCATCCTGCTTGCCGGTAGCAGTATCAGGAATTACACCATCTCCCTCCCAACCTTTGATAGTATGCGGTGCTACAATCATTTTTACGGGTAAAAAAAGCATCAGGTTGCATTGCAGCGGAACATAGCTGCCTGCTATGCCCGCACCGGCAGTGGTATCGCCAATAACAACGCCCCGTTTCAGCCGCTGCATGGCAAAGGCAAAACCCTCTGCAGCAGATCCGGTATTGCGGCCGGTTAGTATATACAATTTTGCATCAGGTGCAGTTTTACCTGGTACAAAAGGCAAAGTCCATTCCTGCTCGTCCTGGCTTTTATCCTTATGAAACCCATACAGGTAATACTGATCATTCCCTGTAGCATAAAAATAAGATGCCAGATAGCGCCCCATAGCGCCCGAACCGCCTCCGTTGCGGCGAATGTCGATAATGATGTGCTTACTACCGGTAGCCAGGTTCATGGCAGCGGTTGCAGCAGCAAAGGCTTCGGGCACAGCGTGCCAGGGCCCCGGTACGCTTATGTAAGCAGTAGAAAGAAAATGATCTATTTCTACTTTATCAAACCCGTAATTACCCTCGTAAGCCAGCTCTTCAGGCGGCTGCTTATCTGGTGATGCCGAAGCTGGCGTTATGGCTGCCCTGTAGGCCAGGCTATCTCTTATAATATTCAGGTGCCTGTCCTTATGCACGGCATTAAGGTCGGTGGTTAGCTGCTTAGCCAGTTGCTCTTCCAAAAGGTTGTGGTATGCCCCTTCTTGCAGGCGGGCCAGCAACTTTTGCTTATAGCGGGCCGAGATTTCGGGAAAAGGATAGTGTGCTTCCAATTGGTCCGACAAGCGGTGTACAATAGTGTCTACATACTGTTTGGTTACTGTTTGCGCAGACAGTAGCCAGGTATTGGCGAGCATAAGTACGCAAAAGAGCGTTAGGCCTTTACCTTTCTTAATTTCAGGATTAGTCATGATAACACATTTATTTTAGGATTTAAGATAAGCATTCAATCTTGTTTTTTTATTTCTTTATCAAATCGGGGTGACTTCAAGTCAGAAAATGTTCTCAGTATGGAAAAATAACAACGGTAAATGGGCTTTTCAGGCGCTTTTTGCATCTGCTTGTTCTTCGATACTGCACTGAGCACGGTTGTTTTGCAACTGGCTAAAAAGCCGTTCAGTACGATTGCCGCATAATTTCTTAACCAATTTTAATTCAATTAAATAATAAAATTACTATCTAACGCCTCAAATGCAACTAAATTGCCTTATCTGTTTTTACAGAAATTTAAAAGATGGTTTTTTTGCACAAAAAATGCTAAGATTGAGCAACGAAGTGGCTAAAATGTATGGTATTCAATCTATCCCGGCTAACTTCTTGATTGATCCGAATGGAAAAATTGTTGCTAAAGGATTAAGAGAGCAGGCATTGCAAGATAAACTTCAGGAATTATTGGGAAATAAATCGAAGTAAAGATTATTTGTATCAGAGGTGCTGAAATAAATCCGATAGCTATCGGACCAGCATGACGTAAAATAAAGAAAAAAACCCGCAGATAAATTAAAATCTGCGGGTTTCTTTTTATAAAAAAATTAGCGGTTAAACTAAATCAAAGCCGATATCTTCTCTGAAATATTTTCCATCAAAGTAAATTCTTCCGGCATCGGCTGTGGCCGATTGTAAAGCGGTAAACAAATCTTTTTGTAAGCTGGTAATGGCAATTACCCTACCGCCATTGGTTTTAACCACATCGTTTTCTAAAAGTGTTCCGGCGTGGAAAGCGTTAGAGTGACGCAGATTTTCGATACCTGTAATGGCTTTCCCCTTTAAGTATTCGCCCGGGTAGCCACCAGCAACAATCATTACAGTAGCAGCCGTTTGTTCTGAAATAACCAGATTAACCTGATTTAACTGTTTATTGGCACTGGCCATAAACAATTCTACCAAATCGTTTTCGATACGTGGAATAACACTTTCTGTTTCCGGATCGCCCATACGTGCGTTGTATTCGATTACATAAGGATCTTCGCCAACTTTGATTAAACCAAAGAAAATAAAGCCTGTATAATCGATATTATCTTTTTTCAAACCCTCTACCGTTGGTTTAATAATGCGTTCTTCTACTTTGGCCAAAAACTCTGGAGTAGCAAATGGAACCGGAGAAACCGAACCCATACCACCAGTATTTAAACCGGTATCGCCCTGACCAATTCTTTTGTAATCTTTCGCTGATGGAAGGGTGATGTAATTTTCGCCATCGGTTAAAATGAATACGGAAAGCTCAATTCCGCTTAAAAATTCTTCGATCACAACTGTTGCTCCTGCTGCACCAAATTTACCGCCCAGCATCAGTTTTAATTCTTCCTGCGCTTCAACGGTTTCGGTACAGATTAATACACCTTTACCCGCAGCTAATCCATCGGCCTTTAAAACAACCGGCAAAGCATGATTTTGCAAATAAGCTAAACCATCTTCTAAGGTTTCGGGGGTGAAAGATTTAGAAGCCGCGGTTGGAATACCATGGCGCTCCATAAACTGCTTCGAAAAATCTTTACTTCCCTCTAAAATTGCACCTTCTTTTTTCGGTCCGATAACCGGAATGTGCGCAAGCGCCTGATCGGCAAGGAAAAAATCGTGAATACCATTTACCAAAGGTTCTTCGGGGCCTACCACAACCAGTTCAATCTTTTCGGCAAGAACTACTTTTTTAATGGCATCAAAATCGTTTACATTGATGTTGATATTGGTACCATAAGCACCTGTACCACCGTTTCCTGGCGCAATAATTAATTTATCGCAGTGCGAAGACTGGCTCATTTTCCAGGCAAATGCACTTTCTCTGCCGCCTGAACCTAAAAGTAAGATATTCATATAGGGCAAAGATAGGATTTTGTTGGAATTTTGAATATTCAAAAGCAGTTGAAAGGTTGCAGGTTAGCATGTTGGCAGGAATCTTAAAACATGCTAAGGTTGGAAAGTTAAAAGGTTGAAAAGTTGTAATGTTAGGGTCAAACCTTTCAACATGCTAAGGTTGAAAGTTAAAAGGTTGAAAAGTTGTAATGTTGGGGTCAAACCTTCCAACATGCTAAGGTTTGAAAGTTACAAGGTTGAAAAGTTGTAATGTTGGGGTTAAACTTTAAAACATTCCAACTTTCAAACATTACAACAATTGCTTAGCTTCCCTTGGCGCTTCGGGTCATTTGCTCGAGCATATCCCACATTTCGTTTGGGATGGCTTCTAAACCATTCATCTGCCCTGCCCCTTGCAGCCATTCGCCGCCATCAATAGTAATTACTTCGCCATTAATATAACCTGAGAAATCGCTCACTAAAAACGCAGCCAGATTGGCCAGTTCCTGATGATCGCCAACTCTTTTTAGCGGCACACGGTTTTTAAAATCGAATTTTTTAGCCAAATCGCCGGGCAGTAAACGCTCCCATGCACCTTTGGTTGGGAATGGTCCGGGGGCAATGGCGTTGGTACGGATCCCATATTTGCCCCACTCTACGGCCAATGAACGGGTTAAGGCTAAAACCCCACCCTTTGCGCAGGCCGATGGCACTACATAGGCCGAGCCTGTAAAAGCATAGGTGGTAACAATGTTCAACACTGTAGCGGGTTGGTTTGTGGCAATCCAGTGTTTACCAAAAGTAAGTGTACAGTTAACTGTTCCTTTTAAAACAATATCGATAATGGAAGAAAAGGCATTGGCCGACAGGCGTTCAGTAGGTGAAATAAAATTACCTGCCGCATTGTTTAGCAAGACATCAACCGAACCAAATCTTTCGATTGTTTTGGCCAGTACATTCTCTACCTGAGCAATCTCCCGAACATCACAAGCTACTGCCAATACTTTGCCTCCTGTTTTCTCCTCCATCTCATCGGCTGTCTTTTGCAACACCTCCTGCTTACGACTGGTGATGACCAGATTAGCCCCTAATTTCAGGAAATAAACGCCCATGGCTTTACCAAGCCCTGTACCGCCACCGGTAATTACAATGGTTTTACCTTTTAAAGCATCGTCTCTAAGCATGGGTGAATTATAACTGAACATAATGAAGGTTGGTTAACTGGTTAAATCGGTTAATTGTTGAAACTGGTTAATTTCAGGAGAGGTTAAATTGTTGGTATCTGGTTAACTGTTCAAACTGGTTAATCGGTTAATTGTTCTTGAAAACCGCCAATTGTGAACTGATAACTGCCAACTGCCAACTAAAAACTACTTCCTCTGCAGGCTTTCCAAAATGGTTTTTAAAATCTGACGCGTTGCCGGCGACCACCATTGGGCAAGCATTTTCTCGAGTGCGGCAGATTGATCGGCGGTTACCGCAGCAATCAGTTCTTCGCGGATGTTAAGTTTGCTTTGTGACCAGGTGTTGCCTTCGAGCTCCATGTATTTTTTAATCTTACGCTCGGCAGCAGTCAGCAAACTTTCATTACGCACCAGCTCATCTACCAAACCTGCTTTTAGTGCTTCTTCCGGATTATACAATTTACCTGAAAGTAAACTTCGTGAAGCTTCGGCCTTGCCAATCCAGAAAGCATAGAGTTGAAAAATGCTGTTAGGCACAATGATACCAACAGGTACTTCGTTTAAGCCGATAATGTATTGACCTTCGGCCATTACCCGGTAATCGCAAGCCAGGGCCATTACGCAACCACCCGCCGGGCTATGCCCGCTTATTGCGGCTACCATTGGCTTTTTAAAGGAAACCAGATTTGCAGTAAAACCTAAAAACAGCTCCCAAAAAGATTTGGCTTCGACTTCATTGTAGTTATAAAGTTCTACAAGGTCTAGTCCAGCCGAAAAGAAAGGAGCTGTACCTGTTAAAATAACGCCACCAATGTTATCATCGGCAGCGATATTTTTCAGCATATCATCCAGTTCGGTAATCAGCTCGCGGTTTAAGGCGTTCGATTTTCCTCTATCTAATGTTATCGTAGCTAAACGATCTTTAACACTTACTTTTATGGTGTTCATGGTAAAATAGTATCAAGTTTTAGTAGCAAGCATTTTATAGTATCGGGATGCAAGTATCAAGAAAGTTCGCAACCAACAAGCTATGCTTGCATAACAACTCAAATTTATCTATTTTTCTTTATTTCACATCATAAGTGTAAACTTTTCTCGCTAAATGGCCCAGTGCATCGATTCCTTCTATTACTACGCGGTAATTTCCGGGTTCATCGGCATTGTAAAATTCAAATTTGGCTTTACCATCGGCCCCCGCAACCACTTGTGGGTTCCAGTAAATGGTAGTTCGCAAATCGGCACGGCTGCTGGTGCTTGCCGCATCATATTTAGGCGAGTAAAACTCCCTCGATACAGTAAATCCTTTAGGGTTAAACGTAACAATACCAGGCGCATAACGGTTAGAACTTCTGCCACCATCGCCACGTTTGGTGGTAATGATAATTACACCACCGCCACCTTGCGAACCATAAATAGCGGTATTACCAATGCTTTTTAATAATTCTATCGATTCTACATCAGATGGCACAACATTATCCAGAAAATCAGCTTCCATTTGCATGCCATCCACAATTAGCTGTATAGGGGTATTTTGGCTACGCATTAAATAAGGAATATTGCCCCTGAATATTACCCCCGGCAAACGCCCCTGCAAACACTGCGAAAGGGTAACACAGGTAGATAACTGATCGGCAGTTAACACGAAATCGGCATGCCCCGCACCATTGAGGTTGGACGAGTTTTTAGCCGGATTTTTCTTTTCGGTAATGGTTACCTCCTCTAGTTTAATGGTACGCTCTAACAAACCTAAGCGGGTCATTTCGTTAAAGTAATTATCACTTTCTTTAATGTATTTCATTAAAGTGTTGTTTACATTGATATCGATATCGGCACCATTTTTATTTTTAGTTACAATTTGTCCGGGTACGATATCGAGATTTATATCAACAAATTTGCGTTCGGTTTTGGTACGTGCCTGCACCACAAATTTGGTACTATCGCCAAAACTCAGGTTATCAAAAACGAACTTCCCTTCGGCATTGGTCACCGTATCCAAAATATACATGGTTCCTTTGGTAGCCATTAACATTACCTTGCCGCCAGGTACAGGCTTGTTGCCCTTGGTTACGGTACCGCTAATGGTGATAGATTGTTCTGGCTGATAGGTAATATTTGGCCCTATGTTGTTGATGATATTTTTCCAGGTAAACCTTCTCCAGCCCTGGGTAAGCATCAGGTTATCGAGCTCTTTTTGGGTTTGCACATCATCCTTTAAAAAATAATGATTTGGTTTTTCTACATAGCCAATCAAATCAGAAGTAAGTAAAAGCGAAGTAAGGATATTCGTTTCATTATCTTCATCAGGTGCCACTTTGCTTGCATTGGTAACGGCAACAGAAAAACTGCCCAAAACAGGTTTACCTTCACTGGCAGCATCGAAACTAAAACTGGCTTTCCCTTTTCTCGATTTGGCTACATCGCCGGTATTTAACGATACATCGATTAAATCTGCTTTGTTGGTTACAAATACCAATCGCTCAGCCACAGGCTGGTTGGTAGCTGAAAACAGCGTAAACTGCACAATGCCAGCCGGCAGGTTCTTTTTTGGGATATTGGCCATTAACACCTGTTTATCCATTTTGGCTTTCGAAACATAATACACGGTGCCACCATGTTGCGCCACCACTTTTAATTCGTCGCCATTAACCAAATCGGTACTGGCCATTATTTTTAGCGATACTTTAGCGGTATCGGTATTGTTTAAGGAAATGGCATAACCACTTTTTGCTGCCACTGGTAGCTTGAATGTTTTTTCGGAACCGTCTTTAAATTTAACTTTTGCCGAGTAAACCCTGCCTGCCTGACTATTGAACACAAAGTTGCCCATACCAAGATAAGTGGTTGCAAAGCTGGTAACGGTTGTTCCGGTTTCGTCTATAATATCGCCCTGTACATCTTCGCCTTTACCACTTGGATTAACGGCTTTGATGGCAATTTTTTGAGGTAACTCTTCAATCAATGTACCGCCTTCGGGCATAAACTGCACGTCTACATCGTTAGAAGTTGAAGTAATCGGAATCGATTTAATTACTTTCTGCTTATTATCGAGCGTAAGGGTAGCTATAATTTTCCCTGATTTATTTTGAAATGTCTGGTTGCTGGTAAAACTGATTACGGCATCGCCGGTTAAACTGGTTTTTACCTTGCCTTTGGTTACACTCCGGTAATCGAGCTGTACATCGTAACTTACTTCGTTTTCGCTATAGGCAATGCCATTTTTATCTTCGAAATGAATGGTAGCCGTTACTTTATCGGCATTGTTCTCTTTGCTAAAGTTGTAAGTTGTTTTGGTAAATACCTTATTGGCCCAGCTGTTTCCAATTTTAATGGTTTTATCGAAAAAGAAATCCGTTCCGAAATTACGCATGTAATTGGTGTAAGCCCTGATCCGGTAGTTTCCTTCGCTCAGCGAATCGGTCAGCTTAAAATCGCCCCAGGTGATGCCTCCCATTATGGGTAGTTTAATCTGTTTTTTAAGCGAATCTTTTTCGTTAATGAGCTCTACATATAAAATTTTGCTGATGTTGGAGGGAGCCGATGTTTTCGTATTTACGATATAGGCTTTAAACCAGATATCGTCGCCTATGGCATAATAAGGCTTATCTAAATGTATATGTACTTTTTCCTGAGGGTACTTGGTGGTATAATCTTCTAATTTTTGTAAAAGCTGGCTAAACGGATCATCGTCCATTTTAAAAGCTGTGAAGCCAATTAAGAGTAAAACAAAACTGAGGGCGAGAATAATTCTGGGTTTCATGTGGTTAGGTAAAATAAATACGCCTCAAGGTACAAAACATGAGGCATATTTTTATGAAGAACACATGAAATTTGAAAATAATACTAAGTTTGTAGTTCTCAGCCTACAATCGGCAGTTTGCAATAAGCAGTTAACCGATTTAAACAATTAACCGATTAACCCACCTAAACTAAAACTTGTTTTTCCACATCATGCTTTCAACCGGCCGTGTGGTTTTATTGTTGTATTTTGCGTTTCCTTTGGTGTTGTACATGGTTCCGATCTGGCCTTCTACCACAAAATAAATGAGCTGACCAATGGGCATTCCAGCATAAACCTTTACGGGCTGCGCAACAGATATTTCCAATGTCCAGGTATTACAGAAACCAACATCGCCTTTACCTGCAGTGGCATGAATATCGATACCCAAACGGCCGGTACTACTCTTACCTTCCAAAAAAGGCACATGGCCGTGTGTTTCGGTATACTCTAAGGTAACGCCAAGGTATAATGTTCCGGGTTGCAGGATATAACCATCTTTCGGGATCTCAAAATGTTCGATCTCATTGTGTGCCTTGGCATCCAGCACACGGCTTTTATAGGTAGCCAAATATTTTCCCAAATGTACATCATAAGAGTTTGTTCCTAAACACTCGCGTTTAAAAGGCTCAATGATGATGGTACCCTTCTCAATTTCTTCTAATATCCTGCTATCAGATAATATCATTTTTATGCGTATTTTTGGCCTAAATTATCATTTATTTAAGATAATTTTGCATGTAATCTCCAATTTAATCAATGCCAATAATTTATAACCAAAATATTGATGACCATGCTGTTTTAGCTATCTGGAAAATTGAGGAAACAGAAGATGAATTGCTGGCTGGGCTGCAACTCAAACAGCACGAACACGATATCATCTCATCGTTAAACAGTGGCAAAAGGCTATTGCATTGGTTAAGCACCCGGCTATTGCTCCGCACCATGCTCAATACTACCGAGTATATTGATTGCCAGTTTGATGAGCATGGCAAACCTTACCTGGTTAATTTCGATTATCAGATTTCGTTAAGTCACTCTTACGATTATGCAGCGGTAATGATTAGCAAAGATTATGCTGTGGGTGTAGATATTGAACTGATTAAGCATAAAATAAAAAGCATTAAACATAAGTTTTTAAGCGATGTAGAGCTTGCCCAAAAACAAATTGGCGATAATACCGATGGCCTGTATGTTGCCTGGTGTGCTAAAGAAGCCATTTACAAATGGCATGGCAAAAAAGGTCTGGAGTTTAAGCAACATATCCACATTAAACCTTTTAAACTTAAAAACGAAGGTAGCTTAAATGCATTGGTAGAACTACCAAACGGCCCCCGCGAGCTAACTGTTAATTATTTTAAAACCAAAGATGGCTACATGCTGGGCTATGTAGCCGGCAATTATTAAATACCAATGGAGATGAACGAGACAGCAGAAAAAGTAATTGCCAAAGATTTAGTGCCAACAGTTTTTACCGACTGGGGATTAACCGACTACCAGCAGGCCTGGGATAAGCAGGAAGATTTGCTAAACCAAACGGTAGCCATTAAAACGGCAAACAGGGTAAACAACACCCACACGCCAACACCTAACCACCTGATTTTTTGTGAGCACCCGCATGTTTATACTTTAGGCAAAAGTGGTCACCCCGAAAACCTGTTGCTTGATGAGCAGGGCTTAAAAGATAAAGGGGCTACCTATTATAAAATTAACCGGGGCGGCGATATTACTTACCATGGGCCGGGACAGATTGTAGGCTACCCGATATTGGATCTGGATAATTTTTTTACTGATATCCATCTCTACCTGCGTACCCTTGAAGAGGCAGTAATTTTAACCCTCAAAGATTATGGCATCGAGGCGGGCCGCTATCCAGGCTACACCGGGGTGTGGCTGGATCCCGACAACGAAAAAGCACGAAAAATTTGTGCCATGGGCGTGCGCTGCAGCAGATGGGTTACCATGCATGGCTTTGCCTTTAACGTAAATGTAGATCTCGGTTATTTTAAAAACATTGTACCTTGTGGGATAGATGATAAGGCGGTTACCTCCCTAGAGCATGAACTGGGCAGAAAAATGGATATGGAAGAAGTGAAAGAAAAACTTAAAAACCATATTGCCAGCCTGTTTAAAATGAAACTGATTTAATAATCTTTAAACAAATTACTCCATACCAATAAAACTAAGGCCAGGCTTACTTCGTAAATTAAGCCATGAAGATTTTATTGAGTGTCCTTTTATTTTCTTTCTTAACTTCGGGCTGTACTAAGCACGAAAACATGCCATTAAACACCGATACTTCTATTACCCAACCCATTACCGGTGGCAGCACTTTTAGTTACCTGGCCCTGGGCGATTCTTATACCATTGGCGAAGCAGTAAAGCAAGCTGAGTCTTTCCCTTACCAGCTGCAAAGCCAGTTGAAAGATAAAAACATCAGGGTGGCCAACCCCAAAATTATTGCGGTAACCGGCTGGACTACCGATGAATTACAGGCAGGCATAAAAAAGGAGAATTTAAGCGGAACTTATGATTTCGTTACCCTGCTCATTGGAGTAAACAATCAATACCGTGGTTATCCGCTTAGTACCTACCGTAAGGAATTCGCAGAATTGTTACAAAAGGCCATTGCTTTTGCAGGTGGCGATGTGCGCAAGGTTTTTGTAATCTCTATACCCGATTGGGGGGCTACACCATTTGGCAAAAACTCTGGAAGGGATACGCAGGTTATTGCTGCTGAAATAGATAGTTTTAATGCCGCAAATCAGGAAATAACAGCCGCAGCAGGCGTAAACTACACCAATATTACACCGGCCTCAAGAAATGCAGCTACCGATGCAGCACTGGTAGCAGGCGATGGATTACATCCAAGCGGTAAAATGTATGGCCAGTGGGCCGATGCCTTATTAACAAAAGTAGCCGCAGTGTTGAAATAATTTAACTCGTTGATTATTTTGTTTTTAAATTAAAAAAATTACTTTAGTTTAACTATTTAAATTAATAACAAATTAAATCCACACTATGGAAGATCAAAAACCTCAGGATCAAGCTCCATTTGGTCAACAGCCATTTGGCCAGTCTCCATTTGGAGGCGCACCAACCCCTCAACCTAAAAACTGGCTTGTAGAATCGATATTGGTAACGCTGTTTTGCTGTTTACCATTCGGCATTGCCGGTATTGTAAACGCGGCAAATGTAAATAGCAAATACGCAATGGGAGATTATGCCGGTGCACAGGCTGCTTCAGCTGCTGCCGGAAAATGGACCAAAATCGGATTCTTCTGCGGAATTGGCGTAGGTATTTTATATATCTTGTTCTTTGTAGTATTAGGAATGGGTGGAGCATTAATGAACCGCTAATAAATGAAATTGAAGTACATCTTAGGTTTAATCATTGCAGTAGTACTCTCTGTAGTATACTATAAGTTTAATCCTGAGGTGTACCATTTCTTCCCGGAATGTCCTTTCCATAAATTTCTACACCTCGACTGCCCTGGATGTGGCTCGCAACGGGCAATTAATGCACTATTGCATTTAAATATTGAAAAGGCTATTGATTATAACCTCCTTCTGGTACTAAGTATCCCTCTCCTGCTGGCGCAGCTTAGTGCTAAAGTTTATGCTTATTTTACCCAACAAGCTATTGTCCTTAATTTTTGGCATAAACCCATTACCCCAAAAATTATTTTCGCGCTTGTTATGTTGTTCTGGGTTGCCAGAAATATTCCCTTTAAGCCATTCAATTATCTGGCAGCTTAAACATTCACCATCGAGGTTAGGTGTTTATAATCCTTAAGCACCGTTTCTAAAAACTGTAACTCATTCATACCCGCCGGTATGCTTACCACAATATGTTCTTTTGTTTTGGCTGCCATGGCATAAATTAATTCGGCATTGCCTGTTTGGTAGTAACTGGTTAATACTTCGTGAATGAGCTCGACTTCGCGATCGTTTAAATGCAGAACTGCTTTAAATTGTGCTTCGTAGGTTTCGGGCAGGCTAAAACTAAATGCGGTGTTGGTAAACTGTGTTCGCGGAGTAGTTTTAATTAAGGTGGTTTTACCCAAAATATCGCCTAAACGCTGATGATTTTTAGTTGCGATTACTGAAATTATAGCAACCACGCCCCAGCCAAAGGGAATGCCAAAATCAATGGTCCTGAACAACCATCTTAATAAATACTGGCTAAGCGTTGGCTGGCCGCCATCCAGGCTAATTACTCTTACTTTAAGTACCTTCTTACCTAAACTTTGTCCATCCATGGTAAGCTCGCAAACCAGATCGTAAAAAACAAAAATGGCCAGGAATATAAAAAACACTACCATGGCAGCATTGCTCGACATGCTGTATGAAGCTGCGCCGATCAGAATCATAGCAATAACGCCAAGTACCAGAAAAATGCCCAAATCTATACACCTTGCGGCAATACGTTCGCCCAGACCGGCAATTTCATAAGAGATATCGATATTTTGAGCAGTGCTAATTTTGATACTATCCATATTTCAAACATAATTTTTTTTAAGGATAATCGCTGTATTTTCAATAGGTAATTTTTAAACTAAGCATTTCTTATATTTTTTCACCATTTTATCCGATTGGTTCTTTATCCATAAAAAATTAACTATTTTAACCCAAGATTTGGTAACGCCTTAAATGAGAGAAGCACTATTTGTTAAACAAAATTCGGAGAAGTGGCAGCATTACGATTCCATGCAGCAGGCAAATCCTGATGAAGTGGCCAATCAGTTTATCGAAATCACCAACGACCTGGCTTATGCCAAAACATTTTATCCCAACTCTAAAACAACAGCCTATTTAAATGGGCTGGCGTCTAAATTACACCGGTCGGTTTACAAGAACAAAAAAGAGAAAGCCAACCGTTTTATCCATTTCTGGAAAACCGAACTTCCGCTGGTATTCTTTCAATACAAAAAACAGATCTGGTATGCATTTGCATTTTTTATCATTTCCTGTGCCATTGGTGCCCTTTCGGCCAAATACGACGATACTTTTGTAAGGTTGATCATGGGCGATAGTTATGTAAATATGACCAACGAGAACATTGCCAAAGGCGATCCTTTCGGGGTGTACAAACGACAGAACGAATTTATGATGTTCTTTCAAATTGGCGCCAATAACATTTACGTGGCGCTGTATACCTTTGTGTTGGGCATTATATTTTCTTTCGGCACTATTGTGTCGCTTTTCCGAAACGGAATAATGCTCGGTTCTTTTCAATATTTCTTTTTTAGCAAAGGACTGGGTTTTCAATCGGTAATGGTGATCTGGATTCATGGAACGCTCGAAATATCGGCCATTGTGCTGGCAGGTGCCGCGGGTATTATATTAGGTAATAGTTTACTTTTCCCCAAAACTTATTCGCGCATGGCATCGGTATTAAGAGGTGCAAAAGATGGTTTAAAAATCGTAATCGGTTTAATTCCCATCTTCCTTGTTGCGGCCTTTTTCGAAAGTTTTGTTACCCGCCATACCGAAATGCCACTGGTATTGAGTGCAAGCATTTTATTATCATCAGCAGCCTTTATCGTTTGGTACGTATTCATTTATCCAGCCAAAATTAAGCTCAAACAAACCGAAAGTAATTAACATGGTAAATCAATTAGAATTTAAGAAAAGAAGAGATTTCGGCCAGGTAATTAACGATACCTTCACGTTTATGCGGCAAAATTTTAAGCCCTTAATTAAAACTTACTTTACTTTTTGCGGCCTGTTTGTTTTGGCCAGCATGGCCGCCATGTTGATGCAACAGTATAAAATGGTCAACATTATTAATACTATTGGCAATGGTAGAAATACCACCGGAATTGGATTTGGAAGCTTATATGGTATAGAGTATTTCCTGACCATTCTATTTTCGCTTGCCACATACGCCAGCATGAGTGTTGCCATACTATCTTATATTGCCATATACGTACAGAAAGGTAACCAAACGCCTACTACCGATGAAGTTTGGGGCTACTTTAAATACTATTTCTTCAGGGTTTTTGGCAATTCACTCTTACTGATGTTAATGTTGGGGGTTGCCTTTATCTTCTGCCTGGTTCCTGGCTTCTGGCTTTTTCCATTTGTGGCCATGATGTTTCCCATTATGGTAATCGAAAACGGATCGTTAGGCTATTCTTTTAACAGAAGTTTCAAAATTATAAAAGATAATTTCTGGGTTACCTTCGGTACACTGGTTGTGGTTTGGATTATTGTCTATGCCTGCATGAGTATGGTCATTTTACCAACCAGCCTATTGAACATGGTCAGCATGTTTGGCCGCAAAAGCCCGCACATGTCGGTAACATTAAGCATGATTACTACAGTGCTACAATCGTTATGTCAGGTTTTTACCATCATACCCATAATTACCATTTCACTTGCGTACTTCAGTTTGGTTGAGCAAAAAGAAAATACCGGTTTAATGGAGCGCATTTCCAATTTCGGCAGTAACGAAAAACCAGTTGATAGCAGACCAGAAGAATACTAGCAGATGCAAGGCGCTTTAATCAGACATATTTTCGTACTCCTTTTATTTTTTGCCCCGCTAATTGGTAAAGCACAAACTGGCAAAACCGGCTCTGTACCTCAGCTTGTGCGTATTGATACCAATAGCCAGGTTATCGCTTCAAAATTTGATAAAGAAGCCATAAGCAATTATAAAGCACAAAAAGAATTTCAGTACGATGAAATTGGTCAGCAACAGCTTTCACTGTGGGAACGGTTCTGGCTGGAGTTTTGGCGCTTAATTGGCGAGTTGTTTCAGGGCGCAGCGGCTAATCCTTTTTCGCGCTATATCTTTATTGGCCTGGGGGTTGCTGTGGTGATCCTTATTGTACTTAAGTTAATTGGGTCAGAAAATATATTCAGCAAGAAATCAAAAGAAACTATCCTGCCTTATGATGTTTTAACAGAAAACATTCACGAAATTGATTACGAGCAGGAACTGCAACGCCTCGTTGCCGAAGGTAAATTCCGCCTGGCGGTAAGGCTTTTGTATTTAAGGGCTTTAAAAAAACTAAGCGATGCTGAATTGATTGAATGGCAGCCTGAAAAAACCAATTATCATTATCTAACGGAGCTTCGTGAACCGGCACTTAAGAATGATTTTGGTAAACTTACCCTCCAGTTCGATTATATCTGGTATGGCGATTTCCCGGTCGATGCCAACCGCTTCGAACCCATAAACCAATCATTTAATCATTTTAACAATCAGATTAGATGAAAGGATATAAATTATATTTCATTACCGGCTGCATTTTAATATTGGCTTACCTGCTTGCCCAATATAATAAGCCCACACCAACCAACTGGGCGCCCACTTATGCTGCAAAAGATAAAATTCCTTATGGCACCTATATTTTATTTCATCAGTTAAAAGATATTTTGCCAGGCGCTGCTGTTAAAACTTCGCCGTTGGCTGTTTACAACACTTTAAAATCGAAGCATTTTAACCAAACAGTTTATTTTATGGTTGCCCAGCAGGTAGATCTCAGTAAAGATGATTTAGCCCAGCTGATTAAATACATAGAAGCCGGAAATGATGTTTTTATTGCCAGTTACGATTTTGGCGAAATGGAGAAAGCGCTGAAACTAAAAACAGGTACGGCTTTAAATGCTGCAGGTAATACCCTTAATTTTACACATCCCAACCTTAAAACGGAGGCAAGTTATGGATTTGAAAGAGGGATAGGCAGTCAGTATTTCACTAAAATAGATACCGCTAAAGCAACTGTTTTAGGCATAAATGGAAACGGTAAGCCAAACTTTATCCGCTACAACTATGGTAAGGGTTTTCTGTATTTAATTGCAGAGCCAGGTTTTTACACCAATTTTAATCTGCTCAATAAATACGGTGCCGAATATGCTGCCAAAACCCTGGGTTATTTACATGGTAATAAAACACTCCTTTTCGACGAATATTTTACCGGGCAGAAAAATACAAATACCGATATTTTAGGGGTGTTTTTTAAACATCCTGAACTAAAATTCGCCTACTACCTGGCTATTTTCAGTCTGCTCATTTTCGTACTGTTTGAAATTAAACGCAGGCAAAGGATCATCCCGGTAGCCGATCCAAATACAAACTCGTCGCTGGCATTTACGCATGTAGTGGGCAGTGTGTATTATCAGGAACGCAACAACCACGATATTGCACTGAAAAGGATTAATTATTTTATGGAGCACCTGCGCAGCCGGTATTACCTTAAAACAAACGAAATTGATAAAGAATTTACACAGTTATTAATCGATAAGACAGGCATTAACGAGGCTTTGGCTAAAACATTAACCCGGTACTTTATACAGATACCTCAAATGGGTTATTTAAATGATGCAGAATTGATCAACTTAAACGATAGCATAGAACAGTTTTATAAAAATACGCATAGCAATGGAACAAGAACAGTTTAACCCACGTACAGATTTAAGCGCATTAAATGAAGCGGTAAACCAGATCAGAAACGTACTGGGGCATATCATTATCGGCCAAAAACAGGTTATCGATTTTTTAATTGTAGGCCTGCTTGCCGATGGACATATTTTAATTGAAGGTGTACCAGGAGTAGCGAAAACGCTTAGTGCCAAATTGCTGGCCAAATCTATCGCAGCGCAGTTTTCGCGGGTGCAGTTTACCCCCGATTTAATGCCTTCTGATGTTTTGGGCACGCCGATATTCAACACCAAAACCGGCGATTTTGAATTCAGGAAAGGCCCCATTTTTGGCAACATCATCCTAGTTGATGAGATTAACCGGGCTCCTGCCAAAACGCAATCGGCATTGTTCGAAGTGATGGAAGAACGCCAGGTAACCATTGATGGCGAAACCTATTTAATGGATGAGCCTTTTATGGTACTGGCCACCCAAAACCCTATCGAGCAGGAAGGCACCTACCGCTTACCCGAAGCACAGCTGGATCGTTTTCTGTTTAAAATTGAAGTAAAATACCCTTCGCTCGAAGAAGAAACGGCTATATTAACGGCACAACACACTTTGGTTAATAAAACTTTACTAAATGAAGTGAAACCTGTGCTGTCGGTAGATCAGATTCAGGCAGCAAGGGCCATTATCCGTAATTTGTATGTAGAGCCTAAGTTGCTTGAGTTTATTGCCAAAATTGTGCACGAAACACGCAATAATTCCGCACTATATTTAGGTGCTTCGCCACGCGCATCGCTAGCCATTGTACATAGTGCCAAGGCCTTTGCCGCTATTCAAGACCGCGATTTTGTAACTCCTGATGATATTATTGCTGTTGCCGGACCGGTATTGGCACACCGCATCTTATTATCGCCCGAAAAAGAAATGGAAGGCTTAACCACCAGCGATATTGTAAATCAGATTATTAAAAAAATTGAAGTACCGAGGTAGTCAGTTTTGCAGTTATCAGTTTATAGTTCACAGTTAACCGATTAAACAGTTTAAACAATTAAGCACCATTGAAAAAACTCTTTCAGCAATATTACCTCAATTTGTTTCTAAGCGACCGCCTTTTTACGGCGATTGGGCTTTGTGTTGTGCTTTTCTTGCTGAAATTCTTTTTTGCCTGGCTTGGCGATATACCCGAAATAGCTACAGGCGTATTGTTGATCCTTTTTTTGATCGATGTTTTTATCCTCTACCGCGTTAGCGAGGGCGTTGATGCCAAAAGGTTTACTTCGAAACGCCTAAGTAATGGCGATGAAAACCCGGTACAAATCGAAATTAAAAACCGCTATGGCTTTGGTGTTACCGTAAGGGTAATTGACGAAGTTCCATTTCAGTTTCAACTGCGTGATAAAGATTTCAGGCTGCATATCAAGCCGGCTGAAATTAAATCGATTCACTACAACCTCCGCCCAACAAAACGTGGCGAATACAATTTTGGTTTTATCAGGGCTTATATTAGTTCGCCCCTGGGCTTAATCAGCCGGCGTTACAATTTTGATGGTGCTAAAACTTTACCGGTTTACCCTTCTTTTATTAACCTTGGGCAGTATGAACTGATGGCTGTTTCGCATCATTTAACGGCATTTGGCATTAAAAAGATTAGAAAGGTTGGCCACAGCAGCGAGTTTGATCAGATCAAAAATTACGTAGGTGGCGATGATATCCGCACCATTAACTGGAAAGCTACTGCACGGAAAGGCGGTCTGATGGTAAACACCTACACTGATGAGCGCTCGCAGAATATTTATTGCATTATCGATAAATCGCGTGTAATGAAAATGCCTTTTGAAGGTTTAAGCCTGCTCGATTATGCCATCAATGCCTCAGTTGCCCTGGCCAAAGTAGCCATGCTGAAAGAAGATAAAGCCGGTTTAATTACCATATCAGAAAACATTGGCGCCGTGGTGCCCGCCGACCGGAAATCAGCACAATTGGGCACGATTATGAACGTGCTCTACAAAGAAAAAACGAGATATTTAGAAAGCAATCTCGAAGCCTTATACGCTACTGTGCGTTCGGTGGTAAAACAACGCGGGTTATTGGTATTTTTCACCAATTTCGAAAGCTTATCGGCTTTGCAAAGACAACTCCCCTATTTAAAGCGGATTTCAAAATATCATTTATTGGTGGTGGTATTTTTCGAAAATACTGAACTCAAGGCCCTGAGCAGCGATCCGGCCAAAGATGTTGAAGGAATTTACCACAAAACCATTGCAGAAAAGTTTATGTACGAGAAAAAACTGATGGTTAAAGAACTGAATGCACATGGTATTTTAGCCATTCTTACACCCACGCAAAAATTAACTGTAAACGTTATCAACCAGTACCTGGCGCTTAAGGCGCAACAACGGATTTAGTCTTGAGTCTGAAGTCCGCAGTCCAAAGTCAATAATCGTCCAAAGCATCAGGACTTAAGACTATTGACTTAGGACTAAACTATTCCTCTTCCCTGAAATACACCTTATAAAAGTTCATCGATTTATCATCGTCATAACCTTTTTCAATCATGTCCTTATTGCCGTGGATATAGATATGGAAGTTCTTATCCAGTTTCAGAACGCTTTTATAGGTACGTGCCTGCTTTTTAACGGCCGATTCGGCAATTTCAAAGTGGTCGGCAATTGGACTTTCGTATTCTTCTTCGTAGTTTTTCTTGTAATTTTTAAAAGATTCAATCCCTTCGGCATTGCCAATTACCTCGTTGCCAAACTCCTCGATATCAAAAGTTTCCTTCTCCTTGAAATATTTCATCGAACGGTTTAACAAGTCAATTTTATCAGCCTTGCTAATTTCGTATTCCTCGTCTAATTTCTGGGTAACAAAGTTCTTGTAAACCCCTAAAACATTGTTCGTTTGGTTATAGCTGTCGTTCCGGATTTTCAATTTCAGAAATTCATCTTTCCAGTACACGGCAGCATCATTGCTGCTTTTCGATTGGTCAAGTACCACCACTTTGTAGCCCTCTTCTCGTGCTACATTAAAAATCAGGCAACCTTTATCCAGTTTGTTAATGCTGATGGCTTCCTGTTCGTAACTTACATTAAAGCCATCCAGCTCAGGGTAAACTTTCAGGTAAGTATCTTTGGTCTCCGATTTGAATATCCCTACCACATCCAGCTGTTCGCCTTCAATTTGTACTTTTTCGAAATAAGCCACATACAACTCACCCGATTTAATTTTGGGGTGATTGGCTACATCGTATAGATGTTTGGCCAGTTGTTGCGAATCTTCGTGAAAGAGTTGGTTATTTTCGAAAATTTCGTGCACAAAGTGAAATACTTCGTTCAGTTCCAGGTTATCGTTGGGGTGATAAAAATGGTAAACTTCATTTACCTTTTCGAAAGGCTTTAAAAAATACTGCATCAACAGATTTCCCAAAACCTCATCATCAATTTTTAACGGCGCATCAGAAAGCTTATAATATTCTTCAAGCAATTTGTTGCCTGTATGATGGATGGAAAGTTGCTTCAGCGAAGCCTCGAAAAATGAAATCATAAGGGCAAAAATAACAAAATCATTGGTTAACCTTTCCCGTTATACCATCATTCTGCCATTCGAAACTGAATTATTTTTTCAGGTAAGCCTCTGCCCTTTGCAAAAAACTTTTCTCTCTTAAACCCGCCTCAACTTCATTTATGGCTGCCATCAGGTTATTTTGGGTGTTGGTAATTTCTGCGGTGGCTTTAACAATCACTTCCCAAACCGGTTCCATGGTCGAAAGCAATGTTTGTCCTTTCTCTGTAAGCTCTACCAAGCGTTTACGCGTATCTGTTTTATCTTTTTTAGAGCGTATGAGTTTTTCTTTCTCCAGCTCTTTTAGTAAACTGATGGTTGATGGATGCGCGTAACCAATTTCTTCGGAAAGCAGCACCACACTCATACTTGATTTTTTGTATAAGGTATACAAAACCGGAAACCATTTGGGCTGAAAATCGATACCAAAAGCTTTATAAATCAGCAAGCCATCTTTACGGATTTGATCGCTCAGTCGTTGTAAACGCGTAGAGATGGCCAATAAACCCGAAGCATCTATTACATTTTGTTCCATTTAGGCAGGTTTTAAATCCAGGCCGTAGAAAACATTATCAACAGCCATCCTTGGGAAATACGAAGGTAGCTTTTCCATTTCAACTTGTACAAATCCATTGCGTTCGTAAAAACGGCAGGCTGCCTGTAAAATATCTTTAGTGCCTAAATATAATTCTTTGAGGTTATTTTCACGACTATAAGCAATCAGGGTTTCCAATAAGGATTGTGCAAGCCCCAACTCTTTACCGCGGAATTCCCTTTTCACAAACATTTTTCTAATGGCACCAGAATGGTATTCGGGTACAGCAATTAGCGCAATGGTACCAATTAACTCATAATTTAGCCAGGCTCCCCAAAAAGCACCACCTGTAGCATCGTAATTCGCTTCAATATCCAGTAAATCGGGTTGTGCAGCCAAATCGATATCCACATTAAATTCGATTTGCTGAATGGGTAAAATCAAACCAATAATTTGTTCGCAACTCTGATTGTTTAACCGTGCTATTTTAATTTCGTTCTGCATTGTAAAATATTTTCCTCAAATATATGTAGTCAACTACATAAATCAAATATACAAATATCATCTTACTATCAGAATATGATTAAACTGACACCTTAATTAATTTGAATGACTGAGTTTATTCAGGAAATCGACGATTTTTTTATCTGCATAATCTGCAGCACCTTCGTGGTGTAAAGCAAGGCGGCCCTGTTTATCGAAGATCACTGTTGTGGGCAGCGAACCCGAAAATATCTGCTCTGGCACTTCACTCTCCACCCTGTAAACAGGCAGTTCATATTTACGATCGGCCATAAAGCGGTTAGATTTAGCCAGGTCACCATCGGCATCCGCAAAAATGAAAACTACATTTTTATCAGCCTTAAACTGTTTGTACAATTTATTAACCGATGGCATTTCTGCACGGCATGGCGGGCACCAGGTAGCCCAGAAGTTGAGGAAAATTACTTTACCTTTCAAATCGCCCAGATCAACCTGATTACCTTTCGCATCTTTAAAGCGGATACCGCTCAAGTTCATGCCCGAAGCTACCGGAGTTTCTACCCTGGCTTTAAAAAATCCAATCTCCATCAGGCCCTTAATTAAAAAAGCTTTGGCATCGGGTACTAGTACGATCACTAATAACAGGATAATAAATAGTCCGTTAAGTAAATTTTTTCTTATAAAAGCCATTAGCGGTTTAATTTTTTCGTTTAAAGCATAACGAAAACAGATTTACAATTGGTATGGCAATAATTTTACCCGGCAATAGTAGTGCCTGAAAAAACAGCATAAACCGGTTAACATCATCGGTATATTTAAACGGATTGTCGATAAAGCCAAGGTAGCCCATATTATCATAATCAGGTTTAATATAAATATAATACGATAGCACAAGGTAAGCCAGGGTAAAAAGAGTTGCGAGGCAGGCATCTCTTAAAACAAAAGCCTCCAATTGATTAAAAGGCAGATAATAGATAAAAAACAATAATGCAATTAAAGCTGCAGTGCCCGCAACAATAATCCAGAAACGTGGCCAGTTTAATTTATGGTGGTAAGTTTCGACGCTTCCAGTAGGCCCGGGATTATCGCGTTCAAAAAACCATTCGAATAGAGACATGTTATTAATTTGGATTTAGCGTTAACAATTGCTGAGATTACCAGTCAAACCTTAATAAAAGCAATGTTACTTTTCAAATATATATAATTGCTTAGGAATTACTACTTTTGAAGCGTTGAAAAAGCACAGGCAAAATATCAAAAAGTATTTATCGGCATTTATGCTGGTTGCTTTTGCTATTGCTTTAACGCCATGGAGTGTGCTCCACAACCATGCTCCTGTTCCGGTTGTAGAAAAAGAGGTGAACTGTAAACACGTTAGTCACCTGCAGGCGCATGGCGATACCTGTTTAATTTGTAATGCAAGTTTTGAAAAAAACTATGTTTCTGCACATCACATTTATAGGATCTTTTTGTGCGCAAAGATTTTTAACCCTACAGAACCTACCTTAAAAAATGCCTTTACCGAAGTAAAGCGTACAAGCTTACGTGGTCCGCCGCTGGCATAATTTTTTCTCCCCGATGCACCTTATGCGTGCTTTTTATTAAAATTATTTATACGAAAGACTAAACAATAGCCGCCTTTTGCGCTGTATTTCTGGTTTTTCTATCCAACTTATTTACAATACATTCTCATGAAAAAATTACAGCTAATTGGCTTAGTAATTCTATATACATTATTGGGCAACACAGCCTTTGCTTTGGCACTAAAAGATATAACAGGTCAGGTTATTGATGCCAGTACCAAACAAACATTGCCGGGTGCTACTATTTTTATCCCCGATTTAAAAGTTACAGCAGTAACCAATAACGATGGTGCTTTTACACTTAAAAACCTGCCTGTAAAGGGCACTTATTTGGTTGAGGTTCATTACGTGGGTTACAAAACGGCCACCCAAATGGTGAACCTGGCTACGGGTGCAGGTCTTCAGTTTTCTTTGCAACCCACAGCAATCGAAACCAAAGAAATTGTAATTACCGGAAGTTTGATCAGCAGTACCAGTAAAAGAAACAGTGCCTCATCGGCAGTGGTAGGTAAAGACCAGCTTTTGCAACCTTCAACCAATTTAATTGATGCTTTGGCCAAAGTTCCTGGTGTTTCCCAAATCACTACCGGCCCTTCTATTTCCAAACCGGTAATCAGAGGTTTAGGCTACAACAGCATTGTAACTTTAGATGACGGAATTAAGCAACAGGGTCAGCAATGGGGAGATGAACATGGTATCGAAATCGATCAGTTCAAATCAGACCGTGTAGAGATTTTACGTGGTGCAGCATCGCTAATGTATGGTTCTGATGCACTTGGTGGCGTAATTAATTTATTGGAGCCAAGCACCGCTCCTGAAGGTCAGATTAAAGGCGAGTTTATTACCAATTACTCGACCAACAATGGCCAGACTGCTAATTCACTAATGTTAAACGGTAACGAAAACGGATTTGTCTGGAGAGCAAGAGGTACTTATAAAAACGCTTATTCTTTTAAAACACCTACGGGATATTTCCCTAATTCGGGTTTTAACGAAACAGATTTAAGCGGAATGATCGGCTTAAACAAAAGCTGGGGTTATACGCATTTAAACGTTTCTAATTTCCGCAACAACATTGGTTTTTATGAGCCAAATCTTGATGATAATGGAATTTTTGTAAAAGAGGATGGCAGTGCATTTACTAACGACGATTTTAAAAACCGTACTTTAGATTTCCCACGTCAGGACATCAGGCACTTCAAAGTTGCGTTGAACAACAACTTCATCTTAGGGAGCAATAATTTGAAAGTAGATTTAGGCTATCAGCAGAATCAACGCCGCGAATTAGACGGACCTGATCCAGCTCTGTTCTTTGATCTTAAAACTTATAATGCCGATCTTAAGTACTATATCCATGAAACCAATGGATGGCAGCCTGTTTTTGGATTAAGTGTGGATAATGCGCACAGCCAAAATAAAGGCACAGAATTTTTAATTCCAGCTTACGATACCTTTGGATTAGGTGCTTTTGCTTATGCAAAGAAAAATTGGGAGAAAAATACTTTTAGTATTGGTGCACGTTATGATTTCAGAAAAAATAACGGGAAACAACTATTTGACGATGGAGAAGAGCGTTTTGCGCCTTTCAAAAACCAGTTTTCTAATGTAAGCGGAGCTTTGGGCTTCACTCACCAATTTAGCGATGAATTAAATTTTAAAGCCAACGCAGGTTCTGCTTTCCGTGCACCAAACCCAGCTGAGCTAGGATCGAATGGTGTACACGAGGGCACTTTCCGTTATGAAATCGGTAACGCTAATTTAAATCCTGAACGCAGTTATCAGGTAGATGCTGCCCTGGAATATGAAGGGAAAATAATAAGTGCAAGTGCAAGCATTTATAATAACTATATCCACAATTACATTTATGCATCAAATAATGGCGAGCAAAGGGAAGTTGATGGAACATTGTTCGATGTTTACCATTATGGACAAGTAAATGCAAACCTTTATGGTGCGGAAGCATCATTAACCATCCACCCGGTTCCATTTATCCATTTCGAAAATACTTTTGGTTATGTGCACGCACAAAATAACTCTTTAAACAGGCCGCTTGCCTTTATTCCGGCAGGTACTTTAAGAAACGAGTTGCGTTTTGAGCCAAAGCTTAAAGGCACAAATGATGCTTATCTTTCGGTGGGTATCAATTCGGCATTTAAACAAAGTCGTGTAGACGATGCTTTTGAAACCCCAACCAGTGGCTATACTTTATTAAATGCAGGTATTGGTGCTACATTTAACCTGGGCAAACAGCCTGTTAAACTATCTGTTTCGGCAAACAACTTGTTGAACCAGAAATATTACGACGCATTGAGCAGGTTTAAACCAGGTCGTTTCGACCAGGAAAACTTAAACCTGGGTATTTATAACCCAGGCAGGAATATCACTTTCGGATTGTATATTCCGTTTACTGTAGCTAAATAATAAAATCTTGTCACGTCGAGCCTGTCGAAACGTCTTACGAGATATTTCGACAGGTTATCACAGACAGACCTCAATAAAAAATTCGTCATTGCGAGGCACGAAGCAATCTTAAAGCGAACGCTAGTGGCTATCGTTGTAAGATTGCCTGCCTGCTACAGGCAGGCTTCGACGGCTGAAAAAGCCTTCTCGCAATGACGAATATCAATTGTTATAACTTTATCTAACTATTTCTTAAAAGTCTCCCTTTTCGCCCTAACATACTGATTAGGCCATTCAATATCATCGCCAAGCACTTGTGCTGCATGTGTCGGGAAATAAGCATCGCGCAACGATTCGCGGGCAATAAAAATTAAATCAGCCTTTTCATCCTGCAAAATTTCTTCTGCCTGATGTGCATCTACAATTACACCTACTGCACCGGTATAAATGCCAATTTCATTCCTGATTTTATCGGCAAAAGGAACCTGATAATTCGGCCCGGCCGGGATAAAGGCATCAGGTACATTACCGCCCGAAGAAACATCGATTAAATCTACTCCACGATCTTTTAAAACCGCAGCCAGTTGCAATGAGTCATTTTCGTTCCAACCACCTTCACTCCAGTCGGTAGCCGAAATCCGTACAAATAAAGGTAATTCCATTGGCCAAACCGATTGTACCGCCTCTACCACATCAATTACCAAACGGATACGGTTTTCAAAACTCCCACCGTACACATCGCTGCGTTTATTACTTAAAGGACTAAAAAACTCGTGCAACAAATAACCATGCGCAGCGTGTATTTCTACAACTTTATAACCTGCAGCTAAAGCACGTTTTGCCGCTGCCCTGAAGGCAAAAACAATATCCTGAATTTCTTTAATGCTCAGCTCGTGCGGCACCACCTGACCAGGTTTAAAAGCAATAGGCGACGGAGCCACAGGTTGCCAGCTTTGCTCACCGTCGGCAATTTGCTCGCCACCATTCCACGGTACTTCACAACTGGCTTTTCTGCCTGCATGCGCCAGCTGAATACCGGCAATTGCACCGTTATCGTGAATAAAAGAAACGATCTGTTTCAGTTTTTCAATGTGCTCATCTTTCCAGATGCCTAAATCGGCGTAAGTTATCCGGCCATCGGCTGTTACTGCCGAAGCTTCCTGAATAATAAGGCCTGCGCCACCAACGGCGCGACTACCCAAATGCACCAGATGCCAGTCGTTGGCAAAACCATCAACTGCAGAATACTGGCACATTGGAGAAATAACAATTCTATTTTTTAAGGTTACATCCTTTAATTTAAAAGGAGAAAATAATTTCGACATGATAATGGATTGTTTTACTGCAAAACACAAAAATTTTCACAAAGGGAAATAAATTGCTTGCGTTTTGCCTATTCCACAAACATACAATCTACAAGTTAAGGATGTTTTAATGCAGCACTTATTAAATAGAGATTTTACGTTCTCGTGGCGGAGAGCGGAGGACGCTAAGCGTTGGTGCATGGAAAGGAAACGCTCTTTGCCAACCGCCGAAACTTTTTTCTGCAAAAATTTGGTGAATTAAAAAATCCAACATACTTTAGTGTATTATTTAACTAATACAGTAGATATGATCGAAATTAACAATCTGAATTTTGGCTACAGCAAGCATAAGCCATTATTTAAAAATATGAGCATGCGTTTAAGCAATGGCCATATTTATGGTTTGCTTGGAAAAAACGGCGCAGGTAAGTCTACCTTACTCAAAAACCTGGCTGGTTTGGTTTACCCGCAAGGTGGCCAACTGGATGTAATGGGTTTTAATCCAACCAAAAGACAACCAGCACTGTTATCGCAAATTTGCTTCATCCCCGAAGAATTTTATTTACCACCGGTAAAAATCGATTCGTACCTGAAAGCCAACGCTCCTTTTTACCCCAATTTTGACCACCAGTATCTGGCCACGCTTTTAAAGGAATTTGATATTCCGGCCAGCAATAAACTGATTGATATGAGTTATGGTCAAAAGAAAAAATTCATTATTGCTTTCGGACTGGCTACGCAGGCCAGGCTGGTTATTATGGATGAGCCAACCAACGGGTTAGATATTCCATCGAAGGCTCAGTTTAGAAAAATTATGGCCTCTGCCCTAACTGACGAACGTTGTATCATCATCTCAACCCACCAGGTACGCGATCTGGATAACTTAATAGATACCGTAATTATGCTCGATGAAAACGATGTTGCACTTAAGGCTTCTGTTGAAGAAATCACAACTAAACTCACTTTTAAAAAGGTAAAAGAAATAGATGAAAGCATTTTTTATGCAGAGCCCTCTTTATCGGGCTACAATGCCGTAATGCCAAACTACCACCACGAAGAAAGCAAACTGGACATGGAACTGTTATTTAACGCCATCCTTGCCGAGAAAACCAAATTTAAACCTTTATTCAGCTAAACCATGAACAACACTTTTAATATGAATCGATTTGGCTTATTGCTTAAAAGGCAGTGGCTGGAGTTTGGAAAAATTTATTTGATTAGCTTTGGTGTGCTATTAGGCGTGTTAATCTTATTTTACAAGATTAACATAACTGAAGATAATCTAAATAGTCGTTACTACAACTCCCTCAATTTCAGACATCCGCTTTTCTTGGTTACTGGTTTTATATTTATCAGTATTACATCCAGCAGCTATTTCATGAATTTAGGACAAAAACCCAAAGCCATAATTAATATTTTAATACCAGCATCAACTCTTGAAAAATTTCTCACGGCTATGTTTTACACATTAATTGTCTCCATACCCAGTTATTTGCTTTGCTTTTATCTCGTTGATGCGGCTTTTGTTTCTTCTATTCGTGATTCTCATACATTAACATCAAGTTATACTGATTATGACGGCAAAAAAATTGTAATCGATCACTTTGCATACTTTTTCTCAACAGAAACCGCTATTCAATTTCGTTCATTCTATTATATGCCGCTTTTGATAAATAGTATATTCCTACTCGGTTCTATTTTTTTTAAAAACTTCCATTATGTTAAAACCGCTATTTCTTTAATGGTATTTGTTGTTTTATGGATTGCTTCGACAATCTACGTGATGAGCAAATTAACAGATAATACCGTTTGGGTTGGAAGCCCTTACTGGCAGGATGAAACGCATATATTCTTTGCAACAAACCTTGTGGCTCTATGCTTAACCATGATTTTTTGGTTAATCACATTTATACGTTTAAAAGAAAAGGAGGCCTAAATGGAATTTAATAATAATAAGGCCATATATCTGCAAATAGCCGAATACATTTGTGAGCAGATATTATTGGGAAAGTGGAAAACGGAAGAAAAAATTCCATCAGTTAGAGAGATGGCGGTAACCCTTGAGGTAAACCCAAACACAGTAATGCGCACTTATGAGTTGTTGCAAACCAAAAACATTCTTAACAACAAGAGGGGAATTGGCTTTTTCTTATCAGACAACACCATAGATCAGGTAAAACAATATCGTAAGACCAGTTTTATGGAAAACGAATTGCCCAACTTATTCAGAAACCTTTATCTCCTGGAGATAGATTTTGATGAATTAAAATCGCAATATCAAACTTTCGTAACACAAAACTTTAACGACTAAATAATGAAAACAAGTAATAAACTATTAATAGCTTTAGCAATCATTTTGCTAACCATTCCACTAACGGTAATGATTCTGATTGCAAAGGCAAACCGGATAGATAATAAAACCTATAGTGAGATGCTGATGAAAGCTGAAAGCACCAACAGCGATATTGATCGGTTCATCAAAAATTATGAGTTCGGTAAGTTTCAAAATGTAGTTATCAATGGCTCAGATCTAGTATACCTTGATGTAAAAATAATTAAAAGCGATAAATTCCTCATTAAAACAACAAATGTACTTGCTGATGTGCTTAAGCATGAAGTAGACAAAAATGGAAAATTAAGCTTGTCGTTCACATCAAAAGGTAACTATCTCCATGGCACTTTGTTAATTTTTTCTCCAAACTTAAAAGGGATCGTTTTTAATAATGTATCAATTAATGAATTAGCTGCTAATACAGATAGCTTAAATGTAGAAATTAGTAAATCAAACAGTTTTAAGTTTGGCAAAAATGCCAACATCAAAAACCTAAATTTAACTAAGAAAGCAGACCATAGCGAAAATAATGCAGTGGTAACAAATATTACGATAGAAGACGCTAAAATAGATAACCTCAAGGCAGAGGTTAACAATGGTTACCTAATCGTAAACAATATGCAACTAAAACAGGTAGTTTTAATGTTGAAGGATGCAAAGACTGAGTTTAATAACGAAGAAGATAAAAATTTTAAACCCATTGAAAATCTTACGTTAAACAGTGTAGGTCCAAACGCTATCAATTTTCATAATGTTAAAATCAATATGGCAAAAGGTTCTATTTCTGATGGAACGAACATACAAATACCAACCATTAATTTAAAGCAATTGATTAACAAATAAGACTCATTTCTAAATTACGCACACATTTAAATAGCTTTATTGCTGATCGTGTAAAAAAGGCATGATTTTTAAGCTAACTAATTGGCAAAAGTATAACTTGGCCAATTAGTTTAGTTTTTTATATCAATACCCCATGCATGAAGAAGTTTTTCTTTCTTTTTACCCTCTCCCTTTTCGTTTTTAGCCAGCTTAAAGCACAAAAAATCGATACGTTATCTATCACTTTAGAAAACGTTAAATACCCCTACCCTGTAAAATATTTCCCGATTAATACCGAAGGCCAGGATATTAAAATGGCCTATATGGATATTCAGCCTACGCAGGCGGCCAATGGTAAAACCGCTATCCTTTTCCATGGAAAAAACTTTGGCGGCTACTACTGGACCAACGTAATTAAAGCCTTAACCCAAATTGGCTACCGCGTTATTGTACCCGACCAGATTGGCTTTGGTAAATCGTCAAAGCCCTTTATCCACTACAGTTTTCACCAAATGGCTAGCTGGAACAAGAGATTGCTGGATACGCTGGGCGTTCAGAAAACAGTGGTTTTAGGTCACAGCATGGGTGGGATGCTGGCTACGCGCTTTGCTTTAATGTATCCGGAAAAAACTGAAAAACTTTTACTCGAAAACCCTATCGGGCTAGAAGATTACAAAACTTTTGTACCTTACGTAACTACAGAACAGCAGTATCAAACCGAGCTCAAAACCACGGCAGAAAGTGTACGTAAATACTATCAGGGTTCTTATTTTACGTATTGGAAACCCGAATATGAATACCTGGTGAGTGTTGCAGGAGGCGTTACGCTTAGTGCCGATTATCCGCGCTGGGCAATGGTGGCTGCCATGACCTTTACCATGATTTATGAACAACCAGTGGTTTACGAATTTCAAAACCTTAAAGTACCAACAGTACTGTTTATTGGCAAAGAAGATAAAACTATTGTTGGTAAGGGTTTACTATCGCCAGATCAGCAGGCGATACACGGCCAGTACCGTTTATTGGGCAAACAAACGGCCGCTAAAATTATCGGCGCCAAAATTATTGAGTTTGATGCCTGTGGGCACATCCCACACATCGAAATACCGACAGAGTTCTTGGTGGCTTTAACAGGTAGTTTGTAAGCTTTTATCAGACCTTATAGGTTTAAAAACCTATAAGGTCTTAAGATCTAATGAAATTATTTAATCTCTTTTCCTACAATTTTATTAATGCCCTGCATTTCAAAATCGATATCCTGTCCCATCGATTTCATTTTACCATACAGCTCAATGCGCAGGTGACTGTTCAATACGATTCCTGTTTTCAAATCAACAGCCACTTCACCGGAGTTGGTGCCTTTTAAATCTGTTTCCATGTGATTATTCATGGCCTCAAAATTTCCTTTCGAAATTAAATTACCTTTTACACTCAGAATGGCGGTATTACCGTTCACCTCTTTTAAGGTATATTGCGTAATGGTTTCAATCGGCATACTCATTTGCAGTTTGGTATCAACCGTCCAGCTATCACCAATTTTAATTGGTTTTTCAGGGTAAATTTTAAAAGACGATTCCATGGTTTGCTTAACCGCTTCGGCACTAAACTGCTTACTCATGGCATTTTTAACAGCCTTTAACTTAGCGGTATCACTGGTCATTTTCCCAGCCACATTATCCAGCATTTTATCAATACCGGCTACAGTTTTAACTCCTCCGTTTGAAGCCACTGTCATATAAAAAGACGCGCCTTTTAAACCGGCAAACGGATTTTTCTTAGTGCTGTCTGCCTCGTCCGAATCGAGGTTCATGGTATTACCCATGGCGGTCGATTTCATAAACAACCTGTTGTAGGTTACTTTGATATCTTTATCGCCGTTATGCCCTTCGGTAATGTCAAAAGTATAATCGGTACCGATAGTTTGTGTTAAATTAATGCTCTGTCCACTAATTTTCTGGTTGATTATCTGATCTGAAACAAACGAAAAATCATATTTGTTACCAGTCGGATAATTTTGCTTAAGCGAGTATGTTTTTTGTGCCCATACACCAAACGATGCCAAACTGCAGAGCAATGTGATGATTATTTTCATTCTTTTAAATTGTAAAACTATCCGGCTGGCTGTTGTGCAAAAATCCGGCTTAACTGATGGTACAATTCCGGGTGTTTATCTTTCAACTGCTCGGGTTTTTCGAAGAAATATTCGGAAACTACCGCAAAAAATTCTGCCTCGTTGGTAATGGCATAAGGGTTAATATCCGATTTATTGTCTTCAATCTTTTCAATTTCCTCACGCATCATTTTAATCCAGGGCAAAGTATATTCGTGTGCCATTAAATTTTCAGGTACACCATCAGTTGCTCCATCCGATTTATCTAAAAGGTGCACAAATTCGTGGATGGCTGTATTCTCTTTCCCTGCACTTTTAGAAAAACCGTGGCGTAATGCCGAACGCGATAAAATCATCTGTCCATTCATATAGCCTGTACCTACCATGCCCATAATGTTCCGTTCGCCACCTTCAAACTGAAAATCCTTGTTAAAGGTATCGGGATACAATAAAACGCTGGTTAAGTTTTTGTATTGCCAATCGTCGAAACCAAAAATCGGGATTACTGCACTTGCGGCGATCAACAGTTCATCAAGGGTAGTCATTTCTAAACCTACTGGCTCAATTTTAACTGTGCTGAAAAAAACAGCAACCTTTTCTTCAAATCTTAGCTTATCCGTCGAATCGAGATTATGATAATAGTCCACGTAATCGTCAAGTATTTTTTTGTCAACGTCTGTTAATGGTTCTATGGCCACTTTCTTTTTCTTCAGGATTAAATAAAGGGCAATCAGAAAAATCGGAATCAGGTATACAAATGGAAGAGAATTCATGATCAGGCTTATGCAGTTACCGGGCTTTCTATAATTTCCATTTGTGTTATAACATCTTCGCGGGTTACCGGATAAGGCTCATTGTTAACAATGCCCTGATAAACAGCTTCGAAAAGTGGCAGATAACTTCCTCTTTCTGATGGAATGGTTTCTTCGGTTTTATTGCCATCTGCATCAATAGTAGTTAATACACCATCTTTGCTTTCAGATTCGATGCCATAAGCCGGATCGCTTAATTTCATACCGGCTAAAAGCTGCTCTTCCTGTATATCGGTTCTATGCTTAATAAAACTTCCGTTCATGCCATGCAAAACAAAGCCTGCCTGCGGGTTTACCACCAGCATACTCGAAGTAACAAAAACATTCAAGCTATCAGGATAGCTTAGCTGGATCGAAAAGTAATCATCAACCAAAGTACCGGCCCTGTTTTTACCTAAAATTTTATGGTAGCTTAAAGGTTTACCAAATAAACCGATTACCTGATCTAAAAGATGAGGCCCCAAATCGTATAACAAGCCGCTGGCTTCAATCGGGTTTTCTTTAAATGCCTTTGGCCCGATTACTTTGCGGTATCGATCGTAACGCATGTGCATTTCAACCAGTTTACCCAGTTTACCGCTTTGAATTACATTACGCACCGAGGTAAAATCGCTGTCCCAGCGGCGGTTCTGGTAAAAGAAAATTTGTTTGCCTACACTATCGGCCAGCTCGAAAAGTTCTTTTGCCTGCATAGTTGTAGCAGTAAAAGGTTTCTCTACCAAAATATGTTTGTGGTTATTTAAAGCTGCTTTTGCATGTTCGTAATGCAGGTTGTTTGGGGTATTAATTACAACCAGCTCAATTTCATCATCAGCTAAGAGTTCATCAACACTGTTATAACTTAAAATATTGGGGTAATCGTTAACAGCTATTTTTTTGCTGCGCTCTACTATTGCTTTTAAATTGAAACCCGGGTGAGCATCTAAAAATGGGGCGTGAAAAACTTTGCCCGACATACCATAGGCCAATACGCCTGCATTGATTATTTTGTTTGAGTTCATAAGTTATAAATGTAACCAAAAATACAATTAAGATGGAAGCTTTGGCCCTAAAAGCACAAACCTTTTTACCTGCTGCTTACACGTTTTTACACTATCTTTGCACAAATGTTTGGAATCAAAATCCGAAAAATTAACAATTAACGAAACAACACATGAAACCTTCGGAGATTAATGCCAAGTGGAAAGTTTTACAGGAGAAGATTTCAATAGAATTTGATTCGGAGTTTCCTGATTTAAAAGTGATGCTTTTTTTAATCGGTGTGCAGGAACTGGGCAAAGGACCAAAGAAATACAGCAAAAGGCAGAAAGAAGAACTGATGCACATTGCTACCTGCCGTTTATTGAGCGAAATGGGCTTTTACGAACTGGAAGGCTTAGATCAGGATGGCTGGCCACACTGGAAATTGGTTAAGGCCATTCCTCCGTATACCATGCTGGAGCAGGAAATGCTGATGAAATCGCTGGTAGTGAGTTATTTCGAAGATATTTATTCTTAAATCCTAACTTGACTTTTTCTGGTGCTTGATGTTGCATCCTGTGATTAATTAATGGCGTAATTTTATGGTTTGGTGGGCCACCAAACCAGGAATCAAACTGGGAATTGAAAGGGTTGACTAAGGTCCTTCGACAGGCTCAGGATGACACCATAAATTATAATACCGCGGATACCACAAAGCACAAAAAAACCCTGGCGGATGTACACCAGGGTTGCATATATAATGACCTCATAGGTAGAGGGAAATTGCGATATTATCCTTGTTTTTGCGCAGTAGCTTTTAATGCATCGTTAGCAACGATTACAATCTCTACGCGACGGTTTGCCGCACGACCTGCATCAGTTTCGTTATCGGCAATCGGCTCTGAAAAACCTTTACCAATGGTAACTAAACGGCTTGACGGCACACCTTGAGAAACCGCATAAGCTTTAACCGCAGCAGCTCTTCTTTCAGATAAGCCCTGGTTATATTGTTCGGTACCTTTGCTATCGGTGTGACCAATAATCTTGATATCTGTATCGGGATATTGATTTAACGACGAAGCCAAACTCTGAATATTGGTTTTAGCAGCATCTTTTAACGCAGTTTTATCGAAATCGAATAAAATACCACTATCAAATTTTACAATGATACCTTCACCCTCACGAATAACTTCAGCGTTAGGAATTGCTTTTTGGATTTCGGCTGCCTGTCTGTCCATTCTACGACCGATAAACGCTCCGGCCGTACCGCCAATAGCACCACCAATTAAAGCACCAACAGCAGTATTACCAGCTTTCTTACCAATTAAGGCACCAATAACACCACCAGCTGCAGCACCAATTCCGGCTCCTTTTTGTGTTTTAGTTAAACTATCACAGCTTTGGAATGCCATCGAACCCACTGCTAACCCTATACTTAATGTCGCTATTCTTACTTTTGAAATACTCATAATAATCTAGATTTATAATTTCTACTCGTTCTATTCAAACACAATGCCAAAAATTACACCATCGGTATTTTCGGCTAAATTTTAACCAATAGCCCTAAAAAGAATATTTTTCCAAATAAAAAAGCGTCTGCTTTTGGGCAAACGCTTTCGCATTGTATCATTCTTAGTACAAAAACTAGGCAGAGAAATAACTTTCTAATTCCTGCAAGGTATTTTCGTCTGTTTTAAAATCTTTAATTATTCTTCCTTTTTCAACCAAAATAATACGGTGACATACATCGGTAACGTGATTTAAATCGTGACTGGAAATAAAGGTAGTCATATTGCCTGCCTGCGCTTTTAGTAAATTCTTTAAGCGGATTTGCGTGGTTGGATCGAGGTTGGCAAAAGGTTCGTCCAAAATTAAAATCTCGGGTTTTTGCATTAATGCTGCTGCAATACCAACTTTAACCTGGTTTCCTTTGCTAAAATCGCGGATGTATTTGCCACTATTTAAAATTTCGCCATTGAAAAACTCGCTGTACTGCGTCAGGTATGCCGAAACATCGGCCACACTCATGTTATGCAAACTGCCTATAAATATAAAATACTCTTCGGGCGTTAAATAATCAATCAGAAAGCCTTCATCCAAAAAAGAGGCAGTGTAATTTTTCCAATCGCCGTTGTGCATTACATTTTCGCCTTTGGACAACACTTCTCCCTGCGTAGGACGGATCAGATCTAAAAGCATCCTGAAGAAAGTTGTTTTACCTGCACCGTTATTGCCTACTAAACCAACAGTTTCGCCAGCTACGATTTGTAAATCATCGATGTTTACAACGGTTTTATCGCCATAAACTTTTTGTAAATTCTTAACTTCTAAAATCATAATTATTCTCTAAAGCCTTCGGCTATTTTATAACGTTTTAATTCTAATTTTTTGGCAATGTAGTTTATCCAGTAACTTCTCATGGCCAGCATTACCAGGCCGAAGAAACCAATAGCCATTAAACCCAGGTATGGCCTGTTTAAGTACCCGAATGGCAAATAAATGAGGTAAGGGAGCAAGACAAAAGGAATCATCAGAATCCATTGCGTAGCACCCATGCCCTGAAAGTTAAAGCTTGCACTGCGGGTAATATCAATCCTTTTGTAGTTGAAAGTAGCCAGATACAAAACCAGAACCGTACAAAAGCCTATGTTGTATAAGTAAGCGGCCAGGTGCAGCAACAAAAGTTTCGGACTTAAGAATGCGTAAAAACTGGCCAAAATGGTTACAATGGTACATATTATCGTAAAAAGCAGGAATTTACCTTTAATGTAGTCTTTAAAATCAATCTTATTAATGAGCAGCCCATCAAAATGCGAGCTCTGCCAGGCAAACATAAACTGACCGTAGCTCAGGATAGAAAAACCGGTCATAAAAATGGCTGCAAAAATCATTTTGGCAAACGAATCGCTTGCAATGTAGGGTGCTTTATAAAAAAGAAAGCCATACAACAGGAAGATTGCGCCCATAATTACGGAGTAACGCGGGCGTTTATGCCTTAATATTAATTTAAGTTCGAGGGCAGCCAATTCTCCAGCTTTGCCAAAACGGTTTAAGAAAGGGTAATCGGTACTTACTTTTTTCTCCTGTTTGGCTCCCATTTCTTCTACATACAGGTTGCGGCGCAGATAGTTGGAATTGATCACAAACATCGCCGCAGCAACTCCCGGAAAAATAAGCCCCAGGTATGGCCTGGTTGTCATTTGACTAAAAACAAAATTCGAAGCGGCCATGATGGAAATTACTTTGTAATACTCTAAAGCAGCAAATGTGCCCACTATAGCCAGACCAATCAGGGTAAAAAGTATGTTTGTAATCGATTTCCGTTTAAGGTACAGCACAAAATAGTTGTTAAACACCATGATCGAAAGAATGGCAATAACATACATCAATGCTACCAGAGGCCCTTCTACAGCTCCAATTTTGAGAAATATGAATGGGAAAAATAAAAACAGCGGCCAAACATTAAATGCTGAAAAAAGCGCTTTTGCATTTAAAAAGTTAATGATTTTACGCTTTGAAATTTTAAGGTGCAGGTACGGGATGATACTCAGCGTTGGGATATCCTGCAATTGCAAACGCATGAGGAAATCGAATGCGAAATAATATAAAATTATTCCGTTAAAGCTCGTCATAACATTCTGATTAGGAAAAATCTTGGGCAGGAAGATCGTCATACCGAAACCAACCCCTACGGCAATAACGAGGAAATAGAGCATAAAAAAACCAATGATGATTTGTGTTGCAATACTTCCGCCTTTATTTCGTGAACGCCAAAAAGATTTTCTTTGGTGACTTAAAAAAGTACTCAGCATATTTGTTTAGGTTAATTACTAATTTAGTTATTAGTATCAGTAATGAATGAAATGTTACACTAGTAATTGTATTTGTCTTTCCAGTTCTGCCTTAGCTTTTCACGCAGCTTTTCTTCGGCAGCATTTTTCCCCGGATCGTATAGTTTAGTTCCGCTCAACTCTTCAGGGAAATACTCCTGTGGTGAAAAATTACCATCATAGCTGTGCGAATATTGATAATCTTTACCATAACCAATGTTTTTCATCAGCTTGGTCGGTGCATTGCGGATATGCAATGGTACAGGCAAATTACCTGTTTGTTTAACCAAAGCCTGAGCATGGTTAATGGCTTCGTAAGCGGCATTGCTTTTAGGCGAACTGGCCAGATAGGTAACACATTGCGATAAAATAATGCGCGCTTCGGGGTAACCAATTACATTAACGGCTGTAAAACAATTATTGGCAAGCAACAGGGCATTGGGATTGGCATTACCAATATCTTCTGAGGATAAAATCAACAACCTTCGGGCAATAAACAAAGGATCTTCGCCGCCTTCTATCATCCGGGCAAGCCAGTATACCGCTGCATTGGGGTCGCTACCGCGGATGGACTTGATAAAAGCCGAAATAATATCGTAATGCTGCTCGCCGGCTTTATCGTACAAAGCCAGGTTTTGCTGTGCATGGGCCAATACATTTTCGTTGGTAAGCACCATTTTATTCCCACCGATGCCATTAATGGCAATTTCGAGTACGTTTAACAGTTTTCGTGCATCGCCACCCGATAAGCGGATCAGCGCTTCGTGCTCTTTTATGGTAATTTTCTTTTCTGCTAAAATGCTGTCTTTCTTAATGGCGGTTTGCAATAAACCTACCAGTTCAGTTTCGGTAAGTGATTTTAGAATGTACACCTGACAGCGCGAAAGCAATGCGGAAATCACTTCAAACGATGGATTTTCGGTAGTAGCACCAATTAAAGTAACCAATCCGCGTTCTACGGCACCTAATAAACTATCTTGTTGCGATTTGCTGAAGCGGTGAATCTCATCAATAAACAAAATGGGTAAACCCAAAAAGCTATCTTTCAACTGTGCCGCGCGATCAATTACCTCGCGAATATCTTTCACCCCGCTGTTAATTGCACTTAAATTAAAAAATGGCCGGTCGAGCGCCTGTGAAATAATGTAAGCCAGCGTAGTTTTACCCACACCCGGAGGACCCCAAAAAATCATAGATGGCAGTTGACCGCCCTCAATTGCCTTGCGTAATACAGCTCCCTCTCCTACCAAATGCTGTTGACCAACATATTCATCGAGATTTTGAGGGCGCATACGTTCGGCTAAAGGAGGCAGGTTTTGCATAATGGTAAATATATAAAAATTGATTATTTTGTTGGTCGATAATCTTGATTAACCAAATATTGAAAGCGTAAATCTTTTAATACCTCACTAAAACAAAAAGATGGAGGCTTTAGTTCTAACATACAGTTATGGATATTAAAAATTTAGATCACCTGGTACTCACGGTGTCAAACCTGGAGAGTACCTGCCGCTTTTATAACCTGGCCTTAGGGATGGAAATTGTTGAGTTTGGCGAGAACAGAAAAGCGCTGAAATTCGGCAACCAGAAAATCAATCTCCACCAACACGGAAGCGAAATTGAACCCAAAGCTTTTAAACCTACCCCCGGAACAGCCGATTTATGTTTCATTACCGATTTTCCGATACGTGTAGTGATGGAAGAACTTAAAGAAAAGTGTATCGAAATAGAAGAAGGTCCGGTTGAAAGAACAGGGGCCAATGGTAAAATTATTTCTATCTACCTGCGCGATCCGGATATGAATTTGATTGAAGTGAGTAATTATTTGTAGCAACAAATTAATGCCACGGAGGTACGGATTGACTCAATCGTCCGCGTTTGTAACGCGGATGTGCGGGAATGGCGATTGCATCGCCACTGTTTAAATCAATCCTCAATCTTAGAATGATGCTTGGTATCTTTCATGGTGGTGTATAAAATGAGCGAGATTAGAATACAGCCCGTAACATACCAATAAAAATAACTTTCATGCCCGATGTTTTTAAACCAAAGCGCGAAGTACTCAGCTGTACCACCAAAAATAGCTACTGTTAAAGCATAGGGTAAACCTACCCCTAATGCCCTGATTTCTGCCGGAAAAAGCTCAGCTTTTACTACCGCATTGATACTGGTATAGCCGCTAACGATAATCAATGCAGCTATCATCAGGAAGAATATGATGGTGGTATTGGTTTCGTGGGTTAAGCTGGTTAAAATGGGGTAAGTACATAATGTGCCCAGTACACCAAAGCCAATGAGTAAAGGTTTACGTCCAATTTTATCGGATAATAAACCAAACAAAGGCTGCATAAGGGCAAATACCAGTAGCGAAATAAAGGAAAGTGTGGTTGAGGTTTCTTTACTCAGGTGCACGGTATTAACCAGAAACTTTTGCATGTAGGTGCTGAAAGTATAAAAAGCGATGGTTCCGCCAAGGGTTAGGCCCACCACAGTAAAAACTTCTTTAGGATATTGCAGCAATACGGCAATCCCACTTTTTTTATCAGCCGACTGTTTACTTTTAAATGCCGTGGTTTCATCAATATGCCTTCTTAAATACAACGCAATGAAAGAAAGAATTGCACCAATAAAAAACGGAATTCGCCAGCCCCACTCATGTAGCTCAGCAGGGGTTAACAGCCAGTTTTGCAAAATCAGCTGAATGCCGAGCGCCAATAGTTGCCCGCCAATTAAAGTTACATATTGAAAGCTCGAATAAAAGCCGCGATGTTTCCGTGTAGCCATTTCGCTCAGGTAAGTGGCTGATGTACCGTATTCACCACCTGTGCTTAACCCCTGAATTAACCGCGCAAAAATCAACAACAAAGGAGCTGCGATACCAATCTGTTTATACCCCGGGGTCAAACCAATAATCAGCGATCCGATAGCCATAATCAATACCGAAAGCGTCATGGAGCGTTTGCGCCCGAATTTATCGGCTATGCTGCCAAATAACCAGCCACCAATTGGCCGCATTAAAAAACCCACCGCGAAAATGCCGGCGGTATCTAACAATTGGGCCGTTGGATTGCTGTTTGGGAAAAAAGCAGGCGAAAAATACAAGGCAAAAGCCGAATAGGTATACCAGTCATACCATTCGACCAAATTACCAACAGAACCACCAAATATTGATTTCAACCGGTATTCTACATCTTTGATTTCGTTCTGAGGAAAGGTTTTTGACATATGGAATGAATGGATTTTGAACGATTGAATTGCAAATGAAACATTGGGTCCAATAATTCGGTTCTTAATCAAAAATATAATAATTTTATAAAGAAAGCGAGGAAGCCACGTCCAAGACTTCCACTCTGTTACCCGCACATGCAAAATTCAATCATTAAACAATGAAAGATAACTTTTCTACCCAGGCCGAAGGTTACTCGATATACCGGCCAACCTATCCACAAGAACTGTATGATTATCTGTTTAAGTTAACGCTAAATAAGCAAGCTGCCTGGGATTGCGCAACGGGAAACGGCCAGGTTGCGCGTGTACTGGCGCAGCATTTTGAGAAGGTTTATGCCACAGACATTAGTGAAAATCAATTGAAAAATGCCTTACAGTTACCCAATATCACTTACAAAGTTGAACCTGCAGAGCAAACCACGGTCGGAGATAACAGTTTCGATCTTATTACCGTAGCGCAGGCCATCCATTGGTTTAATTTTGAAGCATTTTATGCCGAGGTAAAAAGAACGCTAAAACCCGATGGACTTTTCGCCGTAATTGGTTACGGCATTATGTACATTGATAAAAAAGTAGATAAAGCCGTGCATAAGTTGTATGAGGATATTTTGGGTAAATATTGGGACAATGAGCGCCGCTATATCGAAGAAAATTACAAAACCATTCCTTTCCCTTTTGAAGAGTTGGTTGCACCACACTTTCAGATTAAAACTACCTGGAATTTTAACCAGTTAATTGGTTATTTAAATACCTGGTCGGCGCTGCAACATTACAAAAAAGCCAATGAACGCAACCCACTGGAATATATGTTTACCGAGTTAAAAGAAGCCTGGGGCGATGATGCAGAAAAAGATGTGCATTTCCCTGCTTTATTGCGGGTTGGAAGACTTATTTAACCGCAAAGAAAAAGAAGTTATCGCAAAGCGCGCAAAGCTGCATATTGAATACATACTTAGCGTTTCTTTGCGCAAATCTTAGCGCCCTTTGCGGTTAACAGGCTATTTCATCAAATCCAAAATACCCAAAACGGTTAATTTTTTCTGCTCACCGCTTTGCATATCTTTTAGTGTAAGTTCTCCGCTGGTCATTTCATCACCACCGATTAAAATTACGTAAGGAATATTCTTGGCATCAGCGTAAGCCATCTGTTTTTTTAGTTTGGCCGAAGTTGGGTAAAGTTCAGTAGCGATACCTGCATTTCTGAATTGTTGTAAAATTGGCAAAGCATATTTTTCGGCTTCTGCATCGAAATTACTGATGAGCACTTTAGTCCCCACTTCTGCAGCGGCAGGGAAAAGATTTAATTCTTCCAGTACATCATAAATGCGATCGGCACCGAACGAAACACCTACGCCGGTTAAATCTTTTAACCCGAACATGCCGGTTAAGTCATCGTAACGGCCACCGCCGCCAATACTGCCCATAGCCACCTCGTTGGTTTTAACTTCGAAAATACAACCGGTGTAATAGTTTAAGCCACGGGCCAGGGTAATATCCAGTTCCAGTTTAGCGGTTAATGGCAAACTATAAGCAATAAGGCTTTCTACATAACCAAAAACCTGCTCAATTTCGGCAATACCTTTTAACCCGGTTTCTGAACTCGCTAAAACCTCCTTCAAACTCGCTAACTTCTCATCGTTACTGCCTTCCAGCAAAATTACCGGACGCAATTTTTCTAAATCCTGTTCTGTAAAGCCACGTTCTAATAGTTCTTTACTTACCCCATCTAAACCAATTTTATCCAGTTTATCGATAGCAACAGTCATGTCGATAATTAAATCCGGTTTACCAATAATTTCGGCAATACCCGATAAAATTTTACGGTTATTAATTTTAATGCTGAAATCTTTCAGGCCTAATTTGCCCAAAGCTTCATTATAGATTAAGATAAATTCGGCTTCATTTAATAAGCTGTCAGAACCTACCACATCCACATCGCACTGATAAAACTCACGATATCTGCCTTTTTGCGGTCTATCGGCACGCCAAACCGGCTGCACCTGAAAGCGCTTAAAAGGTAAGGTAATATCGTTCTGGTGCATCACTACGTAACGTGCAAAAGGCACGGTTAAATCGTAACGCAAAGCTTTTTCAGAAATTAAAGAAATCAGTTTATTGCTGTTATCTTCTTCGGCAAAATCGAAAGATTTCTTTTTAGGATCTTTCAGGAACTCACCGCTGTTTAATATTTTAAAGATCAGTTTATCGCCTTCATCGCCATATTTACCAGTTAAGGTTGATAAATTTTCGAAACTTGGAGTTTGAATTTCGGCATAGCCATACTTTTTGAAAACAGTTTTAATGGTATCGTAAATAAAATTGCGTTTTACCATTTCAACCGGAGAAAAATCGCGCGTACCTTTTGCTAATGAGGGTTTAATAACTGACATAGGCGCAAAAATACAAAGTTTTCGTCATTGCGAGAAGGCTTTTTCAGCCGACGAAGCAATCTTACAACGAGCGCTACCAGCCTACGCATTAAGATTGCTTCGTCGTTCCTCCTCGCAATGACGATCATCGTACCCTTTAAGAAATATTAAAACAGGATATGGCTCGAATAATCTTGTAAAAGGAAGGTTTTAAACAGAATTTATGTTGGGGGGAAGGGTACTTTACTTCGCTATCATTGACAGGCTAAATAAAAAGACTCGTCATCTTGACCGGAGCATTGCGGAGCGGAGAGATCTATCTCGAGATGGATTTCTCCATTCCGTTTCACTACAGTCGAAATGACGGGCTACACCAAGAAGACCAATGCTATCCTCCGGCCTTTTTGGCCTTATAGCCCTCTTTTTGCAAAATGCCCATCACTTTATCCCGAACATCTCCCTGGATCATGATTTCGCCATCTTTAACCGAGCCACCTACACCACATTTGGTCTTCAGCATTTTACCCAGTACTTCTAAATCTTCATTACGGCCTTTAAAACCAGTAATTAGTGTTACAGCCTTACCGCCACGGTTCTTTTTATCGAGCATTACCCGAAAATCCTGCTGGTTATTGGCTGGCGTAACCGTATCATCCACTTCCTCTTCGTATTCAAAATCCGGATTGGTAGAATACATAATTCCACCCAAATCGCTTAAACTATTTTTCTTTGGTTTCATAATTGTAAATGTTCATTGGTTCAGTAGCTATTAGGTTATTAGTCAATAGCTAATGGTTCATGGTTAGTTTTATCTTCGCCACACGTTTATTGGTCAATGGTTGATGGTTTATGGTTAATAGCCAGATCAGTTCCAAACTGCAAACTGTCAACTCCAAACTTCCTTATGGCACAATTACCTGTAAAGATAAGGGATGTACAAGTGCTTCAATCGCCGTACCCATCTGTAAAGGTTCGCCATCTACATGCACTGCGCCCGCCTTTTCTCTGGTAATTTTAATGTGTTTCCCTTTAATAATTTCAATCATATCCGAGCTTTCAGCTGTGCCCCTTAACATTACATAACCTAAAACCGGCAGTTTTATTATCGGGAAAGGTTTAATAATGCAAACATCGAGCAAGCCATCTTTTACCGAAGCATTGGGTGCAATGTAAACATCGTTACCATACTGCGATGAATTGGCAATACTAATGGCAAAGGCTTTCCGCGTATAAGCGACGCCGTCAATCTCTAACTGATAGGTTTGTGGCTGATAATTAAAAACTTCTTTAAAACCCAATTTTACATAGCCCGATAAGCCACGCTTTTTATCTTTCGAAAAAACAGCACTCAGGTGTGCATCGAAGCCCATACCTGCCAGATTAAAAAAACACTTTTGGTTAAATTCAGCAGTATCTACACAATCAGTTTTATAATTATTGATCAGGCCAATAGCGTGCTTTAAATTTTTAGGGATTTTGAGAAACCTGGCCAGCCCATTGCCAGAGCCCAGTGGCAAAATGCCCAATATTTTATGGTGTTTAAGCACCTGGGTCGCCACTTCGTTAATCGTTCCATCGCCACCTGCAGCTACAATTACGTCAAAATTTTTGGTAGCCGCCTCGTCGGCGAGCTCGCCGGCATGCCCTACATATTCACTAAACACAAAGTTGGCATTAAACTTTTCCTTGTCCAGATATTGATCTATAAAATCGGGGATACGCAGCTTTCCTCTCCCACCCGAGATGGGGTTGATAATAAAGAGGATATTGATCTTTGTGTGCAAAGTGTAAGATTGAATGCACAAAATAATCTATAATTTTTGAAATAAAGAAAATATGCTAATTTTGCAGCAGTAAAAAAGTGGATTGATTTGCTATCCCGACACTTCGGGACCGGATTGCAACCACTTAAAAAAATTGCTAATGCCTCCTTTCAATCATTTTACCACTTGTTTCCAAGGGGTGTGGCAATTATAAAATTGTTTATTTACCATTAATTTATTTAATAAATGTCGTATTTATTTACATCAGAATCTGTTTCTGAAGGTCACCCGGATAAAATTGCCGATCAAATTTCGGATGCATTAATTGATAACTTTTTAGCTTTCGATCCGGAATCAAAGGTAGCCTGCGAAACATTGGTTACTACTGGTCAGGTTATTTTAGCTGGTGAAGTAAAATCTAAAACCTATTTAGACGTACAGCAGATTGCCCGCGATGTAATCAAGAAAATTGGTTACACCAAAAGCGAGTATATGTTTGAGGCTAACTCTTGCGGAATTTTATCTGCTATCCACGAGCAGTCTCAGGATATTAACCAGGGTGTAGATAGAAGCAACAAAGAAGAGCAAGGTGCCGGCGATCAGGGTATGATGTTTGGTTATGCCACTAACGAAACCGAAGATTATATGCCTTTGGCTTTAAACCTATCGCACAAGCTTTTACAGGAACTTGCTGTGTTAAGACGCGAAAACAACGAAATTAAATACCTTCGCCCGGATGCAAAAAGCCAAGTTACTTTAGAATACGACGATAACAACAAACCTGTTCGCATCGATGCGATTGTAATTTCGACCCAACACGATGATTTTGATGAAGAAGCTGCGATGCTGGCTAAAATCAAAACCGACCTGGTAAATATTTTAATCCCACGTATTATTAAAAGCAATCCGCAATATGCGCATTTATTTAACGATAAAATTGAATACCACATTAACCCAACCGGTAAATTCGTAATCGGCGGTCCGCATGGCGATACCGGCTTAACCGGCCGTAAAATCATTGTAGATACTTACGGTGGTAAAGGTGCACACGGTGGTGGTGCATTTTCGGGTAAAGATCCAAGTAAAGTAGATAGAAGTGCGGCTTATGCAACCCGTCATATCGCTAAAAACTTAGTAGCTGCCGGTGTAGCTGATGAGATTTTGGTGCAGGTATCATACGCTATCGGTGTAGCTAAACCAATGGGTATCTACATCAACACTTACGGAACCGGTAAAGTAGGCAAAACGGATGGCGAGATTGCTAAAATTGTAGAATCGATTTTCGATATGCGTCCTTACTTTATTGAGCAACGTTTAAAATTGAGAAACCCCATTTATAGCGAAACTGCTGCTTACGGACACATGGGCCGTACGCCAGAAACTGTAAGCAAAACTTTCAGAACACCAAACGGTGAAGAAAAAACAGTTACTGTTGATTTGTTTACCTGGGAAAAATTAGATTACGTAGATCAGGTTAAAGCTGCATTCGGCATTTAATCCATCAACATAAAATTAAAAAGGTGTTTTGCAGCAATGCAAAACGCCTTTTTTTTTGCGCATCACTTACGAAGTCTCCACATTACCAAAGGCTTGGTTAGACTTCGTAAGTTTGGCTAATCTTTTTTGATCCCCTGTTTGATGGCCCACTAAACAGTAGAAATCATAAATATTTTTAGAAAAGCAGGCTCCGGCGTATATCGGTTAAAGCAGCCCTACTCTCCACTTTATTCGTTGCACTCATGCCCGTTCCGATCAGGTTTATTTAACCCGCTGTAGTGCTGATAGGGAAGAAAAATCGCGACGAGAAGCCGGTCCAACTTCCCCAATCCCCTATTTGGCCCACAAAACAGAACCAAGTCAAACTTCCGAAGTTTGACTGGCCCGCATCCTCCCCTCAAACTTCGGAAGGGGTCTAGCTCAGGTTGTATTTTAGTTCGTGGTGACTGCCCTGCTCAACTACCTGCCCCTTATCGAGCACAATAATCTTATCGGCATTATTTAAAGTGCTTGAGCGATGGGTAATTACAATCACCGTTTTTTGTTCGGCTTTTAAAAGTGCAATCATCCTTTGTACGTGCTGTTCCGAAATGGCATCGAGTGAAGAAGTTGCTTCATCCAGGATCAGGATTTCGGGCTCGCGGTACAAAGCCCTTGCAATGGCAATCCGCTGGCGCTGCCCACCCGATAAACTGGTGCCGTTTTCGCCCAGGTAAGTTTGAAAACCTTTAGGTAAAGCTTCAATAAAGCCCATCAGGCCTAGTCTCGTAGCAATATCAATAATCCTTTGCATATCGGGTTCTTCTTCGCCGATAGCAATATTTTCGATTACATTTCCGGCAAACAAATCAATTTGCTGAGGAACAACTGATATCATCCGCCTGAGCGAAGCATTGGTAATATATTTCAAGTCGTAATTGCCTATACGCACATTGCCCGACTGTATGGGGTAAATATTTTGCAGGATGGACATGAGTGTGGATTTCCCTGATCCGCTTTCGCCTACAATTGCCGTAAATTTTCCCTGTGGAATAGTTAAACTCAAGTCTTCAAAAATGGCAAGCCTTTTACCATAGCGGAACGATACATTTTCGAAATGAATGTCACCGATTTTATCAGTACTTAATTCAATCTGATTTTCATCGGTTTCCCTTTCCAGATCCATGATTTCGAATAAACGATCGGCAGCAATAACCGCATCCTGTACTGTTTTATTCATCCCAATCAGCGATGAAACCGGACCGGTAAAATAGCCAATCAAAGTATAAAATGATAAGAGCTCGCCAGGGGTAATCGAATTACTCAGCACGTAACCAGCACCCACCCAGAGCAAAATAATGGTAATGATGCGCGAAACAAATTCGGTCGAGGTGCCCGATAACACGGCATTGAGATTCGACTTAAAGCCTGCCTGCAATAATTTGATAAAACGTGTTTCCGTTTTTTCGTTAGCATGTTCTTCTAAACCGAAACGTTTAATGGTACCCACGGCATTTAAACTTTCTACCAGTTGCGATTCCAGCTCTGCCGCATCTTCCATTAACCTGCGCTGTGTACGTTTGTTAAATTTATCGGTTATCAAATAAATGACAAGGTACAAGGGAATGACGGTAAGCGTAATCAGTGCCAGTTTCCAGTAATAGGTAAACATCATGATAAACGAAAAGAAAACAATGAAAATGTTTACCAGAAAGTTTACGCATACATCATTTAAAAAGGTGCGGATTTTTACCGCGTCGTTAATCCGCGAAATAATTTCGCCCACGCGCATGGTATCAAAAAACTGTTGCGGCAGGCGGAGCAGATGTTTATAATAGCCCAAAATAAGCTTGGCATCAATCAGTTGACCCGTTTTTAAGGTAAAAACAGTTTTAGCCGAACCAATAAACAGTTGCACAACCAAAATCACCATCATCGAAATGCTCATCAGGTTAAGCAAATTATGGTTGCCATCCACCAGCACAAAATCGACCAGTTTCTGCACAAAAATAGAGGTAGATAAACCCAACACAGTATAAACAACTGCACCAAATAAAACTTGTGTCAGAATGCCTTTGTGCGGTTTAATCAAATTCCAAAATCTTCCCTGGATTGATTTTTTTTCATTGCCAACCTGAAAATTTTCTGATGGCAACAACAATACCAATGCACCAGTCCATTCCTTTTTAAATTCATCATGTGTTTTACGATGCACGTTCCCATCTATAGGGTCCATCACCTCTATTAATTTGCTGTTTACTTTATATATCACTACGAAATGTTGCAGCACATCATTCACAATAATATGTGCAATGGCAGGCGTAGGTATTTTAAATAAACTATCAAAAGGTGCTTTTACACCCTTAGCTTCAAATCCTAATTTTTGGGCAGCCTCTACCAGCCCTAAAACGGTGGTTCCTTTTTTATCGGTCCCGGCAAGCTGCCTGATACGCGCAACAGCTAAATTTAACTTGTAATGGGAGGCCACCGATGCCAGACAAGCTGCACCACAATCGGTAATATCTCTTTGCTTAACCTTGGTACTCATGGCCTGTTATGTTTTTTGGATGAGGTTTGGATTAACCCAGTCGTCTACTTTATCGTAAAGCAACTGGAATAAACTGCGATCGGTAACTTTAAAACGGGCCGTAAAATTCATTCCTTTTTTTAAATAACCTTTATACCCGTTTTTAAGCATCAGGTAATTTTTATCCATCAGGCACTTTACCTTGAAAGCAGGCTGGTTGCCGTTTAAAATCACAATATCGTCGGCAATATCAATTACCTTACCCACTGCCAGGCCCCACTGGTTATAGTTGTAGGCATTGATCTGGAAATGTACTTCCTGTCCTTTTCTAATCAGGCCAATATCTGATGGGGTGATGTAGCAATAAGCGGCCAAACCGGCATCTGGAGAAACCTCGCCAATTTTTTGATTGGCAAATACATAAGCTCCATTCTGCATGCCCACTAAATTTTGAACCGATCCATCAATTGGGGCACGCAACACATATTGCTTTTTCTGTTCGTTTAATTCGGCTTGCTGCCCAGTAAGCTCGCGCAACTCGTTGCGATAGCCATTGGCTTCGGTTTGCCACTGGGTTTTATATTTGGTACGTACCATGAGGTAAACCGATTCGGCCTGCTCCAGTTCGTATTTGTATTTTTCATATTCAGATTGCGTAAGCACTTTATTCTGGTACAATTTATTGTAACGCGCAAAAGTGCTTGTTGCCTGCCGTTTGGAAATGCCCGCATTTTTTAGTTCCTGCACGTATTGCTGCCAGGAGGCCACGTATTGTCCGGTTTGAAGGCTGGAAGAATTTCCATTGAATGATAGCAGGGTACTAATATCCTGTAAAAAGCGTGTAATCTGGTTTTTCCGGGTTTCGACCAGGGCATCTTGCTGTTTAGGTAAACCCGCATCAATGGCCAACAGGGTATCGCCTTGTTTTAGCCTTTTATTGTCAGCCAGTTTATATTGAATTAACCGGCCATTTACCGGTACAATAAGTTCAGTTTTCTCTATAGTGGATTGTAAAATACCTGTACCGTTTATACTGATGGGTATTTTAATAATAGGAAGGGCAATAAGCACCACTAAAATGGCTACAACCGTAACGATGTAAATTAGCTGGCTCGACTTGCTGATTTGAGAACGATAAACGAGAGCGGTATTGGATATTTTTTCGGTTGAGTAGTTGGTTAAAGCCATAGTATTGAGTTGATAAAGCATCCGCTATCCTGAAAAATCAGAACAGCGGATACAATAACTTTGCTTATAAGCTCCAAACAAGTTTCAAAACATTGGTTACTGTTTTGTTTAAAAATGTAGAAGTATCGGCACCAACTGAGTTTAAAGCAGTTGAAAGAGAAGCTAAAACTTCATTTAAAGTATTGTTAACAATACCACCACCTTCAACTTGTGACATTTCGGTTTTGTTCATTTCCTGAACACCAAGATTGTTTAATTCTAAACTTTTCATACTAGATTTTTTTGAGTTTTTAAGCTCCCTACTCTTTAAAGGTTTTTCGGGATTGCCACCTCATGCTTGGCCAAACACTGTAACGAAAGTAAACATATTAGCAATACAGATGTAGTATTAAGCATCTAACCTTAAACTAACACCTCCTTAACAAGATCGCTAAAAGCGCCCAAATACGCTGCATTTGGCCTACTCCACCAAAAATCATTGTATCATTAATCATATTCAATTTATTCATTAGAAAAAAATCAGCTCATATTCGTTTTATTCGCTGATTTTTAGCCTTTTTACATACCTTTCGATTCCATAAATCCTGATTCCTCGCTGGTGATATGGTCGTCGTCGATGGCATAAGATTTAATTCCGGCTATTTTCATTTCATCAATCAGATCTACAAAATCCTTGAATTTGGATGTTGCCGTAGGTTTGATAATCACAATCATATATTTTGCCGGATTATTGGCATGTGTTTTAGCCACTTTAAGCTCATTTGCGCTAATCTCCTCCTGGATGTTTTTAACCGCCACCACTTTCATATCTGCCCCGGCTGTGGTTCCCATGTAACAAACCGATTGGCTGTTCTTTCCCAGTAAAATGGTCATAGTTCTGGATGCGGGATAATCAACAAGAATACCATCGGTTTCATCGGGTTTTGCAACATCTGCCGCATTGAGCGAGCCCAAAGAAGTGGTGAGCATAAAAAATGTAGTTAACAAGAACATCAGATCTACCATTGCGGTAAGGTCTACCCGTGGTGCTGTTTTTTTGGTTCTTCCTTTTGCCGCTTTGCGGCCTTGCGATTCGTTTAGCGTTGCCATAATGTTTAGGTTTTTTATGATGATGACAACAAACCTGAAATTGCATAAAAAAAGCGGCTAAAAATTAACCGCTTAAGAAAGATCGCAATGACGATCATGTTAATATTGTTACTTCACTGCTTCAATCACACCGCAGCCCACACGCGGGCCTGAGTTTCCTGTTGGTTGAGTAGTATAATCGTCGGTACCGCCGTGTACAATAATCCCACGGCCGATAATATTTTTAATGTCGCCATCTTTAATGCTCCACCTGTCGGTAGTTACCGATAAAGTTGCGTGTCCCTTATTATCGAGCATAATGTTGCCAATATCACCACTGTGGTAAGCTGCAGAGCCCCATTTGCCATGTGCTTCTTTGGTAGGGTTCCAGTGCCCGTGCGTGTTTTCACCCATGTTGCCGCAATCTCCATGTTCGTGAAAATGCACCGCTACATTGCTATCGGCCCTTGCAGCAAAATTCATTTCAATATCCATTTTTATTTTCCCATCGCTCAGCTCATAAAATTTGGCAGTTCCGATGTTTTTAGAAGGATCGGCGGTTTCGGTAAGGTTGGCCTGAGCTACAACTTTATCGGTTTTGGTACAGGCACTTAAACAAGCAGCTCCGATAACAAAAAGACTTAAAAAATATTTTTTCATGGTTCAAAAAATTTAGTTTAATAAGAAACAGCCTGAATGCCATTTGGTTTGTTTTTAAATGATTGGCATTAAAACCATTTCTGAAACCACTTGTTTAAATAGTATAAAATCGTATAACTATGGAACAGCCAATTGCAATGAACACTTTGAGTCAAATTTTGGAGAAATTGAGGCTGAAAGGAAAAGATAACGAATTAAAAATAACTGATCACGGCAAGATGCAAAGCAAAACGCTGGGCACCATTTATAAACCAGAAGATTTAACCATCGTAAAAACTTATCGCTTTGAAGGTGATTCTGACCCTGCAGATAATTCAGTTTTGTATCTTGTAGAAGATCAAAATAAAAACATTGGCTACATACTGGATGCTTATGGCATTTATTCGGATAACGAAGGGCCACTGTTTGATGATTTTTTAAAGAAAATCCCTACCGAAAACAGGGACGAGCAGGAACTGTTTTGTTAATAACCTATTGAGTAAAAGGAGAATCGGCATAATCTGATTCTCCTTTTTTGATTTAAAAAAATCTGGAAAGCGATAATTCCGTAATTTTGCGCCTCATTTTACGAGCACCAGATGAAAAGCAAACTCAATATACCACCAATCCCCGCGGTTTTACTCTCTATTATCAGCGTACAGTGCGGTGCGGCTATTGCAAAAGGGCTTTTCCCACAAATCGGCGCTGCCGCTACAGCATCGTTAAGAATTGGTCTTTCGGCCATTATTTTAATGCTCGCTTTCAGGCCCAACCTTTCGAAGTTAAATTTTAAACAGTGGAAATATGTAATCCTTTATGGTATCTGTTTAGGTACCATGAACATGGTATTTTACCTGGCCATTGCACGGATACCTGTAGGTTTGGGCGTAACCCTGGAATTTGTTGGCCCGTTATTGCTTGCCATTATAGGCTCTAAAAAGCCGGTTGATTTTTTATGGGTAATATTGGCTGCTGCAGGCATTGCTTTAATTGCCCCTTGGACAAACACCGGGTTAGATATAGTTGGGGTATTGCTGGCGCTTTTGGCCGGTGTTTTTTGGGCTGGTTACATTATATTGGGTGGACGGATTTCCAAAATCATGAAAGGTGGTGACGCTGTGGCCATTGGGATGATATTTGCTACCATCGTAATTCTTCCTTTCGGGATTTTTGGAGGTGGCTTAGGTCAATTAAACCCAAAGTTACTGGGTTTAGGCGCAGCACTTGCACTATTATCAAGCGCCATTCCCTTTACCCTCGAAATGCGCGCACTGAAACAACTGCCAGCACGCACTTTTAGTATTTTAATGAGCCTTGAGCCTGCTATGGCTTCTTTGGCTGCATTGGTATTCTTGCACGAATATCTTTCGTTAAAAGAATGTTTTGCAGTGGCATTTGTGGTAATTGCCTCGGCAGGTTCGTCACTTACGGCCCGCCGTGCAAAATTGTAATTTAAGCCAGTTTATCGGTTTTGTAAATGGCGATATCTTCAGTCAACTCAGCAGCCCTGGCCACAAAAGCCAGAATATAAGGTTGACTATTATGAAAATCCAAACTTGCCTGGTCTTTCCATTCTTCCTGAAAAATAAAGGTTTCCTGATCGGCAGCTTCGTGCAAATCGTACTGGATACATGCTGCTTCTTTGCGCGAATTTGAAACCATATCCAATAACAGGGCTCTTAATTCGGCAGTGGTTTCTTTTTTACTTTTAACTATTGCAGTTAGATAGAGACTCATATACTTCGGTATTTAAAAAAGTTTCGGTTAAATGTTCGTTGTATCTTTTAAGATCGTTAATGATGTCGGCGTTTTTTTCTACATCATGAAAATGGAGACCATCAATTCTTTCCATTCCTGTAAAAGCATTCATCCGGTGGAAACCAAATAGCACACCATCATCTACACTGGTTTCCATAAAAAATTCGCCTGGCAAAGTAAATGCTTCTTTCGGTGCATTCCACGAAGAGGTAACCATATATTTCCGGCCGTGCAGCATTCCGCCTGTTCCGTAATTACGTGCTGGATTATCAGATTTACGCCCGTCGCTATGGTAAATACCATGGTTATGGCCTTCGGTAAATACCACATCAATATATTCTTTAAAAGCATGTGGCACCTGGAACCACCAGATTGGGGTATGGTAAATTACTACATCTGCCCAAACATATTTGGCTACTTCCGCTTTGGGATCGTAAGCCTCATTAATATTAGTGGTTTGCACTTCAAAGTCTGGCAATTGCGAAAAGAAATCGACTGTAGCATTGGTAATGGTTTCGTTAAACTTACCGCCAGAGTGGCCAAATTTCTGACCGCCGTTTATGATGAATATTTTTGTCATTTCGTTTTTTTTATTTTGATGACACAAAATTACTGCAGCCGAATCTATTATCAAAACAAGTTAATTTATAGATTTGTATCAGAATTATAATAACAAAATCATGGTTAATTTGGAATGGTACAGAAGCTTTAAGGCCATATATAAAACGGGTACTTTAACTGGCGCAGCCGAAAATCTCTTTATCTCGCAGCCAGGAGTAAGTTTACACCTCAGTTCGTTGGAGAGTTATGTAGGCTACAAATTATTTGAACGCACAGGCCGCAAAATGATTCCGACAGAAAAAGGAAAAGTACTTTATAATTTTATTGTAGAACCACTGGCCAAGCTCGAAGATGCTGAAAAGCATTTTCAGAAAAGTACGGAGAAACATACCCCAACCATTAGTGTAGGCATGTGTTTTGAAACCTTCCAGATTACGCTCGAGCAATACATTTCTACACTACCTTTTAATGTAATTATCCGCTTTGGCGAATACCCTGAAATGCTCGATCAATTGGACAAGGGTATTTTAGACCTGATTATTACGCCACAGAAAGGTAATTCTCCCAATGTAGAACACGAAGCCTTTTCATCAGAAACCATTGTATTGGTAGGCGGGATCGAAACCGATGGAGCGGCTTTTAATGCACTGGCCAAAAAGAATGATTTGGAAGGCATGGAAGACTGGCTGAAACAACAGAAATGGTACGGCACCGCTGGCGATATGGAGCACTTGCTACGTTTCTGGCAGCTTAATTTTGGTAAGCATGCCGATTTCCGCCCGAATTATATTGTACCAAACTTAAACTCCATTGTTCGCTGCTTATCAGGCGGCAAGGGTCTCGCCATTATTCCCGATTTTTTGTGCAAAAAAGAAGTTGAAGAACAGAAAATAAAAGTGATTTGGGAAGGCAGCAGTAAACTGAAAAACACTTTATATTTTGGCTGCCGCAAAAACACCCAATATGCCCAGGAAATTGGAGTAATTAAAAAATTGTTTAAAGAAGTGATGGTGAGTTTATAATTAAAAAAGGGTTGCCACTTAGCGGCAACCGTTTTTTAGCTTTTATAAATCCAATCCTTCCAACAGCTTATCATCAACCAAATGCGGTAAGGTAATGTTTAAGGAAGGGCTACGTTCCATTTCACGCTCAATGGCAAAACGGGCTTCTTTATTGCGCGCCCAGCTTCTTCTGGCGATGCCGTTATTTACATCGTAAAAAAGCATTTGCTGTAATTTTTCACCGGCTTCGCGGGTGCCGTCAAGTACCATCCCAAAACCGCCATTTATTACTTCTCCCCAGCCTACGCCCCCACCATTGTGGATTGAAACCCAGGTAGCCCCTCTAAAGCTATCGCCAATTACATTATGAATGGCCATATCGGCTGTAAAACGGCTCCCATCGTAAATATTACTGGTTTCCCTGAATGGTGAATCTGTTCCGCTTACATCGTGATGGTCTCTACCCAAAACGACCGGAGCCGATAACTCACCACTTTTAATGGCTTCGTTAAACCTTAAAGCAATTTTTGCCCTGCCTTCTGCATCAGCATATAAAATCCGGCTTTTCGAACCCACTACCAGCCTATTGGCTTTTGCGGCTGTAATCCAGTTAATGTTATCCTGCACCTGCTGTTCAATTTCAACCGGCGCCTGCAGCTTAATCTCCTCCATCACCTCTTTGGCTATCCTGTCGGTAATATCAAGATCGTGTTCGTTACCTGAGGTGCATACCCACCTAAACGGACCAAAACCATAATCGAAACACATCGGGCCCAAAATATCTTCCACATACGACGGATACCTGAAATCAATCCCATTTGGTGCCATAATCTCAGCTCCGGCACGACTACACTCTAAAAGAAAAGCATTACCATAATCAAAAAAGTAAGTGCCTTTTGCTGTGTGGCTGTTAATGCTGGCCGCATGGCATTTTAAGGAGTTCTGAACATAATTCTTAAACTCATCTGCCGCGTTGGCCATTAATGCATTGGCTTCATCAAAAGTTAAGCCTACGGGATAATAACCACCAGAATAAGGATTATGCAGCGAAGTTTGATCGGAGCCAATGGTGACCTCAATATCCTCCTCATCAAAACGTTCCCAAACATCAACCACATTACCCAGATAAGCGATCGATACGATTTCTTTTTTATCCTGCGCCAGTTTTACGCGATTTACCAGCTCATCCAAATTTTCAATCAGCTCATCTACCCAGCCTTGTTCTTTTCGTTTAAGCGCGGCATGCGGATTAACCTCGGCACAAACGGTTATACAACCTACAATATTTCCGGCCTTGGTTTGTGCGCCACTCATGCCGCCCAATCCGGCGGTTAAGAAGATTTTCCCGGCAGTATCTTTACCATAAAAACCCTTTTTCCTGAAGGCATTCATTAAAGTAATGGCTGTACCATGCACAATGCCCTGCGGCCCAATGTACATATACGATCCGGCTGTCATTTGGCCATATTGTGTTACCCCAAGGGCATTAAATTTTTCAAAATCATGTGTTGAAGAATAATTGGGCACCATCATCCCATTGGTAACCACCACGCGGGGAGCAGCTTCACCAGAGGGAAACAAGCCCTGCGGATGACCGCTATAAATGTTAAGGGTTTGCTTATCGGTCATGGTAGCCAGATACTGCAGGGTAAGCAGGTATTGCGCCCAGTTTTGGAAAACACTGCCATTGCCTCCATACGTAATCAATTCCTCCGGATGCTGCGCAATTGCCGGATCAAGATTATTCTGAATCATTAACATGATGGCCGCTGCATGAATAGTTTTGCAGGGATATTCGTTAATTGGCCTGGCATAAATAGCGTAATCGGGCATAAAACGGTACATGTAAATATGTCCGTAGTTATCCAGCTCAGCTAAAAATTCTGGAGCCAGTTCACCATGCCATGCTGCCGGAAAGTAACGAAGGGCATTTTTTAAAGCCAGTTTTTTTTCAGCTGTATTTAAAACCGCTCTCCGAACCGGGGCATGGCTAAGTGCGGGGTTTCTGTTTTTTTTACCAGGTAATTCAGCCGGGATACCCGCTAATATTTCTGCTGCAAAATTCATATGCTTCAAGCTAAAATTTTTAATGAAGTGTTTTTTCTGCCTCTTTGGCTACCGATACTACCTTACCTGATTTTACCAGGTTTATAGCAGTTTCCATACTATTGTACATAATCTGATCTTCTTCAATATGATCGATCTCCGTGCGTACAAAGTTGTGTACCGCAGTCAGGATTTTGCCAGGCTTTAAGGGCGCATGATAATCAACGGCCTGTGCCGCGCAGAAAAGCTCAATGCCCAGTATTTTTTCTACATTTTCGATTACCTGTAAAGCTTTTCGTGCACCGATAGAGCCCATACTCACATGATCTTCCTGGCCTAAAGAGGTAGGAATGCTATCGGCACTTGCCGGAAAGCAAAGTCCCTTATTCTCGCTGGCCAATGCCGCCGAGGTGTACTGCACAATCATAAAACCAGAATTTAAGCCGGTTTCGCGCATCAGCAACTTGGGTACACCAGGCGTATTTCCTTCCAATGAAAGGTAAATCCGCCTGTCGCTGATATTGCCAATTTCGGATGCCGCTAAACAGGCGTAATCCAGAGGCAGCGCTAAAGGCTGTCCGTGGAAATTCCCGCCACTAATGGTCAGCTCATCGTTAAAGATTACCGGATTATCGGTTACCGAATTTAATTCTATTTCTACTGCTTCTTTTAAGTGTAACCAGGCAGTACGCGAAGCACCGTGAACCTGTGGAATGCACCTGAGCGAGTAAGGATCCTGCACTTTAGCGCAATCTTGGTGCGAAGGCATAATTTCTGATCTCTGCAAGAATTTGCTGATTTGAGCGGCCACCGCGATGTTTGCCGGGTAAGGCCTTAACTGATGTAATTTGGGGTGGAAAGGCTTTTCAGAGCCCATCAACCCTTCAATCATCATCGCCGAAATAATATCAGCAGCTTGAAGTACATTTTCAAGACGGGAAACCACTTTAACGGCGTGCGCAGCTATAAACTGCGTACCATTGATTAGTGCCAGCCCTTCTTTTGGCCCTAATTGCAAGGCATCCAGATCATGATCTTTTAACAATTTTTCTGTTGAGATCATTTCGCCGTTATAATGCACTTTTCCTAGACCAATTAAAGGCAGAAAAAGATGCGATAATGGAGCCAAATCTCCTGACGCCCCAACCGAACCCTGTTTCGGAACCACTGGCGTGGCACCAACTTCTAAAAACCAGATCATCCGGTCAAGCGTTTCGATCCGGATACCGGAATAACCCTGTGCCAGCGACTGCAGTTTCAATACCAGCATCAGCCTGGATATTTCGGTATCAATAGGCTCGCCCACACCCACGGCATGACTCTTCAGGATATTTTCCTGTAGCTTGCGGGTATCTGCAGCTGAAATCATCGAGGTACATAGCGGACCAAAACCAGTATTAATGCCGTAAACAGGCTTTCCTGACAGTGCAATCCGCTCTACCACTTTACTGCTTTCAATCACTTTATCCCGTATTTCAGGACTCAGCATGCCCTTTATTTCACCATTGCTGATGGCCAGGGCAATATTGGCGGTTAAATGATCTGTTCCGTAATTAAAAATCTGTTGCTCGCTCATGTTAGAAAAGGTTTTAAACAAAAATAACAGCTATATTTGATACCTATAAATACCAATTACATCATCATGTAATAACTATGAGTTATCAAATAGAGCTTAGGCATTTTAAATATTTCCAGGTATTGGCAGAAGAACTTAAGTTCAGAAAAGCTGCCGACAGGCTTTTTATTTCGCAGCCGGGCCTTAGCCGGCAGATTAAACAGATGGAAGAAATTTTTAATGCCCAGCTGTTCGACCGGACCAAAAAAAAGGTAACGCTTACCGAAGCCGGAATATACCTCAAAACGGAAGTCGATTTTCTGTTTAGCCATATCGAGAATATCAAAAAGCAGCTCAACGACATCAATGAAGGCAAACAGGGCGAACTCCGCATTGGTTTCCTGGGCTCAGCAGCGCAAAAAATTGTTCCGGAGTTAATTTTCAGGCTGAATAAAGATTTTCCTGAAATTAGAACCAACCTGGATGAGATGACCAACAAACTGCAGATTGAATTACTCGAAAAAGATATGCTTGATGTTGGTTTTGTGCGGATAAATCAGTTTAAGGAGGGTATTTCTAAACACATCGTGCATCGCGATACTTTCTCGCTTGTACTACCGCGAAACCATCCGCTTAAAACAGCCAGCTTTGAAGCAGTTAAAAAACTGGGCGACTCACCTTTTATCTTTTTCTCGAGCGATGATAGCCCCTTTTATTACGACCTGATTATGAGTATTTGTGAAGACCATGGTTTCAGGCCGAAAACTTTTCATAAATCGGTTAATGCTTTAACCATTTACAAACTGGTAGAGGAAGGCCTGGGCATTGCCATTGTACCTACTGCATTAAAATACGGCTACAAGGAAAATGTAAAATTCGTAGAACTTAAACACATCCCGCAGCGCACTGAACTTTATATGATCTGGAAAGATGCGAACAGGAACCCGGCCTTGAAAAATGTGATTGATTTGTTATTGAAGGAGGCAGAATGATTTAACTTTTACCTGATGCAATTAGCTAGCCTGCTTTCAACTACTTCTCTAATAAAATTTTATGTTTTAACATTACTCTTTTTAAACCTAAGCCTTCTCTACTGTATACAAGTTTCATTTGTTTAAATTGTCCACCTTCATCAAAAGTCATCCAAATAAAACTATTACGTAAATCCAGATTTTTTGTTTCAACGAGTGTTGGAAGATAAGGTTTTAACAAGCTAAACATCCGGGTAATAAGCTCGTTGTCATAAGCACGATAAATTCTAAATTTTTCGGTATTAAACATCAGAAATATTTGGAATAATATTTTATAAAACCAGGTTTTCCGGCTTAATTCATATTGCACTGGTTTGTTAAAATAGGTAAACAGTTTATGTTCATTCCAGCCCCGATGATATGAAATAATGATGTCATCAATTGAGTTAATGGCAATTTTTTCTTTTAATAAAAATGTTTCAATAATCAGGTCATTATTTTCCAGATAGATTTTATAAAACATGTTCAACTATAAATCATTTATTAGAAATAGGAGCACCGTACTACAAACTCATTATTTACACTTAAGCATTGCTACATAATGAATAATTTCTTCAATAGATTTATCATACCCGCCGATATATATTTTCTTCACTTCGCCATGATAGATAAATCTTAAATGTGTAGCAGTAAACATTGCTCGTTCATTATCAAACTCTTCGGAACAAGTAAGATCAAGCATTTCAGCCCATAGATACTGATGATCTTTTTCTTTAAGGCCTACATGGTTGATAATTATTACCGGTTTCTTTTTAAAGGTATATTTATATCTCCAAAGATATCCGACTGCACTAATCATAAGTGTTAAAAAAAACACCATTAACGTAACCTTATCTATAAAAAATAAGATTGCTGAAAGTAACAAAACAAAAACTGCAGTACATCCCAAATTACTATGTACCTCAAATAGTTTTAGGGAATCGTTTATCGTAGTTAAACTAAATTTAGGTGAAGTCTTTATTTCTAATTCGTTTTCCAGATATCCATTACCAGTTTTTTCCATAATGCATTATTAAAACCAATTTTACCTACTTTCGCTGGTACTCTTTCCATTCCCCATAGCCTTTAACCCGAGAAAAGAAAAGAAAGATTAAATGCCAAACAGATGTTAAAAACAATATCTGATTAAAGCACAATGGATATTGGGGAACCTGCTGTTTTTTTATGGAATAATATATATTCGATAAACGCATCTTCTTCTTTTTCGTTGTCGATATATATACCAGGTGCCTCATTTGGCATTTGCAATCCAACAAATTTATTGTTGTTGTAAAAAACCAGTTGATATGTTTTTAAAGGGTGTAGCTTAACCAGGTTATGGGTAACACCGCTTAAATAAGATGCCTCCTGTTTTTTTCTTCTTTCACTATCCACATAAAGTGAAGTAAAAATATTCTCCTGCCGCTCACTTGTTAATTTCTGATAGGCACTTAAGTCATTATTTTTAAAGGCTTCAGTATACTTAATGTATTCTTTTTCTAATGTTTCTCTAAGAACAGCCCGATCAATTCTTTCTAGATCAACAGAATCAACATAAGATAAAGTATATGGAACATCTGCATTGAATATTTTCTTGTCGGTAAAAACCCCTGTTGTATGTGTTTTCAAGTCAGGTGTTTTATAATCCATAACTGCTTTACGCTCTTTAGGTGTGTTTTTTTCAAATTCCTCAATTTTCAAAATTACTTCAGCTCCAACCGGAAACTCCTGTCCTTCGTTTACCGACAACATTTTTAAGCTGATGTTTTGTTGTCCGCTTTTTGGAATAAAATTATTTACCGGTAACCGGAAAGAGGTTGCACCAACTTTATAATGGAAATAAAATGGAATATCATTTACCAATAGCTCGAAATAACAGCCTCTGGCATCTATAAATAATTCGTAAATCGGCTTTACACCCATTGAGTTTGTGTTAATTGTTATCAATCAATTTAGTTTGCGGGATAATATTAATTCCCGAACTCTTTTAAGTATCCTTTTGTATCCGGATTGATATAGGCTATCTTTAGAGTGAAGGAATTCAACTCATCAGCCTTTGAAAAATATAATTGTATTACTTTCTCTTTAGTGGTCCAAGTGTAGCTTGGTATTCCGTTAGATTGAGGATCTTGCTCAATTTTTGCATCCTTATTCTGCTTTTTTAATATCTCTAGTAACGCATAATATTCTTTTTCTCCGGAATTATGTAGATTATCTGTTTCAAGAATTATCCTGATCAATTTATTGGAGGGAGTAGAACTTGCATATAACCGACTAAACAGGATTTCTTTGGATTCCCAATAACCGAAGCCTCTTAGATCAGGATTTTTCATCCCCAATAGTGGTGCTCTTCTTTCCGCAAAATCTATATCACCATACTTTTCTCCGTTTTTTATGGTATAATTCGCAACATCCTTATATTGATCCAACAATCTCTTTTCGGTAATATTATATAAAGAGAACCATTTAATGTTTATTGGTTGAGCTTGGGTATTTGTATGCTTATTAGCCCCCATTTTGTTCTCCTTTACGTAGGCCAACTTAGAGAAGAACTTGTCAAGATCAAGTTTTTGAAAATTTACCTTAGCGAGATCAATTGGTTTCCCTCTTTCAAGAACTAAATTACCTTCATCACTTTTGCAACTACTCATGCTAATTAAACATAAAACCGAGCATAATATTACTTTAAACTTATTTTGTCTTTTTTTCATCTTGATCTGTATAAATTTTCTCTGGCCCGTACCAGATATCCTCTTTTAGTAATTCAAATTCTTTCTTTGCTTTTACATCCACTTTCTTGTCCGAAATTTCCTCCCATTCTGGGTTGCGTACCGTTTTTTTCCTACGCACTAACGCAGAATAAACTTCTATTTCGGCTTTCATCCCTGTAAATTTTACTTGTACTGTTTTAAATATCCCACCTTTATCTGCATCCCAGTTTTCGGTATATTCTACTCCACCACCAATGGATGCTTTAGCCTTAAAAGTTTCGACCGTTTCCTCCGTTGTTCCAGCAGCCCCGGTGACCGTAGCAATAACTGTTCCTTCATAATCTACACCTGCTTCCAAAGAGGCGTTTACCTTAACTTTGAGTTCACGTTTCAGGCCTGAATCCCAACCATCAACACTATGGTATCCAATAGATACTTCTCCGGCAATCTCTGCATTCAGTTTAAAATTGAAATAAATATCCAAGCCTTTTACAGCATATTCTAAGGCTGCAATTATCCATTCTATAGCCGTTCCGATTGCACCGGTTAATTTTGGAAGAACCGATACCAAATCTACAGTAATGCCTATTCCTACAAAAGGTTTTAAAGCTACCCCACCCTCTATTCTTGTACCAACTTTACCTTTGTTCTTATCTAATTTTGCAAGTGCATGCTTCCATTTTATGGCAATGCCCACATTTGGAGGATCTATATTAAATTCAAAGGTGCGGATAGAGCCCGTCCTAATTGCTGCAGACCCTCTATTCTCGTTTCCTCTCCCATCAAAAGCTTCTAAGCCGCTGTAAACAGCATTAAAAGTGCCGACTACCTTTTTAATGGCATGTTCAATTTTATAGCCAGCTTCAAATTCGGTGCCACTTGTTACCGCCTTTAAAGTAAAATCCACGCCTACTTTTTCTTCTGTTTTTGCCTCTGCCTCTAATTGTCTGTTTACATACCTAAAATTAAAATTGTTGTGGTAACCTCTTAAATCCTGTCGGGTTGAAGTAAATTTTAAGGTTATCTTGCGTGTGCCAGGAATTGCAATCAGGGCAGCCAACTCCCATTCCATATCCGGAAAAACCCGAACTTTAACTAACTGATTTGGATAACGGCAGGTGCTTACCGGTAGATAATAACTTTGGGATTTAGCCTCATCCAAAATAAAATAATTGAAAACCCATAGGGTATTTAATTTCTGATTAGCCTGTGTTGACACCATACTTTGAGCCTTTTCTAAAAATGTTTTATTGTAAACATATTTTAGCATCAGTACGGCTTCGTCATCCCCATTGAATTTATAATCCCTGTTTAACTGCCATTCCTGTGTTTCGCTTACATCATTTGATAGACCTCTTTTGGTATCTGGTTGTACGTCATAATCGCCTTTCTGGCTCATATCGGGCATTGTAACAAATACCCCGTTCTCCAACCTTAATGCGGGCATAACTCTCCCAATCTGGAAAAGATTTTTTTGCTCACTGTGCTTTTCTCCTGTCTGCAATAAAACCCCATTGCACAAAACACCTTTGGTTGTGAGTTTACCAACTTTTATACTGATATTTTTTCTATTATCGCCTGCAATAATATCAAAAGTTTGTGCCGTATTGTCAATTGGTTTATCTTTTCCGTCTTCATCAAAAATAACAACTTCAGCATCATCACTTTTTACAGTTATAGTAGAAAAACCACAGGGATCAAATTCTTTATGAGTATAGCGAACATCACCAATATATTGTACCTGATTTACTTTCTGTGCTTCGATCCTTTTGAGATAACTGTCCATTAGCTCTTCAGAAACCATAAAACGACTGGAAATAGAGTCCTTTTTATCAATATCCTGAATCTTTAATAATTTCGTATCATAATTGATAAGATCGGTTGTTGGATTATCGGCGTAATTTTTAAAATCTACCCTTTCCTCTTTTTTATTTGTTCCATAAATTAGTCCAGGTTCTGTGTAAACCCGATAAACTTCTACCGCAACCGTAAAATTCTTCTTTCTGTTTTCCCCCTTTTTCCAATCTATATTTATGTTGAAGTTATGCCGGAAATAGGTATTCCAGTTACTATCAGATTCACGCGTTGACAGATCCTGAACAATTACTTTGTCCCAAAGGTTTTTCTCTTCAAAATCCTTGGTTTTGCTTAGTCCTTTGGCTTCGTTTTCTTCAAGCAGGTATACTTTTGCTTTATACTTATTTTTTTTATCCAGATTATAACCATGGAACATAATGGTAAGGTTAGCACTTTGTCCATAGCGCTTAATATCTTCACTTTGATGGAAGTAAGCGTAATCTATCTTAGGAGCAGAAACAGGTATAATGTAAAAGTAGAATCCTGTTCCCGGGCTTTCACTGAATAATTCTACCCGTTGTTTAAATCCATAATAGTAACTTTCTCCATTGGAATTAAATAATATACTTTTTCCTACTTTATATTTTGTTCCAAGTGCGTATTTATTAACAGGAATTGTTCCTCCACTTAATGGCCCCCAGAGGTTTTCTGTTATGTTTTCCTGTTTCGCATTTTGGAAGCTTTTAAAAAATTCGTCATAAATAAAAGCCCATCTTGCATTTTCGATAGTGTGTTTTGGATTGGTTGTTTTAGCTCCAACACAACGCTCATCAAGAACAAACTCATTAGTATCTTTCAAATAAAGTGGATAGCAACCTCCCTTTGGAACAGTTTCGAGCTTATTGTTTGTACGCCAGTAACAAAACTGCAATCCCCGTTTATCTTCTATTTTATCTGACATGATTATTTGGCATTTAAAAATTCATAAAAATCAGCCTTTTCAAGCTCCTTCATATTCACCAACGGATTAATCTGTGCCTGCTGTTCTTCATCAGCATTATCGATATTCTGCTGAGATGGTTGCCCTTTCTGCCCAGTTTTAGCAAACAAAATGCAAGGTGAACCGCTAATGGTACAAACGCCTTTGCTATCTTCAACCAAAACCTGCCCATTGTTAATTAAAACCATTTCTTTGTACATCTCTTTCCACTCGGTTAGTGCGGGTACACAGGGTTTAAAACCTCCGGGAGTGGGCTGTAGCTTGCATTGACCGAAAGTGTTTTTCTCAAAGGTCATCCCAATATCTACATGCGAGGCAATTAATTTTTGAGCCCCGTCTTTATCATTAACGTAATGCTTTTGCTGAGTGAGTACTTTTAGCTTATCTGTTGTGGTACCAAACTGGCATTGGCAGGTGGCGCCTTGTACAATAATTTCTTTCTGTGCCATAAATCCTCCTTCATTAACCTAATACCCGGGTCCAAAATCCTTTTTTCTTTTCAACAGGAACAGGATCGCTTCCTTCATTTTTATGTAAACCTGGATTGGCTGCCTGAACGCTGCTTTCAATTTCGTAAGCCGTGAACTGTATTTGTTTTACTGCAATTTCGTTTGGGTCTTTCTTTTTGTACAGCTTCCAATCAACCCGGGCATGTTTAAGCAAACCTCCATCGCGATCCAAATCACAAATCGCATTTAATTTCATTTTAAATGCTCCCTCTTGATTTAAAAGCGCAGCCTGCTCTGCTGTAGTCTCGCTTTCTGAATGAAAATTCACTTTAAATGTTCCATAATCTGTATAATAGGGCGCTACTGATTGTATGCCTTCAAATGTGACATTTTTATAAGCGATAACCGGAAAGCTAAAACTTATTTGCTGCGATAAATCAGGTTGATACTTTAAAAATTGAGGGTGAAAAAAAATATTCCAGAACATATCAACCCTGAGTGCATTTTGCAGTTCATACCGGTCTGCAATCTTATTCTCCATTTTTGATAAAAACAGTTCGGCATACCGACCTTCATATTTATCACCAATTTTTTCGGCTACCTGCTCCCATCGCTTTAATATCTCGCTGTGGTTTACAATTCCTCTAAACACCTCATTTACTGAGTTCACATCAACTTTAACAGGATAAATTGCTGCCATAGCCATACTGGCAAGCTGCTCACTTACAAAATCGGGTTCATGCCTGTCAATAAAAAGATCGCTCTTATTAAAGCATAACTGCCAGGTTTTATTTTCATCCCGAAATTGGTTAATCAGTAAATGGATCTGATAATCGATCCTTTTTGCCACATCCTCACTCCCCCCATTGTAATATTTAATCGTAATACCGTACTTCCTTTGCAACCGTGGTTTTGGTGCAAATTCTATAGCATGATTTACATTAAGTTTAATCTTATCCGCACCTAAGGGCTGTATTGTATCGGTTAATTTTTCCATGTTTGAGCATTCTAGTAAATAACCCTTTTACCATCGGCATTCGGATCCATCCCAATACCTTCCCTACGTGCAGACCAGTGCAGATACTTGTTTCTTAAAATGCGTAAGTCTTCCTGTTGTTGCTTTTCTTTCTGATAATTGGCATAGTTCTGCTCTGGTATTTTTGCGCCGGCATATTTTTTATCCAATTGCGCAAATGTTTTAAAGGTGTAAGGCTGACCATTGCCCATTACATAATCTTTTAAATAACCTTTTACCCTAACCAGTAAGGGGTCGTCTGATATTGTATATTTACTATCTACCAGGGCTTGCAGATTAACCGGTGCGGTACTCTTTTTTGCATATTCTGCCATATAATGCAACGGGATGTAACTATACTCCTTTTTGATAAGCTTTCTTGAGCCTTTTAAAGCGAAATAGGCAAAGCCCCCTGTAATTTCGAGCTCCTCTTCTTTATACCACGCTTGTTCGATAAGGTTTCTTTTGAAGGGCTCAAGATTATTTCTGTTTGTCCAGGTGGTTTCGAGTTCTTCTTTTACCTCCGGCCCGGTATCGTAACTTCCGCCAACATCACTGTGTACACCCGGAAATGATTTTTCCTTGCCCATGTTTACCTTGGTGAGCGAAAAGTTTTGTCGATGCTCATTTTCAGCAATAAAATGAATCACGGTTTGTGCCCTTCCTATTTCATTGAGGTGAAGTTCTTCAACATCATTAAAATTTGGCATTGCACTAATGTATTTCGAGTAGGAAGAAACAGTATCGAAAATACCTAAAAACCTAACTTTTATCTGGTTAGCTGCTAGCTTAATCCCTGCCTGTTCGCACATTAATCCTAAATGCCCGCAGGCCGGTAATACTTCTGCATTAGTCGATTCACCATCAGCATCGAATTTGGATACCCTGCCCGATCGTGGTTCTACGATAACACTTGGCTTATAAGCGGATTTTCCAATTTCGTAAACAAAATTTCTTGCCGCTGCCGCTCCTCTGCTGAAACCAAAAACATCAAAAGTTATACTCCGCAGCTTTTTTTTGTTATTGGCTTTTAGAATTTTAGTAAGTTTTTCAGAAACGATTTTCTCGCAACCAATTCTCACTTTACCCCTAATCCCGGTATCGCCCGATCCAAACGCATATCCGATAGTACTATCTTTTTTCTCATCTTCGGTACCGATCCCTTCAATATATAAGCTAAGACTTTTGTCGTAGTGATCCCAAAGCCTCGCTACATTAGACCAATCGTTATAATAACTGCTTTCGTCATCATCCTTTCCATATTTTTTAAAGGTTTCTGTATTGTTAAGTCTTGCATTGGTATTGGCTTTACTGTTTTTTGTGCCATCAAAGAAAATACCTAAATTAATATCCAGGTATTCGGTAACATCATTCTTAGGGGTGTAAGCACCCAATTGAACACTTGTCATATCAATCCAAATTTTTACTGCTACTAATTTTACTGCCAACCAGCTTAATTTCTTCCGTTTTGTTTTTGAGTGCCAGCTTGGCCGATGATCCATCGCTACTTAAATCGACGATCAAATCAACAGGACCATTTCCTGCTAATTTTTCAAAAGCCCCGGAAGTTTCCTTTTCATCAAATGGCCTGATTTCTAAGCCGTTTTTCTTACCCGCTTTATCTTTCCAGAGGATAGAAATGTATTTCGGCAATGCTCTGTGGGCATATTGATTCGTTGTAAGCTCTTCACCAAAGCGGTTTTCTTCTTCTCCGTTTAGAAAGTTGTAATAGATCAATGTCACTTTACCTCCCTCAGGCACAGTCACCTGCGGTCTCCACTCATAACGCTTACGGTAAGTTTCATAAATATCCATATCCGGCATGCCCGATTTCGTTATCCGGTCCTTAATTTCGGGTTTAATTACCATTTCATTATTCAATGTTTTAGTGATAAAATCAGGACGGAACATATACTTGGCATTATCGTATGCCTGCTCGGCAGTAATCGTTGTATCGTGCGCCTGAAACGCACCAACCTCTGTTTGGAAACCGGCACCACTTAGCCAAACCATTACCCGGCCTTTGGGAGCAAGCCCGACTTTAATCAGTTTATAGGTTTCCTTTTTCTGATTAAGATCGTTGATAAAACCCTCTTGAAATAACCTGCTGATAAGATTTTTATCCAATTTCCATTTTCCGGTATAAAATTTCTTTTCGGTAAGCGAAAGCCAGGTAAAGTTTAACGAGTCTGGTGCTTCCATTTGTTTGGTCGATACACTCATAATGCCGCCATCGTTTCCCCAACCGGTATTTTGTGTTCCCCAAATTGCATCAAAACTATAGGTAAAATCGTTGGCGATAATTGCTCCCCTGTAAACTTCCATTGGGTATTCTTCAGGTGCTGAAACAGTACCCGTCCACTCAAATTTTTCTTCCATTTTTTGTCCTTTGCAGCTTGTTATCGCCAATAAAATGAGCAATAACAATAAGTATCTGTTTCCTTTTAAACTCATGATTTGTTACCGCTTGATACAATTTTTTTACTGCTCGCTAGTGATAAATTTTGTGCAGTAGCCTCAACATTCATTACCTGGGCGATCTTTTCCAATTTAATGCCAACACGCAATTCATACTTCTGAATAACCTCTACAGTAATATTTTTAGCTTGCTTAATGATTGCCATAGTTAAAAAAGATTAGATTTTTCTGCACTGTTTAACTCTACAATCTTACCGCTTTGGATGGTCATGTTTTCTTTGGCACTAAACATGCTAATTTCTGACGCGATTTCGTTTGAAGTATCAGCTGTTCTTTTAAAATCTTTTGTAGCCAACTCTGTTCTGTTGTTAGATATTTCTGAAACATCGCCAACCGCGCTTAAGGAATAATTGTTGCCTGCCGTAGTAGCAATATCTTTCCCCGCATTGGTTGATTGATTTTGCCCTACCTGAACATCCATATTCTCCTGTACATTAATCTGCATATTCTTGCAGTTCAGCGTCATGTTTTCTAAAGCGGTAATGGTAATATTATTGCCTTTGGTATCGATATGGATAATATTGTTGTGGATATCGGTAATTTTTATCCCCTGGGTATTGGCATCATCATCAAATTCAACCAGGTGGCCGCTTCTGGTAATAATGCTTTTCAGGTGGTTTTTAATCAGCGGACTACTATCTACATTTGCGCTGTGGTACATACTTCCCATAACCACCGGACGGGCAATGTTTCCTTCCTCAAAGGCAATCATTACCTGATCGTCGATTTCGGGAATGGCGAAATATCCCCTGTTATTACCCCTGTCGCCAATACCTGCGCTGGGCGTAACCACGCGGAGCCATTCGGTTACATCATTGGTTAAACATTCCCATTTAAACTGCACTTTAATCCGGCCCTGACCTTGCGGGTCGTTGTTGTCGATCACATTGGCCAGTTGAAGGTCGGGCTGTGGCTTCTCGAATTTTTTCACCAACAAGCGTTCGGTAGTCGATACTTTTCCTTCAAAGGTATTGTGGTATTTTCCATTTTCATCAATATGGTGATGGATGCTGGTAATCAGAAATTTGCCAAGGCTTTCGGTTGTAAATGCCAGCTCTTTGCGCAAGCTCATCGTAATTTCGGCAATGCCACCAATGCTCAAACCGGCATTATCGCCTTTGGCTGTCACTTTTAGGAGTTCGCTTACATTGGCCTTTTCTTCATTTTCTACCAGGTTTTTAATGTCGTTGCCATTATCAACGCGTATTAAAGCAGGCTGATTGAAGGTTTTGCTATAGGTTAGATTAGAAGCTTTAACCGCATGTGATAAATCAGGCGGGCCATCTACTTTCCCTGTGCTTTCGCTCAGCAATATTTCATCCTGTTTGGGGTTGTAAGCAAAACGTTTATTTTTAATTGGCGCTATTTCCATGGCATACTGCATTTCCTGCACATCCCTCCCATAAAACAATGCAATTTCTTTCTGCGCATCGGGTTTACCGAAATTGAGCTGCTTTCCATCGTAAAAAAACCACTCATGGTATTCAGCCGAAAGCCTGTTGAGAAAAGCAAAATCGCTTTCCTTGTATTGTATAATGTAATCTATTGCTTCCGTGCGCGAAGATTTGGCCACAATTTTAAGATCGTTGGCCGGCGTATCCTTAGTAGCCAGTTTTACAATAGTGTTTAAGTCTTTATCTAAATATGAACCCAGATCGGGGCCGCGGTCGATTAAAATAGTTGGACTATAGCCGCTTACAATGAGTACACCATGATAACCATGGCTTTGAGACAGTTGTACTTTAGCTACGAGCCCAATAAAATTTTGCATACTTTCCGGCGAATGGCCAAAGGATGCGGTTAAGGTTTTACCAACAAAATCGCGGCTATCGTCTAAACTGATCAGTCCGGGTGCCCCCATCTGATCATGATTAAAGCGTAATTCGAAATAATGGTGATCGTTAAAAGCCTGTTTTAAAGTGAAGGAAGCGAAATGCGTAATTTCTTTCCCTTCTATATTGATTTCTGCAATGAGTTTCTTTTCCATATTGATTATCCATCTGTGGCACAACAACTAATCAAGTCCTGTTTGGATTCTTCCTCAACAAATAGGTTTTAATTTCGTATGCACAGCACTAAAATATCGTGCTAAAGCACCAACAATTTCTGAACTTGTAAACACCAACGAAATAAACAGTTATTGCCTCAATATGTTTAAGATGGTTAGACATAGAGCGCGTCTTAATTTGCGAGGTGACCAAGATTGATCTATCATGGCCTATAGCCTGATTAGAGAAGAGCTGTAAATCAGATAAAATTTAATGAACTAAAGCGACTGGCTAAAACCAGTCGCTTTTAAAATTTATGACTGACAGCCTTAAGCCTTAGGCCAATCGTTTTCGTGCTCGGCATTGCCCAGCTTTAGCTTGCGGGCCGATACCACAAAAGTTAATGTCATTGGGGTATTGTCGTTTACCGCAATACCTTCGCTATATTGAATGATGTAGGCATCTTCGAAAGATAGTTCTTTCATTTTGGCGTCTTCTTCGCCTTTCTTAAATACAAGTGTACCTGAAAGCGGCTTGTACTGGTTGTTAACCATCGATTCGATTACCGAAGTATCTTCTGTCGATTCGATTTCGATGCTGATGGTACCACCATAAACACCTGAAGACGGACGGCCTTTTGCGTCAACATCTCTGTTTAATGAAAAACTGCATTGCAGTACATCAAA
>NZ_FMZH01000006.1:0-1661 GCF_900101435.1 Pedobacter soli
AAGCCTTCCAGGCTATCTCTTTTAAGGGATGCTGATCCTCTTAAATTTCAGCCAACCAAAGAATCTATCCAAAACACCTTAAAAAAGTGCTTAAACGCGTTCAAAATCGTCTCACGACCCAAAGCTTAGCTGAGGCTTGTCTTTTCGAACCTATGGCTTTGAATTAGCTTTAAATAAAAACTTGGTTAAGAAATACTGTACAAAGAAAATCTGATCAAGTGATCAGCGCGGCCAGCTTGCTCCGAAACAGGCGGCCACCATGAAGCGAAACAGGGTGACACTTTAAAAGCGAAACGCGCGGCCATTTTCGCTGAAATACCCACCTAGTTGTCAATCTACCTTTGACATAAATCTTTCCATCAGTAAAGGAAACTTCTTCAAGGTATTGAGTTTGCCTATTCCATCCTGCTCGTTCAATGGCAGGGGAAATAAATTTGGTACAGATATCGCGTTCTGAGAGTAGTTTTTTAGACATGGGAAAAGTATTTTCCGAAAATAGAAAATTTTATTTTAACCGTAGTATGTAGTAGATATTAATCAAACATACTATTAATTTATCGGGCAAAAATAGTATAAAGATGTTGAATAGAATTACGGTTTCCCCCATTCCTTAAAAAAATAAAACCCAATACTTTAGTTATCAAATAAATAATACTATCTTAATACCAATTAATTTAATTTATTTACTTTTTAAAACCACAGATTATGTCAAAAATCAATGACAGTGGCCATGCCAAAAACATAGCCAATTTCGAGATGCTCACGGTCTATGTAACCGGTTACGGCTCCGTGTACAACCCCAGCAATGCCAGCATCCAGCTCAGCAGTTTAACTGCCAAAGCCGCCGAGGCGCTCAGCATTAACCAGCAGGTAAACGATATAGCTGCCAAAAACAGCAATGCCGTTGCCTTGCGCGATCTATCCTTCCAGCCGCTTAAAAAATTCAGTACGCGCATACTCAATGCCATTAAGGCCAGTAACGTATCGCAGCAGGTAACCGACAATGCCATTAGCCACAACCGTAAACTGCAGGGCCAAAGGGCATCGGCCAAATTAACCGACGAAGAAAAAGACAAGTTAGCCGCCCAGGGTGTCGCCGTTAACCAGATATCGGCCGCGCAGCTCAGTTACGATAACCAGCTCAACACCCTCGATAAGCAAATTAAGCTCCTGGCTACCATTCCCAGCTATAACCCCAACGAAACCGAGCTGCAAATAGCCACCCTCACTGCCCTGTATAACGATTTATTGCAGAAAAACCGTGATGTAGTGGCCAGAGCATCCGAGCTGAGCACCCAGCGCCTTAACCGCGACCACATCCTGTACCATCCCGAAACCGGTATAGTTGCCCTCGCTCTTGATGTAAAGAATTACGTGATATCTATTTTTGGTGCCAGCTCCCCCCAATATAAACAGATTTCAGGCATTCCATTCAGAACCCTGAAAAGCTAAACACAACATCCCATGAAAACAATCATCCCATCCCAGGTAATCATTTAAACAGCAACCGAAATTAAAATCAGTTGCTGTTTTTCTTTAACATCCCCTCCCACCCATCTTCACACCACAACCTAAGATAAGTTTAACTAATCGCACAGCTTATTCAATAGCCGCAAGCCCCAGCCTGCAAGCATAAAACTACCACCTGCAAGCATAGAACT
>NZ_FMZH01000006.1:2901-382003 GCF_900101435.1 Pedobacter soli
AACTAACACCTGCAAGCATAGAACTAACACCTGCAAGCATAGAACTAACGCCTGCAAGCATAGAACCAATACTTCAGGCAAACCTTATCACCCTTTTTGCCGGGGACAAGGAGAAATAAAACAACAAGAGCTTTAAGATTAGCATCGCTGAGCACTTCGTGGTTCCTGCCTGCGCGGGAATGACGGATCTGCTAAGGGAATAATGCAGCTCCTTTCTAGCGCCATCCATCCCTCGACCGTCACCCTGAACTTGTTTCAGGGTCTCTCCACAACCCACGCGAGCTTTAAAGAGATGCTGAACCACCCCTCTCCACCTGTCCTGGCAAGTGTTCAGCATGACGACAAGAGGGAGAACGCGCACCGGGATCTTCTGCACCCTGCCCTCCGGCATAGGAGATGATGGCAGGAGAAGCTGTTGAAACTTATGCACAGCCCCACAATACCCCACAGAACCAAAACAGAGGCAAGAACGATTTTTCTTCGTTCCTAGCCGCTGTTGCCAATAAAGTTTCGACTAGCTTATCCAACATCAGATCCAAGCCTTGATTTTTGGTTACCTTTTTATCAAGAAAAAGGTAAGAGCCCCCGCGGCGGTGAGCGGAAGAAATAAAAGCTGCTGAAAGCAGCTATAGCTTTAAGATTCCCAATCAAGTTGGGAATGACGGATCTCGGAAGGGAGTAATGAACGTCCTTCGACTACGCTCAGGATGACAAGCTAATGTATAAAACCTCTGCACCTTGCCATCTGCACCCTGCCCTCCGGCATAGGAGATTTTCGCAGGAAAAAGCACGAAAAGCTCTGCACTGCCATTCATGCCCCCACTGCCCAAGGCAGGAACAAGCGCGTGTATTGGGCAAGGCGTGGGTAAGCGCCTGGAAACTGCCGCCATTAAGGTTTTCGTAGGTTTTTACAAGAAAGGCTCCAGGCCTTGATTTTTGGTTACCTTTTTATCAAGAAAAAGGTAAGAGCCCCCGCGGCGGTGAGCGGAAGAAAGCCTGTGTATACGGCATAGATAGCGAAAGCATTAAGATTCCCGCCTGCGCGGGAATGACGGATTTGCTAAGGTATTGGAAATATTCTTCTAAACAGATTGCCTGCCTGCAGCAGGCAGGCTTCAGCTCGCACAACCCGGCTTCGCAATGACGGATCGTGGATGGGAGTAATGAACGTCCTTCGACTACGCTCAGGATGACAAACTAAGAGGTACAATTCATTAGTCCATCCCCCTGATCCGATAGCTATCGGATTTGTTTCAGGGTCTCTCCATAACCGACACGAGCAATAAAGAGATGCTGAACCACCCCTCTCCACCTGCCCTGGCAAGTGTTCAGCATGACGACAAGAGGGAGAACGCGCACTGGGGGTTTTCTGCACCCTGCTATCTGCATCCTGCCCTCCGGCATAGGAGATTTTTGCAGGAAAAAGCACGAAAAACTTTGCACCTACTTTCATGCCCCCACTGCCCAAGGCAGGACCAAGCGCGTGTACTGGGGAAGGCATGGGTAAGCGCCTAGGAACTGCCGCCATTCAGCTTTTCGTAGGTTTTTACAAGAAAGGCTCCAGGCCTTGATTTTTGGTTACCTTTTTATCAAGAAAAAGGTAAGAGCCCCCGCGGCGGTGAGCGGAAGAAATAAAAGCTGCTGAAAGCAGCTATAGCTTTAAGATTCCCAATCAAGTTGGGAATGACGGATCTCGGAAGGGAGTAATGAACGTCCTTCGACTACGCTCAGGATGACAAGCTAATGTATAAAACCTCTGCACCCTGCTATCTGCACCCTGCCCTCCGGCATAGGAGATTTTCGCAGGAAAAAGCACGAAAAGCTCTGCACTGCCATTCATGCCCCCACTGCCCAAGGCAGGAACAAGCGCGTGTATTGGGCAAGGCGTGGGTAAGCGCCTAGGAACTGCCGCCATTAAGGTTTTCGTAGGTTTTTACAAGAAAAGATCCAGGCCTTGATCTTTTGTTACTTTTGGATCAAGCCAAAAGTAAGAGCGGTTCGGTGGCTAACCGAGGCAAGACGGTGCGAGGGGAAAGAAAGCAGCGATAGCTTTAAGATTCCCAATCAAGTTGGGAATGACGGATCGTTGAAGGGGATCACTACCCGCCGTCACCCTGAATCGACGCGAGCTGTAAAGAGATGCTGATCCCGATGAATCGGGACAGCATGACGACAAGAAGAAGAACACCTCATAAAACAAAAAACCTATAAGATCATTACGACCTTATAGGTTTCTTTGTGCTTTTATGCCTTAGCAGTTAAAAAAAGAACTTAATTCCATCCTCCCCCTAACGACCGATACAAACCCACTACTGCATTTAACTGCTCCGCTTTAATCGTTGCCAGTTCCAGTTCGCTTTGCAGCAGGTTGCCTTGTGCCGTAATTACCTCTAAATAGTTGGCCATACCACTTTTAAACAGCAAGCTCGCATTGTGCGATGCCTGTTGCAGCGTTTGTGCCCTTTTTTCAGCAATGCTATACTGGTCTTTCAGTTTCTCAACTTTAGTAAGTTCATCAGAAACTTCGCCTACCGCATTTAAAACCGACTGACGAAACTGAATCACCGTTTTCTCGCGGTCTATCTTAGCCAGTTCCAAATTCGCTTTCAGCTGTCCGCGTTGAAAAATAGGTTGTGTAATACCGCCCGATACCAGACCGAACAACGAAGCCGGCACGTTAAACCAGTTACTTGCTTTAAAAGAGTTAACCCCACCACTCGCCGTAATTACAAGCGAAGGGTACAAACTCGCTTTCGCCACCCCTACTTTAGCATTCGCTACATCCAGTGCGAGTTCGGCACTTTTAATATCCGGCCTGCGGCTCAACATCGCCGAAGGGAAACCTGCATTTAAATTAGCAGGGATACTCATTTTATCTAAGCGACTGGCACGGTTAATCGCTTTGGGCAAAGTACCAATCAGTACGCTTAAAGCATTTTCCTGTAAAGCTACATTTTGCTCCAGGCGCGGTACCAGCTGTGCCGCAACCAACTGTTGTGCCTGTGCCTGCTGTATCGCCAGCGAAGTTACCTGACCCGCGTCAAACTGCAGGTTAATAATCCGTAGCGTGCTGTCGTTCAGCTTTAAGTTTTTGCGGGCAATTTCCAGTTGCGCATCCAGCATCAGCAAGTTATAATAACCTTGTGCTACATTGGCTACCAAACGCGTTTGTACCGCTTTGCGTGCTTCGGCAGTTTGTAAAAAACTCGCTAAAGCACCTGCTTTTTGGTTGCGGATCTTACCCCAGATATCGGCTTCCCAGAACAGGCCCAGGTTGGCACTGTAATCTTCAATATGCGTAGAACCTGTAAACTGGTTTAAACTCAATCCGTTTAAACTGTTATCAGACGGGCGACTCGAACTGGCCGTTACCTGTAGCTTCAGCTCAGGTATATTGCCCAGTTTCGATTGTTTAAACAACACTTCGGCCGCATCGATATTTTTCAATGCAATTTGCATGTCGTAATTTTTGGCCAGCGCCGTATCAATCAGGTTTTGTACCGTAAGGTCATTAATAAAACTCTTCAGCGGCATATCGCCAACGCTTGATGAGTCCTGGGGCACTGCATTTCTAAACATTTTAGGCGCCAAACCTTCAGGCAGGGCCAGGTCTTTAGAAACCGAACATCCGCTCCACACCAAAGCAAGGAGCAGGATGGTATATAGATTAAACCGTTTCATAAACTGCATGATTATTATTTACCGGTTCTTCATGGTGACGAACAACCGCTTTTTCTTTTTTAGATAGTTTTTCCTGTAAAGCCTGGAAGATGACAAAAAGTACAGGGATGATAAATAAACCTAAAACCACACCAGATACCATCCCTCCGGCAGCACCGATACTGATAGAGTGGTTACCCTGTGCCGACGGACCCGTTGCAATACTCATCGGGAACAAACCAAACACAAAGGCCAGTGAAGTCATGATAATTGGCCTGATCCTTAAACGCGCGGCTTCTATTGCCGAATCGAACAGGCTCAGCCCTGCCCTTCGTCGCTGCACCGCAAACTCTACAATCAGGATCGCATTTTTAGCCAGCAACCCGATGAGCATAATCAGTGCTACCTGTACATAGATGTTGTTTTCGATACCAGTTAAGCCCAATACCACAAACACCCCAAATACACCGGTAGGGATAGAAAGGATTACCGCCAATGGCAGGATATAACTTTCGTACTGTGCCGATAACAGGAAGTACACAAATACCAGACAAAGCAGGAAGATCACAGTCGATTGTCCACCCGAAGAAATTTCCTCGCGGGTTTGGCCCGAGAATTCGTAGGCATAACCTGTTGGCAATTGTTCTTTAGCCGTTTCTTCAATTGCTTTAATCGCATCACCCGAGCTGAAACCCGGTTTAGGGATGGCATTTACCTCGATAGAGTTAAACAGGTTATAACGCGAAGCCGTTTCAGAACCATACACACGGGTTAATTTAACCAGCGTATTAACTGGCACACTTTCACCGTCTTTGTTTTTCACAAACACACGGTCAATACTCGCCGGATCGGTCCTGTCGGCAATATCGGCCTGCACCACTACCCTGTAGTATTTACCAAAGCGGTTAAAATCCGAAGCCTGCGCCGTACCAAAATAAGTTTGCATGGTTTGCAAAATATCTTTTACGCTTACGCCCAGCTGATCGGCCTTTTCATTATTCACATCCAGTTGCAACTGCGGATAATCGGCTTTGTAAGAAGTAAAGGCAAAGGCAATGGCTGGTTTAGCCATTAATTTGGCGATAAAGTTATTGGCTACACCACTAAATTTATCCAGCCTGCCGTTTGTTTTATCCTGCAACATCACATTCATCGCTTCCACGTTACTAAAGCCTGGCACTGTAGGGAAACTGAATACAAAGAAAGTACCCGCAGATATCGCGGCCATTTTAGCCCTTACAATATTCTGGATTTCATCGATGTTTTTTACGGCTCCCCTTTCTTCATTCGGTTTTAACAATAAGAAAATCTGTCCGGCCGAAGGACTGTTCGATGCCGTTAAGAAGTTATAACCCGCCAGCGACATCACGAACCTCGCCGATGGCATCGCACGCAATTCTTTTTCGGCCTGTTGCAATATTTTATTGGTATTGGCTAACGAAGTTCCCGAAGGACTAGCCACCGCAATGGCCACAAAGCCTTGATCCTCTGTCGGGATAAAACCGGTTTTTGTTCTGCTTACCAGTAAAACCGTAATTGCAATAATGATAGCCAAACCAGCCATGCTGATCCATTTATTACGGATAAGTACTTTTAAGCCGCCAATATAGCGGTTGGTCATGTAGTTAAAGCCACCGTTAAAGCCTGCATAAAACTTCTCTACAAAACCTTTTTTAGGGGCATGGTGATCGCCTTCGGCATGTTTGTTCTTCAAAAATAAAGCTGCCAGCGCCGGACTTAAAGTTAAAGCGTTAACCGCCGAGATAATAATGGCGATGGCCATGGTTAAGGCAAACTGTTTGTAAAAGATCCCTGTAGAACCTGTCATAAAGCCTACCGGTAAAAATACCGCCGCCATTACCAGCGTAATCGATATAATGGCCCCGGTAATTTCGTTCATGGCCTCGGTAGTGGCTACCTTAGGGCTCATGCCGGGATTTTCTTCCATTTTGGCATGCACCGCTTCTACCACCACAATCGCATCATCTACCACAATACCAATGGCCAGTACAAGGGCAAACAGGGTTAACAGGTTAACTGAGAAACCGAACAGCTGCATAAAGAAGAAGGTACCAATAATGGCTACCGGTACTGCAATAGCCGGAATTAAGGTCGATCTGAAATCCTGAAGGAAGATAAACACTACAATAAATACCAGTAAGAAGGCTTCAATCAAAGTATGTTCCACCTGGTTAATCGATTCATCAAGATCTGTTTTAGTACGGTAAAACTGGTTGAATTTAATTCCCGCAGGAAAATCTTTCGATAGTTTGGCCATCAGTTTATCAATCGCAATCTGGATTTCATTGGCATTAGAGCCTGATAACTGAATTACCCCAATCGTAATCCCATCACGACCGTTTAAACGGTTAACACTGCTGTAGCTATAAGCACCCAATTCAACACGGGCCACATCTTTTACGCGCAATATCGAACCATCAGCATTAGAGCGGATGGCAATGTTTTCGTACTCCTCAGGTTTCGTAAGCTTACCTTTATATTTAATTACATATTCAAAAGCCTCGTTACTGCGTTCGCCCAAACGGCCCGGCGCTGCTTCCAGGTTTTTATCCTGTATCGCACGCATTACTTCGTTAGGGGTAATCTTATAGGTAGCCAGCTGACTTGGGTTTAACCAGATCCGCATCGAATAATCTTTAATCCCCCCAAATACACTGGCAGAACCTACTCCCGGAATACGTTTAATTTCTGGGATGATATTAATCTGCGCATAGTTGTTAACGAAAACCGCATCGTATTTTTTAGGATCTTCGGAGTACACCCCTATTGCACCAATAAAGCTGTTTTGCTGTTTCGTAGTGGTAATACCATATTGTACTACCTCGGCAGGCAACTGGCTCGTAGCCTGCGAAACCCGGTTCTGCACGTTAACCGCTGCCTGATCGGGGTTGGTACCTTGCTGAAAGTAAACCGTGATGGCCAGCGTACCATCGTTACTGGCAGAGGAAGTCATGTAGGTCATGTTTTCCACACCATTAATTGCTTCCTCCAAAGATGGAGTAACCGAACGTAATATTGTTTCGGCATTAGCCCCCGGGTACACAGCAGTTACCAATACCGATGGAGGCGCGATATTCGGAAACCGCTCTAAGGGTAACTTTGTTAGGCCCAGTATACCAACTATTACCAATAAGATGGAAATAACAGTTGAAAGTACCGGCCTGTTTATAAATTTCTGAAACATGACTTTTAAAGTTTATTGTTTTTATTTTTTTGTATTAGCAACAGCTACTTTATCTGCTGCTTTTTGAGGTTGGATCACCATGCCCTCCTGTAACTTATCAATGCCGCTTAACACAATCTGGTCGCCTACTTTAACCCCCTCTTTAATCAGGTAATTTTCGCCGGCTTTACCCACAATGGTAATGGCTTGTTTTTTAACCTTACTGCTATCGCCAAGGGTAAACACAAATACTTTATCCTGCATTTCAACCGTAGCCGATTGCGGTACCAGGATGGCATCGTTATGCAATAAACCCAAACGGATTTTACCGGTATTACCCGAGCGCAGCACGCCATTGGCATTCGGGAAACTGGCCCTTAACGTAATGGCACCCGTGTTTTTATCAAACTGGCCATCAATCATATCTATTTTTCCTTTAACCGGATAAGTAGAATTATCGGCCAATACCAGTTCTACTGCAGGTAAGTGTTTAATCCTGTCGGCAGGGCTATTGCCCGGGTAATTGTTGTTAAAGCTGTTGAAGTCGTTTTCGGCCAGCGAGAAATACACATGCACTTCATGGATATCCGATAACTGGGTTAAAGCAACCTGATCGGTTGGAGATACTAAACTCCCTTGTTTTTTCGGGATCCGGCCAATATAACCGCTTACGGTAGCCTTCACATTGGTATAACCCAGGTTAATTTGTGCCGAAGCTACATTGGCTTTAGCCTGCTCGGCATTGGCTTGTGCAATTTTGTAGGCAGTTTTAGCTGTTTTTAACTGAATATCAGAAACAACCTTGTTTTGCACCAATGGCGTTAACTTATCTACCTCCAGCTGGGCATTTAAAATAGCAGCTTCAGCAGCATGTAAACTGGCTTTGGCATTGTTTAAAGCCTCGCGGTAAGGGTTTTCGTTAATTTTAAAAAGGGTTTGACCGGCAGTAACATAAGCACCTTCGTTAACCAGTACACTTTGTAAATAACCACTTACCTGTGGGCGTACATCAATATCAACAGCACCTTGTATAGATGCCGGATATTCGATATAGGTCGTTTCGGCACCTCCGTTAACCGAACTTACCGGTAAAACGGGTGGTGGTGGCGCAGCAGCACCTTGCTGGGGTGCCGATTTGCAACTCGCCAATACAATTGCCGCAAAAGCGAGAGCGAAAGTATATTTAACAAATGTAAATCGTTTAACAGTGTTAAATAATAAAAACAAACGATGTAGAGATTTCATATGATTTTAAATTATAATGGATTTAAGATGTATAAACTATTTAACAGTGTTAAATAGCAGGGTAAAAAAAAATTAACTATTAATAGATAAGGTAATTCCCTTAATAGCGTCTTTTAAAATTTGCTGGTTCAGCTCGTTGGTTGTTCTGCCGTCGGGGCGTACCAGGTTGATGGAGATCAAACCGTGTATAATCGACCAATAGGTGTAGTACTTTCTACAGATATCATCTTCCGATACCGGCTTTTTATCGAATAACGATTCAATTACATCGCCCAGCATACCGCCCACATTTTCTGCTTCGGGTAACGAGTTTTTAACGGTGCAACAAACCATATCCACACCGTACATCAACTGATAAAATTCTTTATGCGCAAAGGCGAAGTTCCAGTAGGCAATCCACATGGCTTCCATCTGGTCGGCTGGTGCTTCGTGCTGGTCGCGGGCTTCTCGAATGTCTTTGGCCAGCATCAGGTATCCTCTTCTGGTTAACTCGAGCAGGATGCCTTCTTTGTTAGAAAAATATTCGTAAATAATCGGTGCAGTATATTCGATCTGATCGGCAATTTTACGCATACTCAATGCCTGCCAGCCTTCTGTTTGAACAATGTTCAAGGCAGCATCCAGAATTTTGGTCCTGGTTTCATCTTTTAAACGTAGTATTCTTTCTTTGCTTCCCATGACTGGAATATAAGGTGTAAATAATCTAACACCGTTAAGCAAATGTAGAACCAATTCCAGAATTCACCATCATGCAATTGTCAAATAGAAATTCGCAGCCTTAAAATAGCCTTCCACTGCGTTGAAACAAGCTTTTTCAATTGTGCCAATATCCCGATGAATATTTTTACCATTATTTTTCATTACTGACAAGACCTGACATTTTTTTATTTTGGAAAGCAAGTACAGTGGTCTTTTTGGCAGTGCAGCCCTGCCCTTTATTACAAAGCCGCTCCCGGCGAATAACCGGGATGCGTGTTTTCCATTCCGGTCAGGTTTAGTTTGCAGGGCCTGTTTTTCAAACTTCCAGGCTCCCCTCATCCACTAAAAGCCCCTGTTGTTGTCTAACCACACCTCCGGGATCGTCATTGCGAGGACAATTTTTCATTGGCCGAAGCAATCTGTTCATAGTATATTTACTCACCACCTCAGACACCTTAGGCCACCTAAGCATTTTATCTCAGGTGTTTTTACATGTCTTAGGTGGTAATATTATGATGTATAACTACCTCAGACAACTTAGGGCACCCAAGCATTTCTCCTCAGGTGTTCTTACATGTCTTAGGTGGTAAATTATGGTGTATAACCACCTCAGACACCTTAGGCCACCTAAGCATTTTACCTCAGGTGTTCTTACATGTCTTAGGTGGTAAAATATAATATTAGTAATGAACCATATAAGACAAATAAGATACATGTAAGCTTGGTTCTTAATTTATGCTTAACTGCCTTATATGGTAAAAAAGAACGGAATACAAAGTGATTATTTCTTTGGTTCCTAGCGCCTTAGTAGTTAAATAACTTAGTTATTCCAGATAAAAGGTGCCTGCCTTACAAACTCAACTGCTCTTAACTGATCCATAATAAACTGCGCAAGATTAGCGGCATTAATCTGATCGCCGGTACAATTGATTAACCCCATGCCAATTGATGTTTGTTCGTCAGTTTGCATAATCAACGGTAAACGGATCAGCGTCCAGTCCAGCTTACTTTCAGTCAGGATGTCATATTCCTTTTGTCTGTTGGCAGTCGACACCGGAAAATGATCGTACATCCATTGGGTAGCTAAGCGGGTCTTTTCGTCCTTGTTATCTAAAGGCGTATTTACATTCAAGCCCGTTAATGCGATATAGCGCTTTAAGCCCAAGCTTTCTATAGCAGTAATAATGTTTACCGTCGACTGGGTAAATATAGTCTTCTCACTCGCCGGATTACCTAAACCCAGCGCACTGATTACCACATCGCAACCATTGATAAGATCCTGCACCACCTCACCATCGCCAACATCGCCTGTGGTAACCGTTAAAGCTGAATGATTAAACCTGATTTTTTCCGGATTTCTGACCAAGGCTTTTACCTGGAAGTTTTGCGCCAGCAGCGCTTTTAAAATATAAGTACCAGCTTTACCTGTAGCACCAATTAAAGCAATTTTTAAATCTTGCATGATGTTCTCTTTATAAAATTTGGAAAATAATGTTTTACCCCTGTATCGGATGATAAGGGCAATTCAGAACAGGGTTCTGTCGCGGAAATATTTTATAAAGAGATTTTAATGAGACTAATATACGAAATTTTCCGTCATTTCGACTGAAGTGCAACGGAATGGAGAAATCTATCTTTGCATAAAAGACCCTGAAACACCCGTCCGACCGGCCGGGCGGAAGTTCAGGGTGACGAACCGCAAGAGTGATCGTCATTGCGAGAAGGCTTTTTCTGCCTACGAAGCAATCTCACTAGCATGTAAGATTGCTTCGTCGTACCTCCTAGCAATGAAGTATCTGAGATTATTTAATCCCTAAACTTCTTCATGAAGTTGCTTACGCTTTCTTCTAAATTACCTTCGGCAATGGCTTTAACGAAAGCGGTACCTATAATAGCACCATTGGCGTAGCTACAGGCTTTATCGAAAGTCTGTTTATCGCTGATCCCGAAACCAATCATCGTTGGGTTTTTCAGGTTCAGGGCTTTAATGCGGCCAAAATATGCTTCGGTGGTATTACCCACTTCTAAATTTTTACCTGTAGTAGCCGACGATGAAAGCAGGTAAATAAAGCTGTTGGTTAGCCCGTCAATTTTATGGATGCGTTCTTCAGCGGTTTGCGGGGTAATCAGAAATACATTGCTCAGGTTGTGTTTTTCAAAGCATTCCTGGTAAAATTCTTCATATTCTGCCATCGGCAAATCGGGTACAATGCAGCCATCTACCCCTACTTCGGCACAGGCTTTACAAAAGTTTTCTACACCAAACTGCAAAACCGGGTTCACATAGCCCATCAATAAAACCGGGATAGTTACATTTTTACGTAAGTCTTTCAACTGCTCGAAAAGCACCTTAAGCGTCATCCCCTGATCTAAAGATTGCTTGCTGCTGGCCTGAATTACCGGTCCATCGGCAACAGGATCTGAATACGGAAAGCCGATTTCGAGAATATCAGCACCCGATTTTTGCAAAGCTTCGGCAATTTGAATGGTATCGCCCAGATTAGGGTAGCCAGCCGTATAGTAAATTGATAATATATTTTTCTTCTCCTGGAAGAGTTTTTTGATTCTGTTCATTTTCTGAGATTTGAGATCTGAGACTTGAGATGTGAGACTTGAGATATTAGACTTAGCTCCTCTCTGGAAAGCCCGCCTACTCATATCTCATATCTATCGTCTCAAATCTATAAGTTAAAATATTTAATATACGTATCCAGATCCTTGTCGCCGCGGCCGGATAAGCAAACAACTACATTTTCGCCACCTTTAAATTCCATTTTTTCCAGGTACGCCAATGCATGTGCACTTTCTATCGCCGGAATAATGCCTTCCAGTTTGGTGCACAATAAACCCGCTTCCAAACTTTCATCGTCAGTAATGGAAACATATTGGCCACGACCGGTTTTAAACAAATGCGCATGTTGCGGACCAATACCAGGGTAATCCAATCCGGCAGAAACCGAATGCGGCTCTACCACCTGACCATCTTCGGTTTGCATTAAAATACTCCGGCTACCATGTAAAACGCCTTCTTTACCCAGATAGGTTGTTGCAGCTGAGAATCCGCTCGAAACCCCTTTACCTGCAGCTTCTACTGCGATGAGTTTCACATTTTCATCGTCCATGAAGTGATAAAACATCCCCATGGCATTACTACCACCACCTACACAAGCCAGAACGTAATCGGGTTGGTCGCTGCCGGTTTGCTCTAACAGTTGTTTTTTAGTTTCTTCTGAGATGATAGACTGGAAAATGGCTACCATATCAGGGTAAGGGTGCGGTCCCACTACCGAACCAATGATATAATGCGTATCAACAGGGTTGTTAATCCAGTCGCGCATGGCCTCATTAGTAGCGTCCTTTAAAGTTTTACTACCCGAACTTGCCGGAACTACCTTTGCACCCAGCATTTTCATACGGGCCACATTCGGTGCCTGACGCTCAATATCTACCTCGCCCATGTAAATTACACACTCCAGGTTGCGCAACGCACAAACTGTAGCTGTAGCCACACCATGCTGACCAGCGCCCGTTTCGGCAATGATCCGTTTTTTGCCCAGCTTCTCGGCCAGTAAAATCTGTCCGATGGTATTGTTAATTTTATGCGCTCCGGTATGGTTCAAATCTTCCCTTTTCAGGAAAATATTGGCGCCATACTTTTCAGAATACCTTTTAGCCAGATACAATGGCGAAGGGCGGCCAACATAATCTTTCAACAGCTGATGAAACTCCTTTTGGAAATCAGGATCAGCAATAATCTTTAAATAATTCTGACGCAGTTCTTCTACATTCGGATAAAGCATCTCGGGGATGTACGCGCCTCCAAAATCTCCGTAATATCCTTTTTCGTTTACTTTGTATTTCATATCTTTTGTTTTTACCCCTGATTGAAACCAGGGGTAATGATTTCTTTTATAAATTCTTTAATTTTTTCAGCATCCTTCAGGCCTGGTTCCGTTTCGAACCGGCTGTTAATGTCCAGGGCATATAAACGGTCGTCGTTTATATTTTTAATAGCAGTGGTATGTTCCAAATCAATTCCACCGCTTAAAAAGTAGGGTTTAGTGTAAGTATATCGGTCTAAAACAGACCAATTAAAGGTTTTGCCCGATCCGCCATGTGCCTTCGTTTTGGTATCGAACAGAAAATAATCTGTCGTAGCTAAGTAAGCTTCCAAAGCCGAAAAATCGAAATCTTCATCTATTCCAAAGGCTTTAATCACTTCTAAATTAGGAAAGTCTGATTTTAGTTCGGCACAATATTCAGGCGTTTCGCTCCCATGCAGCTGAACGGCTTTTAACTTTAAGGAGCTTATTTTCTCTTTTACGGTTTCAATGTCTTCATTTACAAACACGCCTACAGTTTTAATTTCAGCAGGAATGTATTTGATTAATTCTGCCGAAACATCGCTGATGGCTCTCGGAGATTTTTCATAAAAGATAAAGCCCAGATAATCGGGTTGTAGCCCGGCAACCGCAGCAATATTAGCGGCCAAACGCATACCGCAAACCTTTAATTTTAGCATGCCAGTAATTGTTTAAAACTGTGTAACGCTTTTTTGCTCATCAGCGATTCTTCTGCTTCGTAATAACAATCGGCAAACGACAGTTCTGGTTTTATCGTCCGGATGGCCAATGCCGAATTGCAAAGTACCACGTTATTCTGCACATCTGTGGCCTCGCCATTCAGTACATCCATAAATATTTTAGCCGATGATTCTACCGTATCGCCTCCTTTAATGGCATTTACATCCACTTTTTCGAAGCCCATATCCTCGAGGGTTAAAATCTGCTCACCTTTGTTGCTAAAGGTTTTCACATCACAGGTAAGCGAAACCTCATCGTAGCCCTCCAGTGCATGCACAATGGTATAATTTTTATCGGTATCCTGATATAAATAAGCGTACAGGCGGGCCAGCTCCAGGCTAAATACGCCTACCATCTGGTGTTTGGGCTGCCCCGGGTTAACCATTGGTCCCAGCATATTGAAAAAGGTTTTTACGCCCAGTTCTTTTCTTATTGGCGCTACAATTTTCATGGCCGGATTAAAAAGCGGCGCATGCAAAAAGCAAATACCTGCTGAATCTAAATTACGCTTTAAGGTAGCTTCATCGTTGGTAAAGCTATAGCCCAGGTATTCCATCACGTTTGATGAGCCACAACCCGAAGAAACTCCGTAGTTGCCATGTTTGGCAACATGATGACCTGCTCCCGCCACCACAAACGATGATAAGGTAGAAATATTAAAGGTGTCTTTGCCATCGCCACCGGTACCGCAAAGGTCAATCAGTTCGTAAGCCGAAAGGTCTACCTTTACGCACATATCCAGCATGGCATCTCTAAAGCCCTGCAACTCCTGCACCGTGATATTGCGCATGGCATAGGCCGTAATAAAAGCTGCAATTTGCGAGGAATTAAAAGCACCTTCCGAAATGGAAATTAAGATGTTTTTAGCCTCTTCCCTGCTAAAGCTTTTGTTCTCAAATAAATGGTTTAATATCTTTTTCATGTTTATTGCTCAATCGCAATGGTTTGTGTCTCCACAAACCATTTATTTATTTTTATTGCGGTTCGTGTCCGCACGAACCATTTATTTAAACTCCGTTTGCCTATTCTTTTTGCCACAGATAACACAGATTTATCTGTGTTTATCATTTTTATCTGTGGTTCATTTCCATAGTTCGTGTCTGCACAAACCATTTACTTTTTTTATTAACCACCCCGTCCTGCGGACACCCCTCCTTTGGAGGGGAAGGTCGAAAAAAAAGAGGATTGCTTTTTGGGCAATCCTCTTCGTTGTGTATAAAATATTTTAAAATATATAACAATAGAAATGCCTAACGAATTTCGTTATGCCACCACCAATTGTTATTTAAGTTTTTAATTATCATGTTTGTATAAAGCAAATATTGATATACTTTTTTAATATTCCAAAATCTTTCTGAAAATATATGGCCTTTTTTAAAAGAAAAGTACAGTTTAACGATGATTTCGGTTTCGGATCCAATCCCGTAGCCAAAAATCAGCGCATGCTTAACCCCGATGGCTCAGCCAATATTGAGCGTACCGGCCTGCCCTGGTTTAAGTTCGATGATACCTACACACGCCTGGTTACCATGAGCTGGCCCCGTTTCTTTCTGGTTATTCTGGTGGCTTACCTGCTGGTCAACACTTTATTTGCCATACTTTATAACCTCATCGGGATCGAAAATTTAGTTGGCGCAAATGGCATTACGCTGCGCGATCAGTTTTTCGATGCCTTTTTCTTTTCGGCCCAAACCATCTCTACCGTTGGGTATGGACACATTTCCCCGCAAGGCTTTATTACCAGTGTGCTGGCTGCTTTCGAGAGTATGCTCGGCTTACTGGCCTTTGCCCTCGCCACAGGTTTATTGTATGGACGTTTTAGCCGCCCTACTTCAAAAGTTAGTTTCAGCAAAAAAATGGTCATTGCACCTTACCAGGATGGCCATGGTTTAATGTGCAGACTAGTTAATTTACGCCGCAACCAGCTCATTGAAGTGGAAGTACAAATGGTGATGTCGTACAATGAACTGGTTGACGATAAACAGGTAAGGCGTTTTTACCCGCTTCATCTGGAGCGCGATAAAATCAGTATCCTTTCCTTAAACTGGACGCTGGTGCATCCTATTACGGAAGATAGTCCTTTGTTTGAAAAATCACTGATCGAATTGCAACTGGCAGAAGTTGAGGTGTTTGTGATGCTAAAGGCTTTTGATGATACTTTTGCCCAAACCATCCATACGCGTACCAGTTACCAGGACGAAGAAATTGAAATGGATGCACGCTTTGAGAAAATGTATTACCATAACGAGGCCGGTAAAATGGTAATGGATTACAGTAAACTGGACGAGGTTACGCGAACGGTTTAACCGATTATCCTGACAACAGCCAAAACAACATTTTATTTTTTTGAAAAGCAATTGCATAGCTAGTCGGTCCCAGCAGTCCCGCCTTACGCTACAATCTTTTTGCACCACGGTCTTCTAAAGCATGAAGGAACTGTTTTCATCGGCAACAAACACTTCGTATTCAACGTTACTACAAGCAAAAAGGATTTCTGCTACAGTCGGGTTTAGACGGGTTGGTTAGTGCAATAAACAGCAGTACCGTGGCTCACAATCCCCCCCTCTCATAGAGGTGTCCGCAGGATGGGAAATTTTTAATGGTTTATAAAACTCAAAATATCCTCATACAACTGGTTGCCACCAAAAATCATCTGGCTAATCATTGGTACGTGGCTTTTGCCTTTAATTTCTTTCAGCTCAACCGCAACGCCGTTGGCTTTTAGTATTTCGTAAAGTTTTGGTGTTTGCAGTTTAATGGCACCATAAGTTTTAGCACCATAAAAAAGCAGGTGTGGGTTTTTAATCTCGTTTACATATTCCATCGGTGAAGCGGTTTTCCAAACCTCAGCCTGTTCGGTAAAGGTTCTGATGAAATCGAAATAATAATGATCCTTTTCTGCAGTGCTTAAATATTCGTGCATATCCAGCCCAAAAGGATCGTTAAGGATTAACCCTTTGATCGGGTTCGCTATTCCTACCTGTTTAAAATATTTAGGATCAGCGTTAATCAGTTCAGCCAGGTGCCCGCCTGCCGAATGGCCCATTACAAAAATCTTATCGGGACTTGCAGAATAATCAGCCATATGTGCTTTAACCCATTTGACGGCTAATGCGCAATCATCGGCCATTTTTTCGTACTGCACACTGGGCGCCAGGGGGTAATTGATAATAACCGTAACTACTCCCTTACGGGCAAAATTACGGCCCAGCCACCAGTAAGTTTCTTTCTTACCGCTACTCCAGGAGCCCCCATGAATAAAAACCAATACCGGCTTACTCTTGATGCTATCGTTTTTGTAAAAAATGTTCAGTGTATTGGCTTCATCGGTATTGCCTGCGTAATTTATATTTTTTACCTTTTTAACCTGAGCCGAAGCGAGTATAGTCTGGAACAAAAGCATTAATAAAACAAGGGATTTATACATAATCAGGATTTAGCATCGCTAGTGTAAATAAACGAAATTGTTGTAAGGGTGGATTTCTTGAGGGGTATCAGGTATTGAGATGCAAGTATCAGGTATCAAGTACAAGATTTTTATTAAAACCGCCAAACCCTAACCGCTAACCTCATTTACCCTTTAATCAGCGGGTTCTTCTCTTTTGCAAACAAATCAAAAACCTTTTTATCTACAAAAGCCGGAAAGAGTTTATTCATCAATACGGCCAGTTTTCCCTGTCTGGTCATTACCAGAGTGCGTTTACGCTGTTCAATACCATCGGCAATAATGCTGGCTACCTCTTCTGACGACATCATTTTACCTTCATCCATACTGGTTTCGCCGTGAGCCGCACCATCTTTTGACAAGGCAGTTACACGAATGTTCGAAGCCGTAAAGCCGGGGCAGGCTACCATTACATTTACACCTGTTTTAAGCAACTCTGTACGCAACGACTCCATAAAACCATTCATGGCAAACTTAGAAGCCGAATAACCTGTACGGCCCGGTAAGCCCCGGTAACCCGCAATGGATGATACGCCTACCACTGTTCCTTTGGTTTTTAAGATTTCGGGTAAGGCATATTTGGTGCAATACACTGTTCCCCAGAAATTCACGTCCATCAGGTTTTTCAGCACGGATAAATCCAGATCGTTAAACAAAGCGCGCATCGATAAACCGGCGTTATTAACCAGAATATCAATTTTTTGAAAAGAAACGAGCGTTTGTTTAATAATCAATTCGCAATCAGCTTCTTTACTCACATCGGCTTGTACGGCTACCGCCCTGATGTTATATTTTTTTTCTAAATCGGCGGTAATTTCACAAAGGGTAACATATTGGCGGGCAGCTAAAACTAAATTGGCACCACGCTTGGCAAATTCTTCGGCACAGGCTTTTCCAATTCCGCTTGATGCGCCTGTAATGATGATTACTTTATCTTTTAAGTTCATGTATGTTGTTGGTGAGTATAAGTAGTGAGTATGGAGTATCGGGTATCAAGTATAGAGTAGCAAGTATGGGGTATCGAGTAGCAAGTATGGAGTAGTTCGCATTTAAACAAGTCTTGCTACCTGATACTTACTACTTGATACTCAGTACTAGTTTATTTCATCATCGCAGTTTCGTAAGGTACACGGGTAACAATCGAACGGCCCAGGGTAATTTCATCGGCATATTCGAGTTCGCCACCAAAAGCAATTCCGCGCGCAATAGTAGTAACCGGCACATTAAATTCTTTCAGTCTTTTATAGAGGTAAAATAAAGTGGTATCGCCTTCCATATTGGGACTTAATGCTAAAATAATTTCTTTAATACCTCCAGCAGCAACACGGTTAACTAGACCATCAATAAATAAATCAGAAGGTCCTATCCCATCCATCGGGGAAATTAAACCACCCAAAACATGATAAACACCAAAATATTGTCCCGTGTTTTCAATGGCCATTACGTCACGCGTATCTTCTACCACACAAATGGTTTCTTTATCGCGTTTGTGAGAGGTGCAGATTTCGCACACCGCATAATCAGAAATATTATGGCAAGTTGTACAGTGTTTAATCTGTTGTTTAAGTTTAATAAATGTATTGCCAAACTGGTTTACCTCCTCCTGTTCTTTGCTTAAAAGATGTAATACCAGGCGTAAAGCGGTTTTTTGTCCTACACCAGGCAGTTTCGAAAATTCGTTTACTGCATCCTCGAGTAGTTTGGATGAAAAATTCATAGTACAAAAATAGGGAAAAGGTTTATTAGTTCATTAGTCATTGGTTCATTAGTTCAATGGTTTATAGTAATAGCCACAACCTAACTGATAATTGGTAACTGAAAATTGATTATTAGTTGATGGTTGATAGCCAATATTCCGGTTTAAAATGATAATTGGTCATTGGTTATTGAATATTGGTCATTAAATACATTTTGTCTCAGGTTTTTAAACTCCGGACTTCGGACTGCTGACTTCGGACTTGATGTATTGCTTCATTTAATAGTTTTCTTTACATTTATCAGCTTAAAACAAAACTATGTCACCAACCATCCTCTTGTGTTTTTTAATTGGCTACTTCCTGCTATTGATTATTATTTCCTTTGTAACCTCTCAAAAATCGTCAGACAATAATACTTTCTTCGTTGCCAACAGAAACTCTAAATGGTACCTGGTGGCCTTTGGAATGATTGGAACGGCACTTTCGGGGGTAACTTTTATTTCGGTACCCGGAGAGGTTGGTGCCCCCGGCGGAAACCAGTTTCAGTATTTTCAGTTTGTATTGGGTAATGCAGTTGGCTTTATCATTATTGCCACGGTTTTACTGCCGCTGTACTACCGGATGAATTTAACTTCCATTTATAGTTATATTGAAAAGCGGTTGGGCCACTATAGTTATAAAACCGCTGCGTCCATTTTTTTATTAAGCAGAACACTTGGGTCGGCAACACGCTTGTATCTGGTTGTAATTGTATTACAGCGCTTTATATTCGACAATTATGGCATTCCGTTTTGGTTAACGGTTTTAATTTCTTTAGCCTTAATCTGGTCGTACACTTTTAAAGGCGGCTTAAAAACCATTATTATTACCGATACCCTGCAAACGTTTTTCCTGGTTTTATCGGTTTTCTTAACCATTTATTTCATCTGCAACAGTCTCGATTTCAGCATTCCACAGGCCTTTGAAACCGTTAAAAACAGCAGCTATTCTAAAATATTCTTTCTCGATGATTTCCTTACCAACAAGTTCTATTTCAGTAAACAATTTATCGGTGGTATTTTCGTAACCATCGCCATGACTGGCCTTGATCAGGATCTGATGCAGAAAAACCTGAGTATGAGCACCATTAAAGAAGCCCAGAAAAACATGTTCACCTTTACCGGTGTATTTGTAATCTTAAATGTTTTCTTTTTAAGTGTAGGTGCGTTATTATACATTTTCGCTGCAAAAAACGGCATCGATATTCCTTTAGATCACCTTACAGGTAAACCACGTACCGATTTATTGTTTCCGGAAATTGCATTGAATAACCTGGGTTCTGTTCCGGCCATTATTTTTATGCTGGGCTTAACAGCAGCTACTTTTGCTACAACCGATTCGGCCTTGACAGCACTAACCACTTCTTTCTGTGTCGACTTTTTAGGTATGGATAAAGCTAAAGATATCGATGAAAAAAGTGCCGTTAAAAAGCGCCACACTGTGCATGTAGCCTTTTCAGTTTTAATGTTTCTGGTGATTATTGTGATTAACGCATTGAACAGCTCATCAGTAGTGAGTTTAATTTTTACCATCGCCTCTTATACATACGGCCCGCTATTAGGCTTATACAGTTTTGGATTGTTTGTAAAAAAACGCGGCCTTCACGATAAATTAGTGCCGATAGTTTGCATATTATCGCCTTTTTTATGTTACTTGCTTGCAAGCAATTCGGCCGCATTATTGGGCGGATATGTTTTTAGTGTTGAACTGATTTTAATTAACGGTTTAATCACATTTATAGGTTTGTTGTTCATCAGCAAAAAGACTGATGCCCAAACCAGATTTTAATATTTAGCATTACAGTATATGACGAGTGAAGAAAAAATCAGAAGTGCTTTTGAGAACAAAGACTGGCAGGAAATTAAAGTAACCGATTCCTGGCAGATTTTTAAAATTATGGCCGAGTTTGTTGATGGTTTTGAGAAACTGGCTAAAATCGGTCCTTGTGTTACCATTTATGGGTCGGCCCGTACCGCCCAAACCCACCGCTACTACCAACTGGCTGAGCAATGCGGCAAGTTATTAACCGATCGTGGTTACGGGGTAATTACAGGTGGTGGCCCTGGTATTATGGAAGCCGGTAATAAAGGTGCGCATACCAACGGAGGTAAATCGGTAGGTCTAAACATTGAGTTGCCTTTCGAGCAATTCCACAATAAATATATCGATCACAATAAATTACTGGAGTTCGATTACTTCTTCGTGCGCAAGGTAATGTTTATGAAATACAGTCAAGGGTTTGTGGTTTTACCGGGTGGCTTTGGCACCATGGATGAGCTTTTCGAAGCCTTAACCTTAATTCAGACCGGTAAAATTGCCCGTTTCCCGATTGTACTGGTGGGTGTAGATTATTGGGGCGGATTAATTGACTGGATTAAAGGCACTATGCTACAGAAAGAGCACAATATCCACGAAGAAGACTTAAACCTTTTCCGCCTGGTTGATACCGCAGAAGAAGCCGCCGAGCATATTTTCCGTTTCTACGATAAGTATGTATTGAAGCCGAATTTCTAGTGCAAGAGATTCATTGGTATGGTTAACTGGTTAATTGTTTAAATCGGTTAACTGTCAAATGAAAACTGGTAACTGAAACTGGCTAATCGGTTAATTGTTTAAATTGGTCAACTGAAAACTGTCAACTGAAACTGGTTAACTGGTTAATTGTTTAAATCGGTTAACTGTAAGTTGCAAACTGTAAATTAGTCAATGGTTGATAGTTAATAGCCAAATCCATCTGATAATTGCAAACTGATAATTGCAAATTGATAACTGGTAACTGAAAAAAGTGCTTACAAACAATAAGCACTTTTTTTATGTAACATCTGAAAGGAAGTGCCATCTAAAAATAAACGCAATTAAGATGTCGAAATTTATCAACTGGAAAAGCGATTGGTTTAGCGGAAACTTTCATTTGTTTGTAGATGGGCTCCAAAAAGGGGCTATTACTTTTGGAATGTGGACGAGCAATGCCGAAAGTATGTTTGAAGATAAGAACTATCAATTTGCGAGCGAAGGATTTTGGCAATCAAGAACTAAGGTAATTGATAAAAAAACCAACGAGGTGCTTGCTATAATTACTTACGACAGCTGGAAATCGAAAGCGCTAATCAGTTTAAACACCGGCGAGCAGTACGAATGGAAATCAACTGGGGTATGGAAATCGCAATGGACGGTGAGTAATTACAAAGATGAGCACATCATGTATACTTCAAGCAGCAACAGTGGCGCAATCTCTTCTGACACTGATAATAAATTATTGATAATAGCTGGTTTATTTATTAAACAGGTCTACAACAAACGTGCAGTTTTTGTTATTGCCTGTATCGTTCCGATTATCACAACAACAACATTGCGTCATCATTAATTGTTAATTTAACCCTTTTGTGCGATGGAACAGGTATTATTTTGGAGAAAAGGTTTATTTGATAGCAGCTATCAGGTATTTGATCAGCAGCAACTGAAATTTTCGATGAATTTTAGTTCCTGGCAAAACTCTGCAATTGCCACTACCCAGACGGGTATTTATTTGTTAAAAAGCGAAGGCTTTGCTAAACCCGAAACCCGCATTGTAAACAACCAAAACGAAACTTTAGCTACGATTACCTACGATTGGCTGGGTTTTAAGGCGAAGATTGTATTTGCATCTGGCGAAACTTTCGACTGGCGTTACCAGAATAGCTGGCTAAGTCGATGGTCGCTGAATAACCTTAAAGATAAACAGATCCTGTTCAGTGCATCAGCCGGAAATGGCAATATTCACAGCAGTGTTGATGATGATATGCTGGTACTCACGGGGCTTTTTATCCGCGAGTATTATTCGAGGATATTGTTTGGGCTAATACTTCTGGTGATCTTTCTGATTGGCTTTAGGAATATTTTTTAGCTAACTGCCGGGCTAAAACTTACGAAGTCTTTCCTTCGTTCGTCCTCCTTCAGACTTCGTAAGCTACCCTAAAATCTCCTGTATTTTTTCTGTCGGGCGGGCAATAACGGCCTGATCACCTGAAATTACAATTGGTCGTTCGATAAGAATCGGGTGTTTAACCATCGCTTCAATCCATTCGGCATCAGTTAGGGTTTTACCTTTATAGTTATCGATAAAAACCTGCTCCCCTTTTCTGATGAGTGCTAAAGGTTTAATGCCCAGTTTGGCTACAATAGCCGTGAGTTCGGCTACGTTTGGTGGTGTATCGAGATAATAAACTACTTCAAATTCTTTTCCACTTTTTTCGAGCTCCTGCAAAGCGCAACGGCTTTTGCTACACCTGTTATTGTGATAAATGGTAATCATTTCGAATGTTGTTTATAGTCCGCTTACACCACCACTCACCACCAGTTTCATGGCATCGGCAGCAGTCATTTTTAAATCGGTAACCTTATTGCGCTGTACAATACACAACTGACCGGCAAATGAATAGGAAAGCGGAAAATAAACCGCAACTTCATCGGGTAAATCCAGTTTATGTAAATCGTTCTGCGTTAAAAAACCAATCTTTTTTAAACCGCCCTCTACTTCAACCAGTACCGGGTGGTTAAACTTCTTTTCGTCGCCAACAAAGGCTTCAGTTAAATCTTTTATAGAGGAGTAGATGAAATTAAGTAGAGGCAGACGGTGCATCATCCGCTGAAACCAGTTGTACATGGGTTCGGTAACCAAATTGGTTACAAAAATACCTGCCAGCAGAATAATGGTTACAACAGTAAGCAAGCCCAGTCCGGGAATATTCCTGCTTTCGCCTGTAATTGGATTAACGCCAAATACATTCTTTACGTTTAACCAGCTATCTACGGTGGTAACCGCCCAAACTACAATAAAAATACTTACGGCAATGGGTACCACAATTAATAATCCTTTAATCAGATAGTTTAAAATGGCTTTCCCTACTTTGTTCATGGTGCAAAAATAACATTTTTTAGTTCAATAGTTCATTCGCCATGGGTTCATTAGTAAAACCCATTGTCATACCCTATCGTTTGGTGCCCCACCGACCGAAATAAACTATCGAAATTGAATAATGCAGCTCCTAAATACAGCGATACAATCGCTTTTCTCAGCCATCCACGTTACAAACGTGGACGATAAAGAATAATCATTGGTTCATTTGTGCAAGTTGCATACCATAGCAATTTGCCGTTAGCGTAGGCTATGAACCATCAAACCATTAACCAACGGACCAGTAGGCAATCTGCCTTACTAATAACCAATGAACCAATGACTAATAAACTTATTCATAAAAATAAACCCTTTTAACCCTTTGCGAAATATTGGTTAAAATCTCGTAAGGTATGGTATTTACATCGCTGGCCAGTTGCATAATGGTATGTTCTTTATTAAAAACAATGGCTTCATCGCCAGCTTTAACATCGATCCCGGTTATATCCAGCATCGTCATATCCATGCAAATAGAGCCTATTGTGGGCACCAGATTACCATTGATGAGCATTTTACCTACCCCATTGCCAAAAGCCCTGCTGTAGCCATCGGCATAGCCAATTTTTACGGTTGCAATCTTGCCTCCATGGGGCATAACCCCCTTACGACTGTAGCCAACCGTTTCACCAGGCTCCAATGTTTTAACCTGACTTACCGTGGTTTTAAGCACCATAACGGTTTGCAGACCACGGTTGTGTGGCAATGCCGAATCGAAACCATATAAACCAATACCCAGACGAACCATATCCATTTGCCCTTCTGGCCAGCGCGAAATACCCGAGGTATTGGCAATATGCAACAAAGGTTTATAAGTTAATACTTCCAATAACTGTTGTGCCATGGTATTAAAACGTACGATTTGCTGTTGGGTAAAACCATCGTGCTCGGCTTCGCCACTGGCCACCAGGTGCGAGAAAATGCTCTGCACTTTTACTTTGGCATTATCTTTTAACAAGCCGGTTAAGGTGCTAATTTCCGATTGATCGAAGCCTAAACGGTGCATCCCGCTATCAATCTTAATGTGAATGGGGTAATCGAAATCGTAATCAGAAAGCGCATTAATAAAACTGTTCAGAATATCAACACTGTAAATTTCAGGTTCTAACTGATGTTTGATTATCGCCTCGAAAGCAGATTCTTCCGGACTCATCACCATTATAGGCAGCGTAATGCCTGCTTTGCGTAAGGCGATGCCCTCATCGGCATAAGCAACCGCCAGGTAATCTACTTTATGAAACTGGAGCAGGTTAGCGATTTCAAAACTACCACTGCCATAAGAAAAGGCTTTTACCATAGCCATTATTTTCACGCCAGGTTTAATTTTAGAACGGTAAAACTGCAGGTTACCAACCATGGCATTCAAATCAATTTCTAAAACGGTATCGTGTATTTTCTGGGTCAGCAGCTTACTAATGCGACCAAACTCAAAGCGCCTGGCTCCTTTTACCAGAATGGTCTCATGACTAAACTGTAAACCCGGAAAAGCTTCTACAAAAGCATTGGTATCATCGAAAAACTGGGTTTCGAATTTAAAGAGATCGGCAAAACGGGCAATGTGTGTACCAATCCCGATCAATCGGTTTACTTTTTTCTGCAAAAGCAGCTCAGCTATTTCAGTATATAGGTCGAGGTCGTCTCTTCCGGTTTCAAATAACTCGGAAAGGATAACGGTTTTGCGCGCATGCTGGTTCTGCTGGTTCAGGAAATCGAGGGCAATGGCGAGTGAAGAAATATCAGCACTGTACGAATCGTCGATAATGGAACACTGGTTAATGCCGTTTTTAAGCTCAAGGCGCATGCTAACATGGCTCAGTTTTTCCAAACGTAAATCGGCTTGCTCAGGCGTATATCCTAAGGCTAGTAAAGTAGCCCAGCAAATCATGCCGTTTTCAATCGAAGCTTTATCTTTAAAGGGCAATAAACATTCTATTTCGCGGTTTTGATAAATGGCCCTCAGGTAACAATTACCTTCAATCGGCTCCACCGCAATCACTTGTAAATCGGCCGTTTGCTTACTGCTCCAGCTAAATTGTTTTTTACCAGGCAGATCTTTAGCGCTTACTTCACCTACATATTCAGGCGAATAGATAAAAAGTTCGCTATCTTTAAAAAGCTTCAGCTTTTCGGTTAGTTTTTCTTTTTTTGAGCTGAAACCTTCGGCATGTGCCTCGCCAATATTGGTTAAAATACCGATTTCCGGCCGGATAATTTTCGCCAGGCTTTCCATTTCATTTATTGCCGAAATACCAGCTTCGAAAATCCCTAAAGTATGGTCAGCATCTATTTGCCACACCGAAAGCGGTACACCAATTTGCGAATTATAACTTTTAGGACTTTTTACAATATTATAATCGGCTGCCAACAACTGGTATAACCATTCTTTCACGATGGTTTTACCATTACTGCCGGTAATCCCAATGGTTTTAAGGTTAAATTGTTCGCGGTGTTCAATGGCCAGTTGCTGCAAGGCCTCAAGGGCGTCTTCTACCTTTAAAAAATTACAATCAGGGTATTGGGCAATGTATTTTTCGTCGGTAATAACAAAGTTGCGGATTTCTTTGGCGTAAGCATCTTTAATAAACTCATGCCCGTCGCGGTGAGCAGCAAGTGCAAAAAAGATCGAATTTTCAGGAACAAGTACGGATCGGCTATCGATTACCAAATACTGAATAACCACCTCGCTATCAATTAATTTAGCATCGGCATTTAAAATTTCGGCTATTCTGGCAATGGTATATATGGAGTTCTGCATGCTATTTTTATTCAGAAAATAGGGTAATCGTTTATATTTTTACGAATTTCAGTAAATAATTATGAAAAGCGGTAAACAAGAGGGTATAATATTAGATAAAAAGCAGGCATTGGCCAAGGCCGAAAGTTTTTGCGTGTACCAGGAGCGCTCGCAAAAGGAAGTGCGTGGCAAATTGTTAGACCTTGGCATGCGGGGCGATGAACTGGAAGAAATTATTACAGACCTGATTCTGAACAATTTTTTAAATGAAGAAAGGTTTGCCCTGAATTACGCTTCCGGAAAATTTAACATCAAACACTGGGGTCGGGTCAAAATTAAACAGGGTTTAAAACAGAAAGGTGTTCCGGATAAGCTGCTGCAAAAAGCAATTTACAGTCTGGATGAAGACGATTATCTACTCGCTTTGGAAAAACTGGCAGTAAAAAAAGCAGAAAGTTTGAACGAAAATGATCCCTTTAAAAGAAAAATGAAGCTGATGAGCTATCTTCAGACAAAAGGATTTGAAACTGATTTAATTTTACTAGTACTGAAAGCCAGCAGTTTAAACTAAATATTAAATTTTTAATAAAAAATCTCTTGACAGATATATAAATCTGCCTATATTTGCATCACCAAAACGAAACAACAACATCAGTTTTGTAAATGCGAAAGTAGCTCAGTTGGTAGAGCACGACCTTGCCAAGGTCGGGGTCGCGAGTTCGAATCTCGTCTTTCGCTCCAAAAAAATGCCTTCCTACCAGAAGGCATTTAATTTTAAAGTTAACCAAGCCGATAGAGATCGGCAGCGGCTAATGCTCGGGTGGTGGAACTGGTAGACACGCAGGACTTAAAATCCTGTGCTTTCAAAGGCGTGCGGGTTCGATTCCCGCCCCGAGTACAAAACAAAAATCGAACGAAAAGCCTTGATGAAAATCGAGGCTTTTTTGTTTTAGATTGCTTTGAAGCCAAATATTTTTGCTAAACCTTTATTCCCATCACTCAAATGGCGTAATCTTTAGCATCGACTTTGATCCTGATTTTATCGCCATATTCGGTTTTATCCCGGTTAATCACTACGCTTATTAATTTGTTTTTCCCGTAGCTTTTATCTTTTCCCCAATCAATCTGGACTTTTAAACAAACTGACTTTATGATACGTTGCCGAACTTTGTTTCATCAAATTTTAACAAATGAAAAATAAAGAAACAGTTTTGGTAACCGGAGGCTCGGGCTTTATAGCTTCTTACTGCATTATTGCACTGCTAAACAATGGTTACCGGGTAAAAGCTACACTGCGCTCGCTTAAAAAAGCAGATTTGGTAAAAGAAATGCTTGGTGCAGGCGGCATCAGTAATTTCGACAACTTATCTTTCGCCGAAGCCGACCTGGAAAATGAAGACAGCTGGGAAAAAGCGGTTGAAGGCTGCCAATATGTAATCCACGTAGCCTCGCCTACCCCTTATACCAACGCCACTACCGAAGATGATTTTGTAATTCCGGCTAAAAACGGGGTACTTTTTGTATTGCGTGCAGCCAAAAAGGCGGGCGTAAAAAGAGTGGTACTAACCTCGGCCTTTGGTGCGGTGGGCATGGGTACGGTAAAAACCACGCCTTATACAGAGGCCGACTGGACGGTATTAAACGATACGGTAGCCCCCTACCAAAGATCGAAAACCATCTCTGAAAAGGCAGCCTGGGATTTTATGGCCTCCAAAGGTGCAGGTATGGAACTGGCAGTGGTTAACCCGACAGGGGTCTTGGGGCCTGTCCTCTCAAACGACTTTTCACACTCAATCCAAAGCATCAGACAAATGTTGAATGGCGAAATGAAAGCCTGTCCTAAAATTATTTCGGCCTATGTTGATGTACGCGATGTGGCAGATTTACATTTTAAAGCCATGACCCTGCCCCAGGCCAATGGTCAGCGGTTTATTGCCGCAGCTGGTGAAGGCTACTCGTTGATTGATATTGCAAAAGTAATGAAGAAAAATCTAGGCGAAAAAGCTGCAAAGGTGCCCACAGCCGAATTACCCAGCTGGCTGATTAAATTGCTGAGCATATTTAATCCAAAACTGAAAGCAGTTGCCCCTTATTTAGGCATGATAAAACGGGCAAGCAATGAAAAAGCTATTAATATGTTGGGTTGGAAACCCCGCAGCACCGATGAGGCAATTTTGGCGACTGCAAATAGTTTAATTAAATTAGGTATCATAAAATAGAAGCAGCATGAAAATAATCATTACCGGCACCACCGGCTTAGTTGGCGAAGGCGTTCTGTTGGTTTGCCTCGAAAACCCTTTGGTTACAGCGGTGCTGGCCATTAGCCGGAAACCGCTGAGCTTGAAACATCCGAAATTAAAAGAACTGCTTGTAAAGGATTTCGCTGAAATTAAAAATTACCATAATCAGCTAATAGCTTACGATGCCTGTTTCTTTTGTGCAGGCGTTAGCTCTGTTGGCGAAGATGAAGCTTCGTTTACCCGCAAAACCTACGATTTTGTTGTACCATTTGCCGAAACACTTGCAAACATTCAACCGGAAATGACTTTCATATACGTTTCGGGCAACCGGACTGACAGTAGCGAACAGGGCAAAGTAATGTGGGCCCGGGTAAAAGGCCGGACTGAAAATGCCTTGCTTAAATTACCGTTTAAAGCCGTTTATAATTTCAGGCCGGGTTTTATGCGACCGGTTAAAGGACAAAAAAACTTCAGGTTTATTTACCGCGTGTTTGATGCGCTGTCGTTTTTATGGTACCTCCTATTCCCGAACTGGATTTGTACCATGCGCGAAGTAGGCTTGGCCATGATCCAATGTGTAGCTAAGGGCTACGACAAACCCATTCTCGAAGTCAGCGACATTAAGTTACAGGCTAAATCGTGAAATATTTTAAATGGTGTAAACCGGCGACATGAAAATAACAGAAATTAAATCCTGCTTTGTTGGCCCGGCAGTATCGCCCGAGCAGTTTATAGCCGAACATTTTTTTATATTTCTCGCTAAAGGCTCCATGAACGGCTACGATGGTCATAAACACTATAAGCTTAAAGCTGGCGAATGCTGTATGGTGCGCAAGAATCGACTGGCACGCTACAACAAACAACGCGATAACAATGAATTTGAAAAGGTAGTCTTCATTTTCGACGAAGTATTTTTAAGAGATTTCTTGAAAAAGCATTCTTTTGCATTTCAAAACTACCAGTCGAAAGATGCTTTTATTAAAATTAAGAAAGACAGATTAATTAACAGTTTCCTGCTTTCGTTAGATCCTTATTACACGGAAACAGACCAGATGGATAAGGCTTTCGAAGATGCCAAACGCGAAGAACTGCTACTCATCCTGTTACAACTGCAGCCCGAATTATCGGATATTTTGTTTGATTTTGGCATTCCAGGCAAAATAAACCTCGAAGCTTTTATGCAGCAGCACTATAAGTTTAACGTAGGTTTAGAACGCTTTGCTTTCCTTACAGGCCGCAGCCTCTCGGCTTTTAAAAGAGATTTCAAAAAAATCTTTAGCCAAACACCAAACCGCTGGTTAACGCAAAGGAGATTACAGGAAGCCCGCTTCCTGGTTGAAGAGAAAAAGCAAAGGCCAACGGATATCTATCTCGATTTGGGCTTCGAAGATTTATCGCATTTTTCTTTTGCTTTTAAAAAAGCTTTTGGCGTAGCGGCAAGTCATTTGTAGTTTTTATTCTTTACAAAGGATGGGCTACCATTTCAATATGTGGTATTCCATCTTCCATAAACTCATCGCCCGATGTCTCGAAACCCAGTGCGGCGTAAAATGCCTGAGCATAAGTTTGGGCGCCAATCCTTATCGGAACATTGCCAAAAATTTGCCTGCAGGTTTGCATAGCCGCCTCCATTAAAACCTTGCCTGCTCCTGTACCCCTTACCTGCGCGCTGGTAATTACCCTGCCAATAGAGGCTTCTTCGAAAGAAAGTCCAGCCGGAACGATTCGTGCATAGGCTACCAGCTCATTGTCTTTAAAAAGCATTAAATGATGACACTGTTGGTCTTTATTATCGGCATCCTGATAAAAGCATTGTTGCTCAATCACGAAAACCTCAATCCGCAACCGCATAATCTGGTAGAGTTCATCGGGGCTTAAATCGCAAAATGCTTTAACAAGGGTATGATATTTCATGGCTGATTGATTTTTATTTTAGTTTTTTTTTAGAAAATTGTCTTTTAGCAGGAGCCAATATTAATCAAAAAAATAATTTATTATTAAAGAAAGGGAGAGCAGAACACCAGTTTTGCTGTTTTTTATACCCTGTAGAAAAAATATTTTTATTTTTTTTACCCCTAAAAAACTCCTCTACCTATGTGATCAAACCTGCTTTTAACTCACTGATAATCTTTTAATTTTAAGCTCAAAAACATAAAAAAATAATGCTTTTTTCTATGTGTTATTTCGAGGAAAAATGCCCCTCAGCCTACTATTTGAAGCAAAAAAAGTAAAATTATTTTTGATTGTGATATTTATATTTCTATATTTGCAACCCCAACGGAATACAACACATCAGTATTTCAATTGCGAAAGTAGCTCAGTTGGTAGAGCACGACCTTGCCAAGGTCGGGGTCGCGAGTTCGAATCTCGTCTTTCGCTCCAAATGCCTTCCTAACCGAAGGCATTTATTTTAACATTAACCAAGCCGATGGAGATCGGTAGCGGCTAATGCTCGGGTGGTGGAACTGGTAGACACGCAGGACTTAAAATCCTGTGCTTTCAAAGGCGTGCGGGTTCGATTCCCGCCCCGAGTACAAAACAAAAATCGAACGAAAAGCCTTGATGAAAATCGAGGCTTTTGTGTTTTATAGCTATTCCGGTAAATGGGCTTCAAATATCCGCAATCCATCGGTTGGGATCTTATCTGCCGATGCAGACAACCAAAAGCTGGCAGGTGCGGACACCTGCCAGTAGAAAAAATTCTGCTCCCCCATTCAATTTTGTGGTTCGATAATGCATTCCATCAAAACGACTACCAATTTGATTGTCTGTCTATAGCGCATTTTCTCGGAAATCCCCAAGCAGTCCCATTATTTGCAAATTTTAGCAAAAAGCAATTTTGCAGATTGGATTGCTCCTTCCATATATCCAGCGTGAATCGTTGCCGTTTCTGTACCGCAGAAATACAGGGTTCCTTTATAGAAAGATTCTTGAAACAATGGATGGCCATTATGCTGATGGGGCATCTGGATAAACTGACTACCTTCAATGATGAATTCGTCCGACCAGATTTTATCATTATACAGAGAAATGGATTTCGCTTCTGGGCCAAGCAATAAGGCAAGCTGTTGAAGAACTATTTCTCTTCTGGTTTCAAAAGAAAATGATGTTGCTCCGCCATTCAGGAACCCAGTAAACCCATATTTATTTTGCTCAAAATTAGTATGATCGTACATTTCGGTAATTATACCGGCATGGCTATATACCATTCCTGAATATCCTTTTTGGCGCCAGAATGGTTTTTCATATTCCACTACAAATTTGACTGCACCGGCCATCCAGGTCTGAACAGTAGGAAGTAATGTCATCATATCTTGGGGTAACGCTGGCAAAAAGCGTATTGCTTTTCCTGCAAGTTGGGGAGGCATGCATATCACTACTTTATCTGCCCTTTGTACAATCCCTTTAGAAGTTTCTATTTCAATTTCGTTATCACACTGTTTAACCGAAATGACTTTATTATCGAACAATACTGATGCTTCTGGCAATCGATTCAATAAGGCATCAGTTAATTTTTGTGTGCCACCTGCAATGCGGTAAGACGGTGTATCAGAGGCCGGCACATAAAACTCCTGAGGTGGTTCAAAGGATTTGGTTTGAAACAAGCAGACACCTTCAGCATATTGCGGGAATTTTGCTAAGCCCAATTCATCCAGAAGATCCAGCATATGGATATGCTGATCAGAAAACCAGGTTGCACCAAGCTCTAATGGTGTTCCCAATTTTCCTGCTATTGTTTGAATCCTGCCTCCAGCCCTGGCCGAAGCTTCCAGAATGGATACCTTAACCCCATGGCTTGAAAGTAAATAGGCCAGGGTGAGACCACTTAACCCTGCTCCTACGATAATGATATGCTGATGCTTTTCCATAGTAGTGTAATGCTGCAAAGGTCAATATTGAATGGTGCACATATCTGGTAGTTTTGGGAATATTGATGGTAAGTTTAAGCAATAATGTATATTGTTTTTGAACACGGGCAGGTATCCTTTTCAAAATTGCTACCTTGCGCCAAGACGTTATTAACATGAAAAAACAGGAAGCAATTCATGAATATCATTTAAACCGGCACCAACCCGACAAACCACAGTTTTTAATACATGACTTAAAAAGTTATTTGGCGCAGAACCAGGGCAAGGCGAACAAGCCCCACATCCATAGCTTTTACCAGATCATTTGGTTTACCCACGGTACAGGCAAGCATTTTGTCGACTTCAAATCATACGATGTTTTTGAGAACGCGATATTCTTTATTGCCAAAAACCAGGTTCATTACTTTGACAATGGAACTGATTATGAAGGAATCCTTATCCATTTCAGTGAATTGTTCTTAGGCCAAAGCCAAAGTGGCGTGGAATTCCTGGTAAAATCAAATTTATTTAATAATCCCTTTCAATTCCCTTCTTGTTGTGTTGGCAGTGAGCTCGCAGTCGATCTATCGCAGTACGTTGCACAAATGCAGACTGAACTGATAAATTCTGAAAATTTTGCACGGGAAGAATTGCTCCAGTCCTATCTTACAGCCTTTTTAATACAGGTTCAACGAAGAAAAAATCAACTGGAGCAGGACAAGCATAGCTTCCCATTTATGCCAGATATGAAGAGGGAACAACTGATCCGATTTACCAATCTTTTAGATGAGCATTTTACCAGAGGCTTGTCCGTTGCAGAGTATGCAGGCCTGATGAATATTTCGTCCAGAACCTTATCAGACCTCACTGCGCAAACACTAAATAAAACACCATTGCAAGTGATTCAGGAGCGAGTTGTTCTGGAAGCTCAAAGACTGCTTGTACACTCCAATCTGAATGTAAACCAAATTGCCTATCGCCTGGGATTTGATGACCCTTCCTACTTTGTAAAGTATTTTAAGAAGCAAACGCAAACGGCCCCTTCCGATTTTAGAAAGTCAATTTCATGAGTGCAGCAGATAGCAAAGTAATAAGGTTAAAAGAAATAGCGGCATCCTGTCTGAAGCTGGGAACGATTGGCTTTGGTGGAATTGCTGGTATGGTAGCTACTATTGAAAATGAGATGGTGGTAAAAAGGAAATGGATCGACCATCAACATTTCATGGATGTGCTGGCGACATCCTATATCATTCCAGGTCCGAATGCTGTTGAAGTTGTCATGCATTGCGGTAAAGAACGAGGCGGAAGATTGGGGTTAGTGGTAGCAGGCATTTGCTATATATTTCCAGCAATGCTTATTTGCCTGATGTTTGGTTTCTTTTATCAAAAGTACAGTGCGCTTCCAGACGTACAGCGCTTTTTGTTTGGCTTGCGTCCAGCTACTACAGCCCTTGTTATAGGAACAGTATTCCGCTTGTGGAATGCAACTGTAAAAAGCGATATTAAGTTAATCATCCTTTGCCTCTTTGTTTTTGCAGGTTCTTTATTTGGTTTAAACGAAGTTTTGTTGATCATTGGTGCAGGTTTGATCAACTACATCATCCATCACTCGAAAGACATTTTGCCAGCATTTACCGGGCTCATGCTATCCTCTATGACATCAGAAACAAATAGCCACGTTACAGATGCTAAGCTGTTTCTGATTTTCCTGAAAATTGGTGCGGTGTTGTATGGGAGTGGGTATGTATTGTTTGCCTATATGGATGAAGCACTGGTGAGAAATAACCATTGGCTCTTGAGGCAACAGCTCATGGACGCAATCGCTGTGGGACAGATTACCCCTGGCCCCATACTATCCAGTGCAACTTTTGCTGGTTATCTTATTCATGGCTGGATGGGGGGCGTTCTGGCCACCGTTGCTATCTTCCTGCCTTCCTTTTTTATCTCCTTCTTTTTGCACCGACTATTATCAGCTGCAAGAAAAAGTATAAAGCTGCGCTTGTTCCTGGACGGATTAAGTGCGGCTTCGATTTCCATAATAGCAGTTGTTGGCCTTCATCTTTTCACATCGTCGATCCAGCACTGGCAAAGCAGCGTCATATTAGCCGTATGTTTTGCACTGACCATGTTAATTAAAAATATGAATACCGTTCTGATAATATTAATTGGGAGCATGGGGGGATTTTTACTGTTAAGCATCTGGCCTGTCTAAAAACCCTGTTTCCGATTATTACCATATCTTCTCCATTCTCTCCATTTTTTGCGAGCTGCCTGCTACAGACCTTTGTATAGAAATTAAAACACAATTTTTATGACAAAGGCATATTTAGAAATTACCTTACAGATCAAGGATACTGATAGGGCAAATGCAGCAGGTATATACCAAAAATACAAAGCGCCATTTCTTGAAACAATTAAAGGCGCATTGTCCAAAGAGCTCCTTGTACATGTAGAAAATGTTCAGGTTCTTCACGGATTCGACAGTGTTGAAAGCGCCCAGCAATATCTGGGTAGCGAGCTATTTAATAAAGATGTGGTGCTCTCACTAAAGCCACTGCTTCAAGCCAGCCCGGATGTTAAAATCTATACCGTGGCCTAATACCCTAAATAAAATCAAAAACAGAAAATGAAACAAGCATTAATTATTGGTGGTTCTACCGGTATGGGCAAAGCCACAGCAGAAATATTGCTCGCTACAGGTATTGAAGTGGTTATTGTCGCAAGGGATGGTGATAACCTTCATGCCGCTGAGAAAGAGTTATCACACAGAGGAAAAGTACGCATTTTTCCCGTAGACCTTTCGAACCTTGAAGAAGTTAAAAATTTCGCTGAAAAGCTCAGTAGGGAACTACCGGAATTAAAATACCTGGTAAATGCAGCCGGATATTTTAAACCCAAATCTTTCCTGGAACACAGCCTGGAGGATTATGATATCTATCACGATTTCAATAAGGCTTTCTTCCTGATCACCCAGGCCGCTGCCAGGGTAATGAAAGAAAATGGCGGAGGCTCTATTGTCAATGTTGGATCTATGTGGGCCAAACAGGCTATTAAGGCTACCCCATCATCAGCATATTCCATGGCTAAGGCAGGCCTTCACAGTCTGACCCATCACCTGGCTATGGAGCTCGCAGACTATAATATCCGGGTAAATGCGGTATCTCCTGCGGTTGTGGTTACACCCATCTATAGTTCATTTATCGAAGCAGATCAGATCACCGAAACCTTACAGGGTTTCAATAGCTTTCATCCTATCGGACGGGTAGGAACAGCTGAGGATGTAGCAAAAACCATTAATTTTCTTTTATCGGATGAGACAAGCTGGGTAACAGGTGCTATATGGGACATTGATGGCGGAGTTATCGCCGGAAGGAATTAACCTAAAAATGAGTGACTTATCCTAAAACAGGTTGCTCCTTATTTATGGTTAATTAGTCCTTGCCGATTAATATCGGCGAGGACTTTTTACATATCTGATCTGTCGTTTTGTATCCAAACGAGAGTCCGGTCTTATGGCATTGTAAAGCCCCACCGCCTAGCGGATCAATGTTAGGCCCTGATCAAGAGTGTTTGGTTTTACGATGATGTAATAAATTTCCCGCCGCCAATGGCCCAAACCTTGCTATTTCTCTAAAATCGTGGCTAATAATTTTAAATCATTTTCAAATTGATTTGTAATTTGGATACTTGAGAGTACAAAAAAAAAATCGAACGAAAAGCCTTGATGAAAATCGAGGCTTTTTTGTTTCAGATCCTTTTCACTCATTAAATAAATTCGCTCCACCAATCCTGTTTACAAATCAGGGAACTAGCTTCAGCAAAACAAGATATTTCACTAAATATCAAACCACCTATTCTAAAGCGCCTTCCCAAAGCAGCGGCAATCGATACAATTTATAGCATAACAGTCTAAACCAAGAATATAATTAGACTGGTTATCATTAACAGGAATTTTTCGGGGATTGATTAACATTTTGGTAATTTGAATTTTAAAACGGAGACGATAATGAGTGTACACATAGGATTGATGATCTGGAAGGAAATGAAAACCAAGGGAATTTCTGTTGCCGTATTGGCCGAAAAAATGGCCATCAGTAAAAATAAGGCACAGGAAATCATCAATAGCTCCAGCCTGGATGTGGCGCTGCTGGCTACCGTAAGCGAGATATTGGGCTATAACTTTTTCAGCTACTATGAAAAGGGAAAGTTATTTTCAGACCACAATCAAAAAGAGATAAAGGCCTCGGCTGAGGAGATTAAAAGATTAAAAAGCCTGTTGAGCGAAAAGAACAAAACCATCGAACTCAAAGATAAAATGATCCAGAACCTGTCGCAAACAGTTTCTATACTCGAAAAAGTACAATACCGCTAATTTAGCAGGTTCCGGCCTTGATTAGCACAAGTAATACCAACGCTGCGATTAAGGTATTCAAAAAATTCACCATATTGTTGCCTATATGCCCTTTCCGTTCAAGCAGGGCACCCAGTACAGAATCGGTTAAATTGCCAATGGTACCGGCAATTATGATAAAGAAAAAGCTGTTATTCCAGCCATGCCCCAAGGCATAAATCATTGCAATAATGCTGCTGCCTGCAATACCAATCAGGGTGCCTTCCAGACTAATTACGCCATCCAATCCGGATTGCTCAACTTTAAAAGTGATGATATTGATAAACCTTCGTCCGTAAACCATACCCAATTCTGACGACAGTGTATCTGCTGTAGCAGAAGCAAAAGCGGCGCCCATTGCGGGCAACATGAGGTTGCTGAGCTGTGGAAATAGTATAGCCAGTACAGCTGCAATACCGGCAACACCTGCATTGGCAAATACCTGAAAGGCAGATCGCCCTGTTCTGGTTTCCTCCTTGCTGGCAAATGCCTGCTTTTGATGCCGTTTCCACGAAGTAGCCAGGGTGCCCAAAATAAAAAAGGTAGTCATCATTGCAAACCCGGTATAACCCGAAGCCAGGAAAATAATGCAGGCCAGGATAGCACCGGTAAAGGAAGCCGGAATGGTTAGCTTTTTTGCAAGTATAGCATAGCCCATTCCCAGGATGATAATAAGCGGAAAAAAGAAATCAGACAAAATATAGTTATGGTATGGCGTGATTAATTCCAAATCTATGCTTTTTCGCCACATTAAATGTTACTAAGATAAAATATTAACTTGAGCGTATCAATTAGCCTACCAGCTTGACTAAATTATCAGAATGATTACTTTTGTATTTAAGGGGATTATCCAAATGCAGAACAAGACCATTATTTCCGATTTCATCAGACTTGCACCTATACCTGTATGTATTATTGAGCCCAATAATCTGAAGCTGGAGGCTGCCAATGAGCAATTTCTGGATTTGGTAAATGGAAGCCATGCAGAAATTTTGGGTAAACATTTCGGCAATATTATTGGTGAGCATGTATCTGCTACTCTCCCTGCTTTTTTTCATCAGCTAAAAGCGGCTCCGGGAATAGCTTCGCTACCGGTACAAATTCCGGCGCTGGAAGCAAGCATAGCGCCGTTTTCAGGCTATAGCTATTTTGCCAGCGCGCTTGAAGAGACTTCAGGCGAGTCAAAAATCGCGGTTTGGTTAATATCTAAAACTTCAGGCCAAATCGAACAGATAGATGCAATTGTTGCTGATAACCTGAGCTTAGGCCAGCTGGAAGCTTCAGTAAAACGTCCCGGTATCGAATATATACAAATGGCTGAGGAAAACCAGTTCAACATGCCCGGAGATTCACTTTCTTTGAAATTTCAGGCACATGATCGTGAGCAGGACGAAATGTTAGAGAGCTGGACGGAACTTGAGCGGAGCCGCGAATGGTTTAAAAATATGGTCCACTCCTCTCCCGTTGCGATGCTGATTACAAAAGGCGAGGATATGGTTTTTGATGTGATCAACGAGCCGATGTTGAATTTAATTGGCAGGGATGCCTCAGTTTTAGGAAAAACCTGGTTTGAGGCAATACCTGAACTCGTTGGGCAACCGGTAGTTGATGAACTGTTTTACGCTTACCGGACGGGGCTTACGCATCATGTGCCCGCTGTTGGCATCACACTGGTAAAAAATGGCGAATCGATGTTAGGCTATTATGATCTGACCTATACGCCACTAAAAGAAAACGGACAGGTGGTTGGTTTGATGCAAACCGCTACTGAAGTTACCGAATATGTCAAATCTAAAGATAAACTTCAAAAGGCTTACGAACAAATCAGGTTATCGAAAGAGGCTGCAGAACTGGGTACTTTTGATATGGATATGGTTACCGGCCGCCTGGAGTGGGACGATCGGTGCAGGCTGCTATTTGGAATCAGCCATTCAGATGAGGTGGAATTTGAGCGCGATTTTTTGCAAAACCTCCACCCAGAAGATTTAGACAGGATAAATTCGGTTTTGGCTTATGTTTTTGACAAGCAGGCCAGCAATGGCATTTATGATATAGAATACAGAACCATTGGATATGAAGACAAAAGACTGAGGTGGATAAGGGCAAAGGGACAGGTTTATTTCGACGTTCATGATCAGCCTCTGCGCTTTATTGGCTCTGTTTTAGATATCACCGAACAAAAAGAAGACGAGCAACGCAAGAATGATTTTATCGGGATGGCGAGCCATGAACTTAAAACGCCGCTTACTTCGATAAACGCTTATCTGCAATTGCTGCAGCACCACGCCAACCGCAATCAGGAAAGTACAATGCTTGCTACGATTGAAAAATCTTTAAACCAGGTTAAACGCATGACGCGGATGATTGATGGCTTTTTAAATGTTTCCCGCTTGGAATCGGGTAAGATTGCCATTGATAAGCAGGCATTTGAAATAACAGCGTTGCTGAAAGAAGTACGTGAAGAAACCGTAGCTTTAACTACCGGTTATCCGGTTAACCTATCTGTTACCGATGAGGTAATGGTTTATGCAGACCGAAACAAAATAGGCCAGGTACTTCAAAATCTCCTGGGCAATGCTTTCAAATATTCGATGCCCGGAAGTGAGGTTAAAATGAGCTACTTAACTGAAAACGATCACATTACCATTAGTGTAACTGATCAGGGAATTGGAATTAAACCAGAGCACCAGCAAAAGCTGTTTGAGCGATATTACCGTGTCGAAAGTAACAGCACCATCTCTGGTTTCGGAATAGGTTTGTACCTGTGTGCTGAAATTATAATACGGCACCAGGGAAAAATATGGGTAGACAGTGAATTCGGGAAAGGCAGTACATTTTCATTCAGGCTGCCGCTTAATTAGGATCCCTGATCCAAAATTTATTTCCCTTCCTTGATTTATTGTAAAACGCGGCGACATCCGTCAACCGCGTTTACAGTCATCATTAACTAATTAATTATTTTCTGCTCCTTAAGCCACTTTCCTATTTCTAAAAATACTTCTGGGGCAATATCTTCTTTGATTTCTTTGTACTCCTGAATCTGGCACGTTTTGCAGTGTTGCAACAGATGGTTAAGCCCAGGTAATTCGATGGTTTTTACATTTTTATTCCCACCTGCGGCCGATAGTTTTTTCCAGTCCGCCAAATTCACAGCCGGATTAACCATAATATCTTTACTGCCATTGATGGCCAGAATCGGCACTTTAATTTTGGCAAGATAAGGTGCAGGATCATACTTTATAAAATAACGGTACCATGGCCCCGTTGCATTATTTACATAGCTGTAAATCGGATAACGGAAATGATCAAACTCAACCCCTTCTGATTTGATTAGCGCATCATCTTTTACTTTCCAGGCGGCATATGCCCGGTTCAACATGGTATCTAATGTCGATGAATCAGCATATTTCAGTGCTGTTTTAAACATCAGCGCATTAATTTCATTGTAGCGCTTTTTATCACGGTCTGGTATGGGGGCTGCAGCTACTATATCTTCATTTTGCAAAATCTGCGCCTGGTAACCATTTGTGGCCAATCCGGATAAACTGATCAGGAATGCAACATCTTTCGATGCTGCCGCTGCAATGGTAATTGCGGCACCACCTTCGCTATGCCCCAGTAATCCGATCTTTTTGAGTTTTAGCTCCTTTCTGGATTTTAAATAAGCCACTGCCGAAAGTGCATCCTTTGCGAAATCGCCAGTGGTGGCAGTTTCATATTTCCCGGTCGTTTTACCTTCTCCCCGATCATCGGTACGCAATACGGTTAAGCCTTTATCAACCAGGTACGCTGCAAGCACTTTAAACCATGGGTGGCCCGCCATATTCCCATCCCGATCCTGCTTACCCGTCCCTGAAATTAAAATAACAGCATTACCACTATTTTTTTCAGCAGCAGGAACAGACAAGGTTCCTCCGAAAGTAATGGTTCCATCTCCGTTTTTAAATGTTACATCGGTGTTTTGGGCGTATAATGCATTTACCGAAAACAGCAAGGTTACTACAAAAATCAATTTTCTCATGTTATTCTCCTTTGCGCGCCAGTTCAATCATCATACTTATTTCATCAACCAGTTCTGACGGGCTTCCCATGTAACCAACTTCTGAGAAACGCAACATCCCGTTCTTATCAATAACCATTTTATGCGGAATGGCACCTACACCATAGCTTTTCGAAAAATTAGCATCTGCATCAAACAATACATTAAAATCAAAATTGTGGTCTTTTAAATATTGGCTAACATAAGTTTCGTAGTCTTTCATTTTCTCCTGTGTATCAACAAAGTAGAAAACCACATCTTTATCGTCTTTGTATTTTTGCACTGCCATATTCATACCCGGAAATGCAGCCTTGCAAGGCGCGCACCATGAAGCCCAGAAATCAAATACAACAACTTTTCCTTTCAAATCATTTAACGAAACCATTTTGCCGTTCCGGTTACTTTTTACATTGAAATTTGGAACAGTTTTTTTAATCATCGATTGTCTTACCTTGTTTTCCAATGCCGAATCGAGCTTCACATCTTTCAGTGTAGATAGATAGGCCTGGTATCCGTTTTCTGATTTGGTACGGTTCACATAACTTTTCTTCAACATATCCAACATTACCGGGCTCATTTGATTTTTGCGCATACTGTTTTCCAGCACCTGTTGTAGCTGATCCGTTTTTCCCAACTTTTCTAATAAAACAGCCTGCAATTCGTTTAGGGTAGCTTTTTCATATTGGTATTTTTGCTGGGCAGAAGTTGCCAGACTTAACGCCACTTCATTTTTACCCAAATGCATCAATATATCGGCATAGGTAGGCATGCTATCAAAGTATACATCCATAAAATGCTCAGGTTTTTCATCACTAAACTGAAAAAAACGATCAACTATCGGACGGGCGTACACATAAGCCTGCTGTGCATCAAACGTTTTTAATGAAACGTAAGGTACTTGCATACATTTATAAAAAATGGTAGATAAACTGGCAAAAGGTGTTTTAGCCAGGTATTTTTTGTAGGTAACCGTATCTTTTTCTACCGAGGCAATAATCGCAATGGTGCTGTAAATCCTGGAGTAATCAATCCAGTTATTCTGATCAAAAGTTCTGTCGGCTTTTTCGGATGGATAGCGTTCTAAAAAATTAATATTCAGCGCCAGTACCTTTTTATAATCACGTTCCGAGCCCAGTGCTTTAAAAGCAGCCAGTTTATCGGGGTTTGCTTTTTTAATGGCTGCCGAATCGATTCCGGCAATTACTTTCGACATAGAATCTGCTGCCACTTTATTGTTAAGCACCTCTGCATAAATCTTTTTGATATCGCCGAGATCACGCTCCGTAAAGTTTTGAAGATTTTTCAGGTAGGCAATATCTTTTACTGCCTGTGTCTGCGCTTTTTGATGATCGATTTTATTTAATACTTTGAGCCATGGGTAAGCGATATATCTTCTGGTTGCCGGATGTTGTCTTACTTGCTGTTCCATCCAGTAAACTACCACATCATCGCCAATCATTTCTTTATTATCGGTATAATCAGGGAAGAATTCGGGTACCGAACCGTTCCTCAAAAAAGCCCATCCGGCGTAGCCACCAGGAATATTTTTCCCATCCTTATCTGAAAGTATCCAGCCATAAGCATGCCCGATATCAGAGAGCTTGCCACTTTTAAACTTAAAAGCTACCAGGGCTGCATCGGCCGGCAACATGTAATCTGCAGTCCACAGGCTATCTTTTTTAGTCAGCTTGATTTCTTCTTTCTTCCATTTATAGTTGCGAAACTGGTAAACCTCTGCACTCACATTTTTTTTATTATTAAGTACGGTTTTGGCCGGATTGTAAGCTACTTTTACGGTGGTTCCGGGAACAGCTGCACGGGGTGTTAAAGAAAAATTTTCCTGAGCCCGGCTGGTGTAAATTGCAAGTACCGAAATGGCACTTGCAATGATGATACTTTTTTTCATTTATGGTTTTCTGTTATTTTAATTAAGGATTTGCTTCAAGTTCAGGATTTAACTGCCTCAACGATTCGGCTATCGGAAATACATAACGATTGCTGTTTGGTGCTAAAGTATAGGTAGTTCCGTTAAAGGTTCTGGTATAGGTTTTTTGAAATGCGGGCTCACTTTTTAACCGGCGCATATCCCACCAGCGCAGCATTCTGCCAAAAAATTCCCTGCGTCTTTCTTCAATTACTTTTGTTAAGGCATCTGCCGGTGATGTTGCCGTCATTGCTACGTAATCTGTCGCCTTAAAGCGTTTTTCGCGTAACCGGTTTACCCATAACATGGCGTTTGCAGCATCATTGTTGCGCGCGTAATATTCAGCCTTAATCAACATCATTTCGGGCACCGATGGACCAACATTTCTGGTTTCGCCAACAAAACGTTCTTTGTAAAAAAACCTGCCGGTGTAGCCGCTTCCAATGGTAGCTCCAGGCACGGTAAACAAATTGTAGCGCTGATCTGCAGTACCCAGTAAGCTTAACAACTCATCGCTTAATTTAAAGGCTGTTGGCGTATAAGCCATTGTACCACCATTGGTAATTTTTGACAGGATTACCTCAGGATCGGCAATACGGCGTGGATAGTTCGTTGAGGTGCTTGTATAGGCCGCCAAATCATTTAAGGTATTTCTTAAAGCAAGTGCTAAATCTGCATAGCGGTTTGCCTCAGCATAATTATTCATATACAAATAACAACGGGCCAGTTCGGCGTAAGCCGATGCTTTACTAGGCAAGGTATTATACGCCTGTGTATTGGGCAAAGCTGGTATGGCCGATGTTAAATCATCAATAATCTGGGTATACACTTGTTGAACAGAGGCACGTTTTAAACTCTGACTCACCGTTTGAACGGTAAGTAAAGGCAGGCCCAGATCGGTACTGGCTGTTGATGCGTTGAAAGGCTTCGCATAAGCATTTACTAAAGTCAGGTAAGCATCTGCACGGTGCACCTTTGCCTCAGCAATTAGCGCATCCTTATCTTGCTGGGTGCCATCGCTTCCCGGCAGTTCATTAATAATGGTATTGCAGTTTAAAATAACCGCGTATGAAGCATTCCAGTTAAGGTCATTTTCATTGGTGCTGCCTGCCACATAAAATACTGGCTGCCAGGTATAGCTAGCCACGTAGTAATAATAAAATGCACTGCCAGAGAGCGAGGTCATCTGTGTAGCATCCGTAATATTGATATCATCAGCAGCAAAATCGAATAAATTGGGATTGGTTTCGAAACCAGAAGTATTGTTAAGTAAATAACGATAATTGATGGTTTGGTTAGGCACCAGATTACCTTGTGTCTTGATTTCTACAAATTTCTTGCAACCTGCAAAGATCAATGCAGTTGCGGCTAAAACGATAGCTTTATAATTGATTTTCATGACCTTTGAATTTAGAAGTTTAGGTTAAGCGAAAAATTATACGAAACAGTTGGCGGTAAACCCAGCGTAGTGCTGGATAGGTTCGGCAATACATCAGGATCTAATCCGGCTTTGTTTGCTGTCCAGATAAGCCCTAAATTGCGCACATTAAAACCGAAAGTTGCTCCTTTTATTTTACTGGTAATTTTTTCTGTCGGAATCCTGTAACTCAATGAAAGTTCCCTTAAACGGATATAATCTCCTTTTAAAACATTGATATCTGATTGCTGATAACGCAACAAGCTGGTTCCGGCAAAAGTGCCTGCCATCCCGGGCACGTTAGTGGTTGCCTCATCACCTGCTTTCTGCCATCTACTTGCTACATCTTCGTGCAGGTCATACTTCACTCCTAATCTGGAGCTGGAGTAACTGCTTGCTGTAGGCTTTAAGAATACACTTCCAAACTGATAGCTGGCAACTGCCATCAGGGTAAAATCTTTGTACCTTACACTCTGAATAAAACTTCCAAAATGGCTTGGCGCACTCCTGCCTGCATATTTCAGCGCTGCTACGTTGGTTACGTTTTGGTTAGCGGCCACTTTATTTCCGTTTTCATCGTAAACCAAAGTCATCCCGGTTGCATCTAAACCTGCATTGCGGTAAACAAATATTTTATCACTTGGATAGCCGGCCAACAGCGAGCCATAAGCCGGGTTGGCATAAAAACTTGATGTAGGAACAAAACGCGTATCCTCTACATTATTGGTATTATAGGCATAATTAAGCCTTGATGTAATATCCCAATCTTTTGCGGTATAAATAATTCCGTTCAGGGCAACATCAACTCCCTTGCCGGTCATTCTTGTCGAATTGCGGGTTAATGTTGTTACCCCGTAAGTACCGTTAATCGGAAATTGGTACAGCAGGTCTTTTCCATCTTTATGATAAAAATCTACCGAGCCCGATAACCTGTTTTTCAGGAAACCGAAATCTATGGCGATATTGCTCATATAAGTTTTCTCCCACCTCAATTCCGGGTTGGCCGGCGAAATAATACTGGCATAAGGCAAGCCTGTAGTCAGATCGGCAGCTCCAACAGAAATCCAGGTAAAAGGGAATAGCTGTGTAGAGATATTGCCATTTACGCCATAGGTTCCGCGCAGACTTAAATTCGAGATCCACGAAACGTTCTTCAGGAAGGTCTCTTTGTAGGCATCCCATTTTGCACCGAATGAATACAGCGGAGTTGCCCTGAAACTGCGGTCTAACCCAAAATTATTATAATCATCATACCTCACGCTTCCAGACAGTGTATATTTTGATTTATAGGTATAGGCAGCATTACTGTAATAAGATAAAAACCTTCTTTTTTTATCCTGAAGCGTTGGATAAGATCCACTTAATGAGCTACTATAACCTGCAATTGTAGGATATGGAGTAAAAAAATCTACCGGTCTCGATAAACCAGTTCCGGTGTTATAACCGTATAGTGTACCCGTGGTTTGGCCGGCATTGGTTTCCCTGATTTCGCTACCTGCAATGGCCGTTACCTGATGATCGGCACCAAATGTGCGGTCGTAATTTAACTGCCCTCTTAGCGTATAGTTATTGGCAGTAGTATTCTGGCTATTTAAAATACCTGCGCCTTTAGCCAGCCCAATGCTATTGGTTGCATTGCCTGTAGTGGGTATTGGTGTATAACCATTCACAAAATCACGATAATAAAAACTTTGCTCATTATAATACCTCCGGGCATTACTAAACCCAAACTCATTTGCATAAAATGCGTTGGCCGTTAGCCCTTTAAATACCGGAACGCTTAAGTTAAGGTTAACGCTATAGTTGTTATCCTTTTGCGTGTTATCGGCATTTTCAACTTCATCCAGGGCATTATAACCCCAGTTTAAAAATCCTTTAGGGTATAAAGTATTTACCCAGCCGGCATAATACCTTCTTGAATAAGCAACACGATTTCCATTATCATCAACCAATTGATCATAAGGCATAAACGCAGTAGCTGATGGTGCATATAAAGTATTTAAGCTAATGCCATTATTTTTATATTTTAAGAAAGCACCCTTAACATTGGTTGATAATGTTGCTACTTTAAATAATTTGAATGTATTGTTTAAAGTAACGGTAAGCCGTTGACCATTGTTTCCAACTGCATAAGGGTTTTCATTGGCATAAGAAGCTGAGTAAAAATAATTTGAATAATTATTACCACCGCTTACCGAAAAATTATAAACCTGGTTGTTAGCAGGTCTTAACAGATAATCCGCTACCTGGCTGCGGTTATCCATCGTTGAATAACGGGCAATGGCTGTATTATAATCACTCTGCGAAATCGTTCCGGCCTTAAGTTTAAAGGTTAAATCGGTTACTGTAGCTAAAGGCTGCCCCATCGGCGTAGTGTTGCTTGGCGCAATAATTAAGTTTTTGTTTACCAGTTCCTGCTCAAAAGCAATGGTTTGAGCAGCGTTCATAAGTGGTAACTTATTTAAGTCAGGATGATTGGAAACCGCAGCATTTACAGAAAAATTGATAACTGGTGCCTGATTGTTCTTCCCTCTTTTGGTAGTAATTACCATTACACCGTTTCCGGAACGCACGCCCCAAATTGAAGCGGCCGCAGCATCTTTTAGAAAAGTTATACTTTCTACATCGTCTGGATTAATGGTTGAGATATCGTTTTCAGAAATGGCTCCATCGATAACGATTAACGGAAAACTTTCTGAACCCTGCGGACCTGGCAGTGATCCCCTGCCACGAACGGTCATGCCGTAATCACTGGTCCCTCTGGTACGTGTACCACCATTTATAGCGTTCATGGTATTGCCATACACAAAACTATTATCACCTGAATTGAGGGTTATTTTTACGCCTGGCACCATGGTTTCTAAACGGTAAAGTACATTTGGAACCGGTACTTTTTCAAGTTCTTTGGCCGTAATTACTGTTGCCGCTCCGGTAGCCCTTTCTTTCGATATTTTTTGATAACCTGTAGAAACCACATTTACTTCTTCCAATTGATTAACAGTTGCTTTTAACACCATTCTTAAACTTTTGGTATTGGCGTTAATCTTTTGGGAGAAGGGTTCGTAGCCCAGGTAATAAACACTAAGCTCTGTTGCATCAGGACTCACAAACATGGCGAATTCGCCACTGGAATTGGTTAAAAAAGTTTGATTGGTAGCATTGGTTTTTAAGGTAGCCCCAGGCATAGGGTTACCATTCTCGTCTTCTACCCTGCCTGTTATATAGTGCTCATTGGATTTATCGTTTACTTTTGCAGCATTCGGTTCAATAATCACCGATAAGCTGGTTTTCGTATCACGGGTTACGATGGTATAGTTGCCTTCGCTTACATATAAAAACAGTAAATTATTTGGATACAATACATCTTTAAGTGCTTCTTCCAGGTTTTTAGCTTTTGATGCTTCATTTCTATCTGCTGTTTTGCCCTGAACAATGCGGTGTTCGTAAGCAAATTTGGCATTGTACTTTTTCGCAATCAGGTTAAGTGCATCAGCCAGGGGTATGCTGTTTTGCTGTGCAAAAGCACCCGCAGCAATAGATACGCCCACAAGCATAAGCACAATGCCCCTTTTTAGGGTTTGTGTAAATTGTTTCATTAAATTGTTTAGGTTGGTTAGTTAGTATTGGTTTATTAAACTTAGTTTTTCATCGTCTTTCCAGGTAAATGGTTTTTCCTTCTCGTCTTTCGTTTACGTTTAAAATATTTTTAAGCACAAAGAGCATGCTTTCTCCATTAAGGGTAGAAATAGTACCGTCAATCCTTTTATCGGCCATTGTGGTATCTGGCAAAATCACTTTATATCCGTAGAGGTTTTCAAATTCGGCAATGATATCTCCTACCCGGGTTTGTGTCATTAATATTTTATTGCCAATCCATGATGTTTGAGGTACTGTAGTGGTAACATTTACCATAAACCTGCTGTCTGTACCAAGTCTTGCCATTTCTCCGGGCTTCAGTATTCGCGCTTCTCCACTGCCAATGGCTTTAACCCTTACTTTACCTTTAATCAAAGTAACTTCGTTTACATTAGGCCGCGATTTCAGGTTGAAAACCGTTCCCAGAACCTCAACCTTAAGTTTATTGCTTTGCGCTATAAACAGCTCACCGTTTTTAACAGCTGATGGATTTTGGTTAAAATGTTTCACTTTAAAGAAAGCTTCGCCCGTAAGTAACACCATACGATTTTTAGTCCACTTAAATGCCCTTGGGTAGCTTAACGATGAATTTGCGTTCATACGCACTTCAGAGCCATCTGGGAGCAACACCAATTTTGATTCGCCGAATGTGGTGTTAATATGTACTGTTGAGTTGAAAAACCAAACGCCAAAAAGGATCAAAAGTAAACTTGCCGCAATACCTGAGCTCCAGATCATGCGACGGATGCGTAAACGGCGTTTGTGTACCAATCCATCAATAGACTGGTTAATCCGATCCAACAAAGCATCAGCCTGAGTAGCCGAAATAACCCGATCCTTACTGCTTAAAATGATTTGCAGCTGAAGCCTGGCCTGCAAAAATGCGGCTTTGTTCTCAGGCTCATCTTTTAGCCAACTTTCCCAAAATTGTACATCCTGTTGATTTGCTTTTTTGACATATCGCAAAAAATCAGCATCAGCTAAAAAATCTTCTGAATTGAAGTTATTGTAGTTTGAGTTTGGCATAGTTGATTCATGGTTTTTAACCATTCAACTATACAAACAGCAGAAGTTAAATAATTACCCCACGGAAAATGATTTTTTTCAGAAAAAAATAAAATCAATGTTTTAACGATACCAAAAGCGCAATGAGAACTGCTTTTTCAACCTGCAGAATTTCCCTTAATGCTTCCAGCGCTCTGGCGCTCAGCTTATAGGTACCCTTTTTGCTGAGATCCATCATCTCGGCAATCTGATCATAACTGAGTTCTTCGAAATAGCGCAGATAAATAATTTCTTTTTGTCTGGCTGTTAGCTGATTCATTGCTTCAGCAAGCCTTTGAGCCTTTTCAGTTTGTTCTTCTTTTAAAATATATTGAGATTCTACGGTAAAATCCATGGCAAAGCCATCACGTTCCTGTAACTCCTGATGCTCAATTTTACCTTGCTGGTTTCGGTAGTTAATAATGGTATTCCTTAATGAAGAGATGAGGTAATAGCGAACGTTATCGGTATCGCTTAACCGGGCGTGGTTGCTCCATATTTTTAGAAAAAGATCGTGAATGCAATCCTGAACTGCGTTTTCATCATGTAACAAGCGAATCCCGTATCGAAACAAGGCATCTGCATGTAATCGATAAATTTCATTTAAAGCCTGGCGATCGCCCTGCAATAAACGAGGCCAAAATTGATTATTACCGGAATTTGCTTTCAATCAATTATAAATTTGCAAGCAATTTAGGAAATTACCGCTTGCAATAACACATTTTCAATAAAAAAAGCATGTTGGTTTAAATGCGAAATGCGCTGCTATACTTCAAAAGGTAAAAAACCAGCTGAAAAGACTGATGAAAATCGAGGCTTTTGTGTTTTATAGCTATTTCGTTAAACTGGCTTCAAATATCCGCAGTCTATCAGTCGGGATATCATCCACCGAAGCAGATAATCAAAAGCTGGCAGGTGTGGACACCAGCCAGTAGAAAAGATAATCTGGCTTTCTTACTGACTTTTCTTCTCAAAATATTCGCTCGGCATGCAGCCATAATACTGCTTAAATGCGGTAGAAAAATACGAGGGCGAATTAAAACCACACATATAGGTAATTTGCGCAATAGTGTAACGCTTGCTCTGCATCAGTTCTACGGCTTTATTAAACCTGATCCGTTTAATAAAATCAGTTGCCGATTCGCCTGTTATGGCTTTAAATTTTAAATAGAGGTTTGAGCGGCTCATGCCAATCTCGCGGCTAAATTTGTCTACCGAGAAGTCAGAATCGGAGAGGTATTTTTCTACAATCTCAATCGCTTCTTTTAAAAACTCTTCATCGAGCGTGTTGAAAGCCAGGTTTTGAGGCACAACCTCCTTGCTTCCGCTGTAATATTCTTTTAAACGTTTGCGCGATTTTAACAGGCTGGCAATTTTCGCGCCCAGCATATCTACCGAAAAAGGTTTGGTCATGTAGTCGTCGGCACCCATTTCAAGGCCTTTAATTTGCTGACTCACTTCTGTTTTGGCAGTTAACAACACCACCGGAATGTGCGAAGTATTGATATTCTGCTTTAATCTTTTACAAAAATGCAAACCATCCAATTCGGGCATCATTACATCGCTCACCACCAGGTCGAACTGTTCTTTTTCTAAAATATCCAATGCCATTTTACCATCAAAAGCAGTGGTAATATCATAACTTTCTTTAAAATAATCCTGCAGATAATCTAAAATTTCCTTGTTATCATCAACCAGGAGCAGTCTGCTTCTTTGCCCATCGTTTTCATCAGGCTCAGTGGTTAGTAGCTGATCGGTATCAAGGTCGTTATTTCCGGAGAGGGCTTCTTCACCGGTAACAATAGAAAGTTCGTAGCGGGTAGCTTCAGTTCTTACATCATGCTGATATGCGGCATCATCCATCGGAATGGAAACGGTAAAGCGACTTCCCTTTCCAGGCTCACTTTCTGCTTTAATTGTTCCGTGGTGCAACTCTACCAGGCTTTTGGTAAAAGCCAGCCCCACGCCCGAGCCTAAATTCATTTCCTGGTTGTTAACCTGATAAAAGCGATCGAAAACCTTGGCTATTTCGTCGGCAGCAATGCCCACGCCGGTATCAGTTACGGTTATGAGGGCATAATTGTTTTGTGTGCTGAGTTCGACATTGATTTTATGATGTGCACGCGTGTACTTGAATGCATTAGACAAGAGGTTGAACAGTATTTTCTCCATGGCATCACTATCGAAGTAGAAGGCTAATTTCGCTTCGCTGGAGTAGTACGTGTACTGCACCTCGTTCTTTTCTGATAGTGGTTTAAACGACTCGTAAATTTCGTGTATGAAGCTCACAATATCGCTTTTACCTACTTTGAGTTTCCGTGTGCCGGCTTCTGTTTTCCTGAATTCGAACAACTGATCAACCAGGTTATAAAGCCTTTTGGCGTTAATGAGCATCATTTCATGCCGCTTTGTAATTAACTTATCGGCCGAAGGTTTCTTAATCAGCTCTTCCAGTGGTGCAAGAATAAGGGTAAGCGGGGTTCTTAACTCGTGAGAAACATTGGTAAAGAAATCCATTTTTACCTGATTGATGTAACGCACCCGCTCTTTATCAACCCGCTCTAATTTAAGCTGCTGCAAAGCCTTAATCCTTTCGGCAATAATGCGGTAGGCAACGTAACTACCAGTACCTGCCAGCGCCAGCAAGAGCAGGTAAAACCAGGTAGCATTATACCAGGGCGGGGAAATGATTATTTTTAACGACCTTACCGCACTGGTTTCGCCATTTGGTCCTACGGCTTTAATCAGAAAATTATAACTGCCTGCCCGCAGGTTATTGTAGGTTATTTTTAAATCTTCGGTACTTTGCCAGTCTTTATCTAAACCATCCAATTTATAGAGGTATCGGGTTCTGTTGGCAGAAATATAATTGAAAGTATTGAAATGAATGGTAAACTGTTTATACGCTGAAGCAAATTTGAGTTCGGCGCTCTGATCGATATGGTTATCGAGTATTTTGGTATCATCTCCACTGGTTACGTTCTTATTAAAAACAGCCAGGCCGGTAAAAGTTAACTTTAAGGGCAATTGTTGCTGCTTAATACCCGATGGATAGAAATAAGAAAGGCCTTTAATACCGCCAAACAACAGCATCCCGTCTTTTGCCTTGCAAAAAGCATAATCGTTAAACTGATTGTTCTGTAAGCCATCACTTTCATCAAAAGCCTGTGTTGTTTTGGTATCGGGATTGTAGCGAATGAGTCCGCGGTTGGTAGAAACCCACAAATTACCCTCGTTATCGGGCTGCAGTCCGTAAATAGTGCCCTTTATAAAATCTTTCCTATCCTTATAGGTTACAAAGCTTTGCCGGCCGCCATCGTATAAAATCAGTCCTTCACGCGAACCAATCCACACCCTCCCCTTTTTATCTTCGGTAATACAACTAATTACCTCATCGTGCAACTGCCTGGCGAGGTCGTTATCAAACAACAGATTGTCGGGATAGAAAAGTGTAATGCCGTTGGTAGTTCCGATCCAGATCCGGTGTTTGCTGTCTTCAAAAAGGTAAGTAATATCATCAGAAGCAGGTCTTTTACCTGCCCTGTCTAAATGGATATGCTCAAAAGTCTGGTTCAAGGGAATAAACTGATCCAGGCCCGAGCGGGTGCCGATCCAGATCCGGCTTTTATAATCTTTCAAAATGGCATAAACCAGATCGCCTGCAATACTGTTGGGATCTTGCTCGTTATGGCGATATCGCTTTACATTACCGGTTGCAGGATTTAAGATGTTAAAACCACCGTTATGCATACCTACAAGTAAATTTTGGTTATCATCAAAGGCAATAGCTTTAATGTTATTCGAGCTTAAACTGTTGGCATTGCTTTCGCTACTGGTAAAATAGCTGATGGTATTGGCGGCCCGATTCCAGTAATTTAAACCTTTATCGTTGGTACCAATCCAGAAATTGCCCTTTGCATCCTCCTTAATTACACTGATTACTTCATCGTTTAAAGATAAGCGGCCGGTATTCTGACTTAAGAGGTTAAACTTGATATCGCTTTTGTGGTAGTAATTAACCCCGCCATAAAATGTACCTAGCCAAATGCCGTTTTGCCGGTCTTTAAAAAAGCAACGTACCGAATTCTGACTGATGGTATAAGGCTGCGAAATTTGATGAAAATAATTTTCCAGTGTGTTGTTACCTGGATTTAAAACAGACAATCCTTTAAATGTACCCAGCCAGAAATTACCTTCCTCATCTTTGCCAATACACCTGACATTGTTATCGGCAATGCTATTTTGGGCAGATTGATGGGTAAAAAACTTAAGCTTAGCGTTTGGGCTTTCGTATTTAATGAGTCCGTTGCCTTCTGTGGCTACCCACAAATTGCTGCCGTCGATATTTACATCGTTTATGGCCGGTTTATCTACACCTAAATTTAACTTTTTAAGCCGGTGGCCTTGTCCGCTAAATTCAAATAGACCAACATCGGTACCCATTAACATATTTTTGTTCCAGACACTGATGTAGGTAATCTTTTTTATACCATGTTCAACAGCATCGAAATTAACCTGCTTAAATTGGGACTCGCCAGCTGCTAGTTTAAATACACTGCCGGTGATGGTGGTTGCCCAGATGCTATGGGCTGCATCTTCTGTAATAGAGGAGATATACCACTCGCCGAGGCTTCCCGGCAGCTTATAATTTGCAAAATCGTCTGATGCATAGTTATAACGGCTAACGCCTTTATTGCCACCAATCCACATTAGGCCTTTATGATCGACAAACAAACAACGGATATAATGTGATTGCAGGCCGTTCTTTTCGCCATCTACCGGACGGTAAACTTTAAAACCTTTACTTTCATAACGGTTTAAACCATCCTGAGTGGCCATCCAGATAAAGCCCAGGCTATCTTGTTTAATTGAAAAAACGGTACTTTGCGAAAGGCCTTTATCGACAGAAATGTTCCTGAAATGCCGGCCATCTACCTGTGCCCGGGCAACTTGCGAAAACACAAGCAGGGGGATTAATGCAGCGCAAAAGCATACACAGCCTTTTCTGATCTGATGTTTAATATTTTTTATCATCCCGTAATTATTCTCCTTCAACATAGCTGATGCCTCATTTAGAAAAGTATATATTTGGCTTTACTGCATTAATTTAAACATTTATCATTATTAATGAAACTGTTTTTTGAACAGCACACATTCTGACCTCCAGCTTTCCTTTTTAACCACAGAGCACACAAAGGAAAAAGGCACAGAGGACACAAAGCTGGGGGTTTTATTACATCGTCCATTTTCCATCTTCCAGCTTTTTCACCACCTAAGACACCTAAGAACACCTGAGTAGCAAGCGACATCCCCTCAGACTCCAAACTCCCAACTCTAAACTCCAAACTTGCTCAACCACCTAAGACACCTAAGCACACCTGAGTAGCGAGCAATATCTTAAGCACCCAGACTTCTGACCCCGACCTCCGACTTTTCTTTTAACCGCAAAGTACACAAAGGAAAAAAACGCAGAGGACACAGAGTTGGGTGTTTTATTCCTTCGTCCATTTTACATCTTTCAGCTTTTTCACCACCTAAGACACCTAAGGGCACCAAGCTTTTAGCTTTAGTCTTTTTCACCCCCTCAGACTCCAAACTCCAAACTCTAAACTCCAAACTTTCCCAACTCTGGCGACTCCGTTCGGAGATAAATTTGTGTATTACTCATTAACTATATTATCTCAATTATCATCCCCCTGCCCCCTTCAAAGGGGGAAAGATCTACTTTAATCGAGATGCTAATCGAAATCAAAGCGGCATTTACCCCGTTGGAAATCCCGTCCCCCTTTGAAGGGGGGTGAGGGATGAATTTTAATGGCAGAAAACACTTTTTTGTATCTCTAAACACCAATGATCCTTGTTTCGAACCTCGCCCCCCCCATTCCGAACACCGACTATCCCTGTTCCGAACCTCGACGACCCCGTTCCGAACCCCAATCACCCCGTTCAGAACACCGACGACACTGTTCCGAACACCAATGACCCCGTTCCGAACCCCGGTGACACTGTTCAGAACACCGACTATCCCTGTTCCGAACTCCGGCGATCTCGTTCCGAACCCCGATGGAACTGTTCAGAACACCAATGACCCTGTTCCGAACTCCGGCGACCTCGTTCAGAACCTCGACGCCCCTGTTCTGAACCCCGATGACACTGTTCAGAACACCAACTATCCCTGTTCCGAACACCGACAACCCCGTTCCGAACACCGATGACACTGTTCAGAACACCGACTATCCCGTTCCGAACCCCGGCGACCTCGTTCCGAACACCGGCGACCTTGTTCCGAACCCCAATGACCCCGTTCCGAACTCCGATGACACTGTTCAGAACACCAATGAGCCCGTTCCGAACCCCAATGACCCCGTTCCGAACCCCAATGACCCCGTTCCGAACTCCGATGACACTGTTCAGAACACCAATGACCCCGTTCCGAACCCCGGCAACCTTAGTACACTTGAGTGCGAAGAAGATGTTAAGTACCTGAACTTCCGACCTCAGACTTTCTAACACCTAAGTGACAAGCGATAAATCGGTGGACGGAAGAAAATTATAGGATTATAGGGCTAATGTAAATTGATCGCCATTGCTTTTACACCATTGTTTAAGATAGTTGCGCATAGCAATCAGTTTCTTTTTATAGGCTTTATCAACCGCCAGATTTTTAATCTCACCGGGATCGTTGGCTAAATTAAATAACTGCTCTTTAATCGCTCCTTTATTGTACACGATGTATTTAAAATCTTTGGTAATTACGGCGCGTCCGTTAATGCCAAGCAGTTGTTCGTTATCGGCAAAATCAGTTTCAATAACGAGTGTATCGCGCAGGTTTTGAGCCGGATTGTTTATTCGCTTGCTAATATCCATACCTTTTAAGTAAGCAGGCTTTTGAATACCGGTTAAACCACAAATTGTGGGGATAATATCTGTTCCGTTGCACACGAGCATTTCATCTGTCCGGGGTTTTAATGAGCCATCCATTTTAGCAACAATAAAAGGAACTTTAGCGGCTTCTTCGTACAAAATTTGTTTCTGGTTCCAGCTATGCCCGGCGTAACCATCGCCATGGTCGGCCGTAAAAACGATGATGGTATTTTTTTCTACGCCATATTTTTTGAGCGAATACAATACCTGATCAATGTACTGATCTACTTTTTCTACCAGACGATTGTAGGCCCAGCGGTATTGGCGCCATTTTTCGGGTGTGTAATTTACCGATGGATAAGTACGTAAGCCTACTGTTTTTTGCTGATCGCGTACAATTTGTGGCTCATTAGCCGGAATTTGCCAGTTAGCCGGCAGTGGCGGGCACTGGTCTGCAGGAGGTGCATTTTCAAGTACATCCATTTTTAAATCTTCATCGCGGGCCCATTCGCAAATATCGTGTGGATTAAGGAACGAGGCCACCAGTAAAAATGGTTTTTCTTTGTTCTCTTTAATAAAACGCGCGCAAAAAGAGGGCGTTGCCCCATCGTTATAATCTAAGAAGTTGGTATTTTCAATGTAAGTAAAGCCATGCTGACTCACTTTTTTGGTGGGTACGGGCAAATGCCACTTGCCCACATAACCCGTTTGATAACCACCCTGCTGAAATATTTTACCCATCATAAGCAGGCTATCGGGCCACTGTCCGTCTTTTTCGGTTGCGTTGCCTACAAAGCCTGTTTCGAAAGGCATTTTACCACTAAAAATGGCAGTACGCGAAGGTGTGCACAAAGGCTGTGCACAATAAGCCCTGGTAAACCGAACCCCATTTTTAGCCAGTTTATCCATAGCCGGGGTATTCAGGTCCTTATTGCCGGCAATACTCATGGCTTCGGCCGTTTGCTGATCGGTCATGATGATCAGAATATTTGGACGCGATTGCTGCTGGGCAGAAAGCTTTTGCAGGCCAATAAGGAAGCTGAGGCAAACCAGGATGAATTTCATAGTATAAATATACGGAACGAATGAAGCAGACTATCTCATCACATCACGGGCACTTTAAATCTTTCACCTGATGGGATAGCTGCTGCAATGATTAACTAATTTTAATATTTAGGGTTATTGCGGGTAATGCCACTGTTTACATCCCTCTCATTTTGCGGAATGGGATATAACTCATGCTTACCGGCAACAAAATTATTGGCTGCATTATATGGATAAACCGAGTTGATTACTTTTAATGCAGCCTGGGTTGTTTTAATTTTATCGGCCAGCACATTCCATCTGATTAAATCGGCTTTACGCGTGCCTTCAAAGCACAGTTCCCAGGCACGTTCATCCTGTACCGCCTGAAAGAAAGCAGATTGACTTAAGGCAGCGGGTAAATCTACGCCGGTTGCGGGCGCCATTAAAGTAACCGTTGCTGTAGCACCGCTCCCATTAGCTGTACCTGTATTGGTAATGGTTATTGCAGGTGCGGATGTATAAGCAAAACCGTTGTTTAACATGGTTATAGCCGTTATTTTGCCGCCGCTAATGGTAGCCACGGCTGATGCATCGCTACCGCCCCCACCGGTAAATTTAATTACCGGAATGGCAGTATAACCGGTACCGCCGTTGCTAAGGGTAACATTTACCCTACTTCCGCCCAGTGCCTGGCCATATGCACGGCGGCGTACGGTATTAATGGCCTCGTAAGCCAAAGCATTGGGTCCGCCATTTAATTCATTTTCAACTTCGGCACGCATCAGCAATACATCCGAATACCGCATCAATACGGTATTAATATTTGTATTTACGCGCTCCAAATTAGAATTGTTCTGGTACTCCCGGCTCCATTTGGCTGGTGCCCATATCCGGTTGTTGGTAAGCAAACTCAGCCGGTTACCGGAAGCATCGAGACTGTATTTGGCAATCGAAAAATCCCTTCTTAAATCGCCATCTTTAAAGGTATCGTAAAAAGTTTTGGTTACAAAGCAACGGTTTTGCGTAGTACCATAAGGAGATGTAGTACTACCTGCAGTTTGTGGGGCATTAAAGGTTCCATAACTGGATTGATTGGTTGTGGCCAACGTAGAGGTATAAACCCCTGCTTCGAAAAGGCTTTCTTTGGGCTCGAACTTTTGTATGCTTTGATTTTTGAAAACCATCGAATAATCTGGATTCAGGGCATACAGACCTGAGCCAATTACCTCGTTAATTTGTGTTTGCGCCAGTTGATAATAGGTTTTATAGTCGGCTGGTCTTTGCATGGTTCCATCGGCCCTTAACGAATAGCCACCGGCAGCCAAGGCAACCCTGGCCAGGATGGCTTTGGCACCAAATTTATTTACGCGCTCATCGGTTGGCAGGGCAGCGGGTAATAAATCTGCTCCTTCCTGCATATCTTTAATAATCTGCGCATAGATCTGATAACGGTCGGTTAAGGGCAATTTTAAATTATCGCCGGTTTCTGAGTTTTTAAGTTTAAAAGGCACATCGCCCCATAACCTTACCAGTTCGGAATAATAGAAACCCCGTAAAAATTTAGCTTCGCCCAGCATCCTGTTTAAGGCTGCTTTCTGATCGCTGCTGCCACTATTGTAGACATCCATTTTCGGGATCCGGTCTATTACCAGGTTGGCCCGGTCAATACCATTGTAAAAGGCACTCCAGGTTTCGTATAAAAATGGCGTTTCCGGAATTCCCAGGTAATGCGGAATAATTCGCCAATCGGGTGTAACCCCATCGCTTATAAACTGGATATCCGAATCGTTATCATAAATAAGGGGTACATACCAGGCATAAGTAGATGGGTACTTCATAATTTCGTAAACCCCGGTAGTAGCCAGCTGGGCTTCACCTACTGTGCTGAAAAAATTGGCTGTAGTAAAATATGAATATGGATTGGCCTCGGTGGCTTTTTTACATGAGCTAAACGATGCGGCCATTAATGCAGTGGCCAGCGCACATGTTTTTATTTTGGATGTTAAGATTTTCATAACGGAATATAATTTTGGTTATAGAGAGATATTAATTCCCGCTACAAATGATCGCGGTCTTGGGTAGGCACTAAAATCTACACCTGGTGTAAGCGCATTATCAATAACACTAACCTCCGGATCGTAACCCGAATATTTGGTAAATACATGCAGGTTATAAGCGGTAACATATATTCTGGCATTGGCTAGTTTAACCTTTTCGAGCCATCTTTTCGGGAAAGTATACCCCAGGTTTACATTGCTTATGCGCAGAAAAGAACCATCTTCAATTAGGCTGTCGTACATACGTCCGCTGGTATTACCCAGTATAGATGCAACCGAGTTTTTACCCTGGTTAAGTGCTGTCAGCTCTGCCGGATCGGTAACCACCTGCCCTGCTGCATTAATGGTCCTCCATCTGTCGGCCTGAAAAGCCAGGTTATTGCTAAAATCGCTGGCAATGGCTAAGTTATTCTTAACATTGGCATTAAAAATTTTGTTGCCCTGGGTAAAGTTCAGGAATATGCTTAAATCAAAACCTTTATAGGCAAAAGTGTTGTTAATACCTCCCGAAAATTTAGGATTGGCATTGCCAATGATAGTACGATCGGCATCAGTAATTTTTCCATCGCCGTTAAGGTCTTTAAATTTAATGTAGCCCGGTTGTACAGCAATAGCATCTTGAACAACTCCCGGCTTTAAGCTGTAAGTTTTAGCTGTAGCATCGTAATTAAAATCGCTTACCTGGTAAAGTCCGTCCTGCTGGTAACCAAACATGGTACCTACCGGCTGCCCAACCTGTAAAATGTAATCCTGATAGCTGTTGTTGTAGCTGCTGGTGATTAACGAATTTTCGCCATCGCTTAATTTCAACACTTTGGTTTTATTGAATGTGATGTTGAAATTGGTGCTCCAGTTAAAGTCTGATTTTTTAATGTTTACGGTATTTAAGGTAAACTCTACACCCCTGCTCGAAGTTGAGCCAATATTTTGAAACTGGCGGGTGAAACCGGCACTGGCCGGAATCCGGGTATTGTATAACAAGTCTTTAGAGCGGTTATCGAACCAATCGACAGTTAAGGCAATGCGTTGTTTTAACAAACCAATATCCAAACCAATATTGGTGGCTTTAACGGCCTCCCATTTCAGGAATGGATTGGCTAAACTATTCTGGAACACGGTTGGTAAAATACTGGTATTCGAGGCATATTGGCCGGAAGTAAAAATACCCAAAGCGGCATAATTGGCTATGCGGTTATTACCAGAGGTCCCATAACTGGCCCTCAGTTTCAAATCAGACAGGAAGTTTAACGACTTCATGAATTGCTCTTCCGTTACCTTCCAGGCAAAAGAGCCTGAAGGAAAATAACCCCACCTGTTTTCTTCACCAAACTTAGAAGAACCATCGGCCCTTAATGTTCCGGCTAAAATATACCTGCCTTTATAGCTGTAATTGGCGCGGGTAAAGAACGACAATAGTTTATCTTCTTCGGCATAAGACGAAGGGAAAGCTGCAACGGTACCGAGGCCCAGATTATACCAACCACTATTTATATTGGGAAAATTGGTAGCACCGGCATTCACACTTTCCGAATAGTTATAAATATACTCCTGCCCTACGGTAATGTCGAATTTGTGGTCTTTACCGTAACTATCGCTATAGGTAAGCGTATTATTATAATTGAAACGATTATTAAAAGTAGTAGCTATGCCTCCTGATGCCCCTTTATTCCGGATTGCCGTAATGGATTCTGAATCGTTAAAAGTTTTATCAACCCTCGAGGTATTGGTAAAGCCTACCAAACCATTGTAGGTAAATTTATTGCTGATGGCATATCTGGCGGTAGCACTTGCATTTAACGAACGGATACGCTGATCGCGCAAACGGGTATTTACGGTTACAATCGGACTTTGAAATGCAGGGTTACCGGGATCATCCAGCGGATCTAAAACATCATCTATTAATCCAATATCCGAAACGTTTGGCAAATTTACCGGACGGTATTGCAATAAGGTTTGTAACATGCTCAGGCGCGCATTACCACCTTCCTGGGTACCGCCCGAACCATATATTTTCTGGTTAGAATAATTAACAATCCCGTTCAGTTTTACTTTTTTACCCGGTGTATTGGTTACGGTTAATTTAGCGATATCGCGATTGGCACCGCTTTTAAGCATTAAACCATCGTTTACGTTACGCGAATAGAATAAGTTATATTTGGTATCGCCGCTACCTCCGTTTACACTGATTTTATGATACTGGCTTGAAGCAGTTCCGCCAAATATTTCATCCTGCCAGTTAATACCCTCCCTGTTTCCATAATTAGCAGCTAGCGATTCGAAAGTGCCGAAAGTGCTTAGAAACTTCTGTGCCCTGGTAGCATCACGGGTTGAGTTTTCATAAATATACAGCATATACTCGTACGGACTCAGTACCGGTAAAAACTTAGGAGCCTTTTGTACCCCCACATAGCCATCGTAGCTAATGGTTGTTTTGCCACCTTTGGATTGTTTTGTGGTGATTAAAATTACACCATTAGCGCCCCTTGCACCGTAAACAGCTGTTGAAGCGGCATCTTTCATCACGTCAACCGATTCGATATCGGTGGGGTCTAAAAATGCCAAACCATCGGTTTGAGGCACACCATCAACCACATACAAAGGTTCGTTGCTCTGTGTAATGGACGAACCGCCACGTATTTTAATTTGAGGTGTAGAACCCGGATCGCCACTTGGCATGGTTACCTGCACACCTGCCATACGGCCCTGCAAGGCCTGAGCAACATTGGCTACGGGTGTTTTTGCAATCTCCGCTCCTTTTAATGATGATATGGCTCCGGTTAAATCTTTACGCTGAACGGTTTGTCCGTAACCGATAACCACTACATCATTCAGGTTGTTTACATCATCCTGCAGTTTTGCATCAATAGTAGTGCGACCGTTTATTTTTTGTTCGACTGTTTTTGTTCCCAGGTAACTAAAAACCAATACGGCATCGGATTTAACGCTGATTTGATAGGTGCCTGAATTAGAAGAAACCGTGACATTTTTAGTTCCTTTTTCTGTAATTGTAGCACCGGGAATGGGTTGGTTGGTTCCATCTCTTACCACACCTTTTACGGTGACTACATTTTGGGCCTGTAATCCTTTAAAAAAGCAGAGTAAGCCGATTAATATGATAATTCTTTTCATTTTTTGGTTTTGGTTAGTTGTAAAAGTCTGCTTAAAGCATATGAGCTGATGCGCATAGTTAGGTGATTCTTCTTTTCATGATCTCCTGCTGCTGTCTGGTTAGTTGTTTTTTTAGTTTGTTTCAGGTTATATCTTTATCTGGTTAAATCAACGGAAACGAATTTAGCAATCGGGGTAAAAAAGGAGTTTCAAATTTGTTTAAAATACTATCAAATTTGACTAATACCGCCAAATTAACACGTATCAGGCACTTTTAATAACAAAATGAGCAAGAAATAAATTATTTTTTTACTGAAATATATAGCCGTATAAATACTACAAAAAAGAAATTACCGGTATTATTGGCTGGATGTTGAACTGTTTTAATGTGCTTTATCACATCAGACATTGGTAGTATGGGCATTGCAAATGCACTTCTCAATAATCCTCGTTGCAAACGAGGACTATACCTATTCGTCATTGCCAGCTTGATCCGATAGCTATCGGATGGCAATCTTTATATAGAAAGCAGATTAATGAACCATGTAAAGGCTTTATTTTCCTTTGGAACAACGGGGATGCCTGAGATTAGCGATTTTATCGCTGAAGAATGAGTTAATGGAATGTGCATTGCAAATGCACTTCTCAATAATCCTCGTTACAAACGAGGACTATATGGATACAAAGAAGAATAGCCCTCGCTGCACACGAGGGCTATAGTATTAAATTTTACGTGGTTAGGTAATCGAATGCTTTAAATTTTTGAAAAACGTTGGCGGCACAGCCCAGTAAGCCTGCCTTGTTGCCCAACTTGGCCGGAACAACCAATGCATGGAGTGAGGCCACCGGAACGGCTAATGTCTTGATCCTCCGTTCTATTTCCCTGGTGTAAAAAGCCCCGGCTTCACTTATCCCGCCGCCAATTACAATTTTTTCGGGACTAAAAATATTAATAAAACTGGTGATACCTGTAGCCAGGTAATCGAAATGTAGTTCCATTGCTTTCACTGCATACTCCTCACCTGCCAGGTACTTTTCTATGATATATCTGCCATCAACTTCATCTGTTTCGGGTATGCCCGGATGAATAAACTGATAATGTTTCAATAATGCTGTTACCGAAGCATAGGCTTCCAAACATCCTTTGGCACCACAGGCACAAGCTAAACCATTGTGCTGTACAATAATGTGTCCTAGTTCTGTTCCCCTGTTTCTAAACCCGCCGTACAGTTTATTATCAATCATCACCGCGCCTCCTATTCCTGTACCAACAGTAAGAAAAACCACATCGCTACAATCTTTGGCTGCACCAAAGCTCATTTCGCCAAGGCCCATTAAATTGGCATCATTATCCATGATAATGTTATAACGGGTTACATCCTGCAAAATTTCGCCCAGGGCCAGTTGTTTAAAGCCCGGTAAATTATCGGCACCGGCAATAATTTTGTTGTTATATATCGTACCCGGAAATCCTATTCCAACACCGAGAATAGGTTGTTTAACTTTCGAAGCGCAGGTTTGGATCGCCTCTACAATAAGCGCAATAATTGCACCCTGTGTTTTGGCCTTTTTAAGCGAAATCAGTGTGGAATATAAAATTTCTCCCTGCTGGTTTACCACACCGCATTTGAGCGATGAGCCACCAACATCAATCCCAATCGCATAAGATTGGTCCATGTTGGCATTGTTTAAAGTTATCATTTGTTTGAGGTTTTAGTCTTAGTTTATTCAGTCTGCCTGCCAGCTCACAACATTTTCTAATTCAATCGGCATGCTTATCATACTTATTAAATTGGTGGCATAATCATCCTTTTTAATCCGGGCTAAAAATAAAATGTAGTGTGCATTGAGGCCTTAGGTTTCGGCTTAAAATATTTTAACATTGGCTAGTGTTCCCCTCAATACCTTCCAGAAAATACGATTTCATTTCGAATACATTAAACAACTGCTAAAAATGATGTTTTAACCAAATTCAAAATATTTCTGGTAAAAATCAAAAGTGTTTGTGTCCGGATGCTCCTAATTTCACAATTATAAAACAATTATCAACAAATATCAAAGATTCAAACCTTAACACAATGAAAAAAGCTTTTTGCTTAATAATGCTGGCCACTACACTTTTATTAAACAGCTATGCTGTGCCTGTACAAAACGATCCACCAGCCAGCTGGCTTAAAAAAACTACTGATGTGATTACATTTCAGCTGAACAAAGCCAGCCAAACCTATAAACCTGGTCAAAATCCGCGTTCTGTTAATCCGAACGGAACTGTAAGACTTGCCGGTTTAACAGATTGGACCACCGGTTTTTTTCCAGGCAGTTTATGGTACGGATATGAGCTTACAGGAGATGAGCAACTGGCAGCTGAGGCTAAGAAATTTACACTGGCGCTTGATTCGATCCGCAACATTACCAATACGCACGATCTGGGTTTTATGCTTTACTGTTCGTACGGAAATGCTTTTAGGCTAACCGGCGACAAAAGCTATCTGCCCGTACTGGCCGATGGAGCAAAACATCTGGCAGCCCGGTTTAACCCTAAAGTGGGCGTAATCCGTTCGTGGGATTTCGCCTGGTGGCACTATCCTGTAATTATTGATAATATGATGAACCTCGAATATTTATATTGGGGCGCCAAAACTTTTAACAACCCTAATTACGCTACTATAGCCAATACGCATGCTACCACAACCATGAAAAACCATTACCGAAAAGACTTTAGTTCGTACCATGTGGTAGATTATGATGCAACAACCGGAAAAATAATTAAAAAAGCTACCCACCAGGGCCTGACAGACGAATCGGCCTGGGCCCGCGGACAAGCCTGGGGCTTATATGGCTTTACCATGTGTTATAAAAACAGTAAAAACCCTGCCTTTTTAACACAGGCAGAAAACATTGCCAAATTTATTATGAACCACCCGAGCCTGCAGAAAAATAAGATTCCGGCATGGGATTTGGATGTTCATAATGCTGATGATCTGGATACTGATGGTGCGGCACCCCGCGATGCTTCTGCTGCTGCTGTAATTGCCTCTGCCCTGCTCGATTTAAGTACACAGGTAAAAGATGGTCAAAAGTATTTTAACTATGCCGAAGATATTTTGAAAACCTTATCTTCTGACGCTTATCTGGCTAAACCAGGAGAAAACCAATATTTTTTACTGAAACATAGCGTAGGGGCATTTTTATACAATTCTGAAATAGATACACCGCTCGATTATGCAGATTACTATTATCTGGAAGCATTAAATCGCTATAAAAAAATTAAAGGTTAATAAACCATACAGACGATGATTAAGAAGTATTTGTTAACAGTCAGTATTTTTTGCCTTTCGGCACTTGCTTTAATTGCTCAGGAGCCAGCTGTAGACAGCAATAGCTTTAGCAGCATCAACCTATCTCATCCAGGCCTCGAAAATGTAGCTAAAGCTGTTGCCAAAAACGATTACGACAAGGCCTCTGCACAATTACTTGCCTATTTCCGCAAACGCAAAACAGCCTTAAGTCCAGACAAGGCTACCAATAAGGTTAATACCAATACCTTGCAGCTTGCCGATGATATTTTGCAGCATAAATTTAAACCCCACAAAGGTTATGGCACGTTTGATTACGGGAAAGACATTAACTGGCAGTACCGCCCGGTTAAAGATCAGTTGCTGAGTACATTTTTACACCGTACTACTTTCTGGGAATCGCTGGGCAGCGCTTATTTAGCTACCGGCGACGAACGTTATGCTAAAGAATGGATTTTTGAAGTGCAGGATTGGATTAAAAAGAACAAGCAAGGTACTTACGCCGATGATAAAGATTATGCCTGGAAAGCTTTTGTGGTTTCGTTCAGGCTAAACAACTGGGCAACTTTCTTTAACCAGTTTATCAATTCGCCAAGTTTTACGCCGCAGTTCCTGTTAACCTTTCTAAACAGCTATAATGAGCAAGCCAATTACGTAATGGCCAATTATACTGATATGGGTAATCACCGCCTGTACGAAGCCGAACATTTGCTGCTGGCAGGCACCAGTTTCGCTGAATTTGCCCAGGCCAATACCTGGCGTAAAAGTGGTATAACTGTATTAAATGAAGAAATTGCCAAACAGGTTTATCCCGATGGGATGCAGTTTGAGTTATCGCCATCTTATCACATTGGTACCATTGGTACATTTTTGCGTGCCCTTAAAATGGCAAAAGATGCCGGAATAGCCAGCGAATTTCCGAAAAGCTACCGCGACCTGGTTGAAAAGATGATTACTGCTGTACCTAAATTTTCTTTTCCTGATTATACTTTCCCTTTATACGGCAATTCGTTTATCACCAGTAAAGGCGCAATGATAAAAAATTACCAGGCCTGGGCAGAAGTATTTCCGGAGAATCAAGAGATCGCTTATTTTGCTACGGATGGCAAATCGGGCAGCCGACCGGCATATTTATCAAGCGCTTTAAACAATGCAGGATTTTATGCTTTTAGAAATGGCTGGAACCAAAAAGCTACTGTAATGCAAATTAAGGCAGGGCCACCAGCCGAATTTCACTCGCACCCTGACAATGGCAACTTTGTGCTTTGGGTAAATGGCCGCAACTTTACGCCCGACGCCGGAAGCTTTATATATGCTACCGTAGGGAACCAGGAAAACAGCAAAAGAGACTGGTACCGCAGCACCAAAGCACATCAAACCCTCACGCTTGACAATAAAACCATAGAAAATAAAGCCAAATTAATAAAATGGGTACCCAATGGCGATGTACAAGTGCTGAGCTATAGCAATCCGGGTTATAAAGGTTTAGACCATCAGCGTACTTTCCTGTTTATCGATCAATCGTACTTTATTATTATTGATAAAGCAAGTGGCCCATTAACAGGTAAATTGGGCATCCATTTCGTACTGAGTGAAGACGCAAAAGCTGATGCTGACCTAAACAACCTCCAGTTTAACACCACCTATGCCGATGGCAATAACCTCAGCATTCAGGTATTGAACAAAGCCGGCACTAAACTTAAGGCAGAAGAAAGTTTTGTTTCATACGAGTACCAGAAAGAGACACCACGCCTTGCTTTTGTTTTCGAGAAAGAGAAGCTTAATAACCAACCGGGTACTTTTGTAAGTTTAGTATTGCCTTATTCGGGTACCGTAGCTCCTAAAGCATCGTTAAAAGAAAATGCAGGCAACAATTACGAATCCGGAACAATAGCCCTAACCTTAACCATAAACGGCAAGGAAAAAACCATTAAACAACAACTATAACTACACCAATAGCAACATAAACATGATACGTTTTAAAGCAAAAATATTGTTTTGTACACTTATGCTGGTGGCTACGCTGGCAAAAGCGCAAAGTCCCATCAACAAAGCAAGCTTCGATCTGATCAATCTGGATTATCCCGGTCTGCAGAAAGTAAAACAAGCTGTTGATGCCGGCCAATACCAGGAAGCAGGTAAAGCACTTTTACAATATTATAGAAAAAAACTAGGTACAAAACCAGATTTAAGTAATCTGGAAACACCAATTGATACCGGCAAATTAGCTCCAAAAACAAAAGAGGTGGCAGATAATGCCCTGCAGCATCGTTTTAAAACGCAGGAAAGTTATGGTTATTTCGATTTCGGCCAGGATATTAACTGGCAGCTTTGGCCCGTAAAAGATAACGAAGTACGCTGGCAACTTCACCGTGTTAAATGGTGGCTCCCCATGGCCTTGACTTATCGTGCTACGCATAATGAGCAATATGCCAAAGAATGGATGTTCCAGTTTGAAGACTGGATGAAAAAGAATCCTCTAGGCTTATCTGCCGATAACGATAAATATGCCTGGCGCCCACTCGAAGTATCAGACCGTATACAAAGTTTAGTGCCCACACTTACTTTTTTCATCAACTCGCCCAATTTTACCCCGGCGTTTTTATTAACCTTTTTAAAAAGTTATGCCGAGCAGGCAGATTACCTGCCTAAAAATTACGCGGTAGAAGGCAATCACAGGTTATTCGAAGCCCAACGTACACTATTTGCAGGAGCATCATTACCTGAGTACAAAAACGCTCCGGCCTGGCGTAAAAGCGGAATAGAGGTGTTAAACGCAGAGATTAAAAAACAAGTACTTCCCGATGGTGTACAATACGAATTATCGCCTGTTTACCATGCGGCAGCCATCGATATTTTTATTAAAGCTTACCAGGGCGCACAAAAAGCAGGTGTTGAAGGCGAGTTTCCTCCAAGCTACAGGCAAACCATCGAAAAAATGGCCATGGCTTTTATAAACATCACCTTCCCTAACTATAACCAACCCATGTTTGGCGACTCGTGGATCCGGGAGAAAAAAACTCGTTTAAAACAGTTTCAATCGTGGTCAGCTATGATTCCCGAGAATCCATTCATTCAATATTTCGCAAGTGATGGTCAGAAAGGTAAAAAACCAAACTGGTTATCCAATGCCTTAAGCACAGCGGGTTTTTATACCTTCCGCAATGGCTGGGATAGCACATCGACCATTTTAATGCTGAAAGCAAGTCCTCCGGGCGAATTCCATGCACAACCCGATAACGGCACTTTTGAACTTTGGGTAAACGGCCGCAATTTTACGCCCGATGCAGGTTGTTTTGTTTACAGCGGCGATGCTGAAATTATGAAGCAACGCAACTGGTACCGCCAAACCCGGGTACACAGTACGCTTACTTTGGATAACCAAAATATGCTGATTACCAAAGCGGTACAAAACAAATGGCAAAGCAGTAAAAACCTGGATATTTTAACTTATACCAATCCCAGCTACAAAGATTTAAACCACCGCAGAACAGTACTGTTTATCGATCAAAAATACTTTTTAGTTATCGATCAAGCTTTGGGCACCGCTACAGGCAACCTGGGCGTACATTTCCAGCTTAAAGAAGATAGTAATCCGGTATTTGATGGGACAAATAATAAGGTGTACACCACTTATGCCGATGGCAATAACCTGTTAATTCAATCGCTCAATACCGATAAAATTACTTTGCATGAGGAAGAAGGAAAAGTTTCTTACGAGTATGGTAAAGAAATGAAACGCCCTGCATTTGTATTCGAAAAGCCAAAAAATGATGATAAAACACAACAGTTTATCAGCGTAGTTTATCCATACAACGGCAACAAAGCACCAGAGATAAAAATTAAAGAAAATGCCGGTAACGATTATAAAAACGGCGAGCTCAATATTTCAGTTAGCATTAACGGCAAAACAAGCATAGTAAAAGCAAAACTGAACGGTGGCAACACCAATCCATAAAGATTAAATCAGGAGGTAATGGTAAAACATTACCTCTTTTCATTTAGCCCTAAAAAAATAGAAATGACCTAAAAAATTTCAAATAATCCCTTACTAACCAAAACAACATTTATGAGAAAAAAACCAATTTACTTTAAAAAGTATATGGCTATAGCCGTATTATTTTTAGCCAGCGCATGCAGTAAAATTGAAAAAGAAAGCGAACAACCTACCTTAACGTTTAAACCTGTTTCGTTAATGAGTGGAGGAGCCCCGGCCAGCTATGGCTATGGCGATACCATTTTAAACATCAATTATGAAAGTGGCACACTCAATTCGGGCATTAGCGGTTTAACAGCAACCAATGCTACAGCTACTGATGCGGCTTATATTCTTTCGCCCGGGGCTACGGGAAATTATGCCATTGCACACAAAGTAACTTATGGCGATTCTACCTACTACTCTGATGGCAACTGGCGCAGTGAAGCAGCAACAAATGGCGTACCTGCAAGCTGCTACCTGCCTGGCGAGGAGCGGCGATACGAGTTTAGCGTATTGTTAAAAGACTGGACGCCCTGGAATACCGGCGACCCGATTAATGAAACCAATTTTTTCCAGTTAAAAATGTCAGGTGGTGAAGCCGTTCCGCTGCAAATCCGTACCCAAAGAAATGCATTACGTGTAGTTTATGGCAATATGGATAATACCAAAACGGTGGTAGATATTTTGAACGATTTGCGTCCTTCGGTAAACCAGTGGATCCACTTCAGGGTAGATGTAAAATGGGCCACCACTGCTACAGGCTCTATGAAGATTTATATGAAATTACCTGGTCAAACCGATTTTGTTTTAGCCAACGAAAGGAATAATGCGGTTACTTTTACTGGTGATGTGGGCAGCGGAAATGTGGGCTATGTTAAATGGGGCGTTTATGTGGTACCTCCAAACCTTACACGCATTGTGTACCACGACGATTTGCGGATTATCAACCTCAACTACCCACCTACTAGTACCGGATTGATTTGGGGAAACAGCATACCAGATGCCAACCCAGCCTACTTAGACGGCGCTTATACCAAGGCTGGGAACATCAGCTTACCTGCAAATTACAATAACAGCAGTAACATTTATCTGCATCCTTATATTCAGTACCAGGACTCGCAAAATATTGTGTATGTGAATAGCACCAGTCCGGCACCAAACCCTGCCGATAATGTGGTAGGTACGCCGTGGTCTGATTTTTCAAGATCAACGCTTGCTGCATCAGGTATGTCGGGCAGTACGCCGGGCCCGAGTGGGCGCTATTTATTGGGTGGCTGGGCAAATGCATCATCGTCAAGTACTCCCACACCAATTGATCTTACCGAATATTACGAGCTCCGTTTAGCACCAAAAAGCGGTTATTATTTTAATTTCAGCGATATTAAATTTACGGTGCTTCGCGGCGGTACAAGCCATCCTAATACTTTTGTGCTGCGCTCAAGCGTTGATAACTTTGCCAGCAACATTTCAACTCCTGTCAGCATTAGCGGTACCACTACGCCTACCCTCATTTCGTTTAATGCAGCTGCACTCACCAACATCAGTACGGCTGTAACGTTCAGGTTATATGCTTATGGCGCAACAGCAACCAGCGGTAACTTGCTGGTAGGGCTTAACGATTTTCAGGTAAATGGTCAGGTGCTACCGTTGCCTTAGTTATGATTAAAAAACAAAAAAGGCTTTCTTAACCATTAAAGAAAGCCTTTTTCCAACATTATTAAGCCAATTAGCTTAAAATGATCTGGTAATTTACATTTACTCTTTTGGGATAATTACTTTGCTCATTATTTAAAGAAACAAAAGCTGCACTGTTGTGTACTTCGTTCTTTAATGCATGCTCATAGTGTGTTTGAATAGCTTCCTGATAATCGCCTTGAAAGTTTTTGGCAGTTTCGGCTAAAAGATTTCGGTCATTTAAGTTTTCCGGCAATAAAGTGATATCGCAGTTACCCTCACTTATTTCTTTGACTAAGTATTTCATTTTTGTTTTAAATCTTTGTTTCCCGCTTTATAAATAAGATTACGCGAACGGTCAAAAATAGGTGAAGTCTGTATTTTTCATGTAATCTAAAAGTTAATTTTTTGGGTAAATCGTGTATCAATTTTAATTCAAAACGTATGATTTGAACCACGCATTAACTTTTCGAGTAAGGAAAAACATTATAAAACACTGTTTTTCAGCAACAAAAAGAAAATCATTTCCTGATTGGGCAAGTTACAATCAGGCTTAAGGTTTCAGGTTAAAATAATTACTTAAAAAAACACTTTGAAATTTAATCGCATTTGCCCAGTAATCCCAGTTATGCACACCTGGGCGGGTGGTAAAATCGTGTGGGATATTGTTGTAAAGCAATTCATCGTGCAGGCGGATGTTGGCTTTATAGAAAAAATCATCTACCCCACATTCAAAAGCAATAGCCAGCGAACCGGGTTTAATCAGGTAAATCATATCAATTACGCTATTCTGTTTCCAGCGCTCCGGAAATTCATCCGCTTTACCCAGTCTTTTCGAAATATTCCATCCATTCGGGAAAGGTTTAATATCCACACCACCGCTCATGCTGCCCACGGCGCCATACACATCCTGATGTTTAATGGCCAGGTAAAACGCCCCATGACCGCCCATGCTCAAGCCGGTTATTGCCCTGCCCTTTTTTTCGGCAATGGTTTTATAGTGTTCATCAATGTAACTCACCAGCTCGGTAGCTACATAGGTTTCGTATTTCCATTCGGGGTCGATAGGGCTATCGAAATACCAGCTGGTTACATTCCCATCGGGGCATACAATAATAAACTGGTACTGATCGACCAGATTTTTAATTCCCGGCACTTTTTTAACCCACTCGGCATAACTACCACCAGCACCGTGCAGCAGGTAAACCACCGGAAAAGATTTTCCATTTTTATAGCTATCCGGCTTAATTACTACGGCCTTGATATTTTTTTTCATCGATTTGCTGTAAGTTACAGCGGTATCTACTTCTGCCGCGCTGGCAGCACAGGTAAACAGGAATAAACAAATGGCTGCTAAAAAGCTATTTTTCATGCGTTATTTTTAATGAGGTTACAATACGATGCTAAATTTATAAAATTACACCACATTCTTTGCCAGGTGTTAATTTTATTACTTTTGGTTTATTCTAATCAACATGAAATTTACCTCTTTCCTTTGCGTTGCCTTACTGGTAACTGCACTAATTACTAAAAGTACAGCACAAAGCAAGCTGCAATCTGCCAGTTTCATCACTTTTAATGGCTACAGCAATACTTTCGCCGAAAAACTCAAAAAAAATGAACCGGTAACCATTGCTTTTTTAGGTGGCTCGATTACCAACATGGAGGGCTGGCGCGGAATGGTTTGCAATTACCTCGCTAAAACCTATCCGCAAACTAAATTTAAATTCATCAATGCAGGCATCCCTTCATTGGGTAGTTTGCCACATGCTTTCAGGCTCCAACAAGATGTACTGGATAGTGGTAAAACAGATCTCTTATTTATCGAATCGGCAGTTAACGACCATGTGAACCAAACTGCAGAAAAAACACAACGCCGGGCATTGGAAGGCATCATCAGGCATACTTTAAGCAAAAACTCCAAAACCGATATTGTGCTGATGGCTTTTGCTGATGAAGATAAAAACAATGATTTTGACAATGGCAAGATACCCACAGAGGTAAAAGTGCATAGCGATTTGGCCGAATACTACCATTTGCCTTTTATTAATTTAGCTTTAGAAGTAGATAAACGTATTGCCAATAAAGAATTTACCTGGGCTGGCGATTTTAAAGACCTGCATCCTGCTCCTTTCGGACAACAACTTTATTTCAACACCATTAAAACCTATCTGGAAGAAAACGAGAAAAACTCCGGAAAGAAAGCCAGTGGCAGCTTGCCTAAAATTTTAGATAAGTTTGCCTATACCAAAGGGCAGTATGTGAGTGTTGCTGCAGCAGAAAACTTAAACACCTTTAACATCAATAAAAACTGGAAACCTAACGATGCGCTAGAAGCCAGGCCTGGTTTCGTTAACATTCCCGTACTCGAAAGCACTACCCGCAACAGTACTTTCGATTTAGTTTTTAAAGGTAATGCGGTAGGTATTGCTGTGCTATCAGGCCCTGATGCAGGCATGCTGCATTACCGAATTGATAACGGAGAAGAAAAAACAATCGATTTGTTTAGTCAGTGGAGCACGAGCCTGCATTTACCCTGGTATTTGCTGCTGGGCGATGAACTAGGCGGTGGCGAGCATAAATTGAGCGTTCGCATTAGCGAATATCACAATAAAAAATCATCGGGTTATGCCTGCCGGATTGCACATTTTTTGGTAAACGCGAATTAAAAGGCTAAGCCTGCGGAGTATTTCACCCCTACATTTGTCGCATTTACACTTTTCAGGTTGCAAAAGTTACAATAACTTTGATTAACAATTTAAACCCAGAAAAAAATGAAAAACAATGCAATCACCATCGAAACAACAGTAAACAGTCCGGTAGAAAAAGTTTGGGAATTTTGGAGCAATCCTGAGCACATCACCAAATGGAGTTTTGCTTCGCCCGATTGGCATACCCCTTACGCCGATAATGATTTGAGAGTTGGCGGTCAGTTTAAAAGCACCATGGCAGCCAAAGACGGCAGCATGAGTTTCGATTTTGGTGGTACCTACACCACAGTAGATCACCTTAAAAAAATCGAATATGCACTGGGCGATGGCCGCGAAGTGAGCATCATTTTTGATTCGCTGGGCGAAAGCACCCGCGTTACCGAAACCTTCGACCCGGAAGATACTAACCCAATTGAAATGCAACGCGGTGGCTGGCAAGCCATTTTGGATAATTTCAAACAATATACTGAAGAATCTTAACCGCTAAGCATATTCCTTACAGATTGAAAAGTCTGTAAGGAATACGCCATTTTTAGCTGTTTTATCATCTTAAAATAATCCTACAGTAACAATTCAATGATTATTTGATTCGCATAATTTTTGATTTGAACCGAATACTTTGATTTTGTGGCCATAATTTACATTTGCCGTGTAAATTATACACTATGTGCCGTTTATCAGTATCCTTTCTATCCTTATTTCTATTTATTACGATTACCACTGGTGCAAATGCCCAAACACTCAGCTTAAAACAGGCTGTTAGCACCGCACTGGCCAATTACGGCACCATTAAAGCCAAAGATAGTTATGCAAATGCATCTAAATCTACTGTGGTGCAGGCCAAAAGAGAGTATTTACCCAATTTTAGCCTGAGTGCCCAGCAAGATTACGGTACCATTAACGGCCAAAACGGCCCGCAATATGGTTTTGGGGGTTTAGGTACTGCTTCATCAGGTCCGGCACTAGATAAGCAAAACTGGAATGCTGCTTTTGGTGCGCTTTACCTGGCCAACATCAACTGGGACTTTTTTACCTTCGGAAAGATTAAGGACAGGATAAAAGTTGCCAATGCCACCTACAACCGTGATAAAAACGACCTGGAGCAGGAGAAATTCCAACAGGAAATCCGGGTTTCAGCAGCTTATTTAAACTTACTGGCCGCACAACGCATCACTAAATCGCAGCAAAAGAATTTAGACCGCGCCATTACCTTTCAAAACACGGCCATCATCAGGGCTAAAAACGGATTGATTGCCGGAGTAGATTCATCGTTGGCCAAAGCCGAAGTTTCGAACGCTAAAATTGCCTTGACCAAAGCAAAAGATCTGGAACAAGAGCAAGCCAACCGCCTGGGGATTTTAATGGGTTTAACTGCCACCACTTACGATTTAGATACTGCATCGATTACGCGTATTCCTAAAAACCTGCTTGGCGATAGCATTACCAGCACTCACCCGCTTTTAAAATTTTATCAGAACCGGCTGGAAGTGAGTCAGCAACAAACCAGTTATTTCAAAAAACTCTATTACCCTACCCTTTCGTTATTCGGGGTGATGCAGGGTCGTGGCTCGGGTTTTAGTCCGGGTTATGCTTTAGATCAGACCGCCTTTTCATCAAGTTATCTGGATGGGATTAACCCAACCCGTGGCAACTATTTGATTGGCATAGGAATAAGCTGGAACCTTTCTACCTTGCTTAAAAACCATCCGCAGGTACGTGCACAAGAATACATCAGCGAGGGTTTAAAAGCAGAATATAACCTGGTCGATCAGCAATTAAAGGCCCAGCTGGCACTGGCCGAAACCAAACTGACCAATGCCATGGCCAATTACCGCGAAGCACCGGTTCAGGTAAAAGCAGCTTCTGACGCCTACCTGCAAAAAAGCACCTTATATAAAAACGGACTTACCACAATGGTCGATCTGACCCAGGCACTTTTTACGCTTAACCGCGCTGAAACCGACCGCGATATTGCCTATACCAATGTTTGGCAGGCTTTGCTGTTAAAATCTGCAGCACTTGGCAACTACGACCTATTTATCAACGAATTTTAATTTGCCCCATCCATGAATTTAATACGTTTCGCACTCCGAAAACCCATCTCCATACTGGTTTTAGTTGCCGGGCTGTTCTTTTTCGGTATTGGCGCCATCAACCAGGTTAAGGTTGATATTCTGCCACAAATGAACCTGCCGGTAATTTACATTGCACACCCTTTTGGCGGTTACACTCCCGACCAAATGGAGGCTTATTTTGGCAAGCAATATGTAAACATCCTGCTTTTTGCCAATGGTATTAAAAGTATCGAAACTAAAAATACGCAGGGTTTAATGCTCATGAAACTTACCTACTACGAAGGTACCAACATGGCACAGGCCGCAGCCGAGCTGAGCGCCCTCTCTACACGGGCCCAGGCCATTTTCCCGCCAGGCTCGCAACCGCCTTTCGTTATCCGTTTCGATGCCTCTTCACTTCCCGTTGGTCAACTGGTGCTGAGCAGTCCTAAACGTACCAATAACGAACTTCAGGATTTGGCCAATACTTATGTGCGACCCACTTTCTCGTCTATTCCGGGTTTACTTTCTCCTGCCCCTTTTGGTGGTAGCCCGCGTACCATAGAGATTAATGTTAACCCTTCTTTACTGCGTTCGCACAACTTAACGGTCGATCAGGTAGTTGAAGCCATCCGCCTCAATAACCAAACTGCCCCTTCAGGAAACGTGCGCATTGGCGATAAAAACTACCTTACCCCTACCAATTATACCATCAAAAAGGTTAAAGATTTCGAAAACATTCCCCTGTTTAAAGGCAGTATACAAAATCTTCAGCTCCGCGATGTGGCTACGGTTAAAGATGGAGCCGATTTAGTTGCCGGTTATGCCTTAATTAATGGCAAGCGTTCGGTGTACTTAAGTATCGCAAAATCAGGCGATGCCTCTACCTGGGATGTGGTTAAAAACTTAAAGAAAAACTTACCCAATATCCAGAACGCACTGCCCGAAGATGTCAAACTCTCATACGAGTTCGACCAGTCCGTTTATGTAATCAATGCCGTAAAAAGCTTGATCAGTGAGGGGGCTATCGGTGCAATTTTAACCGGTTTAATGGTATTGCTGTTTTTGGGCGATAAACGTGCCGCGTTGATTGTAATCCTAACCATTCCAACTTCTATCATTGCCGGGGTATTGTTCCTTAAATTATTCGGGCAAACCATCAACATCATGACCTTGAGCGGATTAGCTTTAGCGATTGGTATTTTGGTGGATGAATCGACCGTTACGATAGAAAATATACACCAGCATTTTGATATGGGCAAACCCAAGGCATTGGCCATTTGGGATGCCTGTAAAGAAATTGCTTTCCCTAAATTATTGATCCTCTTTTGTATCCTCGCCGTATTTGCACCAGCCTTTACCATGTCGGGCATTCCAGGAGCCTTATTCCTACCGCTTGCACTGGCCATTGGCTTTTCGATGATTGTTTCTTTCCTGCTTTCGCAAACATTTGTACCCATTATGGCCAACTGGCTGATGATTGCACACCCGAAAAAAGGTGCCGAACACCATCCGGGCATTACACAGGATGAAGCCGATTTTAAAGCTACCGGTATTACCCTCGAATCGGAAAAAGATACCCTGAACCAAAAAAGGGTGCTGGTAGAGCGCGAAGATTTCAGTGGTGATGGCAAAATTGGTGTCTTCGACCGTTTCAGAAACCGCTTTATGCGTTTTATCGACCGGATTTTACCTTACCGCAAACCTGTGGTATTGGGCTACCTGGTGGTAATTATTGGTTTGGCAGCACTCTTACTGGCAAACATTGGCCGCGATGTTTTACCTAGGGTTAACTCCAGCCAGTTTCAATTGCGTTTGCGTGCACCTGATGGAACCCGTTTAGAGCGCACCGAAGAAAAAGCCAATGTGGTTTTGGCCGAGCTTAAAAAAATGGTTGGTGCCGAACATGTAAGCATCTCTTCTGTTTTTGTGGGTCAGCACCCTGCACAGTTCTCCGTAAACCCCATTTATCAGTTCATGGCTGGTCCGCACGAAGCTGTATTTCAGGTGAGCTTAAAAGATTACGAAGCCGACATGGACGATTTCAAAGATCAGTTCAGGACAAAAATCAAACAACTCCTGCCTGATGTTAAATTATCGTTCGAACCGATAGAACTCACAGACAAGGTATTGAGTCAAGGTTCTCCTACCCCAGTAGAAGTACGTATTTCGGGCAAAAACAAGAAACTGAATGCTAAATATGCCAATAAAATTATAGCCGAGCTGAAAGAAATCCCTTACATGCGGGATGTTCAGATTGCGCAACCGATTAAATATCCATCGTTGAATATCGAAATCGACAGAACGCGTGCAGCGCAAATTGGCATTGATATGGCCGATATTTCAAGATCGCTGATTGCCTCTACTTCATCATCGCGTTATACGGATAAAAACATCTGGCTGGATGAAAAAGCATCATTACCTTATAACGTGCAAGTGCAGGTACCACTGAACCAGATGGCTAGTAAGGATGATATTGGCGAAATACCTTTATTAAAAAATTCGGCCAGACCTGTGCTGAGCGATGTAGCTAAAATTACACCCGATACTACTGCAGGCGAAAACGACAATATTGGCGCCATGCCTTTCCTTTCGGTAACAGCAAACCTTTACCATACCGATTTGGGAACCGCCGCTAAAGATGTAGATAAAGCCATTAAAAATGTTGGCGAATTGCCACGGGGCTTAAACATTGCTACCTTTGGTATGAGCATTGTATTAACCGATACTTTAAACAGCTTACAATCGGGACTATTTGTAGCCATTGTGGTGATATTCTTGATGCTGGCAGCCAATTTCCAATCGTTTAAGGTGCCGTTGGTTATTTTAGCAACAGTGCCTGCGGTTATTTTGGGGGCTTTACTGCTCTTAACCATTACGGGTTCCACTTTAAACCTGCAATCGTACATGGGTATCATCATGTCGGTTGGGGTATCAATTGCCAACGCGGTATTACTGATCACTAATGCAGAGCAATTGAGGAAACACAATGGAAATGCGCTTGAATCGGCACGTGAAGCAGCGGCTTTACGTTTGCGCCCGATTATTATGACGAGTATTGCCATGATTGCGGGTATGCTACCCATGGCCATTGGGCATGGCGAAGGAGGCGGCGCGGTTTCTCCACTAGGCAGGGCGGTAATTGGTGGTTTACTGGCTTCGACATTTGCCGTGCTCCTGATTTTACCACTGGTTTTTGCCTGGGTGCAAGGCAAACAAACAACCGATTCGATGTCCCTCGATCCGGAAGATAAAGACAGCATCCACTACATTAAAGGTTTAGAAGAAAACGAATAAAATCATCACAAATGAATATGAAGATATTTTCAACAGGGTTATTAAGTGCAGGCTTTTTAGTACTGACGGCAATTTATGGTTGCGGTCATGCCGAATCGAAAGGAGAACCCAAAAAAGAACAGGCACCTGCAATTGCCACTTTCGATCTTAAAAAAGAAAAATTATCGACCAAATTAAGCTTGCCCGGCGAATTAATTGCCTTACAACAGGTAGATTTATATGCCAAAGTAAGCAGTTTCGTACGTACGCTAAAAGTGGATATCGGTTCGGAAGTAAGCAAAGGCCAGCTGTTAATGACCCTCGAAGCACCGGAGTTGAGTTCGCAACTTTCGGCCAGTCAAGCGCGCATTAAAGCACAGGAAGCTATTTATACTGCCAGTAAAGCCAATTATAACCGTTTGTACGAAACCAGCAAAACTCCTGGTACTATTTCTACCAACGACCTCGATCAGGCCATGGCGAAAAAGAATGCCGACCTGGCCCAGCTCGAGGCAGCAAAAGCGGCTTATAAAGAAATAGGCTCTGTGCAAGATTATCTGACCATCCGTGCACCATTCAGTGGCATTATCTCTGCACGTAATGTAAATTTAGGCGCTTATGTAGGTCCATCAGGTAAAGGGTCTGATTTACCGTTGTTTACTTTGCAGGATCAGAAAAACCTACGTTTGGCGGTATCCATTCCAGAAATCTACACAGGTTACCTGAAAGCAGGCGATGAAATCAGTTTTACCGTTAAATCCTTACCCAGTCAGGTATTTAAAGCAAAGGTTAAACGTTTATCAGGTGCTTTAGATTTACGCTTACGTGCCGAACGCATTGAAATGGATGTGACCAATAGCAATAAAATATTGTTGCCTGGTATGGTTGCCGAAGTCAATATTCCGCTGCCTGCAAATGCCAGTACCTTCATCATCAACAAAAAGGCTTTGTTAGATACCAGCGAAGGTTTATTTGTGCTAAAAGTGCAAGACAATAAGGCAGTGAAGGTTGAAGTGAAAAAAGGCCGTGAAGCAGATGACCGTGTAGAGATATTTGGCGATTTAACAGAAGGTGACAAATTAGTTGCAGAACCTACTGAAGAAATGCACGAAGGAATGGCGATTAAACCATAACTTTACGTAATAAGCAATAAGCGATGTTAACCAAAAATCAGGAGCTTTCTACCATCCAGAAAAACGAAACCCTGGAGGATTTTTACAATAAGTTAAAAATTAACCGCCCGGAAATCCCTACGCCAAGTTTAGGGATGATTAATGATTTGGGGCATTTTAACGTTTTTAACCGGGCTACGGTTTGTACCAACGTACCATCGGTTTTTAGCCGTCGCGATTTTTATAAAATTTCATTGATTGTTGGCAACGGGATATTGCATTATCCTGATGCCGAGATCGAAATTAAAGGTCGTGCTTTATTGTTTACCAATCCAAATATTCCATACTCCTGGGAAAGTACTTCGCCAAAGCCTGCAGGCTACTTTTGCCTGTTTACCGAAAATTTTATCCATAACCGCAACGAAACCCTGCGCGATTCGTTGCTCTGGCGCATTAACGATTGTCCGGTGATTCACATCAGCGAAGAACAGGAACTCATCCTGACCGATATCTTCTCTAAAATGATGAAGGAAATGGATGGCGATTACATCCACAAGTATGATTTATTGAGAAACTATGTACAACTTATTGTGCATGAGGCTTTAAAAGTTAAACCACAGGGCGACTTGTTGAAGCAAAATAATGCCTCGGTACGCTTAACGGCCCTTTTCATCGAATTACTGGAAAGGCAATTCCCTATTGGCTCTACCGAACAAATACTCGAATTGAAAACCGCACATGATTTTGCCTGCAGGCTATTGGTGCATGTTAATCATTTAAACCATGCCGTAAAAGAAGTGACAGGTAAAACCACTTCCGAACATATTTCGAGAAGGGTTACTACAGAAGCAGTTGCCTTGTTGAAACATACCGAATGGAATATAGCGCAAATTGCCTATTGCCTCGGTTTTGAATATCCTGCCAATTTCAACATCTTTTTTAAACGCCAGATGCAGTGTACGCCTAAACGATTCAGAGCTAGTTAAAACATAGTGTTGTCAGATATTTCTATCTGACAAATTGCGTTTTCACAAACCATCAATCGCAATGGTGAGGACACCGATCGACAGAAAAATAGCTTATTTATACCTATCCGTAGAGTTCCGAAGGGCTCTGCGGATGCAGAATGGGCAAGAGTCTCTGACTCGTTCCATTATTGAGTTCAAAAACTCAACTCCATGCACCAATCCGTAGAGACGCTACGCTTAACTCTACGGACAGGAATGACAAATTGCGTTTTCACAAACCATCAATCGCAATGGTGAGGACACCGACCGATAGAAAAATAGCTTATACCTATCAGTAGAGTTCTGAAGGGCTCTACGGATGTAAAATGGGCAAGAGTCTCTGACTCGTTCCATTATTGAGTTCAAAAACTCAACTCTATGCATCAATCCGTAGAGACGCTACGCTTAACTCTACGGACAGGAATGACAATGACATTACATCAACTCCGCCGTACCTATCCGTAGAGTTCCGAAGGGCTCTACGGATGTAAGTGGGTAAGAGTCTCTGACTCGTTCCATTATTGAGTTCAAAAACTCAACTCTATGCACCAATCCGTAGAGACGCTACGCTTAACTCTACGGACAGGAATGACATTACTTCAATTCCACCGTATGATCATACCTATCCGTAGAGTTCTGAAGGGCTCTACGGATGTAAATGGGTAAGAGTCTCTGACTCGTTCCATTATTGAGTTCAAAAACTCAACTCTACGCACCAATCCGAGAGCAGCTACGCTTAACTCTACGAACAGGAATGCACAGGAATGCACAATTTCAACTCCGCCGTACCTATCCGTAGAGTTCCGAAGGGCTCTACGGATGCAGAATGGATAAGAGTCTCTGACTCGTTCCATTATTGAGTTCAAAAACCCAACTCTATGCACCAATCCGTAGAGACGCTACGCTTAACTCTACGGACAGGAATGCCATTACTTCAACTCCACCGTATGATCACTTTTATCAGCATCAAGTATATACCGATAAGGATCAATGGCCACCGTTTCTGGCTTGTGATCAACAACGAGCGTTAACCGGGTTTGATTTTGTTTAATGTGATATTTCTTCACATTAAAAGGTTTGGTTTCGGCGGTCCAATCTTGTGCGGGCTGATTGAAACATCCTATTTCAACTTCAAAATCGGGCGATTGTTTCGGGCCATCGCTTAACCGTTCGGCATTAACCAGCAGATCTAACTGGTATTTTCCGTTTTTAAGTAAAGTGCATTGCTGTAGTTTCAAACCAAGATCATAAGTAACTACCTGGTTGAAACAATCATCAATAAACTTTCTTTGTTCAGGTGAAGCTGCTTTAAGCAAGGCATTAACCAGATCGCTTGCCGAAGCCTTTGGTTTTAGGTAAGCATGGTCGGCAATCAGCTGTTTCAATACCGCATTGAATTTCTGTTCGCCCATTAATTCTTTAACTGCATACATGTTTATGCCTCCTTTCTGGTAATTAACATAAGGCTGATCAAGCGTTTTAACCAGAGGTAATTCTTTTTCAGTATTGTTACGGTTTAAGAAATAGAGGCGGTTATCGTAATCCAGATATTGCTGCAGGTACATTTTACCAAAAGTTTTTGCTATCACCACATTTTCAGTGTATTTGGCCAATGATTCGGTCAGCATGGCATAGCCAGGGCCATCAAATGGTGCCAGCATATTCGCCCACCATTGGTGTGCGGCTTCGTGTGTTGCTATGGCATAACTGTGGTTTATAGTTCCTTGCTGACTAAAATTACCCAGAAAATTAATGTTCTCGGCGCTGAAAATAATACCAGGATATGCCGTTGCAGCACCCTTATATTGTGGAATTTCTGCCAGTGTGAGTTGTTTTAGCGGATAAGTTGCAAAATTCTCATTTCCGTAATCCAATGCATCTTTAATACCTTTAAACATAGCTGTTAAATTATACTCCTGCCCTTGCTGGTAGTAAATACTTAAGTCAACACCTTTGAATTGCTCCCGTTTCACATTATATCTGGCCGAACTTAAAGCAAACATAAAATTAACGGGTTTAGCCGTTTTGTAACTGAAATAGCGCCGGTTATTAGCCAGCCAGCTTTTTTGCAATTCACCAGCTGTAAGTACCTGCTGGTCGGGCGCGGTAGAAATAGTGGTTTCAAAGTCAATTAGTTCGTATTTTCGGCTAAATGTTGGTTCAACACGTTCTGCGGCTAAACCATGTTGCTTCCTTGCACGTTTGTCATCGGTTTCAAAACGAGAGCTGTAGCCCAACTGTGGAACAAATTTCTCCAATTCGATGTAAGTACCATTTTCCACAATTGAATTTTCTTTGTCAAAGGGGGTAAAACCATTCCTGATGACAGTAATGACAAAGCTCATCATAGTACTATCGCCTGGTAGCAAAGGATTGTTTAGTGTAATAAACTGTTGTTTAAACGTTTGGTCTACCTCAGCTTTCTTCGTTCCTGCGATATTGGCAGAAAAAGAATTTACAGCGGGATTCAGGCTGATCCAAATTTTGGATATCGGTTGCTGGGTTTCGTTCTTCAGCTTGTAATCACCTTTAACGGTATATTTCCCTTCATCCGGAAATAAATCGACCACAGTTTTAACCGATTTAATAACAGGTTGTAGCACATTGGCCAAAGGCTTATAGCGTTTTTCGTAGTTCAGCTGCCAGTTTAACCAGGCATTTTTATTTTTATAACCACCTACAATGTTGGATTGATAATAGATATAGGCACCACACGCAATCCAAACCAAAAAAGCGGGAATCAATATCCACCGGTAATGCTTTAATGCCGAAGCTAACTTTCTCCACTTATTAACGGCGGTAATTTCAATGCTGTTTTGCCAAAGCCCAATCGTTAATACGATAAGCATAGTTACAAATCCCAACCAATACAACATGTACCAGTTAAAAGCACCAGCATAATAGCCAAAACCGTTAAAATAAGAATGCAAAAGATCAGGTACCGTTGCAAAACGGAAAAGATAATGTTCCAAACCAAAACGATCGGCATAAAGTAACACAAAAACCACTACCATGCTCAACATCATGCCTACATATTTATTACTGCTTAAATTTTGAATAAACAGAATAAGCACCACAAAAAGCAATAGCGGAAAAGCGCTATAATAGTACAGTGAAAAATAAATGGGCAGTTCGAGGTTAAAATAACCGTGACTAAGCTGTAAAACTATCCCAATCCCAATATTTAAAGAAACGAGGATAAATACCAGTGCAAAGAGGCTCATCGCTTTAGCCCCCCACATTACCGAACTACGTACTGGAGTGCTATAAATGAGCGACTGCATATTAACAGATTTTTCCCTTGCTATGGTTTCTGCGGCATAGAATATAATCAAAATCAATGCAAATTTGATCGACCTGATCTCTTCTACGATTATGCCGGTTGCGGGATAACTGTGGATACCATAAACCCCGCTAAATAACTGATCCTTTAATTCTACTCCAAAAAGGAATACCCAAAGTAAGAGCATCACCATAATGGGGATATTTTTAAACAGGTGAACCATTTCTAGCCGAAGCTGCGCCCTCAAAGTGGCCAATTGATAAGTTAAACCTTTTGGTATAACCTGTAAATGTTTAAATGGAATAAGAGATACTTTTTCAAGCGTGCCATTTTTTTGTTTTGCCTGCCTTTGCTGCTGTATCCTGAAATTAAAGATGCGGTAAGTTAAACCCAGGAGTATGCCAGAAATAGCCATCCACATTACCCTGTTTACCAGAAATAATCCATTTACCGGAAAAAGTTGCTGGTTACGCTGTAAGCTTGTCCACGTTCTGGTTTCACCAAAAAAAGAAGCCAGTCCAAAAGGGTCTAAAAGGATAGGCAAAGCATCGGGAGTAGTGCCTTTAATGGTAGAAGTAGCCAGTAAAGGCGAGTTTCCGAAAATGGAAGCCAGCATATACAAAATGTAAATCAATACCCCTGCCACGTAAATTGCCCTAACGTTTTTGCTTAGCAAACTGGTGCAGTACAATGCTCCTGCCGAGAAAATCACATTGGGTAAAGCAAATACCAAAAGTGCGTGCAAAAAATACGAAAGCTTAAAAGCCCCCAGCTGGTCGGCATCAACAAAGAAAGTACCGATAAAAATACCTGCAGCAACCAGTAGCAGCAAAGCAAAAACAGCAATAAGCAAGCCCAAAAGTCTCACCAAAAAATAAGTGCGTTTAGTAATGGAAGTGGTAAAAATAACCGCTTCCATTTTGTACATGGCATCTCTCAATACCACATTGGCGCTAAAAAGCGTAGCCGAAAATATGGAAAACAGTGAAAGCAAAGCCATGATATTCGTAATTACGTAAGGTGAGTTTTTATGTACCTCGTCCGTACCAAAACCGCCCTTGGCTACGCAAACCATGCCCAAAACTAAAAACAGCAAAGCGCCTATTTTAAAAGCCATCTGACTAAAATGGTACTTCAACTCAAATTTCAGTAGTGCTCCAATCATACCAATACCTCCCTTTTGCCATTTGTACCAAACAAGGCCGCAAAATAAACTTCCTCAAGTGCCGGGTAAACTGCTTCAAAACCTACTGCAGGGAGCTGATCAGCTAAAACAAAAATATTTAACTGCCCGGCTATAATCCTGGTCGAAATCACATCGAACTGAGTTGAGTACTGATCCAGATCGCCCTTTGTAATAATCTTTCGCCAGATTTTGCCAGCCAGGTTTTCGGTCAGATTTGCTGGTTTACCCTGCAAAATCAATTTTCCATTGGCCATTACAGCCATTTCAGGGCAAAGATCATTCACATCTTCCACAATATGGGTCGAAAGGATTACTACGCGCTCTGTTCCAATTTCACTAAGCAAATCGTGAAAACGGTTTCGCTCCTGAGGATCTAAGCCCGCAGTTGGCTCATCAACAATAATCAATTGCGGATTGCCCAATAGTGCTTGCGCAATGCCAAAACGCTGCCGCATACCACCCGAAAAAGTGCCAACCGATCTTTTTCTAACCTCAAATAAATTGGTTTGCTGCAATAAGGCCAAAACCTGTTCTTTGCAATCGTTGGTATTGGGCAGGCCTTTTAAAACAGCAAGATGCGTTAATAAATCTACAGCCGAAATTTTGGGGTAAACGCCAAAATCCTGCGGCAAATAGCCTAGCTTGTTACGCATTTCTTGCGGGTTTTGCAGTACATCGTTACCGTCGAAATGAATGTAACCACTATCTGGCAGCTGCAAGGTAGCCAGCGTACGCATCAGTGATGATTTACCTGCACCATTTGGCCCCAATAAACCAAACATGCCGTTAGGAATATTTAAACTTACCTCATCAAGTGCCTTTACGCCATTTGGGTAAGTTTTTTTAAGTTGCTGTATTTTAAGTCGTGCCATGTTATTTGATATCGAATGGCCGCAAATTAGGCTCAGGAAAATTGTTTTCCATATTTAAGTGATGAAGGCAATGAAAGTGATGATGAAAGTAAAATAACCTGACCTTGAGATATAATTTGAGGTCTCCCGCGCCTTTCGTCATCAAAAACAAGCCTTTCGTCATTAATATTTTAGTGCTTAGGGCGCCTTTTCTAATTTTAACAGGCTTTTACCTATCTTACCCTATGCCCAACACCAAAAACTATCAATACCAGGACTTTTTCATCTTTACGGGGCTTTTGCTTTGGGTAGCGATATGCAACTGTTATAATCAAAGTGCAAATGTCTGGCTTACTTATGTCACCTGCATTTTAACCTTAGTTTTTTGCCTTTTACCGGTATTGCTTTTTGCGTTTTTTAAACCCGTTTGGAAAGAAACATTGCCCAACAAAAAGTATGTACTTTACTGGTGCTGTTCCTTTTTAATACTGCTACCCATTTTTACCCTGGTGGCCACTCAGTTTCAAACCGAACCCCTCGATTTGTCGGATAAGCTTACTACTGCAATGGCTGCATTAGCCCTCGAGCTTCTGCTCATCCTTAACCAGTACTATCAAAAAAAGGTGCAGCACATTAAGTGGATCAAAAAAATTGGTTTGGAGAATGCTGTACTCATTACAATCATCTTAATTGCGGCAACCATTTCAGTAATGGCCGTATCGAGTTTAGACAACCCGATTTACCAAAGAAATGGCTTTCGTTTGGTTGGTTTCGAGTTTAATATCAAGATGCTGTTCCACAATTTTGGAACATTTCTGGTCTTCTTTTTTCAATTCCTCATCATGTACCTGTGCGGCTACGTACTTTTCCTGATCAACAGTAGATTACTGGTTTCGAAAATACTTAAAGAAAAAGGGCTGTTGATCTACTTGTTAAGCGTTTCGGCTACTGTTGCACTGCTTTATCCTTTACTCGCACAACTCCTTATCTCTTTACCTATTAATACTGTTTTTGGCAGAAGTATATTCGAAGCCAATCCTTTCGAGCTCGAAAATGCCTTTGGTGCCTTTGCCATTATGCTTTTTAGTTTACCCGTGGTTTTGGCCTTACAATGGGGCAAACAGAACAACATTATCCTTTCTTTAGAAAAAGAAAAATCGCAAAATGAGCTCGATTTATTGAAACAACAGCTCAATCCGCATTTCTTCTTTAATACATTGAATAACCTGTATGCACTTAGCCTGCAAAAATCAGATAAAACCCCCGAAAGCATTTTACAGTTATCGGAGCTGATGCGCTATACCATTTACAAGGGGAAAGAAAAAACCGTTAAACTGGCACAGGAGCTCGATTATATCCGCGATTACATCCAGTTACAACAAATCAGGCTGCGTAAAACACTTCATTTCGAATTTGAAAAGCAGGTTAGTAACGATCAGGTTGAAATTGCGCCGCTTTTACTGATTGTGTTTATCGAAAATGCCTTTAAACATGGTATTGAACCAGCCGATGGTGCCGCCAGCCTTAAACTCTCCTTATTCAGTACTGAAAGTGAATTAACTTTCCAGTCTGAAAACTCATTTGATCCAGACGAAATAAGTCCCGATAGCGGCATTGGGATTGATAACCTGCGAAAAAGACTCGAGTTGCTTTACCCTAATCAACATACTTTGGATATTAGCACGATTGGCAATATCTTTAAGGCAACCCTAAAAATCCGATTCGCATGAGCTTACGTTGCCTGATTGTAGATGATGAACCCCTTGCGCACGAAGTGATTCTGACCTATGCCAAAGACATTCCCTTTATTGAAATTGTAGCACATTGTTACCGGGCTACTGAAGCACTGGATTTTTTAAGCAAACAGGAAGTTGATTTGATTTTTCTCGACATCAGGATGCCTAAATTAAACGGCCTTGATTTTTTACGTGCACTGCAACACAAACCTCAGGTAATCATTACCTCAGCTTACGAAGAATACGCCCTGGCTAGTTTCGATCTTGCCGTTTGTGATTACCTGCTAAAGCCTTTCAAATTAGAGCGTTTCTTAATGGCCGTTAACCGGGCATTAACCTTTCAGCAATTAAAAAAGCAATCAGGCTCACCAATTGAAACAATCGACACAGCACAACAGCAAAATGCCCAAATTTCAATCAAAGTAGATAAAAAGCATGTTTTACTGCAGCTTGATGAAATACATTTTTTAGAAAGCCTGGGAAATTATGTAAAAGTCTGGAAAAAGAATGGCTTTCTGCTCACCCCACGCACCTTGGGTAGTTTTGAAGATGAGTTGCCTACCCAAATGTTCGCACGCATCCATAAATCGTTTATTGTTAACAAGAAAGAGGTCGATTATTTTGAAGGCAATTCTATTATACTCAAAAGCCAGCAGCAGGTACCGATAGGTAAAAATTATAAACCCTTGATCAGGCAATTGCTCCAGCTCTGAAATGTTTATATTTGAGTTCATCAAACCGATCTCATGCATAACTTTTTCCCTGCCCAATACTCCACATTATCAGCCGCTGCTTTAAAAGATTATTTAATTGAGGCCTATCAGCTGGATGAGGCATCAACCTGTCGGCTGCTGATCAGAAATGTAAGCGACACCTATATCCTGGAAAATGAAAGCCAGAAATACATTTTTAAGATTTACCGCGATGCTCACCGGAAAAGAGATGAAATTGAGGCTGAAGTTGAACTACTCAACATACTGAAAGCCAACGGCAACCGGGTTTCTTATCCCATTACCGATTATGAGGGGAAACAAATCCAGCAGTTTAATGCCATTGAAGGCCTCAGAAATGGTGTTTTATTCTCTTATGCCGAAGGAATGGTTATCCACGAGCTAGAAAATGAACAACTTGTACAATTGGGTAAAGATATAGCCAAACTGCACCAAACTACTTCGGTAATCAAACTCCAAAACCCACGACCAGTATTTAACTTCGAAACTACCTTATTTGAACCTCTTCGGGTTTTGGCGCCACATTTTGAAATCATGCCCGAAGAATACGATTACCTGAGTAAAGTAGCCAATAAAGTGGTTAAAAAGTTCGAAACCTTCGATACAGATAATTTTAGCAGCGGTTACTGTCATTACGATTTCTTCCCGAAAAACTTTCATTTTGATGAAGAGGGCAACATTACTTTCTTTGATTTCGATTTTGCGGGCGAGGGTTTCCTCATTAATGACCTGATGTCGTTCCTGAACCATTATTTTTTTCACCAGATGAATCAGCTCACCACCAAAGAGCAGGCTGAAAAAGATTTTGAAGTCTTTTTAAAAGCTTATCAAACAATAAGGCCATTAAGCAAGGATGAATTAGCGGCTATCCCCTATCTGGGCATTTGTTTTCACATTTTCTTTTTAAAATTCTTTTACGATAATTACGACGATTGGTCGAACATTTTTTTAACACCAAGGTACGTCAAACAACGTGTTGCACTGATCAAAAAATGGGAATCCCTGTATTGTAACTTTTAAGCAAGGCTTGCTTAAATTCCTTCGGGCTTGTTTATCTTGTATAGTCATTCATAATCAAGCCCATGGATCAGAAAATAATCAACCTGTACGATGCGTACACCCACAGCCAGATCAACCGTAAAGATTTCATGAAAAAGCTGGCCATTCTTGCCGGCAGTACTGCTTTAGCGGCAACCATTTTACCCCTGCTAGAAAATAATTATGTGGCCGCTGCTGGTTTTACCAGTGATGATATTGAGGTCGAAAATATTACTTACCCGGGTGTAGATGGCGAAATGAAAGCCGTTTTAGCTAAACCTAAAGGTAAAAAGAAACTGGGTTGTGTATTGGTTATTCACGAAAACAGGGGCTTAAACCCACACATTATTGATGTAACCAAACGGGTGGCTGCCGAAGGTTTTATTGCTTTGGGTGTAGATGCACTTTCGCCGCTGGGCGGAACGCCGGCTGATGAAGATAAGGGTCGCGAGCTGATTGGGAAACTGGATGCTGAAAAAAACCTGCAGAACTATTTAAAAGGGCTCGATTATTTACGTCAGCGCAAAGATGGTAATGGTAAGGTGGGTTGTATGGGCTTTTGCTGGGGAGGTGGTATGGCCAACAAACTGGCTGTTAACGATCTTAAACTGCAAGCGGCTGTGGCTTATTATGGCGCGCAACCCAATGCTACCGATGTTGCCAAAATTAAAGCAAGTGTAATGCTCCATTACGGTGGCTTGGACGAACGTATTAATGCCGGTATTCCCGCTTATGAACAGGCTTTAAAAGACAATAAAATTGATTATAAACTTTACATCTACGATGGGGTAAACCACGCTTTTAATAACAATACATCGCCTACACGATATAATGAGGCTGCTGCTAAACTGGCCTGGCAACGCACAATGGAGTTGTTTAAACAGAAGTTGGGATAGTGCATTACTGATCGTCATTTCCAACACAATCCCGCAGTTCCCGTCATTTCAAGCGGCCCCGATGGCTATCGGGGGGCAACGGAGTCGAGAAATCTAACTGGCAAGTAGTAAGCGCCATTAAATCTATCTTGAAAAGATTTCTCCCCGCCAGTACGGGCAGGCGCTTCGGTCGAAATGACGATCGCCTATTTTGAGTACCACCCATTCCGTAACCGTCATTTCGAGCCAAGCGCAGCGGAGTCGAGGAATCTAACTAGCAAGTAGTAAGCGCCATTAAATTAAAGTACCAATTGATAAACCGATCCTTTTTCTCCGGCTAAAATTACGTTTTTGCCTTTTTTGGCTTTTTGCACGGCATTAAAACTTTGATCAGAAATGTGTTTCCAGTTTTGACCACCATCAGTAGAAACATCTGTTCCTGAGGTTCCGGTTGCAATTAAGGTTTTAGCATTGATATAGTTTACTGCCGACCGGAAACCCAGTACAGGTGTTGCAGGCTTTTGCCAGGTTTTGCCACCATCGTTGGTTAACAGCACATTATTCGAGTTTTCTTTATCTTTTAAATAATTACCACCAACCACTACACCTGTTTTTTCGTTAAAAAAATCAATTGAAAAAGGTCCGGTGCTGTTTTCGCCCTGTAAAATCGGGCATTTAAAAACCTGCCAGTTTTGTCCATAATCTGGAGAAAAATAAATATTGGAAACACTCCCACCTGAAGCTACCCAGGTTTTGCCGCCTGGCAGGGTTTTAATCGTTGTACCACTGGCCGCAAAACCAGCCTCGCCCTTTGCTAATGGAAATTTTAAATTCGCTGAAACATCCTGCCAGGTTTTCCCGGCATCAGTTGTTTTGAGCAAAGACATTTTATCGTTAATGGGATCGCCGAAAATGATACCTTTATTTTTATCCCAAAAGCCCAGGCCATCTAAAAATATGGCCGAATCAACATTCTTATAATTTTCGGTCCAGGTTTCGCCGCCGTCAACTGTTTTTAAAATATAGGCCGGCGATGCAATACCAACAATAATGGCCTGCCGGTCATCAAAAGCTTCGATATCTCTGAAATCGATCTTTTCGTAACCTTTGGGTTTTAACCATTTCCAGGTTGCACCACCATCTGTTGTTTTACCTACCGAGCCATTGCTTCCGCTTACCCAGATTACCTGATCAGAAACCACACTTAAACCCCTCAAACTCGTTTTGGCACTTTCGTTCAATGGTTTTATCGAATACGATTGTGCAGCACAAAAAAAAGGTGCCATTAAGAGGCACCATAAAATTTTCTTCATGTATAAATTATTTAACCCTTCTAAATGTTTCTGAGCGACCCAAGAGTGAAATGCCTACATAACCTCTAACGTTCAACACATCGGTACTTTTTAAGCTTAAGTTACAGCTGTATGTTTTTCCGCTTTTCGGATCGTATATGGTACCATCTGTCCATTTACTACCATCGTAAACAAAATCTTTTAAGATTTCGAGGTTTAACAAGGCACGTTTCTGCAGGTTTTCATCCGGGTTCTTGGCATCTAATTTCGGTTTACCGTTTAGGTTGGGTTCTTTCATCCAGGCCAGTTTGCCAAAGTATTTATCTCCTTTTTTATAAATCTCTATTTGCCCCTCTCCCGATGGATTAAGCCATTTACCTACAATTGCATCTTTGTTTTGTGCAAATGCAGAAAATGAAACCACCAAAAACAGCAGCATTAATAATGGGAACTTTCTCATATTTTTTCTAGTTAGTTTTTAAAGATAGTCATTTGACCTTACAGGCAACACTAATTAAAGCTAAAAAATACAAGAAAGTTTTACAACCCTTAAAATTTATTTAGCAACTATTGGCAGATACTTTTGACGGTAAGCATAAAACAAGAAAAGATTAAAAAGTAACATTACACCAACCATAGGCAAATCTTTAGGTCCCAGAAATGCGTGATAGAGGAAAATATTCAGCGTAACCGGAAAGATAATGATCGCTGCCAAAGGCGCTGTTCTTCCGATAAGCAAAAGTAAACCTCCAACCAATTCGGTAACTTTAAGTAATGGAAAAAGATACACTGATGCCATCAGGCCACTCATAAAGGTGGTTTGTGCCGGAGTCATTTCTGGTGCCTTGGGCATTAAATGGAGAAAATAACTTACCGAAGCGAATAAATACATGGCGGCTAAAAGCACGCGTACAACAATAACTGCAATTTTCATAGTGATTTAATTTTAGTTTCTTTATTTACAAATATTAAAAGCTATTGGGCTGATGGTTAATAGCTAATAGTCAATAGCTATAATCAATACCCTGCATATTTTAATTGGTATATAGTTAAAGGCTGAAAGTTAATAGCTGGATCCTCCTGCAGCACCATACCCCTTGTTGAATAATAAATCGGTAAAGAATGGTTAATGGCTACAGACGATCGACTATAAACCATTAACCAACTAATACACTTCGCTTTAGCGCTTATTTCTTTTCGTAATCGTAGTTTACCATCCACTGGATTCCGAACTTATCGTTTGCCATGCCGAAAAGTGCACCCCAGAAGGTTTTTTGTAATTCCATGGTTACAGTACCACCGGCTGACAGGCCATTAAAAAGCTGGTGAGCCTCTTCTTCGGTAGCTGCATCAACAGAAATCGAAATACCTGTACCAAAAGTTGCTGCAGGCATTGGATTGGTAACGTCAGTTCCCATAAGCACATTACCACCAATCGGCAATGCGATGTGCATTATTTTTTCCTGATCGCCAACAGCCATTCCTTCGCATCCAGGCGAATCTTTAAAGCGTTGCAGCACTGCAAACTCCCCTCCGAAAACAGATTTATAAAAGTTAAATGCTTCTTCGGTGTTACCATTAAAATTTAAATACGTGTTAATTGATGCCATTGTTTTGTTGTTGTTAGTTCCCTTTCGGGAAGTTTAATTATGATTTGGTTTATTAATTAAAGTGATCCAGTTGTTCACCAATTCCTCAAGCGCCGGCCTTTTTGCTGCAATGTCATCCATACCATAAAATCTGGCTTCTCGCCGGTCTTTCCAACTGCCCAGCAAGAGCGATGGGTCTTCGATCATGTTGCCGTCGTAAAAGATAAAGATGATTTGTACATAATCTTTAGCCCGTAAATTAAAAGCAGCGAAATCTTTAAGGTAATAAAAACTGGGCGAATTCCACTTTACCCTTTCCATTATCAATGGATTTGCGTTGGCAATAATGGCTCTCAATTGTGCTACTTCCTGTTTATAAGGATGCGTTAACTGGAGCATGTATTGATCCACTTCGGCTTTGCCCGAAATTACGTTCTTTTTTATTGCCATAGCCTTATCTATTGTTCAGCCTTAAGTTTAGTTAACGTAATATCCATCCAGGGTGCCCAGCATTTACCATCAAAGCGTTCCCACTGCCCTTCTATAGTATCGGTTTTAAAATTACCTTTAAACCTTTCGTTATCTCCGAATATCAGAATGATATCGTCGATAATTTTTAGCGTAGCTATCGAAATAATCCCATCATTACCAAAGGATTGAGATCTGAAAACATCATCCATATCATCGTAATGTGTAATTTCTAACGATTTGATTTCTTTTCCGTTAAACTTCACATCTACCTGATGTGTTAAAAAGAAGCCGCCATCCACCCATTCGTAACAATCGGTACCACTAATTACCTCACCATTTTTTGTTCGCCCTTCGGTTTGCCATTTACCAATATATGGATTTAACAGATCAAGCTTTTTATTTCTCATAAATTTAGTTAAAATCGGCAGTATCTAATCTACTATAAATATTTTTTAACTGCTGCGTGTGTCGCTGGGTATGGTAAATGATAAAATAAATAGCTTCTAAACGGGTTAAAAAACCATAAACCGGCAACTCAAATGCGGTACAGGTTTTAGTAAGATCGAGTTTAGTAATTACCTCCGCAACATTGTTGCGGATTTGCTTTAATTTTATCAGTAGTTCTTCCTGATTGTAATCTCTATTTTCAGGATAAATAAACTCTGGTGAATCAAATTTAATATTGAAATTCAAAAAATCGTTTTTTATACTTTCTACCATAATATCGGCAGGCTTACTGGTCTCGGTAGTTGGCCCGTTAATTACTTCAACAAAACCACCATTGGCCATAATCAGGTGATTGGCCAGCTGGCCAGCCGTCCAGCTACCCGCAAAAGGTACCTCATTAACTTGTTTTGCACTAAAATTTGAAAACAGATTTTCCAATGCAGATAAAGTTCCTTCTGCTTCTTTAAATACCTTTTCCATATTACATGTAGTTCATTCCCGGATAATTTAACAACCTTCGCCATAAAGCAATTTGTCCGATGCAATTGGCTTCGCGGTAGGTATTAAAACTAATCATTTCATAAAGCGTCATTTCCATACCCGGCATTTCCAGTTTTTCATCGAGCTTTTCATCTGTAGCCTGGGTAAGTGCATCCTGCAATAAAGGCGAAATTTTTGCCCAATCGGCTTTAAAATCGGCTAGAGATGGGTAAACAGCATCATCTACAATCCCTTTGTGATCGGCAAAAAGCTCGCCTGTGGCAGATTTCATTTCAATTCCAAACGATTTCGCCAGAAAATAACGGCCGTCTACCACACTGCCGGTTATCCACGCCAGGTGATTGGCTTTGGTATCTAATCTTTTTTGGGCATCTTTTTCATCAATCCCCTCTAAAGCCCTTAATAAAAAATCGGTTTGCATTTCGTACAGCACCATCAAGCCATACATTCTGTTGCTAATTGGTTTTGTTTTCATGTTATTGTGATTAGGTTGATTATGAACATAAAGTTAGGGCTTTATTTAAGCACCTACCCTTGCCGTAAAAGTCAATATTGAGGGGCATTTCAGACATTTTTTTATATCTTGTACCCAGAACCTAAATTTAACCAAATGATACAAGTTGGTGTATTAATGCCCAAAAACTTCAGATTACTGAGTATAGCCGCCATTTTAGATGTATTTGATACTGTAAATGGCTTTTATAGAAATGATAATCTCCAAACACCTTTTGCCATTAGTTTAATTGCACTTGATGACAAAAATTACAACTTTAGCGAGCATCCATCAACTTCAATACATGATACACCAATACTGGATCTGATTTTAATTCCATCTTTTTCTACCAATGACATGTCAGCCAGTATTGCAGCAAACAAACATTTCCTACCCTGGTTAAATGAGCAACACCATGCAGGAGCCGAAATTGCCACTTTTTGTACCGGAGCTTTTTTACTTGGTGCCTCGGGCCTACTCAATGGCAGGGCCGCCACTACACATATCGATGCCTGTGCAGCATTCGCCACTGCGTTTCCACTGGTGCATTTAAAAGCCGATAAAACGGTAACGCAAGATGGCAAACTGTTTACCAGTGGCGGGGCAACCTCTACCTTCCACCTGTTGCTGCACTTGTTACAAATCCATTGCGGAAAAGAAATGGCCATTAAAGTTGCCAAAATTTTCGCCATAGATATGGACAGGGTAAACCAATTGTATTTTAGCACTTTCCAACCCATACGCCACCATAACGACGATATTGTAGCCTCTGCACAAGAAAAAATAGAAAACAATTACCAGGACGTAGCCACAATCGAGGAAATGATCAAAGATATTCCATCGAGCAGGAGGAATATTGTGCGCCGCTTTAAACAGGTAATTGGCATTACCCCTATCGAATACCTGCAACAAACACGTATAGAAGCAGCAAAAAAATTGCTTGAGCAAACGGCACAACAAATGACCGAGGTAATTTATAACTCAGGCTATAACGATCCTAAGGCTTTTAGAAAGGTATTTAGAAAATCGGTTGGTATGACGCCTAGGCAATACCGGGAAAAGTTTCAGGCCAGGTAAATATACATGTTCTGGTAGAAAAGATCTCCTCCAAAAACAGACTAATAAAATAGTTTTCAACACAACCATCAATTTTGTTGATAATTATTTTCAAACAAATGCGAAATGCTGCAGAATTTAAGATAACTTAATATTATTATTACAATAACCAAACAACAATTGATATGAGCACATTCCTTTTAATTACGGCCGCATTTTATATTATTTCCTTTGGATTAATGTTTTATTGCTATTTCTCCGCTGAACAGATTCCCAGCGATGATGAAAAATTTTAATCAATTCCTTTACTTTTAGTCGTCAAATTAACCTCTCATTAATACCTTAAATAGATCAGGTATTTAATTGCAAACATTCTGCCTTCATGGTTATCAATAAATATTTATTTATTTGCTATCCACTTAATTAAGTAAGGGGTAGCTCCTGTATACCATAAAACTGCTGCAATTAAAAATATAGCAATCAAAATCCACAAAATGGGCCATCCTTCAAATTTGTGTTTTGAACCTGGGATATAAGGCTCATCAAGATTATGATGATCATTATCTATCCTATTATCCTTTTTAATCGGTTTCGGATTAGAATTATTACTCATAAAATATTCAGTTAGAAGCACAAAATTAATCTATAAACCAAGAAATCAAAAATAAGTTTAGGATTAAAATGATTTAATGCTAAAAAACCTGAAATCTTAATTCCTGTCGTTTAACTTCGTGTAATTACAAGTAAAACACATTTATGTGTCAACTCTAAATAAAATTTATTTTTTTTAAAAATTTACTGTTTGGAAAAAGCCTGCTGGTATTTTAGTGGCGATTTCCCGGTTATCTCTCTGAAATACTTGTGAAAACTCGTAAAGTTGTAAAAACCACAATCGTAACAAATCTCCTTCACGGTTAAATCATTTTCGATTAATAACTTACAAGCCTGCCCCACCCTGATTTCGTTAAGGAACTGGGTATAGGTTTTCCTGCTTTTGGTTTTAAAGAATTTACAAAAAGAATTCGGGCTAATTTTAGCTACAGCTGCAATTTCTTTCAGCTCTATTTTCTTTTTGTAATTACTAATGGTATAATTATAAATAGATTGGATCCGGTCTTTTTCGTTTTCTAAGAAGTTTGGTTTAAAACCAAGTGAAACCAATATGTTCTTTTCGCTGCAATTGGCAATTACTGTTAGCACTTCCAATAACCTGATAATCCTCATGGTACCGGTTGACTCGATGATCTGGGGCATTAAAGCAGCAATTTTATCTTTAGCTGCGCCTTCCAGTTTAATCCCCTGCTTTGCCTGGGCAAAAATTCGTTTTATTTCCTGGTTCTCGGGTAAGTTTAGAAAATCTTTCCCTAAAAATTCCTCTTTAAAATGTACAGCATATACATCAACCGGCTCTCCATCTGTAGTTTCGAAAAACTCCGGATCAAAGCGCCAGTAATGTGGCAGATTACTCCCCAGTAAAACAACATCTCCATCATTAAAATTTTTAATGCTGTCGCCAATAAATTGTGTTCCCCGTCCTTTTTTGATATAAATTAACTCTAAGGCAGAATGATAATGCCACAGGTTGTTTACATCTGGCATAATATCCCTTCGGGCACTAAAAGAATCTACTGAATTAGTAGACACATTAAGTAAATGCGGTTTCATAGAATCTTAAAAAATCAATCTAATATGCAGTAATATTTCGCAATGTATAAATTTTAGCCAATATCATTTAATAATTGGATGATAAAGTTAAATTTTTATTAGCGCTTAAGGACTTAATTTGTAAAGTTTCAACTCAACAAACATACCTATGAAGGTGGGATTTATGAATTCCTTGCTATACCGACCAGCTGTACCCCAAAGTAGCCTTTGCTACCTTATTGCAACTGGAAAAAACAGGCATAGCTATCCATTTTCCAGTTATCAAACTTGTTTCATGGAACGCATTTTAGCACGCACTGAGCAAGAAGTTTAACTATCTTTATTTCAGTTCAAACCAGATAACCAATATAAAAACCCAATATGAGCCACAGTACATCAACGAATTTCACCACATCCGATGCGGCAAAGAGCGGCAAAGGATATCTTTTCCCGCTAATTTTAGTTACCAGCCTCTTCTTTTTCTGGGGCTTTGTGCACAATCTCGATCCGGTATTAATTCCGCACCTGCGCAAAGCTTTCCAACTTAGCGTTTTTGAATCTACACTGGTCGATTCGTCGGTTTTTATTGCTTATTTCTTGTTGGCATTACCAGCCGGTTACATTATGCGCAAATACGGCTATAAAAGTGGTATCATTTTGGGGCTGATTTTATTCGCCATTGGTTGCTTATTATTTATCCCGGCGGCAAATACAGCCAAGTATGTCTTTTTCCTGGGGGCGCTTTTTATTATTGCCTGCGGATTAACCTTTTTAGAAACTGCCGCAAACCCTTATGTAACGGTATTGGGCCCTCCTGAAACGGCTACACAGCGTTTAAATTTCTCGCAATCGTTTAATGGTTTAGCAGCTTTTTTAGCCCCTATTGTAGGTGGTAAGCTGATTTTTACCGAATCGACTTATACCGATGAGCAGCTGGCTAAAATGCTACCTGCAGCCAAACAAGCTTATGTATTACAGGAAGCATCGACTGTAAAGGCTCCCTATTTAATTTTAGGCATCCTCATTATTGTGGTAGCTATTCTCTTTATTTTCACCAAGCTACCTGATATTAAAGAAGAAGAACATGTTGATGAAAAAAGCACATTTGGCCATGTATTAGGTCATAGCCATTTACGTTGGGCCGTTATCGGGCAGTTCTTTTACGTAGGTGCCCAGGTTTGTGTGTTAAGCTTGTTTATCAGTTTCATCACCTCATCTGCCGGGCTCACCCAGGAGCAAGCCGCATGGTATTCAGGTGCAGCAGGCCTTGCGTTTATGCTGGGCAGGTTTGCCGGCACTTTTTTCATGAAATTTGTGGCTCCACATAAACTGCTAATGCTTTATGCCTTAATCAGCGCTGTATTAACCCTTGTTTCTATTTTTGCAACGGGTATGATTACCGTTTACGCCTTAATTGGGGTTGCTTTCTTCATGTCGATTATGTTTCCAACCATCTTCTCATTGGGTATTGCCGGCTTAGGTAAAGATACCAAACTGGGTTCTTCACTTATTGTAATGTCGATTGTTGGTGGCGCATTTCTGCCTCCGGTACTCGGATTAATTTCAGATGCCACGCACAATATCCAATATGGCTACATTGTACCATTTGTTTGCTTTTTAGTGGTATTCTATTTCGGTTGGAAAGGATGGAAACCCAATCACATTGAAAAAGAGGTGACTTTAGCAGCTTAATCAGATAAAAAATAATAAACACAATTTATAGATGAAAAAATTAGTCATCAAAATTAACCATGCCGATAACGTGTTAGTTGCCTTGCAGGATTTACCTGAAGGTACTACAATAGCACATGAAGGGAACACCTATGTTACGCAGGAAGAAATTCCGGCAAAACATAAGTTTTTTATGCAGGATATGCATGCAGGTGATGAAGTTATGATGTATGGTGTTTTGGTTGGCAAAGTTCAGTTCGATGTTAAGGCTGGCATGCGCATGAATGTAGAAAACACAAAACATGCTGCCGAACCTTTTGCTTACCGCGATGTAGATTACAAATGGGAAGCGCCTGATGTACAAAAATATGCTGACCGCAAGTTTTATGGTTATCACCGCAAAAACGGTACAGTGGGTACCGCAAACTACTGGTTGTTTATCCCGACGGTATTTTGCGAAAACCGCAATTTAGATATCATCCGCGAATCGTTATACAGCGAACTGGGTTATGCCGTGGGCGATAAATACAAATCGTACACCCATAAGCTGGTTCAGGCTTTCGAAAATGGCGAGAATATCCACAACATCAGCTTTGAGCCTAAAGCCGATCGCACTACCCGTACCTTTAAAAATGTTGATGGCATTAAATTCCTTACCCACAATGGTGGCTGTGGCGGTACCAGACAGGATTCGGATACTTTAAGCAAATTATTGGCAGCTTATGCCAATCACCCCAATGTTGCCGGCATTACGGTTTTAAGTTTGGGTTGTCAGCATTTACAGGTGGCCGATTTTAAACGTGATTTGCTGGCACTCGACCCAAATTTTGATAAACCTTTACTGATTTTTGAACAACAGAAAACACAAAGTGAAGAGCAGCTGATTCAGGATGCCATCAGAAATACCTTTGAGGGCTTGATGTTTATCAATAAACATGAGCGCGAAGCCGCACCTTTAAGCAAATTGTGTGTGGGCGTAAAATGTGGAGGCAGCGATGGTTTCAGTGGCATTTCGGCTAACCCGGCGGTGGGTTATTGTGCCGATTTACTGGTGGCACTTGGTGCTAAAGTATTGCTGGCCGAGTTCCCTGAATTGTGTGGTGTAGAGCAGGAAATGATCGACAGATCGGTAGACCGCCCTACTGCCGAGAAGTTTATCCGCTTAATGACAGAATACGATGACCTGGCACATAAAGTAGGATCGGGTTTTTACATGAACCCTTCGCCTGGCAATATTAAAGATGGCTTGATTACCGATGCTATTAAATCGGCTGGTGCTGCCCGTAAAGCAGGTGCTTCGCCGGTGGTAGATGTGCTCGATTATACCGAACCGGCAACCAAAGCAGGCTTAAGTTTGGTTTGTACCCCTGGTAACGATGTAGAAGCCACCACAGGCAAGGCTGCTGCAGGTGCCACACTGATTTTATTTACTACAGGATTGGGCACCCCTACGGGTAATCCGGTTTGCCCAACCATTAAAGTGGCTACCAATGCTGTTTTGGCTAAGCGCATGAGCGATATTATCGACATTGATACCGGCCCCGTTATTAGTGGCGAAAAAACCATTAACGAAATGGGCGAAGATATTTTAGAATATTGCATTAAAGTAGCCAGTGGGCTTGAAATACCTAAAGCTGTACAGCTTAACCAGGATGATTTTATTCCATGGAAAAGAGGTGTTAGCTTGTAAATAATGGAAGATGGAATGAGGTAAGATGGATGATCAGGAAGCTTAGCTTTCCATAGCAAAATCGTCATTCCCGCGCAGGCGGGAATCTTAATGCATTTATACCTCAGTTATAAACTTACATTCCATCCCCTGTGGTTAAATTAAAAAAATAAAAATATTCCGGAAATGGATTTAAATTTAAAAGGAAAAATAATTCTGGTAAGTGGTGGTGCAAAAGGTATTGGCGCAGCAATTGTTAAAGCTTTGGCAATCGAAAACGCCTTTCCAATCATCATTGGTCGTAACGAAGGCGATAACCAGAACATGTTACAGGAAGTTAAAGACCTTGGCTTGAGTGGCGACTATTTTACCACCGAACTTACTTCGCCCGAAAGTTGCAAAAGCATTATCGATGCCATATTAGCCAAATACAACCGTATTGATGGCTTGGTTAACAATGCCGGGGTTAATGATGGTGTAGGTCTTGAAAGCGGCACCTACGAAGGCTTTATGGAATCGCTGCACAAAAACGTAGTACATTATTATTTACTGGCACAGCACGTTTTGCCCGAACTTAAAAAGAACAAAGGGTCGATTTTAAACATTGGCAGTAAAACGGCCGAAACGGGTCAGGGAGGTACATCGGGTTATGCTGCAGCTAATGGCGCACGTAATGCACTAACCCGCGAGTGGGCAGTAGAACTATTGCCTTACGGTATCCGCGTTAACGCCATTATTGTGGCCGAAGCCTGGACTCCACTCTATCAAAAATGGATCAGCTCTTTCGATCAGCCGGAAGAAAAACTGAAAAGCATTACCGATAAAATTCCTTTCGAGAACCGGATGACCACTGTTGAGGAGATTGCCAATACAGCTGTGTTTTTACTGTCAGATAAATCGAGCCATACCACCGGTCAGCTGATCCATGTTGATGGTGGCTATGTGCATTTAGACCGGGCGCTGTTGTAAAAGAATAGATGGAATGAGATATTGAAAAGGATTACCTGGATAATGGGTAATCCTTTTTTGTTTGGGGAGGTCATCCCGGATTCGTCATCAATAACGGATCCCAAAAGAAATTCGTCATTGCGAGGAGGAACGACGAAGCAATCTTTCATGCAGGGGTCTTTTACTATAAAGATTGCTTCGTCGGCTGAAAAAGCCTTCTCGCAATGACGATCTACTATAAGGATTACTTAAAGTATAAAAAACAAAGTGCCACCTTTCGGCGGCACTTTATCAACAGTAGCTTAACTTTCTGTTTCTACTATATATTTGTTTTCGAGCGTACCATCACTATACAGCTTTAAAATGGCATAACCGGGAGGTGTTTCCTGGTAATAATAAGGCTGAGCAGAACGTTTATCGCCTTTACCCCACCAAAAACCACTCATCGCGCCATTGCAATAATATTCTACCCCATTGTACCAGGCCCTATCCAACAGATGCTGGTGACCACTGAGACAAACCTTCACCTTATCTTTATGCTTATAAAAAAGCTGTTTCAATTCTTTATGATCGCCATGCTGGCCACCTTCCCAGGTACCGGTAACGGTAAGGATGGGGTAATGCGACATGAGCAGTACCGGCGTATTTGCAGGCAGTTTTTCCAATTCGGCCTCCAGCCACTTGTATTGCTCGGCATCTAAAGCGGTATTTTTATTATTTCCATCTAAAATGATAAAGTGCCAGCCATTTTTACTGAAACTATAATAGCGGTTAGGTATTTTAAGCCTTTTTACCACATAATCTTTACCGTACATTTCATCTTCTTTTGAAGGGGCTGCCCACCAGATATCGTGGTTGCCAATACAGCTGTGCAATTCGTAGCCATCAAGCTGTTTAATGCATTTATCCCAAATCGCCCATTGCTCTACTACTCTTTCACGAGTAATATCGTTATAATCGGCAGCATGGATGCTATCTCCACCATTGAGAAAAAAATCGACTTTTAAATCCTTAATTTTTTGCAGGCATTTCTCAAACCTGGCTGGTGCATTATCGCCCTCACGAATGTGCACATCGGTAATATGGGCGACGGTTAAAACCAGTTTCTTTTTTTTATCTTTTTCGGCAGGTGCAGTTGAAGCAACTGCTTTTAAATCGCCAAGGGCTAATGCAGCAGTAGCCAAAGGCAGTGCTTTTAATAAACTTCTTCTTTTCATGTTCATTTGTGTTAAAAAAATCGTCATTGCGAGATGGCTTTTCAGCCATGGAAGCCTGCCTGCTGCAGGCAGGCAATCTTAAAGCGTATGACACCAGCAATCGTTGTAAGATTGCTTCCCCGAAAAACGGGGCAGGCAGTACCTCGCAATGACGATTCTTAATAGGTTATTACCAACCAGTTGGTTGTTTAAGTTGTGGATTTAACAAAATCTGTTGCATCGGGATCGGGAAGTAATAATACTTCGGTTCGATAAACGATCTTGGGCTGGTTTGGTTTTCGGGGAACATAACGAAGCCCGAAGTACCATTACTCAGGTAAAAACTGTTATCGCTCAGATAATATTTTACCAGTTTAGCTTTAACATCAGCTGGCAAGCCATCCAGTGGTGCCTCCTGTCCTGCGGCTTGTAAAATAGCTACGTCTTCTACCCCATCTCCGGTAACATCATAAGCACCCAGTTTAGCCACATACATACCTTGCGTAGGTTTTTCTAACAATTTGCCAGCTTTCCAGCGCAACAAATCGGCAAATCTGAAACCTTCGCAAGCCAGCTCTACATTACGCTCTCGACGGATTTCTAAAAGTACACCTTTGTTAATGCCGTTAACTGCAGGATACATAGCTGCCAAAACATTATCAGGACTGGCATTTGCGGTAACCATGTTCAACGGGGCCACACCTGCACGATTACGCAATACATTAATGGTCTGGTCTAAATCTGCCTGGCTTAAAGTCCCCAGTTCAGCATTTGCTTCGGCATTATTTAACAATACTTCGGCATAACGTAATATCGGCAAATCGGTAAATTCGGTATATGACTTGCTGGTTGGATCGATGGCGTAAAATTTAATTTGAGGATAACCGCCAAAAGTTGGCCTTGTTTTATTGGCTGCTCCGCCCAAAGTAGTTGAAAAGCCGGGAGGCGCCACCGTTACAGCCATCCGTGCATCGCGGTTTTTAAATATCTCGGCATAAGGTTTCTTATCCCAATCTGTGGTTGAGGTAAAAGCGGTTCCGTCGGTCATTAAATAGGTATCGATTAAACTTTTGCTTAACGACCATTGCCAATCGAACACATAGTGTGTATCGTTCGAGCGGTTTAAAGCCCGGTTATAATCATCGTAAAAGATCATTTCCTTATTGCCACTTAAATCTTCGCTTGTAAACAGTTTCTGGTAATCTTCTCCTTTTTTTCCCGTGTTGTAAATACTGAAACCACCATCGGTCATTACCGATTTAGATGCAGACGCCGCCCTTTGCAAAAAGCTAGTGGCCGAACTTTGCAGGCCCAACTCGTCGTGGTATTTCCTGAAAGTACCTTCGTACAGGCAAAAGCGCGATAATACAGTTAAAGCCGCCCATTTAGTTACGCGGGTATTGGTTCCGGTTGGCAGTACGTTTGCTGCAGCATATTCCAGATCGGCCAGTACCGAATCGGCTACCAGTGTACGCGGATCTTTGGCTTTGTAAAGCAGTGCTTCATCATTGGTACCTAAAACGGTATTGTAATAAGGTACATCGCCATATCTGCGGATCATGTTGTAATAAAATATCCCACGATAAAACCGGGCAATACCCACAAAGTGTTTAATGGTAGCTGCATCACCTGTTACATTTTTCAGGTTATTAAGCATGTAATTGATGGTGCGCAGGTTGCCCCAATTCCAGCCGCTCACGTTTGCAGGCGTGATTTTGCCCCTGATCATATTATCCAATTCGTGTCCGCCCAGATAAACCGAGATATTATCGGAAAAAAGATCGTTGGTACCGGCGCCAAACATGCCATAAAAGCCATTGGTATAGGTTTCTAAATCGGCTGTAGTTTTAAAAAACTCGTTCGGGGTAATGGTGGTTTCCGGAATCCGGTCTAAAAAATCCTTCTTACATCCGGCCATCAAGCCAAGAGTAAGGATAATCACGAGTATGTTGATGTAATGTTTTGTTTTCATTTGTTTAGGATTAGAAATTAAAGTTCATACCAAATGAGAAAGTACGTTGAAATGGATAGATATTGCCATCCAAACCTTCAGGATCTAGTTTCACTTTCAGGTTGGAGTGTTCGAATAAATTTTCGCCACTTACATAAAAGTGTACATTTTCGATCTTAGCACGTTTTAACAAACTTTTAGGTAAGGTATACCCCAGGGTGATGTTTTTAACGCGCATGTACGAAGCATCCTGCAGGTATCTGGTGTTCGGAATACCCAACTCCTCACCAGTATCTTCGGCAGCATAGGCTTTTATCCTCGGGAAATAAGCATTCGGGGTTTCAGGGCTCCAGTGATCTAAGTTTTGTACCGTAACGTTGGTCCAGGGTTGTGCGTAAATTCCCCAGAAATAAATGTTACTGCCACTGGCATACCAGTCTCTTTTGGCTACGCCCTGAATATACACACGTAAATCGAATCCTTTCCAGGCACCCGATAAATCGATACTGTAAGGAAGCCGGTTCCGGTTGTTGCCCAGTTTATAATAATCGCCCGAATTGTCTACTGTTTTGTTTCCAAAATCGATTTTACCATCGTTGTTGCGGTCTTTAAATTTAATGTCGCCCACAAAATACTGGTAACGTTGGTCATCAGTTCCTACTGCAGTTTGGTTGGCATGGTTTTTCAATTCATCAGCATTCTGAAAAAAGCCTTCTGCTTCCAGTCCCCAAATTTCGCCTAATTCCATACCCTCGTAATAGTTGCTCAACAGCTTATTTGGATTATCGAAACGGGTAATGTAGGTTCTGCTATCGCTTAATGCCAGTACAACATTGTAACTAAACGGCGAACCACCTAAAGTAGCCTGATCTTTCCAGCCCAGCTTTAACTCCCAGCCTTTGGTTTTTAAATCGGCGGCATTGTTAGTTGGCGATGCTGTACCGAAAACTCCCGGCAAAGGCTTACCCGGTACCAGCATGTTTTTGGTGAAACGGGTGTAACGGTCAAAATTTACTTCCAATCGGTTTTTAAAGAAAGCCGCGTCGATACCCAGGTTTACAGACGATACTTTTTCCCAGGTAAAGGTACTCGAGATAGCTGCCGGTGGACTCACATAGGTTGGCTGTGCACCGCCCAAAATCTGTGAGGTTTTACCACTGCTTAGTTTCGACAGGTAATCGTACTCACCTGCCGCAGCCTGGTTGCCCAATACTCCGTAAGAGCCTCTGATTTTAAACGTATTCATCGATAAAAATTCTTTCACAGGAGCAAAAAACTTTTCATCAGACAATACCCAACCAGCTGATCCGGAAGGCACAAAAACCCATCTTCTACCTGGCGCAAAGCGTGATGAACCATCGTAACGGCCGTTTAACTCTAACAGGTAACGTTCTTTGAAATTATAGTTTACACGGTAAAAAAGTCCTTGTACGGCCCATTCAGAAATACTTTCCGTTACAGTTTGATCGCCGGTAGCCAGATTGATAGAAGGCAGGCTATTGGAAATTAACAGTTTGCGCGAGGCGGTAAAGCTATTGAAGCGCAATTCCTCCTGATTGTAGCCTACCAAACCCGATACAAAATGATTACCTAACTTTTTGTGTGCTTCGGTATATAAGTTAATAATATTGTATTTGGTATTGGCATGCTGATCGCTTGCTGAAGTAGAAGTAGATAAAGGAGGAGATAAATTAGGTCCGGTTTTATAGGGTACCGGAATTTCGTATGATTTATTTAAGTTATTTACGCGCCTTAAAGTTGCATCTCCTTTTAAACTCCAGATATCTTTAACCAGCGAAGCATCGAAAGAAAAAGTAGTTTGCACCGTATTCGAGCTTAAGGTTTTGCGTCCACCTTCCTGTACCGCACCCAATAAAGAAGCACCGGCTGATGTCCACGAACCATCGGGGTTGCGCGGAATATCGGTTACATTGGTCCGGTTGATATTCCAGAAATAGTTCCCATCTATAAAAGTAGGCGCCTCGTAATAGGTAGAGGTTAACATGGTGTTGTTAGAAAGGGTAAGCCATTTGGTTACATTCAAATCTACCTTTCCACGTAAGTTATAAATATTGTTGTTCTCATCGGCGTTCTTGATCATGCCCTTCTGTTTGTAATAATTGGCAGAAAGGTAATAGCTTACCTGATCGGCTTTTTTAGCTACGGTTACGCCCACATTGTAGGTTGGTGCCGATTGATTATAAGCTTCTCTAAGCCAATCTGTCGATCCGATGTAGAACCATTTATTCGGGTCGGTCGGATCGAGAATTACCTCTGGTAGCGAAGGATCTAAGGAACGTAACCTGGCTGCTTCTACCAGTGCAGCGCTATAGGCCGGGTTATATAAAGGAAAAGCAGCTTCGTTTTTAGCTTTCAATACCTGATAAGGATCGGTAACTACTTCCGGCAGTTTACCCACTGTACGGTAGGCGGTATAAGCATTTACACCTACGTTTAATTTACTGCTTTTTGCTGTACGGGTAACAATTAAAACAACCCCAAACGGTGCCCTGGCGCCATAAATGGCTGATGAGGCCGCGTCTTTTAATACCGATACACTTTCGATATCGGCCGGATTAAGGGTTAATAAATCTGAACTGCTGAAAGGCACATTATCTACCAATATTAAAGGTGTACCGCCGTTAATGGAGGTAAAGCCCCTGATGTTAAATTCGGGTGCCGTATTGGGCCTGCCGTTGGCAATAGAAATGTTTAAGTTTGGGATTAAGCCCTGCAAGCCTTGTCCAACATTGGCAATTGGCCTGTTTTCTAACTGTTTGGCGCCTATGGCATCAACCGCACCGGTTAAGTTGGCGCGTTTCTGCGTACCGTAACCCACTACCACTACATCTTCCAGATCGGCCAGATCAGGTTGCAGCGAAATGGTTAAACTTCCGCTTTTATTTACCGGTACCTCCTGGGTTTTATAGCCCAGGTACGATACCACTAGCACAGCACTCTCTCCGGCTATGGTAAATTTAAAATTTCCGTTCTCATCGGTCTTATGAAAAATTTTGGTTCCCTTAATCAGAATCGAAGTATTGGGCATGGCTCCACCCTTCTCATCAACCACTTTACCGCTCACCTCGATGTTTTTAAACAGGTTTAACAGTTTTTCAAATACCGAAATTTCGGTGGCTTTGATAATCACTGTTTTTTCATCAATGGTATAGGTTAATGGTTTACCAGCCAGGCATTTTTTCATTACCTCATCTAAAGGGGCATTTTTAAAAACGGCATTGATGATTTCGCTGCTTTGCAGTTTATCGGCTTCCCACAATACATTATAGCCGGTTTGTTTTCTGATTTCTTTGAAAACCTGCTTAATGGTAATGCGTTTATTGACTAAAGAAAGGCTTTGGGCATTGCTTGTTGCGGCACTTGCCTGAGGTAGGGCAGTTACCATTAAAACTATAAAGAGTTTCATCACGCGCAAAAATTTGGTCATGCAGGAGCTATGCCTGCAAAAATTATTAGCAGAATTTATATACATTTGTTTGTTTGATTTTGGTTTCTATTATTCTATCGCATAGTTTATATTGAACTGATCCAAACATTCGCCGGTTTAGGCCGGCTCAGGGTCAGTAATGTTGGTAGCATTGCTGACTTTTTTTTTGGATTGCAGTTTTAAGGTTTATTTCATTACTACAATCCTCCTTTCTTCAATTTTAAAATGAACAGATCCTGTTTCTTCTATTTTGCTCAGCACCTGCGATACATTTCCAAACCTGGAAACGGTACCGCTAAAACCTTTGGTTAACAAACTTTTATCTTTAAATATTATCTCTACATTGTACCAGCGCGATACTTTGCGCATAATACTTTCCAGATCTTCATCATCGAACATAAAAAGGCCTTCCTTCCAAGCTACGGCCTCTTCGGTATCTACCGCGTTTACCTTAACCGAAGTGCCTTTTAGCACCGACTGTTCGCCAGGCTTTAAAACTTTGGCCAGATTTCCGGTTCCGCCTGCAGGTGTAACCCTAACCGATCCCTCTACAAGTGTAGTTTTGGTATTGTCTTCATTATCGTAGCTGTTGATATTGAAATGGGTACCCAAAACTTCTACCAACTGGGTTTCGGTTTTTACATTAAACGGAACCCTTTGTCCATGGTCAGTTTTTTTAGCTACTTCGAAATAGGCTTCGCCGGTAAGCTGTATCTCGCGACCGGTATTGGCAAATGCTGTCGGGTATTTTAATGACGAGCCTGCATTGAGCCAGACTTTGGTACCATCGGGCAGGTTAATCTGGTATTGGCCACCCTTTGGCGTTTCGATGGTATTAAACTGTGGTTTTCCGCCAAGTAATTGGGCAGTGGTATTTTTAGCGGTGTATACCAGCTCACCTTTAGCAGTTTTGGTAATACTTACCCCCTCCTGATCGGCTATTTTACCATTCTGCACATCATCGAGCACAATTCTGGTGCCGTTGGCTAAAGTAAGGAAGGCCTTATTGCCGCCGGGTTTGATATCATTTTGCACCAATGATCCGGTATTTTGAACTCCGGATTTAGGGGTATGCAGATATTGATAAAACCCAAAACCCAATGCCAGCAAAATGACTGCTGCAGCTGCCCAACCCCATGGCATTTTTACTTTTTTGGGCTGCTGGTTACGTTCCTGTATGCTTGCCCACATCGAATGCCCAAGCGAAGCATAATCCGGCTCGGAAGGTAATGCCTCCTGGTTTTCGGTTACCTTCAGGTACCACGACTCTACAATAGCCGCTTCTTCGGGTGTACAATTCCCGGCCAGGTATTTTTCCAGTAATGCTTCAGCTCGTTTATGGTTCATAACTTACAGTATCGGTTGATGTATGGTTATGAACATTTGCCCGGGTGTTGGGCGTAGAAAAAAATAAAAAAAAATTAAAATTGAAAAATCAGAAGAGGAAAACGAACAAACTACCCAGTTTTAAGCGCAGGATTTTCAGCGCATTGTTCATTTGTTTTTTAACCGTTTTATCAGAAATTTCCATCCGTAGCGCAATTTCACGGTGTGATAAATGTGCGTTGCGGCTCAACTCAAAAATCTCGCGCATTTTTGCAGGCAACTGCGCCACTTCGAGCTCAATCCGTTTGGCCAGTTCGCGGTTGCGCACCAGGTGGTCGGTGGTATTGTTGCCGGCTTCGATAAACTTCTCGAGCGAATTTAAGTAGTTGTTTTTTACTTTTCCGCGTTGAAACAGTTTAAGGATACTGTTACGCACGGCAGCATATAAAAAACACGATAAGGAAGTGTGAATTTCGAGTGCTTCAGATTTCGACCACAGCATTACAAATACATCCTGCACCACATCTCTTGCTTCTTCGTCGTTTTGAAGGACCTTACGTGCATAGCGGAATAGTATAGCCCAGTAGCGCTGGTAAATTTCTGCATAAGCACGGTGGTTACGCTCCTTCAGGAGTAGTAAAAGCTCATCATCAGTATTCAGATTATAATCACCCATTACCGTCCTAAATTTCTTGCAAAAAAACTATTCTGATGTTAAATATACAATTCTCTGCGTATTAACAATTTGTTAAGTATAAAAATATTTTTGTATACAAATACTAAAGTACTTTGAGCAGGATAAGTGGTAAACCGGGACAGGGCCGAAGGCTAGAAGGGATCGTAATGCTTTTGCTAATTGCTTTCCCATCGCTCAATCTTGCCTCGGTTAGCCACCGAACCGCTCTTTCTTTTCTCTTGATAGAAAAGAAACAAAAGATCAAGGCTTGGATCCGATGTTGGATAAAATCGTCAAAGCTTTTATAGCGGCAGCGCAAGTCCCGCCGAAGGGTCGGGAAGAACACGCTGCCTTGGGCAGTAGTATTTGAACGTTTGTACAGAAGCTTTAACGTTTTCTCCTGCCATCATCTCCTATGCCGGAGGGCAGGGTGCAGAAGTATGGCGTTTAAAGGTTGTCACCCTGAGCCTCCCGATACATCGGGATCAGCATCTCTCATTTGCTAATGCTTCGTAACGCCTTTCAATAATCTCTTTGTCATGCTGAGCGCAGCGAAGCAACGCTTTTTTGTTTACGTTGGTAAATAAGAGCCCCTGAAACACCCATCCGACCAGCCGGGCGGAAATTCAGGGTGACGGCTAGAGGGGATCGTCATTCCCGCGCAGGCGGGAACCACGAAGTGCTCAGCGAAGCTAATCTTAATGCGAACGCTGGTTGCTTTCCCACCGCTCAATCTTGCCTCGGTTAGCCACCGAACCGCTCTTTCTTTTCTCTTGATAGAAAAGAAACAAACTTGAGCGCAGCGAAAGCATGCCAGCCGATGAAAACAACAACAAAAATGGCATAACTGAAAGGCTTGGATCTGATGTTGGATAAAATCGCCAAAGCTTTTATAGCGGCAGCGCAAGTCCCGCCGAAGGGTCGGGAAGAACACGCTGCCTTGGGCAGTAGTATTTGAACGTTTGTGCAGAAGCTTTAACGTTTTCTCCTGCCATCATCTCCTATGCCGCTGGAAAAAATGCTGGCAGCATGTGTAGAGAATCCTCTTTTGACTGTCATCCTGAGCCTGTCGAAGGACTTTCATTAATTCATTCTCTAATGCCGCACGCATTAATAGCGAAGTGCATCCATCCAAATACTGCATCAATCCCTACCCCTGCTATTTCGCCCCCTGCCTTTACTGTTTTATGGTTTTAGTTTTGCTATTATTGCGGCAAGTTTGATGCATATTAAACTTAACACCATGAAAAAAATACTTTTTACTTTACTCTGCTTCTTCATTGCGCTATCAACCGTACAGGCGCAAAAAGGCATTAATTTTTCCCGCACCTACCCTGCCGGTGGGAGACTGCTGATGCATGTAGATAGTGCGGCTAAAAACATCTACTACGCTAATGTATTCCCCAATCAACCCAATACCTCCTTTAGTTACTTACCTGAGGTTAACCAGGTTAATATTCAGATTAATTTCAGGGAAAAAGTCCATATACAAAATTACAGGTATACTATACTCATCGATAACAAACCAACGATTGTAAATCAATCGATTAACGAAGCTCAACTGGAAGATACCCACGCAGGTGGCGACGAAGAAATATTCCGTTCTGCAACACTGGGTACTTTTCCGGTAAAGGGCAAAGTAATTACTACTTTGGTATACAGCACCGAAAAGCCGCTTGATATTGAAAAAGCCGTGCTATATGGTAAGTCACTTCCTAAAGCAAAAATTAAAGCATTTTTAAAGCGCACGGTAACAGACAAAGGAGTTAACTACAGCCCGATAACTGACCCTAAAGAAAGTACCCAACTTACTTTAACTGAAAAAGACGATGAACTAACCCTTGTGAAAGACAGATCGGCCATCGATTACCTCTACTACACCACCATAAAAGATAAGCAAACCCAAAAAATAATCTACGAATCAACTGCCTGGCAGTATGGCGGCTATATTGATGAAGCCAATGAGTTTTCGCCTTACCTGCAGGTTGATAAAAGTATTTTCAAAAAATCGGGCGATTATGAAATTATCATTCAGCCCTCCACCTTTTCACGGTTTAAAATGCCGGCAAATGAAATGGAGAAATACACCGCCAGGTATACCCTCGCCATCACTTTGGATCAGGAAAACTACAGCAAAAGGGAACTTTGGATGTATGTACTGTTTGCAGCACTTGCTATCGGATTCGCCTTTCTTGTTATCCTCTACTTCATTAAAAAACGAAACCAAAAAAAGCTGGCAGAAAATGAGCAGCAAAAAAACACCGCAAAGCTCCGGCTTAACGCTATCCGCTCCCAGTTAAACCCACATTTTATGTTTAATGCGCTTTCGGGCATTCAAAACTTAATGAACAAAAACGAGATCGATAACGCCAACAAATACCTGTCTAAATTTGCCCGCTTAACCCGCAATGTACTACACGACAGAGAATTGATCAGTTTAGCACAGGAAAAAACTTTACTGGACGATTACCTCCAAATGGAGCAATTGCGTTTTGGTTTTAATTATGAAATCAATCACCCCGAAAACCTCGATTTAGACATTACCGAAATACCGGCCATGCTGCTACAGCCTTTTGTAGAAAATGCAGTAAAACATGGTATATCTAAAAAGGCTGCCGAGGGTAAAATTAGCATCGCCTTTATGCAGCAGGGAAAGGATCTGGTATTAACGGTTACTGATAATGGAAATGGCTTCGACACTGCAAAAAAGAGTAGCGGTTTAGGGCTTCAATTGAGTAACAACAGAATAACCCTGTTAAATGATATTTATAAAGAAAATCGCTTTACTTTGGCTGTACAAACAAACCCTGGTGACACTAAAATAAGCCTAACCTTAACCGATTGGCTGTAACAATAAATTAATATTTATTTAAGTCATTCGACACCTGTAGAATCAGTGTTGATCAGTGTTTATCTGTGGCTAAAAATAATTAACCTTAACCGACTGGCTGTAATATGATGAGAGCAGTTTTAATAGACGACGAAATATCCAACTTAGAAAACCTGCAGGCTTTGCTTAACAAACATTGCCAGCAGGTAACGGTAGCGGCCACAGCTCAAGACGTAAGTAACGGCGTTGCTGCCATTGAAAAACATACCCCCGATTTGGTATTTCTGGATATTCAAATGGGCGAACAAACCGGTTTTGAAGTATTAAAACTGCTCCCAATGCGTAATTTCGAAGTTATTTTTGTTACCGCCTACGACCAATATGGCATACAAGCCGTAAAATTTGCAGCCTTAGATTATCTGCTAAAACCTGTTGATATTGAAGAACTGAAAGAAGCCGTAAATAAAACCGGGCGGAAACTGGTAGCGCAAACACCAACTGCCCAGCTCGATTTTTTACTGCAGCAACTCAAAAAGCCCGAAGCGAGTGTGAGCAAAATTGCCCTGCAAATGCAAAACGAAATCAGGTACATTGGCTTAACCGAGATTATCCGTTGCGAAGCCGATAATACCTATACCCACTTCTTCCTTGCCGACGGCGAAAAAATACTGGTTTCTAAATCGCTTAAAGAATATGCCGATTTGCTGCGCCCCAATGGCTTTTTAAGAACACACCAAAGTCATCTGGTGAACCCGAAATATGTAAAAAGCTGGTTAAAGGAAGATGGCGGCATCCTGCTTTTGAGCACGGGAGAAAAAATCCCGATTTCTAAACCGAATAAGGAGACGGTAAAAAAGGCTTTGCAGCAGCTTTAATTTTTTTTAACCACAAAGAACTCCAAACTTGCTCGACCACCTTAGACACCTAAGCACACCTGAGCAGCAAGCGATATCTTAAACGCCCAGACATCAGACCTCCGACCCCGGACCTCCGACTTTTTTAACCGCAAAGCACGCAAAGGAAAAAGACGCAGAGGGTATAGAGCTGGGTGTTTCATGCCATCGTCTATTTTACATCTTCCATCATTCCTCCTCGCGAACCTCCGACTCCAAACTCACAACTCCAAACTCGCTCGACCACCTTAGACACCTAAGCACACCTGAGCAGCAAGCGATATCTTAAACGCCCAGACATCAGACCTCCGACCCCGGACCTCCGACTTTTTTAACCGCAAAGCACACAAAGGAAAAAGACGCAGAGGGTATAGAGCTGGGTGTTTCATGCCATCGTCTATTTTACATCTTCCATCATTCCTCCTCGCGAACCTCCGACTCCAAACTCCAAACTCGCTCAACCACCTGAGACACCTAAGCACACCTGAGTAGCAAGCGACATCCTAAACGCCCTGAAATCTAATGCTATTCAATAACAAAGCGCTTGGTTCTACCAAACGCTTTGTACCTATATTGAAGCTATCAATGATATTTCATCCTTTAGATTAGCTTGTGCGATCTATTTAAATTTCAGGTTTAATGAAACAATGTTCGAGGCTAATCCTGTTGAACGGGCATAATGGCCATACCTGAGCTCAAGCATATTGAGGCGCTGCCAGCCCAGTACGCCTTTTGGAGGCGAAAAACGAATCCCCATACCATAGAAATCACTGTTCAATGTAGAAAGGTCATAGTCGCTGGTAAAATACTGCGCAGTTGGATCATGCTGACCATACGCTGCAAAATACCTGGTGCCGGTTTGGTTGTTATACCGGTAAAAAGGACTGATGGAAAAGAAGGAGTTAACCTTTACCGGGATTTCTAGCTCAGCCGTGTGTGCTCTTATCCCCCAGTTATCCATATAATAACGGTAAAAACTCCTGATTACAAAACGATCGCCCAGGAAATAATTCATCCTCAAGCCAATGGGCAGTTTATAACGTTTATCGGGAAGTGTTTCTGCCCGCAGTGAACCATCTGTAAAATAATCACGCTGGTATTTGGTTGCCAGTAATCCATGCTGATAGGAAGGCTCGAGAATTAAGGCCGCCTGAAAGTTTTTATTAATGACCTGCGCGAGGGAGAATGATGCGCTGAAGGAGTTTCTGGGAGCGGTTCCATATTCTTCGCCGCGTTTACCCGTGTTTCCCGTTCGCAGCTCGACAGGCAAAATTACCGTCCACTGATCGAGGAAAGCCTGAAGCTTAAAGTCAAACTGGGTATTTTTATCTTTGGATAAACGGGTAAGGTTAAAAGCAGCCCCTACCGATTGATAGTCAAACTCCGTAGAATAAGAGCCTGTAAAACCATAAGCATTACCTGTTTGCTCATTGGAATGTGTCCAGTTGAGCGATGGATAAATACGCGTATCAGCAGCAGATGCTGAAGAGATTGTACTGGGATCAATCTTATCTGATGAAGCTGAGGTATAATGATCGATCCCCAGTTCGAAAAGAAAGGTATTTTTTTTTCCCCGTTTGTTGAACCTCGACAGTTGCAGGTCGATGGTATTGGCGATATCGCTCAGTTTTTCGGTACCTATACCCCCGGTTACAGCAGAATTGTTGCCATTCTGGTTATAATAAGCAGACACCAGGTTTACTTCATCAATTTTTAATTTTCTGGACTGATAACTGCTGCTATCGGGTTTTATCGCTACAGGAGTAGTTTGTGCATAGGCACCGAACATGCCCAGGTACATAAAAAGCACATGGAAATATATTTTTTTCATAGCTGCTCTTCTCTTTTAGTTACAGCCGCAGCCACCACCGCTTTTACCTCCGTTAGCGCCCGATGCCCCTTCGCGATACAATTGAAAACTCTGTTCAAACTTCTGCACCTTGCGCGCAGAAAGAATCATATCCGCATCTTTGATTTTGCTTTTCTGATAGGGTTTTACACTGCTGCAGGAGCTCATGGCTACTGAAATGACAGTTACCATGCCCAACAGCTGTAAAAATGTTCTGGAAATTTTCATAACTATATCACATTAATATTGTTTGAGGTAAAGAGCCTGTCATCATCGTCGATTACGATACAAGCCACTTGTTTAATCTGGTTGATGAGTTCGAGTCCAACCTTAACGCCCATAACCACAACCGGCGTTGCCAGTGCATCGGCCAGTTCTGCACTGGGGCAGATAATACTCACACTTTTTACCCCGCTTACCGGAAGCCCGGTTTTAGGATCAATGGTATGCGAGTAACGTTTGCCATCGATAGTGGCGAATTTTTCGTAGTTGCCGCTGGTTGCAATGGCCATATTACTGATATTTAAGGCTGAAAACGGCTTATTGGTTTGCGCCGGATCGGCAATACCCACGGTCCAGGAAGCGCCATTTTGCTGCGCGCCCCAGGTAATGAGATCGCCGGCAGCATTTACAATGCCGCTTTTGATGCCATGTTCCTGCATAATGAGTTTCGCCCGGTCGGCAGCATAACCTTTTCCAATCCCTCCAAAACCTATGCGCATCCCTTTGTTTTTGAGCATCACGCTGGATGCGGCCTGATCGATCACCACATTGCGGTAGTTGATCAGCGCTACAGATGCCAGGGCTGTTTCGCGACTGGGTAAGCTGGTCATATGCTGATCAAAGTTCCACAGGCGTTTATCAATAGAACCGTAACTGATATCGAAAGCACCATCTGTAATTTCAGAGATTTTTTGCGCCCGCTCAATAAGCCCAATCACTTCCTGGTCAACCCTGACTGGCGCTTCTCCCGCAGCGCGGTTGATCTGGCAAGTCTGGCTGGCTTCATTAAAAGTGGTTAACAGGCGTTCTATCCTGCTCACTTCGGCAATAGCAGCATCAATGGCTTTATTGCCCTCGCTTTCACTTTCTGCAACGGCCGTAAACTCAAAACGGTTTCCCATCAGTTTTAATACCCTGTTTATGGTCGGCTGTATGGTCATATACCCTATTTTTTCAATTGGTCAATTTCAGCAATAAAAGCTTCGGCACTTTCATCAGGAAATCCATCCCAGGCTTTTAACACCTTGCCATTTTCGTCAACCAGCACGGTATAAGGGAACTTTCCATCTTTATTGTAACGCTCAGCCAATGCTTCATTAAGCTTCACCTGTTCTTTAGGAAGCTGGTTTTTCTTCTGTCTCGGAAAATCTGCTCGTACCAGCAGTAAGCTAGCCGAAGCATAGCGTTCAAAGTTGTCGGATTCGAAGATTTCTTTACGCAAACGAATACAAGGACCGCACCAGTCAGAACCTGAAAAATTAATGAGGATCTGTTTATGGCTTAATTTAGCCTCTTTTTGTGCCTGTGAAAAATCGCCCATCCAATTGAGTGTACCTACGAAATACACGAATAGGGAAATCAATAGTAGTTTCATAATTTAAGAATAAATCCTGAGTGAAGTACCTGTTAACTGGGTATGATATGCTGTTAAAGATCGGGTTGCCGGCCCGTTGGTTACTGCGCCGCTTTCGGCAAAGGTTGAACCATGGTTGGCGCAATAAAACCTGCTGTTTGCAGACTGGTAGCTAAGCGTATAACTTTCGTGTGTGCACGATCGTTGTACAGCGATATAATTCCCGGTCATTGTTCTGGCTACAATAAGGCCGTTTATAGCTAAGGAACCTCCGTTATTAAGTAGTGCAGCATTGGTGGCCAGGCTTAAATCAAGCGTAAAATCTATTCCCGTAGGTCCTGTGGTATCGGCATCATTGCTTCCATCACTTTTCTTACAGCCCATGCAGTTTATCAGCGCAAAGGCTGCCGCACTCATGCCCATACTGTTTAAAAATTCCTTTCTGTCCATAATTCTTTTTATAGTTAAAATAAACAGTGCGTTACACGATTTGCCAGATGTACCGATAGATGGTTATTTAGTATCGATGGATCCGGGAAAAATTGGTAAATTCCAGCTGATAAAAAGATTCCTGATTTCCGGTAGTTCAGGCTTTGGTGCCCGATACTTAAAACAATAATACCCCTTTGTAACAAAACTATAACTGAAATCTGAAGGAATTCTGAAGATTTACCTCGAAAACTGTTAAGATATGTTAATGCCGGAGCGTTAACTGATTTCCTGATTGGCATTACTGCTTACTGGAATACTGCATTCCCATATCACCTTATAGTTCATCCAGACCTCCGACTTTTTTAACCGCAAAGCACATAGAGGAAAAAGCCGCAGAAGGCATAGAGCCGGTGTTTAATTCCATCATTCCTCCTCGCGAACCTCCGATTCCAAACTCCCAACTCGCTCAACCACCTAGACACCCAAGCTTTTTGCTTTGGTCTTTTTGCTTTAAGCTTTCTCACCACCTCAGACACCTAAGCATACCTAAGTAGTGGCTGATAGGTTAAGCACCCAAACTTCGGACTCCTGACCTCAGACCTCCGACTTTTTAACCGCAAAGCACATAGAGGAAAAAGACGCAGAAGGCATAGAGCCGGGTGTTTAATTCCATCATTCCTCCTCGCGAAGCTCCGACTCCAAACTCCAAACTCGCTCAACCACCTCAGACACCTAAGCACACCTAAGCAGCGAACGATAGATTAAGCACCCAAACTTCGGACTCCTGACCTCCGACCTCCGACTTTTTACCACAAAGCACACAAAGGAAAAAGACGCAGAGGGCACAGAGTTGGGTGTTTCATGCTATCGACTATTTTACATCTTCCATCATTCCTCCTCGCGAACCTCCGACTCCAAACTCACAACTCCAAACTCGCTCAACCACCTCGGACACCTAAGCACACCTAAGCAGCGAACGATAGATTAAGCACCCAGACTTCGGACTCCTGACTTCCGACTTCGGACTTTCCAAACGCCAATGATCCTCGTTCCGAACCCCGACGACCCTGTTCCGAACCCCAACGACGCGGTTCAGAACCCCGGCGACCCTGTTCCGAACCCCGGCGACCCTGTTCAGAACCCCGGCGGCACCGTTCCGAACCCCGGCGACGCTGTTCCGAACCCCGATGACTCCGTTCCGAACGCCAATAGACCCCGTTCCGAACACCAACGACCTCGTTCTGAACCCCGACGACCCCGTTCCGAACCCCGGCGACCCTGTTCCGAACCCCGGCGACGCTGTTCCGAACCCCGATGACTCCGTTCCGAACGCCAATAGTCCTCGTTCGGAACCCCGACGACTCCGTTGCGAACCCCGGCGACGCTGTTCCGAACCCCGATGACTCCGTTCCGAACACCAATGATCCTCGTTCCGAACCCCGGCGATCCTGTTCCGAACCCCGGCGACCTCGTTCAGAACCCCGGCGACGCCGTTCCGAACCCCGACGACCCCGTTCCGAACCCCAGCGATCTTGTTCAGAGGTGCCTTTTTGCACCGCTCCAGAATTATATTATCTCCATTATCATCCCCCAGCCCTCTTCAAAGGGGGAAAGATCTGCTTTAAAAAGGGGGCTGACCGAAATCAGAATGGCAATTTACCCCATAGAAAATCCCGTCCCCCTTTGAAGGGGGTTGGGGGATGACTTTTAATAGCTGTGATATTGCCTTTTAACGCAAACGGGGCACCGATTTGGTGCCCCGAGGTAATTAATAGATGCTAAAAGTAATTTAATCAAATTTCCGGCTTATTCGCCAGGCTCAATCTTTCTGCCACGACTAGGAAAGCGTTGTTTCAAATCATCGTACATGGTTTGTACACCCGGCATATTGGAGCGGCTTGCGCCTTTAATAGAATGGTAAATTACCAGGGCTGCTTCGTAAGCTTCGCCACCTGCCACCATGCCGGTATCTTCTATGGCACGCAATAGCGTACTTACCAGCTGAGAAACACTATTCAAATCGGCAGCCAGTTTATTGTCTCGTTTCGCTTCATTTAAATCGATATAAACTGGTACCAATGCCGGGTTTTGCGTTGCATACTCGAGTGTTTTGCTTACAAAGGCCACCGTTTTATCGCTCGCTTTGAGGTTCCACCTTCTTTCGTCGGCGGTTAAATTGATGGTTAAAATGGGGTCCAACAGCGTTTTTAATTGTTGAAATGCAGCGCCAATGGCTGCTAATTGGTCTGGGGTGATTTCAGCTGAAATCCTGTTGCTTAAACTCATAGTAGATGGTTTTTTAGCGTTAAAAATTAATTATCAAATCCTTTTTAAGCACATAAACCACAGAAATTACCCATCCAGGCATTCCATTAGCCTTATGCTTATTTTAAATAAAAATGTGGGATATGAAACCATTTAGCCGTTGGAAGGCTAGCGAGGTAATGGTTTAATTTTAGGGTGATTATGAATTAAATATAGATAAAATAATAACAAAAAGAATATACTTTGAGATATTTATCAAATTTGGTTTGTAGGTAATGCGAAAGCGGATATTCTTGACTTGTTGGCAAACTAGAGGTTATAGATAAAACGGCGGGGATTACAAATCCCGACCAACGAGTGATGTTATTTTAATGCATACATTGAGGTGTATTTCAACTAAAATGTTTATTACCTGTTTTTAATGAAAACCGTTGATGAAACAGCTTAAATACAAGCTTTCTTACAAAGAATATTCCTGAAATTTTGCATCTTTAGCACGTAGATTAACCAGTAAATCTATCAGGAATCGCCGAAAACTGCATTTTGAAAGAGTAGGCAGCAAACGTTTTCAATGAAAAAATTATTTATGGGGTCAATCGCCCTGGCTACGCTATCTTTATCTATCCTCCTGTTTCAAATTAGTTGTAAGAAAGAAGTAAATGCCCAAAACACTGGCAGCTATGTTTTACCAGCAGCAACAACCTCCACTTTGGGAGGAGTCATTGTTGGAAGCGGCCTAAGTATCAGTCCAAACGGAACACTTACCGCAAATGCAAGTACCGCTCAGTTAAACAAATTAGTTTACTCGAAAATAACCTTTGATTCTGGAGGAACTTATAAAGGTGCTGAAATATGGACTGCTAATTATGATGGTACTGCACAAACAAAAATAAATGTTGCCTTACCTTCTGGCATTGTTTTCTCCGAAAACCCATCGCCTAAACTTTCTCCAAATGGTACCAAAGTTTTCTTTACCGCAGGTCCCGCATCAACTTATAATCCAACAATGACGACAATTGAAAGCCTATATTCATGCAATATAGACGGCAGTGGTGCTGTTAAGATTATTGAAGGTACAACAATAAGCCGAATTGGAGATCACATGGCATACTAAATGGCTATTATTAATCAGCAAATAAAAAATCAGATATTATCCATTCAATTGGTAAAAAACTGCTAATGTAGATTTTATTTAAAAAGTATAAAAAAATGAGCGCTCCTGGTAACGCTCATTTTTTATTTACAGTTTATTTTTAGATAACTATTCCCACTGCTGGCACACACGGCACGCGTACGCTAGGTAACACCGTCTTTTTCATCCTGATGAATGCGAAACCCTTTTTTAAAAATCTGTTTTAAATCCCTAATATTTTCTTTGATTAAATAAATTGTTGGTTTTATAGCCGTCATACCTTTTCTTTTAATTTCCTAATAACCATTAAACTCAACTATGAAATCCTCAAGTTTAGTTTTCATCAGTGCCCTTAATTTGTCTGGAATGATCAATATATGTTCATCATTTAATTGGCAGGATTGTGTTTGTGGTATATCATTGTCATCAATAAAATCATATTTTAGAATTAACAGATTTTGTGAATAAAATTTAACATGCAGTAAATGATCATTTGAGGCATATATATCATTACTGATTAAAGTATGCAAACCATCTTCATCCCTTCCACAACCTATTTGAATTTCATCTTCTAAAAGATATAAAACAAATTGTTCCAATAACATTTGAATCTGATGATCATTGAATTGATTAGCTATATTCTGCAGCATATCTTAAGTTTTTAGCCAAGGTTTATTTTTTTTGATTAGTGTTTATTTGTCTGTTGAGTAAACGACATTCAATCACTTTCCATGTTGCCAGCAATAGCCGCTTCCATTTCCGTTCCGCTTACACCTACTCCCCTTTTTTGTAAGTGCTTTGCATTGGCCTATATAATTCGCAGCTTTTTTGGTTGTGGCTTTAACTGTACTACGAAAAGCGTTGATTGTAATATTAGTTTTGGTTGAACACACCCCACAGCTCCCTCCTGCTCCACAGTGTTTGCACCGGCTACAATTTGAACAGGCATAACATGGGTTATTGCCATAGCAGGTAGCCACTGGTGGTTTTGTTTTAAATTTTGTAGGTGTAAAGTTAAACAGGCTTAAGCCAAATAAAAGGACGAGTAGCGTTTTCAATAATGAGCGTTTTTGGATGAAGGCTTAAATTAAGGAAATTAGGATGGAATTCACAATACCCAGAAATGTGTAAGATTGAGAGTGTATCATGAAGGCTAATTTAGAGTATAAGAAGATATGAATTATACGGGAAACCAGAATTTAGAGAAACCACCTATAGTGAAAAGGTGTTCCCCTAGCCGTGTTCCCCCAGCTGTTCGTAGCGTTCCGCAGGAGTTCTACGGATAACTGAATAGAAAGGAGTCTTTGACTCCGTATTAACCGTATTAATCATATTTTCCAGCGTAAAAATAAATAGCAGGTTTTCATCGCTACTTTTTTTGCTACGATTTTGATAAAGATGTACCATTCAGTTCCACAGTTCCCTCCATAACATCTAAAAATAGTTACCTTTAAACACATCATGAAATTTAGAAATGCAACACCGGCTGATCTGGCGGCTATAATTGAGATGGAAAACAGCTGCTTCCCGCCAAATGAAGCCGCTTCTCCGGCATCATTTTCAGAAAGGCTCCGGGTTTTTCCGCAACACTTCTGGCTTTTAATGCTTGATGACGAAATGGTAGGTTTTATCAACGGCATGGTGAGCAACAACAGCACCATTATAGATGAAATGTTTCAAAACGCCAACCTGCATGATGAAGCGGGCAAGTGGCAAGCTGTTTTCGGCCTGGCTGTATCTCCCGCACACCGTAAACGCGGTTATGCCGGGCAGTTAATCAAACACCTCATTGATAAAGCAAAGGAACAGGGTCGCCTGGGCATTACGCTTACCTGCAAAGCCTATTTAGTTGGCTACTATCAGCAATTTGGGTTCGCAGATCTGGGGATCTCTTCCTCGGTACATGGCGGGGAAGTATGGCACGATATGACCTTAACTTTTAACACCCTTGCGGGTAAAAACCCATTGTAACGATTATTTTATCTGCTGTTTATCGCTAAAAACATTAACCTGACAGGATATATCGACTATCTGGCCGTATAACAATAAGTAATGGCAGATAAGCAATTGGAATTTTAACCGAAGATGCAGAGATTAGATATTTGTTTTGTATCCCAATCAAAAGGGACTGGCAGCAAATGGAAGAATCATTAAGAAAAATCAGAAAAAGTTTAATTGTTGTGATCGCCCTTGCGGTGATACTTTTAGGCCTTATTGTAGCTTTAGTTTTGAGCAGAACAGGCCAGCATGCATCGCTTCTGATAGAAAAAAACGCGAAGGGGAAAGAAAAAAAGCAGGATAGCCTGACGGCAGCTATCTGGAAATCACCCGATGTAGCAGCCATTAACAATCAGCAGCAGAAAGAACTGGTAAGTTATGGGCGTGAGCTCATTGCCAGTACGGCCCAATACCTCGGCCCAGAAGGTACGGTTGGGAAGCTCAGCAACGGCATGAATTGTCAAAACTGCCATCTCGATGCGGGTACCAAACCATTTGGCAACAACTATTCAGCTGTATTTTCTACCTACCCCAAATTCAGGGCCAGATCGGGCACTAAAGAAACCATTGTTAAGCGCATTTCAGATTGCTTTGAGCGAAGCCTCAATGGTACCCCACCCGATAGTACAGGCAGGGAAATGAAAGCCATGGTTGCCTATATCAGCTTTTTGGGAAGAGAAGTAAAAAAAGGAAGTTCGCCTAAAGGTAGCGGTATTGTAAAACTTGCTTTCCTGTCGCGCCCGGCCGATCCGCTGAAAGGAAAACTCACCTATCAGGCCAAATGCGTTTCGTGCCACGGCAGCAATGGCGAGGGCCTGCCTGCTCCTGATAAAAAAACATTCACCTACCCGCCGCTATGGGGTCCGCACAGTTACAATGATGCCGCAGGTCTTTACCGGCTTTCTAATTTTGCCGGCTACATTAAAAACAATATGCCTTATGGCGCCAGTTACGAAAACCAGCTGCTCAGCGATGAAGAATCGTGGGACCTGGCAGCCTTCGTAAACAGCCAGTCGCGGCCACATAAAGATCAGCACAGCGACTGGTCGGATATTTCGAAAAAGCCAATCGATTTCCCGTTCGGGCCTTATACCGATCAGTTTACAGAAATACAACACAAATACGGCCCTTTTAGTCCCATTAAAAAGGCTCACCTTTAAAATTTATAAACAACACCATAACATGAAAACTTACCAATTACTCCCGATAGTGGTATTCAGCTTTTTAAGCTTGAACCTATCTGCCCAGCAAAAGCAAACCGACCCGAAAAGCTTTCACGGTGCAGTGGCCACAGCTAAACATTATAAAGCCGTTTATCAGCTCAACACCGATGATGACAAAAAGATACAGGGTACACTCAAGAATATCTCGAATGCACTGGAAGACCCGCGTTTGAAAGGAAAACTGGAGCTTGAACTGGTTGTACATGGTGGTGGCGTAGCTGCATTTAAGAAAGGTTCGGCTTACGAGCAGCAGCTGCTGGCGCTGCAAAAGGCAGGCGTAATTCTGGCCGAATGCGAAAACACCCTGAGGGAACGCAATATTTCAAAAGATGAGCTCTTTGATTTTATCTCTTTTGTTCCCAGTGGGAATGGAGAACTGATCATCCGTCAGCAACAAGGCTGGGCCATTATACATCCTTAAACCACACCATTATTTAATATGAAAGCTGTTTTTTCTACTGCGGCTATGGCATTTATTTGCCTGTTTGCTACGAAAAGCCAGGCGCAGGATCAGAAATTTGACCCGCCCTGGAATAAACCTTTTAACGATGGGCTCCATTTCACCGTTAAAGGTATTGATAATGTGCCTGATATTTATGGCGACATCACAGACCCGCAGCTGGTGGTATTCTTTGCCGGAAACCAGTTTATGGTGATTGATGATCTTTTTGCTGAATTTAAAAAAGCCTACCCCCAATATACCCGCATTTTTGCCGAAACATTACCTCCGGGTATCCTGGCCAAACAAATTCAGTCGGGATCGATTACCATCGGCAACATGCGAATCGCCCATCAACCCGATGTGTATACGGCAGGAAAATCTAAAATAACCGAATTTGCAGACTGGTTTTCTTTAACGAAACCATACGCCAAAAATAAACTGGCCATTATGGTGCAGCAAGGTAACCCCCAACACATTAAAGGGCTCACCGATTTAGGTAAAGCAGGTGTTAAAGTTGCCATGCCCAATCCCAAATGGGAAGGTATTGGTAAGCGCATTGAAGAGGCTTATGTAAAAGCCGGGGGAGAAAAGCTGAAAAATACGATTATGCGCGACAAAGTAAAGGACGGCAGCGTTTTTCTAACGCAGATCCATCACCGCCAAACGCCTCTGCGTATCCTTTATGGTGCTTCACAGGCAGGTCCGGTATGGTATTCAGAAGCTTTTTATCAGCAGATGATTGGTCATCCGGTTGAGCTGATAGCCATTCCCGATAGCGAGAATATCGAGGCAACTTATGTGGCCGGCTTAATGAAAAATGCCCCACACCCGCAGGCTGCAAAGGATTTTATGGAATTCATGACCAGTACCAAAGCCAAAGAAATTTACCGGAAATTTGGCTTTACCACCGATTAACCGCTGGCGCTAAAACAGCAATCAGTATTACCGGGCTAGTAAATCCTGGTAATACTGATTCGAAAAAGATGCAAAAACAAGCGGTTAAAGCTTTTCGCCTGCTTTAATCTCGTCGTTAGCCGGAGAGATAATTTCGTCGCCGGCTTTTAACTCGCCAAATACCTCAGTCAGGTCATTGCCTTTCATTCCTTCCTTGATGTCTACCAGCTGTGTTTTACCGCCTGAAACGGTAACGACATATTTCTTTTCGGTTGAACGTACAATGGCTGCATTGGGCACGAGTAAAGATGTTGATCCCGATTTTAAAGGAATTTCTACCTCGGCATACATACCGGCTTTTAAACGGTTATCCTTGTTCGCTACATCAATTTCGACGGTTTCCTGCCGCATATTCCCTAACGAATTGGCCGAACGGCTGATCCGGGCTTTCCGCTTTTCTCCCGGCAGGGCATTAAAATGAAAACTTACCTGCTGCTCCAGATCTACTTTATCTACATAATCTTCGGGAATAGAAACTTCGAGCCTCATGTGGGTAAGATCCTGCAGTACCAGCATGGGTAAATCGCTGCTTTTCCCAGCCGAAACCAGCGCTCCCGGAGAAATGTTCCGGTCAACAATTACCCCATCAAATGGCGCATATACTTTCAGGTAATCCTGCATGGTACGTACCGACGAAACATTGGAGCGCTCGGCCTCTGCTATGGCCTTATCTCCACGCATCCTCGAAAGGGCATTATCCAGATCGAGCTGAGATACTGCTCCCTCTTCGCGTGCTGCCTCTTTTAACCTTCTGTATTTCTCAGCACTGGCAGAAGCATTTTCGCGCGATTGCAAATACCTCGAATTGGCCGATTGCAATTGCGACTCGAGCTCAGGTGCTTCGAGGGTCATTAACAACTGTCCTTTTTTAACCCGCGTGCCCAGATCGACCAGGATATTTTTAACAAAACCATTTGCTTTAGGGAAGATGTTAACCTGATTAAATGGCTTAAGCACCCCGGGGATACGGGTATAACTGGATAGGGCCTGCTCCTGTACCTTTGTGGTTTCGTACCGGGCATCTTTGGCCTTGCCTTCGGGACTGATATCAACCGGTTTATTTCCTGTTGAACAGGAAGCGAATACAGATAACAATATGATGGCTGGAATGAATTGTATTTTCATGTGTTTTTAAGATTAAATTTTAGATTTACGGGGCATTAAATTAGGTTCCTGATAACTGCTTTTACGCTGTACCCAGGCAAATACCTGTGGCAGGATAAAGAGTGCGGCCAGTGTAGAGAACAATAAACCACCAATTACAGCCCTGCCTAAAGGGGCGGTCTGCTCGCCTGATTCGCCCATACCCGAGGCCATTGGGATCATTCCTGCGATCATGGCAAAACTGGTCATTAAGATTGGCCTCAAACGAATACCTGCGCTCATAACAGCGGCCCGTCCGGCGTCTTTGTACTCCAGCCTGAGTTTTTCGGCATTGGTTACAATTAATATGGCATTGGCTACCGATACACCTGTAGACATGATCATGCCCATGTAACTCTGTAAATTCAGCGTTGAACCGGTAAGCAGCAAGGCTATGAGCGCACCCAATATTACCGCCGGCACGGTAGAGAGTACCGTAAGCGATAGTTTGAAAGATTGATAGTTGGCGGCCAGCAATAAAAAGATAACCAGAATGGCAAAGGCTAAACCTCCCTGTAAGCTCGAAAGGGTTTCGGTGAGCAGGCTCGACATGCCCTTTACTTCGGCAGTAAGTCCTTTGGGTGGTGCACCTACTGTTTTCAGCGCCTTTTGCACCGCCGAAGTTGCCGTTCCCAGATCCTTTTTATAAATATTTGCACTAACAGTTAAAAACCTGCGCGGCCCCGTTCTGTCGTATTCTCCCGGAACATAGGATGTATTGAAAGTAGCAATATCGCCCAATACCGGACTACTCTGTCCTTTTACCAGTGGTATTTCTTTCAGTTCATCCATATTATTCATCACATATTCCGGTACCTGAACCTGCACCTGATAGGTGTAAGCGGTTTTTTCATCGAGCCATTGGTTTTTTTCGGTAAAACGGCTGGATGAGGTACTGGCCGTAACCGAACGGGCAATATCGACCACATTGAGCCCAAACTGAGCCGCCTTAAGCCTATCGAGCGTAATGGAAACGACAGGAATATGTAGCGGTTGCGAAATCTGGATATCCCTGAGGTAGTCAATCTTTTTAAGCTGGGCAATTACCCGGTTCGAATAATTTTCGATCTGGGCCATATCCTTACCAGCTACCCTAACCTCAATCGGCGTAGCCGCTCCCTGGCTCATAATTTTCTCCGTCATATCAATCGGCTCGAAAGTAATCCGCAAATCGGGAAGCTTATAAGCGATATTTTTCCGCAGGGCATCTTTCAGTTCATCCATATTCACCTTATAATCTTCGTCAAGATTAACCTGCAGCACCGCCTCATGGGTGCCGGTGTTAAAAATATAGAGGTTACTGGTTCCGTAACTACTCGGGATAAGCCCCACGTAACCTGAGCTAACCGCAACATGGTTATCAACCGTTTGGTTGATGATGGAGAGTACCTGCTTAAATTTTTCTTCCGTTCTTTCCAGTCTGGTTCCATCGGGTGCTTTAATGCGGATCTGAAATTGCCCGTTATTCAGTTTGGGCATCATATCTTTCCCGATCAACACAAAACCTGCTCCTGCCAGCGCGATTACACCAACCAGATAAACCAGTACCACCAGTCGTTTTTTCGGCATCCATTTTTCGATAATACCGATAAAACGGATCTTAACCTTTTCAAAGAAATCGTTATTTTCTGGCATTTCCTGTTCTGCATGTAAGTGCGCTTCTACCTGTTCCTGCTCCCGCGAGTCAAGCGCCTCTCCCGCATGGGCATGTACCTGACCATGATGATAATGCTGGTACCGTTCTGCTTTAATCATCCAGTTACTCAGGATAGGAACAAGCGTTTGGGCTACAATAAAGGATACAATCATGGTAAAGCCAATGGATAGCGATAGCGGCAGGAACATGGCCTTCGGAATACCGTTCATCATAAACGAAGGGGCAAAAACAGCCAGAATACAAAGCAGGATCAACAATAAAGGGAAAGCAATCTCTTCACAGGCATCGTAAATGGCCTCGCGCTTGGGTTTGCCCATTTCCAGATGCTGGTGGATATTTTCAATGGTAACCGTAGCCTGATCAACCAGGATACCAATGGCCAGGGCCAGTCCGCTTAACGTCATGATGTTAATGGTTTGGCCAAACATGCCCAGCAATAAAACCCCGATCATGATGGATACCGGAATGGTGATTACCACAATCAGGCTGCTCCTCAAATCCCTTAAAAAGAGTAGCACCATCAGGCCGGTTAAAAGCGCGCCCAAACCACCTTCAGTAATGAGACTTTTTACCGAATTAATTACCGCTACAGACTGGTCAAACTCGTATGAAATGTGCACATCATCAGGCAAAAGGCTTTGCATTTCAGGGATTTTGGATTTCAGAGCCTGTACCACCGACCAGGTAGAAGCATCGGCCGTTTTAACCACCGGGATATACACAGAGCGTTTCCCATTAATCAGCGCATAATCAACCGTTACATCGGCCGCATCGGCCACCCGGGCTACATCACGCACCAATATAGACACACCGTTTTTGGTGGCGATGGGAATATTGTTAAACTCGTCTACCTGCTTTACCAACGAATTCATGGAGGTAACCATCATGGTATTATCCAGTCTTAAGTTACCGGAAGGCGACATGACATTGAATTTTGAAAGCGCCGAAACCACCTCGTCGGGAGTCAAATTATAACTCCGGAGTTTACTGGGATCAACACTGATGGTAATGGAGCGCGAATTGGCACCAAAGGGAGGTGGGGCCGATAATCCGGCAACGGCCGAAAACATGGGCCGTATGCGGGTGGCCGCCATATCGTATATTTCTTTTAAACTGCGCGACTTTGCCGATAACACGAGCTGACCGACAGGTAAGGATGAGGCATCGAAACGCACCACCTGCGGCGGCAATGCACCTGGCGGAAAAAACTTCATCGCACGGTTAACCTGCAAGGCCACCTGTGCCGAAGCTTCGGCCATATTGGTGTTTTCATAAAAACTGAGCTTAAGCATGGTAAGCCCCTGAATATTTTTAGCGGTGATGTTCTTAACCCCGTTCACATATAAAAACTGATCTTGTAAACGCGTTGAAAAGAAACCTTCCATCTGCTGGGGCGACATACCGCCATAAGATTCGATCACATATATAGTTGGTGCATTGAGCTGCGGAAAGATATCTATCGGGATTTTTAAAGCACCCAGCACTGCAAAAATGAGCAGACTGGCCACAATCACCACTGTTGTAACCGGCTTTTTCAAAGCCGAGGTAACCATTGACATATTTTTTTATTTTAAAGAGTTCAATAAGGAATCGATTTGATTGGTTGCGATCGCTTTCTGAAAAAGCGCCCGGCTATAGAGGTATTTGGCACTCACATAATCTGTTTCGGCCCGGTACAGGATATTCAAAGCCGCATCAAGCGAAATAATATCGGTAAGGCCGTTTTTATACAGAGATAGTTTCTGCCGGTAGCCCGCCCGGGCTGCCTGTAACTGCCTCGGAATTTCAGTCAGCCTTTTATGCGCAGTCTGCAATTCTACATCAGCCTGCAGCGCAGCATTGCTAAGCAGCTGCCTTTCTTGCTGCAGGTTTTTCAGGTTATAAGTACTGTTGGCCTTTTGCGTGCGTAGTTTAAGTTGACGGCGCTTAAGGTCGAAAAGATTGTAGCTGATGCCCAGGCCCACAAAATAATTCTGACGCTGCCACTCCAGCCCGGTCGATAAATGGTTAAAAGTATCATTGGCATCAATACTCGACCCCCTCGACCATGCCGTGGCCTGCAAACTGATTTTAGGATTGTAGGATTTTTTAACCAGGCTCTCCTTTTCCATACTGGCCTGATAACTTTTACGGTAAAAATCGAGCAAAGGATGCGAAGAACTATCGGTAAGGTTAACCGATAAACTGATCTCGAGTAAACGGAGCTTATCGAGCAGGGAAGTATCGGCAACGATGCTATCTTTTGCAATGCCGCTTATGGCAGCTAAATTAAGCTGTACCTTTTTATAGGTATTTTCGAGCTCAATATAATTTAACCGCGACTTGGATAGCTCTGCATTAGCGATACTGGTATCGACCCCCGGTCGGATACCACTCCTGGCAAGCGAACCGATCGATCTGCTGATCTGACCATTGCGGGTGATGTTATTTCGCTGAATCTCGAGTAGATCCTGGATTTTCATCAGGCTCAGGTAATCGTCCAGCGCCTGGGCTTTAAGCTGGAAACGGCTTTGTGCATAACGCGAGCGTTCAGCATCAAGTGTAGCCCTGGCGGCATTGTTTGCAGCCTGATAAGCGCCGAAATTGTAAATTTCCCAGTCGAGGGAAACAATGCCCAGGTTGCTGAGTGAGGCCTGCATATTACTGGTTGTTCTAACTCCTCTGGAATTTGAGGGCACGATTCCAAAAGCCATATAAGGGCCGGCAACATTGTTATTAGAGCCTAAATCTGCCTGATAGCTCAGACGCAGATTAGGTAGTGCATTTGCATTGGTTTCTTTAAGTAGTGATTCGCTGATTTGGATAGCCGAAGAATCGGTTGCCAGTTTAGGCGAAAAGGCCATTACATGGTTAAGTAAATCAGGGATGGCAAGTGGTTTGGAAAAATCCTGGGCACTTGCCAGTTGCCCAAAACATAAGCATAGGATAAAACAGGAAACCTGTTGAATTCGTTTCATTTCAAAAATTATAAATCGGAAAAAATTAAATTAATGGCTACAGCATAGCATTAACCAATCGGATCAATTGTCCCGGTTAACGATAACTGTAAATAAGAAACGGACGATCTCAGATCCTGAAAACCTGAATGGAAAGATAAATTGGAATTTGCCGGGTAAAATTCGGGCTACTGAACAGCTTTCTGCTGTAACGGAATAAGGGCATGAAAAGCCCCATAACAAAACAAACGCTAACCAGTAAACTTACCTGCGCCAACACAGGAGCTTTCTTACGTTCTTCCAAAATACATTTAAACTGCCTGCTAAGCTCTGAAGTTTTACCTACCGGCACTAAATTTTTCTGTTTTTCGAAGCGCGAATTTCCAATACCCAGCACCGAAAGATTAGGTAGCAGGAAGATATTGGAAAGTGAAATCAACAGGTAGCATAAAACTACGCCAAGAATGGAGAAGTTATAAACCTGCTTTTGCTTTGATTTCATTTAAATTGGGTGTGCTTTGTTATAGAACGCTAAATTGAATATTTTGATTGAAAAGGAGCTTTGAGCTTTTGTAAAAAAAACATAGACATTGTTTTATGCCTCATCAGAAAGTGTCCTGTTTAACGCTTGTAAATACCCGTCCTACCTTCGGTTGAGCAAAAAACAACCAAACACTGCAGGAGTAGCACGTAAAGGAGTATCAATAAAATACTGTATTACAGATAATTAACAAACAAGCAAGAAAAATCAAAATCCGTGGAATGGACATGCTTCGTAACTGAGCACATAACAACAACCAATCCATGAAAAAATTATTCTTCAGTGCATTTGCCCTAGTAGCTATCGCAATTGCCACTTCTACCACAGTCTTCGCTCAAAACGAAAAAGGAACTAAAATGGTCGGCGGAGCAGCCATGTATCCCAGCAAAGACATTGTTGATAATGCGGTAAATTCAAAAGACCATACCACACTGGTTGCAGCAGTTAAAGCGGCAGGTTTGGTAGAAACACTTAAAAGCAATGGTCCTTTTACGGTGTTTGCTCCTACCAACAGCGCCTTTGATAAACTTCCGGCCGGTACCGTAGATATGCTGGTTAAACCTGAAAATAAAGCCGCATTAACTAAAATCCTCACCTACCATGTAGTAGCAGGAAAAATGGATAGCAAAGCCATTGCAGCTGTCATTAAAGCCGGTAAAGGTAAAGCAGAACTCACCACCGTACAGGGTGGAAAGCTTTGGGCCTGGATGGATGGAAAAAAACTCGTGCTAAAAGACGAAAAAGGTGGTATGAGCACTGTAACCATTGCAGATGTGTACCAAAAAAATGGCGTAATCCATGTAGTGGATACCGTATTAATGCCTAAATAAGCAAAAAAACCGATAGCGTGAGGCTTTGCCTTGCGCTATTTACTCCAATCTAAAGTAAAAAATAGCAGGCTGGAATAAATAAAACTATCTCATTTCCATACTGTTGCTCCCATAAACCCCATAGCGATGAAAACACGTCTACTTACTCACCCGGCCAGTAAATCCATCACCGAGAACCAGCTGGTGGAAGGCTTAAAACAAAAAGACAACCTCGCTTTCAGGCGCATTTATAAAATGTATTCGGCCAGTTTAATGGGGATACTGATCAAAATCGTTAACCAGCAGGAAACCGCCGAAGACTTGTTACAGGAATGTTTTGTAAGGATTTCGCGCAACATTGATAGTTATGATCCGGCAAAAGGCAAACTGTTTACCTGGATGCTGAACCTTAGCCGAAACCTGGCCATTGACCATATGCGGCTCAGATCATCGCGCAACGAAAAAAAGACTTTTGAAATGGACGATGTACAGCATGAAATTCAATACCGTACGTCCCAAAGCTTTAATACCGATGCCATTGGCTTAAAAAACCTTGTTGCACGGCTGCCCGAGAAACACCAATTGATGATTAACCTCACCTATTATCAGGGCTATTCGCACGCAGAAATTGCAGAAATGCTCCACATGCCACTCGGTAGCGTTAAAACCGCTATACGCCTTGCTATTGTTAACTTGCGCAAAACCTTTCTACCCGAAGAACTAGTTCTGGTGCAAACAAAAAGCGCCTGAACAGCAAAATTATTTATACTGACCAATTAGCCTGGCCTTTAATTTCATTTTTTTAATGGGTATTTCAATTAAGCTGGCCCGCTGATACGCTAAATCATCAATATTTAAAAAATAGGTTCCAAGCTTTGGCTTTGCCTGCAAAATTATTAGCATAAAAATTCTTAACTGTTCATTCAAGAAAATAAAATACTACTTATTACCTGCTTAGAACAGGATTAAAAATTGGGGCTTAATTATCCTGATCAATAAAAGAGATTCGAAAATGAGACAAAACCTTTTGAATAAAATTGTAGAAACCGCGTTGAATTAATATTTCAACAAAAAAACAAAACCGGCGCAAGTCTTAGCTACCTGGGTTTATGTAGTGGCCAGACTTGTGCCTTTTTTAAATCAATAGATTAAATTCTGCCAACAATTAGAATACTTATTCAACCTCTCACTTACCCAAATCTCAAAAGCTTGCACCAACTGAGACTAGACTAATTTTTAAACATCCGCATTAGACGTGCGAAAAAACTATTATCTGTTTTTGTAACCGTATTTTCTATTTCTCTCTCAGAGGATTCGACCGCAAGCACAGCATTTTCATTTTTAGCCGTTGAAGACATATTCTTGTTATTATTTTGAATAGTTAGCTTTTGATGAGCTGCTTTTGCTGCCTCAAATATTTCGATTTCTCGCTCGGTTCTTGAATCAATATAAGAAATTTCGGGGAATAGACCACTAGATAACCTTGAAGATTCTGGCTGGAAATCATTCATTATGGATTCATAAAGTTTGATGGCTACAGCATCATGAGATCCTGCGTTTTCAAATGATTTAGCCAACTGAAGTATGTCCTCCCCAATCTCCTCCTTTTTTAATAAATCCGGAATGGATGTACTGATTTTTGCTTTGGCTGAACTAAGATTTGCAATATTCACAACATCCCATTTATTCACTTTGAGCAAATTAATCAGTTCCTGTAACTGTTTCCTTACTTCAGGATTAAACTTATAATGATGATCGAAGTTTGATAAGTAAAAGCCTGCCTCCATCGCTTTTTTGGCTATAGCATGTATTAAATTTGCCATTTCGTCGGCCAGAAAGGTCAAAATATGAACAAATGTATTCAGTTGGTCTTGAGTAACAGAGTCTTTGTATTTTTTAAATAGTTGTAATCCTTCAGCAAATTCTTCCTGGTAGATGTATTTAGAAAAACTAACACTATCAACTTTACTTCCTTTTAATATTTCAGAAAAAATTTCACCTATTTTAATCTCTTTTAAGGCCTCATCAATTCCTTCCGAAGCATTAGGAGCACTTTCTTTATTTCTGTATTTTTTATCATTAAGTATACGTATCTTATTAAAGAGGTCTGTCACCCTTTTTTCCTTTTGATAGAGTTTCAGTAAATAAAAAGCAGAAATATTAAGTTGGTTTTGCGAAAAAGCATCATTTTTTTTTTCGATAAAAGTCAAAACTCCGTCCTTGAATTTCTCGTGATAGCGGCCTATCTTTAAAAAATATTCTAAAGCACCTTCACTTTGTTTGCTGTGATCTGCGAGGATCATATTTTCAAGATAAGTAAAATTTTGCTCTTGATATTCGAATGCGACAATTGACAGGATAGCATGAAAAATGGTATCCTTTAGTGCTTTTTTAGTATCACTATACCCTTCTTCGTATATGTAAATATCGGTAACCCGATCTAAATTTCCACTATCAGCGACCTCGGTCATCCAGCCCATTGCATCAACAAGACTTACCTGTTTACCTTGCTCGCGCTTTAAAAATAATTCAGCAGCACTAATTATCTTTTGATGAGTTTCAAGATTGAGAGATTCTTTTTTCATAGCGTTAATTTAGATTTTGTGTTTGTCATAAAAAACAAAAGAGTTTGGTTTAACCAAACTCTCCGTACCCAGAAGCAGATTCGAACTGCCACGCCGTTGCCAGCGCCACCCCCTCAAGATGGTGCGTCTACCAATTTCGCCACCTGGGTTTATGCTGCAAATATAATTTAATTTTGGATTTCCGAAACAATGATTTACAATTCTATTTTTAGCCCATCATAAGCCAAACGGATCGAATCGGGCAAGCTCCCTTCTACATCAGCATGTTTGCCCAGGTTATGGCTAATGTGCGTAAGGTAAGTTACTTCTGCTCCAACCTTTTCGGCAAAAGCCCTCGCCTCGCTTAATGTAAAATGCGAAATATGTGCCTCATTTTGTAAAGCATTAATCACCAATGTTTTTGTACCCTTAATTTTAGCAAAGCTCTCTTCCGAAACTGTTTTAGCATCGGTAATGTAGGTAAAGTCGCCAATGCGGTAGCCGCTAATGGGCAGCAAATGGTGCATCACCTCAAAAGGCGTTACCGTAGTCTCCCCTATTTTAAAATCTTCGCCATTGGTTACCGTATGCAGGTTAATCTGCGGTAAACCATGGTATTTCTTTTCGGCAAAAATGTAGTAGAACTCCCGCTTCAACGAAGTTTGCACCCTTTCGGTGGCATATACATCAATAACTTTGTGCAATAAATAATTAAAGGGCCTGATATCGTCTAAACCTGCAATGTGATCTTTATGTTCGTGCGTAAACAAAACCGCATCAAGGTCTTCAACTTTTTCGCGTAAAAGCTGGTAACGAAAATCAGGACCACTATCTACCACGATGGTTTTATCGGCCGTTTCTATTAAAATTGATGTCCTTAAACGCTTATCCCGCTTATCTGTAGAACGACAAACGTCGCATTTACAAGCGATTACGGGAACGCCTTGAGATGTACCTGTGCCTAAAAATGTGATCTTCAAATTTGCAGTTATAAAAGTGAATGGGCTATTTTGCTGCAATTTAAAGCTTTTTATTTAAATATCACTTTCGGTACAACACCTGTCCACGATTTTGGCAGTTTATCTTCCTTAATATCAAATAGCCTGGCCACAACCAGTGCCGTGTTTTTATTGCTGTTGTAAAAATCAGTTAGTCCCAGTTTTTTTATTTTAGGACCAACCGCAGCCCAGGGTACCTGCATTTCGCGCATACTGGTACCGCCATGACCTTTGTTAATGCCACCATGATCGGTAATCAGTAAAAAATGGGTATTTTTAAACAGATCTTTCGCCTTCAAAGCTTTAATTAAATCGCCTACCGCCACATCTGCTTTTTCAACCGCAGCAATATATTCGGGGCTCATCCAGCCAAAACCATGACCAGCATGATCGGTATGTACGCTATAGAGGAAAACCAGTGTAGGGTCTTTTCTATTTGCATCCATAAAATTAATAGCCTTCTCATAATTTTGGGTATAGGCATCTTTCTCCTCAAAAGCCGATTCGTCCAGGTATTTTTTGTTCATCGAATTTACCAGTTCAAGCCAGTTCCAGTAGTAGGCCGTTTTAACATTCGGCACCTGTTCTTTTAACACCTTAAATATCGAAGGATAATACCCCTCTGCATCTTTATCTATTGGCTCCAGTTCATGTTTAGCCACCGTCCAGCTATTGTTGGTTACACCATGCTCTTCGGGCCCTGAACCGGTTAAATGGCTAGTCCAGTTGGGCAAGGTTACCGATGGCATTACAGGCCGGGTGGTTACCGATACTACCCCATCGGCAAATAGTTTATCGATGTTCGGATGCTTAATCGTATTAAAACCTTCGGCACTAAAGCCATCAAAACCGATTATGACTACGCGCTGTGCTTGCTGTGCAGAAGCTCCGCTCACAATGGCAATTAATAAAAAGGCTAAAACTGTGTGTTTAAGGAAATTCATTTTCTTGTGTTCTGGTGAATACCAAAACTAGCAAATAGAAACAAAATAAGTAAACAATATTTAGCTAAACTAAACAAATCAATAATATTTTTACATTGGAACTTTAAAACGGTGCCTCAATTAAAATAATTCGGTTTGTTGCAGGGAGAGGTAAAACTGGCGTTGCTTTTCATCGAGCAGGTTTTCATCAGCGTTGGTTTGTTTCACCAGTGTTATCAGGGCAGCAATTTTGCCTTCGAGGTTCGAAAACTTGTTTACCACAATTACTTTGTTGTGCTCTAACACGCAAGAGCCACTCTTAAAGTTTCCTTTTTCGTAACGCACCTTGTAGCCCATCGCCAAAAGCAGGGTCTCCAGTTTCTCTAAAGTATGGTTGGTAAGTGGTAATGACATTGGTACAAAAGTAAACAATAGTTTGGAGGTAAGAAATGGTTAATTGGGATTATTGCTTAACTGTATAAACTGGTTAATTGGTTAACTGTGGCATTAGCAGGTTAATTATTTGAAAAGCAGGTTCCGGCACGTTTCGGCTCCGAAAGCCCCCTTAAACGTTACCCTGAACTTCCGGCTGGTCGGGCGGGTGATCCAGGGTCTCCTTGTATGATATGTAAGCAAATGAGAGATGCTGAAATAAATCCGATAACTATCGGATCAGCATGACGGCAAGGGGCTGCACCATTAGATCTGCACCCTGCCCTCCGGCATAGGAGATTTTCGCAGGAAAAAGCACGAAAAACTTTGCACTGCCTTTCATCCCCCCACTGCTCAAGGCAGGACCAAGCGCGTGTACTGGGCTAAGCGCGGGCAAGCGCATAGAAACTGCCGCCATTCAGGTTTTCGTAGGTTTTTACAAGAAAAGATCCAAGCCTTGATTTTTTGTTACTTTTTCATCAAGGAAAAAGTAAGAGCCCTTCGGCGGCGGAGAGCGGAGGCAAGCCAGTGCACAGGCATAACAGCGAAAGCAATATGATTCCCAACAAGTTGGAAATGACGGATCGAGGAAGAAAATAACGAATGTCCTTCGACAGGCTCAGGATGACAACTTAATAACGAGATCTTCAGCAATCAAGTGCGCGGGATGGAGATATAAAACAACAAAAAAGGTTCAGCTGTTGCCAGCTGAACCTTCCAGGTTTCATCCCGCATTTGCGGAAATAACAATTATCTTAAATCTACTACTTCAACACCAGGATATTTTTTGGCATCAAAAGCGAAAGTAGTTTCTGGTACATTTACATTTGGCGAAAAAGTTTTTACGTTGTAAGTGTATTTATTTCCGTTTTTATCAAACAATACCACATTGGCAATTTGTTTAGCCGCTTTATCGATACTTAAACGCACTTTAAAAATTGCTTTTTTAGCATCAACAGGCGTTAAATCGATCATCTGATAAGTTTTAGCACCTGCTTTTTCCTCACCAGTGTAAACATATTTAAATCCTTTTTCGTAAACGGTAAAGATTTTAGCCGGATTAATCGCATCGCCACTGTTATCTACATTGCTTACCTGTACTTCTTTATCTTTTTTCAGGTAAGTCCACTGGCTCTTGCCATCGCTAAACAACTCCTGGTTGGTCATGGCCACTTTATACTTGTTAGAGTTGGCTTTAACATATAAAGTACCTTGCTGCGTTTCTTTTACTTTAGCTTTCGGGTTATCCAAAGTGAAAGTAAAATCTGTTTTAACTACATTGTACGATTTGTATTTCTTACTTACCTCAGCTAAAATGGCTTTAGCTTTCGCATCAGTTTGAGCATAGGTTGATGTGGCGAAAGCGGCCACAACCATAAATGCTGATATTAATTTCTTCATCTTTTCTTTTTTAATTATCTTCTTTGAAACGTTAGAGTAGATTTTTTGGTATTGGTTTAATCTATCTAATCTTTATCATCCATACTGTTCAAGAACTGTTCCAAAGAATACTCGTCAGGATATAAAACTTCACGGGCCTTACTTCCTTCAAAGGGGCCAACAATTCCGGCAGCCTCCAATTGATCGATAATCCGGCCAGCACGGTTGTAACCTAATTTCAGTTTACGCTGAATTAAAGAGGTTGAACCCTGCTGGTGCATCACAATCAGCCTTGCAGCATCTTCAAAGAACTTATCGCGCTCATTAGGATCGAAATCGGTCTTGCTTCCCTCTCCTGCTTCATCAATATATTCTGGCAGCTGATAGGCGTCAGAATAGCCACGCTGGTTACCGATATATTCTGAAATACGGTCTACCTCAGGTGTATCAACGAAAGCACACTGTAGCCTGATTAAGTCGCTACCGGTTGATAATAGCATATCTCCACGACCAATCAGCTGATCGGCACCACCACTATCTAAAATGGTACGCGAATCGATTTTCGACAGTACCCTGAACGCCAGACGGGCCGGGAAGTTAGCCTTAATGGTACCGGTAATAATATTTACCGATGGACGCTGCGTAGCCAGCACCAGGTGGATACCAATGGCACGGGCCAGCTGAGCCAAACGTGCAATCGGTGCCTCTACCTCTTTACCAGCCGTCATCATTAAATCGGCAAACTCATCCACCACCAAAACAATAAATGGTAAAAACCTATGACCGTTATTTGGGTTCAGCTTACGCTTGATAAACTTATCGTTGTATTCTTTTAAATTCCTTACCTGTGCATCTTTCAATAAATCGTAACGCTGATCCATCTCAATACATAATGAGTTCAAAGTATTTACCACCTTTTTGGTATCGGTAATAATGGCATCGGCCTCGCCCGGAAGCTTAGCCAAAAAATGCCTTTCTATACGGTTAAAAAGGGTTAACTCTACTTTTTTAGGATCCACCAATACAAATTTTAACTGTGCAGGGTGTTTTTTGAATAAGAGCGAAACCAGGATGGAGTTAATCCCAACTGATTTACCTTGTCCGGTTGCCCCTGCTACCAGTAAGTGCGGCATTTTAGCCAAATCGGCAATAAATACTTCGTTACTGATGGTTTTACCTAAAGCAATTGGTAAATCCATGGTATTTTGCACCCATTTTTCGGTATTTAAAATGCTGCGCATTGGCACCATTTCGGGATGCTGGTTAGGTACTTCGATACCAATGGTACCTTTACCTGGCATTGGCGCAATAATACGGATCCCCAGAGCTGCCAATGAAAGCGCAATATCGTCTTCCAGGTTTTTGATTTTTGAAATCCTTACCCCTGGAGCCGGGATAATTTCGTAAAGTGTAACCGTTGGACCAATTGTAGCCTTAATCTTATCGATTTCGATATTGTAATGGTTAAGGGTTTCTACAATTTTATTTTTATTGGCTTCCAGCTCTTCGGCATTTACCGAAATTTTATTGGTGCCATAGTTTTCCAGTAAATCAACCGTTGGATATTTGTAGCCTGATAAATCGAGTTTTTCGTCATAATTACCAAACTGCTCAACCAAATCTTCAGATTTAACCTCTTCTTCGGTTTTTTCGATGGTAAAAGCAGGCTCTTTTTCTTCTTCCACTGTTGGCTCAACTACCAAAGGCATGGCCGCAGCTGCTGCACTGGCCAAGGGCAAATTGGTAGCCAAAGGCGATAAAACAACTGGTGGGGTTACTTCTTCTTCAGGTTCTTTTTCTTCGAAACGGCTAGGCTGTAAAGTTACATTTTGTGGCTTGCGCTCATTGCTAACAGGCTTATCGCGCACCGGGAATTCAATAGGTTCCGAAGGCTCTTCGTAAACATTTTCGCGGCCAGCGTGCTGTGTTCTCACTTCGTTTACAAAATCGGGCACTTCCGAATCGAGATAAACTTCTTTTTGTTTGCGCTCCGGGAATTTAAAATCAATGTTATAGGCAATAATTAAAATGGTTAAGCCAGCAAAGGCAATTAAGCCGGCAACCCCTGCTGCGCCAATTTGTGCAGCCAGTAATTTATTGGTCCAAAAACCAAATTCACCTTCGAGATAATGCGGCGACTCTGACCAGAAACTGTGTGCAAAACCTAAGGTTAGCGAAATAAATAACAAAAAGAAAAAGCTATAGCCTAATGTTTTCGAGATAGAAAGAATTTTAACTTTAAACAATAAGCGGTAGCCGATAATAAAAAAGGCAAGTACAAATAAGAAGGAGGCAATACCAAACCACTCGTAAATAAACTGATGCGAGAGTAAGGCACCAAATTTACCCAGCCAGTTTTGTACAACCGGGGTAGTTACACCTGCATTTTTCAGTTCTTCGCTGGTTTTAAACAAGTTTCCCCAACCGCCATTTGCATCAATTACATAACTCTGGTCATCTTGCCAGGTAAATAAATAAGAAGTAAAGGCAATTAAAAAATAGAGGGAAAGGATTACAAAAAACAGTCCCAAAATCTTTATTGCGCGTCCATCCGATAGATCGAATTGGGGCAGAAACTCCCTTTTTTCTTTTGGCTGGCGGTTTGATGTCCCCCTGCCCGATGCATTTTCAGCACCTTTATCTCTGAATGTATTGGTTTTAAACTGGTTACCCCTTGCCGACATTTTCTATCCTAAATAATTATTGATCAACAAATATAAAATAACTGATACGAGTTTTCTATTCCCCATTAAATTAAATAAAAATATTCGTTGGGGCATTAAACCTTAAACACAAAATAGAGTCTATTATTTTAACAACACGCAAGTTGTTACGTTTTATCATAAATGAAACGGATTTTGTTTTAGGTTTTATCCCGTTTGACCTGGAGAGGTGAGACGGGATTTTTTTTTATAATAGAACAAACCTGAAAAGTTAGTGAGCGATATTATTTTGAAAAGCAGGGTCCTGCACCTGTTGTGCTTAGGATTTAAAAATCGCACAGGTTTATCAGTATCGATGTTGTTTTAAAAGTTATGAGGTTTATGTTGTAACGGTGGGTTTTGCGTTAGGGATTGAAAGGGTTTAGTACCGATTCTTCATCGGTACCGGAGCGCAGCGCAGCCCTGTAAAGCCCGACCCTTTACCGATTTTTCATCGGAAAGGGTAACGCCCATATTCATAATGGTCTGCAGGTTTTGATTTTTGTTAATTTGCCCTACACTATATATATTTAGGCATTAAAGTTTACAATTCTTTAATTTTTGTTAATTTAAGTCGATTTTTATACAACATTATGGGTATAGCGCAGCTAGAAGAACAAATTGAAGCCGGCAACTTAAATGCGGTAAAGGAAATTTTGGTACAAAACCCCAGATTGGCCGTTACCGATACATCGCACCATATTTCGCCATTATTATTGGCCTGCTACTACAAGAAACAGGATATTGCCGATTTAATTGCAGAATTTGTTGATGATCTTACGCTTTTCGAAGCCTGCGCAGTAGGTAAATTTGATGCCGCTACCTTATTGATTTTTCAAAAGCCCGAAAGCATTAACGATTTCTCTGACGATGGCTTTACGCCTCTGGGTCTGGCATGTTATTTCGGGCACGAAGATTTAGCCCGGTTTTTAGTGTTAAAAGGGGCAGATGTAAATTTAGCATCGAAAAACGGATTTAATGTTTTCCCGATCCACTCGGCCGTTGCTGCCAACAATTTCAACATTACCAAAATGCTTTTAGATGCCGGGGCCTACCCTAACGTTTGCCAAAAAGCAGGCTTGGCACCATTGCACAGTGCTGCACAATTGGGTAATATTGAACTGATTATTCTATTGCTGGAGCATGGTGCAGAAGTAACTTTACGCATGGAAGGCGGTAAATTACCTGCCGATTTGGCTGCCGAGAAAGGCTTTAACGAAATTGCTGAAATTTTAAGAGACGACGATTAGGTCAGTTTACAATTTTCAGTAATCAGTTATTTATAATTAAAACTGCAACTTTGAATTGCTAACTGCAAACTGAATACTGCCAACTGTGAATTGCAAACTGAGAACTGCTAACTGTTAACTGAAACCTACTCCCAGATCCTTAACCGCATTCTCTTCATATAAGAGCGGATATCGAGCACAACTGCAGCTAAAAAATAGAATAAGATGGGAAAACCCACTGCTAAAAAAGAGGAATAGATAAAGAATAAACGGACTTTTGCCGTACTCATGTGTAGCTTATTAGCCAGATAAGTAGAAACACCAAAACTCTGCTGCTCAAAATAGGTAATAATTCTTTGAAACATTTTAAGCTTATTTTAACACGCTTTAATTATCATATCAACAGATAAAATAATAAATAACCAACGTTACAACATTGATTTTCTTATTCTAATTTAGAAATAATAATTGGTAACACACAAGTTATTGGCTGAATTATTCCAAAACCAGCTTTTCAAAATCCTGTTTATCTTCGTGTTTAATGAAAAGAATCTGCTGTTCTTCCAATCCCGAAAATTTCTTAACCAGTTCGGCTTTAAATTGATGCAGATCGACATTCTTATCCAGAATAACCGTTAAGGCATCGGCATTGCCCCTAACTTCGATAATCTGATCGGGATAAAGTTCTTTTAATTCGTGCGGAAATTCCATAATAATCAAACGGTTAGGATAAACATTTTTAAGCCTGTTTTAAAATCTTAATACCAATACCACAAGTTAAACATTTTTTCTGATCGCAATATTGTTTTTTCAGCTGTAAAATACCTTGCGAGGCAAATGCATTTTCAATTTGAACCCCTGCAGCAATAAATTTCCCGGTTATGGCATTTTCTTCAGCGGGCAGGCTTTCTAACAATTTTATGGCCCTACTCTGGTAAAATTGGGTATCGGTGTATTTGCCATAGGCAAACAAAAACAAGGCTACCGTATTTAACAAAATATTATCGACAGATGTTTTGCCAATTTGTGTTTTTACACCAACAGCTTCTTTTTTAAAATGGTAATGCGTTTTCCAGTAATCGTTTACGGGTAATGCATCGAATAAAGTATGTAAATCGGCTACCTTTTTGATTTCGATAATTTTAGAAAAAAGGTGGTTTGATTTTATAATTAAAGCAGCAAATTGTGCAAGTCTGATGGTTGGAAAATTCTGGGGGCGCATGCGCATAAATTTCCATATCGATGCTTCTAGTGGTTTAATACGGTATTTCTTTTGCAAAAATTCAAACTCGGTTTTCAACTTTTGCGGGTAAGTTTCGGTAAACTTATCCTTTAAAAATCCGGCAGCACCAAAAACCAGGGCCTCAATCTGTAACGGATTATTTTTGTGTTTGGCATAAATATTTTGCGGAACAGCCTTGGCCAGCAGCTCAAAAGGCAAAGCATTTACCTTAAAGCCAAAATTGCGCGCCATAAAACGGTAAAAGGTTTCGTCCCAATCTCCCTTCATTTCGCTCAAAGTTTCATTAACAGCCAGTGTTTTCTCTTCGAAACGCGCTACGAGGGTTCTCGATAAAAAAGAATCGACAATTAGCCGGTCTACCTGCCCAATCTGCGCTGCACAGGGAAAATCGGTTAGGGTTAAAAAGAGATTTTCATATTTGTTGATTAATTCCTGTTTAATCCGGCTTTTCAGTTCTAAAACGGGCAATACTGTCCCGTCAATGCGTTTAATCTCGGCATCGTGCTCATAAACCACATGGAGAATCACATTTTCGTAGCTCTGATCGCTTTGGTGGTTGTGTTTTAACCAATCAGACGATTTAAGGTGAATTTCGACATTTCCGGCCCAAAGGGTATCTCCTATTTTAATTTTGGCATGGCTAAAATCCGGACCTGCATTTCGGTTGAGTAATCCGGGATGGATGATTTCCAGATTTTCGCCAGCAGAGGTTTGCAGCTCGCTATAATCAAACGACCTGAACTGCCACACATAATGAAGAAAATCTTCCGGAAAATTCATTATGGAAGATAAGGAATTTATTTGGCGATAACTAACTTATAAGTTTAAATTTTGATATCTGGAAAATCCGTAAATAGTGACACTATAATAGATTGCTTCCCCGAAAAACGGGGCAGGCTGTCGTTCCTCCTCGCAATAACGTGAGTGAGTCGTCATTGCGAGCCGATTTTTCATCGGCGAAGCAATCTCATAAAGTTGATATAAATCTTAGGAATCGGATAATAAAATTATACCAATCCTGCCTTAATCAAAATCTGCTCCATTTCCTTTTGCAGTTTCAAAGCCTCTTCTCTGGCTCTTTCGGCAAAATCTTCACCCTGGCTGGCATAAATAATTCCTCGCGATGAGTTAATCAGTAAACCACACTGTGCATTAAGGCCATATTTGCAAACCTCATTTAAATCGCCACCTTGTGCACCAACACCTGGCACCAAAAGGAAATGATTGGGTGCCAGTTTACGTACATCACCAAAGGCTGCACCACGGGTTGCACCAACTACGTACATCATTTGCTCATCAGTAGCCCATTGCTGCGAAGTTTTAAGCACTTTTTCGAAAAGTTTGTCTTCTCCAATTTCCTGCAACTGAAAATCGGCATGGCCAGTGTTTGATGTCAACGCCAAAAGAATAACCCATTTGTTTTCGAAAGTTAAAAAGGGAGTTACCGAATCACTTCCCATATAAGGTGCAACGGTAACCGAGTCAAAACTCATTTCAGACGATGCTGCATTAAAAAAAGTTTCGGCATACATGGCAGAGGTGTTTCCTATATCGCCACGTTTGGCATCGGCAATAGAAAAAGTATCTTTTGGAATATATTTCCAGGTTTCGATCAGGGTTTCCCATCCTTTTTTACCATAACACTCGTAAAAGGCAGTATTGGGTTTGTAAGCCACACATAAATCCCGGGTTGCATCAATAATCTGTTTATTGAATTCTAAAATCGGATTTTCATATTTTAAGAGGTGTTTTGGGATCTTATCCAGTGCAGAGTCTAATCCGACACATAAAAATGAACGTTTTTTTTGAATTTGCTCGAAAAGTTGTTGTTTGGTCATATATGGGCTTATTTGCTGCAAATATGAAGATTTTTAAGCTTTCTGAATAACAAAATCAGGCCTTTGCAAATTATTTTTATAAACATTTTAAACTTTTGTTTGCAGATTACGTTTCAAATACATACAATTGCATCATAATTTCTCAACCGTTTATCTGAATATCCCAGAAAAATTTATCAAGATTTATTTTTTGTTACCATTTTTTAAAAGCAAGGTTTGCTTTTTATTCAGCTTATAAACAATATAAAACAATTTGAGTATTTTCTAAAAACAGGCTCAATTCGGTTTTATAGCCACAAGAATTTATATACAATGAAATAGTTTGGCTTACCTTAACAGAAATATTTTTAGGCCTGCACAGATTTTATAACAGCATATGTGCGTTATAAGCAAATGAAAAATTTCTTGAAACATATATATTTAGAATGTTCAGCAAAACAGAATTAAATGATAAGCTCACAACAGAATTACGTGAGCTGGCAAAAACCTATGGCATCGAAGGTGCCGACTCCCTTAGAAAAATAGACCTTGTTGAAGTACTTTTACACCAGCAAGAAATTATAAATGCTGCTAAATCAGCCGGCGACCCTTATGCCGATAGCGAACCCGTAGCAGCAGCACCTGCACCAAAAGCTAAAGCTGCAAAAGCAGAAAAAACACCAAAAATTGCAGCTGCAGTAGCAGAAGCAGCTGCTGTTACACCAGAAAAACCGGTAAAAAAGAGAGCGAGGTTACCTAAAGAAGAAACCGCAGCAACTCCGGTGGCTAGAAAAAGAGAATCGGTGACACTTTTCGACGAGCCGCAGCAACCAGAACGCCAGCCCGACCGTGTTTTTGAAGCAGAAGAAAGTGTAAAACCAATTTCGGCTTTAATTGAAGAAAGTGCAGAAGTACTTCCGGTTGCACCAAAGGCAAAGCACGAGCAGAAGGAAAAGCAGGAGAAACCAGAAAAACCGCAACGTGATGAAAACCGCCAGCAAAAACAGCCTGGCGGAGGTAACCACCACAAAAACGAAAACAGTTATTCTAACTTAGATTTCGATAACGTAATTACAAACGAAGGTGTACTGGAAATTATGCCTGATGGTTACGGTTTCTTACGCTCGGCAGATTACAATTACCTTACTTCTCCTGATGATATTTATGTATCACAATCGCAAATAAAACTTTTTGGCTTAAAAACAGGTGATACGGTAAAAGGTAGCATCCGTCCGCCAAAAGAAGGCGAAAAATATTTTCCATTGGTACGCGTAGAAACCATTAATGGCAGAGTTCCTGCAGATGTACGCGACCGTGTTCCTTTTGATTACTTAACACCGCTTTTCCCGACTGAAAGATTAAACCTGTTTACGGATACGAACAACTATTCTACCCGTATTATGGATTTATTTACACCAATTGGTAAAGGTCAGCGTGGTTTAATTGTTGCGCAACCTAAAACAGGTAAAACCAATTTATTAAAAGAGGTTGCCAATGCCATTGCCAAAAACCACCCTGAGGTTTATTTAATTATCCTTTTAATTGATGAGCGTCCGGAAGAGGTTACCGATATGGCCCGCAGTGTAAGAGCAGAAGTAATTGCTTCTACTTTTGATGAGCCGGCAGAGCGCCACGTTAAAATTGCCAATATCGTATTGGAAAAATCGAAACGTTTGGTAGAAAGTGGTCACGATGTGGTAATCCTTTTAGATTCGATTACACGTTTAGCCAGAGCTTATAACACTACTGCTCCTGCATCTGGTAAAATTTTATCGGGTGGTGTTGATGCCAATGCTTTACACAAACCAAAACGTTTCTTTGGTGCGGCACGTAACATCGAAAATGGTGGTTCGTTAACCATTTTGGCTACCGCTTTAACCGATACCGGCTCTAAAATGGACGAGGTAATCTTCGAAGAATTTAAAGGTACGGGTAACATGGAACTTCAGTTAGACCGTAAACTATCGAACAAACGTATTTTCCCTGCAATTGATATTACTGCATCGAGCACACGTCGCGACGATTTATTACACGACAGGGATACCCTGCAACGTGTTTGGATTTTACGCAACCACCTTGCCGATATGAACAGCCAGGAAGCGATGGAATTTGTTCAATCGCAAATTAAGGGCACAAAAAGCAACGAAGAATTCTTAATTTCGATGAATAGCTAAATAAAGTTCAGCGTTTGGAGTTTGGCGTTACGCGTTCCAATCTCCAAACGCTTAGCGCTTACCGCCATGCTAAAAAAAAACATCCCTAACGCGATTACCTGTGCAAACCTTTTTTCGGGTTGTATCGGAATCGTTTTTGCGTTTAAAGGCGATTTACAAACCGCAGCTTACTTTGTGGTATTTTCGGGTATTTTCGATTTCTTTGACGGTATGGTGGCCCGTTTGCTGAATGTAAAATCGGCCATTGGCAAAGACCTCGATTCTTTAGCAGACATGGTGAGTTTTGGCTTTTTACCGGGGGTGGTTATGTTTCAACTCTTAAAATTAAGCGATTACCCTTCTGAATACCTGCCTTACCTGGGCTTCATTATTACTGTTTTTTCGGCGCTTAGGTTGGCTAAATTTAACAATGATGCCCGCCAAACAGAAGATTTTATTGGCTTAAACACGCCTATGAATACACTGTTTATCTGCTCTTTACCCTATATCGCAGTAGATTATCCGCAGGTGGTTTATTCAAGCATATTGCTGATTGCGATTACTGCCATAACCAGTTTGCTGCTAGTAAGCGAAATCAGGATATTCTCTTTAAAATTCAGCGATTTGAGCTGGGCAAAAAACAAAATCAAGTTTATCTTTTTAATATTATCGGCCTTGTTAATTGCTTTCTTGAAATTTGCAGCAATCCCTTTTGTACTGGTGCTTTATATTGCATTATCGCTGCTGTATTTTAAAGATAAACCGATGCCGGAAAAGAATTAATCAGCTTCGCTCCTTTTTGCTTCCAATCTGTCTTTTTCGGCCTCAATCAATTTATTAATTTCGGCACTTTGCGCTTTTAGGGTTTGAATATCAGCTGGTATACTGGCTAATTCAGTTCTGTTTTGTGCTTTTTGCTCTATTTCCTGCACCAAATCCCTGACATCAGGACAACCCACATAAGCAAAAATGGGCTTAATTTTATGCGCATAACGAGCCACTTTATCCCAATCCGGTTGGTTTAAGGCATGATCCAATTCTTCGAAATAAACGGGCATTTGCTTTAAAAAAGTTTCAAATACCTCGATTAATCCTTCAACATCATCGCCTACCATATTAATCACATACGAAAAATCTAAAACACGTTCTTGCATCGGCTTAGCTTTATGGATTATAATCTTTTAACGGGTAATGGATCGTTAAGGCTTTGGCTAATGCTTAACATGCTTTGCCCCAATACCGGATGAATCACTTCTGGCGCAATTTCTGCCAGCGGCTCCATTACAAACCTCCGGTTTTGCATGTGCGGGTGCGGCACCTGCAGTTTATCTGGAATATCGATAATTTCATCGCCAAAAAGAATCAGGTCGATATCAATTAAGCGCTCACCCCATTTATCTTTTCTTACACGACCCAGCTCTTGCTCAATGGCCAAAGCTTTTGTTAAAACCTCTAAAGCAGTTAAATTGGTTTGGAGCGCTACAGCCTGATTTAGGAAAGCAGGCTGATCTGTTTTACCCCAGGCGGCTGTTTCGTACAAGGCCGAAACCGAAATCACCTCACCTACCTGCGCACTTAAAAGCGTAATGGCTTGTTCCAAATTGGCTTCCCTGTCTCCTAAATTTCCACCCAGTAACAAATAAGCCGTACTGCACTCTAAAGCCTTATTAAGCATCATGTATTTTTATATCTTTACAGCACAAAACTAAAACATTTAAATGAGAGAATTCTTTAAGTATTTATTTGCCTCTATGTTGGGCTTTTTCTTATCGATGGTAATTATCTTTATTATCTGCTTCGTAATCGTTGTAGGCGTAATTTCATCAATCGATAATGATAAAACCGTTATTGTATCCAACAACTCGGTACTGTTCTTAAATTTAGATCAGGCTATTACCGAACGTACCCCTAAAAATCCATTCGGCAATTTGCCTATTGTAGGTGGCGAAGAGAAAGATGGTATTGGTTTAAACGATTTCCTTAAATCGGTACAAAGAGCCAAAACCGACGATAACATTAAATGTATTTACCTGAATGTAAGCAGTCCGAATGCTGGTTTTGCTACCCTGCGCGAGGTAAGGAATGCGTTGATCGATTTTAAAAAATCGCACAAAAAAATTATAGCCTACAGCGAGGTTTATACCCAGGGTGCTTACTATTTGGCATCAGTTGCCGATAAGGTATACTTAAATCCCGAAGGTGCTTTAGAATTTAAAGGTTTTAGCTCTGAACTTACCTTTTTTAAGGGAACTTTAGAAAAAGTAGGGGTAGAAATGCAGGTTATCCGTGTTGGAAATTACAAAAGCGCTGTAGAACCGTTTATTTTAGATAAAATGAGCGATTATAACCGCAAACAAGTTACTGCTTATGTGGGTGGCTTATATAACACTTTCTTAACTGATATTGCCCAAAGCAGAAATATCGTGAAAGATAGCCTGAACAGCATTGCCGATAATTACAGGATACAAAAACCTGAGGATGCGGTTAACTTTAAAATGGTTGATGCTTTAAAATACAAAGACCAGATTTTAGAAGAATTAAAAGGCCTTTCGGGACGTACACGTGGCGAAAATATCCGTACGGTTACCATTAACGATTACGCCAAAAACAATACGAATACAGGCACCGGAAAAGATAAAGTAGCTGTAATTTATGCCAATGGCGAAATTAGCGGTGGCGAGGGTAACGATAATCAGATTGGCTCAGAGCGTATTTCGAGAGCAATCAGAAAGGCGCGTTTAGACGACGACATTAAAGCTGTTGTAATCCGCGTAAACTCTCCAGGCGGTAGTGCATTGGCTTCTGATGTGATTTGGAGAGAGATTGTACTGACCAAAAAAGAAAAACCGGTTATTGCATCCTTCGGCGATGTGGCCGCATCAGGTGGTTACTATATCGGCTGTGCTGCCGATAGCATTTTTGTGCAACCCAATACCATTACCGGTTCTATTGGTGTGTTTGGCATTATCCCGAACTTTCAAAACCTGATGACCAACAAACTGGGAATTACTTTCGACGGCGTTAAAACCGGTAAATACGCCGATATTATGGCTACTAACCGCCCCATGACGGCCGGAGAACGTTTTATTATCCAAAATGAACTGAACCGGATTTACAGTGGTTTTGTGAGCCGTGTGGCCGATGGCCGTAAGAAAAGTAAAGCTTATATCGATAGCATTGGTGGTGGCCACGTTTGGATCGGAACCGATGCCGTTCAAATTGGCCTCGCCGATAGAATTGGCAGTTTTAACGACGCCATAAAAGCTGCAGCAAAAAAAGCGAAACTTAAAGATTATAGAGTAGTAGAATACCCTGAGGTGATTGATCCATGGAAATCGTTAATGGACGAAAGTACCGATAAGGTTAAAACCTATTACACCAAACAGGAACTTGGCGAAAATTATTTCCTTTACCAGCAAATGAAAAAGGTATTGGCCAGCTCGGGTATCCAGGCCAGGATGCCGTTTGAAGCTGTTATTAAGTAAAACCCAGACCTCGCAGGTTTTTAAAACCTGCGAGGTCTCACTTAAAAAGCAGCGCTAACTACTCAATCATCTTCCACTCCGGATGCAATGTAACATAAGTGGAATTAACAGGAGTGTTCTCTGCATGAACTGTTAAGGCTACACTTTTCCCCTTTAAAAATTCGAAACTGATTCCGCTTTTTTTCGAATCGTAAACCATCACCGTATCTTTTTGTGCATTCAAATAACCTGTAACCTGCTTCAGATCCGGAAATTTCGATTGTAAGGCACTTAACGTATTGCCAAGCGCAAAACCATCGGCGGTTTTAAATTTATCGGAAGTAACTCTGATTTGTTTAACCTCCTTTACACGCATACTGGTATCGCGGTACGCTGAATAAACCGCGATTTCATTTTTTTGTCCTCCGGTCGAATCATTCCCATACCAAATTCCCCAGGCTTTACCCATGGCTGCATCGCCGGCATCGGCCTTGCCTAGTTTTTGCCCCACCAGCTCCATATCGGCTCCGATAGCAATTTCGCCAACCGAACGCCCGGCTACAACTAAAAAACGCTGATCTGTAGTTTGCCCGGCAACAGTAGAAACCTGGGTTAACGAGTCGTTTTGTTCGGCCTGCCTGCGATTAGCAGACCGACAGGCTACAACACTTATACTTAGGCCTAAAAGGATAAATTTTATCGATTTCATTTCTATTAAACAATGCCCGGGCTAAATTGTGTTTATAAAATTAGCAGCGCTTGATCGTAATTTGAGGCTTTATTTTCTAATTTTACAGCTTATGGAAAATAAAACCATCGCCCGTACTTTACGCCTCTTATCGCAGTTAATGGAATTGCATGAAGAGAATCCTTTTAAAATAAAATCGATTGCCAATGCTTATTTTAAGGTAGATAAACTGCCTTTTGCATTAAAAGATAAGCCTATAGCAGAAATTGATAAAATTGATGGGATAGGAAAAGGACTGGCTTCAAAAATTATCGAGCTACTCGAAACCGGCCAGCTGAAGGAGTTAAACGAAATTGTACAGCAAACGCCAGAGGGCGTAGTAGAAATGCTGGGGATTAAAGGCATTGGCCCGAAAAAAATCCTCATCATTTGGCGCGACCTTGGTATCGAAACCATCGGCGAATTATATTACGCCTGTAACGAGAACCGCCTCATCGAAGCCAAAGGTTTCGGTTTAAAAACCCAGGAAGAAATTAAAAATGCCATTGAGTTTAAACTGGCTGCCAACGGGCGCTTTTTATATGCCCAGGTTGAAGGTTTTGCGCAAACCTTATTTACCCAGCTATCCGAGTGGTTGGGAAAAACCGATAAAGACTCGCTTTTAGGCTTTGCAGGCCAGTATCGCCGTGCCTGCGAAATTATTGATGAACTCGAAATTGTAATAGGTGCAGATCACATTGAGGCTGTTAAACTTAACCTACCCGCTTTTGAACCACTTACACTTATAGAAACCGAAAATGCTTTTATCTGCACTACCGAAGCTGGTTTCAGGATAAAAATACATGTTGTTGAAAAAGCCGTTTTCTATTTACAATGGTTTAAATTAACCGGCAATGCAGAACATGTGGCAAAGGTTTTAGCCTTAGCAGGCGAAGGACCATTCGCCAACGAGGAAGAAATTTACAGCAAGGCGGGTTTATCCTTTATTTTACCAGAGCTTCGCGAAGATTTCGACGAAATTGAGCTGGCCAAAACCAATCGGCTTCCAACCTTAATCCGCTACGAAGATTTGAAAGGCAGTTTGCACAACCACTCTACCTGGAGTGATGGGGTGCATACACTGGAGCAAATGGCTCTTTATTGTAAAGACAACCTGAACCTGCAATACCTGGGGATTTGCGATCACTCTAAAACTGCAGTTTACGCCAAAGGTTTAAATGAGCAGCGTGTTTTTGCACAGCACCAGGAAATTGACGAACTGAATAAAAAGCTGGCACCATTTAAAATTTTTAAAGGTATTGAGAGCGATATCCTGAGCGATGGTTCTTTAGATTATTCGGATGATATCCTTAAAACTTTCGATTTTGTTGTGGCCTCTGTACACAGCAATTTACGCATGGATGAAGCCAAGGCAACTGCGCGTTTGTTAAAAGCTATTGAAAACCCTTACACGACCATTTTAGGTCACCCTACCGGCCGTTTGTTACTGAGCAGGGCCGGCTACCCCATTGATTACAAAAAAATTATCGATGCCTGTGCAGCCAACAAAGTAGTAATCGAAATCAACGCCAACCCGCTACGTTTAGATTTAGACTGGCGCTGGCACCGTTATGCACTCGAAAAAGGCGTTTTATTATCGGTAAACCCCGATGCACACCGTACCGAAGGTTTCCATGATATGCATTATGGTATGCTGGTAGCCCGTAAAGGTGGTTTAAGCGCCGATAAATGTTTAAATGCTTTTACTCTGGAGGAGATTACTGCGTATTTTGATAGTAAGAAGGGTTAGGGGTTAGCGGTTAGTGGTTAGTGGTTAGCGAAAAAACAGCGCCTAAATGATGTTATTTTAAATTTTAAGAAATAAACCTGTTCAATCGACCCTTAAGAAAAAAATCTGTACAACCGAATAATCTGTGCCATCGTTTTAATCGGTGTAATCAAACCCTAAGAAATCTTTTAATATCTTTGCCCCATGATAAGTGAAATTGCCAACCGCATATTTAATGAAGTAATTACAGACTACCACAAGTTTGATGACATTGACCATCCGGTTGAAAACCCATACGATGCTGAAAGTTTAGAGCATCTTTTTTACGTTAAAAACTGGATCGATACTGCACAATGGCACATGGAAGATGTGGTGCGCAATCCACAAATTGATCCGGTTGAAGGTTTAAGCTGGAAAAGGCGTATTGATGCGCAAAACCAGGTCCGTACCGATATGGTAGAGTTTATAGATGGTTATTTCCTGAATCTTTATCAAGGTGTTTCGGCTTTGCCTGATGCAAAAATCAATACCGAAAGTCCGGCCTGGGCTATCGACAGGCTTTCTATCCTGGCATTAAAAATTTACCACATGCAGGAAGAAGCAGAACGCGAAAGTGCATCTGCCGAGCACCGTGCCCAATGCCAGACCAAACTCAATGTATTGTTATCGCAGCGTGAAGATTTATCGACCAGCATAGATGAATTACTGGCTGATATTGAAGCGGGTAAAAAATACATGAAAGTGTATAAACAAATGAAAATGTACAACGATCCGAGCTTAAATCCGGTGTTGTATAATAAAGCATAAAGACTAAAGCTGAAAGGCGAAAGCGAAATAAAAAATTAATCAATCTCAAAGACACAAAGAACACGAAGAAAACCTGGTGCTTTTTGTGTCTTTGTGATAAAATAACACTATGGCCGCAACCCAAAAAATTATCGTTTTACGTTTTTCGGCTATGGGCGATGTAGCCATGGTGGCTTCTGTTTTAAAGGAATTTACAGCAGCGCACCCAGGTGTTGAACTGGTTATGGTAAGCAGAGCTGCCTTCAAACCTTTTTTTGATCGCATACCCAACCTCATCTTTCATGCGATTGAACCCAAAACCATTCACAAAGGAATTAATGGTCTCTATAAACTTTTTCAGGAACTTCGCGGCTACAAACCTGTAGCAATAGCCGATTTACACGATAATTTAAGGAGCAGAACCATTTCTACCTTTTTCCGTCTGGCTGGCACTACGATTAAACGCATAGATAAAGGCAGGGCTGAGAAAAAGGCTTTAACACGTGCTACAAATAAGGTTTTTAAGCCTTTAAAACAAACAGTAGAGCGTTATGCCGATGTTTTCAGGGAGTTGGGTTTTACGCTGAAACTCAGTCAGCAAATCAATAAATCTGCACAGCTTATACCAACTAAGGCCCAAATACTGTTTACCAATAATGCCACAAAAAAAATTGGCATCTCCCCTTTTGCACAACACATGTATAAAGTTTACGATCTGGCCAAAATGGAAAAGGTAGTCGCCTCATTGAGCAATCAGGGTTACCAGCTTTTTATTTTTGGCGGCGGTAAAACTGAACAGGCAATTGCCGAAGAATGGGCAAAAAAGCATATCAATACCCATAATTTAATCGGCAATTACAGCCTTACCGAAGAATTAGCCATTATTTCCAACCTCGATTTGATGCTAAGCATGGATTCGTCTGGTATGCACATGGCCTCATTGGTTGGTGTACCTGTAGTTTCCATTTGGGGTCCTACCCATCCTTATGCAGGTTTTCTGGGTTACGGGCAATTGGAACGCGATTGTATTCAAATTGATCATCCGGCACGGCCAAATTCTATTTATGGAAACAAACCCTGCCTTTGTGGTGTTGAAAACTGTATAGATTTAATCGAACCTGAAACTATTGTCAATAAAATTAAGGAGAAACTAAATGGCTAAGCAATTACTATTGGTCCGTCACGGAAAATCGGATTGGGGAAATTTAGACTTAAAAGATTTCGACCGGCCTTTAAATAAACGCGGTAAAGAAAATGCACCGGAAATGGCAGAACGCCTGGTGAATAAAGGTTTTAAACCCGATTTATTGGTGAGCAGCCCTGCAAAAAGGGCAAAATCTACCGCTAAATACTTTGCCGAAGCCTATGGTTTTGAGCAAATACAATACGAAACCTCTATTTACGAGGCCAATACAACCGCTTTACTTAAAGTAGTTAATGATTTGGACGATAGTGCCGATAAAGTACTGATGTTTGGACACAACCCCGGATTTACCGATTTTGCCAACGAACTTAGCAATGCCGACATTTACAATATCCCTACTGCCGGGATGGTATTAATTTCTTTCCCATTCGACTCGTGGCAGCTGGTAAGCAGAGGTACCGGCGATTTGGTGTTTTTTGATTACCCGAAGAATAGCGATGAAGTTTAGATTGTTTCAATCATCAATTTCCAATTAATCAATTTATGCATTTTAGCCACGGATGCACAGATTAACACAGAAAGAATAGTCCTCGTTAGCAACGAGGATTAGTGAGGTCCGCATTTTTAATGCGAATAAAGGTCCCTAATGGCTATAAAATCATCATGATCTTGCATCCCGATTGCCAATCGGGACGATAGTGGAATAACCGGATTTAGCCTAAATAAGCCGTTTGCAGGCCGAAGAACTACCATCCATTTTTAAATAAACCCGGTAGTAGCGGCAGCTCCCGATCCTTCATCGGGACTATAGCGAATAACGGGGCTAAAGAGGCTAAGAATTACTGACAATCATTTCCAAAAAATATTGCATCAATTTAAAATATCTCAAATCAGATACGGATATCACAAATCAAATAATTTTATTACCTTTGAATACATAATAACGAAAAGTCCGGCAATTAGACATTTCGGTGAATTCATAACCTAAACTCTTCTGGTTGTTTCATAATTCGTATCGCCGGAATATTTATCCATTAATTTATCTATACATGAGTTTTGATTATAATACTACGCGTAGCCATTTAATTTTATCGGAATATGGCCGCAACGTACAAAATATGGTGAAGTATATCTGCGAATTGCCAACCATAGAAGAACGTAATAAATATGCCCAGGCGGTTATTGACCTGATGGGCTTTTTACAACCGCATTTACGCGATGTTGCCGATTTTAAGCATAAACTTTGGGACCACCTGCACATTATTTCTGGCTATCAGATTGATGTAGACAGCCCTTATCCGAAGCCTTTAATCGAAAATGCTTACATTAAACCAGAGCCGCTTGCCTACCCGCAGCAACGTATTACCTACAAACACTATGGTAAAACCGTTGAAAACTTAATTGAAAAAGCCATGCGCGAGGAGAATCCTGAAATTAAGAAAGCCATGGTACAGAGCATTGCCAACTTTATGAAAATGGCTTACGTTACCTGGAATAAAGATAATGTAAGTGATGATACAATTATTAAAGACCTGCGTTACCTTTCTGGCGGTTTATTGGAACTTGAAGAAGGCGTTAACCTGGCCAAAGTAGAATTCAGGGCGCAAAATCCTCGTCAAAACAATAACAACAACAATAACCGCGGCAGAAGCAACAACAATAACAACAACGGCAAAAACCGCCAAAACAATAATAACAACAATAATCGTCAACGCAACAAACCCAAATATTAAGGTATAGGGTAAAAGGCAGAAGGCGAAAGGTTAAAATATCGATGCCCAATATAATTACTTGATACTCGATTCTAAATTTTTAAAAAATATATGAACGCATTTGAAATAACAGGCGGAATTAAATTAAAAGGCGAAATTACCCCTCAGGGAGCCAAAAATGAGGCTTTACAGATTTTATCGGCGGTGTTGCTGACCGAAGAGAAAGTAACCATCAGTAATATCCCTGATATTAAAGATGTAAACAAACTGATTGAACTACTGGGCGATTTAGGTGTTACCGTAGAACGTATCGACAAAGACACTTACACTTTTGAGGCCAAAAACATCGATTTAAACTTTTTCGAATCGGAAACTTTTAAAGCTAAAGGTGGTGGTTTACGTGGTTCGATTATGATTGTTGGCCCGCTATTGGCCCGTTTCGGTAAAGCAGCAATCCCGAAACCAGGCGGCGATAAAATTGGTCGCAGAAGGTTGGATACCCACTTTATCGGCTTCGAAAAGTTAGGTGCCAAGTTTGTTTACGACAGCAAAAAATCTTTCTTTAATGTTGATGCTACCAATTTACAGGGTGCCTATATCCTGCTTGATGAAGCATCAGTAACCGGAACAGCAAACATTGTAATGGCTGCTGTTTTAGCTAAAGGTACTACTACCATTTACAATGCAGCCTGCGAACCCTATTTGCAGCAACTTTGTAAAATGCTGAACCGCATGGGCGCAAAAATTTCGGGTATTGGTTCAAACCTGCTTACCATTGAAGGCGTTGAGGTTTTAGGCGGAACTGAGCACAGAATGTTGCCGGATATGATTGAGATTGGTTCATTTATCGGTATGGCCGCAATGACTGAATCGGAAATTACAATCAAAAATGTATGTTATGATGAACTTGGTGTAATTCCGGAAGTTTTCAAAAAACTGGGCATCAAATTGGAGCGCCGTGGCGATGATATTTATGTGCCTTCGCAAAAACACTACGAAATTGACACCTTTATTGATGGTTCGATTTTAACCATTGCCGATTCTCCTTGGCCAGGTTTTACACCAGATTTATTAAGTATCGTTTTGGTTGTGGCTACACAGGCGAAAGGAAATGTATTAATACACCAGAAAATGTTCGAAAGCCGTTTATTCTTTGTGGATAAACTGATTGACATGGGTGCACAAATCATCCTTTGCGATCCGCACCGTGCTACAGTTAATGGTATTGATAAAAAATACAAATTGCGCGGTATCAGCATGACTTCACCTGATATCAGAGCTGGAGTTTCCTTATTGATTGCTGCCCTATCTGCAGAAGGTAAATCGACCATTTACAACATCGAACAGATTGAACGTGGCTATCAGGATATCGACACCCGTTTACGTGCCTTAGGCGCGCAGATTAAGCGTGTGAATGCCGATGCACCAAGCCATTAAAGGTAGAGGGTTGAAAGGCTGAGGGTGGAAGGTTGAAAGCGGAAAGCGGAAAGCTTAAAGACTAAAGACCAAAGCTTAAAGCAAAAACGCCAGCATAAAAATTATGCTGGCGTTTTTTATTAACAATTTACTAGAATCGTCATGCTGATCCGATAGCTATCGGATTTATTTCAGCATCTCTCCCATCGGTCCGCTTCTCCACTGACCAAAATCTTTCTAGCCCGAAATCGCATTAATAATATCGTACTGGGTAATAATTTCAATCTTACCGGTTTCATCTTCAACCAATACCGCCGAATTTTCTTTGTTAATTAAAGACGAAATTTTATCGATAGAAGTATTTAGATCAACAAAAGGAAAAGTAGCCGTCATGATTTCTGAAATCGGAGCTGATTTTAATCCCGGATTTTCGAGCAGCGCAGATAAAATATCACTCTCAGCAATTTTACCTACAATCATTCCCTGCTGGGTAACCGGAATTTGCGAAATATTCATCGATTTAATGGTATTAATCGCTTCCAGAACCGATTTTTGCGCATCCAGGGTCACAATTTCTGTACTCTCCTTTTTAGCAAGGATAGATTTGGCTGTTAGTTTTTCGTCTTGTAAAAATCCGCGTTCGCGCAACCAGTCTTCGTTATACATTTTACCCATGTAGCGACTTCCGTGATCGTGAAAAATCACCACTACCACATCTTCGGGTTTTAATTTATCTTTTAACTGAATTAAGCCACCAATGGCAGCGCCAGCAGAGTTACCTACAAAAATTCCCTCTTTACGGGCAATGTCGCGGGTCATTAAAGCAGCATCCTTATCGGTAACCTTTTCGAACAAGTCGATAACATCAAAATTTACGTTTGCCGGAAGAAAGTCTTCGCCAATGCCTTCGGTGATGTAAGGGTAAATTTCATCTTTATCAAAAATGCCGGTCTCTTTGTATTTCTTAAAAACCGAACCATAGGTATCTATTCCCCATACCTGGATATCTGGATTTTTCTCTTTCAGGTATTTTCCTGTTCCGGAAATGGTACCACCTGTACCCACGCCAACTACCAGATGTGTAATTTTACCTTCGGTTTGTTCCCATATTTCAGGACCTGTCTGCTCGTAATGGGCCTGCGAGTTAGCTAAATTATCGTATTGGTTGGGTTTCCACGAATTGGGCACCTCGCGCTCCAGGCGCGAAGAAACAGAATAGTAAGAACGTGGATCTTCGGGTTCAACATTGGTAGGGCACACAATAACATCGGCACCAAAAGCACGAAGCGCATCAACTTTTTCTTTCGATTGTTTATCGGTTGTGGTAAAAATACATTTGTAACCTTTAATAATGGCCGCCATGGCCAGGCCCATCCCTGTATTTCCCGAAGTTCCTTCGATAATGGTTCCTCCTGGTTTTAGCTTACCACTTTTTTCGGCTTCTTCTATCATTTTAACCGCCATACGGTCTTTAATAGAATTGCCAGGGTTGGTAGTTTCTATTTTGGCCAGAATTGTACCCGGAACATGCTTAGTAATTGTATTTAATTTCACTAATGGCGTATTGCCAATTGTTTCTAAAATATTATTGTACCACATGTTACAAAACTAAGCAAAGGCAATAAGTATTTTATTAACTAATATTTATTTGAAACATAATTTTAAAAAATCAATTTTCAAAAAATTTAATTCTATAATCTATAATTATGATAGGCATTATAGATTGATTATTGGGCAAAATGCAATATTACCAGTCTCAGTCAAACCATTTTACAGGGTTTATCTGAGTTTTTCAGCGCTCAAATGAGCATAATAAACATGCTTTTTCGAAAAATTAAAGCAGTTTATAAATTTTGCCAGGTAAGGAAACAATAATGCCTTGCATTTCGAGCGTGAGGATTACAATGGCCAGTTTGCTTTGCTGCATCTGGGTGGCCAGTGCAAGCTCATCAATAGAAAGCTGACCGTTTTGCAAGGCATCTACTACCTTCTGTTCGTTAGGAGTAAGACTTAGCTGTAATGTAGCCTGTACTTCAGTTTTCTTTTTGGGTATTTCCTCATCCCAGCCTAAATAATAAATCAAATCTTTAGGGTGATTAATTAAACCTGCCCGGTTGGTTTTAATAAGGAAATTACAGCCTTCAGAATATGCATCATTGGTGCGCCCCGGAAAAGCATACACATCCTTATTGTAAGAATTGGCAATTTCGGCTGTTATTAATGCGCCCCCTTTGATTGATGCTTCTATTACCACGGTTACATCAGCTAAGCCAGCAATAATGCGGTTGCGCTGGGGAAAGTTTTGCCGGTCGGGATTGGTTAAAATTGGAAATTCTGAAAGCAGCCCCCCATTTAATACCATCTTTTGTGCTACTGCCTTATGCACCTGAGGATACAAACGGTCTAAGCCATGGCCCAGCACCCCAACTGTTGGCATTTGGTTGGCAAGGCATTCTTTGTGTATGGCAACATCAACCCCATAAGCCAGACCGCTTACCACCAAAACGTTGTAAGGTGCCAGCACCTCGCAAAGTTGTTTGCATAGGTTACGACCATAATCTGTTGCATTTCTGGTGCCAACAATACTGATAATTCTTTGCTGGTTTAAATCGGCATTGCCTTTAAAATACAGCAATATGGGCGCGTCATAGCAGTTTTTTAATCGTTTTGGGTAGTTCGGTTCTGAAAAAAACAATACCTCAATGCCATGCTTTTGTACAAAAGCAAGCTCTTCTTCGGCGCGCACTAAGGCATCGGTTGCTAAAATAGCATCGACAGTTTTTGGACCAATACCTGGAATTTGCAGTAATTGTTTTTTCGATGCCGAAAATACCGCTTCTGCACTACCACAATAGGCCAGCAGGTTTTTAGCCGTAACTGGGCCAATAGATTTAATAAATGTTAAGGCAATCTGGTGAAGTGTACTCATAGTATAAGGTTAAATAAATGCGGGATGATTTATTTCCTTACAATGGCCTTAAAAATCAATATCGATCAAGCTTTTTAGCGGAATATGAATATTATTTTTTAACTGCACATAATTATCGGTAACCGACCAAACCGTAGTATCTACGCGTTTCGGACCGATAGTGGTATTGAATGTAATTACAGCTTTAGATTTAAACTCGTTTCCAAGCCGTTGTGCTTCACCAAGCTTAGTTTTTAGCTCGCTGGTGTGGTCTTCTTTTGCATTGATGATATTTAAATAGCCGATATGTTCCTTTTCTACAATTTCTACTGACATGGTATCTCTTTAACGATTAATGTTAAACAAGCTTATCGATTTTTTCAAAAAAAAACAACCAAAATTTATTCCTTTTATGTAATAATTTAAATAAAAAAAGCTGAATCAGGATTTTATCGATTCAGCTTTTTTGAAAGAATTTCCTAATTACTTAAACCTCAGCTTTCTGGTTTCTACCATGCCTTTAAACTCATGATCGAGCTTTTCGTTAGCTGCATCTATCTGTTGTCTGGTTATACCCGAAGTGCTGCTAATGGTATTATCTTTAGCCAGTGCCGAGAAGTTATTGTTTGCAGAATAGTACAATGCCTGGGCCAGCATTTTTTCTGATGGATCACCAAAATCTTTGGTTAAATCATCTGCCACATCTTTATCAACCGTCATACCCGCAAAATAGTCGCCCTGATCTAACTGGTTTTTGGTTTGAAACTGCGGAATGTATAAATCGTTTTTATCGATACGGATAGAGAAGAAGCCTACCGGCTTACCATAAGTGGTTTTACCAATTAATTTTACATCTACAACCGGTTTTAAATTATTGATTAATAACTCGCTGGCAGAGGCGGTACCACCGCTAACCAAAAAATAAACCCGCGTTAATCCGTTCAAAGAACCACGCTTGGCAAAAGTCTCCTGATTTCCGGCAGCCATGGTAGGTTTATATGAATAATCAAAGTAAGAATAAAGCCTGGTTACCCCATCGTTACCTTTGGCATAAAATTTCTGGTTTTGTAAAATCGTTGCATTCCCATCCTGCATGGTTTTAGTCCAGTAGGTGGTATACATAATTTTGCCATTTTGGGCAGGTGGAGCAATTAAGTTGGTAAACAATTCGGAAGTAGCCACAGAGCCACCACCGTTATACCTTAAATCTACCACCAGTTCGGTAACGCCATCAGTTGTAAATTTCGAAAAAGCAGCATCCAAGGCAGTCGAGGCATTTGTAGTAAAGCTGTTAAATACAATGTATCCTACTTTTTTTGCACCAATGGTATAAGTGTTGCTAAATAAAACAGGGTTAATGTTATAACTGGCACGGTTAATTACCACATCCTGAGTACCGCCACCTGGTTTTACAAAGGTTAATGAAATAGATGGATTATCGCCAAATATAGAAGCATTTAAATTGGCAATATCGGCGCTGCTTGATCGTGAAGTACCTCCGCCATTAACTTTAATCAGCTGGTAGCCACGTTTTAACCCTTGTGCATCTGCCGGAGAGCCAGGGTAAACATATTTAACCCTTAGCAAATCAGTTGCGTCAAAATTAGCCGAAAAGCCATAATCCTCACCTGCTCCACTCAGCTGACTGGCAACTGATCCATCATCAATAAAAGAATATTTATCTTTCCCTCCAGTGCTGGGTAAAGCTTTAAATGCAGCAAGTATCGCATTGTTTGAGCTGTATTGTCTCGGGTTAAAAGTATCGTAGTTAGGCATGCCTACATTCCAGAAATAGGTTTGCTTGGCATATAAAAAAATCGAATCTTTAGTCAGTAACGACCTGTCGGTAGTTGGTGTTTGCAACAAGTTCGATTCTACAGCTGCATCCGGTTCAGTTTTGCTTTTTTTGCAGGAAACAGTACAACCAACCGCCACAATTAAAGCACCCAAAAATACATTTTGCGAGAAAGATTTTCTAAACATATTTATTTGTAAATTTCTAGTGACACAATATACGGCAAATTAACCAATTTAGATTGCTCTTCATCAAAATTATTTGCACCAACAACTAACGCTTCTTTTGACGATAAATTATTGTCGTTTAGTATCTTCTGAAAAATTTCTGCTTTGGGTTGATTCAGTTCATCGCTGAAATAAACAGTGAGGTATTGTTCTAAACCATTCCATTCGGTTTGCTTTATTTTATTGAGCTGCTGCTCTGCATTTCCAGCTGTTACAATGTAGATTTTTTTACGGTCAACCACCAGTTCCTGCATGAATGAAAGCATGTTTTTATACAGCAATAATTTTAACGGCAAACGTGCATTCTGGTGCAACAGATTAAAATTGTATTGGTATTTAGGATCGATACCAAATTGTTTGGCCGTATTTTCGAACAGATGTGCAGTACCCGATTTTTCATATTCAGCACGCATAAAATCAATAATTGGTCCGGCTCCTTTCTGCTCGCTATATTCGATAAACTGGGCAAACAGATAATATACCTGCAACAAATAATCCTTTTCAGGAAAAAGTACATTGTCGAGTTCAAAAATAACCAGTTGCTTATCTTTTACGTATTGATTGGTATCCATGTTATATTGTAAAAAGTTTTAGTTCATCATCGGCAACATTGTACCCGAACACGCCATTTAATTTTTCTTCCGTCCTCACAAAAATTTCTTTCCCGCTGGCAAACACACATTCGCCTCCTACAAAGACAGCGAAATTTTGAAAGGTATTTAGTTCGTGGTTCAGATATCCTGCTATTGAACTGGCTTCAGGCAATAAAACCTGAATACCATATTCGCCAAAAAGTACTGCCGACTTAGCCATTGGCTCCACTTCGTATTGGTGTAGAGGGATAATGCAATCAATCCCCTCGGTAATGCAAAAATTTAATAAAATGTGTGCAATACTGTCTTGATTAAGTAGCCCCAGAGAGGTAAAAGCATATTTTTCGGTTGCAATAGCTGCTACTTCGCCATAATCGGCCAGTAAAACAAAATGACTGGGAAAGGCCTTCATCAGCTTCAATGCTTTTGCATTGTTCCCGCCTGTAATAAGTATTTTCAAAATATAAAATGTAATGAATAAATAAATTAGTGGATGACTGTGTGATGCTATACGATTAAACCATCTTTCATCATCACTACCCTGTCGCTTGTTTTAGCCAAATGCTCGTTATGCGTAACAATCACAAAAGTTTGATGGAAATTATCGCGCAAACTCACAAATAACTGGTGCAGGGCTGCTGCATTTTCAGAATCGAGATTACCTGAAGGTTCATCGGCCAATATAATTGAAGGATTATTAATAAGCGCCCGCGCTATAGCTACGCGTTGTTGCTCGCCGCCCGATAACTGATTAGGCTTATGGTGTGCACGGTCTTTCAAACCAAAAAGCTCAAGCAATTCCAATGCTCTGTTTTCGGCTTGTTTTTTATTGGTTTTGGCAATAAAAGCGGGGATGCATACATTTTCGAGTGCATTGAATTCAGGCAGTAAATGGTGAAACTGGAAAACAAAGCCAATATTTTTATTCCGGAAAGCGCTTAATAAATCGCCACTTAAACCGCTGATTACCGATCCTTTTAATTCAACTGCCCCGGAATCAGGCTTATCTAAAGTACCTAAAATGTGTAGCAAAGTACTTTTTCCGGCTCCGGATGGCCCAATTATACTCACAATCTCCCCTTTTTGCACTTCAAAATTAACTCCTTTCAGGATCTGCAGATTTCCGTACGACTTTTTTATTCCAATGGCTTTTAGCATGTGTCAAATTTAGTAAAAAAGGATAAAGCGGAAAGACTAAAGACCAAAGCCAAAAGACTAAAGACTAAAGTGCAAAGACCAAAGCCAGTGTATCTCATCTTGATACCAGTTACTCGATACTTGATACTCTCTACTAAATATCCCTCAAAAAAAATAAAATTTGTAATTATCATTTTCTTATTTAACTTTGAAAAACAAAGCACTTTTAAAATGAGCAACTCAGAAGAACAGCTAAATGCACTAAAAGATATCAGACAAATGATGGATAGATCGTCGAGATTTATTTCATTAAGTGGTTTATCTGGCGTTTTTGCTGGTGTTATTGCATTAATTGGCGCTTACTTTGCACATGATGAAATTGAAAAATTTGTAAATAAAAAAGGTTACAGTTATGGCGTGAGCGGAGAAATGGACCTGGAATTTAACCTGATTAAGCTCGGTATTTTTGTTTTGGTAATTGCTTTAGCCGGTGGAATTTTATTTACCTACCGCAAAAGCCAGAAAAACAATTTGCCCATCTGGGATAAAACCTCCAAGTCTTTGTTGATTAATTTGTTTACGCCATTGGCAGCAGGTGGTTTGTTCATCATTGCCCTACTCCTTAACCATCCCAATACCTATAGCATTATAGCGCCAACCTGTTTAATTTTTTATGGATTATCGTTAATCAATGCCAGCAAGTACACCTACAGCGATATCCGTTACCTGGGTTACTGCGAAGTTATTTTGGGCCTGGTGTGCATGTTTTATATTGGCTACGGACTGTTTTTCTGGGCATTTGGTTTTGGCGTTTTACACATTATATACGGATTGGTAATGTATTTTAAATACGAGAGAGGCCAATAAGATGAAGAACCCGATAGCAGATTTAAATAAGATTTTCGACAGCAGGATCAGGCTCGGCGTAATGTCAGTGCTGGTTGTGAACGACGAAATTGGCTTTAACGATTTAAAGCAGATGCTTGAGCTTACCGATGGTAATCTGGCTTCGCACCTCAATACTTTGGAGCAGGCCGACTTTATTAAAGTACACAAAGGTTTTATTGGTCGCAAAACCAGTACCACCTACTCCATTACCGAATTGGGCAAGCAAGCCTTTAAGGCACACTTAGATGCACTCGAAAAAATGATAAAGAAGCTGTAAGCAATTTTTTTTAACTATTTACTTTGAAATTCAAAGCACTTTTAAAAATACAAGAATGGATGAAATTTTAGAACCTCAAATGAATTATGTAGGCAAAAAACTAGCTTACTATTCTGCACTTATTGGCACGTTAATATTCCTAACCTACTTATTATCAAAATCATTATTTCTTATGATAGCAGGAGTAGTCTTTATCCTTGGTGCTGGTATTGTAAATGTGCTGGTATTGGCAGTAATCTTAATAGAACTTATTTGCAATCAAACGCACTGGAGAAGCACCGTAGTTACCATCATTTGCATGTTATTAAATATTCCTCTGGTAATTCTCTACCTATTCATCCTAAGTTATTTCCACTTATAAATCTTAAACAAAATGAAAACGAAATCCAACTTTTTACTCCTCTCTACTCTACTGGGCGGATTGCTTTTTAGCTACATCTTCTGGGAAGAGTGGCTGGCCTTAAATCAATTGATTTACAGCATCTTCATTATAACTGTTACCTTTTTTAACAGCGAAGTAGCCAAAAGCAACAAATTTAAAATTTACGCACTGGCACACCTGCTTGCGGCTGTGCTTGTGGTCATAAACAATTCGGTACTAACCAGTGTAAGCTACAACATTAGCTTGCTGTTCTTTGTAGGCTTTGCCCATTACCAGGCAGTACGCACCATTTATGTTGCGGCAATGGCTACAACCCTCCAGTTCATCACCGTACCTGCCACCATAATTAAAAGACTTTCTGAGCTTAAAATTGGTAAATTCGACTTAAAGCCTGTGTTCAGGCCCATTAAATACATTTTATTGCCTCTGTTTATCATTTTTGTTTTTACCGCGATATACACAGGCGCTAACGAAATTTTTGCGCATTATTTAGAAAGCACTTTCACAAGCATTTACAATTTCTTCAATAACATTTTCGGTTTTATCTTCCAGGATTTAAGCCTTCCACGCTTCATGCATTTCTGCTTCGGTCTGTTTTTAACCGCTGCCTTAATCATTACCTTTTACAACAAAAGCATCGAAAAGCTGGAAGCCAGCTGCAATGAAAAATTGTTGAGGATCAGACGGGGCAAAAAGCCAAGAAGCATCTGGTACGAAGTTGCCCATACCTTTACCAGCCAGATTATCACCAAAAAAATGGCATTGAAAACCGAATATATCATTGGTCTCATCTCATTTATTTCGTTAAATCTCCTGCTCCTATGTGTAAACCTGATCGATATTTCGACACTTTGGTTCGGTTACAAACCTGAAGGCAACTTCTCTTCCGACCTGCACGATGGCACCAATGCACTAATTTTCAGCATCGTACTGGCTATGGTGGTAATTTTATATTTCTTCCGTGGCAACCTTAACTTTTACTACAAAAGCAAAACCTTAAAAAGTCTGGCCATTGCCTGGATGGTGCAAAATTTTATCCTCATCATTTCTGTTTTTATCCGCGATGGTTACTACATCGAATTTTATGGTCTAACTCACAAAAGAATCGGCGTTTTGGTTTTCGCCATCCTCTGCATTATTGGTTTAGCTACCGTTTATATCAAAGTTGTGAAAGAGAAAACCCTGTTCTACCTGTTTAAAATAAACGGGAATATCTGGTTTGTGCTGCTGCTGGCTTTCAGTCTGGTAAACTGGGATGTTTTTATTGCCAGATACAATCTCTCACACAGCGATCGGGTTGCGGTAGATGCCGGTTACCTGTTATCGTTATCTGATAAAACATTGCCACTATTAGATCAAAACCGTGCAAAACTGCATTACACACCTCCAAAAGATCTTTACGGAAAAGAAATCGCGAAACCCCAAAACGCACAATTTTATGGCGAACTACTGGATGAACGTATTGGCTATTTTAAAGAACGCTATCAAAACGTAAGCTGGCTATCGTGGAATCTGCAGGATTGGAATACGGCGAAATATTTTGGGGTTAGCAAACAGTAATAAAGATTTAATATTCATCATAACCTTAACAATTCATTATGGATTATTCTTTAGCTACTTTTTTAATCGCTCTGCTGCTGATTGTATTAGTGGCAATGCTTCCGCTGTTGCTGATTGTGCTCATTAGTAGAAAGAAATTAAAGAAAAGATTAAAGTATGCCACAATCTTAGTACTAAGCATTATACAGTTGTGGATCTTTTATTCAATCTATACTGCATTTTACCCGGAAGATTCATTTTATTTTGAAGAATATGTAACGGTAGTTGGAAAACAAGTTCCCAAATCAGCCAAAATCATCGATAAATCGGCAAGTTACCCTGATATTCATGGTAAATACACTTCGGTTTCATTAATAAAGCTTTCGGATTCAGACTATAAGATTCTCATTAATGAAATTAATAAAGGCAAAAATTTTGAAGAGACTGAACTCATCCATACCGAAACACTTAACGATATTCTAGATCCAAATAAAGGCACCAAAGAAATTACCTGGAAAGAACGTAAAGTTCTTAATGAGAGCTGGAAACACCACTTCATAGGATTCTTAAGCAAGCAAAAAATGATCATTATTTATTACATAAACCTTTAAATCTCGCTTTAAAAATCCTGTATAATTAACCTCTCGCCTTTGCTAACTTTTGTTGGATTTAGTTTTTCCCGGTGCTTCGCACCGGGAAGCAAAGGTTTTTACTTTAAACAATTAAACACTATATTAATATTTAAAATCATGAAAAATCTACAGTCAACATTAAGCTCGCCGGCAACACGGATTGCAATTATCCTTGGGGTTGTGGCATTAATTTTAAGCATTCCGCTTATCGCCATGCAGTTTACCAGTGAGGTAAAGTGGAATTTAACCGATTTTATGGTAGCCGGCGCCTTACTTTTAAGTACGGGCCTTGCTATAGAGCTTGTGATCAGAAACTTAAAAACCGGCACTTTCAGAACAATCATTTTGCTGGTTATTTTACTGGTCCTATTCCTCATCTGGGCCGAGCTGGCTGTGGGCATCTTCGGTACACCCTTTGCCGGTAGCTAGATCATTTTCTTGCTATATTTTTAAAATCTGCCAGCCTTAAGTTGCTCCCGTTTTGCTGATGGGAGCAACAAAATCAGGGTCAAAATTTCCGATTAACATAAAACGTTCATTTTCTCAAAAAATCGGTAAATTCTATTTGTTTAAAGGCTTTGAAATTGTAGCTTTGGGCAAATTTTGTAGCAAATGAACCCAATACGCCTAAAACAATTATTTGAAGCGTAAAAGGCTCCATCTGACAGATAAAGAAAAAATATAAACAGATGAATATTCACGAATACCAGGGTAAACAAATATTAAAAAGTTTCGGTGTTAACGTTCAAGAAGGAATAGTTGCCGATACGCCTGAGCAAGCTGTTGAGGCTGCTAAGCAACTGAAAACTGATTATAATTCTGATTGGGTTGTAATTAAAGCGCAAATCCACGCTGGTGGTCGCGGTAAAGGTGGTGGTGTTAAATTGGCCAAAAACCTTGAAGAAGTTAAACAACGTGCTACCGATATCATCGGCATGCAACTGGTAACTCCTCAAACCGGACCAGAAGGTAAGAAAGTGAACAAGATTTTGGTAGCTCAGGATGTTTACTATCCAGGTGCTTCTGAAACCAAAGAATTTTACATCTCAGTATTGTTAGACCGTGCAAAAGGTCGCAATATTATCATGTACAGTACCGAAGGTGGTATGGATATTGAAGAAGTTGCTGAGCACACGCCACACTTAATCTTCAAAGAAGAAATCGATCCTAAAGTTGGCTTACAAGGTTTCCAGGCACGTAAAATTGCCTTTAACTTAGGTGTTAGCGGTAACGCTTTCAAAGAAATGGTAAAATTCGTTACAGCTTTATACAAAGCTTACGAAGCTACCGATTCTTCAATGTTCGAAATTAACCCGGTATTAAAAACTTCTGATGATAAAGTAATTGCAGTTGATGCTAAAGTAAACCTGGATGAGAACGGTTTATTCCGTCACCCTGATTATGCAGCTATGCGCGATGTTACTGAAGAAGATCCAATGGAAGTTGAAGCAAGTGCAAGTAACCTAAACTTTGTTAACCTTGATGGTAACGTAGGTTGTATGGTTAACGGTGCTGGTTTAGCCATGGCTACCATGGATATCATTAAATTAGCTGGTGGCGAGCCTGCTAACTTCCTTGACGTAGGTGGAACTGCAAATGCACAAACCGTTAAAGCCGCTTTCAACATCATTTTGAAAGACCCTAACGTTAAAGCCATCCTAATTAACATTTTTGGTGGTATTGTACGTTGCGACCGTGTTGCTCAAGGTGTTATCGATGCCTACAAGGAAATCGGAAACATTCCTGTGCCAATTATCTGCCGTTTACAAGGTACAAATGCCGAAGAAGCTAAGAAACTAATTGATGAGTCTGGCCTTCAGGTTTACTCGGCAATCGCTTTAAAAGAAGCTGCTGATTTAGTAACCAAAGTTTTGGCATAGTAAGCTAAAAGACCAAAGCTTAAAGCAATAACATATTTAAAACCTTTCAGTGCAAGCTGGAAGGTTTTTTTTATTCCCATTCCCCTCTCCCAGAGGGGTGTCCGCAGGACGGGGTGTCAAGGCGAGTGTTACCTCAACTTGTTTCAGATAAAAAAATGCTGGCTTAATTTGATGTTAAGCAACTTCCAAACCTCACAGATTTAAATCGAGTGTCATACAGTTTTGAAACCTATAAGGTTATATTATCAACATCATTTTGAAAACGAATGGTTCTGTTTTTATGGCGGCCTCCTGCCCTGCTATCCCTCCAAGTCCTTACTCATACTTCGCTCCGGGCTTTCCGTTCTATCAGGTTTATTAAGGGCGGCAAAATGTACTTCGGCAACAGGCCAGCCCCAAAATCCGAAGTACTTCCTGCGCGCTATTCCCTGGCAGACTTCGGAAGTTAATCAGCGCTAAATTCAAGAATATCTCCAGGCTGACAATCTAAAGCCACACAAATTGCTTCTAAAGTCTCGAAACGGATCGCTTTCGCTTTACCGGTTTTCAGTATTGATAAATTAGACATCGTAATTTCTACCCGTTCACTTAGCTCAGTAAGCGACATTTTACGCCGGGCCAGCATTACATCCAAATTTACGACAATAGCCATTTTCTCTTATTTAGCTAAATGGTAAGGTCGTTTTCCTGTTTAATTAACACCGCATCTTTGATAATTTTAGATAAGATGATAATTATGATGCCTATTATTATTTTAGAAAAATCTATAGGGCTTCCGAAATTAAGGCTCATGCTGATGCCGTTGGGATAATATTGGCCAATTAATGCTGCTGTATCTAAGGTTACAGCGGGTATAATTTTGCTAAAAAAACAAATAAAACCCAAATTCAATATTTCATGTATGATAAACAACATACCCAGCCACGATATCAGATTAAAGCTTCTGGCATTTAAAAAACTATTCTTTAAGTAGCTATTAATCAACTTGATCAATAAGATACATACTATAACATAAAAAGATAACTGAATAAAATGATATAAACCCCAAAAAAATGTATGACTTTTTTCTTGTGAATTGGCTTTGATCATCACATCACCATTTAAAACAATCCGATTAGAAATCTTAACAGGAGATTGATCATCCCAAGCCTTTAACTTATTTATTACCCTTCGTTCAATTAAAGAGTCGTGGGGTTTTTTAAAGTTGCTGGCCCTATCCAAATCATTAAAAACACTAAATGTTGCTGTGATATTCCGTTTACCTCTATATGTTGTAATAGTATCGGGTATTGACAAACTCAATCGCATAGGCAATAAATAACCTTTTTCAAAGTCGCCTATGGTAATACCTTCATTACCAACCTTAATGTAACTCTTATAACCGAAAAGGTTGCTGCCAACTTGTAAAAACGCTGTAAAAACAATCAGGATAATACCCAGCATTAAAAATGCCCTAACTATCCTTGCAAATATTTTATATCTCATATCTATATTGTTAAATCGTTTTCTTGTTTAAGCTTCCTTGAATAAGAAAGCAGCTCATAAATTATACTAAGTATCGCAACAAGCGAGATCACACCTAAATTGATATTTTCTGCACCTGCACGCTGATATTTAAATGCATCACCAGTCAAATCCTCAACGTACTTTTTTATTAGAAAAAAGCACAGAAATTTTAAAGCAAAAAACAAAATTGCACCTGCACCTACAAATTGCCACAACCTGTTTTCGCTAAGGTTCTCAAGCCATTTTGGCCTGTTATAAGCTATAAAAACAATTACGCTTCCAATAACAAGATAAAAAGCAGCATTGGCTCCAACGCCATCACCCCCGTTATCTGATAAAATAACAGACTGCATTAAAGTGGGCTTAAATTGATAAGTACCCAAATGACTACTGGTAAACTTAGCGTCTCCTATGGTTTTTACTTGTTGTGCAGTATTATTTTCAACCAGATCAATCGAAAGTGCTCCGGCATTGTAGTTACTTACAGCGCTAATTAAATGATCGACCATAGTTACCAGGGCAATAAAGATCAGACTAAATCCAGCATACCTGAAAATTTTGAGAAGTTTATTCATCTTGCGTTAATTTGATTACAATAAATATTAAAAGTATTACCCTAACTGACAGAAAATCTCGTCTGCTTTATTTATCAGAAAATACAAGCTTGTATTTCTCCATATAAGATACTGCAAACTTAAAAGCGTCATTTTTATTTAATTATTTACATCACAAGTATAAATTAAAAATTATTATAAATCAAAATATTTTTATCGTTTTACAATAAATAATATCCGAATATCAATTATTACACTTGATAACCCATTTTTAATGACACAATTTAATTTGGAATGATTTTTGCTATAAGTAAAACTGTAAAAATCTTGTGCAAACGATAACATTTTCAGCAATTTATCCTTTCGGATTGCTATACTATTTCGTAACTTTGCACACTCAATAATTAAAGAGCACACAAAACGTATAAATGAGACAACTCAAGATAACGCAATCCATTACCAATCGTGAAAGTCAATCGTTAGATAAATACCTGCACGAAATTGGTAAAGTAGATTTAATAACGGCAGAAGAGGAAGTAATTTTAGCAAGGAAGATTCGTGAGGGCGATCAGGCTGCATTAGAGCGATTAACTAAAACCAACTTACGTTTCGTTGTATCTGTTGCAAAACAATACCAAAATCAGGGTTTAACTTTAGGAGACTTAATTAATGAAGGTAACCTGGGCTTAATTAAAGCAGCAAAACGCTTTGATGAAACCAAAGGTTTCAAATTCATTTCTTACGCTGTTTGGTGGATTCGTCAGTCGATTTTACAGGCTATTGCCGAGCAAAGCCGTATTGTACGTTTACCTTTAAACCAGGTAGGTTCGTTAAGTAAAATCAGTAAAGCTTTCTCTAAATTAGAGCAGGAATATGAGCGTGAGCCATCACCAGAAGAACTTGCTGACATTTTAGAAACTACAGTGGATAAAATTTCGGACACATTGAGTAACTCTGGTCGTCACGTATCAATGGATGCCCCTTTTGTTCAGGGTGAAGAAAATACGCTATTAGATGTATTGGAAAACCACGAGCCAAACACCGATAGCTCATTAATTAACGAATCTCTATCAGAAGAAATTAAACGTTCTTTATCTACCCTAACAGAAAGAGAAAGAGAAATTATCGTTTTATTTTTCGGTTTAGGTTCTAACCACCCGCTTTCGTTGGAAGAAATTGGCGAGAAATTTAACTTAACACGCGAACGTGTACGTCAGATTAAAGATAAAGCGTTACAACGCTTACGTCATACTTCAAGAAGTAAGATTTTGAAATCTTATTTAGGATAGTCAAGATATCTTCAATACCAAAAAGGTCCCGATCAAAAATCGGGACCTTTTTATTTATGTTCTTTACTATAGATTTCTCGGCTTCGTTGCACTGCGCTCGAAATGACGATTTTCTATGTACGATATCGGTTTCAAAGAAATCTCCCAATACGTTATGCTGAACTTGTTTCAGCATCTCTCCAGTTAGATTAGAGACCCTGAAACGAGTTCAGGGTGACGAGATAAAATAAATCCGATAGCTATCGGATCAGGGTAACGAGATTTTATATGTGCGATATCAATTTCAAAAAAATCCTCCGATACGTCATGCTGAACTTGTTTCAGCATCCCTCCAGTTAGATTAGAGACCCTGAAACGAGTTCAGGGTGACGAGATAAAATAAATCCGATAGCTATCGGATCAGGGTGACGAGATTTTATATGTACGATATCGGTTTCAAAGAAATCTCCAATACGTCATGCTGAACTTGTTTCAGCATCTCTCCTTTGTATACGCAATTCAATAAGAGACCCTGAAACGTGTTCAGGGTGACGATCGTCTATGTTTGAATTAACTTCTAAAACAACAAGTGTTTCACCGTTAAACCATTATTAATTAACTGCTTTAACGAGTCTACTCCAATGTGCAAATGCGTTTCTACATATTTCTCGGTAACACTGCTATCACTTTCGGCAGTTTTAACCCCCTCTGGTATCATTGGTTGATCGGAAACCAATAATAATGCACCTGCAGGTATTTTATTGGCAAATGCCGTAGTAAAAATGGTTGCCGTTTCCATATCTACTGCCATTGCACGTAAAGTTTTTAAATACTTCTTAAATTCCTTATCGTGCTCCCAAACCCTGCGGTTGGTGGTGTAACAGGTTCCAGTCCAGTAATCGCGGCCATAATCGCGAATGGTGGTCGATATTGCTTTCTGCAAGGCGAAAGCCGGCAAGGCAGGCACTTCTGCAGGCAGGTAATCGTTGGATGTTCCTTCTCCCCTGATTGCCGCAATTGGCAGGATCAGATCGCCCAATTGGTTTTTCTTCTTTAAACCGCCGCATTTACCTAAAAACAATACCGCTTTCGGTTTAATAGCCGTTAACAAATCCATCATGGTTGCCGCCAGCGGACTACCCATACCGAAGTTAATGATAGTAATGCCGTTAGCGGTAACACTCTGCATCGGCTTATCTAAACCCATAATCGGTGCGTTATCGTTCCACTCAGAAAACATGGTTACGTATTTACTGAAATTGGTGAGCAGGATATAATCGCCAAACTGATCTAATGGTCTGCCAGTATAACGCGGCAACCAGTTTTTCACAATTTCATCTTTAGATTTTAATCCGGCTTTAACCGGAGTTTCTACTTCTTTTACTTTTTTTGCTTTCTCTACTGCAGCTTCGTCTTTCTTTACGTCTTTTTCTTCGTTCATAATCTTGTAGCTTTAAGCGTAGCGCCGGGCGCATAGCGTTAACAAATGTGATATTAAAAAAAATCCCCCCGCTTTCGCGAGAGGATTTGATTCATTTTTAAGCAGCCTGCAACTTTTTAAAGTCGGCCTTTTCAAATTTTTCTATCGCGTAATCGAGATTGATATGCAATTCCTTGACATCGGTCTGGGTTGGCGTATCAAACATCGCATCAAGCATAATCGCTTCGCAAATTGATCTTAAACCACGTGCTCCCAACTTATATTCCATTGCTTTATCCACAATAAAATCCAGAACTTCATCATCAAACACTAATTTAACATCTTCGTAAGCAAAAAGCTTAACATATTGTTTAATTAATGAATTTTTAGGCGCTGTTAAAATATTTCTTAACGAGGCTTTATCCAATGGATTTAAATGTGAAAGCACAGGAATACGGCCAATCAGCTCGGGAATTAACCCGAAAGATTTCAAATCCTGTGGTGTAATATACTTATAAAGATTTTTAAGATCTAAAACGGTCTCATCTTTCTTTACTTTATAACCTACAGCCTGTGTTCTTAAACGGTTGGCAATTTTACGTTCAATACCATCAAATGCACCGCCACAAATAAACAGGATGTTGTTGGTATTTACCGGGATCATTTTCTGGTCAGGGTGCTTACGTCCGCCCTGAGGCGGAACGTTTACCACTGTACCTTCTAAAATCTTCAATAAAGCCTGCTGCACACCTTCACCTGATACATCGCGTGTAATAGATGGATTATCGCTTTTACGGGCAACTTTATCTACCTCATCAATATACACAATACCACGCTCGGCAGCAGTCACATCATAATCAGCAGCTTGCAGCAAACGGGTTAAAATACTTTCTACATCCTCCCCCACATAACCAGCTTCGGTTAAAACTGTTGCATCGCAGATACAGAAAGGCACATGCAAAATTTTAGCGATGGTTTTAGCCAGTAAAGTTTTACCTGTACCTGTTTCGCCCACCAACATGATATTCGATTTCTCGATCTCAATCTCGTCTTTATCAACCTTTTGGTTTAAACGTTTGTAGTGGTTATAAACCGCAACTGATAATACTTTTTTCGCATCATCCTGACCAATTACATACTGATCGAGGTGCTGTTTAATTTCAAGAGGCTTTAATAAATTAATTGCCTCCTGAATATTTTTCGTCCCTTTGGTTCCTAACTCCTGCGCAAGCAACTGATTGGCCTGGGTAACGCATTTATCGCAGATAAACGCATCCATACCTTCAATTAACATTAAAGTTTCATGCTTGCCAGAATGGCAGAATGAGCAGCGGGATTCTTTATTTTGTTTCGCCATTTTTATTTGCGTTTCTCGATAAAACTTCGTCAACCATACCAAATCCTTTTGCCTCATCGGCAGTCATCCAGTAATCGCGGTCTGAAGCTTTCTCTACCCAGTCATAAGACTGTCCAGAGTGCTCTGAAATGATATCGTATAATTCTTTTTTCAATTTCAACATTTCTCTTAAGTTGATTTCCATATCAGAGGCTACCCCTTGTGCGCCACCTGATGGCTGGTGAATCATTACTCTTGAGTGTGGTAAAGCAGCACGTTTACCTTTAGCACCTGCTACCAATAAAACAGCGCCCATTGAAGCTGCCATACCGGTACAAATTGTAGCCACATCCGGCTGAATATATTGCATGGTATCGTAAATACCTAAACCAGCATATACCGAACCGCCCGGCGAGTTAATATAGATCTGAATATCACGCTCTGCATCAGCCGATTGCAGGAACAACAATTGCGCCTGGATGATGTTTGCATTCTGATCATAAATCGCATCACCTAAAAAGATAATACGGTCCATCATTAACCTCGAAAATACGTCCATCTGAGCAACATTTAACTGACGCTCTTCAATGATATATGGCGTCATGTTCTGAGGGTTCAGATTAGCCTGTGCAATAAATTTATCTACGTGTAAACCGCCAATTCCCTGATGTTTAACGGCAAATTTCCTGAATTCTTGTGAGTCTATGTTCATGATTATAGAGTTTGGCGTTTTGCGATAAGCGTTTAGGCTATCCAAATACGCGGGTTACTTTAATAAATATTTCCTGAAGTTGGTTAATTTCCGTGCCAATTTATCTAATTCTTCCAGATAATCATTCAACTCTGTGTCAGAAATATATTTTCTCCGTTCTAAAACTACTAAAATATTTGCATTCTCGAACGTAGAACGATGTGCAATATTCAGATAATGAGCAAATTCCTTATTGGAAACAGCTCCAGAGCCTTCGGCAATATTATTAGATATGCTAAGAGCAGCCCCATTGAGCTGCTCTGCAAATCTGTATTTTTTATCAACTGACAATCGGTCAGCTATATCAAGTAATTTATCAGTTATCTCAATTGATAACTGCCAAACTTCCAGCGATTGAAATTTAAATTGAGCCATCACTAAATATAGAAATAGCACAGTCGATTTCCAAGCGCCTTACGCCAAACGCTTCCCGCCTTACGCTTTGTCTAGCGCGATAAACTTATCGTAATCGATGTCTTTTTGCTCTAAAGTAACGATGGTTTTAATTTGTTCGAAAGTTTTTAAAGCTTTAACCTCTTCGAAAACGCGGTTTGCATTTTCTTTTTCCTGTAAGAACTGAACAGCGTATTGTGCCAGTTGATCTTCAGGAAGCGGACTTGGGCTGTACATTCTGAACTGCGCATCTAATTTAGCTTTAGCAGCCTGAACAACATCTTCGTATTTAATTTCGATGCTGTTATCTTTAATGATTTTGTTTTCGATTAAAGTCCATTTCAGGTTTTTAGCGAAATCATCATAACCTTCTGCCAATTCTTCGTCGGTTAATTTTTCGTTTGTAGCTTTTAACCAGCGACGTAAAAACTCATCAGGTAATTCGAAAGTGTGTTTCTTTAAAAGATCTTCGTAAATATCGTTCGATAATTTACGTTCAGCATCTTGCTTGAACATGCTTTCTACTTCTTCAGTAATTTTAGTTCTGAAACCAGCTTCGTCAGTTACCGTACCTTCGCCAAATAATTTATCGAAAAACTCCTGGTTTAAATCTGATTCTTCTAAACGGTTTACATTTTTAACTGCTAATTTGAAGTTAGATTTTAAATCAGCTGCATCTTCTTCAGAAATATTTAAAGCTTTAGCTACAACTGCTGCATCATCAAATGCTTTTACTAAATCAACAGTAACTTCATCCTCTTTCTTTAAACCTACTAACGATTTAAGGATTTTCTTGTCTTTAACTAAATCTAAACGAAGGGTTGCAGTGCTTGAAATACCACCTTCGAAAACAGCACCATCAGCACCTAGTTGTGTTAACTCGACATAAAGTACGTCACCTTCTGCAGATACTTCAGGATTAGTCATTTTACCGTAGCTGCGACGGATATTTTTGATACGGCTTTCTAAAGTTTCTTTATCAGCTTTAACAACGTATTCGGTATATTTATCTTTAGATGAAACGTTTACATCAAAAGCAGGTGCTAAACCTAACTCGTAATCAAATTCGAATTCATCTGTGTTATCCCATTTAAACTCACGCTCATCGTCCATTTGCGGCAATGGCTGACCTAAAATTTCTAATTTCTGCTCAGCAATGTAGTTTGATAGGGTATCGTTTAACAAATTGTTAACCTCTTCTACCAAAATGCTTTTACCGTACATTTTTTTGATGTGGGCAGCAGGAACCATCCCTTTACGGAAACCAGGTAATTGTGCTTTTTTAGCTTGATCTTTAATGGCTTTTTCTACTTTGCCAGAATAATCAGCTGGTGCGATTTTGATTTTTACAACAGCATTTAAGTTGCCGGTTTTTTCCTGTGTAATATTCATTTTTATGAGATATGAGTATTGAGATGTGCAATTAGACCAGAGCATTGAGATATGAGATTTGAGAACAAACCATATATCACCGCACCCGGCACAGCACATCAATTTTTATTAATCAATGTTTTAAAAAACAAAACCGTTCCGATGTTAAATCGAAACGGCCTTTATCTTGTGTGCGGAAGAAGGGACTCGAACCCCCACGCCGTGAAGCGCCAGATCCTAAGTCTGGTGCGGCTACCAATTACGCCACTTCCGCAGTTAGGATGTTGTAAGGACTGCAAAGATAGAAACAAGATTCAAAAATCAAAAGGCATCGATCATATTTTATGCATTATTCTCTTAAAAAAATGCTAACTCACTAATTTTTAAGGAGAAAATTTTCGATATCGTGTTCTTTTTTCACTGGTTGGAGGCCCACCAACCAGCTTTAGTGCTTGTTCTTCTGTGTTTCGACTGGTGCTGACACCAGCCGATAGAACGACTTATACAAAAAAACCGCTCTGGATTAGCAGAACGGTTTTAATTATAGTGCGGAAGAAGGGACTCGAACCCCCACGCCGTGAAGCGCCAGATCCTAAGTCTGGTGCGGCTACCAATTACGCCACTTCCGCATCTCAGGATGTTTAATGCGTGCAAAGATAGAAATTAGATTCAATAATCAAACTTTAATATGCAGCCTGAAAGTATAAATAATGAACAGTCTTCCTTTGCTATAGTATAGCTAAAAAATGAAAGTACTGTGTTGCTGTAAGATAGCATTGAACTCCATAATTTTTCGGCAACAAACCCCATGAAAAAATATTTTATCTTTTTTAACAGCAGCCAGATTTCAACCCAGACTTTTCAGGTTTTCCCGCTTAAACTTTCAGTTTAGAATTTAATTAAGGTCACATCAATCAGCTCCGGACCACCATCAACCGGGTAGCCAGCCACTTTTTTTCCTTTTACCGTAACTTCCCTGTTCAGGTAATTATCAAAATTAATACTGTTGCTTTTTAGCGCATAGCTTTTATCTGCTGTTTTTAGCAAATGCGTACCATATTGAAAAGTAGTCATGCCTAGTTTTTCAATTTTACCACTTACGGTTACAGCACCAGCACTTTTGCCATTATTCATTGTTGTACAACCAGAAAGTGCTGCAACAAACAGGGATAGAATTAATATCTTTTTCATGATAGTTTAAACGGATTAATTTACAATACGCTACAATTTAAGAAAATTTAACAGGCGTCTTAATACAATTGTTTCTGAAATTCGAAAAAGTACTGCACAGCCTTAACCAGTCTGCTGCCATACCAGCTAAACATTTCACCATCTACCAGCATCACTTTGGCATGGGGTACCGCAGCCTGTATTTCTTTAATATGTTTTTCGGCAAAAGGGTAAGGTTCTGATGAAAGCAGAATGAGTTCGCAGTTGGCAGTTTTCAGTTGCTCAAGCGTTAGCTCAGGGTAGCGTTGCCGGGTGATTACGTTTGTCATGCCGTTGCTTAGCAATATATTATCAAGAAAAGTATTCTTTCCAGCAGCCATATAGGGTTTCCGCCAGATCAGGTAGGCTACTTTTTTATCAATACGATGTTGCGCAGCCAGCATCTTCAGGTCATTAAAACCGGCAGAAATTAAATGGTTTAAATAAGCAGCTTCAGGTTCGCGATCCACAAGTTCCCCTATCTGGCCAATGGTTTTCATGGCATCATCGAGCGTAAAAATATCGCTCATCCAAACCGGGCAGTATACTTCAAGCTCTTCAATATCGCTCTGCGTATTTTCTTCCTTATTGCCGATAATTAAATCGGGCTTTAAATCTTTAATCAGATCGATATTCAATTTTTTTGTTCCACCCACTTTGGTACGGGCAGCAAACTTTTCTATCGGATGGATGCAAAACTTGGTCAAACCGATAATTTCGGTGTCGAGCCCTAAATCAAACAACAACTCGGTTTGGGAAGGCACCACAGAAACAATCCGTTTGGGCGGAAAATTAATGGTAACCTCCCGCCCCATCTGATCGGTAAATGTTTTTTGCATGGAGCAAAGTTAATTTAACCACAGATAAAAAGGATAAACACAGATAGAAATTGTGACCATTCCAAATCTGCACTTATCCTCAGTCAGTTTTTAACCACAGATAAAAAGGATAAACACAGATAGAAATTGTTACCATTCCAAATCTGCACTTATCCTCGGCAAGTTATTTAAATAATGATATGGATCTAACTTAATACAGCCACATCTTCTTTTACCACACCATCGGCAATGTGCAATATCCGGTTTCCGTATTGTGCGTTCTTTTCTGAATGGGTAACCTGAATAATGGTAATCCCCTCCTCTTCATTGAGCTTTTTAAACAAGCTCATAATTTCTTCGGCCTGTGCCGATTGGAGGTTTCCTGTCGGTTCATCGGCCAGAATGATAGAAGGTTGTGCAGCTAATGCACGGGCAATGCCAACCAGCTGCTGCTGTCCGCCTGATAGCTGATTGGGAAATAAATCTTTTTTAGCTACGATGTTAAAACGGTCGAGCAGATCGGCGATCCTGCTGGCACGTTCTGCACTGCCCACCTTCTTGTATAAAAGCGGGGCTTCAATGTTTTCGTAAACGGTCATTTCATCAATTAGGTGGTAAGCCTGAAACACAAAGCCGATGTGGTTGCGGTATAGCTCGATGCGCTTACGTTCGCTTAGGCTGGTTACATCTTCGCCCATAAAATGATAAGTGCCATAAGTGGGTTCTTCGAGCATGCCTATAATATTAAGCAAAGTCGATTTTCCGGCGCCAGAGGGCCCCATAATGGAAACGAACTCGCCCTGGTTAATGGTAGTGGTTACCAGGCGTAACACATAATTTTTAACGCCCTTATTGGCGTAATACTTTTCGATATTGGTAAGTTGTATCATATTTTTATGGTTAAGCGGGAAGCGGTTAGCGAAAAATCTACGATGAACGCCAAAAGCTATCCGCAGGTCTATTCATATTTAAGTGCAGCTACAGGTTCTGCAATGGCAGTTTTGCGGGCCTGGATGCTAACGGTTAACACCGCAATAACAATTGAAATTATACTGGAGAGCAAAAACGGATAAAGTGGCAGGTCTATCCGGTAAGCAAAGCCTTCCAACCATTTTTTTACTAAAATATAAGCTATTGGCCAACTGATTAAATTAGCTGTTACGACTAAAATTAAAAAGGATTTATTTAAAAGATTTACAATTTGGAAGTTTGATGCGCCCAAAACTTTTCTAACCGCAATTTCTTTGGTCCGACGCTTTGCCACAAAGGTAGATAAAGCAAATAAGCCCAATAGGGATAAAGAAACTGATACTACACTGAAGAGGACAACCATATTCATAAAACGCTTGTTTTCTTCAAGAATTTCGGAAAAGGCATCATCCATAGATTGATATTGAAAGGGAAAATCAGGATAAAGTTTTTTCCATTCGCCTTCTATTTTATTAATCACTCCTTTATAGTTTTTAGTATCAAACCTCACCAGCAGGTTATTGGTATTGGAAGTTCCCCCCAAATGACTTACTTTATAAACGGTAGGTAATACGGCTTTATCAAAACCCTCGTTGTGGTAATTTTTAATCACACCAACTACCTGAAAGGTAATGGTTTTACCCTGGTAATCGACCTTTCCATAAGTTTGGCCCACCATATTTTTGCCCAGCAAACCAGCTGCTGCTTCGTTAAGAACAACCGAGTTAATGGTGTCCTGCACATATTCTTTAGCAAAGAGTCGGCCGGATACTAATTTTACGCCCAGCGTTTGCAGGGCATCCATGGTTACGGTAACACCATTTAGGTTAACTTCGCGGCCTTTGTAAATAATTTTACTTTTGTTGTTAAAGGCATTCCCCATTACCTGTGTAGTAGTAGAAACATACTGTACGCCCGGGATACGCCTGATTTTATCTGCGAAATTTTGGTCGTAGCCTGTCCTCAGATTGATTAACTTGTCCCGGTCAAAACCCAAATCTTTCCCCGAAATATATTTGGTTTGCAGGTGCATTACCCCAATGGCGATAATGAAGGTAACTGAAATGATAAACTGAAAAATAACCAGCACATTGCGTAGGGTAATCCCTTTTAAACTATTGCCGTAATTGCCCTTAAGTACCGAAACCGGGTTATAGTTGGATAATATCCAGGCAGGGTAGCAACCTGCCAACAAGGTAACCACGATAAAAACAGCAATAAGCTGCAAAACAATACTAAACAGGTATTCATTGTGCCAAAAGCTCAGGGTTATGTTAAATTGATGGTTAAATGCAGGCAACAGAATTTCAATCAAAATGACACTTAAAAATAAAGCACTTATACTTTGTAAGGTCGATTCGATTAAAAACTGCAAAATAAGCTGTTTCTTATATGCACCTAAAACCTTTTTTACCCCAACTTCTTTAGCCCTTTGAACAGACTGTGCGGTGGCCAGATTAATGAAGTTGATGATAGATACCACCAATAAGAAGATTGAAATACCTATTACCGGTTTTAACTTATCCAGCCAGTTAAGGCTAAAGGGTGGGTTTGGATGAACATCTTTTAAGCTGATGGCTTTCAAACCCGGACTTTTTCCATCCTTATAAACATCTTTAAAATTAAGTTTTTCTGCTGCGAAAGATTTTTTCTTAAAATCTACATATACTTTTTGCAGGCTTTTATTAGCGGATAAAGTATCTATATCACCCTCCGATTTTGCATATATCTGCGTGTAATGTGAACTGCCAATCTGATCGGGATCATGATCCTGGTCGCCGGTATGGCTTACAGCATTAAATTGAATACTTTCAGGGGTATTCACATCGGCTATGACTCCTGTAATTTTAAGTGAATTACCTGTATCATCGCGCCACCTTACCAATTTAAACTCTTTTCCCAATACATGATCAGTGCCATAAAGTTTATTGGCCAGGCTTTGCTTGATTACCACTGTATTGGGTTCTTTTAATGCATTTGCAGCGGTACCTTGGATAAATTGATATGGAAAAACATTAAAAAAAGCAGAATCGGCATCTTTAATACCTTTAACCATTACCGGATCGGCATGATCTATCTTTACTGAAAAACCATTTCCCCATTCCTGATCTATTTTAGTAACCGCAGTAAATTGCGGTACACTTTCTTTAATTATTCCGGCTATCCTCGAATTGCTGATTTCTTGCCAGTGTTCTTTGTTATCAGGGGTAAAAAAATCATGCTTTTCTCTGATCTGATAAACATTTTTCAATTCCGGCGACCAGCTATCATAACTTTTTTCGTAATTGATATACAAAAGCATCAATACAAAAGCAGTTAGCCCTAAAGCTAGTCCACCAATATTAATGGCGGCATACACCTTGTTTTTCCAAAGGTTTCGCCAGGCGATTTTGAGGTTTAATTTGAACATCTTAGGGTTAACTGTATAAATTGTTAAACTGGTTAATTGTTAAATTGCCAACTGAAAACTGCTAATTGGTTTATTCATATTTAAGTGCATCAATGGTATTGGCAGCAGCAGCCCTATACGAGCGGAAGCTTACGGTAATTAAAGTAATAGTCATGGAAATAAGCATAGCCAGCATAAAGGGCCAGATGCTCAGATCGATCCGGTAAGCAAAACCATTTAACCATTTAGATACAAAGAGATAGGCTAATGGCCAGGCCACCAGATTGGCGATAAAAACCATTACAATGAATGAGCCGTTAAGCATTTTCACCAGTTCGATGGTTGATGCACCCAACACTTTCCGGATGGCTACTTCTTTGGTTCTTTGTGTGGCAACAAAAGAGATTAACCCAAATAAGCCAATAAAGGAAATAAAAATAATTACGCCGGCAAAAACCTTGAAAAGTGTACCCATTACCTGCTCACCCTGATAATAATTTTTAATCTGCTCATTCAAAAACAACTCGCTGTAAACCGATTCGGGAAAAGTTTTTTGCCAGATTTTCTGCACGTTTTTCATTGTAGTTAACATCTGCGCTGAATTTAATTTTATGGCAGCATTAAAATATCTTGCTCTTGACGAACCAACTAAAATAGGATCAATACTCTCGTGCAAGCTTCTGTTTTTAAAATCCTGGATTACACCCACAATCGGAGCTTTCATTCCGCCCATGGATAGTATTTTGCCAATCGCTTCTTGTGGGCTGTTAACATTTAACTTCTTCAGCAAGGTTTCATTAACCAGGTATTCGTTAATCGTATCCGACTTAACGATATTTCTACCGGCTACCAGTTTTAAATCGAATGTTTTCAGGTAGTCTTCGTCTGCATTTTTGGTGTTTACCTGAAAATCGGCATCTTTTGAACTATTGTATGAGAAACTGCTGCCATTATTGTTTTGTGATGAAGGTGGAGTTCTGCACAGACTTACTTCCTCAACACCGGGAACTTGTTTCAACTGGCTTTTAAAAGTATCAAAACGCTGCATGGTCAGGCTATCGTTTGGCAAATCGACCATTGCAATTGCCGTTGGATTAAAGCCCAGTGGCTGCTCGCGAACGTATTTCATTTGCTGAAGAATAACCAGAGTGCCAATGATTAGTGTTACTGTGATGGCAAATTGCACCACCACCAAAACTTTGCGTAAACCTAAGCCACCGGTATTCGCAGAAACCTTGTTTTTTATGGCTAAAACCGGGTTAAACCCTGATATGACAATGGCCGGGTAAAAACCTGCAAGCAAACTGACAAAAACAGCCAGGAATAGCAAAAAAGCTAAAATAATAGGGTGCTCAAAAATACTGAATGATATTTTGGAGCCAAACAAATTTTGCATGCCGGGCAATGCAATTTCGGTTAAAACACTGCCAAGTAATAGCGAAACAAGCACAATAGTTAAGGTTTCGGTTAAAAACTGTGCAACCAGCTGCCCTCTCTGACTGCCCATTACCTTACGAATACCTACTTCTTTTGAACGACTTACCGCCTGCGCAGTAGCTAAATTGATAAAGTTGATGGATGCGGTAATGATTAAAAAAAAGCCGATAACCGCCAGACCATAAATTTGTTTTTTGGGCATAATCCGGCCCGAAAAATTGCCAAACTTACTATTGTAGTGAATATCGTTTAAAGGCTGAAATAAATGACCCTCTTTCCCGGGAGCCTTTTCGGTGTAATATTTCTTTAAAAAGGCTTGTAAAGGTGTGTTTAAGGCTGCGATGTTTACATTGGGTTTTAGTTTAATATAACTCTCTGAGCTTGAGCCTACCGATCCCCACCGATCCAGATTTCTGCTTTTGAAAGATTTATAAGAGAGCATAATCTTTAAGGGCACCGAATTGTTTTCTGCCACATCATCAATTACGCCGATAACGACATAGCTGGCCATGTCATAATTTACAGATTTGCCAAGTGCATTTTTCCAGCTTCCAAAAAATTTATCCGCCATTTCTTTTGAAAGCACAATGTTGCCTGGGTCTTTGAGTGCTGCATAATCGCCTGAGAGCCATTTGTAATCAAATATTCCGAAGAAATCAGGTTCGATATAAAAAACATCTTCCTGAGTTTTTAGCCTTTCTTTTCCAGCAGCATCATTTATCTGAATTACTCCTGTGCTTTGTTCAATGGCCGCAATTTTTTCTATGTATGGAGAAAAATCATTTCGCATTGCCGGAGTTAAAGGCAAAGGAACCCCCTGCGAAAAAAACTGGTTTCCATCACTGTAATCCCACGATGAAACCACACGGTAAATCCGGTCGCTATCTTTAAAATCTTTATCAAAACTCATCTGGTAGCGAATAAAAATAAAGATCAGAATACAGCTGGCCATACCAATCGACAGGCCAAGAATATTAATAAGCGTATAACCTTTGTTTTTCCAGAGGTTGCGCCAGGCTATTTTGAGGTTAAGTTTGAACATCTTAGGGTTAACTGTATAAATTGTTAAACTGGTTAATTGTTAAATTGTCAACTGAAAACTGCCAATTGGTTTATTCGTATTTAAGTGCATCAACGGCATTGGCTTTAGCTACTTTAAAAGTTTGCATACTTACCGTAATTAAAGCAATGAGTACCGAGGTTAAAAGCGCCAGTAAAAAAGGCCATGGGTTTATCGAAATTTTATAATCATATTTTTCGAGCCATTTAGCCACCAGGATATAAGCTGCCGGAATGGCAATCAGGTTGGCAATAACCACCAGTTTCATAAAATCTTTGTTCAGCAAGATTAAAATATCAGAAAGGTTGGCCCCCAAAACTTTGCGGATGCTGATTTCTTTACTACGCTGTTCGGCAGTATACAAGGCCAGACCAAGTAAACCCAGGCACGAAATGAAAATAGCAAAGCCCCCAAAAAGATTGGAAAGTACGCTCAGCAATTTTTCGCTACGCAGTTTTTCGGCCATACCCTGACTCACCATCTTAACTTCGACGGGATAAGCGGGATTTAAGCGGCTGCTAACCGATTTGATAGCCTCAACCGAAGTGCTTAATGATTGCGCCGGGTTTAATTTGAGCAATAAAACCTGACTGGTTTTGATGTTGTAATAATAAACTGTGGGTTGTATTTTCGAAGCGAGCGACTCGTTTGAATAATCCTGCACTACGCCTACCACTTTAAGCGGAGGATTATCGCCCCAATGAATTACGGTACCCACCGGATTTTTTAATTCCATCGTTTTAACAGCGGTTTGGTTGAGCAAAAGCGACGTAGCCGTATCAGCAGAAAACTTAGGATCAAAATCCCTTCCTGCAACAATTTTAACTCCTGTGGTTTTAGCAAAATCGAAACCAGTGCTTCTGTAGTTAATAATCGAAACATCGTTTTTAGGTTTTCCAGGCCACGAAATATCGCCGGTAATAGAGCCTCCACGGGTAAAAGAACCTGCATATTCTGTAGCTGCCGTAATGGCTCCAACCCTTTGCAGCTCGCTTTTAAACAGGCTGAGTTTTTCTGGCTTGGTCCACTCTCCTTCTAAATCTATCTGTGCAAGCGCCGTTTGATCAAAACCCAATGGTTTATTTTTAAGGTGCTGAATCTGGCTGTAAATTACAATGGCTGAAATAATCATGCAGATAGAAAGACTAAATTGCACCACCACCAATGTTTTGCGGATTGACAGCGAGCCTGAAGAACCCTTAAAACCTTTAAGCACTTTTACGGGAATAAAAGAAGAAAGATAGAATGCCGGGTAACTTCCTGCAAGCAATCCGGTAAAGAGCACAATGCCCAGCAGGAGTCCGCAAAACTGATAAGAGCCGTAATCAATCCTGATCGAAATATCGAGCAGGTTGTTGAAATAAGGCAAAGAAACTTCGAGTATAATAAAAGCGATAGCCATTGCCAGAACCGACAACAACAACGATTCGATCATAAACTGCCCCATGATGGTATTACGCGTAGAGCCCAAAGCTTTACGTACACCTACCTCCCTGGCTCTTTTTTCTGATTTAGCGGTAGAAAGGTTCATGTAATTAATGCAGGCAATCAACAATACGCAAATGGCCAGAAAGACAAATAAGCGTAACTGGTCTATTTTACCACCCGCCGATTTTCCGTTATTGAAATTATCGTACAGGTGATATTTGGCTAAAGGAAACAGAAAAATCTGGTAAGTCATTTCCTTTAAGTTAGGTTCTTTGTTTACCACGAAGTTCTTAATGGCTGTATTGGTCGCTTCTAAGTTGGCGTTATCTTTCAGCTGGAACAAGGTTAAACAAGTAATAGCGCCCCATCCATATTCTTTCTCGGCCGGGTTCTCCTGTTCTAAAAATGTCCAGGGCTGTAAAACATCGAAACGGATCGTCTGATTTTTAGGCAAATCTTCAATCACTGCTGTTACTTTCAAACTTTTTTTGTTGTCGTAGGTAATGCTTTGGCCAAGCGGGTTTTGATCACCAAATAATTTTTTAGCTGTAGAAGCGCTAATCAGCACATTATTGGGTTCGGCCAATGCTGTTTCAGGATTACCATAAATGAATTTGTGATCGAGGATTTTCAGAAAATCGGGATCCACACTTAAAGCTTCCAGTTTAAAATGGTTCTGATCGTGGCTATACAACTTAGGACCGCCCGGCATAGACATGCGTGCAGCACTTTTAATACCTGGCAGTTCTGTTGTTGCTGCATTGGCAAGTTTGTTGGGTACCGCCATAGTAGTAGCCAGTTTGCCGTTAAATTTCAGATTTAGGGCTGCAAAGTAAACTTTATCGGCATTTTTATAGTGTTTATCGAAACTCCACTCGTAATTTACGTACAGCAGAAGCATTAAACAGCAAGCCATGCCAATGGCCAGCCCGCCAACATTAATTAGCGTAAAGCCTTTGTGTTTCCACAGGTTTCGTAATGCGATTTTTAGGTTTAATTTGAACATCTTTCAGTATTTTAGTATCGGGTATCAAGTATCAAGACTTCGTTTGCTTTAGTCTTTGGTCTTTCGGCTTTTTGCTTTATTCGTATTTCAAAGCATCAACAGGGTTTGCCTTCGCAGTTTTATAGGCCTGAAAGCTTACCGTAATTAAAGCCATTAATAAGGTGCCCACAGCCGCTACAGGCATAATCCACCAGCTGATATCGGTATGGAATTCGAATTTGATGAGCCATTTGCCCATGGCGTAATAGCTTACCGGAATGGCAATTACAATGGCTACAGCAATCATTTTAAGGAAAGACAGCGATAAGAGTTGCATTAAATTGGCCACTGATGCGCCTAAAACTTTCCTCACACCAAATTCTTTGGTGCGTTGTTCGGCACTGTAGGCTACAAGGCCAAATAAGCCTAAGCAGGAAACAAAAATAGCCAGGCCTCCAAAAAGATTCGATAAAATGCCTAGTGTTTTTTCGGCATTATATTTCTCCAGATACAGGTTATTCAGGAATTTAACTTCGACCGGAAAAGCAGGGTTTATGCCTTTGGTAATCTTGGTAATGGTCTCAATATTACTTTGCAAACTGTTGGTTTCATTTAAGCGCATGGTGATGTAACCGGTCCTCCCCGGATCGAAGAAAACCACCATCGGATTATTCGATTTATAAGGCGAATCCCATACGTAATCGTCAAAAACGCCAATAATGTGGTATTTATCGCCAAAAGCACTCATGGTTTTTCCTACTGCGTTTTTATAGCCAAACACTTTTACTGCCGAAGCACTCACCAGTACACCAACCGAATCAGAAGCGAAATTCTTCGAAAAATCACGTCCATCAGTCAGTTTAATTCCATTGGTTTTGATAAAATCGTAGGTAGTGGCTACCTGATTGAAAAGTACTGTGTTGGTTGGCTTGGTCATTCCCTCCCAGGCTACATCCATAAAGTTGGAACCGTGATGCGATAAACTTACCGACGACTGAAACATGGCAGAAACTGCGCCTGATTGAAGTAATTCGTTTTTAAATAGCTCGTATTTGCCCTTCAGTTGACCATCTTGCGGAATTTCGACCAATGCATTGATATCGAAACCAACAGGCCGGTTTTTAATGTATTGAATTTGCCGATAGATAACCAGGGTAGCCACGATGAGGATAATGGCAAAACAAAACTGGCCCACCACCAATACCTGCCTTAAACTAACCGACCACTGGCCCTTTGAACCAATTTTCCTTTTTAGGGTTTGAACCGGATTAAATGAAGAAAGATAAAAGGCTGGATAACTGCCTGCAATTAAACCTGTAGCCAAAACAATAGCTAAAATCCCTGTCCAGCTTGCTGCATTGAAATATGAAATGCCCAGATTAATATTAAGCAGGTGGTTAAAAGCGGGTAAGGAAAGTTCGAGTAGTGCAATAGCAATAACCACTGCAATAAAGGTTAATACCATCGATTCAGTTAAAAACTGAATGATTAATGAGGTGCGGTTCGCTCCGATTGTTTTCTTAATACCCACTTCTTTGGCCCTTTTCTCTGATTTGGCAGTGGCCATGTTCATGAAATTGATGCAGGCGATAAGCAGGATACCAAATGCCAGCCCCACAAAGAGGTAAATCTGTTCTATCGCCCCTCCAATACTTTTTCCATCTTCAAACTTTCCGTAAAGGTGTAATTTACTGAGCGGGAACAAAGCCTGGGTTTGAAAATCATTGCGGGTATTATTTTTAATCACAGCCATGATTTTTTGATTTACAGCAGCTAAATCGGCATTTTCTTTTAGCCTAAACAATGTAATGTAACTGTAATTGCCCCAGTTGATGGATTTGGCACTTTCATCAATAGATTCGTAAAACGACCAGGGCATCAGGTAATCGAATCTGTTAGAGCTATTTTCGGCCTGATCGCGGATTACTGCAGTGATATTCAGGTCGTACTTATCTTTAAAACGTACAACCTTATTCAAAACATCGGTGCTGCCGAACAACAGTTTAGCGGTAGATTCGGTTAAGAGAATTGAATTGGGATTATTCAGTGCTGTTTTGGCACTGCCCTGAATAAATTCGTAATCGTACATTTTAAAAATATCGGTCTCCGCAAATTTCGATTTACATTTAAAAGCATTGGTACCGTTGGCAATCAGATTTTCTTTGCCATAATCCATCCTTGCAGTATACATTACCTCGGGCAGGGCGGCCTTTATTGCCGGACCAAATGCTGTAACCGAACCCTCAAAGGTGCCGCTTATTTTACGGTTATCCCCCTCAATGTTGGTCATGGTGGTATAAACATTGGCCGCTTCTTTCGCCTGCTTATCAAAGTTCCATTCGTAGGTTACGTAAAGTAACAACATTAAACAGGCAGCCAGACCAATAGCCAAGCCAATTACATTAATGAAAGAAGAGGTTTTGTTCTTCCAAAGGTTCCGTAATGCGATTTTTAAGTTTAATCTAAACATCTCTCCGTTTTTTTAGTATCAAGTAGCAAGTAGTAAGTAGCAAGACTTTGTTTGCTTTAGTCTTTGGTCTTTTAGCTCTCAGCTTTATTCGTATTTTAATGCATCAACCGGATTGGCATTTACTGCTTTTTTAGCCTGAATGCTTACGGTTACAATGGTTAATAAAAGTGTAATCAGTGTTGTGGTTACAAATGGCAGCACCGGGAAATCGATCCGGTAAGCAAAGGTTTTAAGCCACATGTTGGTAACAATGTAGGCGACCGGCCAGGATATGATATTGGCGATTACCACGAGGATAAAAAACGAACTGTTGATTAGTTTCAACAACTGCACATCGGTTGCACCCAGTATTTTGCGTACAGCAATTTCTTTTAAGCGGCCGTTGGTGATGTATTTGGCAAAAGCATATAAACCCAGCAAGGCAATAAAAACGGTTAATACGGCAGCAGCGAAAAATACCGATTGCAATTGCTCCTGTTTTTTAAAGAGCTTGCCATAAAGTTCATCTAAAAAAGCGTAGCGGAAATTTTCGCCATCGAGTTTATTAATTTCAGGCCATTGTGCTTTTAAGGCAGCTAAGGCATCGGCCATTTTATTTTCTTCGATTTTAAGCATGATTTCCATTTTCGGATTTCCGCAGGGATCCTTGATCGCGTAAATGGTGGGTTGGGTTGCATTTTCGAAACCACGGTCTTTAAAATCTTTAATTACACCAACAATTTTATAATTGGTATTGCAACCGATAATGGTTTGACCAATCGGATTGCTTAACCCATATTTCGCGGCCGCACTTTCGTTAATCACAGCCGAATTGGCCGTATCGGTTTTAAAAGCTTTAGAAAAAAAGCGTCCCTCTTTTAATTTGATATCAAGGGTTTCAAAGTAATCGAAATCAACATCGAGGTAATTGATACTTGCCTGAACGCCATTTGAAGTATAAGTATTGGTTCCGTTGGCAGTGCCATTCGGGATTCCGGTTGCTACGGTTGCCGATTTGATGCCCGGAATTTTTAGGATTTTTTCTCTGACAGGCTCAAATTTGTCGGGATCGGAGAATAAGGCAATATTTTTAATGTAAACTACCTGTTCGGCTTTAAAGCCCAAATCCTGACTGCGCATATATTTTAACTGCGCATTGATGATAAACAAGCCAATGATAAAAATAACGGCAATGCTAAATTGAAAAACCAGCAAACCATTGCGCAACCAATAACTCTGTTTACTGGTAGCAAAATTACCTTTTAACACCAGGGCAGGTTTAAAACCAGATAAAACCATTGCAGGATAAATGCCTGCAATGACTGTGATTAAAAATAAAATTAAAGGCAATTGCCAAATCAAACCGTTATCGGCATGCCAGATAGACAGTTTGAGCAAGAACAGGTTATTGAAGCCCGGTAAAACAAGTTCGGCGAGGATAAGTGCCAACACTGTGGCAGCAAAGCACTGCATTAAAATTTCGGTCAGGAACTGCAACGCCAGCTGGAAGCGGAAAGCGCCCATCACTTTTTTAACCCCAACCTCTTTGGCTCTTTTGGTAGCCTGTGCAATACTCAGGTTGGTAAAATTAACACAGGCAATAATCAGGATTAAAATCCCCAGTACAGACAGGGCTATCAATATTTTGTATGGTGCATCGTTACCGGCTTTGGGTTTTAAATGCTGATTTGCTAATGGGTCTAAAAAAGTAGAAATACCTTTTATTTTATCAATGGTTTCCCGGTCAGTTTCGCCTTTCAGCAACTCAGCATGGTATAATCTGGTTATTTTCTCTTGCAGATTGGCTACATCTGTGCCTGGTTTAAGTTGCAAATAGGTAGTGTAATTGTTGTGTCCATAGTTCTCGCCCTGCCCCAATTCATTCCCAATCGAAACGCCATCAAAGGTTACATTTGAATGTGGGTTATTGATAATGGAACCATTAATCTTATTCTTTATACCCATTAAACTACTTCCCACAGTTACCATTTCAGGTTTATTATCTGTTTTATTTGGGAACAGCGCTTTCATGCTCTCTTTACTCAGATACGAAAGCCTTTCTACATCACCTGCAGGTTTTTCAAGTCCGCCGGTAGGTTTTAAGTCGAGTATTTCGGCTGCAGTATAATCTGCTTGCAAAAAATTATTAGTAAAAACAGTGTTATTGCCATTTTTCAATACCAGTTCAAAAAAAATCCCTTTGGTAATACCCATTTTTTCTACTTCCGGAAAATGTTGCTTTATGGCTTTTCCAAGAGGCGGCGGGGTATAATTGGTTTTAAAATCGGGATAGATGCGCCCAACTACATAGATGTTTTTATAGTTCGGATTAGTCTTATCAAAACTGGTTTCGTAGGTAAAATACAACATTACCAAAATAAACGCAGCCAAAGCAATGGCCAAACCACCAACATTAATTGCGGTAATTCCCTTGTTTCTCCAAAGGTTGCGTAAGGCTATTTTTAGGTTTAATTTGAACATTTCTCAGTGTTTTTGGTATCAAGTATCAGGTATTGAGTATCAAGACTTTGCTTGCTTTAGTCTTTGGTCTTTCTGCTTTCTGCCTTATTCGTACTTCAAAGCATCAACCGGGTTAGCTTTCGCGACTTTTACCGATTGGATGCTCACGGTTAAAATGGCAATCAGCACTGATAAAGTAATGGCAGCAATAAAAGGCAATGCCGAAATGTTAATCCGGTATTCGAAAGCGGAAAGCCATTTGTTGATAATGATATAAGCCAGCGGAAAGGCAATGATATTGGCAATGGCCACCAGTTTAATAAAATCCTTATTCAATAAGGTAAGGATATTGGTTGTACTCGCTCCCAACACCTTACGGATACTGATTTCTTTTTTGCGTTGCTCGGCCATGAATAAAGCCAGTCCCAATAAACCCAGGCAGGAAATAAAGATGGCGAAACCACCAAACCAATTGGAAAGTGTGCCCAGTAGCTTTTCATCCTGAAATTTTACTTCAAAAGACTCGTTTACGAACTTAAGGTTAACAGGATAATTAGGTTCCATTTCCTTCACTAAGGCTTCAATTTTGCCCAATGATGAGCTGATATTTTGATTTGGATTTAACCGGGCGATGATCATGGTCGCATTATCCTTGGTATTTAAGTAAAAAATCATAGGTGCCACTTTCTGATAAGCACTCTCTACTACAAAATCTTTTACCACACCAACATTGGTTAACCTCGTACCCCAAAAGGTGATTACGGCACCAATAGGATTTTTTAAATTCATCATTCTCACGGCTGCTTCGTTAAGCATAACACTGCTGGTATCGTTTGGAAATTTTGAAGAAAATTCTCTTCCACTGATGATTTCCGTCCCGATAGTTTCAGTAAAATCATAACCTATCCCCCTATGGTTAAATGAAATAAGTTCTTTTGGATTTTTACCTTCCCATTCAATATTCGTTGTATTGTTTCCGCCCTCTGTAAAGTCAGAATTAAAGAAAGTTACATTCGAGGCTGCGCCAGATTTGATCATTTGAGTTTTAAGCACTTCCAGCTTGCTCTGATCACGTAGTTTTCCATCAATTGCGATCTGCACCAAATTGGACTGATTGTAGCCAATAGGCTTGTTCCTCACATAATTAAGTTGCTGATAAATTACTGCAGTACAAACAATTAAGCACGAAGCAAAAACAAACTGGCCTACCACCAGTACTTTCCTTACCGAAACTGATGAATCGGTTTTTAATCTTAAGCCCTTAAGCACTTTAACCGGTTCGAAAGATGATAAATAGAGTGCCGGATAGCTACCCGCAACAAAACCTGTAAAAATCATCAAGCCAAATAAGGCAAGCCAAAATGAAACATTGTAATAGTCGATGTTTAATTTGATATTCAATAAATTATTAAAGTAGGGTAAACTAACTTCAATCAGAATAAAGGCTAAAGCAGTAGAAATAAAGGTAATCAACAGCGATTCTAAAAAAAACTGGCTAATTAACGATTTACGTGTTGAGCCGATGGCTTTGCGTACACCAACCTCTTTTGCCCTGCGTTCTGACCGGGCTGTAGATAGATTCATGAAGTTTACGCAGGCAATTAACAGGATACAAAAGGCAAGCAGCAAAAATATTTTAAGCTGATCTATCTTACCGCCTATTGATTTTCCATTTTCAAAATCACCATACAAGTGCCATTTGGTTAAGGGATGAAGTAAAGCTACTGCAGCAATTTCTTTGTCGTGTCTTTTATAAATGTTCTTTATTTCAGTGTTAGCGGTTGCAAATGCATTATTATCTTTTAACTGTACAAGGGTAAGACACATATTATTACCCCAATTGTCTTCTTTTGCCCAGGTTTCTCTTTTTACGAATAATTTCCATGGCATAACGCACTCAAAATGGATACTGCTATTGGCAGGAGTATCCTCTATTACACCTTCAACTTTCAATACATCCTGATTTTCGAATTTTACTGTTTTATTTAGAGGGTCCTCATTTCCAAACAATTTCTCAGCCATAGATTTGGTTAAGATGATGCTGTTTACGTTTTTCAAAACTGCTGCGGCATTACCTTTAATAAAAGTGTAATCCAGTATTTGTAGAAAATTCGGATCTGCGAATACTACTTTACTGCTAATTTTTTTATCGCCAACAGTTAGTAAGTTTAGGCGTGGATACGTTGAATGTGAGGCATATTTAACACCGGGAAATTTTTCCTGAATATCTGCTGCCATAGCATTGGGTGTCCATGACCAGCTGAAAGTTTTACCGTTTGCTACTACACTTTGGTACACCACATAGGTTTTATCGCTATTTTTAAACTGCTTATCATAGCCCCATTCGTAAGCCACGTATAAAAGCAAAATCATGCAACTCGCCAAACCAATGGCCAATCCTCCGATATTGATCAGCGAGAATCCCTTGTTTTTCCAAAGGTTGCGTAAGGCTATTTTGAGGTTTAATTTGAACATCGTGTGGTTAACTGTATAAATTGTTAAACTGGTTAATTGTTAAATTGCCAACTGAAAACTGCCAATTGGTTTATTCGTATTTAGTATCAAGACTGCTGCTTATTGCTTTGGTCTTTAAGCTTTCCGCTTTTTGCCTTCCCCAATCTCCCCATCCGGGAAGATTGTTGGGTGGCTCTCATTAAACTAAACTAAAATCTTTATACAAGGTGTAAGGTTTAGGGCTGAAGGTTTAAGGTGTATATACTATAACCTTATACCTCACGCCTTTTACCTTAAACCTCTATATCAGTTCCTCATTGCGGCTCTTGTTCACCTTTTCGGAAATAACGTGACCATCTTTGAGGTTAATAATCCGGTTAGAGAAACTGGCATCATGACTTGAGTGTGTTACCATCACTATTGTAGTTCCGGTTTCGTTTAACTCGCAAAGCAGTTCCATTACTTCGTTACCGTGCGAGCTATCCAGGTTTCCGGTAGGCTCATCGGCCAAAACCAGTTTAGGTTTGGTTACCAATGCCCGGGCTACGGCTACACGCTGCTGTTGTCCACCTGATAATTGTTGCGGAAAGTGCCCGCTACGGTTTACGATGTTCATCCGCTCAATAATTTCGTTAACCAGCTTTTTACGTTCGGTTGCCGGCACTTTATTGTAGATTAGCGGCAACTCGATATTTTCGAAAACGGTCAGCTCATCAATCAGATTAAAATTCTGGAAAACAAAGCCCATATTCCGCTTACGAAAATTAGAGCGCTCCCTGTCGTTAAGCGTTAAAAGTTCGGTATCGATAAACTTATAGCTTCCGCTTTCAGGTTTATCCAATAGGCCCATTACGTTTAACAGCGTAGATTTACCACAACCCGACGGGCCCATGATGGATACAAATTCGCCTTCTTTTACGTAAAGATCGATCCCGTTAAGTGCCGTGGTTTCTACTTCTTCAGTTTTGTAAACTTTTTCCAGTTTTTCTATTTTAATCATAGCTTTTGAGTATTGAGTATCAGGTGTTGGGAACTAGTAGCAAGTATTTAGTAACAAGTATTAAGTAGCAAGTAATTAGTAACTAGTATCAAGTATTTAGTAACTAGTATCAAGTATTTAGTAGCCAGACCTGATTATATTTTTAAAATTGTTTTTTAAACTTCCGCCAAACGATCATCGCAAGGCGCTTATCTTATTTACTTATCTCTACCTGGTCGTATTGCGTGAACTGATCGTAAGATGAAGTAATTACTTCGTCGCCTTTCTGTAAACCATCCAATATCTCATAGTAGAGGTAATTTTTACGTCCTATTTTAACATTTTTCTTGGTAGCCTTGCCATTGTTTACCACAAAGACCCAGGAGCCGCCTGTACTCTGAAAAAACTGGCCCTGAGCCAAAAGCAACGATTTGCTGTTATCAGACAAAGTTAGCTTGGTTTGCAGCGATAAGCCGCGGCGTAAACCGTCGGGTGCAGCAGTTTTAAAAACCATCTCCACCTGAAACTGTCCGGCAGTAACCTCCGGAATTACCTTACTTACGGTTAAATTATAAGTTTTACCATTAAACTCACAGTTAGCTGTTTGTCCTTCTTTTACCCTGTTGATATAGTATTCGTCTACGCCAGCCTGCAATTTGTATCCCTGCAAAACGTCAATCTTTCCGATCATTTCGTTCGAATTGTACGATTTCCCAATTACCGGATCATAAGAAGATAATTTACCTGAAACAGGTGCCTTTATGGTCATATTTTCGATGTTTTTGCGGATCATTTCCAAACTCTCGTTCATTTGTGCCATCGATTGATCGATTTGTGCCAGCTGCATTTTTCTGCTTTGGTTTTCCTGGGCAATAGCCTGCCTGACAATCTTACGTTTACCCTGGTAATATTCGTAATCCTGGCTCGATTTATTGAACTCCTGCAGGGTAATTACTTTTTTACTGAACAGGTTACTATCCAAACGAAACTGTCTTGCGGCTGTACGCAGGTTATTTTCTACGTCAAGTAGATCCTGGTTTAATACTCTTTGATTTTGTTCTAAGTCCAAACGCGATTTGCGCAATTGATTAATTTGCTCGGTGGCTGCTGTCTGGCTGGAAGTGTAACTTAACATGGCATTTGAGTTAGCAATCCGCAATAATGGAGTTCCTTTTACAACCGAAGCACCATTTTCGGTAAAAATTTCGGCTACGGTACCACCTTCCGATGAACTTACAATTACCGAAGTTAAGGGAACCACACTGGCATTTAACAAAACAACATCTTCAAAATCGCCAAATTCTACTTTGCTGATGGTTAATTTATCTGCATCGGCACTGTATACTTTCTTTAGCGATAAGGTGTAGCCATAAATCACAATTGCTACGAAAGCAAGGGCTCCGCCTATCATCAAAAGCGTTTTTCTGTTAAATCTTTTTTTCTCTATTTTTTTGTCCATGTGTTCGGTTGTACTGTTCGGTTTCTCTAATAACCAAGCTTGTGCCAAAAGCACTGAACACATTTAAACAACTAAAAATCAAATATTTACATATTTTTACTATTTTAACATGTTCATTATCGGACAGTTTATGTGCGCGAACGGACAGTTTAGTTACATTCGTACTAAGAATTTATTTATGTTAGACGCTACAGTTTTAATTATCGATGACGACGACGACATTCTATTGAGTGCGCGTTTATTTTTAAAACAACAGATTAAGCAGGTGATTACCTGTAAATCGCCCAAAGAGATCAATGTTTTACTGAGTAAAAACGAAGTCGACATTATTCTTTTGGACATGAATTACCAGAAAGGTGCCAGCGATGGTCGCGAGGGTTTATATTGGCTGGAGCACATCCTGTCGATTGATAAAGATTATGTTGTGATTTTAATGACTGCCTTCGGTAATGTTGAACTTGCCGTAAAAGCAATTAAAAACGGGGCTACTGATTTTATCCTTAAACCCTGGGAAAATGAAAAGCTCTTTGCCACAATTTCTGCAGCATCCAAACTTCGCGCATCGACCCGCAAGGTGAAGAAACTCGAGAAAATACATTCTTCGCTGCAAAAAGATATGACCCGTGGTTTTGATAACATTGTTGGTCAGGCAGAAGGGATTAAGCAATTGCAAAATACACTGCTGAAAGTAGCGCCAACCGATGCCAATGTGCTTATTTTGGGCGAAAATGGTACAGGAAAACAGGTTTTTGCCTACGAGATACATGGAAATTCGCAACGGAAAAACCAGGTATTTATGCATGTGGATCTGGGTTCACTAAATGAAAACTTATTCGAAAGTGAACTTTTCGGCTATGCCAAAGGTGCTTTCACTGACGCCAGAGAGGATAAACCAGGCCGCTTTGAATTGGCCGATGGTGGAACCATTTTTTTAGATGAGATCGGGAATTTAAGCTTACCGCTACAGGCCAAGTTACTGAGCGTTTTACAAAACAGAACCGTTACCCGTTTAGGCGAAAGTAAAGAACGTAAGGTAAACGTGCGCTTAATTACGGCTACCAACATGCCGCTTGATGAGATGGTAGCTAAAAATACTTTCAGGCAGGATTTATTGTTCAGGATTAATACCGTTGAGTTATTACTGCCTCCGCTACGCAAACGCGGAGAAGATATTTTATTGCTGGCCAATCATTTTATGCAGGTTTTCAGCACCAAATACCACAAAGAAATCCGTAATTTAAGCGCTAAGGCACAAGAGGTACTGCTCAGTTATAAATGGCCGGGTAATGTACGCGAGCTGCAACATGTTTTAGAACGGGCAGTAATTATGAGCGATGGTTCCGAAATTTCTGAAGCCGATTTGCAATTAAGTCCGCAGCGTTTTGCCCAGAACAATACCTTACCTGATGAAATGGCCTTAGAAGATATGGAGAAAATGATGGTGCAGAAAGCCATCGACAAACATAAAGGCAATATATCAAAAGCAGCTGCCGAGCTCGGTTTAACCCGTGCCGCACTGTACAGAAGAATTGAGAAATTTGGAATTTAAGCTGATAGCTGAAAGACCAAAGGTTAAAAGCTTTAGTCTTTCAGCTCTTAGCTTTCAGCTTAAAAAAATATGTTCTACAAACGCTTTACCTTTCGTTTAATATTCCGCTTACTGGTAATTAACCTGCTGGGCTACCTGTTGTATTACCTTATCAGCAATACCCAGCTTTGGTTTACCATTGCAGGCACAGCTTTATTACTACTGGGTGCCATTATTTCGCTTTATTACTACATTAACGAAATCCGGTCAGATATTAAACGATTTATACTGGCGGTAAAAACACGCGATCATACTTTAAATTTTAAAAACAAGGCTACAAGAGGCAGTTTCCCCGAATTGTACGAGTCTTTTGGCGAAATCCTGCAAGTGCATAAACAAATCAGGCTCGAACAGGAAGCAATGTTTCAACTGATTAAAACCATACTGGAACAAGTGCCTGTAGGGGTAATCGTGATCAACAATACGGAAACGGACGAAGAAAGCGAGGAAATTGCCTTTTTCAACCAGGCCGCATCCAACCTCCTGGGCATACCAGCCTATAAATACTGGCATAGGTTAAAACAGCACTTACCCGCTTTTGCCAGCGAAATAGAGCAAATTGTACAGGGTGGTAAAAGATTTTTGGAGTTAAAAATTCAGGATAAACTCATTCAGCTTTCAACCGAAGTTATTCCGTTAAACCTATATGGTAAAAATTATACCATTATCAGTTTTCAAAATATAAAGGATGAAATTGAGCAGAAGGAAACCGAAGCCTGGAACCGCTTAATCGGGGTTATTTCGCACGAAATTCTCAATTCTATTACCCCGATCAGTTCTTTATCCGATACCATTAACAGCATGGTAAGCGATAAGGAAAACCTCGATGTATCTGAAATGGATGACCTTAAAACGGCCTTGCAAACCATTAAAAGACGTTCAGCCGGTTTGCTCGATTTCGTAAAAGACTACCGTTTAATTGCCGAACTGCCCACACCAAACCTCGAATCGCACACCATTGGCGAAATCCTAAAGCACATTAAAGTGTTGATGCAACCTTTTGCGAGGGTTAAAAATGTGATTTTAGATGTAGAACAAACCTCCTCTAAAATTACCGTTCAGCTCGATTTAAAATTGATAGAACAAGTGCTCATTAACCTAATTACCAATAGCATTTATTCTGTCGAAGAGAAGGAAAACCCACATATTTCGGTTAGCTACCGGTTAGAGCACACCAAATTGTATATCGATGTAAGCGATAATGGAAAAGGTATTGAGGCGGCAGATCTTGAAAAAATATTCGTGCCTTTCTATACCACGCGCAAAAATGGTTCGGGTATTGGCCTTACCATTAGCCGCAACATCATGAAAATGCATCGTGGCAGTATCGAAGTGGTATCTGAGCCCAATAAACTGACCACTTTTTCGCTGGTATTCAATTACATTTAAACAGCCTATATCCAATTAAAATACCTGAATGATCTGCCTGAGTTAAATCATCTGAATGTTTGTAACTTAAAAATTCAAAACAAAAATGGTTTTGATTGTCTTCTATTAGTATAGATACATTAAATACAAGCATGAAGACAGTTATAATATCGAACAGACTACCCGTTAAAATTATTGAAGAAAATGGTCATTACACCTTTATACCCAGCGAAGGTGGCTTAGCCACAGGCCTGGGAGACGTTTACCGCTCAGGTAATTCGGTATGGATTGGATGGCCCGGAATTGATGTGCCTGAAGAAAGGCAACAGGAAGTAACCGACAAACTTTCCAAACTTAACCTTTATCCCGTTTTTTTAACCCAGGATGAAATTAACCTTTACTACGAAGGCTTCTCAAACGAAGTTTTATGGCCGGTTTTTCACTACCTCGTTACTTATGCGCATTATGAACAGAGCTATTGGGACTGCTATCAATCAGTTAATCAGAAATTTGCCAGCGCAGCTTTAAAAGTACTGCACAAAAAAGATAAAATATGGATACAGGATTACCAGCTATTACTTTTACCCGGAATATTGCGCAGTGAGCTGCCACAATCAACCATTGGTTTTTTTCAACACATCCCCTTTCCTTCATACGAAATTTTCAGACTCATTCCCTGGCGCGATGAGCTGTTAAATGGAGTGCTTGGTGCCGATTTGGTGGGTTTCCACACCTACGATGATGTACGCCACTTTTTAAGTACCGCCACACGCTTACTTCCGGTAAATTCATCAGCCAATGTTTTAAACAGTAATGAAAGGCAAATTGTGGTTGAAGCTTTCCCCATGGGGATTGATTTTGAGAAATTTTCCAGTCTCACCGCACGTGATGAAGTACAAAAAGAAATGGAATACTTCCGTAAGGGCAAAGAAGGTTTAAAACTCATTCTTTCTATCGACAGGCTCGACTACAGCAAAGGAATTTTGGAACGTTTAAAAGCACTCGAACTCCTTTTGCAACTACACCCCGAATATATTGGCAAAATAGAACTGTATATGGTGGTCGTCCCCTCACGCGATACCGTTCCGCAATACCGCGATTTAAAAGAACAGATTGATCAGTTTGTGGGTAACCTGAATGCACGCTACCGGTCTATTAACTGGATTCCGGTTAATTATTTCTACCGCTCTTTCCCCATCGAAGTACTATCAGCCCTATATTCAGCAGCCGATATTTGCCTGGTTACGCCCATGCGTGATGGCATGAACCTGGTAAGTAAAGAATATGTGGCCAGCAGGCAAAACAATGATGGCGTACTCATTCTGAGCGAAATGGCCGGCGCCTCGAAAGAATTAACAGATGCAGTAATAGTAAACCCCAACAACGTAGGCGACATTATGGAGGCCATTGTTCTGGCACTGAAAATGCCTCTTGAAGAGCAGCAAAGCCGCATGAAAGCCATGCGTGGCATTGTAGAAAAGTTTAACGTGAAACATTGGGTCAACAATTTTATTTTAAGACTAAACGAAGTGAAAGATTCTCAACAATCCTTATTAACCAAACATGCCGTAAACCTGATTAATGAAAATATTACCCGGCATTACCAGCAAAGTACCAACCGCGTTTTATTTCTGGATTACGATGGAACCCTGGTTGATTTTACTGGCAATATCGATGATGCATCGCCCGATGAAGAATTGTATGCGCTGATTAAAAAACTAACGGAAGATGAAAGCAATCAGGTGGTAATTATTAGTGGCAGAAGAAATGAAACACTCGAAAAATGGTTTGGCCATTTAAAGGTTGATATGATTGCCGAACATGGCGCCTGGCAGAAAACAAATGGCGAAAAATGGAATTGTCTGCCGCTGTTAACCGACCAATGGAAGCAGGAAATGAAAACCATTCTGGAGACTTACACCGACCGTACTCCGGGTTCGTTTATTGAAGAAAAAAGCTATTCGCTGGTATGGCATTACCGCAAAGCGGATGAAGGACTGGGCGAGTTAAGGGCAAATGAAATTGTAAGCCATTTAAGGATTCTGGCGGCCGATAAAGGTTTACAGCTGATGCCAGGCAACAAAGTTATTGAGTTTAAAAACATGGAAGTAAACAAAGGTAAGGCTGCCTTAAACTGGCTTTACGATAAACATCCTGATTTTATACTCGCCCTGGGCGATGATCATACTGACGAAGATATTTTTAAGGCACTACCCAACGATGCTTTTACCATTAAAGTTGGTAATAATATTTCAGAAGCCAAGTATTACCTCAATGATTATAAAGAGGTGAGAAAGTTATTGTGGAGTTTAGTTAAAGAGGAATTTGTAGACAGGGGTTAATCTTTTCGGTCGGTGTGACACCAACCGATAGGAATCCAATATACAATCCGTCATTCCCGTGAAAACGGGAATCTTAAAGCGAAATACAGGCACCGATAAAGTGTGAGAATTCCCATCCGATAGCTATCGGATCAAGCTGGGAATGACGATCAAAGACAACAAAGGATGTTAAGCTATTTTTTTCGGTCGGTGTGACACCGACCGATAGAAATCCAATATACGATCCGTCATTCCCGTGAAAACAGGAATCTTAAAGCGAAATACAGGCACCGATAAAGTGTGAGGATTCCCATCCGATAGCTATCGGATCAAGCTGGGAATGACGATCAAAGACAACAAAGGATGTTATGCTATTTTTTTCGGTCGGTGTGACACCAACCGATAGGAATCCAATATACGATCCGTCATTCCCGTGAAAACGGGAATCTTAAAGCGAAATACAGGCACCGATAAAGTGTGAGGATCCCATCCGATAGCTATCGATCAAGCTGAGAATGACGATTAACGAAAATGAGCTTCTTGCGAATATCCTTTTTTTTAATGCACAATCCCTACAAAAATATCGGCCTATCCAGTTTAATTGCAATGCGGTAAGCAGCATTCATTAAACCTACATGACTGTAGGCCTGAGGAAAATTCCCCCACTGACTACCTGTTTTGGCATCTACATCTTCGCTAAAAAGTAACAGGTGATTGCAGTATTTAATGATATTTTCGAATTCTTTAATGGCTTCATCGGTTCGACCAACGCAAGCCAATGCCTCCACATACCAGAAAGCGCAGATTAAAAAAGTAGTTTTTGGTTTCCCAAAATCATCAGCATGCAGGTAGCGGTAAAACAAGCCATCCTCTGTTTTAAGCTCTGCTTCCAGTGCTTTTAAATGATCTTTGGCCTTATCAGATGCCGGATCGAGGTAATTCATCATAATCAACTGCAACGTACTCGCATCCAAATGCTTGCTACCCACCGCATTGGTATATACTCTCCTTTCCGGATCGTAACAGGCTTCGATATGTGCTGCAGCTTTATCAATCAAAACCTGAGCGCGATCTTCGAAGTTTTGATTACCTATAGTTTTGGCCATTTTTAATGCGGCCTGTGCCCCTGCCCATTGAAAAAGATTGCTGTAACAATGCACATTGGCAATATTTCTGAACTCCCATATTCCGGCATCCTTTTCATCAATGGTACTTTCAATTTTAGATAAAACACTTTCTATCCATTTTACTGAGTCGCTCCGCTCCGAAAACACAAAGCGGTGATCGGTATATAGCGGCAGCATCGAAATTAAAACCTGACCATAAATATCATTCTGAATGTGTTCGTAAGCCTGATTTCCAATTCTGATCGGTTTCTCGCCTCTATATCCCGCTAAATGATCTAAAGTATTTTCGGTAATTTTTCTTTCGCCCGCAATGCCGTACAAAGGCTGGTAACGTGTATCTTCTGCATGCGAAATATCAGAGAGGTAATTGAAATACTTCTCCATCTCCTCAAAATGACCAATGTGATTGAGCGAAGTGAGTACATAGTGCGAATCGCGCAGCCAGCAATAACGGTAATCCCAGTTGCGTGTACTACCCGGCGATTCGGGTAAACTGGTGGTACTGGCAGCAATAATTGCCCCGGTATCCTCATACTGGTGAATTTTAAGCACCAGCGCAGAGCGGATAACAAAATGCTGATAAAAACCAGCAATTGATGAATGTTTAATCCACAAGCGCCAATAAGCAATCGTTTCGCGCAGGAAATTTTCCGAAGTACTTACAATCGGGGCTTCGAGATTTTGGCCATAGGTCATTACCAGGTATTTGGCTTCGTTCAGCACAAATGCTTTTTCATCGATAATATAAGTTAACGAAACATTGGTACTCAAACGGATATTTTCATCGCAACCTAAATAATCGATATGGTTACTGCCACGGCTTACGGTCATGGCACTTTTGCCATAATTGCACACCGGCTTACACTTAATTGTTATCCGGGGACTTCCGGTTAAAGGTTCAATTTTCCTGATCAACATTAAAGGTTTGAAATACCTTTCGTAAAGGTGAAAGCGGGGAGCAAAATCGGTTACCCGGTAAGTACCATCTTCGGCGGTAATTTCGGTCCGCAATACATTGGTATTTTCGATATAGTATTGATTGGAAGAAAATTCGCCTTGTGGCCTGATAGAAAACTCGCCTCCTTTTTGTTTATCCAATAAACTGCCAAAAACGAATGAACTATCGAAACGTGGCCAGCATAGCCATGATATATCGGTGTTTTTATTTACGTGGGCTAAAAAAGCGCAATTTCCTATTATTCCGGTTTGATATAAATGCTGTTCGGGCATAAGCTGTTTTATGTGTTTATAAATTAACAAGCCTGTACCCAAAATGTTGGCAGGAATGTAAAAAACCTACCCAACAGCAGTTAAATACAAAATAAAAAGCCAGCCTAGGTAAACTAAACTGGCCTATAGTTAATGATAATGATTGCTAAATTACAGTTCCGCTAGGCAAAGCCACTCCTTTTTTAATTACCACTATACCATCTTTAACGGCATAGAGTTCAAAGTCGCCATCTTCCAAATGATCGCCGCCATTAATTTTCACATCGTTACCAATACGGCAGTTTTTGTCGATAATGGCATTGTTAATGTAACACCTGTCGCCAATACCAATCAGCGAATTTCCTTTGCTTGTTTCTTCCTGTATTTCTTCGAAAGTCTGGTACCTGTCGCTACCCATAATGTAAGAATTGGTAATAACCGTATTCTTCCCTATTCTTGCCCTGATACCCAAAACGGCATGTTCTACCTTACTGGCCTGTACAATACAGCCTTCGGCAATAATGGCCTTATTTAAAGTGGTACCCGAAATTTTAGAAGGCGGTAACATCCGTGCCCTGGTAAAAATAGCGTGGTTACTATCGAACATGTTAAATTTCGGAATTTCGTCTGTAAGACCCAGATTAGCCTCAAAAAACGACGAAATGTTACCGATATCAGTCCAATAGCCTTCATATTGATAGCTTAAAACCCTGCTTTGGGTAATGGCACGCGGTAAAATTTCTTTACCAAAATCTTTCTCCTCTTCGTTTTCGTTTAAGATATTAATGAGGTATTCGCGGTTGAATACATAAATTCCCATCGAAGCCAGAAAATTACGGCCTTCACCCTGCATCTCCTCACCAGTATCCGAAATCCACTCTTCCAATCCGGTTTTTGGTTTTTCGATAAAAGAAGTAATCATATTTTCTTCATCGGCTTTCAAAATACCGAAATCGGTAGCATCTTTGGCTGTAACCGGAATGGTGGCAATGGTAATTTCCGCTTCAGCCTCAATGTGCTTTTCAATCATATCTTTAAAATCCATCTGGTACAACTGATCGCCCGAAAGGATTAAAATATAATCAAACTCATGTGAAACAATATGGTGCATGCACTGACGTACCGCATCGGCAGTACCCTGAAACCAGCCTGCATTTTGTACCGTTTGCTCTGCTGCCAGAATATCAACAAAAGCCTTACTGAAATGACTAAAGTGATACGTATTCTTAATGTGCTTATTTAACGATGCCGAATTAAACTGCGTAAGTACAAACATACGGTGGATGCCTGAGTTAAGGCAGTTAGAAATTGGAATGTCTACCAACCGGTACTTCCCTGCAATTGGAACTGCCGGTTTAGAACGTGTTTGTGTAAGTGGCGATAATCTAGAGCCCTGGCCACCGCCAAGGATAACGCCTAAAACTTTGTCAGTCATGTTTAAGCTTAATTTAATAATTGGTACAATTCTATATAATTTAATGCCGCATTATCCCACGAGTGGTCTAGCTTCATCATTGTTTTACGCACTGCTTTAAAAGCTTTTTTATTGTTATACAGTTCTACTGCGCGGTTAATGGCGTGGGTAACATCCCAAATACTGGTTTGGTCGTGGCAAATACCAAAACCTCCATCGCCAATATCAATCACGGTATCTTTTAACCCACCTATACGCCGTACCATGGGCACTGTACCATACCTTAAAGCATACAGCTGGTTTAAACCACAGGGTTCAACACGCGAAGGCATGATCAGGAAATCGGCACCGGCATAAATTTCGTGCGAAACCTGCTCATTGTAGCCAATGTAGGCATTATACTTACCCGGAAAAATATCCTTTAACTGATTTAAACGCCCTTCTACCCAATTATCGCCCGATCCTAAAACCAATACATTAATGTTATCGCCATGCTGCTGCAAAGCAGTATAAAATATATCAGGCAGCAAATCGGCTCCTTTTTCATCAACCAGCCGGCCGATAAAAGTAAAGAGGGGCTTAGACGCATCTAATTGAAAAACATTGCACAGAGCAGTTTTGTTTGCCTGCTTACCGGCTTCAACGGTCTTTATATTGTAACCTTTGCCCAGCATAGGGTCGGTTTCCGGATTCCAGACTTCGCTGTCAATACCATTTAAAATCCCTACCGATTTCCAGCGTTCCTGTCTCAACAAACTTTCTAAGCCACGGGCATTGTTCATCATTTCTTCGAGGTAGCTTGGCGAAACTGTAGTTACGCGCCACGCACATTTTATAGCCGAAGCCAAAGGGTTAATGGCATCATCCCAGCCCAGCAAACCACCCTTCCATAAATCGAAGGCCGGTAGGTAGTATAATTTATCCCAGCCAAATTGTCCCTGGTATTGGGCGTTGTGAATGGTTAAAACTGTAGGTACATGTTTAATGCTTTCGTATTTTAAACAATTCGATGCCATAAAAGGAATTAAACCGGTATGGTGATCGTGACAGTGAATTACATCCGGACGATGTTCCCATTGGGCAATCCAATCTAAAGTGGCAATCTGAAAAGCAACAAAACGTTCAGTATCATCGCCATAACCGTAAACATTCGGTCTGTCGGTAAGGCCTTTAATATGGATTACGTAAACATCGAAACCCAGTTTATTGGTTTTTTCTTTTAATATGCGGTAATGAAAATGATGATTACCATAGTTAGACCAGGCATCGTAGGTTACTTCAAATTCGCTTTCGCGGATGAATTTAGTGTCGTACGCCGGAACAACCACTTTGGCAATGTGGCCTAATTTATTTTGATACTTGGGTAAGGCCCCTACCACATCGGCTAAACCACCAACTTTTGCAACAGGGTAACACTCGGCACTTATATGTATAATTTCCATCAAATATTTGGTGTAGATAACCTAAGTAAGTTACTAATTGTTTTGAGCATTGCAAATAATGTAAATTATATTTTTAGGTGAAAATTCAGGGTTTGGGGATTTCTTATTCAGTGCACCTATTTCAGTGCTGAAAGGCAGTATTTTACCTGATTTTCCATAACTACGCAAAAGTACGCAAGCGTGTTTTCCATTAAAAAAAGTAAGCATTATAAAGCAGTTTAAAGTGCAAATTTAGCAGCAATAAAATCCGGGAAATATGCATTTAATCTGAGAATTATTATAGTTTCCCGCTGATTACGCTGATACACGCAGAGGTTTTAATAATCCTAAGTATTTAATCTGCAGTGATCCTCTTAAATCTGCGGGAGAATTTATTATAGTTTCCCGCGGATTGCGCTGATACACGTAGAGATTTTTAATAACCCTAAGTATTTAATCTGCGATGATCCTCTTAAATCTGCGGGAGAACTTATTATAGTTTCCCGCGGATTGCGCTGATAGACTCGGAGAATAAGCCTAAACAAAAAAACCGCCTGGCTCGCCCATGCGGTTTTAACAACAAAACAAATATATTTTTGGTTTAAAAATACCTTAGTACTCTTCCGCTAAAATTTCGTAAAAATCGCGGATAGGTTGAAACTGAGGGTGCAACGAAACCACATCGCCAAAAACCAATAAGGCAGGTGCGGTAATTTTTTTATCCTCAACAATTTCAGCAATGGTATCAACAATACCCACTGCAATTTTCTCTTGCGGCGTCGATCCGTTCTGGATTACCGCTACCGGTAAAAGATTTTTGCTTTCGGCCTGAAAAATGGCTGCAATTTCTTTTACTTTCTCAATTCCGTTTAAAACTACAATGGTAGCTTTGGTTTTAGCTGCAATGTATAAATCTTCAGAAATTTCGCCTCTTGAGTTAGTTCCGGTTACCGCCCAGAAGCTCTCGCTCAGGTCTTTATAAATCATCGGAATCTTTTGTAAACTTGGCGCACCTGTAGCACTTGAAATACCCGGAATAATTTCAGTTGGAATGCTGTACGATTCGGCGGCATCAATTTCTTCGTAACCTTTGGCAAAGAAAAACGGATCGCCGCTTTTTAACCGCACCACATGACCATAATTTAAAGCATAATCAACAATCAGCTTGTTTACGGCCTCTTGCGAAAAATCTTCATCATCACTGCGTTTACCTACATAAACTTTTGGAATACCATCTGGCGCATGACATAATAAAGCTTCGTTCACATTTGCATCGTACAAAACAACATCAGCTGTTTTTAATGCTTTAACACCTTTTAAACTAAATAAATCCGGGTCGCCAGGACCTGCACCTATTAAAGTAATTCGTGGTTCAATGTTTGCTTTTTCTACTTTATTTAAAATCATAACACCAAATTTATGCTGGTTCACATTCGTTAATTATTACAAATATATAAAGTCTATAGGAATTGTAGTAATTTATTTTAAAATAATTTTTTCCTGCATGATTAACGATGCGAAGAATCTCTAAAAACGAAGACCCTGCCTCGAAAAAAGTCTTCAAATTCGCAACATGGCGATTAGCTTAGGAACATCATTGGTTGATAACACGGTGGATCCTGAAACAAGTTCAGGATAACGATTTGTATTCGGGATGGCAAACAAAAAGAAAAATGCCACCGTGTTTTCTGCGCATCCGTGGCAAAATAACAGTGCTGTCAGATCTTACTATCTGAAAGTGACAGGAAATTGAGGAAATAAGGTCAGACGGGAACATCTGACCTCACAGTGCGCGCTACAGAGTAGTCGTTTAAAGAATCTTATTTACAGTTCACTTCTGTAAAAATAAATTTTCCGGCTTCATAATTAATCGGTTTTCCTTTTACAAAGTAAGAACGGCCAAGTGTAGTTTCAATTTGCCCTACTCCCATAATCAGTTTACCATCTTTTTTTAAGAAAGCCAGCGGATTGGTAAATACCCGCGTGCTATCTTTACCAGTATTAAAACGGTAATCTACATATAAGGTATCACCGCTAAATTTACCATCAATCTTACCATTATTTTGCGGTTTATTGCCATATTTAATCAATAACGAGCCCGTTACTTTGCCCGATGCCATGGTGTTAACAATAATAGCAGCACTATCTTTTTCAAATGCAGCTGCGTAACAAGCTTCTTTAACTACCGAATCGGTTTTAGTTTTCGAATTACTGTCGCTTTTATTTTGGTTACAAGCATAGGCAAACGGAAGAGCTGCCAGAACGAGGTAAATAAAGTTTCTTTTCATATCATGGGTTTTTAGCATTCAAATTATTTATACTAATATACCAATATGATGAAGAATTTAAGGCATTTCCATAACAGAAAAACCATTACATCAGTATAAAATGCTCTGGCGTAAGTGCCGGCGGCAAATCTGTTTCATCAAGCATATCCCGCATGTCAATTTCTATCGTTCTGGAAATATTTGTGATTGGAACATCGTTTGCACTTCCTTCGAAAGGGTTGGTAGAGCTTTCGCCAACAATATCAAGCGAGTTAAAAACCCAGGTTAACAAAATCGCAAAGGGGATGTTTAGCCAAATAGAATAGCCTTCAATTAAAGTGCCGTTGCCTAGCTTATTAAATTCGTTTAGCAGTCCGTAAGGCACCAAAAACACAAATAAATTTAACATAATGGTGGCTATTGAGGAGAAATGACGTGGATAAGGGAAGTTCTTAATTCGCTCAGCTTTGCCCTGGTTGTCGTAGAAGCTGGTAACCGAATTTTGCAAAGATTGCAATTGTAGTTGGGTTAAAATTCCGGCAGCAACCAGTTTATTGATGTGGGCCGATTGCAGAGCCATTAATTGGGTTGCCTTATTCTTTTTAGTCAAAATGTACTTTAGCTCATCTACCGAAAGATATTCCGCCAGGCTATCTTCCAAACTATCTGTTTTTTCCGAAACCCGGTAAAGTCTTGCATATTCGATGTTACGGGGATCATCTGAATTTTCCCAGGCTCTTGGCTCCCTTAATTGAAAGCGCAAAGCAGTTAGCCAGGCAAAGTGGCGGTAAAAGATCGTTTGAACATCTGTTTTTTTATCATGAGCAGTCAGATAATCGCGAACCATTACGCCAAAGGCACGACTCGAGTTAATGATGGCACCATAAATTTGCCGGGCTTCCCAAAGGCGCGCATAACTGGCGTTATTTTTAAAACTGATGATAAATGAAACTGCAGTACCTAAAAGCGCCACAGGTACCCAGGAGATAGAAAGAAACGTAAAAGCACAATAATGATAAAGTACGGTAGGAATAATGGCCAGAATAGTTAAGCGGTAAAGATCGCGCCTGGTCCAGATAATAAATTCGAGAAAACTATATTTTTTTCCTGCATGCATAAGTTAAGCGGTTATGAAGAGATAGTGAGTTAAACTAAGATATAAAATTTATTAGCAGCTGCTAAACTTAAAGCTAAATTAGCCGCTGCTAAACGAAAAACGGGGCTACCGTAAAACGATGCCCCGCTGAAATTGCTTTCACACTATACCTTTCAGCATAGCGTCTTCATCTTATATTTGGTTGTGGTTTGCCGGATATTTATATCATTCATCCACCTCACATCACCCTTGTTTTTATTCTACTGCCGCCCTGAACATTAAAGCGCCCACTGTTAAATTGGTACGGCTATCAACCAAAATGGCTGAGCCATTAGCCCGGTTATCATCATAAAGATCGAAAGCCAAAGCATCTGCTGTTTTAACAATTACGCGACCAATATCGTTCAGTTTAAATTCTTCAGCAGCATGTTTTTCGAGTGTATTAATATCTACCTTATGCAGAATTTCGCTGATTTTGCACTTGGTTACCTTACTGTTATGCTGAATGTTGTACATAATTGAAGTATCCAGCGCACGTGCATCCATCCAGCATAAATCGGCTTCAATCAGTTTCGATTCCTGCGGCAAGGCAGATGCATTTACAATGGTATCGCCACGACTAATGTCTACATCATCTTTCAGGTGGATAATTACTGATTCGCCTGCGTGTGCAGCATCCAATTCCTCATCAAAAAATTCAATTTTCTCGATAGTAGAACTTGCACCTGAAGGCAATACATTTACCTTATCGTTCAGGTTAAAAGTACCACTTAGCACACGGCCTGCATAACCGCGGTAATCGTGCAACTCATCGGTTTGCGGACGTACTACCCACTGAACCGGCATACGCGCCAGCTGCGAACGGTCTAAATGATCGGTATCTACCTGCTCCAAGAAATGTAACAAACTCTCGCCTTCGTACCACTCCATATTACCAGAGTTCTGCACCACGTTATCGCCTTTTAAGGCACTAACCGGAATATAAGTTACATCTTCCAGTTTAAGTTGCTGAGCCAGCACTTTATATTTTTCGATAATGGAATTATAAACCGTTTCGCTATAATCGACCATATCCATTTTATTGATACAAACTACCACATGCTTAATACCCAGTAACGAAACAATGTACGAGTGACGGATGGTTTGCTCTACCACACTGTTCCGGGCATCGATTAAAATAATGGCCAGATTAGCGGTTGATGCTCCGGTAACCATGTTGCGGGTGTACTGAATGTGCCCCGGGGTATCGGCTATAATGAATTTACGTTTTTCGGTTTGAAAGTATTTGTAAGCCACATCAATGGTAATGCCCTGCTCGCGCTCTGCCCTTAAACCATCGGTTAAAATAGCCAGGTCAATGGTTCCGTCGTCATTTTTACGGTTCGAGCTTTGTAAAGCTTCCAGCTGATCGGCTAAAATAGAATCTGTATCATATAACAAACGGCCGATTAAGGTACTCTTACCATCATCTACACTGCCTGCTGTAAAGAATTTTAATATGTTCATGTTTTTAAGTATTAAGATAAAGTATCAAGTATCAAGACATATTGAAGTCTATCACATTCAACTCAAACTTATTTCGATTTAGAAGATTTGTATTTGTAATTTGCATCCAGTCTTGATACTAAATACTTTCTACTTCTTAAAAATATCCTCCCTTTTTCCTGTCTTCCATTGCTGCTTCCGAAACTTTATCGTCTAAACGGGCCCCACGCTCTGAAATTTTAGATGCGCTGATTTCAGCAATAATATCGTCAATCAGTGTTGCTTCCGACTCAACCGCAGCGGTACAAGACATATCGCCCACGGTACGGAAACGCACTTGCTTGCGGAATACAACATCTTCATCGTCCATATTTAAAAACGGCGATGCAGCCATTAGCTGTCCGTTACGGGTAATTACATCGCGCTCATGCGAGAAGTAAATACTTGGCAATTCGATTTTTTCGCGACGGATATAGTTCCAAACATCAAGCTCAGTCCAGTTGCTGATTGGGAACACACGGATGTTTTCACCTTTGTGGATTTTACCGTTATAAATGTTCCAAAGTTCTGGTCGCTGACGTTTAGGATCCCACTGGCCAAACTCATCGCGCACAGAGAAAATACGTTCTTTTGCACGTGCTTTTTCTTCATCCCTGCGCGCACCACCTATACAGGCATCGAACTGGTGTTTGGCAATGGTATCTAACAAGGTTACGGTTTGTAAAGCATTTCTGCTTGCATTTTTACCCGTTTGTTCTACCACTTTACCTTGATCAATAGATTCCTGAACAGAACCAATAATGAGTTTTTCGCCTATCCTTTCTACCATTTTATCGCGGTAGGTAATGGTTTCTTCAAAATTATGTCCGGTATCGATGTGTACCAATGGAAAAGGGAATTTACCCGGACGGAAAGCTTTTTCAGCTAAACGCACTAGGGTAATCGAGTCTTTCCCACCTGAAAACAATAAGGCCGGCTTCTCAAACTGCCCCGCAACCTCACGTAAAATGTGAATGGCCTCGGCCTCCAGTTCATCTAAATAATCAAAATTATATGTACTCATTATAATATGTTGAAATGATTGATTGTTGAAATGTTGGAAGGTTGCATGCCAGCGCCGTTCCTTTTTCAACTGCTTATATTTGTTTTGTGTTGTGTTGTTAAATTATTGCAAAGTTTAATGTTGTACAGTTGAAACGTTTCCGTTGCAGCTCACTTCTTACTTAACTACTTCACTTCCGCCTCAGTTGCATGTAAACCACATTCTTTTTTGCTTTGGTCTTCCCACCACCATCTTCCGGCCCTGAAATCTTCGCCTGGTTGTACGGCCCTTGTGCATGGAGCGCAACCGATACTCGGAAATCCTTTATCGTGCAGGGTGTTGTAAACAATGTTGTTATCCTTAATATAGGCCTTAACATCATCTAAAGTCCAGTCGAAAATCGGGTGAAATTTAACCAGCTGGTTGCCTTCATCCCATTCTACATCGTGCATATCTTCGCGGTTGGCACTTTGATCGGCCCTGATACCTGTAATCCAGATTTCATTACCTTTTAATGCTCTTTTTAAAGGTTCTATTTTGCGGATATAGCAGCACTCTTTCCTATTTTCAACCGATTCGTAAAAACTGCTCGGACCCTTACTGTTTACCATATCCTGTAAAAGTTCATTTTGAGGATAGTAGGCATAAATAGGCTTGTTATAGATCTCGAGTGTGCGGTTCCACACGTAATAAGTTTCGGGGAATAAGCGTCCAGTTTCTAAAGTAAAAACCTTAATCGGAATATTATTGGCAAAAATAAGGTGTGTGATGGCCTGATCTTCCCAACCGAAACTGGTTGAAAAAATAATGCGATCTGCGTAACGATCGGCTAAAAATCTTAATTTTTCAATGGTATTTAAGCCTTTTAGTGCTTCTTTTATCTCTTCTACACGTTCCATCACTAAATTAATTTTAAAATAAACATTATTACACTGCGCAAACTTACCAGCATTACAATAATGCCAACGGCAACCATAATGGTCTTCGCCGAAATTTTGTTGGATACTTTTGCAGCAATTGGCGATGCAATTGCACTACCAATAATTAAACCTAAAACAGCTTCCCAGTGTTTACCACCCAACATGGTAAAAAAGGTTAGCGAACTGAGTGTGGCAATAAAGAAACGGCTGATTTTTACCGTCCCTAAAGAAAACAATGGGTGCCTGCCACCGGCAATTAAACTCGAAAGTACAATTGAACCCCAGCCACCACCGAAAGCAGCATCGATAAAGCCACCTCCAAAGCCCAGTAAACCAATTTTTTTTATTTTCTGATCGGCTTTTTTTCGCTTGATGTTAAAGGCTTTCATTAAAATAATCCCACCTAAAAACAAGGTATATACAGCTACGATTGGTTTAACATAAGCGCTGTAATGCTCTAAAGATGATAAAATATAAGCGCCTAACACCGCACCAACAATGGCAGGTAAGATTAGTATTTTAAACAGTTTCCAGTTTACATTGCCCATGCGGTAATGCATCCAGCCGGCAATTCCGTTGCTCATTACTTCCGAAATGTGGATAGCCATACTGGCCGAAGCGGGAGGTAAACCCATTGCCAGTGAGAAGGATGCGGTGGTTACACCATACGACATACCAATTGCCCCATCAATCAAGGCAAATACAAATCCTGCACCTAAAAACCAGTAGAATAATGGATCGATATTAATGAGGAAAGCCTGAAACTCGGGCTCGGTATTCCACAATGAAAAGCCTATAGCCACAATTAATAAAACCGAAGCCACCCAGATTAACCATTTGATATTGCGCTCGGCAAAACTCTTTTTAGGGTTAATTAAGCTTTGGGTAACTTTATTCAGCTTTTTAACTTTTGCAGAGAAATCGCCGTTTAAGGTTTGGCGCAAAGCGCTCATGTTCTGTAAAGTTTCGTCCAGCTCGGCTGGTAAACCTTCGTTCAGAATTTGTTTTAAACGTTTGGCTATGGTTGGCGATTTCCCGTTGGTAGAAATCGCAATTTTTAAATCGCCTTTTTGAACAATAGAGCCCAAATAAAAGTCGCAAAGTTCGGGCTTATCCGCCACATTGATCAGTAAACCTTTTTCATTGGTTACTTTTCTGATCTCTTCGTTTAAAATGTTGTTGTTTGTCGCCGCAAAAACGATATCAATATCCTGTAAATCAGAAACATCAAAACTTTTTTGTTTCACCTTAACCAACGGATAGTTGGCAATTAAGGTATAAACCTCAGGAGAAATTACTTCGGCTACAATGGTAATGTTAGCCTGGTGACTGTTGTTCACAATCGCCGTTAATTTTTCGAGGCCAATATTACCCGCACCAATTAATAATGTACGCAGCTTATTCAGCTTCACAAAAACCGGAAACAGCTGGTTACCTTTTTCCTCTTCAGAAAAAGATTCTGCATTATTGGGTTGGTTAGGCAATACTTGCATATTGTTTAATGATGTTTTTAAATGACGGATGTAATGATACAACTTCTCCAAATATTAACAATGCCGGAGCCTTAATATTTTCGTGCTGTACCAAACTTTCTATAGTTTCTACCACACCAACTACTAACTTTTCGTCTTCTGCCGAACCATTTTGTACTACTGCAGTCGGTAAGTTGTGTTTTCCGGCGGCTTTAAAAATCGCTACAATTTTTGATAGTTTTTTAAGTCCCATTAACACCACTACGGTAGCATTCGATTGTGCTGCCTGGTAAATATCTGCCGATACCTCACCCGAAGTGGTTGTACCGGTAATTACCCAAAAGCTTTCGCTCAAGCCGCGGTGTGTTACCGGAATTTGTTGTAAACCCGGTACGCCGATTGAACTCGAAATACCCGGAATAACGCTTACCGGAATACTATACGATGCTGCGTAATCCAGCTCCTCATACCCTCTGCCAAAAACAAAGGGATCGCCACCTTTTAAGCGTACTACATGCCCATAGTTTAAAGCGTAATCGATCATTAATTTATTGATCGTATCCTGCGGATAAGAATGCTCGCCTGAACGTTTGCCTACATATACTTTAATGGCTTCTTCAGGCGCATGCTCCAATAAAGCTTCATTGGTTAATGCATCGTACAACACCACATCTGCAGTTTGTAAAGCCTTTACTCCTTTTAAGGTTAACAAGTCAGGGTCGCCCGGGCCTGCACCCAGAAGGGTAATTTTTGATTCTTTATTTTGATTAACCATGTTTCTTTTTAATTATTGAATTTTGAATGACTGGATAAAGAGTTGTTTGGTGCGTGACGTTTAGCCTTGCAGTTCTCAAATCTCAAATCTATTGTCTCAAATCTCACTTTACCAATACAGCCCTTTTTTCCTTAATCTGATTTAAAAACTGACCGGCCTGTTCAAAATATTTTTGAGCAAATTCAGCACTTGGTTCGTTTTTATTGATTTGAAGAACCAAATCAGAAAAATTAGTAGTCAGGTTAAATTCGCCGGTTTCAACGTAATGATTGTCAAACTCGCGGATTACGCCAACCTGTGTGCTGCTGTTTACGCCTTTATCTAACAATAGTGATTTGGCTGCACTTACAAACGTACTGTAGGTATGGTAAATCGCATCGGCGTAAGCACCTTTTTCTAAGTTTTGTTTTGCCCAGTCAAATTTCTCATCAGCTTCTAACAATAAAGTAGCAACCAAATCAATTACCACGCCGGCACACTCGCCTACACCGATTGCGGTAGCAAAAGGCTCAACGTGACCCCAGTCTACAAATTCTTCGGTTTGCAGGTTGGTTAAATCGGCCAGTGGTTTTAATAACTGATAAAAGTGGTCTTTACCTTTTCTATCGTAATACTGGTGAAAATTCTCATCAGCCAGATTATTGGCTTTAAAATCATTCAAAATGTAGTGTAAAACGCTTGTTGCTCTTTTAGATGGCACCTTGATAACACGTTCGGCCACACGCCCAACACCATCACCAACAGTACCACCACCTAACATTACCTGTACCGCCGGTACCACTTTTCCTTCGGCTTTTACCGAACTGCCGTGAAAACCAATCTCGGCTAAACCATGCTGACCGCAAGAGTTCATGCAACCACTGATTTTGATGTTGATGTTTTTCTCGTAAATCAACTCAGGGAAATCGGTGTAAATTACCTCTTCTAAAACCTCGGCCAAAGTCATGGAGTTGGCGATACCTAAATTACAGGTATCTGTTCCGGGACAGGTAGTAATATCGGCAACACTATCGAAACCGGCAGTTGTAAAACCAATTTTATTTAAGGCAGCATATAAAGCCGGTAAAGCTTCCTGACGGACATACTTTAACAATAAACCCTGGTTTTGTGTAACCCTGATTTCGTCGGCAACATAAGGTCTGATGGCATCAACAAAGGCTCTTGCCCGATCTGTTTTAATATCGCCTACCTGTACTTTTACGTAAACCGAATAAAAACCAGTTTGTTTTTGTTCTACCACATTAGTAGCCGACCAGTGTTTATAGTGAGTTTCATTTAATATCTCTACCGCCGGATAATCTTGCTCAGCTGGCAAAACGGGTTCGGCGATGGTATTTAAATCTATTTTAAAGCTTTTTACTTTATTGGCAACGCGCTCTTCGGCAACAAGGCGTAAAACTTCGTCTAAACCTAATTTTTGCACCAGGTATTTTAAACGGGCTTTATTGCGGTTGGTACGCTCGCCATAACGGTCGAAAACACGGAGTACCGATTCGGTAAAGGGGATAATCTGATCTTCGTGTAAAAATTCGTGAACAGCACTAGCTAAAAAAGGTTGTGCACCTAAACCACCCGCAAACAAAACTTTAAAGCCACGTTCGCCCTGCTCGTTAATTTTTGGAATGAAACCTAAATCGTGAATGTAGCTAAATGCAGTGTCCTTATCACTCGAAGAGAATGAAATTTTAATTTTACGCCCCATTTCCTGACAGATCGGGTTACGCAAAAAGTATTTAAAAACCGCATGAGCATAGGGTGAAACATCAAATGGCTCATCTTTATCAATGCCCGAATTTGGCGATGCTGTTACGTTACGCACGGTATTACCGCAAGCTTCGCGCAAGGTAATATCATCTTGCTCCAATTTAGCCCAAAGCTCCGGTGTGCGGTCTAAGCTCACATAGTGCAACTGAATATCCTGACGGGTAGTTAAGTGCAAATTGCCGCTTCCGTACTCATCGGCAATATCGGCAATGCGCAATAATTGCTTAAAAGTAACTTTCCCAAAAGGCAATTTAATGCGGATCATTTGTACGCCTGGCTGTCTTTGTCCGTAAACACCGCGTGCTAAACGCAGGCTCCTAAACTTCTCGTCGTGGATGGTACCATCCCGAAAGGCTTTAATTTTATTCTCTAAATCGATAATGTCCTGCTCGACAATATTGTTTTCGAGTTCTGTTCTGAAAGTTTGCATATGTGTTGTTAGCTTTATTCAAAAAATGCTCCCCTTTACCGGGAAGCATCTAATATTTTATACTTAAATTATCTATAGGCTCCCTGTTACTGTTGTTTACAACAATAGCACATCATCCTGATAGCGGCTCTGTTAAGTATAAAATTTAGGTTCATCCGTCAAATATATAAAGTATATAGGAATAGTCGTAATTTTTCTTGAAAAAAATTACGATAGGGTGTTAATCTGTAAACCCTTAGCGAAAGTTTTTTATTGATTTTTAGCCTTCTTTATACTGCGCAATCGTTTGTTAAAGTATTTTGATGAGTGAAAATTTATTTTTGAAGAATGTGCTTAGCATTTCATCGACTGAGTAAAGACTAAGCTGGTTGGTGATGACACCAACCAGTAGAATATCTTACCGGTTGGTGCCCTCACCGACCGGAACAGCCAATAAAAAAAGGTTGGTGCAGACACCAACCTTTCCACAATATGATTAAAATAATTTCTTACAGTTTTTCGATTGCCAGTTTCAGCGTATCCTCACGGCTAATTACATCAGCAATGCTTGTTTCGCTTAAAACCTTCAGTGTAGCATCCCTTACATCGATAAATGCACTTCTGATTCCACAGGTTTTTTCATCTTCGCATTCATCGCATTTATGGTAGAAATTTAAACTGGCACAGGGCACCATGGCAATAGGGCCATCGGTAACGCGCATGATGTGTACCAAAAGGATTTCTTCGGGCTTTTTATTCAGGCTGTAACCACCTCCGGCTCCTTTTTTACTGTATAAAAAGCCGGCGTTACGCAAATCGAGCAGAATTTGCTCCAGGAATTTTTTTGGGATATGCTCCTCCTCTGCAATTTTTGAGATTTGCATAGGTGGTTTATCTAAATTTTTACCAAGCGCAACAAGTGCCTTTATGGCGTATTTTGTTTTTTTCGACAGCATATTCGCACAAAGCTAATAAAAGAAAGTAAATTATTAAAATACGCCGTTCAGCAGGATTTGGTTTTCAACCTGCAAGCAGTTTATCTTAAATTAGAAACTCAATCTTTTAGGATACAATTAATCAAAGAAGCGTAAAAATAATCCAAGTTGCAAACTGCAGGTAATTTATCTGCGTTTAAGCCCTACATTTAACTTATGCCTCTTACCAATTTGTAATGAAAAGAAAACTCAATATTATCCCGCTCCTTATTGTAGCATTTATGTTTTTTGCCTTAAATGGCTACGTTTTATCGGGTCTGGGCACCTTAAATCAATCTACCTGGCTTAGCCCGGTTTTCTGGGTGTTTATAGTAGGTTTAACCTTTGCACTGTTTTATGCGATACAACAAATGCGCATACAGGGTATTAACCGATTTTTTCAGATTGTAAGTCACACTTTTCTGATCATTTTTACTGCAGAGGTTGTTTTTGCAATTGTTTTGCTGCTGGGCGATGTATACCGTTTCCTGTTCAGTGTAACCGGGAGCTTCAATGGCAATGGTTTTCATCTTTTAGCGCGCAGTAACAATTGGGTTTATTTTGCTTTTGCGATGTTTTGCTTAACCATTGCCTTGTTTGCTTACGGCATTACCCAGGGTAAATATGCATATAGGATAATTAAACACACCTTGTATTTCGACGATTTGCCAAAGGCTTTCGATGGTTTTACTTTAACCCAAATTTCGGATGTGCACGCAGGCAGTTTTACCAATCCGAAAGCGGTACAAAAGGGTATTGATTTAATTAACGCGCAAAAAAGCGACCTGTTTGTGTTCACCGGCGATCTGGTTAACAATGTTGCTTCAGAGATTGTTCCCTATATTGGTCATTTTTCGCAAATTACAGCCCCATTCGGACAATTTTCGGTTTTGGGTAATCACGATTATGGCGATTATGTAAAATGGCCGAGCGAAGCGGAGAAGATTAAAAATCTCGATCAGTTAAAAGCTTACCACAAAGCACTTGGTTTTAAACTTTTGCTGGATGAACATGTAGAACTGCATAAAAACGGCGAAAAAATTATCCTGGCGGGGATAGAGAACTGGGGAATTGGTTTTGGGGAACGTGGCGATTTAAATAAGGCACTGGCCAACACCGCTACAGGTGATTTCAAAATTCTGTTATCGCATGATCCCTCACACTGGGATGCACAGGTAAAAAATTATCCTTCCAACATACAATTGTCGCTGGCTGGCCATACCCATGGTATGCAGTTTGGTATTGAGGCTTTTGGGATAAAATGGAGCCCGGTGAAATACCGCTATAAACATTGGGCCGGGATTAAAACCGAGAATAACAGGTATTTAAATGTAAACCGGGGTTTTGGTTTCTTAGGCTTTTCCGGACGGATTGGCATCTGGCCGGAGATTACGGTGATTGAGTTGAAACGGAAGTAAAATTGTTTTTTACCACCTTAGAGCAACTAAGAATAAGAAATCGTCATTGCGAGAAGGGCTTTTTCAGCCGACGAAGCAATCCTAATACGCTTGCTGAGCTTTACCTGAATTTGGCCAAACCCATAGTGGTAAGATTGCTTCGTCGTTCCTCCTCGCAATGACGATTTTCTATTAATTAATAATTAAGCGTATACGTTACATTATACGTGCGGCCGCGACCGGCATAATAAAAAGTTTCTGGTTTAGCCAAAGCAGCGTATAAAATTGATGAACGCTGGCTCCAAACTGTCTGGTAATTTTTATTCAACAGGTTTTGAACACCGATAGACAGGCTTCCGGTAAATACTTTAACCGAGCCCAATAAATCAACTGTAGTATAACCTTTAAGTTCGTATTCTTTTAAGTTGGTGGCAATTCCTTTCGAATCAAACGAGTGGAAAACCTGCGCTTTTAAGCCAAATACTTTTCCGTTGTAACCCAAATAACCTGCCAGCTTAGACGGACTAGATACTGTTACATCCTGCAATGACCAGGTTCCATCAGCATTTTGTTTCTGGGTTTTGATGTACAAGCCGTTTGCACCAGCCTCGAAACCATTTTTCAGGTTTAATGAAAGTGATCCCTCAACACCTAAGTTTCTAACATGCTCATCATACACTTCGATATTGAAAGTGCTGTTGGTTTTCACGTTTTTATCTGATAAGGCATAAAAAGCGGCAAGCTGAGCATTAAATACTCCGGTACGATAGCGATAACCTGCCTCATACTGATCAGTTTTAATACCGGTTAAAGGAGAACTGCCCACATTGATCGAATTACCTAAATTCCAGTTGGTACCAGCCAAAGTATAAGTTCCCTGACCATAATATTTTGCAGGATCGGCCAGGTTAAATCCTTGCGAATAGTTAAACCAGGCTTGTTGAGGGGCATTGATTTTAAATACCAAACCACCGTTAAGCAGATTTACATCGTAGTGGTTGCTTCCACCGGCAATTGTAGCAGCCGTACGACCAACACCGTAAGCCAAAGGCACAGCAGCTGCGATACCAACAAAATCGCCAACTTTTACAAACATACGTTGCTGGCGAACCCCACCCGATAGGGTTAAGAAATCGGCCAGTTTAAACTGCGCCTGTAGAAAACCGGATAAACCATTTACCCTGAAGTTAGGATAACGGGCAATAGTAGCAACCGTAGTATTGATTAAACCACCTGATGTAGCAGCTTTTACCCTATCGAATAGGGCTTGCTGAGCATTAAAATTTTCGTTATCGGCATCAATACCGTAAGTAAGGTTTAATTTATTCCAGTCTTTGTTCAATACCAGTTTTAACGCACTGTAATTGGTGTTTTGGATTGATGAACCACTATACAATACGCCTGGTATTGCAGCTTGCCCCGGAAAAGGGTGAAAACTAAACTGCTCATTTCTGGCAGCAGCCTGTACATAAAGCGTTTGCCCGCCTAAAATATCGCTGGCCTGATAATTCGCGTTAATATTGGCACGACTTGTTTTAGGATCAACATCTGAAGAATAACCGTCTCTCATTTGCAAAAGCGTTGCATTTGACAATAATCCGGCATAGTTGGTTCCTAAAAATAGGTCTTTACTACCACGGTAACCCGAATTGTAATATTGAGCGTTTACCGTTAACTTTTGATAATCAGTTAACTTAAACTCAGTACTACCAAAAAAATCGAACGACTGGTTGTACTGCAAATCGGTTTGGGTAATGTCGGTAAAAATCTGTTTTCCATCGGCACCATAAGCCGCATTGTTTTTCTGGAAAGCAATACCAATCCGGCCGTTCCAGTCTTTGCTACCGCCGGAAATGGCTTGTGCTACACGAACATCGTGATCGCTTTTTTCTTTCAGGCCACTACGTACCCCCAATTGCGTGGTAAAACTCGGCTGACTATCTTGTCCTTTTTTGGTAATGATATTGATGATACCACCCGTAGCACCGCCACCGTAAACAGCGCTTGCACCCGATAACACCTCAATTCTTTCGATATTAAACGGATCGATAGATTCGAACTGACGGCTTACACCACGCGTATTGTTAAGCGATACCCCATCAATCATCACCAAAGCATCTCTGCCGCGCTGATTCTGTCCGTAGTTGGTGCGACCTTCAGGTCCGGCATCTAAACTCGGAATCAATTGTGCCAAAGCCTGTTTAAAAGGTACACCCGCTTTAACCTGCTCCTGCACTTTTGCACCATCTACCACCCAAACCGTACCAGGTATCTCGCTTATTTTGGTTGGTTTACGGGCCGATACCACTACCACCTCCTGCATGTTGGCCGTAGGACTTAAGTTGATGATTAAATTAAGGGTTTGCCCTTTGGTCAGGCTTACCTTTTGTAATACGGTTACATAACCCACATAGCTTACCTGTAGCTGATGAGCACCTTCGGTTAATGCAAGTTCAAAGCTACCATCGGCACCAGTAGTTACCGCAGTATTTTTCCCCTGCACTTTAATATTTGCTCCGCTTAAGGGGGCTGTTTCGCCCACAACCTTGCCGGTTATGGTCTGGGCTTTACCTGTAAGGATACATCCACAGATCAGGATTGCAATTAAGTATAGATTTTTCATTCAATGATTTATTTTTCTGCAAAACAATCATTTATTTGGATTAAATCCAAATAAAACAAAGCGAATATTTTACAAAAAACCTGTAAAAGAAGCAGAAAACATGATCGTAACTAACTTATTAACAAATATTTAAAATTATTTTAAATATTATTTTTAATCGATCTAAATAAAAATATACCTTAGCAGTCGAGATTATAGTCTACAATACACACTTATTTTAAGTACCCAACTAACCAATTTATCAGTAAAAAATTACCGGCTTTTAAGCCTGGTACTGTAATGCCTAATTGACTTTAAATGATTTGAAAATTTGAAAAACTAATGTTTACATCAGACCTAGAAAAACCCGAATTATTAGATTTCCTTACCGAAAGTCCGGCCAGGGAAATCTTTCACCATGAAAACGAAGCAGAATACCTCCATGCTGTTGGCAAGGTTACCCAGGCGGTAAAAAAATTTTTGAACCACAACCAACAGCCCTTTAGTGGGGTATCGCCAGCCCAACTGAAACCCCTGTTCGATGCCATTGAGTTTGAAAAGACCCACGACAACTATGATGCGCTACTGAAAGAAGTAGAACAGCTTTACACCAGTCATGCGGTTGCTTTCCATCATCCGGCCTACATTGCGCACTTAAATTGCCCTATTGTTATTCCGGCCGTCGCCGCCGAAGTGATGATTTCGGCCATCAACTCTTCTATTGATACCTGGGACCAAAGCGCAGGCGGCACATTAATTGAACAAAAACTAATTGAATGGACCTGCGACCAGATTGGCTACAGCAAAAAAGCGGATGGTATTTTTACGAGTGGTGGTACGCAAAGCAATTTAATGGGGCTTTTACTGGCCCGCGATCATTATGCCATCACAGCGCTGAACCACAACATAAAAGTGAATGGCTTACCTGCAGAAGCATCACGTTTCAGGATTTTTGTTTCCGAAAAAGCACATTTCAGCATCCAAAAGAACGCCTCTCTTTTAGGCCTCGGCGAAAAAGCGGTGATCAAAATTAAAACCGACCGTAGTTTCAGGATGAATACGGTACTGCTTGAAGATGCCATAAAACGAGAACTTACACAGGGCAACATCCCGATTGCCATTGTAGGTACAGCCGGCACCACCGATTTCGGTAACGTAGATCCACTGCAGCAACTCGCTGCTATCAGTAAAAAATACAATACCTGGTTCCACATTGATGCAGCTTATGGCTGTGGTTTATTGCTTACTGATAAATATCGTAATCTGCTTAACGGCATTGAGATGGCCCATTCGGTTACGGTTGATTATCATAAATCTTTCTTCCAACCGGTAAGCAGCAGCGGTTTTTTGGTGCGCGACAAACACTTTTTTAACCTGATAACACACCATGCTGATTACTTAAACCCAAAAGACCACGACGAAGATGGCTTACCCAATCAGGTGAATAAATCGATCCAGACTACCCGCCGCTTCGATGCACTAAAACTCTGGTTTACGCTCCGCATGATGGGTCGCGATAAACTGGGTGGTTATTTTGACACCATTATTGAAACCGCCGCGGAGATAGCCAGTTTACTGCAGGCCGATCAGGACATTGAGCTTATGAATGAATCGGATATCAGTGCGCTGGTTTTCAGGTACCGCCCTAAAAACTTGCAACTGGATGTTTGCGCCATGAACCAGTATATCAAAAAAGCCATGTTTAATCAAGGTAAAGCCCTGGTGGCCGGCACCAAGATTAACCAGCAATTCTACCTCAAATTTACCCTACTAAACCCGCTTACTACCATCAGCGATATTGAAAACATCATTAAAATCATTAAAAAACATGGAAACGAATACGTTAGACTCAATCAAGCTTCAGCAGATTTCAGAAGAAACTAACTTTAATGCGCTCCTAAACAGCTATTGTCGCGAATTTACCAACTGGTCCCGCTATGCAGGCATTCCGAAATATGATGCCCCGTTGGCTGATTATCTGGTAACAACAACTGATCGTTTACACATCAGGTTCGATTTTAGCTGCATTGGCTATGAAGTTTATGCCCCATTAAAATTTTACGCGGATAGCGGCCGGCATGTATTTAATTTTCCGGTTATAGCACGAAATATTGAAACGGATGCAATTGCAAGCATTGATATTTATCGTTTTATGGAACTGGCCGTACAATTTAGTGCAGGCGAGTTTCCGGACGTAGCCAGCGGTGTAGTAAACGAACGTTTAACCAATAGCGTAGAAAACCTCCAAAAATTCCTTTCCTTTTTTCAGCAAAACGGCAAGCCGGTAAATTTTGCCAAAATGAATTTTATAGCGGCAGAACAATCGCTCTTCTTAGGTCACAATGCTCACCCCCTACCCAAAGGCCGTTCAGGATTTAGTAACGATGAAGAACTTTTTAAATATTCACCCGAAACAAAAGGTAGTTTTCAGCTCAGTTATTTTTTAATTGCCGCAGCTAACATTACCGAGAAAAATGCGGAAGGTTTTGATATTACCGATCTGTTCCGAATTGAACTTTCAGAATCGGCCAATGCGGAAACCATCACTTTGCTGGATCAATATCCTGACCATAAAGTGGTACCCATGCACCCTTGGGAAGCTGGTTATCTGCTAAATCAACCTGCAGTACAAGCCATGCAAGCCGAAAAGCTACTGTTTTACCTTGGGCAATTTGGCGAAGCTTATACTCCAACCTCATCAGTAAGAACGGTATATAATGCGGCGAGTGATTGGATGCTTAAATTTTCTTTGCATGTTAAAATCACCAATTCGCAACGGGTTAACCTGGTTAGGGAACTGCACCGGGGTTACGACGTAAGTAAACTGTTCAAAACTACATTAGGCAAAGCGGCCAAAGCCGAATTCCCCGAAATCGAATTCATTACCGACCCGGCTTTTATTACTGTGAATTATCAGGGTCAAAACATCGATGGTTTTAACATCAGCATCAGGCACAATCCGTTTAAAGGTGAAGAAGCTGAAAAAAACGTAACCCTCCTCGCAGCTTTATGTCAGGATGGATTGCTTGGTCAAAAACCGAGATTGGTACATGTAATTGAAGAGGCCTCGATTAATAAAAACAAAAGCCTTGCTCACACTGCCGTAAACTGGTTTAAACAATACCTGCACCTTTGCGTAGCACCTATTGTAGGCCTGTACAATAATTACGGAATGGCTTTCGAATTTCACCAGCAAAATGTAATGGTAGAGCTGGATAAGGACTTCTATCCGGCAAAACTGTATTTCAGGGATAACCAGGGCTATTTTTTTAGCGAAAGTAAAGCTGATGTGCTACAAAAGGCATATCCAGAAATTGCGGCAGAAAGCGGTTCGATATTACCGAATGAATACATTATTCCGAAACTGACCTACTATCTGCTTATCAATAATATTTTAGGTGTTGTAAACGCTTTGGCAAGCAATGGTCTTGCCGATGAAAAAACATTGATCGATCTGGTTTATTTAGAATTTAAACAATTCGAAAACAGCGATACCACTGGTCTGGTTGACTACATAATTAATCGCCGCAGCTGGGAAGTAAAGGGCAACCTGCTCACCAACCTTTGCAATATTGACGAAGCGAGCGCCCCGATTGATAATCCGGCCATTTACCGCGAATTTCCAAATCCGCTCTCTAAGTATCTTTTTGCCGAGAACCTGATTAAACCACAAACCAAAGAAGTGCTTTACAGCAGATATTTCCCTAAAGAAGATGTGACGATTAACATCCGGCCTTTTGATATCGACCGCGATCTGGAAATGGTACACGATTGGTTTAATCAGGAACATGCCAAACCCATCTGGAAAATGGACGGACCAATTAAAGGGCTTGAACTTTTTTACCGGACCTTATTGCCTAACGATGCCTCGCACAGCTTTATTGGCGAGATAAACGGCGAACCCACCTTTACCATTGAGCCTTACTGGCCCATGCGCGATGGCGTTGGCGCCTGCTATGAGGCATTAACGACTGATTATGGCGCACACCTGCTCATTGCCCCAACCGATAAAGATAAAAAATACAGTTTTGAAACCGGTCAGGCGCTAATGGACTTTATTTTTGAACAGAAAGAAGTGGGTAAATGCATTGGCGAAGCCGCAGTTGAAAGTCGCGCCATGCATATTTTCGTCACCAGACTAGGCTTTAAGCTCGAAAAAGTAATTCAAATGCCTTACAAAAAGGCAAATCTAACCTTTTGTTACCGCGATTGGTACTGGGAAAAATTCCCTGAAGCCAAAGCCTACGCACAGGCCAAATTAGCACCATTTGAAACGGAGGAAGCCTAATGCAGAACCAAAAAATATACGACATAGTAGGCATAGGTATTGGCCCTTTTAACCTGGGGCTTGCTGCCTTATGTGCGCCAATTAACGGTTTATCGACCTTATTTTTAGACCAGGCCAGCGAATTTAACTGGCACCCCGGTATGATGCTGAGCGATGCTACCCTGCAGGTACCTTTTATGGCCGATCTGGTTACTTTAGCCGATCCAACCAGCTCATACAGCTTTTTAAATTACCTGAAACAAACAGATCGTTTGTATAAATTTTACATCAGGGAAGATTTCTTTGTGCTGCGCAAAGAATATAATGCTTATTGCAGATGGGCGATTAGCCACTTGCCAAACTGCCAGTTTGAGCAAAAAGTTACCGCTATACATTACAAAGATGGTATTTACGAGGTCGAGCGCATTAACCAAAGCTCCGGAAGTACTGAGACAATTTTCACCAAAAAAATTGTGCTGGGTACCGGAACGGGGCCAAAGGTGCCTGATTTTGTTAAACCGGCTTTGCATAAAAATGCAATACATTCTTCGGAGTACCTCCGGTTTAAACAAAGTATTTTACAACAAAAAACGGTAACGATAGTGGGTTCAGGACAAAGTGCAGCAGAGATTTTCTACGATCTTTTACCGGAGACTGAAAACGGATTGCAATTGAAATGGTTTACGCGTCCTGACCGGTTTTTCCCGATGGAATATTCGAAACTGACATTGGAACTGACCTCGCCAGAGTATGTAGACCACTTCTACAACCTGACTGATGCAAAACGAAAGCAACTGTTAAGCAAGCAAAATTCGTTGTTCAAAGGCATTAACTTCGATTTAATTAACCAGATTTTTGATAAACTGTATGAGTTGAGCGTAGATGGCGAAAAAATAAATGTCGAACTGATGCCCAACTGCCAGCTAAACAATTTAACCGAAAACGACGGTTCTTATCAACTCGATTTTTACCATACAGAGAGCGAAAAAGATTTCAGCGTAGCTACCGATTTTGTGATACTGGCCACAGGTTACAAATACAATGAGCCTAAGTTTTTAACCCCAATACAAGATCGCATTGGCCGCAATGCCGACGGACTTTTTCAGGTGCACCGCAATTATGCCATTGATGTAAACGGAGATGAAATTTTTGTTCAGAATGCCGAATTGCATACCCACGGTTTTGTAACCCCTGATTTGGGCATGGGCGCTTACCGCAACGCTTCTATTATCAATGCCGTACTGGGTTTCGAAATTTACAAAGTAGAAAAACGCATTGCTTTCCAGCAGTTTAGTATAGCAGACGAAAAACAAGAGCTTGAATTAGCTGAGGAGCAAATACAATTTACAGTTGGTCGGGATTTGTAATCCCGATCGCTGAGAAAAGGATTTAAAATCCAACACTGTCACGTTGAGCTTGTCGAAACGCCAGGTAAATATTTAGCAGGTCCTTCGACAGGATCAGGATGGCAGATCTACAATTGAGAGCCGGATTTGAAATCCGGAATACGAAAAGTCCAGATTACAAATCTGGACTAACACCTAAAAAAACTAAATACAATGAGTTACAACAATTTCAATCATATTAAACCTTTACAAAAAGAAATTTGGGATAAGGTTAACTTAAATTATATTGCCAAATCGATTGTAGAACTGATGCACGAGAAACTTGCCGAACCGGAACAAATTGGCCACAGCACACCGGGCTGGACCGACTACCGTTTAGCTACTGACAGTGCCAATATTTACTACACCTTTTCGGGTCAGGAACGTGCGCTTGATTACCTGCATATCGATAAACAGAGCATCAGAAAATTTGTAAACGGCGAAAGTGTAGCAGTAAACAATGCACCGGCATTTTATACCGAACTACAGCAAACTTTTGGCATTAAACCTTTTACGCTGGCTCATTTTATAGAAGAAACACTGAATACACTTTATGCTGATGCCTATATCCACGAAAAAGGCCGGTTAACGGCTGATGAACTGGCTAATGCAGATTACCAGACCATTGAGCACCAGATGGACGGGCATCCCTGGGCTACTATTAACAAAGGTCGCATCGGTTTTAACCACAGCGATCAGGGTAAATACGCACCTGAAGCTGCACAAAAAACGCGTTTGGCCTGGTTGGCTGTACACCAAAGCAGGGCATCGTTTAAAAGTATCGAAAGCATTTCGGCCTTTTCGTTCTACAATGAAGAGCTTAGCTTAAAACAGGTACACGATTTTAACCAGGTACTTTTAGAACAGCAGCTACAGCCGGCTGATTATTTCTTTATACCTGTGCACGAATGGCAGTGGAACAATAAAATTGTGCTGCAATTGGCGCACGATATTGCCCATCAGTTAATTGTACCTGTCGGACTCGGAGCTGATGAATACATGTGCCAAAACAGTATCCGCACCTTTTTTAATGTAAGCGAGCCTAAAAAACATTATGTTAAAACAGCCATTTCTATTTTAAATACTTCAATTTTCAGGGGTTTATCGCCTAAAAAACTGGCTATAGCACCGAGGGTAACACAATGGGCAAAAGATATGCTGCAAGGCGACGAATATTTAAAGCAGACCCGTGTAGTGCTTTTGGGCGAAGTGGCAATAGTAACCTACACGCACCCGCAGTACAGCGAAATTCCTGGATCACCATACCAATACCAGGAGTTTTTAGGTGCCATTTGGCGCGAAAGTGCAGAAAATTACCTGCTTGAAGGCGAAAGCATTATGACCATGGCGAGTTTGCTTTATGTAGATGATGCAGGCAAAAGCATGGTACAGGCACTGATTGAAAAATCGGGATTGGATGCTGCGAGCTGGTTAAATGCCTATTTATCGGCCTATTTGAAACCCATTTTACGCATATTTTATAAACATGCATTCTTCTTTAGTCCACATGGCGAAAATACCATATTGGTGATGAAAAACGGTGTTCCGGAAAGAATTATCATCAAAGATTTTGTGGAAGAAATTGTCCTTACAGAAGAATCGAAAGCTAAATTACCCGAAGAGCTGGTTGATGTTTTAAGGGAAATTAACGACGAGTTGGCTCCCCTTTTTATCCTTTCAGGCATTTTTGATGCCGTATTCAGGTACCTGGGCAATATTTTCCATAGCTATGTAGGTTTGGATGAAAAACAGTTCTGGCGTCAGGTGGCTGATGTGATTTTGGCTTTCCAGCAGGAAAACCCAGAATTATCTTCAAAATTTGAAAAATTCGACCTCTTTGTTCCAGAATTTACGCGCGTATGCATTAACCGCGTAAGGTTACTAACCCATGGTTACAGCGAAAGCACCGATGTTCCGGTACCGGAATTGATTGGCACGCTGGTGAACCCGGCAGCTGAGGCTTTGAAAGAGGGTGTTTTGGTATAACTAATCGTCATTGCGAGAAGGCTTTTCAGCGACGAAGCAATCTTTTGTGCCACGCGTGCTTATAGCTATCGTTGTAAGATTGCTTCGTCGTTCATCCTCGCAATGACGGATTTACAATCAGATGGTAACATCTGGCACCACGAACACAACTCTTTTTTAACTATAAAAATAGTTAATTAATCAAAATAATCTTATCTTGCTTTATCAATTCAATCAAAGTATGAAAGCATTATTATTTATCTTTTTATCGGCCCTGTTTTTTGAAACGCCAACCATTGAAAAAGACCGCGACCGCTGGAAACCCTATTACAGTGAGGTTAGCCCGGCAAAAACAGCTGATCAATGGTACCTGCCCTTTGATGTCGCCAACCGCAAAAAGGTAAATAACATTAAAATCATCAGCATTTTTGGCGATCATCGCGATAGTTATGTTAAAGGGCATATCCACACAGCGATTGATATTAACCCTGCTCAACCCAAAAGCAAACTGGTTGGTGTTTACGCCATGGCCAATGGCACTGTTTGCTCGGTACATTTAGGCGAAAACCAGCGTACGGTAGTGGTAAAGCATAAGTTAGCCAATGGCACAACTATGTTTACTACCTATAAACATTTAAAAGAGGTGTATGTAAGCAATGGTCAAAACGTTGATCAGAACACCAAACTAGCCCGCTTGTTTACCCCACAGGAAAGCAAAAAATATGGCGGCGATTACCATCACCTGCACCTCGAAATCAGAAAGAAATTTGACGATTATGGTTGTGCAAGCTGGTTAACCTTTACCAATGCACAGCTGAATGAGCGGTTTTACAATCCGCAGGTATTTATTAAAGAATATGTTAAATAATGGTTGCTGAAATTAATAAGTAAACTTAGGTTTTCCATTATCGCAAGTTACGCCTTTAGGCTGTACAACCAATGCGCAATCTGAGTAAGCAGCCCATTTTTTATTGTAATCGGCTTGCATTTTAGTGAACTGATCAACTTTTTTAAGGAAACTGCTTTCATCAATCTTTACAGAATACGCAATATAACCTGATGCGCCTCCACATGCTTTTGAACCTATAGCCGTAAATTTCCAGTCGCCTGTATTTTCGCAACTATACTGATTAGCCAGCGTTACTATTTCCTGATACCTTTTTTCAAGCTCGGCCTGATCATCACTTTGCATAGATTCTTTTTTGTCGGTACAGGAGAACATGAAACTTGTAACCAGCATTGCAGAAATAAGGAAAAAGAATAGCCTTTTCATAGTCAGTTTAATTTGATGCTAAAACGGGTGCGCATATAAAAACGCTACAAAAAACCTATGAGGTTTTTAAGCAATAGCTTATTAAACCTCCTGATTATAAAAGACCTATGAGGTTTCTAAGCAATACGCCCATTAAACCTTTTAATTGCAAAAGACCTATGAGGTTTCTGAGCAATATGCCCATTAAAACCTCATAGGTCTGATTTTTTTAGAATGGGCTTAAAACTTAATTTTTAAGACACATTTCTCCCTGTTTTCGTCATTAGTTAGGCCATCTGGCAAACTAATTCTCAATCCTTTGGCATCCTGTTTCCATTTGATGATAAAATCTTCGTCGGCCATAACCAGCGATTTCACCTCGAAAATAGCTGTTGATAACGATTTGATAATCAATTCGCCATAATTAAATTCCAGCAGTTCTATATTCAATTCATCGGCTTCGCCAGAATAGAAAATAATGGGATTAACCTCATAAATATTTAGCTCCTTTGCTTTTGTTGTTCTTTTTTCGCCTGATGCCATAATCTCAATTGTTTTTGATTAAATAGCACTTAAACTAGTTTACCGGCGGAAAATTGAAAGGCTTCCAGGCAGGCAAACCTGCAAGTTCTTTCTGTGTTTGCTCGCTGATACCTACGCCCCAGGTAATAAAAAAAGGTGCAAGGTTACGTTTCACAATATTCGAATAAGTTTTTGCCCATAAATCGCGTTTTTGCTGATCGTTAAGCTCCCCTATGCCTGGACCAATTTTCTGATATTCTTTAAAGAAAGTTTTAAAGCTCTCCCATCCAAATCCCTCCTGCATCTGGCGGAACATAATCAGACCTAAGAAAGGATCCTTTTTCCATTTTTCGTAATCAGCACCTTCTGCAAAATATTTTTTCATCATTTTCTGCGTGTTGGCACTCGATACCCCTGTGTGCGAATCGTCTCTCCCACCCATTAACCGATCGAACATGTACAGTGAAAAAAAGTTATTACTTACTTCGGTTGTACCGCCAAAAACCCAGTTCAGGTTTTGCATATTATGACCGATTTCGTGGAAAAAGCCCCAGTTTGCCCCACCTTTACTCGGTTTCATCAACAACTCAGGGTTAGCCATAATTTCGTTAGAAAGCATGTGCCTTGATGGAGAATGGTGAATCATGATCGGATAACCGCTGTGCATGTAGCCCCCACCAATATGCTCATCGGGCACCATGCGTTGCGCACGATAAAATGGAGCAGGCATATTGGCCAGATCAAGCTCGCCCAATACAACCAAATCCCACAGCTTAAGTACTTCTTCAGGCTTTTTAATGGTTTGCAATACGCTATCAGGCAAGGTTAAAATCACATTTTCAGTAGCCATTTCGCCCCATGGTGCTTTATTGTTCTTCAGCTGGTTTTCCCAATCGCTCTGCGTGCTTTTACCTAAAACAAAAAGTGGTGCGGCTACTGCATGGCTAATTTTGAAATCAATTTTTCTGCTGGCCGCCTTTGGCTTAACATTGATGTAAATTAACCCACCAAAAGGCGAAGCCAATCTGTTTTTACCCACTACCAGCTTTTGTTTTTTGGTAATAATTGGCATCCTCCGCCAATCTTCTTTACCAGCTACCCAGTAGTTCAAACGGTCGCTGTGTGCACCAATCTGCACTTCCAGTTCGTTTACATCGGTATTTTTAGGCACATCAATTTCGATGTATTCGCCGGCTTTGGCATATAAACCCATGCTGTACATCGTGGCATTATCGTAGCCTGAATAGCCCAGGGTTGATACAATTGATACCAGGCTATCGGCCATTTTTTTATGTTCGATAGTTACCGTTTTATTGATAAACCCGAAACCCTCTTTTACTGCCCCCGGGAAGATATTGGCTGATGGCTGCGCTTTAATGCTTTTATAATCGGTACTTTTTAAGGTTTCATCGCTCCATTTGGCTACAGCTTTTCTAAACTCGGTATCTGTTTTAGAAAGGGTATGTTCTGGTGAGATGACAATAGTTGCCGGATCTTTAGCGACATCCTGGGCAAAGGTAGTCAGCCCACCTGCCAGGAGTGCAAGTGTTAATGCTGATTTGATTGGTTGTTGGTTCATTGTGTTTTAATTTGTATGGTTTTAGTTTTTTTTATTTTATTACACTTTTTTCAAGCGGAAAACTTTGGTTTCGTGAGCAGTTACCTCACCGGTCCATTTGTTGTTTTTGCCGACAACCTTGTGCTGCCATAAATCTTTTAATTCGTATTTGCCGGTTAAGCCCAGATCTGCAAAGTTTACATTGGCATTCTGTGTTGAGGCCGATTTATTTAAGATAGCGATGGCAAAATCGCCGTTAGCGAGCGGGCGGACAAAAACATCCCAGATATCGGTTTTAATTTTGCGTTCGGCTTGCTTGCCCAAAGCATCCTGATTTAAGGCAATAACTTCGGCATTGGTAAAAATGGTTCTGGCTTCATCGTCCATTTTACGGATATCGCAACTGGCATACAGCGGCGAATTGAGCATGCTGTATAAACTCATCTGGCTCTGGTATTCGGCTTTGGTGCAACCTACGCCTTTAAAAGCAGACGAAGGCCCTTTGGTGCCATGCAAACCTGCTACCAGCATATCGCCATCATTCCACTTACCGGGACCAGAAAAACTAGCCAATCCGGCCATTTTATCAACCACGTTGTAAATACCAACACCGCCCTTACCTTCTGTATCCAGCCATTTATCCCTGATATCGTAAGTGGTTCGCCAGCTTTGTCCGCCAACCTGTGCACCCCAGTTCCAGGGTTCGCGCGGTCCCCATTCGCAAATACCCAAAACAATATCCCTGCCCGCTTTGCGTAAAGCCTGGGCTATTTTGCCATATCTTTTTTTTGCTGTTTCTACATCTTCCGGTGCATTGCAATAATCGTATTTCAGGTAATCAATCCCCCACGAGGCGAATGTTTTGGCATCCTGATCTTCGAAGTTTAAACTTGCGGTGTAACCCCCACAGGTTAAAGGAGCGGCATCTGAATAGATACCCAGTTTCATGCCTTTACTGTGCAAATAATCGGCTAGTGATTTAATACCTGAAGGAAATTTATTAGGATCGGCAATGATGTTATTTTTATTGTCGCGACCACCCTGCCAGCAATCATCTAAAAAGATATACTGATAGCCAGCTTTTACCATGCCGCTGCTGATCATGGCATCGGCCATTTCTTTAATGTCTTTTTCGTTCGGGTTTTCTGACATGATGTTCCAGCTCATCCAGCCCATTGGTGGCGTTGCTGCTAATTTGGATTCCTGTCCTAATGCCGCCTGAGTGAATAACAACAGTGCCATGCATATTTTGATAAGTCTCATTTTTGTTTTGGTTAGTTTCTATTTTAATAATGAGGAATACTTAATTATAACCTCCTCTTGCCCTTGCAGGCCTGAATCGTAATTTACGAGCTTAGGATTCCCATCCGATAGCTATCGGATCAAGTTGGGAATGACGATCACACTTTATAAAGAAGTAAAACGGATGAATGTTTATTCCTTCATCCGTTCTACATGATCCATTACTTAATCGGTTTAATGTAATAGCTGTACTGGTAATCTTTAAAAGGAATTTGATACTGGATTAATGGCATAGAGCCCCAGCTATCAATACCCTGCACGCCCAGTTGCTGCAAATCCATGTGTACATAAATCTGGTTACGTTTTACCAGTTCGCCAGAGTGATATTGTTTTTTCTCTGCCTCAGGATCCAAATCTTCAACAGCATAAGGCAATGCGTTAAAACTTAACAACTGATCGGCAAATTCGAAACGTAAACCTTTACCCGTTTTATCGGTAAAATTTACCCAACGTACTTCTGTTTTATTGCCACTTTCCTGCGGACGGGCATAAGGGAAATACTGATCGGCAACGGTAGATTTATAAGTACCTATTAATGATGCTGTTTTTCTGTCCACGTAGTTTTCGCCAGGACCACGGCCATACCACTGGATATTGCTGTATTCGTTTTTCAACTGTAAATCGTTACCGATACGCATTAAACTTTTGTAGTTGCCGTTAACCGCTTTAAACTGATTATCAACTTTGACTGTACCATCGGCCAAAACGGTAAACTGTTGTGTAGTTTCAGCATCGCCTTTTAACAATGATGATTTAACGGTTAAGGTAAAGCCATCAGCTGTTGAATTTACAGTCGATTTGATGTTTGCGGCATCATTATCCTGATATACATTGCGCCACATCCTTAGTCTGGTATTTAAACCAGCACCAATATCATTATCTGTTGGCGCTCTGTAAAAGCCCGGTTGTGGCCCGGCAGCCAATAATTCGCGTCCTTTAGACAGATAACTGATTAAAGTCCCTTTTTTCAGGTCGAAAGTAATGGTAAAATCACTTCCTTTCACAATTGCACGATCGGCAGTTTGCTCAACCTTTAATGCTTTTTTACCAGCACCATAAGTGTTGGCCTTCGGTGCACCAGCCAGTGCAATCTGCTCGTAAGCAATTTCGTAACCTTTTTCCAAAAATGGTTCGGTGCTTTTTAAGCGGTAGCGAACGTTTAAGAAGTATTCTTTACCCGCAGCATATTTGGTATTAAACGGAATGGTTAGGGTTTCTGTTTGGCGTGGTCCAACATTCAGGTCGTTTACCACACCGGTTTGAACCACTTTACCATCTTCAACCAGCTCCCAGTTTAACTGCACATTACTAATATCTTTAAAGAAATAGCTGTTGTTTACATTAATCTGGTTGGCACCGTTAAAAGTAGTTTTAATATACTGGTGCACTTTTTTAAGTTCAACCGCCATTGGGGTCATTCCGCGGTATGCGGTTACTACACCTTTAACACAAAAATCGTTATCGCTAAAATTTTCATCAACCGGACCACTTAGCGGGAAATCGCCACCGTAAGCCATAATGCGTTTACCATTTTTAACTGTATCGATGGCCTGATCAATCCACTCCCACACAAAACCACCCTGCAGTTTTGGATTGTTTTCGATGGCATCCCAGTATTCTTTAAAATTACCCAAACTGTTGCCCATAATGTGTGCATACTCGCTCATAATGAACGGACGGGTTTCTTTTTCCTGTTTGGAATAGCGTGGGAGATAATTTGGTGAAGGATACTGCGGTACAATCATATCGGTATTGAAATCATTTTCTGCCCTTTCGTACTGTACCGGACGGAAATCTTTTCCTTTTAACCACTCGTAAGCCTCGTAAAAATTAACACCGTTACCGGCTTCGTTACCTAACGACCAGGTAATTACCGAAGTGTGGTTTTTATCGCGCTCGTACATGCGGGTAATACGCTCCAGATGTGGTACGTGCCATTGCTTATCGTTTGCAAAAGTGGTTTCCAGGCTGTAATAACGACCATGCGATTCGATATTGGCTTCATCAACCACGTATAAACCATATTCGTCGCACAGTTCCATCCAGTAAGGATCGGGAGGATAATGCGAATGACGCACTGCATTAACATTCAGCTTTTTCATCATTTCCATATCCTTTTCCATATCGGCATGGGTTAAGGTATGGCCCTGAGTAGCATTGTGCTCGTGCCTGTTCACGCCTTTTAAAAATACACGTTTACCGTTAACGAGTAAATCGCTACCCTTAATTTCTACCGAACGGAAACCTACGCGTTGTGGAATTACCTCAATTACTTTTTCGTTTTTATCTTTTAAAGTAATGTACAAGGTGTAGAGGTAAGGTACTTCTGCCGACCAATTTTTAACATTATTGATCTGCGTCTTGAAACTAAGATTGGTTTTATAATTACCCAATACTTTTTGCAGTTTGGTAGCTTCTTTCCAAACATTATTACCTTTGGCATCAACCAGATCGAGCGCCACATAAAAACTATCGGGACGGCTGTGGTTGGTGCGTTGGTCTATTCTGTAGTTCTGTACAGCTAAATCAACATTTAAAAGCCCGTTGGTGTAGCTTGCATCGAGTGTTCCTGCTACTTTAAAATCGCGGATATCCAATTTTGGCGTAGCATATAAATACACCTCGCGCTCAATACCCGAAATGCGCCACATATCCTGGCATTCCAAATAACTGCCATCGCTCCACCTGTATACCTGAAGCGCAATGGTATTTTCGCCCGGTTTTACATATTTGGTGATATCAAATTCGGCTGCCAGCTTGCTATCTTCGCTGTAACCTACTTTTTTGCCGTTTACCCAAATGTAAAATGCCGATTTAACTGCACCCAGGCTAATAAATACCTGTTTATCGCCCCAATTGGCGGGAATATTGATTTTTTTACGGTAAGAACCTACCGGATTGTTGTCTTCGGGAATATCGAAAGGCGGGTTCATGCGGTTACCGGTAAGCTGACGGCCTGCAAACTCGTAAGGCTGGTTTACATAAATGGGCAAACCATAACCATTTACCTCCCAGTTGGCGGGAACTTTAAAGTTATCCCAGGCTTTATCGTCGAAATCTACTTTATAAAAATCTGTTGGTCGCTTGCGCGGATCTTTCACCCAGTTAAATTTCCAGGTTCCGTTTAAGGATAAAAAGTAAGCTGATTTTTCTTTGGCTCGTTTGGTAGCCAGCTCCTGGTTTTCGAAGGCAAAGGCCGAAGCCCGCATGGGTAAACGGTTTACCGAAACTACTTCAGGAGTTTGTAGTTCGGATGGCAGCTGCTGCGCACTCACTTGCCCGGCTACCCATAATGAGGTAAAAAAAATGGTTAATTTTCTCTTCATTGTGTGTGTTTATAATATTAGGTTTTGTGCCCCCAAATTACTGATGATTGGGTGATAATGGTAAAATTGTTTTAGCGCAAACGTTTGAGTTTTAAATATGTTACGGTTGCCAGAAGTTTAGTTTATTTGCTTCCGAATTTGACAAAAACAGCATAAAAGCTCAGCTACTTATTGAACAAAAAAATAAAATAGTGGCCTTTATCCTTTGCAAACTTAAATTTTGTCCGTTTCACCTTAAAATCCATCATTTTTAATGGGTAAAAAAGAGATGCAGGACGCTAATTACAAACCCAAATTAAATAGGAAATGAAGCTAACTGAGATCAATTTTGGCGGTCTGACATTCATTTAAACTTTAATATTAGCTCCCATAGACAAAAATAACCCTGATTGTTTCGAAATATGGAAATTAAGAATCAATAACCACATTTAACAGCCAAAATACACAAACGTTTGCGCTGAAATATAAGAAGAGTTTAGTCTCTTTTTTGGTTAAGTTAGTAAGCTAAACAAATTATACAACCAGATTAATGCCAATCTCAAGATTTCCATTAGACAGACAAATGGACATGATGGACTGTGGTCCTGCGTGCTTAAAAATGATAGCCAAATATTATGGCAAATTTTACTCCTTGCAGTACATGCGCGACAAATGTGGGATCACAAAGGAGGGCGTTTCATTTCTTGATTTAAGCCATGCCAGCGAAACAATCGGACTTCGTACGTTATCGTTAAAGTGTACTGTTGAAGATTTGTTGCATAAAATACCTTTACCAGCCATAGTACATTGGGATAACAGTCACTTTGTTGTAGTTTACAAAACCAGGGCAAAAAAAGGAAAAGAGCTAAATCAGGGCACTATTTATGTCGCCGATCCGGCTAAAGGCTATGTTAGTTATAAAGCCGGAGAGTTTGCTTCAAAAACCATAAAAAAAACGCACAACGGTGAGGCAGAAAAACTGGTTTTAATGGCGATTGAGCCACAGGCCGATTTTTATGAAAGGCAAACAAACGAAAAGCTGGATAAACGTAAAACCTTTTATAATTTCCTCAATTACTTCAGGCCTTATAAAAAAAGCTTTATCAATTTGTTTGTGATTATGCTGCTGGTAACTGTTTTGCAAGGGCTTCTCCCCTTTATCAGCAAGGCAGTTATTGATGTGGGCATTCAAACACACGACATCAACTTTATCAATATTGTACTTATTGCTAATATTGCCATTTACTTAAGCATTTTACTAAGTAACATGGCCCGCGACTGGATTTTATTGCATGTTACCTCGCGGGTTAATATTGCCTTAATTTCGGATTATCTAATTAAGTTAATGTTGCTGCCCATCACATTCTTTGAGAATAAAATGACCGGTGATATTTTACAGCGTGCGCAGGATCATGAACGTATCAGAAGTTTCATCATGAACAACTCCCTGAATATGATCTTCTCAACTTTAACTTTTCTGGTATTTGGCGCTATTTTACTCGTTTACAATACGGTTATATTCTGGATTTTCCTGGTGGGTAGTGTTATTTACGTAGCTTGGGTGATGGCCTTTTTAAAACTGAGAAAAAAATTAGATTGGGAATACTTTGAACTGATAAGTAAAAACCAAAGTTATTGGGTAGAAACCATTGCCAGCATACAGGACATTAAGATTAATAATTACGAAAAACCCAAAAGATGGAAATGGGAAGATATCCAAGCCAGGCTCTATCAGGTTAACTTAAGGGTTTTAAGTGTAACCAATACGCAAAATCTGGGCGCCCAGTTTATAGATAATCTTAAGAACCTTTTCATTACCTTCTTTTGTGCAAAGGCGGTAATTAATGGAGAGATGACTTTTGGGGTAATGATCTCCACACAGTTCATTATCGGAATGCTGAATGCTCCGGTTGTACAATTTATACAATTCATCATTTCTTTTCAGTTTGCGCAGATTTCGTTTCTGCGTTTAAATGAAATCCACCAGTTGGAGGATGAAACCGAAAATGTAGGTACCAACCCCATTGATTTACCTGAAAACAAAAGCCTGATCATTAACAACCTTGGTTTTCAATATACGCCAACCTCCAATCCGGTACTTAGGGGCGTAAGGTTAATTATACCTGAAGGCAAGGTAACAGCGATTGTGGGCGATAGCGGAAGTGGAAAATCTACTCTATTAAAATTACTGCTTAGGCTATATAAGCCCAGTTATGGCGACATTAAGATTGGCAATATGAATGTTAATAACATCAGTTTGAAACAATGGCGAGATAAATGTGGAGCGGTGATGCAAGATGGAAAAATCTTCAACGATACTATCCTGAATAACGTGGTGTTGGATGATGAAAAAATTGATTATGGAAGGCTTAAAAAAGCTTTGGATACGGCAAATATTGCCGCAGAAATTGAAGCTCTCCCTTTGGGCTACCAAACCATGATGGGCGAACAAGGCAGAGGTTTAAGTGGCGGGCAAAAACAACGCATTTTAATTGCCAGGGCACTCTATAAGAACCCTGATTATTTATTCTTCGACGAAGCAACCAATAGTTTAGATACCTTGAACGAAAAAAAGATTGTAGATGCTCTCGACCACGTTTTCAAAGAAAAAACGGTAATTGTTATAGCGCACCGGTTAAGTACCATACGCAAAGCCGATCAGATTGTGGTAATGCAAGGCGGTACCATTGTAGAAATGGGAAATCATCAATCTTTAATGGCTCAAAAGGGAAAATACTTTCAGCTGGTACAATCGCAATTAGAGATCACCGAAACTGTAGAGACTTTAAATTAACCTCAATTAAAGTAAAATGCAACAAGATTCTGAAATATATCATCATAAACAACGTACCGAACAGGTACAACATATTATTGAGCGTATGCCTACCCGTTTTGGCTTTTGGGTAAGTATAATTGTAGGTTTTATTTTCATTTTAATTTTTGTCTTCGGCTGGCTTGTCCGCTATCCGGATGTTGTTCCTGGTCAAATTGTAGTTAATTCAAATATTTCGCCGATAAAACTTATTGCAAACAGCAATGGAAAATTAAAACTCAACAGCATTAAATCGATGGAGGAAGTTAAGGAAAACCAAATTATCGCCTATATTGAAAACCCTACCAATCCGGATATTGTTTTCTACATAGACAGTATACTTAAAGGCTTTAACCCTTCTCATGAATCAATTCTGATGCTCAAGAATAAATTACCAGGTAATTTATCTTTGGGCGAATTAAACGGAAAATATTATGCCTTTGTAAATAGCCTGCAAGAGTATACCAATTATAAACAGGATAAGTTATTTGATAAACAGGCACAAAACCTTTTAGATTTATTATCGGAGCAAAAAAAAGCGATTGTAAGTGCGACCAACAGAGTCGAAATGGCTAAAAAATCGTTGATTTTTGCACATAAATTTTACCAGCGTGATTCTACACTTTTTAAGAATAAAGTAATCAGTGAAGCCGAACTGGATAAAACAGAGATGAACTATATCTCCAACAAAGATGCGCTGCAGGCTGCAATAAACAACCTGGTACAAAACAAACAAAGCAGCCAGCAAACTGAAGGAAAAATACAGGAACTGGGCATTCAAAAACCCGAAAAAAACAGTGAATTAAACATCCAGCTCATCTCTGCATATAACGATCTTATCGACAATATTAAAAGTTGGGAACAACGTTACGTATTCCGTGCGCCGTTTAAAGGAAAGGTACAGTTCTTAAAATTTTACCATGAAAATCAGTTTTTACAAAGCGGGGAACAGGTTTTTACTATTATACCCAATAATGAAGAAGCTATTGGACAAGTTGTATTACCGGCAAACGGGTCGGGTAAGGTAAAGATTGGACAGGAAGTAATTGTTAAATTAGACAACTACCCTTATATGGAATATGGCAGCATAAAGGGGCATATTGCTTCCATTTCTTTAACCAGCAATACTGAAAAAACCGAGCAAGGTAATACAGAAACCTACCTGGCCTCGGTAAAATTTGATAATGGCCTTAAAACCAATTATGGCAAGCAGTTAGACTTTAAGGCCGAAGCTAAAGGTAGTGCCGAAATCATTACCAATGACCGGAAATTGATTCAAAGATTATTTGATAACCTGAAATATGTGGTAAATAAATAGAATTAGCTTAAGTAAAGTTGCAACGTTTTTTCGGCCATTTGTTTGGCTGTAAAATGCATATTAAATAAAAGCTGTCCGTTTTCGCTTAGTTTCGCCCTTAGCTGCTGATTCTGATACAAACCTAACATTTGAACAGAAAGGTTTTTCTCATCTACACGGCCAAAACTATCTGTTTTAACTTTGATTACGTTTAGCTTATCTTCAAAAGGTTTTGCAAAGGCCGGTATATCCGAAACGATTAAGGGAACACCCGAGCTTAGCATTTCAAGAGCGGTAAAACTACTTTGCTCTGTCATTGAGGGAATTAATCCTGCATCAGCAATAGCGTAATAGCGTTTAATATTTTCTTTATCTGCATATCCTGTAAACGAAACCCTGCCACATACCGAAGCGCTAATGCTAAGATAATGCTCCATATTTCCTTTACCAACAATCAGTAGCCGGGCATTTGGCATAGACTTTAACTTTTTTGAAAACGATTTGATTAATATATCGACTCCTTTTTGTTCAGACAATCTTCCCACATAAAGAAATATAAAATCATTTTCATTGAAACCTAAACTAGACTTAATAATTTCTTTGTTTAGGTTACGATTATACACTTCAGATATTAGTCCGTTAGGAATTAAATGTACCTGATTTTGATCGGAAAGTTCATAATATTTCTGCATGAACCTACTGCTATCACTACTCAAACTGATAATATGATTGGCTTGCTGGCAAAGCTTCTTTTCGAAAATTATAGACTGAAAAAAAATATTCTTTTTTTCTTTTGGACCAGTACTTTTCCAGTCTTTTTTAAAAGCATTGATATCATTACTGTAAAATACACGCCACAATGAAACATGGTTAGTATACACTACCTTGAAGTCGTACTCATTAGCCAGATCGGCCAGTGGCAATTGTAAAACAGTATTCAAATGAAAAACCGTTTTAATTTTTTCATCAAAAAAACCAGATAAAAGGCAGATAATTGCACGGGCCATCATGGGCTTTAGTCCTACTTCTGATTGGCCTTTTTTTATGCCTGCTTCGTTTAAAACAATATCAATATCAGTGCGCTTATGATTAATTTTTCTGGAAGAAAATCCTGTTTTCTTTCCAAAACTTAAGCGTACAAAATAAAGATTACAAGGTGCATCTAACCTTTCAACGGCCCCAAGCAGGTTACCAGTATAACTACCCACCCCGTGGCCAAAGGCTTCGGATGGTGTTTCAAAATAAAATATATTTGACAAAATATTTAATTTAAAAAGGAATAATAAGCCCTCTTTCCTGAAGTGTTCTCTTGTGCTGCCATCAAAATATCAAACCCCAGGTCTAACTTACTACTAAAATCAATCGTATTAAGATCCTTTTCCATTGTAAGAGAAACTTTTTTCTCATCTGCAGGATTTTTAAATTCCCTTCCCAAATTTTTATTCATTATTGCTTCTGAGAATAGAAAGCATTCTTTAATAGATTTCCGATTTTTATCTATAAAATCGATTAAAAATTTATCACTAACAAATTTCAATTCATCCTCAAAGAGGAAGAGCATTTTTCTAAATACAATTCCATGTCTTTCCTCATCTTCAAATTTGTCACCTAACAGTTTCAAACCAAAATCAATACTATCCTCATAAGCTGTTTCATTACTTTCGAAACTTAATAGTTTTAATAATGTAGCATTTCTAAGCCATTCATCATACAAAAAAGCATGATCGAACAATTTTTCCTTTGACAGCTTCTTCTTCATCTTTTTTAGAACAGGCAACAATGATTTGTTTTCCCTTACCCGTTGCTCCAGATAAATTAATATTAAAACAAGCTGTTCTTGTTTCAATAGTTTATTATTAGCAATTAATATACAAATTTCATCAGCCTTTTCGTAAATTTTGGGAATAGCCAGATTAAAGTACCCCAACTGATTAAATTTGGTTAAAAAGAGGCTAATTAATACCAGGTTCCAATTAGATCGCTCAACCTTAGCCTTGTTAACCGAAAGTATTAATTCTTCTATGTACGAAAAGGCCAGATGATTATAATATTCATTTTGACTTATTGCAGCATATTCAAAAAAATAAAATATCTCTTTAATGAAAAGCTTAGGATTAGCTAATTTAACATGCAATTCATAGGAGTTACTTGTTAACAGGCTATTATTTAAATAGCCTGTTAACAAGTAAAAATTGCTTTCTATCATAATTATCCAAACCAGTTTACAACCAAATTAATGGTGTAGTTAAGCCCCATTGCTGCCAATTGTTCCTTAATATAGCCATAAGAATCTTTTAGTGCGTATGCCGAACTGCCAACATTAAGCACCGGTGTAGCCATGGTATTTTGATTATATGTACCATAATTAAAATCTTGACCATAGTTATTTGGATCCGCTGCCCATGCACTTTTTGCTGCCGCTAATTTAGATCCATTTAAATTATTCATTAAGCTAGAGATAAAATTCCCATCAGCTCTAGAAGCATTATCACGAGCAATCTGAGCATCAATAGCTTGTTGTTGATATCCGGCTGCCATCATTCCAACATAATCAGCATCATAATGAGTTGAAGTTGATATAATTTGAGAAAAATCTTGATATGCACCTGTTAACTCATCCAGCACCACATATTCCTGTAACTGAATTTGAAAAATAGTATAGCCACTAAAGGATCCCATATCATTATCAGAAACTATTAAATCGGGTAGGCTTTCATAGTTATATCCACCGTTGGTCTCTCTATATAAACTATTAGTGGAGAAAGTATATCCAGTTAAGTTATCATAATAAACTTTTTCAGAGGAGGCATTGGAATCGAAATCCATTCCCACATAAAGTAACGTAAATCGATCCCATGATGATGTACCCATACCATAATCTGTTTCATTTACATTAATGGTTACAGGCGAACCATAGCCATCATCATCTAAGTGATAGGAGAAACTTCCACCCCAAGAAGAGTCGGTATCAACAAATACTCCTGTTGTGTAACCCATGTTAGGCATAACCACATCATAAATATTGCCATCGTAGGCAGAAATCATGTTAACACCTCCTAAAGTTTGTTTTTCTTCTGAATGAGATAACACCTCAAAGTTATCTTCCAGGTCTTTTAATGTTTTAATTTTCATAAGTTTTGCGTTATTAAGATTGAATTAAAAATAATATTTTTTCTAGAATAATTTTTATTTAAAATGACAAAATGAGATTGTAGTTCCTGCGGTATGGCTTAAAAAAAATCGACAAAAAACCCTTTGCCTCCTCCGGAGGCAAGGGTTTCACTAACTAAACTAACTACTATTTTAAGAATTCGATTTCGAAGTTTTTAAGGTAAGGCTTACCGTCAAAACCAAAATCTGAGAGTATATTAATATTCATCCAGTATAAAGTTAAAGCAGCAACATCACTTGCTGTTGTTGGAATTGACAATGTTGATGTTATTGGCTCAGGTGTTGTTCCGGGGGGATAAGACGTACCTAAATTAGCCCAACTGTAAGTACCGGAAAGTAGCATATTATAGCCAAGAGGAGCTTTGTTAAAAAATGTACCTTCTGTACCTTCATCCATAGGCCAAAACCCAACTATGTTAGCATAATTCGGGTGTTGAGTAATGTCTTTTAACCCAATATTGCTTTTAATCGTAGCTTCACTTAACGCTGTATTGAAATAAGTTAAATTAGCGCCATAAAATGAGGTTGGAGTGTCGTTATCTCCGGTTCTATGGCCCACCCTTAAAGGTTCTGTTGTATTTAAACTTTTTCTAGTACTGATATTTACAGCTGTTGCGTTCTGGCGGTTACCATCAATATACATAATTAAGTTTCTGGTAGTAGAATTGATGTATTCGACACTCATAGTTAATGTACGCCATACTGTACCCGGCGCATCTGTTGAGGATGTTTCCTGTTTACCATCTCCACCATTTAAACTTCCCCCAACGGTTACTACCCACTTACCACCTGGATAGAGTGCCCATTGCCAACCTGTAATCACCTGACCGCTCAGGTTGGTACTCTTACCAAAGAAGCTTGCATATCCACCAGGAACGGCATTAAATTTCACATCCATCTGTACCGTAAAACTTTTGTTATCACCAATATCAAAAAGCCCTTTATCATTAGGTACGATAGCCCTCGATGATGTTGTAGAGAAAAGTACAGGATTGAATCCGGATTTCTTTAATTCAAATGGTTTAAATGCTGGATTATAGACCAATGTAAAACCATTGGTTGGGTTTGCACTGCTTCCGCCATGGTTAGTGGTAATTATAACTAACCAATCTTCATTGGCATAACTTTTCCTGGCTTTTAAGGCCGTTAAAATATTGCCTACATATTCGTCAGCTTTAATAATTGCATTTTTATAACTGGCATTTGAGGCTAAAAATCCTCCATTAGCACCTGCAGCCTCAACATCTCTGAAGTTAACAAACATAGTTCCTAAACCAGCCTGATTATTTAAGAGATTAACTGTACTGTCTTTTACTGCTAAATCGGTTGTAACAACAGGAGAAAAATCGGCGTTACGCATATAATTACGTAAACTAGGCCAGGTAGTTACCATTGCAGTTTTTACAGCTTTATATTGTGTTACATAATCAAGCACATTTCTATATGATACAATAGGAGCGTGATCATCGCCATTGGTATCCTGAGTTCTTTCGAAATTATCATTGCTAATCTGATGTTTCGAAAATCCTGTACCAGTGACCATTGATGCCCAACCTCCAGCATCAGAAGCCGTTTTCAATGTATTATAAGAGTATTTTGAATTTTTCTGTAACTGGGTCAAATTAGTTGGCGCAACAATCTGTAATTCAGAACCGGTTAAGCCATCAATGCTGATTATTAACACCTTGCGTTGCAGGTTCGTGGCACGTTTTAATTCTTCGTAAACAGGTGGAGGATTGTCGTACTTTTTACAAGCTGCAAAAGCTATTGGAATAAGCAAAGCAGCACCAAGAATATATTTAAATTTATTTGAATTCTTCATCTTCTTTAAATTTAGAGGTTATTTAATTACACCTAACTCAGCCATAGCTGCATACGGGAATGACGCTACAGGTGTATTCCACCCATCTTTCAACAAAACCTTAAAAAACTTACCGAAAACAGGTCCGTTTGGAAAAGTAAAGTCGTAACGTGAAAACGCATTAGGAATTTGAGTTGTGGCCACGCTGGTAAAATTAACATTATCGCTACTCACTAATATTTCGATGTTCTTAACCCGTTGAGCTGTAGAATTCCTTGGCACAAAATACATTCCCTTCACTGTCATTCTTTTATTTTCGCTGTACACAATGGTGTATGGGTAACCCTGTGCTGCACTTGGTGCAGGGCTGTATTGTGAGTGCCAGTAGGTTGCGGTATTATTATCGAGCATTGCTGCCGGACTACCTTCATTTGATTGATTAGAACTTACAGTTACGCCTGGCGCAAAAGAAATAGCCGCTGTACCACCAGTTTTATTTAATGGATTATAGCCCCAAATCTGGGTAGTTAAAAGTGGATATTTGGCTGTTAATTTGGCCGCTACGGCATCGCTGATAGAAATACCCCAAGCATCGAAAAACGGAGCCAGATCTGTTTGTGTATAATCTGATAATTTTTCGTATACGAAATTATGCATGGTAATATCACTGCTATTTAAACGATCGGCATGACGGGCTTGCGAATACAGATATGTCATAGCTCCATAACCATATTTTTCAAAGATCTGTACAAAAGGTGTCATACGCTTAAATGGATCGTTCATAGCTGCGTCTGTATCAAAATTTTTGGTTCCTGTTCCAGATGCATAAGTAATAGCTTGCGGGAAACCACTTGAAACCGAAGGGTGCAGGATGTTATAGTTTGCTCCTATCCTGTTGGCAACCTTAAAGCTAAACAAGTTGTTAGTGGTTTCGCCGAGCGTACTCCAGCTCCATACTTTAGTTTGCTGGCAGTTGTGGCCAAATTCGTGATAAGATCCCCACATCCCGTTACTGGTGGTAATGTTTGTTAAGCTTGTAAAACCTTTAAACCACTCACTGTCGTTTAAACCCACAAAAGGGAAACCACTGTGACCATAACCTGCTGATAACTGAATATCTAATACCCCTCTCCAGGGACCTTGCGGGCTTCTGTCTTTTACATCTGGTGCATTATCTGATAAACCCATCCAGGCATTATAATCTAAATCGAATACATCATTCCATTTGCCGAAAGCCACTGTTGGATTAGTATAGGGCTCAGATGAGCTAAATGTAGCCACAATTTTATCTCTTGGTACAAGGAAAATTACGCGCTTGCTACGCAACTCTAACCAAGGTACCTGCGAAGCTTTTACTTTGTTTACCCAGTCTGCATCGACAGTTTGGCCCAGAATAAAATCGGGAGACACACAGGCATTCGTAATGGTAAATTCTACGGGGTTTGGATAAGCCCTGCCTGCACGGATATAAATGGTACCGCCATATAAATTACGTACATAGTTTGCACCTGCATACAGTTGCTGGCGCATGTAAATAACCGGATCGCGCAATAACGGAGATTTACCTGAAAGATTATCGGTATGCCCACCAATCTGAACAGTTAAACCTTCAATACCGGCCGGTACATCAATTTTGATCAGCTCTCCCGGTGCTGCATAATAGCCTGTACTATATTGGGGTTCAGGGGCTACCTGTATCCTCAAATTATCGGCTGTTTGATCGGTAAAGTTTAAATCTAAAGTAAATTTGGCATTTTGAACGCGAGGCTCAGACTGATCTACCAGGCCTGGAAATACCCTCGCTTTCGCGTACATCGATTTATCGATTACTTTCATGTTGGTATCGATACTGCCACCTGCAACATTTTCAGAATTATCAGGATAACCATCCGGAATATTGTAGCCGTATTTTTTACATGCTGTTGTGCCTAACACCAAGGTAACAGCACATAATATGGTGAAATGATTGAGTTTCATGTTTCTAATGTTTAATTAGTTTTTAGGTAAATTAACAGTAGGGTTATAAAATTTACCCATTAAGCCCCATTGAGCCGGAATGGTAATATTCATCCAGTTATAAATAAATACAGGAATATCAACCCCATTTGGTACCACTTTAAAAGCTGCTTCCGATATAGCTGGCGACAGGTTTGGAGAGATATCGGCATAATTTGTCCAGTTGGCTGCCCCTACCAGATTCATTACCGGCGATTTCCCTAAAGCATCATTCAGTACACTTCCAACACCTTCATTGGTTCTGTAGTAAGCTACCAAATTATTATAGTAGGGATCTGTAATCGGTGTTAGCGGCGTTTTTTTACTGGCAGCAATAATATCAGCATTTGGAATGGCGATATTGTAAACCGCAAATTCGGTAATAAAACAATCCACATTACTGTATTTTCCAAAAGTTAAAGGTGATGTGGTATTTAAATTTCCATTGGCTCCACCACTTACGGTTAATGATAAATTAGGCTGTTGCGCAGCAATACCATCAACAAACATACTGGCGGTATGGGTAGTACCGCTGTTATAAAATCTTACCGCAACAGAGTGCCATTTTCCATCATCAAGCTTTTGAGAAGCTGGTCCTTTTGCCTGAGTATTTCCGGTTGCACCGCTGAAGCTTGCATTAAAACTAATAATGCCGCCATCGTCTTTGATAAAGGCCCAACCGGGTATTCCTGGAGTTATTCCACCGGTAACGCCCCTTTTTTGAAGTATTGCAGGGTAACCTGAATTGCCTGTACTTCCATCCCAACGGATATTAAAACGGATGGTAGCCTCAATATTGGTACCTAAATTTAAAAAATTAGCATCGCTTTGTACCGCACCATTGGTTGCGTTAAATTTAGCCCCGATGCCAGAATATGGCAGGTTACTTACATCAGGTTTGATAACGGCGTTGGTTTGAAATTTCGGATTGTAGAAAGCTACAAAAGTATTACGCGAATCATCTGCATAGATATTTGAACCTGGGGCACCACCAGAAGTAGCTGCACCACCTTTGTTGGCGGCCACAACTACCAGCCAATTTTCCAGAGCGTAGGTTTTTCTCGCTTTTAAGGCTGCCAAAATTTCTCCTACATAAGCATCTAAAGTATTAATAGCAGTTGTATATGCCGCAGTTGATGCAGTATAGCCGTTTGCTAAACCTGCCACCTCTGCACTATGAAATTGTGCCACCAATAATGCTGGATTATTGGTTGTTAATTCTGCAACAACTGCAGTTTTAACCGCAGCATCGTCTGCCAGGGTTTGCTTAACGGTAGCATCGGCTGCCAGGTTATCGTTAAATGCGGCTGTTGAAGCCAGAGATACCGTGCGTACATTCCCCAAATTAGATTTAATTCCGGTAAATAGGGTTGGTGTGGTTTGTAAATTTATTCCAGTAAAAGCCTCTGTAGTAACATTATGTTTGGTATAATCAACACCGGTAAGCATGGTAGTCCATGATGCGGCATTGGTAATTGCATTTCTTTGGTAATCAGCAACACCATCATAAGAGTAAATTGAGTTGGTGGTAATTTGTGTCAGGTTAGCCGGCGCCAGACTGCTTACTACCGAACCTTTTACCCCATCCAAAATAATGTACAATACTTTTTTCGAATTGTTACCCAAGCCGAGTGTATCGTTTCTGAACGAAGTTGGCAATACATTATCGAAATTTTTGTTGCAAGATGATACAAGCAAAATAATACCCAAAACCGCCGTTATACTTAAAGTTTTAATTTCAAAAACTAAACTTGTAATTTTTTTCATATCCTTATAAATTAAGTCAGTTAATTAGCAATAATTAGTCGTAATACATTATGGGGTAATATCGAATTAAACCTGTAAATATCGCCCACTAACACGACCTGAGAACCGTTTGATACTCCAGTTTCAATCATATCATATACTCTGCCCTGAAAACCGCCTGTATTGTTGTAACCAACTGCCAGCTGACCGTTAGTATCCAGGATCATAAAACCCTGACGCAGGTAATCGCCATATCTGTTAAAAGAACCCGCAACGATTATTTTACCATTGTTAAGCTGGCCCGCGAAAGTGGCAATACCTCCGGTAATAAGCGAGCCGTTAAAAGTAGTGACTACTGATCCGTTTGCATTTAACAAAGCAACTCCTGAAGAAGCTTTTCCGTTATAGGTAGAAAAGTTACCACTGATTACAATTTTATCGGTTGTAGCATTGTATCTGATTGAATAAATATCACCATCAGCGCCAGAACCTGCGCTAAATGTGGGATCTACAGAACCATCTAAATTTAACCTTACAATCCTGTTTGCAGCAACACCATTAAATGTGCTGAAACTACCAACCAAAATCAGCTTGCCATCGCTCTGCATGGTAGCATCAATAATGGCTCCATTACCTCCTATAGCACTTTGTCTTGTCGTTTTGTTGTAGTGGAAAGTCGAATCCATCGATCCATCGGCATTTACACGTACCATTTGCCTCATTCTGGTGATATCGTATACCTTTTCGTCGTAAGTAGAATTTGGATAATAAATCCGTTTGAAATTCTGAAAGTTACCTACAATGTAAATTTGTTCGCCAAATACAAAAGTTTTTCTAACTGCACCGTCAACACCAGCATTAAATGCAGCAACGGTATCACCATTTTTCCATGTTTGCTCTGGTTTAGGGTTAACAATGGGTACCAATGAGTTACCCAAAGCATCTTTATCGGCAGTTTTAATGGTATCTAAACTACCATTTGCATTTAACCTGGTAATGTTATTGAGTGTTTGCCTGTTAGAGCGTGTAGAGTTATAAGCAGTAAAACTACCCGCAACTATAAACTTACCATTTTGCGACCCAGTAGAAATCCTGTTAATAGAATAAATTGTCCGGCTTCCTCCTACTGCACCCTTTCCAAAATTAATCCCGGAAGTAGAATAAGCTCCATCAGCATCAACCTGCACTATCCCTCCATTCGGTAGTGCGGTAGTACCTTTTTGCTCAAAACTGCTAAATGAACCTCCCAACCAGAAAAGACCTGTTGGCAATTTTTCTGCATCATAAACAGTTGTACCGCCCGAGCCACCAACTGCACTCGCGCCATTTACAATTTTAAATGCCGCATCTACACTTACCTTTCCGCCAATTTTAACAATAGGGCCGAAAAAGCTTTGCCCCTGAGAGGTGATCCAAACACTGCCAGTGCTGGCCACCAGTGGCACTTTAAATTGTATGGTACTATCGGTATAGTTTAATACCTCGGCTTCGATCTCGTTTACATAAAGCTTAAAATTATCTTTATATTTCATTAAGCCATTTACCTGAAGGTTTAAAGTTGTACCTGCAGTTACAATATCAGGATCGGTAGTTTTAGAGATAAAAGTAATGCCTAAAACCTGTTTACCACCTGCGTAAGGATCATCGGTTAATCCCTTACTTTTTTTGCAAGCAACCATTAAGCTGGCAAGGCAAACCGCCATTGCAACCAATAAGCTTATTCTATATTTTATGTTTGTTAACATATATCAGTTCATTTATATTAATAAATATTTGCTACGGCGTTGGTGGCAAAATGCCCGATGCAACTACCTGATCGATAAACGTATCGGTATTAAAACCCAGGTTATGTTTAATTTTAGTAAGTACGTGGATTACACCGTTTGTGGTCTGGATATCAGATGTTGCTACGGGGTTATTCTGTAACGCTACCTGCGGGTTAGACAAGTCGGGGATATACGCCAGGAACAACTGACGGTAACCAGCATATTTAACCCCTGCCGCATCACTAAAAATTGCTCCCACATTCATAATGCGACCCGAATAAGAAGTATAATTCTGCCCTGGATAAGCAAGATAAGAAAGCGTATCTCTTTGCGGATAATCTTTTAGCAGGTTAGAACCTTTAAAAATGTATTGAGAAAGGGTATTTCTCCAAACCTCAGGTTTTATCTGGCTAAGTTGAGATACAGTATCCTTTCCGGTATTTCTTAAATACTGGTTCAATCTTTTAATACTCTTGAAAACTGAACCACTGGGTGGGGCAAAAAATGTTACATTTTCTTTATCCAACACATCATTCATGCCGGCCAGATTAATCACGGTTAAAGTACTATCAAAGAAAGGTTTCTTCGATTTCATATACTGCAAACTACTTCCATTATATTTTGGATCATGCACACCTGTATCAAAATAGTACTTTTTGCAACTTGCAAACATGAAGAGCACACTGGCTAATACCAATAAACATGCTATATTTTTGTTTTGTATTTTCATCTTCTTAATTCCAAAAATTATTACCAATTAAATAAGGATTTGCACTGCGCTCGGTGGCACTGATAATTAATGGCCAGGTCCATGCACCTGCGTTAAAATTACCTACACTAATTACTGCTTTTGAATATTCGGTATTAATAGCTCTTTTAGTTCTAACCAGATCAAAGAAAAACTGTCCTTCACCAATTAACTCCCTGCAACGTTCCTTGTAAATATCGTCCTTCAGTTCACTGCCATTAGAAATTAATGCCGGTGCAGTAGCAGCCAATCTTACCTGATTCACATAACTACGTGCTGTAGCATCATCGTTAAGTTCGGCGGCAGCTTCTGCAGCCAGTAACAAAGCATCAGGTAATCTGAAAATAATAGCGCTATCATCACTATTTGCAGTTAAAGAAGTACCCGATCCGGTTGGATAGGTATTGGTGAATTTTTTGAACTGGAAGGTATTGTTATCAGAAGTGGCATTTTCGAACCATGTACTTAGTCGCGCATCAGGTATACCTGCCGGAAACAGTTTACCAATATAATCTTTCTCATAAGCCATAAAACTGGTAGTTTTAGTTGTTGCCCCCTGAATAGGGAAATGCGAAAAGAAATATGAATAATTAGAATAATTTACAAATGTTTCGCCATAGTTATAATCCTGTAAAACACCAAACAGGTTTTCTGAAGTACGCCCTTTAAAAATCAGCCTTGTATTTTGCTCATTAATTGGCAACAAAGCATAATTAGTATAAGTAGCCATTTCTTCGGCCAATGTTAAAACCGACTTATAATAGCCTGTTTTATCGCCATTATCCCATGCGGCTGCCCACATATTTAAGTGCATTAACAATGCTACAGCACTAGCCCTTGTAGGCCTGAAACCAGTATACGAAACATCAGTATAAGCAATTGGCAAATCATTTTTTGCAGCACTCATATCGGCAATACACTTTTTCATTACCTCTACCTGTGGGGTACGTGGTAACGATTTGCTGTTGTAGGCCTCTGTATAATAAATGGCATCGCCAAATAATTTACAGATAAACATATAGCTTAAATTACGCATAAAAACCGCTTCAGCTTTATATCTTCTTCTCTCCGTATCTGATAAATTACCAGCCGGAACATTATCTACCTCATAGTACAGGATATTACTGGCTGCAATAATATCGTACCAGGCTTTCCAGTCCATGATCGCTTTTAATCTATTGTCGTACGTAGTGGTAGCTGTAGTAACCGACTTTAAGTTATTGGCAATTAAATTGTTAAAAACGTTATTACCACTATTATCGATGGTACCTACGGTTTTAACAAAGTTACCCCTCACATCAAGTGCAGGCATTAATACGCCACCACCTACTTTATTGCGTAATCTGGCATAAATACCATTGGTAAAACCTTCAACATCATTTCTGGTTTGCCAGAAATTATTTCCCGATAGGGCATCGATAGGTACCACGTTGAGGAACTTTTTACAACCGGTACCGATAAATAACAGGCCCATCGCCACGAGTAAATATTTTATATTTTTCATTTTCATCCTGTTAAAAAATTAAAATTCTATGTTTAAGCCCAAAGCAAACTGTTTAGATATTGGATACCCTCCTGCATAATCTCTACCTAAAGCGGTTACGTTTTCGGGGTTTGGACCTGAATAACGTGTAATAAAGCCTAAGTTGGCAGCAGTTGCATTAATACTTACCCTGTTCATCCCGAATTTGCGGGTAAAACTCTGATTAAAGTTGTAGTAAACTTTTACCGAGTTAAGCTTAAAATAAGAGCCATCTTCCTGGAACATAGTTTGGTTAAACCTGAAAGGGTTAAGAATTGAAGATCTTACAAAATCTAATGGATTACCATATTTAGCGATATCGCCTGGTGCAGCCCAGTAGCTATACTCTGATAAAGGAACAATATTGCCCAATGCAGTAGGGTTACCAAAAGAGGCAAACTGCTGTGCCAAACTATTGTTTAAAATATCTCTTTTTAAAGTAAATGAAGTGTTGATCTCTATACTCCAGTTTTTGTATTGGAGTAATGATGTAAAACCACCGGTAATTTGCGGCTGTGAGTTACCAGCAATTACCCTATCGTACTCATTTAATACATAGTTACCATCTAAATCGGTAAATATTGGATCGCCTGCTCTGAAATAGTTAAGTTTGGCATTGGTACCTACACGGTATGGTAAGCCTGTAAGCGGATCAACCGGAACCTGAGCGTTAGTACTGTAAACACCTTTGGTATTGTACAAATAGTTAGATAATGAGTTAATACCCAAACGGTAGTAAATATCCTGGCCTAAAGCCGCATCAGTATATATCTTTTCGCGCAAGCCATCTGGCAGTGCAGCAAGTACCTCACGGTTAATAGCCAGTGTACCTGTTAAAGATAATTTAAATGGACTATTGGTACTGAGCGGACGGGCTGTTGCCTGAAACTCCCATCCGTAATTAACGTTACTGATCTCAGTAGAACCGATTGTGGCAAATGAATTTGAGCTTGATAATGCTTTCTCCTGAAATATGTTATCGTTCTGTTTGTAATAAGTATCCATCGACATTGAGAACTTACCGCTCAAAATCCCAATATCAAAACCAGCGTTATAAGTAGTAGCTTTGGTTGGTTCTAAAGTTAAGTTTGGTAAATAACTCAAATCTGCAATAACTGTGTTACTGTTGTTGTAACGGTCGCCCCCATAATATTTACCATAAGCCTGATAAATGTTACCATTAGGGGTGATATTTGAACCATAGCTTAAACGGATAGCTCCAAAATCCAGCCAGCTAAAATTCTCCATGAAGCGTTCTCTGTTAAAATTCCATTTAAACGCAATAGCCGGGTTCTTTTTGTAACCTGCATTAGGTCCGTTAGTCGAAAGTCCGTCAATACGGTAGTTTAAATCCAATACATACTTCTGTTTGTAGTTATAAGAAAACTGTCCGGCAAAACCAACTGTTCTTAAATCAGTATAGTCGGTTGTTCCACCTCTTGAGGTCAGATAATCGGTCATGTTGGTTAACGGACCTCTTAACTGATCGTTTACTCCCCTATCATTCAGTATTGCATCTGCTTTAAAAAACGATGCCCTTAACTCCGAGAATGCAAATAAGTTGAAGTTGTGTGCATCTTCTCCTCCCTCTTTAATTGAGTATACGTAGGTAAGCTGGTTACGGTTATACAGGGTTGTAGCCCTATCAGTATAAGTATAATATTGAGATTGATTTGAATTCAGTGCTGCCGGTGAAAAATTATCTTTTGTACTCGACTGGCCGGTATAATTCAAAGTGGTGCCAAGTTTTAAATTCGGTAGAATTTCATAGTCCGCATTTAAATTGGCACTGGTAATTAATATTTTATTGTCATTATCGGTTGTTAGTGCACCTAATACCGAGTTAACTGACGAATATAGTGAAGGTGAAGGCAATAAGGAAGATGAACTACCGCCCGTGGCTACCCCGGCATTCTGAAGCCCGTTTCCACTACCTGTTTGCACCTTTTGTATCGAATTGTTTAACTGTCCGGTAAGCCTGAACTTACGGCTAGGAGCATAAATCATGTTCATGTTAAGGTTATAACGGGATAAACCGGTATTTTCCTGAACACCTTTTTCATCATAAGCTGCTAGTGCAACCTTATAGTTAAACTGCTGATCACCACCAGAAATGTTTAAAGTATGACTCTGGTTAAATGTCGGACGATAAAAATAAGACTGCCAATCGGTAGAGTTATTGTAATATGCATTTAAGCTATCTGATAAAAACGGAGTAGAGTTAATTAAATCGATAGCATGGTTATAAGCCGTGTCGTAACGTAAAATCTGATCAATTCTTAACAAACGCTCGCCTTTACCACCAATTACAGAACGCAACTGAGGCACAGTTGACATAAATGCCATACCGTTATAACGAATTACCGGCACCTTAGAGTTACCACGTTTGGTAGTGATCAAAATTACACCGTAAGCACCTCTTGAACCGTACAATGATGTTGCGGCAGCATCCTTTAATACAGAAATGTCTTCAATATCCTCTGCCGGAATTTGAGAAGCAGGCGAAATACCAGGTCCTGCCTGCTGAAAACCGTAAGAGTAATTGGTATTATCATCAACTGGTACCCCATCAATTACATATAATGGAGAAGTTGGTGTTAAGAATGAAGAGTTTCCTGATCCGGATACATTAATATTGGAAATACCGCGTAAGGTTACACTCCCCCTGAAACCAGGAGCACCGGTATTGTTCTGGATATTTAAACCAGCAACCTTTCCCTGTAAAAGAGAGATTGCATCACCCGAAGGTTGTCCCTGAATATCCTTACCCGAAATGGTTACTACCGAACCGGTAGTTAAGGTACGGCTTTTGGTCTGGTAACCTGCCGTTACCTTTACCTCTTGTAAGGTTTTACTATCGGTACTTAAAGTAACAGAGATATTGGTACGGTTGTTTACTTTTATAGTAGTAGATTCGTAACCCACATAACTAAAAGTTAAAGAGGCATTACTGGCAACTGTTACCCTAAATTTACCGTTCATATCGGTAATGCCCAATGAGCTGCCCCCGCTGGTAACACTAACTCCGGGCATGGTTTCTTTTGATTTTGATGAACCATCAATAACTGTCCCGGTTACAACAATGCGTTCCTGGGCAACAGCTAGATTCTGGAAACCAAAAATCAATAAAATAACTATGGTGTAAAAATACTTCATCGGAAATATATTTTGTTTTAGTTTATACTGTTCCATTAATCATTATCAAATTTTGGTTTGTCGCGCTTAAACCAGAAGGTTATCTCCCAGTCTCCTTTTTGGTAAATATTAAAATTGAAAGCCAGGAAACACTGTTGCAGTACATTACCAAATGACTGTCTGTTAAACCTGAAAACAACCCTGGCCTGATCGCCAGATAAAGTAGTATACTTGGTTGGGTATGCACTGCATGGTATTGGATAGGCAACCTCATATTTTACTTTGGTTGCATCTTTAACCATGTTAAAACCGTGCACCAGATTAGCCCAATCAGTAGCGGCAAACTTATTCGGATCAATCGGATTAGATAAGGTATCTACAAACTTGAAAGTAATGCTATTACCATTTCCTGCTTTTTTAAATAGAACCTGAACGTCATCTCTGGTGTTAAGTGGCTGCCCACGCATACCAGTAATATTTAAGCTGGTAGGGTTTACAGACACCGAGGTTCCTTGACCAGTAATAGGGTCTAAATTTGATGGTTCGTAAGGACGCTCGCGTAAAGGGCGTAAGCGGAAATTCTGATAGTATTTTCTACCGCCGGAGTTCGACATTTCGACATCGAAAACATAACCAGAATCTGGCTGTGCCTTAACCATATTCGAATTCGCCGCAGCCCACATCAGAAACTCACCAGAGTGTGGTCTTACCTCGAACAGCGGATGATTTTCAGTTGTGCGTTTGGCTTCAATCTCTGCTATCGATTTTTCGGTACCATCGTAAGCGGTTTTCCAAACTGTAACCGGATAATTGGTAGTTAACTCAGGAGCTGGCTCACCGTTAAACGTACGCATGTTTACAATTTTAAAATCGAGGGGACGACTGGAGTTACCATATTGAAAATTATTGGCAAACAAGGTATTTCGGCCCAATACGGGTTGGTAAAGGTACTGGGTATACTGCGAATCGTTTGCAATCGATAAGCGCTCATCGGGCAGGTTCTTCCTGCAAGAAGATATTACAATGCCACCTATCATTAAGGTTAAGCATACTTTAAATATATATTGAATATTTTTCATCATTCCTGTCTATTTATCCAATCGTGCGGTAAATTCATCAAAACCAAAATTGTGTATCGGGGTTAGGATGTTAATTGTAGCATTATTGGTTTTAATATTTACTGCATTTGTAGTGGTAGTTACCCAGTAGTCGGTAAAAATAGAACCATAGGTATCGCTAAAATTTAAAGTAGCTGCCCCGCCACCAACATAGCCTGATGAGCTCTGTTTCACATACCTAATATGCATTTGATAGTCGATAACGATGTTTTTAAGCAATACACCATCTACACTATTAACATAAGCATCGGTGGTTCTGTTACCCCTGATAATATATTTGCAAAGCATATAGCCTAGCTCGTCATAATCTGCAGTTGCCAGGTAAATTGGTGTTTTACCAAAATTTTTACGCCTCACGTTTAAATACTTTACTGCCGCCTCAAAATTCTTGTTTACCGGTGCAAAAAGGGTTACTTTTTGATTTGTTAACGAGTCTTTCAGGAAAGGATAACGATCCAAAACCAATAGCAAAGAATCGAATGTACCTTTAGGTTGCGCCTTAAGGTAATCGAGCGCCGAACCATTAAAGGTTTGCTGGGTATTCACATAATCATGATAAGGAGAATCGCTTTTTTTACACGCTCCAAAGCATAAGCAAATAAACCCTAATAGAAAAAATGTGCTTTTTTGATATAATAAATTTTTCATGCTAAATCTGATTAGGTTAATTATTGCCAATATGGATTTTGGGTAATTAATGAATTGGCATTAATTACATCTTGCGATACCGGCCAGTAAATACCACCGGCAGCTTCAAATTCCTTAAAAGTCATTGATTTACCACCCTTGGTAGCAAAAACTGTTTGTGGATTTTTAATTCTGTTGTAACGCACAATATCGTACCATCTCCAGCCTTCGGCCATTAACTCTCTCCTGCGTTCCTGAAAAATTGCAGCTACCAGATCAGGTGTAGCAGTGGTAAAACTGAAGCCTCTTAAAGCACAAGCTCTGTTTAATGCATTAAGTGCATCGTCTTTTTGGCCCAATACGGCAAGGGCCTCTGCTCTTAACAGGGTAATTTCTTCCATGCGGCTAAATACCATCGACGAACTGAATAAGGTAACATTTCCTGAAGTATTGGATGGATAGATTACCTTAATTTTATTGAAAATAGGTTGTTCAGATTCAACACCATAAAAATAGTTGGTCCTGTATAATCCTGTTTGAGGGTTTATACTGAAACGTAAATCAGATGGAACTGTGAATGCTTTAATGATGGTATCTTTTGATACAAACATTTCCGGTCGGGTTTTCGGAATAAAGGGATATGCAAGTGTTAACTGTTCGATATGCCCGTTCGCAGTTGATAAGCCATTACCTGCTTCGAAAGGAAAACCAACCATTAGGTTTGCTCTTTTGTATGCAAATGGACTATAGTTGTTCTGATTTTCAGTTAGGGCATTCATATCAATATAATCCAGCGGGTTAGCCCCGTCTACAAAATATTGGGTAGATTGATTATCCAATACAAATTTGGAATAGTTTGCCGCATCAATATAATTACCTTGCCATGCAGCAATATGTGCTAAAATGATATAAGCTGATAAACGGGTAAATACAATACCATTCCACGAAGGCCAGTTGGCACCATAATATAAACCCGGCATAATTGGGTCGGTACCGCCATACCTGAAAGGTACTACCTTTGCCGCAGCCAATAATTCGTTAGTGGCAAATGCCAAAACTTTTTGTTGCGAAGTTCTGCCTAATTTAACAAATTCGCCATCGTGCGATGAGGTAAGTAATGGCACATCACCCCAGATTCTGCTCATATAAAAATAAGCAAAGGCTCTAAGCATTCTTGCTTGTGCTACGTCTACATCGTTGTTTATTTTGGTGTAACGTGGATCAAGCGCCTGTATTTCTTTCGATCTTTCAATGAAAAGACTAGCAGCATTAATAGCTGCATAATATGGCCTCCAGTTGGTAATCCGGTTAATTACCGGATATGAGGCATTTAGCTGGCCATTTACTATCGCCTTTAAATCTGCACGGTTGGTGATGGTAAAATCGCCTTGTCTTAAATCGCCCATTAACCAGTGCGCATTATCTGCAACTGTAGCCGAACGAAGTAAGCCATATACCGATAGCAAGTTGGCTTTAGCATCCTCAAGCGTTTTCCAGTTGGTTTCTTCGGTGGCTAACCTTGTCGATTGTACATCGTCAATCTTTTTACAAGAAAAGTTTCCCAAACCAATCAGCAATACAAAAACCGCAAAAGAGATTTTGTATAAGCTATTCCTTTTATTGATTATATAATTCATGTTAATGCTATAATTATTTTATAAATCCAGTTTAAAGCCCAATACAAATGTTCTTGGAATAGTTAAATTGGCTCCATCATAATATCCATTGTAGTTTACTAACTCCGGGTCAATACCTGTAAATTTGGTAATGGTAAACAGGTTCATTGCGGTAGCATATAAGTATGCTCTTCTTACACCTGTTCCACTCCTTCTGAAAAGTGAGGTTTTACCAAAATCGTAACCCAGTGTTACCGATCTTAATTTTACATAAGATGCATTTTCAAGGAATAAATCCTGATCTACCCTATAGGCATCTACATCACTCCATGGATTGTAAATCGGATAAGTTTTTTCGTTGTCGAATACCTGCCAGGAAGAAACCTCTTTAACCGAATTGATATCGTTACCAGCTTCGCGGTTAATGAAGCCATAACGGGTAGCTTCATATTGGTTAATGGCTTTCTGACCAAGCGCAAAAATGAAATTGAAATTCAGGTCGAAGTTTTTATAAGCTAATGTGTTGTTCCATCCGCCTACAAATTTTGGTAACCTGTCTCCTGTTGACACTTTATCTTTATTATCAATACGGTTATCACCATTGTAATCAACCCAGTTTGGATCGCCGGCCTTTAATGGAATACCATTAAATGTTCTGCCCGCAGGAACTTCGGCATTAGTATTATAAATGCCATTGTTGCTGTATAACCAGAAACTGCCAACCGGTTTGCCTACTACCAATTTATCATCGCCACTGATCAACTCTGTTAAGCCATTTGGTAAAGCAGTAAGTTTGTTTCTGTTGCAGTTAAAATTGACAGTAGTATTCCAGTTTAATCCCTTAGTATTACGGATTACAACCCCATTTAACATTAATTCAAGTCCTTTGTTGTTGATATCCATACCAGTCTGATAATTCAGGCTATAGCCTGTTTCGAAAGGTACCGGCACGCCAATAACCTGGTTTTTGTTATCGCGGTTATAAGCAGTAATCGCAGCATTAAGTCTGCTATTCAAAAACGAAGCATCTAAAGTGATGTTGGTTCTATCCGCATAAGGTAATTTGATACCGTAACCGATAAAACCACTTCCATAAGGACGATTAATTCCTAATCTACCACCATAACCAGGAATTGTGGGTTCTTCAAACCAACCGTTTTCAGAGCGGTACTGAGGGCCTGCAGCATACCGGTCATCCAAAAAGATTCTTAAATTTCTTCCCCATCCGGCACTTAGGTGCAAGCTATTGAACAAAGTATTGTTTTTTAAGAATTGCTCTTTAAGGTTAAAAGTAGCACTAAAAGCTGGCGTAGTAACCCAGCGACTATCTGGTTGACCATTTGATGAACCATCTCTACGTACCAATGCACTAAGATCCAATAAGTTTTTATAGCTGTATTTTGCCGATCCGTAAAACGACATCAGGTTGTTTTTTTCTTTATCAATATATCTAAATACATAAAAACCACCTGCTGCAAGGGTATTTAAATAATCGTCATTTCCAGAATTTCCATCAACCAGGTTTAATTTTACGTAATCATTAGGACCATTGTAGGCACGTGCATAATTGTATTTATACGTATCGCCCTGAAAGCTTTGACCAATTTCGAAATCGATGGTATGCTTTTTATTAATCTCATATTTATATGAAGCACTATTATTAAGCATTAAGCGCTGGCTGTAGCCAAAATAGTTGGATACGTAACTTACACCATCCATTAAAGTGGAAGGAGTAAAATAATCCCTTACGCCCTCGTTATAATCAAAAATTAAACTTGAAGAAATCGTGATCTTGTTAATTTTAGCACTCAGGGTAAGGTTACCATTTAAAATGGTATTGCGATTATTGTCTACATTTTTGGCATTTTCTTGTAAAAAGCCTTCATAAATAGATGCGTTTGGAGATAAGGGGCTACTTAAATCTGGAATATACCTGGTTTCGGCAAAACGATCGCGCAAGCTTCTGTTTCTGGTACGATCTAAACGGGCTGCATTAACACTACTCGATACCGTAAACCATTTAAAAGGTGCCATATTGATACCAAAAAACAGATTATACTTATTAATATTCGTATCATCGGCATTACCTGCGTTTTTAGTACCTGAACCAAAGAACCTGAAATTTGCACGATCTCCTCCTCCTGTAATACCTAAATCGGCAGAAAACGTAGGAGTAGTTTTGTAGTAAATATCATTCCAGTTAGATGGGCCATAGTATGCCGTATTGGTCGAATCCCTCAAATAAGAGGCGTAATTGGCATAATTTTCGGCAGTAGCATATTTTTGGTAAAATGGTTTTCTGAAATTATTTTCATAAACACCATTCACCGTATTCACAGCCGGCGGGGTAACAAAACCAAAATAAGAATTTAAACTAATATCCCTTAATCCGGCCCTTGCATTCTTTGTTGTAACATATATAGCACCATTTGCAGCATTTGGTCCTAGTTTAGCCAACTCAAACGGATCTTTAATTACCGATATAGACTGAATATTATCTATACTGATCTGAGACAATAAGTTCGTTGCAGGACCAATCCTGTTATAATCATACTTCTGTACATCAAAAGCAAAAGGATTATCGGCAACCAAAGGCACCCCATTTAAATAAACAGCAGGTTGCAACGCATACATATCTTTTTTTGTAAATAATAAACCTGATGCACCTTGTACTATAATACTTTGCTCGGTTCCCGGTTCACCATTGGGTTCCTGTACATAAACGCCGGCTAAATTTCCTTTAATAACCTGTTGTAACGACAAATTGGGAACCGGTGTTGCCGAACGGATGTTAATCGTATCGCGCACAGTCTTAAATTTCTGCAACGCCTTAATCATTTGCCCGATTGTATCTGTTTTTACGGAAAATGTTACCGGCTCTTTTTTAGCTTTTGTGGTATCCTGCTGAAAAGCGAAATACATACTGTTAGCTCCCTTTACCACTACCGTATTGGCATGTAAAGTTTGAGATCCAAAAACAGATAAAAACAAGGCAAAACAAATGCTTGTGTAAATTTTAACCATTTGAATAGTTTTTATTAGATTTTTTGTTTAAATGAAAATGCAATAGCTAAAAGACCGGTAACAGATTGGTACTGGCTGAAAATTTTGGGCACAACAATGCCTGGGGACAAAGTGTAATTTTTTTGAACATAGTATGGGAATTAGGATGATTAGTTATAATTCTTAACCGCAAATAGCTGCAGCAAGAACAATTAGTTGTTGTTTGTTAGTTTAAAAGCGTAGCTGGAGACAAAGTGTAAAATTTTTGACCATAGAATTTAATTAGGATTAATTTATTGATCGTTGTTACAGAAATGCTGTAACAAAAACCATAGTTATTGTTTGTTTGCTGTTATTCCCCGGTAGAGGCTTATATACTTGCTTTTACTAATCGTGTTTCAGGTGGTTAGCAGGAAACATAATTAGCTGGTTGTACTAATGAAATATTTGGCTCGTTTTAATTTTGTTAATGCAAGATATAGATTAAGAAAACCCGATTTTTATTTTTCTTAACGCAAACGTTTGCTTAAAAAATGCCTTTAAAATAGATTAAAGCACTATTAAAGCTTTGAAGCTCGAAACAATACCCTATAAATTTTGTCGATTTTTAATGAGTTACCCTTTTAGCAAAGGATAAAAATTAATAAACGTTAAAATAACAATGTAATTTAGTTGAGAAGGACGAGCAACTTAAAGATAATTAGCTAATTTATAGATTTTTGATCCCGCTGTGATCGCGAAAAAAAACTGAATAAATTTCACTACGCACAAAATGAGCGCAAACGTTTGTTTTTAGTGAGGCAAACAACAAAAAACACATAACAATTAACTGAAAATCAGATAATTAAAGTTTTTAAAAAACAAAAAAAGAATATCCTATATACCTAAAATGGTGTACATTTCAATCTACATTTTTAGTTAAAAACATCAAAAATTTTAGCCTAAAATTTGGTTTTTAACTACTAACGATGCCGCCTCACAAAAATCAAGACCCGAATAATCAGGGTTATAACCTCCCATGTAGGGAACCGCCATCAGATAAATTCTTTCGCAGTTATTTCCCTTTTTATTAACCGGCTGAAAATAATCGTTTATGGTAACACCGGGCACATTTAAGAAATATTTACCACCTATTTGCCTCACTTGTTTATTGCCGGCCTGTTTGGCTGCATAACCTGCCTCGTCTGATCGAAAAGCCAGTCTGGCTTGATTAATTTTACCGCTTTTAACCAGGCTTTTAAAAGGAAAATCTTTAACTGAAAGATGGGGCTGACCAATGCAATCGACAAAAGTATCGAAGTGGCTAACCACTTTTTTCTGTTTGTTGTTGTAATAATGGTAATTTACTCCGCCCTTTTTAAGTGGTTTAACCCAACTATTGTCGCCAACTTCAATAATATCTAAAATACCTGCATCATGCAAGGCAAACAAAACCCTGCACGAGCTTTGCGGAACAAATGCAATAACAATAGAAATAAGTGGCATTAGTACTTTTTGCAAACGCTCCATGTCTTCTGCCGATAAATATTTGGCAGGATAATTCAGGGTAAAACTTAAAATGGCCAGCGCTTCTTTCCAATACACAGACACTTTTTTGCGGATAGATTTTTCTGCTTCGATATATTCGTGCTTAAATAACTCAAAAGGTTCTATTCTTTCCCGCCAAGCCATCATACTTTCAACAAATTCTTCTAATGTCAGGTCCTTTATCTTCTGGTAAAAATCCGGATCTTCCTTTTTGAACCTGGTCTTGAAATTCTCCTCAAATAAAAAGTCAAGACTTACAAAACCACCATTCTCTTTAATGTGTTTTTGAATTTCAGCTTTAATTAAGGTTCCACCCTTACCTAAATGCGGGTCTTCCAGGTGAAAACGAATGGCAGGTAAGAGACCATTACGCGAGTGCATAACCAATTTAAACCCTTCACTAGCAGGGTTAAGCACATAACAGAGCTTACCAGCTGCATTTTCAACAAATTTACCATTTGCTTTGGCTAGTGTTCTAACCGCATCGATGGCTGTTAACGATGATCCCATTAAACCAACCGGACTGTTGAGCTTTAACAACATTTTTTTAGGCGGATAAGGGGAATCGAAATAACCCGGAATTTTACCTTCATACTTTTTAGGCCAGTTGTGGCCTGTACAAATAACCAGCTCATCAAATTCTTGCGCAGCCTGTTCCTGCACCTTTACCGATACCCGCTTTTTGCGCGGATGATCGGTTACATCTTCAACTACAACCCCGAAATGAATATTGGTAGTAATCCCTTTTTTATCCGCAAATTTCTTTAGCAAATCGAACTGGGCCGAAAGGTACTCGCCAAAAAATAAGCGTGGAAGCACTTTATATTCATTAAAATTTTCGGCGCTAATGTTATACTTTTTCAACAAAGACTTTGGAGCAGTTTTAACCCAATCGGCAATTGAATTAAAAATAACCGGAATTTCATTATCCGAAACATTGGTAATGTGTTCTTCATTTGCCCCTTCGGTACTGTAAGGCATGCCGGCACCAAGCTTATTCTTGCGCTCAAAAATATCGATTTGCAGGTTTTTTCCTCCTGCTTCAACCAATCTTTTGTACATAAACAAGGCACAGGGCCCACCACCAATTATTGCGATCTTCTTTTTTGTTGTTCTAGTCTTCATTGATAAAATAGAATCGAAAAAAATGAAAATTGTTTTGAAATGGCAGAAAAAGTCGGAGGTCGGGAGTCAGGAGTCCGAAGATATAGCGCAAAGCGTAAATCTAAAATATCAGGAACTAATTTTAGTGGTTGCTGTTTATAGATAAGTGGAATCAATGACCAATATTCAATAACCAATTAACAATGATCAATTGAACCAATGATCAATTGAACCAATGACCAATCAACCAGTGACCAATTAACAATGAACAATTGAACTAATGAACGACTTAAAACTATATATGATTTTACTGGGATCGAAAGCACCCAAGAGAAATGTAGAGCAGCACGATTATTTTTTTGGAATTGCCTCATCACTTAAAGCGCTTGTTCCGGAAATTAAAGCATTCTGGCCCGGAACCGGCACAAGTCTGCATATTGATGCCTGGCGTGAGGTGAATAAGGTTGGCGATTACGAAATCAGTATTAAAATGAGAGATAGCGATGTTCCCCCCTCCTTATCAAAGTTGTTTTTTATCAACCTTGGGGGTTACCAGGCAGGCAAGTTAAGCGAGCAGCATTACATTGTATTATCGGTACATGAAGAGCGTGCCAAAGCAATACAAGATGCCAAGAAAACGGTTTTCTTTAAAACCAATTCAATTCAAGGGGCCAACTCGCATATTGACGAAAAGTATGGTATTGATGTTGATGATATTTATAAAATAGAAGATATTTTAAGCGAAGAGTCCAAACAAAAATACCACATCGAAATAAAACCATCTTCAGGCTTACCTGAAGATGAGATTCATTTAGGTTATTTCAGGCTGGATAAGCTTTAACTATTTACGGGCAAGGCTTTTTAACCATTTAACCAGGTCAACAGCTGCTTTATCGTTTTCAAACCCCATTTCTTTTGGTAAACGGCCATTTACATATTCATCGTACAACCATGGATCGGCAATGGCCACAACATTACCCTTGCCATACTTAGCAGTAGCAATAACTGTTGCACCGACACTGTTTTTTAACACTGGTTTAGCTGCCCCCTTTGTTTCGATGGCACAAACGTCTTTCATAAAGATTTTTGAAGCAGTTTTAAATACCGGATTATTTTTGGTTACAATAGCACCATCTTCAAAATGCGCATCGTCTATTACATGGTTTTGCATTTCATTGCTAAAATGCATGCCAAATGTATTAGCCAGTTTATTAAAATGTGGTAGTTCTACATTGGCACTATCGTTGGCAAACATAACCAATACCCCACCCTCTTTTACCCAGGCAGATATGGCTTTGATATGTTCCTGTTCTATATAATTAGGTTTCGGGTTTTCTTTTGGCCTGTCGGGATCTACAATTAAATAAACATCGCTGCCTTTTAAATTGGCTAAAGTAGGCGCTGTTTCGAGCGAATCTAATTTGAAGCCCTCTTTCTTAAAAGTATTGCCAAAAATAGAGAAGCCACTGCTTGCACGCTCGCTCCACAGGTAATGGAAACGGATTTCTTTGCCTTGTTTATCCTTACGGGTTTCGCGGTTAAAAAAATAATCGAGTGTAACGGTTTGCGCACTGGCCACAACTGATGAAGCAGTTAAAAGTCCCGCTATGCAAAATCTAAAAAGTAATTTCATAAAAAAGGGTTGATTAGAAAACCAAAAGTATAAATTTTACCGGTAATCAGTCCAGTTGTTACTCAATTTCAACCGCATTGATACATTTTTAACCTGGATTGAAATTTCAACTTATCATTTCCTGCTGATTTAAGGTGAGAACGCAGATTTTATTGAACAGTATCAGCCCACAGTCCGCACGGTTCACCTGCCAGCATTAAAATTCTGCGTCGATCTGCGCAATCTGCGGGAATAAATTAGCCAGCAGCCTGGTAGATTTAATACTTCCTTTTGTACCAGGCCACTACAAAAAAGCCAACAATTAATACGGTGGCACTTACCTGTCCTATGCTTTCTAAATCGAGATCGAACATTGTGTTTATTTCTGGTTTTAAATATTAATTTATACGTATTTGTTCGCCTTTTGCTGTAATGGCTACCGGACTGCTGGCCATAAAACCTTGCGGCACCTTTGGTGCAATCCAGGTCGATTTAGGGGGTAAAAACTCCGCTTTTTCAGCAGCAGCAATAAAAGCATCGGCAGTCATGGCGAAAAGTGAAAAACCGATTGACCGGTTATCGTTATTCAGCTCGCTCACAAACTGTGACCATTTGCAATCCGGGAAACAAGTTAGCCGCTCATCTACTTTGGGCTGATGTATGCCCAATACTTCAGAAAGGATCATATCCTGCAAAACCACAGTATCTGGTTTGGCCGACAGCGCTTCCCAGGTTTTATTTAAATCGAGCTGGTACCACTCTCCCTGAAAACAAAGTCCAAGCCTGTTTTTTTGGTCGGGTTTATAAGGTTTATTATTCGGGATTTTAGAAATGTAATAATACTGGCCAAGCTTTTCCATCAGCATAGGCCAGGAGATATCGGTAGCCGAAACCATCCTGTGAAAAGGCGCTATAGAGATTACATCAGCAGAAACAAAAAGCGAGCTGATTTGCTGTGGAATATTTTTCTGCAGTGAACAGGCAGCCTCCAGGCGATGGTGCCCATCTGCCAAGTACACGGCTTCTACAGCCTTAAACTGGCGAATAAATTTTTCAATCAGCTCTGCTTCCAGTACCTGATAAAGAAAATGCCCCATTTGCGACCACTCAGTAGCCAAAGGTTTGCGCGTACGCACCACATAATCAATTAATGCATCCAAAGCTTTATGTTTTTTGTGCACCAGTAAAATAGGCGACTTTTCAGTGGTTTTACTTCTCCTGTCGGCTTTAAGCGATTCAACTTTCGATGATACCGTCTCCTCGTGGCGCTTAATGGTTTCTGCGTTGGTTTCAGAAAGATCGATAGTGGCCCAAACACCTCGCATTATGCCGGCATCGCCACGAACTTCATAAACGTAGATGGCTGGCTGATCGTCTAAAGCACATCCAAACAGATTAATGATATCTTCAAAAGAAAGCTGTTCATTTTTATGTCCCTTACCATTAACCTGGTCAGAAATCATCAGATCAAAAATGCCTTTCCCAGGCCTCAATGCCTTTAGAGGAGAAATTTTTATCATCTTCTTATAGATTTATTCGAGTTCAAGAACTGTTTTATCACTGTATATTTTTTCGAAACTTACCATAGCCTCTACCAATACGGCTACACTTGATAAGGGAAGCGCGTTGTAAAGTGAGGCCCTGAAACCGCCAACCGTGCGGTAGCCTTTTATGCCCACAATGCCTTTTTCTGCAGCAAATTTTAAGAATGCCTGCTCTACCCCTTTATCAATAGCCTGAAAAGTAACATTCATCCGCGAACGGTGCGCAACCTCTGCAGTACCATAAAAAAGCGAATTACGGTCTATTTCGGCGTATAATAATTTTGCCTTGTCTATATTGCTTCGCTCAATGCCGCTAACCCCACCCTGGTCTTTAAGCCATAAAAGATTAAGCATGGCTACATAAATAGAAAACACAGGTGGTGTATTATACATGCTCATGTTATCGCGAAAAATGCGGTAATCCATCATGGAAGGGATTTCTTTTTTACCCTTTTCGAGAAATTCGTTTTTGGCAATCACCAGGGTCATACCTGCCGGACCCATGTTCTTTTGCGCGCCGGCATAAATCAGATCAAAATCCCTTACCTCAATTTTTCTTGAGAAAATATCTGACGACATATCGCATACCAATGGCACGCCAGTGGCCGAAAAATCAAAAATCTCTGTTCCTTCTATCGTATTGTTTGAGGTTAAGTGCAGGTAGGCAGATCCGGCATCCACCTGAAAGTTATCAGGGATATAGGCATAGTCTTTATCTTTCGAAGTCGCTATAACATCCACTTCACCAAATAATTTAGCTTCTTTAATCGCTTTCAGGGCAAAATAACCGGTATCCAGGTAAGCTGCCTTTTTCCCTTCACTCAAAAAATTCATCGCAACCATGGCAAATTGCGTACTTGCACCACCCTGTAAAAAAAGTACCGAATAATTATCCGGAACCGACAGTAACTCGCGCACCAGGAGCTGTGTTTTAAGCACTACTTCCTCAAATTCTGGCGAGCGGTGCGAAACCTCTAAAATAGACAAGCCCATGCCATTCCAGTTGATAACAGCCTGCGCAGCTTGTTCCATTACAGCCGATGGCAATATGCATGGACCGGCGCCGAAGTTGTATTTTTTAAGCATAAGAGAAACAATATTTGGTGAAATAATTTATGCTATAAAGATCAGTAGTTAAGCAAATTATAAAGCAACAAGCATTTTTTTTGGTAAAAATTATTTTTTTCAAACCGTCTTACATCCTAAAAATTTGGTTTATCTAATTCTAAAAAGAGCTTAACAGAATATAATTCTTATTGGTTGGAGTAAAAAGCGCATATTATTGTAATAAATACACTAAGCAAAGTATCAAGCATCGGCAATATATTAACCTAAATATAATTATTTTACCTATTTTTAGGCTTCACAAAAGCGAACAAAAAATATACAATTATACACTAAGTATTTACATGCAACCGCCAAAAGTTGATCAGACCGATATTGAAATCCTAAACCTTTTACAACGTGATGGTTTATTAACCTACAAGGAAGTTTCGGGCAAGCTTAGAAAAAGCATGACGCACATTGTAGAGCGCATTAAAAAACTGAGAACAAACGGCTACATCAAATCGACTGTAGCGCTGGTAGATATTGACAAACTGAGATCACATTTTATTGCTTTCCCCCACATCCAGCTTAATCACCACTCAGAAGATGTAATCAGGGCTTTTAAAGCCGAAATGGAAAAATACCCCGAAGTAATGGAATGTTACCACCTTACCGGTCATTTCGATTTTATGCTCAAAGTGGCTATGCCCGATATGGTTTCTTACAATAATTTTTTGAGAGATAACATTGGCACCCTGGCTTATGTGGGCAATATCCAGAGCTTTTTGGTGCTTTCGCAATCGAAGGCAGAGACGGCTTATGCGCTTTAGGCCACTGGTTTATTAGTCATTGGTTCATTGGTCACTAGTTAATCGTCATTTCGAGCGGCCCCGATAGCTATCTGGAGCAACGTAGCCGAGAAATCTGTCTAGATAGATTTCTCCATTCCGCCACCGGTGAAGAACCGGCCGACTCCAGTCGAAATGACGGTTTTTCTATGGGGTCTATCAATGGTAGCGGAGTCGAAGGGCAAAAGCCAATCCGATCGTCATTGCGAGAAGGCTTTTTCAGCCGACGAAGCCTGCCTGCAGCAGACAGGCAATCTTTATAGTAAAAGATTCCATGCATGAAAGATTGCTTCGTCGTTCCTCCTCGCAATGACGAATTGATAGTTTATCAAATGGCAAAAAACAAAAAAACCGGAACATTAAATGCTCCGGTTTTTCTTTAAGTATCAAAAGCAGCCTACAGTGTAGCCATATCAATTACAAAACGGTAACGTACATCACCTTTTTCCATGCGTTCATATGCTTTATGAATATCTTGCATGTCAATCATTTCGATATCTGAAACGATATTGTTGGCGGCGCAGAAATCAAGCATTTCCTGGGTTTCTTTAATCCCGCCAATTCCAGAACCGGCAAGGCTTTTTCTACCGCCTAATAAACTAAAAGCAGCAATTTCTGCCGGTTTTGGTGGTACACCTACACAAATATGTGTTCCGTTGGTTCTCAACAACGAAAGGTACATATTAAAATCGTGCTCTGCCGAAACGGTATCCAGAATAAAATCAAAAGTTCCGGTTGCTGCCTTAATCTGCTCCGGATCGGTAGTTACCACAAAATGATGTGCACCTAATTTTTTGGCATCTGCTTCTTTTTTAGGCGAAGTACTCAATACCGTTACTTCAGCACCAAAGGCTACACCAAATTTAACAGCCATGTGGCCCAATCCGCCTAAGCCTAAAACCGCCAGTTTATGTCCTTTACCCACTTTCCAATGGCGTAATGGCGAATAAGTGGTAATACCGGCGCACAGCAAAGGTGCAACTGCAGCCAGGTTTAAGTTATCGGCAATTTTAAGCACAAACTCCTCTCTAACCACTATACTATCTGAGTAACCACCATAAGTAGGTGTTTTGCCATCGCGCTCCAAACCGTTATAAGTTTGCGTATTCCCTTCAAGACAATATTGTTCCAAATCCTGTTTACAGTTTTCGCAAACCATGCAAGCATCTACCATACATCCGGTTCCGGCTAAATCGCCAACCTTGAAGTTTTTAACATGATCGCCAACTTTAACCACGCGACCTACAATTTCGTGTCCCGGAACCATTGGAAAGATACCCGGAAACCAGTCGTTTTTAATCTGGTGCAAATCGGAGTGGCAAACACCACAAAAAAGTATCTCGAACTGCACATCATGTGGCCCAACTTCCCTGCGTTCGAAGTTCCATGGTGCAAGATCTGTTGTTGGGCTTTGCGCCGCATATCCTTTTGTTGCTATCATAAGTTTAAATTTTAAAGTATTATCCTTCTACAAATTTAAGGCAGACTTGTTTCTTAAAATTACGCAATTCAAATAATTGATTATAAAATTCAAACAATTATTCGGCGCGAGGCATTCCTATGATGCTTCGACTACACCTCCATAACCTGTAAAAAATTAACATTTTTTAAGGCTTAAGCCCGCATTAATTACATAATTTAGTGTCCTAATCAAATTAACAACCCATGAACTCCTCACCCACTCGCTTAAACAACCTGCTTAAAGGCCTGGCCTTAACTTGCCTGTTGACACCAATTAGCTTAACCAGCATGGCCCAAAAAATCATCACCAATCCACTGGTTGGCTTTGATGGCAAAAACCCGAATTTAAAAATTGTTAAAATCAGCTTAAGTGATACAGCGACAGTTTTAAATTTCGAAACCACTGCTCCCGCCGGAAATTGGATCCGCATCCCTAAAAACACCTACATACAGGTAAATGGTGCAAAAGAAAAATTGTTTATCAAAACCACAAAAGGCATCCCCTTTAATGAAAAATATACCATGCCCGCAAGCGGAAAGACAAGCTATGAACTTGTTTTCCCAAAAATAGCCGCCACAACCGGCATGATTGATTACGGCGAAGACAGTAGTGACGGCTGGAAAATTTACGACATTGAGCTGATCAAAAAGCAAACACCCCTACCCGCTTTTTTATACACCGAATGGTACAATAAAAAAAACAGCGATTTAGCTATTGCCTTTTACAATAAGGCAGTGGTACTCGATCAGCAGGTTTGGGCTTATAAGGCCATTACACAAAAGGGCAACCACTATAACCTTACCTTAAGCAACAACAAGACTACCAAACAAATTATCATAGAAAAACTGGCCAACAATGAGCTTAACCTAACCATAGGCAAACTTTCAACCCGGTTAAGCAGCAATAAAGAAAATTGTACACAGGTTTTAAGTAAGGAAGTTTATCAGCTCCCGCTGCTAAAAAACGACAGCGCTGTTTTTAGCGGATACATTAAAAACTATTCACCTAAGCTGAATACCAAAACCCTGATGCTGGCCATTGATAACATCATTACCGGCGAGCAGGAAAACGCACTGCTTAATATTGAACCCAATGGATACTTCTATCGCAAAATACCAGTATACCACTTGCAAAGAGTATTTTTGCGTTCGGATGTAGCCGATGAAAATGACATCTATCTGGAGCCTGGCAAAACACTTTTTGTGGTATTGGGGAATGGCCCCATTAAATATGCCGGCAGTGCCGCAGAACTGAACGAAAACCTAAGGCAATTAAATAGTATCGACCAGTATGACTACCAGCGTACACAAGAAAAGCTGGTCAATATGAAACCCAATGATTATAAAGCCTACCTGCTTGGTCTGCAAGCCATTGAACAGACTAAATTAGATTCACTTAATCAACTGGGCAAAGTTTCGGCCAAAGCTTATCAGGTAAAGAAAAAAGATATTCTTTTAGAATACGCAAACCACATGATGGAATATCACTGGAATTATGAATATGCTTACAAAAGTGCTTTTAAACTATCAGACACAGCAAAAGTTAACGTAGAAGCTTATCCAGCCGGTTACTACAATTTTATTAACAATCATGATTTTAACAATGAGTTGAATGTAATTTCCAACAGCTATAGCACATTTATTAACCGGATTAAATTTATACCTGTCTTCAGAATGAGCAGATATACACACAATTATAAAGACATTGTAACCGCCCTCAAATCCAGTGGTGAACCACTCAGCGAAAATGATATTGCTTTCGAAAAATTAATCAATGAAAATGGTTTAAGCCTCGTAACTGATAGTGTAAGCGAACCAATAGCTAAAAAATGGGCTGCAGATCATAATGCATTTATAAATGAGTTTGTAAACAATATTTTTAAGAACCGTTACTATACAACTTTAGATTCGGCAACAGGCATTAAGCAGGGCATTTTGATCGATTTAATGCGGGCGCAGGATTTTGCGAAACCCGTTGTATCGCAGCTAACTCCGCTCGATGAAAAACACCTTACCTTAGCCAAACAAAACGTTAGCAATCCATTTTTAAAGCAATACATCGAACTAAAAAATAATGAAACCTTAAAGCAGATTGAAATCAACAAAACTGCAGGCGGGTACTTTGTAAACGAAACTCCAAAGGTTGAAGCCGATAAAATATTTGATAACATTATGGCCAAATATGTCGGCAAAGTTATCCTCGTTGATTTTTGGGCAACCTGGTGCGGTCCTTGTTTAAATGGAATCAAGGAAATAAAGCCTTTAAAAGAAGAGATGAAAGATAGCAACGTGGCCTTTGTTTACATCACCAACGAAACCTCACCACTGGCTACTTATCAGAATATGACTCCCGGTATTAAAGGTCAGCATTACAGACTCGACAACGACGCCTGGAGATACCTGGCCGATAAATTTAAAATTACCGGCATTCCGCATCAGGTATTGGTAAGCAAAGAAGGTAAGGTAGTAAACCCGCATTTAGGCTTTTTAGACAATAAAGAGATTAAACAGCTTTTAGAAAAGCAACTTTAGGTATTGTTTAAAATCCAGTTAGAAGCTCAATAGCCATATGGTTATTGGGCTTTTTCTTTTATTACACCCTATAAATACCTGCTTTAACGACAGCAAACGCACATTATCAAAAATAAATGAACAAAAATTTGCGTAGTTAAATAACTACATATACATTTGTAGTCAAATAACTACATAATGAATTTACGAAGAGATGTTTTCCAGGCCATAGCAGAACCAACCCGAAGAGCAATCCTCTTGCTGGTGGCTTCACAGGCTATGACAGCCGGCGCCATTGCAGCAAATTTCGATACCGCACGCCCAACGGTTTCTAAACACCTGCAAATCCTTACCGAATGCGAACTGCTGGAGCAAAAGCAAAACGGCAGGGAAATTTTCTATTACATTAATGCAAAAAAAATGAAAGAAGTAGCCGATTTTATTGAGCCTTTCCGCCAGATGTGGGACGAACGCTTTAACAAACTCGAATCAGTAATGAAAGCTTATCAAGCCAAAAAGAAAGACTAACATGGAACAAAAAACAAAGATTGATGCCCAAAACGGCAAACAGGAAATACACATTACCAGAACATTTGACCTCCCTGTTGAACTCCTTTTTAAAGCCTATGTAGAGCCCGAAATTGTTGAACAATGGATGGGTACCAAAGTGCTAAAACTCGAATGCAGGAAGCACGGCGGCTATCAGTTCGAAACTACAGATCCCCGTGGTAACAAACATGGCTTTAACGGGGTAATTCACGAATTTACACCCGACCAACGCATTACCCGCACGTTCGAAATGGAAAACACACCGTTTGGCGTACAGCTGGAGTATCTGCAATTTGAAAAACTTAGCGATGATACCAGCAAACTCACCATGCACGTGATCTACCCTTCGGTTGAGGTGCGCGATCAGATCCTGGCCATGCCTTTTGCTCAGGGCATTAACATGGCACATAACAGATTACAACAAATCGTTAATCAATTAAAATAACCAACCATGACAAAGAGAAACAAAATTATTTATTGGATTGCCACGGTTTGGCTGGCATTGGGCATGACTTCGACCGGAATAGTGCAATTGATGAAAATGAAAGAAGAAACCGTTATGATGGCACATTTGGGCTATCCGCTTTATTTTCTAACCTTACTGGGTATCTGGAAAATTTTAGGTGTAATTGCTATCCTGATCCCCAAACTCCCTTTGTTAAAGGAATGGGCTTATGCAGGTTTTTTCTTTGCCATGTCGGGCGCTGTTTTCTCTCACCTGGCCACGGGCGATGCTGCTAAAGATCTTTTTGGCCCGGTATTACTCATTGTACTTACGGCGGTATCGTGGTATTTCAGACCTGCTGGCAGAAAAATTATTTTTGCTAATTTTAATCCATAAGTAGGCCATTTAATCCAAAAGTCTAATTCTTTAACTGAACTTAAAATTGTACAGCATGAACCCTAAAGTTGATTTTTACTTTAACAAAGCCGGAAACTGGCAAACAGCAACAGAACAACTGAGAACAATTGCGCTGGACTGTGGTCTTACCGAAGAATTAAAATGGGGCTGTCCATGCTATAGCTACAAGCAAGGCAACGTTGTTTTAACCCATGTATTTAAAGAATATTGCGCTTTTTTGTTTTTTAAAGGAGCTTTATTGAGCGATCCGGAAGGCATTTTGATTCAGCAAACCGAACATGTGCAATCGGCAAGACAAATCCGCTTTACCAATGCACTTGATATTGTAGAAATGACGGCTACCCTAAAAAGCTACATTTACCAGGCCATTGAAGTTGAAAAGGCTGGTCTGAAAGTAGCGCTTAAAAAGACCGAAGATTTTACAGTTCCTGCAGAGTTTCAGCATAAATTAGATAGCATTCCAGACTTAAAAGCCGCTTTCGAAGCCTTAACGCCAGGCCGGCAACGGGGTTATCTTTTCTACTTTTCGCAAGCAAAGCAGGCCAAAACCCGCGAAGCCAGGGTAGAAAAATACATGCCTCAAATTATGAATGGAAAAGGACTAGACGACTAAACATTTACCAATTATCTGTCAATATGAAAACCAAAACACTCTTACCCGAACAACGCGAAACATTACTAAGCATTTTACAAACCCGTTTTGAAAAGAACACGAACCGTCATAAATCCATTAAATGGGAAGAAGTAAAAACAAAACTCGAAACCAGCGAAGCCAAATTATGGATATTGGATGATATGGAGCAAACCGGTGGCGAACCCGATGTGGTTGGCTACGATGAAAAAACAGGTGAATACATTTTTTACGATTGTGCAGCCGAAAGTCCGAAAGGCCGCCGGAGCATTTGTTACGATCGCGAAGCGCTGGAATCCAGAAAGGAGCATAAGCCAGCTGATAGCGCGTTAAATATGGCCACAGCCATGGGGATTACACTTTTAACCGAAACCGAATACCGGGCTTTGCAGCAACTGGGAAAATTTGACACTAAAACCTCGAGCTGGGTGCAAACTCCTGCCGAGATCAGAAAACTAGGTGGTGCGCTTTTCTGCGATTGCCGATACAATACCGTTTTTGTATACCACAATGGTGCTGAATCTTATTATGCCGCCCGTGGTTTCCGTGGTTCGTTAAGGGTTTAAAATAAAGACTACATATCCCCTACAATTGTCAATACTGGGCCTGTCGAAGGACGCTAGCTAACCATTTTAAAGCGTTATCGACAGGCTACTTTTTTCAAATTGCCTCTATTGTTAACACCATCTGCCATTTCCGCTTCATTCCCCTTTTCGCATTTTAATTTTGATACCAAACCTGAATTGCTTACTTTCGCTTATAGCAAGCCATTAAACCGGCAAACAATGCTAAACAAGATGAATAGAAACGTAATTTCGCCTCCAGCGCCTTAGTAAAAATTTATTGCCACATGTGTTTGCCTAAGCATACGCATCATTCCCTGCAATAATCTATTTTCAATTTATTTACCGGATACGGAATACTATCGGGCTGAATCAGCTACGGTTAAATCCACCTTAAAAAAGTCCTTAAAGGAGCTTTAACACATTATCAATTACTACCTGCGCTGGGTAGATTACTTTCTTAACAAAATGAAAAAAGCATATATACAACTTCACCTGGCATTGGTACTTGCGGGTTTTACAGGCATATTTGGCCGCTTAATTACTTTAAATGAAGGTTTAATCAGCTGGTACCGAACATTTATTTCAGCAGTATTTATCCTGATTGTTTTAACATTAACCGGCAAGTTCCAAAAAATAACTTTATCCGAAAAAATTAAGATGGGAGCCGCCGGAGCGATCCTGGGTTTTCACTGGTTGTTCTTTTACGGTAGTATCAAATACTCAAACATATCAGTTGGCGTGGTGTGTTTTGCACTCACCAGTTTTTTCAACGCCTTGTTCGAACCTGCCATTAACAAAAAGAAACTATCCATACAAGAACTGTTGTTAAGCGGTCTTACCCTTTGTGGCATTGCCTTAATATTTGGGATGGATATCAGCTTTAGAACAGGTATTATACTGGGCATTATATCTTCGATATTCTCAGCACTGTATACCGTTTACAACGAGCGATTAGCCGGCAATTATCGCGGCGAAACCATTATTCTTTACCAACTGATAGGGGGCGTTATTGCCCTAACGCTAATTATGCCGGCATTCCTGTATTTTACTCCTACCACATCGCTACTACCTTCGCTACACGATTTTGGCTGGCTTTTGGTTTTGGCAATCCTGTGTACAGTAGTGATGTATCTACTCATCATCAATGCTTTAAAGCACATTTCATCATTTACGGTAAGCTTAACCTTTAACCTTGAGCCACTTTACACTATCTTATTGGCTATTGTTATTTATAAAGAAAACAAGGTACTCTCAACCAGTTTTTACATCGGTTTGTTTTTAATCCTTACCTCGCTCGGCCTGCAAATGTGCAGGGTTTGGTATAAGCTCAAAAGCAGGCAATTAACAACTATAAGCCATTGAGTTGGTTAAATAAGTATTAACGAGGTTGTCACGTTGAGCCTGTCGAAACGCTTTAGAAAGCTCCTTCGACAGGCTCAGGATGACAAGCTATATTAGAGGTTGCCTTGTTAAACTACATTCAAACAAAACCTAAATCTGGCTCATCCAGACATTGATATCGGCTGTTGATGGAATATCCAGTTTTTTCCTGATTCTGTATTTACGGCTTTCCACCGATCGTACTGAAGTTTTGGTATAACGGGCAATTTCTTTGGTTTCGAAATTCAGCCTGAGCAACACACAAAATTCTATTTCGGCAGCAACCATAGTAGGCGCTTTTTCGAGCAATTTCTTGCTAAAATCGGTGTCAAACTCATTAAATTTAACCAAAAAAGCAGGATTGTTTTCTACTGCAAGCTGTACAATTTCTTTTAACTCCTCCATTTTTACCGGCGAACGGTCTTGCTCATTCAATTCGATCTTTCTAACCAGTTCATCAATTTTTTGCTGCGCCTTACTCACCTCTTCTTCATTTTCTGCACGCAACAACAGCTCTGCCTTATTTAACCTGATGATAAAAACAATCAGCAGGATGGCAAATGCCACAATAATGACAAGTGCTGCCAGATAAAATTTGTTTAACAGCGCTGTTGTTTCCTGGTAATTCTTAAGGGCAAGCACCTTAAATTCATCAATCATCTGGTAATTGATGTCTTTCACGTTGTTTATAATATTCTCCAGCTCATTGCTGATATGACTATTCAGTACAATCAGCTCATTCTGCATGCCCAACAGTTTTTCATTTTCGCGTTGCAGGAGCTTTAGCTTATTTAAATAGGCTTTACGGTCGTTATTGGCAGTTTCTTTTTCCTTGCTTACAGTAGCAGTCTGCGTACTTTCTTTTTTGGTAATTTCGACCGTAGCCACCTCACTTTTATTGTTTATGGCATCTTTTAACCGTTTAAAAAACCCTTTTTTGGCTACAGGTTTGGCTTTGAGCACCGTATCTACTTTTACCTTTACATTCCGGTCAAACTTATGCTCTGTTACGGTTGTACCCTGCACCCCTTGCGTAGCTGCCCTGTTATAATCGGCATAAATGGTTAAGAGCGAATCGAAACTGTGTTTAAGCGAATAAAGCTGATCGGACAAAGCCGACTTCTTGTTATACCAGAATTTAACCTTTTTGATTTGCAAAGCGGTAAGCTGCGAGGTATCAGCCTGCGCCTTCAGCAAAGTATCGATCATCAGAAATACTTTCGATATTTTGGTATTGTAAGCGGTATACTTTTTACTGCCCGCATTGAGCATCGATTCCTGGAAATCGCCTTCTGCATGGTGAATGAGTAACAAAATCTGCTCAGGTTCTGATTGGCCATGCTCGATATTGGTAGCCAGCTTAGAAACACTGCCCAGTTTACCGGTTATGGTATTAAGCACAAAAAAAGCAGCCCCGGCAGAAATAATGGTGAGGATTAAAAATATGAATAATATTTTCTTTGAGATGGTCCAGGTATACGTAAAGTTCATGGAGGGAAAAGATAGTTAATTCGGGATAAACGTTTTGTATCGCAGATGCGAACCACAAAGAGAGCATTTTTCTAAAAATTAGCACCTACGCATTTCTACTCAACCAGTTTTAAGCAGTTTGGTTTTAAATTAATTTACTGGTTATGAGCAACAATGCACTTTCACTCAAATACGTTTTTTTTTGTGGCTGATATGAAGCTAGGCAATTTAAATTAAATAAAAAAGAGTCTGAAAAATAAATTTCAGACTCTAATATTCATATTGAAAATGCGCACATGCCTACAAATGGCTTTTCCTGATACTCTCTCTGAGCAGAATAAACTCAAAACTATCTTCGGGAACTTCGCGCCGCAATCTTTTTAGTTTTTCGGGTACAAACCTTAACCTGATTTTATTGTAAATATCCTGACAAATGCCAACATGCACCGCTATTTCGCAAAGCATGCGTTCGTACTGACGGTAGGCTTCGTTCAGATCTTGTTTAAATGCCCTAACCTGATTGCACTCTTCTTCGCTGGTGCCCAATGCGCGGTCGAGCTCTTCCAGCTGATCGAGCAAGCCCAGTAAATTGGCAACTGTTCGTTTATTTATCCCTTTTAGGCTCATAATTATCTTAAAAATTACGCGGTCTCCATTATTTTCGGCTGCTTACTAACTATGGATTTACCCATTCGCGAAACAAAAAACGTAATGGTAGCCGAAAGCAGACAAGCCAATGCTGTTACGATAAAAATATTATTGCTATCACCGGTAATATCTATCACGTATCCCAAAAAAGGTTCGCCTACTGCAGCAAAAAGGTAACCACACATATTCATAATCCCAACGCCGGTACCAGTTAACCTGCTGCCCAACATATCAGGGCTTAAGGGCCAGAAACAAGCCTGAGGGCCGTAAACAAAGAAACCGGTTAACAACATCAGTATACCACTGAGTACAAGTTGATGTGAAGGGACAAAGAAAATAAGCAACGATAGCACGGCACTGGCCGACATGCCCACTACAATGGCTTTTAAACGGTTCCCTTTAAAAAGAGTATCAGAAAGAATCCCGAAACAAAGCGCGCCAATCCCCATACCAATGGGAAGCAGAAAAGTTACCCAAATGTTTCCGGGATTATCTTTCCAGTTTTTACCAAGAAAATGTACGGGCACCCAGAAAATTAATCCATAACGGGCCATGCTCTCAAAACCAAAGGCCAGTGAGGTAAAAAGAAATTTTCTGTTTTTAAATGCTTCTATGTAGCGGTCGAGCCAATCAGCTTGCGGGGTATCTGTTACCTGCTTGTTTTCATCAACCGCTTCTTCCGGCTGATCTTTAGCAATAATGAGGAAAATAGTCGCCGATACCAGCAATAAAAGTACAGGTAACCTGAAAAGCATACGCCATTCAATTCCCTGCTGTAATAGAATGATTGAGATTAAATAGGTCACTGCTGACGAAAGTCCTGCGGCCATGGTATAAAAACCAAAAGCCTTACCGCGTTCATGCTCATCCCACCAGTTATTAATCAGTTTTGCGCCGGGAGCCCAGGCCATCGATTGAAAAAAGCCGTTAAGCCCCCATAATATCATAATTACCACTGCACTGTTCGAAAAACTAATGGCAATATTAGTTAGTATAGAAAGATAGGCACCAGATACCACCATGAGTTTTGGGCTTAACCTATCGGCCAGATTACCATTAATGAACTGCCCGATTGCATAGCCGATAAGCATACAAAAACTAATCCAGCCAATGGTGCTGTAAGGAATGTTTAGCGAAGCCACCATTCCCTTTACGGCCCAGCCAAAATTGTGCCTGCCGGTGTAAAAGAAGAGGTAACACAGCATAGTTACCAGCAACATCTTCCACTTCTGGCTTATCGCCTTTTCGTTGTTCATTACAGATTGTGAGCTATATTAACACCAACACGCACCGGCTTATCAGCTACCGCAAAATTAAAGGCACTTTCGGCATCTGCCAATGCAAACTCAGCCGAAACCAGTTCTTCGAAAGGAAACTTCGAATAATTGTTTTCTATAAATTTTACAGCCTGCACAAAATCATCGTAATTATAATTGTGAAGCCCCTTAATGGTATTCAGTTTCCTTACCACCTGTTCGGCATTAACAGCCACACTACGGGTTTTAAATACTGCACCTATCCAAACAGCTATACCTCCAACAGTTAATGCCTCCAGTCCCATCTCCATCGCATCAGGCGAGCCACTCATATCAAAAGCTACATCAATATTAGTCGGCAAAACAGGATTTTGATTCAGCAAATGCTGTACATTGGCACCAAATGATTCCGCCAGTTTTAGCCGGTCGCTGTTTAAATCGGCTACATGAATTTCGGTTGCCCCATCTGCACTGCACATTGCGGCACACACCAGCCCCAGTAAGCCCACGCCAGAAATTAAAACCTTTTTACCCTGTAAACTTCCGGACAGGCGCACAGCACCTGCAACAGTAGCCACAGCGCAATTAATAGTAGCAGCAACCTTGAGCGGAATTTCTTTACTGAGCTTTAAAACAGTTGTGCCCGGTTTTAACACACAATGGGTAGAAAGTCCTCCATGCAAGGCATCAGTAGCCGTAACCTGCGCATGGCCATATTTAAAAAGGCCTTCAGCTTTCTGCGGCATTCCTGCTTTTGCTTTTACCGAATCTGCATCAGATGCAAAAATACTCCAGGTAACCCTGTCGCCAATTTCAAGTACTGTACCTGCATAATCTTTCCTGGTGTGACCGGGATGAAAACCTGCAATCTCGCCAACAATTTCGTGTCCTAAAACAGTTGGCACAGTCTCCTGCCTTAAGCCGCAATAGGTATGCAAATCGCTCCCGCAAATGGTGGTATACAGGTTTTTAACAAGTATTTCTCCCGGATTTAAATCAGGGATATCAGTTTTTATTTCTTCGAGGGCTTTACCAGCTCCATTGAAGACAACAAGTGTTGCTTTATCCATAAACAATTTATTCTTAGCGCTATTTTATTTACACTAATTTAGCACTACCCCGCCTTTTTAAGGCCAACGCCACAAAAGTGAACATCTAATGTTTAACAAAGGTAAACAAATGTTAATTTAAATGTTAACTTTTACTAAACATTTGTTTAGCATTACTAACATGATTATATTTGCTGCCGAAATACTTACAGCAAGTTGAATTTACAATCTTATTTAATTAACTCTATTTAACAATAGCGATGCACCCTGAAATTAAAATGGTCGTGTTTGATATGGCCGGCACCACAGTAAATGAAGATAACCTGGTTTATAAAACCCTGATGAATGCCATTAATGCAGCTGGTTTTGCTTACAATCTTGATCAGGTTTTAGCGGTAGCTGCCGGAAAAGAAAAGAAAGCGGCCATCAGATCGGTACTTAAAACATACGGAGCAGACTTTAACGAAACACTGGTAGACAATATTTACGAAAAATTTATAAAACAGTTAAAACTGGCTTATGAGGTTGAACCCATTTTGCCACAACCAGGCGCTACCGATCTTTTCGAAAAACTTAAAGCAAAAAACATCCGCACGGTATTGAATACGGGTTACGACCGTCCTACTGCCGAAGCCATACTAAACAGGCTTGGATGGATACCCGGTAAAGATTTTGACGCCTTGATTACCGCCTCGGAAGTGAGCCAGAACAGGCCTGAACCCGATATGATTTTGCTTGCCATGAAACAATACGAAATTGCCGATGGCAGCGCAGTGATGAAAGTTGGCGATTCGAGCATCGACATTGAAGAAGGCCAAAATGCCGGTTGCAGCCTGAGCATTGGTATCACCACAGGTGCACACACCCGCGAGCAATTGCAAAATGCCAAACCAAATGCAGTAATCGATCATTTGATGCAGATACTGGATATTATTCCAAATTAAACTTACACCAATTAACGTCCTCTGTTAGCGTTTGTTGGCATGCAGCTCATTTATTGCTGAATGCTATCAAACGCTTTCTTTATTAAACCACATTAAGCACCATCAATATTACCAAAAAATCTGTTTTTCAGCATTTTCTAATGCCGTTCTAATACTAGTATAACATTTGTGTCAGGCTTTTAAAAAAGCACCTGATTTTAGCTTCCAGATGCCTCATGAAGGTTTTTCTGACCCTATATTTGTATCCAGATGATGAGGTTATTAAGAAAAAACTTATTGAAAAAGATTTTTGGCATGCTGGTATTGGTCCTGTTTGCCACTAAATTTTTTACCAGTGCAATAACCATCTTGTTGTCTCCGGGTTGCGTTTATGCCATCGAAAAAAGCAGCGAAGAAAATAAGGCCAAGGAAGAAGAATCTTTCGAAAAGTTAAAGAAGAAACTCATGCTTTACGAATCCTCTGCTCCGGCTTGTTTAAACCCAATTCCAACCAACTGCCAGAACCTTAACCAATACCTTTATGGCTTGCGTCCATGCAATTCGCCGGCCAAAAATGTACCCACGCCGCCTCCGGATTTGGCTGCTTAATTTTAGATAAGCTCCAATTCCAATACACTAATGTCTTTAAGCCTGCCTTAAGATTAGTTATTGTCTTTAAAAATCACATTCAAATTTACCCCAGGCCCATAATGTTGCCCTGCAACCTGTTTTGTGCCTGATTTTAAAATAAAAAAATGAAAAATCATCATGTTGCCGGTGCACCTTCGCCCTGGCAAAGATTGGTACGTATGCTCCATTTAGAGCGTAAAACCATCAATTACATTTACATTTATGCCATACTCATTGGCTTAATCGGCCTTTCTCTGCCCCTGGGTACCAGTGCCGTTTTCAACCTGTTATCCAACGGGGCAATGTACAGCTCAACCTACATTCTTATCGCCGTAATTTTAGTGGGTATTGTTGTAGGTGGCCTGTTGCTTATTGGTCAACTCACCCTGGTTGAGTTTCTGGAGCAAAAGATTTTTACCAAAGCAGCGCTGGAATTTGCTTTTCGCCTGCCCAGAATTAAAAAGAAAGCACTCGAAGGCGAAAACCCTACTGAGCTTGTCAACCGCTTCTTCGATATCCTGACCATTCAGAAAGGCCTGACCAAACTTTTGGTTGATATTATTGCCGCAGCTGTACTGATCTTCTTCAGTGTAATTCTGCTTTCATTTTATCACCCGGTTTTTATGGCCTTTGGTACTTTTGTGCTGATTGTAATCGCCTTAATCCTGGTATTGTATTATCGTCAGGCTGTACGAACCAGCATTGAAGAATCGGGTTATAAATACGAAGTAGTCGGCTATCTGGAAGATATTGCCTCTGATCTGGATACCTATAGAAACAGTTCTGCAAAGCGCAAAGAAATTATCGAGCGTACGGATAAAATTACGGCCAACTATATCCAGGCCCGTAATGATCATTTCGGTATACTTAAAAAGTTCTTTATTAGTGCAGTGGCCATGCGTACCATGCTGATGGGTGCCCTGCTACTTTTAGGCTCTTATTTCGTTGTAGAACGACAAATGACTTTTGGCCAGTTTGTAGCTGCCGAGGTAATTATTGTTCAGATTAGTTATGCCATCGAAAAACTGATGACCAATTTAAACACGGTATTCGATATGATAACCGGTAGCGAGAAACTTGCGGTAGTAACCGACCTGGAGTTGGAGGAAGGAGAGTTTAACCATGGGTAAGCTAAATAATAACCTGGCTGAAATACAAAACTGGGAAACACTTTCAGTACATGCCAACAGCAAAATTATCGATGCACGGGGAACCAAGCGATTGGGTAGAATCCTCCTGTTTATTATGGCTTTTTTTGTACTGTTACTTTTTCTCCCCTACCGCCAAACTATTCCGGGGCGTGGTACAGTTACCGCACTTCGACCTGAAGACCGGCCACAAACCGTTCAGAACCAGATTGGGGGCCGTATAGAGCATTGGGCCGTACGCGAAGGGCAGGAAGTAAAAAAGGGCGATACTATTCTGGTGATTTCAGAAACCAGTCAATCTTATTTCGACCCTGAATTACCCACAAGACTAAACGAACAGTTGGATGCCAAGCGAGGTAGCGAAACTGCTGCAGTACAAAAGATTGATGCCACCAAAGCCCAGATGAAGGCTTTGAGTGATGGTTTACGCTTTCAGATGAAAGCTGCCGAAAATAAGGTACTACAAGCCAAAAACTATGTAAGCATTGATAGTGCTGAGCTGCTTGCCGTTCAAAAGTTTTACGAAACCACCAGGGTGCGTTTAGAACGATACGAAACCGGCTATAAAAATGGTCTATTCTCGTTAACAGATATTGAAACACGCCGGCTTAAGCTGCAGGAAGATAATGCCAAGGTAATTAGCCAGCGCAATAAGCTAAACAACTCGGCACAGAACTTATTAAACGCTTCGATTGAGCTCGATAACATTAGGGCAAAGTACCAGGAATCGATGTCGAAAGCACAATCAGATATGAGTTCGGCCATATCGAGTAAAGCCAGTGCGCAAGGCGATATCGCCAAATTGCGTAACGATATTTCGAATGTAAGTATCAGGCGCGGGCTTTATGTAGTGCGTGCGCCTCAAAGCGGATTTATTGTTAAAACTTTAAAAGCCGGTATAGGCGAAAATATTAAAGAAGGTGAATCGGTAGCTACTTTGCAGCCAAAATCGCCCATGGTAGCTGCAGAATTGTATGTAAGTGCCATGGATGTGCCGCTAATATTGGATACCAGCGATGTGCGCCTGCAGTTTGAAGGCTGGCCATCGGTACAGTTCTCTGGCTGGCCATCGGTAGCGGTGGGCACCTTTGCAGGCAAGGTTTTTTCTATCGACCGCATGAGCAGCACAGGCGGAAAATACCGTTTATTGGTGAGTCAAACCAATCCGGTTCCATCAAAAGACGAGCCATGGCCAGCTCAGTTGAGACAAGGTTCGGGGGTTTACGGCCGCATCATTTTGCGTTCTGTTCCACTTTGGTATGAGATATGGCGTCAGCTGAATGGTTTTCCGCCTAGTTTGGAGAAAGAGCCTGCAGGCCTTGCTAAGGATAAGAAATAGATTGGGAGGAAGATTATGAATATTCTTTTGAAAAAAATATCTGGCGTACTCCTCTTCGTCTTGCTTTCGGCTAAATTTACTTTTGCGCAAAAAACAGACATGCTTCCTGTAACTAAGCACATAGATAGCACCAAAGTTTTTGCTCTTGATGATCTGCAGCTGATGGTTTTCAGGTACCATCCCATTATTAAGCAGGCGGCATTGCTCAGCGAATCGGCCCGGGCAAAGGTGCTGCAATCGCTCGGCTACTTCGATCCTGAATTAAAAGCCGGGTTTAGCCGTAAATTATTTGGCAACACCGAGTATTACAACCGCTGGAACAATGAATTAAAGATACCGCTCTGGCTTGCCGGTGCCGATTTAAAAGTGGGTTACGAGCGCAATGTGGGCACTTATGTTAATCCCGAAAGCCGTACAAACGGAGAAGGTTTATCGGCCATTGGTCTGAGCATACCTTTGGGGCAAGGTTTAATTATTGATGCGCGGAGAAGCACGCTGCGCCAATCGAAAATCATGGTGCAATATGCAGAGGCCGACCAGCTGAAACAGATTAACAGCGCCTGGTACAGTATTGTTAAAGATTACTGGAACTGGTACTATACCCACAAACAGTTTGAACTGGTTAACGAAGGGTTGGATTTGGCGCAACGCCGGTTTAAAGCCCTGAGTGCGCAAACACTAATAGGCGATAAACCGGGGATTGACTCAGTTGAGGCTTATATTACGGTACAGGAGCGGATTATCCAGAAGGAAAAAACAGCTATCGAACTGCAAAATGCCAGACTGATACTTTCCAACCATTTGTGGAACGAAGCGGGCAACCCACTGGAACTGCCTGCAGATGCACTGCCCCAAAGTATGGTTAACAAAGCAGCTCGCCCAAACTCACAGTTACTGGATAGCTTATTGGGCCAGGCCGCCAATCAGCATCCTGAAATTTTAAAATTACGCAGTAAGGGTGAGCAACTGGCCGTTGAAAAAAGTTACCGTCAGGAAATGCTGAAGCCTAAACTGAATGTTATTGGCAACCTGATCTCCAGCCGTACCGGCTTTAACAGCAATGTGCCGGGCTATTACGATTTTAACTGGAGCAATTACAAAGTTGGTGTCGAACTGGCTTTCCCGCTTTTTTTAAGGGCCGAACGCGGTAAGCTGCGTGAGGTAAAAATTAAACAGCAGGAACTGGATTACGATCTTCAACAATCGGGCAGGGAAATCAGAAACCAGGTAATGGCTTCTTACAATGATCTGTCGGCCTATGCTGCACAGCTTGCGGTACAGTTAAAAAGTATCGAAAACCAGCAGGTGCTTGTAAATGGCGAGAACCAGAAATTTAATTTAGGAGAAAGTACACTCTTCTTAATCAACAGTCGAGAAACCAAACTGATAGAGATGAAAATTAAGCAGGAAAGTATGGTGGCAGGTTACCAGAAAGCACTGGCCGAATTATATTACAAGGCAGGTACCAGAGCAGTGTTAAATTAGCAAAGGTATAAGTTATGCAGGCTGTAAGGTACACACATTACAGCCTGCAATTTTAGATTAATTTTGTTCTATTTCTTTAAGGCTGTCCATTTTCTTGTAAGCCAGGAAGCCTTTAATATCTGAGAAGTGCTCGCGTACGCGTTTATTACCAAATTCGAATACTTTTTCTGCTAATCCATCTAAGAAATCACGATCGTGAGAAACCAGAATTAAAGTCCCGTCGAAATCTTTCAGAGCATCTTTAATAATGTCTTTGGTTTTCATATCCAGGTGGTTGGTCGGCTCATCCAGAATTAACACATTCACGGGTTCAAGCAACAACTTAATCATGGCTAAACGGGTTTTTTCACCTCCCGATAGTACCTTAACCTTTTTAGTGGTATCATCGCCACTAAACATAAATGCACCTAAAAGGTCTTTAATTTTGATGGTTCCATCCGTTAGCGGAATCTGATCGATGGTTTCGAATACGGTTAAATTTTCATCTAACAAGGCAGCTTGATTTTGGGCAAAATAACCAATTTTGGCATTGTGACCTACTTTTAAACTGCCTTCAAAATCAATTTCGTTCATGATGGCTTTAATCATGGTCGATTTACCTTCGCCGTTTTTACCCACGAAAGCTATTTTTTCTCCCCTTTCAATCACCATCGATGCTTTTTGAAACACCACATGGTCGCCATAAGTTTTGGTTAACTCTTCAACCATTACCGGGTATTGCCCTGAACGTGGCGATGGCGGGAATTTTAAGCGTAAGGCAGAAGTATCTACCTCATCAATTTCGATAATTTCGAGCTTCTCGAGCATTTTTACCCGCGATTGTACCTGTAAGGTTTTAGAATAAGTTCCCCTGAAACGGTCAATAAATTCCTGGTTATCGGCAATAAAACGTTGTTGCTCTTCGTAGGCTTTTAACTGATGTACACGACGATCGGCACGCAATTGCAGATAATGACTGTATTTAGCCTTATAATCGTATATCCGGCCCATGGTTACTTCAATGGTACGGTTGGTAATGTTATCAACAAAGGCACGGTCGTGCGAGATAACCATCACCGCTTTTGCCGAGTTGATTAAAAAATCTTCCAGCCACTGAATACTTTCAATATCCATATGGTTGGTAGGCTCATCCAGCAAAATTAAATCAGGTTTCTTTAACAGGATTTTAGCGAGCTCAATACGCATACGCCATCCACCCGAAAATTCGGAAGTTTGACGCGTAAAATCCTTACGTTCAAAACCCAAACCTTTCAATACCTTCTCTACCTCTGCATCATAATTGGTTTCTTCAATTGAGTAAAACTTCTCGCTCAGCTCAGATACACGCTCAATCAGTTTCATGTAATCATCACTTTCGTAATCGGTACGAATAGTCAGTTGCTCATTCAGCTCATCAAGCTCTTTTTGCATCTGGTTAACCTCTGCAAAAGCCTTCATCGTTTCTTCAAAAACGGTAACATGATCCTGGGTAAGCAAATGCTGGGGCAAATAAGCAATTACCGCCTCTTTCGGACCAGTTACATTACCAGTGGTAGGCTTGGCTACATCGGCAATAATTTTTAAAATGGTCGATTTACCTGCACCGTTTTTACCCATCAGGGCAATCTTATCGTTTTCGTTTATCGAAAAGGTTACATCGCTAAACAAAGTGGTTCCGCCAAATGAAACGGAAATGTTATTTACATTAATCACAGTATGAAAATATTGAATTGCCGCAAAGATACGGGAAAGAGATGGGATTATAGAGGTGATTGGGTAGTAAGTTGAAAGTAGTGCTTGTAGGTACTGAAGTATTAAGTACTGAGTAGCAAGCACAGGAGCATAATCTCATTGGCACTTAGTAAGCCCAATATCGGTCTTTTTTTCGTCTATTTGAATACATCTATAGTATGAGTTACTCGCCTGAGCAATTATATTGTTTTCAGGTGTTTTACTTACGCCTTTCGCCTTTAAACAAAAAATAAACAGTCCCTACAAAAGTAATTGCATATACCACCGCCAATGCCGGTTGCTCAAATTTCAAATTTTTAAAATCAAATTGCTTAAACAAGGTAACGCCAACAATGATGGCTACAATTGCTAAGGTAAATTTAAGTGCTTTTTTCGTTTCCATAATGACCTTTATTTAACCGGTTAATTTATTTTACTTCTAGTTGTAAAGTTCATTATCTCATTTTAAATATCGGTTACACCAAAGTGTAATTTTTGATTTTCAGCGAAACGATCAATAACCGGTATACTGCGGTAAAAACAAAGGAAGACTTAAAATCAATAGTGCTATCTTTCCGGTAAAATGGAGGCTGCTCCCTTACTTTGGGTAATGGGCTTACTTTCCAAACTTTCCATAAAAGCGATGATAGCTGCTTTTTCTTTTACTGTAAGGTGAAGGGGCTCGCCTGAAAGGGTTTGGTTAGGCAGTTTCATCCCCAAACCAGCACCTCCGCCATTATCATAAAAATCCATAACCTGATCTAAAGTTTGGTATATCCCGTTATGCATGTAGGGTGCTGTTTTTTTGATATTCCTTATCGTGGGAATTTTAAAACCGTTTTTATAACTATCCACCCCAACTACATTGTAATAACCTAAATCAGCATCCAAAGTGGAGTCTGTTAGCGAAACTGGGACACCAAGCACTTCTACCTCGCTCTGCACGTATTTTGGCGGGGTTACCCCATTAAATAAAGGCATAAAATGACAGGTTGCACACTTGGCCTTCCCCATAAACAAATTAAAACCATTCACCTCCTGTGCAGATAGTGCATTCTCTGTGCCACGCATATAATCATCAAACCGGCTGTTGATTTGAGTCAGACTACGCACATAACTGGCAAGCGCATTTGTTACCTGCCCGGCATCAATTGTTTGTTTATCTTTTATAAAAAACGCCTTTGAAAATAATAGCTGATATGATTTATTGGCTGAAAGATATTTCAGGATAGCTTCCATCGAGCCATCCATTTCCTGCTTACTCTTAATTACTTCGAGGGCCTGGTCTTCCAAAGTTAAAGACCTGTTGTCGTAAAAATAATTTGATTGTAAGGCTGCATTGAGCAGGGTTGGTACATTTCTGCTTAATAATTTCGAAGCATTATGAATATCTGTATTTCTGGTGAGTCCATCTGTAAAAGCCAGATCAGGCTGATGGCAAGAAGCACAACTTCTTTTCAGGGTTCCGGAGAGCGAAACATCGTAAAAAAGTTTCTCCCCCAATGCTACTTTGGCCGGTGTAGCCTGAAATTCAGGACCGGGAGCAAATGCATTTACGTTAAAAGCATCAACATCAAACAATGTCGCGGCCTCCTGGTTCAGCATCCGGTTATATTTAATCTTAGGCCCTGGCAGCGCCTGTTCCAACTCTGTAATTCCGGCACTAACCTTATTGCCAAATTGCTTAATGAACACAGCCCTGTCAAAAGAATCAAAATCAGCATGGGCATCAAGATAGCCGACCGAGCCGTCGAGATCAGTTAATAAAGTGCTGTTTTTGTCTTTGAGGTAAAGGCTGAGTATAGGACGTAAGCTTTTTAAGGACATGGAAGATTCTTCCATGCTTTTTAACGAAAGTGCATTATCATAGCCGGTAATCCCTAAAGTAATAATCCGGAATACTTCTAATTTTGCGGCATCTAAAATTCGCCAATCTGCCAATGAAACGGCAGAAAAATAAGACATCACATATTCTGTATTGGTTATTAAATGCTTTATTTCGCAAATCAGCTCATTTTTTCTGGCAACATCGTAACCGGGATAGATAAACCCTTCGACCACCTGCAGTCCCATTGGATCCACACTACGAATGAAGGAAGCATCTAATAAATCGGCATTTTCGACCTCATTTACAGGAGGACCATTCAATCTTTTATTAAGGTCGGCACTAAAATATGCTGCCGCCCACTCAAATCTTTTATACAATAACCTGGATTGCAGGAAGGCCTGCTTAAGCTTTTGCTCATCAGGCTGCGCTTTGTTAACTTCAAAAAAAAGGGTATCCCTTAAATAGTTGCGAAAGGACAGCATCTCACTTAAAACCTGTTTTTGAACTTTTAGCTCACGCTGGCTGGCCGGTTTTTGTGGAGTATTGCCGGAATCGACCGAGCTAAAACTGGTGGCAAACACTGCTATAAACAGTAACGCTATAATTCCAACCTTATTCAACATACCACTTTCACCGGATTAACAGGCCCTGATTATTTGAACACAAGGGCATTCCGGAACGGGTTTGCATTTTTATCCCGTTCAGCCAAAGGCTTAATGCCCCATCTGTGCTCGATAAAAGAGAGGATACTTACAGTTTCATATTGCGTATGATCTACTACACCTTTTTTAGCAAATGGTCCGATAACAATTGCCGGAATGCGGCTTCCCGGTCCCCATCTATCAATTTTTGGCGGCAGTACGTGATCATAGAACCCACCAAACTCATCATAGGTTAAAATAACCAATGCATCTTTTGCATTAGGGCCTTCGAGTACAGCATTGATTAATTTTACAGCTAATTGTTCTGAAGAATATACTGCTGAACTACCCGGGTGTTCATCATTACCACCACCTGGTTTTACAAAGGAAACGTTCGGCAGGTTTCCTTCTTTTGCAGCCTTAAGGAAATCATTCTGGTCTTTTAAATGCTTCCGCCCTTCTGTTCCTTCCTTATATTTAGCAAAATACAGAAAAGGCTCGTGGTTATAAGCAAAGTTATTTTTTCTACCGGCAACAGCATCATCCCACCCTTCAGAGTACCAGGCCCATGAAACACCTTTTTCGGTCATACCCTCTCCAATAGTTGGTATGGTTTGCGCAGGCATTAACTGAGTAGTGTCTGATTTTGCAGGATAAGGCTTGTTTCTGGATAACACAGTATTAATAGCATAACCATCAGGGGTAACAGCACCATCTTTAATCAGTTTGCCCGATGCGTCGAGTTGTGCAACCATTGATTTTGGTGCATCAGGCCAAACCGCTACGCCAGCCGAGATTAAATAAACATGGTTAAAATAGGAACCACCAAAACCACTTTGAAAAAAATTATCACATAAAGTGTACTGCTTTGCAAAAGGATACAAAGGCAGTTTTTCTGTATTGTAATAACCCATTGCCAGGCCTTTGGAATCATTATACAATGCAAACTTATCCATCTTGCCTCCATTAATCTGCATTTGATTGTGATAAAAACGGTGGGTGGCATCAGGGCTGGCCTTATCTGCAGACACATACTGATCTATGTTAAAGAAATTATTGGGCAGATTGGTTGGGAAAGAATTGTTTCTTGGAATTTCGGGAAGGAATTTATAGGGATTCCCATCCTTATCTACCTGAATATAATTTCCCTTTCTCGCATTTTCTATACCATTTGCCCCTTTAAACTCTCCATATAAGTTATCAAAACTATGGTTTTCCATATAGATAACCACCACATGGTTAATCTGCTGAATTCCTTTATCAAAAGAGATTTGCTGGCGACTAACATTTTTGTTGGTTCCACAACCACTAATCACCAGGATAAGAAGGCTAATATAAAAAATTCGTTTTAAGTGCATTTGGCTATCTTTTTTGATTCAATTACTAAAGTTATAAACTGACCGGGAAACGGGTCAAAGCACATTTAAATTTCGAACGGATAAGCAAACCGGATTGAAGGTTAAACAGAACAGTAAATTTGTAAAACTACCTGAAATCTACCTGTTATTTCTGATTTTCAACCGAAGGCTTATTCCGATTTTAATGTGCAGCACAAACATAAGGTATTATATTTTGCTGCGAAACGATCTGGCCAAAACAGCATTGCAACTGGCTGTAAATTTTTAATTACATAAGTGGAACGCCATTCACATATGACATAAAAAAATAAAGCCTCAACAATCAGATTGTTAAGGCTTATTCAGTACCCAGCGCCGGAGTCGAACCGGCACGGTTTCCCACAGGTGTTTGAGACCAGCGCGTCTACCAATTCCGCCAGCTGGGCATTCTTATTGGACGGGGTTGCAAATGTAGATAATGTAACTTAAAATGCAAAAAATATTTTAAAATAACCTGCAACTGGCTTACAGTATGCGGCTTGCGTTTTCAGGCCTTTCGTCTTTCAGCTTCCGATCTACAATAAAAGGCGCAAAAGGCAGTAATGAGGCTACAAAAATAAGTACTGTTTTACCAAATTTCCACTTTTGCTCTTGCCAGACCATCACCAACGTAGCTGCATATAGCACAAACAGCAAACCATGTGCCCAGCCTGTATATTTTACATACAATGGCATATTTGCGAAATACTTTAAAGGCATGGCTACAAATAATAGAAGCAGGTAAGAAATACCTTCGGCAACGGCTACCTTACGAAAAATAGAAAGTGAACTGTTCATGTATCTGATTGTTTGTTCCGAAAGTAAAACAAAGTATTTAGCCTTCAAAAACAAAGAAATGATTTTACAATCGGGTGTTTTAAAGACCAAAGCTTAAAGCACAAAGACTAAAGCGTAAGCCCGCGTAAATATTTGTTACGCTAGCTTTTCCCTTATCCGGTCTATGTATTTCTGACGATAAAAATTATCCTTTATCGAAGCAAATAAAACTTCCGATGCAGCCGTTGGATTACTATCAAACTGATTCATCAGGCTTTGTAGCTCTTCTTTAAGTTCTTTTTCAACTGTACTGATGTTATTGCTTACTTCAGCTAGTTTTTCGGCATCGGGTTCAAACTGCAGGTCCATCAAAGCCTCGTTAATATCCATCATTTCCATTAAAAATGATTGTGGTAACTGATAGCTTTCGTCTGTTTCTACAATGCCTTTCAACTCCAAAACATATTTCAAACGCTTTTTTGCATTGCTTAAAGTTTGATAGGCTTTATTGTTAAGTGTAGATAGTGCTAAAACTTCTTCCTGCTTTTCTTCGCTCTCGTTGGCATAAAAATCGGGATGATATTGCTTGCTGAAAGCATAAAACTTAGCTTTCACTTCCTGCTGATTGGGATTAAACTGTATGGGAAGCCCGTAAAACTTAAAATAATCGGGTTGTTGTTGTGTACTCATGCCGGATATTTAATTAAAAAGCCACAGGTATGCTTTCTTAAAGAGTTGCATAGCTGTGGCTATATGATCAATGTGGTTTTACTTACCGAATGATTTTAAAATATCATTTCCAAAAGCAAATACCATTAAACAAATCAGAATTACGAAACCTACAATCTGGGCACGCTCAAGCACTTTTTCGCTCACCGGCTTACGTTGTACCATTTCGATCAATAAAAACACTACGTGGCCTCCGTCTAAGCCCGGGATAGGCAATAAATTCATAAATGCCAGCGCCATTGAAATTAATCCGGTTAATGTCCAGAATTTAACCCAATCAAATGTACTTCCATATACTTTGGCAATACCAATCGGGCTGCTGATGTTACGTGCACTTAATTTACCGGTAATCATTTTACCAATACCTTTTGCATTATCAACAAAAGTACTCCAGGCCATGCCGGCACCTACTGGTAATGACTCTATAAATCCAAAATCAACATGTGCAGTTTCGGGCATTTTAAAGTTAGGGCCAACACCAATGGTACCATCTTTGCCAACTTTTAAATTAAATTCAACTGCTTTTCCTTTACGTAGAGCCTGGATTGAAATCTGTTTGTTTTTATTGCCTGATACTTCTTCTTTAAACTGATCGAAGAAGGTAACAGGTTTACCATTAACCGATAAAATACTATCCCCAGGCTTTATCCCTGCTGCATAAGCCGGATAAACTGGTTTTTCGAATTTCCTTTTGAAAAGCTTATCAAAAAATGAAGGTTGATCTGCTTTTTCGTCAGGTGCCAAAACTGTGGCCACGCTGGCCATACGGTATCTTGGTGTGATAAAATTCTCTTTATCGTTTTTAGAAAGCTTGTTCAAAATGGTATCCGGAATAGATACATACAGGGTTTGATTCCCCCTTAAAACGGTTAACTGTGCGCCATCAAACAATACTTTACTCGAAATGGCATCTTCGAAACGGATTAATTTATTTCCATTGATGGCCAGAATACGGTCGCCGTTTTTAAGACCTATTTCCTTACCCAGGGTACCTACTGAAATACCATCAGTAAGTTTGCCGTTAACGGTATAACTTTGACCATATTTAAAAGTAAGCATCCAAAAAATAACAATACCTACAATTACATTGACGATAATACCACCCAGCATTACAATTAAACGTTGCCAGGCCGGTTTAGAACGAAACTCCCAGGGTTGTGCTGGTTGAGCCATTTGCTCGGTATCCATGCTTTCATCAATCATACCGGCAATTTTAACATAACCACCTAAGGGCAGCCATCCCACACCGTATTCAACATCTCCTTTTTTAAAGCTGAAAAGTTTAAAACCCCAGGCATCAAAGAACAAATAAAATTTTTCTACCTTAATACCAAATGCCCTGGCTGCCAGAAAATGTCCTAATTCGTGTAAAATAACCAATAAAGACAATCCGAGCAGCAACTGCCCCGCCATAATCAATCCATTCATATTTTCTTATAAAATTTTTAGGTTAGATGTTAAACTATACTTTTTGTTACTAATTCGCCGGCTAAGATACGGCTATGTTTATCAGTTTCTAAATAATCGCTCAATTGCGGTTTTTCAATAAAACCAATCTCCTCCATACATTGCTCAATCACATCGCTCATCTCCAGAAAGCCAATTTTATCTTCCAGAAATGCTGCAACCACAATTTCATTTGCTGCATTTAAAATACAAGGCATATTACCGCCTTTTCTTAGCGATTGATAAGCCAAGCCTAAATTCCTGAAGGTTTCCATATCGGCTTGCTGAAAGCTAAAGTTTGGATAATCCAGAAAATTAAAACGTTTAAAATTGTTTTTTAGCCTGTCGGGATAATTGATGGCGTACTGAATGGGCAATTTCATATCGGGCACGCCCATTTGCGCCTTCATCGATCCATCGGTAAACTGCACCAGCGAATGGATGATAGACTGTGGATGCACAATTACATCAACCTGATCGGCCTCGAGGTTAAACAACCATTTGGCTTCGATCACTTCAAGGCCTTTATTCATTAGCGAAGCCGAATCGATGGTGATTTTAGCACCCATAACCCAGTTGGGGTGTTTTAAAGCCTGCTCTTTTTTTACGGTCGACAAGAAATCTTTTGTTTTGCCTAAAAATGGCCCGCCTGATGCAGTGAGGTAAATTTTCTCAATTGGGTTATGTTCCTCCCCTACCAGACATTGAAATATAGCTGAATGTTCAGAATCTACCGGTAAAATTTTAACCTGATACTCGGCAGCCAGTTGAGTAATCAATTCGCCGGCTACCACCAAAGTTTCTTTATTGGCCAAAGCAATGTTTTTACCTGCTTTTATAGCCGCAATGGTAGGTTTTAACCCTACCGATCCCATTAAGGCGGTGAGCACAATATCGCTATCATCGTAAGCCGCAACTTCGGATAAAGCTGCTTCGCCGGCTAAAACTTTAATGTTAGCGGCAGACAAGGCATTTTTAACTTCGTTGTATTTACTTTCATCGCAAATGACCACTTTCTCTGGCCTAAACTCCAATGCCTGTTGGATCAATAGCTCCGAATTTTTAAGTGCAGATAATACCGCCACCTTAAAAACTGTAGGATGATCACGAACTACTTCAAGAGCCTGTGTACCGATACTTCCCGTAGAACCTAATATGGTTATTCTTTTCAAATCTTTTTAATATCGTAACGCTTAAATTAATTAAGCTTTATTATTCACTTCTGGTATAGCTCCGTAATTGCGAAGCAGGGCCTGAGCGAGCTAAAGCAATCTGATTTGTCTAATGAGATTGCTTCGTCGTTCCTCCTCGCAATGACGAATTGTTTAACCTATATATCGCTCCAACTCCTCTGCCAGTTTCCGGTCATTACTCAGGCGTGGTACTTTATTTTGTCCGCCCAGCTTTCCCTGGCTTTTCATGTAATTTACAAAAGCATCTTTTTGCAAAGGTCGGATAATTAAAGGTTGCAAAATATTACCTTCAATCAGGTCAAAGTAATAAATATTTTTCTTTTGCAAGGCCAAATCTACCTTTTTACTAAAAGCAGCCATATCTTTAGGTGGCGATGAAAACTCGATAAACCACTCGTGATAAGGCAGTTCTCCTGCTTTTGGATTAACCTGAGGTGCAACTGTAAATTCTGTAATTTCTACCTTCTCTTCGTTGGCCACACTTAACAGGGCGTGTTCTACTTCTTCGCCAATTACATGCTCGCCAAATGCCGAAATAAAATGTTTAATACGCCCGGTAACTATAATTTTATATGGGTCTTTAGATACAAACTTAATGGTATCGCCAATGCTATAGCCCCATAAACCGGCATTGGTATTTAAAACCAAGGCATAGTTGGTATCCAGTTTAACTTCTCCTAACGATAAACGTGTAGGCTGCTGTTTATGATACTCGTCTACCGGGATAAACTCATAAAAAATACCTGCATCGGCCAATAACAATAAGCCTTTATCTTTTTGAGAATCCTGATAGGCAATAAATCCTTCCGAAGCCGGATAAGTTTCAATAGCATCTATCTTTTTGCCTATGCTTTGCTCAATTTTAGCCCGGTAAGGTTCAAAATTTACCCCTCCATAAATAAACAGGCTAAAATTTTTAAAAATCTCCGCAATTTTTTTGCCTCCTGTTTTCTCTGAAAGTTTATCGAAATACATTTGTACCCATGGCGGAATACCCGAAATCAGGGTCATGTCTTCGTTAATGGTTTCCTCAACAATGGCATCAACTTTTTGCTCCCAATCTTCAATAATATTGGTCTGGTAAGATGGTAAACGGTTCTTCTGCAGATAAGCAGGCACATGATGCGCTACAATACCCGATAAACGTCCTACATTTATACCATGCTTTACACTCAGCACCGGACTTCCCTGTAAAAAGATCATTTTACCATTTACAAAGCCAGCCTTTCCGGTTTCGTTAATATAGGTTAGAATGGCATTACGGGCAGCTTTAATGTGCTCGGGCATCGATTCTTTAGAAAGTGGGATGTATTTTACGCCAGATGTAGTACCCGAAGTTTTAGCGAAATAAAGGGGTTTACCCTTCCAAAGCACATCAAATTCACCGGCAACAACACGATCAACATAAGGCTTTAACCCTTCATAATCCTGAACAGGAACATACTTTTTAAAATCGTCGTAACTTTTGATTTGAGCAAAATGATGGTCTTTACCAAATGCGGTATGTTTAGCCTCCTCAATTAGTCTTCTAAAGATTTTATTTTGGGCATTTACGGCATTATACTTCCACTTGTTAATTTGCCAGACTGCAAATGCTGCAAAGGGTTTACTTAATGCTGCTTTTAATCCCATTTTTTAATAATTGAATTCGAAATGATTGATGGTGAATACCTTTTCTAAACGATATTATGCAAAATATCAGGGTGTTCATCGCCTTTATACTCGCCCGAAATTTTGCGGTAAGCAACCGTCAAGGCTACACTTGATAGCGGAACAATGATAAAAGAGCTCAATATATTTACAATAAATGCCACTAAAGGCCATTGCAAGTAGTTCAACAACAAATAAATTAAATAACCACCACCTAAAACCACCAATAACAATAAAATTTTAGTGAAATTACCTTTGGTAGTAGCCAGGCTTAATTTAATAGAATCGAAAGGAGTTGCATTTTTATCGATGATAAAAAACGGAAAGAAAGAAATTCTTAGCCAGGTGATAAAAATGGCAATAATACCTACCGAAACGGCCACATTTTTAACTATTGCTACATTAATACCGGTGTAAATAAAGGGAAAAGCCACGAGGATTACCACCAGATATACACCAAAAATACAAGCCACAAAGTAAAGAGTAGCCACCAGAAAACGAATAATCTGCTGACGGGTTGGCAGGGTATCTACAATTTTAACATCGCCTTCTTCATCATCCATCAAATGGAAAATATACTTAAACAGCGAAAGGTTAATGGTAAAGTACAGCAATACAAAAATGATAACCATAATGATGCTCAAAGCTTTACTTACATCTTTGATAAAAAAGGCCATCAAACTTGATGCACTTGCTGTAATAAACATCAAAAAGCACAGCGTTGCAATAGAGAAATAATGCTTCCTGGTAATGCTCCAGGCTTTCTGGATCACATCATTAACGGCGAATGTACTTTCTTTTAAATAGTTTATCATTGTTGTTTTAATAGCACACGTTTAAATAAATCCTGTATAAATCCTAAACCATAAGCAGTTAATTGGATAAAGGACGATATAATGCTCAAAAATGCAACTTTTAACGATTTATTTACTGACCATGAATGAAAAAATATCAACATAAAGTAAATCAATAACAAGAAGTTACAAACATATGCCAATGGAGGATATATAAAGTTACACAAAATAGTGAAACCAAAACCCAGTGTAAATATGGCCGGGAAAAAGTGTACCGGTTTTAATTCTTTAGGGAAATGTTTATAAATATTGATCCGCGCCCTGCCAAAAAAGTGCAGCTGTTTGTAAAACTGACTAAAGCTGGTGCGGCGTTTATGGTAAACTTTGGCATCGGGAATCAATCCTATCTTAAAGCCATTTTCGTGAATACGGATACTGTATTCAATATCTTCGCCTAAACGGGTTAGAATAAACCCGCCAACCTTTTCCCAGGCCTGGCGCGAAACCCCCATGTTAAAACTGCGTGGGTGAAACTGCCCTACGTGTTTTTTATTGCCCCGAATGCCCCCTGTGGTAAAAGGAGAGGTCATGGCATAGCTAATGGCTTTCTGCACGGGTGTAAAGCTATCATGAGCAGCATCCGGACCACCGTAAGCATCTAAATGATGTTCGTAGAGGCAATTTTTAACAATTTCGAGGTAATTGGCCGGAACCAGGATATCTGAATCAAAAATAACAAAGTAATCGCCTTTAGCCCTTTCGAAACCAAAATTACGTGCAAAACCCTGTCCGGCGTTTTCTTTGAAATAATACTTGATATCGAGCTTATCTGCATAAGTATCGACAATAGCCTTGGCATCGTTTTTAGAACCATCTTCAATTACCAAAACCTCAAACTGTAAATAAGTTTGTTTAGTCAGGGTATTCAACAGTTCGTCTATCTCTTGCGGACGATTGTAAAGCGGAATTATGATGGAGAAAAACATGTCTTGAAGCTGAAAGCAGAAAGACTAAAGACCAAAGCTTTGTGCTTTAAGCTTTAGTCTTTTAGCTTATTTAAGTTCTTTTTCGATTAAATATTGATTTCTTTCAGGCGCATTGCGCGATAAAAGTTCGGCGATGAAGCCTGCGAGGAACATTTGTGAACCAACAACAATGGCTACCAGCGATAAATAAAATAATGGCTGGTCGGTTACATCGCGGTAGGCTAATCCCTGCCAGATTAAATATTTCTTTTCGAACAGAATATACAAGGCCATGATGATCCCGATAAAAAAGCTTAGCACACCCAATGAACCAAAAAAGTGCATGGGGCGTTTGCCAAATTTGCCAACAAAAAATATGGATAGTAAATCTAAAAAGCCATTTATAAACCTGCTGAAACCGAATTTGGTAGTACCATATTTACGGGCGCGGTGCTCTACCACCTGCTCCGAAATTTTATTAAAACCAGCCCATTTGGCAATAACCGGGATATAACGGTGCATCTCGCCATACACTTCGATGGTTTTAATGACATCGTTGCGGTAAGCTTTTAAACCACAGTTAAAATCATTGAGCTCAATACCGCTCATTTTACGGGTAGCGGCATTGAATAACTTGGTTGGGATGGTTTTTGTAATTGGATCGTAACGTTTCTTCTTCCAGCCCGAAATCAGATCGAGTTTTTCTTCTTTAATGCGGCGGTACAACTCCGGAATTTCATCCGGGCTATCCTGCAAGTCGGCATCCATGGTAATGACCACATCGCCTTGCGTAGCTTCGAAACCCACATTTAAGGCTGCAGACTTGCCATAGTTACGTCTGAATTTGATTCCTTTAATAGCCGGATTCTGAAGTCTTAAATCCTCAATTACCGACCAGGATTTATCTGTACTACCATCATCAACGAGTATAATTTCATAGCTGAAATTATTTTCGATCATCACTTTATCAATCCATGCCGTTAATTCAGGCAACGATTCGTCTTCATTAAATAAGGGTACTACAACTGATATATCCATTTTTTAAGCATAAACCTCGTAGGCTTTTAAAACCTGCGAGGTTTGTTTAAATTAAAACGTGCAAATTTCATCAAATTAAATGATAAAACCTGCACGTTCAAAATTTTTGTAATAAGTTTAGAATTTACGCTCTTTTTTTAAGACCAATGAAGTAATTAAACTCACGATTAAACCAAATACGGTATAGCTTATAGCCGCTGTAAAGGTTGCAAAAATCCACATGTAAGGTTTCATGGTTTCAATTCCTTTAATCTGCTGCTCGTTATCTCCTGCCTTTTCTATTGCGGCATCGGCAATTTTATCAATAGCTGATGCATCTAATACCTTAAAATATATCGCATATAAAATGCCAATAAACAGGCCGGCGTACGCAGCGACCTTAAAGCCAGTTGAAAACGCCCTTCCGTAAGTAATATAATCGCCAAGTTCCTTTTTGTGTGTAGCCTGGGTAAAATATATAGCCAATATGAAAATCCCATACGACAAGACAAAAACTATAATTTTATTAAATACGGGAATATCGGCACTGGTAGTATCAATTCCAATAAGTTTAAAAATATAGATCATTGCCAAAGTATATAAGGCAAAACCCAAAGCTACTTTAAACGCCAGGGCGTTAGGCTTCTTTTCTTCCTGAAGTATCTGCTGTTCCATTATAATTTAGTTATTGATTGTTGTGATCAATGTATAAGATGCAGCATCGAAAGCTTTGTTACTGCTAAACTGAATTAATTCTTTTTCAGTTTCCCTACTGCCTTCAACATCCAGGAAGAAAACCATAAACGGCACAAACAGCTCCTGCATCTCTTCACTGATGTTTAATTTAGCTGCTGTTTTGCAAATTTCCTCTACGCTGCTTTCGGCTAGTTGCTGGTTGCTGATCAACTCTTCGTAAATCTCAAACTCGTCCTGAAACTCATCATCTTCTACCAATAAGAATTCTTTTAAGAAATCGCCCAGTTCAGGGTCCAGATCTTCATCTTTACACTCTTTGATATAAAGCAATAAGTTTAATAACTCAGTTCCGCGCTCAATGGTCTCTTCTTCAATGTTAGCCCATTCATCGCTCTCTAAATAATCGTCTTCAAGCTTCTGCACATCGTTGCTGAAGAAATTCACCATCAGCAAATCGAAAAATACTTCGCGCAGTTCTTCGAATTTTGGATGCGAATCAAAAACAGCATCGAAAGCGGTTACTTTGTCCAGAAAATTTACGTCTAGCTCAAAAGCAGCCAATAATTCTGTTTCAAAACCTGCTACATTGGTTGCCGAAACCTCAGCATATTTATTGATTGAAGCGCTTAACGCCTGTTTTACTCTATTATCCATAGTTAGTTTTCTTATGTTTTTAAAAGGATTATTGGGTTACAAGAACTTTTCCATCATCCATATTACATTTTACGCTTTTAACTTTCGGCTTTGGTCTTTTAGCTTCCCCAGTATTGATTATTGTTATAAACCAGTTTTACTTTACCAGTAAGCTCCGTACCCATTAAAGGATTATTGGCTGATTTTGAATAGTTACTTGCTGCATTGTACAACCATTTTTCGCCTGTATTAACAACTGTAAAGTTAGCCTCTGCCCCTTCTTCGATTACCGAAACAGCTAAATTTAATAATTTACGTGGATTAATCGCCAACTTCTCTGCAATAAGGCCGATATCCAGACCAGCTTTTAACAATAGAGGCACTACAGTTTGTAAAGCAATGATACCGTAATGCGCGATTTCAAATTCTACATTTTTGAATTCGATTTCTTCAGGACGATGTTGTGAAGTAATGGCATCAATTGTTCCGTCTTTTAAGCCCGCAATTAAAGCTTTAACATCAGCCTTGCCACGCAATGGTGGTTTAACTTTATAATTACTGTCAAAATCGCCCAGCAATTCTTCAGTAAAAACAAGGTGGTGTGCAGTTACATCGCAAGAAACACGAATGCCATCTTTTTTAGCCTTGCGGATAAGTGCAACCGAACCAGCGGTAGAAATATTACTGATGTGAATTTTGGTTTCATTATAACCTGCTAAAAAAAGATCGCGGGCAATGTGCATTTCTTCGGCCAAAGCAGGAAGGCCTTTCATACCTAAAAGAACCGAGTTTTTACTCTCATTAATCTGCGATTTGCCGGCGATAGATTTATTTTCGGGATACACCATCAACAAAGCATCAAAACCTTTGGCATATTGCAGGGCACGGCTCATGAAACCATCATCCTGTAAAGCTTTATCACCATCAGAAAAAGCCACAGCTCCTGCCTGTTGCATATCAAACAGCTCAGCAAGTTCTTTCGTCTCGCGGTTCTGGCTAATGGCACCTACAGGCAATACATCAACCAGATTATTTTTGGCTTTATTTACAATGTACTCTACCTGCGATTTTGACTGCACTACCGGGCTGGTTTGTGGCAAAAGTGCCAGGCCTGTAAAACCACCCGCTTGTGCAGCGGCCGTGAGGGTTTGTATATCTTCTTTGGTTTCAAAACCCGGATCGCCTGCAGCACAGTTTAAATCAAAAAATCCCGGACTTAAAAAAGCGCCCTGCCCTTCGAAAATCGTTTCATTTTTATCGGCAGTTAATTTACCTATGTTCTTAATTTTACCATTTTCTACCCGAATATCGCATTGTTGATTATTGAATTTACTTTGCGGATCGGCAATGGTTACATTTTTAACCAGGATATTCATATTGTTTTTTTTGTGTTATTAAAAAATCGGATGAGCAGGATTTCGGCTGCAATAAAAACCAGCGACAAAATTAGACAAAGTTTCCATAAAGTCTGTCCGATTTTATTGGCGCCGGCAATTAATTTAACGGCATCTTTATCGGTATCGAATACTTTTACATTGCTTTTTCCAGCCAGCTGATCTAACTCAGTTTTATTCAGATAATGCATATCAGACTCTGACCGGCCGTTGTTAAAAGCATAAACAGCCAGAACAGAATCGGCCAGTTTCAGGTTGTAGAAACCTGCCCGTTTAATCTGGTCGGCTACATAAATCCATGTCTTGCCATCGGCCTGTCTAACTTCTGGTGTAGCTTCGAAATTATTGGCAGTAATGCTCAGGCTTTGGTTTTTGCCCAAAGTTATTTTTTTGCTGGCCAGCGCATTATCATTGCCAAGGTTATAATACAAAGGCACTTCAGTACCTCCGCTTAAGGCCAGGCGGTACATTAAAGGTACAAAAACCGGGTGGCGCGCCAGGTTTCCATCAGCTTCATTTAAGCCACTGGCCGACAGATAAGCTGATCCGTTACCAATACCGTATTTGGCAAAAAACATTTTGCCACCCGGCAGAGATAAAATATTTTCTCTATTGGCCAAAGCCGTTTCGGCAAAAGTAAAATAGCGGTTCACTGCAGGCAGATCAAGATTCTTTGGAATTTCTTCGAAAACAGTTTTGAAAACAGGATGCTGCAATTCGATTTTATCGATTTTGGTTTCGCCGGTATTTAAAGTCAGAATGGATGGCAGCGATAACGTATTTAGAAAAGTATTGTAGGCTTTAATATCAACATCCAGATCGGGAAACAACACAATCGTTCCGCCCGCATTGATATAAGTTTTAAGCTGTTGTGCCAAACCGCTCGACGGATTTTTTAATCCGTTTAGCACAATAAGCCCATAATTGGCAAAACCGCTGTAATTCACATTATTTTCTGAATTTTCGGTAAGTTTATAATAGCTATCGGCTGCAAAGAGGGCTTTGATGTAATTACCGGCAGTAGGTCCGTTAATGCTCAAAACCGGAAAACTTTCTTCTACTTTAAAACTGAACGAAAGGGTGTCATCAAACGTAACCGGAAAATCTTTAATGCTGATTACTCCTTTCTGCCAGCCTGCTTTTAATCCCGAAAAATTTAAAGTATCGCGGATAACCTTTTCGGCAGGAATAGTTACGGAGCCAAGGCCTTTTTGCTGATTGTTGATACTTAGCTTTAAAGGAATATTTTTGGCTTCTTCTGCCGAATAATTTTTCAGCTGAACCACCAGACGTTCGTTAGCACCAGGTTGGTGATTGGGCGAGAGTACCCAAACGCTATCCACAGCCACATTAGGGAGCGCTGTAGCATTTAATTTTAAAAACGAATATTGGATATCAGCTTTGGTTTCAGGCTTTTTGCCAACAGAAATGTTTTGCTGGAAATCGGAAATTACAAAGCTATACTTATTTTCAGAACCGGTTAACATATTGCCCTGCCGGTTTAAAATCTGCTGGAGGTTACGGTTAACTGGCGAAATTTTCACTTCATCCAGGGCTTTTAAAAATTCGTCGGCATTGAGCAAACGCTGGTGCTTACCCTCAAAATCGTTTGTTAATAACTGAAAGCGATCATTTATACCGAAACCTTTAACCAGTTCTTTCGCCCTGCGCTTGGCTTCATCCAACAGGTTACCATCTTTGTTAATGGCTTCCATACTGTACGAATTATCGATATAAATGCTGGCGATGTTGCCTACCGTATTGGTTTTAGCCTGATCTGCCGGAATATAGGGCTGTGCAAAGGCCAATACTAAAAAAATTAAAGCTAAAATCCGCGAGAAAAGGATTAACAGGTTTTTAAGTTTTTCTTTTGAAGAATTTTGCTGTTCTACCTCTTTTAAAAGCTGAACGTTAGAAAAATAAATCTTTTTAAACTTACGGAAATTGAATAAATGAATGATAACCGGAATAGCAACCGATATTAGTGCGAAAAGAAAGCCCGGATACAGGAAATTCATTAAAAACCAAAGATAGAAAAAATATGGATGAGGATATAAGTTTCCTCATTTATTATTAACAATATTAATTAGCTACGGATACATCATATAAAAAAACGCCAAAACAAAATTTAAGTTTGGCATTATTTATCATCATAATGACCTGCAGCAGATAGCACCAATACACTAATAGTTTCACCATTTATCTGCTAAACCAGCCTATGCTTTTGTGTTATCCTTCTTGAATACAAACCAGCCAAATTATATTTTTTCAATTCTGGCTTACCAGTTCCGGTAGCCGGATGATCAATAAGTTCTAACAATAGCTTCTGAACTTTACCGTAGGCTGCCTGATCAGTCTTTTTCAACCATTTCAGATCATCAATTGCCTGTTTGGTAAACTCCAGATGATACATTATAAATCTTTAAGAAATTCTACCAAAGCCTCTTTCCCTGTCACTTTAGTCACCTCACCATTTTTTGCCTGAGAAAGTGATTTTTCAAGTTTTTCAACCATTTCTTTCGAAAAATAAATATCATCGTTGGTTATTGGAGTAATTGAATAAGCTTTATTCTTTCCCCGCTGAACAATAATCTGCTCTCCATTATCAGCCATATCCATGTACTCGGCTTGTTTTTCCCTGAATTCTCTACTACTTACTACTAACATAACCTTAATTTAATGCGTACCAATATGGTACAAATATACAAGAATAATTTAATGAATATGTAATGGGTCTATAAATTTTAGCGCTTTAAAAACCTGATAATCTTATGTTTTGCATAGTGATTTATTAAATAAACCAGCCAGTATCAATACCAACTGGTTTAAAACAGCATTTAACTTTTCCTCAATCTTTCTCTAATTTCAGCCAACGTTTGATCGATCAACAATTCCCCATCCCTGAACACTTCTTTCAACTCGCCTCCCCGCTCTTCTTCCCAGGTGCACTGATCTTTTAACTGATATTCGCCATTGGCATCTTTAAAAATCTGCAACAAACCTTTCGCCGATTTTTTGGTTCCGTCATCAGTAATCGGGTCTTTAAAAATATCGCGACCCTGGCCGTTTACTTCGCCGTAAGTAGCTTTCATGGCAAAACCAAAAGTATCGCGGGTATTATACTGATAAGTGAAAGAACCAATACCCAATACCACATTGGTAGAAGCAAAACCTTTGGCTTTTAACCGTTCACAAATCTGAGTGGCCCTTTCTAAATTAATACTATCGCCGTAAATGGCGCCAATTTGTGGAACCAGTTCTTTAAAACCTTTATCATTTACTTTGCCACCAAAGACGTTCCAAAGCAATTCTATTACACCTTTTCGTTCTTTTTCATGCTTACCATTCGGATTACCACAAATGATATCGACCGGATCACCAGAATCGGGGCGGATAACCACTTTACCCTCGCGGTTAACAATTTCATTTTTGAGCTGAGGTAAATACTCAGTTAAAACCTTCCATAAATCCCAGGTATCAGATACAATGGAAACAATCCCTTTAGGGTAAACTTCCAAAATTAATCTTTTAAAGGTTTCGAGCTCACCGGTATTGGTGCCCATACACATTACAGAGTGCTCGGTTGCGGCAACTGAACCACCAATTAACTCCTGATCTGAATTGGCATTGTAATATTCTTCCAGAAAATCAATGGCTGGAATGGTATCTGTACCAGTGAAACTTAACAAATGGCCTGCTGCCGAAGTAACCGCAGCTTCAATGCCGCCCATACCACGCATGGAAAAATCGTGGCCCTGCCAGTCTACAAATTCGGGTACCGATGATGTTTCATTGGCTGCACGGTCTAAAATACCCCGATATTGCAAGGCCAGCGTTGCTGAATTACAAGGCAGCCAAACCACCGCCGAAAGCAAAGTTTCGAAATAATTGGTCAGCCAAAAAAATTCAGGCAGCGTGTTATACATAGTAAACATCGGAATGCGCAAGGGCACTTTAGCACCTTCGGGCAAAGATTTAAATACCATTGGAATATACCCCAGATCGTGCAAGGCGCCAATATGCGCTGTACCTACAAGGTTTTCGCCCAGGTAATTGTTAATGCGACGGGCATATTTTCTTAAAACCTCTTCTTTAGGCTGACTGAAAAAGTTTTTATCAAACTCTTCGATGATGTATTTTTTGATGAAATACTGCAAACCAAATAGCACAACATGATCAATTTCATCGTAGCGGCTTTTTCTTGGCGTCCAGTTAGAGTATACTAATGTGGTATGTTCAGGATATTGTCTTCTGTGGTCAACTTTGTAACCATCTGTTAATAATAATGGGTTCATAGGTTCTGGCTTTTAAAAATCGTAAACTGTTGTATTAATATCTTTTTTTGAAATTGTTTCTTTAATAATTGGCTCAATCATTCCCCATTCTCCTCCTGCTAAACCACACCCTATTCTTGGCATGTGGACTGAGGCATTAATATCACGTGCAAAATCTGCAACTTTCTTTAAGCCTTTTTCAACGGCAGCATATCTAATTGGAACAGTACCATTTTGAGCCTTATTAATTTTATGCTGACCAATTAAATTAGCTATCCATAAATCTTGTTCCACCTGTACAAACTGAACTTCACCCAGATGGAAATTATCTTTGGATCGATACCATGTTCTGTAACTATTTTCCGGAGCTTTCCATCTTTTTGAAATCGCTAATACAAAGCCCTTTCCCCAGCCTCCGATATCGTTACATATATGAACGATAATCTTATTTCCGTTACCTGAAGGATTTGTTGCGTCGCCTTTCTTATATTCAATATCTTTCATTTATTTCTTCCTTTTTCGTTTGGATACAAGCTTTGTAAAGTATCACTCTGCCAAAATTGTTTAGTTTCAATATCAAAACAGGTTAATTTGCCTGTAAATGCAGCTCCTGTATCGATGTTCCAAACGTTACAACCATTCATGGGCACATCGACATTGTAATAAAGTGTTGGTGTGTGGCCAATGTAAATCTCGTTAAAGAGTAAAAGCCGCTTAGGGTATAGTGCCGAATCCTTCTTGATACGCCTATCCATGGTAAGCGCCACTTCCCATAAGGTGCGATCCCAGGAATAGTTAGAGGCGTAACGTTCTTTGACTGGCCCGTGCATAGACGAAAACCCGGCATGGATAAACAGCTTGTTCTGCTCATCTACATGATAATCTTCCATCTGTTTAAAAAAAGCCAGATGCTTCTTTTGCTCATCAGCGCTGGTATGAGCATAGCTATCAATAGTTTCTTTACCGCCATGCTGATACCAAACATCATCTACGGTACCGCGCCTTAACCAATCTTCGCACCAGACATCATGATTTCCCCTGATAAAAATACTTTGATGTGTTTCTTTCAGTTTTAAAAGATAGCTAATTACCTGAGCCGATTCACTCCAGCCATCCACATAATCACCCAAAAATATAAGCCGATCCTGTTCAGTTGCCGAAGCGCGTTCCAACACCTGGATTAATGCCTTTAAACCGCCGTGTATATCGCCTATAACCAATACTCTGCTCATAATTAAAATGCAATATAATTTTCCGGAACCGAATCTGTAAGCCAAACGCCGTTATCCGATAAGAAAAACTGAAAACCGTCCCGATGCATTTCTCCAGCATTAACGGTAAGTATTTGTGCAAGCCCTCTTCTGCTTCCTACCTTTACAGCGGTTTCTTTATCCTTACTTAAATGAACATGCTGCCTGCTCATTTTCAATAAGCCTTCTTTTTTAATCCCCTCAAGATATTTGGCTACCGTGCCGTGGTATAACTGTTCAGGAGGGGTTACTGCCATGAGGTTAAGTTCAATTTCAATAGAATGCCCCTGGCTGGCCCTTATTTTGGTTTTATCGTTATTAAAAGCAAATCTTTTTTTATCGTTACTTTCAACCACATGGGTTAACATTTCGATGGTGAGTATTTTTCCGTCACGACTACTTTTTTGCAGCAGTTCATCCACATTGGCCCAACCGTTCTCATCTAAGCTGAGTCCGATGGTTTCGGGCGAATGCCTGAGTACAAAGCTCAAAAACTTGCTTATTCCTTTTGTTATTTTCTCATCCATGATTTTAATTTTATGAGATTTTCATTTCTATGATCTACTGTGTTTAACTGTTAGGGGTGATCAGTCTTTCACTATACAGTTGATAATTCTCATCGTCGAAACAAACAAAAATTACCTTTTCTATTTTTCCCTTTTCAGCGAAATTATTTACTGTGGCAATGGCAATTTCAGCAGCTTTATCTTTCGGAAAATGATAAATACCGGTACTGATATTTGGAAAAGCCAGGGTTTTAAGGTTATTTTCAACCGCAAGTTTTAAGCTATTACGGTAACAACTGGCAAGTAGCGCTTCCTTTTCGGCACTTTCACCATTCCAAACTGGTCCAACGGTATGAATTACATATTTCGCTGGTAAGTTACCTGCAGTTGTAATCACTGCTTCTCCCGTTTTACAACCTCCCTGTTTACTTCTGATAGTCATACAAGCTTCTAAAATTGCTTTACCACCTTTTCTATGGATTGCGCCATCTACCCCGCCTCCGCCCAGCAACGAACTGTTTGCAGCGTTAACAATTGCATCAGCTTCAATTGTGGTGATGTCTGCTTTAATTACCGCTAAAATCATTTTCTAAATTTTTCCAGTTTGCTCATTAAACTTTTATTTTGTGTGCTTACTGATTTTCTTGTGAAATAAACATTTACAATTTCAATTTCTCCGAAAATCTGATCATTGAACTCCTGCATTGCCGATGAAGGAATCCACAATTCGTTATGAATTTTACCTCCAACATTCTGAATTTCATATTTCTGCAGATAATTTTCATTCACTTCAAATGCTGTAACTATGCCAATGAAGCCGGAAAACTCATCTGCTGTATTCCAATCTAATGCGATTTGCTCAGCATACTGCTGGTTCATTACCGGATAGAAAATGGGCTGCCAGGTTAATCTTGGAGGGAATAGCTTATAAGCACTTTCAGCTATTAACTCCATTTCTTTCATGCCAACAGGTCGATATAAAGTTGTAGTTTTCAAAATTTATCTTTTTAATTCATCCCTCACTTGCATCAAAGCAAAGCCTAACAAATTAAGCCCTTTCCATTTTTCGGGGTAAGCGGCATCTGGATGATCGTGAGCTAAACCTATGCCCCAAATTGAATCAACAGGACTCGCCTCAACTAAAATCCGTTTCTCAGTGGCGAGTAAATAATCCTTAAGCGCTTCGTTTTGGCTAAATTTTAAATAATTGCCTTGCCTTACGATTTCAAACCTGTTTTTAACCCAAATATCATCATGATAATGGCTTACCTCTCGCCCAAGCTTTTTAGCTTCGGCTGGTGTTTTGGCATCTAAAATCTTGGCTAAAATTGTTGTATCGCCAAATAATTCTGCTTTTTTGGCCATCATCCAATGCTCGGCGGTTTTATAATTAATACCCTCGTGTACGAAAGCTGAAAGCCACCACTGACTAAAACAGGTTTTAGTTATTTCACCATTTGGAGCAGGCTGATGTCCCCAGAACATCAGGAATTTATCACTGATTTTAATATCCTTAACAGTATATTTTTGTTGATTCATTAATGTCGCATTCATTTCTAAACAAAGTTTTTCAATTTCTTCTTTTTTAGTAATCACATTTAACCAGCTTTCAGGAATTGCATTAAAACCATATATTAAACCAGCCAAACCTCCTGTAATTGCAGCTGTTGTATCGGTATCATCGCCTAGATTAACAGCTTTTAAAACGGCATCCTTATAAGATTCCGTAGTATGGATACACCATAAACTAGCTTCGAGACTATGTAACACATAACCGGAAGAATAGATCTCATTTTCAGGAACTGCTGATATATCATCTACCAGCACCCTATTAAACAATTTAATTTCATTAACATCAAGATTATTTTCCTGTATGAAATGCTTAATTTTTAATTGCATTGTAAGGTATGCTTCTTTCTTATTTTGTCCTTTTAACAATGCTAAACCATATATAACATAAATAAAACAGGCAAAAACAGAACGGAAATGTGCATGGGTAATCGATGAAACTTCTTTTACACGTTGAAAAATAACTTTCAAATCGCTTTCATTCTGCAAATAAAACAGCAAAGGCAAAATCCGCATTAAAGATCCGTTCCCATTGTCCATCTCAGATGCCCCACCACATAAAACAGGATCAATTCCATGCTTTATCAGCTTAATGGCTGCAGTTGTTGCAATACCTATATCGAAAACTATTCCGTGGGGTGTCCAAATTTGAGCATTGAACCATTGAAGGAATTTCTGCGAAATATCATCTAAGTTGTAACCATTGCAAAGACTTTCAGCTAAACAAAATGTAAGCGAACTATCATCGCTCCAGGTCCCTTTAGGTTGCTCATGGGTTCCATATTCAAGCATTTCATTTACCGGAAATCTGTTTAAATAATCACGGCTTTTAAACTCTACAGGCACACCAAGGGCATCGCCTACCACGAATCCGAATATTCCATTATGAACAATTGTTGGTTTCATTTTTAGTTTTCTATACCTATTATCTTAAAATATCCTGCAATTTGATTTGCGTTACCCCCGCCTCTTCGATTTCTTTTATGCTATCTGTGGTAAAAATCTGATCGAAATATTTAGCCAGCTCATTAAAACCTTTGCTAAAAATCCCGTGACTAATGGCCAGATATAATTTACCGGCATTTTTATTTTTAAGCTCTTCAGCCAGACCGATAAAGGTTCCTCCACCGTCACATATATCATCAACAATTAAGCAATCTGTTCCTTTTAAATCGTCAGCGTAAACTTTAAAACCCGATAATTTGCCCGTTTTAACATCTCTGCTTTTCGAGCACTCTACCACCTCTGCACCACCCAAAAATTCAGAAACTTTATAAATTTTCTTCAGCGCACCGCCATCTGGCGAAATGAGCCTAACTCCTTCGCCAATTTGCGCGACAACTTCTTGAATAAAAACATGGTTCGTAATTACTGTGCAGTTATTTAACAAAGCAGGTGTAACTTCCGAATGCGGATCGAAAACAGTTACATTATCAAGACCAAGTGCATTAATGATATCAGCATAAACTTTAACGGTTAAAGGTTCGCCCGGTACCATTACCCGGTCTTGCCTTGCAGCGGGAAAGTAAGGGATAAACAATTTAATGGTCTTAACTCCCATACGCTTCAATGCATCGACCGTGGTACAAATTAAACCCAGATCATTAAATGAATTAATGCGATGTGTAAGCTGTACAACAGATGCAGGATCGAAATTGCTGCCAATTTTAATGTGCGGTTCGCCCCCGGCAAATACGAAAGACTGAAACTGAACAGCATTTTCTGTACCGAACGGACTGAAATTTTTATCTAAGTTGATCATATATTTGCGTATTAATTACACAAATATAAAAACACTTTTTAAAAGTCAAAGAATTATTTGCGTTATTTTTACGCAAACTTAATTTCAAATTGAAAGTCCTCTTGCAACAATTGGTCGTATTTGGCTTTATCGAACTTAAATAACTTACCTGGACGACCACTGGAGCTCGTTTTAACTAGTTTATCTGTTTCTTTGAGGATATGAAAACTTAAGATTTTTTTTCTGAAATTTCTCCTGTCAATATCGCGTTCGAGAATTGAACAATACAGATTTTCGAGATCAGAGAAAAGAAATTCATCATCCAACAGATCGAAACCGATGGGCTGATAAGTTAGCTTAGCTTTTAACCTGGCATGCGCCAATTTTACCATTTCATTATGGTCATAACCCAGCACGGGGAGCTCATTAACCGGAAACCACCGGGCATCTTTTGCATCGGTATCGGCATTAAGTATAAAATTTTGTGGATTAACCAGTGCAAAGTAAGCAACTGAAATTACCCTTCCTCTTGAATCACGGTTAACGTCATCGCCAAAAGTACTGAGTTGCTCTAAATAGTTTACACCAACGCCTGCCTCTTCCTGTAACTCCCGTTTAACGGCATCAATTAATGATTCATCATCTTTAATAAAACCGCCAGGCAAAACCCACCGATCTTTAAACACCCCATATTTTTGTTGCACGGCCAAAACGTAAAGCACATTTTTTTCGTAGCCAAAAACGATAGCATCTACAGCGATTTTAATATTCTGATTGATCATAAAGATTTGTGTAAAAGAAACACAAATCTAAAAAAGATATCTGTTAAGCAGAAATGAAGAATATTTAATAAGCAAAGCCCGGAAACTCGATATTTACAATTTTCCAGCTGCCATTTTGAAGGGCAAAATAAAGTTTGAACGGGCCACTGATAATTTTCGACTGATCTTTCAGCACCGCCCTGAAACCGGCAACCCCTTCTACAAAACCCATACCTTTTTCCTCACCCATCAGCTCGAAATTTACATCAATGATATCATAGCGCCCACCAACATATTCATCTGACTGGCCAAAAATCCCTTTTAACCGGGCAACAATCACCTCTGCGCCAATTACTTTATTTCCCGGAAGGATAAAGAAATTGCTCAGTTCTGCAGTGATGGTTTTAGATTGCCTGAACCACGAGTTGATAAAACGGATTGCGCTGTTTACCAAATCGGCCTGGTGGTTAAAGGTTGGATTCTCTTGCATGGTGCAAAATAAAGGTTTCTTATCGATACTTTTTCATCGCAGCCCAAAGTTTTTCATCCATTCCGTAAACATCCGGACGATATTCTATCCTGTCATTTTGAAACCAGGCGGTAATGTAGGTAATGATTAAAGGAACATTTTTCTTCGGTGCAAACCAGGCCGGTTTTAACTGGAAAGCTTTAAGCGTATCGGCTTTTTGCGCCATTCGTTTTTTATACCACTTCACATGGGTACTATCAATTGGAGGCAAATCTACTTCGGCCCTCAACTTATCGTAAGTATAAGTATCTTTTACCAGCTGCTCGGCAAACTCTAAAGGTTTTTCAATGCGCACACAACCGTGGCTAATGGCGCGATTGGTTAAATTGAAACCGTTTTTATTATTGGTATCGTGCAGGTAAATACTCGAGCTGTTATCGAAAATAAATTTGAATTTGCCCAAGGCATTCCCACCGCCAGATCCCTGCTTAAATTTAAAAGGTAATTTATCTCTCGAATAACGGTTCCAGTTAATGGTATCGGGCTCGCCAATCAGCTTATCTTTATAGTAAACTTTAATGTTACTGTTCGATAAATAAAAAGGATCTTTCCGAGCCATCCAGTAGATTTCACTTTGGGCAATACTTACCGGAATATTCCAGATTGGATTGGCCTGAATGGAGTTGATTTTACTAAACAATAACGGCGTTTCATGGTTCTTTGGTTTATCATCCAGATTGCCCGATTTTGCAAAAGCTTTTAGCTTCTCTTCGTACCCATTTTCGCGCTTCCCGCCAACACAAACTTTCATCGAAATTACGGTATCCAGATTATCCAGCCAAGTGAGTCTGAAGTCAGGAATATTTACCTGAACATAGTTATCTCCGGTAGCGGGCATCTGCCATCTGAAGCGTTCCATATTTAGCAATAAAATCCGTTTTTCACTCTCGGAATTTGCACTCAAATATGCCGACTGTAAAGCTTTATATTGTGCCGATTTTGGCTGAGCTGATTTGAGGTTTTCAACCAGGTTATTCCCATCCAAAAGTTTCAGCATACCAGCACTATCCGGACGACCAACTTTGATATAATAACGCGAGAAAATATTACGTGGATTTACCACACCATACTTTAAATAATTGGTGTAATTTAAGTAGGCATTAGCCGATAAAATTTCGAGCTTAGCAATAACTGGATAGCTCTCATCTACCTTTTTAAATTTATTAGCAGTTAATTCCGTTAATAAACCTTTTATCTCATCGCCTTTAAAAATCTTTGGATTGAAACCATGCACCTCACTTTCATTTAAATAAGCTACAAGCGAATCGAGCTCACCATTAATGTAAAAGTGCGTAATGAGTTTAGGTTGATTATAATTATTGCTATAAAATGCTTTAATTATTTTGGGATTGATGAATTTGCCCGAAAGACTATCCATTGTTTTAACAAAAATGCTGTCGTAAGCTACAGTATCAAAATCTTTGTACATTTTATTCTTAAAATGCTCAGACAGCACTTTCCCGATCTCGGGTGGGCTTTTAAACCATCCGCAGGCAGAAACGAACAAAATAAAGGGCAAAATTAGAAAGCGAAATTTTTTCAATTTGTTAAAAATTTAATACAAAATAACGGTTATTGGCAATAAAAACAGCATAATGGCAAATTAAGTGCCATTATTTTTTGTTTTACCATTTCAAACACTATATTTGCCAGCGCTAATCAGCTAAAGCATTGATATAGGCAGAAATAAATTTATGAACTTAACTTTGAACCATCACTTACATCTTCACCATCGCCGATAGGCGATGATATATGTTTGTTTTGTACTTCAAAACGTTTTTTCCGTAAAATAATTTCTTGTCCACTCTATATTCAATACTTTGAAAACACTTAAAATTGCTATCCAAAAATCGGGTAGGTTAAACGAAAAATCTGTAGAAATTCTTAAAAACTGTGGTTTAGCATTCGAAAACTACAAAAGTTCACTCATTTCAACTGTTACCAATTTCCCTTTAGAAATTCTTTTCCTTCGTGATGATGATATTCCGGAATACGTACAGGATGGTATTGCCGATCTGGGTATTGTTGGTGAAAATGTAATTGTAGAAACCAAGGCCGAAGTTGATTATCTTCAGAAACTGGGTTTCGGAAAATGCACTTTAAAAATTGCCGTTCAGGCCACCAGTACTATCCAAAATTTAGAAGAGTTAAACGGTAAAGCTGTAGCCACATCTTATCCGGTAATCCTCGAAAAATTCTTAACAGAAAAAGGCATTAAATCTGATATCAGAACCATCTCTGGTTCGGTAGAAATTGGTCCGGGTTTAGGTTTAAGCGATGCCATTTTTGATATCGTTTCTACCGGTGGAACTTTAAAGAGCAACGGACTAAAACCATTTGCAGATGTAATGCAATCGGAAGCGGTTTTAATCGGAAATAAATCGATAGCTGACAATCCGGAAGTAGCAGAATTACTGCAAAGAATCCGCTCGGTACTTAGTGCAAAATCGAACAAATATGTGGTACTGAATGTATCGAAAGATAACCTTCAAAAAGTAGTCGATCTGCTTCCAGGAGTTAAAAGTCCAACAGTAGTTCCACTCTTCGAACCTAACTGGGTAGCCGTGCATTCGGTAATTGCCGAAGCCGATTTCTGGGATAAAATAAATAACTTAAAAGCAGCCGGAGCAGAAGGCATTTTAGTCATGCCAATTGAGAAAATAATCAAGTAAAATCGTAAAACATCATATTAACTATTAGTTAATTTTAAAATATAAAACATTGAAAATCTACAATTATACAGATTTATCTAAATCAAAAATTGAAGAACTTTGTTCAAGACAGATTGAAGACGATAAACTGATTGAAAGCCGTGTTGCCGACATCATAAAATCGGTAAAAGCTGATGGCGATAAAGCCCTTTTTAACTTCGCAAAAACCTTTGATAAAGTTGAACTGGAAAAACTTTTTTTGGATGGCGAAGAGTTAAAAGCTATCGCAGCCACCATTCCGGCTGAAGCAAAAAAAGCTATCGATACAGCGCACCAAAACATCAAAAATTTTCACCTGTCGCAATTAAAAAAAGAAGATAAAGTAGAGACCATGCCAGGTGTGGTTTGCTGGCGCGAAGCCAGGGCAATTGAAAAGGTTGGGCTTTATATTCCGGGTGGAACTGCCGTATTACCAAGTACCTTTTTAATGCTGGCTACACCGGCACTTATTGCAGGCTGTAAAGAAATAATTGTATGTTCGCCACCACAGCAAGACGGCAAAACAAATTGCTATCTGGCCTACTGCGCTGTGCTGCTCGGTATCGAAAAAATATTCATGATTGGTGGTGCGCAAGCCGTAGCCGCAATGGCTTTCGGAACCGAATCGGTGCCACAGGTATACAAGATATTTGGGCCGGGTAACCGTTATGTAACCACTGCCAAAACCATGGTACAAAACAAGGTGGCTATCGATATGCCTGCGGGTCCATCTGAGGTTTTGGTAGTAGCCGATGAAACTGCCATTCCGTCATTTGTTGCTGCAGATCTGCTTGCACAGGCAGAACACGGCACTGATAGTCAGGCCATATTGGTTGCTACTTCGAACAAAATCATAGCCGAAACATTAAAAGAAGTTGAAAAACAGCTTGCTATCCTACCTAGAAAGGGCATTGCTGCCAAAGCAATCGAGAATTCTTATGCAGTTTTAACGGATAATATTGAGCTTGCGATGCAGTTTTCGAACGAATATGCGCCCGAGCACTTAATATTGGCAACTGAACAGTACCAGGGGCTTATTCCGTTGATTACCAATGCGGGATCGGTATTTTTAGGTAACCTTACGCCTGAAAGCGCTGGCGATTATGCCTCAGGTACTAACCATACTTTGCCAACCAGCGGCTTTGCAAAAGCATACTCCGGCGTTTCTGTTGATGCTTTTATTAAAAAAATCACTTTTCAGCACCTGTCAACCGTAGGTTTAAACAACATTGGTACAACTGTTGAAACACTTGCAGCAGCTGAAGGATTGGAAGCACATAAAAATGCAGTGAGTATCAGGCTTAAAGAATTTAACTAGATAAACAATTTCACAACTCACGTTATGCTGATCCGATAGCTATCGGATTTATTTCAGCATCTATTGAATAACCAGAGACCCTGAACTAAATTCAGGGTGACGATTAAGGACAAATAATGGACATTAACGATTTAGTAAGAGAAAATATAAAAAACCTTCGCCCCTACTCTACTGCCAGGGACGAATTTAAAGGCCAGGCGTCGATTTTTTTAGACGCCAATGAGAACAGTTATGGTTCGCCTTTGCCGGCCAATTATAACCGCTATCCGGATCCTTTACAACTGGATTTAAAAGACGCCATAAGCAAAATTAAAGGCGTGCCTATTGAGAATACTTTTTTAGGAAACGGCAGCGACGAAGCCATCGATTTATTGTTTCGGGCTTTTTGTAATCCGGGTAAAGACAACGTAATTATTTTGCCTCCAACTTATGGCATGTACGAAGTTTCGGCAAATATAAATGACGTAGAAATCCGCAAGGTTAGCCTGCTTCCAAACTTCCAGTTAGACATGGAAAAGATTGCAGAAACGATTGATAAAAACACGAAACTAATCTTTATTTGTTCGCCAAATAATCCGACCGGAAATTCGATAAACCGCGAAGATATTGAAACGATTTTAGCCAACTTTAATGGCATCGTTGTAGTGGATGAAGCCTACATTAATTACGCCCGACAAAAGACCTTTATACAAGAGTTAACCGAGTACGGAAACCTGGTAGTTTTGCAAACATTTTCGAAAGCCTGGGGGCTTGCAGCTTTACGTTTGGGCATGGCATTTTCTTCAACAAAAGTGATCGATGTTTTAAACAAAATTAAACCACCTTACAACATCAATCAGGCCACTCAGGATTTAGCTTTTGAAGCGCTAAAAAACATTGCACAGGTAAACGAATGGATTAAAGAATCTGTTGCCGAAAGACAGCGCTTATCTATTGCTTTAAACGACCTTGAAATGGTAACAAAAGTTTATCCTTCTGATGCAAATTTTGTGCTGGCAGAAGTAACCGATGCGCTGAAAATTTATGATGATTTGGTAACAGCAGGAATCATTGTACGCGACCGCTCAAAAGTAACATTATGCGAAGGTTGTTTACGTATTACTGTGGGCACAAAAGAAGAGAATGATAAACTGTTAACCGTATTAAAAAATTTATAATGAAGAAAGTATTATTTATCGATCGAGACGGTACGTTAAACATCGAACCAGATGACGAACAGGTAGACAGTTTTGCCAAGTTAAAATTTTATCCGCGCTCACTGTATTACCTATCTAAAATTGCCAGTGAAATGGATTATGAACTGGTAATGGTAACCAACCAGGATGGACTGGGAACTCCCTCCAATCCGGAAGAAAATTTCTGGCCGATCCATAATTTCATGTTAGACACTTTCGCAGGCGAAGGCGTTAACTTTAGCGAGATTGTAATCGACCGTACTTTTGCCAAAGACAATGCCCCTACCCGTAAACCCGGCACGGCCCTGCTTACCAAATATTTTAACGGCGACTACGATTTAAAAAATTCTTACGTAATTGGCGACCGGTTAAACGACGTGATCCTGGCTAAAAACTTAGGCGCAAAAGCGATCTTTCTTCGCCAGAATGATGCATTGGGATCGACCGAGGCTTTAGATAAACACGAGACCTTATTAGACATTATTGTTTTAGAAACCCAGAAATGGGAAGATATCTATAACCTGTTAAAAGCAGGAAGCCGAAAAATTAATCACGTACGCAAAACCAACGAAACCGATATTACCATTAACCTGGATTTAGACGGTACCGGAAAAGCAAAAATTGAAACAGGCCTTAACTTTTTCGATCACATGCTTGATCAGATTGCCAGACATGGCAGCGTTGATTTGGAAGTAATTGCCAAAGGCGATTTACATATTGACGAGCACCACACCATAGAAGATACCGGAATTGCCTTAGGCGAGGCTTTTGCGAAAGGTTTAGGCAATAAACTGGGAATTGAGCGTTATGGTTTCTGTTTACCGATGGATGATTGCCTGGCGCAGGTAGCCATCGATTTTGGAGGCAGGAACTGGATTGTTTGGGATGCGGAATTTAAACGCGAAAAAGTAGGCGACGTGCCAACAGAAATGTTTTACCATTTCTTTAAGTCGTTTAGCGATGCCGCAAAATGCAACCTGAACATTAAAGCCGAAGGCGACAACGAGCACCATAAAATTGAAGCTATTTTTAAAGCATTTGCCAAAGCCATAAAAATGGCGGTAAAACGCGATGCTGAGAAAATGGTACTGCCAAGCACAAAAGGCTTGTTGTAAAAAAGGTGGAAGGCAGAAAGGTTTAAGGCGGAGGATTTTGAAACCTGTCCGCTGTTAAATAAACCCGATAGTAGTGGAAAGTTTTTATTGTCAGTCTGAGCTTGTCGAAGACCAATAAAAGCTTGAAACGAATAGCGGGACTACAGAACCTATGAAAAACTGACATTCATTTTCAAATTTTATAAAAAAGTGTCTTGTCTTGATACTCGATACTAAATACTTGATACTAATTATGATTGGAATAGTAAACTACGGCGCTGGTAATATTTTCTCGCTAACTGCAGCTTTAGATCGTTTAAACCTCCAATACGGTATGGTTAATACTGAAGCTGACCTCGAAAAGTACAGCCATATCATCATCCCGGGGGTTGGTCATGCGGGTGCCGCCATGGAAAAATTAAAAGGTACCGGCCTGGTTGAAGCCATAAAAAAGCTGACCAAACCTGTACTGGGCATTTGCGTGGGCATGCAACTCATTACCGAACATTCGGAAGAGGGTAATGCCAGCCTTTTGAATATCGTACCGGTAAAGACCAAAAAATTTGATAAAGACCTGAATATCAAAATCCCACACATGGGTTGGAATGCTGTGAAGCCTAAAAACAATTCGCTGTTTGAAGGTGTTGAAGATAATACACAATTTTACTTTGTGCATTCGTACTTTATTGAATATAACCCTACTTTTGACATTGCATCTGCTGATTATGGTTTAAAGTTTTCGGCGGCAGTACAAAAAGACAATTTTTACGGCGTTCAATTCCACCCCGAGAAATCAGGGAAAGCCGGCGAATTAATATTAAAAAATTTTTCAAACTTAAGCTTATAATATAAAATGTATATCATACCTGCTATTGATATTTTAGATGGAAAAGTTGTCCGTTTGCGTGAAGGCGATTACAACCAGAAAACGGAATACGATGTTTCTATTGCCGAAATGATCGAGAAATACCGTTCAAACGGTACCGATTTCATCCATATTATTGATTTGAATGGTGCAAAAGGCGATTTCAGCAACCAGAAATCACTTTTCGAAATCATTAAAAAAACAGAAATGCGCGTGCAGTATGGTGGCGGAATCCGTACCATTGAGCAGGTTACCAATTTGCTTGATGCAGGTATTCACCGCGTAATTGTGGGTACACAAGCCATCACCAATCCCGATTTCCTGCCTCAATTGAGCGAAGCTTTTGCCAAAAAAGATGATTATGCCAACCGCATTGTTATTGCAATTGATGTTTTGGATGAAGTAATTAAATACTCGGGCTGGATGGAGAGCTCGCCAATTAAACTGATGGATTACGTGGATAAATGCCTTTCGTTAGGTTTCTTCCGCTTCTTATGTACCGATATTAGCAAAGATGGAAAATTAGGCGGTGCAGCGATTGAATTATACCAAAAACTATTGGAACACTCACCAATGATCAAATTAATTGCTTCGGGTGGGGTAAGTTCTATGGACGATATTTATGAACTGGCCAAATACCCGATCAGAAGTGTGGTAGTTGGAAAAGCCATTTACGAAAACCGCATCACTATTGAAGAGATTAAAGAGTGGAATTTGAAGGCTTTGAGTTCAATTTAAGCCGAAAATTTAATTAATAATTTTGATCACTGTTAAAGGCGACCGTCATGCTGAATTTATTTCAGCATCTCTTATGATTAGAGACCCTGAAATAAATTCAGGGTGACGGCATCTTTCGGAGCAAATGCACTAACATTGCTTCATGCCTTTAACAACGACGAAACCAAACACGAAACATGCTTTCAAAAAGAATAATACCATGTCTTGACGTAAAAGATGGTCGTACCGTAAAGGGTGTAAACTTTGTTGACCTACGCGATGCGGGCGATCCGGTTGAACTGGCAGCCCAATACGCACAGCAAGGTGCCGATGAACTGGTTTTCCTGGATATTACCGCTACACACGAGCGCCGCAAGACCATGATTGAAATGGTTAAATCGGTAGCAAGGCAATTAAACATTCCATTTACCATTGGTGGAGGAATTACCGAAATTGCCGATGCTGAGGCCTTATTAAATGCCGGTGCAGATAAAATCAGTATCAACTCGGCGGCCGTAAGAAACCCTAAACTGATTGAAGAACTGGCTAAAGCCTTTGGTGTACAATTTGTGGTCTTAGCAGTCGATACCAAACATGTTGATGGTAAAAATAGGGTACACCTAAATGGTGGCAGGTTAATTACCGAACTGGAAACCGAAAACTGGATTAAACAAGCCGAAGATTTAGGCGCAGGCGAGATTTTGCTAACTTCTATGGACCACGACGGGACTAAAGCAGGCTTTGATTGCGGTTTATTGAGTAAGGTAAACCAAATGATCAATATTCCAATCATTGCTTCGGGCGGTGCCGGTAATATGGATCATTTTACCGAAGTTTTCCAGAAAGCCAATGTAGATGCAGCATTAGCCGCCTCTGTATTTCACTACGGCGAAATTTTGATACCCGATTTAAAACAGGAATTGAAAAGAAACCAGATTCCGGTAAGAATATAAATTAGTCCGGAGTCGGCAGTCTATAGTCATGAGTCTGTTTTTCGGAAATAAAGAAATAAAATGAACATCAATACATCATCTCTTGATTGGGATAAAACTGCAGGCCTGTTGCCTGTAATCATTCAGGATTATAAAACTTTAGAGGTTTTAATGCTGGGCTATATGAATGCAGAGGCTTTGGAAAAAACACAAAGCGAAGGCAAAGTAACCTTCTTTTCACGCTCAAAAAACCGCCTTTGGACAAAAGGCGAAACCAGCGACAACTTTCTATTTGTTAAAGACCTTTTTGTTGATTGCGATAATGACACCATTCTGATTAAAGCAGATGCTGTTGGTCCTACCTGCCATACCGGTAGCCGCAGCTGTTTTAAAACAGATTTTAATCAGAATTTCATTTTCGAGTTGGAAAACATCATTAACGATCGGTACGAAAACCCGGTTGAAGGCTCGTACATCAATAAAATGCGTGCTAAAGGTTTAAATAAAATTGCACAAAAAGTTGGTGAAGAAGGTGTTGAAACGGTAATTGCTGCCCTGGCTGAAACAGAAGAAGAATTTATTGGCGAAGCATCAGACCTGCTTTTCCACTTAATGTTCTTATTGAAAGAAAAAGGCCTGTCTATTCAGGATATCGCAAAGAATTTAGAGAAAAGGCATAAGTAAGGTGGAAGGTAAAAAGTAGAGGGTTAAGGTGCGATATGCCAAAACCCTATACCCTAAACCTTAAACCCTAAACCTCCAAAAATGCTCAAACACATCAAAACACTTCCTGGTCACCAAAACCCGGTTTACGCGCTTACCCATTCTGATCAGGATGAATTATTTTTTAGTGCGGGTAACGATAAAGGTATTGTAGAATGGTCATTAGCCGACATGGCTTTTGTTAAGGTTAAAATGCCGGTACAAAGCTCTGTTTATTGTCTGCATTATTATGAGCACCAGTTGTTTGTGGGCGAAAGAAGCGGTGCTTTTAGTGTGTACGATTTAAAGAAACAGGAAGTAATTACGCGCATTAATGCGCACCTGAAGCCCATTTTCAACATTAAAACCGTACAATCTAAAAATGAGCTCATTACCACAGGCGAAGATGGAACAGTTGCGGTTTGGTCGTTAACCGATTTTAAAGAGATTTACCGCTTTCAGGCAGCTTATGATACCGTTCGTACCATTGCCCTGTCTCCGGATGAAGCGGAGATTGCATTTGGCTGTAAAGATCACCTGATTAAAATTTATAACCTGGCAGATTATAGCCTGAAACAAAACCTGGAAGGGCATAAGCTCCCGGTTACCGCTTTGGCCTACCACCCCGAAAGCAAATATTTAATTTCAGGTAGCCGCGACGCTCAACTGAAAATCTGGAGCCTGCCGGATTATGAATTGCTACAAACTGTACCGGCACACATGTTTACCGTTTACGATATTGCTTTCCACCCTACCCTGCCCTATTTTGCAACCAGCAGTCAGGATAAGAGCATTAAACTGTGGGATGCCGAGAACTTTAAACTGTATAAGATATTAAGCCTGGAAAAAGCAGGCACTGGCCATACCCATTCTATTAATAAAATTGTTTGGAGCAAGGATGGCAAATACCTCATCTCAACCGGGGATGATAAACAGGTGATGGTATGGGAGATGGAGTAAGGTGCGGGCGTCACCCTGATCTGATAGCTATCGGATTCATTTCAAGGGCTCTAATTAGAGATGCTGAAACCAGTTCAGCATGACGATAGCGTCTTTATAAAATTAATTCAGCTTCTTATAAAATGGGTTAATATCCCTTAGATGATTTCGCATTTTATAATGCATTCTTTTCCAAAATGGAGTTCTAATTATAACAACATCTCCCATAAGCGCTGTCGTATCTTCGTTTAAGGTAATGTTAAGATATGCATCCGTTGATTTGAATTTAACATTCTTAGTTTCGTAACCAATAAAACTTAACTCCATTTTTTTTGAATCATTTTTCTTCTGAACGGTATAAGTAAGCGAAAACTCACCATTTGCGTTGGTTGAACATCCATATTTTTCGCCTAAAATACGAATGCTTACTGCTGGCAATGCCTGTTTATCTTTATCTGTAATTTTTCCTTTTAAAATCCTCAGCGAATCTGATAACTCCTTATCCTGAATCTTGTTGTCAAAATCGGTTAGCTTCTTTTCAGTTTGTACTGTTGATGGCTTTATCATTTCTCCTTTACTCAATTTCGGAAAGCTTAAAAATGTCAGTAAGGAAGCGGCTGCCAGGCCTGGTTTAAATTTGTTGAGCGTATAATTTGATTTTCCCTGAATCAACCGATCCAGCTGATCTGGGTTAAAGCGGCCGCAGCTGTTACCCTGTTTTTTGTTAAACCAATCCTGTAAGTCTTTATCAGAAAATTGAGTAAAATCTGTTACTGCCTTTTGGCAGGAATTGCAAAATTTACCCATTGTATCGGGTTGCATATTGCCCCACTTATCCTGACAAGGATTAGAGATTTGAATTTTAAACTTAGCTGGCATAAAAACGTTCTTTTTAGATAAGATACATTTCAGGCCATTATTCCACAAAACGTTTTATAATTCTGAGTTTATGTGAGTATTTACCCAACTCTTTGTTAAAAATTCCCTGGTCGTCTATAGGGTCTATTTTTACTTTGGCCGAGGCATGGATAATTTCATTTGGGCTTAACATAATACCCACGTGGGTAATTTTGCCTTCGTCGTTATCAAAAAAAGCAACATCACCGGGCCGGCACTCAGCCAAAAAGCCTACCAGTTCGCCCTGTTCGGCCTGTTGGGAAGCATCGCGGTTGAGTTTAATACCAAGCATTTTAAACACCAATTGCGTAAAACCAGAGCAATCTAAACCAAACAAATTCCGCCCGCCCCATAAGTAAGGGATGTTCTGGAAAAATTTAGCTGTAGCCGTAACATCAGTTTTAAAATCTGTTTTTTGGTTATCATGTGCTTCAAATCCCAGTTTATACCGCTCTGTGCCAGCATAGCAAATTCCATCTTTTAAAAACGGCAGGTTACTGCCTGGGCATAAATGATACAAACTACCGTCTTCGGCGGTTAAAGTGTTGTTAAAACTTAAAGGCGCAAGCAAATGGCAATCGTGCATTTCGGCAAACTGATCCTGACTAATGGGGGCCAGCTGTCTGAAATCCATCCAACCCTCGTAACCATCATATCCGTTTTGTACCAGCCACCAGCGTTCTTCTTTCTGAATAATTTCGACATGGTCGCCGAATAAGAGTTGTGAAACAATTTCTGATCGATCTGAAGCATCTGCCCGCAAAGGTGCTACTGCAACCCTGCAAATACCATATTGGTTTTCCATTTAATGTGCCTGTAAATTAGTAGAGTAAAACTAATAAAATACATCCATTGCCTAACATTTTGCCTGCAAATTTGTTATTTTTATGATGATAACCTTTTAAATATACACGCTATGAACTTTAAAAAGATATTAATTGCCGTTGATAACAGTACCTGCTCAGAAAAGGCGGCAAAAGCCGGTTACGACATGGCAGAAAAATTTGGAGCAGAAGTAGCATTGGTTAATATTATCGAACCCATACCTGCCAATGTAAATCCCGATTTAACATTGGCGCCGGTATTCTTAGAAACTTACGATAATAGCGAAGAGAATAGTCATGTTTTACTTAAAGAAATGGAAGCTAAGTACAGTAAGGAAATTAAAACCACTTATCTCAGTGTGGTAGATACCGCCGCGCACGGTATTATCCAGCAATCAGATGCATGGGGATCGGATCTGATTGTTATCGGAACCTACGGCCGCACCGGATTGTACCACTTTTTAATGGGAAGTGTAGCCGAACATGTTGCCCGGAAATCGGCTTGCCCGGTTTTAATTATCCCGAATAAGTGTGAGGTGGATTAATTAAATGGTTTATTGGTCATTAGTTTATTAGTTAGCATGGTGCAAAAATACATCCGTGTTAATCTGTGAATACTTGGCGTGATTACTCGTTCATGGCTTATTGGTTTGCAAGATACAAAAAACAAATCCCTGCATCCGTGGCATAAGCAATTAAAAATCTTCTAAACAAAAAAAGTCTCGATTTAATAAAACCGAGACTTTTTTCATTTAATATCTTTCGCCTATCCTTCCTGGTGTAACCAGGCTTTCTTAGCCAATAATTCTTCTTCTGTTTCGCGGATATCCTCGTCGTCCACACAACAATCAACCGGACATACTGCCGCACACTGAGGCTCATCGTGAAAACCTTTACACTCCGTACATTTATCTGATACGATATAATATACTTCATCTGAAACTGCTTCCTGAGTTGCATCAGCTTCGATTTGTTGATTACCAAAATCAATGATACCGTTTAAATTGGTACCATCAGAAAAACGCCATGCAGTTCCGGCATCGTAAATTGCGTTATTTGGACATTCTGGTTCACATGCCCCACAATTTATACACTCATCTGTTATTTTAATTGCCATGTTTTCGTCTAATTCTTTTGCTTAGTTTACCTTTGCGCTGCAAATATAAGATATAATCAATTAATAATAATTCTAAATATGTCAGCATTAACTCAAGAAAAAGCAATTAACGCATTTGGTGAACTCGGTAAAAAGCTTATAAACCCTACTGACATACTAGGAAATGCACTTTATAGTGCAGAAAGTTCCAATGCCTGGTTCACTCAGGAAAATATAAAAAAATCTGTTTTATCTTTTGCGGCCATGCTAAATGAGGCAGATTTAGCCATTTGGTTCCAGTCAGTAAAGTTTAGCACCTCGCCTAAAAAGGTTGGTTTAATCCTGGCAGGAAACATTCCGTTAGTGGGTTTACATGATGTTTTATGCGTTTTAGCCACTGGAAACATTGCATTAATCAAGCTTTCTTCATCAGATGATAAACTGATTAAAACAGTAATTGCCGAATTGATTAATATTGAACCCGCTTTTGCAGATAAAATTGAATATGTAGAGCGTTTAAAAGATTTTGACGCGGTAATTGCCACCGGAAGTAATAATTCTTCGCGGTACTTCGATTACTATTTCAGCAAAGTCCCTAACATCATCCGCAAAAACAGAAATAGTGTTGCTGTTTTAGATGGAACAGAAAGCAATGCAGATCTCCAAAACCTGGCTGCCGATATTTTCGATTACTTTGGTCTGGGTTGCCGCAATGTTTCTAAAATCTATTTCCCGAAAGGCTATGACGTGGCCCATTTGTACGAAGGCATAGAAAGCCATAACCAGATTATTAACCACTTTAAATACCAGAACAATTACGATTACAATAAATCTATCTACCTGGTAAATGCAGCCAAACATTTCGATAACGGTTTTTTACTGTTAAAAGAAGATGAAAACCTAGCTTCACCACTGGCAGTACTTTATTACGAAGAATATGAAAACCTGCAGGATGTAGAAGATAAACTGAAAGATAAAGCAGCAGATATTCAATGTGTGGTTACCAAATCGCCAATTAACATAGCCAGTTTTGATTTCGGCCAAAGCCAGCACCCTAAACTGTTGGATTATGCTGATAATGTAAATACAATTGAGTTTTTGAATGGGCTAAATTGATCGCGCTAAGCAATTGGATTACAGTTTTTTATTCAGATATTAGCCAATTGACCTGAGCCAGTAGATGTATCGTTTAATAAAAGCGCTATCCTTTGTTTGTATTTTGCTATTTGCAGATTTTGCTGAAGCGCAGGTATGCACCGGTAATTTTGGGCAGCCTTTAATTAACCAGACATTTGGACAGGGCAACAACACCGATAACTGGTATGGTCCTTTAGCCCAATATGCTCCGGGCGCGACTACTTTTACAACTTTTATGGGACCTCCGGGGCCAAATCCTAGCGCTTTAGCACCCAATCAATCGGGTTTGGTTAAAACACCTGCTACCCCAGGCAACCCCTATCCTATTTACTGGCAGCCTCATGCAGATCATACCGGCGATACCAATGGCTTAATGCTTTTAATTGATGGTATTGCGACCAAAACTGTGTTTTTTGAGCAAAAAATGGATGATCTTTGCCCAAATACACTTTTACGTTTATCTATCTGGGTACTTAATACCAACTCGGCTACAGCAAATGCCCAGCCCCCAAATATGATTTTAAAGGTAATTGATCCTAACGGTAACCTTTTAGGTAATGCCTCAACCGGAAATGTAACGGCAGATGGAAGGTGGCACCAATATACACTTGATTTTAGCAACGGAAACAATTCTACTGTAACCTTGCAACTGATAAACGACACGCAGACCAATAGTGGTAACGATTTTGCTTTAGATGATATTACGGTACAAGCTTGTGGCCCCGCAATCACTCCTTATTTTAACCTCAACAATAGTTCATTAAATATGTGTGAGGGGAATACCAATAGCTTTACTGTAAACGCCAATATTTTACCAGAATATACCAATCCTGTTTACCAATGGCAGGAAAACAAGGGCAATGGCTGGGTTGATATCACGGGTTTAACAACAAAACAAGCGACAATCAACTTTTCAAATCAGCCAGCGGGTACTTATCAATACCGCTTAATTACAGCCATTAACGGGAATATCGATAAAGTTAATTGCAGGGCTGTATCCGATCCGATTACCGTAACAGTAAACCCTTTACCCGTTGCCAGAGCTGAAAACTTTGGCCCGTTCTGTAATGGCAGTACCATCCAATTATTTGCATCTGGCGGAACGAGTTATCTTTGGAGCGGGCCAAACGGATACAATTCAACTGCTCAAAATCCTACCATTATTAATGCAACCAAAGCCATGGAGGGCGAGTACACTGTTCAGGTTACAGCAAACGGATGTACTTCTCCGGCATCAATCCAGGTGTTGGTGCACGATCCGATAATCATAACCACCAATATCCAAACCGCTACCATTTGCGAGGGTAAATCAATTCAGTTAGCGGCATCTGGTGGTACAGAATATCTGTGGCAACCTGCAACCGGACTTTCAGATCCACAAAGCCCTGATCCTGTGGCCAGCCCGACCGAAACCACAACCTATACCGTAAGGGTTACTAATAATGGCTGTTCGGAAACAGCACAGATAACTGTTCATGTAAACAAAAATGCAAAGGCTGATGCCGGCGTTGATCAAAAAATCGTTAACGGGCAAAAAATAACTTTAAATGGTAAGGTTTCGGACGATGTTACTTATTTATGGACACCTTCCGATTACCTTGATGATCCGACCAAATTGAATCCTGTTGCCAGCCCTCCGCACGATATCACCTATACCTTACAGGCTACCTCCAATTTAGGCTGTAGCAGCAGTAGCGATGAGGTTAACATAACCGTTTATCCAAAAGTGGTTATTCCCAATACTTTTTCTCCAAATGGAGATAATGTAAATGATACCTGGAATATCCCTGCAACAGCATCGTTTCATAACCCCGTTGTCAAAATTATGAACCGTTACGGCAATCTGGTGTACCAAAGTACAGGCCCTTATAAGCCCTGGGATGGCAAAATGAATGGAAAAGACCTCCCCCCTGCTGTGTATTATTATTCTGTTTATTTAAACGAAGATTTCCAAACTTACACCGGCTGGCTCATGTTAGTCAGATAAAAAGGGATTCATACTTCCGCTTATCATTTGGAAATGCTATTTTTGAGCACAATGTATATCGTTAAAGTTAAAGGCATAGCCAAAATTCCGGATTACGTACAGTTAAGAGACGATAAGTTTACACTTTTAGCTTATTTCAGGGTAGACAGACCCGACAAATCGTTGGAGAAACTGGGGCTTGGCGACAAGCAAGATTACATTATGGAAATGGTTAAAGACCTGCCTTTTGGGCAGATTGCAAAATTAGAAATATAATATATGGCAGGTAACGCAGTAATTCATTTAAGCAATGTTGATGTTTTTCAACAGAAACATCTGGTACTCTCAAACGTAAATTTACACATCGAAAAAGACGAATTTATATTCTTAATCGGTCAAACCGGTTCTGGCAAGAGTAGTTTGCTTAAAATATTGTACGGCGACCTTCATATTGGCAATGGTGAGGGTAATATTGCAGGTTTCGACCTTAAAAACCTGAAAGAAAGCCAGGTACCTTTTTTACGCCGTAAACTGGGCGTGGTTTTTCAGGATTTTCAGTTACTTACTGACAGGACAATTGAAAAAAACCTCGAATTTGTGCTGAAAGCTACCGGCTGGAAAGACGAAAAGCTGATTAACGAGCGTATTAAAGATGTTTTGGATAAAGTAGGCCTACGCTCTAAGATCAAAAAAATGCCGCACGAAATTTCTGGTGGCGAGCAGCAGCGTATTGTAATTGCAAGGGCTTTGCTTAACGACCCCGAAATTATCCTGGCCGATGAACCGACAGGTAACTTAGATCCCGAAACTTCGGAAGAAATTGTAACGCTGTTGAAACAAATTAGTCAAGCCGGAACAGCGGTTTTAATGGCCACACATGATTATCACATCATCCGCACTTTCCCATCGCGCATTATCAAATGTGAAAATGGCATTGTTCACGAAAGTGCACAAATAGCATAAAAAATTCTGACATCCGTCAGCTAATCAGCCAAACTGTTCAGATAATTACAAATAAATCTGACAGCTTGGCTGATTTACGTTTATGGCAAAATAGTTGAGATTAACACAAAAAAATTCAGCCCGATATTATGTTTAATAAGAAGAAAAATAACGATAAAGAAGAAAATATAATGAATACTGAAAATACATCAGAAAATGCTACCGAAAATGTAGAAAATACTGATGCCGCTGCAAATGAAACTGAACAAGCACCAGAATTAACTGCCGAAGAGAAATTGCAGGCAGAAGTTCAACAGCTTAACGATAAATACCTGCGTTTATATGCAGAGTTCGATAATTACAAACGCCGTACGCAAAAAGAACGCGTAGAGTTGTTGCAAACTGCTGGTAAAGATGTAATTGTATCGCTTTTACCAGTTTTAGACGATTTTGACCGTGCATTAAAAGCCATGGAAAGTGCCAGCGAAGTTGCCCCGGTTAAAGAAGGAGTTTTACTGGTAAGTACCAAATTGAAAAATACTTTGGCACAAAAAGGTTTGAAAGATGTTGAAAGCATCAGCCAGCCTTTTAATACCGATTTCCACGAAGCCATTACCAATATCCCTGCCCCTACCGAAGATTTAAAAGGTAAAGTTATTGACGAGGTTGAAAAAGGTTATACTTTAAATGATAATGTGATTCGCTTCGCTAAAGTAGTAGTTGGCGCTTAAAAGAATTGAAAAATTGGAAGGTTAAAGATTGGAATGTTGTAAACAGCAATTTCAGCAATGATCTCCAATCAATAAAAAAATAAAGGGAATGTTTGTTTGAGTATGGGAACATTGAACGTTCTAACTTTCAAACATTTCAACATGTTACAAAGAAAATGAGTAAAAGAGATTATTACGACGTACTAGGCGTAACCAAAAGCGCAGCTGCTGACGAGATAAAGAAGGCTTACCGTAAGATGGCGATTAAATATCACCCGGATAAAAACCCTGGAGATAAAGCCGCTGAGGATAAATTTAAAGAAGCTGCAGAAGCATACGAAGTTTTAAGCAGCCCTGAAAAGAAACAGCGTTACGATCAGTTTGGCCATGCCGGTGTAGGCAGCAGTGCTTCTGGTGGCTATGGTGGCGGCAATATGAACATGGATGATATCTTCAGTAATTTTGGGGATATTTTTGGTGGTCATAACCCATTCGAAAGCTTTTTTGGCGGCGGTGGCGGTGGCCAGCAACGTGGTGGCCGTCGTGTAGCTAAAGGTTCTAACCTGCGTATTAAGGTTAAACTAACGCTTGAAGAAATTGCCCATGGTGCCGAAAAGAAAATTAAGGTTAATAAACTGATTGTTTGTAAAACCTGCGATGGTTCTGGTGCAAAAGATAAATCATCGGTAAGTACTTGCGGTACCTGCGGTGGTAGCGGCCAGGTGCGCAGGGTAACCAATACCATTTTGGGCCAGATGCAAACTGCATCTACCTGTCCTACCTGTAACGGAAGCGGTCAGCAAATTACTTCTAAATGTAATGTATGCCATGGCGATGGTGTTGTACGTGGCGAAGAAACCATTACCATTAACATTCCTGCAGGTGTAAGCGAAGGCATGCAGCTAAGCATGAGCGGCAAAGGAAATGCAGCGCCAAATGGTGGTATTCCGGGCGATTTAATTATCCTGATCGAAGAAGTTCCACACGAAACCTTAAAACGCGAAGGCAATAATATTGTTTACGATTTACATTTGAGTTTTGTTGATGCGGCTTTAGGCATGAGCATTGAAGTACCTACAATTGATGGCAAAGCCAAAATTAAAATCGATCCGGGTACGCAAAGCGGAAAATTATTGCGTTTAAAAGGCAAAGGTTTACCAGAGGTGAACTCTTACCACAGAGGTGATGAAATTATACACATCAACATCTGGACACCAAAAGCGCTCAGCAGCGAAGAAAGAAGTACTTTAGAGAAACTACGCGAATCTCCGAACTTTAAGCCTCAACCAGGCAAAAACGACAAGAACTTCTTCGAAAGAATGAAAGAGTATTTTGAGTAATTAATTCCATATAGTTAGGAAACCGATGTCGCAAGCATCGGTTTTTTTGTTTTATACGCCATGCTTACCCGAAGTGCAATGTTTATAGGTTACCATATCGACAAATGAGTATTAATATAAAAATCTAAATGAATCTTGAAAAAGCATCCGATACTGTGGTCAATATTTACTTTATATCTTGTAGGATGGCTCACATCTCTTTTACTTAAAGTGTTTTTTACATCAACGATACAACATGATCATACAAAAAACCATCATTCGCCTTTTGGTGTTTTTTTAATCCTTTTAATCTTGTATTTATTATTTGCATTAACACTGGGTTTCTTAGGTAAAAAAGACAACATTTATTTAAAACTCTCTGGTTATATTGGCTTTTCACTAATTATTTTTATAGCCATTTACAACGGATAATAAACCTTTTTTTAGAGAGTCTGTTCTCTATACATGAAATGGAGAATTGGTTGTTCTGGATTTTATTACCGCGAATGGAAAGAAGTATTCTACCCAAAAGGCCTCGCACAAAAAAACTGGTTTAAATATTATTGCCAGCACTTCAATACCATAGAAATTAATTCAACCTTTTACCGGATGCCAACGCAAAAATCGTTCGAAAAATGGTACGATGAAAGCCCTGGTGATTTTGTATTTACCATTAAAGCTCCGCGTTTAATAACCCACTATAAGCAGCTTAATGATTGTAAAACACTCCTCAACGATTTCTATACTGCTGTTCAGACAGGTTTAAAGGACAAAATTGGTTGTATCTTATTCCAGTTTCCACCTAAATTTGAATTTACAGCTGAGCGGATGAGCAGATTAACTAAAAATTTAAATCCAGATTATCAGAATGTGGTCGAGTTTCGGCATCTGAGCTGGTTTAACGAGGAGATTTATCAAGAACTTGCGCATAGCGGCATTATTTTTAGCGGTCAAAGTTACCCCTCTGCCCTGCCCGATACCGTGATTCAAAATACCAATACCGTGTACTATCGCTTTCATGGTAAGCCCGTGCTTTATAAATCTGAATACGACAAGGCATTGATTGAGGCTTTTCCGGAACAAATTAACACGACTACCAAAGAGGTTTTTGTTTATTTTAACAATACATGGGGCACAGCAGCCTTGCATAATGCGAGGCAGTTACAACTAGCCATAAAATAATACTCAGGTCCTTCTATTTACCTAAATGCAATGGTTGAAATAAAATAAACCTGATAGCAATGGTATTTCGTTGTACTAACCTTAATTTAGCACCAACAATAACGAAATTTAATGGATAGCAGGACTAGCGGCACCGAAAAGCTACTGCTTTTGCTTTCCTAAACCTGATTATTATGCGCATTGCTGTTATCGATCTGGGCACCAACACCTTCCACCTGCTTATTGCTGAAGCAACAGGAAATGATCCCGAAATTTTATACAAAACCAACGTTCCCGTTAAACTGGGAGAAGGCCGCATTAATGATAACCTGATTATCCCAACGGCATTTGAAAGGGGGCTAAATTGCCTTAAAACCTTTCATCAAACCATTTCGGAGCATAAGGTCGATCGCATAAGGGCAACAGCAACTTCGGCGGTTAGAAGTGCCGAAAACGGTAACGATTTTGTAAAGGCAGTTAAGGAAACAACCGGCATCAGCATCGAAACCATTAGCGGCGATGAAGAAGCTGAATTGATTTACCTGGGCGTAAAATTGAGCGGAGCCATACAAGAGTTATCCTTAGTTATGGATATTGGCGGCGGCAGTGTAGAATTTATTCTTTGCGATACCGAACAATTAATCTGGAAAAAGAGTTACAACATTGGCGCAGCACGCTTAATGCAACGATTCTTTAAATCCGATCCCCTTTCTGACGAAGATAAACAGGCCATTCTTTTTCACGTGCAGGAACAGCTGACAGATCTTTTCGAAATCTGCGAAAAATATAAACCGCAAATTTTAATTGGCTCGGCTGGTGCCTTTGAAACCTTTGCTGAACTGGTTACCAGAAAACAAAACCAGTTTGCAGACATTGCGCAAATCAAAACCTATCCGTTTAACTATGATGATTACATTGAAATAGCTATAAAGCTGATTAACTCCACCCACCAGCAACGCGTAGAAATGCCGGGCATTATTCCCTTACGGGTTGATATGATTGTAATCGCCTCCTTAATAACCAACTATGTTTTAGGCCGCTGTAAAATAAACAGGCTAACACTTTCTACATACGATTTAAAAATGGGCGTTTTGGCCAGTCAGATCTAAAAAAAATGACCTGTACAAAAATGTACAGATCATGGAGAGATTGAAGCGTAATTTACTTAGTTTATTTTTTTGTAGTCATGATGATCTTACCCATTATCATTGACTCGGCTTTTTTAAGCTTAAGGTCATTCTGTTTCGCTTTAGAAAAGTTGAGTAATAAAAAACCTGAATACTTCGCGTTTTCAATCATCAGTTGGTTCTTAGTGGTATCAAATTTATGGTCTAAAATAATTTCGTAACGCCCATTTTTATCAGTCAATACCGAATATTGGGTATCGAAGATCGATATCTTTACACCAGCAGCAGGTTTGTTGTCAATCCCAATTACATATCCATATATTTTTTTTGGTATCGCAGGCTTTTTATCGTCAGACTTGTATTGAATAGTTTTAGAAGTTTCAACGGGTGTTTTGAAACTTTCAGCTTTTGCATCTTGCACAAAAATACTTACGCCAATGGCCAGTACGCCCAGGTATTTCATCCAGTTCCTATTGGTTGCCGGCACAAGGGTTAAATGATAGTTGAGCTGGTTTAATTGTGCCCGGCTTAACCGGCCGCACACGCTAGAACTGGCACTTGCCAATGTTTGAATAATCTGGGCATTGGTATAGCCTGAAAAATCGATAACATTTTTACTGCAGGCGGCACAGAAATTAAAGCCTGATCCTTTTTGCATTTCTTCCCAGTTCTGTGTACAGGGTTCGGCTATGGTGATTTCGTTAAACGGAACTTTCATCTTGCTAATTTTGTTAGATGATGAAAGTTTTAACAGAATTCCACAAAGCAGTTTAAATAAATTTTAGCAGCTCATTATAAAGCTTTTCTGTAGGTAGCCCCATCACATTGGTATAAGAGCCTTCAATACGTTCAACAACTACAATTCCCCACCAATCCTGCACGCCATAGCTGCCTGCTTTATCAAAGGGTTTATAGTTATCGATATAGAAATCTATTTCTGTTGCGGTAACCGCTTTACAGGTAACTGCGGTACGATCATAAAAAGAATACATCCTTTCGCCTTTAACCAGCGTTACTCCGGTAAAAACCTCGTGTTTGCTACCCGATAACTTTTTTAGCATCTCCTGGGCATGTGCACGGTCTGTAGGTTTTCCTAAAATTTCGCCGTTTAAAGCTACAATGGTATCGGCGGTAATTACAATTTCACCATCACCAGTAAAAGCTTTGGCTTTTTGTCCTGATATGTAAACTGCAATCTCAGCCGGGCTCAAGCCTTCAGGGTAACTTTCATCCACATCTTTCAATTCGACCTTAAAATCGAGTCCCATCAGGGTTAAAAGTTCCTGACGGCGTGGCGATTTAGAGGCTAAAATGATGGGCGGAAATTGAACTGACATATTTTAATTTTCCGCTAAAATAAGAAAAGCGACCTAAAGCCGCTTTTCTTATTTGATATTTTTCAAAGATTAATTATTTCCGCCACCTTGTCTGCGTTTTTCCATTTCGGCACGCATTTCTTTCTGCCAGGCTTCGTATGTTTTTTTCTGATCGTCGGTTAATACAGCTGTAACTTTTGCATCATTTTCAGCACGCATTTTTTGCATTTTTTCTCTCATTGCATCTCTGTCTCCGCCACCTTGCATTTCTTCGCGCATTTTTTTCATGGTTTCTGCCTGCTCAGTAAAAACAGTGGTTAATTTTGTTTTCTGATCGTCAGACAGTTTTAATTTCTCGTCTAATTGTTTTACACGGTCTTCAGGTTTCATCATCATTCTACCTTGTCCGCCGCCTTGTTGTGCATTAGCGAAACCAGCTATACCTAGCATCAATCCGCAGATCATTAATAATTTTTTCATGTTTTTTGTTGTTTTTGGTTGAAAATTGACTGGTTGGAGTAGAAAACAAATTAATAGTTTAATGACGAATTGTAACTTAGCTGTTGCAGATTAAAAGTTTTAATCTTTAAGCAGCAGCACCGGTACATGCGATTTGATGGTTAACTTCTGTGATACGCTTTCGTGCAGTAAACTTTCAAAAAAGCTGTACTTCTTAGGTAATGCAATAATAAGTTGAGCACCCTCATTTTTAGCAAATTTCACAATGCCTTTAATCGTATCAGGATGGTCGGAGTAATGATAGGCTGGTGAAAAATCCTTTAACATATCGTGCAGAAAATGCTCTTCATTGTGATCAATATTATGACCAGAATGGATATTGAGCACCAAAAGTTCGAGTGCGTGTTTGCTCAGAATATTTTTAAGTGCACGCATTGGGATAACCTCTTTAACTTTTTTAAAATCGCAGGCTAAAACAGCTTTTCTGATCGATTGGTAATCTGCTTTAGGTGGTATAACCAGCACAGGTACCGGGCTTGACTTGGAGATTTTAATGGCGTTAGAGCCGATATCGCTTTCGTCTTTTGCTTTTTTACCGTTGCTGCCGATAATAATCAGTTCTATCTCTTCCCGGTTTACACGGTCAATTACCGATCTTAAAATGGTATCGCGGGTTAAATAAACTTCTACCTCTGCCTGGGGGTTGATTTCGAGCAATTTGGTTTTTAGTTTTTCAAGGGCAGCTAACCTCTCCGAAATTTCATCGGCAATGCGATCGTCAGTAGTTACGAGCATATCAGGTGTAGGCAGAATACTTTCATATTCGGAAACGTAGTAAGCGTTAAGCAAAATTATTTTGGCATTGGTCATGGCAAAGCTAAGCCTGGCAGCGTATTTGGCGGCATGATCTGCAGTTTTAGAAAAATCGACAGGTACGAGATATGTGCTCATATAATTAAAGTTAATGTTTTTTATAAAGATAAATTAATCAATCGATTGATTAATTTATAAGTGTAAATTTCGGATATAATCTAATGGATTGCAAATTTTAAAAGGTGAGTTTTATAATGCGAAGGTCAATACTGATTGAATAAACTAGTTTGGAGTTCGGTGTTTAGAGTTGGGAGACAGTTAACCGATTTAAACAATTAACCAGTTAACCAATGAACAATGCAATAAGCGTTTGGAGGTTGGCGTTTTGCATCTACTAATGAACGAATGACTAATGAACTAATAAACCTATACTCCAGAATCTGAAGCTTTAGGATTTTCATCGTGCCACCTTCCCTGTACTTTCATCACCTTTTCGATAATATCCCGCACAGCGGTTTTGCCTCCGTTATAAGGCGAAATGAAGGTAGAAATGGCTTTAATTTCCTCAACGGCATCAGCCGGACAGGTTGGGAGCCCAACCAATTTCATTACTTTTAGATCCGGAATATCGTCGCCCATGTAAAGCACTTCTCCGGCAGTAATATTTTTATTATTCAGGTATTGATTAAAAACGGCAACTTTATCGCCGGTTCCTAAAAAAACATCGGTAACGCCCAGATTAAAAAAGCGCTTGCCCATCGCTATCCCGTCGCCTCCAGAAATGATACAGACGTTGTAACCGCGTTTAACTGCCAGTTGCATGGCATAACCATCCTTAATGTTAAAGGTGCGCAGCGACTGGCCGTTATCAGTAACCTGAACGCTTCCATCGGTAAGCACACCGTCTACATCGAAAATGAAAGTAGTGATTTCTTTTAATTTCTGGAGAAACATCTTGCGTTTAGCGTTTAGCGGTAAGCGTTTAGGGTTGGCTCAAGACTGAGGACTCAGGACTACTTACTGATTATCTCTCCACTCGTATACCCAGGCCGATTGAATTTGCTCCAAATGACCTTCGTTGCTTTCCTCGCGGGTTCCTTTAAAATTAGGTAATTCTAAAACCCAATCAATCAATTCGGTAAAACGGATACGGTAAATTTTGGTCTCAGAAAAATCATCGCCAAATTTCTCATATAGAGACATGGCAATATCTTCGTAATCGTTCCAGTAAAAAGGTAAAGCAAATTTATCGTTGTTCATGTTTTGTTTCTTGTTGTAACTTGTTGTAAAGTTGAAATGTTTAATGTTAGAAAGTTCCGGACTTGCGACTAAAGACTCCGAACTCAAGACTAATTTAGTGTCCCATAAAGCCAGACTGATCCGGAATGGTTACTTCGATATCGCCGTTAATTACCACACATTGGCAACCTAAACGCGAAGTAATTTTCGGACGTACTGCCCTATCGATAAAATCTTCTTCTTTATCAGAAATCTCTTCGATATTATCCATCCCTTTGGTTACATACACATGGCAGGTACTGCAACCGCAAACACCACCACAATTGTGCTGTAATTCTATTCCGTTATCCAGACAAACATCTAAAACAGATTCACCAGCAGCAATAGGCAATTCTACCGGTTCGTGATCTGCTTCTTCAAAATTTATTTTTAGTTTAAAAATGCTCATAATTATTTTGCAAAAGTAATAAGCAAAAGCCGTAAAAATGCTATTTCGACATTAATTTTATGCTGTTGCTTAATGTTTGATAAATTTCATGCAACTCAGGCATATCTTTTAACATGCTTAAGTGCTTATTCATAGTGGTTTCGTCGGCCCTGACTGCTGGTCCGGTTTGTACATTTTCGGGCAGGTTAGTCATTACCTTATCGGCAGTTTCGGCTATTAAAGGCCTGATTATTTCAAAACTAAGACCATTTTGCTGCAAAACCTGATTAGCCAAAGCATACAAATGGTTTGGAAAATTACAGGCAAAAACAGCTGCCAGATGTAAAACTTTCCTTTTTTCGCCATCGAGTTCGTACACCTGCTGACTTAATTTAGCTGCCAGTTTGTGCAAAACTTCTAATTGGTCAGCGTCTGTAGCTTCAATACAAAGCGGAATGCGATCGAAATCAACTTCTTTCGCTTTAGAAAAGGTTTGCAAAGGATAAAAAACACCTGCTTTTTTAACCTGAGCCGATAGTACCTTAATATCTGTTGTGCCAGAAGTATGCACCACCAAACCGCTTACCGCTTTTAATCCTTCAGCTATGCTTTCAATGGCATCGTCTTTTACCGAAATGATATACAAACCGGCATCGGTTTTAATTACATTTAAATCATCTATTGCTTCGGCAGCAATACTGTCGGCCAGCAATTTCCCATTAACCAGGTTTGGGCTGTACACCTGCACCACATTTTCGCCTTTGGCTTTTAAAGCTTTTGCCAAATGTGTAGCAACGTTTCCCGAACCTAATAAAACGATTTCCATGTGCTTATCCGATCCTGGCTTCTTTTCTTCTTCTAAAAATAGACAACAAGAAACCAACCACCATTACAATGGTACCTGCCCAATATAAATTGATGAAAGGGAATTCGATTGCTTTGAAAACTACCCAGTCTTTAGCTTGTTGAGGTTTTTCAAATATTTGTAACTCTACTTTTTTCTCATCAGGTAAAACCCTCGAGAAACGGAACTTCAGATCCAGCTCATCTACTTTACGCGCAAAATCGAAAGTATTGTTCCCTTTAATTAAGAAAATGGGTTCAGTGTTGTAAATTTTGCCTGCAGCATTAATTTCCAAAGGTAAGCCCACAGCATAATCGCCTTGTGCCAATGCCAAATCTTTAGCAGTAGGTTTTCTGTTTAAATCTTTAACTGTAACCACACCGCTCGAAGTATGGATGGTATCTCCTACTGAAACTTTAACAATACGTGGTGCTTTGTAATTTTCATCATCCGAATGACCTTCATGATCATCGTGGGCAGATTGTTTAACTGCAGCACTGGTAATGTGTGTGTACACATCATAAGTTAAATAATGTTTGGTATCAGGCGAGGCAATTAAACCCATTTTCTCGTTATCCTGCGTATGTGGATGCAAGTTGAAATCTTCTTTAACCTTACCCTGTTTATCTACAACCTTAAAGTTAAGCGTGTAAAAAGTATTCGGAGCCTGAGTGGTATCGCTTACATAAGTTACGGTGTACTTGCCCATTTGTTTAGGCTCATTTTTGTACAGCATGATGTTTTCGCCAGGCTTCTCTGTTTTTTCAAAATCCTTTACCGGAATAAAATTATTGGCGTTTATTGAAATTGGCTTATTGGTAGCTGCCGATATTAATGCCCCTAAAACAAGAAGTGCGAAACCAATGTGCGCAATTGCCGAACCTGCCAATTTTGCTTTCCCACCAAATGCCTGATATAAAACTGCAGCATTTGAAAGTACTGCAAACAAACAACTGAATGTAATTAAGATGTACATGGTATTGGTATAAACATCTGTTACATATACCAAACCTGAGGTTAAAACCACCGAGAAAATAATTACAGATACTAAGCTGCTGTAGAATTTACGCGGATCGGTTCTTTTGTATTTCAAATATTGTGAGAAACCCGATATCAGGGTAATCAGTACAGCAAAAGGTGCCTGCCACTGGTTATAATATTTTACCGCATCAACAGGCGGAGAAAAATTTGTACCAAATGCTTTGTTAAATACCGGAACCGAAGTAGAGAAAATTACCTGAATACAGGCAACAGTTACTACTAAAGCACCAATAAACATCCAGAACTCGCGCGAATAGGTTTCTTCATCTTTTGTGGTAATCGGCAGTTCTTTCCATCTCCATACAATTAATGCAATAGCTAAAACAGCAAACACTACATTGTATAAAATCAGGTGACCAAACATCCCCATATCGGTAAATGAGTGTACCGAGGTATCGCCTAAAATACCACTCCGGGTTAAGAACGATGCATAAAGTACCAACAGGAAGCTTAAAAATACCAGGGCAATGGCGGTAAAATAAGCATGGCCGGTGTTTTTATAGGCAATCATTACGTGTACTGCACCAATCAGCGTTAACCACGGGATTAAAGAAGCATTTTCTACCGGATCCCAGGCCCAGAAACCACCAAAATTCAGTGCCTCATAAGCCCAGAAAGAGCCCATAATAATACCTGTACCTAAAACCATTACCGCAAAAAGTGTCCATGGCATGGCTGGTTTAATCCACTCTTTATATCTTTTTTGCCAAAGGGCTGCAATGCCATAAGCGAATGGAACAACCATACTCGCAAAACCTAAAAATAAGGTTGGCGGGTGAATCACCATCCAATAGTTTTGCAATAATGGGTTTAATCCCCTGCCATCGGTAATGAATTTAAGATAATCTTTAAAATTTTCAGGGTTAGCAAAAACCACAGGTGCCATTGACTTTAAGTCAACTGCATCTCTAAGCAGGATAAACGGAGAACTACCAATCCGCTCGCCAAAAATCTCAACGCCTAACATCATTGAAGTTAAAAACACTTGAGAAAAAGCCACCACTGTCATTACAGGCCGCTCCCATGTTTTGGCTTTCCAGATGAGTAATGCGCCTAAAAACGACTGCCAGAATGCCCAAAGCCAGAAACTTCCTTCTTGTCCTTCCCAAAAGGCCGATACAATATAGTATATTGGAAGTTGTTTTGATGAGTGAAAATAAACGTAGTTATATTCGTTATAATGTCCTAAAATTAAATAGAAAAGCGTAGCACCAATACCAATAATACTAGCCCAGTTAACCAGGAATCCAATTCTTCCGAGATTGCGCCATGATTTGTCTTCTAAATTTTTCTCGCGACTGGCATAAAAATATGCGATGGTTGATAATAACGATGCACTAAAAGCCAGTACAATAAAAAACTGTCCGATTTTACCCGGCAGCAGGTTTTCGCCTACAAATTGAATATCCATTAAATTTAGTTATATTTTTTTTCGCCGTATTTCCCTACGGTGTCTACCTTACCATCTTTATTTACCTCTACCAGGTTATCGTTATATTTAGATGGGCATTTCATTAAAATTTTCGATGCGTAGAATTTGTCCTTATCCATTTTACCGATAAGTACCAGTTTTTCCGATTTTTCAAAATCCTGCGGTTTGGTTCCGTTATAAATTACTTCACGGATTTCGCCTTTTTCATCTTTCATGTAAAAAGAGAAATGGTTGGCGTCTTTAACCGCATCGTAATACATGCCTTTTGATTTTTCCCAATACCCCATCACATGCTCTTCTTTGTTAGAAGTAGCTGCTTCTTTAAAATTAGAATAGGTATCGGTATTTGCATTTAAGCTAAATAAAATCCCTACCGAGATGGCGATGGTAATCAATCCAATGATGGCACTTTTCTTCATGGTTATCTATATTGTAAAAGCTGGCAACAAAGATAGAAAAATAGGGATAGCCAGCATTCTTTTACAGGTTTCTTGTCTTTATATTGACAATTAACTGATTTTTAAGTAGACCTTGTTTTAATTTCGGTTCTTATTTATATCGGTTCTTATTAATTCTACTTTAAACTACCGGTGAAGGTAAAATTTCATCACCTAAATGATTAATTTTGGCACCAGATAACTAATACGGATTAACGAACAACTAACCTGCGACGAATATGCGCCTCAACCAATGCTATAAGCTTTTATTTTTTATTGTCCTTTTACCTTTTTTAAGCTCTTGTTTTGAAGTAATTGAAGAAATTTCGATGAAAAACGACGGCACCGGAGATGTGGTACTAACCATAAACCTGAGCCAAAGTAAAACCAAAATAGCCTCGGTAATGCTGCTGGATAGCGTACAGGGCTATAAAGTGCCCAGCAAGCAAAAAATACAGCAGGAATTAAATGAGGCTGTAGCCTATTTAAAAAAATCGGAAGGGATTACGAATGTGAAAAGCACTACAGATTTTAACAACTTTATTGCGACCATCAGTTTTTCGTTTAAAGATGTTTCCAATATCAATAACATCACCAAAAACATCCTGGCACAACAAAAAATTAAGGCCACCAATACCTCGTTATACAGTTACAACAAGGCCTCTAAAACTTTTAACAGACAGTACCAGGCTATTGGCTCGGCTAAAACCGAATTCAACAAATTAAAGCCAAAAGACAAGGCTGTTTTTAACGGCGCTACCTATACCAGCATTTACCGTTTCGAATCGCTTGTAACAAGTAGCACCAATCCGGCATCAAATGTATCTAAATCAAAAAAAGCAGTGATGCTTAGAAGCACCATTACCGATTTAATAAACGGAAAAATTAACGTATCTAATTCTATACAACTAGCTAAATAACACAACCATTTACCTGTAATTACGCAGGAGCAATGCTCACACAACAAAAATTACCAATGAAAAAAATTCTATTTTCCTTCTCCCTCCTGTTATTATTCAACTTAGCCAAAGCTCAGGATCTGGTTAAAAAAATACCCGCTAACGCATTTACTGTGGCCACAATTAAAGGCGATAATATTTTTAAACTGATGTTTGTAAAAGATTTTAACGAATCTTTTGTTGGTAAGAAGTTACTTGAAGGTACTTCAAAATCGCTCGATAAAAACTTTACTACTATCGAAGATTTCGGGATTAACCTGGATAAAAACATGTATTACTTTAACCAGTTAACCGATAGCATCACCTACAACTGTTTTCTGATTCCCTTAAAAGATGCCACTAAATTTGAAAGCCTGATTAACAACAAGGATAATAAAATTAAAACCACCGGCGATACCAAAACCATGGTATTGCCAGATAGTACCAGCATTATTAAGTGGAATAACAACATGATGTATTTTGTTACCGGCAGCATTAAAAGTTCTTTCTTTGCTGATTCGGCTAAATCGGCCCGTTATGGCATTAAAGATATCAGGTTTCAAAATGACGAAGCTGCTTTGGCCAATAGCGCCGCTGTTGCGGTAGATTCGGCATACGTAACCACAACCGACGAGCCTATGGTAGAAGCTGTACCTGCACCACCTGTAAAGGTTAAGGCAAAGCAAAAAACAGCTTCGAAAAAGACTGCTAAAAAAGCCTCAGGCAAGAAAAAGCCGGCAAAGAAAAAAGCTGCAGTAAAACCAAAGCAAGAAGTTGAAGAAGAAGTTATAGCTGATGCTGCCATGGATGTTGCAGAAGCAGTACCTGCAACAGAAAGGGCAAACGCAGACTATGACCATTACCAGCAGGAACGTGCCGAACAGGAAGCCAAGCAAAAAAAACTGGCCTTTACCTGGATGGCTGCACAAGCCGAACAAATTTTTAACGGCAACTACGAATCTATTGAAAATAACAAATCCTACACAAGCAGTTTAGATAGCAAAGCGATTGCAGAACTTTGGGTTTCGAGCCTGCAGGATGTTTATAATGCGGTTGCTCCTGAATTTGGCACTTACGGCAAATCGGGTTTAATGAAAGGTTACGGCAATTTAAATGCTAAATTGTTTATGGATAACAAGAGTTTCCGCATTTCTACCGGTTTAGAACTGGCACAAGAACAGGCTGAATCATACAAAAAAATCATGAACAAAAAGCTGAACAAAAACTTTTTAAAGTATGTAAACAGCGAAAAAGCAATTGGTTTTATGAGCTACGCCATTGATACCAAAGCTTACCTGGAAGAATTACCCAGACTGATGAAACAAACTTATGGCTCATTTCTTGGCGCCCGAATGGATGAAGAAATGGACTTAGGCGCCGATCTGCTGTCTCTTTTACTCGATGAAGAAGCAGTGAGCAAAGTAATTAAAGGAGATGCCTTGTTTGTAATTAACGGATTAAATAGTAAAGAGGTAACCTACACGACTTACGATTACGATGATGATTACAAACAGAAAGAAGTGGTAAAAACTAAAAATGAAACACTCCCCGATTTTCTTTTTATGTTCTCATCTGATGATACCAGGTTAATTAACAAACTGATTAAATATGGTGTAAACAAAAACTTTGTAAGCGCCGAGGGCAACATTTATAAAATAATAGAAAAGAAAAGCCCGATTGATATTTATTTCCTGATTAAAGATGGTATTGTATTTTTCGGTAATTCGTTAACCGAAATACAGGCGATCAACAGCAACCAGGTAAAAAGCCAGATTAGCAAAACACATAAAAACCTATTAAGCAAAAACAATTTCAGCTTTTTGTTTAATGCTAAAAACCTGGTAGGCAAAGTACCGGCTTCTGAAATTGGTGGCGAAGAAACTGCTAAAAAATTCAACAGCACTTTAGAGAAAATGGGTAATGTGTACATGAAATCGAATCCGATTAAAGGTAATCTGGTATCGGCTGATATTAGCGCAGAAATTCCGAACGGCCATGAGAACGCTTTAAAATATTTGTTCTCGTTAATCGAAAATGCAGCTAAGTAGATCAGTTTTCAGTTAACAGTTTTCAATTGGCAGTTAACCGATTTAAACAATTAACCGATTAACCTTAATTATGGTGAAATTTTTAAAAATAACAGCAGCAATAGTCATATTGCTGCTTCTTTTTTATTTTGGTTTTTTTAAATACAGGCAAATCCAGGCCAACAAAGTATTAATTCCTGCTACTACCCAAACTTTGCTTAAAATAAATGTAGATGAGCTATACAAAACCATTGCGGTTAGCTATTTAAAACACCCCGGTCAATATGCTGGGGCAGACAAGAAAGGGATTAAAGAAAAGGTTGATGATTTAAATACAGGCTTAAAAATACCTGCAAATATTTATATATATGCCTTAAACGGAAAGGTAAAAAACACTTTTTTCTCGCGTATGGAAATCGCAGATAGCTCAGCATTTAATCGCTTTATCCTGAAAAAACTCTCTTTAATAAAAAAGGAGGCTCATTTTTTTCAATCTGCCGACTCAACTTTTTGCCTCCTGTTTAACAAAACGACGGTAGCCATAGCATTTACCCCCAAAAAGGAATCAGTAAAAACGGCTCTGGAAGAAATATTATCACAGAAAAACATGGTTAAAATTAGTGATAGTAAGTTTGAGCAAATGGCCGACCTTTCCGATCACCTGTCCTTTCAAAATGCAGAAAATTTAAGCAAAATTAATTTTAGAGATGGAAAAATTGATTTTAGCAGTGAATTCGAGAATAAATGGATAGAACCTGCTGCCTACCCCAAGCATAGGAAGCTAAATCCCGAAAGTACAGTGAGTATGTGGTTAAACGGGAAATTTAAATCTGCTTCGTCTCCAAAAAACACACCTGCAAGTTCTTCTGTTTTCTCAAAAGATAACTTTTTAAAATTCTATAAAGGCTATCTGGATTTTGAGTGGACCAATACGGTAAAACAAGTTGACACGGTAATAACTTACGAATACAATGATGACTTTGAGCAAGTGGAAAAAAAAGTCGCCAGAGAGCGGAAAATTCCAGGTATTTCTATCAATATGACTGCAAACGATAAGGACGTGAGCAACTATCTTAAATCGTCGGGCTTTCTGGATCAATCGACTGGAAAGATTAGTGCTACTATGATTCCGCTATACCAGCTTTACTTTAAGGGTAACGATGGTAACATTCAGTTGAGCACATTGCCAAACGCTAAACCTGACCTTAAAATGGAATCATCTGCTGATTTCTTTTATTTTAAGGTAGATTTTAACAAGTTGATTAAACAAACATCAATACCCTTGATTGCAGATAAACTGGGTAGTTTTAATCAATTGGAGATTAAAGCCAAAAGCACAGGAAAAGACAAAATTAAACTTGAATCGGAACTATTATTTTTAAATAGGGATGCCAACGCCCTCATCCAACTTTTAAAATTGTTTAAAAATGGCTTCAACAGCTCCCTGGATTTTAATTTATCTTTTGATATTCCGGTAAGCAAGTAAAGTCATTTCCAAAATAAAAACAGAAATACGCGCTGTTATATTTGTTCTTTATTTTCTTAACTAAACGTTGGTATATTCGTAGATCGATAATATAAAAACTTCTTAAATGCTTCACGATAACTTGATTCTTATTCTGGTTCTACTTTTAGGTGTGACCCTATTGGTGATGATTGGCCAGAAGATAAAAATCTCCTATCCTATCTTTTTGGTATTAGCCGGCTTACTTATTGGCTTTATCCCTGGTATTCCGCATATCAAAATAGACCCAAATATTGTTTTCCTGCTTTTTTTACCACCCCTGCTTTATGAAGCTGCCTGGTTTACCTCGTGGAAAGATTTCTGGGAATATAAGGGTGCCATTTTTTTAATGGCCGTGGGTTTGGTTTTTATTACCTCTGTAGCAGTTGCTTATGCATCTGTGGCATTTATACCAGGTTTTACCCTGGCACTCGGCTTTTTATTGGGCGGCATTGTTTCGCCACCTGATGCCGTTGCCGCAGCAGCAGTATTAAAAGGCATGAAAATTCCGAAGGTAGTAAGTGCTTTGCTGGAAGGCGAAAGTTTGGTAAATGATGCCTCCAGTTTAATTGTATTTAAATTTGCATTGGCTACTGTAGTTAGCGGCACATTTGTAATGCAGGACGCGGCAGTAAGTTTTGTTACTGTTGCTGGCCTGGGGATTTTAATCGGCCTTGCCATTGGTGGTATATTCTATGTTATTCACCGGTGGTTACCCACAACTGATAATATCGATACGGTTCTTACCTTACTTACACCATACTTTATGTATATCATTGCCGAGCATTTCGAAGCTTCAGGCGTAATGGCTGTAGTATCGGGTGGCTTATTACTTTCCAGCCAATCGCATGTAATCTTAACTTCAAATTCGAGGATCAAAACGGTTAATGTCTGGTCATCATTAATATTTATGCTTAATGGCGTGGTATTTATATTAATTGGTCTGGCCCTACCCGATATTGTTCATGGTTTAGGCCCCGATTATCCAATCATCAAAGCTATTGGTTATGGATTGGGAATAAGTATACTGGCGCTTATCGTTCGCATGGTATGGTTAGTTTCAACAGCCCAGATTACACTTCTGTTTAACAAAAGAACGAGAATACGTTACCGGGATATGACCTGGCATTCTTATGTGGTAGTTATTTATGCCGGAATGAGAGGTGTGGTATCTTTAGCTGCAGCACTTTCTATTCCGGTAATGATTTCTGATTCAGTGGCTTTTCCTTTAAGAAACCTGATCTTATTCATTACCTTTGTGGTGATTTTCATTACCCTGGTTTTACAAGGCCTAACCCTTCCCTTGGTGATTAAACTGCTTAAAATCCCTGAATCCAAAAGTAAATTAACAGAACAAGAGCAGACTAATCAGATTAAACTAAAATTGATCGATCTTTCATTAGATAAGTTAAATGCCGATTATCAGCACCAGTGTACGCACAATGAGTTAATGGTTAACTTAAAGGCAGAACTGCACCATACTTTGAAAGAAAAAAAGGATAATATCCACGCTTTTAAAAGGGGTGAAATTGATAAAGAGGATTTGAAAGCTTATCAGGAAATAGTGCTCACCTTAATTCAGCTTCAGCGGGACGAGTTGCACCATTTAAAGCGTAACAAAGAATATGATGATGAAGTGATCAGAAAAGAAGAATGGAGGCTGGATTTAGAAGAGTTGAGTGTTACATCTTAAGACCTGTTTTAAAATCTAAATAAATAGAAAACTTAAAACTAAAGCAGCCAAGAATAAAAAATCCCTGCAGATTTTACGTCTGCAGGGATTTTTCTTTTTAACCTTCAGCGTTGAGCCCTTATGGCCAAACACCTAAATTCATGTAAGAAACGGCAATTTTATCAATCGAGTTAACGAAAGCAGCTGTTCTTAATGTTTTGGTACCAGGTTTTGTCATCAAAGTTTCGCGTATTTCGTGGTACGAATGGATCATGGTGTCTTCTAAACCAGAGTTAACCAGCTCCATTTCAGATGCACCTTTCACAATCATTAAACGGTGCTCAGGAAGAATGGTTTTCCCGGTCAGGTTTTCTAATGTATTGATCAGGTTGGCATTTGAGTTAGCCGCGTAACGGTTTTCCATACGACCAAAGGCCACGTGCGAAAGGTTTTTTAACCATTCGAAATAAGAAACCGTAACACCACCGGCATTACAGTACATATCAGGAATAATGATACCGCCCATTTCGGTAAAAATAGCTTCTGCTTCTGGTGTAGTTGGACCGTTAGCACCTTCGGCAATAATTTTTGCTTTAATGTTGCGGATATTCTGCTCGGTGAACTGGTTTTCTAAAGCTGCCGGAACAATGATATCGCAATCCTGCTCTAAACCTTCCATTGAATTTTTGAAATCTTTGGCACCAGGGAAGCCTAAAATTGAACCAGTGTTTTTACGGTGTGCAAAAACCTCATCAACGTTTAATCCGTTCGGGTTGTAAATAGCACCTTCAAACTCGCAAAGACCAACAATGGTTGCACCAAACTCGGCCAGGAATTTAGCAGAGTGATACCCCACATTACCCAAACCTTGTACAATTACCCTTTTATCGCCTAAACCAGCCTTAAAGCCCAGCTTAGCCATATCTTCTGCAACTTCTACACACTCGCGTACTGCGTAAGCCACACCACGGCCTGTAGCCTCTTTACGACCACGGATACCATGCAAAGCAATTGGTTTACCGGTAACACAACCCAGTGCATCAAGCTGACCAGGGTTCATGGTCATATAAGTATCGGCAATCCAGCTCATTTCGCGTTCTCCCGATCCATAATCAGGTGCAGGAACGTCGATACCGGGGCCAATAAAGTTTTTCTTAATTAATTCTGTAGTATAACGACGCGTGATGGTTTCAAGCTCGGCAACGCTGTATTGTTTGGTGTTAATTTTAATACCACCTTTTGCACCACCAAAGGGAACGTTAACAATGGCACATTTGTAAGTCATTAATGCAGCAAGCGCCATTACTTCATCTTCATTTACCATTTCGCTGTAACGGATACCGCCTTTTGTAGGGCTCATATGGTGAGAGTGTTCTACGCGCCAGGCATCAATTACTTCAAAACCGTTTCCGCGGCGGATAGGGAACTGGAAACGATACACACTATTACATGTTTTAATCTGGTTCAATAAACCTTCGGGATGATTGGTGAATTGAGCCGCACTGTCAAAGTTCTTACAAACATCTGCAAAGAACTTGTTCTCGTCTGCTAGATTAGCCATTATTTATTTTTTTTATGAATAAGTTTTCGCTGCAAAATTGCCTAAAAAAACCGCACATATCCAAATGCAAAAATACTTAGTGTACAGCAAACACCACACTTTCTGGCCGCTGGGGGCACTTTAGACCGTTTTAAGCAAACTGTACAAAAACAATATTTAAACCTGTTTTAAGGCAGTTATGCCTTGCTTAAATCCGAAACAAAACGAAACATTTAGCTGGAATATGAAGCGTTAAACAAGCATAAAAAAAAGTTAAAAAAATATTTTAACACCCTTAAATATACTTAAAACAATTGGATTTACGGCACAATTAAGGCCATTTTGAAGAAAGTTTTGCATAAAAAAAGTGATCAATATAAAATTGATCACCTCTTTAAAGTTAATCTAAATCGTCCCGTTGATTTAATTTATAACTAATCAAACATCACCAATTAATTTGCAAGAAACAATACTATGTAGTAGGTAATTTACATACTTACTGTTTTGTATACTTAATTAGCGATTTTTAAAAACACAAAAAGCTATATTCCAAGTAGATAAGGATAAAAGTATAATTAGCAAACAGGCTTGATTATTGCGTTCTATTGATTTTAGAGCCGAAATAAGTTGTAAACTTATTGCGCAGAAAGGCCTATTTTCCGTTATTGCTTTCTTTTTCTATTTTTTTCAATCTTTTATCGATACTAAAAAGATAAGCTAATAAGCCCAGTAAGATAATTACGATACAGATTACCACTACGTATATCTTTCCGTTATTGCGTAAGGTATCGGCCATTTCTACACCATTATCCTGTGCAAATAACTGTAGGGTAGCCATCATTAATATCAGGGAGAAAAATATCTTCTTCATTTTAGTTATGTTGTTGTTTGTTTTCTATTGAACGTATTCTGAAACGGATGGTATACACCCAGTAACCGATTAATATCCAGCCTAAACATGCCGGATAAAACACCATCCGCATGCGGCTATCTAAATCGTAACTGTTAAAGCCTGGGTTGCCACCATTTCCGGGGTGTAACGAATCTTTTAAACGGGGAAGCACAAAAAGCAGTACTACCATCATCGGGAAGGCAAAAATGTTATAAATGGCCGAAATTTTGGCTCTTTTTTGTTCTTCATCGATAGCATTGCGCAGAATGAGGTAAGCAAAATAAAGCAATACCGAAATTGCCGCGAAATTCTGTTTCGGATCGAAGCTCCAAAATTGTCCCCAGGTATACTTTGCCCAAACAGCCCCTGTTACTAAGCCCAGTAAACCGAAAATAATGCCTGCATTTACACTTTCAACAGCCTTCATATCATCAATTTCACTTTTGGTGCTCAACGACTTGATGCTGTAAAAAACAGAAATAGAAAAAAGTACAATCATGGCAAACCACATTGGCACATGGAAGTACAGATTACGAATGGTCTCGTTTAAAATAGCCAGTCGGGGTACACCCAGTAATAAACCTGCAATTGCAGTATAAACAACCAGCACCGAAGCTAAAATTTTCCACCAGGTTTTTTTCATATATGTGTATAATTATTGGGGTTGAATGATTGAATGCTATCATTCCATCATTCAATTATTTTTTAATCGCGCCAAAGGTAAGGAAATAACAATAAAGAGGTTGCTACCACCAATACGTTTACCACCAAAAGCATTGCAATTTCGTCGTAGCTATTCTCCCAGGGCAAACCATCTACAGCATTTTTGGCCAGTTTTATCAGTAATATCAGTACCGGAATAATAATCGGAAAACTTAAAATCGCCATTAACATACCGCCATTACCTGCTTTACTGGCAATAGCCGAAACCATGGTAAATACTGTTGAAAAACTGATACTCCCTAATACCACCGCTATATAATACATCATCAGATCAGGTGGCGTAAACGAGTCGAATACCAGGGTATAAAAACCTAAGGCAATGGTGGTAAGCACGAGCATAAGCAACGTATTGTACACCGTTTTGGAGATCAAAATCGCTGCCGGGCTTGCTAAAATATAACTGTAAAGTTGCTGACCTTTGGTTTCCTGCAAAAAGCTCTTAGATACACCGTTAATGGAAGCGAAAAGCATAATAATCCAAAAAAGCGCATTCCATGTTAATTTATCTCCTAAACTCACAAACGATAAATAACAGGTAAAAATGGTCGAAACCACGTATAGCAGCACACCGTTAATGGTATATTTGGAGCGCCACTCTAACAATACTTCCTTGTGAATTAAATATTTAACCTCTTTGGCCAATTGCATAACCGCAAAGATACTTTTATTGATAAATATTGCATGCTTAAATTGTTGTATTGTTGTAATTTTGTTTGAGATCAGGGCATTAACAATTTAGCCCCAGCAGACATTAAAAAAGATTAAAACCACAGATAAAAAGGATAAACACAGATGGTTTTTAATTGCATAATTAGCCACGGAGGCACAGAAGACACAAAAAATTAAACCAAAATCTGTGTTAATCAGTGTAATCTGTGGCAAAAAGAAAATAGCCTCGGAGGCACAGAAGGCGCAGAAAGATTAAAAACACAGATGGTTTTTAATTGCATAATTAGCCACGCAGGCACGGAAGGCACAGAGAAATCAGTATCCGTGTCAATCTGTGAAATCTGTGGCAAAAAATTAGTACGTATGCTTAAGCTTAATCAGCCACGGAGGCACTGAAAGCGCAAAAAAATTAGGCCAAGAATCTGTGTTAATCAGTGAAATCTGTGGCAAAAAGAAAATTGAAATCTCTGGCAAAAAAGAAAAAATATGAACTACGCATCAGTTATTGCATCGCCTGTTGGCCAGATTACCATCCTTGCCGATGATGAATTTGTTCATGCCGTAACTTTTGCCGAAACAGCTATTACAGGCCTTACCGAGAACCCGCTAACGTTAAAGGTTGCCCAACAATTAATCGATTATTTTAATGGGAAATTACAGCGTTTCGATTTCCCGATGAAACAGAAAGGAACAGAGTTTCAGCAAGGCGTTTGGCAAAATTTATTGGCTATTCCCTATGGCGAAACCACCTCCTATGCTAAATTCTCGGCACATCAGCCACTGGCTATCCGGGCAATAGCTGCAGCAAATGGCAAAAACAACATTGCCATTGTAGTACCTTGCCACAGGGTTATTGGCAGTAACGGTAAGCTCGTAGGCTATGCAGGCGGCCTGTGGCGTAAAAAATGGTTGCTACAACACGAAAGTGAAGTAATGCAACGTGGACAAACTGAATTAAAATTTTAAAATCAATACCTTTTATTTGTAGATGAATACCGAAATAGCCGATACCCGCAATTACCTTAAAGCCATTCGCTTAATTAACACCACAAACGAACAATGTTCATTTGAAACAGGCAAAATCCCCATCCGCCAGCACATCAAAGCCAGTCATTTCTTTGCACAAACCGATGTATCAACGCTGGAGAAAATCCCACACCCTGCCCCACGCCGGCAATATGTACTTACCTTGAAAGGTAAACTTCGTTTTACAGTAAGTAATGGCGAAACTTTTATCATCGAGCCAGGCATTATCTTAATTGCTAACGACACCCTGGGCCTTGGGCACACCTGGGAAATTGTAGATGGCAACGAATGGGAAAGAATTTATATTCCGCTTGAAGAAAATGTTGAAGATCATTTTATAGCAGAAAAAAATATCTGAATTTAAAATTCGCTTGCTAATACTTACATTAGAAATACTTTTCTAATTTTGAAAGATACTAAACGCTCAATGACCTATAAACCGGGATTACACATATTAGCTGAATTTTCTTCTGAAAAAACGGAACAACTCTCTTCTTTTCAGGCTTGTAAAGCACTTTTTAACGAATTAATTGCCAATCAAAACCTTGAAAAAGTTGGCGAAGTTTATCACGACTTTCCTAACGGAGGTTTTACGGCCGTTATCTGCTTAACCGAATCGCATCTATCTATCCATACCTGGCCGGAGTTTAAACTGGCTACCTTCGATATTTTTCTATCCAATTACCAGAAAGACAATACCAGAAAGGTAAGGGATATTTATGATGCTGTATTGCACTTTTTTGAAGGTAAGGAAATGCAGAAAACTGAAATTGTACGTTAATGGAAAATTCAGTTCAATCATTTTTCAAATTGTCAGAAACAATAGCTTGTTCGGTATGCAGACAAGATATTGTACTCTACGAACCGGCCAAAAGCGAATACGTGGTTTGCCCTTCTTGTTTCTCGTATTTACACATTTTTACCCGGGCAGAAACAAGGCTGAACAGAAAATTAGAGAAGCCCAAAAATGCTCCGGTTTTAAAACTTGGCTCAACAACCAATATCCACGGTGTTGGTTTAAAAGTAATTGCGTACCTCGAAAAAAAAGAAGCAGAAACAATATACTGCTGGAGAGAATATATTTTAACCAGCCACGATAAGGGCTATGTTACTTTATCCGAATTTAATGGTCATTGGAATTTCATCGCAGGCGAAGATTTTCTGCCCGATTATAAACAACCTACTTCCTACTCATTTAGCGTCAGTTACAAAGATGTAGAGTACAAGCTTTTTAACAGGTACAGCCCAAAAGTAACAGCCATGCTTGGCGAAGTGGATTGGAATGTGGTAAATGAAAAGGTTAAGGCTACTGAATATATCGCACCGCCTTTTATGGTTGTAAAAGAGGTAATTAATAAATCGCAAAACCTTACCAATTACTACATTGGCGAATACATGACAAAGGATGAAATTGCTGCCGCTTTTAATCTCGATAAAAACAGCCTTCCTGAACAGATTGGTATTGGCGCCAATCAGCCATCTAAAGCTTACGACAGGTGGATGGCTTCTTTAAAAATAACTGGCATTGCTATAGTTGCGGTGTTGCTTTTACATTTACTTTTTGGCGCGGTTAAACCTGAAAAGGAATTAATTAACGACGATTTTTTAATTACCTACGATGCCAAGGCCGGTGCCGATGCTTTCAAATCTTTCATTACGCCTTCATTTGTTATTGAAGATGAATCATCCAATATTGAATTCGACATTGCTTCTGGTGTTGACAACAACTGGCTGGAAACTACCATTGTACTGGTTAACGAGGCCGATAACCGAACCTGGGAAGTAAGCAAGGGCATAGAATATTACCATGGTGTAGAAGATGGCGAAAGCTGGTCGGAAGGTTCAACCAGAGAATCGGTTCTTTTATCTGACATACCGAAAGGCAAGTACCACTTAAATGTATATCCATCATCAGGAGATATTTACCGGAACAACCTGTATATCAGGGCTACGACTAACGTGAGCATGATCCGCAATACCCTGATTACTATACTGCTGCTTTGTATCTTCCCGGCCATTTGCTGGTATTTAATGCGCAATTATGAAAAAAGAAGATGGAACAACAGCGATTTTTCACCCTTTGTAAACGGAGATTAAATGGATTTGAAACCAATTAAATATTACCTCATTGTATTACTCGTTATTTTGGGCTTTTACGGTTACAGCGGCCTTCGAGGGCATGCCTATTACCAGGATAATGTAGAAAAGAACACCGAATTTAATGGAACCAGCCGTCATGGAGGCCATGTAAACAGATTTTACCATAAATAAAAAATTATGAGCTTAAACGAATTAATCAACATCAAGTACATTATCGCATCATTGGTTTACTCTATCCTGGGTATTGTTGTACTTTTTATCGCATTTTGGATTATCGAAAAAATTACTCCCGAAAACCTTTGGAAAGAAATACTCGAAAAACAAAATTTAGCCTTAGCCATTGTTTTTGCGGCCTTTATTATTGCCATTGCAATTATTATAAGCTCAGCCATTCACAGTTAGCATGAACAAAAAGTTACCTGCGCTTTTATTAATTTCAGTTTTTGTTGTTGCCACCTGTGGCTTAATTTACGAGTTAATTGCCGGCACCCTGGCCAGTTACCTGCTTGGCGATTCGGTTACCCAGTTTTCGACTATAATTGGGGTTTACCTTTTCTCGATGGGCATAGGCTCCTGGGTATCCAAATATTTTGAGAAGAATATCCTTTCGTGGTTTATACAAATCGAAATTCTGGTTGGCCTGGTTGGCGGTTTCAGTTCAACTGTTTTGTTCCTCGTTTTCGAAAGTATTGCCTCTTTCAGGATCGTGCTGTATGGTTTTGTAAGCTTAACCGGTATTTTGGTTGGTTTAGAAATTCCTTTACTCATGCGTATCCTTAAAGACCGGTATGAATTTAAAGACCTGGTTTCTAAAGTTTTTACCTTCGATTATATTGGTGCCTTACTCGCCTCTTTAATTTTCCCGTTACTGCTCATCCCGCATCTGGGTTTGGTAAAAACAGCCTATTTGTTTGGGATGCTCAATGTTGCAGTAGCCTTAATTGTTTGTTTGAACTTTAAAAAGGAAATCAGGGCTTCAAAATACCTTCAGGGTGCTTCTTTTATCAGTATCATCACCCTGCTTGCCGGTTTTATTTATGCGGATAAAATAACCAGTTTTTCTGAGAGCCAGACTTATAGCGATACCATTATCTACTCGAAAAGTACACCTTACCAACGGATTATTTTAACCAAAAAGAATAAGGTTTTGCGGCTTTTCCTAAACGGAAACCTGCAATTCAGTTCGGACGATGAATACCGCTATCATGAAGCTTTAGTGCATCCCGGACTACAGGCTTTGCCTTTTGCCAAACATGTTTTGGTAATGGGTGGTGGTGATGGACTTGCTGTTAGGGAGATTTTAAAATATCCAAATGTTGATTCGGTAACCCTAGTTGATTTGGATAAAGGAATGACAGGCCTGTTCCAATCGAATAAGATTTTGCTTGGGCTCAATAAAAATGCCCTCTTATCGCCAAAGGTTAAGGTAATTAATGCCGATGCATTTAGCTGGGTAAAAGCACAGCGCAAAAAATTCGATTTTATTGTGATCGATTTCCCCGACCCATCCAATTACGCTGTCGGAAAACTCTACACCAATGCATTTTATAAACTGGTTAAAGGTATTCTTGCCCCAAAAGGCTTAATGGTAATCCAGTCTACCTCACCTTTCGTTGCGCCAAAATCTTTTTGGACTGTAAACAAAACATTAGAAAGTGTTGGCTTAAAAACCATCCCCTACCACAATTATGTACCATCATTTGGCGAATGGGGCTACATTATTGCTACCGAACCCGATAATGTATATAAAAAACCGCAGCAGTATTTACCGGGACTGAAATTCATTTCGAAAGAAAGTTTAGATTTAATGCTCTACTTTCCGAAAGATATGGGCAAGGTAGAAACTGATGTAAATAAGCTTAATAACCAAATTTTGGTCAAGTATTTTGAAGATGAGTGGGCAAACGTTTTATAAGGATGAGTTATCGGCCTATTTACAGCGTCGCTCTTTTTTGCTGAGAATCGGATTAATTACTGGTGGTATCTTCTTAAATGGCTGTTATAAAAAAATCCGGTCAAATGGCTATAACATTCCGGGAAGCTTACAAGGCCCAGACGCCAAAGCAGGACATATTTTACGCGATAAACTAAAATTACCTGCGGCGAAAAGTACAAGAAAAGTAAAAACACTTATTGTTGGCAGTGGCATTTCCGGCTTGTCGGCAGGGAGATGGTTAAAAAAGAATGGTGAAACTGATTTCGAAATTCTGGAGCTCGAAAAACATACCGGCGGCAACTCCTATTTCGGAAGCAACAAAATAGCTTCATATCCCTTAGGTGCACATTATATCACCATAGCCAATAACGACGATGCTTTATTGATTGATTTTTTAAAGGAAATTGATGTGATCACGCATTTTGAGGGGCAGTTACCTTACTATAACGATTACTATTTAACTTTCGATCCGGAAGAGAGGTTATTAATAAACGGCGAATGGCAGGAAGGTTTAATTCCGGATTTTGGTGTGCCCATTGCCGATAAAAAGGAAATCAGGCGTTTTTTATCAGAAGTAGATCTGCTTAAAAACACCAGGGGTAATGATGGTAAATTTTTATTCAACATACCTTTAAGTTCTTCTTCTGCTGACGAAAACTACAGGAAGCTAGATAGAATAACTTTTGAGGCTTATCTGGAAGAAAAAGGCTATCGTTCCAAATATCTGCTCTGGTACTTAAATTATGCCAGTAAAGACGATTACGGTCAAAAAATTAAACATATATCGGCCTGGGCAGGCTTGCATTATTTCGCTTCGCGCAGGGGAAAAGCCGCCAACGCCGAGCAGAACGCTATTTTAACCTGGCCAGAGGGTAATGGCTGGATCATGAAACAATTGGCTGGCCCGCTCAAAGATCACATTAAAACCTCAAGCCTTTGCTGCGATTTAAAACCGATGACCAATGGGCATACGTTGGTAACTGTATTGAACACCAAAACAAGGCTTACCGAAAATATTGAGGCCGAAAAAATCATTTTATGCGCACCGCAGTTTGTAAACAACCGCTTGCTGAAAAATTTTAACCGCAATATTGATTATAAAGCTTTTAATTATTCTCCATGGCTTATTGCGAACATTACCATCAACGAATTGCCGGAATCGAAAGGAATAAACCTTTGCTGGGATAATGTGGCCTACAATACACCATCAGTCGGTTACGTAAACTCGGCGCAACAACATTTAAAACTTTCGGAAGATAAAAAGGTAATTACCTATTATCTCCCGCTTTGTGATTTTGAGCCTGCAGTTGCCCGTTTGGCCGCTTATTCCAGAAATTACGAACAGTGGCTGGATATCGTTATTCCAGAACTGGAAATCATACATCCTGGTATTACAAAAGCCATTGAAAATATCGATTTCTGGGTTTGGGGGCATGGCATGATTGCACCGGCGAAAGATTTTATCTGGAGTGATAACCTGGCAAAAGCAAAACTGCCTGTTGATGATAAAATTTTCTTTGCCCATAGCGATTTAAGTGGGGTATCTATTTTTGAAGAAGCTTTTCATCAGGGCATCAACGCTGCAAAACAAGTACTACATGTCGCATCCTAATCCAAATCAACCCTGGTTAAATTCGCGTGTGACTGATGTTGTTTTCATCCTTTCGCCTCCGTTTTTTGCGCTGCTGCTGGTTTTGCTCTTTCCGTCACAATTTCAAAATGCAGCGGGTGTTCCTTTGGCCTATTGGGTATTTTTAATTGTTTTTATCGATGTTGCACATGTGTACAGTACTTTGTACCGCACCTATTTTAATCCAGGTAATTTTAAAAAACAATATACTTTGCTCATTGCCATTCCGCTGGCCTGTTATATTGCCGGAGTATTGATTTACCACTTTGATGCCCTGTGGTTTTGGAGGATTCTGGCCTACCTAGCTGTTTACCATTTCATCAGGCAGCAATACGGCTTTATGCGCTTGTATTCGCGCAATGAAAGCGCTTCGCTTGCTGGGCAGCTTATCAATAAAGTAGCCATTTATACCGCAACCTTATATCCACTGCTTTTCTGGCACCTTAGCACGGCAAGGCATTTTAACTGGTTTATAGCAGGCGATTTCTTTTCTTTCAAAAACGATGCTTTATTAAAAATTTCAGCACTCATATATATCGCTATCATTGCCCTGTATCTTGTAAAAGAAATACTGTTCGTTATTAAACAAAGGTGGATGAATATCCCACGCAATTTACTGGTAGCCGGAACATTCCTGTCCTGGTACTTTGGCATTGTTTATTTTAATGGCGACATGGCTTTTACCACACTCAATGTAGTTTCGCATGGTATCCCATACATGGCCCTTATCTGGTTTTTCGAAAAAAAGAAGCTAGACCGAAGCCCTGTTAAAAGTAAGATTATGGCCCTCAGCTTCGGCAAATGGGGAATCTTTTACTTTCTGTTAATTCTGGTATTATTTGCCTACCTGGAAGAAGGTTTATGGGATGGACTGGTATGGAAAGAACACCAAGCCGTATTTAAACCATTTTCAACTTTACCACAAATTACCAGCAGCGAGCTCCTTTCGCTTCTCGTTCCGCTATTGGCATTACCACAAGCCACACATTACGTGCTGGATGGTTTTATATGGAAGGCTAAAAATAAATTCTGACAAATCTGTTTTGCATGGGGTTTCGTAAATTATAGAAAACCCGCTTATCATGAAAACGTTTTGTGCCTTATTGCTTGTATTACTCAGCCATTTACCTGCAGAAAAAAATATACCTGTGAACAAACTGGATTTGAAAAAGTATGCCGGCACCTGGTACTCATTATATTCTATTCCGACCATTTTTGATAAGGGCAGCCGCGAAACCACTACAAAATACACGCTGAACAAAGCTGGCTATTACGATGTTTTAACCACTTACAAAAAGCCTGGCGATGAAAAAATTTATTCGCGGAATTCAAAAATGTTTCCATCTGAAGACGGAAATAACGGCGAATTGCAGGCACAGTTTATATGGCCCATAAAGGTCGATTACTGGATTATTGAACTCGCCGACGATTACTCGTACGTAGTGGTTGGTCATCCCGACCACAAATTTTTATTCATCATGAGCCGCCATCAGACAATGGCAAAGAAAATCTATGATGAAATTGTAGCCAGGTGCAAGGCTAAGGGTTACGAAGTCGCTAAACTGACCTCGCAACAACACGAAAAGATTTAAATAGTAGTTTTAAACCAGGCCAAATCTTTCTATCAGTTTATCCTTTTGAATGCGGGCTACCTGTAACTGTTTATTATTTTCCATGGTGAGCAGGCAATCGTTTTTATTAAAATGCTTTACTTTATGCAGATTGATAATGTACTGCCTGTGGATGCGAAAGAAATTTCTCTCTTCCAGAATTTCCTGTACATCTTTCAGGGTTTTGGAAATAATTACTTTTTCTCCATCCAGTAAAACCAAAATAGAGTAATTGCTACTGGCTTCTACATATAAAATATCATCCAAATTCACAAAAGTAATCCCCGTTAAGGAGCTCACAGCTATTTTATTAATGCGCTCAAGGTAAAACTGCTTCTGAAAAAGATCAAATTGCGCCTCTGAGGGTTTGCTCAAATCAGCCGCCTTATTTACCGCATCAATTAAATCGTTAATGTAAACCGGCTTTACCAGATAATCTAAAGCACTAAACCTAAACGCCCTTAAGGCAAATTCGTTGTAGGCTGTAATAAAAATTACACTAAAATTTATCGGTGCCAGCTGCTCTAAAAACTGAAAACCATTTAATTCGGGCATTTCGATGTCCAGAAAAACCAAATCGGGCTTTAGCTGTGCAATTTCCTGCAGCGCCTTTAATGGGCTGTTAAAAGTATGTATGTCGCCAATTTCGGGGCAATGTCGCTGAAGCTGGATGCGCAACAGATTAACGCTATCTTCCTCATCGTCGATAATTATGGTGTTTAAGCGTTTCATACCAAATGGAGATTAATGGAGACCAAAGTGCCTGTAGCTTCGTTATTTTCGTTGTACAAATCTTTAATATGAACCTGGGTATTGGCGTTAAATTTTTTATTGAAAACCGCAATGCGTTCGCTGGTAATTAAAGTACCGTACGATTTATCTTTTTCTGCAGCCTTGCTTTTGAGCTCGCCGGCTTTTACACGTCCTATCCCATCATCTTCAATGGTAATATTTAAGGTTTGTGCAGTAAAATCCTGGCTAATTTTAATACTAATTTTACCGCCCTGCTTTTTATGCATTAAGCCATGCCAGATTGCATTTTCAATGTAAGGCTGTATCAGCATCGGTGGGATTTCTATAAAGTCGGCATCAACATGATCATCTATATCGAAAACATAGTTTAACTTGCCTTTGAAGCGCATACTTTCCATCTCGAGGTATAGCCTTAAACTAATAATCTCTTCTGTAAGCACTATTTTTTCTTTGCGTGAATGTACTAACGATAAGCGCATGAGTTGAGAGAATTTGCTAAGGTAATCGGATGCTAAGCTACTATCATTTTGTTCGATATATAAATTGATTGAATTTAAGCAATTAAAAATAAAATGCGGGTTCATTTGCAAGCGTAAAATTTTATGCTCGTTTTCGGTATTTTTTATTTTCAGGTTAATGAGTTCCAGCTCATCAAGCCTGTCTTTATAAGCCAATGCAGTTAAAAACAAAATGGTATCGACCACAAATGCCAGGGTGATTAAATCGTACTGCGCATTTAGATGATGGTACCAATCAGGCAAGTAACTGTAGGCAAACAGCCATTTGGGTACAACCACGAAAATAAATGCCACAGCCAACGTAACCAGACCAATAAAAGCAAATTTCAAATATCCCCGGTTGGGTTTTGGACGGGTGTAATAGCTTAACCAAAGCAATAATATTATAAAGGGCAGTGCATTATATTTCCAAAATATCTTGGTTATTTCACTTTGCTCGGGCCATACAAAGTGAACGGGCATAATAATCAGCATCAATAACCACTGCAGCAGGCAGATTTTCAGGTATATATTTAGCCACTTGTTTTGTTTAACCTGTAAAAACTCGCTTAAAAATAGGATATAGAAAATACTTTGCGGAATAAAAGACAGCAGAAATATAAAATCATTATTGAGCCAGGGTAGCCAATCCATTTCAAACACCAAAGCATCAACCTGCAAAGAATATCTTAAAAACAACGAAATAGAGGCTAAAGCACAGTACAGGTATGATTTAAGTCTGCGTTGCAAATAATATTTTAAACAACAATAAACAAATACCGCAAAATAAAAGCCTGCTACCCATAATTTTAAGTTTTTGAAACTTGTCGGAGCACTGATCAATTCTTCTACTTTTTCCTGATAGGCAGTATCAAAAGCCTCTAAATAAGGGTATTGATGCGCAACGTTATACTGATATTTATTGATTAACAGATAAAATTGCTGTACGCTTTGCTGCTTAATGGGCAGGTTAAGCCGCCAGTAATCGCCTTTAACTGATAAATCATGAATACGTGAGCCAAAGCCGGTTCGCCCAACCAGCACCAGTTGATTATGTTTGTATTCGTACAGCAACGATTCTTCGTTTTTGTTACCAAGTTTTAAAATCAGGGTGGTATCTTTCTTTAAGGCACTTACAGTACTAAAATGTAGCCAGAATTGCCTTACAGTATCGGCAAACTCACCTTCCTGCAAAGTAGTATCGAGCATGTGCCATTTTAAGGTTTTAAGTTGCCTGATGGTTTTATTATCCTTTTTAGAAACAGCATAAAAGGAATTATTGATCAGACTGATTTTTTTTGTCTCGTAATTAACCACAACGGATTTTACAACAGGCTGCCCCATTACAGAAAAGCTGTTACCCAAAATGGCATATACAAAAATGAAGAAAGTGATTAAAGAGCTGTTTTTTATAATCATCCTGCTAAAAACCCTAAACGGATACCTAAATTTAAAGTTAATTAGAAAAACTACAATAAACATTAAAAATGAGTGAGCTGTTGTTTTAGTCTTGCGAAACCTGCTATTTCATGTTTAAATGTTATTCTTAAACTCCTGATTGCAGTTGCTGCCATAACATTTTCAACTACACATGGTATAAGCCTTAGTTCACAGCAAAAATCAGATACTTCACTCAATTACCCCCGTAAGAGAAAATGCTTATCTTAAATTTGAATTGTAAACCAAATCGTACAAAAAACCACTAATTCAGTAACCGTATAGAAATGATGATTAACGCTTTGCCATAAAAATCATACTATTATGAAGAAGATCTTAATTAGCGCCCTCTTATTAAATCTGGCCTCGATAACCGCATTTACTTTAAAGACCGAGATTTCTTTTCGGTTGGGCACCAAAACCTGCATAGCAAAATATAAAGAAAATACAGCAAGCATTGCCACGCTCCTGTCGCTGCACGATAATGAGAATACAGCGATTGACGCATTTAACGGCTTACCTAAAGACACCAGCTTCAATCTTTTTGAAATTCACCAGAATAATGTACGCACGCTAACCTGCAATGTTAACAATAAAAACTATGAGTTTGATCCTAACCGTATTTTCTCTGATAGCGGGATTGACAGCACTTTAAAAAAGTACAACACCGGGGTAACTAAATTCCCAAAAGCTGTAATTACCCAAATCAAAGCCTTTTCTACCGATCTTTTAAAGGCCTATAACGAGCGGAAGCAAAACAAATACACCATTTCCATCCACAATAATACCAATGAGGGCGCGCTTTCATTAACCGATTACATCAAACCTAATAAATACCATCAGGAAGCTAAAGCAGTTTTTACAGCGGAGGGGAAAGATTTGGATGATTTTTTTCTGGTAACAGAACTCAATGACTTCAACTACTTTAAAGGATTAAACGAAAACGTGGTGCTGCAAAGCGAGAATCCGACAGATGATGGTTCTTTATCTGTTTATTGTGCCAAAAACAAAATTCCATACATCAATATCGAAGCCGAAAATGACCATAAAGAAGAACAGAAAGGCATGTTGAAAATTGTTTACGGACTTTTAAAAATAAGATAAGATTATACAGTGTATAAAAACAACAACCAAGCAATTAAAGCCATGAAAAGTTTCATTCAAAAAGGCCTTATATTCATGCTATTTTGCATAGCAACAGAGACCATCGCACAAGTTAGAAAAACAGCAACGCCTGCTAAAACCAAAAAGACCAGTACCACGCCAACAGTTACAAAAAGCATAGCCATTGAGTTATTGCGTTCTAGTACAGAGCAAGCCAGCCGAATGATTGGCACCGAACTGAAAGCATTGGGCGTACAAATGGAAAGTATAGACGAGGAATCTATATACAATAATCCGAAAAACGGACAAAAAAGTGGCGAACTTTTACAGGTACGTACATCACTCATTTGTAGTCATAAAATACAGATAGACATACGGGCCAATGCAAACGATCAGATACAACGTATCGACTGGTATCTTAACGATGTGCCGAAGGAAGGTTTTTTCGCTCTTGAAAAAGTACTGGGATACCGTAAATGGCAGGCCCTTAGCCCAAACCTTTTCTTAAACAACAATTTAATTGCCGAAGTAACGGAAATGGGCAGTAGCGGAGAAGATAAAAATCAGTTCACTTATGCCATTAGTTTAACCAAAACGGATCCTTTTGTTTTACCGGTAATGGCTAAAGTTTTCAGTACTGATACGTTAACGGTTCATAATAACCCGGAAGAAGCCGGACAAAGCGTAGTTCAGTTTTTAAGAGGTCAGGGCAACAAATTTCTTTATAAGTCATCTAATATTTTAACAAGTTATCAAGGTAAAGGAATTTCGAAAATTAATGGTTATACCACAACTTACATGTTTGCTGAGGGCACCTCTGTAACTGTTTCGAGCAACAAATATCAAAAACTAAATGCAATAGATTTCAGTTTTACCGATCCGCTAGTACATAACAAAATTAAAAAATGGTTCCGCCTAAATAATTGGACGGATGATGGTGAAGGAGATGAAGAAGGTGATCTAATTTACAGCAAAAATAACCTGAAATGTACTAATAACGACAAAGAGAAATACATAAGGTTTGCTGTTTCCCCTTACATTACGGATATTGCAACCCGCTATCAAAACACCGACCCCATAGATGCATCTTCGCTGGTAAGCTACTACCTTAATATGGAAAAAGCAACATTAAAAACCTTCCTGGCCGAAAATTATCTCACATCGATTAAGGTTAACTGGCCAGGTAGAGATATGACTTATCAGGCAGGGGCTTTCCCGCACGATTTTTATTTCAAATCTCCCGCCGATTCGCTTTGTTATGTGAGTTACGAATACCAGCTAAGTGATACCTGGTCGCGCATTATTTATTTCAGTACCGGCGATAAGGCCTATTACGAAAAGATGAAAACCGATTTGTTAAAGAATGCCGAAGATCCTAAATCGAAAGTTATTGTAAATTATAGTGATAAGCAATTTGATAAAACGCGGATGTATTACATTACCATATTTTCGAAAGAAAAGGACATTGAAAACAAACGCAAAAAACAAGATGCCCTGCTTGCACAGCAGCGAAGAGAAAAAGCAGAGGCAGAAGAAAAGGCACGCATAAAGGCCGAGAAAGATGCAAAAACATCCGCCGACATTCAAAAGGTAGGCGATATACTGATACAAGGTTTGGAACAAATTAATAGAAGAAAAGGGAACAATTAATTATCCGGCATAACCTTGCCTTTAAAAATAAACGCCGGTAACATAATAGCTATCGGCGTTTTATTTTTTATGGTTTTATCTCCAGGCGTTCTTTCTTAACACTGGTGGCCAGTAAAATTACCGCAACCAGCAACACAATCCAGCCCCACTGGAAATGGATGGTTTTCGACAGCATTTTATCAAAAAATTTAGAGCCAAAGTAATTGTTTACTTTAAACCAAACCGCAGCAGCCATTACCGCAGTCCAGATTACCGCTACAATAGCCATTAGCCTGAACATGCTTAGTGCCCTTACAAACAGGAATAGAGCAGCCAAAGCAAAAATAGCCAGAGAGATATAAAGCAAACGCGGATCTGCCTGGTATAAATTCCAGTTACCTTTAACAGGCACTTTTAACATTGGTGCAATGGTTATGGCAATGGCACCCAGAATTAAGCCGATGTAGGCATTTATTTTTTTTACAACTAACATCTTGTCGTTTGTGTTAATATTTTAGAAACTGCGAACTGAAAATTGCCAGCTAAACTACTGACCTTCAATAATGCCCATTTTATCGGCAAAGTGAGCGCAATAATCGCGTAAATCCTCAACAATCAGCGTTTCGCCTGTTGCTTTTAAAAAACTATCGCCCATCGTTTGCAGGGTTTCGTAGAAAAAACGTTTCATTTCATCAACCGGCATGTCTTTAGTCCAAAGATCGATACGCATTGAGTTTTTATAATTGTGATCCCAAAGGGCCAGAAACATCGATTTAACCGGCACTTTATCTGTAGTTTGTGCATCGGTACTTTCCCAAAGAATATTCTCTGGCATATTGTTATCGTCTAACTCAACGGTAATTTTAATTTCTGCTTTTCTCATATTTTAAAAATGGATATCACCAATAAACAGATTGCACTGGTTTATGGGTATTTTATTCGGGGGCAAAGATGATGATTTTACCAAATACTTCGCCCTTGTATTATGCTACTTTTTGTAATATTAGCATCAAGATTGCGGCAATAACGATAAATAACAGTTCTACCATCCAGATTCGCTTAATATCTTTTAACGTAAAACGAAAAATAAGATCGGTTACAAAAGTAACAGCAACCAGACAACCCAGAATAAGCAAATAGAAACCACTAAGGTTAATCTGCCTTGGTGCAGTACTTTTTTCAGAAAAAAGACCAACTACCAATAAGCTTAAACCAATTGCACCAACAATATTTAACGGAGTAACACGCAGTTTCATAGTTATTTCTTTTTATCGAAACGTTTACCCTTTTTAAAGCTTTTAACTTCTTTTCCAGCTTTTGCTTTGGCCTTATCCCTGGCTTTTTGCTCAATAGCCTTTGCATTTTTCTTTTCGTGGAAAGCCCCTTTAAAATCAGGATCTTCCTTACGTTTTTGCAAATCAATTTCTTTGGCTATCTGCTGGCGTTCCTCATAAGGCGTTTCTTCAATAAAAACACCCTGTGGTATGGCCTCAACCGGAATAGATTGACGGATCAGTTTTTCGATTTTACGGATATAGTATTTTTCGCCTTCAGTAGCAAAAGTAATGGCATCGCCTTTGGCAAAAGCCCTACCCGTACGCCCGATACGGTGCACATAATCTTCGATGATAATCGGCACATCAAAATTGATAACATGGCTTACATCGCTTACATCTATCCCCCTGCTGGCTACATCTGTTGCCACTAAAACCCTTACATTTCCTTCTTTAAAGCTATTAATAGAGTTAATCCGCGTGTTCTGGCCTTTATTGGCGTGGATTACCCGAACATTATCGGCACCATATTTTCGTTCCATGAAACTAAAAATATTATCGGCAACCGTTTTGGTTTTACAGAAGATGATTAAACGTGTAAATGCTTCGTCATTCTTCAACAAAGTTTGCAATAAATTCAGTTTCGTTTTAAAGTTCGGCACATAATACAGCGTTTGTGTTACGTTTGCTGCAGGAGTTGCCTGCTGCGCCGTTTCAATAATGGTTGGATTTTTCAGGAAATCGCCGGCAATTTTCTGAATCAGATCGCTCATAGTGGCAGAAAACAGTAAGTTTTGCCGTTTACGCGGTACCACTTCCAAAATGCGGTGTATCGAACCAATAAAGCCCATATCCATCATTTTATCTGCCTCATCCAGCACCAAAAATTTTAAGCTTTGGGTTTTAATATCGCCTGTTAAATACAAATCAAGGAAACGCCCCGGCGTGGCAATCAAAATATCGACACCTTTTGCCAGTTGTTCTTTTTGCGTTTTAGGGCCAATACCACCAAAAATCACCAGCGAACGCAAATCGGTATAGGTAGAAAACAGTTTTACCTGTTCCTCAATCTGCATGGCCAGTTCGCGGGTTGGCGATAAAATCAACGCGCGAATATTTTCACCCTGCGCATACTTTAGCTGCATTAAAATCGGCAATACAAAAGCTGCTGTTTTTCCGGTTCCGGTTTCGGCAATGCCAAAAATATCCTGTCCGGATAATATCGGAGCAATTGCTTTTTCCTGTATCGGCGTTGCAACGGTGTAACCCGCATCGGCCACAGCATTTAAAATTTGCCTGTTTAACTTAAAGTCTTCGAACGATTTTGCCATAGCACACAAAGATAGGCTTTTTAAGCCGAAAGCCTAAAGACCAAAGCAGAAAGCCTTAATTGCGCAAAACCATTTTATTTAACACAACTATGTTCAGAAAAGCAGTTGCAGTAATGCTTTGGTTCCACCTGCCCTGCTATCCGTTTTATTTCGTTACACTCCGTGTCCACTACTATCCCTTAGGTTTGTTATAATCAAAAAAGTTTGAGATTTGTACAGAAAACCTTAACGGCAGTGCTGAACTATTACTCTGTCTAGATTAAATATCTAAAACCTGTATCAGAGCACTGCCGTTTGTTGAACAAGAACCATATAGAATTTTAGTCTTCGCCGGACTGTTAAGGGATTTAGTTTCATTCAACATCAAGGTTATTTATTCCACTTAACAACCCAAAGTTATGAATTACAGATTATTTGCAGGCATTGATGTTTCAAAACTGAAAATAGATGTTGTGTTTTTTCTTACCGAGAATCCAGACAAGCAATTCCATGAATGCTTTGACAACAGTG
>NZ_FMZH01000001.1 GCF_900101435.1 Pedobacter soli
CCCGATGTAGAATTCGCGAACTTATGGGTAGATTTAATCTTCACAGCCTGCTCCGTATCGATAACTGAAAGACAGCAGTGGAAATCTTTTTTGGACACATCAATCCCGATTGAATACTTTAGATTACTCATAGTCTATAGATTAGAATAAGACAATCAGAAACTACTCTCAGTCTTTGCTCATGTTAATCGCTGATCCAGATACTCTGATCTGGTCAATAGGTACTGTTCTGACTTTAAGAAGTAAAAAAGAGAGGATAATCCTCTCCGTCAACATCTGTAATATTTCGTGTCTAGCGGGACCTCAACTTGCCTCTCTTTTCTGATTGTTATATATAAATATAAAGATATGAGCAGGACTGAACTTTCCGAAAGGTGCAGAACCCTTCATTTTCAAATAATGTTTAGGAAGACTGGTTAATTGTTTAAATTGTATAAACTGGTTAACTGTAAGCTTGCTGTCGATTAACTGATTCAAACCATTAACCAGTTAGCCTGACCTTACCTTGCTAACAATCTTTCAACTTTTCAACAAAACAACCGCAGAATGTATATTCGTGCTATCTTTATGGCTTTTGCAAATTAATTTCAGTTTTGGCTAAAGACACGAATAAAGAAACCCCGTTAATGCAGCAATACAACGCGATAAAAGCGAAGTATCCGGGCGCATTGTTATTATTTAGGGTAGGCGATTTTTACGAAACCTTTGGCGAAGACGCCGTAAAAACAGCACAAATATTAGGTATTGTTTTAACCCGCAGGGGAACAGGGCCCAATGGCGGCGCCCTCGAACTGGCCGGCTTTCCGCACCACTCGTTAGATAACTATTTATCCAAACTGGTACGTGCCGGGCAGCGTGTAGCGATATGCGATCAGCTGGAAGACCCTAAAGCAACCAAAACGATTGTAAAACGCGGTGTAACAGAGTTGGTTACGCCAGGCGTGGCTTATGGCGATAATATTGTAAACCAGAAATCAAACAACTTCCTGGCTTGTGTTTACTTCGATAAAACACAACTGGGAGTTTCATTTTTAGATATCTCGACCGGCGAATTTTTAATTGCGCAGGGTAACAGCGATTATATTGACAAACTTTTACAGGGTTTTAAACCTACAGAGGTTATTTTTCAGAAATCGAAACGGCAGTCCTTTACCGAAAATTTCGGCGATCGTTTTTATACTTTCGGTTTAGATGAATGGCCTTTTACCAGCGATTATGGTAACGAAACGCTGATGAAGCATTTCGAGGTGAGCTCATTAAAAGGTTTCGGTGTAGACCGTTTACAAAGCGGAATTGTAGCTGCCGGGGTGATTTTACACTATCTGGGCGAAACCGAACACCGCAATCTGCAGCACATTACTTCGATTAGTCGCATTGAGGAAGACCGTTACATGTGGCTCGATCGTTTTACCATCCGCAACCTGGAACTGGTAAATTCGGCTAACGATAACGCGGTAACTTTATTCGATATCCTCGATCATACCTGTACGCCGATGGGCGCGCGTTTGCTCCAAAAATGGATCATCATGCCGCTCAAAGAGCTGAAACCTATTCAGGAGCGTTTGGGCATGGTAGAATATTTTGTGGCCAACGCAACTTTACAGGAGGAATTTTTATCGCACATTAAGCAAATTGGCGATTTAGAACGTTTGATTTCTAAAGTAGGTTTGCAACGCGTTGGTCCGCGGGAGTTGGTGGCTTTAAAACGTGCTTTATACCATATTGAGTCGGTTAAAAAACTGGCTGCCGAATCAAAAAATCCGTTCTTAATCAAAATCGCCGATCAGTTAAACCCTTGTCTGGCTATTCGCGAGCGTATTGAACGCGAATTACAAGCCGATCCGCCAGCTTTACTGGTAAAAGGAAATGTAATTGCCGATGGTATTGACGAGGAGCTTGACCGGCTGCGTAAAATCGCTTTTGGCGGAAAGGATTACCTGGTACAAATCCAGAAACGCGAAGCCGAAGCTACCGGTATTCCATCCTTAAAAATTGCTTTCAATAACGTTTTTGGTTATTATTTAGAAGTAACCCACACGCATAAAGATAAAGTACCCGAAGGCTGGATCCGCAAACAGACTTTGGTAAATGCCGAAAGGTACATTACACCAGAACTGAAAGAGTACGAAGACCAGATTTTAGGTGCCGAAGAGAAGATACAGGCCATTGAAGTACGTTTGTACAATGAATTGATGTACGAAACAGCGGGTTATATTAAACCCATTCAGCTAGATTCGTTTTTGATTGCACAATTGGATTGTTTGCTTTGCTTTGCACAACTGGCCGCTAAAAACCATTACAACAAGCCAAAAGTTACACCAGATAAGGTGCTCGACATTAAAGGTGGCCGTCACCCGGTAATTGAAAAACAATTGCCGGTGGGCCAGGAGTACATCACCAATGATGTGTACCTGGATACCGAAAGTCAGCAGATTATTATGATTACCGGACCAAACATGGCCGGTAAGTCGGCTATTTTACGCCAAACGGCATTAATTGTACTGATGGCGCAAATGGGCTCGTTTGTACCTGCGAAAGATGCCGAAGTAGGTATTGTAGATAAGATTTTTACCCGTGTAGGTGCATCTGACAACATCTCATCGGGCGAAAGTACGTTCATGGTCGAAATGAACGAAACGGCCAGTATCCTGAATAACATTTCGGATAACAGCTTAATTTTATTAGACGAAATTGGTCGTGGAACGAGTACTTATGATGGTATTTCGATAGCCTGGGCTATTGCAGAGTTTCTGCATCAACACCCAACCTCGCGGCCAAAAACGCTTTTTGCCACCCACTATCACGAGCTAAACGAGCTCGCCAATACCATGCCGCGCATCAAAAACTTTAATGTTTCGGTTAAGGAAATGACCAATAAAGTAATCTTCCTGAGGAAACTTGTTCCGGGTGGAAGTGAGCATAGTTTTGGTATCCATGTGGCCAAAATGGCTGGTATGCCGCCGAAACTGATTGGTCGTGCAAACGAAATCCTGAAAAAGCTGGAGATTGACCGTACTGAAGGTCAAAGCATTAAAGACAGTATTAAAAAAGTACAAAATCAGGCTTACCAATTGCAGATGTTCGCTATTGACGATCCGATTCTGGTAAAAATAAGGGATACATTGAACAACCTGGATGTAAATGCCTTAACACCTGTTGAAGCTTTACTTAAACTCGATGAAATACAACGTTTAATTAAGAATTAAACCGAAAAAGATTCAGGTTGTAAGCTTTACAGCCTGAATCTGAATAATATTTTAAACTTATGCATACTACCTTTAAACCTTACGCTTTCTATTTAGTTGCTTTAGTGCTCTTCCTGTCGTCGTGTGGTACGCGTAAATACACCGTTAAAAGTGATACCAAAGGTGCAAAAGCTGCCGATGCAATGAGTAATTTAAAGAGCAAGCCGCTTTACCGCTTTATTACCGACTGGACAGGCGTACGCTACCGTTTTGGTGGCCTGGATAAAGGAGGGATTGATTGTTCTGGTTTTGCATATTTACTGGAAAAGGAAATTTATGGGGTGACCCTGCCGCGCATTTCCCGCGATCAGGCCAATGTAATCCGCAAGAAAGATATCGATAACTTAAAAGAAGGCGACCTGGTGTTTTTCTCTTTTGGTGGCAACGATGTAGATCATGTTGGAGTATATCTCAACAATGGCTTTTTTGTCCATGCCAGCACTACCAGAGGAGTTATTGTTGATGATTTAACCTTGCCAGCCTATCAACGGGTATTCGTAAAATCAGGTTCGGTAAATTAATTCGTTGCCATGGGTTTAGTCCCACAGCAACATACAATTGTTCAGCAAAACTTATTGCCAATATTTGCGTTATATCACTATGCGTATATTTCTTTTAATCTGCTTATCTTTAATTAGTTATTCGCTAAGTGCACAGGTAAAACTGCTTACACTTGATGAACTGGATAAACGCATAGCTGCCGGAAAAGATACCACTTATGTAGTTAATTTCTGGGCAACCTGGTGTGCGCCTTGTGTAGCCGAACTACCCAACTTTGAAAAACTGCGCGTAGCGAACTTAAAAAAGCCTGTTAAGGTGATATTAATCAGTGTAGATTTTAAATCGAAACTGCAAAAAGAGGTCATTCCTTTTGTGGTTAAAAATCAGCTCAAAGCTGAGGTGTTTCTATTAAATGAAACCGACCAGCAAAAATACATTGAAAGGGTAGATCCAAAATGGACAGGGGCTATACCTGCAACTTTATTTGTAAAGCAGAAGATCCGCCGGTTTTACGAGCAGGAATTTACAGAAAAACAACTCAAAAATACTTTGTTAAACTTAAAATAATTGGTTATGAAAAAGTTATTGCTAATGGGTTTGGTGTTAATTTCGCTGGGTGCATGTGCACAAACCGGAGGGTATAAAGTTGGTGATGTAGTTAAAGATTTCGCCTTAAAAAATGTTGACAATAAAACGGTTTCGATGGCAGATTACAAAGATGCCAAAGGTTTTATTGTAGTTTTTACCTGTAATACTTGTCCGGTAGCCCAGGCTTATCAAAACCGGGTAGCCGAACTGAATAACAGTTTTGCGGCAAAAGGATATCCGGTTATTGCCATTAACCCCAACGATGCAGAAGCCGTTCCGGCCGAAAGTTTTGAAAAAATGCAGGCTGAAGCCAAAGGAAAGAATTTTACTTATCCCTATCTGCTTGATCCGGATCATGTAGTTACGAAACAATTTGGTGCCAGCAGAACACCACACGTTTTTATCGTAAATAAAACCGATAAAGGAAACACGGTTGAATATATTGGAGCAATAGATAATGATCCTGAAGGCGTAAATGCCACAAAAGAAGATTATGTAAAAAATGCCATCAATAATTTAAGCAACGGTAAAAAGCCAGTAGTTACTTCAACCAAAGCGGTTGGCTGCAGCATTAAATGGAAAAAGGGTTAAACATACCTTAACCACCATTGCCGGTGTGTTTCTTTATACTGTTTAAACCACCTGCAGGGTAAATAGAGCGATGCCACAACAGCAAGCCATATGAAATAAACAATTGGTAAACCAAAGCCAAATGCCGAAGGCCTGAACATAAAGGGAACCTGAACAATTTCTTTACTGCTGTGGCCTGTTGCAAAAAATACAACTACCAGTAAGATATGCAACAGGTAAAAGTGCAGTACGTAATAAAAAAACGGAACAGCGCCATATACAGCAGTTACTCTGGTAAACCAATTGCTTACCTTTTCGGTAACGGCCAAAAAGAGCATCGCCGGACCTAAAGTCATGGATATATATTGCAGCGATGGCGGGTATTTGTTCACGTTAAAAAAACTAAGCAGGTCTTTAAACAGATCGTCATATTCTTTACGCGGAACCGGATCTCCATACACGTTGATTAACCTCAACGCAACAAAGATAAATACGGTTAAAAAGCCCATCATTAATAAATTGCGGCGCCTGCGCTCTGCATCGTAGCCCTTTCTGTACCAGGACCCTACGCCGTAGCCTACAAACATAACGCCTGTCCAGGGGAGAATGGCATAAAATACCCCCACAAAATGATTGGCGGAAAGGGGCACAACTGTGCCTGATGCCGTAAAAAATACTTTCAGCAGCATTCCGGCAGCTGGATCTTTTGGTGCTGGGAATAGGTTGAAAAGGTTATGCCCGAAAACCAAAAGCAATCCAATAATCAGTATTACTTTATAGGATAGCACGCGACTAAAGATTGCCAGAAAGATCATACTCGTGCCTATGGCCCAAATAACCTGCAGGATAATAAAATTGTAACCAGGGTTGAAGGTTAAGCCGAAAGTGATTATAACTAACTCAACAAAGATGAGCCAAAGGCCACGCTTCAATAAAAAGGTACTGGCCAGACCAGGTGCTTTACCCTGCGCTGATAAATAGGCCGATAATCCGGAGAGAATGACGAAAGTCGGTGCGCAAAAATGAGTAATCCAGCGGGTAAAGAAGAGCATTCCGGTGGTGGTATCCGGATTTAGGGGGTCGCCTGTCATGGCGCCTATATGGAAAAAATCGCGGGTATGATCTAAAGCCATGATGATCATGACCAGTCCGCGGAGTATATCAATGGATAAAATGCGTTTTGATAGCGTAGTTTGTGCTGCATCCATAGCAATAAGTTTGGTTACTTAAAGATACGAATTCATACGGTTTCTGATCTTATCCGAAACATTGCGTTTCAGGTGTTTTGGCTTTGTGACTAAGCTAAACTGGAAAATCGATTTAGGAGTGCCTGAATTGGCAATTTGAATTTTGATCTTCGGAAAATTATGATAATATTTGTTAAACGCTAACCGAATAACACCTATCATTAAAACAGATCATACATCAACGATAGCCGAACCTCGTTTAGGCAAAACTAAAAAAAGACCATCACACATCATAATGAAAAGAAGAACATTTATACAAAACACAGGCTTGCTGGGAGCAGGCGTAGTAGCTTCCAAATTCTCGTTTGCAGCTAATTTAGCTCCCGAATTTCCTGTTGTACGTGTAGCCGCGGCGAAAAGACATTTCCAAAGCAAGGCTGTAGATAATGCCATTAAAACCTTCCAGGCAAACGTTAAAAACCCCGAACTGGCCTGGTTGTTCGAAAACTGTTTCCCAAATACCTTAGATACAACCGTTTATCATAGTGAAAAAGACGGCAGACCAGATACTTATGTAATTACTGGCGATATTGATGCCATGTGGCTGCGCGATAGTTCGGCACAGGTTTGGCCTTACCTGCAATTTGTTAATGAAGATGAACCGCTAAAAAAACTGATTGCAGGTGTAATTATCCACCAAACCAAATGTATTTTAAAAGATCCTTATGCCAATGCTTTTTATGGCGATGCCACCAAAGTAGGTGAATGGAAAACCGATAAAACAGCTATGCAGCCGGGCGTACATGAACGTAAATGGGAAATCGACTCATTGTGTTATCCTATTCGTTTAGCTTACCACTACTGGAAAAAAACCGGCGATAAAAGTCCTTTTGATGCCAATTGGAAAAAAGGAATTGAGGCTACACTAAAAACATTTAAAGAGCAGCAACGCAAAGCGGATAAAGGTCCTTATCATTTCCAGAGAGAAACTACACAACCTACAGATTCGTTGCCAATGGCTGGTTACGGCTTCCCGGTTAACCCGGTAGGCTTAATCTGTTCGGCTTTCCGCCCGAGCGATGATGCCACCATTTTCCCTTTCCTGGTACCTTCGAATTTCTTTGCCGTATCGAGCTTAAAACAAGCTGCCGAAATGATTAAGGCTTTAAATAGTGACCAGGCGCTGGAAAGCAGTTTGTTAAATCTTGCCGATGAGGTAAATGCTGCCCTTCAAAAACATGCTATTGTTAACCACCCGAAATATGGTAAAATTTATGCTTTTGAGGTGGATGGTTTTGGAAGTTCGTATTTAATGGACGATTCGAATGTACCTAGTTTATTGGGTTTACCATATTTAGGCGCCATGAAAGTAAGCGATCCGATCTATCAGAATACCCGGAAGTTTGCTTTATCAAAAGATAACCCTTACTTTTTTAAAGGCACTGCGGCAGAAGGTATTGGTGGGCCACACGCCGGACAGGATATGATCTGGCCAATGAGTATTACCATGAGGGCATTAACCTCTACTGATGATACGGAGATTAAAAACTGTATCGAAAGTTTGCGTAAAACACATGCGGGTAAAGGCTTTATGCATGAGTCGTTTCATAAAGATAATCCGGCCAACTTTACAAGAGCCTGGTTTGCCTGGTCTAACACTTTATTTGGCGAGTTGCTTTGGAAAACTTACCATGAGAAACCAGCTTTACTAAAACCATAATTATTAAAAACCGTGCTTGTGTTTATCGTCTTGTTTTTAAGCAGGCGATTCATATAAGCACGGTTTTCTTTTGCTTAAAACCTGTTAAATTGCTGCTCAATCTGTAACTTGCATAGTTTTATCCGCATTTATATGACCAACATTTTTGTACACGATAAACTGCCCACTTCAACACTTCTGGAACTGAAGGTTGGTGATTTGATTAGCAACGGGCATGATATATCGGGCCACATCGAAAAGATTGAAATCAGCGAAACAGATGAGTTTTTAATGTTCCGTTTTGTATTGCCCGCTGGCGAAATAACAGTAAGAAAGCTTAAACAGGTTTGCTAATTATAACACAGGCCTGGGATCAAATATCACTTCGAACGATTTAATTTTTTCGTCTTCAAGTTTATACCAGCCGGCACAAAAGATGGTTTTCCCGCCCATATTGATATTGTACCATAAGGAAACCTCTTCTCCATCTACAAATACCTTCTTAATATCGTATTTGAATTTCATTTTCTTCATATCGGCGATGTAATTGTCGGCCCCATCACGTTCGCCCATTACACCTTTAAAATGCATATCATCATGCAATTGCTGCCTTGCCAGCTCAAAATCTTCTGCATTTAAGGCATTTAAGAAATCCTGTACGACCACTTTTGCGTTGTGTTCGGCTAATAATTTATTGGAAGTATTCATGATAATATTTTTAAAATAAAACCCATTTAAGGATAAAAATGTTTGGGAATTATTTGGTGGAAGTATGCTGAATGAGCAAAACCCTGTAAGAACTACTGCGGTTTTAAACCGCAGTAGCTAAAGATTAGCCTTCGGTTTTAAGTTCAAAAGGCATTTTTCTAAAACGGGTTCCGCTGGCAGCAAAAATGGCATTGGCAAGGGCAGGGGCAAAGGGTGGTAGACCGGGTTCGCCAACCCCTTTTACTTTTCCACCATCGGCCAGGATGTGCACTTCAACAACCGGAGCTTCGTTAATGCGTACCATTGGGTTGTCGTAAAAGTTTTGTTCAACTGTTTTTCCATCTTTGAAAGTGATACCGGGTTTTGTTGCTGCTCCCAGCGCCATAATAATCGCGCCTTCAACCTGGTTTTTGACATTATCTTCGTTAACTACCGCGCCAAGATCAATCACAGCAATTACCTTATCAATGCTGATGGTTTTATCGGGATGGTGGGTTACTTCTACAATTTGTCCGGCAAGCCCGGCAAAGAAATCCCAAACGGCTACTCCGCGACCTTTGCCCTGAGGCAGTTTCTGCTCCCAATTGGATACTTCTTTGAGCTTGAGCAACACTTTTTTAGTATCTGAGGGTTTACTAAGCAACTCAAGCCTGAATTCCATCGGATCTTTTTTGGCTTTATAGGCCAGCTCATCTATAAAACCTTCGTGTGCAAATGCAAGTGTAGAACTGGTAACCGAACGCCATGCCGCAATAGGAATATGAAGATCGGCCCTTACATAAGTAGTTTTTAAATTCGGGATTTCATAAGCTTGCTCGGCAATGCCTTCCATCATGATGGTGTCTACTTTTGTACGATCGTAATTGGCCTGCATCGACTCGAAATAGGATGGACTAATTACCTTATGCTGAAAGGTACTCAGTTTTCCATCAGCAGAAAAGCCTGCAGAAAGCTTTGAAAAAGTCATGGGTCTGAAAGGCCCCTGTGTTGTAGTATCTTCCCTCGACCAGATCAGTTTTACGGGAACATCGACCAGTTTGGCTACGTTCACGGCTTCAACAATGTAATCGAAGTACAACCTGCGCCCAAAACCACCACCAATAAACTGATTATTTAACTTCACATTTTCGGGCGCAAAACCTACCTGTTTAGGTAAATCGTTAGGGCCACTTCCTGTCATGGCGCTGGCCACCTGAGTAGATGTCCAGATTTCGAGTTTATCGCCTTTTACATGCGCGGTACAATTCATGGGTTCGAGTGGATGATGTGCCACTATGGGTGTTTCATAAAAAGCCTCGAACGTATTTTCAGGCGAAATCTGCATGGTTTCTACCGAACCGATATTTTTACCGGTTATGCCAGGTTCAGCAGCGAGCTTACGTAAATGGTTTTCGTAATCAACCGTGTTAAATGTTTCATGCCCGTTGTTTTCCCAAACCACTTTCAGTTTCTTCCGTGCCTGACTCACGGTCCAGTAGCTGTTGCCGATAATGGCTATGCCGGTATATTTGTATTTTCCAACAATACGTTCAATTGGCCCGACTTTTTTAATGCCTGCAATTTTCAATACCGCAGTGGCATCGTAACTCTTTAAAGTAGCCCCAAAAACCGGACTTCTTTCTACAACAGCATAGAGCATATCCGGTACTTTTACATCAATACCAAAGCCTGCCGTTCCGTTGGTTTTAAGTGGAATATCCTGCCTTTTGGTTGTTTTGCCTAGTATTTTAAAATCTTTCGGGTCTTTTAGCTTAGGGTTTTTGGGTAGTTCTATTTTCGAAGCTTCTTCAATCAGCTTGCCGTACGGAAGCATTTTTTTACTGGCGCTGTGGATCACCGTCCCATTTTCGGCATAACATTCGGCTGCATCAACTCCCCAGATTTCGGCAGCAGCCAGGATGAGTACTTCTTTTGCGGCTGCACCTACTTTACGCATGGGCAGGTAATTGGTCCGGATAGAAGCACTTCCGCCTGCGCTTTGTCCGCCACCAAATGCCTTTTCACCGTTTGATTGTTTAATGGTCACCTGATCCATAGAAACTTCCAGCTCTTCGGCAATTAATGCCGGGAACGACTGCAGTGTACCCTGACCCATCTCAGGCTTGGTATTAAAAATGGTAATCTTTCCGCTGGCTTCAATGAGTATGTAAGGACTAAAATTGGCTGAGGCAATATCCATTGCCATTAATGGATTTCCTTTTGCCGATAAACCCAACCAAATGGCAAAGCCAGCAGTACCTGCACTTTTAATGAAATGGCGTCTCGAAATTTCTTCCATAATTGTATGTTTTATTTTTTCCTTTTCAGGTGTATTGTTCAGTTAAATTGATATAATCGGCCATGGTGTCGATATCTATATGCCCCATTTCAAAAGCTATTGTAGCTACATCATTGGGGTTATTGTTAATTATCGCTTTTGCGCCACGGTTACCACTTAAAGCTAAAAGCTGTTTAAAATATTTCTGGGTAAAAAGCACGGGGGTACCTATCGTATCTGCATACTTGCTCGCCACAATTCCCGTTCGGCTGACTTGCTGATTTTCAAAAAGTTTCTTAAATACAGCTGCGCTAATAAAAGGCTGATCGGACACCGTTAGGATTACCTGATCTAAATCCGGTTCGCTTTTAAGCAAGGCCTTAAGTCCGGTAACTATGCTGCCTGACAGCCCTGATTCCCAGTCATTGTTAATGATAAAATCTGTTTTCAATATTTTTGCAAGCTGATCTGCATAGCCTCCCAGCACAGTTAATACCGGCGAAAAACCACTCGCTATAGCGGCTTCGCTTACAATATCCAGCAAAGCTTTGCCATTATAAGTAAGCAGCTGTTTAGGTTGCCCCAGTCTGCCCGAATTTCCTCCCGCCAGAATAATTATTCCTGTTTTCATAAGCCAACGTGTTGATGAATGGGGAGGATTTTATCTTTTAAGGGCTCTTTTGCTGCTCCTGCAAAGAATGCTTTAATTTCGGCTACAATTGAAACGGCAATTTCCGCTGCTGTTTCTGCTCCAATGTCGAGTCCGACCGGTCCGTGTACCCTTTGTCTGTTCGGTTCTGTATCTAAACCCAGCTCATCTAGCATTTTAAGCAGTTTCTTTTTTGGTCCGAGCGAACCGATATATGGTATATTGGTGGTCAGCAGTCTGCCCAGTAGTTCCACATCGTAATTGTAATTGTGGGTCATGAGTACAAATGCGGTGCGGGCATCACTTTTTGTGAGATCTACCTCACGCGCCTTAGCCACCAGTACATAATCAGCTGTTGGGAAACGTTGTTTCGTTGCTTGTGCAGGCCTGCCATCAATAACCGTAACCTTCCAGCCAAGTAAATGGCACATTTGCGCAAGCGGCTGCGCATCATTGCCGGCACCTGCAATAACAACAGCAATAGGAGCACTGATAAATTCCAAGAATGCTGTAACTGGCTGGTCATGATCTGTATAAGATTTAAATACTGATGTTTGGGTTAAGATTACTTCCCGAAGGTCTGCTTCAATGTTGCTGTTAAAGTAGCCGGGTATATTTTTAAATTGGTTCTTTGACTTTAAAAGGAGCTTCGTACCGATATGTTGCTGACCACCCAACGAAAACAGCACTGCAATGGCGGCATCTTCACGCTTGCCAGCCACCTCTCTGAGTATGGCAATGGGATTATTTTCATTTTCGGGCTTTAAGGGCTCAAAAAGTATGTATACAATACCATTGCAACCCAGTTGTATGCCGAGCTTAGCATCATCCTCGTCGGTAGTATCGTAAGTAACGAGGCGATTTTCCTGCAGATGTATAGCCGTTAATGCTTTTCTTAGTGCGTCTCCTTCTAAACAGCCTCCGCTAATGACACCGGTAAGCTGTCCGGTTTCGGTAACCAGCATTCTGGCGCCTGGCCTGCGGTAAGAAGAACCCTCAACCTTTACTACTGTAGCCAGGGCCGTTCTGATATTGGCTTTGCTGGCCTTCTTATAGGCATTCAGAATCTCATTAATTTCATTCATATCACCAAAGTTTATGGGTTGATGCTATAGCGATTACATTATTTAGCAGGAGCGTAGGCACCGGTTTTCAGCCAAATGGTCCATTGTTTCTTAAATTCGGCATGACTCAAAGGAGGGAGTGTACGGCCTTCTCCCGGATTCCAGCCTGACAACACAAGGCCATCATCGGCATGCTCAAGCAGTTTTTTCAGGTCTTTATTGCCATTTTGTTTTGGATTTATCAGTTGTTTGGCCAGTTGATGGGCCGAACGTCCCTGAAAGATCATCTTCATGTTTGCAGGTGGCAAATGCCAGTCGGGGTTACCAGGCGGCGTATGTTTTCCGGCTGTATTGGTCGGTTGATGGCAGTTGGCACATTTCATGGCGTACACACCTTTCCCATCTACGCCACGGCTCGGCGCCATGGTGTGCAAATGGCTGTCATCGCCCTGCAAAGGAATATCGCCACTGGGGTGACAGTTAATACAGCGCGGGCTCATCAATACCTTGTACACCTTTTTAAAGGCTGCAACAGAGGCAACGCTGTCTTTCACTACAAACGGTGTTGCTGCTGGTTTAGGATCATGATGGAGCGTAAAAGCCATCAATATAACCAAAGAGCCAATTACCCCCAGTACGGTAACCATGCGCAAAGCACCAGCATGCCCCCTGGTAAATTTTAAAAACCTGTCTGTCATCCTTTGGTTTCTCCTTTCTTTTGCAATTCGGCCGCCAGATGGATTGCTTTTCTGATCCGTAAATAAGTACCGCACCTGCAAATGTTACCAGCCATAGCCTGATCAATATCCGCATCGCTGGGCTTAGGGTTTTCGCGTAAGAGTACAGCTGCCGACATTAACTGGCCCGAATGGCAATAACCACACTGCGGAACATTGACCTCGTTCCAGGCGAGTTGCAAGGGATGATCGTTATTTTTAGATAAACCTTCAATGGTTCTTATTTTCTGGCCCCGGGCACGGCTAACTTTGGTAATGCACGATCTTACTGCCTCTCCATTGAGATGTACTACACAGGCGCCGCATTGCGCCACCCCACAGCCATATTTGGTGCCGGTTAAGCCAACCAAATCGCGAATGGCCCAAAGTAAGGGCATATCAGGATCGGCATCAATGTCGAAATTCTGGTCATTAACGTTTAATGAAATCATGAGATTCAGTTTATGTTTTGTTAATTATTGCAGTTGTAGTGCCGCTTAACTACGCCTGGATGTGGCGCCAACAGTTAAACGTAGTTTAATACCCTAATTTACAATTTTGTACGGCAAAAGTTTACTGAACAGTAATTTTGGTAGGAAATGAGGAATAAAGGTAAGTAGTAACGCACGGCTTTATCCGCAGAAAAGGCATCGCTGAGGATGCCTTTTTAATATATTGTTGTATTTTAACTGAAAAATGTAACGGAGAATTTACCCCCATTTCTTCCTCAGCCATTTGCGTATCGGTTCATCATACCATTTCAAAGCAACGTAAGCCAGAATAATGCTGCCAATCAAAATCAGCAAGGCGTAAGGCCAGGCCTGCACAATCGTAGTGCCTTTATTGTTACTGATCCAGGCCACATAAAAATATACCAGCGGATAATGTACCAGGTAAAGCGGGTAGGAGATATCACCCAGAAACTTGCAGATTTTGCTTTCTGTCTGGCTATGCACCATACCACTGGCGCCCATATACACGATAAGCGGAAAAACAATGATGATACATATCGATTCATAGATGCCGTTCATCCAAACATGATCGGCACCACCAATGCGTGGCATATATAAAACGATGGCCACCAACAGGCTGCACCATAAAAAGGCATTTTTAATATGCTTTGGTTTGGCTATACGTGAGAGCAGTAAACCAGCAAAGAACGGATACATGGTGCGGGTAATGCCTACGCGGAGCTGTTCAGCATTAAGTGTCCATCCGCCGCTCACATCGCCATTAGGGCTGGTTATGGCTAAATGTGCCAGGGCTATAGCTGCAATCAATACTAAAATACTCAATGCGGTTTTGGAGAATTTTCTGATACCAATGGCGTACAGGATATTGGCGATGTATTCGAAAAATAACGACCAGCCCACACTGTTTAACGGATGCATTTCCTGCCAGCCGCGTATATCCATAGATAAAGGGATTGGCAAAATGGTGTAACCAATCAGCAAAACCAATAGCATTTTCCAAAGAGGAATGGTATGAATAATCGGCCAGATGGTCGAATCGGTAAAATAGAAACCTATGGCGCCGAGGGTCATCCCCAATATCACCATGGGTTGCAGTCGCTCAATCCGGCGTTTAAAGAAAGTACCCACCGTCATTTTTTGCCAGCGATCGTCATACGCATAGCCGATTACAAAGCCCGATAACAGGAAGAAAAAATCGACAGCCAGGTAGCCATGGTTTACCAGGATATCGAGGTGTCCGGTGCCCAAAGGCTCAGTAAGGTGAAAGGTTACAACGATAATGGCCGCTACGCCACGTAATCCGTCTAATATGGGGTAATGTGGCTTTGCAGCAAGACTGGTCTCAGGCATTGTTTTGTTTAGGTTTTCGCTTATAAATGGTTATTTTATTGAATTTGTAAAATTAAATAAATCCATATTTTGCTTTCCACTTATCGTATCAAAATACCTGCAAATAGTCTCATTTTGTGTTGCCACGGAAGCACGGAAGGCACGGATTTAAGAAGGTATTTTTAAGTTATAACACTCCTGCCAGGATAAAAACCCGATTTTACTTAAAAGCCACGCTATTGGCAATTAACAAGATCCCCAGGCCAAGTAGCACCAGGTAACTATAGCTAAAAAACTGATCGTCCTTCATCCGGGCATTTATATACCTGCCCAACAATATGGCGGGTATTAACGCAGGCAGCGACCAGAGATAATAGCGAAATAAAACCCAGGTAAACAAGCCGCTTATTCCATATCCGATCAACCCAACCATACTGGCGATTAAAAAATAAGCTTGCAGTGTTGCCCTGAAATGTTGCGCGCTCCACCTGCGTTTGGCACCATAAACCACAAGTGGCGGACCATTTATTCCATAAGCTCCACCCAGAACACCTGAAAGGAAACCACAACCAAAAAGCCAGCGTTGGTCATCATTCCTAAGTTCGGTTAATTTTTTGCCGGTTAACAGATAAATAGCGAACAAAATAATAATCATTCCTAAAATTACCTTTACCAGCGATTCTTCCACATGTACCAACAACCATAATCCGGCGGGTATACCCATAACTGCGTAGACCGTGAGGTTACCAGCACTTTTAAAGTGTATTTTTTTATGATCCTGAACAACCACAAACCCGGCAATGGTAACCGAAACAAGCACCGAAAGTGGCACTGCCAGATCAATAGGCATAAAAAGCGCCAGCAATGGAACGGCCACAAGCGACTCACCAAAACCGAAAGCTGAACGGAACACAGTTGCAAGAAAAATGATAAGGGAAACAGCGAAAATGACAGGACTGGCAGACATGACCAAAGATACGAATCAGAGGCTGTTTTCGCCAATAATCAGCCCATTAATTGGCGTACTAAATACGGGCACTACTAAGTTTGACAAAACATAAAAAGTCACTACAAAATCAATTTCATTTTTCATTCATCGAAGAATATTGGCCATTCACAGAGCAATAATATCTATCTGGCGAGTCTATATTGATAAATAATTCAACGACGATTAGATTTACACCAGATGTAATGAATAAACTTCCAAAATCTTAGTCAAAAAATAGTGATCACAGCGCAATACCGGTACACAGATCGTTGGTGCAGGAATAAGTTACATATGAACATAAGCTATTTTACCTATGAATTAAAAAACCGATAAAAGTGAGTTGGATCCAAAATTTAATTCTTTTACGGCCGATCGCCGGGTTATCTATGTTAGTTGCACAAAAAGTTATGCCTGCAAGCAGCAGCACAAAGATTCGGAAATTGTTTTGCCGAAAACAGCTTCCAAAGCATTAAACACCATCAAGTAAAAGGAAAAATTTATACCAGAAATTACCGCAGGTAAAACGTAGCATAAATTTTAACGCTTCTCATCCTGGCCAGCTATCAGACAAAACTTATTTGCAAGGTAGTTCATACCAGTTGCAATTTTAAAGCAGGCAGAATAAGCATAACAGCTAATAAATAACCAAATATAACCAAACCTAAATGAGATCTATGACGAAAAAGTACAAAAACTAAAACATCAGTAAATAAAAAAGGCAATATCTGCGGTATTGCCATCTCAATTATTCAGCCTTATTAATGCTTTCCACTAGCATTTATTGTAACCGCCAGGCGGTTGAAAAGAGCTGTCTTATCAGTTGAGAATCAAATGAACCATTAACCAAATAAAAATTATGAAATTCAAACCGAACCTCATAACCATAATAAAGATTACATTTTTACAATTGGCATTAATGCTATTAATGATAGGAAGTGCAGTTGCAAATGACAGAGGGGCACAAGTTATGCTAAAAACCAAAGTCTCTTTATCCGAAAGAAATGTATCGCTAAAAACGGTGATTAAAGATATGGAATCCAGATACTACCTCAATTTCGTTTTTAGTCAGGCGCTTATAAAAATAAAAAGCGACCAAAAAATCTCTGCCTCGTTTACTGCTAAACCATTGGGAGCTGTTTTAAGTGCGGTTTTTGAACCACTTAACATGGCTTACCAGGCTTCAGGGGATGTAATTGTGATCAGTGCAGTTAAACCTGAAACCAATCAACGCAAAGCCGGTTTGGACATATCGGTAAGCCCGATAACAGGCAGGGTATTAGATGATAAAGGCGGTCCTGCCGTGGGCATTAACGTGGTTGTAAAAGGAACGAAAACAGGTACTGTTACCGATGCAAACGGAAATTTTTCGATAAACGCCAGTCCGGGAGCTACATTAATATTCAGCTCTGTAGGATTCGATCCATTAGAACTTCCGGCAACTGCCGAACCGATGAAGGTAATCCTAAAATCATCCAGCAGTGCCCTTACAGAAATTGTAGTGGTCGGTGCCACTTTCAAAAAAGGCGATCTCACCGGTTCGGTAAGTAATGTAGATTCAAAAACTTTGCAAGACAGGCCTGTTACCAATGTAAACAGCGCACTTCAGGGACGTGTTGCAGGGGTATTTATTGGAGGCGGATCAAAACCGAGTGATGATGCCGTTATTAAAATTCGGGGAACGAATACGATTAATTCTGGCTCAACACCTATTTATGTAGTGGATGGTTTAATCATGGAAAATAATCTTGGCGGGTTTAATTCGATCAACATGAACGACGTTGCCTCTGTCGCTATTTTGAAAGATGCATCCGCCACAGCACTTTACGGATCACGTGGTGCAAATGGGGTTGTTGTAATTACGACAAAAAAAGGCAAGAAAACGGCAGGCGATGGCACAATTGGCTATGATGGCTGGGCCGGCTTTTCAAATATTGCAAAAATGCCAGAGACCATGAATGCCGAACAATTGTTTCAGCTTCGGCTTGATGCTTACGCCAACGGATACCTAAAAGACAATCCAAACGCAAACCGACAAGACTATATCAATAACACCTTACTAAAAACCAATGTGGCCTTCTCTCAACAGGAGTTTAACACGTACAATAGCGGTAACACCTACAATTGGCTTGATCAGATTAAACAAACGGGGTATCAACAAAACCATGCTTTAAGCTTTACAGGTGGAACAGACAAAAGTTCTTTCTATTTAAGTTTAGGTTATGCAGGCAATACCGGTATTATACAACAGGTAAATCAAAATAAATACACAGGCCGTTTCAATGCAGATTATTCGGTAAAGAAATGGTTGAAAATAGGAACAAATACCGGATACACCCTTACTGATGATCGCCAGGTCGATGATGATGTCTATAATCAGGCACTGAATGCGAATCCCTTGTTGGATTATGCTCCATATCAGGCAGATGATACCAGGTATACCGCCAATTACCTGACTATTTATTACCGTGCGCTTGGCCAGAACAGCAACAATAACTTTAATCCGTTTAATGCCATGGAAATTGCCAGGAGGCAAAACCGAAACCGATTGGTAACTTCTAATTTTGTTAATGTTAATCCGATTGCCGGGCTGGATATCCGCTCTACTTTTTCGGTTGATTATGGCCAGCAGTCTTATTTTACATTTACGCCAAACAATATCCAGGAAGCTATACGCAATTATAACGGCGATGCGAGGGCTAAAGCGGAGCGGTGGAACGATCTGTATTGGCAATGGGATAATACAGTCACCTATAATAAAACCTTTCAAGGAAAACACCGGATAACTGCACTTTTGGGAACCAGCGCAAGTAAACACACCTCTGACTATACTTTAGCGCAGGGAGACCGTTTTGCAAGCAATGACCTTTCTTATTTTAATCTGGGTGGTGCTGCTGCGCAGGATAAAACTACGATAGGATCTAACTTCTATGCCTATTCGATGTTTTCGGTAATCGCACGTTTCACTTATAGTTATGACGATAAATACTATGTTACCGCCACTGCCCGTAATGATGGTTCATCAAGATTTGCTCCGGGGCATCAGTATGGTATTTTTCCTTCCGGATCAGTGAGATGGGAGATCAGTAAAGAGGATTTCTTAAAAAACCAGAAAGTATTTAATCAGTTAAGCTTAAGGGCAGGTTATGGCGTGGTTGGTAATCAGGATATTACCAATTATGCATTCCAGACGCTGTACGGTTCAAAGGTTAATAACAACAACGCATTACTCGCCAATGATGGGTTGAAAGGTAATCCAGATCTGACCTGGGAACGTCAGAAACAAGCCAACCTTGGTTTGGATATGGCCTTCCTTAATAATAGGTTATCTGCTACTGCTGAGGCTTTTTACATCAATAACGACAACCTTTTGCTTGATCGTGGCTTAGCGCTTACCACAGGTTACAGCCATCAATTACAGAATATCGGGCGGGTAAACAATAAAGGTATTGAGCTTTCATTAAGCGGACAAATCATTAAAAACAGCGATTGGAACTGGACTGTAGCAGGAAACATCTCATTTGCAAAAAATTCAGTAAAACAATTGTATGGAAATGCAACTGTGATCTACAACTCTTCAGGCGATAGCCGCAGAAACAATTTGTTTCTTGGGGAAGCCCTGCATAGTATTTATACCCTTCGTTCAGGAGGTATAGCGCAAGAAAACAATCGAGCTGAATGGCAGGGATTAAATTACAATGGCAAAACAGTAGCGCCTGGTGACCTCTTTGCACTTGATGTTTCAGGTCCTAATGGCGTAAAAGATGGGATAGTAAACCAATACGACAGGGTTATTGTGGGGAAGGAGGATCCGAAATATTACGGCGGTTTTTCAACTAACCTGACTTACAAGGGCCTTGATCTGAATGCAGTTTTCGTTTATTCGAATGGCGCAAAAAAAATAAGCAGTTACTACGAGGGTTTGATCAACAGTGTTGGGTCGAGTATGGCTTCGGTTGATTTGCTTAATCGATGGACGCCAACAAATACGGGTACCAATATTCCGAAAGTAATTGACAATACGAGCTATAACAGGTTTGCCCCATCTGATTTAGACTACTCCATACAGGATGCGTCTTATCTCCGGCTTTCAGCACTTACTTTGGGTTACAATTTACCGCAAAAGTTGCTGGATAGCTGGCATGCAAGTCGCGTGCGTGTGTACGCCACCGGCTCCAATTTATTCTTAATCACAAAATATAAGGGGCTTGATCCGGAAACCGGTGATTACGGCTACCCGCCTGTACGAACATTTGTAGTGGGTGTAAACTTTGGGTTTTAATTTTTGATACAGAAAATTATGAAAAAATTTATTCTAAAAGTATTTATTGTAAGTGCGTTTATAGGTTTAGCGTCTTGCAAAAAGCTATTGCTACAAGAGAGTTTAACCAAACTTGACGAAAGTGCAGTTTATTCTGATGTTAATTTAGTACAAAGCAGTTTAAAGGGCATTTATGCCAACTGGTTAAATTGCCGTGTTGACGAACAAGGCACCGTGTTAATGATGGGAACGGATGAAACCCAACAAGGGGCTTTTCAGATGAAAACTGATGCTTCCAAAGGAGGTCTTGATCGTTACGACGGGAACCTGAATTCGCTTCAGGGCCAGATCACCACGCAATGGAACCTGCGTTGGCCCCTGGTTAATGAGGCTGCGAAAATCATTAATGGCCTCGATAAACCAGGATTAGTACCGGGCTCTAAAGCAGCAGGTGTTGTGGGCGAAGCCAGTTTTATAAGGGGTTTTATAGATTTTGAACTGGCCATGTATTGGGGATCTATTCCAATAAGAGACCTGAGCCGGGAAAGCGCGCTGGGTCTAAAACGCCAACCCCTAAAGGATGTATGGGCCTTTATTATTTCAGATCTCATTAAAGCTTCAACGCTATGCCCCCAAACCAATGCACCTGGCAGAGCAACCAGCGGAGCTGCACTGGCCATGCTGGGTAAGGCCTATATGTCGGCACCTGAATCAACCGGGCTGCGTGATTTTGACAAAGCCAGAAATTGCTTTGAGCAAATGATGAGCAGGTATACCTTGGTTCCTTATCAGAATTTGTTCGATTACACTAAACCCAATACCGTTGAGGCAATTTTAGAATTCCAGTACAGCCCGGTATCGCCCAATAATAATAAAGTTCAATTTCAGATCGGATCGCGTGCGGTACAAAATACTTTCGGAGATGGTTGCTATTTTTCGGGGTATGACAAAATTGTTCCCACAATTCATGCCTATGAAACAGTAGCCAACGGAGGGGTTTGGGAAGATGGCGACCTTCGCCGGGATCAGAGTATCCGTTATGATTTTTCATATTATGGTGTAACCCCAACCTATGATATCATTTCGTGGGAAGGCCTTGGTGCAAACCATGATGAATTAAATCCGCACATTAAAAAATACGAGGATTTCCGCACGGATTCGCATAGCGGCTTAGGATACAACAACATGTACAATTCTGGTAAGGATATGCCGGTTTTAAGACTTGGCGATATTAAGCTATGTTACGCAGAATGCCTGAACGAACTTGGTAAAACCGCCGATGCCGTTGCCATTGTTAACCAGGTTAGAACCAGGGCCTGGGGCGGAACACTTCCTGCTGATAAAGCATGGACGGCTATGTCGCAAGACGATTTCCGTACAAAAATTATGGATGAACGCATTCGTGAACTTTTTGCAGAAAATTGGCGTAAAATTGATTTGATCAGAACCGGAAAGTTTGTCGATCTGGTTAAAAAATACAACAAATGGGCGGCACAGTCCGGAACTATTCAGGCTTTTAACAGCCTGTTCCCGATTCCTGACTCGGAAATGAAACTGAATGATCAAATTACACCAAACGATCAGAACCCTGGTTACAAATAAACAAACAATTAATCTATAACTACCTTAAAGCCGCCCTTGTGCAGGGGCGGCTTTTTTTTGATTCAAAAATAGCCGATGATCTTATTCAACCATACTTGCGTAGGGGAGTTCTTAACCTTTAACACAGCAATTTCTACCCCTTACAACAGGAGCAACAAACCAACTGGATAACAATAATTTATTGTTCACAATTTATGCTTTATAGAGCAATTTGCGGCATTCACGGAGCGTTTGTGCCTTTCTGTCGATCATCCTATTTTATATTACACGGATGCAGCTTAACTTAGTATATTGTATGATGATAAAGATTACCAATTAATTAACTATCAACCTAAATTAAAAGCATTATGAGTTCAAGCAACCGGATTTCATCAGAAATCACACCAGAATAGGCAGCTGCTATAGCCGCCGCGTTCGAGCAGTTAAAAAATGGCTGTTTTACGGCTACAAAAGCATGTTATCAATTGACAGCCTTTAATTAGATTACATCAGTTGTTTAAGAGGTTTGGTCTAGCTTCAAATCTAAAAGACCCAATAGATAGTAGGCTTTTTTAAATGCTGTGCTAGTTTACAAACACCCTTTTTTCTCATGCATAATAACTAATTTATCTATTGTATTTTTTACTGATCTACCTTGCTACCTAATTTATCTACTCCGTTAATGAAAGCTCTGATTATCTTTTTCTTAGCTTTCATCTCTTTTACCTGTTATTCCCAAATCAAGGGCTCTGTTAGTGGAATGCTCGTTGATAGTACTAAGCAGAGCCAAAAAATCGCGTACGCCACCATTTCAATTTATAACACGACAGATAGCGTGCTTGTGAATTATAAACTTTCCGATTCAAAAGGTTATTTTAAATTAACCTCCCTTCCTCTCAACGCAAAATATCGATTGGTCATCACTGCTTGGCAGCGCAATACTGTAAATAAGGTGATCCTATTAAATGAACAAAAGCCGGATATAGACCTGGAAAATATCCCGCTAAGCCCTAAACTGAATAATTTGAATGACGTTGTTATTGTTGGGATAAGGCCGCCAATTATAGTACGCAACGATACCGTCGAATTTAATGCAGAAAGTTTTAAAACATTACCAACTGCTGTGGTTGAAGATCTATTTAAAAAATTACCTGGTTTTGTAGTAGATGCGGGTGGGGTGATTACTTTCAATGGAAAACAGGTGAGCAGGATACTGGTAGACGGAAAGGATTTTTTTGAAGGTAACAATCAAATCGCCTCAAAGAACCTACCATCGAATATCGTGGATAAAGTGCAGGTTATGGATGACGCCGAGGTAAAGCGGCGAAATCCCACTATCTTTGCCGCGGATATACCGCAAGTCATTAATCTGACCCTTAAGAAGAGTGTTAAGCAGGGGATGTTTGGACGGTTATACGCCGGTTTGGGTCCTAAAGAACATTATGAGCTTGGTGGTATTACAAACATATTCAGAGACACTACACAGGTTAGTATCCTAGCCTATGGAAATAATCTCAGCAAGTCAGCTTTCAGCCTAAACGAAGTGCAGGGAGTTGGGGGCTTTCAGAGAGCAGGCAACAGCTCTGTTAATTATAACGGTGGTGGCTTTTCAATCGACAATATTTCTTTTGGTGGATTCGGGGAAGGTATCCAACGTCCTGCGGGCGTAGGCGCCAATTTCAATACCCTAACCAAAAGCGGAATAAAGATTAACAGTAAATATTTCTATGGACAACTTCGCAACACAATCGAAGAACGCTCTAATGAAGGGCAGATACTGGGCAATGATACATTAAACACCCTGGGCTATGCCGATAATCAAAGCCGCGTAAACAGCCATAACATCAGCGCCAAAATAACACTTAATCCCACCCCAAAAACACAACTGATCATCAATCCTACCGCAATAATTTCTCCAAGAAACTACAACTTTATGCAGTCTAAAACAGTATCAGATGGAAGCGGAGACAAGGTTAGTACCTCTGAGGTAGCGAATATCCGTGATGGATTGAACCAAAGCTACAAAGTAACAGGGGATCTGTTTAAAAATTTTAATAAGGCCGGTCGTAGTCTGTTTGCCAACGTAACTTTACTAAAGAGAGACAACAGAGATGACAATTACAATTACTCTAGCATTCTTTTTGAAAATACCCCTGGCAGCCAATTAACGAACCAATTCCGCAAAAACAATATCAGGAATTTCGATGCAGGTTTTAGAAGTAGTTTTTCGGAAAAACTTACTGGCAAGCTTGCACTTACCCTTAGCCTCGATGGCAATTATTTCCGCAATGAAAATGCACTTTATACCTTTTACAGGAATGCAGTAAACCAATCCTACGATATAGTAGTTCCAAACCTCACCGAAACTGTAGAGCAGAAAGGCTTTAAAAGCAATGCGACTATAAAGCTCGGATGGAATATAAACAATGACCTCAGTATCCAACCTGCGGCGATTTTTGGTTCGATAAACATCATTAATAGATTTGTCAGCCTCCAGGGCTTTGACCAGAACTTTTATTTTCTGAATCCAGGGTTGAACATTCGGTATAAAGATTTTTCAATCAGTTATCAGAAATCATTTTTAGAACCTCAGGTACAATACATACAACCAATTGCTAATAATACTGACCCTTTATTTGTCCAACTTGGAACACCCGACCTGAAACCAACTAAGAACCACCGAGTGTTCTTAAACTATATGAAATTTAATATGCAAAAGTCCATTAGCTATAACGTGGCGCTGATCGGTAACCTAGATCAGGATGGGGTAATCATGGCCAGAACCATAGATGCAGGTGGTGTTCAAGTTAGCAAGCCGGTGAATGTTAACGCAAGTGGCCTTACACACAATGCCAACATCAACAAAACCTTTAGGAGCAAATCCAGCCAGCTAACATTGAATGCTGGGTATTCAATCAGTGCTTTCGATTCCCCAATAGAAGTAAACAACGTGCGGAGCAAATTGTACCGCTATATCATCTCTCCGAATGTCGGTATCAGGCTAAACCTTCACGATAAGGTGGAGATTTTTGAACGGTATTACCTATCCTATAACAAAAGTGATTATAACGACAGCTACTATGTTGACCGAAGTATAGCCTCACACGGCAATGACTTTGAACTTGTAGTGAGGTGGCCAAAAAAGATCGTTTTTGAAAGTAATCTTAATATACTACTTAATAACCAGGATATACCAGGCTATAACAATAACATTAAAATCTGGAATATGGGGCTGACTTATCTATTCCTAAAAAATGATCGTGCCCAACTGAAATTTTCGGTGAACGACATTTTACAAAACAATGCAAGGAGATCAGTATTGATTGCAGAAAATTCGATTAGGGATATCCAGTCCAGAAATATAGGACGTTATGCCCTGGCTACCTTAAGCTACAACATTCAAAACTTCAAGCCCAAGGTTGGCGGAAAGGAGACCTTTTTTGGATTCTAAGCCATTTGACATTTTAGTATAGAATAACAACTATTAATCAATCTATTATTAACCATTTAAAACCAAATTAGTGAAATGAAAAAGAAAATCACTTATGGAGCTGGCATGTTGGCACTTACCCTGTGCTTAATGCTAAACTTGGTTAAGATATTTAATGTGCTTAATCTCTTAATGATAAAAATATACCACTGGTTTTGAAAGTCCTTCAACTCTTATCAGAATGACAAGCTTTGGTAAAATAGTTCGTAGTAACGCGAGCCATGGCAATGGTATGTGACTTTCTACATCGTAATTCAGCTATTTTCATTTCTTGCAAATCGAAGCAATAAACCACGTGTTTAATAAGTATAAATACTAAAACTTATAATTCATTATTAATGCTTTATAGAGCAATTTGTGGCATTCACGGAGTGTTTGTGCCTTTCTGCCGATTGTCTATTTTTTATTACACTGCTGCAATTTAACTTAGTATAGTGCGTATAGATAAAGATTACCAATTAACTAACTATCAACCTAAATTAAAAGCATTATGAGTTCAAGCAACCGGATTTCATCAGAAATCACACCAGAACAGGCAGCAGCCATAGCCGCCGCCTTCGAGCAGTTAAAAACAGCGTTGGCGCCAGTTTTAATTATTAATTTAACGGCCGAAGAGCGTAAAGCTACCTTAAAAATGGGCGATAAAACCATCGCTTTCGTCAGCAAAACGCTCGAGTATGCCACCCAAAACCCATTATTGGTACCCAACTACATTGATTTAGCCGAAGCGAAGAAAGACAATAAGCTTGCTTCCGATATCTATGGCATATTTCAGCAGTTGAGTACCCTTTTACGTGCCATGGAAGATACCGGTATGGTGGCTGGCAGCGAAGCTTACGAAGCAGCTTTAGTGATTTACCATTCAATTAAAGGCGCAAGTCGTTCGAATGTGCCTGGCACCCAGACCATGCACGATGATTTAAAGCAGCGTTTCCCAGGCCGTGGAAAGCAAAAACCATCACCCGAACAATAAACCCAATAAATTAAAAAGTGCCCTAACGGGCATTTAAAAGTACTCCGGAAGACTAAATTGGTCTTCTGAAGTACTAAAAGGTACTTCGGAAGTAGAAAAAACACACTCCGAAGTACTAAAATCTCGTTCGGAACGTCGGCGAATACACTCCAAAGTACAAAAAACACACTCCATAGCTCGACGAATACACTCCGAGGTACTTAAATCTCGTTCGGAACGTCGACGAATATGTTCCGAAGTACAAAAAAGGCCTTCCGTACCTCGACGAATACACTCGGAGATAGAAAAATCTCGTTCGGAACGTCAACGAATATACTCCGAAGTACAAAAAACACACTTCGTACCTCGACGAATAAACTCAGATATAGAAAAAGCTCGTTCAGCACCTCGACGAATATACTCCGAAGTACAAAAAAGACATTCCATACCCTGATGTATACACTCTGAGATAGAAAAAGTTCGCTCAGGATGTTGACGAATAGAATGTCAAAACTTTAACACAAGAAATCTTCATATTTCTGTGAGGTTTTCTGTTATTTATCGAAATACAAAAAAGTAGGGAAAAATCAATTGTATTTTCCCTTTACAGAGCAATGTTAGTCATTCACAGAGCACTAATGCCCATCTGGCGAGTTTATATTGATACACAACTTAGTGATGGTTACATTTACGAATAATGTAAAGAATAAGCTTCAAAAAAATATAGAAAAAACTACATAGATATTATAAGTATGATTACAGATCGGATTTTTTTTCTCTTTACTCTGATGATAATAAATATTTCCGCATTCGGTCAGGAATTTAATATAAGAGGACAAGTTCTTGATGTTGAAAAAAAGTCTTTAGAATTTGTTGACGTAGTTTTTTTACAAAAGAACGATATACCAACCAAGCAAAGTATTACAGATAGTATAGGTTTTTTTCAGTTAAAAATTAAAGCGGGTGTTTATACCTTATTGTTAAAACAGTTTGGCAGAGAATTACTCAGAAAAACAATTTCAATTGATCAGAATATTGATCTTGGCGAGATACCCATTGATAAATCGCTGATATTGGATGAAGTTACTATTAAAGCAAATAGAAGACTTATCAAGAAAGAAGTAGACCGACTCGTTTTTGACGTAAGCCACTCCGTTAATGCTATAGGTGGAAATTTGATTGATGTATTGAAAGTAACTCCAGGGGTTTCCGTGATGAATGATAACGTTTCTATTGTTGGAAAAAACGCAGTAAAATTAATGGTCAATAACCGCGAGATAACCATTCCAAGTGGCGGACTGACTAATTTTTTAAATTCTATTCCAGCAAATGAAGTGGAACGAATAGAAGTGATTACCAACCCACCCTCCCAATTTGCAGCAGAAGATAATTATGGACTGATCAACATTATCTATAAAAAGCGCCAAAATTCATGGACAGGTAGAATTTATGGAAATTTTTTAAAAACCACTTATCCTGAATATGTTGCTGGAGGCAATATGTCCTACTATAGAAACAAATTCTCTCTGCTCTTAGATGTAAATGGTAAAAAAGGGAGTGAAGGTGTCATAGAAGATTCTAAAATTTACTATCCCAATCAATTTTGGAATGGAAGAACAGTCAGAAAAGATAGCAAAGACTACCTGTCCACCCGACTTTCTCTACAATATGATATTTCAAAAAAAGTAAGTATCGGTACTCAATACAGCGGAGGATTTGAAGGCCCCGATATTAAAGACAATAACAAGACAGTCATTACCGGCTCCGAAAATACAACTGATTCTTTAATATTTCATCCGGAAATAACAACAGGAGCAATTTAAGCCATTCCTTAAACGGCTATGCGATAATCAAGTTAGATACTATGGGTACAATACTTTCACTTGACGTCGACTATTTCAAATATATTGAAGATCAAGATAGGGATTTTAGAACTGAAACGGTCTTTGTGGATGGGACTTCGGGGCATAATCTTTCCGTATACAATAATACGAGTAATCAAAATATAAATAATTATAGTTTTAAAGCCGATATGGTGCAGCCAGTAAAAAAAATCATTTTGAATTATGGTGGGAGAGTCAGTTTTATTAACAATCAAAATGCTGTATCCTTTTTTGATCTGAAATCTGGAAAACCTGTTATAGACCCCTTAAAGAGCGATCAATTTAATTATAAAGAAAATATTCAAGCCCTGTACTTTAGTGCTTCTCACAAGTTAGCTAATAACAAATGGAGCTTTAAATTAGGATTACGTTTCGAAAATACAAATACCAAAGGCGTTTCTCAAACGCTTGCTACAACAAACAAAAATAATTACAGTAAATTTTTCCCGACAGCCTATGTCAATTATGCACCTGATAAAGATAACACCTTTTCATTAAGCTACGGAAAAAGGATAAGGAGACCAAGATTTTGGGAAATAAATCCATTCAGATGGTATGTAAACGATTATACTTATTCAGAGGGTAATCCGTTTTTGCAACCATCTTATAGTGATAATTATGAATTTAACTATCTGTACAAAGGGAATTTAACGGCGATTGCATTTTTAAATGTGACCGACAATGGTTTTGGTCAAATCCCTTCAGTAGATCCTTCCACGAATATATTAGCGCTTACCCGTCAAAATTACTTTACGAAGTATAACTATGGTTTGGGTATGGTTTACAGCATTAGCTCCTTAGCCTGGTTAAACAGTTTCTTCCATAGCCAAATATATTACTCTGATACAAAGTTCAATCAGGATGTTGGAAGTGCTCTTATCGGAAAGGAGCAAAACGGATTTGCTTACACTTTCTCCAATAATACCACTCTTATTTTCAACAAGGATAAAACCCTGCTCGGCGAATTAAATTTTTGGTACCTATCCCCTAAAAAATCGGGATTATATAAAGAAGAAAGTGCTTATTCCTTGAGTCTGGGGGTTAAAGCATTGTTCCTAAAGAAAAATCTGCAGTTAGGGGTAAACTATTACGATATTTTTAAAACAAGCAACCCAGATATGACTACATTTTACAATAATGGTACAACAAGAATAGCCAATGTTTACTACGACAATAGGTATTTAAAAGTATCCGCGGCGTACAGCTTTGGAAATAAAAAAATAAAGAGCATAGACCGACAAACAGGAAATCAGGAGGAGAAAAACAGGCTTTAGATTTCTGGAGGAAGCGCATTTGTAATCAATAGAATCTAATGGCGGAAACCGAAAAGCCAGCAATGAGTAGGTATCATAAATAAACTAATTTCTTATGAAAAATTTAGAGGCTTTTGAAGAGCTTGCTAAAAAGATGGAAGGTTTGAAAGAAACCGAGCAGGGTAAGCTAAAAGGAGGTATTTCAGTAGTGAGTGACCCCGGAAATAATTTGCTTGGTACCAACTCAGGTACCTGTGTAAATAACGGCGACTGCTCCGGCGAAAATAATACCGGAACCTGCCATAATTATCCGGACGTAAAAAGCTAATGCAAAAGCGTTTAAATGGCGGAAACCGAAAAGCCAGCAATGAGTAGGTATCAAACAAACCAAAATCTATTAAAATGAAAAAAGAACAAAAGTCTTTTAATGAGTTGTTGAAAGCGATGAATGGATTATCTGAAGACCGCCAAGGAAAACTGAAAGGCGGAATAGCTGTAATCTCTGCTACTAGTGATGCTTTTTTTGAAAATTCGGGTACCTGTACCAATACAGGCAACTGCGATAAGGAGGTAAATAGTGGGCTTTGCTTTAATAATAAGACCGAGTGTCCAAAATCTACATCTTAGACCATTGAAAGAGTTAATCCCACACTACCAATTAGTAGTGTGGGATTATAAAAAGAAAAATGAAGCATTATTACTATTGCTAAATAATTTCTAACACTTGTTCTGGTAAGAAGGATGTTAGATGCGTTAAAAAACAGAGTGAAGGTTAAAAAAAAGAATGGTATGAAAAACAGCCAGTTTAACACAAGTTTTTTCTATAACGGAAAATTTGTTTTATATAATTCATTGAACAATAATTTTATTCTGCTGGAACCCATTGTGTATGAGTTGTACCAGGCAGCGGCAAAAGAAAACCAAATAGATGAAATATCAAAATACCATGAAGAATTGTATGATATTTTGCTTGAAAATGAAATCATTGTTAAGGATGAAGTGGATGAGGTTAAAAAGGTTATCGATCTTAGACAAAAGATCGATATGAACGAGGATCATTATCATTTAACGATCAACCCTACGATGAACTGCAATTTCAAGTGTTGGTACTGTTATGAGAGTCATATTAAAAGCTCCAAGTTAGACAATGTAAATCTAATGCGGATTACCTCCCTGATCCACAAAGAGACAGAAAAGCCCATTAAGAGTTTTACAATTTCGTGGTTTGGAGGAGAACCACTGTTGTATTATGCACAGAATGTATTGCCGATTATAAAGTTTACCCATGAGCGTTGTAAGGAAAAAGAAATACAATTCCTTTGTACGTTCACGACAAATGGCTATCTGATCGATGATGAAATGATTGAAGATTTTAAAAAATATGAGGTCAATGGTTTTCAGATCACCTTAGATGGTAATGAAGAAGAGCATAACAAAGTAAGGTATGTGCATAAGAACAAAGGTTCTTACAGGGAAATTTTAGAGAACGTGTTCAAACTATGCCGGAACAACATTATTGTTTCCCTGCGTATAAACTATACCCAAGAGAAGCTTGCCACTGTACACGACATCTATAACGACTTGCAACACCTTGAGGCTTCAGCCAGGGCTTATCTAAAAGTTGACTTCCAAAGAGTATGGCAAGCCGAAGATTCAAAAGAAAGCAGGGAAGAGGTTTTAGGGTTAATGAATAAATTTTCAAATGATGGCTTTAAGGTAAGTGCAGTCATCAGCAATGTCGATTATGTCAGAAATTCCTGTTACGCTGATAAAAAAAATCATGCTACGATTAATTATGACGGTAATGTTTTTAAATGTACTGCAAGAGATTTTGACGCTAAAAACAGAGAAGGTTTACTGAATACAAACGGTGAGATTGAATGGAACGAAAAATATTATCATCGGCTCGATGCAAAATTTAAAAACAAGCCCTGCTTAAGCTGCAGGCTCTTACCGATCTGTAATGGTGGATGTAGTCAGCAAGCGCTGGAGCATGCTAAAGAATATTGTATGTATGATTTTGATGAAGATAGAAAAACAGAAGTGGTAAAAAATAAGTTTTTACTAATGCTAAACAATATAACAGTTGCTTAAGTTTGTTGCACAACATGATCAAATGGATTGCGGTCCGGCATGCCTGGCAATGATTGCCGGCCATTATGGACAGGTATATCCTCTTCAATATTTACGAGATAACTCTTTTTTGACGAGAGAGGGGGTTTCTTTGTTGAGCATCAATGAAGCGGCAAAGAAAATTGGTTTTCAGACTTTCACGGCACTTTTAAATTTAGAAGAGCTTCATAAGCAAAGAGATTTTTTCCCTTGTGTATTACATTGGAACCAAAATCATTTTTTGGTTTTAGATCGGATTTCAAAAAACATAATTTCAGGGAAATATCAATATCACATTGCGGATCCCGCGCATGGATGGATCAAGCTATCTGCTGCTGAATTTCAACAATCCTGGATCAGTAATAATGATAAGGGCGTTGTGTTGTTCTTAAAGCCTACCGCTGATTTTGATAACAATATTCCTCCTAAGATCGAACAAATAAAGCTGAATCGGATTTTCAAGCTTTTACTACCTTACAAAAGGCAAATAGCATTATTATTCTCATTATTACTCCTGGGTAGCATCGTTTCCTTAATATTTCCTTTCTTAACTGAAAAGCTAATTGATAAAGGCGTAAATGGTAAGAATCTAAACTTGATCTCTTTGGTGCTTCTGGCACAATTATGCTTATACGTTGGAAGCATTACAATAGAGATTATTAGAAATTGGCTTATGCTTTATGTGGGTACGAAGATCAGCATTACCATCATATCCGACTTTTTGAAGAAAATTTTACGATTACCCATTAAATTTTTCGATACCAAAATGTTGGGTGATTTTAACCAGCGAATACAGGACAACGAGCGTATTGAAGATTTTTTAACCTCTCAAAGCCTCATTACTTTTTTTTCGATGATCACCTTCCTTGTGTTTTTTGGGGTACTGTGGTATTATAATTTAGGTATTGTGGCTATATATGCAATACTGACGGGCGCAGCGCTGCTCTGGTCGTTTTACTGGCTAAGAAAGCGTAAAATCATAGACTACTATCGCTTTCAACAAAAAGGAGAAAATCAGGAAAGTATATATGAGATCATCAATGGGGTGACAGAAATGAAACTGAATCAGTTTGAAGATTTCAAAAGAATGGAATGGGAAAATATTCAACAGAAATTATTTAAGACCAATATTCGGATCTTAAAAGTAAACCAGTTCCAGGTTTCAGGTTTTGATTTTATAAATCAGATCAAAAACATATTAGTGACCTTTCTTGCCGCTACACTGGTTGTAAAAGGATCAATGTCTTTAGGTGAATTGTTAGCAATTTCCTATATCATTGGTCAATTAAACTCACCGGTAAATCAACTGGTTGGTTTTTTCCGTTCGCTGCAGGATGCCAGGCTTAGCCTTGAAAGACTTAATGAAGTTCAAAATCACAAGGAGGAAGAACAAAATCATCATAAAATGTTATCCTTTTTTTCAGGATTAGAAACAGCTGATAAACCTCAGGGCATTCACATCAAAAATCTTTCCTTTCAATATGAAGGACCAAAATCCCCCTATGTATTGAAAGATATTAGCTTTTTAATTCCGAAAGGACAAGTAACGGCTATTGTTGGCGCAAGTGGTAGCGGCAAAACCACATTCATGAAATTGTTACTGAAATTCTATGCACCTTCGGATGGCGATATTTACTATAATGAGGATAATCTAAATGAACTTTCCGCTAAAAATTTGCGGGAGAATTGTGGTGTAGTAATGCAGGATGGGTTTATTTTTTCTGACACGATTGAACGGAATATTGTAACCAAAGATACGGATATCGACAAACAAAGATTGAACAATGCATTAATTATAGCCAACATTAAATCATTTGTAGCTGAGCTACCATTAGGTTTAAGCACTAAAATAGGAGCGAGTGGAAATGGTATATCTGGAGGACAAAAGCAACGCATTTTAATTGCGAGAGCTGTTTATAAAAACCCGCATTATATATTTTTTGATGAAGCAACCTCTGCTTTAGATGCTGAGAATGAAAAAATCATTCACGACAATCTTCAGACCTTTTATAAGGGAAAGACAGCTATTGTTATCGCCCATAGATTATCTACTGTAAAAAATGCGAATCAGATAATTGTTCTAAAGCACGGCAAGGTGGTAGAGATCGGAACACATCACCAATTGGTGCAGAACAGATCAGATTATTTTAACCTTGTTAAGAACCAGCTGGAATTAGGCAATTAATCTCTTAAAAATAATTTAAGCAAATAATCTTATTTTCAATAAACATAAATCTTTTACATTATGAAATTACAAACAGCAACAAAAAGGAACTGGATTATGAGTATAGGTCTTTTAATCCTAAGTCTGTTCCTGTCCATTTTTACAGCACATGCACAGGGCAGTGGGGAGCAAATCAAGGATACAATTATCGTTTTACAGAAACTAGAAGATGGAACATTAGATACGATTAAGCAAGAAAAAAAATCGACAAAGATAATTGCAGGAGAAAAACCCTACATCTACAATATAACAAAGAACGGAATAAAAAAATATTACGATCACTATGGTAATGAACTCAATAGCAACGGAGAAAAATTACCGTCAGCTGCTATCCCAAGATCGTACGCAAATAATTCTAAAGTAGGCACTTCAGAATTAATCAAATCCGGAACAGCTACTATAGATGGAAAAGACTATTTCTACGCAAAAGCAAAGAATGGCGCTACTATTTATTACGATCGGTTTGGGAATGGAGTTAATGATAAGCAAAATAAATCAAACAGAGATGAAGGAACGGGTAGAACAAGCTCCAATGGTAAAATTGGCAAGGATACTTTGCTCGAAAAATCTGGAACTAAAATTATCAACCGAAAGGTTTATTATTATGCTAAATCAAAACAAGGTTTGATGGAATATTATGATCAATACGGCAACAGGGTTAATATGGAAGGGGAATTAATAAAGCCTAAAAGGCAGTAGAAATAGGGTGGCTTATTAGGCATCTGAATAGCATGAATCCATATGGGGTTAATACATTTTCTCAAAGCTTTATCTGACATGAGTTTCCTTTAAAAAATGTACGCATATTTCTTGTATGAAATAGAAGGAACACATGAACTAGGATATTTATAATGCATTTGAAATTGTGCAGCACAGGCTGTCGTGAATGCTGTCGAAACTTTTAAAACAAAAAAGCCCCACATTTCTGTGAGGCTTTCTGTGATCCCGCTGGGATTCGAACCCAGGACCACTACATTAAAAGTGTAATGCTCTACCAGCTGAGCTACGGAATCATTTCCTTTTGTTTAAGGAGGTGCAAATATAGAGATTAATCCTTTCTTTGCAAATGTTTTTATAAAATGTTTTTGGTCTTTAACGTTAAAATTAGGTTATGTTTTTGTAACCTGTTGATTTTAAAATGGCTAAGCCGGAAAATAATTTTTATTTTTTTTTTAATAAAAAACGATACCAGTTAAACAGGCAGCAACTAAGCTTACTTAGCCGCCTTGGGTATAAAGTTTAAAAACGACTGAAACTGCGCTTTGTGTTTGTTTTTATCCAGCTTAAAATAGAAAGCACCACGCCGCGAGCTCGATTTATCTTTATCGGTTTGCTTAATCAGCAAACCACTGGCGGTTATTTTACGGATAAAGTTGCGGTTATCGATCGGGGCATCGTACACCTGCTCGTATAAAGCCTGCAATTGCGGTATGGTAAAGCGTTTAGGCAACAACTCAAATAAAACAGGGTGGAGGGCAGCCTGGTAACGGATTTTATCCATCGCTGCCTTTACCATAATGTTGTGGTCAAAAATCAGTTCGGGTACCTCTTTAAGCTTAAACCATTCGGCATGGTACTGGTCGTTAATTTGTTTGCTGTACTTATTGATATCGATCAGGGCAAAGTACACAACCGATACCGTACGCTCAATCGGGTCACGATCCGGACTACCATAAGCGTGCAACTGCTCTAAATACACATCGTGCAAACCCGTAAGTTCTAAAAGAATACGTTTGGCTGCGCCATCGAGGTTTTCATTTTCGCCAATAAAACCACCCATCAAACTCCATTGATCTTTTACCGGCTCAATAGCCCTTTTAATCACCAGAAGTTTCAGTTCTTCGCCGTCGTAACCAAAAATAATACAGTCAACAGCAACCAGTACAGGTTTTTGATTTAAATATTTTCCCATGTTTTAAAAAAGCATATTTAATTTAGTCTCGTTGTAATCGGTAATATAACCCAAAATATTCGGATAACCGTCAAATTCTTCGATGGTATGTGTGGTGGTAAGTACAATGCAGGGCATGCCCGCGTTCAGGGCAGATTCTACGCCTTTAGGTGCATCTTCAAACACCAGGCAATCGGCAGGGGCAATACCCAGTGCAGCTGCAGCCTTTAAAAAGGTTTCCGGATCGGGTTTACTCGTTTGTACATCATCGGCACTTACAATGGCATCCAGGTAATGGCGGATGTTTAAACCATCTACCACAAAATCGATATTGAAAGGAATGGCAGCTGAGCCAATGGCCATCGGGATTTGCGCAGCCTTTGCCCGCTCCAAAAACTGATCCAGACCAGCTATTAAAGCCAGATGCGGGAAATAGCCCGATTGGTAACGCTTTTCTTTATCAACCGAAAGGCGTTCTATTTCTGCAGGGCTAAACTTGCCTATACCAAAAACGCGCTCCAGCACTTCGTGGTTTTTACCGTACATTTCTTTTTTTACACTAGCGTAATCCAGTTTTGCGCCTAAATCTTCGGTCATAATGCGGTACCAGGCCAGCGTATGGTATTCCATATCGTTAATCATGGTGCCGTTTAAATCGAAAAGAAAAGCTTTAGGTCTGAAATTAAAATCGTGCATATTCTTGCTAAATTATGTGATTTTTTTTGATGTAGGGAAATGATGGTCAATATTAAGCGAAATAATATTATAATCGTCACTTTGACGTTAATTATTTTTTACTACTTTAGCTGTAACCAAAAATAAATCTGGATGTAAGCATCAGGGGTTTTGCCCGGTAAAATCACGATTGCTTCATCAAATAAAAACCCATAACTGATGAAAAAACCACTTCTTAAGGCCTTACCATTGGCTACCTTATGTTTAGCCCTTGCTTTCAGCGCATGCAACCCGAAAACGGATAAAGGAGCAGCAGCCAGTACCCAAACCGATTCGTTAAAATACAGCAGTACCATTGATGGTAAAGCGGTTAAATTATATACCCTGAAGAACAAACAAGGTGCTTCGGTATCGATTACCAATTACGGCGGCCGCGTGGTATCGCTGCTGGTGCCCGATAAAGACAATAAACTAACCGATGTAGTATTGGGTTACGATAGTGTGGGTGCTTACCGTAAAAAAGGAGAGCCCTTTTTTGGTGCCTTAATTGGTCGCTACGGAAACCGCATTGGTAAAGGTAAATTTACTTTAGATGGTAAGGAATACCAGTTACAACTGAACGACGGCGTAAACACTTTACACGGTGGTACCGATGGCTTTTTCGGCAAAGTGTGGGATGCCAAACAAATAGATAGCTCGAAGCTGGAATTGAGTTATGTATCTAATGATGGCGAAGCGGGCTATCCGGGTAAACTGGACGTGAAAGTAACTTATACTTTAACGGATGACAATGCGCTGCAAATTGATTATACAGCTACTACCGACAAAACAACGATTGTAAACTTAACCAACCACGCTTATTTTAATTTAAACGGCGAAGGCGACAGTACGATTTTAGATCATGAATTAATGATCGATGCCAGCGCTTATACGCCAGTTGATTCGACCTTGATTCCAACGGGTAAATTACAACCTGTTGCAGGTACAGCTTTTGATTTTAACAAAGCGAAACTAATTGGTAAACAGATTGGCGATAATGATGAGCAGTTAAAATTTGGTAAAGGTTACGATCATAACTTTGCCTTAACCCACCACGATGGTAAAGCCCCGGTAGCCGTGGTTAAAAGTACCAAAACTGGTATTGTTTTATCGGTAATTACTACCGAGCCTGGTTTGCAGTTTTATAGTGGTAATTTCTTAACGGGTGCAGATAAAGATGGTAAAGGTGGTAAATCGTACCCACACCGTTCGGCTTTTTGTTTAGAAACGCAACATTTCCCTGATGCACCGAATCACCCAAATTTTGCTTCTACCGTACTTAAACCTGGAGAAACGTATAAAACGAGTACTACTTATAAGTTTTCGAAATAAGCTTCATCTATCGGTCGGTGTCTCACCGACCGAAACACTGGATAGCCCTCACAGGTTTTAGAAACCTGTGAGGGCTTTTTATTATGCGTAAGGCTTTTGCCACAGAAGCACGGATAATCACGGAATAGCATGATTCTTATAGCTAATCAAGTAGCCTATCTCGTCCCCCTTTGAAGGGGGCAGGGGGATGAACTGGAGCTGATCATGCGAAAATGATATGAGCTGGTTGATGTGACAACAACCAGTAGTTTATATGTGATAAACCTCGCAGGTTTTTGAAACCTGCGAGGTTTTTTTATTGTATTAAGATTGCCAGTCAAGCTGGCAATGACGGATTGTATAAAGGGTATCCGGCTGAAATTACAATAACCGATCAGGGAATTGCGAAATATTCTCGATCGTAAGCTGCTGCATAATCTGGTACAAATGAGTTTTAAACATATTGATGGTATGCTCGCCACCTTCATTACCCAATGCACCAACACCATACATAAACGGACGGCCCATAAAGTTGAATTCGGAGCCTACGGCATGTGCCCTGGCCAAATCAACTCCCGAACGGATTCCGCCATCCAGCATGATCTTGAGTTTTGATTTATAGGCATCATTTCCGGCCAGTTTGATTAAAGAATTGATCGATGATTCACCTGCATCAATTTGTCTTCCACCATGATTCGAAACAATCACCCCGTCAACACCGATCTGTATAGCTGCCTGCATATCTTCATCAGTAGCAATGCCTTTTAATACCAATGGGCCTTTCCAGATTTCGCGGATAGCAGAAACCTTTTCGATATCGACTTTCCCCGTAAAGGTCCGGTTCATAAATTGTCCCAGCTGCGACATATCCATTCCTTTTTCCATGTACGGTTTTAAGGTAGCAAAAGAGGGGATACCATGCTGTAGTGTTTTAATGCCCCACAATGGCCTTGCAAATGCCTGCAAAATATTGTTTACCGACATTTTAGGTGGTATAGAAAGACCACTTTTAATTTCCTTGTACCTTAAACCGAATGCAGGAACATCTACCAGTACCACCAAAACAGGGCATTCAACCGCTTTTAATCGCGATAAAATATCATCCCTCAGTTTATTTTCGGTAGGGTGATACAACTGAAACCAGGCTTTTCCTTCCGAAACTTCAGCAATACGCTCGATACTACTGGTAGATACGGTACTCAGCGTATAAGGAATATCGTGTTTGGCTGCCGCTTTGGCCAGGATTTCTGGTGCATTGGGCCACATCAAGCCTTGTAAACCAATAGGAGAAATACCAAAAGGCGCACTGTATTTACGTCCAAAAAGCTCAACCGACATGTCGATATCTCCGCCCACGCGTAAATAGTTTGGCTTTAGATAGATATCATCGAAATCTGATTCGTTACGGGCCAGATTTAGCCCTTCGTTACAGCCGCCTTCTAGATAATCGAATGCAAATTTTGGTATTCTTCTTTTTGCTTTACTTCTAAGATCAGCTACCGAAGGATATTGAGAATGATAAGGAAAGGTAATTTTTTTACTCATTATTTTATTTATTGTCTTGGCCGCAGGCGTATTAAAAAGCGAAAACTAACACAATATAATGTAATCTCCGTCCTGCACTATCGGCTATATTTGGTTTCTTTAAAGCACTGCGTTGCCAGGTATTAGCCTCGGCAACACTAAAAACAGCTATTAAAGTTTGTAAAACTGCTTTGCATTATCAGAGAAAATCATTCTCCTTTCTGCAACGGTAAAACGTTCGGTGTATTTATTTACTACATTAAACCAATCCTGATAAGGCCTGCTTAATAACATTACCGGCCAATCGCTGCCATACATTACGCGTTCCGGGCCAAACTGCTCGAATATTACATCAAAGCAATTAAACAAATCCTGTTCCGTCCAGTTTTGCCAGTCGGCTTCGGTTAAAAGACCCGATACTTTGCACAATACGTTGGGGTTTGCGGCGAGGGTTTTAATGTTTGCTGTCCAGGCTTTCAAATCTCCGCTTTTTACATCTGGCTTGCCACAATGATCCAATACAAATGGCTGATCGGGAATTTGATCAACCATTTGTATAATGGTTTCCAACTGGTTGTGGTAGCACAACAAATCGTAAGTATAGTTGTATTTTTTTAATTGCTTAACACCTGTAATAAAAGCCGGATTTAAGATAAAATCGCGGTTTTCAGCCTGCAGGATATGTCGCCAGCCCTTAATGATTTCATGATTTTGCCAGAAGCTTAGGCGTTCATCCAGATTGGGATCAAGTAAATCAACCCAGCCTACAATACCTTTGATGATTTCGCTCTCTTCCGCCAGTTTTAGCAGAAAATGATTTTCTTCTTCCGACTGACTGGCCTGTACAGCGACACACCCGGTAATATTCAGTTCGCTATACACATCCAAAAGATTCTCCGGAGAAAAATCTTTGCGGATGATTTGCATATCATCGTTAATCCAGTTATCTCTAACCGGGTCGAAATTCCAAAAATGTACGTGGGTATCAATCATATTATAAAAGCACTAAAGTGTAAATATCTGATCCATTAAGATCCATTTTTCGCCAGGTTTGGCTCCCGGTAAAGCCTGCTGGAACTTCCACATCAAAGTTTCCCATTCCTGCACTTTCGGATTGGCTAAATCGGCTGCTCCTTTGGCTTCAAAAGAAAAGCTTTCATTTACTTCCATAATCATAAATAGGCGGTTACCAGTGAGGTATATCTCCAGGTTTTCGATACCAGACGAGCTGATACTCTCTTTAATTTCGGGCCAAACCGATTGGTGGTATTGCTTATATTCTTCAATAAGCTTTACATCGTCAACCAAATCGAGCGCCAGGCAATATCTTTTCATATTAATTTTCGCCGTAAGCTTTAACAGTTTGTTTGCTGGTACCTAAACCATCAATACCCAACTCAACTACATCGCCAGGTTTTAAATACCAGGGCTCAGGTTTCTGGCCTAAACCAACACCTGCAGGCGTACCTGTAGTAATTACATCACCCGGTAAAAGGGTCATAAACTGACTGATGTAGGAAACCATAAACGGCACATTGAAAATCAGGTTCGAAGTGTTTCCATCCTGTAAAGTTTTACCGTTAACCGTTAACCAAAGGCGCAGGTTGTGCACATCGGCAATTTCATCCTGCGTAGCAATAAATGGCCCGATTGGTGCAAAAGTATCGGCACTTTTTCCTTTAACCCATTGTCCGTTACGCTCTAACTGGAATTCGCGCTCGCTGTAATCGTTATGCAAAACGTAACCCGCAATATGATCTAAAGCATTTTCTTCAGTTACATAGCTGGCTTTTTTACCAATTACAATGGCTAATTCTACTTCCCAGTCGGTTTTTTTACTGTTTTTAGGGATAACCAAATCGTCATTCGGTCCTACAATAGCGGTAGTAGCTTTGAAGAATAAAATCGGCTCGGTTGGAATAGGGGCATTGGTTTCGGCTGCGTGGTCTTTGTAGTTTAGGCCTACACAGATAATTTTTGAAGGGCGCGCCAAAGCCGGACCAAGGCGAACACCTTTATCTACTTGTGGCAAATCAGCCGATGCGATAGCTGATTTTAGTTTTTCCAAACCATCGCCACCAAAAAACGCTTCGTTATAATCGCTAACCAATGCAGATACATCATAATAATTATCGCCGATAATTACGCCTGGTTTTTCTGCTCCTGCTTCACCAAATCTTATTAATTTCATGTTATATTTTCTTTATTGTATTTAAAAAGGATATTAATTGTTTAAGGTCGTAAATCCACCGTCAATTGGATAATCGCAACCGGTAATAAATGCAGCCTCGTCGCTACATAAATATAAAGCCAGTGCACCAATTTCTTCGGGTTTAGCCATACGGCCAATGGGTTGGGTTTTAGATAACTTCTCGAACATTTCAGGGATATTATCCGGATAATTTTTCTGTAAAAAGCCATCAACAAATGGGGTATGTACCCTTGCCGGAGAAATAGAATTACACCTGATGTTTTCGCCAATGTAATCTTTGGCTACACTCATGGTCATGGCTTTTACCGCACCTTTTGCTGTACTGTAGGCAAAACGGTCTGGCAAGCCAATTAATGCTGCAATAGAAGCCATATTGATGATTACACCTCCGCCAGCTAAACGGATTTGCGGAATAGCAGCATACAGGCAATTGTAAACACCTTTAACGTTAACGCGCATTACCCGGTCGAAATCGCTTTCTTCAGTAGTATCGGCTTTGCCAATGTGTGCAATACCGGCATTGTTTACCAAGATATTGATGCTTCCAATTTGTTCAAAAACAGCTTTAACCGCCTGATGATCTGAAACATCGCAGGCATAACTAAAAGCCTGCTTACCTGCTGCTTTAATTTCATCCAATGTATCTTGTGCCTGCTCGATACCCAGTTCAATAATGTGCACTTCGGCATCCTGTTTAGCTAAAATAGTTGCTATAGCCCTGCCAATTCCACTGCCACCGCCGGTAACTACTGCTTTTTTATTTTTGAGTGAAAACATGTTTGTTGTTTAAATTGATTGATGATGTAATATACGTATTTTGATTTCGCATCCTTAATATTATAGGTTTAGCTTGCTAAGCCGAAAAAATGGCATAATGTTATAATTGATTAGAATACGACTACAAATAAAATAAATATTGTTGATTAAAAATTTTATCTTCTTGTCTAAATATTAACAGATATTGTCATACCCGCTACAAACCTTTATAAGCGCTTTACCTTGCATAAATATTACATAAGCGAAAGGCTAATTTACTTATATTTGAATATTATTTTTATATTTAAATAATATTACAACCAAATATCATACAAAAGCCTAATTTTTAAGGCTTTGTTATAAGAGCCAAATTGAATGAGAAAATTTCTGATTTTTATTTCCTGTTATTTTTTATCGATCTCGTTTTCAAGTGCCGGCAACCGCGCGGATAAAAACATTTTAATATCTCCGGCTGCGCATGTAAGGGTAAAGTTTGGTGCTGACCAGGTTTTAAAGGCCTTGAATAAAATTGGTTATCAGACTAAAATAATACAACAGACTAAAGCAGGAGCGGGCAAACTGGGCATTGTAATCGGCATATTTTCTGATGCGGTTATGGCTGGTAAACTTCCGGCAGCCGTAAAAAACAAGGTAGCCGCCGCTAAAAAAGAAGCTTATACGATTTATACCGATAAAAACGGAACCATTTATATAGCCGGTCATGATGCATCGGGCACTTTATATGGTTGCATTGAATTAGCCGACCAAATTAAAGACTCTGGCAAGTTACCTGCTGCCTTATCGCTTACTGATCAGCCTGAAATGGTGTTACGTGGCACTTGTATTGGTTTGCAAAAGCCCGATTATTTACCCGGACACGATGTTTATGAATATCCGTATACTCCCGAAACTTTTCCCTGGCTTTACGATAAGGCTCTATGGATTAAGTACCTCGATATGATGGTGGAAAACCGCTACAACTCGCTTTACCTGTGGAACGGTCACCCGTTTTCTTCTTTATTGCGACTAAAAACCTATCCTTATGCGGTAGAGGTAGACGATGCTACCCTCAAAAAGAACGAGGATATTTTCAGGTTTTTAACGCATGAGGCCGATAAACGTGGAATTTGGGTAATCCAGATGTTTTACAATATCATTATTCCTAAACCTTTTGCCGATAAACATGGCTTAAAAACGCAGGACCGTAACCGCCCGATTATCCCTTTAATTGCCGATTATACGCAAAAATCAATTGCAGCTTTTGTAGAAAAATACCCGAACGTAGGTTTAATGGTTGCTTTAGGCGAAGCGATGGAAGGCGTTGGGCAGGATGACATCGATTGGTTTACCAAAACCATTATCCCCGGTGTAAAAGACGGTTTAAAAGCTGCCGGTATAAAAGAAGAGCCGCCTATTGTATTGCGCGCACACGATACCGATGCGCCCAGTGTAATGAAAGCCGCTTTACCACTTTATAAAAATCTGTATACCGAGAATAAATTTAATGGTGAAGCTTTAACTACTTACACACCACGTGGTGCCTGGGCCGAGCTGAACCGTAAACTGGCTGATATTGGCACCGTAAACATCTCAAACGTACACATCCTGGCCAATCTGGAGCCTTTCAGATATGGATCGGCAGATTTTATCCAAAAATCGGTACAGGCCATGAACAAAATTTATGGTGCCAAGGGCTTACACCTCTACCCACAAGCCAGTTACTGGGACTGGCCTTATGCTGCAGACAACGTAAAAGATCGCTTGTTAGAAGTAGACCGCGACTGGATCTGGTACAAGGAATGGGCCCGGTATTCGTGGAATTCGCAAAGAGACCGTACGCAGGAAATAAACTATTGGGGCAAAGCACTGGCCAATAAATACGGTACTAACCTAACGGGTGGCAAGGCTATTCTAAATGCTTATGAAGAATCGGGAGAAATTTCGCCCAAACTCCTGCGCAGGTATGGTATAACCGATGGCAACCGCCAAACTTTAACACTGGGCATGTTAATGACGCAGCTGATTAATCCTTTCCGTTATGGCGTATTTACCTTAATGTACGAATCGGAAGCGCCAGAAGGAGAGATGATTATCGATTACGCCGAGAAAGAATGGAAAAAGCAAGGCCATATTGGCGAAACACCTGTGCAAATTGCCAAAGAGGTTGTAGCACATGGTCAGAAAGCTTTAGCTGCTATACAAAACGCAGCCCCAACCGTAACCAAAGATACCGCAGAATTTAACCGGCTTAAAAACGACATGTATTGTTATGATGCCATGGCCAATTTTTATGCTGAAAAAGTAAAAGCTGCCCTTTGGATCTTACGCTATAAATACTCGAATAATGTGGCCGATCTGGATCAGGCGCTCCCTTTTCTTGAAAAAAGTGTAGCACACTATGCCAACCTGGTTAAATACACCGAAAAAACGTATTTGTATGCCAACAGCATGCAAACCAAGCAGCGTAAAATCCCAATGCGCGGGGTTGATAAGACATTTATCCACTGGCGAGAGATGCTACCGGTTTTCACTAAGGAGCTTAATCATTTTAAGCACAGTATCGATTCTTTAAAATCGGTTAAACAAGGAGAAACGGCTAAAATCATCAACTACAAAGGAGTTGCAGTACAAGTTTTAAATCATACAGCCAGTTATACAATTGCTAAAGATGCTGTAGTTTTTAGCGATACTACGGTTAAAATTAAAGAGGTTGCCGACGAGTTGCTGGGTTTAAAGGGTATTCAACTTTCCAAAGCCAGCCAAATTAAAAACGGAACCGAAATTAAGTTTACTACCGCGCAGCCCGTTAAATTGCTGGTTGGCTTTTTTAACCAGAAAAACGCTGAATACCTGGCGCCACCACAATTGGAAACCGATGCAAGTGCCAATAATTATGGTCAGTCGGAAATTAAGATATCGAATGCGCTGGTTGCAGCAGGCTTTCCGCCGGTAAACGTACATGCTTATTCATTTGCCGCAGGTACGCATACCTTAAACTTAGGCAAAGGTGCTTGTTTGGTATTGGGCTTTATTGATGATAAACAGGAACTGCGGATTTTTAACGCAGGCCTGGACGGACATGGAAAAGATATAGATTGGTTATTTGAATAATGATAAACACTAGAAATTTTATAGCCACAGCGGCATTATCGCTATGTGCTTTTACAGGCTTTGCGCAACAAAAAAAGATTATCGGAACAGATAAACTGAAAAAGTATGTCACATACTTTAATACCATTGATACTGAGGCTGTAAAAAACTACGTACCCAATGCCGAAGCGTTTACCTGGCTTTCGGGGCAGATTCCTTTATTCGAATGCCCGGACGAGGTGCTGGAGCAAAACTATTATTACCGCTGGTGGACTTATCGCAAGCATCTGGTAAAAACACCGGAGGGTTTCATTTTTACCGAATTTATAGAGCCGGTAAAACATGCAGGTAAATACAATTCAATTAGCTGCGCTTTAGGTCACCACCTTTACGAAGGCAGGTGGTTAAAAGACAATAGCTATTTGCAGGACTACGTGAAATTTTGGCTCTATCATGCTGATGTAGGTCAAACCAAGCAACGTTTTCACCAGTTTAGCAGTTGGGTAGATGATGCGGTATATCAAAACAATCTGGTAAAACCCGATCAACAGTTCTTAAAGGAGATATTACCTGCTTTAGACAAAGATTATGCAAAATGGGAATCGGAGCGTAAACTTAAAAACGGCTTATTCTGGCAAAACGATGTGAAAGATGGAATGGAGGAGTCGATTAGCGGATCGAGGAAGGATCAAAACCAAAGGCCAACCATTAACAGCTACATGTATGGCAATGCTATTGCTTTAAGTAAGCTCGGTAAAATGTTTGGCGACAACAACTTAGTTACTAAATACAACCTTAAGGCCGATTCGATTAAAAAACTTGTTCAGGATAGTCTTTGGAATCCAGCTTCAGCTTTTTTCGAGACCAGGAAGGCAAAAGGTGGACATGCTGAGGTTCGCGAAGCTATAGGTTTTATTCCATGGGATTTCAATCTGCCAGACGATAAAGCCAGTTACGCAAAAGCCTGGGATCAGTTACTAGATACTGCAGGCTTCAATGCACCCTGGGGCTTAACAACAGCCGAACGCAGAAACCCAACATTCAGAACGCGCGGTACAGGGCACAGTTGCGAGTGGGATGGTGCGCTTTGGCCATTTGCCAGCTCGCAAACGCTCAAAGGATTGGCTAATCTGCTTACCAATTATAAAGAACATGGTAAAATGAATGCAGCCGTTTTCTACAAAGAGTTACATAAATTCGCTGCATCGCATACCAAAAACGGCAAACCTTATATCGGCGAGTACCAGGACGAGAAGAATGGCGAGTGGTTAAAAGGCGATAATCCGAGAAGCAGTTTTTATAATCACTCTACTTTTTGTGATTTGATTATTAATGATCTGGTTGGGATTAAACCACGTGCCGACAATACATTGGAAATTTACCCACTGATTCCCAAAAATCAATGGGATTGGTTTGTCCTCGATAATGTTTCTTATCACAACAAAATTTTAACGGTATTGTGGGATAAAACCGGAAACAAATACCACAAAGGCAAAGGGTTTTTAGTGTTTGCAGACGGTAAAATGATTTTTAAAGGCAAAGATTTGAAGCCTTTAAAAGTGGTGATGAATTAAATAACAAATCCTATCCTTAGTGTTAAGCGCAGCGTCACTACGGATTAATGAATAAAATTGAGTTTATTAACTCAACAACCAGGAACGAGTCAGAGACTCTTTTCCATGCTAAAATCCGTAGAGCCCTTCGGAACTCTACGGACAGAGATGAGCTAGAGCGATACAATCGCACTTCCCGCTCATCCTCGTTACAAACGAGGACGATGGTACAGTAAAATATTTAAATCAGATGAAATATCTAATCAAGATCCTAATTTTTGCAATAGCCTTAACTGGTTACCTTAGTGCTAACGCACAGGAATACTATAATGTTATCAAATATGGAGCGAAAAACGACAGCAGTAAGCTGGCTACTACAGCCATTAAAAATGCGATCGATGCTGCTTCAAAAGCTGGTGGAGGTACCATTTATTTCCCTGCAGGTAAATATTTAACAGGGCCAATTCATTTAAAAAGCAATATTACCATTTTAATTGATGCCGGAGCCGAACTGCATTTCAGCGATAACTTTGACGATTACCTTCCGATGGTTAAAAGCCGATACGAAGGGGTAGATGTAACCAGTTTTTCGCCTTTATTTTATGCCTATAAAGCCGAAAACATCTCGATTATTGGCCGTGGTATTATTGATGGTCATGGCAAAAAATGGTGGGATTTTGTTGAAGGTTATAAAGAAGGTCAGCCAATTTCCAAATGGCAAACCACCTTTGCCAGTCTGAATAAGGATATCATTTTACCTGACGATCCCAAACAAATGAAACGTGGCTTTTTACGTCCGCCGTTTATCCAGCCCATGTTTTGCAAAAACGTGTTGATAGATGGCATTACCATTCGCAATTCACCATTCTGGACAATTAATCCGGAGTTTTGTGAGAATGTGAAAGTTCATGCGGTAACCATAAACAATCCGCATTCGCCCAATACCGATGGAATTAACCCAGAATCGTGTAAAAACGTACACATTTCCGATTGCCACATCAGTGTGGGCGACGATTGTATTACCATCAAATCGGGTAAAGATGCGCCAGGCAGGAAAATGGCAGCTCCGGCCGAAAACTACGTGATTACCAATTGTACTATGCTCTCAGGTCATGGCGGCGTGGTAATTGGCAGTGAAATGTCGGGCGATGTGCGTAAAATAACCATTTCCAATTGTGTGTTCGATGGAACTGACCGCGGCATCCGCATTAAAACTGCACGCGGAAGGGGTGGTGTAGTGGAGGAAATCAGGGTGAGTAACATCATCATGAAAAACATCCGCGAGCAAGCCATTGTACTCGATATGCAATACGCTAAAACCAAGGTTGAGCCTGTGTCAGAACGTACTCCGGCATTCCGGAATATTCATTTCGCCAATATTACCGGGCAGGTAAACCAGGCAGCCTATTTAAACGGGCTGGAAGAAATGCCCATTAGCAATATTACTTTTAACGACATCAACCTGGATGCAAAAAGTGGTTTTTCGATTGGAAATGCTACGGATATCGAACTACACAATGTAGCCGTTAATACGCAAATTGGTCCTGCTGTAAAAGCCACTCAAGTAAGTAACCTGGTTATAGATGCTTTAAAAAGTTACAAAGTGCCTGCAAATGCCGCTGTAATTGATTTAACCAATGTTTCTGACCTGTTTTTATACAATGCTTTTCCTCCTGCCGAAATAAATACTTACCTGAAATTGAGCGGCGCTGAAACCAAAAACATATTTTTAGGCAACAATAATTTCAGAAGGGTGAAAACGCCTGTTAAAAAAGAAAAAGAAGTAACGGCCACCATCGAAATTATTTCAGGCGACAAAGGACAATAACATGAAATTTAAATTTTTACTTGGCACTTTAATTTTAGCGGTAACCGTTCAATTGAATGGATGGGCGCAGGAAAACAACCATACTTTGTGGTACAATAAACCTGCAGAAAAATGGACAGATGCATTACCGATTGGGAATGGCCGCATTGGCGCGATGCTTTTTGCAGGTACCATGGTTGATCATATCCAGTTTAACGAAGAAACGCTGTGGACCGGAAAGCCAAGAGATTACAACCGCAAAGGTGCCTATAAATATTTAAACGATGTTAGAGAACTACTTTTTGAAGGTAAACAAAAAGAAGCCGAAACGCTTGCACAGGCACAGTTTATGGGCCTACAAAGCGAAGCCGGAGACAAAAATACCTGGGTAAACGAGATGAAAGCCGGCAAAGGCTTAACTGGCAATCCAGCACTGGCTAATTTCGATGACAAAGGCTGGAAAACCCTTCAGGTACCTGCTTTTGATGGCTGGGAAACAGTTGGATTAGCCAATTTAGATGGGGCAGTTTGGCTGAGAACTACTTTCAATGTGCCCGAAAACTGGAGCGGAAAAGATTTGGTACTCGATCTTAACCGTGTTCGCGATCAGGATTTTACTTACATTAATGGTACACTGGTAGGCAATACCGATAATACCGAACCAAGAAAATACACCATTCCGGCAAAACTGATTAAAACAGGCAGCAATAGCATCGCGATTCAGGTGCTTAACTATGCCGATAAAGGCGGTTTGGTTGGTTATAAAGACACCAGCAAGAAAATTGGTATTTATCCTGTAGGATCAGATATTACGCAAGGAGTTTCACTGGAAAAAGCATGGAAATATAAAATACAGGACGAAAACCCACCTGCTATACCACAATACCAGGGAAGTTATCAACCCTTTGGCGACTTAAACCTATACTTTAAACTTACTAAATCACTGGTAAGCAATTACAAGCGTTCGCTAGATATCAGCACAGCGGTTGCTAAAACTACCTTCACCAGCAATGGAGTAAACTATCAGCGCGAATATTTGGCCAGTCAACCCAACCAGGCCGTAGTTATTCATTTAACTGCCGATAAACCTAAAGCAATCAGCTTCGATGCCGAATTATCAAGCCCGCACCGCCAGTCGACAGTTAAAATGCTGGATAAGCAAACACTTGCACTAACAGTTGCGGTTAAAAATGGTGCATTAAAAGGAGAAAGCAGGTTAACAGCTATTGTTAAAAAAGGCAGTTTAAAAATTGTAAACGGAAAAATCAGTGTAAATCAGGCCGATGAAGTAACACTTTATTTAACCGCAGGCACCAATTTTATTAATGCGCAGGATGTTTCAGGCTCACCGGCTACCGCCAATGTTAAAGCATTAAACAGCCTGAAAGGGAAAACCTATACTGAAATTAAGCGGAACCACATTAAAGAATATCAGCAATACTACAATAAGTTTGAGGTTAGTTTTGGTCGTTCAGAAAATGAAAAATTACCTACTGATGAGCGCCTGGAAAAATTTGCACGCGCCAACGATGCTGCCTTTGCAGCTTTGTACATGCAGTATGGCCGTTATTTGTTAATCTCGAGCTCAAGACCTGGTACGCAACCAGCCAATTTGCAGGGCATCTGGAACGATTTGCTAACCCCGCCATGGGGCAGTAAATACACCACCAACATTAACCTGGAAATGAATTACTGGCCAACAGAAGTTTTAAATTTATCGGCCTTAAACGAGCCTTTATTCCAGAAAATTAAAGGTCTAACCAAAACTGGTAGTGAAACTGCAAAACAATATTACAACGCGCGCGGCTGGGTATTACACCACAATACCGATTTATGGAACGGAACCGCTGCTATAAATGCTTCTAACCATGGGATCTGGATGAGCGGTGCGGCCTGGTTAAGTCAGCATTTATGGGAACATTACCAGTTTAGCCAGGACAAGAAATTCCTCGAAACAGAAGCTTACCCTTCAATGAAACAGGCAGCGCTGTTCTTTGTAGATTTTCTGGTGAAAGATCCTAAAACAGGTTGGTTAATCAGTACGCCATCTAACTCACCTGAAAATGGAGGTTTGGTAGCCGGACCAACTATGGATCACCAGATTATCCGCTCGCTTTTTAAGAACTGTATTGCGGCTGCCGATGTACTCCATGCTGATGCGGATTTCAAAAAAACACTGGAGGAAAAACTAAAACAACTGGCACCTAACCAGATTGGTAAATACGGCCAGTTACAGGAGTGGCTGACCGATAAAGATGATACAACCAATAAACACCGTCACGTTTCGCATTTGTGGGGTGTTTATCCTGGCAACGACATTACCTGGGATGGTGATGCTAAAATGATGCAAGCTGCCAAACAATCGCTTTTGTATCGCGGAGATGATGCAACCGGCTGGAGTTTAGCCTGGAAAATAAATTTCTGGGCCCGGTTTAAAGATGGCGACCATGCCATGAAACTGGTAAAAATGTTAATGAAACCAGCCAATAATGGAGCCGGATCTTACGTAAACCTATTCGATGCGCATCCACCTTTTCAGATTGATGGCAATTTCGGAGGATCAGCCGGGATAGCCGAAATGATATTGCAAAGCCATCAGGGTTATCTGGATATTTTACCCGCTTTGCCAACGGCGATGCCTACGGGTAACATCAAAGGTTTACAAGCCCGAGGCGGTTTTGAGGTAGATTTGAGCTGGGATAAAGGTACATTAACTTCTTTTACACTTAAATCTAAAACTGGTGGAGATTGCAGGTTGCATTATAAAAATTTAGTGGTACAACTGCACACCAAAGCAGGCGAAACCTATAAACTGAACGGGGATTTGAAATTGCTTTAAAACATGAATAATAAAATCGTCTTTGCGAGGAGGAACGACGAAGCAATCTCCTGTAACAGATACTTCAAACGCTTTGGTTCGTGTCTACACAAACCAAACTATAGCAAATATCTAATTGTTGTGCTGCTGTCTTTATTTAGCATTAATTTCGTTAATGCACAAAATCCAATACGCAAAACGATTTCCTTAAACGCCAGCTGGCTTACTGTTGCCGATGAAAAAAATATAAATGCTTTTGAGGGTTTTCAGGGAGCCGCTTATAACACAAAAAACTGGAAAAATGTAAATGTACCCCACAACTGGGATCAGTACGAAGGCTATCAACGCAAACTCCATGGTAACAAACATGGTTATGCCTGGTACCGCAAAAGTTTTAAAACAAATGAAATCAAGGCTGGGAAACGCTTCTTTTTATATTTTGAAGGAGTGGGCTCTTATGCAACTATTTGGTTAAATGGCAAAAAGGTGGGCTACCACGCAGGTGGCAGAACTACCTTTACGCTCGATGTTACAGCTGCGATTAAACTGAATAATACAGAAAATGTACTGGCGGTGAGGGCCGATCATCCGGCTAACATTCAGGATTTACCCTGGGTTGACGGCGGTTGCTCTACTGAACGAGGCTTTTCAGAAGGCTCGCAGCCTATGGGAATTTTCAGACCTGTAAACCTGATCGTTACCAATGAAGTTCGGGTAGAGCCTTTTGGCGTTCACATCTGGAACGACAATAAAATTTCAGAAAAGGCTGCTGTTTTAAATTTAACTACAAGCCTTAAAAACTATGGTTCCAAAGGTAGATCGCTCAGCCTGATCAATCAGTTAACAGAAGCGAATGGAAAAGTGATACAAACCTTAAAGAGTACCGTTCATCTTGCTCCAGGGAAAGAAATTGATGTGGCACAAAAAACGGCTACCATCAGTAATCCCAAATTATGGTCGCTGGAAACTCCTTATCTTTACACCCTTAAAACCACCCTTATTGAAAATGGAACGGTGGTAGATGAACAGCAAACACCTTACGGTATCCGCTGGATTAGCTGGCCAATAAGCGATCAGGCCAATCAGAAAGTATTTCTCTTAAACGGAAAACCTGTCTTTATTAATGGGATTGCCGAATATGAACATTTAATCGGCCAGAGTCATGCTTTTAGTAATGAGCAGATCCGCTCGCGCGTAATGCAGATTAAAGCTGCAGGTTTTAATGCCTTCCGTGATGCGCATCAACCGCACAACTTGCTGTATTCAGATTATTGGGATAAGGAAGGGATTTTATGCTGGACACAAATGGCTGCGCACATCTGGTACGATACTCCTGAGTTTAGAAAAAACTTCAAAGCCCTCTTAACCGATTGGGTAAAGGAAAGAAGAAATAGCCCGGCTGTGGTTTTATGGGGATTGGAAAACGAAAGTACTCTACCTGAAGATTTCGCCCGGGAATGCACCGAATTAATCCGCAAACTCGATCCAACCGCATCTTCACAAAGGAAAGTAACCACTTGTAATGGCGGTAAAGGGACCGATTGGGATGTACCCCAAAACTGGACAGGCACCTATGGCGGCAATCCCTTAACTTATGGCGAAGATCTGCAAAGACAGGTTTTGGTAGGCGAGTATGGCGCCTGGCGAACCCTCGATCTGCATGATGTTGATGCAGCTGGCAAGGGGTATACCGAAAATAAAATGACCAGTTTGATGGAAACCAAAGTGCGCCTTGCCGAAACGGTAAAAGATAAAACAGCAGGTCATTTTTTCTGGCTGTATAGCTCGCATGATAATCCGGGACGTGTTCAGGGTGGCGAAGGACTTCGGGATCTAGACCGCATTGGCCCTGTAAATTATAAAGGTATGTTTACGCCCTGGGAAGAACCTACAGATGTTTTTTACATGTTTAGGGCCAACTATGCGCCAAAAACAACACAACCGATGGTGTATATCGTATCGCATACCTGGCCAAACCGCTGGAGCACGCCTGGGATAAAAGATAGTGTGGTGGTATATTCCAATTGCGATGAAGTAGAGCTTTTTAACGACATTAACGGACAATCTTTAGGCAAAAAAAAACGAGGGGTAATCGGCACCCATTTTCAGTGGGACAAGCCTGATATTAAGTATAATGTTTTGTATGCAGTAGGTTATGTTAACGGAAAAGTTGTCGCCAAAGATCAGCTCGTTTTACAAAATCTACCACAAAGCCCTGATTTTAATCAACTGGTTACCGACAAAAAAATAACGGTTCCCGAAAAAAACCACCACTATGTTTACCGTTTAAACTGTGGCGGCGATGATTACACTGATGCTAACGGTAACAAATGGGCGGCCGACAGGAACTTAACGGCGAACGATTGTTTTGGTTCAAGCTCCTGGACTAAAGATTTTCCTGGCGTACCTGTTTTTTTCGCCAGTCAGCGCCGTACTTTTCAACCCATTGCAGGCACAGCCGACTGGAAACTATTCCAGACTTTCAGGTATGGCCGTGATCAGCTGAAATACCACTTTCCTTTACCTGATGGCGATTATTTGGTAGAACTTTATTTTATAGAGCCTTGGCTGGGCATAGGTAGTGGTTTAGATGCGAAAGGCATGCGCTTATTCGATGTGGCTTTTAATGGCAAAACCGTCATTAAAGATTTAGATATCTGGAAAGAAGCGGGTAGCAATACAATATTGAAGAAAACCATTAAAACAACCGTTAAGGGTGGTGCTTTAACGATTCATTTTCCTCAAATAAAAGTGGGGCAGGCGGTAATATCAGCCATAGCCATTGCCAGCCTAAATCAAAACATTAAGCCTGCACCAGCAAGCCAATCGTTTTTAACCAAAATTAAAAATGCAGAGCTGCATAACTGGCTGGATATCGGAGAGGCACAATTTACCAACGAAAAAACAAACTTTACCAACCTGCCTTCCAACTTATTTGGTGCCGAGTGGCTAAAAGCTTCGCGCGGGCAGGAGGGGATCGAATTTACTGCTACCGATACAGTAGATACCTTTGTGGCACTAAACCCCAACAGCAGCGCTCCAACGGGATTTGAAGATACTAAGACGGTCCTGATCAACAGCAAAGCAGAAAACTTTCAGCTGTTCCGCAAAAGACTTAATCCAAACGAGCGGATCATTTTTGATAGCCGAACTGCAACTGTTTTCGTTTTACCGGTTACACATTTACAACCTGCTTACGATTTAAAAAATACTACCACCTACAAGGCTACCGATGCCATTTTAAAAGGCAATAACATTACAAAAGAAGAGTTGATGGGCAAGGAGCGCGTTACTTTTAAAGCCAATACTGATGCTGTTTTAGCCTGGAATATCGCTGTAGGCGTTGCCGATACTTATTCTTTAACCATTAAATATCATAACCCTTTTGAACAAAACCTCAAAGCTAAACTCGAGTTTTTGTCGGCCGATGGTACTTTAATGAAAACAGAGCAGGCAGAATTTTCACCAACCAAGGCTGGTAAATGGAACTATTTTAGCACCAATACGGGGAGTATGATTAACGCAGGTGCCTATCAGTTAAGAATTACTGCCATTGAAACCAAAGGATTGAGTATTGATGCTTTGGATGTTCAATAAGATAAGATGGTACAATATGTAGCCAAAATCTTATATGAATACTGTTTTTTAGACGTGCATATTTGTTTTAACCAAATTAATAAACGAGCCAACCAATAATGAAGGGTCTGCCTATATTCGATCTTGCGATTATCTCCATTTACCTGGTTGGAATGATATTAGTTGGTGTTTATTTTTCGCGGAAAAATAAAAATTCCGAGCAATTTACAAAAGCTTCGGGCCTTATTCCCGGATGGGCAATAGGTTTATCTATTTATGCAACGTTTTTAAGCAGCAATACCTTTTTGGGCGTACCCGGAAAAGCTTTTGGTGGTAACTGGAATGCCTTTGTATTTAGCATCTCGATGCCATTGGCCGCGTGGGTTGCATCCAAATATTTTGTGCCTTTTTACCGAAATACGGGCGAAATATCGGCCTATACCCATCTCGAAAAGCGTTTTGGTGCCTGGGCAAGGGTATATGCCGTAGTTTGCTTCCTGCTTACGCAACTGGCAAGGATGGGCTCTATATTTTTCGGCATCGCTTTGAGTTTACAGGCTTTAACCGGCTATTCCATGCAAATGATTATGATTGTAATGGGCGTCTGTATCATCGTTTATACCGTTTTAGGAGGAATTGAAGCGGTAATATGGACAGAAGTTGTGCAGGCCATCGTAAAGACTTTTGGTGCTTTACTCATCCTTTATCTTGTGATCAGCAATATGCCTGGTGGGGTAGCGAAAATAGTAGAGATTGGTAAAACCGCCGATAAATTTAGCCTGGGAAGCTTTAAACCTGATTTTATCAGTTCGTCGTTTTGGGTGGTACTGCTTTACGGTTTTTTCATCAACCTCAATAATTTCGGTATGGATCAGAATTATATCCAGCGATACCACACGGCTTCATCAAGCCGGGCGGCCTCGAAATCAATCTGGCTATGTGTATGGCTATATATTCCGGCATCCTTACTCTTTTTTATTATAGGATCTTGCTTATTTGCCTACTATGAAATTAACCCCGAACTGGTACAATCGATCAAACACCAGGTAGCGATAGAGCGCTTGCCATTACATGCTTCTGCAACTGAGATTTTAAAAGTGCAAAACGCTTTGCAACCGGCAGATTACGGCGATAAAATTATGCCGCATTTTATGGTGACTAAAATACCAGTAGGATTAGTAGGGCTGATAGTTTCGGCGATATTATCAGCAGCCATGAGTACCATCAGTTCAGGAATGAATGCTTCGGCAACCGTTTTTTCGGTCGATATTTACAAAAGGTATTTTAAGCCCGAGATCAGTGAAAAGCAGAATTTATCGCTGCTGCACATCGCAACTGTAGTCTTTGGTTTATTGGGCATGATTGCCGGCATTGCCATGATTGGGGTAAAAAGCATATTGGATGTATGGTGGGAGCTTTCGGGCATCTTCGCCGCTGGTATGCTGGGTTTGTTTTTATTGGGCATCATAAGTCGGCAAACCAAAAACCACGAAGCCATAACCGCAACTATTATCGGCATTGCCGTAATTATATGGATGACATTTTCTTCCCTTCTTCCTCCGGAATATGAAGCTTTTAGAAATCCGTTGCATAAAAACATGATTATTGTAACCGGTACTCTAACCATTTTTTTAGCAGGGCTTTTCCTGACGAAAATTAAAAACAGAAAATTCAAGACTGCTAGTTAAAACCTGGCTAAGGTTAAATCGGGCAATTATTTAGGACAATTTTATCACATCAGAATACAATGGAAAACTCACAAAAAGGGTTCATCCCGGTTATGCTTACGCCTTTTTTAAGCAACGGAAATATCGATTATCCGGCACTTACCCAGCTTACAGAGATTTATTTGCAGGCCGGATCATCGGGTTTATTTGCCAACTGCCTTTCGAGCGAAATGTTCGAACTAAGCGATAAAGAACGTATTCAGGCCATAAAACACGTTATCAAAGTAGTTAATGGGGCAGTACCCGTTGTTGCTACAGGAACCTTTGGCGGCCCCATTTCCCAACAGGCCGATTTTGTAAAAGCAGTGAGCGATACTGGTGTTGAAGCAGTGATTGCCATAACCAGCTTACTCGCTGATGAAAAAGAAAACGATCAGATTTTTAGTGAGCGTGTTTTCGACTTGCTAAAACAAACAGACGATATCCCTTTAGGCTTTTACGAGTGCCCTGTACCCTATAAAAGAGTGATAAAACCCGAGCAACTGGCCGATTTTGTGGCTACCGGTCGTGTAATTTACCATAAAGATACTTCGTTGGATCTTGCCGCCATTAAACAAAAATTAAAACTGACCGAAGGCCATGCTTTTGGTTTGTACGACGCTTACGTGGTTCATGCTGTAGAATCACTCAAAGCAGGCTCAGCTGGCTTATCCTGCATTCAGGGCAATTATTTTCCAGAATTGATTGTCTGGCTTTGCGACCACTATAACGATAACCATTTAAAAGATGAAGTGGCAGTTGTGCAACAATTCCTGATTGATAATATGGATGTAATGCATAATGTTTACCCGGTAGTCTCTAAATATTTCCTGCAAAAACGCGGTTTAAACATTTCGACCTTTACCCGTAGAAATGTGGGCGCATTTACACCAAATGTAGTTAAAGAAGTAGAAAAATTGTTTGATGATTATACCGCTTTACGAAGCGATTTAAATATCGAAGTGTTTATATAGCAATACTTGGTGTCAGATGGTAACATCTGACACCTTCTAGCCAGACCTCGCAGGTTTTTAAAACCTGCGAGGTCTAACGCTATCTAGTGGTTGGTGTTTCATCAACCAGCTTCCAGATAACCTTAATTCAAATACTTCCGTTTATAATCCAGCGGAGTCATTCCGGTAACCTTTTTAAAATGCCTGTAGAAGTTTGAAACATTGTTAAAGCCGCAATCAAAGCAGATCATCTCGGTAGGTAATTTGTTTTCGATTAAGAAACGACAAGCATGACTTACCCTGATTTCGATCAGAAAATCGTAAAATGTCTTCTTCGTCATTAGCTTAAAGTAGCGGCAAAAAGAAGTTACGCTCAAATTGCTTAACGAAGCTACTTCTTCCAATGTGATATCTTTTTTATAATTACTTAAGGTATAATTGCAAATTTTATTGATCCGCAGGGTTTCAGATTCATTGCTCTGGTAAAATGTATTCTTGCTTGTTACAATGGTCGAATATTCATCCGTTTCAGCAAGTGTTTTTAAAATCGAGAGCAGAATAATAATCCGGTCCAGGTTAGTAGCATCAACTGCGGCACGCATTAAATCGATCAGTTTATCTTTGGCTTTACCCTTAATCACCATACCACTCTTTGCCTTTTCAAATAATTTCGGAATCAGGTAAGCCTCAGGTAATGTGAGCATGTATTTCCCCAAACAATCTGGCAGAAAATGGATCACCATGGCCTCGGTAGTTAAATCGGGGTTGCCCTGAAAATACTCATCTTTACAACGCCAGGTATGCGGCAGGTTTTCGCCCAGCAAAACCATTTCATCAGGAACAAAATTACTGATGTTATCGCCGATAAACCGTACACCTTCACCTTTAATTACATAGTGCAATTCAAGCTCCGGATGGTAATGCCAGATATTGCCAAAATCTGGTTTAATATCATGGCGAATACTAAAAGAACTTTGAAGGGTAATAGGAACTTTATGAAAATGAGGTTTCATGATTTTAATAAAAACATTTGGTTAGGATTGCGATTTGCTGTGTGTGTGCCCATCAATTGCAACAGCCTAATTTAGGTACTAAAATGATAATATCCTATATTAATTTGATAAAAAACATTATAAAATGGTGTATTTCATTACAGATTTTTGTATAGAGGCCGTATGGCATAACCAAATTTACAAATAGCATATTATTTTTATATAAATTATATGTTCATTAATAAAATATGAGACCCGATAAACCAAGCGAAATCCTGATCGTTTCCAGTGGAGATTTACGCCTTTCAGCAAACCAGAGTTGCTGGGCAGCGCAAGCCGAAATGGAGCAAAAATTAACTGCTGCAATTGAGAAATTTGGCTGGACGGTTAAACGGGCACATGCTTATGATCCGGACAAAAAACACGGCTTCATCGATTCGCAAAGAATGGGTATGGATATCTTCAGGAGTATCGATCCCGAGCAGCCATTAATCGTTGCAGAAAGCGTTTGGCAGTATTCTCACCATGTGCTGGCCGGATTAACCACGCATCGTGGCCCCATATTAACCGTTGCCAACTGGAGCGGGCAGTGGCCTGGTTTGGTAGGTATGCTAAATCTCAACGGTTGTTTAACTAAAGCACAAATTCCTTACAGTACACTGTGGAGTGAAAATTTTACAGATGATTTTTTTACTGATGGGTTGCAGGAATGGCTCTCTACCGGAAAAATTAGTTATGATCAAAGTCACGTTAAAAGTTTTGCCTTAAATAAAATCCCTTCAAGCGACGATAAAAAAGGTCGCGATTTTGCCAGAAGCCTGAAAGAACGTAAAGTGATTATGGGCGTTTTTGATGAAGGATGTATGGGTATGTACAATGCTATCATTCCTGATGAGCTACTACACCGTACCGGTTTCTTTAAAGAGCGGCTCAGTCAATCGGCTTTATACGCCGCTATGTTACAGGTAACTGATGTTGAAGCTGAAGGTGTTTTAGAATGGTTGTTGCAAAAAGGGATGACCTTTAACTGGGGCACCAACGAGGCTACACAGTTAACCAAAAGACAAACGCTTGAGCAATGCCGCATGTATATTGCAGCACTCCGTATTGCTGATGAATTTAGCTGCGATACCATTGGTATCCAATACCAGCAGGGTTTAAAAGATTTAACCGTGGCCAGCGATTTGGTAGAAGGCCTGTTAAATAACGAAGATCGTCCACCGGTTTTTGGCTTAAATGGCAAAGAACTGTATGCAAAAAAGGCTTTGCCACATTTTAACGAAGTAGATGAATGCGCCGGTTTGGATGCCTTACTCACTTATCAACTTTGGAAGGAGCTCGGCATGACAGGTGAAAATACGCTGCATGATATCCGTTGGGGTGAACATTATAAAGGTGGCGAAATTGATGGCTTTGTTTGGCTTTTTCTCATTTCAGGCGCTGCACCGGCGGCACATTTCATCAATGGTTATGCAGGTGCAAGCAGCGAAAGGCAGCCCGCGATGTATTTCCGATTGGGTGGTGGATCTTTAAAAGGCATCAGTAAACCCGGTTTTATTGTTTGGAGCCGCGTATATATAAAGAATAACGAATTACACTGCGATTTAGGTGTTGGCGAAGTGGTATCTTTACCAGAAGCTGAAACCAAAAGAAGATGGGAGGGAACCACACCCGAGTGGCCTATTATGCAGGCCATTTTAAAAGGGGTAAGCCGCGATCAGTTAATGGCGCGCCACCAGGCCAACCACATACAGGTAGTTTACACCAATTACGAAGCCGCTGCGCATGAAGCCTGCAGAATTAAAGCTGCTGCTATGGATGAACTGGGCATAAAAGTGCACTTTTGTGGTGATGTAAACCTTGGAAAAAAAAGAAATGCTAATTAAAAAATATAAAGAAATGAAATCACAAATTTTAGCCATGTTCTTAACGTTCTCCGTTACAACGGCTGTTTTTGCTCAAAATAATGCCGTTGCAGATAAGGCTGCCTATACCAAAACCATTACCGAGCGTGCCGCTAAAATTGTAAATACCCTGGGTATCAGCGACAGCCAAAAGGCTGAAAAGGTTACCAATATCATTAGAGATCAGTACAGCAACCTGAACGATATTTATACCGCCAGAGACCTTGAAGCGAAAGAAATTAAAGAAAAAAATAAAGACAATAAAGTACTGCGCGATTCGGCGTTGGCTAAGCAAAATCGCACAGTAGATGCATCGCTGGCTAAGCTGCACAAAAAATACATTAACAAGTTAGCCGGCCAGTTAAACAATGAGCAAGTTGAGGGCGTAAAAAACGGTATGACTTACGGGGTGCTGCCACTTACTTATAAAGCCTATCAGGAAGAAATACTGACTTTAACCGATGAACAGAAAAAGCAAATCCTGGTTTGGTTAACTGAAGCGCGCGAACGTGCCATGGATGCAGAATCATCGGATAAAAAACATGCCTGGTTCGGCAAGTACAAAGGCCGCATCAACAATTACCTTTCAGCTGCTGGTTACGACCTGAAAAAAGAAGGCATAGAATGGGAAAAAAGGCGCAAAGCAAAGGCTCAGGGCAATTAATTCCTATTGGTTGTAACGCCCGAAAATTTTTTGCCATTTTTTATTTAAGAATATTTCATTTATATATGAATTTATTTATATCTTGTATCAGTAAATATTAAAGTAAATAACTTGAAGCGAGGAGTTTAGTATGATACCGGTAAAATGGTTTAACAACTCATCGCTTTAAGTTTAAAATAACAGATAGACCTTCATAGTGAGGTTTATTTCTAACCAGATTTTTAACGCAAACAATAAGAATATGAGCCAATTTTACAACAACTCAAATTAGGAAAGATTTATTTTAACGCAATCGAAAACCTTTGCCTAACTAGCAAGCTTTAAAAAGCAAAAACAAACATCCCTCTTTAACCGGAAAAACATTATTAATTAAACATTAGCTAAGCATATCCAGATTATGCCTGGCATAAATTGTAACCACTCGTAAAATGTTGCGTGCCTGCACGCTTCACTACATGGACATAATTAATATTAATAACTAACCAAATAACTAATATGAACTTAAAATTTCTACGTAAATTATCCTGGGTTTTGGTGCTCCTGACGATGATCAGTGGCTCGTTGTTTGCTCAGCAGCGGCAAATTACGGGTAAGGTTGTCGATAAGAAGGATGGCCAGCCTGTTCCCGGTGTTACCGTTGGTATACGCGGCAAAACCAATAATGTAAGTACCAATGATAAAGGCGAATTTGCTTTGGTAGCCGATCCCTCAACCGATGCACTTGTTTTCTCTTATGTAGGTTACACCAGACAGGTTATTCCACTGGCCGGCAAAACCAATATTACGGTAAGCTTTGTTGAAGATTCAAAAAATTTAGATGAAGATGCTGTTGTGGTAATTGGTTACGGGACAAAAAAACGCAGTGAAGTATTGGGTGCAGTAGCGACTATAACCGGGGCTGAAATTCAGGATGTACCAGCGCCAAATTTGGCAGGTGCTTTAAGAAACCGGGTGGCTGGAGTAGGAGTAAGTCAGGTTTCTGGTAGACCAGGATCTCCGATTACTTTAAACATTAGGAATTCTACAGTATCTGATCAGGCCCGTTTAAATGGCGCTACAGATGAGCCACTTTATGTAGTAGATGGTATTACAGTAACCAGAGATGCATTTGACAATATTGATGCTTCAATGGTCGAAAATTTAACATTTTTGAAAGACGCTTCTGCTTCTATTTATGGTGCATCTGGAGCAAAAGGTGTTGTATTGGTAACAACCAAAAGAGGCAAAATCGGTAAACCTAGTATTTCCTATAATGGTTATTTAGGCATTTCAGATGCTGCTCAGACTCCCGAAATGCTTTCTGCTTATGATCATGCTGTGTTATTAAATGATACCTATCGCACTCAGAAAGCTGCTTTATCGAACTTCTTTTTACCCGAGGATTTAGCCTATATTAAAACACTAAATTACAAAAGCTGGTACGACGAAGTTTGGCAACCTGCCACGATGCAAAGACATAATGTTGGTATATCTGGTGGTAGTGAGAGAATAACATTCTTTGCCGGCGGAAATTATCAAAGAGAAAATGGCAATTATGCAGGCATGAAGTTTGATAAATACGGCTTCAGAAGTGGTTTAACTGCAAACCTGGCAAATGGATTAAAAGCAGATATTAACTTTAACGTAGATTACAACATAAAAGAACTCCATCATAACGCAAATGATCAGGACAATACATTTTTTGAACGCATTATAAGCATTCCACAATGGGTTCCGATTAGTATTAATGGTAATTATGTAAACTTTAGCGCAAATAATAGTACTATAAACCCATTAGCTGTAGCTGAATCGGGCTATTATAACAAGGGTTATTCTAAAGGCTACCGCATTAATGCAGCTTTAACTTATGAGCCAACCTTTCTTAAAGGTCTAACTGCTAAGTTCCAAATATCACAGGCCAGCGGTTCAACAAAATCAACTCAATATGTGCCACCATATCGTTTATACAACTATGTGAGGAGCGGCAATAATCAGCAGCTATTTACCGATCAATTGGTTAATACTTCTGCAACTTCTTTTTATTTCGAACCCACAAGTGCTGCGAGTGCTAACATTACGCCCGGAGTTTCAGAGAACAACAGCTACCAGGGCTTTTTAACTTTACAATATACCAAATCCTTTGCCAAGCACTCAGTTAGTTTATTGGTTGGAGGCGAACAGAGTGAAGGCAATTCTCAAGAGTCATCTGTACGGTATACCAATCAATTGATTCCAGATATTGATCAGTACTGGGCTTTTGATGCAACCACACTTGCCCGTCAGAGTTTTGCAAGAACCGCCGTTTCCAAGCGTTCATTCTTTGGTCGTTTTAGTTACGATTTTGATAAAAAGTATTTATTAGAAGTAATTACGCGTCTGGATGCATCATCTAACTTTGCAACAGGAAATCGCTGGGGACTTTCACCTAATATCGGCATTGGATGGGTGGCCAGTCAGGAAAAATTCTTCAAAGATGCCAACTTCCTGAAATTCATCAATTTTGCCAAACTGAAAGTCAATGTAGGTACTACCGGCGATGACCGTGTAGGAAGCCGCCTATGGCAGGATCGCTTTCAAATCGACGTAACGAATGGTTATTTATACGGAAACTCTAACCAAAACAGTTTAAACCGTGCACGTTTAGCCAACCCTGACATTACGTGGGAAAAGAAAAGAACCATTAATATTGGTTTAGAAACGTCGATGTTTAATAATAAACTTGATTTTAGTGTTGAGGTATTCCAGAACAGGAATTATGATGCCTTTGACCTGGGTGGGAATAACCTGTTCCCATTATATTTTGGTACTGCTGCACCTGTGGTTAACTACAGGGAAACCTATAACTGGGGATCTGAATTCAGCATTGGGTATAAAGCCCGCTTAGCTACAGATTGGAGCCTAAGTGCAAATGTGAACTTTGGCTGGGGCAACTCTGTGGTTAACAGAACGCTTTATGCGCCAGGCCAGTTAATTAATAACGTTGCGCCCGATTGGCAAACTCAGTTTGGAACTGATCCACGGGTTTATTCATCAAGCAATATTGGGTTAAAAACAATTGGTATGTTCAGGACTCAGGCAGAAGTAGATGCCTGGATGGCTAAATATCCAAATTACAGACTTTATGACCAGGTGCCACAACCAGGCTGGTTGTATTATGAAGATACAAATGGTGATGGTGTAATTTCAGATAGTGACATGAAACCCATGTTCAAAAACACCAATGCTTTCCTCGCTACAGGTATCTCATTAAACTTAACTTATAAAAACTTCTCATTAAATACTAACATTAACGCGCGCTTTGGGGGTAAGGTGTTCTATGACAGCAGAGCAAGAATTGCTCCTTCTGCAACACGGAATATTTTAACCATCTGGCAGGATAGATGGACGCCAGACAATCCGATGCAAGGCAAATTGCCGCGCTTTGATGACCCTTCGTTAACCAAAAACTCAGACTTCTGGGCGGTAGACGGTACAATGATCAGGATCAATACCATGACCTTGAGTTATAAAGCACCTACGGCATTTGCCAATAAGTTAGGCATTGGTGGTGCGCGTATCCTGCTAACAGGAAACAATTTATGGACTATCGTTAATCCACTTCCATATAAAGATCCATACACTTCAAGCGCGTATGATTATCCGATATTGAGAACAATATCACTGGGTTTAAGTGTTAACTTATAATTTTTTGAGCAATGATTAAGCAAATTAAAAACAATATAAAAAAGTCGCTGCTAATCTTAGCACTTGCAGCAGCTTTACCGTCATGTGTTAATAAAGATGAATTTTTCCTTTTACCCGATACGGAGGGTATTGACGCAGCCATTTGGGATAATGAGGGATCTGTTCAATTACACCTCAACAGGGTTTACGATGTAGTGATGCCTTGGTTCCCCTTACAGGTACTCCCAGATCGTTATGGAGTTCATGTTGCCAGTGATGAGAGCTACTTTCCGGATGGAAACGACAACGCAAAAGCTGCACTTGGCCTGGTAGGAGTATTAGGGGTTAATGATGTGAGGTTTGTAGGGAATCAATACCGTGGCAACCCTGGCGATAATAAATATTGGGATATTGCCAGATGTAATGATGCCATAACCAACATTCCGAAAGGAACCATGGCCCAGGATCGCCAAAATATTTTGTTAGGCCAATACTATGCGCTAAGGGCCATGACCTATTTTGAATTGGTTAAAGTTTACGGAGGTGTACCACTTATTTTAGAACAGCAGCTGGAAAATACGGTCTATATGGGGGGTAGAAAAAGTGCAAAAGACTGTTTTGCGGCTATTGTTTCGGATTTGAATACGTCTATGCAGATGCTGGAAGGTTTTAACCCTGGAGATGGTGATGGAAGAGGTAAAATTACCAAACTCATTGCGGCCTGTTTAAAAGCGAAAGTTTTATTTTACTGGGCCAGTCCGCAGTTTAACCCGACTAACGATGCTAAGCATCCGTATGACGCAGCAAGATGGACACAAGCTTTAACTGCTAATAAAGAAGCCTATGACTTATGTTTAGCGGCTGGTAAAAAGTTAATGCCAAATTATCTGGATATTTTCCGTACCGAAGGAACAGCTAATACCGAAGCTATCTTAGTAAGAACTTACTCCAGCACTATTTCAAACAGAGGTCATAATGGCGAAGCGCGTAACCGGCCTTCTTCAGAAGGTGGATCTTATAACTCCTTCTACACGCCAACTACCAAAATGCTCGATGCTTATCCAATGAAAGATGGTAAACCCAGAGGAGCATCTTCAGCTTACCCTTATGATGCGATCATGTTCTGGCAAAACCGCGATCCCAGGTTTGAAGCAACCTTTGCTTACAACGGGAGTGTTTACCCGTTAAGTGGAAATACAACCAGAAAGCAATGGACCTACAATACCGCTATTAATGAATCAAACGGAAATGGAGTATATGTGAAACGCTTTACAACACCAACGCTGGCTTCAGGAGCTGTTGCCTACTCAAATAGCATAGGCGGGAGTGGGATGGACTGGATTGAACTGAGGTTGGCCGAAGTAATGCTAAACTATGCCGACTGTTTAAACGAAACCGGAAATGTGGCCGGGGCAAAAGACCTCGTAAGACAGATCAGAGTAAGAGGAGGTGTTGTACAGGGCGATGCTGATTATGGTTTGGGTTTAGCCGGAAGTACTGCCGACCTCCGAACGCTGATTTTAAACGAAAGACAAATAGAGTTTGCCTTTGAAAATAAACGCAATTCAGATTTAAGAAGATCGCGTACCATGCATTTGTTAACCGGTAATATGTCTAAAATAGAAATACAGTTAAGTGCAACATCAGATAAAGCCATTTTAGAAGCCGTTACAAATGGCGTGATGTTCAGAGAAACCATAAATGTTAACGACAAAACAACCTACAACAGATATTTCAGAACTGTAACTGTTACCAATACAACTTATTTACCTTACAATATACCTGAGTTCCATTATTTCTACACGTTCCATAACGACTTTGTAAATTTTGGTGCCAACATAGCAACAACTATTGGCTGGCCTGGTGGCACTTTTGACCCTCTGGATTAGTAAAGTACAATTGAACTCGATTTGTTAGTTAAAAAAATCAAAAATGAAAACTAAAAATATGCACAAGCTATTCCTCATTGCAGTAAGCGTAATTATTTTCGCTTCCTGTAAAAAGGAATCTGAAAATATATTTACCATGTTTACGGATGTTACCGTGACTTATAACAACAGCGATCCGCGCTGCGTAACCGATTACAAGTTGGTTAATGATAAGGATGAAGTATGGATTGATTTTACGATTAATTCGGCTTCTGAGGATATGTACTCGTATACTATCGAAAAATCTTCCGGAACCCAAACCCCCGAACGTACTATAATTACAATTAATGATGCTACAAAACGGAGAAGTTTTTCGGATATCATTAAACTTACCATGAACCGTGATGGAAAAACAACTTATCGCATTTACGCGTTGAACCAAAAAGGTATTTTTATTGGCGACGGAAAGAAAAGCGTCACGATTGAAGTAAAGCCCAGTTACATGATTTATGCTAATAGGGATATTTATTTGCCAGATTCTATAGGAAAATCGCTGCCTAGTTTCTTTTCATTAAAAGATGCTTCTGGCTTCAGCTATACAAACGGAGCTGCTAATTCAGGCAATATCGATTTTGGTATTTACAGAAAGCTTGCTTCCAACTCTACGCCAACAGCTATAGCATATACCTATAATCTGTATTCACCAAGTGTAGCAGTTAATCCACTTACAGTTTATGATATCAGTGCTTGGGCACCTAAAAGGACAACAAAATTCAGTGCGCCAATAACAGGACAGTCTACCGCGTTTCTTACAGGAGCAGTATCAGGCTCAACTATTGAAACGCTGGCGAAAGCCAGAACAATTAATCTGGATGCTACCGCAGGCACTACTTTAGCTAATGGACTAAATTCAGGCAGCGCAGTGTTTTTTGTTACTCCCGAAGGCAAATATGGTATGATGTATATTAACGCGGTTACATCTGACTATGAAAAACGACCTTTCATTAACGTGAGTATAAAAGTACAGCGTTAAATTAAGCTTTATCCCGGCGGGTAACACCGCCACAATTTTATATATTTGGTTAGAAGAAAAAGGGAGCAGCGAGTGCTCTCTTTTTTTGTCTTTACGCTACACTAAATACAAAATCTGGCCAAAATATTCCCTTTGTACAGCTATAATTCTCCATTGGCAACCTCTTTTCCATACAAAAATTCCCGTATTTAGGCCTGAATCTTAAACTGCTTATAAAAATACCTGCTTTACTTTTGTAATTCTTTCTTTACCAAAAGCCTCAAAATAAACGTCTAAACAACGTTTTAAACCACTCAAATGTTAAATTTTAAAACTTTAACACTTTTTTATTTAAATATTATATTTATATATGAATATAATACTTAACTTGTACTCAGCATTTAACATTGCATTATACAGGTTATTAAATTATTTAAAGCTGGATAATATCTTATACTAATTAGATAACATCTTGTTTAAAATAAACATAATCTGTCGGCAAATTTGAATTAATATACTTTCTAACCAAAAAAATAAATACTGAGACCAAAACAAAACAGGAGCCAAGTCATCAATTCTATTTTCAACCTTTTTAACAGGAAATAAAAATCTGATCATTATAGCTGCTTTGTTAAAAATCAAAATTAGACAAGAAAACAAACCTTATTTTCTCTATCTCAGATTAGCGCACTCCAGTTAACAAGCAAAATAAAAGAAGAAATACACGATGTGTTCAGAGCAACAAATCGCGTAAGCATTAAAAACTAACCAAATAATAAGATGAACTTAAAATTTTTGCAAAAAATTTCTTTGTCCATGCTGTTTATGCTTCTTGCAAGCACCATCCTCTATGCCCAGGACCGTAAGGTTACCGGTAAAGTGGTAGATCAGGCAGACGGACAGGGGATACCCGGCGTAAACGTAAGTTTAAAAGGGGTTCCGAGCAATGTGAGCACCAATTCAGATGGTGTGTTTACCATTCAGGTAAAATCAAACAGCGATGTGTTGGTTTTCTCGTACATTGGTTATGTACGCCAACAAATTACCGTTGGCAGCCAAAGCAACATTACCGTTAAGCTGGTCTCGGATAATAAAGAGCTTGACGATGTTGTAATTGTGGGTTATGGCACGCAAAAGAAAGCTTCTTTGACAGCAGCTATCGCACAGCCTGATCTTAAAAAAGTTGAAGATGTACCTGCACTGAGTTTAAGTGCTGTACTTCGGGGTACCATGCCTGGCGTAACTGTTTCTGGCGGTGTACAACGTCCCGGACAAACAGCCAGCATTACGGTTAGAAATCCATCAGTGCTTTCAAAAGATAGTCAGCAAGGTACAAATCCCATTTATGTAATTGATGATGTGGTGCGTACACAACAGGATTTTGAGCAACTCGATCAAAGCATGGTAGAAAGTATCTCTGTATTGAAAGATGCCGAAGCGGCTATTTTCGGCGTTTCAGGCTCAAATGGTGTGGTTTTGGTCAGAACAAAACGAGGCAGAATTGGTACGCCACGTATCAATTTCAGTTCTACGGTAGGTTTTTCTAATGCAACCAAACTTCCTGAACTCATGTCGGGTTTAGAGTTGGGTAACTACGTTAATGATTACCTCAATGCATCTGTATATGCACAAACTGCATCAGGTGTACCAAATACCAACTATATCAATACCGATGGTTATCGTGTAATTAACGGGGTGGCCGATCTTACGCGCCAAACACAATGGTACACACCAGATGAGTTGCAGTATTTTGCCAATAACAATCACAACTGGTTAAAAGAAGCTTTCCAAACCTCAACACTGCTGCGCAATGCGCTTAATATTAGTGGCGGTACCGACAAGGTAAACTATTTCATTGGGGGCGATTATGTAACACAGAATTCCAATTTTAAAGGAATCAATTCTGATAAATATGGCTTGAGGGCATCTATTGAAGCTAAATTATCTAAACGCTTAACCGTATCAGGATCTATCAGCGGCGATGTTAACTCTACAAAAAGTTATTTCTACAAACTGAACAGCACGTCAGAAAGTTTAGATAACGATGTGGCCAGCTTACAAAACGTTAACCCATGGTCTGAATATTACATTGATGGAAATCCGGTAATTCTTGGTTCAAGCAATACCGGTGGTTTAGATAACGTAAACTTCTTTTTGGTACAAAATTCAGACAACTTTACCGGTGGTAAACGCTATACCATGAACTTCTTAGGTAAGTTAACCTACGATATTCCGGGAATAAAAGGCCTTCAGGCAACTTTTACGGGTAATAAAAACATCAACTCTTCCAATTCTAAGCAATTCGGAACCACCTTTACTTACTATAAATACGCCGGACAGGGTTTAAACAGCCACATTCCGGGTGGAGCTTTATTGGGCACTTATACCATTAAAAATGGCGACCGTGTACGTTTGAACCCAATTTTCGCTGAAAACTATCAGTTAAATGCAGGTTTTAACTACAACAGGAGTTTTGGAAAACACAATATCTCGGCACTTGCCCTGGTAGAGCAAAGAGAAAGCAGCTCTGAAGGTGTTGCAGCCATGACCGAGGGCGTTGTAGCGGGTGGTTTACCATACCAGACATTTACAGTGGGTACCCAAACCTCTACACAATCTTCGCAAATAAGCCAGGATGGTTTCCAATCTTTTATTTCAAGAATTAACTACGATTACGACAATAAATACCTGTTGCAATTGGTATATCGCAGAGACGGTAGCGCCAAGTTTAGTCCGGGTAATAATTGGGGTAATTTCCCGGCAGCATCGGTAGGATGGGTAATCTCGCAGGAGAACTTCTTTAAAAATAATGTTAAATGGATCGACTTCTTAAAACTGAGGGCCAATGTGGGCTTAACTGGTACCGACGCAACCAAAGCTTACCAATATTTAAGCTCATACAATTTAGGTACAGGTAGTTCGGGCGGTGCTGTATTTAATGAAGGCGATAGAAGCATTGCCATTAAAACCAATGTGGCTATCCCTAATGGCGCAGTAGTTTGGGATCATGCTTTAAAAACCAATTACGGTTTTGATATGCAGCTGTTAAAAGGAAAATTAAGCTTATCAGGCGATTATTTCTGGAACCACAACTACGATATGCTGGCAACCCTGCAATCGTCGGTTTCATTCCTGATTGGCGCTGCGGTACCAACCGAAAATTATGGTTCGCTCAATAATTTTGGTTACGAATTTTCAGCTACCTGGAAAGATAAAATTGGCGATAAATTCACTTATAGTTTTAGTCCTTTCTATACCTGGAACGACAATAAAATCATCAAATACGATTTGGCCTCAGGAAAAGTAGGTACCATTGAAGATTTAACCGGCAAATCAAGCGATGCAGGTTATTTCGGATACAAATCTTTAGGTATCATCAGAACTCAGGCAGATGCCGATGCCATTATCGCCCAGCGTGCAAACGCAGCCGGTGGCAGCAATAAAGTTAAAATCCTCGATAACTTCCTGCAGCCGGGTATGATCAATTACGAAGACGTAAACGGCGATGGTTTAATTACAGTGGCCGATAAACAATTCATTACCAAACGTCAGAATAACCACAACAATTTGGGATTAAACTTTAGCGTGGGTTACGAAGGTATTAACCTCAATGTAATTGCAGGTCTATCATGGGGTGGATATACATCAGTAGGCGGGTTAAAAGCAAGTGGAACCGGTGCAACCGTTTACAATAACCGTGCTTCTTACTGGGCCGATCACTGGACCCCAACCAATACAGGTGCTGCATATCCAAACCCTTATTTTACAAGTGCACTCGAAGACAGCGATTTTTGGCTGGTTTCTGCAACGCAACTGGGTATTACCAATGCTAACCTAAGTTATAGTATTCCTAGTAAAGTAACGGGTAAAATCGGTATCAACAGCATCAGGGTATTTGTTCAGGCAACCAACCCGGTGCAGTTCATCAATCCCTTTCCAAATAATTACAGGGATTTCTTAACCCCATTAGGTACTTATCCAACTTTGCGCACAGTGGCGTTTGGTTTAAATGTTGGCTTATAAAAACATGGTCATGAAAAAACTTATCATATTATCATCATTGGCGCTTTGTGCCACCGTATTTTTTACCAATTGTAAAAAAGTATTGGAGAAACAAGATCTGGGCAGCTTTACTGCAGATCAGGTTTACAACGATTCAACTACTGCAACCCTGAGCATTAATTATGTATATAGCCAGAACCAGCCAGGTTGGTTTGGTAACGTAGGTGGCTTAAGTGCTTCTGTCAGTTCGTTATCAGATGAGCAATCGGGAGATAATGTATTTACACGTGGTACCGCTACCATTGAGTCGGTTACCGATTTAGGCAACGTAAATACGGCAGGAAACTACTTTAAGATCCGCACCATTAACATGTTTATCAGGGATATTAATGCAGGAACCCTGGCACCAGCTGTTAAAAACCGCTTTGCGTCACAGGCCATTTTCTGGAGAGCATTCCGTTATTTCGAGCTGGTTAAATTATATGGTGGTGTTCCCTTGGTTTTAACTCCTTTGGATGCCGTTGGCGATGAAGCCAAACAAGCTGCACTTTTACCCAGAAATACCACATCCGAAACCTTTGCACAAATTGTAAAGGATTTAGATACCTGTATCAAATACTTACCAAACAAGTGGCCAAACAATGCCGATTATGGCCGCATTACCAAAGGCGCCGCAATGGCTTACAAAGGCCGGGTATTGCTCTATTGGGCAAGTCCAGAGTTTAATCCTACCAACGATATTACCAGATGGCAGGCAGCTTATAAGGCTAATGCCGATGCGGTTACGAATTTAACGGCAAATGGTTTTGGTTTATATGCCAAATGGGATTATTCGATGTGGACTACAGAAGGCAGCGCAGGCGGCAGTACGCCACGCAATCCTGAGGCTGTTTTCGCCACACAATACAATACCGGCCAAACCGATATTGGTCAAAACAATTCGACTTATCCAAATGCCACGGTACCTAAATATATTGGTACATCTGGTGGTTCTAACTTGCCTACCTGGGAAATGGCTATGGCTTTCCCAATGAAAGATGGTAAAGATGCCGGTACTTCAACCAAATATCCGTACAACCTGGGTACCTTTTATAAAAACCGCGATCCTCGATTCGACCAGACTATTGCTTACAATGGTTGTAACTGGCCATTACTAGGTAACAACAACTACCGTTTGTGGACTTATTATTTCACCAAAACAACCGGCCTTACCTCTACAGAAAGTGCCGCTACGGCCTCTGGATTGTATTTAAGAAAAGGTATTGACCCAACTTTAACACTTACTTCTTTCCCGAATGCAGGAACCGACTGGATTGAGATCCGTTACGCAGAAGTATTGCTTAACCTGGCCGAATGTGCAGCAGAAATCAGTAACATTGGCCAGGGACAAGAAGCCTACGCCAATCTGATTGCTTTGAGAAAAAGAGCAGGAATTGAAGCAGGAACCGATGGTTTATACGGTTTAAACGCCGGAATGACTAAAGATCAGCTGGTAACTGCAGTTATGAAAGAGAGACAGATTGAGCTCGCTTTTGAAGGTAAACGTTTTTGGGATTTAAGGAGAAGAAAATTATTGGAATCGACTTTAAACGGTAAAAAACGAAATGGGGTAACCATTACATTAAAAAATACCGGCACAAACTCCGATTATATTTTAGCCACGCGTGATGCTGCTGCAAATACAGATTTAGATGCATTTTACACGGCTAATTTTACAGTAACCACCAAAACGCTTGATTCATACAACATCAATTATCAGGCTGGTGTGTACTTTTTCGGTATCCCAACGGCATCTATACAGAGTAATGTTAATCTATTACAGAACAATACCTGGGGTGGTAGTTTCGATCCGCAGAAATAAGAAGGAATTGAGCGGTTTGCTCATCGCTCATGTTTTTTAATTGGTTTGAAAAAGGAAACATTAATTTGTTTCCTTTTTTCATTTAAGAATGTTACATTTATATATGAATTTTGTTTCTATCTTGTAACAGGGTTGAGAGAATGAATTTGATTTGTTACAGGTATTTTTACCAATTGGTAATATGATACAAAACAAAGCCAAAATTATACAGTAAACCACCCCAATTAGCATGCAATTTTGAAATATAATATACTTTCTAACCAAAATACTAACAACGGATAAACAAAGAAATGAGCCGCAATTTTTAAAAAATTTGTTCTGGCATTCCTGCTAACCAAAAATATTTGCGTAAATTCTTTCGCTTCCCAAACAAGCAAAACACAAATGAAAAAGAACCTTTTAAATCTGTTGCTTGCAACAGCATTAACGCTCCCGGTAAATTATGCATTTGCGCAATATCCCAAAATCCCTGAGGATGTAAAAAAAGCATCCGATTCGATGTTGAAAGAAGCTTATCATCAATCAGATATTGCCTGGGAAAAAGCGAAACCCATTATGGAGAAAGAGGCCAAAATGGGCAAACCTTATATTCCATGGGCTGGCCGCCCGAATGATTTACCACAATCAGAACTTTTGGCCTTTCCAGGAGCTGAAGGCGGTGGTGCACATAGTTTTGGTGGTCACGGCGGAAGGGTTATTGTAGTTAAGAATTTAAACGACAGCGGCCCGGGTTCATTGCGTGATGCCTGTGAGCAGGGCGGAGCCCGCATTGTGGTATTCAATGTTGCGGGGATTATCCGCTTAAAAACTCCTTTAATTATCCGCGCACCTTATATTACCATTGCTGGTCAAACAGCACCTGGCGATGGGGTTTGTGTGGCTGGCGAATCGGTTTGGTTGAATACCCACGATGTAATTGTGCGTTTTATGCGTTTTAGAAGAGGCGAAACTTTTGTAGGCCGTCGCGACGATGCCATTGGTGGTAATCCGGTAGGTAACATCATGATCGACCACGTTTCGGCCAGCTGGGGATTAGACGAGAACATGTCGATGTACCGCCACATGTATAACGACAGCACAGGCAAAGTAGAAGAAAAGCTGGGCACAGTGAACATCACCATCCAGAATTCAATCTTCTCAGAAGCATTAGATTACTGGAACCATGCTTTCGGCAGCACTTTAGGTGGCGAAAACTGTGCTTTTATGCGTAACCTTTGGGCTGATAATGGTGCGCGGAACCCATCTATTGGCTGGAATGGTATTTTTAATTTTGCCAACAACGTGGTTTTCAACTGGAACAACCGCTCTACAGATGGTGGTGACTATACTGCACAATACAACATCATTAATAATTTTTATAAACCTGGTCCGGTTACCGAATTGGGCGACCCGATCAGCTACCGCATTTTAAAACCAGAATCAGGTCGCAGTAAATTACCTTACGTGGTATTTGGCAGAGCTTATGTAAACGGCAACATTATCGAAGGGAATGAAAAAGTAACCCGCGATAACTGGGCTGGTGGTGTGCAGATGGAAGATAAAAAAGGTGGCTTAATGTCATTCGAAACCGCAAGTAAATATTTCCCGGCAATGAAAGCACAAAAACCTTTCCCAATGCCAAAAATCAGCATTATCCCAACGCTGCAAGCCAAAGATTATGTGCTGGCCAATGCTGGTGCTACCTTACCTAAACGCGATCCGGTTGATACCCGAGTTGTTAAGCAGGTGGCAACAGGTAAAATTGAAGTACATCCCGATGCTAAACCTTCAGCTTTCCAGTTCGAGCACCGCAGGCTAAAAGGCGATTCGTACAAACAAGGTATCATTACCGAAATTTCACAAGTAGGTGGTTATCCGGAATATAAAGGAACACCTTACAAAGATTCTGATGATGATGGTATGCCTGATGCTTACGAGATCAAAAATGGCTTAAATCCTAAAGATGCTTCAGATGCCGCTAAAATTACCAAAAGCGGTTATTCGAATATCGAAGTATACTTAAACAGTGTGGTTCCGGTTTCAATTGTAACACCTAGCACCAAATAATATGCGTAACTGGAGCTCAATTTTTAGCATAATGGCCATTTGTGCCATCGCAAATACAGCATTTGCTCAGTATCCGGTTATACCCGTGGCAATGGAAAAGAAAGCCGATTCGCTTTTAAACAGCATAGAAGAGCGGTCAGAGCTTCAATTCCTAAAAGTAAAACCGATTGTAGATGCGGATGCCAAACATGGCAAACCCTACATTCCGTGGGCAGCTAAACCAAGTGATTTGCCTCAATCCAAACTGGTAGCCTTTCCGGGTGCCGAAGGTGGTGGCGCTTATTCGTTTGGCGGTCGCGGAGGGAAAGTGTACGTGGTAAGCAACTTAAACGATACCGGCAAGGGCAGCTTGCGCGAGGCCTGCGAACAAGGCGGAGCCAGAATCATCGTTTTTAACGTTTCGGGAATTATCAGGTTAAAAACCCCTTTAATTATCCGTGCACCTTATATTACTATAGCAGGCCAAAGTGCCCCGGGCGACGGTGTTTGTATTGCAGGCGAATCGGTTTGGATCAATACCCATGATGTGGTCATCCGTTACATGCGTTTCCGCAGGGGCGAAACCGATGTTACCCGCAGGGACGATGCCATTGGCGGCAATCCGGTAGGTAATATCATGATCGATCACGTTTCGGCCAGCTGGGGATTAGACGAAAACATGTCTATTTATCGCCATGTTTATGATAAAAAAGACGGTTCGAAACCCGAAAAACTGCCTACTGTGAATGTAACCATTCAAAATTCGATCTTTTCGGAGGCGTTAGATACTTACAACCATGCTTTTGGCAGTACCATTGGCGGTTTAAACAGTACTTTTATGCGTAACCTTTGGGCTTCTAACATCAGTCGTAACCCGTCTGTGGGCATGTATGGCGATTTTGGTTTTGCCAACAATGTTATTTTTAACTGGTGGAACCGCAGTGCCGATGGCGGAGATAACAACTCGTTTTATAGTTTCATTAACAACTATTATAAACCCGGCCCAATTACACCGGCCGGCGAACCGATTTCTTATCGTATCTTAAAGCCAGAATCGGGTAGGGACAAGAAATTTGCCAATGAGTTTGGTAAGGCTTACGTTACCGGAAATATTACCGAAGGCAATCCTAAAGTAACCCAAAACAACTGGGATGGCGGGGTACAGCCAGAAAGTAAACGCGACAAGCAGAAACTGCTCGATTCGATGCGTGTAGATAAGCCCTTGCCAATGGCTAAGATTTCGATTATCGACACCAAAAAGGCTTACGATTATGTACTGGCCAATGCCGGTGCAAGCTTACCTGTTCGCGATGCGGTAGATCAGCGCATCATTAAACAGGTAGCTACAGGTAAAATAGAGCATGTAGAAGATGGTAAATTACCCGCGAAACAAAGTTATGTGAAACGCCGATTACCAGCAGATTCCTACAAACAGGGAATTATCTCTGATATTGCACAGGTGGGTGGTTACCCGGATTATAAAGGAAAACCTTACACAGATACCGATAACGACGGCATTCCGGATGCCTGGGAAAGTAAACATGGCCTCAATCCGAAAGATGGAAAAGATGCTGCAAAAATTACAGCTTCGGGTTATGCCAATATTGAAGTGTATTTGAATAGCCTGGTTGATATCAGTAAAGTGAGACCATAGTAGAGGTAGAAGATGTAAAGGTGGAGGGTTGAAGGTCAATCAATCTTCACTCTCCATCGTCATGCTGAATTTATTTCAGCATCTCTTATAACAGAGGCCCTGAAATAAATTCAGGGTGACGCGTATTTGAATTAAGTTGATAACAAAAACACAAATGCCAAAAACTAACCATATATTAAAGGCAAAGCCATTCAAAACCTTACCGATACTGGTAATCGCGTTTTTGATGAGTCATGCGTCCTTTGGCCAGAAAACCAAGCCAGTTGAGCCACCTAAACCTATTTTTAAAGGCAAAGATGGTAAAATGGCTTACACGGCCGATGCTCAAGGGAACCGCATTCCCGATTTTTCTTATGCCGGTTATATGGCTGGCGAAAAAGCCATTCCTACCGCAATGGTTAAAATTGTGGTTCCTTTGGTCGAAGGTGACGCTACACCATATATCCAACGGGCCATTGATATGGTTTCGGCTATGCAGCCGGGTAAAGATGGTTTGCGCGGCGCTGTTTTATTGGCAAAAGGAACCTATCAGGTTTCAGGTACTTTAAAAATCGCGACTTCTGGTGTGATCATCAGAGGCAGCGGAATGGGAGCCGATGGTACTAAAATTTTTGCCACCGGATTAGACCGGATTGGCGTAATCAGGTTTTTAGGCAAAAACGATAAAACACAACAAGCAGCGGTAGCCATTACAGATACTTATGTGCCTGTAAATGCCATGCAGCTTACACTTGCCGATGCCAGTGGCTTTAAAGTTGGCGATAAGATCACCATTCAACGGCCATCTACAAAAGAATGGATTGAAACACTTAAAACCGTTGAGTTTGGTGGAGGTGAAAGCGCTTTGGGCTGGAAACAAGGTACCCGGGATATTTTCTGGGACCGAAAAATTACCGCCATCAGCGGATCGACCATTACTTTCGATGCGCCAATTACAACCGCACTCGATGCTAAATTTGGTGGGGCAACTGTGGCTAAATACAATTGGAACGGTCGGATTGCACAGGTAGGTATCGAAAACCTGAAACTCGAATCTGATTTTCATAAAGACAATATTAAAGACGAATATCACCGCTGGACAGCTATTAGCCTTGAAAATGTGGAAGATGCCTGGGTACGCCAGGTGGTTTTCGAACACTTTGCAGGTTCAGCAGTGAATGTTTTATCTACCGCAAAAAGGATTACCGTTGAGGATTGTAAATCGTTAGCGCCAATATCCGAGATTGGTGGCGAACGCCGTAATACCTTTTTAATTACCGGGCAACAAACGCTTTTCCAAAGGCTATATTCGGAATATGGCTACCACGATTTTGCGGTAGGTTTCTGCGCTCCAGGCCCAAATGTTTTTGTACAATGCCAATCGTACCTGCCATTTTCTTTCAGCGGAGCTTACGATAGCTGGGCTTCTGGTGTATTGTTTGATATCGTAAATATCGACGGACAGGCACTAAGTTACTTAAACCGTGGTCAGGATGGGCAAGGAGCCGGTTGGAGCGCCGCCAACAGTGTTTTTTGGCAATGCAGTGCCGCCAGAGTCGATAATTATCAGCCACCAACTGCTCAAAACTGGGCTTTTGGTACCTGGGCTCAATTTGCAGGCAACGGCTATTGGGATATGTCTAACGAACAGATCCAGCCACGCAGTTTGTACTACGCGCAACTGAAAGACAGAGTAGGCAATAGTGTAGATGCCAGAACTTTTGTACTTCCGGTTGAAACAGAAGCATCAAGCAGTCCACCGGTTGATGTGGCACTGAAACTGACCAAATTGGCCTACAAACCTGCTTTAACCTTATCCGAATATATCGATTCGGCCACCGAAAGAAATCCTATTCCTACGGCAAAAGGTCAGGCCAAACTGGTAACCAGCGAAGGCTTCCATCGCAGTAATACCATACAAACTGCAGGTGCAATGGCAGTTAAAAATGGCTGGTTAACCCGTGGAAATGAAATTGTACTCGGCGATAGACAAGATGTGCCCTGGTGGAATGGTAGCGCCCGTCCTTATGGATTGAAAAACACCAAATTTCACATTACCCGGTTTGTACCTGGTCGTGAGGGCAATGGTTTGACCGACAACCTCGATGATATTACCGATTCGATGCAAAACGGTCCGGTAAAAATCCTCGATCACAATTATGGTCTCTGGTACGATAGGAGAAGAGACGATCACGAGCGCATCCGCAGGATGGATGGCGAGGTTTGGGCACCTTTTTACGAGCTTCCTTTTGCCCGTAGCGGACAAGATAAAGCCTGGGATGGTTTAAGTAAATACGATATTACCAAATACAATCTATGGTATTGGGACCGCTTAAAGACCTTTGCTAACCTGGCCGATCAGAAAGGTCTGGTACTTATTCACGAAAATTATTTTCAGCACAACATTATCGAAGCCGGTGCGCACTACGCTGATTTTCCGTGGCGTACGGCCAACAACATCAACAGCACAGGTTTTCCTGAGCCCGTTCCGTACGCCGGAGATAAACGGATTTTTATGGCAGAGCAGTTTTACGATATCAGCAACGAACACCGCAGGGCCATTCATAAAGCCTATATTCGCAAGTGTCTCGAGAATTTTGATGGCAATTCAGGTGTTATCCAACTTATTGGTGCAGAGTTTACCGGTCCTTTGCATTTTGTACAATTCTGGATCGATACCATTAAAGAATGGGAAAAAGAAACCGGTAAACACCCGATTGTTGGCCTAAGTGTGACCAAAGATGTGCAGGATGCGATTTTGGCTGATCCGGAGCGTGCCAATGTAGTTGATTTAATCGATATCCGCTACTGGCACTATCAGGCCGATGGTACTGCTTATGCGCCACAAGGTGGCCAAAGTCTGGCGCCACGTCAGCATGCACGCTTGTTAAAACCAAAGAAAACCTCTTTTGAAGAAATTTATCATGCTGTTTCCGAGTACAAAAGCAAATTTCCTGAAAAAGCGGTAATCTATTCGGGCGATAGTTACGATAGTTTCGGCTGGGCTATTTTAATGGCAGGTGGTTCATTATCCAATGCCGATCTGATCGATAAAACTACTTTAAACCTGATTTCGGGCACCAAACCTTTTCTTCCGGCAGGAAAAAATGCCAAACAATATGGTTTGGAAAATACCGGAAAAACTTATGTGTTATACAATGCTTCAGCTGAAGCATTAAGTTTAGATCTGAGTAAAGCAGCCGGAAAGTTCAGTGTAAAAATATTGAACCCGAAAAATGGCAAGGTACTTAAAGAAGAAAAAATTAACGGAAATGCTGTGGCCAAAATCAGTAAAACTGGTGCTGGCGACGAGCTCATCATCATCAACAAAATTTAATTATGACGCTTAAATCTAAAATATTCCTTTTATCAATAATTTCTTTGCTGGCCTTTGGCTGTAAGGAGAAACCTCATTTTGGCGATAAAAGCTTGCTGGTTTCGGAAAATGGAAGGTATTTAACCACTGGCGATGGCAAGCCTTTCTTTTGGCTGGGTGATACCGGTTGGTTGTTGTTTGGCAGATTAACGCGGGAGGAAGCCGAAACCTATCTGGAAGACCGGAAGCAGAAAGGCTTTAACGTCATTCAGGTAATGGTTTTGCATGATGTGCCCTCGCGCAATGTGTATTTAGATTCGTCGGTTGTACATGGCGATGTAGCCAAACCCATGCTCACCCCGGGCAATAATCCGAAAGATTCTGTAGCCTACGATTACTGGGATCACGTAGATTATATTGTAGATAAAGCCGCAGAAAAAGGCCTTTACATGGCGCTGGTGCCCGTTTGGGGAACCAATGTTAAAGCCGGGAAAGTAAAGGAAGTACAGGCCAAAAAATATGCAGAATTTTTAGCCAAAAGATACCGCGAAAAATGGAATATCATCTGGTTAAATGGTGGCGACATTAAAGGTTCTGATGGATTGAAAGTTTGGAATACCATTGGGCAAACCTTACGGGCCAATGATCCAAATCATTTAATTACTTTCCATCCACGTGGCAGAACAGCATCCTCGCAATGGTTCCACAATTCGCCATGGAGTGATTTCGATATGGTGCAATCCGGCCACCGCCGTTATGAGCAGGATACTTCGAAGAACGAAAAATGGCATTACGGAGAAGATAACTGGAAATACATTGAAGCCGATTACAAGTTAAAACCAGTTAAACCCACTATTGATGGCGAGCCTTCGTATGAAGATATTCCGCAAGGCCTGCACGATACCACGCAACCACGCTGGGCAGCTGCCGATGTGAGAAGATACGGTTATTGGTCGGTTTTTGCTGGCGCCTTTGGTTATACATACGGCCATAATTCGGTAATGCAGATGTATAAGCTTACCGATAAAAAACCAGCTTACGGCCCCAAAGATCCCTGGAATATTGCTTTGAATGCTGAAGGTGCAAGCCAAATTCAATATTTAAAAGCATTGATGCTTTCGCACAGTTATTTCGACCGTGTGCCCGACCAAACCTTAATTGCAGGCCAAAATGGCGAAAAATATGACCGCGTTTTAGCAACCCGGGGCGAAGATTTCGCCATGTGCTATACCTACACGGGTAGAAATTTTAAAGTACAAATGGGTAAAATTGATGGCGATGATGTAAAAGCTTCGTGGTTTGATCCACGCACCGGAAAAATTACACCAATTGGTGAGTTTGAAAACAAAGGTATCCATGAGTTTAATCCTCCGGGCGAAGCCTCAAATGGCAACGATTGGGTGTTGGTTTTAGAGAAAATATAGATTACCGTCATTGCGAGGAAGAATGACGAAGCAATCTCAAAGAAAGATTGTCATTAAGAGAAATCTATCGGGATCGTCATCCTAATCCGATAGCTATCGGATGGGAATCTTAAGGCATTTGCAATCAGATTCCCGCTTTCGTGGGAATGACGATCCTGGAAGTAAACGTGGCGTCAGATGTTACCATCTGATGCTGAAAAAGAAACAAATAAAAGTGCCAGATAGCAATATCTGGCACCATGATAAACAAAGAAAGTGTTAAAATTTAAGTTCATATCATCCTTACGGTTAGCCATTTTAGGCCTGGCAATTTGCGGATTAACTTCCTGCACTAAACAGGCTTATTTGTTTACCTCGTTCCACGAACCAGCCACAGCAGGTTTACGTCTGCTGTACAGTTACGATGCTTACCACTGGACCGATTTAAACAAAACCTTTTTAAAACCAACAGTCGGAACCCAAAAAGTATTGCGCGATCCATCGATGGTTCAAGGCCCTGATGGTACTTTTCACCTGGTTTGGACTTGCAGCTGGAAAGGTGATAAAGGTTTTGGCTATGCCAGTTCCAGGGATCTCATCCATTGGAGTAAACAACAATTTATCCCGGTAATGGAAAACGAACCTAAAACCGTGAACGTTTGGGCACCGGAGCTTTTTTACGATGAAGAAAATAAAGAATATGTAATTATCTGGGCTTCTACCATACCTTTCCGTTTTGCCAAAGGGATAGAAGAAGAGGACAACAACCACCGGATGTACTCGGTTACGACAAAGGATTTTGTAACTTTTTCTCAGCCTAAATTATTTCTGGATCCTGGTTTTAGTGTAATTGATGCGGTGATTGTTAAACGCGAAGCAAAAGATTATGTCCTGGTCTTGAAAGACAATACCCGGCCTAACCGCAATTTAAAAGTGGCTTTCGGAACATCTGCTTTAGGCCCGTACACGAATGTATCTGAAGCTTTTAGCCCTAAACTAACCGAAGGTCCCACGGTGGTAAAAACCGGAAAAGACTGGCTGATTTATTTCGATGCTTACGGACAAAAAAACTATTCGGCCATGAAAACTACTGATTTTAAAACCTTTAAAGATATAACCAGTGAAGTATCAGTACCTGAAGGGCATAAACATGGTACTATTTTAAAAGTGAAGAAGAAAGTGATTGAAGATTTATTAAAAAATAAATAAGTGAATAAACCTCGCAGGTTTTAAAAACCTGCGAGGTTTAAAAGGAATAGAAGATCGTCATTGCGAACTGAAGTAAAGGATGGAGCGGGTGCGTGAAGCAATCTATTTAGCAAAAAAGATTGCTTCGTTTCGATGAAAAATCGGAAACGCGTAATGACGTAGAACATAAATTAAAATGAAAATACAACAGATATTTGGTTTAGCTATACCACTTGCATTGGCCCTAAGCACTGTGCAGGCACAGGATACCGTGCGCTATACCGGTAAAACACTGGTCAATGCCGATTATCACCACGGGCAGTTAACACCCGTTGTTGGCGTACACAGCATCCAAACCTTTCGTGCGAACCGTGAGCATCCGGAGCTGGCTGAGAATTTTGGCTGGACCTATAACCACGCACCGATGCTGGCTTACTGGAACAACCAATTTTATGTAGAATATTTAAGCGATAAAGTAGGCGAGAGCATCCCTCCAGGACAAACTTTGCTGCAATCATCAAAAGATGGCTACACCTGGACCAAACCTGACGTTATTTTCCCTGTTTACCGGATTCCGGATGGTACCACAAAAGAAGGCCGTACTGATGTCGCCAAAGATCTCGACGCGGTAATGCACCAAAGAATGGGCTTTTATGTTTCGACCAAAAATGTTTTCCTGGTGCTGGGCTTTTATGCCATCAGTTTCGATGCCAAAGATGATCCTAATGATGGACATGGCATTGGCCGGGCTGTACGCGAGATACAGGCAGATGGCACATACGGACCGATTTATTTCATCCATTACAACCCAGGTTATGCTGAAAAGAATACCAAATATCCATACTATACTAAAAGCAAAAGCAAAGCTTTTATTGAAGCCTGTAACGAGCTGTTGGCTAATAAATTAATGACACAGCAATGGAACGAAGAGGCCGACCGGAAAGATCCGCTAATTACTTTGCAAAAACAATACAAAGCCTTCAGTTACTATCATTTACCCGATGGTCGCGTAGTGGGGTTATGGAAGAACGCTCTAACGGCCATCAGTACCGACAATGGTAAAAGCTGGCCTGAAAGTGCATTCCGCGCACCTGGTTTTGTAAACAGCAATGCCAAAATCTGGGGCCAAAAAACCAGCGATGGCCATTTCGCAACCGTGTATAATCCATCCGAATACCGCTGGCCGCTGGCCATCTCAACAAGTAAGAATGGTTTGGATTACACTGACCTTTCCTTAGTAAATGGCGAAATCACGCCCATGCGTTATGGAGGCAATTATAAATCGTATGGTCCGCAATATGTTCGGGGCATTGAAGAAGGTAATGGAAAACCTGCTGATGGTAAACTTTGGGTAACCTACAGCATGAATAAAGAAGATATCTGGGTTTCGGGCATTCCGGTACCCGTAAGCACAACGGTTAACAGCCATGTAAACGATGATTTCAGTAAAATGCCTGCCGATAAAGCTTTAGCTTTATGGAATATCTACAGTCCGCTTTGGGCACCAGTAAAAGTAGAAGAAGGCAATTTAGTGCTAAAAGACAAAGATCCTTTTGATTATGCAAAAGCCGAACGCGTATTTCCGGCTTCAAGTAAGCTAAGTACTTCTTTTTCGGTTATCCCTAAGCAAGATAATTTCGGTTTACTGGAAATTGAGTTACAAGATGATAAAGGCATGGCTACCGTGCGTTTAACCTTTGATACCGCAGGTGTATTAAGTGCAAAAGCTGGTGCACGCTACAAAAATTTCTTAAAATATAAAGCTGGCGAAACCTACGATATTAAGCTAAAACTAACCACGGCGAATCGTTTTTACACCATTACCGTTAACGGCAAAGATGTACTTACCAGTCTGGCTTTCCAACCAGTAGCCAATGTTTCTCGCATTGTTTTCCGTACAGGCGACGTACGCCGTTTCCCGGATGTAGATACTCCAGCCGATCAAACCTACGATTTAAACAACGCAGGAGAGGCCGAGAAAAAAGAAGCAGTTTATCTGATCAAATATTTAAAAACGGAGGGGATATGAGGAAGTTGACAGTTTGGAGTTGGGAGTTGGGAGTTTTCCCGTCAGTGCATCCCCGCGCGATCGTCATTCCCAACTTGATTGGGAATCTTAAAGCTAATTGCATTAGGATTCCGGTGCAAGCGGGAATTGCGGCACTAACTATTTTCCTCTCATTTTTCTCTTTCTCCGCCAACGCCAAAATCCTGTTGCCACAAATCCTTTCCAGCAACATGGTTTTGCAACGAGCTAAACCTATCAATATCTGGGGCTTTGCAGCAGCAGGCGAGCGGGTAACCGTAACCTTCGCCGGGCAGAAAAAAGAAACCCTTACCGACAAAAACGGAAACTGGGCAGTAGTTTTAAATCCATTAAAAACAGCTGCACAACCGCAAAGTATGCTCATTTCGGGTTCCAACACCATCGAGCTGAACAATATTCTGGTTGGCGAAGTATGGCTTTGTGCGGGTCAATCGAACATGGAGTATGCCATGCGCAAACTGGCTAAAATCCCGAAGCCCAAAAATGAAAAACTGGGTTTTCCTGCTGATGAAGTAGCAGAGGCCAAAAACAAGCAGATCAGGATTTTCCTGGTAAACAGAAAAACTTTAATCAAACCTGATTCCATTCATAAAAGCTGGAGTGTAGCTGAAGATTCTGCCTTACGTGCCTTTTCGGCTGTAGGTTATTTCTTTGCCAAAGAGTTACAGCAAAAACTAGGTGTTCCGGTAGGGGTAATTTCTTCGGCAGTGCCGGGCAGCGCCATCGAACCCTGGATTTCGGAAAAGGCATTTGCTGATGAACCCTATTTTAAAGACAAAAAATTAGGCAACAATCCGGGTAAATTTTATACCCCAATGATTGAGCCACTTACCAAATTTAAAATCAATGGTTTTTTATGGTACCAGGGCGAAACCAATTGCTTTTTAAACGAAAACATCACCTATGCCTATAAAATGAAAACGCTGATTAACCTTTGGCGCAAAGCCTGGGACGAAAGTAATTTGTCTTTTTATTATGTGCAGATTGCACCTTTCGATTACAGCAAACAAAAAAGCGATAAAGTATTGTTAACCGCTGATACTGAGCCTGCTTTCTGGGAAGCACAGGAACAGATTTTACGTTTGCCCAATACGGGAATGATTTCAACATCCGATTTAAACGATAATGGTGGCGATTTACACCCAACATATAAATGGGAGGTAGGCAGACGTCTGGCACTTTGGGCTTTAACCAAAACTTACCACCAAAAAATAGATTTTTCCGGTCCAATTTATCAAGCTGTTACCTTTAAAGCGAACCAGGCCATACTCGATTTCGAATATTTAAACACAAAAACTTCTGGTTCTGTTACCGGCTTTACCCTGGCCGGAGCCGACGGGAAATTTGTACCCGCCAATGCAGAAATTAAAGCCGGCAAAGTGTGGGTATCGGCCAAAGATGTGGCGCAACCTAAGGCAGTACGTTACAACTGGGCAGAAAACCCTTCAGGGAATTTTTATAGCAACGGCTTGCCCGCTTTACCTTTTCGAACTGATAATCCATTAACCCAACAATTTAAAACCAATTAATGTTAAAACGGTCATCACTATTTCTTTGCTTTATTTTACTGTTTTGCCTGGCTAAGGCACAACAAACAGAGAAATTATATCTATCGGGTACGGGGAACGACCATACCGTAAACTGGGAATTCTTTTGTACCGAAGGCATGAACTCGGGCAAATGGACAACTATCCCCGTTCCTTCAAACTGGGAGCTACAAGGCTTTGGAAAATACAATTACGGTTTCAATAAAGAAGAAAATAAAGGCAAAGAACAAGGACTTTATAAGTATAAATTCAATGTTCCTGCTACATGGAAAAGCAAACAGATTAATATCGTTTTAGAAGGCTCTATGACCGATACCGAGGTTAAAATCAATGGCCAGCTGGCCGGAGAAATTCATCAGGGATCGTTTTACGTATTTAAATACGATATTACCAAACTCCTTAAGCTGGGTAGCGATAATTTACTTGAAGTAAAAGTAGCTAAACATTCTGCCAATGAATCGGTTAACAATGCCGAACGCAAAGCAGATTTTTGGATTTTTGGCGGTATTTTCCGTCCGGTTTACCTCGAGGCTTTACCCACAAGCCATATGGAAAGGATACAGATCGATGCACGTGCCAATGGAACATTGATGGCTAATCTTTTCACTACAGGCGATGCTGATAAAATTGCTGTTCAGTTAACAGATGCCAAAGGAAATAAATTTGGCAGCAGTGCTTCTTTTAAAATTACCGGTAGCGCAACAAGCATAACTCAAACTTTTAAAAATCCGGCGCTTTGGTCGTCAGAATTCCCCAATTTATACACCGCTACTTTTATGCTGAGCAAGAATGGAAAAATGCTCCATACGCTTACCAAAAAAATAGGTTTCAGAACGGTTGAAGTCCGTGAGCGCGATGGCGTATATGTTAACGGCGTAAAAATGAAATTTAAAGGTGTAAACCGGCATTCTTTTTATCCTTCATCGGGCCGTACTACCAGTAAAAAAATCAGTATTGCCGATGTGCAGTTAATGAAAGAAATGAACATGAATGCCGTTCGCATGTCGCATTACCCGCCCGACGGTCATTTTCTCGATGTTTGCGATTCGCTTGGCCTTTTCGTGATGGATGAACTGGCCGGATGGCACGGTACCTACAACACAGCCACTGGCACAAAATTATTTAAAGAAATGATGGCCGCGGATGAAAATCATCCATCCATTATATTTTGGGCCAATGGAAACGAAGGTGGTCACAACCGGGAACTCGATCACCTTTTCCCTGAAAACGATATACAGAAACGCCCGTTAATTCATCCATGGGAAGTTTTTGGGGGCTTTGAAACCACGCATTACCGAGAATATAATTACGGTATTGGCAATTACGATCATGGGCACAACATATTAATGCCTACAGAGTTCCTGCATGGCATGTGGGATGGCGGTCATGGCGCTGGAATAGAAGATTACTGGAACGCCATGTGGAACAACCCGCTTTCTGCAGGTGGTTTTCTTTGGGATTTTGCAGATCAGGCTGTGGTACGCACCGATAAAAATGGCATTTTAGATACCGATGGCAACCATGGGCCCGATGGGATTGTAGGGCCATACCACGAAAAAGAAGGCAGTTTTTATACCATTAAAGAAGTATGGAGTCCGGTATTTGTCGAAAAAAGAGAAATTACTACTGCATTTAATGGTACTTTCCGTCTCGAGAACAGATATGCCTTTACCAACCTTAACCAATGCAGTTTTGAGTGGAAATTAAAAAGATTAAAAGCCGATGGTTCCGAAACCGATTTCAAAGCAGGTAAAGCAAATGCACCTGATATTAAACCTTTAGAAAAGGGAACACTGCAAATCAATCTCCCGGCCGACTGGAAAAATTTCGATGCACTGTATCTAACCGCTAAAGATGTTTACGGCAAAGAATTATTTACCTGGAGTTTCCCAATCAGCCTGCCAAAAGATGATGCCGCTAAACTGGTTGTAACCACCGGAAAATCAAAAGTGAACTTCAAAGAATCGGCTACGGTTTTCGACGTTTCGGCTAATGGCATTCAACTAACTTTCGATAAAACAAATGGCCTGCTGCAAAAGGTAGAGAATACCAAAGGAGTCATTCCTTTTAACAACGGACCGGTTTTACAGGAAAGCGTAAATAACTTTAAAAATTTCACGACCAGAATGGATGGTCAAAACCTGGTTATCGCTTCAACCTTTGACAGAAAAGAAAGTTATAACACCTTAGAATGGACTATTTATCCATCAGGCTGGTTAAAAATGCAGGTAAAATATTTCCCTGCGGCCTATTTTACCACTTTCGTTGGCTTAAATTTTTCTTATCCCGAAACAGAAATGAAAGGCGTAACTTACAAAGGTAACGGGCCTTACCGTGTTTGGAAAAACCGCATGAAAGGTACCCAACTGGGCTTATGGAAGAAAGATTACAACGATTCGGCAACCGGAGAACCACCATGGCAATACCCTGAATTTAAAGGCTATTATGCCAATTTGTACTGGTGCGATTTTATTGGGAAGACACAAAATTTCAGGGTAGTAACCGATAGAGAAGATGTTTTTTTAAGGTTGTTTACCCCGAAGAAATCGAAAGACACAGAATACGATAACATGAGTCCGACTTTCCCGAATGGCGATATTTCTTTTATGAACGGAATTTCGGCCATTGGTACCAAAACACAAAAACCAGAAACCACAGGGCCAATGGGCATGAAACATGTGTTCTACGATTTTGAAAAAGAACCGGCTAGAGCGTTGGATATGACTTTGTATTTTGATTTTTCACCCAAAAATTAACCACAGATGAATTGGATGAACACAGATAAAAATATTATTGAATTATTGCAGAAAGATCAGTGTTTATCTGTGTGTATCTGTGGCAAAAAAATTAACTGAATCGGTGTAATCACTAAAAAATGAACATTAAAACCTACATATCGCTAATCACATTGCTGCTACTCTTGCCGCTCCAAAAACTGGTGGCCCAGGTGAGCCTGCAAAACCTGAAATGCGAGATGCTGGTTAATCCATTAGGTATTGATGCTACGCAGCCGCGTTTAAGCTGGGAAATCCTTTCGTCAAAACGCAATGTAGTTCAAAAGGCTTACCAAATTTTAGTGGCCTCAACAACTGAAAAACTGGCTCAAAATGAGGGAGATCTCTGGAATTCAGGAAAGGTAAACAGTGATGAATCCATCCATGTAAAATACAATGGTCAGGCGCTGAGCAGTAGAATGCGTTGTTTCTGGAAAGTAAAAACCTGGACAACTGCAGGCGAAAGCGAATGGTCGGCCGCTAATTCGTGGACCATGGGCTTGCTAAACTACAAAGACTGGCCCAAAGGCTGGATTGGTTTCGATCGGGCCTTTCCATGGGATAAAACCAAAACCGACTCCCGTTTATCGGCACGTTATTTCAGAAAGGAATTTCAAAGTACCAAAAAAGTAAAATCCGCCACAGCCTCCATCATTGGTCTGGGTTTGTACCAACTTTACCTGAATGGCAAAAAAGTAGGTGAGGAGGTGCTTACCCCTTCACCAACCGATTACAATAAAAACGTGAAATACAATACATACGATGTGACCACTTATTTGCAGGAAGGAAAAAATGCAGTTGGTGCCATTTTAGGCAATGGTCGTTTCTTCGCCATGCGGCAAAATGAAAAACCTTATAAAATTAAAACTTTTGGTTTTCCTAAAATGCTGCTGAATATCCATATTGTTTACAGCGATGGCAGCACAGCCAATATCGACACTGATGATAGCTGGAAAGGCACTGCCGATGGTCCTATCCGCGCAAATAACGAGTACGATGGCGAAGAATATGATGCCACAAAAGAAGCTGCCGGTTGGAATAAAGCGGGTTTCGACGACAGCAAATGGCTGAAAGCAGAATTTGTGCAGGAACCTTCGGGAACCATCGAAGCCCAGATGAACGAAAACATGCGGGTGATGAATACGCTCAAACCGGTTACTATTAAAGCAATCTCAGGCAGCAGATTTATCCTGGATATGGGTCAAAACATGGTTGGCTGGTTACAAGTTAAAGTTAAAGGCCAAAAAGGCAAACAACTGAAAATGCGTTTTGCCGAATCCCTGCAGGAAAATGGCGAATTATTTACGGCAAACCTGCGCAATGCTAAATGCACTGATTTATACTCCTTTAAAGGAAGTAAGCCAGAATTGTGGGAACCCACTTTTGCCTATCGTGGCTTTAGATATGTAGAACTATCTGGCCTTAATTACACGCCAAACCTCAGCGACTTTGTTGGAAAAATGATCTACGATAAAATGAATACCGCAGGCACTTTCGAAACGTCAAATGCATTAATCAACCAGATCTTTAAAAATGCCTGGTGGGGTATCGCCGGAAATTACAAAGGCATCCCGATTGATTGCCCGCAACGCAACGAGCGCATGCCCTGGTTAGGCGATAGAGGAGCCGTTGCGCATGGCGAAAATTTCCTTTTCGATAATGGTCGTTTTTATGCCAAGTGGCTGCAGGATATCAGGAATGCACAGAAAGAAGATGGTGCCATCCCCGATGTTGCCCCTGCATTTTGGCGCTATTACAGTGATAACATAAGCTGGCCGGGCTCTATTGTGCTCATTACCGAAATGCTTTACAAGCAAACAGGCGATGTAAATGCCGTGACTGAAAATTATCCGGCCATCAAAAAATGGTTGCGTTATATGCTGGACCGTTACATGAAAGATGGCATCCTCACCAAAGACAGTTATGGCGACTGGTGCATGCCACCGGTAACGATCGAAGCAGGCAGGGGCAAAAGTGCCGATAAAAAGTACCCTTCCGAATTAATTTCAACGGCTTACTACTATCATTTCACACAACTGATGATGCAATTTAGCAAAATAAGCGGGAATGAGGGCGATTACAAAGATTATGAGGCACTTGGCGATAAAATAAAGGCTGCATTTAATCTGAAGTTCTACAACGAAAAAGGCTTTTATGGCAATAACAATTTAACGGATAACATCATTCCGCTTTATTTCGGAATGGTTCCGGAAAAGCATATCGATCAGGTTTTCAAAAATATAGTCTATACAGTTGAAGTAACCAACAAAGGGCATTTAAGCAATGGTTTGGTTGGGGTGCAATGGTTAATGCGCTGTCTAAACGATTACGGCAGACCTGATTTGGCTTATACCATCGCTACACAAAAAACTTACCCTAGCTGGGGTTATATGATCGATAACGGTGCAACCACCATTTGGGAACTCTGGAATGGCAATACCGCCGATCCGAAAATGAATTCGCAAAACCACGTGATGATGCTGGGCGATTTACTGATCTGGTATTATGAAAACTTAGCTGGCATTAAGGCCGAAAGCCAAGCTTTTAAAAAGATTAGCATGAAACCCGAAATGATCGCTGGATTAGATCACGTAAATGCAAGTTATCAGTCGGCTTATGGATTAATTAAAAGCGACTATACCAAAAACACAGATAAGTTCACCTGGAAAGTAAGTATCCCGGCCAATACCAGCGCTACACTTTATATTCCGGCAAAAAGCAAGCAAGCGATTACAGAAAATTTAGGTTCAATAAAGGATTTAAAATTTATAAGATTAGAAAAAGACAGGGCCGTTTATGAGGTGGGCTCAGGCGATTATGAGTTTGTGGTGGAACGTTAAACGACAAAATAAATCATGGTTTGTGTGGACACAAACCATGGCGCAAGAACAAATCGTCATTGCGAGGAGGTACGACGAAGCAATCTTTCCAGCAAAATAGATTGCTTCGCCTGATGAAAAATCAGTCTCGCAATGACGGGTAAAATAAATATAGATTATGAGAAAGATTTTAAGATTATTTATGCTGTTAAGTTTACTGGTCACTTCAGTAAACGTTTTCAGTCAAACCAAAGACATTGTTGTACCTGAAGATATTTTAACCAAAGCCAAAGAATGGGTTTCGGCTTTAAATTTAACCGATGCAGGCAAAAGAACAGCGGTCGAAAACATCATTGCCGTTCACTTAACAACGGTTAAGGATTGGCATAACGATCATCCTTCGTCAATAGTTCCTGATGGGATAAATCCGGTAACCGGCAATAAACTAAGTGATCTCGATAAACAGATCATTGCCGATTCGGCCATGCCTGCAACCGTGCACAAAGCATTGATGGATGGCTTAAACCAATATTTATCAGCTGATCAGGTAGAAACAATTCTCGATAAATACACCATTGGCAAGGTGGCTTTTACCATGAAAGGTTATAAGGCCATTGTTCCCGATTTAACGGTCGATGAAGAAGCTAAAATACTCGCTTACTTAAAACAGGCGAGAGAGCAGGCCGTAGATTATAAAAACATGAAACAAATTTCGGCCATTTTCGAGATTTACAAGACCAAATCAGAGCAATTGCTCAACAACAATGGCAGGAGCTGGAGAGCACTTTACAGCGCTTATACGAAGAAAATTAAAGAAGAAAAAGCAGCAAAACAGTAGGGAATTATCTCTCTGATCGTCATTCCCGCGGAAGCGGGAATCTTAAAGCAAAAGAAATGCATAGCGACCCTATTAAGATTCCCATCCGATAGCTATCGGATCAAGCTGGGAATGACGACCGTCTATAAATAATAGCTTAACAAAAATATGATGTTAAATAGAAAAATATACATTACACTAGGATTACTTCTCGCAGTAGCAATAGGTGCCCATGCCCAGGTAGAAAAATGGCAAACCGGCATCGTTAAACAGGAGTTTTTATATGATAAGGCTCCGTTTCCATCGTGTCATTCGGCTACCATTGCCGAAACACCAACGGGCTTAGTGGCTTCATTTTTTGGAGGCACCAAAGAAAGAAATCCCGATGTTGAGATTTACATCAGCCGTTTTATTGATGGAAAATGGCTTGCACCGGTTTCTGTAGCTAACGGTATTTTAGCTGATGGCAAACGGTTACCAACCTGGAATCCTGTTTTGTATCAGGTGCCGGGTGGCGATTTATTGTTATTCTATAAAATCGGTCCTAAACCATCTGAGTGGTGGGGCATGATGCGCAGCTCAAAAGATGGTGGTAAAACCTGGTCGGATGCTACAAAACTGCCTAATGACAATATCGGTCCGGTTAAAAATAAACCTGTTTTGTTAAGTAACGGAAATCTCTTCGCACCGTCAAGCCGCGAAGGTGATGGCTGGAAAGTACATTTCGAGGTAACCAAAGATAATGGCAAAACCTGGCGCACAGTAGGACCATTGCAGGAAAACGGCATTAAAGCCATCCAACCCAGTATTTTACAGTACGGAAAAGGTAAACTCCAGATTTTAGCGCGTACCGCAAATCGCGCAATTGCCGAATCATGGTCTATAGATAATGGTGAAACCTGGTCGCCGCTTACCAAAACCACTTTACCCAACAACAACTCGGGTACCGATGCCGTTACGTTGAAAGATGGCAGACAGGTATTGGTTTATAACCACGTATTGCCTCCGGGCGATCTCGCCAAAGGTGCGCGCACACCTTTAAATGTTTCAGTTTCTAAAGATGGTAAAACCTGGTACGCTGCATTGATTTTAGAAGATTCGCCCATAAGCCAGTATTCTTATCCCGCTGTAATCCAAACGGCTGATGGCATGTTGCATTTCATTTATACCTGGCGGAGGGAGAAAATCAAACACGTAGTAGTAGATCCCTCAAAATTAAAGTTGAAGAAAATCGAAAATGGTATTTGGCCAAAGCTAAAGGGATATACTGCACCGGTAATTACTGAAACTAAAAACGAGGAACCATGAGAAGTATAAGAAAATCGTCATTGCGAGGAGGTACGACAGCCAGTCCCGATTTCTCGGGAAAGCAATCTGTCTTACAAGGAAAGATTGCTCCGGCTGATGAAAAATCAGCACTCGCAATGACGGGCGGAATATTTAGATGTCTAGTGTTATTTATAGTGGGCTCACTGTCCTTCACTAACATCCTTTCCGCCCAAACCCAAAACTCAGATCACGCATACAAAAAACCTTTATTAGAGGTACTTAAAGATATTGAAAACCGTTACCACATAAAAATCAAATATGCCGAGCCCCAGGTAAAAGATAAATGGGTAAACTATGCCAACTGGCGTTTTCGGGCAGATGTTGATGAAACCTTAGCCAATGTGCTTACCCCATTGGATATGAAGGTGAACAAAGAGAAAGCCGGTGTTTACAAGCTCAAAGAATACGAATATTACCGTTGGGAAGTGCAGGATGGCTGGGCCTACCTGGATAGTTTAGCTTGCAAATACAGCGATCAGGCCAGCTGGGAAAAACGAAAAGCATTGATTAAACCTCAGCTTTTTGAGGCTTTGCAATTATCTCCTTTACCGGCTAAACCCAATTCAAAGCCCATTATTACTGCGAAGCGCATTTTTGATGGCTATTCAGTAGAAAATATTGCTTTAGAGATTTTACCAGGCGTTTGGATCAACGGATCACTTTATAAACCATTAAATATCAAAGGAAAAATACCGGTTATCTTAAGCCCTGATGGACATTGGGAAAAACAACGTTACCGTCCAGATTGCCAGATTCGGTGTGCCATGCTGGCGCGTATGGGGGCTATGGCCTTCAGCTACGATCTTTTTGCCTGGGGCGAATCGATGTTGCAGTTCAAGTACGAAGACCATAGAAAAAGCTTATCACAAACCGTGCAAACGCTAGGTGGGATCCGCATTTTAGACTATTTCACTTCACTAAAAGAAACCGATACCAACCGGGTGGCCATTAGCGGTGGTTCGGGCGCTGGCAGCCATTGTATTTTAATGACCGCAATAGATAACCGCATTAAACTCAGTGCCCCTGTGGTGGCCATGTCATCTTACTTTTATGGTGGCTGCCCGTGCGAAAGCGGTATGCCTATTCACCAATGTGGGGGTGGAACAGATAATGTTGAACTTGCGGCAATGGCTGCACCGCGGCCACAATTGCTCGTATCAGATGGTAGCGACTGGACTGCACATACTCCTGAACATGATTTCCCTTATCTGCAAAAAATGTATGGCTATTACGGCGTAAAAGATAAAGTGGAGAATGTGCATTTACCTGACGAAAAACATGATTTCGGTCCGAATAAACGTATTGCACTTTACGATTTCCTGGTTAAATATTTCAAACTCAATGGCAATACCGTTAAAGACAAAGCCGGAAAGTATGATGAAAGCAAGGTAACCATCGAAAAAGAAAATGCTATGTATGTTTTTGGCGATAAAGGGGAAAAACTACCAAAAAATGCTGTTATAGGTTTTGAAAACCTGCAAAAATTGTTTCCACAAAGCCAGAATTAAATGATGCAACACCAGAACAGAAGAACTTTTATCCAACATGTTGCCTTAATTGGTGGGAGCTTAATGTTGCCCAATGTTTTGCTGGCTGCAAGCCAAAAGCGCAGATATAAAGTGGCCGTAATTGACTTGATGATCCTCAAGCGTCAGAAATTAAGCGCTTTAGAGCTGACCCGCGAAATTGGCGCCGATGGATTGGAAATCGATATGGGTGGGCTTGGCGACCGGGAAACCTTTGATAATAAACTGGCTGATCCGACCATAAGGCAACAATATCTTGAAAAAGCAAAAGCACTTAATCTCGAATTTTGTGCCCTGGCCATGACCGGCTTTTATGCCCAGTCTTTTGCCAAACGCCCAACCTATCAAAAAATGGTGCAGGATTGTTTAGATACGGCTAAAGCCATGCAAATCAAGGTTGTTTTTTTACCCTTGGGCATACAGGGTGATTTGGTTAAAAATCCCGAATTAAGGGCACCAATTGTTGAGCGCCTAAAAATTGCCGGTAAAATGGCTGCCAAAGCAGGGGTGATTATCGGTATTGAAACTTCACTCGACGCAAAAGGCGAACTACAGTTGCTGAAAGAAATCAATTGTAAGCACATCAAAAGCTATTTCAACTTTTCGAATGCAATTAAAAATGGTCGCGATTTACACCAGGAACTAAAAATACTGGGGCGAAAAAACATAGTTCAAATCCATGCGACCAATGAAGATGGTGTATGGCTCGAAAATGACCCAAAAATTGACCTCAAAAAGGTAAAACAAACTTTAGATGAAATGGGCTGGAGTGGCTGGCTGGTTATAGAACGTAGCCGTGATGCCAAACAACCTACCAATGTGAAGTACAACTTTACCGCCAATACCAAATACCTGAAATCTATTTTCCAAGCCGGATAACCCTTGTTTATGAGAACCTACCTAACCATTTTGCTGATTTTAAATTTAATGTGCGCGCAATTATTCGCGGCGGATATTTACGTCTCCAAATTGGGCTCCGATCGCAATACCGGCACAAAGAAAAAACCATTGGCCTCGTTGCATTTTGCCATCAGGAAGGCAAGGGAGTTACGCAGGTTAAACGATAGTTCAATTAAAGGTGGGATTTATATCATTGTAGAAAATGGTTATTACGCTCTAGATGAAGCTATTGTGCTCCGTCCTGAAGATTCTGGCACCAAAGAAAGTCCAACACAAATTGTGGCGGCTCCAGGTGCTAAAGTTATTTTTAGTGGCGGCGTAAAAATTAAAGGCTGGAAAAAATTAACTAGCCCGGTTGCAGGCTTACCTAAAAATGCCGTAGGTAAAGTTTGGGTTGCCGATGCACCCATGTTTGCTGATAATACTTTATTGTTCAGACAGCTTTGGGTGAATGGTATTAAGGCCATTAGGGCAAAAGATGCAAATGGAGATGCCATGAACCGCATTTTATCCTGGGATGCGAAATCGCAAACCTGCAAAATCCCTTTAAACAAAAATATCAACCTCAATGGGGCTAAAGGTATCGAAATGGTAATCCACCAGTGGTGGGCCATTGCCAATTTGCGGGTAAAGTCAGTAAAAACCCAGCACAATACTGCCGAACTTTCCTTTTTACAGCCAGAAAGCCGCATACAATCAGAACACCCATGGCCAGCGCCGTGGATTTCGGATAAAACCGGAAATTCTGCCTATTATTTAACCAATGCCATTCAGTTCTTAGATGAACCGGGCGAGTGGTTCGAGGATTTACAGCAGCATAAAGTGTATTACTGGCCTAAAGCCAAGCAGAATATGCTTCAGGCAGATGTGGTTGCACCTGCTTTAGAAACCTTAGTTAAAATTGAAGGAACCATTGATCATCCGATAGCTTATATTTCTTTCCAGGGAATATCTTTTCAGCATGCATCGTGGTTATTTCCTTCCAAACAGGGCCATGTACCGCACCAGGCGGGCATGTATATGCTCGATGCCTATAAGTTAGACAAACCAGGCACTAACGATAAACCCACACTAGAAAACCAGGCCTGGGTGGGGCGTCCGGCTTCAGCCATCCAGATCAATTATGCCAATCATATCGATTTTGAGGCATGCACGTTCGAACACCACGCTTCAACCGGACTTGATTACCAAAAAGGAACGACCAACAATCTGATTAGAGGCAATTTGTTTAAAGATATTGGCGGATCAGGCATACTAATGGGCACTTTTTCTGACGAAGCTACCGAGGTACATCTACCTTACCAGCCATCAGATGAACGTGAGATTTCTTCGGATAACCGGATTGAAAATAATCTGATTACCGATGTAACCAACGAAGACTGGGGCGCTGTAGGCATTGGAGCAGGTTACGTACGTGGATTGAAAATCCTGCATAATGAAATCAGTGATGTTTCCTATTCGGGGATTAGTATGGGCTGGGGCTGGACAAAAACGAAAAATGCGATGAAAGACAATACCATCAGCGCGAACAAAATCCATCATTATGGCAAGCACATGTACGATGTGGCCGGCATTTATACCTTATCTGCTCAACCAGGCTCATTCATTACCGAAAATGTAGTAGATAGTATTTACACGGCCAAATATGCGCACTTACCTGATCATTGGTTTTACCTCTACACCGACGAAGGATCTTCGTATTTCACCATCAAAGATAACTGGACGCCTAGTGAAAAATACCTGCAAAATGCCAATGGTCCAGATAATGTATGGGAAAATAACGGACCTGGGGTTGCCGAAAAAATCAAAGAAAACGCTGGTCTGGAAGCGCAATATCAATATCTGCTAAAGGATAAATCATCGATTTCTGGCACCAGGCAGATTAATAAGGCGATAGATAAACCGGTGGTTTTTGAGCTCATTTTTAAAAAGAATGAAGTACCTGGCGAAAAAGCATTAACTGCATTTGCCCGCGAAAACAACCTGCTGCGTTCATCCATTTACCATTGGGAAAACCGCCTGGCCATTTACACATCTACCTTAAAAACAGAGAGCTTGCAGCAAACCCTAAAAAGGCTCAATGCCAGCGAGATTAAGCTGTACGATGATATGTTTTACGATTTCGACAGGAAAAAACAGTGCGGAACCGAACCAGTAAAAGAATGGGACAACATTATACTGTCCGCCAACCTGGTGAAAGATGAAAAACTGCAAAAAGAATACCTCGCATACCACAAAACACAGTTTGAGCAATGGCCCGAAATATCAAAAGGCTTTTGCAATGCGGATTTTCAACGGCTGGTTATTTTTAAAAAAGGCCGTCAGCTCATGTTGATTATCAGCATACCCAAAGGCGAAAATTTAGATAAACTGAACCCGAAAACAACGGAAAATAACCCCAGGGTAGATGAATGGAATGCATTAATGAAAAAATATCAGGAAGGAATTGAAGGCACAAAACCCGGCGAAGTTTGGGTTTTCTTTAAACCGATAAACGAATAAAAGATTGTCACGTTGAGCCTGTCGAAACGCTTTAAAAACCCTTCGACAAGCTCAGGATGACAACGAAGGCTGGCAATCTTACAAGCAAAAAAGATCGCTTCGTATAGCCTCGCAATGACGAAACTTAAAATTATAACGCTTACAAAAAATAAAATATGTTAAGATTAGGAATACTAGGATTAGGCGAGGGCAGAAGCACCATATCTGCTTCCTTGGCAAGCAAAAAGTTCAAATTAATTCAAATTTGCGATGCCAATAAAAAACTCTGCGAAGAACGCGCTTTGGAGTTCGATTTCCAGAACTGGACTACCGATTACAACGATATGCTCAAGAGCGATAAAATTGATATGATTGCGATTTATACACCTGATCATTTGCATTTTGAGCACATTAAACTGGCTTTGGAGCATGATAAGCACGTGGTTTGTACCAAACCCTTCATTGATGATCTCTCGCAGGCAAACGAACTTTTGGCCCTGAGCAAAAAAACCAAAAAGAAAATTTTTGTAGGTCAGAGTTCCCGTTTCTTCGAACCGGCCATGCGCCAGAAAAAAGATTTCGATAAAGGTTTAATCGGTGAGTTGATTACCATCGAAAGCCACTATCATGCCGATCATCGCTGGTTTTTGGAAAAAGGCTGGTCGCTAAAACAATCTTTCAAATGGCTATATGGCGGTTTAAGTCACCCGGTCGATTTTATCCGCTGGTACATGCCCGATATTGAAGAAGTTATGGGCTATGGTATGCTCAGCAGCAATGGACAGCAAGCAGGCTTAAAAAACCAGGATACCATGCACTTTATCTTCAAGGCCAAAGATGGCAGAATTGCCAGGGTAAGTGGTGCTTACACCGGACCAACCCAACCCGCAAGTCGCGATAGTGGAATGAGCTGTATTTTGCGCGGAACTGAAGGGGCTAGCCAGGCCGATTACCATGAATTGCGTTATGCAGTAACCACCAAAACGGGCGAAGAAAAAATCATTACCTGGGGCGATGCCACTTTGAAGCATTATTTCCGCTTCGAAGGCCAGAGCCACCATGCCGGCGAATATCAAAATTACCTGGAGTATTTTGCCGACAGCATTAACAACAAGTTTACGGCTTACCCTGATTTAAAAGAAGGCATTGGAACCATTGCCCTTTTGCAGGCCATGGATAAATCGCTCGAAACAGGCTTGCCGGTAAAGGTAGATGAAATATTAAGCAGTTATAACATTAGCAGGGAATCGATAGGATTATAAAATACTAAACCACAGATGAAAAGGATGGACACAGATAGTTGAGAAGCAATAGTTCGTATCACATTGAAAGTTAAAAAATGTGTGTTATAAAAATCGGCCACGGAGACAAAAAACTCACGGAATTCAAATTCGTTAGCTGCCTAAATATCGGGAAAGTATTAAACCAAAATAAAAGTTTCCGTGTTAATCCGTGTTTCCGTGGCAAACAAGTAAAAAACCAAACTAACCAAATGCACAACATTGTAGAACGTTTAACCAGTTTAGATTACATCATCGTAATCGCCTACCTCATCATCCTGATGGTGATCGGGTACCGCGCCAGTTTTCCGAAGAAGAAAAACAGCGATGAAACCTTATTTTTAGCCAATAAATCTTTAGGCTGGGCCAGTATTGGCTTCAACATGTGGGGTACTAATGTAGGTCCATCCATGCTACTTGCTTTTGCCAGTATCGGCTATACCACCGGTATTGTAGCCGTAAACTTCGATTGGTATGCCTTTATTTTCCTTTTCCTGTTAGCCATTGTTTTCGCGCCCAAATATCTGGCCGCAAAAGTGAGCACCATGCCCGAATTTATGGGAAACCGTTACGGCGATTCTACCCAGAATATTTTAGCCTGGTATGCATTGGTGAAGATTTTAATCTCCTGGCTATCCTTAGGTTTATTTGCCGGTGGTTTTTTAGTTCGCCAGATTTTAGGTATTCCGATGTGGCAATCGGTAACCGTTTTGGTTGCTTTTGCCGGCTTATTCACCTTTTTTGGTGGTTTAAAGGCTATTGCCAAAGTCAACATTTTCCAGATGATCTTACTGATTGCTGTTTCGCTTTCGCTTACTTTATTGGGCCTGCATAAGGTTGGCGGTATTTCAGCACTGTACAGCAAAACACCCGGACATTTCTGGAACCTCATACAACCTGCCAGCGATCCCAAATATCCCTGGTATGCCATACTTTTAGGATATCCTGTGGCAGCTGTAGCCTTTTTCTGTACCGATCAGTCGATGGTTCAGTCGGTTTTGGGCGCTAAAAACCTGAAACAAGGCCAATTGGGCGTGAGCTTTATTGGCTGGCTAAAAATCCTTTCACTGCCACTCTTTATCGTAACCGGAATATTGTGTTATATCCTCTTTCCGAACCTGAAAGATCCAAATGAAGCATATATGACCATGGTAACCAATCTTTTCCCTCCGGGTATGAATGGTTTGGTAATCGTAGTGCTCATTGCGGTTCTGGTGGGCACCATAGGTTCATCGCTGAATTCGTTAAGCACCGTGTTTACCATGGATGTGTACGTCAAGAAAATCAATCCACAGGCCAGCAATAAGCAGATTATCAATGTTGGCCGTTTAACGGTTATAGCCGGTTGTATTTTTGCGGTAATTGTAGTGTTGGCTATCGATAACATCAAAGGCCTAAACCTCTTTGATGTATTCCAATCGGTACTGGGTTTTATTGCGCCGCCACTTTCAGTGGTTTTTCTGTTAACCGTGTTCTGGAAACGAACTACCCGAAAAGCCGTAAATTTTACGCTATCCATTGGTTCTATCCTAAGTTTAAGCACCGGGATTGTTTATTTATGGGTTTTGCCACCTAGCGAATATACTTTTTGGCCGCACTACCTCATGCTATCCTTCCTGATTTTTGTGGGTTTACTGCTTATCGCCATTTTGATTTCGCTTTTAGACAGAACACCAAGTATTTACACCATCAACGAAGAACATGAAGCCAATATTGAAAAACCAGATAAGACTGTTTGGATTTCGTGGGCTGCACTGGCTATTGTAATGGTTGCACTTTATATTTTCTTTAACGGACATTAACATCAACCACAGATAAAAAGGATACACACAGATACTAAATCCGTGTTCATCCGTGTCCATCTGTGGCTAAATAAAAACTTGATAAACCTGAATTATCCGTGGCTAAAAAAAGTAACATGAAAAACCTAAAAAAAATACTCCTGATTACCCTGCTGCAAGCCCTCGTAATCCCCGCATTTGCACAAAAAGCATCCTGGATCTGGTATCCCGGCGATTTTGATATTTACATGAGTAATGTGATGCAGAATCGCAGAACAGAACGTGGTTCATTTTTTCCTGTATTCTGGAAAATGGATAGCCATTATGTACTGGTCGATTTCCATAAAGAGTTTACCCTTAGTGAACCAGAAGAAGTTAAGCTCTTTGTAGAGGGCACTTACAATGTTAAAATTGACGGTCAGGCTCTAACCGGCTTTCCGAAATCCATTCAGATCCCGGCCGGAAAGCATAAACTAAGCCTGAAAGTGTATAGCCAGGCTACAGTGCCAGCCATTTTTGTACAGGGTAAAACAGTTGTATCTGATGAAAGCTGGTTAACCACTTTTGAGGATAAAGAATGGATTGATGCCAGTGGCAAAACCTCCGATAAATCGGGAACAACCTTTGTTTCGGCTGGCTCCTGGGGATTAACCGATCCTTACAGCCTGCCTTCAGCGTTTAAATTACCAGTTGTGAAGCATACGGCCGTTAAAACAGAAAAAGCAGGCACAGGTTATGTAGCCGATTTTGGTAAAGAAACCTTCGGTTTTATTAAAGTACATGGCTTAAAAGGCAAAGGCAAATTGAGTTTGTATTATGGCGAATCGAAAGAAGAAGCTTTATCAACAGATAAATGCGAAACACTGGATCATCTGGAGATTGATCTTACCAAAAAAACAGACTCGGTAATGCCGCTTTCCAAAGCTTTCCGCTATGTTAACTTTCAGCCCGAAAATGGTGTTTCTGCAGATTCTATATCAATGCTTTACGAATATGCCCCGGTTACCGAGCATGGAAGTTTTAAATCATCAGATGCAGAGCTGAACAAGATTTATGATGTGGCCAAATACACTTTTCACCTCAATACGCGTGAGTTTTTTATCGACGGCATAAAACGCGACAGATGGGTGTGGAGTGGTGATGCCTACCAAAGTTACCTCATGAATTATTATTCGTTTTTTGATGCGGCAACCGTAAAAAGAACATTGCTGGCCCAGCGGGGCAAAGATCCGGTTACAGCACACATCAATACCATTATGGATTATTCTTTCTATTGGTTTTTGGGCATTTACGATTATTACAAATTTACCGGCGACAAAAAATTTGTGCAAGATATTTATCCCCGCATGCAATCGCTTATGACTTATATTGATGGCCGAAAAAACAAAAACGGTTTGCTGGAATGGATGCCTGGCGACTGGATTTTTATAGATTGGGCCGATAAACTGAGTAAAGATGGGGAAGTGAGCTTTGAACAATTGTTATATGCCCGTAGCTTAGAAACCATGGCTTTATGTGCCAAACTGGCCAACGATAGCGAAAATGCCGCTAAATACGAGGAGCAGGCTAAAACATTGAAAGCCAAAATATTCGATATTTACTGGAATCAAAGCAAACATGCCTTGGTGCACAGCAGGGTAGCGGGTAAGCCCACAGAAAACGTAACCCGTTATGCCAATATGTTTGGGATTTTCTTCGATTATTTTACACCCGAACAGAAACTGGCTGTAAAAGAACATGTGCTGCTTAACGACAGCATCAACAAAATTACTACACCTTACATGCGCTTTTATGAGCTGGAAGCACTTTGCGCCATGGGTGAGCAAAGCTATGTATTAAAGGAGATGAAAAACTATTGGGGAGGCATGCTCAAGCTGGGCGCTACTTCTTTTTGGGAGGAATATAATCCCGATAAAAAAGGTACCGAACACCTGGCCATGTACGGCCGGCCATTTGGAAAAAGCCTTTGCCATGCATGGGGAGCCAGCCCGATTTATCTGCTCGGCAAATATTACCTCGGGGTAAGTCCCGATTCGCCGGGTTACGAAACCTATACCATTGAGCCCAATTTAGGCGGTTTAGCCTGGATGGAAGGTAAAGTACCCACCGCCAACGGCGATATTTCGATTTACATGAATAAAAAGGAAATCAAGATCACTTCGGCTGTAGGAACCGGAAAATTAAGGATTAAAAGTAAATCTAAGCCTGTAGCAAAAGCTGCTGAAATTAAAGCTGTAGGAAATGGTTTGTATGAAATTACCGTCGAAAAGGGTAAAGATTACACGGTAAGCTACAATTAACAGGAATTTATAACCGGGAAAATCAGATAATTGGTTTTCCCGGTTTCCTATTCAATTAGGTATCGCGACGGCTCTCTACCGTGTACACAAAACTATCGGCATGGTAATAACCTAAATTGTACTCAATTGGCCGCTCCGCCTGATCAAAAACATAACGTTTTCTAAAAAGCAGCGGACTTCCCACTTCAACATCCAGTTTCGAAGCCATAAATTTATCGGCCGCCTTCGCACTTATTTCTTCTTTCGATAGATTCGCAATGATCGAATGGTCTTTCTCCAAGATTTCGTATAAAGGGCGTTTAAAGTCTTCATCACCGGTAAGGCCAATCCTGGGGTGAAAATAGGAGATGAAATAAACGAATGGGCCTTCTTCTTTCCCTCTTAAACGCTCCAGTTTTAAAACCTTTTTATCGGTACCAATGTCAAAGAAATGCGCCAGTTTCTCATCAGCATACACCCAGCTAATGTGAAGCTCGAAATTTTTAATCGGAATGCCCCTGGCTTGCATTTCTTGCGAAAAACTTAGCCAGTTGCTGGCTTTCGAACTCACAGAAACTTCGGCCACTTTAGTCCCAATACCTTTTTTACGAATCAGCAAGCCCTCATATACCAGTTTATTCAGTGCCTGGCGCAACGTTGTTCTCGATATAGCCAGTTGTTTAGCCATATCAACCTCGTTAGGCAAAAATTTAGTGGCATATTCAGGATCTTTAATCAGGTTCCGCAATAATTCTTCTGCCTGAATGTGCAATGGCACAGGACTTTTATGGTCGATTGAAAATTTCATTTTATTTAGACTACAGCGCTTTAAGCAAACAAACTTTCCTCATGCAGCCTCACAAAGATAAAGAAAGCATATACAAACAACAATACTATGTATGTATCCATACAGCCTGCCAAGGCAAATTTGGTAATCAAACAGCTATAATCCGATCCAGTTAAAAGAATTTCAGTAAAATATTAGGATATATGTACATACATATATACATTTGTTGTTTAATATAATATTTACCCATTTATGGAAGTAAAAAATAATCCTCAGGAAACACCTGCAGCAGCACAATGGAGACAAAGTGGAGAAAAAATTTTGCCTGAACACACACACCGTTTTAACCCGTCAACAGAGGGGTATAATCTTTATCCCATACACACTTTAGGAGAAGGCAAAATATTTGATGGCTTTACCACATTGGCCGCCTGGATTATTGAAAAGAAAACCGTGTTGATAGATGGTTATGTTGGTGTATTCTGGTCTGAAATTGAAAGACTACTACAAACTGAATTTACCAAAAAGCAGGTAAAAATTAACTGGTTGCGTACAGCTGATAAAATGAAAAGCGCTGCTACTGTTTTGGAACTGGTAAATCCTTTTTTAGGCGAAGTGAAAAGTGTTTGGGGTAAAAAAACAGACCTAAAGCTCAACGATTTTTTCGAAACCGGATTTAGTACAAGCCAGCCCGACACGCAATACGAAGTAAATATTGTAATTGGCGTGGGCGCAGCCTTGCTTAATTGGGATGCACCAATCATTTACCTCGATATTCCTAAGAACGAAATTCAATACCGCATGCGTGCTGGTTCCATTACCAACCTGGGCGCGACCGCTACTGCAAGTGCTTTTGAAATGTACAAACGGTTTTATTTTGTAGATTGGCCGGTGCTGAATAACCATAAAGCAGAAATTTTAAAGCGTATAAGTGTAGTTGCTGATGCGCAACACAAATCATCGATAAAGTGGGTTGAGGCAAATGAACTGAAGAGAGGTTTACAACAGATCAGCCAATCGGTATTTCGGGTTAGGCCCTGGTTTGAGGCTGGCGCCTGGGGTGGGCATTGGATGCAGGAAAACATTGAAGGTTTGAATAAGGAGGAGATAAATTATGCCTGGTCTTTCGAAATGATTGTTCCCGAGAATGGCATTATTTTCGAAAGTAGCGGAAACCTGTTAGAGGTTACTTTTGATTTTCTGATGTTTAGCGAAAATCAATCGGTATTGGGTAAACATGCTTCTATTTTTGGCACCGAATTTCCAATCAGGTTCGATTTTCTCGATACCATGGATGGCGGAAACCTTTCCATCCAGTGCCATCCTTCATTAAAATATATCCGTGAAGAATTTGGCGAAAACATTACGCAGGATGAGACCTACTACATACTTGAATGTAAAGACGATGCAAAAGTGTATTTGGGTTTTCAGGAAGATATTAATCCAATCGAATTTAATCAGGCCTTAATTAAGAGTCAGCAGTTAAAGCAGGAAATAAATATTGAACAGTTTGTGCAGGCACATGATGCCCAAAAACATGATCTATTTTTAATTCCAAACCGTACCGTACACAGTGCCGGAGCCAACAATCTTGTGCTCGAAATCAGCGCAACACCTTATATTTTTACCTTTAAAATGTATGATTGGGTTCGTTTAGGTCTGGATGGTCAACCAAGACCAATTAATATTGAACATGCCTTTAAGAACCTGGATTTTAACCGGAAAGGTGAGCTGGTTAAAGCGGAATTAATTTCGAAACCATCGGTAATAGAAAAAGGAGCTGATTGGGAATTAATCCATTTGCCTACGCACCACCAACACTTTTATGATGTTCAGCGCATGGAATTTGATAGCGAAATTACGGTTAATACCAACAATACCTGTCATATCTTAATGCTGGTAGAAGGCAGCACCATTCAACTAAAAAATGTAGATGGTCAGATTACGGAATTTCACTATGCCGAAACTTTTGTAGTTCCGGCAGCAGCCGAAAGTTATACCCTGATTAATAAGGGCTCAAACAGGGCCAAAGTAATTAAAGCGTTTGTAAAAGACGATCTGACTGCTGTAACTTTATAAAACAGCAGTCAGGTTTGATTTGCAAGCCATTGTCAAATCATTTAAATTTTTAACCAAAATATAAATTATGAGTGCGCAAAAAAGAAGCAGTGTATTTTTAATAACGCTCGTAGCATCGCTGGGTGGCTTTTTATTCGGCTTTGATATGGCTGTTATATCCGGAGTTTTACCGCTGGTGCAAAAACAGTTTGCATTAAGTGCCTCACAAGAGGGATGGTTTGTCTCGTCGGCATTGCTGGGCTGTATTATTGGTGTAGCCTTTTCAGGAGAACTGAGCGACCGATTCGGCCGGAAAAAGCCATTGATTTTAACCGCGATTCTTTTTGTTGCATCGGCTCTGGGTTGTGCATTATTTCCAAATCTTAATGGCGTTATTGCTTTCAGGCTCCTGGGAGGTATTGGTATCGGTATCGCTTCAAATGTAGTGCCCTTATATATTTCAGAAATCGCCCCTGCACACATCAGAGGCCGTTTGGTTACCTACTACCAGTTTGCACTAACACTGGGCATTTTGGTTGCCTATCTCAGCAATGCAACCCTGCTAAGTGGTGTCTCAACAAGTCAAACAACTACTTCAGCTTTAAGTGCGTTGTTTAACCACGAAGTTTGGCGTGGCATGTTAGGAATGGGCGTACTACCGGCAGTTTTATTTTTATTCGGATTATTGCTGATACCCGAAAGTCCTAGATGGCTCATACAAAAAGGCCATATCGCAGCAGGCACTTTAATCATTAGTAAAATTAACGGACAAGCACAAGCTGAAATTGACCCCAATCAGTTTGCCTCAGAAAGCAACAGCCGCAAAAGTTCATATAAAGAATTATTTGCCCCAGCCATGCGTAAAGCTTTGTTAATCGGTATCTTATTGCCTTTATTTTCACAGTTTAGTGGTATCAATGCCATTATCTACTACGGCCCCAGAATACTCGGGAACGCTGGTATATCTTTAAGTAATTCACTCATCAGCCAGGTAATTTTTGGGCTCGCCAATGTACTTTTTACCCTGTTTGCCATCTGGAAAGTAGATAGCTGGGGCAGAAGACCACTTTATCTTTACGGAACGGCAGGTGCAGCCATTTCACTGGTTTTAACCGGTATATGTTTTTATTTTAATGCTACCTCCAGCATTTGGCTGTTGGTATGTGTTTTGGCCTTCCTTGCATTTTTCGCCTGTTCAATTGGCCCTTTAAAATTTGTTGTGGCAGCAGAGATCTTTCCCGGAGCTATTCGCGGAAGAGCATTAGCCATCAGTATCATGGTGATGTGGGTGGCCGATACCATTGTGGGGCAAATTACACCCATCTTATTAAACGAACTGGGTAGTGCAGGTACATTTTGGTTTTTTGCCTTTTTCTGTATCATAGCCTTTATTGCAGTTTACAAATTGCTTCCCGAAACCAAAGGAAAATCGTTAGAGCAAATCGAGAGTGAGTGGAAAGAGGAGACAGATAAACCCGTGTTTTTTCATTAAAAGACAAAAAACCTATGAATTTAAAATATAAGCTTACTGTTCTATTACTGCTTAACCTGTTTTACAAGCCGGTAAGTGCACAATCAGACCACGATCTATTAGCCTATGCCGACCCGCGAATTGGTACGGCACACAGTCGCTGGTTTTATTTTACGCCCGGGGCAGTTCCTTTTGGAATGGCCAAAGCTGCACCATCTACCAATGGTTCGTACGGCAATAAAAGTGGCTGGGAAGCTGTAGGTTATGATGAAAGGCATACCTCCATTGAAGGTTTTGCCAATTTTCACGAATTTCAGATTTGCGGGGTTGTTTTTGCGCCATCAACCGGAAAATTGCAAACACTGGCAGGAAGTTTAGAACATCCCGAGGCAGGTTACCGTTCTACTTTCGACCACAAAGACGAAGTTGCCACACCCGGTTATTATTCTGTATTGCTGAAAGATTATGGCATTAAAGCTGAATTAACTGCGACTAAAAGGGTGGCTTTTCACCGCTATACTTTTCCAAAATCAACTCAGGCTAATATCCTTTTCGATATCGGGCACCAGCAGGGAGAAAGTGGTGAGGTAAGTGATGCTCAGGTAAACCTGACCAAAGATGGCAGAATTGAAGGTTATGTAATTACGAGGCCGGTTTATGTCCAGAAATATCAACCCGGTGCAGATGTAAAAATGTATTTCTCTGCCATAGCGAGTAAAAAGCCTTCAAAATTTGGCACATTTACCGGAGCGCAGATTACCGAAGGAAACAAAAGTACCAGTGGCAAAGGCGCCGGTTTATACCTCACTTTTGCTACACATGAAAAAGAGAGCATTACTATAAAAGCCGGACTTTCTTATACCTCGATAGCTAATGCGAGGCTTAATCTGAATAAAGAAGCAGCAAATCTTTCCTTTGATCAGGCTAAAACACAAGCATTAAACACGTGGGCCAGTTATTTGGGAAGAATCGGGGTAACATCTGATAATAAAGCAAATCTCACCAAGTTTTATACTGGCTTATACCATGCTTTATCAGGACGTGGGTTGGCCAGCGATGTCAACGGTGCTTACCCTAAAAACGATGGAGGGATCGGTCAGATTCCGCTTGACAAAAACCATGTGCCACTTCACAACCATTACAATACCGATGCCATTTGGGGCGCTTTCTGGAATTTAACCCAGCTTTGGGCTGTAGCTTATCCTGAATATTATTCAGATTGGGTTAAAAGTCAGTTATTAGTCTATAAAGATTCTGGATGGTTAGCTGACGGGATTGCCAACAGCCGATATGTATCTGGTGTAGGCACCAACTTTGTGAGTTTAGCTATAGCAGCCGCCTATACCTCCGGAATTCGCGATTTTGATGTAAAAACCGCTTATCAGGCAGCGCTCAAAAATGAACTGGAATTTCAAAACCGGCCGTTTGGAGCGGGTAAGTCAGATTTGGATAGCTTTTTGAAATACGGTTACGTAAATCATCTAGACAGTGGAAGTAGCGCCAGCGAGCGCTGGCAGTTCTCGGCATCGCATACGCTTGAATATGCCTTTAGTAATTATGCAGTTGGCCAATGGGCAAAACTTTTAGACAAAACAGCCGATTACCAGAAATTAACTACACTTTCAAACGCCTGGAAAACCATTTTTGATCCCGCAACCAAATTCATCAGGCCTAAAGATGAGCATGGTAAATTTATATCCAATTTTAACCCCAAACAGGCCTGGAGGGGTTTTCAGGAAGGAAATGCCTGGCAATACACCTTTTATGTACCACAAAACCCAAACGCTTTAATTGCTGCCATTGGTAAAACTGACTTTAACAACAGGCTGGATAGTATTTTTACTGTATCAGAAAAAAATAAATTTGGTGGTGGTACAACTTTAGATGCTTTTTCCGGACTTGAAGGTTTGTATAACCATGGCAATCAGCCTAATCTGCATACTTCATGGCTTTTTAATTTCTCGGGGAAACCATCACTTACGCAAAAGTGGGTCAGAAAAATTATGGATGAATTTTACGGCACAGAAGGCATCCATGGTTACGGATATGGTCAGGATGAAGATCAGGGCCAGCTTGGTGCCTGGTATGCAATGGCTTCGATGGGAATTTTTGATGTAAAGGGTTTTACTGATGCCTCGCCAGAGATCGGCCTCTCGGCACCCGTTTTTAATACTATCCGGATAAAGGGCAATAAAAAATACTTCAGCGGTAAAGATTTCGAAATTGTAACCCTGAATAATAATACCGAAAATCCATACGCACAGTCGTTTTCTTTAAACGGTAAGCCGTTAAAAGCTCCTTTTATGAAACTTAAGGACATTCAAAACGGGGGGAAATTGGTGGTGCAAATGGGTAAGATGCCGAAAGATTCGTATTGATTAAACTTATGCGTAGATTGTAATTCCCCTCTTTTAGAGGGGTGTCCGAAGGACGGGGTGTCTGTACTCTGCTTAAGCATTACAATTCCCACTTCCGCGGGAATAACGATCTGCTAACAAAAAAGGGATAATAAACATTTGGTTCATTATCCCTTTTTTCGTTTTTATACAGGTAAATCTGCTATTTCTTTTTCTCCAGTTCCTTTATTGCTGTCCACAATACGCCGGCTTCACCTCTGAAACTCGATGAACCTTTGGGTTTATTATCAGGTGTATACCATTCGTAAAAGCCATTGTTGCTGATTACACGGGCTAACATCGGGTCGAGTGCTTCTTTAGCTTCAGCCAGTAAATTATACCTGATGAGTTGCGTAACCATTCTGCCGCCAAACCAGGTCCAATCGCCGCCATTTTGGTAAGAATATGGCCCCATTACCTTATTTTGGAAACTTCCGGCCGGATAAACAGGGTAGAGGGTAAGTCCGATAGTTGCCGCATTGGCATCTTTTACGTTTTGCTGCATCCTTTCGTAAGCTTCCTTTACCTGTTTTTTGGTTAACAACCCAGCTTCAATAGCAACTGCTGTACCACCATGATAGTAAACTTTCGATTCATCAAAAGAAGCCGGGAAAGGAGAGCCGTTTAAATAAATGTGTGGAATGTATTTTTGCGCTTTATCATCCCACAAATATTTATTGATATTCTCACGAACGCTTTTGTAAATGCCTTTCCATTTGGTAACCTGCGCAGGGTTTAACTCTCCAACCTGGATAAAATCGTTTATGGCAATTAAAAACATGGCATTATCGTAAATATCAATTGCCCTGTGCGTATTCTCGTCAATTACAACACCCCAGCCTTGCTCAGGTTGCACATCGCCCCAGTCGGCAGTGGTTGCTCCCCAAATTAAGCCATACTTTTCATTAAACCTTTCTTTCATCAGAAAATCCATAGCCCTTTCCATTTGCTTTTTAACCGGTAAGCCCGCTACCTGCTCAGTTAAAATGGATTTATCGCCCGTAATATTGATGTATTTTGCAATGGCTTGAATTAGGGAGGTTTCCTGATCAGTTTCCACGGTATTTTTATGGCCAAGGTATCCGGGCACTAAATCCGACTTGTAAAAAGTACCTTCAGATCCTGCCTGTTTTGAGGGGATATATCCATCCAGGATAGCACCATCAGCTTGCTGAAACTGAAAAAAAGTAATCAGGTGTTTCCTGATCTGCGATTTATCGTTAACCTTACAACTTAATTCGATAAAGGTATTTAAATCCCTGATCCACACTTCACCATAGCCATCTCCGGCCGTAAAACCTTTCTTGATCAACGCCTCGGCCATGGTTTTAACCTGATTCATAACCGCCGGGGTTACATTTTTGTGTGCCTTTTGTGTAATAGCCTTCGACTGTGCTAAAGATACACCGGGCGTCGCCAGTGCAATAAACATGGCTAATGCAATATTTTTATTCATCGGTTATAATTTATACTGTTTTTGCTGCCTCATATTGAAGGGCTTAACTATCTGTAATCTACATGTACAAACATATATACATTTAATCAATTATCAAACAGTTTCACAATAAAATTATACCCAAATTAGCCATGGGTTTAAACCCATGGCTAACTCAGTTAAACCCCAATTCTTTGTTCGATTTTTTTAACGCATTTGTTGGCTTCGGCTAAAATTACCTTGCTGTCAATCGCCTGATCAGAATTTAAAGCATTTAGCATCGAAATGGTTAAGCAGGCAATAATGCCATTGTTGTTGGCAATACCAATAGGCACCGAAATATCGGTTACACCCGAAACAGCATCACTGTTTTTAAAATACGAACCTGTTTGCTGAATTTCGGTCAAAGAATTTAAGAAATCTTCCTGCTGTGGTTTGGCGTATTTTTTAAAAATAGCATTGTTTTTTAATACTGTATTGCGTTCGGCTTCGGGCATATAAGCCAGTAATACTTTACCAGATGCGGTTAATGGCAAAGGAAACAGGTTTCCTTCTTCAATAGAAAGGGCAATTGGCCCCGGACTCTTGGCATGGATAATGACCATTACCTGGTTCATATACAAAATACTCAGGTGACAGGATTGGCGCACCGAATTGGCCAGTTCTTCTAATGGAAACTGCGCCGCTTTCCTCAACTCATCAATAGGTGAGTGGCGGTGCGAAAGGTAAAAAAGTTTGAGCGATAACCGGTATTTCCCCGAAACCTCATCGCGTAAAATATAACCACGGCTTTCCAGACTCATCAGCATCCGGTAAATTTCATTCGGTGTTTTTTCAATACCAATGGCAATTTCGGTTTGTGATAAGGGAATAGATTGCGCCGATAGATACTCTAAAATATCAAGGCCTTTATCTAAAGCTGGCGCCTGATACTTCGATTCATTTTCTTTCATACAGGTTTAATTTGGTTGTATCGTATTTTTTACAGTTTCAAACATACAAAATGCATTCATATTTCTCATTCAGAATGAAATTATATAATTATTACATGAATATATGTTTTCATATTTAAAAAAAAGATTTATATTTGAATTACTTGTAAAATTTAAAGTTAAGCAAATTCTACAGCTTATGCTATATGGGCTAAGAATTTATTTCTAACTAAATTGAGCACGATAACCAACTATAAACCTAAATCAAGCATCGAAAGCGATCTGTACGGCTAATGAACAAACTTGTAATCTTTTCTTTTTTTTACCTGTTTACTTTTCCGCTGTTTGCTCAGGAGATTAAGGTATCGCATTTAAGCTGCGAATACCGCACAAATCCAATGGGAATTGATGCTGTGCAACCACATTTTAGCTGGCAAATGGTTTCGGATAAGCACAATATCATGCAAACCGCTTATCACATTTTAGTTTCAAAGAGCCTGACTGCTCTTAAGCAAGATAAAGGAGAGGTTTGGGATTCGAAAAAGATTACTTCTAATCAATCGATCCAGATAAAACATAAAGGAATAAAACTAGGATCAGCGCAAAAGTATTATTGGAAAATTAAGGTTTGGGATAACCAGGGCAAGCAATCTGCCTGGAGTGAACCCGCATTTTTCCAGATGGGCTTGTTAAATGCGGCTGACTGGAAAGGCGCTAAATGGATTGCTTACGAAAAACTGGCCGATTCGAACGTAAATGCTTTACCTACGGATGGTAAAAAAGACAAATTTACCGGCAATAATATCCTGCCAATGTTCCGTAAAGATTTTGCAGTAACCAAAAGCATTAAAAAGGCTACGGCCTTTATTTCCGGATTAGGCCATTTTGAAATGAGTTTGAATGGTGAGAAAGTAGGAGATGATTACTTAGCACCAGGCTGGACCAAATACGATCGCGAAGCCTTATATGTAACCTACAACATTACCAAACAACTAAAAAAGGGCGCAAATGCTGTTGGCGTAATGCTTGGGAATGGCTTTTACTACATTCCCCCAGTTAAAGAAAGGTACCGGAAATTAAAAGTGGCTTATGGCTTCCCGAAAATGATTTGTCGTTTGCTGATCGAATATACAGATGGTACTTCGGCCAATGTAATCAGCAACGAAAGCTGGAAAACAGCTCCTTCTCCGGTTACTTTTTCGAGTATTTATGGCGGCGAAGACTATAACGCCGGTTTAGCGCAAAAAAACTGGAACCAGGCAGTTTTCAATGATAGCAAATGGAAAACCGCATTAGTTGTGAATGGTCCGAAGCTAAACGCCCAAAAAGAAGAGCCTGTTAAAATCTTTGATCATTTTCCGGCAAAGCAGATTATACCAACTGCTAACGGTGAATGGGTTTATGATCTCGGACAAAACGCATCGGGCATTATTGAACTTCAGGTGAGCGGGAAAAAAGGCGACACCATCCGCATTACACCAGCCGAATTATTGAAAGAAGATGGTACCGTTACCCAGAAAAACATGGGTGGTCCTGTTTACTTTACCTATATTTTAAATGGTGAGGGCACCGAAACCTGGCGGCCACGTTTTTTCTACTCGGGTTTCCGCTATCTGCAGGTTAAAGGTGGCGTTCCGGCCGGGAAAGAAAACCCATTGAACAAAGCCATTATCAAAGATTTAAAAGGCCTGCATATACGTAATGCAGCTCCAACTGCAGGCGAATTCACATCTTCAAACGAATTATTTAACAAAACCTTTAAACTGATTGATTGGGGTATTAAAAGTAATATGGTTAGTGTTTTTACCGACTGCCCGCACCGCGAAAAACTCGGCTGGTTAGAGCAATTGCATTTAATGGGCAGCTCGGTAAATTACAATTATGCTGCTGCACCGTTGTTTGCAAAAGCTTCGGTTGATATGCAAAATTCGCAGCTAACCAACGGGCTCGTTCCAGAAATTGCGCCTGAGTACGTTAAATTTGAATGGGGAGGCGATATGTTCCGCGATTCGCCTGAATGGGGAAGCAGCAGTATTTTAGTGCCCTGGGATTTGTATAAATGGTATGGCGATAAACAGGCTTTGGCCAATAATTATCCCACCATGCAGCGTTACATCCAATATTTAGACACCAAAGCCAATAACCACATCTTATCGCAAGGTTTAGGCGATTGGTATGACCTTGGGCCAAAACCACCGGGCGTTTCGCAGCTTACCCCAATGGGCATTACAGCCACCGCTATTTATTATTATGATTTAAAAATCCTCGAAAAAATAGCCACCTTATTGGGTAAAAAAGCTGATGCACTGGCATATACCAAACTTGCAATTTCAGTACGAGATGCATTTAATACCAAATTCTTTAATGCAGCAAGCAAACAATACGGCTCGGGTAGCCAAACGGCTAATGCCATGGCTGTTTATATGGGTTTAGTTGAAGAAAAAGATAAACAGGCAGTTATTGATAACCTCGTAAAAGACATTAGAGATAAAAACAACGGATTAACGGCAGGCGATATCGGCTATCGCTATGTACTACGTGTTTTAGAAGATGCCGGACGCTCGGATGTGATTTTCGACATGAACAGCCGTAGCGATGTACCCGGTTATGGCATGCAACTGGCAAAAGGTGCTACCGCTTTAACCGAAAGCTGGGCGGCACTACCTACGGTTTCCAATAATCATTTTATGCTGGGGCATTTAATGGAGTGGTTTTACAGTGGGGTGGGCGGGATCCGTCAGGATGAAAACTCAGTAGCCTTTAACCGGATTAAAATTTACCCTGAGGTAGTTGGCGATTTAACTGCTGCTACAACGAGTTACCAATCGGCTTATGGTAAAATTGTTACAGACTGGAAAAAAACGACTGAAGGCTTCGAAATAGCCATAAATATTCCGGTAAATACTACTGCTGTGGTTTACATTCCTATTTCGACCAAGCAAAGCCTTGCAGAGGTTAACAATACTAAATTCCAAAACCTGGGCACAGCCAATGGCAGAACCCAGGTAGCGATCGGTTCGGGTTATTATAAATTTAAAGTGAAGTAGCATGAGAACGATCTGGATACATCTGATAGGTATTTTAACAACCGCTACGGCATTTGCTCAGGAAGCTAAAAATCCGGTATCTGCTGCCGAAATGGAAAAAATTTACCAGGAAGTGAAAACGCCTTTCAAATACGGGTTGGTGATGGTTCCGGCTGATAAAGAGCATAAGATGGATTGTCCTACCATTTTTAGAAAAGGCAAATACTGGTATATGACTTATCTGATTTTTAGCGGTCGCGGTTACGAAACCTGGATGGCAAAAAGCAGCGATTTACTGCACTGGGAAAATCAGGGTAAGTTAATGTCGTTCGAAGATTCGGGCAAATGGGACGATAACCAGAAAGCAGGCTACAATGCGCTTTTAGATATCAAATGGGGAGGTAGTTACCAGGCTAACAGCTTTAATGGCAAATACTGGATGTCGTATTTCGGTGGCAAAGCACGTGGATACGAAGTAGAGCCTTTATCTATTGGCATGGCTTACACTGATCAACATCCCTCGATTGTGCAGGAGTGGAAACGACTGGATCAACCGGTTTTAAGTTCGCTCGACAACGATGTACGCTGGTGGGAAAACCGGCACAAACTATTTAAAAGTACGGTGATTGCCGATCAGAAAAAGTTAACCGGCCATTCTTTTGTAATGTATTACAACGCTGTTGGCGATTCGCTGGCAAACAATAAAAAAACACGTTGGTACGAACGCATTGGGATGGCAGTATCCGACGATATGGTGCATTGGCAACGCTATCTAAAAAATCCGGTTGTACATCATCCGGTTGGCATTACTGGCGATGCGGTAATCCAGCAGATAGGAAGCAATTATGTAATGTTTTATTTCGGGGCGTTCTGGCAGGACAGAAAAGGTTCTTTTAACCGTTTTGCGGTATCTAAAGATCTCGTAAACTGGACTGATTGGACGGGTAATAACCTGATCGAATCATCAGAAAAATATGATGAGCTGTATGCGCACAAATCGTTCGTCATTAAGCACAAAGGCATTGTTTACCACTTTTATTGCGCCGTGAATAAACAAGACCAGCGGGGCATTGCTGTAGCCACTTCGAAAGATTTAGGAAAAAGTAAAGTGAATTTTGTTCAAAATTAAGAAATGAGAATACCGGGCATTTATAAGGTTTTTATGGTATCCCTGCTGGGATTATTAGTCTCGCAAAATTGTGATGCTAATCCACTCATTCCTAATGGTTGGTGTCCCACCAACCATGATAGACAATCATCGGTCGGTGAGACACCAACCGATAGAGAATCCCGAGTAAAAACCAGCTTCAACCAAGACTGGAAATTTTTCCTGGGTGATGATCCATCCGCCAAGAATTCGCTATACAATGACTCCAAATGGAGAAAACTTACCTTACCGCACGACTGGAGCATTGAAGGGAAATTTGACGAAAAGAACCCTGCTAAACCTGAGGGTGGTGGCCTGCCGACAGGTATTGGCTGGTACAGGAAAACATTTACGGCGCCTGCCGATTTTAAAAACAAACTGGTTACCGTTGAGTTTGACGGTGTTTACAAAAACAGCGAGGTTTGGGTAAATGGCCACTATCTGGGTAAACGTCCTTATGGCTACAGTTCTTTTGCTTACGAAATCAGCAGATTCTTAAAGTCACGCAATAACATCATTGCTGTGAAGGTTGATAATTCTTTACAGCCCGATTCTCGCTGGTATTCCGGTTCTGGGATTTACAGAAATGTATGGTTAACTACTACGGCCAAAGTTGCGGTGGCAAAATGGGGCACTTTTGTAACTACGGGTACTGATGGAAAAGTGAGTATAAAAACGCAAATCCAGAATAAAACTTCGAAACAGCAGGCTGCAGTTTTAGTACATTCTATTTATGATGCCAAGGGCAAGCTGATCTTAAAAACACAAGCACAAAACATCAAAATAGATACTTCAGGATTAATTGTTAACAGCGATACTGAACTTAAAAACCCTGTGCTTTGGTCGTTAAAAAGGCCTGTTCAGTATAAACTGGTTACGGAAATTTTGCAAAACAACAAGCCTATTGATACTTATGAAACCAAATTTGGATTCAGAACCTTCAATTTTGATGCAGAAAAGGGTTTTTCTTTAAATGGCTTACCAACCAAAATACTGGGCGTTTGCCTGCACCACGATTTAGGTGCTTTGGGCGCTGCTGTAAATGTTCGCGCCATGGAACGCCAACTCGAAATCATGAAAGCCATGGGCGTAAATGCTATCCGCACGGCTCACAATCCACCAGCACCTGAGTTTTTAGATTTATGTGATGAAATGGGTTTTCTCGTAATGGATGAAGCATTTGACATGTGGGCGAAAAAGAAAAACAAAAACGATTATCACCTCAATTTCCCCGAATGGCATAAACGCGATCTGGAAGATATGATTCTCCGCGACCGCAATCATCCTTCCATTATTTTATGGAGCATTGGAAACGAAATCCGCGAGCAGTTCGACAGTACCGGTGTAGCACTAACCAAAGAGTTGGTGGCTACAGTTAAAAACCTCGATCAAAGTCGTCCGGTGATCTCTGCATTAACCGAAACCGATGCCAAAAAGAACTTTATTTACCAGGCCAATGCGCTGGATATTTATGGATTAAACTACAACCATAAACTGTATAAAGATTGGCCTAAAAACTATCCCGGCGTTAAGTTTCTGGCCACCGAAACCACATCAGCATTAGAAACCAGAGGTTTTTACGATACAGCTGATACTATTCGCCGCTGGCCAAGAGACGGAAAAACAAAGTTTACCGAAGGCAACAGCGAATGGTCGGCCTCTGCTTACGATAATGTATCAGCTTACTGGGGCTCTACGCACGAAGAAACCTGGAAAGCAGCCAAAAAATACGATCATGTTTCAGGTCTTTTTGTCTGGACCGGTTTTGATTACCTCGGCGAGCCTTTACCTTATCCATGGCCGGCACGCAGCTCGTATTTTGGAATTGTCGATTTAGCGGGTTTCTCTAAAGATTCGTATTACATGTACCAAAGCGAGTGGACCGATAAACCGGTACTGCACATCCTGCCGCACTGGAACTGGGAAGCGGGCAAATCAGTAGAGGTTTGGGCTTACTACAATCAGGCTGATGAGGTAGAGCTGTACCTCAATGGAAAATCTTTAGGTAAAAAATCAAAACAGGATGATGATTTACACGTGCAGTGGAACGTAAGTTTTGCACCTGGAACACTTAAAGCTGTATCGCGCAAAAATGGAAAAGAGATTTTGGTTCGTGAAGTAAAAACTGCCGGCGATCCGGCAAAAATTGAATTAGTAGCTGATAGAAAACAGATTAAAGCCGATGGTAAAGATTTATCATTTATCACCGTACGCATTTTAGATAAAGCCGGAAATGTAGTGCCAAATGCCGATAATCTGGTCGATTTTAAAGTAGAAGGTGCCGGATTTATAGCCGGTGTGGATAATGGTTTTCAGGCAAGTTTAGAACCTTTTAAAGCCAGCTATCGCAAAGCTTTTCATGGTTTATGCCTGGCTATTTTGCAGGCTACAGCTAAAACGGGAACAATTAAGTTAACAGCCACATCGGCAGGTTTGTCATCGGCAGTTATAGAAGTTAGAACAAATAAATAAATACGTTGCAAAGCTGGTTGGTGTGGCACCAACCAGTTGGATAATCTAATCGGTTGGTGGCTCACCAACCGCAACTGAGCATATAAATAATGGTTCGTGAGGACACGAACCATGACAAAAATAAATAATAAGAATAAGTGGAGAAGACGATCAATTTAAAAGGAATAACCTGGAACCACAGTCGTGGCTTATTGCCCATGGTGGCAACTGCACAGCGGTTTTCAGAATTGCACCCCAATGTAAACATCACCTGGGAAAAGCGGAGCTTGCAGCAATTTGCCGATTTTTCTATCCAGGAGCTGGCCGAGCGTTTCGATTTATTGGTGATTGATCACCCCTGGGCAGGCTTTGCCGCCAAAACAAAATCGATTGTTCCTTTGGATTTTTACCTCAGTGACGCCTACTTAAAAGATCAGGAAGAGAATTCTGTAGGGAAATCTTACGAAAGTTATACTTATGATGGTCATTTATGGGCATTGCCCATTGATGCAGCCACACCTGTAGCCGCAAGCCGGCCAGATTTACTGGCTGAAAACGGTTTTTCCCTGCCTCAATCATTTGAAGATTTAATGGCACTGGCCGATGCAGGCCTTGTAGCCTTTGCAGGCATCCCAATAGACGTGTTAATGAATTTCTACACGCTTTGCTGCTCTTTGGGCGAAGATCCCTGCCAGAACGATGAAACTGTAATTTCAACTGAAACCGGTGTAAAGGCGCTACAAATGTACCGTCAGCTGGCCTCAAAAATAGATCCCGCAAATTTCAACAGAAACCCCATTCAGGTATATGAAGCCATGACCCAAACTGATCAGATTGCTTATTGCCCCTTTGCCTACGGCTATTCCAATTATTCGAGAAATGGTTATGCACGAAAAGTGTTGCACTTTCATGATATGATATCGGTGAATGGAAAAACCAATTTAAGAAGCACTTTAGGCGGCACTGGTTTGGCTATTTCAGCTAAATGTGCCGAACTCGAAATGGCAGCCAAATATGTTCAGTTTGTTGGTTCTCCGGCTTGTCAGGCTACCTTGTATTTCGAAAGCGGAGGGCAGCCCGGGCATTTGGCTGCATGGAAAAATGAAGAGGTGAACCGCCAGAGCCAGCAATACTTTGCCAACACATTACCAGCCTTACAAAGGGCATTTTTACGTCCGCGTTATCATGGTTCCATGTATTTTCAGGATCATGCCGGTGATGTAGTGCGCGATTATTTAATGGGTAAGGGCGATGAAATGACAGTTTTATCTGCGTTGAACGAGTTATATCAGCAATCTAAAAGTTTAGCAGTATCATGAACAGGCCGTTAGAAGGACTTTTGGTTTTAGAGTTTTGCCAGTTTCTGGCAGGGCCATCTGCCGGTCTAAAACTGGCAGATTTAGGCGCACGCGTGATCAAAATAGAGCGACCACAAACCGGCGATGCCTGTCGTTCCTTATCCATCAAAAATCTTTTTGTAGATGAAGACAGCTTATTGTTTCATACCATTAACCGCAATAAAGAGAGTTATACTGCCGATTTAAAAAATCCGGAAGATTTAGCAAAACTCAAAATACTGATCGCCAAAGCAGATGTGATGACACATAATTTCAGACCGGGTGTGATGGAAAAAATTGGGCTGGATTATGCGCAGGTGCAACAAATCAATCCAAAAATTATTTACGGCATGGTTACCGGTTATGGCAACGAAGGTCCCTGGAAAAATAAGCCCGGACAGGATTTACTGGTACAATCTGTTTCTGGTTTAACCTTCCTTTCCGGTGTAGATACCGACGGACCAGTGCCCTTTGGCCTTTCCGTTTCGGATATTATGTGCGGCAACCACCTGGCACAAGGCATTATGGCGGCTTTAATTAAGCGGGCTAAAACTCAAAAAAGTGTATTGATAGAGGTGAGCCTGCTCGAATCTATCCTGGATGTACAGTTTGAAGTAATTACCACTTATTTAAATGATGGAGGCAAATTGCCAGACAGGAGCGGAGCCAAAGGTAGTGCACACGCCTATTTAAGTGCCCCGTATGGCATGTACCAAACTCAGGATGGCTACATTGCCATGGCCATGGGCAACCTGCCGAACATCTGCGCCATTATCCGGTGCGATATCAGCGATTTGTATGTAGAAGCAGGTTCAGCTTTCGAAAACCGCGACAAACTGATTCTACGTCTGGCCGAAACCTTTAAACAGGATCTTACAGCCAACTGGGTTAATCTTTTAGAAAGTAACGGCATCTGGTGTGCCGAGGTGCTTAATTACCAAACGGCTACTGCATTAAGTACCTATAAAAACCTCGAAATAGAACAACAGCTTGAGTTAGGGAACGGAAAAAACATTAAAACAACCGTTAGTCCCATCCGGCTGGATAAAAGAAAGTTATTTGCGGCTAAAGCTGCACCAAAATTGGGTTTTGATACCGAAAGTATCAACAAAGAGTTTGAGATAAAATAAGCAGTTCGTTGGTCGGGATTTGTAATCCCGACCCAGTGTGATTAGGATGGTTCGTGGTGGCACGAACCATGGAAAAATAAAAAATATAAAAATATGCGACCGCTAGAAGATTATTTAGTTATCGATTTTAGCCAGTTTCTTTCTGGCCCCTCGGCGAGTTTGCGTTTAGCCGATATGGGTGCGCGTGTAATCAAAATTGAACGTTTGGGCGTTGGCGACATTTGCCGTACGCTTTATACCTCCAATCTGATTATGAATGGCGAATCGTCGGTTTTTCATGCCATCAACCGGAACAAAGAAAGTTTTGAGGTTGATTTAAAAAGTGAAGAAGACTGCGAAATGGTTCGCGAGCTTTTAAAAAAGGCCGATGTTATGATTCATAACTTCAGGCCGGGTGTAATGGAGCGTTTAGGTTTCGATTATCCGGCAGTTAGCGCTTTAAATCCAGCTATTGTATATGGCGAAATATCGGGCTACGGCACCAATGGTGAATGGAAAAATAAACCGGGCCAGGATTTGCTCTTACAATCGGTTACCGGCCTAACATCCCTTACCGGAAATGCAGATAGTGGTCCTGTGGCCATGGGCTTATCCATTGTTGATATGCTGGCTGGCGCACATCTGGCCCAGGGAATTTTAGCCTGCCTATACCGCAAAGCTGTAAAAAATGAAGGCGGTTTTGTACAGGTGAGCATGATGGAATCGGCTTACGATTTTCAGTTTGAAACCATTACCACCTTCATGAACGACGGTGGTAGTTTACCTGAGCGATCTAAACAAAACAACGCCAACGCTTATTTAGGTGCGCCTTACGGCATTTACCAAACCGAAAACGGTTATCTGGCACTGGCCATGGGTTCTATACCACAGCTGGGTAATTTGCTGGGTTGCGAACAACTGGAAGAGTACATTGAAGTTAGCGAAGCTTTTGACAAACGCGATGAAATTAAAGGAATTTTAGCCAGTCATTTGCTAACCCAAACCACCGAAAAATGGCTTTCCAAATTAGAACCGGCAGATATCTGGTGTTCGGATGTATTAAACTGGAATGCTTTAATGGCGCATGATGGCTTTAAGGTATTGAACATGATCCAGGAAGTGCAAATGATTGATGGTTACCGTTACGAAACTACCAGATGTCCAATCCGGATTGATGGAGAATTATTAACTTCACCGAAAGGTTCTCCCAAATTGGGACAGGACAATGAAAAAATCATCAAAGAATTTATAACACATACTACTGTAAATGCCTAATCAAGCCGAAACTTTCAGAATAGCCGTACGTAAATTTGGTCCTTTCGAATCTGCCATGCAGAAATTCTGGGACAGCTATTGTGCCTTTTCTGGCTGTACACTCCAGCTGGAAATGCAGATTATGGATTTGCACGAGCTTTATGAAAGTACCATTACCAATCAGGGTTTAGCTAAAGGTGCATTTGATATTGCGCACATCAATACCGATTGGGTGTATGAAGGCTACCTGAACCAGGCGTTTGAAGTTTTAAATCCTTATATCAACACCAGTAAACCCGTAGATTTTCCAAATGGCTGGAGCAAATCGTTACTTGGTTTACAACGCTTTGGCTGGGAAGTGGTGGGTTTACCTTTTCACGATGGTCCGGAATGTTTTATTTACCGCAAAGATTTGTTTGAGAGCGAAACCGAACAAGCCAATTATTTAAAGCGGTTTGGAAAAGCGCTTACAGTACCCCAAACCTGGGAAGATTTTTATCAGGTAGCGCGGTTTTTTAACCGCCCTGACAAGAATCTATATGGCAGCATCTTTGCCTGCTATCCCGATGGGCACAATACCGTTTTCGATTTTTGCCTCCAACTATGGACCAGAGGAGGCAGCCTGGTCGATAAAAAAGGAAACATTCAAATCAACTGCCAGGCGGCAGTAGAAGGTCTTGATTTTTACCGGAAGATCGTAAACGATCAAACAGCAGTTCATCCGAAATCAAAAGATTTTGAATCGGTTGCGGCCGGTGTAGCTTTTGCCAATGGCGAAGCCGCCATGATGATCAATTGGTTTGGTTTTGCCGGCATGTGCGAAGTAGATGCAAATTCGAAGGTAAAAGGTAAAGTAGGTGTCGATTTGTTACCCACAGCAGCTGGTAAGGCATCGGCATCCTTAAATGTATACTGGCTTTACACCATTGCCAAAGGCAGTAAAAATAAAGAAGTGGCTTACGATTTCCTGAAATTTGCCACGAATGTACAGCAAGATAAGCTATTGACGCTTGAAGGAGGAATCGGTTGCCGTCTATCGACCTGGAAAGATGCAGAAGTGAACGAAATTATTCCATACTACCATAAATTAGAACAGTTACATGAGGTGGCCAATATGCTGCCACAGCATAAAAACTGGACTCATATTGCCAAAATTATTGATGAAATGGTCTTAAAAGCCATGAATACCACAGCTGAATCTGCCGGTTTAATTGAGGCAGCCCAAGACCAGATTAACAAATTGAATTAAATGAGTATCGATATCCAATATAAACCAATTTTACCTGAAACCAAACAGCCAATTATCATTATTGGTGCCGGCGGAATTGTGGCTGATGCACATCTGCCTGCTTATAAAATTGCGGGCTTTGAAGTATATGGCATTGTAAACCGGACTAAAGCCAGGGCACAGAAACTGGCCGATGCTTTCGGCATCGCTCATGTTTTTGATAGTGTAGCTGAAGCCGTTGCTGCAGCGCCTGAAAATACGGTGTTCGATATTACCATTATGCCCGAGCAGTATATCGAAACCCTAAAGCAATTACCTGATGGTGCAGCGGTTTTAATTCAAAAGCCCATGGGCGATGATTTTAACCAGGCAAAAGAAATTTTGGCTTTATGCCGGGCCAAAAACCTCAAGGCAGCTATTAACTTTCAGCTGCGTTTTGCGCCTTTTGTAAGTGCTGCAAAATACCTCATTGATAAAGGCTTGATTGGTGAGCTATACGATATGGAAGTCAGGGTAACCATTAAAACCCCCTGGGAAATTTTCCCGCATGTGATCATCCATCCACGTTTAGAGATTCAGTATCATAGCATCCACTATGTTGATTTAATCCGTTCATTTTTAGGCAATCCCAATAGTGTACTGGCTAAAACCTTGAAACATCCTGCCAAAAGCTTATCCTCATCGCGTTCAACCATTTTATTCGATTATGGCGATACGATGCATGCCGTAATCAATACCAACCACGATCATGATTTTGGTCCGAGGCATCAGGAAAGCTATATTAAATGGGAGGGAACCAAAGGCGCTATTGTGGCCAAAATTGGCCTATTGATGGATTATCCGCATGGTGTGCCTGATGTGTTTGAGTATTGTGTGGTAGAAGCTGGTAAAACACCCGAATGGCAAACCGTAAAACTGGAAGGTTCCTGGTTTCCGGAAGCATTTATTGGTACAATGGCCAATTTAATGCGTTACAACGAAGGATCAAGCCCCATTCTACAAACCAGTGTTGAGGATGTGATTGATACAATGGCAGTAGTGGAAAGTGCCTATCAATCCAGTGATACTGGTGGTGTAAAGATTAAATAATCGTCCTCGTTTGTCACAAAGTGATTCCTTTGGAATAACGAGGATGAACGAGAACAGCGATTGTATCGCTTATAAAAAAATTAAACTATGTATTTCAAATCCACTTTTTTTGAAGATTACCAGTTACAGGATAAACGCATTACCTTAGGCCGTACCATCACCGAAACCGATTTTGTGGTGCATGCAGGCCATACCGGCGATTTTTTTCCGCACCACATGGATGCCGAATGGTGTGCCACGCAACCGTTTAAACAGCGCATTGCACATGGTACCATGATTTTTAGTATTGGTATTGGCCTTACCGCTTCGGAAATTAACCCCGAGGCCATGAGTAAAGGTTACGATAAACTTCGTTTTGTAAAACCGGTGTTTATTGGCGATACCATCCACTCAGAAGTCACCATTTCTGAAAAAGGAGAAAGTAAAAGACCGGAATATGGCACCGTAACCGAGCATGTAGAAATCATTAACCAGCACGGAGAAGTCGTGTTAGTCTGCGACCATTTACTTGTAGTTAAAAAAGTTCATTAGTTCAGTAATCATTCGTTCATTAGTCTGGATGCTTATATCCGCATGCCAGTGATATCACAATGAACAAATGCCACCAATGACAAATGAACTATTGAACGAATGAACCAATAAACCAAATATAATGAACCACAACACCACAACCGAAATTGTAACTGAAAACAATTCCTCATCGGGAAAAAAGTACCTATTGCCATTTATACTCGTAGTGAGTCTGTTTTTCCTTTGGGGAATGGCGCACAACCTCGATTCGATCCTTATCCCACACCTAAAAAAAGCCTGTAATTTAAATAACCGGCAATCTACCTTAATTGATACCTCAGTTTTCTTTGCCTATTTCTTAATGGCCATTCCTGCAGGTATTATTTTAAAGAAATGGGGATATAAGGCTACTATGATTTCGGGCCTGCTGGCTTTTGCAATTGGTGCCTTTTTATTTGTTCCGGCAGCCAATAACCTTTCCTACATTACCTTTCTGGTTGCACTTTTTATCATTGGTTGTGGTTTAACCATGCTCGAAACTTCGGCCAATCCTTATGCTGCAGTTTTAGGCGATCCGGCAAAAGCCACCAGCAGGTTAAATCTTGCTGCATCATTTAATGGTTTAGCAGCCATGGTTGCGCCAATGATCGGTGGTTTATTCATCCTTTCCGGAAAATCACATACTAAAGACCAACTTGCAGCCATGAGTGCTGAAAGCCGAAACAGCTATTTTTTGGAAGAAGCAGCATCAGTAAAAACACCTTATATCACCTTAGGTATCATTTTACTGGTCATTGCAGTTATATTTTATTTCATCCACCTGCCCGAAATTAAAACCAAAAGTATTGATGGTGAGGCTAAAGGTAATTTCTTTGGTGCACTAAGGCATAAACACCTGAGGTGGGCAGTGGTTGCGCAGTTTTTTTATGTAGGTGCGCAGGTTTGTGTAACCAGTTTTTTCATCAGAATGGCCCAGCAAGGTGGTGGCTTCGACGAGAAAACCGCAGCATCTTATTTAGTAATTTATGGTTTCTTATTTACGGTAGGCCGTTTTGCAGGCACAGCTATTCTCCAGTTTGTATCTTCCAGTAAACTACTGGCTATTTATGCCGTTATCTCTGTTTTGTTATGCCTTGTGGCTATTTTAGGACAGGGTTCTTACGTGGTGTATGCTTTAGGCGGACTTGGATTTTTTATGTCGATCATGTTCCCAACCATTTTTGCACTGGGTATCGATGGTATTGGTGATGATACCAAACCGGGCTCTTCATGGTTAATTATGTCAATTGTGGGCGGCGCCATTCTCCCTTTCGGTATGGGCACTCTGATTGATCTGTATGGTGATAACATTCAGATTGGTTACAGCATCCCGTTAATTTGCTTTATAGTAGTACTTTATTTCGGTTTAAGTGGATATAAAATGGCGCGTAAATAGAATTTAACGTCATTGCGAGGAGGAACGACGAAGCAATCTCAATTGAGAAAAGTCTAAACGTTCAGCTAATAGATAGATTACATCATGTAAAAACAAAGCTGATAATAAAAATTTAAAAATGATACCTAGGTTTAGTAAAACACTATTATTGATATTGCTGATCAGCTTTTGTGCTTTAAAGGAAACCTATGCGCAAAACGAAAACGCAAAGCCCTGGGTATTCTGGTACTGGATTAAAGCAGGTGTTTCGAAAGCAGGCATAACCGCCGATCTGGAAGCCATGAAAGCCAATGGTATCGGCGGTGCATATTTAATGAGCATCCAGGGGGCCGATAAAGCACCACTTTATCAGCCGCCAAGTGTACAACTAACACCCGAATGGTGGCAAATGGTTGAGTTTGCCATGAGTGAAGCCAAACGTTTAAATCTTAAACTGGGTATGCACGTAAGCGATGGTTTTGCACTGGCAGGCGGTCCGTGGATTAAGCCCGGACTTTCCATGCAAAAAGTAGTTTGGTCAAAGATAACTACCAGTAATACTAAGAATAAAATACAATTACCTACACCTGAAAATAAGGAAAATTACTATCGCGATATAGCCGTTTACGCTTATCCATCACCTGTTGGTGAAGGAATTTCTACACGTACCATCATCCCTAAAATTACGGCCAGCAATGGAGCAGACGCTACCGGACTGGTGCAACCCGGCAATAAGAAAAACTTTGGCTCAAACGAACCTTGTTATATCCAGTACGAATTTGAAAAACCTTTCACCTGCAGAACCGTAACGATTAAGGTTAGTGGCAATAATTACCAGGCCCAGCGACTGGCTATCGAGGTGAGTAATGATGGAAAAACCTTTCGCTCAATTGGTCGCTTAGCAGCCCCACGACATGGCTGGCAGGATACCGATGAAGATGTTACGCATAGCATCGTACCTACAACAGCTAAATTCTTCAGGTTTATTTACGATAAGAAAGGCTCTGAACCCGGTGCTGAAGATTTGGATGCAGCCAAATGGAAACCTTCATTAAAACTCGTTAACCTTGAATTATCGGCCGAAGCGCAGATTAATCAATTTGAGGGCAAAAATGGCTCGGTTTGGCGGATCAGCAAAAGAAGCACGGATGCCCAAATTGCCAAAAATCTTTGCATTCCCTTAAAAAACATCATTAACCTTAGCCATAAACTAAACCCTGATGGCACTTTAAACTGGAAAGCACCTAAAGGTAAATGGACCATTTTAAGGATCGGGCATACCTCAACGGGGCATACCAATGCTACCGCTGGTGGTGGCATGGGGCTGGAATGCGACAAATTTAATCCCGCAGCAGTTAAACTACAATTCGACAATTGGTATGGAGCAGCTTTAAAACACGCTGGCCCAGAAATGGCCAAAAAGGTATTGAGCGTTTTCCATGTAGATAGCTGGGAGTGTGGTAGCCAAAATTGGTCGCCATTGTTTAAAACTGAGTTTTTAAAGCGCCGGGGTTACGATTTAACACCATATCTGCCCATTATGACCGGGCTTCCGGTAGAAAATGCAAAAGTATCTGAAGATTTTCTGTATGATATCAGAAAAACCATCGCCGAACTGGTGGTCGATCAGTTTTATAAAACCCTGGCCAAACTGGCAAAGGAGAAAGGGGTGACCTTTACTGCTGAGAGTGTAGCACCTACCATGATGAGCGACGGGTTATTACACTACAAAACGGTAGATGTACCCATGGGCGAGTTTTGGTTAAACAGTCCTACGCACGATAAACCAAACGATATGCTCGATGCCATTTCTGGAGCACACATTTATGGCAAAAACATAGTTCAGGCAGAGGCTTTTACCACCGTACGTATGGATTGGAACGAAAGTCCGGGCAATATGAAAACCCTGCAAGACCGCAATTATGCCCTGGGCATTAACAAACTGAGCTACCACGTTTTTGCACACAACCCCTGGATGGATAGAAAACCGGGCATGACTTTAGATGGTGTAGGCCTTTACTTTCAGCGCGACCAAACCTGGTGGAAACTGGGTAAAGCTTGGGTTGATTATGCCACACGTACGCAAAACCTGCTGCAGCAAGGCAAACCTGTGGTCGATATTGCCGTTTTCACAGGCGAAGAATTGCCCCGAAGATCGGTATTACCCGATAGGCTGGTAACAACCTTACCCGGAGTTTTTGGTGAAGATGTGGTTGAGGCAGAACAGAAACGTTTAGCCAATGTTGACGAACCTTTGCGACAAATCCCTGCCGGTGTCACCCATTCGGCTAATATGGCCGATCCCGAAAACTGGGTAAACCCTTTACGCGGTTATGCCTACGATAGTTTTAATCCGGATGTATTGAGCACCGCAACCGTTAAAAACGGCGAGGTTGTTTTTGCAAGCGGTACCAGTTATAAAATTCTGGTATTCCCTGGCGAAATGAAAATGAACCCCAATTACCAGTACATGAGCTATGAAACAGTTAAAAAGCTTTTGGAGCTGATCAAGGCAGGTGCGAAGGTAATTGTTGGAGATAAACCACTTTATCAATATGGTATTAAACAGGTTAATATCATGGAGTTTAATAAAATTGTGGATGAAATTTGGGTTGGAAACTTCGAATCATATAAAAACAATAATCATCCTGTTTACACCAAAAAAGTAGGATTGGGACAGATTTTTAAGGCACCTTTCTATGGCGAAACCTTTGATGTTTTAGGCTTGAAAAGAGATTTAAATGTTAATGAATTCACAAACAATCATTTAAGCAAGGATTACGCACCTGGTATTGCTTACAGCCATAGGGTTAACGGGAATAAAGAAATTTACTTTATCTCTAATCAGCAAAATAGAAAAAGAGCATTACTTTTCAACTTAAGAAATGGCAAAAAATCGATACAAAGCTATGATGCCGTAAGTGATGTATGGTCTGATCCACATAAGATTAACAATGCATTTGATGGTACTGACATCAATTTAACCTTAAATCCTAACCAATCTATTTTTTTGGTACTAGATACACCAGAAGTATTTTCTTTTTATTCACAAAGTGCGGAGGACGAATTGAAAGCTGCCAAAAACAAGCCTGCAGATAAAAAAGCATTGGATATTTCAGCCGACTGGCAAGTACAATTCGATCCGGCTTATGGCGGTCCATCCAAACCTGTTGCCTTTAATCAGCTAAGCGATTGGAGCAAAAACCCTGATACTGCAATCCGCTATTATTCCGGAACTGCAGTTTACACCAAAAACTTTACTTACAATGGCGATACTAAAAAGGTCTGGATTGATTTGGGCGCTTTCTCGAGTATAGCCGAAGTTAAAATCAACGGCATCCTATGCGGCACCTTATGGACACCGCCTTACCGTTTAGACATCAGCAAGGCCATTAAAAAAGGAGAGAACCAGATCAGCATCGAGGTGGTAAACACCTGGGCTAACCGTTTAATTGGCGATAGTAAATTACCTGAAGATAAAAGAATTACCAAAACAACCGCGCCATTCCGTTTAGCAGACAAACCTTTGAACTCTGCAGGTTTATTCGGTCCGGTAGTTATTCAATTGGAGGAGAAATAAGATGAAGATATTTTTCAAAATAAAGACGCTGGCCCTGGTGTTATTGTTAGCCACAGTAGCTCAGGCACAGGATAAATCGCTGGTAAACACCTCAAACAGCCCTTATGCCAAACTGCATAGCATTAACCTGAGTGATGTAACCTGGACAAATGGTTTCTGGGCCGATCGCTTTAAAGTAGCTACCGAAACCATGGTTCCCAACATGTGGGCCATTTACAACGATCCCAAAATCAGCCATGCTTTTAAAAACTTCGAAATTGCGGCTGGCCTCGATACTGGTTCGCATGCTGGTCCTTCTTTTCACGATGGCGATTATTACAAAACTTTAGAAGCTGTTGCTGTGCTTTATGCTTCAACCAAAAATCCAAAATTGAACGAAATGATGGATAAGGCCATTGCTGTAATCGGCAAATCGCAGCGCGAAGATGGTTATATCTATACCAAAGCCATGATTGAACAGCGCAAAACCGGAGCCAATAACCAGTTTCAGGACCGCCTGAGTTTCGAATCTTACAACATTGGTCACTTAATGACAGCCGGTTGCATTCATTACCGTGCTACAGGCAAAACCACTTTGCTCAACATCGCCAAAAAAGCTACAGATTATTTATACAAATTCTATAAATCTGCTTCGCCTACTTTAGCCAGAAATGCCATTTGCCCTTCGCACTACATGGGTGTGGTAGAAATGTACCGTACCACAAAAGATCCGCGGTACCTCGAGCTGGCCAAACATTTAATTGCCATTAAAGGCAAAATAGAGGATGGAACCGACGACAATCAGGACCGTATTCCATTTTTACAGCAAACCAAAGCCATGGGCCATGCCGTGAGGGCCAATTATCTGTATGCTGGTGTAGCCGATCTATACGCAGAAACCGGAAAAGATTCGCTTTTAAATACACTAAATCTGATGTGGGATGATGTAAACCAGCATAAAATGTACATTACTGGTGGTTGTGGTTCGCTTTACGATGGTACTTCGCCTGACGGTACCTCATACAATCCGACCGAGGTGCAGAAAATACACCAGGCTTTCGGGCGCGATTACCAGCTGCCCAATTTTACCGCGCACAACGAAACCTGTGCCAATATTGGTAACGTATTGTGGAACTGGCGCATGTTACAAATTACCGGCGATGCCAAATATGCCGATGTGATGGAACTGGCGCTTCATAACAGTGTTTTATCGGGTATTAGCTTAGATGGGAAGAATTTCCTGTATACGAATCCGCTGGCACAATCAGATGATTTACCTTTTAAACAGCGTTGGTCTAAAGATCGCGTACCTTACATAGCACTATCTAACTGTTGTCCGCCGAATGTGGTGCGCACCATTGCCGAAGTTAGTGATTATGCCTATAGCGTTTCTGATAAAGGACTGTGGTTCAATTTATACGGAGGTAACATCTTAAGCACTACATTGACTGATGGTAGTAAGGTTGCCTTAACCGAAGAAACAGACTATCCCTGGAATGGCAACATCAAAATCACAGTAAAAGAAAGTACCAGTAAAGCCTATTCAATTTTTTTAAGAATCCCCGCCTGGACACATGATGCGCAGATCAGCATCAACGGAAAAGTAGCACAGGCAAAGCCAGTTTCGGGCACATATGCCGAAATAAACCGCGTTTGGAAAAAAGGCGATATCATCGAATTAAACTTGCCAATGGAGGCCGTTTTAATTGAAGCCAATCCTTTAGTAGAGGAGAACCGCAATCAGGTAGCCGTAAAACGCGGTCCGGTGGTGTATTGCCTCGAATCTACCGACTTGCCGGGCAAGAGTATTTTCAATGCCTTCGTACCTGCCTCTACCCAATTTGAAGCAAAGGCCATGGATATTGATGGCGCCAAAATAATGAGCCTGGTGGGTACCGCTAAAATTGTGGCACCCAATAACTGGAAAAATGTGCTTTATAAGCCTATTGAAGATAAAAACACCGTAACCACACTTAAACTGATACCTTACTTTGCCTGGGGCAACAGGGGCCATTCAGAAATGTCGGTTTGGCTACCGGTTAGTCGTTAATTTATCACCACCTCAGACATTTAAGCCATTTTGGCTTAGGTGTCCTAAGGTTTCTAAGGTGGTTAAATAAATGCAAAAAACTTAAATGTCTTACATGGTTAATTGACAACAATGAAATTAAAACTGATACTTTTCCTGATCCTTTGCTCGAGCATCGCATCGGCCACTGTAAAACCAGCTTCCATTTTTACCGATCACATGGTACTCCAGCAGCAAAGCAACGTAGCCATTTGGGGCTGGGCTAAACCGGCAACCAAAGTAAAAGTGCTTACTTCCTGGAACAAAACCAGCTACGCTGCAACTACCGATGAAACCGGAAAGTGGAAAGTAAAAGTAGCTACACCAGCTGCCAGCGGACCATACGAAATTGAGCTCAATGATGGAGAAAAACTCGTACTGAAAGATATTCTCATTGGTGAGGTTTGGTTCTGCGGTGGCCAGTCGAATATGGAAATGCCCATGAAAGGTTTTAAAAGCCAGCCTGTTATCGGCTCGAATGAAGTCATCTTAAAATCTTCAAACCCAAACATCAGGCTATATACTGTTCCGCGTTCATCCATTACCGAAAGGCAGGAGAACAGCAAGCCTTCGTTGTGGAAACATGCCGAACCGGAAGCCGTTTCTAATTTCAGTGCTACTGCTTATTATTTTGGATCGTTACTTAGCGAAATGCTGCATGTACCCATTGGCTTAATTAACGATAGTTACGGAGGCTCGAGCATTGAAGCCTGGATGTCGCCCGAAGATTTGAAACCCTTTACAGAAGTTAAAATCCCTTCAAAAGGCGATTCCATTAAAGAAGTAAGCAGAACACCAACCACCTTATACAATGGTATGCTTTATCCGGTAATCGGTTATGGCATTAAAGGCGCTATCTGGTATCAGGGCGAATCCAATTATGAGCGACCGCAACGCTACGAAGATTTGTTTCCGGCCATGGTTTCGAGCTGGCGGCAACACTGGGATAATGGCGAATTTCCCTTTTACTACGCACAAATTGCGCCCTACAATTATTCACTTATAGCCAAGCCAGGGACCAATTACAATTCGGCTTATTTACGCGATGCGCAGCGCAAGTCGTTAAGCAAAATACCCAATAGTGGTATGGCGGTGTTAATGGATATCGGTGAAGAAAACTCCATCCATCCGGCCAACAAAAAACAAGGCGGACAAAGGCTTGCTTACATCGCACTTGCTCAAACCTATGGCATTAAGGGCTTTGGTGCACTTAGCCCGGCATACGAATCCTTAAGTATCGAAAAAAACGCTGCAACCCTTAAGTTTCAAAATGTACCCAATGGCCTCACTTCTTTTGGTAAAGCTTTATCTTTATTCGAAATTGCAGGTGCAGACCATAAGTTTTATCCGGCCAAAGCCACAATAAAAGGCAGCAGTATCGTAGTTTCGGCCGAGGAGGTAAAAGTGCCTGTGGCCGTACGTTATGCCTTTAAAGATTTTGTAACCGGCGATTTATTCGGAAACGATGGACTTCCGGTTTCCTCTTTCCGTACAGACAATTGGGAGAAATAAGAATGATGTTAACCACCAAGACACCAGGTTTATATAAAAAGTACTTAAATATGCTAAATTGCCTTATATGGTCGGCATTTTTAAGTCGCGTCTCAGGTGTCCTTAGGTGTCTTAGGGGGTCGAATATTTTGCGCTTAAAAATTAAACCCCTTGCCTTTGTGCTCTTCGTGTCTTTGTGGTTCAATTCGACAACAGTCTTTTCGCAAGAAAAAGATAATGTGGTATGGACTAACCAAAGTAACAATTCAGCAGAATCTATGCCTGTTGGTGGTGGCGATATCGGTTTAAACCTCTGGGTAGAAAAAGGAGAGGTGTATCTGTATATTGCCCGCAGCGGAACTTTTGATGAAAACAATACCTTGCTTAAGCTTGGTCGCATCAGGCTGCAGTTTAGTCCCAATCCCTTTGCTGGCCAAACCTTTAAGCAAGAACTCATCCTGAAAGATGGTTACGCCAGCATATCCGGAGCTAATGGAAAAATTAAAAGTGGAATCAAGGTTTGGGTCGATGTTTTTAAACCTGTCATTCATGTAGACATTCAATCGAATACAAAAATTAGCACTACCGCCAATTATGAGAGCTGGCGTTTTGAAGATCGGGTTACCACAGGCAAAGAAAACAACCAGAACTCATACAAATGGGCCCCACAAGGAATTGTAAAAACACTGAAAGACGAAATTGCTTTTAAAGATGGAGGTGTACAATTTTATCATCAGAATCAGCCGCAAACTGTTTTTGATGTGACGGTAAAGCAACAAGGTTTAAGCGAATATCAAACAGTCCTCTACAACCCTCTAAAAAACTTGATTTTTGGCGGGATAATGATAGGGAAAAATATGGTGGCTGCTGGTAATGATGCCGACACTTATCTCAACACGTCTCTTCAGGGCTGGAAATTGAAAAGTAAAACACCTGCTACAAGCGAGCACCTCACCATAGCCCTAAATACCAGCATTACTTCAGCTGTTGCCACTTGGGAAAAGGAATTGAAGCGCACACTTCAAAATGCTAAAAACGATCAGCAGGCCAGCATCAAATGGTGGAACAATTACTGGAACAAAAGTTTTATTTACATCCAGGCAAAAGATGAGGCTGCTAATCAATCAGCCAGGAATTATCAGCTTTTTCGCTACATGCTGGGCTGCAATGCTTTTGGCAAATATCCTACTAAATTTAATGGCGGACTTTTTACTTTCGATCCGCAGCTTACCGATAGCACATTAAAATATACTCCTGATTTCAGAAACTGGGGAGGAGGTACCCATACCGCACAAAACCAGCGTTTAGTTTACTGGCCCATGCTTAAAACCGGCGATTTCGATATGATGGCGCCACAATTCGATTTTTACCTCGGTTTAGTCCATAATGCAGAAATCAGGACTCAGGCTGCCTGGGGGCACAAGGGAGCAAGTTTTACTGAACAATTAGAAAACTTCGGTTTGCCCAATCCTACCGAATACGGTTGGAAACGCCCGGCTGATTTTAACCAGGGCATGGAATACAATGCCTGGCTCGAATACGAATGGGATACCGTTCTCGAGTTCTGCATGATGATTCTTGAAACAGAACGTTATGACAAACGCAATATCGAAAAATATCTTCCCTTAATTGAAAGCTCGCTAACGTTTTTTAAAGAGCATTATACCTACCTGGCTAAACAACGGGGAGCTAAAGCACTTGATGGGGAGGGGCATTTGGTTTTGTATCCAGGCTCCGGTGCCGAAACCTATAAAATGGCTTACAATGCTACATCTACCATCGCTGCATTAAAAACATTATTACAGAGCTTGATTGAAAGTCCTTCATTACCCGAAAATAAACGAAGCGAATGGACAGCCATGCTCAAAACCATCCCAGAGATCAATTTCAGGTCCTTTCAGGGGCATACCACTATTGCACCAGCCAAAACCTGGGAACGGATCAACAACACCGAAAGTCCGCAACTGTACCCCGTTTTTCCCTGGGGGATTTATGGCATTGGTAAACCGGGATTGGATACCGCAATCAACACCTTTAAATATGATACCGATGTGCTTAAATTTCGCAGTCACATAGGTTGGAAGCAAGATAACATCTTTGCAGCAAGATTAGGTTTAACTGAAGAAGCTGCCCGATTAACCACCCTAAAATTAAAAGACTCAGGAAGAAGATTTCCTGCTTTTTGGGGCCCAGGCTTCGATTGGACACCCGATCACAACTGGGGTGGTTCAGGCATGATTGGTTTACAGGAAATGCTCATGCAAACCGATGGAAAAAAGATTTATCTTTTCCCGGCCTGGCCTGCAGACTGGAACGTACATTTTAAACTTTATGCACCATACCAAACTACCGTTGAAGGAACTTTAAAAGACGGAAAATTAATAGATTTGATAGTATTACCCGAATCGAGAAAAAAAGATATCATAAATATGATTAACCAATAGTACCGTCATCCTGAACTTGTTTCAGGATCTCTTATTTTACAATGAGACCCTGAAATGAATTCAGGGTGACGACTAATCAATAATTTTAGAAGCATGGATTTACAGTTAAAAGAAAAAGTAATCATCATTACCGGCGCTGCTAAAGGCATTGGCCGTAGTATTGCAGAAGTATTCGCCAAAGAAGATGCCATTGCCGTAATTGTAGGCAGAAAAGCAGCAGACAATCAGAAAGTGGTTGACGAAATTACCGCACAAGGCAAAAAAGCCGATCAGTTTGTAGCCGAACTTTCCAAACCGGAAGATTGCGAAAAAGTAGTTGCTGAAATTGTAGCGAAATTCGGCAGGATTGATGGCTTGGTAAACAATGCCGGTGTGAATGATGGCGTAGGCCTCGAAAGTGGCAATTATGAAGGATTTATGGCGTCGCTCCATAAAAATGTGGTGCATTATTACCTGATGGCGCACCATGCCTTACCGGAGTTGATTAAAAGCAAGGGGGCGATTGTAAATATCACTTCCAAAACAGCCGAAACTGGTCAGGGCAATACATCTGCCTATGCTGCAGCCAATGGTGGCAGAAACGCACTCACACGCGAATGGGCAGTAGAACTCCTCAAATATGGCATCAGGGTTAATGCCGTGGTTGTAGCAGAGTGCTGGACACCAGCTTACGAAACCTGGATTGAAACGCTGACCGATGCGCAGGAAAAATTAAACGAAATTACAGCTAAAATTCCTTTAGAAAACAGGATGACCACCGCCGAAGAAATCGCCAATATGACGGTATTTCTGATGTCGGGCCGTTCTAGTCACACCACCGGACAAATTATCCATGTAGATGGCGGCTATGTGCATTTAGACAGGGCTTTGGCGAACGCTTAATCAGTTTTCAGTTGACAGTTATTAGTTTGCAGTTTATGCCTATGCCAACAGTTAACCAATTACCCAATTTATACAATTAACCAACACCAATGAAAACCTTAACCTGTACAACTCCAGGTACTTTTGAATATTCAGAAACTGAAAAACCTGAACTTCAAAAAGACCAGGCCATTATTAAAATAAAAAGAATCGGCATTTGCGGCACCGATTTACATGCTTTTGAAGGTACACAGCCTTTTTTTAATTATCCTCGCATTTTAGGTCACGAGCTTTCCGGCGAATTGGTTGCCATTGATGGCAGAACTGATTTTGAAATAGGAGAGGCTGTTACCTTTATCCCTTATTTTAATTGTGGCGAATGTATTGCCTGCCGCATGCATAAACCCAATTGCTGCGTAAAAATGCAGGTTTGTGGCGTGCATGTAGATGGTGGCATGCGCGAATATCTATCTGTTCCATCACGCACATTGCTACATGGCGAAGGCTTAAGTTATGATGAACTTGCTCTCGTAGAACCACTGGCTATTGGTGCACACGGCGTACGTAGAGCCGAAGTACAACCCGGCGAATTTGTACTGGTAATTGGTGCCGGCCCAATTGGTTTAGGCACCATGGAGTTTGCACGCATAGCCGGCGGACAGGTAATTGCGCTCGATATCAATAACGACCGGCTGAACTTTTGTAAAGAAAAATTAGGGGTTTCACATACCATTAATGCACTTTCACCAGATGTAACCGAGCAATTAAGCCAAATTACCAATGGCGATATGCCCACTGTGGTAATCGATGCAACGGGAAACCAAAAAGCCATTAACAACGCCATTCACTACATGGCCCATGGTGCAAGATTTGTACTTATTGGTTTGCAAAAAGGAGATTTAATTTTCAATCACCCTGAATTCCATAAGCGCGAATCTACTTTAATGAGCAGCAGAAATGCAACCATTGTCGATTTTGAGCATGTTATCCAATCGATGAAAGCAGGTTTGGTAAAGCCGACAACCTACATTACCCATCAGGTTAATTTTGAAGAAATTAAAGACAACTTTGAAAGCTGGCTCAACCCCAAAAACGGAGTAATTAAGGCCATGGCAAGGATTGAAAATTAAACTTTAGCCATAATTTAACCCAAAACGTCATGCTGAATTTATTTCAGCATCTTTACCCGATCATATTCTACAGAAAGATCCTGAAACAAGTTCAGGATGACGATCACATAAAAAAGCCGATAATTTAGATCATTATCGGCTTTCAGTATAATTGAGGGCTTGTTTAGCTTAGCCTTTATAAAACACCTCATTCCAATGCAATTCATTTCTGAACTGATTGATTTTGGTATCGGCGCCAATGTTAATGTATTCCAAACCGGCAATATTGGCAAAATCCGATAAATGCTCGGTAGTTAAATTCTGGCTGTAAGCGGTATGGTGTGCTCCACCTGCGTAAATCCATGCTGCACAACCTGTTTTCATATCCGGAAGTGGTTTCCAAAGCACGCGTGCAACAGGCAGGTTAGGCAGGTCATTTTCGGCTTCTACGGCTTTAACTTCATTTACCAGCAAACGGAAACGGTTACCCATATCAATTAACGAAGCATTAAGGGCATCGCCACCACCTACATTAAATACCAAACGTGCCGGATCAGCCTTACCGCCAATGCCCAGTGGGTGTACCTCTAAACTCGCTTTACCTGAAGCTAAACTGGCATCAACCTCCAACATGTGCGAACCTAAAACCAATGCATTTGCAGGGTCGAAATGATAGGTATAATCTTCCATAAAAGCATTTCCACCGGGTAAGCCAGCACCCATCACCTTACAGGCACGTACCAAAGCTGCTGTTTTCCAGTCGCCTTCACCGGCAAAGCCGTAACCATCCGCCATTAAGCGTTGTGCTGCAATACCCGGCAACTGAATCATCCCGTGTAAATCTTCAAAAGTATCAGAGAAACCTTTAAAGCCGCCATCAACCAAAAACTTACGCAAACCCAGTTCAATTCTGGCTGCATCGTAAACCGATTGATGTCTCGCACCACCGGCTTTCAAATCATCAGCCATTTCATAAGTAGCTTCGTATTCTTTCAATAAAGCCTGAATAGCATCCTCATCAATTGCATTAATTACAGCTACTAAATCACCAATGCCATAAGTATTTACCGAAAAGCCGAATTTCATTTCAGCTTCAACCTTGTCACCATCAGTAACTGCTACAAAGCGCATGTTATCGCCAAAACGCACAAATTTAGCACCCTGCCAATCGTTCCATCCGGCAGCAGCCCTGCACCAGGTATCAATTTGTTTGGCTACTTCTTCGTCTTGCCAATGCCCAACCACTACTTTACGGTCTTTACGCATACGCGAAACCATAAAACCAAATTCACGGTCGCCGTGTGCACTCTGGTTCAGGTTCATAAAATCCATATCGATGGTATTCCATGGAATATCGCGGTTAAACTGCGTATGCAGGTGCAATAAAGGTTTTTGCAATACATTCAGGCCTCTGATCCACATTTTAGCAGGAGAGAAAGTGTGCATCCAGGTAATTACCCCGATACAGTTTTCATCAATATTGGCTTGCTGCAAAGTTTCAAAAATCTCTTTAGTTGTTTTTACAATCGGCTTGTATACTACCGAAACCGAGATGTTTGAGTTTTGGTTCAACGAATCGGCAACCTGCTGTGCATGTGCTGCAACTTGTTTTAAGGTTTCTTCGCCGTACAAATGTTGTGTACCCGTAATAAACCAAACCTGTAATTTTTTTAAATCAATCATTACTGTTTATGTTGTTTTTAATTTTAGTTATTAAACCTCGCAGGTTTTTAAAACCTGCGAGGTTTTTTATTTTTCGGTTGATGAGACACCAACCGATAGTTCAAGGATTCATAACTGCCAACTTAAAACTGCTATCTGTTACTTTTGTCCATAATAAGCACCCGCACCATGCTTACGCTCATAATGTTTCTCAATCAACGAATCTTTTAACCTGGGCGCCTGCGGATTAATCTGCTGCGTAAACAAAGCCATTTGTGCTACCGCTTCCAATACCGCACTATTGTAAACCGCTTTCTCTGCTGTTTTGCCCCAGGTAAAAGGTGCGTGGTTACCTACTAAAATCATCTCCACTTCTTTATAGCTTAAGCCCAGACTTTCAAAATGATTCATAATCTGGAAACCCGTTTCATATTCGTAATTGCCTTTAATCATGGCATCATCCATAGGTGGCGCGCAAGGAATATCGACCGTTAAATGGTCGGCATGGGTAGTACCAAAAATCGGGATGGCTTTTTGCGCCTGTGCCCACGCCGTACCATAAGTAGAGTGGGTATGTACTACACCACCAATATCTTCCCAGTGCTTATATAAAACGGCATGTGTTTGGGTATCTGATGAGGGGCGAAGGCTACCTTCAACCGTTTCCCCCTCAAAATCTACGATGACCATTTTTTCCGGTGTTAAATCCTCGTAAGGCACACCGCTTGGCTTAATGGCAAATACACCCTTAGCGCGATCGACAGCGCTTACATTACCGAAGGTAAACAATACCAGCCCCAGTTTGGGCAACTGCATATTGGCCTCGTAAGCCTGTTGTTTTATATCCTTATAGCTGCTCATGATAATAAGGTTTTAATTCTTTTTTATTGTATTTTTCCAGGTAGCGGCCTAAACCTAAATATTGCTCGTAATGCTTGCGGTAAAGCTTTTGCTTTTTCACATTAGGTTTATATTCTTTTTCAAAACCTGTACCCATGGCTTCCATAGCGGCCTCAACATTTGGGTAAATGCCTGCGGCTACTGCGGCAAACATGGCTGCACCTAAAGCACAGGTATGTTCGAAACGGTGAATGCGGATTGGCATTTCCAATACATCGGCCATCATTTGCATAATGTAAGCCGATTTTTTAGCCACACCTCCAATACCAATAATTCCTTTTACCGGTACGCCTTGTTCTTTAAAACGATCTACAATGGCTTTGGCGCCAAAACAGGTTGCCGCTGCCAGTGCACGGAAAAATCTCGGCGCATCGGTACCCAAACCTAAACCGGTAATGGCACCTTTAAGTTCCTGGTTGGCATCGGGTGTTCTTCTCCCGTTTAACCAATCGACAGCCAGTTCTGCATAATCTTCATCATCTAATGCTTCTGCCTGTTTACTTAAATTGGCAATGATTTTAGCTTCAACTTCTTCTTTTAAAGCCAGAGCAGTGGCTTCATCTATCAGGGCCGATTCCGTCAATAAATGATTGAGCGGCCAGCTGATTAAGTTTTTAAACCAGGCATACACATCGCCAAAAGCCGATTGACCAGCTTCTAAACCTGCCATGCCCGGAATTACCGAACCGTTTACCTGTCCGCAAATACCACCAATCAGTTTGCCATGTAAATCCTCGTTTGGCGCTACCAGAATATCGCAGGTGCTGGTCCCCATTACTTTACTTAAATAATAAGGTTCTATCTGACCGCCAACTGCGCCCATGTGTGCATCAAAGGCACCTACACCAATTACCACATCGGTGCTTAAGCCCAGTTTACCTGCCCATTCTGCGCACAATGTTCCGGCAGCTACATCGGAAGTATCGGTATCGGTAAATAATTTATCCCTAAAGCCTGCCAAAAGCGGATCCAGACTGCTAAAGAAATCTTCAGGAGGTAATCCGTTAAACTCTTCTGCCCATAAAGCTTTGTGTCCGGCGGCACAGCGGCTTCTTTTCATCTTAGCTACATCTTTACCACCACACAGTAAAAACGGAACCCAGTCGCAATGTTCTACCCACGATTGAGCATTACTGCGAATAGACTGATCTACCCTTAAAGTTCGCAACAGCTTAGCCCAAAACCATTCAGACGAATAAATTCCACCCACATACTTTAAATAGTTGGTTTTAAATTGGGTAGCATGCTCGTTAATTTCTGCGGCTTCTTTTACTGCCGTATGATCTTTCCAAAGCACAAACATGGCATTGGGGTTTTCCTCAAAACCGGGTGTTAAGGCTAGGGGAGTGCCTGTTGCATCAACTGCCACCGGACTCGAACCCGTCGTATCAACAGAAATTCCTTTTACCAAAGGCGCAATGGCTGCACCGCCGGCTTTTTCAATACAAGCTTTAATGGTGTGTTCTAAACCTTCAATATAATCGAGTGGGTGTTGTCTGAATTGATTAATGGCCGGTTTACAATATAAACCTTTCTGCCATCTCGGGTAAAGAAAAACAGAGGCCGAAATTTCTTTTCCATTTGCGGTATCGACTAAAACCGAACGAACAGAATCCGTCCCGTAATCTACACCTATTACATAGTTTGCTGTGCTCATAACAATAAATAATCGTCTAATTAACGTTTATTTATTTGAAATAAAAAATTTTATCGGTTTTTTATCTTTTATTCATCTCCAGCCGGCTAGAAACGGTGGAGAGAAACTGCGGAAAAACTTGAGATTAAGCCCAATAAACCTTAAATTTACCTTATGGCCAAAAAAGGTAAAGCAGATCCCGGTTTAACAAAGAAGATTTTCGTTTTGGATACCTCAGTAATCCTGTATGATCATGATGCAATCAACAATTTCCATGAACACGATGTAGCTATTCCCATTCAGGTGCTCGAAGAACTCGACAATTTTAAAAGCGGGAATGATACCCGTAACTTTGAAGCCAGAAGCTTTATCCGCCTGATTGATGAAACAGCAAAACAAAAACTGATCAGCGACTGGACACCACTGAAAAAGGCCAATTCGGGTAAATTTAAGGTAATCCTGAACGAAAATCCGCTGGCTGTAAATGCAGAAGAAGTGTACGGCAAAGGGAAAACCGACCATAAGATTTTAAATGCAGCCTTAAGTCTAAAAGCCGAATACCCCGATAAACGTGTGGTGCTGGTATCAAAAGACATCTGCTTGAGGTTAAAAGCCAAAGCGCTCTCGTTAAATGCCGAGGACTACGAAACCGGAAAAATTAAAAATGTAGATGAACTATACGCCGGTAAAACCGAACTGCATGATTTTTCGACCGAAATTATTGAAGCCCTAAAACAAGAACCCTTTTTAGCAGCTAACGATATCGGACTACCGCAAAAAAATGCCAACCATTTTTACGTTTTAAAAAATAAACGAAAGAGTGCCAGTGTTTTTTACAATGAAAGTTTAAAAACCATTTCGGCTGTTTCTACTAATCCGGTTTTTAAAATAAAACCTAAAAATATAGAACAGGCTTTTGCCATACATGCACTGCTCGATCCGAATATTAAACTAGTGAGCATACAGGGCAACGCGGGTACAGGTAAAACTTTATTGGCGCTGGCAAGCGCTTTGGAGCAACGGAAAAACTTCAGGCAGATTTATGTTACCCGACCTACCGTATCGTTAAGTAATAAGGATATTGGTTTTTTACCGGGCGATGCCAAATCCAAAACAGATCCTTTTATGGCACCGATATGGGATAACCTGCGGTTTATTAAAGAGCAATTTATTGGTGATGATAAAATGACTGAAAAGATTGATGAGCTGATTACAACCGAAAAGATAGCCATCGCACCTTTGGCGTTTATCCGTGGCAGAACTTTAACCAAAATTTTCTTCATCATAGACGAAGCACAGAATTTAACCCCACACGAGGTAAAAACCATCATTTCGAGGGCGGGAGAGCATACCAAAATTATCTTCACTGGCGATATTTACCAGATTGATACGCCTTATCTGGATTCGGAAAGTAATGGTTTATCGTACCTTATTGAAAATGCTAAAAACCATCCGCTATATGCACACATTACACTGCATAAAGGCGAAAGAAGTGAACTGGCCAACCTGGCAAACGAGTTGTTGTAAGAGATAAATAGGTTAAATCTGCGTTAATCTTCTTAAATCTGCGGGAAAACTAGTAAATGTAAATCTAATTTACCTCCCGCTGATAGCGCAAAGCACGCGGATAAATGTTTTTTAATCTGCGTTAATCTTCTTAAATCTACGCGAAAACTACTAAATGTAAATCTAATTTACTTCCCGCTGATAGCGCAGAGCGCGCAGATGAAATGTTATTTTAATCTGCTTAATCTCCTTAAATCTGCGGGCAAACTATAAAGTGCAAATCTAATTCACCTCCCGCTGATATCGCAGAGCACGCAGATAAAATATATTTAATCCGCAGGAAACAAATAAAATTCTATTAGTGGTATTTCTTCAATGATCTGAGGGCAATTAACAAGCCAATTAAAGTTAAAACCGCACTCAATATAAAAGGTGCCCCCGGAAAATAAACTGGTGCTTTTCCTTCAATAAAATAAGCAAAAATATGAGTCATTACCCATGGTGCAAATATGGCGGCCAAACTTTGCAAACCGGTTAAAACACCCTGCATTTCGCCCTGCGCATTCGCGGGGATTTGATTTGAGATTAAACCCTGCATGGCTGGTCCACCAATTCCGGCCAAACCATATGGCAGCATAAAAGCAAACATCATCCAGCCCTTTGTTGCAAAAGCGAAGGCCACAAAACCAATTACATATAGCATTAAACCAAAATATACGGCTTTCTTTTCGCCAATCTTCGGCAGAATAATCCTGATTAAGCCACCTTGCACCACACCAATTACCAAACCCACAAAACCCAGCGAATAACCCACCCAGGATGCATCCCAGTTAAATTTCTCCATGGTATAAAAGGTCCAGTTGCTTTGTACCGAGTGACTTGAGAAATACAACAAGAATAAAGTAACCATTAAACCCATTAAAGCCGGATATTTACCAATACTGCGTAACGAACCAATGGGATTGGCTCTTTTCCAATCAAAAGCCCGGCGTTTTTCAGCAGGTAACGATTCAGGTAAAATGAAATAACCATACAACCAGTTAATTAAAGACAAACCTGCGGCAACCATAAAAGGAACGCGCGTACCAAAATGACTGAAAGCACCACCCAAAACAGGGCCTAAAATAAAACCTACCCCAAAAGCTGCACCAACCAAACCGAAGTTCTGTGCCCGCTTCTCAGGTGCTGAAATATCGGCAATATAGGCCTGGGCCGTAGTAAAACTAGCCCCCGTAATTCCGGCAATAATCCTGCCTACAAACAACCATACTATAGAAGGAGCGAAGGCCAGAAAAATATAATCTATCCCTAAACCAAAAAGCGAACTTAACAACACTGGCCGGCGGCCATAACGATCGCTCATGGCACCAATGATGGGCGAAAATATAAACTGTACCGATGCATAGGCCAGGGTAAGCCAGCCACCATACTCGGCAGCCAAACCAAAACCACCGCCTGTAAAATCCTGTATCAGTTTAGGTAAAACCGGAATAATGATCCCAAATCCTGTAAAATCAATCAGGAGGGTAACCATAATAAAACTCATTGCCGATTTCTTTTCGTTTGCCATAGTATATCTATAAGGTTGATGCGCAAAAGTATCAGAATTAAGGCATAAACTCAATTTAAGTTCTCTACAAACCGCATAAAACCTATCAGGTTTTTAAAACCTGATAGGTTTATTTAAAAACGCTTAAACTAGCCTACAGCGAATTAAAAACAGCAGCGAGACTCAAAACCTATAACAATAGTCAAAACTTTTCCACAATGCCTTATTTCGGCATAATTTTGTTAAATTCGCAAGGTTATAACAATACCTTTTTTTAAACATCGTTTTAAATAACGAGAATAATAATTTATGGCAGAAGATTTAGAGAATCAGCAGAACGACAAAATCATTCCAATTAATATAGAAGAGCAGATGAAATCGGCCTACATTGATTATTCAATGTCGGTAATCGTATCGAGGGCTTTGCCTGATGTACGCGATGGATTAAAACCAGTACACCGCCGTGTTTTATACGGTATGCTGGGCTTAGGTGTAACCAGCGGCAAGCCTTATAAAAAATCTGCCCGTATTGTGGGTGAGGTTTTGGGTAAATACCACCCGCATGGCGATGCATCTGTATATTTTACCATGGTACGTATGGCCCAGGACTGGAGCTTGCGCTACCCAATGGTAGATGGACAAGGAAACTTTGGCCACATTGATGGCGACTCGCCGGCTGCAATGCGTTATACCGAGGCCAGGTTTAGTAAACTGGCTGAGGAAATGGTTGCCGACATCAACAAAGATACTGTTGATTTTCAGCTAAACTTCGATGATACTGAGCAGGAGCCAACTGTTTTACCTTCAAAAATCCCGAACCTTTTGGTTAACGGATCGAGCGGTATTGCGGTAGGTATGGCTACCAACATGGCGCCACATAACTTAACAGAGGCTATTGATGGTGTAATTAACTATATCGATAACCGCGAAATTACCGTAGAGGAACTAATGAAGTTTGTAAAAGCTCCGGATTTCCCTACAGGTGGTATCATTTATGGTTACACTGGTGTTAAAGAAGCTTTTGAAACTGGTCGTGGCCGTATTGTAATGCGTGCTAAAGCTGAAATTGAAAGCATTAAAGACCGCGAGGTTATTATCGTAACTGAAATTCCATATCAGGTAAATAAAGCCCAGATGATTGAGCGTACTGCTGAATTGGTTGGCGAGAAAAAACTGGAAGGTATTTCGAATATCAAAGACGAATCGAACAAAGATGGTATCCGTATCGTGTACGAAATTAAACGCGATGCCAATGCCTCTATCGTTTTAAATAACTTATATAAGTATACAGCCTTACAAACATCTTTCAGTGTAAATAATATTGCATTGGTAAAAGGTCGTCCGCAAATGCTAAATCTTAAAGATTTAATTGTGCATTTCGTAGATCACCGCCATGATGTGATTGTTCGCCGTACCAAATACGAATTGGCCGAAGCCGAAAAACGTGCACACATTTTAGAAGGTTATTTAATTGCTTTAGATCATTTAGATGAAGTAATTAAATTAATCCGTGCCTCAGAAACTCCTGAGGATGCCCGCCTTGGCTTGATGGAAAAATTCGGTTTGAGCGATCTTCAGGCACGTGCAATCCTCGATATGACATTACGTCGTTTAACAGGACTAGAGCGTGATAAGATTAAAGAAGAATATGCTGAACTGATGAAAACCATCGAATATTTAAAATCTGTTTTGGCTGACGAAGGCTTAAGGATGAAAATCATTAAAGATGAGCTGGAAGAAGTAAAACAGAAATTTGGTGATGAGCGTAAAACAACCATTGTTCACTCTGCAGAAGACATGAGCATGGAAGATTTCATCGATGATGAAGAGGTAGTAATTACCATCTCGCACGAAGGCTATGTTAAACGTACACCTGCAACCGAGTTTAAAGCACAGGGCAGGGGCGGAAAAGGCTCTAAAGGCAGTACTTCACGTAACGAAGACTTTATTGAGCACATGTTAGTGGCTACAAACCACAACTACATGTTGTTCTTTACCGAAGCCGGAAGATGTTTCTGGTTAAGGGTTTACGAAATCCCGGAAGGTTCGCGTACCAGCAAAGGAAGGGCGATCCAGAATATCATCAACATTCCGAAAGAAGAGAAAATTAAAGCTTACATTAAGGTTAAAAACCTGAAAGACCAGGAGTATTTGGAGAACAACTTTATCATTATGTGTACCAAAAAAGGTACCATTAAGAAAACTTCTCTTGAGGCTTATTCACGTCCACGTGTAAATGGTATCAACGCCATCAACATTAACGAAGGTGATATTTTACTGGAAGCTTGTTTAACCAACGGCGAAAGCGAAATTGTAATGGCTTTACGCTCAGGCAGGGCCATCCGTTTCAATGAATCAACCGTTCGTCCGATGGGTAGAACTGCTACCGGTGTGCGTGGCGTAAGGCTGGCGCACGACCAAGATGAAGTAGTTGGCATGATTGCTGTAAACAATCCTGAAGTTACGGTGTTAGTAGTATCAGAAAAAGGTTATGGAAAACGTACCGATATTGAAGATTACCGCGTAACCAACCGTGGCGGTAAAGGGGTAAAAACCATTAACGTTACCGAAAAAACCGGACAATTAGTTTCCATTAAAGACGTTACAGATAGCGAAGATTTGATGATTATTAACCGTTCGGGCATTGTAATCCGGATTCCGGTTTCTGCTTTAAGGGTGATGGGACGTGCAACTCAGGGCGTACGCTTAATCTCGCTGAAAGGTGATGACGAAATTGCATCGGTAACCAAAATCGACCACGAGGAAGATGAAGAAGAAACAGTAGATTTAGAAAGCGTTGTAGTTGACGGTGAAGAATTAGAAGCCGATACTACACCAGAAGCTGAAGACGCTGACGAAGATGATTCAGATAACGAAACGGAAGAAGAAAATTAACTAAAATTAAGATTAGAATAAAAATTATGAAAAGAGTATTTCTAAGTATATTTCTGGCAGGTGCAGTAAGCGCTGCTTTTGCTCAGAAAAGCGAAGTTTCAGCAGCAAGAAACGATTGGGGCTTATTCCAGCTTACCTCGTCTAATGCTTCAACTCCACTAGCCAAAAAATTAGAAGCTTTAGCAAAAGGCCTGGCTCACACCGACAAAGCCATTGCTGACGAAAAATCTAAAGTAATGCCCGAAGCATGGTCATACCGTGCACTTTTCGCATCTTCTGCAGCAATTTTAGACTCTGTAAGCACAGCAAATGCTGATGCAAACTTAAAAATTGCCCGTGAAGCCATTGTTGAAGCCAAAAAACTTGATACCAAAGGAGCAGAGAAAGATAATATCAATCTGGCTGAAACCAATGTAATTAATGCGGTTAGAAATGGTGGCGTTATTGCTTACAACAAAAAAGATTTCAAAACAGCTTATCAGAAATTCGTTCAGGCCACAGAAATTAATCCTCAGGATACTTCAATGTACCTAAATGCAGGTATTGCAGCCAGAACGATTGAAGACTATCCTGGTATGATTACTCAATTTAAAAAGGTAATCGCTTTAAATTCGCCACAATCTAAAGATTTGTATAATGAAATTATTACCACTGTTTTAGCGAAACAGAAAGATACTACTGCTGCTTTGGCATTAATTAAAGAAGCAACTGCAAAATTCCCTGACAATACAGACTGGATTAAAACTGAAACCCAGATTTATATTGATAGGGGTGATGCTGCAAAATCTGAGCAAATGTTAGTGGCTTTAGCAACCAAAGAACCAAACAATGCAAACTATCAGGTTTTATTGGGTAACATCTATTTCAGCCAGGCTTTAAAATTACAAGGCGAAAGAAATAAAATTGACCAGAAAAAAGTAAAAGAATTTAATGAAGTAACCGCTAAAATGAACGCTTTGTTAGATAAATCGCTTCCTTTTTACAAAAAAGCATTAGAAATTGACAGCAAAAATGCAGGTGCATTGGAGACCTTAAAAACCATTTATGCTTTCAGAAATGATACTAAAAACTACGACGAAATTAAAAAACGTTTAGACGCTTTGCCTAAACAATAATTTAGCCCACGTTTTAAAAAAAGAGCCCCGAAATTTCGGGGCTCTTTTTTTTATGACTATTTTTATGGTTTATAATAGTTTTACTCATTTCTTTATCCTATGCAGAATTGCTTTAAATTATCATTGATCGCTTTAACTTTAGTCTCTTTTAACGCTGCAGCTCAAAAAAGCCAAATCCTGATTGCAAGAAATTCGGTTGGTAAATTACAAGCTTCAATTGCCAATAAAGAAGACCAAAAGAAACAACTGGCAATCATTACCGATGGCTTAAAATCAATCGAATCGGCTGAGAAAGATAATAAAACCAAAAACTGGACAGAAACCTGGTCGATTAAATCGTACTTAACATCTTACGCAGCAATAATTGATACAGATCAGGGTAATTCGAATAAATATTACGATACAGCCATAGAGGCGGTGGCCAAAGCAAAATCGCTTGATCGTTACAATGATAATTCAGGTCTGATTAAAGCATCTGACCACAATATTCTCATCAAAAAACAAGATAAAGCCAACGAAGCTTTTTTTAACAACGAATTTAAAGAAGCTTTTGCCGATTTAAAGGAGGTGAGCAATAAATTTCCTGCCGATACCACATTGGCATTAAATACCGCCATCTGCGCCTTAAACATTCAATCGTACGATGAATCTTTAAATTATTTTAAGCGCGCTAAAGAAAACGGCATTAAAAATCCTTCAGTTTTTCAAAAAATGGCACAAATGTATGTGGTAAAATCTGATTACGAAACCGCCATTAAAACATTGGAAGAAGGATTGGTATTAAATCCCTTTAACCGTTTTTTAACTAACGATTACATTAATCTTTTACTCGATACCGAAAATTACAGCAAAGCCACAGGACTGATTGAGAAAAACCTGCAGGTTGAAAAGGGTAGTAAATTGCTTTATTTTCTTTACGGTTACCTGCAGCAAGTTGGCGGAAATAACTCTACAGCAATTTTAGCTTATGATAAAGCTTTGGCCACTGATCAGAATTATTTCGATGCTTTGTACCAGCTAAGCCTCGCATATATCAATACTGCAAACGAAACGCTTAAAAAGAACGATGCCGATAAAGCCAGCAAATACAATGGTTTAATTAACCGCGCACAGTTTGCTTTACAACGGGCCAACGAAATTAATCCGAACGATAAAAAAACTGTTCAGCTGTTGCTCGATATTTACACCCGTAAAAAAGCTACAGACAAAGTTCAGGAGCTTAGCCGCAAGCTTCAGGAATTATAAGCTGCGATATTGATCTGATTCATTATACGTTTTTCTAACTGATTTTTGAGCCGATTACAGCGGGTAGGTTAGTATTAATAAAATACAACTTAACATAATATTAATTATAAGACTAAAACATTATTATGGCTTTACAGGCTGTTTGCTGGTTTCATTGTTTAATTTATCAGATTACACTACATTAGCTATACAGCATTCGACCAAAACCAAATTTTATGAGCAGCAAACAGGAATTTACTTATCCAAAAATTTATTTGTATCGTCGAATTGTACAGTCAAAATTATTTATCGACAGCAATTACGCAAAGCATATCGATTTGGATAATATTTCTGACGAAGCTTTTTTTTCTAAATTTCATTTCATCAGGCTCTTTAAAAATGTTTACGGAAAAACGCCGCATCAGTATTTAAAAGCCGTCCGCATTGAGAATGCCAAGAAATTGCTCAAAGACGGTGAATCTGTATCGGAAGTTTGTTTTTTAGTGGGTTTTGATAGTTTAAGTTCGTTTAGCGGTTTATTTAAGCGCATGGTTGGCCAGTCGGCATCAACATATGCAGCGATACACAAACAAAACAAAGCTTTAGCTGCTAAAACACCATTAGCTTTTATACCAGGTTGTTACGCTTACCAGCATGGGTGGTCTGAAAATAGCAATTTTGAAGAAACCGACCTTTAAAATGACGGTTATCTTTATCTAACATTAAACTTAAAACGAAAGACAATGATTACCAAAATGACCGTTACCAATATCCATGTAATTGACCAGGATAGCGCCTACGATTTTTACGTTAATAAATTAGGTTTCAATCTTGTTGATGATATTCCAATGGGCCCCGATACCAGATGGCTTACCGTCTCCCCTCCTGATCAGCCTGATTTGCAACTTGTGCTGTTTCCGGTGAAAGTGAGTAAAATGTTCCCAAAAGAAACCGCTGAAACCTTGATTTCGCTGATTAAACAAGGGATTTTCGGCTGTGGAGTGCTTACTTGCAATGACATTTTTGCCACTTACGAAGAGCTTGTTGCCAAAGGCGTCGAATTTATAAAACCGCCAACCAAAGAGTTTTATGGTACTGAAGCCTTGTTTAAAGACGATTCTGGTAATTACTTTTCGCTACAACCCTTAAATAACTTCGGCAATGAAAACAATATTTGATCAAACGGTAAGAAATGAGCTTACTAACCGAATCGGTAAATTATCGCCAGAAAGTAAGGCTGAATGGGGAAAAATGAATGTTTACCAGATGACCAAACATTGTAATCGTTGGAATAACTGGGTTTTAGGAAAAGAAGATTATGCGGATTATGCTTATAAGCAAGATTTTATCGGAAAGATTTTTGGTAAATGGGCTTTAAAAAGTAATACCAAAAATGATAAACCAATTGGAAAAAATATGCCTGCCGGGAAAGCTTTTACCATTAAAGAAATTGAAGGTGATGTAGAAGCTCAGAAAATAAAGTGGATACAACTGATAGCTGACTACGAATACTTTTCAAACCCTGGTTTTGTACACGATTTTTTCGGTAAAATGTCTAAAACGCAAATTGGTACTTTTGCCTACAAGCATTTCGATCATCACCTAAGGCAATTTGGCGTATAAATAAAAACAATTGTAATTACCGCTTGTATTTTTAGCATGTACGATCATTATAGTTTTCAGGATGCCACTGCCTACCAGATTGAACTGGCCAAACAACTCAGGTTTGAGCAGATTGATCAGATTGAAACCATTGCCGGTGCCGATATTTCATTTAATAAATACAGTACAACCATGTACGCTACCATTGTAATGCTCACATATCCGACAATGGTTTTAAAATCCTTCGCATTAGCTAGTTACGAAACTAATTTTCCGTACAAGCCCGGTTTTTTAGGTTTTAAAGAAGTGCCGGCCTTGTTGAAAGTTTGGGAGCTGATTGAAAACAAACCGAATGTGGTGGTGCTGGATGGCAATGGAATCCTGCACCCAAGACGTATGGGTGTAGCTTCACATTTTGGTATTTTGGCTAATCAAGCAACTATTGGTTGTGCCAAAAGCCTTTTGTATGGAGACAATCATTTGCCGGCACCACTTAAATTCAGCACCACGGAAATTAAAAGCCATGGCGAAACACTCGGTTTTGCACTGCGTACCAAAAATAATTGTGCACCAGTTTATGTATCGGCAGGACATTTAACTACGCAGCAACAAAGCCTTGAAGTGATAAAAAATTGCATTGGTAACTACCGCATTCCGGAGCCCACACGCCAGGCGCATAACATTGTAAACGATTTTAGAACAGGTAAACTTAAAGCTGGTTTTCATGAAGTTTTACCAGATTTGACCCTGTTTTAATGATAGAAATCGTCCGCGTTTGTAACGCGGATGACCGAAAGAAGCGATTATATCGCTTATCTATTATACTACACCCAGTTGATTCCTTTTTTCAGCAATTGCAAAGTTTCGTATTCTTCAGTACCAACAGCCGGTTGTACGTTGTAACCCCAGTTGGCCTGCGGTGGTAAGCTCATTAAAATAGATTCAATACGGCCATTAGTTTCCAGGCCAAATTTTGTTCCTGAATCATAAACGAGGTTAAATTCTACATAACGGCTCCGGCGCTGGTATTGCCATTCTTTATGTTGTTCAGTAAATTCTTTATCGCGATTGCGGTCAATCAGTTCGGTATAAATCGGTAAGAAAGTTTCGCCAACATTAATCGAGAAATCCAAAATCTGTTCCCAGCTTAAATTGGTATTTTCAGGTTTTAAACGATCGTAAAAAATACCACCAATGCCACGGGTTTCTTCGCGGTGTTTAATGTAGAAATAATCGTCGGCATGCGTTTTAAACTTTGGATAAAAATCCGGATTAAATTCATCACATGCTTTTTTTAGTTTGTGGTGAAAAAAACGGGCATCATTTTCAAAAACGTAGTGCGGTGTTAAATCAATTCCGCCACCAAACCAACGTGTAGTTTCGTTTAATTCAAAATAGCGGATATTCATGTGAATAATCGGTACCAGCGGATGATTTGGATGGATTACAATAGAAACGCCTGTTGCAAAAAAGTCATCTTCTGTTACGTTGAAAGCTTTTTTAACCGCCTCAGGTAATTTACCGTGTACAGCCGAAAAATTTACGCCACCTTTTTCAATTATTGCTCCATTTTGCATAATCCGGGTACGTCCGCCTCCCCCACCATTTCGCTCCCAAAGCTCCTCTTCAAACTTTCCCTTGCCATCGGCAATTTCCAATCCACGGCAAATCTCATCCTGGATTTGCTTATAACGCGCTGCTACTTCTTCTTTCAACATGATGGCTCTTTCTATTTCCATACAAATTTAAGGCTATTCAAATAGCTCTGCTGATTTATGTTTAGATAGTACATTTTATTGACATTGACTGATGAAACCCAGCCGAATTTATTGTGGTAATTATTGCTCCAGATAGTTCAGGTCTTTATTAAAACTTTCTTTTAAAGAAGCTACAGAAAGCATAGCAATAATAGTTAATATACCCATTACAATAAAGGCTGCAGAAACAATATCGTAGCGGTGCACAAACAACTCGAATACAAAGGTTATCGGAATTAAAGCGCCGCGTACAAAGTTAGGCGCAGTTGTAGTAACAGTTGAACGGATATTGGTACCAAACTGCTCGGCCGCGATAGTTACAAAGGTGGCCCAATAGCCTACAGCAAATCCCATAAACAAACAAATAAGAATAAAATTGCTTTCGGTTAAGCCTGTGCTGGTCAGGTAAATAATTACCGTAATTACCGATAAACCCTGAAAAATAAGCACGGTTTTCTTACGCGACCTTAAAACTTGTGCTAAAACGCCGCATACCACATCGCCAATGGCGATACCGAAATAAGTATACATAATCCCCGTACCCGGGTTTAACAATTCTTTTGCGCCTAAAGCTTTACCTATTTCAGGCGATTGCGTAACCAGAATGCCGACAATAAACCAAAGCGGTAATCCAAGGCAAATACAAGCCAGGTATTTTAAAAAGCGTTTGCGATCAGAAAAAAGCATGAAAAAGTTACCTTTTGAGACCGCTTTATCCTGTTCGGCATTTTTAAACATCCCCGATTCGAAAGTACCTACACGTAAAAGCAACAGCAATAATCCCATTCCGCCCCCTACAAAATAGGAAGTTTGCCAGGTAAAATGTTTGCCAATGGTAGCCGCTGCTGCCGCTCCCAATAAACCAATACCTGCTACTACCATTGTTCCGTAACCACGTTTTTCTTTGTCCATGGTTTCGGTAACAAGGGTGATTCCTGCACCTAGTTCGCCTGCCAAACCAATTCCAGCTATAAACCTGATAATGGCATAAGTGTGCACATCGTTAGCGAAACCATTTGCAATGTTCGCGAGTGAATACATTAAAATAGAGCCGAAAAGTACCTTAATGCGACCAAATTTGTCGCCAATAATGCCCCATAGCAAACCACCCAGCAATAACCCAAACATCTGCATATTGATTACATACTCTCCTTCCGTACGCATGTGCTCGGCTGAAATACCAATTTCGGTAAAACTTTTAATCCGTACTACCGAAAACAATACGAGGTCATAAATATCAACGAAATAGCCCAGGGCGGCTACAATGACTAAGAAGGTTACATTACGTTTGTTGGTTTGGGCTTGCTGGTCCATTTAAATATTTGGGTTTAATCGCTGAAAGTACGCATTAACACAAATAAATTAAAATAGATTTTAAAATAAAAGCCACACCTGGTTTGGTGTGGCTTTTAACCTGCTTAATGAAGCATTTGTTTTGTGGTATCAGGCATTTTTTTGGTCGTGTCGGTCATTTTCTGAGTCGTATCCATCACTTTGGTAGAATCCATCTTGGTACTGTCTGAAGAACCAGCCATATTTTTAGACGAATTGCATGCTGAAGTGGCTATTATCAAAGAACCAGCAAAAGCAAGACTTAAGATTGTTTTTTTCATAGTTTTTATTGTTATCTATCCTTCTAACAACCTTATAATCATTTGGTTTTAATTTTCTTCGCTGGTAAATGTATAGTTTTAGGCTAGCCAATTGATTATCAATCGCTAAAACCAAAATTACCCGTGATGTATTTTAAGCTTATTCAACAATTCTGGCGAAACATTTTCGGCATAAACGCCATAGCCATCTACCAAAACACCTTTTAAATTTCCGGCATTCGATGAAATGGCATACACTACCGAACTATCAGCCGGATCGGTCATACCTTCAAAACGGTAAACCTCCTCAATTTCAAACTCCTCTGGTCTCAGGAACAGATTGATCGGTTTGCACTCCAATCCAACAGCTGTTAAATTAAAATCCAGGTTATAGCCCCGGTGGTCTAAGTCGCTTAAAGCGGCGGTAATGGTGTCGTATACATGCATAACCTAATTTACGGAAATATTACCAAATCAACCACCATAAAACTTTAAAAGGTGCTAAAACTTTCTGATATTAGTAAGTATGATTATTTCTCAAAACACCCTTAAATGGGTAATGCGCTTTTACCCTCCCTTGTTTTTTCAGCGCATTTGGGTTCAGAAATTTGAAAATGACTTTAGAAGCTGTACGGTTAAAGTGAGCAAAAGTTTCCTGAATAAGAACTACAATGGCTCTATTTTCGGCGGCACAATTTATGCCGCAACCGATCCTTTTTATGCTTTATTATTTGATCAGTTAATGCAGCGTGAAGGCTTTAAAGTGCGTGTATGGCTTAAAAGCGCCTCTATACAATATTTAAAACCGGGGCGTTCGGCTTTATATTTTACCATTACCATAACCGACGAAATGCTTGCAGAAGCCACGCATGCCTTAAAAACCGCTGGAAAGTTTGTAAAAGCTTACCCCATGGAAATTACCAATAAAAACGGCGAACTGTGTGCTACTGTAATGAATGAAGTATATGTAAGAAACCTGCACCAGGGCGAAACGCCTCGTGTTGCCTATTAATTTTTAGCTTATGCCGAGTATCAAGAGTTTAATTATGCAGGGCGAAGGTGTTATGCTCGATTTTAAAAAAACCATTAACAATACCGGAAAAATTGCCAAAAGCCTGGTAGCCTTTGCCAATAATAAAGGTGGCAAATTACTGGTTGGCGTGGCCGACGATGGTTCGATTAAAGGTGTAAAATCGGAAGAGGAAGAAAAATACATGATCCTTACTTCGGCACACCAATTTTGTAAACCCGCTATCGAGCCTGATTTTGAAGAAATTTACGTAGACGATAAACTGGTACTGGTGGTAGATATCCCCGAAAGCGATACCAAGCCGCACTATGCACTTGATGACCAGGGAAAATGGTGGGCCTATATCCGTATTGATGATAAAAGCGTATTGGCCAGTAAAATTATTGTAGAAGTACTGAAAAACGATTACAAAGATAAAGGTGTACTGATTTCGTATTCGGATAATGAGAAAAAACTGCTCCAATACCTGGATGAAAACGAAAGGATAACACTCAAGGAGTTCAGTAAATTACTACGCAGCTCTTACCGGAAAGCCCAAAAGATACTGGTTAATTTAATTCTGACGAATGTAATCAAATCGCACACCACCGAGCGGGAGGAGTATTTTACAGCGGTAAGGTAGAAAGACAAAACCCGTGATTTATCCATTCCGCTTCTTCCGGGATCGTCACCCTGAACTTGTTTCAGGGTCTCTATAAAAAAACAAGAGATGCTGAAACAAGTTCAGCATGACGACCGTGATCAAAGATGCCGTGTTACTTTTCTACACCCCTGTTTTTTGAGGTTTAAAAACCCGACCTTTGTCCACCTATGTTTGCTACAATTTACCAAAAATATAAACCTTACTACAAAGAAAATCTCCATCTTGCCCTTCCTATTGTGGGTTCACAGGTTGGTCATACCCTGGTGCACATGGCTGATAGTATTATCGTAGGTCATTTCACCGATACGACACAGCTGGCTGCCGTATCGCTGGTAAACAGTATTTTTATCTTAATTTTGGTTATCGGCCTCGGTATTTCTTACGGTTTAACCCCATTAATTGCACAGGAAAACGGCAGGCAGAATTACGAAGAATGCGGCCGCTTACTGTCAAACAGTTTAATTATTAATGTGCTGATTGGCATTGTGCTGTATTGCCTGGTACATTTCGGGGTGCTACTCGTTATCGATCACCTTGATCAAACACCTGCAGTGGTAAGTTACGCGAAGCCTTACCTGGGCCTGCTTTCTGTCTCCATTATCCCCTTACTAATTTTTCAAACCTTTAAACAGTTTGCCGAAGGCCTCGGCTTTACCAAACAGGCCATGTTTGTATCCATCTGGGGGAATGCATTAAACATTACTTTGGGAATCATCTTCGTTAAGGGCATGTTCGGCATTAAGCCCATGGGCGTAAGCGGTGTGGGCTGGAGCACTTTAATAGACAGGCTTTTAATGGCTACGGTAATGTGTATTTACGTATTGCGATCAAAGCATTTTAAAAAGTACCTCACGCATTTCAGAATTACGTTTATAGACAAGGTTCGAGCCATAAAAATTATTAAAATTGGCGCTCCTGTAGCCATGCAGTATTCTTTTGAAATCAGTGCTTTTAGTGGTGCAGCAGTACTGATTGGTACCATTGGGGCAACAGAACAGGCTGCACACCAGATTGCCATTAGTTTAGCAGCTATGACTTACATGATGGCCAGCGGCGTAGCTTCGGCAGCAACCATTAAAACAGGCACCAATTTCGGCAAGAAAAACTTTGACGACCTGCGTAAATCGGCGATTGCCAGTTACCACGTAATTTTACTATTTATGACTTGCTCAGCCATCATTTTTGTGCTGGCACACAATTTTATGCCCTTTATTTATACCGAAGATTTATCGGTGGTGGCTATTGCAGCTCAGTTGCTGATTATTGCAGGTTTCTTCCAGTTATTTGATGGTACACAAGTGGTTGGCCTTGGTGTACTCCGCGGACTGGGCGATGTAAACATCCCAACTTTTATTACATTCCTGGCGTACTGGGTAGTTGGAATCCCTGTAGGTTATCTGCTTGGCTTTAAATTCAACCTGGGTGTAAACGGCATCTGGTACGGCTTAACCTTTGGTTTACTAACGGCTTCTGTCCTATTGTTTTTAAGGTTTCAGAATAAGACGAGGACCTTAAAGGAGAGTAATTAAATAGAAAAGCCCTCATCAATAGAAAAATCGTCATTGCGAGGAGGAACGACGAAGCAATCTATCACAGTAGATTACACTAAAAGATTGCTTCGTCGGCTGAAAAGCCTCCTCGCAATGACGATATTTACTTCCCACCTACATTTACCACAACACCAATGGTGAAGATAGAATTGCCTGCAGACATATATTTGCGGCTTTTTAAGCCAATATTGCTACTGGTGGTATATTGTAGCTGAAAAGTCTTACTTAAAGCCATGCGCGTAAAGAAAATAGGCTCAAAGAAAATATTATCTTCTTTTGGTTGAACTACGCCATTTAAAAAGAACCTGTCCATTTTCACATGGCTAATTCTCAATGCTGTGCCATAATTAATCGGAAAATCTTTACCGAATAAATGGAGGTTGTTTTTCTTTTTGGAGCTGTAATTAACCTGCAAAAAGGCTTTGCGGTAATCTACTTCCTGCAATTCGCTGCTAACCAACACATCATCCTTAAAATCGCGAAAGGTGATATCGCTCCAACCCTTACCTACACCACCGTAAATTTCGATAATACGGTTATTGTCAGGACCAAATGTATCGTAATAACCTCCGCCAATTTCAATTAATTTATGTCCAAAATCCTTTGTTTTTCTTTCGCTGCTCATCGTTGAACCACTAAAAAGCACACCAATGTGATCGGTAACAGCATAGGCTCCATTAATACTGGCATTGCCTTTTAAAGAAATGTGACCGCCTCCGCTAAATTCGCCCTGCTTACTCAGCATTGGGGTATTGGGAACATTAGGCATATAAACTGAAGAACAACTGGCTGCAAAAAGCGCTAAAACCGGAAGGGAAAAACGTAAGTATTTAATCATAGATGCTATATAAACTGATTTTGAAGGCAAAAATTGTGCTAGTGTTCCATTTTCATAAAATCCATCACCCTTTTAAACTCATCGTGTAAACCTGCTTTGAGGTGTATTTGTTTGTGGCTAACCGGATGCATAAACGAAAGCTCAGAAGCATGCAATAACATCGTAGTCATATCCCATTGTTCTTTAAAAAATTTATTCTGTTTGTTACAGCCATGTGTTCTGTCGCCGATTATGGGATGTAAAATATGACTGAAATGACGCCTCAACTGGTGCATACGCCCTGTTTTGGGTGTTGCTTCTACCAACGAATACCGTGATGTGGGATGTTTACCAAAAGCAACAGCTACTTCTGCCCTTTGCAGCGTTTTAAACGAAGTAAAAGCATCCTGCATGGTGCCGTTTTCTTTAGCCAGAGGATAATCTATATCCATTGTATCAGGTGTATAACCGCGTAAAATAGCCAGGTACTTTTTATCCGTTTCAGCATTCATAAACTGCTGATGCATAGCAATTTCAGAAGTCTTATCAAAAGCAAACAATAAGATTCCGCTTGTTTTTCTATCCAGGCGGTGCACCGGACTCACATGCTTACCCACCTGATCTCTAAGCAGCTGCAAAGCAAACTCTGTGGCATCGCGCGCAATAGACGATTGATGAACCAGCAAGCCATGTGGTTTGTTGATCGCAATCAGGTTTTCATCCTCGTAAATAATCTCCAACATATCGGCGCGAAGATAAGGATATTATATTTTTGACATAAGCGACTATGCAAATAAATCAAAAGCCAGTCTGTAGGTATTGCAGTGTGCATCTACAATTTCCTTAATATCGGCAGAATAACCACCACCCATGCTGACCTGCAAAGGCAAGCCTTTATCTTTGCATGCCTGCAAAACGATGCGGTCTCGTTCTTTACAAGCTGCTTTACTTAATGCCAGCTTACCGAGTTTATCTGTTGATAAAACATCAACACCTGAAAGGTAAAAAACAAAATCAGGTTCCGACCTTTCAAAAGCGGTTGCAAGGTTGGCATTTAACAGCGACAGGTAAGCCTCATCTTCCATTCCATCAGCCAGCGCCACGTCTAAATCTGAAAGCTCTTTTCTGAAAGGAAAGTTTTTATCGCCATGCATGGAAAAGGTAAACACTTTAGGTTCATCCTGGAAAATTTCGGCAGTGCCATTTCCCTGGTGTACATCTAAATCGATAATTAATATACGATTAGCTAAATTATTATTTAATAAATAGTTAGCAGCAACAGCCTGATCATTCAGCAAACAGAAACCCTCCCCCCAGTTACTGCCTGCATGATGCGTACCACCAGCCACATTGAAAGCAATACCTTGTTCCATAGCATAGTGCGTACCATCTATTGTGCCTTGTACAATGCGGAGTTCGCGCTCCAGTAACTGTGCAGTTAAGGGAAAACCAATACGCCGTTGATCGCGGGGCGACAGTGTTAAATCACGCAGTTGCTCCCAATATTTTTTTTGGTGGGTTAACCGAACTACATCTTCACTCACACAATCTGGATGAAACAAATTATGCTGCGCGATAGTACCTTCATGCAAGAGCTGACCAGGTATCAACTCATATTTGAGCATTGGAAAACGGTGACCTTCGGGCAATGGATGTGCATATAATTCGTGCCAGGCAATTTTAATCATTAGCTCAAAATCTCCTCAACATGTTTTTCAATATTGGTACAAATCTGATCGACAGGTAAATCATTTGCATCCTGCCCAAATGGGTCTTCTATTTCTTCAGCTATTAATTCCAAACTCGCTAATACATAGAGGATAAAAGGAACAATTAACACCAGGTAATACCCCAGACTGAACACCCAGCCAATTGGAATGGTTAACACGTACACAAAAATGAATTTCTTAATAAACACACTGTATGAAAAAGGAATCGGTGTATTTTTAATTCGCTCGCAGCCCCCACAAATGTCGGTAAACTGATTTACATCATTGGTTAGCACGATCAGCTGCTCCTGTGAAATCAAACCTCTTCTGAGCAATTCGTAAAGTCTGGAAATCATGCTGCTGGCTATTTGATTCGGAATATGCTTATGTTCTTCAACTTCGATTAAAAAACTGTTTTTGCCAAAATACTTCTTTTCCCTTAAATGCTCTTTTAAAGCAAATGCATATTTGGGAATTCCGTATTCAAAGAACTTTAAATCTTCTTCAGGCAGCTTCAGCGCTTTAATTTTCATCGCAAAATTACGGCTTACGTTGGTTAATCCCCCTAGTAGTTTCCTGCCATCCCACCACCTATCGTAAGAAGTATTGGTACGAAACACCAGCAACATAGAGATTACAAACCCCAGTAAACTGTGCATCATGCCGATATTACTCACATAATCGCTCTTGGATAATTTAAAGACATTAAGCTCCAGAAATGAAACCAAGGCCGAAAATGCAGCTACACTTAACATCAGCGGCCAGAGCTTGCGAAAGGTATCGGCCTTATGGATGTGAAAAATAAAAGTAAACCAATCTTTAGGGTTGTAATTTATCATCTTGCGTATTATTCTATATCAGGTAGCGTTTGCCGGTATTGAGTTTATGGTCTCAATATTACAAAAAAAGCAGGTATTGTTTCCAATCCTGCTTTCCAAATCTGTATTATAAATTTAAAACTTTATGGTATCGTGTTTGCCCAGATCCGGAGTATCGCCGGTAACAACTGCTTTGAGCATACTGAAGAGTACTACGATTTTGGAGGCCGAAGCATCCCAATATTCTGCTTCTTCTGGCGTAACCTTGATCAAAATCAACCTTGGATCTTCAATTCCATCCGGAAACCAGGTTTTAATAAAAGGCGAAAAATAGGCTTCTTTTCTTACTGCATCATCTACCAGCTCCGCCTTTCCTTTAACGGTAAGGTAAGTATTCTTTCCGGGATCACTGTAAGCCAGCAATACCTGCTCATCTTTTGATATTTCTTTAGTTTTTGGTGAATATTCGTTGGTATAAAACCACAAAGAGCCATCATCCTCAATTTTAGCCGTTCCCATGGGCCTGCTACCAAAACCATCGTGCGCAGAAAAAGTAGTAAACATACAGGTACGGACACTTTCTGCCATATCTTTCAATATGGCAATATTTTTTTCGTTTTTCATCGTAATTATCTTTGTATGAAAAACAGCAGCAAGTATAAAAGGTTTTAAATAATCACCCCTTATTGGGTTTGCTCACATATTTATTGCCCTTAACGAAAAAGCGCCATGGCAGTAAGGCGTGCTCCTGCGCGTAAGCAATACCAACCCTTGGTGACGCTGCAATTTCATTGTCGCTGTACCTGATTTTATGATCCTCTACCCAAATTTCATCGCCCTCAAGGTGTTTAGCGTTAAAACCTTTATCAATCCCCAATGCTTTAGCTGCAGAACCCGGACCGGCAGCTATTGCGCCTTTGGTAACAGGCATTCTCCGGCGGGCTTCAATGATATCGATACCAACAAGCGGCTCAATCCCCCTGATTAAAACAGCATGCGGTTCATCTTCTACCGCAGTTACGATATTAAACAAATGGTGCATGCCATAACAGAGGTAAACATAAGCAATGCCGCCTTTCGCATACATGGTTTCGGTACGGTTTGTACGCCGGCCGCCATACGCATGCGAAGCCTTATCTTTTACCCCAAAATAAGCCTCTGTTTCGACAATTATACCGGCAGTTATCTCGTCACCTATTTTGGTGTACAGCACCTTGCCCAGCAAATCTTTGGCAAGAGCAACAACATCTTCGTTGAGGTAATATTCGGATTTTAACTTCAAAAATTATTTAGATAAATTATTTAACAAAACAGATATAACCTGCTCTAAATAAAGTTGATCTGTATCATCAAATTTATCTAAAACCTCGCTATCCACATCTAATACACCAATTACTTCACCATCAACAATTAAAGGAAGTACGATTTCTGATTTAGATGCAGAAGCACAGGCAATATGACCAGGAAACTCCTCTACATCGGGTACAATTATAGTTTCGGCCTGCGCCCATGAACTACCACAAACACCTTTTCCTTTTTTAATTCGTGTACAGGCAACAGGCCCTTGAAATGGCCCTAACACCAATTCATCTTGTTTTACGAGGTAAAAACCTACCCAAAACCAGTTAAATTGTTCTTTTAATGCAGCTGCCACATTAGCCATGTTAGCTACAAAATCGGTTTCGCCATACAGCAATGCCTCTATTTGAGGGATAATAGATTGATACTGGACTTCTTTTGAGGTATTACGGTTTATTGTTAAATCTTCTGCCATTTTATTTATGCTATAACCAAAGTTAATCATCATTTACAAGAACCCATGAACCCGCAGATTTAATGACGAAATTTTGAACGAGAACCTATCCTGAAATTCGTTAGTTTTGACAATTGAAACCCCGACTGCTTTGATTACAGCCTTAACCATTACAAAATTCCGCGGCACTACGATCCCTTTTGCTTTTATAGGCATGGCGGTTTTGCGCCTTCCGTTATGGCTAAACAGCAAATGCCGCTTCTGGAAATTAATGGGCAGCGGCAAAAATGCCCAGGTAGACCTGGCTCCCGATTATAAACACTGGGCTACACTCACCACCTGGGATAGCCAGCAAGACTGCGATACTTTTTACAGCAAATCACTGGTCATAAAATGGTTTAACTTTTTCGGAATTGAAAGCTGCACTATTTTACTAAAAACTTTATCCAGTCACGGACAATGGTCTAAAAAAGAACCTTTTAAGACAAGCGGAAATACCACTCCATATACCGGAAAAATTGCCGTAATTACCAGGGCAGCCATTCGATTCAACCGCCTGAAAGAGTTTAAACAAAACATTAAAAGAGCAGCAGAAGCCATGCGAATTTCTCCTGGCTTTATCCTGGCTGCAGGCATAGGCGAAAATCCATTCGTGGATCAGGCCACTTTTTCGATCTGGGAAAATGCTGAAAGCGTAAAAAACTATGCTTACAAAACTTTTGACCACGCCGATGTAATTAAGCTCACCAGAGCGCGCGAATGGTATAAAGAAGAGCTCTTTGCCCGTTTCGAAATTATATCATGCCAGGGGCATTTAAACGGCAAAGCCATTAACGATTACCAGCCATTGATTTAATCCTTTTTAACCATATTATCATTTACAATGAGAGTAATAGCAGAACTACCGCATCCTGAATGCAAAATCACCATCTTTTCGATGAACCAGAAGTATATTGTAAAATTTGAGCAGGGAACGTTTGAGCAAAGCTACAAATTAGCCGAACTGGATTTAAGCGGAGGAGGAGTAAATGATGTATTCGAAATACTCGACGAAGCTTTTATTGCAACAGTTATTGATCGATTTAAATTAATGCGTACCGATTTTACCGAAGCCTACAACAGACATCAATATTAACCACGCAATTCACTGATTTACTGTATGTTAATTAGTCAACCAGAATTATATTTTGATTTTTTAAATGTTTTTGAGCTGAAAAACAACCTACATATCAGCAATTTATTTAGCACAGCAAACGTAACTAACTGATATAATGAAAAATAAACTACTCAACAAAATATAATTTCGAACGCTTATTTCGCCAAATATATGGGAAGTTAGGCTTTTTTAGCTCAACAATATAATGAATCGTCATTGCGAGAAGGAACGACGAAGCAATCTTACAAAATGGATTTATAGCGACCGCTTTAAGATTCCCGCGTGCGCGGGAATGACGAAAAGCCAATAGAACGTCTAAGCTTAAACCTAAGCAATCACCGTATCGTGCACCACTACCCTGTACCAGTTTTTAGAGAATTTCTCTACCGCATCTAAATGTGTTTTATCTTCCTGATAAGCGTTGTGATCTTCGATGCTGGCAAATGTTATGGTAAGCGAATAAGTAAAAGAATTGTCGGTTACGGGGCGCACCGGAGTGTTAGCAGCCAAACCATAACTTAAAGTTTTAATGTACTTAATAGGCTTTAAGCTTTCGAAAAAATTAGCAAAATCGGCAATTTCGCTTTTGGTTAACTGTGGCTTTAACCAGAACATTACAAAATGTTGAATCTGGCCTTTATCTGCGGTAGTGTGATCTGTCATATAGAATTTTATTTTGCGCAAGATAGAAATGATTTTCTGGTGCACAAAAAAAAAGCGTCCCGATGTTAAATCGGAACGCTTCTCAAATATGATTAGCTTATTATTAGTTTTTAGGCTGCACACGACCTGATTTCCGGTCTTCACCTCTACCAATCAGGTAACCACCACCAGCACCAACTAAACCGCCAATAATAGCCCCCCTGCCTTTTTTCTTATCAATTAAAGCACCACCAACAGCACCTGCGGCACCACCAATTACAGCACCTTTAGCAGCATCACTCCAACCTTTTTTCTTAGCGGTTGGTTGTGTACCACCATAGGCGCCACTTGAGCTACCACCTGAGCTCGCGTAAGATCTTGAAGAATTAGCGCCTGCTCTTCTTGCTGCTGCTAACTCAGCCTGACGTTTAGCTTCCTTTTCTTGTTCAACTTTGGCTACTTCAGCTTTTTTAAAGCTATCTAGGCGTAAACTATCTTTTACGGCTTTAATAGCCAGTTGTTTTTCTGCCTGTTGTTGTTTTAACGCTGCTTCTTCTTTTTCCTTGTTATTACAAGCAAACATAACAGAACTTAATGCGATTACTACCAATATCCTTTTCATAAACTTAAATTTTAAATATGACGCCTGTTTAGTTACCTAACCTCGCTAAACAGTTTCATTTTGGAATGTGTGATTTAGTTAATTACCACTACTAAAGAAAAAATGATGCCAAAATGTTTTATAAAAAGAAAATTATTCAATTAAATCAGTGTACCAAAAGCCCGAAAGTGCATTAGTGCTACAAGGAGCATCATTTTCAGCTGCAGTTTTTGATGGCGCATTATAGGTCCTGAAAACCTGTTCACCAACTGAAAAAGCAATTTTTTGTCTAAAAACCGGTCCTTCGAAAGCAAAGGTATGAAACTCACCGTTTTCGCCACAGGGATCAATTTCTGGCTGAAGTTGATCAATCAGCTCTTCAGTGATTACTTTTCCACAAATATCTTGCAGATTCTCTTGTGTACACACAATGATGGTTTTATAGTTCAGGCCTATAAACTCGCTGATCATTTGCCTGGTATCTTTTTGCCACAACGGAAAAATAGCCTTTAGACCAATTTCGGCCAGTTTATTTTCGCGGTATTTACGTAAGTCTTCGAGAAAAATATCGCCAAAAACCGAGTGCGTAATGCCTTCTGCTTTAAATTTATTCAGGTGTTCGCGCATGGTATTGTCGTAAGTTTCCATATCGGGCATTTCACCCAAACGGATCTGATACAAGGGAATACCGATACTCTCTGCTTGTTTAATCAGCAAAGCTTCTCTTACGCCGTGCATCGAAACGCGGTTGTATTGCTCGGTAACGGTGGTAACCAGATAGCGAATTTCCAGTGTTGGATCCTGAAGGGCGTAGTGTAACGCGAGTGTACTGTCTTTTCCGCCACTCCAGTTAAAAATGCAGATTTTCTTATCCATTCGTTAAAATACTTCTCAGCTGCTCCATTCCGTTTACTGCATTTTGTTCGATGGTAATTACGTTCTGGTAGCGTTTAACATCGGGAGTTTTAGGATCGACAATGTATTTTTTGACTTGCCGTGGAACGAAATCAATCAATCCGGCCGCAGGATAAACTGCAAGCGAAGTTCCGATCAGCACAAACAAATCAGCCTTTTCGCAGATTTTTGCAGCGACTTCTATCATGGGAACCGCTTCGCCGAACCATACCACATGGGGCCTCAGTTGCGAACCTAATTTGCAGCGTTCGCCCATTTTAATTTCGGTACCCGCAATAGGATAAGTTAAACTGGGGCGTAAGCTTGATTGCGAACGTGTAATGATGCCATGCAAATGCGTTACTTTGGTTGATCCGGCACGCTCGTGCAAATCATCAATATTCTGGGTAATAATTTCTACATCGAAATCCTGCTCCAGTTCGGCTAGTACACGGTGCGCCGCATTGGGTTGTGCAGCAACAACCTGTCTTCTTCTTTCGTTATAAAACTCCTGCACCAAGTCCGGATTCCTTTCCCAGGCCTCGGGAGTAGCTACATCATATACCCTTCCCACAAACCATCCGAATCCCTGAAAGTCTTCAATCCACTTTCGGCACTGATCCCCGCTCCTGTTAAAACAACTAATTTCATTTATTTTATATTTCTAATCCCTGCCGACCTGAAAAGTTTAGCAAGTTGTTCGTATTTGCCGAAGCAAGTTTCCCCAAATGTTGTTGTGTGGGTTCCTTTGTAATTTTTGCTTGTCCATATTTGGTGGCCCGTTCCAGAAAAACAAATGTTTATCGAAAAGAGAACCTTATCATCATTATCTACATATAAAATTGCATTTTCTGGTTGCTTACACTCAAATACCAGAATCTTTGATGGATAACCTGTATAGTTATACCCGTATATTATATTGAAGAGTGAATCAGTTTCTGTTTGTGTCAGCAAATGTTGCTCGGTAACGACATCATTATCAATTTTTTCATTTTTTACATAAGGAGCCTCTTTTGCAGGATCATTATTTTTAAACGAAACAAAAAATATTTTTTTCACCCGCGAATATGCTTCATGTTTTTTTACAGATTTTAACTTCCAACCATATCTATATCCATACTTACACTGACACGCTTTAATATATTCTGCCACTGCCGAATCAGTATATTTTTTTTCTTGTGAACGACATAATGATGAATAAAGGAAAATACAGGTGAGCGTTAATAAGATATGCTTCATACTAATATTGAAGTATTAAATTTTACAAATTTTTTAGCTATCAATCCATCAGCTTTAAAAACCTCAGGATGAAACATGCAAGCTAAAGCTTCGATACCAGCTACCAGGGTACCTACACTAGGCTGGGTAAACATATCAAAATCGGCAATGTACACCTGATTGTTTTTTACCGCTTCAAGGTCGTTCCATCCGGCTTTAGCGGTAAGCAGGCTCATTTCTTCGAGGCTTCGTTTCTGATCAAAGCCACAAGGTGCAATAACCAAAACCTCGGGATTATACTTTACAATCTTTTCCCATGGGGTAACAATAGAATCACCTGCAGGGTTCGAAAGCATATCAACCCCACCGGCAACAGCAATCTGAAAGGGAATCCAGTGCCCGCAATTGTAAACTGGCTCTATCCATTCCATCAGCATTACCCGTTTTAAAGGCGATTTGTTTGCCCGTAACTGATCTAAAATCTGATCGGTTTTTTGCTGCAGGCCTGCCAGGTAATTAAAAGCTACTTCTTCTTTACCCAATGCCCGGGCTATGGTAATGGCACATTCGAAAACATCCTGCAGATTATTGGGCGAAAGCGGAACCAAAGTTGGCTGTTTGCTCAGCTTCATCACAGCAGTTTCGGTGCAAACCGTATCAATATTACATACTTCGCAAATATCCTGCGTAAACACAATATCAGGCGCAATGCTTTCCAAAAGTGCATCATCTACCCAATACAGGCTTTTACCCTGCGCTTTGGAAGCTGAAAAAATCCGGTCGATTTCAATACTGGAATAGTTTTTACCCTCGAGGATGCAGCGCACAATTTTAGGTTGATCGGCTGCCTCTTGCGGACATTCGAAAGTTACCCCATACAGGTAATCCTGAAGGCCCATATCGTAAATCATTTTGGTGGCAGCGGGTAAAAAGGAAACAACTTTCATAATATCTAAATTCGTCTTCCTGAACTTGTTTCAGGATCTCTTACTATTTCTAAGGTAAAAAAATCTAATGATACTTAATGAGATGCTGAAATAAATTCAGCATGACGTTAAGAAAAAAATCCTCTTCTGAAATCAATTCAAAAGAGGATCTTCATGATTATTTTCATTTTGTTGGTGAGCCACCAACGAGTGAATGATCTAAATCTGGTATATTAAACGGCTTGCGCGTTTAATTTCAATACCGGGTACTTTGCTTTTAAAATTTCGAAAGCTCCAAAAAGTAAAGCACCATAAATCACTGTTCCTTCCAGGAATCTGATTTCGAACGGAATGGCTTTTACCAGGCAATTCCAGTAACCGGCCAAATCCTGAGTATAGGCCGGATTGTTAATCCAAACACCTAAATCGGTAACCAACCAGTGAATAAGCACAATGCTTAATGTAGAGGCTAATAAATTTACTACGTTTACATTTTTAAGCAGAATTCTGCCCACTAAAACCATTAAAGCAAAAGCAATATAGGTCCAGTACCAACCCTGATACAAAAACGAACCTCCGTTGTATTTACTGAAAATGGTCGAAGCTAAAATAAAGTCGCTCAAGAATAAACTCAACAACGGAAAAGCAAAAGCTTTGGCGTGATCTTTAAAATAAGCACCACCGAATAAAGCTACAGCTCCGATTGAGGAGAAATTAGCAAATTTCAATTCATCTGAATTAAATGTTACCAGCAAACGGAAAGCCGTAATCGCCAATATCATTAACAGCAGTATTAAGGTGCGCGGATTAAATTTTAAATGAGACATTGTATTTTTATTGTTTAAGCAAAGTTAAATTTTTATTAGCGTATATTAAAACTTACGCCGGTATTAAAGTTAAAGCCTGGTGTATTGTAGCCAATAATTTCGCTGTATTTTTCGTTCAGGATGTTTTTAGCATCGAAGAACAGTTTTACACGTTTTTTAGCCAAAGCATACTCTACGTAAGCATTTAACAATTTATACGATGGCAATTCTTCGTTTAAATAAGAGATGAAGTTTGTATCGAAGCGTTTACCAAAATAACGGTAGTTGGCACTAATGTATAGGTTTTTAGTAGCCTGCGCACCTGCTGTAATACCAAAAGTATGTTTTGGTCTGCGAATCAGATAATCAACAGTTCCGGTATTTCCTTCTACATAAGCGTAATAACCATTCAGGTTAAATACGCTAAATTTTACTGCAGGCTCTACCTCTAGCCCTTTAAATTTCTGTGTACCCTGATTGGTATAACCTGTAGTATAAACAATGGCATCGGTTAAATCGCGTTTAAAGCCCGCTACGCGTAAGCTGAACTGATCATCAGCAAAGCTAAAGTTTACTCCTGCTTCGTAGTTCTGCGATTTTTCTGGCTTCAGGTTTAAGTTAGCACCAAACTGCCCGAAAAGCATATTTAAAGTAGGTACTTTGAAAGCTGTAGATACGGTTCCAAACAATTTTACTTCTTTGATAATATTGATGGTTGGCGTTACCGAATAGGTATAGTTTTCGCCATATTGATCGTGCTTATTGTAACGACCACCTACTTCGAGGTTAAACACACTTAAATTGTGTAAGAACAATGATCCGTAAGCTGCAAAAATATTGGTGGTTGGATTACTTGTATCGGTAATTAATTTTGTTTTACGGTTATCGATACCTACCAATAAATCTAATTTATTACCCAGTTTCTGGTTATAAAATAAATCGATTACGTTCATTTTACCATAGTTTACAAAATTGCTGGCAAAGCCCATGAAACTCGAGTTTACATCGTTCGAATTGCTCTCGTGACTGTAATTCAAGGTAATTTTACCAGTATTAAGTTTATACTCGGCATTAAAACCACCGCTAAATTGCTTCAATATCGAATTATTGCCAGGTAAACCATCGGTAAATGCACCTTCATCTATTTTGTAGTTACCATAGAAATAACGTAAAAACGGATTAACTGAGAAACGCTTATCCAGCTGGATCCCAAAATTAGCGTTAACTCCATCAGTTTTAAAACCATCTTTATCAAATTCGGCTGTGCTGCCAACTGGCGCTACCGCTTCAGAAATACCATCGGTTTTAAGGTGTGTATAGTTGATGTTGTAAGAAAAACCTTCAACACCTCCATTTAAACCAATTGTACCTTTGTACGTTTCAAAGCTTCCGGCACTGGCCACACCGTAAATGGTATTGCCCTTTGGTCCGCCTTTTTTAGTTACAATATTAATTACCCCGGCAACGGCATCAGAACCGTAAATGGTAGACTGTCCGCCTCTTAAAATTTCGATGTGATCGATCTGATCGATTGAAAATAAACGTAAATCGAATGTACCGCTAATGCTCGATGGATCGTTTTGTACAATTCCATCAATTAAGATCAGGGTATAACCACTGCCAGAACCTCTGAAAAAGATACTTTTATCTTTTCCCTGGCTACTGTTTCCGCCACTGATGCTGATACCAGCCTGCTCATTTAATAAATCGGGTAGCGATTTTCCGTTGCTGCGTTCCAACACCTCGCGACTGATGATGCTAACCACTTTACCGGTTTGTGATTGTTTTTGATCGTTTTTAGTGGCAGAAATTACCACATCTTTAAGCTGCAAAGTGTCTTTTTGCTGCGCATTAGCCAACTGGCCAATCATTAGCTGCGCCAAGCCTAAACCAGCTGCTGCTAAAATAGTTGTTTTGTTCATTTTGATGGTTAGTTTTACCTATAGCCAACAGATTGTAAAAGAAATGAAAATACGTAAACGTTAAGTACTTCAACCCCAGCTTCAATCCCCGAAAGCTATGAAATTAATGCTAAAGGCAGGTCTTCTGACTTACTCCCGGTTTTCTGCCTTCCCGTCCCGACAAGCCGGCACAGTGGCGAAAGATTAGAAAAACCGTTACAGAGCTTACAGCTGCGGGACAGTTACAGATTTACACTGTATTCCCTTTTAATTCCGACTGTAAAGTCGGAAACCAAAAGCGCCGCAAATGTAACAAAAAAATTGTGATCACAATAAAATGTGAGATTTGATGAATTGGCAGGGCTTTTCTATGAGGTATCCATTTTTTCCGGAGGTTTTTCAGCTTCACTGAACTCAGCCTGAGCTGATGATAAAATAGATATTAGAACCGGCCGGCTCCATCCGATAGCTATCGGATCGAAATAACGATTCTTCTATTGGGTCTGTCAATGGTATTCACCGAGGTACTGAACGAGATTTTTCTATCTCTGAACGTATTCGCCTAGGTATAGAAGGTCTTTTTTGTACTTCGGAGTATATTCGCCGAGGTGCTGAACAAGCTTTTTCTATCTCCTGTTGTGTTCGTCGAGGTACGGAGCGTCTTTTTAGTACTTCGGAGTATATTCGGCGACGTTCCGAACGAGTTTTTTCTATCTCTGAATGTATTCGTCGAGGTATGGAGTGTCTTTTTTGTACTTCGGAGTATATTCGACGAGGTACTGAACGAGTTTTTTCTATCTCTGAACGTATTCGCCAAAGTATGGAGCGTCTTTTTTGTACTTCGGAGTATATTCGGCGAGGTGCTGAACAAGATTTTTCTATCTCTGAACGTATTCGTCGAGGAAGGGAGCGTCTTTTTTGTACTTCGGAGTATATTCGCCGACGTTCCGAACAAGATTTTTCTATCTCTGAACGTATTCGCCGAGGCATGGAGCGTCTTTTTTGTACTTCGGAGTATATTCGCCGACGTTCCGAACGAGATTTAAGTACTTCGGAGTGTGTTTTTTCTACTTCCGAAGTACCTTTTAGTACTTCAGAAGACCAATTTAGTCTTCTGGAGTACCTTTAAACACCTGTCAGGGCACTTTTTAATCCATTGGGTTTACTGTTCAGTCGATGGTTTTTGTATGTAATTCAATACTTTTTGCGTCTTGCATAATATGATTTGAGTATAATTACATACAAATGGAGCCTTGGAAGATACCGTTTCAAACCAGGTTGATACCAATAAAAAAGGCCTGCAACAAGGCAGGCCTCTAACAACTGGGCTGTTATTTATAGGTAGATGATCAGACTTTATTTAATCCCCAAATCAACCGCACCCTTTACTTCAGTCGAAATTTCACCAAGGTTACCTGCATCAGCATTCTGGCCGGTGTATACCTTCACAAAATCGATTGTTTTTAAATCTACTTTGTTTCCGTTTTTATCAACCGCCCACGATAAATCGAAGCTATTGTACAAATTGGTTTTGTAATCATCGCCGGTAGAATAACTATCGGTGTAGCCCCAGTCAAAGGGCGAACTGATTACAATACTTCCTGTCTTACCGGTTGAAGGCGGCAACAAAGTTCCTTTAAAGGTGATGGTTTCCTGGTTTGCGGCAAATTCAGGATAAAAATTATGCTTATGGAAATTGTTAACTTTTACTTCTCCGCTATTTCCCTGATTATCTTTCCAGCTTACATTGGCAAATGCTTTAGGGTTGGTATAGGTAATTTCGTAATTTTTAATGGTTGTAGCTTTACTGTATTCACTTCCGGCTAATTCATACCACTCATCATCGGCAAGACCATTGCCATTGCTATCCTGACTAACCATTACAACACCTGGCTCAGAAAAATGATATGGAGCCCCCGATGGATTACCATAAATGGCCAGATCGTTACCGGTGTTGTTTACTACCGAGTGGTCGAAGCCAAAAATAATGTAGCCACCAAAACCACCTAAGGAAATCAGGTTGGTAGTGCTTCCAATTAATTTTTGTGCCTGCTCTGGCTTACCCAGGGTTTCGTTTACAAACTGGCCCGGAGCTGGCAGATAATCTAAAATGCGGCTGATATATTTGCTGCTGGTTGGGGTAATTCCTACTACCGGGATTGGAACAGTAATGGTATAGGTATGGGTAAATTCGCCAGCCTCGTTATAACCTTTGTAAGCTAAAACATAAGTACCCGCTTTTGCGGCAATAAAATTATAGTTAAAAATGGTGCTGACCACTTTGCCATCGAGTTTCCATTCGTGCTGAAAAGCCTGTCCGTTGTTTGTACCTGCACTAAAATTGGTTGCTACAGCTACCTTAGCCTGTACAGCATCTTCTTTAATCAGCAGGTTTACATCGGGGCCAAGCACATTATTTTTCTTACAACTGAATAAGAACAGGCAGAAAAGCATTGAATAGATAATTGATTTTTTCATTTTTGGTGTGTTTTTTGTATGTTATTTTAATAAGAATGCAATGTGTGCGGGAATATCGCCGGTGGTAAACGTAAATTTCTTTTTACCTGCTTTATCAAAGCAATAAATGGTGCCAGGTGTAACGTAATCTCTCGCGTCGGTTACAAAAATATCTCCCGATGTCGGATCGACAGCAATACCATAAGGAAGTGTAATAGAAGCCTCAACCCCATCCGCAATGAAATTGTTGCTTGCTACGGTTTCGTCTTTTACATTAAGTTTTACATAGGTCGACTTTGAGGTAGCATAGCTGTAAGAAAACAGATAGGCATCGTCTTCATTAATCCAGAAATCGCTAACCGGAATATTGAAATTCTTTTTCACGGCATCGGTTTGGCTATCAATCACATATAATGAGGAAGCAACTGTTCCGTAATCACCTCTCGAGGTTACATATATATCGCCATATTTATCGGCTTTTAAATGGTGCAGGTTAATGGCTACATCAATCTTTTTGGTTTCGGTATTGGTAGTTAAATCAATTACCGACACTGTTCTGTCGTAATTTGGATAGTTATAACCGCCAGAATTGGCCACATAAAGTTTGTTGCCCACAACTGCCATTTCTTCGGGCTGGTTACCTACCGTTATTTTAGTTTTAATGGTGCTTAAAGCAGTCGTATCTACCACAGCTACATAGCCATCGTAAGAGGTGATGTAAGCAAAATTCTTGTAAAAGGTTACATAACGGGGGTTGTTGATATCCAGTTTAGCGACCTGCTTTGCATTGCCGGCGTTTAAGATTTCAACCTTATTGCTTCCGTTTACCACCACATACATTTTAGCACCATAAATTTTGATATCGTTACCTACATCGCCAAGACCTAATGTAACCGCCGGATTAGCCGCTCCGAATATATTTCTGGTGTATTTACCATCCTCATAATTGTAATAATCTAAAGATGATTTGTTAGAACCCCAGTTGCCTTCATTTAAGACATACAATCCTTTTACAGTTACTGACGGTGTTTTAGCGCCTTGTTCTGAATCTTCATCTACGGGTGTATCTTTTCTACAGGCAAAAGCGAGGGCAGTTAATAGAAGTAAGCCAGTGCGTTTAAAAACTTGTTGTAATTGGTGTTTCATATCGTGATATTAAATTGGTTTAAAAATTAGCGGATAAAGTAAAACGGTAGTTGCGGCCCGGCATTGGATAGTTGAGCACCACATCGTAATACTGGTTAAAAACATTATTGATTTCGGCGTTGAAAAAGAAACGGGTTTGTTGGTAAACGAAATTTGCACCCAGTGTTAAATCGTGCGTATACCAGGGTTTAACGTAATTGGCGGCGATATTGGCTTTTTGGCTGTACCTTTCGCCAGTGTAGATATAACTATAATTAAACATCAGGTTTTTGTAATCGATACCGAATCTCGCCGATCCGCTGTGTACAGGAATATAGGGGATCTGATCGCCATACCTGAAAGCAGTAGCGCTGATATCTATTGCTTTTTCGAAGGTATAATTGGCACTTGCTTTCAATTTCAGCTGTGCAGCTAAATCCCAAACCGTCTGTATATTGGTTTCGAAACCTTTAATCTGCACCCGATCCAGGTTAACCATCGTCCACCGGCCTAAATTATTGCCGGGAATGGCTACAATCTTATCTTTTACCAGATTATAGTAGGCATCGGCCTGAACAGATAGATAAGCGAGGCGTTTTCCGTTTGAGGTATGACCGTAAGTAAAACCTAAATCGTACTGGCTCGTATATTCGGGTTTCAGCCTGGTATTGCCAATAAACGTATAATACAAATCGTTGAAAGTAGGCATGCGAAAAATAGATTTGAAAAAACTGCGTACGCGGAAATCTTTAGTTTGAAAAGGTTGCCACGAAGCCATCAAACTGGGGGTATATTCTTGCCTGTTGGCAGATTGTTCGCCGTTTTTAACCTGTTCCGTAATCAGGGTTGCTAAAATGTTGCCCTGTAGGCTTAGCCTGTTTAGGTTTAATGCACTAGCCAGCACCACTAAGCCTGTGTTGCGGCTTGGGTAAGCAAAATTGTATAAATTGGCATCGAGCTTTTGCAAGCTGTAATCGGTAGCAAGAGAAAGCTCCCAGATTTTAGCTATTTTATACAGGTGGGCTGCAGAGATATACCACTCCGTTTCGGTATAGCGGTTATCTAAAAAGCTGTTTTGCTGCTTAAATTCAGGATCGAGGTAACGCATAAAACTATAGGCATACTTCGTATTCAACAAAAAATTATAGCGGGCGCTTTTTTTATTCTGGTACGAAGCCTGAACAAAACTATTATCGTCCCACTGGCGCTGTGTAAAGGTAAACCTGTTCGAAACTATCGCCCCGGGGAGTCCGCGGGCTGAATTATAGTTGTACAATTTAAGGCTCCACTTACTGCTATCGGCCAGTGAGCCAAAAAATGTAGCTTCTACTCTTGCCGATTTAACATCACTGTTATTCCGGATAATGGTGGTATCGTAAGCCAGCTCCTTATACCTGAATTTATATTTACCGTTCGATTCTAAATAGCCTGCATCTAAAACAAAAGCGATTTTATTGCTGATTTTTTGTTTAAAACTGATGTTGGGATTAATTAGCCCAAAAGAGCCGGTTTTAAAACTGGCTCCCAATCCATACTTTTTGCCAGAACTAAAAACCGGCTGTGCGGTTTTGAGGTAAAGTGCACTTGCTGCGGCAAAACCCTTGGCTGGCAGCAGTAACTCTGGCTTTTGGCCAACATAAACGGCAATTTCTTCCAGATTATCTAAGGATAATTTACCCAAATCTACCTGGCCATTTTGTGCGTTGCCTAACTGAACACCATCGTAAAACACAGCAGTGTGATTACTACCCATGCTCCTGACGTTAATGGTTTTTAAGCCTCCAACACCGCCGTAATCTTTTAACTGTACGCCGGCAAAATAGCGTACCGCATCGGCAACTGATAAGCTGTTTAAGCGTTTTAACTCCGATCCGATAAGTATTTGTACAGGAGTTGGCGAAAGATTTACCCTCGAATTTTTATACTCGGTAATTTTAACTTCCTGCAGTTGATTGGCCTTTGCCGTATCCACCTGTGCTGCAGAAATTCCAGGCAAAAGTATGCCCATACCCAATAACGGGGCCAGCAAAAAGAAAGACCTGGTGTTTGGTAAAACACCTTTAATTTTGATCATTTGATTGTGAGTTTAACCCACAGCCAACAGATAGAAAAGAAATGAAAATACGAAAAACGTAAGTACCTCACCCCTAGCTTCAATCCACGAAAGCTATGAAATATAATGCTAAGGCAGGTCTTCTGACTTACTCCCGGCTTTCCGGCCTTCCCATCCCGACAAGTCGGCACAGTGGCAAAATGATTGGAAATCCGTTAAGGAGCTTACAGCTGCGGGACAGTTACAGATTTACACTGTATTCCCTTTTAATTCCGGGTGTAAATCCGGAAACCAAAAGCCTGGCAAAGGTAAGAAAATTAGCCAAACTTGTAAAATGCGTGATGGAAAATGGTGGTTTTAGCAGAAAAAGCTAAATTAGGAATCACATTTTTACATAATGAGAAAATTTTTAACTCTTGCATGCTCGTTAATCAGCTTATCTGTTATGGCGCAAAAAACCGATACTGTATTTCTTAAAAAACTGATGGAATCTAAACCCGGTCTTTTTTCTTCGGTACTCCATCACCCAGATAAAAACCAGATACAAATATTATATACGCAGGTTAACCGCGATGCCCAAAACAAACCCAGCTTTAAAGCATTCAGCTATAATTTAGATCCGCACCATTATTTCTATCCGGCCAGCACAGTGAAACTGGCTGCAGTAATTTTTGCGCTCGAAAAAGTAAACCGCTTAAAAAACACAGGCTTAACGGCATCCAGTACGATGATAACGGATAGTGCTTTTAAAGGACAAAGCAAAGTTTTAACTGATACCAGCGCTAGAAATGGTTTGCCCTCAGTTGCACATTATATTAAAAAGATTTTGCTCACCAGCGATAATGACGCTTTTAACAGGTTATTCGAGTTTATTGGCCGGGCAGAAATTAATCAGCAACTAAAAGCCAATGGTTTTAATGACAGCCGTATTTTAAACCGTCTGGCCATTGGCGATGCAGGCGAATCGACCAGGCATAGCAATCCCATTAAATTTTATAATGGCGATCAATTGGTTTACAATCAACCGGCTCAATACGATCCGAAAGATTACGAATTAACTTTAAGCAACCTCACTATGGGCAAAGGCTACCTCGACAGCGCCGACAAGCTGGTAAACAAACCTTTTAGCCTGGCAGGTAAAAATACCTTTGCCATTAACGATCAGCAGAAACTGATGCAGAAATTAATTTTTCCTGAAGCTTTTCCCGTAAAAGAAAGGTTTAAGTTAACTGCTGCAGATTATAAACTCATTTATACTTATATGAGTAAGTATCCTACTGAAAGTGATTTCCCGAAATATGACCCAAAAGAATTTTGGCCCACCTATGCTAAAATGCTGTATTATGGCAGAGAGAAAGTCACTCCCGATCCAAACATCCGCATCTTTAATAAATATGGCGACAGTTATGGTTACATCATCGACAATTCTTATTTCGTAGATTTTAAAAATGGAATTGAATACTTTTTAACGGCAGTGGTACATAGTAATGAAGATGGCATATTTAACGACAATAAATATGAATACGATACGGTTTGTTTCCCTTTTATGAAAAACCTGGGCCAAAGCATTTACGAAGCTGAATTAAACCGCAAGAAAGCCCACCGTCCAGACCTCCGTAAATTTAAACTTGATTATTCCCATTAAGACTAAAACCTTTCGGCACATTTTGGGTTTATAGCGTATTAATTGTACAAAAAACTATACATTAATTAAAAAATAATATATTCGCATTTCAAATAAAAGAATAAAGCGCTAATGGCTAAACTATTAATAATTGACGATGAACGAGCGATAAGGAGTACCTTACGCGAAATTCTGGAATACGAAAATTACGAAGTTGAAGATATCGATAACGGTATTGATGGCCTCGAGATGATCAAAAAAGGTAATTATGATCTCGTACTTTGCGATATCAAGATGAATAAAATGGACGGAATGGAAGTGCTTGAACAGGCACAGCTCCTTAAGCCCGATTTACCTTTTATTATGATATCTGGTCACGGTACTGTTGAAACCGCTATCGAAGCCAGTAAAAAAGGTGCATTCGATTTTATTTCCAAACCACCTGATTTAAACCGTTTACTGATTACCGTACGCAATGGTTTAGACCGTGGAACTTTGGTAACCGAAACCAAGGTTTTAAAACGTAAAGTAAGTAAAACCCGCGAAATCCTGGGCGAATCGGAAAGTATTTCGAAAATTAAAGAAACCATCGAGCGCGTTGCCCCTACCGAAGCCCGCGTATTAATTACAGGTGCAAATGGCAGCGGTAAAGAGCTGGTAGCCCGTTGGTTACACGAAAAATCGAACCGTTCTGAAAGTCCTTTAATCGAAGTAAACTGTGCTGCAATTCCTTCAGAATTAATTGAAAGTGAACTGTTTGGACACGAAAAGGGATCATTTACCTCTGCTGTAAAACAGCGCATTGGTAAATTTGAACTGGCCAACGGCGGTACCTTATTTTTGGATGAGATTGGCGATATGAGCCTTTCGGCACAGGCAAAAGTTTTGCGCGCTTTACAGGAACATAAAATTACCCGCGTAGGTGGCGAAAAGGAAATTGATGTAAACGTGCGTGTTTTAGCGGCTACCAATAAGGATTTATTAAAAGAAATTGAGAATGGTAATTTCCGTATGGACTTGTACCACCGCTTAAATGTAATTAATATCCACGTACCGCATTTAACTGAACGTACCGATGATATTCCGGTAATTGCGCAAAACTTTTTAGAGCGCATTTGTGGCGATTATGGTATGCCTGTTAAAAAGATAAATGAAGGCGGAATGTCGGCATTACAAGCCTTACCATGGACAGGTAACGTGCGTGAGTTGCACAACATGATTGAACGTTTAATTATTTTGAGCGATAAAGTAATTACCGAAAATGATGTACGTGCATTTGCTAACCCGGGCGGTGGAACAAACATTGGTGCTGCAACCAGCGCGCAGATTGCAAGTGCCGGTGGATCGAGCCTTGCCTCTACCTTCGATTCGTTTAATAACTTTCAGGATTATAAAGACCATGCTGAGCGTGAGTTTATTAAATTCAAACTCGAAAAAAATAACTGGAACGTATCTAAAACAGCTGATGAAATTGATATTCAACGGAGTCACCTGTATAGCAAAATTGAAAAGTTTGGCTTAAAAAGAGCTGAATAACGCTGAGCAGGTTAAAAAGTTTTAAAGTTGGAATGTTTGAAGGTTAGCCGGACAACATTCCAATTTTTTTTGTTGAAAGGTTTAAGGTTGGAATGTTTGAAGGTTGATCCAGGCAATATCCTATCTTTTTGGTTGAATGTTTGAAAGTTCTTAAGCTAGCATTAAACTTTGCAACATTTCAACCTTCCAACATTAAAACAACCTCTAGCCCATATAATCATTTTGCCGCATCAGCAGCGCTCTGTATTTATTAAAGATTGCAGTTTTAGAAACGAAACCCAGATAACGGTTTTCTGCTGTAAGTACCGGTAAAATCCAAACATTTTCCTGCTCCATTTTCTCCAATACCATTTTAAGATCGTCGCCCTCAGTAATGGTGTTGGGTGCGGATTGTACCAAATCTGCAGCCTGTAAATTTTCTTTATCCGGATTGCTCATCATTTCATTAAACAGTTTTTCAATGTAAATGATGCCTTTAAAATCACCCGTTTCATCGGTAACAGCGCAGATATTTTTATGCGATTGCACAATTTCGCCCATTTTCAGCGAAAGCAAATCATTCATTTGTATCTGCGGATAACTCTTTTCAATCAGATATCTCAGTTTCATCTGGTTTAAAACTGTAGTATCCTTATCCTCATGAGATAAAAGTTCGCCTTTATCGGCTAATGCTTTAGTATAAATAGAATGTTTTTGCGAACTGCGGTTAATGGCGTAAGAAATGGCTGTAGTAATCATTAACGGAACCATTAAAATATAGCCTCCGGTAATCTCGGCAATCAGGAAAATACCGGTTAAAGGTGCGTGCATAATGGAACCCAAAGCTGCAGCCATACCCGCCACAATAAAATTAGATACACTTAAATGTGCCAGTCCCGATAAATTTACCACATAGGCAAAAATAAATCCGATTAAACCGCCCATAATTAAACTGGGCGCAAATGTACCCCCATTACCGCCAGCTCCTAAAGTTATCAGCGTAGCCAACGATTTCATGAAAATGGTAACCACCGTAAAAAGTATTACAACGGCAGGAATATTGTTATAATCTTCGAAAATACTGTTGTTAATCACCGTCAGATAATCGCCCTTTAGCAAGCCTTTTATGGTAATATAACCCTCACCGTATAACGTGGGAAAAAGAAATACCAAAGCCCCCAGCATTAAACCGCCAACAATAACTTTGGTATAAGGATGTTTTATTTTATAAAAAAGCCCTTTAACAGCGTAATTCGCTTTGGTAAAATAAATTGAAAAAAGACCAATTAATCCAGCTAAAAGCACGTAATAAATCAATGCATCCATCCTCCATCCTTCAGTTACCAAAAAGAATAACTGTTGCGTATAAAATGCCCGGGCTACTACAGCTGCGGTTGCTGCCGATAAAAGCAACGGAATAAAAGCGGGAATGGTAAACTCAGGAAGTAAAATTTCGATAGCGAAAACAATTCCCGCTACCGGGCTGTTAAAAGCCCCCGCAATACCTGCAGCAGCCCCGCAGGCCACCAGCATGGTAATTTCGCGGTAAGATAGGCCTAAAAAACGCCCCAGATTTGAACCGATAGCCGAACCGCTGGTAACAATAGGCGCTTCCAAACCTGTTGAACCACCAAAACCAACGGTAACAGCTGCAGTAATTACCTGCGAATAAATATTGTGTGCTTCTACCCTGCTCGATTTCTTTGAAATGGCGTACAGCAAAGGTGTTAAGCCGGTTTCGAATTTTGATCTCCTGATAAAATACTTGATGTATAAAACCGTTAAAAAAATCCCGATCATCGGAAAAATAAAATACAGGTAGTATTTATATTTCCAATGCCAGTCTGACTGTAGAAACTCCTCAATGTGGTGGGTTAAACTCTTTAAAGCAGCAGCAGCAAGTCCGGCCAGTACGCCAACTATAACCGCCAGTATAACTAAGAAATTACGGTTTGATATTTTTGATTTCCGGTACTGGTTAATCTTATCAAGGTAATTTACAAAGCGGATATACATTTTATTCTGTTTTATATTCCAGTGGAAAAATTAGCAGTTAAGCGTCGAATTTATCCAGGAGCTTAATTAAAGTAGCAAAATCTTTCGGATATGGAGCATCAATCACAATGTCTTTATCATCGAGTCCTTTAAATACCAGGTGTCTGGCGTGTAAGGCAAAACGCTTCATAATCGGCTGCTCTTCTTCACCTTTTGTTAGTCTGTAACCTCTTTTAATCGAAGAAAGAAAAACGGGTTTCCCTTTATACATTTCATCGCCAACAATGGCGGCCCTTTGGGTAGCTAAATGGATACGGATCTGGTGCATACGGCCAGTAATGGGCTTGCATTCTACCAATGTATAATGTTTGTAGTATTTTAACGAATCGAAAATAGTCTCCGCTCTTTTGCCCTCATTCCTGTCGATGGTTACATTTTTATTGCCATCGTTTAAGATGGGTAAATCAACCAGGAGCTGGTCAAAAATCACATGGCCATCTACCACAGCATGGTAAGTTTTGTTCACCTTCCTTCTTTCGAACTGCATAGAAGCATGACGATAACCTGCAGGATTTTTGGCGATAATTAAAGCTCCGGAGGTTTCCTTATCCAAACGGTGACATACCTGTGCATCAAAACTATACTGCTTGGCCAGGCGTAAAACATTGGTTTCGCCAGCCGCACCTCTTTCATCAAGCGATGCTAAAAAGGGAGGTTTGTTGATGACAATAAAATCGTTGTCTTCGAAAAGGATAAGATCTTTAAAATTAGGAAACTTCAAACTGTGGTGTGATTAATGAAGCGCAAAAATACGATTTTATTTTTTTTAAGGCGGTCGTCACCCTGAATTTATTTCAGGGTCTCAATGATAATAGCGCTATCGTTGTATAAACCTATACATTTAACCACTGAAACACAGGATTCGCCCATCTATCTTATTAATCTTTAACCACAGATAAAAAGGATGAACACAGATAGCGTTCAGCTTTTGACATCTTGATGCATAAAAAAACACAGATTAAGCATCAGAAAAAATCTGTGTTAATCTGTGTACATCTGTGGCTAAATTAATTTAAGCTAACTCAAATTTATAACCTACCCCTTTTACGGTAGAAACATAATTTTCGCCTAATTTCTCGCGCAGTTTACGAATATGTACATCAATGGTACGGTTGGTTACGACTACTGAATCTTCCCAGATATTTTTAAGGATCGACTCGCGGGTATAAACCTTACCGGGTTTGGAAGCTAAAAGGTATAACAATTCGAATTCCTTTTTAGCCAGCACCACTTTATTACCACCCTGGAAAACAAGGTAAGCTTCACGATCGATTACCAAATCACCAATTTCGAGTTTATTTTCTGATACTTCTTCTGTACCGGCATTTCTTCTTAAAATGGCATTGATCCGGCTTACCAAAGCCCTTGGTTTAATGGGTTTAGCGATATAATCATCAGCCCCCACATTAAAACCAGCGATTTCTGAATATTCTTCGCTTCTGGCTGTTAAGAAAACCATAAATGTATTTTTGAATTCAGGAATTGCACGCATTAAACGGCAAGCCTCAATACCATCCATTTTAGGCATCATAATATCCAGTATAATCAAATCAGGATGAACCTTCTTTGCAACGGTAATTCCCTCCTGGCCATTGGTTGCCGTAAAAACCTGATACCCCTCTTTCTTTAGGTTGTACTCAATAAGCTCCAGAATATCTGGTTCATCATCAACAATTAATATTTTCTGACCTGCGTTGTTCATAGTTAAATATTTGTTACGAAAGTACTGTCTATGATGCAATATTTAGTTAAGCCTAAGTTAAGAAATTGTTAATTACTTAAATTAGTTTAACATGAAATTTGTTTTAACGTAACGTTTTGGCTAAAAAGCTCTCTAAGGCCTCTCCACGAAGGTTTTTAGCTACAATTTTACCGGCAGGGTCAATTAAATATGATGTTGGAATGGCCTGAACCTGATATTTTTTAACCGTTTCGCCATTAAAATCTTTCAATTCCGAAACATGTGTCCAGCTTAAACCGTCGGCTTTAACAGCACCTAACCAGGCTGCTTTATCCGTATCGAGTGAAATACCCAGGATATCGAAGTTTTTGGTTTTATACTGATTGTAAACTTTTACTACGTTAGGGTTCTCCTGACGGCAAGGCTGACACCATGATGCCCAGAAATCTACCAGTACATATTTTCCTTTATAATCTGCTAAACTAACAGGCTTGCCCTCTGCGGTATTGATGGTGAATCCAGGAGCTGTTTCGCCAACTTGTACCGCTTTTAAAAGTGCCATTTGCTTAACAAAAGCATCAACAGTGGCATTACCTTTAATATCTTCTTTAACCTCGTCGGCAAACTTTACCAGTTCTGCTTCAAATTCCTGCGGACTTAAAGTATTCATGGCATAAAAGCTCGCCAGGGTTCCTTTGTTGTCTTTGGCAAATTTTAAGATCTGCGTATTTAACTGGTTGATGTAAGATTCGTATTGCGGTTTCATCGATTCCAGTATCGCCGCCCTGTTTTGAGGCTGCGTAGCTACTTTAGCTTCAAAATCGGCTTGTAATTTCTCTACTTGTTTGGCAAACGTATTTCTGATACCATTCAGCTCAGATAATTTATCTACCTCATTGGCACCGGAAATTTTATATGCCATGGTTTTATCAGCCAAATCAGCTTCCAATTTAATTGCATCGCCATTTTTAGCAATCAACATAAATTCATGGTTACCAACCGATACCCTGAAAAAATCAACTGATGGGGTTTTACGGATAAACTTAAATTCGCCCTTTTCTGACAAATTGGTCGAATCGATTGCAATCATGTTGCTGTTTTGCATGCCATACAGAAACACCTTTTTTTCTGCTCCCGGGTTTTGGAAAGTTCCGTCGATGGTAAAGCTATCTTTTGGTTTACATGCAGTGAAAGCAATTGCAATCAGCACGATCAGGCTCAATTGTTTTATTCTCATTATTTCAGTTTTTCAAGTATAAGTTCATTTAATTTTTTAGCATCTGCTTTTCCTTTGGCCAGTTTCATTACATCGCCAACAAACAAGCCTAAAACGCCTTTTTTGCCTTTTTTATATGCCTCTACCTGTTGTGGGTATTTATTTAACACTTCATCAATAAAAGTCCCTAACTCATCACCATTATCGGTAATTAAAAGGTTTAGCGCCTGTGCCAGCTCCGCTACATTGGCATCTGCTTTGGTTTCAATAGCAGGCAACAATTGCTGTATGGCAATTTGCTGGGTTATTTTTTTATCGTCAACCAGGTTAATTGCAGCTGCAAGTTGCGTCGGCTTAACGTTATATGCATCAATAGCAATACCTTTTTCATTTAAAATAGCTCTCACCGGACCAATAAGCCAGTTAATTAAGCTTTTTTGGGTATTTACAAGCGGTAAGGCAGCATTAAAATAAGTAAGTAATGCCAAATCTTCGGCAAATAAGGCAGCGTCGGCTTTACTAATGCCAAATTCAGCAATCATTTTTTTCGAAATCTCATTTGGCAAAGCAGGCATCGCCGATTTAATTTCAGCTAACCAGCTATCCGAAATGTGGATGGGTTGCAAGTCCGGGTCAGAGAAATAACGGTAATCGTTGGCTTCTTCTTTGGTACGCATGGGCGAAGTAGTACCATGCTCAGCATCAAAATTAAGTGTGCTTTGAATAATTTTACCGCCATTGCTAATTACTTCAACCTGACGACCAAATTCGAAATCCATAGCCCTGCGTACATTACGCATGGAGTTCAGATTTTTCACTTCGCAACGGGTGCCAAATTCAGTTGTACCTGCCGGGCGGATTGAAATATTGGCATCGCAACGTAAACTGCCTTCTTCCATATTACCGTCGCTCACATTTAAATGCCTTACCAGTTTCCTGATTTCGCTTAATAAGGCCGACGCTTCTTCTGCACTGCGGATATCGGGCTCAGTAACAATCTCAATTAAAGGCACACCTGCGCGGTTTAAATCAACCAACGAATATTGGTCGTCCTGATCGTGAATACTTTTACCTGCATCTTCTTCTAAATGGATACGGTTAATACCAATTTTTTTGGTAGAACCATCTGAAAGTTCAACTTCCAGAAAACCGTTTACACAAATGGGTTGATTATCCTGTGTGATCTGATATCCTTTTGGCAAATCGGCATAGAAATAATTTTTCCGGTCGAAATGATTGATCTGGTTAATGGTACAATTTAGCGCAAGGCCAATGCGAACTGCTTTAGCTACAACTTCTTTGTTTAACTTAGGCAAAGCGCCTGGCAAAGCCAGCGAAACCGTTGATATATTTTGATTAGGCGAAGCACCAAAAGCGGCACTATCAGCAGAAAATATTTTAGTATTGGTATTTAACTGAACGTGGATTTCCAGTCCTGAAACGAGTTCGAAATTGCTATTTTGTAAAGGCATTAAAGCTTTATGTGTTAAAATTATAAGCAAATATAGTTATTATTTAGTCTTTCGTTAAAAAAGGCTTGATGGAGAAATTTTTAAAAATTCCTGCCAGGGCAATCCGCCACCGCCAACCAAAAGCATTTTATCGGGCTTGTACATTTTATTAAAAGCATCCATACCCGATGTACCACTAACAAAGCCCGTACTTTTAACCTCAATGCCAATTATTTTACCGCGTTTTTCTAAAACAAAATCTACCTCATCATTTCTGTGTCGCCAATAAAATACCTTGTAGCCTTCTACAAAAGAACAATTTAACAGATGTGCCCCTATTGATGACTCAACCATTCTCCCCCATTCTGCCGGTTGTTTTTTTATGGTTTCAAAAAGCTCATTGCTTTGTGCACTCACCAATGCATTGTTATGCACCTGAAATTTAGGACTGGATGAACGCTTTCGAATTACATCTGCTGCGAACTTTTCAATCCCCCCTAACAAGCCCGCGGTATCTAACAGTTGCAGATAATGAGATAATGTGGTAGTATTGCCGGCATCAGAAAGCTGTCCCAGTATCTTAGTAAATGATAAGACCTGACTGGAATACAGGCAACCGAGCTCAAACAAGCGCTTCATCAGTGCGGGCTTATCAACACGCGTAAGCATTAAAATATCTTTAGAAATACTGGTTTCAATCAAAGCATTTGAAACATAGCTTTTCCAGCGCTCTTCATCTTTGATTAAACCAGCTGCGCCAGGATAACCTCCAAACCAAACATACTCTTCAGCTGTAAAACCAAAGGCACTTTCCATTTCTATAAAACTCCAATGTCCCAAATAAGTTAATTCGAAACGACCGGCAAGTGATTCTGTAAGCCCCTGCTGGATCAATAATCGTGATGAACCCAATAAGATTAGCTTAATATTCACCCCATTACGCATATCTTCATCCCAAAGGCGTTTAATGATCTCGCTCCAGTTATCTACTTTTTGAATCTCATCAATTACTAAAAGACAGCCTTGCTCATTATTGTTTTTAACCAGCTCGCGGGTATTGAACCAAACCTGCTCAATCCAGGTGCGATCAGATGCAAATACGGCATCAGCCGATTCAAATATATGGGGGAATGTTATTTTCTGGACCAATTGAGTAATTAAGGTAGTTTTACCAATCTGCCTGGGACCAACAAGTACCTGAATAAACCGTTTTGGTTCTTTCATCACTTCCACAACTTTCTGTAATTCAATCCTTTCGTGCATAATTTACAATTTACTTAATATAATGAGTAAAATTACTCAATACGATAAGTAATTCCAAATCCAACAATTATTCAATTCATTTAAAACTGTAAACATCTCTTTCTATAATTTCAATAACCACATAACAAACTAATTATCAAATAATTATAAGTACAAATACAATTTACTCAATATAATCAGTAAAATTACTCAATAAAATGAACAGTCGGTTTAGTTAAAGAAATGTTAAATCCTAATCTGCTTATTAAACCACTTTATATCACACAAGTCTATCCCAGTATTAACACACAAAAACCTTTAAGATTATGAAAAAATTAGTTTTAATTGCCGTGGTTCTGATGATATCATTATTCGGCGCAGATCATGCAAAAGCACAGGTTAGTTTAAATATAAATATTGGTTCGCAACCTGTTTGGGGTCCAACCGGTTATGACCATGTAGATTATTATTATTTCCCTGATATTAATGCGTATTATTATGTTCCTTCTGCACAGTATATTTATTTGAATGGTAGTCAGTGGGTATGGACCAGCAGTCTCCCCGCCCGCTATGGCAACTTTGATTTATACCGTTCCTATAAAGTAGTGATAAACAAACCAAGGCCATACCTCCAAAATAATTACTACGTTACCAGATATAGCCGTTACAAAAACTACGGTGGTCGCCAGGCCATAATAAGAGACAGCCGCGAAGCTAAATATTATGTAGTAAAAGGTCATCCCAATTATAGCACAAAACAAGTAACTGTGGTTCGTCCGGAAAGAAACCAGCCACAACGCGTAAAAGTGGTTAAACATGTAGAAAGAAGCCATAACGGCAGGCCAGAAAGATATGGCGAAGGCGGTGGAAACAGACGTCGTTAGTCTAAAATCAGGTTAGGAAGAAGGAGTACTAATTGGTGCTCCTTTTTTTTGTCTTTACACTTTGGCACAGCATTTGAAAATAAACTACTATCACACAAATTAAATAACCATGAAAAGATTATTCTTAATTGCTGCAGTGATGATGATTTCATTCTTCAGCATACCTGCAAAGGCTCAGTTAAACGTAAATGTTAATATCGGATCGCAGCCGTTATGGGGACCTATAGGCTACGATCATGTAGACTATTACTATCTTCCTGATGTAGAGAGCTATTACTATGTTCCGCAAAGACAGTTTGTTTACCTCAACGGAAATGATTGGGTTTTTGCCAATTCATTACCAGCCAGATATGGCAATTATGATTTATACAATGGATATAAAGTAGTAATTAACTCGCCTAAACCATATCTAAATTTTAGAAGCGATAAAATAAAATATGCCAAATATAAAGGCAATAAAAACCAAATCATCATTCGTGATAGTCGCGACAGCAAATATTATGTAATTAAGGGCCATCCACATGGAATGCCTCCCGGACAGGCTAAAAAGATTTACGGTAAAGGAAATAACGGTAATGGTAAAGGCCATGGAAATGGCAAAGGAAAACATTAACAATTATTATAGTTAAAAAGTTTTTCACGTAGCTGTTACAATAGAAATTTTGGCACAGCGTTTGAATTACGTTTACCACACACAAATTAATAGATTATTATGAAAAAGTTATTCATCCTATCCGCGATTCTAGGTATCGTGGCTTTAACATCTAATCAATCTAACGCTCAGGTAAGTATTAATGTGAATATTGGCGCGCAACCAGCCTGGATACCAGCTGGATACCAGGACGTTAATTACTACTATCTCCCAGAAGTACAGTCTTATTATTGCGTTCCACAAAGACAATTTGTGTATTTACACGGAAACAGATGGACCAGATCGAGATATTTGCCGGCAAGATACAGGGGTTATGATCTGCACCACGGCCGAAAAATAGTAGTGTACGGAAACAACCCATACAACAGTTACAATGTACATAGAGTAAGGTATGCAAGTCATGGCAATTATTACCGCAGTTCTTATGGAGGTGGAGATAGAATCAGATACAATTCGCCAAGAAATAATTATAGAAGTTACAGAGTAGATAACAGACACCACGATCCACGTGTAAATTCAAGCTTGTTTTCGAGAGGACACCGCGAAAAACATGGCAGACATTAAAATAAAAAAAGAGGCTTTAGGGCCTCTTTTTTTTATGAATATCAATCAAAAGATTGCTTCGTTCCTCGCAATGACGATTCTCTAAGGAATAAAACTCTCTGCTTTTTCCAGTACTGCTTTTAAACCAGCAGGGTTCTTACCTCCGGCAGTTGCGTAAAATGGCTGTCCGCCACCGCCACCCTGGATTTCTTTTCCAAGCTCGCGAACAATATTCGATGCGTTTAATCCTTTTTTAACCAAATGATCGGAAAGCATTACAGTGATACCGGGTTTGCCGTCAATTTCGGTAGTGAAAACCAAGAACAGATTATCAACCATATCTTTTAAAGAGAAGGCCAGGTTTTTAACTGCCTCAGCACTCTGAATATCAATATGTTTGGCAATCAAATTAATGCCGTGAATTCCACGAACATGGTGCACAATCTCGTGTTTTAAGGTATTTACACGTTCAAGGGTCGATTTTTCGATCTCTTTTTTCAGTTTAGCATTTTCATCAAGCAAAGCTTGTACAGCAGCTGGTAAATCTTTGCTTCCGTTTAGCAATGTTTTTAACTGTCCAAGTTCTTTTCGCTGATCTAGGAAAAACTGCTCTGCTTTATCGGCAGTAATGGCCTCAATACGACGAACACCAGCGGCAACGGCGCTTTCTGAAACAATTTTAAATGAACCTATTTGTCCTGTAGCCTTTACGTGTGTACCACCACAAAGTTCTTTAGAAAAATGATCATCGAAAGTAATCATCCGAACAAAATCGCCATATTTTTCTCCAAATAAAGCAGTTACACCACTTTCTATCGCGTCCTGATAAGGTACGTTTCGTTGCTCTTTCAGTTTAATGTTCTGTCTGATTTTCTGGTTCACAATCACCTCAATTTGTGCCAGTTCCTCGTCGGTTACTTTGGCAAAATGAGAAAAATCGAAACGCAGGTAATCGGCATTCACCAAAGATCCTTTTTGGTTAACATGCTGGCCTAAAACCTGTTTTAAAGCGGCATGTAACAAGTGCGTAGCCGAGTGGTTATCTTCGGTTAAAACACGTTTATCTTCATCCACAACTGCCCAGAATTTGCCTTCCAGATTATCAGGTAATATATCGGCAAAATGAACCGTTAAACCATTTTCTTTTTTGGTATCGGTAATGTCAATCCAAAACTGGCGACTGTGATCTTCCAACCGGCCGGTATCTCCTACCTGACCACCACTTTCGGCATAAAAAGGTGTCTGACGCAGTACAATTTGATATTGCTCTTTTCCTTTTGCCTTTACTTTGCGGTATTTTAAAATCTCGGTTTCTATTTCTAAATCATCATAACCTACAAACTCACTTTGATCGTCGGCATTTACAATAACCCAGTCGCTGGTATCAATAGCAGTTGCGGCACGACTATCATCTTTCTGTTTCTTCAGTGCCTGTTCATAAGCCACTAAATCAACTGTCCAGCCTTTTTCTCTTGCCATGAGCTCGGTTAAATCGATCGGAAAACCGAAAGTATCAGAAAGTTCGAAGGCAAAATTCCCCTCAACGCTATTATTTACAGCCTGATACTTCTCGAAACGTTGAATACCTGTTGAAAGCGTTCTCAGGAAAGAAACCTCTTCTTCTAAAACCACTTTCTGTACAAAATCCTGCTGTGAAACCAGTTCATCAAAAACACCTTTAAACTGATCGGCCAATAAAGGTACCAGTTGGTTTAAGAAAGGCTCTTTGAAGTTTAAGAACGTATAAGCATAACGTACTGCACGGCGTAAAATCCTGCGAATTACATAACCTGCTTTGTTGTTAGATGGCAACTGACCATCGGCAATTACAAATGAAATGGCACGGATATGATCGGCCATTACACGCATAGCAATGTCCGTTTTTTCATCAGCTCCGTATTTAATACCCGCTTTATCAGCAATAAACTGAATCAGCGGCTGAAAAACGTCGGTATCGTAGTTAGAAGTTTTATCCTGTAAAACACGTACCAAACGCTCAAATCCCATTCCGGTATCTACATGTTTGGCTGGTAAACTTTGCAGAGAACCATCTTTTAGACGGTTAAACTGCATAAATACGTTGTTCCAGATTTCGATTACCTGCGGGTGATCGGCATTTACCAGTGAAGCACCATCTACCAATGCTTTTTCTTCGTCGGTACGGCAATCCACATGAATTTCCGAGCAAGGTCCACACGGTCCGGTATCGCCCATTTCCCAGAAATTATCTTTTTTATTTCCCGGTAAAATATGGCTTTCATCTACATATTGTTTCCAAAGATCAAAAGCTTCCTGATCTTTAGCTAAACCTTCTTTCTCATCACCTTCAAAATAAGTAACGTATAATTTCTCTTTCGGAATTTTATAAACTTCAGTCAGTAATTCCCAGCTCCAGGCAATGGCTTCTTTTTTAAAATAATCACCAAAGCTCCAGTTGCCCAGCATTTCGAACATGGTGTGGTGGTAGGTATCAATTCCCACTTCTTCCAGGTCGTTATGCTTACCTGAAACACGCAAACAACGTTGCGTATCTGCAACACGAGAATATTTAATGGCGGCCTCTCCCAAAAACAAATCTTTAAACTGATTCATACCCGCATTGGTAAACATTAAGGTTGGGTCGTTTTTAACCACAATCGGTGCGGAAGGTACAACATGGTGTTGTTTCGATTCAAAAAAACTAAGGAATGCCTGTCTAATCTCTTTTGCTGTCATTTCAATATTATTGGAGGGAACAAAATTAAAATTTTATTGCGTTATTAAGGAAAAATCGAGCTACATTTGAACACTTTAATTAATCGATATAAAACACTCATAATCAAGCTCAAAATATGCCGTATAAAGAAAGAGACATCAATAAAATGTATTATACCATGGGCGAAGTGACTGAAATGTTTAACGTAAACGCTTCGCAGATTCGTTTTTACGAAAAAGAATTCGATATCCTTCAACCCAAAAAAAACAAGAAAGGCAACCGCCTTTTCACTCCTGAAGATATAGAAAACCTTAAGATTATCTTCAACCTGGTTGATGAGAAAGGTTTCACTTTAAAGGGCGCTAAAGATTATCTGAAAAACAATAAATCTGATGTGAAAGAAAATCAGAAAATTATTGATGCGCTAGAAAAACTGAAAGGTTTCCTGGTTAACCTCTCGCAAGAGCTTTAAAGCTAACGCATCATACCACAAAGTATTTTTAAAATTACATTTCTTGTAGTTTTAAAAATATTTTTACTACATTAGTTCTGAAGAACAAAAAATCACCCCTATTTTCTTTAACCGATTTAATACTCGCTTATGAAAGTATGGCTTTTTTTGTTGCGTCTTTTTTTATGCTGCTACCCTGCTCCATATCATTTGGGTAATCGCACAGCATTTTTCAAATGCCCGCTATTTTTTATTCCTTTTCTGGCGAATACCGACATTGATTCAGGCCATTCCTGCTTCGAATGCGATATAGGCATACTTGTGCTATCCTGAAAATCATCTCCTAACAGACAATCGCCTGCAGATACCACATTTACCTGAAAAACAATAAATTATGCGTTCTAAAATTTTAAGCATGTTATTTGTGATGATCGGATTTATCGCAAATGCACAAACTACAGAACAGGAAGTAGCCATACGCGACATCATTGAAAGCGTTGCCGAGAACCTTCCTGATGATTACGATATAACTGAACTGGTTGAAATATTAACCCGATACCGAAAGCACCCCATTAATTTAAATAATACCTCGGTAGAAGAGTTAAAAACATTGGTATTCATTTCGCCCCTGCAAATCAGCAATTTCTTTGTTTATATGAAAGCGAATGGAAAATTGCTTGATGTGTACGAACTGCAAAGCATTGATGGTTTTGATGTTAAAACGATTGAAAACCTGATTCCTTTTGTTACGGTAAACACAACACCGGAGTATGAAAATTTTAAATTAAACAACCTGTTTGCTGGTGAACACGATTTGATGATGCGATTTGCACAAACCCTCGAAAAGCAAAAGGGCTTTACAGATTTGCCTGGCAACCGTTATCTGGGATCGCCGGAACGTTTTCAAACCCGCTATCGCTATAACTATAGCTCAATAATTTCGGCAGCGTTAACCTTTGATAAGGATGCAGGCGAAAAATTTATAGGTAAACCTTTCGATTTTGTTTCGGCCAATGTTGCACTATTTAAACTGGGAAAAATCAAAAAGCTTGTTGCGGGTGATTACACTCTACAGTTTGGCCAGGGATTAACCCTTTGGTCGGGTTTTTCTTTTGGCAAAGGTCCTGATGTAACCAGTGTGGCTAAAAAAGATCTGGGCTTAAGACCTTACACTTCAACCAATGAGTATTCCTTTTTCAGGGGCGCAGCTGCCACGATTAATCTGTACAAAAATTTCGACCTCACTCCTTTTGTTTCATTCAGGGGTTTAGATGCCAGCCAGAAAACAAATGCCGCAGGCGAACTGGTTCAATCGACCATCAACCAAACAGGTTTACACCGCACGCCAACTGAAATCAAGAATAAAAACAGCCTTACCCAAAGTGTTTACGGTATGGCTTTACAATACACCAAAAACGAATTTGGTGCTGGCGCTATTGCCTACCAAAGCTACTACGACAATAGTTTTATAACCCAAACGGCACTTTATGACAAGTATAGCTTTACCGGGAACAAACTCACCAACCTGGGGCTTTTTTATAACTATACCTTAAAAAACATGTACTGGTACGGAGAAATTGGCAAATCCATAAGCGGCGGTATTGCAGCCATAAACGGTGTATTGATCAGCTTATCTCCCACAGTTTCAGCGGCGGTAACCTATCGTAACTACAATAAAAGTTACCATAACTTTTTTAACCAGGGCGTATCAGAATCAACAGAAGCAGTAAATGAAAGAGGCTTGTACGCAGGTTTAAATGTTAACCCGAATAAACATTGGGCGTTTTCTTTTTATGGCGATTACTTCAAATTCCCCTGGTTGAAATATCGCGTTGATGCTCCTTCCAAAGGTTATGAAATACTTGGACAGGCTGTTTACACACCAACCAAAACTTTTAAAATTTTAGCCCGGTATAAACGTGAAGTTAAGCAACAGAATACAGACCTTAACGTTCCTGTTAAATTCCTTGATAATGTAATTAAAGCCGGATACCGGATGGAGCTTCGCTGGCAATTGAATAAAAACTGGATGCTCCAAAACCGCGCAGAAGTATCGCAATACAAAAAGGGCGATGCTAAACGTGAATTTGGCTATATGCTTTATCAGGATGTAGATTACTCACCCCTATTTGCCAGGCTTACAGGCAACATCAGGCTGGCTTATTTTAACACCCCAAGTTACAATAGCCGCATTTATGTGTACGAAGACGATGTTTTGTACAGCTTTTCATTTGGCATGTACAATGGACGGGGATTCAGGAGTTATTTGAACCTAAAATATAGTCTGGCTAAAAAGTTAAATCTATGGTTAAGATATGCTGTATTCATTTATCAGGATGCAGAAACTGTTGGTACTTATCTCGATGAAATTAATAGTAATAAAAAATCAGAGGTTAAAGTTCAGCTACGCTATCAGTTCTAAACATGTTTAAAGCAGAATACGTTTTTGTGAGGATCTTGTTTCCATTTGTTATTGGAATTGGCTTATTTTATTTTTTGCCATACAGGGCTTGCTTCTATTTTACCGCAATAGCCACGCTGTTTATGGTGCTGATTGCCCTGGCAACAAACCTAGCTTACAAAAAACTAAGTATTTACCGTTTTAAGGGGGTAATTGGGATTTCAATCTTTTTGCTATTCTTCCTGTTGGGTGCTTCTGTTTGTCTATTAAAGAATGAAAAACTAAACAGTAACCATTTTGCAAAAAAGAAATATAACCAGTTAAAAATATGGGTGAACGATGAACCTCAGCAAAGGGGAAGCATTTTGCGTTTTAAAGCAAAGGTTATTGCAGGTTATTTTGCCCACAAGCAAATTAAAGCATCTGGTCAGCTGCTGGTTTCGGTAAGATTAGCTAACTCAAGACCTTTAAAACTTGATTATGGCGATGAAATTATTATGCCTGCCCAATATACAGCAATAGAACCACCTTACAACCCTGCTGAATTTGATTTTAAAGCCTGGCTGGCTACACAAAACATTTACCACCAGGCTTTTTTAGAACGGGAAAACATAGTTAAAACCAATAAACAGTTGGGTCATTTCATCATTGAAAAGGCATTGCGTTTAAGAGCAAAACAGGTTCAGAAGTTTAGAAGGTTAATTAAAAGCAACGAAGCCTTTGCAGTAGCATCGACCCTGATTTTGGGTTACCGTGCCGACTTAAGTCCAGAAACACTGGCTGCGTATGCCAATACCGGCACCTTACATGCGCTCTCTGTTTCGGGAGCGCATGTAGCGATTATATATGTGGTTTTAGATTTTATATTTCTGTTTTTGAACCGGAACCGCAAATTAAAAATTGCTAAGCTTCTGATCATTTGTAGTTTGATATGGGGCTATGCGTTAATTACAGGCTTATCTCCTTCTGTGGTGAGGTCGGCCATTATGATTAGTGTATTTATTATCGCCAAAACCTTATCCAAAAACACCAATAACTATAATATTTTAGCTTTTTCGGCCTTTTGCCAGCTTATTTACAATCCTTTCTCCATTTGGGATGTTGGCTTTCAGCTCTCCTATTTAGCTGTTTTTGGGTTATTTTACCTTCAGCCGAAAATTTATAACTTGTTTTACATCGAAAATAAAAGACTGGATAAATTATGGAACTTCATTGCGATGTCGCTGGCAGCACAAATTGCTACTTTTCCATTAAGTATCTATTATTTTCACCAATTTCCGCTTTATTTTCTTCTTGGCAACCTCTTTATTACACTGCCGCTGGTGCTGATGATGTATTTGGGCATTGCCACATTAATTCCGGGACTTGGTTTTTTGGCATCAATCTTCGAATGGCTGATCAATTTTACCAATTCGACTTTAAAGTGGATAGCCAACCTGCCATTTGCTACTTTTTCTACCATTTACATTAGCTTGCCAGAATTTATATTATTGAGTTTTAGCCTGGGCTTTTTCATTTACGGATTAGCCAAATTCAGCAAAAGGTTGATATTTTTATCCTTGTTACTTTTTACCTGCTATCAAATCCTCATTGCTTACGAAAGCCTTTCGGCATTGCAACAGCGTAACATCCTGTTCTTTTCATTAAGAAAAAACTACGCTGCAGCTTTTACGCGAGGAAAAGAAACCGTTCTGGTTACTGACCTAAAAGTAACAGATAAAAGCTATGCGTTTTTTATTAAGCCGGCACTGATGTCGATGCAAATTGACCGTATTCATCACATTAGCTTCGAAAAAGACACAGTATTACGTAACTTCATATTAAAAGATAAACAGATTGTATTTCAAGGTTATAGCATTTTATTAATTGATAATCACCTAAATCACAAGCAATTGCAGGGAAGAAGCGCCTTTTCTGCAATATGGCTGACAGGAAACAGTAAATTCGATTTAAGTAATATTCCTTCAGATATCCGGTTTCAAACGCTGTTAGTTGATGCAACCAATAAGCAATACCGAATTAAACAATTACAGAAAAACAGAAAAGATGCTTACGTTTTAAAGAAAAATAAAGCATATTTGATCCAACTAACCCAATAGCATGGAAAATCTGGTTTTGTACCATGTTGCCGAAAGGATTGCAACAATAACGATTAACAGGCCTGAAAAAAGGAATGCCTTAAATCCCCAACTCGTTTCCGAACTAACTGCAGCATTTATTCAGGCATCAGAAGATGATTTAGTTAAAGTAGTGATTTTAAATGCTAAAGGCAGTTCGTTTAGTGCGGGCGCCGATTTAGACTACCTGCAGCAACTGCAACACAACACTTTCGAAGAGAATGTAGCCGATTCGAACAACCTGAAAAAGCTTTTCACCACAATTTATTATTTACCCAAAGTGGTTATTGCACAGGTTGAAGGGCATGCCATTGCTGGTGGCTGTGGTTTAGCTACCATTTGCGATATCGTTTTTGCTACGCCAGAAAGTAATTTCGGCTATACCGAAGTAAAAATAGGCTTCGTTCCGGCTATTGTTTCCTGCTTTTTAAAACAAAAGGTTAGCGAAACCATTGCCAAGGAAATTCTGCTCACGGGGAAAACCTTTTCAGCAGAACAGGCGCAGCAATATAATTTGATTAATTTTGTAACAAATCCGACAGAGATTCATCAAAAAGTAAAAGAATTTGCATTAAGTTTGTGCAGCGAAAGCTCTGGAAACTCATTAATGATTACCAAACAGCTTATTAATCAAACGAATAACCCCTTATTGGAAAAAAGTTTGGAAACAGCTGTTCAAATCAATGCCCGCATTAGAGAAAGTGAAGATTTTAAAAAAGGAATTGCTTCGTTTCTAAAAAAAGAAAAAATTAACTGGTAAAAAAACTAAACTGAAATAAAAACATGTTCAAATCAATCAAAACAAGCGTTGTAGCTTTAATTTTAGTAAGCAGTGCTGTACTTGCCAATGCGCAAAAGAAAATGACCGAAGGTACGCTTACTTACGGTTTAGCATACAAATTAACTGAAGAGCAAAAATCTGCTATGGGCGGACAAGAGCCACCTGCAGAACTGAAAGTTAAATTCAACAATGGTTTAACTAAAATCGAAATGGAACAAGGTCCTGCCTTAATTGGTATCGTATCTGATAATAATGATAAAACCGGGTTACTTTTAATCGATGTGCCAATTGCCCAAAAACAATTTGCGGTAAAACAATCAAAAGAAGATGTAGAAAAAGTAATGGGCGCTATGCCTAAATTTTCTGACTTCAAAGCCACAGGCGAAAAACAGACTGTTGGAGGCTTTAATGCAGAAAAATATACTTTTAAAGATGACAAAGGTGGCGCGCACGAACTTTGGGCGACTAAAGATGTAGAATTACCAAATGTGGGTTCTCAAAATTATTTCCCTGGTTTAAATGCATTCCCGGTAAAATATACTTTGGTTCAAAGAGGTATCGAAACCACTACAACCTTAAAATCGATTACTGAAGGTAAAGTTGGCCCGATTTCGAAAGAAGTTCCAACCGGATACGAAGTGGTAACGATGGAAGATTTAGCAAAAATGCAAGGTGGTGGTGAATAATTAACCATTTCCAGCTAATTAATGGCTTTTTAACTGACGGCTTTTTATTTAAATTAGCCCCAAAGTTAAAAAGCTTTTTTTATGACCTAACTTTATATGATTAAAAAACTATTACTCAGATTATCAGTTACCTGCATTGCCCTATGTGCTGTAATTGATTCAAATGCCCAAAACATTAACTGGGCAAAAGATGGAAACTCCTACTACCAGATTGCCAGCGGAGAAATTATTTCGGTAACGCTCCCTAAAAGCGACAAGAAAACAATTATTTCAAGATCATTATTAACCCCCGCGGGTAAAAGTGATGCCATAGCGGTAAGAAGTTTCCAGTTATCGGATGATGGCACAAAAGCTTTAATTTACACCAACAGCAAGAAAGTTTGGCGTTACGATACCCGTGGCGATTATTGGTTGGCAGATTTAACATCAAACAAAATTGTACAGATTGGTAAAGACAGGCCAGCCTCTTCATTAATGTTTGCCAAGTTATCGCCTGATGGCAGTAAAGTGGCTTATGTAAGTCAGCATAATTTATATGTAGAAAATATTGACGGGACTGGTGCAAAAGCCTTAACTACTGATGGTACTGACCGGATGATTAATGGTACTTTCGACTGGGTTTACGAAGAAGAATTTGATTGCCGCGATGGTTTCAGGTGGAGCCCTGATGGAAAATCGATTGCCTACTGGCAACTGGATGCTACCAAAATCAAGAACTTTTTGATGATCAACAATACAGATTCTATTTATCCTTACACCATTCCTGTTGAGTATCCTAAAGTTGGCGAAAACCCTTCTTCCTGCAAAGTTGGGGTGGTTGATATCAATACTGCTAAAACCAACTGGTTAAATGTACCGGGCGATAACGTTCAGCATTATATCCCTCGTATGCAATGGGTGCCAAATAGCAACAACATCATTTTACAACAGCTTAACCGTGAGCAGAACGAAAGTATCGTGTTTATCTGCGATGCCGCTTCTGGCGCTGCTAAAGCTGTTTATACCGAAAAAGCCAAAGCCTGGATTGATGCACAGGATGAGTGGAAATGGTTAAACGACAATAAAGAATTTACCATCGTATCAGATAAAGACGGTTGGAATCACCTTTACAGGATTAGTGTTGATGGTAAAAAAGAAACCCTGGTAACCAAAGGAAACTACGATGTGATCGATGTTAAATTAATCGACGTTAAAAATAACATGGTTTATTTCCTTGCATCACCTACAAATGCTACTCAGAAGTATCTTTTCAAAACCAAATTGGATGGAAAGGGTAAATTAGAGCAGGTTACCCCTTCGGTATTACCGGGCACACACAACTACGATATTTCTCCAAATGCTGCATTTGCACGTCATTCATATAACAGTTCTATTGTCAGACCTATTACGGAGTGGATGAACTTTACAACGGGCAATCCGTTTACCATGGACGGCAGCATCACTAACCAGCTTTCAAAACAAGAAGCACCCAAAAATAAAGTAGAGTTTTTTAAAGTAACTACCGAAGATGGTGTTGAAATGGATGGCTGGATGAAAAAGCCTGATAATTTTAATCCGTCTAAAAAATATCCTGTTGTATTTTATGTGTATGGCGAGCCTGCTTCTGCAACCGCACTTGATACCTATGGCGCAGGAAGAAACTTTTTATATGCCGGCGATATGGCTAAAGATGGTTATATCTACATTTCGATGGATAACAGAGGTGCACCGGTACCAAAAGGCAGTGCATGGCACAAAGGTATTTATAAAAACATCGGCGTAATTAACATCCGCGACCAGGCTATGGCTGCTAAGAAATTATTGGCTACTAATACCTTTATGGATAAAGACCGTGTGGCAGTTTGGGGCTGGAGCGGTGGTGGTTCTTCTACCCTAAACCTGATGTTCCAATACCCTGAAATTTACAAAACAGGTATTGCAATAGCTGCTGTTGGCAATCAGTTAACTTACGATAATGTTTATCAGGAGCGTTATATGGGCACGCCTTTCCCAAGCAAAGAAGCTTATGTTAAAGGATCGCCGGTTACGCATGCCAAAAACCTGAAAGGTAATTTATTGTATATCCACGGTACTGGAGATGATAACGTACACTACCAGAATGCTGAAATGCTGATTAACGAATTAATCAAAAACAGAAAGGTTTTTCAGTTAATGAGCTATCCGAATCGTACCCACAGTATTTCTGAAGGTGATGGAACCAGCGAGCATTTATCGTTAACCTACACCAAGTTTTTAAAAGAAAACTGCCTTCCGGGAGGAAAATAAATCATAAAAAAAGCAGCTTTAGGGCTGCTTTTTTTATGCAATAAGTTGCTGTGTGAGCATGGCAGTTACAATGGCAATACCAAAGCTCAGTAGTGTGCCGATTAATACATATTCGGTTAATTTAAGGTCGTGAGCTTCTTTTAAATCGCCAAACCTGAATATCGATTTTGCAGCCAGCAAAAAACCAACTGCTTCAAAATGATTGGTTAAGATGAATATAAATATCAATACCCGTTCCAGTATACCAATGTATTTCCCGGCATTCTGCAACGATTTCGGACTATCAGCCTGGTTATCCGGAATCCAGCGGGCAATAATAACCCGCATGGTAATGGAGGTAGGCATGGTTAAAAACAAAGCTCCAGAAATGAATATCCACGTTTTGGTTTCTTTGAGGTAACTGATATCCAGGCTTCCTTTATAAAATAAATGCCATACAGCTACAATGGAAATAAAATGCAATACTTGATCGACAAAAAACAGTAAACGGGCATTCTTTTGGGTTTGAAACAATAATTTCAAGGTATCAATTGCGAAATGAATCAGCCCGATTAACAAGGCTACTTTCCACACCCCAAAACTTAAAAAAATCAGGAATATGAGTGCAATATGTATGGCTACATGGAGGTAAAGTTTAGCTGATTTAAGTTTCTTTACTTCCTTTTCTTTAACCCAGGAGCTTGGTTGCAAAAAGAAATCGCCAATTAAATGGGCAATAATGAGCTTGATGAGGTAGATATCCATTATTTTAAAACATTTGGTTCAATTTTTTACGGTACAACTTATCCATATCCATTATTTCGGCAAAATGAGCCCGTTTTAATGCTTCGCTAACCGATGATTGTGTTCTGCCCGAAATAGCTGCCAATTCGCTCTGCAATATGTTTTCGTGTTCAAGCGCCAGTTTAACCATTTCGGCAGCTACTACTCCCCAGCTATCCATAGCAATGAGGGCGAGCTTAATCAGTGTATTTATTTCTTCGTCGAAATCAGCAGAACTGGTTTTAATGGCCAGGTTAAGCTTAATCTGTTTTAAGCTATCAAAGGCAGCACCCGAGTACACAAAAGCATCGCCGCTATCTTCTGTAAGTTTCTTTCTTTTGTTTTGTACGACGCCAATTCCAAGCCCCATCCGCACATCTGCAGGTTTATTTAACCTGATACAGGCTTTTAAGTATATCGCTGTTTTCAGCGCTTCTGCGGCATTCACTTCTACCTGAAAGCTGTCTCCCCTAAAAATTTCCCATCTGCTATGCTTCCCTGAAACAACCTTTAGTGCTCCTTTTAAGCTTGCTAACCAGCTGTCTTTTATTTTACGTGAGCCTATAATATCGCCTGTTATAATGCAAATCATAATACCAATATCGATAAAATAATTAGAAATGCCAAACAATATCGGGTAATTACCCGATATTTCTATTTATCGGCTAATTACCCAATATTTTAATTTATCGGCTAATTACCCGATATTTTAATTTATCGGCTAATTACCCGATATTACTTCAAAACCAATTGATACATTTATTGTTTAATAGGCATGGCACTCATAGAATTTACCAAAAGAGGCATTTACTGCAAACAGGGAGATTTTTACATAGATCCCTGGTGGCCTGTAGATTATGCTGTAACCACACACGGGCATAGCGACCATGTTCGGTTTGGCAATAAACATTACCTCTGCCATACGCTTACCAAACCCATTATTAAACGTAGAATAAGCGAAGATTTAAATGTAGAAACCCTCGAATATGGAGAAAGCATTACCCGAAACGGGGTAAATATTTCATTTTTCCCGGCAGGGCATATTATAGGCTCGGCGCAGGTTAGATTGGCTTATAAAGGTGAAATCTGTGTGGTATCGGGCGATTATAAAATTGAAGATGATGGCATTACCACGCCTTTCGAACCTGTAAAATGCCATTCATTTGTTTCGGAAAGTACATTTGGATTACCCGTTTACAAATGGCAAAAACAAGAGGTGGTTTTTAACGGCATTCAAAATTGGGTAAACGATAACATCAGCCAGCAACGCACGAGCGTGTTAATTGCTTATAGTTTGGGCAAGGCACAACGCCTGATTAAAAACCTGGCAGGCAGCGTTCCGATATATGTACACAACAGTATCGCTAACCTGAACGAGGTAATTATAAATGCAGGCGTAAACTTGCCCGAAACCATCAGGATTGTACCCGAAATTACCAAAGAAGCCTTACAAAAAGGAATTGTAATTGTTCCACCCGTGATGCGCGACAGCCGCTGGATTAAAAATTTAGCCCAGCCGGTTACCGGTATCTGCTCTGGCTGGATGCAGGTTAGGGCGCATCGCCGCTGGCAAAGTGCCGATGCGGGTTTTGCACTGAGCGACCATGCCGACTGGAATGGCCTGATGGAAGCCATTACGGCAACCGGAGCAGAAAAGGTTTATGTTACCCATGGTTTTACAGCAGCATTTAGCCGGTTTTTAAATGAACAAGGCATTGAAGCCAGTGAGGTATTAACCAAATTCGGGCAGGAAGATGACGAAGAAAGCAATGTAGATTTAGTAGCGCAAAACGAAAGCAAATTACTATGAAACACTTTGCACAACTGATTCAGCAGCTGGAGCTCAGCAATAAAACCAATGCTAAAATAGCGGCTTTGGTTCATTATTTTAACTATGCCGATGACAAAGATAAAGTTTGGGTAATTGCTTTATTTACCGGAAAAAAACCTAAAAGGCCGATCAAATCCGCCCTGCTTAAGTACTGGGCAATCGAAATTACGCAAACACCAGAATGGCTTTTTGCCGAAAGTTACACCAATGTGGGCGATTTAAGCGAAACCATTGCCCTGCTCCTTCCTCCTGCAGAAAACACGTCAGATTTACAACTTTACCAATGGATTGAAGACCTGCATAACCTGGAAGGAAAGGATGATGACACCAAAAAGGCTTTTATTCTAAATGCCTGGAACCACCTTGAAACACAGGAACGTTTTATTTTTAACAAATTGATTTCAGGAAATTTCAGAATAGGTGTTTCCAATAAAATGCTGGTTAATGCTTTGGCTAAACAAAGCAGCCTGGATAGTGCGCAAATTATGCACAGCATTATGGGCAAGTGGAACCCTTACGAAATTACTTTTCATGAACTTGTGAATGGTATCCATGTAAACACCGATAATTCGTGGCCCTACCCTTTTTGCCTGGCTTATGCTTTGGAACAGGCGCCAGAAAGCCTGGGCGATATTACAGCCTGGCAGGCCGAATGGAAATGGGATGGCATACGCGGGCAAATTATTAAACGGAACGGAGAACTTTTTATCTGGAGCCGTGGCGAAGAACTGGTAACGGAACAGTTTCCTGAATTGCATTTTCTGGTTGACGTGCTGCCCGACGGTATTGTTTTAGACGGCGAAATACTGGCTGTACAGGATAAAAAAGTATTGTCTTTCAGCACCTTGCAACAGCGTTTAAACCGTAAAACAATTAGTAAAAAACAATTAGAAGATGCTCCTATTGGATTTTTCGTTTACGATTTACTTGAATATGAAACCCATGATTTCAGAACGCAGACACTGAGCGAAAGAAGAAAAATTTTAGAAAAGGTTATAGCTGGTTTAGGCGATAGTCCGGTAATCCTCTCTCCGGTTATCGATTGTAGTAGCTGGGAAGAGCTGGCAACCTTAAGACAAGATTCGCGTTCGATAAACAGTGAGGGTATTATGCTCAAAAAACTCAGTTCATTGTACCACAGCGGACGCAAACGAGGCGATTGGTGGAAATGGAAAATTAACCCCTACACCGTTGATGCCGTAATGATTTACGCACAAAAAGGAAGTGGCCGAAGGGCAAATTTCTTTACCGATTATACTTTTGCCGTTCGCGATGGCGAAAACCTGGTTACCATAGCCAAGGCTTATTCGGGCTTAACCGATAAGGAAATTAAAGAGGTAAACAGCTTTGTAACCCGCAATGCCATCGAAAAATTTGGCCCGGTACGCACGGTTAAACCAGAACTGGTTTTCGAAATCGCGTTTGAAGGTATTGCTGAAAGTAAACGCCACAAAGCAGGACTGGCCCTTCGCTTTCCACGCATATTACGCTGGCGAAAGGATAAAAAAGCAGCAGAAATTAATACACTTGAAGATTTAAGGCAGTTACTGCAGTCAACCTTGTAATTTTAAACCCGACAGCAGCGATACCCTTTTTTGCCTAAGTGTAGCCCCTATTTAAAGCTGATTTACAAAAAAGGTAAAGCGTATGGCGGGACTGCTGCAACCGAAGCACTACTGCTTTTGCTTTTCAAAAAAAATAATATAAAATTAAACCGCCAGCAATAAAGCGACTATATTTAGGCATGGACCAAACCAAAACCAAAGGATATAAACAGGTAAAACAATGGCTTAAAACACATAAGCGCAAGCCTTTTCAATTTCAGGAAGAGGCCTGGCAGTACTATCTGAATGGTTACAGCGGTTTGGTAAATGCGCCAACAGGTTTTGGCAAAACCTTCTCTTTATTTTTGGCTGTTGTGATTGAAGCTTTGAATGCTTCTGAGAACAGCAATAAGAAAGCAAAAGACCGCTTGCAACTGATCTGGATTACCCCTTTACGCTCATTGGCGAAAGATATTGCGCGTGCCATGCGCGAAACTTTACTGGAACTGGAGCTCGACTGGCATGTGGGCGTGAGAAACGGCGACACCAGTCAGGCAGAAAAGGTTCAGCAGAAAAAATCGATGCCTGAAATACTGCTCATTACCCCCGAAAGCCTGCATTTACTTTTGGCGCAAAAAGGCTCGTCAACTTTATTTAAAAACCTGAAATGCATTGTAGCTGATGAATGGCATGAACTTTTGGGCAGCAAACGTGGTGTTTTGGTAGAGTTGGCAGTTTCGCGCATTAAAGGTTTGCAAAAGCAGGAAAAACAGCAGTTTTTAAGGGTCTGGGGCATATCAGCAACCATTGGTAATATTGAAGAGGCTCTGGATGTTTTAGAACCGGATGCAGATACCAAACGCATTATCGTTAAGGCTGATTTAGAGAAGAAAATACTGATTAAATCTATCCTGCCCGATGATATTGAAACCCTACCCTGGGCAGGTCACTTAGGGTTAAAGCTCGCTTACAAACTGCTACCGATTATCGAAAAAAGCAAGACAACCTTAATTTTCATCAATACACGCGGTCAATCGGAAATGTGGTACCAGCATTTGCTAAATATTGAACCCGAACTGGCGGGTCGTATTGCCATACACCATGGCTCAATAGATTTCGAATTGCGCAACTGGATTGAAGATGCCCTGCACACCGGCCAGCTGAAAGCAGTTATTGCCACTTCTTCGCTGGATTTGGGCGTAGATTTTAAACCTGTTGACACGGTAGTGCAGGTGGGCTCGCCTAAAGGTGTGGCCAGGTTTTTACAGCGTGCAGGTCGTTCTGGTCATTCGCCGCACGAAACCTCTAAAATATACTTCCTGCCTACCCACGCCTTAGAACTGGTAGAGGCTGCTGCCATTAAAGAAGCGGCCAAAACCAACAATATTGAAAGCAGGGAACCTTTTATTATGGTTTTTGATACGCTGGTGCAATACCTGGTTACACTGGCCATTGGCGATGGTTTTGATGATAAGGTAATTTATAACGAGGTTAAAAATACCCATGCTTTTAAAATGATATTGCCGGAAGAATGGAGCTGGGTAATGCAGTTTATAACATCAGGGGGCGATAGTTTAAGTGCTTATAACGAATTTAAGAAGGTAACTAAAGATGAGGATGGGCTTTGGAAAGTAAAGAGCCGCCAGCTGGCCATGCGCCATCGCCTGCATATTGGAACGATTGTGAGTGATGCCATGCTGAAAGTAAAATTCCTTTCGGGAGGTTATGTGGGCATGGTGGAAGAATATTTTGTAACGCGGCTAAAAGCTGGCGATAATTTCAGGCTGGCAGGCCGTGTACTCGAATTTATCCATGTAAAGGATATGACGGTGATTGTGCGCAACAGTAAGCAGAAAAATGCCATATCGCCCAGCTGGAATGGTGGCCGGTTACCTTTGTCATCTAATTTAGGTTCGGTATTGCGTAAAAAATACAACGAAGCCCTGGATAAAACCCATCAGGATGAGGAACTGGATGTAGTTTATCCTTTATTTTTGCTGCAGGAAAAACGCTCGCATGTACCCAGAAACGATGAATTATTGATTGAGCTGATTAATAATAAAGAAGGTTTCCATTTATTTGCCTACCCTTTTGAAGGCCGGTTGGTACATGAGGTGCTGGCTGCTCTGGTTGCTTACCGCTTAAGCAAATTACTACCCATCAGTTTTTCTATTGCCATGAACGATTATGGCTTTGAGTTGCTCAGCGAAACCGAAATACCGATGGATGAATCGATTGCTTATGAGGTTTTTTCGCCTAAAAATTTAACAGAGGATATTACCCTAAGTATCAATTCTACTGAAATGGCACGCAGGAAATTCCGTGATATTGCCTGTATTTCAGGTTTGGTTTTTCAGGGTTATCCCGGAAAATATGTGGCCAATAAGCATTTACAGTCATCGGCAGGTTTATTTTTTAATGTTTTTAGTGATTATGATCCACATAATTTACTTTTGAGGCAAGCTTATGATGAGGTATTTTACCAGCAACTGGAAGAACCTCGATTGGCCGCTGCACTGGAAAGGATTCAGTACGGTGCAATTGTAATCACGCATCCGAAAAGTTTTACGCCGCTTTCTTTCCCGATTAAGGTAGATAGTTTGCGCGAAAATATGAGTTCGGAAGAGCTGGAGCAGCGCATCAGCAGAATGAAAGCCGAATCTGATAAGATTAAGTAAATGATATAAAATGAACCTGTTTGATTAAAAATCGTTCGACAGACTCAGGATGACAACACTATAAAATGACTATAACAAGCCACGGAGAAGAACTGATTTTAGATAAAGAGCGGGCTTTATATTTACCCCAACATCAACTACTGGCTATTAGCGATTTACATTTAGGCAAATCGGCCCATTTCAGGCAAGCCGGTGTACAGGTACCTGCTACTATTGGCCAGAGTGATATGCAGCGCTTAAGTGGCTTAATTGAAAAATATCGACCCAAAACCTTACTCATTACGGGCGATATGTTTCATCATGGCCTAAATACAGATATTGATGATTTTTCGGATTGGAGAAATGCTTATGCCGATTTGAAATTACTGCTTGTAAAAGGCAATCACGATAAACTATCGCATGCTGATTATGCTTCAATGCAAATTGAAATACACGATCCCAGTTTTTGCTTGGGCCCTTTTTGCTTTATTCACGATGCGCCCAAAAATGATGCTGATGAGCTTTATCCTATTAGCGGTCACATCCACCCTGGCGTAACCATTGTAGGTAAGGCCAAACAACGTCTTAAATTCCCCTGCTTTTATTTTGGCAACAGTTATGCTGTTTTACCTGCTTTTAGCTTGTTTACGGGTTTATATAATGTTTACCCTAAAAACAATGAAAGGATATTCGCTGTGACACCTAAAGCTGTTGTTGAGGTTTAATTAAGCGTGCTGATCGATAACTTGTTTCAGCTGCGCTGCCTGAACTACGCCGCTCTGGCGCCAAACGGGTTTACCATTTTTGAATAAAATTAAAGTAGGTACGCTCTGCACATTAAAAGCTGCAGCAGCGGGCTGGTTTTTATCGATATCTACCTTGATAATTGCAGCTGAATCTCCAACCTGCGATTTCAACTGATCCAAAACGGGTTTCATCATTTTACAAGGGCCACACCATTCGGCAAAAAAATCGACCAGTACTGGCTTTTCGCCATTGATTAAATCTGAGAATTTAGACATGCTACTTCTTTTTATTTAGGAACAAATCATATTTATTTTAGTTTTCCTGAGATTTTGAAGATTCTATTGATTTACTCAAAACAGCTATGATTTGTTCCGCTTCTTCCTGATTAAGCCAATCAACAACATTAACTTTTAAAAAACCATAATTTAAAATAATAGATTTTGTTTTAGAAGAAAACAGGTAATTCGGACGCGTAAAATATCTGGTAGTTTCTATATCCTTATTTAATATTGATAAATCAGTTATACCGATTAACTTGAAATATTTGGTTGATGAAATGAAATCGAATTTCTTTTTAATAACAAGCTCGTTCTCCCTGATTAATAAAATGGTTTTCCCAAAAGCCTCCCAGACCCATATTTTAATGATAAATAATCCAATTGCTGTCCAACCAACTAGCCAAGGCGCAAATGATAAAAAATGATTCAAATTAGCAATAATTAAAGTAGGAACTATGATCAGCTCAACTACCAACCAAACTAATATTGCAACAAAAAAAATGATAATAAAAAACCAATTTTTAGAAGAGGGAATAATAATCTCTTTCTTATCATTATCCCCAATAAATTTGATTCTTTGCATCAGTTCGTTAAAACTAAGCAGTTACCGGTAGCTCTACGTTTAAAGCTGAAACCCAGCTATCAAACAGGTTTTTTTCTATTTTAATTACTTCGGCTGCGTGTTTTTCCCAATCATCAGAAAAGCTAACCAATTGGTTTATCATTTCTTCCAGATGGCCCTCTTCTTCCAGAATAATTGACTTTACGTTTACCTTGCTTTTGGCTTCGTCCAGAACTGCCTGATAAACCGGATACAGCTCATCTGCACGTACTTCTATAGCATAAGTAACAAAAAGATAGGCGGCAAACTTTAATTCGTAACCCGACAGATTAAACTCTGCTTTTAGGTAACGGCAAACGGCAATATCTAAAGCGTGTAAATAATATTTGGTATTGTTGGGTGATAAAAGCTCGGCATTGGTATAAGTTTTACAAAGTGCTTCATCAACCTTTGCAATCTGTTTTTTCAGGTAATAGGCATGGCGGTGCTCTTCAGCAGCATGTTTCAGGATAATGAGGTTCACATTTTCCTTATGCTCGGATGCTGAAATCTTTTTAGCACCTGCATTTTCCATATAAGATAATGTATTTAACCATTTGGCATGCAACACATTATCGGTAACTATCTTTTTTAAAATTGAATCTAACATTTTAAATGGTTAAACTGGTAAATGGTTTAGTTGGAGATATTGCCAACTGAAAACTGTTAACTGATTAAATCTCCCTGTTCAAATCCCAGGCCTCCAAATAATCAGCAACCCTGCGAACAAACATACCTCCCAACGAACCATCAACCACTCTGTGGTCGTATGATAATGAAAGGAACATCATGTGGCGTATGGCTATTACATCGCCATGTTCGGTTTCTAATACCGCTGGTTTCTTTTTAATGGCACCGACAGCTAAAATAGCCACCTGTGGCTGGTTAATAATTGGCGTACCCATTACGTTACCGAAACTACCCACATTGGTTAAGGTAAAGGTTCCGCCCTGGGTTTCATCAGGTTTTAATTTCGAGTTTCGGGCACGTACGGCTAAATCATTTACAGCCTTAGTTAAGCCCACTATATTTAACTGATCGGCATTTCTGATTACAGGAACAATCAGGTTTCCACTAGGTAAAGCAGCAGCCATACCAATATTGATATCTGCTTTTTTGATAATCTGCGTTCCGTTAACCGAAACATTAATCATCGGGAAATCTTTAATTGCTTTCGCAACTGCTTCTACAAAGATCGGGGTAAAAGTGATTTTCTCGTTTTCGCGTTTTTCGAAACTGTTTTTCACTTTATTGCGCCACAAAACCATATTGGTTACATCGGCTTCAACAAATGAAGTAACATGCGGCGAGGTACTTTTGCTCATTACCATGTGGTCGGCAATTAGCTTACGCATCCTGTCCATTTCAATAATTTCATCGCCACCACTAACAGATGTGGTAGATGGTTTACTGGCAACTGCAGGTTGTGCCGAAGGCTGAGTAATAGATTTGCTCTCGCTGGCTTTCTCAACCGGAGGAGGTGGAGCCATAATAACAGTTTGCGTTTTAATTACATTTCCGCCATTTCTGTTGGCGATATAATTCAATAAATCGTCTTTATTCAAACGGCCATCAGCACCCGAACCTTTAATCGCATCGAGCTCTGCAATCGAAATATTTTCCTGTGCAGCAATGCTTTTAACCAGCGGTGAGTAAAACCGCTCACTGGCACTAAAATCGGCTTGTGGGTTTGTATTTTGTACCGGCAATTGTTCAATACCCGGAATGGTTTCATTTTTCTCTTCTGCTACCGGAGCGGCAACAGGAGCTTCTTCTACCTGAGCAGCAGAACCGCCTTCGGTTTCTATAATTGCAATTACATCACCAACCTGGGCAACTTCATCTTCCTTAAATAATTGTTTAACCAATTTACCCGCAACAGGAGAAGGAACTTCAGAATCTACCTTATCGGTAGCGATTTCCAGAATGGTATCATCTAAATCAATAGCATCACCTGGTTGCTTTACCCATTTAATCACCGTTGCTTCTGCAACACTTTCACCCATTTTTGGTAACAATAGTTCGTATTGAGCCATATTAAATTACAGTATTTTATATTGGTAACGCCACAAAAATACAGTTTTTATTCCTTCTAAACTGTTTCTTTAAGTAGATTTAATAACATGGTTAGGGCTGCTGCAGCCGAACGTTCGATGTTCTGTAGCCGTTTGTTACTGAAATTAAACAGTTTAGCTACGGTTTTTTCTTTTGAAGAAACTGAAATCCACACCGTACCAACTGGCTTATCTGCGGTACCACCATCCGGTCCTGCTATTCCGCTAACAGCAAGCGCATAATCGGTTTTAAAGTGTTTAATGGCGCCTTCCGACATTTCTCTTACGGTTTCTTCGCTAACCGCACCAAATGTTGCAAGTGTCTCTTGCTTTACCCCAAGTATCGATTCCTTAAGCTCGTAAGCATAGGTTACCGCTCCGCCCCAATACACCGAAGAGCAACCCGGGTGTTGCGTAATTAAATGGGCAATATATCCACCTGTACAGCTTTCGGCGGTTGACAGGGTCAGACCGCGGGCATCCATGAAATTTAGTATAGCTTTTTCTAAAGGAATATCTTCATCAATCACCACAAACTTCTCTACCTTGGCCATAATCTGTTGGGCAAAGCCTTCAACCTCGGCTTTTAATTTACCTTCATCATCGCCTTTGGCCGATAAACGCAAACGTACCTGCCCTAATTTGGGCAAATAAGCGAGTTTAATATGTACTGGTAAAGCATCTTCAATTGCTTCTATTTCTTTAGCCAGAAACGATTCGCCAATGTTTGCTGTAAGTATCGTTTTATGTACAATGGCCGGAAGCTTGAACCTGTGTTTTAAACGCGGCAAAATTTCATCATCCATGAGGTACATCATTTCAAACGGTACACCAGGCATTGAGACAAAAATCTTGTTGTTTCTTTCAAACCACATACATGGGGCAGTTCCGTTTTTATTCACAATTACCTCGCAGCCATCGGGTACATCAGCCTGCTGAATATTAACATCAATTAAGGGGCGTTTAAATTTTTCAAAAATCTGGCGAACCATTTCCAAGGCAGCCTCATCCCTTCTAAAGCCCATGTTAAAATACTTAGCGAGCGTTTTTTTGGTAATATCATCTTTTGTTGGTCCTAAACCTCCGGTAATCAAAATAATATCAGCTCTTTGCTCGGCTTGGGCTAAAGCATCCAGAATGTGTTGTTCGTCGTCAGATATCGAAGTGATTTGTTTTACCGAAATCCCCGCCAGGTTTAACTGCTTGGCCATCCATGCAGAATTGGTATCTACAATCTGGCCGATCAGAATTTCGTCGCCAATGGTAATAATTTCGGCTAGCATAAATTTATTGGTATGTGCTGTAAAAACCTTGTCTTTTGCTCAATTTCAAATCCTGCAGTATCGATGCTTTTACTTTAATGGTTACCGAATAACTTTTGTAAGCACCATAAGGAACCCAGTTTACACTCATATCCCAGCAATGCAAATCGCGGTAAATAGCCAGATTCATAGGCGTTAAACCTCTGTTTTTAAAATCGTAACCTGAGTTAAAGGTAACTTTCCATTTGGGCGTTAAGTTAACATCACCGTTAAAATTCAACGTATTTGAAATGGTTGTATTGTTTCCATCGTTCGAGTACTGGAAACTGTATGAGAACGAAAAATTCCATGGAATATTGAAATCAACAAAAGCATTTGGATCGCGGCTAATGGCAGCCAATTGCTCAGATTGAATATCGGTCAAGCCTTTTTTGTTGGCTGCTTCTCCTAATTTATCATTGGCTTCGTTTTTACGTTTTAAAGCCTCTGGATTTAAACTGTAATCAAATGAGAAACCCAGGTTAGCCAAACGTGGCAATATTTTTCCGGTCTGCCAGAAATAACGATCCTGCCTGATCAGCAAGTTAGAACCAGGAATTGTATCAGGCCTTAGTGAATAAGGATCTAAAGTACCATTGTAGTTAATGCCCAGTTTATCGGTAAACTGCGAGCGGCCACTAAAACCAATGGTCGATAATTTGTACGATTTGGCCAAAAAGTTATAAGATCCGCTAAAGCTTAAACCCTGTATAATCGGGATCTTTTTCGATCCGGTACCGGTTGTATCATTCTTGTTCCTGACTTTCAACTCTACAGTATTATCAATCCCGAAACCAATAGAGGCATTTGGCCCTCCGAAAGATCCAGGCTGCGCCATACCATCAAAAATCGAATATTTTAGAGGCAAACCATTGGTTAAAATTTCATTCCCATTTTGATCAATAGCAGGCCTGTACGGCCCTGCTCCTGCTTTGGTAAAATCAGGTGAATAAGAGAAGGAAACGTTTGGAGTCATAACATGCCTTAAAGCCTGAATTTTGCCTTGCGGATTAAAATCTCTACGTCCATAAATTTTGGTCGACATACTGGTAGAAAGACTATAACTCCCTGCCCGTTTAAAGCCACTTAGGGTATCTTCTCTAAAAGTATAGGTATTATCGGCAAATTGGGTATACCTTCTGTTTACACTCTGGAAATTCCAAACCTCGTTATAGGTTCCACCCAAACTAAAGTTTAAATATTTTAAGGCTGTAAACGACATATTAACCGGAATGCTATGTGCAAATCCACTACGCAGACGCTTTAAACCGTCGTTATCAAAAAGTAAACTGTCAAAAGTATCAATCCGGTTGGTTCCCTGTAAGCTATAACCTACGGTTATTTTTTGATACCATTTCTGTTCTCCAACCGAATTCTTTGAATGGAAAGGATTAAATGTAGGTACGTTAAAGGTAAGTTCCGGTAAACGCAATGAAATAGCCCTGGTACTTAAAGTTTGGTCACTTGAAGCAGCCAAAGACAAGTTCATGTTGTTTGAAAATGTTTTGGCATAACTGATACTACTACTCGTTGAGTTGGTAGAAATTGCATTAATATCATACGAAGTACCTGCCGCAGTATTTCGATAATACCCCCTTTTACCACTCGATACCAACCTTACGCTGGCACTGAAAGTGGTACCCGGTTTAGCATTGGCATTTTGGCTATGGCTCCAGTTAATACTAAAGTTTTTGGTTGGATTTTTAAAAGCTTCCGTTCCTTCCAATCCATCTTTAAAGCTGGAGTAAGATAGGTTAATGTTACCGTTAAACTTATATCTTTTGGTATAGTTACTTAGTAAACTGGTTTCGTATGAGCCATTGGTATAAATAGACCCCATTATTTTGGCATCCCAGTAGTCGTTTAAACCCAGGTAGTAGCCACCATTCTGCAAGAAAAACCCACGGGTAGCGTCTTCACCGGGCGTGGGTAAAATTACCCCTGAGGTGCGTTTATTGGGTTTCGGAAAAAAGGCAAAAGGTAAACCAAAAAATGTTGGAATATCTTCAATAACCATGTAAACCGGCCCCGTGATGATTTGTTTTTCGGTTACCACGCCTTTAGAAATCATTAAACCAAAGTGCGGATGGGGCAAATTACAGGTACTGTACATCACATTTTTAATGTGCAGCTCATCGTCTATCTGCTTCTTGCTCTGTCCGCCAGAGAAGAAGCCTCCTTCCTGTTCAGAAAAAACACCATAAACCTTAGCTCTGGTAGTTTCCGAATTGTAAAAAATTGAATCTGCTATTGCTGTCCCATCGGCACCTGATTTGAAAATGGGTCTACCATTGTATCTCCCGGTTTTCGGATCTTTTACCCCTGTAGCAAAAATGGTGTTCTGTTTTTTGTCGTATTTGATGTAACCTGCATCCAGCTCAAAATCGCCGTAAACCACCCGGGCGTTACCGTACAGATAAACAATATTTTTATCGGCACTCATTTTTACCGAGTCTTCGGCTTTGTATTCGACTTTCCGATCGATACTACTGTTGTTTTTCCCCTTTTTCTGGGTGGTATCCTTTTTAGTTGTGTCTTGCTTAATGATTTGCTGCAATGAAAAATGAGAAAATGCGTTAGCTTTACTAACAACGTGTGTTAATAAAATGACAGAAATTAGTAAAATAGAGCTCTTAAGAAGTTTCAAATTCGTATTTGAATGTTATTTTTGCACAAATGTTTAATCAAAAACGTTCAAAATTAGTGAAAAATATACCATTGATGTATCTTAAATCCATTTTAACATTTATTATTTGTTTGACACTATCAAACACCTTTGATAATCAAGCTTTTGCGCAGGAATATAAAATTAAAACAATTGTAATTGATGCCGGCCACGGTGGCAAAGACGGTGCTACTCATGGCGTGTATTCAAAAGAAAAAGATGTGGCCCTTAAAACAGCTTTAAACCTGGGCAAGGCGCTTCAGGATAGTTTAAAAGACATTAAAGTGATTTATACGCGTGAGTCGGATGTATTTATTCCACTTTATGAGCGGATCAATATCGCCAACAATGCCAAGGCCGATCTTTTCATATCTATCCACTTAAACGATATGCCGGTTCGCGTTTCGCGCGTGGTTGATTATTATAAAAAAGTAAGGGGCAGAAAAGTTCCGGTTTACAGAACGGTTACTTCAAAAAGTACTTCTACAAGGGGGACAGAGACATTCGTTTCCGGAACCGGACGTTTGGGCGAACAGGACGAGGTAATTAAACGTGAAAATGCCTCGATGTTTCTGGAAGATAACTACCAGAAAAACTACGAAGGCTTTATTGCCAATACGCCCGAAAGCGATATTATGTTATCTTTAATGAAACAAACTAACCGCGACAGGAGTTTAAAGTTTGCCTCAATGCTTCAACAGGAATATGTAAACGCAGGTCGTATTAACCGTGGTGTGCAGGAAAAAAGCCTTGCGGTATTGGCAAGGGCAGCAATGCCTGCAGTTTTAACCGAAATTGGTTTTGTAAGTAATCCGGATGAAGAGGATTACATGAACTCACCTGAAGGACAAAAAGAGATAGTTGATGGTATTATTAAGGCAATTAAAAATTACAGACGTATAGCTGAAACCTCATTTTAACCCCCTTTTAAATGAAGATTAAACTTCTGGTTACCTTATTTTTTCTTTCGCTGATAGCTGTTACACATACCTTTGCACAGGGATACAAAATTAAAACAATTGTGATCGACCCTGGTCATGGCGGTAGAAAACCGGGCGCTTCAGGCAGCTTCTCTAAAGAAAAGGATATTTCATTAAAAGTAGCACTTAAGCTGGGCGAGCTTTTAAAAGATGAATTGCCAGAAATTAAAATCATTTATACCCGAAAAACAGATATTGATGTTGACTTACACAGAAGGGCCGAAATCGCCAACGATGCCAATGCCGATCTGTTTATTTCCATCCACTGCAACTCTATGCCACCGGGAAACAAACACATTAAAGGTGTAGAAACATTGGTTGCAGGCTCGCACCGCTTAAAAGAGCAGGATGCAGCCATCAGGGAAAATGCCGATATCAAGCTCGAGAAGAACTATAAAACCAAATATGATGGGTACGATCCAAGTAATCCTGCCAGCTTTATACTTTTCTCCCTGTTAAAAAATACCTTTCGAGATAAAAGTATTAAATTTGCGAAATTAATCCAGAACAGCTACATCAGCAGGGATGAACGATTGAGCAGAGGGGTTAAAGAGCAAGGTGTACTGGTGTTACAACGCTGTGGAATGCCGGCTGTGTTAACTGAGGTTGGTTTTATTTCAAATTCGGAAGAAGAGAAATACATCAACTCCGCAAAAGGCCAGAGTGAAATTGCCAGCTCTATTGTGGCGGCAATAAAAACGTATAAAAAAAATATCGAAGTCAAATAACTGGCATTATAAATGATAGTTATTTTAACTTTGCAGAAAATATAAAACATATACCAAACAATTAATGCTGGCTTTGTGTATTTATAAAGTTTAGCTTAAAAATGAATTACGCTCTAACAAGTTTAGATCGATAACAAAACTTGTAGCCATTAAAGAAACAACATGAAGATTAAGAACGAAACCAAAGTAGGTATTTTAGCTGCGTTTGCCATTGCTTTATTAATAATCGGATATAATTTTTTAAAAGGGAATTCTATCTTCTCAAACGAAACCACTTTATTTGCCAAATACACCAGAGTTGATGGTTTAACGGTATCTAAACCAGTCCTGATTAATGGTTACCAAATTGGCCGGGTAGCTAAACTGGCACTTCAAACCGATGGTACTATCATTGCTACCTTAAGTATCAACAGTAAATATGAAATTCCTGAAAACAGTATTGCCCGTTTGGAAGGAACCGACTTATTGGGTAGTAAAGCTATTGTAATGTCTTTAGGTAATTCTAAAAAAATGGCTGAAGATGGTTACACGTTAAATGCCAATGTAGAAAAAGGACTGATGGAGCAGGTGCAGCCAGTTCAAAAGAAAGCTGAGTTGATTATTGGTAAAATGGACTCTATTTTAAGCAGTGTAAACTCTATACTGAATCCTAACTTCCAGAAAAACGTTGATAAAAGCTTTAACAGCATTGCGGGTACTTTAGCTTCATTAGAAACTACATCGAAAAAAGTAGATGGTTTGGTAGGATCTGAAAGCGCACGCATTGAAGCTATTTTTAAAAACGTAGAAGGCATTACTGCCAACCTGAACAACAATAACAAAAAAATCAGCGATATCTTAACCAACATTAATACGGTTACCGATAAGTTTGCTGCTGCCAACTTTAAACAAACTTTAGATAATGCTAACAATGCGATTGCTGATTTGCAAAGTGTAATTGCAGGCATTAAAGATGGAAAAGGAAGTTTAGGTTTGTTACTGAACGATAACAAAATGTACGAAAACTTAAATAACGCTTCTAAAAATCTGGATGCTTTAATGATCGACTTAAAAGCTAATCCTAAGCGTTATGTTCACTTCTCGGTATTTGGAGGTGGCAACAAAAAAGACAAGTAATTAATTTTTATAATTCGGAAGCCCTGGAGAAATTCAGGGCTTTTTTTGTGATTATAGTCGTTGTCATCTGGAGCATAGCGGAGAAATCTGTCGCTAAGCGCGTAACCTATCCAAAATCAGAAATACTCATGTAACAAAGCTTTAAGATCCCCAGTCAAGCTGAGGATGACGGATTAACGCACAGGATCAATTAAAAAAATTAAAGCTGGAAGGTTCTCCCCTCTACTGCCAGTTCGGTATTTTCAAAGCCAGCCTGTGCTTCTTCGAAAAGCATTTGTAAGGTTTTATAACGTGATGAAAAATGACCGATTAATAATTTCTTTGCACCGATAATATTAGCTACCTCAGCGGCTTGTTGAGCAGTAGTATGGTGTGTTTCCCTGGCCCTATCCAGTAAATCGTGCATAAACGTAGCTTCGTGGTAAAGGGTATCGCAACCCATAATTGTTGGCAGATAACTTTCGTCGAATAAGGTATCAGAACAATAAGCATATGACCTTGGTGCATCTGCAGCTACCGTATAATCTTCGCTGCGCAAAATTTCTCCATCAGGTAGTTCTACATCCATTCCTTTTTTCAGCGCGGTATAATAAGCCATAGGCACATTTTCTGCTTTATCTTTAATCAACTTACGCTGTCTTTTCTTTTGTTGAAAAAGAAAACCTGTGGTTGGAATGCGGTGATTTAAAACAATGGTTTTTACTGTAAGATCGCTGTTTTCAAAAATCAGTTTCGGTTCATCTGCCTCAATTGGGAAAAACTCAATCGGGTAGCGCAAAACAGTATCTGAATATTTAAACTGGATTTCGAGAATCTCCAGCAATGCTTTTGGTCCGAAAATCTGCATGGGTTTGATCCGGCCATTTAAATGCAGGCTTGAAAGCAAACCGATCAGTCCAAAATAATGATCACCATGCAAGTGACTGATAAAGATATAATCGATGCGCGCGGCTTTGAGGTTAAATTTAGCCAGTTGCTGTTGCGTACCTTCACCACAATCAATTAAATAACATTTTTCGTTACAATTTAAAAGCTGTGCTGATGGATTCCGGTTAAAAACAGGAGTGGCCGAACTGCTTCCTAAAATAGTAACTTCAAACTTCATCATGATGTGATATAAAAAACCTCGTAGATTTTGAGAAACTACGAGGCTATAATATTATTGGATAATGTGGATTATTTAGCGCCTCTGAATTCTTTTTCAAGTTCATCCATAAAGATGAAATCGGTTGCCTCTTCTATTGTATTAACAAACGTTACAGACTGAAATATGTTTGATAATTCTATAATTGTAGCCAGTTCATCGCTAATTCCGGTAACGATAAACAATCCTCCGGCTGCCTTACAAAGTCTGTCACCAACCAATAAACTGCTTAAATCCTGTGCATCATTACATTCGGTAACATGGCTAAGATCAACAATAATATTCTTAAAACCTTCTGCATTAAGCAAATACAGCTCGGATTTTAAACCAGGTGCATTATCGTTAGTAAACCTGGTTTCTTCTAACCTTAAGCTTACATATTTATCGTGTTTATCTACTGAAAATTTCATCTCTCTAATCTTTATTGCACTAATGTATAAATTTCTTTCGAAAATTAAAGCGTTTCAAGGGCCTTTAAAACATTGGTTTCGATACGGCTCGAAATGGCATCAGCATCAGCTTTGATAAAGGTCTCGCCTACAATCTTTTCGTAAAGTTCGATATAACGCTCAGAAATAGAATTTACAATTTCAGGTGTCATTTCTGGTACTACCTGGCCATCTTTACCCTGAAAACCATTTTCGATTAACCATTTACGCACAAATTCTTTAGAAAGTTGTTTCTGCGGCTCATTGTTATCCTGACGTTCCTGATAGCCTTCTGCATAAAAATAACGTGATGAATCTGGGGTATGGATTTCATCAATCAGGTAAATTACGCCATCAGCTTTACCAAATTCATATTTCGTATCCACCAAAATTAATCCGCTTTTTGCAGCAATCTCAGTACCACGTTGGTAAAGTGCGTAAGTATATTGTTCTAATTTTTCGTAATCGGTTAAAGAAACAATTCCCTTTGCCAAAATATCTTCTTTCGAAATATCTTCATCGTGACCCACAGCGGCTTTAGTAGTTGGGGTAATAATTGGCTGAGGCAATTTATCGTTTTCTTTTAAACCATCAGGCAACGCAACGCCACAAACCGAACGCTTACCTGCACTGTACTCGCGCCATGCATGACCAGCTAAATAACCTCTTATTACCATTTCAACCTTAAAAGGCTCGCAGATACGACCAATGGTTACCATTGGATCGGGCACAGCTAAAACCCAATTAGGAACAATATCCTGAGTGGCAGATAAAAACTTAGCTGCGATCTGATTTAAAACCTGTCCTTTAAATGGAATAGCCTCTGGCAATACAACATCAAATGCAGAAATGCGATCTGATACTACCATTACCATAAACTGATCAGCTATAGTATACACATCGCGAACTTTACCTTTGTAAAAATTGCTCTGATTTGGGAAATTAAAATGGGTTTCTTTAAGTGCTTTCATGAGGCCGTAAAAATAGGAAAAAAGTCGGAAAGTCGGAAGACTGGCGTCGGATGATAAAGGTTGTAAAAAGCAAAAGTCCGAAGTGGTTCTATTGTAAGACTTAAACTTGGGACTCCTGACTTTCTGACCTCAGACTTATTGAATATCGCCGTAAGCTTTAAGAATATCTTTAACCAGTTTATGGCGAACCACATCTTCTCCGCTTAAATAAATAATATCAATGCCTTTGATATCTTCCAGAATCCTTAAACCGTTAAACAAGCCCGACATTTGTTTTTTAGGCAAATCTACCTGTGTAACGTCACCCGTAACAATAAACTTAGCGGTTGGCCCCATACGGGTTAAAAACATTTTCAACTGCATATCGGTAGCATTTTGGGCCTCATCCAATATCACAAAGCAATTATCAAGCGTACGGCCACGCATAAAGGCCAGTGGAGCAATCTCAATCGTACGGTTTTCGATATAAAACTTCAGTTTTTCTGCCGGGATCATATCATCAAGGGCATCATAAAGCGGACGTAAATACGGATCGATTTTCTCTTTTAAATCGCCCGGAAGAAAGCCGAGGTTCTCTCCTGCCTCAACAGCTGGCCGGGTTAAAATAATTCGTTTAATTTCTTTATTTTTCAGTGCCCTTACTGCTAAAGCTACCGCCGTATAGGTTTTTCCGGTTCCTGCCGGACCGATGGCAAATAAGATATCGTTTTTGGCAATACTGCTCACCATTTTACGCTGATTTGCCGTTCTGGCTTTAACCAATAGGCCATTTGTACCAAAAACAATCACTTCTCCACCCCCGCCAGTTGGCTGTTCGGCATCTTTTTTGGCCAGGTTTGTAGCCTTCGCTCCCAGTATCGATTCTACATCGTTATTGGTTAACGAACTATATTTTTCGAGGTGCGCAATGAGCTGGTTAAACTTCTCTTCAAAAGACTTAAGTTCCTGTTCATCACCGAGAACCTTAACATCACTTCCTCTCGCTACCAGTTTCAACTTCGCGAAAGCACCTTTAATCATTTCGTAATTCTCATTATTCGGCCCCCAAAAGTGAGCAGGATTTACGGTATCCAGAGTTAATTTTAATTCGTTCAAACTGTAGTATTTTAAAAAGTTATCGGGGTATATTAATTAAAATTTGAATATTTGCAGACGCTTAGGCCTGTACACAAGAATAAGCAATAATAATGAATTTTTAATGGGGATAATTACTTTAACAACAGATTTAGGTTCAAAAGATTTTTACCAGAGTGCACTAAAAGGTAGTCTGCTGAGTCTTATGCCTAATGTTAATTTAGTTGATATTACCCACGATGTTCCATCGTTCAATATTTCGTATGCAGCCTTCGTTTTAAAGAACGCTTACCCTTATTTCCCGAAAAATACGGTGCACTTAATTGGTATCGATTCTGTGTATAGCGAAAACACCAAATACATTGCTGTTAAACACCGCGACCATTATTTTGTAGGTGCCGATAATGGTATTTTCTCCCTGCTTTTTGATGAACATCCGGAAGATGTGGTTGAATTAAATATTATGCAGGATTTGAAATATCTTCACTTTCCGCTGGTTGATATTTTTGTGAAAGCTGCAACGCACCTGGCTAAAGGAGGCAAATTAAAAGACATTGGTTTACCTGTAGCAGAAATTGAGCAAAAGATGCTTTTACACCCTGTTATAGAGAAAGATATCATTCGGGGAAGTGTGGTATATATCGATACTTTTTGCAATGTAATTACCAATATTACCAAAGATCTTTTTACCCGCATACAGAAAAATCGCGACTTTACCCTGCATTTCAGAAAAAGCGAAACGATTACTCAATTGAGCTGGCATTACAATGAGGTTCAGGAAGGCGAAAAACTTTGTCTGTTCGGGATCAGTAACCACCTCGAAATTGCCATTAATAAAGGTAAAGCCAGCGGCTTGTTGGGTTTACACCTTGGCGATATTGTAAGGGTGGAGTTTCATTCTAAAGTGAGCTAAAAGCATAAAGACTGAAGACCAAAGCGGATTTAACACTTCTTTAGGAAAACAAAACAACTTAGAGCTTTTTCACGTTTATAGCACATGAAGAAATACTTTTACCTGCTGGCTGTCCTCCTGCTCCATTTTCAGGGTTTTGCTCAACAAGATACTACTGCTTATGCTGCGCAGCGCGCCAAAATAAATAGTTTACTGGCTGAAAGAAGTGCAAAATTTGGCCAATATGATGAAAGCCTGAACCAGCGTACAGGGATTTTTGGCTGGCAAACCAAGCGCGATATTAAAAATTCTAACGAAATCCTGCGTCAGGTGGTTTTAACCGATAATAATATTTTTACTGAGCTCAAGGTATTGATGGATTATAAAGACCTTCAGAACCAACAAAAAATTGCGGTATCCGATCAATCAGAAGAACGTATACAGCGTTATATGCAAACCATTAAAAAATTACAGGATCAGAACGAGCAATTAAGGATTGCTGCCGACAAAAGAGATAAGGGCAAAAACCTGGTTAATTATCTCGTTGTGTTTTTAATTCTGGTAATGGCCGGTGGCTTTTATTTTTTCAATAAAAAACTACAGCAATATAAAAGGTATGAAAAAAGCACTGTTTAAAGCCCTGGTTAAAATTAACAATGCCATTTTACCCAGTTTATACAAAAAAGACCCCAACAAATTAAGCACATGGCAAAAGGCGATATTAGGTTATCGCTATTGGGTGTTAAAGCAGGCGTTGGATTAGATTATAAAAAGACCTTATAGGTTTTTGAAACCTATAAGGTCTTGCTTATATTATTATTTCTTAAAATGCTCGATAATCAAAGTAGCCAATTCAGCACCAATGCGCTCCTGAGCTTCGTTTGTAGATGCACCAATGTGTGGTGTTAACGAGATTTTAGGGTGTGTTAAAATTTCAGCTAATGGAGTAGGCTCATTATCAAAAACATCTAAACCTGCAAAAGATACTTTGCCAGAATTTAATGCTTCGATTAAAGCTGGTTCGTCAATTGTTCCACCACGTGAGCAGTTTACAATACCAACGCCTTTTTTCATTTTAGCAAATTCTTCTGCACCTAAAATTGGTTTATCAGCAAATGGGGTGTGTAAGCTTAAGAAATCACTTCCAGAAATTACGTCGTCTAATGAAACGGTTTTAATTGGAATACTTACCGATTGGCCTCCCATGAAATCTAAAGTAATTTCAGTTTCGGTTGGGTATAAATCGTAAGCCAAAACATTCATTCCTAAACCTAAAGCAACTTTAGCGGTTGCACGGCCAATACGACCGAAACCAATAATACCAATGGTTTTACCACTTAGCTCGGTTCCTTTTGCATAAGCTTTTTTAAGGTTATTAAACTGGGTTGAACCTTCAACAGGCATTTTACGGTTAGCATCCTGTAAAAATCTGATCCCTGTAAATAAGTGTGAGAATACCAATTCTGCAACTGATAAAGAAGACGCAGCAGGTGTGTTCACTACTGCAATACCCTGACTACGCGCATATTCTACATCGATATTATCCATACCAACGCCACCTCTGCCAATTAATTTGATATTGGGTACGGCATCAATCAGTTCTTTTCTAACTTTTGTAGCACTACGTACGGTAATGGCATCATAGTTTTTTAAAGCTTCGGCTAATTGATCTTGTGCGATAGTTTCAGTATCAACCTGAAAACCTGCCTTTTCTAATAATTCTTTTCCGATCGGATCAATTCCGTCGTTTGCTAATATTTTAAACATTGTGATTTATGATTGCACAGCTTAATGGATTTTAGGTGTAATCCATTAAGCTGTGGTTATACTTTATATTAATTTGCTTTTGCCTGTTGTTCTTCAAATGCCTGCATGGCATCAATTAAAGCATGTACGCTTGTAATTGGTAAAGCATTGTACATTGAAGCGCGGAAACCACCAACACTTCTGTGGCCTTTAATACCTACAATACCTTGCTCTTCAGCATATTTCAGGAATGGTTTTTCCAGTTCGGCATTTTCCATCACGAAACAAACATTCATTCTTGAACGATCTTCAACAGCGCAAGTACCTTTGAACAATGGATTGCGGTCGATCTCTCTGTAAAGTGCTTCTGCTTTTTGTTTGTTTTCTTTCTCGATTTCTGCAACACCACCTTTTGATTTTAACCAACGCAGATTTAATAAAGCTACATAGATAGAGAAAACCGGAGGCGTATTGTACATAGAGCCATTATCAATGTGAGACTGATAGTTTAACATTGATGGAATTTTACGGTCGATTTTGTTTAAAATTTCATCTTTAACAATCACGATGGTTAATCCGGCCGGGCCTACATTTTTTTGAGCACCTGCATAAATTAAATCGAACTGTGAAACATCAATTACACGGCTCATGATATCAGACGACATATCGCATACAACCGGAACAGTGGTTTTTGGTGCTTCGAAAAGCTCGGTACCGTAAATGGTGTTGTTTGAAGTGTAGTGGAAATAAGCGCTATCAGCCGGAATCTCGAAATCTTTCGGGATAAAGGTATAATTAGCATCTTTTGAAGAAGCCACCACATTTACATTACCTACTAATTTAGCTTCTTTTAAAGCCTTGCTGGCCCAAACACCAGAATCTAAATAACTTGCAGTTTGTCCATCGCCCAATAGGTTCATTGGCACCATTGCAAACTGTAAACTTGCTCCTCCCTGTAGAAATAAAACGGAATATCCCGATGGCACATTTAATAATTCCTTTACCAATTTATCAGCTTCTGCAACAACTGCCTCAAACTCGGTTGTTCTGTGCGAAATCTCTAAAATCGATAATCCATCGTTAAAATCTAAAACAGCCTGAGCTGCTTGTTTAAACACTTCTTGAGGTAAAATACAAGGGCCTGCGCCAAAATTATGCTTCATCTTATTATATAATGTTTTATAGGCGTAAATGTAAAATTTTTATAGCAGTTATGCCCATAAAATCGTATCCTAAAAAATTAAATATTGTTAAAAAAAAGACTAAAATTGATCTTTTTGTTGCAGTTTTTGCAATAAGATGTGTAAGCACATAAAAACGCTTAAGCAATGCAATATAAAAGTTGCTTTTTGAGCTTGAATGGCCCAAATTTTTCTTCAGATTTTGACTTCAAGAATCTCTTTTGCACCCGGTTCTGAATAAACAGAATGGGTTATCTGATTAATTTTTAAGTTTAACAATCAGCTTTAAATTAAACTGCCTGCCAGTTAAATAATTTGGAATGGCGTACTGTACGTTATCTACGTCTTTTAACCACAAATATGAAACGGTATTATCAATATTAAGCAGGTTGAATACCTCGAAAAACAAAATCACAGAACTAAAATTACGATCTAAAAATTTGGGTTTATGCAAGGCCGCATCGTCCAGAAAATCTTTGGAGAAACCAATATCTACACGTTTATACGACGGAACAAAAAACTGATCCAGATACCTCGGTGTTTGAGAAGGACCAATAGGCAAACGAGAACCATACAGCGCATTTAAGTGTACCTTGTAAGTAGGACTATTTAACAACCTGTCCTGAAAGAAAACAGAGAAATTTAAACGTTGATCAGTCGGTCGCTTTAAATAACCCGGATAAATGATGGTGCCGTTCTGCACGTAACTATCTCCGATAATATCTTCGTTGGCGTGCATTACCGACATCCTGAAATACGAAACCAGGTCTTTTACAAACTCCCCTCCTATACTGAAATCGGCACCGTAAGCATAACCTTTCGAAATTTCGTTTGCCAGGTATTTGATCCTTAAATTATCTATTTTGTAAGGAATTAAACGGTCAGAATATTTAAAATAAGCCTCGGAAGTAAATTTTAAACGTGTACCAAAAGCATCGAAGGCATATTCATACCCCAAAGAAGTATTGTAAGAACTTTGTGCTTTCTGATCGATATTTAAAACACCTGAAAATCCGCGAATGGTACGGTATGATGGTGGTTGTTTGTATACACCGGCAGTAAACCTTAAAATCTTATTGTTTGAATTGGGCCTGTAGGCAATCAACATCCGCGGACTGATTAACAATTGCTTGCTTAAAGAACTGTAAGTAGCACGTGCGCCCAACTGTAATTCGGCGGAGCTGGAAAGCGAATAACTATCCTGAATGTATGCGCTGTAATTTTTAATATCAAGATTATTCTTAACGTTAATTACATTCTGCATGACGATGTTTTTACCGTTATTGGGCAAAATAAAACCTGCCGAATCGGTATAGTTGTATTCGTTTAACTGATCATTATATCTGGACTGATCAAATTTAACTCCCCATGAAAAAACATGGCTGTTAAAATTCTGATCTACTTTAATTTCTGAGGCAAAAACCTGTGTATTTAAACTATTTCGGCCATAATTATAGTAGCTCCCTATCCCTCTGTTTTTACTTACAGGACCAAAATTTTCTCCCGAAAAGTTATTGTCTACTTCCGCAAAAACATAGCTTCCGTTAATATCAAAGCGTTCACGCTCGATGGTATTAAAATAGCTGTTGATAAATTTAATCACCAAATTAGGCCTGGGCGAATAAGCTGCGGTAATAGCACTACCAAAAGTCTGGTAATCATCTATTTCCTGCCCAGTATAATCTACATTTAATTTCAGTGTGGTGCTTAAGGTACCAAACTGGGTTTCGCGGTTGGTAGGCACCAGTTTAAACTGACCAAGGTTAAAATTGCTTAGAAAACTGATGTTAAATTTAGGCGAAAAATCGTACTGGTACAGCACCTGCGCATCGGCATAATTGGGACTGTAACTACCTTTCTCGTCCTGCTTAACTAAAACGCTGGTGTTATTCTTATAACGCAATCCTGCGAGCAAAAAGCTATGCCTAAATACGCGTTTTGTGCTTAATGAAGTATTTAACAAACTGGTGCTCAATATCGTTTGATTGCTATCGGGCCTATCGTACCTGATATCGAGAATGGAAGAAAGTTTATCGCCATATTTCGCTTCGAAACCACCTGCCGAAAATTTTGCTTTACTTACCAGATCTGAGTTGATAAAGCTAAGGCCCTCCTGTTGTCCGTTGCGGATCAATACAGGCCGGTTAATTTCGACATCGTTGATGTAAATTAAATTCTCGTCAAAATTACCGCCACGAACGCTGTACTGTGCACTTAACTCGTTATTGGTTGATACACCCGGCAAGGTTTTGAGCATGGTTTCGAAATTACCCGAAACCAACGGCATAGCACCTATATCGGCAACGTTAATGGTTGTAGCATTACTGAGCTGATTTTGCTTATTGGTAATATTTACCTGCTCCAATTCGTTAATATTGGCTATCAGATTCACTTTTTGCAGTATCCTTGCACCAGAGCGTTCGTTAAATTTTATGGTTTGGGGCTGATAACCTAGCAACGAATATTTGATGCTAAAAGATCGGGTTTTAGAATATATGGTATATACACCAAATTCGTCAGTAACAGTTGATTGCGCCTGACCGAGTACAATAACCGTAACCTGCGCCAACGGCAATTTTTCTTCATTCTGCACTATTCCGGAAACCCTCACCAGTGGTTGCGCAAGCGCCAGACTGCAACCAGCAATTAAAAGAAAAAAGAGCAGCCGAAATTTGAGCATTTTTAACAGAAAGACTGAAGTTTTAAATATTAAGACCGATAAACAGTCGTAATACCCGAAACAATATAGCAATAAAACAATTAAATACTCACACTGTTATGGGTTAATTGTTTCATTTTAGCAATCGTTGCGGTAGGGCTTTCGGTTGCGAAAATTGCATTACCTGCCACAAAAGCATTGGCACCGGCAGATACAAGCGTAGCGATATTCTGCAAGCCCACACCTCCATCTACTTCTATAATTAAATCGTCGTTAATGCCTTTAATCAACGCTTTCAGATCCTGTATCTTTTTGTAAGTATTGTGAATAAATGCCTGACCTCCAAAACCTGGATTAACCGACATAATCAAAACCAGATCCAGGTCTTCAATTACATCCTGCAATAAAGTAACAGGCGTATGCGGATTTAGAGCCACCCCTGCCTTACAACCCGATGCCTTTATCAATTGAATGCTACGGTGCAAGTGTGTGCAGGCTTCGTAATGCACGGTAATGCGGTCGGCCCCTGCTTTTGCAAAATCGCTGATGTATTTATCAGGTTCAACAATCATTAAATGCACATCTAAAGGTTTGGTAGCGTGTTTTTTAACTGCAGCCATAACAGGGAAGCCAAAAGATATATTGGGTACAAAAACACCATCCATTACATCAACATGAAACCAATCGGCCTCACTGTTATTGATCATTTCGATATCGCGCTGTAAATTGCCAAAATCGGCCGAAAGTATGGATGGGGCTATAATGTATTTCATTTCTTATGGGTTTTCGTAATTGCTTTGTGTGCCGCAATTACGGTTGTTTTTAGGTTTTACTATGCATGCAAGTTACAAAAGAACAATGAAAGTTTTTAGTTTGCTGATGCAAGATATATTTGTACGAGGTAAAAGTTTTATACAATGGCCAGGAGAAAAGTTGATATTTCACTTTCAATGTATAAACAAAAAACCCTTTCAGTAAACTGAAAGGGTTTTCGTTATTGAGATGCTGAAACAAGTTCAGCATGACGTTTACCAATTAAGCTTGTGGCGCAGCTGGTTTTTCTGGCTTAGGCAACAAAACTTTACGCGAAAGTTTCATTTTACCTTGCTTATCGATGTCTAATAATTTAACCTCGATTTTATCGCCTTCTTTCAACACACCGTCCATGGTTTCTAAACGCTGCCATGAGATTTCAGAGATGTGTAATAATCCATCTTTACCTGGCATAATCTCAACAAATGCACCGAATGGCATAATTGATTTTACTTTACCCTGGTAAATTTCGCCAATTTCTGGCTTGGCCACAATGTTACGGATACGGGTAACTGCTGCATCAATTGATGCTTTGTTATCTGCAAATACTTCAACGATACCTTTTCCGTCAACTTCCTCGATTGAGATTGTTGCACCGGTTTCGCGTTGCATTTCCTGAATAATTTTACCTCCAGGACCGATAATGGCACCGATAAATTCTTTATCAATAGTTAAAGAAACAATACGTGGTGCATGTGGTTTGTAATCCTCATTTGGCTGGCTGATGGTTTTCTTCATCTCGTTTAAGATGTGTAAACGACCTTCTTTAGCCTGCAATAAAGCTTTAGTTAAAACTTCGTACGATAAACCATTGATTTTTAAGTCCATCTGGCAAGCAACGATACCGTTTTCAGTACCGGTTACTTTAAAGTCCATATCACCTAAGTGATCTTCATCACCTAAAATATCAGAAAGGATCGCATATTTACCAGTTTTCTCGTCGGTAATTAAACCCATTGCAATACCCGAAACCGGAGATTTGATTTTAATACCGGCATCCATTAAAGCTAATGTACCAGCACAAACTGTTGCCATTGATGACGAACCGTTTGATTCTAAAATATCAGATACTACGCGGATGGTATATGGATTAGCTTCGCCCTGAGGTAGAACTTTTTTCAGTGAACGTTGTGCCAGGTTACCGTGACCGATTTCGCGACGACCTGCACCTCTGTTTGGTCTAACCTCGCCAGTTGAGAAACCAGGGAAGTTATAGTGCAATAAGAATTTCTGGTAACCGTTAAAGAAAGCACCATCAATCATTTGCTCATCATCTTTACTACCTAAAGTAACGGTTGTTAAAGATTGTGTTTCGCCACGTGTAAATACTGCCGAACCGTGTGCTGCTGGTAAATAACCTACTTCACTCCAGATTGGACGAATTTCGGTTGTTTTACGGCCATCTAAACGGATACCTTCATCTAACAATAAGTTTCTGATCGCATCGTACTGAACATCATGATAATAATGTTTAGCCATTGCTTTGGTCAAATCAGCAGTATCTTCAGGCATTGCCTCGAAGAATTCGTTGATAATTGCAGTGAAACCAACTTTACGCTCATCTTTATTCGAACCAGATTTTGCCAATGTATAAACTTTATCGTAAGTATCAGCATAAACCTTTGCTTTTAAATCAGCATCGTGGTCTTCGTGGTTATATTCGCGTTTTACAGTTTTACCTGTAGCTTCGGTTAATTCAAGCTGAATAGCACATTGAACTTTAATTGCATCGTGTGCAAATTTCAATGCCTCAACCATTTCATCTTCCTGAATTTCATCGCATTCACCCTCAACCATACCGATATCATTAGCCGAACCAGCAACCATAAACTCTAAAGTTGCACGCTCTAAATCGTTGGCATATGGATTGATTACCAATTTACCATCAATTTTAGCAACACGTACTTCAGAAATCGGACCGTTAAAAGGAATATCTGAAACTGCTAATGCAGCCGATGCAGCTAAACCAGCTAAGCAATCAGGCATGATATTTTTATCAGCAGAGATTAATGAAATCATCACTTGTGTATCAGCGTGATAATCTGATGGGAACAACGGACGTAAAGCCCTGTCTACTAAACGTGAAATTAAAACTTCGTAGTCAGATAATCTGGCCTCACGACGTAAAAAGCCTCCCGGAATACGACCTGTAGCCGCGTATTTCTCCTGATAATCAACCGATAAAGGTAAAAAATCAGTACCTGGTTTAGCACCAACTGTTGATACTACTGTTGCTAACAACATGGTATCGCCCATTTTTACTACAACCGAACCATCGGCTTGTTTAGCCAGCTTACCGGTTTCAATTTCTACAATTCTGCCATCGCCCAAATCGAACGATTTTTTTATTACATTCATTTAAATCGAATTATGGTGTGTTTTCCTCTTTCTACACACCGTTGTTTATATATGTTTTTGTTTTTGCGAACGAAGATAAAATTAAAAACTCATCTGTAATAATCCCAGATCATTTTTTTTCTTTAGAAAGTAAAAAGCCATTCTTTAGAGAATGGCTTTTACAGATAAACTTACGCTTATTTTTGTTTAATGATATCACGCAACTCAAGAGTTTTGATGATAGCACGATAGCGCTCAATATCTTTTTTGTATAGGTAAGCCAAAATACCGCGACGTTTACCTACCAATTTTTGAAGTGATAACTGTGTAGAGAAATCTTTACGATTTTTCTTTAAGTGTTCTGTTAAGTGCGCAATACGGTATGTGAATAACGCTACCTGACCTTCTGCAGAACCAGTGTTGGTTTCTACTTCGCCGTGTTTTTTAAAGATTTCGGCTTTCTTTTCTGAACTTAAATACATTCTTGAATAATATTAAAGCAATAAATTAATTAATTGTGGCGCAAAGATAAGGTTATTTCTGATTATAAACAAATGAGGTGCCCGATAATTTTTCGGACTTAATACACTGATTATTAATGTAAATATTAATACTATTAAGAATCAATCCTGATTTTTGCTACTTTAGAACCGGAGATATAATTACTTTAAGAAAATGCAGAAACCGAAAGTTAACAAAGAACCCCGATTATCGTTAAACACGCTTGTTGGCGTATGTGCCATTGTAACCAGTATTTGCGCAATTATTATCACATTATATCAAACCAGATTACAAAAAGTTCAGCAATATGCATCAGTAAAACCTTTGCTAATGAATTACTCGAAGAGTTTTTCAGGTGGCGACAGCAAAACTGGCAAATCTTACCATTATGAATTTATAATTGTAAATCAGGGTTTGGGCCCGGCAATAGTTTCAAACTACGCTTATTCCTATAAATCCAAACGTTTTGAAAACATAGCAGAAATTATACAACAAATAAAAAAAGAAAACAGATTGGACTCTACAAAGTCAGTAGCATTGGCCAATATCTGGAAAAGCGAAATTTTACCTGTTGGCGAGAAATTAAGTTTAATAAATATAGACGATGAACGTTTGGGACCACTGGTAGAAAAGGCTGATATTAAAATTATGGTCCAGTATAAATCGCTTTATGGCCAAGAATGGAGATTTATGAGTAATGATAAATCCGAACCTCAGGAAATCGACTAGCATTTTTAAAAAAATCAATACCCGATTTTAATGAGCCACCCTACTTCCACTATCCTAATTGCGAGGAGGAATGACAAAGAAATCTAATTCAGCTACTCAAACAAAAAGGATTTCAACTTAGTCGGGTTCAGAAAAACTGAAGCAACGCAAAAAACTTAATTTCGCTTGTTAATGCGTTCCAACTCTAAAATATCAAGCTGATCTTTTGGTCTATTCGTTGCTCTTTTGTTATCCAATAGGTGATTGTAATGCAAAAACCTGACTTTAATACCATTGATATCGTCTACTGTCGCCATTTCAAAATATTCATCAAACTTAGTTTTATCTAACCCGGGTATATCAGTCATTAAATCTGCATACATTCCATCGTCCATTAAAACTTCACAGTAGCCCGCAATAATAGGAACATCCAATAACATATCGTATCTGCCATAACCCATTTTATCAATTGCATAAATCAGATTCTGTCTGTTATCTTTTGTGTCTTTAAGATAGATATCCAAATCACCAGTAGTGCGGTTATAACCATATCGGTTAACGGCAAAACCACCAACAATCAAATAATTAACATTAAACTGCTCAAATGTCTGCAACAATAAAAGCATTTCAGGATTCTCCTTATCAAAAGACATATAAGAAAATTATGCAGTCGGTTTACTAATCACTAATCCTTTGCCTTCCGGAGATTTTAAAGGCCTGCCACCATTCATTACAACCGAAATCCGGTTAAGTTGTAATACATTAAAAAAGTGCTGCTCAGAAGTCCGGCTTAGATAGACACTTTCACGCTCTTCAACAATTGTTTCGCGTGGAATACTTGTGTCATATAACTTTAACCTCCCCATTTATCAAAAATACGAAAAAAGAGCAACAAAAGTATACAATTGTATACTTTTGCAGAAACATTTTGGTAGTGGAAAAGAATCAGTATAGCATCTTCGAAAGCGAATTACGCGTCCGTCCTGACGATATAGACATGTTTAACCATGTACATAACAGCAAGTACCTCGATTATGTATTGGCTGCCCGTTATGAGCAGATGGAGAAGTTTTACGGCATGCCATGGGAGCATTTCACTAAACAAGGTTTGGGTTGGGTGGTAAGCCGGGTAGATATCAGCTTTAAACGGCCCCTATTGATGAACGACCTGATGCTCATCCGCACCGGAATTTTAACCATGCACGAAAAAGGCTGTTCGGTGCAATTCGAAATCATCAATAAAAAAACCAATAAAGTAGCTTCGGATGGGATTTTTGACTACGTACTGATTGATTTAAATACCAATAGAGGCACTAAGGTTACCGAAGAAATGATTAAAGCTTACAGTATATAAATAAATAGGATTAAGTGATTGGTGAGATTACACCGATTAAGGGATTGAAACGATTCAAGAGAATTAATACGTGGATTCCGTGCTTCCCCGCCTGAACGGCTGGGCAGGTGTAGCAAAAAAACAATCACCACATCTTTTGCCTCCGTGGTAAAAATTAATCACCATAAATTTTAAAGTTAAATTAATGGTCTGTGAGCCACAGACCATGGAAATGGCAAAAAACAATTATAATATATTTCCCTGTATCCCAATCCACGATGCATCCGTGGCAAAAAAATTAATCACCAACTCAAAAAATCGTCATCAAAATTTGACGTTTAATATTTTTCGTTATCTTTGGTCGATCAAAAAGGCCAGAGCAATGATAGTATCTGCAATCCGTTTGAGGTTCTAAATAACCGAGGATTCCCTCCCATTTCAATTTTAAATAGGTACGCGTAAGGCGTATCATTTGGTTTATTTATTACATTTTAATTTCATTATATGTCACAGTCAACACAGACAAAGGGCAAACTATCTTCTTTTTTCGAGCTACTTGTACAATCTATTAAAGGTCATGAGGTTGATTTAACTGCTATCAGCATAAAAAGGGCTATTATTCTAATGGCGATCCCCATGATGTTGGAAATGACGATGGAGTCTGTTTTTGCACTGGTCGATCTGTATTTTGTTGGCCACCTGGAAAACAGCAGTCATGCCATCCAAACCGTAGGTTTAACCGAATCGGTTTTAACCATTATTTACTCGCTTGCCATTGGCTTAAGTATGGCTGCTACAGCCGTTGTAGCCCGCAGAATTGGCGAGAAAAACCCTGAGGCTGCTTCAAAAGCAGGCATACAAACTATTTTAATCGCCGTAGCCATAAATCTAATAATCAGTATAATTGGCCTATTATATGCAAGAGATATACTTTTACTAATGGGAGCTTCGGCAGAAACAGCAGATCATGGAACAACATTCACTCGAATAATGATTGGAGGAAGTCTCATTATAGTTTTGTTATTTCTAATTAACGGAATTTTTAGAGGTGCAGGTAACGCAGCTATTGCTATGCGGAGTTTATGGATCGCCAATATTGCCAACATTACCCTCTGCCCTGTTTTTATTAACGGCTTTGGACCAGTACCTGCCTTTGGTTTAACAGGTGCAGCCATAGCAACAACAATAGGTCGTGGCATTGGGGTTACTTATCAAGTTTATAATTTATTTAATGACAAAAGTGCACTAAAAATCATGGCAAGTCATTTCGTTCCCGATTGGAAACAAATTAAAGCCATCATAAAAATTGCTGCTCCTGGTATTTTACAGTTTAGTATAGGCTCCTGCAGTTACATTTTTTTAACAAGATTGGTCGCCACAACCGGCGGGCCAGATGGTTCTGCTGGGTTTCAAACAGCTTTGAGATTAATGATGTTTTCTATATTGCCTGCTTGGGGACTTAGCAATGCTTCTGCAGCGCTTGTTGGTCAGAATTTAGGCGCTGGCCATTTAGATAGAGCTGAGAAATCTGTTTTTATAACAATGAAGTACATGGTGATTTTTATGGCTATTATTAGTGCTCTTTCTTTGACCTGCGGACATCTATTTGCTTCGTTCTTTACGTCCGATGAAAAGATAGTTGAAATTGCAAGTCATGCATTAAAAATACTAAGTATTGGTTTTATTATTTATGGATTAGGAATGGTGCTTACAAGTGCATTCAATGGTGCCGGCGATACGTGGACGCCAACAAAAATTAATGTTTTTGCTTTTTGGCTGTTCCAGATTCCTTTTGCCTACTTTTTGGCCAGGTTTTTAGAAATGGGGCCAACCGGCGTATTTATCGCCATACCAACCGCCGAAGCAGGCATTGCTGTAGCCGCTTACATTTTGTTTAAAAAAGGTAAGTGGAAGAAAACAGTGGTGTAACCACATAATTTTAACCACAGATTGGAAGAGAAGGCAAATCTGTGTTGATCTGTAATAATCTGTGGTTAAAATTTCTGTTTGCTATTCTGTAAGCGCTTTTAAATCGGTTTTATTGAAAAATTGCAGATAATAAAAACTGCAGCTAACCAATAACAAAACGCTGAATAAAAGACCATAATACGCCAGAATAGCCCACATAGCCATAAAAAAGAAAAACAGCAAGTATTTCAGGTAGCGATCCATATCTAATTTTACGATATTTAGTATAGTTAGCATTAAAAGTAAGCTTGCCAGACCAAATAAAAACACGGTAAAAAAGGTATAAAGCATACTATGGCTTGCCATAATTGCAAATATCCATTCTGGGATTAAGATTATGAAAAATATCAATAGCCAGTTAAGCACACGCTTAAATACCGGAACAGGCATACTTTTTACGAAATTCAAATAAGATATTTCGAATTTAAGCAGGCTGTAAATTAAAACGGCGTGGCATAAAACCGAAGCCAATAGTCCAACGAGTACTACCCTTTCATCTGTATCAGCATCGGCAAACATCCACAACATGCCTTTAAAAAAAATGAACGATAAGCCTTTGCACATCAGCAACATTAAAGGTTGTTCGTTTAGCAAGTGAAAAATGGGCCAGCTGAAATACGGGCGTTTAACTTGTATACCTGTACTAAGCGGCCTTCGTTCCTGCTTTAAAAATCCAAAAGTTACCGAACGAAAGGTGAGCCACGATAATACCAGGCACAGTAGTGTAAACACGAAAACAATACTTAAAGCGCTCCAAAACAAACGATATTTAAAACTTAGAACGATTAATAAAAACACATAAATACCTATTGGTAAAAGCATTACCAAAAATAATTCAAGCCAAAGTTTAAGTTGCATACTTACCTGTAATGCAGCTGTTTCGCGCACATAACTATATTGTGCCTCTGCAAGTTTCTGCCTGACAAAAAACAGTGCTTTAAGGCTGTATAAAAACCAGGAAGTAAAAACAATAGCCATACCAACTGGCGAAGTAATGCCAGCCAGCAACAATGCTTTTTGATAACCAATCAATTGCGAAGGTTCTACCACACCAAATAAAATATAAATACCTACCAGAAAAAAACCGGCATGCTGCTGGTAAAAAGATTTGGCCAATGTATTGACTAATAGCTTTAACATTTATAACCTAATTACCTGTTTATCATCAATATTAAATACACCATCAAGTTTCAGTTTATCAGCACTAACCTCCTGATGAGAGGATAATAGAAAAGACTTACCTTGTGCGGCTTTCTCCTTAATGAGCTGGTAAAGTTTATCGGCCGATGCTATATCGATGGTTATGAGGGGTTCATCTAAAATATACAAAACCGGATCGCCAATAAACGCACAAATTAAAGACAACTTTTTAAGCATGCCACTGGAGTAACCGCCTACCTTTTGGTTTAAAAAAGCCGACATTTCGAAGTAATCAGCCAGGTTAGCTGCCTGGCTGGCTTTTGCATTACGGGTTCCGGTGTAAAAATCAATCAGTTCCTGGCCGGTAATAAATAATGGATATTGTGGTTCGGCTTCTGCAAAACTGATTATGCTTCGAAACTTTACCGGTTCTTTTTTAAGGTTAACCCCATTGAGTTCAACCTTGCCTTTAAAAGGTGTTTGACCAGATATAATGCGGAACAGAGTAGATTTACCAGTACCGTTCCCTCCTTTTAACCAATGGATTCCGGAATCGATTTTCCATTCGCTAAAGTTTAAAACTTCATGGCTGCCGTATTTTTTATGAATATGAATTAAGCTGAGCAAAATGTTTGGATTTTGGTTATAATTAGAGTAAAAAGCTTGCCAATTGTTACGTATTAAGCACCATGTCTGGAAAAGGTGACCCAAGCACCAGTACCTGTTGTTTAATAAACCTGACGGCAACGGCATCCTTTTTGGCTAAGCGATATTCAGTTTAAAGCTGATTACAACCAAAAAGATATAGTGAAAGGCAGGGCTAAAATTGCCGAAATGCAACTGGCTTTGCTTTTCTGATTATGCGGAAAAATACAAATTTTAATCACCCCAAAAAATCATGGATTTCACTTTCTGTAACAGCTTACAAATTCCATTAAAAAACATATCTTTGCGCAAAGATGAAGCATATACGTAATTTTTGCATTATTGCACACATCGACCATGGTAAAAGTACCCTGGCTGATCGGTTATTAGAATATACAGCGACAATTTCGCAGCGTGAAGCGCAGGCGCAATTGCTCGATAATATGGATTTGGAGCGCGAGCGAGGCATTACCATTAAAAGTCATGCCATACAAATGAACTATAAAGTTGGTGGTGAAGAATATGTGTTTAACTTAATTGACACCCCTGGACACGTAGATTTTTCTTACGAGGTTTCGCGTTCAATTGCCGCCTGTGAAGGTGCTTTATTGATTGTTGATGCCTCTCAAGGTATTCAGGCACAAACCATTTCGAACTTATACCTGGCTTTGGAGCATGATCTGGAAATCATTCCGATCCTGAATAAAATGGACTTACCGGGCGCCATGCCAGAGGAAGTTAAAGATCAGATTATTGATTTAATCGGTTGTGACCGTGATGATATTATTCCTGCTTCTGGTAAAACAGGAATGGGAATCCCTGAAATTTTACAGGCTATTGTTGACAGGGTTCCGGCTCCGGTTGGCGATACCGAAGCGCCATTGCAGGCATTGATTTTCGACTCTGTATTCAACTCATTCAGGGGGATTATTGCTTATTATAAAGTGGTAAACGGCGAAATCAAAAAAGGTGACAAGGTAAAATTCATCAATACCGGTAAAGAATATCTTGCTGATGAGGTGGGTATTTTGAAACTGGATATGTCGCCACGCAACGTAGTTAAAACCGGTGATGTAGGTTACATTATTTCCGGAATTAAGGAAGCACGCGAGGTAAAAGTTGGAGATACCATAACAACTGTTGGCAGACCAGCTGATGGTGCCATTCAGGGTTTTGAAGAGGTTAAGCCAATGGTATTTGCCGGCATTTACCCTGTTGATACAGAAGATTTTGAAGAATTACGTGAAGCGATGCACAAATTGCAGCTAAATGATGCTTCTATCGTTTTCGAACCTGAAAGTTCTGCTGCATTAGGCTTTGGTTTCCGTTGCGGTTTCCTGGGCATGTTGCACATGGAGATTATCCAGGAACGTTTAGAACGTGAGTTCGACATGACTGTAATTACAACGGTACCCAACGTATCGTATGTTGCACATACCACCAAAGGTGTTGAAATTACCGTAAATAATCCATCTGATTTACCAGACCCAAGTAAACTGGATTCGGTTGAAGAGCCCTTTATCAAAGCAAATATCATTACTAAGGCAGAATTTGTTGGTCCGGTAATGTCGCTTTGTATTCAAAAACGTGGTATTATTGTTAATCAATCTTACTTAACTTCAGATCGTGTTGAATTGGTTTTCGAAATGCCAATGGGCGAAATTGTATTCGATTTTTACGATAAACTGAAGACTATTTCTAAAGGTTATGCCTCATTTGATTATCATCAGGTTGGTTACCGTAAATCGGATTTAGTTCGTTTAGATATGTTAATTAATGAAGAGCCTGTTGATGCATTATCTTCATTAATTCACCGAAGTAATGCTTACGATTTCGGCAAGAAGATCTGCGAAAAATTAAAGGAACTGATCCCACGTCAGCAGTTTGAGATTAAAATTCAGGCTTCGATCGGGGCTAAAGTTATTGCCCGCGAAACATTGAGCGCTTTACGTAAAGATGTAACCGCTAAATGTTATGGTGGTGATATTTCCCGTAAACGTAAGTTATTGGAGAAACAGAAAAAAGGTAAAAAACGCATGCGCCAGGTGGGTAACGTAGAAATCCCGCAATCTGCTTTTATGGCGGTTTTAAAATTAGATTAATATTATAATCAGGATACTAGTATCAGATAGCAAGACAGCTTGCGAAGCTTGATACTTGATACTTGATACTAGATACTAGAAAAATGAAACTACTAGACGGTAAATACGTATCAGAAAAAGTTAAGGTTCAGATTGCTGAAGAGGCGGCTGAATTTTTGAATAAAAGTGGTCGCAAGCCACACCTTGTAGCGATATTAGTGGGTAATGATGGTGGTAGCGAAACTTATGTAGCCAGTAAAATGAAAAACTGTGAAAAGGTAGGTTTTAAATCTTCGCTTCACCGTTACGATAACTCGGTTACCGAGGCTGAATTGTTGGCTAAAATTGAAGAAATTAACCAGGATGCTGATGTGGATGGTTTAATTGTACAATTGCCATTACCTAAGCACATCGACCCTGAAAAAGTAACTGAAAAAATTGATTACCGTAAAGATGTAGATGGTTTCCACCCGGTAAACCTGGGCCGAATGATGCGCAACTTACCTTGCTTTATTCCGGCAACTCCTTATGGTATTTTATTGATGTTACAGGAATACAATATCGATACAACTGGCAAACACTGCGTTGTAGTTGGCCGCAGTAATATTGTAGGTAGCCCAATGAGTATTTTAATGGCGCGTAATGCCAATCCTGGTAACTGTACCGTAACGCTTACCCACTCGCGTACGAAAGATTTAAAAGAGCAGGTTTTACAGGCCGATATTGTAATTGCGGCTATTGGTAAAAAGAACTTTGTTACTGCTGATATGGTTAAACCAGGTGCTATTATTATCGACGTGGGGATTAACCGCGAAAATTCTACCGAAACCAAATCAGGCTTTAAACTGTATGGAGATGTTGATTTCGACAATGTTGCGCCGATATCATCATACATTACGCCGGTACCAGGTGGTGTAGGTTTAATGACTATTGTAGGCTTGTTGAAAAACACATTGGCTTCGGCAAGGAAAGAAATTTATTCTTGAGACTAAAGCCGAAAGCTTAAAGACTAAAGCATTGAAAGCGGTTCATTTTGGATCGCTTTTTTTATTTAATAGCAAGGGCCGGTTTACCATTTTATAACCACAAAGGCAAGAAGACGCTAAGTTTGCAGTTTTCAATTATCAGTTTACAGTACCCGTTACAACAATACAATTAATCGCTTTAAACAATTAACCAGTTAACCTTAAAGCAGTTTGCAATTGGCAGTTTGCAGTTACTAATGACCAATGAACTAATTATCCAATTTGCTGTTAACAGTTTGCTTGGCAACAATTTAACAATCTAACAATTATAACCATACAATTAACCGATTTAAACGATTAACCAGTTAACCTTAAACCAGTTTGCAATTGGCAGTTTGCAATTACTAATGACGAATGAACAAATGAACCAATTTGCAGTTACAGTTTGCTTGGCAACAATCTAACAATTATAACCATACAATTAACCGATTTAAACAATTAACCAATTAACCTTAAACCAGTTTGCAATTGGCAGTTTGCAGTTACTAATGAACTAATGACCAATGAACTAATTATCCAATTTTCAGTTGACAGTTTGCTTGGCAACAATTTAACAATCTAACAATTAAAACCATACAATTAACCAGTTATCCCCATAATTTACTCCACCAGCTTTCTTCAAAGCCGATATACAAACCGTCTTCTCTTAGCTCGGTTGGATAGATCCTAATATAATCTCCCTGCCCTTCTGCTCCCCTTCCGGTTTCGAGGCTGTACTCGTAGCGGTGAATGGGGCATACCAGGTTTCCGTTTTTACACCAGCCCCCACTAAAGTGACCACCAGCATGCGGACAATGCGATTGAGTGGCAATAATTCTATCTTCGTTATTAATTATACAAAGCTGCTTCCCATCAACCGAAATGGTTTTAATGGCATCGGCACGGGGAATCTGATTGTTATTTAATGCTTTAAACCACTTCATAGCGCTAAAATACTGCAAATAAATATCAGTATTATTTCATCTTTCTATTAAATTTCGAAATAGGAACGGCATCACCATATTTTTTTAGGATATTTGCATCCTCAAAAATGAAACAGGAAATTCCAGAAGACGGCACATTACTTCCTTTAATGGAAGAATTTTACACCATACAGGGCGAAGGATTTAACACCGGCAAAGCGGCTTATTTTATCCGTTTGGGCGGTTGCGATGTGGGCTGCCACTGGTGCGATGTGAAAGAAAGCTGGGATGCCGAAATGCACCCGTTAACGGCTTCGGATGTTATTGTAGAAAATGCCGACCGTTTTCCGGGTAAAGCTGTTGTAATTACAGGTGGTGAGCCTTTAATTTATAACCTCGATTACCTGACCAATAAACTGAAAGAAAGAGGTATTCTTACTTTTATCGAAACTTCTGGCGCCTACCCGCTTTCGGGCAACTGGGATTGGATCTGCTTATCGCCTAAAAAGTTTAAAGCACCAAGGCCTGATATTGCGCCTTTTGCCAACGAGCTCAAAGTAATTGTTTTCAATAAAAGCGATTTTAAATGGGCAGAAGAATATGCAGCTATGGTATCGCCGGGTTGTAAACTTTATCTTCAGCCAGAGTGGTCTAAATCAAAGGAAATTACCCCTATGATCATCGATTATGTAATGGCCAACCCGAAATGGGAAATTTCTTTACAAACACACAAATTTTTAAATATTCCTTAAAAACGATACATTAGCTTTGTAACCAAAGTTTAATGTATGAGGTTTTGTCTGTTCCTATGTTTTAGTTTTTTAAGTTTTTGTGTATTTGCACAGAACTCTGGTAATAAAAAAGCGCAAAATGCTTTCGAAAATGCTGGCGCTGCAATCCAGAAACAGGATTTTGCCGGTGCAGAACAATTATTGAAAACTGCAGTTGAAAGTGATCCGTTATTTCAAAATGCCTTCATTGTTTTAGCCGGTGTTTACAAAATTCAAAGAAAATATCCCGAAGCTAAAGGAGCTTACCAAAAAGCGATCCTCATCAATAAAAATGTAAAACCTGAAGTGACTTTTGGTTTGGCCGAAACCGAATTTGCTACACAAGATTACACCAAAGCCAAACAAGATTTCGAAGCATTTCTAGCGCTCGATGCTTCATCAGATCGCGCAAAAAAAGCAAAAAAATACCTGCTGGATTGTGATTTTGCCATTTCGGCCGTTAAAAAACCTGTAAAATACTCGCCAACCAACTTAGGCCCCGGGGTTAATACCACAGATGCAGAATATTTCCCTGCATTGACCGCAGATGGCGAAACCTTGATATTTACCCGTCAGGTTAATGGCAACGAAGATTTCTGGACATCGCAATTTAAAAATAATACCTGGGGACAGGCAACGCCACTTTCGGCTAAAATAAATACTGCCCGTTACAATGAAGGTGCGCAAACCATTTCGCCTGATGGTAAGTATCTTTTTTTTACCGGATGTAACCGTCCGGATGGATTGGGCCGTTGCGACATTTATGTTTCACACCGCGAAGGCAAAGACTGGGGCGAACCTTATAATGTAGGTAAACCGGTAAACTCCGAATATTGGGAATCGCAACCAGCGATTAGTCCTGATGGCAGAACTTTATATTTCATCAGCAACCGTCCCGGGGGGTCTGGTGGTTACGATATCTGGAAAAGTACCATTACCGATGATGCCAAATGGGGACCTGCAGTAAACCTGGGTCCGGATATTAATACCGCATACGATGAAAACACACCATTCTTACATGTGGATGGAAAAACACTTTATTTTTCATCGGATGGATGGCCGGGTTTTGGCAATAAAGATATTTACTACAGCCGGATGGATGACAGCGGAAAATGGCAGAAACCGATTAATATTGGATATCCTATCAATTCATTTGATGATGAAAGTGGTTTGGTAGTAAGTGCCGACGGTAATTTTGGCTTGTTTTCATCTAATTTAAAAAACGGATTTGGTGCTCAGGATATTTACAGTTTTGGAATACCTGAACAGGCCAGGCCAGCGAAAGTTACCTATGTTAAAGGTATTGTAAGGGATAAAGACACGAAGAAAACCATTGAAAGTAATGTTCAGGTGGTCGATCTTAAGACCAATAAAACTGTTTTTGATGATTATACCGACCCTGAAACAGGCGAATTCTTAGCCGTAATGCCCATAGGGAGCGATTATTTATTTAATGTAAACGCAGAAGGCTATTTGTTTTATTCAGAAAATTTCGAACTGAAAGCTGCCGATATAAACAAACCTTACCAGATAGAAGTAGCAATTGAAAAAATAAAACAAGGTGGTAATGTAACGCTCCGCAATATCTTTTTCGATACCAACAAATTTAACCTGCTTCCTGCCTCCATTCGTGAGCTCGATTTGCTGATCGATTTCCTGCACCAAAACGAATCGGTTAATATCGAAATTCAGGGGCATACCGATAATGTTGGCGATGATAAGCTGAACGAGAAATTATCTTTTAACCGCGCAAACGCAGTTTACGATTACCTGATTAAAAACCAGATTGATGCCAAAAGACTCACTTTTAAAGGTTTTGGGGCAAGTAAGCCAATTGCAGATAATAAAACTGAACTGGGTAGGAAAAATAACAGGAGGACTTCTTTTGTTATCACCAAAATATAATACATCAGGCGAAATAGTATAGCGTAAAAAAAATAAATATGGCACAGAACTACGAAAACCATAAAAGATTTTATCCTCCTTTTCATTTTTTCGCAATACCATTAGCAGTTTTAGGCTTTGGTTTTGCAATTTATGTATGCGCTACTTTCACCAGTATCATTACAGGCTTGATTGTACTTGCATTTTTCCTAATTTCTATTATTGCTGTAATGGCACGCATGTTTGCACTCAAAGCACAGGATAGAGCAGCAAGGGCTGAAGAAAAATTGCGTTATTACATTCTGGCCGGGAAAGCGCTTCCAGGAGAGTTAAGCATGGGACAAATACTAGCTTTACGATTTGCCGGAGATGAAGAATTTTTAGCTTTAGTGGATAGAGCCGTAGCTGATCAATTGTCTCCTAATGAAATTAAGAAAGCAATAAGGCATTGGCGTGGAGATTACAACAGAATATAAAGCTTTTATGTCGGTCGGTGTTGACAACAACCGATAGATCAATTTTTAACGCTGTCATTCTGAACGTAGTGAAGAATCTCTCTCAAATGAAAAACACATTTACAAAAAGATGCTTCATTGCATTCAGCATGACAAATAACAAATTTAAGTGAGGTCAGATGTTCCCATCTGACCTTGATAAGTTTAATTACGTTGCTAAGCAATTGCTTTAAGATTGCCATCCGATAGCTATTGGATCAAGCTGACAATGACGACTGGCTATTAAAGTATCGCTTGTCTGATGCGAATTAATTTTGTTAAAGTTTCTTCCAATAAATCTAAATGCAGCATGTTCGCTCCATCCGATTTAGCATTAGCCGGATCAGGATGTGTTTCAATAAACAAACCGTCTGCACCAACAGCAATAGCCGCTTTGGCAATAGTTGAGATCAGTTCGGGCTTACCGCCGGTTACGCCACTGCTCTGGTTAGGTTGCTGTAAAGAGTGTGTACAATCCATCACCACAGGTACACCAAAACTTTGCATTTCGGGTAAACCACGGTAATCAACAATCAAATCCTGGTAACCAAAGGTATTTCCGCGATCGGTTAAAATAACCTTATCATTTCCGGCTTCTTTAATTTTCTCCACAGCAAATTTCATTGAACCCGCCGATAAAAACTGACCTTTTTTTACGTTAACTACTTTACCGGTTTGGGCAGCTGCAATTAACAAATCAGTTTGGCGGCACAAAAACGCAGGAATCTGCAATACATCTACGTAAGCAGCAGCCATTGCAGCCTCATCGCTTTCGTGAATATCGGTTACCGTTGGCACACCAAACTCGCGACCAACACGCTCAAGGATTCTTAAAGCTTTTTCATCGCCGATACCAGTAAATGAACTGCCTTTACTCCTGTTGGCCTTGCGGTAAGAGCCTTTAAAAATATAAGGGATTTGAAGTTTATCGGTAATGGTAATAATCTTTTCGGCAATACGCATGGCAATTTCTTCGCCTTCAATAGCACACGGGCCAGCCATTAAAAAGAAATTTCCTGTATCGGTATTTTTAAGTTTATCTAAGTAGTTTATCATTGTTGAGATGTGAGACCTGAGATGTGAGACCTGAGAATGAGTTACTCATCTCTAATGTCTCATATTTCCAATCTAATTTTTAGTATTGAGATGTGAGAAATGAGATATTAGAATGAGTTTGTCTCAAATCTAATGTCTCACCTCTCATATCTTGCTTAATTTCCTAATTCTGACATGAATTTAATGCGCATCAGCTGAATTTCTTCGCGCGTATAATCAGTTTCGCCAAGCTCGTTTAAGGCTTCGTCAATAGAATCGCTTTCAGCAGCCCTGAAATAATCGAAAACCTCGTCCTGTCTGTCATCATCAATCACTTCATCGATGAAATAGTTCAGGTTCAGCTTTGTTCCGGAGTTTACAATCGATTCTACTTCTTTCAATATTTCCTCGTAAGTAATGCCTTTTGAATCTGCAATATCTTCGAGGCCAATCTGGCGGTCGATATTTTGGATGATTGATACTTTCATCTGCGATTTATTGGCCTGGGTTTTAATAATCAGGTCGATAGGGCGCTCAATGTCGTTATCCTCCACATATTTTTTAATCAGTTCGATAAAAGGTGTACCAAATTTCATGGCTTTACCAGAGCCTACACCCGAAATCTGGCGCAATTCTTCCATGGTGATGGGATAGTGCGTGCACATTTCCTCTAACGATGGATCCTGGAAAACCACAAATGGAGGTACATTTTTTTGCTTGGCGATTTTTTTTCGTAAATCTTTAAGCAGCGATAACAGATGCGTATCTAAAGCACCCGGGCCTTGTTTAACGTCATCATCATCATCGTCGGCACCACTTTCAATCGGCTCATTTAAAATAAACTTCAGGCTGTAAGGATTAACAATAAAGTCTTTCCCTTGTCTGGTTAATTTTAATAAACCATAATTATCGATATCCTTGTACAGGAAGTTATTTAAAACGGCCTGACGCACAATTGATTTCCACATCAACTCGCCATCTGCTTTCCCAATTCCAAATTCGGGCACTTTACTGTGCTCGTAAGCAATGGTTTGGGCGGTTTCTAAACCTAAGAAAACATTTAGTAAATGCGCATCGTCAAACTTCTCTCCCGTTTTTTCGATGAATTTTAAAAGCGTAGACAACTGATTTTCAGCATCGAACTGTTTTTTAGGCTTTTTGCAGTTATCGCACATGCAGTTACAGCCTGTTTCGTTAAAGTTTTCGCCAAAATAATGCAAAATCTGTTTACGGCGGCAAACGCCCGATTCGGCATAATCAATTACCTCTTTTAATATCTGTGTACCAATTTCCCTTTCAGAAACCGGTTTATCTTTCATAAACTTGGCCAGCTTATCTACATCTTTTTGCGAGTAAAAAGCGATACAAACCCCTTCGCCGCCATCACGTCCGGCCCTACCGGTTTCCTGGTAGTAACCTTCCATGCTCTTAGGCACATCGTGGTGGATTACAAAACGAACGTCAGGCTTATCTATTCCCATACCAAAGGCAATGGTCGCTACAATTACCTCGGCATCTTCCATCAAAAACTTATCCTGCGTTTCGGCCCTTACTTTCGCATCCAGACCAGCATGATAAGGCAAGGCACTGATCCCATTCAAATTTAAAGCTTCGGCTACTTCCTCTACTTTTTTACGGCTCAGGCAATAAATAATCCCCGATTTACCCGGATTTGATTTGATGTATTTGATAATCTCTTTGGTAATATCGCGCTTGGGACGGATCTCATAAAACAAGTTTGGCCTGTTAAATGACGATTTAAACAGCGTAGCTTCCGTCATCCCAAGGTTTTTCATAATATCCTGCTGTACTTTTGGCGTAGCAGTAGCAGTTAAAGCGATAATTGGAATATTATTGCCTAAACCTGCAATAACCTGCTTAATTTTACGGTACTCAGGCCTGAAATCGTGCCCCCATTCAGAGATACAGTGTGCCTCATCTACCGCAACGAAAGAGATCTTAATCAGGTTTAAAAATTCAATATTATCTTGCTTCGCCAGCGATTCGGGCGCAACATACAATAATTTGGTCTGACCGCTTAAGAGATCAGATTTAACTTGCGTAATTTCAGATTTATTGAGAGATGAATTCAGAAAATGAGCGATACTGTCATTTCCACCAAAAGCCCGTAACTGGTCTACCTGGTTTTTCATTAAAGCAATTAACGGAGAAATCACAATTGCCGTTCCTTCGCTCATTAAAGCTGGTAACTGATAGCAAATCGACTTCCCTCCGCCTGTTGGCATAATCACAAATGTGTTATTGCCTTCTAAAATATTTGTTATGATCGACTCCTGATCACCCTTGAAATTGTCAAACCCGAAGAAATTTTGTAGGTTATCAAATAACGACTTTTTCACGTCCATTTTGTGTAATAAAATATGCGATGCTATTTTTCTATCCAAAATAACATAATTTTACAAGAATTTCAAGTATTAACAGACAATTATTTTCTCTTTGAAAAGTAAAAAATCAATTATACAATCGGCTATAAGCACCCTGGAGCTCGAAGCAGCAGCAATAATGAATGTTGCCCGGAACATTAACGATGATTTCGAAAAAGTGATAACCAGTATTTTACACTGCAAGGGACGTGTAATTGTAACCGGAATTGGCAAAAGCGCCATTATTGCCCAAAAAATTGTGGCTACTTTTAACTCAACCGGTACACCGGCCATATTTATGCATGCTGCCGATGCCATTCACGGCGATCTGGGTATGATCCAGATAGACGATGTAATTATCTGCCTTTCCAAAAGCGGTAATACCCCCGAAATTAAAGTGCTTGTTCCTTTACTTAAAACCTCGGGCAATTTGTTAATTGGCATGGTTGGCGAATTGAGCTCCTTTCTCGCAGAACAGGCTGACCTGATTTTGAATACTGCTTTTGAAAAAGAAGCCTGTCCACATAACCTGGCTCCTACTACCAGTACCACTGCACAGTTGGCTTTGGGTGATGCCCTGGCTATTTGTTTGCTCGAATGCCGCGAATTTAACGAAGCCGATTTCGCCAAATACCACCCGGGTGGATCGTTAGGTAAAAAACTTTATTTAAAAGCAAGAGACCTGGCCCTATCCAATGAAAAACCGTCTATTTCTCCTGCTGCTCCGGTAAAAGATGTACTGATTGAAATTAGTAAAAACCGTTTGGGTGCTGTGGCTGTTGTAGATAACAGTAATCATATACTTGGGGTAATTACTGACGGCGATATCAGGAGAATGTTGGAAAACAACAATACAATTGAGCATTTAAAGGCCGAAGATATTATGGGCAGAACACCTAAAAGCATCCAGCATGATGCTTTGGCTGTAGATGCCCTGGAGATTATCAAACAAAATAACATTACACAGTTGTTAGTTCTGGAACAAAACACTTACTTTGGCATCATCCATTTACACGACCTCCTAAACGAGGGGATAGTGTAATTTTAAAACATAAAATGAATAAAGATTATTATGCCTTAATTATGGCTGGCGGCGTAGGAAGCCGTTTTTGGCCGGTAAGCAGAACAGAATACCCTAAACAATTTATCGATTTCTTTGGCGTTGGTAAAACGCTGATACAGAGCACTTATGACAGGTTTTTAAAGATCTGTCCGCCTGAGAATATTTTTATTGTTACCAACGAAATTTATGTCGATTTGGTAAAAGAACAGCTGCCCCAATTAAGCGAAAACCAAATATTAGCAGAGCCTTTACTTAGAAATACAGCTCCTTGTATTGCCTACGGAAGTTTAAAAATTGCGGAGTTAAATCCCAATTCAACCATTGTTGTTGCCCCTTCCGATCATACCATTGGTAATATGGACGAGTTTGTCAGATCCATTGAACAATCGCTTGATGCAGCATCAAAAAACGACTGTCTGATTACTTTGGGCATTAAACCTAACCGTCCAGATACGGGATATGGCTACATACAACATACTGATTACGTACTCAATACCGATACCGACCTGCATAAAGTTAAAACCTTTACAGAGAAACCCAACCTTGAACTGGCTAAATCATTTATCCAGAGCGGTGATTTTTTATGGAACGCAGGGATTTTCATCTGGTCATCTAAAGCAATCCTAAAAGCTTTTGAAAAACATTTGCCTGATATGTATGAAATATTTAATGTAGGCAGAGCAGAATTGAATACGGGAGGCGAAAAAGAATTTATCAATAATGCTTATTTCCAGTGTACCAATATCTCTATCGATTTTGGTATCATGGAAAAAGCAGAAAATGTCTATGTGCTTCCTGCCGATTTCGGCTGGTCGGATTTAGGCACCTGGGCTTCGATTTACGAAATGGCCGAAAAAGATTATGTAGGTAATGCTGTAATCCCATCAGAGCAGGTAATTATGTTCGATTCTTCGAACTGCATGGTCAACGTACCTAAAGACAAACTGGTTATTTTACAGGGCCTGCACGATTATATTGTAGTAGAAAACAACAACATGCTAATGGTTTGCCCAAGAAACGAAGAGCAACGTGTTAAAGAATTTGTTGCCGAAGTGAAGTCGCGTTTCGGCAATAAGTTTATTTAAAAGAGGTAAGATGTGAAAGTTAATATGGAAGATGTAAAGTAAATCTGAACATCTTCCATATTAAGTAATTTTATCATTAAGAAATTAAGCGCATTAAGGTTTTATTCAGCATGCACTCTCTATTGGTCATTGAAGTTTGAACATTGGTTATTTACCTTCATCCTCCCTTTTCCATCTTCCATATTAAATCGCTTCACCATTAAGAAATTAAGCGCATTAGGGTTTAATTTATGATCCTGTCTAACGCGCTTGCCATTGAAAATTGGAATTTGGTTATTGGTTATTTACTTCCATCCTCCCTTTTCCATCTTTCATATTAAGTAATTTCATCATTAAGAAATTAAGTACATTAAGCTTTTTATTTATGATCCTTTTTAATGTATTCGCTTTTGGTCATTGAAGTTTGAACATTGGTTATTGATTATTGACCATCCCCTTACCTTAAATCGTTCTTTGTCTGATTGCTTCGTATAAAATTACCCCGGCAGCTACCGATACATTGAGCGATTCGATTTTACCAGCCATAGGTATTTTAGCCAGATGATCGGCTACCCTTAGCAAATCGTTCGAAATTCCTTCATCTTCCGACCCCATTACAATTGCTGTTGGCATGGTGTAATCAGGCGCATAAATCATATCGTTAGTTTTTTCGGTGCAGGCAACTACCTGTAAGCCGCTATCCTGTAAAAACAAACAGGTTTTGTGCAGGTTGGCATGACGGCAAATGGGAATGCTAAATAAAGCACCTGCTGATGTTTTAATGGCATCGGCATTAATCTGAGCTGCATTTTTTAGAGGCACAACAATGGCATGAACGCCTACACAGGCAGCCGTACGGGCAATCGCGCCCATGTTACGGACATCGGTCACACTATCCAGCACCAGAACGAGCGGCACCTCTCCTTTTTCAAAAACAGCAGGTATTATGTCTTCAATATTTTGATAGGTAATAGGTGATATTACCGCAATAACTCCCTGGTGGTTTTTCTGCGACATCCGGTTCAGTTTCTCAATCGGAACTGAGTTTAGCGGAATTAAGGTATCTTTTAAAAGCGCCTTTAACTCTAAGAACAATTCGCCACCCAAACCACGTTGCTGATAAATGGTTTCGATATCCCTGCCGGCTTTAACAGCCTCTATTACAGCCCTGATCCCAAATATAAACTCATTATTCTCTTTTGCGCGTTGCGGTCTTCTAAAATTATCCATGTTTTGAAATTGTTAGGCAAAAGTATTCAAATAAAATCTTTTAGCCCTTATCTATATTATTCTTATTCACATTTAATTGTTCAAAAAAAAATATCCCGGTAAAAAACCTCAAAAAAATCAATTTGATTATGCTTCAATTTGTTAACAAACAGTAACAACTAATTCGAGCAAGCCCGTCAAAATTTAATTACTTTTGTGGAATGAGTAACGATAACGAACAAGGCGGAAAAAACAGCTTCGCTGCCCGAAAGGCCAGACTAAGCAACACCATTAGTGCACAGGGAAAAATCCCACCACAGGCTTTAGACCTGGAAGAAGCAGTTTTGGGGGCGCTTATGCTCGAAAAAGATGCCCTATCTGCGGTAATTGATGTTTTAAAACCTGATGTTTTTTACAACATTGCCCATCAGAAGATTTTTGAGGCGATTCATATTCTATTCCAGAAATCGAAACCGGTAGATATTTTAACCGTTACTTCAGAATTGCGCACCATGGGTGCCTTAGAAATTGTAGGTGGTGCCTATTATATTACGAGCTTAACCAACCGGGTAGCTTCGGCGGCAAACATCGAATTTCATGCCCGTATCATTTCACAAAAATATATCCAGCGCGAGCTGATCAGAATATCTACTGAAATTATAACCAACGCTTACGAAGATACTACCGATATTTTCGATTTGCTTGACCAGGCCGAAAAAGGACTTTTTGAAATTGCCCAAAACAACCTGCGTAGAGATACCCAGAAAATGGAAGATATCGTGAAGCAGTCGCTGGCATCGCTTGAAGAGCTAAGAACCAAAACTGATGGTTTAACAGGCGTACCAACTGGTTTTACAGGCTTAGACCGTATTACCGGTGGTTGGCAGAAACAGGATTTGGTAATTATCGCTGCCCGTCCGGCGATGGGAAAAACGGCATTCGTACTAACCTGTGCACGTAACGCCACGGTCGATTTTCAAAGACCTTGCGTGGTGTTCTCGCTCGAGATGTCGTCGGTACAGTTGGTTAACCGTCTTATTTCCGGAGAAGCCGAAATTGAGCAGGAAAAAATCAGAAAAGGAAATTTACAGGAATGGGAATGGCAACAGCTACACAGCAAAATTGGCCGTTTAACTGAGGCTCCCCTGTTAATTGATGATACACCGGCACTAAATATTTTTGAGTTCAGGGCCAAATGCCGGAGGCTAAAATCACAATACGATATTCAATTGGTAATTGTCGATTACTTGCAGTTAATGCATGGTAAAGGCGAAGGTAAAGGTGGTGGTAACCGTGAGCAGGAAATTGGTAGTATATCAAGGGCCTTAAAATCGGTAGCTAAAGAGCTCGATGTACCTGTACTGGCGCTATCGCAATTGAGTCGTGCGGTAGAGAGCAGACCAGGTTTACAAGGAAAAAGGCCAATGTTATCCGATTTACGTGAATCGGGATCAATTGAGCAGGATGCGGATATGGTATTGTTCTTATACCGTCCTGAATATTATGGTATTACCGAAGATGAGCAAGGCAGATCGCAGGCGGGTATTGGTGAGGTAATTATAGCCAAACACCGTAACGGTGAAACCGGTATTGTACCACTTAAATTCGTTGGTAAGTTTGTTAAATTCCAGGATCTGGAAGATGATTTTGATGCACCACCAAGTTCTTTTGCAGCCGATCCATCAGCAGGAATGTATCCATCGCAGGATTTTGAAAAGCAAAGCAATGTGATAATCCGTCCTTCAAAAATGGATGATTACAGTGATGATGATCCACCGTTTTAATAATCACTGGGTATCCCGGGCCTCCCAGTGAATCCTATTGTGTGTACACTTTTTTGCAATTCCTTTTACAGTATCGTCATTGCCAGCTTGATCCGATAGCTATCGGATGGCAATCTTAATGCAATAGCGAAACATACTTAAGGCTAGGAGACTCCTAAAGGTGTTCAATCCCGATTTCCCATCGGAATTGGAGCGCCAACATACCTAAAGCGCACTGTCAGTCCTGCAATGCCTTTTACGAAATCCTGTATGCATCAAAAAACAGCGAGTCCAATCACAGGATAAAAATCAAGACAAGTAATCAAAGGGCCTTCAACAATGTTTGAGCAGGTCCTTCGACAAGCTCAGGATGACAATTCAATCTTTAGATATAATTATATCTTCAGCCTATATCATTTGAGGCTATTATTAACCTTAAGAACTACTAAAACAAATAGGCCAATAAAATCCCTGCTAACACAATAATGGGCGGGCTCACTTTTGTAAAGTTGAGCAATAAAAACGTAACCAGCATAATCCCTAAAAACAGCCAGTTAAACCCCATAGGGATTAGCAGGAGTATAAATGCGGCAATAATAAAACCTACGCTTACCGCATTAATGCCGGAAAGACTGTGTTTAATTCGGGAGATTTTTTTAAGGTCATCCCAAAAAGGTACGATAAACAATACTAAAATTAATCCCGGTAAATTAATACCGATTACACCAATCAAGCCCCCTAAAATCTGCCCCCAAAGTCCATAGCCAAAATTCTTCATGCTTAATGCACCGAGATAACTGGTAAAAGAAAAGGTTGGTCCGGGCAGTGCTTGCTGCAGTGCAAAGCCAGATAAAAATCCCGTGGCATGCAGATAGTGTTTCATTTCTACAAACTCGGTAAACATCAGGGGCACCAAAACCTGTCCGCCACCAAAAACCAGTATGCCGTTACGGTAAAAATTCTCTAATAAACGGATTGGCAAACTGAATGGCGATGTACGGTTAATGATTGCACCAACCAGGGCAAACAACAACAAGGCGCCTAAAAAATAGATCAGTTTTTTAGGGTTAACATTCGAAAATAATTTAACCCTCAACTCTGTTTCCTCTTTTGGGGTTTCTATGGCCGATGAGATCATCCCACCAATTAAAATGGATAAAGGAAACACGTAGGCGTTGCGCAGCACCAGGGTGGCAATAACCGAAGCTACTGCCAGAAATATTGCTACCTGCGAAGAAAGCACCTTTTTACCCAGTTGCCAGGCGCCATAAGCCACTATACCGAGCGCAATGGGCTGTATATATTCCAAAATTGCATTGAACTTCTGCTTCTGATCGAGCATGGCATAGCTGATTGCAGCAAAAGTCATGATGCTGGCTGTCGGTAAAATCCAGATCAGGAAAGTAATGATAGCCAGTTTCAACTTACCTACTTTCCAGGCTATCCCTACCAGTGTTTGCGTAGAGGCAGGCCCCGGTAATACCTGCGCCAGTGCATTTAACTCTAAAAGCTCCTCTTCCGAGATAAATTTAGTGCTCTGTACAAAATACTTAAGCAATAAAGCCAGGTGCGCCTGTGCCCCGCCAAAAGAGGTGAATGTAAAAAAAATAACATTCCGGATAAACAGCCACTGCTTTTTGGCAGCAATAGGTTTGTTTTGCATGAATTAAAACTGATAACTGTTAACTAAAAACTGACCTAGTCATCTTCGTAATCCAATCCGGCTGCTGAGTTGTAGGCCCCTTGCAATTCGGAGAAAGCATGCATATCGCGCTTATTGCGTGCCACTTGCATTCCCTTTTGATAAATTTCGATTGCTTTTTCTTTCTGGTTGTCTTTTTCCAATAACTTGCCCAGATGGTAATAGGTACCTACATAATCGGGATGCTGATCAGTTAACTGAAGGTAAAAAGAATAGGCTTTTTCTTTATCATTTTGTGCGTTATACTCTGTGGCTAAGGCATATAGTATAAACGGATCGTTCGGATCGCTTTCTAAAAAATCTAATAACTTACTTAAACGGGTAGTTGACATTTTATTTCCTTGCTTTTTTAATTAAATTTGCAGAAAGACCTTATATAATAAACATATAACATATGAAAATATTAGTTTGTATCAGTAATGTGCCAGACACAACGACAAAAATAACTTTTACCAACGATAATACCGAATTCAATACTGCAGGTGTACAATATATTGTTAATCCTTACGATGAAATTGCTTTAGCAAGAGCGATTGAGCTAACTGAAGGTGGTAAAGGAACGGTAACCGTTATCAATGTTGGCGAAGCAGCCAACGATCCAACCATCAGAAAAGCACTTGCTATTGGTGCCGATGATGCTGTTAGGGTAAATGCAGCTCCAAGAGATGCCTATTTTGTGGCGAAGCAAATTGCTGAATATGCTAAAGACAAAGATTTCAATGTTATTTTAACCGGTCGCGAATCTATTGATTACAATGGAAACCAGGTTGCTGCCATGGTTGGCGAATTTTTAGATATCCCTTCTGTATCGATCATCAAAAAATTAGATATTGATGGCGATACTGCAACTATCGAAAGAGAAATTGAAGGCGGTAAAGAAGTATTAACCGTTTCGGGTAAGTTTGTAGCCAGCTGTGCAGAAGGTGTAGCTGAGCCTAAAATTCCGAACATGCGTGGTATTATGAGCGCCAGAACAAAACCTTTGGCTGTTGTAGAAGCGGTTGCTATTGATGAAGTAACCAAGGTAACCAAATATGAAACCCCTGCCCCTCGCGGAACGGTTAAATTAATCCCTGCCGATCAGACAGAGCAGTTAATCAACCTGTTACATAGCGAAGCTAAGGTAATCTAATCAGCTGGCAGTTAGCAATTTTCTTTGCTAAGCCTAGCAGAAATAAATCAATAATCATAAATTAAAAATACGCCCGCTAAGGGAATTAAGGATAAATATATGTCAGTATTAGTATATGTAGAACAGGCTGAAGGCAAATTTAAGAAATCTGTATTCGAAGCGGTTTCTTACGCCAAAGCCATTGCCGATCAACAAGCTACCAGCTTAACCGCTATTTCAATTGGTGATGTTGCCGAAAGCGAATTAAAAGAACTGGGTAAATATGGTGCAGCTAAAGTTTTAAATGTAAGCGCCGATCAGTTAAAATCTTTTGTTAACCAGGCTTATGCAAGCGTTATCGCTGCTGCTGCCGAAAAAGAAGGCGCTGCTATTGTGGTATTATCTAACTCATTCTCTGGTAAAGGTTTGGCACCACGTATTGCGGTAAAACTTAAAGCAGGATTAGCCGATGGTGCTGTTGAACTGCCAAGTACAGATGGTAAATTTGCCGTTAAGAAAACAGCTTTCTCGGGTAAAGCTTTTGCTATCACCGAATTAACGTCGGCTAACAAAGTAATTGCTTTAAATCCAAATGCTTTTGGCGTTAAAGAAAACGCAACTGATGCCGTTATCGAAAACTTTAGTGCTGATATTAAACAATCAGACCTGGGTACTGTTATTAAAGATATTGTTAGGGCTACCGATAAAGTTTCGTTACCAGATGCCGAGCTGGTAGTATCAGCCGGAAGAGGTTTAAAAGGTCCGGAAAACTGGGGAATGATTGAAGAACTTGCCGGTTTATTGGGTGCCGCTACAGCTTGTTCAAAACCGGTTTCTGATGCAGACTGGAGACCACACTCAGAGCACGTTGGCCAAACTGGTATTGCCATTAGCCCAAATTTATACATTGCTATTGGTATTTCTGGCGCTATCCAGCATTTGGCAGGCGTAAGTTCATCAAAAGTGATTGTAGTAATTAACAAAGATCCGGAAGCACCTTTCTTTAAAGTGGCCGATTACGGTATTGTTGGTGATGCTTTTGAAGTGGTACCTAAATTAATTGAGGCATTAAAAGCACATAAGGGATAATATAAACCTTCAAACCTCGCAGGTTTTTAAAACCTGCGAGGTTTTGAAAAACAAATATGAAAAAAGTCAAATTAGATATTGTAGGTTTATCTTACAGCCAGACGCAATCTGGTGCTTATGCCCTTGTTTTAGGAGAAGTAAATGGACGCAGGCGCCTTCCCATTATTATTGGTGCCTTCGAAGCCCAGGCTATTGCCATAGAAATTGAAAAAATGACTCCTAGCAGGCCATTAACCCATGATCTGTTTAAATCGATGGCTGATACTTTTCATATCAACATCCAGGAAATCATTATCTATAATCTGGTTGATGGCGTTTTTTATGCCAAACTGATTTGCAGCGACGGCAAAAATACCCACGAGGTTGATGCCCGTACTTCGGATGCTATTGCATTAGCCGTGAGGTTTAATGCGATGATTTATACCTACGAATTTATCCTGGCTTCTGCAGGTATTGTAATCGAAGGAAATGATTTTCTTTTCCTCGAGAATATGGATTCGATTGCTAAAGAACCCGAAGCCGACACCTTGCCAACTTCGGGCCAGCAACAAGGCTTTGGCGATCTTACGGTAGAAGAGTTACAGCAAAAATTACAGGAAGCTATAGCCGAAGAAGCTTATGAAAAAGCTGCCCGCTTAAGAGATGAATTAAATAAACGCGGAACTTCATAGTTTCTGCCTTCAGTTATTATCCATAGCCCGATCTTTCAGATTTTTTTCTACAAAATCTCTGCTATAAAAAAGCTAAAGTCCAAAATGAGCCAGATTGTGTAAAATAATTAGGCTCATTTTGGATTATGTTTTAAAATAGTTCTATATTCAGCTTTTAAACTAAACTATTATTATGAACGTTAAGTTTCGCTTAACTATAATGAGTTTCATGCAATTCTTTGTATGGGCTGCCTGGTTAATTACAATTGCAAATTATTGGTTCGGAACCAAACAATGGGATGGCGCCGATTTTGGGATCATTTTCTCTACCATGGGTATTGCCTCGCTGTTTATGCCTACCCTTACCGGTATTTTAGCCGATAAATGGATCAATGCAGAAAAGCTCTATGCCATTTTGCACATCCTGTATGCCGCAACCATGTTTTACCTGCCTCAGGTCAATAATCCGCACACCTTTTTCTGGGTAATACTGGTAGCCATGTGTTTTTATATGCCAACCATAGCACTAAGTAACTCGATCAGCTATACCACTTTAAAAAATGGCAATTTCGATGTAGTAAAAGATTTTCCGCCTATCCGCGTTTGGGGTACAATTGGCTTTATTGCAGCCATGTGGATTACCAACTTAACCGGTAATAAAGCCAGTGCCAACCAGTTTTACATTGCAGGTATAAGTGCTTTATTGTTGGGGGTATATTCATTTACATTACCAGCTTGCAAGCCATTAAATCTAATCAGTGATAAGAAAACATTTGCACAAAAACTCGGGCTAGAATCTTTCAAGCTTTTTGCCGATTACAAAATGGCTTTGTTTTTTATCTTTTCGATGTTCCTGGGGGCTGCCTTACAGTTAACCAATGCTTATGGTGATGTTTTTTTAGATGAATTTAAATTATTCCCGGTTTTTGCCGAATCGTTTGTAATTAAATATTCTACCATCATTTTATCCATTTCTCAGGTATCAGAGACACTATTTATCCTGGCTATTCCTTTCTTTTTGAAACGATTTGGAATTAAATGGGTAATTGCCATTGCCATGTTTGCCTGGGTATTGCGTTTTGGTTTATTTGCCTACGGCGACCCATCGAGCAACCTCTGGATGATCATCACTTCCTGTATTGTTTACGGTATGGCTTTCGATTTCTTTAACATATCGGGATCGTTGTTTGTAGAAACCTCAACCACCCCAAAAATCCGTTCTTCTGCCCAGGGCTTGTTTATGATGATGACCAATGGCTTTGGCGCTGTGTTTGGCAGTTTGGTTTCAGGCTGGATGATTAGCCGCTTTTTTACCACTTATTATCACAATATTGGTTCACTATCCAAATACGTAAAAAGCGAAGCAGACAATGTACACCTGCTTAAATTTCTTAAAAATAAAGGGATTGATGTATTACCTAACGGAGATCTGAGCAGAGCCCTGGACGTAAAAGACTGGCATAACATCTGGTTAACCTTTACCATTTACGTACTCGTTATTGCAGTTGTTTTTGTCGTGATATTTAAACATAAACATACCCGCGCCGAAGTAGAAGCCATTAATCACCTATAATTTAAATAATTTCCGAATAACCTCTTATGTCAGCTGGTAAGTATAGAAAAGAACACGATTGTTTAAACTGTGGTTCGCATGTAGAATCACATTATTGCAGTAAATGTGGTCAGCCCAATTTAGAATTAAAAGAAAGTTTCTGGGCTTTTATTAGTCATAGTATTGCCCATTATTTTCATTTCGACAATAAGTTTTTTCAAACGCTGGCCCCACTCCTAACCAAGCCCGGTAAAGTTACACTCGATTATCTGGCCGGTAAAAGAGCAAGATATATCAATCCGGTAAGTATGTACATCTTCGTTTCAATTGTGTACTTCTTAGTGGTTTATTCGCCCAAACATGTAGCAAAGGAGAAGCATGAAGATGATGGTATTACAGTTGAAAAGCAAAACAGCAAGCATGTAACAGACAGTGTAAATAATGCACTCAAGCTTGCCGGAATGCCAACCGATAATGAAATTATCAAAAAGACTGTGCATTCTTTAGATAAGGCCATAAAAGTAAAAGAGTTTAAAAAACTGAGCTTCAAAGATCAGGGAATTGAACTTAACCGGATGAAAGCCGAAAATGTTACCCTAAAATCGGATTCGCTTGAAGAGGTTATCGATAATTACAACGATATCTATATCGAAAGAAACGATAGTACTTATGCGGCTTATCTGGCGCGCCAGCAAAAACTACCTTCAGATCAACAGGATAGCTGGTACGAAAAGTTAATCAAAAAGAGAGCGATTACTATTGGTGAAAAATCGGAAGTGATTCATGAAACTTTAGAGCACAACAGGCCAAAACAATACTTCTTATTGATGCCCCTGCTGGCACTTTTTATCATGTGGAATTTCAGGAAAAATCACATATACTATCTTAACCACCTGATTTTTACCATTCATGGCATGACAGCCTATTTTATTGTACAGATTTTTACTGCTCCATTGATAAAACATGTCTTTCAGAATGCCTACATCGTTACCAAAACAATTGAACTGGCTGTTTTGGTGTGGATTTGCTGGTACATGTTCAGCGCTTTAAAAGTATTCTATCAGCGTAAAACCGGCAGTATTATCTTCAAAATGTTTTGGATATTCGTACTGTATTGGATTGCGTTTAATGTATCAGAATATATTATGGTTAATTTGATTTATTACGTGGCTACGTAATATTTCTCGTCATACTGAAAACTTCTGTTCAGTTGGTTATATAGGTATTTCAGCCTAATTTTTGCCAAGCCAGAGACCCTGAATTAAATCCGATAGCTATCGGATCAGGGTGACGATTTTTAAAAAGATTACCCCACAAAAAAACCACCCGAATTTCGAGTGGTTTTTTTATGCATTTTGAAATTACTTTCTGTCTTTGATCGCAACAAACTCCCTGTCGGTTTCGCCAACGTAAATCTGACGTGGACGGCCGATTGGCTCTTTGTTTTCGTGCATTTCTTTCCATTGTGCAATCCATCCTGGTAAACGTCCTAAAGCGAAAAGAACGGTAAACATTTCTGAAGGGAAGCCTAATGCACGGTAAATAATACCTGAATAGAAATCTACGTTTGGATATAATTTTCTGTCGATGAAATACTGATCGGTTAAGGCAGCTTCTTCCAGTTTTTTAGCAATTTCTAAAATCGGATCATCAATACCTAAATTCTCTAAAATATCATCGCAAGCCTTTTTAATGATTTTCGCTCTTGGATCGAAGTTTTTATATACCCTGTGGCCAAAGCCCATCATACGGAAAGGATCATTTTTATCTTTAGCTTTCGCAATCCACTTTTCGGTATCGCCACCATCAGCTTTAATCAGCTCGAGCATATCGATTACAGCCTGGTTTGCACCACCATGAAGTGGTCCCCAAAGTGCCGCAATACCTGCAGAAACTGACGCGTACAAATTACAATCAGACGAACCTACAATACGTACGGTAGATGCCGAACAGTTTTGCTCATGATCTGCATGCAGGATCAGCAATTTGTTCATGGCATTAACCACAATTGGATTTACTTCGTAATCTTCGGTACGCTGTCCAAATGTCATCCAAAGGAAATTGGTAACATAATCATATTTATTTTTTGGATAAATAAGCGGATGACCTAAAGATTTTTTATAGATAAACGAAACTATGGTAGGCAGCTTAGCCAATAATTTAATAATGGTTAAGTTTTGCTCCTCAGCAGTTTGATTTGGCTTTAAACATTCAGGATAAAATGTAGATAAAGAGAAGATTAACGACCCTAACTGACCCATTGGATGAGATCTTGATGGATAGCCATCAAAGAATTTCTTCATATCCTCGTGAATCAGTGTGTGTTTGCTGATTTCTTTCTGAAAATCGTCTAATTGCGTTTGTGTTGGAAGATCACCGTAAATAACAAGGTAAGCTACTTCTAAAAAACTCGATTTTTCAGCAAGTTGTTCGATACCATAACCTCTGTATTTTAGAATGCCTTTTTCACCATCTAAAAAAGTGATTTTGCTTTTTGTAGAACCTGTATTTTTAAAACCAGTATCTAAAGTTACAAAACCTGTAAGATCTCTTAATTTTGAAATATCAATGGCCTTTTCGTCTTCTGTTCCTGTAATTACTGGCAATTCTATTGTCTTACCATCAACTTTGATCTCTGCAATATCTGACATATTATTGTATTGTGTTTATAGCTTTCTAAATTATATAAAATTAATATACATGCATAACAAATCTGTTAAATTAATATGAATAATTAGTCAGGAAGACGTAACAATCATGCTTAAAAAAACAAATCGTGCCTGTTACTTTGATTTGAGTTCTTCCACTACCCTTCCGCACTCCAGCATCTCGTTTCCATAATATGGATTTTTAACTTCCTTTTCTGTTGAAAGCCAGTCGCCACCATCGCCTTTATTGGCCATTGGGCAATGTTGTACATAAATAGTACCCTTTTCTATTTCAGCGTTTTTAACCAAAGCAATTAAATCGGCGCTTAAAACGGTAAAATCTTTTCTTTGCGTTACCAGATTATTGGTACCTGCAATTTTACCGGCAACCTCTGCGGTAAGCTCGCATCCTTCGTAGGCAGCCAAACTATTCTTCAAAGCTTCGGCCGTTTTTTGTGCAACCGCAGCATCAGATTTAACCAATGCATTTTTCAACTCCACATATTGGGCAAAAATTACCGATTTTTTCTCTTCTTTTATCGTAACTGTGCTTTTAACACTTACGGAATCTGTTTTTACGGAATCTTTATTTTCTGTAGTCTTTTTTTCCGATTGATTGCAGGCCATTAATGCGGTTATGATGGCTATTCCGAATATTTTTTTCATTGTATTTGGTTTTCGGCTCAAAATAGCAATTAATATGTTAAATCAATAAAAAAAGCCCCGCAAATTGCAGGGCTTTCTCAAATAAATGATATTTTAATTATAATTTAAAATTATAGCCGATACGGAGGTTGTATTGACCGGTTTTCATAAAATACAAATCGGATGCGCTATTGTTTACATATCCTTCGTAACGGGCACCAATTTCTAATCCGTTGTTCCACTCATAACCTACGCCACCGGTATAAATAAAGTTCATTTGTGCACTTTCTTTAACTGCCAGACCGGTACCCAGGCCTCCGCTTAAATACATCCTGTCGATTACATAGGTTTTAACACCGCCCATTAAAGGGATAAACTGAAAATTTAAAGGGCTGCCTTTCCATCTTAAACGGGTATAGCCGGCTGAAGCAGTAAGGGCCACATCTTTACTTAAATCATATTGCAGTTTTACATCTGCTCCATAGCCATAATCCATTTCTGAGCGATCGGGGAAAAATCCGGCATTTACACCTACGCCTATTTTAAAGGCCATGCCATTAGTGCTGCTCATTGTCTGTCCCATTTCCTGTGCCTTTAAACTGCTGGTGCTTAATATCGCAAGTGCAGTTAAGGTAGTCGCAAAAAGTCTGGTAATTGTTTTCATTGGTATCGTATTTAAGTTATCAATTAAAGGTTTAAATGATATACGGCAAAATACAATGAGCAGATTTTATATTTTCATTTTTTTCAGAATGTTATGAAATAAAAAAGCCCCCTTTAAGGAAGGAGGCTCTCATTAATATTTGTGAAATGATTACAGACTAAATCCGTAAGCTAATCTAATTCCGGCAAAACCAATACTTCCGTTATTTGAATAACCTTCATATTTGGCTGCTAAATCTAAACCATTACTCCAGGCATAACCAATAGCCGGAGAGTATACAAATGCAGTTCCAGAACCTTTATTAGTACCAAAACCGGCTCCAAGTTCTGCTAAACCATAAGCTCCTGCACCAGAATCGTTAAAGAAATACTTTGCACCTGCTTTAACAGGGATTATACCAAAGCTTCCACCTCCGTATGAGTCTTTAATAGAGAAATTGTTGTAACCTGCGGTTACCGGAATAGATAATTGTTTATCTACATTAAATTGATATCTGATATCACCACCTATCACTAAACCATATCCAGTTGTCGTTCCCGCTCCTACATTTAATCCAATTCCTAAATTCCGACTTGATTGCGCATTAACATTTGTAGTAAAGAATAAAGCCACAACAGCTGCTGATGTAGCAATAATTTTCGTAATTGTTTTCATGTTTAAGATATTGTTTTTTGAGTTAAACTAATATGCTTCAACAAACACAAAGGCTGTGCCAAAAGGGCTTTTTAAGCACTTTTAATAAGATAAAGAACGCTAAAAAGGAGTATTTGGAATTAATTAAACGATGCTGAAACTTTTTGTAATACCAGCTGTTTTAATTGATTGGTAGAAAGTGAAGCATCAAGCCAAATGATGTTTACACTGTCCTTTTCCATCTTCCTGAAAAATGTATTTTGCCTTTTGGCATACTGGCATATAGCAATACCTAACCTAAGCTTTAATTCCGCTAATGTAAGCTGCCCATCCAGGTAATTCACAATAAATTTATACTCCAGGCCGTAGAAGATGAGCATCTCTTTACTAATCCCCAATTTAAGCAACTGCGCTACCTCTTCTATTAACCCAGCTTTAAAACGCGCTTCCAATCGTTCAAGTATTTTTGCCCTGGTCACTTCAACTTCGTTCTTTAATCCAAAAATAAGTGGCTTCAGTACGGGACGGTCAACTGTTTCCAGTTCATTTTCTTTGAGATAGGCGGCAATTTCTAAAGCCCGGATTAAACGTTTTTTCGAAGATAAATCTACATGTTGTGTATTATGGCTGGCATCGCTTTGTAATTGCAACACCAGTTCTTCTTTAGTAAGCAGTTCCAATTGATTTCTTAAAGCCTGATTAACGGGAACGGCGGTAAAAGCCTGGTTTTGCAAAAGACTATGAATGTACATCCCGGTTCCACCACAAAGTACAGGCAGCTTACCTCGCTTGCTGATTTCATCAAAAGCCTGGTAAAAATCATTTTTAAAAGCATCTACATGATAACGTTCGCCTGGTTCTAAAATGTCAATGAGGTGGTAAGGAATGGTTGTTCCTTCGATAGTATACTCCTGTAAATCTTTACCCGTGCCAATATCCATGCGCTTAAAAACCTGGCGGCTATCGGCACTTATAATTTCGCCATTTAAGGCATGCGCTACCTGAACAGCCAATTTGGTTTTACCCGATGCTGTTGCACCCAAAATGATGATGAGGTTGTGCTGATCCATTAAAATTTGAGGATAAATTTTAAACTTCCGGTATTGAATATTTGTGCTTGTAATGTTCCTGCATCTTTTATTAACTGGCGTTGTAGCACAGCATTTAACTGATAATATTGAGGGGCTATGATGGCAGTCTGCAAAAAGTTAAGCCTCAAATAGGCCTCTCCAGCCGACCAATCGCGATCAGCATAGGTCATTAAATCATTAGGCTGATGTAATTCGGCAAAGTACGAAATGAGTTTGCTTAAACCACCTGTAATGGAATAGCCTGCTTTTACAGCAAACCGGATCAGCTCTGCCGACTTGTAATTTTCGGTGTGGTTCATTTTACGAAGGGCAGAAAAAGTGGCTACGGCAACCAGTTCTTCCTTCTCGAATAAACCAATTTTATAACGGCTGCTCACCGTACCTTGTAAATGGTTTTCATTTAAAAAAGCATCGGCAATGGGTTTAGCGATTTTATGAACTTTTGTTTTGCGGCCATGAATACGTTTATTCTTCCCGAGCAATGAGGTAAGCCTCGCCAATACCTGATTGGGTTTTGAGAGCCAAATATCTTCCCAAAGGTGAATGAGTTTAATGTGTTTTGCTACATACTTTTCCTGCAGCTCAATAAAATCCTGAGGGTTGAATGGATTATTTAAACTTACCAGATTAATACTTAGTTGATCAGTTAACTTTAACAGTTGAAACGGGCCTTCGAAAAAGGGCCCGGAGTTTACCTCACAAGCGGCAAGTGCATTTATTAATTGGTTGTGCCAGTTGTTATCGGAAGTTAAAATGCTCAATCACCAGAAATTTAGTTCAGAAAAAAAATCAGGTGCAAATTTAGCATCAAATTATTAAATCCACTCTTTTTCTTTGAAGTTAGTGTGTATAATTTCAATAAGGGTTTCGACTTCGCGGAGTTGGGCATCGTCGAGACTGGTATTTTTTAAACCAGCCTTATTATCGCCAAAATCTGTTAAGCGCTGGTTTGAGGCAGAAAACTCTTCGGTATTCACTTTCAGTTCTACCACATTACCGTTGATATAAACACCGGCAAAAAAACGCTCAGTTATTTTTTCGCCATTAACTGTTATATTTTTTTCACTGTACAAGTCATAACCTGTTTCAGAATTTTCGTGAACGGTATAGCCCAGTGTAGCGTAAGGCTGCAGGCCAGCCCTTATGGTTTGAAAAATTTCTACAAGATCAGTTTTCATGGCGGTATTTATTTCTGAATTAAACACCGCGATCTAATTATTGTTTAGTTTTTATGCTTCGAGCCACCAGTTTTTTGTAGGCATGTACTCATTTAAAATTACTGTTTCGCCCAAAGCTGGGGTAACCAATGGTAAATTTTTAAGTGCAGCAGCTGCTACTACCCTTTTAACGGGCTCGTTCCAGGGGTGCATGGCCAGACTGAATTTCCCCCAATGCACTGGCATTAAAACTTTTGCTTTTAAATCAATAGCAGCCTGCACAGTATCTTCAGGAAACATGTGTATATATGGCCAATAGGCATTATACTGTCCGCATTCTAATAAAGCCAGATCAAACGGGCCATAAGTTTCGCCAATTTGTACGAAGTGAGAATCGTAGCCAGAATCGCCACCTAAGAACAATTTACAGTTCACAGTTTTCAGTACGAAGGCCGACCATAAGGTTTGATTGCGTTTAAATTTCCTTCCTGTAAAATGCCTTGCGGGTACTGCTGTTAGTTCGAGGTTATGGAATAAAGTTGTCGATTGATCCCAGGCCAATTCGATAATTTTATCGGTGTTAATCCCCCATTTTTCTAAATGCTCACCTACACCAAGCGAAGTAACTATCGCTTTTACTCCCGGTGCAATGGTTAATATACTTTGGTAGTCTAAATGGTCGTAATGATCGTGGGTAATTACCAAAACATCGATATTTTTAAAATCAGCCGCTTTAACCACGTCTGTTCCTGGAAAAGCCTTACTGCCAATAAAGGAAAACGGCGATGGTGCTTTGCTAAAAACCGGATCAACTAAAATTCGTAACCCATCAACTTTCATCAGGTAAGATGAATGCCCAAACCAGATAATTTCCGGTGCACTGCTTCTGGCCTGGCTATCTAAATCCGGTTGATTAAAAGGAAGTGGTCTGTCGGGTATTTTCCCCGGATGTTTCTCGAAAAAGAAAGCCTTTAATATGGTAAAAAAACTTACACCTTCGGGTTGCATAGGTGTAACTGAAAGATTTTGTAAGGCTCCGTTACTGTAGTTGGACAATTGCTGTGTTTTGGCTAACCTTAATCCTCTTGGTAAACGGCCAAAAACAGGTAAATTGGTGATGACCAGAAATGCAGCAACAAGAAAAAGTATTATATACAGGGCTATCATGTTATTGATTAATTGGAGCAAATTATGAATATGCTTTTATAAAAATAACATGCTTTAGAGATATGACGTATGGATTACTTGTGCTTTAAAGCAAAAAAGTTCTCCGGTATTAACGCGGAGAACTTTTTAGATTAATTAAGAGCGAATTATTTTAAAAGCCACATGGCCTGGTTTACATCGTCGCTACCACCATACTGGCTGGCAATCGCAGCCGAAAGGTTGGCCGAATTGTAACTCAGTTCGTTAGATGGATATAACCACCTTAATGGAAAATTAGTAGACGGCGAATTTAAATTCGTAGTCGAATTCAGTTTAAATACCGGATAACCTGTTCTCCTGTTTTCGAACCAGGCCTGGTATTTGTTTCCCTGCAAAAAGCTGGCAACGTATTTTTGTGTAATAACCTGCGCTATTTGCTGCTCTGTTGAGCCTGTTAAAGCTACTGTAGCCGGAAAAGCATCGATGTAAGCGGCATCCATTTTCATGTTGTGGTTATAATCAGCCAAATCAGGAGTGTACTGCGCGATAAATTTCATCGAGTTGGTAATGCCATTGGCATAATAGGTTTGTGCCGGTGTACCGGTTATCCAGCCGCGAATGGTAGCTTCGGCCAGGATAAACTGCAAATCCCAATAATTAAAAACACCAACTGGCTCTGCATTTACCAGATTTACGTAACGGGCATTGATATCGGCATAATCTTTATTTACCCTTCTGGTTTGCAAACTTGAAAACGAATCGGAAGGCTCAACACCCGGATAAGCAGCAAAATCGCTTTGCGAAACCCCTGCGGTAATTTTAACCGGCGATGGTTTTGCATAATAGAAAAGTCTTTTATCGTTAGTTGCCTTTAAAGGATCGAGCAGCAGATTGGTAAGCATGGTATAATTCGATTTAACGAATGAGTTACCTGAGCCTGCAGGAACATCGCTCCATGGATAGTTCTGCCCGGCTGTTGCATTGTATGCTAATGCAAAATTATCGTTGTAATCGCGCATTAAAGGACGATTGGCTACAATATCCTTAAAACGTTCAATCACTTTCAAATCAGCATCACCTGTTTTTTTATAGAGATTGATTAATACATGCAACTCAAAACTGTTGGTTAATCTTCTCCATTTATCGGTGCTACCAGCAAAAATAGGATCGCCTTCAAAAGTTGCGCCTGAGGCAAATAAAGTGTTGGCTTGATCGAGTTCGCTTAAAATACCAAAAAAAACTGCTTTTTGACTATCGTATTTAGGTTGTAATATGGCATCAGACTCACCTTTAACCGCATCGGTATATGGAATATCGCCAACCTGCATGGTAGTCATAAAAAATTGCCAGGCCCTGATAAAATGCCCAAGTGCCTGATAAGATTTCTTTAGTGCATCGCTTGTGGCATAATTTTCCATTGGCGTAATATTGCGCAACAGGGTTATACGGCTAAAATCTGTCCGGCTAATTTTGTTGTATTGAAAATTCTCCTGCCCCTCGCCCCAGGTAAGGTATTTACCCAATAAATAAGGCTGCATAAAAGACTTGGTACTGCTGATATCCCCCCTTGTGATATTTAGAATCATCCCGGTAGCCAGCATAGCAGAGTTTACCTGTGTAGTTGCATTTGGGTTTGTATTAATATCATCAAACTTGCTGCAACCATTAGTTAATAGTGCTAATGCAGGCAGCAATAAGCTATATTTTAAAAATTTACTTTTCATAAAATCTTCTTTAAAAACAATAATTACTAGAAACCTACCTTAAGGTTAAAACCTACCATGCGCATTGATGGCGAGTTTAGGTTCTCGGTATCAACATCGGGATCTGAGTATTTGAAATTGGTCCACATGAACAGGTTTTGGCCGGTTAAAGAGAACGATGCATTCTTTAAGCCTAGCTTACCAGCTGTTTTTGATGGTAAACGGTAGCCCAGTGAAACTTCACGCAGTTTAACAAACGATTCGTTCTGCACTCTTGCATCACCACCACGGTACCATTGTGCATAATCCTGATAGCCAATTGGCACATCATTTACTGCGTATTTACGGGTATCGCTCGTAATCTGACCATATTTATCGTAAGTAACAGTACCTGATACTACTTTAACACCCTGGCCTACATAGTTATTCTGCCCAAGCACTACCTGATTGTAACGGTATTCGTTATCTGTTTCCGGAGCAGTACCCGAATCGAACATTTTATCGTACACGTAATTGTACATTAAGCCACCTATGCGGCCATCAATATTAATACCCAGCGACCAGTTTTTATAAGTGAAATTATTAATGAAACCAAAACTGAAATCAGGCTCACCATAACCTAATTTTTTAACATAATCGCTCCAAACAGGTAAACCGCTTTCGTGAATTACATTGCCCTGCGGATCTTTAACCCAGTAGTTATCGGTATACGTATCTAATCGCTCTCCTTTTTTCACCCATAAGTTATCGGCAGAGTATACCGGATCGAGGTTTACATAGTAACGGTGCTGATTAGACCAGTTGATGGTAGAATACCATTCGAAATCTTTATTTCTGATTACAGAACCATCTACGGTAATTTCAAGACCTCTTCTTTCATAGGTTTCCTGGGTATTAACCAAAGTAGATGAGAAGCCTGATGATGCAGGAATTGAAGTACTTACCTGCTGGTTGTAATAGTATTTATTAAAATAAGCGACATCAAAATGCAGGCGCTTCTTAAACAAATAACCCGCAGCTCCAATTTCGTAAGTTCTTTGCGCACTTGGCAGTAAGCTGTTACCCAATAACGATGAGGGATAGCTAGCAGAATTTAAAGTATTCCATGCGGCTGTTGTAGTGCCGAAAGTTCTGTTTGTAGCGTATACCCCTAAAGCTGTTTTAAATACCGCCCATGAACCGCGGATTTTGAACATATCGATTACTTTAGGCAATTTCACCAATTCTGAAACTACGATACTCGAACCGATTGATGGATAAAAATAAGAACGTGATGCTTTTGGTTGCGCAGAGTTCCAGTCGTTTCTTCCTGTAAAATCAAGGAAAATGGCATCGTTATAGCCAATAGAAGCCCTGCTGTACAAACTGTTGATTTGTCTGGTGCTATACCCTTGCGATACCGTTGGTGGTTCTACCGAACCGGCTAAAGAATAAAATGTTGGTGAAATTAATCCGTTTTTAGTTGTTCCACTTAACGATTCGTCAATGAAATAGTAAACTGTTCCACCCGCCAAAGCATCGATGCTAAACTTATTCAGTTTCTTCTTATAGCTTAAAATTACATCATCATTGGTACTGAAACCCTTAGCATCCTGAATAGAATACATCCCTTTTGCATTCCATCCGCTACCGTTAACCGCCCCACCGCGTGTAGAATAGATATTAGCGGTAGGATTACGGAAGGTTGTTTTGTTATTGTAGTTATCGTAGCCTAAACGTATTAATAAATTAAAATCCTGGTTAATCTGGTAGTTTGCCGTAACATTAGCATTTACCGTATTGGTTTGGATACCATTTAATTTTTCGTTGGCGATTAAATATGGATTGTCGTACCAGTTGGTATACATCCAGTTCTGTGTTTTATAAGGCACTTTCCAGTAATCTTTATAATCGCGGATATCGTATTCGGTACCCGTCCACATAATTAACTGGTATAAATAACCCTGGTTGTTATAACCACCACCCCAGATCTGATCAGCCCAGCGGCGACTTACGCCCATATGGCCTTCCAGCTTAAATTTATCGCTCAGCTTCATCTCTCCTGCCATGGTTAAATTTACCATGTTCAGGTTCTGGTTCGGAAACTGTCCTTTGTTATAAATATCGTTTAAGCCAATTCTGAAGCTACCTTTATCGCTGGTTTGAGCAATACTGATGTTATTATTTAAAATAATACCGGTAGACATAAAGTTCTTCAGGTTGTCTTTACCTTTCGATACCAGCGGCATATTGTCTTCAAACTGCTTGGTAACAGGATTCCAGTCTCTGGCAGTTTTACCAATATCCAGTTTAGGTCCCCAAACATAATCGTTATCAATTACGCCGTTTTGACCCCTGCCATACGAGCTTTGCACTTCAGGTATAGCCAGAAATCCCAACGAAGCCATGGTATTACTGTTCACATCGATTGAAAAACCTTTATCAGCTGCCCCTTTTTTAGTGGTGATTAACATAACGCCACCAGCTGCCCGCGAACCATACAATGCCGAAGCAGTAGGACCTTTAAGTATATCTACACTTTCGATATCATCTGTTGGTACATCTCTTAACGACATATTACCGTAAGGCACACCATCAATAACCAGCAATGCACTTTCGCCACGTAACTCAATGGTTGGTCTGGCATTAAATTCAGTTGAGTTTTTAATTACTAAACCCGAAACCCTGCCTGTTAATGAAGTAGCTACATCAACCCCTTTAACGGTTTGCAGTTCCTTACCGGCTACTTTTTGTACGGCATAGCCCAGCGATTTTTCTGAACGTTTAATACCCAGGGCAGTAACTACCACGTCTGTTAATTCGGTTGTGGCGGCTTGTAGTGAAATGCTATAATCGCGCTTACTATCAATAATTATTTCTTTGGTAGTGTAACCAATAAAAGAGACAATTAATGTTGTACCCACATTGGCATTGATAGAAAAATAACCATTGGCATCAGTTCTGGTAACAGTTTTCGTTTCTTTTACCATAATACTTGCCCCAACAATTGGCAAACCATTTTCATCCAAAACTTTACCACTAATGGTTTCGAAAAAGGGATTGGATATCAGCTCGGTTTTTTTCCTGAGTACGATCGTTTTATCGAATATTTTGTAGCTCAACAACTGATTTTTTAAACATAAACTCAGCACCTGTTCCAGTGGTGCATTTTTAACGTCAATACTTACATTGTGGGCATTTTGCAGTTCGAGGTTATCATAAAGAAAAACGTATTCAGTCTGTTTCTCTATCGATTTAAATATCACTTCCATCGAAACATTTTTTTGTTTCAATGTGATGTTCTGACTATAAACACTTGCGCTTACCTGGCACAGACATGCGAATAAAAATAGTGCGGTTAGCTTCATCACCAATATTAATTGTGTGGGCTTACGCCAGATTAATGCTCCGGGCGCAAAAAAATTACTAAAATTCATGATTGAATTTGGGTTTAAAACATAATTGCTTAGATAACTTATTGTGTTCCTGCTGCAGATTAGCTGGCGCAGGTTGTTAATCCTCTTTCGCAAATAAATTGGTACGAACAATTGAATTGCTTTTTAAAGGGAATTAAAATGGAATGTCTGGAGTATTATATCATCATATGCTGCGCTTTATAGTTTGATTTGGTTTGGTTATTTATTTAGGGTTTACTGTAATCTGGTTGTATTCTACTTTGCAATGGATACCACTCCAAGCCAGCATTTCGACTAATTTTGCTATGCTTACATTTCTAGGTATTTTGCCTGAGTATTGTTTTGCCGGAATTTTGCCATTGTAGATTACCTCGGCATCGTACCAGCGTGATACCTGGCGCATTACAGACGGGAGATCAGATTTTTCGAACTGGAAATAACCATTCTTCCAGGCAATAACTTCAGAAAGATCTTCAATTTCATTTACTTTAATACCGTCAGATTTAGCATTCAAACTTGCCTGCTGACCTGGTTTTAAAAGCGCTTTTTTATCACCCCGTTTAATTTCTACGCTCCCCTCTAGCAAGGTGGTACGCTGATATTCTTCATCGGCATAGGTATTTACATTGAAATGCGTACCCAGTACCCTGATATCAGATTGATCGGTATGTACAATAAAAGGTTTGGTTTTATTTTTAGCGACCTCGAAATATACCTCTCCTGTAACTTCTACCCTGCGTTCGTTACCCACAAAAGCAGTAGGAAATTTAACTGAAGAGCTTGCATTTAACCATACTTCGGTGCCATCAACCAGAATTAAATGATATTGCCCTCCCCTTGGTGTACTTACGGTATTAATGGTTGCTCCTTTTGCTGTTGCATTACCCGCAAACCGGTAAAGTAACTCGCCACTTTTGGTTTTAATTACCTGAACACCGGATTGGCTCGCCACCTGCCCGTCTGAAGTATTGTTAAGAATGATTTGAGAACCATCTGCGAGCAACAATACTGCATTATTTCCGCCCGGAACAATAGTTATTTTGTTTGCTTTAACGGAGGTGGCTGCGATCTGCGAACGATTGGTTGAATTAAAATAAATGTACGTACCCGCAATTAAAGCAATTAAAATAGCCGCAGCTTTAAAAAACAAGCCATAATTTAATCTGATGCGTTTAGCTTTAGGCGTTTTAGTATTTTGTATACTCGCAGTAACCCGGCTTAAGATCTGTTGTTTAACTGTTGCGTCTTCCAGATTATTTTGCGTCAAACTTGCACCATCAATACGGTCGTACCACTCCTCTACCAGTTTTTTTTCTGCTGAGGTAGCGGTCTGGCGGTTATACTTTTCGATTAAATCTTTGATTTCGTTCGTATCCAAAATAGTGGCTTTTATAGGTGTATACGGTTACCTGGCATAAAGTACCATGGCATTTTTACTTTTTTTAAAAAATTAATTACTAAAGGCTAGCAAAACCTTTATTTATAGCGCATTGTGGTGATCAGAAAGAAAATTATAAGTGTTTGGCTATAAACAGGGCCAATAGTGCCAGTGAAGAATCGTAATCCTTTACCCGAGCGCGCAAGCGCTGGTAAGCCATTTGGAGCTGATTTTTTACTGTTTGTTCGGATAAAGAAAGGTCCTGGGCAATTTGTTTGATAGAAAGCTCGTCTTCGCGTTTAAGCAGATAAATTTCTTTCATGCGCAAAGGCATCTTTTCTACTTCGGCATCAATAATGGCTTTGAGTTCTTTTTCAAGGATTGCATTTTGCGAATGTACATCGGATGGAGCCACCTTAGTGGTTACGCTTACGGCATATTTTAAGCGTACGCTGTCTTTTTCATAAAGTTTCAGAATCTTGTTGCGAAGGATAGCAAACAAATAAGCCAGCACACTCCCTTCGGCATCCAGTAGTTCGATTTTATCCCACAAGCTTACAAATACATCCTGAACAAGATCTTGTGCCAAATCTGTACAGTGTACCTTTTTATAAGCCTGTTTGTAAAGCGCGCTCCAATAAGCGTCGAACACCAGGTTAAATGCTTTGTTTTTGTCTAATTTGACCAGAAGAAAAAAGTTACTTTCTAATTCTTTGTACATAAACAATCGGGGATGACGATTAAGGTTTTTAAAGTGCGCCAAAGAAATAACATCATTATTAACCTAATGTTAAATTTATTAAATTATTTCGTACAGTGCTGTTAAATTAAAAAAGTGTTTGCTAAAAAAGGACGATTGATCTAACGGAATGTGACTATTTGTTGTAAAACGGGCTTCTACTTATCCTTATTACTGTGCTGATTATCTATTTGGTTAAAAATGTTTGGCTTTGCAAGATAGCATTTCTCACAACAAATTTACCTGTTAAAAAAACACTTAAATTTTATACCTTTGAAAAGGGTTAACATATAGCTTAGATAACTTATTGTTTCCTGCATGCAGGAATAAACCCGCTTTAACGGGAAGTGGTACGAACACTTCTCGTTTTTTTTAAAATACCCCTCATTACAAGGGGCATTTATGTTAATCATTGGGGGTGTTTCTTTATCCGCGCAAAAACCAATAATGTGCTAAAATCATTTTTTTAGTCTCCGGCAATTGCTTTCTATCTATAAATTTTATATTATTAAGTATTAATCAAACCATGGGTTTTGTGGCCCGAATGTATCGATATTTAATGCTTTGAAGAAAAGATTTGAAAGAAAAAAACAACGCAAACGTTTGATTAATTTTGTATTATTACATATTGAAGAAATTTAATGTAGTTTAGCAGTTAGAATGCAATCGAAACCAACAACCATAAAGGAAATAGCCAGAATTTTAAACATCTCACCCTCTAGTGTATCGAGAGGACTGCACGACCATCCAAGCATTGGAGCAGTAACCCGTGAGAAAATTAAACAGCTGGCCAAGTCTCTGAACTATGAGCCTAACAATGCGGCTATACTTTTTCAAAAAGGCAAAACCTACACCATTGGTGTAATTTTACCAGAACTTTCTGAGCACTTTTTCTCCATTGCCATTTCGGCAATTGAAGATGAAGCCATTAAGAAAAACTATACGGTAATCTTTGCCCAGTCGCACGATAACTACGAGCAGGAAGTTAAACTGGTAGAGAAAATGAAAAACCAACGGGTAGATGGTTTACTGGTATCTATCAGTAAAGACACCTCAAAGTTTGATCATTTTGAGAAATTAAACTCTTTCAACATTCCCGTAGTATTTTTTGACCGGATCCCTCCTTTCAAAAATGTACACTATGTGGCCTGCAGTCTGGAAAGCGCAACCATTAAAGCCGTAAACTACCTGCTTAAAAAAGGACACCGCAGTATTGGGATGATTAACGGCCCCAGCACACTTTATGCCAGTGAAGAACGTAAAGACGGTTACATGCAAGCCATTACTTTTAACCGGTTAAAATTCGATCCATCTTTGGTAGTCAACTGCGATTTAACCGAAGAAGGTACCATCGAAGCTGCCGAACAATTTTTAAACCACAAAAGAAAACCTACAGCCATTGTCGCATTTAACGATTATGTGGCCTTGTTTTTAATTAAATACTTTAAAAAGCTAAACGTAATTAACGATTTCGATGTGGTGAGTTATGCCAACCTGCCCATAATCAGTTACCTGGATAATTCGCCGGTTGCCTCTGTAGAACAATACCCTTATTTACAAGGACAAAAAGCGGCTAATATCCTGCTTGATCTGATTCATAGTCCGGTGCCAGAAAACCAGGCTTATTATAATACCATTGTAGAATCTGACCTGATTATTAACGAAGTTAAAGAATAGGACATGCAAACGTTTGTGCTAAATTATTAATGCTTATTTAAACTTCCTGGTAAAACCTCATATTGTTTTTTAAATGCAGCGATAAAATGCTGTGCATTTTTATAGCCTACAAGAAAAGCGACCTCATTAACGGCTCGCTTTTCTTTTGAAAGGTAATAATGCGCCTTTTCCATCCTGATTTTATACAGATAGCCAAATACCGTATGGCCGGTTAGTGCTTTAAAACCTTTTTTAAGTTTAAAATCGTTAATTCCGGCTTTACGCGAAAGTTCAATTAAAGAACTCGGCCTCTGTAAATCGCGCTCTACCAATTGCCGGGCATAAATAATCTTTTTTAAATCTTCTTCCTTTAAAAGGATTCGCTGTTTATCCGGTTTTTGGTTGCTGTGAATTACAATCAGATCGAGTATCCGGGCTTCTACAAACAGGCGCTTTAGCCTACCCGAATGATTATCAAGACTGAGACTTTGCAAAATTGAATTAATTTCAGGGCTTATCGGTTCTCTTAATGGTAAAAGTGCATTGTGCTCGAATTCGCATCCCATTGCTTTTTGAAAATAAGCTTCGGTAAGCTGAATATACACGTAACTCGTTTTTTCCTGCACCCTTAAAGTCAGACTATTTACCTTACCCAAATTGAGGTTTTGCTCGTTCCTGGTTAAGGATAAAAAATTTTGCTCCGTTTCATTGGTCGCTATCAGGCTTCCATCTAAGCAAAACAACAAACCAATGTGTGCATGAGAAGATTCAAAGCGTAAATCTTCAGGTAAATTATTTTCCAGGTTAATAATGCTGATATGAATGCCTTCAAACCACATTTCTGTAATATATAAATGCGTATGTTCAGTTTTAACTGCTACAATTGCTTCCGCTATATCCTGTATGCCTGCAAAATTTGCAGGATAGGTATTTTGATATGCAATTATTCCCTTTGTCTGTACTGAGAGTTTAATTTTCATTAATAAACGATTTTATTTCATTTTCAAGGAGCATTTTTTGGAATTCAATGTGACATAACCCTGTCTGCTATTCCATTTAATCCGTTTCGCGGCATTAATTATCCGTTTAACGTTATCTCCTTTTGGTGATAATGCACAAATTTGCACAATTATTTATAATTAGTCTAAATAAATGAGGATATATTTATCAATTGCCTTATCGCTTTGTGGATTTGTAACTGTGGCTCAAGAAATTAAAGTTGATACCGCAAAGGCAAATGATTTAAAAGATGTGGTTGTAACCGGTCAGTATGGCCCCAAAACATTACGCAATTCTGTTTACAATGTACGTACTATAAATGCTGAGCGGATAAAACTTAGGGCAGCCACCAATGTGCAACAAATATTAAATACCGAATTAGGCTTTAGGTTTAGTAACGATTTAACCCTCGGCACCACCGACATACAGTTAATGGGTATGACAGGTAGAAATGTTAAGATATTGTTGGATGGTGTGCCCATGGTAGACAGGTCTGATACCCGCGAGAGTTTAAATCAAATCGATATTAATACGATTGAACGAATAGAGATTGTTGAGGGACCAATGTCGGTAGTGTATGGTGCAGATGCGCTTGCAGGTGTAATCAACATCATTACCAAAAATCCGGGCAAACCATTGCTAAACTTGTCTGCAAGAATACAGGAAGAAACTGCAGGCAATGAATATGAAGCGATTTCGGGCAAAGGCAATCACATACAGCATATCGGTGCCAACTGGAAAAACAAAAATTGGAGTGTACTGGCAGGTTTTACCCACAATGATTTTGGTGGCTGGAATTTAGCGTCCAAAACGGCAACAATAGAAGAAGTTAATGCCGTTACCAACCGATGGAAACCAAAGGAACAGTTTTTGGGTAATGCCAAGGTAGGCTACCGTTACAATAACTTTAATATCTGGTATAGGTTAGATGCCATAAAAGAAGATATTGATGTGCGCTATGGGCTAAATCCAAACAATTATAAAGGCGTATTGCAAACTTACACCACACACAGGTATACCCAGCAAATTCAATCGGAATACAAAATAAGCAACAGCTTACAATTGTCTGCCATTGCGGGCTTTACCAAATTGGACCGTGCAACTAAAACCGTGATCCATGATTTTACAAACAATACTGAAGAACTTAGCACTGGTGCCGGCGAACAGGATATTGCCAAATTTAACGCCGTCAATTTTAGGGCTACAGCCATTTATACACTCAATAAAGCTGTTTCCTTTCAACCGGGTATAGAGTATAGCAGAGATGCCGCCAGTGGGCAACGCATTAAAGGATCGCCGGTGATTAATGACTACGCTGCTTTTGTTACGGCAGAAATTAAGTTAGCTGATGTTATTAATATCAGACCTGGATTAAGGTTTATCAAAAACTCCATTTACAGTGCACCACCTGTAATTCCATCATTAAATGCCAAGCTCGTACTTACACGCGACCTGGATTTGCGTCTTGCTTATGCAAAAGGTTTCCGCTCACCAGCATTGCGGGAGCTCTATTATGATTTTGTTGATGCCAGTCATAACATTTTGGGTAATCCTGATTTAAAAGCCGAAGAATCCAATAGTTTTAATGGTTCTTTAGTATGGTCTGGCATTCATGAAAATGATGTTGAATTCCGTTCTACTCTAACGGGTTTTTATAACCTGGTTAAGAACAGGATTGATTTTGGCCTTTCTCCCACCAATAATTCGGTAACCACGCTGATTAATGTAGCCCGGTACAAAACTACAGGCGGTACGCTGGATAATGTGCTACGGTTTAAGAAAAACCTTCAGGCAAGCCTTGGCCTGTCTTATATAGGGCGATACAATGCTTTAAGTGAGGATAATAATCTTTCGACGCCAGAATTTGCCTGGGCAACGGAAGTAAATTCGAACATTACCTACACCTTACCAAAAATCAGGGGAAGCATTAGCCTGTTTTATAAATACACTGGTAGTTTACCGAGCTACCAGCTGAGCACAGAAAACAATGTATCTGCGGCGAAACTGGTAAAAATCGGGGCCTTTCATACCGCTGATTTAATGTTGAACAAAAACCTGTTTAAATCGCTAACTATTAACGCGGGGATTAAAAACCTTTTCAATGTTACACAGCTCACCAACAGCTCAACCGCAAGTGGTGGAGCACACAGTACAGGCGGTGCAACTGTACCTTATAGCTATGGCCGTTCTTACCTGTTAGGTTTAAGTTATAACTGGGATAAACTTTAATACAAACAAAATAATCATATACAAACATGAATAAATTAAACTCAATGATTGCCATCGCTTTTTTAGCGGTAACCTTTACAGCCTGCAAAAAAGATGCTGAAGAACCGATAGTTGTGGTGCCACCTTCAGATGGAAGTACTTTAACGCTTAACGGAATAGTTGGTGCAGAGGCAGGAAGTGCTGCCGGAAACAGTGTTTATGTAGATTTTAGTGCTGATAAACAAACTGCCGTTGAAAGAGATAGCTGGGATTTAGGCTTTTATTCAGGAGCAGATTTTAAAGTAATATTAAACTCAACCAATGGTGCTTCTGCTTTGGTGATTAATAAAACAGATTTAAACACTGTAACCACTGCCGATTTTGATCCTAATGCTTTAAAAGTTGGTCAGGGACAAGGTAATTTCACCATAGTAGACGATGGCAGGGAAGCTAACATTTTAAACAAGACGGCCATTGCAGCTATTTCTGCTACCGATGCCGAAAACAAAGTTTATATCATTAACAGAAAAGGCGGTGCTGCAACTGTTTTAGCTAACGATGAGCTTTACAAAATCAGGGTAATCAGAAAAGGTACAACAGGTTATACTTTGCAGTATGCGAAGGTTACCGAAACTACTTTTAAAACTTTAGATGTTACTAAAAATGCTGATGCCAACTTCCAGTTTACCTCTTTGGTAAAAGGAACGGCTGTTACTGTTGAACCTGCAAAAGCCAGCTGGGATATTGTATGGACTTACAGCATGTACTGGACTGCTACTTTCCCTTATGCATTTTCTGATTTAGTTTTCATTAACAGCTTAGGTGGAACATCAGCTGCTGCTGTTGCAGTTACCGATACAAAAACTTACACGTCGTTTTCTGAAGCCGACATTGCAAGCGCAACATTTTCAACCAGCAGAGATTTAATTGGGGCAGGCTGGAGAAGCACACAACCTGCTACAGGTGCCAATGCTAAGATTTTCTATATCATAAAAGATGCCTCAGGAAATTACTATAAACTAAAATTTGTTTCGATGGGTGCCGGTGATGCAGGTACACGCGGTAAACCGGTAATCGAATATAAACTGATTAAAAAAGGATAATCTTGAGTAAACGCTCAATCAAATAAAAAAATATGTTTTGTTAGTTGGATAGATGCTCTCCGCGATGGGGAGCTTTATCTTTTTATAGGGATACCTTTTAGCTCAAATCGAAATATATGCGTCTTACAGAACTTGTTCAGCATCTCTAAAATAATAACCAACATTTCTTGAAACTCCTTTATAAATCGCCAGGTATTTAATCACACTATAAAGCTTACCAATAAGAGGTCCTGAAACAATTTCAGGAAGACGATCTAAGCTGTACACGCCGGCGTTCCGGCAAACTTACGAAGTTCTGCCCCTACACAGCATCTGTTAGACTTTGTAAGGGGCTTAAACGCAAAAAGGGTTCCGGAATACCAGAACCCTTTTTGTTTCTACTCGCGAAATATTATTTGCCAGCGTTTTTCTTGTCAGTTACTTCTGCACGGATTTCTTGTGCTAAAACTTTAAGATCTTGCATTGCTTTACGCACACGAGTACCAGCAGCTGCATTGCCAGCATTATAAAATTTTTCTACATCTGCTTCAATCGCAGCAACAGCAGCTTTAACTTTTGAGAATTTTTCCATCGCTAATTGATGTTTTTAAGGTTTAAAAAATTTATTTTTTTTCAATTATACATATTTACCTTGAATTTACAACAGAAAGCAAATATTAATTTAAAATAAGTTTTGCACATTTACACAAATCAAAAAAATGCCCTGGCACTATTGCAGACGTATTTTTTCAATTTTCGCAATTAAAATTCAGCAACTTAGTTAAGTTGTCTGGCCAGGTTAATGAGATTATTGAAGGTAAGATTTGCACTTTTCACACAGGCTTCGTAATCGGCCTCTGCAACGCGTTTATTCAACACAGAAACAAAAGTTTTCCATTTTTCGCTCAATTCTTCGCCATAAACACCATAGTAATTTAAACCGGCTTCATGGCCTTCAAAATGCTTATTGGCTAAAATATGCCGCTTAATAACATTTCCGCCCAGTGTGGCCCCTTCAAGCACATACAAGGCACCTAAAACCTCGCCCGTATTTTTCTGCGGAACAAAAAGTTCAAAATCCAAACCGGGTAAGGTTAGGCTATCAATCTGCCAGTACTCCATATCCTTTTCCAGTGCTGCAAGTTTTAATCTGCTGTTCATATCCAGCTCTTCAGCAATTCCGGCATCAAGCATATTGCTGAGCTCATTTTCCAGCTTCTGGTGAATGATGTAATTTATGGTCAGTAATTTTTTGTATTGTTCAATGCTTAAGGTATGGTTCATGATTTCGTTAACAAACATTAACGATTCGAGTGCTTTGTGATTTTCGGAAGTTTCGGTTCTTAATAAATTGGCAATCATATAGGGTATTTAATTAATCGGAATAAAAAAGAAAAGATCCGGATTTCAAAGCCGAATCTTTTGATATGGGTTTGTATTAATTTAATCTGAGGTGCTGGTTAAACCAAAAATCATGCACCGAGTGCACACATTTTACCAGGTTATCGTAACCACTGGGTTTTGTTAAATAAGCGTTTGCACCAAACTCTACTGCTGCTTTAACATCTTCCGGATTATCGGATGTAGAAAATAAAATTACCGGGATGGATTTCAGATAAGGAATATCTCTTATAAATTTCAACAAATCCAATCCTGATAAGCCCGGCAGATTTAAATCGAGCAAAATCAGCTTTGGTTTGATTTTACTATCTACAAAATGTTGTAACTTCAGCAGGGCCTCACTTCCGTCCTCTACAATAGTGAGATTGAGCGTATCCTTAACCTCCTGCACTGCACTCTGCATAAAGAATGCATAATCTATATCGTCTTCTACGTAAAATATATCTGGTGTTTTCATTTTACCTGTTTTTAAATGCCACATAAAAAGTAGAGCCTACGTTAAGCTTGCTGTCAAACCAAACCCTTCCGTTATGCCGTTCTACAACTCTTTTTACAATAGCTAATCCTACTCCTGTTCCTTCTATCTCCTTCACATTATCCATGCGCTTAAACAGTTCAAATACCCTGTCATAATACCGGTTATCAATCCCTATGCCATTGTCTTTAATGGCATAAATGATTTCTTCACCATCAACATGGCCAGAGATTTCAATTCTGGGTTTCTTAACCGTTGATGAATATTTTACCGCATTACCTATCAGGTTAGTGAACACTTGTGCAATCATTGTTCTATCACCCTTTATATTAGGCAATTGACCTAAAAACAACTCGGTTTTGTCTGCTTTAAAAGCATTCCAAACTTCGCTTTCTATTTCCTTTAACAACAAAGGCATATCAACTGTTTCAAAATTTATATCCGAACGGCCTACCCTTGCCAGATTTAAAATCTCCTTAATCAGAAAATTCATTTTATTCGCACCATGTAAAATGCGATCGAGCATCTTTTTACCGTTTTCATCGATGCTTTTATTCTTAAGCAATAATTCGGTATAGGTCTTAATTGATGTTAAAGGCGTTCTTAAATCGTGCGAAACAGTATAACTAAAGGTATCGAGCTCTTCGTACGCGGCTTGTAACTTCTCATTAAGCAGCCTGATTTCGTTAGCTTTTTTATTGATATCGGTAATAATGATCTCGCGTATGCGTAAAACAGAAGAAATTTCTTCAGAACGCCATTTCTCTGAAGTATTATTTACCACCTGCGACCAGATTTCGAAAGATTTTCTTGGCGAAAGGCTTAATAAGCCATTTTCATCAGGAGTTACCGGTTTCTCCGGATTACCCGCCCAGTTTACCGTGGTAATTAGTTCGGGTTTAAACCAGATAATCATTTCGCCCAGTTCTTTATTTAAAGTACAGGACAACATACCCGAGGCAATTTTTTTATACTTCTTTGCCGGGGTATATATTTCCGATAACCGGTGGGTGTAATAAATAGATTCGTCAGTAGTTTGCTTTAACCACTCTGCCAATTCGCGGATATCCTCATCTGCAGGCACATCGCCAATGGTTTTGAGTTCGTTTTCGAAAATAATGGCTACACCCGATGCAGTTGTAGCGTTTAAAATCGTTCTTTTATGCCCGGTTATGGCCTCAATTAAATACTTATCACGGGATAAATGCTCTGAAAGTACATTCGCCGTATCTTTAAACAGCTCAACTATTTCTGCTTCCTCTTCATCCTGACGGTATTCTAAGGCCGACGACAGGATTTGTCCGATCAGCTTAGAACCTTCACGGGCTTTATAATCGATAAATTTCGGGCTATAGTTATGGCAGGCAATGAGCCCCCACAACTCGCCATGCGAAATAAGCGAAATGCTGAAACTCGATTGAACACCCATGTTTTTTAAATACTGAATATGGATGGGCGAAACAGCTCTCAGGCCCCCATTGGTTAAATCAAGCGGCTCATTCTCTTTAAAAGTGATGATGGGTGCATCGGGTTGATTTACATCGGCTATTAAACGGGTAAGATTCAGTTTATAGAGTTCCCGTGCCTGTTTTGGAATATCGGAAGCTGGGTAATGCAAACCAAAAAAGGGCTCCAAAGCGGCTTCTTTTTCTTCTGCAACTACTTCGCCATGACCATCATCTAAAAACTTATAAATCATGATCCTGTCGTAACTGATCAGTTTCTTAACTTCAAGCGCAGCACCGCTTAGCAACGCAGAAACACTCTTGCCCTGCAGCATTGCTGATGCCGAACGACCAATTGAACTTTGTATATCGAATTGCAGGGTTACCGGCTCAAACTCCAGTAGCCAATCGTTTATTGAAGCAGAAATGATGAGATAAAAAGGATTGCCATCGAGCTCTACCGGATGCGGACTAATGGCATCAAAATTATTGCGGATAATCCCCAGTTTAAGCAGATCTTCGATATTAAACTCCGGATCTTGTTGCCTGATGTAAGCATTAACCGCCGCAAGCGGTTTATTTAATAAGTTTTTAGGCTGCTCATTCAAAAAATCTCCTGCATTTTCGCTGATATAGTTTATCGCAAGATTTTGTTTATCAACGGCTATCAGAAAACCATGCGACTGAATTTTACCAGGAATGTGGATGGGCTCTTTATCACAATTGGTTAAGTCGACAGAAAATTTATTCATATATAAGAGATAAGACAAGAAATTTGAATTTACGAATTAACAAATATTAAGTTTATTTTCGGCATGTAGTAGGAATTAGATAAATTCAGTTTTAAGGATTGTTTTTTATTCTATATTTGTTCCGACTTATTAAAAACCATCCCAACTTTGGCAAAAAAAAACATATTGGTTATCGAAGATAATCATGCAATCCTTGATGTTATTACCCTGATTTTAGAAAGCGAAGCTTTTAACGTAGCTGGTTTAAACAAAGGCGCAGACTTTATCAGTCACGTGCACGATTTCAATCCCGATGTGATTATTATGGACATTATGTTGCCTGATACCGATGGAAGACTACTTTTGAAAGAAATTAAGGCTACATCAACCACACAGCATATTCCGGTTTTAATGATTTCGGCACGTTACAATGCTACAAACTATAGCCTTGATGATGTAACTGCTGATGATTTTATGGCCAAACCTTTTAACATCGATGATTTGATGGATAAAATTTACGCCTTACTCAAAAAAGGAATAAACTAATCAGACATACCCGGTAATTTTATTCCACCTAGTTTTAGGTTTTTCATCAACTCCTGCTGAAAAGATAGCTTGGTATCGGTAAACCCATGTGCATTTACCCAAATATTGAAAATAACCTTAAAACCACTCTCCTCTAAAACGGATACACCTATTCGCCGTTCGGGTGTTTTTAAACAGGCTTTAAATTCATCTACAGTCTTGTTAAAAACCGCTACAATTTTATCGTAATCTATACCATAACTAAATTTCATTTCTATATCTACGCGCCTGCTGCCTTCCCTGCTGATATTAATGATCACTTCGTTCGATAATTTACCATTTGGAATAACTACCGTGCGGTTATCGAATGTTTTAACTATGGTGTAAAAAATCTGGATGGAAGTTACCGTACCTTCCTGCCCCTGCGCAATAATATTATCGCCTACCACAAAAGGTTTCAACAATAAAATAAGTACACCGCTGGCAAAATTCTGTAACGTACCCGATAGTGCCAAACCTGCTGCTACACCAATACCGCCAATTAATACAGTTAAGAAAGTAAGCTGAACGCCAATTATCTGCATTACGGTTAATACCAGTAAAATACGCAGGGTAATTAAAATTAAGCTGGTAAGAAAAGGGCGCAGTGATGGGTTTATATTTTTACGGAGCATCCCCTTTTCCATCCATCTTCCCAATAGTTTAATGAGCCACAGCCCCAGAATAAGTATGGCAATGCCCAATATTACCGAGGGGCCTTTGGTTATAATCCAATCGTAAGCTTTATTGTAAAACCGGTTGAGGTTATCGGTATCTAAAGTCATAAACTGATGCTAAAAATTACGGTTTCTTATGTTTTACCGGAGCGTTTTTAGTTACCTCTACTTTTTTGGCATCTTTGGCTGATGTTACTTTTTCATCAGCTCCTTTCGCTTTGGCATGTTTCGGTGCGGTAGCCTTGCTACTTTCGGCCGGGGTTTTAGTATTTTTCATGGTATAATGTATAATATCAATCGTTACTGATTAACCAGTCTTTTGCAGTTTCAATTTCATCGGGTTTAAAACCTTTAGAAGCGCCGGGCGTAGCCACAGTAAAAATATCGGTAAACCACTCTACCCCTTTTTCGGCAGTTACCACCGCTATTTTTTTCCATTTGGTAAAATTTTGCAAGCCAGCTTTGGCATCCTGTATCCATGCACCGGCTGTAAAATTTTTAACATCGGTATCCAACACCAGCAGGTACCTGATTTCTTTAAATTTGTCGGCTGTACGTTTAAGCCCCGGCAACAATACGTGCTTAATATCCTCACTGGTAACTTCGCCTGTTGCCCTTACCCCAAAAACCTGATCGGGTAAGCCTGTTATTTCTGCTAACATAATTTCAATTTGTAATAAGAACACCTCAAAAGTTAAAGATGTTTGAATTTTGATCAGATTCTACGAGGTTGTAAAGCTGTAAAAACCGTTAACTGCTTCTTTCTGTTATAGAAACGACATCAATAAATTTAAACTCATGAAAATCAGACTACTGAAAAACACCGCTTTTTTACTCACCGGAACCCTGCTACTGTGGGCTTGTAACAGCAATACCAAAACAACCGTTGCGAGCGACACTACCCTGACCGATTCTACTGCTGCTGCCAGCTTAAAGCCTGCGGGTCCGCCACCCGAATGGGGTAAAACCATAAAACCTGAAATGCAGGCGGTTATCGAAAAATTAAGCAGTTATGGCGATAAACCTATCGAAACACTCAGTGCAACCGATGCACGCAGAAACCATACCCCAACCAATGCAGTTATGGATTTGATTGAAGAAAACCAAATCACCATACCCGCACCAATGGTTGATACTACTGGAAAAGATATCGCTGTTAATGGTGGCAAAATACACCTGCGGATTTATACACCAAAAACAGGCAATGGACCATTTCCGCTTATTGTTTATTATCATGGCGGAGGTTTTGTAATTGCAAACCTTGATGTTTATAATGCTTCGGCACAAGCTTTGGCAGAACAGGTAGGTGCAGTAGTTGTTTCGGTAGCTTACCGTCTGGCCCCCGAAAACAAATTCCCAACAGCCCATAACGATGCTTTTGCTGCTTATGAGTGGGTGATTAAAAATGCTTTTGATTTAAAGGGCGATCCCGGCAAAATTGCCATAGCAGGTGAAAGTGCCGGCGGAAATTTAGCTGCCAATGTATCGGTAATGGCCCGCGATAAGCAAATTATGATTCCCGTACATCAGCTCCTGGTTTACCCCATTGCCCAGGCCGATATGAATACGCTTTCTTACAAAACCTACGAAAAAGCTAAACCTTTAAACAAGGCCATGATGGGCTGGTTTACAGAAAAATATTTAAATACCATGATTGAGGCACAGGATCCTAAAATTTCGCTGGTTAATGCCAATTTAAAGGGCTTGCCCCCAACAACCATTATAACTGCCGAAATAGATCCGCTGCATGATGATGGTGTTATGCTGGCCGATAAACTTAAAGCTGCCGGCGTAAAGGTATACAGCAAAAATTACGACGGTGTAACCCATGAGTTCTTCGGCATGGCCGCTGTTGTACCAGAAGCAAAAGCGGCTCAAGCTTATGCTGCCGATCAGTTAAAAACGGCTTTTAAATAAATTATAAGATAATGGAGTGGGAATAAAACTTCGCTCCACATCATCATCAAACTCAATATCGCTTAAGCATATTTTATTCAATTGGTAAAAACACAAACTATTTGAGTTTAACAATGTTGTTTAAATACTAATCTACCCGAAATACCTATGAAAATTGCCTATATTTCTACCTGTCCCCCTCGCGAATGCGGCCTAGCAACATTTAACCATAACTTAGTTACTGCTTTAAGTTTAAACGCAGACTACAATCCTGAAAAAAGTTTTGTGGTTGCGCTTAACGAATCAGATGACATTCATGAACATGCTTATGGCAAGGAGGTCAAATTTGTTATCAGGCAACAAAACCAGCAGGATTATATTGAGGCAGCCGATTTCATTAATAACAGTGAGGTTGACACCTGTATTATAGAACACGAGTTTGGCATATATGGCGGCAATAGCGGGGTATTTTTACTATCGTTGGTTAACAGGTTAAAGAAACCTTTTATTATCATTTTACATACTGTTTTAAAGGAGCCGAACTATATGCAGCTTACCATTTTAAAACAGCTCGCATTAAAGGCTGCTAAAATTGTGGTAATGAGCAAAAAGGCCGTGATGTTTTTAACCAGTATTTACCAAATTCCAAAAGCGGCTATCCGGCTAATCGAACATGGCGTGCCGGATTTAGAACCCATCGTTAATAATGAGATTGCAGAAAGCAACTTATTTAAAGGCCGTAAAGTATTGTTTACTTTCGGTTTAATTAGCCGTAATAAAGGTTTGGAAACGGTTATCAAAGCCCTGCCGGCAATTGTAGCACAGCACCCCGAGGCTTTGTACGTAATTTTGGGCAACACCCACCCGGGCGTAGTTAAGCACAATGGCGAAGAGTATCGTGATAGTTTAAAAGCCCTTGCAAGAGAATTGGGTGTAGAAAATAATATCGCTTTCGTAAACAAATTTGTATCAGAAAACGAATTACACCAGTATTTAACTGCCTGTAGCTTGTACATTACCCCCTATTTAAACGAAGCGCAGATTACCAGCGGAACATTATCGTATGCTATTGGCGCTGGTGCAGCAGTGGTATCAACCCCTTACTGGCATGCTCAGGAGCTGCTGGCCGATAACCGGGGCCGGTTATTTGATTTTAAAGATGATGCACACCTGGCCAGCATTGTAAACGAACTGCTCAGCGATAAAGATACCTACAGGCAACTTAAGCAAAATGCCTATAACTATGGCTTGAATTTACGCTGGCCTGCTATTGGCCGTGTATATCTTGAAGCTTTACGAGAAGCATTAGCCGCACAAAAAAAACCGGAAAGAACTATTCCACCAATTATAGATGTAGAGCAAATGCCTGCGCTTAACCTCAGTCATATTGCCTTGCTGACAGATGATACCGGAATTATCCAGCATGCCCGTTTCGGGGTACCCAATCTTAAAGAAGGTTATTGCATTGATGATAACGCAAGGGCACTAATTATGTCGCTGATGGCTTGTGAGTATGACAAAAACCCTTATGCCCTAAAATTTATGCCTGTTTACCTCAGCTTTATCCAGTATATGCAGGTTGAGGATGGTAATTTTCGTAACTTTTTAAGTTTTAACCGGCAATATCTGGATGAAATTGGCTCAGAAGACTCATTTGGACGTACAATCTGGGCACTTGGTCAATTAATTTGTAGTGCTCCCAATAATTCTTACCGTGAGTTTGGCCGCGAGCTTTTCTGGCATGCAGTTCCACATTTTAAAAAATTAAATTATATCCGCGGAAAAGCCAATACGCTTATCGGTTTGGCTTACTACTTGTGCGCACATCCGGGCGATGAGCTGATTATTAATGAAATTAATCAACTGGCCAACTCCTTAATTTCGTCGTACAAGCAAAATAAAGATGGAGACTGGCACTGGTTTGAAGATATTTTGACTTACGATAATGCCATTCTACCATTGGCTCTGCTGCATCATTATGAAGTAACCGGGCATGCTGCATCATACCAAACAGCGATGGAAAGTATTGCTTTCTTAAATACTTTTTCTTTTCAAAACGGATACCTCAATCCGGTAGGAAACGCTGGCTGGTTAAAAAAGCATGGTAAAAACCCTGTTTACGACCAGCAGGCCATTGAAACTATGGCCATGGTATTACTTTATGCCAAAACCTTCGAGATTACCAAAAACAATCATTACCTGAGTTTAATGCATACGAGTTACGAATGGTTTTTGGGTAAAAACAGCCTGCACATTCCATTGTATGATTTTGAAACCAATGGTTGTGCCGATGGACTGCAGTTTAACAGCGTAAACAGAAACCAGGGCGCTGAAAGTACCTTAGCTTATTTTATTTCACATTTGGCCATACTTAAGGCTGCAGAGGCAGAGTATGAAACTTTATCGTCGCCTTTGGTAGAGGTTGATAAGTTTAGTTAGGTTTATTTACTATCAATCTTGTACTTGCAAAACCAATCTCCTATGCAGATTGCTTCAGCTCGCACAGCCCTGCTTCGCAATGACGGGTTTTTCTTGTCTTGGGTTACCACGATGGATAATTTTAATTATTCTCCAGTAACCGGTTTAGCAATAATTCTAAATTCACGGTAGCAAATGATGAACTGTAATCCGATAATCCGTAAGGAATAATCAATTCGCCATTGCTGATTATTGAACCACAAGAGTAAACTACATTGGGTACATAACCTTCCCGTTCATCGCCATTCGGGATAATTAACGGTTCTTTTAAATGACCAATTTCTATTCTGGGATCTTCCAGATCGAGCAAACTTGCACCAATGCAGTACCGCCTCATTGGGCCAACACCATGCGTAATTACAATCCAGCCTTTTTCTGTCTCGATAGGTGAACCACAATTGCCTATTTGTACCAGTTCCCAATCATAACGCGGCTGCTTTAATAAAATCGGGTTCTCCCAAACATTAATCTTATCCGAAAACATCAGGTAATTATTCCAGCCATCAATCCGGCTCATCATTACAAATTTCCCGTTAATTTTTCTTGGAAATAACCCCAGATTCTTATTCTGAGCACCATCACCATACAATGGTATAACTTTAAATTCATAAAAATCTACTGTCTGCACCAACTTGGGGATTATCAGCGAGCCATCAAAAGCCGTGTAGGTGGCATAGTATACTACCTTGCCATCGTCTTTAACAAATTTCACAAAACGCGCATCTTCAATTCCCTTGCGTTCAAATTCAGAAATCGGGAAAATAACGCGGTCAGAAATATCGGTATCTTTTGAAAAACTGATCGTATGATAGGTATCTGACAGCCACAGCACTTTATCATACTCGATCAACCGTGTTGGGTTTTCTTTGTGCAGGCTTTTAGAATCTTTAATGATGTTGCTTAAACTGGTGTACTCAAATTTATCATCCAGTTTGGCTTCAATTTCTTCCAGAACGGACGGATCGATCTGCGCATAAGCCGCTTTTTTTAAAAAGAGCTTTTTAGCGTAAATGGCATTTTTAACTACCTCGGCTTCATCTACATAATTGCCTACGGGTAAAACCTGGATATTATTATTTTTATCAATTAAAGCCCTGCGAAAAACAATAGATGAAATATGCCCCTCACCCACAGCTCTAAAACTAATGATTACCCTTTTTTCTCCCTCAACCAAATCAGTTTGGTCGGGATCTTCTACAATACTCGGATTAAAAAAAGCAGCCGACTCGATGGAATATTCGTGCGTAAAATAAGCACCAATTAATAAACGGGTATATTCATCAATATGCTCTAACGATACACCAAGCGCGGTAAACTGCCTTTTTAGCTTCTTACAATGCCGCAATAAAATTTTGGTAATATTCCGGTGTCTTTTAGAATATTCCTGTAAAATTGGGGAGATGAGCGAAAAAACTTTTTCATCAGAAAACAATAGTACTTTCTTAATTACTTCTAATGCACGTTCTTCTCCATTAAAAAAAAATCTGGCAATTACTCTTTTGGTATCGGGGTTTACCTTAACTGGCTTACGTTCAATATATAATCTCATTACCTAATTGATTTGGTGATCGTTAAACTCTTTTCATCACTCATCTGCAACTTTATATTAACTAATTTGGCCACTTAATTGTTTATAAAATTTACCGGTTTTAATCATAATCTTTACCTTTATCGTACAATCCCTTAACTCAAAACAATCCCGGCGATGCATAGTGAAAAAGTAATTGAAAATACCAATCCCCAATACGAAGCACTGCGCTTAGCTAAACTTACACAATACGAAATGCTGGATACCATAGCTGAATATGCTTTCGATAAGATAGCACAGTTGGCTGCCGGTATATTTAATGCCCCTGGCGCAGGGATCTGTTTTGAAGGTGCTCAGTCAGTTTTTCAGAAATCAACAATTGGTAATCCGCCCCTTAAGCCACAATTTCCACTCTACGATACTTTTAAGGTTATAACTGAAACCAATGCTACACTTGTTACAGCTCCACTGCAATCGCCGGAGGGATACCTGCTGGGCGTAATTTATGTTTCAACTCCTGAAACATTACAACCAAACGAGACGCAAATCAATATGCTCAAGCTGCTGGGCGAAATGGTAATGGATAAACTGGAAGGAACCCTGGCCATGCGCAATGCTTTCAGGGCTTATGATGACCGTTTACATGTGCTCATCCACGATCTTAAAAACCCGATGACTACCATTTCCCTCCAATCAGAGCTGATGGGCAGAATTCCTGCTATTGATGAAAAAGCGGTATTAATTGCGGGTAAAATCAATGCACAATCGAAGAAAATGGTCGATAGTTTAAATGATATTTTAAGTCCGGCGAAGAAAGCAGCAATAGCCTACAAACCAGAAAAACTTAAAGTAGATTTAACAGCAGTTCTGGAAGCCGTAAAATTAAGCTTCGGCAGAAAGCTAAAAATCAAAAACCAATCGATATCGATACACATCAACGAACCCTTGTTCATATTTGGTGATGTAAATAAATTAACTGAAGTTTTCAGCCAGCTGGTTGATAATGCAATTAAATTTTCACCCTTGGGTACAGAGATCAGCATATCTCATCAGCTTACCGCTACTGAGCTTACTATAGCCGTAAAAGATCAGGGCGTAGGTTTAACAAAGGAGGAACTGGAAAAAGTGTTTATCAAATTTGCCAAGCTCAGTGCAGCCCCTACACATCAGGAAAGTGCCAATGGTCTGGGCTTAATTACTGCAGGTGCATTTGCAGATATGCATAAAGGGAGAATCTGGGCCGAGAGCGAAGGTAAAAACCTGGGCACTACCTTTTATTTACAGCTACCGCTTAGGTAAAACTGTTTCGACAAGCTGTTCCAGCTTCATTTCTTCGAGCACAATCCTTTCTGAATAGCCCGTTTTATGGCAAGACCATTTAATTAAGCGGATTAAACCGTTTTCAATTTCGATACCGGTAATATCGCCATCGTTAAAACAACAGCAGCCACTGTTAAAGTAATTGGGCTTGTATTTTCTAAACCGCGGAGGTTTATCACCGGCTCGTGTTTGCTTAACCAGCTCAGCGTTTAAAGCGGCAATAGCTTCCTGGTTATTATCTCTTTTGGCTTGCTGCAGTTTGAGATAAATTCTTTCTAAATGCGTTAAGGAGGCAAAAACCGCCTGATGCGTATGGCCGGTAATCAGCACCTTATTGGTTTGGCTAACCACCCAACTATACATCATAATGTTATGTGCAGTTTTAAGCTGATTATCGTAAGCGGGTGTATTGGGGTTAATTCGAAGGTAGGCCTGCAGCGGAGCCCATACCGTGCTCACAAACCATTTGCTAAACCAGTTTCCATCGCTTTGCAAATCGCCCTGATGACCATGTGTAAGAAAAATATCAAGAAATTGAGCCCCTATGGGCATGCGCAATATGGCGCCTTCATAAATCGGTATTTTTTTCCCGTAAATACGGTTTAAATTAAAACCAGCCAATGGATCGTTATCCCAGTACAGATCGTGGTTACCAAATATTTTGGTAAACATGCCTTTGTTTATAAAAATCTTTTCCGCTTCGAATGTCTTTTTATTGTGCCTGATTACTGATTCCATTAAATTTTTCCAAAGCTCTTCGCTATCCCCTAAATTGATATAATGGAAATTATTTACTGCGTAATGTTCAAGCGCTTTGAGATAGTTTTCTTCGGCCAGGGTAAAATCGTCGGCAAAATCGCGGGCACCTTTATGCTGGTCTGAAAGGATGATAAACCTATCAGCCGCTGTTATGTCCAAAATCGGACCACGCTTGCCCGGCGTTTTAACAATGGTTTTGAAAAGCTTGTTTAAAGCACCGTGTATTCGCCTGCGATTGGGTCGCGAGCTGTATTTATTAGACATACGGATAATCCAATTGCTTAATAAACGTTGAAGAAATTTGCGCATCTGCTGGGTTAATTATAGGCCTCCGGTTGAAGATAACAAAATATAAGACCAATCGTTTAGCAGACACCTAAGTTTTTGATTTCTGTGACTTCGGTGCATCCGTGGCAAAAAATAATACTCATCCTACAAACAGTAACGGAAACACGAATAATTTTAAACCTTTCTGGATTCCGTGCATCCGTGGCAAAAACCAGCTAATTTCTTAAATATTTTTACTAAATTTGTTAGCATTGAAAAGATCAGGAAGCGCAGATTTACCTTTACACTATGGCCACGTTCCGCCCTGGCTTGCGCAGCGTATGGCCAAACTGGGCCTTGCTATTACCGAAGCGATTTTAGCAGAATACGGCAAGGCAGAAGTGATACGCCGGTTAAGCAGTCCGTTTTGGTTTCAAAGCCTGGGTGCGGTAATGGGTATGGACTGGCATTCATCAGGCATAACCACCTCGGTTATGGGTGCTTTGAAAAAAGCGATAAATCCGCTCTCCAAAGAGCTGGGCATTTACATTTGCGGCGGCAAAGGGAAGTTGAGCAGAGAAACACCTAACGAACTTTTACGCGTTGCCGAAAAAACCGGACTTGATGGCCAAATGCTGGTCAGATCGAGCAAGCTCAGTGCAAAAGTTGATAATACTGCCATTCAGGATGGTTTTCAGCTTTACCTGCATAACTTTATTTTAAGCAGCGAGGGCGATTGGGCAGTGGTACAGCAAGGCATGAGCGATTTTAGCGGCACAGCCAGAAGATACCATTGGCATTCTGAAAATTTAAAGTCTTTTGTAGAGGAGCCACACACCGGAATTTGTGGCCTTAACCAGGGAAAAATATTAAACCTCACTGCCATCGGCGCCAATCCCACACGTAAAGCCATGATCGGCCTAACCAGCGAAAGCCCTTCCCGGATGATGGCCGAAATACAGAAGCTGGTACTCCCTAATCACCATGAAGTAAAAGCCAAAGATGTTGATTTAAAAAGATTGGGTAGTATTTTGTGGTTGGCTCAGGAGAAAAGGCCTGATAATTTTGAAGAGCTACTTTTATTGGAAGGCATGGGACCGCGTACCTTACAATCGATGGCTTTGGTTAGCGAAGTTATTTATGGTACTCCCTCCCGTTTTACCGATCCTGCCCGGTTTTCTTTTGCACATGGAGGCAAAGACGGTTACCCTTTTCCTGTTCCGATAAATGTTTACGATGAAACGATTGGCTTTTTACGCCAGGCTGTAGAAAAAGCAAAGATTGGAAATACCGATAAACAGGACGCCATAAGATCTTTGCACCGCATTGCCAGCAACGCAGAAAAGGACTTTACACCCAACATGGATTTTGAAAAAGTGATTGAACAGGAAAGAAAAGACAGCTGGAAGTATGGTGGTAGAACAGTTTTTGGAAAAGAGCAACCGCCGAAGAATGATCAGCTGAGCTTGTTTTAGATAAGATAACAATAATAGCGATGGAGACCAGAATACACGGAAAACACCTTTATTTCACCATCTGTCCGTAGAGTTCCGAAGGGCTCTACGGATGATAGAATGGATAAGAGTCTGTGACTCGTTCTTATATTCGTCTGCTGGTCGGTGTCCTCACCGCCCCCCATCTGTCCGTAGAGTTCCGAAGGACTCTACGGATGATAGAATGGATAAGAGTCTGTGACTCATTCTTATATTCTGAGTTTTAAAAACTCAGCCCTATTCATCAATCCGTAGAGATGCTGCGCTTAACTCTACGGATAGGATATCTATTATGCTAAGTTATTCTATAAAATCTATTTCTATCAGTCCTTTTTCTGTCGTGTAATAATCAATAGCTGAAGAATAAACGTATTCTTCAGCGTTTCTAACAGCTCCAGATCTTACTGGATTTTCATGTAAATAATTTAGTCTTTGATCTATCATATCATTTGTAGAAAGTTCGATCGGATGATTTTCTTGCTGCCAAAACTGATAATCTTTGTTTCTTTTATTTTCTTCTCCGGCCTTTTTGAATATCCAAAGCATCCAACTTTGTCTGCTCTCATGATTATTATTTTTAATTGCTTTAATAACATTACTCGATGTAAACTTCTTAAAATCCCTTAATACATCAGGCAAGCTCTTGTTTTCACCTACCGATAAAATCAGATGTAAATGATTGGTCATAATACACCAGGCATGAATTCTTAAGCTTTTATTCTTCTTACAGTAAATTAAGCTTTCTACAATAATATCCGAATATTCCTTTCTAGTAAATACATCTACCCATTGTACTGTTGCAAATGTTATAAAATGTAAAGCTTCCTGATCTTTTATTTGATAACCACTTTCACTCATATACTAATATAAGCTTTTAACACCTATTTGCCTGATAAAAACACCTATCGACAGCACTCCGTGATAATCCATGCATCAGTAGCAAGAAGTAACTATTTCGGTTGGTGCGGACACAGAATAGGAAAGAGTCTCAGACTCGCTCTTTTAATTGAGTTACAAACTCAATTTTATTCATCAGTCCGTAGAGACGCTGCGCTTAACTCTACGGACAGAATAGTTTACTGGTAAGCGTAATTATCGACCAGCTTTTAATACCGAATAGACTCTGTGATAATCCGTGCATCCGTGGCAGGAACTAATACTATTTCAGTTGGTGCGGACACCAACCGATGGGAATCTCCTTAAACAAAAAAGGTCGTGGCTTGCACCACGACCCTAAAAATATAGAATTTAAAACCTACTAAGCATAAGCAATTGCATCTCTCGATGCCAGTTTGGTGGCTCCCATTAAGTATTCATCTACTTTACGGGCAGCTTCTCTACCTTCTGAAATGGCCCAAACTACCAAAGATTGTCCACGGCGAACATCGCCAGCTGCGAAAATCTTAGCAATATTGGTCTGATAAGTGTGCTCAGATGCTTTCACGTTTCCGCGGCTATCTAATTCAACACCTAATTTTTCAATTAATCCCTCTTTTTGTGGGTATAAGAAACCCATTGCCAGAAGCACCAATTCGCAAGGTAATTCTTTTTCTGATCCCGGAACTTCTTTAAAAGTAACCGGACGACCGTTAGCATCAATCTCCCACGCTACATCTACCACCTTTAATGCTTTAAGGTTTCCGTTTTCATCGGCAATAAAGTTTTTGGTATTTACTGACCATGCCCTTTGTGCGCCTTCTTCGTGCGATGAAGTATTTTTCAATAACATCGGATAAGTTGGCCAAGGCATATTTTCGCTACGCGTTTGTGGCGGCATTGGCATAATTTCGAACTGGGTTACCGATTTTGCACCATGACGGTTTGAAGTTCCGATACAATCTGAACCCGTATCACCACCACCAATTACAATCACATTTTTACCGGTAGCCATAATATCTTCGCTATCTACCTTACGGTTAGCCACACGCTTATTTTGCTGTTTTAAGAAATCCATTGCAAAATGAACGCCTTTAGCCGAACGGCCATCAATTGGCAGATCGCGCGGAATGGTTGAGCCTCCAGCCAAAACAATGGCATTAAAATCTCTCAATAAAGTACCAATCTCTACGTTCTCACCGACATTGGCATTGCATTTAAAGATAATTCCTTCTTCTTTCATTAAATCGATACGGCGATCGACTACATTTTTCTGAAGTTTAAAATCAGGAATACCATACCTCAATAAACCACCTGGTGCATCATCACGTTCGAAAACGGTAACTTCATGTCCAACTTTATTTAACTGAGCAGCAGCGGCTAATCCTGCCGGACCTGAACCAATAACTGCAACCTTTTTACCGGTTCTGATTAATGGAGCCTTTGCTTTGATAAATCCTTTTTCAAAAGCAATTTCGATAATGTGTTTCTCAATTTCCTCGATAGAAACCGGCGGACGGTTAATACCCAGTACGCATGCCGACTCGCAAGGTGCCGGACAAATCCTGCCGGTAAACTCAGGGAAATTGTTGGTACTTAATAAAATATTGGCTGCCTGCTCCCATTTGCCCTGATAAACGGCATCGTTAAATTCAGGGATTACGTTACCCAGCGGGCAACCCGATTGGCAAAAAGGTACACCGCAATCCATGCAGCGCGCAGCTTGGTTATTTAATTCTTGTGCGGGTAATTCATTTAAAAATTCCCCATAGTGTTTTACACGCGTTACAGCCTCTTCTCTTGTGGGCGCAACTCTATCGTATTCTTGAAATCCTGTTACTTTTCCCATGGCTTAGTGTGTTTTTACTTGTTGATTACGTTTTGCTAAAACTGCTTTGTATTCTTTAGGGAATACTTTTACAAAATGCGCTGATTGTGTTTTCCAATCGCTTAAGATAAACTCAGCTACTTTACTGTCTGTTAAGCGGATATGCGACTTAAGTAAAGCTAAAATACGCTCTTCATCTTCGGCTTGTAACGGATCTAAATCAACCATTTCTTTATTGCATTTGCGTGCAAAAGTTCCGTTTGCATCGTAAATCCAAGCTACACCGCCACTCATACCTGCGGCAAAGTTACTTCCGGTATCACCAAGAATTAAGACTTCACCACCAGTCATGTACTCACAACCGTGATCGCCAACTCCTTCTACAACAGCAGTTGCACCAGAGTTACGTACAGCAAAACGTTCACCAGCTTTACCACGTGCAAACAACTCGCCCGAAGTAGCTCCATAAAGTGCAACGTTACCAATAATGATATTTTGCTCAGGTACAAAAGTCGAATTAGCGAAAGGATAAACTGCTAATCTCGCACCAGATAATCCTTTACCTACGTAATCGTTAGCCTCACCTTCAAGCGATAAAGTAACCCCACGGGTACTGAATGCACCAAAACTTTGTCCGGCAGAACCTACAAACTTAAAGTTAATGGTATCAGGCGGTAAACCGGCACTTAAATGTACTTTAGAGATTTCGTTGGATAACATGGTACCTAAAGAACGGTCGGTATTTTTAACTTCGAAACTTGCAAAAACAGGCTCGTTATTATCAATAGCCGATTGTGCAGCGGCGATTAGTTTATGATCTAAAACGTTGTCCAAGCCATGATCCTGCGCTTCAGTATTAAATAAAGGCAAGCCATTCTCTTCTGCTTTAAACAAAATAGGTGATAAATCAAGGTGCTTTAATTTCCAATCAGTTGCAGGCAATTCACGTACTTTTAAAATATCAGCCTGACCAATCATTTCGTGAATCGTTCTGAAACCTAGTTCAGCCATAATTTCACGTAACTCCTCAGCAAGGAAATAGAATAAGTTTACAACGTGATCTGCATCACCTGTAAATAATTTCCTTAATTCAGGATCTTGCGTAGCTACACCAACCGGACAAGTGTTCAGGTGGCATTTACGCATCATGATACAGCCAGAAGTAACCAATGCAGCAGTAGCTACACCCCACTCTTCAGCTCCCAATAATGCTGCAATAGCAATATCTCTACCTGTTTTTAACTGACCATCTGTTTGCAAAATGATCCGGTTACGCAGTTTGTTTTTAACCAAGGTCTGGTGTGCTTCTGCTAAACCAAGTTCCCAAGGTAAACCAGCGTGCTGGATAGAGGTTAAAGGCGAAGCACCGGTACCACCATCAAAACCCGATACCAGAATTACATCGGCGTGCGCTTTAGCCACACCGGCTGCAATAGTACCAACACCCGCTTTAGATACCAGTTTAACATTGATCCTGGCTGCACGGTTGGCATTTTTCAGGTCGTAAATTAACTGTGCCAAATCCTCAATCGAGTAAATATCGTGGTGTGGAGGAGGCGAAATTAAACCTACACCTGGGGTAGAGTGACGAACTTTTGCAATCCAGTCATCCACCTTGTGACCAGGTAACTGACCACCCTCTCCTGGTTTTGCACCCTGAGCCATTTTAATCTGTAACTCATCAGCGTTGGTTAAGTAGTAACTGGTTACCCCAAAACGGGCAGATGCTACTTGTTTAATAGCCGAACGCATACTATCGCCATTTGGCAATTTAGTATAACGCATCTCATCTTCACCACCCTCACCTGTATTGCTCTTTCCGCCAATGCGGTTCATGGCAATAGCTAAAGTTGAGTGTGCCTCGTGCGAGATCGATCCGAATGACATTGCCCCTGTTGCAAATCTCTTTAAAATGGCCTCGGTAGATTCAACTTCATTTAACGGAACCGCCGGACGGCTATAATTAAACTCAAACAAACCTCTGATGGTATAAGCCTGTTGTGTTTGCTCATTTACCAGTTTAGAGTATTGTTTAAAAATGTTGTAATCGTTTTTACGCGTTGCGTTTTGCAACAAGTGGATAGTTTGCGGATTAAACAAATGCGCTTCACCTCTGCGACGGTATTTATAGGTACCACCGGCAGGCAATAAGTTTTCGGTCTGCGTTGCAGGACCAAAACTGCGGTGATGTTTAATTAAGGTTTCTTTTGCAATCTCATCTAAACCTAAACCACCAATACGCGAAACCGCACCAGTGAAATAAGTATTAACTACCTGTTTGTTTAAACCTAAAATTTCGAAAATCTGGGCACCCTGGTATGATTGCAAGGTAGAGATTCCCATTTTAGAGAAGATTTTTAACAAACCACTGTTTACCGCGTAAATATAGTTTTTAGTTAGTTGCTCTGCAGATAAGCCCGATTCTTCCTGGAAACCGCCGATGGTTTCTAATGCCAGATAAGGGTTAATTGCAGTAACACCAAAGCCCAGTAAAGTAGCAAAATGGTGTACTTCCCAAATGTCACCAGCCTCGATAACGATACCCACAGCACCACGGTAGCCTTTACGGATTAAGTGGTGGTGTACCGCCGAAACCGCTAATAACGAAGGCATTGCAGCATGCTCAGAATCGATAGCCCTGTCGCTTAATACAATTACCTGGAAACCATCTTCAACAGCATCAACAGCATAACGGCATAAGCGGTCTAAAGCTTTCGCCATAGCACCTGGCTTACCATCAGCCCTGAAATAGGTTTGTAAAGTTTTAGCCTGGAAAACACCCGTATCGATACTTCTCAGTTTTTCTAATTCCTGATTGGTTAAAATTGGGTGTTTAATGGCTACACAGTGTGCCTGACGAGGGTTCTCATCTAACAAGTTACCGTTGCTGCCCATAAAACTAGCCAAACTCATTACCACTTTCTCCCGAATCGGATCGATAGGCGGATTGGTAACCTGAGCAAAAAGCTGCTTAAAGTATGACGATAAATGTTGCGGACGTTGTGATAAAATAGCAAGCGGCGTATCGGTACCCATCGAACCAATAGGCTCTTTACCTTCAATAGCCATTGGTTTAAGCAAAAGATCTACATCTTCCCTGCTGTAACCAAAAACCTGCTGGTATTTAAAAATAGACTCTGCCGATAAGCCGGTAAACATTAAACGTGGCTCAGGCAACTCCTCTAAACGGATCTGATATTGGTTAATCCAGTCTGCATACGGACTTCCGCCGCAAACCTGTGTTTTAATTTCCTCATCGCTGATGATACGCCCCTGCTCCATATCCACTACGAACATTTTACCAGGAGTTAAGCGGCCTTTTTCAATAATGGTACTTTGATCAATCGCCAATGCACCAGCTTCAGAACCCATAATTACACGGTCATCAGAAGTGATGGCGTAACGCGAAGGACGTAAACCGTTACGATCCAAAGTAGCTCCAATTAATTTACCATCGGTAAAAGCAATTGCTGCCGGTCCATCCCACGGTTCCATTAATGTGGCATGGAATTCATAGAAGGCTTTTTTAACCGGATCCATATCATCGTTACCATCCCATGCTTCAGGCACTAACATCATTAAAACATGAGGTAAGGTTCTGCCAGCGTGGAATAACAATTCGATTACGTTATCCAAACAGCCAGAATCTGAATTGGTTTCATCAATAACAGGTAAAAGCATATCCAGCTCTTCAGGCGTAAAATGCGAAGAAGCCAGTGATTTAACACCTGCCCTGAACCAGTTTAAATTTCCTTGTAAGGTATTAATCTCTCCATTGTGCGCGATAAAACGGAAAGGTTGTGCCAGTCTCCACGACGGGAATGTATTGGTTGCGAAACGTGAGTGAACCAAACCTAAGGCCGAAACCACACGTTTATCGCTTAAATCGCTAAAATAAGTACGAACTTGCAAAGAAGTTAACTGACCTTTATATATAATAGTCTGCGCAGATAGCGAAACAATATAAAAATCTTTACCGCCATGCACGGTGTTAACAATCAGTTTAATCAGGTAATTCTTAAAAATGTAAAGCTTACGCTCAAAATCTGCACCAGGTGCCACATCATACGGACGGGCAATAAATACCTGCTCTATTTCCGGCTCAACAGAAAGTGCCATACTACCTATATCTGTTGTGTCTACATCAACTTTTCTGAAACCTAAAATTTCCAGACCAAGTTTTTCTGCTGCACGGTAAATCAGTTCTCTGCACTCTTCTCTTGATCTGATATCTTTTGGCATAAATAACATACCTACACCATAGTTATTGGTTTCAGGTAAGCTAAAGCCAGCTTTTAAACATTCATCATAAAAAAATTCGTGAGGAATCTGAATCATAATCCCAGCGCCGTCGCCGGTATTCGGTTCTGCTCCACTTGCCCCTCTATGGTCTAGATTCTCTAAAATAGTAAGTGCATCGGAGATGATTTGATGCGATTTTCGCCCTTTCACATGTGCAACGAACCCAATACCGCAGGCATCGTGTTCAAATTGCGCATCGTACAATCCACTGTTTGGTTCCATTCTTTGCTCGTTAGTTGTTAGTGTATAGGAAACACTAAGATATAAAAAATTTCTGGTAAATTACAGAGTTGACATAATTTTTTGAAAAATTTTACCCCTTATTCAATTAAAAGAGCTTAAATTAAAATATTTATAATTTAAACCACATATAATTACAATTATAATAATGATAAGATTGTACAATAAATGAGCTTTTTTCAATAAAATCAAACCTAAAACGATTTAATTAATACTTCATATATAAAAATAACACTTATATATAAACAATTCAAATGCTTTGTCCCTATTTTCACTTTTATATCGCTTACTTAAAAGTACACATTTAAATTTTATTAATTTATTAATCAGTCAGATAGCAATAATCTATAAAAAATTAAAGAAATGGGTTTTGCAAAACAACTTCTTTTTCTACCTTTGTGGCCGGGCAAGTCTTTTACGACCAGCTCCCTTTGAACTCCCCCAGGATGGGAACATAGCAAGGGTAGAAGGTTGTAGCGGTGCGATAGAAGGTGCTTGCCCTTTTTTTACCCCCTTAATCCCCTGAAGGGGGGATATTAAATTCTTCAGGGCTTCTAACAGCAGAACCTAATAATCACTTTAAGAATTTATAAGCATGAAATTTTTTATTGACACAGCAAATCTTGATCAAATCAAAGAAGCGCAAGATCTTGGCATTTTAGACGGTGTAACCACCAACCCTAGCTTAATGGCTAAAGAAGGTATTACAGGCGATGAAAATGTAATTAACCACTACAAAGCTATCTGCGACATCGTTGATGACAACGTAAGTGCTGAAGTTATCTCGACCACTTTCGAAGAAATTATCAAAGAAGGTGAAGCATTGGCAGCTTTAAACCCTAAAATTGTGGTTAAAGTTCCGATGATTAAAGACGGTGTTAAAGCCATCAAATATTTTTCATCAAAAGGAATTAAAACCAACTGTACTTTAATTTTCTCAGCAGGTCAGGCTTTATTGGCTGCTAAAGCCGGAGCAACTTATGTATCTCCGTTCTTAGGTCGTTTAGATGATATTTCGAGCGATGGTTTGGTTTTAATCGAAGATATCAGAACCATTTTTGATAACTACGGTTACGAAACACAAATCTTAGCAGCATCAATCCGCGGACCATTGCACATTGTAAACTGCGCTAAATTAGGTGCCGATGTAATTACAGCTCCTTTAGCTGCAATTGTTGGTTTATTAAAACACCCTTTAACTGATACTGGTTTAGCTACTTTCTTAGCCGATCACGCTAAAGCGGCAGGTAAATAAGTTTGGAGTCTGGAGATCTGAGTTCAGAGTCAAAACCCATACCCTAAAAATAAAGTCCTGAGTCTTGAGTCGGTTTTCGACTTAAAGCTCAGGACTTTTTCGTTTTTAAATGATTATAAGGATTAGGCTGTTCCAAACTCCCAACCTAAAACTCCAAACTAAACCAAAGACTCACGACTAAGTACCTCTTTAACCTGCTCGTAATTAATCTGTTCATCCGGTTCGATCAGAATACCCTTCACTCCTGCTCCATTGGCTGCTTCCACATCGCGCGGTTTATCGCCAATCATAACCGATTGTTTTGGGTCAATATCGTACATATCGATAGCATCCAGGATCATGCCTGAAGCTGGTTTACGGCACTTGCATTCGCCGCCAACGGTTGGGTGATGCGGACAATAGTAAAAACCGGCAATATCAGCTCCTTTAGCTACAAAAGCATTGCGTAACATCTGGTGCATAATGGCCAGCTCCTGCTCGCTGTAGCGCTTTAACGCAATACCGCCCTGATTGGTAATTACAATTAAAAGGTAACCTTCGTCAAAAAAGCGTTTTAATACCGGAATTTGATAATCAAGGATTTTAAAATCTTCAACGCGTGTAATGTAATCGTATATTTCGTGGTTAAGCACGCCGTCACGGTCGAGAAAAATAGCTTTATTCATTATTGGTTTTAGTATCGGGATTTAGTTTTAGTATCAAGATTTTAGTATCAAGACCTGATACTATTATAATTTGGGCAAAATAACTGAAAATAAAGGACAAAAGAAAGCCCAATCTTTTCAGACCGGGCTTCTCATACAATTTATTTGGTTTGGGTTATTTTAAATTTAATCCGGCTTTATGTCCTTTTACAGCGAAATAAAGAATATACAAATAACAAGGCAATACCGTTAAAAGGTAAGCCAACTGAAAGTGAATATGTAATTTTTCATTCAGGAAAGCATATAATAAAGGCATTAAAGCCCCACCTGCAATACCCATAATCATAATTGCCGAACCTATTTTGGTAAATTTACCCAAATGACTAATGCCCAGTGGGAAAATTGCCGGCCACATTAACGAGTTAGCCAAACCAAGTAGTGCCACAAAAATAACCGCAAACCAGGTAGATATAGCGAAAGATAAAATGGCGAAAGCGATACCTAAGATTGCGCAAATCCGTAATGCTTTTTGCTGTGAAATGTATTTTGGAATGGTAATGATACCTACAATATAACCGATTAACATACTAAACAGCGTGATAGACGTTAATTTCCCGCTGATTTCGGCGCTAATACCTAACTCACGACCGTAAATACCGATAATATCGCCAGCCATAACTTCGGCACCTACATATACAAAAATACATAGCGAACCTAAAAACAGGTGTGGAAACTGGAAAATGCTTTTGTGCTTTACCACTTCACCTTTGGTTTCGTCAACCACATCTTCTTCAACCTCTACCTCTGGTAAATCGGTAAATTTAATCACCACAGCAAATAGACAGAAAACAATAGCCAGTACAATATAAGGCATATTAACACGGCCTAAAACCTCATTTAACAATTGCTCATGTGCTGCTCCTGTTGCAGCCTGGATCTGCTTTTCAACCTCTGAAGCATTTTTCAAAAACAGGCTTCCCATAATCAAAGGCACAATCATACCTGCAAATTTATTGCAGATACCCGCCATACTGATCCTTTTTGCCGCACTTTCTATTGGGCCAATAATAGTTAAATATGGGTTAGAAGCCGTTTGAAGCAAAGCTAAAGCAGCACCCTGAACAAAAATACCGGTTAAGAAAAGACCGAAAGTACGGGTTTGAGCTGCAGGTATAAAGATTAGTGAACCTAAGCCCAAAATAACAAGACCTAAAACAATGCCGTTTTTAAAACCTACTTTTTTAAGTATCCATGATGATGGTAAGGCTAAAAAGAAATAAGCCATATACGAGGCAAAGGTTACAAAGAATGCCTGTAAGTTAGATAAGCCAAAAGATAACTTAAAGAAAGGAATTAAGGTTCCGTTTGCCCAGGTTACAAAGCCAAAAATAAAGAATAAGGCACATATAATAATGAGCGGTTTTGGCCCCTGCGTTTGGCCTGGTTTTGTTGTTTGTTGCATAAATATTCGGTTCGGTTTAATTTGATTGTGCCAAACTAAACAAATAATTCAATAATTTAGATAACAAACGTTTGCGTGATTTTCAATTTAACAAGCATCAGCTTAATTGGAGCTTACGCACCTGAAACCGGTATGCTCAAGCCCGGTATCTGCTGAAGTTTTCATCCTTGAAGTTACCCGGTAACCTTTGCAGTAAGAAGCATTACACATAAACGAACCTCCCCTAACCACACGCTTTGGAACGGTTGGCTCCATCGGGTCGTAACTATCGGCTGGTCCTTTAGGGTTATCGGTAATCCCCGAAAGTTTGGCATAATAATCAGGGCGGTACCAATCGCTGCACCACTCCCAAACATTACCGGCCATGTCGTAAAGCCCATAACCATTGGCTTTAAAGCGTTTTACCGCAGCAAGACCATTGTAACCATCCCAATCGGTATTTTTTACCGGGAAACTCCCCTGCCAGGTATTGGCTTTAGGTTTGCCCTTTTCTATGTCTTCGTTACCCCATGGGTATTTTTCATTTTTTAAACCGCCACGTGCTGCAAATTCCCATTCGGCCTCTGTGGGTAAGCGTTTGCCCGACCATTTACAATAAGCCATGGCATCATCCCATGAGATATGTACAACAGGATAATTCTCTTTGCCTTTAATGCTACTTTTTGGTCCGTGCGGATGTTTCCAGTCTGCACCTTTTATCCAGGCCCACCATTGCGAAGCATCGTTTAAGCTGGTAACGCTTTTAGGTTGATAAAAAACCAGCGAAGCAGCAACAAAAACACTATCAGGTGGTTTAGGCGTTCCTGCAGGCAACTGCTTTTTCATTTCTTCCCAATCCGGTTTACGCTCGGCGGTGGTTACATAACCGGTAGCATTTACAAATTCCTGAAAACTGGCATTGGTAACCTCTGTAACATCCATCCAAAAAGAAGCTACTTTAACCTGGTGTTGCGGATATTCGTCTTCCCTGCCCTCTTTATCACCGGCACCCATCGCAAACTCACCAGCTGGAATTAAAACCATCCCTTCATGACTCAATGCTTTACCGGCGAAACTGGAAGTATCTTTTACCGCGCCGAAACGGCTGGGCATATTTTTCTCGCACGAAGCCAGCGAATCTTGTTTGTGTCTGGCCTGTGCCGCTTCATCAGATGAATTGGACTGGCAGGAAAATAGGCAGAGCGAAGGCAGGAAAAAGAGTAAACGGAAAGATTTGTGCATGTTGGGGATTAAATATTGAGCGATAAAAATATCAATTCTATTTAAAAAAGAGAAGGCAAATAATTAATTCACCTATAAATCAATACAGTTAGCAGTTTTAACGATTTTTTATTTGCAGGAAATAGGTTAGAACCCTATATTTGCACCACTTTAAAGGAAACGGATAACGTTTTAAATAAAGAAGATTCCGTAGCTCAGCTGGTAGAGCATTACACTTTTAATGTAGTGGTCCTGGGTTCGAATCCCAGCGGGATCACAGAAAGCCTCACAGAAATGTGGGGCTTTTTTGTGTTTAAAAAGTTTTGGCAGCATTCCCGGCAGCATGAATTTCAAATGCATTATAATAGCAAAAAAATATAAACTTAAAATGGCGATAAAATCGCTGATCTCTGCCATCCTCGTTATTCCAAAGGAATCACTTTGTGACAAACGAGAACGATTAAGGATATTGAGCGTGTCTATGATATGCTATCTTACAGCATCGCTGTTGCTTCAATCAAGTTTTACACTAAAGTTAAATAGAATTATCAAAGTTGAGCCAATGACTTCTGGCCCTACTATTGCAAAACCGCTTGTTGCCTGCATGTGCTTTTGATACCTGCTAATTCAGTTCGTCAACCCGAAAAGCCCATTCCATATATTTACCTAAGTCTTGTCGCATTATTAGATTTAATTGCCCTATATGGTGTTGGGTGTGTCGCAGGTTATAAAGTAATATTTCCAAAATTGGATAGTCCATGTCACCTTCTTGGTTTCCTTCTGTAAACCGGATGTCCAGCTTCTCATTGTCTGTCAAGCTGTCAACTAGTTTTTTGCATTTCAAACGAGTAGCTTGTAAATAATCAAGCAATTCCTGTTTGCTATAAATCTTATCAGGAATCATGTCGCCTATTGATTCTTTTGGTCTTTGGTTTGGTGGCTGAATAGTGAATGATAGAATTGGCGAAAAAGGTCTGGGTGGAATTGTAGAATAATAATCTAAGAAAACAACACTGTGATATACTAAATAATAAAATCGTTTGTTGTCTAAGAAAAAATCTACCGGGCAGTTTGAAATCACATTAATAAGCATGTCAATACTTGCTCCAAATTGTCGCCATAAACTTTCTTGTATTTTGTTCGTCATGCTTTGTCAAAGTTTAGAATAATCTTGTTTAGCATTGCAGGCAACGGAATACTGCTTTATGCACGAGGGCGATCGAAGCACTTCCGTTTGGCTAATCTACAAAATTTCAATAGAATTACTAATTGTCTTGTCCTGTAATAGCTTGTCGTTAAAGACTGAAAAATGGCAACAAAGAAACAAAGACAAAACACTAACATCATCCTGCAAATGTTCATCAAGTTCTCCGCTCAAACTTGCTTCAAAAGTTATTAACTATCCTTTTGACACAGTTTATTGAATAGACCCCAGTCTCAGTCTGCAAGCATAAAACTAATACCTGCAAGCATAGAACTAATACCTGCACGCATAAAACTACCACCTGCAAGCATAGAACTAACACCTGCAAGCATAGAACTGCCACCTGCACGCATAGAACTAACGCCTGCAAGCATAGAACTAATACCTGCAAGCATAAAACTACCACCTGCAAGCATAAAACTACCACCTGCACGCATAGAACTAACGCCTGCAAGCATAGAACTAACGCCTGCAAGTATAGAACTGCCACCTGCAAGCATAAAACTAACGCCTGCAAGCATAGAACAAAATAAAACAACAATGGCTAAGATTAGCTTCGCTGAGCACTTCGTGGTTCCCGCCTGTGCGGGAATGACGAAGTGTGGAAGAGAATAATGAAAGTCCTTCGACTCCGCTCAGGATGACACCTTAACGTCTCAAACCAATTAACCATCTGGCTGCGTGGAAATTCACCAAGACTATGAGACGATCATAATTGCTGAACCAGGTATTGAAGCGGAATATCCAGTCCAATTTTCTCCAATCCCATGGCAACCACTGTTCTGAAGCGTTTTATATTGGCATTTGAAAAGAAAACCCTTCTGGTTAGCTTTTCGTATTCAGACATAGTCGGCACCACAACAATTAAAAAGAAATCAGACTCGCCGGTTACATAATAACATTGTTGAATTTCAGGTGTTTCCTTAAAGACCTTTTTCATCTGGTCGATAAGTTCGATTTCCTCGCTAACCAGAAATATTTCGACAATGATCGTGATCTGGCTTCCGGTTAAGTTTCGGTCTATTACTGATATATCGGCGGCAATAAAACCGTCTTCCCTGAGGCGCTTGACACGTCTTTGTACCGCAGCGGCCGATAAACCTATCTGATCACCGATATGGCGTTGCGAGGTTTGGTTATTGGCTTGCATAAAAGCCAGAATATCCAGATCAAATTTATCCAACATAATGTGGTAGTGTATGAAATATAAATGAAACAGGCAATTTACACTATAATCAAAACTATAGAAACTTTGTTTACTTATTCTTCGACAAGAGGAAAATGGTTGAAATAATTAATAAACTGCCAATCCAGTCGATAAGCCCGAAAGATGTTTTCAGCCATACTACAGAAATAATCACCGCTACCAATGGTTCGGCAGACGCTAACAAACTGGCTTTTTGTGCACCTATGATCTTGGCGCCGCTTAGGTAGGCATAAAATGCAATTAAGGTTCCAAGAATAATGATCACAGCCAGACTAATCACCGTTTGATAATCCCATTTTCCTTCAATAGCCCAGGGAGCATGAATAAAACAGAAAGCTACTCCACCAATGAGCATACCCCAGCCAGCTACGATTGATGCGTTATACTTTTGCATCAGCATTTTAGGCTGAAGTGAATACAGCGCCAGGGTTACGGCAGAGGCTAAACCGAAAAACAATGCTGTTGTGGAAATTGAAAGGCTATCAAACCTTCCTTGTGTAACCAGCAGAAATGTACCGAGTATAGCAAGCAGGATAGCAATGAGTTCAAGAAATGGCGGTACACGCCTGTACTTTGCAGCAAGATACAAAGCAATAATAATGGGACCGGTAAACTGTAAAACCGTTGCAGTTGCAGCATTCGAATGTTTTATTGCAGCAAAGTAGGTATACTGAACGCCAAGCATGCCGAAAATGCCAAAAACCAATAACGGAACAATATTCTTTTTCTCTCTCCAGATCGCCATCGTATCTGCCTTTTCCCTAAACCTGGCAAAAAGCAACAAACAGGAACCTGAAATCAGAAGCCGAACGGTGATTAACCATTCCACATTCATATCTCTTTCATTGAAGAGAAATTGTCCAAAAGTTCCTGATATGCCCCATAGTGAAGCAGCGAGTAAAGTAAGCAGAACAGCTTGTTTATAATTTAAATGCATGAGTTAAAGTGCCGTCGGGTATTGTCGGCGGTGCAAAAGTAAATCATCTCAGCGTTGTAATTTCCTTAAATATCAGCCTGAATTTGCAATTTTGACCCGCTATTAGCCAGGCGAATGGACATATCTGTCAGATCAGACCTTATCCTCAAGCCTGCCACGTACTGCCTCCCGAAGCACATTTACATCAATGTCTTTCAACGCTTTAAACTTAATGCAATAACTGGTAACTGTAGCCTTGCCAATTTTGGTGCCATAGGTTCGGGCCAGGTATTGCTTATCTTCAAGGCCCATAATGTAAACTGAAATGCCAGAAGTATTAGCACTTAAACCAATCTGATAAAAATCTTTGGTGCTGCCATCGGCATAAGTAATTGTGTAAAACCCATAACCAATATTTGGATTGGAAACCACCTTACCTTCACTATTTTTACCATCAAGAAACCAGAGCTGTGCATCAGGCACTAAATCAATAATGATGTTGTGCAAAGTTTGCAGGTCGTTGCGTTTGGCATCGGGTTGGCTGGCAATGTAAGCTGCTATTTGGGCGGGTATGTTCATTTGAGATGATTATTTGGTGAGCCTGTTCTTACTCAAATATACAATAATTGGATTGGTTTAGATCGTGACGTGAGTTTACAAATTCATCGGCTTCCCTGTCTCTGTCACCCTGAACTTGATTCAGGGTCTCTTCTTTACTGCAGTGAACTACAGAGGGATACTTCGCTGCGCTCAGCATGACAATGCGGAACAAAGGGATGTGCAAGGGTTCTGCACCATGCTATCTACACCCTGCCTCCGGCATAGGAGATTTTCGCAGGAAAAAGCACGAAAAGCTTTGCACTGACTTCAATATCTGCACTGCCCAAGGCAGGAGCAAGCGCGTGTATTGGCCGAAGCGTGGCAAAGCGCCTAGAGACTGCCGTCATTCAGTTTTTCGTAGGTTTTTACAAGAGAAGATCCAAGCCTTGATCTTTTGTTTCTTTTCTATCAAGAGAAAAGAAAAAGTGGTTCGGCGGCTAGCCGAGGCAAGACTGTGTGAAGGGAAAGAAAATAGCAACCGAAGTAAGCTTCGCTGAGCCCTTCGTGGTTCCAGCCCGCGCGGGAATGGACGGATCGTCAATGAGATCGCCCCCTCTCGCCGTCGCCCTGAACTCGTTTCAGGGTCTCTCATTGAAAAGTGCGAACTGAAGAGAGGTGCTAATCCCGATGAATCGGAACAGCATGACGGCGAGGGTGAGTGGATCAATAAAAATAAAGGAAATCACCTAAACCTTCTCTCCTAAAGCCACCAGCATTTCACATGGGCCTTCAAAACTGTTTTCAGTTTCAAACTGCCCGAGTGCGCTTTCAATTTCATCCCACACCGCGGCTTTCTCTGTTTCGGATAGGCCACTCATCATCTGATGCAAAGCCCCGAACGATTCTTTTTCGAACTGCAGGCATTCTTTGGCTGATGTGCAAATTAATGGCGCATTAACCAATACCGATGTTACCTTTTTGAAGCCTGCCATAGAAAAAGCATTTTCAATTACACCTTTTTGGCTTAAACTAAAAGGCCCCGGCTGACCAGGCAATGGAGCACGTAATTGCGCACGGTTACGAATAATGCTTACAGGTATGGAGAAAAATGTATTCTTTTCGGGTAAAGAATAAACAATAGCTGCTATTTTACCACCGGGCTTAAGCACGCGCAACATTTCTTTCAGTGCTTTTTGCTGATCGGGAAAATAAATCAATCCCACTCTTGAAATAACCACATCAAAGGTTTCATCCTCTATCGTCAGGTTTTCGCCATCCATTACCGCGGTTTTAATATTGCTGATACCAGCCTGCACTGCCATTTGTTTCGCATATTCGAGAATATTGGCAGAAATATCGGTAGCTAAAACCTGACCTGTTGGTCCGACCCGCTTAGCTGCTGTAATAGATTGTTCGCCTGCACCGGCAGCAATATCAAGCACCTTTTGTCCAATTTTTAAGCCTGCCATATCGAGCATTTTATTGGTAGTTTCACCCAGCCAACGATGTAACAGGGGGCTCCAGCGGTACCAGGCCTCTGCGGCTTCCTGCCATTGCTGGTGCGTGGTTTGCTTATATTTTACGGGATCAAAATGTGGAAGAGTTGAATCCATAACCATAAATATTGGTGCTATTTAAATTTACTCATTTGGATTGGTTTTAATTGTAAAGCGAGTTTACAAATTCATCGCTTTCTCTGCCTCTGTCAACCTGAACTTCCGCCCGGCCGGTCGGCTGATTCAGAGTCTCCTAGATACAGTGTAGAGAGATGCTGAAACAAATCCGATAGCTATCGGATCAGCATGACGGCGAGGTGATGGATATATGAGCCAGATTATCTATGCAGAAATCTACAGTACGTCACCCTGAACTTCCGCCCGGCCAGTCGGACGGGTGTTTCAGGGGCTCTTATTGAAAAGCGCGAACTAAAGAGAGGTGCTGAAACAAATCCGATAGCTATCGGATCTGCATGATGGCGAGGCGGATCCGCACCCTGCCTCCGGCATAGGAGATGATGGCAGGAGAAAACGTTAAAGCTTCTGCACAACCGTTCAAAAAGCATTACCCAAGGCAGCGTGTCTTTCCCGACTTTTCGTCAGCCTGTCCCGAAATTATTCGGGAGGGCTTGCGCTGCCGCAATAAAAGCTTTGACGATTTTATCCAACATCAGATCCCAGCCTTGATTTATGCCCCCTTTGTTGTTGTTTTCATTGGCGGGCATGCTTTCGCTGCGCTCAGGTTTGGTTACCTTTTTATCAAGAAAAAGGTAAAAGCGGTTCGGCGGCTAGCCGAGGCAAGACTGTGTGAAGGGAAAAGAAAATAGTAACCGAAGTAAGATTAGCTTCGCTGAGCACTTCGTGGTTCCCGCCTGCGCGGGAATGACGGATCATAGCAAGGAATAACTAAAGTCCTTCGACTCCGCTCAGGAGGACAAGCTTATAAACACTCTAATAAAACAAAAAAGCAGGCAATCCCATTACGGATTGCCTGCCTTATGAAACGATGCTTTTCACATCAAAATGTAGCGTACTACTTCGCTTTAATCTCTGCCAGTAAAGTAGCAAGCGCTTTTACCTTATCAGGATAAGTATCAGCAAGGTTATGTTTCTCTTCTTTATCTTTACTCAAGTCATAAAGCTGAGGTGTTTCCAGGTTACCGGTTTCTATACCTACCAGTTTGGCATAGGCAGTACCTTTTTCAGGTGTAATGTATTTCCAGTTGTCTTTAATAATCGAAAGTGCTCCACCCTGTTCTACATATACCGAGCGGCCGGTTTTATTTTTACCCAGGAAAGCAGCAAGTTGGTTTTCGCTGTCGGTTGCGGTGCCAGTTGGCACTTTAGTTTGCAACAAGGCTGCAAAAGACTGGATAAAATCAATTTGCGATACCAGTGCATCAGAAACGGCTGGTTTAATTCCTGCTGGCCAGTTAATGATTAAGGGAACACGCGTACCGGCTTCAAGCGCACTGTATTTACCACCTCTAAGCGTACCGGCAGGTGTATGTCCGTTCAGGCGGGTTACTGCGCCATCCTGGTAGCCATCATCCAGTACCGGACCATTATCGCTGGTAAAAACAATCATGGTGTTTTGGGCAATACCCTGTTTTTGGAGCTCTTTCATAATCTCACCCACCGTCCAGTCTAACTGCAAAATAGCATCACCCCGTGCTCCTAAACCGCTTTTATCTTTAAACATGGTTGCTGGCATACGCGGTACATGTGGTTCGGTTAAAGCAAAATAAAGGAAAAAAGGCGACTGCTTTTTCTCAGCAATAAATTGTTTTGCCTTGGCCAGGAAGGTAAATGAAAGCTCTTCATCTGTCCATCTGGCCAGTTTGCCTCCAGTCATAAAACCGATGCGGCCAATGCCGTTTACGATGGTGTTATCATGTCCCTGCCCTGGCGAACTCTTCATTTTTAACAACTCAGGGTTTTCCTTTCCGGTAGGCTCGTTGCCAATTTTCTGCTTGTAATTTACATCAATCGGATCATCGTTATCTAGTGCAACTACCCTGTGATCTTGTAAAAAGACTGTTGGTACACGGTCTGCAGTAGCCGGAAAAATAAACGAATAGCCAAACCCAACTTCATTGGGGCCGGGTTTAATTTCACCGTTCCAGTTTTTTTCTACCTGTTCGCCCAAACCCAGGTGCCATTTGCCTACAATCGCTGTCTGATAGCCAGCCTCCTTAAAAACTTTTGGTAAGGTTTTGCGATCGGTAGGGATAATCAGTGCCGCATCGCCGGGCAAAATACCGGTTCCTTTTTTACGCCATGGGTATTCGCCCGTCATTAAAGCATAACGTGCAGGCGTACAGGTTGCCGAAGTCGAATGTCCGTTAGTAAAACGGATGCCACTTGCAGCAAGTTTATCCAGATTCGGCGTATGCAGCTTGGTGGCTCCATAACAGCTCAGGTCACCATAGCCTAAATCATCAGCGCAGATTAAAATCACATTGGGCTTTTTTTGCGCGAAGCTTTGCAAGCCGAAAAAAGTCAATAAAATCAGTAATGGAATTTTCATTTATTTAAGGTTAGAATTAATACTTGCCAAAATTGGGGAACTGACTGCTGCTTATCTGACCTTAACTACACCTTTGAAATCTGATATGCCCTTTTTTCCCAATATTTATGCGCTCCGGGTAAGGCTGTTCGATAAAAATATGCCACAACATCTACCAGGGTTCATCAATATTAAGCAATACTTCAGAAATAAATAAAAGTTAATTCCAGGCTATTATCGCGCAAACGTTTGATCGGCTGTAATTTAATCACTCGCAATTAGCACAATTTTAAAACATCTGTATTTTTAATGCTGCATGAAAAAAGACTGGATCAGTCTTGTTTTATGATTGGGCCAAATTTAACATGGCCATTATTGATGGTAAGCCTATAAAACTAACATCAATAACTAAACACCTGGCAAAAGCGCTATACAATCTAACAGCTTTCGGTCAAAAAACTATAGTGCAGCTTTTTATCGTGCTATGAACCAGGAGATTTATAATACATTTCACATCCAAAATCAAACGGTTGCGCAATCTTTTTCCTTTTATCTGCTTGTAAATATTTATACATTCGATTGACGTTGTAGAAAGACTTTTGTTTTGTGTCCTATTGATTTACAAGACATTACATTAAGCAAAAAACAACTGTTGTAACCGAATATTTTAAATAACTGTGCATTAATACCCCGATTTGTGCTGTCTGAAGGTTATTTAAACCCCAACTAATAAACCAATTAACTCCGTGAGCTATTTTTAGTTACGGATTTTGATAACCTAACCTACAAAACCTAATCATGAAAAGGAAACTTTTACTCTTTACTGCCCTGGCCGTAATGGGCCTTTCTGCCTGTAAAAAAGCAACGCAATTACCCGAAGAGGTGGCAACAAACCAAGCCCCGAAAAGTGGTGCAACAGTAGAATCGGCAACACAAACCAACATTTTTAATGTTACCGAAAAGATCAGCGCTTCTATTGAAAGAGACCGCTTAAAGAACGGCTACCAGTTAACAGATTTTACGGCAACCGGTTTATACATGGCCCCAAATGCCACGCTTGATATTACGGTAGAGCAAACCGCCGGAACACGTTTACCTAAATTGCTGATTGGAACTTACTCCAGATATGGCACCTGGAACACCCAACCAACGGTTGTACAACTTACCGCAGGTACCAATACGATTACCAATGCAGTTGGTGGTTTATTGTGGATCAGATATACCAACGCTACTACCGGTTCGACCGCTAAAATAACCTTTAACAGCGGTTATCAGTTTGCGCCTTATTTCAAGCTTGGGGTGAGTACCAACTCCGACTGGATTAACCAGCTGCAAACCTACACCACGCCTGACGTGGTTCTGGAAGGATCGAACTGTTTTATTGTGGTTTCGCGTACAAAGGCGATACAATACCAGACAGAAGATCAGGCGGCCATATTAAACAAAATTACGCAGGTTATTGCGCTTGAAGATGATTTGAACGGCTTAGACAATTCGTTACCGGTACATGCCAAAAATGTACATACTTATCTGCTTACCCAGCATGAAGACCCGGCCTATTACTTTTTTGCTTACGATTACCGCACAGCTTATACCACCTCTGATGTAAATGCCATACTAACTTTAAACAGTGTAGGCACCAATGGTTGGGGCATGTGGCATGAGCTGGGGCACCAGCACCAGATGATGTGGCGTTGGGGCACCCTTGGCGAAGTTACCGTTAACCTGTACAGTTTATATGTACAGCGTACGCTTACCCCTTCTATCAACAGGCTCGTAAACGATGGTACCTGGCCAAAAGTTTTCACCTACTTAGGCAAAGCCGATGGCACCAAAGATTTTAACGGATCAACCAGCTATGCCAACCCCTTAACGGATGTCTGGATCAGGTTAGCCATGTTCCAGCAGCTGACTTTGGCTTATGGTGATAACTTTTACCGCACCTTATCAAAAAATATGCGTGTAGAAAACCCAACATTAGCCAACGATGATGATAAACTGCGTTATTTCATGCTGAAAGCCTGTAACATATCGGGTAAAAATTTGAGTAATTTCTTTACGAAATGGGGTTTGAATTTATCAACTGCGGCTGCCACCACACAAATTCATACGGATATGGCTGCTTTAGGCTTACCTGCGCCAACTACCGATCCTTCTACGCTGCAGGATAATGTTGCACCACTAAACGAATTAAGCAAAACCGGCTGGACGATCAATTCTTTCAGCTCGGAAGAAACCAGCGGCGAAGGTGCTACCAACGGCAGGGCTGCTACATTAATTGATGGCAGTTTCAGCACTTACTGGCACTCACGCTGGACCAGTACAGCAACCAGTTATCCGCACCAGATTGTAATCGATTTGGGATCATCTAAAACGGCCAAGGGCTTAAGTTTAGTACAAAGGAACAGCCTGGCACGCGCCGTTAAAGATTTTCAGGTGTTAACCAGTACGGATAATGTAACTTTTACTGCAGTTAACAGCTATACTGCACAAAACGCTACGGGCGCACAATATTTCGCCTTTGGCAGCAGCAAAACATTCAGATACCTTAAAGTAATAGCCAATAACGCGCATGACGGATTACAATTTGCCGCATTAGCCGAGATTGGGCTTTACAATTAAAAAAAAAGCGGGCAAATGTTTGCCCGTTCTTCTGTCTCAATTAATCAATAAAAAAGCGGCATCTATCCAGATTGCCGCTTTTATCATTAACTAAATATTTTCTTTTTTTAAATGCTGGCTTTAACCTCGCCACAGGTAAGCATGTTTTTAGGGTAATAAGGATTTTGAATCGCTTTATCATCACTAATCCAGGTAGTACCTGTCATAGGGCAAACCTGTTTATATAAACTCGTTTTTTCGGGTTTAAATCTTTCTATAACCGACCACATTTTAACCGATAGTTTATCCATTTCGCTACGTTGTTTGTTGATTGATTTGGTAGCTGCGATAGATTGCGCCAGCTCAATCATTTCTTTACGCGTAGTGGTGGCCTCGTTCATTTTCTCCAATGAAAGTTTTTTGAACTTAAACTGGCTTAAATTGGCGATCAGTTCGGTAGCAAATTTAACCGCACCAACTGAGTCTGATTTAACCAGGCTGTTTTTAATGCCCAGATAGCTGGTCATTACCGATTCTTTTAAGGCTTCACGTTTCTGGGCCAATTCTGGTGTACCCACTTCCTGCAGCGAAGTAAGTACCTGTGCTTTTGCTGTGTAGCCTAACCATAAGGTAGCGCTGAGCAAAATAATAAGTGAACGTTTCATATTAGGCATTTGTATTTGATTTTTTAGTTATTTTCTCGATTTCCTGAAGCATATCTTTCAGGTGTAGCTGATTAATTCCGCTGGTTTGTGTAACAAGCACTTTAACGGTTTCTTTAATGTCGTTTAAATGTGTAATGGCTTCTAAACGTACATCGCTGCGCTGTGCAGTAGTCATGGCCTTACCATCAGTAATATCTTTTGGATTAATGAGCATGTTTAACTTTTCGAGGTACGAACGCTGTAAGCTTCTGCGGAAAACATCGCTGGCTTCAACCCCACTAAATTTAATCCAGGTGGTATTTTTCAAGTCGTTTAAATACTCTTTTACTGTATATGGATCAGCAGAATTCAAAGCTTTCTGGCTTAAGTTGTAAATTAAACCCTGACTTAAAAACATGTTCAGCATCTGGTTTTGCTGCTCAACAATATCATCCATCGGGCGGGTAGCAATCCGGCTGGTAATCGCTGTAGGATATAACCAGATTGGCGCATCGAACAATTGACGTCCTACGTAGTCAACCACTGCTTTTACGCGTTTTTTAGGCACTTCCGTATAAACCAAACCAGCTTCATCGGTACTTCTTTTGGTTACGTAGCTGTTACCAATGTTTTTCATTACATGGTAAAGGTAGCGGCTAAACTGGCGCACAACTCCTTTGTGCATATCGCTCAAATTGTTATAAAGGTCGCCGGGCTCATAAGTCCATTTTACCAGGTTAGGCACTACCCTTTTCAGGTTTTTAATGCCGTAATCGCTCGCAGCAATGGCATCATCGCCAAGATCTTCAGTTTGACTACGCGGATCTTCTTCTTTTCCTTCGCCGCCAAACCAAAGTTTAGGGTTGGCTGTAAGCGAATCGAGAATCATTTTTTTGGTAATCTTCTCCTCTGCATACTCATCCTTAACCTGGTCGTAATAACGGTAACCCCAGTTAATGGCCCACTTATCGTAAGCACCAATGCGCGGATAAATGCCTTCAGGTGCAATATGATCTTCGGGTTGTGCTACATAGTTAAAGCGGGCATAATCCATAATCGAAACGGTATGGCCGTTGGCTTCTACCCATTTTTTATCCCTTAACTTTTCAACCGGGGTTTGGCTGCTGGCGCCCATATTGTGTTTTAAACCAATGGTATGGCCAATTTCATGCGAAGAAACAAAGCGGATTAACTGTCCCATTAATTCATCATCAAAATTCATTTTTCGTGCCCTTTCATCCAACGCACCAGCCTGGATCATGTACCAGCTTTGTACCAGTTTCATCACATTGTGGTACCAGCCTACATGGCTTTCAATAATTTCGCCACTGCGTGGGTCGCTAATTCTTGGGCCATAAGCATTAGGTGTTTCAGAAGCATAATACCTGATTACAGAGAAACGGGCATCCTCTAAACTCATGGTGGTATCGGCTTCAGGCCATTCTTTACCTACAATAGCATTTTTAAAACCAGCTTTTTCAAAAGCTTTCTGCCAGTCGTTTATACCAGCAATTAAATACGGACGCCATTTTTTCGGCGTAGCCGGATCGATGTAATAAACAATCTGCTTTTTAGGTTCAACCAGTTTGCCTTTTTTGTATTTTTCTAAATCGGCATCTTTGGGCTCCAGGCGGTATCTTTCGATAAAGTACTTCGCATCTGCATGCTGTCTGTCTTCATCAAACAAAATGTATTTGTTGTTGAAATAACCTACGCGCTCATCAGCAAAACGTTTGCGCATGGGTACCTTAGGTAAAAGCACAAAGGATGTGTTTAAGCGTACTGTTACCGCACCGGTTAAGGCTCCTGAAGGGATGTTTCCGGCTGAAGATGTATAGGTTTTGGTGGTTTTAACTTCAATATTAATCGGATAAGTATTAATCTTCTCAATAAAAGAACGGTCATCGGCTACACTGCCCAGTTTTTTCTCCGATTTTTCATTAGCAGCAATCGATACAATGGGATTATCTTTTTTAAAGAAATCGGTCACCTCAATTACTGCATTGCCTGTTTTAGGGTTTTTAGCCTTAATATCAAATGCAGCCACAATCGGGTTTTCCTGCGATTGCATTACAGCTTTGTAAATGGATGTTTCGCTGTTTTTTGCATCCTGGCGATATAAAACTGATCTCAGCAAAAGGTTGTTGTTATTGCCTTTCTCAAAATAAACAGTTTGCTCATTGGCCTGCTCGCCTCCAAAACTGCCCATACCCTGCGGGGTACTCACATAGCGGGTTATCACTAAAATATAGCGGTTAAGCATGCTATCCGGCACTTCGAAAAACCATTTCTGGTCTACGCGTTTTACATCAAACAATCCGTTCTGGCTTGAAGCACTTTCTGGAATGAGTTTGCTGTAATCGACCGGGGCTTTCTTAGTGGTACTGTCGGTTTTTACCTGTACTTTTTGTCCGTAGGCAGCTACTGAAAGCATGCATGCCATCGGAAAAATAATCTTTTTAATATTCATCTTAAAACGGGAGCTTTTCGTCGGTATTTAGGGTTAAGTTTGGATTTTTCTTGAGTACGTTAAGCGGAAAAGGAATGATATACAACCTGGATGTAGGCAACAGTGTATAGGTTTGTTGCGGAACTGTTTTGTTTACTATAGGATATTTACGAATAACTGTTTTTGCATATTCAGGTTCAGTGTTCAGGCGTTTTAAATCCATAAAGCGGTTAAAGCCTAAAAACAATTCTTTTCTGCGCTCGTTGATAATAATATCCATGGTTTCTTTTCGGGTTGCAGGTACCGGAAGAATAATATTGCCCGAAAGGATCCGTTTTTCTCGGAGTTTATTCACCACTGCCATAGCACCGGCTAAATCACCTTCCCTGGCCAAACACTCGGCTTGCATTAAATATACTTCAGTAGTTTTTAAACCAACGGTTGGATAGAAAAATTTAGAAAACGGTACATTGTAATAAGCTGCATTAGAACCGATATCGATAAAACTGGCCGATGTGGTATTAAAAAACATATTAAAACGGGCATCGTTAGTGCCAAAAAGTTCTCTTAGCTCCGGACTGATTAACCAGGTATAACCAAAATTGGTTTCGTTATAGCCCTGAATGTACATGTAACTTAATACTTCGGGATTATTAGGCGCAATAACAGGCACCACATTTGGCCCACCCTGAACTGTAGTATAATTTACCAGATCGAATATCTGATTATTATAACCAAGCGATTTTTCGCAAGCTTGTTTGGCTTGTGCAATTTCTTTTTTAAACAAATGTACTTTAGCTTTCAGTGCCCAGGCAAAGGCTAATGATGGATGATAAGGATCCAATGGTTGTGCCTGAAGATAAGGAAGCGCATCATCGATATCTTTCTGAATGAAATTATACACTTCAGCTACTGATGATTTAACCGGTTGTGCCTCTAAATCATATTTATCCATGATGCAAATCCCGCCATCGGTTGCTGCAGTTGCTGCGTTATAGGCTTTGGCATAAACATTTACCAGCAGAAAGTGATCAAACGCCCTTAAAACTTTAGCTTCGGCCTTAGCTAACGCTTTTACATTATCATCGCCTTTGCTTGCATCCACTAAAGAAATAATGGTGTTCCAGCGGTTAATATAAAGGTAAGCGCGATCGTAGAAATTAGATGACTGAATTAGTGAAACACGATCTACGTTTTCATTGAAACTGAAATGTACTGTATTAATATTGGGTGTAATGCCAATAAAATTCGATTCCTTTAACCACATATCATCAACCAGATATTGAAAATTGGTCATGATGTATGCCCGGTTTGGAAAAGAAACAAGTTCATAATAATCCTGGGCTGTTTCTACTACTAATGATCCCCGGGGGGTTAAATCGGTATATTTTTTACAACCTGAAAAGGCCAAAACCGATAGTAAAACTATTAATGCTATCTTTTTATTCATTTTGCTAAAAGGTTAAGTTTAATCCGAATACGAATGATTTAGGATTTTGAAGCGTTCTGATTCCTGTGTTAAGCGAGTAAGATTCAGGGTCAATATCGTCGCCTGCTGCACTGGCATACCATAAATTATTAACTTGTGCGGTAAATTTGGCAGAAGGAATATTGAGCCTTTTTATCAACTGTTTAGGAAGGTTATAGGCTAGTGAAATGCTTCTTAATTTAATGTAATCTGCTTTAACAATATTTACATCAGCATTTTGCCACATGGTCGAAATTGAACCGGCCCTACCCAGCATAGCTTCAGAGTAATCGACCAATAAACGCGGTAATTCTGGTGTAAAGCCATTTTTATAGCGTTGAGTAATATCAAGGTCAGTAACATCGTTTGAATTTAAACTGGTTACATCTTTACGCATTACGTTGCCCCCTGAGAAAACAAATAAAGCACTCAACTCAAAGTTTTTATAAGAAACGCGTTGTGAAAATGATCCGGTATAAGTTGGAATAAATGTCCCCATTTTAACCAGCGCGCTGGCATTATTAATGTCTCTGCTACTCGAAACAATAGGATTTCCATTAGCGTCAAAATCTAAAGTCGCTTTGCCATTTTCATCCAGAAAATAAGGATATCCATTTATCATGCCACCATAACGGTAAGCATATACAGTGTTGTAATCGGTTCCTTCTTCGTAATATAAGGTGGGCGAAGAGATATAGTTACTCGCCGTACTTGGAATCTTGTTTACCTGACCAATTTTGCTCCTGTTTAATCCGTATATAAATTGTGAGCTGAGCGTTAAATCGCCTGATTTTAACCAATCAGCACCAACAGTAAACTCAATACCCTGATTACGCAAAATTCCGTTATTGATTACTCTCGATGCGGTACCTACCGTTGGATCTAATTCTGTCGAAACCATTAAATCCGTACTTTTTCTGTCGTAGGTATCTATACTCCCGCTTAACCGGTTGTTTAAGAAAGCAAAGTCTAAACCCACATTATAAGTCTCCGTTTTTTCCCAGCGCAATTTTGGATTTGGGAGACCCAATACGTTTAGGTATTGCAGTGATGGAAAAAGGTTATCATTTACCCTCCGTGCAGTTAGAAACTTAGTCGATTCTGTATTCTGATTACCATTTATACCATAAGTAGCACGAAGTTTTAATAAATTAATCCACTCGATATTTTGGATAAAGCTTTCGTTGCTGGCATTCCAACCTAAACCAACCGACCACAAAGGCCTGTTTTTGAATTCGGGATCTGCACCGAAAAAGTCAGCCTGATCTACCCGGTAACTACCTGTTACGTTATAGCGACTTAAATAGGTATACGCAGCGTTGGCAAAGGTTGAAATATTTCTGTGTTTGGTTTCCTGAAAACTACGTGCCGCAACACCTATTGTTTTATTTCCACCAAAGATATAACTTGGTAAACCTGTTTGGCTTAATGAAGCATTGTTGATTATGGTTGAGGTTAAGGTGATTGGATCGTAGCCATACCTGATATCGCTCATGCCGATAGGTAAAAACGTTTGACGCATTTCCATACCAGCAACGGCAGCAATAGCGTGTTTTCCTTTGCCAAAAGATCGATCGAAACTAAATTGATTTCTAAAGGTGTAAGTGTTGCTTTGCGACATCAATTGGCTAATTCTTCCTCCTGTTGGTAATCCAAATGTGTAAGCATTAGTAGCCGGGGTATAATTAACCAAAGCATTATACGCACTACGCATTTTATAAGAATTTGCATCATAGTACTGCTCAGATTTAGTAGTACCGGTTTCATATTGAAATTGACTTGAAAAGCTTAAGCCATCCATTATCTTAGCCTGAATATTGGCAAATGCCCTTAATGATACGGTATTCGACTTGGTTTGTCCTTCATTTAATGATTCCAGTATGTTAAAACGATAGGAACGGTACTGGGGATTATTTTTTAAAGCAGCCGCTACCGAACCATTAATCATTCCAGAGCTTGTTATTCCATCAGCCAGGCTCACATAATCCGCGTAAACAAGACTGCCATCGGGATTAACGATTGAGGCGTAACGTGGTTGCAGGCCGGTGTAAGAATTGTAAGATTGATCGGTTGCTACAGCTGTAGAATAAGCACCATTAAACCCTAAAGTGGTGGTTAGCCATTTTTTAATGTTATAGGTATTCTTAAAATAAAGGGTAACTTTCTGATCGTTGTTATTAATTACGCGCTGTTTTGAATTGTCATAGTTAATAGATGCAAAAGTGTTCGATTTTGCTGTTGCAGAACTTAAAGAAAGGTTATAACGCTGGCGAAATGCATTTTGCCAAACGTTCTCTTTATATTGTTCGTAATAATCTGCGTTTTTCCACGAGGCCAGCTGCTGGTTAACACCATCTGTTGTTATTTTTCCTGCATCTCTATCACGATATAGCTGATAAAGCGGGCTGTAGTATCTGATAGACCCATTTGCCACTGTTCCATATGCTGCAAACATAGATTCGGTTGAGGCATAACGTGCGCGCTCCTGATTGTAAACATCAGTTTCAAAATCAACAACATCAGCTGTTGATGCATAGTGCATTGAATTGAAACTTGGTTTGGTATCGATAAAAAAATCAGTATTAAGTGATATTTTTAATGGACTATTACCTTTTTTGGTAGTTAAGATAATTACACCATTTGCTGAACGCGAGCCATAAATTGACGCAGCAGCCCCGTCTTTTAATACAGTAACCGACTCAATATCATAAGGGTTTATCTCTTCTAAAGGTGTCTCTGATGGTAGTCCATCAATAACTACCAAAGGATCTCGTGTTGCAGTAGCAAAAGAGAATGTAGCCTGCCCTCTAAGTACAGGCCGGTCTGCACCCAGTCCATTAGGATTTTTAACATAGGCTAAACCGGCAACGCGCCCTTCTAAAGCACTTAGTATGTCAACAGGGATGTTTTCGTTAAGAATCTTTCCACTTACAGTATTAGCTGCACCTGTTGAACGTTCTTTACTGAGGGTTTGATAACCATTTACTACCACCTCTGCCAGTAAAGAAGCGTTGGTACTTAACCGAACGGTTACTACCTTTAAGGCAGCTGTACGGTCTAAACGCTGTGTTTTAGACAGATAACCTACATAAGCAATTTCGAGGGTGTTGTATTCGTTGGTTAAATTAATGTTGAAATGGCCATTGCCATCGCTGGTGGTATATTTATTGGTGCCTTTTAACTTTATTGAAGCACCTGGCAATGGCGATCCCAAACTATCTGTTACCATTCCATGTAAAATGTATTCCTCTTCAGTAAAGGCCTTTGAGGGTTTTAAAACAATTGTATTGTTATTAATTTCATAATCGAAAGGTTGATCTTTGAAAACCGTTTCGAGTACCGTTTTTAAGGAGTTGGTACTAATTTTAGCCGTAACCGGTTTAGCTTTTTTAAGGTATTCGGCATCGAAAATAAACTGGTAATTACTTTTCTTGGCAATTTCTGCAATTACCCCGTTTATAGGCGCATTATTGAAAGAAAAAGTATAAGTTGCAGTTTGTGCCTGCGTGGTTTTAAGGCCAAATGTAAGCAAAAACAGCATTACAAAAGCCATAACCCTATTAAGTTGAAGGGATGATTTCAATTTAAAATTCTTTAAAGTTTGTTAGTGGTTGTTGATAAGGCGGTAGAGATGTTTTGGCGTAAAGCTTACTTCATTACGGTTACCCTCCTTCCTTCTATTTTAAATTTAAGGCCACTGGTAATCGATAACATATCGAGTACAGTAGTCAGGTTTTCCTGCATATTTATACGGGCATAAATGCGTTTTTCGGGGATTGATGTGTAATCTACATCCAGCTGGTACCAGCGGCTCAGGCGTTTCATAACCACAGCAAGTTCTTCATTTTCGAAAGCGAAAAATCCCTGCTGCCAGGCGGCCATATCCGAAACATCAACTGTTGATTTGCTTAACTGGTTGTTTTGGATTAAAGCTGCTTCACCCGGATGTAAAATCAGGTTACTATTGGTGTTAACATCCAGACAGTTTACCTTGCCTTCTAATAAAGCGGTGCTGATAAAATCATCGTCAGGGTAAGCCGAAATGTTAAATTTCGTTCCCAATACCGTAATTCTTTCCCTTCCGGATGAAACCACAAAAGGATGTTCAGCATCTTTGCTTACTTCAAAATAAGCCTCTCCGCTTAAAGTAACCCTTCTTTGGGCCTGATTAAACCCAATCGGAAAAGTTAAGGTAGAACCCGAGTTTAGAACTACTTGTGTACCATCGGTAAGCGTAACTTTATATTTCCCGCCCAATGGGGTTGTAATGGTTTGCAAATAACTGTTGGTATCCGAAACGGCGTTTACATGCGTATATACAATACGATCGCCTGCAAGCTTGGTAATTTGCACGCCATTAACCGTTGCAATGGCCTGGTTGGCTAAAGTATCGAGGTTAATTTCATGTCCGTTGCTCAATTTAAGGGTTGCCAAACTTCTCCCAGGCAAAATATCAGCTTGTTTAAATAAATAAGTATAGCCCAGGTAACCGATTGATAGCACCACTAAAATGCTTGCAGCGATTTTAAGCAGCGATTTAAATGCTGGCTGCAGCCTTACTGTTCTTGGTTTTTCGTCAGCAGCATCAATACTAGCCGAAATAATATGATGTATATTGTTTAAATGCCTGTCGAGGTTTTCGTTCCCGTGGTACTCATCATCGACATCCAGTAACTCTGCTTCAATAAGGGTGTGCAAATCGGCACTTTCGGCCACATTAAAATAATCGAGCAGCCGGTTAAGTTCAGCTTCGGTTATTTCGTTGCTTAAAAAACGTAAGTAAAGGGCTTCTATTTGCGGAGTTATTTTCATCTTGCTTTGTTAGGTATACGCAGCAAAAGCAGAAACACACTACTCCAGAAATAAAAAAATAAATTATTTATTTAAATGCAGTGCAATTGCGAAAATCATGAACTCCTTCGAATGGAAAAACACGTAATCCCTCATACTTTTGGTAGCTTTTACCAGTTGGTTGCTTACCGTTGAGGGACTGATGTTTAAAATGGATGCGGCTTCTTCGTAACTCTTCCCCTCTATGCGGCAAAGCATAAAAATCTGTTTTCTTTTTTCCGGTAACTGGTCCAAAGCCAGATTTAGCACTGCCCGCCGCTCTTTATTAAGCAAATATTCTTCAGTTTCGTTGTACAACTCCGAATAATGATCAATCAGATATTGCCGCATTTTGGCATCTTTGGCCATCAAACGGTAATGATCGTAAATGCAGTTTTGGGCAATTTTGTAAATCCAGGCTTTAAAGGGCTGGTTCTCGTCAATGAGGTCGCGTTTTAGCCAAACTTTTAAAAATACATCTTGCAAAAGTTCATCAGCTACTTCCTGCACTTTTACCATTTTTAAAATCCGCAGGTAAAGATTGCTACTGTAGTGCTGATAAATTTCGTCAAAAGCCGGCCTGTTTCCAGATTTTAATAAGGAAATAGTTTCTGGGCCAACCTCCGTGCTTTTGTTCATTAAATTTTTAACCTGTTTGGTACACAAAAGTACGTATAAAATTGCAAAAGCTTCTATTTTACAGGCTTGCAGCTATATTTTAACAGTTTAAAAGAAGGGTTTGTTACAATATTGGCCACAGATTTAAAGATTAAAAAGAGTAAACTAATCTGTTGATCTGCGGCTCTTAAATTAAGGAAGTAATTTTTAGGAGATTTACCCCTCTTCTTTTTGCCACAGATTATCAGATTGAAATGGGCAAACTAATCTGTTAATCTGTGGCTCTTAAAAATAATCTATTTGGTTTCAATCACTACTTTACCGCCGTTTTTAAATAAATCGTGCGAAATAAAATATCCTTCATTCGTTTTACCATCAACCTTAATCTGGCTAATACCTCTTCCCTTTCCGGGTTTACTAATGGTTAAGGTTTTCCCGCTACTGGTTTTCCATTTCACTTCTTCAAACAAAGGTGCGGTTACAATATATTTAGGATCGGTAGCCGAAAACGGATAGATACCTAAAGCAGTGAACACGTACCAGGCCGACATCTCGCCTGCATCATCCATGCCCGATAAGGCTAATCCATCATTGCCTATGCCATACAATTCATTTAAAATTTTGTCGATTATCTTTTGCGATTTTTCGGGTTTACCAATAAAAGTATAGGCAAATGGTGCCTCATGATCGGGTTGGTTCCCCTGACAATACTGGCCAATCATGGTTTCTACGTTACGCGCAATATATTTTGGGTTCCACGGCAGAGTAAACAACGAATCTAATTTCGATTCAAAACCGGCAGCTCCACCATATAATGAAATTAATCCCGGCATATCATGCGGTGCATAAAAAGAAACCTGCCAGGCATTGGCTTCGCGGTACATGTACTCGTAGTAAGGGTATTGTGGATTAAACGGCGTAATCCAGTCGCCATTTTCTAACCTGCCGCGCATAAAACGGGTAGATGGATCGAACATGTTTTTATAGTTTTTCGATCGCGCCATTAAAATGCGGTAATTGGCCGTATCGCCCAGTTTTTGTGCAATTTGCGCCAGCGAATAATCATCGTAAGCATACTCAAGTGTTTTAGAAACGCCTGCTTTGGCTTTGGTTTCTACATGCGGGTTCTTCACATCCGGATCAGAAATATAGCCCTTTTCAATATATTCTTTAATAAATGGCCTGGCACCACCCGCAACATTGGCATTCCGTAATAAAATTTTATAGGTAGCCTGGATATCAAAATCATCAATACCCCTTAAATAGGCTCCTGCTATAGATGAAGCTCCGTGGTCGCCATGAAAAAAGGTAGGGATAAAACCTGTTTTCTCGCCCACATCTTTCATCGATTTAATTACATCTAAAGTTACTTTAGGCGTAATTAATCCTAACAATACGTCCTTGTTGCGGTAAGTATCCCACAATGAAGGCTCAGTATAATACCTGAAATTGCTTTTTACAATCTGACGTTTGGCATCTTTGTATTCGCCATTTACATCGCTGCGCAAAGCCGGCCATAAAAACGAACGGTACAAGCTGGAGTATAACATTTGTTTTTGCTTGCTGGTACCTCCTTTTACTTCGATGTTCGATAACAAGTTCTCCCAGGTACTGGTAGCTTCGTTACGGATTTGCGCAAAGGTTTTCTGGCCAATTTCCTGCTCCAGGTTTTGTTTAGCATTGGCTATACTCACAAAAGATAAACCTATTTTTAATGTTATGGGCTCTTTACCTCCATCAGCCAGGTGTACAATCGCATAACCAGAACGTTTGCCTTCATCGGTAATATCCAGTTTATCAATCTTGCCATTTAATATTGCGTAGAAATAAACATTCTCACCTCCCTGAAAGCCCTGTATAGCCGATGGGCCATCCTGTGCAATATTCCAGGTGTTTACGCCACTATTGGCTTTACCCATGCTAAAAAGGATCTGTCTGTCGCTATTGTCCTTGTAAGTGTATTCGTGAAAGCCACATCTTAAAGTCGAGGTAAGCCTAACATTCACCTGGTAATCATCCAGATAAACCTGATAAAAACCTGGCGCAGCGCTTTCTTTTTTGTGCGAAAACTTTGATCCAAATTTACCACTTGGTTTAGATAAAGGTAAAATGGGCAGGTTGCACAAGTTCCAGTGGCCTTTATTGGTGTGTGCAAAACCGTAAATGGTATCGTCTTCATATTCGTAACCTGCGCCCGAACCAAATTCAGTGATGGGGCTCAATTGCACCATGGCATTGGGTAACGAACTGCCTGGAAAAGTTAAACCTGCCCACGATCGCCAGCCTTGTGGTAATTCGTAACCCAGTATTTTAGGATCGGTTAAAGGTGCTGTACCAATAAAGGTATTTACGTATTGGGTAAATTTTGGTTTGGTTTGGGCCTGGGTTTGGTTCATGCCCAGCATACCCAACAATAAGAAAATGTTAAAAGATTTGGTTAGGGATTTCATTTTACATAAAACGTTTTAGTGTGTTGTACCAAATATAGAAAATCTATAAGGTCTGTCAACAAAATATCACAATAGTTACCAATTAAATTTAAGTAACACGGTAACTCCTTATGCTTAAATAGCTGAATAATATGCCAAATATCGGGATGCTTTATCGGCTGGCTTTTCATGCCTCCTATGCTATTTTATATATCTTTGGTTTACACACTAATCAAATAACCACCATGCTTTTAAATTACAGGCAAAACCTTGTTTGCACTTTCCTATCGTGCTTACTCCTCTTTTGTTTCAGCGACCGGCTTTTGGCCCAAAACAAAGAAAATCCGGCTTTCACCATGTGGGACAATAAACCGGCAAAAAAATGGATGACAGAAGCCTATCCCATTGGCAATGGCCGCATTGGCGGGATGATTTTTGGCGGTGTTGAACAGGAACACATTCAATTTAACGATAATACTTTGTGGACAGGCGATGAAAACGACCGGGGCATGTACCAGGCCTTTGGCGATCTGTTTATTGATTTTGAAGGCAAAGCGGGACAATTTGAGAACTATACCCGCAAACTCGATATCACCAGGGCAGTTCATACCATTAACTATACACAAAATGGTACACAATTTAAACGCGAGTATTTTTGCAGTTTTCCGGATAAAGTAATGGCATTGCGTTTTACGGCTAATCAGAAAAAGGCATATTCAGCTGTTATAAGCTTAAAAAATGCGCATCAGGGTACAATAACAGCCAACGGAAATACCATTCAGTTTACAGGTAAACTGCCCAATGGCATGACTTATCAGGCTACTGCGTTGGTTAAAATAGAAAATGGAAAGCTCGAAACGGTAAAAGATGGCGACAACGAAAAATTAAAAATAACAGCTGCTGACGGCTTTACCATCCTTTTTACTGCCGCTACCAATTACCTCAACAAGCGCGAACAAAACTGGAAAGGCGAAGAACCGGCTCCTAAAATCGAACGCGTTTTAAATGCGGTTAAAGCCAAAAGTTACGATAACCTTTTAAAAGCACATACCGAAGATTACAGCCGCTTATACAGCCGCCTTTCTATTAACCTTGGTACCAGTAATGTAGCTAACCAAAAGCTGCCAACCTATCAAAGACTGATCAATTATAAAAAAGTTGCAGATCCGGCGCTCGAAGCTTTAATTTTTCAATACGGCAGGTATTTGTTAATCAGTTCTTCAAGGGCAGGCGGTTTACCAGCCAATCTGCAGGGTTTGTGGAACGAGAGCAATACCCCACCATGGGGAAGCGATTACCACTCGAACATCAACATTCAGATGAATTACTGGCTGGCAGAACCAACCAACCTTTCAGAGTGTCAGATTCCTTATCTCGATTACATTAACAGCATGCGCGAGGTAAGTGCCATGCATACGCGCAAGCAATATCCCAATACCCGTGGCTGGACGGTAAAAACCGAGAACAATATTTTTGGTGGCATGAGCTTCTTGTGGAATACCCCTGGAAGCGCCTGGTATGCGCAGGCTTTATGGGAACATTATGCCTTTACACAGGATAAAACTTACCTGAAAAACTTTGCCTACCCCATTATCAAAGAAATTGCCGAATTCTGGGATGATCACCTTAAAAGACGCCCGGATGGTACTTTGGTTGCCCCTATGGGTTGGTCGCCGGAGCATGGTCCTACCGAAGACGGGGTAACACACGATCACCAGATCATTTACGATTTATTTACCAATTACATCGAATCGGCTGATATTTTAGGTATTGATGCAGATTATAAAAAACACATTGCCGATTTAAAAGCGCATTTATTAAAACCAAAAATTGGTAAATGGGGACAATTGCAAGAGTGGGAAACCGACCGCGATGACCCCAAAGATCAGCACAGACACATTTCGCATCTTTTTGGTTTGCATCCGGGTAGAGAAATCAGTACCATTAAAACACCAGAGCTGGCTCAGGCTGCTAAAGTGAGCTTAACTGCCCGTGGCGATGAATCGACCGGATGGTCAATGGCCTGGAAGATGAACTTTTGGGCACGCTTACAGGATGGAAATCATGCCTATAAGATTTTGCAGAACTTTATTACACCCGTAGGCGGTTCGGGTACCGATTACAATAAGGGTGGTGGTATTTACGCGAATTTGTTTTGTGCACATCCGCCTTTCCAGATTGATGGAAACTTTGGTTATACGGCCGGTATATCGGAAATGTTGCTGCAAAGCCAGGCAGGCGAATTACAGTTCTTACCTGCTTTACCAGATCAATGGAAAAGCGGCGAAATTAAAGGTTTAAAGGGCCGTGGTAATTTCGAAATCACCAACCTGCAATGGAAAGATGGTAAAGTTGTGGCTTTAGCGATTAAATCATTATCAGGCGAGAAATGTATCGTAAGAAGTCCAAATCAGCTTAATGCAAAAGGGATGACTGAAGAAAAATCGGGTAATGATTTTAAATATAGTTTTAATACCCAGGCCGGCAAAGTGTATCAATTTACCCAAAAGTAAGGTGTAAGGTTTCAAAACCTGCCCTTACAAAGGGCATAAAAAACAAAAACGGGGACTTTCTTCTTTCGATTAAGTTCCCCGTTTTCTAACTTTAAAAGCAGCCATAGCTATTTTTAAAGCATCTAATACTTGTTACCTTGATTTTTCCGTTATCGTTAGGTTTTGCAACTTTTACGATTCGTGAAAATTTATTTCCAGCTCTTCTGTCCGTAAACTTCTTAGCTTTCAATAATCTCTGTTAGGTCTGTGCGGTTTTCTCATTCACCAATCTCTCGATGGCAATGTATATTCTTACTCGGTTTAACCCTTTCTGAAACTAACCGTTACCTTGTAAACTATCCGAAATCTGTCACCTCTCGGTTCTTTATTTCTTTTGGATTGTTTTATCAGAATTCAAAGTACTTCGTATTGATATAATCTAATTTAGGTGTTAATCCATTATCTGTCAAGAAAAAACGATGGTTTTTATACACAAAGTTTTCAACCTAAATATATTGGTTACCAACAATTTAAAAAGATGAAAAACCCATATTTCAAGCCGTAAAAGCATTTATTTTTAGTTTATTAACATCTGCCTCATTTTCGGTTATACACAAAAGCTATCCAACTGAATATCAAAAACTTGTATTTTTTCTGCTTAAAATGATTAAAAAACCAAAAAACTTAATTTTAATCTCAACAAAAAGAATGGCTATTATGTTATTTTTGTAGTATGCAGATCAGGCAACCCATCCGAAACATACAAGACTTTTTGCTGAGTACGTATTTTGCCGACGGCCTGCGCATTACCATTGGCGTACTGCTCCCCTCCTTAATATTTGCACAGTTTGGCATGCTTAAATATGGCATGACTTTATCACTGGGTGCTTTATGTGTAAGCGTGGTTGATAGTCCGGGGCCAATGGTGCACCGGAGAAATGCTATGCTGATTACCACAGCACTTATTTTTACCTTTTCAATTATTACCGGGCTAACCAACAAAAACCATTATTTTATTGGCTTTTTACTGGCTGTATCGAGTTTTATATTTTCGATGTTTTACATCTACGGCCTGCGTGCTGCTTCTGTGGGCACGGCAGTTTTATTGATCATGGTACTCAGTATTGATGATATCAGGCCATGGCAGGAAGTATTACTCCACTCGGCACTGGTTTTGGCTGGTAGCTTGTGGTATACGGGCTTAAGTTATTTTGTATATCGCCTGCGCCCTTTCCGCCTCGTGCAGCAATCGTTAAGTGATTCGATTTTAGAAGTCGCCGAATTTTTAAGGGAAAAAGCCAAATTCTATCACCAGAACAATAATTACGAAAAAACGTATGCCGACCTGTTACAACTTCAGGTATCAGTACACGAAAAACAGGATGCTGTTAGGGAGTTGCTTTTCAGAACGCGCGAAATTGTGCGCGATTCGACACCGGAAGGTCGCTTTTTGTTGCTGGTTTTTGTAGATATGGTCGATCTTTTTGAGCAGGTAATGTCAACCTATTACAACTATCAGCAATTGCACGATCAGTTTGATAAGGCCGGGATCCTGTCTGATTATGAAATGGCCATAAAACGCATTTCTTATGCTTTAGATGATATTGCCTTTGCATTGAAAAGTGGTGGTACACCGGTTGTTTCCAAGCGTCTGCTCATTGAAATAGAGCGTTTAAAAATCAAAATCAACCACCTCGAAAAGAACAACCAAAACCAGGAGTACAACACCCTGGGTATTATAGCGCTGAAAAATATTGAGGTAAATATCGAGAATATCCTTTCGCGTGTTAAAACCATTTTCAGTTATTTTAAAGTCAGGAATAGTAAAGATATTCGTCAGGCAGAGGTAGATACCGAAAAATTTATTACCCGCCAGAAGTTCGATTTTAAACTGTTTACAGAGAATTTAACTTATAGCTCTTCTACTTTCAGGCATTCGCTGCGTGTTACTGTGGTAATGCTGCTGGGATTTGTGGTATCGCTGGCCTTAGATTTTTCGCACAGTTACTGGATTTTACTCACCATCCTGGTGATTTCCAAACCAGGCTTTAGTTTAACCAAAGAACGCAATTACCAGCGTTTAATTGGTACTACTGTGGGTGCATTTGTGGGAATGGGCGTGCTTACCTATATCCACGACCGCAATACCTTATTTGTAATCCTTTTGATTTGCATGATTGGCTGCTACAGTTTTCAGCGTAAAAATTATGTGGTCAGCGTACTTTTCATGACGCCCTATATCCTCATTCTATTCGATTTTTTAGGGATGGGATCTATTGCCCTGGCTAGAGAAAGGATTTACGATACCTTTATAGGCTCAGGTATTGCCCTGCTGGCCAGTTATTCGCTTTTCCCTACCTGGGAGTACGAAAACCTGAAGGAGGCCATGGTCGATATTTTAAAAGCAAACAAGACGTATTACGATCAGGTAATTAAATTGTATTTTGAAAAGCACTACGATCGTACTGAATATAAACTGGCACGTAAAGAAGTGTATGTGAGCACTGCCAACCTGGCTTCGCTGTTTCAGAGAATGTTTTCTGAGCCCAAAAGCAAACAGCTGTTTATTAAAGAAGTACACCAGTTTACGGCTTTAAGCCACCTGTTATCTTCGTATGTGGCTACGCTTTCGCTCTACAACAAAGAGCATGAGTTTATTTTTGAAAGCTTTGATCACTTAAAACCTATAGCCAACAATACCAATTACTTGTTAGATACAGCGATTGAAAATCTTTTACAAGGTACAAGCACTATCGACAATGTACCTTTAATCAGACTCAATGAGAATGGCTTAAGCGCTAAAAAAGGTGAAGACCTGGTGCCTGAGCAATTTGATCTGATCCAGAAAGTAGCTTACGATATTTATAAGCTATCGGTTAAAATAAAGCTGTAAGCCTTATTTAATCAGGCAGGCATTAAAAGGTAGCGTATAAGTTTCTCCGTTATCCAATTTAAAAGTAATCTGTCCATCGCAACCCAATTCTCTTTCAGTAATATCTTTGGCACTAAAAACTACAGGATAAGATTTTTGCTCAGCATTGTCTGATTGGATTACATCAGTTCTAACACCGAATTTCAGTTTTACCTCAACCCCTCCTGCTTTAAGCAATATTTTTTCAATCTTACTGAACTTAGCTTTGGCGGTAAAATCAAGCATCAAATTGCCTGGTGCTTTCGCAGCATCACTAAAAAGACTAAAGGCATAATAGGTTTTACCCTCACGGAAATACTGGTAATCGATATTCTTTTTCTGGCTATAAGCGGTGTTGGCCAGTACGAGACCAAACAGTAAGCATATTAAGGTTTTCATACATTAAAATCTGGGGCAAGGCACTTTAAACCCCTTAAAGTTATTATGCCTGTATATAAAAGATAATTCGTACGTGCGTGGTGTGGCATTTAATAATTTACTGCCATATACCGTATAGTTTATACCAGCACTAATATTGCCAACAGCCGCTCCTACATAAGGAAAAAATGAAGCTTCGTTAAATTTATACCAAAGCCCTAAGTTGAGTTTTACTTTGGTTTCTTCGCCAGGTTTTAAACCCAGTACCGTACCCAAAATGGCATCTTTATTTTTATTCTGCACATTGTAAAGCCCGGTAACGTTTAAATCTGCATAATCGTTAAGCAAATAAACCATACCCAGATTAACGGTACGGCGGGCAGCAACAAACTCGCGACTGCTGTTAAGCAGGGCATCTTTTGGCTTTGTTAAATGATATTGCGCATAACCGCCTGCGATGCTCAACCTATCGAAATTTGCCGAAAAGTTAAGCCCGATGTTCACATCGAAATAAGCTGTTTTATCGTTTTTTAAATCGAGAAAATTGGGCATAGAACTATCGAAACCGCCTCCATCATATTGCGAAGCAAAGGTAAGTTTGTTATAATCGAGGTATTTAGACACATAGGCAACTTGTGGTGCCAGTCCGAATTTGAATCGGTGTTCCTCATCAAAATACTGGTAATAGGAAACACTGGCACTGAGATATTGTGATTTTAAAGCTTTGTTTAACGACTCATCAAACAAGCCACTTAAACCAATACTGAAATAATTATTGGTAAAATTCTCATCTTCAAGCAGTTTTATATCACCCGAAACGCTGTAAGTATTATAAGGATCACCGAGATTGCCCCATTGCTGCCGGGTATTAACCGCAATCCGGTAATCGCCATCGAAAAAGCCTGTAAAAGCCGGATTTAATGACAGCGGCGCGGCAAAATACTGCGAAAATTTAGGGTCTTGTGCCGAACAACATACAGTAGCCAAACACAAAAGAAAAGTTATCAGGGCTTTGTACATCATAATATCAGAATCGTTTTTCCTGTTGATTGAATTTTTCCACCGAAGAGATCAATACCTTCTGCAAACCACGAAAACGTTTCTAAAGGTTGCATTTTACTTTTAAACTGTCCGTCCCAGCCGCCATTGGCTAAAACCGCACTCTCGTAAACCAAAATGCCCCATTTGTTGTAAACCCTGAAACTGGTTAGCTGCTTAACATTTACCAGGAAAGGATACAAACGGTTATTGGTTTCTTTTTGAGGTGTAAAAGCAGTTGGTACGATAATTTTAGGCTGTGGCAAAACAGTTACGGTAACCGGCCTGCTGCTGATACAGCCATTTGCACTTTGTATGGCCACATAATAAACTCCTGCCCTGTTTACCCTGACAGGGTTTTGCATGGGATGTTTCAGGTACTGATCTTCAAAATAAGTAACTTTTACAAACGGGCTGCTTCCGCGGGTAATTTCAGGTACCGTTAAGTCTATAAATTCATTATCAAAAACGGCTCTTGGTGCGTTTAAAACAAGTTTTGGTGCTTCGTTATAGTTTACCACAATTTTGGCACTACTAAAGCAACCACTTTCGTTGGTGGCTTTTACATAGTATGTGCCTGGTTTGGCAATTGCTTTGGGCGATGTAAGCGGACTGTTCAGCGTTTCATCGCTAAAAAAGGTATAAGTAAAATGGCCATTAACTTCGGTATACAATGCCGGATTGGTTAAATCTACTTTATCGGGATAGCAGGCCCTAGCAGGCTGGTTAACGGTAAATACCGGAGGATTACTTATGGTTACCGTTATTTGGCCGCTAACAATACAACCTGCTGCACTAACCGCTTTTACATGGTAACTGCCTGATTTATCAATTTTCGAGGGATTACTTAAAATTTTGGTTAAAGCCTCATCTTCATAAAAGCTATAGTTGAATGTAGCATCACTGCCCTCAAAATTATTTATGGCTGTAAGATCTACCTGGCTGCCCTGGCATACCGCTTTTGGATTGGTAATTTTAAGTATGGGTTTCTCCTGAATGGTAACCTCTACCGGAACAATTTTACTACATCCAAACTGATTTGAAAATTGAATAAAATACCTGCCCGAAACCTTAATATGTTGCGGATCGGCTAATACCTGTGTTGCAGCTTCATCAGTATAATAGGTTTTGGTAATACCCACCATTTCGCCCACAACCAATTCGTTCTTCGTAATATCGACACTTTCCGAATAACAAACCGCAGCCGGATTGTTTACCGTAATATTGGCTACTTCATATACTGCAATGTCGATTGGCACTATGCTTTCACAACCTTTATTATTCGTTGCCTTAATGTAAAAGGTCTTGTTGCCTGTTATTATAACCAAAGACCCAATTTGTTTGGTCAGGTCTTTATCTTCGTAAACCAAATAGGTAAAATCAGCTGATTTGTTTAAAATATACTTGTCGCTAAGCAGATCGATTTCACTGTTCTGGCAAACCACATTCTTGTTTAAAACCTTCAAATCGTAATCAACACCTTTTATTATAGTACTGATGGTACTTGGACAACCGAAACCTGCATATGGAACCAGATCTAAAACAATCTTCGATCCATCGGCTGGCTTTGGTTTAATGTTAATGGATTGTCCGGTGCCATATTTAACAGATCGGTCGGCATTGTACCAGTTATAATCCTGAAAGCCGCTCGGTCCCGATATATTTAAGGCATCAGCACTTCTGCAGTAGGTACTGCCTGCTATCGGGCCACCGCAAACATTGTTAATATCTACATAAGCATAACCAAAATGACCTCCCCTGGCACAATCAGTACTGATAAATTCTATTAGTATTTGCTTACCCTGGTAACCAGACAAGTTAATGGTAACCGGCGACCAGTCTTTGTAAATTACACTTTCGTATCCCTCTGCTTTTTTGAAGCCCGGTAACGATGAAGTAGCTACATACTCGAAAGATGCACAAGGGATATATTCGTCTTTTTCTACGTCTTTTACGCGTGCAATAAAGCGTGGTTGCTCGTAAGGTTCATGATCCGGATCTTCTAATACTACGGCGTACTGATAAGTTAACGTAAAGTCTGGCCGGTCTGCTGGTACTGTCATCAGGTAAGAAATACCATCCACCTGGCTTCCGGTACCGTTATCGCCGATTTTAGCTACAAAATTACCACCTGAAGGAGGAATCAGGCTAAAGCCACCATAAGCATCGACCAGATTTTTTTTACTGATAATCGTATGCCTCCCGGTTGCAGGTTTGGCCACTTCGTTTAAGGTAAAAGAAGTTTGGTTATTCTCCATGCTCAACACACCGGTAAATAGCTTCCAGTTCTGAAAATTGCCATTTTCAAAACCGATATTTTCCGGACAGGATTGCGCATAAGATTCGGTTGTTATAACAAAACTAGCTATGAACAACACCAAAAACAACCTATAAATCAAACTTGGGACGATTTTTAATAGTTACTCTATAAAAATATTGTTTTAGTATAATCATAAACCTCATGTCAGTATAAAGTCATTGTTTTTTACACGAAACCAGAAATGATTAAAATTTACCCTTGCAGGTGTCCTTCCATAAGAAATAATCCAGAACAAAACAAAACACTGAAAACAAGATATTTACATACCAAAAAAGGAGTATAAATCGCCTTGAGCACCCGCCTAACGGCAAACTTTAGAAGCAAAATTTTATATCAATGACTTATTTTTTTACATGAATCAGCAAAAAATATTTGGTGAAGATTATTTTTTACCAAAAAATAAGTACTAACTACATAGACAGCATATAAAAACAAAGACTGCAAAGGCATTGTTATCTCTAAATCAACTAAGAGAAAATGATGGAAAAATTGTATACAGCTGAAGTAACAGCTACAGGAGGAAGAGACGGTCACATTAAATCGGCCGATGGAATATTAGACTTTGATTTAAGAAGACCAAAAGAGTTAGGTGGGCAAGGTGGAGCAACCAACCCCGAAGAATTATTCGCCGCAGCATGGGGTCCGTGTTATTTAGGAGCCTTAGGTTCAATTGCCGAACGCGAAGGCGTAGATGTGAGTGAAGCCAATGTGAAAGTGCTCGTTTCGTTTACTAAAGATGGAAACGCATTTGCACTTTTGGCCGATCTGGATGTACATATTCCAGGAATATCGCACGAAGAAGCGCAGTTACTGGCAGAAAAAGCGCACAAAACATGTCCGTATTCTAAGGCTACTAGCGGGAATATAGAAGTTAGGGTAACTGCAGTGTAGGTTGTCCATATAGGTCAGTATAACAACATCGTCTTAGAAAGATCGTCATTCGAACCACGAAGTGCTCAGCGAAGCTAATCGTAATGCATTAGTTTTAAGATTGCCAGTCAAGCTGGCAATGACGATCCCTTAAAAGGAACATTTAGATGTTTTTTTCACAAAAAAGGTCCTGATTACCATCTAATCGGGACCTTTTTGTGTGTCAAATGCTGACAACCTATTGATGAATATTTAAATCATGTAAGATGGTAACATCTCACATTACGAAAATAAACTAAACTGCTTCTTCTTTAACCAAAGTATTAGCCGGACGACCATTTTTGAAAGCATCGCGGGTTTTTAGCCCTAATAACTCAAACATAGCCATATCATCAACAAAAGCCGGGTTAGGCGTAGTTAACAATTTATCGCCGGCGAAGATAGAGCTTGCACCCGCCATGAAACAGAAAGCCTGCTCTAAAGTACTCATTTCATTTCTTCCAGCCGATAAACGTACTACTGAATTAGGCATCACGATACGCGCTGTAGCAATCATCCTTACCATATCCCAAATAGGTACACGTGGCTGGTTTTCTAAAGGTGTTCCTTTTACCGGCACCAAAGCATTAACCGGAACCGATTCCGGATGAGTTTCCATGTTAGATAAGGTTTGCAGCATCGAAACGCGATCTTCAACGGTTTCGCCTAAACCAATAATACCACCACTACATACGGTTAATTTAGCTTTACGTACATTATTAATGGTATTTAAACGGTCGTCGTAAGTCCTGGTAGAGATAATGCGTTTGTAATCATCTTCAGAGGTATCCAGATTGTGGTTGTAAGCATATAAACCAGCATCGGCTAAACGCTGTGCCTGATCTTCGGTAAGCATACCCAGGGTACAACAAACTTCCATATCCATATCGTTAACAGCTTTAACCATTTCAATAACACGATCAAAATCGCGGTTATCGCGCACTTCGCGCCATGCAGCACCCATGCACAAACGTGATGCACCACCCTCTTTTGCTTTAACAGCAGCACTCACCACCTGGCTAACCTGCATCATAGGTTGTACTTCTACATCGGTATGGTAACGGGCGGCCTGCGGGCAATAAGAACAATCTTCTTTACAGCCACCGGTTTTAATCGAAATCAATGAGCTTACCTGAACCTCATTGTAATCTTTATTTGCGCGGTGTATGCTTGCTGCTTCGTAAACCAGATCTAAAAATGGTCTATTGTATATTTCGTATATTTCTTCTTTTGTCCAATCGTGTCTTGTCATTTGCATTCGGATCAGGATTTGTTTAAGCTATAGTAAAAGTTTGCTGGCTAAACCTAAAATTAACAGGAAGCCAAAAACATCGGTAAAAGTAGTAATAATTATAGATGATGCAATGGCAGGATCGATACCTACCCTTTTTAAAATTAACGGGATACCCGCCCCGGTTATGCCTGCAATAATCAGGTTCCCGGTCATTGCCAGGAAGATAACCAAACCCAGCATCGGATTTCCATCAAAAAAGAAAGCAAAAATAAATACGATTAAACCGTTCGATGCACCGTTAATTAAACCTACGGTAAACTCTTTTAATACGGTGCGGTAAGCCTGCTTATCGGTCAAATCGTAAAGCGAAATACGCCTTACGGTTACCGCAAGTGCTTGTGTAGCGGCATTTCCGCCCATTCCGGCAATAATGGTCATGTAAGCCGCTAATGATGGGATTAACTTTATGGTAGGATCGAAATAGCGCACTACCGAAGAAGCTAAAAATGCCGTACCTAAATTAATAATGAGCCAGGGCAAACGCGATTTTACCGCCTCAACCCAGTTACCACTTAGTTCCTCATCTTCCGATACCCCCGAAATTTTAAGGATATCTTCGGTACTCTCGGCCTCCATTACATCGATTACATCATCGAAAGTTACCCTTCCCAATAGTTTCTGGTGATCGTCGATTACTGGAATACTCGTTAAGTTATATTGCGAAATTAAATTGGCTACTTCTTCCTGATCGGTGTCGGGGTGCACATAAACGGCATCAACCTTTACCAGTTCGGTTATTTGGGCATTGTGCTTAGCCTTGATAATATCTTTGAGCGATACAATGCCTTTAAAAATCGCTTCATCATCCACCACGTAAATGGTATAAAACTCTTCCATTTCTTCGCTCTGGCGGATAATTTCATCGATGGCATCTTTCTTGGTGAGGTTAATGTTTACACAGATCAGCTCCGTGTTCATCAATCCACCCGCTGTTTTCTCGTCGTAGGTTAACAGGTTCCTGATTTCGGAAGCGTGGTCATCTTCCAGATCTTCGAGAATTTCTTTCTGTTCGTGATCTTCGAGCTGCGAAATAATGTCGGTCGCATCATCGTAATCCAGCTCTTCAACAATTTCGGTACGCTTATCCGGATGCAGTTGAAAAAGCAAATCCTCGGGATGTGACTCTTCGTCCATCTCCGAAATAATTTCGGAAGCTGTTTCAGCTGGCAGCAAATTAATGATATGCTGCTGTTCTGATTTATCTAACCGCTCAAATAAAATCGCAATTTCTGAGGCATGGTATTCTGCCAAAACCTCCATCAAAACCTCGTCACCGGCTAAAATTGCATTTTTAACCTTCAGTACGTCGCTTTTATCTATTTCGAATGACTGCATTTGTTGCCTAACCTAAAACGCCCTAAAGCTACAATTATTAAAAATGTATATTGCAAAAATCGACTATTAAGTCAATCATTCAGCATAATTAAAATTCTGACATTTTACCTTCTAAATCCATCTTAGCATGTAAAATCCTGGCTATTTCAATTTCTCTGTTTTCCATTATTCGATAGAAAATGATATGTTCACCAACTTTGATTCCAAATATATCCTGATTTGTTTCCTTATAATTCCTTCCAATCTCTGGTCTTTCAACAATCTGATCGCAGAATCCCATTAGCAGTTTATAATATTTGTCTGCTTGTTTTTCAGACCAAACATCATAAGTATAATTCCAAATTTCACTTAAATCTTCAAGTGCTTTATGACTAAGTGAGAACTTAGCCATTTTTTCTCTTTTTGGCTTTTAACATTTCAAGATGTTTTTTCGGATCAAAATCTTTTACCACACCACTATCAATTCCAACCTGAAGTGCTTCTCTCAAAATTTTAATCTTATTTTCTTCTTCTTCCAATAATCTTAACCCTGCGCGAATAACTTCACTTGCATTCTTAAATCTTCCTTCAGAAATTCTTTCATCAACAAAATTTTCAAAATGATCTCCTAAAGCCATTGATGTATTTCGTCCCATAGTTTTTATATTAAAATATGATTAAAGTTACCAAAAATTGGTACATTTTAAAAATAAAAATTATTTAAACCAACCCTTGCGCCAAAAATAAATCACTTGCAGCAAGGCAATTACCAGCATCACAATCCACGTCCATGTATAACCGTGCGGACTGTATAGTTCGGGCATATTATCGGGCAATATCTTACCTGTAGCCGGATCTTCCCGACTAAAGTTCATGCCGTAAATACCCGCAATAAAAGTTAGCGGGATAAAAATAGATGAAATGATTGTCAACACCTTCATAATCTCATTCATCCGGTTACTGATGATTGACAGGTTCATATCAATATTGGCAGAAGCAATCTCCTTTAACGATTCGATAAAATCAATAATCTGGATGCAATGGTCGTAAGCATCTTTCATATAGGTTTTGGTCAGATCAGAAATTAATGGGCTGTCTGTTCTGATAATATCGTTCAGTTTATCGCGCTCCGGCCAGGCTATCTTTCTGATGGTAATCAGCGAGCGTTTAATACCCTGGGTATCGTACATAATCCGCCGGTCCGGATTATCAAACAGGCGGTCTTCAATCGCATCCAGTTCTTCGCCCCAAAAGTTTAAAAGCGCAAAATAGTTATCTACAATCACATCCATAATGGCATACATGAGGTAACTGCTCCCACCTATCCTGATGTTTCCCTTACCTACTTCCAAACGTTTGCGTACAGGCTCAAAACAATCTGCATAAGTCTCCTGAAAAGTAATTAAAGTCCGTTCAGAAAGGATAAATGAGATCTGATCGTTATTTAAAACACCCTCATCATTTAAATACAGGTGCCGGCTAACCGAAAAAATATACTTATCGTTGTCGTATTCATCTAATTTCGGGCGCTGGTATGAACTGGTAATATCTTCTAAAACCAGGCGGCTGATGTCGTATTTCGAATATAAAGTTTCGAACATACTCGGATCACCCAAACCTTTAATATCAAACCAGTAATTAAAATCCTTGCTTTCAATCAGTTTACCAATGTCGTTGATATTATCCAGTTCTACTTTCTTATAACTTTTCTCGTTATAAGTATGCAGCACAATTACCGGTTTTAAAGCTTCTTCATCAATGGCATATAAGCCCGGACTGGTGCCCGGTGCCGGCACTTTGTAGTGCTTATGCCTGTTACGTGGTTTGTTTTTACCCATAATTATAAATATAACCGGGCCTGCGGGCCTTGATTGAATAACAAATCAACGATGCTTAAGTTGGGTAAAAATTGATGCCTGTCTTCAAAAACCTGATAATATGGCTTGTTATTTACAATATCTTCTTCCTTTTTAGGGCTCATCATCCCCCTAAAATCGAGCTCAGGAGGCACAGTATCACTATATTCGGAGGTTGTATTCATTACAAGGGGCAGTTTGAGTTTTTTATTCAGCCATTCTACCAATTCGAGGTTATAATCGAACAAAAACTCAAATTTTTTATGATAAAAGCGCGACAGCTCGTCTTCGTAATACTCAAAATACGCTGAACTTCTGTAACACCCCTCTAAACTAAGCCAATGTAAACGCTGCCATTTAAAATCGTAGCTAATGCGTACATCTTTCATCTTGGTATGCGTTTTCGAACCTTTAACCACTGGAACAGTCAGATCAAGCTTTCCATTTGGCGAATAAATGCTGGCCCGGTTCCGGTACGTTTGCTTGGTTAAATGTTCGTGTTTTTCTATTAAAAAATCGCCCCCTAACTTTTGCAATAAACTAAAATAACCAACTGGCGGGAGATAAAATAATGGAAGTATAGCTGTATTCTGCATTTGAAAATTTATGTTTGTAGCTGAAACGTTTAAAAATAATGATTTAAAGAGGAAATTCACATCCTGGCGTATTTTTATATACCCGGCCATAGCAATTGTCCTCCCACTGCTTTTTTCTGCAAGATTACTACATTATCTGCTTTATTGCGCCATGGCCTGAGAAAAAAGTATAGCAATAGCTCCTATTTTTAAATTTATCGATATAAACAAACAGATGATTTGGCCTAACAGCCATAAAACGGAAATTTAACCCGAAATAAAAAAGAATGAGTCCTTCAGTAGCCGTTGTAATTTTAAACTGGAATGGAAAAGCATATTTAGAACAATTTTTACCCGGAATTTTACAGAGCAAGTATGATAACCTGCAAATTATTGTGGGTGATAATGCCTCAACTGATGATTCGGTTTCATTTGTACAGGAAAAATTCCCCAGTGTTAAAATTATCAGCAACGAAGTTAATTATGGCTTTGCGGGTGGTTACAACAAAGTACTGGAACGTGTTGATGCTGATTATTTTATCTTACTAAACTCTGATGTAGAAGTTACCCCCAACTGGATCCAGCCAGTGATTGATTTAATGGAAAGTGATGCAACAATTGCCGCTGCACAGCCAAAAATTAAATGGTACAACGACAAAAACCAGTTCGAATACGCTGGTGCAGCTGGTGGTTATCTTGATATTTATGCATTTCCGTTTTGCAGGGGAAGGTTATTTAATGTATACGAACAGGATAACGGTCAGTACAACGATACCAGGGAAGTTTTCTGGGCCAGTGGCGCTGCTTTCTTCATTAAAAGTAAATGCTGGAAAGAGGCTGGCGGATTAGATGCCGACCTTTTTGCGCACATGGAAGAAATTGACCTGTGCTGGCGCTTAAAAAACCTGAATTACAAAGTAATGTACTGTCCGGATGCTGAAGTATACCATGTGGGTGGAGGCACTTTACAAACCGAAAATCCGTTTAAAACCTATCTTAATTTCAGGAATAACCTAATTATTATGCAAAAAAACCTGCCTGCAGGCGATGCTGTTTTCAGGATTTTCATCAGGATGTGCATTGATTTTGTGGCCTGGTGGCACTTCTTACTGAGCGGAAAGCCCAAATTTACCATGGCGGTAAGTAAAGGGCACTGGTACTTTTTAAAATCGCTTGCTAAAACAAATAAAAAGCGAAAGGCATTTCAAAAACCTTATGCTACACACCAGGGTGTATTCAACAATAGTGTGGTTTGGGCTTTTTTTATCCGAAAAATCAAATATTTCTCGGGCTTATTTTAACCACAGAGCACACTGAGCAGGGCACGAAGGGCACAGAGTTAAGTATATTACTATTCTGGTTAATGTTAAATATCATAAAACTCCGTGTTACTCTGTGTAAAGCTCTGTGACCTCGGTGGTGAAAAAAGCTCCAATAAAAAAGCATGGAGCATAGCGCTAAGCATATATACCATTGCAGTAAAAAACATCAACTATTTTAAAGATTCCTCAATCGATTTTTCAACCCAGTTTACCGTACTTGCTCCCAACCCCAGCGTACTGAATTTAATATAGCCCTTTTTATCAATAACCACGTGCGTAGGATAGCCTTTTACGCCATATTTGCTGGCAATAGAGCGCCCACCGCTGATAATGTGATAATCAAAGGGGGTTGTTTTTAGAAAAGGCTTAAGCTCATACTTTTCATCCAGGGCTATTGCCAGAAAAACTACATCCTTGTTGTCTTTATATTTGGCTACAATCTCGTTCAGGTGCGGAATTTCTGCCTTGCAAGGCGGGCAATTGATAAACCAGAAATTAATCACATACACCTTTCCGGTACTATCTTTCAGGTTATATTTGTTACCATCTATATCGCTGATCTTAAATCCATTAAACAATTCACCTTCTTTAAAAGATTCGCTTTCGCGCGGCCTGGGCATTCTATTCACATAAGCTGCTTTCTGATCGGCAGAGAGTTCGTAAATCAGGTATTCCTTTTCGCCTCTATCAGTAAAGGTTTTTCTATCCTTTATACCATATTTACCTGATTGCATCAGCTTTTTCCAGGTGTTGTAGGGATAAACCATCCCGTCTTCGCCCCGTATTACCGATTGTTCGTTAAGGATGGTCTTTTGTGTTGTAGTTTCCTGAGCCTGTGCAAATAGGCCGGTAAAGAGTAGAGCAGTTAATATTAGATGTTTAAGCATATTGTTTTTGATTAGTTTAAAAGACTTTCCAATGCAAGTCGGTAACCTTTCATTCCAAAACCGGTTAAAACGCCTTGACAGTTCTTACCCGTTAAAGATACATGGCGGTATTCTTCACGGGCGTAAATATTTGAAATGTGCACCTCTACAACCGGCGTTTTAATGGCTGCAATGGCATCGGCAATGGCAACAGATGTGTGAGTATAACCACCTGCGTTCAGGATAATGCCATCATAACTGAAACCAATTTCATGTAATTTATTAATCAGCTCGCCCTCTACATTGCTTTGATAGTAATCTATTTCGATAGTCGGATACGCTGTTTTCAGTTCTTTAATATAATCTTCGATACTTGTATTGCCGTAAATAGAAGGTTCGCGTACGCCTAAAAGATTTAAGTTGGGGCCGTTAATAATTTGTATTTTCATGATCTGTTGTAACGTTAAATGTTGTAACGTTGCAATGTTATAAAAAATCTCAAATAAAAGCATGCTTTGGCCATCATATATTAAAGGTTTTAAGTCGTATTTAAAGCTCGAGCGATCTTTGGCAGTACATTCTGTTGATGCTTATCTGGGCGATATTGAAAAACTGACCCAATACTATCAATCGCTGGATGAAGCGCCACAGCTAAGTGATATCCATGTAACGGATATTAAATCTTTCATTTCGTGGTTAAACGAGCTCGGTATGCAGGCCAGTACACAGGCCAGGGTAATATCGGGCTTAAAGGCTTTTTTCACTTATTTAATGCTCGAAGAAGTAATTACAACAGACCCTACAGCATTAATTGAAGCCCCTAAGCTTAGCCGGAAACTGCCCGATACCCTAAATATATATGAAATCAATGCGCTAATTGCTGCCATCGATGCCTCTAAACCTGAGGGTATGCGTAATAAAGCAATAATTGAGGTATTGTATGGTTGTGGACTTAGGGTTAGTGAGTTAACCGATTTAAAAATATCCAATATTTTTCCACAAATCGAATTTATAAAAGTAATTGGTAAAGGGAATAAAGAACGTTTAATACCTATCGGAAGTGAAGCATTGAAGCTGATGGAAATCTACATTAACGAAGTCCGTGTGCATGCCAACATTAAAAAAGGACATGAAGACTTTATCTTTTTAAACCGTTTTGGCGCAAAGCTTTCAAGGATATCGATATTTAATTTAATCAAAAGCCTCGCTGCAGGTACGGGCTTGAAGAAAACCATTAGTCCACATACCTTAAGGCATTCTTTTGCCACGCATTTAATTGAAGGTGGTGCCGATTTACGTGCCGTACAGGAAATGTTGGGTCACTCGAGCATTACCACTACCGAAATTTATACCCATATTGACCGCGATTATTTAAGAGAGGTTATTACTCAATTTCACCCCAGATCTTAGGCACTTAAATCGCAGCGCACCATCCTATCCTTCCCCTGCATATCTTTTCTTAACTCAATATTTTTAAATCCTTTATCATCCAACATATCAACTGTTTCTTCACCCAAATACTCATTAATTTCGAAGTACAGCTTTCCACCTGGATTGAGGTTAGTTTGCGCAAAACTGGCTATAGCTTTATAAAAAATCAAGGGGTCTTCATCGCTTACAAAAAGTGCTAAATGTGGTTCATTCGCCAAAACATTCTCGTGCATTTCTGCCTGCTCTAACAACCTGATATAAGGCGGGTTACTAACGATTACATCAAATTTTAATTCACTTTTGAAACTTAATATATCTGCTTCAATAAAATCTACTTCCACACCATTTTGCCTAGCATTTTGTCTGGCAACTGCTATTGCTTCAGCCGAAACATCTAAAGTTGATACCTGTGCTTGCGGCAGGTGCTTTTTAAGCGTAACCGGAATACAACCTGAACCTGTTCCGATATCTAAAATTTTAATGTCGCCAACTGCAAACTGCAAATTGCTATCTGCTATAATCCAATCTACCAGCTCTTCGGTCTCAGGCCTTGGAATGAGCACATATTCGTTAACCTTAAATACCAGACCATAAAAATGCGCCTCACCTAAAATATACTGCAGGGGCTTTCCCAGCTGTAAATCGTTAAGGATACTCAACAATTGCTGTTCGTGGATAAAAGTAACATCAGTATCACGCTCCATCCGCAAACGGGTTGGCGACAAGGCTAAAACGTGCTCTGCAGCAAGGCTAAACAAAGCTTTAGCTTCCTCTCCATCATACAAAGTTTCGAGCTCCAACTGATAAATTGCTTCTAATTCTCCGGTTTTCATTAACAAATTTTGTTTTAACAGATAGATTCATCAACAAACAGATTGCTGCATCCACCTGAATTTTAATGGCAGCAAAATTACTTATTTAGGACGATATCAATTCTGTTTTGGGCATTCCATCACTCATTTTTTTACTATTTTTGCCACCATGAGCGACGAATTTTACATCAAACGCTGCCTGGAATTGGCTGCTTTAGGCAGTGGTCAGGTTAGTCCAAACCCGATGGTTGGTTGTGTAATTGTGGCTAATAACCAAATTATTGGCGAAGGCTATCACCAGCAATATGGCCAGGCACATGCCGAACCCAATGCAGTAAAAGCAGTGCTTGATAAATATGGCGAACAGGCCGAAAGTCTGTTAAAACAAGCCACTGCTTATGTAAATTTAGAACCTTGTGCGCACTTTGGTAAAACTCCGCCTTGTGCCGATTTACTGGTAAAACATCAGCTTAAAAAGGTTGTAATCGGTAACCGCGATCCTTTTTCGGGCGTAGATGGCAAAGGAATAGCAAAACTTAAAAACGCTGGTATAGTGGTAGTAAGTGGTGTTTTAGATGCTGAATGCCGCCATTTCAACCGCAGATTTTTTACCCGTATACAACAACAACGACCTTACGTTATTTTAAAATGGGCAGAAACAGCCAATGGTTATTTCGCTACAAATGATGGGCATCAGAAATGGATTAGCGGTGCTTTAGCCAAACGTTTGGCTCACCAATGGCGTACTGAAGAAGATGCTATCCTGATTGGCAAACAAACGGCTATTATCGATAATCCACGGTTAACCTCAAGAGAATGGCCGGGAAAAAACCCAATACGTTTGCTTATTGATAAAAACCTGCAGGTTCCGCAAAGCAATCACCTTTATAACGACGAAGCCAAAACCATTATTTTTAACGAAGTTAAAACCGATGTAGCTGGCAATATCCACTATATCCAAATGGAAGACATGCATTTCTATCTACCACAGAAGATTGCTTTTCAACTTTATTTAATGGATGTACAATCGGTAATTATAGAAGGTGGTGCACAAATTTTAAAACAATTTTTAGAAGCCGGTCTCTGGGATGAAGCCCGTGTTTTTACTTCCTCTACCAGCTGGAACGAAGGCATTGCTTCACCTGTAATTAATGGCAATCTGCAAGAGCAGGTTCAAGTTGGAAATGATAAACTTTCTATCTATATAAACGACCTAAATAAATGATCTACATTATTTTAAGCATTTGCTGCAGTGTTACCGTAGCCATACTATTAAAACTGGCTAAAAGGTATCAAATCAGCATCATACAAGCCGTTACCGTAAACTATTTTGCCGCCTTAACGCTTTGCTTTTTCTTTTTTAAACCCGATATCAAATTACTAAACAGTACTGCTCCATGGCCAATTTATACGGCGCTGGCTATACTCTTACCTACTATATTCTTGTTTCTTGCAGCTTCGGTTAAAAGCCTGGGCATAGTTAAAACCGATATCGCTCAACGTCTGTCGCTATTTATCCCAATACTGGCAGCATATTTTATTTTTAAAGAAGATTTTAACGATTTAAAAATAATTGGCCTCGCCATCGGTTTTACAGCCATTTTCCTTACGTTTTTACGCAAAAGCAATCCCGATCAAAAAACAGGAAATCTGATCTTCCCGGTAATGGTATTTATTGGTTTCGGAGCAATTGATGTACTGTTTAAACAAATTGCCTTATATAAAGCATTACCTTATACCACCTCGCTGTTTACTGTTTTCTGTATGGCTTTTGTGGTTTCGTTAATCATTGTTACTGTAATGACGATTTCAGGAAAAATAAAGCTGCAACTGGTTAACCTGGCCTGCGGACTGATTTTAGGCTTCTTTAATTTCGGCAACATCCTTTTTTATCTCAAAGCACATCAGGCACTGGCGCAAAACCCTTCTACTGTATTTGCTGCCATGAACCTGGGGGTTATTATTGTTGGCACCTTGATTGGCGTTCTGGTATTTAAAGAAAAATTAACAAAGGTAAACTACATCGGAATAATCATGGCTATTGCCGCGGTTGTTTGCATAACACTATCGCAAAATGCTGTTCGATGATACTTATAAAACAATCGAAAGTGCTTCAGAAGGCATATTTCGAGATAAAGGCAGCAAATTTATTGCTTATGCTTACCCCATTCGTTCAGAAGAGGAAGTTAAACCCATTATTACTGCGTTAAGAGCTGAACATACCAAGGCCAGGCATTTTTGCTACGCTTACCGGCTCACGCCCGATCGTTCGGTATTCCGCATAAATGATGATGGTGAACCATCGGGTACTGCGGGCAGACCTATTCTCAACTGCCTGCTATCAGAAGATGTAACCAATATCTTAATGGTTGTAGTGCGATATTTCGGCGGAACATTATTAGGTGTCCCGGGTTTAATTAACGCATATAAAACTGCTAGTATTGAAGCACTTAAAGCATCAAAAATCATAAACAAAACCGTAAATGATGTTTATGAAGCTAATTTTGATTATCTTCAAATGAACGATGTAATGAAGCTGGTAAAAGAAGAGCATATTGATGTTTTGGCGCAACAATTCGACACGCAATGCGTATTGAAATTCGAAATCAGAAAAAACCAGTTAAACCAGATTTTAGGTAAATTTGATAAAATAGCAGGTGTTAAATTAAAGTACCTGCAAACTGTTTAGCCATAATATTTTAAAGCAATCAATCTCGTTATTAAAAAGCCACAGATTAGCAGATTAGATCCAATCTGTGAATCTGTGGCCGCTGAAATAGAAATTTATTCAAACAAACAATTTTGCGCTGAATTGTACAGTTTAAACTAACCGATGATACCATGAAAATAGCTGAAAGCGACTTAATTATTAACCCGGATGGCAGCATTTACCACTTAAATTTATTGCCTGGTGACGTTGCCGACCACGTAATTACTGTTGGCGACCCTGACCGGGTTGGCGAAGTAAGTAAATACTTCGATAAAATTGAGTTAAAAAAAGGTAAGCGAGAATTTATAACGCATACTGGCTATGTAGGTAAAAAGCGGGTTACGGTACTTTCAACAGGTATTGGTACCGATAATATTGATATTGTTTTTAACGAACTCGACGCCCTCGTAAATATTGATTTTGATACCCGGGAGGTTAAAAAGCACCTCACTTCATTAAATATTATTCGCGTCGGCACTTCGGGCGCCGTTCAACCCGACATTCCTGTGGGTACAATCCTGGCTTCATCGTATGGCCTTGGGATGGATGCACTCATGAATTACTATTACCATGAACTTACCGGCGATGAACGCAGCTTAATGGACGACCTGAAAGCACATTTTGGTCATCTGAAAAATATAAATCCTTATTTAACAGCCGCCAATGATGTTTTACTCAATACGATAGGCAAAGATATGCACCATGGCATCACCATCACTGCACCCGGATTTTATGCCCCGCAAGGCAGAATGGTACGCGCTAAAAATGCAATACCCGATTTCATCAGTTTAATTAACAGCTTTAACAGCAACCAGCACCGTATTACCAATTTAGAAATGGAAACTGCCGGAATTTATGCTTTAGCAAAGGTTTTGGGACACAAAGCACTTTCGGTAAATGCTATTTTGGCCAGCAGGGTAAAATTCGAATTCAGCAGCAACCCCAATAAGGTAGTTGAAGATGCGATTAAGATGGTGTTAGAGCGGATTTAATTAATGAATCTTGAAAGATTGAGTGGATGGATGTTCAGGCATAACACCAATCCACTTATTTAGGTGCTTAAACCTTAGGTATTTCTTCTTTCACCAGTTCATTCCCTGCGCTATCTAAGTAGGTACAAGTCATTTCTTCTGTATCAATAATCCATTTTTCGACGCCGGCATCGGCAGCCTGCTTACAGAAAGTAATAAAATCAGTTTCGCCTTGCTGATGTATTTTCAAAGCATGCTCAAGCTTTCCAGCCGAAGATGCTTCATTAATAATTAAAGCAGGATAATCCTCCGGACTCTCCTGCTGTGCATTATCTTCATCGTCAAAATAAATAGATAAGCCATTGTTTACATATACATCATTCCGTTTAACCCCCATAGCCTTAATTTCTTTAATAAACTGAGGAAAATCTGCACCGGTTTTAATCTTTGCAGCTGCTATCTGGATGTTAGAAATGGTAAACATATTTTATCTGTTTAATGAAACCTTGTAAACTGTTGTTTGTGTATATAAATCCTCTGGTCTTAACACAGTACTGGGAAATTCCGGAATGTTAATTCCATTGGGGTGATGTTGTGTTTCTACGCAAAAAGCGCTGTAGCTTTCGTAATCACGCCCCTCTTTGCCATTTTTCACATCTAAATATTTAGCGGTATACAAATGCGCTACTGGCTCGGTAGTATATACATTTAAAGTTAAACCACTTTCGTCCTCGATTGTTTTCGAAGCCAGCGATAAATCGCCATAAATCTTATCGAGCACAAAAGTCTGATCATAGCCTTCGTCTTCATTCCAGTCGCGGCCAATTTCTTTTAACTGCGTAAAATCATGTGCAGTATCTTTAACAGGAATCAATTTACCGGTTACCGAATAATTATCATCCTGCTCCAGATAGTTAGATGAGAAGATTTGTAATTTATGGTTTTTAATATTTCCGCCCTTTGGTGCTAAATTAAAGTAACCATGGTGAGTTAAGTTAATGGCTGTAGCCTGATCGGTCTCTGCTTCGAAACTCAGAATCAGTTCATCATTTTCGGTCAGTTCGAAGGTTAAATCTACAATCAGGTTTCCCGGAAAGTTTTCTTCACCATCCGGACTTTCGTATTGCAAAGTAACAGCCGATTGTGGTCCGTCTACAATATCAATCACATCCCAAACTTTTTTATCGAAGCCGGTAATACCTCCATGTAGCGTATCGGTACCTGCATTTTGAGCCAATTGGTACGTTTCCCCATCAATGGTAAAACGGCCGTTTTTAATGCGGTTAGCATAACGGCCAACTACTGCTCCAAAATAAGGGTAATTAGCCAGGTAGGCCGGGTCAAGGTATCCTTCAATATCATCGAAACCCAATACAATATCCTGCATTTCGCCATTTGCATTTTTAACGACAAACTTACTGATGATTGCACCGTAATTAAATATTTTAACGTAAGTGCCTTTACTATTGGTTAGTTCGATTGCGATAACTTCTTCGCCATCAATAATTTTTCCGGTTGGTATTTGCTGAACGCTCATAAATTGTAACTTAGGGCTTTTGTTTTGTAAACAAACATAGCATTATTACTTGCTTTTTATAAATATTTTTAGTCAAATGAACATTAATCTTGAGGAAAAATTTGCGGGGCATTACCATAAAAAAGCCGATGCACTTTATTTTACACCTGGCCGGGTTAATCTGATTGGCGAGCATATCGATTACAATGGTGGCCTGGTTATGCCTTGCGCCATTACCTTAGGCACCTGGGTAGCCATTGCCAGAAATAACGATAATAAATTCAGGTTTAAAAGCCTGAACTTCGATATTGAAACAGAAGTTGACAACCAGCCTAATGCTAAAAATGGCAGCGTATGGGCAAATTATCCAATTGGTATCCTTAACGAAATGATTCAGGATGGTAAAGAAATTAGCGGGCTCGACTTCCTCTTTTATGGTAACATTCCAATTGGTTCAGGTCTCTCCTCTTCGGCCTCGATAGAAATTGCCACGGCTTACGCACTCAATAACTTTTTTAACCTGGGCTACCAGCAACTCGAACTGGTAAAAATGGCCAAAAGGGTTGAAAATGATTTCATTGGTTTAAATTCAGGCATTATGGATCAATTTGCCGTAGCTTTTGGCGAAAAAGATAAAGCCATTGTTTTAGATTGCGAAACCTTAAAATATAAACTGGTTGATGTTTATCTGGGCAATTATGTACTGGCGATCATCAATACCAATAAACCACGTGAGCTTGCCGATTCGAAATATAATGAGCGCGTGGCTGAATGCCAGGAAGCATTAAGACTTTTAAATACCGAAATTACGCTGCACAACCTTTGTGAGCTCACTGCAGAAAAACTAGCCTTACACAGTCACCTGATTAAAGATGAGGTAGTTTTAAACCGTGCTACGCACGTGGTTAAAGAAAACGACCGGGTGCATTTAGCAGCGAAAGCATTAAATGGCGGCAACCTCGAAGAATTTGGCCGCCTGATGTACGCGTCACACCAATCACTCAGAACCCTGTACGAAGTAAGCGGAAAAGAGCTTGATGCAGTGGTAGATTTTTGTACTGGCTATCCGCATGTAATTGGTGCACGCATGACAGGAGCTGGTTTCGGTGGCTGTGCGATTGCTTTGCTGGAGAAAGGTTTTGAAGAAGATTTTGCAAAACATTTAACCGATTATTACGTAGCCCAGATTGGTTACCCAGCGGCCATTTATATCAGCGAAATTGGCAGCGGACCAACTAAATTATAAAACATAGAATTTACATGATCCATATCGGTGTAATCCTTATATCGATGGGATCAATCAATCTGTGTAATCAATTCAAAAATGAGAAAATTAAAATTAGACGAGTTAAACCGTCCTGATATTGAGGAGTTTAAAGCACAGGAAAAATTACCTGTTGTAGTGGTTTTAGATAATGTGCGCAGTATGCACAATGTGGGTTCAATATTCCGCACAGCGGATGGTTTTGCTCTCGAAAAAGTAATACTTTGTGGCATTACAGCCCAACCACCCCACCGCGAAATCGAAAAAACGGCTTTGGGCGCCACACAGTCGGTAGATTGGATGCATTACACCGATACGGTACAGGCTGTTGATGCCCTGCGTGCACTGGGTTACGAAATTGTGGCCATTGAGCAGGCCGAAAACAGCACCATGCTGAACACTTTCCGTCCCGATCCCAATAAAAAATATGCTTTAATATTCGGCAATGAAGTGGATGGCGTTAGCGATGAGGTAATGGCCAGGATTGATGAATGCATCGAAATTCCGCAGTTTGGCACCAAACACTCGTTTAATATTGTGATTTCTGCAGGGATTGTATTCTGGGATTTCTTTGCTAAATTAAAATTGTAATTTCTTTTAACCGCAAAGCACGCAGAGAAAAAGACGCGAAGCGCGCTAAGTTTGCCTAAAGATCTTATTGTTTTCAATATTGGGAATCGGACTGTTTAAATAAAACAAAATGGAAAATTCTTTCTTAAAAAAACTTCAGGTTAAGCCCGGCTTTAAAGTTAAAATAGTTGATGCACCTGAAAATGCAGCAGCTATATTTGGAGATATCCCGGCAGATGTGGTAATGCAATACCAGGATACGGCTGATTTTAATGCACTGATTACTTTTTCGACCAGTAAAGCACAGCTCAATGCCCAAATTAAAGATAATATCGGGCAAATGGATACCAAAACGATATGCTGGGTATTTTACCCCAAAAAGACTTCAAAAATACCATCAGATCTCGAACTAATGAAAAGCTGGGAAGAACTGAGCGGTTTTGGCTTAACGCCCTGTGCTTCGGCAGCTGTAAACGAAACCTGGACAGCGCTTCGGCTAAAGTTTATTTCTGAAGTAAAACCTTCCGGTATGCGGAACGATCATATCAAAACCAACGAATTTGGTGAATACATTGATCCCGTAAACAAAACGGTGAAACTGCCTGAAGATTTACAAACACTTCTGGCCGCCCATACTGAAGCCTATGCTTATTTCAATACGCTTGCTTATTCTCATAAAAAGGAATATGTACTTTGGATTTTAACTGCAAAACAGGAAAAAACACGTACCAGCAGACTTGAAAAAACAATAGAAATGTTGTTAAACAAGAAGAAAAATCCTTCAGATAAATAAAATTCTAAAAAAATATTTTCAGGCAAAACAACGATTTTGTATAGAATTCTATACAAAAAAGCGAATAACCGCTATTGTTGCGTAACTTTTTCGTGAAATAATTTTCAACCCCTAATCTTCTGATAAATAAGGTATTTGTATAAGAACCTGCTCTTTTGGCAAGATTTTTTCTTAGTCACAACAAAACAGTACGAAATAAAAACTGTTAAGGACTAATATTTACAAAATTGAAAAATATGAATACGAGAATTACAAAATCAACAATGTTGATTGCCTTATTAGGATTATCATCACAATTATTTGCACAAGAAACTCCTGCGGCTACCGGCCGTTTCTCTCCTACCCAGTTCCGTACCTGGTCGGTTGGTGTACACGGAGGTTTGTTAACCCCACGAACTATTTTTGGAAACTCAAACCACCAGTTTGAAACGCCTGTTGAGCATATTGGTTATGGTGGTTATGTTAAAAAACAAATTTTACCGCAACTGGGTATCCAGGCTGATTTCTTAGCTGGTAAGGTTGAAGAGTTAAGGGCATCAAACGGTGCAGGTGGTTTTATTGCAAATACTGGTTATAAAACGAACATTCAGTGGTCAGGTGCTTTATCTGCGGTGTGGAATGTAGCCAACATCAGCATTAACCAGGAAAATGGTATTTTAACTCCTTACCTAAAAGCTGGTGCAGGTTATATGTCATCGGGTGCTACAACGTCTCCGAATACGGTTGATGCCGGTTCTTACAGAGAAGGTTGGTTTGTACCAGTTGGAGCAGGTTTAAAGTTAGGTGTAGCTAAAGGGATCAACGTAGATTTGGGTTACGACGTTAACTTTGTTAAATCTGCTAAATTTGATGGCTTTAACGGTCCAACAAACGATCGTTTTGCTTATGCTCATGCAGGTCTGGAGTTTGCCATCGGCGATAAATCAAAACCTCAGTTGCAAAACTACAGCTCATTGGCTAACTTAAACAAGCAAACTGCAGCAGAAAGTGCCGAATTGAGAAGAGCCTTATCAACAGCTGAGCAAAATGCAGCAAGAGATAGAGAGCAATATGCTAAGGATATGGGCGATGATGATAACGATGGTGTAGCAAACAAATTTGATAAATGCCCTGGAACAGCTTCAGGTACTGTGGTTGATGGTTCTGGTTGTCCGATTAAAGTGCAACGCGAAGTAGTTAAAGAAACTAAAGTTGTGGTAACAGAAGCCGATCGTAAAGTAGTTAAAGATGCCATTTCTAACTTAGAATTCGATTTAGGTAAATCAACCATCCGTTCTAAATCATTTGCTACCTTAAACCGCGTTGCCGCACTATTGGTAGAGAAAAACTTCAGCTTAAAACTTGCCGGCCATACCGATAACACTGGTGGCAGAGAATTAAACTTACGTTTATCTAAAGATAGAGCAGAATCGGTAAAAGCTTACTTAGTTTCACAAGGAGCAAATGCGTCGAGAATCGAAGCTACAGGTTACGGACCTGACCAACCGATTGCAAGCAATAAAACTGCAACCGGCCGTCAACAAAACCGTCGTGTAGAGTTTACTTTATACTAAGCTGTAAATAACGGTTAATAAAAAAATCTCCTCAGATTTAGTTCTGAGGAGATTTTTTGTTTTTATAGAAATACGTCTTCCTGAACTTGTTTCAGGATCTATTAGTTTAATAATTTGCAATTAAGCGATGCTGAAACAATATCGGATTTCCGCCCGGCTAGTTGGACGGGTATTTCAGGGTCTATTATCCAATCTGTAAAGTACTTTAAGAGATGCTGAAACAAGTTCAGCATGAAGAAAACGATTTTTAAGATAATCCTTTTTTGTTTTTATAAGTCATTTTAGCTTTGGCACCTGCGCTATAGTTGTAGTTTTTCTGGTTACTGGCTTTCTTTTCATGAAAAGCAGCTCCACGCTCACTTGTATCTTCATCTTCCTCACCTTTCTTTTTCTTCGGTTTGCTGGCGGCATCAACTATTTTTAAATCCTCAGGCAACTCCATTACTTCTAATTTCTGTCCAATCGCCTGCTCTATTTTTCTTACCTCTATTAATTCGATATCGGTTGAAAAAGTAATCGCCACTACATCATCGTCGCCATGTTTAACAATGCGCTGAATTAAAGTTTCCTTTTGCTCAGGCAATTCGAAGTGTAAAATAAACGGGATGCCTTGAATATCCAGTTCGCCCAGATTTTCGTTAGCTACAATTAAAACCCTGGCTTCGGCATTCGCTTTAAAATCTTCAATATCATCGTAACCCTTATCATCAAAGAATAACGAACGGTAAATAGAAATTTCGCCTTCTTTTTTGTGATTAAAGTTTTTGTAAACCGTTTGAGCAGTTAAACGGGTATTAACGAAAACTACCACCTTATCAAAAACTTCAGCATCATTCAACAAGAGCGTTAAAAGGTTAAGTTTTGTCCTGAAATTAGGTACCTGATACAACATTTGCTGATAAACTTCAGCTTGTTTTTCGCCTATTTCATCTACCTCTATGGTGGCTGCCGAATCTTTCATGAAAGGGGCAATCATGTGGTTCAGTTTATCGTGCAGCACTTCTGTAAACACTACGTGCTGAGATTTGTAAGCGCTATTGGCCAATTCGACAACAGGTAGCTGCAAACCTTTTTTAACAATAAGTTCGGCATTATCTACAATAAATAATTGTATTTTATTGGTATTTAGTGCCAGTTTTAAATACAAGGCACGGGCACGATCAGGTACTGCAACAATAATATCACAGCCATCTGTAATCTCGTTCATTTGCGTTTCAATAACACCACGGCTATCAATCCCCAAAATCCTGAAAGTGCTGTTGCGGTTCAATAATTTAAATTGCTCCAAAACATGGTCTACATGTTCAATATCCGGCACTAAAATCAATGCCCTTGGTGCTTCCTCAAAGGCATATTTCAATTTCATTAAAGTTGCTAAAACATAGGTTGTAGTTTTGCCTGCTCCCTCTGGCCCTACCGCTATAACATCCTGGCCACCTAAAATTCTCGACATTGTTCTGGCCTGGATTTCTTTTGGAGTTAAAAATCCGGCATCAGTCATCGCCGCTACAAGTGGTTTGCTAAGTTTTAATTTATCTAAAGACACAATTACTATTTTAATGATTTGAACTGCAAATATCCTTAAAATAATTAGCTTTTAGCGCAAAGCTTAGTAAATGAGTGCACCACATACCGGTACAGCTTATTCTACCAACGTCAAAATCCAGATCGGCAAGAGCATTATTTTACGTTTTTTTTTATTGCAGGAGGCTAATTTTGCAGGATAAACAAAACTAACTAAAAAATTAATCCATTAATTATCAATACATTAATAATTATTCCAAAATAAATACTACTAAATCTATAGATATTATATACTTATTTATATATTTGCTCAACATTAATCATTAACGAAGGTATGAGGTTAAACAATTAAACCCAAAAACATGTCAATCTATTTTCAATATCCGGCCATTGATGAATATCCTGCTTTAACACAACCGCTTAAAGCAACGCAAAATGAAACACCCCTTCAGCCAGATGAAGATGAGATTAATACCGAACAGGTTTTGGCGCTCAAAGATTTTTTAACCTTAAAACCAGTTTAATAAATACGGCCAGTTGACCGATTGGAAGGTTGGAGTTTCATAAACTTTTTATAATGGTTCGAATCCATTACTAGGCCGCTAAGTGTATTTCATAGCACTTTACACTGATCCTGCTCAGGTCAGTTAAGATTTGGTTATCTTATATTTGTTTTGTTGTTAGCAAAGGCTACCCGCGATGGGTAGCCTTAACTTTTTAACCCCAATTCGTAAATCCTTTCTTGATTTTGAAGCGCAATTGCAGTGCTTATCGCTTCATGCCTTCCTGCTGTCTACTCCAATCTTTTTGGCAGGTCTATTCAAGAACAAATTATCCAACCGTGCCAAAAAGTATTTCCGCTCCCATCAGGGCTATTGTACAGCAGCCTGTTGTAAAATGTCATAAAATCTTTTATTTCAAAAATCTTAAAACCTTTTAGCCTGCTCATGGTTATTTATATAATTCACATTATACTAATCTTTTACAGATTAATTTGTTTGGTTTAAAAAGGGATTTATGGATATAAATCCCTTTTCTTTTATGCCAGAATTTTAAATCCTATATTTAGCCATCGCAATTTCTACTCCCCATTTTAGATGAACAGAAAACATTTCCTTTCTTCGTTTATTGCAGCAACAACTGTGCTTCCTGCATTTAAAGCTTTAGCACATAGCATCGAAAGTGAAAATTCAGCTTTTAAAATCCCTCCCTATTTAAAACCCGGCGATACCATCGGTATTACCAGTCCGGCAGGATACATTACACTGGAGCAGATCCAGCCATCGGTTTTACAAATGCAAAGCTGGGGCTTTACCATCAAGGTTGGCGATACCATTGGCAAACGCGATTTTACTTATGGCGGTACCGACGAAGAAAGACTGGCTGATTTTCAGCAAATGCTGAACGACCCGAACATTAAAGCCATTATGTGTGCCCGCGGCGGCTATGGTTTTGTCCGCATTATCGATCAGCTTGATTTTACGGCCTTTAAAAGAAACCCCAAGTGGATAATTGGTTTTAGCGATATCACCGTACTTCACTGCCACCTGGCCAAAAATTTTGGTATTGCTTCTATCCATTCCAAAATGTGCAACAGTTTCCCTGACGACTGGACCAAAGCGGAACCGATACAGATTGAAACCATCCTCTCCATCAAAAACGCCTTAATTGGCCAAGAGATGGGTTATACCGCACCTGTAAACAGCAATAACCGTTTCGGAAAAACTGACGGCATACTGGTTGGCGGCAACCTGAGTATCATAGAAACCCTTGCTGGCAGCGATTCGGACTTGGATACTAAAGATAAAATCCTTTTCATAGAAGATACAGGCGAGTACCTGTATAGTATCGATAGAATGTTATGGAATTTAAAACGCAGCGGTAAACTTAAAAACCTAAAAGGATTAATTGTGGGAGGCTTTAAAGTTAAAACCGATGATGCCGGCGAAGAATTTGGCAAAAGCGTTTATGATATTGTACTCGAAAAAGTAAAAGAATACGCCTACCCTGTCGCTTTCGATTTTCCGGTTGGCCACCAAAGGAATAATTTTGCACTGAAATGTGGTGCAAAGCATATCTTAATGGTTAACGAAAATGGCACAACGCTGAGCACAATTTAATTTGTTTAAATTCAGATTATAAAGTACCAAGAAGGTAATTGAAAACCTGATTAAATAATTTCGTATTTTTGAGTATAAAAATCTGTTATGACTATAATCGCACATCCAAAAAACAAAAAGCAGGAAGCAGCCATAGAAGCGGTTCTTAAAGCTTTAAATGTTTCTTTTGTAAAGGAAGATGAAAGTCCGTATAATCCTGAGTTTGTAGCGAAGGTAAAACAAAGCATCGCAGAAGTAAAGAAGGGAAACTACATTACACTTGACCCTAATAAATCTATATGGGACAATATAAAGTAATCATTTCCGAGAGGGCTCAAAAAAATTTATTAACCATCCAAAAATCCGGAGATAAGGCTTCGATAAAAAAAATCGAAAAAATTATTGCCGAACTCTACGTTCATCCAGAAACGGGTATATGAAATCCTGAAAAGTTAAAGTTTGAACTATCAGGACTTTGGTCTCGGAGAATCAATCAAAAAGATCGTTTAATTTATAAAATAGAAGACGAGATTATAACAGTTACCATTATCTCTGCTCTAGGTCATTATGGCGATAAATAGCCTAAAAACATAACGCCACAACAAAACCTTTATAAAAAAAATGCCGGGATAAACCCAGCATTTAAATTAGTTCTATCAAGCCATGTTAAACGGTTTTCACTTCGTTCTCGGCGTAATCTTCAATATCTGTAATGTAACCATTTATCAATAAGAAATCGAACAAAGGCTTGGCCTCTGGCGTAACCGGCATATTGGTAGTATTAATTACCTGATTGGTCTTTTTATCTAAGAAAGGATAAGCAAACAAACGCACATTGGTATTAAACATATCATTTACATAACTCAATAACTGCCCTGAATAGTTATCGCCTTTAAAATTCGACGAGTTAAACACAAATTTTAAGTTGTTGATGTTAGTGGCTAAACCTACGCTTTTCGGTTTACAACGGGCCAGGTACTTAGCCAAACGGTTATGGCGGGTAAAGTTCGATACAATAACGATGTTTCCCGTATCGCACATTTCCTGGGTACGTTTAGCTACCGCAGCCAGATCGATATCATCAGGAGTTTCGTGCGCCTCTGTAAGTACATTGGTGAGCAAAACCTCAATCATCACGGCCAGGTTGCCTTCTTCAACTTTATTGGTGCGTTTAAACTGATCGGTGGCTTTATTGAATAAGCTAAAGTTAGGCAATGATTTCTGACCATATTTGGTTCTTAAAATCATGATATCTTTTTTATACAACAAATCTTTCGCCTGACGCGGGTGTGCATCAGCATCAAAAATTGCCGCAGCAGAGAAATCTTTCATAATCATGTACAGATTAAGCAAGATATTATCAACCCCTTCAAACGCAGGACCTTTAACCGAAATCAAATCAATTTCTACCGAATCGATGGTTAAGTTATCGGCCAGCGATTCGACCATCAGTTTAGGATCCTGATAATGGTAAAAAGCAGCATACACCAAATTTACCCCAATAATACCCAAAACACGCTGCTGCATGTTTACATCGGTATCGAGCAAACGTACGTGAAAAAAGATTTCGTTTGGTAAACCTCCCGGTTCACTCTGAAAACAGATACCTACCCAGCCATGAGGTTCGTTGGTGCGTTTATAATTTAAAGTGGTTACGGTATCTGCAAAAGCAAAAAAAGTACGGCTTTCATACTTTTCACCAGATAAACGCTCGGTTAACAAGCCAAATTCGTGATCGAGCATTTGCAAAAGCCTGTTCTGACTTACATAACGTCCATTGGCTTCAGCACCGTAAATGGCATCACTAAAAGTCATATCATAAGCCGACATGGTTTTGGCAACCGTCCCGGATGCAGCACCGGCATTAAAAAAGTTCCGCGAAACTTCCTGACCTGCACCAATTTCGGCAAAAGTACCGTAAATGCGGGGGGCAAGGTTTATTTTAAGTGCTTTACGCTTCGTATCCAGAATTTCTCTCTCCATGCCGCAAAAGTACAAAAAATTGAGATTAAGCTAATTTTAAGTCTGTAACTTAAAATCAATCTAAATACGATTCAATTTATAGCTGATAGTTAAATATAAATTCTCAATTCACCACCCCGTCTACCGGACACCCCCTCCGAAGGAGGTGGGAATTGTGAATCTACTAAAAAAATAAGGTTAGCATCATCCAATGCTAACCTTATAAAACCTAAACTTAAACTATTATGAAAAACCCTCTTACGAGAATATTTTTGATTACGATACTACAATTTCTTTGTGTTGTAATTTAGCATCGTCTTTTTTGCTGATGTTGATACTTAAAATACCGTCTTTATATTCGGCAGTAATTTTATCACCATCTGCAGTATCTGGTAAATTGAATGATCTTGCAAATGAGCTGTAATCAAACTCTTTACGGGTAAAATCTTTAGCTACCTGGGTTTCGTCTTTTTTAACTTCTGCCCAAACAGAAAGTGTGTCTTTTTTTAAATTGATCTGAAAATCTTCTTTTTTCAATCCAGGTGCAGCCAACTCAATCACATAAGCGGTTTCGTTTTCATGAATATTTACATTAGGCGATTTATCAACTGCTTTATTTTTAGTGATCGCATCGCTAAACAATGAATCGAAAACATTGTTAAAGTAAGGAGCTGTGTTACGGGTTCTGTTGTTAAAATTTACAAGTGTCATATCTCTAATTTTTTATTTTTTTAATTTGATAATACACCTTATTCAACTTACATACCAAACCGATTTTTTATGATATTTAAGACATTTTGGCAAAAACAAAGCAAAACAAAAGACAAAACGTCAGTTTTAAGTAGTTTTTCAGACAAATTCAACTATAAAACTGAAGTACCTTTGCGCTTTATTGATTTCGATATGATGGGCCACGTAAACAATTCGGTGTATTTTACCTATCTCGAAATTGCCAGAAGCAAGTATTGGGAAGAAATTATAAAATGGGACTGGAAACAAACCGGGATTGTTATAGCCCATGCCGAACTGGATTATATTTTACCCATTGTGCTTCACGATAAAATTGCGATCCATGTTAAAACATCCAGAATTGGCGATACAAGTTTCGACCTGGAATACCAGATTGTAAAATTGAAGGGAAATGAAGAAACTATTTGCAGCCGCGGAAAAACCGTTTGCATCGCCATTGATTATGCAACCCAACGACCAACTTCAATACCTGACGCTGAGAAACAGAAAATGCTGAGCTTTGAGCAGTTAGCCCTCTAACCCCCTGAAGCGGGCATAGCATAACATGCTACTCCCCTTTAGGGGTTGGGGGTTCAGGCATAATCTTCCCAGGATTTAAAATTCCCTTAGGATCAAAAACCTGTTTGATACCACGCATTAAATTTAAATGGATTTCGGAGTACTTGATTGGCATGAATTCTTTTTGCACCAAACCAATTCCGTGTTCGCCAGATAATGTGCCACCTAAAGCTGTGGTAAGTTCAAAAATCTCGGCGATACCAAATTTGAGTTTGTTTTTCCAGTCTTCATCACTCATACCAGCTTTTATAATATTAACGTGCAGGTTTCCGTCGCCGGCATGCCCATAGCAAACACTTTCGAAACCGTATTTACTTCCTATTTCTTTAATACCGTTTACCAGTTTAGGTAAAGCAGCACGTGGCACAACTGTATCTTCTTCTTTATAAACTGAATTCGATTTTACCGATTCGGCCATGGTTCTGCGCATGCGCCAAAGTTCTTCTTTCTGGCCAGCCGTATCTGCGAATAAAACCTCCGTACAGCTGTGTTCTTCTAAAACGATGTTGGTTTTTTCGCAATTCTTAAAAATATCATCTAAATCATCGCCATCAAATTCAATCATCAGCAAAGCCGCAACATCATCTTTTAAATCAAACTTAATGTCGTCGAATTTAATCACCCACTCCACTCCTTTTCGCTCCATAAACTCCAAAGCCGATGGAGTTACTCCCGCCCTGAAAATAGCCGAAACAGCTGCACAGGCATCTTCGTTAGTACTAAAAGAGCCCATCATCAGCACTGATTGCGAAGGCTTAGGCAATAACTTGGTTACGATTTTAGTTACCACACCCAAAGTGCCTTCTGAGCCAATCATGAGTTGGGTTAAATTATAGCCCGAAGCATATTTAAGGGTGTTGGCACCTGTCCAGATGATATCGCCGTTAGGCAAAACCACTTCCAGGTTTAAAATATACTCGCGAATGGTACCATATTTTACTACACGCGGTCCGCCTGAGCCATGCGCTACGTTACCACCAATAAAACAAGATCCTTTACTGCTCGGATCAACCGGATACAGCAAATCTTTCTCGGCCACAGCATTAATAAATTCTTCGGTAATCACACCGGGTTCAACAGTAGCCTGCAAGTTTTCGGTATCAATTTCCAAAATGGCTTTAAACTTCTCCATTGATAGAGAAACCCCACCATAAATGGGTAAAGCAGCGCCACTTAAACCTGTACCTCCACCACGGGGCGTTACCGGCACATGATGTGCATTACAGATTTTTAATAGCGCTGAAATTTCTTCAGGAGTAGTGGGTTTTACCACAACTTCTGGCTGGTAACGCAAATCTTCGGTTTCATCGTGACTATAGTTAGCTAAACTCTCTGCATCGGTAAAAACCTTATCGGCACCAATTGCTGAGGTGATTTCTGCTAAAATTTCGGTATTTATTTTGGTAAAATTCATTTTAATTGGTGGCTGAGTAACTAAGTTGAACAAAAGAATGGCCTATTTGACCGGGCATTGGCGGATTAAGCTTTTTCATGCTCACATCGATCTTCTCTACAAAAGGGTAGATTTCAATCACCTTTGAGATGATGTTATTCAAAACCGTTTCCAATAGCTTTTGGGTATTTTTCATCTCTGTTCTGATGATGCTGTTCAGGTCTTCGTAATTAACGGTCTGTGTCAGTTCATCATCAAAGCCCAAAGGTGTAAATTCGGTTGTTAAATCTATAATAAAATGATTTCCAGTCCATTGCTCTTCCGGATAATAGCCGTGCAAAGCAAAGCATTTTACATCTTTTAAAGCTACGGTTTGTTTGATATGGCCCATCTATGTTTTGTATGTTGCAAAATTAAATTTTTATTCACGAATATAATGCCCATTGCCGTAAATTGTTACCTTTGAAATGAACCCTATTGCTTAACCAGATTAGTATACAACCATGAGCAAATCAGCAAAAAAAGACTTATACGAAGCACCAGACTATTATTTGTTGGATGAATTGTTAACCGACGAACATAAACTGATCCGTGCAACAGCGCGCGAGTGGGTAAAAAAAGAAGTAAGTCCCATTATTGAAGATTATGCCCAAAGAGCCGAATTCCCCAAACATTTAATAAAAGGACTGGCCGAAATTGGCGCTTTTGGTCCGACTATTCCGGTTGAATATGGCGGTGCAGGTTTAGATTATATTGCTTATGGTATTTTAATGCAGGAAATTGAACGTGGCGATTCGGGCATCCGCTCTACCGCATCCGTACAAGGCTCGCTGGTGATGTACCCGATTTATGCCTATGGTACCGAAGAACAGCGTAAAAAATATTTACCTAAACTGGCCAGTGGCGAAATAATGGGCTGCTTTGGCTTAACCGAGCCCGATCACGGATCGAACCCTGGTGGCATGGTAACCAATATTAAAGATGCCGGCAGCAATTACCTATTAAATGGGGCCAAAATGTGGATCAGTAATGCTCCTTTTGCTGATATTGCAGTGGTATGGGCCAAAGATGAAGCGGGTAAAATAAGAGGAATGGTGGTAGAACGTGGCATGGAAGGATTTTCTACTCCCGAAACGCATAACAAATGGAGCCTAAGGGCATCTGCTACGGGTGAACTGGTTTTTGATAATGTACAAATCCCGAAAGAAAATGTTTTTCCTGAAATAAGCGGATTAAAAGGTCCATTAGGTTGCTTAAACCAGGCGCGTTATGGTATTGCCTGGGGCGCTTTAGGTGCCGCCATGGACTGCTACGATACGGCGCTACGCTATTCGAAAGAGCGCGTACAGTTTGGTAAACCGATTGGCGGTTTCCAGCTACAACAAAAAAAACTGGCCGAAATGGTGACTGAAATTACCAAAGGACAGCTTCTGGTTTGGCGTTTGGGTACATTAAAAAGTGAAAACCGTGCTACAGCCGAACAAATTTCGATGGCTAAAAGAAACAGTGTAGAAATTGCCCTCGATATTGCCCGCAATGCACGCCAAATGCTGGGCGGAATGGGTATTACCGGCGAATATTCGATTATGCGCCACATGATGAACCTCGAATCGGTGGTTACCTATGAAGGTACGCACGATATTCACTTGCTGATTACCGGTATGGATGTTACCGGCATAAATGCTTTTAAGTAATTAGCAACACTACAAATAAGTTCAGCCTTCGGTTATTCCAAAAACGAAGGCTTTTTTTTACCCTGCCTTAAAATAACTTTAATATAAAATTTAGTTGAAGACACTTTCGCTTTACTATCTTTGTATAATTTTGGATAAACCGTCAGAATAAATCAAAGACGAGCCAAAAGTAATTCATTAAACAATATGGACTTTAAAAAATACACCTATATACCTGCCCCACCCGAAGAAGTTTATTTAGCGCTCACCAAAGAAACCAGCATTAAATTATGGACTGGCGCTGAAGTAGCGTTTGAAGAAGTGCCAGGCACCGAATTTTCTTTCTGGGATGGAGATATAACCGGCAAAAACATCGAATTTGTTTATGGGAAACAAATTGTACAACAATGGTATTTTGGCGAAGAAAACGAAGCTTCGATTGTAACTATTAAACTTCACGAAGATAAAAAAGGGACCTCATTAGAGTTTAAGCAAACCAACATCCCTGATGAAGACTACGCCGATTTTACCGAAGGAATACAAGAATATTTTTTGGGTGGATTGATTGATTTCTTTGACGAATAAACCCGGATAAAAACATGAAATCTAAAATTACCGCTCTAACTTCTTTAATTTTCCTTGCCGCCCTAAGTTCCTGCACATCTCTTTTTACCCCAGCGATTATGGGTAATAACATGGGCTATATCCCAAAAGCAATGGGCACCGATTCGGTTAGAACTTTAACCACTGTTTCAGCAAGTTATGCCGGAGCCGTCTCTCGAAATCCAGGCCCCAGTTTTGAATTTGGGATGGCCAATATCAGCAGATCAAATACCTTCAAAGTATGGAACATTTCTTACGGAATCTACGGATATGCAGGAAATGCTTCTTATAGAGAAAACAACAATACAGATGATTTAAAGGATTATCTCCCGGGTTTTAAAAAATCAGCAGCGGGGTTAGGCCTCAGATTTTCTACCGGACTTCAGCATACTTCTGCCAATCAAAATACCGATTTCAGATACCTTACCTTCGAAAATGCGATTAGTTTCGAAGGAGGGGATTATGCCCGCTTCAGGCAAGAGGTTTACAACGCCCCCCTTCCCGATTATGTTGCAGTTACAAATCGAAAAGTGCTCTGGACGACAGGATTGTCGACAGAAATAATGTGGAGAGCAAGACGAAACCACGATATCAGACATGCCTTCAGGCTTTTTATTGGCGGTACACCTAATTTTGCCGACAGTTTCAGATCGGGTGTTAAAGCTTACGATGAGCTCCGCGGAAAAAATTCAATGGGCTGGGTTTTTAATTATTTCTTTTATATACATCGCTTTTCTCTTTCTTATGAAATGGCCGATAATGTGAATTACGCGCAAAAAATAACTCTGGGTTATTCATTCAGGTAAAACATAATTGATCTGCAGCTGTTCTGAAATAAAAAATACCATGAACAAAACTGTAGGACTTATTTTAATTGTATTAGGCGCTGCCATGCTGATATGGACGGGCTTTACTTATACCAAAAAAGAAAAAATAATCGATGCCGGCCCGATTCAGGTATCGGCCGATAAAGAAAAATCAGTTAACTGGCCACCTTATGCAGGTGGTATTATTTTAGTAGCCGGTGTTTTCGTATTTATTGCTTCGAAAAAGAGATAAACTCATTAACAGTGGCAATTATCGGCTTTTATTAAAATATTTCCGCAACAAAGCTGCATTTATATTCTTTTTAAATGTAACTTTGTTGCGTTGAAGTCGCTACAGCATCCATACCGCAGCAAAATATTTTCCCGCATTTGGGCCACATTGCTGTTGGTTATATTTGTTAACGCCATCCTGATCGAATCACTCCATCACCATGGGGTAGAAAAAAGCACAACAGAAAATCAATGTATAAATGGAGGGCGGCTGGTAAAACAGCTGACTGCCGCAAAGGTAAAGTGTAAATTATGCGAGGTACTCAAACATCAGTCGCATTTTTTCAATCTCCCTGCTCCTATTGCATTGGCATTGCCGGCTGCTAAACCTGCAGTTAAAATCCATAGCTATTTGCTGAAACATCCTGTTGCTTTTATCTTATCCTGCAGCAACAAAGGTCCACCTAATTTAGTTGCCTAAACAATCTCTATAGGCAGCAATTGCTTAATATTTAATTCATTTCTTTTAATGTGCGGTCGCATGACCTGCACCTATACCTTTATTTTTATGCTTCAAGCTATTTCTTTATCCAAGAATTACCAATCTTTTCGTGCCCTTAACCAATTGAATTTAACCGTTAATCCAGGCGAAGTGTACTGCTTACTCGGTCAGAACGGCGCTGGAAAAACCACCACAATTAACCTGTTTTTAGGTTTTATTACGCCAACTGAAGGAAAAATCCTGATCGATAATGTGGAGGTTTCGCCTTATGATAACGATCGCCGCAAACACCTGGCCTATATACCCGAAGTGGTGATGCTTTATGGTCATCTGTCGGCTTTAGAAAATCTCGATTATTTTTCGAAACTCGCAGGTTTCAGTTATGAAAAAGAATTGCTTACTCATTTCCTGAGCCAGTGCGGCTTAGCAACCAGCGCACACCACAAACATTTATCGGGCTTCAGTAAGGGCATGCGCCAGAAAGTGGGGATTGCCATCGCCCTGGCAAAAAATGCAAAGATCATTTTCATGGATGAACCTACCAGTGGCCTCGACCCTAAAGCAACTGAAGATTTTACGCAACTGGTAAAACAGCTGGCCGCAGAAGGCAAATCCATCCTAATGGCTACACACGACATTTTTAATGCCGTAAATGTGGGCTCACACATTGGCATTATGAAACAAGGCCAATTGATCCATACCCTCCAAGCAAGCGATATTAGCGCGGCTGATCTTCAAAAGTTGTACCTGCAAACCATTTAATTAACCCATCATGAAATTGATATATCATATTTTTCGGATCAGCTTAATTTTCGTTTGTATCTTTTTAACCAGCCTCCAGATTAATGCGCAGGTTAAGGTAACAGGGAAAGTGCTCGATGCAAACCATCTTGCCATTTATAAGGCCAATATTAAATTAAAAAGCGGCAAAGACCTGCTGCATACCAGCACTGATTCGCTCGGTAACTTTGCCATAATTTTACCTCAAGCAGGCAGTTATACCTTTAATGCGAGTGCTGTAGGTTACGCCGGTTTTAGTAAAACTTACCTTATCAGCAGTGATTTAGTTCTGGATCCTGTTATTTTGGCCGCCTCCAATGAAGAACTCCAGACTGTTGAAATTGTAGGAACCAATGCCAGAAAGTATTACGGAGATTATTCTTTTTCGGCCACTAAAACCGCTACGGCCAACAAAGATATTCCTCAAGCCATTTCATCCGTTTCTAAAGAATTAATGGCCGACAGGCAGGCTGCTGTGCTGGCTGATGCGGTTAAAAATGTAACCAGTGTATCGCAAAGCAGTTATTACAACCAATTCGCCATCAGGGGTATTAACCAAAACGAAGAAGGTGCAATTATTAATGGCATGCGTACACGCCAGTATTATTTTAATCAGCCCTTAACCAATAATCTCGAGCGTATTGAAGTGATAAAAGGTCCAGCAAGTGCTACATTTTCGAGTGTAGATCCCGGTGGTAGTATTAACCTGGTAACTAAAAAACCGCTGACCGAAGACCGTAAAGAAGTGAGCATTTCAGCCGGAAGTTTTAGCACTATTCGCGGTGCACTCGATTTTACCGGGCCATTAAACACAGCTAAAACCTTACTTTACCGCTTAAATATTGGTTACGAAGACAGTAAAAGCTTTAGAGATCTGCAATACCGGAAAGGATATATGATTGCACCTTCATTCTCCTACCGGCCATCAGATCGTACCAGTTTAAATGTTGAGGTGGTAATGAACAACAGCAACTCACGGTTAGACCGGGGACAGGCTATATTTGGCGCCATTGCCGGACAGACAGATTTAAACAGCACGCCAATCACTTTTAACATGGGGGCCAGCAACGATCGCTTTAACACGCAAGATTTGATGTTGATGACGAGTTTTTCGCATAAACTGACCGAAAATATTGTTTTCAATGCGGCCTACATGAAGCAGAACTGGAATGAAGATCTGCTGGAGCACAGAACAACCAATGCCTTTGGTGTAGATGAAAATAATCAGGCTATCCCCACTTTAGCCGCAATGCGCGCAGTACAGCGGCAGCAGAAATGGGCAACTGATAATCTCAGTACTTATTTCAGTATTAATGCCAATACATTCCATATTGGTCATAAACTGGTAATTGGTTATGATAGAATAAATACCCAAAAACTAAGAGGTGGCGGAGAAAATTCGGCTCAGGGTTACCGGTTAAAAGATGGCACCATCGCTACACGCTACGATCCGGCAAAAAAAGACCTTTATCTTTTTAAAACCGTAAACGGAGTAAATGCACCAGTGCCTAATGTAGAGCATTTTAACCTGGCCAATCCGGCTTATACCCTGAAAAATCTAAGTGATTATACTTTTACCAAAACGGAGATCCCCCCATCTTACTACCTGGTTAATGGTGTGTATCTGCAAGATCAGCTTACCTATGGCAAAGTAACACTTACATTGGGATTAAGGCAGGAATGGTACGAAGATTACAGCAATTACAAATTGACTACAGAAAAGAAAATAGTCCAACACAAACTTTTACCAAGAGCTGGGATTACCTACGCGGTTAATCCAAACATTAATATTTACGGCACCTATCTACAGGGCTACCAGCCACAAGGCAACACTTCGAGCCTGGTTATAGTACCACCACCTGCAGGCAGTAATTTCAAACCTTTAGAAAGCGATCTTAAAGAAATTGGCGCCAAATCAGAATGGCTTAACAAGCGTTTAATGATCAATTTGGCATTTTTTGAAATCAATCAGAAAAACCTGTTGATGAATGCCAATGATCCCTTAGATGTAAACCGTTTAATTGAACGTGGTGCGCAGCGAAGCAGGGGCTTCGAATTTGAAGCTTCTGGTTTTATCAGTGCTAACTGGCAATTTAATACAGGCTATAGCTATATCGATGCCATTATTCAAGACGATTTTAATCCGGCATTAATTGGTCAAAGGGTGCAAAACACCCCGAAACACAGCGCCAGCTTATGGACCCGTTACAATCTCGAAACCATAAAATTAAAAGGCATTGGTTTTGGCGCAGGCGTACAGTACAGTGGCACTAAACTTCCGCTTTACATCAGAGATTTTGAGCTACCGGCTTACACCCTTTTCGATGCAGCTATTTATTATTCGCCAGTGGGCAGCAAAGTGCAACTGGCCGCAAATCTGAATAATATCTTAAACAAAACCTATTGGGTTGGCGCGCAAAATTATTTAAGGCTTTTTCCGGGCACGCCCAGAAACATCATGTTTAACGTAACCTACCGCATATAATGTCGAATATTATTACCACTATTGCCAGGCAAACCTTTAAAACCGCATTTAGCAACAAAGCCACCCTGGCGCTCCTGATTTTATTGGGCGTATCACTTTGTTTGGCCACTTATGTAGGTTGGCAAAATTACAAATCGCAGCAAAACCAAAGGCTGCATTATAAAGCACTGGTTAGGGCAAAATGGCTGGCCAAACCCGATAAACACCCGCACCGGATGGCGCATTATGGATACCTGGCCTTCCGCGAAAAACACGAGCTCAGCTTTTTTGATTTCGGTATTGAAAGCTTTGCGGGGGTAAGTATCTTTTTAGAAGCTCATAAACAAAATACCGTTAATTTTAGCGAAGCCAGTTTTGCAAACGGCATGTTACGTTTCGGCGAAATCAGCGTAGCTATGGTACTGCAGCTCTTGGTTCCGCTGCTCATTTTCTTTTTAGGCTATAACAGTATTTCTGCCGAGCGCGAATTGGGTACATTAAAGATCTTATTGTGCCAAAATGTGAGCTGGAAACAGCTGCTCTGGGGTAAAACACTGGGTATTATTAGTGTTTGCCTTGCTATTTTCTTACCACTCATTTTGCTCACCATATTGTTGTGGGCTTCTTTAAGCAATTGGCAAATTAACCCCGATTCGAGTCTGCGGTTACTGATGCTGATTTTATGTTACTCAGTATATTTCTTTATCGTTTCGGCCATTACTGTTTTGGTATCCGCTTATCAACAAAGTTCGAAAGCCGCATTAACGACCTTGCTGGCCTGCTGGATCTTCTTTATGGTAATTATGCCGCGGATTACACAAGCCATTGGCGATAAAATCCACCCCTCGCCTTCTAAAATAGAATTTGCTGATGCCATTGCAGCCGATATCAGCAGGCAAGGCGATAGTCACAACCCCAACGATGTGCACTACGCCTCCATTAAAGATTCGTTACTTAAAGCCTACAAAGTAGATGATGTAAAAAAACTGCCATTCAATTATGGAGGCTATATTATGGCCGAAGGTGAAAAAATCAGTTCGAAAATATACAGTAACCACCAGCGACACCTGAACGCGACTTTCGAAAAACAGAACCGCCTCACCCTGCTCTCTGGCTTTCTAAATCCTTATTTATCACTCAAAAACGTATCCATGGCGCTTACAGCTTCCGATTTTAAAACCTTTGTCGATTTTCAAAATCAGGCAGAAACCTATCGTTATGGTTTGGCACAAAAAATGAACAAGCTGCAGATCGATAAAATCAGCAACAACTCACCGGGTGAAACCGCTAAACCACTGGCTATAAGCCGGTCTAACTGGGCACAACAGCCCGATTTCAACTACCGGTTTAGCCACTTAGGTACCATACTCAAAAGCGAATTACTGGCACTTGCTTCGCTATTATGCTGGTTAACATTAGTAATCATCATGATCCAATGCACGGCCCGGTGGGTTAAAACAATCCCAAACCAAAATTAAACACCTCCAACACATGAATAAAAGCATTTATATACTAGAGTTCAAGCTGTTTTTCAGAAACAGTGCTACCTGGATGGGCATAATCCTGTTAATTTTAATGGGTTTTGCAGGCTTGTATTTCGGCAAAACTTTTATCGAAAAACAAGAACAGGTAATTACAAAAGCTGCAAGTTTACAAAAGCAACAAACCAGGCAAAACATAGCACATTTTGGTAATGATATTGGTTTGTTTTTCTATCACAACAAATTTTCTTTGGCCAATACACCAGGCGCATGGGCAGCTTTTGCCAACGGGCAGCGTGATGTTAATCCTTACCTCATATCGGTAACTATGCTGGGACTGGAAGGTCAGCTGTACGATACCGATCTAAGTAACCCTTTAAGCCTGCTTTTGGGTAAAATGGATCTCAGTTTTGTTTTTATTTTTCTATTTCCGCTGGTCATTATAGCCTTCAGTTATAACCTGCTCTCAGAACAAAAAGAAAGTGGTATCTGGCCCTTGTTAAAAGCGCAAACCGACAAAACATTCACAATCATCTGGCGAAAGATTTTGGTGAGGCTTGTGGTGATTTTTGTATTGGCACTCTTACTCATGCTTGTGGCTGGTATTTACCTGCAGCTTCCATTTGATGGCACCTTTGCAACCGTAATGACTTTAATTCTGCTTTACCTTGCATTCTGGTTTGCGGTTGCTTTTGTTGCTATTTCACTCCATAAATCATCAAGCTTTAATGCATCAGCACTCATTGCTGTTTGGGTTTTGCTGTGTATTGTGGTACCTGCAAGTTTAAATCTCTTGCTTACCAAAAAGTACCCGGTACCAGAGGCCTTACAAAATGTAATTAACCAGCGCGAAGGCTACCATGAAAAGTGGGACATGGATAAATCGGTAACCATGGCACCCTTTTTTAAGCATTATCCGCAACTGAAAAAATATCCTTTTCCCGAAGAAAAAACTTTTAGCTGGTACTGGTATTATGGCATGCAACAAATGGGCGACGATTCCGCTTTGGGAAGTCGTGTATTAATTGAAAAAAAGCTGGCTTCGAGACAAAACTTTACTGAAACAGTTGCGCTCTTTTTCCCAAGCATACAATTACAATTGGGCGTTAATGAGCTTGCTGGTACCGATCTGGATAGTCACCTTAATTTTCAGCAGGCCGTTAGGAAATATCATGAAACAATCAGACTGCACTTTTATCCGGCCATTTTTACCAATGGTGAACTTAAAAATACGGATATTGAAAATTATAAACTGGAAAAGTATGTTCCTAAAGATGTGCCTGTTATCTGGATTAACCTGCTATCCATAACCACCCTAACGGTGATTTTAGCCGGGGTTGGCTATTTTTCGCTTAGAAAGCGGATTTAATCTAACCCTGGATTGGTCATCCTGAGCCTGTCGAAGGAGTAGCATAAACAAATGCAAAAAGCACCTCGACAAGCTCAGTGTGACAAACTTATTTTTTATATCTCAGTACTGTAAACTGATCGGATGGCATCGCGCAAATTGTACTTCGAAGCCATAACCTCTCCATAAGCACCCGCACTGCGTATAGCAAAAATATCGCCTCTGAATGATTCTGGCTGTTCAACTTCCTTACCAAAACAATCGGTGCTTTCGCAGATCGGGCCTACTATATCATACCTAATTGAGATTTGAGATTTGAGATTTGAGATTTGAGACAAATTTTCAATCTTATGATACGCCTGATACAATGCCGGACGCATTAACTCAGTCATACCTGCATCCAATACTACAAAGTTCTTTTTCTTACCTTTTTTAATGTACAAAGCACGGGTGATTAACGAAGCCGATTGTCCAACCAATGCTCTGCCCAATTCAAAATGTACTTCCTGACCGGCTTTTACTTCTAAAAACTCGTTAAAAATTTTAAAATAAGCTTCAAAATCAGGAATCTGGTTATCAGGATTATGATAATCAATGCCTAGACCACCGCCAACATTTAAAACCTTTAAATTAAAGCCCTTATCTTCAAACCAGGTTGCAAATTCGTTAACGCGCACGCAAAGGTTTTTGTAAACATCCAGGTTGGTAATTTGCGAGCCAATATGAAAGTGAATACCGATAAATTTCAGGTTTGCAGAAGCTTTTAAAGTTTCGGCACACTCAGGTAAATCCCATGAGTTGATCCCGAATTTATTTTCATCTAAACCTGTGGTAATGTTATGGTGTGTATGCGCATCCACATTGGGGTTAATGCGGATAGCAACCTGGGCAGTTTTACCTTTTTTGGCTGCCAGTTCGTTCAACACTTCTAATTCCTGTATCGATTCTACGTTAAAGCAGAAAATATCCAGGTCAAGTGCTTCATTTATCTCTTTATCTGATTTACCCACACCGGCAAATACAATTTTACCAGCATCAAAGCCTACTTCTACTGCCCTTCTCACCTCGCCTGCACTTACACAGTCGGCACCGAAACCAATTCCTTTAATCTGTTCTAACAAAACAGCATTGAAGTTGGCCTTCAGTGCGTAATGGATATGAAACCCGTATGGAGCAGCAGCATCTGCGCAGGTGCGCAAAGTTTTCTGCAACAACTCAGTATCATAATAGTAAAAAGGTGTTTCTATATTGTTAAACTTTGATATATCTTTATCGGCGAACATGTTCAAATTCCTTATTATAATTTTAATTCTATTCTTTGGGCTGGTATATATTGGTAACTACCTCGATTTAAAGCACGGAAGAATTACCCACAAACAATACAACGGCAAAATCCGGTTTTTTATCGTATTACTGCTGATTGTACTTTTCCTTTTATTTATCAGAAAATGAAAATAGCAGCAGCCCTTTTTATTGTCCTTATCCTTTCGCTGGGTTTATTTAACTCCTACAAAAAGTATAAAAACGGATTATTACCAGCAGCTTTCTTAGCGGTTCACTGCCTCATCGGACTGCTGGTAATAACCGGCGCGTTTTTTCTGTTATTCGAATAAACGGTTGTGCAAGCTTCTTAAAGCTTCGGTTTTATATTCGCTTAAAATTAAAAGCGAAACGTTGTAATTGCTACCACCGTAAGAAATCATGCGGATTGGAATGTGTTTTAAACCTTCTAAAACCCTGCTGGCAAAGCCATGCTTTTCAGAGCCGAAGTCGCCTACAACACAAACGATACTATGGTCCCTATCTACTTCTACCGTTCCGAAACTTTCCAGTTCTTCGATAATTTGTGGTAAATGAGCCGTTTCATCAATGGTTAACGATACGGCAACCTCCGAAGTGGTAATCATATCAATTGGTGTTTTATACCTTTCAAATACTTCGAAAACCCTGCGTAAGAAACCATAAGCCAATAGCATGCGACTGGATTGGATGCGGATTGCCGTAATACCATCTTTGGCTGCAATTGACTTGATTTTGCCTTTTTCGCTATCGTGCGTAATTAAAGTACCTGCAGCTGCCGGCTCCATGGTATTTAGCAAACGAACCGGAATTTTATATTTCTGAGCCGGGAAAACCGACTGCGGATGTAAAATTTTAGCGCCGAAGTAAGCTAACTCAGCAGCCTCATCAAACGATAACTGTGCAATTGGTTTGGTACCTTTAACAATACGCGGATCGTTGTTGTGCATACCATCAATATCCGTCCAGATTTGAACTTCTTCGGCCAGAATTGCTGCACCTAATAATGATGCAGTATAATCACTTCCGCCACGACGCAGGTTATCTACCTCGCCAAAACTGTTGCGGCAAATGTAACCTTGTGTTATAAACAGCTTGTTATCTTTATGCTGCTCCAATAAAGGCATTAAATGTTTGGTTGTAAAAGGAATATCTGGCTCGTTGTCCTCATCCGTTTTCATAAAATCTAAAGCAGGCAATAATACCGATGGTACACCGATCGATTTTAAATAGATGTGATATAAAGTAGTAGATAACAATTCACCTTGTGCCAGAACAACCTTTTCTTCAATCGAAGTAAAGAGGTCGTTAGCCAGGCCAGCTAAAAAGCCAAAGTGATAATCAATCACCTCATTTCCCTGCTCCTGAAATTCGGCAGCAGGCAAAAGTTCTATTACAAAGGTTTTATATTTTTGGTAAAGGTTTTCGACGCACTCGCTTCCCTTCTTCTTATCGCCAGCTAAAAAATGATTTGCAATTTCTACTAAACTGTTTGTGGTACCAGACACTGCTGATAAAACCACAATCTGCTCTTCATTTGGATTAATGATATCCAATAATTTCGTCATGCGCTCGGGACTACCTACAGAAGTACCCCCAAATTTTAATATTTTCATCTAGTTCTTTGTTGTTTTTTCCAGCGAAAAAAGGGCGATAACTTTACAAATTTTAAAACTATTTTAAAAAAGTTACAGTCGGTCCACTTTAATACCGGAATTTCTTTATTATTGTATCGGGGCGTGAAAATAAGCAAAAGCAGCTTAAAAGCAACACCCTCAACAAAATAAAATTTGGATGGATGAAAATTAATTGGTTTTTAACCAAACTTCATGCATTGAAATTTGTTCAACACCAGATATTAAATTTAAAAAACAGCTCAATGCAAGCAATTGATCAAGCAACGCAAGCCACAATTAATCAATGGTTAAGCGGAAATTATGATGAGAATACCAAGGCCGAAATTCAGGCGCTTGTTGATAACAATGCCACCACCGAATTAACAGATGCCTTTTATAAAAGTTTAGAGTTTGGTACAGGTGGTTTACGCGGTATTATGGGTGCAGGCTCAAACCGCATTAATAAATATACGATTGGTACCGCTACACAAGGCTTAGCCAATTACCTAAACAATAAATATCCTAACGAGAAGATTAAAGTTGCCATTGCGCACGATAGCCGCAACAATTCTGACTATTTTGCCAAAATTACGGCTGATGTTTTCTCGGCTAACGGTATCCATGTTTATTTCTTTTCGGCATTAAGACCAACACCCGAATTATCGTTCGCAGTGCGCCATTTTGGTTGCAAAAGTGGTGTAATGTTAACGGCTTCACACAATCCTAAAGAATATAATGGTTATAAAGCTTACGGCGCAGATGGTGGTCAGTTTACCTCTCCTGATGATAAACTGGTTATTGATGAAGTAAACAAGATCAAAAGCATCGATGAGGTTAAATTTGACCGTATAGATGCCAATATCCAGCTCATTGGCGAAGATGTAGATAAACTTTACCTGGATGGCATTACTGCTTTATCTATCTCGCCAGAGGCGATTAAGAGACAGCACGATTTAAAAATTGTGTTCTCTCCTATTCACGGTACAGGTATTACTCTGGTGCCTAAAGCGCTTGAGCAATTCGGTTTTACCAATGTTACCATTGTTGAAGAACAAAGCAAACCGGATGGTAATTTCCCTACGGTAGTTTATCCAAACCCGGAAGAAAAAGAAGCGCTTACTTTAGCCATGAACAAGGCAAAAGAAATAGATGCTGATTTAGTTCTGGCAACCGATCCTGATGCCGACCGTGTGGGTATTGCAGTAAAAGACAATAATGGCGAGTGGGTATTATTAAACGGTAACCAAACGGGATGTTTGTTAATTAATTATTTATTATCGGCCTGGCAGGAAAGCGGAAAACTAGATGGAAATCAGTTTATTGTGAAAACAATCGTTACTTCTAACCTGATTGAAGAAATTGCCAAAAAGAAAAACGTAACCTACTACAATACCTTAACCGGCTTTAAATACATCGGCCAGTTAATGACCGAGCTGGAAGGTAAAAAATACTTTATTGGTGGTGGCGAAGAAAGCTATGGTTACCTGATCGGCGATTTGGTACGCGATAAAGATGCGGTGGTTTCTGCTGCGTTTATCGCCGAAATGACCGCTTATTACAAAGATAAAGGTGCCAGCTTGTATAACGCTTTACTGGATATGTATGTAGAATACGGCCTGTATAAAGAAGACCTGGTATCGTTAACCAAAAAAGGTAAAACCGGTGCTGAAGAAATTAAAGCCATGATGGTGAAATTCAGGGAAAACCCACCTGCTAGTCTTGGCGGTTCACCTGTTTCAGTATTGAAAGATTACGAATTAAGTCAGGAAACAGATTTAGCTACCGGAAAGGTAACCAAACTGGATTATCCAACTTCTGATGTTTTACAGTTCATTACTGCTGATGGAAGCATTGTTTCTGCCCGTCCGAGTGGTACCGAACCCAAAATTAAGTTCTATTGCAGTGTTAATGCACCTTTAGCGGATAGAAAAGATTTCGAAGAAGTAAATGCAGCTTTGGGAGATAAAATCAAAGCAGTAATGACTGATTTACAGGCATAATTTAAACGCTTAATAAAAAATTGAAAAACACAGATGAAGGTCATTCATCTGTGTTTTTTTATGCCTAATCCAATAATTTTATTTCAGCCACGGAAGCACGGATTAACACGGAAAATCACTTAAAAAATGACAGAGGGATTTTCGGTGGTCTCTGTGAATCCGTAACAGAAAATAATTGCACCCTAACTGATATACAAACTATAGAATTACAAGAAGTCAACACACCATAAAAATAGATTGCTTATATTTACAATTACAAAAAGGATCATCATGACAGCGATAATTTTAAAAGATAATGTAGAGCAGCGCAAAATTGATGCGTTATTAAACTTTTTAAAGTCGTGGGATATTGATGCTGAGTTAAGGATAACTGACCCTGAAAAATCAGTCCGGACAGCTGAGTTCACCCTTTCTAAAGGGATATGGAGTGATTACGATATTAATTCAGAAGAACTTCATCAGAAAGCCTGGAATAGATAATGGTTATGTAGTTTAAAACAAACATTAAATCTTAGCCCTTGCTATAGTTTCATATTTTTTCTTTGTGGCTTTCAATTTCGTTTGTACATTTGCAGCTCAATACCCATGTTCAAAAGAATTCTGATATATCTTTTAGTTATCTGTACAATTTCCAATTGTTACATGCAGCTAGTGGTGTACTCGGGTTATCAGATGAATAAGGAATACATTACCAGTGTATTTTGTATCAACAAGGCTCATCCTGAGCTGCATTGCGATGGGCAATGTTTCCTTGCTAAAAAACTGAAAGATTTAGACGGCAAGAACAAACAGGCACAGGAAAACCTGAAACGCGTTGTTGAAGCTGAACCGCAGTTTAAAATTGTGGTACTTAACCATACTATTCCTTTCTTTGTTATTAAAGCAGAAAGCGGTTATCTGGAAAAGCCAGCTAAAGATCTCTCCATCTCCATTTTTCATCCGCCGAAAACGGTTTAAGTAATTTTTAATTCAAGTACGTACGTCACCCTGAATTTATTTCAGGGTCTCTCAATTAATTTATTTTTTTTTGAGACGTAGCATAAGTTCGATAGTTATCGGATCAGCATGACGATTACGTTCATAATTCCCCATTTTTTACTTATTCAATTTTCTTAAAATGAAAATCACAACATACTTATTGGCATTATTGTGCCCTGCCCTGCTTTTAACTTCCTGCAAAAAAAACAACAACGAAACCACTCCTGAAACCAAATCTACTTTCACAATCGAGTTCGACAACCAGGTAAACGGAAGTCCTTTAACCTTAAATACAACCACATATAAAAACGCTAAAGGCGAAGATTTCAAAATCAATGTATTTAAATACTACGTGAGCAACATTAAATTAAGTAAAGCCGATGGCAGCAGCTACCTGATTCCGGAAAGCTACTTTTTAATCGATGCTTCAAAAACCGAATCGACCAATATTACTTTAAAAGATGTACCAACCGGCGATTATACCAAAATCGAATATACCATTGGAGTAGACTATGCCCGTAACTTTGCCGGTGCCCAAACAGGTGCTTTAGATCCGGCAAATGGCATGTTCTGGACCTGGAACAGTGGTTATATTTTTGTGAAACTGGAAGGTAGTTCGCCACAATCTACAGCGGCAAACAATGCACTAACTTTCCACATTGGCGGCGTAGTTGATCCGAACAACACCATCAGAACCTTTGCTACAGAAATTAATGCGACTAACCCTTTGCGCATCAGAACTGACGGCAAACCCAATATGCACTTTATCGTCAATGCAGCTGCGTTATTTACAGGTAAAACCGATGTAAGTTTCGCTACGCTGAATTTTACAATGGGTGGGCCAAATTCGGTAATTGTGGCCAATAACTATGCTAACGGGTTGTTTCGTTTAGATCATATCCATAATTAAATGCTGAGGAAAATAGCAGTCTTCGCAATGCTTGCCTTAAGCATTGCGTTGATGTATGCCTGCAGTAAAAATGAGGATGAGGTTAGCCAGCAAGAAACAAAAATTGCCTTTACAGTTCCATCAAATTTTCCTGCACCAACATATAATTTCGAAGATAACAAGCTAAGTAATACTGGTTTTGCCCTGGGTAAAAAGCTGTTTTACGATGCCCGCTTATCGGCCGATAAAAGCGTTTCGTGTGGAAGTTGCCATCAGCAATTTGCTGCTTTTACCCAGCTCGACCATAAGGTGAGTCATGGTGTAAACAACTGTCAGGGCAAGCGCAACACCCCGCCTTTGATTAATCTGGCCTGGCAAAAAGCTTTCTTTTGGGATGGTGGTGTAAAAAACATCGAAACTTCGCCCTTAAATGCCATTACCGATGCCTGCGAAATGGGTACCGATATTCAAGCCATCGTTACTTTTTTAAAAGCCACTGCACCATATCCAGATATGTTTAAACAGGCCTTTGGCTCAACCGAAATCAACTCGCAGCTGATACTGAAATCGATTACGCAGTTTACTGCTATGCTGGTTTCGGCCAATTCGAAGTACGACCAGGTAATGCGCAAAGAAAATGGGGCTGTTTTTACAACAGCTGAGCAGGCTGGTTATACGCTTTTTAAAGAAAAGTGCAGTTCTTGCCATGCCGAGCCTTTTTTCACCGATTTTTCTTATCGCAGCAACGGTTTAGATTTATTGAGTGCAGATGAAGGCCGGTCGCACATTACCAGTGTACAAACTGATTTCGGAAAGTTCCGCGTCCCCACATTGCGCAATATCGAATATACCAGCCCTTACATGCACGATGGTCGTTTTTACAGTCTGGATGAAGTGTTAAACCACTACGATTCGGGCGTAAAAGCAGCCGAAAACCTGGATGCTTCCTTAAAAAATGGCATCCCTTTAAACAGCTCTCAGAAAGAGCAGATTAAAGCATTTTTAAAAACATTAACAGATCATGAGTTTATCAAAAATACATTATTTAGCGAATCGTAAATTATTCATTTTGGCTTTCGTACTGCTCGGCAGTAAGGCTTTTGCCTGCGATATTTGCGGTTGTTTTATGGGCATTACCCCCTATTATAACCGCAACAGCATCAGCCTCTTGTACCGCTACCGCTCATTTAATGGTTACGAGGGGCAATCGCATTCCTTGTTTCCGAATGGCGGAAAATTCTTTATTCCGGCCAGAAGTCAGGGCGCGCCAATTACCGGACATGCGGGCAATCCTGGTGATTATGAATTATATCGTTCACTTGAAATAAGAGGCAAGTATTTTATAGGCAACCGATTAGAGGTGAATGCCATTTTGCCTTATGTTTCTAACAGCGAACGTTATAACGGCTACACCTCAACCATTGGTGGTGTGGGCGATATCAATGTGTATGCAGGTTATCATCTAATGCAAAAACTGGATGCTGATTTTAAACAGCAGCTTATTGCAGGCGCAGGAATTAAATTACCTACCGGAAAAAATGATTTCAAAAATACGGCCGGTATCCGTTATTCTTCGCTTATGCAGGCCGGAACCGGTAGTACCGATGGTTTTGTTTACATAAACTATCTGGTTGGATTGGGTAAATTTGGTGCAAGTTTAAATACCTCTTATAAGGTAAATGGCACCAACAGCCGCGATGAGGGAATTGCCAACAGCACAACCAGTTTCCTGAATATTTTTTACAAACAAAGTATTGGCAAAGATTGGCAATTCATGCCTTCGGCACAGTTTTTTTACGAATATTCGGCGGGTGAAAAATACAAAGGGCAAAAAACCGGCGAACATGTAATGAATAATTTAATGGGCGGTATAGGTGCCGATATTTTCTATAAAAACATTGCCTTAAATGTTGGTGTACAGAAAAACATCTGGGAAGCTGAAACCGATCACCCGATGAGTGCAGGTAAAGCTTATGTTGGCATTACTTATAATTTTTAAAAATATGAAAAGACAAATCACAACCGCAATCGGCGTTTTAGCTATCCTTTTCAGTTCCTGCAAAACGGAACCCAATGCAGAAGCCGTGCGTAAGGAAGTTTTAAACATTCACGATAAGTTAATGATTGACGGAGAAAAAGTTGTAAAAAACAAAATGAAGCTCGATACATTGTTGCTTTCCGGTCAACTAAAAAAATCGCCCGATTCTGCTGCTGCCAAACAGCAAGTAAGTGATGTAATTGCCCGGTTAAACGCTGCAGATGAAAAAATGATGGATTGGATGCATTTTTTTAAAGATGATTTTAAAGGTAAAACCGAACAGGAAGACCTGGATTATTACAAATCGCAGATGATTAAAATCCGTGATGTAGAAGATGGTTACATTAAGGTTACCCGCGAATCAGATTCAGTTTTAAAAATTTACAAAATTAAATAGTCAGAGTTCGGGAGACCGGAGACAGAAGATATGGTGTAAGCTGGTAAGCAAGCATATGCAGATTTACTTCGGTCTTTTGACTTCAGAGCCCGGACTTTCCATAAAACAATAGATATGAAAAAATTAAGCACAGCAATTATCCTGATGGGATTAAGCACATTCGCATTGAAATTAAACGCGAACCCAATTATCACTAAACAAGAAGCAAATGTGGTTGATTCTACTAAAAAAGTAGTGATCGATCCTGTTTGTAAAATGAAGATAAAAGCCGCCACAGCAAAAACTACGGTTTACAATAAAGAAACTTACTATTTCTGTTCAGAAAGCTGTAAGCAGAAGTTTATTGCCGAACCGGCCAAGTTTTTAAAGAAATAAGTCGGAAGTCCGGAGACAGATGTCAGAAGACATGAAGTTAGCAAGTTTAAACATTCAGGCTTCGGACTTTCCGACATCTGACCCCGGACTTTTCTAAAACAATTAACACCCTAGACCGAATTACCTTGTATATTTACATTTTTAAATTCACAACATGAATAAAATCATTTCTTACGCAGCAGCCAGCCTGTTGCTCGCTTCTATATTTACCGCATGCAAGCAAGAAAAAAAACTACCGTTTTATGGCGAGCGCCATGCAGAAATAGTTAAAGATGCTGCCGGAGTAGAAAAAATTGATACGGTTTACCAAACCATTCCGAACTGGGCTTTCTTAAATCAGGATAGTGTTTTAACAACCAACAAAGCAACAGACGGAAAAATATATGTGGCCGATTTCTTTTTCACTTCCTGCACCACCATCTGCCCTACCATGCACCGCAACTTAATGACGGTTTACAACGATTTTAAAACCAACCCGGATGTGATGTTTGTTTCGCACACCATTGATTTTAAATACGATAAACCTTCAGCTTTAAAAAAATACGCTAAAAAACTAGGCGTTGATGGCCCGAAATGGCAGTTTCTCTATGGTACCAAAGACAGTGTTTATACTTTGGCCGAAAAAAATTACCTGGTGGCGGTTGGCGAAGACAGCACTGCTAAAGATGGCTACATTCACCAGGGGTATCTGGTTTTAATCGACAAAGACCGCAGGATTCGTGGCGCTTACGATGGCACCAAAGAGGATCAGGTTGAGCAATTAAAAAAAGACATCCCGGTTTTACTGGCAGAATACAAAAAGTAGAACATTGACTTTAGGCACGGATTAGCAAGAAAATGTTATTTTTTTGACTACAAGTGTAAATACAAACCTTATTTTTCAACCACAGATATACAGAATAAACACAGATAATTATTTAAATCGGTGTTCATCTGTTCTTATCTGTGGTTAATAACTAAAATACATGCGCAAGTACATCATTAACTCCATTTTTTTATTTGCTGTTATCGCCATCATCGTATCCTGCCAAAACCAGGAAACCATCGATCTGCAAAATTACATGTCAAACGGAAAAGACATTTACAAAAGCAGGTGCCAGAACTGCCATGGCGAAAATGGCGAAGGATTAGGTGAGCTTGCCCCTCCTTTAACCGACTCGGTTTTCTTAAAAACCAACAAAAGCCGTTTAGCTTGTTTCATTAAAAACGGCGCCAACGAAACTTTGGTTATTCATGGCAAGGAATACAAAGAAAAAATGCCTGCCTTCCCCGAACTGGCCGATATTGATGTGGCTCAGGTAATGGTTTACATCACCAATTCTTTCGGTAACAAGCAAGGATTTGTACCTTATACTGAAGTTTCGAAGCAATTGCAGAATTGCAAGTAGATAATATTTCGTATATTTAAATCATGACAACAATAACGCTGCAAGTTCCGGATAGCCTGGGTGAGCATGAACACGATACCGTACGTTTCATTGCTGCAAAGCTATTTGAATCGGGAAAATTATCAATTGGGCAAGCAGCAGCCATGGCAGGTTTATCAAAACGTACATTCTCAGAATTACTTGCTGATTATGGTGTTTCCCTATTGAACTATCCTGCTTCTGAAATGTTAAGTGATGCAGAAAAAATATGAAATAGTTATTGCTGATACGAGCTGCTTCATTTTGCTTGAAAAAATCGGAGAATTAGATCTTTTAAGATTACTTTTCACTAAAATCACAACAACAGCCACTATTGCGGCAGAATTTGGTTCTCCTTTACCCGATTGGGTTGAAATCAAATCACCTAAAAACACCACCTTTCAAAATTCTTTAGATATTGATGCCGGAGAAGCAAGTGCCATTACTTTAGCAACCGAATCAGCCCCATCACTTCTTATTCTCGACGACAACAAAGGACGAAAGTTGGCAAAAAAGTTAAATCTGCTGTTCACAGGTACATTGGGTATTATTTTAAAAGCAAAAAACCTGGGACTCATTACTTCTATAAAACCAATTTTTGAGAAAATACAGGAGACAAATTTTAGATTTTCTGATAAGGTATTGAAGGAAATATATGACAATGCTAATGAATGAATATTGCATAGCAATGTGAGAATTAAAACAGCTTAAAAGCATTAGTAAACACAAAAACTTCTGGTTTTTTATGCCTTTCTGCCTAAAAAACCACATCTTTGTGCAAAATGCAGGTTGTTCTATCGCTGTCCCGATTTATCGGGAGAGAGGAAAGTCCGGGCAACGCAGGGCATCTCGCTTTCTAACGGAAAGGGGTTCAGGAATGAAAACCTGAATTACGGAATAGTGCAACAGAGAATATACCGCCCCGGCTTATGTCGGAGTAAGGGTGAAAACGTGCGGTAAGAGCGCACGAGCGCTGCAGGCGACTGCAGCGGATTGTAAACCCCGGGAGTTGAAAGACCAAATAGGCTAACGTACGTAGGGCTGCCCGTCCGATGTTAGTGGGTAGGTCGTTAGAGATAAACGGCAACGTTTATAGTGGATAAATGATAGAAATCTTGGGCAACCGAGACACAGAACCCGGCTTATAGACCTGCATTTTTTTATTTTATTCTGCTAGTAAAGCATTTTTCGTTTCAGTAAGTTTTAAGGTTTCATCCGCACCCAATACCGGAAATTTTAAGTCCAGGTTCTTCAGTCTGTCTTCAATAATTTCACTGATGGCCAAACGTGCAAACCATTTTTTATCGGCGGGAATAACATGCCATGGCGATTCAGCCGTACTGGTTTCATTTATGGCATCCTCGTAAGCTTCCATGTACTTATCCCACAATGCCCTTTCTTTAATATCGCCCGAAGAGAATTTCCAGTTTTTGGTAGGGTCTTCTATCCGATCCAAAAAGCGCTGCTTCTGCTCATCCTTGCTTACATTTAAAAAGAATTTCAGAATCACGGTACCGTTGGCCGTTAAATGTTGTTCAAAATTTCTGATGCTTTGATAGCGTTGTTTCCAAAAATCTTTATTGATCTTTTTTACATCGGTAATCCCCGGAATATCCTCGCTTAAAACATATTCTGGGTGTACCTTACATACCAGTACATTTTCGTAATGCGAACGGTTATGAATCCCGATACGGCCACGTTCTGGTAAAGCCTTATAATGCCGCCACAAAAAATCGTGCTGGTATTCTTCTGAGGTTGGCACCTTAAAACTGTACACCTGACAACCCTGAGGGTTTAATCCACTCATTACGTGTTCTATGGCGCTGTCTTTTCCGGCAGCATCCATGGCTTGAAAAATAATCAGTACCGAATGTTTTCCTGCAGCATATAATTTTTCCTGTAAATGGCTTAATTCTATTTTCGAATTTACCAATGCATCTTTTGCTTTTTCCTTATTGTAGCCTCCGGTGAAGTCGGTTTTATGGTTTTTTAATGAAAATTTCTTGTCGCCTTGTACAATTAATCCCTTAAATTCGTTTTTCATACCTATACGTATTTTAAATAAACAGGTGAATCAATAATTTAAATATAGAACTAAAAAATAAGTAAATTAAATACGTTAATTTGCATACAGAGTTTTTTTATATTTAACGCCTCAGCATTTACTATAAGATCATCTTAACCAATATGTTTAAAGAGATAAAAAACAAGTACTTACGTTATTTTTCCATTGTTTTATTTTTTGTAATAATTTTCTTTTCTGCGCTTCAACTTAATTTTTTGTGGCTGTTTGGCTATTCTCCCAGCGTACGCGACATTAAAGCGCCTACCCTACGTGTGGGTTCAGAGCTTTATACTGCCGACGGAAAATTAATTGGCAGATACTTTAAAGAGAACAGAACCCCGGTAAATTACGAAGAAATTGCACCAGGTGTAATACATGCACTCGTGGCAACAGAAGATGTACGTTTTTACAAACATTGGGGAATTGATGTGCAGGCCGTAGGGCGTGCAGTTGTCGGTTTAGGTAAAGATGGCGGAGCCAGCACCATTACACAACAGCTGGCCAAAAACCTGTACCGTACGCGTTACAACAAATCGCAGGGCTTATTGGTAAAAATACCGCTGGTGCGTACCTTAATTGTAAAATTAAAGGAATGGATGACAGCTGTAAAGCTCGAATCTAATTATTCGAAGAACGACATCATTACAATGTACCTCAATACCGTTTCTTTCGGTAACAATACTTATGGCATAAAAACAGCCAGCAGGATTTATTTCGATAAAGAAGCTAAAGACCTAAGCACAACTGATGCGGCGATGCTGGTTGGTATGCTAAAAGGAACTACGCTATACAATCCAACTAAAAACCCGGCAAAAGCACTGGAGAGAAGAAATGTGGTACTGGCTCAGATGAACAAATACAATTACCTGAGCAAAGACAGTTTAACCCAGCTGGCTAAAGAGCCCATTAAACTCAAAGAAGGTAAAATGCAGGATGGCAGCGATGGCGATTCTTATTTAAGGGCTGCCGTAGCTAAATATCTCGAAAAATGGTGTACCGATAACGGCTACGATTTATATGAAGATGGTTTAAAAATCTATACTACTATCGATTCTAAGCTTCAAAAATATGCTGAAGAAGCTGTTGCAGACCAAATGCGGATTTTACAGCGCAGGTTTTACAGCGTGTGGGGTAACGAAGATCCGTGGTACGATTCTGAAAAGCAAAAAGTAGATTATCCGGACAGGGCTATGAAAAATCTTCCGGTTTACGCCATTTTGCAAAAGAAATTCCCGAATAATCCCGATTCTGTACTGGCCTATTTCAATAAAAAGAAAAGAATGCAGATTTTCACCTACAAAGGCGACCGTGACACCCTGTTTTCTACTTTAGATTCGATCCGCTATTATGGAAAAATCATGAATACCGGTATGATGACCATGGAACCTGCAAGTGGTAAAATTAAAGTTTGGGTAGGTGGCATCGATCATAAATTTTTCAAATACGATCACGTAAACCAGGCCAAACGTCAGGCAGGATCAACTTTTAAACCTTTCGCCTACCTTACAGCTTTAGAACAAGGTATGAGCCCTTGCGACAAGTTTACCGATAAACCAGTTAAAATTGCCTACCAGGACAAAGGACAAACCAAATACTGGGAGCCTAAAAATGCCGATTACAGCATTACTTACCGCGAAATGAGTTTAAGATGGGCCATGGCCAGATCGGTAAATACCATTACCGCACAGGTTACGGAAAAAGTAGGTTGGGATAATGTGGTAAAATATGCGCACGAATGCGGTATCGATAGTCATTTAGAATCTGTTCCATCGGTTAGTTTAGGCTCAAACGATGTAACCGTTTATGAAATGGTGAAAGCTTATGCCACTTTTATGAATAAAGGTGTAAGAACCGAGCCAATTTTGGTAGAAAAAATTACCGATCAGGATAACAATTTAATTGACGAATTTAAGCCAAAAACCAAAAGGGTTTTAAGTGAAGAAATAGCCTGGTTAATGACCTACATGTTCCGTGGAGGGATGGAAGAGCCCGGAGGAACTTCTCAGGCCCTTTGGGAATGGCCAAACCTGTTCAAGAAAAACAACCAGATTGGTGGTAAAACCGGAACTTCGTCTGATTATGTTGATGCCTGGTATATGGGCTTAACCAAAGATTTGGTAACAGGCGTTTGGGTAGGTTGTGATGAGCGGACGGCACACTTTAAAAATGGCGAACAGGGAGAAGGTTCGAGAACGGCCTTACCTATTTTTGCCAAATTTATGGAAAAAGTTTACCTCGATCCATCCACTGGATATACGTATGGTGCTTTCCCTAAAGCCACAGTTGATATTACCCGCACCTACAACTGCCCTAGTCCGCAAATTGTTAGAGACACTACTTCAACCGACAGCGTAGTGGTTGATTCGACTGATTTTGCAGTTCCTGAGACGCCGGAAACGGCAACCCCTGTGGTAGTTGAACCTGAGGTGAAGAAAGAGGAAAAGAAACAAGAACCGGTTCAAACCCCACCTGCCGCAACCGTACCCTTAACCAAAAAGGAAGAACGCGAACTGAGAAGAAAACAACGCCAGGAAGAGCGTGAAAAGAAAAAAAACGAGAATAATAACAACAATTAAGGGAATTTCCCTGCATAAATTTTCGGCTAACCAATTGCTTTTGGTTAGCCGAAAAAGTTTAAAAAAATGTTAAAATTTAAATAGTCTTTTAAACAATTGCTATTTTTATTTTTCAAATCTCATACCATTCCATTTTCGTAAATTACTGAACATCGATACTAAAACTACACGTATGAAAATAGGCTCTACTTTATTAAAGCGATATGCTGTACTATCGCTCCTGCTTATTCTTTCACTTTCTGTTAAAGCCCAGTATTTTGGCCAAAATAAGGTCAGATATAAAAAACTGGATTTTGAGGTTTTGCAAACCCCACACTTCGAAATTTACTACTACATTAAAAACCCAAAACTCCTGAAACGCTTTTCGCAGGATGCTGAAACCTGGTATAAAATGCATCAGGAGGTTTTCAGGGATACTTTTTTAAAGAAAAACCCAATCATTCTTTACAACAACCACCCTGATTTTCAACAAACTACCGCACTAAACGGAGAAATTGGAATTGGTACCGGCGGGGTTACAGAAGCTTTAAAAAACCGTGTAATTATGCCGGTTATGGAGCTTAACAGCCAAACCAGACACGTTTTAGGTCACGAGTTGGTGCATGCATTCCAATATCATATTTTATTAGAAAAAGATTCAATCAGCCTGGAAAATGTAGGTCAAACGCCACTTTGGATGGTTGAAGGTATGGCCGAGTATCTTTCTATCGGTAAAAAGGATGCCTTTACTTCAATGTGGATGCGCGATGCCATGTTAAACCGTGATATTCCATCATTAAAAGATTTAACCAACTCCAATAAATATTTTCCGTATCGTTATGGCCAGGCTTTCTGGACCTACATTGGTTCGCAGTATGGCGACACCACAATTGTTCCGCTATTTAAGAACACGGCAAAATATGGTTACGAGAACGCCATTAAATATACTTTTGGTTACGATGACAAAACTTTATCAGGCCTGTGGAAAAACTCAATTGACGCACACTACAAGCCAATGCTAAAGGCAGACAGCTCGCAGATTAAAATTACCGGAACAAAAATTATCGATAACAAGAATGCCGGGAACATGAACGTTGCTCCTGCCCTGAGCCCTGATGGTAAATACCTGGCTTTTATGTCGGAAAAAGATCTTTTTGGTATCGATTTATTCCTTGCAGATGCCAAAACCGGCAGGATTATCAGAAAATTAACCAGCCAGATTTCTAATGGCCATATTGATGATTTCAACTTTATAGAATCGGCCGGAGCATGGTCGCCAGACAGTAAACAGTTTGCCTTTAGTATTTTCAGTCATGGTAAAAACCAGATGATGGTTGTCGATGTAGCAACCGGCTCTACCGTATCGCAAACAGCCATGGGCAAAGTACAGCAATTTGGCAATTTAACCTGGGCGCCTAATGGAAAAGACGTGGCATTCTCGGGTATGGTTGAAGGCCAGAGCGACATCTTCTCTTATAATCTGGATACAAAAGTAGTAACCCAGATTACCGATGATGTTTATTCTGATTACGCACCGAGCTACTCTCCTGACGGTAAAAAACTGGTATTTTCATCAGACCGCGCTGCCATTCAGGCCAATACCGTTAATGCAGTGCTTCCAATCAATCTGGCTGTTTACGATATTGCAGCAAAAACAGTTACCAATCTGAATGTATTTCCGGGCGCTAATAACCTGAATGCACAATTCTCTTCGAACAGCCAGAACATCTATTTCTTATCAAACAGAGATGGTTTCAGGAATTTATACAAATACAATTTCGCCGATAATACTGTAGATCAGTTAACCGATTACTTTACCGGGATCAGCGGTATCACCGAATTTTCGCCAGCCATTTCGGTATCAGCAACTGATGATATTGTTTACAGTTACTACCGTTACCAACGCTACACGCTTTATAATGCGAAGTTGAGCAGCTTTAAAGCTAAGCGTATTGGTAATCAGGACGAAAATTTCGATGCTGCAATTTTACCACCGATGGAAAATATTGGAGTAAATATCATTAATTCGAACCTGAACAATTTCGACCGTTTCGAAAAAACGGTGGCCGACTCAATGAAAGTAGTGCCTTACAGACCAAAATTCAGGTTAGATTATCTGGCAAACAGCGGCGTTGGCGTATCTACCAGCCGTTTCGGCACAGGTGTTTCGGGCGGTATTGTAGGTATGTTTAGCGATATTTTAGGTACCAACCAGATTATTGCCAACCTTTCGGTAAACGGAGAAATTTACGATTTCGGTGGCTTGGTAGGTTATATTAACCAAAAAAGCAGAATTAACTGGGGGGTTGCTGTTTCGCACATCCCTTACGTTTCGGGATTTAGTTCTTACGGTTTTGAAAAAGTACCGGTAAGCAATAACCAAACAACTGATGCCATTAATTATCGTACCGATATCATCAGAACATTTGAAGATCAGATACAGGTTTTTGGTGCATATCCTTTTAGTAAAATACACCGTTTTGAACTTGGAGGTGCCTTTTCGCATTATAGCTACCGTGTAGACCGTTATAGCAATTACTACAACCCGAACGGATTTTTTGTAGGTTCTGACCGTACAAAAATATCAAATGAGCAAGCTTCACTAGATTATGGTATTCCTTTTAATGCCTTTACCCTATTTCAGTTAAACGCAGGTTTTGTAGGCGACAATTCCATTTTTGGATTAACAGCCCCGCTTGATGGTTTCAGGTACCGCGTAAGTGGCGAGAAATTTTTAGGTACTTACAATTTTGCTGGTGTAACTGCCGATTTACGCAAATACTGGAGAGCTAAACCGGTTACCTTTGCCGTAAGAAGTTATAATACTTTAAGAATTGGTAAAGATGCTGATAAACTTTACCCAATGTACCTGGGGTATCCGTACCTGATCAGGGGTTACGAATCTAATTCGATTTACAAAACAACATCGGCAAGGGCTTCAGAATCTTTTGATATTAACCAGTTAAGCGGAAGTAAAATTGCCGTAGTTAACTTCGAAGTACGTCTACCTTTTACCGGACCTAAAAAGCTGGCAGCAGTTCCTTCTAAATTTTTATTCTCTGATTTGAACCTTTTCTTCGATGCGGGTGTAGCCTGGACAAACGATACTAAAGTGGTTTTCAAAAGTGAGCCAACTTATACCGATGTTCCTGTAAAAGATGACAATGGAGCTGTTATTGGTTCTTACCAATCCACAAACGAGCGTGTGCCGGCTTTAAGTGTTGGTGTATCACTACGGGTAAATGTTTTTGGCTACTTTGTATTGGAGCCTTATTATGCCATTCCTTTTCAGCGTAAAGATGTTAAAGCTGGTGTATTTGGTTTAACCTTTGCACCAGGCTGGTAATTATAGTCAAAAATTATTGGCATAAAAAAAAGCGATCGGGTAACTGATCGCTTTTTTTGTAGGGTATGTTTTTGTTAAGATAGGCTATTGAATGATAACTTCACCTGATTGGTGATGTTGCGGTGCAAAAGGATGTTTTCAAAATCCAATCCGATGGTTAAATCAATCCAATCGGGGTTACATGAGCGCACCAAACGTTCTTTTTGCATGCGGGTAAACCTGCTAATGGTTTTAAAACGGGCCAAAGCCTGGGCTTCAGATTTAAACTCTTCAAAATAAACTAAACGGGTTAATTGCATTCCATTATCAAAGAATAAGTTTGGCATCTGTTTGTAGAAATCCAATGTCTTAATCAAATCAGAACTCATGCCTACGTGCATGCTGGTGCGATTTCTGTCGGTAACGATATAAACAAACTTTTTCATGATCTTGTGTTTAAAAATTAAAACTAAACTATTTAGTATATCTTCTTGCAATTCAAAATAATATTACTAACTTTATGAGCATAAAATTACTAACTATTTTAGTAATTCCAAATTTATTTTAAAATTTATTTTTATGTCAAATATTTCAAATAATTTAAAGTACCTCAGGAAGAAAAAAGGCCATACACAGCAGAATTTCGCTGATATTATGGAAATTAAAAGATCTTTAATCGGCGCCTACGAGGAAGACCGTGCTGAGCCTAAATATGAATTACTAAAAAAAATAGCAGAATATTTTGACTTAACCATTGATGAATTCATCAATGAGAAAATATCAGACAGCTGGAAACCGAAACCAAAAAGCCAAGGTTCGAACCTGAGGGTACTGAGTATTTCTGTCGATCAGCACGACCGCGAGAATATAGAATTAGTTCCCGTTAAAGCAAGCGCTGGTTACCTGAATGGTTTTTCAGATCCACAATATATAAGCGACCTGCCTAAATTCCAGTTGCCTATACCTGCTTTAAGACAAGGTACTTTCCGTGCTTTCGAAATTATGGGCGATAGTATGTTACCTGTTCAGCCGGGCAGCGTAATTATCGGCGAATATTTAGATAACTGGAACGAAGTAAAAACCGGCGAAACCTATGTCATTATCAGCAAAAATGAAGGCGTAGTATATAAAAGAGCTGGTAACCGTTTTAAAGAAAACAAAGACCTGAAATTAATTTCAGACAATAAGGTGTACGATGCCTATACTATTGCCGCCGAAGATATTTTAGAAATCTGGAAAGCAAAAGCCTATATTTCAACTGCATTACCAGAACCTGCACCAGATCCAACCATGGAAACCCTGACTCAAATGATGGCCCAAATGCAGAAATCAATCTCACAGTTAAATAAAAATTAACATTTTTTAACAGGCTCCGATTAAACCGTTTACCTTTTTTTATATCTATTGATTTAACAAACACATAAAAAAATTAAACATGAAAAGAGCAATTTTAACAATAGCAATTGCAGTGATGGGTCTAACAGCTGCATTTGCTCAACAAGACACTACAAAAAGAGCCAGAAGGCAAATGCCTAAAATGACCGCTGAACAGCGCGCAGAAAAAGTAACAGCCAAAATGGAAAAAGAACTGAGCTTAACTGCCGATCAGAAGTCGAAAATTTATGCCATCCAACTGGAAAATGCAAAAACCATGGATACCTGGAGAAATGCAGACAAGGGTGATATGAAAGGTAAAATGAAAGACCGTAAAGCAGCTATGGATGCGCAAAAAGCTAAAATAGATGCAGTATTAACAGCCGAGCAAAAAACCAAAATGGATGCTTTCCGTGCAGAAGCCAAAGAAAAAGCAGGAAAAATGAGAAAAGGAATGGGTCAGCACAGAAAAGATAAAGCTCCGGTGGTTTCTAACCCACCAACACAAGGCTAATTCATTACATTGGCTTTAACAATAAGCTAATTCGTCATATTTTAGAAAGCGTTCTGATTATTCAGCACGCTTTCTGTATTTTTGGCCAATGCGTAAAATTGAGCAATTCCTTAACAGCAAACTCCAGGAACGGAAAGATAACCTTTCGATCAGAAACTTGTCTACCAACCTCCCTCCTGTCGATTTTTGTTCAAATGATTACCTGGGTTTTGCCCAATCAGCGGAATTGCGACAACTCGTTTCAGCTTTAACACAGCAAGTACCTCTCTATAAAAATGGTTCAGGAGGCTCTCGCCTACTAAGTGGCAACACGACCTATATAGAAGAAACCGAACAATTCATTGCCAGCTTCCACGGTGTAGCAAGCGGCTTAATCTTTAATTCGGGTTACGATGCCAATGTTGGTCTTTTATCAAGTATCCCACAGCGTGGCGATACCATTATTACGGATGAACTGGTTCATGCCAGTATTATAGATGGTTGCCGCCTAAGCCACGCTACCCGCTACAAATTTGCGCATAACGATGTAAATGCATTAGAAACAAAGCTTAAAACCGCACAGGGAAACATATTTGTGGTTGTAGAAAGTGTTTATTCAATGGATGGCGATACTGCCCCCTTAACGGCAATAGCGACATTATGCGAACAATATGGTGCTAATTTAATTGTTGATGAAGCACACGCTACCGGCATTTTTGGCGAAACGGGTAAAGGTTTAGTGCATCAACTCAACCTTACCAATCAGGTATTTGCAACTGTTGTTACTTTCGGTAAAGCTATAGGTGCGCATGGCGCAATAGTACTGGGCAGCCAAAACCTGCGCCATTACCTGATCAATTTTGCACGGTCGTTTATTTATACTACCGCAGCACCGATTCATAACATCATAACCGTAAATGCGGCTTACCAGTTATTGCGTAAAACAGACCTAAGTATAATCCATCAGAAAATTGCACTTTTCAGAAAGCTAATTAAAGCTAAGCACATACAGGCTTTAGATAGCGAAAGTGCTATACAGGGCATTTTATTTCCATCAAACGAGCGAGCTAAACAGGCTGCAACAACTTTACAACAAGCAGGATTTGATGTAAGGGCAATTTTAAGCCCAACTGTGGCGTTGGGTAAAGAGCGGTTGCGCATCTGCCTCCACACTTTTAATGCTGATGAGGAAATTACCTCATTGGTTAATCACTTAAACGAATTTCAATTGAATGGCTAAATACTTTATTACCGGCATTGGAACCGGCATTGGCAAAACACTGATTAGTGCTATTGTAACCGAAAAACTCCAGGCTGATTATTGGAAACCTATCCAGTCTGGAGATCTTGATACAAGCGACAGTTTAACCATTGGCAGCTTAATTACCAATACTAAAACCGTTATCCATACCGAAAGTTACCGCTTAACACAGCCCCTTTCGCCGCATTTATCGGCCAGACTGGATGGAATTGAAATTAACCTTAACCATATTAACACGCCTGAAACTGCGAATAACCTGATTATTGAAGGCGCAGGCGGTTTAATGGTTCCTTTAAACGAAACCGAGCTGATTATAGATTTAATTAAAAAACTGAATGTTGAAGTGATACTGGTTTCGCAAAATTACCTGGGTAGCATCAACCATACCTTATTATCGCTCAATCTGCTAAAACAGTACGATATTCCGGTTAAAGGGATCATTTTTAATGGCGATGAAAATGCCGAAACGGAAAGATATATTTTGCAGTATAGCCAGGTAAAAAAACTAGGCTATGTACCTCACTTAAGCGAGATTAACCAGGAACAGGTAGCCATGGCTGGCGAATATATTTCGATTTAAAAGCTTAAAAAACTAAACACAAATTTGTCATCCTGAGCCTGTCGAAGGACCTCATTAAGCTATTTTGAAGAACAAAGACCTCGCAGGTTTTAAAAACCTGCGAGGTCTAAAAAATTAACGTTCAGTTAAAAAACCACTCTTTTTAAGAAAATCGGCCCAAACCTGATAGCCGGCGGGAATAAGATGTAAACCGTCTTTAGTCAGTTCAGCCTTTAAATGCTTATCCTGATCGGTAAAATTCGGATAAAGATCGATAACAGTTACATTTTTTGCAGCAAATTTCCTGATCTCCTCATTCAGCCACAAAATGTGCTCATCTTTACCATAATGGTTTTTAAACTTTTCGAAGGCACTGTTTACCGGTAAAAGGGTATTGAAATAGATGTGCGTTTTCTTTGAGCCCTTTCTGATTCTGCTGATGATGGTTTTATAATTCCTTAAAATAATACTGTCGGGAATATTCCGCGAAATATCGTTAATGCCAATCAGCACAAAAACCTTAGCAGGTTTACCATCAATTACATCCTGCAAACGTTCCAATACACCAAAAGTAATATCGCCCGAAATACCCCTGTTTTTTGCCTGTGGCAAATCCAATAATTTGGCCCAATCGGTACCAGCTGTAATGCTGTTGCCCAGAAAAACAAAATCCTTTTTCGATTTAGGGTCAGCCTTAAATTTCGCTACCAACTCTACATATTTACCCGGGCGATAAGTGCTGTCCCATTTTACTACCTGCGCCTGTACCGCTTTGAAATTTAGCAGTACTAGTGCAAAAGCAAAAGCCAGTAACCTGTTTAAAAATGTTCTCATGCTATGATTATAAAAGCCTAAAATACTATTTTGCCTGTACTAAAACATCTGGATAATCAGAAATAATACCATCTACCTTTAAAGCTTTCAGTTTCTGTACATCGGCTAAAGTATTGGCAGTCCATGGAATAATTTTAACCCCATCGGCATGCGCTTTTGTTACCAGCTCTTCGGTAACCATTTGCCACACCGGACTTAAAATAAATGGCTTAAAACCTAAATCGGCAATATTTTCTTCGTAAGTTTTTTTATTGGCTACAAGGAAAGAAGTTTTAACTGCAGGATATTTCTGGTGTATAAGCTGAATGGTGCGTTTATCAAACGATTGGATCACCACAAAAGGGGTAATTTTCTTATTGTTAATGACCTCCATTAGCAACTTAACAAAAGTTTCGGGATCTGGATTGGTTACCCCATCTCCTTTTTCGCTGCATTTGGTTTCGATGTTGTAAAAGAACTGTTTGCGTTTATTGGCTTTGATATCACGCTGAACAGCATCAATTAAATCGCCAAGCAAAGGCAGCTGTGCTTTTTCTTTTTTCTGTTGCGGAAAAAGACCGTAATATTTACTTCCGATATCGAACTTCTTAATTTCATCGTAATTCATACTAAAAATCGGGTATTTACGCGCATCTGCTTCCGGAATTTCTTTTCCTTCAGGGCTAAGCATAAATGCCGGACTTAAATAATCATCATGCGTTACTACTACTTTCCCATCTTTTGAGATGTGGGTGTCCATTTCCAGGGTAGTTATGCCTTCAATCTTCATGGCGTTCAGCATGGCCGCGATGGTGTTCTCCGGCATTAAACCACGTCCGCCGCGATGTGCTTCTGCACTGAATGCAGGAAATTTAACTTCTTGACCATTCGACTTTACCGCGAATGCAGATAAAAGAATAAAGATTGCTGTTTTTTTAAGTTTCATATCCAAAAAGGGATTTTATAGTGGCGTTGGATGAATAACATTCCGACGCTGTTAATTTAATCTACAAGATAATGGTATCAGGTCTTACCATTTAACACGCTTAATTAAATCTACATTAATTTTTCAATCACTATCAGATGGCAACATCAGATAGCACACCAAACCTGTTTAAGCATTAATTTCTGCTTCAAATTTTTCGCCAAAGCGATCGGTAGCTACTACTTTCACATTTTTAACACTGGGTTCAAAATGGGCTAAAAACAGGTGATCGGTTGAACGGGGTTCTACAAATGGCCTTGGATTAGGCAATTTATCACCTTTATATAATTTTACTGCTAAGGGATCAAATCCATCTTGCTGCGCCATTGCGCCCATAGCTTTTCCATCCAAAAAATATTCTACTTTCCACTCGGGATCATAATTCCAAACATTGGCAATCAATCTTTTCTGGTTGGTCAAAGTATCTACATAAATATCCAATTGCTCTTTTCGGTCCCTGCCTGTTGATTTGTAATACCATTTCAGATCTGTTCCGTCAACTTCGTAAACGCCATAACCGCGCGGGGTTCCATCTTCACAAATCGGACCGGTCCACCAGCCGCCACAAACTGTACCATGGTTATGTTCAAAAATGCCGTTTTTAATCACATTTTTATTAAAGTGGGTATGGCCCGACATGATGTGAATGTTCTTGAAATCTTTTAGAACGGCGTAAAAATCTTCATTATTTTTTACCGCATTATGTACCGGAATATGCAGACAAATGATCAACAAGGCGTCCTTAGGTACAAATTGCAAATCCTTGGCCAGCCAATCTAATTGTGTTGGGGTAATATAACCATCGTAAGTACGCTCAACACCTAAATAGCGTACATCATCTAAAACCACATAATGTGCCTTACCCCTATTAAACGAGTAATAAGTTGGCCCGTAATGTGCCTGAAAAGTCCTGTCGGAAGTATCATCACCACCCTGCCGGTAATCCTGATCATGATTACCTAATGCCTGAAAAAACGGAATGCCAATTTTAGCTATGGCCTCATCATATGCAGGAAAAAGATCAAAATTATCCCAAACCAGATCACCTACCCCAATTCCATGTACCGGAGTTTTACCCATACTTTTTACTACCTCGCGGGTATCTGGAACCGAGGTTTCCATCATTTGCGCTACGTCTTTTTTGTTTTTTACCTGTGGATCGGCCCAAATAATAAAATTGTGTTTATCATCATTCTGTTTTAAGGGTTTAAGATCGAAATTTAACTTTCCGGCCGTATCTGGCTTGTAATAATGGCGAGCAATGCTGCTTTCGGTTTTAAATTCATATCCGGATGGTGTGCTGATCCATACAAAACGTGCCAGTTCGTTAAGTTTAATTTCGTAATTACCGTTTTTATCGGTTTGCACTACACTATATCCATCAGATATAACCACTCCTGCAACAGTTTTGCTTTTACTGGTTACTGTTCCGCTTACCACACCATCAATAGCAAACAGCGATGACGGAAATGATTTTAAGCTAATAAATAAACTCGTGGTTAATATGCCTGATTTTTGGATAAAGGATCTTCTGTTCATGATTTTTATTGATATTAAACCAGTGGCTTAATTTTTATTATATAATATGAAGAGGGCCAGTAAAACTGGCCCTGCTTATTTCTTTTTTACTTATCGATTAAAGCTGTAACACTTCCGGTTTCGATTTCGCTAAGCACCGAAGTATTGGTTAATGTAACGCTTATCATTGTCCGGGCCGACTCCCATCCACCTTTCTTAGCTTTATATACACCTCCTAATCTGGCAAAGCTAACCGCAGCAGGAAAACCAGCAAAGCGTTTGTCATTTGAATTGGTTCCTTTTCCATAATACTCTTGAGCAGCTGTACCAGCGTAAGTGCTAAATTTATCAGTTATGGTAATTCTAAATCCATATTCAGGTGGACCTGGAGTGTAATAGCTGCCATTTGGTCCGCCATAGAAGATTACATCTAATGGAATGGAATTTGGCGTAACATCAGTACCTTCAAATATTGCAATACCTGCCACGTTTCCGCTATTGGCTAATAAGTTGCCGGTTACGTCACCCACACCATTTGCACCTTTTACGGTTGTATAATTTACACTGGCTATCCATTTGGATGCTGGTATAACTGTTGATGCTGAACCATTAATGCGCTGACCTGCACCTCCAACGTAGAAAAACTCTCCTTTTTTTACAGTGCCCGAGGTAAGATTAAATTTATAGGTTCTAAGCGCTCCGGTATTCCATCCTAAGGTTGGAAAAGCCGTTGCACCTGCATTGTTATTGGTATACACTGAAAATGGAGTTACAGCAAAATCTATATCCTTGGTAGCTAAAAACTGAATGTACTCGTAATTTCCGTCTGTACCATTCGGATCTACGTGAAATCCTGAAATAATTGCAGGAGAAAGTTTTGGCATCGCAACATAAAAGAAATCATCTATTGTTCTCATCCTATATTCGATCTTTTTTGCAGCTCCTGTTCCCGTAACATAAACTACTCCCGTAAAATTACCCGATGGCTGAACGGCAGTATTGGCAAAAGTAGCATTGGCACTGGTACGCAACGTTGCCTGCCCGAAACCATCGTTAAGAATTTTATCTCCTGAATATACAGTACCACTAGTGGGCTCAGGATCATACACAGCGCTGTTAATGGCTACCAAGGTACTTTCATAACGATCAGGATTGGCTAAAATAGTACTCGTACTTGCCGCCTGCAATTTGATAATCCTTCCGGAAGCCACTTTAGTTATAGCAGCAGTTGTTAAACCGGTAATTTGTAAAATCCCATCTACCCTTTTTAATACGCCACCATCCAGTTTAATATGCAAGGAATCGCCGGGGGTAAAATTTGCTGCAGCCGCCCCGATGTTGAATGAGATTCCCCTTAACGAATCTGCCGAACCATTAATGCGGCTATTTTGCAAGGCAATTAATCCTGCTACCGAATTACCCGATCTGAAATCTGAAACCACTACTCCTCTAATACTTGTAGCTCCTCCTATGGCATCGGCATTAAGTGCAAGATCTGATCCTTTATAGTATCTTCTTAAATCGAAGTTAGAAATGAAACCACTTTCTGAAAACTTATAACGATAGTCTTCATCCCGCTTACAGCTCGAGTAAATAGCAACAACAACTGCCAGCAAAAGAAAATATTTTAAATTATTTTTCATCATCAATAGTATTTAAGGTTTTTGCCACCACATAAGTGTATTTACATCGTCTGGTCCTTGTGCAGCCAGAACATTTTTATAATTCGTTGGATTTGTAGATTGGGCAAGTATTGGGTAGTACAAACGAACCGGCATTTTGCCTCCATTTAATAAACTTGCTCCTTGTGGAAGCAGCGGATGCCCGGTTCTGCGATATTCAAACCATTGTTGAAAATCGACTAAAAACAAGGCATAGTATTTTTGCAGATGAATCTGCTCTAATTTACTGTCGGCACCTGCAACTTTACTATCCAAAGGCAATGCATTATTCCAGCTAAAATCGCCTTTTAAAGCGTAGTCTCTTACCAATGCATCATCTCCCTTTGTGTATAATGTCGGAATCCAATAATTAATTCCATCAGCAATACCTTTGTAATAATAGCTCTCACCAGTTCCATTAATAAAGCCTCTTGCAGCCGCCTCTGCCAAAATAAAATCAACTTCGGCAACATTCATGATAACACCTGTTGAAGCATCTGTTTGTAAGCTGAATGGATTGCCCGACTGTGCATCAGAATAAAAATAAGCTTGTTTTGTTGGTGCTCCGCTACCGATAGGATAAGCACTTGGCACACCAACATATCCTGCAGGTCCGGCGGCAATACCCCATCTGTTTACTCCATTCTTTCCATAAGCCGGATTTATTCTCGGATCGGCCCAGGTTGTTAAATTATTGATAAAAAAATCTACAATAGCAGATGCCCTGAAATCGGCAGGTCTCACACTAACCATAAATGGTGAAGAGTAAACTGCTGTACTGCTGTTTGTTCCATTCCACAGAATTTTAGCGGTATGCGTATTATCCGTCATAATCGGATACTTGGCCGGGTTAGTATCCACTATTTCTTTAATTTTAGCTATAGCCTGCGCACTTGCTTCGGCTTTGCCCGAAATACGGAGCAACAATCTTAGATACAATGAGTTTCCAAACCTGCGCCATTTAGTAACGTCCCCATTAAATACCGGATCGCTGCTCGCTGTAATTGTCTGCCCTGCTGTTAACAATGTATTTGCTTCTTCCAGTTTATTCAATAGTGACATATAAATATCTTTTTGCTTATCGAATGCTGGCTCCAACACGCCAAACTTACCCTGATTTGCCTCTGTGTAGGGTACATCCCCATAAGTATCGGTAAGCAATTGCATAGTCCAGGCCTCTGCAATTTTTGAAATTCCCTGATATGAAGTGTTAACTGTACCAGTTGTGCTCGCAATCGCATTGATATCCTTAATATTGGTCAATTCAGTATACCATGAATTCCACATGGCATCAGATAATTGTCTTCTGATATCATATCTGTAAATTCTACCTTCCAATACCTCATCCAGAGTAGAAACAGTAACCTGCATTAATTCATTGTTAATGCTTCGGTTACGTATTAAATTTGCACTTAATACGTTTGTTAAAGTAGGTGCCAGCAATTTATCGGCAGTAACACTTGGCACACCTATTGGATCTATATTGATTTTATCGAAATCTTTCTTGCAGGAGAACAACGAAGTCCCTATCACCAGTAAGAAAGCATAACCTGTAATATTTTTAATCTTTTTCATTTTCTTATTAGTTTATACCTACTACTAAACGTGCACCAAAAGTTCGGGTCGATGGCAATTGCCCCACTTCGAAACCCTGTACAATATCACTTCCCGACAATGTACCAAACTCAGGATCGAAGGCAGGCCATGGCGACCAGGTATACAGGTTACGGCCATACACACCAATGGTAATTCTGCTCAAACCTAAACTAGAAACCAGTCTTTTTGAGAAAGTATAATTAATATTTGCTTCTCTGAATTTTAAGTAATCAGTTCTGAAAGTACTTCCCTCAGCATTGGTAGAACCATACATTGCTTCATAAAAGGCACCAATATCGGTAGCTACTGTAGTGTTAGGACTGTAGGTAACTCCATCTGGATTTAACATCACACCTTCTCCAATTAAGCCACCGTATCTTCCTGGTAAGGTTAGTTTTAATTTACCCAAACCTGCCATCCGTGCAAAGGTTAACGAATGTGCAACGGCACCAAGTTGTGCATCAAATAACACATTGGCTGCAAAACCTTTATAGGTTACACCAGTACCAAAACTAAATCTAAATTTAGGCATGGTATTTCCAAGATATTTTAGTTGTGTCTGATCTGGAATAGCTTTACCTGTATTATCGAAAATAACTTGTCCATCAGGTGAACGTTTCAAGCCAAAGCCGTAAATATCGCCCAAACTTCCACCAACATTGGCTACAATTTGGGTACCACCAAGCGGGCCGGTACGCAGAATTACCGAACTATCTGCCAGCTCTTTAATGGTATTTCTGTTTGCCGAAAATGTTCCGTTAACCGTCCATTTAAATGATTTGGTTTGTAACGGCGTAGCATTTACCGACATTTCCAAACCTTTATTATCTACACGTCCGGCATTAAATATCGCAATAGAATAACCTGTAGCCCGATCAATTGAGCGGCTTAATATCTGATTTTTAGTATTTCCGGTATATGCAGCAAAATCAAAATTCAATCTGCTTTTAAATAATTTCAACTCAGCACCGACCTCAATTGTAGTAGTAGAGAGGGGCTTTAAGTTAATATTTGGAAGTATCGTCGGGTTTGTCATTGCCTCTCCCGGATAAATTCCGTTTGCAGCTAAAGTATAGTTATATGCAGTACGATATGGCGTAGTGCCTCCGCTTCCAACCTGAGCAATTGATCCGCGTAATTTGAAATAGCTAATTTGAGCCGGCATCTTCCAAAAATCTGAAGCGATGAACGACAAACTTGCCGATGGGTAGAAAAAACCAACATTATCAGTACGTAGCGGTGATGCTAAAGTACTGTTCCAATCCTGTCTTCCAGTTAAATCTAAAAACAAATAATTTTTTAACGACACAGACATAGTACCATACAAACTGTTAATATTATAACGGGCTGTATCAGGTACAGAAATCAGCGGATTTTGATTGTTTTCTAAGCTGTAATCGCCCGGGACAATCAATCCATCGGCACGAAGCTCTGATTTGTAGTACCTGTTTCTCAATTGACTACCTCCTGCGGTTGCAGAAAGCTTTATATCTTTTGTAAGCTGCTTGTTGTATCTTAATAAAAAGTCGGCATTAAATTCGTAAGAATTGATGTCTTGAACACGATAAGATCCCTGTGCAAATTTTGCACCTGCAGCATCCCAAGGACGGCGGGTTTCGCGGATATCGTGATTAAAGTCTATAGAAGAACGCACAAGTAAACTCAAATCATTGGTAAAATTGTAGGTAGCCTGAACATTTCCCAGAATACCGTTTCTTCTTTGTCCGTTTAAGTATTGCTCTGAAATTGCGTAAGGACCTTCCGGAAAACTGGAAGTTAAATCCACAAATTTTCGTTGCTCCTGCCCGGCAACCCAATAGTTTTTAAACCAATCCAAATTCATATTCGGATGTGCAAACATAAACCAATACATTAACGACTGGTTACCATAACCTGTGGCGGGTAAGTTATCGCTATGTCTGTTATTGTAATTTGCTTTAAAAGAAATGTTTAATTTTTTGGTAACCCTGCTATTTCCAGAGATAGCAACCGATGTACGCTCTAAATTGGTATTAGGAACAATCCAGTCATTACTACCGTGATTTGCAGTGAAACGCAAGCCCGTTTTTCCAACATTTCCGTCTAAACTAACTGAGTTTGTTGTTTCTACACCTGTTTTGAAAAATGCATCCAAAGCATTTGGATAGGCAACCCATGGCGTACGGGTTGTTCCGCCTTTTTGTGTGGTCGGATCATATTGAAAAAACATGCTGGTACCATCAAACCTTGGTCCGTAAGTTGAGCTCGTTGCATGGTTATCTGCGCCATCGGCGTTGGTTCCAAAACTATAATAACTTGCGCCACTTACACCTGCTCCATACTCTTGCTGAATATCAGGCCCCCTGTTAATTTGCTCAAAGGCTGTATTAGAAGTAAATGTAATGTTAAACTTTTTCTTACTGCTGCCAGCAGATTTTGTGGTAATTACAATCGCACCGTTTGCACCTCTTTGACCATAAAGGGCTGATGCAGCTGGTCCTTTCAACACCGTAACATTCTCAATATCATCAGGACTTAAGTCACTCAATGCACTTCCAAAATCTGTAGGCAAAATATCTCCCGATGTACCATAAACACCTCCACCGGTTCCCGCAGTACGTCTGGCACTACTACTGGCAACAACTCCATCAATAACGATTAAAGCTTCATTATCTCCGGTGAGGTTATTTTCACCACGTAGAATAATCTTATTCGATCCAGCTAAACCACTGTTTCGCACCAGATTCAAACCAGCAACTTTTCCGGATAAGGCATCTGTCCAGTTAGTAGCCACCGCATTTGTGAAAGCAGAACTATCTAAAGTTGTGATTGCATATCCCAGCGCTCTTTCTGAACGTTTTATCCCTAAAGCGGTAACAACAACTTCATTTAATTCGCTGGTTGAAGACTGAAGTCTGATTACTTCGTTACTTTCATTATTATTAAAAACTTTTGTGAGCGTTTTATAGCCTACCATGTTATATAAAACAGTGGTTCCTTTAGCAATAGTGATGGTATAATTTCCTTTTTCGTTGGTTACGCCCAAAAACTTCTTTTTACTATCGGTTATGGTGGTGCCAATCAATACCTGTCCATCCTGATCATCTAAAACGGTACCTTTAATTACAATATTTTGTGCGGGTGCCTGCGCTAAACTCTCATTGATGCAAACAAACTGAACCATCAATACACAAACCAAAAAACTAAAGCGTTTTAGCCTACCTATAAAAAAAGCGCTACTTTTCTTTTGGCCACAATCGGGGCTGCTTTTCTTCTCATGCAAAACGCATTGGTGCCACGAAATTTGTTGAGTAAAATTTTTAATCATAATTATTATAGTATATCCGGTTAGTAATAGGGTCCATAATTTCGATTTATTTCGTCCGGATTTGCGGGCAAAGTAAGTCCGTTTATGTTAAGCGTATGTTAAGCAAGTATTAACGTATTAAAGACAGCACAAAATATTGCGTTTTACTTTCATTTAACTTACTTTATATTTCATTAAATAAAATTATAAAAACAAATCGAAACTAAAAACAATAAAACGCAGCAATAGAAAAATTTTCTATATGAATGTTTAAAAAGACAGATATTTACAGTTTTTACAAAAGAAGGTCCAAATCAATTTCTATTGAAACCAATTAAAAAAGTCTGTTTCAATTAAAACAGAGAGGAAAATGAAACTTTTGTACCGGATAATCCAACCGTAATGTTTTGTCACGTAATAATTTTATTACAAGCCCAATCCAAAAGAAAAATCAGACGACAACAAAACGAAAGATTTGCTTGTAACAATTATATACCAATTAAAATCGAAAGCTAAAGAAACGTCATTTTTAAACCTTTATGTACTCAAAAACATGTTTCATGTAAAGTTTACGTAAAGAGAATGTCCGCTCCAGTGCGATTAAGATAATTACCGGAAATATTAACAAACCAAGTAAATTATAAGTATAGAAAAAGAATCCAAAAATTAATATCAACCTGAAACACTCGAGGTAATAAATCCATTTCCGCTGCTCCAAAAGTGCTCCAATGTTAATCAGTGTAATCAAAATAAAGATCAGTATGGCTATTTTATTAAGCATGGTTAACGAACTATAAAATAATGTTGTAGCTGTAAGCATAGCCACTACTATGGTAAGCTGAAGATTTAAATAGATCTTAAATTTTGGTCTGGCTGTATCCTGCTTTTTATCCTGAAAGTAACGCTTTTCCAGTACCGGTCTGATAGTCTGATCCATTAAAGCAGGGCTACCGAAAACAGCATTCCATTTGGCCTTAAAACCATTTGCCCGGCGATAAGCCTCTCCTATTTCTAAATAATAGTGAAAGTGCTGCCACAAAAAGCTATAACTTTTGATGGGATGTGTTAATCCATACTTAGGTGGTTCTTCTTCTTTTTGGAAAGTCCCGAAAAGCTTATCCCAAAACACAAAAACATCGCCATAATTTTTATCCAGGTACTTCTCGTCAGAAGCGTGATGCACGCCATGTAAAGAAGGGGTTATCAATACATTTTCTAACCAGCCAATCTTACCTATGAGCTGGGTATGCGTAAAGAAAGAATAAGCTCCATGAGCCAGTAATATGGTAATAATCATATTGGGATGAAAACCAACTAATGGCAATACACACCAGAAAACATTCCGGAAAACGGCCTGAATGGTGGTAATCCGTGCTGCGGCCGAAAGATTAAATTCTTCGCTTTGATGATGTACAATGTGCGCTGCCCACAAAAAATTAATTTCGTGCCCCAGCCTGTGGTACCAGTACCAAACCAGATCGGTAGAAAGTAGTAATAAAACCCATACATACCAGGCCGTAGAAATATTAAAAATGGCATAATTAGTATATACCCACTCGTAAACCTGATAAAAACTGGCTGCAATAAATAAATTCAATAAGCGCTCGGCAATACCTACACTAAAATTTGCAACGGTACTTTCGTATTTAAAAACCTTTGCCTTTTTTTGATGTTGGGCAATTTTAAATTCAATGAAAACGAAAATAAAAAACGCAGGAATAGCAAATGCAAGGTAGTTTACCGTCATAACAGTTTTAATATTTTTAAGTTTAACGTTGCAAACATAATTATATTCTACTAAATACATAGATTTAATAGTTTTATTTTATTACATACCGATTACCACTATATCTATTTATAGTTTGCCGTTTTAAAATATTTGCAGAACTTCGATCCCATAAATACATATTATGGCTACACAGAAAAAAGTTGACAACAACAATATATTATCAATCGATATTGGCGGCACCAGCATCAAATCGGTGCTTTTAGATGAAAATGGCAACATGCTTAATGAATATGTAAAAAGCAAAACGCCACCCGAAGCTACACCTAAGGATATTGTTAACGGCATAGCAGAACTGGTTAAGACTTTCCCACAAACCTACAATCGCATTTCGATTGGTTTTCCGGGTTACGTTAAAAATGGTGTAGTTAAAACTGCCCCTAACCTGGCCAAAAACAAGTGGGAAGATATAGATCTGGCCCAACGTGTAGCCAATACTCTGGGACATCCGGTACGTTTGGTTAACGATGCCGATCAGCAAGGTTTAGGCGTGGTAGCAGGCAAAGGCTTTGAAATTGTTTTTACCGTAGGTACAGGCTTTGGTACATCTTTATTATTTGACGGCGAGCTGCTCCCTCACTTAGAACTGGCCCACTTTCCTATTAACAAGGAAGAAGATTACGACGATTACATTGGCAACAAGGCTTTCGAAAAAATTGGTGCCGAGCGCTGGAATAAAAGGCTTAAAAAAGTAATTGAAACCTATAAAACAGTATTTAATTACGATACACTATACATTGGTGGTGGTAATTCGAAACAAATCGACTTTAAACTCGAAAGCAACATTAAAATTGTAACCAATCGCGATGGTATTAAAGGTGGTGCAAAACTCTGGAAACTGGCCGATAAGTATAACATTTTCACCGTTTCACCTAAGAAATAATACGATTTTAAAAATTCACCGTTTATTACAATCTTTTAACAACAAAATCTGCAATATTAATTTGTAAACCCTATTTTTGGGTGCATTCAAAAAAATAAAACATGGCAAATAACGATTCAAAAAAATATAAATTGGGAATGATTGGTTTAGGCACCATGGGCCGCAACCTTTTATTAAACATGGCTGATAAAGGCTTCTCGGTAACTGGTTACGATAAAGACACCAAAATGATTGCCAAGCTTGAGGAAGAGGGCAAAGCACATCAATTAGAGGGCTTTAACGACATTGAAAGCTTTATTTCGAGCTTACAAACGCCACGTACCCTGATTTTATTGGTACCTGCCGGCCCGATTGTAGATAGCGTTATTGCCGAATTGAAACCACTTTTAAGCAAAGGCGATATCATTATCGATAGCGGAAATTCGCATTTTACCGATACAAACCGTCGTGTTGATGAACTGGAAAAAGATGGTTTACATTTCTTTGGCATGGGTATTTCTGGTGGCGAAGAAGGTGCACGTTTCGGTCCGAGTATGATGCCTGGTGGCGATAAACAGGCTTACAACGTAGTTAAAGATGTTTTTGATGCCGTAGCAGCTAAAGTAGGTACTGATCCTTGTGTAACTTATATTGGCCCGGGTGCTTCAGGTCACTTTGTTAAAATGGTACACAATGGTATCGAGTATGCCATTATGCAACTTATTGCCGAAGTATATGGCATTCTTAAAAATGGTTTAGGCTACTCGAACGAAGAGATTTATAAAGTTTTCAAAAAATGGAATGAAGGCAGATTGCAGTCATTCTTATTAGAAATCACAGCCGAAATCTTCCTGTTTAAAGATACCGAAACCCAAAACGATCTTTTAGATCAGATCAAAGACGAAGCACGTTCAAAAGGAACAGGAAAATGGACCTCAGAAGTTTCTATGGAACTTCAGTTACCGGTACCAACCATTAACGAAGCTGTTTCGAACCGCGATTTATCTAAATTTAAAAAATTAAGGGTATCGCTTGAAGAAGCATTTGGTAAAAAAGACACTAAAATTGAAGTTACTGTTGATGAATTAGAAGATGCTTTCTACTTCGCCATGATAAGCGCCTACGCACAAGGTATGCACTTATTGGTACAAGCTTCAAAAGAATACCAGTACGATTTGCAGTTACAGGAAATTGCCAAAATCTGGCGCGGTGGCTGTATCATCAGAGCAACTTTCTTAGCTGATATTTATAAAGCTTACGATAACAACAATGCTTTAGAACACCTTTTTGGTGATGCAGGCATCCAGCAGATCATTAAAGGTAGTTTAGCCGGAACGCGCAAAACTATTGCCGCTTGTATTAACTCAGGCTTAGGTATCCCGGCATTTGCTTCTACCCTTACTTATTTCGATACCATTACCACAGGCCGTATGCCTTCTAACTTGATACAGGCACAAAGAGATTTCTTTGGTGCACACACTTTCGAACGTATTGATAAAGATGGTGTTTTCCACGCCGACTGGAACAAATTATCATAACCTAGTACACTCACGAACAAAGACAAAAAATGAAAACCAAAACCGCATTAAACCCGACCATATTTGTAATATTTGGCGGAACAGGTGATTTAAACAAAAGAAAATTAGCACCTGCCCTATACAATTTATTTATGGAGGGTTACATGCCAGAGAAGTTTGCCATTATTGGTACTGGTAGAACCGAATTTACCGACGATAGCTACAAGGCTGCCTTAGAAGATGCTGTAAACCAATTTTCGCGTAGCGGAAAGGTAAAAAAGGAAAAATGGGATGCTTTTGGAAATACCATCCACTATTGCCCTACCGATTTTGCACAGCCTAAAACCTTCGAAAACCTGAAAGATGCGGTAGAAAAATACCAGAAAGAATATGGTCCGAACACACAGGTAATTTTCTACCTTGCTGTAGCACCAAATTTCTTCCCGATTATTGCTGAGTGTTTACAAAAATATAAACTTACACAAGACGAAGATAACAGCCGTATTGTAATTGAGAAACCTTTCGGTCATGATTTAGAGTCGGCAAAGGAGCTGAATACTTTATTGAGCACCATTTTTACCGAAAAGCAGATCTATCGTATCGATCATTACCTGGGTAAAGAAACCGTACAAAACATGATGGCTTTCCGTTTTGCCAATGCTTTGTTTGAGCCGCTTTGGAACAGGTCTTACATCGACCACGTACAGATTTCGGTAACCGAACAATTGGGTGTAGGCGATCGTGGGGGTTATTACGAAGGTTCTGGTGCTTTGAGAGATATGATCCAGAATCACCTTTTGCAGCTGCTTTGTTTGGTTGGAATGGAAGCGCCAATTAATTTTGATGCTGATGAAATCAGGAACCGTAAAGTGGAGGTTTTAAGGGCTATGCGTCCATTTTCTGCAGAAGATATCCGTTTTCATACCGTTCGTGGCCAATACAGTAAAGGTTGGGTTGAAGGGAAGGAAGTTCCAGGCTACCGTCAGGAAAAAGGTGTTGATGCACACTCTAATACCGAAACTTTTGCAGCAGTTAAATTCCATATCGATAACTGGAGATGGCAGGGCATTCCTTTCTATTTAAGAACAGGAAAGCGCTTGAACCAAACTTCATCGTTAATTACTATTCAGTTCAGAGATGTACCACATCAGATTTTCTCATCGGGTGTAACCGAAAACTGGCAACAAAACCGTTTGGTAATCAGTATTCAGCCAGAAATGAGTATCCGCATGCAGGTACAGGCTAAACGTCCTGGACTGGATATGGTGCTTAACCCGGTTGATATGGTTTTCGATTACAAAGGAACTTACGAAGGTGATACCCCTGAGGCTTACGAAACTTTATTGCTTGATGCCATGATGGGCGATCAAACCCTGTTTATGCGCGGCGATCAGGTAGAGGCTGCATGGGAACTGGTAATGCCTATCTTAAATACGTGGGAGAGCAAAAAATCAATCAACTTCCCGAACTACCCTGCCGATAGCTGGGGCCCTGAGGAAGCTGAAGCATTAATTGCCAGAGATGGTTTCCACTGGTTTAACCTGCCATTAAAGAATAAGGATTAAATAAGTTGATGGTTCATAGTCAAATAGTTTAATAGCTATGAACCATTAACTATCAACCATTACACATGAATTTATTAATATACAAAACCCTCGAAGAATTAAACCAGGATTTAGCCGACTACGTGATCAAGATCGCAGAAATGTCGATCGAAGAAAACGACCGCTTTAACTTCGTTTTAACCGGAGGAAGCTCACCGAAAGCTTTGTACCATTTTTTGGCTACCGAGTGCCAGCACAGAATTGACTGGGAAAAGGTTTATTTCTTTTTTGGCGATGAGCGCAATGTACCAGCCACCGATGATAATTACAACGGATTAATGGCTAAAAAAACGATCTTAGATCCGCTGGGTATTAAAGAAGATCACATTTTTTATGTTGATACTACTTTGGCACCAGAAAAGGCAGCTATAGAATATAAAAAAGCAATTGACAATCATTTTAACGGCGATGATATTGCGTTCGATCTGATATTGCTGGGTATGGGTGATGATGCACATACCGCTTCTATTTTCCCGCACACTACTTTGGTTAAAGATGAAGAAGTAAATGTAGCTTCGGTATTTGTAGAGAAATTAAATACTTACCGGATCAGTTTTACTGCGCCATTAATTAATAAAGCCGATAATGTAGCCTTTTTAGTTTTTGGAGAGAACAAAGCAGAGGCTTTAAAGCATGTAATTGGCGACGAGCAGAAAGATGTAGACACTTACCCTTCTCAACTGATTAATCCAATTGAGGGTAAATTAACCTGGTTTACAGACGAGGCAGCTACCAAATTATTAGAAGATTAAATTACCATGTCTGACGAGCAACAATTATCAGACTTTTTAAACGGAAAAACGGAATATACCTTAGGGTTATTCCGTTTTTTTATAGCTCAACTGAGCGAATTGGGGCCGATTAACCTACGGCCAACCAAATCAATGATTGCCATTGAAAATCAAAAGAGTTTTGCCTACATTACTCAGCTCGGTAAAAACTTTATGCACGTGGTTATTCCATTTAGCCAGCCCTTTACAGATAATCTGTGTTTTACCAAAATTGCCCAAGTACCCGGCACCAATCAGTTTAACCATCATTTAAGAATCTATTTTGAAGCAGATGTAAATGATGAAGTGAAAGGATTTTTGAAAATGGCGATTATATAGCTAAGTTCTCAGCCCTGGTTCGTGTCTGCACGAACCAACTATCCCAACTTAATCTAACTCCTACCCCTTAGTTGGTTACACATCAACCAATTAATTCGTAAGCCCTATAAAAAAAGTGTTTGGTGAATCACCAAACACTCGAAAGTGTCAGATGGTAACACCTAACACCACGTTAATGAGAAAGCCTTAGTAAACCTTGTTTCGTGTCTGCACGAAACAAGAATTAACAACCCGCTTAATCCAGTTTCTCTTCAATCAAAAGCTTAATAATACCATCTGCCAACCCTACCTTAGGCACATAAATTTGTTTAATCCCCGTCCATTTCATTAAGGTTAAATAAATTTCGCAGGCCGGAATAATTACGTCGGCACGATCGGGATTTAAACCCAGCGTGTTTATCCGCTCTTTTAATGAGTAGCTGGTTAGCTTATTGTACATCGCATTAAGCTTTTGCAACGATAAGGGTGCATTTTCCTTCTCGTCAGACATTCGGAAAAGCTTATTGATGTTTCCACCCGTTCCAATACCAGCCAAATGTTTGTATGCTTTGGTATGTTCTTTTACCCAGTCTTTCATTTCATCCCAGGTTTCTTCTTTATCCTGGTTATCAAGCATCCTGATCGTACCAATATTGAAAGACCTCGAAGCCTCGGGCACACCTTTTACAAAGACAGATAATTCAGTACTACCTCCACCCACATCAATGTACAGGTAAGTTTTATTCTCATCCAGCTCTTCTTCAATGTGGTTAGCATAAATAATATTGGCTTCGCGCTGCCCCTCAATAATTTCAAGGGTAACATCAGTTTGTTCTTTAATCAGCTTTACAATATCCTGTCCGTTGTTGGCTTCTCGCATAGCCGAAGTAGCACAAGCCAGGTATTCGGAAACATGATAAACATCCATCAGATTTTTAAAAGCCGTCATGGTTTTTACCAGATCTGTTGATTTTTTCTCTGAAATATGCTGATCCAGAAAGGCATCGTCGCCCAACCTTAACGGCACACGGATGAGTGTATTTTTCTTGTATTTGTATTTTCCGTCCTGTTTGCTGATATCGGCAATGAGTAACCTCACGGCGTTCGAGCCAATATCTATAGCTGCGTATCTTAACATTATGATTGATGCTTGGTTTTTAAATAGTTGTAGATGTCTACCTGCGCTCTTATTTTTTTACTTAATCTGTTTTTATGGTATTTATTGTTGTTCAGGGCATTAATCTGTCTCGATTTGGTATTATCCTGCAGTTGCAGGTCAATAATATCCTGTATTTCCTGCTTAACATCGTGATCTAAAACAGGGAAACCCACCTCTACCCGGTGCTCAAAATTCCGGCTCATCAAATCGGCCGACGATAAATACATATCATTTTTACCGTTGTTACCGAAAATGTAAACACGGGCGTGCTCTAAAAACTTATCGATAATGCTGATAGCCGTAATGTTTTCACTAAACCCCTTAACACCAGGAATTAAACAGCAAATACCCCTAACAATCAGCTGAATTTTAACACCTGCATTGCTGGCATCGTAAAGCTTGGCAATAATGCCTTCATCGGCCAAACTATTTACTTTCAATAAGATATAAGCCATTTTACCGGCCTTGGCGTTTCTAATTTCGCGGTTAATGAAATTCACCAGCTTCGACCGGCTTTCTAAAGGCGAAACAATTAAATGCTTAAAACCACCTGTTACCGTTCTTTTGTTCAGCGCATCAAAAAGCTTCACCAAATCGTTGGTAATTTCTTTCCTGGCGGTAAAAATACTGTGGTCGCAATATAAGCCTGCTGTCTTTTCGTTAAAGTTACCGGTGGCCAGATTGGCGTAATACACGGGTTTATCTTTTTCAATACGCTTTATTAAACAGATTTTAGAGTGTACTTTATAATCGGTAAGACCATAATTTACCTTCACACCTTCTTCCATTAAACGAGTGGTCCAGAAAATATTGGCCTGCTCATCAAAACGGGCTTTTAACTCCAACACAACTGAAACAGCTTTGCCATTTTTGGCTGCATTGATTAAAGCATTAATCACCTTTGAGTTTTCGGCCAAGCGATAGAGCGTAATCTGTATTTCGGTTACTTTCGGATCGATAGCCGCTTCACGAAGAAACAAAATGATATAATCGTACGATTGATATGGCAGGTTAACCAGATAATCTTTTTGCGCCACTTTAGCGAAAACACTTTGGGTACGGTGCAAATCGTGCACCTTTAGCGGCACGTTAGGCGTATACTCCAATTCCTTTTTACCCACATTCGGGAAAGCAATAAAATCTCCGAATTTGTGGTAACGGTTACCCGGAATTAAACTCTCAGCCTCCAGTTTAAGTTTATTTACCAAAACAGTAAGCATATTTAAAGGCATGGCCGAATCGTATAACAAACGCATTGGCTTGCCTTTTTTACGTTTCTCGAGGCTGTTTTTAAGATCTTCGATAAACTTATCGCTCACATTATTATCAATATCCAGCTCGGCATCGCGGGTTAGCTGAATGGAGTAAGCTTCTAAACTATCGTAAGTAAAAATATAGAAGATATCATCCAGGCAGTAGCGGATAATATCCTCAGCCATGATGATAAATTTTAAATCATTCGTTTCAGGCAGTACGAGGAAACGTGGTAAACTGGGTGGAATTTCGATCAGGGCATACTTCTCCCTCATCTTGGTGTCTTTTTTCGATAATTTTACGAAGAAATACAAAAACCTGTCCTTCAGTTCCGGGAAAGGTTTATCCATATCCAGCATAATGGGCACCAGATTGGATAAGATTTTATCCCTGAAATGATTTTTAACGAACTCGCCACGACTTACGTTGAGCTGGGTATCATTTAAAATGAAAATCCGGTTTTGTGCCAGTTCGTTAATTAAGGTAGCCTGAAAAAGCTGATCGAATTTACGTTCCTGTTTTACTACAATATTTTTAATCTCATTCAGGATTTTCTTTGGGTTAAACCCTAAAAGAGCTTTGGCTTTATCGTTCAGATTGGTTAAGCGCGTCATGGTAGCTACACGAACGCGGTAAAACTCTTCTAAATTTGACGAAAAGATCGATAAAAACTTAATGCGTTCAATTAGTGGCACAGTTTCATCGGCTGCTTCCTGCAGCACGCGCTCATTAAAATAAAGCCAGCTAATTTCGCGGTTAAAAAATGGGATCTTCTTCTTACTCATTAAAAAAAATAAAAAATCCCTGCCAAAACAGGGATGTTCAAAACTGCATATTAATTTGTTAAATCGATGTTAATTAATTGACGTATTAACGTTAACAAATTTATTTTTTGACTAGTGTTTTAGCTGTTTTCTTAACTGGTGCGGCCGCTTTTGTTGTTGTTTTCTTAACCGGATCAGCTTTTTCGGCTTTAGGCGCGGTTACCGTTTTTGCAGGCACTTTACTTGCAGGCACAGCCTTTTTAACCGCTGGTGCTGCCTTAGCAACCACCTCTTTAACAGCTTCTGTTGGTTTTGCGAGTACTTTTTCGGCCTTTTCTTCGGTAGCAATGGCAGCTACTTTAACACTCTGTACCACCGGTTTTGCTTTAGATACAGCCTTTTTCACTACTTTTTCGGCTGTTTTTTCCGATTTACTCAATGTTTTAGCTACCGGTTTTTTAACCTCTTTGGCCTTCTCTTTCGATGCATGTACCAAATCATCTATTTTTTGCCCAACCTCAGCCTTTACAATGGTAAATTTCTTGGTTAGCTTTTTCGCAACGCGTTTACTGGCCTTCCCCACTTCCACACTAATTTCTGATACATCATGGCCTAAACTTTTGATTACTTCCAAAAATTTGTCAGTTATAGATTGCTCCAGCTGTTTCTTAACTTCCTTTTTGGTGATCTTTTTTTGAGACTTCGGCTTAGTGGTTTTCATATTATTTTTCGTTTTTTTGTGAGGACAGAATAATTTCTACTAAATCTACTTATTTTTTTACTTTAAAGCTAAAACTATGCCTTCTTTTGATATCGTAAGTAAAGTTGATGCGCAAACGCTCGACAATGCCATTAACAATGCAAAAAAAGAAATCCTTAACCGATACGATTTTAACGGTTCGAAAAGCACCATCGATCTGGATAAAAAAACTAATGTGATAACGATTGTTACCGAGGACGACATGCGTTTAAAAGCGATTGAGGGCTCGATTATCTCGCGCATGATGAAACAAAACCTCGATCCTAAAAGTCTTGATTTCGGCGACGAACAAGCGGCATCGGGCAATATGATCAGAAAAGAAATCAGCATAAAAGAAGGTTTGGATAAAGAGGCGGCCAAGAAAGTAGTTGCTAAAATCAAAGCTAGTGGCTTAAAAGTGCAACCCGCCATCATGGACGATCAGGTTAGGGTTACAGCAAAGAAAATCGACGATTTGCAGGCGGTAATCAGCTTATGCAGAGGCGAAGACTTCGGCCAGCCATTGCAGTACATTAACATGCGTAATTAAGGTTAACCGTTTAAACTGGTTAATTGGTTAACAGTTTTAGTAAATCCTTACGAATGAACTAATTACAACTGAACCAATGAACAATATACAGTTAACCAATTTAAACAATTAACCAGTTAACCTACACTTACGATTAAGCAATAAAAATGGAAATCAGCGAAAACGGATTCATATTTTCAGATAAAAAGGAGCTTTTAGATATTGATGCCATCCATCATTATTTAAGTACCGAGTCGTACTGGGCTAAAAACATTCCTTTCGAAACGGTAAAACGTTCGATTGAAAATTCGCTTTGTTTTGGTATTTACAAAAACCAGGAACAAGTGGGTTTTGCCCGCTGGGTAACCGACAAGGCTACCTTTGCCTGGCTTTGTGATGTTTACATCGGGGAAAATTATCGGGGACAGGGATTATCTAAAAAGCTCATGTCATTTATGATCTTCCACCCCGATTTGCAGGGATTGCGCCGTTACCAGCTGGCAACTTTAGATGCGCATGGTTTATACGAACAGTTTGGATTTGCGGCAATCGAAAATCCTGAAAGACAAATGGGTATCGTCATCCCCAATATTTACAGCGACCCCAAATAGATTTAAAAAAACCTTTTCAAAATGCTCTTGTTTTCAATAGATACCAATATTGAAAAACAATGAAAAAGATCTTTCTAGTACCAGCCATTATTGCTATGATGCTCAGTTATCAGGCTTGCCAAACGGCCGATAAAAAATCATCAACCACCAAAGACAGTGTTGCTGGCGACACCAGCATGGTTAACGGCACGCACGTAACCGGATCTGAAAGCACCGAATCGGCAATAAACGAAGAAGGAGCCACATTTTTAAGAAAGGCAGCAATTGGTGGAATTATGGAAGTTGAAGCAGCTAAAATTGCCGAAACCAATGCGAAAAGTCAGCAGGTAAAAGATTTTGCAGCAAAGATGCTAACTGACCATACTAAAGCTAATGCCTCATTAAAAGCTCTGGCGATTGATAAAAAGGTAATTACCCCTGATGGTTTACCCGCTGAAGATGAGATGCATTTGGCCGAGATGAAAAAAATGACCGGTGATGCATTTGATAAACACTACATGAATATGATGGTTACCGACCATGATAAAACGGTAGCCCTGTTTAAGCAGGGAATGGAAAACACCGATGCCGCTTTAAAAACCTGGGCAACCGAAAATTTAGCGATTATCGAATCGCATACAGAAATGGCAAAAAAAATTGTTTCAAAGATGAAGTAATCTATCGTCTTAAACTTCCATTCAAAACATAAATCCTGATGAAATTCTTCAGGATTTTTTCTTTAAAGAATGTGCTGAAAACATCATTTTTTAATACATTTTCTTCTAATAGAAAAATTAAAATTAACTTTCGCCGTTTAATTCAAAAATACAGAATGAATAAAAGTAGAATTTTCAGCGCGCTTGTAAGTGCAGCGCTCCTAAGTGCAGTGCCGGCTTTGGTACATGCTCAAAAGGCAAACTGGCAAAATCTTGATCTTAAAAGTGATAGTACATTCGGCATTAGCACTGAAAAAGCATATAAAGAGCTTTTAAAAGGCAAAAAATCGGTTAAGGTAATTGTTGCTGTTAACGATGGCGGTGTAGAAGCTACCCATGAAGACTTAAAACGCATCATGTGGGTAAACAAAAAGGAAATTGCCGGCAATGGCAAAGACGACGACAAAAACGGTTATGCAGACGATATTAACGGCTGGAACTTTATTGGCGGCCCTAAAGGATCAGTAAACTTTGAAACTTTAGAGTTAACCCGTTTAGTGCGTCGTGATATGGCCCGTTTTGCCAACACAACTGATGCAAATGTTGCAGAAAAAGATAAAAAAGATTGGGAAGCGTTTAAAGCTGCAAGAACCGACCTGGAAAAACAATTAGGTGAGGCTAAAGCTAACTTAGCGGGCATTAGTGGCTTTAAAAATGCGCTTGATGCTGTAGTAAAAAAAATCGGTAAAGAAAATCCAACAGCAGAAGACTTTAAAAACTTTAAACCAAGTACACCAATTGAAGGCCGCATACAGAGCGTATTGGTTAAACAACTGGAAGAAGGCAGTTTCAAAGATTTTTACGAAGACCAGATTAAAGAAGGTTTTGATTATTACACCCGTCAGGCCGAATATAACCTGAACCTTGATTATAACCCACGTGATATTGTTGGCGATAATCCGGATGATGTAAACGAGAAATTTTACGGAAATAATGATGTAGCTGGCCCTGATGCCATGCACGGATCGCACGTTGCTGGTATTATTGCTGCCGACAGAACCAATAAAATTGGTATCTGGGGTGTTGCTGATAATGTTGCCATTATGGGCGTGCGTTGTACACCAAATGGCGATGAGCGCGATAAAGATGTAGCAAACGGCATCCGTTATGCCGTTGATAATGGTGCCAAGGTAATTAACATGAGCTTTGGTAAAGCTTACAGCTGGAATAAGGCCATTGTTAACGAAGCGATGAAATATGCAGCTTCAAAAGATGTATTAATTGTACAGGCTGCCGGAAATGAAAACAAGGATATCGATGTAGAAAATAACTATCCTAACCACAAAGATCTGGATGAAAAAACAATTGCATCATGGATTACAGTAGGTGCTTCAGGTCCGACTGATGACGAGACGTTAAAAGCAAGTTTCTCTAACTTTGGTAAAACCCAGGTTGATGTTTTTGCGCCAGGTGTGCACATTTACTCAACTGTACCGGGATCTAAATACAAAAACTTAGATGGTACCAGTATGGCTTCGCCGGTGGTTGCAGGTTTAGCGGGGTTAATCCGTTCTTACTATCCAAAATTAACTGCTGCACAGGTAAAAGAAATCATTGTTAAATCGGTTACCAAAGTAAATCACAATGTATCTTACGCTAAAGGCGACGAGCCCGGTGCCGAGCAGGTATCAGTTCCTTTCTCTGATCTTTGCATCAGCGGCGGTATTGTTAACGCATATAATGCATTAAAATTAGCAGCTACTTATTCAGGTAAAGCTACTGCAAAATAATATTGGAGTTTGTCATCCTGAGCCTGTCGAAGGACCTTCTAACAGCTAAATGATAAGACAACTCATTGCAAAAAAAAAAGCGGATCAAACGATCCGCTTTTTTTGTTTTTAACTATTATAATGTATCCATATCAATTACAAAGCGATACTTCACATCGCTGTTCAATACCCGCTCGTAAGCTTCGTTTACGTAATTGATGTTAATCACCTCTACCTCTGAAACGATATCGTGGGCAGCACAGAAATCGAGCATTTCCTGTGTTTCTTCAATACCACCAATGCTCGAAGCCGTTAAAGCCCTGTTGCCATGCATTAAGGCCGACCCCGGAAATTTAATTGGCTCAGCGGGTAAACCTACACAAATGTGCACGCCATTAACCTTTAATAGTTTGAAGTACATCTCGTAATTGTGTGGTGCCGAAACCGAATCGATAATAAAATCGAAATGTTTGGTGTATTGGGCCAATTGCTCAGCATCTTTAGTTACCACGAAATTATGGGCGCCTAGTTTCCTTGCATCAGCTTCTTTTGAAGGCGAAGTACTTAAAACAGTAACTTCGGCACCAAAAGCAACGGCAAATTTAACCGCCATGTGCCCTAAACCACCCAGCCCTAAAATAGCTACTTGATGCCCTTTGGTAATGCCCCATCTTTTAATTGGCGAATAGGTTGTAATTCCGGCACAAAGTAAAGGTGCTACTCCTGCCAGTGGGAGTTTATCTGACACATGCGCCACAAATTCTTCGGTACAAACAATTTTGTTTGAGTAACCACCGTAAGTTGGCGTAGTTTTATCGCGTTCTACACTGTTGTAGGTCCAAACGGTTTCTCCTTTTTCGCAAAACTGCTGCTGACCACCTTTGCAGGTAGGACACTCTTTGCAGCTATCAACCATACAGCCAATACCTGCCAAATCGCCTACTTTAAATTTAGAAACCTCTGCACCTACTTCGGTTATACGGCCAACAATTTCGTGCCCCGGAACCATTGGGTAACGTGCAGGCCCCCACTCGCTCCTTACCTGATGAATATCGGAATGGCAAATTCCGCTGAATAAAATTTCGATTAACACATCTTTTGGTCCAACGTTTCTTCTTTCGAAATTCCATGGAGCCAGTTTATCAGTTTGGCTGTGAACAGCGTATCCTTTTGCAGCTATCATATGTTTTATTTTTTTCAAAGCTAGAAGATTAAGCTTTAGCATTCGTCATGCCGGCCTCATTTCAGGATATGCCATAATGTTGCATTTCTATTTCAGCCATGCTAAAAAACAGCCTTCCATCCCCTAATCACCTATAAATTAAGCTATAGCAAAATAATTTTCAAAATATTCATTCAATTTATATTTTTATAACATGGACAACGTAAAACCACTACCCGATTTATCTGCAGAAGAGCAACGTGTTTTAGGCGCATTGATTGAAAAAAGCCGGACCACCCCCGATTATTATCCTATGACGCTGAACAGTTTAACAGCGGCCTGTAATCAAAAAAGCTCCAGAAATCCGGTAGTTAATTACGATGAAGAAACAGTTACCTTAACACTGAACCAGCTTAAAATTAAGGGTTTAATATCGACAGCAACAGGTGGCTCCAGTCGTGCGACTAAATATAAACACAACCTGGCCATCGTTTACCCATTGTTACCTTCCGAACTGGCCATTATTTGCCTTTTATTGTTACGTGGCCCTTTAACCCCGGGTGAAATAAACAGCAATTCAGGCAGGTTATACGAATTTGAAAGCATTGAAGAAGTTTTAACACAGCTGCAAAAACTATCAGATGAAGAACCGGCTTTTGTAAAACAACTGCCCAAAAGAACAGGACAAAAAGAAGCCCGTTTTGTTCACCTCCTTGGAGAACAGGCAGAAACCACTACGGAACCGGAAACCGAAGCAACTATTGTAACACAATTTGATTCGACTGAGTTGGAAAACCGCATAGAGAAACTGGAAAAAGAAGTTGAAGAACTGAAAGAACTGGTTAATTTGTTGATGGATAAATAGTTTATTGGTTCATTGGTCAATGGTTCATTAGTAAAAACCCATAGCCTATCCGTCATTGCGAGAAGGCTTTTTCAGCCGACGAAGCAATCTTACAACGATAGCTATTTGCATACGCTTTGAGATTAGCAGAGCAAAGTGAAGCAGAGAACCCGAAGGCTCAGCGCAGCTAAATCTACCAGGAATATCATAAAGTCCTCCCTGTTTTTCCGTGTCTCCGTGGCAGAGCACTAAGTAACAAAAATGCCCGGCAATTAACCAGGCATTTTACTCTATAATCGAAAAGCCATTAAGCTTTATACTTTTTAAATATGGTACTGGCGGTATGGCCTCCGAAACCAAATGTGTTATTTAACACATAATTGATTTCCTTTTTAATTGGCTCGCCCAATACAATATTTAAACCTTTAGGAATGTTTTCATCCAGGTTTTTCGTATTGATGGTTGGCGGAATAATGCCATCTCTAATGGCCAAAATGCTAATTACACTTTCGATCGCACCAGCAGCACCTAACAAGTGACCAGTCATCGATTTAGTTGCTCCAATTACCACCGGCAAATCCTTAAAAACACGGTTTATCGCCTGCAGCTCACTCAAATCGCCCAAACCGGTTGAAGTGGCATGTGCATTAATGTAATCAATCTGATCAGCAGCAATACCAGCATCTTTTAAAGCGCTGGTCATACCCAGGCCAGCTCCAACCCCATCAGGAGGAGTTCCGGTTAAGTGATAGGCGTCTCCAGCCATACCACCACCAACAATTTCAGCATAAATATGTGCACCACGGCTAACAGCATGCTCCAGTTCTTCTAAAATCAGGGCTCCGGCACCTTCTCCCATCACAAATCCATCACGATCTACGTCGAAAGGTCGTGAAGCGCCTTGCGGATCATCATTATTCTTTGATAAAGCCTGCGCAGCATTAAATCCGCCAACTGATGATTTGGTTATGGCGGCTTCAGAACCACCGGCAATCATAATGGCTGCCTTACCCAAACGAATGGTATCAAAAGCATTAATAATAGCCGTATTAGAAGATGCACAAGCCGAAACGGTACAATAATTCGGACCACGCAAACGATGCCTGATCGAAATTACCCCTGCGGCAATATCAACAATCATTTTAGGAATAAAAAACGGGCTAAATCTTGGTGTACCATCGCCGGCGTGAAATTCTTCCAGCTGCGCTTCAAAAGTACCGATACCTCCATTTCCAGTGGCCCAGATTACACCAACTTCGGCCAACTGATCATCGGTCATGGTACTAAAATCCAATCCCGAATCGGTTATGGCCTGATCGCTTGATGCAATGGCATACTGCGTAAAAACGTCGTATTTTTTAATTTCCTTTTTATCCAGAAAGGTTTCAGCATTAAAGTCTTTTACTTCGCTGGCAAACTGCGTTTTAAACTTCGAAGCATCGAATTTTGTAATCGGACCAACACCACTTTTACCAGCCAGTATCTGCTGCCAAAAGCTTTCAACGGTATTTCCAAGTGGGGTTATTGCACCCAAACCTGTTACTACTACTCTTTTCATGTTAATTATTTTTAGTCAATGCCTTTAAATCGGCTTATGCACCATTAAAGGCAAGCACAAATCTGTGTTTTACACTTATCGCGGCAAAAGTACTATTCCTGCAGCTAAAATTGATACGATAAATGTAAAGCCCGAATCCTTTTTGTTTCCCGTTACCTCCTGTCAACTAAACAGATTCAATCCAGGCTTTTCTATTGGCATTCATCACATTTAAGGCATCGGCCGGCGATTGTCTAAACAATTCATATATTTTCGCGGTATCGCCTACCCTGATCTCAAATTCATCATTGGCCAAAGCAGCTAACAATTCGTCGGCTACAACACCTGGTTTTATACCGTTATGGCCACCAATTTCTTTTGAAAATTCGGTATCAACGAGCGGTGGCATCAATTCAAACACCTTAACCGGCGACCCTTCCAAACTTAACCTTAACGAGGTAGAGTACGAATGCAACGCTGCTTTACTGGCCGCATAAGTTGGCAAAGTAACCCCTGGTACATAAGCCACAATAGAAGAAACATTTACAATAGCTGCCGATTCTTGTTTGGTAAGTACAGGCAATAATTTCTGGTTAACCCTTATGATGGATAAATAATTGGTCAGCATTTCATCGGCTGCATTGGCATAAGCATCTTCATTATCATCGGCCAGATTGTATAGAATGGCCCTGCCAGCATTATTAATTACGATGTTTAACTGTGGAAAATCTGCTTTAATACGTGCAACCAAAGCATCTACATCTTCAGCCTTGCTTACATCCGATAATATGGTGGTAACATTGTTTAACGATGCAGCAACTGCATCTAAACGCTCCTGGTTTCTTCCGGTAACAATTACATGGTTATTTAAGGCGGTTAATTGTTTTGCAATTTCTAAACCGATTCCGGCAGTACCGCCGATTAATAAAACAGTATTTTGTGAAGTTTTCATTTTATATTTTTTTAAGATTTTAAGATTAAATCAATGCTCATCACGTGAGCGTAATGCTATTATTTTATCAATTAACTGGCTTCAATCAAGTTAGTCTTCCATTTTCCTATTAATATACCAATCGGTATATTTCAGGTCAAAAAAAAATGACTCACTAAGATTTAATAATTGCATTAAATGAGTCAATTCCCTCTCATTTGCAAAAACTATTATCAATCCCTTTCAATTGACACGACAAATATATACCGATTGGTATATTTATTTGTCAGCGAAAAATCTTTTTTTTAAAATCAAAGCCAATCCATCAAAAAACGTTGCATCAATCAGAACACTCAATTTCCATTTTAACGTTTGAATTTTGTAACTTTGATTTTATGAGCAAACCAGAAAGTATTGAAGATTTTTATAAAAATAAATTTAGTTTCCTACCCGAAAACCTGCAGAACGGCGTGGGGCATTTTAATGTTTTTAAACTGGAAGACTGCCTGAAAGAAGACGCCAGGCCGATGAGCTATAACCGCCGAGATTACTACAAAGTCTCACTCATCCGCGGTCACAACGTATACCACTACGCCGATAAAAGCGTAGAAATAAACGGTACCGCACTGATATTTTTCAATCCGCTTGTTCCCTATACCTGGGAGCTGGCCAGCGGCCAGAAAAGTGATGTTACAGGCTTCTTCTGCATTTTTACCGAATCTTTTTTTAAGGAAAAAATCCGCGGGAACATTGGCGATTTACCCATGTTTATCCCCGGAGGCAAACCCGCTTACATTTTAAACGAAGCACAGGAAGCGCATGTAGAAGGCATTTTTGCAAAAATGCTTGAAGAGATCAATACGGATTATGTGTATAAATATGATCTGTTGAGGAACTATATTACCGAGATCACGCATTTTGCTTTAAAAACACAGCCTTCAGAAGCTTTATTCAGGCATGTAGACGCGAACAGCCGGATTACCTCAGTATTTACGGAGCTGCTCGAACGCCAGTTCCCAATCGAAAATACGACACAAAGATTCACCATGCGCTCGGCAAAAGATTATGCTTCGCAACTTTCTGTACATGTTAACCACCTTAACCGTGCCATCAAAGAAACTACCGGTAAAACCACCACCCATTACATCACCGAACGCTTACTGAGCGAGGCCAAAGCTTTATTAAAGCATACCGACTGGAACATTTCTGAGATTGGCTACTGCCTGGGCTTTGAAGAACCTACCCATTTCAATAACTTTTTCAAAAAATTAACCAACCACACCCCTACTTCTTACCGAATTGTTTGAATTTCGTAATCATCGGTTTGAATCATGTAATAAGTAGCGTGCCTCTTGTCTGTAACTTTGTCTAAACAAAAAAAGATAAAATTATGGACAAGAAAAAAGTTTGGTTTATTACCGGAGCTTCTAAAGGCTTAGGATTAAGTTTGGTTCATCAATTGTTAAAAGCTGGCCAGTATGTTGCCGCTACCTCGAGAAATATTGACGAACTTAAGCGGGCAGTAGCTACAGATTCGAAAAAATTTCTTCCTCTTGCGGTTAATCTCTCAGACGAACAAAGCGTAGAAAAAGCGATCAAAGAAACCATTACCCAATTCGAACGCATTGATGTGATTATCAACAATGCAGGTTACGGTATTGGTGGCAGCATAGAAGAACTTAGCGATGCTGAAACTCGCAACAGTTTTGATGTAAATGTTTTTGGCACCTTAAATGTAATCAGAAAGGTTTCGCCTTATTTAAGGGCGCAACGCTCCGGACATATCATCAATATTTCTTCAATTGCCGGCATTACCGGTGCATCGGGCTGGGCAATTTATGCTGCTGCGAAAGCTGCAGTAATTTCCCTCTCAGAAATATTAGCTGAAGACCTGAAAGATTTTGGCATAAAAGTTACAGTAGTTGCTCCGGGAGCATTTAGAACAAGTTTCTTAACCGCCGATTCACTTAACCTGGCAGCTAACCCTATTGCCGATTATGAAGGCGTAAGGGAAATTCATGCCCGTTATTTAAAAATGGACGGTCAGCAAATTGGCGACCCCGAAAAAGCAGCTGCAGCCATGATTTCGCTGGCCAGCATGCCTAACCCACCATTGCATTTACTCTTGGGCAAAGATGCATTTGACCGTGCTACGACCAAACTTGAAGCACTAAGCAAAGAAATTAATGACTGGAAACCAATTTCGATCTCAACTGATTTTGACCAGTAAACCACATTTAAAATTTAGAAAAAGATGATGAACAACCAAAAAGTATGGTTTGTAACAGGCGCATCAAAAGGTCTGGGACTAACCTTAGTAAAAAAATTATTAGGCAGCGGATACCAGGTTGCAGCAACCTCCCGCAATTTAGGCGATTTAGCCAATGCCGTAGGTGAACACGAAAACTTTTTACCCTTAGCCGTAGATTTAATAAACGAAAGCAGTGTAGAAGCGGCCATTAGCCAAACCATCACCAAATTTGGCCGTGTAGATGTGGTGGTTAACAATGCAGGTTATGGGATGCTGGGCGCATTGGAAGAGTTAAGCGACAAAGAATCACGTGAGAATTTCGACATCAATGTTTTCGGTTCGCTCAATGTGATCAGAAAAGTATTGCCACAAATGCGCAAACAACAATCAGGACATATTTTCAATATCTCCTCTATTGGTGGTTTCTCCGGAAACTTCCCGGGTTTCGGGATTTATTGCGCTACGAAGTTTGCAGTAGCCGGTTTTACCGAATCGCTTGCAGCTGAAGTAAAATCGCATGGCATTAAAGCAACAGTAGTAGAACCGGGTTATTTCAGGACAGCATTTCTAAATGCAAGCTCACTGGCTGTTCCAGCCTCACCCATTGATGCTTATAAAGAAGTACGCGATTCGCAGGCTATGCACCAGAACGACATCAATAACCAACAGCCCGGCGACCCGGCTAAAGCTGCTGAAGTAATGATTGAAGCTTCAAAAAGCGAAAACCCGCCATTACATTTATTCCTCGGACCGGATGCCTATCAGGTTGCGGAAGCCAAAATAGCTGATGTACAGCGAGACATGGCCAACTGGAAGTTTTTGGCTACAGCTACGAATTTTGAAGAGGTGAATGCTTAATATTTACAAGTGTCGTCATTGCGGAAAGGCTTTTCCAGTCAATGAAGCAATGACGACCTTTCTTACCATTGTTTCTCTACATGAGTAGCTTTTTTTGACTTGTTAAATAAAGTAGTAGTTTATCAAACAAATTTCCAGCTACCGGGTTGATACAACATTGGATAATTTATGTATGCTAAGCATATTTACAATTAACACCCGTAAATTATGTGGAAATTTTACGCTATACTATCGGCCCTATTCGCAGCAGCAACAGCTATACTGGCCAAAATTGGTCTTAAAGGAGTGAATGGAAATGTTGCAACAGCCATCAGAACAATCGTAATTCTATTCATTGCCTGGGGAATTGTTCTGGCTACCGGCGAAATTACCCAACTCAAAACCCTGAGCAAAAACAACCTTATATTCTTAGGATTATCCGGACTGGCCACCGGGCTATCCTGGATTTTCTATTTCAAAGCACTCGAAACCGGAGATGTTTCTAAAGTAGCACCGATTGACAAGCTTAGCGTAGCTATCGCCATGGGACTTGCTTTTTTAATTTTAAAAGAGCCTATTGATGCCAAAACACTTATTGGCGGCGGACTTATCGTTGCGGGAAGTATGGTGATTTTACTGTAAATCTATTTTACGATTGCATCGGTAAAACCACTTACATTGAATATAGATAACTAGTTCTTTACAGGATATTTCTGTTCAAATTTAGCGCCGCCACTTGTTTCTCCCTTAATCCAATCATAATATCCATCTAAAATAATTCCGGATACACCATCAGGTTCAGAAAAACCTCTCTGTCCGAAGTAGACTTGTAACCTGGACCCACCCCATAAACCCCAATTATTCCTGATCCACATGCCTAGTCCATGGTGTAGCCCTAACATCTCTCCGCTGCTCTTGTAATTTTTAATCGTCTCTTTATCAATCGGTTTCAAGATCTTATCCAATTGCAAAAAACAATCATTAAGATTAACCGGGATGTAAATATGATTGATTGAATCTAATGTTAACCGCCTGACACGTTCTTTTTTTTGCGCTTCCTTTTCTACTAAAAGTTCTTGTTTAGCTAAAGAATCAACCGGATTCCGGAAACCGCCCGAAAAGAATTTGAAATATTGTTTCTCCGTTTTTTCAGACAGGAAACTGGCATCAAAAATATTAGCCGTCATTATTTTTCTGATTTTATCCTCATCAATATCTTTCGGACAGCTTAATGTATCAATTTCAAAATTTCCATTTTTATTTAAATAGCCTGCTAATGTGATCCGATATATTTTATAGTCAAAAAAATCAGGAGTATTGATTCCTACATATTTCAACCCGATCTTCTCTTCCATCTCGAGTGCAAGATTTTTTTGAGTCTTCAGGATAACAAAATCCGGTATATATTTATAGGCATATTCAAAAAAATCGGTTTTTGGAATTGCAGGCTTAAGATCTTTAAGTTTTTGGTAAACAGATTCAAAAGGAACTTTTTTCACGATCTCACACTTTTTAAGATCATAAACAGTAACTATCTTCTTTGAGTCTACGCAATAAATGGTATCCTGATCATTCATTACATATTGTTGGTTTAGAAACTTTTCTTCAGCTGTTGTACCAGTTTTAAACACAGGAAAGCCTGGCTTACTCTGCTGATTATCCACTACAATAGCAGAATTATTGTAGAACAACTGACATCGCTCTACATCTGGATTACAGCTGGAAAATTCTTTAGTAGTATAGGCTTGCACCCTTTTTCCATTTTTGTAAATAACAACATTCTTAAAACCATCATCACTGTAAGTTGCATTTGCCAGATAAGCTATAGTTGAGCCATCATTTGAAATAGTTAAAAAATACTGTCCAAAAGTATACACATCAAATGAGCGGTTAATTTCGTAAACCTTTTTATCGCCCTTATAAACTATTGACTTACCTCTCGTAGTCGGAAATTCATCGTCGTAAGAAAAGGATTTAAGAGAAAATTTTCCGTTAGCTGAAAAAACTTCGGTAATCGGAATTTGGGAGGTTGAGGACTGCGTAAAAGCAGAAATACTCAATAATAAAAAGAATGTGAGTGTGAGCGTAATTTTCATCATGTAATTAAGATCTATAAATATAGTAAAACGGTTAAACTATAAATGTTAATTAATCTTAAATTCCATAGAAAGAAAGACTGTTTATCTGTTTTAACAAAAAACCGCTGGCTAAATACATAGCCAACGGTTCAACATTTATATAGGGATGAGTAATTACTTTTTCGGTTTTGCGCTCATGTAAAAAGTAAGCTTTCCGCCATTGGTAATATCTGCGTGCTTAATTTTATGGTCGGTAATTTCTTTACCATTCAATAAAACCTTTTCTACATATACATTTTTATCACTTTGTTTAATAGCTTCAACGGTGAAAGTTTTGCCATTTTCTAAATTGATAACCGCGTGGTTAACCAACGGGCTACCTAAAGAGTATACCTCAGAACCTGGTGCTACCGGATAAAACCCTAGTGAAGAGAACATATACCAGGCGCTCATTTGTCCGCAATCGTCATTTCCACCCAGACCATCGGCAGTTGGTTTGTATTGCATGTTTAAAATGTGGCGAACCTGTGCCTGTGTTTTCCAGGGTTGATCGGCCCAGTTGTACAAATAAACAATGTGGTGAGCAGGTTCATTTCCATGCACATAACCACCAATAATACCTTCTCGGGTAATATCTTCGGTATGCGCAAAAAATTCATCTGGCAAGTGCATGGTAAATAAGGTATCCAAACGTGTTGCAAATTTCTTTTTACCGCCCATCATTTCAATCAGTGTAGCCGGATCTTGCGGCACGAAGAAACTGTAGTTCCAGCTGTTCCCTTCAATAAAACCCTGTCCTTCGGTATCTTTCGGATCGAATTGTTTTTTAAAGGTACCATCGGCCAGTTTAGGGCGCATAAAACCTGTTGCACTATCGTAATTGTTTTTCCAGTTGTTAGAACGCTTGATGAATTCTTCATAAACATCCATCCGGTTTAACTTTTTAGCTAATTGAGCAATAGACCAGTCATCATAAGAATATTCGAGGTTGTTGGAAACGGAAATGCCCGATTTTTCGGCAGGAATATAACCTTTATCCATATAATAACCGATTCCTTCGTAATCGCGGTGTTTAGCTGTAGCTACGCAAGCATCAAGTGCTTTATTGGCGTCGCCGTTATAAGTACCTTTAATAATGGCATCAGAAATAACCGAAACGCTGTGGTAACCACTCATACACCAGTTATCGTTGGCGTAATGCGACCAGATCGGCAGCATGTGCAAACTACTCTGATCGTAATGTGCCAGCATCGATTTTACCATATCGTTACTACGGCCAGGTTGCGTAATGTTAAAAAACGGATGCAAAGCGCGGTAGGTATCCCAAAGCGAGAAAGTGGTATAATTGGTAAAACCATCAGCTTTGTGCACGCCCTGATCTAAACCTTTGTACTCGCCGTTAACGTCGGTATAAATAGTCGGATTGATGTAAGCATGATATAAAGCAGTATAGAAATTGATTTTATTATCGTTCGAAGTCGTTACCTGAACTTTATTCAACTCCTTGTTCCAGCTGGCCTGAGCCTGTGCTTTTACTTTTTCGAAATCCCAGCCCGAAATTTCTGCACGCATGTTTTGCAAAGCATTTTCCTGACTAACGGGCGATAGCGCAAATTTAATTTTAACTTTCTCCCCTTCCTGGGTATCGAAATCGAAGAACATTTTTAACTTCTTGCCGGCAATTTCAGGGAAGTTTTGCTCCTGGTTAAATTTACCCCAAAAGCCTCGGTAAGCTTGTTTGGCATCATAACTTTTGCGACCGTAGCTTTTAAAAGGCTTAGAAAAACTCATGGCAAAATATACTGTACGGGTTCTGGCCCAGCCATTGGTTTGGCGGTAACCTGTAATCAGGGTATCGTTTACTACACGTACGTAAGTCCAAACGGTTTTTTCTTCATAATTATAAATTCCGGCCATCAAATCTAATATAATGTGCGATTGATCTGATTTAGGGAAAGTGTACTGGTGCATACCAACCCGGGTAGTTGAGGTTAATTCGGCCAGGATATTATCATCATCGAGTTTAACCTTGTAATAACCTGCTTCGGCTACTTCGTTTGCATGTGAGAACGCCGAACGGTAGCCGCTTTTCGGATTTGAAGCAGTACCTGGATTCAATTGCAGTTTACCTTGTGTCGGCATGATTAAAAAATCGCCCAAATCGGAGTGTCCCGTACCGCTAAAATGCGTATGACTAAAACCGGTAATGGTTTTGTCTTCATATTTATAACCCGCACAATATTTGTACACATCGCCATTGTACTTACCGTTTACTTCGTAAGATAAGGTGTCGGTTTCGGGACTTAATTGCACTGCACCGAAAGGAACGGTTGCACCCGGATAGGTATGCCCCATTTTTGAAGTACCAATAATGGGCTTAACATACTGCACCAGATTCTGCTGTGCCGAAGCAACCATGCCCGACAACAAAAGACAGGGCAGCATAATTTTTTTAATCATATCTTTTTCGAGATTAGCTTGTTTTGTTTAAAATTCTAAGGTAGAAATTTATCTTCAAATATCTACAAATAACATGACTAAAACGTTTAAGTAAAGCAAAAAATACATTTTTGGTTTACTGGAGTCATCCTAACAATCAAACAATTTAGCAATTGAACATTTCTGGTTTTTTGGTTAACTGGTTAATTGTTTAAATCGGTTAACTGGTGTGATCCCAACAATCAAACAATTAAACATTCACTAATTATTGGTTAACTGGTTAATTGTTTAAATTGGTTAACTGGGGTGATCCTAACAATTAAGCAATAGAACAATGTAAACCTTACAGGTATTGAAAACCCGCAAGGTTTGTCGCTTTTTACAAGTAACTGACTTCCATTAATCAATTTCAGCTAAATAAACCTTATTTTTGCATCCTATATTTTTGAAATGAGTAAACACGGTAGAATTCTGGTAGCCATGAGTGGCGGGGTTGATAGTTCGGTAGCGGCTGTAATGTTGCATGAGCAAGGTTACGAGGTGATTGGATTAACCATGAAGACCTGGGACTATGCCAGCTCTGGCGGTAGCAGCAAGGAAACCGGCTGTTGCTCTTTAGATAGCATTAACGATGCCCGTACACTTGCCGTAAACTATGGTTTTCCGCATTATATATTGGATATCAGAGACGAATTTGGCGATTATGTAATCGATAATTTTGTGGATGAATACCTGGCCGGAAGAACCCCTAACCCATGTGTATTGTGCAATACCCACATTAAATGGGAAGCGTTATTAAAACGAGCCAATAAACTCGACTGCGAATTTATTGCAACGGGACATTATGCCAATATCCGCCAGCAAGATAGCGGCCGCTATGTAATTTCGAAAGGAAAAGACGAAAATAAAGATCAATCTTACGTATTGTGGGGTGTTTCGCAAGAAAACCTTTCGCGTACTAAGTTCCCATTGGGCAGCTTCGCTAAAGCTGAAATCAGGCAAATGGCTTTAGACATGGGCCAGGAAGAACTGGCTAAAAAATCGGAGAGCTACGAAATCTGTTTCGTTCCGGATAACGATTACAGGGCTTTCTTAAAACATAAAGTAGAAGATTTAGAAGATCGCGTAGCGGGTGGTAATTTCATTCTGAGCAATGGCATGGTGGTAGGCCAACACAAAGGCTATCCTTTTTATACCATTGGCCAGCGTAAAGGTCTTGGCGTTGCTTTTGGCGAGCCCATGTTTGTTACCCAAATCCTGCCCGAAAGCAATACAGTAGTTTTAGGCAAAGCGGAAGAACTGGAGCGTCGCGAAGCGATGGTTCGAAATATTAACCTGATTAAATATGCGAGTATTGAAGAGCCGATGAGCGATATCATTACCAAAATACGCTATAAAGATGCGGGTATGCTAAGTACAATTGTACAGGAGAAAGACAAAATGCGTGTAGTGTTCGACCACAATGTATCAGCCATTGCACCAGGCCAATCGGCAGTGTTCTATGAAGGAAATGATTTATTGGGTGGCGGGTTTTTAGTTTAATAATCCGCTCCCCTTCATAATTCTAAGTGATCGTCATGCTGATCCGATAGCTATCGGATTTATTTCAGCATCTCTTTTTTTATTGATGAGACCCTGAAATGAATTCAGGGTGACGATCGAAATGAAAAGCAGTGAGGTAATTACTCACTTCCCTTAAAAACATTAATGGTGGCGGTTTTCCAATGAATATAACCTAAATCACCGCAAACCTGTCCAACAAATTGCTCTACATCTTCGGGCACATCGTTTACCACACGCCACCTGATTTTATATTTGGGGTTATAGCTCATGTAAACTACTAAGTCATCACTGCGTTGCCCTAACGAATGCAAAGGCTGTAAGTGAATATCCTGCAAATCGGCAGCAGCTATCTTTAATCTTTCATTCATAATTTTCCCTAATGAAAGATCAGGCTTGAAATCTGTTTCAAATATGGCTAAAACGGTAACGGTCATAAAAAATAAATATATCAGCAAACAAACGAAGCCATAAGCTTTTTGTTTAAAATAATTACACACCATACGCTGCGTTTAACTTTCCGCTCACGTATTTTCGGTTTCTCCAAAAGCAAATTTATACTAAAAAAATTAGCATCAAAATTTATTCTCACATTTTTTCTGGTCAAAATAAAAATTAGATACAGCCATGACAAGTGTATTGCCTACGTTGATAACCTGGCAAATGTGTACAACTATTTTAAACATCTGATAATTAGACTCGTTATCTAATTTAAAAGGAGGAATTATGAAAAAGTGCATTTATGTTGTAGAAGACAACCCGAATATCAGGGAGATTATTGAGTTTCTGCTGATTGAAGAACTTTACGAAGTAAAAACCTGCCCCAACACCAGCGATTTCTGGCTACAAATGAACAAACACCTGCCAGATATGGTGATTTTAGATGTAATGTTGCCCGATGGAAACGGACTGGATATCTGCAATACTTTAAAACGAAATATTAAAACACATAATATCCCGGTAATGATGATGTCGGCCAATAACCACTTAAACACCATTAAGGCTAAATGCGATGCCGAAGACTTTATCAATAAACCATTCGACCTGAACGATTTTGCTGGCAGGATTGAGAAACATCTGGTTAATTAAGGAATAATTTCTACAACGGTGAGTTTCCGCTGTAGAAATTATTTTTTTTAAAGTGCTATAGTTTCAATGGCTTTACTCAAAGCTTCATCTTTCAAGTCAGGTACACTTAATCCTTCTGCCCTATACGCAACGATATCTACCATACCTAAAAACCCCAATACCGATCTCAGGTACGATTCTGTGAAATCGTAAGCTTTCATCGGTCCTTCCGAATACACGCCTCCAGAAGAAATAGCCAGGTAAACTTTTTTACCTTTTACTAAACCTTCGGGGCCATTTTCCGAATAACTGAAAGTTTGGCCTGCTCGTGCAATATGATCTATCCAGGTTTTCAATGTAGATGGAATACCAAAATTATATAACGGCACGCCAATTACAATCACATCTGCAGCCTTCAGTTCGGCAATAGCCTCATTAGAATGTTTTATTGCTTCTTCAAATTCAGGAGTATGATTTTCTGCTGGTGTAAAAAAAGAATTGATGTGCACTTCTTCCAGATGCGGAAATGGCTTGCTGGTGAGGTCGTGCGTAATAACAGTGCTACCAGGATTAGCAGCTGTTAGTTTTTCTACAATGGCATTCCCTAATTTAATACTGGAAGATGCTTCGCCCCTTGGACTTGATATTAAATTTAATATTTTCATTTTTTGTCTTTATTATTTATTACTGGCAAAATTATATACACCAGCTATCAAAAAGTTATTACTATACTAAAGGATAGCGCTATCCTTTAGTATAGTAAGCTTTATAAACGGCAACACCCTGAGCGTTTATTTTTTTATTTTCTATAAACTTAATCCCCTGCCTACCTGTTCTTAACATAAAAGAACCTACCATGAAAAACCAGGAAAACAACCAACAGAAAGAAGAAATTCAAAATATCGAACAGTTTCAGATCAACCGGTCGCAGGGAAATGCCGCAGAAGGGCACCTAACTTCCGAAACGGAAGATGATGAATATACTGAGGATGAGGTGCAATTTGCCGACGGCGAAGGCACGCAATTAAATGAAAAAATTAAAGGTCCGGATGATGAAGAGGATGAAGAGGATGATGAAGATGAAGAAGAGGAGGAAGACAATTACGGCTATAACGAATCGGACATCGGAGAACTGAATAACGACCCCGACGCTTACGATGAAGATGACGATGAGCTGCTATGAAACAAATCCAGTTAAGCAATGCCAGACCATAAACAATCTGGCATTTTTTTTATCTGAATAACGATGCTCCGCAATATTTACAAAACAAGGCATCGCTATCATGCCCTTCCCTGCTGCAACTGGGGCACGATTCGGGCAATTCTTTTTTATGCTTTGCAGCCATCGCAATATCATGCGTAATAATACCAGTCGGCACAGCAATAATGGCATAACCAATCAACATCACAACCGAAGCCACAAATTTGCCTAATGGGGTAATGGGCGAAATATCGCCATAACCCACTGTTGTAATGGTAACAATGGCCCAGTATATGCTTTCAGGAATATTGGAAAAACCATTTTCGCGTTTTTCTACCAAATACATTACCGAACCCAGAATAACGGTAATGGTTAAAACCGTAAGCAGGAAAATACTAATCTTGCGGACACTATTTTTTAAGGCCTGGGTTAAAAAATTAATCTCAGTTAAAAAATGTCCCAGTTTAAAGATTCTGAAAACCCGCAATAAGCGCAGCGCCCTAAACACGAGTAAAGATTGTGCACCAACAAAGAAAATACTTAAATAAGACGGCAACAGGGCAACCATATCAATAATCCCTAAGGGACTAAACACGTACCTAAGCGGTTTGCGGATACTGATAAGCCTCAAAATATATTCGATAGTAAAGAGCGCAGCAAAAACCCACTCCATTATATTAAAAAGCTTGCCATAGTGTTGATGAATACTCACCACACTATCGAGCATCACTACAATAATACTAGAGAAAATCGCAATTAAAAGCCCAACATCAAAAGCTTTGCCTGCCGGGGTATTTGATTCGTAAATAATCTCATGAAGTTTAAAACGCCAATCTTTAGGAGCAGGTGATGCCATGTAGTTTTTAGCTAAGATACAGAATTAACCATTAACCACTTCGCCACCGTTAACATGTATTACCTGCCCGGTAATGTAAGAAGCATCATCGGAAGCCAGAAACACATAAGCAGGTCCAAGTTCTGACGGTTGCCCTGCCCTTTCCATTGCAGTTTCACTCCCAAACGATTTAATTTTTTCTTTATTAAATGTTGATACAATGAGTGGCGTCCAGACCGGGCCAGGTGCCACTGCATTAACCCTGATACCGCTTTTAGCCAGATTGGTAGCCAGCGAACGGGTAAAAGAAGTAATAGCGCCTTTGGTTGAAGAATAATCGATCAGGTGTGGTGAGGAGCGGTAAGCCGTAACCGAAGTAGTATTAATAATGGTATCACCAGCTCCGAAATGCTCCAGAACTTCGTTGGCAAAATAAAAATAGCCGTATATATTGACACGAAAAGTTTCATCGAGCTGTTTATGATCAATTTTATTGGGATCTTTTTGCGGCACCTGAATTGCGGCATTATTAACCAGGATATTTATCTTACCAAACTTTTTAATTACCGCATCAACTGCGTTTTTACAAAATACAGGCTTTTTCACATCACCTTTTATCAGCAGACAGCTTTTCCCTGCAGCTTCTACCATTTTTTGGGTTGCTTTAGCATCAATATCTTCATTTAAATACACAATAGCAACATCTGCCCCTTCTGCAGCAAAATGCACGGCAACCGCACGCCCAATACCGCTATCTCCACCGGTTATTAAAGCCACTTTATTTTCAAGCTTTCCTGCCGCTTTATAATTTTCTTTAATTACCTCAGGTTGGGGGTCCATTTTAGCTTCTATACCGGGTTGCTTATTTTGTTTTGCAGGTGTTTTTTGAGTTTTCATAACCCTATTATCTGTTTTAATGTATCTTTTTAAAATAAACAAGCATACTAAGCCCAAAGTTTTACAATCAAAATCTCAGTTCATCCTATCCCAGTCTCCTATTTGTCAGCAGCAGGGTAATTTAGCTTAATCATTTGCTCATATCCGATTATTTTGATCAGCTATACCTCTTTAAATTAGCTTTTCACATTCCTAACCAAATCACACAATGAAAAAAACAATTTTACTCACTTTATTATCGCTTAACCTGGCTTTAACGGGTTCGGCACAAAAACGGCTTGGCAATGAAACAGCTGCCGAAAAAACAAAGAGAATGGAGTGGTGGACAGATGCCCGCTTTGGCATGTTTATCCACTGGGGTTTGTACGCTTTACCTGCACGCCACGAATGGGTAAGGAACTATGAACATATTACCAATGAAAACTACCAAAAATATTTTGACCAGTTTAACCCTGATTTATTTAACCCTAAACAATGGGCTAAAGAAGCGAAAGCTGCCGGTATGAAATATGCCGTTTTAACCACCAAGCACCACGAAGGTTTTACACTTTTTGACAGCAAATACACCGATTATAAAGCCACCAATACACAGGCAAAAAGAGATCTGGTAAGAGAATTTGTTGATGCTTTTCGTGCTGAAGGCATCAAAATTGGCTTTTACTACTCGCTTATCGACTGGCACCATCCTGATTTTACAATAGATAATGTTCATCCGCTAAGACCAGCAAAAGACTCGGAAGAAGCCTATGCTGCCCTAAACAAAGGCAGGGATATGGCCAAATACCGTAAATACTTATACAATCAGGTAACCGAACTTCTGACTAAATATGGCAAAATAGATATCCTTTGGGCCGATTTTTCTTACCCTGGCAAATATGGCAAAGGCAAAGACGACTGGGGATCGGTAGAGCTGCTTAAACAAATCAGAAAACTGCAACCGGGCATTATTGTAGATAACCGTTTAGATTTAAATGATTACGAAGATGGTACCGATTTTGAAACACCTGAACAGGTTGGACCAAAAGAATTGGAAAAATACCGCGGCAAAGTATGGGAAACCTGCCAAACCTTCTCCGGATCGTGGGGTTACCACCGCGATGAAAATACCTGGAAAAGCAACAGAAAATTATTGGATTTGTTAATTACATCGGTAGCCAATGGTGGCAATTTATTGTTAAACGTTGGGCCAACTGCCCGTGGCGAATTTGATTACAGAGCCGAAACAGCATTAGATAGTTTGGGCATATGGATGCACGCCAACTCAAAATCGATATACCACTGCACTTTTGCACCTGCTGATTTTAAGGCTGCAGAAGGCACAAGACTTACTTACAACAAAGATACGAAGCGTTTATATGTTCACCTGTTCGAATACCCTAATACGGGCAATATTGCTTTGGACGGTTTTAAAGACAAAGTTAAGTATGCTCAGTTTTTACATGACAATTCTGAACTTCAGGTTGATGCTGAAAAATCAAAAGGCAACAGTCTGGTTTTAAAATTACCAAAGAAAAAACCCAACTTCGAAATACCAGTAATAGAATTGATATTAAATTAACCCAAATTAATGTTAATGATCGGGCCTGCAAGCTAAACGTTGCGGGCTTTTTTATGCTCATTTTGAAACCATTAAACAACTAAGCTTTTGTATATCAAGCTATCAGCCATGAGTCATCAGCTATAACCATAAAAGCCACATAAGAACAATTAAGCTTATTTCGAAACCATTAAGCAGTTAAGAAAATTAAGACTTTGAATCCTCTACACTATTATACTTTACAACTAGAGGCTTTACTGAAGCATCCAACTTGGCCAAAGTACGGTATCTTCGTTCTACTTAAATTCGGCCTAACAAATTTTTCGGATTACATTGATTATGCCTAAGCACTAACTTTTAAAAGAAAAATTTTCAGCCGATGTTTTTTGTTTCTTTTTGACACCAAAAAGAAAGCCCGTCCGGCAGGACAAACAAATATACATTTACTCTATACAACAAGTTTTCCTCAAGATTGAAATCACCTTAAACAGAAACCTTGATCCTCTCTACCTAGGCCGACAACAAATCAGACTGATGCAATGCGGCATAAGCTTTTGCCTGTACTACATTACCTATAATAATAATAGCAGGATAAGTTAAACCAGCTTCTTCAGCAGCTTCCTGTAAATTATTAGCCAAACACACTACCTGTTTCTGATGCGGAAGAGTGGCATGCTGAATAATTGCTGCAGGCATAGTACCTAAACCTGCATCACAGTACGCTTTCGAAATTTCAGCAACCTTTTTCATCCCCATATAAATCACTACAGTTGCCGAACTCTTCATTGCACATTTTAAATCCTCGGTTAAGCTCCCATCCTTCTTGGTACCGGTTAATATCCAAACGCTTTCGCTAATACCCCGATGTGTTAAGGGAACATCGATAAAACCTGCACCCTGCATACTGCTTATCCCCGGAATATAGTGACATTTGATGCCACGGGCTTCTGCATAAATCAATTCTTCAAAGCCACGCCCAAAAATAAAGGGATCTCCACCCTTTAAACGTACCACTACCTGATATTGATGTGCATTTTCTACAATTAATTCATTTATTTTCTCCTGAGGAGTGTATTCCTGATAAGGTTGTTTGCCAACATAGATCATTTTACATGTTTTTGGCGCAATTCCAAGCAATTTCTCATTACTTAAGTTATCATATAGTATAACTTCTGCTCTTTTTAACACATTAAATGCTTTCATAGTGATCAATTCAGGATCACCAGGGCCTCCCCCCATTATAAAAACTCCAAAATCTCCCGTTTTTTGATTCATAATTTTAACGTTTTAACTATTTAATCATAAAATTAATTAAAATTTACTAAAAAATTAAATATTTTATGATAAAAATCACAACAAAACAACTTTTAAATCATTTTTAACCTATATTTGAATATTAAAAATCATATAATAATTAAATATTATAATTTTTAAACGCAAAAAACCTACAAAAACACAACAAAACAACCAAACAACTAAAAAAATATACCATAAACACAATATACCTTCAAGATTTATGAAAGAACCACAAATAATCGTAATCGGAAATGGAATGGTGGGATATAAGTTCTGCGAGAAACTGAGATCAAAAACATCTTCCTTTAATCTTATCGTTTTTGGAGAAGAACCACGCAGAGCCTACGACAGGGTTCACCTGAGCGAATACTTTAATGGTAAAACTGCTGATGATCTTTCGCTTTCTACCGAAAACTGGTACCAGGAACAAAATATTACCCTCTTTTTAAATAACCCTGTAGTTAAAATAGATCGCGAACAACAAAAGGTATATACTGGCAATGGTTTAGATTACACTTATGATATATTGGTTTTCGCAACAGGCTCAGGCGCCTTTGTTCCGAATATCCCCGGCATAGAAAAAGAAGGTGTTTTCGTGTATCGCACAATCGAAGACCTCGACCTGATTAGCACATATGCAAAAAAAGCAAAAACAGCTTCTGTTATAGGCGGCGGACTACTTGGCCTGGAAGCTGCAAAAGCACTGATAGATTTAGGAATCGAAAAAACCAATATCATTGAATTTGCACCGCGCTTAATGCCCAGGCAAATTGATGCCGCAGGCAGTGATATGTTAAAATCGAAATTAACTGACCTTGGTTTACAAATCCACTTAAATAAAAATACAGCTAATATTGAAGGCGAAGGTAAAATTACTGCCTTAAAATTTAGCGACGATACCTCATTAGAGGCCGACATGCTGGTAATTTCGGCGGGTATTAAACCGAGAGATGAACTGGCAAAAGCCTGTGGAATTGAAGTTGGTGCACGGGGCGGTATTGTAGTTGACGAGAAAATGCAAACCAGCGACCCGGCCATATTTGCGATCGGCGAATGCGCCTTGTTTGAGGGCATGATTTACGGATTGGTAGCACCAGGCTATGAAATGGCCGAAGTTTTAGCCACCAACCTCTGCGCAGGAAATAAAAGCTTCAGCAGTTTTGACATGAGTACCAAACTGAAACTCATTGGTATTGATGTAGCCAGCTTTGGAGATAACTTTATTACCGAACCGGATTGCCGCACCATTATTTTCGAAAACAAGCATAAAGGTGTTTACAAACGCATTAATGTGAGTAACGACGGGCAATACCTTCTGGGAGGTATATTAATCGGAGACGCATCAGCATACAACATGCTCTTGCAAACCGCAATCAATAAAATCGCATTACCCGAAGATCCGGAAGAGCTTATATTAGGTTCACGTGGCGGAGGCGAACCTGCGGGCGCTGGCATTACCAGCCTGCCCGACAATGCACTGATTTGCAGCTGCGAAGGTGTAAGCAAAGGCGACATTTGCGCTTCGGTTACCGATGGCGGATGCGAAAACATAGATGATGTAAAAAAATGCACCAAAGCAGGTACAGGTTGTGGTGGCTGCATGCCGATGGTGAAAGATTTATTGAACCACACCCTAAAATCGCAAGGTAAATACATTAAAAATGTAATCTGCGAGCACTTCAACTACAGCAGACAGGAGCTTTACGATCTCATTCACATTCATGAACTGAAAAGCTACGACGAGGTACTCACTGCTTTAGGCGAAAACGATGGTTGCGAGGTATGTAAACCGCTGGTATCATCAATTCTGGCCAGTCTTTGGAACGAAATGATTCTTAAAAAAGGAAATGATGTGGCACAAGATAGCAACGACCGTTTTTTAGCCAATATCCAAAAAGGAGGCTCATATTCAGTAGTACCACGCATACCGGGCGGAGAAATAACGCCGGAAAAATTAATTGTGATCGGCGAAGTAGCCAAGAAATACAACCTATACACCAAAATAACCGGTGGTCAGCGTATTGATTTGTTTGGCGCACACCTGAATGATTTACCTGTAATCTGGGAAGAACTGATTGCGGCCGGCTTTGAAAGCGGTCATGCTTATGGAAAAGGATTAAGGACCGTAAAAAGCTGTGTAGGGAGCACCTGGTGCAGATTCGGATTGCATGATAGCGTAAGTTTTGCCATCCGCATTGAAGAAAGATACAGAGGCATTCGTGCCCCACACAAATTTAAATCGGCAGTTAGTGGCTGCATCAGAGAATGTGCTGAAGCACAAAGTAAAGATTTCGGGATTATTGCCACCGAAAAAGGCTGGAATTTATATGTATGCGGCAACGGCGGAAGCAAACCGCAGCACGCCCTCCTGCTGGCAACCGATTTAGATAGCGAAACCTGCATCAAATACATTGATAGGTTCCTGATGTTCTATATCCGCACAGCCGATCCATTGACCAGAACCGCTACCTGGTTAAATAAAATGGAAGGCGGTATCGATTACCTGCGGAATGTAATTGTTAACGATAGCTTAGGCATGGCCAAACAATGGGAGCATGAAATAGAAAAACTGATCAGCTCGTACAAATGCGAGTGGAAAGAAGCGGTAGAAAACCCGGCGATCAGAAAACGTTTCTCTCATTTTGTTAATGCACCCGAAGAGAAAGATCCTTCGATCGAATTTGTAGAAATGCGCGGACAAAAAAGAACCGCTGAATGGAAAATAGTCTAACCAAATATAATTAACCAAAAATTTTCAATTTAAACTTAATCTTATGACAGAAACAACAAACAACTGGTTAGCCGCATGTCGTGTTGAAGACGCAGTAGAAAATGGAGGGGTATGTGTAAAACACGGTGAAGAGCAAATTGCGTTATTCTATTTTACCAGAAGAAACGAGTGGTACGCCACACAAAATGAGTGTCCGCACAAAAAACAAATGGCATTAAGCCGTGGAATGATTGGCTCTATTACCGACGAACCTAAGGTAGCCTGCCCTTTTCACAAAAAAACGTTTTCGTTAAACACGGGCGAATGCTTAAGTGGTGACGAATGCGCGATTAAAACTTACCCGGTAAAGGTAGAAAATGGAACCGTTTACGTTGGAATCAATCCAAAATCTTAAATTGTATTATTAAGAGAAAACAAACCAAATTTCAACCCAAACCAAACCAACATGAAAACTCAAAATCGCGTGGCTTTTGTAAGCTGCTTAGTACTCACTATGTTCTTTTTTTCAACCAAAGCACAAACCAAAGCTGTTTTGTTTGATGGCATTTTAACTGCAGGCTATGTAGACCATGGTGCTTTTATCAATTGTGCAGGGCCAAGCATTAAATTCAGTAAAAAACCTTACACGGTCCTGCTAGGAATGCTACCAAGTTTAAGAATTAAGGAAGATAAGGTTGCCGCTGGCGCGACCAAAAACTCAGTCCTCACCCCTAATCTGGGTTTTGGCCTAACTGCAGCTTTCCGCCACATTGCCGTTCAATTACCAGTATTTTACAATGCTAAAACTGCGGCAAAAAACGGAGAATGGAACCTGGGCGTCGGCCTAGGGTATAAATTTTAACCCTAATAGCAAATGCTAAACTGAACATGATGACAACTAACCTTAACCTCAAACCTTTAGATAAACTGAACATCTTTTCGCTTAAAGGCGTACAGATGAAAACCTTCCACATTACCTGGCTTACTTTTTTCTTTTGCTTTTTTGCCTGGTTCGGGATGGCGCCACTCATGAAAATTGCCCGCGAGCAATTACACTTAACCAAAGATCAGGTTGGAAACATCCAAATTGCATCCGTATCGGCTACGATTATTGCCCGTTTATTAATCGGCAGACTGATTGATAAATTTGGTCCGAAATTAATTTACACCTGGTTGCTTGTGCTTTGCGCCATTCCGGTGTTGTTAATTGGTACCAGCCAATCTTACACCTCTTTCCTGCTTTTCCGCCTGGCTATTGGCGTAATCGGTGCATCATTTGTAATTACACAATTCCATACCTCTATTATGTTTGCGCCAAACATTAAAGGCACAGCTAATGCTACAGCAGGCGGTTTTGGTAATGCAGGTGGCGGTGCAGCCAATTTATTTATGCCATTAATTGCTTCTGCTTTTACCTCTTTAGGCTTTTGCAGTACCGAAGACAGCTGGCGTTATGCCATGATTTTCCCGGGGGTAATGCTTTTAATCTGCGCTTTCCTCTACAACCGTTACACGCTCGATAGCCCGCAGGGAGATTTTAAAAACATCAAAGACGAAAACATAAAAAGCACGAAAAACACATTCTTAATTGCCGCAAAAGATTACCGTACCTGGATTTTAACCATTGCCTACGCAGCTTGTTTCGGTGTAGAAATTACGGTCGACAATTTTGCACCCATATTTTTTACCGATTCATTTGGTGCAACAATAGCTGTAGCAGGCATGGTTGCAGGTATTTTTGGCTGGATTAACATTTTTGCCCGCCCCCTTGGTGGAATCGTTGCCGATAAAATAGGTAAAACCTGGGGTTTTGATGGCAAAACATTGCTACTGGCCATATTATTACTCGTAGAAGGTATCGGATTAATCTGGTTTGCCAAATCAGGTAATATCGGCATGGCTATTTTTATGATGTTTGTGTTTGGCCTGAGCTTAAAAATGGCTAATGGTGCCACCTACAGCCTGGTTCCGTTTATCAACCCGCTTGCAGTAGGTAGTGTAGCGGGTATTGTTGGCGCCGGCGGAAATATCGGCGCCATGTTAATTGCCTTCATGTTTAAGGCTAAAGCCGGTCATGCATCAAAAAACATTATTGAGAACGGCGTAAGCGTGCATAAAGATCTGATTGACTACACCAACGCATTTACCCTGCTCGGCTTCGTCATTTTAGCTATTGGTATTGCTGTATTCATCTTCAGAACATTGATGGCACAGAAAACTGTAAAAGTCGATGAGCTTGTACTGAGTACCGGCAAATAAAAATACGATCAGTAACTACCTATAACCTTGTTTATCATTTGAATAACGAAACCAACATATCGTCGACCAATACTACAACCTGCTGCTATTGTGGAGTGGGTTGTGGTATTGTGGTAAATAAAGACATCCACGAAAGAATTACGGTTGAAGGCGACAAAAACCACCCCGTAAACAAGGGCATGTTGTGCAGCAAAGGAATGAACCTGCATTATACTGTAAATGATAAAAGCGATCGCTTGCTTTATCCCGAAATGCGTTACAACAAAAACATGCCCTTACAACGGGTAAGCTGGGATACTGCTCTGGATAGAACTGCAGCCGTATTTAAAGCACTTATTAAAAAACATGGCCCCGATAGTGTTGCCTTTTACGCCAGCGGACAATGCTTAACAGAAGAATATTATGTAGTAAATAAATTAATAAAAGGTTTTATCGGCAGTAATAACATCGATACCAACAGCCGCTTATGTATGAGCAGTGCGGTTGTTGGTTATAAAATGAGCCTGGGCGAAGATACCGTACCCATTAGCTACGATGATATTGAAATTGCCGATTGCATTTTTGTTGCAGGCGCAAACCCGGCATGGTGCCACCCCATCCTGTGGCGCCGGGTTGAAGCCGCAAAACAAAACAACCCCGATTTAAAAATCATTGTCAGCGATCCGCGTAAAACACAAACCTGTTCCTTAGCAGATGTACATCTACAGCTAAACCCCGGAACAGATATTACCCTGCACCACGCCATTGGCCGCTGCCTGATTGAAGACAGGAATGTTGATGCCGATTTCATCATCAACAACACTAACGGCTACGAAAAATACCACGAAACCGTTTTTGAAACTTCAATCGCCGATGCTGCTGCCATTTGCGGAATTGAAGAAAGTGATATTCGCTTAGCAGCCAGTTATATTGGCAATGCCAAAGGTTTTATCACCATGTGGACAATGGGGCTTAACCAAAGCGTAGTAGGCACCAATAAAAATCTTTCGCTAATTAACCTTAACCTCATTACCGGCCACATTGGCAAACCCGGCAGCGGTCCATTTTCATTAACCGGACAACCCAATGCCATGGGCGGCCGCGAAGTTGGTGGCCTGAGCAATTTACTACCTGCACACCGCAATCTGGCCAACGAAAACCACCGTAACGAAGTAGAAAAATTCTGGCAAATCCCACTGGGCACCATTCAGGCTAAACCAGGCTTAACCGCTACCGAAATGTTTGACGAACTGAATTCAGGGAAACTGAAGGCAGTCTGGATTTTATGCACCAATCCCTTAATCAGCTTACCTGATGTGCGCACAGCTGAAGCAGGTTTAAAAAATGCCAGATTTGTAGTAGTACAAGACATTAGCAACAAGGTAGAAACACTAAAATATGCCGATGTGGTATTACCAGCTGCTGCCTGGGCCGAAAAAGAAGGCACTATGACCAACGCAGGTCGTTATATTGCCTATCTCAGCAAAATTACTGAGGCTCCCGGCGAAGCTCTACCCGATTCGGAAATTATTTGTCGCTTTGCACAAAAAATGGGCTATCATGGCTTTGATTTTAAAAACAGCGCAGCGATTTATGATGAGCATGCAGCACTTACCGAAGGCACTAACATCGATATCAGCGGCTTGAATTATGAGATTTTAAAAGAAAAAAGAGCGGTACAATGGCCTTATCCAAAAAACAAAAACTCAGCAGGAACTGCCAGATTATTTACCGATCATCAATTTTATACCCCTGATAAAAGAGCCAATATTGTTGCAGTAAGCCATATCAATCAATCAGAAGCTTTAAGCCCAGAATATCCGCTGATTTTAACCACAGGCAGAATCAGGGACCAATGGCATACCCGCAGCAAAACAGGGAAGGTTAACAAACTAAATCAGCATATCAGCGAGTCATTTCTGGAAATAAATCCGGTTGATGCCGAAGCACGAAACATTAAAGATAACGATATCATCGAGGTACAAAGCTCGCGAGGCAATGTACGCGTAAAGGCCAAATATTCTACCGATATTAAACCTGGCGTTGTTTTTATGCCTATGCACTGGGGATTGATCTTAAAAAGCGATTTAAATCGGGTAAACAACCTGACCAACAATTTGGTTGATCCACTGAGCAAGGAACCTGATTTTAAATTTACTGCCGTAGAGGTGAAACTTTACGAAAAAGCAAGGCAAAAAATTATTGTAATTGGTGCTGGTGCAGGTGCATGCGGTTTTGTTAAAAGCTATCGTTCTTTAAATACCACCGACGATATCGAAATTTTCAGCAAAGAAAATTTTCCTTTTTACAACCGGGTACTACTCCCCGATTACATTATCGGCACACTCCCCTGGCACAACCTCATCAAAATGAGCGATAGCGAAGAGGAAGATTACAGAATTAAGCTACACCGTGGCTTAAGCATCGAAAAAATAAATAAAGCAGATAAAACCGTTGTAGATAGTAACGGAAAAACGCACGATTATGATGTATTACTTCTGGCCACTGGCAGCAGGGCTTTTGTGCTTAAAGATTTGCCTAAACTGGAGGGTATTTTTACGATGCGTAGCCGTACCGATGCCGATAATTTCAGGAAACACATTACCCAAACAAACGGCAAAGTGGTAATTGTTGGTGGTGGTTTGCTAGGAATTGAACTTGCAACCTCGCTGGCCGAAACGGGATCGAAAGTAGCCATTATCCAGAGGATTTCGCGCTTAATGGGTCGCCAGCTCGATGCTTTAGGAAGTCAGCTGTTACACGAGGAGTTGATTAGCAAAGGTATCGAAATCTTTTACAACGATGAAGTAGACCGCGTTATTGGTGAGAAAAGCATTACCGGTGTACGGTTAAAAAGCGGGCTAATGCTCGAATGCGAATCTTTTGTTACTGCCATTGGTACTGTTCCCAACATCGAATTAATTAAAGAAGCTGGCATAACCTGTAAAAGAGGTGTTGTGGTTGATGAATATCTGCGTACCAACGAAGCAGATATTTTTGCTATTGGCGAAATTGCTGAATTTAAAGGCGAAATGTATGGTATTACTGCCGCCGCAGAGCAACAGGCCGAAATAGTGGCCCGGTTTCTTTGTGGCGATATTGCCAAATATTATCAGGGAAGCCTGTTAATGAACATCCTGAAAATGCACAGCCTCGAACTTTGTTCACTGGGCCTTGCCGAAATACCCAATAACGATCCCACTTACGAAGAAATTGTTTTTATCGATAAAGCCAAACGTTACTACAAAAAGTGTATTGTACACAACGATAAGCTGGTTGGCGCCGTATTAATTGGCGATAAGGGCGAATTTCTGGAGTTCCGTAACCTGATTGAAAACAAGATGGAACTGAGCGAAAAAAGGCTCCAGCTTTTAAGAAGTGGCAAAACCACCGAACCAATTATAGGCCGAACCGTTTGCAGCTGCAACAATGTGGGCGAAGGTAATTTAATTAACAAAATAAAAGATGGCTGTAAAGACCACCTGCAACTTTGCCAACTCACAGGCGCGGGTATGGGTTGTGGCAGCTGCCGGCCTGAAGTCAAAGCCATTCTCGATTCTTTTGTAAACGTGCTTAAAACCGAACCTAAAGCCGCTTTGTCCGAATAAATTAAACCAAAAACAATGATGAAAGCAACACCTGGCCCTTCTGAATTTATTAACGTTAAAGGCATCGAATATTTTAAGTTCGAAGAAGATTTTATTGAAGCGAATGTGCGCTGTATCCCGATGATTGTCCGTTTTAAGATGGATGCAGCTGGCATAAAACTCAAACTGGCAGAATGGAGTAAGTTTCACCCGGAAGAAAGAGTACAATTGGCTTTGCTACCTGTTTCTACCCAGGAGGAAATCAATAAATACCATCAGTTTTTAATCAGCCTCATTGCCAAATATACCGGAAATCAGGCCACAACACTGGCTATCGATCCGCTACCCGACTGGGCTAATTTACATCAAATCCCAGCCATGCTTCAGGAGAAACTGGCAGAATTAAAATTACAGCTTTCCATTAGCCAATGGCGAAAAATTACTAACATACAGCGATTTGCACTTTTAAAATTATGCAGGCCCGGGCATGAGAACAAAAACTTCCCTAAAGCCTTTATAGAATTTGGATTTTAAACCGCAGAGCATGTACAAAACCATCATCATCAACTTTCCAGGCGGCATTATTTCGCCGGGTAAGCTTTACAACATCCTTGTTGCAGCCAGCAAAGCACGGATTCAATATGTGCGCTTTGGTTTGCGCCAGCAGCTATTAATTGATACCACCACTTATAACGTAGATATTTTTACCGCTGAACTGGATAAACTGGAAGTAGATTATGAAGAAAACACCAATAACTTCCCGAACATCATCAGCTCTTACCCTGCTGAAGAAATTTTTATCCGCAAAACATGGCTAACGGAAGGGGTATACAAAGATATTCTCGACAGTATCGACTTTAAACCAACCATAAAAGTAAATATCTGCGATAACGACCAGAGCTTCACGCCTATGTTAACGGGCAATATTAACTGGATCGCTTCGTCTCAATCTGAACATTACTGGCATTTAATTCTCCGTTTCCCCAAAACAAATGTAATTTATGAATGGGACCAGCTTTGCTACACCAACCATATAGCACAGGTTACTCAGGCTATAGAAAACATTATAAAAAACAATCCGGATAAATTTATCGACAACCCATCAGCCAATGGCGAAGAATTGTTTGCAACACTTAAGCACGAACATTTTATCATCAAAACTGCGCCACAACCTGCTTCCCTATCCTCATTTAACCTTCCGTATTATGAAGGCTTAAACCGTTACAACAATAAATACTGGCTGGGAATATATCGCCGCGACGAGCTGTTTAGTATCGCCTTTTTAAAAAAACTCTGCCAGCTCTGTCTTACCACTAAACTGGGGCAACTTTGCTGCACCTCGTGGAAAACCATTATTGTAAAAGGAATTAATGAGGAAGACAAAAACCTGTGGAACACCTTACTTGAAGAGTTTGAAGTTAACATGCGCCATGCTGCCAATGAACTCAATTTTCAGGTAGAAGACAATTGCAACGAAGGCCTGGCGCTCAAAAGCTTTCTGGTAAAAAGCCTGAGCATTGATGATACCCGTACATTTGGTATTTGTTTCGGCATTAAAACACGAAAAAAAAGTGAAGTATTTAGTAGCATACTGATCCGGAAACGTCATTTAATTGATGTATGGGGTTTAAAACTGTTTCCTGTTTACGATATTTTATGTGCCAAAGATTTTAATCCCAACGAACGTACAGGTGAAGTATTTAGCCGGAACAACCCAGGTTTTTTGCTGCCGGAACAAGTACGGCGTGCAGTATATAGGTTTTACAAATACCGTTTAAACACCATTAAAACAGATCGGCAGCAAAACATGGTTACCGAAGAACCTGCCAAAAAAGGTGTCGATTTCTTATATCAGTGCAACAGCTGCTTAACTGTATATGATGAAAAGGTGGGAGACGAAGCACAAGGCATTTTGCCTGGAACAAACTTTAGAGATTTGCCCGAAACTTACTGCTGCCCGCTTTGTGAAGAAGATAAAGCTAATTTTAGCAAGATTGACCAGGCTGCATTGCAATTGCTGTAAAAGATCATCACATTACAAGCCGTTGATTTCTGCATGGGAGTTAAAATTTCCAAAAAAACGGTCATCCTTATCTTCTACAACTATTTCGTATACCAATAAATTACTCAACACAAATTTCATGCTGTGTTTAGCCAGCTGATGTGTTTGCACTAAATGCCAAATCTTTTTTAATGCTTTAGCCGAATAAATACCGCACAAAGGTTCTTGCTGACCATTTCGCGTAAAAACAAAGGCATCAAAAGATGGATAAGCATGGTAGGCAGCCAATAATTTTTCGAGCAAGCTGCTTTCCATCAGCAACAAATCACAGGCAAGTACAAATAAATCTTGTTTAGCGTTTAATAAATGAGCAGAAAGTACACCTAGCAAAGGCCCTTTAACATCTGCCAAAGTATGATCAGTCACTAACTGTGCCTCACCAAAATAACCAGCATAGATTTCCTGCTGTGCTGCATTAACCGAAAATACAACCGGAATTTGTAATAAGGTAAGCTTATCAGCGGCTAGTTGTGCCCAAAGCTTATCCTGATGGCTCATTAAACCCTTATCGGATCCCATCCTTAAACTTTGTCCGCCACATAAAACTACTCCTAACATCACAAAAGCTTTATTTATTACTCAAATCTTTCAGTCCTGTTTCATTTAAAATACCAATTTGCTTGCCTGACACCACAATCAATTGCTCTGCAAGCAGTTCATTCATCGTCCTGAAAACAGTTTCGTAGGTAGCACCCGTATAGGCCGCCAAATCCTGCCGGCTTAATGAAAGCTTTAAAAAACCAGCTTCATCTAAACCAAATTGATCTTTAAGATTTAAAATGGCCATGGCTAACCTGCCTTTAACCGACATTAATGCCAGATCTCTCATCTTCTTCTCAGAAGTATGCAGTTCGTCGGCATAAAACATCAACAAGCCATAGGCAAATTCCTGGTTTACTTTTATCGTTGCTTTAAAAAATTCAATATCCACAAAACAAAGCTGAGTAGTTTCCAAAGCAGTCGCCGATATCGGATAGGTAGAAATGTTATTGCTGATTCCCCTGTGCCCGATAATCGCACCATCATTTGCAAAGCGTAAAATCAGTTCTTTATCGCCCCAATGCTTATGCACTTTTACATTACCTGAAGTTACGAAATATACCCCGCTTACCGGATCGCCTTCTTTTATGATCACCTCTCCTTTTTTAGCTGTAAAGTTCTTTTTATGACTACCAATTGCAGCATGCCATTCTTTTAAGGTAAGTTGACACATAAAACAAGTATTAAGATCGCAGCTACTATTTTTCTTCATATTTAACGGGATATCGAAGTAAAATTAAGAAATGTTGCCGATTTTTATCCTTCTATTGCGGAAATACCTGGTTATTAACCATTGTTGATAATTTTATTGCAACAAAACTCCCTGAAAGTGAAGCTATAGCATTTTTTAGCATATTACTGCGCATAAAGAAGTTTAAAGATATGCGGCCAAATTATAATTTTGTGTTATGGCAAATACGAACGTTAGAAAATCAATTCAGAATAAAATCGAATCATTAGGTAAGGAAATTGAAAACTTACAGGGAGAATTAAAAAGATGGGAAAAAATCGCGGCTGATTATGAGACCAACTCAGAAAGTATCGACCTGATTTTATCGATTCAATTACCAGAAAAAGCCGAACCTAAAGCTAAAAAAAGTAAAGCTGTAGTGGCTTAAAACAAAGTTTCACGCCAATAAAGACCAAAAGCTTTATGGCATTTCTTCAACCTTCCTCAAAGAACCATTATCCTTAATGACCTTAATTTCTTAATGATTGAATCACCTTTAACATTAAGAAATTAAGGCAGTTAAGCGATCAATTTTATATCCAAAGAGTATCGATTATCTTGACTTTACAAGATCACTTCTCTTCTTCCTACCCTGAGCAGAAAAACAACACAGTATAAAATTCTTTTAAAATACTTAAACCCTTTTCGGTAAAAGCATGTTCTTCTTATACAACAAAAACAATTGTATATGAAAAACTTAATTTATTTGATGGCTATTTCGGCTTCTTCGTTAACTTTCCAGGCTTGTAGTGGTGGTAATAAAGATGCTAAAGAAAGTGCCGACAGTGTAAACATGGCTAAAGATACTACCACCAATGTAGCAGCAACTGGCGGCATTGCAGTAGATGAAGCCGATGCAAAATTCACTACCCAAGCGGCTGTGGGTGGCATGGCCGAAGTAGAACTTGGCAAAATGGCACTCGAAAAAAGCAGTAATGCAAAAGTAAAAGAGTTTGCTACCATGATGGTGAAAGACCATGGCATGGCCAATACCGAATTAATGGCCATAGCAAAACAAAAAAATATTACCCTTCCCAGTACAGTTGACGAGGAACATAAGCAGAAAATGGATGACCTGAGCAAAAAAACAGGAGCTGATTTCGATAAAGCTTATGTAAATGCGATGGTAGACGGACACAAATCGACTTTAAAACTGATGGAAGACGAATCGAAAGACGGAAAAGATGCAGACCTTAAATCTTTCGCTACAAAAACTGCTCCTATTGTTCAAAGTCATTTGATTATGATCAATAAAATAAGTGATAGCATGAAATAACACGCATTCACCTCCGTCTGATGATGGAGGTGAATCTTTATGCTTCCTTTCTTTTATCCTTTCTAATCAGGTCGGCTATGGCGGCTTGCATTTTTTGCTGATTGATTGGCTTAACCAAAAACTTATCACCAAATGCCCTAAAGGCATCCAGCGCATATTTTTGGTAAGCAGTTATAAAAACAATATGCCTAACCTGCTCACGTATTACCCGGGCGATATCAATTCCAGAAATTTCCATCGCAATATCCAAAAATAGAAAGTCGATTTCACCATATTCGCGAATTGCCTTTACTCCTGCTACAGGATCGGTAAATGTTGCCAGCATGGTAAATTCTTTCATGCGCGAAAGGTAAGCTTTCAAAATATCGATACTGATCTGATCATCATCAATAATAATAAAGGTGTATGGCATAGAGTGAGATGTTTGCATTAACTTTTTATTATCTCTATGCAAGCCTCAAGCCAAACCTTAACTGTAGCAAAACCACAATAATTTTTTTGACTCCAAAAGCAGGAAAAAACAGCTGTATGCTAAACGATCATACTGCAAAAACCACTTTTAAACCAGCAAAAAAACACATTAACAAACTGATCAGTATCAATATTCAGGTGGGGTATGCTGAGCAATAAATGTCTTGCGATTGATCAATTTCAAGTATGGGTAATTCCCGTTGAGTTGAGGCCTTTGTTTAAGCTCATACAGAAAATGGCCACCTAAATCGACAATAATCTTTGCGGTAGCACTATACCATACGCTATGGGGCTGTTTCCAGCAAAAAGAATAGAGGTTAGAAGTAAATTTTATGTGCTTCAACTCATTGTGGTAAAAATTCAACGGTTTGGGCAAAAAATTCCCCATTTTAACCTCTGCCTTCCGCACCATCGAAAGGTGGTCGCTATGGCAAAACTCATAGTCCTTTAATTTAGGGTCATCTACATCAGGAAGATGTTTTAGCACCCTAAAGCCTTTAAATTTCTTCCCGTTTAATACCCAAATCAGGTTTGGATAAAAGGCCTCGCGGCTGTTTAGTTCAGCAAGAGAAATTGGGGAATTTTGAAATTCGATGGTATACCCTGCCGGCGTAAAAATATCGGCACGATGCAGGTTGTTATTGGCTTTATCGAAAAAGGCAATTTCCCTGAAAGATGACGGAAAAGCCAGTTTCCAATCGCGGTGCCAGGCCGTTTCTTTTCTATAAAATTCATTTTTAAATGCAGAAACATCCTGAACAGGTTCAGGAAGGGGAATATCTTTCTTCATCAGCTAATGCCTGCAAGTTGATTAAGCAGGAACACGCAAATTTAAACTAAAAATATTAGCACTTAAAATATAATCAAAACTTCCTGGTGTTGATGTTGCAGCAAATGGAAATTATTTACATTGAGGCAGAGCCATATAACACTTAATGTAAAACTTGTTTTTAAGTACCAGCGGTATAATGGTAACTTTGTGCATGACCCTGGAAGAATTAAAACAGTTAGAAGATTTTTTTGCCAATGCAGCACCTCAACAAGTTCCTATCTACCTTAACGAGGCTACCATTATTACCAATTATAAACATTTTCTGGAAAGCCATTTTCTTCCGTTAAGGTTAAATCCTGATGCTAAAGTAAATGCCCCACTAATACACAGACTAAAGCTTTTAAAATTGCTTATCGAATCGAATGCTTAATGTTGCCATTTCTAAATAAAACGATGTATTTTAGTATATAATAAATTCACATTGAAAGCTTTTAATCTCTTATTCTGCTTCCTTTTTATTGTTTCTGCAGGCCTTCAGTACAATGATCCTGATCCTTATGTATGGATGCCGATTTATCTTTTTGGCGCTTGGTTATGCTGGATGTATTTCCGCGGAAAATATTACCAGAAAGCTTACTTAGGTGGAATTTTAGCCTACAGTATTTATGCGGTATATCTGTTTTTTGATAAATATGGCGTACTCAACTGGTATAATGACCACGCCGCAGAAAATATAGCCATGAGTATGAAGGCCACCAAACCCTGGATAGAAGAAACCCGCGAATTTGGGGGCTTGCTCATCCTGATTGTTGTGCTTGCAATCGATTATTTTACAACCAGAAGCAAGCGTATTTCCTAAAAGAATTATTAACTGCATAAAGTAAAATTTAAAATTATTCAGGGCAGATCTTAAAACTTGACGAGCATCAGTTTTTAAAACAAATATTTCCAACTATATTGGGGCTAATTGGTTATACCTATACCCTGATATCCCTTATGACGAAAAACATTTTCATTGCCTCAGCCGAACCTTACACCGGAAAATCGGTAATTGCTTTCGGCATGATCAATATGCTTTTGGCAAAAACCCAGAAAGTAGGTTATTTTAAACCCATTATCGCCCAGGACGACCCCAATGTTAGAGACGAACATGTAGAGGCCATGCTCGATTACTTTTCGTTGCCTGTTAACTACGAAGATGCTTTTGCTTTTACGCGGCAGGAAATGCTGCATCAATCAGAAGATAGCGGAACGATCATCAATACCATCATCAGTAAATACAAAAAGCTCGAAGACAATTATGATTTTACTGTAATTGAGGGTAGCGATTTTTTAGGTGAAGGCATGGCTTTTGAATTCGAATCAAATGCTTTGATGGCTAAAAATCTAGGCGCGCCAGTACTTATTGTTGTATCGGGCAAAAACAAAACCGCCAGTCAGCTTTTTAAAAGTGCCATTAACATTTACCGCAACTTTTTATTGAGGGATGTACAGGTATTGGGCGTGGTGGCCAATATGGTCAACCCCGAAGAGGCAGAACGCATCAAACAGGCGCTAACCAACCAGCTACCTTCTGAATTGCTTATCGCGGTAATCCCCACTGAAACCGGATTACAGAGCCCAACTATGAAAGAAATTACGCTGGCATTGGGCGGCGAAATACTTTTCGGTACGGAACTGCTCGACAATCAGGTTGATAATTTTGTAACCGGCGCCATGATGTTGCCCAACTTTTTAAGGCATGTTAAAGAAAATGTGCTTATTGTTACCCCTGGCGACCGCGGCGATATCATTATTGGCGCTTTACAAGCCAATTTATCGGCCAGTTACCCAAAAATTGCCGGTATTGTACTAACTGCAGGCAGCTTGCCCGATGAGCCTATTATTAAGTTGATAGAAGGTTTGCAAACCATTATCCCAATCGTTTCGGTACAAAAAGGAACTTTCGAAACTACCACCACTATTGGCGGTATCCATTCTAAAATTACCATAGCCAACAAAAAGAAAATTGCACTGGCCATTGAGCTTTTTGAGAAATACGTAGATAGCAAAGCACTCGATAATAAAATTATTGCTTTCTCTTACCAGGGCATTACGCCGCACATGTTCCAATACCAGCTGGTGAAATGGGCCAAACGCGACAAAAAACACATTGTACTGCCTGAAGGAAACGACGAAAGGATTTTAAAAGCCGTAGAAAAACTAATTGCACAGGATATTGTAGACATTACGCTGTTAGGCGATCCGGTTGAAATCGGAAACAGCATTAAAAGGCTTGGTATCAATCTGGATATCAATATCTTAAAAATCTACAATCCCATCCATTCGGCTCAATACAATAATTACGTAGAAACGCTTCACGAGTTGCGTAAAGCCAAAAATGTAAATCTCGAAATGGCCAGAGATATGATGACTGATGTCTCCTATTTCGGCACCATGATGGTTTACAAGGGCGATGCCGACGGGATGGTATCAGGTGCAATACACACCACTCAGCACACCATCAGGCCTGCACTGCAGTTTGTTAAAACCAAACCGGGCGTATCGGTGGTTTCATCCATTTTCTTTATGTGCCTGCCCGAGCGCGTAGCCATATTTGGCGATTGCGCGGTTAATCCTAATCCTACGGCACAACAGCTTGCCGAAATTGCCATCTCATCAGCCGAGAGCAGTGCTAAATTTGGCATTGAGCCCCGTATTGCCATGCTTTCTTACTCGTCGGGTACATCAGGCGAAGGTGAAGATGTAGAACGTGTGAGAGAAGCTACTGCAATTGTAAGAGCCAGGTACCCTGAATTAAAAATAGAAGGCCCTATCCAATATGATGCCGCAGTTGATCCTTTAGTAGGTCAGCAAAAACTACCGGGATCGGAAGTGGCCGGCCGGGCCAGTGTACTTATTTTCCCCGATTTAAATACCGGCAACAATACCTATAAGGCCGTGCAACGAGAAACCGGCGCTTTGGCTATTGGGCCAATGTTACAGGGTTTAAATAAGCCTATAAACGATTTAAGCCGTGGCTGCACGGTAGATGATATTTTTAACACTGTTGTAATTACAGCAATTCAATGCCAGGATCTTTAATATGAATATTTTAGTTATTAACTCAGGAAGCAGTTCTTTAAAATACCAGCTCTTTAAAATGCCTGAAAAAGCCCCGGTTTGCAGTGGCTTGGTAGAACGCATTGGCATTGAAGGCTCTTTTATCAAACATAACGTTTATACCCATGGCAATAAGCATAGCATCGAACTAGCTGCATTTATTGCCAGTCACGGAGAAGGCTTAAAACAGGTACTGACTTTGCTTAGCGAAGGTGAATTTGCGGTAATTGCAAGTCCCGATGATATTGCAGCAGTTGGACACCGTGTGGTACATGGCGGCGAACATTTTGCCGGACCAACTTTAATTACAGATGAAGTAAAACAACAGATTAAAAAACTCTTTTCGCTTGCTCCATTACATAACCCTGTAAATTACAAATGTATAGAAGTAGCTGAGAGAACCTTTACTAAAGCTAAACAGATAGCCGTTTTTGACACGGCCTTTCACCAAACTATACCTGAGCAGGCTTACCGCTATGCCATACCTGAGTGGTATTACAAAGAAGATAGCATCAGGGTATATGGTTTTCATGGCACCAGTCATAAATATGTAAGCGAACAGGCCATAAAATGGTTAAATAAAAAAGATAGCAAAATTATCAGTGTGCATTTAGGTAATGGCTGTAGCATTACCGCAATCAGCAATGGCAAATCGGTTGATACCAGCATGGGTTTTGGCCCGCTAAGTGGGTTAATGATGGGCACCCGATCGGGCGATATAGACCCATCGGTTATTTTCCACCTGATGGAGCATTCGGGTTATACACTAGAGCAGTTAAGTACTTTATTGAACAAACAATCGGGGCTTTTGGGCGTAGGTGGCTCGAGTGACATGCGCGATATCAGAAAAATGGCCGATGAAGGTAATCATGCTGCTATTTTAGCCCTCCAGTTATACGCTTACCGCATTAAAAAATTTATAGGTGCCTACGCTGCCGTTCTGAACGGTATAGATGCCGTGGTATTTACGGCCGGTGTAGGAGAAAACGATAGTCAGATGCGTGAAGCAGTTTGCTCCGGCCTTGAGTATTTAGGCATTACACTCAATGCAGCAGCAAACAAGGCTTATGCAGGCGAATTAAAGGAAATTAGCAATGCAGATTCAAAAGTAAAAATATTGGTAATCCCTACCAACGAAGAGTATGAAATTGCGCACCAGTGTTTCGATTTGTTAACTGTTGCGTAGTTTTAAGCAATGACTGATTTTTGAATAATGGAATATCCTATAGTCCGATTTTCATTCAAAAATCAGTCATTCAGGTATACCTTAGTCTGTGGTTTCCAGAATCGATAGAATATTACCTGCAGGATCTCTGAACCAGGCGATATTTGGCCCACCATTATCGCGGGAAATCCCTTTTTCGTCTGTTTTGATGTGTTCAGTGTGATAAAGCTCAAATTTCACCCCTTTAGCAATCAGTTCATCGGCCGTGTCATCAATATTATCGACAGGAAAGTTTAAAACTGTAAACGTTGCCGGAATATGATTAGGTTTGGGATATATAAGCACGTTATTTGAGCCTGAAATCTGTAACTCGATCACTCCCATCGGACTGTCTTTTACTTCGATACCGAGTGTGCCCTGGTAAAAATCTTTAGCTTCCTGTATATCATTTACAGAAAACGAGCTGAATACTTCTCTATTTTTTAACATAACTGTATTATTTAAGTTCAAACATTAACGAGCGCTTCTTTTGTTCAATTAACTTTTCCAGGCACCTAGTAAACGGCGTATCACTACAATTTCGGCAATATGATAAGCGTTGTGATCGGCAATTTGTAAGGCCTCCCGCAAAATGCTCTGCCCATCGCCATGCTCAATCTCCGCATATAAATCGGCAGACTCTAAAAGCTGAATAAAAGCTTCTTTATCGCTTTCAATCTGCGCTAAAGCAGCAATCCAGGTTTGTTCATCTTGAGGGGCAAGTGCTTTTGGCCAGTATTCGTCGGGCCATTTTGGCGATTGATGTGTAGCGTCACGACTAAATTCCAGCATATCCCATTGGGCAATTCTAATGTGATCGACCAATTGCCAAATGCTATAAGGCAAACCAGCGGGTTTTTCGCCCAGGAGTTTAAAAGGTAAATCTGCAACAGCGGCTTTAAGGCCTACATGTGCAGAACCGCCATTCAGTAGTTTTTTAAGTTCAGCGACTAAAACCGATGTATTATTTTCCATATCTATGAATTAAAGCCCAAAGGTTTAACAAGTAAAATTCTCATAGGTTTGTATAATCTTCATTTTCGGGAGACATTTTATCTCTTTCCCCGCTAATTCTGTTATTTTTGGGTATGAAGCTATCTTTTCCGATCCTCGAAACCTGTACTTACTTAAACACCGCCAATTCCGGTTTACTCTCAACTGAGCTTGCTGCCTGGAGAAAGGCACACGATGAAGCTTTTATTGCCGGTGGCAGCATTTTCAGGATGGAAAACGCACAGGTAATTGACCAACTTAGAAATAAGCTGGCTAGCTGTTTTGGTGCGAAAGCTGCAAATACTTATTTAGTGTCTAATTTTTCGGTGGGTTTTAATGCACTTTTAAACGGACTGGATAAAAGTCACCGTTTTTTGTTGCTTGAGGAGGAATATCCTTCAGTTAGTTACCCCGTAATCAGCATGGGTTTCGAATATCAAATTGTTAAAGTTGATGCCGACCTTGCTGACCACCTGATTCAGGCCATTGAAAAATTCAAGCCTACTGTACTGGCTTTTAGCATGGTGCAATACATCAGTGGTTTTCGGATGGATGAAGCATGGATACAACAATTAAAAAGCCGCTATCCGCAGCTGCTAATTATTGGCGATGGCACTCAATTTACCGGAACTACTGTCTTTGATTTTGAAAAATCGGGATTGGATGCTTTGCTTGGCAGTGGTTATAAATGGCTTTTGGGCGGTTATGGAAATGGTTATGCCTTTTTTTCTGATGCGTTAAAAGAGCATCTTTATCAAAAAAATAAACTTGCTGATTTACCTACTGCGCCTTTTTTACAAGGTAGAGATCACCTTTCGTTATATTTTGAACCGGGCCATTTAGATACTTTAAATTTCGGTACATTATATCAAAGCCTGATTCAGCTGGAAGCTTTGGGTTTTGATACCATTGAGCAAAAAGTACAGGCATTATCAAACAAGGCCAGATTAGCGCTGCACCGCCGTAACCTGGTTGCCGATTGGTTAATGGATCGGAAATACCAGTCGACAATTATCAGCATGCCCCTTGGCGAAAAAAAAGTTGCACAGTTACAGGCCGCTAAAATTATTTGCTCACCCCGCGGAGCAGGAACCCGGATTTCGTTTCATTTTTACAATACCGAAGCCGAATTAGACCTGCTGCTGGCCATTTTAGACCAGCCTTAGGCTACTTTAAAGATTGCATCAACAAAATACCGGTGCTGATCGAAAAAACGCTGATGTAGCTCGAATCCAGAAAATTTGGCCAACCTGTCGATATCGCTTAGTGCATACTTTTGCGAGATCTCCATCATGATGTACTCATTTTCGGCAAATGGAATAGCCGTTTGCCCAATTGTTACCAGCTGTTTTGTTAAACTGATGAGGTAGCTTTTACAGGAGCCGGTTTCCGGATCGTAACTGGCGTAATGCTCAAAACAACGGGCATCGAAATTGGCATCCAGCTCGCTGTTAATCCGTCGTAGAAGGTTTAGGTTAAATGCGCTTGTTATTCCTGCTTTATCATTATAGGCAGCTAAAATCTGTTTTGGATTTTTTTTCAGATCAAAGCCGATGATAAGTAAATCTCCGGGCGCCAGCAAACTTTTCAACGTTTTACAAAACTGTTCGGCATCGGCAATGGTCATGTTACCGATATTTGCGCCCATAAACAGCACTACCTTTCTGCGACCGGAAAGTTCAGTAGCCTGTTTCAGCATATCAAAATAATCGCCGTTTAAGCCTTTTACATCCAATCCAGGTAATTGAAGAGGCAAATTTTGTTGCAAATCGGCAATTACATGTTCAGAAATATCAACCGGACAGTAGCTAAATGTAGCCTTGGTATTTAATAACGATCTTAACAGGTGAATAGATTTTGTTGCATCGCCGGCACCGAGTTCTATTAAATCAAAAGGAGAACCTTCAGCCAATATTGCCTGTGCTATATCAGCAGACTGATGTTGCATAATTTCCATTTCAGCCGCCGTTAAATAATACTCCTCCATTTGCATAATCTGCTGAAAAATTCGGTCGCCGATGGCATCATAAAAGTACTTGGAATCTAACCTTTTCTGATTAGCCTGCAAGCCATTTAGGGTATCGTGCAGGAACTGTAATTTACTGTCTGTTGCGTTTTCGATAGTAGCTGTGCTCATATATATTTTTATTTAACCAGACGAATGCCTGTGTATTGCCATCTTAAATGCGGGTGAAAAAAATTTCGGTACGTAATGCGCGAGTGATTTGGTGGTGTTGCGATTGATGCACCACGGAGTACTTTTTGGTTAACCATAAACTTACCATTGTACTCGCCAATGGCTCCTGGCGCCTTACTAAAGCCCGGATAAGGTAAATACGCACTTTCGGTCCACTCCCATCTTTCGCCCCAGTTAAAGCTTCTGGCAGCTATTTCCCACTCAAATTCAGTAGGCAGGCGCATTCCTTTCCAGCTTGCAAAAGCATAGGCTTCGTAGTAACTGATGTGACTAACAGGAGCATCAACATTTACAGGCTGCAAACCTTTTAAAGTATAGTTAAACCACTTACCTTCTATCTGGTGCCAGTACATGGGGCTGGTAATGTGGTTATTTTTCACCCAATCCCATCCTTCTGCATGCCAGTAATTAAAATTACTATAACCTCCTGCTTCGATAAATTCCATAAAACCGCCATTGCTTACCAGTTGGCTGCAAATTTCATAAGCCTGAAGGTAAACCTGATGCCGGCTTAGTTCGTTATCAAAACAAAAGCCTTCTCCGGTATGCCCCACCTCATAAATTCCTGCCGCAATGCTTATAAAATCTGCCTGCGGTATTGCTTCATTTAAAACTTCTGTTTTATCGGCATACACCGGAAAAAGCGGATTGTTACCTAAAATGTACTTGATATCGGTAAGCAATAATTCCTGATGTTGTTGCTCGTGGTTAAAACCGAGCCTGAGCAATTCCTTAACCGCCGAAGTTAAAGGCGAAGCTAAGAGCTTCACCATGGCCTCATCTATATAGGCCCGGTACTGGTAAATTTCATGTACGCCTGGCCGGCTTAAATTGCCCCTGTCAGTACGGATAACCCGGTTACCCACCGTTTCATAGTAGCTGTTAAAAACATAATTATATTCGGTGTTATACACCTGATAATTAAGCGAAAATGGCATCAATATAAAGGTTTCAAAGAACCAGGTGGTATGGCCTAAATGCCACTTTGGTGGGCTTACATCTGCTACAGGTTGTACCACGTAATCTTCAGTTTGCAGCGGCTCACAAATTTTTTCGGTGTATTTCCTGATCTGTAAATATTCTTCTGTAAATGCCATTAGTTTTGATCTAAATATTTTTTAAGGTCGGTAATCGTATTAATATTCAGTGCTTTCGATTGTTTATCCCGCATCATTAAAGCATACGAATTATTAAAGCCAATGGGTTTAAGCCATCTAATGTTGAATTTCTTTTTAAATTCTCCGTATACATACTGATATGTTTTGTCTTTATCGTGTGCCATTGCTTTAGCAATTTGCTGATCGGGCTGCAGGAGTACCAATAAACCTGTACCAGTGTATTCGGGATAAAGGTCGATCTGATCGTTCGTTAAAGCATCAAAACAGATTTTTGTTCCGCCAAGCCCGCTTTTGGTTGATACGTTGTAATCGGTATTGCCTTTGATTAGCATGCTGTACATTTCGGCTAGAATGTATTGTTCGCCAAAAATTTTAGATCCGATCCGAACTGTGCCCCGGTTTCCGTTTCGGGAGGCTTTGTACAGCCCATGGCTGATCAAAAAATCTTTAGCCACCCGCTCAGGCGATTGATGAAGGTAATCGGTACGGTAATTTAAATCAGTCATTACCGAATCGGTAATTTTGTTGGCCAGTAGGTTTAATGTAGCCTCCAGTTGTGGAAATTGCTGTAATGCTGACTCCCGCACAATGGGTGCAGCATAATAAGGTGGAAAAATGCCTTTATCATCTTTTAAAATGCGCAGGTCGAAAGCTTTCAGGCGTCCATCGGTTGAGTAGCCGCTAATTACATCGAGTTCTTTAGAAAAGGCAGCCTTGTACATCACCGCATCGCTGATTACAATGGTGTGGATTTTTAAACCATAGGCCGATTTCAAACCCAGATCTCCATCCTGCCGGCCCATAAATTCTGGTGTAAAACCGGCTGTAAGACTCGAGCCATAAGCCGAAGGCAAGATATAAAAGCCTCCGAGTATCAAAATCAGCACAGGCAAAATGTAAACTGCCTTGCGTAGCCTTTTAAAATCCATTTTTTGAATAACAGACAGTAGCAGATCTAAAATAATTGCCAGTAACGCTGCAGGGATAGCGCCTGCCAGAATCATATTGGTATTGTTTAATGATATACCACCAAAAATGAACTCACCAAGTCCGCCCGCCGCAATAAAAGAAGCCAGGGTGGCTACACCAACATTAATAACTGTTGCGGTACGGATACCCGCCAGGATAACCGGCATGGCTAAAGGTAGCTCTACCTTAAAAAGAATTTGACTGGCACTCATTCCCATGGCTTTAGCAGCTTCTTTTACATATTCATCAATCCCGGTAATTCCGGTATAGGTATTTCTGATAATGGGCAATAACGCATAAATGAGCAGCGCTACAATGGCCGGTTTAGCACCAATACCCAAAACAGGGATCATAAACCCCAACAAAGCAATACTTGGAATAGTTTGCAGTACACCGGCAATGCCCAATACCAGACCAGACAATTTTCTTTTCCGGGCAATTAATATCCCTAGGGGCAATCCTACAGCTATGGCAAGCAATAAGGAAATAAAAGTTAAACCAACATGCTGTAAGGTTTGGGTAAACAGTTTGTCAGACTGCCCACTCATAAACTGCCATAAAGTTTGCTGTTGCTCACCCATGTGCCTGCAGGTTTTGATATTGGTTAAATCCTTTAGTTAACTGATCAAAACTGAGTGCTTTTATCTTCCCGTGTTCATCTACCGCCAGCAGTCTATTCTTTCCTGTTGATCTTAATAACTCCATTGCTTCCCAAACACTTACATCTGCCACCTCCGATTTTTCTTCAGCAGCAGCGGCATTGGGCAGGAAAGACCAGATATCGCTCAATTTGGTTATTTTAAACTCGAGTGTTAATTGCTGACCGGCTAAAAATTTCCTTGCAAAATCGTTTACAGGCTGATACAGCAGTTCTTTTGGCGTGCCCAATTGTACCACCTTGCCTTTATCCATTAAACAAATGCGATCGGCCAGTTCAAAAGCCTCCTGAACATCATGGGTAACCATCACAATGGTTTTCCGTTTCAATTCGTCTAACGCTTTAAATTCTTGCTGAATACTGGTGCGGGTTACATTATCTAGTGCCCCAAAAGGTTCATCCATTAACAGTACCGCCGGATCGGCAACTAAAGCCCTGGCCAAACCAACACGTTGTTGTTGTCCTCCACTTAGCTGGTTAGGCAACATATTTAGTGTATTTGCTGGTAAATGTAGTTTTTCCATCAATCCGTGAACGCGCTCTTCAATTTTAGCTTTGGGCCATTTTAACAATTTGGGTACTACAGCAATATTTTCGGCAATGGTATAATGCGGAAAAAGCCCGATATGTTGCATTACATAACCTATTTTTTTGCGGAGTGCATCTCCATCCTGCCTGGCAATGGCTTCGCCTCCTATATAAATTTCGCCGGCATCGGGTGTGATTAAACGATTGATCATCTTTAAAGTAGTGGTTTTACCGCAGCCACTTGTTCCCAATAATACCAGGGTTTCGGCTTCGTTTACTTTAAACGAAACCTCGTTAACCGCATGGGTATGGTTAAACTTTTTACTTACCGCTTTTAGTTCGATCATAGCCCTCAATCAATTTTCATGAACAGGTTATTTAGCGATTCAGCATAGGTAGGATGCGCAAATACACAATACCTGATCCTATCGTAAGTGATGCCACCTTCCATTGCCAGCTGCAAAATCGACATGATTTCGCCGCCTTCACTGGCCAGCACCGCAGCCCCCAGTATCTTTTTGCTATCCACATCTACTACGGCTTTAATCAGCCCACGGGTATCGCCGGTTTCAATTCCACGGGCAACGTATTCCATGGGCAATACAGCTGTCTTATAATTTAACTTTTTCTCCTTAGCCTCCTTTTCTGAAAGGCCAATCCGCCCAAGTTGTGGATCGGTAAACATGCAATAAGGCACCGGCCTTTCTGCAATGGAGTATTTAGTTCCTGCTATCAGGTTACGGTACACAATGGTATAATCGTTGTAAGCAATATGGGTAAAGGATGGGCCGCCTTTTACATCGCCAAGGGCATAAATGCCACTTACGTTTGTCTCCAGTTTTTCATTGACCAGAATATGCCCATGATCATCGATTTCTACGCCGCAATTTTCGAGGTCTATATCAGCGGTTTGCGGAATCCGTCCTGCGGCAACGAGTAAATGGCTTCCGCTAACAACTTTTTTATTTTTTCCAGTGGTTATGGATACCTTGATTTGATTTTGATGTTGTACGACCTTATTGATGCTTACATCGGTTAAAATCCCGATATCTTCAGCCTCTAAAATTCCGGTTAATGCTGCAGCGACATCACTATCTTCTTTAGCCAGGATACTGGCCGACTTTTCGAGTATGGTTACTTTAGATCCAAACCGGCTGAACATTTGACCAAACTCCAGACCAATATAATTTCCACCAATAATAATCAGTTCTTCGGGCAATTTATCCAGTTCTAAAATGGTGGTAGAGGTAAGATAATTTACGTCCTGCAGCCCTTCAATCTCCGGAAGCGCCGTTTTTGCACCAGTATTGATAAAAATCCAGTCAGCCGTTAAAGTATCTGTTCCGCCATCGGTGAGTGAAACCGTGATTTCTTTCTTACCACTAAACTTCGCCGTGCCGAAAATCAGTTTAAGGCCTTTGGTTTTACTGATGCCTTTTTCTGAAGAAGACCGGAAACTGTTGACAATATCATCTTTACGTTGGATTATCTTTTTGAAATCTACTTGGATTTTGCCGGTTTCAACACCGAGCGCCGGGGCATTTTTGGCCTGATACACTGCCCGTGCAGAGGCCACCATGGCTTTTGTTGGGGTACAACCGTCGTTAATACAGGTACCGCCTACATATCTTTTTTCAATCAGCGCCGTTTTCTTTCCTGCTTCAGCCAGTTTTTTAGCTAAAGGAACCCCTGCTTGCCCGGCGCCAATAATAATGGCATCGTAATGTTGCATTGTTTTGTTGCTTAAGGTAAAAAGGTTGTTTATAACCGCCTATTTGCTTTGATTAAATATAACCGAAATAAGCGATCAAAGTTTGCTCGTTTTAAATTAAATCTTCTTTAACAGCGGGTTAAGCAGATAAAATATTTCATCGAATAAAAAAGTTACAAACTATACCGGAAAATGAGCGTTAAATAAACAGACATTAACAAAACTATCCTTATGTATACTCAAGCTACAGAAAACACAGATCTTACCGTTCACGTTCAGGATGATGCATCCATTAATGATAAAAGAGAAACTTTATTAAAAACCTTGCTGGAAGGGTTGAATGCCGAAACCGACGATTTCAACTAAAATTGGTGACTATTTCCCGGAGCAGCTTAAAAAAAGAAAAGGGCGAAACAAATTAATGTTCACCCCTTTCCATCTAAATTAACGCTCTCGCGACAAAAGTAGAAATTCTGATTAAAAAACAATGTAACAAATAAGCAACATTTTACTTCGCTAAATCATTTTAGTTTACGATCTGCTGTGCCCTCCTCAGGTTATCGGTAGTTTGCAAAATCTTGTCTTTTAACTTGGCATTATAGTTAGGATGCGATTTCAAAAAATCCTGTACAACCTGGTATGCTTCGTTACTGTTGTAGCTAGAAAATATTGCAGCCAACCACGATTGCGGAAAAAATATATCGCCGGTTTGCTGTATCTCCTCTAACAGCTCCAAACTTTGTTTCAGGTATTTTATGGAGGTCTGTTGCCTTAACGGATGATGCAGATAAGCCAGTGCAGTTGTCGTCCAGGCTTCTTTCTGGCGGTTCTTACGCATTTTTAAGCTTTCAGCAAACTGATCTCTTTCCGCAACATTTAACGAGAGTGCAGGCATCAGGTACATTAACCTGTTTTTACGGTCGGCATTACTGGTGCGCGATAATTGGGTTTTTAAAATGTTATTGGCTGTATCTGTTTTAAGTGCCAGGGTTAGCGCCAGGCTACTATAATCGTCTTCCTGCAGTTTAACTCCTTCAGGTGCCGATTGCTTAAACCAAATCTGATAAAGTCTTTCTCCTGCTTCGCCCCCAATGTAAACGTTCTGATAGGCATTAAATAAAATCTTTTTATGGTTTTGCTGCTCTTGCTGCTGCATCGCTGTCCAAATGGCGTTTTCAAGATCTTTATGCAGCTCCATCCGTGTTTCCGGTTTAAGAAAGGTCCAATAAATATTGGTCAGGTAGCCGGCAATTAACCTTAAGTTCATTTCATTTTTTTCGGTGGCCAAGCCTTTCATGTAGAAATTGAGCAATTGTTTAGGCTTAAAGCTGTTGCCAGCCAGCATGTTTTCGTACGCATTGATATAAGCCGATGCCCGCTCAAGCGGATTGCTTATGGCCAGATGCTCCATCATCACCATATCAATAGGAAAAAGGCCATAGCCTGCACCATCGGCATTAAACAATATATAGCTGGGTTTTTCTAAACCTTTGGCCTCGCTAATAACCGTACTGGCATTTACAGCATTTATGTTTAAAATTTTGCTGCTGTTGGCATATACCAGTTTTAGCGTAAAAGCCTGTGGCCATACGCGCGGCGCACCATTTTCACTTTTTTGTGTCAGTATTAAACTGCTTATTTTATCGCCATCGTACTTAATTTCGTAATTAAATATAGGTCTGCCGGGCTGGTTTACCCAAACTTTGTTCCAGCTGTACAGATCGCTTTTGGTGTATTTGCTTAAAATGACAATCAAATCGTTCCAGGTAGCGTTTTTATAGGCATAACGTTTAAGGTATTCGCGTATGCCCTGCTGAAATGCTGTTTTGCCCATTAATTGTTCCAGCTGACGCATCATAACCGGTGCTTTATGGTAAATGATATTGCCATACATCGAGCCTGCTTCCTGCAGGTTATCCAGCTGCTGACGGATGGGGTTAGCACCCAATGTACGGTCTACCCCGTAGGCTGCCGGGTAATGGTCTTGCAGAAACTTTAAATCGAAGGTGCTTTTGCCCATTAACTTTTCCGTAACCTTATCGGCCATAAAATTGGCAAACACCTCTTTCATCCAAACATCGTTAAACCATTTCATGGTAACCAAATCGCCAAACCACATGTGTGCCGTTTCGTGCGAGATGAGATTTGAACGCGAAATAAACTGATCTTTAGTAGCACCCTGATCTAAAAACAAGGCCGACGATTTGTATTGCACCTCACCCGGATGCTCCATACCACCAAACTGAAAATCGGGAATGGCTGCAAAACCTATTTTTTGAAAAGGATATTTAATCGCCGTCCAGTCTTCTAAAAAGTCGAGTGCATCGCTATGCCCGATAAACACCGAATCGACACTGAGTTTAATTTTGGCAGAATCTGTTTCACGGTGCAAAAACTCCATGTTGCGGTTTTTTACTTTCCTGCTCAGATAGGTATATTTTCCGGCTGTAAATGAAAACAGGTAAGTTGGCAATTTATCAGAGTTATTAAAGTGATAGGTAATTGCGTTTCCGTTCAGCACCGAATCTTTTTTACTTGCATTAGCCATTACTTTCCAATCTGTTGGAACAGTTAACGAAAGTAAAAAGTTAGCTTTTAAGTCGGGTTGATCGAAGCAGGGAAAAACAGTACGCGCATGATCAGGTACAAAAAGTGCATACAGAAAATCCTTATTCCGGTTTAACGATTCGTTACCGGCAATAAAATCAATGGCAATACGGTTATTACCCGTTTTTAAATTAGCCGCCGAAATAACAATATGTTCGTTCTTAAAGTTAAGGGCTACAGCCTTTCCATTCACTTTAAGCCCTTTTAAATGACTGGCATCTTGCTTAAAGTCGATCTGCACCTCTCCTGCCTTATTCAATTTAAAATCAATATTTTCTGTCGACTGAATTGGAGTATTTAGTTCATCAGGAATACTAAAATGAACCTGGTATTGAATGTTGCTAATGGTTGCGCTTCTGTGCGTGGCCAGTGCCAGCGATACACCGGGTTGAACCGGAACAGTCTGGTTCTTTTGTTGTGCAAAAGCTGCCTGACTGAGTATTAAAAAAGTAAAAAAATATTTAGGGTTAATCTTCATCATGAACTTATTCTCCGTTAATCATTTGCAATATAGTGCCGTAGCTCATCCAAACCATGGTAAGCACCACGGCCCATCCGGTAAGGGTAAGCCATAGCGGTTGTTTATAGCCGGCAATAATCTTATTCCGGTAGGCAGCAACGAGCATTACACCCAGCGCTATAGGCAAAATAAAGCCATTTATAGCACCCACAGTTAGCAATACTTTTACCGGCTTACCAATGAGGATAAAAATAACACAGCTAACGGTAATAAAGCCAATGATAATGGCGCGGTTAAATTTAAGAATCAAAGGGTGAAAACTTTTGATAAAAGAGATAGAGGTGTAAGCCGATCCCACAACTGATGAAATGCCCGCAGCCCATATCACCACACCAAATATCTTGTAACCGATTTCGCCACTGGCCAGTTTAAATACCGAGGCTGCCGGATTTCCTGCATCTAAAGTAAAACCTTTACTCACCACACCTAAAGCAGCTATAAACAGCAACAAGCGCATTACCGATGCCAGGCCTATTGCACTTAAAGCACCCTTATTTACAGCACCCAGATTGGCTATACCCGTTTGGCGGGCATCTAATAAACGGTGCGCACCCGAAAAGGTGATGTAACCGCCTACTGTGCCACCTACAATGGTTAAAACTGCGGTAAAACTAAACTGCGTAGGGTTAACCGACCTTAAAGCGGCTTCGGCCAGAGGCGGCGAACTGGTGTAGGCAATAAACAGGGCCAGCAGGATTTTAATCAGTCCCATGCATTTGGCAAAAAGATCCATGGCTTTACCCGCTTCGCGATAAATAAAAATACCAATGGCCATTATGGCACTAATTATAGCGCCCTGCCCCACACTTATACCAAATAGCACGTTTAAGCCCAAGCCGGCGCCCGCAATGTTACCGATATTAAAGGCTAAGCCTCCTAAAAAAACCAGAAAGGAGATAAAATACCCCAATCCCGGGAATACTTTGTTGGCAATATCTTGTGCAGGCTTATCAGCAACAGCGATAATGCGCCAGATATTGAGCTGGGCAATGGCATCGAGTACAATGGAAAGCAGGATTACAAAAGCAAAACTGGCGCCCAACTGTTGCGTAAAAACCGCCGTTTGTGTTAAAAATCCGGGGCCAATAGCCGACGATGCCATTAAAAAAGCTGCCCCCAGCAGCACACTCCAATTGTATTTATTTTTCATTTTGAGGTGCTTTAACCAAAATCCCTTCCGATTTTAACTTTTCTGCAATGCGCTTTGCAAAAGCTACAGCATGTGCCCCATCGCCATGTATGCAAATGGTTTCGGCATCAACAGCAATGGTTTTACCGCTAATACTTTGCACTTCTTGCTTTAATGCAAAGCCAACAACCTGTTTTAATGCAGCCTCTTCATCGGTAATTAATGCGCCGGGCTCCGTACGGGGTGTTAACGAACCATTATCCTGATAACTGCGGTCGGCAAATACTTCAGATGCCGTTGCCAGGCCCATATTTTTGGCTTCGGTAATCATTTCACTCCCCGAAAGTGCATACAAAATCAATTTCGGGTCGAAATCATACACAGCCTGTACAATAGCTTTAGCCAGGGCAGCATCTTTAGCGGCCATATTATACAGTGCCCCATGCGCTTTTATGTGATTTAAATGCGCCCCAGCTGCCTTTACAAAAGCATGCAAAGCACCAATCTGGTATAAAGTAAGCTGGTAGGCTTCCTGTGGCGAAATCTTCATTTCCCTACGCCCAAAGCCCTGCAAATCAGGCAAACCCGGATGAGCCCCTATGGCTACCCCTTTTTGGATGGCCAGGGCTACAGTTTGCTGCATTACGGCAGCATCGCCGGCATGAAAACCGCAGGCAATATTGGCCGACGAGATGTAATCCATCAATTCAGCATCGTTGGGCATGGGGTAATTTCCAAATGCTTCGCCCATATCGCAATTCAGATCTATTTTTTTCATATGGTATTGGTATACTTAATATTTATAGCATTGGTAATCAACAACAAATCATGCTCCTGTTGAAGATACAGTTCTTCTGCTTCATCACTCGAAATTTCAGTAAAACTAATTTCATCTCCGGGTTTTAATTGCGCACATAAAGGCAAATCTACAGCGGCAACATGCGCAATACGCGGATAACCTCCGGTAGTTTGACAATCGGCCATCAATATTACCAGATCGCCATTTCCGGTTACCTGTATAATGCCAGGTGTTACAGCGGTGCTGAGCAATTCTTTTTTGGTTTTGCGCACCATGGCTTTGCCCGATAAGTGATAGCCCATCCTATCGCTCCTTAAAGCAATTTGGTAAGGTTTGGTTAAAAAGGCAATAATCGAACTGGCATCAAACCAGCTAAACTCATTAGCCAGCACCACCCTGATGGTTTTGCGGTTAAGCGGCAACAAACTTTCGCGCGAGATGCGCCAGTTCGGATAAATTAAAGCCTTGCTGCTGAGCTGCTGCATAATGGCCGCAGCCACGGTACTGATAGCTTCGCTGCTGCGCAATACATCGCCCGCTGCCAGTTTACGGCCTTCGAAACCACCAAATTTAACCGGCAGATAAGTGCTTTTGCTGCCCAATACTTCGGGCACTTCCCAGCCACCGGCTACAGCCAGATAGGTACGCACACCGATTGGATTATGGATAAAAGTAAGCGCTGCCCCTGCTGCAAAAAACAAAGGTTTTTCGGCAGGCATTACTTCGCCATTATACGTAAGTAATGCACCATCGCCAGAGTAAGCAATTAAAATAGGGCTAAGCGCTTTAAAAGAAGCATTGGCATAGGTAAACTCGAGCGTGGCCAAATCATCGTCATTGCCCACTGCTTTATTGGCCAGACGGTGCGCCAGCTGGTCCATTGCGCCCGAAACGGGTATGGCCTCGGCCAGGTGCTGGTACCTTCCGCAATCTTGCACTGTAGTAAGCAGGCCGGCTTTAATGATGCTTATCTCCATTTTTTAAACAGGGTAAGCATTAAATTCGTCGATAGTAATAGCTTTAAACGTAACCGTATCGCCACCTTGTAAAAGTGCAGGGTTTTGGCGCGCTGCGTTAAACATTTGCAAAGGCGTTCTGCCAATAATTTGCCAGCCACCGGGTATGGCTATGGGGTAAATACCGGTTTGCAAACCGGCTATACCCACCGAGCCTGCGGGTATGGCAGCCTGCGGTACTTCTTTTCTGGGTGTTGATAAACTTTTTGGCATACCGCCCATGTAGGCAAAACCGGGTACAAAGCCCATCATGTAAACGCTGTAAACGGCGCTGCTGTGCAGGGCAATTACCTCTGCCTGGCTAAGGTCGTTGTTTTGCGCCACGGTTAAAATATCCGGACCAAAATCGCCTCCATAACATACCGGAATAACCACATGCTTGCCCGCCTGCACAGCCAAACCGGGCGCGCTATGGCTCAGTTGTTTTAAATAACCCGATACCTTTTCGTAGCAGGTTTTACCCGGCAAATCGGACTGTGCAACCTGCAAAAGATCGAAAAACACGGTTAAGGTACTGTATGCAGGTACGGTGGTTATTAAACCCGGAAAAGGATGTTGTTTTAAAAGCTGGTTAAAACTGCTTACCTGGCGCCACAGGCGCTCGCTTATGCTGTTACCAAAAACTACAGTAAGGGCTTTTTCGCTCAAAGCATAAATAGAAATGGAATAACCAGACACAATGTCTCCCTGCTGCTCGCTCATATTAACTACGCCAAACCATTTTTAGAATAAATAAGCTTCATAAACTCTTGTGCAAACCAAGTGTAACCATAAAAATGATTATATAATATTGAAATAGCAAGTTGAAATTGATGTTGATCTACAATTTGTGAACTAACCACATAAATAATCTGATGAATTATTTTATTTATCAAAGTTAATTCGTAATATTACATAGCTAGACCTGCTAAGTACCCATCCCTATTTTAATTACTGTATTGTTTAATTTAAAGTAGAATAGTTATGCCTGGTACCGAAAGCGGTTACGCCAAAAATGCAGCAAATTTAAATGATTTGATTATTCGTTTAAAAACCTTAGGGCCTGCTTACCAACCACCAAAAGATCATTTTAAAATTGAAGCTTTAGAAAAGCTCTCAAAAGAAGTAGAGGAAACTAATCGAATCTTAAGCAAAGTATCTCCCGTTTACAGCAAAGCTGTAGATGATCAGGAACTTATCTTTAAGCAGCTTAATAAGCTAATTACCAGAAGTTATAATTATGTAAAAGTTGCAACAGACAATCCTTCTGAGCTTAATACAGCAAAAACTTTGGCTGATAAATTAAGAGGAGTAGTTAAAAAGTCTACTTCATCCAATGCAGCTGCTGATGGAACAAAACTTCCATCACAAGCAAAAACATCTTACGACAATAGAATTGAGCATCTAAAGCAATATATTGATGTATTGAGCACTAGTCAGATCTATAAACCTGCAGAAGAAGATATTAGTATTGCTTCACTTCAAACCCAACTCGAAAAGATGCAAAGCAGCGTTAATAATGTTGCCTTAATAAAACCGGATATTGATGATGCGCGCAGAAACAGATTTAATATCTTTTATAATTCCCAAAATAACTTAATAGATACCGTACAAGGTGTGAAAACTTATATAAAAGCATCTTTAAAGAATGATCACCCTGAAAAAAAACATATCCTTGGCATCCCGTTTAAAAGGCTAAAAATGTAAGGTATTGGGCTCATGCCCCCCTATTTGAACGATAGGCTATCTGTAATGGATAGCCTGTTTTTTTCATATCCAAATTTCCATCTTAGCTTGAAAAAACGTTTAAATAATTTGTAGTTATGATACATAACAACATGTTTTGTCATGTATTTGTAGTTTCGAGAATGTATTTTTTTTCAACAAAACATATATCGTAATATTGCAATAAAACAATTAAGCATGGGACTTACTAAAAGCGACATATTTACACAGGAGCAAAACGAATTATCCACGATTTTGAAAGCTTTAGCACATCCTGCGCGAATAGCTATCCTTCAACACATTATCAAACTAAAAGCTTGTATCTGCAATGATCTAGTAGAAGAACTAGGCCTTGCTCAAGCTACTATATCACAGCATCTAAAAGAACTCAAAGGAATTGGTGTTATAAAAGGAAGTATAGAAGGAACTAGCATTTGCTACTGCATAGATGAAGTTGTTTGGAATAATATCAAAAGCTTATTGAACGATTTCTTCATTGATGATGTTAGAAAAATAAATTGTTGCTAAGTTTTTTTGCTTAATTCAATCGTAATATTGCAATATAACAATAAAATATATGAAACTATCACAAGTAAAAGAAAATTTGACGAAATTAGATAACGTCGAGTTTCAATTGGAGAATGGCAAATATGTGCCAGAAAATTTCCATGTAACAGAAGTAGGTTTAGTTAATAGACGCTTCATTGATTGTGGAGGAACTATGCGAAATGAAACCGTTGTTAATTTTCAGCTCTGGGATGCTAACGATTATGAACATAGATTAAAACCAGCAAAGTTACTTTCCATCATCAAATTGTCTGAAGAATTATTGGCATTGGAAGACCTGGAGGTTGAAGTTGAGTATCAGAATCTAACTATTGGTAGATATGGTTTGGGTTTTAACGGAAAGCAATTCATACTTACATCAAAAACTACTGCTTGCTTGGCGAGAGATGCTTGCGGAGTTCCGAATGTTAAACAGAACTTGAGCTTAAATTTACGGGGCAAGTCAGAATGTTCACCAAATTCAGGCTGCTGTTAGTCATGTATCGAGAAATCAAGCATAATATTAGTAAGCTTATTGTTCTTCCGATTAGCAACGAACGTAAGAAAACTCTAAATGAACTAGTTGAATATGTGCAATCTAAAGTGTCTGCGAATATGGATGTAAATATAAATTTCATTTGTACTCATAATTCAAGACGTAGCCACTTCTCACAAATATGGGCTCAAATTGCCGCTACCTACTACAACATACCAAGGGTTTTCTGTTACTCAGGTGGTACAGAGGCAACAGCTTTATTTCCAAAAGTTGTTGCCACTCTAATTAATACTGGCTTTAAAATAGATAAGTTGCTAAATACAGATAACCCTATTTACATCATCAAATATTCCGACAGCTCAATGCCTATTATTGGCTTCTCTAAAGTCCACGACCACCTATTTAATCCATCTTCAGAATTTGCTGCTGTAATCACTTGTTCACAAGCGGATTTAGGTTGCCCATTTGTAGCAGGGGCAGATAAGCGTATACCTATAACTTATGAAGATCCAAAAGTTTCAGATAACACATCTAAACAAACCCTAATCTACAACACACGAAGCTTGCAAATTGCATCTGAAATGTTCTATGTGTTCTCAATGATTGAGAATCATAAATAGCATTCTTAAGTTTATAGATAGATATTTAACCATTTAGATATGATTTGCGAAAGCTTTTATTCTTAAATATGTCTTTTGTTGGTTCCTGAAATGAATCAAAGTCTCAGGATTGGTTTATCAGCAATGATCAATATATTTTTAAATTAAAAGCTATCCCGAAATACTAAAATCCATCCATGTAATATTATTTAAAACTATACTGGTTTTATTAAAGCCATACCATCTTATTAAAGACCAAGCCCGCTTTGTTAAAGACCGTACCTGCTTTATTAAAAACTATACCCGCTTCATTAAAAACCGTACCCGCTTCATTAAAAACTGAACCCGCTTCATTAAAAACAACACCCGCTTTGTTATAATCGATACCTTCCTTATTCAAAACACTAATAATCTTATTGAAAGTTATTACACCTTTAGCTAAGTTCAAACGATGGACATTTACCCATGGTCGATGGATATTTATCCACATATATCGTTCAGTCAGAAACTTGCGCCATTGCCAGCGTAAGCAATTAGTTTATTGAAATGGGTAACTACAAATCTGTCAGGTAATCCTCATAGGATAGATTTTATGGTGTTTCGATTCTTAGCAGACTCTTCCGCTTTAAATGCTCAAGGATCATTTCGCTTTTTGCCAAAGCTGATAAGAAGCTTAAGCCTATGTCTGATTTTTGCTGACTGGTGCAATGGCACACATAGCGTTCCTGTTGAAAGGAAGGTGCCATAAATTTTCTTTCTTTTAGGTATAGTAATGTCAGTACGTTAAAAAATACATTTTTCCGCATGTTGTTTAGTTGAAAATAGTTTTAACTTTAGGCCAAACGATCCCATCCCGCCACTTGTAAAAGCAGCAGAAATCGTCATCCGCAAACCAATAAAACATCCCTGATCTATGGAAGCGGTTAAACCTTTTTATTGTAATCGAAAATCTGTGGAAAAAACACCATAGGCAACAGCTTTACCAATTATAACCTTAACCAAGTAATTGAACTGTTGCTACAGGGTGTGGGTATGAACTAAACAGGATTTTTAGGTTTTAATGCATACAACCAGTTAAAAGGGCATTTCTGTGGGATAGCAACATGGGATAAGGGATGATTTTTGAGTAAGTACAGAACAGAGGAAACTCCCTTAAAAAGGGTAAATATATAATAAAATACATTTGGTTCCTGTCTCATATGATGTATAGGTAATTAAGGGTAAAAATGACCGTGAACCTGTCATGATTAATAACCTGCTACTAAACCAAATATAATAAAACAAATTAAAATACGGTAACATATAACCGCAAAAAATTTAAATAAGTTGGAGACTTTGAGCCCTTAACTATTTAACCTCAATGATCAAGAAAGAAGGCTCAAGCATTCAGAATAATTTCGGTTTCAATTTGAAGAAAATCAGAACCAGTAAAGGCTTGAGCTTACGTGCAATGGCCCGGAATTGCGAAATTGACGACAGCAATATTTCTAAAATTGAAAACGGCAAATTTGATGTACAGCTTACTACCATTATCGAGCTGGCCAAAGGGTTAGATATCCATCCTAAAGATTTGCTTGACTTTTAGGTTAACCTGCCCAAAAGTTATTCCTCACAATTTTACCAATGGCATCAGCCCAGAAATGGCCTAATCGCGTAATCTAAAATCACACTCAACCAACTGACAACCAATACAGTTACTACAGTTATTTTTCATATCTTTGTTAGTCGTAAATTAACTATAACGCTTGGAAGAATTTGAAGAACTTACTGCTGATGTTCTAAAAGATTTTATAAATATTACCCCAACTCGCTATAATACATCTCAAAAGAAACTTTGTTTTGCTATTATAAAAAGGATGTATAGGCGCGTTAAAATGGGATATAAAAATTTAGGTGGAATAAAAATTTGTAATGATAAAGGCATAGTAATTGATGGCAACCATAGATATATAACTTATTTATTAGCTGGGATTGAAATTGAATATATAATTTGGACCAGCTCTCTGTGTGATGAAGTTGTATTGTATAAAGAGGTTGAAATAGATGAAACAAAAGATTGGGATGAATATCTTTATGATAAACGAAAATTTATAAAAGACAAAGATTTCATAGAAAGTTATAATAAAGAAAATAAGAATGATTTTTTTCCTTGATATAGACGGTGTAATGGTGCATGCTAATCCGCATAAAAAAGTGGAATTGGAAGAAGATGGATTTTATAAATTCAACACTATAGCAGTTGACATCCTTAACTCAGTTATATACAAAACAATAGACGAAGTAATCCTTTCTACATCACATAGATATAGATATAATGAAGATAAGTGGAAAGAAATATTTGAAAAGAGAGGAATGGATTTTAAATTTCTCTCGATATTAAATAGCGATAAATTATCATTTGACCCTAAAAGTAATCGGAAAACCGAAATACTTGACTGGATAAATTCCAATAAAATTGACTCTAGCAAGATTGTCATAATTGACGATGACAAATCGTTAAATGACCTACCCAGGCACTTAAAAGACAGATTGGTATTAACCAATTCTTATACGGGTTTAAATGATGTTAATGATCTGAAAAATGTCCTTCAAAGGAGATTAAAAAAGAATATTTTTAAAGAAAGAGATTACAAAGTCCAATAATTAAAACTTTTGTAATCTCTTAATTTTATTTAACCAAAAAATGCTTCCTTACAATTTTACCAATAGCATCAGCCCAGAAACGGCCTAGTGATGCTGCGCCTGTTTTGTTCGGATGCAGATAAAAAGTACCCGCCTGCCCTTTCTCAGGGATCAGCTCAGTTAAATGGTGTTTCTTAAAATAAGCAAATGCCTTTTTATCACCCACAAAAACATGTTTAGGTTGGCTTTGCTCGTAGCTTTTAACCAAACTATCAATTTTTGGAATATAACTTTGTAAACGAGTTAAACCCTCCTGCAGATATTTGGAGCCATTATAGGTGTTTGGACTATACCATATCGGATGCTGCAATATCACTATAGCGTTAGGGAAACCGGCCAATAATTTGTCTACAATTATTTTTACATTTTCAATATAACGATCGGCAGATACCGGCGAACCATGTGGTCCTTGTATAGCACTATCATTGGTACCCAGTTTAACAGAAAAGATAAGTAAGGCTTTCTTATCGGTAAAGGCGTTAGCCGCCTCTTCTATTTGGGTAAAAGTGCGTGTTCCAGGCAAAAAATCTAAAGTAGTGTAGCCACTGTGCCCCTGGTTGCTGAAATGAACCTCGCCTATTCCTTTTTGTTTAAGTAGATCAGCAACGGCATTAGCCGGCGGAGCTTCTACCGAATTAGCCAATTGTACGCCCTGGGTTATACTGTTACCAATGAAAACAATATTCAGGTTACGCTTTTCGTTCTGCGCAAATAAAAACGATGTACTAATTAATAATAAAGCTAAGCATACCAGTATTTTCTTCATATTTGGTTGTGGTTCATTTCGGCTAACCTACAATAAATTAACCAATTAATTTCCGTAGGGTTCCATTTTTTTTATGATGCTTAAAAGTTCATCTTTTTCCTCGGCTTCCAGTTCAATCATCCCATTAAAAAGGTCAAAAACCAGATCGCGCTGATTGGATGCCAATAATAAATCCATTAACCGCACCAATGTTCTTTTTTGGCCGGTGTTTAAGCCACCAAATAATTTCGGTTCAGCTTCATAAATGGCTTTAATCAAATTAATCAATTCAGGTTTCCGCTCCTGTTTTTCCCTTTCTGTTGGATAAGTTGGGAATATATCTTCCTGCTCGTAAGCATCAATTAAACGGTTGGCATATTCTTTTAAAAAAGGTTTACGTTTACTCTTCAGGTATTCGGTAAGTTCTTTGATCAGAAAACGATATTCGGCCGATGACTTTGCAGCACCGAATATGGCCACCTGTCCTTCATTTTCGAAACTCTTAAAATCAAAATCTCTAAAAAAGTCACTGTCAATATAAATGCTGTGGAAATAATCGTCGCTTTTTTTATTGAGCGTGGTGTAATCTTTATAAATTTCCTCTCCACCTGCCAGAAAATAGTATTTAGACAATTCACGGTGCAGGTTATCTTTCCAATGCACATATTTAATCTTAAAATTTACGGCAGTATCGGGATAAAAAACATTAAACTCTTCCAGGCTTTTAATGTTATCGCTAAAATTAAGCGCTTTACCATTTACAATAACCGAATAGTTTTTATGCTTGTTCAGCTCAATAAACCAGCAAAACTCGTTAATCAGAAAAGGCAGTACGGTTTCTTCAAGCTCTTGCTGCCCAATGCGCAGATTAGCAAAAGAAACTACGGTGCCTGTTTGGGCATTTGGGCTTGGAGCTGCAGTAAAATCATGACTATAGCTATTCAACCCTCCGGTACTGATGTATATTTCACCATGCCTGAATCCATTTTCGGCCTTGTAGGTAGTGCGCCAGGTAGCATTGTGGGCGAAAGTAAAAAAGGTAAGCCTGCCCACACCATTACGTCCATGCATTTTAGAAGTATGCTTTGGGGCAATAATCTGTATGGCTTTTTCCGACTCAAAAAACGGATCGAATTTCTTTTGCAAACGATCGAAATTTATGCCGTAGCCGTTATCGGCAATATCCAGACTTTCTAAATGACCAAGTGCGTTAGCCACATAATCTATTCGGATGGTATCGGCATTTGCATCAAAACCATTCCAGATGTACTCCGCAATGGCTTGTTTCTCATTATAGTTTTTTAATACTTTCTGAATACCTTTTGAGGTAATGTTAACACTTACCGACATAATACTAAATTAATTAGCAAATATAAAATTAAATTCAACCTGATGAATAATTTTAAGGCTTAAGTTTTACACATGATGCAATTTTGGACGAATCAGTTATGTGCCGGATATCCGCGTAAATTCACCTCAGCTTAACGGTATTATTCTTTTTTCAGATAAAATTTGGATTTTTTATTATAAAGCTATAATTTCTCCCCTGTAACAGATCATCCCGAGTGTTTTGCAATGGTTTAATTAATGAGGGCCATATTTATTGTTGTTGCTTTCTGTACAGTAAGCGCCCTATGTAACGCACAACCGGTTGTACAGGTTGAGGGGCAAAACTTCATCAATTTAGGGAAATCGGCCTATTATTGGTGCGATACTACGGGGAAAACCCCTTTCGAAACGGTAGAAAAATTTAACCGCAAAAAATTTACTGCAGGAAAATCGCCTGTTTTTAATGGCGGAACCGATGGTCATGTATGGTGGATGAAATTACGTTTTAGCCGAAAACCTGAAACTACGCCCTACCTGTTTATTGATTACGCCAGTATTGATACGCTTTGTTTATTTTACCGTGATACTTTGGGTAATGTGCAACATGTGCACTCTGGTATGCTTGGTTTAAAACAGAATGATGCAGTACTGGGTACCGGATATATCTTTCCATTACAACATACCCAAACGCCGGTAAGCGAAATTTACATCAGGATGCAAACCATGAATACCTTGCTGGTACCCTTAAAATTAATTACCGAGCCTGTATTAAACCGCGCCCTAACCAAAGATTATAGCGCTCAGCTTATCTACATGGGCATAGCACTCATGATCCTCATTTTTCACTTGTTTATGTTTGTAATGACCAGGAGCAAGCTTTTTGCCCTGTACATGGCGCGCGTAATATTGTTATTTTTTATTACGATGGTTTGCTACCTGCAGGGCTATGGTTTAATGCTTGGTCTGCCCGTAGCAAGGTTTATTTTTTTACATGCCCATTTTTTTATTGCCCTGGGGTACATCTGCACCATTCTATTTAACAGCTACTTTTTAAAGTTAAAAAGGCAACTTCCTTTTCTATATCAGGTTTTTAAGATACTCAACATCGCCTGGGGACTGGTTTTAATCTGCTCGCTATGGGATGCCAGAAGCATTACCAATGCGCTTACGCAACTGCTGTTTCTGATTACCTCCCTACTGTTTTTATTTAGCAGTATAAAAGTTATTGTAATTCGCGGTTATGCCAAAACCGCCCCGTTTATTAGTTTTTATGTACTGGGCTGGATTCCTGTAGCATTGGTTTCTATTTATCTTGTGCTCAGCCTGATGGCAATCATCCCCTTTCAGTCTTATGCGTTTAACCTGCTTACTTTTGCGGCAATAATTGAAGGTATATTAATCAGTTTAGGGCTTTTCGGACAAAGATTACGACTCCTTTCGCGCCACAACGCACACTTTCGCCGGCAGCAAATTCTTTTGCAAGAACAAATGGAAGGTTATAAAAAACAGCTCGACGAAAAAAAACTGGCTCCTGTTGTCCATTTATCACTTAAAGAACTAACTAGCCTTGCACAAACCAGAGATCCGGCATTTATGGAGAGGTTCCGTGAAAGCGAGGCCGCTTTTATACAGGAATTATTACGTCTTTCGCCGCAGCTACTGGTAGCCGAACTGGAACTTTGCGCTTACATCCGTTTGTGTTTCGACACCAAAGAAATTGCCCGTGCCTGCCGACTGAGTGTCCGGGCTGTAGAAAGCCGTAAATACCGTGTACGTAAGAAATTAGGTATCGATGCCGATGCAAATCTGCAAAGCTGGATGCTTGATTTGGCCAGAACGTCCTAAATAACATACAAAAGTATTAGCAGGCGAACCAACATCATTGCCATGTTACACAGACTGCGAACTTTCATTAAATCGCTAAACAACAACAACTTAATATACCGTGCGTAGAAATGAGTAGCTTAAAAATGCACCTGCCGCATCTTCTTTGTATAAATTCAAATGGCGTACTGGCGGCGCGATGCTGTTTATGACCAAACAAACCCTTGTTTATGTCTGAAAGTACCCAACTTTTACCATGTCGGTAGCAACGGTCTTATCCGGGATGATTTGTTACACGACTACCGGCATGGTTTATTAAATAAACGCTAATCAAGTCAAAACCATATCCACAGATGAAACCCCATTAAGATATCCATTTTATATAACTGAAAAACAGCACGTTAAAAATACCGCGTAAGAGTGAGTAGATAATAATTTTGATAACTTTTAAATGCGTTATTTCTTTGTCCCAATCTGCTTAATAAAGATTTTAAAACAGATGCTGCGCTTTGGTGGGCCTGGACAGGGGACGGTCCAGCCTTCCGGAAGCCAGCAAGTAAACTAAACTATGAAACCAAGTGCCACACCCGCTAAAATTATTGAAAGCATACAAGAATTTTATAATGGAAAAGAACCAGAAATCATCTATGCTGAGTTAGATATTAATAAAGAATGTTTTGATACCTGGATAAGGGATTTTGGAATTATTGCCAATGAACTGATGGAACTGCGAGATGAGAACGAGAAACTGCGCCTCATGTTTACCAATTTAAGTCTTGTAAATCAAAGTTTGCGCAGTTCTCTTGATAGCTTAACCCGCTCCGATTCTAAATTAATTGATCTGCTGATAGAAAAACGAAAGACCGGTAACCTCCGTTATCCCTAAAATATATCCCTTAAATGCCAAAAATCATCATCTTAGAAAACTACCCGGCAACGCTTGATGCAATTAAAATGATTTTCGAGTTTGAAGGATATGAAGTGTTGGCGCTTTCAGCTCCACAAAATTTACACACACTGGTATCGGATTTTAAGCCTGATATTATTTTAGTTGATGCTTTGCTCGGATTAACAGATGGGCGTTCTATTTGCACCGAATTAAAACTATCTGTTCATGCGCATATCCCTATCCTGCTAATGTCGTCGCAGATGAATTTCATCAACACTTCACATTTTGCTGTCCATTGGGATGATTATATCGAAAAACCCTTCGAAATGATCGCTATGGTAAACCGGGTAAAAATGCTGCTCACAAAAAAAGTCGGCCAGGATTAAAATACTTTAACCCTGGCCGACTTTCGATAGTAATCTGTGTATTATCCAAAAAGGTCGCTGCTCAGATAACGGTCTCCCCTGTCGCAGGCAATAAAAACAATTGTTCCTGATTCTAGCTCTGATGCCAGTTTTAATGCTGCTGCACAGGCTCCACCTGAGCTCATGCCTGCAAAAAGCCCTTCTTCTTTAGCCATTCTACGCGACATTTCAGTAGCTTCTGCCTGCGCAATGTCTATTACACGGTCTACCCTTTCTGGCTCGAATATTTTAGGTAAATATTCTTCCGGCCAGCGCCTGATGCCCGGGATGGATGATCCTTCAGTTGGCTGACAACCTACAATCTGAATATTGCTGTTTTTCTCTTTAAAATATCTCGAACAGCCCATAATGGTACCTGTAGTACCCATCGAACTTACAAAATGGGTAATCTGACCTTCGGTATCGCGCCAGATTTCAGGGCCGGTGGCTTTATAATGCGCCATATAATTATCCGGATTGGCAAACTGGTTTAATAAGAAGTGTCCGGGCGTAACTCCTTTCGCTTCTGCGTAATCGCGGCACTCTTCTATACTCTCCAGCAGCGTTACTTTAGCTCCAAATGCCTCCATGGTTACTTTACGTTCCCTTGTCGAATTGGCGGGCATTACCAGTTCTATCTCTAAACCATATAAGCTTGCTATCATGGCCAGTGCAATGCCCGTATTTCCGCTGGTAGCCTCTACCAGTTTGGTTTCCGGAGTTACCTGTCCGCGTTCTATTGCGCTTCTGATCATGTTTAATGAGGCCCTGTCTTTTACACTCCCTCCTGGATTATTGCCTTCCAGTTTGGCAAATACCCTTACTGCAGGGTTAATATTAAGTTTTTGGAGTTCGGCCATTGGGGTGTTACCAATGAGATCGATTATTCCTGCCATATTATGCTGTTTTAACTTGTTTCTTTATGGTTTCTGATGGTAATTATTGGCGAATGATAAGCGGTAGAAAATGGCTCAATGCTTTCAGTAAGCCAAACATTCCCGCCTACTATACTATCGTGCCCGATAACGGTATCGCCGCCTAAAATAGTTGCTCCCGAATAAATAACTACACGATCTTCTACTGTTGGATGCCTTTTACTCCCTGCCAGAACCTTTTTAACGCTCAAAGCACCGAGGGTTACACCCTGATAAAATTTTACATAACGCCCGATGATACTGGTTTCGCCAATTACAATACCTGTTCCATGATCGATGTAGAAATATTCTCCTATGCTGGCCGCCGGATGAATATCGATGCCGGTTTTTGAATGTGCATGCTCGGTAAGTATGCGTGGAACGAGTGGAATGCCAAAATTATACAAAAGATGCGCAATGCGGTAAAAACAAATGGCATAAAAGCCAGGATACGTTCTGATCACTTCAAACCTGCTTTGCGCAGCCGGATCGCCCTCATAAATGGCAGAAATATCGGTGTTAAGGATGCGGTATAACTCAGGTAGTCCGGCAAAAAACTCACCGGCTACATTTTTGCATGCGCTGTTTTTCAGTTTACAACTTGCCGAGATAATCATAAAAAGCTCGAGCTCCAGGCCTGACACATATTGTTTCAGTGCCGAAATATCAGCGAACTCCTCCCCTGCGTTTTCGGAAAAAATGACCTTAATCAGCTTTTCTGCCCAATTCGAGATGACTTCGTTTGGTGGAATGTTTGGCTGTTCTAGGGGATTTTTAAAAATATGCTCAAAAAAATGGTCCTCCATCATTATTGTTTGCCCCACTAAAATTTGTTTTGTTGATTAACTATATAGATTTAATCGTTAAATGTAAGTTTTGTTTTTTTAATCCTAAACTTAAAGCGCAATTATTATCATAAAAATTGCGTGTAAATAACATTAAGGCAATTGAAGCCCACCCCAACTAACTTGAATAAGTATTTCGATTTACAAGAATTTATGAGTGAAGACAGAATAATTAGCTTTTTGGCCATTTGGCCAGTGAAATGGTTTTGGTTCCTCCTGTCTTGAGTTTTTCAGAAGTTAAAAAAACCGATATCGCTTTGCTGCTGTTGGCAGGTATATCAACCGTAAAACCTACAATAACAGTTCCCGGGTTTGCAGCATCGTAACTGGTAAGCGGAGTTGTAGACCATTGCTTTATATTAATCTTGCCTTCGGTTTCTATATGCAAATAGCATTTTTTACCCTCACTGGTTAGTTCGATAGTATTTGCATTTAATACTTTTACTACAGCAGGCGTAACCATCGACCAGCGTAAAGTTACGTTTTGCCCACTGGTTTCCACTTCATCGCGGATCAGTACCGTCTTTTTATTAATTATGGCTACCCCTCTTACTGCTTTATTTAGCTTATTGGCGTAGAGCGTCTGCATATCAACCACGGCATTCATAAAATTACTTTGGCCGGAGCTGCTGACAAATACTCCTTTTCCATTTACCAGTTGAAAAGCGCTGTCAACAGTGAGCGTATTGTGTGCCAGGTTATTGTAACGGAATATTTTCCAGCGCTGTGCATCTTGTTTGCTGTTCCATAAATCAATTCCTTTCGATTCTAATGATTCATATTCCTGCATGCCCAAATCCATAGCCCATCGTACCCCATTCGATTCTATCACAAACGAACCTACATCCATATGGGCATGACTGGTAGCCGGAGAACCTCCTTTGAAACCCACAAATGTAGCTAAAGGGTCGGTCCATGAGCTTCGCATTAGCGCTACCGGAGTAGGTCCGTTACCTAGCCAAAAATTTTGCTGAGGTGCCTGAACATTATTTAAAGAGATATCTTTCGCCCATAAAATAGCCGATGGCAATAAACGGTTGTTTAATAATTTAGGGTTAAGGAGTTGTGTTTTACTTACCCAGAGCAATGAGGGTGACTTTGACTTCGAGGCAAACCAAAAAAGTGCGGGATTGAATTCTGCTACGGCCCTGCTATCTGAATAATTAAAAGGTTTACCAGAAGGCCCGGTCATATTAACCATGTATGCCGCCGTTTGCAGAAAGCCAGGCGCTTTACTTAAACCAAAATCCTGCTTAAACACACTTTCCAAGACACTGATTAGCATCACATTAAAAGAAGTGCCATATTCCCAGTAAGCATAACCTTCGGGATAAGCCCCATCGGGTGCGTATTGTTTCATGGGCAATACCACACTTTTAATAGCCCGGTTTACCAGTTGGGCTGAAAGTGCAGGGTGTTCATCAAAAGTGGCAATGGCTCCAAAAGTAATCCCCGAATTACACACCTGGTTCCAGTTATTGGTAATATTGAGCCAGTTATTGTAGCGCTTATCCATTGAAGGTCTTATACCCTTTTCCAGAATGGCTTGTGCAATTGTACGCCGTGTTTCGGGCTCCAAATCATTGTATAGCCAATCATAGCCAATGGCCATCGCCATAGTCATTTCTCCAACATCAAGAAAATGTGAGGGGTTCCAGTCTGTAAATGCCGAAACAGCAAGCATTTGCTGTGTTGCACTTTGCAGGTATTTTTTGTCGTGGGTTAGCCGGTAGCTATAAGAGAGGTAATAAATTCTTTTAAGTGCGTCGCGCGATACATCGAGTAGTCTTTTCCCAGTCATAACCCGCTCTAACCTGGGTAGTTTAAGCATTTTATCTGCTCCGGTAATTACAGCCTGGTGGATTTTCATTAAACCGGCATCGCGGTTAATTTCCTGTGTAATTTGCTTTTCGAGTTCGGCTGAGATGAGCAGGCGCGGATGAACGGGGATTTTAAATGTAGAGTCGATACTATTGTTTTGCCCGATAGCCATGCTCCAATAAAAGAGCATGGCTACAAAGCAAAAACCTGTTTTGAATGATCGTTTCTTCATTCAGTGCGTTTATTTTTTCTGTTCAGAAAGGAAAGTAACCAGTGAGGCTAATTCCTCGTACGATAACGAATTGGCCAAACCTTCAGGCATCATCGAGGTTTCCAACTCTTTACGTGAAAGAATATCGCCTGCTTTGATGGTAAAAACCTCACCAGCAATATTACGCAATACAACTTTGGCAGCAGTTTCTTCCTGAACAAAGCCCATATAGGTTTTATCGCCTTTTGCAGTAATCATTACAGAAGCAAATCCTTGTGAAATAGAAGCATTTGGTTTCAAAATCGACTCGGCAATTTGCTCACGGTTCATAATTGAACCAATTTGGCCCATAAAAGGACCTTTCATTTTATCGGTTTTATTTAAACTGTGGCAAGCAATACAGCCCTGATTGTTAAAAATGGTTCTTCCTTTAACAGGGTTACCCTGTAATTTATTAATGGCAAGCAATACATCTTCAATTGATGATTTACCTACCTGTCCTTTTTGATTTTTAATTTTTTCCAAATCAATTTTAGGCTCTTCAACTGCTGCAACTTTTTCCTCTACGGCAAATTCAGCAATGTCCATGCGGTTACGCTCATTTAAATCAACAAAAAACTGTTTTCCGTTTGCACCTTGTTTAAGCGCTTCTTCTTTTAAAAATTTCTCAATTACCGGCGATTCTGACCAGGTAACCGCTTTAAAATACGGGCCATGCGAATCAGGACGTGTTCCCCACCACCAGCTCGCATCGTAGGCAATTTCTTCCTTATATAAACGCGCCAAAGTAATTAAAATCTGTTTTTTCAGTTTTTCATCCTGAGCTGTTTTATAATTATCGATTAATCCGTTTACGGCTTTTGCATTGTGCATATAACGTAATGCCCATAAAGCCAGATCGGCATTTTCGGTTTTAATAGCAGCTACCATCGCATCTGTTGCTTGTAACGATACTAAAGCCCTAACTGCCAGGTGAGGTAAAATGATAGCTGAATTAGGCGTGGCGTGAGGCCCTTCTACGCCTTTTGCAGGTGCGGTAAATGATGCAGGAACCTTAGTAGCTAAAAGCACTTTTGCAGCTTCATCTACTTTACCCAAACGGTTTAAACCAATAATAGAAACGGCATGTACACGTGGAGAAGCATCCTGAAGACCTTGTAAAAATGGCTCAATTGGCACATTGGCCAGGTAAATTTTACGGTCGGTTAATGCTTTTAAAGCAAATTCTTTTACTGCATTATCTTTTGTTAATGCTACCAGCTCTGTAGTACCGTTTTCTTTGGCTAACTGTGCGTAAGTGTAAATCCCCGCAACGCGAACATCAAGTGGTAAAGCCTGATCAGCAGCAATTTTTAAAGCAACCTCAGTGGCTTGTTTATTATTGCGGGCAACCAATTCCTGTGAAGCTGCAAGACGGCCTACCGAACTGTTTGATTTAAGTAAATCTGTTAGTTTTTTAACCGATAACTTTTTTACATCAGGGAATACCTTATAGCTCCAATCGGTTGGTACCACACGAACAATATAACCTTTATCCGGACTACCCGAGTAACCTGCTCCATCCCATGCCGAAAGGTAAAGTCTTCCAGATCCATCTACATCTAAATCGGTAATTTGCGGAAGTTTGATAAACTCTTCGTCCTTTTGGGTAAAAGTTGGTCCATCAGCAGTAACCCTGTGGATGTATAACATACTTCTTCCCCAATCAGCCATCATAGGCACATTATTGTATTGTGTAGGCCAGTTTGGTTCATTCATAAATAATGCACCAGTACCCGAGCCACCACCTAAATCTGCAAGGGCAGGAATAATTTCGTCGGTAAAATTCTGGAATAAAACCGGGTAACCGTATTCGCCTGATTGAATATGATGTGAAAAACGCACATTCCATCCGCCACCATCATTGGTATTTTCGCGGGTAAATACGTTCATATAAGGATCGATAGCTACATCGTATACGTTACGTGTACCATGTGTAAATACTTCCATTTCGGTTCCATCAGGACGTACACGTACGATACCACCACCAAGCATAGTCATTTTCTTGCCTGAACGGTCTATTGCATCGTGGAAGCCGAAATCGCCTACTGAGATATAAATCCAGCCATCGATACCCATTCTAATGCCGTTGGTAGCATGGTCGGTACCACGTTCGCGAATGTATTTTTCATTGCTGATGTGCTCGATTAATGGTTTTTCAGGTCCATCGGCTTTACCATCGCCATCTTTATCTTCAAAAACAACCAAATTCATACCTGTAGCCTTACCGGTTTCTTTAGAGAAAGTGGTATGCAATACAAATACCTGGTCGCCCTGAACAATGATACCGCGTGGATTATCTACATCGGCAAAATCGGTATGGCCATCCATTTTACCGTCGTTATTTTTATCAACGAGTTTAAGAATACGGCCTTTGCCGGCATCTTTACCCAAAGAGCCGATCATATCTACCCCAACAAATACTTCGCCGGTTGGTGCAACGGCCAAACATGCCGGGCTTGGGGTAATATCTGGTCCTGCAAAATTAGTAATGGTTAATCCAGGAGGGGCTAAACGGGGTTTCTCGGGTTCACTAAAAAGGTTTTTAAAACCCAGGAAAATAATAGATAAGTAAATTAAACTTAAAGAGAATTTGATCATTGTGTGTGTTTGTTATTGTTTTTTTTGGTTAGTGTCGGGTAAACTTACAAAAAATACAAATTAACTCTTGCCAAAATTTTGTTATAATTAACTTTTCTTTGAATTACTCACGCTAAACAGCACTTATTATAATCATTCTCATAAAAAAAATCAGAAATTATTGCTTTCTAGGCTACTTTATGTTAAACAATTCTAAACACGAGGACAGCAAAATCAAAAACAATAAAGCATTATAGACGAGCAGAAATATTCAGATACACACTTAATTTATCAGGGTTAATTAAAAATTAACATAAAAATCACACAAACAACACAATATAATCATCGTAAAACAGCAATTCAACTGATTTACATTTCAAAATCCAGTAAAAAACACCTGAAAGTGATTTAAATACAAATAAAAAAGATAATTACTTGATCAATTGAAGATTTTTTATTAAATTTACCATACAAAATTCATTAAATCAGTACGTTATGAAAAATATCTTTTATATTTTCCTGACTGCCCTGATCTCTTCAATTGCTTTATTAACAACGGATGCTACTTTTGATCCCGAATTGGTTTATAGCACCGTAATATTAATCTGGTTACTGTACATCTGGTACCACGTGTATGCAAACAAGAGAAACTACAGCGAGTAGTCTGTATGCTTATTAAGTTGTTTCCCAATCAGCAGAGGTGGGTAGGAAGGGTTATGCTTTTTTATTTGGAAATCATCAATGTTCAATAACCAATAACCAATTAGCAATAACCAATTAGCAGTAACCAATTAGCAATAACCAATTAGCAATAACCAATTAGCAATTAGCAATAACCAATTAGCAATATCCAATACTCAATGTTCAATTACCAATACTCAATAACCAATTAGCAAAGAGGTTTGGGTTAACGGTTTAACTTTCCTAAGCCTTTTGCTTTTATACGCTCAAATGCTTCGCTACTATCAGGATTTAGTTATGACCACGGTAAACAACTAATAATCAGTTTCCAATCACCAATTATCAAACGGGGCATACCGCCATTAACCATCAACAACCAAGATTTGATTGTGCTCAAGATTTAGGCTATGGGCAGTACCAATGAACAAATGACCAGTGAACCAGTAAACAAATAACCTGTTTACATAAACTTAACCTAACCGGCAGTTCTTCGGATTGCATATCTTTTTATCTTTAGCGCTATGTACTGGTACGAAGAAGAGGTTAAGCAATTAGAAAAAACGCACTGGCTGGATCGGGAACATCCTGGTATTGTATTTTATGGCAGTTCGTCCATACGTTTATGGCATAGCCTTGAAGATGATTTTCCGACCAGCAAGGTAACTAACCTGGGCTTTGGCGGCTCTACTTTAGCAGCATGTGTCTGGTTTTTCGAAAGGATCATGACCAATTACCGGCCAAAGGCACTGGTTGTTTATGCCGGCGATAATGACCTCGGAGATGGCCGGCACCCAGAGGAAATTTTTATCTTTTTTCAGCAACTGATGGCCAAAGCGAATAGCCGGTTTAATGATCTGCCCTGTTATTTTATTTCGTTAAAACCCAGTTTAACCCGCTGGCATATGGCCGATCAGTTCAGATACACCAATAACCTGATTGAAAGCGAAATTATTAAGCATAACGGAAACTGGAAATTTATTGATGTTTTTAAAAAGATGCTCACGAAAGAAGGTAATCCCGATCCGGTATTTTACGACCATGATGGCCTCCACCTGAGCGAAGCGGGCTACCGCTTGTGGACAGAAGCCGTGAAGGAGAAATTAGGTTAATCATTACCATTAATTAATATCCTGATAATATCGAAGCCCTATTTTTCCCTCAAAGATTTAAATTAATGAAAAGGGAATACCATAAATGGTTCAGCCATAGCTTACAAAGAGATATGGAACTTTTGTTTTTTGGCCACAGCGGAAGGGCAGTAATCTTTTTCCCCACCCGGATGGCCAGGTTTTATGATTACGAAAACTGGGGGATTATCGGCTCCTTAAGTCAACAGATCGAAAATGGCGAAATTCAGGTATTTTGTTTAGATAGTATTGATGGCGAAAGCTTTTATAACGACGGTGTATTCCCATCGGTACGCATAGACCGTCACCTGCAATACGAAAAGTATATTTTAGATGAAGTAATGCCCTTTATCGGGCAACAAAACAACAGTGGCTATGTAGAAACTGCAGGTTGCAGTATGGGGGCTTACCACGCCATTAATCTGGCCATGAAATACCCCTGGTTGTTTAAAAAAGCTGTCGGTATTAGCGGCAGATACGATTTAACAGACAACATAGGCGACTTTAAAGATTTGCTCAGCGGGTTCCATAATGACGAAGTGTATTTTAATATGCCGGCGCAGTACATTGCAAACCTTAACGACGACCGCTTGTTAACGGCAGTAAGAAATATGGAAATTATTCTCGCTGTTGGTGAAACCGATCCGTTTTTAAGTGGCAATCAGCACCTGAGCAGTTTACTATGGGAAAAAGGCATCCCGAATCAGTTTCATACCTGGGAAAGCAATGCACACCGCCCCCATTACTGGCGCAAAATGGCGCCGATGTACATTTAAAACAGGTTAACTTTACTCTGTCGCCGAAAAATAATACTGTTTAATGGCAATAGTTGATGCAGGTTCTGTTGCGCCTGCCGCACCAATTCCGATATTGGCTTCTATGAGCCATTTCTCCGGAGAAGCATTTGTTTTGGCCACCCTAACCCCTTTAACGGTTCCTTTTAATGCTTTAAACTCAATACCGAAGCAGGCAGGGCAATAAGAAACATACTTCACCTTACCCGCTTTAACATCCTCGTCCGTTAACAAAAACCGATCACCTTGCATTGGTGCCTGCATGTAAAGCCAATAAGTACGGCCATCGCCCTGGCTCCTTACCCAAAATATACGGTATTGCCCTTTGGTTAAAGTTAAATTATTACCACTCATCGCTGCATTATCGGCATACATAAAACTGCAACTCGCCCCCTGCGGGCATTCGGTTAAATTTTGCTCATCAATGGTAAAATCCAGTGGTGTATCGGTTTTCTTTTTGCATGCTGTTAAAGTGCTTAACACCAACAAAATAAAAGCTGTTGTTTTGAAAGCGTTTTTCATGATTTTGTTTTCTTACCTAGACGTATGCACCAGGCTATCCGCTACAACAGTTATATTAAGTTTATGTTAAATAAATTAACCTGGCTTACCCTGCAACAGCATAATGTTTAAATCTAAAATAAAGGCTTCGAAACACATTCTCTTAACCTGGATTGAACAAGAAAATATTATGTTTGCAGCTAAACATTAAATCGACGAAAAAACATGAAACAAGGCTTATTGATAGATATGGACGGGGTGATTTACAGCGGGGAGGCATTGATATTTGGTGCAGATAAATTTATTAAACATTTAATTGATGAAGATATTCCCTTTGCATTTATGACCAACAACAGCCAGCGCACCCAACTTGAAGTAGTACGCAAACTGAAAGGATTGGGCATAAAGGTTGAGGAAAGCCATGTATACACCAGCGCAATGGCTACCGGTAAATTTCTTTCTGACCAAAGCCCTAACGGTACAGCTTATGTGTTGGGCGAAGGTGGTTTATTGAGCAGTTTACACGATCATGGTATTACACTGGTTAATACCGATCCGGAGTTTGTGGTTTTGGGTGAAGGAAGAAATTTCACACTCGAAATGGTACAACGTGCAGTAGATATGATTCTAGCAGGAGCTAAATTTATTACCACCAACCGCGACCCATCGCCTAAAAAACCAGGCTGGAATAATTTAGGCATTGCTGCAACTACCGCCATGATTGAAGAGGCTACCGGCAGGAAGGCTTTTGTTACGGGTAAACCAAGCCCGGTGATGATGCGTTCGGCACGTAAATTTTTAGGCCTTGAAACCAGCGAAACTACTGTGATTGGCGATACCATGGAAACGGATATCCAGGGTGGCGTGCAAATGGGTTATAAAACGATTCTGGTGCTTTCGGGCATATCAACCAAAGATACCTTAGGACATTATGCTTTTAAACCCGATATGATTGCCAGTTCGGTTGATGAGATTCAGTTTCCCCTCAACTGGTGGGAAAGTAAATAGCTAGTTCTGAGTTGGGAGTTGAGAGTTGAGAGTTGAGGCCTTAAATAATTCCTTCAGTTGATTTAGTTTAGCTGAAGGAATTGTTTGATTAACGACCAATGTGCAATTACCAATAATCAAAGACCAATTATCAGACAGGATTTTTGCAAGCAGAAAGATAGGATCCGGGTGAAAAGCAATGGAAGTGATTTGCCATTAACTATCAACTATTAACCAGTGAACTAATAACCAATGTTCAATAATCAATCTTCAATTACCAAACGGTTTACCAATATTTTCACTAATGAACTAATGACTATTGCACCAATGAACAAATAGTTATGGTTTGGTTAACAAAGGAATGTTTGTGAAATAGCTACTTCCATCAAAGCCTGGACTGCAATCGGTTTTGAACGCTGCATCTTTCGGGGCATCATCTTTTACTGTTGCCTGTGTTGCAGATAAGTGCACTACATTTAATTCTTTGCTGTTATTTTTAAGCTGAGGTGCATCTGTATTAGTCGGTTTAGTAGCGGTAAAGTCTTCTGCTTTCATCAGTAAGGCTACTGCCGGGATAACCATTAACAAAGCGGCACAGGAAATCAGTCTCATAATATTTCGCTTAATTTATCTCTCCGGAAAGCTTGCTTATACGGCCAAACAACTGCCCGTTGAATTGTTAATGCTTCTACTTTCAGAAATGTAATACAAAGATGAAAAGCTGTTATTACCGGTTTAATTAATTAGGATTACGAAATTGTTAAAAGGAGGCTACCAGTTTTAATTGAATATTAATAACATCACAAATCAATAGTTGCATTTTAATATAGTAATGCAATCGCTAATCTCATCTATCCTCGTTACAAACCAGGACAATGGTAAGTGCGGGTCATGTGTTAGCCCACCAGTAGACTATGTTTGCCTTCTATGCTCGTTTGCGAGCTCAACAGCATCAATTGTAAACCCATTAGTACGCTATGTTTAGCTTCCAGTATTGTTTGCGAGCGTACCAGTATCAAATGCAAACCCTTTAGTACGCTATGTTTGGCTTCCACTGTTGTTTGCGGCCGCACCAAAGTCAATTGCAGCATGTATACAGACAATTGGTCAGTGTACAGATCGAATTGCTAGCCTGCATCTGACAATTGGTCAGTCATCAGCATATAAAACATTTAAACAGCAAGCTTAGGTTTCGCTATTTTGCTTTAATCGTCTCGGTTGTCACAAAGTGATTCCTTTGGAATAAGGAGGGCGCGATAAAAGTGTATTAAATACATAGCGATGCAATCGCTTATCTCGTCTATCCTCGTTGCAAACGAGGACAATAATGACAGTTGGTCAACCACCGGCATATAAAACATTTAAACAGCAAGCTTAGGTTTCCTTTTAATCGTCCTCGTTTGCACGAGAATGAAGGAAATATGCATTTGTAATGCATGGCGATACCATCACAGTGCTCCGTTATCCTCGTTGCAAACAAGAACAACAGGCTATAAAAAAAGATTGCGCAGCAACATCCATCGCTACGCAATTATTAACTAACTAATCAAAATGTTTATACTGTTGCACATTAGATCACCAATCCTACGTACTAAGCAGTATCAGGTAATTGTATTGGATATCCTAATAAACCAAATTATATTACCACTTTGTCTCCATTTAAATTACATTAATTAAGTTTTCAGCTCACTGAGCATGTCAAAAGAAGATGACCAATTACATTTTGGCATCCATTAATTTCGTTGTTTTAGCTTTTGGCGCAACCAGCTTCATCTTGAGTACAAATGCCTGGCTGGGTTGAAAATCTTTTGGAAGAAGTACATCATAATAAGTATTCTTATCCAGGTCGATACCCATATCTGATTGCTTTAAGGTTAAACTTTTTCCACCAACTAAGAGCCCTGCACTGCCCGGAACCTGTGTAGCATTTTTAGGCACAGCAATACGCACAATACCATTAACAGGTTTATTGAAAACAGTTAGATATAGCTGATCTTCCTTTTGGGTAAAATAACCCAGTTTTGAAGGCGTTAAAGCGGCGTGGCGTACCCCATAAACAGCCTCGGCATTTTGTTTTACCCATTTACCTATTTCTGCGGCTATTTTGTCTTCTTCGGGGTGCATATTTCCGTTACCATCAGGACCAAAGTTTAATACGAAATTACCGTTCATGGATACCGAATGCATTAACATATCGAGCAAATCGTCGGTAGTTTTGGTGTAAATGCCCGACCAATCTTTCATATAACCCCAGCCATTTGGTGGAATGGTCATTACTGCATCCCAATCGTTGCCGTTTAACCATTCAAATTCGGCAGGAAGCTTACGTTCCCATCCCTGCTCATAATCGCCCAAAATAACGCCGTTCGAATCGAAATGGCGCGAACCATGTTCATCGTTGCGGAAACGGGAACCGATAATTAAACCCGGGTGTTTTTCGCGAAGTTCTTTTTCTAAGTTATAGGTAAACTGATAAGCACTCTTCCATGATGCATCCCAGGTACCATCGAACCAGAAGCCTTTAATTTTTGGATAATTGCTTTCCAGTTCTAACAACTGATTGCGGGTATATTGCAGAAATTTATCAAACCGGGCCTTTTCTTCGTCTGTTTGAGGAGCCTTACCCATATAGTTCGGATTGTTCCATTCTAAAATCGAAAAGTACAGATAAACATCTATACCTTCGGCAGTATAAGCGTCTACAATCTGCTTTACAATATCTTTTTTATAAGGCGAAGCCGAAACATTATAATCTGAATATTTGGTTGGCCAAAGGGCAAAACCATCATGGTGCTTGGTAGTAAAAATTACATACTTCGCTCCCATTTCTTTAGCCTGTTTAGCCCAGCGTTTGGCATCAAAGTTTTTAGGATTGAATTGTTTGTATAAATTATCGTAAGTTTTGGTCCAGTCTTTAGGCGCAGTTGGGCCACCCCAGGAGCGAATCCATTCTGAAGCTGCTGCCCCATCTCTCGCACTTACGCCATTCCATTCGTTACCAGCAATAGAATAAATACCCCAGTGGATAAACTGCCCTAAACCATAACTGCGAAAAGCCTGCATATCCGCATCGGTACGGTTACGTGGGGTAAGCGAACCATACTTTACTTCAATCAGGGTATCGCGTTTCTTTTTGGGGCCTGTCCACTGTGCGTTTGCCTGGCTTATACCAGCCACTGCTGCAACAGCAATTAATGCGCATCTTAACGTATTCTTCATGTATATTTTTGTGTGTTTAATCTTTATAATTTAAGGGTTTCTTCCTTTTTACAGGTAATTCGGGGTTTTGTAAGGGCTTTAAAGGATTGTAATAGTACAAACCTGCCTGACCGTAAAGTGTTAAATGCGGCTTTAAGCTATTGCTAAAAGCGGCAAAATCTTTACGGTTGTTTTTGGTCCAGGCGGCTTCAGCTAAAGCGGCAATACGTGGAAAGAGCAGATAATCCAAACGGGCATCACCATCTACGGTTTCGGTCCAAAGATCGGCCTGAATACCTAAAATGAGTGGTTGTTCTTTTGCATCTTTGGCAAAGGAACGGGCATCGAACTGGTACACCTGCTCAACCGGATTATACAATTTATTCCATTTGCGACCATACTGATGCGTACTATCCTGAACAAAATCGAAATAAAGCGGCAAGCGCGGGCACAATACGGTTTGATAGCCTTTATTTAATGCACTACGCAGCTGACCTGGTTTATCGTGCCGCCACCAGAAAATGATTGTTTTTTCCCTGGGTACATCCACATCAACCATTTCATCCCAAAAAATAGCTTTAGCACGAAGGTTGTACAACGAATCGGCCATGCGTTTCATGAAATATTGTTCTACTTCAATATCGTTTTTAAGGTTTTTCTGCTCGCGCAGTTTTAAAATATCGGGATTGCTTTTCCATTTTTCATTGCCATAACTCACTTCATCTCCTCCGAGGTGAATCATTCCGGCAGGGAAAAGTACATTGGTTTCTTTCAGGATATCGGTTAGGTAACTGTATGTTTTCTCTAAACCGGGGTTAAAAGTAAATTCGGGATGACCTGCCGATCCACCGCCTGAATATTCGGGATAAGCTTTGTTGGCAGCAGTGGCATGACCGGGCATATCTACCTCCGGAATTACCTTAATGTAGCGTTCGGCAGCATAAGCTACAATTTCTTTAATATCGGCCTGGGTATAAAACTGAGCCGGCAAACCGGGATTTAAATAATCGCCTATTCCGCCAATAAGTGCCAGATTGGGATATTTCTTAATTTCTAAACGCCAGCCGGGCTCATCGGTTAAATGCCAGTGGAAGGTATTTAGTTTGTAAAAGGCCATCCAGTTTAAAATCGATTTCACTTTTTGTTTACCAAAAAAGTGGCGCGATTCATCGAGCATTAAGCCACGCCAGCCATAAGCAGCGGCATCAGTAATTTCGGCAGCTTCAATCTGGTTATTTTTAGCCGTTAGCGCCATTTGCAATAGTGAAATTACACCATAAAAAACCCCATTAGGGTGACTGGCCGAAATGGTAACCTGGTTAGGCTTTACACTCAGCTGGTAAGCACTCGAATCGGCATTTTTCGCACCTGATTTCAGCACTAGTGCAATGCTCGCACCTTTAGCTTGCTGCTGTATGGTAATGCCTTTTTGACTCAACAGCTCATTTTGAAAATAGTAAGCTATTGTTTTTAACTGATTATTGTTATAGCTGACGGCACTATTACTGTTTAACAGGAAAGTACCTTCGCCTTTAACATATTTATCGGGCATGGGGATAACGTTGCCGGGTGTCTGGGCAAATGCAGCAACAGTAAATAACGATAGGGCCAGAACAAGTAATTTCATTAGTTGGTTGTTATTTTTAATACATAAACCGGAACATTGGTTGTGGCTTTAAAGTCAGCAGGTAAATCCAGTTTCAATTCCTGGTTAGTACTGTTCCATTTAATTTTCTTCTTACTGCCCAACAGGTTAATGTCTTTTATAGCGGTGTTTTGGTTATTAATTTGCTTCAATACCACCTGCGGTGTTTGCCAGCTCCTTAAAAACACATAAATCAGTTTATCTTTCGCGGTGTAATATACATCAGGTGCAACAGATTGTGGTGTACCGTCAAAAACAGCATCTTTGGTAGCGCTTTTACTGGCTTCAATGCTGGTATTTTCTTCTGGTATGGTGCTACTTTCTTTAACCACAAGCCAGGGCTGTGTACCATAAATGGCTTCCTGATTAATTTTCATCCAGCTACCTATTGCTTTTAATCTTGCAGTAGCCCAATCGGGAAAGGTACCATCACCCTTCGGGCCAATGTTTAATAAGAGGTTACCGCCATTGGCTGCCACTTCTACCAGGTGGCGCACCAATACTTCGGGCGATTTCCAGGTGCTGTCCTGCCGGTTATAACCCCAGTTTTTGCCAATGGTTAAGCACGATTCCCAGGCTTTTTTAGACGATGGCGTTAAAGATTGTTCTGAAATCGAAAAATCGCCCAGCCCATTCCCAATGCGGTTATTAACCAGACAATTGGGTTGTAATTGATGTACCAGTGCTTTCAGTTCGGCACTTTCGGCTTTACTGATTAACTCTGGTGTATCGAACCAAAGCACGCCAATAGGGCCGTAATTGCTTAAGAGTTCGGTAATTTGAGGTTTAACCTTTCTTTCGAAATAACGGTTAAACACCTTGGCATCTTCGTTCGGATAATCCCAGGTGTTACTTCTACCGGCTTTTACAGGCCAGTTGGTTGGCACATCAGGATCTTGCCAGTCTCTGCCCAGCGAGTAATACAAACAGAGCATGAGCTGGTATTTTTTACAGGCTTTGGCCAGTTCGGCAATTGGATCGCGCTTAAACGGGCTCCGTTTTGCGATATTGTAATCGCTGCTGGCCGAATTGTACATGGCAAAGCCATCATGATGTTTCGCAGTAAAAACTACATATTTCATGCCTGCATCTTTAGCCTGTTTTATCCAGGCATCGGCATCGAATTTAACCGGATTGAATTGGTTGGCAATGGTTGCATATTCGTTTACTGGAATACGCTCGTACAGCATAAAATGTTCACCTCCTTTTACCGCATGGTTTTTCCAGTCGCCGGCAGTTTGGGCATACAGCCCCCAATGCAGGAACATGCCGAACTTATCGGCTTTAAACTGATCTAAAGGTGCTGATTGCGCAAACAGCTTTGTGGTCAGGCCAGCAATCAGTAAGGTAAACAGGTATATTTTTTTCATTCGTATTTTTTTACACTCCGGAAGAAAATACTCCCGGAGTGTAAGGTATTAAAATTTAGTCTCTTAATGTAGTCAAATCTGTTGCCGGCGCCGGTAATCCCAGGGCCGTTATTTCATCATAAACCGACTGCGTTACAGGGAGCCCCCATTTCTTAAAAAAGTCACTCAAATCCTTCCCGCTGATGTTACAGGCCTTCAACATAAAATAACGCATTTTAGCTGCATCAGTTGTTAAGGAAGGATTTTCGGTACGGGTTTGCTTGTGCAGGGCGATGTAAAAACTATCTCCGTAAGCTAACCATAGCTGATAAAACATGCCCAGACGCGTATCGTTGGCATTGGCAACGGTGCCATTAAAATTACGGCTGGCCTGTGGAATGGCAAAATAATTATCAACCGAGGTCCATTTGCCATCGCGGTTCATGCGCGATGGGGTAACCGCAAAATAGCGCTCGGCAGCCATCGAATACAAGTTAACCGTCACTTCAGTTAAGCCGCTCCAGGTCCATGGCCCCTGCTGGTGAATGTGCCCGATTTCGTGCCATAATCCCCAACCGGAAACACCGCCCACATTGGTATTTTGCAGGATGCGGTAGGTTAAAGAACGGACATAGAAAATACCGATTCCCGCAGCCATGTAGTCGCCTGAATTTGCGGGATCTCTAACGGTAATCAAGTATTTGTACGGGCCTTTGGTGTGCAGGCTTGTAGAACCATCTATACCGCTGAAAGCATCTTCTGCATCGACAATCTGATCAATTTTGGTACTTAACAACTGCTGATCGTCGGTTTTATAGGTAATGGCATCGTCTCTGCGGGCAACTACCAGCGCACGATCGGTTTCGATAATAACATCGGGTACATTGCTCAAGCTATCGAGCATGGTTAACCAATCGGCATGACTGGTTACATTTTTCTTAAAATAAGGCACAGGTTTAAAACCTTTACCAAAACTCAGGCTGGCCGAAGCAGCGGGAGTTGCACTGCTTACATATTTTACCCAGGCCATACCGCCGTACTGATCGGCTTTAATTTTGTTTAAGCCAACTTGTAGCGTGTAATAGGTACGCACCGGCCTAACGTTATCTCTGAATGGCGTACCCAATACCAACTGCGGCAAACGGGTACCGCTCACTTGTGCAACAGTAACGTATATAGAATCGTTAGCGGCAACATAATAACCGGTTGATAGCATTTCGTTGTGGTTTGACTGGATTAACCTGTTTGCCACAGCCTGGCTACCTACGTTTTCGCTATAGGTTTGGGTTAGCGGTGCAACCATGCCCGATACGGGACCAGTGGCCATAGCCTTGTTCTTTAACGAAAATGTTTGGCTATCTGCCTCCGTATTTGCCTTTTTACAAGCAGTAACCGACAGTAAAAAAGCGAAGCTAAGTAAGCTTAAGGGATATATCTTTTTCATATCGGTTTAGTTTAGAGGGCGATTACTTTAATAGAAGATGCCTTATCGTTAAAGGTCGAGACGTAAGTGCTTGAAGAAGTGAGCTCAATGCTGCTTCCGGTAAAGTTATCACCATCGTACATAATCACTTTCACCCCTAAGCCCAAATTAACAGAAGATACATCGTTATTGCTGATACCGCGGCTAATTAAATCGGCAGTTGTATATTGGCCAACTGGTAAGGATATGGCATAACCGCCGTAATTTGAATTCTGGCAGAACTTAGCCGAACCATTAGCGCCGATTTGCGGAACCCCGTTTAAAAATGAGAAAGAATAGGTTTGGGTAATTACGTTTCCATTTTTTAGCAGGAGTTTGGCTTTTAACTCGTAAGGTTCGTTGGTTTTGTAGTAAAGTTCGCTTAGCGGAATACTTCCGGCAATGGTATTTCCGGTTCCGGGTGCAAACCTCCAGGTTACCGCATTATAATCTTTGTTTGTACCGGTTCCTTCGTTATTTACGTTGGGATCCATGTAAACCAAAATATCGGTTACCTCTTTATTGCTGGTAAAACTTCCGCTTAAATTAAAGGCCTGTGTAGTGCTGTTGAAACTTGCATTGGCATTAATGGTAGTGGTAGCACTTTCATAAGGTGTTTCAGTTGGCAGTGGATTTTGAAAAATTTCGTTACGGTTTAAGATAGCGGCATCTACTTCGGTTAAAAAGGTTGGCTGGCCTTTACTGAAAGTTACATTGCCCGATCCCATTAAGGAAGTGCCTAATGTAGGTTGCTCAGAAGCATATTTAGCATGGTCGTGCGGTAAGTTTAAACCATGGCCTAATTCGTGTAACATACCGCCCAATAGGTTTGAACTGGCATTCGGAATTTTATCTACCGACATATTTGCATTATCAACAGCAAAACAGTTTCGGCCGTAACCGTAAAAAGGCTGGTCGCCACCATCAGTACGGTTGGGTAATAGAATGAGTGTGTGGCTCGAATTTGAAAATTCTGAAGCATGTGTGACTTTGTAAGCTGCAATTTCGTTCAGGATTTTGGTTGCCGATACACTCGAAGAATAAGGATAATCTGCCTGCGGGCCAGCTGCTGGGATTTCAATAAATCTCACCAACCCGGTTGAATCTATTTTAGGTAGCCCCATGTACTTGTCGTAGCCATACCTTTGCATTTCGGTATGAAACCAGTTCTGAAAATGAACCATTAAGTCGGTTAATCTGGTTTTGTAATCGGATAGTGCCGGATTATCGGTTGGCACAAACATTACAATGTTTAAATTTTTGGTATTGGTAACAAAACTCGGCGGAGTGGTTCCCGAGCCTAATGCCAATGTGTTTGGTTTTGCCAGCGTTGTTGTTTGTGGTTCTGCAACAGGCGCTTTTTTGCATCCGCTCATCAACATGCCACAAGAGGCAGTTAAGAGCAGGGCCAGACAAATTTGTTTGGTGTTTTTCATTGTTTAAGTGGTTTAGGTTATGGATTATTTAGTTGTTTTAATTCATAGTTTTAATCTTGATTTAAAAATGTGCTCCCTCATCCCAACCGGTTTACTGCCTGCATTGACCAACAAGCAGTAAGGCTGGGTACTAACTCAAACTAATCTATTTCTTTGGTAATGTTTTATTGCAAGTACTTGCTGATGGCATACATGCCCTGCTGTTTTGTTTAATAATTCTGTTTAGGTTTATTGCTAATTTGGTTAAATCAAAACTGGAATATTATTGCCTTAAAAAAGATGAAAATTGTAAACAAAAAGGTAGAAAAACCATCAATTCTGCATTATTTCACAGATTTCAGCAGCCGAATCCGATAATCCTGCCTTAGCAAAACGTAATGCCTGTTCTTTTAAAATGGGAATTAAAATTCTGCGAATCGTTAACGGAACGCCCAGTTTCAGGGCGGAGTAAAGTTTTAACACGAAGGTTCGCAACACCAAATGATATTATTAACTTTGCCGCACATGATTTTATATAAAACAAACGAACAGGTAGAGCTGATGCAGATCAGTGCATTATTGGTGAGCCAAACCCTTACAGAAGTTGCTAAAGTTTTAAAAGCCGGTATGAAAACACTGGAGATAGATAAACTGGCCAATGAGTTTATTTTAGATCATGGTGCTGTTCCCTCTTTTTATAACTACAATGGTTTTCCTGCACATATTATCACCTCGATTAACGATGTAGTAGTACATGGTATTCCGGGCAAAGAAGAGTTACGCGATGGCGATATCATTTCGGTGGATGTGGGTACCATCAAAAATGGCTGGCATGGCGATCATGCCTACACTTTTGTAATTGGTGAAGCTAGCCCTGAAGTTTTAAAATTGGTTAAAACCACTAAAGAATCGTTGTACGAAGGTATTAAAGAAGCCGTTGTGGGCAAACGCTTGGGCGATATCGGCTTTGCCATTCAAAACTATAACGAAAAACAAGGTTATGGGGTAGTGAGAGACCTTGTTGGACATGGCCTGGGCCAGAGTATGCACGAAGACCCACAGGTTGCGAATTACGGTCGTAAAGGCAGTGGCACCATGTTAAAAGAAAACCTGGTAATGGCTATCGAACCTATGATTAACATGGGTACGAAAGATGTATTTCTGGATAAAGACAACTGGGCTATCCGTACAGCCGATGGGAAACCTTCGGTTCATTTCGAACACGATGTTTGTGTTAAAAAAGGCCAGGCTTTAATCCTTTCTGATTATTCGATTATTGAAGCTGCAGAGCAAGCCAATGTTAACCTGAATACTTCTTATTATTAAGAGATACTATAGTGGTGCTGATCACGAAGTTCTTATAGGAATTGTCATGTTGAGCCCGTCGAAACACCTCAAAATATATTAAGGTTAATCCTTCGACAGGCTCAGGATGACAATCTAATTTAAGATATATCTCCTAAATATTATTGCTATTTCACTTCTTCGAATTTTAGTACCACACTCGTTCGGTTGTTATTCAAATTCGGGTTGAAACCTACTTTCATCAGGAAATCTCCTGTATAGGTTTTGGTGCTATCAATTGATGATTTTGTGCCCGGGAAAAGGTTAATTTCTTTTATCTGATATTTTTTAGCAGCATCTAAGCCGTTCAGTTTAATCGGGTATTTGCTTGCCTCCTCATAGCGGTAATTAACCAGGTAGTTAAAAATTACGCCTGCTGTTTTTTGCTCGTTTACATACAACATTGAGGCTACACTTCCGCTACGTGGGTTGGCCAAACGGTATTGTTCGCCATGCCAGATAATCTGTTTCACTTCGTTGTAGTTTTTAATGGCTTCCTGGCAGAACTGAAGTTCTTCGTGCGGTAATTTACTCACCACAATATCAAAACCCAATTTACCCATCATGGCCACATCGGTACGGAATTTAATAGACTGTTTACCCCAATCGGTTACATGGTTGGAACTGCTGATGGCCGGATAAAAATAAGAATACTCCCATTGCATAAAAATCCGTTCTAAGGGATCGGTGTTATCACTAGGCCAGAACTCGGTAAAATATTGTAAGGCACCATAATCTACCCTGCCGCCACCTCCGGAGCACAGCATCATCGGTACAGTTGGATATTTAGCCCTGATGCGCTGCAATACGCTATACAATCCCCTCACATAATCGATATAGAAATGCCCCTGATTTTTTAAGTGTGCCGAATAAGCATTGTAAATTACCGCATTACAATCCCATTTGATATAAGCCAGTTTCGGATTTTTGGTCATGAGTCCATCAATCACACCAAAAACAAAATCCTGCACCTTGGGGTTCGATAAATCGAGTTCTAACTGTTGCCTGAAATAGTATTCGGGGCGGTTAGGTTGTTTTACTACCCAATCGGGGTGTTTTTCATACAACTCACTTTTCGGGCTCACCATTTCAGGTTCAATCCAGATCCCAAATCGTGTTCCTGCCTGGTCGGCTTCCTTAATTAAAGAACTGATCCCGTTAGGCAGTTTCTGCTTATTCTCTTGCCAGTCGCCCAATGCGGCGTTATCGCTGTTCCGCGGATATTTGTTTCCAAACCAGCCGTCGTCCAGCAAGAAGAAATCGACACCCAGTTTTTTAGTATCTTTTAATAATTCGGCCAGTTTTTGCTCGTTAAAATCAAAGTAGGTAGCCTCCCAATTGTTTAAAAGGGTTAACCTGTCTCCTTTTCCATTTAATATTTTATAGTTGCGTGCCCAGTTCTGCAATTTCCTGCTCGCTGCACCTTTTCCCTGATCAGAAAAAGTGTATAAAAATGCTGGCGTTGCAAAAACTTCTCCTGGTTTTAAGCTATAAGGCGAGGCATAATTGTTCATTCCGGCAATAATGCGCAGATTATCCTGATAATCAAGCTCTAAATCTATTTTAAAATTACCGCTCCATTCTAAAGCACCATATAAAACATTGCCTTCGTTTTCTTCTGCAGGTTTATCCATCGAAATCATAAAAACAGAAGGTTGAAACAGGTTAGCCCTTGTTCCCAACTTGCTATCCAATGTTTTAATGCCGTGGGTAATTTCACTTTGTTCGGGCTGCATTTCTTTGGCCCAATCGCCATGATACTGGTTTAACCAGAAATGCGGCGATTTTAAATGCAGGTTGGCCGAAGCGTATTTGTGTAACACCACTTCTCCCTTTTCGTTGTGCTTAATTTCGGTCCATTGCTCAATTACATCCTGCTTATAAAAAGACTTGTAAAACATTGTTACTTCAAAATTATAAACCGGGTCTTTCAACCTGATTTTAAGCAAGCTCACGTTATCATCAATCGCTGTTACGGTATGATCGACGTATTTTAGATCGAGCGAATTATTGCCATCGGCATGGGTAACAGTAATGGCGGGTTCTACCAGGTTTCGTGACCCTGAAGGAGTATAAATGGAGTTTAACTGACCGGTATAATCTGATGTTTGTTTATACTGCCCGGCTACCTGTGCATATTCTTGCTTGTTGGCGAGTTTTTTTCCGAAGAAGATGGTATTTACATCCTTGTTCGATCCGGCTTGTAATACCAGGGCGTTATTGGCCGTCTCGATAGGAATGATGGTTTGGGCCTTTAAATGGCCTAAGCCTAAACATAAAGCAATGGCAAATGCTCCAGGTTTAAAGTAATTCGAAAATTGATCTGTTTTTTTCATTTGGTTTAAATAATGTTTTATAGATAGATTGTTATTTTTTTGAAGTTATTTTGAAAATCACTGCATCTTTTGTGGGCAGATTAATGATCTGGTTATGCTGAAAGGGAGATTCAGTTTGATTGATGAGGTTTAAGGCCTCATATTTTTCACTGTTTTTTAGTCCGAGTCGTGAAAAATCAAGTTTAAGATTTTGTTCGGCACCACTGTAATTAAAAGCAGCAAGATAGGTCACCTCACCTACCTGCTTTACAAAGAGTGGCGAAGCCGATTTGCCTCTGTTACCTTCTACCGGGACAAAAGCTTTTCCATCCTTTAAAATTTTAAGAATTTCGGTATTGCTCAATAACCTTTTTGCAGTGTTTATCCATTTACCCTGGCTTGAAAAATCGTCGCCTGTAATGCAGGCGCCGGTAACAATAGCAGATAAAAAGCGAGCCCTGTTTTCGGCATCTGATTGATCACCAAACACCACATGGTCTGCATCGATAAAATCGTACAAATGTGTTTGCCACCAACCATTGCTCACACCATTTAAAGTATATTCGGTATCGTGTATCGATTTAAAGGCATCGCAGGCAATGCGGCGCATGTGTACGTAACGGCCAGAAGCCAAACTTGGCGAAATGGCTGCATAAACCAACATTTTGTTATCGAGTTGTTTGAGCAGAAATTCCATCCCTGACCGGTAAGCCTGCATACCCGTTTTAATTTTAGGGTCGTAAAAATGATCAGATTCAATTGCAGCATGACCTAAAAAGTCGATCTTAATCATTTCGAAACCGCATGCTTTAAACTGGTTAATTACTGCGGCTATTCTTTGCCGGGTACCCGGATGTGTTGGGTCTAAGGCCCTGGCGCCATCAATATCATGGTAACCAGTACCAACTTTCGTCCACATTTCGCCAAAAGTATAATCGCTACCCTCGGCTTTACGGTTGCCCCCACCTGCAAAACCCCAATCAACAAAAGGCGCCCAGTATATTCCAGGTTTTAAGCCTTTTGATTTGGCGTGATCGGCAAAGGCTTTGAGTTTGGCATAATCGCCGGTTAAACCTCCCTTGAGCAAATTATCCCAATAGGAATCGAGATCGATATAAGCCACGCCCGCACTCCTGAAAGCCTTGAGGCTATCGGCAAAAAAATCGACGACCTGATTGGCTTTTTCGAGTGTAACTTTCTCCTGCATGGCTCCCCAGCTGTTCCAGCCTACCGGGGTTGGGTTTTTCCATTTAAAAATAATTGGTGGCTCGGCCAAACGGTTGGCTTTGGCATAGCTTTCCATTCCTGAGCGCCAATCAACAAAGTTTCCAAAAAATATACGGGCAGCGCTTATTAGATCGCCTTTCAGGTAGCCGTGGGCAATTTTATCGCGGGTAATACTTTCGTTGGTATAACCGCAAATGGCCTCAACAGTTGTTTGCTGCTGACTATTCATCGCAGTCAGTATTCCGGTTTTCCAGTCGCTGTGTTCAATAGAACCGATTACATAGCCCTTTCGCGATGCATTCTGGTATAAAGCAGTAACCTCGGCACTTGGGTTGCTCACACCGGCTTTTAAAGGCACAGCATTGTACGAAATAAAGGTATCGTTATCAAAAGGCACGAATAAACTACTGGCATCTTTTTTTAGCTGGCTATCCATCAAGACACCTTTTAAAGGCACCATTTTATTGGACTCCAGATTGTTCCCCGCCAGGCTTACCGAAATAAAAAAGTAATCGCGGTTGGTGTAGGTATAAATGATTTGCCTCATGTTGGGCAAGCCATTTTGTTTTAATAAGAAGGTATGCTTAATGCCCTGGCCAAAAGCATCTTTTATTGCATTTTTTGTATAGGTAATTTGTCTGTAGTTTTTAGAACTGAAGCTACTGTTTTGATTAGCTGCTTCCGAAAACCCACCAGCGAGCAATAAAACCTTGCCGTTAAAAACATCGAATGTTCCTTTTTGGAGATTATAATCTATTTTTCCGTTCTTACCATAAGGAATAACAGTAGCCGACACTTGCCCCAGAACAACCAACAGCAATAACAATAAAGAAGTACTGAGTCTGAATAAAGTACGCATAATTCTGTTTAAGTTATAGTTTGGTTGAGGTTATGGTGCTCAAGATACCGTTTATTTTAAGTTTTACCTGCTGTGGTTTTGGCGAAGCAATACGGTAATGAATAATTTTACCAGCTTTCCAGCTCATATCAACCGTAAAGTTACCGCGGGCTTTCAGGCCTTTAATCTCGCCAAAGGCTTTCCAGGCATCGGGTATAGCGGGTAGTAATTCGATAAAACCATCGTGACTTTGAATGAGCATTTCGGCAATTCCAGCCGCAGCACCAAAATTTCCATCAATCTGGAAAGGTGGCCCCGCCGATAACATATTGGGATAAACCCCACCGCCGGCACCGTAGTTAATATCGGTACGCATGGTAGGTTTTAAAATTTCCCTTAAAAGTTTAAAAGCCCTGTTTCCATCCAATAAGCGTGCCCAGAACAACTGTTTATAAGCAATTGACCAGCTTGGCCCGTCATCGCCCCTTACCTCCAAAGTTTTCTTTGCGGCTTCTGCCAGAGCCGGCGTAGTAACCGGTGTAATTAATCCGGCGGGATAAACCCCATACAAATGCGAAATGTGGCGGTGCTGCTGATCGGTTTCCTTATAATCTTCGAGCCATTCCTGTATGCGGCCATCTTTACTGATGATGCCAACCGGAGGAATCGATTTTAATTTTTCCTGTAACGAAGCAATGAATGCAGCATCGGTTTTAAGTAACCTGGCTGCAGTAATTACATGGTTAAAAAGCTCGCGTACTATCTGGTTATCAATAGTAGGCCCCATCGAAATACTGGCTGTTTTTCCATTAGGTAAATAAAAAGTATTTTCGGGCGAAACAGATGGCGAAGTAACCAGCCAGCCTGTTTTGGGATCTTTAACCAATGCACTTTTATAAAATTCGGCCGAACCTTTTAGTACTGGATAAATGCTTTTGAGGTAATTTAAATCCCGACTGAAAGCGAAGTGATCCCAAAGGTTACTGCATAACCATCCCGAACCTGCATTTGCCGCACCCCATGAGGCACTCTCGCCGGGTTCGGTAAATCCCCATACATTGGTAATTACATGGGCAATCCAGCCATTAGCATTGTAATAGGCCTTTGCTGTTTTTGCACCCGGAACCGTTAAACTGCGAACCAGTTCTGCCAGCGGCAGGTTTAACTCAGAAAGATTGGCCTGTTCAATGCCGAAATGATTCATCTGCACGTTCACATCCAGGTGGTAATCGCCATTCCAGGGTGTATTGATCTGATTGGCCCATAAGCCTTGCAAATTGGGAGGCAAAAGCCCTACCCTGGTACTGCTGATGCTTAAATAACGGCTAAACTGAAAAAACAGGGCGGCAAGCGAAACATCATTTTGGTAATCTTTGTAGAAATGTTCGAGCCTTACGTCAGTAGGTAATTTAGCCGCTTCACCTTCTCCTAAATTGATTTTTAAGCGGTTAAAAAGTTTTCCGAAATGAGCAGTATGTTTAGCCAACTCGACCGCATAAGCTGTTTTTGTGGCTTGCTGCAAGGAATTTTTAATGCGAGCTTCAAAATCAACATGTTTAAAATTGGTTTCTGCAGCAACGTAAACCAAAATTTCGGTAGCATTTTTTACCTGAATGATATTGCCTTCGGTAATTACAGCGCCATCTTTAACAGCAGTGCTAACCCGACTCTGGTATTTCATACCTTTGCCATCGGTACCGTTATCCAGCTGACCAAACATGAGCAGATCTTTACCATCGGTAGCCAGTGTTGCTTTTTCTGGTCTGCTGATAGAAATCCTGCAATTCAGCTTTCCAGGCTGACTTGCTGTAAGCCGAATTACATTCACATCGTTATTAAAACTGCAAAAATATTCTCTTTTATATTTTACGCCTTCGAGGGTAAATTCGGTTGTGGCTACAGCCCTATCCAACGATAAAGTTCTTTTGTAAACCTCGGGTTTTGCGGCTTTTATTCCAGGATACTCATAATCCAGCTGTAAATTACCGAGGGTTTGATATTTCCCCCAGGTAGCACCGCCAGAACCTGGCCCCTTGCAAACAAAATCGCGGTTTACCAGATCCTGCGCTTCATCATTTTTGCCTTCCAATATCAGTTGCCTGATTTTGGGCAGACTTTTGTAAGCTTCGTAATTGTTGGCATCCTGCTTGCCACCACTCCATAAAGTAATGTCGTTCAGTACAATCTGCTCCCTTGTTATTCCCCCATCAGGCGTCATGCCCAGTTTCCCATTACCCAGAGGCAATGTTTCTTCCCAAACTTTGGCGGGTTTATCGTACCAAAGGTTTAGGGGCTTTTGTTGGGCTGTGGCATTTTTACTGATGAAAAGCGATAGGCACGCAATTACAGTAAGTTGTTTTAAAAACATAATTTCATTTGTGTGTGTTGTACTCCATAATCGTCATTTCGAGCGGAGTGCAACGAAGTCGAGAAATCTATCTTGAGGCAGTTCTCTCCACTCCACTGCGTTCCGGTCGAGATGACGGTGCTTTAAAAAGTTTACTGCTTGTTCCAGAACCTGATTTCGCTCATATTGCTATAATTACCATCGCCGGTAGTTACATGCTTAATCCTGATGCGAATATAACGAATCGGTTTGCCTCCATTATCCAGTTCGGATGTAAAAGCATTCTTACCGTCATCTGTTCTGGTAATATCTTTTAACAACGTCCAACCTTTGCTCGTTGCCTCAGCTGGCCAGCCACTGTTACTGGCTGATAAGGTGGTAGTTGCATTGGTTAAATCGGCTGTTCCCCATACTTCAAAACGATCTGGATTGTTGCAGCAATCGCGACCGGTTTCTTCTATGCGCGATAAGTTGGTATAAACCTTACCCAAATCAAACGTAATTACATGAGGCATGCCACTGTTACCCGCACTATGGAAAATATTGGGGTAACCCTGCGGTCCTACGCTGCCATCCCACAACTTACTGATGCTGGTTCCCGATTCGTAAGTCTGTGCATCGCCTGTTAAACGTACTTCGCTAAACAACGACCTATCGCATAGCACATAAGTAAAAATTTTCGGGAAAGTTGAGAAATCAGCAACTGTAAATACATCCAGCGAGCCCTTACCCGGAATGTAAGCTGATTTGTAAAGGATATCCGTTCCGGCTTTATAGTCAGTTAGTGTAATGGCCGTATCTTTTGGCAATAACGTTTTATCAACCGTAGCTCCGGTAGTATTGGTGTACCGTACAATGGTATTTACATTAATGGTATCGGGTGTATTAAAATTAAGCTGAACGGAACCATTGCTGTTTACCACATAGGGGTTGGTAGCATTGTAAGGCCGGTTTAACAATCCCGATTGGTAAAGCGGACCAAATACCCGTACATTTCTGGCCTCAATGGGGATAGATCTGTGTCCTTGTGCATCATAAGAATAAACCGTAAAGGTATAGGTATATTCTTTCAAGTTCGGAATGGTTACTTTAACGGTATCGAGCGGGTTATGTGTAGTTGAATTCACCACCACCGAATCGCCATTGTTGTTCCAGTACACCACATATTTACTTACGCTTGGATCGGGACTGGGGTTCCACCAGAGTGCTGTCCTCAGGTTGCCCGGTTTGGTAATAATGTTGGCCACACGACCGGGATAGATCATTTCTCCGTCCTTTAAAAATTCTTTAAAAGCAAGATCATCTTTGGTACAGCTGATGATTACGGTTACCAGCAGCAGTAACAAAGCGCTTATTTTATATATACTTTTCATATCTGAAAATTTATCATCTGTTGTTAATCAATAACTATCTCGGATCGCCGTAAAAGGCCATTTCCATGGCGTGTGCAAAGGTACCGCTAGACCAGGTTGTGCTTACCGATAAGCGGATATAGCGCACTTTAGGGTTGGTTAGCGGGAAATTGAAACTTACACCAGCTTTTACAAAATCATTATCGGCGGTGGTATGGGCTACCGGAGTAGCGCCAGATGGCGGATTAGGATAATTGTAATTGCCCATGTTAATCCAGTCACCAATTACAGTACCTTCAGGTGCCGATAAAGGCAATTGTGCATCACGTGGAGCGGCTACATCAGAACCCCAGACCGAGAACACCTTTGGATTGCCATGGCCAAAAGCAAATTTATCGCCTCCATCGGGTCTCTCCCATAAAATGAAGCGGCTTAATTTTGCACTTACCCCTAAACCAAAAGTAGCAATGGCAGGCATTGCACCACCTGGCGCGGTGTGCCAGCCGTTAGAGTTACCATCGGTTTTTCCATCCCAGAGGTAAGGTAAATCCCATCCATAGGCAATCACACCGTCTGATGGTAACCTGTATTGAAAGAATTTCCCCCTATCAAGCAAGGTTTCGAAAAACGGGGTAATGGTTTTGTAAGTGGTATCGGAGATGTTTCCAAAATTATCGGTAACATAATAACCAATTTTTTTGGCCACTGGTGCATATCCCCTTACCGAATAACTGATTAGATCTGAATTGCCATAGTGCTGATCGATCACATCTGAACTGTTATTGTCGTTTACCGAGAGCAGAATAACGCCCAGATTACTTTTTGCCGGGTTGGTACCGGTAACTTTAAATCCACCAAAATCTGGTTCGGCATTAATACTTGGTTTGGCCAATAAATACGGTGGCGTATCGGGATTAACCTTTACCACAACCGGGTCTGATTTTACCTCTGCCCTGCTTACTGCATACAGGGTAACATCGTAACCTTGTTTTTTAGCAAAACCATCAACCATAATCGAATCAGAATAATAACTCGATTTGGTTTCGCGGGTGGTTACACCATTTATTTTGTACTGCGCCAGCACATATAATAGATTTTTAGAATTTGGCAAAGAATAGGTAATGTAAGCCCCGCCATTAAAATTATCTACTTTAATGTTGGTTACTACTCCGGGCTTGGTCATATCTGAAGAAGCTGGATCGTTGTAACTTTCCATCTTTTTACAGGCCGAGAGGCTTGCCAGAACAGCTACAGTAAGTACCAGATAAATATGTTTAATATTTTTCATGTTGTTTAATTTAAACTACCAATAAGGATTTTGAACAAGGTTTGGATTCACCACCAGATTTGAGCTTCTGATCGGCCACAAGTAATCTTTCAAACCAAAAACCGGAATAAACTGTGTTGTTGGCCGGTAATAGTTTATTGCATCAGCATTGTTGATGCTCCAGCCCTGAATTGGGTTGCTTAACACTGCCTGCAGTTCTTTCCATCTTCTTAAATCCCAACCGCTCTGGCCTTCAAAACACAACTCAATTCTTCTTTCCTGGTGAATAATCTGTCTCACCCCATCTTTGGTACTATATTTATTTGGGTTTTTCGAAAAGTTTGTCCACGAGGATTGTACCCCTTGTAAACCTGCTCTTTGACGTACTTTATCGATATACGTAAACACTTCGGCAGTTGGTCCGTTCACTTCGTTTAAGGCTTCGGCATATAAAAGGTATAAACCAGCTAACCGGATTAAAGGCATACGGAATGGCGAAGATTGAAAACCATCATCGTAAACAGAAGCATAGCTTACCAGTTTTTTAGGCCAATAACCGGTTATGTTCAGCCTGATGTTATCGCTTGGAGCTGCAAAACCACTACCCCTGGCAGAAACATAATATAACGGTGCACTTGGGCTATCCTGAAAGTTACGGCCGTTACCAAACCAGATTCCTCCATCGAAAGCCATATCGGCATAGAAACGGCTTTCGCGGGCAAAATGCCCTTTAATGGTTTCGTAACCCTGCTGAATGTAGTAACGGCTGGCATTATCTCCCGCTTTAATGGTGTTGCGCCCTGCATAATCCCAGGTTTTATCTTCTGTAATGGGCACACCGTTTACAGTATAAAAAAGTTCCTGCGTGCTAATCGGAGCAGCAAAAGTAGAAGGGTTTGAAAAAATGTTCACTGCCGATTTCGCGGTTAACCTTGGCGTTGCAAAACCCTGGTAATTAAACTCAGGATTGGAAGCCCAGATAATTTCTGAGTTAAGTTCCCACCTTTCGGCTACTGCATTCTGTACATCCAGTTCTATTTTAAGCGAATCGGATAATTTACCCACTGTTGATGGTGCACTGAAAGTATATAGTTTTATGCCTTGAGCTTCGGCAGCAGTAATGGCAATTTTAGCAGCGTCGGCAGCTTTTTTCCATTTCTGCGCATCATAAGCTGCCGGGAAAAGGCTCACACCATCTTTATCTTTAAAACCTGCATAATCGGGATTACCATTAAACAAGGGACTTGCAGCTGTGGTCAAAACATCGGCTTTAACCGAAAGCGCAATTACGCTGGTAATACGACCCAATTCTGTAGCCTGGTTGCTGATTACCGCCGGCAAATCTGCCGCTGCTTCATCTAAAAGTGATACAATGTAATCAACTGTTTCATCAACCGGTACTCTTTTTACACGCACTTCGTCGGTTGAGCTGTTAATGGCCAGATTGGTTTTAACCAAGGGAATTGGCCCGTACATTTTAAATAAAACGTAATGGTAATAAGCTTTTAAAAATTTGGTTTCCGCAATCCAGCGTTTCTTTTCTGCAGCTCCCAAATCGATTGGTTTATCGATGTTTTCGAGCATAATGTTACAAATCCTGATCGAGCGCCAAAGACTGTAACTACCCTCCTGCCCATCCCAGGTATTTAAACCCGGTCTGGCCGCCGTTTGTGTTCCCCTCAAGAGGTTAAACCCTGTAGGATTAAAACCCTGAAAGTTATCGAGCGAATTTGAATAAATCAACTCTGATGAAGTGGTAAAACCAGGATTAGTGGCCATATCGTTCATGCGCTGCAAATAAGCGTAGCAAGAATACAGGTAGTTTTCGGCCTCGTTGCGGTTCCTGAAGGCATAATCTAATGTGCCAATATCATCGGGAGTTACATCGAGGTATTTTTTACAGGATGCAAAAGTGCAAAGCATTAAAAGGATGCAGCTGTATTTGAAATAAGTTTTTATCGTTTTCATTATAAGGTTACGTTAAGACCAACATTGAATACCTTTTGTATTGGATAGGCAAAACCGTTTCCACCCTGCTCGGCATCCCATAATTTGAAAGGGCTCCAGGTAAGCAGGTTTAAGCCATTGAAATAAATGCGGCAGGAATTTAACTTCATTTTGCCCGATATACGCTGTGGAAGTGTATAGCCCAACTCTACTGATTTAAGGCGTAACAAACGACCGTTTCTCATCCACCAGGTGCTGGTTTGTGCATTGTTTTCCAAATCTGCAGCATTTACAGCCAACCTAGGGTAAAGCGCATACAAATTCTGGTTTTCCGGCGACCAATGGTTATCGGCAAAATCTTTAAGTAATTGGGTATTACCTAATATGTATTGCTGGTTACTGGGCACAAACGGACTCACTTTGGTCGGATCGATAAAGAAAGTCATGCGGTCTTGCCCGGTAAAAAAGGCCGACAAATCAAAACCTTTATAAGAGGAACTAAAACCAAAGCCATACACCACTTCCGGCGATTGTGGGAAACCGATGTAAGCTTTATCAGCCTCATCTATCCTGCCATCATTATTTAAATCGCGGTATTTAATGTCGCCTGCTCTTGGTGCTTTACCATTAGGCGAGAAAATCTGCGTTGGCGAATTCTGCACCTCCTTATCGTCTACAAAAAGACGTTCCGCAATGTAACCGAAATTGCGGTTAATGGCCTGTCCGGTAGTGTAGCGGTAAGCCTCTGCCCATTGTGGTTCTTCGTAATTAAGGTATTTATTTTTAGCAAAAGTTAAATTAGAACGTAAGGCGAAAGAAAAATCGTTCACCCTGAATTTATAATCGAGCGATAAATCCATTCCCCGAGAGCGTGCCTCGCCCACGTTTGCACCTATACCCGATTCCAGGCCTAATGTAGTAGGCAAATTGGTACGTGGCATATAAATGTTGTAACGGTAATTGTTGTAAAATTCAGCAATCAGATTCAGATCTTTGAAAAGTGTAGCTTCTAGCGCCACATTGGTCTGCCTCGAAGTTTCCCAGGTTACATCTTTGTTCTCGTAATTATTAATAAATACACCATTCCGGTTCGCAGCGCCATTAAACCCGAATTGGGCATAATTTCCACCACCGTTTAAGTTAACATCCGAAATGTAGAAGAAACGCTGTGCACCAATGGCATCGTTACCTACTATACCGTAACTGGCTCTTAATTTTAAGCGGTTAACCAAATTGGCCAGTCCTCCTGTCCAGAATTTCTCGTTAGAAAGTACCCAGCCGGCACCAATGGTTGGAAAAAATCCGAAACGATGATTCTCCGAAAATCTTTCAGATCCGTTATAACCAAAGTTAGATTCGATAAAATAGCGGCTTTTATAGGAATAGGTTAAGCGACCAGCCAAACCTAAATTGCGGTAAGGAAGCGAGTTTTGCAATGAACTGGCATTGCTGTAAACAGATTGCTGTGCTGTACCAATTAAAGTACCGCTAACATTATGATTACCAAAGGCTTTATCGTAATTTAAAGATGCCTGCGCATATAAAAAGGTATTGATATTGGTACCTCCCGGATAATATGACAAATATTCCTGCGCAATATTAGGCGCACCACTCGTTACAGATGAGTTGAGCCAGCTTAACACATAAGTATTGCTCTGTTTATCATACGAACCGATGTTATAATAAAATGGAGAATAAGCACGCTGCGAATCGAAATAAGAATAGCGGTTGGTACTGAAAATGGTTTTAAAAGAAAGCCCTTCGGTAAAGAAATCGAGTTTCTGATTAAGCTCAAACTGAGCCGACATACGCGATTCGGACGAATTTTTATGCCCGCGCAACATGGCTGCATAAGGGTTATTGTCTAAAATACTGTTTTGTCCCGATCCACCCCTGTTACCAAATAAAATGTGTTGCGCATTTTGGTTGGCCGCATCGGCAGGGTAAAATGCCGGAAAAGAAACCGGGCTGGTATGCACAGCTATGTTATATAAATCAGTAGAAAAACCACCATCAGTAGCTAAAGGACCGTTATACTCGCTAAAATTACCCGATAAGCGCACCACCATTTCGGTTGTTTTACTTAAATCGATATTGATATTAGAACGCAACTGATAATTACGGAATTTGATGTTATTATCGTTGTTATTGCGCGAATCTTCTTTCAGCACACCATTATCTAAATTATACGAACCTGCAATGTAATAACGGGCAACACCGCCACCACCACTGATACCTAAATTGGCCCGTTGTGTACTGGTACGTTTTTTAAAGAGCATATCCAGCCAGTCTACCGCGGGGTAAACATATTCGTTGTACCCCGGACTTTTATTTACCGTGGCCTGTGTGTTAATAATCTGGTTCGGTGTAAACATGGGATCCATGCCCCGACCAATAGATGCTTCGTTAAAAAGCCTCATGTAAGTAATCGGATCGGCCAGTTCTAAATTTTGTACCGATTGAGAAGCCGATTGCTCTAACCTGAAACTGATTTTGGCTTTGCCCTCTTTACCTGATTTGGTAGCCACCAAAATTACACCGTTTGCACCTCTTGCTCCATATAACGCTGTGGCACTGGCATCTTTCAATATCGAAAAACTCTCGATATCATCAACCTGAAGGCGGGCCAGATCTGAACTGGTTAGCTCCACATTATCAATCAAAATCAATGGATCTCTTTTATATCCGAAAGTTGTAACCCCGCGGATAAAAAACTGCGAGTTATCCTGTCCTGGTTGTCCGCTGCGCTGGTAGCCAATTACACCCGCTATCTGACCGGAAAGTGCATTGGTTAAATTACTTGAGGGAATTTTAAGATTGCCTACTTTCACTGTGGTTACCGATCCTACCAGCGCTTCTTTGCGTTGCTTCTGACCGAGGGCAGTAATCACCACTTCTTCTGAAAGCAAATTTTCTTCTGCTAGTTTAACGTTAATCACGTTAGCTGCGCCCACAATTACACGATGCTCGCGATAGCCCACATAAGAAAAGCGCAACTGCTCGCCCGGAGCGACATCGAGTACATATTTACCGTTGTTATCGGTTTGTGTACCCACGTTTACTTTATTAACTACCGCTACGGTAACTCCCGGAAGTCCAACCCCGAGCGTATCGGTAACTTTACCTGTAATGGTTTTCTTTGCTGCCTGCGAAAAACTCTTTACAGGCATAAAAACCAGAAAAAACACAAAGATTGAGCCCGTCAATAACAATGCGTTTTTTAATCTGCCAGGTACCTGAAAGTACCCGCACAAAAACAATTGCTTCATTTGCCAATTAGCTTTTAATGAGTAAATTAAATAAGATCAAAAAAGGTAGATAAGGAATAAGTCTTTAATGGCCACTTGCCTCTGGCGGCATTTGAATTTTGGCGAATACTGGGAGTTGTTGCTCCGTTTTGAAGTAAATTGTAAATTTTCTCATATATTTTGATTTGGTTTGGTTAGCGGAAAATCAAGGGTTAAGCAAAGCATTGTAGGAGATTGAGCGGTTGCTTATCATTTCAAAGCGCTTGTGCTTATCCATGCTGGAATACAAACAACCAACTACCCTATCCTATACTATCCTATTTATTCCGTTTACAATGATAAACAAAATATTTGATATTCCAAATTTTCGAAGCTGATTCGTTCAATGGTTCACTGGCCATTAGTTCAATAGTTCCACCCTCAGCCTAAATCTTTCCGCCTGCAAAAATCCCGTCTGATAATTGGATGTTGGTCATTAGTTCAACAGTTCATTTGTTCATTAGTCTAACCCGCTTCCTAAATCTTACCACCTGCACAAATCACGTCTGATAATTGATAATTGGATATTGGTTATTAGTTCAACAGTTCATTTGTTCATTAGTCTAACCCGCTTCCTAAATCTTACCACCTGCACAAATCAAGTCTAATAATTGATTATTGGATATTGGTCATTAGTTCAACAGTTCATTTGTTCATTAGTCTAACCCGCTTCCCAAATCTTACCACCTGCAAAAATCCCGTCTGATAATTGATTATTGAACATTGGTTATTGCCAACTGATAACTAAAAACTGCCAACTGTTAACTGAAAACTGGTATCCCTTAAGCCAGCATGTAAGAAGAGAATATAAAAAACACCAAAGCCATCAGCGCAATTAAAACCACATGGTAGTAGTGCCTGCTGCGCCAGGGAATGATCTCGATCTGGTTATCGAGCACCAGGGTATAAGAATTTTGGTTAGGATACAATCTGGAAATAGCCAGCATTAGTAAAATGGTGATGATAAAAATGATGGCCAGCGTGTGGAGATAATGCAGTTGAATAGAAAATACCCATTCACTCAGTACATAACAGGTAATAAAGAACAGCATTCCGATTTTAGCGGCAATTGGCGGCATCTTTTTGGTAATAAAGCCAATAAAAATGATGGTAAAAATGGGCAAACTAAAAATGGCACTGATTTTTTGCAGGTACTCGTAAAAACCATTTCTGGAAAAAATAATAAAGGGTGCAAATGCCATGGCAAACAACGACACTGAAATCTGAAACAATCTGCCGGTGCGCAACAAGCTTTTATCAGATAATAGTTTGCCCTTTTTCTCCATGTAAGGCTTATACAAATTAAGGAGGAACAATGTGCTCGAGCTGTTTAAACCGGCATTATAAGTGGTAATGGCTGCACCAAAAAGCACGCAGGCAGAGAGCCCCATTAAAAGTGGCGGCAATACATCTTTAATAAGCAAGGGAAAAACCTGATTGGTATTGGTTAAAACCGGGTACAAATGCACAGCAATTAAGCCTGGTATATTGATCATTAAAGGACAAAGCAATTTGGCAAAACAGGTTAAAGCAATCCCTTTTTGTCCATCAGCTAAACTTCTGGCGGCCAGTACCTGCTGAATTATGTATTGCTCCATTCCCCAATAGTACAGGTTGATAATGAGCATCCCCGTAAACAAAGTAGAAAAAGGCACCGCATCCTTACTGTTCCCAATGGCATTGAGGTGTTCTTTTTTAGTGGAGAGTACGGTAGAAAGTCCGCCGAAGAAATCGCCGTGACCAAGGTAGCGTAAACCATAGTAAGGCAGTGCCACAATTAAGATAAGCATGCCTGCGCTTAACACCGTATCAGAAATGGTGATGGCCTTAAATCCGCCCAGAATGGTATAAACGGAACCAATTAGCCCCATAATCCATACAAATACCCAGATACTTTCCCAATAAGAAAGGTGCAGGCCAGAAAGATCGATCAGGTTGCTGAAAGCCACTGCCCCACCATATAACACCGATGGTAAGAGGTTAATGATGTAGCTAAACAGAAAAATAACCGAAACCAGTGTTTTGGTTTGCGGATCGTAGCGCTTTTCTAAAAAATCAGGAATGGTTCGAATACCCGTTTTAAAATATATGGGGATAAAAAATTCTGATACGATAATCATGGCCAGGATAGACGAAATGCCCCAGCCAATAACCGACATGTTATTGATGTACACCGATTCATTTTCGCCGATAAACTGGTTGGCGCTGATATTACTGAAAAACAGCGATGCCCCGATGATTATAAAACCATTGCTCCTGTTAGCAAAGAAAAAACCGGTAACAGTTGAGCGTTGACTATGGCGGGTTTTAAAGTAAGAAATTGTTGCGGCCAGAACCGTAAACAAAATGAAGCTGATAATTGCTGTCGTTCCCACGCCTTTGCTGCTAAAGTGAGTTCCTTCGGATCAGTTTATTCTCCATCACATGCTTAACCGGGTTTAAGCTCAATACAAATTCGGCAGCCAAACGTCCCATTTCGGCAAAGTCGATTGAAAACGTGGTAATTCCGTCGAAAATAATCTCTTTCACGTTATCGTCGTTATGCGAAAGAATACCCAAATCTTTGCCCACTTTAAGGCCTTTTACTTTGGTATCTTTCAGCATTTCCCACAGTTCGAGATTGTGGATGGTAAAATAAACCTTATCCGGCTCAATGCTTCCCGATTCGTAATGGTTTTTAATTACCCCATTAATGTTAAATTCCTTAACAAAACGCTTAAATGAGATCAGCACCTCGTTAGGTTCGGCTGATGAAGGTTTAAAAAAGAAAACAAATTCAGCAAATTCCTTAATACGCGGTGCCAGTTCTAAAAAAGCATTGTACGATGCGTTTTCAAATTCCTGTACAATGTAAGAATACTCCCCTTTTAACTCCACGTAACGATCTACAATCAGCAACTTTTCTTTAGGCAATTGCTCCAGCACTTCTTTGGCCTCGTTACTTTCAATCGGGGCAATTACGTACAAACCATACTGGCCCTTATTACTGTTGATGATCGATTCGAAAACATTGAAATTATTGTGGTGGAAGTATACATCAACCTGGATGTTTTCGCCTAGGTGATTGCGGAAATTCTGATAAAAGGTTTCCTGGAAGGTATCGAAGGCATAAATCAACAGGCATACTTTCAGGTGCTGTTCGGTATCGTCGGTCGCTACAAAATACCCTCTCCGGTTTTTCGACTCTACAATCCCCCTGCTAATCAACTCTTTGTAGGCTTTCCCAATCGTTTCTTTGGCATAGCCTGTTTCGCGCATCAATTCGTTAACCGATGGTAGAATATCGCCTTTGGCAATGTATTTATGGTTTAAACTGTTGATAATTCCCTGCACCAACTGTTCGTATTTCGAAAAAGCATTGATGATACTTAAATCTTTGATTTCGTTGAACAGTTTTTCCTTATTCATGCAGCGTTTTGAGATTGGTAATCGTTTTAGTTAGGGTAATTTTGCTCGAAATATAAAAATTTAATGGTGATTATCTATAAATTTTAATTCTATTCCCCTTGCCGTGGTGCCAGATGTTACCATCTGGCATTACTAAATATTAACTTTTAGTTTATCTCCTCGAAAGATCTGTCAGATGGTAACATCTGACAGCACACGAATTTAAATTTCAACTTTTAGTTTATCCCATTGGAATCTAAGGATCTGTCATATGGTAACAGCTGACAATGCACAATAAGTTCAGCGAGACGATAAACTTTATAGTATATTTGAAACGCATGAAAAAGAAAACATTTAAGATCCCACATAAAGTAATATGGCTGAGTTCTTTTTTTCTGGGGGTATTAACCTCCATCCCCAAAATTGCCGAACATCGCTTTAATGTTTACGAAGCCATTGCCGATGCAACCGTAACCTTTCTTTTTGCCGTACTCATCTGGTATTACAACGTATTCACCTTGCCAGCTTACACCTCGCGCGACGTAGCCAGCGGTTTTTCAATGATGCGGCTCATTAAAGGACTTTTCTTCGGGATATTGTTAATGTTTTTACTGTCATGCCTGCAGCAATATTTACTCAGCTCCATTCATTTTGGTCCGGTAATGCTCATGTTTGAAGTAAGGGGAATTCTGGTAAACATCACTTTTTACATGTTCCTGAACCTGCTTTATCAAAATTACCAAAACCAGCAGGTGGGGATCGAACTCGAGCGTACCAAAGCCGATAACCTGGGTGCCCAGTATGAGCTGCTTAAACAACAGGTTAATCCGCATTTTCTGTTCAACAGCCTCAATACGCTGAAATACATGGTTGAAAGCAGCGATAAGCACAGCGTAGAATTCATATTGAAACTTTCTGATTTTTACCGCTTTACCCTCGAAAGCCGCAAACATGACCTCATAAAACTTTCAGAAGAACTCGATATTTTAGCCGCTTACCTGTTTTTACTGAAAGCGCGTTTCGAAGCAGGTATCGAGTTGAGCATTGATATTGATAAAAGCTACCAGCAGTCGCTCATTCCACCTTTTACCCTGCAGCTTTTGATCGAAAACTGCATTAAACACAACGTGGTTTCGCTATACAAACCCCTGCACATTAAGTTATATGTTGAAGATGATTTTATTGTGGTAGAGAATAAAATCCAGCCCAAACGCACGCCTGAGGCATCAACCGGAATTGGCCTCGAAAACATTAATCAGCGTTACAGCCATTTACTTAACAAAGAGATTATTATTACCAAAACAGACACCCATTTTAGTATAAAACTTCCCCTTATACATGAAGATTATCATCATTGAAGACGAGTTGAAGGCCGCGAAGTCTTTAGCCAGCCTCATTAATAAAATACGTCCGAAAGCACAGGTAGTGGCCAACCTGCAAAGTATTGACGATGCCATACACTATTTCACTGAAAATGAGCATCCCGACCTGATATTTATGGATATCCAGCTATCAGACGGCCTTTCGTTTGAAATTTTTCAATCGGTAAAAATCAGTTGTCCGGTAATTTTTTGTACCGCTTATGGCGAGTATGCCATGGATGCCATTAAAGCGAATGGTATTGATTACCTGCTGAAACCTTTTTCGCAGGAGGATTTGGAGAAGGCCTTTGAAAAGGTAGATCAGTTTCAGAATTTCTTTCAGCAAAACCAGTTACCCGATATGGATGAACTACTGAAAAGGATTGGCCCAAATGAGAGCAAAAAGAGTTTTCTGGTATTTAAACACAATAAGTACACTACAGTACCCACTGAGCAGATTGCGTTTTTTTACATCCGCAACGAATCGCCTACCATTATGACGTTGAAAGAGGAAGAATATACCCTGAACCAATCGATGGATACCATACAAGGGCAGCTTTCGGCTTTGCAGTTTTTCAGACTCAACCGCCAGTACATTGTTAATTTTAGTGCCATTAAAGAAGTAGAGCACTATTTCGATCGTAAACTATTTGTTAAACTGGTCATTCCCTCACCCGAAAAATTGCTGATTGGAAAAGAAAAAACTACTGCTTTTTTAAACTGGCTGGAGAACAGGTAATTATTTAGAAAACTGCTGCTCCAGAATATGCCTGATTTCCTCCCGAACTTCCTTTTGTTCGCTGGTTTCATTGGCAATTATGGGCAACGGGAGGCTCCTTTGCCTGTTGCAGATATCGAACATTACAACCGATAATGCCGCCATGCAGCATAAGGTAACATCGGGGTTTAAAGTTAAATTGATCATCTTCTGATAAAAAAGCGGAGGCAGATTTAAACGTCTCCCTCCGCGGTTAAAATGTTATACTAAGTTAATTTCGACCGGGATATTGCCTTTAGTGGCTTTTGAGTACGGACAGGTTTGATGTGCAGTATCGGTTAACAATCTGGCTTCCTCTGTCGATAAACCAGGTAAGCTCACATTTAACCTGGCTTGCAAACTGTAAGCACCATCAGTTACGCAAAGATCAACCTCTGCATCAACTGCTAAACCGGCAGGAAGTGTAATTTTGTGTTTTGCCGCAGCCAAACCAATTGCACCGATAAAACATGCCGACCAGCCTGCCGCAAACAGCTGTTCGGGGTTGGTGCCTTTACCGTTCGAACCTGGCGAAGAAAGTGCGATTTCTAATTTCCCATCATTACTTTTTGCGTTGCCATCTCTGCCACCAGTAGTGTGTGTTTTGCCTGTATAGAGTACTTTTTTGTTTGAAGCCACAGTTGGGTTTCCGTTTTGATTATTTTCCATTTTATTGTGTTTTTTAAATTTGTTATTCAAAATTATTGTCTGATGAGTGATTAAACGACCTTAATCCGGCGACCTGGACAGATTAACTGCTGAGCCGGACATTTATAGGCTTGAGTTTTTTGGGTTTACTTTTCTCCATCCAACAGGAGGCCATTTTTCTTTTTCCTGGATATTTCCAGCACCATTTCGCACTGTTGTACATTTCTTTCGAATGGTGGAGTAAGCAGAAATAACATGGAGAGCATTGAAGCGAGTGTCAGCATAAATTTGCTGTGCCTTTTTTGTGGTGTATTTTCCATAATGGTAATTATTAGTGATGTAAGGTGTTATCAGCATTTTGTTCAAACCTGGTCGCTTTTGTAGCAGCCACAAGTTGTCCGCTGTTTTGATTTTGGAGCAAACCAATAATTTCCCAGTCTTTTTCATTGTAGCCTTTTGGTAATGAAAGGGAAACTGCTCCAGTTCCATCGGCACTAAGCTTTTGAGTTTGTAACTGGCGTACAATCTGCACGTGCGAGAGGGTTCTGCCTTCGTTTTCGCCTCGTGCTACCCGGATACTGGCCGCTTTTTGCACTACTGCGATTAACAGGTTACTGCCTTTTGTTGCGCCAGATGTTTGATAATGCACTTTAAAATTCTGCCCGGTTTGGTGCCATTGAAGCTTAACTTCTGCCGTTGATTGTGTACCCAACTGGGTTGAAATGGCATTGCGGATACTGCCTTCTTCCGAGCCAATAAATTCGTTTGCACCATTAACAATAACCTGCGGTGTATAAATTTGTGGCAAGCCCAACCACTGGCCATATTTTGCCTGTCTTTTAGCATATTCGGGATTACCAAAGGTGTCTTTCCAGCCTAAGCGGTCGAAATAATCGACATGATAAGCAAGTACAAACAAATCTTTTCCGGCCGATTCTTTTTCCAGTTTAGCCATCAGTTCATCGGCAGGCGGGCAGCTCGAGCAACCTTCTGAAGTAAATAATTCGACCACGGCAAAGCCTTTTCCGGGCTTGCTAACAGGGGTATTTTTTAATGGAGCTTTATACATAGCTGCGAAAGCCGTAATGGAAAGGGTAATAACGAGGAAGAAATTTGCTAACCATAAAATTTTTGTTGTTTTCATAATATTGTGTTTTTTGTTGCTCAAAATTATTTCAAAAAACGCCCCTGGAAGAGCAGAAAACGGGTTAACCGGACGTAATCAAACTTGAAATAGGAAATGGAGGGATTGAAATGGACAAGTACATTTGGAGGCTATCAAATTCATCCCCCTACCCCCTTCGAAGGGGGACAAGATTAACCCGGCATCCCCCTGCCGTCATGCTGAACTTGTTTCAGCATCTCTCCTGTTACACCATAATATCAATACCACTCTATTCATCCCCCTGCCCCCTTCAAAGGGGGACGAGATTAACCCGGCATCCCCGCCGTCATGCTGAACTTGTTTCAACATCTCTCCTGTTGTACCATAATCTCAATGCCACTCAGTTCATCCCCCTGCCCCCTTCGAAGGGGGACAAGATTATCCCGGCATCCCCCGCCGTCATGCTGAACTTCCGCCTGGCTGGTCGGACGGGTGTTTCAGCATCTCTCCTGTTACACCATAATATCAATACCACTCTATTCATCCCCCTGCCTCCTTCAAAGGAAGACAAGAATAACGCAATTCAATAAACCGTAACTTTTTTCGTTTTAACTTAAAGATGGGAACCGCTGGTGTAACAACAGGAAGGTTAAGCTGTCTAAAACTTTTAACTACCACAAAATGTTTAACTAAAAAACAAAAGAAAAACGACATGGGAATTTTAAAAACAGCAATTATTGGTGCCGCGGTTTATGCAGGCGTGAAATATATTACCAAGAAAGACCCTATTACGGGCCAATCGATAGTAGACGATTTAATGAACAAAGCCCCTCAATGGGCAGATAAAGCAAAAGATTACACTCAGGATCTGAAATCGAGGCTTAGCAATGCAGCCGAAGATTTGGCCAGATGAATACCGGTAAAAAGAAAGGAACCTGAACAGGTTTACCTTTTTCTTTGATCGTTAAAAAAACAAAAAGTCCCGATTAAAAACCGGGACTTTTTTTTGATAAGTATCAGATGGTAACATCTGACAGCACTTTAAACCACAGATAAAAAGGATGCACACAGATATAATCCATGTTCATCTGTGTGCATCCGTGGTTAATCGTTTTTAACTTAATGGCATGGTACCACAGCATTAAAAAGCATCAAACCACAGTTTGGTGGTTAATAAATCGGCACCCTGACTGCTTACCGCATTTTTATAATTTTGGCCGTTTAGCGATTGCTCAGTGCCGGGATAAATAAAACGTACCGGGATTTTACCACTTAACACGGTATTTACAGAAGCGGTTAACTGTGGATAATCCAACCTGCGTTGCTCTGCCCAGGCTTCCAACCCCTGACCAAATAAGGCAATCCATTTTTGCTCGCCGATAGATTTTTTAAAGTTCGCAGCGTCATATTGTACTGTGGCTTGATTGATATAAGTATCAACTGCTGTTCCGCTGAGGTTGTATTGCGCAAATGATGCCCGGATGGCTTGTTTATATAAATCTTCGGCATTTTCGGTTGTAAAACCACGCGCAGCAGCTTCAGCGCGATCGAAAAGTAATTCGGCATAACTAAAAATTACTGCAGGTGCTTTGGCATCGAGAAAATAAGTGCCTGGTTTTGATGAATTGGCCAAACCTATAGCACTTGCCTCTGAGTTGGTAGACCCATTGGGAATACCAACATAAGTTTGCGGCGTAGTATTTTCCGTTTTGCTGGCATAAACTGGTAATCTCGGATCGTTTAGGGCAAAAAGTTTGTCTACTATGGTTTTGCTGATCCGGTAATCGTTCCGCGTTTCGAACGACGCTGCAACGGGATTTTGCTGAGGCGAGACATCGTACTTTAATTGCGCATTTTCTGCATTACTGCTAATGTAAGCTCCTCCTTCTGCCTGTAATTCATCAATAACCTGTTTCGCTTTGGTTGCATCCTTATCCGCAATACGTAAGGCAATGCGTAATCGTAGTGCATTGGTAAATTTCTTCCACGATGCGATGTTATTACCATATATTACATCGCCGGCAATGGCTTTTGAAGCAGGATCAAGTGCTGCCTGCGCAGCTTTCAAATCGCTTAAAATGCCATAATACACATCTTTTTGTTTATCGTAAACCGGTGTAACGAATTGTTTAATTTTTCCGGCCTGCGAATAGGGTATATCGCCATAAGCATCGGTAAGCAATAAAAACACCCACGAACGCAACACCAAACCTACACCTTTATAGTTCGGATTGCCTTGAGCATCCCCCTGCTCGATAATTTTATTAAAACCTGCAATACTTTGCGCATAACCGGTAGACCACAGCGCAGTAAAGCTGCTGTTAGAGAAGATAAATCGATCTTCTTCGGTGTACTGCACTTTAGCCCACTGCTGGGCAAAAAGTAAGCTCGAATTCATGTTGTTGGTTACGCCCCAATAGGTATCAACCGTGGTTTTGGTAGTTCCGGTAAGTAAATAATCAGGTTGCGCAACCTCAGGTGCATTCGGGTTAATATTGATCTCATCGAGCTCCTTTTTGCAGGATGAAAATGCAAGGACCAAAAAGGCCAGTATATAGAGTTTATTATTTTTCATGATGGGCATAATTAAAATTTAACATTCAGGTTAATACCATAACTGCGGGTACTTGGGTTAGAAAGGCTTTCCAATCCCTGACCATTCCCGGTATTAAAAGCCACTTCGGGATCAATATCAACGGTATTGCGGTGAATAATCCACAGGTTACGGCCAACCAGCGATACCGATACGCCCTGTAAACTTAGCGGACGCAACCATTTGGCAGGCAGGTTATAGCTGAGTTTCACTTCGCGGAGCTTAACATAAGAAGCACTGAAAATATTGGCTTCATCGATATTTCTGAATGATTTGTAATACTGCTGGGCTGGTAATATCTTGTCGTTACGTTTGCCATCGGCCGTTACGCCATCAAAAATAATCCCGTCATCGTACACGGTTTCGCCTGCCGGAGCAGCTCCGTTTAAGCGCACGGTTCCTTTTGTTTTATCGTTGCCCGGATAATAATATGAAATGCCGCCATATTCGGCTGCCCTACCCGGCAAAGTAGAAGCTAAAACACCGGTATAGGTACCTGTGGCATAAGTACCGTTATAAATAGAACCTCCAATACTGGCATCAACCAATACGCCTAAACTAATACCCTTGTAAGTAAAGGTATTATACACGCCACCAATCCAATCTGGCGTATATTTACCCAGTACTTGCTTGGTAGGGTTAGTGGCAGGTGCACCCGTAGCATTTACAATGATATTTCCGTTGCCATCTCTTAAAAACGCGGTGCCAAATAACGAACCGTAAGGTTGGCCTACGGTTGCAATTACTTGCGCCGAGTTAGAAGCAACTACATAATTGGTCAGCAATTTTTCGGCATCGAGTTCAATTACCCTGCTCCTGTTTGCTGCAAAATTGAAATCAACATCCCATGTAAAGGCTTTTTTAACCGGCGTAATGCCCAATTGCGCTTCAATACCTTTGTTATTGATTTTTCCTGCGTTAAGCAATTTAGAACTGAAACCAGTACTCTGACTTACATCGGCTGCCAAAATCTGGTTGTAACTATTGGTATTGTAAGCACTTAAATCGAAACGCAACCTTTTGTTAAAGAATACGGCCTCAACACCCAATTCGGTAGAAGTGGTGGTTTCGGGTTTCAGGTTAGGATTCAGATCGATAGCTCCCGTTGTAAGCTGTGGATTTCCATAAAATGGCGCACCGAAAACATACGTATTAATTAAGCGGTAAGGATCTGCATCTTTACCTACTTTAGACCAACCGCCACGTACTTTTAGGTAGTTAAGGGCTTCACTTTTAATATCAAAGGCTTCTGTTGCTACAAAACTTCCGTTAAACGAAGGATAAAAATACGATCTGTTCTGCGCAGGCAAGGTAGATGACCAATCGTTACGGGCAGTAATGTTGGCAAAAAGGTAATTTCTGAAACCCAGTTGTCCCGATGCATATATACTATACGATTTTAAGCGCGACAGGTTATTGGATGATACCAAAGGATCGCGCGAGTTTTTGAGCGTATACAATCCGGCAATCGCCAGTTTAGGTGCACTTTGATCGTTTTGCTCGATATATTGCCTGCGGATATTCCCCCCACCCAATAACTCGAGGCTAAAATCATCATTCAGCTGTTTGTTAAAGTTTAAAGTTGCGTCGGTATTGTTTTCGTTAACCGTAAATGCACTTTCGGTATATGAGCCAAATGGCGTTCCGTTGGTACCGTAGGCGATGCGCACTTTACGCCTGTCGTTATAATAATCTGTTCCCGATCTGAAATTTAAATCCAGTCCGTCAATAATTTTATAATTCAGGGCTAAACTACCAATAATGCGGTTCCGGTTTTGCGATACCGTATTCTCATAAGCTACCCAATATGGATTGCTGTAATAGCTGTTGTTCCAGTTAAACGTTTTTCCATTCTCATCCAGATAATTTTTAAGCTGGTTAATATCAACCTGACGGCCAAACCAGGTAAACTGCAACATGGTGCTAGTAGAACGCGAACCACCTGTTCCCGGCAGGTTATCAGAATTCAGTTTGCTGTAATTGGCATTAGCAGTTAAAGTTAATTCTGGGGTGATTTTAAGGCTGGTATTCAACACAAACGAATTTTTACCCTGCCCTGAGTTAGGTACAATACCCACCTGTTTTAAATTGTTGTAAGAAATTCTGTAATCGTATTTTTCGCCGGCATCAGCCACAGATACCCCGTTGTTTAACGAATAACCGGTCTGGAAAAAATCGCGCACATTATCAGGGTGCGCCTCGAAAGGAACGGCCACACCTTTCGAGAAAAACTGCGGAATTAAACGACCATCCAGTTTAGGTCCCCAGCTCTCATCTACCCCATCATTTAAACCTTTACCAGCACCATCTACATAGCTAAACTTACCTTCAGAACCCTGACCAAAAGCATTTTGATATACCGGAAGGGTAAGCAATGTTTCTAAAACAGCATTCGAGTTCACAGCAATACCTAATCCTTTTTTCGATTTACCGGTTTTGGTTTTGATGATGATTACCCCTGCTGCAGCGCGGGAACCGTATAAAGCTGCTGCATTTGGCCCTTTTAATACACTCATCGATTCAATATCCTCCGGATTAATATCCGAAATGGTATTGGCATAATCTCTGGCACCGGCTGAGTTTAACTGCGAGTTATCTACCGGAATACCATCTACCACAAATAAGGGCTGGTTATTACCTGCGATAGAAGTTTCGCCCCTGATAACCACGCGCGAGGAACCCATGCTTCCCTGACTATTAGTTACCCGAACACCGGCAATTTTACCCGCAAGCGCATTAACCAGGTTCGATTCTTTGGCTTCGGCCACCCGATCGCCTTTCAATTCCTGAACGGCATAACCAAGTGATTTTTTCTCCCTCGAAATGCCGAGAGCAGTAACCACAACTTCATCAAGGGCATTATCGCTCGATTGAAGGATTACCGAAATTGGTCCGTTTTTACTGATTTGTATCTCTTGTGTTTTAAAACCGATATATGAGAACACGAGGGTATTTTTTTCGGGTGCATTAATACTAAAAGCGCCCTTGCCATCGGTAATGGTGGTCTGTTTGGTTTCTTTGATCAAAACAGAAACGCCGGGCAGTGTTTCGCCATCAGCCGATTTTACCGTACCGGTAACTACCACATTTTGCGCCAGTAGCTGCTGCGCCGTAAAGAGCAGCAAAATAAAGGCTATTGATTTAATTTTCTTGAACATGTTGTGTGTAATAATTAGTTAATAGGGATAATAATTTGGGCAATACTTTTCCACCACGGCTATAAACCGCGTTTTGTTGAAACAGGAAAGGATTGGTTAGCTTGGAAGCCCGTTAAAATGAATGCATCTTAACAGGGCATGCGCATTCGGAAATACGCCGTTTGGTTTAAATAAATAGATTTTAGTACTTGTCTTTTTTTCATCTGGAAATGATCTTTAATAAATAAGTTAACCTAAAAAAGCCTGGCACAAAAAAAGCACCTCTACCAAAGTCAGAAGTGCTCCATATGAATAAGGATAACGCAAACTGCCGACTTAACTAGCCCGGATTCATCCGGGATGGAATTAGCACCATTTCTAAAATTTAGCTGGTTGCTAAGGTTTCACAGGGCCATTCCCTCCGCCTTTCTTGATAAGCATTTTAAAATAACTGAGGCAAAGGTATAATTAAATCTAGTAATCCTATAGTTTTTATATTTATTTTATCAAATATTTTTTCTTGCCAGATATGAGCCGTATATTTGTCGACTAATTTAGTCGATTAAAATACATCCCCATGAATTTGAAATCCATTTTCACAGCCGTTTTGGCCATATCAACCTCTATAACCTTTGCACAAGATGAAACCGTATTTGCAAACCATAACACCGCAAAGACCGGAAAAGAAAAACAGCATGCTTTTGTTGCATTGGGCAGCTGGCGCGCAGTAGCCCAGGTAAAAGAAGGGCTCGAAATTCCTTTCAATTTCGAAATCAACGAAAAAAGTGGTCAGCAGAAATTATATTTCCGCAATGCCGAAGAAAGCTTTGAAGGCGGCCTGGTGAAACAAACCGCCGATTCGCTTTTTGTAAAACTGGATCAGTTTGATAATGAACTTGCCTTTGCCATAACCGGCGACCAGTTAACAGGTACCTTAAGAAAACAAGGGCAGGCTGGCAAACCTTTAGCTATTGTAGCCGAACGCAAAAACTACCGTTTCGAAACCAGCGGTAAACCCGCAACTGCTGATTATTCGGGCAGCTACGATGTGGTTTTTAAATCGCCAACCGGCAAAGAAGAAAAAACAGTAGGTTTATTTAAGCAAACCGGCAACAAACTTACCGGCACTTTTTTACGCGTAACCGGCGATTCGCGCTTCCTGGAAGGCGTAGTAGAAGGTAACCAGTTTCAATTATCGAGTTTTATTGGCTCCTCTCCAGCTTACTACAAAGGTACATTTCAACCTGATGGTACCTTAAGCGGTGAGATTTTAGGTTCCAGGGGAAGTCAGCCCTTTACAGGGGTTAAAAATGCCAATGCTACCCTACCCGATGCCTATAAACTTACCTACCTCAAACCGGGCTACAAAACCCTCGATTTTAGCTTTCCGGATGTAAATGGTAAAAAGATTTCGCTTAAAGACGACAAGTATAAAAATAAGGTGGTTATTTTAACCATTACAGGCAGCTGGTGCCCTAATTGTGTAGATGAAGCTACCTTTATTGCCCCATGGTATAAAGCTAACCAAAAACGCGGTGTAGAAGTTATTGCGCTACATTACGAACGCTCTACCGAGCCCGAATATGCTAAAAAAGTAATGAGCCGTTTCCGTGAGCGTTTCGGTATTGAATACGATCAGGTGATTGCCGGTACTGCCGATAAACAGGTAGTTTCTGAATCATTACCCGCCTTAGATTCATTTTTATCGTTTCCAACAACCATTATTATCGATAAACAAGGCAATGTAGCACAAATCCATACCGGTTTTAATGGTCCGGCTACCGGAAAGTTCTACGATGAATTTAAGAAAGAATTTAACGACGAGATTAACAGCTTATTAAAGAAATAAGCATAGCTTAAACCTTTGTCGGGCCACTAAGCTGTAGCCACCATCTTTTTATAATCGCGCGGGGTTACCCCTTTTGCTTCTTTAAAAAAACGGTTAAAATTAGAAAGGCTGTTAAAACCACATTCGTAAGCCAGGTTACCGATTTGCCTTTCGCCATCGGTAATCAGCTTGCAGGCATGGCCAATGCGTACTTCGTTTACAAACTCAACAAAGGTTTTTTGGGTACGACTTTTAAAATAGCGGCAAAAAGCCTGTTTATTCATGTTAATCAGTGCGGCCACATCATCCAGCTGCATATCGGTAGCAAAATTTTCAAATACATATTTAAATACCTTATCCATCCTGTCGTTATCTTTTAACTGGTAGGTATTGGTATAGCCCTGACTTGCCAGTAAATGGTATTCTTTGGTATGACTCAATACCTCGAGTATTTTAAAGAGCGAGATCATTTTCGGGAAATCTTCTTCTTCTTTAACCAACTGCACCAGTAGTTTTTTTAACTGCGATTTGGTTTCTCCATAAAATTTCATTCCCCTGCCGGCAATCTGCAACACGGTTTTCATTTTCTGCATATTGCCCAGTTGCTCCAGCAAGCCAACCAGCTTATCCGGATTAAAAAATACCGATATAGAGCGGGCGTGTTTCTGGTTTACCTTATCGTCAAAGTAAGCTTCGCTGTTGTACCACACATGCGGGATATTAGATCCAAGCAGGATCAGTTCGCCTTTTTCGAAATTTTCAATGCTATCGCCAATAATCCGCTTCCCCTCACTCTCTACCATATAAGTAATCTGGCATTCGACATGGAAATGAAAAGCAGTAGAAAAATAAGGCTGGTCTATTACCTTCGTTTTAAAAACTTCGTTATCCAAACCTTCCAGTATTTTGGCAAAAACCGGTTTCATAGGCGTATTTTTATATCATTTATATTTGGTTACAGGCCCATATCACGCTCAGGTGGTGGTATCAGGCTTTGATCAAATATACGCTACATTATCAAAATAAAACAAAAAAAACCTTAATACTTGCTAAAATAACATCAAATTTAGCAAACAGAGCTTTAGAATTTAGGTTTTCATCCGCCTAACTTTGAGTAATTACCTATACTAACCAAATCAATAAAATCTATCCTTAAGCGGAGCAGATTAAATTAAAAATATAAAATGAACCAAAATTTACACCAAAAAGTGATCCTGCTAACAGGTGGTGCTAATGGTATTGGCTGGGAATGTGCCAAAGCTTACAGCAATGCAGGCGCGATAGTTTGCATAGCCGATAAAAATCCCATTGCAGCTCAAAAATTAAGCGAGCTGGCTAAGCCCGGTACCTTTATCCAATGCGATGTAAGCCGGGAAGCAGAGGTAAAGGCTGCTATCGAAACTGTGATTGCCAAATATAACCGTTTAGATGCCATCCACAACAATGCGGCTATAGCCAGTCCTTCCAAACCTTTAGACCAAACCAGCGATGACGAATGGGATTTGCTCATGAACATTAACCTGAAAAGTATTTTATTCACCACCCGTCACGGACTACAACATTTAAAAGCCACAAAAGGAAGCATACTCAGTACCAGTTCGCTGGTGGGCAGCATTGGGCAGGATAACCATGCGGCTTATGTAGCCACCAAAGGTGCAGTAAACGCCTTAACCAAAGCCATGGCGTTAGATTATGCTCCCTTTCAGGTACGGGTAAATGCCGTTTCGCCTGCTGCCATAAACACGCCAACATTACAGGCGTGGAGCAACGAACAACCCAATAAAGCAGATTTAACACAATATCTTAACCAATTGCAACCTTTGGGTAACATGCCCAATGGCGATGTAATTGCCGATGCCTGTGTGTTTCTATTGAGCGATGCCGCGCGATTTATAACAGGCACTATTTTGCCCGTAAGCGGTGGTGCAGAATTAGGCTACAGAACCATTATTTAAAATATGATCAACAAAATTAATATCCTCGACAAAAGATTTGAACTGGCTACCGGTGCTGGTAGCGATGCCATACATAAAGATCCGCTATACTCGTATGCTGTTGCCCAACTGGGCGATGAAAGTGGCCTTACCGGAAATGGTTTGGCTTTTACCCTGGGCGAAGGGAATGACCTGGTTTGTAAAGCAGCATCATTTTATGCCGATAAAATAAAAGGAAACGATATTGAAGAACTGATGGCCGATTTTGGTCAGACTTTTAAAACCTTATCCAATGAGCAGCAATTCCGCTGGTTAGGGCCGCATAAAGGCGTGGTACATTTGGGTTTAGCCGCTGTAACCAATGCCTGTTACGATTTATGGGCGAAGAAACGTGGCGTACCACTTTGGAAGTTGCTGATTGATTTAACCCCCGAACAAATTGTAAACACCCTCGATTTATCCTACCTGGAAGATATATTAACCAAAGCAGAAGCCATTGAGCTCTTACAGGCTCATGTAGATTCGAAGAAAAGCAGAGAGGGTATTTTAGCTAGCGGTTACGCCGGCTACGACACCTCGGTGGGCTGGTTTAATTACGATGATGAAAAAGTACGCGAAAATTGCAAAAAAGCCATCGACAATGGTTTTACTGCAATGAAATTAAAGGTAGGCTCAGCAGATCCACAAAGAGATATCCGCAGGGCCAATATTGTGCGCGAGGTGGCTGGCGAAACTTCAAAAGTAATGCTCGATGCCAACCAACAATGGACTTTACCTCAGGCGATTTCGATTTGTAACGAACTCAAAAACATGAATCCTTATTGGGTAGAAGAACCCACACATCCCGATGATGTTTTGGCCCACCAAACCCTGGCCAAAACCATTGCCCCCATCAAACTGGCCCTCGGCGAACACGTACCAAACCGCATTATCTTTAAAAACTATCTGCAAACCGGCTGCGCGGGCTTTGCACAGGTAGATGCCGTACGCGTTGGTGGCGTAAGTGAGTTTATCACTATTAGTTTAATGGCTAAAAAATATGGTGTCCCGGTAGTGCCACATGTTGGCGATATGGGCCAGCTGCACCAACACCTGGTATTGTTTAATCACATTGCCATGGGGCACGAAGCCTTATTTTTAGAACATATTCCGCACCTTAAAGCACATTTCGTAAATCCGATTAAAATTGAAAACGGCGTGTATGTTACCCCTCAGGAAGCAGGATCGAGTTGCGATTTAAAATAACAGCTTATGATTAGTACTATAGATATTGTTATTACCATTGCCTACGTTCTGTTTATTGTAACCATAGGCTTATGGAGCGGGCGCCGCAAAAAGGAAAAGACCGAAAGTTCATCTAACGATTACTTTCTGGCAGGTAAAACCCTGAAATGGCCCATGATTGGCCTGGCACTTTTTGCAACCAATATTTCGTGTTTGCATTTGGTAAGTTTGGCCCAAAGTGGTTTCGATAGCGGTTTGCTTAACGGTAATTTCGAATGGATGGCTGCCTTTACCCTCATTTTGCTGGCTTTATTTTTCATTCCTTTCTACATACGCTCTGGCGTAACTACCCTACCCGATTTTTTAGAAAGGCGCTACAATAAAGCCTGTCGCGATTGGCTAGCTTTTGTTTCCATTATTTCGGCCATTATCATCCACATTGCCTTTTCTTTTCTGGCAGGTGGTATTGTGCTCGAAACCCTTTTTGGCATTAACATGTACACCAGTATTGTAATTATCGCTGCACTTACAGGCCTCTATACCATTATTGGCGGTTTACGTGCGGTAGTGGTTACCGAATCTATCCAAAGTGTGGTGTTGATTGCGGGTGCGCTGATTATCACCTATTTCGCCTGGAACAAAGTGGGTAGCTGGGATCATTTAACCACGGTGTTGCAAAACAATCAGGCAACTGACAAATTAAGTATGATCAGGCCTGTTGGCGATAAAAGCGGATTATCATGGGTGGCTGTATTTTTAGGTTATCCCATTCTGGGCATCTGGTACTGGTGTGCCGATCAAACCATAGTACAACGCGCTTTAGGTGCAAAAGACGAAAACCACGCCAAAGCCGGCGCACTTTTTTGCGGTTTCATTAAAATTTTACCCGTTTTTATTTTCGTTTTGCCCGGCTTATTTGCCTACGTATTGTATAAAACCAATGCTATAGATTTAAGCAGCCTACAGCAAGCCGGAGCAAATGGTACAACCTTAAATACCAAAGGCATTTACACGCTCATGATTACCCAATTGCTACCCAAAGGTTTGGTAGGGATATTAGTCGCAGCCTTATTATCGGGTTTAATGAGCCAGATTGCCGGTGCATTAAACTCAATTGCTACACTGAGTAGTTTTGATCTTTACAAAAGATACCGACCAGATACCAGCGATGTCAAACTGGTAACGGTAGGTCGGCTATCGGCTGCAATTGCTTTAATGGTTTCGTTAGCATTATTGCCCTTACTTAACCAATACACCAGTTTGTTTGAAGGGATAAACGATGTAATTGCCCACATTGCTCCTCCTATTACCTGTGTATTTTTACTGGGTGTTTTCTGGAAAAAAGCTTCAGCAAAATCGGCTCAATATACTTTATGGCTGGGTTCGCTACTCGGCGTTGCTGTTTTTGCCATCAATAAGCTCAATTCCGAAACCCTCATCGGTCAGATTCCTTTCATGATGATGGCTTTTTACCTTTTCTGCGCCTGTATGCTTATGCAGATCGGGTTCTCGTACCTCTATCCTGTTCAGCACACGGCAGAAAGTAACAAACTCTACTGGAAATCGTTTTGGGAGCCCCTGCAAGTTAAAGGCTGGAGTGGCATTGGCAACTACAAAACCTTATCAGCTTTGCTTCTGGGCATTATGGCCTTATTGTACTGGACCTTCAGGTAATTTGAAACCTAAATAAATTGATAACAACAACCAAATATAAACCACATGAAACACACCAAATTTATTTATCTCCTGCTGTTTGGCCTGCTGAGCAACCTGGCCATTGCACAAACCAAAACAAACCCGGCTGTAATGAAAGATTTTATGGACAAACGCTTCGGCATGTTTATCCACTGGGGACCGGTAAGTTTGCGCGGAACCGAAATTGGCTGGTCGAGAGACAAACAGGTTGAGAAAAGTGACTACGATAACCTGTACAAAGAGTTCGATCCTACCCTGTTTAATGCCGATGCCATTGTAAAAACGGCTAAAGATGCAGGCATGAAATACCTGACCATTACCGCCCGCCACCACGATGGTTTTTGTTTATGGCCTTCGAAATTTACAGAATACGACATTGCCCATACTCCTTATAAAAAAGATATTGTGGGTGCTTTAAACGAAGCCTGTAAAAAACAAGGCATCAAATTCTGTATCTACTATTCGGTACTGGATTGGTATCACCCCGATTACCCCATTCATTCTTCTGCCAGCCAAACCATCGACCCGAAAGCAGATATGGGCAAATACATCATCTACATGAAAAACCAGCTAAAAGAATTAATTACCAATTACGATCCATACATGCTTTGGTTTGATGGCCAGTGGGAAAAACCCTGGACAGATGAAATGGGCAGGGATTTATACAGTTATCTTAAAGGCTTAAAACCCGATGTAATTATTAATAATCGGCTGGGTAAAGAATTTGCAGCAATGGAAAATAAAAAAATTGATCATTCGAAAATGGTTGGCGATTATGATACCCCCGAGCAAACCGTTGGCCGTTTAAACATGGATACCCCCTGGGAAAGTTGTTTTACCATTTGTAACCAATGGGCCTGGAAACCTAACGATAAAATGAAATCGCTGAAAGAATGTTTAGCCATTCTTTCCAAAACAGCTGGCGGTAACGGAAACTTGTTGCTAAATGTAGGCCCTATGCCCGATGGTCGCATTGAAGCCCGTCAAATTACACGCCTTAAAGAAATTGGCCAGTGGCTAAAAATCAATGGCGAAGCGGTATACGGTAATTTGGGTGGCCCATATCAACCTACTGATGCTTATGCAACTACCCGAAAAGGGAATAAACTTTTTGTCCATGTGCTTAAAACCGATGCCGGTGCCATTAGCTTAAAAAATATTACAGGGCGAAAACCGCTAAAAGCCTATGTTTTAGGCGGAGACAAAGTTTCGGTTGAGCCAGGTACATCAGATTTTAAAATCAACCTGCCTAAAACCCAGTCAGGAGCTTTACAATATGTTATTGCGATAGAAATGGATGGTGATATTGAAAAAACAGCAGTTATTGATTAAAGATTGGCTATGAAAAATTTTAAAAAGGGATTTTTGATTATTTCAGCAGGTTTACTGTTGCTTACAGCCTGCAACCAGAGCAGTAAAACGGAAACGGCTACAGCGGTTGAAACACCAAAAAATGTAAAACGTTTTGGCGCTGTAACCGGCCTAAAGCCAGATCAGATTGCTTATTACAAAAAACTGCATGCAGCGGTTTGGCCGGGTGTACAGCGAAAAATAACGGAATGTAATATCCACAATTATTCTATTTATTTAAAAGAGATTGACCACAAGTTTTACCTCTTTAGCTACTTCGAATATACCGGAAAAGATTTTGAAGCCGACATGAAAAAGATGGCTGCAGATACCACTACCCAGCGTTGGTGGAAAGAAACTGCACCAACCCAGCTTCCATTACCCGATGCTGCCGCCAAAAATGAAACCTGGAGCAGTATGGAAGAGGTTTTTCATCAAAATTAAAAGATAAAACCGGAGCATGATGCAGAATCATGCCCGGTTTTTATTAAGGTGTTCGACTTATTAGGGCCGTATAAGCCACAATAGCAATACAAATACACGAAATAATGGTCCTGATGCGGTGGAACATACCCCAGGCAGGCTCGAATTTATTCCGCAACGCACTTAATTCGCTAGCACTCATTTTCTCTAAACTGGCACCATCTAAAAGATCATTTAAAGGCACATTACCCACCATGGTAACCAGAAAAACACCGCCGGCATACAACAGCGTAGCTGCCAGGAGTAAATAAAAAGTTAAAGATGGATTCTTCTCATAAAAAAACCAGGTACAAATGGGTAACAATATCAAAGTACCCATAAAGCTGATAAAAAACAGCGGGTTCAAAATGGCGCGGTTAATCGCTTGCATGGCTTGTAAAAAAGAAAGATCAGATAATCGGGTAAGGCCGGGTAAAACCGAGCAAGAATAAGCATAAAAAAGGCCGCCAATAAGTGCTGTAGAAACGGTACTGAGCAAGAGCACCAGGGTTTTCATAGTCATAAAGTGTTTTTTAAATAGCAGATAGTTGAAGTTATTCGAATTTAAACAATTTTGACTAAAAAGCCTGTTCAATTCCGGGAGGGATTACTAAATAAGGAAACGCGAAGGGAAAAAAATCTGCAAATACCATATCTAATTAAGAGCGTTAATTTAGATATGGAAGAGCGTTAATTTGATGAAGACAGGTATAGGTAGATGTATTAAACTGAACGGGAAGATATTGCTTTGAACAACTAAATTTCTTTATTTATTACAATACATCCCGAAGGTCGCATTCGTAATCCATATTGCAAACCAGGTTACATAGATCGGTTTGTTTTCGTTATGGATCGGTGCAATTACGGGTTGACCTCTGCTGCGATTACCACAATATCGGTAGCACGGCAACCAACATTTCCTTTTTCCAGGTTAAACTTAACCTTTGTTCCTACCTCCAATAAAGGCTTAAATAGCCCTTTTAACTGCTGATTATCTGCATAAATCATTTCTGTGCAGCCCTCAGCAGCGATAAATCCGAACCCACGGACCGGATTGTACCACTTAACCACTCCTGTATAAATCATAAGGCATGTTTTTACAATAATTTAGTCAACTTTAATACATTCTGAAAGAAAACTGTATGAATAGTTAGATTTTCGTGATGAAAAGGTGTAATTTCGTTATATATACAAATGCTAGATTAGGAGATGATTAAGTGTATAGCTATAGATGACCAGCAGAGCTCGATTGCGGGACTGGAAAAATACATAGAGGAAACACCCAATATGAGATTAATAGGGAGTTACACCGACCCGCTAACGGCTTTAAGGGAACTGAAGAAGTTAGATCAGGTTGATGTGATCTTTATGGACATTCAAATGCCGCAGATTTCGGGCCTCGAACTTTCTAAAGCTGTACGCGCAAAAACCAGGAAACTGATTTTTACCACTTCGCATACCGAATATGCTTTTGAAGCTTTTGAAGCCGATGCCGATGCTTATTTATTGAAGCCCTATGGTTATGCCAAGTTTGCCCTTACTTTAAACAGGCTTTTCGGCGAAGAAATGGAAACGGGTAGCGAAGAAGCTTATTTCCTGGTTAAAAATAAATCGGAAGATCATAAGGCGGTAATGGTACGCTATACTGATATCATTTGTTTTGAAAGTTTTCACAATTACATTAAAATACACACTAACGACAAGGTAATTATTGCCTACCTCAGCTTAAAAGATGTAAAAGAGCAGCTGAGTATTAAAAAGGGCTTTATACAGTTGCACAGGGGTTACATTATTGCCATCGATCATATTTTGCATATTGATGGCACACGGATTACGCTCAGCAACCACACCAGTTTTACCGTTGGTGATATTTATTATAACGATTTTAAAGCGTTTTTTACAGATAAACTAATTATCAGCAGCCGCAAAAAATAACGGCTGCTGATAATTAGAAATTAAGGCAAAGCTATGCCAGAGGTAGAAGTAGTGTTTGCCGTTGTCGGATCGGAATAGGCTTGTAAGCTACCGTTAGTGAAAGTGTTTTTTTTAAATTTAAATAATGTTCTCCGGATTAATTTTGGTGTTTTCATATTGTCTTTTTTCGAAAACTAGCGTCGAAAACACCCTGTAACAGTAAGTATTATATAGATGGTAAGATTATCATGGCAGATAGGATAAATTGGAAAAATAACCACATAGGAAACTTGTTAATACAATACAAACCTCATCTTGTAATGTGGGCAGTATTTATTTTCTGGGAGTCTATCCTTGTTGGCATTTTTTCTGGCTATATTGGAACATTCAGCAATTATGCCATACATTATCTGGTGAATATTTTTCTCTTTTATGTGCATACCTGGTTATTGGAGAAGGCAGCGATTTTTCCGCGTAATGTCGGTTTAAAAGTAGCCACACTGGTATTGGCCGAAATTTCTATGTATGTAATTGTGGTTTTTTGGTTAGACAACCTACTTCTTGCTTACACCGATATCATAACAATTCAAATGCCCGAGTTTGAAACAAGAATTTTAAGGCTTTCTTCCAGAGGTTTAATGTTCATGTTGTTTTCTACCGGTTATTTCTTTTTAAAGCGCTACATAGGAGAAAAATCGGAGAAGGAACGTATTGAAAAGCAACGTTTTCAAATGCTTATTGAAAAAGAAAAAGCAGACAAAGAACTGGCGATGTCAAAAAATGCCTTTCTTAAAGCCCAGATCAATCCGCACTTACTTTTCAATACTTTCGAATTTATCCATCAAAAAATAAGGCAACACGATCCCGCAGATGCGCAGATCATGATCCATTTATCAGATATGATGCGTTTTGCTGCTAATACTGAGCATAACCACGATTATATTAAACTTCATGATGAAATTACGCAGTGCAAGAATTTAATCAAATTACATGAGTTTAACCAACAACAGGTCTACATTGAATTTGCCTATTCTCCTGATGTCTTAGAAATTAGGTTAATCCCTCTTGTGTTATTAACCATTGTCGAAAATATGTTTAAACATGGCCAGCTTTCAGATCCATACTATAAAGCAACGGTTGATATTTATATAATAGATAGTGTATTAAAAATAGAAAGCCGAAACCTGCCGGGCTTGATAAAAAGCAATGTTGGATTTGGTTCTGGACTTGACAACATAAGAACCAGATTAGATTATACCTATGGCAGCAACAGCCTAATGGAAAGTTTTATTGATGAGGATGGTTTTTATTGCTTGTCTATTTCGATTGAAGAAAGTGCATTAACCAATTCATTTGACGAACAAATGAAGTATGCGGATGCTAAATATTAAGCGGACATAATAAATAGTTTAGATTTGAAAAGCAACAATTTTAAGCATTGGTTAGTTAACTATAGGGTTCATCTTATAGTTTGGTTAATATTTATTACATGGGAAACTATTATGGTACTTTCCTTTGGTAAAGCTGCCGGGAAGTTTGCCAATTTTGTAATTCATTACCCAATCAATATATTTTTATTTTATATAAATGTATGGTTATTAGAAAAAGCTACTGCCTTTCCTAATCGATCGTTCTGGAAAGTTATCTTATTTGTTGCCATCGAAATCTTCGTGTATGTACTGTTTGTTTTAGGCCTCGACAATATGCTCAATGCCTTTACCAATATAATGCCTGGTCCTCTGCCCGAATTTAAAATAAGATTAACCAAGTTAATTTATAGAGGTTGTTACTTTATGATTTTTTCGACGAGCTATTTCTTCTTAAAACGTTACTTAAGCGAAAAAGCCGAAAAACAACGTATTGAAAAGCTACGTTTCCAAATGCTGATTGATAAAGAAAGAATGGACAAAGAGCTGGTAATGGCTAAAAATGCATTCTTGAAGGCACAGATTAACCCGCACCTGCTCTTTAATACCTTTGAAGTTATTCACCAGAAAATAAGACAACACTCGCCCGAAGATGCGCAGGTTATGGTTTACCTTTCGGATATGATGCGTTTTGCTGCCGCGACCGAGCACAACGAAGGTTATGTAAAACTGAGCGACGAAATAACACAATGCCAGAACCTGATTAAACTTCATCAGCTTACCCAGGGACAGGTTTTTATTGAGGTGGCTTTCTCGCCCGATGTTTTAGAAATCAGGTTAATTCCGCTGGTATTGTTAACCCTACTCGAAAATATGTTTAAGCACGGGCACCTTTTTGATCAGGATAACAAAGCAACAATTGATGTTTATCTGGTTGATGGGATGTTAAGAATTGAAAGCAGAAATCTGCCCGGACTGGTTAAAAGCAATATTGGTTTTGGGTCAGGCTTAGACAATATCCGTACCCGATTAGATTACACCTATGGTAATGGTGCCGAAATGAATGCTTTTATGGATGAAGATGGTTTTTATTGCCTTTCTATTGCCATCTGCGAGAAAGCGCTTGCCACAGCTTTCGATAATCAACAGCAAGATCTGGCGGTTAATCACCAGGTCTAGTATGCAAAAAAGTACCGGAACTCATGTGCTCCGGTACAAATCGAGACGGGTATTGATTTAAAAATTATTTTACTGGCAGGTTGGTAAAGTAGTAGACCAATCGGTACTCTCCATATTGGTTAAAGTCGCGGTGTGTCCCTTTCCTGTAGCATCGGCAGCAGTAGTACCACTGGCTTCGTTAAATTTCCAATAGGCTTCTAAACCTGTGCTATTGGTAGCTACGGTACATTTATTATTCTGAATTTGTGTTTGCGTTAATGCTGTTTTCCAAACCCTCAATTCATCAAACAACCCGTTAAACCCACGATTGGCATCGTAACTTCTCGAAATCTGGAATGTTCCGCTGGCCGAAATCGTACCCGTTGCCGATAAACTGGCATCAAGCACCCCATTGATATAGATTTTCATGGTCGCTCCATCGTAAGTGGCCGCCACATGATACCAGGTATTTGCACTCAATGTTGTTGCCGAATTGAGTTTCTTAGCGGTAGTGCCTCCTGTATTTAACACAAACTGAAGTTTATTGTTGGCTAAAGAAGCATCGCCCAGGCGCAATAAAGCCACATTGGCATCACTTACTTCAATCCCCATAATGGTAGAAATGTAGGGCGAAGCACTTTTGAAGGCGTTAGATCTTATCCAGCCCTCTAAAGTTAAACCGGTACCAGCCAGGTTAAAGCTGTTCGAATTTAAGTACTCATTGGTACCATCAAATAACAAGGAAGTATTGCCATTGGCAGGGGGCGTGGTGCCATTGCCATCAATACAATTGGGTTTAACAGCAGTTGCCGAGCTATACAGCGAATTGGAAACAGACGAAAGTTTGGTTTGCGAGTTATTGGCTACATTGTATACCATAACGCTGGCCAAACCATTGTTTTTAACATAGTTGGCTACGGCTGTCTGATCGCTGTTACCCAAATCGGTGCCTAAACCAAGTTTAGCTTTGGGTACACCTGCATTGATATAGGGTTGTAACCTGGTGGCGTAATTGGTAGAGAAATAGGTTTGCTCAAAAACATAATCAAGTATATCACCCAGTTTTTGGCCATTGTATACACTGTTAAAGTAATTGGCCTGGTTAAAGGCTGCCATGGTAATCAGTTTGGTAGTACCTAATCTGGCTCTCAGCGCCGCAGCAGCGAGCACCAGCGAACCATCATTTGCGGTACAGGTAGAATACTCATCGTCGATATCAATACCATCCAAACCATACTGCTGTACCGCATTGGCGCATTGCACTGCAAAAGCATCGGCCTGCGCGTAGGTGGTAAAACAACCCCATCCTGCGTTTTGATGGTTGCCCAACACATCGAGCAATACATTTATACCCAGCGATTGCAGGTAAGCTACTTTACCAGAATTAAGTACATCCTGCACTTGTGGGTTAAAACTCAAGGTTGGTACTCCGTTAACCGAATTGATATTTGCCGCAAAAATTACCGAAATACCGAACAGCTGTTTGGCTGGCGTACCATAAGTATAGCAGCCGGGGTTTACAAAGTTGTTGCTGTTTACTTCCACATAGGCAGTAACAAAAGGACCGGAATTCAGGGCAGAAGCATTGGTCAATGCTTTTAAATCTTTTTTAGTACTAAAGGTACTGGCTGCCTCATTTTGGGTGTTTGCTTTTTTACAGGCGTAAAAAATAGTGAAAACGGCTAGAAGCGCCACTCCCATGGTCATTAGTTTTCTCATAATTTTGATGTTTTTGGTTAGAAATTGTTTTTATTGGTTACAAAAAGAAAAGGCAGACAGGGTTTTAAATCCTGTCTGCCTGCTCTTTAAAAATTGGCTTTATTTACATCCCACCATAATCTGGTTCCTCCGTTATCTGGTCCGCCAAGTAAGGTAACTGCTTTACGTACCTCATCTTTGTTGCCATTGCCATATTCTGCTGTTGGATAAGGCAATCTGCGGATTTGAGTTTGTGTATCTATTGTACCGCCGCTGTAATTGTTGGCTACAGTAAATAGTTTAGGATAGCCTGTTCTGCGGAAATCGGCCCATGCCTCTGCCCCATCAGGAAAAATAGCGATCCATTTTTGTGTAATAATGCGTTCTAATTTTACTTCGTTCGACGCTGTTCCATCCCATTTAACGGTAATGGTACTTACAGCCGCTGCGTTATTGGCCGGGTTTTTCGGATCAACATAAGCCGTTGGTTTGCTTACGGCATCGGCCAGATAAGTACCTGCTGCAACATTCCACTGTTGCATAGAAGTGTTTATACCGGTTTCGTAATTGGTTTGTGCATCGCCGGCACCTGTCCAGCCACGCAAAGCCGCTTCGGCTTTTAAAAACCATACTTCGGCAGCGGTCATTAAAATTTGTGGTGCTTTCTGACCAATCGGAGCCCTCGCATTATCAGGTGTAGTAGCATTTAAACTCGAATAAGTTTTATAACCTGCTTTACCTAAACCATTAAAAGAAGTGTTGGCTCCGGAACGGATTCCAATGTACTGACCTGCAAATAAAGGATCGGTTGCAGGGGTACAATATACCGGCAAACGCGGATCTGAGTACCCTACCAGGTAGGATTGTAAAGCCGCACCCATAGCGTTATCGCCTTCGTAGTTGATGGTTACATTCCAAAGATCGTTATTTCTGTTACCCGACTGGGCCACTGCAGCATTGTCGCTGGCAGTAGTCATTAAACCACCCGTTGCAGCCATGGCTTTTTCTGCCTGCAGCTTTGCGGTTGCCGGATCGACCTTAACAATACGCATGGCCAAACGTAACCTTAACGAGTTGGCCAGTTTAAGCCATTTTGCAGCATCGCCGCCGTAAACCAGGTCGCCTGAATCGAAATAGGCTTTTTTGCCCGGATTTGCAGTAATAAAAGCCTGCAGGTTATTGGCTGCTGTATCAATCTGCTTGAAGAACTCAGTATAGATTGTTTTCTGGTCATCATAAGCTTGCGAAATCAACGATTTACCAGCCTGTGTGTAGGGTATCGGACCAAATTTATCGGTTACCCGGTCCATAGCAATTACCTGCACCAAAAGTGAGATCCCCCACGATTCGGGTGCAGTTGTTTTTAAAGGTGAGATGGCAATCTTAGAAATGGGTGCCATTACATTGGTATACTGATCGTTAAAACCAGCTTCGTTCCAACCATTGTTAAGGGCATAGTTCATGTTATTGATACCGCCTCCAAAAGGTGTCGGCGCCATCATATAACCACTGTATGCATCCGAACTCAGGTTCTGTGCAATCTGATAATTAGAAAATATATTCTGCTGAATGGGGCCAATTGCCGATTTCAACAAAGCTAAACTTTGCTCTGTTGTTGGTAAATTATCGTTGGTATTAAAACTTTCGAAGTTCTTTTTACAGCCCGAGTTCAGGGCTGCTGTAGCCAATAAAACTAAAGATAAACCTTTAATTTTATGATATGCTGGATGATATATCGATTTCATTTTTGTTCGGATTAAAATAAAACATTAAGGTTAAAACCAAAGCTTCTGGTAACAGGCTGGTTAAATACATCGATACCAGATAAACCATTACCGGTTGACATGGTAACTTCCGGATCGTAAGGTGCTTTTTTGTAGAAATAGAATAGGTTTCTGCCAATTAGCGATAAACGCATGCTTTTAAATGTTCCTTTTAAAGGTAAATTATAACCTAATGAGGCTTCGCGTAAACGCACAACCGTAGCGCTGTAAACATACTCGCCGGTTACACCATTTCTATCGCCCAGGAAAGAATAATAGCTTTGTGGGTTAATAGTTGCAGAAACTGCTTTTCCGCTGGCATCAACACCATCTATTTTAACACCGCCTTGTGCCCTTGCGTCGCCGGTTACTTTTGAGGCACCTGCCTGATCCATAAGCGCTTCGGTTAACGAAAGTACTTTACCACCAAACTTACCATCTACTAAAAAGCTTAAGCTGAAATCTTTATAGTTAAAACTGTTGTTCCAACCCAATTGGAATCTTGGATTTGCATTGGCAATTAAACTGTAATCGGCACTTTTAATTGGAAAATATGGATTTGCTGTAGTTCCATCGCCGCTGAATACGATACGGCCGCTTGCATCTTTTTGTAAGGTATATCCGTAAATATCACCATAAGAGCCACCTGCCGCAATACGCGAGATGTAAGCATTGTTACCACCTCCGGTTAAATCGATTGAATTTAAACCTTGTGATGCAGCTACATCAATAATTTTGTTTCTGTTTAACGATCCGTTAATGGCTGTGTTCCAGTTCAGGCCATCGCCTTTTAATACATCAGCACCTAAAGTAAACTGTAAGCCCTGGTTCTGCACATCACCCGCATTTAGATAACCAGTTGCCACAAGGCCCGATGGTGCAGGTTTAACCGGAATGTACTGGTTTTTAGTGTTGGTTTTGTAATAGGTAAAGCTAAAGTTTAAGCGGTTAGCCAGGAAACGCATATCAGTACCAATCTCGAACGATTTTGTTCTTTCTGGTTTTAACTCGGCAAATGCCCTGTTGGTGTTAATGGTAAGTGCACCGCCATTACCCAAAGTATTTTGAATAAAAGTTAAATAAGCTGGTACCGTGTTACCTACTTCGGCATAAGTACCCCTGATTTTGGCAAAAGTAATGGCTTCTGGTAATTTAACCATCTGCGATACGATAAACGATAAACCTACTGATGGATAGAAATAGGAAACATTAGGTGTAAAAGAAAGGTTCGATGACCAGTCATTTCTACCGGTTAAGGTTAAGAAAGCCCAATCTTTGTAAGAAAGGTTGGCATTGGCAAACACGGCCTGCAACTGACTGTGGAAAGCATCGCTGGCTTTTGTAGTACTTAAAACATCAGATGTGTAGTTACCTGCAGTTGCTACAATGGTATTGTTTGGCGTAAACAAATCTACTGCAGAAAGATCGCCGGCTAATGATAAGCCTGAAGTTTTCTGATCGTTAATGCTACCACCAATTAAACCGTTAATTTTAAAGTCCGAATTTTTCATCGGTACCGTAACATTTAAAATCGCATCAGCATATTTCTGGATAAAAGTTTGGGTGTTTTGCGATAAATAACCTCTTCCGTTAGAGTTGAAGTTTCCGTTAATACCTGAATAACGTCTGTTCTCAAAATCATCTGTACTGCGGTCGATATTACCTCTTACCTGAATATTTAACCAGGGTGTAAATTCGTATTTTACGTTTCCACTCAATAAAAAGCGGTTCCTGATTGCTGTATTCGGGTTCATATTGGTTAACCACCATGGATTCTGGTTAATATCGGCACTTCCGCCCAACCAGTTCTGACGTGCGGTACCCACATTATTTGCTAACAGATAGTTATCTTTATAAGGAGTAATATCTACACCACGCGGAAAAAGATACAAACCCACTAAAGGATTGTTGTACAAGCCAATTGAAGGGCTGTTGTTAATCCTTTGGTTAATGTAATTCACTGTTCCATCAACCGTTAATTTGTTGTTTAAAAACTTAGCGGTTTCGCGCAGGTTAATGTTATGCCTGTTTAACTTGTTACCTTCCTGAATACCACTTGCGTAGGTATTGGCATAAGAAAAATAAGTTTGGGCAATTTCAGAACCGCCCGAAAAATTAATTGAATTGGTAGCGTTTGTACCGGTTTGAAAAAATTGATCCAGATTATCGGTGCTGTTGTTAATGGCAGCACCCCAGCTATCCCTTGTAGTGGTAGATGCAGGGCCATAACTATTTTGAAATTCAGGTTTGTAGGCAATTTTATCGAAAGTTAAACTCGAAGAAAAACCAATTTGTGTTTTACCTGCTTTACCTTGTTTGGTGGTAATTAAAATCACCCCATTTTGTGCCTGACTACCGTATAACGCAGCTGCCGAAGCACCTTCTAATACAGTTAAGCTCTCAATATCGTCGGGATTCAGGTTTGAAATACCATCACCGCCATCCTGTCCGCCACCAAATACACTGTTTTGCTGGGCATTGGCGTTACCATTATTGCTGATTGGCACCCCATCAATTACATATAAAGGCTGGTTGTTACCACTTACCGAACGGCTACCCCTTAATATTACCTTAGCAGAACCACCTACACCCGAAGTACTTGGGCTGATGGTCATCCCTGCCACTTTACCGTTTAAGCTGTTTACCAGGTTAGGGCTTTTTACTTTATTGAGTTCTTCGCCACCAACCTGTTGCGTGGTATAGGTCAAAGATTTTTCTGAACGTTTAATACCCAGTGCGGTTACCACAACTGTTTCCAGTTCTTTCGAATCGTTAGCCAGGGTTACATCAATGGTAGTTTGCGTACCTACGGTAACTTCTTTGGTTTGGTAACCAACAAAAGTGAATACCAATACATCGCCGGTTTTGGCTGCAATTTTATACTCGCCATTGGCGTTGGTTTGTGTATTTACCTTGGTACCTTTAACGTTAACGGTTACCCCCGGCACAGTTAAACCTGTTCCATCTTTTACAATACCCTTAATCGGTTCCTGATAATGCGCACTAATCGAATTTAGCGGCAATGCATTATTTGCTGTTTCGGCGGCATATAAACCAGCCGATGCATACAGCAATAAGCATGTGAGTTGTAGTGATCTTTTCATACTCATGGTGATAAGATTTATTATTATTTGGTTAATTGTTATTTATTATGATAATTAGTGTTAGTTAGTTCATTTATTTTAACTGGTTACGGCCAGGCTTTCCCAGCAGCTTGCTGCACCGGCAATAGCAGCCCGTTCATTTAATTCGGAGATCCGCACCGGTATTTCGATGTCGTTCGCTTTAAATTCTTTCAATACATTGGGTAGAAACTTAGCCGAGGCATTACTGATGTTACCGCCAATTACAATGGCATCGGCCTGATTATCTTGCAAAAACAGCCTTAAAAAAGCGGTCAGGTGCTGCGAAAATTCGTCGAATATGGTCCTGATGGTTTCGCTTTCATCATACAATCCGGTTAAACTTTTCACATCGATCATATTTACACCGGTAAGCTGGTAATAGCGCTTTAAAAACCAGCGCGTAGAGAGATAATCTTCGGCAATGCCATCCAGAAATGAACTGCACCAAAGGTTGGCATCGCGCGTATTGCCATCTGTAGCTACAGCCGAGCCCAGGCCAGTACCTAAAGTAATACCAATTACATTGGCATAATCTTTTACGGCGCCGGCAAACATTTCGCCGGCTAAAAAGCAGGCTGCATCATTTTTCATTAAAATATTAGCGGCATCAATACCTAAAGCAGCAGCCAGCATATTTTTTACGTTTAAGCCATAAAATGCTTCGTATTTATCGTTACCGGCAATGTGCGAGATCCCGTTTTCATAATCGAATGGGCCCGGCATCGCAATCCCAATTTTATCCACCTCCAGCCCTGCTTTATCATAAGCCTGCTCAATTGCAGCTTTCCAGTCATTAATAATGGTTTCGGGTTTCCCATGGGCGTCTATCCAGCATCGTGTATAAGATCCTTCGATGATAAGCCTGTTTTCCATATCCATCACAGCCGCCGTAATGTGCGAACCGCCGATATCTACACCCAGAACATATTTATTTGTTGTCATTTATTGAGTTTAATGAGATAAGCAATTAAAAGTTTTAGCACCTTTGGTAAATCCTTTTACCTGTAGAGCGCCGATGTGACTTGAACGATTAGTTTGCGCTTTATACATGATTAAGAGGGGTTTATATTGGCTAAAACAGTTTTTAAGGTTAATTAACGGGTCGAAAAATATGACGGCCTTATATCAATGATCTGTTTTTACGAAAAACTGCCTACAGGCAAATGCATTTTTTTGATAATTATTTTTATTATTACTTTTTATTTAACCAAATAGCGTCGCAGAATTGAAAGTAGCCAAGCCAGATTTTGTTGTTTTATGGGCCAGGATTTGCCTCGAAGATGATATTAAATCATTCGAAGTGCTTTATCGCTACCTGTATAACAGCCTGCATAAGCTTGCGCTTTACTACGTACGCGAGCAGGAGGTTGCTGAAGATATTATAGCCGAAATTTTTGTAAGGTGCTGGGAAAACCGGAAAGAAAGCACTCACATACAGCAACCCGAAAGTTATTTCTTTGTGGCGGTTAGAAACCAATCGTTAAAATACCTGAAAAAAAAATCGGGCACTACTTTTATTGATCTGGCCGAAAATGAAGCCGAACATCCGGTTGAGGCTTATACGCCCGAAAGTTTACTGGAACGAAAAGAATTACACCATAAGCTGGATCATGCCATAGAAACATTGCCTGCACAAGCCAAACTGGTATTCAGGTTAATTAAAGAAAATGGTTTAAAATATAAGGAAGTGGCCGATATCCTCGAGATTAGTCCGCGGACGGTGCAAACCCAGCTATTCAGGGCCATTGCCAAACTCAGGCTGGTTTTAAAAAGTGAAAAGCCAAGCGGTTTCAATGCTGAAATAGGCGAAAAGCTCATCAGTATGGTTATCTTACTGGGAATCATCACTTTTTTCAAATATGTTGTAGGCAATTTTTAAATCTTTAAGTACTATATTAATACACAAGGGTAAAACACACAATGACAGATCAAAGATTTACAGAATTGCTTGGCAAACAACTGGCTGGAGAACTTTCACCTGAAGAATCGACGGAATTTAAATCGCTGCTGGCTGCTAATGCAGGTTATCAGCAGGAATATCAATCGTTAAGCACCTATTTTTCGAAAAAAGAAGCACCAGGCCAAAATATTGATGAAGTTTTTGAACGCATTACTACCAGGATTAGCCCTATTGAAGAAACTGCGGCACAACCCTTAAAAACACAAGCAAATTACAGCATCTGGTTAAAAATTGCGGCTGTAATCGTCTTAGCCACATGTGGATTTTTAATATACAAAACATTTTTAACTACAAGCCAACCCGCAAATGAGTTGGTTTGGAACCTGGCCAGTACGCCAGCAAAATCGGTTAAAAAACTAACGTTGGCCGATGGTACCACCGTAACCCTTAATGCAGTTTCCGATCTAAAATATCCCGCAAATTTTACAGGCAATACCCGCGAGGTTTATTTAAGTGGAGAAGCCTTTTTTGATGTAACAAAAGATGCAGCGCACCCATTCATTATCCATACTGATAAAATACAGGTAAAGGTTTTAGGAACAGCCTTTGACGTGAAAGCCTACAAAAACGATGCTTTTACCGAAACAACCCTAATTAGAGGCCGTGTAGAAATTCAGCTAAAAAATAACACCACCCAGAAATTTATTTTGCAGCCTAAAGACAAATTTGTGCTGGATAACCAGAAAAATGAAGGCAGCATGCAACGCCTCACTTACTATGCTGAGGAAAATCCGAATAACATCATAGAAATTGCGTGGATAAACAATATGCTTACTTTCAAAAATATTGATTTCGCTTCTATCTTAAACCAATTGGAAAGAAGATACGATGTCAAAATCATTTGCAAAGACGAAAAGCTAAAAAAACAAAAATTTACCGGCCAGTTTAAACGGGAAAGTGTTTCAGACATACTGAATGTCCTCGGCTCAGTTGTACCTTTTAATTACGAAAGAAAGGGTCAAACTATCTACATTTACCCTTAATTTTGTTAAACCGAGGTGATGATTTGTTTTTATGAGGCTGATTTCGAAATTGCTTTTTTTATTATGCCTGTGCTGTTGCCTCAATAGTTACGCGCAAACCCGGGTTAGCCTTAATGTAAAAGCGGTAAGTTTCGAAAGTATAATCGATTCTATTCAGCACCAAACCAAATACCGTTTTGTTTTCAGCGAATCGAAAATTCCGCAGCGCCTCATTACCCTAAAAGTACACGATGCCGAGGTTACCCATGTTTTAACTCAACTATTAAAAAATACCGGCTATACCTATGCCCTGCTACCCGATCAGCTGATTGTAATCAGGCAACTCGAGAGTCGACCTGCTCTGATCGATACTGCAACGAACCTCGAAGAAGTGGTTATAACGGCTCTCGGTATTAAAAAAGATAACCGCAAAATTGGCTATGCCGTAACTGTAGTGCCCGGCGAAAGCCTCACCCAGGCGCGTGAATCTAACTTTATACTTTCGCTGCAAGGGCGTGTCGCCGGTTTAAGCATTAACGGCACTAACGGTGGCCCTTCTTCTTCGGCACGGATTTTACTGAGAGGAGCAGCCAGTATGAGTGCTGCTTCGCCCCTGTTCGTCATTAATGGCCTGCCCATCGATAATAGCATTCGTGGTAGTGCCAACGAATATGGCGGGGCAGATTACGGCGACGGGATCAGCAACATTAACCCCGATGATATTGAAACGGTTACTATCCTGAAAGGTTCGGCAGCATCGGCATTATATGGCGCAAGGGCAGCAAACGGAGTAATCCTGATTACCTTAAAAAGCGGAAAGGAAAATGCCAATTCATCCTTTGAATACAATTCCAATCTTGCTTTCGATAGCCCGGTAAATAACACTGATTTTCAGTATGTGTATGGACAGGGTACACAAAACAAACTTCCGGCCGATTTTTATGGTGCTACTTCTACAGGCATTTCGAGCTGGGGCGAAAAAATGGATGGCAGGCTTTCACCGCAGGTAGATGGCTCATCCAAACCTTACCTTCCTGCTAAAAACAACATCAGCAATTTTTACCGCATTGCACCTGCCTTTACCAATACCCTTTCATGGGTTGGCGGTACTAAACGCAGTATTTACCGTGTTTCGGCTTCTAACCTAGATCACAGTTCTATCTTAAAAAACGGCCACCTGAACCGCAAAACCTTTAATTTCTATGGTTCTTTCGATCTGTCGAAAAAGCTTACGGTAAGTTTTAACAGCAATTATATTTACGAAAACAACAAGAATAAAAGCTACCTCAGCGACGGGCCTTTAAACGCCAATTATGGTATTGCTGCACTGGCTACCAGTTTAGACGAATCACTGCTGGCACCTGGCTACGATGAGTCTACAGGCAACGAAAGTCGCTGGAACGCCGATGAATATAAAACCAATCCCTATTTTCTGCTTAACCGCCAGGCTGATTACGCCAAACGCAACCGCTCCATTTCGTCGGGTTCGGTAAAGTACCGTTTCAATAACTGGCTGGCTGCACAAGGCAGGCTGGGTTATGATGTAAGCAGTGATCAGCTGCTCAGTATTTTACCAACTGGAACCGCATTTTCGGTAAATCGTCAGGGTGGCATCAACAAACTCGACACTTTACATACCTCAGAATTTAACACTGACCTCTTACTTACAGCCAACCGCAGTATCAGCGAAAGCTTAGATTTAGATGTTTCGCTTGGAGCGAATTACCGCGAAAGAAACGGCTCGACGGATAAGATTGTAGGGTCGCAGTTTATTATCCCATATTTGTACACACCCGAAAATCTGATCACCAAAAACAGTACACATAGCATTTCGAAAATCGTAACTGAATCGGCTTACTTTACTGCCGATCTGGCCTACAAACAATTGCTAAACTTCTCTTTAACGGGTCGTTACGATGTTTACTCCACCCTGCCAACAAATAACCGGGGAATATTTGTTCCGGGTATTTCGGGCAGTTTTGTCTTTTCAGACCTGCTTTCCATCAAGGGATTAAGTTTTGGTAAACTTCGCTTAGATTATGCCCGAACCAGTGGCGAACCCACTACGCCATACACCACGCAAATTTACTACGCCTCGAACGATAATATCAACGGCGTACCTCTTGGCGATTTCGCTAAAGACTTGCCCAATTATAATTTAAAACCTTTTACACTTGATGAATATGAAGCAGGACTAAACCTGAAGTTTTTTGAAAGCAGGCTTACCTTCGATTTAACCTACTACCACCGGGTAACCAATAACGAAATTATTAATGCCAGGCAATCGGTTACCACTGGTTTTACTTCTGCTTATGTTAACCTGGGCAAAACACGCAACAGCGGAATAGAAACAGCTATTACCTATACACCTATCCTTCAAAAAGATAAGAAGTGGGATATCGATTTTAACTTTACCTACGTTAAAAACACTTTGTTATCCATAGATGGCAATAGCAACTATACCTTAACAGGTGCTTACCGCCCTTTAAACGCCAATACGGCCCTGGTGGTTGGCAAGCCGATTACACAAATCATGGCTTACGATTATAAGAGAGATGCATCAGGTAATATTATTGTGGGCACAGATGGCATTCCCAAACGCGGCGATTTTGTTCCCATGGGTACCACTATCCCACCCTTTTATGGCGGGATCAATAACCGTTTTACCTTCAAACAGTTTCAGCTCTCTTTCCTGATCGATTTTAGGTTTGGCAATAAAATTTTATCGGCGACAGAGAATTACTCGTATGTAAACGGACTGAACAAAGCCACCTTGGTTGGTCGCGAGACTGGAATAGTGGCTGATGGTGTTTACGAAAACGGCACCAAAAATACCACTAATGTTCCAGCTTACAGCTACTACCCCGAACTGGCCAGTAACATATCGGCCTTATCGGTGTTGAATGGTAGTTTCATCAAATTCAGACAGGCTACGCTGGGTTATGTTTTTAGCCCAAATGCGCTGCTCAAAACTCCGTTTAAGAGCATTTCTATTGATTTAGTGGGCCGAAACCTGTTTACTCTGCTCAAATACACTAAAAATATCGATCCGGAATCTGAATTTTCGCCGATACTGGCCTATGCGGGCATAGAAGGTGCTTCGTTACCTGCCACGCGTACATTCGGGATCAATTTTAACTTTAAATTTAAATAACAGATGAAAAATAACCTGATTTATATCACATTAATCATCTGTTTCTGCTTTACAGGATGTTCGAAAGCACAGCTTGATGAAATTAATACCGATACCACCAAAATTCCGGAGAAAGATTACGATCCGAACGAACTGCTTTCTACTGCACAACTCAAATATGCCAACATTGGCTATTATCAACTAGTTTACCAAAGCACCATGATGCAGCTGCTGGCTTCGACCTATTTCTACTACAACAACGGAGACAAATACATTAACGTTGCCAATTTTACCGATTACCAGGGGCGTATTTTCGAAGAAGGTTATTTGCAACTCTCCGTAGTACGCGAAATGCAACGTTTAGCGAGCCTTAAAAACCAGGAAACCAATAGCAACCTCATTAACATTGGCGATATTATGGCCATCCTGATTTTGCAGCGCATAACCGATACTTACGGCGATGTACCCTATTTTGATGCTGCGAAAGCCATGCAGGGCATTAAATATCCGCGTTACGATAAGCAGGAAGATATTTATGATGCCATGCTAACCGATCTGGAAAAAGCCATTCAAAATCTCGATCCGCAGAAACCTAAACCTACTGCCGATCTTTTTTATAAAGGTGATATCCTGAAATGGAAAAAACTGGGTTACTCTATTTTGCTACGCATGGCCATGCGTTTAACCAAGGTTAACCCAGAAAAGGCTAAAATGTGGGCCGAAAAATGTGCTGGCAATACTTTTGCCGATATTAGTGATAATGCCATTATTGTTACCGACGCGTCGTCTTTTAACAGTCAAAATGGAACTTCGCTGGCTTTAAGAACCTTTTCTGATTACAGGGAAGTGCGCTGGAGCAAAACGCTGATCGATCAGCTCCGTAAAACCAATGATCCCCGTTTAGGGGTTATTGGCGAAGTGCCCCAACCCGGACTAGCTAATAATGCCGATCAGAAATTATCGGGCAATAGCGATCCTGCGGTTCAGTTGGGTCTGCCCAATGGCCTCGACCTGCAGGAAGGGCCAACAGATGTGCGCAACTCTATCGGTTACCCGGGTGGTACGGGTACAGGAGCTGATTTTGCTCCATTGGGAAAGTATTCGCGACCTAAAACAGCATTGTACCTTAAACTGGGTGGTCCGATTTTTATCATGACCTATGCCGAAACAGAACTTTTACTGGCCGAAGCCAAAGTAAGGGGCTGGAACATACCTACCTCGGCCACAACGCATTATGCAAACGGCGTTACAGCAGCACTCCAATCACTGGCACAGTTAGATCCTACGGGAAAAATACCACAGGGGACAATTGACAGTTATGTTTCGCTTAATCCTTTGGATGAAAGCAATATGCAAAACAGTTTGAATGCCATTAATACTCAATATTGGCTGGCTACCGGCACCAATTTTAACTTTATCGAATCGTGGTTAAACTGGAAACGAAGTGGTTATCCGGTCCTTACACCAGTAAATTATCCAGGCAATACCACCAATGCAACCATTCCACGGCGAATGATTTACCTTTCGACAGAGATTTTAAATAACACCAACAACTATAAAGAAGCCGTGAGCCGTTTAAACGGAGGCGACATTTTAACCGCCCGGGTATGGTGGGATAAATAAATTTAACATTTGAGATATTAAACCATAAGGTTGTTCTGTAGTCAGACTTATTGTATTAACAGATTACCTATGGATTACATGTTAAATTGGAGGAAGCAGAAACAGGAAAATATAGCGGAGGATAGCGAAGATAAGCAGGAAAACAGTGAGTTTAAACCGATGATTATTTTTATCCTGGTAATTTCTGCTTTACTAATTGCGGGGCTTTTGTTGCGGTAAACGCTCCCTGGCTTAACCATGTTAGGGAAATTAAGTTTTATCTGTATTTTGCGAAAGTCCTTCGACAAGCTCAGGATGACAGGGTTATTGTTTAACCACATAAGAGATATAAGGGCATCTGAGTAGCGAAATCCATATTAAGCATCCAGACTTCCAACTCCTGGCTTCTGACTTTTTTAACCACCTCAGACACCTAAGAGCACCTGAGTAGCCAAAATGCTATTAAATGCCCAGACTTCCGACTCCGGACATCTGACTTCGGACTTTTTCCGTACCTTTCGCCCATGCCTGCTGTACCGCATTTTCCAATCCTCGATATCAACGAATTTTCGCCTGACCAAAACCTGGGGAGTGATTTGCTGTACCATTATATTGAAGGTGAAAGACATATCGAAAAGCCCCATAAACATGATTTTTTTCTGTTTATGCTTTTTGAGCAAGGGACCGGAAACCATAGCATCGATTTTGTAGATCACCCGGTTGAGCAATACCAGTTACACCTGCTTTTTCCGGAGCAGATACACAAATGGGATTTGGGGCCCGATACGGTTGCCCATCAGATTATGATTAACCGGCAAATGTTTGAAACGCTGGCCAGCTCGCTACGGTTTTCGTTAATGCTGTACCAAAATTATCCGGTAATTAAACTCAGCAAGGCAACATTTGAGCAAATTTTATACGAAACTAAACAAGTAAAAACCGAACTGGAGGCCACAAACAGCTTAGCAGAAATGCTTATCACCCGGCTCAGGCTTATTGCTTTAATGATTAGTCGCGAGGCAGAAACCATTTTTAACAAACAAACCGTTTACCAAAGCAAACCGGTGCTGTTCAAATACCTGGGGTTGATAGATAAGCATTATAAAAGCGAAAAACTTGTTTCTTATTACGCCGATCAGCTGAACATTTCTGCTAACTACCTCAATATTCTGTGCCAAAAGCATTTTCATGTTTCGGCTACTGCATTAATCCATGAAAGGCTAATTCTCGAAACCAAACGGATATTACTCACTACCGAAAAACCCATCAAGGCTATAGCTTTTGAGCTAGGCTTTTACGATTTAGCTTATTTTTCTAAATTCTTTAAAAAGTATACCAGGAGTACGCCGAAGCAGTTTAGGGAACAATAGAAAGGTAAACCCAATCACACCTTATCAATTACCAACAACCAATAAACAATTTTCAGCCGGTTTTGTGAATATGTAAAATTTAGACTATGGGTGTGACCAATGAACGAATGGCTAATGAACCAATCATGAATTACACCTTACAACCTCACCAAATACACAACAAACAATCTTCAAAAGCATACACTTTTAATAAATGGTACAATTTTTAAGATAAATATTACGCTAATAAAAATCAGCGGTGTGTTATGTTTGTATTTCAGATTTTAACCACTATGATTCCACAATCCATCACCCGAAAAAACTTTATTAAAAGCTCTTCTATTTTATTGGCCAGTAGCTGCTTGCTTGCTGCCGGAGAGGCCGATGCTACTGAAAATTCGCTTAGCAAACCTGCTGGTAAAAACTATACTTTAAAAAATGTAAGGCTCGAAACTGGTTTTGAATATGATGGCGAAGATGTGATTCATACCAAAACTGAGCTGTTTACTGTTGAGATTGAAGACGGTAAGATAAAAAATATTGCGCCAAACCAGCCCAATGCAAAAGCTATAGATGCCAAAGGTTGGTTAATGCTGCCTGCTTTTAAGGATATGCACATCCACCTAGATAAAACTTATTATGGTTTACCGTGGCAGGCCCATCTGAAAAAGAACAAGAGTGTAAAAGATATGATTGCCTTTGAGCAGCAAATCATCCCGGATTTGTTAAAAACCTCTGTTACGCGTACCGAAAAGCTGATCGAACTCCTGCAATCATACGGAACAGGTTATGCACGTTCGCATGTAAATATTGAGCCTACTTCAAAACTCGACTCTTTAAAGCACCTCCAAACGGCTCTTGAACATAAAAAAGATTCGTTTGAGGCAGAGTTGGTTGCTTTTCCGCAACATGGGCTTTACTATACGCAATCGACCGAGCTGATGAAAGAGGCAGCTAAAATGGATATCGATTTTATTGGCGGTCTTGATCCTACCAGTATTGATGGCGGCATAGAAAAACACATGGATTTTGTGATTCAACTCGCACTCGATCATGGCAAAGGAATTGATATCCACCTGCACGAATCGGGCGATCCGGGTATTAAAACCATCGAATACCTGATTGCCAAGGTAATGGAAAACCCTGTATTGAAAGGTAAAACCTTCGTAAGTCATGCTTTTGCTTTACGTTACCTGGATAAAGCCAAAACAGAAGAAATTGCCGAAAAAATAGGCGCAGCTAAGATGGGAATTGCCTCTACCATTCCAATGACGGGCACTCCGATGCCGATCCCAACGCTTTATAAATATGGTGTAGATGTTGTGGCAGGGAATGATTGTATTGTAGACCATTGGAGCACTTTTGGTACGGGCAGTATTTTACAAAAAGCAAATGTTGCAGCGCAGGTTTATGGTTACCGCACTGAATTTGATCTTTCGCGTATTTTAAAACTGGCTACAGGTAATATTTTGCCATTAAGCGATAAAGGCGACAGGCAATGGCCAAAAGCAGGCGATAAAGCCAATGTGGTATTGGTAGATGCCAGTTGCTCTGCTGAAGCGGTTTCGCGGGTTTCGCCGGTTAAATCTCTGATTCAGGGAGGGAAAGTGGTGTTTTAGCGGTAATGACCAAGTACTAATAATCAATTACCAATGACCAATACTCAATAGCCTATGATCAATTGAACCAATGAACTAATGACCAATGAACTAATGACCAATGACCAATGAACCAATGACCAATAATCAATGATTAAACTAAATTTAGAATTGGGCGTTGCGCATCAGTTAACCAGTTTAAACAATTAACCGGTTAAACTAGTTAACAGTTGGCAGTTGGTAGTTATCAGTTTGTATAAAATTACCAATAATCAAATTGCAATAACCAAATGGGTGCGTAGAAATAGATTGCCACGCTGGCAAAAAAGCCAGCTAGCAATGACGACTGAGGTACAGGTATAGTGGCTTGAATGGGTTAAAGTAATAATTGTTCGCGGGAGATTTTGATCAGCTCGAGTACATTTTTTACACCGAACTTCTGCATCAGGTTTCTGCGGTGAGTTTCGATGGTTAAGGGGCTTACAAAAAGTAAATCGGCCATCGCCACTGTGGTTTTACCTTCTTCAATTAGTTTTAAAATCTGTTTTTCGCGTTTGGTGATTTTTGGTCTTGCGCCCAGTTCGTTAACAGATGGCTTCAGCATAATGGCTTTTACTTCTTTGCTAAAAGCCATTTCGCCATTTAAACAATCTTTAATGCCGTTAATAATCTCATCAATTGGTGCATTTTTAAGCAGATAACCAGAGGCTCCGTTTTGCAACATTTGCATCATCAGCATCCTTTCCGTATGGTTACTTAAAGCCAGCACATCACATTGTGGTAAAAGCGACTTTATTTTTAAACAAAGGTCTACCCCATTTACATCGGGCAGCGAAATATCCAGAATAACAATATCGGCCTGGTTTTGCGTTAAAAAGGCCAATCCTGCCAGGCCAGAAGCAAAAGTGCCAATTACCTCAAAATCTTCTTCCCTTGCCAACAGGCTCTCCAATCCGGCTGATACTAATGGGTGGTCATCTATAATTATAATTCTGGTCTTTCTTACAGTATCAAACATCAAGCTCTATATTAATGGTAGTGCCCTCGTTTATGGTCGATGCAATATCGAAGCGCCCATTAAAATACTCTACACGCTTTCTGATATTGGCCAATCCGAGGCCATTTTTGAGGTTACTGCTTTTCACATCAAAACCTTTGCCATTATCTTCGGCTGTGATGTAAAAACGATGTTGGTTTTCGCTGCATTGCAATAAAATTTCGGTTGCTCCGGCATGTTTTAAGATATTGGCCAGGATTTCCTGCACAATCCGGTATATGCTAATTTGTTGCGACAGGCCAATCTCTTTACTGATATTAATGGCTTGAAAATCAACTTCCAGATCGCGATCCATTACACTTTCACAGAGCTCTTTCAAGGCAGCTTCCAAACCATAATTTAGCAGTGTTTGCGGCATCATGTTACGCGCAATGTTTCTCAGCTCATTTACCGACCCATCTAACTGGCTGATAATGCGTTGTAATTCAAAATCCTGTGTTTCCATATTTTTATTATACTTTGCCCAGCTTAATAAATTAATTTTTACACCTGCCAGCATTCCGCCTAATCCATCGTGCAAATCGCGGGCTACCCGATTGCGCTCATTTTCTTCGGCATCGAGCATGGCCCGGGTAACTTCTATCTGTTGTTTTTGTGCCAGCTCGGTAGCCTGCTGTTTCAGGTTTATTTCGCGTTGCAGGGCCAGTTTTTTATAACTCCGGTAATAAAAGAAAATAAAACCTGTAAGCACCAGTAACAAAACAATAGTCGCCGTAAGCAACCAGTTGGCTAAACGCTGGTTTTTTAAGGTGAGCAGGTTTTGTTTCTTTTCGGCACTTAAACCGGCAATTTTTTTCTGGTTTTCGGCTGCGTGGTATTTAATTTCGAGCGTATTGATATCGCTTTTCAGCTTACTTTCATTTATACTGTCGCTTAACCCTTTACTTTTTTTGAGCCAGTTATAAGCCTCATTCATGTTACCGGTTGCCTGATAAAAATCAGATAGCTTATTGAACGTAATCAGCCGGTTATCAGCCAGTGCATGGATTTCCTTTTGTCCGGCCAGGTGCAGCAACAAGCGCTCTGCCTCCGCATATTTATGTTGGGCAAATAACACATCGTAGCGGTTAAAAGCCAGCGCTTGCACAGTATATTGATCTTCGATTTTAGTAGCCAGTTCGGTACCCTTTTCAATATTAATCAGCGCAGCATCGTATTGTTTGATGGCAATGAGGTGCCAGCTCAAAACTTCGTGATATTTAAGCCAGAAAATTTCCATGTTGGAATGCGAAACCACACCGGCCGATTTATTGAGCACCGCTTTGGCCAGATCGAGGTACCTTTTTGTTTGTGCAACATTATCCAGGTGGTAATAACTTTCGGCAGTGGTGAGGTAAGCATTTACCAGTAAATAAAACTGACCTGGAGGTGTGTGCTGAAAATATTTGATGCCCGCTTCCGAATACTTTACCGCCTTATCAAACTGATCCAGGTTCATAAAAATGGTAGAGATAGAGATATATTCGGTACCGAGCTGTATATTATCTCCTCCTTTCTCAGAGAGCGGAAGCACCCGTTTAACCAGTATTTCAAGCGTAGCTTTTAAATCGTCTTTATGCTGCTGTAATAAGGCGTAGTTATGCCACAGCATGGCACGCTGCTTATAAGCACGTTTAGTAGTGAAGCCCGCGAACTCCTGATCAGCCTTTAAATAATTGCTTTCGGCTTTTGCAGGGTATTTTGCTGCATAATAATCTGCCAGCAGGTAATAATAACGTCCCCTTAAGTAACGATAAGGCTGCCCGTATTTAATCCCTTTGTTTAAGTAACCAATTGTTTTAGCCGAATCGCGATCTACCCAATAATCAGAAAGCGTAAAATAAAGTTCGGCCCGCACACTATCAGATTTAGTGTTAACTGCCAGCCGGTTCAGGCTATCGAGGTATTTTTTATCCTGTGCCGGTAATTGCGCAGCTAGGTGGAGGCTGAAAAACAGAAAAGCAATCAGCCAGCTTATTCTTCTCATGCGCATAAAATTGCAGCCTTTAAATGGCAAACTAAAATTTCATTAAAAAATACAGGAATACCAGTAGAAAAAAATACTGTTTTATGTCGATTGATGTGTTTTTGCCTATTGCCTTACTTTGTATCGATAAGTATAATTACTGTAAACATTACCATTTGATTAACAATTAAAAACAAAAACCCATGAAAATCCAGAGAAAAATAACACAGTTTGCATTGGCCATGATAGCTGTAACTGTACTCTTCTCGTGTAAAAAGAAAAGTGATGATCCGGCAGCAAATGGCGGGAAAAAGGCAAAAATTACCATTACCCTATCAAGCGATTTTAAAAAAGCAGAAGGCGATTATTTTGATGTAGATGTTGCCGCTGGTCGCTCAGATGGTTCATCAATTGACTGGCTGGTAAACGGAGTAACCAAAAAAGGTACCGTAATTACCGTAGGTACCGATGATTTTAACGGCGGTAAAACCATTGTATTAGAATCGGCCAGTAATTTATTTGCGGGCAGTGTTCAGTTTGGTGGTTTCGAATTCGGTGCAACTCCTTTTACAGTTGATTATAAAATCGAAGTAGATGGTAAAGTAATTGACCAGGGCACAGAAAGAATTGTAAAAGACAGAAGCCCTGTTTACACCAAATCATACCAGCTTTAATATTTAAGCGCTTTCATATGAGCCGGTTCATTAAAAATGAACCGGTTTTTTTGTGTTGTTAGTTGTAATTCTTCGACTGCTCAAAATTCCCAGCTAATAATTCACATAACTTTCTTCAAAAGTTCCATCGGCAAAAAGATCAATCAGGCCATAACCCGGTGCAGTTTCCCTTCTATTTCCTTTCCACCAGGCACCCGATACGGCACCATTACACAAATAGGTAACTCCATTATAAACTACTTTATCGCGCATGTGCAGGTGACCACTTAAGCAAAGTTTTACATTGGGATGCTGATAAAAAAGATTAATGATTTTGGCGGTATCGGTATGCATATCTCCGCCAAGCATGGTCCACTTATTTACAATATCATCTTCTATCATGAGTAAAGCCGTAAGTATGGGGATATGCGACATGACCAACACAGGAGTTTCTTTCGGCGTGGCCTTTAACTCTTCACTCAACCAGTTAAACTGCTCCTCGCCCAGTTTGCCAATGTACCAGGTATTGTCGATATCCAGATGGGTGCTATCTAACACAATAAACTTCCAACCTGCTTTTAAAAAGCTATAGTAAGGTTTGGCTAGTTGAAGCTTATCCATTGCGTATTTTTTACCGTAAAAGGCATCGCTTTTGCTGTTTTCATTCCACCAGATATCATGGTTACCCAGGCAGTATTGGGTTTGGATATTCGATTCGTTTTTCACGGTATCCATAAACAATTTCCACTGGTCGTTTATTGTACTGATATTCTCTTTATTCATGTCGAATACCATATCTCCCCCATTTAAAACCAGGTTTACTTTTGGCGAATGTTGCTGGAGGTGGTGCAGGCATTTGCTGAACTTTTGTGGCGCACCAAAATCGTTCTTTAAATGAATATCGGTTATATGTGCTACACGTAAAACTGGTTTCTGCTCCGCTACTGTTACTGCAGTACTTATTGATGGTAGTAGTAAAAGTCCTCCTATATTTCTTAATGCTGTTCTTCTTTGCATGTATGTTGTTTTTGAATGCGGCAAATTTAAGTTTCGAATGTGTATTGAATGTTAATTCGAGATCGGTTTAGGCTAAAATAGCCACAGAGACTCAGAAAAACATTATTTTGTGTGCTTTGTGCCTTTGTGGTAAAAAACTATATAGAACCACCAAGACACAAAAGCACAAAGAAGTATAAAAAACCCTTCCGTGAGTTCAGTGAATCCTCGCCTGAACGGCTGGGCAGGCGTGGCAACCTATAAGAAAATAGCCACAGAGACTCAGAAAGCACTGAAAAACAATACTTTGTGTAATTTCTATTGGTACCAGAGACCCTGAAATAAATCCGATAGCTATCGGATCAGGGTGACGATCGTACTATAGTGTATGAACTAATAGCTCGCGGGCTTTTCCAAACGCGTGCGTAATTCGTATTGCGCCTTTAACGCAAAAAAGCGTTGCAGCTTTACTTGCAACGCTTTTCTAAATAAATGATAATGCTATTTTAATTGATAAGCCTTAATAATCTTATCAAAAATGGTATTGTTTGGATATACGCCCATAAAAGCTTTAGCTCCCGGCCCATAAGCAAATACAGGCACCATAATATTGGTATGATCGTCTGTACTGAAATTACCCCTCACCATTCCTTTTTGGTAGGAAGCATCGAGCAACGACAATCCACCGGTTTCATGATCGGCAGTAACAATAACCAGTGTTTCACCATCCTGGTCGGCAAATTTAAGCGCCTCGCCTACTAAACGGTCAAAATCCTGTTGTTCGGTTACGGCAAACGGCAAATCGTTGGCATGACCGCCATGATCAATTTGTGCCCCTTCAGCCATAATAAAGAAACCTTTTGGGTTAGCAGCAAGCAGTTGAATCGTTTTCTGCAGTGAAGTTTGCAGCATGTTGCCTCTGCCATCCAACACTTTTCGGGTAGCCGAATCGGCCAAAAGCACCAGTTGTTTACCGGTTTTAGCAGTTGCAAATTCATCCAGTGTAGAACGGTAGCTGTATCCTTTTTGCGCCAGCTTATCCATTAACCCGGCATCGGTATTGGCAGTAAAGCTTTTGCGGTTAGATCCTACCAAAATATCTACATGGCTGTTTTGCAAATCGGCAGCAATCTCCTTGCTCATGGTTCTTTCTATTTGCTGTGCGTAAAAAGCAGCAGGCGTGGCATCGGTAATGTCGCCGCTGCTAATAATACCGCTTTTTATCCCAAACCGGGCCAAAGTATCCGGAATACGGGTTAGTTTACGCCCCTGGGCATCTAAACTGATGTAACGGTTATTGGTTTTATGGCCGGTGGCCATAGCCGTAGCGCCCGCAGCAGAATCGGTAAAATCAGAATTCGCGGCTTCGGTACGTGAAAAACCAATGTGTTTCAGGTTAACCAAATTGGATAGGCCAAAGTTAGCACTAAGTCCTGCCTGAATCTGAGCCAGCCCCATACCATCGCCAATTAAAAGGATTACATTTTTGGCCTTTTTGGGAGCGCCATCACTTTTATAGTTAGGCTGATAAGGGACATAAGCCTTAGGACTTGTGTATTCCAGTTTAGGACGGTTCTGGTAAAAAGATTTTAAAGCATCAGGATGATCAGTTCCAATCCAATCAACGCCTATACGTTCCAGTTCTTTCCAGGTATTCGGACTATCTTTGGTATTCCAGAAGCGGAAAGGTTTACCCATTTGATGCACCTTAGCCACTACAGCTGTGAGTTTTTGCAAATCTGGTGGTGTTGGCGTGCCTTTACCATTCCAAACGGTATAATGCGCCAGATCTTGGCTAATCATGGCTATGCGCGCCAGTTGAGCAGCATTATACGTTTTATCCGGCCGGCCATCAAAAGAAATGATTTCAGCATAATCGTTAAAATGATCGGCAGCAGGCACATCACCACTAATTACCAGTTTAATGGCATCGGGGTTTTGTTGCCAATCGAACAGGCTACCGTAAGCTTTTACCATTTCGATCAGTTTACTAAGGGCATGCTCGTGGTCTTCTTTAATGTCGATTACGAGCTGAAGCCGTTTTTTTGCATCGGGATAAGGGTGATTACCATTTTCTTTGTACAATGCCGCCAGCGGATCGAGATACAATTTCTGCAAGGTGCGCCCGGGTTTAATTTCCGAGCGCTCGTGTGCAACAAATAATTCGCCATCACGATAAAATATATCGGCCTCAATAGAGCCCATACCCGCATAATAAGCGGTTAACAATGGGATTTGCTGTTTATAATCGTTGTGGCTGTGTGCCTGGTTAGCGGTTAGTTTTTGCTGCGCATAAAGCGGCTGAAAGCTTAAACCAACGATGCCCAGCAGGCACACTAAACTAAGTCTTTTTACCATCCTGCGTTTTGTTTAATCGTTCCCGCACTGTTATCAATCTCCCTTTGCGGAACTGCCCATACATCGTGCACCTGTGGATTGAAACTTCTGGCTGGCCAGATTACAGTTCCATCAAAATCGTGCAAAGGTTTGGCGTAAGTAGCCTGTGCATCGCCCCAACGTACCAGATCACGGTGACGGTCTGCCCATTCTCCGGCCAACTCATTGCGCCTTTCGCGTTTCAAATCATCAATCGTCATACCCGATTTGGTAGCAAGTCCTGCCCTTACCCTGATTTTATTCAGTTCGGTATCACCAGCACCTGCACCGCTTAAATTAATTGCGGCCTCGGCTTTAATTAACAGTACCTCTGCATAACGCATTAAAGGTACGTTTAAATCGGTTGTTCCGTTATCACCATTCGGGTTAACGTGCGTAGGGATTGGATTGGCATAAGAGAAAGGCTCCATGTATTTTTTAAACTGGTAGTTTGATGTTGCCCCTGCATCTTTGGTAAAGCTACGTTCGCTGCCAAAAAACATAAACTTATCGCCCGGCTTTAGAATGGTAGCCTCACGACGCTGATCGCCTGCTTCGTACGAATCGTAAAGCTCTTTGGTAGGCAGGTAATACCCCCAGCCATTGTAAATACCCCAGGCTTTATTGGTTAACATTACACCAGGCAATTTACTACCCCAACCGGTACCACCACCACTTGGTGTACAAACTACCGACCAGATGTATTCTTTAGACCAGTTATTTGAGGCTTTAAATACATCGGCAAAGCCGGTCATAATTAAATCATGCTGACCAGATGTAATAACCATATCGGCATATTTTGCAGCATTGGCATAATCTTTTTTATACAAATATACCTTTGACAGATAAGCCCATGCAGCAGTTTTATGCGCCTTACCGTAATCGGTTGCTTTCATATCTTTAAAATACGGCAGGTTATCGGCAGCTTTTAACAGGAGCCCGATAATGTAATCGTAATTTTCATTTACATTTTTGGCACGCGGTACAGCAACAGCCGGATCAGCATCAGGTGTTACAATCGGTACACCGGCTTTATCGTTACCGTAGTTTGCTGCCAGCTGGAAATAAACCAAACCAGCGTTAAAATAAGCATCGCCAATAATTTGTTTTTTAAGCGTTTCATCCATGTTAATGCCAGGCACATTGGTAATGATGTCGTTAGCCCTTTTAATAATGGCGTAACGCATGCTCCACTGCGTTTCAGTGTAGCCACCGCCTATGTAACTCCGGTTAAAGTTTTTAATATTATCGGCCTCAGGCTTATTACGGCCGGTTACCATATCGTCGCTGGCATTGATAAACCAGAACATACCACGGCCATAATAATCTTCTTCATTGTATTTTTCGAACATGCCGGCTTCTGCTTTAATGGCATCTTCTTTGGTTTTCCAGAAGTTTTGTGCCGACGGCGAACCCTCAGGTACGATATCGAGCTGTTTGGTGCACGAGGCAAAAAGGGTTGCGGCAACTACTGCCAGGTATTTTATATTCGTTTTCATTTTTGTGTGAGATTAAAGATTAACACTTAAACCAAGGATAAAGCTTCTGGCTTGCGGGTAACGGCCTACATCTAAACCATTGTTGTCCATCCCGATTTCAGGGTCGAAACCTGAATAGTTGGTAATGGTAAACAAGTTATTGGCAGTTGCATATACCCTGATAGCACCTGTTCTCAGTTTACTGGTTAATTGTTTTGGCAAGCTATAACCCAGGGTTACGTTACGGATACGCAGGTAAGAGCCATCTTCGATGTAAAAATCAGAGGCATTAAAGTTACCATTGCTATCGCTAGTTGAGATAATTGGCACTTTGCCACCCGGGTTTTCCGGCGACCATGCATCTAAAATACCAACCAGTTTATTGTAAGATGGTCCGCTGGCACTGTAAGTAGTTCTTTTTACGGCGTTGAAAAGCTTATTGCCCTGAACACCTTGTGCAAAAATGTTAAAGTCGAAGTTTTTATAGCTGGCGTTAAAGCTTAATCCATAAGAAAAATCAGGGTAAGCACTACCTGCGAAATAACGGTCTTTGCTATCAATTGAGCCATTGCCATCTAAATCGGCAAATTTGAAATCACCAGCTTTTGCATTGGGCTGTATTTTTTGTCCGCTGGCGTTTTTATAGTTATCAGCTTCGGCCTGCGACTGGAAAATCCCTTCGGTTTTTAATACATAATAGCTGTAAAGCGGTTGACCAACATTGATTGAAAGTGGTGCAAGCTCGTTACGGAAATTGGTACCTACTGCAATATTCTGCAATCCATCACCCAGGTTAATTACTTTGTTGTTTATTTTAGTAAGTGTTGCATTAACCGAATAGGTAAAAGCTGCATTTTTATCGCTGTTATAAGTTAAGCCTAATTCAATCCCTTTATCTCTAACTTTACCAGCATTAATGGTTTGCGTACCTAAACCTGCTGTACCCGGAAGTGTACGGGTTAAAATCATCTTATCAATATCTTTAATAAAATAATCGGCTACTAAACTTAACCTGTTTAGTACGGTAACATCCAACCCGAAGTTAGTTTGTTTACTTTCTGCCCATGTTAAGCCAGGATTGGCCAATATGGTAGATACATAACCTGTTTGTAAGGTTGGCGTTTGCCCGAAATAACTTTGAGTTGCCGCCAGTAAAGGATTAACAGCCGATTGCGGAAGACTACCCAGGTTACCTAATATACCATAGCTACCTCTTAATTTCAATTCGTTTAACCAACTTGTATTTTTAAGAAAATCTTCTTTAGTGATTAACCATCCTGCCGAAGCTGAAACATAATTGCGGGTCCTGTTATCTTTTGATAATAAGGATACCCCATCACGGCGACCGATTAACGATAAAAGGTATTTTTCGTCATAGTTATAGTTGGCCCTTAAAAACAATGAAGACACTGCATTGGCATTATAATAACTTGATGAAGGCTGGATAACGGTTGCGTTAGCCAGGTAGCGATACTGTGGCGATTCATCATCAAAACCTGCCCCCGAAGTACTCAATCCGCTATTTTTTGTTTTTTGGAAAGTATATCCACCGGTAGCATCTAAGCTGTGCTTACCGAAAGTTTCTTTATAACTCAAAACTTGCTCGGTAAGAAAATCGGTCGATTGATCGCTGCTTTGCTGCAGGCTATTGCTCAAAACCGGTTTACCTACTTCAGGTCTTTTAGGCGTAAAACTCTTATAGCTGGCATCTCTTTTGGTAATGCTCAGGTTTGACCGGAAAGTTAAACCTTTGGCCAGTTTAAGGGTAACGTAAGGATTAACCACCAATACATTAACCGGGTTATTTACATCAATACGCTGTAATTCGGCAACAGGGTTAATGATATCGCCGTAATCGCCCGCATACTGACCGCCTGGTAAACCTGCAAAACTACCATCGGCATTATAAGGCGTACCATTGGTTGGATAATAAATGGCTGATAAAAGCGCACCGGTATAATCGCTGCTGGTATTGGCACCATTACCATTGGTACTGCTGTATGATAAGTTCTCGCCCACTTTTAACCAGGGTGCAAGCTCATGCTCAGAATTAATCCTGAAGTTGTAACGCTGGGTTTTGGTATTTAACACAATACCTTCTGCGTTGCGGTAATTGAAACTCAGGTAAAAGTTCGATTTTTCATTTCCACCGTTTATGGCTGCGTTATAATCCTGCAACAAGCCATCTCTAAACACCTCATCCATCCAGTTGGTACGCGTAACCTGTCCGTCAGGGTATTTACTCGCATCAAAAGCTGGTAATATAGTGGTACCACCATTTTTAGCTGCTGTTGCAGCTACCTGTGCACGTTGCTGGGCATTTAAAGGCTCTAATTTTCTCCAGGCACTTTGCTGACCTAATTTGGCATCAAAGCTGATCTGCATTTTACCGCTCTTTCCTTTTTTAGTGGTGATTAAAACCACACCGCCCGATGCACGTGCACCATAAATGGCAGCTGCCGCATCCTTTAACACTGAAATCGACTCGATATCATTCGGGTTAAGTTGTGGGGTACCTAAAAAGATCGATCCGTCAATTACATACAATACACTCTCCCCGTTAAGTCCGCCAGATCCACGGATATTAATACGCGGCGTAGACGTTGGATCGCCCCCTTCGTTGGTTACAATTACGCCCGGCGATTTACCTGCAAGCACATCGCCAACACTGTTTACCGAACGTGATGATAATTTATCTAACGAAACCACACTCACGGCACCGGTTAAAGTTTCTTTCTTTTGCGTACCGTAACCTATTACCACTACCTCACCAAGGTTCGATCGTTCTTCGATTAACGTAACATTAATTACCGGATTCTCGCCTACGGTTACTTCCTTAGTGCGGTAACCGATCATAGAGAAAGAAAGCACGGTTTGCGCACTGGCTTCGATCCTGAAAGCACCATTGGCATCGGTAATGGTACCGCTTTGTGTACCTACAACTTTTACCGAAACACCCGGAAGTGTAAGCCCGGTCGAATCTTTTACCACACCGGTAATAATGCGATCTGGTTTATTAAAAGTAATATTATTGAGGATAACGTAATCGCCCTTTTCTACTACACTCAGGCCTAACTTATCTAAAAGTGAACGTACAGGTTCCATTTTAAATTCGCCGCTAACTAAAGTATTTCTTTCCTGAAGCAGATCAGGATTGTACACGAAACTTAAACCCGATGCGGCTTCTATTTCTTTTACAATTTCGTTAAGCCTGCGGCCTTTACTAATTTTTAGGGTTACACTACTTTTTTCGAGGCGTTGGGCCATGCCCGCCGATGCCAGCAGTGAACTGCAGAAGATGCAGATGATTGAAAATGTTAAGCATGAATATTTCATGATCCGAATAAGGGGTGATGTCCTCTTGGCTGAGGTTGTTTCCATTTGTTTGATTGATTGTATTGTTTAAAATGTGTTTTAAATTATTTCTGGCCTGAACATAGTTGCAAACCAGCATGCTGTTGGTTTTATGTATTCATTATGGATATATTTTAAATGTTTTATGGTTTTTAGCGGCACTGAACCGGATGTGGTGCAGGCTGCACAGGATATCGAGAATTTCTTCGGGCCGTTGTTTGCTCGTAAAGCTGGCGCGACATTTCAACTTTTCAATAGTTTTATCGGCCAACACTACTTTAATACCGTAGATATAACCGATTTTGCGTGCAACCTCAGCCAGTGTTTCTCCATCAAAGCTGATTTTGACATATTCTTCATGTTTGGCTTCGTGAATCGCCGTACTGCCGTTGCTTTTATTGTATTCGAGTTGCTGCCCCTTAACCAGTGTGCCAAGCAATTGCTGTTGTTTACTAATAGCCACCTTACCCGTTGCCACCGTAATTTTAACCTTGGGATGATTGGCATAGGCACTCACCCTGAATGAAGTACCCAATACCTTAACATCGAGACCAGATTTAACCTGTACAGTAAATGGCCGGTTCTCTTCGTGTGCTACCGAGAAAAAGGCTTCACCCTCTATCAGCGAAATTTTACGGCTATTGCTGGCAAATTGTTTGGGATAAACCACCCGTGCCGAAGGACCCAACGTAATTTCAGAGCCATCGCTCAATAAGATTGTTTTTTGCTCACCGGCTTTGGTGGTCATTACTACCAATGCCTGAACCGGAGCTGTATTGTTTAATTTCCAGATCCCAAAACCAATAGAAATTACTACTGCCAGTAATGCCGCTACACGCCACCACATTGTCCGCATAAATAATTTACGGGTTTTGGTTTCGCTGTTCATCGCTGCCCTGAGGTTAAGCAGCATTTCTTCGCCAATGGCGGCTTTACGGTCAACAGGTAAACGGAGTTCTTCCTTTTGCAAAAGGTTGTACCATTCTTCTACCTGTCTGGCCTCTACCGGATCAGCGTTTCCGTCTAAATATTTTTGCAGCAATTGCTTTGCCTGTTCTTCTGTCATTTGATTAGATGTCAATCCAAATGCAAAAGGGTACTAACCAAAGATGTTATGAGTAGGTTAAGTTTTGGTTAAGTACCTGAGGTAATTAATTGCTTAAGATGGTTAACCGCTTGAGATGGTTAACTGTTGAAACTGGTTAATCGGTTAATTGCCTGGGGTGCTTAATCGGTTAACCATTTAAATTGGTTAATTGTAGCGTATGGAGTAAAAAGATCTGCTTTGGGATCGAGCAGTTAACCAGTTTAATCGATTTAAACAGTTAACCAAATAGAAAGACTAGAAACAAAATATAAGAAAGGTTTTTTCTTAAAATTTTCATCGCTGCCGTAATCTGGTTTTTTACAGTTTGAACGGATACATCGAGCTCGCTGGCGATTTCTTTAATCGTTTTATCTTCTTTGCGACTCATAGCAATAACCAGTCGCATGCGGTCGGGCAGTTGTGCCAAGGCCTGCTCCACTTCCCTGTCGGCATCTTGCCTGATGAGTTCCGAATCGGCCGCAGCGGTATGCTTCCCTTCCATTAAAAGGGCGAATTCTGTCTGGTGCCCATCGCGCATGGCTACCGACCTGAAATGGTTAATTATGCGGTATTTTACTGCGCCATGCAGATAAGCACCCAGTTCGCCCTGTATTTCGATAGTTTTACGGTTTTGCCAAAGGGTGATAAAGATCTCCTGAACAATATCCTGTGCGATATCTTCGTCGCCAATCCTTTTAAATGCAGCATCGAAAACCGATTCCCAATGGGCATGGTAAATCTGCTCCATGGCCTGGCGGTTATCTTCTTTCAGCGATAAGAACAGTGTATTACTCAAGGGTGCAGGTTTTACCCGGCAAAACTACCAGCCCTATATTCAGTTAATATTAATAAATCTTAAACACTGCGGTTTGGTTAGTTATAGTGGTTCGTGCAGACACCCATTAAGATTGCCAGTCAAGCTGGCAATGACGGTTAGTGCTAAATAGATCGCAAAAGATGTGCTTCGTAACAGGTCGTCACCCTGAACTTCCGCCCGGCGGATATTCAGCAGGACAATCGACTTTAATTAAAACGCCTATGCCGTCACCTTGAACTTGTTTCAGGGTCTCTTACTCCCCTGGCATACTAAATAATACGCCTTTATCAAATGAGATGCTGAAACAAGTTCAGCATGACGATCCTCTTTCCTTGTATTTATGGACAACATTATTAAAATAATGATACCAACCTATAACTCATCCTATTTTGATGATAGCACCATTATTCCAAATTTTGCCTCATCAAATTCAAAACAACATCAAAATGGAATATAGAAAATTAGGAAATACAGATTTAGCCCTATCAGCTATCGCCTACGGTGCATTTGCAATAGGCGGCACCATGTGGGGTGGTAACGAGAAAAAAGACTCTATTGAAGCCATTCATGCTGCAATTGATCAGGGTATTACCACTTTAGATACCGCCCCTTTTTATGGTTATGGCCTTAGCGAAGAACTCATTGGTGAAGCCCTGAAAGGAAAAGATCGCAGCAAAGTGCAGGTTTTAACCAAATTCGGACTGGTTTGGGATGGCAGCAACAACGGGAAAGGCGAGCATTTTTTTGATATGCAGGAAGATGGCAAAACCATTCCCATCTATAAATTCTCTTCTAAAGCCAATATCATTAAGGAAGTAGAAGAATCGCTTAAACGCCTGAATACCGATTACATTGATCTTTTACAACAACATTGGCCTGATGCCACTACCCCAATTGACGAAACCATGGAAGCCACGGAGGCGCTGATTAAAGCCGGAAAAATCCGCGCAGCAGGTTTATCAAATGCGGCTGTTGAGTTAATGAAAGATGCCAGCAAAACATTTACTCCGGCTTCGAACCAGGTTTATTATAGTATGTTACACCGCTACATTGAGCAGGAATTGGTGCCCTATGCTATCGAAAATAAAATCGGTTTGCTGGCTTATAGCCCAATGGAACGCGGTCTTTTATCAGGCAAGTATTTCGAAAATAATCAGTTAAAAGCCGATGATCATAGAAACGGGTATTTCAGTCAGTTCGACCTTAAAAAAATAGAAAGCTTTTTGGCCGGTATCCGCCCCATTGCTGAAGCGAAAAATGCCACTTTAGCACAGCTGGTATTGCGCTGGACTACCTTACAAAAAGGCATTACCACCGTACTTGCAGGTGCCAGGAATGCAGAACAAGCTATAGCCAATGCACAGGCCATGCAGTTTGATCTTACAACTGAAGAGCTTGCATTTATTGCAACGGAGCTGGATAAGTTTTAATGCTGGTTACTATATAAAACAATCGTCATTGCGAGGAGGAACGACGAAGCAATCTTACAACGAACGCTAGTTGAAATGAAATTGCTGCTTTTACCTACCTAAAGTAGTAAGATTGCTTCGTACCTCGCAATGACGATCCCGGAGGGGCTGTCATTACAGGATGACAAGTTAAGGGCTTATAATTAAAGAACAGCCTTATTTTACTTTGATTTGTTGCCACCTACGGTGGGAAGCTTTCAAAGTAACTATGATTTATTGCCACCCATGGTGGGGAGCTTTCAAAGTAACAATGATTCTCTGCCACCCATGGTGGGAAGCTTTCAAAGTAACAATGATTCTCTGCCACCTATGGTGGGGAACTTTCATTGAATTTTACTAGGTATAAAAATGCCCCCATAAAGTGTTTAACTTTTTGGGGGCATTGTACTTAAAGATTTGGCTCTTTTTTTTATGATTTGGCTTTGGCCTTATCAATCATCATGCTTAGCTCATCAACAGCGGCCTCATTGCTGCCATCAAAACCGGTTAGCTTAAACCTGATGTTGCCATTAGCATCAATTACAAATTTGGCTGGGATACCATTTACCTTATAACTGCTTACTACTTTGTTTACCTTGGTTTCGGCATCTTTAACATCCATCAATACTTCGAACGAGTATTTCATGCCTTTAATGTAATCGGCAGCATCTTTAACCGGATCGGCTACTTTTTCCCAGGTATGGATGAAAAGGAATTTCACATTATCATCGTCCTTGAATTTGTTTACCGCCATTTGCATTGCCGGGAAAGAGGCCTTGCACGGACCGCACCAGGTTGCCCAGAAATCGAGGATTACAATTTTACCTTTATAATCGGCCAGTGAAACCTGTTTGCCATTTAAGTCAGTTAAAGTAAAAGCCGGAGCTTGTTCATTCACCATATCTTTGGTTAACTGTTTGCCCAGGTTTTCCAAATATGCCTTTCTGATGGCAGCGGCATACGCATCGAAACCACTTTCACTACCTTTTACTTTTACATAAAGTTTTTTGAAATCGGCAGCCATTTCCGGTGATGCTTTACCTGCTTTAACCACTTCTTCCAGTTTATCGTAAGCTTCCTGGTTTCTGTTAAGTCCCATTAAAATTTGCGCATAGCGGTAGTTTAAGCCGGGACTTAAGCTAGTCGATTTTTTATAGGCAAGTTCCGAGTACTTCAATGCCTCGGCATATTTTTTCCTTTCGAATAAAATATTGGCATAGGTACTGGTTAAGCCAGGGTAACCTGAGGCTGAAAATTTGGCCCAATTCTCATTGCCTTTTTTTCCATCCGTATACGAAAAGGCATTATCCATACCTTTTTTGGCATAAATTTCGGCATTGGCTAAATCGCCGTTTTTGTAAAAGGCATTGGTAATACCCGAATAAGCATTGCCTTTCCAGAAATCAACTTCAAGCATATTGGCATATTCATTGGCTTTCGCTACATTTTTTTCGGCGGCAAATTTACCGGCAATCATGGCCCTTTGATAATCGTAAGCCAGGCGATCGTCTACCTTGGTATTCTCATACATGGTTGGTGGAAACTTCTTAATCCAGGCTTTGTAAGCAGCTTCGGCTTCGGCGGCAGTTTTAAGCTGGTAAAAATCTTTCGAAGCAGCATTTCTGGCCTGTGTACCCAAAGGAAAACGCGTAGCGATGTCGCTATAAATGGCTTCCGATTTTTTAACATCGCCTATGCGATAATAATAATTGGCTGCTGTTATAACTTCCTTTTCGGTCTTAGCAGCCGATAAATCGGCTAATTTGGTTCTTAACAAAGTTTTATCGGCCGAATCTTTTGAAGCTACCAGTTTATCCAGGTATTTAACCAGGGTATCGGCTGGTTTAGTGTTTTGTGCCTGTGCCGCATTTATGGCAACTACCGATAACAGTACCGAGCAGGCGGTTTTTAATAATTTCATGAGGTTTTATATTTTAATTTTTTTTTAAAAAAAGCTAGAGATTTTCTTCTCGCAATTAGAACACGTCATTGCGAGAAGGCCTTTTCGGCCGACGAAGCAATCTTTATAGCAAGGATCGCTAGCAGTAAAGATTGCTTCGTCGTTCCTTCTCGCAATGACGTCCATCTTTATTAATTATACCCAGGATTTTGAGTCAGTTTATTATTCAGCAAAATCTGATCAGCACCAATCGGCAGTAATTGCGCAGTGGTTTTCCAGGTTGGTTTTAAGACACCTAAGACGGCATCAGCAGTTCCCGTACGTTTTAAATCGAACCAGCGGTTGGCATACTCACCAAAAAGTTCGAGTTTGCGTTCTTTGGCAATAGCCGTTAACAAGGCGCTTTGCGTGGCAGCCGTAGTATTTCCCAAACCTGCCCGGGTGCGAATCACGTTGATATCATCCTGCGCACCACCGATATTCGATTGCTGTGCCCTGGCTTCTGCCCTGATCAGATACTGTTCGCCTAAGCGCAATAACACGGTATATTCGTTACCCAAGGTAGCTGCTGTAGCAGTTTGTACCTTGTACTTATTAATCCGGTAGTATTTAACGGCATTAAAAGTGGTCGAATCAACCCACGAAGTTTTACGGTTATCGTTTAGTTCGAAATCTTTGGTAAAGTTGTTATATAACACATAAGCCGGCGGTGCTACGTTAGCAGCAGAACTGGTTGTTCGGTACGTGCTAAAAGCCGATGCACCAAATAAAGTTGACAATTGCAAAATGGTTTCGCTGCTGGTATTGATAAAAGCATTAGATAAAGTGGCCATGCTATAAGTGCCCGAGCCGATTACTTTGGTGGCTTCGGCTTCGGCATTTGCATACTCTTTGTTGTACAGGTAAACCTTAGCCAGCAATGCGGTTGCCGCCCATTTGTTTACCCTAACCTTTAATGCTGCACTACTACCCACATAAGTAGCAGGCAACAGGTTTTGTGCATCTTTTAAATCGCTAAACACTTGTGCATAAACCTCTGCAACTGTTGCCCTTGGTTTAAAAGCATTATCCAGTTCGGTTACTTCAGAAGTAATGGGCACACCACCATAAAAATTTACAAGGTTAAAATACATTAGTGCCCTGAAAAATTTAGCTTCACCACTTAACTGGTTTTTTACGGGGGTAGTCATTCCGGTAGAACGACCAATACCATCCAAAATCAGATTGCAATAGCGGATGGTTTGATAAGCATAGCCCCATACATTATTTGTAGCGACAGTATTGGTTGGTACCACTACATTTTGCGAGAACTGTATTAAATCGGCATTTGATTCCGTATTCTGCAGCTCATCGGCCAGTAAACCACCCAATCGGGTACTAAAACGTAAATGATCAAGTGTTGAATAATAAGAGTATAGCGATAAAGTAGCACTGGTAGCCGAATTATCTGTATTAAAAGCATCTTCTTTGGCGATAAGGTTATTGGCCAGATCGGCTTCAACAAACTTTTTGCACGACGACATTGCCATTAAAACCAAGCCCAATGCCATTATTTTTTTGAAAAATATAGAGTTAATTTTCATGATTTCCTTGATTAAAATGAACAGTTTAAACCGAATACAATGGTACGCACCTGCGGAAAAGCAATGTATTGCCCTGTACCCAAACCAGGTCCTGTGCCCGGTAAAGTAGTTTCAGGATCGTAAGTATATTTCTGTTTTGCCCAGGTATACAGGTTTTGGCCTTGTACATAAACACTCAGGTTAGACAGTTTTAATTTACTGGCCATTGCTTTAGGGAAAGTATAGTTCAGACTTACCGTTTTCAATTTTACGTAAGATGCATCACCCCAGTTGATATCTGATGAAGTTAAGTTTCCGTAAGAGGGGTCGTTAACTGTTGAAGCAGCCGGGAAAAGCGCTACATCACCCACAGCACCCCAGCGATCTAATAAAGCGGTACTCATGTTGGTATAGTTAAAACCAGCCGGGCTAGAACTTAAAGTCGAATTTAATACGCCGTAACGGTGATTGTACTGGAACATAAAATCGAGTGCAAAACCTTTATAGCTCAAACTATTGTTCATACCGGCAAAATAAGGGTGACCGTAATAGCCCACGTATCTGTCGCCTGCAAAACTAATGCTGCCATCGCCGTTTAAATCCTGGTAAGTTGGCAAGCCTGTAGCCGGGTTAACCCCGGTGTATTTATAAAACTTCCGGATATCGGTTGGCTGGCCGATAATGTAAGAACTGGCATAAAAAGTATTCTCCAGGTTATCAAAAGCCAGTAATTTATTGCGGCTGATGGTTAAATTCAGGTTAGTATTCCACTTAAAATCACCTGCAATTACGTTAATGGTGTTCAATTCAAATTCAAAACCTTTGGTTTGTACCGTAGCATTTAAATTGGCGGTATAACCGGTTGAACCTGTTTGCGATGGAATGGTAATGAAGTTTAACAGGTTAGAAACGCGGTTGCGGTAATAATCCGCTTTCAGCAAAATCCTGTCGTTTAAGAATCCCAATTCTACGGCAATATCCAGTTTCTTGTTGGTTTCCCACTTTAAATCGGGGTTTTGAATATTGGAAGGAATATAGGTGCTGGTACCATCGTAGTTGTAACTTGATCCAGCTGACGAATAAAGGGATAGGTATCCGTAATTCGGGATCTGATCGTTACCGGTAATACCATAACTCGCCCTTAATTTACCAAAGCTTAAAAAGCTCAGGTCTTTCATAAAATCTTCCTGGCTAAAAATCCAAGAAGCGCCTACTGCACCAAAATCACCAAATTTGTTATTCCCACCAAAGCGTGATGAACCATCTCTTCTGTATGTTCCATCAACAATATATTTACCTTTCCAGTTATAGTTTAACCGGCTAAAAAAAGCAGTATAACTATAAGTGGCATCGGCATTGTAACTGGTAACCACAGCCGACGCACCTGCCAACGAGTTAATCAGGTTTTCGTTATTATAGCCTGTACCGGTTAAAAAGATTCCGGTTGCTTTGGTACGCTGAAAAGTGGTACCGATTAAAGCTTCCAGGCTACCTTCACCAATTTTGGTGGTGTACACTGCCTGTGGCTCAATAATGTAATTGTTGTTATCGTTATCGGTATACCTTAACGAGCTTACCTGTGCAGTGGCCGGGTTTTGCGAACTGGCCGGATTAATTTGTTGCTGCTTTAAACGGGTTGAAGTATAACCCAAATTGGCTTTAACCACCAAACCATCGATAATGCGGTACGAAAGGTTTACATTACTGAACAAGTTAGTGGTTTGTGCATTGGTTGTTTTCGGGTTGTAAGAAAGTGGACTCGTAGCGGTCCAGTTTACACTGCCGTTGGCGTTGTACAAAGGATAGTTTGGTGCCAGGTTGTAAATGGTACTTAAATCGGTAGATGGCAACAGGTTTTTCATGTAGGTATAGTTTACAGAACCATCGATGTTAAAACGCCCATCACTGCTTTTATGCCCCGCGTTTAACCTGCTCGAAAAGGTGGTGGAACCAAAATCGCCTTCAAAAACAGTACTTTGTTTACGATAGGTTGAAGAAAACAGGAAAGAATTTTGCGCATTACCTCCCGAAACTGATCCGGTAGCATTAGTGGTATGGCCGGTATGGCCGATGAAATATTTCTGCCAGTCGGTATAGGCATTTTGATCCCATACGGTTAAATCCAGGGCATTTGCGGCTGTTGGCGTAACGCCGGAACGTGCAAAAGCAGCCTTGCGGGTAGCCAGATATTCCTGCGTATTCATCATCGGAATATAATTGGCCACATTGGTTACCCCTGAGTTTACGTTGAAATTAAAAGCTGTTTTACCTTTGCTGCCTTTTTTGGTGGTGATTAATACCACACCATTTGATCCACGTGAACCATAAATGGCCGTTGCATCGGCATCTTTCAGGATATCGATCCGCTCAATATCTTCAGGTGCAATGATGCTGAAAGGACTTACGCCACCGTTTGCAGCACTCACTCCGTTTGCGTTCAGGTTGTCGGTAGCGGGCTGGGCACCATTAAACAAAGTAAAAGGCACACCATCAATAATGTACAATGGAATATAACCTGCACCAGATACGCCCGTATATGCACCACGGATGTTCATCCGTGCACCAGCACCTGGCAAGCCGTTATCTTGCGTAATCTGCACACCGGCAATGCGTCCCTGTAAAGCCAGCAAAGGGTTTTCTACGGTTTGTTTACCAATTTCTTCGGCAGTGATCGAACTCACGGCACCGGTATTGTTGCGTTTGGTGGTGCTACCATAACCAATAATCTGCACCTGATCTAAAGAGGAAGCCGAAGGGCTTAATTTAATATCGAGCAAACTGGCTACACCGCTCTGTAACAGGCCGCGTGTTATTTTCAGTTCTTTGGTTTCGTAGCCGATGTAAGAAATAACCAGCACCTCATTTTCATCCAGATCGAGCACAAACGAGCCGGTTGATCCGCTTACGGCATACTTTTTACTGCCCTTAACGGTAATGGTTGCACCAACAAGCGGGGCATTGTTTTCATCTACAATCCGTCCGTTAAAGCGCGAAGACGTAAAAACCGAAGCTATTTTATCGATAAATGAGCGTTCCTGCTTCTTTATCAATACCGTATGCTGTTCAATGTTGTAGGTTAACTGCTGGTCTTTTAAAAGGTACTCGATTACCTCTTTGAGTGGCGTATTTTTAAAGTTTACGCTCACCTTTGCCGCATCGTTCAGCGTGCTGGTGGCGTACAATACCCTGTAGTTGGTTTGCTTTTCTATTTCTTTAAAAACCTGATCTACGGTTATGTTTTTAGCCGTATAGGTAAGTTTTTGAGAGAAACTACTGGCACTAACATGCATGAGTAAAGTCGTCATGATGATGATGGTGAGTTTCATAATTAACAGGATTTTTTTAGGAAGGCACGCCAAATGCCTTCCTTGATAAAAAGGATAAATATTCATACTTTCGTTTGTTTGGGTTAATGCGTAAATGGACCTCAGAATTCGTTTTTAAAGGGTTAACTCAGATCATGGCCATGGTTGTGCTTCCAACACTTCCATGGTTTTTTCTTCTAAACCTATCGTGCTATTTAACGCTGTTCCGGTAGTGGTTTCTTCATTTTTTTCTGGTTTTTAGTTGATATTGATTTAAATTAAACAGCGTGGTTAAGGCTGCTGGTGGTATTACTTTACGGTTACTACCTTACCGTTGATATAAAATTTAATATTTCCTGTTTCTTCGAGCATTTTAAGCACTTCAGAAATGTTGTCAAAACGCGATACCGAACCCGAAAAAGAAGGCATTAGCTCATAACGCACATCCATTACAAACCGTACTCCATACCAGCGCGATAGTTTCTGCATGATGCTGGGTAAACTTTCGTTTTTAAACCTGAACTCACCGTTTTTCCAATCGATAGCAAATGCGGGGTCTACTGCATTTACCTTAATGGTATTACCATACAACACCGATTGCTCGCCCGGAGCAATTACTTTTTCGCCGCCAGCTCCTTTTATTTTTACCGAGCCTTCTAAGAGTGTTGTTTTAGTACCCATACTATTATCATAGCTGTCAATATTGAAATGGGTACCCAAAACTTCTACCTCCTGTTTCTTGCTTTTAACAATAAACGGATGGTTTTTATCTTTACTCACCTCAAAATAGGCTTCCCCATCCAGCTCTACCCATCTGTTTTTGCCGTTAAAATGACTCGGAAAACTGAATTTCGTTTCTGCATTTAACCACACCATGGTACCATCAGGCAGGTTTACCTGATACTGCCCTCCTGAGGGGGTTGTGATGGTATTATTTTTTCTTTCTTCTTTTGCAACTCCCTTATCAATAACCGAAAAAACCAGCAAGCCATTTGCCGCCTTTTTAATGTTCAGTCCGTTTGTAGTGGCCAGTTCTCCGGTTTTACTGTCCGATAAATCGATCCTGCGGCCATCGGCAAGTGTTAAAATGGCACGGTTGCCCCCTGGTGCTACATCGTTGGCATAACGTTCGGTACGGTCTTCGGTCCTGTTCTTTATGGCAAACAAGCCACCAATTACACACAAGGCCAGCACAGCAGCCGAAGCGGCAATAATCCATAGGCGACGGGTAATGGTTTTAGGTTTTCCAACTACATTTTTACTACCCTCTTCCCCTTTTAACCTTTGTGCATCAATGCGCGCTTTTAGCTTTTCGCCAAAAGCTGCTTTCTGTGCTTCATCGGCTGACCAGTTATTTTCCAATAGCTGCTGCTCTACAAAAGAATCAACTACATGAACTTCTTTTGCCGAAGCCGTTCCATCTAAATAATGCTGTATTAATTGTTTTGCCTGTTCGGTTTTCATAGGTTTTTGAAGCGCATTGAGCGTGCCTTACAAATAGATATTCCGAAAAAGCGGTTTTGGTGGTAGATTTATTTTAAAAAAAATAAAAAAAGTTTTTCATCACTTTAAAAGGTGTAAAAATATGGCCATCATAGTAGCCGAAAGCTTGCCGTTTAAAGAATCGGCGATTATTTTGAGTGCATTGCTTACCTGTTTTTTAACTGTCCCTTCAGCAATATTTAATTTTTCGGCTATTTCGCGGTACGACAACTGTTCATCGCGACTCAACAGATAAACTTCGCGCATTTTTTTGGGCAATTTGGCAATCCCCAGATCAATATTTTCCTGCAATTCTTTTAAAGAGATGCTTTCTTCAATGTTCAAGCTATTATCAACCGCTTGTTCGGTTATTTTATCCAAAAAATCGCCGGTATGGATATTTCTTTCAATATACCTTAAGCACAAATTGCGGGTACTGCGAATGAGATAAGCCCCTAATGTAGTTTTAACCGTTAAGGTAGTCCTTCTGTTCCAGAGCGATACAAAAATCTCCTGCACAATATCGGCAGCTTCCTCTTCTGATTTGGTTAACCTCACGGCATACGATGCCATTTTTTCCCAGTAGCGGTTGTAAATTTCGGTAAATGCCTGCTCCTCTTCCTGGTTTATCAGCAAGATCAGTTCAAGATCAGGTACATGGCTTAGGGATAGCATAGTTTGTAGAAACGAATATAGAAGAAATATAAAATAAATAGGCTAAATAGCCCGCAAATGGCTTAATTATTTATCCATTTACAAATCCGAACGCACACACAGGGTATGTTTTACAGGTAAGCGGACTAAAATATTGTTTGCGGCCTGCAAGTTACACCCATTTATAAGCTGTAAAGCAGGTTTACAAATTTCGGGCAGAAAAGTTCTTTACAACTTTTTGGGCCATATAGTTTCTAAATTTAACCAAACATTTAAACGATGAAATTGCTGTGTGTATTTCTTTTGTTTTGCCATACAGTGGCTATTGCACAGAAAAACGTTGATAACCGTTTTTTAACAACATCGGTACGCCCCAATACTGAAAGTTTATCCATGCCTGCAGTTACCAAAACGATAAGTGCAAAAATAATATATGATGTGGTTGAGGATAATGAAAAAGGCATTAAAATTTGGCCTAAATTACAAATCGACAACCTGGGCAACAGCAAAATAATTTTAACAACCAGTTTTTACCTGCCCTCTGGTACACCAAAATACAGCACAAGTTTAACTATTATAGCTAATCCAGCAACCGATCCGTACTTTTTTATCCCGTATACCAAATTAAACCTGGCAGCCAATAAGGTACACAAATTAAAGTTCGATATTACGGCGTATGCCAATGGCAAAGCGCTCAAATCAAGTGTATTTTACAACAGCATTATCAATTTGCTTTAATGCCGACATCGGATAACCTGTTAAATAACCCATCATTGCAAATCCATCATTACCAGTCAAGCTGGGAGTGGCGATCCCTTTATCGTCTATTTTAATCTCATTTTAAGATGGTATCCTTACTTTTGCCTTATGCAAAAAATTGGCATAGCTGAAGATGATCCGAAAATAGCCTCACTTTTACAAGCTGCACTCGAAGAAAGTGGCTACGAGGTACTTACCGTAAGCAATGGTAACGATGCCCGCAACCTGTTTTTGCCGGGCGAATTCAACCTGTTTATTTTCGATATCATGATGCCGGGATTAAACGGTCTTCAGCTCTGTAAATACATTCGCGAACAAGGCGATAACACCCCCATTTTAATGCTTACCGCTATGGGTACTGTCGAAGACCGGGTAAACGGCCTCGATACGGGTGCCGACGATTATCTGGTTAAGCCCTTTCACCTGAAAGAGCTTTTAGCCAGGGTTGCGGCACTGTTAAGGCGCCAGGGAACCGTTACAGCAGAAGCAACCGAGCAACTTTGCTTTGAAGACCTTTGCCTCGATACCCGGAGCAAAAGTGTAACCCGGGCAGGACAACCAATAACACTGAGTGCTAAAGAATTTACCCTGCTCGAGCTGTTCTTAAATAATCCCAACCGGCTTTTATCCCGTCAATACATTGCCGAAAAGGTTTGGGATATTCATTTTGAAACGGGCACCAATGTTATTGATGTGTACATTAATTTTCTCCGCAATAAAATTGAAAAAGGTTTTGAGCGCAAGCTGATCCATACCAAAATTAACATGGGCTACATCCTTAAATAATGAAAATAAAAGACCGCATTGCACTTTATTTCACACTCATCAGCACTTCGATGCTGCTGGCTGTGCTCTGCGTAATTTATTTCACCTTTATGCGGTTTTTAAAAGCCGATTTTTTTGAGCGTCTTACCGACCGCACAATGGTTACCGCCAAACTATACCTCGAGGCCGACGAAATTAGTCGTGATGCGCTGAGCAAAGTACGCCACCAATACCTGCAAAAACTTAACAGCGAAGTCATCAGGATTTACGACGGTAAAGACAGGGCGACCTTTATTGGCGATTCGGCACAATACTGGACTAAACAAACTATCGAAAAAGTTCGGCAACTCAAACGCCTGCAGTATACAGATGGTGAGCGCCAGGTGGTAGGTATTTACTACCGCGATAACCAGGGCAATTTTGTAATCCTGGCTTCAGCCAGAGATCAGGGCTCGCAGAACAGATTGGCCAAACTGCTCAAAATCATGATCGTTGTGTTCATCCTGATTTCGGTTATCCTCTTGTTACTGAGCCGGTGGATTGCCGAAAAAATGCTGAAGCCTTTAAACCGCTTTATGCAGGAAGTACAGCAAATCGGATCGGGTAATATGGAAGCACGTGTGGCCACCACCAACAATAAAGATGAAATTAATCTGATTGCCAAAAGTTTTAACCACCTGATGGAAGAGCTGGAGCATGCTTTTATCCTGCAAAAAACCTTTGTAGCAAATGCCTCGCATGAATTGAGAACCCCCATTACCCGAATGATGATGCGCGCTGAACTGGCCCTCTCCAAAGAAAGAACGACAGCAGATTATCAGCAAGCGCTTGCTGAAACGGTAGCGGATTCAGAAAAAATGGATCATATCATCACTGGTTTGCTGGCTTTAGCCAAAATGGACCTCGAACTGATCAATTCGCAGCTTTCGCCTATTGCACTGGATGTTTTGCTCGATAAAATCAGCCAAGACTGGCAAAACCAGAAACAGCTTAGCCTAAGTATACAAAAAAAACTGGTCCACCAAATACAACCTGTGGTACTGGCCAATGCTGTCTTACTGCAAATTGCATTGGACAACATCATTGCCAATGCCTTTAAATTTTCGCAGGAACAGCAGGTTAAAGCTCTACTTACCGGTAGCGACGATACTTTGCAGATTTACCTTAGCGATAAAGGACCTGGTATTCCACTTGCGCAACAAACCGAAATCTTTAAGCCGTTTTATAGCAGGGCAAAATATATGGGTTTCGAAGGCGAAGGCATGGGACTTTATATGGCGCAAAAAATTATCGGTCTCTTTAAAGGATCGATTGAAATTGATCAGCAAACTGATCAGGGTTGTACATTTATCCTCACCCTACCCCGAATTAATCCCGTTTTAATTTCGATTTAATTCCGCTTTAATCCGGCAAAAATAGCTTTGCCGCATGAGCAGAATTTACTTATTATTCCTTTCCTTTTGGCTGTATGCCATGCCGGTTACATTCGCCCAAACCGATACGCTTAAACTAGACCTTAAGCAGGCAGAGCAGCGCTTTTTAAGCCAAAATTACGATTTAATTGCAGCCAATTATGAGATAGACCGTGCCCATGCCGATGTAATTACCGCACGCCTTTTCGATAACCCGGAACTGGAATACGAAAACCTGTTTTATAACCACGAAACTAAAAAATTCTTACAAACCTCTTACCAGTACGGGCAATATGCAGCCTCCTTATCGCAGCTCGTAAAACTGGCGGGAAAACGCAATAAAAACATTAAATTGGCACAAACAGGCACTAAACTATCAGAATTGGCCTATTTTGATTTGCTCCGCAGCCTCAAATTCGAATTGCAAAGCACCTTTTATCAAAGTTATTACGCTGCTTTATCCGTTGCCCTGTACGAGCAGCAAATCCAATCAACCGGACAACTTTTAAACGCATACGAAATCCAGCTGAAAATGGGTAATGTTGCCGCTAAAGAGGTAATCCGCATCAAATCGTTACTGATTGGACTGAAAGCGGAATTAGCTGCGCTTTTAAATGAGCTCGAAGACAACAATAAAGATCTCAAACTGCTTTGCGGTATTCCCGCTGCCACACCACTTAATTTGATTTTACCAACCGAAGCAATAAAAACACCCGGCCCTGAACAGCTACCCTACAATCAGTTGCTCGATTCGGCAAGGGTAAACCGGAGCGATTTAAAACTGGCTAAAACTAATCTCGAATACAATGAGCTCAACCTTAAACTGCAAAAGGCAATGGCCATACCTGATGTAGAAATTTCGCTCAGCTACGACCTCAAAGGGAATTACCCTGAAAAATACACCGGTTTAGGCCTCAAAATCCCCATTCCACTTTTCAACCGCAACCAGGGCGAAATTAAGAAAGCCAAAGTAGGAATCGACGATGCAACCGCTAAACTCCAAAAGCAGGAACTGCAACTCGAAAATGAAGTATATAATGCCTACCGTACCGCATTGCGAAACGAAAAACTCTATCAGGAGATTGATCCAACGTTTAGCGGTGATTTTAACACCCTCATTACCGGCCTGATTAAAAACTTTAAAGCACGGAATATTAGTTTAATTGAATTTCTGGATCTCTACGATGCCTATAAGACCAACACGCTACAAATCAACAAAGTGCAATTAGAACGGATGAACTCCAGAGCCGAACTGAACTACGTAACCGGCAGTAACATTTTTAAATAACGTACCCGATATGATGAATAAAAACTTTATAAAAGTGATCATTTTTCCGCTTTTAGGTTTAAGTATGGCTTGCAGCGAACATAAAACTGAAGCCGCGAAAGAGAAATTTACCATTACCGATTCCCTGCTTAAACGCCTGCTGATTGATACCGTACAACAGGCCAGTGGCAAAACAGACCTGATTTTCTCCGCAAAGATCAGCGCCAATGAAGAACGCCGATCGGAGCTTTTCCCGATGGTAAGCGGTACCGTAAACCAGGTAAATGTAAGGCTGGGCGACCGGGTAAGCAGTGGACAACTATTAGCCAGGGTAAACAGTGCAGAAATGGCTGGTTTTGATAAAGAAGCTGTATCGGCCGATGCCGAGTTACGTAGTGCAAACCGTACCTTAAAACAAGCCGAACAACTTTATGCCAGTGGTTTATCATCAGCAAAAGAGCTCGAAGATGCTAAAAACGAGTTTCAGATTAAACAAGCAGAACTGAAAAGGGCCAATGCCGTGCTTAAACTGAATGGCGGCAATAAAAACGGCTCGTATGCCATCAAATCGCCTATAAATGGTTTTGTAATCGAAAAAAATGTAACCGAAAACATGCAACTCCGTGGCGACAACGATAAAAGTTTATTCACCATCGCCGACCTTTCGAGCGTTTGGGCCATGATTAATATTTACGAATCAGACATTTCGCGCATACAGGCAGGCAATTTGGTTAGCCTCTCTACCCTGGCCTATCCTGAGCAGGTTTTTACCGGTAAGATCGAGAAAATATACAACCTGGTAGATCAGGACAGCAAGGTGATGAATGCCCGGGTAGTAATTGCCAATCCCAACTTTTTGTTAAAGCCTGGGATGTTGGGTACTGTTAAAGTTTCGGCCAGTTCGGGGGTAGATCTACCGGTGGTTAATTCGCGGGGCGTTATTTTCGACGAAAACAAAAATTATGTGCTTTTGCTGGATGCAGCGAACAAAGTGCTTATCCGTGAAATTGAAATCGGCCATAAAACTACCGACAAAATCTACATCAAAAAAGGTATCAGTGCCGGCGACCGTGTAATTGCCTCAAAACAGGTCTTTCTGTTCGAAAGCCTTAAGGCACAATAAGATTTTCATCCTTTAGCTTTTCCCTAAATGAATAAACTCATTAAAAATATCATCGGCTTTGCCTTAAAAAACAAATACTTCGTTTTTTTTGCCACTTTTATCCTCATCCTGGCAGGATATTTCAGCTTTAAAAACACAACAATAGATGCCTTTCCGGATGTAACCAATACCAATATCATCATCATTACCCAATGGCCTGGCCGAAGCGCGGAAGAAGTCGAAAAATTTGTAAGTCGCCCGCTGGAAATCGCCATGAACCCAACCGAAAAGCGAACCAGTATCCGCTCCTCTTCCCTGTTCGGACTTTCGATTGTAAAAGTGAGCTTTGAGGATGATGTAGATTATGCCACAGCAAGGGTGCAGGTAAACAACCATCTTGATGAGGCAGATCTACCCGATGGCATACAACCTGAAGTGCAACCACCATACGGTCCAACAGGCGAAATTTTCCGTTATACGCTCACCAGCGATAAAGCATCGGTACGGGAACTGAAAACCTTACAGGATTGGGTTATTAAACGCGAACTGCTATCTGTTTCAGGTATTGCCGATGTGGTTAGCTTTGGTGGCGAAGTGAAAACTTACCAGATTACGGTCGACCCACAAAAAGCCATTCAATACGGTGTAAGTGCTACCGAACTTTTCGAAGCCGTTTCTAAAAGTAATATCAATGTGGGCGGAGATGTAATTGTACAAAGCGGACAAGCTTATGTGGTGCGTGGTATTGGCGTGCTGAACAATATCGATGAAATTAGAAATGTGGTGGTAGATAACATTAACGGTACGCCGGTTTATGTAAAAACGATTGCCAATGTAGCCGAATCGGCGTTACCGAGACTTGGCCAGGTAGGCAGGGATCAGGACCCGGATGTGGTAGAAGGCATTGTGGTGATGCGTAAAGGTGGTAACCCGAGCGAGGTTATTGCCAGACTTAAAGAAAAAATAAGCGACATTAACCAGAACCTGTTACCCGGTGATGTAAAAATTAAACCCTTTTACGATCGCGAAGACCTGGTAAACTATTCGGTACATACAGTGATGGGCAATATGCTTGAGGGTATTTTGTTTGTAACCTTAATTGTATTCCTGTTCATGGCTGATTGGCGTACCACACTGATTGTATCCATAATTATTCCACTGGCCTTACTTTTTGCCTTTATCTGCTTAAAAATTAAAGGCATGCCAGCCAACCTGCTCTCAATGGGAGCTATCGATTTTGGGATTATTATCGATGGCGCAGTGGTAATGGTCGAGGGAATTTTTGTGGCGCTGGATATGCGGGCCCAAAAAGTGGGTATGACCCGTTTTAACAAAATGAGTAAGCTTGGTTTCATTAAAAAAGCCTGCATGGAAAATGGCAAAGGTATCCTGTTTGCCAAACTCATCATCATTACCGGCTTGCTTCCTATTTTCACTTTCGAAAAAGTAGAGGGCAAAATGTTCTCGCCATTGGCCTGGACACTCAGTTTTGCCTTACTGGGCGCATTGATCTTAACCTTTACGCTGGTACCCGCTATGGCCAGTGTTTTGTTAAAGAAAAATGTGAAAGAAAAGCACAACATCTTTTTAACCTGGATGACCAAAGCCACCCTAAAGTTTTACGATGTATGCTTTAGCAAAAAACGTTTGGTATTTGCCATCTCCATTGTAGTATTGGTGCTTGGGGCTTTTAGCTTTAAGTTTTTGGGTACCGAATTTTTACCTAGTCTGGATGAAGGCTCCATTTATGTACGGGCAACAGGTCCGCTGAGTATTTCGTTGGATGAAACCAAGAAGCTCTCTAATGAGATGCGAAAGATCTTTTTAAGCTTTGAAGAAGTAAAACAAGTCATGTCGCAAACCGGCCGGCCGAATGATGGTACCGACGCAACCGGATTTTATAATATGGAGTTCCACGTAGACATTTACCCCAAAAAAGAATGGAAACGCAAGCAAACCAAAGAACAGCTCATTGAGCGCATGCAGGAGAAACTGAAAAGTTTCCCGGGCATTAGCCTTAATTTCTCGCAACCCATTTCAGACAATGTTGAAGAAGCCGTTTCGGGGGTAAAAGGCAGTATTGTGGTTAAACTCTTTGGCGAAAACTTCGAGTACATAGAACAGGAAGAAGAAAAAATTGAAAAGATCCTAAAAACAGTTGATGGAATTGCTGATCTGGGAATTTTGCGCAACCTCGGTCAGCCTGAATTACAGATTAACCTCGACCAAAAAAAGATGGCCCTTTACGGCGTAAGCACGGCCGATGCCAATGCGGTAATTGAAATGGCTATTGGTGGTAAAGCGGCTACGCAGATTTTTGAAGGCGAAAAGAAATTTGATCTGGTAATCCGTTATCCCGAAGATTTCAGGAACGATGAGAGTTCGATCAGTAAATTGCGTATCCCTACCCTTTCGGGTTCTAATGTACAATTGGGCGAGATTTCGAGCATTAGAAAAATCACCGGTCCCAGCATGATTTACCGCGATAAACATAAACGCTACGGAGCCATTAAATTCTCAATCCGCGGCCGTGATATGGGTAGTGTAATTGCCGAAGCACAGGCTAAAGTAAACGCGCAAATTAAACTACCCAAAACTTATCAGCTGGAGTGGGCCGGCGATTTCGAAAATCAGCAAAGGGCTGTTTCGCGCTTATCGCAGGCGGTGCCCATCAGTTTATTGCTTATCTTTTTTATCCTCTTTGTACTCTTTGGTAATATTAAAGATGCTTTACTGGTATTAAACAATGTTCCTTTTGCCATGATTGGTGGCATATTGGCGCTTTTGGTTGCAGGGGTAAATTTCAACATTTCGGCTGGTATCGGCTTTATTGCCCTGTTTGGTATATGTGTACAAAACGGCGTGATATTGATTACCAAATTTAAAACCAATATAACCGAATTAAAGCACCACAGTAGCTGGACCTTTAATGATGCCATGCGCGATGGCATTGCCAGCAGATTCAGACCTGTATTAATGACAGCCCTGATGGCCGCAATTGGTTTAATGCCCGCGGCACTTTCTACCGGAATCGGATCTGAAGCTTCTAAACCTCTGGCCATAGTGGTTATTGGCGGCCTCATTACCAACACTTTGTTTAACCTCTTTGTATATCCCATTGTTTTCTACTGGGCTTATCAAAAGAAAGCCAAAGCAGAGTTATCGGCAATTTCAAAGATTAATACAATAGCTTAAAAAAACGGCCTGGTTGAATATTCTCCCAGGCCGAACTAAAACTTTAATCAATTGTTGTTCAAAAATTCCTACATCACATAAAATTTATTGAAACACCTGTAGCATTTATATCGCTTTACCGCTATGAACGGCAATATGGCTTTGAATAAAAACCCACGTGGTACCCTATCTGTTTCAGGGTTCTTACACTTGGGGCATTTCGGACAAGTTTTTACACCTGGCAGCATCGGGGATGTGGCATTCATAATAATAAGGAAGTATTTGGTTGGCAAAACTAATTTATTGCGCCTTAAATATATAGAATTAAAACTACAAAAAAGATATTTTCATCTACTTTTTCATACTTGTAGATTTAATCATTCGCTAATATTCCCTCCATTTAGCATCTTAATTTTCAGCTAAATAATTAATTAAAAAATTTTATTTTGTTAAATGAATGAATATTTATTTATTTTTGTAAGCACATGAGATTAAGAGACACAGAAAAAGTACAACTGGTAAAACAAAAAGCCATCGAACTGATTGTAAAAGACGGTTTAGAAGGTTTTAGCATGAATAAACTGGCAAAAGCCTGCCAGATATCAGTCGCTACGCTATACATCTATTATAAAGACCGCGACGATCTGATTGTTAAAATCACCATCGAAGAACTCGAATCGATGACGCAGGGGATTATGAAAGATTTTAGTCCGGAAATGTCTTTCGAGCAAGGGTTACACAAACAATGGGAAAACCGCTATGCATTTGCCAAAAATCATCCGCAAATGAACCTGTTTTTTGATCAGCTACGGAGCTCCAGCTACCAATCAACACTCCTATCTGATTCTATTAGCGCCTTTAAAATGACCATGGGCCAGTTTATGACCAATGCCATTGAACGGGGAGAAATTGAAGAGATGCCCCTTGATGTATACTGGTCTATTGCCTTCGCCCCCTTGTACAACCTCATCCGTCTCGATCAGGAAGGCAAAAGTTTAGATGGCAGCCCTTTCAAAGTAACCGATGCCGTATTCTGGAAAACTTTTGATCTCGTGGTAAAAGCACTTAAAAAATAAGATTATGGACCCCGAAAATTTCAATCACATTCTGCTGTTCAAAACCAATATCACTTCAGAGATGGCAAATCCATCGCTATGCAGCTTATTGAACAGCAACCCTGGTATAAATTCCTGGACGGTAGACCACGAGGATATAGACCGCGTACTCCGCATTGTATCTTACACCCTCTCGCATGCCGAGATTATCCATTTACTTACCAGCCATGGCTATGAATGCTGTGAGCTTACTTAACAATACATGGAAAATACACCAAAGGCAGCCCTAAGCGGCTACCAGAAACTAGTTATATTCTTACTGGCCGTAACCCAATTTACGGTCATACTCGATTTTATGGTCATGTCGCCACTTGGCGATATCCTGATGAAATCGCTTAACCTTAAACCTGCCAATTTCGGTATTGCAGTTTCGGCCTATGCCTTCAGTGCAGGTATTTCGGGCCTGCTTACTGCCGGTTTTGCCGATAAATTTGACCGCAAAAAACTCTTACTGTTTTTTTATATCGGTTTTATTATCGGTACCGTTTTCTGCGGGTTGGCCCACACCTATGCCCTATTGGTTGCTGCACGCATTATTACTGGCCTGTTTGGTGGCGTAATCGGTTCTATATCTATGGCCATTATTACCGATATTTTTTCTTTGCAGCAACGTGGCCGGGTAATGGGTTTTATTCAGATTGGCTTTGGTGCCAGTCAGGTACTTGGTATCCCGATTGGTCTTTATCTGGCCGACGCCTGGGGCTGGGAAGCACCGTTTTGGATGATTGCAGCCCTAAGTATCGGTATTGCGCTGCTCATTGCCGCCAAACTCCGTCCATTAACCCAGCATTTACTGGTACAAACCGATAAATCGCCCATTAAACATTTGTTGCATACCGTTGCCAAAGCCGATTACCGCATTGGTTTTACGGCTACTGCACTGCTTTCTATCGGTGGCTTTATGATGATGCCTTTCGGAAGTGCATTTGCGGTAAATAACCTTAAACTTACTGCGCAACAACTACCGCTGTTATTTATGGTATCTGGTGTTTGTGCTTTAATTATTATGCCACTTGTGGGGAAACTGAGCGACAAGATTGATAAGTTTAAAATATTCGCGGGAGCTTCTGCGTGGATGATGATCATGTGTGTGGTTTACACCAATCTCGGCCCTACACCATTTTATTTGGTTATATTTTACAATGTACTAATGATGATGGGGGTAATGAGCCGCATGATCCCTTCTTCAGCTTTAACCAGTGCTATCCCCGACATTGCCGATCGCGGAGCATTTATGAGTATCAATTCTTCGCTGCAACAAATTGCCGGAGGGATTGCTGCCGGTGTAGCCGGATTGATTGTAACGCAGCCTGCCAAAGGTGCACCGCTGCAAAATTACAATGTTATTGGCTATCTCATTGTGGTCATCTCTATCATTGGTATTATTTTAATGTCGAGAGTGAGCAACCTGGCAAAAAAGAAGGCTAAAATAACCACAGCTCCTGTTGCCGATGAACCCATACTGCACGAAATGGCTTAAAAAGGAAAAAGAATGCAAATACGGTAACGATTTTAAACTATTAAATTGATCTGATACAAGTATTTGCATTTTTTGGTATATTTAATATCTTTTTCTCGCTCTGATATGATGAGTACCATAATAAGCGTTGAATAGATAATGGAAAACAAATATGCAGTCACTTTAAGCTTACTTGTTCCTGTCGGACTCCATACTTATGGATCATTTTTTTTGGGAACAGACCGCAGGGAAGCCAAGAATATTTTCGGCATGCTCAAAGGAAAAACTGAACCCATTCAGGGCTGCTGTATTCAAATGGAACTTTGCGAAGAAATTAGTGGCATTACCATATCCATAGCTGTATTGCACTGCTGCAGCGAAAATCTTAAAGACAATATTGCGGTTATTTCCAGAGAAGTTTTCAGGATTTCGCAGCTGGAGCGCGGGCATGGTTAACCCTTAAATCAATACAGGCAAAGCACCAGTCAAGCCATCCTCAATTTTAAAAAGGTAAAAATAACAGTGTGCCATTGCAATACCAGAATGAGCTATACTAAGCCAGTTTAGCCTGATATATGCCTCTCACCATACCGATTGCATTTCTAAAATTATTGCGACAGCGCAAAAGGTAATCCAGATCTTCAACATCATCTGATAATGTCTGCTGAACCACGCTGTCTGTTGCCGTTCCATTAAAGATTATAATCTCCAAATCTCGATCAGGAAGATCAGCAGCGTTCGCTAAATTTGGGTAGTTTTCCATGTCTCCTAAAATTACACTAATTTACCCATTTGATTCCAGTTACAGATAAACTCAATATTAAATTTCGATAAGCAACAAATTATTTACATTTAGCTTTTCAGAAAAGTAAGCCTGCCTTTTTTTATTCTGTTCATCATACCTGTTCTTGTTTTTTGCCTACACAGTTGTTTTTTATTACTTTTAAACTGATAATGAACTACTTAAATGAAAAGAAAATTATTAGTTTTTTGCAGCTTCCTGCTTTTGCTCTCAAAAATTGGTTATGCACAGGTTATTACAGGTGCCGACCGCGATAAGCATGGCTGTATCGGTTCGGCCGGTTATACCTACTCTCAGCTTAAAAAGGATTGCATCAGGGTTTTTGAGCAAAAAATCAAACTACATCAGGTCGATTCTACAGCAAGTTACAAAGCCATTGCTGCTGTTATTTTTAGTGCCGATAATAGAAAAGCCGAAGTTTTTTTAGCCAGTTATCCGGAAAGCCTGATTTTGATCAGAACCCTAAAAAAGGGAAAATACATCTGGAGAAAAGGAAAATTCGAACTCAGTAACCAAAATGGCTATAAGCTTAAAGAAGCAAAAAAGCTGATTTATAGCTCGTAGCCCATAAAAAACATTTAAAAGCAATTTGTAACACACTTGATAGTGCAATAATTGTTGATTTTAAACACATCTGGGTATATTTGCCGCGTGAATAAAATCTGTCTGATTTTTCTTTTGCCGGTTATTATGCTTAACGCCTCATTTTGCGAGTTGCTTAAGGTACCTCAACTGGTTTCACATTTTATTAAACACAAGGAGCTAAATGCCAATATCGGTTTTGTAACCTTTATTGAAATGCATTACCTCGGGCAAGATATTAACGATAACGACCAGGAAGAAGACATGAAACTCCCCTTCAAGAAAATTGACGGACACCACATGTTCTCACTCGGTGTACCACAAGGCAAAACCAGGCTGATTGCTGCACCCGCTAAAAAAATATCTTCCAAACAGGTATTTCGTTACCAGGTATTTGTTCCAAATCCTTACACTACCAGCCTGTTGCGTCCCCCTACCGCGTAATATCGTTTTAAATTTTATTGTTTATTTTTTTGGTTGCGCTTTTCTGCTGCAACTAAATTTTCTTTTCGATCCTTTTTAAATAAGCTATTATGTTAAATAAGATTATCGGCTTTTCCATCAGGAATAAGCTGATTGTTGCCTTGTTTGTATTCGTCCTTATTGGCTGGGGTACTTACGAAGTAACTAAACTACCCATTGATGCCCTGCCCGATATTACCGATAACCAGGTGCAGGTAATCACAGTTTCGCCTTCATTAGGCGCTCCGGATATTGAGCGTTTAATCACCTTCCCTATCGAGCAGGCATGCAGCAGCATTTCGGGGATGAAACAAATCAGAAGTTTTTCCCGCTTTGGGCTTTCTTTGGTTACCATCGTTTTTAACGAAGAAACCGATGTGTACTGGGCCAGGCAGCAAATTGCCGAACGCCTGCAGCAGGTACAGCAGGAAATTCCCGAAGGAATTGGTGCACCGCAAATGGCTCCCGTTTCGACCGGTTTGGGCGAAATTTACCAGTATGTAGTCCGCCCTAAAAAGGGCTACGAAGGTAAGTATGATGAGCAGGAATTGCGCACCATGCAGGACTGGATTGTACGCCGCCAGTTATTGGGCACTCCTGGCGTAGCCGAAGTTTCGAGCTTTGGCGGTAAACTTAAACAATATGAAATTGCAGTTAGGCAAGATCAGCTCAAATCTTTCGGTTTAACCATTTCTGATATTTTCGATGCGCTCGAAAAGAACAACGAAAATACAGGTGGCGCCTATATTGAAAAAGGGCCAACCGTGCTTTATATCCGGAGTGAGGGTTTAACTACCAGTCCCGAAGACATTAAAAAGATTGTGGTAAAAACCCTCGGCAACGGTATGCCGGTATTAATGGCTCAGGTTGCCGATGTGCGTTATGGCTCAGCGATCCGTTATGGTGCCATGACTTACAACGACCAGGGTGAAGTAGCCGGTGCGGTGGTAATGATGCTCAAGGGCGAAAACTCATCCGTAGTGGTAAAACGGGTAAAAGATAAAATTGCCAAAATACAGGATATGTTGCCTGAAGGAGTAGTGATTGAACCTTTCCTCGATCGTACCAAAATGGTTGATAACGCGATTAGCACGGTAGAAACCAATTTAATGGAAGGTGCGCTGATTGTAATCTTTGTATTGGTATTTTTCCTGGGTAACCTGCGTGCTGGTTTAATCGTATCGTCCGTTATTCCGCTATCCATGTTATTCGCCATAATTTTAATGAATAAATTTGGTGTGGGTGGTAACCTGATGTCGCTAGGTGCAATCGATTTTGGTTTGATTGTAGATGGATCTGTTATTGTGGTTGAGGCAATTTTACACCGCTTTTCGCATTCTAAAAAATTCAGGAGCCTGAGCCAGATCAATCAGAACCAGATGGATGAGGAAGTGGAAAAATCGTCGGGTTCGATGATTAAATCTGCAGTTTTCAGTCAGATTATTATTCTTATTGTTTACCTGCCTATCCTATCGCTCGAAGGTATCGAAGGAAAAATGTTTAAACCCATGGCCTTTACCATTGCATTTGCCATTTTGGGGGCCTTTATCCTTTCTATTACTTATGTACCGATGATGTCGGCCTTGTTCCTGAACAAAAAACTATCGCATAAGAAAACCATTACCGACAGGTTTGTGATCTGGCTGGAGCGCAGGTATCAGCCGCTGCTTAACCGGGTTTTACAATTTCCAAAATCTATTTTAGCCATTACCCTTTCGCTTTTTGCAATAGCCGTTTTGGTAATGGGTACTTTAGGTGGCGAATTTATTCCGCAGTTGGAAGAGGGAGATTTTGCTGTAGAAACGCGCCTGCTAACCGGGAGTAACCTGAATAATACCATCGAAACTACGCAGAAAGCATCTAAAATCCTTTTGGATAACTTCCCGGAAGTGCAGAAAATCGTAACTAAAATTGGTAGTGCAGAAATCCCTACCGATCCAATGCCTTTTGAAGCAGGTGATATGATGGTGATTTTAAAGCCGAAAAAAGAATGGGTTTCGGCCAAATCATTCCCAGAATTAAGCGCCAAGATGACCAAAGCTGTTGAGGTAATCCCCGGCATTACCGTGGGCTTCCAGTTTCCGGTACAAATGCGTTTCAATGAGCTGATGACGGGTGCCAGACAAGATGTAGTGTGTAAGATTTTTGGCGAAGACCTCGATTCGCTGGCCAGCTATGCAAAAAAACTCGGGGGCATTATTGGTACGGTAAAAGGCGCTATTAACGTGTACAAAGAGCAGGTTACCGGTATGCCACAGGTGGTAATTAGCTATAACCGCGATGGCATGGCAAAATACGGATTAAACGTTACCGATATTAACCGCGTGGTGAATACGGCCTTTGCCGGGCAAGTAGCCGGACAGGTTTATGAAGGTGAAAAACGTTTCGATATGGTGGTGAGACTATCAGAAGACGCCCGCAAAAACATCAAAAATGTGCAGGATTTAATGATTGCTACGCCTGCCGGAAATCAGATTCCATTAAGCATGGTGGCCAACATCAGCGAGGTGGAAGGTGTTAACCAGATTCAGCGTGAAGATACCCGTCGCAGGATTATTGTAGGTTTCAACGTGAAAGACCGCGATGTTCAATCGATAGTAGAAGAACTACAACAGAAAGCTGGGAAAAACCTTCAGCTGGCAAAAGGTTATACCATTTCTTACGGTGGCTCTTTCGAAAACATGACTGCGGCAAAATCGCGTTTAGCTATTGTAGTGCCGATTGCCTTGCTCCTTATTTTCCTGCTGCTTTATTTTGCTTTCAGCTCGGTAAAACAAGGTTTACTCATTTACACTGCTATCCCCCTGTCGGCAATTGGCGGCATATTTGCCTTATGGATGCGCGATTTACCTTTCAGTATTTCTGCTGGGGTTGGTTTTATTGCGCTGTTCGGTGTTGCGGTGCTAAACGGGATCTTACTGGTTTCGGAATTTAACCGTTTAAAAAAGGAAGGCTGGACACATGTGAAACGCATTGTAATCCACGCCACCAAATCAAAACTACGCGCTGTTTTAATGACTGCCCTGGTGCCTTCGCTGGGCTTTATCCCTATGGCCATTAGTACAGGTGCCGGTGGTGCTGTACAGAAGCCCCTGGCTACCGTGGTAATTGGCGGTCTAATCTTTTCTACCCTATTAACCCTTTTTGTATTGCCTATGCTTTATATCCTTTTCGAAAAAGGTTTCGGTTATTTTAAACCTAAAAAAATACTTGCTGCAATGGTGTTGCTAACTGGCCTTGCAGCGACAAGTGCTCAGGCACAGGAAAAAATAACCTTACAGGCGGCCCTGGATACGGCCGTTAAAAACAGCTATACCTTACAGCTGGCGCGAACTGATGTGAATTACAGCAAGGCAATAAGCAAAACCAGTTTCGATTTGCCAAAAACAGATGTAAATTTCGAGTATGGTAAATTTAACAGCCTGGCCAACGACAATAAAATTTCGGTAAGTCAGGGATTGGAGTTCCCTACGGTTTATGCCAAGCAATCGGCAGTTTACAAAACGGCCATACGCATTAGTGAAATGCAGTTGCAAGGCAAAGAAATCGATATCCGCTATCAGGTAAAAACCAGTTATTTTGGTTTGTTAATCCTGGCCGAAAAACGGAACTTATTGCTCAAAGCCGATAGCATGTATACTGCTTTTCTGGAAAAATCAAAGTTGCGTTTTAAATCTGGTGATGTGGATGTTTTGGAGCTCAGAACTGCTGAGAACCAGAAACAGCAAATTGCCAACCAGCTGCAGTTTTTGGAAACCGATTATACGCTGGCTTTAAACCGCTTCAATCTCCTGTTAAACAGCAGTAATCGCCTGCTTCCGGCTGGCGAAGCTATTTATCAATCTACAACTTCTTTGCTTGATGGTACAGCCGATCATCCGGTTTTGAAACAAAAAGCAGAAGAAATCACGCTGGCGGCCAACGAGGAATCGTTAGCGAAAAGCAAGTTATTGCCTTCTATCAGCTTTGGCTATAACAATTCGAGCATTATTGGCTGGCAAACCAATGCCTTGGGTACCGATCAGTATTTCGACAAATCCAAGCGTTTTTCTTCGGTAAATATCGGTTTGGGTATTCCCCTGTTTTTTGGTGCGCAACAATCGCGTATTAAAGCTGCAGGCTTAGCTGCTGCACAGAAACAGGCCGAACTGGAACAGACCAAAAAAGAGCTGAACAGTGCTTACGAAAATGCCCTCCAAAGTTACAACCGGTACAATAAGCTGGTTAACAATTACCGGCAAACCTTGCTGCCCAATGCAGATGACATTATCCATACTTCGACCTTAAAGCTCAATGCAGGCGAAATTGGTTATCTGGACTGGGTAATCCTGATCAACCAATCGGTACAACTTAAAAGCGAGTATTTCGATCAGGTAGAACGGTATAACGAATCACTTTTCGAAATAGAAAGATTAAAGGGAATTAAATAAATAGCAACAATGAAAATCAATCAAAATAGTATAATTATAGCCCTTTTTTCAGTCTTCTGCCTGGGCTGTGGAGATCAAAAACAGGAAACTGAAGCAAATACGGCAAAAAAAGAAAACGTTGAAGCTACTGATCAAGTGAGCTTAAGCGATGCGCAACTTAAAAATGCAGGCATTGTGATTGGCAGCCCCGAAACGAAAAGCATGTATAAAACCCTGAATGTGAATGGAGTGGTAGATGTACCACCCGAAAACATTTACTCGGTAAGTGTACCCATGGGCGGTTACATTTCCAGAATGAACCTGATTCCGGGTATGCTCGTTAAAAAAGGAAGCGTGCTGGCCAGTGTCGAAGATCAGCAGTATATCCAGCTTCAGCAGGATTATCTGACTGCTAAAAACCGTTTAAAATTTTCGGAAGCTGATTATGTGCGCCAAAAAATGTTAAACCAAACCAAGGCAACGAGCGATAAAATTTTTCAGCAAACTGAAAGTGAGTTTAACAACCAAAAAGTACTGGTAAGTGCTCTGGCTGAAAAACTGCGTTTAATCGGGTTAAATCCAGCCAGATTAAACGAAAGCAACATTTCCAAAACCATTCGCATTTATGCACCAATTAGTGGCTACCTTTCAAAGGTAAATGTAAATACCGGTAAATATGTAAATGCTACCGATGTGCTTTTCGAACTGATTAATCCAGGTGCCCTGCATGTAAGTTTAACGGTTTTTGAGCAGGATGCAGCCAGCCTGAAAATCGGGCAAAAAATTGTGTGTACCACCAGCAGCAATCCCGATAAAAAGTATAATGCTACCATACACCTCATCACTCCGAATATTGAGAACGACAGGACTACCAGCGTACATTGCGATCTGGAAAACTTTGATCAGAACCTGCTGCCGGGTACCTTTTTAAATGCAGCCATCCAGTTAAACGGTGCCGAAGTACAGGCTGTACCCGATGATGCGATTGTGAAGTGGGAAAACCAGTATTATGTTTTTGAAGAAAAAGCCAAAGGCCAGTTTAAAATGATTGGCGTAGAAACAGGCGCCAGTTTAAATGGCTTTACAGCAATAAAACCAAAATCAGCACTTCAAAATATTGTGGTTAAAAATGCCTATGCGGTTTTAATGAAGCTTAAAAACAGTGGTGATGAGGGTTAACAACTAACAAAACCCTATCATTTTACTTGTGAGGGAGCCGGAGTTTTAAAACCGGCTCCCTTTTTGTTTAACTGCCTGACATAAAAAGAAAGCATTGTCACACTAAAAAATGACCAGTATCACTTTTTGAAACCTGCGGGTTACGTTATTTTGTTGTTAAAACAAATCATGCCGCATACCTTCCACATCCCCGTTCTAGGCCTCGCCTACTCTGTTGATACCCCTTTAAAAGTTGCCCAGTTTGGCATCTCTTCTGTTGTTTCAATCGTTGATGATGAACTTTGTGAACGGATGCGTAAATACCACTGCGAACTAAACTACTTACCTTATACATCCATCGATAAAACCGTAATTGATAGTCGCGCAAAGCGGATTACCGCTTACCTTAATTTAATGCAGCAACTGATTTACAGTCAGGTTGCAAACATCAAAAACCAGGCTTTTGAACCAGGCACAATAATAAGCCGATATTTTGAATTAAAATGCGAAAGCAGTCCGCTAAGCAAAACTTACAAAGAAATGCTTAAAACCCCTGCGGGCAGAAAAAGAACAATGCTGGAAAGCCAATTGAGAAAGGCTGTTGAAGCAGGTAGCATTGATGTTAATATTATGGCCAAGGTAGATAAGGTAAATTTTGTTGATGATCTGGATCTGGGTAATGAAAATACCGATGCATTGGCGGCTTTAAGGGGGTTTGCCAACAGCAGGCTCAAATCGGCTGTGGTTATTTCGGCCGGACTTAATCCGCGCTTGTTTACTTACCTCGAAAACTTTGCTGATTTTTATCCCGATGAGGACGGTCATTTTAATAAAAAAATCATTTTAAAAGTGAGCGATTACCGCTCGGCTATGGTACAGGCTAAAATGCTGGCAAAAAAAGGCCTATGGGTAGCTGAGTTCAGGATCGAATCGGGTTTAAACTGTGGCGGACATGCTTTTGCTACCGAAGGCTTTTTACTTGGCCCCATCTTGCACGAATTTAAAGCAAACCGCCTTGCATTAAGCGAAGAACTCTGGGCGATTTATACCGCAGCGTTGCAACAGAAAAACATTTACTGTGCCACTAAACCCATCCAAAAAATAACCGCTCAGGGTGGTATTGGTACCGCTGCCGAGCACAACCATTTATTACAGGCCTACGGTTTAGATGCTGCCGGCTGGGGAAGTCCGTTTTTACTGGTTGAAGAAGCCACCAACGTAGATAGCGAAACCTTAAAAAACCTGGCTGAGGCCACCGAAAGTGATTTTTATTTGAGCAATGCTTCACCCCTGGGCGTTCCATTCAATAATTTCAGAAAAAGTACAGCCGAGCAGGAAAGGCTAAGCCGCATTGCCAAAAGCAGACCGGGCAGCCCCTGCACTAAGAAATACCTGTGTACCAACACCGAATTTACCGAGCAGCCCATTTGCACGGCTTCGCGGCAATATCAGCATTTAAAAATCAGAGAAATAAAGGCTTTTGCCACTTCGCCTGAAGAACTCAAAAAACAAATTGATGCAGTAACCGAAAAGACCTGTTTATGCGAAGGGCTTTGTGCTTCGGTTTACCTTAAAGATGAGATCCTGAAACCGAAAGAAAGCAAAGCAGTAAGCATTTGTCCGGGTCCAAACCTGGCCTACTTTTCTAAAAAATACAGCTTAAAGGAAATGGTCGATCATATTTATGGCAAGGTAAATCTGCTCGAAGGTATAAACCGGCCCAATTTATTTGTAAAAGAACTTGGCCTTTACATCGATTATTTTAAAAAAGAGCTGCAGCATTTTAACGAAGATTTCAAAACAAATATTCAGCAACTGCACCAGAAGAAACAGGTTTATCTTACCAGATTCTACAATCAGTTATTAAATGGTGTTGAATTTTACCGTGCCGGTTTCCAGAAAGCCGACGCTGATTTAAAGATTTGGGGTAAAGAACAGATTGAACTTTTCGAAAAAGCTGTACTGAATATCCAAAGCATAAACACACAATCGTTAAATTTAGGCGCAAAAGTTTAGGTCAAAATCCTGCCTAAATGATTAATATTACCAGATTGGTTTATGGAAAGAGCAAAATTACTGAATGCCATTATCGAAAATGCGATTGATGGTATTATTACAATAGATGATAAGGGTATTATTGAACACGTTAATCCAGCGGCTTTAAAGCTTTTTGGTTTTGAAAGCCATGAACTGGTTGGGCGGAACGTTTCGGTATTAATGCCTGAGCCTGATAAAACTCAGCACGATACTTACATTAAAAACTATCACGACACAGGCAGAAAGCGCATTATTGGTATCGGTCGCGAGGTAATTGGCCAGCGTAAAGATGGTTCTACCTTTCCTTTCCGGCTTGGGGTAAGCGAAGTAAAATTCAGCGACCGTAAAATCTACACCGGTTTTATCCACGATCTGAGCAAACTTAAAGAAGATGAAGCCCGCATTAAAAGTTATACCGAAGAACTGGAAGATAAAATCAGAGACCGTACCCGCGATCTGGTAAAACTGGTTGGGGAGTTAGAATCGGCAAAGGAACATGTAAATGCGCTGTTCATCAAAGAAAAAGAACTCAATCAGCTTAAAACCCGGTTTGTTTCTATGGCTTCGCACGAGTTCAGAACACCGCTGAGCTCCATTCAGCTATCAGCCACTTTAATTGATAAATACACCCCAAAACACGATACAGAAAATATCGAAAAGCATACCGGCAAGATTAAAAATGCCGTAGGTAACCTCACTACCATATTAAACGACTTCCTGTCGCTCGAAAAACTCGAAGCCGGCAAGGTTGAAGTCACCCCCAGCTGGTTTAACATTATAACTTTTGCAGAAGAGATTGTTGAAGAAATGCAACTCATCAGCAAGCAGGATCAGCACATTATTTACGAGCACCAGGGGGTTTCGGCGCAGGTTTACCTCGATATGAACTTACTTAAAAACAGTATCATTAACCTCATTTCGAATGCGGTAAAATATTCGGGAGAGAATACCATGATCCAGTTTAACAGCATTTTAAAAGATGATGAGCTGATTATTGAGATTAAGGATAACGGAATCGGCATTCCTGAAACCGACCAGCATAACCTTTTCGAGCCATTTTTCAGGGCGCACAATACCGGCAGTATCCCCGGAACCGGTCTTGGGCTAAACATTGTGAAGCGTTATGCCAGTTTAATGAACGGTACCGTATCGTGCGAAAGCGCCCAAAATGTGGGTACTACTTTCCTGCTAAAATTTCCCTTTACCCCTTAACCTATTCCCCTACGCATGAAAAAGAAAGTATTGATTATTGAAGATAACGACGATATCCGCGAAAGTACAGCGGAAATTCTCTCGCTGGCCGATTACGAAACTTTTACTGCAAGCAATGGAAAAATCGGGGTAGAACTGGCTATCAAGCATCACCCACACCTGATTTTGTGCGATATTATGATGCCCGAACTGGATGGTTACGGTGTGCTTTATCTGCTGCATAAGAACCCGCAAACGGCCTCCATACCTTTTATTTTTATTACCGCCAAAAGCGAACGTGCTGATATGCGTAAAGGCATGGAAATGGGTGCCGACGATTACCTCACCAAGCCTTTTGATGATATAGAATTGCTTAACGCCATAGAAGGGCGACTCAAAAAAAGCAAAACCAGTGGTAATTTTAACGGAACAGATATCGATACGCAATCGCTGTTTACCGAATTAATTAAAAAAGGGAAAAGCCGCGTGCTGGCCAACAAACAGCTTATTTATGTAGAGGAAGATGAGCCAAACCATGTGTATTACCTGAAAAAAGGGCAAGTTAAAACCTACAAGCGTTTTAAAGATGGCCGCGAACTTTCTTCGGCACTTTACCAGACAGGCGACTTCTTTGGTTATGAAAGCCTTTTTACGGAACGTGCCTACGAAGACAATGCAGCAACCCTTGCCGATTGTGAGCTCATTTTAATCCCAAAATCAGCATTTACAGATTACCTTTACCAACACCAGCCTCTGTCAGCAGCTTTTATCCGTTTACTATCGGGCAGTGTTCGCGATAAGGAAAACCAAATGCTCCAACTCGCCTATTTTTCGGTACGCAAACGCGTGGCTGATGCCTTGATACAGGTTGCTGAAAAATTCAGTACAATCGATAATGACAGCGCTACGATTAAAATTTCGCGCGATGACCTCGCCGCCATGGTAGGTACTGCCAGCGAAACCGTAAGCCGTATGCTGGCTGATTTTAAAGAAGAAAAACTGATTGAAAAAAGCGGTAACGCGATAAAGATTACAGCTATATCTAAGCTAAAAAATATTAAGCAATAGTACTGTTGTCGCCATGGCTGCCATGGTCAGTGTCTACACTGACCATTATTCAACTCCTGACTTCACGAAAAGAGATTCTTCACTGCGTTCAGAATGACAGTATAGCCATGGTCAGGGTCTGCACTGAACATCATAAACTATTATTCAGTGTGCTTGTCTTTCCTGATCAAAATCATTTTTTCAGCTGACTAACCTCATCCGCCCCGCCATTAACAAATGATAGTTTTGAATACTAAAAATTTGTTTATGAAAGCCATTGCTTACAACATTAAGCCCGACGAAAAAGAATGCCTGGTTCTGGCCAATCACAAAAAGCACGATATCACCATTATCGCCAACAGTCTCTCGGCCGAAACCATCGCTTTCGCTGCCGGGAAGGAAACTTTACTTGTTTTCAATAACGATACGGTAGATCAGTCCCTCATTCAGCAGCTCAAAGCACTCGGGGTGAAATACATTGCAACCTCCTCCTTTGAAACCAGCCATCTCGATTTAAAATCGGCGGCAACCGCAGGTTTTAAAATTGCCAATGTGCCGTTAAAAGAAGGCCAAAGTGCTTTAGACCGCATGTTGCAGGTAATTAAAAACCTCGATAACTGGGCGGCTGGTAAATGCGTAGGCAGTGCCTGTTGCTGCCAGAACAACTGCTCCGTTCCGAAAACCTTAAATAAAGCCTGATGGATACCTTAAACCTGCTTAAAAAGTACAATGTAGCTGCCCCAAGGTACACCAGCTATCCTACAGTACCATTTTGGGAAACCGATCGTTTTGATGAAGCGCAATGGCTGCTTTCGGTAAAAAACACCTTTGCAGATTATCAGAATGAGGGCATTAGCCTATACATCCACCTGCCTTTTTGCGAGAGCCTGTGTACCTACTGTGGCTGCAATACCCGCATTACCAAAAATCATCAGGTAGAAGAACCTTACCTGGATGCGGTGCTTAAAGAATGGGACATGTATCTGCAGGTTTTAGGCAACAAGCCCAAAATAAGAGAATTGCATCTCGGCGGTGGTACCCCCACCTTTTTCAGTGCCCACAACCTCAAAAAACTAATTAACGGAATCATGTGCAACTGTGAACCTGCTACTGATGCTGAGTTTTCGTTTGAAGCACACCCCGACAATACCACTGAAGCTCATTTAACCACCCTTTTTAATCTGGGCTTTAAACGCCTGAGTCTGGGTATCCAGGATTTCGATCCAAAGGTGCAGTTAATGATTAACCGCTTTCAAACACCAGTGCAGGTAGCAGAAATTACGGCACTGGCGAGAAAAATTGGCTATACTTCACTTAATTTCGATCTGATTTATGGTTTGCCTTTTCAAACGGCTGAAGGTTTAAGCGAAACGCTGCAGGAAGTAATCAGGATCAATCCCGATAGAATTGCCTTTTACAGTTACGCACATGTGCCCTGGCTAAAACCCGGACAGCGCCGGTACACCGAAAAAGATTTGCCACAAAGCGAAGCTAAATTTGCTTTATACCAGTTAGGGAAAGATGCTCTGCTTGCAGCAGGATATGATGACATTGGCATGGATCACTTCGCCAGAAAGCACGATAACCTGTACCTGGCCGCGCAACAAAACAACCTTCACCGAAACTTTATGGGCTATACCCACCAGCATACTCAATTGCTTATCGGACTAGGCGTTTCTGCAATCAGCGACAGTTATACGGCATTTGCCCAGAACGTAAAAACTGTTGAGGCATACCTTGAAGCGATTAATAACGGTCAATTTGCGATTGAAAAGGGACATATTTTGTCGCGCAAAGATTTAAAAATCCGCAGGCACATCCGCAATATCATGTGCGATGGCAAGAGTCTTTTTCTGGACGGCATCCCTAAGCCAGCCTATTATAAACTGGCTACATTGATTGATGACGGATTGATCTCCGTATCTGAAAATCAGTTAAAGGTTAATCCCGCAGGAAAACCTTTTCTAAGAAATATATGCATGGCCTTTGATGAGCGCCTTTGGGCAAAAACACCCGATTGCCAGATGTTCAGCTATGCCATATAAGGTAGGCCTCATCAAACAATAATTTATCAATAAACAATTACCAGTATGGAAAATCAAAATGAAACCGCTGCAGCAACACTTTGTTACCATTGCGGCGAGCCATTAGAACAGATTAAGTTTAATTACGATGGTCACGATTTTTGCTGTACCGGCTGCAAGAGTGTTTATAAAATCCTTTCTGAAAATAATCTTTGCAATTATTATACCTACAACCATTCGCCCGGAAAAAGGGCTGAACAGCACAGCCATTTCGAATACCTCGATGAACCGGCCATTATCAGTCAATTGCTCGATTACCAGCATGAGAAGGCCAGCATTGTAACCTTTTATATTCCGGCTATCCATTGCAGCTCCTGCATCTGGCTTTTAGAGCACTTGTATAAAATTCATCCTGCCATTTTCTCGTCGCGTATCGATTTTCTAAAACGTCAGGTTACCATCAGTTTCAGGCATGAAGAAGTTTCGCTGCGCAAACTGGTCGAAATTTTAAACGAAATTGGCTATGCACCCTTAATCAGCCTGCAGGATGTGGTGAAAGAAAACAGCCGTTCGGTTAACAAACAACTCATTCAAAAAATTGCCGTTGCCGGTTTTTTAATGGGCAATGTTATGCTCTTCAGTTTCCCTGAATATTTTGGATTAGCTGGTTTCGAAAAACAATTTCAGCAGTTATTTGGCTGGTTAAACCTCACCTTCTGTATCCCCGCAGCCTTTTATTGTGGGAAAGATTATTTTGTTTCGGCAATAACCAGTTTAAAACACAAACAAATTAACCTGGATACGCCGCTGGCATTGATTATTGCCATGCTTTTTCTGCGTACCGCCTACGATATCCTTTCGGGCACTGGCCCAGGCTTTGCCGATACGCTTACGGGACTGGTTTTCCTGCTCCTGATGGGCAAATGGATTAAGCAGCGCACCTACCACCATATCTCTTTCGACCGCGATTACCGCTCCTATTTTCCTATCGCCGTTACCAAATTAATTGCAGGGAAAGAAAAACCTACTGCAATAGCCGATATTGCCATTGGCGACAGGCTCTGGATCAGAAACGGCGAAATTGTACCGGCCGATGCCATTTTAATGAAGGGCGATGCCTGGATGGACATGAGTTTTGTAACCGGCGAAGCCGAACCTGTACACAAAGTACTGGGCGAAATTATTTATGCGGGAGGCCGGCAAACCGCCGAGGCCATTGAATTGGAGGTAATTAAACCAGTATCACAAAGCTACCTCACCGGCTTATGGAACAACGAAAATTACCAGACCGATTTAAAAAAACAGAATTTTAACGACCGCGTAGCCAAATACTTTAGTCTGGGCGTTTTTGTTTTAGCCTTTTCTGCTGCAATTTACTGGCTGCTGCAACACGACAACAGCAAAGCCTGGGCTGCCTTTACTGCCGTGGTAATTGTAGCCTGCCCTTGTGTACTATCGCTAAGTACACCCTTTACACTTTCGGCCATCCTCTCTATTTTCGATAAAAAAGGTTTCTACGTTAAAAATACCGATGCAGTGGAGGCCCTGGCAGCCTGCGATACAATCATTTTCGATAAAACCGGAACTTTAACCAGCACCGAAAATGCCAGTCTTATTTTTGAAGGTCAGCTCGATTATCATGAACAACGTTTAATTGCTTCGCTGGTACGCAACTCTTCACACCCTTTGAGTCGTCACATTTTAAAATACCTGTTCTGCAATGAATTTATGCCTGTTAGCCATTATACAGAACGCGTGGGCAAAGGTATTTCTGGTCAGGTAAACCGGCAGCAGGTTTATCTCGGAAGCAGCGCCATGATACCCGATAACTTAAGTATCCCCAACAGCAACGGAGTGCACGTAGTTATCGATAATCAATACAAAGGCCGTTTCCAAACCGAACAACAATGGCGTGGAGGGTTAAACCAACTCATTCAAAAACTTGCTAAGAAATTCCAAATGCATGTCCTATCGGGCGATACCGACCAGGAATACAGTACCTTAAAAAGCATGTTCCCGCCAGATACCAAAATCAATTTCAGGCAGAGCCCGCACCAAAAATTAGACTATGTGTTGCAGCAACAAAAAGCAAAGCACAAAGTAATGATGCTGGGCGATGGCCTTAACGATGCGGGAGCTTTAAAACAAAGTGATTTTGGCGTAGCCATTACGGATAACATCAACAACTTTACCCCCGGTTGCGATGCCATTTTAACCGGAAACAGCCTTAACCTGATGCCCAATTTTGTAGCATTAAGCCGAGATGGGCTCAAAGTAGTTAAAATTAGTTTTGCCATCGCCATTGCCTACAACTGTATAGGCCTTTATTTTGCTGTTCAGGGTACTTTATACCCCTTAATTGCCGCGGTATTAATGCCCATCAGCACCATCACCATTATCTCATTTACCTCTATTGCCACACACTTTTTTGCACGTAAAAATAAGCTATGAACATCTTGTATTTTTTAGTGGGTTGCAGCGTATTAATGGCCCTGGTTTTTCTGGCGGCATTTTTCTGGGCTTCAAAAACCGGTCAGCACGATGATGTTTACACCCCCGCCATGCGCATCCTTTTTGACAACGAGCCCAAAAGTGACGACAATCACATTTCAAACCAACCCACATCATAATTGGGCACAACTACCCTGAATACATTTGCTGTACAAAAACTAACAAATTTCTTAATTATATGCAGTTAGAAAAATTTACTTACGACAATAAGATTGTCCGCAACTTTGGTATTGCTACCATTGTTTGGGGCGTAATCGGCATGACAGTGGGGCTCCTCATCGCCATGCAGTTATTTAAACCTGGCATGAACATGGGCAGCCAATATACCACATTTGGCCGTATCCGTCCGCTGCACACCAATGCCGTAATTTTTGCCTTTGTAGGTAATGCCATTTTTATGGGTGTTTATTATTCGCTGCAACGCCTGCTTAAAGCCCGTATGTTTAGCGATGCGTTGAGCGCCATACATTTCTGGGGCTGGCAGCTCATCATCCTTTCGGCAGTAATTACCCTGCCCTTGGGTTTTACCACCTCGCACGAATACGCTGAGCTGGAATGGCCGATTGATATTGCCATTACGCTGATCTGGGTGGTATTTGGAATCAACATGTTCGGTACCATTTTTAAAAGAAGAGAACGCCACCTTTATGTAGCCATCTGGTTTTACATTGCCACGTTTGTTACCATTGCTGTATTGCACATTGTTAACTCTTTTGAGCTGCCGGTTTCGTTTATGAAAAGCTATTACTGGTATGCCGGTGTGCAGGATGCGCTGGTACAATGGTGGTACGGGCACAATGCCGTAGCATTTTTCTTAACTACGCCTTACCTGGGTATGATGTATTATTTCTTACCCAAAATGGCTAACAGACCGGTTTACTCCTATAAACTGAGTATCCTGCATTTCTGGTCGCTTATTTTTATCTACATCTGGGCAGGGCCGCACCATTTACTGTACTCATCTTTACCGGGCTGGGCACAATCCTTAGGTATTGTTTTCTCTATCATGCTTATTGCACCAAGCTGGGGAGGTATGATTAATGGTTTGCTGACCTTACGCGGTGCCTGGGATAAAGTACGCGAAGATGTAACGCTGAAATTTATGGTCGTTGCGCTAACCTGTTACGGTATGGCTACTTTTGAAGGCCCTTTACTTTCTATTAAACAAATTAATGGTGTTGCACATTTTACCGACTGGATTGTAGCGCACGTACACGTAGGTGCTTTAGGCTGGAACGGATTTTTAACCTTTGGCGTATTGTACTGGTTAATTCCGAGAATTTACAAAACCGAACTCTACTCCAAAAAATTAGCCGGTTTCCACTTCTGGATTGGTACACTGGGAATCCTTTTCTACGCTGTGCCTATGTACTGGGCTGGTTTTACCCAGGGCTTAATGTGGAAAGAGTTTACTGCCGAGGGGCTTTTAAAATACCCTAACTTTTTAGCGGTAACGCTTCAGATTATTCCGATGCATGTTTTCCGTGCTGTTGGTGGTAGTTTTTATTTATTGGGTGCAATTGTAATGACCTTTAACCTGGCTAAAACCATGTTGAAAGGAAGCCTGCAAGCCAATGAAGCGGCCGAAGCCATGCCTTTGGCCCCGATACTGGTAGAAACCAACCCAATGGATCAGAAATGGCACCGTGTACTGGAACGTAAACCAATGAAATTCATGGTGTTTTCGCTCATTATCATTTTAATTGGCGGTATGGTAGAAATGATGCCAACTTTCACTATTCAATCTAATGTACCAACCATTTCTAGTGTAAAACCTTATACAGCACTTGAGCTCCAGGGGCGCGATTTATACATCCGCGAAGGTTGTGTAAACTGCCACTCGCAAATGGTCAGACCATTCCGTTCAGAAACAGAACGTTACGGCGAATACAGCAAAGCAGGAGAATTTGTGTACGATCACCCGTTTTTGTGGGGCAGTAAACGTACCGGACCAGATTTACACCGCGAAGGGGGCAAATATTCGCATGCCTGGCATTTTAACCATTTACTCGACCCTACTTCCATGTCGCCGGGCAGTATTATGCCTCCATACCCCTGGTTAATTGATCAAAAACTCGATATCAGTACAACACCAGCAAAAATCAGGGCGATGCAAACTTTAGGGGTTCCTTACCCTGAAGGATTTGATAAAACGGCCAACGATGAACTGAAAAAACAGGCAGCAGAGATTACTGCAGATTTACAACAGAACAATATCAAGGTAAAAAGCGACCGCGAAATTGTGGCCATCATCGCTTATCTGCAGCGCCTGGGTACCGATATTAAAGCCAATAAAGAAACTATACCTTCAAACCAATAGCCATGTTCGAACAACTTAAAAACTTAGCAGGCCGCGAATATTACCTGATTAGTTCGCTGCTCTTATTTATGGTCTTTTTTATCATCGTGGGCATTTATCTCATTAAGCTGAGCAAAAACCACATCAGTAACATGAGTGAGTTACCCTTAAAAGATTAGCATTTATACCCTCATTAAGGAATTGCCTTAATAGAGTAAAAACAAATACAAAACATAAGGATGAAAAAATTAAACATCACCCTCCTATTGCTATTACCAGCCATGGCTGCCCTGGCTGCCGATGATAAAGCTGAAGCAGCCACAGTTAGTTCGGAACCAAGTTTATTAGGCCTCAGTCAGGCCGAAACACTCCTGCTCATCATGCTTTTATTTGTACTGGTATTACTGGTTGTATCCATTACCCTACTTAATGCCTTCAAGGTTATGTACCGCGAACAACTTAACCCTACGCCTTACCTGGCACCGGTAAAAGAAGCGGCGCTTGATTACGACAGCTGGTTAAAAACCAAAAAGCACAAGCCTTCTATCTGGAGTAAAATACTTGGGTTAAAACCTATTGAAGCAGAAAAAGACATCGTAATTGAGCATGCTTATGATGGTATTCAGGAGCTCAACAATCCGGTTCCGGCATGGTTTAACTTCTTGTTTTATGGTACTATCCTGTTTGGTGCAGCCTACCTTTTCTATTATTACATTGGTGGCTACGGCTTAAACCAGGATCAGCTTTACGAGGCCGAAATGACGCGTTCGGCTGAAGAAAAAGCAATTTATCTGCAAAAATCGGCCAATGCCATTGATGAAAATACAGTAAAAGCAGATAACGCTGCGCCGATAATCGAATCTGGTAAAACCATCTTCTCGGCCAACTGCGCCGTTTGCCATGGCCCTGCCGGAGGCGGTTTAATTGGCCCTAACCTTACCGATGAGTTCTGGCTGCATGGCGGTGGAATCAATAACATTTTTAAAACCATTAAATACGGCGTTCCGGCCAAAGGAATGGTAAGCTGGGAAAAAACGCTCAGCCCGAAACAGATCAGTGAAGTAGCCAATTATATTTTATCGCTCGAAGGAAGTAAACCCGCTGGTGCCAAAGCACCACAAGGTGAAAAATATGAACCAAACAATGAGGTAAAAGATGCCGGCAAAAAATAAAACCGATAAGCAAGGCAAAGGCCGTAATTTTCTTTATCCGAAGAAACCCTCCGGCAGGTTATACACCTACCGCAAATGGGTAAGTTATGCGCTTTTGCTTTGCCTTTTCAGTTTTCCGTTTGTACAGTTTAAAGGTGAGCAACTGGTATTACTCAATTTCATTAGCCGTAAATTCGTTTTTTTCGGATTGATTTTTACGCCGCAGGATTTTTATCTCTTCGCTTTTGCGATGCTGATTTTTATTCTCTTTGTAATTTGCTTTACCGTGGTACTGGGCAGGCTTTGGTGCGGCTGGGCCTGTCCGCAAACCATATTTATGGAAATGGTTTTCCGCCGGATTGAATACTGGATAGAAGGCGATGCACTACACCAGAAAAAACTGGATGCCCAGCCCTGGACAGCTGAAAAAATCTTCAAAAAAACAGTTAAGCACTTTCTTTTTCTGCTCATATCTTTTGGCATTGCCAATACTTTTCTCGCCTATCTTATCGGTAGCGATATACTATATAAAATCATTACCGAACCGGTATCGGCGCACATTTCGGGCTTTATCTCCATTTGTATTTTCACGGCTGTTTTCTACACCGTTTTTGCTTACGTGCGCGAAATTGTGTGCACAGTTATTTGTCCCTATGGCCGTTTACAAGGAGTTTTACTCGACAACCAGAGTTTAATTGTGGCTTATGATGAAACCCGTGGCGAACCCCGTGGTAAACTTGTAAAAGATGCAGGCCATTTAAAAGGCGACTGTGTAGATTGTGGTCTTTGTGTACAGGTTTGCCCTACCGGGATCGATATCCGCAAAGGAACCCAGCTCGAGTGTATCAATTGTACAGCTTGCATCGATGCCTGCGATGAAGTGATGCTCAAAATCAACAAACCCGAAAGGCTTATTGGTTTTTACAACAACGATTTTATTCAGGCACGTAAACCTTTCAGGGCCGGTTTTAAAGCTTATGGTTATGCGGCCGTGTTGCTGGTGGCCATGATCTTGTTTTCATCGCTCATTTACAACAGGCAAAATGTAGAAACCACCGTATTGAGGACAAGTGGTACGCTGTTTCAAACCCGAGCCGATGGCAGTATCAGTAACCTTTACAATGCCGAGCTGATTAACAAAACCAACCGCGATATGCATTTCAGTTTTAAATCGGCCAATAGTACCGATAGCATCTTATTTATCCAGCAGGAAAACCTCCTGCCCAAAGAAGGAACGGTACATTTAACTTTTTTCCTGATCAGGAAACCGGCACAGATAAAAAGTTATAAAACGGAAGTCACTTTTGAAGTGGTAACCGATAAAAAAACGATCAGCACGGCTACCACAAGCTTTTTTGCCAATCCAAATTAAAAGATAAACGATATGAACTGGGGAAAAAAAATTATCATCACCATGGCCGCATTTATGCTTTTTATACTGGCTTTAGGTGCTTACATGCTCAGTAAACAGGATAATGATACCTTGGTAGAAAGCAATTATTACGAAAAAGGTCTTCGTTACAATGAAGAGTACAAACAGAAGGCAAATACCTTTGCAGACCATGCAGAACCCGTTATTACGGTAAATCCCAATCAGGTAATTATCAGCCTAAAAGACAGCGCCAGTTATACCCTGGTGCTCATGCGGCCATCCAATGCGCGGGCCGATAAAAAGCAAAACGGCAATACCCTGGGCAACAGTCACCTGATTTTATTAGACCGTAAACCCGCTGATAAAGGCCTTTGGTACCTCGATTTAAAATGGAAAAGCAATCAGAAACAATACCAGTATAAAAAAAGTATTACGCTGTAATGAACAACCTGCCACTTGCATTTTTAATGGGCCTGCTCGGCAGCCTGCACTGTGCAGTAATGTGCGGTCCGCTGATGCTGGCTATGCCTTTCGAAAAGAGCAGCAGCTGGCAAACGGGCTGGGCTTTGTTGCTCTACCAATCGGGCCGGGTTTTCACCTATAGCCTGATGGGGGCTATAGCTGGCTGGCTTGGCAGTACTTTTAACCTGGTAGCCAACCAGAAAATACTGAGTATAACCATTGGTTTGCTTTTAATTGTTTTTACCCTATTGCAAATGCGGGCAAGTTATAGCCAGCGGCTCAGTGCGCTACAGTTTAAGCTGATTAACCCTATTGCCAAACTGATGGGCAAACTGATGGGCTTTCCATTATGGCAATTTGTGGCCGGCATGCTCAATGGTATTATTCCCTGTGGCATGGTGTATCTGGCACTGGCTACGGCTGTAAATGGTGCATCGGTTAATAACGGCTTGCAGTTTATGTTCCTTTTTGGTTTGGGTACTTCGCCATTGTTGATGATGATATCAATGGGTGGTATTTACCTCAAAAAATACATTCATTTTAATACCAAAAGGCTTATCCCCTGGTTTATGCTTTTTATGGGCGTATTGCTTTTACTCCGTTCGGCCGAGCTTGGTATCCCGTTTATTTCGCCCAATATGGGTACGCATTTTAATGGCACAGTACTTTGCCGCTAATCAATTAAATGAGTGCCTGAATGCAAGGGGCGATTGATTGGTCTTACTCTTAAATAATTTGCTGAATGACTGAGGATGTTCGAAGCCCAGTGCATAAGCAATTTCGCTCACAGATAAACTGGTAATGCTTAGCTTTTCTTTGGCTTTTTCAATCAGCTTTTCGTGAATATGCTGCTGTGCGTTTTGTCCGGTAAGCGAACGTAGCATATCGCTCAAATAGCGAGGCGAAAGATGCAGCTGATCTGCCAGGTACTCGACTGTGGGCAGCCCCTTGTTCAAGCCATTTTCAGTTTCGAAATAATCGTGCAGCAATTGTTCCATCTTCGAAAGCAGATCGTGGTTAATGGCCTTTCGCGTAATAAACTGGCGTTTGTAGAAACGGTTACTGTAATTTAACAGCACTTCGATATAGGCAATAATTACATCCTGGCTAAAATCATCGATCGGGTTATTCAGTTCACGGTCTATATGCGCAAGAACCTCTAAAATGGTTGTTCGTTCCTTTTCTGCCAAATGCAGCGCCTCATTGGTTTCGTACGAGAAGAAACCGTATTGTTTAATGCTTTTGGCCAAAGGGTAATGGCGGATAAAATCGGGATGGATTAATAAAGTAGAGCCATAAAACTCGGCTTCGGCATCAATAGAAATAATTTGATGAGGGGCGGTAAATACCAGACCACCCTCATCAAAATCGTAATAACCCTGTCCGTAACCTATACGGCCTTTCAGCAGTTTTTTAAAGGAAATTTTATAGAAGCTCAATAAAAAAGTCTCAGGAAGGTGATCTATCAGCGCCGCAATCTTCGTATTATCAACCAGACTTACCAAAGGATGTAGCGGACCAGGAAGGCCCAGCATGCGGTGTAAATCCGAAATGGCATCTATTTTATGCGGTGCGGCGGCAACTTTTTTCATCAGGCTAATTTAAGTATTTATGATCCAAAAATGTTTTTACGCATCTCTTTTCTGAATGCTTCGTAACCTATTTCGGTGCGTTGGGCATACAAGGCTTTGGCATCTTCGCCGGCTACATAGCGCACCTGGTCTTTACCATCGGTTGCGGCTTCGTATACCACTGCTGCAATTTGTGCTGCCGTTGAGAAATTGTCGGCATTAAATAGTCCCCAGAGTTTTTCGTTGGCTTCTTCATAAGCCGGGTGCGAAGGTGCATCGATAGAACGCCCCATAAAATCGGTAGCAATACCTCCAGGAGCTACGGTTTTAACGCTGATATTGAAAAGACCAAGCTCTAACGAAAGACTTTCGCTCCAGCCTTCCAAAGCAAATTTGGTAGCATGGTAAACGGAACCCAGCGGAAAAGCAAACAAACCGCCCATAGAAGTGGTGGTGATAAATGTACCAGCCCCTTTTTCCCTGAAATACGGGATAAAAGCCTGTGTTACGCGCAATACGCCCAAAAGGTTGGTATTTAACTGCCTCACCATTTGTTCATCAGAAATGGCTTCCATTGGCCCAACCAAACCATAACCGGCATTATTAAACACCACATCTACGCCTTGTTGTATCGCCAAATCTACGGTGCTTTTCACCAGTTTTTCGTTGGTTACATCGAGTGGCAAAAGGGTTACATGCGCTAATTGGCCCAGTACAGTTTCTGCTTCGGGGTTACGCATGGTAGCGATTACTTTCCATCCATTTTGCTGAAATAATATTGCGGTGGCCCGGCCTAATCCGGTTGAAGCACCGGTAATAAAAATTGTTTTCATATTGTTTTTCTTTTAACAATACAAAATTCGTCTCCGGGCGGTTCCCCTGCGTTGCCAAAATGCAGCTATTTGTAGCCGAAATGACGTTACACAACCACTGGCGCAAGTCTTAGCGCTCCGGACCTGTGCAATGGCCTGACTTGTGCCCTCGCCAATGAGTCTATGCAACAGACTGAATACCGCTTCATTAAACCAATAAATCAATCTCAATCAATCCTTTACCACCTTCATAATCGATAGCACTGCTATACAAATAGTCTGACGCATTTGTCACCCACCCAGCCTTAACCGGATTATTATGCAAGTAATCAATTCGTTCTTCGAACATATTTAAATGAGGATCTAATTCGATGGGATGATTATCCTGCCGCCAAAACTGAAAGTTTTTATTGTTGCTATTCTGTTGTCCAGCCTTAGCAAACAAATAAAGCATCCATTCTTTTCTGCTTTCAATCGTGCTCTCTCTTATCTCCTTTACTATCCTAAATGATGAATATTTCTTTAAGTCGCGCATAATATTAGATAATAAATAACCCTCTCTGCTACTCACAATTAAATGAACATGGTTACTCATGATTACCCAGGCATGCAAGTTAAGGCCTTTTTCTTTTCTACAATAAGTTAAACTTTCCAATAACAGATCGCTATAAACACTGCGCGTAAAAACATCTATCCATCCTACAACAGCAAAAGAGACAAAATATATTGCACTAGGGTCATGAAATTTATATTTTATGCTCATTTATAAATATAGATGGATTAGAGCAGATAATCAATTTGGTTGTTAGTTTTAAAAGCACAAGTCAACCAACAACGCTATCCTCCCCGCTAAGACTTGCGCTAGCAATACTAACAGCGATCTTCTTTCTTTAAGTATCAACAAAAAGGCTATCTAAAAAAATCAGATAGCCCTTAATAAGTAAGCCTGGTTTCTCCAGATTTAGAATGCTTGCGATTCTTCGTAATTAGGACCATACAACGATGGTACTTTGTTTCCCGTTGCCCTAAGGTGCGAAATCAACTCACCACGATGATGGTACAAATGATTGTAAAGAAATCCTCTGATCACCTGAATCTTCGGCATGGCCGGCATTAAGGCATTCCCCCCTGCAGACATTGTCCAGTTGTTCATATACTTAGATTCATCTGAGTTTTCGATTACCGTTTTTGCCCTCGAAACATTTTCTTCAAACCTGGCCAGGATATTAGCGGCCTTACTGATATCACCTTTATCGTATTTATATGAACCCATATCAAAATCATCCAGATCAAATGTAGGTTCGTACCAGTTGTACACTTCGGCAATGTGCGAAGCGAGCTGGCCTACCGACCAAAGATGTGGTTGCGGACGGTATTCCAATGCACTATCCGGAATCATGGATAATAATTTTCTGGTGTTTTCAGCTTCATGCATGAACTCACCAATTAATGCTTGTTTCATCATTTTTATATTGTTTTGTTATATATAAAAATAAGGAATATTTACGATTGAAACAGCTTTTTGAGTATACAACAGATAAAAATATTTGCCTGCCCAAACCTCATCAAAAATTCTTTAAGATACCTGTAGTGGCACACTGCTTACTGCAATCACCTTCCAATCCTGCTCATGTAATTTCCAAACCCTGGTGAACTTCAGCTTGCTTTCAAACAGCTGATTCAGGTAGCTTCCTTTAATCTCTTTGGTGACTACAACCACTGCGGTATCTCCAAACAGCTGCAACTGCCGGTCTGAAATTGCTAAACTGCTGATTTTTAAATCATGACTGGTATGCGGAGCCAGATCTTCTGCTTTAGTTAGCGTCATCCCCAGGTGATTAACAAATACGAGTTCATTGTGAAGTAATTTATCCAATACTGCTACATCGCTATTTAAGATGGCGGCAACAAGCTGTTCATCTAACTTTAGCACTTTACTTTCCATAGTTGTTTTTTGCTAAAGATATAAAAGCGAAACAGATGAACCTAAATTATTTGCCCAGTTTTCCACCACCTTAGATGATCTGTCATGCTGAGCGCAGCGAAGTATCTCTAAATGATAATATCCTTACAAGATCAAATAAGGACGGGATTAAAAATCCTGACCAACGAGTCTAAAAGATTCGTCATTGCGAGAAGGCTTTTTCAGCCGCCGAAGCAATCTTACAACGATTGCTGCTAATAGCATACGCTTTAAGACTGCTTCGTGCCTCGCAATGACGACGTTCTTTCTTAAAATCTCTCAATAATAGCTCATTAAAGTACTCCGAAAAGTTAGGTAATTTAAATTCAACGCCCATCAATTAAACTGGGAATACTGGAATCATCAAAATCATCTGATTTACTTTTATTTCCTCCAATTGTAATTAACACATAATCGTATTGTTTTGACTTTAAACTTGCCCTATATGAACCTGAATGGTACTGATTAACAAATGCACTACAATTATTAATGGAATAGGGAGGAAAACATATCTCGGATATAGCACGCCTATCATAAAAATAAAATTTCGAATACATCATATTTGTAACGATCTGATTGCCCTTCAGTAATAAGATACCATTTTTTGGAATCTTGTAAATTATACTTCCATTAGACAAACTATCATTCTGACCTGTACTTTGATTATAGATTAACAAAATATTCCCCGTAAAACCTTTAGGGATATAGTATATTTCTTTCGATGGTATTTCCTTGCATCCAAAAATAAATATTGTTAAAAACAGAAGAATGAGAGATAAATACTTATTCATATTTTTTTTCGCTGGTAATTAAAGCTTAAAAGATTCCAGCTCCCTCTACTGGTGCAAGTCTTAGCGCTCAAGTGAGTACATTGGCATTAATGTGCTTTCGTTAAAAGGAATTATTCAAGCTTTAAAAAACTATGTCTTATTTTTTGATTTATCTTTTTATTTAATTGAATAGCACTAATTTCATCTAAAAATTTCTCCCTACCCAACTTTATTATCCACGTTTTTGATAATTCAACCCAATAATTTCTATCACTATTTAATGCCGCTTTTACTATCATTAGAAATGGGAAGTCTCCAACATCAGCTTTAACTTCTGTTTGAAGCTCATTAAACTCGTCTATCATTTTATTAATATCTGAGTAAAATTTATTGTAATTTAACCCCAGCATCCTAATTAAATAAACTGAATTATTTTCTTGGACCAAAATAAATCCCGTAGCTAAAAGCATAACGAATTCGCCGAGTACATTTATTCCAATAACAATTGGGTTTGTATCAAAAAATAATTTTGAAATAGTTATTTGGCTATTTTGTTCCATTATTGAATTCTATTTTTCCACGTAGATCAAAGGTTAAAATCCAGTACAATGGCTAGGCTAAGCTCTTAAAATTATTTTTAGGCACAAGCCAGCATACCCCCTATTGGCTCTAGTCTTAGCGTTTTGGCCTGTGTAACGGCCTCCTAATAAGGCTTGCATCACTGAAACGATTAAGTTATTACATTTCAATATACTCAACTAAATTTCCCTCTATATTAATTATGGCACTATTTGAATAGAAATACAAAACATCACAATATCTATCTGCAACCACAACAATACTTTTTTCTTTATTTATTATATGTATACTAGCGTGCTGTATCCCAAATACAGATCTTGGAGGTGTAATTTCCTTGACAATTTCTGGTGTGTACATAAACTTTATGTAATCATCCAGAATATTCTCATCAAATCTAAATTCATAAACTTTATCATCATCCCACGGAATGATATAGAATATTTGTTTTTCAAGATTTTCAACATTTAATCTTATAAGATTAATAATTACCTCATGCCGAATAACTTCAAATAGATAAGTACTACGGTACTTAAACTTTATTTTAACAACATCTTCAGGAAGTTCTGCGTCTTTATTTAAAAGACTTGACTCTAATTCTATATATTCTTTATTTAGTGTACAATCTTTAAAACTCATATTAATCTTTTGTAAACCTAACTTTAGTTGATGATTTTGTTATTGTACCATCCTTAGCGACTTCTTTAACAGTCTTTGAGAGAGTAAGTTCAACAAATTCCTATCGCTGGCGCACACGTGTCCGTGTGCATTTCCATATCACATTAACAGTATATCTAAATCTATAAGCCCTTGAAATATTGATTGTTAAATTAAAAAATATAACCGTTTTAAAAAAGTAATTAATAGTTACAACCTTTTATATTTCACACGCGGCACGCGTACGCTAGCGAGGGGTTGTTACGAATAAAATCGTTTATTCCAAGTAGGATCGGTATTAACAAATGTTGGTCGTTCACCTGGAGCCAAAAGAAAATAATCTTTTCCAGGCAATACTTTCATCACTTCTTCTACAGGGATTTCTTTTTTTGATTTATAATTTATAGAAAAATCATCATCAGCTCCAATTTTTTCATCAACAACGTAGATCATTTCATTTCTTTCAACTAATATCCATCTGTAGGGATCATTACTCCCGTCATCGATAACAACTTCAATATTAAAATACGTACAAAATAATAAAGCTATTTGAAGACTGTTATAGATCTTCAGTTCCAAACATGTTTGGTCCGACAAAAAGAAAAGTAACTCTGTTCTAAATTCAACATGATAATCTCTGATCTTAATTTCATAATTAATCAAGGCTTCATCGTTTTCTCCTAATAACTCATTAATATCGCAAGATTTTAATTTAAGCCTTGATAATAAAAAATCTCTGATCTCGGACGTACTAATGACAGGTTTTATGTTTAAAATAAAAATCATACCAGTGTTTGGAATAAATAACTCTAATCTTCTTAACCCTACTGGCCAAGTCTTAGCGCCACTGGCCTTGCAACAGCCTGACTTGTGCCCTCGTTAAACCAATAAATCCCTCTTAACAGCAACTATAAGTAATCATAAAGTTTAGATGAATCTCCTAAATATAATTCGATAAATTCTTCAAGGGTACTGGTTATTGGTTTAAATGATAAGTTGTCAGGAATAATCCCAATAACATATTTGTTTTCTTTCTTCAACTCAACCCATACCACCAACTTTTATGCATATTCTGCAAATATGAAAATCTTATCTTTATTTACTAAGTTACAGTCTCGCAATTCTTTTTCTGCAGATACTATTGCGTCTACCGGATAAAACAGAAAACCTTCCTCATCAATTTCATTAGGATAAAAATTCTCCATACCATTAACCCTTGTATAAAACGTTTTAAAATCATCTGGTAGTTTTAGGTCCAGTTTTCTTTCAACTAACCCAATTTCCTCTATTGTCTTAGTTGATATTTCAATTTTTTGACTTCTCCAAAACGCTACAAGTCGAGTAATAATTAAAACAATTCTTTCCATTGCCACAATTCTAATATTTTCTTAAAAGCACAAGTCAACCAACAACTCTATCCTACCCGCTAAGACTTGCGCTGGTAATGGTTCATCATTAAGAAATTAAGGTCATTAATAGGTATAGTTTAAAAATAATGCATTAAAAGCAAACTTAATGTACTTAATACCTTAATGATAAAAATACTCCTATTAGTTAAATATTAGTGCAGATCTCGCCATTTACACAAAACAAAAAAACCTCTAAACTTTACATTTAAAGGCTTCATTTTATTGTCGGGATGAGAAGATTCGAACTTCCGACCTCCAGCACCCCATGCTGGCGCGATACCTGGCTACGCTACATCCCGATGATCAATCTGATCTGAAAAACGAACAAAGATAACATCCGCAACGAAAATCTCAAGAGCAGTGGCGAGATATTTTATTTTTTATTTCCGCAACAGGTTGATCACATCTATCCGCTTCCTCTCCTATCTTTCACAACTTCAGTCATCCTGCATCACAGCATTTTCTTCACCATACACCCAATGGATAACACCCGATGCAAAAGCGGTGTATTCGCTTGCTAAAAACATACACCAGCTATCCGTTTCGTCTGGAGTTGCCATCTGTTGTCTTTCTGCTTCAGCATGCTGAAAGCCACTAAGCGATTCCTGATTTCCAGCTATATTAATAAAGCCCGGTGCAATGCCTACCTTGCTGATATCCGGCCCCCATGCGTTAGACAGGTTTTTGAACAGATCAGTTAAAGGCGCTTCAGCAGCGCTGCCAGAACGGTCTATCAAGCTATTGTAGGTATAACCCGAGGCCATAATCAGGATTACATCGATATTTTCGGCCAGCAGCGGCTTGCATTTTTTGGCCAGGCGCCAATGTGCAGTCAGGTTTGAATGGGTGTTAAACTGCCATTCTTTCGCATTGCTGTTAGCCGAACCGGTAAGTCTATTTTTTCCTGCATTTGAAACTAAAATATCCAATCGGCCGTAACCGCTGCGAATATCGGCCACCAGACCTTCGAGGTCTTCGGTCAGACAAGTATCTGCCCTGAAATAATCGGTATGCACATCATACGATTCCATTTCGGTTAAAAACCGCTGGGCAAGCTCGCTCGTTTCGCTTTGTGTAGCACAACCGATTACAGTACAACCTGCTTTGGCCATCATTTTGGCAATTTCAAAGCCCATACCTGAAGTAACGCCGGTTATCAAAGCTATTTTTCCTTTTAAATCTATAGTAAGTGCCATATTATTTTTTTAAGTGGCAGTATTTTTTTGATCAGCCTGCTTTATGCGCCATCCATGCCTTCAAAAAAATAGCGACCAGGATAAGCCCCGGCCGCTATAATCATTGTGTGTGCATAAGTAGATGCATTTTATTTTAATATCCGCTGTTTTGTTTTAAAACACCTCTGGATAGATCTATCTGAGATTGTGGTATAGGCATTAAATATAATTTATCAGTCCAGGTTCTAACCTGAATCGGTTTAACCGCATCACTAATACTAAAAATTGATTTCATTACCTGTGGTGCAATTTTCCATCTTCTGATATCCATATAACGCTGACCTTCTATAGCCAGCTCTACACGTCTTTCGTTTCTGATCAATTCTCTTAAGGTTGCCTGAGTAGCATATTTAGTTCTGTCTATCACCGGCATACCGGCACGGGTTCTGATCTGATCTAAAGCATCGTATACCGATCCATCTGGACCAGTTAATTCATTTTTAGCTTCAGCATAGGTTAATAAAACCTCTGCATAACGGATCAGGATATTGTTGGCGTGGTTATCAATCTGATCGCGGTAAATTTTCGGATCGACCATTTTACGTACGCTATAGCCTGTTAATGCAGTATTACCAGCACCTTCTGTCCATTTAAAGGTATAATCGTCTTCAATGGCATTCCATGGGTTACCATCAAATAAAATGCTGGCATAGAAACGAGGATCCCTGTTTCTATACTCATTTTTAAATGCCGGATCTTTGGCTTTGTACCATGCAGCACGTTGCGCTGGTGTAGGCGGCGTAATTAAATCGCCGGTTTTATAGCTTGGGTAGCTGTTTACCAGTTCCTGTGTTGGCGCAATAGAGCCCCAGCCCCCTAAATCGGCAGAAGGTAACAAAGTGTTTAAGAAATTGGCATCTTGTTGTGGAATGCGTTGCCTGTCTAAAATCACTTCTGAATTGCCTTCGTTTACCTGGTGAAACAAAGCTTCGTAGCTACGTAAACCTAAACGGAACTTTTTCTCATCATCGGCATTGGCAAAATCTACCCATGTGCTATAATCATCTTTGGCATTAAGGGCATCTTCGTCAGTTACTTTAAACAAACTGTAACCCAGTGTCATTACCTGGCTTGCCGCATCAGCAGCTTGTTGCCATTGGCCATCGTATAAGTATGCACGTGCTTTCAAAGCGAGTGCTGCACCTTTCGTAATGCGGCCTTTTTCGTTTGGTTTGCCCCCTCCATAACTTTGTGGCAAAATTTTAGCAATGGCATCCAGCTCGTCTACTACAAATTTTAATACCTGCGCTTTAGGAGTCCGGGGTATATTTTCCTCGCCCAGTACAACTGTTTTAATTTGTAAAGGCACATCGCCAAACTTGCAAATTAACCAGAAGTAGGCATTTGCCCTGATAAAACGAACCTCAGCTTTATAGCGTTCCAGCAAAGCCTTGTCAATAGCGGTTACCTTATCTGCATTATCTAAAAAGTAATTGGCACGACCAATTGCCGTAAAACCCCAGCCTGCATCTAAAGTAGAATTTACATTACCTGATGATACGGCTGTTGCCGAACTTTCCCAGGGATACTGTGCATGTGCATTATCTGCAGCCGCGTCATCGTACACCATATCATCACCCGGTAACTGGCTGTATACGCCGTTTACTGCCAGGTAAACATCATTTGCATTTTTCCAGAAAGTAGCTTCGGATACCTGGTTTAATGGCGGCCTTTCTAAAAAATCTTTTTTACAAGAAACCAAAACAGTTGCTAACAGTATGCTTGTAGCTATATATATCTTTTTCATTTTTCTATTCAATTTATAATCCTGCACTTAAACCAAACGACCATGTTTTAATACCCGGATAACCTCCGCGGCCCGAAGCCGACTCAGGATCGTAATCGCCTAAACGTTTATCAGCCATGATAGTGAAAGGATTATTGGTAGTTCCGTAAATTCTCAGTTTAGATAAACCAATTTTTTTCACTGCATTTTGAGGTAAAGTATAACCTAAAGTGATACCTCTTACCCTAAAATAAGCACCATTAAATAACCAGAAAGAAGAATAATTATCAATGTTATGACCAGCATCTGCTGTTAATAATGTTCTCGGGAAATTGGCGTTTGGATCAGGGTTTTCTTTTGTCCAGCGATTTAACAACTGTACTTTTGCATTTGCTCCGTTAAAGAAAGGCTGGGATGCTTCCTGGCCCAGATAGGTTTTAACTTTGGCTACGCCATAAGTAAGAATATTAAAATCGAAACCTTTGTAGGATGCACTTAAATTAAAGCCATAATTAATAAAGGGAACATTGTTACCGATGATGGTACGATCGGCCGCATTAATCACATTATCACCATTTAAATCCCTGTACTTAATATCACCAGCCTTGGTACGCGTATCCTGAAAAGCGTGCGCAGCAACTTCCTGATCGCTAACAAAAAGGCCATCGGCAATATAACCGTAAAAAGAACCGATAGATTCGCCTAAACGCTGTATTTGTGAACCATCAGGAAAGTTCGGATCGCCGGTTGGGAAATTATCATTACCATTTTCGCCAATTTTGGTGATTTTACTTTTGATTAATGATAAGTTACCACCTACACTAAAAGTAAAATCTTTACCAATGCGGTTGTTATGAGTAACTGCAAGCTCGAAACCGGTATTACGGGTACTTGCCGAATTGGTAAAAGGTACAGTTAAGGGATAAGTTGCCAATACAGTATTACGCAATAACAAATCTTTGGTATCTTTAATATAATAATCAGCAGTAATGTCTAATTTACCTTTAAACAAGGTGATATCGGTACCAAAATCGGTCATGTATACTTTTTCCCAGGTAGTAGTTGGCCACGATCCGTCGGCCTGCCAGATTCCGTCTTGTGCGGTACCTTCAAAGCTATACTGGAAGCCTGCGTTTAACCGGTTAAAATAGTTCCCGACAGCAACCACATCCTGATTACCTAACGAACCGTAAGAACCACGAAGTTTGAAATTATCAACCCAGCTGATATTTTTCATGAAGTCTTCTTTTGAAACTACCCAGCCCGCAGAAAACGACGGGAAGAAAGCCCTGCGTACATCATCACGGAAACGTGAAGAATAATCGATACGGGCATTAACTTCTAACAAATATTTATTATCAAAAGCATAATTAAAACGGCCGAACATTGAACGCATAGCCCACTCTTCGGCGGCAGTTCTGTTTGCCAAACCATAAACACCAGCAATAATATCATCGCCATTGTTATCCGATAACACATCTTCTCCGTTACCCGAACCATTAATGATAGTACTTAAATCGTTATTAGGGAAGTTTCTGCGGCCAAGAAATGCACTTCTAAGCACATTGCTTTCTTGCGATGCACCTACGGTTACCTTACCGTAATGTTTGCCAAAAGTGCGCTCGTAATCTGCAGTACCTTGTACCAACAATTCTTTTCTTTTAACCCAATACTCTCTTAAATCGTTCTGCGTACCATTGCCGGCAGGTAATGCAATCGGGTTCCCGGTTAAAAAGTTATTAATCGGAACCATGGTGTTGTTAAAAGCTGTACTGTTGTTGTTGGTAAACTTTAACGAAACCAATCCATTAATCGATAAGCCTTTTAATGGCGTTAGGGTAGCATTGGCAGCCGTTTGCAACAAATTATTACGGTTGCTGCCTTTTGATGATTCAGCGATCATGCGGGCCTGGTTTCGGTATGGAAGTGAGCTGCTGGCAACTGTTCCATTATTTACCGAACCCCATTGGCCATTGCTTTGGCGAAAAACAGTAGTGGGTAAAGAACGATTTAGCTCTGTCCACGATAAATTACCCAAACGATCGAAAGCCTGGTTAATGAAAGAGATGTTGGTACCAATCTTTAAAATGTTCTCTACAACTTTGGTTTCGGTATTTAGTTTTGCGCTAAAACGGTCCTGATCTTTATTTGGAATTAATGATTCCTGCGTTAAATAATTTAAGCCTAAATAACTACTTGTAGTTTTACCAGGTGCATTAATATTTAAATTCACGTCGCTTTGTGGAGCACTCGATCTTAAAACTTCTTTGTACCAGTCAGTATTGGGATATAAATCTGGCTGAGAACCGTTTCTATACAATTCTATTTGTGCTGGGGTGTAAAGGGGGCTACGGCCCACGTTAGTTAAGGCTTCGTTATATAGCGTAGTATAATCAACAGACCCTAAATATTTGGCGATACGGGTTGGCGATTGCCAGCCATAATTGGCATTTAGCTCGATACTTACTTTATCGCCACCACCACGTTTAGTGGTAACCATAATTACGCCATTGGCCGCCCTTGATCCATACAAAGCTGCAGACGAGGCATCTTTAAGTACCGACATGCTTGAAATATCGTTCGGATTTAATGTAGCAAACTCCTGCGAACTGGCCGGAATACCATCGATAATATAAAGCGGTGTACCTGCGCCTGCCAAACTACTTCTGCCCCTGATATTTACAGCAGTACCACCTGTGGCACTAGCACTTACATCGCCAGGGCGTTGTAAAATAGTTAAACCAGGCGAAATACCTTGTAAAGCATTTTGAATTGAAGTTACCGGGCGTTCTTTCAGTTGTTTTGGGGTAATGGTAGCAACGGCACCGGTTAAACTCGATTTTTTCTGCGTACCATAAGCCACCACAACCACATCATTTAAATCGTTGGTTTGCGGCACTAAAGTAACTTTTAAGGTTGCGGCAGCTTTTACCTCTTTGGTTTGGTAGCCCAGATACGATACCACTAAAACAGCATCGTCGGCTAAGCCTGTTAGTTTAAAATTTCCGCTCTCATCGCTAATGGTACCTTGTTCTTTACCTTTTACTTTAATGCTGGCACCGGGTATTCCCTTGCCAATTTCATCTAAAATGGTACCGATTACATCAATCACTTTATATACGGGCGTTTCTTGTCCGGTTTTAGTTGCGGGCGCCACAGTTGCAGGCCTTTCTTTAACCACAATGGTGTTGGCCTGTATGGAGTAAGTTAAGGGCTGATCTTTAAAACACTGATTTAAAGCTTCGGCCAGCGTAACATCCTTAACATCGATATTTACAGCTTTTGATTTTTTTAAATCGCTCTGGATAAAAAATACATTAAAACCGCTTTGGCTTTTAATGGATTTGAGCACTTTTTGTAAGGATGCATTTTTCTCGTTCAGCGTGATGTTTTTTTGTGCAAAACTGCTCGCATTAACGTGTAAAAAAGCTACAAAAAGCAAGATAATGGTTAGCTTCATGGATAACAGAATTTTATGCTTTATACGGCCTGCGCTGTATAAATTAAAATCGTAAATTTTCATACATTTGTTAGGTTTTGGGTTGATATAAATGCTTATAGCTGTTGCTATTGCATTTACAATGTTTTAACTATTTGGTTATCGTTAGGGCATTTTTCTAATCCGAAACTTTGAGCGGGTTTCGATTGCAGTCGAAATCCGTTTCTTCAGATTAAAATTTTAGGGTATTACTTTATAATTTTAATCCTCCTTCCTTCTATCTTAAATTTAAACTTATCGGTTGATTCTAATATTTTTAAGGTTTCCTGCAGGTTGTTGTGTTTAGAAAAAGAACCACCGAAATAAATGCCGTCGAAATTACCATCGTACTCGATTTCCACATCGTACCAGCGTGCCAGCTTTTGCATGGCTTCTTTAATTCCCTCATTATTGAACACGAAGAAACCATTTTTCCAGGCAATGTATTCTTCCACATCAACCTGGTTAATTTCGAAACCAGTACCATGAAATACAGCTTGTTGTCCGGGTTTTAACACTCCGGTTGCCATTGGACTAAAATTTTTAACGGCTACCCCACCTTCTACCAGTGTAGTTTTTATTTCGGGCTCGTCGGCATAGGCACTTACGTTAAAATGAGTACCCAATACACTGATTTCCTGTTTGGCCGTGGTTAGTTTAAAAGGTTTATTTTTGTTTTTGGCCACTTCAAAATAACCTTCGCCAGTTAACATCACGTTACGGTATTTACCATTAAAAGCAGTTGGATATTTTAATGATGAAAGGGCATTTAACCACACTTTGGTTCCATCGGGCAAGGTTACCTGATACTGGCCGCCTGCCGGAGTACTAATGGTATTGTAACCGCTTGCTTGTTTACCGGATGTATTTTCAACAATGGCATAAACCAGCTGACCATCGGCAGTTTTAGTAATCTTAATGCCTTCCTGACTGGCGATGGTACCATTAACGGCCTCATCTAAATCAATTTTAGTACCGTTGGCTAAGGTTAAAAAAGCTTTATTGCCACCCGGTTTAATTAATGCAGCTACTTTATTGGTGTTTTTATCTGAGATACGTCCACTTAACCAATATGCACCAAAGCCCAAAACAGCAATTATTGATGCCGCAACGGCCCAGCGGTAGAACGATCTTTTAGGTTTTGTCTGCTCCTTGGCATCAATTTGCAGATTAATATTATTCCAGATTTTTTCGCCTGTTATCTCCTGCTCAGCTTCGTCAAATCCGGTATCTTGCTGCAATTTATTTTGCGCCAATTGTTCATTATACCACGATTCAAGCTCGAGGCGTTCTTCTCCACTGGCAGTACCGGCTATATACTTTTCTGTTAAACGTGTTAATGCTGCTTTATTCAATTTGCTGTGGTTTGGGTGTATGTACCCTAAATGAAGGGTATCCCCCAAAAGAATTTTAATTATTTTATAAAAAGCTATTTAACAGTCAATTAAATTTCCATAAAAATTAACCATATAAGTCATTTAAGGAAATATAAGAAGGTAAAAAACTTATTCAAAACCATATAAAGCATTAAAGAAAATGTAAGCTTACCTTAAGTGCACTTATTTGTCATAAATGGTTTATAATTTTACCTTAGACAGGAAGTTCAACTGAGGCAGGCTTTGATTAAAGCTAAGGTGTTCTAAGGTGTCTTAGGTGGTAAAAACTTATTCAAAACCATATAAGGCATTAAAGAAAATGTAAGCTTACCTTAAATGCACTTATTTGTCTTAAATGGTTTATAATTTTACCTTAGACAGTAAGTTTAACTGAGGCAGGCTTTGATTAAAGCTAGGTGCATTAAGGTGTCTTAGGTGGTAAATGAACAGTTGTGAAAAGGGTTACTTACCCCAGATACCCCCCAGCAGCAGTACTGCCCAAAATAAAAATTCACCCATATCGGTGCGCAGGCGGCGTAATGCAATGGTAATCTGGTTTTCGACGGTTTTAGGCGAAATATTTAAACGTTCGGCTATTTCTTTCACACTGAGGTGTTCTTTCCTGCTCAGGATAAATATTTCCTTACATTTTTGGGGTAGCTGTTCAATGCTTTCATTCAGCCGCTGGGTAATTTCCTTTTCGGCGAAAGCATTTTCGGCATTGTGGGCACTTACCAGTAAATCGGTATCGTGCAGCAGATCGGTACGCATTTTTCCATCCCTGATGGCTTTAAAAACCTGAAAACGAACGGCTGTAAACAAGTAATTATTGAGGTTATCAACCAGGGTATATTCCCGCTTTAGCCATAAGCTCACAAATATTTCCTGAATGATATCTTCTGCTGCTTCTCTGTTACGTAAAATCTGATAGGCCGATAAATATAACTTACTCCAGTACCTGCTGTAAATTCTCCCGAACGCAGCCCGGTCGTTACTTTGCATGTTACTCACAAGCAAACTATCAGGCCATAGTTCGAGGTTATCAGGTTTCATTTTTTATAAGGATTAGCTTTTACAATGCTAAGCAAAAAAATTAAGGGTCAATTTATATATTTTTCATCAGTTATTATCTGGTTAAAAAGACTCCAAACACTACTATATGCAAAACTCGGTATTAAATGCCACAGTTTTGCAGATTTGTAATAATCTGTACTTAAAATATCCTTTTTAGCCGTTATTTAAGCACACGTAATTGTTCGATTAAACGTACGCCAGAGTCGCTTGTATCGGCCCTGGTGCCAGGCACTTTCAAAAATATTTGTTGGCACCATTTTATAACTGTATCCTTAGGGTATGCTTTAACCTGTTTATCGAGCCAAACAACAGCTTCCTGCTTTTTTCCCAGCTTTTCCATAGCCCAGGCGGTTAACAACTGGTTTGCAGAAGTAAAATTACTCACGGTGTTTTCTACCTTTGGTTTAAAGCTGATAACCAGCTGCAGGGCGGTTTGCGCAGCCTGCCTGTTACCCATCTGCTGGTAACATAAATAATCCATCCAGTTTTCTAAACGTTCATCAATATCACTGGCATAAGGCTTGCCTACGCCTAAATTTTGCGGCCATTTTTTAGCATCGCCAATGAAGCCAAGTGCCTTGGTGTAGTTCTTAAGCTTAATTTCATTAATGGCCTGCATTAGTTTGGCTTCGCGGTATAACTCCCGGCCAATAGTAGCACCTTCAAAAGGCAAGATGTGGATTTGATCCAGTAACTGTGCACAATCGCGGTAACGCTTGTTCAGCAATAGTGTTTTGGCATACAGCATGCCCATGATATAATTTTCGCTATGCGCCTGGTAAAAAGGCCCGACTGTTTTTAAGGCTTCGGCATTTTGATTGTGATTCAGGTAATATTCGCCGAGCAGTTTGGTATAACGCCAATCAGGTAGATCTAAACTTTGTGCTTTTTTAAGATCGGCCAGTTCTGACGCATCGATGTGCATCGCAGCCCGTGTAGCGTAGAAAGGAGCAAAATCGGGTGTATTACCACAGTCTTGAAACAATTTTTTACTTGCAGCAAGCTGATTGCGGTTTTGATATAAAAGTGCCAGATAATATTTAGGCTTCCAGCTGTTAAGCTGTTTACCGGCCCAAAGCAATACTGCTTCATCTTCTGAGCGGAAAGGAAATACAAAAGCTGCAGTAGCCTGATCAGCTTTGGCTAAGATAGCAGCAAAAGACTGCCCTTTTTTATTTTGCAAAAATGCAAGCCAAAAGTTCACCAGGGCCTGGTCAGGTGCCAATTGAAGTACTTGCTCGCTTTCTGCAAAGCAACCATTCTGGTAATAATTGGTAGCCAGTTCCAGGTAGCTTTCAGTCGGTTGCTCATTGCGGATTGCTGTTATAAAACGGCTCTTGTTTTCTGCTGACGGCTGAATGAGGTACTTTTCAAAACGGACAAAATCACTCAGCGGATCGAAAGCTAAAAGGGTATCCAATACTGTTTTAGCCTCACTCATTTTATTTTGGTTACGGTATGCGATAGCCTGCACCTGCAATGCGCCAATCTCGTAACGGTTAAAATCGATGGCTTTAGCTGCATAAGTTATCGCCTTATCCCAGTTCTTTTCGGCAAGGTATACCTTACTCAGCTCGCGATATGCCGGACTTCTGAAGGCCATGCTTAAGCTCGCCAGATCAAAACCATCTTTGGCATCGGTGGTATTGCCCAACTGTTTATTGATAATACCATAATAATAATTTGCTGCACCATCGTGGGTATCAACACTCAAAGCGGTTTTCGCAAATGTTAAAGCTTCTTTATAGCGCATATTGCGATACATGAGTTCGGCCATTTGAACCAACGCCGGCACAAAGCCAGGTGTTTTATTCAGGGCAGCTGTTAGTTTCTCTTCTGCCTGAACATACATTTTCTGATCCATAAAGGCCTTACCCTGCAGGTATAAGCCATAACCGGAGTTCCAGTCGAAACCTGCAGGCGAATCGAGCGGGCGGCTCAGCACATCAGCATCAGGTTTAGTTTCGTATTGCAACTTATTGCCTCCCAGGGTAACCAACAGATCGTTTACTGATCCATCCAGTTTTACAGAATCGGCAAAAGTTTGCAAAGGTTTTAACTTTACCTTTTGTGCGTACAACACCTTATTTCCCTGCTTTACGGCAAGTGTATCGGTTAGCGTTTGCACCGGATTTAAATAAATTTTCAACCAGCCTTTCTCATATTTCACATTCAGGGCTGCATATTGGTTGGCTTTCACAAACCCTTTTGTTTTTAATACCGGATACCAGTATTCAGTCCAGGTATCGGCAGCTCCGGGCGAAAAGCTTTTGTGTTTAAAAGGCGTAAAAGTACTTTTTTCGGCAGTTTGGTTAAATAACCTGCCCGATTGGATCTCAGAATACTGTCCATCGGTATCGGTTAGCAATTTTTCCCAGATCATCCCCTGATCGGCAAGTCCCCAGATCCAGATTTTCTTTCCGGCTTTATCATCGTGACTACCGTAACGGGCCATCCCAAAATCGTCATCATGCCAGTAAGCTCCAAAAAAATCAGTGTATTTACCAAAAACATGGTAAGATTTATAGCCTCCAAAGTTATTTTGTTCGTAAAAGGAAATATTTTTGCCATTTTCTTTATTAATAGGCCAGTCGCTATGCTCGCCTTCATGCCCCAGATAATGTGTACCGGGATAAATATATTGCAGGTTTCCTTTCACCTTTATACCAGCGTTCATCCAATGGTAGTAAGGTTGATCGAGCGGTGTAGCATTATACCAGAATGATTTGGTGGTAAAGTAAGCACGGTCTTTCGGCAAATTGATCTCCATTGTCCAGTTGGTCCGGGTCAATAAATCGAGTACACCAATGATGCAGCTTACACTTCCATCGTTGTTTTTACGCGTAATATAATCAACCGGCGTAACGGTATTGGGCGTATGCCCCATTATGCCGTAGTTGGGCTCTATGCCTCCGCTGGTCCAGGGACCGCGCATGGCAATATCCCTGAATTTTACCACGTGGTTATCGTAAATAAACGAACGTCCTGTCGATTTTTCAATAGCCGACCAGATTTTACCACCAACTTCAGGCAATATGGTTAGTTTGATATAATCATTTTCGAGGGTAACCACTTTCCATTCCTTTTGTACGGCCTTATCGGTAAATCCATCATAACGGAAATAAGGATAAATGTGGGTAAAAGCCGGAACGGGATTCGGATCAGAAAAAGGATAGGTGGTAAATACCTGTTTATCTTCTTTAAAACTGGCGTTATTTTGCGCATAAGTGCCAATTACCGCTATACAAACCGAAAACGTGAGCAATAGTTTTTTCATCTGAAAATGGATTTAACCTTAAAAACAACAGGATTTGAGGCGAGGTTAAAACCCAAAGGATTTGTTTCTTCCTTCTGGCTTGTAACAAGCTGATTCAAAACGCGAGGCTATTTTTTACAGTAAAATTTGGTTAGGTGAGTCCGAAGATAAAAATTTCTGAAGAACCACAAGGAATGTAAAGTAAATACAGCTAAATATCGCAAAAATTAATCTTTGCAATGCTTTAATCTTATCGCAGCTACATTCAAATTGTGAAGTAAAATGAGCAGTGATGGCGCAAGTGTAACCAGATATTATTTGTAAATTTAATACAGCAATAATTATTCATTCCAGAATTTTCCGCCATCCGGCGAGCTTATGGTGCTATCGGGTACCATATCAACCAGCCAAATCATCCCGAAGCCATTGAAAAATTGGAGGCCAGATACCAATAAAAACGGGGCGTTACCGAAAAGCCATACGAGTAGGGATAAATGCTAAATTATTTGATTATGCCCAGATATGTAATTGAACGGGAAATTCCGGGAGCTGGAAAATTAACTGCTCAGGAACTGAAAACCATTTCGCAAGCATCGTGTGGGGTACTAAGCAAAATGGGACCACAGATTCAGTGGGTAAACAGCTATGTAACCGACGATAAAATTTATTGTGTTTACAATGCACCAAATGAAGAAATGATACGCGAGCATGCACATTTAGGTGGTTTTCCGGCTAATTCGATAAAAAAAGTCTCTGCTGTTATAGATCCGATTACGGCTGAGTAGCCTAACAAAATTGTGGCCCTGATCCGATAGCTATCGGATTTATTTCAGGGCTCTATTTTTCAAACGCAAACAATAAAGAGATGCTTCGCTGTGCTCAGCATGACAGCGAGAGGGAGAGTACGCAATGACGGATCGCGGAAGGAAAAACAATAAGCCTTCGACAAGCTAATCAGCAGTTTAACTCCTAAGCATTTTTATTCATCGGCAACTGCCTGATGTGGCCTGATCTGAATCCGCACAAATTTTGAAGCCGGCATGTTCGATTCTTTCACCACATTATTGATCGAAACGAGCACATTGGCTTCGGGGAAATAGGTGACCACATTACGTTCGGGAATGGCATAGGGAACAACCAAAAAAAGCCTGGCTACGCGCTCAATGCCATCATCGAAATTAAAGAGATCAACTTTATCTTCGGCTTTAAATCCCTGCCTGTCCATATCCTGCTGATTCATAAACACTACCCTGCGTTCGTTTTTAATGCCACGATAGCGATCCTCGAGCCCATAAATGGTGGTATTAAACTGATCATGTGTTCTGGTGGTGGCCATCAGGTATTCATTTTCTGACAGGAAGTTTAACGGAACAGGTGAAAGTGTAAAGGCAGCTTTATTTCCGGCTATTCCGGTCATAAACTTCCCGTCACGGGCAGCATTGGGTAAATAAAAACCTCCCTTTTGCCTGATACGTTCGTTGTAATTTTCGAAACCTGGAATACATTTTTCAATCACACCCCGAATCTTATCGTAATCATCGGCATAAGCTCTCCAATCGACCACCGATCTTTCGCCAAGCGTTTCTATAGCCATCCGGCATACAATATGCGTTTCGTTTAAGAGCTGATCGGATACCGGTTTTAATATTCCTTTTGAAGACTGTACAATCCCCATCGAGCTTTCTGTGCTGATGAACTGCGCCACACCATTAACCATATCGATATCGCTGCGCGAGAGTGTCGGCAAAATCAACGCTTCTTCGCCATGCACCAAATGACTCCGGTTCAGTTTAGTAGAAACATGCACCGAAAGCCTGAGTTTGCGCAAAGCCTCGGCGGTAAAAGTAGTATCGGGTGTAGCCGATAAAAAGTTACCGCCCATCGCAAACAACACTTTAACATCCTGCTTGTGCATGGCTTTAATGGCACTTACCACGTTATACCCGTGTGCACGGGGTGGCTCGAAACCAAAAACATCCCTTATCTTATCCAGTTGCTGCTGCGTTGGTTTTTCGTTTATGAGCATGGTCCGGTTTCCCTGTACATTGCTGTGCCCTCTTACCGGGCATACGCCTGCTCCGGGCTTGCCAATACTGCCTTTAAGCAGCAGGAGGTTTACAATCTCCCGAATCATGTCCACACCGTTCGGTTGCTGGGTAAGCCCCATGCCCCAGGCAAATATAATCTTCTTTTTATGGGCCAGGATTTCAACAGCGGCTTCAATTTCAGTAACGGTTAATCCGGCCGCTGCTGCAAGTTCTTCCAGCTTATAATTTTCGAATTGAGCGAGGTAATCTTCAGCACCGCTCGTTCTCTGGCGGATAAACTCCTGGTCGAAAACAAGCCCTGGTGTACGCCTTTCCTCGCGGGCCAGTAACAAGCCTATTGCTTTGAGCAAGGCCATATCTCCATTTATTTTTACCGGCAAATAAAGGTCTGAATAATGTTCGCCGATGCCCAATATGCCGTTTAATGCCTGCGGGTTGCGGAACCCCATCAGCCCGGCCTCAGGCAGCGGATTAATGGCAATAATTTTTGCACCGTTATCCTTACCTTTCTGTAAAGCAGTCATCATACGGGGGGCATTGGTACCGGGATTATGGCCAATTACCACAATCACCTCTGCCTGATAAAAATCATCGAGTTTCACCGTTCCCTTTCCTATGCCAATGGTTGGCAGTAGTGCGGTACCCGAAGTTTCGTGGCACATGTTGGAGCAATCGGGCATGTTGTTGGTGCCAAATTCTTTTGCAAAAAGCTGGTAAAGGAATGAAGTTTCATTACTGGTTCGACCGGAAGTATAAAAAATAGCTTCGTTTGGAGAACCGAGTGCGTTTAAATGCCCGGCAATTTTTTTAAAAGCAGCATCCCAGCTAATCGGTTGGTAATGTGTGCCGCCTTTAGGTAAAAACATGGGTGAGGTAAGCCTCCCCTTTTTACCAATTTCAAAATCAGTTAGCTGTGCTAAATCTACAACCGAATTTTCGGCAAAAAATGCTTCGGTAATCCGCTTTGAAGTCGCCTCTTCGGCCAGTGCTTTCACCCCGTTTTCACAATACTCGCCAATCGGCGAACGCTCATCGTCTGGATCGGGCCAGGCACAACTGGGACAGTCGAAACCTCCGTTCTGGTTCATGCTAAACAAGGCCCGCATACCACGGAATGGAATCTTCTCCTCTATCAGATCGCTGAAAGCTGCAGCTACAGCAGGAATTCCCGCAGCCCAGGTTTTAGCCGGCGTATATTTCAGATCCAGTAATTTCTCCGGATTTTCGGGATTAGGCACTACTTTTAACTTTTTCATTTTGGCTGATTCAAAAGTGGATTGGGATAATGGTCGCGCTGGTCTTCTTCTACATTATCTAAACAGTTAAAATCTTTCTCCAGTAAAATACTCAATGCACCTGATGTTCCTTTATAACCAACTTTATCTGTCGATTGCCATTCGCTTAGCCAGGCTTCTGGAAACCTGAGGTTAATTTCATCGCCAATAAAGGTAGCCGAAAGGGCGTCACCGCCAGTACAAGTGATGCTATAAATAAGCTTGCGGTTACCAAAATCTACGGTTTCAGACAAAGTGCTGTTTGCAGAAAGGCCTTCTACTTCCGGACGCGTTAATCTGTATCTGATAAAATTGCCTTTAATTCTTATTTTCATGTCTGTATGATTTAATGCGCTCAGCGCCGGTATAAATATTAAAACTCCTGCCACGCAGGAAACCTACCAGGGTAATATTGCATTCGCTGGCAAGTTCAACAGCCAGGCTGGAAGGTGCACCAATCGCTGCAATGGTAGCAATCCCTGCCATGGCCGCCTTTTGTACCAATTCAAAGCTTGCCCTGCCACTAAGCAACAAAACATGATCCCGAAGGGGCAACAAACCTGCGGTAAAGGCTTTTCCAATCAGTTTATCGAGCGCATTGTGACGGCCTACATCTTCTTTTAAATCAAGTAGGGCTCCATGGGTATTGAAAAGTCCGCAGGCATGCAATCCGCCGGTTGCCGAAAACAAATCCTGCTGACTTTGCATAATAGCGGGCAATTGCAAAAGGACATCACTATCGATACAACCCTGATCAGTGGTTGCCAGCTGAAAGGGCTGTCTGGTACGGATGGACGCTATTGACGACTTTCCGCAGACGCCACAGCTCGAAGTGGTATAAAAATTACGCTCACTGCCCGATAAATCAGGAATCTGGCCTGATGTAAGCGCCAGTGTGATGATATTCTCGCGCCCTTCGCTACATACAAATGTTTCTGTTTTTTGCAATGTTGTATCGTGGCCTATAATTCCCTCTGTAAACAGGAAACCTTTAGCCAGTTCCTCATCATTGCCGGGGGTACGCATGGTTACCGAAATGCTGCTTATCACCTGCTCGCCTTTTTTGTTACCTGAAAGCCTGATTTCCAATGGTTCTTCGATAGCCAGCATGTCATGATGCTCGTAACTAATGCCATCACTCATTTTTTTTATGGCTACATTTCCGGCATTGAAACTTTGAGGTGCAGTTTGAAGAGAAACATCAGAAAGTGCTTTCATGTTAGCTTAATTTGGAGTAGAAACTGGCTTTCGCGTGGGCAGCTATTTTTATTTTGCCAACGCTTGTACTAAGTTAGAAATTCTGTTTCAATTTTTGATTAATGCCATCTGTTTTAACGTAGCATATGGAAAGCCTTTGGCTATCGGTTATGCAAACCATTAAATTGGAAGCAGGTATTGGGCTAAAGTCATGGCTTAGCACTAATGCACCGATGAACCAGACAAACAAATTACTTACAATTGAGTATAAAAAATTTGTAGTTTATTATTTAGTTTTGAGATAACCAAACGCTTACCGATTTATTTATTTTAGGTTCCCATAAACTAAATTAGCTCCAAATGTCCCCATTCAGTTCCCAACCCTTATTACCTGTTGGCAGTGCCAGCCGGCTTCGCCATTTTGCAAGTCCTGCACATCACAATATGGCCATATTGTGCTTAAAAGAAGCATAAATTATTTTTTAAAAGCTTTATAGCAGTCAGCTCAATTCATGTAATATAAAACCGGATTGATGCGCAGACTATATATTTCAAGCCAACGCTACATACATTCCAATAAAGAATAATACATACAACTTATGATTACAGAAAATTACGACGTAATTGTCATCGGTGGTGGCGCTATAGGCCTGGCCACAGCCTACCATCTGGGTAAACGAAAGGCTAAAACCCTGGTACTGGAACAGTTTACTTTTGTTAACCAGCTTGGAAGTTCGGCAGGTGTATCGCGCCAGTTCCGCATTCCCTATCCAGATGAGTACATGGTACAAATGGCTTTAGATGCACAACCTTATTGGGATGAACTCGAAAGCGCAAGTGATACATCATTGCTGGATAAAGTAGGTACCTTGTGGTTTGGCGATCCGGCGGTACACTCAACAGAAGGCAACATTGCAGAAGCTGAAGCAGCCCTGAAAGCCTTAAATGTTCCGTACACCACTTTAACAGCCAAAGAAATTGAAGAAAAATACCACTTCAAAAACTTACCAGAAACCTACACCGGGCTTTTTCAACCCGATGGTGCCAGCATTAATTTTAAGGCTACCATTGAAGCACTGTTAGGTTTATGCCAAAAGGAAGAAACTGTTGAGCTGAAAGAGAACTCTCCGGTACTCAAAATCAACCAAATTGGTAAACTTTTCGAAATTGAGACCCCGAACGGCATTTACATTACCGAAAAGCTATCGATTATTCCCGGCCCTTACATTAACAGCGTAATTAACCTGCTCGATTTTAAGATCGATGCTACGTATTGGAACATGTCTTCAGCTTATTTTAAGAAAACCGACCCTGCGATACAATATCCTACCTGGTTTGTTTTCCAGAATGCCATTGGCCAAAACGGCAACCAGTTTTATGGTTTCCCTTCAGTAGACTGGGATCATCCGGAATATATCCGCGTAGCACCCGATTTTGTAATTACACCTTTAGATGAGCCCAACGAACGGACTTTAATTCCAAACCAGCAAGAACTGGGCTATACGGCAGAATGGGTAAAAGACCACATGACCGGCTTAAGTACAGAACCAGAATATACTTCGACCTGCTTAATTGCACTGAGTACCATTCCAAACAAAGAACTGTTAATTGATTTTGCACCAAGCTATGTACCCAATCATAAAAACATTGTGTTGTATGCTACTGGCTGGGCTGCCAAGTTTACTCCATTCTTAGGCAAAATCATGTCTGATCTGGCATTGGATGGACATACTGATTTCGACATTAGCCCATTCCAGTTAGGACAAAAATTCTTCAAAGCAATTTAAAACCAACTTACTATGAACAAAAACACACCTTTAAACACGGGTATGCATCCCGATTTAAAAACTGAAGTCGCCATTATTGGTGCAGGAACTTCGGGATTATACACTGCTTACCGCCTGGTAACGGATCAAAAATACACGGCCAGCCAGGTACAGATTTTCGACATGAACGATAAACTGGGCGGTCGCCTCGAATCGGTAATTATGCCAGGGATGAATTTCTGGGGCGAACTGGGCGGCATGCGTTACCTTACTTCGCAACAAATTGTAACCACTTTGATCGAAGGCTATCCGCTTAGCGAAAAAGATCCGGCCAAACGTACGCCCGTGCTTAAAGATAAAATGACCCCTATCCCTTTTCCAATGGGCGATCCGTCTAAATTACTGATGTACCTTCGTAAAGAACGTTTTAAGCAAGATGCCTGGAATGTGGCGCAAACAGGTCATGAAAAGCTCTTAACCCGGTACTACCTCAATGATGATGACCTGGGGTTTAGCTCAGATCAATTGTTTAATAAAATCATTTACGATGTGCTGATGGCCGATCCATGGGTAGCCAAAACTTATGGAGATAAGATTATTAGTGGCGCCAGCATTTACGATTATTCGTTTGAGTTAACAAGTCGCGACTGGGATGATATTAAACCGAAACTGGTATATAATTTCCCCAATTCGCCTTACGATAAACGACTGGTGAACGACCTGGGTTTCTGGAACCTGATTAAAGACCAGGTTTCGCAAGAGGGTTACGAGTTTTTAGCCAATGCAGGGGGATATTATTCAAACACCATCAACTGGAATTCGGCTGAAGCTTTTCCATACATGGTGGGAGATTTCTCGGCCGGCACCATTTACAAAACCATTGAAGAGGGTTACGATAGTATTGCCTATGCCGTAGCCAATGCCTATACCGATCATGCAGGGGCTTGTATCTGGGCTAAAAATAAGCTGCTTACCTTTACCAAAACGCATCCCTTCATCCACACGCATAAATACGAACTCACTTTCTTAAACATCGAAACCAATACGAAATGGAAAGTATACGCCAATACCCTGGTACTGGCCATGCCACGGAAATCGCTCGAGCTTTTAGATCAGGACAATTTCTTTTTCGATATTAACGAAAATGCAGTGCTGAACAACAATATCCGCTCGGTAATTATGGAACCTGCCTTTAAAATTTTAATGGGCTTTACCTACCCCTGGTGGAAAGAGCTGGGCATTGATTCGGGTCACTCAATTACCGATTTGCCGATGCGCCAATGTTACTACTTTGGTACCGATCCGCAAACCAATAACTCGATGTTACTGGGCAGCTATGGCGACATGGAAACCGAAACCTTCTGGAAAGCACTTACGGATGACAAATTGCTTTTCGAAGTAAAACCAGCTAAATCAGCTTCATTGAAAGAATTGCACGAACTGGACAGCGTACAGGCTACCAAGCTGATGGTTGATGAGTTGATGACTCAGTTGCGCGAACTACATGGTGCACAGGTAAATATTCCCGAACCTTATGTAACTTATTTCAGGGATTGGACCGACGAGCCTTTTGGTGCGGGCTACCATGCCTGGAAAGCTGGCTACTCGGTTGAAAAGGTAATGCCTTACATGCGCAAGCCAGTAGCTGATGAGCAGATCCACATTATTGGCGAAGCTTATTCTGATCAGCAGGGCTGGGTTGAAGGCGCTTTTTGTGTAGCTGAATTAATGCTCAAGGATTATTTCGGACTTAAACGCCCGGTTTGGTTAGATAAGGATTATTATTTGGGTTGGTAAGGGCTTGGATTAATATTCGAGTATCAAGAATCAAGTACCAATGACCAAACACCAATAATCAAGTACCAATTAACAAGCATCAATAATCAAGTACCAAGAATCAAGTACCAAGAATCAAAACACAATGATCAGGATGGCGTTCAGCGTTTTACGTTGAGCGCCATCTCATTTAGTTCTGTTTTTACTGAATTTGTTGCAACAATGTTAGCGTCAATAAACCTATGACAAATTAACCATAAAAATCATATCTTAACCCAAAATCTGACACCATGATCTCCGTAACCCGCATTGCCAGTTTCAACAATTTTTTAAGGGATAAAGGCTTAACGCTAATTTGTGCCGAAAGTATTACCGCAGGCTTATTATCAAGCACTATTGCTTCGGTTTCGGGTGCTTCAGCAATATTAAAGGGAAGCATTGTAACTTACGATGCCACAGTTAAAACAAAAGTGCTTGGTGTTGATGCGCAAATCATTGCAGCTTATACCGCCGAATCTAAAGAGACTACCTTTGCCATGTGTGCTGGCTTACGTTCGCTCTATCCTGATGCTTCTATTGCTGTAGCGGTAACTGGTGTAGCCTCTCTGCCCACAACAGATTATGTTATTGATAAGGAGGTTGGACAAATTTATGTTTCTATCTGGTATCAGACATTTCATCATTTCGAAACAGTTATTAAACCTGATAAAACCGACGATCAGCGAAATGAAATTCGCGAAAAAACTGTAGCATTCATTTTAGATAAAATTGAAGCGGTGGTGAGGGATGCTTAAGTTGTTTAACCACTAAGGCACTAAATCTTTCGTATTATTCCGTGCATCCGTGGCTATTTAACCGCAAAGCACGCAAAGATAAATCGCAGAGGCCACAAAGCAGAATTAACCACCAAGGCACTAAAATTCTCCGTGTTATTCCGTGTATCCGTGGCTGTTTAACCGCAAAGCACGCAAAGATAAATCGCAGAGGACGCAAAGCAGAATTAACCACCAAGGCACTAAAATTCTCCGTGTTATTCCGTGCATCCGTGGCTGTTTAACCGCAAAGCACGAAGATAAATCGCAGAGGACGCAAAGTAGATGCAGGCTGTTTCCCGCAGATTACACTGATAACCGCAGAATAGGTTTTATGCATATTATCTTCAGACCTCTGACTCCGGACCTCCGACTTATTTTACCACAGAGAAAGTAGAGAAAAAACACAGAGGACACAAAGCAGAATTAACCACCAGGGCTCCAAGACAAAAAAAATCCGTAGTAATCTGTGGCTTTTTTAACATCCGCTTAATGACCTTAAATTCTTAATGGTAAAGATCGGGATAAGCTTATGTTGCGATTCTTTTGCCTAATATCGTCAGGCTCTTTTCTTCACCATCCAACACGGCGATGTTGGGCAATTGCCCCCAATGCTCAAAACCAAATTGCTCGAACAAGCGCAGGCTCGGTGTATTGTGCGAAAATATAAAGCCAACCAACGTTTTGATACCGTAGTTAGGTGCCTCGTTAATGCAATACTCGAGGATCTTTTTGCCCAACCCCTTTCCCCTGCTTTCGGGATCGATATAAATACTAATCTCGACAGTGGCCTGATAAGCCGGCCTGCCATAAAAAGATTGAAAACTAACCCAGGCCAACGTACGGTTTTGTTCATCTGCTACTACCCAGAGCGGCCGGTTGTGATCATGCTCATCAAACCACTGCTCGCGACTGGCTACCGATACGGGTTCAGTATCAGCAGTTGCCATTCTCGTAGGTACAGTGGTGTTATAGATTTCCACAATCCTGGGTAAATCATTTTTAGTCGCGTTCCTGAATTTTAGTGTCTCCATATCCGTTTAATGTTCGTTTAAATGAGTGGTTACTGGTTTAGCGGTCTGTCCGAAAAGATTTCTAAAAGCTTTGAGTTTGAGCTCAGATATACCCATCCCGGCAAAGATAAATAGTCCGCCGATTAAAAGCTGCCAGGTAATTACTTCGCCTATGAGGTAAGCTGCTGCAAATGCACCGAATATCGGCTCTAAAAGGTAAATTACAGCTACCCTTTCGGCACTGATATATTGTTGTGCCACGTTGGATACAGAATACATGTAGGCAGTAGAGAAAAGCGAACAGAAAATAACACCCAACCAAAAAGTATTGTCGGCCGGCACTAAGCTTTCTTCAGTGCTCCAGATCACCGCACCAAAAGTAAGCAGGGCACAGGTAGCAAACATAGGTACAATGGTAGCAACAATATCTACCTTTGCCGCTTCTTCTTCTACCCTGAAAAGATAATAGGCAAAACCGATGGCCCCGCCAATGGTAAATAAATCGCCTACATTAATGGCGAAACCATTTTTAACCGAAATGATAAACAAACCCGTTAATGATAAACCGGCAGCAACCCAGATTTTAAGGTGCGGCAATTTCTTATACAGGGCCATTTTTAATAAGGGCACAATCACCACCGTGGTTCCGGCTAAAAATGCAGCTTGCGACGCGGAGGTGAGTTTAATACCTAAAGTTTGCAAGCCGATGCCTAACATGAGCGGGATAGCCAGTAAAGCACCGGAAAGGATGCTTTTATAATTCAGCTGTTTCATTTTTTTGCGAAAAACAACTGCCAGTACCAGTGTTGCCCCTATAAAACGGTAAAGTAAAAAAAGTTGCGGGGAATGGTTGCTAATCGACAATTTGGTTATCGAAAAGGATAAGCCCCAAAATGCGGTGCCTATAATGAGTAACACCAGGAAAATATTTTTCTTGCCCATGCTTATAATTGTTTTTTCATCATCAGATCGGTTTGTTCATCATCGCCCAAACGAAAAATATGACTGTTAAATACCTCGAAACCAGCTTTGGTGTAAAAACGGATGGCCCGCTGATTATTTTCCCATACGCCCAGCCATATATTTTTGTATTGGAGCTCCTCAGCCACCTCAAAAGCTTTATTTAACAAGGCTTGCCCCACCTTTTGGCCATGATAAGCGGCCAGCACATAAATACGTTCAATTTCAAGCGCATCTTCCAGTTCCTGTTCAGTCTGTGCATCACCGGTGTTCAATTTTAAATAACCAACTACGTTTTCTTCAGAAAGGGCGAAGTAAAACTTTGAGCCGGGATTTTCAAGCTCAGCCAGTAATTTATCGTAAGAAAAGCTCGAATCGAGATAAGCCTGCATATTGGCCTCGCTGGTGGTATCGGCAAAAGCTTCTAAAAAGATTTGCCTGCTAATGATCTGCAAGGTTAAAATAGCTGAAGGGCCAATCTGTTGTATGGTTATTGAATGATGCATTTTAATGTTGTTTGCTGGCTTGTAATAGCACAAAGATAAGTCATGCAATAATTCAGTAAAATGCTATTTTATCATTTATTAATGCATAAATTGCAATAATGGATCTACAACAAATCAAATACTTTTTAACCCTGGCCGATGAACTTCATTTCTGGAAAACAGCCGCTAAGATGAACATTACGCAATCGGCATTGAGCAGGCAGATACAGGCTTTGGAGCAGGAGCTGGATATACAATTGTTTATCCGCAATAAGCGCAATGTAAAGCTAACGGCAGCAGGCAAGTTTTTGAAGGAAAAATGGATGAAGCAGTTCAATGAGATCAGTCACATTCATAAGTTTGCCAGTCAGATCCAATTGGGCGAATATGGTACCATCAGGATTGCGCATCCGGATTCTATTTCAGGTTCGCTGGTGCCGCAAATTACCTCGCGGATAAATGAAGAATTTCCCAAACTACAGATTGAGCTGGTACAGGTAATGTATGAAAATCAACAGGAGTTTTTGGCGAACTATAAGCTCGATGTGGTAATTACACGCGATAAGACCACCATTGATGGCATTAGTTCAAAAAAAATCTATACCGATCATCTGGCATTAGTGGTGCCGGAAGACCATCCGCTTAAAAATATAGATGAGCTGACGCGCGAAATGCTGATCGCAGAAAAATTTATTTTACCGGTTAAGGATGAAGGCAGCAGCTATAACCGCATTATTAAAAATGTGTTTAAATCTTTTGGTATCCAGCCTAATGTTTACCTGCACTCTGAGTTTGGCTCTACCATTATCGCCCTGGTGCGGCGGAAATTGGGAGTGGCTATTCTGCCCGATTCGTATATCCATCATGCTGTACCGGGTATCAGATACATCCAGCTACCCCACCCAACCGATCTTTACCTGAACTGGCGAAGTGATGATGAAAACCCGATTATAGCGAATATTATTAAGCTGCTGTTGGAGATTGAATTGGTTTAAGCTGATTAACAAGAAATTCTCCATGTTATTCCGTGCATTCGTGGCTGTTTAACCGCAAAGGGCGCGGAGAGAAAAACGCAAAGGGCGCTAAGTGCTATTGTTCAACCACAAAGGCACCAAGACACCAAAATCTTCCGTGTTATTCCGTGCATCCGTGGCGTTTAACCGCAAAGTTCGCAAAGATAAATCGCAGAGGGTGCAAAGCAGATGCAGGTTGTTTCCCGCAGATTACACAGATAACCGCAGAATAGGTTTTATGCATATTGCCTTCCGACATCTGACTCCGGACCTCCGACTTATTTTACCACAGAGAAAGCAGAGAAAAAGTACAGAGGCCACAAAGCAGATTTAACCACCAAGGCACAAAACATTCCGTGTATCCGTGGCTTTTAACCGCAAAGGGCGCGGAGAAAAAATGCAAAGTGCGCAGAGAGGAAAAGCAAAGAATACAATACCACTATCAATTGCTAAGCTACCAGTATCAATTGCTAAGCCGCCAGTATCAATTGCTTAGCCACCAGTATCAATTGCTTAGCTACCAGTATCAATTGCTAAGCCACCAGTATCAATTGCTAAGCCACTACTATCAATTGCTAAGCCACTACTATCAATTGCTAACCTGCCAGTATCAATTGCTAAGTTACCAGTATCAATTGCTTAGCCACCAGTATCAATTGCTTAATCGCCAGTATCAATTGCTTAGTCACCAGTATCAATTGCTTAGTCACCAGTATCAATTGCTTAGCCGCCAATATTAGTCAGGCCTATGCTCACACAGCCAACGCTGCATATGAGGAAAAGGTTGTGTTTGATGTTTTTCAGCTTGTATATGATCGAAAGTCATGCCGCACCACTGCAAAAGCGGGATCCCCATGGGGATTTCTTGCTTAAAACTTTCAATTATGGCTTTCCCGCCAGCTCTATATCCATCATCATGAAACACAACTATTGGATCGATATTAAGGTGAATACAAGCAGCGTACGACCAGGCAATGGCCATCATCTCGCCTCCCTGATGGAGATCGGAAGCGGCTAAATCATCGCTCATTTCTTGCCTGATTGCTGGAGGCATACAAGCCAGATGACCGGCTTCATGCAAAATATCTCCGGGATAAAGTAACTTATTAAGATCGATAATTAAGGTACCCTTACTGAGTTTTAAGCCTGGAAGAAAGGTTTGACCTTCGATTTCTTCAAGCTTATAAAGCAAACCGATCCTATCTAAAAAAGACAGGATCGGTGAGATTTCTGATAAAAAGGATTTCATGCTTAAAATTTAATCATGCCCAAATTGCATTTAGGTTTCTTATCTAAAATTGTATTTCAAACCTATTTCAAATTCGCCATTGGCATAATTCTGTAAAGCTGAAGTGTTGGTGGTATACATCACCAAAATAGCCAGTTGGTTTTGATAAGTTGTACCAGCACCTACAGAAACACTGTTGCTGCTGTGGTAAATGGTACTTAACAAAAGTTTGTTGGTCCAGAACTGGGTGTTTAAGCCCAAATCAACAATATCGCGGTAGTTATCAATACCACGGTAACTGAACTTCGGTTCAATTACACTTAAAACTTTATTAGGATTAATGAATTTGTAGCTTACCGCTGCAAAATAGGTTGCCCTATCTACCACTGATCTTGAAAGATCGCGGTTAAAGAAACGTTTCATGTTGGGTAGTGCAGCCTGGATATTTAAATTCTGGTTGCGGAAAGCAATCCCGAAATCACCATCGAAATACAGCTTGCGCTGGTTGAAGTTTGTTAACGACATATCGCCCTGGTCGCCCCTGATTTTGCTGAAGTCGATCCATTCGTTCATAATACCTGCCGAAAGACCAAAATCCAGATAGCTTGATTCGTTGTTAAGCGGTAAGTGATAGGCATAGGTACCTTTTAAACTGGTACGTTGAATTACACCTGCGTTTTCATTATAAAATGATAATCCAGCTCCTACTTTGTTACTTTGGGTACCGTAAGTTGCAGTTACCGCCTGCATGGTAGGTGCGCCTTCAATTGAGGTCCACTGCGCCTTGTAACCAGCATTAAGCTCCCATCCTTTTTCAATACCCGCCATTGCCGGATTGCTTAGGTAAAGGTTTTGATAGTACATGCTTCCCATAGGGTTAAGCTGCGCAAAAGTGGTCATGCTGATGCCAAGCATCAGGCAAGTGATCAAAATTCTTTTTGTTTTCATCTTTATACGTTTAGCTAAGTCATGATCAGTTTTGTATGGTTAAATACTCAATTGATCATGACTGATTAATCTCTCTTATTGTTGACCTACTATGGTGATATATCCTTTTCTTACACCAACACCAGGACCGAAATCGATGATGTAGTAGTAAGCACCCTCAGGTAATACCGATCCTCTGAAAGTACCACCCCAGCTGTTGTCGTAGCCTTTCATTTCAAACACAAGCTTTCCTGAACGATCAAATACCTTAACTGTATTATTTGGATACATATCGATATTCTCTACTTTCCAGGTATCATTTTTACCATCACCGTTAGGTGTAATTACGTTCATAATATTCAGCACCTGGTAATCGGCCCTTACCTCAAGGGTAAAGGTTTTGGTGCTGCTACGACCGTACTGGTTAAAACCGGTAACCGTGTAAGTGGTGGTTTGAGATGGTCTAACCGTTAATAAAGCATTGTTTTGTCCGCTAAGGATACCATTGGCATTTGACCACTGATAAGTTAAAGCACCACTTGCCGTAAGTACAGCAACCTCACCTTTGCTGATGCTGTTACCTTTATTGCTGGTAATGGTGATTACCGGTGGCGGGTTCTCGATCACAGTGAACGACTGCACCACATTGGTTGCGGCCTGGTAATCGGCATTTCCGGCCTGACTGGCAGTAATGTTGATTACACCTGCTTTCAGGATCTCAACCTGGTTACCATTAATAATTCTGGCAACAGTTGGGTTACTGCTGGTATAAGTTACCGGTAAACCTGAGCTTGCCGTTGCCGTTAAGGTAAAGGTACCATCGGTATCTAACTTATTTGGCAATGCAGCAAACGTAATGGTTTGTGCAGTTGGGTTAATGGTTAAGGTACCTGCAACATAAGTAATGCTGTAGTTTGCTGCTGCTGCACCGCTAGCTGTAATTGGGTAATTACCTGCTGATGATGTGGTAGTAGCAGTTGTACTTAACACTACCGGACTGGTTAATACTGCTGCAGTTTCAGTACCTACAAAACCACTGTAACTTGCGGTAAGCGCAGGGTTAGCTGCTCCAAAGTTTTTGGTTTTGTTATCGGCTGTAATTACGAGCGCTTTTCTGGTAATTTCAAGATTAGCCGGTACATAGGTGATACTATAATTGGTACCTGCACTAAGTGTATTTTGTGCAATGGCATAAGTACCTACTACCTCGCCTGCTGCCCTGCTCAATGCACCAGTGGTGTTATCGCCGGTAGCTAATGCACCTGCAGATAAAGTATAGGTTAATGCAGGATCTGTTGCGCCATACACTTTTGTCTTAGCATCGGCAGTAACCGTAATTGGTTTTACACTGATGTTTGCAGTTGTAGTTGCCACGCTGGCCAAAGTATAGTTGGCAGCCTTAGCTCCCGATAATAACAAGCCTGCGCCTGTTACCACTTTTGCTGTGCCCACGTTTTTATCGGCAAAGGTTGCTGTTCCGCCTGTTAGGCTTACATCGGCAACATCGGCAGTTAATACACCGGTTAAGGTTCTGCCTGTAATGGCAGCAGTAGTAGTACCATCGTAAACTTTGTTGCTGGCAGTAATGCTTCCATTAACTGTTTTTGCAGTAATGGCTGCAGTTGTGGTAGCTACGCTGCTTAGGTTATAGTTGCCCGCTTTTGTTCCGCTAAGCGCCATGCCAGTTGAAGTTACCGTTTTACCGGCAGCTACGTTAGCATCGGCAAAGCTTGCAGTTCCACCTGTTAAGGTAACATCAGCAGCATCGGCAGCTAATACACCTGTTAAGGTTCTGGTTAATACGGTGGCAGTAGTATTGCCATCGTAAACTTTATTATCAGCTGTGAATGATCCGGTGATGGTTTTAACGCCAATGTTAGCTGTTGTGGTAGCTACTCCGGTTAAGTTATAGTTAGCAGCTTTTGAGCCCGCTAAAACCATACCTGTTGAAGTTACCGTTTTACCTGTACCAATGTTGGCGTCAGCAAAACTTGCTGTACCACCGCTTAAGGTAACGTCGGCTGCATCGGCAGTAATCACGCCAGTTAATGTTCTGGTTAAAATAGTTGCGGTGGTGTTACCATCGTAAGCTTTGTTATCGGCTGTAAATGCACCTGCAATATTTTTTGCAGTAATGTTAGCGGTTGTATTAGCTACGCCCGTTAAATTGTAATTGGCAGCTTTGGCTCCGGTTAAAGTCAATCCTGTAGCCGATACCGTTTTAGCTGTGCCTACGTTTGCATTGGCAAAGTTTGCTGTTCCACCGGTTAAAGTAACATCGGCAGCATCAGCAGCTAATACGCCAGTTAAGGTTCTGGTAAGGATATTTGCTGTAGTAGCGCCATCGTACACTTTGCTATCGGCAGTGAAGTTACCGGCGATATCTTTTGCAGTGATATCGGCTGTTGTAGTAGCCACCGAAGCTAAAGTATAGTTAGCTGCTTTGGTACCTGTTATAGTCATACCAGCAGCAGTAACCGTTTTACCAGCACCTTTATTTGCATCGGCAAAGCTAGCCGTACCACCTGTTAAGGTAACATCAGCTGCATCAGCTGGCAATACGCCTGTTAAAGTTCTGGTTAACACGGTAGCAGTGGCATTGCCATCGTACACTTTATTACCCGCTGTGAAGTTACCCGTAATGGTTAAACCTGTGATGTTTGCAGTAGCAGTACCTACACCTGTTAAGTTATAGTTAGCTGCTTTTGAACCAGAAAGGCTCATACCTGTTGAAGTTACAGTTTTACCGGTACCAATGCTGGCAGTAGCAAAACTTGCTGTTCCTCCGGTTAAGGTAACATCTGCGACGTCTCCGGCCAGTACACCAGTTAGGGTTCTGGTTAAGATACTCGCGGTGGTAGTACCATCATAAACCTTGTTATCGGCAGTAAAGTTACCGGCGATATCTTTTGCAGTGATATCGGCAGTGGTAGTACCTACTGAAGCTAAAGTATAGTTGGCGGCTTTAGCACCTGTTAAAGTTAAACCAGTTGCGGTTACGGTTTTACCTGTGCCTTTGTTGGCATCGGCAAAAGTTGCTGCTCCGCCGCTTAAAGTTACATCTGCAGCATCAGCAGCCAGTACACCTGTTAAGGTTCTGCCGGTAATGGTAGCATTAGCCGTACCATCGTACACTTTATTTGCAGCTGTAATGTTTCCGGTAATGGTTAAACCGGTAATGTTGGCTGTAGTAGTAGCTACACCAGTTAGGCTATAGTTAGCTGCTTTTGCACCTGTAATGGCCATACCTGTCGAAGTAACCGTTTTACCTGTACCTACACTGGCTGTAGCAAAACTTGCTGTACCACCGGTTAAGGTAACATCTGCAACATCTCCGGCCAGTACGCCAGTTAAGGTTCTGGTTAATACGGTTGCTGTAGTGTTAGCATCGTACACTTTATTGTCGGCAGTAAAGTTACCACTGATGTTTTTAGCAGTGATGTTTGCACTAGTTGCATTTACAGTTGTGATATTGTAATTGCCTCCTTTAGCTCCTGCCAATACCAAACCTGATGCATTTACAGATTTGCCTGTACCTACGCTTTCGTTATTGAAGATTGCTGTACCTCCGCTAACCGTTACGTCAGCAACATCAGCGGCCAATACACCTGTTAAGGTTCTGGTTAAAATGGTGGCAGTAGTATTGCCATCGTACACTTTATTGTCGGCAGTGAAGCTTGCAGTAAGGTCTTTAGCGGTTATATCGGCAATTGCAGTATTTACTGTACCTAAGGTATAGTTGGCTGCTTTGGTTCCGCCTAAAGTCATTCCGGTAGCAGTAACCGTTTTACCGGTTCCCTTGGCCGCATCGGCAAACGTTGCTGAGCCTCCTGTTAAGGTAACATCGGCAGCATCGGCAGGAAGTACACCTGTTAAGGTTCTGGTTAAGATATTCGCGGTAGTATTACCATCATAAACCTTATTATCGGCTGTAAAGTTACCGGTTAAGGCCAGTCCGGTAATATTGGCTGTAGTTGTAGCCACACCGGTTAAGTTATAGTTTTCGGCTTTGGTTCCATCCAAAGTCATTCCGGTTGAAGTAACCGTTTTGCCTGTGCCTACAGTTGCAGTTGCAAAAGTAGCTGTACCTCCAATTAAAGATACATCAGCAACGTCAGCTGGCACTACGCCGGTTAAACTTCTGGTTAAGATACTTGCTGTAGTGTTACCATCGTACGCTTTGTTAGCAGCAGTGAAGATTCCGGTGATATCTTTTGGCGTAATATTAGCTGTTGTGGTATTTACAGCAAATAAAGTATAGTTACCAGCTTTAGCTCCAGTTAATACCATACCGGTTGAAGTAACGTTTTTACCATTTCCGGTATTGATGCCTCCGAAAGTTGCTGTGCCACCAGTTAAGGTTACATCTGCAATATCGGCAGGTAATACGCCTGCTAAAGTTCTGGTTAATATTGTTGCGGCATTGGTACCATCATATACCTTATTATCGGCAGTAAAGCTACCTGTTAAGGCCAGGCCGGTAATGTTAGCCGTGGTTGTTGCAACAGATGATAAGGTATAGTTAGCTGCTTTGGCACCTCCTAATGTCATACCTGCTGCAGTAACCGTTTTACCTGTACCTACATCGGCTGTACCAAAAGTAGCTGTACCACCTGTCAGGTTTACATCAGCCACATCGGCAGGGAGTACACCGGTTAATGTTCTGGTTAATACGCTTGCTGTGGTATTACCATCGTAAACTTTATTATCGGCAGTAAAAGCACCGGTTAAAGCTAAACCGGTAATGTTTGCAGTGGTAGTAGCTACACCTGTTAAGTTATAATTGGCAGCTTTGGTTCCGGTTAGGGTTAAGCCCGATCCCGTTACCGTTTTTCCGGTACCCACCAATGCATCAGCAAAGGTTGCTGTTCCACCGGTTAAGGTTACATCTGCTTCTTCGCCGGTTACTACTCCAGACAATGTTCTGGTCAGGATATTGGCTGTATTGTTACCATCATAAACCTTATTGCTGGCTGTAATGTTACCACTGATATCCTTAGTGGTAATATTGGCTGTAGTTGTTGCTACAGATGCCAGGGTATAGTTTGCAGCTTTGGCACCTCCTAAAGTCATACCAGCAGCTGTAACGGTTTTACTGGCAGCAACATTGGCATTATCGAAAGTTGCAGTACCTCCTGTTAGGGTAACTGCAGCTTCATCGCCGGTTACTACACCGGTAAGCGTTCTGCTTAAAACACTTGCCGTATTGTTTCCATCGTAAACTTTATTGTCGGCAGTGAAGTTACCTGTAATGCTTTTCGCATTTACGGTTAGGGTCTGCGTAGCATCAGTAGCGGCGTTATATCCGGTACTTGCCGCTTGCTTAGCTGTAATAACAGCCGTTCCGGCACCCACAACATGTATTTTACCTGCTACAATAGTAGCCACGGCTAAATTATCACTGCTGTAAGTGATTGTATTAATTCCCGATGTTGCACTGGTTGCTCCTGGATCAAAATCGGCAGCACCGTAAGTAGTTGAGGCAGTACCTGCAAAAGTAATGGTTTGATTTGCATTCGGCCGGTTAACAGTTACCGTGTAGGTTTTAGTTGTTGTTCCGTTTTGGGCAGTAACCTTTACATCAAAGGTGTTGTTACCAAAGTTTAAAGTTAAATCTGCAGTTTCAACACCGCTGGTTAAGGCTACAAAGCCTGCTCCATTCGCATTAATTTGCAAGGTTGATCCTGCAGCAAGTGCAGTAGCAGTTAATTTTACTGTATTGGTTGCAGTTAAAACACTTGCAGTATAACTGGTTGTACCAGCTGCAAATACTGGTGTTAAACCTGCGGTAGTGCTTAGTGCAGATAAATCTGCATTAGCATAATATGGATCGTATAAACCGAAGTCTACATCGGTTCTGTTTTGTCCTGATGCAAGTGCGAAAGTGGCACCATTAGTTCCTGTTCCATCAAGATCGAAAGTGGCAGTATAACGCGATGGATATCCTGATACCACAATGGTATAGCCACTTGAAGGATTTAAATTGCTAAAGGTATAATTTCCGGATGCATCTGTCGTAGTTGTTAAATTAACCGCATTGGCAAAGATATCGGTTCCTGTTAAAGTAACGGTTGCTCCCGATACGCCAGGCTCTCCTCCATCTTGTACACCATTCTGGTTGTAATCAAGCCAAACAAAATTACCAACTGAGGCGGCCACCTGTTTATTTACCGTTATGGTATAAGTTTTGGTCACAGTTGGTTCTTCGGCAGTAACCCTAACATTAATCGCGTTCGCACCATCGGCCAGCGTATAAGCTCCGGATGCAGCACCATCTGTTAAGGCTGTAAAAGGACCTGCACCTAAACTCGAAGCCAATGTTGCATGACTTTCTGCCCTTGTTGCAGTAATGGTTGCTGTTGAAGTTGTAAATGGTACATTAATGCTGTAGCTTGTTGTACCAGCCGCAAAAGCTGGTGTAAATGTTCCCACACTGGTGGTTAAAGTAGCTAAATCGGCATTTCTTGATTTGGCACCTGAAACTGTTACCGGGTTTGTCAGATCGGCAATTACTACCGCTGCTGCAGCACCGGCATTCCAGTCTTCGGCTGCTGCCAGATTGTAAACTGTTGCATCAGCTGCAGACAGACCGTCTTTATTCATCAATAAAGCTAAAGCTGATTTATCTGTTGCACTAACGGTAATGCTGAATGAAGTGCCGCTGGTAAGCTCTGCATTAGGCGAATCGGTTAAGGTATATGTTCCTGCACCCTGACCTTTGAAAGTTAATTTATTGGCAACAATATCATTTGCTGCACCGTTTAATTTTAAAAATCCTGTTCCTGTTACTGCTAATACGCCTGTAGTGGCATCGTAAGTTGCGGCAGTAATAACTGGTACTGCAACATTACTTACAGTAATTCCGTTTCCGGTTAAATCGGCCACTACAACCGCTGCATCTGCTCCTGCTGCCCAGTCTTCTGCTGCAGCCAGGTTATAAGTAGTTCCGCTGGTTGAGGTTGTTCCGTTTTTATTGATGATCTGATTAACTGCAGCCAGATCTGCTGCACTTAATGTTAAAGTAAATGCTGTTGCAGATGTAATTTCAACATTAGGCGTATTGGTTAAAGTGTAAGCTGATCCTCCTTCGCCGATAAAAGTAAATTTGTTGGCTATAATATCGTTGGCTGCGCCTGATAAAGGTAAGAAATTGGTACCGGTTACAACTAAAGCTCCCGTTGATGCATCGTAAGTTGCGCTGGTAATGGCAGGAATAGCAACGTTAGAAACGGTAATTCCATTTCCGGTTAAATCGGCCACCACAACGGCAGCATCTGCTCCAGCTGCCCAGTCTTCTGCACCTGCCAGATTGTAGGTTGTACCGCCGGTTGATGTAGTACCGTTTTTATTCACAATGAGGTTAACACCCGCCTTGTCAGCTGCACTTAAAGTTAAAGTGAAGGTAGTTGATGAAGTAATGTCAACATTTGACGTATTGGTTAAAGTATAGGTTGCCCCGCCATCACCTGTAATTGTAAATTTATTGGCTACAATATCATTAGCGACTCCTGTTTTAGCAGAAAAACCTGTACCGGTTACCACTAAAGCTCCTGTTGAAGCGTTATAGGCAGCACTTGTAATTGCCGGTACAGCCACATTGCTTACAGTTATCCCGTTTCCGGTTAAATCGGCTACCACAACCGCGGCATCTGCTCCTGCTGCCCAGTCTTCGGCAGCCCCCAGATTATAGGTGGTTCCGCTGGTTGATGAGGTACCGTTTTTATTGATGATCTGGTTAACCGCAGCCTGATCTGCTACACTTAATGTTAAAGTAAATGCAGTTGCAGAAGTAATTTCAACATTAGGTGTATTGGTTAAGGTATAGGTCGATCCTCCTTCGCCGGTAAAAGTAAATTTATTGGCTACAATATCGTTGGCTGCGCCTGATAAAGATAAGAAATTGGTACCGGTTACCACTAAAGCACCTGTTGATGCATCGTATGTTGCTGAAGTAATTGCCGGAACTGCCACGTTACTGGCGGTAATTCCATTTCCGGTTAAATCGGCTACTACAACTGCGGGATCTGCACCGGCAGCCCAGTCTTCTGCTGCCGCCAGGTTATAGGTTGTTCCTCCGGTTGAAGTCGTACCGTTTTTATTGATAATTTGGTTAACAGCTGTCAGATCGGCTGCACTTAATGTTAAAGTAAATGCGGTACCCGATGTGATTTCTACGTTGGCTGTATTGGTTAAAGCGTATGTAGCAGCCCCTTCGCCTGTAAAAGTAAATTTGTTGGCTACAATATCGTTCGCTGACCCACTAAGTTTTAAGAAACCTGTACCTGTTACCACTACTGCTCCGGTTGAAGCGTTGTATGTAGCACTGGTAATTGCAGGTGCTGCTACGTTTGATACGGTAATCGGATTGGTTAGATCTACAATTACTGAGGCAGGGTTTTCTCCTGCTGCCCAATCCTCGGCTGCTGCCAGGTTGTAAGTTGTGCCACTGGTAGAAGCCGTTCCGTTTTTATTCAACATCATACCCACCGCATTTTTATCAGTAGCATTTAAGTTGATGGTAAAAGCTGTAGATGAGGTAATGTCAACATCAGCCGAGGTAAGCGTATAAGTAGCTCCGCCCTCTCCTGTTAAAGTAAATTTATTGCTTAAAATATCATTTGCTGCCCCTGCTAAAGCCGGGAAAGCCGATCCTGTAACCACTAAAGCTCCGGTTGAAGCATTATAAGTAGCCGAAGTAATGGCTGGTGGTGTTGGTGTAGCCGTTACATCAGCCGATTTAGCACTTTCGTTAAAGTAATTATCTTCTGCCGAAATACGGTAGTAATATTGTGTTCCGTTAATCAGGCCTGTATGGGTATAGGTTGTGGTTCCCTTCGGAATGGCCGCCAACAATGTAGTTGGCGCTGCTGTAGTCCCCCCATAAACTTTGTAGCCCAATAAGTCTGCATCGGCATTGGCGTTCCAGGTTAGTGTATTTTGCGAGCTACCGGCGCTTGCAGCCAATCCGGTTGGCACAGCTGGCAAAACAACATCTGTTGGAGCCATTTTGATTAGCTCTCCTCCTAATGTTCCATCGTCACCATCTGCAATATATCCTGTTGTACCTATAAAAGCTACCCCATAAGGTAAAAATGTACCTGTCCCATGTAAATTGGAATAAAAAGCAGCTGGTGTACCTGTAGCACCTGTATATTTATTTAGCGAATAAGTATTTGTTCCGCTAGTTTCAGAAGCATATAAGTTGCCAAATTCATCAAGTGTTAATGTTGTGGCGTAGGTGCCTGTTGCAACGCTTGTTGTTGTTGCGTAGGTTGGGGCATTTATTTTTAAAATCCCCCCGGTTTGTGTAGTTCCGTTATAAGTTTTAGTTACAAAAACGTCACCATTGTTTGCAACAGCAATTCCAGTAGGATAGCTCATTCCGCTTCCTGAAACAAGACCGTGATAGATCATCGTTTTACTGGTAGAGTTGATTGTTGATGGATCAGTATACTTAACTACAGCATAGTCTGAATTGGTGGTATTATATTCTAAAGCATATAAGTTATTTGCAGCATCTAAAGCCAATGCCGTAAAGTATCTTCCGGTTTGTACTGTGGTTACTGCATAAGATGATGCTGCATTTAACCGGATAATTGCTCCATTATTGGTTGTAAAATCGGTACTCAGATAAACATCACCATTACTCGCGACTGCTAAACCCCATGGATATTCTCCAGGTTGAGAGGTTAAGCCGCTATAGATAATGGTGGGACTACCTGTACCGCCAGTATACTTGGCTACATGATACGTCCCAGGTCCAGAGGCTTTGGTAACATAAATATTTCCACTCGCATCTTTGGCTAAAGCGGTATATAAACCGCCAGCATGCAGCTGAGTTTTAGTGTACTGAGCAAATGCGGGAGCAAGTGCCAGAAAAAGTACAATTACTGAAACGGTAAAAGCTACTTTCGTAAAAAATCTCTTCATAAGCGTTAATTAGACAGATAAATATGGATTTTGCCAACCGCTTTCAGTTTCGCTGTAAACAGTTGATATATCGTATCCCAGAGCTGTACCCTGAGAAATTATAGTTGCATTATTTTTTTTATTGCTGGTGTTAATTTTCACAATGTCGATCAATGGAAAACTTTGTTGCTCCTGCATACCAAAATGAAGTAATCCTCTTGGTCCTATTGTTCCACTCTGATTAAAGTCGATTACAGCTGTTGAAGCATTGCCGACGGTAAGCTGTGCTTTCATTCGGCTGAGAATTAAGCCTGCTTCGTAGCCTAGCATGCCAAATATGTTGGCTTGTTGCTTGCCAAAGTTTTCAAAATCTCTAACAAAGGCAGGATTAGCACCTGTTTTATGTTCCTTACTCCAGGAAGAGGCACTATAAAAGTTTAGTCCGAGATGACCTATATCTTCCAGCATATCTGGGTAAGCCATATTCTCAACAGTAACTAGAGGAATAACGTTATTGAACTTACTTGCCTTCCATTGTCTAAGAAATTCGTTTCCGATCCGTCCTACGAAAATGGCATGTACATAATCGGGTGCATCTGCATTTATAGCAGCAAAGAAATCCTTAAGATCTAAGACATCTTTATTGGCATGATTCTCCTTTAAAACCATACTTTTTAGCTGATTTGATCCAGCAGAACCAACTCCCATCAAAAATGAGCTTCCTAAATTGAAGCCACTTTCGTAAAGTGGAGATATCATTTGGCCTCTTTCTCCAAGTTCTTTGGTTGCCCACTGTCCTAATGCATATTCACTTTGCCAAAGGTTCATTGAAAGATTAGAGATATTTGGACTATATACTTCATTAGATGATATTGATTCTCCAAAATCAAAAAATAAGCCCAACTTATTGTGATTTTCTAATATAGTCCTGAGTTCTGGATACATTTTGGGATTAATCATCCCCATCATGACATCTACTCCTTCAAAAAAGATAAGCTTTTGCGCAGCTTCTAAAACAGCTTTATTACTACCTTGTCCGATGTAAGCAGGCATAAAAGCAAAGTCTGTAGCTGCATGTGACATTTTAGCTGCCGCACACAGAAATCCAGCCGTAATATGTTGTGCATAGTACGGATAGACTCCTGAATAGGGCATTAAAAAACCAATTTTAAGTGGTTTATTCATTTAATTTCTTGATGGAAAAATACCTTCTGTAGCGATACAATATGTCAATGTTAAATAAGGCTGCATATTTACATGCGGCTGGTTTCCACCTGCAAATCCAATACTACTCGGGTTTAATTGCGTATTTGCGGTAGTAGTATAAGTATTTAAAACTGTAGCATTGGGGCCAGAACCTGTTTTTGGGCTGGCTGACAGATAATTACCGGCAGGGACGCCTGTTGTTCCTGGGTCTGTATTAGCTAAAACTAGGTGGTTATGTTGTGGCATTTGTGTTGAAATAAGTGTCACATTTTCTACTCCTCCAATTTGACCTAATACATATGGCGATAATCCTGGTCCTTGTCCATCTCCAATAGGAGCCCTTCCTCGTAAATCTGGAAGCGCAAAGGTAGATTGCCCATTTCCACCGTAGGTAGTACCAAGCAAAGAAAACAATGCAGTATTTTGAGCGATAGACATAATTTGCCCATAACATTTCTGCCATCCGCGTGGATTAAAACTGAGGCCGAATAAGCCAATGAAACTTATAAAAGGTTCGTACATAATTTTTAAATTTTAATTTGTGAATGAGTTAATTAAATATCTTTAAACTGATTTTAGAATCTTTGTTTGATCAAATAAAATCTCGTTCATTTCTGCTCTATTAGTTACACCAGGTACATGCTTTTTGATATCAAGCTGATGATTAATTTTATGTTCGTTAAATCCAAATGTAAGTTGAGCAACAGACTGTAAGCCTGTATGACTTGTACCTAACAGCACTTCATTCTTTTCTTTATTTCGAAGTGCGTAAAGCTGATTTTTACCTGTTAAAACATTTCCACCAATAATGAGATCTACAGAGCTGGTATATTCTGCAAGTTGTCTGTTATTAAATTTTGCTTTTGAATCAAAACCCAAATGAGATAAACATACCACTAAATCGCATGCTTCGTCTTCTTTTAAATATTTGGCCATTTTGTTTAGCGCTATAACAGGATCAGAAACCTTTAAGCCAGCCATTTTAACCGTTTCGCCAACGCCAGTAACCCCTACCCTGTATTTCCCATAAGTAATTACCTGGTAGCTTTTTACTGCCTTTTGTAATTTCGGATGCTCAAACTGGTAATTGCAACTTAACAGATCGAAAGCCACATCCGGAAGTAAACCGGCAAAAGCATCAATCCCTTGTTTTAAGTCGGCAGCACTAAGGTTAACCGCATGGTAACCTACTTTATTCATCCATTGGATGGTTTCGGTATGGTTATTTCGATTAAAATTTAAAAATCCTCCGGCATCCAATAATAAAGTAGAAACAAGTTCGTTATTGATTGTAGTTTGTAAAGATTTTAAGCCGCCAAACCCTTGTGAGGTTGAATTAACGGCTCCGTTAATATCGTTACTATACATGATATTAACCTGTTTTTGGTTTACAGATTTGGTATAGATAGTACGGCTTGCTTTAGCTAGTGCATCTACTGGGCCTGCCAATAAGATACTACTGCTTAACAAGACGTTCCTCTTCAGAAAAGAGCGTCTATTGGTATTCATAAAAGGTTTATTACTGGGATGTTTGTTGCTGTAAAGATGGAATAATTTTGCTTATAGTACAAATACTACAAATTTAGAATCACCAAAACTCATCCTTTCAGTAGGCAAAACAAACAAAATAGTATACAAAAGGCCCATTTTAGTAGATTTACAAGCACAATATTTAGTTCTTGATATTTATCAACAATTGAGCAATCAGTCATATATTGCCCTGCTACATAACACAATTGAGTACAACAAATACTACAAATCATTAATTTATTGTAAACAACTAGTAAAATCTGCAAAATTGTTTCACACTTTCGCTTACAAGCCAGAATCTAATGAGTCTAAATTCTGAAATCATCACAAAACGTTGGTAATACTTGTGTGAGATTTATTTTACAGCACCATAGAGAGTTATATTTTTATCTTTCTGCATCAAGGCCTCGTTAACTGATTCAAAAAAATTTCATAAGCGGTATTCACATCAACATAAGTTTTAAGCTGTATTTGATGATCACCAGCAAACTTTTCTCCGGGGCTTTTGCTATGAAAGTTAAGTCTAGCCAACATTTTCTCATCTAAGGCATCCATTATAGTTAAAGCTTTAAAAAATTGCTTTAATAATTGATCCATTCCCCAACCATAATCGAAAAAGGTATTTTTAGGATGATTGACCAACAGTATCTCCTGTAAGGCTTTGTAATAATTTGCAAGCACTTCTGCTGTAAATAAATTAAAATCCTGATAATGCTTTTCTGCTATCATAACCCCTAAAACATTGGCATTAACCATTCCCGGAATACTGTGAATACCTCTTTTGCGGTGATGTGATGCCATAATCGCGTTTGGTTCTCTTGAAAGAAAAAAGAAGGGTATATCAGGATACCATTTCCTTAACAAGGAATAGAAATGAATGTGCCAGCTATCTAATTTGATAAAGAGCTGCTCATACCCTGCTTTTCTCTTTTGTCCCATTAAGGCAATGGCCGATTTAAACCAAAGTTCCTGTTGTTCTGCCGTTATAGCAGGATCTTGTTCCTGCATCCGTAAAATTTCGTCAATTAACGGGGCCTCCGGATAAACAATGTTTGTTTCTGCAGTAGCCAAAGCTTGAGATAATAAGGTCGAACCACATCTGGATACATGAAAAATAAATGCATCTGGAGGTATAGAATCGGTATGCTTTGCAACATCCGCTAAAAAGTCTAAACTGCTTGTTGGTACATAACCTGATCTTTCTTTCGTGCGCATCCGGCAAAACTGAATAGTCTCATCAAAAAAAGGTTCTTCAATATGCTTTTCCTGCAAATCCAGCCACAAAAGCTGCCAATCATTGTCCTGATAGCTCAGTTTATACGGAATCCAGTTAATCAGTGTACTCACTTCAGGTTCTTTTTTAATTGGGTAACCAGTTCTTTTGCCGCCGGCGTATCCATGCGTTCCAGTTCTTCAATCATTTTTAAGGTTGTAGCCTGATCTAAGGCTTGCCCTTGCTTTTCTGCTTTAAAATCATAGCCATAAGCTTCAAATAAACGATCGGTCCATTCGTTTCTCAAAGCATCAATCACCAGATGCACCCGAACATTTTCGCCAGCATTTACGATACTGTGGGTTTGATCGAAATCGATGTACCAGCAAGAACCTTCTTCCAGTTTCAGCTGCTCGCCCCCTACCATAAACTTCAGTTCCTTATTGGTTTGAATGGGGATATGAATTCTAAGCGCCCCTCCTTCATAATTGCAACCAAGATCTCTGTGTGGCTTAATTTCTGCTCCCGGGTGTAGCGCCAGTAAACGAATGGTTTCTTTAGGGCACTCCCACTGTTCAATAATCGATTTAAGGTATGGCAGTTGATTTAACAAAGATGTATCCTGATATTTATCCACTCCATAGTTGGCTAAAATATCATGTTCTTTTCCACTTGCAGAGCGCAAGGCAATACTTTGCCAACTCCCATCGTAATCCTGTTTGTTGAAATGATCTACCCAATGTTGTTGTAATGCAATGGCCAACTCGCCTTTAAGCAACGAAACGTTATAGTTTTGGTTAAACTGAATGTATTTTAGCAAGGTCGGGATGTTTGCTGTAATATTAGTTATTGTTTTTTAATGCGCAAATATTTTAACTGGTTTTTCTTTCTAAAACCTACAGCTATTTTTAAAATTGCAATTTTAATCTTAGTATTAACCTGATTTAACTTGCTCAAAGCGCTATATGCACAATTCTTCTATATCACCGTTTCTCGATGTTTACCGGCTTCATCATCATCCCAGCCATCCACACAAACAAACAGATGTTTCTTTTACACAAACAGAACAGCTTTTCCTGAATGTATTTCAACTGGGTTTATTTGAAGTTTATGATTTTTTATACACCAAATGCATAGACAGCAATCATTTTAGGCAATGGATTATCGATGTGAAAGGGCAGGATTTCTATGATGCTGCATCGCTACAATTCAACACGTTACAAAAACGCCAAAAAGGGCAAGAAACTGATTTTATTGATGTATTAACAGCCGAACAGCACGCTTTTTGGAATACGAATGGCTACCTCAAAGTAGAAAAATTAATTGGAGAACAAGACTGTGATGCCGTAACCGACCTGATTTGCCAAACTCTGAATATCGATTTAGCTGATGCTGCAACCTGGTATCCGCAACATGAGTTATTACAGGGCTTAATGTTACAGAAATATCAGGATGAAGCCATTGCAAATATTCGCAATTACACTCCACTTAAAGCAGTTTTTAGCAGCTTGTATGGTCACAACAATATTTTAGCCAATTGTGAAAAGGTAAGTTATAATCCACCGGTAAATCAACATTTCACTTTTAAAGGCAGTCCGTTACATTGGGATATTAATTTCGAAATAGGTCCCAGATATTACATTCAGGGCCTATTGTATCTGAATGATGTTCCGGCCAACAGAGGCGCTTTTACTTTAATTCCAGGCTTTCATCATCAGATTGATGACTACCTAACCCAATTCGACCATCCTGAAAGCGCAATAGCAGATTTACGCAATAAAGGACTGGAAATTCCTGTTGAAGGTAAAAAGGGCGATTTAATTGTTTGGTTAGAGTCGCTTCCGCATGCGGCCAGTCCGAATCGTTCTGATTTACCAAGATTTGTTCAGTATGTGAGTTTTAATGAGTTAAACTAGCTTTTCAACCGCAAAGTTCGAAAAGAAAAAACGCGAAGGACGCTAAGTCATTTTTACCACAAAGAGTACAGAGAAAAAACACAGGGCACACAAAGCACAGCTTTATAGCAACTACAGAACATCAAAATCATCCTTGTTTTCCGTGCATCCGTGGCTTTTAACCGCAAAGAGCGCGGAGAAAAAACGCAAAGGGCGCTAAGAACCGTTTTATGGTAAATACAGAAGCACCAAAATCATCTGTGTTTTCCGTGCATCCGTGGCTTTTAACCGCAAAGGGCGCGGAGAAAAAACGCAAAGGGCGCAAAGTCATTTTTACCACAAAGAGTACAGAGAAAAAACACCGAGCACACAAAGCACAGTTTTATTGCAACTACAGAACATCAAAATCATCCGTGTTTTCCGTGTCTCCGTGGCTGATTTAACCGCAAAGTTTGCAAAGAAGAAACGCGAAGGATGCAAAGCTGTTTTTTTACCACAGAGGGCTACAGAGAAAAAACACAGAGCACACAAAGTACAGTTTTATTGCAACTACAGAACATCAAAATCATCCGTGTTTTCCGTGCCTCCGTGGCTGATTTAGCCGCAAAGCGCACAAAAATTTCCCAGTCAAATCTGTGAATCTGTGGCTGATTTTTATTATTCCCCCTTCAACAAAGGAACCAGATTAATAGGCGTTGCCATATGCTTTCCATTATTTTTTTTAATTTTAAAGCTGCTCACCACCATAAACATCTATACTTTAAACAACCACACCATGAAAGACAACAATCAGGAACAAGAACATCAATCACCAGCAGCACAAGCCTTTGCCCAAACCTTTTTTCATGGAACAAAAGCAGATTTAAAACCCGGAGATCTGATTACAACCGGATATCAATCGAACTTTGTAGATAAAAAACTGAAACACATTTACCTGTCGGCTACCTTACACGCCGCAATATGGGGTGCGGAACTGGCCTCGGGCAGCGAACCTGAGCGCATTTACCTGGTAGAGGCTACCGGACCACTTGAAGATGATCCCAATGTAACGGATAAAAAATTCCCTGGTAATCCGACGATGTCTTACCGTTCAACCCATCCTTTCAAAGTTATTGGCGAAGTTAAGTTATGGGAAAGTCACTCGCCCGAACAGGTTAATACCATGAAAGCCGGAATTGAAAAGCTTAAACAAGAAGGCATTATGGCAATTGAGGAATAAGCGTGAATAGCTTGCTTAACGAGTGGCCAAAGTTGCATCCAGAATTTCGGCAATAGAAAAAACTGCAGCACAAATAAATTCATCTGCTGCACCATAATAGATCGTAAGCTTGTCGCCATTTACCACATGCCCGTTGGTAAAAACCACACGGCCAAAAAAACCATTGAGTTCATAAGGTTCGGCAGGAACCATTATCGGTTCTATTGTTCTGCCCAATACAATTGCCGGGTTATCCAAATCGAGCAAAAAAGCACCCAAACAGTATCTTTGCGACTGGTCGGCACCGTGATAAATGGCAAGCCAACCTTTTTCGGTGAGGATTGGTGCTGCCCCTGCCCCAACACGTGCGCTATCCCACATATCCGGCCTGGTTTTAACAATACATTTGTGGTTTCCCCAGCGTTCGCCATCTACCGAATCGCAAAGCCAAATGAAGTTACCACCAATTTCTTTCGAACTTGGCCGGTGTAAGGCAAAAAACTTCCCGTCTATTTTTTCTTCAAACAAAGCACAGTCTTTATTGTGCGGAGGCAAAATCATTACCGGTAGGGAAAAGTTTTTCCAATCTTTAGTAGTTCGCAATCCAACCCCTACTCCTGAAGGAGAAACCGCAGTGTAGGTCAGATAAAAAGTTTCATCAATCTTTACAACCCTGCAATCCTCAATCCCAAAACGCTCCAGTTCGCCCATTCCAAAAATTCCGGGATATCCTTCTTCCTCAGTAAAGTTTATGCCATCGTTACTACTCAACAATCTAAGGTGCGAAATGGTTGTGAGATAATCGAGACCACGGTAGTTCATTACCCGCGCATCGGTAGCAATTAATTCAGGATCATTTAGCGCAACTGCAGCTATTTCCAATTTTCCGGATGCATTCATGGTTGGAAAAAACACAAAGCCTTCTTTTTGTGCAATGTTTTCTGCCACCCGTACCAGCAGCCAGGTTTTCCCTTTAAAACGGAAAACACCAGGGTTAAGCAGACAGATTACCTGCAATGATTTTTCGCTGGGTGTAATATCGCGGGGCAGTAAAATCGGGTTGGATTCAAATCTGTGGGCAAGGTCTTTCATGTTTTAATGAACACCTCCGGATGGTTAATGTTTTAACTTTAACCTGCTGACCTTCAAACACAGTAAGCAAAGCCTTAACTGATTAACAAATGAGCAGTAAGCGATATTCACCATCGTTTTCTACAGGCGCCCGATGCACACAGGGCAAAACTTTTTGTTGAGGGTGATCTACCGCTAATTTCCAAAGATGCCCCAGACCTAAATTTGTGGGTTGCGCGCCAGATTTAGGCTGATAGTGCAGATCGAAAAAATACTCCTTTAAAAAGTCTTCAAATTCAGCATCGGAGCCATCGTGTAAGGCTTTAAGCTTTTCGCGGATTTCGGGAATTAAAACTTTCTGTTCGGCCTGATCATTTGGCAAAATATCACTCGATGCCCCATAATACGTACATAAAAAAGTATCAGTAGCCACCGGAGAGCGATCTACATGATAGGAATATACATCGGTTGAAATGAAATCGAGCTCCTCATCACGCTGATAATTTTTAATAAGGTTGAGTGAAGGTGATGCGCCAAAATCAGCAAGCAACTTCAAATCAGTTAAGATGATCCCTCTGGCAATATTTCCCATTTCAGTAAGCTCAAGCGATAAAAGATTTTCGGCAGAAATTTCTGTAATATTTTGATCCAGCTGAAGTTTAGCCACAATTTCTTTAAAATCGCGATCCAGTTCCCTGTACCAGCACAATGCATTGATGGCTCCCTGAAAATTAGTACCCATCAGTTCGGCAAAAGTAGTCACTACGCCAATTTGATGGTTATCCGAAAATTTAGCGTTCATTTACTTAACAGTATTTATTGAAGAATTACCCCCGGTATAAAAAAATAACATAAACACTTATGCTCAAAAACAGGTCTAAAGGAGCATAATTTTGCATCACAATGTTAAAAACTCAGGTTTAAAAAACAAAATTTCTATAAAAAAAACGTCTGGAATGTTTTTCAATATACAATACGCCGCAAAACACCATCTTCAAATCAAATTTATCCTACCAGTGCCACATTAAAAACATACCGCGTTTTACTGCATTAAAATCTAAAAATTTTGCAAATTGCAATGTAAAACCAAACCCTCCCATGACCCGGAAAACTACTGACGGCCCTTTAAGGAACAAAGAGCGTACAAAAAAAGCAATGATCTCGGCTGTAGGTAAAATCCTGGTTAAAGAAGGATTTACCGGTCTTAATGTTAGCAAAGTTGCAGCAAAGGCTAAAATCGACCGTAAGTTAATTTACGATTACTTTGGTGGTATGGAAGGTTTGGTAAAAGAATACCTGAATACCAGGGATTTCTGGGCATCTAACACCGAACAAATTGAGCAGGCTATCCCGGAAAATACCGCAGATATTGGCAAAGCAGCAACCTGCGATATATTGGAACAACAGTTTGATGCGCTAATGGAAAATGCTGAGATGCGTAGTATCATAACCTGGGCGCTTTGCCAGGACCTGAAACCATTAAGAGAGCTTAACGAAGCCCGTGAGGAGCTGGCTGAAGCTTTTTTTACCAATCTGGCCGATGCCTATTTTAAAGATAAGGACAAAAATTTCAGGGCGGTGGTTGCCATTTTAATCAGCGCCAATTATTATATGACCCTGATTAGCCAGGTGAATGGCAGTAAAATATGTGGAATCGATATCCAAAAAACCGAAGACCAGGAAGCAATAAAAAAGACTTTCAGGCAAATTATCGATTGGGCATATGCATAACGCGCGTGCGCTGCCTGCACCATTATTTGGTATTCCACTTAAATAATTTAATGCCCACACCGGCAAATAATAGCACATAGCCAATGGATATGAGCACTGCCACACTTGTAGCGGAAGACCATGTTTGCGGAATCATACTGGTAGCCAGCATCATTTTCACAGCACCGTACGGAGAATAATGTATATACTTCTTAACCTGCTCCCCAAGGGTACCCAATTCGCCAAACATGCCCACCATAATAAAGATAAAATATACAATCCTCGTAGTGGCATTAACAGTTTCAGGATTTTTGATCAGGCCAACAATCAGCTGCCCCAGCGATAAATAAACTGCACCGCCCAAAAAAGCCACAAAAAAGGTTATGACATAACCTGCTAATGTTAGCGTAACACCATCATACGATTTGCCGATAATAAAGATGAGTATGGTGAGGAGCATAATCATAAAAAGTTGTATAGCCAGTCTGCTTACCATAATTGCCCAGGTAGGCACCGGAGCAACCCTTAATCTTTGAAATATTCCCTTATCCCTGTCTCGTGCTACTGTAATGGAGTACCCCATCAACCCAATTGCCATCAGGCCAAAGGTAATGGCCGCTGAGAGCGCATAAGCACCTCCCAATTTAGGAATGAGGGGTTTCCACGATATTAATATAACCACAGGCACAAGAAGTGCCAGGATAGCGGAACGGCGGTTAGCCCTGAGGACTGCGAAATCTGCTTTTAACAATGCCATTAAGGCGGTGTTGGTTTTAGGAATTGATACCGACATCTGAAAATTTTTAGGCGCGCACTTCGCGACCGGTTAATGCAATAAACACGTCTTCCAAAGTAATTTTTCCACGGCGGGAAACAGCAATAACCTCCGGATCATTGCGGTGTTTTTCTATCAGCGCCTGGGGTTCATCGATGGTGATGATCTTACCGTGATCAACTATAGCAATGCGGTCGCAGATCGCTTCAGCTTCCTCCATTGAATGCGTAGTTAATAAAACGGCATGTCCGCTTTTACGGATCGCTTCTATACGTTCCCACAATTGCCTGCGCGACTGTGGATCAAGACCTGTGGTAGGTTCGTCAAGCATAACCAGACGCGGATGATGTATGGTTGAGATGACAAGCGACAAGCGTTGTTGCTGTCCACCGGATAGCTGGGCAAATCTCCTATGCACAGCGTCTTCCAACTGGATTTCTTTTAAAATCCGGTTAAGCCCGTTTTTATCAAGTGGTACACCGTATATACCAGAGAACAGCTGCAGTATCTGCACCACATTAAGTTCAGGCTGAAAGGTTGTTGACTGCAATTGTACGCCCATTGCCGCACGTGCGTGCAAGGGATTTTTAATTACGTCATAGCCGTCGACAATGATAGTGCCTGAAGAAAACCTGACCAAACCTTCTATTGCACTCAATGTGCTGGTCTTGCCAGCCCCATTAGGACCGAGCAGGCCAAAAATTTCTCCAGGCAAAACGCTGAAGCTAATGTTTTTCACAGCCTCGAAATTCCCATAGCTAACAGAAAGGTTTTCGACATTTAAAAGGCTTTGACTGATCTCCATATACCAAAGATATAAATTTAGGCCTATTCAATGTTCTCCTTAATAAATCTGTTAGCTGCTTAGGTTATGGTTTTACAAAAAGTCATTCCAAACAAGCGACTTTAGTTTGTAGAAGACAAAGACATGGATAATTTATTGCCAGGGGCTTTACCAAAATGGCCAGTATACCATTCAATCAGTTTATCAGATTTAAACTGGCTGTTGCCGTTGATACCTCTAATGAACCGTTTGGCAGATTTAGTTCCATCTTCGCCCTGCATAGCTTGAAAAAGCACATAATCAACTAAAATTTTGTCGTCAGGCTTTGGGCCCTTGTAGGCTAAAATGGCTCCATCCTTTCCAATAATAAATGGCGCAGGATCATTCAGTTTCAAAATCTTACGGAATTCAGCCGATGATGCATCATCAACTAACCTGTTGGTTGTAGATGAGCTATCTGAGCCGACAATTAGATTAGCAAAAACTACGTCGGGATATTTAGCAAAACGTTCTTTGAGTAACCGGTACGACTTTTCTTGCTCTGCAGATAATTTCTTATTTCCCCAAACATACAGATAGACAGTTTTTCCGTCATACAAATTTTTAAATGTTTGATGCTTACCATTCGGATCTTCGATCTGGATGTCGGAGATATAGGTGCTGGTATAATCATTATAATCTTTAACCAGGAGTTTGGCAAAACCTTTAACCATCATGGTGCAAGAACTGGTAAAAACGCAAAGGCCTAAAATAAACAGGTAAATAATTTTTTTCATCTTTTTGAAATTTGTTAGGTGCTGCAAGTATGTTTATTATTTTGTATGCAGGAAAGACGACAAGGATTTATTAAAGGTTGCAACAGTATTCAAACATATTTTAATCTATTGCATTACCTTAGCCAGATGTATGATCATGACCATTATTACGGCAAGCGCTTAATAACTGCGATTATGCTATAAAATAAAATTTCTGAGCATTGTGATTTCAGCGATCGCCAGCGTAAAATTGACTTTGGGTTACCGGGTGGTGCTGAAAGGCTGGTTTGGAATCAACTGGCCTTAAGGGCAGAACTGCAATGGGGGCTTGTTCCGGTATTTCCAGGAAGCTTTAAAGGGATATCATTTAAAATGTACAATATCTTTGCAAACCTTGGCCTGGCTTATCACTTTTAATATCTGATATTGGCAGCGACTAGGCTACCGGACAGCAGCGACACGAAGAAATATCTATAATTGGTGCTCCCTGTACCTGTCATCTGATCATGAGCAAGCCCGCCGTAACCTTCTCTGGGGGAACCGTAGGGAATTTTAATTAAAGAACTCAACTTTACCGGAGTTCATATCATAAACTCCACCAATAATCTTAATCTTTCCGCTTTTTTCCATCTCATTCAATATGGGGCTTTTTTCACGGATCAGACGAATAGATTCCTTTACGTTTTCATCACATACGGCCGCAACAAAATCTGGATTTGAAGATGTTGTTTTTCCCTTGAAAGAAGCCTTCGCATGCTGAACGGCGGGTTGTATTTTCGCTAAAAGCGAGGTAATATTACCCAATTTTACATCATCAATTGCCGATTTAACCGCACCACAATATTCATGTCCCAATACCACGATCAGCTTAGCGCCTGATACTTTACAAGAGTACTCCAGGCTACCTAAAATATCATCATTGATAATATTTCCTGCTACCCTGGCTACAAAAAGATTTCCGATTCCACTATGGAATACATCTTCTACCGGCACACGGGAATCCAGGCAGGATAAAACAACTGCCTTAGGATATTGCCCAAGCGATGCCCTCCTAACCCTTTCGGTGCTATTCCTGATCGTAAGATTGTCCTCCGTAAAATCCTTATTCCCATTTTTCATACGTTGCAGCACACTATCGGGAGTAAGTTTCTCTTGTTGTTCTGATGTGAGCGCCTCGGAGATAAGAATATCTGCTTTGGGAACAACCACAGTATCGACATTATTTGACTGGGCTTTCTTTTCAGCTGTTTGATTACAAGCTCCTAACAAAAGTGTTCCGATTATCCCCAGCGTATAAATTTTTCTCATGTGTTTTTTTATTTACACCATTATTATACTTACAAATCCGGATGCGCCTCAAACCGGCCTGTACCCTCTTTGATATTAATCCGGTAAACGATAATATTGGCACGCTCGGCCGGATCAATTCCATGAGAAGGCCCCTGGGATGAAGCATCTGTTAAAGGCATAATCTTATGGATAATTCCTTGCATGGCCTGCTGCCGTTCCTCTCCCTGTAGTTCTTCAAATTTTCCCCAAACAATTACACTTTTCCAGCGAAAGGTATCTTCAATCTGGTCGACCTGAAAACATACTTCCGGATTTGCCCGCAGCATATCCAATTTCTTTCCCTTTGCCGAATGGGCATAGATAGCGTTATCGTGATAGATATAGTTTATCGGTACGATGTAAGTCTCGCCCTCGCTATGGCAGCCCAACCGGCCAATTACCTGATTTTCCAGCAGTGCAACGATCTCTCCTTTATTTAGATTTCCCAGCATATCCTGTTTTGTTTTTCTATGGTTAAATTTGTCTTTAAAATAAAGCTATCAATAAAGCCCGTTTTATCCAATAGCGGATTAAAAAAATCAGGCAGTATTTTATTGCATCAACATCTCAAGCAAACGCCCATCGCGCTGATAGACATCATCCCTAAAATTCAATTCGCCGGCCGAATCTACATAGGCTGTAAAATAGCCGATGTAAACCGGAACTTTATTTTTTAATGGAATCCATTGCTCTTTTCCACCCTTCATCGCAGCATCAATATTTTTCGAGGTCCATTTGGGTAATAACAGCTCTGCAAGCTCCTTTGGTTTTTCAACCCTGATACAGCCATGACTAAAGGCCCTGACATCTTCTTTAAATAAAGGTTTACTCGGGGTATCATGTAAATAAATATCGTTTACATTGGGGAATATAAACTTTACCAGGCCCAATGAGTTATCGGCTCCCGGTTTCTGCCTTACCTTGCCATCGTTCCACTCCATCCGATGCCGGTCGAGATAAGCCGGATTATTTTTCATAGCTGGCAGGATTTCCTTTTTGATGATGCTTTCGGGCACATACCAATAAGGGCTGAAAACGATATATTGTAAATTTCCTTCAAAAATAACCGTCTGATTCATTGCCTTTCCAACTACAACCTTACAGCCCCAGCTGAGCTTGTTATTTTCATAGTAATACAGCTGGTAGGCGGGTATGTTAACCAAAATAAACTTAGCGCCATGATCTCCCAGCGGAATCCACCTCATGCGTTCTAAATTGATCATCATCTGCTGTATGCGGCTGTGCAGCGGAACATTGATTTCTTTTAAAAAGCCTTGACTGATGGAAAAATCGGCGCGGATGCCATGCCTTTTTTTAAACCGCACTATGGCATCTGCCAGGGGCTGATCGTACACGCTGTCGGGTGTTTTAACTTTTAGATCGCCCAACTGGAATAACCGTTCGCGCAGCTTAGCAAGCGCCGCTGATGTATCTCCTACTCTTATTTTTTTAAACAGTGTATCATTGGCTACCCACACATCTTTTTCCTTTTTTTCCAGTTGCTGATAAAAGTTGAGCATTTTGCGCAGGGCGATATATTGGGGGATCACTGCCTCCTGCTCTATCTCGCTGGAAGGGCTTTTGAGCTGTTTGGCAAGCAACTGGGCATAGGAAAGTTTTTTCGCCTGTAAATACCAACCGAGATCTTTAGCTTTGGTAAGTTCTGAACCTCCCAGCCTGTTTTTTGAATAGCTAAAGTATTGGGCAGTTAACATCAGCTCTAAGGCCAGCAAAGGCTTCAGGGGTTTCACTTTCTGCTGATCAATCAAGGTAAAGAATTCGTCGGCGTATACTTGTTTCTTCAGTACCCCATCATTTTCCCTCGCATGGATCTGCCCTGCTAAATGCTGGGCTCCTTCAATTATCCCTTTTGTATCAAACCAGGCGTAGCGGAAGTTTCTTGAGGCATAAAATGTTCTGAAATCCTCTTTAAATTCCTTAAACGCCGGTTTATTAACCAGAAAGCTATCAATCATCAAAGTATCAAGCACCAGTAAGGAGGTATCGACTAAAGGTTCAGCTACTTTTGCTGTATTTACTGTTTGCCTTTCTTTCTTTTTTCCATTGCCTGTACAGGCCACTGCGGTTAGCAGGGAAAGCCCGAGCACGATGTATTTTACCATATAATCCTGAAAATATACAAAACTTAGCTATGATCTTCAAATAAGCAATACTTTTTGAAAATTCGCGTCCTGGGCTAGCGGTAATTCGTTACCAGCCAGGCACTAAATGCAAATCACGCTGGTAAGGTAGTTTGCATGTTTCCGCAGCCAAATTTGCCTGGATAAACTTCTCCCTGCATCGTCCTGTCTGCTTTCAGTTCATTTTAGCAGATCGGCATAAAACTTTTTTCAAAAATGCATGTTTAAATGCCAATAGTTCCTATCCAGGAGATTTAACCACCTTCATAACGCTAAGATTGGAAAAAATAATCGACAAGACCACAGCCGGTAAACTTAGCCACCGCATTTTGCTGATTTTTGCACTGGCCATACTGCTTGCAGCCGAAGGCTTTTTCGGCTACAGTTTGCATCAGTTGTCAGAAAGGCAGGAACAAATTAAACACGATTATTCCAGGGTAAACAACATTACTTATGGGCTGTTTTCTGTACAACAATGGAAAGATAAGGTTGCAGCTATTGTTCATCATCAGGTTTCCGGGCTTAAAATAACCCGCAAGCAAAAAAAAGTGCTTCAGGGCGAAGTCGAACAGGTACTCCTTGCACTTATTGATAAGGCCGAAGCCCTGGTAAACAAACCCAAAAAAACCATCAGTGGTAAGATTCAGAAGTTTGCCATCAAAAATTTTGTGAATTCGGATAGTATCCGTGCGCAGGTCCCCTCCTTTGCCCGAAAAATTATCGCCGAAATTGATAATCCCAAAAACAAAAAGCAACTTGGACGTATGGCTTTGGGCGAATTTAATGAAATAGCCAAAGAAGAAAGCCAGGATACCGCATTTGTTGCCAACAATGCGATAATGAAAAAAATTTACAACAGTTATGGTGTATCCTCTAATGCACAGCTGAACCAAAAGCTCAGTAGCTCATTAATTAACATCAGGAAACAAACCTATGCCTACTGTTTTGGCATGTTAAGCTGCGTTATTGTGGTGCTTGCATTTTGGTGGCTGTTACGCAGGCGCACAGATTTACATGCAACACTTTTCATCATGTCCTTGCTTTTTGCATTTATCCTGCTGGGCGTAGGCCTTACCGCATCGATGATCGAAGTTGACGCCAGGATTCGTTCTCTGGATTTTGTTTTACTCGGAGAGCATGTGGTATTTAACGATCAGGTACTCTTTTTCCAGAGCAAGAGTATTATGGATGTAGTTCGCGTACTCATTAGCCAATCGGCAATAGATTCGGTTCTGGTGGGTGTATTGATCCTGGCTTTCAGTATCCTTTTCCCTGTTGTAAAACTAACTTCAACCGGTGTGCACCTGCTGGGCGGAAAACGTTGGGCAGAAAACAGGATAATCAGGTATTTTGCTTTTCAGTCTGGAAAATGGAGCATGGCAGATGTAATTGTTATTGCAATTTTAATGGCATACATTGGGCTCAACGGACTTCTTGAAAACCAGTTGCGGGCATTGAATATCAACAACGACTCGCTTACGATCCTGACCACCAATAACACGGCCCTGCAACCAGGCTACATTATTTTTATCTGTTTTGTACTTTATGGGTTGATCCTTTCTACAATCCTTAAATCTATTACTCCGCACGATGTGCATTAAATCTGTAAATTAATGAGCAATTTGCAAAAAGATACGACCAATACCAACCATACAGCATCCGGGGGATCCAGATCAGCTTCTTTTTTGCTGATTGCGATGCTTTCACTTCTCCTGGTGGCAGCTGCATATTGCGGCTACCGGTTCAGGGCGCTTGCCTACGAGCAGAAGCATATTAAAGAAGATTACAGTCTTTCAAACAACATCACCTTCGGTATATTTTCGGTAGACCGCTGGGGCGATAAAATATCGGCTGTGGTCGACAGACGGGTAAAGGGCTTTAAGCTGACCAAAAACCAGAAAGCAGATATGCAACAAGAGGTTGAAAAACAGTTGCACGGCATGGTTGACAAGGCAGTTGCAGAAGTTACAAAACCCCAGAAAGGGCTTGGTGCGAAACTCAAAAAACTTGCCTTCAATACCTTTGTTGATGTAAAAGAAATACATGCATTGGTCCCTTCTTTCTCCCGCACCATTGTTACCAAAGTAACCAGCCCTGCGAGCCTGAAAAAATTAAAATCTGTAGCAACAGGGAAACTCGATGAGCTGGAAGCACAAACTTACGACCGGAGCGATCAAACCATCTCTTCGGTTGAGCATAGTATATATCAAAAATACAAAGTCAGTAATTCAGCCGCTTTCGATAAGGTTATCAAGGCTAAACTTAGTTACATTAAAGATTTAAGCTACCGGTATGCAATTGGCATGACTGCCTCCATTGCCATTGCCCTGTTGCTCTGGTTATGGCTGCGCAAACGGGTAAACCTCGAAGTCCAGCTTTTTATTATTTCATTGCTTTTTGCCTTCACGCTACTTGCAGTAGGCGTATCCTCCCCTATTATTGAGGTCGATGCCAGAATTCAAACCTTAGAGTTTGCATTACTTGGCGAAAAACTTGTTTTCTCTAATCAGGTGCTCTTTTTTCAAAGCCAGAGCATACTCGGAGTAATCGGCACGCTGGTAGAACAACCTAAACCCGACGCAATATTGGTGGGGGTATTGCTGATGCTCTTCGTGGTGATACTCCCCTTGCTACGCCTGATCGCACGGGGTTTACAAGTTTCTTGCAGCGAACTACTGGGTAATTCGAAATTCGTCCGTTTTCTGGCTTTTGATTTAGGCAAATGGGATATGGCAGATGTGATGGTAGTTGGGATAGCCATGACCTATATCGGCCTTAATGGAATTTTAAAAAGTCAGCTTTCAGGACTTAATATCACCAGCGATACGCTAAAGGTGGTTACAGCGAACAATTCGGCCCTGCAGCTTGGCTTCTTTATTTTTGTAGCCTATGTAGCTTATAATATCATTTTGTCAGCTATACTTAAGCGTATAGATGAGCAAAATGGCCCCTGCTAGAAGACTTTTTTGAACAGCGCAACTTAAGGAAACCGGATAAGGATGAAGCAGTAAACGACTTTAAAGCCTTTTCTCAGCACTAAAAGGATAATGTTGATAGTGGCTCCATGGTCCTTCTAAATAATGCCACAGGTCTAGTCCGGTGATATAGATTTCAAAAGGTTCGAAATCCGGCGCCAATGCCAGCAACAAACTTCTGGCCCGCTCTGGACTGACTTTATTTTGTATGGTGACATGTGGACGCAAAGGTTGCTGATCCTGTGCACTTAGCAACCCTCTGAATTCCTGTTGCAATTTTTGGTGAACCAACTGAAGTTCCTGACATTCGATAAAATAGGCAATACCATAACCGATACTTTTTACCGCCTTCACGTTTGCTTTAATGGTATCATGAGTTATACAGCGAAGCACATGTAAAGTATGTCCGCTATCCGGAAGTTGATGAAAAAGGGTAAGATGGGCATTGAGGAAGTTTCTCTCAGGCGGAAAATAGCATTTTCGCATCCGATCGAAAAAAAGCTGGCTTTGCGTATCAAGCCTGGCTGTTAAGATACAGGTACTCCTGCTAACAGGTACTATTTTATTAATATTTTCCATTCGCTTGTTTCAGCCTTTGTGTTTTTTCAGGTTTGAATTTACAACAAAACGGCACCTGTTTTTGTTGACAGGGTATGAAGATTCTCCTAACTGGTGCCACAGGCTATATCGGAAGACGGCTAATGCCCGTGCTGGTTGAAATGGGCCATCACCTGGTTTGCCTGATTAGAGATCAAGCCAGGCTCGATATTTCAGCTTTTAAACCAGGACAAGTAGAAGTAGTTGAAGCAGATTTATTGAAAGGAGAATCATTGGATTTGCTTCCTCCGGATATCGATGCAGCATACTATCTGGTACATTCGATGAGTTCAGGAAGCGATTTTAGTGACAGCGAATTGCGTTCTGCCCGTAATTTTGTCTCCTATCTTGATCAAACTTCTGCCAGCCAGTTGATTTATCTTTCGGGGATTATCAATGAAAAGAAGCTTAGCAGACATCTGCAGAGCCGGAAAGCAGTGGAAGAGCAACTAAACATGGGAAATGTGCCTTTAACGGTTTTACGCGCCGGTATCATTATTGGTTCTGGAAGTGCTTCTTTTGAGATTATAAGGGATCTGGTAGAAAAGCTTCCGGTAATGGTAGCCCCAAAATGGCTTAAGACTCGTTGTCAGCCTGTTGCCATCCGAAATGTAATCGATTTTTTGACCGGGGTACTGGGTAAAAGTGAAACCTTTGGGCAGCATTACGACATTTATGGTCCGGATTTACTCACCTACAAGGAGATGCTGATACAATTTGCCGGGGTTCGCGGTTTAAAACGAAAAATAATCATTGTGCCGGTATTCACCCCCCGGCTCTCCTCCTACTGGCTGTATTTTGTAACCTCTACTTCTTACGCATTGGCCAAAAACCTGGTAGACAGTATGAAAATAGATGTCATTCCTCAAAAGAACTCACTCAGTAAGGATTTAGGTATCAGGCTAATCCCATATAAAAAAGCTATTTCTATGGCCTTTGAAAAGATTGAGCAAAACCTGGTGCTATCGAGCTGGAATGATGCCGGCGACAACCGGATCTTCAAAAAAGGATTATCGGTGCATATCGAAGTACCCAAATTTGGGGTATTTCAGGATAAACAGCAGATGCAAGCAAAGGATGCAGAAGCAGCCTTAAACCGCATTTTTGCCATTGGAGGTAAAAATGGCTGGTATTATGCGAACTGGTTATGGGATTTACGTGGTTTTTTGGATAAACTTTTCGGAGGGGTTGGCTTGCGCAGGGGCAGAAAGAACGCTTCGCAAACTTCTCCCGGAGAAGCACTGGATTTCTGGCGGGTGATTTTGTCTTCCAGACAGCAACGGCGGCTGTTATTGTATGCTGAAATGAAGCTGCCTGGTGAGGCCTGGCTCGAATTCTGCATCGACGAGCAAAACGTAGTGCACCAGACAGCCACTTTCAGGCCACTGGGCATTAGCGGCAGATTATACTGGCTGGCTATGTTGCCTTTTCATTATTTCATATTCAGGGGAATGCTCAGTAAAATTGTTTCAACGGAGCAGTAATGTACTGCCGCGGGTTTAGCCGGTATTATTGATCATGTACTCTTAAAGGTGGTACTAAAAAACTAAACAATTAAGGTGTAAATCTTGTTGATTTATATCTTTGCACACCATGAATCCTGCGGACCACACACTTTTTGACCAATTTAGTGATAGCATGCTGATTGCTGCGCTCCAGACCTCGAGCGATGCCACCGCTATTTATATCAATGAAGATCTGCTGATCAGATTTGCTAATGATGCAATGCTTTCCATTTGGGGAAAGGACAAAACGATTATCGGTAAAACCCTTGCCGCAGCACTTCCCGAACTTGAAGGGCAGCCATTTGTTGCTATTTTACAGCGTGTATGGCATACCGGGATAACCTATTCCGTATCAGATACTCCTGCCTCACTTGTAGTTGATGATATCCTGCAGGAATTTTATTTCGATTTTGAGTACAGAGCAATTCAGGATCAATCCGGACGCACCCTGTGCATTATTCATACTACCAAAGATGTTACCCAAAGAAGAGAACATCTTTTAAGAATTGCAGAAAAAGAAGCAGAAGAACAAGCCCTTAATGAGGAGATGGCAGCCACTATGGAAGAGCTGACTTCTACCAATGAAGACCTTAACCGTTCGCTCGTTGATCTTGCCGACAGCAGAGAACAATTGCGCACGCTCATTGCCCAGGCACCTGTAGGTATCTGCGTTTTGCAGGGACCCGAACATGTTATTGATATCGCTAATGAAAAGATCCTGAAAATCTGGGGACGTACTGAACAGGATGTTATTGGAAAAATCCACGAGCTTGCCCGTCCCGAACTGGCAGGTCAGCCCATGTTTGCATGGCTGGAAAAGGTTTTCCAAACTGGCGAGCCCCGGATAAACAGGGAGCTGAGTGTTAACCTTTACACACCGAATGGTACACGCGAGGCAGTAGTTAATTCGATGTATCAACCCATTAGGTCCTCGCGCGGAGAAATTACCGGTATACTTTGCATCCTTGAAGAGATTACCGAACAAATGGCAGCACGTGCCGCACACGATAAAAATCAACAGATGCTGAAGATGGCGATTGAGGCCGGAGAGCTGGCTACATTTTACTACGAGTCTGCCACCAATACTTTTTCAGGTAATGCCTTATTAAAAGCCTGGTTCGGCCTTTCAGAAGACGAGCAAATTGACCTCTCTAATGCCCTTGATGTAATCGTATCAGAAGACCGCGAACGTGTGATTAAGGCCATATCGGCCGCACTTGATGGAGAGCAGGATGGCCATTATGAGATCGAATATCAGATCCAGACTCCAGGGCAACAACCACGGACTTTACAGGCGCTTGGGAAAGTATTTTATGATCTGGCCGGTAACCCGACAAGTTTGAACGGAACATTACGCGATGTTACCGAGCAGAAAAAAGACGAACAACGTAAGGATGATTTTATCGGCATGGTGAGCCACGAGATGAAAACACCTGTTACTTCGCTGAAAGCTTACCTGCAGTTGATTAAACGAAACGCTATTCAGAACGACGATGTTTGGCTGGGATCTACCAGTGATAAAGCCCTTAAACAAATCGGCTACATGACTTCAATGATTAATGGATTCCTGAACGTATCCAGGCTGGAATCAGGAAAAATGGCCATCGATTATAGTCATTTTGATGCTCAGGAGCTTTTTTCGGAACTGGAAAACGAACTGTCGGCCAATATACATACCCACAGGCTTTCGTTTATTGAAGGAGGCGCTTTGCCTGTTTACGGTGATCGCGAGAAACTCGCTCAGGTGATTAAAAATCTGGTTGGTAATGCGGCAAAATATTCGCCGGTGGGTTCTACCATCACAATAGGTTACAAACGTTCAGCAGAAAATGAGTTATTTATGTGGGTCGAAGATCAGGGAATGGGCATAGCTGAAGAAGACCAGCCCCATATTTTCGAACGTTACTACCGGGTTAAAAACACCAGTATGGGATCTATTGCCGGTTTTGGGATTGGACTTTACCTCTGTAAAGAAATTATTGACAGGCACTCTGGATCAATTGAGGTTGAAAGCGAACCGGAAAAAGGATCACTTTTTAAAGTTACCTTGCCCATTAATACTCAATTGATGAACTAAAACTGGCCAAAAGGATAAGTGGTTGCTTTGCTCTGGCCTACGAAGGCGAGCCTGTGACTTAAATTCCCAAATCGAAAATAACGGGCAGAAGATTAAGACTTAAAAGCGATGTTAACTTACCAAAAATACGTTTAAGGTTGAATCCGACAATGGTGGCCAGCAGGAAAGCAATCAGTCTGATGGTACCAATAATGGCCTGAGGTAGTTCCTTCAATCCGTTTTGCCAGCTCTTTTTCTTTAGCCTGGCTGCAACCGGCGCTAAATACTCAATCAGCTTTTCATTGCTGGTGGCGTAACCTAAAGGAGCAGAATCATCCTTTATTATCACGCCATAATGGGCTCCGTTCACAGCAATTGCATATGCACCGCCTGAAAGCATAACATCAATCTGGCAAGCTGTGGGCGTGTCCCTTAAATAGTGTTGAAATGAAAAACTGTCCATAGCAAATATCGGCTTAAACCTGTTAATATGGGCGCATAATTGTTCATATACGAGCAGCAAACTACTTAACCGGAAAAGCGATTGCACACTTTTCCCGACCGGTAAACAGTTTCACTCGTATTGATAGCGGATATTTTGACAACTATGTAACCTTGATTTTCAGGTTAGGGCAAAACTAATCATTTTAGTTTACCTTATACAATTTTCCTTTAAACCTGTTAATTTTCTAAGTCAATTCACGAAAATAATGGGAGTAAAAACCTTTCTAAAGATATATTTCTCTTTACAGTAAACAAAAAGTTACATCCTATGTTAACTAGCAAGATGTAAACAGAATGGACAAGGTTTCTATTAGAAACTTTGCTGTTTTTAGGAAACAAGACTGTAAAATAACTGAGTTGAAAACATTAACTCAACCAACAGTTTAAAACAGTGTTTGAGAGACTAACATTTTACTTGAATTGATACTTGAAACCGCTTATTTAGTAATTTTAAATACGTTTATCCTATGAGAAAAGAATACCCGTTTTATATCAAAGCACCTGTTATATTACTTGGACTGGTGATCATGGTGTTTATCCTGAGCGTGCTCAGGGATATCCTGGTGCCACTGGCCTTTTCTGTGCTGATTGCGATTTTGCTCAACCCTCTGGAAGTTCGTTTGGAACGAAAGTTACCCAAAATCGTAGCAATAATAATTTCGATGCTCATTGCCTTACTCGTTCTTGCTGGTATAGCTTATTTCTTATCCTCGCAGATTTCGCACTTTTTTGATAACATCGATGCGATGAAGCAAAAGTTTACTGAACTACTCAGTAACGGCCAATCCTGGCTCGAAAAAACTTTCGGCATTGCCACTCAAAAGCAAACTGAAATGATTAACGAGGCTGCAAATAACAGTAAAGCAGTAATCGGACAAACTTTAAGTGGTGCCCTGGGCGTATTGAGCGTAGTTTTCCTGATCCCGGTCTATACGTTCCTCATCATGCTTTATAAAGCTTTGATATTAAACTTTTTATACGAGGTATTCTCTACTGAAAATCAGCTTAAGGTAGGTGAAATTCTGGCTGAAACGAAAGGGGCCATCCAAAGTTATATTGTAGGCTTATTAATTGAGACTGGCATTGTTGCAATTATGAATTCTTGTGCATTATTGATTCTGGGCGTGCCTAATGCCATTTTGATTGGTGTAATTGGGGCCATACTCAACCTGCTACCATACATTGGTGGAATCATTGCCATAGCGCTACCGGTATTAATGGCGACTGTAACTTTCGATGGTTTTACCACCCAGTTACTTATCATCGGCGCTTACGCTTCGATTCAGTTTATTGACAATAATTTACTTGTGCCAAAAATTGTATCTTCCAAGGTTCAGATTAATGCGCTGATTTCGATTGTAATCGTTCTATTGGGTGCAGCATTATGGGGTATTCCAGGGATGTTTCTTTCCATTCCATTTGTAGCGGTGCTGAAGATTATTTTTGACCGTGTGGAAGGACTTAAACCATGGGGCAAACTTTTAGGTGATAATATACCTACTGAACACCTTGGGCAGCTTAAAAGATTAACCAGGCGAAGAAAGGCATTGGTATCTACCAGTAAGGGATGATAATCAATACTTCAACGCTTTGAAGAAATCAGACCGCTTTCAATCTTCGGTGATGAATTTGCTAAAAGCAATGGAAAGTTTAAATATTTATTTTAGGTAATGGATAATATTCGCAAAGATAATCCGTATACATTATTGAGAGCGTTAATTTAGATGAACGGGAACAGTCGGTAAGATTGTTTCCGTTTTCTTTTTTTAAACAGCGCTCCTCTCCTCAACGGTATAGATTTCGTAGCATGGTGTTTGAGTTGTGATGATACAATTAAAGTATAAACCAGGAATTAAGACAAAACGAAAACTTTAAACTCAATAATCGGTAGCTATATTAAGCTGTTTATGATTATCCATATTACGGATAAAGGCATCTTAAAGTACAAGCCGGATGTGAATATTTTTTTAATTGAGCAACGCATCTACCGATTCGACAATATTGCCCAAATCGAAGGGTTTGGCAATAAACTGATCAGCACCGGCAGCAGTTGCAATCTGCTCCCCGTCGCGGCTGGCTGAGATGACGATAACCGGTAATTTATCGTGCTGTGGATGGCTTCTTAATTGCCTGAGTACATCCTGACCAGAAAGTCTGGGCATCCACAAATCGAGGATAAGCAGGTCTGGCTGCACTTTGTCAATAACTTCCTGAACTTTCAGGCTGTCATTCACCGACATCACTTCATGCCCCACCTCTTCCATAATCATTTCCAATACATCAATAATGCCTTCATCATCATCGCAAATCAGGATTTTTTTCTTATCCATGTTGTTCCTTTCCTGCTTTTGGTAAGGTGAAGCTGAATACTGATCCTTTACCGATTTCGCTTTCTACCCAGAGCGTTCCATTATGGTTTTTAATAATCTGATCGCAGATATAAAGACCTATCCCCATTCCCGGAAACTTCTTCTGAATTTCCACTCCACGGTAAAAACGTTCAAAAACTTTTTTGCGGTCTTCCTGGCTCATTCCTAAACCAAAATCTTTAACCGATACCTTTACATACTCGCTTACATTGGCAATATTCACTTCAATTTGCTTTGAATCGGGTGCGTATTTGATGGCGTTTGACAGCAGGTTGGTTACTACCTGCGCAATGTGCGACTCATCGGCAACTACACTAGCTCCGGTTTGGCCTTTAAGCAGAATATTATGGGTTGGCACTGTTGCCCGCATACCATCTACTGCTTCTGCAATCATGGCATCAAAATCGAAGCGGGCCATGTGCAATTCCATATTGCCGCTTTGGATACGCGAAACATCAAGCAATTCTCCGATTAAGGCATTTAACCTTTCTACATATACCGAGACTTTTCCAAAGGTCGACAAAAACTTCTGACTGGCGTTTTCAGGCATCGCGCGCTCCAGCAATTGCACATACCCTTTAATGGTGGTTAAAGGGGTACGCAGCTCGTGGCTGGCTATTGATAGAAAATCATCCTTTCTGTTTTCTACTTCGCGCCTTTCGGTAATATCTTCTATGGCCAGCAGGATCTGGTCTTTAAACTGTCCTTCAAATTCTACTCTGTATGCGTTTAAGAGCATTAGTTTTCTGCCTATATGCGGAAAATCATGTTCAACCTCGAAATCTACTACCGGATTATTGGTTGGCAGGATTTTAATGAGCAGATCGCGCAGTTTGGGAATATCCCACTGGTGGTTACCCAAATCATATAATTGCCGGCCAACGGTTTCTTCCAGACTTACTTTAAAAGTTCTTAAGAAATGGTAGTTTGCACTCAGCACATTGAAATCGGGATCCAGTACCAGCAATCCTTCCCTTACCGTTTCGATGATACTGGAGAGGAAAGCTTCGCTATCTTTCAGGGCCATGGTTCTTTCCCTGATCTTTTTTTCCATCACTGTTTTTTGCTGGCGCAAATCATGTTCAGCATTCTTCCTCCAGGTTACATCGTTCTGAATGCCAATAAAATGAGTAACCTCTCCGGCTTCATTTTTTACAGGGGCCATATAAAGTTCGTTCCAGAAAAGGTCGCCGTTCTTTTTATAATTCCTGATTTCTACCCGGCATTCTTCGCCTTCGGCAATACAATGGGCTAAAATTTCTCTTTCCTTTTGATTGCGGTCCTGGGCTTGCAGAAACCTGCAGTTATGCCCGATAATGTCTTTTCTGGAGTACCCGGTAATATTTTCGAAAGCTTTATTGCAATATATGATAGGATTATCCGGCTGGGTATGATCTGTAATAATCACCCCGGAGTTGGAGGCATCTAATGCCATGGTCATCAGCTGAATATTGGATGCTCCTGCATTTGCTGAAAGGTCAAAATCTCTATTTTTAGCTGTATCCAATTTGATTGTATAATTTGTAAGTGGCTGTTATGTTTAAATGGTGCTTTGAAACACTTAACCCATTTCTGCTGAAATGAATCCTTCATATAACCCCTTCAGGCAGGTTTTGTTTTGCCTTCTTTACAACCAGGGCGCTGCCGGCAAGTAAAACCGGATAGATTTTACAGCTTAAGCCCATTGACTAAATACAGCAAATAGAGATAATTTTATACTTCGTAAACCGCTTTTAATGAGGATTTTACTCATGCAGGAAGTATGCAAATTAAGAAACATTATTTTTTTTTCAAAACAATCGTCTTGCCGGGCTTGTTACCATCCCACATCTACCTTAAATGATCATAAACTTTGGTTAGTTGAAGATCAAACGCGGTTGCTGGTTTTTCCGGCAACCGCTTTTTTATGTATACTGGTTTTATGTTAAACGGCTTCGACTGTAGCCGAATCATTTACCGGCAAAGTAAAGTAGAAGGTAGAGCCTTTCATCGGTTCACTCTCTACCCCAATGCTCCCGCCATGGCGGTTAATGATTTCTGAGCAGAGGTATAAACCAACACCAAATCCCCTGAAACCTTTATTGGCCGATTCGGTACGGTAGAAACGCTTAAATACATGCGCCTGGTCTTCCTTTTTAATGCCAACGCCGTAATCGCGAACATGAATAACCACTTGCCCCTGATTTACCGTGATGGCAATTTCAACTTTGGGTGCTTCCGGCGCGTACTTAACGGCATTAATAAGGAGATTGGTAATTACCTGACCTATTTTTTCACGATCACCTTCAACCTTGAGCAGATCTCCTGCGGTAAAGTGAAGTGTATGGCTGGGTGATGTAGATTGTACATCGGTTACAATTTCGCTAACCAGCTTGTGGATATCGAAATGTTCCCGGTTCAGGTGTAACATCCCTTCATCGAGTTTGCTTACATCCAGAAAATCGTCTACCAGCCTGGCCATCTTCGTAACCTGATAACCTGCCCGCTCAGCTGCATTTGTAATTAGCGGTTGGTTTATGGTTGCAGATTTTTTGGCTATTAACTGTACGTAACCAGAGAGGGCCGTTAAGGGTGTTTTCAATTCGTGGGTAGCTACCGCAACGAAATCGCGCATGCGCCGTTCATTATGGAGCCTCACCCGGTTAATGTTAATTTGTGCCCTTACCTTGCTAAGGAGTTCCTGAGCCGAAAATGGCTTAACAAGGTAATCATCTGCCCCGGCTTCAAGCCCGTCAAACCTGGCTTCTTCGCCCGCCCTTGCCGAGAGAAATATGAGTGGTATCCAATGTTTTTCCTCCCGTTCCCTTATTTTCTTTAACAAGCCCTTACCATCCATTACCGGCATCATAATATCGCTTAAGATTAGCTCAGGAGTAAAGGCATTAAGTTGTTGCAAGGCATCGGCACCATTAACCGCAGTGTAAACGGTAAACTCTCCTTCAAGCAGGCGTTTCAGGTAAGCACGCATATCAGCATTGTCATCTACGATGAGTACTTTAGCCTCAGGCTCATTTTCCTGTAACGGATGGCTTGATTCATCTTCATTACTTTGCAGGCTATATGCTTCGCCAAGCAGCCCAGAAGCTTCCTGCAAAAAGGATTCTCTTAAACCACTCATCAGCCCTTGGTAATCTTTCTGGTGTACCTGCGCTTCGGGCAGATGTGCATTACCCAGCGGGATGTGGATAATAAAAACAGAGCCTTCGCCAAAGACACTCTCTACAGCTATATTACCACCGTGCAAACCTACCAGTTCGCTAACCAACGATAGACCGATACCACTTCCTTCGTGGGTTCTGCCAATAGCGTTTTCGACCCTGTGAAAACGCTCGAACATATGCGGCAGTTCGGATTCGGGTATACCCACTCCGGTATCTGAAACCTTTAAAACCACGTGCCGTTCTTCGGGCAATAGTTCAACCGTTATTTTCCCATTCAGGGTATATTTAAAGGCATTGGAAAGCAGGTTGAGTACAATCTTTTCCCACATCTGGATATCGAGAAAAACTTCGAGCTCAGCCTGAGGGATTTCTACCACAAGTTCCATTCCTGCTTTTTCGATGATGGAGCGGAAACTACTGGCCAGATCAGCTGTAACTTCAACAATATCAACAGGCTGAAAAGCCGCTTTCACCCTACCCGCTTCTACCCGGCTAAAATCAAGCAGGTTATTTACCAGTTTCAGCAAACGCATCGAATTCCGGTGAGAGGAAAGCACAATTTCGCTAATTTCAGGATCAGACATGATGGCCTTATGTTGAAGATCCTCCAGCTGGCCGAGCATCAGTGTAAGCGGGGTGCGGAACTCATGACTTACATTGCTGAAAAAAGCAGTTTTTGAACGGTCTATCGCCGCAAGGGCTTCGGCACGTTTTTGTTCCTGCTCATAGGCATATACATTAGAAACAGCACTACTGAAAGTATTGGCCAGTAGTGAGTAGAACCCGAGGTAATCTTCATCAATTGCCCTTCTGGAACTTACGCCGGCAACGATATAGCCGAATGGTGTTGCTTTTCCTGAAATGAATACCGGCAATATAACTGCCGTATGAGGAGTTTCGGGATAAGGTTGGCAGCTAAAATCGCCAAATCTTGAAGCCAGGTCATCCAATACCAGGGCCGACGAGCTTGCTGCTGCAAGCGGCCAGCTTTGATCGCTACCATCCAGTAATATCTCAGGGATGGTTAAAGCTGGGGCAAGCGCTGTACCTGCTGCGCTTACCAAACCGGCAGAAGCGCCATCGGCAGCTACGCTGTAGAATAATAAAAAAGGTAAATCAGCTACAAAATCCGGTTGTTTTTCGGCAACCAGGCTGCCAATTTCTTCAATGCTTTTGGCTTTGGCCAAAACGGCTGCCATCTCCCGCAGTACCTGGGTCCTGCGCGCGTTAAGCATTTTATCTGTAGTTTCTGTAATGGGATGGAATATACCGCCAACTTCTCCTGATTCATCGCGTATAGGTGCAAATGAAAAGGTCATGAAAGCTTCCTCCAGGTATCCATAACGAAACAGAAACATTTGCTGGTCGGTAATGTAGGTTCCCTCCCCCTGCTGTCCTCGGGTAAATTTATCGCCTACTACTTCCAGTGCCGACTCCCAGCATACCCGAAAGTTCATGCCCATCGACTGCGGGTGCATTGATCCGCAGATTGGACGATACGCATCATTGTAAATCTGGATCGTTTCCGGCCCCCAGGCAATAAGTATGGGAAAAGTTGAAGAAAGGCACAAACTTACCGATGTTCTTAAACTTTGGGGCCAGGTTTCCACCGGGCCAAGTGGATTATCAGACCAGTCCATCGAACGTATTAACGCCCCCATTTCCCCGCCACCAGATAAGAACTGTTCGCTAGAGATGCTATGATTATCCATGAATTTTATAGTTTATAGCGCTAAAGATAGCATAATTAGCATCAATACAGCTTAAATATCATACAACCATCCATTAGCGAAATCAGGATCCTGTTTCATGTAAAAATCGATTTGAGTGTTAAGCCACCAGAAATCTGAAAAACAAGGCACCTCAATAATTTCTTTTTCTATGAACCTAAAACCATTTGGCTTTTTATCTGGTTCTAATGATGTACACGAAATTTTATGAGAAAGAAAGTAATGGTTGTTGAGGATGACCGCGATATCAGAGAAATTATTGGACTGTTGTTAGACCAGGAAGATTATGATGTGAGGCTTTATGCAGATATCAGGAGCTTTAGAAAGGATATGCTTTGGAATGAACCTAACCTGCTGATTATGGATGTGAGGTTGCCTGATGGAAATGGCCATGACCTGTGCAGGGAGGTAAAAACCGATGAGCGAACCAGTAATATTCCGGTTTTGATGATGTCGGCGCATGCTTCAGCACCGGATGGATCTAAAAAATTTGTTCCGGACGATTTTATAGCCAAACCTTTTAACATTGATGAATTTGTTTCCAGAGTGAATGCGGTAGCAAACTAAGAAAGAACTATTCGGTCCTGCAAATCCGAAGCCTCAGCCATCAGCGCTCAATTATTTTTAAGCCTGAGCATCATGCCTGCAGCATTTTTATTTTCAGGATATAGCGATACAGCCGTTTGTAAACTTTCGAGGGCTAAGCTGGTGTTGCCCTTCTTTTCATAACATTCTCCCATTAGCTCATAACCATAAGAGCGGTCCTGGGCTTTTGCATCAAGGACAACGGCCGCTTTAAGTATGGATATTGCATCATCAAACCGTCCTCTCCGCTGGAGGTATTTTGCAGTACTGATCAGGTCGCCTATTTCAAAGCTAAAATCATAAGATTGCTGTCCGGTGCTTTTCAGGCTGTGGTAGTATTCCATCCCTTTTGAAAAATCGGCAAGTATTTTATCACGGATGCTGAGGTAAAGCGATTTTTTCGGTATGGTAAAAGGCTCGTTTTGGAGGATATGGACGATTGCGGTTTTGAGCGGCCATACATTCATTTGCTGGTTATTGGTCATCATCACAATCGATATGCCATCTTTGGCGTTGTGATAAAATGCTGCTTCGTAATTGCTGTTAGAGCCCTGGTGCTGATGAGAGATCAAAGCATCATCATTAAAACTGGTAGTACCCAGACTGCTTTCTCCGCCGGGGAAATTACGACCAAGTTCCCTTAATGCGCTTGCCGGAATTACTTTTCCTGCATCCAGGGTAATCATCCATTTATATAAGTCTCTCACGGGCAGACGTACCCATCCCTTTGTTTGTTGGGCGTAAGGAACGGTTTTTCCTTCCTCGTCAAATGCCCGGGCCATGCCTTTTGCATCTACAGGGTAATCTACCCGGGCATGCTTCATCCCTGCAGCCGGAAAGATATGTGTTTGCAAAAACGTGCTGTAATTCATACCACTAACCATCTCAATAATGCTGCGCTGAAGCGATACATTGATGTGGTTGTAGATATATACTGTTCCGGGTGCAGCTGCAAGCGTTTTGAGGTTTTTCAGGCTTTCTAAAATCAGGCTGTCATTGCCGTCAAGCTCCGGGCCCAGAATGGGGATTGCGCTGGTATAATTGATCAGGTGCCGGATTTTGACTGTTTTTGCCCAAAGTGGAAAGGAAGGAAAATATTTGATCAGTTCATCATCCAGCGATAGCTTGCCATGCTCGCTGAGCCACATAATCGCAGCGCCGTTAAATTCCTTACTAATGGATCCGACATCAAACAGCATTTCTTTGCTCAAAGGTAGCTTTTGTTCAGCATCTGCCAGGCCAAACGACTGTTCATAGATGATCTTGTTCCCTTTTGCAACCAGGATGTTCCCGTTAAATATACCTCGCTGGTGCGCAACCTTCATTAACGAATCAAGCTGATGCTGCTGTTTATTTTGAGCGAATAAGCTCAAAGGAAAAAGGACAAATATCACTAAGGCCGGGCGCATTTTCATAGGTACTTTTCGTATTAGACACCTAACTGTTTAATTAGTTGCAAGGAGGCAGATAATTTTTATCCTTGTTTTAATAGATTCTGTTACCAGTCTTGTTAAGGCCTTATCTCCTGCCCTGCTTTTTGATTTAGTGATACAAGGTTTTGTATAACATCATATTAAAATTACAACTCATCAACAAGCACTGGCTTTTTTTTGCCAAATGGCAAAAGGGCTAAATTTTCCTTTAAGTATATTGCGGCCATGGAAGCACTATTTAACTTTATTTTAAAGTTCGGCAATCTCAACCGGCAACAGATGGATTTTATTGCCAGCAAAGCTAAAACCCTTACGCTGCATAAAGAGGCATACTTTTCGGAAGCTGGCAAAATTGCCAGGCAAGTTGGCTTTATCACCGAAGGCATTCTGAGGGTTTGTTATTACAACAATAAAGGCGAAGAAATTACGAAATATTTTATAGACGAAAATAATCTCGTTGTTGATCTGGAAAGTTTTGACAATGAAATTTGCTCAAGTGCCTATGTGCAGGCAGTTACCGACTGTAAGATGATCGTCTTTTCGCGAAAAGACTGGCTGGAACTGCTGCAAACCATTGTTGGCTGGGATGCCATTGTGCATAAAATTATTTCCAGGGCTTTGATGCAAAAGGTAGAAAGACGAAGCCCACTGGTATCTGAAGATGCAACAACGCGCTACCTTAAATTTATGGAAATTTATCCTTCAGCGGTTAACCGTATCCCACTTGCCTATATTGCGTCCTACCTGGGCGTTACGCAGTCTTCACTGAGCAGGATCAGAAAAAATATCCGCTAAAATCATTATTTGCCAAATGGCAAATGATAGTGGTTTAAAAACATGCAGTTTTACACCATTAATTTAAAACATTTAAAATATGAAAACCGCATTAATTACAGGGGCGAACAGAAGTATTGGCTTTGAGCTTGCCAAACAACTTGCCGGGCAGGGCATATTTGTTTACTTAGGTGCCCGCAGTTTGGCTAAAGGAAACGCTGCTGTACAGGAGTTAAATGAAACCGGGCTTAAAAACCTTAAAGCTATTGAAATAGATGTAACAGATCCCGATTCGATTTACTCTGCAAGCAAAACTATCGAAACTGAGCAAGGAAAACTGGATATTTTGATCAACAACGCCGGTATTTTAGGCGAAAGTCCGCAAGGTGCCGCAACAACAGCAGTTGAAGAGATCAGGAACGTTTTTGACACGAATTTCTTTGGTGTAATCGGGGTTACGCAGGCTTTTCTCGAACTGTTAAAGAAATCGGATAGCCCGCGAATCAGCAATATCACTTCCGGTCTTGGTTCACTCACACTGCACAGCGATCCTGAATGGAAGTATTACCAGGTAAAAACAGCTGCTTATGGTCCTTCAAAATCAGCTCTCAATGCTTATACTATTGTCCTCGCACACGAACTGGCAAACCACAATTTCAAAGTGAATGCAATTGACCCTGGTTACACGGCCACAGATTTTAATAACCACAGCGGGCCAGGAACGGTAGAAAATGCCGCCAGCTTTATACTTAAACATACCTTAACCGATAATAACGGACCTAATGGTAAATTTTTCAGCAACGATATTGAGGATAGTACAGGAATAAGCCCCTGGTAATCGCCCCATTTTTTCGGGTACATTTGTACACTGGAGCACCCTAAAATCTTAATTCCCGTAAAAATTTGGATGCCAGCCTGCTTAAAACAGGTTTGGCATCTGCTACCTAAAGGGTATAAATTAACTAAGGGCAGATGGATGTAACCGACGTTTTGCTCAGTTAAAAGACCTGCGGAATTGCAGTGGCGATACCTTGGTTTTATCTTTAAAAAGTTTACTGAACGACTGTGAATGCTCAAAGCCAAGCTCATAGGCGATTTCGCTGACCGAAAGCCCGGTAGTAGATAGTCTTTCTTTAGCCCTTTCAATCAGCTTATCGTGGATGTGCTGCTGGGTGGTCTGCCCGGTGAGCGACTTTAAGAGACTGCGCATGTACGGCGCTGACATTCCGAGTTTTTCAGATAAATACTGCACGCCGGGCAAACCATTACTGCCCATGCTGTCATTTTGGAAATAGTGTTCAAGCAGCTCATCCAGCTTTTGCAGGAACTGGTGACTTGCCTTACCGCGGGTGATAAACTGCCGCTGGTAGAAACGCTGAGAATAGTTAAGCAGCGTTTCCAGCTGCGAGAGCATGATATCCTGGCTGAATTTGTCGATTCCGGACTGATATTCCTGCCGGATATTATCGATAATCTGCTGAATCTTTGCCTCCTCATCAAGGGAAAGGAATAGTGCCTCGTCGGCCGCATAATCGAAAAACTCGTATTTTCTGATCGAAGTTGCCAGGTTGCTGTTCCATAAAAAGTCCGGATGAACCATCAGCATCCATCCGGTTGGGTTCTTGCCAGCTGCTTCGCGGATTACGCTCAACACCTGGTGTGGCGCCATGGCAAACATAATGCCCTCGTCAAAGTCATAGTCTTTCTGGCCATATCGGTAGTTATGTTCCATATCCCTTTTAACCGATATCACGTAGAAATCGAATATCAGATCCTCCCTTCCACCCTTAATATTTGGGGCCATTTCGCTAAAGTCGACTACGCTGATTAAAGGGTGTTTTGGCGCGGGCAGTCCTCTTAAGGCATGGAACTGGGAGATGGTTTTGAGTATAATGGGCTGGCGATCTGACATTTTACAGCGTATAGATTCGTTGGGTTAAAGATAGGAATTATCGGTCTTTTGGGAAATAAACATCACCATGAAGATCTTCGAGCAGGCTTGGATGCCTTGGGTTCCAGTCCAACATAGCCCTGGTTTGCTGGCTTGAGGTCTGGTTATCGAGTTGTGCAAAATGCGAGAACCAGCTAAAATGTTCAGTTGCCTGCTCTGCAGAAAGTGAAATTAGCGGAACAGTTAACCGCGCTGCAATTACCTCTGCAATATTGCTAAATGGAATACCCTGCTCAGCCACTGCATGGTATCTGGTACCACTCTGAAAAGGTTTTTCCAGGGCCTTGAGGTAAAGTTCTGCTGCATCAAGCCGGTGTACTGCCGGCCAATGGTTCTGCCCGTCAGCAATCATTGCTGAAATTTGTCTTTCCCTCGCCATGTTAATCAGCATGGGTACAAAACCGATCCTGTCGCCTTCTCCGTGTACCGAAGGAGATAACCGGATTACGGCAACTTTTATTCCTTTGCTTACGAGTGCATCGGCTGCGTTTTCTGTTGCTATTCTTGGATGAGGGTGCTGTGCATGGCGGTCGTTTTCGGTGGTAATTCCCTCTGCTGCGAAAAGCGCGGTGCCGGAGGTAATCAGAAATGGTTTCTCCGTTCCGATAAGCGCATCGCCAATGGCGGCAATTATCTTTGCGTCGAGTTTGCACATTTCCTCAAAACGTGAGAAATCGTGTATAAAACCAAGGTGGATAACTGCATCCGCGTTTGCAGCGGCCAATTTGAGGCTTTCGGGGTTACTAAGGTCTCCGTGGTGAACCTGAGCACCGGCTTCCATTAGCTTTTCTGCTGATTTTTCAGAGCGGGCTAAACCTATAACCTGGTGACCTGCATTGATGAGTTGTTGTGTTACTGCTGTTCCGATGAAACCTGTGGCTCCTGTTATAAATACTTTCATTGCTGTTATTTTTTGTTCATCCAAAGTTCGGTGCCAGGCCTGCAGATTTTGTATCCAAAAGTGGATATGTTGTAGCCAAAAAAGAAAGCTATAACAAAAAAAGCAGTTAGGATTTCTAACTGCTTTCGAAAAAGAACATATCAATATACTAGTCTAAATGCTGTACGGCAGTAATTGTACCCCCTTCAACTTTTAAACCTTGTTTCGCAGTAGCACTGGCTGCATCAACTTTATAGATATAGCCAATTCCACTGGTTAAGTTTACGCCATAATAAGCTGTTTTACCATCTTTTGGCGTGTAATTATTGGTCGTAATGCTTTTAACATCAGCCGGCAGGCCTGTTACCTTCTTTATTGTTTTATCTACAACATTTACAATTGCCAGTTCGATACCGGAAGTATAAGCACCTTTAGCAGCAATAGGCTGTACCTGGGCTACAAAGTTATTGGCACCTAAGTAAATCCAGTTGGTGATATAATATCCTGGCAATGCCGTTTCAAAATTAAAGAAATAAGTAAGATCGAATTCAGTTGCGCCTGATTTAATCCTTGTAATTGCCGATGGCTTTGTCGATGTAAATTTTGTTTCGTCTCTTGCTACAGATGAAGAGAAGGCATAAGTATCGCCGTTTTCAACAACACCTAAGCCATTGGTAAAGTAACGGCCTATAAAACTTGTTCTGTTATCTTTAATGGTTTTTTCTAACTGCATGCCCGGGTATGAGTAAACTGCAATCCATGCTTCGTCAGGGTAACTGGTTGCAAAGCTCGAATTTTTAATACTGAAAAATGGCGCATATACCTTAGTACCTACCTGTTGTAACCAGCTGAAGTGTGCAATCTCTCCATTGTTTCCGGGAGCCAATGCATCCAATGTACCTGTACCGCTAATTAACAAACTATTGGTGTTAACCTGGTACCAGGTGGCAACGGTAGATCCTGTTGCATTGATAGTCCTGGGAAGTTTGGTTAACAAAATATCGTTATTAACCGGCGCAAATGCCTGAACGGTTTCGGTCTGGAAGTTTGACAGTTTAGTTAGCTTACCCCCCTGAATATTGTAGGTAGTAACCGCGCCCGGGTTACCCTGGCCGTACAGCATACTAAAGAATTTGTTATTGTGCGTAACATAATACCGGTAGGTTCCATCCTGTTCTACACCATTACCTGCTGTTGAGATTGTTCCAGTCTCTAAGTTACTTGCTGTTAACAAATAATCTGCCACCGCGGTTGAAGCTACAGGCGTAACGGTTAAAATATAATTACCCGGGTTTTCTGCTACCGGATCATCGCTTTTTTTAGCGCAGGAAACAATTGTTGTTGCTAATGCCAATGCAGCAATAGCTTTTGTAAAATGTACTTTCATGTTAATTACGGTTTTTATTAAAGAAATATCTGATGTTTAAGTAGAATGCTCTGCTGGGTTTTTGTAGGCTAAAATTGTCGTAAAGGAAGGCATCGGTAATGTTTTTGGCTTCCAAACCAATGTTGTAGCGGCCATTGGCCATGCTGTAAACGGCATTTACATCGTGTGCCCATTGTTGTGGGATGTTATACTTTTGCTGCCCTAAACTTGGCCAATACAGGTAGAATTCGTGTACGTAGAGCAGATTGTAGCCAATATTTAAGCTATTGCCTTTTTTACCCAGATCTTTTAATGTTACCGATACATCGGCATTACCAAAAAGGTATGGGATGTTTGGCATCTGATCGAGATAAAGCGGACTCACCCCGGTATAACCGGCTTCTACCTTTTGCATGTTCTGCAAATACTGGTATGTTGTAGTGATACCAGCATTAAGCCAGTTTTTATAAGAGTACCTTATTTCGGCATCTCCGCCGTAGGTACGTACCCCATCCCTGTTATCGGGTACATATTTACTTTGGTTGCTGTTTAAGCGGGTGTAAATAAAATCGTTTGCATAACGGTAAATTCCATTTGCGTTAATGCCGAAACGGTGAATTTTATTGATGGCAAAATCATAGCTAAAACCTAAGTTAAAGTTGTCGCTTTGCTCTGGTTTAAGGTTTGGATTACCTTCCTGATTAACCAGATCGCCAAAAATATCGTTTGCTTCAGGCATTCTGTTTGCCAGTTCGTATGATGCCTTAACCTGGAAATTTCTGTTAAAGAAATAAGTTAAAGCCGTTCCATAGCCAATTTTCTCTATAGGTGGCTGGTTAATGCCGGTGTTAGTGGTTACGATATTCTGATAAATATATTTTCCGAATGCCGTAGCACTGAATTTATCCCTGATGGCGTAACTGTATCCTAAACCAAGAATATTTTTATTGGTTCTTTTAGGAGCTTCGTCGGCAGTATTCAATGGCCTCAACTCATCATAGCCTTTTCTGTTGAAAAGGTTTAACACATTACTTAAGGCCAGGCTATGGCGTTCAGAGATGGCATAATTTGCTGTGGCCGTTACCAAACCATTATTATTCTGGTAGTTGTACAATGATCTCGAACTCTCTCCATTTGTGCCGATGGGTTTAAAATTTCCGTACCAATCGAAGCGGCCATTCAGGGTATCAATCCGTTTCTCGCGGCCAAGGTTGTAATTGGCGTTTAAGGTAAGGTCAAGACCTTTGATAAGATTAGCTTTACGGTATTTTAAACTTGGCATAATGATGTTTCCCCTGGTATGAAAACCGCCATAAACGGCCACCATTCTTGCGGCTGTTTGTATTTCCTTATAATTCTGGCCCAGAGTAATACCTAATAAAAGCTTGTCGGCGTATGATTTATTCACTACGCCAACATTCGTAATAAGGGTTTCGTTGTGATAGGTATCGTGGAAACGGTTTACCATTGCATCTACTGCATAGGCTCCGGTATTGATATCTGCAGCATCGACTTTAACCTTGTAGTTGTTATCTGAATAATTCTGAAAAGCATTTAGCTGTATGGTAAACCCACTTTTGGTTGTTGTACCAAGATTCAAAACGGTTCTGTGGGTATTAAATGAACCAAAAGCATATGAAGCATCCAGGTAGCTTCCGGCACGTTCTGCTGTAACAATGTTGATGGCACCGCCTAAAGCATCAGATCCAAGCCACATGGGTACTACTCCTTTGTAAACTTCAATTCTATCGGCAAGGTTTACAGGGATGTTATTGATCTGAAAAGAAGATCCAAAATTATCCATCGGTATTCCATCAATAAAATACCTTATCCGGTTACCCGAAAAACCATTTAGCGACAGGTTGAAATTAGAACCTACACCTCCCGATTCGCGAACCCTTACCCCCGAAACACGGTCTAAAGCGCTTGAAATATCGAGTGTACTGTTGTACAACTTTTTAGCATCAATAGCGGTTACGTTAAACGCCTGCCTGTTGGTTTCTTCAGCCTTGGTTCTGCCGTAAACCTGTACAGTTTCCATTTGCTGTGCATCGGTAAGGATCTTAGCATCAAGGGTACTTTGTTCACCATTTTGGACCGATATGGTTTTCTCCAATGTTTTCAAGCCAACACCACTGAAAAGGATGGTATGTTTTCCTACGGGAACCTTTGCGATGATATAGTTCCCGTCATTTTCAGAAAGGGTAAAAAGCTTGCTGTTTTTAATCTTAACTGCGATTCCGGGCAAGGGTTTGCCAGCTTCATCGACGATGGTTCCACCCAGGGAACCCGTTTGGGCATAAGCCGTTGAGCAAAGAATAATAAATATTCCGATCAACAAATTTTTCTTAATTTGCATTACTTTTAATTGACGTTAGAAGTTTGTTTGCGCAAAAGCAAATGATTAGCCGGATGGTGGCAGCCATCCGGTTTTTTATTGGTATTGCTACCTCAAATCAGCTTTGCGCCTATTTATTTCTGGGTACTTAAAATGCGGTTGTTTATTTTTTCATATTCCAGTTGGTCTTTTATTTTGAGGTTAAGCTTTTATTGTTTTTAACTTTTCGTGTTGCTTCATTTTAACCAGTACAACTATTGCCAGCACACCTAAAATCAGGAACAGCAAATCAATAAACAGGATTTCAAATTTGCCCTGGTTAAAGGTATTCCAGAACCAGTTATTGCGCTTTATCCCATCAGCTAATGGCAATATGATACAGGATAATGCAGAAAGGATGAGCGTTTGTTGGTTGGTTATCTTTAAATCTTTCCTGATGATAAAATAAACCGCAAGTATTAACCAGCTATAAAAATACAGGTGAAAAATATCGCTCTGGCCAGGTTTTTCCATGAAAAGCAACCCCGTCATGGTGAAAGCGGTAACCGGTAACATACTCAGGCATGAAGCCATGAAAATATTGGCAGTCCAGAAATTAAAAACCCGCTTCTTTTTGGGAATGTTATTTTTATCCCTGGCTACCAGCCATATTAAAATACCTGATATGATTACCAGACAACCCATAATACCCAATACAAAAAATATTAAGCGAAGTGGTTTCCCGCCAAAATCACCGAAGTGAAGGTGGTAAATCATGCTCCTCACCTTATCTACATAGGTAGAACTTTTAACCGGTGAAATTTCTTTTAATACCTTTTGGTCGTTTACCCGATACAGGATTTTTCCGGTACCCGAAAAACGCTCTTGCGCATGGGGTTTGGCCGTGAGGATAACATGCATGTTCGAATCGCCATAGTTTTTGATTTGTAACGAAGCAATCCTGCTATGGGGCCATTTTTTCTCTGCCCGGGCAACAAAATCATTAACGCTGAATTTAGTTTGCAAAGGCTTATAGCTGTAAACAAATTTGGTGGTATCGCTATACTCCAGGTCCTGGTATATTGCGGCACTGTTTCCTTTATATAAATATTTGGTATAAGGCCCTATTAAAAATACGTTTGCAATTAATACCACTCCGGTTACTGCAAATACAAGCTGAAAAGGAAAGCCTATCACCCCTATTGCCGTGTGTAAATCTGTCCACAAGGTTTTCCATTTAGACCATGGCCTGAAAGTGAAAAAGTTTGAAAATAGTTTATCCCAATGCAACATTAAACCTGTTATGAGTGCAAACAGGAAAAGAAATGAGACCACACCGGCTAACAGGTAACCAAAAGGCGCGCCAAGGTGTATTGGCACAACATTTAACTGTGCCAGAAAATGTAAACGATAGAGAAATTCTCCCATGTCGTACGCATCGGCATAATTACCTGATTTTTGTTGGGCAAAATCATAATTAAAATACATGGAATCCTCATCGCCTCCTCTTCCGCGTCCGCCACGTTTTTTTGGAGCAGCCGCAGGCCTGGCTTTGGGTTTCTTTTTTAAGGTTGTATCATTTGAAGCGCTCATGCTAACGTAAGCGCCCATATCGTGTCTCTGCAGGAAAAAATCGAAATCGCGGCCCAGCAGCTTATTTTTTTGAGCGAGTGAATCGATAATATGATCGAAATCTCTGGTTACCGTTTTCCGGCTCTGGGTATAAGATGTATTTTTTTGCCAGGCACTGATCTCTTCCTTAAAGAAAGAAAATGAGCCGGCAAAGAAAATGACGTAAAGCACTGCACAAATGATTATGCCGCTAATGGTATGTGTATGGAAATATATATTGTATTTTCTGTTATCCATTTTATACGATTAAATAGGCACCTGAAAAAATGAGCGTTAATGCCAGGTAAATACCGGCCACTTTCCATACCTGCTTTCCTAAAAAAGCAACGAGCAATAAGGTTGCCCATAATATATAACCGGTAATGAAAGAAGTAGCTACCACATTTTCTTTCGGAAAAGCTTTGCATAGCAATAAATGGAAGGTAAACATAACCAGGTAGCCACCAATGGTTCCGGTGAGGATCTTTGCGAGCCTAAGCCATGGAGATTTGGTGAGGTGTTTCTTGTTTGCAGGCATAAATAATTAAATAAAGATTTCTAATAACAAAACTGCGGCATACAGCGCCGAAAGACCTATTACACCGATATATCGGAAAGGTTGGAGCACAACTACTAAACTGCCTGTTGCCATTACGGCGACAACTACAGCTACACTGCCACTTACCCAGCCCATACCTGATATGATTAATGCACTGCCAATACTGAATAAAATTGCAGCAGCTAAGCGGAATTGCCTGGGTTTGGCTACAATTGTCTTCACAAAAACAAGAGAACTGGCTTGCTTATACTGCTTAGAGGTCAGATACAAAATTTCAAAAGCAAGAAGCAACATTAAACAGGCTGTACTTATCATAATTCAGTTTGGTTTCCGGTGGATACTTTTAGATTGTTACCCTAAAAATTTGTGCAAATATAGTGGCCAAAATTCAGTTTGACAATACTATTTAGAATTAATTTAAATAAAAAGAAGCAACAATTTGCTATGCTATTGCAAATCATACTGTTAGTGTAAGGTTAATTTTGGTATTTCGCCAACTTCTTTAACCGATTGCGAAAGCTAATGCTGTTTGAGTTAAAAACCTTTTTCGCAAATTATAGTTAATAAGCTAACCAGTCGGCACTAAAATATTGCTGATGCTTGTCAAAAGGCTTTATTGTCAGGCTGTTTGGTACAGATGATATTTAAGGATAGAAAATAACATTGCAGATTAACGTACTTGATTTCGTTAGAAAAAGAACATTTATGGTATTTTTATCGCTAAAATCCTAATTTGCCAGAAAAGGAGACCATGATTAAAAATCTACCCAAAACCCCCATCGAAAAAATTATTGCACCGGTTAGTCGTTTCGTACACCTGGAGTATACCAGCGGTATTGTACTGCTGATCAGTGTGGTTGTTGCAATAATATGGGCGAACTCGGCTTTTGGCGAATCGTATCACCACTTGTGGGAAACGCATTTTAAGGTTGGTCTGGGACAACATGTGCTGGATAAACCTTTACACATCTGGATCAATGATGGTTTGATGGCGCTTTTTTTCTTTGTAATCGGACTTGAACTCAAGCGTGAATTTATGGAAGGCGAACTCTCTACCTTTTCAAAGGCCATACTGCCAATGACAGCGGCACTGGGCGGTATGCTTGTTCCGGCGGGGATTTATGTATTGTTTAATTTGGGTAGTAATGCACAGCATGGGTGGGGCATTCCGATGGCTACTGATATTGCCTTTGCTTTAGCTCTTCTTTCCATGGCAGGCAAGCATATCCCTGCTTCGATTAAAGTCTTTCTTTCGGCACTTGCCGTTGCCGATGATTTGGGTGCGGTACTGGTGATTGCTTTTTTTTATACCGGTTCTGTTAATTTTATTGCCCTGGGCATTGCAGGTTTGTTTTTGTTGCTACTCGTTATCGGAAATGCTATGGGGATACGCAACAGTGCATTTTATTTAATTGTTGGTATAGTTGTTTGGATCGGTTTTCTGCTTTCGGGGGTACATGCTACCCTTGCCGGGGTATTGGTTGCATTCACCATTCCGGCCAGGACCAGGATCGATGAACATGTTTATTCCAGTGCGCTCCGCCGTTTGAGTGATGATTTTGACAGGGAGATTCCAAATAACAGTTCGCTCACCACACCTGGCCAGCATCGAACCATCCGCCAGGTAAAAGATCTGAGCACCGCAGCAGAAACACCGCTTCAAAAAATTGAACATGCGCTTCATCCTTACGTTGCTTTTTTGATCATGCCCCTTTTTGCACTGGCCAATTCAGGGATTATGATCGGCGCCGATTTCTTTTCTGCCATAGTTAATCCAGTATCGGCAGGTGTAATTGTTGGCCTCGTTGTGGGTAAGTTTACAGGGATCATGCTTTTCTGTTATATGATGGTAAAGCTGGGTTTTGCCGGTTTGCCGGAAGGTGCCACATGGAGGCAAATGACGGGTATTTCCTTGCTGGCCGGTATTGGTTTCACCATGTCGCTCTTTATCAGCGGACTTGCCTTTCCGGATCCTCATTTGGCAGATCAGGCTAAATATGGTATTCTGATTGCCTCAGTTACGGCCGGCTTACTGGGCACGCTGGTATTAAAATCGACAGTAAATAAAGGATAAAAATTAAAGCCGGGATGAATGATGAAAGTTAAAAAATCAGGTTTTAGGCGGTTTCTTTATCCACAGTTTTAACCTGGATAGTGGCCCCGATAAAGGCCAACAGCGTTTTTGTAGGGCCAGGTCTCTGGATTCTTATTTTTGCAATTTTTATGGCGTCTCTCGGACTGAATCTAAAATGCTACAGCTGTGAACAGAAATTCGAATATAAATATATCACAATATTGAGATTTTTTATATACTTGCAGCTTTCTTTAAATATTGCCTGATAGGTATCCTGTTTTCAGGATTGGATATTATTGTCGATTATAAATAAGCTAAATTAACACAATCAAACAAAACTTTATGACAACGGAGCAGACAGCACTTAAAAAACTGATAAAACAGCGTGATCTCTTTAAAGGATTACTTATTGGAGCGTGTATCCTGTGGCCAATAATTCTGAGCGCGGCGGTATATTTTTACTACAAAAAAAACAATACAGCACTGTTTATTCCGGTATGCACGATGGTTGCTATTTTCCTTCCGGTCTATTTGCGGCTAAATGCTTTGAATGCTGAGGTAAAATCGAGGCAGCAAGGCTGATCTACAGGGAATAAATGATACTGCAGACAGTGATAGCAGTATCATTAAGCAGTTTACAGACAATTTTGTCAACCACCCAAAAAACGCAACGGATTGGCAATTAAAACTTTTTATGTTATAAATGGTTAACATGATATGGAAAGTTTAGATTCATTCGAAAAATTGCTGATAGTAATGTTCCTTACAATTTTAATCATGGGCAGTATTGCAGGATTTGGACTTTACATGGTGCTTTAATCAGATCAAAAAGTTTATCAGTTTGTGTTACAGCATTGCAAGGTAAAAATTATTTGCTTTGTGATATTCAGCTCAGCGTATCTATCTGCATACAACCTATTTGGTTATCCTATATTGGGGCAGAAACAATATCAGGCCTGTATCGGCCCATTTGGTTTAACAATTCAAGAACTAGCCAACTGCCCAGCCATCAAAAGGTTTTACCGTAGCACAATTAGGCCCTCCATCTTTACCAGTACCGGGAACTTGAGTATACAGTACAGATTTAGTATCGCTCGTTAACTGATCGAGCATTTCCCAACTGATACCAGTTAATGGTATTTTCAAACGTCTGCTCCATGAGGTATTCGTTTGTCCTGCATAAGTGCCAATGCCTATATAGATAAATTTTCCATTTGCCGGTCCCTGAACAAACGCCCCTGAAAGGCGTGGGAATGCATCAACACCACGTGTTCCTTTCGCAATTAAAGAAAAGCTAAAACTGATATCACCAGAAGACACATTTTGTTTCTGAACAGATTCGTAGATATTGCCTGAACCTTTCTGCAAAGCGAAATCTACTCCAGGAGTAGGCTTTATTAAAGTAATCTTTAATGGTAACTCCATTTTTTATGTATAAGCCAAATAATCTTTTAACTAAAATAAGAATTTATAATGGTGTGAGGAACTAAAATATACGCTTGGGTAAATCTCCCTATGTCATTGTAGAGTGGAATCTAATGTGCTATTTTATTAAACTATTACCCGACATAATTTCAACTAATTTTGTGTAATATGAATTAGTTTGTATTTTTTTGTATCATTTTGTCAAGTAATTTTTCACATTAAACACATATCACAGATACGAATAGAAATTTTAGTAAAAAGAAACAAAACAACCAAAACGAGCCACAAATAACGAAAATAAAGATACAAAAAAATCGCTAATTAACTTATAATTAGCGATTTAACTTATTGTTAGTTCTAGAAAATTGTGGTTATTTTAGCATCTACTTGCCGATACAGAAAGTAGAACTACCTATAAATCAATAAATTAAAAAGAAAAGGATACAATTACGCAACAGCTATTTCATGACTATTCCAACCTAATACAATGATAAAAATTCCCTTTTAAAAAACCAAAATTTCTCGCTAAAACTTTATAAATTAACGGTTCTCAAATTGGTTTTGATCAGATCTCTGGGAGATGTTAATCCAATAATACTAAACCCACTTACTATCTGTTACGGATCTCTTTTTTGATATTTTCAAGGCTCTCTTAGAATTGGTAAAAATGAGCAGGGCCTTTGTTTTTTGCTTCTTTGACGTTAAGCCTACTAAAATAGCCGCATCTCCGCTCCCGCCTACGACGCTCCGTTTCATCAGCATAAATTATGATGCAAAAACATTTATTAAGCAGCAAACAATCAAGTTTTAATTAAATTAGCTTTTTATATTGTAACAGAGCAAAAATGCCGGAATATTCTTTTTTAAATCTATCACCTGCAGAATTTGAAGAACTAACTAGAGATCTTCTTCAACAAGAGCTTAAAATTCACCTTGAATCATTTAGCAATGGTAGAGATGGCGGGATCGACTTCAGGCACTGTTACCCAAAGTCGGGTGAGATGATAATCCAATGTAAGCGATTTAAGGATTATAAAAGCCTATATAGTAAGCTCAGAGACGAGCTGCCTAAGCTGGTAAAATTAAAACCCAGACGCTATGTACTCAGTACCTCGGCCTCACTGACGCCGAAAAATAAAAAAGAAATTTTTGATCTATTAAAGCCATTCCTAAAAACACCATCAGATATCTATGGTAAAGATGATCTTAACAATTTGTTGGGTAAATTTCCGCAGATAGAAAAGCAACATTTCAAATTATGGCTCTCAAGCGTGAATATCCTGGAGCGCATTTTACATAGCCGAATTTTCAATCAATCCAGCTTTGAAGAAGACCATGTTAAAGAAACTGTCAAATTGTATGTAAATAATAGTAGCCACACTACTGCTAAAGATCTGATTGACCACTTCAACTATGTCATCATTTCTGGCGCTCCTGGGATTGGGAAAACTACACTCGCGCGAATACTTTCATACGAGTATCTTGCGAATGGTTATGAAGAATTCGTTTTTCTTTCTGAGTCCATTGACGATGCATATGCTTTATTTCGAGAGGAGGCAAAACAGGTGTTTTTGTTTGACGACTTTTTAGGTAAAACTTTCCTGGACAAGAAATTAAAAAACAATGAGGACCAGCGTATAATCAGATTCATAGAAAAAATCAAAAAATCTGAAAACAAGATATTGATTATGACTACAAGAGAATATATCCTTGCTCAAGCTAAGTTGCGCTACGATATGTTTGAAAATGATGCGATAGATATTGCAAAATGTGTGATTGATCTTGCTCAGTATACCAAGGTAGTAAGAGCGAAGATTCTTTATAATCACCTCTTTTTTGCCAATGTTGGCGAGGATTACATTCAGGAAATGCTGAATGGTAAAAGCTATAATAAAATAATATCTCATCCTAATTACAGTCCAAGGATAATTCAGACCATTTTTACACCAAGTGTATTAAAAACTATACCTGTAAATAAGTTCATTGAAAGATTCCTTGCATTCCTGGACTACCCTGAGAGCATTTGGAAACATGTATATGAAAACCAGATTACAAATTTCTCCCAGATTATTTTGGCAAATCTGATGACCCTGGGTGCCCCGATTCATTTCAATAACTTAAAACATCAGACAAAAGTCTTCGCAGATAAACATGCTGTTAAATATGGTATTACCTATTCAGAAATCGATTATAATAAAGCAGTAAGGGAATTAGAGAATACTTTTATTAAGACCGAAAGGGATTCTATTGGTACACTGATAGTTAATTATTTGAATCCCTCGGTTCAAGATTTCCTAGTTAACTATTTTTACGAAATGCCGGATTATTTGACTGACATATTTGGTAGTGCTATTTTTATAAACCAATTCTTTGATCTTTTTACGCTTAGAGAAACATCTCCGCTTAATAAAAAGGGACGAAAATCACAGATTAAATTGACCGATAGCCAGATTGAAATTATTGTAGAAAATATCGTTAATAACTTTGACGCTCTAAAGTCTTCCAGACTCAAAAAAGCTACTTTCACAAATACGACAAATTTTCAATGGTATGCTGAGAAATGCACTGTTTACAGTAAAATATCTGATATAATGGGATCTGGTTTGGTTACAAAAAAGCCGGTTTTGGAATCAATGATAGTTGAGAAATTTCAGGCAGCAATTATTCCACAGGCCTTCCATGGAGATGATCAAAATTACTATATCAGTATCTTTTTAAATTACCAAGATCAATTAGATTTCCAAGATACAACTCTTCTCAAGGCCTATTCCAATACCCTATCGAACCTTTATGATTTTAGTGAATTTTTGAGGTTGAAAGATTCTTTAGCGGGTAGCTTTGAAACTTTTGTATCAAAGGATGAAGAGTTTCTTGATTCAATTAAAGATATCGTTGAATTTGAAGCAGAAAATGCCGAAGACCATCACCTAGAGGAACTGATCGCTGAGATAAAAGGTGTTACCGACGAAACCGGGCTAAATTTTGATGACGTGGTGCAAAGATTAAATGAAAAATGGGAAGATAGCAAAGAAAATTACGAATCAGATTATGATGATGATTACGAGCGGTATGCAACCATAACAGATGTTTCAGAGAGTCAAACTGATATCTCTGATATGTTTGATAGCTTGAAATAAGATCATTTAGAACCTCGACTGGCTTCGGGAAACAGCTCAATATTTGATAATAGGCTAAACATTTCGTTAATGGCCCGGAAATATTTAATCGAATACATCCTTCATATTAACTTTTGCTTTAATTTTTGGACAGACCTTTACGAATTCTTCCAGATAAACTCCCTCAATCTTGGGTTTTAGAGAATCGTACCACAAATTTGAAATCTGGTAAACAGTTCCGTCATGCATAGGAATTAAAAACTTTGCCCTGTCTAGTTCATTTGCGACTCTCATTAGTGCGTTTTTATAGATCAAAGAAGCAGTGGCTTGAATTACATGACTTAACGCCCAGGTAACCTGTTCTTCACCTTTTATACGGAAATTCCCTAACGAGGTACCCACCCGAGAATTGTCCGCCATTTCTTTATCGATTTTCTCCTTAAATTCCTGAAGTTTTATAAATTTTTTAAAGTACAGTTGGGCTTTCAAGTCCAGAGTTGTATCTCCGTACATATAGCGGTAGAACACTACCTTTGCATCTGAACGTTTTTTCGGATCTCCGAAAACAAAGTTAGCCAGGTCTTCATAGATGTCGGTATTGTAAAGATCTATCAACTTTGGATCATCACTCAATGAGGCCAGTATCCCTGCTTCGAACTGCGAGTAATCTATATACAACAGTTTATGAAACCTTTCAGCCACAACAACTTTCCTGTTCGATTTCCTCAAATTCTGAAAAGAAGGTTCCCTCAAAATTATCCTGGAAGTGATAGTGCCAAAACCTAGATATTTTGGATAAGCGCAGGATCCTCCCCCCCAATGAGACTGCATAAAAAGAAGGCTATCGAAGTCTTTTTGGTTCCTGATCATGTCGTACATCAAGCTACAAATTTCGTCGTTATTTCTCCAGGCTTTAAAAGTAAATAGTGCGGACTTTACCAGGCGGTATCCTTTGCTCTTTAAATATTCGGATTGCCACCGCTCGTTCTCGGGATTGAAAATTCGGTATTTGAGCTGCAAAATATTCTTTATTCTATAGATTTCTTTTTCTAAATCAGCACAAAGGTTTCCAGCCAAATTCAAATTTATAGGTACGCCACGTAGTTGGCGTCTATAAATTACATTGTTGATTTGGGCTTCCAAGTCGTTGAAACGGTTTATTTCTTCAGGTTTTTGATTAAGCATATATAAATACAATATGCCCATGCCTCCCAAAAATTCTCGGATTGTGGATAAACTAAGTTTAAAGTCAGGGTCCAATATGTTGTGATATTTCAATGCCTCTAACATTGTCCATTTTTTATATTCCCGCAGATCTTTCCCTTCTTGAGTCATTTGCTTATCAAACCCCTCTAGGTCGACAATTTCTGGCCATTTCCTGAACTGCTTAAATGTTTTTAAATGCCGTATTAGTTCCGAGCTCTGAAAGGTTAGTATCAGATCATCACTTCCAAACTTATGGTTTTCGTAGTAATCATCGGTGGTATCTATATTTCTCGAATACCACTTGTTTTCTATGTAAAGTACTGCTAGTCTAATCATTTAAAGCGAATATAGTTGTTCACTGGTTTCTCCGTTTGCATTATCAAATTCATCGAATCCCCTGACAAAAACAAGATCTCGATCTTTCTTTTTGTGGCTGAATTCATGTGATTTAGCAAGACTAGGATCGGTTTTACCAAGCACGATCTCAGGTCTAAATGAACGTAATGCAACGAGTGCTATTCGGTTCTGAAAGTAACCATGGGTAAATCCCTCTTCGTATTTCCGCAAGATTACCCGACGATACTCCATATCGACCGAACACATGTATATCACCATTGCAGCAATTACTGCTTTGTTGGTATCATCATTCTTTTCAATACATCTTACAGCGTAAGTTTTCAGTTTAGGGATATTAATTTTATGCTTTGCCAGAAGCATCCATATCTGATATACCTGGAAAGCATAAGTGTTATATTTCTCATCCAAAACGATTGGCAAAAGATGTCTGAGTATGTGTTCTTCGACGATCTCTGTCGGCATGAGACTCAAAACTTTACATAGTTCCGTGGTAATCCACGGCCTGTCGACAAGCTCGGCACAGGCCTTCTCAATTGCACTTATTACAATATTATTGAAGCTACTTTCTTCCAACCCCCTATAGGCTAACATCGCGATTGTGTTCAACGCGAAATTCATCTTTTTTGCTGCGTCGTCTCGTTGATCGCTGTGTACGTGAAGGTTGTTAGTTAAAAGTTCTATTGAGGAATGAAATGCTTCATTCTTGTATTGTGCATTATTTGACCTACGATATTTTGCTATTTTAGCTGCCGTGAGATCGAACGCTCCTTTGAAATCACCCCTGCGCTTTTCACCAGGTTGTAAGACTACCTTACCAGGCTTATCATTGAAGGTAAAGATTTCCGTCTTTTGTGAGTTAACCGATAGGTAACATCTCCTCAGTTCGAATTCAAAGGTCTGCAATATCTTTCTCGCCTCATACTTATCTTTGCAGAATATTTTGATATCGTCCATAAAGCGATAGTATTCTGGAGCGTGATGCTGCATAAAAATGTCTACCTGATTGAGATAAAATGAGGCCAACAATGCAGAAGCATCACTATTTTGTGGTAAGCCAACTTTTTTGTCTGTTACCTTACTCAAAATCATTTTGAGCATCTCTGCCGCCTTTAGCTCATTGTCTGTCTCACAAATACGAAGTATCTTACTGTGCAAGAGGTCCTTGCTAATGTTATCAAAAAAATTCAATAAGTCGATTTCAATGACACAGTTATAAAGGTATTTTTCATCCTGATCTTTTTGTTCGGCTACTTCGTGTAAATGGTATTGGAGCTTTCTCCATTGTTCGACACCATTTAAGATCAGGTTACCTGGATCATAAAAATTGTACCTTGCGGAAAACACGTTCGCAATCTGCGCATTGTCAAGTTTTGGTGCAAGTGTGCCGACGCAAGCCATATACATAATCCGGTCTATAAACGGTGATATCAATGCCAACCTTAATGTAAATTTCTTTTTGGGAACATAAAATGTTTCCGCTTGACTAGCCTGATATTCTTTGTTGTTAAAATATTCTTCAAACTGCGCAAAAAGATAATCCTGATTCAACAAATCGATGTACTTAAGCGGATCATGAAACCAGTCATCACCAATATCAGTACTTAACCGTTTGCGGGCAAGCTCCAGATCAACGCAGGTGTCATTGATAAATGCCTGATGGATGTCAACCACCTCGGATTTTATTTCCCTCTTGAAATGCGAGGATTCCGTGGTCAGTTCAACAAGTCCTGAATCTTTCAACCTCACATTGATCTCAGCGAAGGAAATATCGACCAAGTCGACTGTCGCATTCTGAAATTCCGTGTTTGGATATCTAGTGATCACACCAAATAGCGTGCTTCTTGACTGAGAAAAAAGCCCTGCACCAGATAATCCTTTTAACCATGAATATTCTACCGGACCATGCAGCCTGTACCTTTTTGCTAAACTGTCGTTTCGCTGAAAGTCGAACCTTTGGAGTTCGTCTTCGTTAGCAGCAAAAATACCCCAGGCAAAAAAATCTACGTCAGAGTCTCGCAATTCATCAGAAACCAGTATTTGCCGAAAAGTAACCTTTGGATTTTTATTTACTTTGAGAATCACAAGATCTTGGTCAAAAAGCAACAACTTTTCCTTGATCTGCTTATTTTTAATCCATTCCAGCCGTTGGAAACCTTTCTTATCGCTATACAGAACCTCTATGTGGCCTAACTTCGCTTCACTGTAAGGTGTTTTGCTATCTTCCTGAAAAATGTGTTTTGCTGTGAGAACGTAATTATAGCTTTCCAGATTGGAAGTAAGGTATAGAATTCCAGATCCACAAACTTTTACTCCGGCAACGACTGTACAGATCTTGATCCCGCAACCTCGTAAATTGTCAAGTACCGTAGCCATATATCTCGTTATTTTGCTTCAACTTAATTTTATACTTGCGCAACTCATCTGACTTAATATTCAATTTCTCTATTGGTTCGGCATAATTAAATAGAAACTGTATCTCTTCTTTCTGTTGAGGTATAAACTTTGCTACCTTAAGAATCGCCCGTTTATTTGGAAGAAAGTGCTTTTTGCTATTGGTACTTATTATAAATTTCGAGCAATCCATTTTTGATAGCATCGCCTCTGAAAGGCTCCGATAACTGCCATGGTGAGGTAGCTTAACGTAGTCGAAGTAAACCGGATTTCCTGGATTTTCTTCCTGAAGTTTTGAAAGTATTTTGTCCATACGTTCAGGAACACAATCTCCAGTCAGCAAAACTTTCTTTCCTGGTGTCTCGGCCAGTATAACGATACTCGTTTTATTCGACGCCGAATCATCTTGGCTTTCGTCATCTAAGTACTTATCTAGGGCTGCCATCGAAGAATCCCAGTCGCACCTGTAATCACTGGTTAGATATGCGCCTTCAGCCGAGCTGTATGTTTCTAAAACTTCTTTAACTGGTGATAAAAATCTAAGGGTCATTTCCCCAAATGTGCATGCTGGAGTTTCAGCTGTGGCAATGTCCCACTTTGCCGTGTAACCGACCAAAAGGTTTTCCAAATCCCGAGCCTGCCTGTAGGATAGCATATTTTGGTCTGTTGAAGGAATAAGGCCTTTGATCTTTTTAGGTGAATTCAATAGAATTTCTTTTATAAACTCATGCCCAAAATCACCATCAATTGCGGCGCGCACCAGTGCTATGATACCTGAAATATGATCATCATCATGATGGGTAACGATTACTAAATCTAACTTCTGGCCTGCATTGAAGATTTTGGTGACCTCATCACGTATATAAGTGAAGTCATTTCCACCGTCAATGAGAATATTATATGTTCCATCCTGAATAAGAATTGAATCACCAGAGCCTGCTTTCAGGTATTTTATGTTCATACTAAGCGATAATTTTTGCCAATATACAAATTTAATTATCTCAATTCCGGCATTGCGCTAAACCTAAATCTCATCTTAATCCGGGAATCCTGGATAACAGTTTACAAGTCTGTTTTGGTGAATATATTGATGCTTTCTGGTCGGCTCTTTTCTGTCAGGTCTCTTGGTATTTGTCAAAAGCATATGCATTGGTCTTCAGATCATTATTTCTTCTCTCAGCAATTCCTTTTATTTTTTTGAGGCAAGGATTTACCCTTCAAAAATAATAGCTGGTTGATAAAATTGAAGTATTGGCACTATCTGGAAGAGCTGAATCCGCTATCTAGTTCCCACTGAAGTCGGCAATAACATAACGAAAAACATAACGGGATGCTTAAAATAATTGAATCCATGCAGGCCTAAAAAAGCCAAAATTCTTCGGACTAAATTCTATCCTTCCCCATTCTTCTTTTCTTCTCCTGATATTGCTCTTCAAGCGCATTCTGTTTGACATCCGTCCAGAGGTCCGTCATCCGATCATCACTGAGCACCTGATTAGCAGCCAATATCGCAAGGTTATACATCAGGTCCAGCATCAACATCGCTTCTTTCAGACTTATCTTTTCCCCATATTTTTTCAGGATCCTTACTGCCCTTTTCGGAGTTATATTTCTTCTTTCAGGATGTATTTTAATCATGGTTAAAATATTAAGTTATCAATTTTGAACATAGTACAGTCCCCTCTATATTAACTAAAACTAATCAGCAACATAATTCATCATAATCCTCTTTTTTTCGCCGATAATTCCTGCGCTAACTTATTGAGGTCTTCTCCATTCGAATAGCCTTTAAGCTGCCCGGTAAGATAGCCCAAGGTACATTCAAGTCCGGACATCAAACGCCAATTGGTCAAAAGCAAACTCCCACTAATCAGCTGTTTTATCTTTTTTATACTCTGATCAGCATCATGGTTGCCGCTGTCCTGCACGGAAAATCCCATCGTCAAAAATCTGCCGGTCTTTGGTTTTTCAAACTGCAACTTGACAAAACCACTCTTCTCCAGTTCCCCAGTCAGCCGCTGTTCCAATGCAGCCACATTAAGCATCTCAGGCCTCACCACACGTTCTTCTCCCAAATCCCCCTCTTTCCAGCCCGGCATTTCCGCATCCGCCATCAGCTTGATATTCACCAATGCCTGAAGATCCTCGGTAAATGACCGCCGTCCAATAAAATCTATACAATACTTCTGTCTTTCAGCGTCCTCAATCGGCAGGACTTTCCTTTTCCCTATAACTAGCTCCCTTTTATCAACCTTACCACAGGCTAAACAGGTATCAGTAAAGATTATTTTATTTCTGCTCTTTTTCTTTTTGGAAGACACCCTACCCTTACAATGACCGCACCTGCTCTCTGGCAATACATATTCCCTCCTATTTGCATAAACAGCTCTTCTGGGTGCATGATGCGCCGGACAGGCAAAAAAGAAAACAAGGTCATAAGATTCATCGATAAAATCCGACAGCTCTACAAACATCTCTTCCCCACATGTGCCGCACCTGATGTTTTCAGGCACCTTTGCCCTTTTCACCATCCCATCCTTTCTCTCATCAGCAGCCATCCTATTCTTCACCTCCATTTCCCTCGACCTTGCCCACTCTACCCCGGCATCTATAAACCGTCTGTTGAGCGCAACATATTTTGCCACCAAGTCTTTCTCATCCTCCTCCACTGCCTTCACATACAATTTTCTGGCCCCGATCAAAGCCTGCTCTTTTTCCTTCAGATCCGCTATCGTCCGCCTGTCATACTCATCATAATAATATTCATCGGCTCTGCGATGGTTCTCCATAAACGCTTTAGGAAATTGATTTAGCTACAATATACAGCATTACAGGTCTCCTGCATCCAAATGACGATAATTGTATAGTTTTTAAAAATGGTAAAATGCAACTTATGCAAACAGGATCTTTTAAAACATTTTCATCAAACCCAATTCATTTCCGCTTTAAATATCCATAACAATCCAGGCTACCTTATTATTCCAAACTATCGCTCATGGAAGGAAATATCTTCGACCAGGACTTCTCTGACTGGCTCAGCACCAGAGCCATCATCGCTGGAAATATGGGAGAATTACATTCACAGCTTGACGAACTCAAATCCATTGTTAGATGCAATAGTGACCATTGGCTGCATCCGCTCCAACATACTTTGCGCATTAAAATAATCAGGTCCAAGGTCTGGCAGAATCGTAAGGTAATCCTGAAGAAATTTGTTACCCGGGCTTTTGCCTGAATGATCTCTATTGCATTTTGGTGTAAGGTAAAATAAGGATCAAAATATCTTTCCAATGATGGAAGCTTATTACTTTTCGAACTATTAAACGAAGGACATGCGGGTATCAGGTTCCAGATCAGGTCGTGTGATACGAATGCATATGGCAGAAAATGCTCTACCGCATAATTTCCTACCCCAAGTTTTTTACCTGTATAGATACAATCTACAGCTCCCATTTCCCCTATCACAATATCCCAGAATTTTTTTCGCTGCGCTAAAAGACTTTTTCTCCTGGGCGATTTGATCAGTTTTCCAGGGATATCCGGAACACTGGGATTTCTAGCCTGTAAATATATACTCAAATGCCAATAGCAAAATGACTTTAATATACCGGCATGCTGCTGAAGATAGTCTTTCCACAAAGGGTTTACAATTATATAATCCTGATGCAGCGCATATAAACAGTTATTGGTGAAACACTGCGATTTCAGATAAGCTGTTTTCAAGTCATTGGCATTGAACCATGGGCTCAAAAATCGATGGGGGACTTCAGCATTGAAATACCTCAGTTCTTTAATAGTCTGCTTATTCTCGCTGGCACAAAGCTTTTGAAAAATATACGCTCTACCAGCATCAATGCTAAGATCTTCCAGTTCCTTGATCTTCGCAGAAGCCTGCTGCAGCTTATCCTGTCTCCCAAAGGACACCTTAAAGTAATTAATTGTAAACCAGCTCTGTGCGACCATGTCTGCAAAAAGAGCATTTTTTGACAGCTCAGTTTCTCCATTTTCGGCGCGGCTTAATATTGACAGAAACCAGTAAAATTTATAACTGGCCGAGGTATTGTTGAAACACGCAGCGAGTAGATTCACCGGCAAATGTTCTGTATAGGGTAGCTTCATATAAATAGTGATATCGGGAATAAATAATTAAGATTGTATTATACCGGTCAGGAAAATAAAGTATTTATAATTCTTCTTTATCACTTATCATACACGTGGCTTCCTTCTTCTGTTCTTATTCACCAATGATTTCATCTCAAGTTCTTCCAGCGTTTGAAAGTCCACTGTGACATTCAGGTATTCTTTATTTTTATAGATTTTACCGTCTACGATAAGGTCATGAATATCTGCGTTCCTTATCCAATATTCCTTCAGATCGTTGCCTTGCAGCCAAACCTGTAAAGAATCCTTTCCCTCTTTTTCCTCTTCTTGTACAAGAAAAGACGAATATCTAAAACAAAATACCGGCTCAGCAATAATGCAGTATTTAATCATCTTCACTATCCGGGCAACGACAAGATTTTCATCGGAATGATCAATTTCTTGATACGGAATATTTATTACCAGAATCTTGGGATCTTTTTTTAATGTCACGCTGATTGCCTCAAGTCCATTATCTGTGCAGGCCGCAGTGAACAACTTTGCAATTTTGTCGATCTTTTCCTCCTCGCTTAATGCCCCATCAACCCATATTTTTTCATGATACTGATCACACCTCGCCCGCCATAACTCAAAAGCTTCTCTATCCGCAAGATGATTGGCAAAATGCGAAGCGATTTTCTTATCTGCTACAATCATATTGCCTATATCCAGCCCGAAGACATTTCTGGCCACATCGATCGCGGTGGTAAAGTTGATCATAGCTTGTATTTCAGCCAGTAACTCATGGTTGCTGATTTTCGCTGTTGCCGAAACAAATGGGTTTGAGGAACGCTTGATGTTACGAAAAACGATGTGACCTTCAGCGTAACTTATTCCATGGGTACCAGCATGCGACACAGCATTTCTAATAATGGAAAAATACCCCTCAAACAGCTTGGAATTTTTCATTCTGGACTGAATAAACTCCAGTTTATTGTGTTCGGACCCGCTCAAATTGGCCTGGTTGATGGATGTAAATATCCCTTCTATAAACTGTAGACAGCCCACGATAATCGACAAATAGGGATCATACATATCCGAAACCGTGCTCCGATATAGATTGACCAACCTAATTTGAAAATTTCTGTCAGGAGCAGCCTTTTTTAATTCTTCAAACTGCTGATAAATATAATGCTGGTGATCGCCAGTAAGTTTGATCAGCGCTGCTCCTTCCAAAAAAACTTCTCTTACAAAACGACCAGGATCTTTCCCGAATGCATTATGGAACAGTTCCACTACTTCATTTACAAGTCCGGCTCCCAGTTCCATATCAGAAAAGTTTTCTTCGGCATTTATTTCGACTTCTCTGAGCAGCGGAGTATATTCTTCTATATTTTCACGCGAAATCCTGATAAGAGCTGTTAAATCCATTCTCAAAAATAATGCATTTTCCCGCTTTCATTCAAAGGAACTTGCGGGTATCTCTGATATTTTTTTCAGGCAACAGATATTCACTTCCGTCTGCATGAAAAGCACTCAGATATAACTTTTCGGCAGTTGTCAGCTGCGCTCCCTTTCCCCTAAGTTCCTTTCGTTTGTCTATCGTATTGATCTAAAGTATTCATCAGGCCTATGGTATTTCCCTCAATCGCGGATTCTTATCTGTAGAATTTTTCTGAATACCTAAGATCGTTTCCCCTTAGTTCCAACTGTCCGATCAGCATGAAAATCATGTTAATCACTACATATAATCTGTAACTCTATACCAACAGTTTCCTGCAAAAAGCTATGGGATGCTGCAAGTACTATCTTTTGGTCTGGGGAAATATTGGCCTTAGAAATTCCAGGCTGGACAATAATTATTTCTAGCTTAATTTCTTTGAACCTACTTACCTGACTAACCCTATTTACCAAATTTGCATTACCGGTCAAAAACCTACTCTGTCTTATCGCAGAAGCTAACCTGGTTTCCCGTCCCAATATATGCGTACATAGATCCTTAAATTTCCACTTCCATTTAGTTGACCGTATGGCCTGCGAACAGACCTCAACAACATCATTCACGCGCTCACCAGGTTCCTTCCCTTTAGTGAACTTGCAATGGACCAGCGCCAGCCTTATAAAATCTGCCTCTTCACGGAGGCAGACCAAATCAGCTGATTCACCTGCAGCATCGTCATCAAACACGATCTCATATCCTGCAGCGATGTAAGCCTGCGAAACTCTCCACTGAATGGAGTCATTTCTGATATTTCCTTCTTTCCATAACGACTCTTTCGATATATCGACCCCTCTCCAATCCCAAGGCTCAAAAATTTGCTCCGGCAGCTCAAATTCACGGGGATTCTGAGGTTTGATCAAGAGGTTTCCATCAAGTTCAGAAAGATCAATATAACGGATCAACGGCGGATAGTTCGAAAAATATTCGGATAGGAAAAGATCCTTCCTTCCCATCTTTATCTTAAGCTTGTCCCCACCTTGTTCGCCAACCAAAAAACCATCTTTCCCACCTACAGTCAACACAAATGTTGCCCAAACAGATTCCTGATTATAACTTAAAGTGAACACAATTTCATTAACAGATTTCCGCATTGCTGCAACATCTATATCGATCAATGATAAGGTAAAATCTTTACCATGGCTATCATAAATATTGACTCTTTCCTGCGATTTTCTCAACAGTTCCATCGGCCAGTCAATCGAAAGTGTCCTTATTGCCGGTAAAATTTCGACTTCCTCCGGTATTAATACATTATCTATAATTTTACTTGGATCTATACTCTCATCCAGCAGCTTATCCCCTACGTTTTCACACCATTGGATCAATTCTGGAATACTGCCAGGATCCCTTGCCCATACCCTACCTTTCGCAGAGCACCCAATAGTGACAGGAGCTCCATTTTCCCAACCGGTACCACTCAGGTTGGACTTGCTTGATCCGGTTTTCTCAGTCAGTGCCAAAGCCTGAACAACATCCCCTCCCACGTACATGGCAAAACGAAGATTCCTCCGCCCATTTTTTTTCACGCCGATATTCTGAAAGATCAACCGATTTATCCTGCCCAAGGTCCGAAATATCTGTTCCTCCCTAATCTGTCTTGTCGCACCAACCGCCGAAACCATCTTATCGTAGAAATTCGTTTTCTCCGTTGAAGAAAAATATATTAGTTTGCGTTCCTGATCATAATGGATAACAAACAAGTGCCACTCTGTATCCCTAATCGTTTTAGACCGGGTCCATTTTAATGGAAAATCTACCCTGGTCACGAAATATATCGTCTTGGATTCATCATTCAACCAGACGCGTTGTACCGACATATTATCGGGTACCCCTTCATGAAATCTTTTTGGTTCGAATTTTTCACATTCGTAAATCATGGTATTGAAGGTTGGCTTCAACAAATGATGAGATATTTCTTGGGCATCCACACCATCCTGTCCTCCTTCCAACTGCTTAGATTCATTTAGAAACTTCATCAGTTCAGCATGGGAACGTGCCGCCTGAGAGCTCATTTCACTCAGCAAAATATTCCAATCAGCATCCTCACTGTACAATCTTTCCAGGGCAAGCGATACTTCAGCCCGTGCTATATTTGCAACTATACTGGCCTCTCCTATCTTACTTGCCGAAGTCCTGGTAAACCTACCGGTGAACTGTAAAAGAATAGCCAAACTTTTATGGATATCGTGAACCGCAGCAATTTTCAACTGCGGAAGATCAAATCCCTCTCCCAACATATTCACGCAAACCACAATCCTGCTTTCCCTTGAAAAGATCTTTCTCAATGATGCCTCGCTCCCCTTTTCAACAGAGTGTACCAGCACTGGGTTTAATTCCGGAGCAAGCTGCCTGTAAATCTCAACCACTTTTCCCGCGCGTGTTGTATCGGCACATCTTGCCATTAAAATATGATCTAATTCTGCAGTCAGATCCTGTTTCAGGATTTGGACCGCTTCATTTGCAATATCAGAATCTGATAAGAGATCATCAATCTGATGAACAGGATAGAAATTTATCTTCTTAAAATACCCATCTACCTGGGCCTGTTGTAGCGCATATTCATATAAGACCTTACCATCAACAAGCTTTCCATCACGCCTGTAAGGTGTTGCGGTAAACTGCAGCACTTTCTTTTCCTGAAAAAACTCCTTAAAGGCTGTCCAGGTGGGAGCTGCGATATGGTGGGCCTCATCGATAATGAGCGCATCAACTTTAGAAGCAATTTTCTTGGATGACTGAAAATGAATATCTTCATTCAAAGCCCCCATGCTGGCAATTATTACATTGCACTTATCAAAGATGGTCAGATCTTCATCGCTTTTAGGTATCGAAGTAACCACTCCGACAATTGGGTTTAAGCTATCAAAACCAATATTCCCAAGCTTGCGGAGCAGTCCCAGGGTCAAAAACTTTTCAAATGTCTGTGCTCGGAGCGCCCTGGAGGGTACAACAACCAGTATTTTTCCAGGATTGTAAGCTACCATTGTAGCCAGCATGGTCTCTGTTTTTCCAGTTCCGGTCGGCATGACCAAAGTCCCAGCGCTATGATATAAGCTCCAGTGGCTGCCGATAGCATGAAGGGCCCCAAGCTGTGGTGGACGGAATCCAAAATCTGTTATCTCCCCGCTGCTGTTCTTTTTCTCCGCCTTAAATGAAAAAATATCATGCCAGGTTGCAGCGATCTCACCAGCTATTTTCTCTAAACCAATTTGGACAACCCTGGAACGAAATTCATTGATCAACACATGCTGATCCCAAAAAAGCTTGCCCTCGCTATCAAATGACAGTACCTCTGATACCTCTTCTGGCATAGCAATTTTCTTCCGCTGACTGACTAGTATTTTAATGCCGTCCCGGAGAACAATAGCATTTTCACTTATCCTTGGCGAAATCGGAATTTGTTCAATGGCAATGATTTCCCCATACCGTTCATTTTTGATAATATGGTTTATTTTTCCGATGTTCTGTTTAAAAGCACCGGATTCGATTCTAGGCAGCCTGATTCCGGTACCAGTTTTGAAATTCTTAACAAGTTCTAAAAATTGAGTAGCGGTCATAAAAGATTAATTTCACCCAAAATACAGAATTATTCATCAGTCCGCTCCAAATGTCAGAAATTGCATGCTATTTTTTTTCCTGACCCAATTTTCCATGCCTGAGTTGGTTCCGATAGATCCGCCCTCAATTCAGTCAAACAAGCCAAGCAAATTATACTACAAATCCTGTGAAATCCAACAGCATAGTAAACTTTCATTTTACTACCAATTTCATATCTTCACACAGATTTAACTTTTTAATTCCATAATTTTCGCTCATGTCCACTGATACCTTTTACGACCTCAAATCCAAGTTTTCAAAATCAAACCTGCAGGATTTGATCCAAGACATCCGAGTCGAAGATCTGGTAATCAATGAAAGCGAATATAAAGCCCAGTACATGCATATTCGCCGGGCAGAATTTACCGGACAGGTTCATTTCCACCGAACAGATCTTGGCCTGGGCATCTATTTTGAGGCATGTACCTTTAACCAGATTATCAGCTTTTCATCCCTGAGGGTTGAAGCCTATCAAGAACTTATCTGGGGCGAAGAACTGAGCATCAAGTTTAAGAACTGCGTCTTTAAAGCCCAGGTAGAATTAAAAGAATGTAAATTACATGAGGGAATCCATTTTGAAGACTGTAAATTCTCCGGCCCATTGATATTGGAGAAAATCCGTACACAGCACCAAGGAATTATGCTCGAAAAATGCAACCTAGAAGGTCCGCTATTGATCAAAGAATGCCAGATCAAAGCAGATATACATTTAGCATCCTGCCAGATACAACAAACTGCATTAATTGAGTACGGCAGTGCTGAAAACTTAAAATTCACAGGTCCTGGAACGTTTTCCAAAGGACTGGAACTCTACAACAAGATCATCAGAAACAATATCCTTTTCCACGATGGACTTTTCCGCGGTGAGGTGCATATTAAAGGCCTGCTTAATAAACATGGAGGGCTCAGGCTTTTTGGCAGCCACTTCGAACGCGCCTTTTTTATCGACTACAATGCTTTAGTTCATGAGGGTTATTCCGGGATCCTGCAATATTCTATAGACAGCTGCCGGTTTGCCTCTGGACTGATCGTAAAAGGAGCACGAGGAGACGGCAAATGGACTTCCCCTGTTAAAATGATCATCTTAGAACTAACCCCCAACCTTAGCGGTAACCTCAATTTTAGTGACCTGGATGTAGGAAAAATCTTTATGCAGGGTTATAACAACAGTGCAAACATCAGTTTCACCAATGTAGCAGTCAATGAGCCCTCCATCTGTGAAACCAACAATCAAGGCGGAATTATCTTTTCAGGACTCCGGGCCTCCAAAATCCAATGGGCAGACGACCAAGATCCACTATTGATCAGGAGCTCAGCGGTCAAGATGAACAATACCCATCTGGGCAAAGCACTTTTTTTTCAGAGCGACCTTAACTCCTACGACCTTATCGATCTGCACAATGTGGTACTCACCGACATTTCCACTTCAAATTTAACCTGGTTCAGTCCTTCACAGCTGGAAAACCATCGCATCGATTCTGCCAATGAAACCCTTAAATCAGCAAAACGAAGTGGAAAAAGATACGAAATTACTGCTGCAAGAGAGGTCCTCTACCAGCGCCTGAATGCAGTGAGAGAAATTTACCGCCAGCTAAAATTTGCTTCACAAAAACAGGGAGATACGCCCCAGTCCCTAGAATTTCAACGCCACGAACTCTATTATTACAAGCAGGCCGTAACCCACCAGCGGCCCAGGCAATGGAGTGAATACCTGATCCTCTGGAGCAGTGCAAGCAATAATTACGGCCAGAGCTGGCTTCGCGCACTGACCGGCCTAGTCGTCTTTTCACTGGCTAGCTATATCCCAGTCGGCTTTCTCGCATCAGACAAACTCGACTATAACCACTTCGCTTCCAGTTGGAAAGACCTGGAGATCAGTTTTTGGGTTATCTTGGAGAATCTGAAAATGTGGATCGTGCTACTCAACCCCACCCACCGTATCAAAGACTTAACGGAGAACATAGATCAATCCCCCAAAATCATCTATCTGTTCGACCTGCTCAGTCGGATCATTGTTTCCTATTATATCTTCCAGATGGTAAGTGCATTTAGAAAATTCAGCAAATAATAAATATCCTACCTCCCAAATGTATTTTAGTTAACCGACTTAATGTAAAAGCCCGTTTTGACGGCAAAAACGGAAAGCGTGTAAAAACAAATGAAATGGATTTGGCCTATAAATAACACCAACCTGATCCGGATTATACATTACGATGTACTCCATCTTTCCGCCGCCATTCTCAAAATCTTCGGTCAAGCGGTATTTAATAACATACCCCCTGCCCTTTTCATTGAGCACATTCATTTCCCGCTCTCCGGAAGTGATGTTATAAGTAAAGATTGTGTCTGGACTGATGAAAGGAAGTGAATAATTGATGAGTTCCCTGGCATAGCCTCCATCATCAAAAGCCTTCGGTGTTACCGAATAATCTGAATGGTAATTTCCAGCAAGTTCAGCGATAGCCGCATCCAGGTCCTCTAGCCTGGGGAAGAGCTGTCTCAATAGGTGGATCAGCGATAACAATGGATAAGCAAAAGCCTGCATCCTGAGTTCATTATAGCTAAAAGTATAATCAGCCAGTTCATAAACAGAGAACTTTACCAGACTACGGATCCTCACTGCATCTATATCAATCATCTCACCGACAGTACGGATAAGAACCTTTTGGAACCTATGTCCTTTATCCAACATCTGAACATAGACTCTGGCCAGTTCATCCTGCTGGGCGGTATTCAACCTGGGACGCAGGTAGGCATCATGAAAAAGCTGCTTAAGGAAATCCCGATGCCGAAACTGAAAAATCTCCCGTGAATAAAACTTATCTATATATCCGGAAAATTCAGCCTTTTGCCCAAACCGGTGATGGAAAATATGCTCAATGTTGTTCACATCACACACGAAAACCACCTTATCAAAACCGAACTTATTCTCCTCAGAACGACTGTCGTGATGAGCAGTAAATACATTGAATATCCTAAAAATATGCTCAGGATCCAATCTATCGAGATCATCGATAACCAGTACAACCGGTTTATCTTCATCCCCGCGCACCCTGGAAACGAAATCTCGAATGAGCAGCGTAGTACCATCCAATTCCCTTACACTACCACTCTTCCGCTGGAATGTCTTGATAAATTCCTCAGCACTATCAGTCCCGGTACGCCTAATTTCACCCGAAAAGGTATTATGGGCATCAAACAATTTTTTAAGGGCATCCAACGTATCGGTTGCAGCTTCTCCAAAAGGAATAAAATGTTTGGCAAAAACTTTGAACACCTTATAAAAGTTCACCTCGCTCCTTAGAAATTCCTGCGTAATCAAGCCCTGGCTGATATCTTCTTCGCTAAGCTTGATCTTTTCAGCATATCTTTTCAGTAACGCATCGAGCAGATCAAACTTGATCAGTTCAAAAATATCTTCGTTCGAACTCACCGAATAATCTACCGGATAAAGCTGAACCGAGTGGTAGCTATCGCTATGGGCAGTAAAAAAAGAGTCCAGAAAATAACTCTTACCAGCACCAAAACCTGCCGAAAACATAATCCTTTTATTGTCCGCAGGGGATAAATGTAGCGCAAAACGCTCCAGTTCGCCATCTATGGGAATTCTTTCCCCAGATTTATTCTTAACTTCTTGCATAAGGAATATAATTTGCTTAAGACCGGTCCAATAAATGGGAATAAGCGTCTACCAATTGATCAATAAAACCCGAAGGTGCTGAATAATTGTTCAGATCAGTATCTAATTGCTGAAAAATCTTATAAGGAACATATAAATCAACCATAAAGCCGAACGAAACCGTGAAATAATTTCTATCAGTCTTAACAAAGTGTTTATCAAAGCCGCATTTCTCCCGCCAATTGAACTCCGACCTGAGGTGCTCATCCATCAGCAATTCAAACTCGTTCCAATCCTTCAGATCCCATTTACCAGATTTATCATAAAAATTCTTCGCAGTGTTCAACGGCTTCAAAAGCTGTTCCGGACCAAAATCAAGTGAGGTTACAAAGCGGTTAAAATGGCAAAACTTAATATGGTACTCCAAATCAAGTTCAAAACTTATATCCCCGATCATCAAGGATTTCCGCTCAATCCAGCTAAGCGGTTTATCATAAATATGATAGCCCTGGGACTTGGTATTACCCGGCCAGATGGTAAAAACCACATAATCATCTCCCCGGTGCTGCTGAAAAAAAGGAATGATCTCGCTCGCCCATCCAAAATTGATACCTATGGCCATTCGGTCGGCATAATCCAGTATTTTCTGCGCCGAATGATTAATGATCTGCTTTAACCGGAGATTCCTCGCATGAACCGATTTTTGCGAACTATCGGCTAAGGACGGCAACTGATGGAACGGACGGCTGGAAAACCAGTAAGGATATCTTATTTCAGCCAAAGCAATAAAATCGTCCAGCATCCTCGATCTCCCTCCCCTGAACTGCATCAGGTTGGCTACCTGCTCCATCAGCACCATGGTATGCTTCCAGGAAAAATTTACAGGAACGACGCTTATCTGCTGGCCAGAGGAAACAAGCGGCACAACCTGGTCAAAAAGCTGCTGTTTACAGTCAAAAGTATTCCGCTTCACCTCAATTACTATAGCGATATCCTTGATGGTAATGAGTACATCCGTCAGATTGATTTCCTTTGAAACCGAAGCCTCAAGCGAGAGAAAATCCCCCATATCAAGATTTCTATCGGCCGTCATTGCAACAGCATAAACCTTCTTTAACCCTGATACTTCCAAAGAATTAGTGTTCACCTGAAGGTCAATCTGATAAACCGAACCATCTTCATAATGATTGAACAGGTAATCATAATCATCCTTTTCAACAATGGCCTGAATGTATTTACTAAAAAAGAGTGTATCGCTTTCCAAACAGATGGCAAAGGCCCTGCTTAGGTTATTTTCGATAAATTCAGAAGAGTTACTTTCGTTATAATAACGAAAAATATTAAGGTGCTGGTTCATGTAGAGCGTTTTTGCGTAAAACTATATATTCTGCAACAATAAACCCAGCAGATATGGAGAAATAAATCAAAAAACAGGACATATGGGGCACCTGGAAAAATTTCACATAACCAAAATCCGGATGGCAATACCGACCAAATAGCGGTACTGTTCTCGATAAAAGGATCAAAAACAACTACCGCTAAAAAAGATTATCCATTGGAAATATTCCGCTTTAAATACAAATCAGCCTAAAATAAAAGCATCACAAATCCACAATAAAAGGTTAAGGATGTATAAGACTTAAGCATAATCAATACCGCCCCAAGCGCCTGCCCAGTTCCATCGCTGCCATAATCGAAGAAGACTTGGCAATCCCCATTCCTGAAAACCGGCACAGTCCGGAAAAATCCAGCGCAGCAAGTCCCTTGAGCTTCCATTCCACGCTCTGTAATATCCTATGGGCAAGCTCGATCGCATTCTCACCCGGCGTACCCGAGCCGATCAACATGGCCAGCAGTTCAGAATCTGTCATCCTACCTGCTCCTCGCTCCAGCATCTTTTCCCTTGGTCTTTCCCCTTCCTGCATTCCCTTGATCCCATGCTCTCCTAACCGCTCTTTATATTGCCCTAAAGCCCACATATCCTGAACCGTCTCATATGCCTTACCATAATGCATGATTGAGGTTATAAGAGAAGAAAAGCTTTCGATAAATATCCCAAAATCCTCTTCAAACACAGGAATCGACTGGCGACCGTAGCCACCACAATGCTGTGCCTCACTTAAGGTAAGACTGATAAAGTTGCTACTGTTAATTGCCCGTTTGTAATCGAAAAAATAGTGTTTGTTTCCCCTAGAGAAGCTTTCAGATGTCAAAATGTTATTTTTCATAATGCCTTTAATTTTTAATCCGCATCAAAGTTGGTCGCTGTGCTAAAAATTAACAGCAGAAAAAAAAATCTTATCTGATAACCAAACAACATAACGGTTTCCACAAAAAATTATCCGATATTAGATATAGGAAACTCTTGAAAAACCAACTTCCATGAGCAACGAAACACCCACCCACGAAAAACCGCGCTGCCGCTACTGCGATAAAATACTACACGGCAGGGCGGGAAAAATCTTCTGTAACGTAGACTGCAAGAACAACTACAATAGCCGTATCCGCTCAGTAGACCGCGCCGAAGAAAACAAACGTTTTCCCGATGTCATCAAAACCATTAAAAATAATTACAGGGTCCTGAAACAATACCGGCTTAACAATTTAAAAGAAGGAGAAATCCGCCATATCAGAAAAGATGAACTGAGGAGGCTTGGTTTTGACCACCGCTTCTGTACGGGAGCAGCACTGGAAGGAGGCCGAGAAATGTGGAAATGCTGCTTTGAATTTTGCTGGAAAGAAGACATGAACTGGCTCACCTTCAAAATTGATCCAGACCTCAACACCCGGTACAATTATTAATGTAAATCCCCTGTTCCATTAAAACCGTAAATGGTAAGACTATTGATCACATCAGCTTTGAAACTCAGTTCTATCATCAAGGATACAACACGCTTTATCTTTACAGAGAAAGTGATGATACAGTCATTGAGAAGCCATATAGAGTTATATCTGCTTATGGATAAACTCAACTAGATCTCATCGCCGCGCCTTGATCCCCAGATTAAATCCTCAGTAAAACTGAAGTTTTTTATCACTCAATCTCAGGAAATTTTACTATTTCCCCAAGCTGCAGCGAAATACTCTCCCTACATGTTTTAGCAAAATGCTGGTCACCGCTTTCAAGAATATGTTTACATACCAGGAAAAGATCTGCAGTTTTTACAAGTCCAATTTGCTCTCGTTTGGCTCCAGTCTGGCACTTGGCGGTGAATGACAGTGTTCTTTCGTTGGGAGATGTTAGCCGTTGCGGATTACCAAACAGCAGCCCCGATGCGCGTTCCTTAACCTCCTCTTTTTCGAAATCAGCATTCAGCCCATCAAGAAGCTGCCTAAATTTAGACACATCTATATCCTTGCTATCCTTACCCTCGCATTCACCTATAAGCCGTTCCCCTTCAGGTGATATAATAATCTGATCGAGTTCCAATTCACCATCGTCATAATTTTCTGCCTTGTAACCAAGAATAATCAAAGCTTTTATAACGGCTTTTTCCAGCGGCTTTCCCGTCTCAAATAGCAGGTCTTTAAGGCTATCCTGTTCCGCTAGCTCATTTCGTAAATCTGCTATCTCTTTCTTTTTTCTAAGAATTTCCTCTGTTAACTTCGAAATCTTGGTCTGGGTAGCCGTGGACGAATGTAGTCCATATGCCGTCTCAGATAGCCAGTTAGGTTTAGGCGTTTTATCCTGCTTTTGATGTAAGACCTTATCGATCTGCACCAAAGAGTTAAGAAAAAGCTTCCCTAATTTAATTCCTTCTGAATTCCAGCTTGTCTTGTCTGTTTTAGAATTATATTGAGTCAATTTATCGATCTCAAAGTCCACATTGGGAAGAAAAACTAGGAAACCTTTTTTCAAAGTTAACGCTGCACCAAGCACCCTGTCTTTGTTTTTTGTAGTAAAAGTCGATCCTTTCCCAATAACATCACTTTTGATATATGTTTCGAATGAAAAATAATCTTTAAAGTTATTATGAAGCTCAGTTACCAGACTTGAATTTGGGTATACCGTTTTTCCACTTGCCGAAGCGAAGTCAACAGAACTAAATGGCAATAAATTATAATTGGTAAATGGGGCTACATGCTCTGTGGTTTTTTGATTCCTACCGGTACCACTAGTTGATTTGGTCCCTGAATAAATATAAAAATCTTGTTTTTTACATAGAACCACCACCAAAGTCCCACCATTTTCTACAAAATGGAGAAGCTCACTTTGCCAGTGCTTGGTATGATCAAGAATCTTTGATGATGAATCTTTGTTGTAGAGCGTTTTGCCCTCATAGACTCCCCTGGAATAATGTGAATCATAGCTAGAATAGGCGGTACTATCTAGGTCAGGAGAAAAGATCGCTATATCTGTTTCAGAAAGGGAACTTATGCTGTCAAGCCTGATATAATTCTCGTCATTGGATGGAATATGAATTCCAATATTCGAAACACGCTTCATTTAGGATTATTAAATAATTAGGTAAGCGAAGATAAAAAAAGTAATCCGCATCACATCTAGGTCAATTCAAGCGAGCCGTTTTTTTTTGCAATTCTTCATCCTTTCCATCAGAAAAACCCTGACCGGGGCAGTTCCAAAGGTAAAATCGCCACACGGTTCATACTCATGTGAGCAGTGAATAATTGACGCAGCCAAACTACATTCAAACGGTTCCTTCAACATCTAATCTCTTACATCGATTAATACAGATAACTTAGCAACACCAGAGCTCGAGAGTAATAATCCGATCATCAGCCTTGAGTTGTGATCCTTTGAATCCTGTTAACCGCGCTGCGCTCGAATTCTCACACTAAAACCATTTGATGGCATAAATAGAATAGTGCTTGTCACACAGTTCAATTAAGGCAACGGCAACCTCGTAGCAGGCAACAGTTCTACAAAATTACACTTTTTCCTATAGCGAGGATAAATTTCCAATGATCCAACACGCCATTAATTAAGCTACATTTCATATAATCCTTCGGTGGCTTATTTTTTGAAAATAATTTTCCGGACCGGTATCTATCTCTTCAGAAGCAGGTACAACAGCACTACTGGACCCAGCTTTTCTCGCAGGATTTTTAGTGATCGGCTGATATTGTTCCGCACCACCCCTTCAGATACTCCCAGTTGTTCAGCTATTTCCTTATGGGCAAGATCATGGTTCCTACTGATCTCGAATGCCTTGCGCATCTGTTCGGGCAGTGCAGCTACTTCGATTTCAATCAACTCCTTAAGCTGCTTCTCACGTACCAAGAAATCCGATTCATACCGACCGGCCTCAGCAAAATCATTCAGCAAGGAAATATATTTATCCCTTACCTTATCGTGATCGATATGATTAAGAATCTTATTGCGCGAAATCTTATACAGGTAACCAGACAGCGTGAGCTCAGTTCCAGATCACCCGATCTGTTCAGCAAAGTCAGAAACACCTCCTGCGTGAGGTCTTCTGCTTCTTCATCATCCAGGAGCAGTCTGCGGGCATGACAGTAAAGCACTGCCCAATAGCGGTTATAGATGTCGGTAAACGCTCCCTCGTCCTTCCCTTTTAAAAGATCGGCAAGTTCAAGATCCGAGAAATGGGCATAACAGAGCATAGTCTGCTGGTACTTTTTTATGAATCAGTAATTCCAATACTTATATCACGGCCTGACCTTGAACCCGTTGGAGCTGATCACAAAAACCCACTCTGGTCAGATGGGTTTTCAATGTGTTTATCTACAGCTTTGGCGTACAACCTTTCCTTCGGCACTACATATAGGAAATATTGGATACAAAGGTGGGGATATTTTTCCAATAATGGAAATAACGGAATGTAATCATTTTGTTAAGCCAAATAAATATGAAATCGCGTATCAAAACTGTCTATAACTTTTTGGGAAGTCAAAACATAAAGCATATCGTTTGAGCGTTTCACAAAAATCAGTATTTATTCAACCAGGCAATGTATATTCCAAGTATGTTTATATTTTAGTAAAACTCAAAACACCTTAATAAAAAATAGCGCTAACAAATATGTCATTCAAAATCCCAAGCCAGCTAAGTGAAGACCAAATTGAATCAGACGTAGCCTCATACCTGGGTTACATCACTCCATTCTGGTCCAAGCGTTTCCGTTTGATTTCCGTAAATGAGGCAAGCTCTGGGGCTGACAAGCTTTTTAATAGGTTTGTGCCTATTTACCTTCAGTTTAAGGTTTCCCAAGGGCTTGACCCCAAAGCCTCAATACTTGGCCAGATATTGAACAAACCACTGGCCAAAATCATCAGTTACAGGAAATCCAATGGCCTTGCCGGGGATCCGATACTTTATTTTCAATTAAGGAGACAGGCTAAAACAGCTACAGAGTTACAGCACAACCTATTGGCTCGTATGCATAAGCCTCCCCACCAATACGGACTATATATCGCACCCTTAACTTTGGACCTCGCTGAATATGAAAAACTGATGAACCAGGAGCCACGATGGTGGCACCGCATGTGGCGCCCTTTTGATAACCAGGATGCTGAAATAGCCGATAGTATCCAAGCTAAAAAAATATTCCTGGGCAGTAACCCTTTTCTCCGGCACCACATCTCCATACCGGCACATACCGATGTTGATACCCATAACCACCACTATTCTTTTTCAAAGAACGGATCAGAGCTTGCCTGGCATGGAGGGGAGGTACTCAGATCGGATTTCCGCTTATCCACCATGCTTTCTTCAATCTATGAGCATTTTGAAACAAACAGGGAAAACGGTATAAGGCTCCTGCCCTTCATTAATTATACTCAAAATCTCGCACTGGAAGGTAGTCCAGCTTTTGACCAAGAGGATCAATTACGTGAAAGAGCACAGATCGATTATATACAAAACTTCACACGCTTTCTTAAATATGAACATGGGATCAGCCTCATGTTTTTAGTTGACACTAACAGATGACAGTCCTAGACCAGATCAAAAATATAACAGACAGGGGCCTATTTGCAAAAATATGTGTGGATATCCTACGTAATATCCGTCCGGAATATGCCAACATTATCCATGGCGGTTTAAACGAGAAAGGTGAACCGGTGCCCTCCCCTTTGGATGCTTTCCACTGCGATCAAAACGGAAATTTTGTGCTCATCGAGGTAACCTCAGATGACAGCAACCTGCGCAGGAAATGGTTGGATAAAAATACCGGCGACGTTTTTAAAGCACTAGGAAAAGTTCAAGAGTGGCATAGCAATTTCCCAGAGGCAGCATTTACCCTGTGGCTGTGCACCAATCAAAGGGTTAAAGACAGCCATCATAACAAGCTTTTCACGGACGTTGTCGAACTTTGTAAACAATCAGGGGTCACCGTTGAATTCCTTGAACAATCAGCCATAGTATCGTACCTAGAAGATACACCAATTGGTCAATGGATAGCCCAAAAGTCCCTGCATATCAGCGCCAAACAACTATCGAAACCCAAACTCCTTGATTTAACCCTGGTCAACCTGGAAGCCTATGCCCGGGAAATTTTCGCAGGCGAACTAATTACCAGGGCATGTGAAGTTGATTTAGCGGAAATCCTCGACCAATCATACTCCCCGGTGCTACTAGTGGCAAAATCAGGGATGGGAAAATCTACTATTGCCTATAACATTTTAAAAAACTGCTCAAAGACAAAAAAATGGGGGCTTAGGATAAACCACAGCATCGCAGCAGATTCAAGCTCTTTGACCCAGGCCATTAGCAAACAGCTCCTGCAGCACCAGAACGACCTGTTCATCTCCCCTTCCCAGTTCCAAAACCTAAGTGAAAAAGTATTGATTGTGATCGATGACATCAATAAAGCTACCAACCCGACAATACTGCTTGAGCATATTTTGCTATGGCAAAGGGAAAGCAGTTTTAATGTATTGATCCCGGTTTGGCAAAACGTATACGATCAGCTCCCAAAACGTTTCAAAGAGGAAAACACAGACGAAAAAAATAAGCCAGAGCTTTCAGAAACCGTCCTGTTATTAGGCTATTCGACAGAAGAATCAATAGCAGCATTGAAGCTATCGTCCCTGAACAGTGCCCAAAAATTCAGCGACCAACAATTCGAGCGGATATCAGAGGAACTTTTCAACGATCCTTTCCTGATCCGGATCTATGGAGATTTAACCGGTATTGACCAGGACAACTGGCTGGCAAAAACTTCAGCCCCTATTGAAGAATATATCGGGGAACGGTTACTGGACATCCAGCAGAAAGCTTCCATTCCACACTTTAGCCTTGAGCAGGCACTCTTGAAACTTGCTGACCATATGCTAAAGAGCAAACTACAATTCATATCTTTTGTAGCGCTCGAGGACAAACTAGACCGCGAGGACATCAAAATACTTCACCAGATCGGCCTCAACAATGCTATCTTTTCCCTCGGCCCAGAAGGGCAGCTTATCTTCAAACATGATAAACTAAGGGACTACCTGCTGTCCAAAGCCATTGCGCGCATGTTTTCCGACCTACCCAAGCATATCCAAACCCTGTCCGAGCCCTACTATGCAGAACTCATCGGCAGGGCACTATCCAACACTAACGGTGAGCAACGATCCAATATATCCAAATGGTTGCTTGGACACTTACCGCTGGCCGTAGTAGAATCCCTGAATTACCACCAGGATGAAGACGCCCATGGACTCATCACCCAGCAGCTCATCACCTGGCTTAAAACGCACAAAGAAAAATTAAACGAGGCAACACTAATTTCCATAAAGGCCAGCCTAAACAATATCCACAATCCCAGTGTCATCCAGATTTGTGATTGCCTGGATACCGATTTTTACACCTTAGGCGCTAATTTTCTAAACGGCCATACCGGCGATGGCATACGCTATATAGCCAGGTTTGCCAATAGTGATTTTGAGCCGAACAGTGGAAATGCCCGCCGTGACTACCTCATGGCCAATTTTAACAATAGATTTAAGGAAAATGGGATTGCAGACCTCAAAAAGTACCTAAGCGTCCCCACTTACACCATCCAACAAAAAAATGCCATCATCATGTTTGCAGGGTACCTACGTTCACAGGAACTGTTCGACCCTATATTTGAGCGCTGGCAATCGGACAAAAAAGCCCTCTTTATGAACAGCATCTGGGCACTTATCATTTCTTTCCAGGCCGGCAAGGAAGAAAAACTGCAGGAAGTCTTTGATTTTTGGGCCAGCTTGCCCGAGAGCAAAAAAACAAATGGGTTTCCCGAAGGAACAAAAGCACTGAGTACCTACAATCTGGGAAGATATAAGGAATTTGCCGTTAACGAGGCCCTGGCGGCCTTTCTACTCAAAAACACACAACGAGAGGATTACCTAAACCTCTTCTTCGCGGTAACAGCCTACATGGACCACCCTGATTTAATTGAATTTACCATCAGGCACTTTGCCAAAATCAAAAGACAGCTGTCACAACAAGAGGGGCTCTATGTAGCCTCCCTTACCATTTCAAAATTCCCTGAAAGGTGGTCTCCGCGCCATCAAAGTGGGAAAAGCCTTTCCACAGCCAGTAGAAATAGACTTCTAAGCTTATGGAACAACCAGCCAGATGACCAGTTCCTTACCCTACAAGCATTTGTCCTCTGGTCTGTTGGCGCTGATGAATCAGAAGGGCACATCCTGCAAAAAATAGATCTAGATAACCCTGAGCTATACTCCCGGACAATAACCACCAGGATGCTCATAGGTGACCATTCGGTCTTAGCAGACCTAAAACAGATCATCAAAGCTGAGAATAGACAAAATGGGAAGTACATTGAGCACCTGTGTTTGATCTGGGACCAAGCTACAAAAGAATATGTCGATAGCTTATTAAACTTATACCACCCAAATCAAGACCAGAAGTTCAAACATTCAAATTCGTGGGTGCTTTCTAGCATTGCCGAACTGCTATTTTACTGCCCAGATGCAGATGTCAGTTACCTGCTGGAAAAACATTGGGACAGGTTGGGCTATTTGAGCGAATTTGTGATACTGGCCTTACTTACCGGCACAAAAAAGACAGCAGACCTGGCTGCCCAGGTATTCCCACAATACCCGGACCCCAAGGCCTTATTCAAATACCTGGACATCAAATTTACAAGCGGAAAGATTGTGGATCTCATCCAATTTAAGCGTAAGCCCCTCACTACCCAGGTACTGGAGAACCTAAAGCCTCACCTAGCCTATTTTAGCCAAAGCGTGCTGGAAACCTTGATGATGAATGCCTCAACAGCAACCGAAAGGGCTTTTATTAAAACCAATGTCCTACCAATACTGAAGAAAAAACCAGGACATTTTGACCATGTAAAGGATCTTTTCCCTTCAGAAGAGGATATTTCCGATGAATTCGATGAGTTCGTAAGGGTTCCTAAAAGCCGCTGGCGAATAGATAGTTGGCTGGAACGCCTGGAGAAAAATGGGATATCCAGAAAGGAAATCATCTCGACCCTACTCAAAACAATCAAAAAAACGCCTGTAAGCCAACCACAACTGGATTGCTTTTCGAGGGTAATGGAAAATATCGGTGACCGGTCTGACCTAATGTTTATTGAAGAATTAGACCCTAAAAATCAAAACAAAACGCTATGGACAGATCTCGAATACCATATAAAAAGAAAACTTCTAAATTAAAAGACAGCAATATCAAATGCATCTTTTAAACTGGTAGTGTAACGCATTTAAAAACACTAAGGAAGGATATAAATTAAATTTACCCACTATCCTTCCAAAAGCTTTGAACCTGTCGTAGCATGTCTATATATCTGATATGACACAGACCCTAAATGAGGAAACGACTAAAGCTGAAATTCATGATAACTTCTCATTGCTTCATCTACACTTACCTCAATTGTCTTTTTACTTATATTCTGATCATCAAGCTGCCGGATAAAATAATAAAGGTTGCTCCAATCTGTACCCTCTTCAACCCGATCCATCATATCTTCGATTGCAGATTTTACTTGTCTATAATTTTCTTCAGATACCAGCGCAATACTATTTAACGCTTCCAAAACCCTAGATTCGAGATTATTGAAAATGTCACCAGGGTATTTGCTTATTTTGGATCTTTTTAGCAGGATCAACAATCGATCAAGGCACCCAATTGTATCAATGAATTCGAAACCAAATAAATGGTTCCTGTAATCGAAAGCCTCATTCGTTCTGGCCATCAGTTCTTTAAAAAGGAAATCAAAACCAGCGGAGTCGCCCATTTTTATCAGATAATTGGCAGCTATCAAACGATCTTGATCTGAAATATGGTCATTCCCTAAATCTCCAATTAAGATACCATGTAAAACAGTCGATTCTTTGGGAACGCTTGAGAGTAGTTCAATAGCTTTCAACCTGAGGGAACGATTCCACACGCTTTCGATGAATGTTTCCAATCTTTCCCAGTCCCCGGTTAAGTCAAACCAAAATGATAGTAACTCCTCATATCGATAATCATCTTCTCTACTTTCCTGCAGTCGTTTGATAATATTAGGAAACGCTTCTTGTATTTTTTTTCTAAGTGCATAGGAGGCATTTCCGAGCCATGCAAAACCCTGCAACTCCGGATTAATGATATTTTCATTGACCCTTAAAATCAGGGGAGCCAGCCCAACCAATTCCTCGAGCACTTCGATCCCCCCGCTGTTCCTTACCCCCAGTTCCCACCCAAAATTATAATAGCATGTGAAATCAAGAATTTTTTCGGTGGGCATTTTAAATTTGAAGCGCTGTAGGAAATACCACGCAATGTCTGAAGAATTGCCTCTTAACACTGTCCAGTTTCGAATGAAGTCGATCATTGGGGCACTTACTTGTAATTGCCTATGATTTTTTAAATGTTGATGGATCTGTTCAATCTGAAAGCCAATGAAACTTAAACCAGCATCGATCCAATTCAAAATCTCAGACCGATGGCAAATTCTGTTATTGTATGTAAATCTCCTCAGAATATTCAAAGCTATATTAGGAATATAGAGGGTCTCGGGCTTAAAATTAGCTTTCGACAACCCTGCAACATCTTCCCGAGTAATCTCTTCCTTTGCCAGACGCTCAAAAACGTGCTCTAATATTGGCTTGATCAAATCAGATCTGAATAATAGATAAAAGTTGTCAACCAAGCGTTGTTCCCAAATATCCGGTCTTTGTATCGCGATAGGCTTTGTTAGCGTTATAGAGAAAATCTGTTTAACTTTATCATCGAACTCCTGCGCCAAAGCGTCCCCATCTCTCTGCTCCCAAAGGTATTGATGAACAAAATTCAACATGGTCACATTTACATTTGACTGTGACCAACCAGCTATCCACTCATCCAACGCCTTCCGATCTATTAAATTAATGACCACATCATGCAAATAATAAAATTCATCATCATCCGCTAATGAAATCAGGCTCAAAGCTTTTCCATGAGTTGCAGTTTCTTTGAAAAATACGGATATTAATTTTACACTATGCTCTTCATATTGTTTCGCCATCAAGATAACAAGTTCAAATACTTCCGAAAATACATTGCGGTCGATATGGTATGCTGACCCAGCATTTTGAACAAGTGCTATCAAGCTTTCCCTTTGGTTATGCACCAGCGAAAGTCTCTTTTGTGGATTATCAATCAATATCTTAAAAACCGACTGAATGCCTGTAACAGACATTATCTTTTTAAATGCCACTTCCCAATGATAGTCCTCGTCACCAAGGCTAAAATTTTCCCTATCCTCAACCGCCTCAGAAATCTCGGCAAGGGACAGGCCATCCATCAGAACAGCAATAAACCTCTCAGGGGCATCCGAGACACCAATAAGTTCATAAAGTCCGGCACGCAGGTATTGGTTCTTGTGTTTTTTGAATTTTTGAACAATCTGTTCAATCTGATCTTCTTTTGCAACGGGTAGCCTTGCCAGTAAAGACATGATTCTGTGGGCGTCTTCAGCGGCAATATCTTCATGCAGCAGAGCGGAGAATAACATTTCTTGAAATTCCAGGGCCTCTTTTTCAAAGCCCCTGAAATCAAAATAAAGCAAGTGGTAAACTGCATTCACTTTTTTCATACGGTGGCTACCCGTATCAGCTAAAACTTTTTTTAGAAATACTAGTGTCTGCTGGGTCCTTCCAAACCTTGCCAGATCAGCAGGACTGAATTTATTAGAACTCACCCACATCTCTTTATCAGTATAAAAATTGAATATACGCTTAAAAATTTCCGTTCGTTCGGCTTGATCAAACCTATCACTTTCAAACTTAACAATAACCTCCTGATCTTCTTCCAATATCTCATTTACCAACCGGGCCACGGCCTCACCCTTGTTGATGCTGATCAAAAAGGAAAGCGTATTGATCCAGGTTGGCTTCACCCTCTTGGTGCCCAACGATTCGACAAACAAAAGAGCCTGTAACTTTTCAAAAGGTTGTCTGGATAGCACCCTTGAGGCCAAATATTCCTGGATATTGTTGTGCTCAAAGCTCCAGGTATCATCATCGATATTGTGGTTAAATGCCGGTAGGAATCTACACTCTTGATATTCCTCCGAATCTGAAAAAAGCTTTTTAAGATCCACAGCAGATAGATAATTTTTACCTGCCAACTCCATGATGAATGCAATTTTCTCAAGCCGTGAAAATAAAGTGGCCAAATCTCTCTTTCCCCTACTTGACTTCAAAATGAAGCCCTTATCCTGATCAATCAAACTTGCTTCCATTATCCCAGCCCTACCCCCCCTGAAATTTTTATTCTCAAGATAATAAGCAATTAATATCCTGAGAAAAAATGGCTTCTGTATTAAATCCAGAAGTTCATATTCATAGATTTTATTCATGAAATCTTCCGAATCTATTTCATAACCTAGCTCCAATGTTGATTTGATCACCTTCACTGAAGGCTCATTTATAAAATAGGCATGAAAGCCTCCTAGAGTCCCTGATTCTTCATTAACAGATGCTTGGTAGAAACTGGTTCGGCACGATACAACTGCTGTGATCTGGTTATTGCTCAAGAAGAAATCTTTTATCGTATCGATAGCCCGGTTAAAAAAAGCGGGCTGTACCTCATCGAGTCCATCTAAAAATATAATCAACTTGGCCGGATCGGTCTTTTCCCAGCCCCCAGGGAGGTATTCAGAAAGATCTTCCCCCTGAAACCTATTCAATCTTATTAAAATGGGCGTCAGAGGCTGATCTAGCCCTTTTAGTCTTAAAGCCAACCTATTGAGTTCAATTGATTTCCCTGAGCCAGCGCCTCCAAGCAGCACAATCTTCTTATGGATCATTATTACCTCCTCCAGATAGACCCTGCCGGAATCCTGGGCAAAAAAAGAATCAAAATCCAAATCTTCCCTTGCTCCAGGAGTCAGGTGGCGGGAAATATAATGTTTTGGTAGCGGTAATTCAGGAAATGGAAAATCAATCTTGCCATCAGGATAAACTTTGGGAATCTCTTTATCCAGTTCCAAGGTCATCTCTCCGGTTATGCCCCCGAAGTCTTTTAGCGGAGCGGCACCGGGTCTTTGTCCCCTGCGTCCTTTGGTATTTTCAATGACCTCATCAAATAGCGTAGTCATCTTTAAAACCGGACTGTTATTGGTTTCTAAAAACGTATTTAGACATTGCGCAAATGGACTTCCTTCCCCCTTTACACCATCGCTCACCTTGTTCGCCTCTCCTGAGGTCAGCACCCACCTCGAACTCTCACTGGTCAACCATGTTTTAGCCCCTATCTTATCCGTGATGCCATGCTGTAAGATAAACGTACCAGAATAACAGCAGTCTGAGATCAGTAATACGTGCTTTGCCCTTATAGCCTTGATAAAATCATTTACAGTGGAATTCGATATAAAACTCCACTTCCTTGCGGTCGCATCAACAGGCACCCAATACCCTAACCCGGTATCCTCATCTTGTTCTCCATGTCCCGCATAATATATAATGAGATTTTGGCATGCGGATGTATTTTGCCCAAGCTTCTCAAGTTCTTCAAGGATTTCGTCACGTTTAGCATTACCATTTTCCAAAAGGGGACTGATAAGTTCAAAATTATATCGGTCTTTCATCACCTTCACAAAGCGCTCTACATCGGTTTTCGCGTTAAACAAAGGTCTGTGGGCTCCACTATATTCATCTATAGCTATTGCCAGGACCAGATTCTCAAGTTGACCATCATTTTTCATTGCGATGAAGTTAGATATTGTAGAAGGATTTTAAATAAAATTTTCAACCTGAAATTTCAAAACCCACCTATACCACTGTCTATCAAAAGCTTAATCAAACAAACTACAATTTAACAAACCTTGAGCCTAGGGAATTGCTAAAAATTAATAAATTCGCCTAACCGAAACAACAACCATTAAACGCTCGCAATGAAAAAATGTGCAATCCTCATTGGCATCAACGAAATCCAAAAGCTTCCAACTCTTTCTGCTTCCCGTGATAACGCAACTAAAATGAACGAGTGGGCCTTAGGACAGGGCTTTGAAACCAGTCTTTTTATTGATGACACAGGCCCGGTAAGCTTTAAGGAAATTCAGAATGCTGTGGATGAATACGTTAAAGACTTTTCTTATGAGCAAATGCTCATCTATTTTTCTGGACACGGATACCTGGCAGGCCCTGGGCAAGAAGTATGGATGCTTTCAGATGCCATGTCCGACCAGAGCCAGTCCATTGGCCTACAATCCAGTATCATGTTCGCAAGGTTTACCAAACTTAAAAACCTTATCATTATTTCTGACGCCTGCCGAACCCCCAGCAGGGACATAGCGGCCATCGGAAACCCAGGCTTACCTATTTTTAAGTTCAATGACAATCCCGCCTCATTAAAAAAGGTGGATATATTTTACGCCAGTCTTCCGGGAAATCCCGCCCATGAAGTTTTGATATCACCTGATCACTATAAAAGTGTATATACCGAATGTTTACTGGAAGGCTTGAATGGAGAAGTACCTGAGATCATCACCACTTTAGCAGAAGGTACAACCACCACCCATGTGGTTCACTCCTATGAACTCAATGAATACCTTCAGTTAGCCATACCCACTCGACTAATAGAACTGGAGGCGCCTATCAACCAGCAGCCTTCGGGAGAAATTACCAGTAGAACGCCTATATTCATTTCTGAAATTAGCGGATATAGTCCAGATAGGGCTTCCACTACAATCCGGCCGGCAGAACCAGATGAAGATTATCCAGGTATTGGACTTCCCAAAGCTTTTGAAGAGAGCCCTAAAATCAAAAAAGAAATCGAACAAAATATCGAAGATATACTCAGTTCTGGCAGTGAATCCGACATCACAACTGAAATGGATGTGAATACCGGCTTAAAAATCACAGGTGAAATCCCTAAAAAAGTCTGGGAAAATGGGCATATCAGGCAAATGCCAAAAGACACTAGCGGTTCGAACCTATTTTTCGGATCGACCACGGATAGCTCATCTGTAATCCTGATCCAACTGGAAAATGGAACAGGAATCCCCTTTACTCTACTCAAAGGCTATCATGCTAATGCAGTCATAAGAAATGGGCAGCTGATCAATATCAATTATGTTCCATCTCCCTTGAGTTATAAGCGTTTCCAATATGTGGAACTGGAGCAAAAGATCAAGGAGCAGAAAGCAGAAATCATTACTGCAGCCCAATTTGGCATCTTTTCTCCAAGCCGTGAAACCCGTTCTATCTTTGCCAACTATATCCGCACATACAAAGCGCTAGATCCTACTCTTGGGCTCTTTGCGGCATATGCATACGCTTTATCTGGCAATTTCAAACAGATAAGGTCTGTCTATCGGCACATGGCTAGGGAAGAGGAACCTGTATTGCGTGATGTCGCAATCTTAAATGGGTTTGCGCAAAACCAAGATTTCTCAGGGCATGAATTATCGACAATAAAGAAAAACACTTTTATGCCATTATTGACACAGGGATGGTCTTATATGGAACTTTATCCAAAAAATAATCTCTTCGAACTCTCGAAAACACTGATCCCCGGTTTATGGACATCTTTTACTAAAGACGGAATTGAAATTTTAAATACACTTTTACAAAACAGAAGATGAGAATATTGATGGTCCATGGCATAAACCAGGAAAATAAAGATCCTGAAGAGCTTAAACAAACCTGGATAAAAGCCCTGAAACTGGGCTTTGAAAAAGCAAAACTCGATTTTCCAGAAGGCCTTACTTTTGATTTCCCCTACTATGGGGATCTGTTGCTCAAACTTCAGTCCAACTATGAAGCGGCAAATAAGGGAGCTGAATACAACTTAAAATCCACTTCACCAGATACAGATACAGTGCTTTCCTTGCAGGAAAAAATATTGGAAGAGATGCTCAAAGATACGGACTTTACCAATTTGGAACTAGAGCCAGAGCAACCGGCAATTAAAGAAAAAGCCATTTATAACCATATGCCGTTTTTGGCATTGGCAAGGGCATTGGATGGCAAGCGTTACTTAGGGAATCTTTCTCTTGTAATATTCACCTCTGTTGTTGCCGCATATCTAAGTGTGAATTTAATCCGGCATAAAGTGGATCAAAAGGTCCATTCCCATATTTTTGATGATACAGATGTGGTGATAGCCCATTCACTGGGCTCCGTAGTTGCTTACAATGTTCTAAACGCAGGAAAAAAAGGCCCAGTTAACCTAAAACTTTTTGTAACCCTTGGCTCTCCATTAGGATTGATGCGTGTAAAAGCACAGCTTGAAACCCCAGTAAAGTTTCCTCCTTGTCTAAGCGGTAAATGGATCAACCTTTATGATCCAAAAGATATGGTTTCTCTGTATCCCTTAGATGCTGAAAATTTTAATGTAAACCCTGAAATAGATAATTTCAAGATGGAAAATAATTCAAATAACCACCACGACATTTCTGAATATTTATCTGATCCCCTGGTTGCCTCATATATTAATAAGTTATATGTAGATCGGAAAAAATCTTAAGAGACTAAATAAAAGCACGAATAAATTAACTCCAACAACGAGATCATCAAGCCCAATACAAAAATGCCCGGCCAAATGACCGGGCATCCAAACAAACCTCAAACCAACCTTACTTCCCCTTTTTTTTCTCACTCACCTCTAAACGGATCTGCTGCGAAATCGCCTTCGCTTCCTGCAGTGCCAAGCGGAGCCTAGTACCTGCAGCCTTATTCCCCTTCCCAAAAAACTTTCGTGCATCTACCTCTGCACCTAACACCACCTTTTTCAATGAATCAAATGTTTCCATAACAATAGTTTTATAGATTAAAAAACAACCAGATCAGCCCATGGTCAACCCGCCCTGGTTATCCAGGCCAAGCTCACTTCCACCTGCTGATACAATAATCACTCCGTATTCGGTCTCAAACTGCGCCTGCTTTAAAAGCAGCCAGCCCACATCCTGGAAAAGGTTATCCATTTCCGCCACAACCACCATATCCAAGCGCCCAACGGAATTCTGCACCATCCGCTCCAGAATATCCCAGGACAGACTTCTCTCGCCTTCTTCACAAAGCACCACTCTTAATTCGATACCATGCTCTTTGCAGTAATTATAGATACTTTCAGACTGACGGTCGAGATCATGGGGATCCCCAGATTGCACAGTTCTCGCATAACCGATAGCAACCGGTACTTTCCCTTCCATAGTATACAGTCAAACCCCAATAATAACCGATCACCAAACACACAACCAAAAAACAGGACCAATCAGCCACCAATACCCATTCCGGCTTCCTGCTCTTTCGCGTTATTTTTACTTTTGTCCTGCCCGGTATCAAGCATAGCGGCCAGTGCTTCTTTGGTCATAAACAACTCTCGCTTTTCCATCTTGCCCTCAGGCGTATAAAAATTCACCTTGCCATACCTTGGAACCGCCTCGAGCAATAGCTTTACGGGCTTGCCATCCTTTTCCGTACTCACCAGTGGCGTCAAACCATTACGCAGATCAGCCTCCAGTTTCTCCCTTTTCTCCGGCACTGCAAGTTCCCCGATCTTATAATTATCCAGCACCTTGGGCAGATCAAAACCGTACTGCGGATCATGGTACTGTTGCAGGTTGAAATTTCCATTTGCCCCAACGCCCTTGTCCATATCAAACTTCACCCAGGCCGAATAAGCTTCGCCCGAGAGAAAGTTCACCAGGTCATTGCGGTATACGGCATATCCCTGGATCATCTGTGCAGCCTGCTGCACGGTGAATCCCTTTCCACGGTCCGGCCACAGCGTTTGCGAAGCCGGTTTTCCATAAAAGGTCCCCCTGAATTCCTTGGTCACAAAATTCACTTTTCCCTCTTCCATTGTCGCCAGGGTCTGTTTGTTTGCTGCATCTTTTCCAACTGCCAGCTCGCCGGCCCCCTCCCGCTTTTTAAAAACGTCGACAGCCTCTGTCACCAGGTCGTATTCTTTCACCGTAGCAGCCTGCCCGTCCTTTCCTGGTGAAATGATCAGGTAATGCTGGTCTTTCTCCAGGGGTTTTGCCAGGCTATGGGCAACGGTAAACTTATTGAGGAAATAATACTCTGATTTGCTGGACTGCTGCAGGTAAAACTGTACATCCACCTGCCCCCTATTGGCAGGCATCACCTGGTGCACCGTAAATTTCGGTGCACCTGTTTTCATCAGTTCCTCCATTTTGGCAATGGTTTTTTCACTCGTACCGAGCGCCGCCATTTCCTCCTTCCGGTCTTCTAAATTGTTCAAATTCATAGTTTTTGTTTTTATTGATGTTTTAGGATTATTTATTTTTACAAAACGATCCGGCCTAAGCTCCGCTTTCTCCAGTGCGTTAAGCTGGTAGATCATGTCACCGATCGGAACCGCGATATGCCAGTTAAATATCTGCTGGTGCGCCTTCTCAAATGCATGGGCAGAAGCACTATCGGCAAAGCAGGAAAGCTCAAATTTTGACGAAAGAAGTTGGTCACTATCATACACCACCCAATGAAAGCCGAGTGAGACCTGTTCTTCCAGATATTCCCTGATCTCAGCCGCCAGACCCGATTTACCGGTCAATTCAATCATAAAAAGTATCTTATCTACCCATCTCCAACTGGTTTTCTTCCCGCATGTCGAGCTGTTTATCAGCTCCCAGCCCAAACGAAGGCTGCGCTTTTACCGGCACCAACATATCCTTGAACTGCTCAAAAGCAATTTCTTTTTTCCCTGAATCAAAGAATTCCAGCCTGTTTTCAAAGGGATCAGCCCGGATATAAAATTTATCCTTTCCGGGAACATTAATCTTCATCCTATTGCCCTGTTCCAGCCCGCGCAACACGACTTCGGTACTAATCGCGTAACATTCCAGTGCGATGGCATGGTCGAGCAGTTGTTTTTTAAGGTCATATTCCTGCCCGGTACCCGAAAAATACAATAACGGTGACGAAGAAAAATCCTTAGCGGTATCATTTACCTTTACCCAGCATTTTCCCAAATTACCATCCAGGCCCTGGTATTCCTTAAGTACCGATCCACCCCGAAGCAGGTTTATCGCCTCAACGAGATCAATCCCCGCTTCCCTTGAAAAGAAACAGCTGCGTTCCGATCCATCTTTCCCCAGCATCCGTCCATTAAACCCACTAAAGCGGTATACACCAATATCTTCTCTTTCAAAAGAAAGCTGGAGCGATAATTTTTCCCCTGTGTTCAAACCACGAACCACATCCAATACAATACGCTGTCTTTCATAGTCAAGCCGCTCCTCTAACCTCAAGTCCACGTTACCTAAACCCAATGATGAAAGCTGCTCTTTCAGCGAGCTGATATTTTCTTCCCGAAGCCTGGAGAATCGCGACAGATGCACGCTCTTATCAATCACAACCGCTTTAAGCCCCACAAAAAACCGTAATAGGAGATTGGGATAAAGCTCTTTGCGGAGCTTAGCAGTAACCGAACGCAGCACCTGGATATATAGCCGTTCCATTTCTGATGGCCTAACCGATACCCTGAAAAGCCCCGCAGATAAAAACCTGCATTTCAGCTTTTTCATTTTCCGCTCGTCCACGCCAGTGCCCATGAGTCCCAAAAGCGATTTCTGCCTTTCTTCCCAGGCCAGGTATAACTGCTCGGCCCTATTGATCCCCGGATCCAAAACCTAACGCAGTTTTAATTTATTGTCTCGCAATAGCACCGCATGACCGCCTTTCAGCTTGACCTTGACCTTGCGTAATTTTTTGGTTAGCATAGATTTCGCTGCATCGATCCCGGCACCCGCGACCTGCGTAACCAGCGACTGATCAAAAGTATTCAGCGCTACCTCCCCGACTGCATTCCCTGCCCCGTCGTTCATCGTTTCAGTCAGCACCGCTTCCGGTGCATCCAGACCAAGCATCCCATCATAACTGTACAGGGATAGGTCTGATGGTATAATCGCATTGCCTAAACGGATCTGTTTGATATCCAATAGCAGCCTTTGATTAGTGATTTTGCAGGCCCCGAACAGTTCATGCCCTTTTGGGATCAGTACACCGTTCACACGCAAAGTATCCAGCAATAAAAGTTTGATCGTTGCGCCCTGCACCACTTTTTTATCCGAAGCGATTACTGCCGGGATGGCCTTAAACAGACTATCGGTATTCACTTTTTTTTCGACCGCCATTTTCTGCTTTACCCGCTCAGGATGCTGGATATCGATGATGTTCTCCATCATCGCATTCAGTTGTTTCATTTCCGGATCATCTCCCGCATTTTTATTTTCCTGCATCATTTTCATCAGCGCCTCGAGCCTATCCACATCGTTTTTCATGTTGCCCGAACCGGTAACACTAGAAAGACCATAACCCGCACGGACACCTCCCGCTCCACTAACCTCAACAGAATTCCCCGCAGGCCGGTCGATCTCACGCTTTAAGGCTTCAAGTTTCAGCGATATTTCACCGGTCTGCTCCTCCTGTGCATTTTTAAAGCCTAAGTTCTGCGCCATACGGGAAAGCGATGCTGATCCCCTGCTGGCAGAATCACGCGCCGCCTGCTCGTAAAAAGCCATTTTATCTGCCGGTTGCTGCTTTTTGATCGTGGCATCAGGCAATGAAAAATCCACCTTTCCCTTATCGTTAACCGCGTTTTCTGGCACATCTTTCCCACCGCCCAGCATAAAAAAGCCCGTAGTCAGTACAGCTGCCGCGAGCAATGGCAAAAAGATCAGCAACACTTTCTTTTTGTCTATTTTTTTCCTGTTTTCCATTTCAATTGTTTTATAGGTTAATAATTTATTGCAGAAAATTGAGCACTGCGGATAAGATCAGGTACAGGCAGTAAGCGCCGCCTAGCATCAGAAAGCAGGCAAAAAACAGCTTCATTCGAAGCTTTGAAATGCCTTTCGTTTTAGCATTTAAATAACCTGCCACCAAATTCTGGCCTATAAGTATCTTATTTGCCAGGCGATATGACAGTTCATTTTTATTCATTGGCCGGGCATTTTGCCCGCCTACAGGAAAAGTGCCTTCATGTATACCGCTCAAAGCTTTCGCTGCCCCATCTGTCCCGCGCTTAAAAGCAATATTCCAGATTTTCATGGCTGCTCCTGTTTTAACTGTTCAGCCCGGTTTTCCAGCAGTTCAAACTTTCGGATCAGAAATCCATGGGGATTGTTATCGGTCTGGTTTTTTAAATCATCCACCACGCCCTGGCTGATGAGTTTCCTGTAAACCGTGGATGAAGACCTTACCAGCTTCTGCGTAGCAAAGCACCTGAAGGGATATGGAAATCGGTCGACATCGAGCTGTATACTGTCCACCGTGATTTCCTGTGAGATATTGGCCGCAATTAGATTATTGTAATAACCGTTTTCCTGAAAGTTGTCATACTGTTTCTTGGCCGATTCGTCGGCCAGATACAAAGCCCTGGTTACGCTTGCCTTGATCGCCTTATCATCAGGAACCAGCGCAAAGAAATACTGGTGGAAGGTGCGGATATGGTCACGCAGTTCCACGGGTAGGTTGCTCTTGCGGTCAGATGCCAGTGCAGTTAACAGCTTACCATTATATAGTATATATATGCGCTGATCCTTTAGGGTGTAAAAGCAGTAATACTCGTAGATCGCAAAACAGCTGATCACCATACAGGCCACGATCAGGAATAAACTGAACAGGCGGATATGTTTGAAAGCGGTATCGATATTTTTGAATTGGCTGAACATAAAAATTGAATATTTGATGAATAATTACCCCTCATTTTTAGGCAGGGGCAAGCCCTGCGCCTACGTACGTACCTATTTACCTTCTATACGCTTTTGTTGGTGCGGGTTATCCGGAAAATAATCCCCTTGCGCACCTGACGAAAAACTCTGCTTTAAATTGCGGTAACCATCACCCAATGCATCCGCTGCCATGCCCCCGCCGGATCTGGCGGCCTGGCTTCCCGAACGCGTGGCCGAGGATACAATTGAATTCACTTTCTGCAGGATCGTATTTCCGCCTCCTGCATGCACCACGTAATTGGCCACATTGGGCACGCAGAAATAACCCACGATCCCAATAATTAAAAATATCAGGTAAGCAGTATCCAAACTTGAAAAGAAGGTATCCCCCTGCTGCTCGATCTGCGAAAGATCCAGTTTTAACATGTTTTCCTGTACTTTTCCAAGGATACTTGAAAAGATATTGCAGATGGGCAGCCACAGGAATATGTTCACATACCTCGCGATCCATACCGTCAGCGTATTCTGGAAACCATCAAAGACCGCAAAGCCAAATACCAAAGGCCCCAGAATGGCCATTACGATCAAAAAAAACGTCCGTACGGTATTGATGCACAGCGCTGCCGCGGCGTACAGGATCTCCAGTACCTCACTCAGCCACTGCTTGATCGAATTCCTGAAATTGTACGAAGCTTTAGCAATATTGAACTCCAGTCCATGGCCCAATCCATCCAGGAAAGTTTCTTCCTCCCTGTTCGGATCATTAGGATAAGCATATTTGTACCACTTATCAGAATCCCCTGATCCGCTCTCGCCGACATACATCTGCCAATAGCGGCTTTTTTTGATCGCAGCTTCCTTCATTTTAAGCAATCTTTCGATCGCTTTATTGCTTCCCGCCACCATGGCATTGGTCGCCAATACCGTTGGCTGCAGTACCCCATTGATCATACCCAGCACCGCCGGAAAAAGCATCACCGCCATTCCCAAAGCAAATGGTCGAAGTAGCGGATAAAAGTCGATGGATTCTGCCGATGCCAGCTGCCTCCACACCCGCGAGCCGATATAGAACAGTGCCCCAAAACCTGCTAGGCCCCTTCCCACGCCCATCATGCCGGAGCATAGCGGAAGCATTTCATCATATACTTTGTCCAGCACGGGTTGCAGACCGGAAATACTCTGCGCCGCAGTTTGCGCAGAGGCGCAAAACGGCAGTAACAAAAAGGCCAGGATAGCGCACAGGAATCGGTTAAGTTTTATTTTCATGGTACCAAAAATTTATCTTTTTTACTTTTTGAGCTGGGCATATAGCCGGGGCGTTCTCCAATGCGTAGAAAACCAGATGCATTATTCCCCGTTAACACGATCATTTTTCATTCCTGAACACCTCGCTAAGCCCCTTGACATCAGCCCTCTCTTTACTCCTTTGTAGATTAAGCATGGTCGCCTGATCATTAAAGGCCCGTAGAAACATCAGCTTTTCTTGCGTATCGGCAAAAATCCTGTCGATGGCAGCCAACCTTTCCTGGTCACTCATTCGAAGGTTTGAAGAAGTAATCACCGTCAGCAGTTCATCCAGGTTATCCATGCTCAAATCAAAAAGCTGTTTATACACCCCAGCGAGATAAGCAATATCATCCTCCGAAAAATTGCCCGAAGCCTGAAAGCGCTTGAATGCCCGCTTGTACTCTGAAACAATCTTCGCCTGGTCACTAATAATATCCGCTACCTTATGGTATTTTTTAATTTCCGGACTGACCAGCATCATGCCATCCAGAAAAACCTCATGCAGCGAAAAATTACCTTGAGCAATATCCTTTACCGCCTTATAACCACTGGATATCAGCAGATACCCTTTTTTCATATCGGACAGGATATTTTTGAGCTGGCTGAGTTTTTCGACATTCAACAGCAGTTGCTGCGCTTCAGTTGACTGCGCTAGACTTTGCTTAGCAGATAAACTAACCGTACTGAAAAGCGCCGCTAAAAGCAAAGCTTTTGGAAAAGGTAATAGTGACCTTATCCACACGCTGGCAGATAGCGATGAACACTGCGTTAAACCCTTTAAATAGCATCCGGCAATAAACCTATTCAAAACCATAAGCCCTCCTTAAATCCAGAATATCAAACCTATCCCTTTCCCTGCTTCTGATCAATCGCTCTACCTTAGCCATAAAATCCGTGGTAAAAGCTGCCCTGTCCTGCATAGCTTCATACAACTCATCAATGCGCCTGATCCGCTCAGCCTCCTCCATCTCCAGCCTGCCCGAAGTCACTACCAAAAGCAACGATTCCAGATCCCTTGAACAGTCCGCCAGTACGGCCGCTTTCACTTCCAGGATATAAAGCTGATCGCCCGGCGAGAGCATGGCATTGCCCTTAAATTCTGAAAACCATTTCGCGATACCGATCTGGTAGGAAAGGATTTCCGCCACCTTTACATTTTTTCTGACCGCAGGGCTAACTGCTTTTAACGAAGAAATAAAAGCGCCATGCAGGCTGAATTCGCCACTGGTAATATCTCTTACGGTCTGCAGTCCCCCATCCACCAATTGATACCCTTTTTTGGCATAAGATAAATACAGCTGTAAAGCCGCAATCTGTTCCAGCAGGTATTTTTTCTGCGTTTTCTTCTGGTTAAAAAACTCTCCAAAGGTCTGCGCCTGAACAACACCACCAAAGCAGAACACAAAGCAAAACATAAACACCAAAGCCCCAATGACCAAAGCTTTTACCCTGAAAGCTAAAGCCTGTACCACCCCTAAAACTAACGCTGGACTCTTTCCAACCCCAGCCAATAACCTATTTTTCGATACCATAAATTTCTTTTAGTTTGGCGCTTTCCTCCATCGAAGAAGCGCGTTGTATACTCAATACCGCATTCCCACGGTTAAAACTTTTCAGATCTGTGTAATTCACGTCCATCTTTTCCGATGCCTTGGATATGATTTCCAGTCGCTCGGCATCGCTCATCTGCGTTTTGAAGGAATTCACGACCAATAATAACTGGTCAATGTTTTTGATGCTTTCATCCAGAATCCCTGAATACACCTTTTGCATATAATCCAGTTCGGAAGGCTCAAAGTGTTTGTCCTGCCGGAACAGATTCCAGGCCCATTTGTATTCATCCACGATCGCCACCTGCTTTGCCGTCAGGTCCTTTACTTTTTTATAATAGGCAATGGCCGATTTAATTTTCCAGAGCTCCTCGTAATACTCGCGGTAGAGTTTCTTCTGCCGCTGCGTCCAGTCCGCGATCTCGGTCAGCTTTAGTTTGGAAAGCTGGTTTTCCAGCACCTTCTGCGCATTCTGCAGCCAGATCGTTTCATTCTGCAGTCGCTGGATTTTCAGGTCCACCGCCTTGATCACCTTTTTTACCCCTGCCTTGATCACTTCCAGCACCGCGATCTGTGCATCAGCCCCCTTGGGCAGCCCCACGATCAGCGTCACCGTACTCAGCGGCAGGATTACCATATATTGTTTCATCTTATCCCTGATTTTAGTCCATACTTTTCCCATCCGGTCCGTAAACCGGTTCAATAGATTTTCCATAAGTGAATTGATTTTAGCTTTTTGTTATTGTGCTACAGGTGTTTTGCACTTTTGCCCGGATTTAAAAAGCTGTTATACTATATATATGTACCTTGACAAATATGCCTGGCGCCTGTTAATTGCCACCGGCAATCTTCCTATACTCACGCGTTCCCAGTAGCAGCACACCTGAATCGGGATAAAAGCTGATGATCTTGGAATTTTTCGGGACCTGGATCGATCCACTTTCCCCATCCCAGATCCCCAGCCACTTCTCGGCGGCATGTTCCAGGCGCCCCGGTTTTCCATCTCCGATCCGCCTAAAGCCTGTCTTCCTGATAATCGGATAGCTATCCTTGATTTCATTAAACTCCCCGATGATCAGCGTGTCCGAAGATTCACTGTATTCCCCCCTGGCATAATCGATGTAGGTGCCCGGGATAAAAGATTGCAGGTCTTTGGATCCTTTACACGACCATAAAGCGGCCAGACAAAGTGATAAAAAAAGCATTTTAGTTTTCATGGTATTTGGTTTTGGTTAGATTGATTGATGTATTGTTAGATTGAGTTATTGTTATATTGTTGAATTGTTGGATTGTTGGATTGACTTATGGTTATATTGTTGGATGGTTAAGGCAAATACAGGATAAAGAGCCTCCAGCCTATCTCTATCCCGGCTTCGCCCTTGCCCTCATCTCTGCTGCCAGTACCGAAATCCCCTTCTGGATGCTGCCGTAACGCGCGGCATATTCCTGCACGAGTATCTTTTCCCGTTCTTCGGTAGTATAGGCGAGGTATTCTTCAACGCTTACCTCCGTCCGGTACACCTTGCTCATCTGTCCGCCCAGCGAGATGAAAATCTCCTTGTATTTCAGTTTGGGATCATTTGCCTTGTTCATCGATAGTACGAGCGCTTTTTCTTTATCGGTCAGCCCCAAAAGTTCCTGGATCTGGTCAAATTTGTTCTGGTATTTACTCTGGTCCAGCAATATCTTACAGTCCGCATTATTGATAATCGCCTGCTTAACAATGGGTGAAGAAATCACATCCTCAATTTCCTGCGTTACCACGATCGGCTCGCCAAAGAACTTGCGCATCGTTTTAAACAGGTAGCGGATATATTCCGCCATGCCTTCCTTTGCTATCGCTTTCCAGCATTCTTCGATCAGTACCACTTTTCTGATCCCTTTCAGTTTTCTCATTTTCGAAATCACCATTTCCATGATGATCAGCGTGACCACAGGAAAAAGTATCGGGTGGTCTTTCACATTATCCAGCTCAAAAACAATAAATCTTTCGGATAACATGTCCAGGTTTTCCGAGGCATTAAGCAGGTAATCAAACTCCCCTCCACGGTAATAAGGGTTCAGGACATACAGGAAATTACCCACATCAAAGTCCTTTTCCTTTACCTTTCCATCTGCGAGCACCTGCATATATTCCGACATTAAAAACTCATAAAAGGAATTAAAGCAGGGAAAAATATCAGCCCTTGCCTCTAAATGCTCATAATAAAGTTTAAGTGCATTGGATATCGCTACGTATTCCGACCTGCGGTAATGCTCATCGTCTTTCTTCCATAAAGCCAGAAGCAAAGTCTTGATGCTCTCCTTCTTCTCGGTATCCATCTGGTCCCCATCCGAAAGATAAAAGGGATTGAATCTGATTGGATCCTCTTCGCTATAGGTAAAATAATATCCCCCGACCAGCTCGCACAATCCCTTATAACTGTGCCCGATATCCACCAGTATACAGTGCGCCCCTTGTTCATAATAACTTCTCATCATGTGGTTTACCGCAAAGGATTTCCCTGATCCCGATGGCCCGATCAAAAGTTTCGCCCTATTGGTGATCAGTCCCCGCTCCCAGGGCTCATCACTGATATCCACGTGCACCGGTTTGCCCGTCAACCTGTCCCCCATCCTAATCCCGAATGGGCTTAATGAACTCTGGTAAGCGGTTTCCAGGTTAAAAAAGCAAGCCGCCTGCTCTAAAAAAGTATCAAAGCAATCGTTCATCGGAAAGTCCGCTGCATTTCCCGGCACCCCTGCCCAGAATACCTGCGCCTGCCCGTCAGTCTCCCTTTTTGCTGAAGCATCCAGCCCGGCCATTGCTGATCCCACCAGGTTCTTCAGATCCAGCGACTTCGCGCGGTCCGAAGACCAGGCCAGCACATTAAAGTGCGCTTTTACAGGTAGCCGCTGCGAGGCTACCGCTTCATTCAAAAAATCATTTACCGCATCCCTTGACAGTGCATTTTCACGCGAATAAGCCGACAGCGACTGCAAACGCAGTTTCTTGGCCTCCAGTTTTTTAAGCACCTTATCCCTATCCCCTATAAAAATATACTGGTTTAAGATATGGTTGCAGGATAACAGCGATCCCAGCGGGCTTGCAAAACCGATAGAAAACTTACTCCGATCCGAACTGTATTTATCATAATTGATCCGGGGGCCGCACATTGCCGGCAGGTCCTCCACATCCGAAAGCGTATAAAGCTCGCATCGTTTATCCCCAACCCTGATTTCATCCCGCAGGTGGATATCTGAAATCAGCGGCATTTCCTCCTTCCCCAATAAAAAGCAGTAACGTTCGATCAGTCCCGGCTTATTTGCTGTTCCCGCCAATTCATCGTCCAAAAGCCTGACCAATGACACAAAACCGCTGTCCGATAAAATCCTAACGAACTGCCCTACATAATCCAGAAAGGAAGAAAACAACCCCTCATCCACCGTCTGTTCCGGGACAATCCGCCTGCGCAGGATATTGCTGTAAGCAGAGTTGGAGAGTTTCCTCCCCGCAGGCTTTGCGGTCAGCATCACATAACACTCATGCTCCAGGAATTCCCGCTCATTGAAAAAACGCTCCGATGCCCCCGATAAAAAACTATGTTCAACCGAAAAATCAGCCTTAAACCTGCTTTCCAGAAACCAATCCTGTTTATGCAACACTGTTCCGATAGGCAATACCCTGATCGCCTTTACCCAGGCCTGGTGGTAGCTTTCATAATCCCTTTCCGATAACGTAAAGATTTCGGGCAACCCCAGCTTAAACACCACTGTCAGGTCCCCCTGCATCGACTGGATACAGTCATGCTCCACTTTATATATCGGAAATATGTCCTTAGCCTCTATCATAACCTCACATTTTTTAACCGTGTAAATAAGCGGCGGGAACGGAATACCAGGTACTTTGGCAGACCACGTTTGGCCAGAAACTTTAACAGCCCATGCTCCCCGAATTTTGCGCTCATGTGAAAAACCACAACAAAAAGGCCACCTCCCAAAACACCTACCATTACCATCAAAAACACCAGTGGCACACCTGAAACATAGCCAATAGCAAACCCGATCAGCATCAGCACCAGCCCCAAAGCGAGATAAGCGATGTACTGCGCTTTTAGCCCCTTGAAGACAATCGGCCTGCCAACGCCCTTATTGATATGATATATAGTGGCCATTACTAGATCCCGAAAAATGATTTTAAAACAGTGGCCACAATCACCAGGAAAACACAAGACCCAAACCAGGCAGAGGCCACCTTTGAAGTATCCGGTTCACCCGCGTTCCACTTATTAAAGACCTTCACGGCGCCTATGATACCCATAACTGCACCGATGGCATACATCAGGTCACAGCCCGTATCGAAATATCCCACCACCTTATCGGTAGCTTCCTGAATCCCCGCATTCCCATCCTGCGAAAACACAGGTAGCGCAGCGATAAACTGGAACCAACAAAAGATATAAACCACTAATAAAAATTTGGCACAAAGCACGCTTCGAGGGCTGTTGAATTGATTTTTCATAAAAAACAGATAATGGATAAATAGATTGAAGTAAGGTAGAATAATAACTTGCTCAGATCACCCAAAGGCTAATACCACAGGTTCTCCAGTTCTTCCGGCGAAAGGTGGAAAGCAGCATGATCAGAGATATATTCATTGATCCGCCTGATCCTGGGATGCGAGGCCATGCCCGGATACTGCTCCTTCACCACCTTCATCAGCTCAAAAAAATCACGCTTATTGCTATCTTCCTTCGCCAGAACCAAAAACACATTTTTGATCTCCTCCAGCAGGTCCGGCACCAGCCCCTGCTGTCCCTCGATATCCCTTTCATCCAGATCCACAAAACCGATATCCTCCATGCCCACGCTGCTCATCCCCTCAGGTAGTCTCGCTTTGCCCATCAGGTCATCAGCTACTGCGCTACCCGAAGCGGTAACACTATCACTTCCCTTTCCAGGGACAGATGAATCTAACACCCCCTTAAAACTTGCCACCCCCAAAGGCCCCATTTTTTTTCTGAGATTAAAAAATATTAGGACACCACCATACCAGAGCAGTCCAAGTACCAGCAGTACCGCTAAAAACTGAAGTGTAGAAAAACCATGCAACATAACCTTCACTTTTCCCCGGCACCCCATTGTACCGGGATTTGATAAAGCAAAGTTGCGCATGCATCAAATCTTCCTATCCAATATTGGATAGATTGGATTTTAAACCTGCTTAAACAAGTCCTTTAAGCGGGCTGGCAACTGGTGATACGGCCTCCTCAGAATTATATAGCTTTGTGTAATCTTTACTGGGTTTATAAGAATGCTTTGTACATCTTATTTTTTCAATTTTTAAATGAGATATTTGCAGCCCGATCATTCGAATTATGGCCTCAAAATATTCCCGGATAAAACGTGCACTTGCCTACCTAAAAGATTTTCTAACCAGCAATCTGGACGAGTACCATGATGCTGCTTCCAATTTAACCCCGAGCGAAAGCGGGATAGCTTTTCTCTTTGACGGCGACGTATATGCTTTAATGGCAAACCTGGAAGAAACATTGTATAATGATATTTATCCAAAATTATTAGATGATAACCAAGCTCCCGATGTAGAAATCCTGGAGATTATTACCACACTGATCAAACAACTGGAAGATTCCAAACAGCTATTTAGGTCTATTGAGGAAGAGGAAGGTGGCATATTGAATGTCTCTGTTGCTTTAGCGCAAAAGCTGGCCATCCGTGCCTTGCATCAGTTGCAGGAAACATTGGAGCTGGCCGAAGAAGATAAAAAATTGGGGATCACCGCACACCGTTCAACAAATAATTCGCAATATCAGATCGCAATTGTTACCGCTACCCTGGAAGAATTTGATGCTGTAAAAGAACTTATGACAGATTGTGAAAAACTTCATGGTGGCGACAATGATGCTAGTGTTTACTATGCCGGTTTCTTTAAAGACGATCACAAGTCCCTATCTGTTATTCTTGCCAGAGGATTTCATCAGGGCATAGCCGGCGCTTCAACTATTGCATGCAAACTGACCTGGAAGTACCAACCAAAATACATCTTTATGCTTGGACATGCTGCTGGCAGCCGAAAAAGTATGTATAAGCCTAATCTCGGGGACATTATGATCGCATCGAGTTCAGTTGATTACCACCAGGTAGTATACAAAATGCAAAAGGGTGCAGATGGCGAGCTTGAGCAGGTTGAATCTGATCGAAAGATGGAAATCCCAGCAGATCCAACACTTGTACGAAGCATTGAAGCCTTTGCTCAAAAGGATATATTAACAGACATTCAGGCTGGCTATCCCCACGCCAACTTGTTTGAGCCATTAAGGGCCATCCCAGGAAAAATAATCACAGGTGGTGCACTGATGCGCTCCGATGAGCTTTTTGAAAAGCTTACCAACGAGAATGCGGGAACAATTGGCCTGGACATGGAAACCTATGGGGTTTATTATGCAGCTGAACATACAATGTTCGAAGAAAAACCCCTTTTCATTTCACTTAAATCGGTATCTGATTTTGGAGGTAAAGGCACTGAAATCACCAAAGCACAGAAAGCAGTAAAAACAAAATATGCAACCTATACCAGCGCGCAATTTTTCTACCGGTATAGTTTAGCCTGTTTACCATTAACGACATAGCAAAACAAAGCCTAAATATTGATGCTAGGTCAGCCATCTTTCGAAAAAGATGGTAAAAGGAAATTTTACAATAATGCATGTAGATAATTTGCAGTATCGGTAAGGCCATTCCTGCGCAGGCTTTCCAGCACCTGGTATTCATCCATTGCAGGATTCTTCCTGTTTAGTACCATTTCCCGGAATGCCTTTATCGCCTGCCCCTGGTTCAGATCGATAATGTCGGTAAGAAAATCATCGGCACTTTTGGCCTTCAGGCCGAAAGTGTCCAGATATTCTTCTGGAAAATCCTTCAGGTTATTGGTAACGATCACATTGGCGTTGGTTTTGATTGCTGCTGCTACCACATGACGGTCATCCTCATCGGGCAGTTCGAGCTGCAAAATCAGCCCCTCATAATTGCCCACCATGGCATCCGGAAAAGCCTGGTTTGCCTTTTGAACCCGTTTTTCAGCCTCCTTTTCTTCCACGCCATGCCTAAGCATCACCTCTTTCCACTCACCGAAAATATTGGCACTCCACTTTGGGGTATAAAGGTCATAATATGCAAACCAGAAAAGCAGGTCGCGTATAATTACCGGATAGATGACATTGGTATCCAGTACAGCCTTAAACCGGACACTATGAATCATACAATCCAAGCTCTTCATCGAAACCCATAATCTCGATAATATTCTTTTTCTGCTGGTCCTTCATCTTCTGTCTGTAGGACACAACATCTTCAAACTTTATTCTCCGATGCTTGCCAACCTTCACAAAATCGATGGCTCCCTCTTCCAATAACTTCACCAGATATGGCCTTGAACAGCCGAGTATTTCGGCTGCCTTTTGCGTAGTTACCTCAGTTGCCAAGGGAACGATAGAAACAGGTTTACCCTCTCCCATAGCCTTTAGGATATCCCCAAGAAATGCAAGGGCCCTAAAGGGAATCTTGATCCGCTCACCGGTTTCCTCTATCTCAATTTCCGTCTGCTCACTATGGATGCCGGAAAGAATTGAAGAAAAAGCAGGTAAGGACGCTATAGCCATCATCTGTTCCGATTTGGAAGGACGACGCATCTGATCAATCGTATTCATATCTATCATAACAACAAAATTAAACGAAATAAACGAAACAAACAAAATAAAAGAAACAAACAACAGGAGTAAAAGAACTAACAGAACAACTAACAGAAACAACACAAACAGCAGAAACAACAGAAGAACAAACAGAAAAAAGAAAAAATAGAAATTGCCACATAAACAAAAATCGGAAATCCTACAATTGGAATAAACAAATTATGTTTAACCTGGTTTACTTCACTATCAAATAATTTCAAAGAACAATATGCCTTTATACATCAAGCATCAACTTTTCAGGCAAAATCAAAATAATTCTGCGCCAAGCAGGAACCACCTCAGAACGCAGTGGTCCCTCCGTTAGCCACTCCTTAAAACCCGTTCCTCCGCCTTGCCCTTTCATGATCATAGGCATCATCATCATCCATTTTCTTCAGCAGCGCTGCACGCATCATATCCAGAAAAGCCGTGCGGCTCATTGTCTTCCTTGCCTTCAGGTCATCAAAGCCCCGTTTGGGCACCCTGAGATTTACTCCGAAAAACTTCCCGACTACCTGGAACAGCTCCACAATACCGATTTCTCCATTGTTCACCTGCCCTGTCAAAAATATACCGTGCACCAGTTCGATCAGGTGGATATCTCCCCCGGTCCACTTAAACTCACGGTGCAGATTGCCCCCAGCATCAACGACTGTAGCAGAAATTCCCGCAGGTCCGGACAGCTCGTGCAACATAGCCAAGATCCCATTCCTTAAACGTTCATATGCCATAAACCAGCTTACCAGTTCCCCCATCGGCGGAGCCAGGATAGGCTCATAACTCAATACAAATGGCTGTAGAATATTCTTCATATCTCCCTTCGAATAAAACACCCTATCCAGCACCCCCCCATCCAATCTGAAATAATCGTAATGCATGCTGTTCTGTTCAAAAAAAGCAGCGATCGACCGGAGTTTGGACAGATAATATTTCTTTTTCACCTTTAATCCCGATTCAGGAATGCCAGTCATAAAATAATGAAGTTCAGTGTGGTATATTATCAAAGACTTGAACATTGGATATGCGCCCTTATAATAATCAATTTCAATTAAAGGGTCTTCTGCAATCTTAGGCACATAGAAATCAGATAAGGTCTTTAAGGCTTCCGTGATCACCGAAGTCCGTGCCTTCAGCAACGCCACACTAATTTGATCCCCATCTGATAACGAATCCAACCGGGTATTCAGCTCTCCAAGCAGATTTTCACTAAAACTGTTTTTCATATTATAGATATTAGATAATATCCTACCCCGCCCGTTAACCGGCAACAACTCCCACAGGTAGGAAAAATGTTCAAATCCTCGATCAATAAATTTTGCGTCAGCAAAGACTTCCGTTTCCAGTTAAAAAAAGAACAGCACTTATACCAAATCGATAAAAAAGACGTTTAAAATCAGTATCCGTTCCGCAAGGACAATATTACCCCGTTTAAAAATAACAATGGTTGATCTGTGACACAATCGATCACCATGCCACACATCAACGATCCCGAAGCCGACCTACTGGAAATACTTGGCTTCATCATCCCGCTTCCCACCCCTATGCAGAACCGGGTAAAAGAAGAAAGCCTTATCGAAACCTTTGAACGCAAAAAAATCCTCCTTTCCCCCGGAGAAATCGCACGCCGCATATACTTCATCCGCAGCGGATTCATGCGTGCCTATTTCATCGACGAAGATGGAAAAGAATGCACTACCTGGTTCCGCGGGAAAGGCGATCTGATGATCTCAGTAACCAGCTTTTTCACCCAACAGCCCGCCCAGGAGTACATCGAAGTCCTCCAGGACAGCAAAGTCCAGTCCCTTACCTGGCTCGAACTCAACGCCTACTATGCAGACTTCAAAGAAGCTAACCTGATCGGCCGGATTCTCATCCAGAAGTACTACATCCTCAGCGCAGAAAGTGCCATCCTGCTCCGCACCCAAAGACCCGAACACCGCTACGATATGTTGCTGCAAAACCACCCCGAAATAGAACAGCAGACCACCCAGCAGAATATAGCCTCCTATCTCGGGATCAGTCGCGAAACACTTAGCCGAATCCGTCGTAAAAAAGCAAAAATGTGTCACCAGACACAAAATCGTTAGAAATCCGTCACTTGTTTTTCTTAGAAAAACGTACAGATAGAAAAAATAAGAAAGGTAATTATCTGTACCTACACTGGAACTTACAGTGATTAAACTTTGGAGGTTATAACAATGGAGCTCAAAGCGGTCCGATACTTTTCATTTTTATAAGTTGGTATTTGGGGATAAATCGCATTGGCTAAGCTCCATCGGAAGACAATACTCCTCTCCATGAAATGACCCATGGTCTTCACGTTGTTCCAGACAATCCTCCTGATCAATCTGGACACGTTATGCCTGAACACATACGGTTGAACGGTTCTTCCTCAGCCTACCCTGCCAATAAGGAAGTTTAAATATTATATTTGCTAAAATCATTCCATTAATGCCTCTAAAAAAGTCACCATATCCGAAATCAAATTGGTTCGATGACCTTCCTTTATTTGTAAAGATTATACTGTTCATTCTTTCCTGTGGGTTCCTGTACTGGCTTAAAACCAGGCAGCAGGAACTCCAAAGAAGAGAAAATATCCGACAACTTATTCCTGATATCATTCTAGCCTTAAAGGATATCGCTAAAAAACAGGATATGGTCCTGTATTTTTCCAATTATGATGCGCTGAGGCTACGGGAAGACCATAAACCATTGTTGCAGGCGATTCCAAAAAATTACAGGAACTGTGGCCTTGATGCCGATGAGCAAGCGTTGATTTCCCGTTTTGTGGATATCCATGAAAATTTGGAAGGGATCAGAAAGGCTTACAACGGGCGGTTCATCCCTCATGAGATTTCTGAATTCAAAGCATTTCTTTGCAGCCTGGAAACCTATCCCCTCTCTTTGGAACAGATGCGGGCGGTGGCCTGTGATGAAGATAATAATCTGGTGATCGCCGGTGCGGGAACTGGAAAAACCACGACAATCAGTGCAAAGATTGCTTATATCCTGGAAAAAAACCTAGCAAGGCCTGAAGAGCTGCTGGTGATTTCGTTCACCAATACCGCGGTAGATGAAATGTTTGACAGGACCTGTAATTTTCTGCGGGATGACGAACTGGCCAGGGGGATTACATTTAAAACCTTTAATGGTTTCGGCAATATGGTGTGTAGGTATTGTAGTCCCTATCCGGTGAAGCTGGCTTTTGATGGCAAGGATTACCGGGCCAAGTCATTTTTACAACACGAGTTCGACAGGCTGTTTTTAACAGATACGGATTTCGCACAGAAGGCCGTTAATTTTATCTCCTTTTTTGTCAGGCCGCCGCGGGATGATTTTGATTTTAAATCGGAAAACGATCTGATCAAACATGAGCGCGCTTTCCGTAATGTGAGCCTGAACGGAACGGAATGCAAAAGTTTGGAAGAGGTGATGATTGCCAATTTCCTCTACCTGCACAGGGTAGACTTTGCATATGAACGGACTTATCCGCTGAAGGCCGAAGATCAAAATCCTGATTTTGGCGCGTATTGCCCTGACTTCTACTTACCGGAATACGGCATCTACCATGAGCACTATGGCATCGATGAACAGGGCAACGTTCCCGCCTATTTTAAGTGCAAGCCCCCTTTTAAAACGGCTACCGAACAGTACCAGAGCGGCATGCGCTGGAAAGAATCGATCCATGAGAAATACGGTACCCGTCTGATCAAAACCTATTCCTTTCAGAACCGAAATGGAACGCTGCTCAAAGCGCTAAAAATCCACCTCGATAATTATGGCGTAGTATTGAACAAACGTGATCCAAAGGAAATTTTAACCAGGATTAAGGCACTGGATGATTATGAGGATTTTATGAACCTGATTTTTACCTTCCTGAACCTGATGAAGTCCAACAATAGCACTATCGGGCAGCTGAGATCGAAAGCTGCCGACCAGCGCTTTGAAGTATTCTTGGGCGTATTTGCTCCTTTAAAAGAAGCCTACCAGGCTGAACTCATACGGACCGGCTGTATCGACTATAACGATATGGTGAACCATGCAAGCGAATATATCTCCAACGGTGAATTCAACAAAAAGTACCGCTATATTTTAGTTGATGAATTTCAGGATATGTCCCTTGGACGTTATGGCCTGATCAAGGCCCTGAAAGCCGCCAATCCCATCGCCAAACTTTATGCCGTCGGAGACGACTGGCAGTCCATCTTCCGTTTTACCGGAAGCGATATCAGCATCATCACCGAATTTTCAAGGCATTTTGGGATAACCGCCGAAAATGCGGTGCTACAAACCTACCGTTTTAACCAGGAGATACTTACTTTAACCAGTGGCTTTATCCAGGTGAACCCTTCCCAGCTCAAAAAAAACCTTTCTTCGCCATTTAAAGCCTCGCGCCCTTCTTTTATACCCAGCCCCGTAACTGCTTATGGCAATAAAGCGCAAAGGGATCTCCAGAAATTTGATGCTTTAAAAGATATCCTGGCAAAGATCAAGAAAGATCACTCGAGCGCCTCAGTCTTTCTGATCGGCCGTTACCATCATAATGCACCTGCGGATTTAAGGGAACTGCAGAAGGCTTTTCCAGCACTCAAAATTTCCTATTTCACTGCCCATGCCTGTAAAGGACTGACCTGTGATGTGGCCATTCTGCTGGACCTGGATAGCGGTATCTACGGCTTCCCATCCCAAATGGCCGATGATCCGATTTTAGGCTATCTGCTCCAGCACGGCGACAGTTTTGAAAATGCCGAGGAAAGGCGGCTGTTTTATGTCGCCCTCACCCGCGCACGCCACCAGGTCTATCTCCAATATAACCCACAAAACATGAGCAAATTCTTAGCTGAACTCATCCAGGATCATGGTATTGGCGACAAACAAACCGCTCAGCAAAAATGCCCAAACTGCGACGGAGTTATGGTAGCCAGAAGTTCAGACAAGGGAAAGTTCTGGGGATGCAGCAATTATCCGCGGTGCAGACAGATCTTACGCGTGGCTGCTATAGCAACATAAACATTGACACAAAGAAGTTCATTAAAAGAATAGAAAATTGGACTGGCTATATAAGGCCCGATGATATCCAACGCTTAATCTTGATGCCATTTAAAAGTTGAGAGATTCCCTTTTTATAAGTCTTTAGCTTTGTTAAGTCACCGGTTATTTTCTCTCTTTGGTTCTCATAAAGTTCTTTATTTGGATAATTCGTTCAGGGCTGTAGCATTGATACACATCACCTGTTGAAGAAATTATCCCGTCAATATCAAAGTCTCCAGGGGATGCAGGAATTTCCTGACAAACGATGGAAGAGTATTTAATTTTGAGTGTAGATTGGCATAATCTTTCCCAGGACTTCCCGTATAAAGGACCAATATCAGTTTGAACATATAAATATTCACAGACAGAAACCTCGCTGCCAGGGATCCATTTTTATCCCATATACAAACCAGTTACTACAATAGCCTCAAAAGACAGAGTGGCCATGCCCTCAATTGTGGCACGGCTACTCAAAAATATTATGCAGTGAGACTGTTTAATATCTCTTCTTCAGAGGCCAAAAGCTGTTTCAGCGCTTCATCAAAAGAAGCTAATGCATTGGCCAGCTCCTGTGAGAGATCTTCTTTCATTTTTACCATGTCAATTTCCACACCATCCTCCCCAACTACTTTTGACGGATCTGCACCATTGGACTTCATCTGTTTTATGCTGTTATCCAATTCAGTCAAGGCAGATGTAAATTCTCTTTGAACCGAATCCCTGCTGGAGGTAAGTGAATTTCTCTGGCAGTCAAATGTAGTGACTACCTCGTCTGCCATTTCTTTTTTCGCCTCCAGGCCAAGGTTATTATATTTCTTTTCCAGCTTCTCTGCCTCATCCCGAAGGGTTTCTGCCTTTGCAGATATTTTTTTAATGACAATTTTTGGGAGTTTCATAATGATTTCTTTTCTGTCTCTTTTAAATTCCGGGATTTTCGTTACAAATCCTGTCGATGCATATGTAAAAGTCGGAATCTTAGTAATTATCGTATGGGTTTTCTTAACCATTGTTGGGATTTTACCATAGATATTTACTTTTTTCATCTTCGGCCAATGGAATTCCATCTTCCAGCCGATGACTACCCTTTTCATACCCGGCTCATAAATGGTAAAAGACATTTTCTTTTCCTTAACCGTGGTCTGGGGAACGCTGAAGGACATCTTCTTGTTCCTCATTGTTACGCTTACCAGATCGAACGAGAGTTTTTTATCGACCATACTGAAATCAATATCCATGTTCAGACTGGCCAGTACAGAATTTGACCATGGTGCATCTTTATCACTGGTATCAGGCGCCAGTTCCTTATATTTTTGCTCATATTTTGCGACGACCGCATCCAAACTCGCATTCGTGGTGTCGCACTGGCCGAAAGCATCGGCAATACTGAGCATTAGAATGCTACAGCAAAATAAAAAAGTTTTCATTGTTTTGTGGTTTAAGTGTTAATTATATAATATACGTACGCAGACGAGTGGGCTACTCTCGAGTGGGTTTAATAAGCCGTAACCGACCCTGTTAGGGCATAATCAGTAGCACTTCTATCGCTGAGCAAGAGCGGTCATCTGCCAATGCCGGAAAAATGTTTTTAATCAGGGTGACCAAACGCTCACCTGCCAGGCTCATGGCGAGAATAAGCGAAATGAGTAAAATGAGTGGGTCCATAACTTTTTTAAGTCAAATTTGCGAATCTAAGGCAGTTAGGGCAATACCACACTGGTGGTATTCGCCGCGCGGTTTGGGGTATTTAAAAAAAATGTATAAGTTTATGACACCATCTGTTAACAGCTCTCCATCAGTTGACCCATCTTTTTAAAATACCCCTTGTGTGGTATGGTTTTACTGGCAAAGAGTATTGAAATTTGTTTTGATAACCAACCAGTAATAACCCTTAAAATAAAAGCATGTCAGAAAGTTCAACAACTACCTCCCCTGAATTCGTTTCGGTGGAATGCGAAAAAATGAAAGTAAACCTTGCCAATGCAGGGGAATTTATCACCGTAGCCAATGCGGCAATTTCGCTTGAAAAATATCTTGGCGATCCGCAGACCCCGGCCAGAAACGAATCAAGCCATATTTTCGGACACGTCTTTGGCATTAACAGTTTAAAAAAAGTGCTCATGGATATTGATATTTTCAACGCCAGGCAGGGGGAAAAAGACCCAAAAATTGCGGCCATCAAATGCTACTATGGAATCTCAAAAAGGAATGATTGTGATTTCCCGCTTAAACCTGCAGACGGAGAATTCAGGGATCTTATCCTGATGCCTGTACTGGACACCGGTGTGGATTTTCATAAGATATTGGGAATTGATGACGACGAGGTACTTTCAGGTTCAAGGCCCTGTCCCAATCAATGCGGAGAAGACAGTTTTCTGAGTAAATAAAAATGGCCTCATTTAAAGATATCAGTTTTGCCGTTTCCAATATTTCCGACATCTCGGAGATTTTTCCGGCATTGGTATGGATAAAATGGGGAAATCGGAACAAGCCCTTCGCTATGATGGGTTTGTTTTTTTTAGTTTCAGGAATTATCCGGCTCATTGCCCTGGGTACAGCTATAAAGGGCATACACAATATGCCGTTATATCACTTGCTTGCTTTATTGGAGGCTGCCGCAGTCTATATTTTCTTTACTCAGGCAAAAGGAACAAAGCCAAAAACAGCTGTTCTTGTTATTTTATTGTTGGTGTATTCGGGCAATATATTGTTCCAAAACATGTATCTGGACTTTAATTCCAATACCTGGACATTGACTGTATTGATTATCATCTTTTTGGGAATGCGATTCTTTCACAGAATTTACCAGACCGAGGAGAGTAAGGCGCTGCAACGGATGCCCGAGTTCGTTATCACCTGCGGATGGCTGATTTATTCTTCAGGGTCACTTTTTACCTACCTGATGGGAACAGATATCCTTTCGGGAAAGCCGGAAGGTTTCTTTAACAATGCCTGGTTGATTCAGTGTGTAAGCAATATCATCAAAAACGGCATAATCTGTTATGGTTTTATTTTATCAAGTACGGAATGTCCCAGGTAACATATTTCATTTTAGGAACCGGCTCTATGCTGGTAATGGTAGTGCTGATCATCTGGTTTGTCTATAGCTACCAGCGCAAACTGTCGCTGAGAAATGCGGAATACCGGATGGTGGAGGCCTTGATGCAACGCAATGAACTGAAATCTGCATATGCCGTGATTGAAGGCCAGGAGGCAGAACGCAAGCGGATAGCCGCCGAACTCCATGATAATATTGGTGGGATTATGTCCACTTTAAAAATATTCAGTGATCTGGTCACACTGGAAACCGACACCAGTGAAGTCCGGCGGTTAAACAAGAAAGTCAATGAGCTGAGTATACAGTTAACAGCAGAAATACGCAAACTTTCACATGAGCTGGATCTTCGGACACTTTCCGGATTTGGCTTAAGGGTAGCCCTAAAACAGTTGTGCGAATCCATTCAGGCAACAGGAAAGCTGCAAGTGGTTTCTGTTATTGAGCTGCAACGGTCCCCGGATGATGTCCTATCCATGAATCTTTACAGAATAATACAGGAACTGTTTACCAATACACTCAAGCATGCTGATGCCAGCCGGGTGAGGATCGAATTATCGGCCATTGATGATGAACTGACCATGATCTATGAGGATAACGGCAAAGGTTTTGACGCTGAGCTTCAGGGCGGAGGTATGGGACTGGATAACATACGCAAACGCACCCAGAGCATGGAAGGACAGCTCACTATCGATTCAAATTCTTTTGGAACAACCGTCATTATTGAAATCAAGTTATGAACAAGATAAATTTATATCTGGCCGATGATCATGCCATGATGGTTGACGGGTTGAAAGAGATATTACGGTCCCAGGACCACATCACCATTTCAGGTACGGCCTCAAATGGTGAGGAAGTGATCGAGCTGATGCATGCCAGGCCGGCAGATGTGGTGATTATGGACATCAACATGCCCCGGATGAACGGTATCCAATGCACGGAATGGATCAAAAAGAACTTTCCAAAAACCAAGGTAATTATTTTAACCATGTTCCCAGAGAAGTCGTATGTCGACCAGTTGATTTCCGCGGGGGCAGATGGCTGCCTGCTGAAGAGCAGGGGCAGTACTGATCTTATCGCTGCTATCAACAGGGTAAGTGAAAACCGGTCATATTTTGATACCATGAGGGATTTCGCCCAATCTGATGAGCACCCGATCTACAATCTTAGTGAAAGAGAACTAGAAATCATCAGGCTGATTGTCAACGGGCAAACTAGTGCGGAAATCGCAAAACACCTTTTCTTATCTGAGCATACCGTTAGAACACACCGGAAAAACATCTTTCGCAAGACCGGAATAAATTCGATAAGTCAGCTCACCTCCTTTGCCATCAATAATGATATTGTACGATGAAACAGCATCAAAAAACTAGATTAGAATCTAAAACTCTGCCCTCTAGTATCCATATCTGGCCCGTTGATCTTCTGGGATCCAGGTATCACTATCTTCAATCCTCTTGGATACGAGCCGCTGCATCTAATCGAGAAAACGGGTTTTGCTCATCGATTTGCGCCGCTTGATATCAGAAAACCGTTTAAAGTATTTACTCAGTTGATCTGTAAAGCCCGACCAAAAAACTCCATTAGTTCGTTCAGGCTCGCCTTGCCTAGCCTAAAAGTTCATATAAGGGCAAAATTTGTTTTTTGACTTAAAATTTACGAGCTAGTATTTGGGCAATTTTCGGACTGCTAAAAAATTATCATTCCCAAGTTGTATTTTTTTAAACCCTGACATCTACCTATCGAAACGACCAATTATTTATAACAATATATTGCACCTTATTATTTGAAACTGCCTGGTGTATTGTAAATAAAAACAATGAATTATATTATAATTTGCGTCTATACCTAAAGACTTTTCCATTTTTCCTCAAATCGTCTCTTTCTAGTAATTCGGTTTCTTGATATATCCTACTTAATGCTTTGGAAATTGACTTTGCATTGAATAGGTTTCTAGATTGTAGATAATGTTTATTTTCATTAAAGTAAACTAATATATCCATGGAGCGAACCCAATTGTTAAATAGACTGCTAGGTATTAACTGACTTTTAAGAATTAACGTTATGCTACTTTCTTTTACTTTATTTATGAAAAACTTCTCGTTACCATCATTATGCAGATAGAATTCAGATATCGTAGGAATAGAGGCTAGATCTCCAAGTATAATGGGATTTTCTAGAAATAATAAATCAGGCTCAACGGAAAAGAATGAGGCAATTTTTTCTGCAGTCTTAAGCGTGATTGAAGCCCGTCCATTTTTGATAACCCTAGCATGGTTTAACGATATTCCAGTTGCATTCGAAAAGCCCAATATAGTAATTCCTGATTGTTCGAGCAGAGAGCTTAAGTTTCTCCCAACATTTTTTCCAATATTATTTTCTAGCTTTTGCATAACCAAGCAAAATGAAAAAAAAAGTAGGCGACATTATTAACGAATTATTTGGTTTATTGCCGTATATGTATTAAATTTGTTTTTATAAAGAGGTAATAATAAGAGTCTTGTGGTTACATATTCTGAGGCCGTGACACAAGACAGCAGATTAATACCCATATCTATGTGTAGATGTATATATTTGTACATCGAAATAGGTGTGGGGCTGCTGTAATTCCATGTCACATAAGGCCTCAGAAACTTTACTGTAATCATGGTTTGCAGTCCCACATTTATTATGATGTTGGGCTACCAAAGACTCGTATCAACCATACGAGCATGAAAAGAAAAAACAACCCGGCAACCCTCCACACACCGTTCCCACCGATCAATGGCACTGCCTTGTTCTTTCCTTTCCACACACCAAAACCCACCCCCTTCTACCCTTTCAACAGGCTTTACGCTCTCAAGCCCAAAAACCCCATCTAGCTTTGGCATAGTTCTGCCCCTCCGTCTGCAACAGGTTCTTTAATAATGTAACTGAGGGGCAGACCTATGCCATGACATTACCATTAAATCAACCGAAACCCTATCACCAACCCAACTAACTAAAAGAAATAAAACATACTGCTAGCAAACCCCACAACCAGGCGGGAAGCCATGACTATCGGTTAATGGTTATTTCAAGCATGGCCCCGTCCTGGTTTATAAATACCGGCAGCAGTCCCATCAACTAACCATATAACCAAATGAACAAAGCAATAATATTTATTGTCCTGGCCGCGCTTTGCCCAAACTTTAAGTTAAGCGCCCAGACCACCACCCAGATCACCGGACGCGTCGTCACCGAAAGCGATGGCAAAGCCCTGCCCGGCGCCACCATCAGCATCAAAAACTCCAGCACTGCCGTGCAATCTTCATCGGACGGCACATTCACCATCCACACAAAAACCACAGGCGGAACCCTTAGCATCACCTATACAGGCTACCGTACAAAGGAAATCACTTTCAACGGCAGCCAAAAAAACCTGGAAATCAAAATGCAGGAAAGCACAAACTCCTTTGACGACATCCAAGTCATCGGATATGGCAAAACCACCAAAAAACTCAACACCGGATCGGTTTCCTCCATCAGTGCCGAACAGATCGAGCAGCAGCCCGTCACCAATGTCCTTTCCGCACTCTCGGGCAGGATGCCCGGCGTATTCATCCAGACCACCAACGGCCTTCCCGGCGGAAATATTTCCGTCCAGATCCGCGGAAAAGGCTCCCTCGCCGCAGGCACCGACCCACTGTACATTATTGACGGCGTACCCTACGACGGCGCTCCTGTAGGAAAGGGAAATACTGACGTACTGAACATTGCGGGCGCCGTCAGCCCCTTAAATAACATCAGCCCCGCGGATATTGAAAGCATCAGCATACTCAAAGACGCAGATGCCACCTCCATCTACGGCAGCCGCGGCGCAAACGGTGTAGTCATCATCACCACCAAAAAAGCAGCCTCCGGCCCCACCAGGTTTGAGCTGAACATCCAGCAGGGAGCAAGCACGGTAAGTGCAAGGCCCAAACTGATCGACCTCCAGGATTACCTTTCCATGCGCAGGGCCGCATTCGCCAACGACGGGCTTATCCCTTCCTCCGATCCGACCTCAGCAAACTATGCACCAGACCTCACCATCTGGAGCCAGACCCAGCAGACCGACTGGGTAGACTACATTTTCGGCCATACCGCTAATTCGACCAACCTCCAGACCAAAATCTCGGGAGGCAAAGGAAACACCACCTTTTCGGTAAGCGGGAATTTCCGAAGTGAAGGCACCGTGCTTCCAGGCAATAACAGTTACCTACGCGGCGGGATGAGCGCACAGATCCAGCACCTTTCAGAAGACCAAAAATTCTCCATCAGGGCCATCAGCCAGCTCAGCAGGCAGAACAGCGATCTGAGCAACATCGTGAGCAACCTGGACAGAAGTTACCTGACCGCCCCGAATTACCCCTTTTATTCTCCCGACGGATCGGTAAACTGGTATGCAGGCAACCTGCTGGCAGAAATCAATGCAAGAAGCAAAAACGCGACCGACAACAGCATCACCAGCCTTGACCTCTCCTACCGGATCCTCCCTTCGCTATCGTTCAGGGTCAACTCCGGCTACACCCGGACCAGTTATGACCAAAAATTTATTTCACCCAGCTCATCCTTGCAACCCGGCATCCTCAACAGCACCAATTTCAGTTTTACCGGAACGCAGTCCTTTATCTCCGAACCCCAGTTGGATTATAACCTGCGACTTGGCAAACATAAATTTTCTTTCCTTCTAGGCGGCACCTATCAGATGAAAAGCAGCGAACGCAGGTCCATCATCGCCCGCGGTTACACCCTTGAAAGCCTCATGGAAAACCCCGGATCTGCAGCAACCGTTACCGCAACAGGAACCAGTACCAATTACCGCTACGCCTCCCTGTTCGGCCGGGTCACCTACAATCTGATGGACAGCTATATCATCAACCTTACCCTGCGCCGTGATGGTTCATCACGCTTCGGCCCGGGAAACCGCTTTGGCAATTTCGGCTCCGCCGGGGCCAGCTGGATCTTCAGCAACCTTTCCTGGATGAAAAAAAACATGCCCGTGCTTTCCTTTGGTAAGATCAGGGCAAGTTATGGCAGCAGCGGCAACGACCAGATCCCAGACTATGGTTACCTGTCCACCTACAGCAGCCCGGGTTCCATCGTTTACCAAGGCATACCGGTAATCCGGCCCAGCCGGATCAGCAATGCGGACTTCAAATGGGAAAATACCCGCAAACTGGACCTCGGCGTGGAACTTGCCTTTTTTAAGGATGCCTTGAGCCTCACCGCAGATTATTATCTTTCCAGGAGTTCAGACCAGCTGGTCAGTTATGCCATACCGCAGATCAGTGGCTTCAGCAGCTACCAGGCCAACCTCCCGGCAGTGATCGAAAACAGCGGATGGGAATTCGGCATCAGCTCCAGCAATTTCAAGGGAAAACATTTTACCTGGACGAGTTCCCTTAACCTGACCATCCCCAGAAACATCCTGAAATCCTTTGAAAACTTCGAGAATTCCAGTTACGCTTCCATCTACGAAATCGGCTACGACATCAGCCGCATCCGGGGGTACCGCTCACTGGGGATCGATCCTGCCACGGGCAAAACCCGTTACGCCGGCCAGAACGGCGAGGTTTCTGCAACCCCCTATTTCAACTATACCATCGGCAGGTCTGCACCAGACTTTTATGGCGGCCTTGGCAACAGCATGAGGTGGAACAGTTTTGAATTCAGCCTGCTCCTGCAGTTTGTCAGACAGCAGTCCAAAGGCGGACTGATCCGCAACCCCGGGGGAAGTGGGGCCTTCAATGAATTTGACCTGCCTGTCTGGTCGCAGGCAAACCCTGGAGCTACCGTTCCGCCACCTTCCACCCAATTCGATTTTTATTATGGACAATCCTCTGCCAATATTTTTGATACTTCCTATCTGCGGATCAAAAACGCTGCCCTCGCTTACCACCTTCCGGAAAAACTGGCAAAAAAACTGGGCCTTGGCAACCTGAAAGTATTTGCAGAAGGACAGAACCTCTATACCTTCTGGAAACGCAATTCCGGCGTCATTGATCCTGAATCAGGTGCACTTTCCTCAACAAGCGGAAAAAACATCCCCCCATTGAAAACATTTGTCCTGGGCCTTCAACTTAACCTATAAACATCATGAAAAATCATATCAGAAATTCGGCCACATGGCTGGCCCTAAGCGCAGCGCTAGCCCTGTCCTGCAATAAGCTTATTGAAATCCCCGCCGCCAAAGACCAGATCGAAAACGGGGTGGTATTCTCGGACAGCACCATCACCTCCACAGCACTATTGGGGGCCTATTATACCATGGGTACCGTTCACAGCAGCATGAAGTATGTCAGCCTCTATGCCGATGAATATGCAGCTACATCTGCAACCACTACCAATGCCGAATACGCCAATAGCCAGCTGCTGAGTACCAATACCAATAATGCTTCGCTATGGAGCAGCCTGTATTCGGTCATCTACCAGTGCAACAGCATACTGGAAGGCACCGGTCAATCCTCTCCGATCTCTCCGCTGGCCAAAAAGCAGCTAAGGGGAGAAGCAAAGTTCCTCCGTGCCTTTGCCTATTTTAACCTGGTGGGCTTCTATGACCATATCCCGCTGATCCTGGGAACTGAGGTCACCGCAAACCGGAGCGCAGCACAGGCCAGCTCCGCAGCTGTCTTTTCCCAAATGGTACAGGACCTGAACGAGAGTGAACAGGAATTAAGCCCCGCCTATGCCGGCGCAGGCAGGGTCCGCGCCAATTCTTTCTGTGCCTCCGCACTACTCGCCCGGATCCATCTTTTCCAGCAAAACTGGCAGGCAGCAGCCGAGGCCGCCTCAAGGGTGATCAACAGTGGACTATATAATACCAAAGATGTAAAACCCGAAAACGTCTTTTTAGCAGGGAGCGCAGAAACTATCCTCCAGCTCTGGATGATCAACGGATTTTTGACAGATGCCGCGCAGCTCATCCCGGCCTCCGCTACACTCATACCAGCCTATCCCATAAGGACTGGCTTATACAGTGCCCTGGAAAACACTGACCTGCGAAAAACCAGATGGATAAGCACCAACACCGTCACCAGCGGGGGCCAGACCACAACCTACCCCTACCCGGCCAAATACAAAGCCCGTGCAGCAGGCAGTCCAAACCCGGAATTTGTCATGGCTTTAAGGATGGGGGAACAATACCTGATCCGCGCAGAGGCCCTGGCAAAACTCATGCAGCTGCCAGGCTCGATAGCTGACATCAACCTGATCAGGGCCCGGGCCGGTCTAAGCGCTCTGGGAAGCAGTCTCGACCAGGAAGGGTGCCTAGCTGCCATTGCCGATCAGCGCAGGATCGAGCTATATGGAGAATGGGGACTCCGTTTTCTGGACCTGAAGCGAAACAGTCTGCTCGATGTAACCCTGGGCATTTTGAAACCGAACTGGAAAACGACCGCAAAGGCTTTCCCCATCCCAAACAACGAAATTATTTATAATCGCAACCTCATACAGAACGATGGCTATTAAGAAACTGATCCCCTTTTTCATTTTATTCCTGACTGATCCCTTCAGCGGATCGGGCCAGCAGAAAACAGTTCCCCTGAAGATCGGAGACCGATTGACTGACCTGGAATTTACAGCCCATTCCGGTCGCAGGATAAACATACAGGAGCTTTACACAAGGGGCCCACTGATCATTGATTTCTGGGCAACATGGTGTGTACCCTGCCTAAAGGAGATCAGGTATACTGATTCGCTCAGCCGCAAATTTCCTGGCCGTTTCAGCGTGCTGCTGGTAAGCATGCAGGACAGGGAAAACATAAAAGCGTTTTTGGACCGGCCCGCCAATAAGGACCTGATCCATCTGGCCCCCAATATGCTTAGCGGAGATACTCTTTTCAACCAACTATTCCCGCACCGGTCCATCCCGCACAATATCTGGATCGATACCCAGGGTACCGTACGCGCAGTTACCGGCAGCGAAGATATCACGGAAAAGAACATCCTGGATTTTGCAGCTAACCTACCGATGTTAAAGGTCAGGGGGAAAAAAGAAAATCTGGATTTTAAACGGGGGGAACCATTCCACCTGGGGGACTCGACCTTCACCTACCGGTCGATTGTCTCCCCTTATATCGAAGGCCTGCCGTCAGGGCAGCTCAGCTCCCAAAAGGGTGAGCGGAGGGAATATTTCCAGTATAACCAGAACCTGTTGCAGGCGCTATGGGCAGCCTATAGCGGGTTTAATCCTGGTATCAGGTGGGAAATGGTCGTACTGTCTACCCGGGATTCTTCCCGTTACATGAGCCCGAAACTCCATGACCGGGCATTCCTAAAGAAATACGGCTACGAAGACAGAAAAGCATGGGAAGAAAAAAACCTTTTCTGCTACGCACTCACACTGCCAAAGCCCGTTCCGGATGCTATTTTCTCTTCTTACATTTTCAGCGATATGGAGCGGCAGTTTCGGATCAAAACAACGATCAGCGAACGTAATATCCACTGCGTGGTGGTTACCTCAGGTCAAAAGAGACCTAAAAAAAGTCTGGATAGGCACCGGAAACCAGAAATCACCTTCACCCCGGAACGCAGGTTGATCGTTAAAAATTCCACACTGACCGAACTGCTGGACTTTCTGTTCAGGCGTTTGCCCCCTGAGCGGCTACCGTACCCTTTTAATGACCGGAGCGGCTATCCCGAAGACTTCCGCTTTGACCTTGAGGAGGATTATTCCAAAGAACCCGAGGTACTCAAAAACGGAATGACAGCTGAAATATTTTTCAGGCGGCTCAGCCATTATGGCTTAAACTTCACCGCAGAGATTGTACCTTATCCTGTTCTGGTCATCAGCGACCCTGAATAAAAAATAACCCCGGCCTTTTCCGGCCGGGGTTATTTTTAGGATACAAACTAAACTAGTCCACATACTTGAGTACCTGTTCAGTCTGCCCGGAAACAATCGGTGTACCGATGGCACAGACATTCTGGTCACCTTCACATTGTTCGGCAAAGGGGCCGGTCGAATCGCCAAGCACTGCCGGACCATCAGGCGTAGTTCCATCAGGCAGATATTTCTGCCAGCTATGGGTGTTCGCTTTTTTACCGTTTAAAAATTCGGAAATGTCCGAAGCAAAAGCTCCGGTAACACTGGCCATTAATGCAATGCCCAGGATCGTGGTTTTGATGTTTGTTTTCATCTTGTTTAAAATTTAAGGATTTGAAAATTGGTTATTTATATATACTCCGCGGTGAATATCATTTTGGAAAAGCACGTCCCCATAAAAAAGGCCATAGGGAAACCAGCATAAAAAACAGGTTAAAAAACAGATGCTGTCTCCATCCGAGCTTTGATATCAGCCCACCACAGGTGCATGGGAGCCTGAGTCCGGAAAAGAGCATTAACGAAATATAGACCGTAAATGACAGCAGCAGAAAAAATGACAACCAGTGCGCAGTCTTCCTGAAACGTTCGGTAAATAGTAGGCAGACCAGGCTTAGCTCAACAAGCGGTACTACGAACCCGATCAGCGGAGCAAGGTCCTTAATCAGGGGAACCGGGGCCAGCTCCATCTGCGCTACGAACCGGTGATAGTCTGCAAGCTTTGAAAAACCTGCGTAAGCCCAAAGGACTAACAGCATTACAACTGGGAGTAAGCTGAGCAGTTCAATGCTGCTGAATTTGAATTTGTATCCGCTGTACATAAGCACATGCTTTCCCTTTTATAGTTTCAGTCTGGAAAGCCCGGTACCAAGTTCGCAACACATCTGTTCATAACCGGCAGGTTTTTACCGCGAAACACCGCGGCAAATACCGCCTTTTAACTATTGTATTCAAAGGCCCTTCAAAAACCTGTGGATACCATGGTCCTTGATCCCCAGGAAAGATGCGATATCCTTTGCCCTTGCAATCAGGAACACCGCTTTATGGTCATGGTAAAATCTGCTGACCATTTCCGCATGCCTTAAATTGACCAGCTCCGATACATGCACAGCCCTGGCAGCCCCGTTCCGGTAACGGATCTTTTCAGTAATCATGGCAAGCTCTCCAAAATCCCGGATGAGCACAGTCAGTTCAGCGCGTGAAATCTCCAGCAGTACCGATCCGCCGTAGGCTTCGATATCCACCAGACTGGAAAGCCCGGCAAAAAAACCGGGATGGGCGAATACAAAATCACCCTCATACCAGAACCAGGAGGTCCGGCCATCTAGGGTATCCGCTGAAAGACTGATCTCCCTGACCAGCCCGGCTGCTACAAACCAGATATGCTTCTGTACTTCCCCTTCCCTGAGAATATTTTTTGGGTTATTGAAACTCCTGTAGAAGACCAAAGGCTTCAGGGCATCTGCAAATCCACCAGGTAGTGCGCAGAAACCATCGAGCACTTTTAACAGGTGCCCAAAGTGTTCATCATTGACCATAACATAATAGACTAAACACCCGGCCAGAAAAAAAGGGAGCCAATATGGTTCCCTTCCTGTATCCGAAGATCCGATTGGATCCGCTTAAAGAACGATGGCCGAAATGATCGGTTAAACATTGATTATTTCGGTATTCAAGGTATGCCCAAAAGAAGTAAAATTGTAACAATATTATAGGAAAGTCCCTAACCACTATATCACACACTTATAATTAAGGCGATAAAAGTCTCCATTTAGCACAACACCTTGATGATTTAAAAGACAATTGCGATATTGCAGGTCAGCCAAGATGACCGCCCATGGAACTTATCAGTATTGCCATCGATGATGAGCCGCACGCGCTTGCAGAAATCAGTGAACTCTTATCCATTACTCCCGGGATCACGCTGCGTGCAAAGTTTTCGAATGTAGGTGATGCCCTTACCCATCTTCAGGAGTTTGGACCGGTAGATATTGTCTATTGCGACATCAGTATGCCGCTCACCGATGGGATAGAAGGCGCCAGGATGCTAAAAGTATATTGTGACCACCTGGTTTATACCACAGCCCACCGCAACTATGCAGAGGAAGCATTCCATGAAGGTGCATCAGGTTACCTGGTCAAACCGCTGAACCTGGAGCGGCTGATCGAAAAGGTGGAACAGCTTAAGGAAGTGCAGGAAAAAAGCAGGCGGATTGAATATGGCGAAAAGAAGTTTGCCTTTATTACCGGTAATACCAAAAACAGCTTTATCAAGGTATTTTACAGCGAGATCGTGTATTTCGAAGCCCTGCTCAACCATATCAAGATTATTACCATTAAAAATACAGAGATCACCTATGTGGGCCTTAAGCAGCTGGAAAGGGATCTGATGCGGCATCCGGACTTTATCCGGATCGGTAAGTCCCACATGATCTCAGTGAACTACCTTAAAAAGGTGGAGGGTAATATGGCGTTTATGACTAATGGGGAAAGTCTTCCCATTGGTGAAAAATACCGTAATGCCTTCACAGAAATGCTCCGCAAGGGAATGTTAAGCGGACGTTAGGAAATAACCAGGCCACTGGTATTGGAAGTTGTGGTGAGCACGGTCGTGGGATCGGTATTGGTGGTGGGATCAGTTATGGAGACGATCCTATGATCCTTTTTTTTAAAGGTAAACACTGTTCTTTTCTGGAGTTTTTTACGAGAGTTTTTCATGGTCTATCTGGATTGATTGACCAATTTTACCCAGGGACAGCCCCTTAAACATTTTTATTATATGACATGCCCTAACCACTATATCAGATGGAAAAATTTAGCAAAAACGAATTGAGGACACACCTGATCTGCTGGTCGGTCTACATTTTTGTGGAAGTTGTCCTGGCAGGGATCATCGCCGGCAGGTTCAGCAGTTTTTTCCTGTATGTGCTATTTTATGCGGTCAATATCGGACTGTTTTATTGCCACGCGCTGTGGGTAATGCCGCTGTTGAATAGGCGGACAAAAACGCGTGTACCATTTTTTTTATTGGCCGTCATATCCGAGTGCATGCTTTATCTTTCGGCCGCGACCCTGATCAATCTCCTGCTGGAAAGTTTTGGCCTGCGGGGATCGCATTTGGTGATCAACCTCCAATACCTCGGCATCACCTTTTGGCGCTCAAGTTTTTTCATCATGTATGCAACCGGTTATTTTTACCTTCGGGGATACCTGGAAAGAAAGGACCTTGAAACACAGCTGATCATGGCCGAAAAGGATTTCCTGAGGGCCCAGATCAATCCCCACCTGCTTTTCAATACCCTGAATTTTATCCGGCACGCCACAAAGCACAATACCGCCCATGCATCCCTTGCCATATCTTCGCTGAGCGATTTAATGGAATATGCACTGGAGGACAGCAAAAATGGGTTCGTGCCCCTGCGGAGGGAAACCGAGCAGGTGGAAAATCTTATTGGCCTGCACCAACTGCGTTTCGGCCATCTGCTGAAGCTGGAATATACAAACAATAATGGTAACCCGGAAGCATTGATCCTGCCCATAATACTTTTGACCCTGGTGGAGAATGTGTTCAAACATGGTATCCTCAATGATCCTGATAACATTGCACAGATCAATGTCAGCAGTTCGGCAACTGGAATTTCTTTCAGTACGACTAACCTGATCGGACCGACCGGCAAAACCAACGCAAGAGAGACAGGCCTTCAAAATATCAGTGCCAGGCTCGAACATGCCTATCCTGCAGGGAGGTATAACTTTACCTATGGCACAAACGGAAAACAATTTGAGACCAGGCTGACCATCAACCTTGCTTGAACATCCAAGTAGGGAATTTTATCTCCGGTGAACAACTGTTAGGTATTGATCCGCATAATGCTTATTTTCACAATATGGAAAACAAAGAATCTAGCGCGTATGTCAAGGCGAGGGCTGTCCTACTCGGCGGGTATTTTAAAACGAGGGGCTGGAATGTGGCGGAAGGGAAAAACAATACCATCTTGTTTTATATCCCTTCAACGCAGCAGTGCAACTACTCACAGCAGGACCTCGCAGACATAATCGCGGAATCTGATTTCCACGTACCTGAAACCGGATTAAAAATGAGCTATGTCACCTATATGTTCTTCCATCATGGCCGCCTGTATACACAACTGGAGGTCTTGCCCACCCATGAGTATGACATCTACACTGTATAGAACAGGCTGAAAGGCAAAGGATAGATAAATAGATCCTCGCGACTGCCCGGGCAGCGGTACCATCATTACCATGGCCGGGTTAAAATCAGCCAACTACTTTCGTTATATTTGACAAGCAAAACCACCCTAGCTTAAATATTCACTACCTGCTCCTGATCATCTCCTCCGTCTTCGGATTTATCCTTCTGGCTGTCATCGCTACTAACTGAACCTATCTCCTTTCCCCCAGAACCTCCGCTTCCTGCCTTTGCCAATATCTTCCCACACTCCTCCCTGATCAACCCCTCAACCTCCGCTTTGATCAACAGGTAATTCTCTGCAATCTCCTCCTGCCGCACTTCTCTTGGCCTTGGAATCTGCTTATAGCTCCCTTCCTCTTCAGCAATCGCCTGATGATCATTCTGTATCCCACAATGGAACATCTTTAATTTAATCTTCTCCTCCGGATTATCAGCTACTATGCCCACAAACTCTCCTGAAGATAAAGAAGCAATCTTCGAAGCCGGTACCGCATAATCCATCTGTGTGGACCGTGAAATGGAGATATCAGAACTGTTGATGCTCTTACTCTCTTTATCCTGCACAATCTTTCCAAAATTCTCAGAGAGCTTCTTTGCCGTATCCCCGCTTACCTGCCCACTGATGATATTGCCCACAATATTGGTGATCACATCCGCCTGCTCCTGCCCGTAATCTTTTCGGAGCTGTGAAAAATCCTGCAAGCCTAGTGTCGTTGCGCATTTATATCCCCTAGCCACCGCTATGTGGCTGTCCATCCCCCCTACAAAAATTGAAGAATACTCATCAAAAACAATACTACTTTTCAGCATCCCCTTTTTATTCACCAGTTTCAGCATCCTGTTTACGTATAGCGAAAGTACCGCCCCATAGGTCTGCACCTTCTGCGGGTTATTGCCCATACAGACAATCTTTGGTTCCAGCGGGTTATTGATATCCAGCGTAAAATCATTACCGCTCAAAACATAATAAAGTTGTGGAGAAGATAACCTGGCCAAACCAATCTTCGCCGATGCGATCTGCCCCTCCAATTGTGGCATAGCCTTTCTTTGCAGAGCAGAAATAAATGGATTGATCAATACCCTGATTTCCGGTTCTTCATGCAAAACCGCAAATAACTTATCATAGTCCGCCTGGATCAGTTCAATCGCATGCGGCAGCGTACAATAGCGTCCGTTTTTGTATTTCCTTAAAAACCAGATCACCGCCGTCACAAAATTGATTGCACTCTCCACAAAAAAATCACCCTGTTTTTTGATCCAGTCCCGGTTCAGCCCCAGCATGATCGTACGGCTGGCCTCCGTCGCATCGGTAATATCTTCCATACTCTGCGGATCTAAAGGATTGCACCTATGGAAAATCCGGTCAAAATCGATTACCCAAAAGCTTGGTTTTACCGTATAATTATCCCGGTATTTTAGCAGCGCATTATAGGCAATGATCGAAAGATCATCAAATTTAAAATCGTATAAAAACATTGAAAAACCTTTACGGATATGCTGGGTGATCACATGGCGGATCACAAAATAACTCTTACCCGGCTTTTCCCAGATCCGGGGGTACCCGTAACGAGCAGCCCCCGGAAAGGATTGATGATATTGATGTAAGAGTTCCTGATTTTTCCTTTCAGACTATATTTTGCAGGCAGGTTGATAGAATATTCATTTTCCAAAAGCCTTTCCTCTTGCGGAAAAGTTTCGTTCTCGCTATTAAATACATCGGTATTAATCGATGCTTTGATCAATCTGGACAGCATTGCACCACCGGAAAGCATCAACAAATAACCCGTAGTGGTAACCATGATATAAAGCCCGGCGGTCAGCCGGGCCTCAAATCCCAACAAAAAAACAATACCCGCTATAAAATAAAACACCAGTCCTGTAACCATATACATGACTATATTCTTTTTCCTGATCTTTTCATCTTTCCTCCCCTTTACTCCCAATAACGAAACCGCTAAACATAATAAAGTCGCTAACTTTGGCACCAAAAATCCATCAAAAAGCCCAGTCCTTGAAATATTCAAAACCAACCGATCGGTAATCCCTGCCGTAAAGCCCCAGATCTTAAAAGCCAGGTAACAGCTCATATAAAAATGGATGCTTAAAATAAACAGGCTGATGAGCCTGGTAAAATCGGTGATCTTACGCAAGCCCCCGATATCTTCTCCTGTATTCATATAGACCTGCTAAAATTTAAGTTCCTGATGCTGCCCTTTTCTTTTTTTCCGTTTTTTGTTCCGCGAGGCGAGAGCGGGAGGATCAAAATCAGGCCGGGCCAATAGCAGATCCATCAAGGTATCTACCGGTTTGGCCAATAGCTGTGGCAAAACGTTCAAGTTCTGTTCCTGAATTGAAACAACCTGAATTTGCTCATGCCTATTCAGATGCCCAGCCATACTTAGCCGCTCTTCCAGGTTTCCGTTTTTTTGGGCATTGGCATATCGAAAACTTTCGGCCAATGACCTTTCAAAAGCAAACATTTCATCAAATACCTTTTCCCCAGAAGTTTTAAAAGCTACCCGGTCAAACTGCCCGATCTTTCTCGAATGCTGCTCATTGTTACCCCTGGAATTGTTCATCGGACTGAGCTTGATCTTATTAGTAATATCCTTACGGCTCACAATCACCTGGATATGCATCTGCTCACCCGGCTTGACCTCACCTCTTTTCACAGTTCCGTTTTTTACCTCTTTATCCTTTGCAGAATAATACCGGTGGTTTTCCAGCTTCCCGAACCACAATAAATCTTCATTGCTGTTAATACCTGTACGGTGAAAATTACGGGCGTATTCATCCATAATTTTAACGGCAAAAGCCTTTAATTGCTCCTTCAACTCTTTACCTTCCAACATTTTTAAATGCGTAATCTCCTTTTGGCTGGGTGAGATATTGACCAGGAAAAACTTGGCATCAGTCTGGGATAGCTTTGCGATATTCCCATCGATCAGGGTTTTAACCCGGTAAGATTCAATATAATTATCTCTCCCATTAAACCAATGCTCTGTCTTCTGCTCCGCAAACAATCGATTCTCCTTATCCAGGTAATGCACTAACTGTGCACTACTGCCCTTATTGTTACCCGTTTCGCTTGCCGAGATATTGATAAACATAATCTATAAATTTTCAACCTGCTTACGTGCGGATTCTGCCAGTTCTTCTTTTTCCCTGGTTTTAAAGCTGCCCAGTTCTTCGCGCGATTTAATGTAACCGTTTAATATCTGCAGCATTTTAACCTTTAGCTTTTCCCGTGATTCCATTTTCTGCGCAATGAGTTTGATCAGCCTATCATTATCCTGAGCTGTTTTTATGAAATCTTCCTGGTTTTTCAGCATTGTTTTATTTGCTCCCAGCACCTGTTCATTGAAAAACTTCACGATATCCCGCTGGTTGTTGATCATTTTCTCCACCCCTTGCTTGATCGGAATCAGCAGCAGGTCTTCCTGCGAACGGATAAAAGCCATATAGCTCTTATGCCCCTTGGCCAGCGAAATTTTTAACAGCTCATCATTCAAATCCGTCGGATCCTTTTTGTTCCGGTAAAAGTAATCCACCATCTGCGCGAATACGAGCCGCTTTGATCTGCCCAGTGCCAAACTGATTTTTGAGAGTTTTTCAGCAGTAACTTTACCATATTTTATCGCATTCAGATTTTCCATATCATCCATAATCACAATGAGCTTATTAGCGGCAGCCATACGACTCGCCTGTCGACCCCGCCAAAGGCAAAGCCAATAAAAAATAATTCATTACAAAGGAACAACTGACTAAAAGTGAAAACACTACAAGAATAAAATAACTGATAGCCCTACCCTGCCCACAAAGCAGATTCCCCCATCGATACCCATTATCCATACTAAACATTGCTACAACACACCAAAGAATTCCCGGAGAATTCCAAACATGCCCCAAAAGCTCGCTTTCGGGGCGTAAAGTAGGGCCTGCCCAACTTCCGCTTGCTACTTTTCCTAAAAGGGAAAAGGACTATGGCGAAGAACTGAGCCGGCGGTTAAACCGGAAAAGTTAGGGGCATTTTTGTTTGCTACATTTAACCGTCATATCCTTCAACACAGGCTTACCTATTTCATTAGCCTCCACCGCCAGTTCCACAATTGCGCCAAAAGGTAAATAACGGACTTCTGTCTGACCTGCCATGTAACGGTGCTGATCAGCGGCCTTGCTATATACCGAAAGAGATATCTTTCCCTGTAAATCCATTAGGGTAAAAAAACAGTTGATCGCGAGCCCACTTTTTGACCATAACATAAAGTCGAGTTTTGCACTGTAACTACCAAGTGGGACTTTATCCTTAGTATATGGATAATTTTTAGGCACTAACTCCATTTCCAAATCAGGAGTCAATTCAAGTACAGTTGTTTCCATGCTTTCCAAAATTGATGCTCAAAATTGGCCAAGTAAAATCAGGGGTTATCCAATATTGGAAAGATTGGCCTAAAAGCCAAAAGCTTCGGCCCTGTACAATAAAGCGACCTAAACGAGTAAAAGAATTAAAAATGATTTTATGATAAGATCGAAAATTGTACATTTGGAAGCAACGAAGTATGCTAAAAATGTTCTCAATTATTCACCATAACGCTCCTTTCAAACCCCACTATACATGTTTTAGAGTATATACGAAAGTGCCTCCTGCGGTCATTCCCCTAATGCGCCAACATAACCTGAAATAACAGCGAAGGGAAATAAAATTCACTGAAGTGAATCCTGAAGTATAAAGTACCCTCATAGATCCTGATAAAATACGGGCAGATTTACAGTTGATAAAACCCCATGACTAATAAAACGCAACTCAGAACCCACCAGTTAGAAATTCTTGAAACATTAAACTCACGCGTTAACCTCAAGCAAAAACAAACTATTATTTCCATGGTCCCTGGTAGTGGTAAAACACTATTGATTGGTGTTTTCCTGAAAGATTATCTTGAATCGCAGAAACAAAAGGCGAGAGTTTTGATTATTTGTGACTCTCTACTGGTTAGGGCGCAAACTATTTTGATTTTAAGTGAGGAACTTTCAGAAAAAGTAGGCACGTTATCAGATATCAGAAGCAGTAGGGTAATTGCCGCACATGCTGCAGAATTACGGGATCGCCTGGAAACCTCTAACCGAAAAAACGCTTTTGATTTGGTAATTTTCCTGGATACCAAATATTCGGCTTATCAAAAATTCAATGAAAACAATGGTCAAAAGGCCTGGTTTGAAATTATATTTACCGGCCCGGCAGAGCAAAATGGCATTTTTGGAGAACTGAATTACCGTTATACTTTTAAGGACGCGATCGGAGATGGCATATACTGCCCATACACGCTGATTAGCGTGAATCTTGAAATGAATGACGAAGAACAGCTTGCCCACGAATTATTTTTGAGGCTTGCACAGCACGAACCAAAGAAAACAAGCAGTCCATCTATCTTAGAATCTGAAGGTTATCTCAAGATACTGTGCAATGACATCGTAACCAGGAGTAGAGCTGAAAAAACTTTAATCCTAGCACCCAATATCCAGACAGCAGAACGTATTAGTGAACTTTTAAATAACATTCATAGCAGTGAAACCTTTGCCACCAGTATCCATACAGGTAAAAAGCGGGAAAGTATTAATGGTATTATCGATGATTTTGACAATCCAACTTCTGCTTTGCGGATTTTGATTGTGGTCGGCTTGATACCTTTAATTAGCAGGATACGAACTACCAGAAACCTCATCCCGCTGAGAAAAAGCGCCAGCACTTTGCTTTCTGTACTGGGCTACTCGCTCAGACGTTTTCAAGGTAAGGAATCAGTAACGGTTTTTGATTATATTGGGGTAAGAAAACTATTAAATGACCCAGAACTCGATGGCCTTCCAATAGAGGATGATATTGAAGTGATCGATGCTAAAAAGCTTCTCGCCGAGGCCCATTACATCAGTTTCAGGGATAAAAAGAATATTGACCCAGTCCTGGCCGTTGACGAACTCGCTGAGGAACTTAGCGATATTATTAAAGTTATTCCTGGCGAACAGGGGGCAATGATCGGTATTTTTGGTAACTGGGGCCGCGGAAAAACCTTTTTAATGGACATTGTTTGGAAAAAACTGGTAGAAGACCAGAGCTTCCATAGGATAGACTTTCATGCCTGGCGGTACCAGGATACACCTGCCACCTGGGCCTATTTATATGAGCTCCTTGCTGAGGCTTATTTTGACCATGGAGAAAAAAAATGGTATAAACCTAAATGGATAACCAGTTATTTCAACAGGTTAAAACTCAACCTCATTCGGGAAAAATTCCTTACCGTTGTTAAATTAGTAGGGACAATAGCCTTTGGAGTGATTCTTATCCCAGCAGTGAAACTTTATCTAAAAAGTGATAACGACTTATTGAATTTCTTCAGGTGGCCAGCCAGTTTCTCGGTTTTTGCCTATACCGCTTGGAAATCGCTGGAAAAAGATTACAGTGCGAAAGCTAAAGATGTATTTTCAAAGTATTTCTTAAAACACTCTTTCAAAGACCATTTGGGGCTACAAGCGGAAATACAACAAGAGACCCAGAAGCTTGTTAAATGCTGGATCCCGAAAAAAGACCTCGGTAAGAAAAGGCTCATACTATTCGTAGATGACATCGACCGTTGCAATGAGCTAAAAGTAATCCAAATCATTGATTCCCTGAGGGTACTTTTAGAAGATCATGAAATTGCAGAAAGGGTTGTCATCTTAGCCGCGATAGATGAGCGTTTCTTAAAACTAGCAATAAAAACGAAGTACACACAGCTACTGTCTGTCGAGAAAAAAGATGCGGAACAAACTGCAACCGACCTCAACCGGGTAACGGATGAATACATGGATAAACTCTTCATCTCCGGAATTAGGCTTGGTAACCTTTCCCGTTTAGACAGGGACGATTTCATGCTGTCATTGACCAAACCAGACAGATCTTCTGATGCTGTGCTTAAATCACTTGAAGAGATCATCTCCGATGAACAGCGTACAATCGATTCCCGGATGACCCCATTTCTGCAAGATATACTGCTCCAGGATGATATCGAAAGAAGTTATGACCAGCAGCAATATGATGAAGGCTTAATGGAGGGGACTATTGACGAAGAGTATTACCCTGAATATCTCGAACCCTCTGAGCCGATATCCATTGACCAGCCTATCCGTACCAAAGAAAAGCTATCTGAAGATGAAGTTGCAATACTCAGATACGCAACAATTTGGTTTGAAGACGCAACGCCCCGCCAGATACGAATATTTTACTATCGATATCTAATGGCTAAAAATCTTCTAGATCGCCGATACCGCGCACTAGCCAGAAACAACACCTGGAAGAATCCCCGGCACTCTGCAATTCTTGCCAGGTTGATCATCCACTATACCAATCAAAATTCCAATGTAAATAAAAACAGGGAGCCGGAAGGAAAACAAAGTAAACAACAGGTATCACTTCAGGAACGCCTGAAAGCGGCCATGAAATCCAATACTGAGAAGATGTCTGTGGATCCGCTCCATAAAGTTTTGATGCCCACTCAAGACTATCTGCTAATGCTAAAAGTCCTTGATACAGTGATAGCATATTAAAGAAATATTGATGTCAATAAAACACACTGGTGGTATAATTTTCCACCCGGTAAAGCTCGGATTCTGCCAAAACAAAAGGAGGAAAGGTATAAAAAGTTCCCGGCGTAAAATCCCCCGGGATGTTTATGCCGGAAATCCTTTGCGTGCCACAACTAAGCCCTAATTTTGATTAAGAGTTAAATAAAAACCTAAATAGAAAGTAAAATAAAAATGCCTTTTTAAAGATTACTAAAGTTTTTCATTCTTCTACGGTGGAGATTTGGAGATTCCTCGCAGGATAATCCCAGCCAGTAATCTATAGCTTGCAGTAAATGCTTCCACCAGGTGCTATACTTTGCAGTAGGTACCAATTGACTTGGCGATATCCTTTTGCCATAGCGCGAGCTGCTGAGAGGGGTACATTGAAATATCAAATTTCAACCTGAGCACCGAACACCTATAGTATCCATGTCCGGACTCCTCATGATGGAAATGACCATCCACAAAACCCTCGTCAGCTCCGGGATAGCAAAGGATTGTGTGGTCAGAGCTGAAATATTTTGTGTAGGCATACATCTGTTGCAGATCGGCATATCCCGGTTTATTGCCATAAGGCAGCTTCCATTTCGTATCCAGGACAAAGGTTTTTTCCCCACTTTTTATTACCACATCAGGCCTGAGGTTAACTGGCCTTTTCCCAAAAAGCCTCCAATAAGGTTTATTGGCCTGTGGTTCAATTGTTGCATCGACCAGATATTTTTTAAGGCTCAGGTACACAAACTTTTCCCATAGCTGGTTCATGTCAAACATCAATGCCATGACCCGGCTTTTCCCTGCGTTGATATCGGGATGGTAATTGAGCAATAAAAGCCGCGACATCATCAGCGCTTTGCGGTAATGCTCATTTTTCCTGGAATAAACAATCTTTTCGAACGTATCTTCAGACACGTAGATATCATTCATATCGGGGAAATCGAGCATTATTGCTTCTACATTTGTATGGACATGGCCAGTATGGTTAAAGGTTTTGATCAGCTTTAGCGTCTTGTACAACAGCTGGTTAAGGAGGTTATCGCGGTCATATAAAGTATATTTCACAAAAAAACGTTCCTGGTGAACAATATTTTTGGTCAGGTGCTTTTGGAAAAGTAATTTACCTTTAAGTGAGGTTGTATTCCCTTCTTGCTTCCTGTACTTTTTCAATAGCCCTTGATGAAGGATCACTTGTACCTCTTTAATAAATTCCGCAATATACAAATCAAGTATATTGTTCTTTTTAAGCTTTAAGTTCGCATCATTGGTAGAGATGACGTCCAATACGCCCACTTTGCGCAGCATATCAACAAGAACCTTTCTCCACTGCTGCTTACTACCCCGGTCAATTTTGGGCAACACTTCAATATTTAAGTGGCCCAAAGCAATTACCCCTACATAACCACAAAATTTCACCCCTTTGTGGATGAGGGAATAGTAAGGAACCCCTTCCTCCCCTGCATGAAGTTGTAGGCATTCCAATTCTTTTACGGACAACCTGCCGTCCTCGGGTTGGCCGAGACGGAGACTATCGTGCTCAAATACTGTAATAGTACGTTTAAGCATAACTGGAAAGCTTTTTCCCCAATAACAGGTCAAGTGCACCCTCGAAGTTTATGATGTGCTTTTTGCCGTCCAAGTCAATTTCAAAAGTTTCCTTTACCCTGTAATCCAAAATTTCATATACAGCTTTTCCGTCCAGTTCATCCGGATCAAAATCAAATTGGGCAAAAACTTCCCCGCCCCCTAGTTTTTTTTCACGGATAAAACCGGCTCCAAGCACAGGTCCTATTTTCGAAAGATCCCCATAGAAGTATTCCTGTAATAACGGAATTACCTTATTATATATAACATGCCTAAGATCTTCCATAGAATAAATGGACATAAAATAAGAATGTCCGATCACATGGTCAGCTGACAGTAGCTTCTCCAGCCTCGCATTAATGCTCATCAAAAAAACTTTCAGGTTGAACCCGTTGAAATTTTCGCCAAAAATGCGCTCATCCGCGCCAGCGTATTTCATCTTATTCCAGATCTCTTCCTTTTTATCCTCATTCATTTCTTCCAGTTCACTGGCGCCCAGGAAATGGTAAAGCGGAGTTTCCTTTTCCAAAAATTTGGGATCGTTCCAGGGCTTATCTTCGTAAGCCCACCAAAGCTGCCAGATCAGGCGCCTTGAGTCCAGAAGTTCTGCTCGAGAAGGCATTTCCTCGAAGCTGAACCTTCTTCGTAAAGCGGTGTCAAGTGCTTCCACACTCCTGTCCGCGGTATTCATCGTTCCGATAATGTAGAGGTTACGCGGTACACTGAAAGCATGCGCAGAATATGGAAGGATAATGCGCAATTCCTCATCAGCATCTTTTCGTTTGGAATCCTCGATTAGGGTGATGAGTTCTCCAAAAATCTGCGAGATGTTCCCCCTATTGATTTCATCTATAATGAGTACAAAATTCTTCTTTGTATTATCTTCATCGGTTACCTGGAATGGGTAATGTGCTTGAATATGCTCGCTTATAGCAATCGTATAAGACTTCCAGTCGTCAACTATGCCGTTGGTCATATAGTTCATGACCATACTTCTGGTCACCACCATTTCAGTCGCATTCTCTGTTTGTGGAATTGCGACGACATTGTGATTTGAATTGATCCGGATATTGAAAGGTTTTTTGAGTTTGGGAGTGTAAAGGACCAGTACATTTTCGTTCTCCACCACCTCATTGACAAACTTATCGTAGGAATCGTCAAAACCCGAAACCGATTTTGTTTTTGACGCCTGTAGACAGATTTTTTTGAACAGCCCGTCAGTTACCTGGTAATTTACAGCGCCTTCAGTTCCTTTGGGTGAAACTGGCTTGATGCCTTCAATAAAATCCTCGTAAGACATGCTCTGATGAAATGTACAAAAGGCAATCTGACCCTTACCATTATCAAAATCACTGATCAACAGATCCCGGAACTGCCGGGTAAGCGCATGCCTATCATTACGATTAGCAGCATAAAATACCGGATCAATAATTTTTAGCGCCCTATCAATTGTATGATAGGTTTTTCCTGTCCCGGGGGGACCATATAGGATTTGGTTGAGTTCCATCTTTTCAAAATTGTTTTTTTCAGACACTTTTTCAGGATCCAAAGGCATTACATATCTTACCCTATCAGCAATACTGTTTTCAAGAAAAAGCAGCTGCTCTGTTATTTGGTCGACGACATCTTCGTCAAAGGGATTTAAACCTGTTTTTGTTCCGATACTATGCCCATCCTGCCATGGAATCCATTCCAATCCTTCAGGCAGTTCATTTCCGATCAATGTTTTAAATTTCTGAGCCTGTTTACCCTCAAAATGGATATCCACAAAAAAACAGTTTTTATAAGCATTACGGGTCCGGATGGAAACTTCAAAATGGGCATCCCGATTTCCGATCAGCCCGGCGGCATCACGGATCCAGACATAACTGTCTTTTCTTCCACTGAATCCATTGTCCTTTAAATGCGCATAGTCAATCGAGAAGTCTTTCAGAATAGATTCTTCTTCCTGCATGGCCGACTGGAGGTCACCGATCACACTTTTAAATGTGACCTCATTTTTATCAAGCATTTTGTATAAGATATCCTGTGCTAAAAGTTTATGGTGCTGATCCTGAAATAACCCCGGTGGAAGCTTTTCGGATACGATTTCCAGCAGTTCGCTATCCGGCTTGATATACCGTTCAACCAAATCCTCAACAAGTTTCAGGTAATGGATATATTTCTCATTTTTCTTTTTAGTTTTCTCTCCAAGCTTGATGCAATATTTAACATAGAAAGAGCTCTTGTAAAAAGTATATTTTTCCGGGTATTTAACCGTGAGAAAGGTCGCAATCGCGCGCTCATCCTGATGATGGAACAATGTCTGCCCCATTGCCCGGTAGGCCTCATCGATCATGGCCTGGAACAGGTTAATCCGCTCACCAAGGAGAAGATTTTCATTAAAAAGAACTTCAAGTGCTTCCCTGTAAGCCTGCGGATTCTCAGCTAGAATATGGTTCCTGACGCCCCTAGTAGTGTGAAAGATCAGGTTATCGTAAGTAATTGTCCTGATTTTCTCGGCAAAATCCAGGCCGCTGAGATCAGGCTTTCCACCAATGTCCTTTAACATCCGCCATTTATAAAGCTCATCATTCAGCCCTTTTTCAACCAGATCCTCTTTATACCCCTCAATCATTTGCTGGACCGGATCATTAGTACGCTTTTCAATCATAAATTCCGCCCCAAGCAATAAAAGAAAACGCTGGGCCATACTGGTTGTAAACTGATCATGAGCCAATAATTCCCCGTTTGCAAATTCATTTGCTATCACAATCACGTGTTTGGGCGGGTATTTTTTATTTTCATAGGAAAGGTCATATATCGATGACTTCCCAAGCGGGTATCTCAGTCCATTTTCACGGATATCGGCAATGGCCTGTAGAACATGTTCTTTGGTAATATTCTTAGGGATCAATTGAGCGTTGTTTTAATGTGATCATTATCTTAAAGACCAGCGGTCTAAGACGGTCCAAAATAGCAAATAATTATCATCTATGGATGATTTACAATATTCTGATGCGTAATAAATGCTTTTTTACCCATATTTTCGGCGCGCCATTTTAACTCCAAAAGAAAAAATCACCATTGGCGCAATCCTGTGATCAAAGCTGCTTGCCTGACCAAAGATGTTACCGATCAGCGAAAATCGGTTTAAAACCAAAAAGGTAGTGGCTTTAATATTTGAAGTCAACAGAAATTAGGCCTGTCCGAAACAAATCGAACAGTCCCATTTACCTTAAACTTCCAGAAAAGTGGTGCATCCGGCGGGTGTTAATTTACCGCAATGGTGTAAGATATCATTAAAACCCAGTCAGCCGCCCTAATTTTTAAAAACAAACTTTGTGATATTTGCTTAAATACAACCCATAACCAAATTTCCCGTCATGAAAATAACCCTAGACGATTTAGCACAAAAATTCCAGCTATTATTCACCAAGGTAGAGCTGATCGAGCAAAAACTTAATTCACCAAGTTTAAGGAGAAAAGCTACTTTAGTTTCCGGCTTTCCAATCCAGGAACTTCTTTCCTTTAAAAATGAACTTGAGCAGGTTTACGATAAATTTGCTGTTTTAACCCCGCAGGCACTGTACCTCGATATCTTCGATACCCTAAAACAGATAGAAACCACTACCAATGAGATCAAGGAATCAACCGGATTTGTAAAAAACATCTTTGTAAAAGAAAAAGTAAAACCGGTAAAGGAAAAAGTCCCCAAACAGGAGATTATAGATAGCTTTACAATTAAATACCTCAAATCAATGAAAAAATAAGGATAGATAAACCGCTACTTCTTTAACACCAACCTACCCAATGTTGGACAGCCGATAAAAAACTTTGCCCAACATTGTATCAAACTGAATCAATTATGGAAACCTTTGGTTTTGAAAAACTTCCCGAAGTAGTAAGGCAGCTGTTTGAAAAAGTTGAACGCATTGAATCAATGCTAGAAAAACTTCATCCCAGCGAAGAAGACCAGGACGAACTCTTCAACATCCAGCAGGCAGCAGACTACCTGAAAGTATCCGTACAATCAATTTATGCCAAGGTCAGCAGACTGGAAATACCGGTAAACAAGCCTGGCAAACGGTTATACTTCAGCAAACGCGAACTCCGCAGCTGGGTAGCCAATTCCAGGCGGAAAACCGCCACCGAAATGATCGGTGAACTCAAATTAACAGTGGAAAAAAGTAACTCCAGATTGTACTGATAACCCTGGAACCATCAATAATGATGATCAATGGTCAGCGCTTCTCCAACCTGCTTAGCGCCCGTTTGAAATACGCCTGCGTTTCCTTGTCGGTACAATAGATATAACAGCCCTTCATCCCCCGGGACATCAATGTACGGTAGGTATTTTTGATAATCCTGTCCAGGCGTTCCATGGTGGAGACAGGATCTGTTTTCATCAGGCCTTTATATCCCGAAAGGGCCCTATCCCGTTGGGGATGCGCATAAGGATTGACAACCAGCTTTCCATCACGGTAAAGCAGATCATCGCCAACAATCACACCGATATAATCCACCTCAAGCCCCTGGCAGGTATGGATACAGCCGACCTGTTCGACAGATCCAGGCTCAATTATCCAGGAATAACCATCTCTGCGCAGATTCCATTGCATTTGGAAACTATGCTCAGCGATGACCACATCCATCGCCTTGGGATCTTTCAGACTTAGCCAGTCCCAACAATAACCCGCTACCATCCGGGCCGAATCCCGCTCCCTGTTCTTTTCAAAAATCAGTGCTCTGAGTAGATTCGGATCATCCACTACCATAAAATCATATTTAAGCTCCGAAATCTTCAGGTTTGCCGATTCCCTGATCTGGAGTACATTATTCAGCCAAGCCAGATAACCTTCAGAACCCCCACAACGGAACTGCGAGGTAAGCTCCATATAACTCACCTCAGCATTAAAATGTTGGGCCCATTTTTCAATTTCCTGTTGGTCACCAATATCAAACATGGTCACCTGCTGGTCCTCATCCAGAAAGAAAACACTAGATCTGGATGCATAGATAATCTCTTTTACCTGGTTTTCCCCTTTCACAAACCTCCCGGAACCGGCCATTAACCTATGCGCCTCATCTACGATCAGCGCATCAAACTCATTGTCCTGGGATGCCACAAAGCTGGATGATCCTTTAAAAAGATGCGCAAAGTGGGTCTTGGTCATCACCTTGGTGAGTTTTTTTTCATACACGCTCCTGGGCGCAGCGTTACGGGTCACATATCGTGCATTGATTCCCTTTTTACTCAATTTGGATAACAGATGGATCGCCACTACTGATTTACCCGTACCGGGACCGCCCATTATGATCATCACCTTCTTTCGACTATCTGAAGCTGAGGTAACATTCGATAATGCATTTTCCAGTGCTATTTTTTGCGCATCGATCATCACAAAAGAATCATTGCCCTTAAGCAATTTTGCCAGTTCATCCGCAAGTTTCTTCGATGGACGTACTTTTGCCAAATCCACCCGCTGAATGATATCGGTTTTATCCCCCTGCTTTATACGCTCGGAAATAAAATTCCTTACCTTGATTTTTTCGGTCTTAAAAAATGAGGGTGCTTTTGCCAAGTGATCGGCATAAAAAGAGCCTGAAATGATCCCATCGTCCAAAAGATTATGCAGATAAGCGCAAGGACTAACACCTATCTTATTTTCATAAACCTCGGTATTGAATGCTTCCAATAAAGCCGCATAAGACCAGGCCTGGTAACTGGGATGGGTATCCTGAATCTGGTCCTTACCCCGGGACCAACTGATAATGGCATCCTTCTTTGTAGCCCTGACCGAAGACCATTGCTTGAGCTCAATCAGCACGATATGGTCATTTCCATCCGCATCCTGCCCGGCAACCATAAAATCGATCCTGCTCATGGTTCCCGGTATCATATATTCGATACTGATACTCACATCAAAGGGAACAAGCTCACTATCCAAAACAAAATACATATGCTGCAGAGAATGCTGCCAGGACCGGTAAAGCGATTCCTGCGTTTTACTTCCCCAGACCTTAAGCACCTGCGCTTCAATGATATCTTCGATCAGACCATTTGAAACATCATCCAGAAATTCAAGCTTGTTCTTTTTGTAAACGATCATAGCTCATTATACTTCCTGGCATTCCCCTTAGACTTATCAACAGGATACTTTATCCCGTTTTTTCTGATCTTCTCCATCACGATCTCCTTCACATCAAGTCCGAGTTTTTCAGCCAGCAGCAGCGCATAACCGATCACGTCTGCAAGTTCCTCCCTAAGTTTCTCCGGGTTTGCCTGTTCCGGCGATTTCCAGAGATAAAGTTCAAGCAGCTCTGCAGCCTCGATATTGAGGGCAAGTGCAAGGTCTTTGGCATTATGGAATTGTTCCCAGTCCCGCTGATCGCGGAATTCGATAAGGGCATCGGTCATCTCTTGTATATCAGTCATATCTTGTAAAGCGAAAAAAAATCCTATAGGACAGTAATGAACGAAGATAATCCTTTTCCTGAAAAACATAGACATTTTTCACCCATCCCCGATGCAGCATCAAAGCCGATAATATAGGGAATAACGAAATATTCAAAATTTTCTAGTTCTCTGGCCTCAGTGCGTATTTCACTAAAACTGTACAGCCCGTTGTACCGTCCTCAATTTATCTGTCTTTTTTGATCTATAATACTAGAAGAAGACAGGGGCATAAAAAAAGCCACTACAATGAGTGGCTTTTCAATATTTAAAACTGGCCTATCTGGCTTTGTGTTTTGCATTCTTCAATTCCGCCATAAAGATTTTTCCATCTTTTTCAGTACTGATCGCTTTCGAAAGACTGTCCTCCTTTCCCTGAGTGCCGACATCATGGGAAAGCTTGCCGGCCCTGTTTTGGCTGAGCACTTTGCGAAAGTTGATAAGCTGTTGTTGGATACGTTTATTCATAATACCACAAATATGCAAATAATAAAAACAGATAGAAACCACCACCAATGAAATCAAAGAATCAACCTACCGGAAGTCATCCGCCAACTCTTCGAAAAGGTTGAACGCATCGAATCAATAGTTGAACAGCTTCATCCCAGCGAAGAGGATAATGATGAACTCTTCAACATCAAGCAGGCAGCAGAGTACCTGAAAGTCTCCATACAAGCGATTTATGCAAAAGTGAGCAGACTGGAGATACCGGGCAGAAAACCGGGCAAACGGTTATACTTCAGCAAACGCGAACTCCGCAGTTGGGTAGATCGTTCCAGGCGTAAAACCGCCAGTGAACTGATCAGTGAACTAAAAGAACTACCCAAAGTAAATATACTAAGTTATACTAGAATGGGTTGATTTTGCACTAAAGTGTCCGGAAGCGATATCAAAACTATAATGAGATTTTCAGCAATCAACAATAAAACAGAACATTAAGCCATTTTTGATTAACGCAGAAGTCTTTTGATCATCGATTGACACCTATGATTTTAAAATAATCATCATTTTGCTTTCTTAGGGTAAGGTCTATTTATTTATTCTGCCTCGGTGTATCCGCATAAGCTAATGATCTGGTCTTAACCACTCCTGTTTTTTGGTATCAGGATCATACCTAAACACTCCTCCCCTCATGCCTACATAGACTACAGCGTTATGGCAAACGACCGAGTTTGGAGAGAGATAGTATAACCAGCTGTCATTCTCATATAAGCTTTCAATACCTGACTTTTCATCTATCCGGAGCAGTGCAGATGCCGTGGCAATCAGAAAACGGTTTTTACGATCGATGGTTATCGCTCTTGGGGCCGAAGACAACCTCAGGTAATCACCTGCAGTCCATTTTCCTGCTTTTTTTTCGATCTGGAGAATTGTCCCCTCGTTAACCGACATATGTGATAGCCCCTGGATGGCATAGACTTTCCCATCACGAGAGATAAACTGCTGCAGATTAAAACGGCCGATCAGATAATACTCCTTCCCATCAGTGGAGAACCAGTTCAGACTTCCGCCAAATTCCCCGTTGTTAAAGCCTATCAGATAACCGTCATCTACCCTGAATGTAGTACGTACACCTGCAAAAGGGCTATAGAACTCCTGGCCTTCTTTTGGGGCCTGGGCTTCGATACTAAATGGAAGGTCATTTTTTTTGCCATAAATTCCTTTCGCGGTTTTAATCTGATTATCCTGGATATAAACCCGGTAATCACTGCTGTGATTATAAATTAGCAGTGTGTCTTTATCCACTGGAAATGTGTGGCTTTTCCAATCTTTGATCAGCGAAGTATCCTTCTGGGCTTTTAGGGATACAGTGATCGTGAGCAATAAGAGCGTAACCAGGATTTTCATGTTGTTAAGTTAAGTTTTTTAGCCCGGATTAATCTCCCCCTTTTTTTATCGTGCTTTAACGAATGAGTTTCACCAGATAATCATTGATTTTAACCGGACAGATTTTAAGATCCTCCATCAAGGCTTTCCCATTTTCCAGTGATAGCAATTCCTTGAACTTCTGCCGGGTAACAGGATTGATATTGTCTATACCGATTTCTTCCAACGCCTGGATAATCAAACTGCTGTACGCTCCCTTCATCGAAAGCTTTTTGGGCGTAGTGGTCTTAAACTTAATCACCGATTTTCCCACTTTGACCTGGCGCGGAGGACCGTCAGTGAGATATACCAGTTTGGTTGGCACCTGCGTGGTAAGCCCAAGCCGATGTAGCGCATATGCCCCCGCAGGCTTGATCCTCACTTTATCCTTTTTGGCAATCGCCTGGGCAATATCTTCCAGGGCCGGCATCAGCACACCAAAAACCGGATCCTTTTTAGGAATAATATGAATGCCATGACCGATCCGCATGATCTGCCCAGCGCCATTTTAACAGCCGCCCCGCTTCCAGCCCCTCTAAAATCCGCAGGAAAAATCAAGGCACCCGCTTTCTTCCGTTTAACGCGCGGTTCTACATCCAAATGAACACTTGACATGTTACCTTTTTTAAAATAAAGGTAACAGATAAATCCCGTTATTAACGGTAAATTTCTCACAGTTTTCCAGACGGCAGCTATAAAACAAAGATGCACCAACAGCCCGATCTTCCAGAAGCAACCAGTGCAAAAACATTCGAAAATCATCAAGATTTAGAGCACAGCATTTTTCGAACTGCTCCGAACCTCCAGGCACACACAGACTCAATCCCGTATAAGCAAAGGCCGGGCGAAGCCGGCAGGGCGCAACAGCGCGCCGGCCAAACATCAGAAGATCACTGACTGCCAATATAAAAAAACAAAAGGGCATGTGGAGTACCCTTTCGTCGTTTGATTTAAGCTGCTTTCCTTTTAAGATACCTCCCGATCATCCTTTCCCACTCTGCAACATTATGGTGAACTACCCTGTCGAGGAATGACTTATGATTTCTCGCCGTTTGCTTGTCGAGCACGAAATCCTTATCAAAAAGAGAAAGTCTAAAAACATAGGTTGCATTTCCGCTCCTAAGATTCTCTAGAATAACAATATCATCCTGTTCGAATTCAAAACGAAGGTACTCATTAAAACCACCTATCCCATCTGCTATATCCGAAGCATTATAATCTTCAAGCACTGCAAATCGGTAACTGTTCCCTCCATTGTCGGAGCCATAATCCCCTCTGATCAGGCGCTCCTTTATTTCATCTATCTTCTCGGCCATGGTCCCGATCCCGGACTGGAGTACTTTTCTTCCCAGATGCTGGGTGATGCGAAGAGCAGGTTCAAATTTACTGTCATAGATCATGTAGTAGCCACCAAGAATGACACAAATATTCATAGCTGCCTTCGCACGAAGAAAATGTGTCTCATCATCAACCATGTTAAACAACGGGAAATGGATGATCATCTCTTGCTGTGGAGACATATGTCTATATAACTTCAGCTCAAACCGGTGGGTCATTTCTTTTTCCCAAATATGAAACTCACGGTCATATTCAATAATCTTACCGTGATAATTACTGTAATATTCGATGTGTTTTTCAATCGTTTCTTTGCGTTCCGGTTGCTTGCGCACAAATTTACCTTTTACGTTCTCCTTTAAAGGACCTTTTTTACCTGAAACGGTAAAACTGCCAGTCTTACCATTGATCAAGTCATTGAGATCAAGGTGGTCTTTTCCTATTTCTGTAATCTGATCAATACCGAAACCGATATAATAATCCTGACCATCAGAAAGCAAATCTCTAAGATGGCTTTCTGCATTAATAATTCTTCCCATGATCAGTTATATTTCGTGGTAAATCTTAGCCAGTTCCTTACATAATTCCTTGGCCTCTGCTGCTGTAACCATTACATTACCATCCGCGTGAACCAAACGTTCTCCGAAAACATCATAAGCCCAGCACAAGGTGGAATCCACGACTTCACCTGGCCCAACGACTTTTTCCTGAAGGTAAATTCTAAGGATGTTTGCAATGCTTTTTGATTGCTGCAGCCCAAATGGTTTTGATTTGGACACATGAAACTTTAACGCGCCAATCTTTACTACCCCATCTTCAACATAGCGGTAAACCAGTTCGGGGTTTACGTTGATATTAATGCCCTCAATCTCTATGTTTTTCTGATCCGGAAAAAGCACTTCATAACCATTTACCAAAATATGTTCAAAGCCCATTTCCATCACCTTATGAATAGCTTCGATAGAAACGGTTATATTATTTTTTGCTTTATCATCCTTTGGAACCTTATTTTTAAGATCATCCAGCGCTTGCTTCAGAACTCCGGTTTTAGCCACATCACGAAAATAAACTTTCATCCTATTCTTTGCCAGCTGATACCAGGGCGTGAGTAGCTTATTTACATTGAGTTGCTGTTCAACAATTCTAGCTTTCCCCCTTGGGGTTGCTTGCCCAGCTTCTATAAACTGGTTTAACGATATGGTAAACATTGCCATCTCAATTTCCTCCTTGATTGTCTTCAGATAATCGATTTAATCTGAATGAGCTTCCCCTGCCATTCAGCACTACCGTTCCATAACGGGATTGTTTCCAGGGAACGATAACGCTCCCCAGAAATTCTTCAGATGTTTTTTTTGCCATCTTCTTTTTAAAAAATTAAGTCAATAAATACCCTTACCCATTTAGTGGTGAAGGGATTAATTATTTTCCAAAAGCATAGCATGACTGGAAACCTCATGGTTCCAAAAGGGAAGGGAAGAAAAATGAATTAATACTTGTATGCAAAACAACTTTTTATAATTTTGCACGTATTAATATAACAACTCTATTCCTGCCAACCCTATTGGCACGAATGATATCATAAAGGCCTGAGCTGTTTGGTCGCACTCAGGTCTTTAATCAACCACTCCTATCATTCTAAGCAAATTTAAGGTTTCTTAAATACTTAGTATTAACGAGTTATCCACAATAACATCGCTAATCTTTTTAGTTCAATTTGTAAGTTTTAGCCATCTTGCCAATCTTCGCCATAACATCTTTTACTGGCTGTTCAAGCTCCTTTCCCATTTTCAAATACTCATTAGCATCTTTTTGCCCACTTAAATCCAAAAAAGCAAAATATAACGGTTTGAGAATATCCTTCAAGTTATTAACCGAATCGAAGATTGTAGCAACCTCCTCATATCTACCCCGCAACACCAAAAGCATTATGACATCACTCACCAGCCTTTGATCATTTTCTCCTTCGAAGTCAACATTTCGCTGGTTTTTTATGAAAACTTCGACCGAAGACGAGTAATTGCCATTCCACGCTAGAATAAATGCATTTTTCAGGATAAAATAGGGATTATGCTCACTGTCATCAATTTCCTCAATTAACCTGGTTGCCTTCTTTTTACTCGGCCTTATCTCGGTATAAAGCATAAGTAAAAAATAATAAAGCAGATAATATTCATATCCGTGCTTGTTGCCCTTTACGAACATTTTTCTGGCATCTTCAAGAACCTGCATCTCATCGAAATCCCCTAAAAGATGTTCGTCATAATCTTTAGGTGCAAATATCTTCGAAAGCCCCTTATATACTAGAAACTCAGGATCAGAACTAAATTTTTCATCATTCTCTTTAAGTATAGTCAAAGCCTTAATCTTGCTTTCATCTGAATTATCTTTCATCAAATAAAGGTCTAGTAAGGGCCTAGTAAAACCATCGTCCACTTTCATTCCCAGAAGGATATATTTTTCGGCCTCTTCATAATCTTGCTGCTGCATTAAAAAGTCAACAAGCATCCCTATAGAATTAGAGTCTTTTTCATTCAAGCGTTCCATATAAAGTGCTTTGGCTTTCTCAACTTTATCTAAAGAAATATAGAAATTTGCTTTGGCTTCCAGCACACGATCGTCACGAGTATGATCTAAATCATCTATGCACTTTTGCGCCCTTTCATCGTCATTCACTAGCTGGTAAAAAGTACTTAACAAAAACGTTTGAGTTTCATTTTCAGTTTCTATGCTCTCAATTACACCGAACGCCCTGTCACGGTCTCCAAGAGCCGCGTAATTCCAGGCCAAAAGAATATCCCTGCTCTGATCGGGATGCTCAATCGCATTCAACAGATCGATCGCACCGCTATAGTCCTTATTTCTATAAAGCTCCATAGCTCCAAAAAGCTGCTTTCCAGTCAGATCAGGCAACTCCTTACGCTGCTCTTCAGTTAGGATAGCCGATGTTGCCACATAAAGTTTATTGAGACTTAAGATATCGAGATGTTTGGAGCCAATAAGTGCCTCTGTTAATAAGATTGCCGACTTCGCATGATATTTACCGCTTTTCAGCAATTTGATATGACGTTTTAAAAAAACCTCAAAACCCTTCTCATCCTCATACCATAATTCCAAAAATCTGGTTAACCAGATTACTTTGCGCCGATCTTTACGATCACCATGCCGCATTAAGTACCAAATATTAAAGAAACGTTCCTTTAGCTGGTAAAGATTATTTTTGGTAGAAGTTTCCTTCTTATCAATAACATTATTTTTCTCCAACTGCTGCAACTGAGCCGATATCAATTTGGTAGAAATCGAACGCCCATCGTCACGTAAATGAACGGCAATATCCTTGGTGCTCATCGCATCCCATTGTTTAGCTACCACATCGATGATCCTGCGCTGTTGGACCGGCAAATCCTCTATACGATGTTTATAAAGTGGCGTAACCCGGTCCAGCACCAGCTGCAAATCCGTTAATGCCGACCCATCCTGATCTGCCAAAACAACCTCATAAACCAACATCAAAGTACGTATTACCCCGCCTGTGAGCACAGCAAGCGTCTCCAACTTGGCTTTATTTTTTACAAGATCGATTTTCACATTTCCCTTCTCTGAAAGACTACTTAATAATTCCAGTGTTTCTTCCCTTGTTAAACCGACCAATGGAATTATCCTGAAATGTTTAAACAGTGGCTCGGCATAATTCTTCTGATTGGTAACAACAATCGCTGAGGCGGCAACAATCCGGATCATATCACAGCTTCCCAAAATCTGCTCAAAGCGTTTCTTTTCCTTTTCTGTTAGATTATCAAGGAAAAGCTGGGTAAAATTATCAAAGAACAGGATAAGCTTCTTTTTACGGGTGGTCAGAATCTCTAAAAGATAATTAAAACATTTTTCTTCATAATCATCACTATCTAAGAAGAGCTCGGTATGTCCATAATAAAGTCCGTTAGTATCCCAATATTCGTCAAGATACTTTAGCATTTTCTCCCAAAGACCTGACAGCGAAGTTAGATCATAAGACTCCTCATTAAAAAAAATCGGCAAAAGCCAGCTTCTGAGCGATTCGGTATTTTCGATTTCATATTTCAATCGAAGCAAAAGAGTTGTCTTACCCATACCCCGCTGCCCCTGCAAAAGATAATGGCGCTGATCCCCCACCAAATCTTCCTTGGAAATAATTTCAAATATTTCACTGAAAATTTTTGTCCTAACAACAAAAGCATCAATAAGAGAACTTTTGGATTGGCTCGCTGGATTATATAACGTATGTTCTAACATTTTAGCAAAATATTTATTGCCAAATATAATGACAATAAATTTATTGCCAAAACAAATTGACAAAATATTTATTGCCATCATAAAATAATTTCCAAATAAGCTCTCCCTAACTTCGAATCCAATAGATTTCTACCCGTTCCTAGATTTTACCCTTCCGGTAATTCTCAATATCAGCCAAGACGAATTGATGTTCCAAAATTCCAGGGGATCAGAACAGTTTTAAGTTGATGAATTTATTTATTCACCGCATAAATGCGGTGAATACAACAATTATTTACCGCATGTTAGAATTTTCGCCGCAATTTTGCAGCGAATAACGCGATCATTCACCACATCAGCAATGAAGAGAGGAAGTTTCCACTTTGATCAGTCTATCTAATCCCCCCTAATCAAATGATGCAGTTTAGAAATCGAGATAAACAGGCTGAATTAACGACCATCAACCTGCGCTAATCTTATCTTCATTCCTGTGCAGAATAAAAATTCCTTTTCTTTCTTGCAGGCTTTCACCTTCCCCGACGCCAGTCGTATCTTCCTCTTCATCAGAATCACCCAGAAGCAGGTTTTTATCCGCAGCGATCCGTTTTGACTTATCCACGATCTTCGCATAAACCTCCGTATTCTTCAGCACCCGGTGCCCCAGCATTTTAGATACCGTATAAATATCAGTCCCTACCTCGAGCTGCAATGTCGCAAAGGTGTGCCGGAAACTATGGAAAGTGATATTCTTATCAATCCCCGCGTCCGAAAGCCATTTGGTAAAGAATGACTTCAGCCTGCTGTAAACAAGCCCCGGAAAAAGCAACTCTCCTCCAGCCCCTCTATCTCCCAGGTAACTATAAGCCTGATCAGAAATCGGAAGCACCTCTGCGCTTTCGGTCTTCTCCTGTGAAAACTGGATTTCAAAACTCCCAAACCTGCCCCTGATATTGAACCATTTCAACGTCGAAACATCCGACCAGCGAAGTCCCGTCAATCCTGAAAACATAGCCGCACATTTCATCAGTTCAGAATCAGTAGGCGTATTGGCCAACAGCCTAAACTCCTCCATTGTCAAACGTTCTTTATGCGTTTCCTTCGGCCTGATCGGATCTACCATACTGTGCAGATCGATCGGTATCAAGCGCTTTCTGTACAACACACGCAGCACCGCCCTGAATTTGGCAAAGTAACTCGCTGCCGTATTTCTTTTGATCGGCCTGCCGTACCGCGCTATCCCCGGACCACTGAGCAAATAATTCTTAAAATCCTCACAGAGATAATCGGTCAGTTCCGGCAGTATGATCTCCCTTCCACAAAAGGCAATAAAATAGCGCAGGGACATTTCCCACTGGTCATGGACACCCTGCCTCCTTTGCCTGGCCACCTGCCGGTACACGTCGATGAAACTCGCTTCCCTTTCATGCTCCGATACCAGCCCAAAGCGCCTGTTCTGGAGTTCGATCTGCCTCTGCGCACACACGGTATTGGCCGTAATCAATGTCTGCTTATTATGCTTCCGCTGGAAGTCGTTTTCGGGTTTGGTAAAAAGATATAATCTCAGACAGACAAAACGGGTGCTCTTTCCCGTTGCCGGATTTAATAGCGGTGGATAGTAATCCAAAAAAAGGGTCTGTCTATTGTTCCTGAGCGCTTTCGCTCTAAGTTTTACGTTGGACATATTTAGTTTTATAATTGGTTAGACAGGCATTTTTTCGATGCCTTTAAATATTATTTAATCATTTATATTTCCACTGATCAAGATAAATCTGATTCATCGGAATGGGTAGAAGGTGGCTGGTCAGTTTCCCAGCGGGAATGTTATTTTGTGGAGCCATAAAAATGCTAAAAGCAAATATATTTTCAAAGCAAAACGGCCATAAATACACATACAAGTAACTGAATAACAAATCATTATCTCCGTAATTATTCAAATTTTACCGTTATTACCATACTGCTTTTCAGCGGTGATTTTCATTCATTGCTCATTAAGCACAGTTCTCCCATTTACCACAATTCTCCAGCTCCGTGCTAATGGCTGCTTTCGGGAATGTAGCGGCACTCCTCAAACATTTTATCGATGAAGCTTTTCAGGATGATTGTTTTCTTTGGTGAGGGCCTGATTACGGTGAGTTTGCCTTCCTTAATTAATTTGTAGATAGCATTTTTAGAGCAGCTCAGGTATTTAGCTGCCTGCAGTACGTTAAAGACCTGGTCTTTGGGATTACTGTTCATAAGATATTTGGTTAAGATTAAAATTTACTCGGTATTACAATGGATTCAGCGCGCATCTTTCGGGATTTTGTCTATCGCCCGTTTCAGATAGTACACGTATTGCCCCACCCGCAATTTGGGCACATTCCGTCTCTTGAAGATGGCGTACAAAAGTCCCCGCTCCTTTCCCAGGAGCTGAACGCATTCTTCTATTGAATAGCAGTCCGATATTCTGATCGGCTTCGAAGCCAGCCGCTGATTGGCTCTGCGTTCTCCATCCAGTGGATCTGCTCTTGGGGCCGACTTCTGTTTATAAAGCCTGTCTACCGCATCCTTTGGGATCAGAATCTCTTTGCCGACTTTGACCTTCTGTATCCCGCTCCGCTGCAGCATGGTATAGACCGCTTCCCTGGATTTTCCAAATAAAGCAATGACCTGGGCGGTGGTATAATAACTCGCAGCGGATTCATCATCCCCCTTTTGTGTTTCAACCGGCTTTTTAGCTACAGTTTTCAGCCACATCTGCTGGTCAAAAAGAGAGAGAAAATCTTCACGTAACACCACAGTTTTGCGCGTGTGTATCTTTGCGGCCTTCAGTGCCCCGCTATTGATCATTCCATAAACCGTTCCCCTGTGCGAGCGAAGCAGCCCGGCAACTTCAGCCACCGACAGCACTTCCCTGTCCAAATGTGAAACCTGGTATTTAAAGCCCCGGGATACAGTTTCAAGATCAGAAGCCTGTACCTTATCCGCTCTGGTTTTGGATTTATAGTACCTGGAATTACATACTTTGCCACAGAACCTCGTCACCGTCTTTTTGGCGATGAAAGTCTGGTTACAGTACTCACATTTCCTTAAAATTTTCAGATTACTGCTCATAAGTTAAGTCACCCATTTCCGTGCTTCATCGTGCTTCCATGTGCTTCTATGTACAGTTAATACTCCACATCGAACATACAATGCACTATCTAGTTTCACTTGCCAAAAAAAGCTACAGAAACGCAACAAAACTATGGGTAACAGGGGCAAATTACAGAAATATCGGAAATAAAAAAATCGCTAATTAGTTAACAATTAGCGATTTACTTGTCGTTTTTAGTCAATAGTCGACTAAATCCATAGGATTACTTGCCGATACAAAACTTAGTAAAAATATTCTCCAGCAAATCATCTGTAGTTACAGTACCAGTAATCTCGCCCAAATAGTGTAAGGCCTGCTTAATGTCCATAGCCAGAAAATCAGAAGTAACTGGGTTATCAACGTTATCGAGTACGCGCTGTAAAGCATGTTCGGTTTGTTTCAAAGCCTCAACGTGACGGATATTGGTTACCAGGGTTTCGCTCGTATTGATGTGATGGAGATTTACCTGTTCAAGCAAAGTTGTTTTCAGGGCTTCGATACCTTGTTTTTCCTTAGCCGAAATAAATACCACATTCAGGTTTTCGAAAGCCTTGCGTTGCGCTTCGGTCATCAGATCTGCTTTATTTACCAGAATCAAATATGGAATAGCCAACTGCTCGAGACCGCGTAACTGCTCTTCAATTTCTGCAATGCTTTGGCCAGCATCGGCCATGTAAATAATCAATTTGGCCTGTTTCATTTTTTCGAGCGTCCGCTCCACCCCTAATGCCTCAATAATATCAGCTGTATCTCGGATACCGGCTGTATCAATGAAACGGAAAACCACACCACCAATGGTCAGTTCATCTTCAATGGTGTCGCGTGTGGTACCTGCAATGTCAGATACAATAGCGCGCTCTTCATTTAGCAACGCATTTAGCAGGGTCGATTTACCCACGTTAGGCTTACCGGCAATTACAATCGGAACGCCGTTTTTAATTACGTTGCCCATCTCGAAAGAAGAAATGAGACGCTGCAGTACATAATTAATTTTGTTGACCAGGTTTTTCAACTGTTCACGGTTGGCAAATTCTACATCTTCTTCAGCAAAATCGAGTTCGAGCTCTATCATCGAAGCAAAATGGATCAGTTGCTCGCGTAGCCCCTTCAGCTCATTTGCAAAACCACCACGCATCTGCTGCATGGCCACATCATGCGAAGCTTTGGAATTAGAAGCAATTAAATCGGCTACCGCTTCGGCCTGACTTAAATCAAAAGCACCGTTTAAGAAAGCGCGCAAGGTAAATTCGCCGGGTTTGGCCGCCCTTGCTCCTTTGCTAATCAACAGGTTAATAATTTGCTGAATAATATAGTTGGAGCCATGACATGAAATTTCGACCACGTTTTCTTTGGTGTACGATTTCGGTGCGACGTATAAACCTGCTACCACCTCGTCGATAATTTGGTTACCATCTTTAACCAGGCCAAAATGCAAGGTGTGCGAAGCTTGCTTTTCCAGATCTTTACCTGCAAAAACGGCATTGGTAAGTGAAATGGCTTCTGGTCCCGATAAACGGATAACGCCAATGGCGCCCGATCCGGGAGGGGTAGATAATGCGATGATGGTATCCTGATTGTTCATGTGCAATTGTAAAAGCTGCAAAAATAAGCCTAATCCCCGGGTATATGGTGTTCAGGAAGTAATTTTTTTCACAATTCGTTCAATGGTTTATTCATCATTGGTTCATTAACAAATTGTCATTGAGAAACCTGGCTGGTACGAGCTGAGGTAATCTATTATTATTGTGTTTTGGTTATTGCTATTTGGTCATTGTTTTTTGGTCATTAGCTCTAAATTTATCACAATGCAAAACTTAACTAACTTTACCTGATCAAAACATTTTTGATACAATGCTGTTAAACATCCATCAGATAAGCTATATATGACTAACAATTTACCACTAACCGTTAAACGATCGATAGAATTACTGGGCCTCATGGCCATTGTTGCTGTTATGGTTGTAGGGCGCGATATTATCATGCCCATACTCATGGCCTTTTTCATCAGCATTATGCTCTTGCCGGTTTACCGCTTTTTAAAAAGAAAAAAAGTACCCGAATCGCTCGCCATTATCATTTCCATTATACTGGTAGCACTCTTTGTTGCGCTTATCGTTTGGTTTTTCTCCAATCAGATCGGTATCCTGGTTAAAGATTTTCCGCAAATTAAGGCCAATGTAACTCAGCATATTAATTCGCTCAGCGACTGGATTAGCCGCATTACCCATTACGATGATAAACAACAAAAAGCCTTTATTCAGGCCAAAAGCGATGACCTGATGAACATGGGTACTTCGCTTGCAGGTGGTGCAGCTGTAACACTTAGCGGCATTTTCGTATTTATCGGCTTATTGCCCATTTATATCTACCTGATGCTGTTTTACAAGGACATTTTGCTCCGGTTTATTTTTATGTGGTTTAAAACAGACGATCATCCAAAGGTGAAAGAAGCCATTTACGAAACGGAATCTATCATTAAAAGTTACCTGATTGGTTTGCTTATTCAGATCACCTATATGACCATTTTATTGGGTGGCATATTAATGTTAATCGGCATTAAACACGCTCTGCTAATTGGGGTTATTTTCGCCATCTTAAACCTTATCCCCTATGTAGGCGCTTTAATTGGCAATATTATCGGGGTACTGTTAACACTTACCTCTTCGCAAGAGCTTTGGCCAGTGATTACTGTATTGGGCGTAATTGCATTTGTACAGTTTCTAGACAATAATATTCTAATGCCACGCATTGTGGGCTCTAAAGTAAAAATCAATGCTTTATTTGCCATTTTAGGCGTGTTCATAGGCGGTAGCATTGCAGGGGTATCGGGTATGTTCCTCGCTTTACCTATTGTAGCAGTACTAAAAATTATCTTCGATCGTACCGAATCGTTTAAACAATGGGGTGTTTTATTGGGCGATGAAAGGCCAGCCAAAAGCCCTATGTCTTTCCCCGCGTTTAGGAAAAGGAAACCTGTGGCTACGAAATCGGGACTGGAAGGGAAATAGTCAATAGTCCATAGTCCATAGTCCATAGTCCATAGTCCATAGTATGGAAAAGAAAAAGCATCGCAGGTTTAATCCCGGCGATGCTTTTTTATTTACAATCCTTGTTGAAAGTGATAAGAAACTTGCCACTATTAACTCTTTTTCTCAAATCTCACATCTCCTGTCTCAAATCTCTTTTTTACATCTTGATGCTATACACCCGTTTTCAAAATATCGTAAGCAAATCTCAAAATTGTTCCGAAAACCACGATTAAAAAGAACACCCTTACAAATTTATTCCCCTTCAACAAGGCCAGTTTTGTACCGAAAAAAGCACCACTGAGGTTAAAGATAGCCATGGGTATGGCGTACTGAAACAAGATGTGACCGGTAGAACTAAAATAAAGAATGGCAGCCAGATTGGTGGCTATGTTTACAATTTTGGCATGTGCACTGGCGCCAATAAAATCAAAACCCAGTACAGCAATGAAAACCAGAATCAGAAAAGAACCTGTACCCGGACCAATTAAGCCATCATAAAAACCAATAATCAGTCCGAATATACCTGCCAGTAAAACCTGCTTTACCACCGCATATGTTTTCTCCTGGTGAATGCCAAATTGTTTATTTAAATAAGTATACAGGGCCACAAAAACCAATACGACCAGAATAATGGGCTTAATAACCGAATTATCAATCCGGCTAACCAGATAGGCGCCTAAGAGTGCAGCAAAAAAGGCGGTTACCGCACAGGCGGCAAGTACCCGGTAATTAAATTTAACCTGCCTGGCATATTTAAAAGCAGCAAGCGTGGTACCTGCTATCGATGGGATTTTGGTCGTTCCTAAAAGTGTAGCAACAGGGTAGTTAGGCAAAATAAGTAAAATGGCGGGAGTTTGTAATAAACCTCCGCCACCTACTATAGCATCTATAAATCCGGCTGCAAAAGCAACCGTACAAAGTAAAATCAATTCAGTTGCCATCTGCTAACGTGTCAGTCCTTTTCCATCTTACCTCTTCCATTTTACATGTTGTATATTGTAACACTACATTCTTTCCGGAGAGGTGATGCCCAGAATCAGCATTCCGGCATAAATAATATCGGCAGTTTTTTTACAAAGGTTTAAGCGGAATTGTTTTTCTGCCCCTTCTTCCATTTTAAGGATATGCGGAACCTCGTGATAAAACTTATTGAACAATTTGGCTAATTCGTATAAATAGTTAGCTAAACTCGCCGGGCTGTAAGCTTTAGCAGCAATGGCAATTTCTGCAGGATATTTTGCCAGTTGCAAAATCATTTCCAGTTCTACAGGCAAAATTTCAGCCGGTTTTGTTGCAGTTAATTGGTAATTAGCTTTCGCCAGTAAAGATTTAATCCTGGCGTGGGTATACTGAATAAACGGACCGGTATTACCCTGAAAATCGATACTCTCTGCCGGATTGAACAACAAACGTTTTTTAGGTTCCACCTTTAGTAAGAAATACTTTAAAGCACCTAACCCGATGTTTTTGTAAAGCTCGTCTTTATCTTCCTGAGGGAAATCGTTGGTTTTACCCAATTCTTCAGTTTTTTCGCGTGCTGTGGTTACCATGCTTTCAATCAATTCATCGGCATCTACAACAGTTCCCTCACGACTTTTCATCTTTCCGTTCGGTAAATCTACCATCCCGTACGATAAGTGATATAAACCTTTTGCCCAGCTTTTACCCAGTTTCTCTAAAATAAGGAACAATACCTTAAAATGGTAATCCTGTTCGTTACCTACCACGTAAATCGACTCATCCATATTAAAATCGTCGTGTTTCATTTCGGCAGTACCCAAATCCTGGGTAATGTAAACCGAAGTACCATCGGCACGCAATACCAGTTTCTGGTCCAGGCCATCGGCCGTTAAATCAATCCATACCGAGCCATCTTCCTTTTTAAAGAAAACACCTTTGGCCAGCCCTTCATCAACCGTACCTTTTCCTAATAGGTAAGTATTGCTTTCGTAGTAAAACTTATCAAAATCAACCCCCAGGTTTTTATAGGTAATATTAAAACCGGCATAAACCCATTCGTTCATGGTTTTCCAAAGCGAAACCACTTCATCATCTCCCTGCTCCCACTTTAAAAGCATTTGTTGTGCTTCTTTAATTAATGGCGCGTTTTTCTTGGCTTCTTCTTCGGTTTGCCCCTCAGCTTTTAAAGCATCAATCTCTTTTTTATATTCTTTATCAAATATTACATAATACCTGCCAACCAAATGGTCGCCCTTTTCGCCTGTACTTTCAGGAGTTTCGCCATTGCCCCATTTCTGCCAGGCCAGCATCGATTTACAAATGTGAATACCACGGTCGTTAACCAGGTTTACCTTTACTACATCGTAACCATAGGCTTTAAGCAATTCGGAAACCGAATAACCCAATAAGTTATTGCGCACGTGCCCCAGGTGAAGCGGTTTGTTGGTATTGGGCGATGAATATTCTACCATTACCTTTTTCCCGTTTGATGGGTATAATCCAAAATCAGGCGTTAAAACTTCGTCGTTAAACTGCTTTAAGAAATAACTTTCGGCAATGCTGAGGTTCAAAAAGCCTTTAACTACATTAAATTTGGTAATATCCTCTACATGGGCCACTAAATATTCGCCAATTTCGGTTGCCGTTTGCTCAGGCGATTTTTTAGAGATTTTAGTAATCGGAAAAACTACAATGGTTGCCTGACCTTCAAATTCTTTACGGGTTTCCTGTATATTGATTACACTTTCAGCTACTTCTTCTTTATAAAGCTCCAAAATAGCTTGCTGTGTCTCGGTAATAATAAAATTCATGGCGTAAAAATAGCGATTAAAGCGGAAAGGGCAAAGCAGAAAGACTAAAGCCGGCTAACCAATATCTAAAATACCAATCACTTTCAGTTTGAAAAGGTTCAGTTGTGCCAGTCGGTTATTTCAGTCCTCCTTTACGCTGTAGTCCCGATTATTTCGATGAAAAATCGAAAATCGGGAGCTGCCGCTTCAATGAGGTTTATCGTTGTCGGTTCTGTGCAATAAAAAAGGCCGCAAGCGCCACCCCTACTCAAATCTGGCATCTCAATTCTCATATCTGATTTTTTCTGATAGCTTTGTAACAACTAATTTATTTATGAGCGAGCAGAATCTAAACTTTAAAGTGAATGTAAACACCGAAATCGGCAGGTTGCGTAAATTATTAATTCATAGCCCCGATAGTGGTTTGGGCAAAGTGGTACCTTCAAAAGCGCAGGACTGGCTTTTCGAAGATATTGTACATTTAGATACCATCCGCAAGGGCGAATACGATTATTACATCAAACTGCTGATGTATTTTTTAGATCCCGGCAAGATAAAAGGCAAACTGGCCGAAATTGATTCGGAAGCTGCCAACAGAAATTTCTATAAACCCAACCATCCCGATTTTCACAACTCGACTGCTGTAATCGAAATCCAGAATTTATTGAGCGAAATGCTGGAGGATGAATCCATCCGGAAAAAACTCGTTGCGGCAGTTTGTGCCATTGAGGGCTGTACCTATAAAGTGCAAACCGCGCTAACCAATACGCCTGCTAAAGAATTGGCCGAGATTTTTATTTCGGGCACACTGGCCAACGATACCATGATTTTTGCGCCAATTCCCAACCTGATTTTTACGCGCGATGTGGGCACTACCATTAACAACCACATCCTGTTAAATAAACCGGCAAAAAAGGCCCGCGTACGCGAAACGCTTTTAATGCGCTATATTTTCTTTAATCACCCGCTGTTTGAAAGCTACCGCAATAACATCCTCGAAATTCCGGATGTAACCATGCATTTTTTGCGCCCTGGCGATGAACCTGCTTTCAGCACTACGCTTGAAGGTGGTGACGTGATGATGGTGAGCCCCAACCACGTATTAATTGGCTGTAGCGAGCGTACATCAGAACATGGAGCCAATGAAGCCATTAAACTCTTGTTTGAGCAGAACGTGGTAGAAAAAGTAACCGTAGTAAAAATACCGAGTAAGCGCGATTACATGCACCTGGATACCGTTTTTACGCAGGTTAAACGCAATACCTGGGTCATTTTAAATTCAATTGCGCACTCGCCAAAATACAATCCTTACGAGCCGATCAACTTCTTAAAAGAGCCCGAAAAGCTTGAAGCTACTACTGCCATTCAGTTTACTAAAGCCAACCCGCAAGAGCCTAAACATTTCGAGCATGTAGAAGCTTTACTGAACGATATTAGTCAGAACGATTTAAAGAGTACCGAACCCACAAAGATTATTTACAGCGGTAACAATACTTTCCCTTACGATTCGAGAGAACAATGGACCGATTCTTGTAACTTACTGGCCATTAAAGAAGGGGTAGTTTTGGGTTACGACAGGAACGATAAAACTGTTGAGGCTTTTAAAGCAGCTGGTTTTAATGTGGTTGATGTAAAAGATTTAATCCAGGATCTTGAAAGTGGCAAGGTAAATACCGAAACCATTACAGATACGCTAATTTTAATGCCATCAGCAGAACTTTCGCGCGCACGTGGCGGTTTCCACTGCATGAGTTTACCTGTTTTAAGAGACAATTTGTAAAATGTAAGATGGTAATGGGTGATGGAAATAGTTAACAAAATAATCTCATCTTTATACTCATTACCTATTACTTGTTACTTGATACCTAATACTTGATACCCATTACGAATACTTGATACCTCAAAATGCAAACTACCAGCCATATCCTCATGATCCGCCCGGTCGACTTTAAGTTTAACGAGCAAACCGCTGCGAACAATAAATTTCAGGTAGCATCCGAAACACAGGGTGTGCAGGCGCAAGCCTTAAAAGAGTTTGATGGTTTTGTTGAACTGTTGAGGCAAAACGATGTGGATGTTACTGTAGTTGACGATACCCTGCAGCCAGAAACCCCTGATTCTATTTTTCCGAACAACTGGGTTTCTTTTCACGAAGATGGCTCGGTTTACCTCTACCCCATGTTTTCTGAAAATCGCCGTTTAGAGCGGCGAAAAGAAATATTGGATGGGCTGAATACCCGTTTTGAAGTAAACCATGTAAGCGACCTGAGCTTTTACGAAATGCAGCATGCTTTTTTAGAAGGCACAGGCAGTATGGTGTTAGATCGCGCCAATAAAATTGCCTATGCTTGTTTAAGTGTACGTACAGATGAAGAAGTTTTAGATAACTTTTGCATGCTTACCGGTTATGAACCCGTGGCTTTCCAGGCAGTAGATAGCGATAATTTCCCGATTTACCACACCAACGTGATGATGTGCATTGGCGATCGTTTTGCTGTAATCTGTCTCGATTCCATCCGCAACCCGGAAGAGCGGCTACAGGTAAGCATCAGTTTAAAAGGAAGTGGAAAAGAGATTATCGAAATCAACCTGGGGCAAATGAATAAATTTGCGGGCAATATGTTACAGGTTGCTAATGCTGCCGGCGAAAATTTACTGGTGATGTCAGAGCAGGCTTATTTATCACTTAATCCTGAGCAGATTGTTGCCTTAGAGCAATACAGCCGCATCATTTACGCACCACTTTACACTATCGAAAAAAATGGTGGTGGTAGCGCCAGGTGTATGCTGGCCGAAATCCATTTACCAGAGAAGTAAAAACCAAACAGGCTATTCCTAAAAGTTTTATTACTTTCGCCGAAAATTTTGAATCAGATGTCTTTACTACAACAATTACAAACCCGGTCGGGAAATAAATGCGAATTATGCACAGCCGAAAATAACTTATCGGTTTATGAAGTGCCCCCAACCAGCAATGCCAATGGCGATAACAGCATTTTAGTTTGTAAAACCTGTTTAGACCAGATTGAAAAAAGCGAGCAGCTTGATGCCGGTCACTGGAAAATTTTAACAGAAACCATGTGGTCGGAATTTGCGCCCGTTCAGGTGGTAGCCTGGCGTATGTTAAGTCGCCTGAGAAATGAAGGTTGGGCTGCAGATAGCCTGGACATTTTATACCTCGACGATGAAACTTTAGAATGGGCTAAAAAAACCGGCGACCACGAGCAGGAAGGCACAGTAGAATTTCATCAGGATAGCAACGGTGCCCGTTTATTTGAAGGCGATACCGTAGTGTTGGTTAAAACACTCGATGTTAAAGGCTCAACACTCAGTGCCAAACTCGGTACAGTGGTAAAAAACATCCGCCTGGTGCACGATAATACCGAGCAGATTGAGGGTAAGGTAGAAGGACAAACCATTGTGATTTTAACAAAATATTTAAGGAAAGGTTAACCAACCTACCGTATCTCATTAGTGCTGGCGCGCGTTTCTAACGCGTGCCTAAATAGCTTAACGATTGTATCGTTATAAACCATATGCTACACTTTGGTTCGCAGCTGTGAAACATGGTATTTTTGCCACGGAAACACTGAACACACGGAAAAGCCTTCGCATGAAGGCATCTCGCTATAAAACCCTAAATAGCAGAACGGTCCCTGCCACCTAAACCTGATCGTAACGGACACGAGTGCAACGAGTAAAGTGTAGAGCAGGCCCAACCCAAACCTATAAAAAACAGGAACTTGCTTTCCTAAAACAAACCAATTATATTACTGAATTACAAGCAGGTAAATAAAAAAACCGCTCTGTTTTTTTTAAAAAATATTTCATATTCAAATTTTGTCGTTAGGCTAAGCGTTTCTCTACAGTAAAAATATTATCAATAGCGTTTATTTCTCGATTTAAAATTACATTTTTGCAAAAATTATTTAAAAGTAAATGCAGAGTTACTCAGAATTTCTCGATCTAAGCGTTGGCTTTCCACAGGAAGGCTTTGATGTTATAGATGATGAATTATATTTTCAGGATTTAAACCTGATGGAAATGATTGAAACTTACGGTACTCCCCTACGTTTCACGTACTTACCCATGGTGAGTAAGAAAATTCAACAGGCGAAGATTCTTTTCCAGACTGCCATTTTAAAAAACAACTACCGTGGCGATTATAAATATTGCTATTGTACCAAAAGCTCACACTTCAGGCACATTGTTGAAGAAGCGCTGAAGAACAACATCCACCTGGAAACTTCTTCGGCTTTTGATATGCCTATGGTTGATGCGCTGGAGAAAAAAGGTGCTTTAACTAAAGATACCACCATTATCTGCAACGGATTTAAAACTTACCAGTACAAACAGTATATCATCGATATGCTTCACGATGGTTACACCAATATTATTCCGGTTTTAGATAACAAAGAGGAATTTAACCTTTTTGATGATGAGGTAGATATCGATACACCTTGTAACCTGGGTATTCGTATCGCTGCTGAGGAGCAACCAGATTCGCAATTCTATACCTCGCGTTTAGGTGTGCGTATGGAAGATGTAATTGAGTTTTACAACAATAAAATTGTACACAATCCTAATTTCAGGGTAAAACTGTTGCACTTCTTCATCAATTCAGGTATTACCGATTCGCCATACTACTGGAACGAGTTAGAGAAATACGTAACCCTTTATTGCAAATTCAAGAAAATCAACCCTGATCTGGATACCCTCGATATTGGTGGTGGTATGCCATTTAAAGATTCGCTGGTTTTCGATTTCGATTACGAATACATGGTAAACGAAATTGTAAAAAGGATTAAAGAAATCTGCGCCATTCACGAAGTGATGGAACCAGATATCATTACCGAATTTGGTAAATACACTGTTGCTGAGGCTTCGGGTATTTTATATAAAGTTTTGGGCCGTAAACAACAAAACGACCGCGAACGCTGGTTAATGCTGGATGGTTCTTTCATTACCAACTTACCAGATGTTTGGGCATTGAACCAAAAATACATCTTATTACCAATTAATAACTGGGATGCTGAATACGAACGTGTTAACTTAGGAGGTATTACCTGCGATGGGCAGGATTACTATAACCAGGAAGCACACATGAACAGTGTATTTATGCCTAAAACCCGTAAAGTACAGTATTTGGGCTTCTTCCATACCGGAGCATACCAGGAAGTACTGAGTGGATATGGCGGTATACACCATTGCTTGTTGCCTAGTCCGAAACATGTGTTGATTCGCAGAAACCGCGATGAAAGTTTCAACTTTGAAGTTTTTGGCGAAGAACAAAACAGTAAGCAAGTACTGAAGATATTGGGCTATTAATTTAGTTGACAGTTTTCAGTTGGAAGTTTGCAGTTAGCATAACTTATTTAAAGCGCTCGGTTTTCTAAGCGCTTTTTTTGTATGTAACAGTTTTGCTTAATTGAAATTTGTTTTTATTATATTTGAGTATGGCAGACGAAGAAAAGAAATTGTTAGAACGAATAACCATTATCCCAGGATTAATGGGTGGTAAGCCTACCATTAGAGGTAATCGGTTCACTGTGATCGATATTCTCGAATTATTATCGTCAGGAATGACGAAAGAAGAAATTTTAGAGGAGCATCCCATCCTCGAAAGTGAAGATATAAAAGCTGCACTGCTTTTTAGCGCTAAACAACTTAGGGATGACTACATTTACGAATAATTGGGAATTTTGGCTTGACGAGAATATTTCTCCTATCATTTCAAAATGGCTAACGGATGAAATCAATATTAAATGTAATTCATTTCATTTTCTGAAATTAAACAAAACTCCCGATCTTGAAATCTATCATCTCGCACGCCATCAAGAAAAAGTGATCATCATCTCGAAAGATGAAGATTATCGGGAACTTGTCGCCTGGAAAGGGCCACCTCCAAAGTTAATTTCAATCCAATTCGGAAATTGCTCCAACAAAATATTCTGGGAAAAACTAAAAGCTAAAATTTACGATGCCATAGACAAGCTAATCTATGGAGATTTAGATATATTTGACATCAAATAACATTACCATGAAATTCGGCCAAGTAGAAGACCCCTCGATAATAGATTTTAAACTCCCAGCTGATGCGCCCGAAACTGCAGCAGTTTTAGCAGCCAATAAATCCAAACAGGCTTTCAAAGCTTCTGTAGGCTGTGCAAAATGGAATAAGGCCGATTTAAAAGGCTTTTACCCAAAAGGTACTAAAGATGAGTTAACGTACTATGCTACGCAATTTAATTCAATTGAACTCAATGCAACCTTTTATGGCATGCCTTCAAGCGAGCAGGTAATCACCTGGACACAAAAAACGCCTGCAGATTTTAAATTCTTCCCGAAATTAACCAATACCATTAGTCACTTTAAAAGGCTGATTAACGTAAAAGAACCCGTAGAACAGTTTTGCGATGCCATTAGCAATTTTGAAGATAAATTGGGCATGGCTTTTCTTCAGCTGCACGACAACTTTAAGCCAAAAGATTTTGAGCGACTTAAAACCGTAATTACCGAGTTTCCGAAAGTAATTCCATTGGGTGTAGAAGTGCGTAACGAAGAATGGTTCTCGAACCAGGCTATTGCCAGCGAGTTTGCCCAATTGTTTGCAGAAAATGGTGTAGCCAATATCATTGTCGATACTGCCGGACGCCGCGATATGCTGCATATGCGCCTAACTACCCCAACTGCTTTTGTACGTTATGTAGGTGCCAATCACGAAAGCGATTATACCCGTTTAGATGAATGGGTAGAAAGAATTGTGCAATGGAAAGCACAAGGACTTGAAAACCTGTATTTCTTTGTACACCAGAATGTAGAGCTGGCCTCGCCCCTGTTATCGGCTTACTTTATCGAGAAATTAAACAAGGCCATTGGAACAGATTTAAAAATTCCGGTATTGGCTACCACCACGCCGACATTGTTTTAAACTTACCGTTAGTCGGGATTTGTAATCCCGACTTGCATAAACGCTGGATTTTTAATCCACCTTAAAAGAAGATTACACAGTTAGTCCGGATTTTAAATCCGGACTGTATGAACTGTGGATTTTTAATCCACCAATGGTTTGTGTAACCACGAACCATTTTCTTTCCTATAAACGCATTGTGTTTAAACCCTCCTGTAAACCGTTTCTGTAGCTTTAGCTTCTTCCCCTTCTGGCGAAACATTATAGGCTGTTAGCACGAATTCATCAGCATTGCTTACTGCTAAAACTGTACGCCAGCCCCATAACTGTTCTCCATATTCCGGACTGCCATATTCACCAAAAACAGCAAAACCATTTCCGGTCGCCTCGCCGCCAGAAAGCATAATCTGCGTTCCCATGTGGAAACTATCTATCCAGCTTATCCTGAACTTTTGGTAAGGAATATCGAAACCAATAATCATTTTACCTTCAAAAGGTTTGCTTTCTAAACTACCCTGATAATCAAAAGAAATAAAACGGGCACCCAAAATGGAAGTAATCTCACCTTCAGATGGCGATTCATCTGCCAGGATATCTTTTTCAAACCAGGTTTTGGTACTGCCTTGCCAACGGCCAACCAGTTTTTGTAATTGTTGATGAGCACCATCTTCCAAAGACTGCTCGAATTTACTTTTCGCCATATCCAAACTTATAAAATATAATCCACCTGCTATAATTGTAAAAGGAAAACTGTAAATTGTTGACAGAAAACTATCTGCTATATGCTAAAAACGTTAGATCTCAATCAGGTAATGGTACTCGATATTGAAACCGTTCCACAATACCCTTCTTTTCAGGATGTACCGCCCAATTTTCAGGAACTTTGGGAACACAAAACGCATTACCAGCGCAATAACGACCAAAGTGCAGAAGAATTTTACGAACGCGCAGGCATAATGGCCGAATTTGGCAAAATCATCTGCATCAGCCTCGGCATTTTCTATACCGAAGACAAAACGAATAAATTGCGCATCAAATCTTTTTCAGGTCATGATGAATACGAAATACTCTCGCAATTTTCAGCTTTGTTGAATAAACAAACGCCTGGTCTGATGTTCTGCGCCCATAACGGAAAAGAATTTGATTTCCCTTACCTCTGCCGCAGACTTTTAATTAATGACATCGAAATTCCGGTACAGCTGCAGCTAGCAGGCAAAAAGCCATGGGAAGTAAATCACATCGATACCATGGAGCTCTGGAAATTTGGCGACCACAAACATTTCACCTCCCTTAGCCTGCTTGCCGCCATTCTGGATATTCCTACTCCAAAAGATGATATTAACGGCAGTCAGGTAAAACAGGTATATTATGAAGAAAAAAACCTGCCCCGGATTGTTACCTATTGCCAGAAAGATGTAATTACTACAGCACAGGTACTGTTAAAATTTAAAGGTATGGAGGTAATTCCGGAAGAAAATATTACCATTGTAACCTGATGGCAGAATTAAAAATAAACATTCCCGAATACACTAAAGAAAAAGATACTGTTTCCATCTGGGAGGAAGGGTTTGTAATTAAAAGTGAGGTTTTAAATAATCAGATTATTATCTCAGCTAACCGGGCAGGCTTAATTTCTTTGGCAAAACATTTACTTTTTCTTGCCCAAAATGAAACGCCTGTAAATTGCCATTATCATTTAGATGAACTAAACAGCTTAGAAACAGGGTCGAAAGAAATTGTAATCTGTAAAATTTAATGTTAAACGTTGAAAATTTAAATATCGATTTCTACAACCAGGAAGATAAAAACTGGTTCAAAGCCGTTAAAAAAATCAGCTTTAATGTAAAAAAAGGTACTGTTTTAGGCATAGTTGGCGAATCGGGCTCGGGTAAATCGGTTACTTCGTTCTCCATTATGAGTTTGCATGACGAGCGCCTTGCTAAAATTACCGGCGATATTGATTTTGAAGACATCAGCCTGCTTAATTTAAATGCGAACGAAATCAGGCAGATCAGGGGCAATCAGATTTCAATGATTTTTCAGGAACCCATGACTTCCCTGAACCCTGTTTTTACTTGCGGCGATCAGGTTGCCGAAGCCATTATCCTCCACCAAAAGGTAGATAAAGCCGAAGCAAAAAAACAAACCATTGCCCTGTTTAACGAAGTTCAGCTTCCGCGACCCGAAAAAATATTTGAAAGTTATCCGCACCAGATTTCGGGTGGACAAAAGCAGCGGGTAATGATTGCTATGGCTTTAAGCTGTAACCCTAAACTGCTCATTGCCGACGAGCCTACAACTGCTTTAGACGTAACTGTTCAAAAAACCATTCTGCAATTGCTCCTTAAGCTCAAAACAGAGCGCAACATGGCCATGATCTTTATCTCGCACGATTTAGGCGTGGTAAACGAAATTGCCGATGAAGTTGCCGTGATGTACAAAGGCGAAATTGTAGAACAGGGCCCAGTAAAATCGGTATTTGAAAATCCGCAACATCCTTATACCCAGGGCTTACTCGCCTGCAGGCCATCACCCAACTTACAATTAAAAAAATTACCGGTTGTAGCCGATTTTTTAAACAACCAAACCGGTGATGCACCAGCCTATTTACAGCCGGCAAACCAGTTAACCACAACTGAAATTGCCCAAAGGCGGCAATCCTTGTACCAGCAAAAACCGTTATTGCAAATTAAAGCGCTATGCACCTGGTATCCTATCCGTAGCGGCTTATTTGGTAAAACTACCGATTATGTTAAAGCGGTGGATGAAATTAACTTTGAGGTTTTTCCGGGTGAAACCCTCGGCCTCGTAGGCGAATCGGGTTGCGGAAAAACAACCTTAGGCCGTACCATTATAAGGCTTATACAGCCAACGTCAGGTAGCATTGTATTTAACGGACAAGACATTACCCACCTGGGCAAAAACGAAATGCGAAAGCTCAGAAAAGATATCCAGATTATTTTTCAGGATCCCTATGCCTCGCTAAACCCTAAACTAAGCATCGGCCAATCCATATTAGAACCTTTGCAGGTACATCAGCTGTATCAAAATGATGCCGAACGCAAACAAAAGGTATTAGAACTGCTGGATAAAGTTGGTTTAAAAGCCGAGCATTTTAACCGCTATCCACACGAGTTTAGTGGCGGCCAGCGGCAGCGTGTGGTAATTGCACGGGCTTTGGCATTGCAACCCAAATTCATCATTTGCGATGAGTCCGTATCGGCACTCGATGTATCGGTACAGGCGCAGGTGCTTAACCTTATCAAATCACTACAGGAAGAATTTGGCCTGACTTATATCTTCATTTCACACGATTTAGCAGTAATCAAGCATATTTCTGACCGTATTTTAGTGATGAATAAAGGTAAAATTGAAGAGGAAGGTTTTCCAGAAGAATTATTTAATGCCCCTAAGGCCGAATATACTCAAAAACTTATCGCCGCGATTCCCGGCCAACAATAAATTATGCAAAGATTCTTTTCCATTATTGCTATACTGTTCTTTTGCGCAACCACTTACGCCCAAAAAGTCGAAATTATACAGTCCGGCTCCATTTTTAAGCAAGTGCCTTTCGAAGCCTGTCATGCTTCAACACTCGTTGATCTCGGAAACGGAAAAATTATGGCAGCCTGGTTTGGTGGCAAACACGAAGGAAGCAAAGATGTAGTGATTTGGTCGGCGGTAAAAAATGGTGCAAACTGGAGTCAGCCGGTTGAAATTGCCAACGGAATACAAAGCGATACCAGCCGTTTAGCCTGCTGGAATCCGGTATTGTTTAAAGCAAAAAATGGCATTTTATTCTTACACTATAAAGTGGGTTTAAATCCACGCGAGTGGTGGGCCGAATATAAAACATCGGCTAACAATGGTAAAACCTGGTCTAAAGCGCAAAAATTACCCAAAGATTTTTTAGGTCCTATTAAAAATAAACCCGTTCAACTGGCAAACGGAACCATCCTCTACCCTTCGAGCACCGAAAGCCTTGACGAAAAAACATGGAATATTCATATTGAAAAATCGGATGCCGACGGTAAAAACTGGATAAAAATCAAGATCAACTGCGATACCTTTGGCGTAATCCAGCCATCAATTCTCATTCATCCCAAAGGCAAATTACAACTGCTTTGCAGGAGCCGGCAAAATGTAATTGTAGAAAGTTGGTCGGTTGATGGAGGCGAAAACTGGTCGAAACTAAAACCTACCCAACTGCCCAATCCCAATTCGGGCAGTGATGCGGTAACCTTAAAAGATGGCAGGCAAATGCTTGTTTATAACCCATTAACTGCGGGTAAAAACTGGTGGGAAGGTCGCTCGCTATTAAAACTGGCCATATCAACCGATGGCGAAAACTGGAAAGATATTTATACCCTCGAAAACCACCAAAAAGGCGAATATAGCTACCCGGCCATTATTCAGGATCAAAATGGGAATATCCATATCAGTTATACCGCCGAGCGCAAAAACATCACCTATGTTGAACTGAAGTTGGCAGAACAGTAACTTGTAAATCAAAATCCCCTATCTCATATCTCAAGTCTCACATCTCATATCTCATATCCCACATCTACCATACATTTTACGCCCCAAATCCCGTCACTTCCCTATCTTTTCTGTATCTTCGGTAAATTCAGTTTAGCGTATGGCAAAGAAAAAATCGGCAAATATAAAATTGGTTCTGAATCAACTGGTTAGTGATATTTTTGAAAAAAACAATAATCAGCTTCTCAATTACAAACAGGTTTCGGCCAAATTGAACCTAAACGATCAGGAATCAAGAGAAACGATTTTAGAGATATTAAAGGAAGGAAAAAACAACGGTATTTTCTTAGAACCCCAAAAAGGGAAATTTAAACTTAAAGAACTGCAGAACTTCATTATTGGTACTGTAGATATGACTGCCGATGGTTCGGCTTATATCGTGCCCGAAGATGAGTTTGAGAAAGATATTTTTGTTGCACCCCGCAAACTTAAAAATGCCCTGCATGGCGATACCGTAAAAGCTTATGTTTTTGCCAAAAAGAGCGGCCGTAAAAATGATGGAGAAGTAATCGAAATCATTAAAAGGGCAAAATCAGACTTTACCGGTGTGATTAAAATATCAGATCGCTTTGCCTTCGTAATTGCCGACGATAAAAAAATGATGCACGATATTTTTGTACCATTAGCCGATACGCATGGTGCAAAAAGTGGTCAAAGGGTTTTGGTAACGCTATCCGACTGGCCTGAGAGTGCTAAAAACCCAATAGGTATTGTGAAACATGTGTTGGGCAACCAGGGCGAAAACAATACCGAAATGAATGCCATTCTGGCCCAATACGGCTTTCCACTCGAGTTCCCACCTCAGGTAGAAAGAGAAGCCAATGCCATTCCCGAAGAAATTCCGGCTGCAGAAATTGCTAAGCGTAAGGATTTTAGAAAGGTGTTAACCTTTACCATCGATCCGGCCGACGCCAAAGATTTTGACGATGCCATCTCCTACCAGGAATTACCCAATGGTAACCACGAAATCGGGATCCACATTGCCGATGTTTCACACTACGTAATCCAGGGAAGCGAACTCGATAAAGAAGCATATAGCCGCGCTACTTCGGTTTATTTGGTTGACCGCGTAATTCCGATGCTGCCGGAGCGTTTAAGTAACGGTGTATGCTCGCTTCGCCCGCACGAAGATAAATTGTGTTTTACAGCTGTTTTTGAGCTCGATGAGCAAGCCAACATCCAGAATGAATGGTATGGCCGCACAATCATCCACTCCGATCGCAGATTCACCTACGAAGAAGCACAGGAAGTGATTGAAAGTAAAACCGGCGATTACGCAACCGAAATACAAAAACTGAATGAGCTTGCTTATATCCTGCGCGACCGTAAATTTAAAAACGGCGCCATCAGCTTTGAAAGTACCGAAGTTAAATTTAAACTCGATGAAGCTGGCAAACCTATAGGCGTTTACGTAAAAGAGCGTAAAGATGCCCATAAACTGATTGAAGATTACATGCTTTTGGCCAACCGTAAAGTAGCCGAATTTATTGCAAAAAAGAGCAAGGGTAAACAAAAATTAACCTTTGTTTACCGGGTGCACGATTCGCCCAACATGGAAACTTTAAATACTTTTGCCAACTTTGCTTCCCGCTTTGGCTATAAAATCAATACCAAATCAGATAAGGAAATTGCCAAATCGCTAAACCATTTAATGGCTGATGTAGAGGGCAAAAAAGAGCAGAATATTTTAACTTCGCTGGCCATCCGTTCTATGGCCAAAGCCATTTATACCACTAAAAAAACCAGCCATTACGGCCTGGCTTTCGAGTATTACACCCACTTCACTTCGCCTATCCGTCGTTATCCCGATGTAATGGCACACCGTTTACTGCAAACCTATTTAGATGGTGGCAAATCGGCCGATATGGAGTTTTACGAAGTTGCTTCCGTGCATTCTTCTGCGATGGAAAAACGGGCTGCTGATGCCGAAAGAGCTTCGATTAAATACAAACAAGCCGAATATCTAGAAAATAATATCGGTACAGCCTACAAAGGCATTATTTCGGGCGTTACCGAATGGGGCATGTATGTAGAAATTGAAGAAAATAAATGTGAAGGTATGATCCGCCTGCGCGACATATCTGACGATTTTTATGTACTTGATGAAAAAAACTACTGTATTGTAGGCCAAAGAAAGAAGAAAAAATATCAACTGGGCGATGAAGTGATGATACGTGTAAAAAAAGTTGATCTTTCTAAGCGCCAAATCGATTTCACCCTAATTCCTGATTAAAAAATTAAGACATTTGTGCCCGAAACACAGTGTTTAAACAAAACATGCAGACTACAGAACAATTACAGCAAATTTTAGATACCACAATACAAAATTTAAAGTTTCCAGATCACCCGAAGCAACTTTATGATCCGATAAGCTATATCATTAACCTGGGTGGCAAACGGGTAAGGCCCTTATTGGTACTTATGGCCACAGAACTGTTTGGTGCTGATGCCAACGAATCTGTTCATGCTGCAATGGCTATAGAGATTTTCCATAATTTTACCCTCGTACACGATGATATTATGGATAATGCGCCATTACGCAGAGGCCAGGCAACGGTACACGAAAAATGGAGTACCAATGTGGCTATTTTGAGTGGCGATGTGATGATGGTAGAAGCCAATAAAAACCTCGCTAAAGTAAATCCGGTTTTTCTTAAAGATGTGCTCGATACTTTCAATGCTACCGCTCAGGGTGTTTGCGAAGGACAGCAATTAGATATGGAATTTGAAGGACGTGATGATGTAAGTATTGAAGAGTACATCAACATGATCAGGCTCAAAACTGCTGTATTATTGGGTGGTGCGCTGAAATTAGGTGCTATTATTGCCGGTGCATCAACAAAAGATGCCGACCTGATTGAGCAATTCGGCGAAAATATTGGTATTGCTTTTCAACTGCAGGATGATATTTTAGATGTATATGCCGATCCGGAAAAATTTGGCAAACAGGTTGGTGGTGATATTATTGCGAATAAAAAGACTTTCCTGCTGTTAAAAGCCTTTGAACTCGCAGAAGGTGATACCAAAGCTGCTTTAAATACCTGGACTGCCGCTAAAGCGTTTAACGCGCAAGAAAAGGTAGAAACCGTTAGGGCTGTTTACGATACACTGGACATACAACAGATTGCTAAAGAACACATGAACCATTACCGCGATAAAGCGCTGGCCTTATTTGCGCAGATAAATGTGAGCGAGGAAAGAAAAGCAAACCTGCTAACACTTACCAACCAGTTAATGGCCAGGGAGTATTAAAAAAGGAGGTTTAATTGCTTTAAGTTTGGTGGTTAATTGATGATCCCCCTCCTCTAGGCGTCATTGCGAGAAACGAAGCCTGCCTGCAGCAGGCAGGCAATCTTACAACGGTCGCTACAGCCAAGTGTTCGCATAAAGATTACTTCGGCGGCTGAAAAAGCCTTCTCGCAATGACGAAAAGCTAAGCCTTAACCAACTTATATTTAATCCAAAAATCGGCTGATTTAGCTGCAGATTCTCCGCCTTGCTGGGGTCTTTCACCACCGCCTCCACCTCGCATACCACCTCCTGATCTTCCTCCACTCATACCACCGCGGCCGCCGCCCATGCCTTTTCCGCCACCACCGCCGAAACCACCTGCTCTTCCACCGCCTTCCGGCTTACCTGCTCTGTGCATTGCAGTTTTATTCGGCTGGTTAATTTTGATGTTGTACACCAGTGGTTTTTTCATATCTAAATTCACAGCAAGTTGCGCCAGCGGAATACGCAATTCGTAAATCAAATCTTTATTGGGGTGAATGCTCATACCGGTTTCAATGCCACTCTGGTTATCGGCAGGTAAATCGCCATCAGCAATATTTTTAAAACCCGAAACACGGATACTTTTATTCATTGCTGAAGGATCGTGCATCAATCCCGTATCTCTATCAGTATGTGGTGTATGGTGATCTGGTGGTACATCTACATCTTTGTCCATAGGTGGTCTTTCCATCAGAGGAAAGGTTAATTTAATCCCGTCTTTCTTCTTACCTGCAGTATTAATGTTTAAGGTAATGCCCCCGCTTAACACGCTAAAGGTAGTCTGGGGGTCTAAAGATTCGATAATGAGGTAAAGATTTTGATCATCATTTGCCAGCGCAAAAGCCAGCCGGGTGGCATCGTTATACTGGTTAAGCGGTTCGTTCCATTCGTTCGATATACCATCGGCTTTAAAAGGCTTTACCATGCGGATGTTCTCTTCTACATCTTGTGCATATAATAAACTGCCTGAAATAAGTAATGGAATTAATAAGGATATTTTCTTCAGATTCATGGGGGATTTGTTTTAAAATCAATACCCTAATCTAAAGGCCTGAAATGTTAATTTTTGTTATTTAACAGGGTTTAACAATTTAGTCGGGAGTCGGAAGTCCGGGGTCGGGAGTCTGGAGGTCAGCTAAAAGATGGAATGAATTGATGTTCAGTTATCAGTTTACAGTTATCAGTTTTCAATTTTCAGTTGAATTAGACTATGAACTATTGACTATAAACCAATAAACTAATGACCAATGAACTAATAACCAGTATCCAGTTGGTAGTTCGCAGTTAACCAATTAACCGATTTAAACAGTTAACCGATTAACCAGTTAACCGAATAGCAAAGCTATAAACGCAAAAAAGGTCCTGATTTGCATCAGAACCTTTTTTATATTTTATTTCGTACTAATTATTCTGCAGATGCAGCTTCTTCAGTAGCTTCGTCTTTTTTAGCTGCTTTTTTTGCTGGTGCTTTTTTAGCAGGTGCTGCTTCAACTTCAGCTACAACTTCTTTCTTTGCAGTTGCTTTTTTAGCAGCTGGTTTAGCGATTGCTGCTTCGATCTCTGCATCAGTGATAGGAAGAATAGAAACATATGATTTGTTATCTTGTTTCTTTTTGAAAACAACCGTACCATCAACTAAAGCGAATAAAGTATGGTCTTTACCAATACCCACGCCTTTATCAGGATGGTGTTTTGTACCACGTTGACGTACTAAAATGTTTCCTGCGATAGCTAACTGACCACCGAAAACTTTAATACCTAAACGCTTACTATGCGATTCACGTCCGTTTTTCGAACTACCGGCTCCTTTTTTGTGTGCCATGATTTTATATTTTGTAACCCGCTAAAAGCGGATTATTGGGTTAACAATTAATTATAACGTGATGTCAGAGATCTGAATCTTAGTGAAAAACTGGCGGTGACCGTTTTTCTTTTTGTAACCTTTTCTACGTTTTTTGTGGAAAACGATTACTTTATCACCTTTTAAATGAGATACGATCTTAGCTGAAACTTTAGCACCTTTAACTGCAGGAGCACCTACAGTAATTGCACCACCGTTATCAACCAACAATACATTATCAAATTCAATACTAGCGCCTTCATCTCCTTGCAATCTGTGTACAAAAAGGTGCTGGTCTTTAGCAACTTTAAATTGCTGCCCTGCTATATTTACTATTGCGTACATTGTTTAAATATTAGTTTTTTAATTTTTATTTAACGAGGTGCAAATATAGAACAATTTCAATTAACACACAAATAGATATCGAAAATATTTTTCGATAAAACATTCCGCCCATCGCTACCTCTCCTTCCATATCCGTTTACCCACCCCAACTTTAGTTTTCAGAAGGGTAAAGATAAACATTTTAGCGTCCTCATGTATCCTACACTCGCTTTGTTTATAAACCCGATAGCAATGGAAAGCCTCCGCTTTTTCAGCGGTGCTTGTAATGAATAGCGGGACTACAAGCAGCCAAATACTTCCCCCCACTCCTTTTCTGAATAAAAAACAGCCATCTGTTAAAAAATGTTAAACCGTAATCTTATTACGAAAATTTCGTAGTTTTACGAAAATTAAATAGACCACTAAATCCCAATACCATGAAACGAATTTTAACTACCTGCCTGGCTACGGCCATTTTATTTTCAGCAAAGGCACAGGAAGCCGATAAAGCACTGGCCAGAGTGCGCTATACTTTTACACACGTGAGAGATACCACCCAAAGAGACCAACCTAAAGTAGAAAATATGCTGCTGGTAACCGGTAAAAATGCATCGGTTTATACGAGTTACGATAAACTGAACCAGGCACTTAAAATGCAACAACAGCTACAGGAACAAATTAAGAACCAAAGCGGTAACGGGAACATGAAAATTGAGCTGAAAAGCGAAATGAAAACACAACCTACCCAGGAAGATTATTTCTTTTTTGCCAATGAGCACAAAATGATTACCAAAGAACGCTTGTTTAACAATTATCTGGTTGAAGAACCTGCCGCTACCATTGACTGGAAAATACTAAAAGATACCATGAGTTTTTCGGGCGTAGCTTGCCAGAAAGCAACAGCGCGGTTTAAAGGCCGCAACTGGATTGCCTGGTTTGCAACAGAGATTCCGTTTCAAAGCGGTCCGTGGAAATTAAACGGCCTGCCCGGCTTAATTATAGAAGCTTACGACGATAAAAAAGAAGTGAAATTTGAATTTGCGGGACTCGAAAATGTAAAAGAAGCAGCTGCCACTACCAACGCTGAGGGCGATGTTAAAATTGTAGCTCCAAATGGCGGAGTGGGCTCGGTAAAAATTATGGGCATAGATGTAAACACAAGCTATCTGGGAGCCGAAATTAAGTTACCAACCGATGCGATAAAAACCACCCGGAAAGAGCTAGATAAACTTAAAGCTGCCCGCGATAAGGATCCGCAAGGTTTTATGCAGGCACAAATGGCAGCGAATGGTATGCAGGGCTCGTTCAGAATGAATCAGGCACCACGTCCTTCAGGTGCAGCTGCAGTTAAAACCGAAGTTAACAATCCGATAGAACTTGAAAACAAAAAATGAAAAAGCTCATTTTAACCTGCTGGCTTTTGCTGGCAGCTTTTTCTGTTTTTGCCCAAAAGCCCCTTAAAGGCCAGGTAAAAGATGCCAGTGGTAAAGGGGTCGAATCGGTTAATGTAACTTTAAAGGATGCCAAAGGTAACATCATTAATTTTACGCATACAAACAAAAACGGCGCTTTTAGCATGGAGCTCAAAAACGACCAGATTGCCGGTTACAAAATTGAAGCTTCGAGCATTGGTTATAAAAAACTGATTACCACGGTAACTGATGTGGCTAAAAACTACGACCTGACTTTACAGCCCAGCGAAACCACATTGGAAACAGTTAACGTTAAAAACCGGCCATCGCTAACTGCCCGTGGCGATACTTTAAATTACCGTACAGCTGATTTTGCGGATAAACAAGACCGAAGCATTGGCGATGTGCTGAAAAAAATGCCCGGTGTGGAGGTTGCCGAAGATGGTAAGATCAGCTATAACGGGAAATCGATTTCGAACCTTTATGTGGATGGCGACAATTTGTTAGACGATAAATACAATATTGGCACCAAAAGTATCCCGCATGGGGCAGTTGATAAGGTACAGGTAATCCAAAATGATCAGCCCATTAAAATGATGCGCAAAAATAACATGAGCGATGATGTTGCCCTGAACCTGGTGATTAAAGATGAAGCCAAACTTAAAGTAATGGGCGATGCTACTGCGGGCGCAGGCATGCCCAATCGTTTTGACGAAAACCTGACCGCCATGCTGTTTAATAAAAAGCTAAAGTTTATTAACAACATTAAGGGCAATAACATTGGCAGCGATCCGGGTGGAGACCTTATTGCGCACAATTTTTCTGATTATTTAAAGAAACTGGATAACGATAAACCTAGCGGGCTCCTCTCAACGGGTGCCGCCGGAGTACCATCGTTGCCGCAAAGCAGGTATCTTTTTAACAAAGCCGGATTGATTAACCTGAACAATTTGTACAAGTTTAATCAAGACCTTCAGTTAAGGGCTAATATTTCCTATTTATACGACGAGCGGCGCCAGGAATACAATAAATTTTCGGAAACTTATCTTCCCGGTCAAACTATCCGTTATGCCGAAACGCAAAACAATGGCATTAATCCGCAAAAGCTGAGGGCGCAGTTTAACTTAAACGGCAATGCAGAACAATATTACCTGAACAATAACTTGGTAGTGGAATATGCGCCTTTTAAAACTACTTCGGGTTTTGTAATGAATAACGTAGCCGCCAACCAGGTGCTTAAACAGGAAACCTTCGATTTGTCGAACGAATTTAATTACCGCAAAAAGTTAAAATCGGAGGATGTGATTAACCTCTACTCCTACTTAAACCGCACCACACAACCAGAAACGTTAAATATTACCCCCGGCTTAAATGCCGACATTTTGAATAATGGGAACAGCTATCTGGGTTTAACGCAGTACATTAAACTCCCCACCTGGTACACCAACAATTATGTATCGTTCGCTTTTGTAAAAAACAATTTTGTGCAAACGTATAAGGCAGGTTTCAATGTACAGCAACAGCAGCTTAACTCGGAACTCTACCGCACACAAAACAACCAGCAAACAGAGCCAGTTACCGGCAGCACAGTAAATGATCTCGACTGGCTTAAAACCAAACTTTACACCGAAGCCACTTACGAGTATACCAACGATAAGTTAAAGGCTGGTTTGAGCTTGCCATTAAGCTACAACCATATTAACTATAGTGATGCACTCAATCAATTGGATAACGGTCTGAATAAACTGTTTATCAACCCCGGGCTTAATATAAAATACCAAACCAGTACCGAAAATTACGTTACGGCGAATTATAATTTCAGAAACGACCTGGGCGGTATTAACGATGTTTACCGGGGTACCATCTTAAAGAATTATCGCTCGTTATTTTCGAACGATGCACCCATTGCCGAATCAAAATCGCATAATATTGGGGCAGGTTTTAATTTTAGAAAAGCCATGCAGATGTTGTTTGCGAACGTAACGGCTAATTACAGTGATACTGAGCTGAGCACCATTTCGGCTTACAACTTAAGCAACAACATTCAGCAGAAAATTGTACTGCCGCTAAACAATCACATCCGCAGTATCTCTTTAACCGCAAATGCAAGCAAATACCTGTTTAGCTTAAAAAGTACAGTAAATGCCGGGGTAAGTTTTGCGCAAAGCAAATACAGCCAGCTGCAGAACGATGCACTTTTACCGTTTAACACACAAACAGTGGCTTACAAAGTTGGTATTGAAGCGAAGCTTACCAACTTCATTAACTGGTCGTACGCTGCCAATTTTGCCATTACCGACAACAAAGCCACGGTAGCGGATGGGATAAAAACCAATTTCAAACAGTTGAGACAACAGTCTGCTTTAGCCATTACCACGGTTAGAAATCTGTATTTAAATTTATCAGCCGAGCACCTTTTAACCCGGCAATCTTCGCAACCTGATTTGAAGTACCTTTTTGCGGATGCGAATATGCGTTACAAGTGGTTAAAAATGAAGACCGATATTGAATTTGGGATAAGCAACCTAACCAATATTAAAAGCTTTGATGCCATTTACATTTCGGCAAACTCCCTAACCACAGGCACTTATGCTATCCCGGGGCGGGTAGCGATGCTAAAGGCTACGTTTAATTTCTAGGTTTGATTAGCGGGAAGTGATACATGATATTGTTTCCCGCTGATTTAAGATGATCAATACAGATTATTATCAATCAAAGCATTTACCGATCAGCGAAATCTGTGGGATCTGCGGGAGAAACAAGGCACCCTATTAATTATTTTTCCCGCTGATTGAAGAAAATTAACGCAGAATATTATTATTCAAAGCATTTACCTATCAGCGAAATCTGTGGAATCTGCGGGAGAAAGAAGCAACAGACTATTATTTCCCGCAGATTTAAGGCGATTAACGCAAATAAATATTAATCGAATCAGCGAAATCTGAGGGAGAAAAAGGCGAATTATTAAGGCTTGGTATTAATCTGGATAAACTGTCCTTTCTGATCCATTTTCAAATCCATAATCATATCGGGATTCAACTTATCAAGTTCTGCTTTGCTCACCTTATTTCCGTTCAGATAATAACTCATACTGGTAACCGATGATTCTTTTGCTGCTGGTTTATCTTTTCCGCCTTCATTGTTTTCTTTCGTATTCACAGTCGATTTCATGATAAAAACGGCAGTAACTTTTTTTCCTTTGGTATCAGCAACATTTCCAAAACCCATGCTGGCCTGGTCAGCAAGCATCATCTGTTCAATTTTCTCGTTGGTTGGCACTGAATCGGTTAAAGTAAAATGTTTCACAAAAGTTCGCTTACTTAAATTTCCATCTGTTTTAAAATCGAATTTAACATTGCCTGTCATTTTTTTCAGCACTTCGGCCACCCGATGCGGTACAGTATCGCCTGCCTGATCGTTAGACCTAAAAACAAAGGTAAATCTGGTAGCCGTGTCCTTTTTAACCAGCGGCAATGCAGTCTTTCTTTTCTTGTTGATTTTTGATTTTATTTTGGCTTCCGCAATAGTTTCAGCTTCCTTATGCGGGATCACATTTACCACCATTTTAGTTAAAGGGGCAAAACTTTTATGAACGGCTTTTTTATCGATAGTAAAAGCCAGCGTAACACACAATAAAACAGGAAAAGCAAGCATGTAACGCGTTAAATTCATTCTAGATGAGCGTTTGACATTCATCATTTTAATCCGTTTTTTCAAATCAGACAAACTAAAATTGTTCACAATAGCAACTGAAGGTTGTAGCGTACCTACATCAAGCAAACTATACTGATAGGCCTTTTTATCAATTCCTTTTCTTAAAATGCGGGCATCGGTAATAAACTCAATATTTTCGCGTACGGCTTTTTTCATCAGCCAAACACCTGGGTTAAACCAGTAAAAAACCACACAAATTTCGGCCAGGATAATATCTAACGTATGCCATTGTTCTACATGCACTTTCTCATGTGCCAAAATGTTCGGCAAATCTTCCTGCTTGTGCAGCCCCGGATTAATGTAAATGGTTTGCCAGAAACTGAATGGACTCACCTCTTCACTCAATATCCTTACCGAATACTGATTCAAACTATCGGGCGAAGAACTTTGGTGCATACGGTACAGGGAAATAAACTGCACCAGTAAACGCAGCGCCATCAGCACCACGCCCGCATAAAAAAGTAGGGTAAGTACTTGCCACACTAGCGGAACGGCATCTTGTTTTACCAGCTGGCTTACCTGCTGGTTCAGCCCGGGAACAAACGCAGGTATAGCTTTATGGTCAGCCAAAAACCCGGTAAGGTTGATAAAAGGGTACGCAGAAGAAAAGATAATTCCAAATACCAGAAAAGCCCGGTTAAGCGAATAAAAAGTAAGCCTGCGCAACACCAGGTAGTAGGTAGCCGAAAATAAAATCAGCACCAGGTTAATTTTCAATAAAATGAGAAAGAAATGTGGCATAGCCTTTACTTTTCAGGGTTCTCTATTAAGTTTATAATCTCTTTAAGTTCTTCGGCACTGATCTTTTTATCCTTCGCAAAAAAAGCAACCAGCTCTTTATAGGAACTTTGGAAATAATTATTAACAAAACCACTCATAAAACGCTTTTTATACTCCACTTCCTTAACCTTTGCACTGTAGCGGTTGGCATTGGCAAAACGCTCGCTTACCAGATAACCTTTACGTTCGAGATTTTTTATCGTTGAAGCCAGCGTAGTGTATGGTGGTTTAGGCTCGGGCAGTACATCCATAAAATCCTTAATAAAGCCTTTTCCAACCTGCCAAACAGCCAGCATCGCTTCTTCTTCCTGCAATGTTAATTTTTCCATATTTACGAATATATCGTAAATATACGAAAACATCCTAAACAAAAAAGACCTTAATCTGCTTAGATCAAGGTCTTTCCATCTGATATTAAATCAATATTTTATTTTGCGCTTCTTTTTTCGGCCTGCAGCAAGGTTTGATCGATCACTTTACGCATTTGTACCGCAGCATCCAATAATTTCGGGTTGCCATCAAAGTCGCCATAAATTACCACATGTTTTGTTTTTTCCTTGTATTTAAACAGCAAATCATAACGTGGCACTGTCATCGATTTTTCGCTTTTCTTACCAATGGTATCCGGGAAATTCCAAAGCCCAATTTCATTGGCTTTACCGTGCATGTAAAGAATATCGTCGCTCTTTAAAAAGATTTTCTTCTTAATAACCGAATCGGCCCCATTAACATACTGGTATTCGCCAGTGGCTGAGTTATAATGATTTTCAAGGGTATCTTTTATGCCCCATTTGTACTCCATAGATACAAAATCCTTTTTTCGGAAAGGCGCATTCTGGATAATCGGCTTATAATAGATATAACAATAAATAATCATCGGCACGATGATGGTAATGGCTAAGAATATTTTTTTTCCTCTGCTTGACACTTTTTATATTTAATTATTGAATGGACGAATTACTGAATTATTTAGTGAAAGGGCTACCGTTTTTTCGAATGATTGCATGTTTTTGACTCAAAGCAATCAATCTAAGCTTCCTGAACATCCTTAAGTTCGCCTTCCCACTTACTTACCACTGCGGTTGCGATACTGTTACCCACCACATTGGTTGCCGAACGGCCCATATCCAAAAGCGGATCAATACCGATTAACAGTGCCAAACCTGCTTCAGGGATATTGAAACTGGCAATGGTACCGGCAATAACCACCAACGATGCCCTTGGCACACCCGCAATACCTTTACTGGTTAACATCAGGATTAAAAGCATCGAAATTTGCTGTTCAAAACCTAAATGGATACCATAAGCCTGCGCAATAAACAACGAGGCAAAGGTCATGTACATCATCGATCCATCCAGGTTAAACGAGTAACCCAATGGCAGCACAAAACTTACAATTTTATCTTTACAGCCAAAACGCTCTAACAATAACATCGTTTTAGGATAAGCCGCTTCGCTACTTGCTGTACTAAAAGCCAGTACTGCAGGCTCTTTCATATCGTTTACGAGACGGAAAATACGTTTTTTAAGCACCAGGAAGCCCAGGAAGATTAATAGTCCCCAGAGAATGGCCAAGCCAAAATAAAACTCGCCGATAAAAATGGCATAGGTGTTTAAAACACTTAAACCCTGCTTGGCAATAATGGCCGTCATGGCGCCAAAAACAGCAAGCGGAGCAAAATTCATTACATAGCCTGTCATTTTTAAAATTACGTGTGCAATGGCATCAAAAGCTTTGATTACGATCTGCCCCATATCGCCAATGGCTGCCGTAGCTACGCCAAAAAACAAGGAGAATACCACAATTTGCAAAATCTCGTTGGTAGCCATTGATTCGGCAATACTTTTTGGAAACACGTGTGCAATAAAATCTTTAACACTCATGGCCGCCTTTTGGATACCGGTATCAACCAGATGATCGGGCAACGATAATTTCATGTGTTTACCAGGCTCAAACAAATTCACCAGAATCATTCCTAACACGAGTGACATGAGCGACATAGTTAAAAACCAGCCCAGTGTTTTACCACCAATACGCCCTACAGCTTTAATATCGCCTACTTTGGCTACCCCGACAACAAGGGTAGTAAATACCAGTGGCGCAACAATCATTTTAATCAGGCGTAGAAAAATATCGCTCAACAGGGTAAAAAACTCCAGTTTTTTCTCTCTTATTCCCTCGTTTTCCTTTTTGATTTTGGCGGCAGCTTTTTTATCTGCTTTAAGTTGGGTATAAATTGCGGTAGTAGTATCGGTTGTTTTGGCAATGCTTACCTCTATACTCTTAACCTTCGCATCAGCATTCAGGATATTCTGGTTGTAAACATTGATGGAGTTTACGTTTAAAATATAGCCCAGTGCAATACCTGCAATCAGCGCTATAAAAATAAAAAGCGTGAGTTTGTTTTTCTTCATGAATAAAAAAGTTTGTGGCACTCTTAATTCGGTAAAACTACGATATTTACCGCTTGTAACAAATTTTGATATCGGGAGGTGTTAAAAAAATAGATCAATGTCGTTGAGTTAAGTCCGTCTAAGCAAGCAGAAATAATTTAACCACAGATAAAAAGGATGCACACAGATATAAAAATCTTTGTTTATCTGTGTACCTTCCCTCCTGACCGGCTGGGCAGGTGTGGTTATAACTTTTAACTCAAAGGCATTAAAAAATATATTATTTTCGCATTCTCGTGTAACAAAAAAAGTGCACCATCATCTAAAACGCAACTATAATTCCCTAAATGGAACAAAAAGACAAGTTATTTAAGCAGATCTTCGATTCGAATTCCAAAAAAATATTCCATTTATGTTATGGTTATACCGGTGATACCGACGCTGCAAATGATCTTTTACAGGAAACTTTTTTAAAGGTCTGGCAGAATCTGGATAAGTTCCGCAACAAATCTTTGATTTCTACGTGGATTTATCGCATCGCAGTAAACACCTGTTTAACTTACCTGAGATCGGAAAAGAGACAGGCTAAAGACGAATTAACGGATAACATCATTGAAAATAAAGTAGAAGAATTTTCGGAGAAGAACGAACAGGTAGCCCTGCTTTATAAATGTATTTCTAAACTTGAAGAGAATGACCGTTTAATTATAACCATGGTACTTGATGAGCTTCCATACCACGAAATTGCCGATATATCGGGCATAAGCGAAGGCAATTTGAGGGTAAAAATTCACCGTATTAAACAAAAATTAACAGAATTATATAGCCAGTATGCAAGCGTTTGATCAAATACAGGAATTGTGGCAAAAGCACGAGGTTGAAGTTAAGGTTTCTGCCGATGAAATGCTGCAACAAGCTAAGAAAGAGGTAAATGGTTTGAAGCTGAAATCGGCCTTAAACATTGGGGGTATGCTGCTGTCTTTTATTGCCATTGCCGCTTTATGGATATTTTTCCATTTCGAATCGTGGACCACACACGTAGGCATTAGCATTACCATTATTGCCATTGGTGTGTATACTTTAATCCTTTACCGCGATTATCGTCTAATTGCGAAAAACGATTTCACCGCCCATCCAAACGAGTTTTTAAACAACTTAAAAACCTACCAGTTAAACCGTTACAAATTGTACAACTCGCTTTACTGGTTTTACGTAATTGCACTTTCTTTGGGTCTGATATTTTATTTCGTCGAAATACTGGCACATTTTAACACCGCCCAAAAAGTAATTGCCGTAGGTTTAACCGCATTGTGGATGATCTTCTGCTCGACTATTTTACGTAAAGCCGTAATGAAAAGAGAAAAAGAGCGGATTGCCTTGCTGATCGAAAAATTTGAGCGCATTAGAGGACAGATTTCTACCCCGGAGTAATTTTAGGCACGGTTTTTTCGTTGTAAAATTCAACACACAAAACCTGATGATTTGACCAGCCCCTAAGGCAGCAAATAATCGGGTTACGACACCGTTGAAAAAAATGACGACATTGAAAAAACTAATCATACCGATATTATTACTGCTGGCGCTCCCCTTTTCTTTTGCCTTTAAGCAAGATTTTACGCAGCCCGTACAACTGAACTGGGAAACCTATTTTAAAGGCAAAGCCGATGAACGTTCGCCATTTTATGCGCTAACAGCCATGACCTGGGAGTACAGCTACAACAGTACAGTGTATCGCAACCGGGTGGTGATTAATCTTAAAAATGAAGTACGGATAGATAAAACCCGCTCCTGGGTAAAATGGGATAAAATTAAAGATCCCGAAATCAGGGCCAGCTTATTGCACCACGAACAGGGCCACGTAAATATCCAGTACATTTTACTTTCTGAGGCCGAAAGGGTACTCAAAAACCGCAATTATTCGGTTAACAATTATAAAGCGCAAATATCGGAACTGGCTAACCAGATTAGTGAGTATTTCGATACGATGCAGCGTAATTACGACGAAGAAACCGAGCATGGTAGCAACCACAAAATGCAGGCGCGCTGGGATCGCATTATCGAGGATAAAATGGAAGAATCGAGAACGGCTACACTGGCCTCACAAAAATAATTTCGGGATAAATATAATCGCACCAACGGCTACTGCTAAAAATGCAGCAACCAGAACCGCAGCTGCAGCCAGATCTTTTACTATTTTAATTTTAGGATGAATGGCAGGCGAAACTACATCAGCCAGCTTTTCGATCGCAGCATTTAAAATTTCGGCGACAATAACCGCAGAGATAACGCCTAAAATAGCAATCCACTCTAAAGCAGAAAGTTTAAGGTAAAAAGAAAGACCAATAGCGATAATTGCCGCGAAAAGATGAACCCTCCCGTTATGATCGTTTATAAAAAACAGGTTTAAGCCATGAAAAGCATATTTAAAACTTTTAATGCGATCTACAATTGAAAATTTCCGATTATCCATTGTTTTAAATTTATACTAATAGCAATAAAGATAGTCGTTATCTCGTCTGAAGCGCAGCAGGAATGCCTGCCCGTACAGGCGTGGAGAGATCTAAATCAAAAGGACTTTCCTCGAGATAGACTTCTCGACTTTCTTTCACTTCGCTTGAAATGACGGCTACTGGAATAGGTTTACATCGTACCTCGTAATGACGAGGGATCTACTTTTACCTAACCAGATCGTCATTCCCGCGAAAGCGGGAATCTTAATAGGCTAACACGCTAAAATTATTAAGATTCCCAGTCGAGCTGGGAATGACGAATATCTATAATAAATCTCTTACTTCTTGGCTTTGGTATCTTCTTCTGCAGGCTTTACTTCACTGGCAGAAAAACTATTACCACTTAACCTGTACTGCAAAGTTTTGGTAACCGTTTTAGTGCTATCAGCTGTATCTTTTACCGGAAATGAGCGAAAAAGATCGCCATTTTTGATAAAAAACTTATCGTTACCGGTATAACCTTTCTTTTGCTTATCGTTTAAAGAAGGAAAACTGATTTTATTAAAATCGCCACCTGCATATTCAAAAACATTCAGGTCGGAAACATTTTTCTTGCTTAGCAACTGAATGTATAATTCCGGATTTCCGTCGTTATCCAAATCCATGTTCCAGGCGTCGGTAATGATACCTTTACGGTCTACCGCAGCTGAACGGTAATTATTGCGGATAGAATCGGACATTAAAATCTGGTAACCACCAATAGAATCAACCCCTTTACCCCAGCTTATAATTTCGAAGTTTAATCCGGGTTTTACTTCAATATCTTTATAAAAAGGAAAAGGATTTTTACTGGCTTTAACTGGTGCTATAGCAACTTCTTTAGGTTTCTCTTCGGTGCATGCCAAACAAAACAGCATCCCTGTTATGCACAAGAGATGCTGTAATGTATATTTCTGTAGTTTCATTTTAATTCGGGACATTTTTGGTTGTCCCAAATTAATGATTTTAGCCTATCAAAGCAATTATTTTTTATTTCTTGGCGTCTGCTTTAACATCAGGTGCACCATTATTTAAAACCGTTTCGGTAGTTACACTTCTTCTACCACTTGGCGCAATTACAATGGTTTTTAATACTCTTTTCTCGCCTTGCGGAACAGTAATTTTTACCGGGCCAGTGTACAAGAAAGCATTTTCTGAAGGGCGCGATAAATCAATCGAATAATAGATTTTGCCACCCTTAACCGGCACTTTTAAATCGATAGTAAATTCGCCACCTGTTAAAGGTTTATCGCTCTGACCAATTGGTGTTGGTACCCAAAAGTTAACGCCCATTTTATCTAAGCGTGCTAAATGCACAGGTAAACGCTCTTCGCTAAAGTTTTTCAAATCTTTACGTTCAACCGGCGACCAGGCAATTTCTGATAAAGCCAATATACGTGGGTAAGCGTGGTTTTCTGCTTTTTCAGGGGTTTTAATGTACTCAGTCCACATGTTGGCCTGCACACCTTTAATATACTTACGCTGATCGGCAGTTAACACCTTCGGAATCGGATCGTAAGCATATATTTTCTGATAAGGGGCAAAACCACCAATAGTAACCGGCTCATCAGGAGAATTAGATTGTTTGTGATCGATATATAAACCCATCGAACCTGGAGTCATAATTACATCGTGATTTTGTTGTGCGGCAGCAATACCACCATCTTCGCCTCTCCAGCTCATTACGGTAGCATTTGGCGCTAAACCACCTTCTAAAATCTCATCCCATCCAATAATAGAACGGCCTTTGCCATTTACATGTTTCTCGATCGTCTGGATAAAATAGCTTTGCAACTCATGCTCATCTTTTAAGCCTTTTTCTTTCATTAAAGCCTGGCAAAACGGTGATTCTTTCCAATAGGTTTTAGGCGCTTCATCTCCTCCGATATGGATATATTTTGAAGGGAAAATAGCAATAACTTCATCCAAAATGTTGTTCAACATCGTAAAAGTATTGGCCGAAGGCACAAAAATATCGTCAAAAACGCCCCAGGTTTGTTGTACCTGCTTACCTTTCCGGCTACCTGCCCATGGAGTTTTATCGCTGATAAAGGTATCGCGATCAGGGAAACAGCTTAACTCCGGATAGGCTGCAATGGCCGCTGAAGCATGGCCAGGCAATTCGATTTCAGGAATTACGGTAATGTATTTTGAAGCGGCATAACGAACTACTTCTTTAGCCTCTTCCTGGGTGTAGAAACCTTTTACCGGTGTAAGATAATTGCCGTTTCCTGGATAGTTTCCGATAATAGAGCCATTACGTGAAGAACCTACTTCAGTAAGCTTTGGATATTTTTTAATTTCCATTCTCCAGCCCTGATCATCAGTTAAATGCCAGTGAAAGGTGTTGATTTTGTAATAGGCTAACTGATCGATATACTTTTTGATAAAGGAAACCGGGAAAAAGTGACGGCAAACATCCAGCATGGCTCCACGGTAAGAGAAACGTGGATAATCTTTAATTGATACCAGCGGTAAAGTAATTTTATCGCCAGTTTTGTCCGGCATCATTTGCATCAGCGATTCAACAGCGTAAAATAAGCCTGCGCCTTTACCTACTACGGTGATTTGTTTAGCTGAGATATTAATGTTGTAACCTTCATTAGGCAACTTATCGGCACCTGCTGAAGTTAATACAATAGCTTTTTGACCTGCTGGAGCAGTTTTCACTTCTCTTAAGGCAAAGCCCCCTTTACTCACAATAAATGCGTTTAAAAGATCGCCCATCTTTTGGCCGTCCGCATCGTTATGCACCAATACAGCTGTTTTGTCTAAAATAAAGGTTCCGGCATTTTTGGTAATGGATACCGGGGCTGGGATAATACCTAAATTGGTATCGCTCTGGGCAAACGCACTTGTGCCCATTAAGACGCCAATAAAAACCGATAATGTTTTGTTCATTTGTGTTTTAGTTTAAGGTTAATTTTTTGTTTTAGCATGACCAAGATAAAGATTGTAGCAAGATTCTTAATCCCACATTCTTGTTACAATACAGATCAAACGTTTGATTTTATTGCACCGGGCATATAAATTTTAAGGGTAAAAAGATCTGTCCGATGCTTTATCAAACATTAGCCCATAAAAAAAGAGAAACCATTGCTGATTTCTCTTTTAAAATAAGATTTAAGTTGCTTAAGCCTCTACCGGATGCTCTTTTGCAGCCAGGTATCTTTCGGCATCAAGTGCAGCCATACAACCAGAACCCGCAGCAGTTACTGCCTGACGGTAATACATATCCTGCACATCGCCACAAGCAAAAACACCTTCGATATTGGTTAAAGTAGAACCTGGTTTAGTGGTTAAATAACCCGTTTCATCCATATCTAACTGTCCTTTAAAAATATCGGTATTAGGTTTATGCCCGATAGCTACAAAGAAACCTTCAACAGCGATATCAGACTCTACACCTGTTTTGTTATTGATTACTTTTACTGCTGTTACATTTTTACCGTTACCCAAAATCTCTTGTGTTTCGGTATTGTAGTGCACTACAATATTAGGAGTTGCTAATACACGGCTAACCATGGCTTTAGAAGCCCTGAACTCGTCGCGGCGAACCAACAAATGCACTGTTTTACAAAGCTTGGCTAAATAAGTAGCTTCTTCGGCAGCGGTATCACCAGCACCTACAATAGCTACATCCTGACCTTTGAAGAAGAAACCATCGCAAACTGCACAGGCAGAAACACCAAAGCCATTGTATTGTTGCTCGCTTGGCAAGCCCAACCATTTTGCTGTAGCACCAGTTGCAATAATTACGGTATCGGCAGTAATGGTTTTAATTTCATCAACCACTACTTTATGCGGTGCTGAAGAAAAATCTACCGAACTTACATAACCGAAACGGATATCAGTTCCGAAACGCTCGGCCTGCTTGCGGAAATCTTCCATCATTTCAGGCCCCATAATTCCCTGTGGGTAACCCGGGAAGTTTTCTACATCAGTAGTTTGCGTTAACTGACCACCAGCTTGCATACCTGTATACATAACTGGTTTTAAATCGGCTCTGGCCGCATAAATAGCAGCAGTGTAACCAGCAGGACCAGAACCTATAATTAAACACTGAACGTGTTCGTTTTCTTGTGACATTATATGATGTATTTGAAATTCATTAATTGTAGCGCAAATCTAGTGCTTTAAATAATTGTTAACAAGCGCACATTGTCAACATAGTTTACTTATTAACAGAGGGGCTGAGTAATGGGCGAAAAGCGGCTGGCCTTTGATTGATTTGTCTGTCAAGTGGTAACGCCTGACAACACGAAAAAGATCTGACAGCACCTAAGTCTGAATTACCCCAACATTAAACTTTTTGGTTATCGGCGATTGGTTGGCGGCTTCAATTCCCATTGAAATTACCTTTCGGGTTTCGAGCGGATCGATAATCCCATCTACCCAAAGCCGGGATGCAGCATAATACGGTGTAGTTTGACTATCATACTTATCGGTAATCTCTTTCAGCAATTTCGCCTCTTTTTCAGGGGTAATTACCTCGCCTTTGGCTTTTAAGGAGGCTTCCTGAATTTGTAACAGGGTTTTAGCGGCCTGCGAGCCACCCATAACCGCAATTTTGGCTGTCGGCCAGGCATAAATTAATCTTGGATCATAAGCCTTACCACACATGGCGTAATTACCGGCACCATAAGAGTTCCCCAAAACAATGGTAAACTTCGGCACTACCGAATTAGCCACCGCATTAACCATCTTGGCGCCATCTTTAATAATACCACCATGTTCAGACCGACTCCCTACCATAAAACCGGTAACATCCTGCAGAAAAACCAAGGGGATTTTTTTCTGATTGCAATTCATGATGAAACGGCTTGCCTTGTCGGCACTATCGGAATAAATTACCCCACCAAACTGCATCTCCCCTTTTTTCGATTTAACTACTTTACGCTGATTGGCCACAATACCAACCGCCCAGCCATCAATGCGGCCTAAGCCACAAACAATGCTTTGTCCGTAACCTTTTTTATATTCTTCAAATTCAGAGCCATCAACCAGGCGGTTAATGATATCCATTATCTCGTAAGGTTTATCCCTGTTTTCGGGCAATATACCGTACAATTCTTCTTCTTTTTCTTTGGGTTTTACTGGTGCAATACGATCAAAACCTGCATTTTCCGGTGCACCTAACATGCTCATGATGTTGCGGATCGAATCCAGGCAAGCCTCATCATTAGGATGTTTATAATCGGTAACACCCGAAATTTCGCAATGTGTAGTAGCACCGCCCAGGGTTTCGTTATCCACATCTTCGCCTATGGCCGATTTAACCAGATAAGAACCTGCTAAAAACACCGAGCCTGTTTTATCTACAATCATGGCTTCATCGCTCATAATGGGCAAATAAGCGCCTCCGGCAACACAAGCACCCATAATGGCTGAGATCTGTACAATCCCCTCTCCCGACATGATCGCATTGTTACGAAACATCCTGCCGAAATGTTCTTTATCGGGAAAAATCTCATCCTGCATGGGCAGATAAACGCCGGCACTATCAACCAGGTAAATTACCGGCAAACGGTTTTCCATAGCGATTTCCTGTGCACGAAGGTTCTTTTTCGCCGTCATCGGGAACCAGGCACCTGCTTTTACGGTTGCATCGTTAGCCACAATCATGCACTGGCGGCCGCTTACATAACCAATACCACAAACCACACCTGCTGCCGGGCAACCGCCTTGCTCTTTATACATTCCATCAGCTGTAAAAGCACCAACTTCTAAAAACTCGGAGTCTTTATCAATCAGGTAAGCAATACGCTCGCGGGCGAGTAACTTACCTTTTTCTTTTTGTTTGGCTGCATTTTTTTCGCCTCCTCCCTGGTATATCTTTTTGAGTCTGGTTTTCAACTCGTACACCAATTGCTTGTTTACATCCTCATTTTTATTGAATTCGATATTCATGAAGGCAATTTAAATTTAATTTTACAAAAACAGTATTGACCAAATTGGTTTCTGGTATACGGCATATTTTTTACCACAGAGAAAACGGTAGAAAACAGAAAGCACATGGAGACTGTGATTAAATTATCCATTTAAAATGATATTTTTGGTTAAACGCCAAAAATGGAACTAACCATCAATATCCCTGCATTACTTTTTCCTGCCATCAGTTTAATTATGCTGGCCTATACCAACCGCTTTCTGGCTTTAGCCAGTCTGGTAAGGAGTTTAAAATCTAAATACGAAGATGGCGATAAAAACAAGGCACTGCACGGACAGATCGAAAATCTGCGTTACCGCTTAAAACTGATTAAAAACATGCAGGCTTTTGGCGTAATCAGCTTTGCCTGCTGTCTTTTTTGCATGTTTTTTATTTATCTGGAATGGAATACAGTTGCAGAAATACTTTTTGCCTTAAGCCTTATCTTTTTTATGATTTCGTTAATTATTTCATTAATCGAAATACAGATTAGCACCAGGGCGCTCGAGCTGGAACTGAGTAGCCTGGAAACGCATGACGATCCTTCATTTGTGGGTAGAATTAAGCAAAAATTTGAAAAAGACTAGTTCTGATAAACCACACCGTTAATCACTACTTTTTTCCAGTTTCCGGGAAAGCCTCTACCTTTTATATATTTTACCGGATGGGGATGTCCTTTTAAGTTGGGATGATAAACCGCATCGAAAGAAAAAGTCATCTCCGTATCGCTTTTTTGAATAACGGTAACTTCATTATCGTTGTAGTCTTTGTCTCCTGTTGTGAAAAATTTATCACCCACACTGGCATTAAAATCAGCTCTCAAAAAGATTTTCAATGGCGCATCGGGATAGCTCTCAATTAGCCGGTTCTTTTCATCAATCCTTAAATAAGCTATTGCGATTGCATCGCCTCCGATTAAAGAATAAAACTGAAAATAAGGTTTATTGTTAATTATCACTTTCTCCTTAATTTCTGTGTAATTCTCGGCATTCAGGTACCACAGATTACCAACCTGCATAGGCAAGAATGAATCGGATGGAGCTTGTTCACTTTTATTTTTCTTACAGGCACCGATAAAGAGTAAAGTAACAAGGGCTAAGATCAGGCTTGCGCTTAGGTAAGTTTTTTTCATGAGAAGAGTTTATTTTCTTACACAAACGCAAGCCAGTATTAAAACGCTACAGCGGCTAAATATTTAACTTTCAAAGTGGTACAAGAAAACAACCTCACCATTAAAAGCAGGCTTTTTCTGTCCTTCGATTTCCATTTCGATGCCCATATTTACCTTGGTTACGCCACGTAAGTTAATAATTGAAGCCAGTTTAGCCTTTAACCTTACTTTGCTATTTACGGTAACTGCCTGCGCAAACCTTAAATTTTCAATACCGTAGTTAATCTCCATCTTCAGGTTACGGATTTCGACAATCTGTTTCCATAAAAAAGGAATTAAGGATAGTGTTAAATAGCCATGGGCAATGATAGCTTTAAATGGTCCTTCGTTTTGCGCCCGCTCTTCATCAACGTGTATCCATTGATGATCTAAAGTAGCATCAGCAAATTTGTTAATCTGCTCTTGTGTAATGGTATGCCATGAAGAAACGCCCAATTCCTTATCCAGGTATTGCTCAAATTCTGCGTGTGATGTAATAATTTGCATTGTTATAGTTTTAGTTCCTTTAATAAGGTATTTCGTAATGTTTTATTTCTTAGTTGATGGTTTATAGTTTGGCTAATAGTTGATAGTTAATGGCTCAATCGTTAATCCTGCTATCGACCATGAACTATTGACTATAAACCATTAACCACCTGTTAGCTCAAATTCCTATCCCTGAACCAGACTTCATCGGGTATGGCAGAGAAATGATCCATCTTATCGATTAAAATTGTAGCATCGGCTTCGTTAAAAACGAGATCGCGGTTGGCGGGTTTTAAAAATCTGTGCTGCACCATCATTTCCATTTGGGTTGATAGTTAATGGCTCAATCGTTAATCCTGCTATCGACCATGAACTATTGACTATAAACCATTAACCACCTGTTAGCTCAAATTCCTATCCCTGAACCAGACTTCATCGGGTATGGCAGAGAAATGATCCATCTTATCGATTAAAATTGTAGCATCGGCTTCGTTAAAAACGAGATCGCGGTTGGCGGGTTTTAAAAATCTGTGCTGCACCATCATTTCCATTTGGGCAAATAACGGATCGTAAAACCCATTAACATTTAAAACGCCTATTGGTTTATTGTGCAAGCCTAACTGTAACCAGGTAAGCACTTCAAAAAACTCTTCAAGGGTGCCGAAACCGCCGGGCAAAATCACAAATCCATCGCTTAAATCGGCCATTTTTTGTTTCCGCTGGTGCATATTTTCAGTTACTATCATTTCGGTTACACCGGTATGCCCCACCTCTTTATCCATTAAAAACTGCGGAATTACGCCAATAACCTCGCCACCTGCGTCGAGTACATCGTTAGCCAACACACCCATTATTCCTACACTTCCTCCTCCGTAAACCAACTTGATTTCCTGTTTCACAAGTGTTTCGGCCAATTGTTTTATCGCATTGCGCACTTCTAAATCGCCATTGAAATTGGAGCCACAATACACGCAAACCGCTTTAAGCTTATTCATTTAGTTTAAATTTTACCGAAGTTAAGTTTTTCTATACGCCCTGTAAAATTTAATTCTTCACAAAATCCTTTTAGGAGAAGCTTTATAGCCATCAAAACAATGATATATAAAAAGCTGCGCTTTGCAAAATATTATGCAGCATTATATAGGCATAAAACAAAAAAGCGCCGGATAAACCGACGCCTTTAACCAAATATAAGAGAGAAAAGATTTAATTTGAGAATGCGTAACGTAAGGTTGCGCCAAAAGTTCTCGGATCGCCAAGTACACCAGCATACAAGCCAGAGTTACCTGCAGCAGCCTGTAATTGCTCGAAGTAATTTCTGTTGCCAATGTTTCTGCTCCAAACAAATACAGAGAATTTATCCGATTTAAAGCCTAAACGTGCATTAAACAATCCATATCCTTTAACCACTAACACATTTGATGGTGTTGGGTTTGAAGAATAATCTGAACGGTAGCTGGCATCGGCAGCAATAAAGAACCTACCTGCTTTAGTAGCTAAAGTTCCCGGAAGGCTAAATTCCGAACCTCCTGAAATGTTCCATTTAGAAATACCTGGTAATCTGCCGCCCGATGCATCTTTAAAAGCTACCTGCGTTGCCGTACCGTTAATAATTTCGGTATGACCGGTTTCTTCTAAAGGTAGTGGTGCATTGGTGAATTTCACATATTTACCGTCTAAATAGGCTACAGCAGCATTAAGCGTTAAAAATCTTTCTAGCTGATAAGTTCCATCAATTTCCAGTCCTTTTACATTAACTTTTTCTGCATTGGCCAGGTAGCCCCTGTTTACACCCAACTGTGGCGATTGCACGTTTGTTTGGTAATCTTTAATATCGGTATCGAAAGCAGTAACATTTAATAATCCACCTCTAACCGGACGGGTTTTTAAACCCAATTCGTAATGCTGAACGTATTCGGGTTTAACTACAGCAACAGATAAATCTGCCGCACCGGTTGAAGTAGTTGGTAAACCACCTACGTTAACGCCAACTGGTTTGTAAGCGGTAGAGAAAGTACCATAAACATTCAGGTTGGCATTAGGACGATAAGAAACGGTTAAGTTACCTGATAAATTATTGTTATCTACACTTGTAGTAAATTGCTGATTGCTGTAAACGGCAGCTTTTAGCGCCAATAAAGCAGCATCGTTGGTTTGTAAACCACCATAAGTTACCCTATCATAGTCTACATCTTTCTTATCGTAAGTATATCTCAATCCAGGTAATACGTGAAAATGCGTTAAGAACTCCCAGTCAACCTGTGCAAAAACTGCAGCACTTAACGATTTGATGGTCGAATTGGTTTTAATACCGTAACCATCCAGCAAGCCTGGGGTCGAATATAAAGCCTGACTGCCGGTATTGCTGGTTTGAACAAAACGCCATTGATCTTTACCAACTTCTTCGGTTTGCGCCAAACCTTTTAAATTTTGGGCCAATGCAAATACACCAACTACACCACTTAATTTATCGGTAATGTTACCGGCATATCTTACCTCCTGCGAATACTGATCGTGGCGCGAGTTACCCTGCGACTTAGTTAATGCCGCTAATTCAGAGAAGTCGCGATCGTTGGTTGGATCCCAGTTCCAGAATCTCCACGCAGTGGTCGATGTCAGGGTTCCGTTACCAATTTTATAATCAACGTTTAAAGAGATACCACCAATTGACTGATTATGTCTCCATGGGGTGTTGGTATTAATTTCTCTTGAAAAAGGATCAATTTTAGGTTGCTGATAACCTAAATCGGAAACAATTTTAGCATATTGGCGGTAAGCACTTCTTTCGGTAGTGGCCACACCTGCAATTACCAACGGATAACCGGCAGGGTGCTGTACACTTACATCGCCACTTAATAAGATCTTTAACCTGTCTGAAGGCGTGTAGTATAACTGACTTTTGAAACCCAGGTTGTTTTGTCCGCTGTATTTGCGTTCTTCTCTGGTATTCCAGATGGTACCATCACGTTGTGTACCTGAGATAGAGATTTTTGCCGCCAGGTTTTTAGCCAAACCACCCGAAACAGAAGTTTTGGCCTGCAGGAAATTGTAGTTACCTACGCTGAGTTCTACTTTAGCACTTGGCGTTTGCGTTGGCTTCGTAGTGGTAATGTTAAATGCACCTGCAGTGGTGTTTTTACCAAATAAAGTACCTTGCGGACCGCGAATTACCTCTATCTGTTCAATATCCAGAAAGTCGGTAGAAGTAGCAGCCGGACGGGCGTGATAAACCCCATCCACATAAAAACCTACACCCGGATCGATACCATCGTTGGTTAAACCAAATGTTGAACCCAATCCGCGGATATTAAGCGTAGTATTTCTGGCATTTGAAGCATATAACTGAACCGAAGGCACCAGCTCTTTTAAGCGGTTTACGTTAAAAGCACCAGAATTTTCGGCAGCTTGCCCGCCAATAACTGTGATGGGGATCGGCACATCCTGCAACACTTCCGAGCGTCTTCTGGAGGTTACTACAATTTCGTCTAACAGGTCACTTTCAACCAGCACCAGTTCAATTGGTGTATCCTGTAATTTTATAATTTGAAAATCCTGAGGTTTATAGCCAACTGAGCTCACCTGGATGTAAAAAGGAAGTTCTTGTTTGGCATTGATGCTGAAAGCACCATTTTCGTCGGCAACAACGGCTGTGTTTGTACCTCTGATTTTTACTGTTGCATGTGGTATTTTGGCTCCATTAGCTCCTTTTATAATCCCGGTTACCGGGCTCTGAGCAAAAATGGCTCCTGTTATAAATAGTAAGAAAAAGATTATTGGTAAGCTTTTTTTCATGATTGGTTATTCGTATTTATTTTAATTATTGTTGATTAGGTATCCGTTCGGCGGTATTTTACAGGTCTTGAAAAATAGCTGCAACAGCAGTACGAACGTGGTTTTTGTTTGGTTTTCATTTTAATTTATATTAAATCTATAGATTTAGTCGACAAATATATTAAAAAAATACAGCTGCCAAATTTTATTTTGCAATTTTTATTTTTTTTAAACGTGCGAGCTGCAAAAAACCACAAATTCGAGTACAAAAAAATGGGGCGATCATTACTGACGCCCCGTTTAATTTCTCTATTTAATTTAGCTTACCTAGTATAATTAGGTGCTTCTTTAGTAATAGTAATATCGTGTGGGTGGCTTTCGCGCATACCCGCAGCTGTAATTTGTACAAATTGTGCTTCCTGCAATGCTTCGATATTGGCCGCTCCACAATAGCCCATACTTGCACGCAAACCACCAATGTACTGGTACATTACTTCTGCTAAAGTACCTTTAAATGGTACACGACCAACAATACCCTCTGGAACGAGTTTCTTAATATCGTCTTCCACATCCTGGAAATAACGGTCTTTCGATCCCTGTTCCATCGCTTCGATTGATCCCATTCCGCGGTACGATTTAAATTTACGGCCTTCGTAAATAATGGTTTCGCCCGGTGATTCTTCTACCCCGGCAAATAACGAACCTGCCATTACGGTACTTGCACCCGATGCAATTGCTTTGGCAATATCGCCTGTGTGTTTAATACCACCATCGGCAATAACCGGTACACCAGTACCTTTTAAAGCTTTGGCACACTCATAAACTGCATATAATTGCGGTACACCTACACCAGCAATAATCCTGGTGGTACAAATAGACCCCGGACCAATACCTACTTTAACAGCATCTGCTCCTGCTTCTGCAAGAAACTTTGCAGCTGCACCTGTAGCAATATTACCAACAATAACCTGTAAATCAGGATATTTGGCTTTAACTTCTTTTAATTTATCTACTACCCCTTTGGTATGGCCATGGGCAGTATCGATAGTAATTACATCAACACCTGCATGTACCAGTGCATCAACACGTTGTAAAGTATCGGCAGTTACACCAACTGCAGCACCAACGCGTAAACGTCCGCGTTCATCTTTACAAGCTACAGGGTAATTTTTAACTTTCGAAATATCTTTAAAGGTAATTAAGCCGCTTAAGTAGCCATCTTTGCTTACTACAGGCAATTTTTCGATTTTATGGTTCTGTAGAATTTCTTCTGCCTGAACCAAGGTAGTGCCTTCGGGTGCAGTAATCAGGTTTTCTTTAGTCATTACTTCAGAAACCGGTCTTTTCATGTCTTTTTGAAAACGCAGATCCCTGTTGGTAATAATCCCTACCAATTTATTATCGCTGCTTACTACCGGAATGCCGCCAATTTTATGTTCTTTCATAATTTTGAAAGCATCGGCAACCACTGCTGATTCCAATAAAGTAACCGGATCCTGGATCATACCACTTTCAGAACGCTTTACTTTGCGTACTTCGCTGGCTTGTCTTTCAATCGTCATGTTTTTATGTAACATGCCTATCCCCCCATTTTGCGCAATGGCAATGGCAAGCTCGGCTTCTGTTACAGTATCCATTGCGGCAGAAATCAACGGAACATTGAGTTTAATTTTTTTCGTTAAAAAAGTGGATGTATTTACTTCACGTGGCAGAATTTCGGAATATGCGGGTACTAAAAGTACATCGTCATACGTCAAACCTGTGGCAATAAATTTTGTGGAATCGAGTTGCATAGCAAATAAATTAGGATTTATTATTTGCCAGGCAAAGATAAGGAAAAACCAGGAAAATAAAAATGTAAATGCGAATTTGCTTAAATATTAAGCTTTGTTGACAATTGGACTTTCCTGCTTATAAAAATTTTAAAGTTGTATACAGCCACATCCAAACCATAAACAATATGCCTCTGAAAAATATGCGGAATACATAGCATTTTATAAAAAAAATGATCAGGCTGATAAGCAAAAAGCTATTTTAGCAAAAACTTTATAATTAGACTATGATTACTGAAAACCAATATTTTGACGGTAACGTTAAATCTTTAGGATACGAAACAGCTGAAGGCAAATCAACCGTTGGAGTTATTAATCCAGGCGAATATACCTTCGGTACCGCGCAGCAGGAAATTATGCACGTTGTGGAAGGCGAATTGGAAGCACTTTTACCAGATGCTATCGAATGGATAAGCATAGCAGCCGGAAACCACTTTGAAGTACCTGCCAACGCTTCGTTCAAAGTAAAAGCTACTGTACAAACCGCTTACCTTTGCCAATACAGGTAATCAAAAAAAGAAGTCAGGTTTTTACCCACTCGTCATACTGAACTTGTTTCAGTATCTCTTACGTGGCTGGAAAACCTGACTTCTTAACTTAAATGTTTCTCCTTACTTCTTACCGATTACCACTTCGGTAAAGCTTTCGGTAGTGAGGTATTTATTGGCCAGGGCCAGCAATTCCTGGGCGGTAATGGTTTTTACGGTATTAATATATTTTGTATAATAATCGTAATCCAATCCGGCGAAATAAATATTCTTAAACTTATCGGCATGCGAGAAAACATTTTCTAAACTGCCCAACATGGAGCCCAGCATATAATTACGCACTAAATTAAGCTCTTCCTCTTCGATCAGTGTAGTTCTCAGTATTTCGATCTCTTTGTAAATTTCGGTTAAAGCAGCGCCACAAACATCGGCACCAACCTCGGTCGCTATAAAAAGGTATCCGGCTTGCTGCAACGATGATATACCTGAGCCAATGCCATAAGTATAACCTTTATCTTCGCGGATGTTGGCCATTAAACGCGATCCGAAATAACCACCTAAAACTGTGTTTAAAATCTGAAGTCCCGAAAAATCTTCGTGCTTGCGGTTAACGGCCAGCTGCCCAATCCTAATGGCCGATTGTAAAGCCTCGGGTTTCTCTTTATATACAAACTGTTTTTCAGTCGGGCTAAAGCTAAAAGCGTTTTTTACCACCTCACTTTTATCCCAATCGCGGCCAAAATGACTATCCAGGAGATCAAAGCCTGCTGCATCAAATTTGCCCGATACCACAATGGTACAGTTGTTTGGTGCATAAGCAGTTTTAAAATAAGTTAAAAGCGCTTCACGCTCCAGCCCGTCATAGTGTTCTGCTTTAATATCCACACCGTAAGCAGTTTCACCAAATAAAGCGTGGGCAAATTCTTTTCTCGAAACGATATCGTTCTTTTTAAGGTTAACCTGCAGCTTTTGTTTCTGGTTCTGAATATAAATATCGAGTTCGTTTTGCGGAAACTGGCTGTTGGTTAAAACATCTTTTACAATCGGTAATACCGAATGCAAATGTTTGTTTAAAGTATACAGGGTAACCAACGATTGATCCTGCGTATATTCCGTTTGAAAAAACGCACCGTAAAAATCAATTTTTTCGGCTATTTCCTTCGCCGATAGTTTGTTCGTTCCGTTATTAATTAAAGTACTTACGGCAATGGCCTGCAAAGGTTTGTCGCGATTCCAGTTTACGTTTTCAAAAATAAATTCAATCCGTACCAGATCCTGCTCACCCGAATAAATCGTAAAAACAGGCACGCCGTTGGTTAATAATCTTTTTTCAGGCTGGATAAAATTTATAGCAGATACCTGCTTAAAATCAGGCGCTTGTTGTCTGTTAAGCATGTTCTTCAGTTAAATAATATAAGGTTGAGGATGAATTTTTATTAAAAGTTTCGTTGGCTATCCGTTGGATGTCTGCTGATTGAACCTTTAAAAATTCGGCTGTTTCGTTATTCAATAAAGCAGCATCGCCCAACAATTCGTAATAAGCCAGGTTCATCGCTTTATCCAGTAAACCCATTTCAGAAAATACCAGGATTGATTCTACCTTGTTCTTTACTTTAGTAAGTTCAGTATCCGAAACCAGTTCGGTTTTTAGTTTTTCCAGTTCGGCCCATATGGCTTTTTCGGCTGTTTCTATGACTACGCCTTCTACCAGTTTACCCTCAACAATAAACAACCCTGGGTCTAAACTACTCGAAATATAAGCGTTAATCTCGCTAAAAAGCTGTTGTTCTTTAAGCAGGCTGTTATATAAACGCGACGATTGTCCGCGCGATAAAATATCAGACAGTAAATCGAAGGCATAATAATCACTGTTCAATCTGCCCGGCATTTTAAAAGCCATATAAATGGCATTTAACGGCACATTTGCCTTAACGGTTTCTTGCCTGGCTTCAGTTTGCGGTTCTTCCTGCACCAAATTCCGGTGGTACTTCTCTCCTGCCGGGATAGGTTCAAACCATTTTTCGGCCAGTTTTTTCACCTCTTCAGTTTTCACATTACCACCTACAACCAAAATCGCATTTTGTGGATTGTAATGTTTCTTAAAAAACGCCTTCACATCATCCATCGTTGCATTTTCGATGTGCGAAAGCTCCTTCCCGATAGTAGCCCAGCGGTAAGCGTGTTTTTTATAGGCCAGCGGACGCAATTTTAACCAAACATCGCCATAAGGCTGGTTCAGGTAACGTTGCTTAAATTCTTCGCTTACCACATTGCGTTGCGTATCCAGGCTCTTTTCAGAAAAAGCAAGGCTCAGCATCCGGTCGCTTTCCAGCCAGAACGCCGTTTCAATATTTTCGGCCGGCAGAGTAATGTAATAATTGGTAATATCGTTGCTGGTAAAGGCGTTATTTTCGCCTCCCACGCGTTGTAAGGGTTCATCGTAATTGGGGATATTAATTGATCCGCCAAACATTAAATGTTCAAACAAATGCGCAAAGCCGGTTTTTTCAGGGTCTTCATCACGCGCGCCCACATCATATAAAATATTCAGAACTGCCATCGGAGTAGTTGCATCTTCGTGCACCAAAACTTTTAAGCCGTTAGCCAGTGTAAAACGATTAAAATCTACCATTATCAAATTTTAGAGCGGTAAAGATAATTTAATAATTCATTTAGCAGAAAGCGATTGGTAAAGAGAATACAATTAAAAGATATTTTGGTAGGCGGCAATGCTATTTTTATTATTTTAGCGACAGATAATCAAGTTAACATGGGCGAGGAAACACCAAAAAATTCATTCGGAATTTTAAACAGTTTAAAAAAATTAATCTTCGAAGACAGTGCAGATACAGTTGGAACCCCACCAGAACAGCAGCCTGCCACTACAAAAACACCCGAACCTGTAACTTACCAGCCACCTGTTAATCTAAAGGAAAATGTTGCCGTAACCGGTGCTACTGATGTTAAGCAAATGAAGGTAAAAGTTTTGGGTATACTGGAGAAAATGAATGAACCGGGACTCGATTTTTTTGAAGTTTGGAATGCCGCAGCAGAAATGGGCAGTGTTGATGCAGCAACCATTAAAGCGGCATATACCTCTTTAAAATATGTAGAAAAAGACTTAAGCAAACAAAAACTGTTAACTACCGGCCGTAATTATGCTACAGAACTGAAAAAAGTTATAGACCAGGAAAGCAACCAGAAACAACAGCAAAAACAAAACATAGAAAATAGCCTGATTGATGAAAAAAACAGGCTGGCAGACGAAATTAAAACCATTGAACAAGATATTGCCGATCTTAAAGCCAAATTGCAAAATAAAGAACAGGATTTAAAGAGCATTAATGCCAAGTACGACCCGCAACTGAAAGACATCGATCAGAAAATTGCCCTGGGTAATGCTGCCGTTAATGAGGTAATTGCAGATATCGAAAAAGCATTAAGTATTATTGAAACAAACATAAATTAACGATTAAAAATTAACGAAAACGTAATGGAAAACAAAAGTCAGTATGTAAATATTCCAGCCGAAATTAAAAGTCAGCTGCCTATATTTCAGGTTTTAGGCGATCATCTCCCAAGCCAGATCCAAACACCTGAAGGCAAAAAGGTAATCTCGAGTATCTTTTTTTGGGCACTAATTTTAGGGGGTGCATTTGCTTTTTTCAAATTCCTGCCTATTATGTTGGAATATGCAGCTAAAAGTATTTTACTGGTTATCTTTAGTATTATACTGATTGTATTGCTTTTACTGGCCCCAAAAATTATTGCATTACTCCACAGATTGGGTACTGTTTTAATTTTTAAAGGCGAAAAAGCCATTATAAGAGGTAATCCTATCGAAACCCTTCAACTGCTCTCAAAAGACGCAAAAGACACTTTAAAAAGAGTAAAAGATAAAATAGCCAATGTTGATGGTGTTCGCATAGACATGATACAAAGCGGAGAAACAGCCCAAAAAACTGCCGAAGAAAAATATACTTATGCTAAACGTTTTACTGTTGAAGCAGCCAATTTAGATGAAAAAGCTAAACAGGAATCGGCCAACAACAACATTGAAAAAGCCAACGACTTAAACAGGGATGCCAAAGAAACACGTACAAAAGCTTTCCTTTTAGGTAAAGAAGGGGAAGCCGAAGAACAAAATGCGCGCAGTTACGTACAATATGCCAACCAGTTTGCGAAAGTTTTGGAGGTTTTAAAAGATAATGAAAGTGCTGCCCGTATTTATGTAAGTACTTTAGATAGCAGTATTTCTATCATTTCTAAAAAACTAGAAGCAACCCAAAAAATGAAAAATGCCACCGAAGGGCTTGCAGAAGTTTTTAACATTAAGGATGGATGGGCTTTCCAGGAAGCGATGAATGCGGCTACAGGTGCGATTAGCCAGAACATTGCTTCTATCCGTTCAAATCTCGATTTCTTGGATCAAAACAATAACATTACTGTTGGCGGTGCCCCATCGCAAAGCGAATTGGAAGAATTCATCAAAAAAGTAGACGATCGTAACCTTAAAATGCTTAATGTAAGCAGAATGGCCGATGCTTCTTACGAACTTAAACCTGAAGAAAAAGTAGATAAAGGCTTTACCTTACTAGATTAATCAAACTCTTAATTAAAAACATATCACAATGGAAGAAAAATCAACCTGGGCAAGATTACGCTGGCCTATAAAAGCAATTATTATCGCAATACCGATTATTGGCCTTGGTTACTGGGCTTTCGAATCAGGAAAAATTGATGCCATATCAACCGAAGGAAGTAAAAAAGACAGCACAGAGCAGGTATCTTCGCCTACCTCTTCTTCAGCTAAAAGCGACGAAGCAAGGAGCTTTAATTACACACCGGAAAAACCGGTAAATGGCGAATATAAAGGTGTTGTAGAAGTTGGTGCATCAGGCTTTAACTCTTTTGTAGTAAATATTGATAAAGAAAAACGCTGGGAAATTATCTCTAAAGATTTTGGAAAATCATTTGTTTACGAAGGTTTGGCAAATACTGCCGATATCAGAACCGGTCTGAAAGATTATATCGGTGCTATGTTTGATAAAGGTGTTAAATCTAAAAACATTCACTTTGTTATCAGTTCTGGTGCACAAAAAGAGCCTAAAACAACTGCCATTGTTTCTGAATTAAAGAAAATGGGCTTTGTGGTTAACCTGGTTACGGCAGAACAGGAAGGTAAACTGGCTTTAAAATGCGTGCTACCGGCATCTTACTATGATAACTCTTTTGTTGTTGATATTGGCTCTGGAAACACTAAAATTTCGTGGATGGATGGCGATATTAAATCTTTTGAAGCACCAGGTGCAAAATATTATGAGAAAAACCTGAAAGATGATGTGGTATACAATGATGTTAAATCTTTATCATCAAAAATACCTTCAGGAAAACGCGAAGTTTGTTTCATTATTGGCGGTGTGCCATTTGAACTGGCTAAACAAACCCGTAGCGGCGAGGAAAGATTTACGGTTTTAAATGATCCGGGTAAATACAATACCGATAAAATTAAAATCAAAAGCGGTGTAAACATTTACAAAGCCATTAAAGATGCTACCAATTGCGATACTTTTGTGTTTGACTGGGATGCAAACTTTACCATTGGATTTTTATTATCACTTAAATAATAAATCTTTTAAAAGGGCGACTGTTTAAATACAGTCGCCCTTTTTTTATGTCAAAAATTTACTTTCCCGCCAGAATAACTAATCACTGTTTGTATAAACAATTTAGTATTTTTGCCTTATGAATACAGCCGATTTACTGCATAGGGCATTACATTTTGATTTTTTAAGCCTTGAAGAAGGTGTCCATTTATACCACCATGCCGATACCGCATCTTTGATGTTTGTGGCAAACGAACTGAGAAAAATACAGGTACCCAGCGGTAAGGTAACCTGGCAAATCGATAGAAATGTAAATACCACCAATGTTTGCATTGCCAACTGTAAATTCTGTAACTTCTTCCGCAGGCCTGGCCATGAGGAGAGTTACATTACCGATATCGAAACCTATAAGGTAAAAATCGAAGAAACTTTCCGCTTAGGTGGCGACCAATTGTTATTACAAGGTGGGCATCACCCCGATTTAGGTTTGGCTTTTTATGCCGATCTGTTTAAAAAACTAAAAGAACTATATCCCGATTTAAAACTTCACGCTTTAGGTCCGCCGGAAATTGCACACGTTGCAAAACTCGAAGGCATGAGCCATACCGAAGTTTTAAAAACGTTAAAAGCAGCCGGAATGGATTCTTTACCAGGTGCTGGTGCCGAAATTTTAAACGACCGTGTGCGTCGCCTGATTTCGAAGGGTAAATGCGGTGGACAAGAATGGTTGGATGTAATGCGTGCCTGCCATCAATTGGATATTACCACTTCGGCAACCATGATGTTTGGCCATGTAGAAACCATCGAAGAACGTTTCGAGCACCTGGTTTGGATTCGTCAGGTACAAAGCGAAAAGCCTGCCGATGCCAATGGCTTCCTGGCCTTTATCCCCTGGCCTTTCCAGGATGACGGTACTTTGTTAAAAAGACTACGTGGCATCAGCAATACGGTAACTGCCGATGAATATATCCGCATGATTGCGCTGAGCCGTATTATGCTGCCAAATATTAAAAACATTCAGGCCAGCTGGTTAACCGTAGGCAAAACAACCGCTCAATTGTGTTTACATGCAGGCGCAAACGATTTTGGATCGATTATGATCGAAGAAAATGTAGTTTCGGCTGCAGGTGCCCCACATCGTTTTACGGCTAAAGGAATCCAGCAATCTATCAGGGCAGCAGGTTTCGAACCTCAGTTACGTGGACAAAAATACAACTACCGGGATTTGCCGGAACATTTAGAGGAACAAGTAATTACATACTAAATAAAAAAACGCTCGTGTTAAAGAAAACTACGCTTTTATTGTTCCTGGTAATTGGAGCTGTTAAATTAAATGCCCAAAGCAAATGGTTTAAACAACAGATTAGCGAAAAGGTAAGTGTTAGCTTTCCCATTCAACCCAGAAAAGTTAACGAAACTTCTTATGCATTAAAAGATTCGACGGGAACCATTTATGTCAATTCCAGAGTCGACCTGCTTCCGATAATGAAATTAGACGTAGAAAGCTTTAATGCTGAAATTGAAAGCCAAAAATTTGCAGACGAGTTTGTTGTTGGTATAAGCGGTTCATTCCCGAAATATACATTTGAAAACCCTAAACTGATCATGGTAAGTGGTCAAAGAACTTACGCTGTAACCGCCCGCGATGAAGAAAACAAGATTAGCTTGTACATGAATGTTTGCTTTTTAGATGGTACTGCGTACAGTTTTTCCTGTTTTTTACCTGATGGAAAAAGTGTAAAAAACAAAGATATATTCATGAGTACTATCTGGCTTAAGAATTAACAAAACCGCAAGTTATAAAAAAGGGAAGCAGCCCAAACGCTACTTCCCTACCTTAAACTAAACATTACCTGCTCAACAATCTATCTGGCTACGATAATTTTTTACCTGGCTGCAAGAATAAGTTTGCAATTGTAATAACACTAGCTTTATCTAAAGGCTCATCAAAACTTTCAACCGCTGCCAGTTTAGCTGCTGTTGCATTTGGTGCCCCTGTAATATTGGCAATGTTCACATTAGCCTGTACAGTTAAATCTTCACCGGCGTATACTGCATCTACCTGCGGTACACCCGAATCATTTGCCTGACCTGAAGCGCCAAGACTTACCCATGGTTTGTAAACCGTTGAACCTGCTGCAGTACGCATCTGGCGGATATGCGAAGCATGACGCGCCTCAACCGAGTGGATTTGCAAAGCTGTTTGTAATACGCCAGGGCTAACCAATAAATTGCCTGCCTGACCTTTGTAAGCCCTAACACCTGTATCTTCAAAACCCTGTGCTACCGCTAAAAATGTATTGTAATCTGTATATACTGTAGCAAATGTACCTCCAGCCCTAAAATCGGTATCGGCATAGGCAATAGGTGCACGTGCCGAACTTCCCAAAGCACCAACTAATAAATCTACGTGTGCTTTTTCATGATCGCGAATGGTTGTAATGGCTGTTTTTGCCGCGGCAGTTGGATAAGTGAAAGTAACGTCAGTACCCAGCAAAGCGTGATTGTAAAAGTGATATTCCAAATATTCTAACGATAAAGCGAAGTTTAACACATCAACTACGGCAGTTGGTAAAGTCGTTTGTCCGTAAGCTTTCTGGAACATAGAGCCTAAAGCAAGCGGCATTGCAGCCAGCGAGATCTTTTTACCTATGTTGAAAAAGCTTTTCATTGCGGCTCTTCTCGGGTTTAAACGCTCATAGATTTCGCCATCAACTTTTTCAATTTCTTCTAATATATTTACGATATTCATGATTTCTGATTTTAAAAATTAAAGATTAATTACATTAATTTTGGTTTTGATATACTTACCTGCAGTAGCTAAAACCTTGTCAGGGGTTAAAGCAGCATCCAGGCCCCCGGCATTATTGGCTCCCAGTGGCGCAAGGCTATTCAAATCGGCAAAAGATCCGTTCGAAATCAAATCGCGCACATAGGCTGCATGACGGGCCTCAACCGAAACGATTTTTCCTGCCAATAATAAATAAGTAGCACTCTTAATTCGTGGTCCGGCACCATTGTATGCAGAAACGCCTAAATCTTCGAAAGCCATGGCAGTACCCAATACGCTCGATGCACTGGTAAAATCTATAGAATCAAAATTCACTTCCAAACTGCCTATTGCAGCTGTACCTAAAGCTGCTTTGAAAAACTCACGGTGAGCAATTTCGTGAAACTGGATATCCTGAAAGTAGGCTTTTTGGGCAGCGGTAAAACTTGCTGGTGGCGCTGAAGCAACTTTAACATAAAATGCAGCTTCCAGCTGTTCTAAAGCATAGGCGTAATTTAAAACACCAAAATCATCTTTAAAATCTAAAGTTACACCGGTATTCATATCCGGATAGCCACGGTCTTTTTTACAGCCTGCAGCTACGAGGGCAATACCTGCCGCGCTTGCTCCGGCATACTGCAGAAAAGATCTTCTTCCTACAGCTTTTTCAAATAAACTTTCTTCCTGAAGTTCACTTTTCCTTATTGGTTCATTGTTTTTCATAGTCATCTATGTTAGTGGTTTTGAATACGTTTGATGATACATACGTGACAATCAGAGCACTGGTTTTTTGCTATTCTATTTTTTTTTGTTGTCCGATTTTAATACATTCACCAACGTATTGATATGACAACTTTAAAAGCCATTATTGTTGATGATGAGGAATTTGCCCGGTCATCCTTGTTTTTTTTATTGCAACAGAACTGCCCACAGGTAGAAATTACCGGAATTGCCCGATCTGTAGCAGAGGCTAAAGACATTTTAGCCCACCACCCTATCGACCTGATTTTTTTAGACATTGCCATGCCGGGCGGTAATGGTTTTGAGTTAATTCCGGATGCGCAAAAGCACAATGCAGCAGTTATTTTTACAACCGCTTACGATCAGTATGCCCTTAAAGCAATTAAGGCAAATGCACTTGATTATTTATTAAAACCCATAGATATTGACGAGTTGACTATTGCCGTTGATAAGGTTTTTGAACACATTAAACGCTTTAAAGGGCAAGAAGAAAATGATGAAAGAATCCAGAATCTGGCTTCCAGTTTAAGCTCGAGGGCAGAGATAAAAAAACTGACTTTACCCTACGGGCAAGGTTTTAAAATGATCGATATTGACGATATTATTTATATCGAGGCCGATAGTAATTATTCTATCGTACATTTAAATAGTCACGATAAAATAACGGTTTCTAAGGTTTTACGAGAGTTTGAAGAGCTTCTACCCGGCGATCAGTTTGTAAGGATCCATAAATCGAGCATCATTAACCTCAATCATTTAAAAGAATACAATTCTAAAAATGGGCTGCAGGTTTTTCTGAAAAATGGCGAGAGCATTAATATTTCGCGCCGCAGGGCCAGCGATTTCTTTGAAAAAATAAAACTATTTACCAAGGCAAACAGTGAGCATTAAATACCGCACCGTGCACAGAAATTCAGCCCAAAAAGCAAAGTTGAAGTTAAACCTCAGCCGAAATTTCTTTGTACTTTTCCTTTTGTTTTTAGCTTTTTTTCAGCCCAAAAAGCTCTTGGCGCAAACCACCTATCTGCCCCATTACAATGCAAAAAGCGGTCTGGCCAGCAACAACTGCTACTATATTTTACAAGATAAAAAAGGCTTTATCTGGATTGCCACTGATAACGGCCTAAGCCGTTTTGATGGCACCAATTTTCAGAATTTCACCATCGAAGATGGCCTGCCCGATACACAAATCCTGCAGATGAAAGAGGATAAAGATGGCAGGTTATGGTTTTTTGCGCTTAATGGCCAGCTCAGTTATTTAAAAGAAGGTAAATTTTATAACCGCAACAACGATCAGCTACTCAAAAAACTAAGTTTCAACACCGTAATTGTATCTTTTTTAATTGATAAAGCCGGCAGGATCTGGCTGGGTACCAATTCCAACCTGATTGTTTGCTGGGATGGAAAAACGATCAAAAAGTACGTCTCCCCTAATCCCAACGATAAATTTATCAATGCTTTTATCCACGAAGATGAGCAGGGAAACATATTGGCTTACAGCGATCAGAGTGTGCAACAGTTTGATGGGAAAAACTTTTCGCTTATCAAATCCAAAGTACAGCCCATTTCTTACATGACCGCTGTTAACACGGCCAATAAATCGATGTTCTATCTGGATAATGGTGGTTTAAAGGAATTTAAACAGGGTCGTATTAACGATTTAATTGCTATCCCGCAAAACCTGATCAAAAATATGTCGGGTTATTTTTATTACGATAGCAGCACTAAAGAAGTATGGCTCTCTAATGCCAATGGTGCCTTTGCACTCAATAAAAATGGCAAAACGGTGCAGTACCTTCAGGATATTCCGGTAAACCAGGTGATTAAAGACAATAACCAAAATATGTGGTTTGCCACCACCCAGGGCATTTACATGTTGCCCAATGTAAACAACCGCCTGTCGATAATTGATGCCGAATCGGGCTTAAGCAGTAACGTAATTAAAAGCATAACCAAAGATGGGAAAAACAGGCTTTGGCTGGGCACCGACGATGCCGTAATTGATGTTTTAACCATTAATAACTATCAGGTTGACGAAATTGGTTTAGATGACTTTAAGAAGTATAAAACCATTAAACAAATTACTTTCGATCCAAAAGAGCAATCCATTTACTTCGCATCTGATTATGGGATGGGCGTTTTTAAACACGTTTATAACAATACTGAAGAGGTAAGCTATTTAAAAGAATCGAACAACTCTATGTTCGTAATTAAACACTTCAGCGTTGGCGAAAACAACAATCACTTGGCGCTGGCGCTTTCGTCAGGAGTGGTTTTTCTGGCTGATCGGAAGAATAAATTCGAATTTAATGCAGCAAAATACCGCGAAAAGGAAGACTTTTTTAAAGACCGCTCCTACCACGTTTTTTATGATCGCGACGGCAATCTCTGGTTCTCCAATATCAACGGTCTTTCGCAATTGGTAAAGGGAAAACTGATTAAGCACTTCGAAAATCATCCTTTGCTTACCAAGCGGATTAACGATATCCAGCAACTGGCTGATGGTACACTGGTACTGGCCACCGATGGTTACGGATTGATTTTCTACAAAGACAACAAAATCAGGACGCAGATTACCCAAAAAGATGGTCTAACCAATAACATCTGTACCAAAATTTTTGTCAAAAACAGTGAAATATGGGTGCTTACCAACAAAGGCGTAAATAAAATTGCCAACTACCCTGCCGAACCCAGTGTAGCTAATTTTGATTATGGAAAAGACCTGTTGAGCGATGATGTAAATAGTTTGTTTATTGATGACAGTACGGCTTATTTCGCTACGAATAAAGGTCTAATCTTGTTTAAATACAATAATAAAAACAACCTGAAAAGCCTGCCCAAAGTGTATGTTACCTCCATTATTAAAGATAACGAACGCTTACCAGTTGACCAGGCCAATTTTACCTTCGAAACGGGCAACAATACCATTCTGTTTACTTTTAGCGCAGTTGATTTTACTACCAGTGATATTACCTACCGTTACCGCTTAAATGATAACCTGGCCTGGGTAGAAACCCGCACGCGCCGCCTCGATTTTTCTTCGTTGCAAGCCGGCGATTATGTGTTCGAAGTAAGTGCAAAAAGCCAGAACGGAAACTGGGGAGAGTCTGCTAAAATTGCCTTTACCATTAAAAAGCATTTCTGGCAAAGCTTGTGGTTCCTTTCTATTTTAATTTTGCTCGTAGCCTATATCTTTTATAAAGTTGCCGTTTACATTACCCGCAAGCAGAAAGATAAAGAACAGGAACAATTACTGCTAAAAAACAAAGTACTCATGCTGGAGCAACAGGCTTTGCAGGCCATGATGAACCCACATTTCGTATTCAATGTAATGAACTCCATTCAACATTACATCAACACGCAAAATACTACTTCGGCCAATAAAGTTCTAACTGGTTTTGCACGGCTGATTAGAAAAAACCTGGAAATTTGTACCAAAAGCTACATCTCCTTAGAGGAAGAACTCGAATACCTGAACCTTTACCTCAAACTGGAAAAAAACCGGTTTGGTGATAAACTCGACTATATTTTTATCATTGACGAAAATATCGATCAGGAAGAAACCTTTATTCCATCGATGTTATTGCAGCCTTATGTAGAAAATGCGATCTGGCATGGCATTATGCCCAAAGAAACCGGAGGTAAAATCCAGATCAACATTAAATTGCAGGATGCTTTTTATTTAAACATCGAAATTATTGATGATGGCGTAGGTATTGATAACTCTTTAAAGAACAAAAAAGAAACCCACATCAGCAAAGGCATGCAACTTACCAAAGAAAGATTGCACCTTTTAGGTCAGATTGGAGCAAAACCTATACACTTAAGTGTACGCCAAAACCCTGTAAATGGTACAACAGTTTCTATTTCTATACCGTTAAAATAGAAAATTTACCGTTTACTCAATTATTAATACCACTCACTAAATAGGAGTTTCACGGAAGCCCGATTAGCCTTAAACTTGTAATAGAAATAAACGATAGTGTTTATCAAAGACGTTCTTATAGAATTGATATAGATATTTAATAACCTAACCTAAAACTATATCTTAATTCAGGTTTCATTTGTGTGTTGAAAGCGGTCTTGTTTTATAAAAGCGAGACCGCTTTTTTTATGTCCAAAAATTCTATTTTTGCATATGTCCAATCCTAACATTACCAGGCACATTGAAGCCCTGGTATTCTCTTCTGTTCAAAGCATCGGCGTACAGGAGATTATACTCGCTTTAAATGCCATTTTTAATACCGAACATATCGAAACCCAGGTATTCGAAAGCATCGATCAGATTAAAGAAAAATACAGCCACGATGATTTCGCTATCGAGCTGGTACATTTGAATAACGGATACCAGTTTCTGACCAAAAAAGATTACCACGAAACCGTTAACCAGCTGCAGTTGCACCGCTCGAAGAAAAAACTGAGTCAGGCAGCCATGGAAACACTCGCCATTATCGCCTATCGCCAGCCCATTACCAAGCTCGAAATCGAGCAAATCAGAGGGGTAAATTCCGATTACTCCGTACAGCGATTGCTTGAAAAAGAACTGATCAGTATCGATGGAAAAGCAGAAACTCCGGGCAGGCCGATTCTTTACAGTACCAGCCCTTTATTTATGGATTATTTCAGTTTAAACAGTTTAAACCAACTTCCGCAGCTCAAAGACATCGTAAAAGAAGAAAATACTGTAGGCGAAAATGTTGAATAAATAATTTATTTTCTTTGCTTCCAGATTGTTATTAAAAAAAGTTTTTTTGTAATTTTAAAGTATAAAAGCAATTTTTATTTTTGTGTTATGAAAGCGCCAAAGAAACTCCCAGCAAAGCCGACTACCAAGAAACAGGTAGACGAAGATGATGATCTTGAAGATGACGATATTCAAACTACGAAAAAGAAGCCTCAAGACGATGATGACGACGATGATTTTGACATGCCGTTAGATGATCTTGATACCTTCGATAATTTCGATGACGACGACGACGATTATTAATATTTAAAAAACATATATTTGAAAAGCATCCTACCGCTTGGTTGGATGCTTTTTTAATTTTAAAATCTTTTCATGCAAATCATACCAGTAAGCAGCCCATCTTTAAAAAAAGACTTTCTCAATACGCCTAAATTACTTTATAAAAACGATAAAAACTGGATCTGTCCGCTGGATAGTGAGGTAGAAAATGTATTTAACCCTGATAAAAATACTTTTTTCAGCCACGGAAAATGTACACGCTGGGTTTTAAAAGATGATGCCGGAAAGTTAATTGGCCGTGTTGCCGCGTTTATTAACGAAAAAAAGGCTTACCAATATGAGCAACCTACGGGGGGCATGGGATTTTTTGAATGTATCGATAATGAAAAAGCTGCTTTCCTGTTATTTGATACTGCTAAAAACTGGTTAGCCGAAAATGGCATGAAAGCTATGGACGGTCCGATTAATTTCGGTGAGAACGATAGTTTTTGGGGCCTGTTGGTTGATGGCTTCACACCTCCCTCTTTTGGTATGAACTACAATTTCCCATACTATCAGAAATTTTTCGACAAATATGGCTTTGTTACGGAGTATGAACAGTTAACCAATCACATTAACCTTACCATCCCCTTCCCTGAGCGTTTTACCAAAATTGCCAACTGGGTACGAAATAAACCTGGCTATACCTTCGAATATTTCAGCAAAGCCAACTCAGACAAGTACATCAACGATTTAATGGAAATTTACAACGATGGCTGGCAGGATTTCGAAAATTTTGTGCCCATCAAAAAAGAAACGCTTCAGGAAAGCTTTAAAAGCATGGAACCTATTATGGATGAGCACTTAATCCAGTTTGCCTATTTTAACGGCGAACCAGCTTCTTTTGTGGTACTGATCCCCGATGCTAACCAAATGATTAAAGGCTTTGACGGGAAACTGGGCTTATTACAGAAATTAAAATTTGCTTACAGGCGCTGGGTGGGTGTAACCCGCATGCGCGCCATTGTGATGGGCACCAAGCCAAAATACCAGAAACATGGACTCGAATCGGTTCTTTTTATCCGCCTGGGCGAGTATGTATTACCGAAAAATCAATATAAAGAACTCGAATTAAGCTGGGTTGGTGATTTCAACGAACAAATGATTGCCATTCACAAAGCTACAGGCGCAACCTTTGGTAAGAAGCACCTGACTATGCGCAAAGTATTTTAGATACCAAAAATGGTTCGTGCCACCACGAACCATTTTTATTTTCCATTGTCCTCGTTTGTCACAAAGTGATTCCTTTGGAACAACGAGGATGGATGAGATTGGCGATTTTATCGCCATTAAAAAGAGGATTACAATTTAAGCAACCTAAGCACTTTTATACTTAGGCAGATTAATCAACAGCACACTACCTAAAATAATAGCCAGGCCAATCACCTGTGTTACACCAATTACCTCGTTTGTAAAAGTTAAACTCAACAAAACAGCCACTACAGGATTAACGTAAGCATAAGTGCTGACTTGCGTAGCCGGACGTACCTTTAAAAGCCATACGTACGCACTAAAAGCGGCTATAGAGCCAAACAAAATAAGATAAACGACAGATAACCATGCATCGAGTGGAATACTCCCCCAATCAAGCGTTTTAAATTCAGCTTTAATCAAACTGCCAGGTAAAAAAGCAATACTGGCCATTAACATTTGCCAGCCTGTATTTACCGAAACCGAACTACCGGTGGTTGGGTGATATTTGGAATAAAGCGATCCTCCGGCCCAGGCAACAGGTCCGAAAACCAGCAACACTATACCGATAACCTGCAATTTACTTTGAGGCTGATCCAGCGCCTGCAAAAGCTGGTTACCAAACAACAATACCACGCCCAAAAAGCCAATAATCAAGCCAGACACGATGTATTTATTGCTTAAATTTTCTTTCCAGTGTGATTTATCGAGAATAACAAACCAGATCGCCGCCGAAGCCACCATAATGGCTACCAAACCACTTGGAATAAACTGCTCTACCCAAATTACGATACCATTGCCAAGCCCCAGCATTAAAATACCACTTACCGTTGCAATTTTAATGGTTTTGAGGTTAAAAATATCCTCTCCCTTATATTTGCACCAGCTCAGCATTAAAACTCCGGCAATAAAAAACCTGATTACACCCAAAGCAAAAGGTGGAAAACCAGCCAGCGCCTTCTGGATAAAAAAGTAGGTAGAACCCCAAACTATATATACGATGGCGAAGGCCAGGTAAACCATAACCGGCGATGCTTTTTTGTTTAAATCTGTCATAACTTTATTTTTCGGGGATTACCAGTTTTTGTTGCTCTTTTACCGTTTCTAATACGATGGTGGTTTTAACGGAAAGGATATTGGGCACCTTACTAAACTCATCGCGTAACAAAGCCATCAACGAAGCCGAATCGGCCGTTCGCACCTTTACCAGGAAACAATCATCGCCGGCGATAACGTGCACTTCCTGCACATCCGGAATTTTCGCCAGCTCGCTTGCAGTATCATTGCAGCTAAAACTCTGCGACGATTTCATAGAGATAAAAGCCAGTAATTTCAAGTCGACAGCAAGCGGATTCACCTTAGCATTGTAACCGGTGATTATATTTTTCTTTTCGAGTTTTTTTACCCGCTCCAGCACAGCCGATGGAACCAGCTCAAGTGCTTTGGCTAAATCGACATTCGAAATACGGGCATTATCCTGCATTAATCTGAGAATAGCCAGATCGATATGATCGAGGCTAAAATTGTTTTCCGTTACCATAGTATAAAACTATAAATATTTAGAATAAAAATCACAACAATTTAATTAAAAATGAATTTTATTCGAAATAATAATTCTACAATGACAAATAGTCGAAATAAACACAATTTACATACCCAGCTTATCGTACAGGTCGATTACCTTTTTACGGAGCTTATTAATTTCTTCGTCTTTCTCCATCAGCTCTTTTTTCAGCATAGCGAGCTCTTCAGATGAATCAGGCGCAGCCGATAGTCCAAGTAACTGGGTAATGGGAACTTTGAAAACTTTCGAAATTTGTTGTAAACGGGAAATGTTCAGATCGGTTTGACCGGTTTCGATTTTACAAAAAGCCGGGGTAGAGATATTCAGTTTTTTAGCTGCATCGGCCTGACTTAAATTTAAAGCCAGTCTGCATTGCTTAATTTGATCTCCTATGCTTTTCATGTCTTTGAGATTTGAGATATAAGATGTGAGATATGAGACGTGAGATTTGAGACGGAGTTATCTTCTGTCTCAAATCTCAGGCCTCAAATCTATTTCTCTAAAGCAGCTGCCAGCTCTGGCAAATCAAAACCCGCGTAATTACCCGAACTCATCATCAGCAAATTGGTATCAGCATAATGTAAGCTCAGTAAATATGACTTCAGCTTTGAAGCATCGTTAAAAAATTTCAGTTTTGGATTCTGGAAAGCATTTTGCACATCGTCTTCTGAGAATGGCTCCATCCGCTTCTGCTCAAAAGATTTAATATCGATAAATACAATGGCATCATCGGCTTTATCCATAGCACCTGCATATTCTTTTAAGAAATCTTTATTCAAACTGCTAAAAGTATGCAATTCAATACAAGCCACCAGTTTACGATTAGTAAACTGTGTTTTAACTGCATCAATTGTAGCTTTTAATTTCGAGGGTGAATGTGCAAAATCTTTGTATACATTGGTCGAAGCATCGGCCGAAATCACTTCTAAACGTTTGGCTGCACCGGTAAAAGAAGCAATAGCCGTATTAAATGCAGTTTCGTCGATTTCCAGTTGTGCACATACCAGTTTGGCAGCATTCAGGTTCATTAAATTATGATCGCCAAAAACTTTCAAAGCGGTATGTTCAGGAAGCAGATAGGTAATACCGACTTTAATTTCGTGGGCTGGTATAGCATAACCAATTTTATTCACCTTAGCTTTTGAAAGGCTTACAATCTCATTTAAATCAGCATCTGCTTCGCAATAAATTAGCGTGCCGTTTTCTTCAATGGTATCAATAAATTTATCAAACTGGGCTGTATAATCGGCATAAGTTGGAAAAACATTGATATGATCCCAGGCAATACCGCTAATTACGGCCACATTGGCTTTATACAAGTGAAATTTAGGCCTTCTGTCAATTGGTGAAGATAAATACTCATCTCCTTCAATAATCATAACCGGTGCCTCTTCCGTTACTTTTACCATGGTTTCAAAACCGGCAAGTTGTGCACCAACCAGATAATCGAAATCTCGGTTATAGTAGTTCAGCACATGCAAAATCATACTGGTAATGGTTGTTTTACCATGACTACCGCCAATAACTACACGTAGCTTATTTTTGCTTTGTTCGTAAATATATTCAGGGTAAGAATAAATTTTAACTCCAAGCGCCTGTGCTTTTAACAACTCAGGATTATCAATCCGGGCATGCATACCCAGAATAACAGCATCAAGATCGTTGGTAATGCGGTTTTCATCCCAACCCATTTCAGCGGGCAGTAAACCGTATTTATCCAAACGCGATTTTGCGGGTTCGAAAATTACATCATCCGACCCGGTAATCTGATAACCTTTTTTATGCAGGGCAATGGCAAGATTGTGCATCGCACTTCCGCCTATCGCAATAAAATGTATACGCATATTTTTAATATTTTAGATTTGAGAAGTTAGATATGAGATTTGAGATATGAGATTTGAGACAGGAGAATAAGCATCTGATTTCTCTATCCTTTTTGCCTTCTACCTTAAACCCTAAGCCTTCTACCTTAAACCCTCAACCTTCCGCCTTCTACCTTTTCTCAAACTGAGCCGCAACCCATTCGCCATTTTGTTTATGGTCGATATATTTAATGCCGTATTTAGCACATTCGGCAGTAATCATGCTTAAATCGGGGTCGAGGTAAAAACCACTGAAGAAAATCTTTCCGCCTGGCTTTAATACTTCCGCATAGCGATGAATCTGATCTAAAAGAATATTCCGGTTAATGTTGGCAAAAATAATATCATAAGCTTCATCCGGAATCACCTCTTTACTACCACAAAGTGCGGTTAAATTATCGACACCATTAAGCGCCGCATTTTCGATGGTACTCTGATAACAAATATCATCGTAATCGATTGCAACCAGGCTTTTAGCACCTAATTTAGCAGCCAGAATAGCCAGAATAGCCGTACCACAGCCCATATCCAAAATGGCTTTATCTTTTACATCAGCTGCCAAGATATACTGCATCACCATGGTGGTGGTTTGGTGGTGACCTGTACCGAATGACATTTTCGGGTCGATTACAATTTCGTAAGGATACGATGGTTGTGGTTCATGAAAGGTTGCCCTCACGTAACATACATCATCAATTACCAGCGGACTGAAATTTTTCTCCCATTCGGCATTCCAGTTTTCATCGGCAACATCTTCCAAAGTATAATCTGTTGCAAACTCATCACTGTAATTAGCCAGCAGATCTTTCAACTCCTGCTCGTTAAAATTATCTTTTATTACGAATGCCGTAAAACCACCCTCACTGTCTTCGAAAGTATCGAAGCCTAAATCTGCCAGATCGCTAATAAGCAAATCCTGCTGATAGTCTTCGATACCCTGAAATGTAAATATTGCTTTTGTGTATTGCATTAGCTGTTTAATGCTTTAATAATATCTGTAAAATCGCGCGATTTTAATGATGCACCACCAATCAGGCCACCATCAATATCAGGTTGTGCGAATAAACTTGCCGCATTACCCGGGTTACAGCTACCGCCATATAAAATGGTTGTATCATCAGCGGTGTTGAAGCCATATTTTGCCTGAATTTCGCTACGGATGAAAGCATGAATATCCTGAGCTTGCTCTGGTGAAGCGGTTAAACCTGTACCAATAGCCCAAACCGGCTCATAGGCAATTACAATTTTCTTAAAATCTTCTTCGGTTAAACCAAAAATACCGTCTACCAGTTGCTTCTTTAACACTTCGTAATAACTGCCGTTGTTACGCTCGTCTAAAGTTTCGCCAATACAAAAAATTGGGGTTAAGCCATTGGCTAAAGCTATTTTAGTTTTTTCTCCCAATAAAGCATCGCTTTCTGCAAAATATTGTCTGCGCTCTGAGTGACCTAAAATAACATATTCTGCACCAACAGATTTTACCATTTTAGCAGAAGTTTCGCCAGTGTAAGCACCGCTTTCTTTATCGCTGATATTCTGAGCACCAATTTTAACATCGTTACCACCCAATTTTGCCAGGCTGTTTAAATGGATAAATGGCGAGCAAATAATCGCTAACTGATCGCCTTTGCGCTCATCTCTAACCATATTTACGATTTCACTGAACAACGAAACGCCTTCGTTATAATCTAAGTTCATTTTCCAGTTACCGGCAACAATCTTTTTTCTCATTTTGTATTATTTAAGGATTGGTTGATCTTTTTCAAGATCAGGTTTTTATATTAAAATCGCCTATACGATTCGGTTAATTCAAATACTTTAGTCAGGATGTTTTTTTCAACCTCGTTAAAGGCCACATCTTTTCTTGCAAACACCTTTTCAATTGTTTCGAACATTTTATGCAGTTTATAAGTATCGAAACCAGCAGCACCACCCCAGGCAAAATCGGCTATATGATGCGGCGGGAAACCGGCGCCAAAAACATTGGCTCCAACACCTACTACGCTACCGGTATTAAACATGGTATTGATACCACTTTTGGCATGATCGGCCATAATTAAGCCGCAAAATTGCAAATTGGTATTGCGCAGTTTTTCGCTTTCGTAATCGTAAAGCTTTACTTCTGCATAGTTGTTTTTTAAATTCGAGTTGTTGGTATCGGCACCAATGTTGCACCACTCGCCCATTACCGAATTACCCAAATAACCTTCGTGACCTTTAGCTGAGTTACCCCAAATTACTGAGTTGTTAATTTCACCTCCGGCCCGGCTGTTTGGACCAATGGTAGTACCCGAATATATTTTAGCCCCCATTTTTATGGAAGAATTTTCGCATAAGGCAAAGGAGCCTCTTATTAACGAGCCTTCCCAAACCTCGGCATTTTTGCCGATATAAATGGGACCGTAACCACTATTGAGTACACTACACTCTACCTTAGCACCTTCTTCCAGAAAAATATCATTGCCCAATAATTGGTTGGTACTACTAATGTCTGCAGAGGTTCGTCCTTCGGTTAACAATTTAAAATCTTTCCTGATCTCAGCCGGATTGTTACCAAAAATGTGCTCCGGATAGCTAATCTTGCTGAAATTTAAACTGTAATCAACTGGTTTCAACTGTTTTCGAGCCTCTTTATAGGTTAAAACTTCACCATTATTAAAGGCCAGAACAACATCACCCGCCAACAACACTTCACCGACTTTAAGTGCGGTAACCGCGTTGAGCAAATCTTCATCGGGGCATACCGAACCATTTATAAATAAACTGGCGTTAGATTTCGGAGCAAATTTTACAGAGAGGTAATCCTGGGTCTGAAAGCCAAAATCGGCTTTTAAGTATTTCGCCCACTTTTCTGCAATGGTTAAAATACCAATGCGCAAATTGGCCACAGGCCTGGTAAACGTAAGCGGACGAAGGGACATCCAGCTGGCATCATCAAAAAGATTGATTGTCATAAGCAACAAAAATAAAAAAAGTCCCGATGCTTTTGGCAAAGGGACTTTAAAAAATGCTTTTTGTAGCTAAAATTATTTCTTAGCGTAACGGTTTTTGAATTTATCGATACGTCCTGCAGTATCAACCAATTTCATTTTACCAGTATAAAAAGGGTGTGAAGTGTGAGAAATCTCTAATTTATATAATGGATACTCGTTACCATCTTCCCATTTAATAGTTTCTTTAGTGTCTACGCAAGATTTTGTTAAGAAAGCATATTCGTTAGACATATCTTTAAAAACAACTGGTCTGTAGCTTGTTGGGTGCAAATCTTTTTTCATTTGAATATTATTTTTAGTTATCTGTGTGAAAGCATCAAGAACATTTTTGCAATTTGCTGGCAACAACGCTTATGACATTTCCTATTAGTCTTTCTACCTCTATTTTAGAGGATGCAAATATCCTAATTTTATTTTTGATTTACAAGCCTAATTCAAGAATTTTAATTAATAAGGTATTTCGCTACAATTATAAACTAAAAATGATGGCAAAAAAGCCAAATACAGCACTTTAAACTAATCTTTTTTGGGACTATATTTTTGCCAGGTTTCGATCTTTGCTTTTTGCCGGGCGATATAAGCATCGGCAATTACCTCGGCCGAGCTTGAGCCCTCAGCCGTTTCGAGCAATTCTTTTAACTTATACTGATCTACATCGGCCTTATACAAAATCTGAATCAACTTCGGAAAATCGTTATCAATCAGATAGGCAAATGCATCGACCATCACCTCCCGAAGTTGATTTTCGGACAGGTTTTCGGCGATATCGAAATCTTTGCTGATGATTTTGGTTAAAGGCGAAACATTTTGCATCAAATAGTAAAATTAGTTTTATTGTGACGCTATAAAAAGTCTGCGTCCATTATCAAGGGTAGATCTGCAGATCTCTTTTAAAGCACTATAAGCATCAATATAAGATGACTCCAGCGAAATATTAATTTGACATAGTTGAGTATAAAACTCCTGAATCCGTTTACATTCCCATCTATCATTATGCCAACCTTCAGCTCTAAAATAATTATACATTACACTCTGTTCGTGGTATTGACCTAATGGGATCAATGATAAAATTTCGTCAAAATGAAACTCGAGTAAGTGAACTTCAAAAATGGTTATTTCATTTTTTTTATTGACAGCCTGCTCATATAAAACAATTTCTGAATATCCCTCGTACCCCTTATATAAATCGATTTTCTTCATTTTATTAAAAACACTTTTTAAGCCAAGAACCACCATACAAAGTTAAATAAACCTGATGGAAATGGCATGCCGATTTTTCATCGGCATATAATGTACAGCAGGGCTGCAGATGCTATGAAATACAGAACCGTTCGTTTTCAAAGACATTTCACCCCAACCTCTTCCCTTTTACATCCTTTCATCTTACCTCCCATCATACCCATTTAATTTCCTGGCAAAGCTCTATTAAAACGCCGTTTGTTTGTTTTGGATGAACAAAGCACACCATTTTATTATCTGCGCCTTTTTTGGGTGTTTCGTTTAACAACACAAAACCATTGGCTTTTAAGCGCTCCATTTCGGCCAGAATATCATCAACAGCAAAGGCAATATGATGAATCCCCTCTCCTTTTTTTTCCAGAAAGCGGGCAATGGCACTATCTTCATCGGTAGCCTCCAGCAGCTCAACCTTGTTCTCGCCGGTTTTAAAAAACGCTGTGTTCACCTGCTCCGAAGCTACCAATTCGGTTTTATAGCACGAAGTGTTGAGTAAAAGCTCGTAAAGCGGAACCGACTTATTTAAACTATTTACGGCAATTCCGATATGTTCTATCTTATTCATCGTTTTAAAAGGTTGGTTAAATGTAAAAATGCAGGTTTTCTCTATAACCTCATAGCTATTATTTATAATTGTTAGCAAACTTTTTTTGTATCTTTGTATCAATAATCAACAGAATAAAGATGAAACAGCCGATATATTTAGATAATAATGCAACAACACCGTTAGATCCGAGAGTGTTGGAAGCAATGCTACCTTACTTTACTGAGAAATTTGGGAATGCCGCGAGCCGCAATCACGCGTTTGGCTGGGTGGCTGAAGAGGGTGTAGATTATGCTCGTGAACAGGTAGCCAAATTAATCGGCTGTACTGAAAAAGAAATTATTTTTACATCAGGTGCTACCGAGGCCGATAACCTGGCCATTAAAGGTGTATTTGAAATGTACAAAGAAAAAGGTAACCACATTATTACTGCGGTTACTGAGCATAAAGCAGTTTTAGATACCTGCAAGCACTTAGAAAAAAATGGTGCACGTGTTACTTATTTAGGTGTTAAAGAAGATGGTTTAATTGATTTAGCTGAATTAGAAGCTACCATGACACCAGAAACGATTTTAGTTTCGATTATGTATGGTAACAACGAAATCGGCGTAATCCAACCCGTTAAAGAAATTTCGGCTATTGCACACAAACACGGCGCTTTATTTATGACTGATGCTACGCAGGCAGTTGGTAAAATTCCGGTTGATGTAAATGCTGACGGTATTGATTTAATGGCTTTCTCGGCACACAAAATGTACGGACCAAAAGGTGTTGGTGCACTTTATGTACGCCGTAAAGGTCCAAGGGTTAAAGTTACTGCACAAATGGATGGCGGTGGTCACGAACGTGGCATGCGCTCAGGTACCTTAAACGTTCCGGGTATTGTTGGTTTAGGTAAAGCCTGCGAACTTTGCCGTTTAGAGATGGAAAGCGAAACCGTTCGTTTGTCAGCTTTACGTGATAAGTTAGAATCGACTTTAAACAAAATGGAAGAAAGTTATGTTAATGGTAATACACAACACCGTTTACCACACGTAGCCAACATTTCATTCAAATATGTTGAAGGTGAAGGTTTAATGATGGCCATGAGTGATTTAGCAGTATCTTCGGGTTCGGCTTGTACTTCTGCCTCTTTAGAACCATCATACGTTTTAAAAAGCTTAGGTTTATCTGATGATTTGGCTCACTCATCTATCCGTTTTGGTTTAGGAAGATTTACCACTGAAGCAGAAATTGACCAGGCGATTGCCGTAACCGAAAAAGCAGTTAATCACTTAAGAGAACTTTCTCCGCTTTGGGAAATGTTTAAAGAAGGTATTGACTTGAGTAAAATTGAGTGGGCAGAACACTAAGAACGGTTTGGAGTTGGCAGTTTGCAGTTTTGAGTACGCTAACTGATAATTGATAACTGAAAATTGATAACTATTTAAAATTTGCTCCGTAAGGAGATTAAAAAATAAAAACATGGCATATTCAGAAAAAGTAATTGATCATTACAATAACCCACGTAATGTAGGTACTTTAAATAAAGACAGTAAATTTGTAGGCACTGGGTTAGTTGGTGCACCAGAGTGCGGCGACGTAATGCGTTTACAAATAGAAGTTGGAGAAGATAATGTAATTACCGATGCTAAATTTAAAACATTTGGTTGTGGTTCGGCTATTGCTTCTTCATCTTTAGCAACCGAATGGTTAAAAGGAAAAACAATTGACGAAGCATTAGCGATCGATAATATGGATATTGTGGAAGAACTGGCTTTACCACCTGTTAAAATTCACTGTTCAGTATTGGCAGAAGATGCAATTAAATCGGCTATTAACGATTACCGCGTTAAAAATGGTTTAGAAGCAATTGCTTTAGAAAAATCACACCACTAATCTAGTAGCAAGTATTAGAGAATCAATTATCAAGATTTAAATTTCGGCTTGATAATCTCATGCTACTTGATACTAGATACTTGATACTTGATACTAAAATACTCAATACCATGATCACAATAACCGATAAGGCAAAAGATAAAATTGATCACTTAATGCAGGATTCTGCAATGGGTTCTGATTACTTTTTACGCGTTTCTGTAAAAGGTGGTGGTTGTTCTGGTTTATCATACAATTTAGATTTCGATAACGAAGAACAAAAAGGCGATCAGTTTTTTGAAGATAAAGGAATTAAGATTGCATTAGATATGAAATCGTTTCTTTACCTGGCCGGAACTGAACTGGATTTTACTGATGGTTTGAACGGAAAAGGTTTCAACTTCGTAAATCCAAATGCAAGCCGTACCTGCGGCTGTGGCGAGAGTTTCTCCGTTTAAGCGAATTAAAATATTTTACAAAAAGGTTTCATGGCTATGGAACCTTTTTTGCGTTTATGGATTTTATTTTTTCAGACCATTAGCATTGGTTTCCCGCAGATTTAGCAGATTTCATGTAACAACATATTCACTGCCTAACCAAGCCATCATACAATACCTCCCATCTCCTTAAATTATGTTATATATAAAGAATTGGCAATGATGTAAAGTTGCTTTAACCTGCGTTTCTTTCCTGTTTAATATGCAGAAAATAACTTAAGATCAGTCCAACCAAAAAGTGAAACCTCCCTGAGCGCACATCAAATTGTATTTTTAAACCAAAAAGCGTTATAATTGTTAAAATAACGAACACACCAAATTACGAGCATGCCACTAATTAACGAATTTTCAACCGTTCCTACCCTTTTAAGGAATGTTGTAAAAAATATACATAAACCCGAAGAAACTTTCCTGATCCATAAACAAAGTAATGAGTGGCTCGAAATTTCTTATGAGGACACCCTTAAAAGAGCTGATGCCGTTTCTGCATTCTTTTTAGAAAAGGGAATCAAAAAAGGCGACCGTTTGGGCTTAATGATCGAAAACTCTCCCGAATATGTATATTACGATCAGGGTATCCAGCAAATTGGTGTGGTTAACGTGTCTATTTACCCTACGCTGTCTGAACAGGAAGTAGCCTATATTATTAATGATTCGGGCATTAAAGCCATCCTGGTAGGGAACAATTTCCTTTATCGCAAAGTATTAAAGGTAGCCGCCAACTGTAAAGAATTAAAATACATTATTCCGGCTTTTAAAGATTTCGAAAAAGTAACGGTTCCGGCCGATGTTCATGTTGAAGTAATTGCTTTTTCTGATATCCTGGCACTTAAACACCAGATTACAGCTGCAGAAAAGGCCGAAATAGATCAATGCAGAAACCAGGTTTTACCGCAGGATGTTTCTTCACTGATTTATACCTCCGGCACCACAGGAACACCTAAAGGCGTAATGCTTACCCACTATAATTTTGTTAAAAACGTAGAGGTATGTTTGCAGCAGATTCCGGTAATAGATCAGACTGAAACTTTCCTGTCTTTCTTACCGCTATCGCACGTATTCGAACGTACAGCTACCTACCACGTATGTTGCGCACAGGGTTGTAAAATTGCATTTGCCCAAAGTTTGGAGCTATTGGCCAAAAACATGGGCGAAGTACGCCCTACCGTTATGAGTTGCGTGCCGCGTTTACTGGAACGCATCCACGATAAAGCCATTAAATCGGGCACTGCCGGTGGAGGCACCAAAGCCAAAATATTTACCTGGGCGTTAGAAACGGGAAATAAATACCGAGTAGCTAAGGAAGCCGGTAAAAATCCGGGAATGATCCTATCGGCAAAAAAAGGAATTGCCGAGAAACTGGTATTCAGTAAGATTAAAGAAAAAACCGGTGGTCGTTTAAAGTTTATGATTTCGGGTGGCGCTGCTTTGCCTAAAAATGTGGGCGAGTTTTTTGGCGATCTGGGCATTAAAATATTAGAGGGTTTTGGCTTAACCGAAACCTCTCCGGTAATGTCGGTTACCGAATACCACAGACAGGTTTATGGTACTGTCGGGCGGATTATCCCTGGTATTGAAGTGGCTATACAGGATGTGGAGAGCAAAGAAATGATCAGCATCCAAACCCACAATACTTTTAACGAAGAATTTGAATGTGCAGAAGGCGAAGTAATTGTACGAGGCCATTGTGTAATGAAAGGTTATTTCAACAAGCCTGCAGAAACCGCCGAAGCTATTGATAAAGATATGTGGTTCCACACGGGTGATATTGGCCGTTTTTACAAGGGTAACCTGCAAATTACCGATCGTTTGAAAAATATGATCGTAAATGCTTATGGCAAAAATGTTTACCCTACCCCGGTTGAAAACATTTACTTAAAAAGTCCAAAAATTGACCAGTTATTTTTAATTGGCGATAAGCGTGAATTTATTACCGCTATCATTATTCCAAACCGCGAAACTTTAGAAGAAACCTTTAAACTGAAGCCTTCATTTTTTGAAGAGGCCGATCCGTTTATCCGCAACCCTGAAATTATAGAATGGATGGAGCAGGATATCAAAAAAATCTCAAACGAACTGGCTAAATTCGAACGCATTAAAAATTTTAAGATCAAACGTAATCCTTTCAATATCGACGAAGGAGAAATTACGCCAACCATGAAAGTTAAACGCCGCATTGTAGAAAAGAAATATGCGGAAGCGATTAACGAAATGTATGAAGAAGATGTAGAAGCAGAATCTTAGGTAAAACAAGATTGGCAGAACCATCATCGTGAATTAAAAAAATCAATTTCTATTGCTTTATGATTGCTTCGTTCCTCACAATGACGAAGTAATTCATTACTTTTGCAAAAAATACCCGAAATGAGTATAGGATTATCAGAACAGGAAATACAAAGACGTGACTCGCTAAAACAACTTCGCGAATTGGGCATCAACCCATACCCTGCCGAGGCTTATGAAATTAATGCCTACGCTGCAGATATTAACGAAAATTACGAAAGAGATAAAACTGCTTACAAGAATATCAGCATTGCCGGACGTATCATGACCCGTCGTATTATGGGTAATGCATCTTTTGCTGAATTGCAGGACTCTACCGGTAGAGTACAACTTTACCTGAAGCGTGATGATTTGTGTCCTGATGAAGATAAAACTTTATACAACACGGTTTTCAAAAAATTACTGGATCTTGGAGATTATGTTGGTGTAAAAGGTTATGTATTTACCACGCAAACCGGTGAAATTTCGGTACATGTTACCTCACTAACAGTATTATCAAAATCATTAAAACCACTTCCTGTAGTGAAACGTGATGATGATGGTAATATCTACGATGGTTTTACCGATCCTGAATTACGTTATCGCATGCGTTATGTAGATTTAACGGTAAATCCTGATTACAAACAGATCTTTATTAACCGTTCTAAAGTAATCAACACCATGCGTAATTATTTCGACGGCCAGGGCTGGATGGAGGTAGAAACGCCAATTTTACAGGCGGTACATGGTGGTGCTGCGGCCCGTCCGTTTGCTACACACCACAACACTTTAGATATGCCATTATTTTTGCGTATTGCCAACGAGCTTTACCTGAAAAGGCTAATTGTTGCTGGTTTTGATGGCGTTTATGAGTTCGGTAAAATGTTCCGTAATGAAGGAATGGACAGAACCCACAACCCTGAGTTTACCTCAATGGAAATCTATGTAGCCTACAAAGACTACGTTTGGATGATGGGCATGGTGGAAGAGTGTTTAGAGAAAATTGCAGTGGCCATACACGGTTCACCTGTTGTTAAAGTTGGTGGACATGAAATTGATTTTGCTGGTCCGTACGAGAAGTTAACCATGTACGAATCTATTCAAAAATATACCGGTATCGATGTTTCAGAAATGACTGAAGCACAATTGGCGCAAACCTGTAAAGATTTGGGCATCGAGATTGATGACAGCATGGGTCGTGGTAAACTGGTAGATGAACTATTCAGTGAGAAAGTGGAAGCTAACTTAATTCAGCCTACCTACATTACCGACTACCCTATCGAAATGACACCTTTAGCGAAGAAACACCGCAGCAAAGAAGGTTTGGTTGAGCGCTTCGAACTTTTTGTAATGGGTAAAGAAATTGGCAACGCTTACTCAGAGTTAAATGATCCGATTGACCAGAAAGAACGTTTTGAAGAGCAATTGAAATTAGCGGCCAGAGGCGATGATGAAGCAATGGCGATGGATGATGATTTCGTTCGTGCATTAGAATATGGTATGCCTCCTACTTCTGGATTAGGTATTGGTATTGATAGATTAGTGATGTTGATGACTGATCAATCGACCATCCAGGAAGTTCTTTTCTTCCCGCAGATGCGCCCGGAGAAAAAGAAAATCGAAATGACTGCCGAAGAAAGTGAATTGTATGCATTGGTAAAGGAAAACGAACAACACCTTTTAACCGATGTAAAAGCAAAATTAACCGACTGGAGCAATAAAAAATGGGATACTACTTTAAAAGGCTTAACCGGTAAAGGCATATTAAAAGTAGCCAAAACCGATAATGGTTTATTCTTATCGCATAAATAGTAAATTTGTTAATGTAGCGGCAAAACACCGGTCAGATTTTAACAAAAACATAACATAAACTTAAAAGGCTTGCTAACAATTGTTTAGCAAGCCTTTTCTATATTTACAGCAATCGATAAATAAAAAAGATTGTTATGAATACTTCAAGTTTAGAAATTAACGAAAGAGAATATTGCATCAAATTAAGCAAAGAAGCTTTTGATTTGACCTTAGTACGTCAATTAATTAAAAGAATCCAGGCCGAAGCTTTGTTCTTCTCAAGAGTGCAAGCCGAAGAGGATGATATCTTAAGCAAAAGAGCCCAAAGAGAAGAATTTGAAGGTTTTGATTATTTAGGGGATAAATAAAGGTTAACAGTCAACAATATTCAGTTGGCAGTTAACCCACTATAATATTTACTAGCTAATCAATCTCCAGGCTCCCCTCTACCGAGTCATCCATGGTTTTTCCTGTAATTACAGATGCTGCCATTTTTAAGAAAGCAACAGCTGTTCCATGTTTTGTATCCCAATAATATCCTTCAGATGGAATTACCTTGATTAAGGTAATATTTGGGTCGTCTTTTCCTCCCTGAAACCAGGTTTTGATCAACGGGCTCCACAGCTCATCAATTTTTGCCTGATCGCGGCTGATTTCGGAAATACCATATATATTTACAAAGCCTGAATGTTCACTGGCCTGAAAAAACAAATGCGTAAATGGATCGGTAGCCAGCTCTTCATTTTTATGACTGTCTTTCATACTCATAAACCAGATATTGCCATCATCATCTACCTGCTGAATGGCCATTGGCCTTACAGATAAAGGCACGCCTGTTTTAATATTGGTGCAAAAGAAACAACTTTCGGCTTTCTCTGCCAGCTCACGTAGCTTTTCAACAGCGCCTTTTCCACTTAAATCTTTAATATTTTCTTCCTCCTGGGTACGGTTTGTACTTCCTTCTTGTGATGTTGCCATAATGTAGGTTTTATTTAAAGTACAAGAAACAAAGCACTTTGGTTTTAACAATCTCAAAGTGAGCATATCCAATTTGTACCATCGAACAGAAAGCATTAACTTTAATTTATTGTATAATATGAGTAAAACGAGGCCCAATCCCTTTAAAGCTAAAATTGATATTATTGGTATAAACCCTTTTGTATTTGTACCTGAAGCATATTTAAGCTACCTCTTTGAACAAGCAGGAAAAGAAAAGGGAAAAATTCCGGTACGGATGAAAATAGACGGGCATGAGTTTAAACAAACACTCGTTAAATATGCCGGTGCCTGGCGTTTATACCTTAACACACCTATGCGTAAAGCCGCAGGAAAAGAAGTTGGAGCTGAAGCGCTTTTTGAAATCGAATTTGATGCCGAAGAACGCACCATTACTGCACACCCTATGCTTTTACAGGCTTTGACAGAAAATGCTGCAGCTAAGGCCATTTTCGAGCAGCAAGCTCCTTATCTGCAACTTGAAATTATCAGGTACATCAATCATTTAAAAACGGAAGAATCGATAGACCGGAATGTTAAGAAGGCTATTCAGTTTCTTTTGGGTAAAGAGCGTTTTATCGGGAGAGATGGAATTTAGGGAAGTCAGGTTTTTAAAAACCTGACCTCCCTGAACATGAATTAAAAATCAGTTTTACAACAACCCACGTTTTTTAAGCATAGGCTTAATATCAGGATTATGCCCCCTGAAATTGAAAAACATTTTACCCAAATCTTCGGTATTTCCTTTAGATAAAATCAGATCACGAAACCGCTGACCATTTGCCCTCGTTAAACCACCGTTTTCCTGAAACCACGAGTAAGCATCGTTCTCCAGCATTGAAGTCCAGCTGTAGGCGTAATAACCGGCTGCATAACCATTACTCCAGATGTGTAGAAAATAACTCGAACGGTAACGCGGTGGAACATAAGATAAATTGAGGTTGGTTTTCTTTAAAGCATCGGCTTCAAACTGATCTACATCCTGTAAAGGCGAGCCAGCCGGAAGTGTATGCCATTGCATATCTAAATCAGCTGCTGCTAAAGCCTCTGTAAAAATATACCCCTGGTTAAACGAGCTTGCTTTTTTAATCTTATCTAATAATGCTTGCGGCATTTGTACACCAGTTTGATAGTGAAGGGCATAGTTTTTCAATATTTTCGGATCAGAAGCCCAGTGCTCGTTAAACTGAGATGGGAATTCAACATAATCGCGGGCGACATTGGTACCTGAAAGGCTTGGATATTGCTGATTGGCGAATAAACCATGTAAACCATGCCCAAATTCATGGAACATAGTAGTCACATCATCAAAACTAATCAGGGCTGGCTTTCCGGCTTCAGGTTTTGTAAAATTGCAGACATTGTAAATTACCGGAATGGTGCCAAATAATTTAGACTGAGGTACCAGGTTATCCATCCACGCACCACCATCCTTGTTATCGCGTTTGAAGTAATCACAGTAAAACAAGCCCAACTGCTTACCATCTTTGTCCATCACATCAAACACACGTACATCTTCCTGATAAACAGGTAAATCTTTACGTTCTTTAAAGGTAATACCATACAGTTGGCTTGCCGCATAAAACACACCATTAATGAGTACCTTATTTAATTCGAAATAAGGCTTAACTTCATTTTCGTCTAAATCGTATTTTGCCTTACGCACCTGCTCGGCATAAAAATCCCAATCCCAGGGTTCTAATTTAAAACCGCCCTTTTGCTGATCGATTACGGCTTGTATATCTGCCGCTTCGCTTTTTGCTTTCGCAGTAGCGGCCGGAATAACCTTACTAAAAAAATCTTCGACCGCTTCTGGTGTCTTAGCCATCTGATTTTGCAATTTCCAGGCTGCATAGTTTTTAAAACCTAATAAGGCCGCCTACGTAGAACGGATTTGTGCTATCCTGGAAATGATTTTACGGGTATCATTTGCATCGCCTTTTTCTGCCCTGTTCCAAGATTTATTAAAAAGTTCTTCTCTTTTCGCGCGATCGGTCATCGATTGCAGTTCGGGTTGCTGAGTGGTATTTTTTAAACCTTTACCTGCGGCCTGCAACTGTGCGGTAAACTTAGCGCTTAAGGTAGCTTCTTCTTTATTCAGCTCTTTCAGTTTGTTTTTATCTGCATCTGATAACTTCGCGCCAGCCAGTTCAAATTTCTGGTAATAATATTCCAATAAACGCAAAGATTCGGCATCCAGTTTAAGTTGATCCTTCTGCTTAAATAGACTTTCTACTCGTTTAAAAAGTTTGGTATTTAAGTAAATGGCATCGGTATTTGCGGTTAACTTAGGCGCTTCCTCCTCTTTAACCTTTTGCAATTCGGGGTTGGTATTGGCACCTGTTAACAAGGTAAAAACCATATTTACACGACTCAGCAACTGACCGCTTTTCTCCAGCGCCAGAATGGTATTTTCAAAACTTGGTGCTTCGGGTTGATCAGCAATCTTTTGGATTTCTTCCATTTGCTGCTTCATTCCTTCTTCAAGCGCAGGCTTAAAATCACCGTTTTTAATTTTATCGAATGCCGGAGCCTGAAAGGGAAGTTCGCTGGCCTTAAAAAAGGGATTGGCTGACGAAAAGCTTTCGCTACTGGTTTCGCCGTTTTTAGGATTATTACAGGCACCTAAAATGGCTAAAAAAGTCAGCATGGGTAAATAAGATACTTTTTTCATGAATATTTAAAAGTTTAGTATCCATAAAAATAATAAATTATCGGCTGCAATTTTAAATAAACAAAACCTGCTTGAAACAAAAAAGCCATTCCGGTTAAGAAATAGCTTTAAAATTTTAGCGGTAACGAACTTGCTGCTGCTTATCCATCATCCCCATCTGATCTTTCATCTGCTTAATCTGATCGGCCAGTAATTTATTTTTATCTGCCTTTTTAGCTTCGGCCAGATACATGGTTGCTTCGCGTTTATTGCGTTTTGCCATTGCAATACCTGCTAAACTCAATTTAGCCAGGGCAACGTTATGATCCATTTGCATACCTAAGCTTAATGCAGCTTTAAAATATTTTTCCGATTTCATTGGTGCAGTCCTGCTTTCAATTAAACCGATTAGTAAGTTATAATAACCATGTTGTACTCTAATTAACTGACTTTCGTAATTGGTAATGCGATCTAAAAACTGTTTTGCTTTAGGCATATTATCTTTTCTTAAAAACCATTGTGCCAAAAGCATGTTTTCATTAAAGAAATAAGTTACCAATACAATTATTCCCAATAAAATGGCAACAATGCCCCAAGGCCAGAAGCCGAAAACAAATAAAGCTATTGCACCTCCCAATAAAGCAAACCCCGCAATTAATCTGATAATATTTGGCATAAATTCTATTCTAATTATTTTTTTGCAAATATCGTGTTTAAATGGCAGAATTTAGATTTTAAAACAATAATTTCATTAAAAATTTCAAAGACTTAAAAAACCAGCTCAATACTATGAAAATCATCCTTTCTATCACACTAATTATACTTGCCATGAATGTTTCTGCTCAAGAAGTCAATAAAAAAATCCACGATTCAGTTCACAATAAAGATATCCTGATCAATGCCTGTACCCGCGAAGGGGTTACTACCTTCCCCGAGTTTAAGGAAATGTACGATCCGCTATATAAAGCTTATGTGCCAGATGCAGCAACCATGATCGAACTGAAAAAACTAATCAAAAACGAAAAGATTAAAATTGTTTTCGGCACCTGGTGTGGTGATAGCAAAGTAAATGTGCCTAATTTCTTAAAAGTGCTTGATGATTTACACTTTAAACAAAAAAATGTAGAATTTATAGCAGTTGATGGCAACAAAAAAGCAGAAAACGGCATATTAGACGGCTTAGAAATTTTAAGGGTACCAACTTTTATTGTTTACGATAAAAAAGGTAAAGAGCTAGGACGAATTATTGAGGGGCCTAAAGCCACACTGGAAGCTGATTTACTAGCGATTTACCAAAAGAAACCATAGTTGAGGTTTGTTAGATAATGGTTGATAGCTGATAGCTTAACTTCACTATTAACCATGAACCATTTTACATTACACATTTTACCTACACAAAAATATGTCAGCAGCATTAGAACCGGGATGGTTAGCCGTATTAGAAGAAGAATTTGAGAAAGACTACATGATTAAGCTGAAGTCTTTTTTGCAGGAAGAAAAGCAGAGAGGTGCTACTGTTTATCCGAAAGGTGCAGATATATTTAACGCGCTAAATACAACTCCTTTTGATGAGGTAAAGGTAGTCATTCTGGGTCAGGATCCTTATCATGGCGTAGGTCAGGCGCACGGACTTTCCTTTTCTGTACAGCGCGGCATTGCAGTACCGCCTTCATTAAAAAACATTTACAAGGAGTTAGAAACCGACATACCCGGATTTAAAGCGCCAAATCATGGCCATTTAACACACTGGGCAGAACAAGGTGTGTTGCTCCTTAATGCAACCTTGACTGTGCGCGCATCTGAAGCAGGATCGCACCAAAACCGGGGCTGGGAGATTTTTACTGATGAAATTATAAAAGCCTTATCGCAAAAACGTGAGCATTTAGTCTTTTTGTTGTGGGGCAGATATGCTCAGCAAAAAGCAGCGTTAATTGATCAGAAAAAGCACTACGTGCTTACCGCAGCACACCCCTCGCCTTTTTCGGCTTATAATGGCTTTTTCGGATCAAAACATTTTTCGAAAGCAAACCAGTTATTGGTACAAAATAACCTGAAACCAATTGACTGGAACTTGCCAGCATAATGAATACTTATTTTATTAGCGGCTTAGGTGCCGATAAGCGGATTTTTTCGAAGCTAAAGCTCAGCGAAAAGATAAACATCATTCATATCGATTGGATAAACCCTAAGAAAAATGAAACACTTGAAGCTTACGCCCAACGGTTGAGCCGGATTATAGATACCAGCCAACCTTTTGCTTTAGTAGGTGTTTCTTTTGGAGGAATGATTGCCGTTGAAATTGCAAAAATTTTAGCGCCTACCACAACAGTTATCATTTCCAGTACAATGCTTAGCAAGCAATTGCCCCGGCTTTACCGTTTAGCTGGAAAATTAGGCTTATTGAAACTGATTCCGGCCAAAATCTTAAAATCTTCTAATAAGCTTACCCAAAACTACTATTTCGGTACCCGATCAGGTAGTGAGAAAATATTATTGAGCAAAATTATAAAGGATACCGACCCTTATTTTTTAAAATGGGCCATAGGCAGTATACTCGGCTGGAAAAATAACATTAAACCAGAACGGATTTATCATATTCACGGTACAAATGATAAAATATTATACAGCAAAACAGCAAAGCCCGATTTTGTAATCGAAAACGGAACCCACTTTATGGTTTATCAAAATGCAGTTGAAATATCAGGAATTATTGATAAATTAGTATTGCGTCTTACTCCCTAGATGGCTCAACATATTTAGTTAGTCATCAGAAAAAATCATCCCATTAAATATTTATTAACCTAATAGTTTGATTTTTATGATGAATAAAACTTTTCTCGACAATTTAGAATACAAAGTTACAGGAGCCTGTATAGAAGTGCATAAAATACTGGGACCATGTTTATTGGAAAGTGTTTATCAAAAATGTTTAATGCGAGAATTGGAGCTGCAATGTATAAGCTTTAAAGCAGAACATTCAATTTTACTTTCATATAAAGATGTAGTGTTAGACACCTCTCTTCGGGCAGATTTAGTTATTGAAAACTGTATGGTATTGGAGCTAAAGTCAGTTGAAAGCATACTTCCTATCCACGAAGCGCAAATTTTAACCTACATGAAATTATTAAAAGCACCTAAAGGGCTACTCATAAATTTTAACTCAACAAATATCGTGCAACACGGTAAGCGGAGTTTTGTAAGTGAGTTTATGTATGACTTTTAATTTATTTCAACTCCTATTGCAATAACATTTCTTACCACCTTAGACAACTAAGACATGTTAGAACCTGATCTAATACTTGCTTAGATGCCCTAAGGTGTCTTAGGTGGTGCAATAATAGACGGTAACATTATAGTCCTTACCACCTTAGACAACTAAGAACACGTTAGAACATGGTCTTATATCGCCTTAGATGCACTAAGGTGTCTTAGGTGGTGTAATAATATGCATGGAGGAACAACCTTTAAATAATTCTTACCACCTTAGACAACTAAGAACACGTTAGAACCTAGCCTTATACTTGCTTAGATGCACTAAGATGTCTTAGGTGGTGTAATGATATGCATGGAGGAACAACCTTTAAATAATTCTTACCACCTTAGACAACTAAGAACGCGTTAGAACCTGGTCTTATATTTTCTTAGATGCACTAAGGTGTCTTAGGTGGTGCAATATTTTAGTATTCCAAAGGCACAATTGGCTCTTTCTTGGTCGTCGACATAATCATCATCGTCTGGAAGGTCTTAACCACCGAAATTTTACTGATCTTATCCATAATCAACCTTTCGTAAGCCTTAATGTCCTTCACATAAACCTTCAATAAAAAATCGGCCTGACCAGTAACGTGGTGACATTCCGTAATTTCTTTAATCTGATTTACTTCATCCAAAAAGATCTGAATGGTATTGTTTTTATGAAAATCGAGCTGAATCTGAATAAAGGTTTTAATCCCTAAACCCAGTTTTTCCTCATCAACCAAAGCATGGTAACTTTTAATATATCCAGCCATTTCCAGCTTGCGTACGCGCTCTAAAGTTGGTGCAGGCGATAAACCAATTTCTTGTGATAGAAGTAAGTTGGTAATTCTTCCGTTCTCTTGAAGGATTCTTAAAATTTTAAAATCAATTTTATCTAATTCAGATGCCATAAGGTGTTAAAGGTATTTGAGAACACAAACATAACCAAATTATATTCTAAATTTTAACATAATTTATCATATATATTTTAAATAAAAATTTTTAGATTTACCTAAAAATTTAATTAGATAAATATAAATGCAAAGTTACACCGAGGAGAACTATTTAAAGATCATTTATCACCTTGCTGAGAAGACCACTAACGTACAAACAAACGCCATTGCAGAGCAAATGCAAACAAAACCAGCCTCGGTTACGGATATGATAAAAAAGCTGGCAGATAAAGGTTTGGTAGATTATGTTAAATACCAGGGGGTTACTTTAACCGAAACAGGCAGGAATGCTGCAATCGATATTGTACGAAAACACCGCTTGTGGGAAGTTTTCCTGGTTGATAAATTAAATTTTAAATGGGACGAGGTGCATGATGTAGCCGAAGAACTGGAACACATCAGATCGATAGAACTGATAGAAAGACTAGATGAATTTTTGGGTTTTCCGAAAGCAGACCCACATGGCGACCCGATCCCCGATAAAAACGGCCGCTTTGCCAAAACCCAGTTTATTAAATTAATTGAGCTGAAAGTTGGCGATACCGGTACAATAACAGGCGTTAGTCAGCATAGCTCGGCTTTTTTAAAACATTTAGAGAAACTAGGCCTAACCCTGGGCAAAAAAATAAAAATCAGCGATGTTACCGATTTCGATGGTTCAGTAGAAATCCAGTTAGCAGATAAACAAGTTAATATTAGCAGAGAAGTTGCAAAACACATTTTAATAAGCAGTAATGGTAAAAACTGAATCGTTAAGTGAAGTTCATCAAAGCGTAAATACCGATAAAAGAAAAGGCTGGAGAAAAATTTTATCGTTTATTGGTCCGGCCTACCTCATTAGTGTAGGTTACATGGACCCCGGAAACTGGGCAACAGATTTAGCCGGTGGTAGTAAATTTGGTTATCAGCTAATATGGGTTTTGCTCATGTCGAACCTCATTGCCCTCCTTTTGCAATCGCTAAGTGCACGTTTGGGTATTGTACGCGGGCTCGATTTAGCACAGGCATCAAAACAAGCTTATGCACGCTGGGCGAACATTCCATTATTTGCATTGGCCCAAACCGCAATCATTGCCTGCGATCTGGCCGAAATTATCGGTATGGCCATTGGTTTACAACTCCTTTTCGGTTTGCCTTTAATCTGGGGCATTTCTATTACCATATTCGACACCATGTTGCTGCTTTTCCTGCTCAACAAGGGCATGCGCGCTATGGAAGGTTTTATCGTATCGATGGTGTTTATTGTAGGCATTTCGTTTTTAGTGGAGATGTTCATCGTAGAACCATCGTTAAAGGAAGTTGCCAGAGGTTTTGAACCTTCTATATTAACTGGCGATGCCTTGTACATTGCCATTGGGATTATTGGTGCCACAGTAATGCCGCACAACCTGTACCTCCATTCTTCGCTTGTACAAACACGCAAAATAGAGCGCAGCAACAAAGGCATTAAAGAAGCCTTGAAATTTAACCTGATTGATACCACAGTTGCGTTAAACCTTGCTTTTTTTGTAAATGCAGCCATCCTCATTTTAGCGGCAGCTGCTTTTTATAAAAATGGATTACACGAAGTTGCCGAAATACAGGATGCCCATAAACTGCTATCGAATATTTTTGGGAATGTTGCCCCAACCCTATTTGCCATTGCATTAATTGCAGCTGGACAAAGCTCTACCGTAACCGGAACTTTAGCCGGACAAATCATTATGGAGGGACACATTAACTTACGTATCCAGCCCTGGTTGCGCAGGCTAATTACCCGTTTGCTGGCTATTATCCCGGCTTTTTTCACGATCTTACATTATGGTGAAGATGCTTTAGGAGGATTGCTGGTATTGAGTCAGGTGGTTTTAAGTTTACAGCTTGGTTTTGCCATCATCCCGCTTATTCACTTTACCTCTGATAAGAAACAGATGAAAGATTTTGCCATTAAACCCTGGGTAAAAGTATTGGCATGGGCCAGTGCATTGGTAATTATCGCACTCAATGTAAAGCTGGTAATAGAAGAGATTGGAGGCTGGGCAAAAGAAGCCAATAACTGGTGGATTTACGTAATTGTGATTCCAGCTTTAATTCTTGTTGTATTGCTTTTGTTATACGTTTTCTTTCATCCGATGATTGAAAGTAAAAGAAATGCAAGCAAACAACTGGTACCACATGGCAATGCACTTGACATCGGTAAAATTGAAAAAATCAGCTATAAACGCATCGGTATTGCGGTCGATTTTTCTAAAAACGATAGAAATACCATCAGACATGCCTTAATTCAGGGAGGGAAAGATGCGCATTACTATTTAATCCATGTAGTTGAAACCGCTGCCGCCCGTTATCTCGGCAAAGAAGTAATGGACCACGAAACCCAAAGTGATGCGGCAAACCTGGATAAATATGTTGCTAACCTGGGCGATTTGGGCTACGATGCAACTCCATTTATTGGTTTTGGGAGCACAGCAAAAGCCATAGCCAATATCAGCAACGAAAACGAAATGGAATTACTGGTTATGGGTGCCCACGGACATAAAGGCCTTAAAGACCTAATCTTTGGTACAACCGTAGATTCGGTGAGGCATAAGGTAAAAATACCGGTATTGATTATCAGGTAGTTTCAGCTATGCTCATCATTAGCCGGTTAAAGTACAATTAACCACAGATAAAAAGGATAGACACAGATATACCAGACTTTGTTTATCCAGGCAATTTTATCTGTGTAAATCTGCGGCTAAAACCGGGGTTATTTACCTACTACCTTCATCATTTTTTTAATACCACCATCGCCTGACTCATATAACAACAACTTGCCTGCCGATGAGTATAAATACATGGCTGGATATTGTTTAGGCAAAAAGGTTGGAATAAACATGCGTTTTTTATCTTGCAACACCAATACGTTCGGCTTAGTATTTAAACCTTTAGCATACGAATTGAAAAACTGAGGGATAATATAGCCTTCATCCATGGTAATCATGTAAATGTTTACATCTTTAAATTTGGCGTAATTGGTATTCAACTCCTTGCTTTCTCTCTGGCAGTGCTCACAGGTACAATCGAATAAAATGAAAAGATTTTTCTTTCCTTGTTTAATATCGCCGTTTGAAAAAGCTTTTCCATCCAATTTATAAAAGGTAAACTGAGGCAGTAAAGTAGGCTGTTGTGCTTTTACCTGAAAAGTAATGGCGAGTAATAAGATTAAAAGTAAATTCCTGAATTTCATTTTAGATAGTTAAAGTCCAAACTTAAACGAATAAATGCGAACATAATAATATATCGTTAGCTTTTACAAACAGATGAAGATTTTTAATGGCCATTATGGGTTGCCTGGCTTTAAAAAGCAGTAAACATTTTGAAAGCGAAAGTCTGTTTTCCATCGCATCTGCAGCCCCGCCATCCGCTTTACTCCGTTGCACTCCGTGTTCGCTGCTGTCGGGCTTAGGAACAGCGGTTGGTATGTAGATGAAAGGTTTTTAGGTTCCTTGCACTAGCCAGAGTTAAATAAACCCGATCCGATAGCTATCGGATGGAACGGATGCCAATTTCCTTCAAATTGGCAGGAGGGAAAGCGGGACTGAAGATGCCAAAAGAGATAGCCGTACATTTCCAAATCACACCTCATTACCAAAAACAGTCAAGTTTAAATGTACAAATCGCTATAAAAACTTGACTTCTTTAAACTTTTAAAACCAAAATGAAGTCAGGTTTGAATGTACAAATCGCTATAAAACCTGACTTCTTTAAACTGTACAATTAAAAATTAAATTATCACATCAATTTTTAAGATATTTGCAACCCCGAAACTATACTTTATATACAATTGTATAATTATAGCAATAACCTATACTTTATAAAATTTTGAAAAACGATATCAATATAAAAAATAAAAGAGCCTATTTCGATTACAATCTGATAGATAAATACGTAGCCGGAATTGCCCTTTTAGGTACTGAAATAAAAGCGATCAGACAAGGGAAAGCCAATATGACCGATGCCTTTTGCACGTTTATTGGTGGCATTTTGTATGTGCGTAACCTCCACGTTTCTGAATATAGCCACAGTTCTTTTTATCACCACGATATTAAACGCGACCGGGCATTATTACTACAAAAGAAAGAGCTCAGAAAATTGAGAGTAAAGGGAGAAGAAAAAGGCTACACCATTGTTCCTTTGCGTATTTTTATTAACGAAAGGGGTTTCGCCAAAATGGAAATTGCCCTGGCGCAAGGTAAAAAGGAATTCGACAAGCGCGATAGCATTAAAGATAGAGATACCAAACGCGAATTGGATAGAGCATTGAAGAGATAGTTTGGAGTTGGCAGTATTTAGTTGGGAGTCTAGACTCAGATAAACTGTTGTTAAAAATGGCTGGAAGTTTTTAATTGATGGGGTTGTAACTCAACACTCCGAACTAAAAACTCCAAACTCACCTACCATGCCTGATCGCCTACCAGGGGCACAAACCTGAAAGTATCCAATACAATTTTTTCGTAATCGGTTTCACTTACGCGGATTACAGTTACCATTTTCTGCGTTTTCTCGTCGCCTACCGGAATAACCAGAATTCCACCAATTTTTAACTGTTTCAATAAGATTTCTGGAACCAGTGGTGCACCTGCAGTAACAATTATTTTATCGTAAGGCGAATGTTCAGCAATACCTTTTGAGCCATCGCCACAATAAAAGGTAGGTTTATAACCCATTCCCGGTAAAACCTGAATGGTTCTGTTGTAAATATTTTCCTGTCTTTCAATCGTATAAACCTTTGCACCAAGCTCCATTAAAATGCAGGTTTGGTAGCCAGAACCGGTACCAATTTCGAGCACTTTATCGTCTTTTTTAATGTGCAGTAATTCGCTCTGATAAGCTACCGTATAAGGTTGCGAAATGGTTTGTCCATCACCAATCGGAAAAGCAATGTCTTTATAAGCCTGGTTCCAGAAGGTTTCGTCGAAAAAGAAATGGCGCGGTACTTTGCCAATGGCTTTTAATACGCTTTCATCTTCAATTCCGCGAGATCTTAACAACTCGACCAATTTTTTTCTAGCTCCCCGCTCCCGATAATTATCAACAAATTTATACGCCATGAAGTTTCAAAATTAGCCTTTTTAAACCGTGTTACAAGAGCATTATAGAATTTAGCTTACGATTAACGAGTGAATACCTGTGTTTGAGAAGGATACATTATCCACATAAAATTACTGATTTTTCTGGATTAAAGCATGAGTGGTGGATTGAATGATTGAATTGTATAATCTCAATCATTCAAAATCACTTAGTAAGGATCAACATCAATCTGCGTAAAAATGCCTTTAAATTCTTTGGTGGCATTAAATTCTGTTAATGTTTCGCGCAGGGCATCTTTAACTTTCTGGATAGCAGTATGCTTGTCGGCTTTAATGATAATCTGTTTGATGTAAAGATTACGCACACGGGTAACCAATGGCTGCTCTGGTCCCAAAACCCTTTTACCAAATTTAGCTTTAAGAATATTGGCCAGCGTTAATGCAGCATGATCCAACACATGCGAATCTTTATGTTTAATGTACAGGAAAATCATCCTCGAAAATGGCGGATATAAAAACTTTTCGCGTTCTACAATCTCATCATTATACATCCCTTCGTAATCGTTGTTTACTACCTGCTTTATAATGCGGTTCTCGGCATCATAAGTCTGGATGCAAACATTACCCTGGTCTGCCCTTCGGCCTGCCCTACCGGCAACCTGTGCCAGCAGCTGAAAACTACGCTCGTAAGCCCTGAAATCGGGATAACCTAAAAGTGTGTCGGCATTAATTACCCCAATCAGACTCAGGTTATCAAAATCCAATCCTTTGGCCACCATTTGTGTACCAATCAGAATATCAGTTTTCTTTTCCTGAAAATCGTTTAAAATTTGCTGCAAACCATTTTTGGTACGTGTGCTGTCCATATCCAGACGGGCAATAGTAACCTCTGGATACAGCAATCTCAGCTCCTCTTCAATACGTTCAGTACCAAATCCTTTTTGCTCTACATGCACCGAACCACAGGCCGGGCAAATGTTTACGCTGCTTTGCTGGTAACCACAATAATGGCAATGCAATTTACCGCTGCTTTTATGGTAAGTTAAACTCACATCGCAGTTTACACATTTAGGCGTATAACCACAGGTGGCGCAAATGAGAATGGTGGCATATCCCCTCCTGTTCTGAAACAGCACAATCTGTTCTTTTTTAGAAAGTGCCAGATCGATATCTTTAATGAGCACACTCGAAAAATACGAACTCATCGTTTTTTTCTTGGTTTCTTCCGAAATGCTGACCACTTGCTGATTGGGTAATTGTACCCCACCAAAACGCTCTTTCATTTCTACCAAACCATATTTACCCTGTAAGGCATTGTAATAACTTTCGAGTGATGGTGTAGCAGAGCCCAATATCACTTTTGCCTGATGCAAATAACCTAAGTAAATGGCCGCATCCCGAGCCTGATAACGTGGCGCCGGATCATATTGTTTATAAGAAGGTTCGTGCTCTTCATCCACCACAATTAATTTAAGGTGCTGAAAAGGCAAAAAGACAGCCGAACGTGCTCCGAGTACAACCTTGTAAGCACCAGTTCTTACTTTATTCCAGATTTCGACCCTTTCGTTATTATTAAATTTAGAGTGGTACACCCCTATCGAATTGCCGAAATAACGTTTAATCCGCTCTACAATTTGGGTGGTTAAAGCAATCTCAGGCAACAGGAATAACACCTGACCATCGGTATTTTGAATAATTTCTTCTATCAGCTTAATGTACACCTGTGTTTTACCCGAGGCGGTAACACCATGCAACAGTACCACCTCTTTTTCTTCAAAGTGACGGTTAATCTGCGTTAAAGCCTGCTGCTGACCTTCGTTCAGCTCAAAATTAACGTTAAATGCTTCATCGTGACTTGCAAGCCGGCTAACCGGTCGCTTCATCACCACAAAAATATCTTTATCGGTAAGGGCTTTTAACGCCGCAGGTCCGCAATTACTTTCTTCTAAAAGTTGTTCTTTAGATACAGGTAAATTAGATTTTTGCAATTTAAGGTAAGCCAGTAAAGCGTCTAATTGCTTAGGTGCCCGGTCTAAAACATTAAAAAGCTGTTTGAGGTTTTCTTCGTCACTGTAAAAATCATTCAGCACTACGAACGATTTAAGCAATGGTTTATATTTCTGTACCACCTCTTCTGCCACCAGTACCAGCATTTTATCTAACAGCTGGTTAATGATCGGATACACCGTTTTTTGCCCCAACAGTTTAGAAACATCGTTTACTGTCAGTTTCTCCTGTTTTTTAAGGGCTGCAATAATTACTTCCTCTTTATCAGTCAGCGCCGTTTCTTCGTCATAATCATCGCGGAGGATCAGAATGGTTTCACTGGCGAGTTTTAAACTTGCAGGCAAAGCTGCAGCCATTACATCGCCCTCATTACACATGTAATAATTGGTCATCCAGGTCCAGAACTTTAGCTGGGTAGGCGTTATTACAGGTTCGTTATCAATTACATCAATAATATATTTGGCTTCATAAACCGTAGGCGGAACAGTGGTTATGCCACTAATTAAAGCAGTATAAATGCGGTGTTTCCCAAATTGAACCACCACACGTTTCCCGATGGCAATCTGCTCATTAAGATCAAAAGGTACACGATAAGTATAGTTTTTTGCCAGAGATAAGGGCAAAATAACTTCAACAAAAAGTGTTTCTCTTTCTGTAAATATATCGTTTTCGTAAGTATTCATTATTTATCTTTAAATGCCGCAAAAAAGAGCATTATCCATCCCAGCACAAATAAAAGTCCACCAATTGGGGTTAACGGGCCAATAAATTCAGTAAAACCTAAGTGCGATATACTCCTCGTTGCCATTAAATACAGGGAGCCCGAAAAAAGCACAATCCCGAAAGTAAAGCAGAAATAAGCAATATTGATGAGTTTATTGCGGTAACGCGCAAAGGTAGACAGATATAGCAGCGCGAAAGTGTGATAAAACTGATAATCAACGCCTTTTTGCCAGATCTCAAGTGAAGGTGCATCGATCAAAGCTTTTAAGCCATGAGCGCCAAAGGCACCCAACAGAACAGCAACAACACCAAAAAAAGAAGCAGTAAGGATTATTCGTTTATTCATAGTTCTTTGCTATAAGCAATCGCTAAATTAATAAATTGACAAAGAACTTCTCACTAATCAATGTAATAAATTAAATTTGTTGCACAGCAGATGAAAAAGATCATAATTCTAACAAGCGCTTTATTTTTAGGTGTAGCCCTAATGGCTTACCTCTATTTTTCGAGATTAGGGATTGAAAATAATGCAAAAGATTTGGCCCTGCAATCGGCCACCAATAATGCAGCGCTGGTATTTTCATTTCAGAACGATAAGGGCTTTTATAATATTATGGAGGGTCAGCAACTGATTCAACAGGTTTTGGGTCAGGATAAAATGAACCTGCTCAACCAGTTAAAAAAAAGTATCATCGACGATAACGCACTCAACAAATTCATTAAAGATCAGCAAATTTACATTAGCGTATTGCCTGATACGAATAAGACCTTAAACTTTCTGATCACCATTCAGATTTCGCCCGAAAACGACATTAAAAAGTTTTACGATCAGTTAAAATCGAAAAAGGCAATTGGCCAAACCTCAAAAGATATTTACAGCATTAAAGTAAATGATAGCCTCTCGGTTTATATGGGGGTACAAAACCAAGTGATAACGGTATCTACTTCGCTAAAACTGATTAAAGATGCAAGCATCCGCTTAAGCGAAAATCCTTTTACTGAGTTTATTAAAGAAAATAATCATCAGATTAAAAATGTGCTGGCGCATGTTTACATTAACTTTAACCAGGCCCCGCTATTGCTCAAAAGCATTATTGCCGGTAATATTAATGGCGAAATTGCTGTATTTGATAAACAAAACAGTTATGCCATCCTCAGTTACAATTTCAGTAAAGAAAAAATCCTGTTTAACGGAAATACGCTGCTAAAAGACCCCAACAATTACCTTAAATTGTTCGAAAACACACCTGCACAAAATACGACCATACAAAATATTTTACCCGATAATACAGCCAGTTATGTACTGTATGCCTTTGATGATTACACCAAATGGTCGGCAAAGTTAAGTACCTGGCAAGAGCAAAATAAAACTTTTGAGCAGGCCGGTAGCGTAATCCAACGCATTAAAGATCAGTACAGGGTTGATTTGAATACGGTTTTTCCGGCTTACGCCAAAAATCAATTTGTAACCTTTCAATTGAGTACAACCGAAAAACTGGGTGCAATTGCCTTGAGCAATGGTGAAAAGGTACGGCAGCTGCTACTGGAAGTAAGTGCAGATTACAATGAAGACATTAAGATTTTTAAATCAGCCGATATTTTATTCAGCTATTTCGGCGAGCCTTTTAAAAAATTCGGAAGGCCCTATTACACCATCATTGATAATAATTTAATTGTAGCCAATAACGCGAGTACCATCCAGGTATTTTTGAACAATTACAAAAATAACAGGCTTTTAATACAAACCCCCGAATATTTAGATGCGGTAAACCAGATTTCGAACACTTCGAATGTGAGTTATTACATCAACACCAAAAATTCGACGGGTATTTTCAAGGATAACATCCAACAACCTTTTTACAAACATTTAAGGGCTGATAGTGGTTTAAAAAGTTTCGATACTTTTTGTTATCAGATGAGTGCCGATCGCGACAAATTTATTACCAACTTACTCTTAAACAAATATTTAAAACCAGAAATACCAGATTCACTAAGCAACCGTTAATAAAAAGAACCGTCCCCAAGAACTAATTTACATGAAGAAACTTTTACTTACGTTACTGGCAGTAGCTGGTATCGGGGTAGCAAATGCTCAGCAATATGCGCTTTTTGGCTCAAAAACGATGTTTGATGCATTCGAAAACCCCTCTCAGAAATCGTTCACTTTAGATTCGTCACGAAAATTTTCTTCCAACTTCTTCCTGCCCTATTTTGGCACCAATGCCATTAATAAAGGGAGCTCTAAATATGTGATCCGCAAATTAACACAAGAGGGCACCTGGGATACTGAAGGGTTACCTTTGGGCACTGGTGAGGTTAACCATTTCTTCGAAAACAGCAATATTTATGTTGCTGCGTTCCGCCTTTTTAAATCGTATAAATACCAGAAAGAAATGGGCTTTGCCTGGCAAATCAGATCGGATGCCCATATCGATTATACCAACGAAACACTGGCTATTTTCGATTCGTATGAACGCTTTACGCCGGGCAGAGAATACACTGGTATATTCGATACTAAGGGATATCAGCAAACTTACCACCAGTTTAGCTTTACTTACCGCGAAAATTGGGATAAACGCCTTGCATTTGGCTTAAAAGCCAGTTTATTGAGTGGTATGGTTTATAACAAACTGGATATTAAGGATTCTTATCTCTATATTGATCCGGATGCATCGGCCATGCTGATTGGCTTGAGAGGTACTTATTCAGCTAATTTTTCTGATTTTAACGAAGTAGATAAAAAAACGTTCTTTCCTAATTTTAAAAACCCAGGCTTATCATTAGGTTTTGGCACTAACTATACCACAAAAAAAGGATTGTTTTTAATGGCCAATATTAAAGACCTCGGTTTTATCTGGTGGCGTAGCAATACACACAGAAATACGGTAGATCAATCGAAAATAATCGAAGACCTCGAGAACAACCAGTCCAATACCAATCAGGAAATTGAAGACATCTTTCTATTATCAGAACAAAGCAAAAAGTTTCTGGCACCTACAAATGCCAAAATTGATGTATTTGTATCTAAACGTTATGGCTTCTATAAACCAGCTTTAGCAGTTTCGAAGAATTTGTTTTACAAAGGCGGCGATATCGCTTTTGTAAATACTTTTATAGCCAACGATTTTTCGGCCAGTGTTACGCCTTTATACAATTTGAACCAGGTATTTATGGTTGGCGCACAAGTAAAATACCAGACCCCAAATTTCGAATTATTTTTAGGCACGGATAATTTGGTTGCCACCAGCTTTCAAACTATTGGTACAATCAGAAATGATGCTACCGTAGGAAGCGGGCCAAATGGGGCATCGTTTTATATGGGTGTAGGCATTAAATTCGGGAATGTGGTTAACCACCCGCAATTTAGCGATGTTATGCCTGGCATTAACGATAATGAAGGCGGAAGTTTCTTTAAAAGCTTATTCTCGATCTTTAAAAGAAGGTAATTAAGGCTGTACCTGTTGTTTTTTAGATTGGGTAACTACGAAGTCCTTCAGGTAAAAAGGCTCGAAATAAGCCACATCCTCGAAGTTTTTTTGCTGGAATGCTGTTTCTGCCAATGCTGACATATATTTTGCAGCATTAAAATTAGCAGTATTGAACAAGGCATTTTGGTGCGTTAAAACGGCTGCACATTTTGCTGCGCCATCGCCCAGGAAAGTAATTTGTTCTGTGGCCAGCAAATCAGCAAAACTGGTTTCGTCGATAATTTTGGCCTCAGTTGGTAAAAGTACATTCAAATTGTTGTCAAAAACTGAAGTATAAACTTCCATACGGCGCGCATCAATCATCGAACAAATTAGCCCGATATATCCTGGGTTTTCTGACTGGAAACCTGTTGCCATCATTTTTAGCGTTTCGATGGCAATTAGAGGCTTATCCAGGGCGTAACATAAACCTTTCGCAGTAGAAACTCCTATACGCAAACCCGTGTAAGATCCGGGGCCTTTACTTACCGCAATGGCATCGAGCTCGTTGTAGTTAACACCGGCACTTTTTAATACTTCATCAATAAACAGGGTGAGCTTACTGGCATGCAGATTTTGCCCGCTTTCTTCTTTCACTGAAACTGTTTTCCCATCAACCGATAAAGCAACTGAACAAACCGCTGTAGCTGTTTCTATTTGAAGTATTTTAGCCATGCTGCAAAGATAAGTTTTTTAGTCAGAAGTGCGGAGTCAGTTTGCAGTTACCAGTTCGCGGTTTTCAATTGGATTATGCTATAAACTAATCACCAATACTCAATAACCAATTATCAATAAGATCGTACGATGAGAAGAACTAATCGCATAATTCAGTTTGCAATTGTCAGTTTTCAGTTTGGATTCTACTATAAACTATGAGCTATTGACTAATGAACTAATGACTAATGAACAACTAAACACTACGGTACTGGATCATGCCCGTGTTTACCCCAGGGATGACATCGGCCAATTCTTTTTAGTGCCATCCAGCCACCTTTAAAGGGCCCGTATTTTTTAATGGCTTCTACCCCATATTGCGAACAGGTTGGTGTAAACCTGCAATTTGCGCCCAACATAGGCGAAATAGCATATTGGTACACTTTTATCAAGCCTAAAAAGAACCAACCAAACAGTTTATTGATGAACTTCATTGGGCTGAATTAAGTTTTGGAATCGCTTAAATGTAGCAATGAGTTTTTTCTCGATAAAAGGAAATGCATACTTATCTTTCCCTACAAATTGAATGGAAAATAACAGCAATCCCTTATCAGTTGGTAATGGCAGGTATAACTGGCTTTGTTTGTTAAGGCGATAAGCCTCTCGGATACGGCGTTTAAGCAAGTTGCGGTCAACTGCGCGCTTATATCTTTTTTTTGGAACATTGATCACTACCTGCGCCGGTACATCGGCTGGCTGATCGATAAAAAGATAGGAAACCCGAAAAGGGTATAATAAAAAAGAAGAACCGTTTTTAAACAACAGGTCTAAATGTTTCCTGCTGCATAACCGTTCTTCTTTTCTGAATGTGTACATATATTTTGATTGATAACTGCAGATTTTGATCTGCCAATTCCGGTTTTACGGAAAAGCAATCAAAAATTATGCTTTATGCTTGCGTTCGTCAGAAACTGTTAATCTTTTTCTTCCTTTAGCACGACGTGATGCTAATACTCGTCTGCCGTTAGCTGTTGCCATTCTTTCGCGGAAGCCGTGTTTGTTTCTTCTCTTTCTTTGCGAAGGTTGGTATGTTCTTTTCATGACTGTATATTATCTATTGTAAAATTAAGAGGTGCAAATATAAAGCGATTTCTCTACAAATGCAAGAGTGATTAATTATTATTTTTTCTATTTAGCTGCAAATGTAATAATTCTTTTGAAAAACGGGCTGTATCTCTTCTTATAATCACTAAAAGATCGTTGCATTAGCTTCGGACACCTAAAATCCTTCTTTTAAAAATTAGCAGAGCCAAAGCCAATAGAGCAGAAATTCCCAAATAAGTTTTCATTCGCACAATAGATTGACATAGATTATCTCCTGTTATTTTGGAAATGCAATCACTGCCACCATCCGTTTCATATTTTAAGCTCACCATGGTATTTATAATACCAAATGCAAAAAGAAAGAGTCCAAATATGCTAGCGCCCAAAAGAATACGGTAGTATATTTTATTCACTATTTTATCTTTTAAACTTATCTCTTACAATCCCAAAGCTGTCTTCAATTTTGCATAACCTGTTTTGCTCACAGGCAGCCAGATGTCTGATTTTAGCAGCACGACATAGCTATCTTTTTCTTTAAGTTCAATTTTGGTTACCTGCGCCAGGTTAATGATGTACGAGCGGTGTATACGGATAAACTGACTTGCATCGAGCGTTTGCTCAAAATAAGCCATGGTTTTATTCTTATAGTAAACACCTTCAATGGTGCTGAGTTTTACATAGTCATCGTCGGCCTCCAGGTAGTTTATATCGGCCACCGGGATAATTTTAATTACTCCATCTTTTTTAACCACTACCCTATTGTTTTGTGCGGGGCTTAGTGCAGCTGCATCTAAAACAGCTTCGGTATTTTCAGTCTGGTTTAACTTGGCAGGTATTTTTTTAACCGCAGCGTCAAAACGGGTTTTATCGATTGGCTTAAGCAGATAATCTACAGCATTTACTTCAAAAGCTTTAATGGCATACTCGTCAAAAGCAGTTGTAAATATTACAGCAGGTTTATCTTCAACCAGCTCGAGCATTTCGAAACCACTGATTTTTGGCATCTGTATATCCAGAAAAATCAGATCGGGTTTGTGTTGGGTAATCGCTTTTAAACCTTCAAAACCATCTCCACATTCGGCAACAATCTCTATTTCAGCATGATCGGAAAGATAGAATTTTACAATATCTCTAGCTAAAGGTTCATCATCAATTAGTATTGTTCTGATCATTTTTTTGTGGAATTTTTAGGGTGGTAATATATAAATTATTTGCCTCAATATCGGTCTGTAACAGATGGGTATTCGCAAATAACAGATATAACCTCCGTTTAATGGCACTTAAACCAAAACCTGTGCCCCCGGCAGCCTTCATTTCAGGATCGAAAGGATTTTGTACACGTAGCGACAGTAAATTCTGATCAACAGTAACATCAATCTTAATGGTAATACCGGCAGAGGTATTGTATAGCCCGAACTTAATGGCATTTTCTACAATTGGCTGCAATAAGGTACCCGGCAGGCAAAGATTCAGGGTATCTTCAGCTACATTTACCTCTATGTTTAACCGGTGGCTAAACCTTACTTTCTCAATATCAAGGTACAATTGAATGTACTCCATTTCTTCTTCGACAGAAACCCACAATTCATCGTCGCGTTTCAGTGTACCGCGTAAAAAGGCTGCCAGTTTGGTAATCATTACACCAGCTTCTTTAGGATTAACCATTGTTAGCGCAAAAACTGAGTTTAAACTATTGAAAAGGAAATGCGGCTGTAACTGGTGCCTTAACTTATTTAACTCGGCCTCTTTGGCCAGGTTTTTAGCTGCCGACAGTCTTTCGTGTGTTTCTGATTGCTCCTCTAAACGGTACCATAAAATATTAGCCAGCGCACACCAGCCTAAACACATAAAGGAGATTAAGCCACGAAAAGCGAAAGAAAAATTATAAAAGTCTTTGTATTCTGTGTAATCGGCGAAGATGTACAGCAAAGAATATTTTGCGGCATAAATAATTACAAAGGTGAGTGCAATAGTAATAATGAGCACATACAGGATCCGCTCATTTTTGGGCTGATAATAGCCCAGCATATTGCTGATTCCGACACAGGCCAGCGCCAATAAAATATTATTAATGAGGCTATCTGTAATCGCGATCCACCACGAAAAATTTACGACATAATGCAATCCGACAGCACACAATATCACCCAAACTACCGCAAAGGAGAGTGATGTTTTTTGTATCTGTGGAACGGATAATGGTCTAGTTGTCAAAACAGTTTTTGATTAGTTAATGATTGATTGCGGTGTTTAAGCGCTTCGAGGTATTGATCAACCGATTCCGGCTCAACAATACTCGAACTAACCTCCGCACCATCAGCAGGTTCTTCTACTGCTGATATTCCCCCTACCCCGATAAACCTCCACACCACTTTTTCTCCTTTACAGTTATCAAAGGGTGGGTTAAAATTTACTGCATTTAATCTGGCCTTATCGAGGGCCTCCATTTGCCCAACAGCCTGTATTAAACGCGTTTGCTCGTTAAATTGCGGCGCATGTTTTCCGTCGCCACAAATTACCTGATAAATACAATTTACAGCAAACCACTTCATAGGCAAATGATTTTATATCACATTAAAAACTTTTAATCTCTATTCCTCCAAATAAGGCTGTACCATTTAAAATCAGCGTTTTCTGCATTTCGCTTATCGGCATGGTATGGGCACGTTTATCTTCAACACTACCAAATAGTGCGGTTACATTCGATTTGATGGCCCAGTTTGGCGGCACAATTAATTTAATGCCACCAAATACGGCGGTTACATCAAGTGAAACAGTTTCCGAAAAATCGGCCTGGGTCATTACAATATCAGCGCCACCAAAAACGGCAGTAATATCGCCACCTTGAAAATTTTTAGAGTAAACAGTTTGATGACTACCACCAAAAACCGCCATCACATCTATAATATCGTTATTATTTGCTGTTTTATCATAACCAAAGGTGGTAGAATCGATCTTATCATTTTTGCGCCTGCCAAACAAGCCGCCATCTTTAAATGAGTTTTTAGGCCTGAAGATCAAAAAGCCCCCAACTATTACCAAGCCTGCTCCTAAGGCATATTTCGAGAAATCGAAATCGAGCCCCATGTTATCGAGGGTATTGTAAGCTCCGATTAATACTAAGATCAACCAGCCTATGCCTCTGAAGTTGCGGCGTGCCCCGATAAAAAGGCCCAGCACGATTAAAAAATTAGACCAGCTAATGATCCAGTTTGGAATATCGAACCCTATATTATCCAGTAAAAAAGCTAGTCCGATTACCACTATGATTACGCCACTCCAAACCCGTCCTGAGTTTTTAATATGGCTATTTTCGTTTATATTGAGATTTTCCATTGTGTCCTGTTATTTAATAATCAAAAGTATATATCAGCCAGACATCAGCCTATACGACAAGTGCAGGAATTGGATAAATGGCGGTAAGCAGCCTTATTTTGTCGGTGAAAATTATTTTGTTATTTTGAAATATGAAAATCCTCCTTATTATTATCAGTCTGGGGCTTTGCGGCAAACTCTACGCACAAGACATAAATAGCCATTATAAAATTTTCGATACCAGAAAGCAAAAAACAATCAGCCTTGATGATTTGATTACAGATATGGACCGGGCTGATGTGCTTTTCTTTGGCGAAGATCACAACGATTCGGTTGGGCATTACCTCGAAGCCGAGATTTTCAAAAAGTTAAGCAACAGGTATCCTCAAAAAGCCGCATTATCTTTAGAGATGTTTCATACCGATGTGCAACCCGTAGTAAATGAGTACCTGGCTGGATTGATTTCGGAAAAAAACTTCATTAAAGAAGGTCGCGCCTGGGGAAATTACAAAGACTACAAACCTTTGGTAGAACAAGCCAAACAGCAAAAGCTACCTGTTATTGCTGCAAACGCAGCTGCACGCTACAGCAACGCAGTTACCATGAATGGTTTAAAAGCACTGGATAACCTGCCTAAAAGCTCACTCAACTTTTTACCTCCGCTCCCAATCGATACGGCACAGGGCAGGTATTACGATAAATTTACCGAAACCTTAGGCGGGCATAACATGGGATCGATGAAAATTTACCAGACACAAAATTTGTGGGATGCGACCATGGCCTGGTCTATAGGTAAGTTTGCTAAACTAAATAAAGGATTTAAGATACTGCAGCTTAATGGCCGCTTTCACAGTGATGAAAAACTGGGTACACTGGCTAAACTGGCTCAGGCCAACCCGAAACTAAAAATATTGAACATTTCTTCGTTTTCAGATCAGAGCTTTACTAATCCGGATTGGGAAAAGTTTAAAAACCTGGGCGATTACATTATTATTACCGACCCGGCTGTAAAGAGGAGCTATTAAAAAACGCCGCAGATGGGACGAATCTGCAGCGTTTTTTTTGATTATGCTTTTGTTTTTAACAAGTCTCTTATTTCGGTCAAAAGTACCTCTTCTTTTGTTGGTGCTGGTGGTGCAGCTGCTGCAACAGCTTCTTCTTTACGTTTCATTTGGTTAATTGCTTTAACCATTAAGAAAATAACCAACGCTAATAAAAAGAAATTTATAGCTACGGTAATAAAGTTACCATAAGCAAAAATTGCAGCACCCTCTACTTTTTTGGCATCAGCCAGTGCTGTTCCTTCTGGTACGGCTCCGCGCAGTACAACGTATAAATTACTAAAATCAGGCTTACCGATAATCGCAGCAACAACAGGCATCACCAAGTCATTAACTACACTGTCGATTATCTTTCCGAAGGCGCCACCGATAATTACACCGACAGCAAGATCCATTACATTGCCTTTTATAGCAAATTCTTTAAATTCTTTTACAAATCCCATTTTAAATTAAGTTTTAGTTTTTTATTAAAATTAACAAACTTTAATTTGAATCCAAATGTTTAGGAAATAATTTAAAAACCGAACATATCAATAGCATTTAGGCTAATTCAACAGAATATCTGAAATCTATTGTTTATTTTTGCCCATTCTTTTATATATACTATGCTAAAGCAACACTTACAACAAAAATTATTACAAAAGTTATCACCCCAGCAAATACAGTTTATTAAGCTGTTGCAGGTGCCTACTGTTGCCTTAGATACGCGTGTAAAAGAAGAACTGGAAGAAAATCCGGCTTTGGAAGATCCTAGTTTAATGACTCAGGATGAGCCAAAAAGTGAGTATGATGATTTAAATGATGGTCCTGATGATTACGAACAATCATCGGAAGACACCAGCATGGATGAGTTTAATGTGGATGATTACCTGCAGGACGACTCGGCTAACGACTACAGTACCAATTATAATAACGGCGACGACGATGAAGAGAAGAAAGAAACGCCTATTGCCATTGAAAGTACTTTTTTTGAAAGTTTACAAGAGCAGTTAGACCTCATCCCGCTATCGGACCAGGATTTTATTATTGGTAAACAGATTATTGGCAGTTTAGATGATGATGGCTATTTACGTCGTCCGCTGGGCTCAATGATCGATGATCTTGCTTTTTCGCAGAATGTAATGGTTGAAGAAGAGGATGTGCTCGAAATGTTAAAACTGATTCAAAGCTTCGACCCTCCGGGCATAGGTGCCAGAGACCTTAAAGAGTGTTTGTTGATTCAGCTGAAAAGGAAAGACGCACATAACCCAATCATCATTAAAGCGATGAATGTGGTAGAAAACTATCTGGATGAATTTACCCGCAAACATTACGATAAACTGGAAAAAAGTTTAGGCCTGGATAGCGAAGAACTTAAAGAGGTAGTGAGCGAGATTTTGCGCTTAAATCCTAAACCTGGCGACGCCAATCAGGTAACTACCAAGCAGATGCAGATTATCCCCGATTTTCACATCAGCAATAATGATGGTGTACTGATTTTGACCCTGAACTCAAAAAACGCACCCGAATTAAAAGTTAGCCGCTCGTACCAGGAAATGTTCGAGCATTACGATAAGGCTGCATCAAAAGATAAAAAACTAAAAGAAGCCGTTCAGTTTGTAAAGCAAAAGCTCGATTCGGCAAGATGGTTTATTGATGCCATTAAACAACGTCAGCAAACCCTCCTGAAAACCATGAATGCAATTATGCATTATCAGTACGAGTATTTTTTAACGGCCGATGAGCGTAAAATGCGTCCCATGATCCTGAAAGATATTGCGGACAAGATTGATATGGATATTTCAACCGTATCTCGTGTGGCCAACTCTAAATATGTACAAACTGAGTTTGGTACTTTCTTATTAAAATCGTTCTTCTCAGAAGCAATCCAAACCGAAAACGGAGAAGAAGTTTCGAACAAAGAGGTTAAAAAAATTCTGGAAGATTGCATTGGTAACGAAGACAAGCGTAAACCACTTGCCGACGAAAAACTAACAGAAATACTAAAAGAAAGAGGTTACAATATTGCCAGAAGAACAGTTGCGAAATACCGCGAACAGATGAATATCCCGGTAGCCAGGTTAAGGAAAGAACTTTAGTACAGTTCGCAGTTTTCAATTAACAGTTTGCAGTTATTGTGCTATATATCATCGAGGTTAGCATTTACAATGCTATGTAGCGAATCCTTTGGCGATACAATCGCCTTTCTCATTCATCCTCGTTATTCCAAAGGAATCACTTCGTGACAAACGAGGACGATTTCTTGATTTTTTTGAATTGCGAACTGTAAACTGCAAACTGCCAACTGATAACTGATAACTGAATTACCACATCTTAATGTACAAAGGTACTTTATAGATATTATTTAGCATTAAGCCCAAAACAATTTCATGGCTACCATTGCTTACCTGGTTAAGTGCAGAAGTAGAAAAATCATACGAATAAGTCAGATTTACCATTTTACCGATATTAAATCCGGCCATTGCCGAAAATGAATCATCTTTGCGGTAACTCCCTCCCAGCCAAACTTTATCTTTAAAGGCTAATTTCATATTCAGATCGACCGATACTGGTGCAGGCGAAACGTATTTAACCATAACCGAAGGGATAGCTGAAATCTCATCATCAACAAAAAACTTATAGCCCGCTGTAGCAAAGTAATGTGGTACTTCTTTACCTAAATTATAGCTGTTTTCGCCTGTAAAGCTTAACTTTTGAGGTAAAATTTGCTGAACGGATATACCGGCAAACATCCGCGCGCCATACAGCCACAATCCAATACTTAAATCGGGTTTTACCTGATTGATCAAAGCCCTGTTTAAGGCCGGATCATATGGCGTATCGAAGGTTAAAGCATTAACATCTAATGAAATACTCGAAATCCCCGCAGCAACACCTGCTGAGAGGTTAAAATTGTTACTCAACTGTAAATGGTAAGCATAGGTTACATTCGCATCCAACCTTTTTACCGGTCCGGTTTTATCGAGCACTGCCGTTACTCCCATGCCATGATGTGCTGGCGACGACATGTAATTCTGCATATAATTCCGGTCCATCGGGTTTCCCGTTTGCTCAGGGAAAGATGTAAGTGCGTTACTCCATAACTGATTATCGCCCAGCGCCCAGTGAGCTGATACAAAAGAAGTTTGCGGCGCATCGGTAATCCCCGACCATTGTTTACGGTACCCTCCTTTAAAGTCGATGTAATTTTCGATGCCCGAGAGTGCCGGATTTAACAAGTATTGGTTAAAAATATATTGGGTATACTGAGGCTTCTGCTGCGAAAAAGCATTAAGCGAGGCTAAAAGCGTTAATATAGTGAGGAGCTTCTTCAATTTTATCTGATTATGGTCAAGGGACCGGTTATGGTTTTACGTCCGTTTCTTGGGTTGATAATATAGTAATAAACACCGACAGGTAACGGACCATTTTGATAATTTCCATCAAAAGGCGCTTTATAGCCATTGCTAAAAAACACCCTGTTCCCGTTTCGGTTAAAAATTTCTACTGTAGCATTGGGGTAAGACTCTAAATACTTAATGTTCCAGGTATCGTTTACATTGTCGCCATTAGGCGTAAAGGTATTTGGCGGAGTTAGCGCCTGCAATACTTTAACCAACACTTTGGATGTAGTAGCACAACCATCGGGCTGTGTGGTAGCTGTAAGGGTGTATTCGGTATCTTTTTCGGGCGATGCAACAGGCCTCAACACATTGGTTTTGCTTAGGCCAGCGGCCGGCGACCATTCGTATTTCAAATTGGTACCTTCGGCAGTAGCCGGAAGTTCAATCTCTCCGCCAGCCAAAATGTAAACCAAGCTCCCCGCATCTGCAACAGGAGATGCATAAACTTGAATATCTTTACTGATGGAAGAAGTACAACCATTGGTGGCGGTAAAAGTATAGGTGATGGTGTGATGCCCCACGCCTGCAACTTTAGGATTAAAAGTACCATCTGCTTTCATTCCATCGCCTGCATATTCGCCTGTACCCGGCATTTCTTCTTCAACCTTTTGCGTAGCCTGTACAATTAATACCGTACCATCGGCTTCGCAAACTGCGGGCATATCGGCAAATTCTAATTGAGGTACGGGTTTTATTGTAACTGGTTTATCTACTGATTTAAAACAACTTTCTCCAGAATAAGCTATCAACCTAATATTTGGAGAACGATCAGCAGTACCTCCAAAAGTATTGTATTCAATTTCTATATCACTATCGTCCGGATAAGGTATGGTTTTATAAATACTCGTTTCATTAGGATAATCCCTGTAAATTTCAATTTTGGTAATCTTGCCGGCAAAAGTAGTTGATGTATTTTTGATCACAATTTTATCGCTCACACAGACATTATTCTTAACAATATCAAAATCTGCATCCTTTACCGCCCCGTTTACGGTAAACGTTTTCGATGTACTTTTTTCGCAACCATCTGCATTCTTAACGGTTAAGGTAACTGTGTAATCGCCTGTGGCCCCGTAAGCAAAAGCACCATCAAAACCGGTAGATGTTGCCAGCGGATTACCATTATCATATTTCCAAACAGCCGTTAAACCGGTCGTTGTGCCGTCAGCATTTTTGGTAGTATTTTTAAACCGGGCTACACCGTCAGCTAAACAAAAATCGGGCATGATAAAATCAACAACCTGCGGATCAATTACAGTTACCTTTTTGGTTTTAGCTTCGCTTACACAACCTAAATTGCTTACTGTTGTCAGGCTTATAGTATAATCGCCAGTTGCTGCATACTTATGAGCCGGTGAGGTATTATTTAATAATTTTACTTCTGCCGATCCATCGCCAAAGTTCCAGCGCCACTCTACAATGCTACCAGAGCTTTCAATGGTCGATTTTTCAGTTAATATCACTGGCAAATCCACACATAAACCTTTAACATCAAAATCAGATACCGGCTGGGGGTTAATGGTTATCTCCTGAAATTCGGAAACTTTAGCACATTTAGAATCGGTTGTAGCCGTTAAAATCACTTTGTAAATACCCGGCCTAACATATTTATGCACCGGATTTTGCTCTGTAGAGGTGTTTCCATCTCCAAAATCCCAAAGCCAGGTATTAATGGTCCTTGTATCAGAATTAGAAGTACTTTTATCTTTAAAAGGTATAGGAGCATTGGCACAGTTGATTTTCTCCACTTCAAAATCGGCTGTAGGTTCTTTGTCAACCGTAAAATCGGTAATCAAATCTTCTGTACTTCCGCAATCATCGGCAGCTGGTTTGGTGGCCGTTACCTTAAACTGATAATCACCCGGAAGATCATATTTAATATCGTTCGGATAAAAGTAAGTGTAATAAGTAATGCCATTATCGGTAAAGGTAGCTACCGAAGTTGGGGCATTTTGAGTAATTACACCATCTCCATTGTGTACATCCCAATCTAAGCGGGTTGCCTGATAAGGTAAATTAATTTTGAGTTTGATTATTTCGCCTAAACAACCACTAGTAACGTTTTTACCCGTAGCTTCATTTTGGGGTTGAAAAGTAAAATTCTGGATGTTTGCCCCTGCCAGATAAGCGTACGATTCTACACTGCCATAACCATAAGCTATTGCCGAGAAACCTCCCGCAGCAGACAAACGATGCTGGGCCTGCGAACTATTGGTAACATCAACAATCGCGTAGCTATATTCATTATTAATGGCTACGAAATTGGAAACAGGATTCCCATCCAATCTAAATGAAGGGATATCAGCAGTTTTAATAATAACATTGATAAAAAATTTGTTAATATTGGTTACTACGTTATCCAGCCTCGAATAAACAGTAATATTAGTTAAAGTTTGCTCTACGGGATTCAATACCGTTATTTCCGGATCTCCGGGATAAGGACCTCCCTGCTGAACATTAGCACTATTACTTAAATTACAGGTTTGAGAAGTTTGGTATTGTGCTACAGAAATGGGTTTCGATCCCGAAATTACATTAGCAGAGTTAGAGAAAAATGTAATCACAGCTCCCTTATTGTAAGGATTAGCCAATGTTGTTCCATTTGCATTTGTAGTACTGCCATTAACGGTTAAAATTGTATTGTCTTCAGAAACAATTACCCGGATAATATCGGTATTGCCATGAATGGTATTGTAAAAAGGAGCAGTTACAAAATTCCTTCCCCAGGCCGTTACCGGAAAAAGCTCCTGATACAAATTGTCGCCCCCACTGGCTGACCGGCCATTTCCCTGTTCGCAAAAAGAAGCCCATGTATTCCCTGAAAAAACAGCTATGGGCTTACAGCCTGATGTAGATTTGATATGACTACCGGAAAGATCATCTCTGGCCTGGTATTGATAAATCTGCCCCTTATTTAAAGTTTTAGTGAAAGTGGTATTGGCCGCGTGTTCAGTATTGCCCTGGGTAGGTGTAATTTCTATTTCGGTACCGTCTTCAACCGCAACGATTGTAAACTGTGCGTAACGCCCATTGGTGGTAGTGCTTTGATAACTGTAGGTATAGTACTCTTTCCCAAGTGTATTGGTAGGTAAAACCAAAGTTCCTCCTGTACGTGCCTGGTAAGCAATTACACTATATAACGAGATTGGATTATCGGTAGTAGTTACGTGAATGGCTTTATCACTTTCAATCACATCATTAGAGCCAATATAGGCATCAATGGTGTTGGGATCTATAATTACAGGTAAACAGGTATTGGCAGGTATTGAACCGGTAGCAATTACAGTATTACCCATAAAAACATTGTAGGCAGTTGCCTTATCTGCCGACAGAAACAAAGTTAAACGCGAAAGTTTTCCATCAATGTGCCCGCTATACGCCACCCAAAAGTCTTTACCTTTGTTTGATGTATTCTGCGAAAAAACGGTATTTGTTTTAAGCAACAGGAGAAAAAAAACAACCAATAACCAATGCCTGCTCATTACCTACCAGCTTAGTTGAAAAACGTTATACATGTTTGTTTGATTAGATATGCAATATACTATTAATCAAAGCACATGAAAAAAAATTAACATTTTTTTGAGCAGGAAATCACCGTTTCGTGTAATAAACTGAAGGCGTGGTGTAAAATTTTTGCACAGCTAAAATATAGCCTGATTGAATCAAGCTTATAAGCCATGCATGCGAAACAATAAGGAAAAGGTTATTGCTTATTAAACAATTATTATTCAGCCGTTATTTTCGTCTGATTGATCGCCACTACCATATTTAGCTGAAAAATCTTTGGCCTTCTCGTCAGCGATTGTGTCGTTATGGTCTTCCGGTTCGAGATTTTGATCTAAGCGGTCGTTCCAGTCGTTAATGCCTTTAACCGGATGTTTGGTATGTTCTGCCGTAAAATCAGCCTTTGATTTTTCAAGATCTTGTTTTTGATTTTCCATTTTGATAATTATTTAAACTAAAACAATAAAGTATATGGAAAGTTTCGGGTTAAGCGCATTGAAATTAGCTTAACTGATAGATTTACAATTCGTACACAATTATATTATTTATGAGCAGAGGGCTCATCTTTTGCATCTTTAAATTCTTTAACACTCTTCCCTATTCCCCTCATTAATTCTGGTAGTTTTTTACCTCCAAAAATAAGCAGGATCACCGCCCCTATTAATATCATTTCTAATGCCGACATATTTTTCTTTTTTTACAAGATACGTTAAATCTCCTGGAATAGTTCTTCAATTTTTTTAACATCAACAATAAATGGATCATTAAGCGATTAAGTACTTTAAGAGACTCGCGATATTGCACACTGAGTATTGGCTATTGAAAATTGATTATTGGTTGTTGGTTATTGATCATTGATTATTGGCAATTCTACACCAACAATGCATTCAACGTTCTTGTTTTTACTTTAGGCACAGCCCCATGACGCATAAACTCATCAAAACCACGTAACTGCTTTATGGCTTTAATGGCCTGGTAGCCTTCATAATTTGTACGGATTTTATTCAGCAATAACGTATCTGTTTTAAACAAATCACTTTCTGTTAGTAGTCCTTTATTTAAAAAACGTTTAATCAGCTCGGCCATTTTGCCATTGGCATACAAATGAAGCGGAAGTTTAAACATTTCATTATTCAGCTTTTCAAAAGCTTCATTAATCCAAGCGGCTTCATTTTCATCGTTTACTGCAATTTTACCTTCGCTCAAAACAACAGATTTTAAAAACTGACGTGCCCGCTGGCGCGAAATTACCCCACCATGCACACCATCACGCAAGGTATAATCCAGCCGATCTGCACAAAGCGAAGGTAGTGGCTGCTCTAAAATATCAAAAGTACCATGCAAAATATCACTGATGTTATAACCATATTTAAGCAACACATCGGGCACTTCAGATTTACACAACATTTCAGCAAAAATCTGCTCATGGTAATCTTCGGCTGTATTATCGAAAACGTAATCGCCAACATGCGAAAAAGCTGTATGCGAAACATCATGCAGCAGCCCTGCAATCTGCTCCAGCTCCGAGCCACCAAGCATCCTGATTAATAAGGTTACACCAATGGCATGCTCCAATCTTGAATGACAAATATCCGGATTAACTAAAAATATAGCACCGCTTTGGTGTACACCACCTAACCTCTTTAAAACATCGGTATTTAACAGATCAGAGAATACGGCTGGCAATTCCATCTTGCCATACAGAAAGTCATTTAACTGGATCATATCGTTGTCTTATTAGGGGTGATTTCAAAACAAAAATACTAAAAATTTTAGCTTTCTTCCAAATAGTTTTCCACATAAAAACTAAACAAAGTAGCTACAAATAAACTTTCAAATATTTTGAAAATGATTATTACAATCGCATGATCAATAAAACGTTATGATTAGAAACAAGCCTATAAATTAAACGTTATACTTGTAAAAAAACAGCTATATGGCAACCGCTCAGCAAATTAGAAAAGCATATCTGGATTTTGTTTTAACACAAAACGAAAAACCAAAATCAGTTTACAGTTTTGTTAAGAAACTTAAAATTACAGAGGCCGATTTTTACCAATTCTTCTCTTCTTTTGAAAGTATTGAAAAAACCGTCTGGTTCGAACTTACTTTCGAAACCATTAGCAAAATAAAAGAACAGGAAGTATGGCCACAGTATACTGCCCGCGAAAAAGTGCTTTCTTTTTTCTACAGCTACCTCGAAAACCTGAAAAACCAGCGGAGTTTTGTGGTTTACAGCCTGAAAAATTATCGGGGTAAATTTTCTACTCCTGATGTACTGAGTGGCGTTAAACCCATATTCGAAAACTTTGCTCAAGAAGTTATTGATGAGGGTTTAGATAGCGGAGAACTTGCCGAACGCCGTTTTTTAAGTAAAAGATATAAAGATGCTTTATGGATTCAGTTTGCTTTTATCGTTAATTTCTGGATTAACGACGATAGCGAAGGCTTTGAAAAAAGTGATGAAGCCATAGAAAAAGGCATTAATGTAACTTTCGATCTTTTTCAGCACTCACCGATTGATAATTTGCTGGAATATGGCAAATTCTTATCCAGAAACGGAAAATTTGCCGATAAAATGGGCTTTTAGTAATTTAAATGAAAACACAAAAAAGTATCCCCACTACAAAAGTAGAGCGTTCGGCCAAATTTGTTAAAACAGGTATCCAGATTGGCGGTAACTACATTAAACATTATTCAAAAAAGCTGTTTAACCCCGATATGGATCGCGAGCAGCTCAACGAAGACAATGCTACAGATATTTATAAATCGCTCAGCGAATTAAAAGGGAGTGCCTTAAAAATTGCGCAGATGCTGAGTATGGATAAAAACATATTGCCTAAATCTTATGTCGATAAATTTAGCCAGTCGCAATATAATGCCCCGCCCCTTTCGGGTCCGCTAATTGTACGTACTTTTACCAAAAATTTCGGTAAAACACCTGAAAAGATTTTCGATAGCTTTAACCTTACGTCGAGCAATGCAGCTTCTATTGGTCAGGTACACCAGGCCACTTTAAAAGGCAAAAAACTGGCGGTAAAAATCCAGTACCCCGGTGTTGGCGACAGTATATCATCTGACCTGAAACTGGTAAAACCCTTTGCATTCCGTTTGCTGGGCATGTCGGAAAGGGAACTGAACATTTACATCAAAGAAGTTGAAGAGCGTTTGCTAGAAGAAACCGATTACGAGCTGGAGGTAAAACGCTCTATTGAATTTTCGGAAGCTTGTAAAAACCTTAAGCATGTAGTTTTCCCTAAATACTATCCCGAATTTTCAGGTAAACGTATCATTACCATGGATTGGATTGAGGGGTTGCACCTGAAAGAATTTCTAAAAACCAATCCTTCGCAAACTTTGCGCAATAAAATCGGTCAGGCACTGTGGGATTTTTATAATTTTCAGCAGCACGAACTAAGGGCAGTACATGCCGACCCCCATCCCGGGAATTTTATGATTACCCCCGATGAAAATTTAGGTGTAATTGATTTTGGTTGCATTAAAGAAATGCCCGATGACTTTTATTATCCTTTTTTCTCGCTGATTTCGACTGATGTTTTTAACGATAAAAACAGAACGATTGAGGCTTTCAGACAGCTGGACATGATTCACGCTGATGATACTGCCGAACAGGTTGAATTTTACCACAAATCGTACAGCGAAATGATTAAGCTATTTGCCAAACCCTATACCAGCAAAATTTTCGATTTTAGTAAACCCGATTTTTTTGAGCAGTTATATGCTTATGGCGAAAAGATTTCGAAAATGCCCGAATTTAAACAAGCTCGTGGCGTAAAACATTTCATTTATGTAAACCGCACCAATTTTGGCTTATACCAGATTTTACATGAGCTAAAAGCAATTGTGCATACAGATACCTATAACCCAACTTTAGGACGATAATACTTATTTGGATTGCGTAATTGTTACACCATCAAAATAATCGCCGTTTTGCAAGCCTATAGAAAGTAACCGATCTGCATTAGTAGTATTCTGATTCAGGGTAATGATCATTTTATTTCCATCTTTTCGCTCCACTTTAAAATCAGGTTGAACAACAACAAAATTTTGAGCTGTTCTTTCAATACTTTTTAAATCAACATTGGCTTTATTGAATGTAATACCATCTAACCACCAACCTGTTGTTTCAGTTGTAACTGTAATGGAATTACTATTGGAACTAAAACTGGCAGTTTTTTGAGAGAGTTTGATATTATCGTCCCATTTCCCAATTTCTTTGCCCTTATTACATGAAATCGTAAAGAAAAGAGTGGCAGTAAGCAATAAATAGAAAATACTTTTTTTCATGATTTTGAGCGTATAATTTATAATCAAGCATTTTTCTTCACTACATCTACCATGTGATCTAAATCAAAAGGCTTTTCGATGTAATCGTCGGCTTTACAATCTTCAGCTTCCTGAGGCAAATTATTAGAGGTAGAAGTTAATACAGCCGATACGTCTTCGGTTTGAGGATCAGATTTAAGCTCTTTAATTACCTGCGATCCTTTCTTTTTACCTTTAATGTGGTCGTCAACCACTACCACGTCTGGCTCAATCTCCTCTATCTTTTCTATTGGCTCGGTTGTTAGGGATGCCGTTACATCAAACCCTTCTTCTTCCAGCACCTGATCCATAATATCGAGGATATCTTTATTATCCTGAACAAGCACAACTTTTTTCTTCATAACTAAACCAAAAAAATTTCTGATTAAAGATAACGAAAATCTATTTGCAAACCAGAACTGGCATAAGATTTTACCTATGCGTATATAAATATTTTAACGCACTGATTTTTTTCTCCGATTTCGTCTTGATTTTATGCCCGTTGGTCGAGAATTACCCATCGATTGTATAAAAATGCAAAAGGTGCTGCAACGTTTTTAAAATCGCAGCGTCTTATCTACGAAACACAACAAAAACAGACTTAAACAATTAAATAACAATTAATTAACATTTAATTATTAAATATAAAATATTATGAAAACCTCAATCAAAACCCTAATCGCCACTACATTAACAGCCCTTGTTTTATCATCGGCCTTATTTACAACCACTGTTTCGGCTACCGAAAAAGAACCTGAGAAAAATATTAAAATTGCTGATTTTAAACGCATCTCGGTAAAAGGAAATGTAGAGTTAACCATTGTACAAAAAGGAACCTTCGGCATTTCTTATAACGACGACAATTATGGAGCTGCAAAGGTAGTACAGGATGGTGATGCGTTGAAAATTACTTCTATGAGTACTGAAAAAACAAGATTAACCGTTGTAGTTAATGATATTTATAGAATTGAGGCTTCGGAAAATGCTGTTGTTAAAACCGACGGAAAATTAAGCACCAAATACCTTCAGATTTTCTTAAAAGGAAATGCACATGCCGATATTAATACGAGCTCGGAAGGTTTATATACCGTAATTGCCGATGATGCAGATTTAAAATTAAGCGGTTCAACTGATAACCATACGTTGGTAATGGGCAAATCGCAAAAATTAACCATTGACAAGTTTGCTGCTTTAAAAACCAATATCAGCTCGGTAGAAACTGCTGCGATCGAAAAAGAAATTGCGGCAATTAAATAATACTGGCACACACCAATGAAACTGAGGCTCCCTGATTTGATTAGGGAGCCTTTTTTGTGTTTACAAATAACAGGCTTATTTTTTTAAGTTATTATTGGTGTTTTTAAACACAGTAGATATAAAATTTCCTTTTTTCCTTCCAATTGATGTTATAAAAAGTATTGTGAACATACTATTTTAATTAACTAATTATTTTTTTTCTCTTTTTTCAAAAATTTCAAAGATTTTGTCAACTTCTTTGCTTGTAGCATCATCTTCAAAAACAGCATTTTTTAAATTAAATTTTTTCAAAAATGAAAATGCTTGAGATGATACATTTAGAACCTGAGAGCTATCAATATAAAAATCATCTTTTCCTTTTATTCCAGATACAATCATCCAATAAAATTTCGGAATTTCTTTTTCTAACCTATAATTATTTTCAAAATATTCATCGAAAGTAAGTTTTAAATCCTCAATTCTATAACCTGAATATGCTGTAGTTTCTAAGTTAGATTTCAGAGGTTCAGTAACAATAAAAACAGGGTAATTCTCCATTAAATCATCTCCTAACCAATCTTCCAAATTTATATGTAATTCTTTTACAACTGGCGGGATAGTAGATGTATCAATATTAGTGTCCTCTCCCAATCCTACAATTACTTCCGGTTCAATTTTTATATATTTCATAATTATTATTTTAATGGCGGATTAAACTGAGATCCGTAAAGATTATCAATGACATCTGCAAAATCTTGAATTTCTTGTTTTGTAGCATTTGGATATTGTTTATAAAAACGATTCCAAGCAACTCTAATTGTACTTAAATGCAATGTATTATTTACATCTTTCGGAATTCCTCTTAAATTTTCTATTTTATCTAATTCAGCTTTTGTAAACAATCCAGGATATTTTTTCAAAACCTGTTGCTCCACAGCGTGATGAACTACAACATCACCTTTCTGAGAAGGATTTTCACTAAAAAAATTCTCTCTATACCCATTATGCACCAACACCCCGCCTTCGGTAACAAAATAATTTTCGTTATCCTGAACATCGAAATTATAAACAACAGCACTTTTGCTTATAAAACCAATATTTTTAACGGTAACTTTTTCGCCATCAATCAGTTCCAGTTCATCAAGCGCGGTAACAGCCTGAATTTCTTTCCATTCATCATTTACCAGAAAACGGTGCTCGGGCGTTACCTCAAATATAGTTCCATTTTCCAGCTCTACAACCATCATTGTTAATGTGGTACGGCGGTGGGTTTGTGTAATCTGTTTTAATTCCCTTTGCCCGTTGCTTTCGTTAACCGTCCAAACCAGGGTGCCTACCGCAATATCTTCGATAAACATTAAGCCGTTACTGGTGTGCACGGTTGTTCCGGCAGGGAAACAGACCAGCGAGGCTCCTTTTGCGGCAAAAACAGCCAATATAAGTTCCTGTCCGCTGGCCAGCAGTTTATCGGTAACGCTCATTTCATCGTTGGTCCAGATATCGTACTGCCCTTTGTAAGCGCCAAACATCCCAAAGCCGCGCATCCCTCTGCAAAGCCAGCTCATTTTACCAAACAGTGATGCGGGATTGAACATCGCGCCCATTTCTGTACGGGCAACAGCCAGAAATTCGGCACCTGCCGCCCTTAACCCCTGCGTGCCCAAAGTACCAGCCATACTGCCCATGCCCCGGCCTGCTAAAAAGCCAAAGGCAAAATTGGCAATATGCCCCACATTGTTCATGGTGGTACTCATCATAGCTTCCCAAAAGGTTTCCTTGATATCGATAAGTGCACCTTCGGGCGGACAGCTTAATTGGCTCTGTCCTACTACCAGGCCTTCATTTTTGTGAATAATGAGATTTGGTGAGGAGTTTACCCAAATTCTGGAAGCGGCATTGGTTTTACATTTCATATAACCTGCACCTATGGCAAGCAGTAAGGCTGCACCAATAATTAATGCCAGGGCCCAGCCTGCAACCGGCACAGCCAGCAAGGCCAAAGCTGCAACCAGTAAACCCGCTATAGCGCCTGCCATAAAAGCCATGCTGCCCAGGCAGATAAAAACATTGGCCTTCATGGTATCTGCCGTGGTAGCTACCTTGTTGCCGCTAAAGGTTACCTGATCCTGACTGGTTACCTTCATTTGCTTGAACATAGCCCCTTTAGGACAAACCAGGTAATGCTTTTCTGTTAACCATTGTAAGTCTTCATTAGCCATAACCTAAATGCTATCCAGATTTAAATATAAATCTGATTTATAATCGTTATTAATCTGTTCAAATACTTTCATTTCGGCTTGCTGCATAATGCCTGCCGTGTTGTATGTAAATGATGCCCGCGTATAGTGCTTAATATCAAACTCTTTTTGTCCTGTAACTTTAGCTATCATTTGTTTATCTATACTACCCTTTTCATCCAGTGTAGCCTCTGCATTGATTACATAACCGTTTTCAGTCAGCTCCGAAGAAAACGTTTGGTTTACCGGAATTAAAAAACCGATTCCCATCCGATCTCTGACACTTCTTTTTTTAAGATACTCAACCCCATCAGCAGTGTAATTGAAAGCATAGAGAAAAAGGTGCATAAAGTGTGTATTCTCGAGGTTTTCTAATAATTCGGGCGGATTGGATAGTTCTCTTTCTTTATGCCTGATAATTTCGAATGCAGCAATGGGATTGGTTTGCATCAGCTCCTTTTTAAGTTTATCCCATTTTGATTTAATTTCGGGCAGGTTTAACAGCCCTTTGATACTCCCATCGCTATTGATGCAAACTTGCTGGCTACTGTATATATAGGCCAGTTTATTTACGTATTCTATCAATTGAAATGTATTTGGATCGTAGTACTCCGTTAGTTTAACATCTTTCTCTTCAATGTGATAATCCAATAACTCTGGTTTAATTGAGTTTTGCCCAAAATGCGATAAAGTATACTTTCCTATTGTTGTAAAACTATCCATCATGGTTAGCATTTTAACATTCCCCCTAACCTGCAATTCATAATTTTTCTCGAATACTTTTTCCATATTTAAGAATTGATTTTAACAGGCGAACCGTCAATAATTGTTTTACTGCCCACAATATTTACATCTTTTCCGTTTAAGCTCGCAAGCGTCTCGCCATTTAACGATAACTCATTCTTCGAGACAATGGATAGCTTGGTATTAAATTCCATGCTCCCGTTTTTACTGGGCGCACCATCTCCGGTTAATTTAAAATCATCTGCGGCACGTACTTCTATATTTTTAGCCTGGATAATGATCTTATCTGTCTCCTTATCCATAATGATCATCACATTGCCGGTTTGCAGTTTAATGTTGTTATCTGTTGTAACTGTAATGGCATTCTTTCCATCTATTGAAATGTGATTTAAGCCAGTTTTGTCCTTAAAAAGCATCCCCCCACCATCATCTAACTGCACGGTATGCCCGCTTTTCGAGGTCAAACTTTTGCTGTTGTTGCTGGCGCTTCCGCCTGAACCACTTTTACCGTGAAATACCGAGCCCAGTACAATCGGGCGTGCAATATTCCCTTCTTCGAAAGTTACGGCCACCTGGTCGCCAATTTCGGGAATAAAAACAAAGCCCCTGTTTTTACTTACTTTATCGCTGCTACCGGCATCGGGTGTAATTACCCTGAGCCATTCGGTAACGTCGTTGGTTTGGCATTCCCATTTAAACTTTACTTTAATGCGGCCATGGCCTTGCGGATCGTTGTTATCTACCACATCGGCCAGTTGCATATCGGGGTTTGGCTTTTCGTAGTTTTTAACGATTAAACGCTCGGTGGTGGCAACAACTCCTTCAAAAGTATTGTGGTATTTGCCGGTTCCATCTATATTGTGGCTAATTTTGGTGATTAAAAATTTACCAAGGCTCTCTGTGGCAAAGCTAAGTTCTTTACGCAGGCTCATCGTAATTTCGGCAAGGGTACCAATAGCCAATTCGGCATTATCGCCAGTGGCATTTACTTTAAGCAGTTCGCTAATGTGTGCTTTTTCTTCGTTTTCGACATGGTTTTTAATATCGCTGCCATTATCGACCCTGATGAGCGAGGGCTGATTAAATGTTTTACTGTACATGGCGTTAGAAGCCTTGATGGCATGTGCCAGATCGGGATTTCCGTCTGCCTTACCCGCACTTTCGCTTTGCAGCATTTCGTTCTCTTTTGGATTGTAGGCAAAACGCTTGTATTTTATGGGCGAAACTTCCATGGCATATTGCAGGTTTTGCACATCGCGGCCATAAAATAAGGCCACTTCTTTTTGCTGATCGGGTTTACCAAAATTGAGCTGTTTACCATCATAGAAAAACCATTCGTGGTACTCGCCTGATAAACGGTTCAGGAAATCAAAATCGCTCTCACGGTATTGAATGAGGTAATCTATAGGTGTTTTACGGGCCGCATTGGCCGAAATGGTTAGATCGTTTGCAGGCGTATCTTTTGTAGCCAGCTTTACAATGGTATTTAAATCTTTATCCAGATAGGAGCCCAAATCCGGACCACGATCTATTAATATAGTGGGGCTGTAACCACTTACTACTAAAACACCATGATAGCCATGGCTTTGAGCCAATTCCACCCGGGTTACCAAACCTGCAAATTGCTGCATTTTCCCCGAAGTATAACCAAAAGAAGCGGTTAAAGTTTTACCTACAAAATCGCGGCTATCATCCAAATTAATTAACCCGGGAGCCCCCATCTGGTCGTGGTTAAAACGCAGTTCAAAGTAATGGTGATCGTTAAAAGCCTGATTAAGCGAAAAGGAGGCAAAATGAAGAATTTCTTTTTGTTCTATACTGATTTCGGAGATTAATTTATTTTCCATAGTAAGTTATTTTAATATCGCATTAACATTCCCAAAGGTAAATTTCGGAGGTGCGGGGATCCAGAAAATAATCCTGATACAGGCATTTGTAGCCATCCCATAAGGTAAAGTGCCCTGTTGCATCGCTAAATTTGGTTTTAAAACATATAATGCCGGTTTTGTTGTTAATCTTATCAGTGAAATCGCGTAGCGCTGATTGGGTAAAAAATTTGCCTGTTTTTAAAATAAGCGAGTGGTTATATTTATTGTATTTATGGTTCAGGTAATTGAAAAACTCGCTAACCCGAAAACAATAACGCTTTTGATCGGCCCCGGAAATGGTTTCGAATGCCTTTATAAACGTATACCTTTGGGGAATTGCATGTACTTTTACCTTTTCCTGTGCCAGAAAGGCTTGTTTAGTAGTGTATTTCCAGCTGGGGGTATTTAGGCTGAAAATGTGATTATCGATACCTAAATAATTAAATGCCCTGCTCATTCTAACCACACAGGTATTGGTAATATAGGCCGCATTAACAGCGCCGCCAATGGTTGCTTTTACCAATTCGCTACTGCCTGTAGGGTAATTAATCCGTAAATCGTTAAAAGTTGGCAAAGAAAGCGGCATATTATTTTTTGGTCAAAAGTGAATCCAGGTATTGGGTGCCGGTAAAGGATGCGTTTTCCAAAGCAAAGAAAAATACCGCTTTACCTCCGGTTGTTAAAACAGGCGATTTGGCTTTATCAAGAAAAACAATCAGCGTATCATTCGGGTGTTTGATATATTTCATATCGTTCATAGCCATATATTTCAGGCTATCACCAGCCTTCAGTTTTCCTTTAAAAGATTTTAATATTGTTGCACTATAAACCTTTTCCGAATTGAATACAGAATCAACTGTGGTTACGTTAACAAGGGCAATATATAGTGCCTCCTGTTTAAGGTGCTGTATTAATGATTTTGGTGGTTCCTGATACTGTGTTGCTACCGATGGCAATGTTTTGTTTGCCAAAGGCAATGAATCTTTCGGGATAACTGTATCTGAAACATTATTGTTTCCATTTTGTCGGCACGCGGCAAAACCCAGCCAAAAAAATACCAGAAGAAAAATGCAGGCACATTTACTCAGGTTTACTGATTCAATTTTACCCGTTCCGGAAATAACTACGTATTGCATGAAGCGGTTTATTAAAGCTTTTTAAATAGGTTTAGCGGTAAGCGTTTTGCAGTTGGCGTGAGGCGGGGAGCATAGGGCATGGAGCATGGGGTTTAGCCAGCTTCCAACCTGCTACCTTCCCGCCTTTAAACCTTCAACCTCCATTAGGCTTTTGGCCAATCGTTTTCGTGTTCGGCATTGCCCAGCTTGAGCTTGCGGGCCGATACAACAAAAGTTAATGTCATTGGTGTATTGTCGTTTACCGCAATACCTTCGCTATATTGAATGATGTAGGCATCTTCGAAAGAAAGTTCTTTCATTTTAGCGTCTTCTTCGCCTTTCTTGAAAACCAGGGTGCCTGAAAGTGGCTTGTACTGGTTGTTAACCATCGATTCGATTACCGAAGTATCTTCTGTCGATTCAATTTCGATGCTGATGGTACCACCATAAACACCTGAAGACGGACGGCCTTTTGCGTCAACATCTCTGTTTAATGAAAAACTGCATTGCAGTACATCAAATTCTTTTGATCCTAAATTTAAACGGGTTTTAAATGCCATTGTAGTAAGTTTAGATGTTTTGAAATAAAGTGATTAGCGGGGAGCGTTTGGCGCTTAGCGGAGCGTATGGGGCGAGGAGCATAGGGCAAAGGGTATGGAGCCACGCGTTTAGCGTTTTGCCTACCTCAAGCTTTCTACTTTCCGCCTTTAAGCCTTCTGCCTTAGCTTAGGCTTTAGGCCAGTCGTTAAGGTGCTCTGCGTTTCCTAATTTAAGCTTGCGCGCCGAAATCTGGAATTTTAGCGTCATCGGGTGATCGCCTACAATGTTTATACCTTCGGCATATTTAACAATGTAGCCATCCTCGAAATTTACTTCTTTCATTTTGGCATCTTCCTCTGTTTTCTTGATCAACAGGGTTCCGGTAATGGGTTTGTACTGGTTATTTACCATTGCTTCGATAATTGAGGTGTCTTCGGTCGACTCGATCTCAATGTCAATGGTTCCGCCGTAAACTCCGGAAGAAGGTCTTCCCTTAGCATCTACATCGCGGTTTAACGCATAGGCACAATGAAGCACATCGTACTCCTTGCCTGAAAAATTTAATCTAGCTTTGAAAGCCATAGTTTTAAAATTTAAAGGTTTATAA
>NZ_FMZH01000020.1 GCF_900101435.1 Pedobacter soli
AGAAAGTTTGCCTGCTATTGTGGACTAGCACCTTTTGGTAATACATCCGGTACAACATTGAAAGGAAAACCAAAAGTCAGTCATTTGGCAAATAAAAGAATAAAAACCTTGTTAACGATGTGTGCCTTAAACACCATAAAAAAAGACAATGAATTCAAAAGATACTATGATAGGAAAATAAAGGAAGGTAAACATCACTCATCCATCCTAAATGTACTTAGAAATAAACTAATCAGTAGGGCATTTGCTGCGGTACTAAAAGATAGGCCATATGAGAAAGATTTGAATTTCGCAGCATAAAATATTTCAAAATTTATTTGCAAAAACCATAGAATACAGGTTTATTTAACCAAAAACAGTAACATTAAACTCAGTTCAGCACCTTTCATCCGCGGATATAGACTGCCGAAAATACTCAATTTAGTCTTGAGTTTGGAGCCTTCAGTCATGAGTCTTGATTTTCTTATAAGTTTAAAGCATTCATGTCCTGTTAAAATCAGATATTTTACATTTTAAACAATTAACCAATTTAAACAGTTAACCCAAATCACTACCTTTGAAACCATGAATACTTACCTGATAAAAGCTGCTACAATTGTAAACGAAGGACAGCAAATTGTTGCCGATGTTTTAATTAAAGATGGATTTATTGCCAAAATTGGCCAAAACCTTAGTGCACCTGGTGCGCAGGAAATTAACGCCGAGGGGCAATATCTTTTACCAGGTATGATTGATGACCAGGTGCATTTCCGCGAGCCTGGCCTTACGCACAAAGCCGATATTTTTACCGAAAGTATGGCTGCCGTTGCCGGAGGGATTACTTCTTTTATGGAAATGCCCAACACTGTTCCCAATACCTTAACGCAAGAATTGCTTGCCGATAAATACGAGATTGCAGCGCAAACCTCGCTGGCCAACTATTCGTTTTACATGGGGGCCAGTAACGATAATATTGAAGAGGTTTTAAAAACCGATCCGAAAAATGTTTGCGGAATCAAGGTTTTCATGGGTTCATCAACCGGAAACATGCTGGTTGATAACGAAAAAACCCTTGAACACATCTTCCGCAAAGCGCCAATCCTGGTGGCTACACACTGCGAAGATGAAGCCACTATCCGTCATAATTTGGCCGAGTTTAAGGCTAAATACGGTGACGATTTAACCATCGAAATGCACCCGCTGATTCGCAGTGCAGAAGCTTGCTATAAATCGTCGTCGTTGGCAGTAGAACTGGCCAAACGTTACCAAACGCGTTTACACATCCTCCACATTTCTACTGCTAAAGAAATTGCATTGTTCGACAATACCATTCCGCTAAAAGACAAAAAAATTACTGCCGAAGCCTGTGTACACCACCTTTGGTTTAACGATAAAGATTACGCTGAAAAAGGCAATTTCATTAAATGGAACCCTGCCGTTAAAACCGAAGCAGATCAGCAAGGTGTTTTGGCTGGTGTTTTAAATGATAATATCGATGTTATTGCTACCGACCATGCGCCACATACTTTGGCCGAAAAACAACAGGCTTACGCACAGGCTCCTTCAGGTGGCCCACTGGTGCAGCATGCTTTACCAGCTTTATTGGAAATGCATTTGCAAGGCAAAATCTCTTTAGAAAAAATCGCAGAAAAAACCGCTCATAACCTGGCTATATGCTTCGATATCGAGAAACGTGGTTATATCCGCGAAGGGTATTGGGCCGATTTAGTACTCGTTGATTTAAACGATCCCTGGAAAGTAACCAAGCTGAACAATTTTTACAAATGCGGCTGGAGCCCTTTTGATGGCGACACCTTTAAAGCCAGTATTACACACACTTTTGTATCAGGTAACCTGGCCTATGTTAAAGGCAAATTCACTACCGACCAGATAGGTAAGCGTTTAACTTTTACCAGATAATCGTTCAGGAAGCTATGACTAAACGTGCTGTAATTATTAAATCAACGGTACTTCTTGGTTTAGCTGTCCTGATTTATATTTTTGGTTTTTTCCCAAATCCAGTCCAAAAACTTTACTCTACAGGCATTTATCCCTATATCTCTGCCACATTAAGATTTATTTCGGGTATTTTTCCTTTCGCCATAGGCGATATCATTTACGCCATTTTGATCGGTTTTGTGCTGTATAAAATTGTGCGGTTTTATAAAAGGCGCAAAACGTTCAAAAAGCAAGACCGCATTATTATTCCTTTACGGGTGTTAAATTTCTTTTTGCTGCTGTACATTATCTTCAAACTAGTATGGGGCTTAAATTACAGCCGGCCAAGTGTTAGCGAAGAACTGGGCATTGGCTATGAAAAATACAATGTTAAAGAACTGGTACAGCTGGGCAACTATTTTGTAGATAAAACAAATGCTTTAAAGCTAAAGCAGGGCAAGATCCCCTCTTATCAGGTTGCTGAGCTCGAAAAAATTTCGGCCCAGGCCTACAATTTAATGGAAAAGAAAAACCCTTTGTTCAGGTATTCCAATCCCTGTTTAAAGGCGGTATTAAGCCCGTGGGTAATTAGCAAGGTGGGTATTGAAGGCTATTATGCACCGCTTTCTGGCGAAGCCAATATGAACACCAATTTACCTGATTTTGTTAAACCTTACGTTTCCTGTCATGAAATTGCTCATCAGCTGGGTATTGCTTACGAAGATGAAGCCAATCTTTTAGGTTACCTAACCGCAAGTAACAGTCCTGATTTAAATTACCAGTACTCTGCAAATTATGAAATGTTAAGGTATATCCTTTTCGAAATCAGAATGAAATCGCCTGATGACTACAAACTACTGCACGACAAGCTGCTGCCACAGGTTTTGGCCGATTTTAAAACAGAAAAAGAGTTTTGGCGTAAATACAACGGCCAAATGTTCGGCTACATGGATGCCGCTTTCGATCGTTTCTTAAAACTCAACAACCAGCAAAAAGGCATAGACAGCTATCAGGATATCGTTATCTGGCTGTGGAACATCCATAAAAAAGAGCTGGCAGTTGGCAATTAACAGTTAACAATAAGCAGTCGCCAGATGAGCACAGTTCACTAAAAACTGTCAACTGGAAAACTGATTTAACCATGTATCGCTTCTTTCGCACCGAAACTCTGAATCAGTTCGCCTTCAAAATCCAGCCACTCTTTCCAGCGTTTTTCAACATCAACATCGGTGCTGTATTTACGGGCAAAGTTTAAGAATGTAGTATAATGACCAGCCTCCGAAACCATTAATTCATGGTAAAATTTGGCTAATTCTTTATCCTTAATGTTTAAAGAAAGTACGCGGAAACGTTCGCAGCTTCTGGCTTCGATCATGGCCGCAAACAAAAGCCTGTCAATAAAGGCCTGATTACGGCTACCATCTTTTTTACTGAATTTTACCAGCCTGCCTACATAATCATCCTTACGTTCACGACTCAAAGTATAGCCTCGTTCTTTAATAATATTGATCACCATCTGAAAATGCTGCATTTCTTCGATGGCAATAGCGGTTAACTCATCAACCAGATCCTGGTGCTCGGAGTTTTGCGTAATTAAGGTAATGGCATTACTGGCCGCTTTTTGTTCGCACCAGGCATGGTCAGATAAAATTTCTTCTAAATTCGACTCAGCAATATTTGCCCAACGCGGGTCTGTCAATAATTTTAATCCTAACATGTGGTTTCTCTCTTCGAACCGCAAAATTAGAAATAATCGCCCGCTTTTAAAATTGTGAGCTAAAAACAGCTTATTTTGCATAAATTTTAAAACATGAGTGCTAAGAAATTATTGATTATCGGATTGGTTTGGCCTGAGCCTGGTTCATCGGCAGCAGGTACCCGGATGATCCAGCTGGTTGATTTATTTCTGACGCAGGGATATCACATTACTTTTGCCTCAGCAGCATCTAAAAGCGATTTCAGTTATGATTTTAGTAACACAAACGTTGTTGAACAGGAGATTAAATTAAACGACGAAAGTTTCAACACCTTTTTAAAAACGCTAAACCCCGATATTGTGCTATTTGATCGTTTTATGATCGAAGAACAATATGGTTGGCGCGTGCAGCAAGAATGCCCCGACGCCTTGCGGATTTTAGACACTGAAGATTTACATTTTTTACGGCAGGCACGCCAGCAAAGCACCAAAAAGCAGGAGGAATTAAACTTGTTTTCTGATACCGCCAAGCGCGAAATTGCGGCAATTCTTCGGTGCGATCTGTCTCTGATTATTTCTGAAGCAGAAATTAAATTACTCGAAGAACAGTTTAAAATTGATGCCAGCTTACTGTATTATCTGCCATTTTTAGAGCAGGAAATCACTGCAGATACTATTCAAAACTGGATTCCTTTTGCAAACAGGGCCGATTTCGTTTTCATTGGCAATTTTCTGCACGAACCCAACTGGCATACCGTTCAAACCCTGAAAACCAAAATATGGCCTTTGCTCCGCAAAAAACTACCCCAAGCCAGCTTGAATATTTATGGTGCCTATCCCTCGCAAAAGGTATTACAGCTTGAAAATAAAGCCGAAAAGTTTTTCATTAAGGGTCGCGCTATAAATGCCCAGCAAACCATTGCCAGACACAAAATTTTACTTGCGCCAATCCAGTTTGGAGCTGGTGTTAAAGGCAAATTTGTTGATGCCATGCAAACCGGTACACCATCCGTAACCACAACTGTTGGCGCCGAAGCCATGAAAGGTAACCTGGCCTGGAATGGTATTATTGAAGATGACTTAACCCTGTTTATGGAGCAGGCTGCTGAGCTATACCAGAACGAAACCAAATGGCAGGCAGCACAACAACATGGTGTTCAAATTATTAACGAACGTTATGCTTCCTCAGTTTTTGCTAATGCTTTTATGCAGCAGGTAAACCGATTGTTGTCAGATTTAACCAAGCACCGTCAAAATAATTTCATCGGTCAGATTTTAAATCACCATACCCTTCAGAGTACAAAATACATGAGTCTTTGGATTGAAGAAAAGAATAAAGCGTAGTCTTTAGTCCGAAGTCGGGAGTCCTGGGTCCAAAGATATGCGGGTACGAATAAAGCTTATTATCTTCCAACTTTCGAACCTCCGACCTCAGTCTTTTTACAACATTAAAACATTTCAACTCTAAAACCTTACAACATTATTGTAAATTTGCGGCTATGGCAAAAATATCGATTAACCTTGCTACAGGTTCGTTTCAAAAAGAAGAAATTATCGTCGGAATAGATTTAGGTACCACCAACAGCCTGGTTGCTTTTATTAATCCAGATAAAAACCCGCAGGTAATTAACGATTCGGGCAAGGGCGTATTGGTGCCATCGGTAGTTTATTTCAACAACCAGAACGAAGCCGTTGTAGGTAACGAGGCCAAAGAATTTTTAACCACCGATCCATCGAACACCATATTTTCAGTTAAAAGATTATTGGGCCGTTCGTATAAAGACGTGGCCGATCATGCCGCTACTTTCTCTTATAAAATTATCGACGACGATAGCGATGCATTGGTAAAAATCCATGCAGGCGATCGTTTCTATACCCCTATTGAGCTTTCGGCCGAAATATTAAAAGAACTTAAAGCCAGAGCAGAGCACGCCCTAAAAACGCCGGTTAACCGTGCAGTAATTACCGTTCCGGCTTACTTTAACGATAGTCAGCGCCAGGCCACACGCGATGCCGGAAAACTCGCAGGTTTGGATGTTATGCGTATTGTTAACGAACCTACCGCAGCCAGTTTGGCCTATGGCATTGGTTTAGATCCTACGCAACAGAAAACCATTGCCGTTTACGATTTAGGTGGCGGTACTTTCGACGTATCCATTCTGCAAATCCAGAACGGGATTTTCGAAGTGTTGGCCACCAACGGAAATACCTATTTGGGTGGTGATGATTTTGACCGTGCAATTCTGGATTACTGGATTGCTCAAAACAAACTCGAGGTAACTGCCCTCGCTCAGGATAATATATTGATGCAAACGCTAAGACTACAGGCCGAGGCTGCAAAAAAAGCATTATCGAACCAGAATTTGTACAATGAAAAAGTTGGCGAAATCTGGTGTACACTCGATAAGCAAACCTTCGAACAATTAATTACTGCTAAAGTTGAAGAAACCATTACGGCATGTAAAAATGCTTTAAAAGATGCTGATTTGACTGCTGCTGATATCGACGAAGTGATATTAGTGGGTGGTTCTACCCGCACACCGTATGTAAAGCAGCAGGTTCAAAATTTCTTTGGCAAAACCCCGCAAGACAATATTAACCCCGACGAAGTGGTAGCTTTAGGTGCAGCCATCCAGGCCGATGTACTGGCCGGAAACCGTTCGGATATTTTACTGCTTGATGTTACTCCCCTCTCATTAGGTATCGAAACTATGGGTGGATTAATGGATGTGATTATTGCGCGCAATAGCAAAGTGCCTACCAAAGCCGGCAGACAATACACCACTTCTGTTGATGGTCAGGTGAACATGAAAATTTCTGTTTATCAGGGTGAACGCGATCTGGTAAAAGAAAACCGTAAACTCGCTGAGTTCGACTTAAAAGGAATCCCGGCTATGCCTGCAGGTTTACCGAAAGTAGATATCAATTTTTTGCTTAATGCCGATGGTATTTTAACGGTACAGGCTATTGAGCTGCGCTCGGGCGTAAAGCAGGAAATCGAAATTACCCCAAGCTATGGTTTAAGTGACGATACCGTAGAAAAAATGCTTTTGGATAGTATTGAGCACGCACAAAGTGATGTACAACAACGTATGCTCATTGAAGCCAGAAGCGAAGGCGAACAACTGCAATATACAGCTGAGCGCTTTATCGAAAAACATGCTGAACATTTAACCGAAGCAGAAATAGCAGAAACTAAAACACATATCGAAGCACTTAAAGCAGCTCTTGCCAGTCAGGATAAAGATACCATCCTTAAAAAAGCTGATGAACTGAATGAGTTTACCCGTCCATTTGCCGAGCGCGTAATGGATGCTGCTATTTCGACAGCGATGAAAGGCAAGAAGATAGAGTAGTTTTTCAGTTGGCAATTGGCAGTTTGCAGTTCTCAGCTGGCAATTTCAGTTGAGCCGCTCGTCACCCTGAACTTGTTTCAGGGGTTCAAAGAATGGTGTTGAGTCAAACAATTAACCAATTCAACGATTTAAACAGTTAACCATTTCTTACCATACATCAAATACCTGCAAACACAAAGCCATTACCTTTGTTAAAATTATTTTAACGTATGGAATTAGGTATTGGCATGTTCGGCGATTTGCAAATCAACGCAAATGGAGAAATTCAACCCGCCCAACAGCGACTTCAGGAAATTATAGCCGAAATTAAACTCATGGATGAAGTGGGTTTGGATTTTTATGGAATTGGCGAGCACCATCGGCCCGATTATGCAGTGTCGAGTCCGGAAATTATTCTGGCAGCAGCAGCCACTGTAACCAAAAACATCAAACTGGGCAGTGCGGTTTCTGTTTTAAGTTCATCAGATCCGGTAAAGCTGTACCAAAGTTTTGCCACTATCGATTTAATTTCGAATGGCAGGGCCGAATTAATGGCTGGTCGTGGTAGTTTTATCGAATCATTCCCTTTATTTGGCTACAATCTGCAAGATTACGACGCGCTTTACGAAGAGAAACTGGATTTGCTTTTGAAAATCAATGCCACATCCAAAATCAGCTGGAAAGGTAGATTCAGGCCGGAACTCAATAACCAGGAAGTTTTACCCCGGGCAATAAACGATAACTTAAAAATCTGGGTAGCCATTGGTGGTACACCAGAATCGGTAGAGCGCGCCGGCAGACTAGGCCTACCAGTTATGTTTGCCATTATTGGTGGTCAGCCCATACAGTTTAAGCCCTTGTTCGATTATTACAAAAAAGTATATCAGGCTTACGGTCACGATATGAATAAATTTGAAGTTGGCGTACATATGCATTCCTTATTTGGAGAGGACACCAGCGAAATAGCAGATTATTATTATCCGCTTTATTCTGCTCAAATGAACAGGATTGGGCGTACACGTGGCTGGGCGCCTTATCAACGCAACCAGTTCGATGCCGGAATGAGCAAAGATGGAGCTTTAATTATCGGCGATGCCAACCAGGCCATTGATAAAATCCTGACTTTGCAGGAAACATTTGGCCTAACCCGCTTCTCGGCCCACATGGATGTTGGTGGCCCATCGCACGCAGCCATGATGAAAGCTATAGAAATTTATGGTACCCGGATTGCACCGGCAGTTAGAAAAGCTTTACAGCCATAACTTAAGCTTTGTTGCCTTTTAACAATTGCAGAAAACTGTAAACATAACAGCCCACACAAATAGCAAACAGGCTTTCAAGCAAAGCAAACAGCACCATCACAGCTGTAAAAACCATTGCTGCTAAAGGAAAATCGAATAAGAACATCGCCGTAATCAGCAGGCAAAATACAAAGCCTAAGGTTGCGGCGAATTTCTTTGGAGCCAAATCTTTCATTTGTTTTGGCAGCGCCAGTTTCTGGTCGATCTTCATGGCGATGAACCTCAGTAAACTGAATTTCCCTGAAGTAAAAGCCCTGCTGGCAAAATCGAAAATCAAAAATACAATGGCCCAATAATTGCCAAATATTAAACAGGCGGTAGCAATTACGGCGACCATAAAGGCTATAATGCGCACCACATTTTCATTTATTCTTTCGGCAGATATCGGGCAGGATAATTCCATGGCAACTGTTTTTTGCCGTAAAAGTATTAAAAATCTATATCGATTGGGTTTCGCCAAAGTCATATCATTCCATAAAACACTTAATTCTACCTGTTGGTAATTTCCGAATTTGTTATATTCGTATCCTATAACTCAACAAATGACGCGCTCAAAAATCATAGTTTTCAGTTTCTGTTTATTATTGGCAAGCTGGTGTAAAGCTGCAGGCAAACCCGATACAACAATAATAAAAGCGCATTTAAAAGCCCTAACCAAAACACCTAAATACCGCACGCATCAAAACATAGATCAGCTGAACCAAACAGCCGATTATATCCGTTCGGTATTTAAGCAATATGCCGAAAGTGTTTACATCCAGGAATATAAAGTCGATCAGAAAATTTATAAAAATGTAATTTGCTCTTTTGGCACCTCACACGCAAAGCGGATAATTGTAGGTGCCCATTACGATAGTTGCGGCGAACAGGAAGGTGCTGACGATAATGCCAGTGGAGTAACGGGCTTGTTAGAGCTGGCCAGGCTGCTAAAAAACCAAAAGTTAAACCACCGCATAGATTTAGTGGCCTATACCTTAGAAGAGCCACCCTATTTCCGTACCGAATACATGGGAAGCTATGTGCATGCCAAATGGCTCAAACTTAATAAAATTGATGTTTACGGCATGATTTCTTTAGAAATGATTGGCTACTTTAAAACGGAAAAGAAATCGCAATCCTATCCAGTGGGCATCTTATCGTGGTTTTATGGTAATAAAGGCGATTACATTACCATGGTTAAGAAGTTTGGCGCAGGCAAATTTGCCAGCAGCTTTACTTCTGGCTTTAAAAAAGCAAATACCATTCTCACCAAAACCTTTAGCGGTCCCACTTCCTTGCCAGGCATCGATTTTTCAGATCACCTCAACTATTGGAAATTTGGTTATAGTGCCCTAATGATTACTGATACCTCCTTTTATCGTAATAAAAACTACCACCAGGTTACCGATACCATGGAAACCCTTGATATAAACCGAATGGGCAAAGTAATTGATGGCGTATTTAAAACGTTGATTAAAATTTAATTCTACCGCATGTACATTAAATCACAAAGTCGTCGTAATAAGAAGCCCCTTCGTAAACTAATCAAAGTCTCATTTTGGGGGCTGCTAACCCTATTTATAGTCGTAAACGTAATAGCTTATAACCAGGCTTACCAACTCACGCATTACACTACGCAAAAGGTAACCAAAACAGCTAAGCCAGAGCAGCTTTCGCTGGCTGAAAAATTAAAGACGCTTTTTACAGGAGTATCCAATCCACGTCCGGTAAACAGAAAGAAACCCGATTTACCCTATACCACCATTACATTACAAAGCAATAAAAAATTAGAATGCTGGTTCATTAAACATCCCCAGGCAAAAGGAACTGTGATTATGTTTCATGGCTATAGTGCATCAAAATCAGGATTGATTAACAAGGCTAATATTTTTTATCAGTTAGGCTACAGTACCCTGCTGGTCGATTTTATGGGTTCTGGCGGCTCTGAAGGTAACGAAACCACCATTGGTTTTACTGAAGCAGAAGAAGTTAAAACTATTTATCAGTATATTAAACAAAAGGAAAAGGAGCCAATCATTATGTTTGGTACTTCTATGGGCGCTGTAGCGGCAATGAAAGCGCTGAACGATTTTAAGCTCAATCCCGATGCACTGATTATTGAATGTCCATACAGCAGCCTGTTGAAAACTACTGAGGCCCGGTTTAAAATTTTGCACCTCCCCAGTTTCCCACTGGCCAATATTTTGGTGTTCTGGGGAGGCTTTCAACATCAATTTAATGGTTTTAACCTCCGCCCGGTTGATGATGCAAAAAATATAAAATGCCCTGTTTTGTTATTATACGGCGAAAAAGACAGCCGGGTTTCAAGAAATGAAATCGATGAAATTTTTAACAACCTCAAAGGAAAGAAAACACTTTGCACTTATCCTTTAGCTGGCCACGACAACTACCTAACCCAATATCAACCCGAATGGACACAAGACATCAGCCAGTTTTTAAAAGCACTAAACTGAAAATGAGGCTACTGACCAAAACCTTCCTGATCCTTTTAGTACTTTGGTTTAGCATCCACACCTGCGTTACCATTATCGATGGAATGAATAATACTCCAAGAAATGCTGATTTAGGCGTTGTGCTGGGCAATAAGGTAAACGAAGACGGAACTTTATCAGCCAGGTTGCAAAAAAGGCTGGAACGCGCCCTAAGCCTCTATCAGGATGGTCGTATTAAAATGTTACTGGTAAGTGGCGGACACGGTAAAGAAGGTTTTGACGAAGGCAATAAAATGCGTGATTTTCTGATTAAGCAAGGCGTTCCGGCCGGTGCAATTATTACTGATAACCAGGGCGACAACACCTTAAAAACGGTGCAAAACACAGCTAAACTCAAAAGCGATTACCACATTGAAAGCATTATAGTGGTTTCGCAATATTACCACATTACGCGCAGCAAAATGCTGTTCAGAAAAAATGGCTTCGATAAGGTATTTGGAGCCAGTCCTAACTATTTCGAATGGCGCGATGGTTATTCGCTTGTTCGCGAATTTGTGGCATTTTATACAGAACTGTTACCTGCCTGATCAATAATTTCTTAACCTGATCAAAATTCATTTCCTATATTTAATCAAATAAGTTACGCAAACCAGATATCGGATGGATAATTCGGAAAAATTAAACCTGCTTTTAGTTAAGCTCGAGAATTTATTGCTGAGGCAACAAAGCTTCGAAGCCGAAATTCAGGCTTTGAGGCAAGAAGTTAAAGCTTTGCAATCGCCGGGCACTACAATTACTCCAGCAGTTGCAGAACCTGCTTTTGTACCGCCAGCCAGAAATACACCACCAAGCCCGGTAACACCACATGCGACTACTCCACAACCGGTCCCTTCACCTTTTCCCAAACCTCAAAATCCTGTACAGCCTAATTTTGCCGACCGCTTTAAGCGCGAAAATATGGTTAAATCAGATTTCGAGAAATTTATTGGCGAAAACCTGATCAGTAAAATCGGTATTCTGATCCTGATTATTGGTGTAGCGATTGGCGCCAAATACGCTATCGATCACGATATGATTAGTCCCTTAACGCGGATTGTGCTAGGTTACGCCGTAGGAGCTGGTTTAATGGGCTTTGCTATTAAGTTAAAGGCCAAATACGAAAACTTTTCGGCAGTTTTGGTTAGTGGTGCCATTGCCATCATGTATTTTATCACCTATGCTGCCTACGATTTCTATGCCCTGATTCCTCAGGCCATGGCCTTTGGGTTGATGGTGATTTTCACTTCTTTTACGGTGGTTGCCGCTATTCAATACAATAAACAGGTTATTGCGCACATTGGCCTGATAGGTGCTTATGCCGTGCCCTTTTTATTAAGCGATGGTTCGGGCAAAGTGGCGGTTTTATTTAGCTACATGGCCATCATCAATATTGGTATTCTGGTATTGAGCTTTAAAAAATACTGGAAACCTTTATTTTATGCTTCTTTCGGACTAAGCTGGCTTATTTTTTCGGCCTGGCGTTTAGATTTAAGCAGCAATAACCAGTACTTTGGCTTAGCCTTGCTGTTCGCTTCCATATTCTTCATCACTTTTTACATCACCAATCTGGCTTATAAGGTACTTAAGCGCGAAATATTTGGCTTAAGTGATGTGGTGATTATCCTGTTAAACGCATTCATTTTTTATGGTCTTGGCTATTTAATTATAGGCGACAATAAAAACAGTACAGCATTTTTAGGCTTGTTTACCCTGGCTAACGGGGTGATTCACTTTATAGTAAGCTTGATTATTTATAAAAGAAAACTGGCAGATAAAAACCTGTTTTACCTCATTCTGGCCCTGGTGATTACCTTTATTACCATGGCCGTGCCGGTACAACTGGATGGTGGCTGGGTAACCATATTCTGGACAGTTGAGGCAGCTATACTCTTTTATCTCGGCAGGGTTAAGCAGATTGCCATTTACGAAAAGCTTTCCTTTCCACTCATTTTTCTGGCCTTTTTTAGCCTTTTAGAAGACTGGATGAGTTATTCAGGTTACTATGGTAGCGATTTGATCGTTAAACCAATATTCAATGTAGGGTTCTTAACCGCCATCATCTCTATAGCTGGCTTTGCCTGGATGTTTAGCATTAGCAAAAAAGAAACTGAAAAACCAGCAGAGTGGATTTGGATGCGTCAGATATTGAGTTACAGCATTCCTTCCATTTTGTTATTTGTGGTGTACATTACCTTCGCCATGGAAATTTCGAAGCATTTTAATAACCTCTTTGAAATCTCTAAAATCAATACACACCCTAAAACAAATGCCGATTATGCCAGCTATTCCTATAATTACAATTACGAAAAGTTAAAAATAGCCTGGCTTTATATCTATACCTTATGTTTTGCTGCAGCTTTGTCTTATTTCAACCTTAAAAAATTAAAAAGCAGCGAATTGGCCATTGCTTGCCTGGCCATTAACCTGTTAGTTATTGCTTTATTTTTAACCAATGGCCTTTATAATTTAAGCGAGCTTAGAGATGAATATTTATTTCCAGACAATAACTACTTTAAAGTTGGCGCTTTCAATATCGGCATCCGCTATGTTGCTATTGCCTGCTTTAGCTTATTAATTGTAATGTTTTACAAATTAATCAATTCCGAGCTGTTTAAAAGTAACTTTAAAACCCTTTTCGATTACCTGCTTTACATTTCCATTTTATGGGTAATAAGCAGCGAGCTGATTAATATTTTAGAACTTGCCCGTTTGGATGGCAGCTATAAGCTGGGATTGAGCATCCTTTGGGGGACCTACTCCCTTTTCCTGATTGGGTTGGGCCTGGCAAAGAACAAAAAACACCTGCGTATTGGAGCAATGGTGCTGTTTGGTATTACACTTATTAAGCTGTTTGTTTACGACATTGCCTACCTCAGTACCATTTCGAAAACCATTGTTTTTGTATCGCTCGGCGTGTTGCTGCTCATCATTTCTTTCCTTTACAACAAGTACAAACATTTAATTATTGACGATGTTGAGACTAAAAAATAAAATGCTTTTCTGGCTTTTGTCTTGCACAATAGCTGCAAATGCCCAAACTGCCCCTTATTCCTTAAAAAGAGAGATCACTGGAATACAGACCAACTGGCACAGCCTGGTATTGCCTAACCCCATGTACCAAAAGTTAAAACCGGGCTTTGAAGACCTGCGTATTTTTGGTGTAAACGGCAAAGACACCGTTGAAGTGCCGTACCTGTTAAAGCAACGTAGCGATCAGGTTAGCACGCAAGAAATTGCTTTTAAACAACTGAACCAAAGCAACGCAAACCAGGTTTACTATTATACCTTTCAGCCCTCCGCAGCAACTGTAATCAACCAGATTAACCTGAATTTCAAGCAGGAAAATTTCGACTGGAAGGTTAACCTCGAAGGCAGCAACGATAACCAAAGCTGGTTTACCATCGCAAAAGATTACCGGATTTTATCAATCAAAAATCAGTACACAGACTACCATTTTACCAGACTCAATTTTCCGGATGCAAAGTACAGTTATTTTCGGCTTGCGGTAAAAAGTAATACCCAGCCAGAACTTTTAGCCACAAAAATTTTAAAGGCAGATACCGTAAAGGGTGTTTTTCAGAACATCAAATATCAGTCGTACAACATTAAAAATGATGCTGAACACAAAGAAACGGTTATCGATGTTAATTTAACCGATCCGGTACCGGTATCGCAATTAAGTTTAAATGCCCAAAGCGACTTTGATTTTTATCGCCCGTTTAAAATCGAATACGTAACCGATAGCTTTAAAACCGATCAGGGTATGCAGCACAATTACATGGAACTTTACTCCGGCACCATCAGTTCTTTAGAAAAACCGGTATTTAGTTTCCCTAATACCATCACTTCAAAACTGAAGATTACCATTCAAAACAATGATAATAAGCCATTACGTTTAAGTGGTTTAGCACTGAAAGGCAATGTGTACGAGTTAATTGCCCGTTTTGATGATCCAAAGCTCCCTTACGCTTTATATTATGGCAACGAAAAAGCTACAGCGCCCAGTTATGAAATCGATAAATTTGAAAATAAAATACCTGCAGGTTTAAGCTCACTTACCATTGCTGAAGAGCAGCCAAACCCAACCTACGCTATTAAAGTAACCAAACCTTTATTCGAAAACAAAGCCTGGTTATGGGTTTTAATGGCTGTAATTATTGTATTACTGGGCTGGTTTTCGTTTAAAATGTTAAGGAATTAAATATAAAAATGAGTTTATTAAAAAAAATATTTGGTTCAAAAGAAGGACCAATTAAATCAAATGAAGATTTCTGGATATGGTTCAGAAAAAATGAAAAAGATTTTTTTAAAGTTGTTAAAACAAATGGAGATTTTGAAAAAGACTTCTTCGATAAGCTTTCTCCAAAATTAGCTGAATTAAAAGATGGTTTTTTCTTTTTAACAGGAATGATTAATGAAACTACCGCTGAGCTGGTTCTTACGGCTGATGGGAATATTAAAAATATCGCTTTCGTAGAAGAACTGGTTGCTGCCGCTCCAAACATAGAGGGCTGGATCATTACCGCCCTAAAACAACCATTAGCTTTAGAAAATGTAAACATTAGCATGGGTAACTTTCAGTTTAATAAAGAAAATTTAAACTTTTATTATACTGAACATCCAAACTTGCCTGATGAAATAGACCTGACTATTGTTCACCCTGAGTTCGATAAACAAAATGCCAAAACGATTACCAACGGTGTATACATTTTCCTTGATAATTATCTGGGAGAGCTAAACTCGGCAACAACTATTGATCGTTTGAAAATAGTTGGGAAAGAACAAATTGAAAAAGAACTTATCCCAATAGAAAAACTAAAACATTTTCTAACATGGCGTGAAAAGGAATTTATAGAGAAATACGATGGCATTAGACATAGTACTGAGAATGATCATTATAACATGCTTGAAGCCGAATTAGAAAATGGTAATCCGTTGATAGCTGTTATAAACACCGATTTATTGGCGTGGGAAAATAAAGCGTCACATCCATGGATTTTAAATATCGAAATTAAATTTTCTGCCGATAGTAATGGTTTGCCTAATAATGCGGTATACAATCAACTAAATGATCTTGAAGATGAAATATTGGTATTATTAAAAGATACAGATGGATATTTAAACATTGGCAGAGAAACCGCCAACGGCACAAGAGAAGTTTTATTTGCCTGTAAAGAATTTAGAAAACCTGCTAAAGTAGTGCATGAAATTATGAAAAAATACGCTGACAGATTTCAGATATCTTATGATATTTATAGAGATAAATACTGGCAGTCATTTAATAGATATATATCTAAATAAACAAACCATGAAAAACATTTTTCAACCCGAAGTAACCGCCGAAATCATTGACAGAATTAATCACCTTACCCCCAATACACCACAGCTTTGGGGCAAAATGAACGTAGTGCAAATGCTGGCGCACTGTAATGTAACCTACGAAATGGTTTACGATAATATCCATCCTAAGCCAGGCATGTTCATGAAATTTATCTTAAAAAACATGGTTAAAAGTAAAGTGGTAAGCGAAAAGCCCTATCCAAAAAGCAACCCAACGGCTCCCCAATTCATTATTAAAGATGAAAGGAATTTTGAAAAAGAGAAAGCCCGCCTAATCGAATATCTGCATAAAACACAACAATTGGGCGAAAACCATTTCGATGGAAAAGAATCGCATTCTTTTGGAGTACTCAACAAAACCGAGTGGAACAATATGTTTTACAAACATTTAGACCATCATTTATCGCAATTTGGAGTTTAGAACCGGGCTTGAGCCTTTATGCTTTAAGCTTTGGTATGATTGCCCCCTTAAAAAGTCTCTTTTACGCCCTATGTGCTATGGATATGTTGCCGAACTTAGTACCAACAAAAACCCAATAACAAAACAAAATGACAAAAGGACTTGTAACATGCCTTTGGTTTGACGGACAGGCCGAAGCAGCAGCAAATTATTATTGCAGTGTTTTTAAAGATTCGAAAATTACTCAGGTTACGCCTATGGTGGTTACTTTCGAAATTAACGGAAGCAAATTTATGGGCCTGAACGGCGGACCACAATTTAAGTTCGATGAGGCCGTTTCGTTTATGGTTAACTGCGATAGCCAGGAAGAAATAGATTATTACTGGGATACGTTAACCAAAGATGGCGGTCAGGAAAGCATGTGTGGTTGGTTAAAAGACAAATTTGGCCTTTCATGGCAAATCATCCCATCCAACATTGGCGAGTTAATGGCTGATCCCGAAAGAGCGCAAAGGGTAATGGCCGTAGTAATGCAAATGAAAAAATTAGATAAGGAAAAAATGGAAAATGCTTAAATTTTTCATAACTTGAATAAGAATTCTTCCTGACTACATAGTAATCAGGAGGAATTCCTAACAGAAAATATTTTTAACAATGAAAAGATTAACGATTTTAATTGCGTTAATCATCCCTATTCTTCTTTGTACCTCCTGGGGGTTCTTTGCACATCAAAGAATCAATAACCTTGCTATTTTCACACTTCCGGCTGATATGATCGGGTTCTACAAAAAAAATGTAAAGTACATTACCGAACATGCTGTAGATCCTGATAAGCGCAGGTATGCTGATACTTTGGAAGCGCCAAGGCATTACCTCGATGTAGAAAACTACGAAAAAAACATCGATAGCATTCCCGAAAAATGGAACGATGCACTGAGCAAATATGGCCTGAAAAAACTCAACACGAATGGCATTTTACCCTGGCAAATTCAGCGCACTTATTACAGCCTGGTTAAAGCTTTTAAAACCCGCGATTCAGTTAAAATTTTAAAATACTCGGCCGATTTAGGCCACTACATTGGCGATGCACATGTTCCGCTACATACTACAGCCAACCATAACGGACAACTCACCAACCAGGTGGGTATCCATGCTTTTTGGGAAAGCCGCTTGCCCGAGCTTTTTTCTACCCGCTACAATTTTGTGGTAGGCAAAGCCAATTATATCGAAAATACGTTAAAAGCAGCATGGCGGATCGTAAAACATACCCATAGCCTGGTTGATACCGTTTTAACCTTCGAAGCTGCCCTCAGCGCATCTTTTCCATCCGAACAGAAATACAGTTTCTCAGAAAGGAATAACACCATTTTAAAACAATACTCCATCGAATATTCAAAAAATTACCACGACAGGATGAATAATATGGTAGAAAAGCAAATGCGCAGCGCTATCCTCCAAATTGGTTCTTTCTGGTACTCGGCATGGGTTGATGCCGGACAACCCGTACTTAAAAATCTGGTAAAACAAGAACCAACTCCAGATGAAAAGAAAGCCGAAGCTGATACAGAACGAAAATTTGAGAAAGGCATTCCGCTGGGTAGGGAGATTTAGGGGAGATATTAAAGAATTCTCTAGAGAACTGTCATTCTGAGGGGTAATAATTGTATAAAAATCAATATGAGTGACATGTAATTTATCTTTTGCCCTACAGCCCAGTCTTTCCTCGGCTCGCCGCCGCCGAGGGGCTCCTTCTTTTTGGCGTCAAAAAGAACCAAAAAACGTCGGCTGAAAATTTTTCTTTCAAAGTCAGTAATAGGGCTGAGATACTGTAGCCCGAAAAATTTGTTAGGCCGAATTTCGGTAGAACGGAGATACCCTGCTATGGCCTAGCTGGATGCAAATGCAAAAACACTTAAGTTTTTCAATAAACAGCTATTTACATAATAACGTCAATGATAGCCTCCCGATGAATCGATACAGATAGCTACAAGCCAAAAAACATAATTATAGACTTGATTTATTATTTACTGTAAACCTTTTATAAACAAAAAAAGAGACCTTATTGCTAAAGTCTCTTTCATTTATCTTGTTTAAACTACTTTTCAAAGTACTTCTTCAGTTTTTTTTGATTGTAAACGGCTTTTAATGGCAGCCCATATCGCTGGTACAAAAGTAACCACAGCAATAAAGATAATCACCAGTTCAAAGTTGTTTTTAATTACCGGTATCTGGCCCAATAGGTATCCGCCCATTAATAAAGCAAAAATCCAGGTAACACCACCAATAATATTATAATAGGTAAACCTGCCGAAAGGCATTTTAGCAATGCCAGCCACGAAAGGCGCAATGGTTCTGAAAATAGGTAAAAACCTACTCAACATAATGGCTTTACCGCCATGTTTTTCAAAAAATTCGTGCGATTGGTGGTAATATTTAAGCTTTAAGATTTTGTTCTTTTCTTTAAATACGCCTGCACCTAAAACACTTCCCAATTTATAGTTAACGGTATTACCTAAAATGGCGGCAACAATTAAAATAACCATCATCACCCAGATATTTAAACCTGTTTCGTGCTCGCCGGCAATTAAAGCACCCATTGCAAATAACAACGAATCGCCCGGAAGGAACGGGGTAACCACAAAGCCGGTTTCAGCGAAGATGATCAGAAATAAAATCAGGTAAGTCCAGGTACTGTATTCTTTAACAATTTCGGCTAAATGGACATCAATGTGAAGGATAAAGTCTAAAAGCTGCTGTAGTAATTCCATTTATCTAATTTTGGGCAAAAGTATGAATATCAAAGGGATTAAATGCTAGTAAAATGCAATAATAATTAGTTGGTAGAAACCAGGCGCATTTGAAGCTCGTTCTTTTTTGTTCCATCAAGCAAAACCGTGTAAACCAATCCTTTGGTAATGGCAATTGATTTTGATGTCGTGGTTGGAAGCGAATCTAATGCATTTACATCTGGTTGCGTTGCAATGGGAGCTTCCAGTGCGAAAGAAATCCTGGTAGCCTTGGTTAATTTAATTGTTCGACTTACCCTGTCACCATACTTCATCGTAAATTGTGCAAATGCTCCCCCATCATCTTTCACAATCACATTAGAACCTAAAGTATAACCCAGGTTCAGGAAAGTAAGTTTTACAGAATCTAAATTCTGTTTCACATCATCCTGAAAAACCGTTAAAACAGGCGGACTGGTAGGTGTTTTGCGGGTATAGAAAATTGAATAATTGGCGCCAATGTCAAATTTATTGGTGGTACTGGCTACATCTGTAGTTGTATTTATATTTCTGGAAGTAATGGTGTAACTTGAATCGCCGGCCACAACAATGTAATTACTGTTTGAACCATAAGCTGTAGAAGCACCTGACTGAACACCACGCAGGAAAAAATTTTGAATAGTATCTGTTACTGCCGAATGAAAATACCGGATTTTAGCATCTCCTTTAATAAAGTTATCGTTCTTGATGCAGGAAAAAATCATTAATACCGGCACAAGAAGAAACATTTTAGGCCATAAAAAATTACTATTTTTCATATAAAATTGCTGATGCTAATAAAACGTAAAGATAGCAGAAAGCTTATGAATTTCCCCAAATTAATTATCGGTAATGATATGCGCCTCTAAGTTTGCAGCTGTTGTACCGCTAAACCAGATGGTGTATATTTTACCCCCCACAAAATTCGAATTATCAATTGTTTTAATGTTGCCCGAACCAACAACCGAATACCTTAAATTCAAACCGGCATCGACTGTAAAATAGCCTGATGCTTCTTTATAAGCCAGCCCATTAACAAACTGCAAACCAGCCTGTACACTTACATTAATACCTGTTGGGAAGTTTGGACTTAAGTTAATCAGCTTCACTTTGGCCTTATCCATCTCACTATTGCTCAGGTTATCTTCATAACTTACAATTTCGCGTACATTACTCTTATTGGCGACCAAAAAAGCAGTGTAAGTAATAGCAGGAGTAAAATTAAAAGAAGCGTTGGTATTATTGGCGCTATTTGAGCCAATGTAGGCTACACTGCGACTGCCGGAAGGTATTTTAATATAATCGCTGGTTTCGCCAAAGGCCAGGGCTACGCCGGTAACTTTAACATTATCTAAATAAACATCCTGCTCAATTTCTGTCAGCGTTGCGTTAACCACCTTAATTTTGGCTTCGCCCTTAACAACCACATCGGGATCATCTTTTTTACAGGCAGATAAAGCCAGTACAGAAACAGTAAAAAACAGAAAGATCACTTTTGAGAGCTTGTTAAAGATTTTCATGGTTAGTTGTTATTTGGTTGAAAACAAGAATGGCTCGGTCAAAAACCAAGCCATTCTTTGCATAAAAACTAAAAAATTAGTAGACTAATAACTATTATTTAGCATAACCGGCATAACCAGCATTAAAACATCTTCATTTTCATCGTTGGTTTGCGGAATTAAAAGCCCTGCCCTGTTCGGTGTAGATAGCTCTAAAGTTACTTCATCGCCACTCAAATTGCTCAGCATTTCGATTAAGAAACGGGCATTAAAGCCGATTTCGAGGTCTTCGCCATCATACTGGCAGCTTAAACGCTCGTGTGCCTCATTGGCGAAGTCTAAATCTTCTGATGAAATATTTAACTCGCTGCCACTGATTTTTAACCTCACCTGGTGTGTAGTTTTATTGGCAAAAATAACAACCCTCCTCAGTGTATTTAAAAACAGAACCCGGTCAATAATTAATTTATTTGGGTTGTTTGTCGGAATTACTGCCTCGTAATCTGGATAGCGTTCGTCTATTAAACGACACACTAAATTGATATTTTCGAACTTAAAGAAAGCACTTGTTGCATTATAATCAACCGATACATTGATATCGTTAGAAGGCAAAGCACCTTTTAAAAGTGTTAAAGCTTTTTTAGGCAGGATAAACGAAGTTGCTTTATCAGCCTTGCTATCCATACGGCGATAGCGTACCAGCTTATGTGCATCGGTAGCTACAAAAGTAATGTGCTGTGGCGATAACTGGCAAAATACACCGGTCATTGCCGGACGAAGTTCATCGTTACTTACTGCAAAAATAGTTTTGGTAATGGCTTCAGTTAAAACTGATGCCGGCAAATTAACAGAAGAAGCGTTTTCTACAACAGGAATCTTCGGGAAATCGTCGCCATTTTCGCCACTCAGTTTATATTTACCGTCACCTGCACTAATCTCGATGGCAAAAGTACTGTCATCAATGTTAAATGCAATTGGCTGATCAGGTAGGGTTTTAAGTGTATCTAATAAAATTTTAGATGGAACCGCTACTTTACCTTCTTCTTTTGATTCTACAGCCAAAGCAGTTGTCATGCTCGTTTGTAAATCGGTAGCAGAGATAGTTAAGTTTCCATCTTTAATCTCGAAAAGGAAATTTTCTAATATGGGTAAAACTGTACTGCTGCTCGAAGCACCATTTACAGTTTGTAAGTGTTTTAACAGCGTTGATGTGGATACAATAAATCTCATGATATCTTTTAGTCTTCTTCAAAAATATAAAAATTATTTAGCGTACTTGTATTTGCGGTAATAATGTTGAAAAATTGCAAAGAATATTAACAATAGTATGGGCGCCGCAACATTAATGAGCTGCCATTTAGTTTTTTCGAGTTTAATTTTGCCTTTATCGAGCAATCTGATCTTCACTTCCTTATTGCGCAGGGCAATTAAATTGTCTTCATCGGTAAAATAATCAACAATATTTAACAACAAGGCCTTATTGCCAAAAGTACGTTGCGAATAACGGTCGTAACCCAGCGGAAATGGTGTTCCATTTTGTGCTGATACCTGATTTTTAAAAATATCGCCATCGCCAATTACGATCATTTTAGCAGCTTTACCTACATTTTCTACGCTGTAGGGTTGTTTAATACCTGCTGGCAAGGGCCTGCCGGCAAAAACCGAAGGAAAATTGCCTTTAAGCATTAAACCTACATTTTGCGGATGGCTTTGAAATGAACGCGGATCTAATTGTTCGCCAACCATTTGCAGACTAAACAATTTAGGTGTATTAAATACTTTGTTAAAGGCAGAAGTAGTTAAAATATACGATTTTTTGATGTTTCTGGCACCAATGGTATCAACTGTACTGGGAAATTCCGACTTAATGCCATCCAGTTTTTTCACTACACTTTCTGTCGTATCGGGTAGTAAAACAGGGTAGTAAATCCAGGGCATGAGCTGCATCTGGTTCTGACCGCCAACTACACCGGTTGAAACCGGAATTTCGGCACTGTTTGCCGGATCGGCGATGATGTTGTAATTAACCCTTGCGCCATACATAAAGAGCATATCATCGAGGTTCAGGTTGCTATTGGTAGCCATTTGTCCGCCTTGTCCGCGCAGGCTATCCAGTTCTGCACGTACCTGGTCAATACTCCAAAGCACACTACCGCCATTCATTACAAAATAATTGATCTTGTACTTTTCGGTCTCTGTAAAGGCTTTGGTTGGCTTCGCAATCACCAACATTTTTAATTTATCTAGTCCTGCCTTATCAATCGTATTTAAATCAACGCGACCTACCAAATAGCTGTTTGCCAGGCTATGCATGGCATCATTAAGCTGCAGATCAGACAATTCCCCGTTCGATTCGGAGAAACCAATTCGTGGATTGTTACCTGTAATTACCTTTTTTAAGCTCGAAGTAAAGATATATTCGAGGTTTTCGATGGCACGGTTAATGTTATCCTCATAACTACCGCGGGTATCGAGATTTTGGAAAAGCTTTACCGGAAACTGCTTTCCATCACTTTCCAACATCGCCATCGGGAATACCAGTTTTTGCGTAAGTCCGGCTTCGGTTTTAACACTTAAATTGGTGGCTTCAATCCCGCTTTCGTACAAATTATTCACCACCGTATCCTGATCGGCCTGACTTAAACCTGCCAGCGGATCAACAAAAACCACTTTTACATCTGCTTTCGAATAAGCCTGGTAATCAGATAAAATATCGCTTACAGCGCCTTGCAAACGTTTAAAAGCAGGTGGTAGTTCGCCATTCAAAAAAACAGTGATGATAACAGGTTTTTCGTTTTTGGCCAAAAGTGATTTTGTTTTCTCACTCAGTGTAAACCTTTTATCGGCTGTAAAATCAAAACGCTTAAAAGCATATTGGCCTATTACATTTAAAACAACTAATGCCCCAATAAACAAAGCAGCAGAGATCCATTTATTTTTCAGCCCCATTATCGCTTCCCTCCCATCATTAAATTGGTGAAAAACAAGAACAAAGCCGAAAAGGTAATGAAGTAAATCAGATCTCTCGTATCTAAAACGCCACGGCTAATGGCAGTGTAATGCTGGTTGATCCCCAAATTCATCATTGGGCCTTCGATAGCTTTAAATAAACTAACCTGACTGGTATAATCGAAGCCCAGGAAAGCAAACGCACATAAAGCGGCACAAATCACAAAAGCAATGACCTGGTTTTTGGTAAGCGATGAAGAAAAAATGCCAATGGCGGTAAATGCCGCTCCAAGTAAAAACAAACCCACGTACGATCCGATCACGGAACCAGAATCAATATTACCTTCAGGAAAGCCTAATTTGCTAATGCTGTAGTAATAAATTATTGTGGGGATAAGCGCCAAAAGAACCAATACCAAACTGGAAAGGTATTTTGCTGCAATAATCTGCCAGAGCTGGATGGGGCGGGTAACCAAAAGCTCGTAAGTGCCTTCTCTCCTTTCTTCGGCGAAGGCACGCATGGTTATGGCCGGAATGAGAAACATGAACAGATAAGGCACTAGGCTAAAAAAACCATTAAGTTCGGCATAACCGTACTCAAGCACGGAAGTATCAGGAAATACCCAAAGTAAAAGTCCAGAAACGAGTAAGAAAATGCCAATGGTGATGTAGGCCACCATCGAACTGAGGAAACTGAATAACTCGCGTTTAAAAACTGCGTACATAGTTAAATTTAAATGCCGAAGTTAAGAAATATTTTTTCGTTGGCTGCTTCGTTTGAATGATAAATAGATGGTGGTTAATAGTTGATGGTTAATCGTTAATAGCGTGATTGCTAAAAATAAGGCACAAAAAAAGCCCCCGATTTTCATCAGAGGCTTAACGTTTTTTATTACAGCTTAGAAAGAAAAACCTAATCCAACGGTAAATACTTTATGCTTAATTGAAGCATCAAAATCCTGTGCTTCTTCGTCGTTAGCCATATTACCTAAGCCCAGCCCATAACCGGCATGAATATTTAAGCCATTATTTAATTGGAAACCAGCCAGGAAATTTAGTCCGAAATCGGTACGTCTGAAACCAGAATCCTTGAATTCGATTTTCTCTTTCTCCGATCCCATTTTAGCATTGCCACTTAAAGCATAGGCAAAATAAGGACCAGCGCCAACAAATATTTTACCTGCATTGGCCACTTTGAAATTTACAAGGGCGTTAACCGGAAGTTCAAGATATTTAAAGTTTAGCGTGGCATCAACATCGGTAAGAAAATCGTCATTATTGAAACCAAAGCTACTGCTGTTAATTTTTGTTCCCTTATCAATAAAGGTTAATCCGGGCTGAATAGAAACCATGTCAGATAATTCGAACTCTACTGTTCCACCAACATAATACGAGGTTTTTGTACCATAACTAAATGATGCACTACCTGCCGAGAAAGTCATATTTGGAAAAGCCACACCTGCTTTTAAGCCAAATTTAACCGGATTACTGTTTTGAGCTAAAGCTGCAGTGCTTAATGCTGCAACTGTTAATAAAGATAATACTAATTTTTTCATCTGATTTTTTTGAGATTGTTTGTTAGAATTGTTTTTAATTTTCCCTGTATTTGCCTGATTGACAAACAAAATGCTGCAATGATAAACAAACTAATTTAATAGTTAAAATATTTACCAGAATAAATTTCTATAAACAACAAAGCCCCCAATTGCTTGGAGGCTTTTAAATGCGTTAAAGGTTTTATTACAAACCGAATGCAAAAGCAGCGCGTAAGCCAATAAAGCCTGTTGAACCACCATTACCTGACCAGTTTTCGTAACGTAAACCGAAATCTAAGCTAGATTTATCGGCAACTGAAAATGAAGCACCTAAAGTTGGAGCAACAGCAAATAATGTACTACCGCCTGTTTCAGTGCTAATTGCTGCACCTAATTCGCCAGCACCATAAAAGTTACCGCCAAAATAATATTTAGCACCTGCTTTTAATGGAACAACTCCTGCACTTGTTTTAGCACCTACAGCTTTTAGAAAATCCTTGGCATCGCCTGTTGCCATTACAGATAAATAACCTGCTGAGCCCGTTAAACTTAAAGATTTTGCTACAGGATGCTCATACTGCAATGAACCTCCCACAATTAAGGAATTTGAATTCTTTTTTGTTGGCAATCCAAACTCAGCACCAATGCTTAATTTTTGAACCGCTCCTTCTGTTTGAGCTGATGCTGCAAAGCCTAAGCCTGCAACCATTACTAAAGAAAGTAATAACTTTTTCATGTGTTTTTTAGATTATTTGTTCGTTAATTATTTTGCTATTATAGACAATAATTACGCCAAAAACGTTACAAACAATTTTAAAAAGGCGAAAAACAAAACACAAAAACCTGACAATAAACTGCTTACAGAACAATAATTTTTATTCTAAAAAGTTGTACTTAGGTTGAGCGATACGTCTCAGTGTATATTTTTGAGAAAAAAATACAGATTTAATTAAGACCGATCACACTAGAGTCCGAAAACGTAGGCAAATCTTAGTCCGGCAAAACCTTTGGTATTAACAGAACTTGTATTGATCAAGTTACTATCGCGTTTACCCGACCAGCCTTCGTATCTGATGCCCAGATCGATTTTATTTTCGCCCGATAATTTAAACTGGGTGCCAATACCCGGCGACCATGCCAATAATGTTTTCAGGCCGCTACTTAAGGGTAAAGCGGCGCCCAGCTGACCTTCGGCATAAAAACCTTCGCTTAACCAGTACTTTAATCCTGCTTTTGCAGGTGCATAACTTAAATCCTGAACCTGGAGAATCTGGTTTCGTCGACCGAAAAAATTCATGTAACCAGCATTTAAGCTCAAGGCCAGATTGCTTGAAAGAGGCAAATCAGCCTTTACAGATGCGCCCAATCCTACTGCCGATACACCAGCGAAGTTACCCGAGGGCAAGCCAATTTCGCCACCAATACCGATATTCGGGGTATTTTGAGCCATTAATACTGCAGGCACCAAGCCCAATACTATAATTAAAGTTAATCTGATTTTGGTTAAAAGCATGAAATTAAGCAGTAAGTTTTCTAAAAATATCTTCTAATGAAAGACCGCCGTAGGTTTTCTTTATTCCTTCGAGCGAATCGTTGGCTACAATTTTACCTTTATTGATAATGATGATATCGTCGCAAATGGCTTCTACCTCCTGCATAATATGTGTCGATATTACCACTGTTTTGGCTGCTCCCAGCGATTTAATCAACAACCTGATATCTACCAGCTGGTTCGGATCTAAACCTGATGTTGGCTCATCGAGAATTAAAACTTCGGGATTATGAATAATGGCCTGCGCCAAACCTACCCGCTGGCGGTAACCTTTTGATAGCATTCCGATTTTTTTATGCTGTTCGGGCGTAAGGCCAACCATTTTAACCACCTCATCTACCCTTGCAGCCAAATGGCTTAAACCATAGGTTTGGCCTACAAAGGTTAAAAATTCCTTTACATACATATCGGCATAAAGCGGAGTATTTTCTGGCAGGTAGCCAATTTGTCTTTTCGCAGCAATGGCCTCGGTTAAAATATTTTTACCCGCTATTTCTGCTGCGCCTGATGTTGGCTCAAGATAACCCGTAAGCATACGCATGGTGGTAGATTTACCTGCACCGTTTGGCCCTAAAAAACCCAAAATACGCCCGGGCCTGGCTTCGAAACTAATCGAATCGACGGCTTTTTGTTTATCGTAATGCCTGGAAAGGTTTTTAACTGAAATACTCATTATTTATTTTTTGCCACAGATTTCACAGATAAGCACAGATTTTTCATCTTTTCAGTCAATCAATGTGTTTTATGTGTTATTAATATGTATGTGATGAACTTAACTTTTTATTGTACCTCAACTTATCCAATTGTTCTGCGGCCTGTTCAATATTATCTGACGATAAAATATCGGCGCCATTGTTGGTAAGATGATAATAAACCATTTTAGCCGGGTTAGCAAGCGAACTCTTATCAATATTGCCCATGGTACCTAAAATAGTGGTGATGCCTTTATTGTGCAGGTATTGGTACAGTTCTTTATCAGGTGCCGTAACGCCAATAAAAGCTACAATGCGGTTATTTGGAATCCCCATACTGTTTAAGCGTTTTAATTCAGCTTTCTTTTGCACCGAAGCCGAAATCATTAACTCGGGCGCCAAACGATGCACTTCCTGAGCCTGGTTGGCGGTATAGGTAATGATAATCGAATTGCTTTCTACTTTATACTGCCTTACCTTTTCGATTACTTTGGCGTAAGAAACCCCTTTTTTTAAATCGATGGTTAACAACACTTTTCCCTTACTCCAGCTCAATACGCTATCTAAAGTCGGGATTTTAAATTTGGTTTCTTTACCCGCATCATCTTTAAGGTTAAAAGCTTTTAACTCCTCATAGGTGTAATTACCAATTGGCCCTTTACCTGTCGAGGTTCTGTCCAGGTTATCATCGTGCATAATCACCATAACCGAATCTTTGCTGTAAGCAATATCAAACTCGATTACCATGGGGTTATAGGTGGTAGCATTTGCAAAGGTTTCGATGCAATTTTCGGGAAAACCTGGCATGGGTCCACCCCGGTGGGCACTGATTAATGGGAAACGCCCCTCAGGCGACCAATTTAAGAATTGATATAACTCTTGAATAGTATTAAATTTAATGTACTGATGCTTCTTTTCTTCTGGTTTGCATGAGGCAAAAAGCACAGCAATAGCCACAAATAGCAAATGATGGAATTTCATGGTTCAAAAGTAGGAAAAAATGGGAAGCGTTGTAGTGGGTTAATAGGTTAACTGTTTAAATTGGTTAATTGCAGATATGAGGTTAATCGGTTAACTGTTTCCAGAATTGTTCAATGGTTCATTGGTCATTTGTTCATTAGTTACTGCAAACTGCTAATTGCAAACCGTATTCGCGCGAGCTGTCTCTCAACTCCGAACACCAAGCTCCAAACTTGCTCAAGCAAATCCGTTCTTAATGGCAAAAACAGCCAAACCCACACGGGTTTTGAGTTCGAGTTTTTAGCATAGCTGATCGCGGTAACTTTCAACAGTACGGGGACTGCAAAACATTTTATCAGCTATTTCTTTATAATTAAGCTCGGTAACGGTATATTTCAGAAACTCTTTTTCCCGGTCGGAAATTTTGATTTCTGCATCCTTCGCCTTATTCAAACTGGAAAAGATAATTTTTGATGCCCAATCGGGATAAAAAAATCCATTGATATCTAATTTGGTCAGTGCATTTTCCAGCTCAACCGGATGGGCATTTTTGAGCAAATAGCCTTTTGCACCGTTGCTTACCATTTTTATAACACTTTTTTCTTCGCCCTGCATGCTCAGGGCCATCACTTTTACTTCGGGATGGTTTGCCGTTACCCAGGCTACGGTTTCGAAGCCATCCATAATGGGCATACTGATATCCAAAAGTAAAATATCGGGAATTTTATTGCTGTTTTCGAAATTTTGCATCAGCTCCTTTCCGTTTTCACAAACATAAATCACTTCAAAAGCTGCAAAATTATCGATAATGCCCTGAAGTGCCTTGGCAATCAGAATATGATCATCAACAATAACTATCGTTTTTTTCATCAGTATAGAGTTTGTTTTCAAAGGTGATGAAGCTATCATGATTTTAAATATTCATTCCCCTGCGGATTTTGGTAAATCATGATGGTTTCATGCCGGGCTGTTTAAAATAATCGTGAGTGTAGTGCCTGAATTGAGTTTGCTTGCTAAATTGAATGCTCCGCCAATAATTTCGGCTCTTTTTTTCATGTTTTTTAATCCGATGCCGTCAGAAGTAATATGAGCAAAATCAAATCCTATCCCATCATCCTGTATTTGTAATGTTAAAAAAACAGCTGCAGATGATTTTAAATGTATGCTAATGTTACTGCATTGTGCATGTTTTAAACTATTTTGAAGAAATTCCTGCGTAATCCGCAGCAAAACATTCTTTTTTACAAACTCCAGATCGATGTGCTCAAAATTATGCTCAAAAGTTACCTCACATCTTTTTAAAGCATTAATATAGTCTACTTCTTCCTGTATTAAATTTACAATTTCATTTTCATTTATGTTATCATTTGTCAGGTTTTTAGATAAACTTCTTAAATCCTGCAGCGATGAATTAATAATCTGATAAATCTGTTCGATCCGGTTGCTGGCCTGGGGCACTTTATTTTCGTGTACCAGCTGCTGCGCATAAAGGCTAACCAAAGTAAGTTTCTGGCCGATGTTATCGTGCAGCTCGCGACCAATCTGCTGCATAGTAGCTTGTTGTATTTCCAGCTGGGTGTTTAACAACTCCTTTTGGTGTATTTCGTTAGCGATTTCAATCTCATTCAAATATTCTCTTTTGCGTTGCTTATATTTTTTAATGTAAACCATAATGGCTACTACAAACAGTACAAAAAACAGATTAAAAAGGATAATCGTAATTAAGAGCTCCGTTTTCCCCATATAAATGAAATTGAGAATAAGATATACATTACAATACCCGAAATCAGGAAATAATCGAAATAAATATCCCAAATCTGGATATAAGCCCGCAATAGCGAATAAAAAGTAAAAAAGGGTAATGTGCCAATATAAAATAAGGTAACGCCCAGATTAATGTAAAACATCCGGTTTGCCTGAAAATTCAGGATATCTAAAGAATTAACCTGATTGTAGTACTCTTTGATCACCAAAAACATAAGTAATAAGCAGCCCAGCGTATAGTTGAAAGAAAAATATACTTTACTTTCTTTAAAAAATAGCCGGCTAAGCATAAACGAAAGCACATACAATGCAGCAATTAGCCAGAATAATTTTTTATTGCTGAACGATTTTACGGCATAAAGCCAGTAAAAAAAGATAAACTGAAAGGGAATAACGATATAATTGTAATACTTTGTTTTTGAAAAACTGATCCATTCTCCGCCCCATTTACCAATTACTTCGCAGGCAAAAATAAGCAGCAGGTAATAGATAAAATAACGCCAATGCTGCCTTTTTAAACGTCTGAAATAATACAACGCAATTAATGCCGCCCCTCCTTCTACCCAAAGGAAACTGTCGCTCAGAAATTGCTGTTCAGGACTCATCTTATATAAGGATTAATAACTTTCTATTGCTGAATCGGCCGGCGGAATGGTTTGACCATGGTTTTGGGCCATTACTTCGCGGGTTTGGCCACCGCTGGTATCAGAACTCATGGCCATTAAAGTAACAGGCTGCTCTTTGCTTCTTTCTTTAAGCGGGAAAGTACTCCTGTCTAAAGGATTAAAATCATAATCGAGATAGCTCCCGTTGCCGGCTTTCTTTTTTAAAGTAGGGATCATAATCAGGGTATGCCTTTGGGCGTAATCTTTTCCGATTTCATTTTCAAAGCCGCTCCATTCGTTCTCTTTCGGGTAGGCTGCATAGTAGAAACGAACACCTAAAGCACCATCAGTAATGCGTGGATCTACCTTTTTGGCATAAAATTCAATATCGCCAACAAATTTTTTCAGGGTTTTTAAACCAAACGAAACCGAATGTGCATCTTTTATACCTATTAGCTTATTAATGGCTTCCAGGTGATTGTTCCGATAATTATCTACCATTTGCTGAATAATGGCCGGATCCATGGTGGTAGGTTTACCACGCCTTTCGCTGCCCTTTAGGAGATCCATTATTTTTTGCAAAAGATAGTATGCCAGCGCCCCACATATAAACACAATGGCATAGACAGGTAAATGTTGTGTTTCCATAATTTTTATTTTTATTAAAGTTAAGCTTTATTCCCAAATGTGATAAAACTTTCGCTTAAAGCAGATGGGGTTTTCCCCATATTTTACAGTTGTTTTTACGGCGTTTTATTTTGTTGCTTTCACTATTGGTTTATAGTGGTTTAGCTAAGGTTTTTCTGCCGCAACTGTTCCAACTTTGACTCAGTGTTTCAAACTAAAAGACACGAACGGGAAGAAGCTGAAAACCCTGAACAGAGTAGGCAAGACTAAACAACCTTAAACCATGTCAAAAACCTTGAAAAAAGAAGAAAAAGTAGAGTACACCGGAAGATACCTTGTACTGCTACCAGAAGGATCTAACACCTCAGATTCGATTAACCAGATTAACAGCATTAGTGGTCTGAGTTTAAAAAGCTCTTTAGAGTTTGAAAACGAATTTTTTACGGATAAAGATCTGGCTAAAACAGATGGTATTGTTCTAGATAAACTGGGCATCGCCATTGTAAACGAAAAACCCAAAGCCGAAAATTCGATCAGCAGTTTCGGCGACAACGAAATGATTGTTGAAAAGGAAAGAGTTGTTTATGCCATCGGTATGCTGGAAGAAAGTACCCAAAATTACGTAGAAGGCTACAGAGATGCTGTAAACCAGTTAACAAATGCACTGGTGGGAACTGAAACTGAAGATTACCAATACCAGGAACAACAATCGGAAGTAGAATCGGTTGGCGCTACCTGGGGTTTAAAAGCCACTAATGTGGTACCTACCACCTTTTTAAGATACAACCCTTACAACGGTGCCGGCATTAAAGTGGCCATACTGGATACGGGTTTCGATTCTAGCCACCCTGATTTTGCTGGCCGTCCCATCGTTCACCAGAGTTTTATTAGTGGCGAAAGCACACAAGATGGCCATGGCCACGGTACGCACTGTACTGGTACTGCCTGTGGTCCGTTAAGCTCTCCCGCAGCATCTGAAAGATATGGTATTGCTTATGCAGCAAGCATTTATATTGGCAAAGTGTTAAGCAATGGCGGTTCTGGTGGCGACGGAGGCATTCTTGCCGGTATTAACTGGGCTATTGCCAACCGTTGCGATGTGGTAAGCATGTCGTTAAGAGGTTATGTAACCGGTGCAGGCTATTCGGCCGTGTTCGAAACTGCTGCTGCCCGTGCATTGGCCCAGGGTACCTTAATTATTGCCGCAGCCGGAAATGATTCAGCCCGTCCAGGTGTTGTAAAACAGGTAATGCACCCTGCAAACTGTCCTTCTATTATGGCTGTTGGTGCGGTAGATGTGAATATGAATGTAGCAAATTTCTCTAACGGAGGGCTTTACCCAACATACGGCGCGGTAGATATTGCAGCCCCTGGCGTTAATGTTTACTCATCAACCAAACTGCCAACCAAGTATGCCAGCTGGAATGGTACCAGTATGGCCACCCCACATGTTGCAGGTATTGCTGCACTTTGGGCTCAGGCATCGGGTCTTAGGGGGATTAATTTATGGCGAAAATTAACTTCAACTGCAAAAGCTTTACCTTTACCTGGCAGGGATGTAGGTGCCGGCTTGGTACAGGCACCTACCAAAAACAGATTGATTAAATTCCCGATTGATAAACTTCCGATTTTGGTTAATCCAAAATTCCCTATCGATCCAATTGGCCCAATAGAAAAAATAATAAGATGAAAACAAAATGGTTAATATCTGTGCAGGATGGTGCCTTGGATGCCGTTGTGAGCAAATTGAAGCAAACAGGCATACAAGAGGTCGAAATCCTTGATTCAATTGGTGTAATCCTCATTGTTCCGGGTAATCATAAAATTGCAGATATTAAGAAAATTGATGGCGTGTTAAGTGTTGAGGAGGAAAGGGATATCAGCATTTAAGCCTGAAAAAATAAAGTCTCTCAATTAAACCGGTGCCGTTAAAATTATTTAGCGGTACCGGTTTTTTATACGTTAATTAAAAAACATAAATAGCTTTGCCATGCTGGCCATCTAAACCTGATTGTAGCGGGCACGATCCCGATTTTTCATCGGGAGAAGTAAAGCGGAAAGGAGCAGGAACTCCGGAACCGACTAGCACGAGTATTGCTTTTCAAATGGAAAAAAATAGTTAACTGTTTGAATCGGTTACCTGCTTAACCGAAAACGGCAAACTGCCAAATTCGAAAATCTGCACTTCCTTTACCATTGTCCAAAAACCTTAAGCCTTATACCTTTAAACCCTCCACCTTTTTATTATATTTGCCTCCATTATGGCTCAAAAGAATAACGACGAACAATTTAAAAATGTAATCTCACACGCTAAAGAATACGGTTTCGTATTTCAGAGCAGCGAAATATACGACGGTTTAAGTGCCGTTTATGACTATGGCCAATTGGGTGCCGAGTTAAAAAACAACATTAAAACTTACTGGTGGAAAGCCATGGTGCAAATGCACGAAAATATTGTAGGTATCGATTCTGCAATTTTTATGCACCCTAAAGTATGGAAAGCCAGCGGGCACGTAGATGGTTTTAACGACCCGATGATTGACAACAAGGATTCGAAAAAACGTTACCGTGCCGATCAGTTACTGGAAAATAAAATTGATGAATTGTATTCGGAACTGGCCAATTTCAGTGAAGCAAACAAAGCTAAATTTGAAGCATTTCAACAAGAAATACTGGGCTTAAGCGATGAAGGTCAGGCCGCATGGGTTCCGGGTTTTAAAGAAGAGGAAACAATTTTAGACGCTGCCAAATATCCTTTTGTTGAAGAAGCAAGCTGGAAATTTGTTAAAAAAGGTTTAGCCCTGGAGGTAGAAATGAACCTGGCGCTGAAATCTGAAAACCTTGCTCAGCTAAAAGATTTAATTGTAAATTATAAAGTAATCTGCCCGATTTCTAAAACCTCAAACTGGACAGATGTACGCCAGTTTAACCTGATGTTTAGCACGCAGTTTGGTGCCATGGCCGAAGGTAGTGATGAAGTATATCTGCGTCCGGAAACTGCACAAGGTATTTTTGTAAACTTTTTAAACGTACAAAAATCGGGCAGGATGAAAATCCCTTTTGGTATTGCCCAAATTGGTAAAGCTTTCAGAAACGAGGTAATTGCCCGCCAGTTTATTATGCGTATGCGCGAGTTCGAGCAAATGGAAATGCAATTTTTCGTTCGCCCGGGTGAAGATAAAAAGTGGTTCGAGTACTGGAAAGAAGCACGTTTAAAATGGCACAGGGCATTAGGTACTTCGCCAGAGAAATACCGTTACCACGACCACGTTAAACTGGCGCATTATGCTAACGCTGCAACAGATATCGAATTCGAATTCCCATTCGGCTTTAAAGAGGTTGAAGGTATCCATAGCCGTACCGATTTCGATTTAACACAACACCAGGAATACTCGGGCAAGAAAATGCAGTATTTCGATAACGATTTAAACGAAGATGGTAAACCTTACGGCAATTACGTTCCTTATGTAATCGAAACATCAATTGGTTTAGACCGTATGTTCCTCTTAACCATGATTAATGCTTTTGAAGAACAGGATTTAAGTACCGAAGATAAACAGGATAGCCGTACTTTGTTGCGCTTACATCCTGCTTTGGCACCATATAAAGTGGCTATTTTCCCGCTGACTAAAAAAGATGGCCTGCCAGAAAAAGCACGCGAAATTATGGATACACTGAAATTCGATTTTAACTGTATTTATGAAGAAAAAGATGCCATTGGTAAACGCTACCGCCGTCAGGATGCAGTAGGTACACCTTTCTGTATCACGGTTGACCACCAGAGCCTGGAAGATAATACAGTAACCATCCGTCACAGGGATAGCATGGAGCAAGAGCGTATTGCCATTGCCGATTTAGGCGATATTATTGGTAAAGCAACCAGCTGGAAAACTTTGTTAGCTTAAAACGAAAATCGTCATGCTGATCCGATAGCTATCGGATTTATTTCAGCATCTAACTAGATGATATCAAGTCGCAGGTTTTATCCCTGCGACTTTTTTGTATAAAATTAAAATGAATTTAGCCGAACACTACGATAAACTTTACACCGATTCTGTTACAAAAATTGCATCAGGCGATTACGAAACAGACCCATTGATTAATGATGAAACTGATAAGCGTTTTGGGATTACCCTGGTAATCAGACCTGACCTGGCCACCAATGCCCAAATCCAGCAGTTTTTAACCGAGGTTAAAGCCATTGAACCCGATCAGTATTTTTACCAGAACAGTGATATCCACATCACACTCATGTCTATCATTTCCTGCTACACTGGTTTCGATTTAAAGGATATTCATATGCAGGATTATGTTAGCCTTATTCAGGAAGTTTTAACTAAGCAGAAAACATTCAAAATTCAGTTTAAAGGGCTTACGGCTTCACCATCGTGTATTTTAGTGCAGGGCTTTTTAACAGAAACACTGAACGAGATTCGCGATGATTTGAGAAAAGTATTTAAAAATTCAGCTTTACAGCAAAGCATCGATAAGCGATATGCCATCCAAACGGCACATGCTACCATTGTGCGATTTAACAACCCGCTGCGAAACCCTGCCGTATTAGTTAGCCTGATGGAAAAGTACCGTGATTTTGATTTTGGCACCTTTGAGGTAAAGCAGATCGAACTGGTTTACAACGACTGGTACCAGCGTGAAAGGTTTGTACAAAAACTGCATGTGTTTTCAACGGAGCAAGGCTAAATGCTTCATTTGCATAAGCCAGCCAAAATTATCAATCGTTTGAACGGTTAATCAAGCCACATTTTGATTTTATGGGCAGTTTCTGTTCATTTAATTAAGGTTACATTATTTAATTTACATCGCTAAATCTAACCAAATGTATCGCCTTAAAAAATCAATACTTACCTTTCTTTTAATCGTGCTTTTCGCTGCTACCGTAAATGCACAGCATAAGCCCAAATTCAGGGTAATTGCATTTTATACCGCCAAGAGCGATCTGGCGCACATTAGCTTTGTACACGAGGCCAATAAATGGTTTCCTGAGATGGCCGATAAATACCATTTCAGTTACGATTCGACCGCCAACTGGGATAACCTCAATGCAACTTTTCTGGCAAAATATCAGGTCGTTCTGTTTCTCGATACCCGCCCCGAAAAAGCTGAACAGCGCGAAGCCTTTCAAAAATACATGGAAAATGGCGGCGGCTGGATGGGCTTTCATTTTTCGGCTTTTGCATTAGCCAAATCGGCTTTCGATCAGAACTGGGATTGGTACCACAATACTTTTTTAGGCTCGGATGGCTACGGCAGCAATACCTGGCGACCAACTTCAGCAATACTGAGGGTAGAAAACAACAAACACCCGGTTACCAAAAACCTACCCCAAACTTTTAAATCGCAACCCAACGAATGGTACCGCTGGCAGAACAATCTGCGTAAAAACCCTAACATTCAAATCCTGCTGGCTATAGACTCCACCAGCTTCCCCCTGGGTACTGGGCCCAAAGCACATGAGATTTGGCACAGCGGTTATTACCCTGTAGTATGGAGCAACAAAAACTACAAAATGGTTTATGTAAACATGGGCCACAACGATATGGATTACGAACACAAATACGATAACACCAACAAAACACTTTCCTATACCTTTGCAAACGAAAACCAAAACCGGTTGATTATAAATAGCATCATGTGGCTGGGTACCGGCAAAAAATAAAATAATAGCGAAGTCATAAAAGCTTTAGGCCCCACTCAAATTTCCATTTTGTTCGTTGCAATATTATATTTGTTTAACATCAAAAGCTACGACATGAAAATTCCACAAAAGTTTTTTGCCCGCCAACACGAAATTGCAGCAGATTTTTTAAGGGAACTGGACAAACATCTGGATGATGTGGTATCTGGTCGTGCTACAGAAATGTTTGAGGTTAGGGATTTTGCCGAACTGATTCATGTGCACCCTACACACTTAAGCAATACCATTAAGTCGGCTACCGGTCATTCGCCCTGTTATTTTTTTGAAGAACGCTTAATGGATATTTCTAAATCGATGTTGCAAAACATCAGCATGCCCATTGCAGAAATTGCACGGATTTTAACCTACGACCCCTCTAATTTCACCAAGTTTTTCAAACACTTTTCTGGCCAAACACCCAAGCAATACCGCGAAACTTACTTCGCATCGCTGGCCAATAAGGAAATTGTTACCATATAAAACTTAAACTGTCACCATTTTAACTTAAGCAGTCACCATTTTTTCAGCCATTTTCGATCTAATTTTGTTTAACAAATTAAAAGAAAATGGAAAAACAAAATAAAATTGCCCTGGTAACCGGTGGTAGCCGCGGATTGGGGAAAAATGCGGCCTTAAAAATCGCAGCCAAAGGGATCGATGTTATCCTTACCTATCAATCCAAAAAAGAAGAAGCAGAAAATACTGTAGCCGAAATTAAGCAACTTGGCGTACAGGCCGCAGCACTACAACTCAATGTAGCCGATGCCAAAAGCTTCGATAGTTTCGTTACTGAGGTAAAAGCAATCCTAAAAAACACTTTTCATACCGATAAGTTCGATTTTTTAATCAATAATGCCGGTATTGGCATCCATGCTTCTTTTGCCGAAACCACCGAAGACCAGTTTGATACCCTAGTAGATATCCAGTTTAAAGGGCCGTTCTTTTTGACCCAAAAAACACTTCCGGTGTTAAACGATGGTGGAGCTATCATTAACATATCGAGTGGTTTGGCACGTTTCTCTACCCCAGGTTATGCTGCTTATGCCTCGATGAAAGGAGCAATGGAAACTTTAACCAAATATCAGGCTAAAGAATTGGGCACCAGAGGAATCAGATCCAACATTGTAGCTCCAGGCGCTATCGAAACCGATTTTGGCGGTGGCGTAGTACGCGATAACGAACAACTAAATGCAGGCATTGCTGCCAACACCGCATTAGGTCGCGTAGGTTTACCCGATGATATTGGTGGCATCATAGCCTTTTTATGTACCGAAGATGCGAGGTGGATCAATGCCCAACGCATTGAAGCATCAGGTGGTATGTTTTTATAATCACTGCTATTTTTAACCGCAAAGTGAAATGCTCCCGAAGCAAAACATTGGGTAGAGATTCACTTTGCGGTTAAATTTGTTTTAAATTTTTCCTTCCGAAAAATAAAAGGTTTCAATCGGCGTTATCCACTTACACAGACAAACATACCCGGATGCATCGCCTTTTTTTCGCCCTGTTATTATCAGTTTTATCCTACAACAAAGTCTCGGCCCAAGAGTGGTCTGATGCCGAAATCAGAAAGGCCAATACTGCTGTAAACGCCAGTTACCTCACTAACGAAGAGAAAAACGTAATCTTGTTAATGAACCTCATCCGCCTGGATGGCCCAAGGTTTTACAACACCTTTTTGGAAGATTACATCAATAAATACAACAACAATGTAAGGCAGTACCGCAATTACAACCAGCTTAAAATTACCCGAAATAACACTTATTACACCTCGTTATACAAACATCTGCAGGGTATCAGAAACCTACCCATGTTTTACCCCGATGAAAGATTAACTGCCTTAAGCCGTGGCCATGCTGTAGATTTAAACCGCAACAACCTCGATACGCACGAAAGCAGCAATGGCGATAAATTTTCTAAACGCCTTTCCAGATATTTCCCCAATAAGGCTATGAGCGAGAATATCGATTTTGGCTACAGCAAAAGTTTAGATATTGTTTGTCACCTGTTGTTAGATTGCGGCGTGCCATCATTGGGGCATCGTTTTAATATATTGGATCAAAAGTACAAACTCAATACTGTTGGCGTGAGCATACAACCCCACCCCTCCTTTAATTATTGTACCGTAATCGATTTTGTTGCCCAGCCTATGTACAGCAACAACCCATAAATTTATCTGGCCTGTTTTTTACAAAATGCGGAGCTTTTAGTTTGAGCAAAAACCTACAATCTAAAAATTAATTTACCTTTGCAGCCGTAACCATTAAAAACAACAATGCGCGTAGCCATATTAGCCCTCATCGATTTTTTTCACCCGCCCTTTAAAAAATATATTTCGCTGCATAATTTCAGGTATTTGGCTACAGGTGGCGGCACATTGTTACTGGGTATATTGAGCTATTATTTTGCCTACTTCTTCATTTTCAAAACCGAGGAAGTAAATTTTGGACTATTGGTGGTTCAGCGCGAAACGGCTTCGCTTTTTGTCGATTATTGCATTGCCATCCCAACCAGTTTTTTACTCAACAAATACATCATATTTACACATAGCGAGTTAAAAGGGAGGGTACAGCTGTTTCGGTTCTTAAACCTGCAGTTTATCAATATACTGGCCAACTACGTGCTCTTAAAATTTTTACTCGAGTTGCTAAGAGATTATCCAACCCTTGCCGTACTTTCACGTATATTGGTTTCGGTTTTAATGGCCCTTTTTAGCTATCTGTATCAACATTACTTTACCTTTAGCGTAAAAAAAATAGGGGGTAAAAAAGAGAAGAAAAAGCACTGATTTTTTATCCGAAAAGCAAATTGGTAGCCTTTCGGCAGGTACACTCCCGCCCTCGTTACAAGTCCGCACCTCATCCTTCGGTTTACGGGCTTTTCACTAAGTCGGGTTTATTTTGCCGCTAACCTGCTGCTATTTTCGGTTTAGGGCAAGCCACCCAAAAATTGGTTTTACCTTTATTACCTTAACCTGTTAATTTATGCGGCAGCATTCTTGCTTAGGTAAAAACAACAACCTAACTTTGTTACCAACCAACTTATTCTTCTTGACCCAATGAGCCATTTTAACGATTTTAATAATGTGCAGGTTGCTAAATTGCCCAACCATTTAAAGCAATTTATTGTAGCGCAGAACTACCAAAAATATACCCCTATAGATCAGGCTGTGTGGCGTTATGTAATGCGCCAGAACTACAGTTACCTTAAAAATGTAGCTTACTACCCTTACATAAAAGGCTTGCAAAGGGCAGGTTTAAGTATCGAGCACATTCCCGATTTGCAAACCATGAACGATAACCTCGGTAAAATTGGCTGGGGTGCCGTTACCGTTGATGGCTTTATTCCGCCTGCCGCTTTTATGGAATACCAGGCTTACCGCGTACTCGTTATTGCGGCCGATATCCGTCAGATTAACCACATTGAATATACCCCTGCCCCCGACATTATACATGAAAGCGCCGGACATGCCCCAATTATAGCTGATACCGATTACAACAATTACCTGAGTTATTTTGGTTCAATTGGCGCTAAAGCCATGTTTTCGGCAAAAGATTTCGAACTTTACGAGGCCATCAGGAAGCTTTCCATTTTAAAAGAAGCAGTAGATGCCGATGCCGCAGAAATTGCCCAGGCCGAAAAAAGCCTGCGTTACATCAGCGAGAACATGGGCGAGCCTTCAGAAATGGCACTTTTGGGTCGACTGCATTGGTGGACGGTAGAATACGGCCTGATTGGCACCTTAGAAAACCCTAAAATTTATGGTGCAGGCTTACTTTCATCAATTGGCGAAAGTGCCACTTGCATGCAAAAAGATGTAGAAAAGCTCTGGTACAATATCGGTACGGTAAATTACCAATACGATATTACCAAACCACAGCCACAGCTTTTTGTTACCGAAACCTTTCAAAACCTGATCGATGTTTTAGAACAATTTGCCGACACCATGGCTTTCAGGCGTGGCGGAACAGAAAGTGTTATGAAAGCCATTGCCTGCAAAAATGTGGCTACAGCTGTTTACAGTTCGGGCTTACAGGTAAGTGGTATTTTTACTGATATGGGCATTAGTGCTACCGATGAGGTTACTTTCATTAAAACAACAGGCCCATCTGCTTTGGCTTTTAATGGTAAGCAGCTTCAAGAGCATGGCAAAGATTACCATGCAGATGGTTTTTCATCGCCGGTAGGTAAGCTTAAAAATGTCAGTCAGCTTTTAGAAGATTTTACTCATGCCGACCTTGAAAACGCAGGAATTATTGTTGGCCACCAAACCGAACTCCTGTTCGATAGCGGAATTAAAGTTGTTGGCCTTGTTAAAGCGATTTTAAAAGAAAACGACAAAGTTATTTTAATTGCCTTTAACAACTGTACGGTAACCGAAAGTAATGGCAACATTTTATTCAGGCCGGAGTGGGGCACTTACGATATGGCAGTAGGTGCTAAAATTATCTCCGTTTTTAATGGTGCTGCCGATAAAGATGCTTTTGAATCTATTACCCTCATGAGCGAAGAGAAAACACATCAGCTTACCTATGATGCTAAAACACTGAAACTGCATGAACTTTACCAAACCGTGCGCCAGATACGCGAAGGTGATGAAAATCATGATCAACTTGCCCGTATTTTTGAGGATTTAAAACTCAACCACAGGCACGACTGGCTTTGTGCTTTAGAGGTACTCGAAATAGTTTATCACAAAAAAATCTATCAGCAGTTAGCAAAAGAAATACAGGTTTATTTAGAAATAAAAGCCAGTAAAGAACCAGATCATACAAAATTAATTAACGACGGATTGCATGTAATTAAAAACCCGGTAAGCCAGTTGATTATTGAAGATTGATATATCGTTCCCGTTTGTAACGGGGATGAAGAGAGAATCACATTTTTAATGTGATGTATATTATCCTGAAACAAGATTTTTTTATTAAACTTGAATGATGTTTAATGCACCTATATTTCAATTTTATAGTATGACATTTCATATTCAGCGATAAAATCGCCGTTCTCAGTAATCCTCGTTACAAACGAGGACAATTTTATCTTTTAACTTTACAACAATTTTAAACAACTTTAATGAACATTATAATTACAGGTGCAAGTAGCGGTATCGGTTTCGAAGCTGCTTTAGAATTTAGCTTACAGAAAGAAAACAAGATTGTTGCCATTGCCCGTTCGGCAGATAAATTGCGTAAACTCTTAGAAATTGCAAAGGGCATTAACCCCGATTGTACACTTTTACCTGTTGAGTTCGATATTGTAAACGATGATTACGCAGCATTGGTTCCCTTTTTAAAAGAGCGTTTAGGTAACATAGATATACTCATTAACAACGCAGGTGCTTTGGTTAATAAACCCTTTTTAGAAACTACCGAGGTTGACCTGGGCGAAATGCTGCAAAGCAACGTAATTTCTCATTTCAGGATGATCCAGAATGTACTCCCCTTAATGCAAAGCGGAAGCCACATTGTAAATATCGGCAGTATGGGTGGTTTTCAGGGCAGCGTTAAATTCCCTGGCCTTTCGGCCTACTCTGCCAGTAAAGCAGCATTACATACCCTTACCGAATGCTTAGCCTTCGAACTGGCCGAAACAGGTATCAAAATCAATTGCCTCGCCCTGGGTTCTGCGCAAACCGAAATGCTCGAAACTGCTTTTCCAGGCTATCAAAGTCCGGTTATGGCTTTCGAAATGGGCAAATATGTATGCGATTTTGCTAAAACAGGACATAAATTCTTTAACGGAAAAATTTTACCGGTAGCAGTAACTACTCCATAAGTTATTATTTTTTAGTAATTTACATTAAAAACTAAAAATCTATGGAAACAAATACCCCTTTCAGCACAGCCGACAGCGGAAAAAATGCGGCAATTGTAAGCTATTTCTGGTTTATTGGCTGGCTTATAGCCTATTTTGCCATGTATAAAGATAACCAGACCGAATTAAGCAGGTATCATTTAAAGCAAACACTGTTGTTTCATTTGGTATCAACTGTATTGAGTTGGGGGTTAAGTTTATTCCTGATTCCTCTACTGTTTACCACAGGCTTCGAAACAGGTATTTATATTCTCCGCATTATACAAATCGGGCTTTTTGTACTGTGGATTATTGGCTTAATTGGTGCTGCACAGGGTGAGAAAAAAGCCATCCCATTAATTGGCGATCGGGCTCAAACCATGTTCCCTGGTATTTAACCGAACCAAATATATGAATTGGAGTCTGGGTAAAATTATCCAGACTTTTTTGTTTCCACTCATTTTCAACATTTTAATGGCCTTTAGATATTTTTTATATCTTTGGCACCAGCATATGAAGAAAATAATAGTCCCGATTTTGTTTTTCATTTTGTCTGCTACCGCAGGAAAAGCCCAAACAGTAATACCGGCCCAATATCAGGAGCTGGTTAAAAAGCTGGTTGCCAGCCTCCCAAAAGAAAATAAATCAACTAATAAGGATCCTGAGAAACAAACCGAGAGTTTGATCGATTTTGCCAAAAGTATGCTTGGCATTCCCTATCGTTATGCCACCAGCAATCCAAAAGTTGGTTTCGATTGTTCGGGCTTTGTGAGTTATGTATTCAGCAATTTTGGCTTTAAGGTACCCCGATCATCAAGAGAGTTTAGCTATACCGGTACAGAAACTACACTCGAAAATGCCAAAGTTGGCGATGTATTGATATTTACCGGCAGTAACTCGCGCATTAGAAGAATTGGCCATGTAGGCATTATTTATTCTATTGATGAGAATGGGATTAAATTTATCCACGCCTCGTCAGGCAAGGCTCACGGCGTAACCATTACCGATTTTAACGGGCACTATAAAAACCGTTTCATGAAAGTGGTGAGTATACTTTAAATGATTGAATAAATTGCCGACTTAAAACAAACATTAAATCCTTCCAACATTAAAACGTTACAATGTTTAATTCCGCTTTAAAGAGTTACTTCTGATATTTCCACATCCTGCTCTTACCCTCTCCTATCCATTCAACAGCGGTTGCTAACCTTTTTAAGCGGGTGGCTTCAGTTTTGGCTTCTTCGAGCCACAGTACATAATCTTTTTTGTTCGATGGACTAAAGTTCTGAAAAACGGCAAGCGCTCTTGGGTCTTCACTTAGGGCATCGATAAAATATTCAGGTACAACTAGTTCTTTTTTCTCAGTTGGCTTTAGCTTTGCTGGTAATTTAACATTATCCTCATTGAGCTTAATCGCTTGCTGAATGTAGGCAATCAGGATCTCATCAGCAGGCAGGTCATCAAAAGAGGTAATTCTGCCCAAACCACCCATAGCATCTCCTTTATCTTTGAAAATACCATATTCATCCTCCATGATAGAAGCTTTCCAAAAACCGAAAACACAATGGTGCTTAAAGGCCGCCATCTGGCATACAATACCCTTATAATCGAAACTAGGCATACCCCATTTTATTTTTTCTTCAATGCGGGCATCGGCCTTATGCACCAGGTTGCGTAAATGATCCAGAATTGGAATCGCAAATTCGGCCGATTTAATAATGTACTGGTCTACCTGAACAATTGTATACATAGCTTAAAGTCTTAAACTAAATTTAAAGCAAAACAATTTTTAAAGCAAATTCTACATCGCCATTATTTAAAAACTTTTTGGCAAGTTCATGCAGTTCACGTTCACGGTTTGTGGCGTCACCAATGGTAGCATCAAGCACTTCCTTAACTTCTGCATGGTTGCTAATCAAATCAACAGCTTCATCACTGGGTAAAACCTCTACATTACCCAACATGCCTAGATCATTACCTGTTAATACTTTTGAATAACGCACCGCATGAGGCAAACTATCTACACCGATTCCCAATTTAGCCAGGGGTTTTGCCACTTTAAACAAATTATTGGCGGTTACCCTGCAATACCAGTCGCCTCCCAAACGGGCTACCAAATCTATTTTCTGCTGGTCTATTTTCCCGTCGGCATCTAAAATGGCTTCATTAATGTGTATGCGTTTAATCTCCGCCAGAATGAGGTTTCCGGCACCATGACTATCGCCCAATGCAATTACCTCATTTACCAGGCATTCGAACTGAACCGGCGCTTCAGCCACACGCGGAGGTTGCACCAGATCAGATTTTAACATGGTAAAACCTGCCTTTTCAAATTCGTTTACACCTTTGGCATACTCGGTACTGGCTAAACTCATTTGCTGTACCATATCGTAGTTAACAATGTTGATTACACATTCTTTAACCTCGAGCACATTTTCTAAAGTATGCTTAGTGGTATTATCACGCACGCGCCTTGAAGGTGAAAAAACACAAATCGGCGGATTAGTGCTAAACATATTAAAGAAACTGAAAGGACTTAAATTAATATTCCCTTCGGCATCGATCGTAGATGCAAAGCAAATCGGTCGTGGCGCAATGGCGTACTGCAGATAGTTTTGCAGTTGTACGGGGGTTAAATCGGAGGTATTTAAAGTTAGCACAAGTAAAAAAATTGTTTATATAATGTTGGAAGGTTCAAATGTTGGAAAGTTGGAATGTTTTGGGTGCACCTGGCGAAAAGCTAAAAATAGCAAGTTTAAAAACAGTTTAATAAAAAGCACTTAAATGGAGTTATTTCTCTTCTTAAGTGCTTTCTTTTTCTGTTCAAAATCCTTTAAATAATCGATGAAACGTTTAGTTTTAGCCGAAAATTCGATGCATTTTTCGTAAAGTAACTTATAATCTGTAGTGCTGAGTTTCCCCGCCTCTTCCAGAATAATCAGTTTATTTCGAAACTCACCTGACGATCCTTTTGCATATACAAGAACCCGAATAAAGTCGGCGTTATTGTTATATTCAAAGCCTTCTGCAACATTATCCGACATTGACATGGCAGCTCTGCGAAACTGATCTTTTAAACCAAAATCAGATTTCATAGGCTCTATATCCGAAATCCGGTAAGCTTCAACGCCAATCTGCTTAGCCAATTGCCATATTTCTAAATCCTCAAACCGCTCAACCTTTGCCATTTATATAATTTTTAATTAAATATATAAATTTGGCTTAAAGTACAGGTCTTATGTTTTAAAGCATTTCGATTCCAGCTATGCAATTTGCAACATTAAAACATTCCAACGTTAAAACGTTTCAACTATTTATTAAAAAACGTTTCAACTATTTTTTCAACGCAAGTATCGAAAAATCAGTATCAGCTTTCGTAATTCTATTGGTTAATGCACCCAATCCGGTAATTTCCATTTCTACTACATCACCTGGTTGCAACCATTGTACTTTGTAGTTCGGATCGTTAAGCAAACCTGTGCCGTTTAACTCTAAGAAACAGCCTGTGCCTACTGTACCAGAACCAATTACATCTCCTGGAAGAATATCTACCCCATAGGCACAACGCTCAATAATTTCTGCAAAAGTCCAGTCCATATCGGCGGCATTTCCTCTCGAAACTTCGATACCATTTACCCTGCAGGTCATTTTTAAATCGTAAGTATTACCAACATGACCTTCTTTTGCAGGCACTTTATAAGGCAACAATTCATCAGGTGTTACCAGCCATGGGCCAATAACTGTCGAAAAATCTTTTCCTTTGGCCGGGCCCAGGTTTAAAAGCATTTCTTCCATTTGCAAAGTACGGGCACTCATATCGTTCATTACCATATAACCGGCAATGTAACTATCGGCCTCGGCAGCAGTTATATTCCTGCCCTTTTTACCAATAACTACGGCAATTTCCAATTCAAAATCGAGTTTATCAAAATGATCGGGCATGCATTCAATTTCGCCTGTTCCCTGGATGGCATTATGATTGGTAAAATAGAAAATCGGATATTCATCAAACTGAGGGATCATATCAACCTTCCTGTTTCTGCGGGCTGCAGCAACATGCTGTCTGAAAGCGTATCCATCACGACAGCTGGTAGGGTGCGGAACCGGAGCCAAAAGCTCATAAAAAATTTCTTCCTTGGCCTGTAAACTGCCTTCTTTTATCTGGTCGTCTACCCTTTTAGCCCTCTCCATCAACACTTCGCCGCCATGCAAAAACTCGTTCATATTATCTGGCAACAGCTTATCGCAGCTGTTCAGGTTATAAATATGTCCGTTTATAAATATGCCAAGATGCTCTCTGTCTTCGGTTTTATAGGATACTAATTTCATATATCATTTGGTTAAATACCCGACAAAGCTAAGCAATTAGGCTGCTCAAAATAAAATTTAAGCGCTATTATTTTATTGCAGTATACTTTTGAAGGTTCGGTTTGATTAGCGGAAAATCTTTTGCTTCCAGCTGTTTATAATATTTTTTGTTAGCAAAAAGTTCGCCAATAAGTAAACCTCCGGCCACTCCGGCGGGCACTCCTGCAGCAATGAGCAGAAACGATTCGGCAAGCTTATCGCTTGTTGCACCCAGCACAAAAAAGGTTAAACCACCCGCAATAGCCAAAGGAGCTACAATACCCCTGCGGTGAATATACAATGCAGAAATGCTATCGGCACTTAATTTTACAGTATCTCTGCGATTTTTAATTAACGTTAACCCATCATCATAGGCTGCATAAAACAATCCACGGGTTACCTTTCCTTTACGATCAACTATTTTAATTTTATATTTTGCTTTTGGTGTTGAATGCTGTTGTTGCGCAAAACTGCCAAAAGCAAAGGCCAGGCAGCAGAGGATCGTAAGAATAAATTTCATGTGCGGGAGATTTGTTGAGTTATTAAAGGTAATTAAAATTTCAAATTTTAAATAAAATACTTACCTTGGCTGCGTTAAAACTATGATCTTAAAAGCATTACATATTACTTTAGTAAACGACGCAATTGCGGCCCGTCGCTATAAGATGCTATCCAAGCTGATCATGGCTCAGTATTCTCTGTAATTTATCCCCCCTTTCTTTTTTTTAATTGAAACGCATTGCCGTTTGAATTGTTTATTTCTTAGGATTTTTTTCTAACCATAACATCATATATTATGCCTGTTTATCATAAATTGGGGCAGATTCCAGCTAAGCGACACACGGTTTTTCGCAAACCCGACGGGAATCTCTATGCCGAAGAATTGGTATCAACCGAAGGTTTTTCGAGTGTGTATTCGCTGGTTTATCACTGTCACCCGCCAACAATTGTAAAACATCTGGGCGAACCTTATAGTGTTGAGCCAAAAATTGCCCGTGCAAAGCACCTGAAACATACCAGCTTAATTGGTTTCAACATTAAACCGGAAGATGATTTTCTAAAAAGCAGAAAGCCGGTTTTGGTCAATAACGATTTGCATATCGTTCTGGCGGCACCTAAAAAATCAATGACAGATTATTTCTACAAAAATAGCCAGGCTGATGAAATGATCTTTATCCATGAGGGTACCGGTAAGCTGAAAACCGGCTTTGGCGAAATCAAGTTTGGTTATGGCGATTACCTCATTATTCCCCGTGGAACCATTTACCAGATGGAATTTGATACTGAAGAAAACCGCCTCTTTATTGTAGAAAGTTTTAGCCCCTTAAGATCACCAAAAAGATACTTAAACCAGTATGGCCAGTTAATGGAGCATGCCCCCTATTGCGAACGCGATTTACGCCTGCCTGAAAACCTGCAAACGCATGATGAATATGGCGATTTCAAAGTACTAATTAAGAAACAGGGACTAATTTATCCCTACACTTATGGCACTCACCCATTCGATTACGTAGGCTGGGATGGTTACCATTACCCTTACGCTTTTTCGATACACGATTTTGAGCCCATTACCGGTCGTTTACACCAACCCCCACCCGTCCACCAGACTTTTGAAGGACATAATTTCGTAGTCTGCTCTTTTGTACCACGCAAATACGATTACCATCCTGATTCAATCCCCGCACCTTACAACCACAGCAATGTAGATAGCGATGAAGTGTTGTACTATGTGGATGGCGATTTTATGAGTCGCAAAAGTGTGGTAAAAGGACAAATTACACTTCACCCTGGCGGAATACCTCACGGCCCGCACCCGGGTACTGTAGAAAAATCGATCGGAAAAGAAAAAACCGATGAGCTGGCCGTAATGATCGATCCTTTTCAGCCTTTAATGATTACCGAAGATGCCCTTGAGATTGAAGACGAAAATTATCATAAGAGCTGGCAGGAAGGGTAACTGAGTTTGGAGTCTTGAGTCCGAAGTCTTGAGTCCAGAGTCGAATTAGATATAATAATTAACGGTTACACAACATTTAACCTTAAAACATTACAACGTTTACAACAACAAAAAATAATGGAAACACAAACATTTGCAGAAAAGATAGCCAAGGCACAGGATTTTTTGCCGATAAATGGAACAGATTACATCGAATTTTATGTGGGTAATGCCAAACAAGCTGCACATTATTACAAAACAGCATTTGGTTTTCAGAGCCTGGCTTATGCCGGTCCCGAAACTGGTGTGCGCGACAGGGCTTCGTATGTATTGCAACAGGGCAAAATCAGGTTGATTTTAACCACCGCATTAAAATCAGACCACCCCATATCAGAACATGTAAAAAAACATGGAGATGGGGTAAAAGTGCTGGCCCTTTGGGTTGATGATGCCTACAGCGCTTTCGAAGAAACTACCAAACGTGGTGCAAAGCCTTATATGGAGCCTAAAACTTTAACCGATGAATATGGTGAGGTAAAAATGAGTGGTATTTATACTTATGGCGAAACCGTACACATGTTTATTGAGCGTAAAAATTATACCGGAACCTTTATGCCAGGTTACCGTGTATGGGAAAGCGATTATCAACCTGCAGATGCCGGTCTTTTATACATCGATCATTGCGTGGGTAATGTGGGTTGGAACCGCATGAACGAGGCTGTGCAATGGTATGAAGATGTAATGGGTTTTGTAAATATCCTGTCGTTTGATGATAAACAAATCAATACAGAATACTCGGCCCTGATGAGTAAGGTAATGAGTAACGGTAATGGCTATTCAAAATTTCCGATTAACGAACCTGCCGAGGGTAAAAAGAAATCGCAGATTGAAGAGTATCTTGAATATTATGAAGGCGAAGGCGTTCAGCATATTGCGGTTGCCACAAAAGATATTGTTAAAACGGTTAAAGAACTTAAGGCACGTGGCGTAGAGTTTTTAAGTGCCCCGCCAGAAGCTTACTACGATATGATGCCCGCCCGTGTAGGTAAAATTGATGAGGAAATTGCCCTTTTAGAAAGCCTTGGTATTTTGGTTGATTGTGATGAAGAAGGTTATTTGTTACAGATTTTTACCAAACCGGTTGAAGACAGACCAACCCTTTTCTTCGAAATTATTCAGCGTAAAGGTGCACAAAGCTTTGGGGCAGGTAACTTTAAAGCCCTTTTCGAATCGTTAGAGCGCGAACAAGAGTTGAGAGGAAACCTGTAATAACCCATAGGATGTCAACCTGAGCCTGTCGAAGGATCTGCCGAAATTATCTTAAGCGTTTCGACAGGCTCAACGTGACAACATAGGCTAACCGTACTTTATACAAGACCAATCAATAACTTGTAACATCAATAATGCAATACAGATGGGTAAAGGTTTCTTCACTAAAACTTCATAATTGAAGTGCACCTTTGAAATAACAAAACACGAAGCGATTTCTATTTTGTTAAATTCTAAAAACTCATAATTAGTTTTTTAGTTTTCCGGTTACCCTTATCTGATACCTCATGTATTGCAAAATACATGAGGTTTTTTATTTCAAACGCCGCAGTAGGTTTATTTAAAAAAAAGCAATAACTTACAGCTACTAAAATAACTACAGCTCAAATTATGATCGCTAAAGCATTAGGAATCCTGATGATACTCTGCTACGGAGCCTTGAAAATGCCATTACAGGAAACAGGCAATCAACTCAATTCAGTAAAACAGGATAAGATAGTACCCCAAAAACATCAATATTTAAAACCAATGTTAAATGATACCATTAACAGGCAAAATACTGTTTATGTAAAAACGCTTAAGTACACCCGAGATAGTAAATCAAGAACATTTGCCCAAATCACATTCAAAAACACAACCAAACAAACAATAACCGACATTTCCTTTCGCCTGGATGGTGATGCGGCTAAGGGTTGCAATAAAGCTTATGAGATCAAGCAAAAGATTAACCTTAAACCAAATCACACGATCACTATTCCCCAGCTTTTAGCTACAAATGACTGTGAAGTGCATGAGATCAAAGATATCCGTATCAAATATACAATGAATATTAACTTCACCCTTGATTAAAAGATAGCTCTTCATCGCCACCCTGATCCGATAGCTATCAGATTTACGCCCGGCCAGTCTGACGGGTATTTCAGGGTTTGATGCTGAAACAAGTTCAGCATAACAATCTTCTTAAGAAAAGGAATACCTACTGGGTCCTGGAGGTTACTGTAAAAATTGTTACGTTGTACTTTCTTTAAGCATCTGATATAGGTCCGTGGCAGCTCCATCAAACTTGGCTCCGTTTACATAAAATGATGGGGTTCCGTTTACGCCGCTTCGTACCCCGCTGTCGAAATCATGCTCCACTTTCTCTCTGAGCACATCAGAAACACTGTCTTGTCGAAACCTTTCCAGATCTAAACCAATGGTTTCGGCCAGTTCATCAAATAAATCGCCATCTAACCTGTACTGGTTTTCGAAAAGCGCATCGTGCATTTCCCAAAATTTGCCTTGCAAACCTGCCGCTTCAGCTGCCAGGGCAGCTGGAACAGCATACTGATGGGCATTAGCCAATGGAAAATGGCGAAACACAAATTTGATCTGGTGACCAAAGGTCTCTTCAATTTCTTTTAGAATGGGATAAGCATTTCCACAATAAGGGCATTGGTAATCGCCAAATTCTACTATAGTAACACTGGCGGTATCATCGCCCTGAATATGATCGTTGCTGTTAACTTCGGGTTTTAATGTGCTCATAATTATTGCGGGTCAAGTTCCTCTAAAGCTTCTAAAATGCCATCGGCACCAGGATTAACTGCTATGGGCGATAAATAACTCCAGGCAATTTTACCTTCCTTATCAATTACAAAAAGTGCCCTTTCGCTTGTTCCGGTTTTTTCGTCGTAAACCCCGTAGGCTTTAGCAACAGTGCCTTTAGGTTCAAAATCGGCCAATAGGGAAAAGTGTAGTTTACGGTTTTCTTCAAACGCTAAGTGGCACCAGGTGCTATCTACAGATATACCAAAAATCTGCGCATCGTGTTTAGTAAAATATTTAAGCATTTCGTTGTAAAGCGCCATTTGGTCGCTGCACACCGGACTCCAGTCGGCAGGATAAAAAGCCAGGATTACATTTTTTTTGCCTTTAAAATCTTTGAGTTTTATTTTCTGATCGGGCGTAGCGTTCAATTCAAAATCGGGAGCTATAGTGCCTTTTTCTAACATATTATGGAGTTTAAATTTAAATCGTGTATGGATATTAACAGCGTTGCCTATCTGTTGTTTGCCTTAAGTAAGATTAGCCTAGCTTTTGCCTTTTAATGAGATAAGCCTGCAGCACAGGATAAAATCCTTCATTCATATCGGCATCAATCAAATCAATTTTATACTGGGCGCATTTTAAAGCAATTTGCTGGCGATAAGCAGCTACCGCAGCGGTATAATTTTCTTTAACCTGGTTAGTATGCACTTTGATGGTTTCGCCTGTTTCCATATCAATAAACTGATATGGGCGGTTTTCGAATTCAAAATTTACTTCCCGGCTTTTATCAACCACATTAAAAACCACCACCTCATGCTTATTAAACTTAAGGTGTTGCAAGGCATCAAAAAACTGATCTGTTTTTTCAGCGCTGGTTTCGGTGTTAAACAAATCGCTGAAAATAACTACCAGCGAACGTTTGTGAATCAGCTCGGCCACCTGGTGCAGTGATTCGCTTAAATTGGTCCTCGCGTTAACTTTAGGTTTTTGCAGCAGTTCTTCTAACTGGGCAAATAAAAACTTCTGGTGTACCGTGGTCGATTTTGCCGGAGAATTTAACAAGATCTCGTCGGTAAAAAGGCTCAGTCCAAAAGCATCGCGCTGTTTTTTAAGTAGGTACATTAACGATGCCGTAGCCTGTATGGCAAAAATGAGCTTGTTATTTTTAGGCTCGGGAAAGTACATCGACGAAGAAGCATCGATTACGAACTGGCAACGCAGATTGGTTTCTTCTTCGAAACGTTTACTGTAGAGTTTATCGGTTTTTGCGTAAAGTTTCCAATCGATATTTTTAACATTATCGCCATTGTTATACTGGCGGTGTTCGGCAAACTCAACCGAAAAACCATGAAAAGGGCTTTTGTGTAAACCGGTAATAAAACCTTCTACTACCTGCCGGGCAAGCAATTCTAAATTACCATAGCTTGTTTCGTTTTCGTAGTTTACTGCCTGCATTGCGTAAAGCTAATAAAAGATTTATAAAAAACCTTTCCGTTAATCAAAACCTCGCAGGTTTTAAATTCTCGCATATCCAAACCTCACAGGTTTTTGAAACCTGTGAGGTTTACCTAAAATAAAAAAATACCCCGCAAGTTTTAAACCTGCGGGGTAGCATGTATGCCATGTTTCGAAGCATACCAAACACTTTGTATTCCTTGTTTGGTGGCTCACCAAACAACCTTATCAAATACTATTTCTTCGCGATGCGGTATAAATGCCCGTTATCGGTTACCGAATAAAGTGCGCCATCTTTTTCTACCATATCCCTAAAACGCTCACCTTTACCTTCTAATAACCTTTCTTCGCCCACAATTTTATCATTTTTAATAACCAGGCGAATGATGTGCGAACCACCCAGACCACCTACAAATAAATTACCTTTCCACTCGGCTATGCTGTTGCTATTGTAAAATGCAATACAACCTGGCGAAATACTTGGGTTCCAGTAGTAAACCGGTTGCTCCATACCCTCTTTTTGTTGGATGCCATCGCCTACCTGCTTACCACTGTATTCGGTACCATAGGTAATAACCGGCCAGCCGTAGTTTTTACCTGGTTTAATAATATTTACCTCATCACCACCTTTAGGACCAAATTCTGCTTCCCATAAGTCGCCGGTTTGTGGGTTAATGGCTAAACCATCAGGATTACGCAAGCCCAGGGCATAAATTTCGGGGCGGGCATCGCCCTTACCTGCAAACGGACCATTGGCTACAGCTTTACCATCGGTTGTAAGGTGTAAAATTTTACCCAGCGAAGAATTTAAATACTGTGCCTGCATGCGGATATCGTTGCCCGAACGCTCACCCGTGCTCACAAACAAGTTGCCGTTTTTATCAAAAACTATACGCGATCCGTATTGCAGTTTACCATTATAAGCTGGTGTAGCCCGGTAAATAATGGTTTGGTTTTCTATTGCAGTTTCATTTGCAGCCAGTTTTCCTTTGGCAATGGCCAGTAAAACACCCTTCTCCTGAGGCTCTGAATAAGCCCAGTAAACCATTCTGTTTTTGGCAAAGTTAGGATCTAAAGTTACATCCAGTAAACCACCCTGACCCGATGGATCTACCTTAGGTAAACCGGTAATCTTTTTGCTCAGTTTCCCATCAGCATTTAAAATAACCATGGTACCCTGTTTTTGGGTAATTAAAAAACGGCCATCGGGAAGTACGGATATGGCCCATGGGTTTTCTAATTTTTCGTTAATTACCGAAACATCCAGTGCGGCTTTGGTTTTTACACCGGCAATTCTGGTTTGTCCGGCAAAGGCTGGCTTATAATCTGCCGATGGCGCATTGGTTTCGACCGGATTTTGCGCCGAAACACAGGCCATATTTACGCAGTTTAATGCTAAACCCGTTAATAAAACGCCTAAAGTTTTGTTATTTATTAAGTTAATAGTCATGATTGTTAGTTTTTTATTAAAGAAACAAAAATAAGTCTGCATAAAAAAACCCAAATCTATTAAATAGATTTGGGTTTTAAATATGTTACAAGCCCGCAGGCTGTGTTCTTTACATTTTAGCTTAAACTAAGCCAGTTGCTTGTTTAATTTTTCTGCCAATACTGATTTTGGAACAGCACCAACTTGTTTGTCTACCACTTCGCCACCTTTAAAGTATAATAAAGCAGGGATGTTACGGATACCAAACTGCATTGAAATTTGAGGGTTGTTATCAACGTTTACTTTTCCAACTACCGCTTTACCATCATATTCTTTAGCGATCTCTTCTACTACTGGACCAACCATGCGACAAGGGCCACACCATTCTGCCCAAAAATCTACTAATACGGGTTTATCTGATTTTAATACAAGCTCCTCGAAGTTTGCATCTGTGATTTCTAATGCCATAATTAATTTTTTTTATGTTCAAATATATGTATTCAATTGTAATGCCACCAATTCTGTAATGCCAATTTGACATTTCTTTGAGCAAAGCGTAGCGCGTGGAGCGACAAGCGCTTAGCGTTTCGGTACATCTAAACGCTTAGCGCCTAACGCTAAATGCTAGTTTAACTTATAGTTAACAACATGTAAACCCAATAATTGTTCAAGGAACTTATTGTTTGGGTTTATTTTAAGGTTTTTTGACGGAAGATCTAACATAATCTGTTTTTCGCTATCAAAAACGGCAAAGTTAAGTTGGCAGTTTTGCTGCTCAGAGTTTGCCTTATTGTCTGCTAATATGGCTTCAATTTCACGCATCAGCTGATCGTTTACTCTTTCAATAGGCAGCTGTATGGTTAAACTCTTGGCTAGTTTATCGCGCAGTTCAGACATCAGGTTAATTGCGGTAATCTTAAATTCCCAATCGCCGGCCTTACCAAAACGTTCGCCAACCCGGCCCCTGATCTGCAGGAAATACCCCTCAGTTAAAAACGATTTAAACTTTAAGAAATCTTCACCAAACAGGGCCATTTCCGAAGCATCATCATAATCTTCGAAAACGAAGGTACCAAAAGGTTTACCGGTTTTGGTAATCCGCTGCGATGCGGTAACCACTAAACCGCCCACACAAAGCTCGCGGTTTTTCAGTTTATCAAATTCGGCCAGCACATCTTCGTTACTATCGCCCATACGCACTTTGTTAATAATGCTTAACTGCTTAACGTTATGGGTACAAAATTTATCGAGTTCTAATTTATAATTATCTAATGGGTGCCCAGAAAGGAAAATCCCGATGGCATCTTTTTCATATTTCAGCCTGTCCATTAGTGCCCACTCCGGCGAAACCGGTAACGAAGGTTCTAAAATCAGATCGGCCTTCGAACCACCAAACAACGAAGCCTGCGAAGTGCTCTCATTGTTCTGAAAATCGTTGGCAAACTTGATAATCTTCTCAATACCGTTCATTTTATCGTGCGGACCGATATAAAAATACTGTGCCCTGTGCCCGCCAAAAGCATCGAAAGCACCACTGTATACAAAACTCTCGTAAGCTTTTTTATTTACAATACGGGTATTGGAACGTTTGGCAAAATCGTACACGCTGGCATAGGTACCATTATTGGTTCTTTCTTCGATAATACTTTCTACCGCTTTTTCACCTACCCCTTTTACTGCGTTCATCCCAAAACGCACCTCGCCTTTTGCATTTACAGAAAACTTAAGTTCAGATTCGTTTACATCTGGTCCCAATACGGTAACACTCATCTGGCGACATTCTTCCATAAAGAAAGCCACCTGCTTAATGTCGCTCATGTTGTTGGATAGTACCGCAGCCATGTATTCGGCCGGATAGTGTGCCTTTAAATAAGCAGTTTGATAAGCAATCCAGGCGTAACAGGTAGAGTGCGATTTATTGAAGGCGTAAGATGCAAATGCTTCCCAGTCTTTCCAGATTTTCTCTAAAACAGTAGCATCATGACCTTTTTCCGAAGCTTGTTTTACAAACTTAGGCTTCATTTTATCGAGTACATCTTTCTGTTTCTTACCCATGGCCTTACGCAAAACGTCGGCCTCACCTTTGGTAAAGCCGGCCAGCTTTTGCGATAAAAGCATTACCTGCTCCTGATAAACGGTAATCCCGTAGGTTTCTTTTAAATATTCCTCACAGGCATCCAAATCGTACTTAATTTCTTCCTCGCCATTTTTACGGCGAACGAAACTCGGAATGTACTCCATCGGTCCCGGGCGGTATAAAGCGTTCATGGCAATTAAATCGTCGAAAACCGTTGGCTTAAGCTCTTTCATGTACTTCTGCATACCCGGACTCTCGTACTGGAAAATACCAATGGTTTCGCCACGCTGGAAAAGCTCGTAGGTCATTACATCATCAATCGGGAAATTATCGGGATTGAGATCAATCTGGTGCCTTTTCTTTACCAGTTTCACGGTATCTTTAATCAGGGTTAAGGTTTTTAACCCCAGGAAGTCCATTTTTAATAAACCGGCACTCTCTACAACCGAGTTATCAAACTGGGTAACATATAAATCAGAATCTTTAGCTACCGATACAGGAACGAAGTTGGTAATATCGCTCGGCGTAATAATTACCCCGCAGGCGTGAATACCTGTATTCCGTAACGAACCCTCTAAAACCTGTGCCTGCTGAATGGTTTCAGCACTTAAATCTTTCTGGCTACCCAGGTTTTTCAGCTCTACAACTTTCTCATATTCATCGGGCCGTAAAGCATCCTTTAAACTTTTCTCGTCGAGGTTAAAGATTTTAGCCAGCTTCATATTCGGAATCAGCTTGGCAATTTTATCGGCCTCAAACAATGGTAAATCCAACACGCGCGCCGTATCGCGGATCGATGATTTGGCAGCCATGGTACCGTAAGTAATAATCTGCGCTACCTGATTGGCACCATATTTATTAATTACATAATCCATTACCCGGCCACGACCCTCATCATCAAAGTCGATATCGATATCGGGCATGGATACACGGTCGGGATTTAAGAAACGCTCGAAAAGGAGATCGTATTTAATCGGGTCGATATTGGTAATGCCTAAACAGTAAGCCACCGCCGATCCGGCAGCAGATCCCCTGCCCGGCCCTACCGATACATCAAGGTTGCGCGCCTCGGCAATAAAATCCTGTACAATCAAAAAGTAACCCGGATAACCGGTTTTCTCGATGGTTGCCAGCTCAAAATCAAGTCGGTCGGTTACATCGTCGGTTAAAGTTCCGTAGCGGCGTTTGGCTCCTTCGTAGGTTAAGTGCCTTAAAAATTTGTTCTCCCCACGTTTGCCGCCATCGGTTTCATCTTCGGCAACCAGAAACTCTTCCGGAATATCAAATTTAGGTAAGAGTACCTCGCGGGCGAGTTTATAGGTCTCAACCTTATTCAGGATATCCTGAATATTTAAAATCGCCTCGGGCAGATCGGCAAAAAGCGCCTTCATTTCATCAGCCGATTTGAAATAATACTCCTGGTTAGGCAAACCATAACGGTAACCCCGACCGCGGCCTATTGGTGTGGCCTGCTTTTCGCCATCTTTTACGCAAAGTAAAATGTCGTGCGCATTGGCATCTTTTTTACTTACATAATAAGTATTGTTAGTAGCAATCAGCTTAACGGCATGTTTACGGGCTAAAGCAATTAACGTTTCGTTTACCCGGTCTTCATCTTCCTGGTTATGGCGCATCACCTCCAGGTAGAAATCGTCGCCAAACATTTCTTTCCACCAGATCAGTGCTTCCTCTGCCTGGGTTTCGCCCATATTTAAGATCTTGTTCGAAATCTCACCGCCCAGGTTACCCGATAAAACAATAATATCTTCCTTGTATTGCTCAATAATCTGCCTGTCGATACGCGGCACATAATAAAACCCTTTGGTATAGGCTATAGACGACATTTTGGCCAGGTTATGGTAACCTTTTTTATTCTTGGCCAGCAATACCATCTGGTAGCCATTGTCTTTTGCGGTACGGTCTAAGTGGTTTGCACAAACAAAAAACTCTACCCCAACAATAGGCGTCATTACCACCTCGGTTGGGCGTTCGCCGGCCTCTATTGCCGCAGCATTTTTGGCTTCGGCTGCTTTATTATGATTAAGTACGTTGTTTACAAAGTGGAAAGCCCCCATCATATTAGCATGATCGGTCATGGCTACGGCAGGCATTTTTTGTGCCGCTGCTGCTTTTACCAGATCGGAAATGCTAATGGTACTTTGCAATACCGAAAATTGCGTATGGTTGTGTAAATGCACAAAGGTTGCAGCAGCGAGCTCCTGCCTGTTACCGGCAAGTTCCTGTTTGGAAATGCCACCACCTTCGGCTTTTTGAATGCGCTTGCGGATTTCGTCAGATGCCGCTTTTAAGTTGATGTGTGTTAAACCAACACCTTCAATTAAGCCCGGGTTTACTTCCCTGAAACGCGGAAAATATTCAACATCTACCTGTAACTCTTCCTTTTTAAAAACTTCTCTTTTTACCAGCTCTAAGAAACAGCGTGTGGTAGCTTCAACGTCGGCGGTTGCGTTGTGCGCTTCGCTAAACGGAACGCCAAATAAATAGGAATGCAGTTCGGTTAGCGTAGGCAGTTTAAATCTTCCGCCCCTACCTCCCGGCAATTGCAAAAGCTGTGCGGTAACCTCGGTACAGGTATCTAAAACAGGCATTTCGGCCAGGCGGTTGGCTACACCAAAACGGTGAAACTCGCAACCCATAATGTTTACATCGAAGCCAACATTCTGCCCTACAATAAACTTAGCCTTGTTTAAAACCTCATTAAATTTGGCCAGCATTTCATCAAAGCCAATTCCCTGCTCTGCTGCCAGCTCGGTAGAAATACCGTGAATTCTTTCTGCATCGTAAGGGATGTTGAACCCCTCCGGTTTTACCAGATAATCCTGATGTTCAACCAATCTCCCCATCTCATCGTGCAGCTGCCAGGCAATCTGAATACAACGTGGCCAGTTATCCGTATCGGTAATGGGTGCGTTGTAATTACGAGGCAAACCAGTGGTTTCGGTATCAAAAATTAAGTACATATAGTGCGGTAAAGAATTAGCCGTTTAAGAATAATAACGGTTCTTCAAAAATAAGGAATTTGATAGCGGAAGTTGTCAGTAAATTATCAACAAAAAATGACGAAACAGACCTAACCTAAACAAACCTATAAGGTTTTAAAAACCTTATGGGTCTAAAAATAATAGCTGTTAAGGTGGCTTAAATGCTTAGTATTTTTTTTGGAAACGGTTGGTCCTGTTTTTCATCGGAGCATTCAGCCCCGCTCATATCTTTATATTTATATATAACAATCAGAAAAGAGAGGCAAGTTGAGGTCCCGCTAGACACGAAATATTACAGATGTTGAC
>NZ_FMZH01000004.1:0-1889 GCF_900101435.1 Pedobacter soli
AAAACTTCGACCGCAACAGTTAAAGTTACGGTAGCTTCAGGCGCGATTTTAGCCAAAGACGATGCCGGTTCGGCGAACTCGGTAAGCGGCGGAACAGCTGTTGCAAATGTGTTGGCGAACGATAACTATAACGGTACGACAACTGCTCCAACTTTAAATGATGTAACTATCACCAATGGTACCAACGATAGCAATGGCAAAGTAACCCTGGATCCGTCAACAGGAGCAGTGAGTGTTGCTGCAAATACGCCGGCTGGTGTTTACACCCTGACTTATACCATCACCGATAAACTCGACAACAGTAAAACTTCTACTGCTACGGTAAAAGTAACGGTAGCTTCGGGCGCGATTTTAGCTAAAGACGATGCCGGTTCGGCAAACTCGGTAACGGGCGGAACAGCTGTAGCGAATGTATTGGCGAACGATAACTACAATGGTACCACTACTGCTCCAACCTTAAATGATGTAACCATCACCAATGGCACCAACGACAGCAATGGTAAAGTAACCCTGGATCCGGCAACAGGAGAAGTTAAAGTTGCAACCAATACCCCGGCTGGTGTTTATACTTTAACGTATACCATCACCGATAAACTGGATGCTTCTAAAACTTCGACTGCTACGGTAAAAGTAACAGTAGCTTCAGGAGCGATCTTAGCTAAAGATGATGCGGGTTCGGCGAACTCGGTAACCGGCGGCACCGCAGTGGCGAATGTATTGGCGAACGATAACTATAACGGTACCACTACTGCACCAACCTTAAATGATGTAACCATCACCAATGGTACGAATGATAGCAATGGCAAAGTAACCCTTGATCCAACAACAGGAGAGGTTAAAGTTGCTGCGAATACCCCGGCTGGTGTTTATACCTTGACTTATACCATCACCGATAAACTGGATGCTTCGAAAACTTCGACCGCAACGGTAAAAGTAACGGTAGCTTCGGGCGTGATTTTAGCTAAAGACGATGCCGGTTCGGCTAACTCGGTAACAGGTGGAACAGCCGTGGCAAATGTATTGGCAAACGATAACTACAATGGTACGACTACCGCACCAACTTTAAATGATGTAACCATCACCAATGGCACCAACGATAGCAATGGTAAAGTAACCCTGGATCCGTCAACAGGTGCTGTGAGCGTAGCAGCGAATACCCCGGCTGGTGTTTACACCCTGACTTATACCATCACCGATAAACTCGACAACAGTAAAACTTCAACTGCAACGGTAAAAGTAACAGTAGCTTCAGGCGCGATTTTAGCTAAAGATGATGCCGGTTCGGCAAACTCGGTAACGGGCGGCACCGCAGTGGCTAATGTATTGGCTAACGATAACTATAACGGTACTACAACTGCTCCAAGCCTAAATGATGTAACCATCACCAACGGAACGAATGATAGCAATGGTAAAGTAACCTTGGATCCGGCAACAGGTGCTGTGAGTGTAGCAACCAATATCCCGGCTGGTGTTTACACCCTGACTTATACCATCACCGATAAACTCGACAACAGTAAAACTTCAACCGCTACAGTAAAAGTAACGGTAGCTTCAGGCGCGATCTTAGCTAAAGACGATGCCGGTTCGGCGAACTCGGTAACGGGCGGCACCGCAGTGGCTAATGTATTGGCGAACGATAACTATAACGGTACTACAACTGCTCCAAGCCTAAATGATGTAACCATCACCAATGGCACCAACGATAGCAATGGTAAAGTAACCCTGGATCCGTCAACAGGAGCTGTGAGCGTAGCAGCGAATACCCCGGCTGGTGTTTACACCCTGACTTATACCATCACCGATAAACTCGACAACAGTAAAACTTCAACCGCTACGGTTAAAGTAACGGTAGCTTCGGGCGCAATTTTAGCCAAAGATGATGCCGGTTC
>NZ_FMZH01000004.1:2614-529567 GCF_900101435.1 Pedobacter soli
GTGTGTATACCTTAACTTATACCATCACCGATAAACTGGATGCTTCAAAAACTTCGACCGCAACAGTTAAAGTTACGGTAGCTTCAGGCGCGATCTTAGCCAAAGACGATGTAGGTTCAGCGAACTCGGTAACCGGTGGAACTGCTGTTGCGAATGTATTGGCGAACGATAATTATAACGGTACGACAACTGCTCCAACCTTAAATGATGTAACCATCACCAATGGTACTAACGACAGCAATGGCAAAGTAACCTTGGATCCGTCAACAGGTGCTGTGAGCGTAGCAGCAAATACCCCTGCAGGCGTTTATACCTTGACTTATACCATCACCGATAAACTGGATGCTTCTAAAACTTCGACTGCAACAGTTAAAGTAACAGTAGCTTCAGGCGCGATCTTAGCCAAAGATGATGCCGGTTTGGCAAACTCAGTAACCGGTGGTACTGCAGTGGCGAATGTATTGGCGAACGATAACTACAACGGCACGACTACCGCACCGACCTTAAATGATGTAACCATCACTAATGGTACTAACGACAGCAATGGCAAAGTAACATTGGATCCGGCAACAGGTTCAGTGAGTGTAGCAACCAATACCCCAGCTGGTGTTTATACCTTGACTTATATCATCACCGATAAACTGGATGCTTCTAAGACTTCAACCGCAACAGTTAAAGTAACGGTAGCTTCTGGAACTTTAACTGCAAAAGACGATGCAGGAAGTGTTAATGGTTTAGTAGGAGGGATACCGGTTGCAAATGTATTGGCTAATGATGCTTACAACGGCACATCTACAGCTCCGACCTTAAGTGATGTAACACTTACACAGGTTTCTACAACAAACCCGAATATTACACTTGATGCTACAACCGGACAGGTAAATGTAAAACCAAACACCCCGGCTGGCGTTTACACGATCATTTATGAAATTGCAGATAAATTAGATCCTAACCAAACCAAACAAGCTACAGTAACCATCACAGTGACAGCACCAGCTATGGTTGCGACAAACGATTCAGGAAATGCTAACGGCTTTACCGGAGGTACTGCAGTTGAAAATGTATTGGTAAACGATACCTACAATGGTAACCCTGCAACTTTCACCGATGTTAAATTAAATCAGGTTTCGAGCAGCAATCCTAACGTAAGTTTAGATGTAACTACCGGAAAAGTAAATGTAGCGCCAAATACGCCCGCAGGAACTTATACTTTGGTTTACCAGATAGAAGATAAGTTGAACCCTGGTCAGACTAAAACAGCGACCGTTACCATCACAGTAACAGCACCAGCTATAGTTGCTACAAACGATTCAGGAAATGCTAACGGCTTTACCGGAGGTACTGCAGTAGAAAATGTATTGGTAAACGATACCTACAATGGTAACCCTGCAACTTTAACGGACGTTAAATTAAATCAGGTTTCGAGCAGCAATCCTAACGTAAGTTTAGATGTAACTACCGGAAAAGTAAATGTAGCGCCAAATACGCCTGCAGGAACTTATACTTTGGTTTACCAGATTGAAGATAAGTTGAACCCTGGTCAGACTAAAACTGCTACCGTAACCATTACAGTTGGTACAGGAACAATTTTAGCTAAAGATGATGCAGGCACCGCAAATGGCTTTACCGGAGGTACTGCAGTTGCCGATATTTTAGTGAACGATAACTATAATGGTACCTCAACCGCCACAACAGAAACAGTTTCCATCACCCAAAATTCAACTGATAATCCAAATATCAACATCGATGTTACCAGCGGCAAAGTAAATGTTGCAGCTAAAACACTACCGGGTGTTTATAACTTAACCTATACCATTACCGATAAACTGGATGCAACCAAGGCTGCAACAGCTAAAGTTGTGGTAACTATTCCGGATTGGAGCAGCGATTTGCAAATCAGCAAAATAGCCAATATAAGCGGAGTGGAAACCAACGGAAACATCAGCTATACCATTAAAATTAAAAACAATGGTCCGGCTACTGTTTTAAGTGGTAAAGCTATCGGTGTGACAGAAAACCTTCCGGCAGGATTAGAAAATGTTACCTATACCACTACAGATGGAGTTTATAATGCTGCTGCAAATACCTATACCTTATCGGCCGATTTATTGTCTGGCGATGAAGTCAGTTTAGTGGTAAACGGAAAGGTTGCAGCAAACTACGCAGGGTCGACCCTGGTTAATCAGGTAGCTTTAACTGCACCAGTTGGAACAAACGATCCTGAAAATACCAACAACCAATCTTCAGTAAGTACACCTATATTAAAAGGTAGTATTGCGCTGGTTAAAACTGGTAGCTTAAGTACCGATGGTAATCAGATTACTTACACCTTTACCGTTACCAATACCGGCGATGTTGCCCTTACTGATATCGTATTGGTGGATAGCAAACTGGCCATGACCAAAACCTTACCGGGAACTTTGGCTGCGGGCGCAAGTTTAACTTATAATGAGGTTTATATTCTTACACAAAGTGATAAAGATGCCGGAAAAGTAAGTAATACCGCTTCGGTAACGGCAAAAACACCTGCGGGTAATACAGTAACCGATGTTTCGGGTAGCGGTAGAGGTAACGATACCCCAACCGAGACACCAGTACCTGGCAGTCCTTCATTTAACTTTACCAAAGTAGCCACCTCAAAAGGTACTAAGGCGGGCGAATCGATTGATTATATTTTCACCATCACCAATACCGGAACTACTACATTGAGCAATCTGATATTGAGTGATGCTGCTGCAAATGCAGGAAGTATCCAGCCAGCAAGTATTGCTACTTTAGCGCCGGGAGCAAGCGTTACTGCTGTAGCGAAACATACTTTAACACAAAGTGAGGTTAATGCGGGCAGCTTTACCAACCAGGCCACTGTAAAAGTTACCGATAGTAAAGGAAATATCATCAATCAGTTATCAGATGATCCGGGTACTAGCACGCCAAACGATCCGACAGTAACTAAACTGGTTACTTCGCCTGCTTATACGTTAACCAAATCGGCGACCAATACCGCAACTAAAGCCGGTGATGTAGTTAATTACAACATTATCTTTAAAAATACCGGTAATGTAACCTTAACCAATATTGTTTTAACAGATGCCAATGCCGATGCCGGAAGTTTAACACCTGCCAGCATTACAACAGTATTACCGGGTGAAACGGTTAATATTACAGCTAAACATACTGTAAAACAAAGTGAAGTGAATGCTGGTGGTTTCAGTAACCAAGTAAATGCAACGGCAAAAGATCCGATGGGAAATACAATAACCAAAGTATCTGATAATCCGACTACACCTGCTGCAGATGATGCTACTTTCTCACCAATTATAGCCGATCCATCGGTAAGGTTTACCAAGTTGGTGGCCAGTGGGGCGGGAGTTATCAAGGTAATTGAATATAGTATTCAGGTAACCAATACCGGGAACATTACTTTAACCAATGTCGTGGTAACCGATCCTGGTGCCGATGCCGGTAGCATTACACCTGCAGTTATTGCCAAACTAGAACCCGCTGAAACAGCAATGATTTTGGCGCGCCATACCTTAACGCAACCTGAAATCGATTATGGTAAGTTTGTAAACCAGGCTAGTTTAACGGCTAATTATGGTGTAGGTAATAATAAGTTGTCTAAATTGTCTGATAACCCTAAAACAATTGCACCAGACGATCCGACTGTTTATATTATTCCTGAAGCTCCGGGTTTAACTTTAGTGAAAACAGGTGCCCTGAGTGCAGATGGTAATACGGTAACTTACACTTTCACTGCTAAAAATACGGGTAACATTACCTTAAATAATTTCAACCTGGTAGATGCCAAAATCCCTGCTGCGGTTACTTTCGCACCGGCAAGTATTGCACCAGGCGAAACTGCTGTGGCAAACGTGGTGTACACCATTACCCAGGCCGAGAAAAATGCCAGTTCAGTGAGCAACACCGCTACACTTACGGCAAGCACCCCGGCAGGAAATAAAGTAACCGATGTTTCGGGTACGGCAGAAGATAACGACAGTCCGACAATTTTAGAATTGCCACGCATTGTTAGCGCTAAAACCGTTACCGATGCCAATAATAATGGTAAGGCTGAACCTAATGAGGTATTAACTTACAACATTATGGTACGTAATAATGGCAATACCACCCGTACAGGTGTTAAAATTACCGACCAGATACCGGCCAATACTACTTATGTAAATGCGAGTGCCGATAATGGTGGTATACTTGCGGGCAATGTGTTAACCTGGGCTAACTTAACTATACCGGCTAACGGTCAGGTCATGGTTGCTTTCAAGGTAACTGTTAATGCTACGCTTCCTTCAGGTGTTTTAAATATCAACAACATTGCAACGGTAGTTGATCCGGCCAATATTACCTCGCCATTAAATCCGGCTGCTGCTATCCCTACTGAAGGCAAATTGGAAGGAAGCAAATCAGTAAGCGATACGAAGGGTAACAAAGATGGTAAGGCACAGGCAAACGAAATATTAACTTACGCCTTGCAGGTTCGCAATACCGGTGGTTCGGCCTTAAATGGCGTAACCATTACCGATGAGCTTCCGGCAGGTTTAACCTATGTGCCGGGTTCAGTTTCAGGATATGGAACAGTAACCGGCAACAGCCTGAAATGGACGATCAACATGCAGCCAAACTCGAGCACCGTACTCACTTTTGATGCGAAGGTTGCACCTGATGTAAACAGCTACAACACCATTAAAAATGTGGCTACAATGACTGCTCCGACAGGAACTGTAATTAAGCCAGAGGTAATTATGGATGTTGATCAATCGGCTGATTTAGTGGTAACCAAAGAATTGATGACCACTGGCGAAATCAGAACCGGATCAGATGTAACCTATAAAATTACGGTAACCAATAAAGGTGCAAACAGGGCAACAGGCGTAACTGTTACCGATAGGTTAAGTACGCTCATCGATGCATCTAAAGAAATTACAGTAACCACAGGTACTACAACTTACAGCACCACAACGCGCGATTTCGTATGGTTGGTTGGTAGCCTGGATCTAAACCAATCAGCAACCTTAACATTCAAATCGCGTACGCTGGCAACAGGTGCATTGAATAATTCGGCAACCGTAAAAGCCGACCAGCCAGATCCTGTACCAAATAACAACTCGGTATCGGCTAATGCGGCCACCATTTCCGGTGATGAATTGCTTATTCCGAACCTGTTTACGCCAAACGGCGATGGTATTAACGATACCTTCGAAATAAACGGATTGGCCAATTTCGCTGAAAGTGAACTCACCATTGTAAATCGTTGGGGGAACGAAGTGTTCCGTGCAAAAGGTTACCAAAACAACTGGACAGGGGAGGGGCTGAACGAAGGTACTTACTATTATTTGTTAAGGGTGCGTAAAGCCGGTAGCAGCGAACTAAAAGTATTTAAAGGTTATATCACATTAATCAGGGCATTTAAGAACTAAAAGGATGAAGAAATTAATTTGGATAATTGCAGGTGCTTTCATGTCCCTTTCGCAGGGCGTATCTGCCCAGCAGGATGCCCAGTATAGCCAGTATATGTTTAACGGTATCTACATCAATCCGGCCTATGCAGGTTATAAAGAAGTGCTGAATGTGCATACTTTTTATCGCAGCCAGTGGACAGGAATAACAGGGGCGCCAAGGAGCATGTCGCTGGCAGTAGATGCCATTGCCAACAGTGGTAATGTAGGCCTTGCCCTGCAGGTGGCCAGCGATAAGCTGGGTGCGCAGAATAACCTCAGCATTTACGGTAACTACGCTTACCGCATCAGGATGAATGATGATGGCAGCTCGCGCCTGGCACTGGGCTTAGGTGTAGGGATGGTACAGCTGGGGATTGATGGTTCGATGCTTAACCCCAACAATCCTGAACCTAACCAGCCGGTAGGGATGCAGAGCACTATTGTACCCGATGCCAGGGCAGGGGTATATTTTGCCAACGATAAATACTATGCGGGTTTTTCGGTCGATAACCTGATTGCTACTTACATCGATATAGACCGTTATGCTTTTATTCCGCAACCCAAACCGCATTACTATTTAACGGCAGGTGCTTTATTTCCGCTTTCCGAAAACTTTCAGCTTAAACCATCTTTCCTGTTGAAAGACGATCGCGGTGGACCAACGAGTCTGGATGTAAATGCCTTTTTAATGATCAAAGATTTTATATGGGTAGGCGGGTCTTATCGTACGGGGGTAAAACTGTATGATAAAAGTTACCTGCAGAAAGATTTAACGCCACGTAACTCGGCTGTTGCCGCGATCCAGATTTTTCCTTCCGAGAAAATCCGGATTGGTTATGGCTACGATTTCTCTATTGGTCCGCTACAAGGCTATAGCAGCGGCACTCATGAGATTTCTATAGCCTATTCTTTTATCAGGCAAAACATCAGATTAGCAACACCAAGGGTCTTCTAAACAAAACAATTAAAATGTGTATAATAATATTTACACTTTTAGACAAAAAATAACTTACATTAGCGTACAAAAAAATAACTTTTTATTAACTTGCAGAATATTATAAAAACAATGAAAACAAAAAATGCTGTTAGCGGCTTCACAGTACTTATCGCCGATGATCATGAGATTATCCGTCGTGGATTAAAAGGTTTAATATCAGACTTTTGGCCTGGTGTCGAAATTATCCATGCATCAACTATGGAGCAAGCGCTTGTTGAAGCAGAAAAATCGCCAAGTTTAATTATCATTGATGTAAACTTACCGGGTGGTAACAACTTAAAGGTTATCGATCAACTTAAATTGGTTCAGCCAAATGCGAAAATCCTGGTGTTTTCTTCATTGAACGAGAATATTTACGCGGTTCCTTATTTAAAATCTGGTGCGTCTGGTTACTTAACCAAAAATGCCGAAGAGTCGGAAATCGTAATTGCCATTACCACAATTCTGGCTGGTAGCCGTTATTCGAGCAGAAATGTTAAAGAAAACATGTTCAATAGCATATTGGGTAACGATGCCGATAATCCATTTACCAAACTATCTGGCAGAGAGCTTGAAGTAGCTGAGCTTTTAACTAAAGGTATTGGTGTATTGGAGATTTCTAACCAGTTAAACCTTCAAATGGGTACAGTAAGCACATATAAACTGAGACTTTTCCAAAAACTGAAAATAAAGAGTATCATCGAACTTGCCGAAAAAATGAGCATTTATGAAAGATAAAAAGAGTATTTTACTCTTTTTATCTTTCCCTGTTCTTATTTTTAGTGCCGAGCCCGCTTTCTCCCGATTCGTTGTGAGTGGAGCCAGCCTGTCCAAATTTATCTGACGAGCCAGCTCCATTTTGATCAAAAGATGCTTTTTCCTTTGCTGTTCCCTTTACTTTTTCTTTGCTTTTCTTTGCGTTTTCCGGTGTGGTCGTTTTCATAGTCTTCCTTATTACTTATTCAATAACAGGCCTTGAACAGGAAAGGTTTTGCCAAAAACAGATCCGTAAATTTTCCGATAGTTAAAAAACAAACATTTAGCATGTAGATTTGGGTATACAATTTACATGCAATATATGTGTAGTTAGTACTCAATTTGAAGGGCCCATTTATACAATCTTAATATAGGGCAGATAGCAGATAAAATCCGATCAAATGGCTAAGGTCAAACGATTGACTAATGCTTAACATGCATCTATAGCAAAAATGACTAAAAGAAAATATAGCTGTAAGTTGTATTGAAAATATTGACGCAGATCAATATCTATGAGTCTAAATGCATTTTAAAAAGCTCTCTAACTCCCTCTAAACAAATAATTTTCCTGACAAATATCAAAAAATATAAATCTTGTCTTATTTGTTGTACGTTATTCAAGTTCTGAATAGAAAATTGAAAATTCAAAAATATATCTTTGCTCACTAAATGAACGAAATGAACTGAGCTGAAAAAGTTTGGGCGTTTTTTTTTATTTTTTTAAAACCATAGGTTTTAAGCTTACGTATGTATGCCTAAAACTGAATAAATAAGCTATGTAAACTGGATTATTCCAGATAGTATAATACCATTCATTATCCCGTGTATGAATAAAAATTTACTCTCTCCGTGTGTCCCGACACGGTATTTCCTGACGAATAACAATTATTTAACGAAGTATTTCGGCAAATATTTTAAGTCTGCATTCTTTTTAGCTCTTGCGCTTCTTTTTATTAACCTCAATCATGCATTTGCTGATGGAAGTAAGGACTTGTATCCTAGTGGTGCAACAGGTAACAGGGCTTTCTTGTATACGAATATAAACCCCGCTTACGCCCCAGATTCGTGGCCCTTTAAAACAGCAGGTACTCATTTTGTGTATGCGAAAGCAGGAGAAGTGATTATGGCTTCTTCGAGTGCTGTTGGTCTTGGTTCCGGAGCAGTCAGGATTTACAGCCCTGATGGTTCGATAACCCAAACAAGTACTACAAATGGTTTCATATCTAACAGGGTACAGGAGTTAGCCGGACCAAAAAATGGTACTGCCGATGCAACGGCAAACAGGTATACCCCGTTTCAGTTAGTTGTTCCTGCAGGTCAGGATGGTATATGGAGGGTAGAATTTATCCCGCCTTCGGGAGAGACCAATACAACCGCTCAAAATTCAGGTACTGCAACTGTAGCTGCAGATGCTGCCTGGATGCAGGGAAACACAGCTACAGGAACAACTGCAGTAACAATGATTGCCGCATGGGATGTAAGTGTGAGGACGGGAACGCTGGCTACTGCAGGTACATTCATACCAGGAAGGGTATATACAAATGTGATGAACTTTAGGATCAACAACGTGTATACAGCCGGATCGGGATTTTACGGTCGTTTTTATGTTCTAACGAAAGATGGTAATGCTTACCGTGTAAGCAATAACGGGCAAGTAGGTGTTGGTTTTACTTTTTTTGCTAACAGCAGGGGCTTTACAACAGCTGCTAATGGGGCTGGCGATCCGACTTATAAAAGTGTTAATACTTCCACCAATTTAAATATTAAAGATCCGCGGACCGATGACAATGCCAATATAACACACAAGATCTTTTACACTTCACCCGCAAGTGATATGCCTACGGTTTCTAAAATCAATGGATTATCAGATACCTGGTTAAAGCCTGCAATTATATCTCCACAAGCATCGGGGCTAACATTTTTGGGTGTTGAAGGATCATCGAGTAGCGTAAGTTCTAAAGGAGCTTACATCAAATTCACGTCAAATGTGAATGGTAAATATAAAATTACCATTCCAGGTAATGGTAATTTCATTGACCGTACGCTTGTTGGTATAGCAACTACAGGTAATATGACTGTTTTTTGGGATGGAAAAGCTGGAAGCGCTTTGAACTCAAGCCTTCCTGGTGCAGCTGTTCCGCCTGGAACAACTGTAAACTCATTAAAAGTACAATTGTTTGGAGCAGAGGTACACTTTCCGTTTATAGATACTGAAATAAATCCGAATGGTATCATTATCGAACAATTAGATGCCAGTGGTAATGTTATCAGTGGTAATGATATTGTTTATTGGGATGATTCTGATATAACAAGTACCGGAACTGCACCTACACCTGCTTCTGGCTATCCCTTAACTACTTCTGGTGTTTCAAGTAATGCCAATGGTCATAAATGGGGTGCCAATACAGCTACGACTGCAACAGGAGATAGTGAATATGGAAACAATAAGGCGCTTGATACCTATGCTTTTACTCCCGGACTTGAAAATACTGAATCGGTAAGTGTTACCATTTCACAAGCTGATTTAAGGGTAACCAGTATAACTCCTTCGGTTACCACTGCAAAGGTAGGAAGTACAATAACTTACACTGTTGTACTGGAGAATTTAAACAATGCCAACAGTGTGAGTAATGTAAGTGGGGCTGTATTTGGCCTGGAGTATCCATCTGGTTTTGTGGTAAGCTCGGTTTCAGCACCTGTAGTAAATGCAGGAACTGCTTCTCAAACGTCGAGTACCATTGGGGCTACAAAATTTTCTGCCACATTAAATATGTCAACAGGGTCAAGAATTACTTATACGATTACCGGTACAGTGGGGAACGCCTTAAGTAATACAACAGTTGCTGCAAGAGCAACAATTTTAAGACCGGCAGATGTGGGAGATCCGGATGCTACTGACGAAAGTACAACAACTTTCTCTGGCAATGCAGATACAGAGTGTAACGGCGCTCCATCCGGAGTTGGCTGTAATAATATTGTAACTGCAAATGCAGTTACCGTACCTGCATCGGTAAGTATTGTAGCGACTACCCCTAATGCTTCAGAGCCTTCCACAAACGGATTGTTTACTGTAAATTTAACCAGTGCGGTTTTAGGAAATACCGTGGTTAATTATACCATCAGTGGAAATGCCACTAATGGGGTCGATTATAATACGGTTACACCATTATCGGGATCGGTAACCATCCTGGCTGGTCAAACTTCGGCAACAATTCCAATTACTGTATTTGACGACAATATTGTAGAATCTACAGAAACTGTTACGCTAACCATCAACAGCGTTAGCAATACATTAACTCCGTCAACTACAACGGCATTTAATGCAGCTGATTTAACGGCTACGGTAAATATTGCTGATGATGATGTGGCCACCATTACAGTGGCTACAACAGATGGAGCAGAACCTGGTACCAACGGATCGTTTTTATTTACCATGAACAAACCGAGCAGTACAAACACCACGATCAGTTATACTGTGGGCGGCTCGGCGGGTAATGGTACAGATTACAATACCATCGCTGGTACAGCAACTATCTTGGCCGGCCAAACAACGGTAACGGTTCCGGTAACAATTATCGACGATTTGGTTAGTGAACCTGCTGAAAATGTTATTTTAAGTGGTTTCAGTACAAATAATGCAAAAATTACAGTTACGCCAACTTCTTCAACAGTTAATATCACAGATAACGATGCGTCGAGTATTGCGATCAACAATATAAGTGTTGCCGAAAATGTAGCTGGAGGTAATGCTGTGTTTACGGTAACCCTTACCGGAGCTATCCAGAATGCCTTTACGGTAAACTATGCCACTGCCAATGGTACTGCCATTGCCGGATCGGATTATACCAATACTACAGGCACCTTAACTTTTCCTGCAAATTCAGCAACAGGTACCACGCGTACGATTACTGTTCCTATTCTGAACGACGCAATCAGCGAGCCTTCAGAGGCTTTCACAGTTGTGCTGTCTGGTATCAGTGCGGGTCCAACCACCATTGCTACAGCAACCGGGACTGGTACGATTACCGATGATGATGCTTCGAGTTTGGCAATCAATAACGTAAGTGTTGTAGAGAATGTGGCAGGAGGTAATGCTGTATTTACGGTAACTTTAACAGGCGCGATCCAAAATGCACTAACGGTTGATTTCGCCACTGCTAATGGTACTGCCATTGCCGGATCGGATTATACCAGTACTACAGGAACTTTAACTTTCCCGGCAAACTCAGCAACAGGTACCACGCGTACGATTACTGTTCCTATTCTGAACGATGCAATCAGTGAGCCTACTGAAGCCTTCACGGTTGTACTTTCAAATATCAGCGCAGGTCCAACTACCATTGCAACTGCTACAGGAACCGGTACGATTACTGATGACGATGCTTCGAGTATTGCGATCAATAACGTAAGCGTTGCTGAGAACGTGGCAGGAGGTAATGCTGTATTTACGGTAACCTTAACAGGAGGAATCCAGAATGCAGTAACCGTTAATTACGCTACTGCCAATGGTACTGCTATTGCCGGATCTGATTATACCAACACTACAGGAACTTTAACTTTTCCTGCAAATTCGCCAACTGGTACCACACGTACCATTACGGTTCCTATTCTGAATGATGCGATCAGCGAGCCTACCGAAGCCTTCACTGTGGTGCTGTCTGGTATCAGTGCGGGTCCAACTACTATTGCTACAGCAACCGGAACAGGTACGATTACAGACGATGATGTTTCGAGTTTGGCGATCAATAATGTAAGTGTTGTGGAGAACGTGGTAGGAGGTAACGCTGTATTTACAGTTACTTTAACAGGTGCGATCCAGAATGCGGTAACGGTTGATTTCGCCACAGCCAATGGTACTGCCATTGCGGGCTCAGATTACACTGCAACCAGCGGAACATTAACGTTCCCTGCAAATTCACCGACAGGTACCACGCGTACGATAACTGTTCCTATTCTGAACGATGCCATCAGTGAACCTGCCGAGGCTTTCACGGTTGTGCTTTCGAATATCAGCGCAGGTCCAACCACCATTGCAACTGCTACCGGAACAGGTACGATTACAGACGATGATGTTTCGAGTTTATCGATCAATAATGTAAGTGTTGTGGAGAACGTGGTAGGAGGTAATGCTGTATTTACAGTTACTTTAACAGGTGCGATCCAGAATGCGGTAACGGTTGATTTCGCCACTGCTAATGGTACTGCTATTGCGGGCTCAGATTACACTGCAACCAGCGGAACATTAACTTTCCCTGCAAATTCACCGACAGGTACCACGCGTACGATAACTGTTCCTATTCTGAACGATGCCATTAGTGAGCCTACTGAGGCTTTCACGGTTGTGCTTTCGAATATCAGTGCAGGACCTACCACCATTGCTACTGCTACCGGAACAGGTACCATTACTGATGATGATGCTTCGAGTTTGGCAATTAACAACGTAAGTGTTGTGGAGAACGTGGCAGGAGGTAATGCCGTATTTACGGTAACTTTAACAGGCGCGATCCAAAATGCACTAACGGTTGATTTCGCCACTGCTAATGGTACTGCCATTGCAGGTTCAGATTATACCTCAACCAGTGGAACTTTAACTTTCCCGGCAAATTCAGCAACGGGTACCACGCGTACGATAACTGTTCCTATTCTGAACGATGCAATCAGCGAGCCTTCCGAGGCTTTCACCGTTGTGCTGTCGAATATCAGTGCAGGTCCAACTACCATTGCAACTGCTACCGGAACAGGTACGATTACCGATGATGATGCTTCGAGTTTGGCGATCAACAACGTAAGTGTTGTGGAGAACGTGGCAGGAGGTAATGCCGTATTTACAGTAACTTTAACCGGTGGTATCCAAAACGCAGTAACGGTTGATTTCGCGACTGCCAATGGTACTGCCATTGCCGGATCGGATTATACCAGTACTACTGGATCCTTAACTTTTCCAGCAAATTCGCCAACAGGTACCACGCGTACCATTACGGTTCCTATCCTGAACGATGCGATCAGTGAGCCTACTGAAGCTTTTACTGTTGTTCTTTCAAATATTAGCGCAGGTCCAACCACCATTGCTACTGCTACCGGAACCGGTACGATTACCGATGATGATGCTTCGAGTTTGGCGATCAATAACGTAAGTGTTGTGGAGAACGTTGCAGGAGGTAATGCTGTGTTTACGGTAACCTTAACAGGGGGAATCCAAAATGCAGTAACCGTTAATTATGCCACTGCCAATGGTACTGCCATTGCGGGATCGGATTATACCAATACTACAGGAACACTAACTTTTCCGGCAAATTCACCAACAGGTACCACGCGTACAATTACCGTTCCTATCCTGAACGATGCCATCAGTGAACCAACCGAAGCCTTTACGGTTGCGCTGTCGAATATCAGTGCAGGCCCTACTACCATTGCTACGGCTACCGGAACCGGCACAATTACTGATGACGATGCTTCAATTGCAAGTATTACTCCGGGAGTTAACGGAAATGAAAACGGCCCGGTTAACGGAACTTTTACGGTTACTTTAAGTAATGCCGCTTCAACAGATACACAAATTACTTATAGTTTGGGTGGTACAGCCACCGAAGGAAGTGATTATTCTACGATTGCAACCAAAACCATTACTATTCCTGCGGGTCAGACTACAGGAACCATTACCATTCCGGTATTGACGGATAATTTGGTGGAGGGTAATGAAACGGTTATTGCAACACTTGTTTCTTCAAATAGCCCGCTGGTAAGTATTACCACAACACCTGCCGATAAAACAGCTACGATCAATATCCTCGATAACAATACTGCTACTGTTAGCATTTCTGCTACACCAACAAGTGTTAACGAAGGAGCGGGTACAGCCACATTCACCGTAACCTTAAGCAATGCGGTTCAAAATGCGTTTAGTGTTAATTATACTACAACCAACGGAACAGCTATTGCAGGTCAGGATTATACAGCAACCAGCGGAACATTAAACTTCCCGGCAAATTCTGCAGCGGGATCTACATTAACCTTTACCGTTCCGATTACCGACGATAACATCGTTGAACCAAGTGAAACTTTCAATGGAACATTAACCGGCGTTACCGGCGGACTGGTAACCATTGGGACAGGTAGCGCTGCCGTAACCATTATCGATAACGACAGCTCTGTGGCCAGCATTGCCCCGGGTGTTAATGGTAACGAAACCGGTCCGGTTCAGGGAACCTTCATTGTAACCTTAAGCAAACCAGCTTCAACAGATACACAAATTACCTATACATTAGGTGGAACGGCAACCGAAGGAAGCGATTACAGTACCATTGCAACCAAAACCATTACTATTCCGGCCGGACAAACCACCGGAACTATTGTGATTAATGTATTGCAGGATGCCCTTACTGAAAGTACTGAAACCGTAATTGCTACATTGGGTACTTCCAACAATGCAGTAACGGTAAATACTACTCCGGCATCAATCGATATCCTTGATGCCAATACTTCAAGTGTAAGTATTTCTACTACGCCGACAGTTAACGAGGCTGCCGGCACAGCTACCTTTACCGTAACTTTAAATAATGCTGTTCAAAGCGCATTCAGTGTAAATTATGCAACCGCTAACGGAACTGCAACAGCAGGAGCAGATTATACTGCAACCAGCGGAACATTGAATTTTCCTGCAAATTCTCCTGCGGGTACAGCATTAACCTTTACAGTTCCGATTATTAACGATAATATTGCTGAACCGAACGAAACCTTTACGGCTACGCTTAGCGGCATTACCGGTGGAGTAGTGGTGATCAGCAATGCAACTGCCACAGCTACCATTGTAGATAATGATGCGGCAACGGTATCTATCGCGGCGGGAACACCAGGCAGCGAAAATGGTCCTGTTAACGGTACATTCACGGTAACCTTAAGTAATCCATCATCAACTGATACACAGATTACCTATACTTTGGGTGGCACAGCAACTGAAGGAAGTGATTACTCAGCAATTGCTACTAAAACCATTACTATTCCGGCAGGCCAGACTACCGGAACCATTACCATTCCGGTATTAACCGATAACATTGTCGAAGGTACTGAAACGGTAGTAGCCACACTGGTTTCTACCAACAGTGCATTGGTTACGGTAACACCAACTCCGGCAAATAAAACGGCAACGATTAACATCACCGACAATACTACTGCAACGGTAACCGTAGCCGCTACAACCAACGGGGCTGAGCCGAATACACAAGGCTTATTTACTTTCACGCTAAGTAATGTATCTACAACCGATACGCAGATTGCTTATACCGTAACAGGATCTGCAACCAGCGGAACGGATTATACCTCAATTGGTACAAGTATAACAATCCCAGCCGGACAGACCAGTGTAACCTTACCAGTTATTGTGCTGGATGATACTTTCGCAGAACCTACGGAAAGCGTAATTCTGACGATGACCGCGGCAACCAATAATCCGGCAATTACTGCAAACACAAGCCCTGCAACCGTAAATATTACCGATAATGATAATGCAACCGTAGCCGTTAATAACGTTACAGTAGCAGAGAACGGAGGAAATGCAACCTTTACCGTAACTTTAAGCGGTAATGTTCAGGATGCATTTACTGTAAACTATTCTACAACAAACGGAACTGCAGTTTCGGGTACTGATTACACCGCTACATCGGGTAGTGTAACCTTTCCTGCAGGTTCAGTGAGCGGTACCACGCGCACTTTCAATATTCCGGTTATAAACGATAACATCGCCGAACTGACTGAAACCTTTACGGTGAAATTAAACAGTGTGAGCGCAGGATCGGTTGTAACCATACCTGCTGCCGGTGCAACCGGAACAGCAACCATTACTGATGACGATGCCGCAAATGTGGCAATCAATAGTGTTTCTGCTTTAGAAAATGCAGGTAACATGACTTTCACGGTAACCTTAACCGGAAATATCCAGGATGCGGTTTCTATTAACTATGCAACTACAGATAACACTGCAATTGCAGGATCAGATTATACTGCAAAAACAGGTGTAATTACTTTTCCTGCCGGATCTGTTTCGGGAGCTACCCAAACGATCCTGATCCCGATAACGGATGATAACGTGACCGAAGCCTCCGAAAGCTTCAAGGTAACTTTAAGCAATGCAACTGCTCCGGTTACCATTACGCAACCAGAAGGTATCGGAACCATTACAGATAACGATCCTGCAACAGTAAGCATTTCAGCTACACCAACCAGTGTAAATGAGGCGGCAGGTACAGCAACATTTACCGTAACCTTAAGCAATGCGGTACAAGCAGGATTTAGCGTTGATTATGCAACAGCCAACGGAACAGCCAATGCCGGTAGCGATTACACCGCCACCAGCGGAACGCTAAACTTCCCGGCAGGATCGGCAGCAGGTGCAACCTTAACTTTCACCGTTCCGATTATCAACGATAATGTGGTTGAACCTAGCGAAACGTTTAGTGCTTCGATTAACAATGTAAGCGGTAACCTGGTTACCATTGGTACTTCGACTGCAAGCGTAACCATTATCGATAATGATACTGCTATTGCTACGATCACTCCAGGAACTCCAGGAAATGAAAATGGTCCGGTTAACGGAACATTTACAGTTACGCTAAGTAACCCTTCATCAACCGATACCCAGATTACCTATACTTTGGGCGGAACAGCAACTGAAGGAAGTGATTACTCAACTATTGTTACCAAAACGATTACCATTCCGGCCGGACAAACTACCGGAACCATTACTATTCCGGTATTGACCGATAATATTGTAGAAGGTACCGAAACGGTTATTGCTACTTTGGCCAGTACCAACAATCCTGCTGTAACCGCAAGTAATACACCTGCAACAATCAACATTAGCGACAATACTACTGCTACAGTAACTGTAGCTGGTACTGCTGATGGTGCCGAGCCTAATACCCCGGGTAAATTTACCTTCACCTTAAGTAATGTATCTACAACCGATACACAAATTACCTATGCCGTTGGCGGTTCTGCTACCAGCGGTGCAGATTATACTGCCATTGGCACAACAGTAACCATCCCTGCCGGACAAACTACTGCAACAGTTACTGTTCCGGTATTAGATGATAATATTGCAGAAGGTACCGAGACCGTAATTTTAACGATGACAGCTGCAACAAGTAATCCATCGGTTACAGCAAGTACTACACCTGCCAGTATCAATATAACAGATAACGATACTGCTGTAGCAACCATAGCAGCAGGCACACCAGGCAATGAAAATGGCCCTGTTAACGGAACATTTACGGTAACCTTAAGCAATCCTTCTGCTCAGCCAACTACCATTACCTATACTTTAGGCGGCACGGCAACCGAAGGCAGCGATTACAGTACCATTGTTACCAAAACCATCACTATCCCGGCTGGTCAAACCACAGGGACAATTACTATTCCGGTATTAACCGATAACCTGGTAGAAGGTGTAGAAACTGTAATTGCCACATTGGCTACCTCAGGCAATCCGCTGGTAAGCGTAAGCAATACACCAGCTACGATTAATATCCTCGATAACAATACAGCAAGCGTAAGCATTTCGGCCACGCCAACCAGCGTAGATGAGGCTGCAGGTACAGCAACCTTTACCGTAACTTTAAGTGCCGCAGTACAAAATGCCTTTAGCGTTGATTATGCAACCGCAAACGGAACAGCTACAGCAGGTAGCGATTACACTGCTACAAGTGGTACGTTAAACTTCCCGGCAGGATCGGCAGCAGGTGCAACCTTAACTTTCACCGTTCCGATCATCAATGATAATGTGGTAGAACCTGGCGAAACGTTTAATGCTACCATCAGTAATGTAACCGGCGGATTGGTAACCATTGCAACCAGCTCGGCAACCCTAACCATTACCGATAATGATACTTCGGTTGCTACCATTACCCCGGGTATAAACGGCAATGAAACCGGACCGGTAAACGGAACGTTCACGGTAACTTTGAGTAACCCTTCATCAACAGATACCCAGATTACCTATACTTTAGGTGGAACGGCAACTGAAGGCAGCGATTACTCAACCATCGTAACTAAAACCATTACTATTCCGGCAGGCCAGACTACCGGAACAATTACTATTCCGGTATTAACCGATAACCTTACAGAAGGTGCCGAAACGGTTATAGCTACATTAGCCACAACAAATAATCCGTCGGTGAGTATCAGCAATACTCCGGCCACTATTAATGTTTTAGATGCCAACACAGCCAGCGTAAGTATTTCTACTACACCAACGGTTGATGAAGCAGCTGGAACAGCTACCTTTACAGTAACGCTAAATAATGCTGTTCAAAATGCATTCAGCGTTGACTATGCTACTGCAAACGGAACGGCAACAGCAGGCTTAGATTATACCGCAACAAGCGGAACTTTAAATTTCCCTGCAAATGCCGCAGCCGGAACTACCTTAACTTTCACTGTTCCGGTTATTGATGATAATATTGCCGAGCCAAGCGAAACCTTTACCGCTACATTAAGTAATATTACCGGTGGAGTAGTGGCCATCAATACTGCCACAGCAACAGCTACCATTGTTGATAATGATGCATCTGTAGCTACTATTGCTGCAGGTATTACAGGAAACGAAAACGGCCCTGTTAACGGAACGTTTACCGTAACCTTAAGCAAGCCATCATCAACTGATACGCAGCTTACTTATACTTTAGGCGGTACAGCAACCGAAGGCAGCGATTACAGTACCCTCGCTACTCATACAATTACTATCCCTGCTGGTCAAACCACCGGAACGATTACCATTCCGGTTTTAACCGATAACCTGGTAGAAGGTGTAGAAACAGTGATTGCCACACTGGCTACCTCGGGCAATCCATTGGTAAGTGTAAGCAATACACCGGCAACCATCAATATTCTTGATAACAATACGGCAACCGTAAGCATTTCGGCTACACCTGCCAGTATAGATGAAGCCGACGGAACAGCAACCTTTACCGTAACTTTAAGTAGTGCGGTTCAAAATGCCTTTAGCGTTGATTACGCAACAGCAAACGGAACAGCGACTGCGGGTGCAGGCTTAGATTACACCGCTACCAGCGGCACGCTGACTTTCCCTGCAGGATCTGCCGCGGGTACAACCTTAACTTTCACTGTTCCGGTTAACGACGATAACCTGATTGAGCCAAGTGAAACCTTTAATGGTACCATTAATAATATAACTGGTGGCCTGGTAACCATCGCAACCAGCTCGGCAACCGTAACCATTACCGATAATGATAGCGCTGTGGCTACCATTACCCCAGGCATAAATGGTAATGAAACTGGACCTGTTAACGGAACGTTCATTGTAACTTTGAGTAACCCTTCATCAACCGACACCCAGTTTACCTATACTTTGGGTGGTACCGCGACGCAAGGCAGCGATTACTCAACCATTGTAACCAAGGTGGTTACGATACCGGCGGGCCAGACTACCGGCACCATTACTATTCCGGTGTTAACCGATGCAATCACCGAAAGCATTGAAACGGTTATTGCTACCTTAACCACATCGAATAATCCGTCGGTAACTGTTAATAATACTCCGGCTACGATTAATATTTTAGATGCCAATACGGCCAGCGTAAGTATTTCTACTACGCCAACAGTTGATGAGGCCGCTGGAACAGCAACCTTTACGGTAACCCTTAATAATGCTGTTCAGGATGCATTTAGTGTTGACTATGCAACCGCAAACGGAACGGCAACAGCAGGCTTAGATTATACCGCAACAAATGGAACGCTAAACTTCCCTGCAGGATCGGCAGCGGGAGCATTCTTAACTTTCACTGTTCCGATTAACGACGATAATATTGCCGAACCGAGCGAAACTTTTACCGCTACATTAAGCAATATCACCGGTGGTGTGGTATTAATCAGTAACGCCACAGCAACAGCTACCATTGTTGATAATGATGTTTCGGTGGCTAGCATTGCTGCAGGTATAACAGGGAACGAAAATGGTCCGGTTAACGGAACATTTACCGTAAGCCTAAGTAAACCATCATCAACTGATACACAGCTTACCTATACTTTAGGTGGTACCGCGACTGAAGGCAGTGATTACAGTACTATTGCAACCCAAACAATTACCATTCCTGCTGGTCAAACCACAGGGACCATTACCATACCGGTATTAACCGATAACGTTGTTGAAGGTGTAGAAACCGTAATTGCCACTTTGGTTAGCTCAGGCAATCCGCTGGTAAGTGTAAGCACTACACCGGCATCTATTGATATCCTCGATAACAATACCGCAACGGTAAGTATTTCAGCTACGCCAACCAACATAAATGAGGCAGCAGGCACAGCCACTTTTACCGTAACTTTGAGTGCAGCGGTTCAAAATGCCTTTAGCGTTGATTATGCAACAGCCAACGGAACGGCAATTGCCGGTAGCGATTATACCGCTGCCAGCGGCACGCTGACTTTCCCGGCCGGATCTGCTGCAGGTGCAACCTTAACTTTCACCGTTCCGGTAAATGACGATAACCTGGTTGAGGCAAATGAAACCTTTAATGCCACAATTAGTAATATAACCGGTGGACTGGTAACCATTGCAACCAATTCTGCAAGCGTAACCATTACCGATAATGATAGCGCTGTAGCTACCATTACCGCAGGTGTAAACGGCAACGAAACCGGACCTGTAAATGGAACATTCACGGTAACCTTAAGTAACCCTTCATCAACCGATACCCAGATTACCTATACTTTAGGTGGAACAGCGACTGAAGGCAGCGATTACTCAACCATCGGAGCCAAAACGATTACCATTCCAGCAGGCCAAACTACCGGAACGATCACTATTCCAGTATTAACGGATGCGATTACCGAAGGCGTTGAAACGGTTATTGCTACATTGGGCACATCAGGTAACCCTGCAATAACTATTGATGCTACACCAGCAACAATTAATATCTTAGATGCCAATACCGCCAGTGTAAGTATTTCTACTACGCCAACAGTTGATGAAGGCGCCGGAACTGCTACCTTTACGGTAACGCTAAATAATGCGGTTCAGGATGCATTTAGTGTTAACTATGCTACTGCAAACGGAACGGCTACGGCAGGATCAGATTATACCGCAACAACGGGAACGTTAAATTTCCCTGCAAACGCTGCAGCCGGAACTACCTTAACTTTCACTGTTCCGATTACGGATGATAACATTGCTGAGGCAAACGAAACCTTTACAGCAACACTGAGTGGTATTACCGGTGGAGTAGTGGTGATCAGTAATGCAACCGCTACGGCTACCATTTTAGATAACGATGCAGTTGTGGCTACAATTACGGCGGGTACACCAGGAAACGAAAACGGCCCTGTTAACGGAACGTTTACCGTAACTTTAAGCAAGCCATCATCAACTGATACGCAACTTACCTATACATTGGGCGGCACAGCAACAGAGGGCAGCGACTATTTAACCATCGTAACCAAAACCATTACCATTCCAGCAGGTCAAACTACCGGAACCATTACCATTCCGGTGTTAACCGACAATGTTGTAGAGGGGACTGAAACCGTTACTGCTACTTTAACTACTTCGGGTAGTCCGTTGGTAACAGTAAGCAATACGCCTGCAAGTATTAACATTACCGATAATACTACGGCAACAGTAACAGTGGCGGCCACAAATGACGGGGCAGAACCAACTACCCCTGGTTTGTTTACTTTCACGTTAAGTAATGTCTCAACAACTGATACACAGATTACATATACTGTAAGTGGAACAGCAACGGGTGGATTAGATTATACTTCGATTGGTACAACGGTAACCATTCCGGCCGGACAAACTACGGCAACAGTAAATGTACCGGTATTGAACGATAACATTGCTGAAGGAACAGAAACGGTTATCTTAACTATGACTGCGGCAACAAGCAATCCATCAATTACAGCCATTACTACGCCGGCTACTGTTAATATTATTGATGATGATACTGCTGTAGCAACAATTACCGCAGGTACCTCGGGTAACGAAAACGGGCCATTAAATGGTACTTTCACGGTAACCCTGAGCAATCCATCATCGCAGCCTACTACCTTAACCTATAGCTTAGGTGGTACAGCTACAGAAGGAAGCGATTATTCGGCGATCGTTACCAAAACCATTACTATCCCTGCGGGTCAAACCACAGGAACCATTACCATTCCGGTATTAACTGATAATATTATAGAAGGTACAGAAACAGTAACCGCTACTTTGACCAATTCTGCTAATCCATTGGTGAGTATCAGTAATACACCTGCTACCATTAATATTGATGACAATACTACTGCAACAGTAACCGTTGCAGCAACCACAAATGGTGCAGAACCTGCAACACCAGGTTTGTTTACTTTCACCTTAAGTAATGTATCTACAAGCGATACGCAGATTACTTATACCGTAACCGGAAGTGCAACCAGCGGTGTAGATTATACGGCAATTGGTACAACAGTAACCATCCCGGCCGGACAAACCGCTGCAACAGTAAGTGTGCCGGTAATTGACGACAATATTGCTGAAGGAACAGAAACAGTGATACTGACCATGACAGCGGCAACAAGCAATCCTTCAATTACTGCCAATACAACACCTGCTGTTATAAACATTACCGATAACGATACTTCGGTGGCATCAATTGCTGCCGGAACAAATGGTAATGAGAACGGACCAGCAAATGGAACCTTTGTGGTAACCTTAAGTAATCCGTCTTCGCAGCCAACTACCATTACCTATACCATTGGTGGTACAGCTACCGAGGGCAGCGATTACAGCAATATCGTAACCAAAACAGTTACTATTCCTGCAGGTCAAACCACAGCAACCATTACTATTCCGGTATTAACCGATAATCTGGTAGAAGGCGTTGAAACAGTTGTGGTAACGCTGGGTACTTCAAATAATGCATTGGTAAGTGTAAGCAATACTCCGGCGAGTATTGATATCATTGATAATACCAGTGCAACGGTAACCGTAACAGCAACAGCTAACGGGGCAGAACCTGCAACTCCGGGCCAGTTTACCTTTACCTTAAGTAACGTGTCTACTACACCAACACAGATTACTTATACAGTTGGCGGATCAGCAACAAGCGGATTAGATTATACTTCGATTGGTACAACAGTAACCATTCCTGCAGGGCAGACCACTGCAACGGTTAGTGTGCCGGTATTAAACGATAACCTTGTAGAAGGAATAGAAACGGTGGTGTTAACCATGTCTGCTACTACCAGCAACCCTTCAATTACAGCGAGTACAACTCCGGCAACGGTTAACATTACCGATAACGATACCGCAATTGCAACCATTACTCCGGGTGTAAATGGTAACGAAAACGGTCCGGTTAGTGGCACATTTATCGTAACCTTAAGTAATCCATCATCTACCGATACGCAGATTACCTATACCGTTGGCGGAACTGCTACCGAGGGAAGTGATTACAGCACGATTGTGAAAACCATTACTATCCCTGCGGGGCAGACTACCGGCACCATTACCATTCCGGTATTGGCCGATGCAATAGTAGAAGGAACTGAAACGGTTGTAATTAGCCTTACCGGAACCAATAATCCTTTAGTTAATGTAAACAGTACCCCTGCAAGTATTAATATTCTGGATAACAATACGGCTACTGTAAGCATTAGTACCACACCAGTAATTAATGAAAATGCGGGTACTGCAACGTTTACAGTAACTTTAAGTGCAGCGGTACAAAATGCATTTAGTGTCGATTATAGAACAACTGATGGAACTGCTACAGCAGGTTTAGATTACACTGCAACATCAGGAACCTTAACGTTCCCGGCAAATTCTCCTGCAGGTACAACATTAACCTTTACGGTTCCAATTGCCGACGATAACCTGGTTGAACCATCAGAAACCTTTAGCGCCGCTTTAAGCAATGTAAGCAATACATTGGTAAGCATTGCAACGGGTACAGCTACAGTTACCATTACAGATAATGATACAGCAGTGGCAAGCATTGCGCCGGGTACAAACGGTAACGAAACAGGTCCGGTTAACGGAACTTTCATTGTAACTTTAAGTAACCCATCGGCTACCGATACACAGCTTACCTATACTTTAGGTGGCACAGCAACAGAGGGAAGTGATTACACGGCAATTACAACTAAAGTAATTACCATTCCTGCTGGTGAAACCACCGGAACAATTACCATCCCTGTGATTGCCGATGCAGTAGCAGAAAGCATCGAAACTGTAATTGCAACTTTGGGTACATCAAATAATGCTGCGGTAAGTGTTAATACCACTCCGGCCAGCATCAATATCCTCGATGCCAACACGGCCAATGTAAGTATCTCGATCAATGCGGCAAGTGTAACTGAAGCTGTAGGCACGGTTACTTTATCCGTTACTTTAAATGTGGCCGTTCAGAACAGCTTTACGGTAGATTATGCTACCGCTGATGGTACTGCAAAAGCAGGACTGGATTATGCGGCAACCAGCGGAACCTTAACTTTCCCTGCAAATTCTCCTGCAGGTACCGTACTTAATGTTGTGATCCCGATTATTGACGATAACCTGATCGAAACTTCAGAATCGTTTACAGTTGGCCTAAGCAACGTTCAAGGGGCTGATGTGGCTATTGGTACAAGTCCGGCAACAGTAAATATTGCAGATAACGACAGTGCTGTCGCAACCATTGTGGCTGGAACCAATGCAAATGAAACTGGTTTGGTAAACGGTTCGTTTAATGTAACATTGAGCAACCCGTCATCTACACCAACTACATTAACCTTTACCCTTGCGGGTACTGCAACTGAAAGTGCCGATTACGGTGCGGTTACCAAAACCATCATTATTCCTGCAGGAGCAACCTCAGGAACCATCACTATTCCGGTAATGGCAGATGGTGTGGCAGAAGGTACTGAAACTGTAGTTGCAACATTAACTGCTTCAAGCAATGCGGCAATTACAGTAAGCAACACACCTGCCTCGATCAATATTCTTGATGCGGACGTGGCAACGGTTAGTATTGCTACAACTCCGGTAATCAATGAAGATGCCGGCACCGCAACCTTTGTGGTTACGCTAAGCAATGCCGTACAAAATAGTTTCAGCGTAAACTATGGTACTACTGATGGAACAGCAACAGGAGGACTTGATTATACTGCAACCAATGGAACTTTAACCTTCCCTGCAAATGCTGCAGCCGGAACAAGCTTAACTTTCACGGTTCCGGTTACTGATGATAACCTGGTTGAACCATCAGAAACATTTAGTGCTTCATTGAGCGGTATTACCGGTGATGTGGTTACCATTGCAACTTCATCAGCAACTGTAACCATTACCGACAACGATAATTCGGTGGCCAGCATTACTGCAGGTACCAACGGTAACGAAAATGGTCCGGTAAATGGAACTTACACAGTAACATTAAGTAATCCGTCATCAACCGATACCCAGCTTACCTTTACGGTAGGTGGTACCGCAACAGAAGGCGGCGATTACAATACCATCACAAAAACGATAATTATTCCGGCAGGGCAGACTACCGGAACCATTGCTATCCCGGTAATCAGCGATAATGTTGTAGAGGGTAACGAAACGGTTATCGTTACGTTAACAGGAAGCAATAATTCAGCAGTTACAGTTAACAATACGCCTGCAACCATCAATATTATCGATAACAACTTGGTAACTGCAAGTATTTCTGTGGCCCTTGCAAGTGTAAACGAAGCTGCCGGAACAGCAACCTTTACCGTAACTTTAAGCGGTTCGGTACAAGATGCCTTTACGGTAGATTACATTACTGCTGATGGTACTGCAAAAGCAGGATTGGATTATGTGGCAACCAGCGGTACCTTAGTTTTCCCTGCAGGTTCTACTGCAGGTGCAAGTCTGACCTTCACCGTTCCGATTATCGACGATAACCTGGTTGAAGGTGACGAAACCTTTAGTGGTGTTATCACTAACGTAAGTGGTGGCTTGGTAACCATCGGAAATGGTACTGCAGTAGTAACTATTATCGATAACGATTTGGCTGTTGCTACAATCACTGCCGGTACTAACGGTAATGAGAACGGACCAGTGAACGGAACTTTCACGGTAACTTTAAATAATCCGGCTGCTGCCGATACCCAGTTAACTTACACCCTCGCAGGAACAGCAACTGAGGGTAGCGATTACAGCAATATCGTAACCAAAACCATCACCATTCCTGCAGGTCAAACCACTGCAACCATCACTATTCCGGTATTAACCGATAATATTGTAGAAGGAACTGAAACGGTTGTTGCTACCTTAACAAATTCTGGCAATCCGTTAGTTACTTTAAGCAATACGCCTGCAAGTATTAATATTATCGACAACACTGAGGCAATAGTTACAGTAGCGGCAACTGCCGACGGGGCAGAGCCATCTACACCGGGTCAGTTTACCTTTACGCTAAGTCAGGTATCTACTACCGATACCCAGATTACCTATACTGTAAACGGTACAGCAACGAGCGGAACAGATTATACCTCAATTGGTAATACCGTTACTATCCCGGCCGGACAAACCACGGCAACAGTATCGGTACCGGTATTGAACGATAACATTGTTGAAGGAACAGAAACCGTAGTTCTGACCATGAACGCTGCAACCAATAATGCTTCGATTGTTGCCAGCACTACGCCTGCAACAGTTAACATTACCGATAGCGGTTCTTCAATTGCTTCGATAAGTGCGGGTACAAACGGTAACGAGAATGGTCCGGTTAACGGAACATTTACAGTTACCTTAAATAACCCATCTGCTACCGATACACAGCTAACCTATACTTTAAGTGGAACAGCAACAGAAGGAAGCGATTACAGCACAATTGTAACCAAAACTGTTACCATCTTAGCTGGTCAGACTACTGCAACTATCACTATTCCGGTATTAACTGATGCAATAGCAGAAGGTACAGAAACGGTTATTGCTACCCTGGTATCTTCAAACAATCCACAAATTACCGCCAGCAATGTGCCTGCAACCATTACCATTGCCGATAACAATACGGCTACGGTTAGCATATCAACTGGCCCAACAGTTAACGAGGCAGCTGGTACCACTACATTTACGGTAACCCTAAGTGCTGCGGTTCAGGATGCATTTACAGTTGCTTATACTACAAGCGACGGAACGGCTGCGGCAGGCTTAGACTATACAACTACCAGCGGAACACTAACGTTCCCTGCTGGTTCAGCTGCTGGCGCAACCTTAACGTTTACTGTTCCGATCCTCGATGATAACATTATTGAAGGCGATCATACATTTAATGGTGTAATCAGTAGCGTAAGCGGAGGTTTGGTAACCATAGCCACTGGTACGGCAACTACTACTATTATCGATAACGATTCGGCCATAGCTACCATTACAGCTGGTGTTGATGGTAACGAAAACGGTCCGGCAAACGGAACATTTATTGTAACCTTAAGTAAGCCATCGGCTACGGATACCCAGCTTAGCTATACTTTAGGCGGAACGGCAACTGAGGGCAGCGACTACAGTACAATTGTAACCAAAACGATTACCATTCCTGCTGGTCAAACCACTGCAACCATTACCATTCCGGTATTGAACGATGCTGTTCTTGAAGGTGTTGAAACCGTAACAGCTACCCTGACTACTTCTGGTAATCCGGCTATTACCCCAGATAATGTACCGGCAACCATAAATATTGCCGATAATAATGCCGCAACTGTAAGCATCTCTACCGCGCCAAGTATTAACGAAGCAGCCGGAACGGCTACCTTTACGGTAACCTTAAATGCAGCAGTACAGCAGGCATTTAGTGTGGATTATAAAACCACCGATGGAACAGCTACAGCAGGTTTAGATTATACTGCAACCAGTGGAACCTTAACGTTCCCTGCGAATTCGCCTGCAGGTACCACTTTAACCTTTACCGTTCCGGTTATCGATGATAACATTGTTGAAACTAACGAAACCTTTAATGGTGTAATCAGCAATGTAACAGGTGGTCTGGTAACCATCGATATCAATACGGCAACTACTACCATCGTTGATAACGATGCAACAGTAGCTACCATTACAGCTGGTGTTGACGGTAACGAAAATGGCCCTGTTAACGGAACATTTACGGTAACCTTAAGCAAACCATCAGCTACCGATACCCAGATAACCTATACTTTAGGCGGAACAGCAACTGAGGGTAGCGACTATACTGCGATTGTAACCAAAATCATTACCATCCCGGCTGGTCAAACCTCGGCAACCATTACCATTCCGGTATTGAACGATGATGTTGTAGAAGGTACCGAAACCCTAATCGCCACACTGGGTACCTCGGCCAACCCTGGTGTAACCGTAAGCAATGTTCCTGCAACCATCAACATCATCGATGGTACAACAGCTACAGTTACGGTAACCGCAACTGCTGATGGTGCTGAGCCATCAACTCCTGGTCAGTTTACCTTTACGTTAAGTCATCCATCTGCTACAGCTACACAGATTACTTATACCGTAAACGGAACTGCAACCAGCGGTACAGATTATACCTCAATTGGTACAACAATTACCATTCCGGCCGGACAAACTACGGTAACGCTTCCGGTTCCGGTATTGGATGATAACATCAACGAAGGAAACGAAACAGTGATTATAACCATGAATGCAACTACCAGCAACCCATTAATCACTGCAAGTACAAGTCCGGCTACGGTTAACATCAGAGATAACCGCGCACCTGTTGCCACTGCACCGGCGATAACGGTTAATGAGGATACCCCGGTAAATGGAACTATCACTGCCAGCGATCCTGATGGTAACCCGCTTACTTACACGGTAACTACACCACCGGCACACGGATCAGTAACTGTAAATCCTGATGGTACTTATACTTATACACCGGCACCAGATTACAACGGTACCGATACCTTTACGGTAACCGTAAGTGATGGCAAAGGTGGTACAACAACTGTAACCATTCCGGTAATTATTAATCCGGTAAATGATGCGCCGGTTGCAACAGCACCAGCCATTACAACCACTAAAAATACACCGGTTAACGGCACCATTACCGCAAGTGATGTAGACGGCGATCCGCTTATCTTTACGGTAACCACGCCACCGGCACACGGTACCGTAGTGGTTAATCCTGATGGAACCTATACTTACACTCCAGCGAACAACTACAGCGGGGCAGATGTATTTACAGTAACCGTAAGTGATGGCAAAGGTGGTACCACAACGGTGACCATTAACGTAACTGTTAATCCAACCAATGTGGCTCCTGTTGCAACAGCTCCGGCAATTACTACCAATAAAAACACGCCGGTTAATAGCACCATTACCGCAACTGATGCAGACGGCGATCCGCTTACCTTTACGGTAACTACGCCGCCTGCACATGGTACTGTAGTGGTTAATCCTGACGGAACCTATACTTACACTCCAGCCAACAACTACAGTGGGGCAGATGTATTTACAGTAACCGTAAGCGATGGCAAAGGTGGTACTACTACGGTAACCATTAATGTTACGGTTAGTCCAACCAATGCAGCACCAGTGGTAACCGCACCTGCGCTTAGTACTAATGAGGATACTCCTGCTAATGGTACCATTACTGCAACAGATGCAGACGGGGATCCGCTTACCTTTACGGTAACTACACCTCCGGCACATGGTACAGTAGTGGTTAATCCTGATGGTACTTATAGTTACACACCTGCGCCAAATTATAACGGTACCGATACCTTTACGGTAACCGTAAGCGATGGCAAAGGTGGTACAACTACTGTAACCATTTCGGTAACTATTAACGCGGTTAACGATGCACCGGTTGCTACAGCGCCTGCTATTACCACGCCGCAAAATACTCCGGTTAACGGAACCATTACCGCAAGTGATGTAGATGGCGATCCGCTTACTTTCACCGTGACTACAGCTCCTGCACATGGTACCGTAGTGGTTAATCCTGATGGTACCTATACCTATACTCCAGCTGTGGGTTATTCAGGTAGCGATACCTTCACTGTAACCGTTAGCGATGGTAAAGGAGGTACTACAACAGTAACTATTCCTGTAAACGTAACCTTGGTAGCCGCACCAACCATGAGCTTAACTAAAGCAGCTACAAACAGTGTAAGCAAAGTAGGTGATGTGATCAATTACAACATCATTGTAACCAATACAGGTAATGTTGCCTTAAATAACGTTACAATAACTGATGCCGGCGCAGATGCAGGTTCTATTACTCCAGCCAGCATTGCAACCTTACTGCCAGGCTCGAGCGTAACGGTAACGGCTAAACATACGGTTACCTTAACAGAAGTGAATAATGGTTCATTCACCAACCAGGCATCTGCAACAGCGCAGGTACAGGGTGGTGGTAACATCAATAAACTATCTGATGATCCAGGTACACCAGCAGTTGGCGATGCAACCGTAACTGCGATTGCTCCCGCATCAACCATTACCCTGGTTAAAGCAGGTACATTAAGCGCTGACGGAAACAGTATCACCTATAACTTCAGCATTAAGAATACCGGAAATGTAACCCTGCATGTGGTGAACCTGGTAGATGCCAAACTTGGACTGAACAAAACCTATTCTGGAAATGTTGCCCCAGGTGGTACCATTACTGATACTTATGTTTACCAGTTAACCCAGGCCGATAAAGATGCGGGCAGCGTAACCAACTCTGCAAATGTGAACGCAAGAACACCTGCTAACCTGCCGGTAAGCGATGTGTCGGGTACAGCCGAAAATAACGATGCACCAACCATTACGGCAATTCCAACTACTGGATTGATAGCACTGGTTAAAACAGCATCATTTAACGGTAATAAGATCACTTACACCTTTACCATTAAAAATACTGGTGCGGTGACCTTAAATACCATTACCTTAACCGATGCCAAACTTGGTTTAAACAATAAGGTAATTACGGTAACAGGCGGACTTGCACCTGGTGCAAGCACAACTGATGTTGAAGTTTATACTTTAACTCAGGCCGATAAAGACCTGGGTACGGTAACCAATACAGCAACAGTAAATGCTAAAACAATTGGTGGAGCCAATGTAAGCGACGTTTCCGGAACGGCCGAGAGCAATAATACGGCAACAGTAACCAGCTTCCCTAAATCGCCTCGTGCGGTTGATGATGCAGGTGGTACTGTAGCCAACAAACCTGTTGTAATCAGTGTACTCGATAACGACGATCCGGGTAACTCTACATTCGATAAATTAACTGTCGAAATCGTAAGTCAGCCTAAACATGGTACCGTAAAAGTAAATGCCGATGGTACGGTAACTTATACGCCAGATGCAGGCTATACCGGCGATGATGTATTTACCTATCGTGTAAAAGATGCTTACGGATATTATACAAACGTGGCTTCTGTAAACTTAACCGCCAACTTCACCGGTATTACTATACCAAACCTGTTTACACCTAACGGCGATGGTATTAACGATACCTTCGAGATCATTGGTCTTAACCAATACCAGACCAGCGAACTGCAGATCGTGAACAGATGGGGTAATGAAGTTTTCCATGCTAAAGGTTACCAGAACAACTGGACAGGCGAGGGACTGAACGAAGGTACTTACTACTACTTACTGCGTGTTAAAAAAGCAAACAGTAACGATGTTGAAGTATATAAAGGTTACATTACATTAATCAGAGCGTTTAAAAAATAAGATAAGAGGCTTAGCCGGGCCTGGTTTTTAAACCAGACCCGGCTTTAAGATATTAAGATGATGAAGAAATTAATAGGATTTATAGCAGGTTCGTTCATAATGCTTTCGCAGGGCGTATTTGCGCAACAGGATGCCCAGTATAGCCAGTACATGTTCAACGGCATCTATATCAATCCGGCCTATGCGGGCTATAAAGAGGTGTTGAATGTACACAGCTTTTACCGGAGTCAGTGGACAGGTATTACCGGTGCACCTAGAAGTATGTCGCTCGCGGTTGATGCCATTGCCAACAGCGGTAACGTGGGACTGGCTTTGCAGGTGGCCAGCGATAAACTGGGTGCCCAAACCAACCTGAGCATTTATGGCAACTACGCATACCGCATCAGGATGAACGATGATGGCAGCTCGCGCCTGGCACTGGGCCTGGGTGTGGGGATGGTACAGCTGGGTATTGATGGTTCGATGCTGAACCCCAATAATCCAGAACCCAATCAGCCGGTAGGCGTGCAAAGTACTATTGTACCCGATGCCAGGGCAGGTGTGTATTTTGCCAACGATAAATACTATGCCGGTTTCTCGGTCGATAACCTCATTGCAACTTATATTGATATAGACCGTTATGCCTTTATCCCTCAACCCAAGCCACATTACTATCTAACAGCCGGGGCCTTGTTTCCACTTTCTGAAAATTTTCAGATAAAGCCTTCTTTTTTATTGAAAGATGATCGCGGTGGCCCAACCAGTTTAGATGTAAACGCCTTTTTAATGATTAAAGATTTTATATGGATCGGCGGGTCATATCGTACCGGGGTAAAATTGTATGATAAAAGCTACCTGCAAAAAGATTTAACGCCACGCAACTCAGCAGTTGCTGCGATCCAGATTTTCCCTTCCGAGAAAATCCGGATTGGTTATGGTTACGATTTCTCTATTGGGCCACTACAGGGCTACAGCAGCGGTACGCACGAGATTTCAATCGCCTACTCATTTATCAGACAGAACATCAGGGTGTCTACTCCGAGGGTGTTTTAAATACACAATATTTTAATATTTTTGATCAAATTAGCTAAACATTATAATGAAGAAAATTTTAATAGGAACCTGTTTTTCTGCATATTGTTTATTTGCCCTCAACTTTTCAGCAAATGCACAGTATGTTTTAAAAGATGCTGATAAACAGTACGAACTATTCAATTACAGCAAAGCAATAGATTTATACGAACAGGCCTATAAAAAGAAACCTACCCTGCACACGGCAGAACGTTTGGCTAGTGCCTATGTATTGGTTTTTAATTATAAACAGGCCGAAAGCTGGTATGCCATTGCAGCTAAAATGCCTGGCAGTAAAGCCGAAAATATCCTGGGCTATGCCAAAGCTTTACAACAAAACTCGAAATACAGCGAAGCCAAAGTACAGTACCTGAATTATATCGAAAAAAAGAAGGATGTATCCGAAAAGCAGCAGGCGGTTTGGATTTCTTCATGCGATTCGGCCTTGAAATGGATAAAGAATCCTAAAAAGGTTGAATTGATTAATCAGAAAGCCCTAAACAGCCCGCAATCAGATTGGGGTGCTGTTAACTACCAGGGCGGTGTGGTATTTACTTCCGATAGGTCGGATGCCCGCTTTGAAACACAGGAAGGTAAACCTTTTTTAAGGTTCGATGGAAGCAAAGAGCCAGATAAAAAGGTTTATGGCTGGACAGGTAACGGATATTTGAAGTTGTATATCAAAACCTCGCCGGCCGATAGTTTACAGTTGTTCCCCATTAAAGCCGGAACACGCTACCACGTAGGCTCAGCAAGTTTTACGGCTGATGGTAAAACCATGTATTTTACCTTAACGCGCATTACCAATGAGCTTGAGCGACTGAAAAAACAACCCACTACAGTTAATGTCGAGATTTTTAGCAGCACAAAAGGAGCCGATGGTACCTGGGGCGAACCCGTTTCTTTTGCCTATAATAATGTAAACCAGTATTCGGTAGGCGATCCTTTTATTACCACTGATGGAAACAGCCTTTATTTTGCTTCCAATATGCCAGGTGGTGTGGGCGGAACCGATATTTATGTTTGTTTAAAAACCGACGCAGGCGAGTGGGGAAAACCGGTTAACCTGAAAGAAATTAATACCGAAGGTAATGAGCGAAGTCCGGTTTTTGATGAGAAAGATAATTTTTACTTTTCTACTGATGGCCGTACCGGAATGGGTGGACTTGACGTGTACCAGGCTTTAAGAACCGGCGCTGGTATTGGTAAAGTAGAAAACCTGGGTTATCCTTTCAACTCTCCTCAGGATGATTTTGGTTTCAGTTTAAACGAAAAGGGAGGTATTGTTTACCTTTCCTCTAACCGCGAAGGTGGTTTAGGCAGCGATGATATTTACACCATCGACCAGAAAATGATTTTGGCTTTCAAACTCGAAGGTCGTGTTTTAGATAAAGAGAGTGGTCAGCCAATTGCAGGTGCTTTGGTTACTTTAGCCAAAGTAAACGGTGGTAGTTTAAAAACAGAATCTGATGAAAACGGTACCTACCGTTTTGATCTCGCCAAAGAATCAGAATATAATGTGTCTGCCGAAAAAACCGGCTACAGGGTAGATGCAGAAAACCTGGCTACCATTGGTTTAACCACTTCTGCCGTACTAAAAGAAGATTTACACTTAGAAGCCGTGGTAATTGACAAAGCCATCCGCATCGAAAATATTTACTATGATTTTGATAAATGGAACATCCGTGCCGATGCTGCGGTAGAGCTGGATAAGCTGGTAAAAATCATGGCCGATAACCCAACCATCTGGATCGAGTTAGGCTCGCATACCGATAGTAGGGGTAAAGACAAGTATAACCTCGATTTATCGCAAAAACGTGCCGAATCTGCGGTACAATACATCATCTCCAAGGGGATCAATAAAAACCGGATAACGGCAAAAGGATACGGCGAAACCCAGCTGTTAAATAAATGCGCCAACGGGGTAAATTGTACCGAAGAAGAGCATCAGTTAAACAGAAGAACCGAGTTTAAAATTGTAAAACAATAAGCTTTTAAGGTTAAAAATATATTTGAATTTTGTAGAAGTCTCCGTCAAAAGCGGGGACTTCTTTTTTTTAGACCATGCTCGTTTCCTTATCAAACTCGCTAACCACTTTTTGTAATCATTCAGCTTTAATTTCTATATAAATGTCTTAAACCAGTAAAAGGCTTAAAGCAGGCTAAAATTTTGATCCTATTTTTTATTGTTTTAACTTCGTGTTAATAATCCCGCAAGTCTTTGTTTATAAAGGCTTCCGGGATTTTTTTTTGTTTTTTTTGCCCGAAATTTTGAACTCAAGTATAGGAGATTTAGAAATTGACTGCAAATAGATGGTGTCTGTCCCCGGTATAAGTAATAGCATTAAAGCTGCCAAATATTTTTAATGCTCCCCAGGTTTAAATGGTTTTTCCTGCTGGATCAATCGAGGTACACCGGTTTAAAGGTTAATTGTTCTTGCCCTGAAAAAGATGGTCATGAGGTATGCTTTAACCCATCAGTATGGTGTGGTAAAAAGATATTCCATTCATCCGAATTAGTTTAAAAGCCATCGGGCGCTAACCAAATGGTATTTGTTATGCTAAACAATTATATATGAATAAAAATCTACCCATTTTTTACTGTTTTTGTTTAGGTATCTGTAATCATCTGGTGAAGAAATCCGGGCATTTTTTTACACCTGCATTATGGGTATTGATCGTAATTATAGCTGGCGTTTCTTCTGCTAAAGCTCAAACAGCTATTTGTGCTACGCCGGGAGCGGATGGTGCAGGAAATTTAAGTACGGCAGCCAATACCTTTTATCCTTCTAAAGCCGGTGCTGTTACGTTAAATGCCGGCAGTACTTCTTTAGAGCTTGATCCGGTTCCGGCATCATTTAAAGTAGGGAGCACTGTGTTTTCATTTGGCAATACGCAGATTACAAAAGGTAATTTATTACTTATTATGCAGATGCAGGGCGCTGATGCCAATACAACCAATACCTCATCGTATGGATCTGGATCGGCTGCTAATAATGGTTCGGGTTATACAGAAGGAACAGTTATAGCAGGTCGTTACGAGTATATCGTGGCACTCAACGATGTAACTACGGCCGGTGGAACACTGCAATTTAAAGGCGCCGGAACAGGTGGAGGGCTTGTAAATGCCTATGTTAATTCGGATGCCACCACAACTAAAGGCCAAAGGCGTTTTCAGATTGTGCGTTTAATGCAATATTCGAATTTAGCGATGAATGCAGATATTAAAACGATTCCCTGGAATGGTAAAGCAGGAGGATTAATTGCCATTGATGTTTCGGGAACATTAAGTATGAATGGGCGCTTAATTGATGCCAGTGCTACCGGTTTTAGAGGAGGATATTTATTACCAAGAACTATTGCCAATACTCAGCAAAGTTTATATGTAACTACCAATTCTACATTGGCCAGTACTAAGGGGGAAGGAATTGTGGGAACGCCCCGCTACATGTGGGATGGTTATAATCAGGTAGATAATGGGACTCAGGGATACCCAAATGGGGATTATGGTCGTGGGGCGCCGGGTAATGCCGGTGGAGGGGGCAATGTACACAATGCTGGTGGTGCAGGTGGCGGTAACGGAACGATAGGAGGAGCAGGTGGATGGGGTTGGAATAGTGGTGATGGTGATAATACAGTTACAGGCGGGCGCCCTGGCTCCACTGTTCCTTATGCTTTGAACAGGTTGTTTCTAGGTGGAGGTGGTGGTGCCGGCGACGCCAATAATGCCACAAATGGTGTTAGAGGTGGCGTAGGTGGTGGGATCATTATTATTACAGCCAATAAAATAGAAGGAACAGGAAGTATTTTAGCCAACGGCGGAAGGGGTGAAGCAGGGGGCTTAAGTGGTGCTGCAGATGGTGCTGGTGGTGGTGGCGCCGGTGGAACCATATTTATCAATGTATCCAGTCCAAGTTCAACAGCTACATTAACCATACAGGCCAAGGGTGGCAATGGGGGCAACTCATATACCACCACAGCCCATGGCCCAGGTGGTGGTGGCGGTGGTGGAGTTGTACACTATAAAATTCCAAATGCTACCGTTAATGTAAGTACTGCCGGAGGCGTAAGCGGAAGAACCAATGATGGTGTTACACAGGCTGGCAATGCCAACTCAAATGTGCCATACGGTGCTACAGATGGTGGCACCCCAGGGGTAACCAATTTGTTTAAGGCTAGTGATTTACCTCCGGAACTTCAGGCTGTAAGTTCAAATTGTTTGCCAAACCTTAAGGTTAGCAAATCGAGGGTTAACCCAACTGTTGCTGTACCTGCCGGATCTACAACTGTTTATACTATTAAGATCGATAATACTGGTGGAGGTGCAGAAGGCGTTTACGTGAATGATCAGCTTCCTTCCGGATTAACCTTTTTATCCGCCAGCATTAGTTATTCAACCAGTTCGTCTACTTCAACTACGTTAACAAACAGCGGAACCGCCGCCTCGCCGGTGATGGGGCCTTTTAGTATTCCCAGTTCAACTTCGGCTACCATCAGTTTAACTGTTAACATTCCGGCAACAACAGCAGCGGGTACTTATAGCAATCCGGCACAGGTTACTTATCTCGATCCGACACGTACAGCTGCTAATCCAAACAGGTCTGTATCACCCTCAAACTTTGCCATTGCCGGCGCCAATACCACTTACGAAACAGGAGGTACGGTAGGGGGCAGCAATTACGATCCAACCTTAAATGATGAAGATTTGCTGTTAACCAAACCCAATATATCCATTGTTAAAACTGTTAATACCTCATGTATTGCCACAGGAAGCAATGCCGAATATACCATAACCGTAAAGAACGAAGGTACCACCACTTTAAACAGCTTTTCGGTAACAGATGAGATTCCGACAGGGATGACTTTTGTAAGCTCTACCGGAACCACAGCCCCCTGGACACGCACGAATACAGGTGCAACTTATACGTTTTCTTACAGTTCTGGTACTGGGCTCGCTGCAGGTGCATCTACTTCTTTCACCCTTACGGCAACTGCTACAACTGTACAGCCTTCTGGTAACTGGTCTAATACCGCCTCGGTTAATGGGGGCAGTAATTCCACCGTTTTACTCTATGCCAATCCAACTACAGCCACATCGTCTATCACTTCAGGTGGAACGGCCTGTAACGATGGTACTTTCTTTATTCAGGGGAATGCCCCAACGGTGGGTAACGGGCAATGGAGTATGGTTTCCAATCCCGGCAATTTCGCAACCCTTAACAACGCCAATCAGGCCAACGCAACAGTTGTGGGAGTCAAAAACGGCTCGCCTGTAACTGTACGGTGGACTATTACCAATGGCAGTTGTACAAGTACTTCCGATTTGGTGCTTACCAATAATAGTGTGTTGCCAACGGGTACTTTAAGCATTGCCGGAACAAGCGGAAGCTCAGCTACAGTTTGTACAGGTACCGCGCTGCCGCAATTAAACATTACCTTTACCGGTACAGGGCCCTGGCTGTATACCTACCGCGATGCGGCAGGTTTGGTCTCGGCAGAAAAGAGCAGCAGCTCATCCAATGTTACCATTACGCCAACACAAGCCGGAACCTACAGTTTGGTTTCTGTTAGAAATTCATCCTGCACCGGAACGGCCTCCGGAACAGTAGTGCTTAACCAAAGTCCAGCTACTGTTGCAGGTACCATAAGTGCTGCGCAAACAATTTGCGCCAATACTGCACCAACCGCATTATCTTTAAGCGGACAAACAGGAAATGTTGTTTTTTGGCAGTCTTCTGCAAATAACAGTACCTGGATAGATATTGCCGGAACCGAAAATTTAACGTCAATTAGCCCCGGCACTTTAACGGCTACCACATATTTTAGGGTAAGGGTTAAAAGTGGTGCATGTGCCGAAGCCACAACCGCTGCCGTTACCATAACGGTAAATCCATTGCCGTCAGGTACCGCAACGCCTTCAAGTCAAACCATTTGCAGTGGTTCAGTTATAACTACTGTTAACTTTAATGGTGCAACAAGTTATACCTGGGTAAGGGATAACGCAACCAATGTTACAGGTATAGCAAACAGCGGCTCAGGAACAAGTGTTAACGGAACACTGACCAACACAACAGGTTTAAGCCAAACTGTAACCTTTACCATAACACCGGTTACCAATGGATGCTCGGGGAGTACTTTTACTTTTTCAGTAACCGTTCAAGGTACAATTGGTGCCGGAGCTATTGCAGCTAATCAAACCATCTGTACCAATACAACACCGGCCCCAATTACCTCCACTACTGCTGGAACAGGTTCGGGAACGCTAAGTTATATCTGGGAAAACTCTACCAATGGAAGTACCTGGAGCACCATATCCGGGGCAACCACGGCAACTTATGCGCCGGGCGTATTGACCCAAACCACCCAATACCGCAGAACAACGGTATCAACATTAAATGGAACAGTATGCCAGTCGGCAGCTACAAGTCCAGTAATCATTACGGTAGGCACAGCCAGTACCATCACCACTCAACCCGTTAATCAGAATGTAAGGGCCTTATCCAATGTTACTTTAATTGTGGCTACCTCAGGCGGTACAGGTACCAGCCAATACCAATGGCAGCTAAGCACCAATAATGGAACAAGTTTTTCTGATATTGTTAATGGAGGAGCATACAGCGGTGCAACAAGCAATACCTTAACCATTACCGGGGTTAATGGCACTATGGAAGGTTACAAATACAGGGTACTGATTAATCAAAGCGATAATGCCTGTGCCAGTGTAATTTCAAATGTAGTGAACCTGACCATAGACTCTGACCGAGATGGTGTACCGGACAGTACCGATCTTGACGATGACAATGATGGCATCCCAGATACTGTTGAGGGGATTACAGACAAAGACGGCGATGGTATCCCCAACTATCTGGATGTGGATTCGGATAACGATGGTATTGTTGATGCGATCGAATCGAACGGAAACGCTAATAACGACCCTGATAAAGACGGTAAATTTGGTACAGGCGCATTTGTAGATACCAACGGAAACGGATTGATTGATACTTTAGATCCTGCTTCAGGTGGTACAGCTTTGGTGATCGGCGATAAGGACAGGGATGGTAAACCAAATTATCTGGACCTTGATTCGGATGCCGATGGGATACCGGATACCTATGAAGCAGCTTTCTACATCATAGATGGCGAAAATGATGGTATTATTGGCACTGGTGCGATTGTCGATGCGGATAAAGATGGGCTTTCAGATTTAAACGATCCGGATTTTGTAACAATAAGTATACTGTTTAACCAGGATAGGGATTTCGATGGTCTTTCCAATTACCTGGATATTGATAACGATAATGATGGGATTATCGACAACATAGAAGGTTTGCCTACCGCTGCTTATGTAGCACCAAAAGGCGTAGATACTGATGGAGATGGAATAGACGATGCATACGATGTAAATAACGGCGGGGCAGTTTCCGGCTACTCGAATATCGACGGGGGAAGTGCAGCCGATTATGTAGATACTGATGCCGATAACGATGGATTTAGAGACTGGTTGGAAAATGCGGTTAACAGTTCGCTGGAAGTAGATGAGAAGAATAACCAGACTGGTGCATCAGTTGCAGATGGCATTATGGATCTATTACCAGATGCTGATGGAGATGGATTAGCCGATATTTATGATAATGATAATGGCAACACCAGTCATATAGGTTACGCAACCAACGGGGGTCAAAAACCAACGGATATGCCTGCTACGCAAACCACAAGTGGCGAACGCGATTGGCGGGCAACCTCCGATTTTGATAAAGACGGGGTGCCTGATGGGGTAGATCTGGATGACGATAATGATGGGATTTTAGATACGGTAGACGGAATGGTGGATAATGGAGGGAGGGATGGTTTACCCAACTACCACGATCTGGATTCGGATGATGATGGTATTCCCGACGTAATTGAAGCCGGAGGTGCCGATCCTGATAATAACGGATGGCCGGGCACCGGGCAGGTGGGTACACAGGTAGATGCAAATGGGGTGCCGCTGGCAGCAAACGGAGGTTATACACCACCCGATAAAGATGGCGATGGCATACCTGATTTTCTGGATCTCGATTCCGATAACGATGGTATTGCTGATGTGATTGAAAATGGTGGGCCAGATCCTGATGGCGATGGGAAAGTAGGCTCAGGCGTACAGAACGATTTTGATAGTGATGGTATTGCAGATATTGTTGATAATTATAATAATCTTGATAGTTCATCACAACTGCCGTCGGGCACGCCAATAGTAGTTAAGGATCAGGATGGCGATGGGTTGTTTAACCATCTCGATCTCGACTCGGATGGAGACGGGATCACAGATGCTGTTGAAGGGCTAGGTGATCCGGATGGCGATGGAATCCCGAATTTCCTCGATCTCGATTCGGATGGTGATGGTATTCCAGATAACATCGAAGCACAAACTACTATCGCTTATATCCCTCCTTCGGGCAGTGATACCAATCAGGATGGCATAGATAATGCTTATAGCACCGGTTTGATGCCTGTTGATACTGATGGAGATGGGAAACCTGATTACCTGGATTTAGATTCGGATAATGATGGCGATAGCGATACAATAGAAGCTTACGATACAGATAATAACGGGGTGGCCAATGTGATAGCGGTGGGCACTGATGCCGATAAGGATGGTTTGGATGATGCCTTTGATAACAACGATGCGGCCAATAATCCAACCAAAGCACAAAGCCCCGGTTCATTTCCTAATCTGGATACGCCAGGCACTCCTGAGCGAGATTGGCGAGAAGATTACAACATTGCTCCGGTAGCAACAGTACCACCTTCAGTTACCTTAACAGAGGATACACCACAGGCATTAACTGGCATTAGCGTAACCGATGCCGATGCCGGTAACCTGAATGTAGTGCTTACTTTAAGCGTACCAGCTGGTCAGGGTACTTTAACAGCCAACAGCGAAGCAGGTATTGCCATTACAGGTACTGGTAGCAACAGTGTAACCATTACCGGAAGCACTACGGCTATTAATGCCTTTATTGCTGGCAGTAAAGTAACCTATGCGCCTGCAGCCAATGCAAATGGCAATGTTACTTTAACAGTAGAGATAAACGACCAGGGCAATACCGGCGGACCAGCACTCACCGATACCAAAACAGTAACTTTAAATATTCAGGCTGTTAACGATATTCCAGTGGTAGCCAATGTGGCGAAGAATAGTACCGAAGATACCAATGTTGCTTTCACCACAACAGATTTTAGCAATCAGTTTACCGATGTTGATGGTACCTTAGCTAAAATACAGGTGTTGAGTTTACCACCTGCAACACAGGGCTTACTTAAATTAAATGGTGTTAATGTAACCGTTGGACAGGAAATTGCTGTGGCTGATCTGGCTAACCTGGTTTTTGTGCCTGCACCTGATTTTAATGGCAATGTATCGTTTAGCTACAATGGCAGCGATGGCGCGGCTTATGCAGCTTCAGCAGCCAACGTAAACATTAATATTGCTGCCGTTAACGATATTCCGGTTATTACTACCGTATCCAAATCAGGCACCGAAGATGTAACCTTAACCTTTACTGCCAGCGATTTCACCAGTCAGTTTACCGATGCTGATGGAGATGCATTAGCCAAAATTCAGGTGGTAACCTTGCCACCTGCCACACAAGGTGTATTGAAATTAAACGGAGTTAATATTGTTGCAGGTCAGGAAATAACTGCGGCGAACCTGGCTAACATTACTTTTGTGCCGGCGCCAAACTTTAATGGTAATGTTAGCTTTAAATGGAATGGAAGTGATGGCACGGCTTATGCGGCCACTCCTAATGATGTAAACATTGTTATTGCCGCTGTTAACGATATTCCAACTATTAACAACATCAGTTTAACCACTGCCGAAGATGTTAACCTGCCATTTACACTAGCTAACTTTAGCAATAATTACAACGATTTGGAGGGCGATGCACTGACAAAAATCCAGCTATCCAACCTTCCTTCAAATACACAGGGAACTTTACTCCTCAATGGCTCGGCCATTACAACAGGTCAGGAAATACTGGCTTCGGATATTCCGAACCTGGTTTTTGCACCGGCAGCCAATTTTAATGGAAATGTAAGCTTTAACTGGGCCGGAAGCGATGGTACTTCATATTCGGCAGTAGCTACAGTCAATATTTCGGTTAGTCCGGTTAACGATCCGCCTGTAATTAGCGATATCGCCAAATCCGGAATAGAAGATATGGGGCTTACTTTTACCCAGGATGATTTTACCAGCCATTTCACCGATGTAGAAAATAGCACATTAAGTAAAATCAAGATCCTGAACCTACCAGCCAATGGTTTGCTTAAATTAAATGGTATCAATATTATTGCCGGTCAGGAAATTAACAGCACTGATCTGGATAAGATTACTTTTGAACCTGTTGCCGATTTTAATGGTTCATCCAGCTTTAACTGGAACGGGTATGATGGAACAGATTATGCCATTTCCGGTAAAAATGTTAATATCACGATCATTCCGGTAAACGATGCCCCATCTTTTACAAAGGGTGCAGATCAGGTTATCAATGCCGGGGCCGGAGCGCAAACAATTAATAACTGGGCTACGGCTATTGCCGCCGGACCCGCAGACGAAATGGCTGCACAGCGTGTAAATTTTGTAGTTACCAACAATAGCAATACCTCCTTTACCGTACAGCCTGCCATCAGTGCTACTGGTGATTTAAATTATACACCAGTTGCCAACTTTGCCGGAAAGGTTACCATAACTGTCGTGTTACAGGATAATGGAGGTACTGCAAATGGAGGCATAGCTCAAAGCGCAGCACAAACTTTTGTGATTACGGTTAAACCTACCGGACTTCCTGATAATGTTAATACGTTTATCAATACCCCTGTAACCACTGATGTTAGGGCCAACGATGGCGCATCAGCAGCCAATACAACAGTGTTGGCCGGAACGGCAGCACATGGTACAACAGCTGTAGATGCTACAGGAAAAGTGACCTACACACCAAATGCTGATTATACAGGTACAGATAGTTATACCTACACCTTAACTACGGCCGATGGGGTTGTGAGCGATCCTGTTACCGTTAATGTAACCATCTATCCCACTGTTGTGCTTTCGGGGCCGGCAATGGTAAATGAAAATGCAGGAACGGTAAACTATACCGTTACGCTCAGTGGTACTCCCGGAACAACGCTGGGAGCGCCGGTAACGGTAACAACAGGCCTTGTACCCAACACTACAAATTCTGCTGATTATAATTTTACAGCAACTACCCTTACATTTCCGGCAGGATCGGTAGTTGGTGCGCCAAGTGGCACCATTACTTTTCCGGTTACCATTGTGGATGATAATCTGCTCGAAAATATAGAAGATTACACGGTTTCTATTGGGAACATTACCGGTCCTGCATCTTTAGCAAATGCAAATATTGTTACTGCCATTACAGATAATGATAATGCCTCGGTTGCTATAGCCAATATTACTGTTGCCGAAAACGTAGCAGGTGCTTTGGCTACTTTTACGGTAACCCTAAGTGGCAATGTACAAAACAGCTTTACCGTTAACTATGCTACAGCCAATGGCACAGCAGTTCAGCCCGGCGATTATACCGCTACTTCAGGAACCGTTACATTTCCGGCAGGATCGCTGAACGGTGCAACACAAACCTTTACAGTACCGGTTATTAATGATAATGTAACCGAAACCAGCGAAACATTTACGGCCACGCTTTCGGGGATAACCGGACTGGCCACCATTGCTACCGCAACAGGTACCGCTACCATTACCGATAACGATCCTGCAACACTAAGTATCGCGGCCACACCAGGTAGTTACGATGAAGCTGCGGGAACAGCCACTTTTACGGTTACTTTAAGCAATGCAATTCAAAATGCCTTTACGGTAGATTATGCCACTGCAAACGGTACAGCAATAGCCGGGCTGGACTATATAGCCAAAAACGGTACCTTAACCTTTCCCGCCGGATCGGCAGCAGGGGCTATCCAGACCTTCACTGTTTCAATTGTTAATGATAATATAGTAGAAGCAAATGAAACCTTTTCTGTTGTATTAAGTAATCCGACCAGTGGTTTGGTTACCATTGCTGCCAATACCGCTACTGCAACGATTACCGATAACGACGTTTCGGTGGCAAGTATTACAGCAGGAAATACCGGCAACGAAAATGGACCGGTAAATGGAACCTTTACGGTTAATTTAAGTAATCCCTCGGCTACCGATACCCAGGTTACCTATTCATTAAGTGGTACCGCCACAGAAGGTACCGATTACAGTACCATTACAACAAAGACCATTACCATTCCGGCCGGTCAAACCTCAGCAAACGTTACCATTCCGGTTAATGTTGATGCCCTGGTTGAAGGAACAGAAACTGTGGTGATGAACCTGCTATCTACCAATAGCGCTTTGGTTAATATCACTACAGTACCTGCCGATAAAACGGCCAGCATAAATATTCTCGATAATAATACGGCTACAGTGAGTATTTCGGCTACACCAACCAGTATAAATGAGGATGATGGAATAGCTACTTTTGCCGTAACATTGAACAATGCAGTTCAAAATGCATTCGATGTTACCTATGCTACTACAAACGGAACAGCAGTGGCAAGCCTCGATTTTACAGCAACCAGCGGAACGTTAAACTTTCCTGCCAATGCCGTTGCAGGTACTACCTTAACCTTTAACGTGCCTGTAAATAACGATAACCTTGTTGAACCATCCGAAACCTTTAACGGAACTTTAACCGGCATTACCAGTGGTTTGGTAAGCATTGCAACGGCAAGTGCAACGGTTACCATAGCGGATAATGATGCGGCTGTGGCCAGCATTGCGGCTGGTATTAACGGTAACGAAACCGGACCGATAAATGGAACCTTTACCGTTACTTTAAGCAATCCTGTTTCAGCCGACACCCAAATTACCTATACCTTAAGTGGTACGGCAACTGAGGGAAGTGATTATGGTACAATTGCCAATAAAACCATTACCATTCCGGCAGGACAAACTTCGGGTAACATTACCATTAATGTTCAGGCCGATGCACTTACAGAAAGTACCGAAAATGTAATTGCAACTTTGCTTACCTCAAACAGTGCAGCAACGGTGAATACGGCTCCGGCGAGCATCAATGTTATTGATGCCAATACCGCCAGTATAAGTATTGCCACAACACCCGTCATTAACGAATCGGCTGGGACAGCAACCTTTACCGTAACTTTAAAAAATGCGGTTCAAAATGCATTTAGTGTAAATTACAGCACGGCTGATGGAACTGCAAATGCAGGCCTTGATTATACTGCAGCCAGCGGAACATTAAACTTCCCTGCCAATGCGGCTGCAGGAACCGTATTAAGCTTTACCGTTCCGATCAATAACGATAACATTGCCGAGATTTCAGAAAATTTTACAGCTACATTAAGCGACATTACTGGCGGGGTAGTGGTAATTAGTAATGCGACTGCAACCGCAACTATTACCGATAACGATGCTGCAACTGTATCGGTAATTGCAGGTACGAACGGAAATGAAAGCGGACCTGTAAACGGAACGTTTACCGTTAAATTAAGTAATCCATCATCAACGGATACACAAATTACCTACACCTTAGGCGGAACAGCAACTGAAGGTGCCGATTACGACAACATTGCAGTTCAAACAATTATCATTCCTGCAGGAGAAACCACTACAGGCATTGCTATTCCGGTTAAACCCGATGCAATAGTTGAAGGGCCGGAAACTGTAGTGGCTACAATTGTGGCTACAAACAGTGCACTGGTAACAGTTGCACCAAGTCCGGCTGATGGAACAGCAACCATTATTATAATCGATAATACCACGGCAAGCATAACCGTTACGGCTACAAATGATGGGGCTGAGCCAGGTACGCAAGGCTTATTTACCTTTACTTTGAGTAACGTAGCTACAACCGATACGCAGATTACTTACGTCCTAACGGGAACTGCAACCAGCGGAACAGATTACAGTGCCTTGGGTACAACGGCGACTATTCCGGCCGGACAAACCAGTATAACCCTACCAGTACTTGTACTCGATGATACTTTTGTCGAGCCAGCTGAAACTGTTATCCTAACCATGGTAGCTGCCACCAGCAATCCCGCCATTACGGCAAGTACCACTGCTGCAACCGTAAATATCAGCGATAATGATAATGCAACAGTAGCGGTAGGCAACGTTTCGGTAACGGAGAATGGTACCAATGCTACTTTCACAGTAACTTTAACCGGTAATGTTCAGAATTCATTTACCGTAAATTACGCTACTGCAAACGGATCGGCATTGGCCGGCACCGATTACACCGCCACAACTGGTAGCGTAACATTTCCGGCAGGTTCGCTTAGTGGCGCAACGCAAACCATTAACATCCAGTTAATTAACGATAATATTGCCGAGCTTGCCGAAACCTTTACACTAACGTTGAACAGCATAAGCGGAGGATCAACTGTAACCATTCCTGCTGCCGGTGCAACCGGAACCGCAACCATAACCGATGATGATGCGGCCAGCGTGGCGATTGCCAATACTTCTGCTACCGAAAGTGCCGGTAATATGGTTTTCACAGTTACTTTAACCGGTAATGTTCAGGATGCTGTTTCGATTAATTACAATACGGCAGATAACACAGCCATTTCTGCTACCGATTATATTGCGAAAACGGGTGTGGTTACTTTTCCTGCCGGATCGGTATCTGGCGCAACACAAACGATTCTGATCCCGATCAGAGACGATAACGTTACCGAAAATGCCGAAAGTTTCAAAGTGACATTAAGTGGTGCTGATGCTCCGCTTACCATCACCCAGGCTGAAGGAATAGGAACCATTAATGATAATGATGCGTCAGCAGTGAGCATTTCTGCCACACCTGCCAGTGTTGATGAAGCGGCAGGTACAGCAACCTTTACGGTAACCTTAAACAATGCGGTACAGGCAGGCTTTAGTGTCGATTATGCAACGGCCAATGGAACGGCTACCTCTGGTAACGATTACACTGTTACCAATGGAACATTAAACTTCCCTGCCGGATCTTTAGCCGGGGCAACGCTAACCTTTACCGTTCCGGTTATCAACGATAATCTTGTTGAACCGGCCGAAACTTTTATCGCCACAATCAGCAATGTAACGGGTGGTTTGGTAACCATTGCAACCAGCACGGCTACCGCGACCATTATCGATAACGATACAGCGATCGCCACCATTACTCCGGGTACACCAGGTAATGAAAAAGGTCCGGTGAACGGCACATACACGGTTACCTTAAGCCATCCATCGGCAACGGATACGCAGCTGAGCTTTACCTTAGGCGGTACGGCTACTGAAGGAAGCGATTACGCTACAATCGTAACTAAAACCATTACCATACCAGCGGGTCAAACTACAGCAATCATTACTATTCCGGTGTTAACCGATGCAATAATTGAAGGTGCCGAAACCGTAATAGCCACATTAACGGGTACCAGCAACCCTGCTATAACCGTAAGCAACACGCCGGCAAGCCTCAATATTAGCGATAATACCACCGCCACAGTAAATGTAGCTGCAACAGCTAATGGGGCCGAGGCAACTACTCCGGGTACCTTTACTTTTACCTTGAGTAACATAGCTACAACAGATATTCAGCTTACTTATTCAGTTACCGGAACGGCAACCAGTGGAGCAGATTACACCAGCATGGGCACAACAGTGACCATCCCGGCCGGACAAACCACTGCAACTGTTACCGTGCCGGTATTGGATGATAATACTGCCGAAGGCAATGAAACGGTAGTTTTAACCCTGACAGCCGCTACAAGCAATTCAGCTGTTACTGCCGGTACAACACCGGCAACGGTTAATATTAGCGATAACGATACCGCTGTAGCCACCATTACAGCTGGCACCACAGGCAACGAAAACGGGCCGGTAAACGGTACCTTTACTGTAACTTTAAGTAATCCAGCTGCCCAGGCTACCACCATTACTTATACCTTAAGTGGTTCGGCAACCGAAGGAAGTGACTACAGCACTATGGTAACCAAAACCATTACCATTGCTGCCGGTCAAACCAGTGGAACCATTACCATTCCTGTATTAACCGATGCTGTGCTTGAAGGTACAGAAACCGTAATTGCGAGCCTGGCTACATCAGATAACCAATTGGTAGACATCAACAATATTCCCGCTACTATCAATATTCTCGATAATAATACAGCAACAGTCAGCATTTCGGCTTCACCGGTTAGTATAAACGAGACCGACGGAACAGCAACTTTTACCGTAACCTTAAGCGATGCCGTACAAAATGCTTTCACCGTTGATTATACAACCGCAAATGGAACAGCAGGTGCAGGTTCAGATTATGCCCCTACCAGCGGAACATTGACTTTCGCGGCCGGATCTGCTGCGGGTACAACATTAACCTTCTCGGTTCCGATAAATGACGATAACCTGGTTGAGCCAGATGAAACCTTTAATGGTACCATTGCTAATGTAACCGGTGGACTGGTAACCATAGCAGATAGTTCGGCAACGGTAACCATTACCGATAATGATATTTCGGAGGCTACTATAAGCTTGGGTATAAATGGTGATGAAACCGGACCGGTAAACGGAACATTCATGGTTACATTGAGTAAACCTTCATCAACAGATACCCAGCTTACTTATACGTTGGGGGGCACTGCTACAGAAGATATCGATTACGCAGCCATCGTGACCAAAACCATCACCATTCCGGCAGGTCAAACAAAAGGAACCATTACCATTCCGGTGTTAACCGACGAGATTACCGAAAATATCGAAACGGTTATTGCTACTTTAACCTCAACAAGCAATCCATCGGTAAGCATCAGTACCACTCCGGCCACGCTTAACATTCTGGATGCCAATACTGCCAGTGTAAGTATCTCTACCGCATCATCGGTAAATGAAGCAGATGGAACTGCAACATTCTTGGTAACCCTGAATAATGCTGTTCAAAATGCTTTCAGTGTTGATTTTGCAACGACAAGCGGAACTGCTACATCCGGATTGGATTACACTGCAACCTCCGGAACGTTAAATTTTCCGGCAAATGCTCCAGCCGGTACTGTTTTAAGCTTTACAGTTGCGCTTAACGACGATAATATTGCCGAACAGGATGAGACTTTCAGCGCCGAATTAAGTAATATTACCGGAGATGCGGTATTAATCAGTAATGCCACTGCAACAGCCACCATTATCGATAATGATGTTTCTGTAGCAACCATTACAGCTGGTGCATCAGGAAGCGAAAATGGCCCTGCAAATGGAATCTTTACGGTAACCTTAAGCCATCCATCATCAATTGATACACAGCTTTCTTATACTTTAGCTGGTATGGCTGTTGATGGCAGTGATTATACATCGACTGTAGCCAAAGTAATAATCATTCCGGCGGGAGAAACCACAGGAACCATTATTATTCCAGTATTATCCGATAATTTGGTAGAAGGTACCGAAACGGTCATAGCAACTTTAACTGCTTCCGGCAATCAGTTGGTAACTGTAAACAATACACCGGCCACGATTAATATTGCCGATAATACCGTAGCTACAGTAAACGTAGTGGCAACCAACGATGGAGCTGAACCCACAAAGCATGGTTTATTCACATTTACGATGGATCATCCGGCTACAACCGACACACAAATTACCTATAATTTAAGCGGAACGGCCGTAAGCGGTTTAGATTTTACCGCAATGGGCACTACGCTAACCATTCCTGCAGGACAAACTACGGCCACATTAACCGTACCTGTATTAAACGATAATATTGCCGAAGAAACAGAAACAGTAACTTTAACGATGGTAGCAGCAACCAATAACGCTGCTATTACAGCCAGCACCATACCGGCAACCGTAAATATTACCGATAATGATACGGCCATAGCCACAATCACTGCTGCAACACCTGGAAATGAAAACGGACCTATAGCAGGTACTTTTACCGTTACACTAAGCAATCCGTCGTCGGTGCCAACTACCATAACCTACACGTTAGGCGGTACTGCAACAGAAGGTAGCGATTACACCACTATAGCTACGAAAACGATCACCATTCCTGCCGGACAACTTACAGGCAGTATTAATATTCCGGTAATGGCTGATAACGTGGTAGAAGGAACGGAAACTGTTATAGCTACCTTAATCAATAGTACAAATGCATTAGTAAGTATAAATAGTACTCCGGCCAGCCTTACTATTGCTGATAACAGTACAGCAACAGTAAGGGTAGCAGCAACAAACAACGGAACTGAGCCAGCAACCTCAGGCCTGTTTACATTTACCCTAAGTGATGTGTCGACTACCGATACCAAAATTACTTATGCAGTTGGTGGAACGGCAACAAGCGGAACCGATTACACTGCAATTGGTACAACGGTAATTATTCCTGCCGGCCAAACCTCCGCAACAGTAATGGTGCCGGTAATAAATAACAATATTGCAGAAGGAACCGAAACGGTTATTTTAACCATGCAGGCTACAACAAATAATGCCGCAATTACAGCAGTTACAACACCAGCTACAGTAGATATTACCGACGATGATACAGCTATAGCAAGCATAGCTGCAGGAAGAAACGGAGCTGAAAATGGTCCTGTTAACGGAACTTTTGTACTAACATTAAGCAATCCTTCATCACAGCCAACAACCATTAGTTATACCATCGGTGGTACAGCAACGGAGGGAAGTGATTATACAACACTGGTAAGCAAAACCATTACCATTCCAGCCGGACAAACTAACGCTCTCATCAGTACTCAAACATTGGCCGATCACCTGGTAGAAGAAACAGAAACCGCTGTTGTTACCTTAACCGGCACAACCAATCCTTTGGTAAGTTTAAGTAATACACCAGCTAGCATTAATATTATTGATGATACTAAAGCAATAGCAACCGTATCTGCAACAGGGAATGGGGCAGAGCCAGCTACTGCCGGCCAGTTTACCTTCACCTTGAGTAATGTATCAACCACCGATACGCAAATTAGCTATGCAGTTAGCGGAACTGCAACCAGTGGAGCAGATTATACCGCAATGGCTACAACGGTAACCATTCCTGCCGGACAAGCCACAGCAACAGTAAGCGTGCCGGTATTAAACGACGAACAGGTAGAAGGAATGGAAACCGTTATCTTAACCCTGAATGCTGCAACAAACAATGCAGCGATTACAGCAAGTACAACACCAGCTACCGTTAATATTACCGATAATGATACGGCCGTTGCGAGTTTAACACCTGGAGCATCGGGCAACGAGAATGGTCCTGTGGATGGAACCTTTACCATTACCTTAAGTAAAGCATCAGCTACCGATACACAGCTAACTTATACGGCAGGTGGAATAGCTGTTGAGGGAAGCGACTACTCGCCGGTGGTTAAAACCGTGATCATCCCGGCAGGCGCAACCACTGTAACCATTACTATTCCGGTGTTAACCGATGCTGTTGTAGAGGGAACAGAAACCGTAATACTAACTCTAGCGACTTCAAACAATCCGTTGGTGAGTATAAACAATACGCCTGCCAGCATTAATATTTTCGATAACAATACTGCATCAGTAAGTATCACTGCTCCGCCGGTTATAAACGAAGCAGCCGGAGCGGCAACCTTTACCGTTACTTTAAATACTGCAGTGCAAAATTCGTTTAGCGTTGATTACAATACCACAAACGGCACGGCCACCGCAGGTTTAGATTATACTGCAGCCGCAGGAACATTAATATTCCCGGCCAACTCATCAGCAGGTACAACTTTAACATTCTCCGTGCCGGTTATTGATGATCATGTTGTTGAACCAGCCGAAACCTTTAGTGCTAGTTTAAGTAATGTAATTGGTGGACTGGTGACTATCGGAACCTCGACTGCAACGCTGAGCATTACCGATAACGATACTGCGGTGGCAAGTAATACCCCTGGAGTAAACGGTAACGAAAGCGGACCGGTTAACGGAACATTCACGGTAACCCTGAGTAACCCATCGGCAACCGATACGCAGCTAACCTACACTTTAGCAGGTAGTGCAACCGAAGGAACAGATTACAGCATCGTAACCAAAACAATCACCATCCCGGCCGGGCAAACAACAGGTACGATTACCATTCCGGTTATTGTTGATGCAGTGGCCGAGAGCATTGAAACGGTTGTAGCTACCTTAGGTACTTCTGATAATCCGGCCATCAGTGTTAACGGGACTGCGGCCAGCATCAATTTATTAGATGCCAATACAGCTAACGTAAGCATATCTATCAGTGAAGCAAGCGTTAGCGAAGCTGTAGGTACAGTTACTTTATCGGTAGTACTGAATATAGCAGTCCAGAATAGCTTTACTGTCGATTATGCAACCGCAAACGGTACAGCACTTTCAGGATTGGATTATACTGCAACCAGCGGAACATTAACCTTTCCTGCAAATTCGGCTGCTGGCACTACCCTTAAAGTAATAATCCCGATTATCGATGATCACCTGATCGAAAATTCAGAATCATTTACTGTAGGTTTGAGTAATGTAACAGGGGCAGATGTAGCTATTGGTACCAATCCGGCAACAGTGACCATCGCTGATAATGATCATGCTGCGGTGAGCATTACTGCAGGTGCCAATGCGAATGAAAATGGTTTAATCAATGGAACATTTAATATTACTTTAACCAATCCATCCGCTACATCAACTGCTTTAACCTTTGCCTTAACTGGTACTGCAACAGAAAATGCCGATTACAGTGCTGTAAATAAAACCATTGTAATTCCGGCAGGCACAACAACAGCAAGCATTACCATTCCGGTATTGGCCGATGCTATTGTTGAAGGTACTGAAACCGTTGTGGCTACATTGGTAACTTCGGGTAATCCATTGGTAAGCATTAGCAATATGCCGACTATCATAAATATTACGGATAATACACAGGCTATTGTAACCGTTGTGGCAACAGCCGATGGTGCTGAACCATCAACACCTGGCCTGTTTACCTTTATGCTAAGCCATGTATCCACTACAGATACCAAAATTACTTATACCGTGTCCGGATCTGCAACCAGTGGAACCGATTATGCCTCAATAGGTAACACTGCAACCATCCCTGCAGGACAAACTACTGTAACAGTCGCGGTTCCTGTACTTGATGATAACCTTAACGAAGGGGATGAAACGGTAATCTTAACGATGAATGCAGCAACTAACAATGCCTTAATCATGGCCAATACAACACCTGCTACGGTTAACATCAGCGATAACCACTCGCCAGAGGTTAATTCGCCTGCCATTAGTACTAATGAAGATACTGTCGTTAATGGCACCATTGCCGCGGGCGATGCAGAGGGCGATCCGCTTACCTTTGCGGTTGGCACGGCACCGGTACATGGTAAGGTAGTGCTTAATGCAGATGGCACCTATACTTACACACCAGATCCAAACTATAGCGGAACCGATAGTTTTACGGTAAGCGTAAGTGATGGTAAAGGCGGCACCACCAGGGTAAGTATTTCAGTAACGGTAAATCCGGTTAACGATGCACCGGTTGCTACAGCGCCTGCCATTACTACGCCACAAAATACGCCGGTTAACGGCACCATTACCGCGACCGATGTAGATGGCGATCCGCTTACCTTTACAGTAAGTACACCACCGGTACATGGTACAGTAGTGGTTAATTCTGATGGTACCTACACTTATACGCCATCAGCGGGTTATGTTGGTAGCGATACTTTCACCGTAACCGTTAGCGACGGCAAAGGGGGGCTAACTACGTTAACTATTCCGGTAACGATAACGTTGGTGGCTGCACCAGCCATGAGTTTGACCAAAGTAGCCACCAATACCGTAAACAAAGCCGGTGATGTAATCAACTACAACATTGTGGTAACCAATACCGGTAATGTAAGCCTAAGCAATGTTGTGGTTAGTGATGCGGGTGCCGATGCAGGTTCAATTACGCCAGCCAGCATTACAACCTTATTACCGGGCTCGAGCGTAACGGTAATTGCTAAACATACAGTTACTTTAACTGAAGTAAATGCTGGTTCGTTTACTAATCAGGCATCGGCAAGTTCACAGACGCCAAATGGTGGTACTTTAAATAAACCAAAATCTGATGATCCGAATACGCCGGCTGTTGATGATGCAACAGTAACGGTAATTGAACCGGCATCAACCATTACTTTGGTTAAAACAGGCACCTTAAGCAGCGATGGTAATAGCATTGCCTATAACTTCAGTGTAAAAAATACCGGAAATGTAACCTTGCATATCGTCACTTTAACCGATGCCAAATTAGGATTAAACCAGGTGATTCCTGGTACATTGGTTCCGGGTGCAACTGTAACCGATAGCTTTGTGTATCAATTAACCCAGGCCGATAAGGATGCGGGCAGCGTTACCAATACGGCAACCATAACGGGGCAAACCCCTTCAAATGTTACCGTGAAAGATTTATCCGGAACGGCCGAAAATAACGATACACCAACCGTTACCGTACTTCAGAATGTCGGCACAATCGCATTGATTAAAACCGCAACCTTTAGTGGTAATAAGGTTACTTATACCTTTACCATTAAAAACACCGGTACAGTTACCTTAAATACCATTACTTTAACCGATGCTAAACTTGGTTTAAACAATAAGGTAATTGCGGTAAGCGGCGGACTTGCTCCTGATGCAACTATCACCGATGTTGAAATTTATACCTTAACCCAGGCTGATAAGGATTTAGGTACGGTAACCAACACGGCAAGTGTAAACGCCAAAACGGTTGGTGGTGCAAATGTTTCGGATATTTCTGGTACATCTAACGCCAACAACAATGCAACGGTGATTACGGTGCCTAAATCGCCAAGGGCCGTTGATGATGCAGGTGGAACAGTTGCCAATAAACCTGTAACCATTAATGTACTGGCTAACGATGATCCGGGAAATTCTACCCTCGATCAGTTAACCGTAGAAATTATGATTCAGCCTAAACATGGTAAAGTAACAGTAAATGCTAATGGTAGCATAACCTACACGCCTGATCCGGGCTACACTGGCGATGATACCTTTAGCTACCGCGTAAAAGATGCTTTTGGATATTATACCAACGTAGCTGCCGTAAGCTTAACCGCTAACTTCGCTGGTCTTACCATTCCTAATCTGTTTACGCCAAATGGCGATGGTAATAACGATACCTTCGAGATCATTGGGCTTAACCAGTATCAGGCCAACGAACTTACCATTGTAAACCGTTGGGGTAATGAAGTGTTCCGCGCCAAAGGCTACCAGAATAACTGGACAGGCGAGGGATTGAATGAGGGTACCTACTATTACTTACTTCGCGTTAAAAAAGCAAACACTAATGCGTTTGAAGTATACAAAGGGTACATTACATTGATCAGGGCATTTAAAAAGTAAGATAAGGGCTTTAAGATATCAAGATGATGAAGAAATTAAGAGTACTTATAGCAGGTTGGTTGCTATTGCTTTCGCAGCTTGTATTTGCGCAGCAGGATGCCCAATACAGCCAATATATGTTCAACGGCATCTATATCAATCCGGCCTATGCGGGCTATAAAGAAGTGCTGAATGTGCACAGCTTTTACCGGAGCCAGTGGACGGGTATTACCGGCGCCCCACGGAGTATGTCGCTGGCGGTCGATGCTATTGCCAACAGCGGTAATGTAGGTTTGGCACTTCAGGTGGCCAGCGATAAGTTAGGTGCACAAACCAACCTGAGTATTTATGGCAACTACGCTTACCGCATCCGGATGAATGATGATGGCAGCTCGCGCCTGGCCCTGGGCTTAGGCGTGGGTATGGTACAGCTGGGTATCGATGGTTCAATGCTGAATCCCAATAATCCCGAACCTAACCAACCTGTAGGCGTGCAAACTACCATCGTGCCCGACGCGAGGGCAGGAATATATTTCGCCAACGATCAATATTATGCCGGTTTTTCGGTCGATAACCTCATTGCCACCTACATCAATATCGACCGTTATGCCTTTATCCCTCAACCCAAACCGCATTATTATTTAACTGCAGGCGCTTTGTTCCCACTTTCCGAAAACTTCCAGATCAAACCTTCCTTTCTGTTGAAAGACGACCGCGGAGGCCCAACCAGCCTGGATGTAAATGCCTTTTTGATGATCAAAGATTTTCTTTGGGTGGGCGGCTCGTACCGTACAGGAGTGAAACTCTATAATAAAAGTTATCTGCAGCGCGACCTTACCCCGCGTAACTCAGCAGTTGCTGCGATACAGCTTTTTCCATCAGAGAAAATCAGGATCGGTTATGGTTACGACTTTTCTATCGGCCCGCTACAGGGTTACAGCAGTGGTACGCACGAAATTTCTTTATCTTACTCATTCATCAAACCTAATATCAGAGTAATGAGCCCAAGGGTATTCTAAAAACATATCCCTGCTATGATCTTCATAGGTATGTCTATTTTTAAACGGAAATATAGCTGCTAATCAATATCCCATCTACCCATCTGATGCTGCATATCACCAGGTGTTGTTTCATAATTTTCCATGGTCTGTGTCTCCACAGACCATCCTTAAACCATAAACCTCGCAGGTTTTTAAAACCTGCGAGGTTTATGGTTTGGCTAAAAATGTTAGTATTTTGTTTAAAACAAATCACGCTTTATTTTTATTAAAACTAAAAATATTAGTAATTTTGATTTCAATCATCCCAATTGGCAGTAATGGAAAAAGAAAGGCAGATTATTCATATGGATCAAGATGCATTTTTTGTGTCGGTAGAAATCAGAAAAAATCCCAAACTATTAGGCAAACCCGTCATTATTGGCGGTGGCGGCGATAGGGGTGTAGTAGCTTCATGCAGTTATGAAGCCCGGAAATATGGTGTCCACTCCGCAATGCCCGGCCGAACGGCGAAACTCCTTTGTCCGCAGGCCATTTTTTTAAGGGGCGATATGGAAGAGTACTCGCAGGCCTCGCACGAGATTACCGAAATCATTGCCGATAAAGTTCCGCTTTTTGAAAAAGCCAGTATCGATGAGCATTATATCGATATGACAGGGATGGACCGCTTTTTTGGCTGTATGAAATTTGCTTCCGAGCTCAGGCAAACCATTATTAAAGAAATGAGTTTGCCCATTTCCTTTGGTTTATCGATCAATAAAACGGTGGCTAAAATTGCCACTAACGAATCCAAACCGGCTGGCGAGCGACAAGTTACTTTTCCTGAACTAAGGCCTTTTCTCGATCCGCTTGCTATTCATAAAATTCCGGGTATAGGTCATGCCACCTATAAAAAACTGAGCGAAATGGGCGTGCGTCAAATTCTTACCCTTACACAAATTCCGCAACAGCTCATGTTTAAAATACTGGGTCAACACGGACTGAGTTTGTGGCAAAAGGCAAATGGCATCGATCTGGCTCCTGTAGTACCTTACCGCGAAAGAAAATCAATTGGTACACAGGCTACCTTCGAAAGCGATACCATGGATATGGCCAAATTAAAGGCCATTATCACTGGCATGGTAACCGGCTTAACCTTTCAGCTGCGCAACCAGAAAAAACTAACGGCCTGCATTACCGTAACCGTACGTTATACCAATTTCGAAACCGTTACCCAGCAGGAAAGAATCCCTTACACTTCGCTCGATTCTTTCCTGATCAGTAAAGCCCATAGTCTTTTCGAAAAAGTTTATGCCAAAAGAATGTTGCTGCGTTTGGTGGGCGTAAAGCTGTCGCATTTGGTAAGCGGTTACGAACAGATGGGCTTATACAACATTGCCGAAGAAGAATACAGCCTGTATCAGGCTATGGATAAGGTACGCAACAGTTATGGGGCAGAGGCGGTGGTAAAAGCCTGTATTGTTACCCAGCCACCCCGCGATGAAAAAGGGAAGGTGATCAAATATAATCCCCGCAAAAAGAAAGTATTAATCGAAAATACCAGCGATGGTGAAGAAGAAAAAGAGCCGGAAGTAAGAAAACGTTCAAAAATCAGGAGTTTTATGAGCGAAAAAGGAACAATTGGAACTAAATCTTACGACTGATGTTTTTAAATGTCCATTCTTCTTATAGCCTAAAATATGGTACGGAAAGTATCGGGCAACTCATTGCCACTGCGCGGAGTTTGGGTATCCACCAGATGGTGCTTACCGATATCAATAATTCAACCGGAGCTGTAGAGTTTATCCGCGAGTGTTACAAACAGGGCATCGCCAAAACGGCCGATGATATACACAAAGGCAATATTCCCTACCGGATTAAGCCTGTAGCCGGCATTGAGTTCAGAAATGGTAGCAGGTTGCTGTATGTAGGTATTGCCCGCAATAGGGAAGGTATGCGCGAGCTGAATGAGTTTTTAAGCTACCACAACATCAACAATATTGTCCTGCCCGAAAACCCGCCCGAAATGGAAAATGTATACCTCATTTATCCTTTTCATAAGTCTTTTAACCGCGAGCTCAAAGAAAATGAGTTTGTTGGCATTCGGGGTAAACAGCTTAATTTATTGTACAAACATCCGCTTTTAAAGCAAAAAGAAAAACTGCTGGTCTGGCATCCTGTTACGGTAAGCAACAAAGTTACGTACCGCCTGCACGAATATTTCAGGGCCATTGAGCTGAATACATTGCTCAGTAAAGTACCTGGTGAGCAGAAATGCGAACCCGATGAATTCCTGATTCCCGAAGCCGAGCTCACGCAGCAGTTTGAGCAGTATCCTTTCATTGTTCAAAACACACAGCAATTATTGGATAGTTGCGATTTGAGCATATATTTCGAAAATACCCCCGTGCCTTCATCTAAAAATAAGTTTTACTATACTAAAACAGGCTTGGAAGGCGATAAAAAAATGCTGCGAAGGTTGGCGACAGTAGGACTTAAATACCGTTATGGCGAAAAAAATAAGGAAGCCATGGCGCGTTTAGAAAAAGAGTTGCGAATCATTGAACTTAAGAACTTCTGTGCCTATTTTCTAATCACTTTTGATATTGTACGTTATGCCATGAATAGGTGTGGCTTTTACCATGTTGGCCGTGGTTCGGGGGCTAATAGCATTGTGGCTTACTGCCTGCGCATTACCGATGTAGATCCTATTGATCTCGATTTATATTTTGAAAGGTTTTTGCACGAGAAACGAACCAGTCCGCCTGATTTTGATATCGATTTTTCGTGGGACGAACGCGAAACCATCCAGCGCTATATTTTTGAACGTTACCCCGAATGGCATGTCGCTTTCCTGGGCACCATGAGCACTTTTAAAGACCGTGCCATTATCCGCGAAATAGGTAAGGTAATGGGCTTGCCCAAAGAAGAAATCGACAGTTTTACCGACCCAACCAAAGAAAAGGAAAACCAGAAAAACAGCACTTACCAAAAGCTGCTGGCCGTACACCGTTACATGAAAAGTATGCCCAACCAGCGTTCTATCCATGCCGGAGGCATTTTGATTTCAGAAGAACCCATTACTTATTACACTGCACTGGATATGCCACCAAAAGGTTTCCCTACCGTACAGTGGGATATGTACGAAGCCGAAGCAATCGGGTACGAAAAATTCGATATTCTGAGCCAAAGGGGGATTGGCCACATCCGCGAAGCGGTACAACTGATTCAAAAAAACAAAGGGAAGCCAATTGATATACACAATTTTCCGGTTTTTAAGCATGACGCAGAATTGAACAGGATTTTAAAGGAAGGTCAACCCATAGGCTGTTTCTATATCGAATCGCCTGCTATGCGGCAGCTGCTTAAAAAATTAAAATGCGATAATTACCTCACCCTGGTGGCTGCCAGTTCCATTATCCGCCCCGGGGTGGCCAGTTCCGGTATGATGAAATCGTACATCGAGCGTTACCATGCACCTGATAAAGTGGTTTATCTCTGCGAGGTAATGAAGGAGCGCTTGAGCGAAACCTATGGCGTAATGGTGTATCAGGAAGACGTAATTAAAGTTTGCCATTATTTTGCAGGTCTAGATCTGGCCGATGCCGATGTACTCCGTAAGGCCATGAGCGGTAAATATCGGTCTAAATTGGCTTTTGATGAGTTAGTAAATAAATTTTTTGCTTCAGCACGAAAGGAAGGCCATTCAGAAGAACTGATTACCGAAGTCTGGCGGCAGATTTCATCCTTTGCCGGTTACAGCTTTTCAAAAGCCCACTCTGCTTCCTTTGCTGTAGAGAGCTACCAGAGCCTGTACCTTAAAACCTATTACCCTATGGAGTTTATGGTGGCCGTGCTCAACAATTACGGTGGGTTTTACAGTCGCTGGGTATACGTTAACGAATTACAGAAAACCGGTGCCCGGGTGCATTTACCCTGCGTAAACCACAGCGATGAAGTGGTGAATATACAGGGTGAAGATGCCTATCTGGGGTTTATCGGGGTGCAGGGCCTGGAGGAAAAAAATATAAAAATTATCCCCGCCGAACGCAGCGCCAATGGGACTTACCTCGATCTGGAAGATTTTGTAAAGCGGACCAATATTTCATTAGAGCAGGTCATTGTTTTAATTCGCCTGGGCTGCCTGCGCTTTACCGGTAAAGACCGCAAAACCCTGCTTTGGGATGTGCACAATTACCTCGGCTTTAAACAAAAGAAAGTAAATGCTGCCGAACTTTTTAAACTCAGTTATAAAACTTACCAATTGCCTGAGCTGGCAGATTCGGAGCTCGAAAATGCTTATACCGAACTGGAGCTGCTTGGGTATCCGCTTAACTATAAAATGTTCGATTTTCTGAAAACCAGCTACCGTGGCGACGTAATGGCTGCCGATTTACATCAGCATTTGGGTAAAACCATCAGGATGGTAGGGAATTACGTATGCGAAAAAACGGTACACACCATTAAAAATACCAAAATGTGGTTTGGTACATTTTTAGATGCCAATGGCGATTTTTTCGACACGACACATTTTCCCAATACTACGCCCATCTACCCCTTTAAAGGCAAGGGTTGTTATCTGATTTTAGGTAAGGTGGTAGAAGATTTTGGCTTTCAGAGTATTGAAGTATTAAAATTTGCCAAATTGGATATTCAGTTGAATCCTGTAGCGATTAATTAAAACAAGTGATATGAACAGTGCTAAAATTAGGAAAGAGTATTCACTAGTTCTTCATCCTTCCATAGAAATTATTGATAAAGTTGCGGCTTTAAAAGCTAAATTAACAACCAAAATCAGGAAATATGCAAGCAGAGATTCAGTTGCTCATGTTACCATTATTAAATTTTTAGCTAGTCAAAAAGAGTTAATGATTATCGAAAAGAAGATCGAAATGTTTTGCAATTCACAAAAGCAGCAGAAAGTGATTTTTAATAGGTTGATCTCCTCAAAAAAAAGCCGCACCATTTTTGTAATTCCAGATGAATCTTCCAAAACTTATTTAAAGAATCTTTTAGATGATTTCCGAAAAAGGTTGAAAACACGCTATACTAAAAGTGGTGGCGAAGCACATATCTCTATCGGCCGTAAATTAAGCTCAACTCAAATTGACCTGGCCCAAAATTTATTTGGCCCTGTAACTTTAAAGTTTATTTGCGATACCGTTGCCATACGGAAGTTCAGTAAAAATGCTGGGCAGTTTGAAGTAATTAAGACTTTTAAATTTTTAGAAAATCCATTAATTGATGCTCAATATTCGCTATTCGATTAGGGAAATTACAATCATGAGCCGATTAAATTTGCTAATCGGCTCATAAATTGGCTTTTTTTTGAGCCGATTAAATTGTATATTCGGCTCATGCAGTATAATTGGGAGCTAAAAACCTGGCCAAACTTTACTTTTTCTACAAAAGATATCGAGCATGATCTCTATCATTTTGCTCAGCAAACCGGTGAGGTTAATGCTTTGTTAAAATCGTTACCTGATGATCTCAGACAAGAAACATTGCTTGAAATGATTTTGTCTGAAGCCATAAAAACATCAGAAATAGAAGGGGAATTTTTGAGTAGAAAAGATGTGATGTCATCCATTAAAAATAACCTTGGACTTAATAAAACACCTGATGTTGTAAAAGATAAACGTGCTTCCGGAATAGCTGATTTAATGATTGATGTGAGAAATACCTTTTTAGATGAATTAACTAAAGATACCTTATGGCATTGGCATAAGCTTTTATTCACAGGGAATAAATATATAAACATGGGTGCCTGGAGAAAAGGCGATGATCCGATGCAGGTCGTATCTGGAGGAGTAGGTAATGAAGAAATCCATTTTGAAGCACCACCCTCACATCGTGTTATTGGTGAAATGGAAGCTTTTATCACCTGGTTTAATGCAACCAAACCACAGGGTACTAAAGAAATTAAAGATCCCGTAATAAGGGCTGGTATTGCTCATCTGTATTTCGAAACAATCCATCCCTTCGAAGACGGAAATGGTCGTATTGGGAGGGCAATTGCAGAAAAAACTATTTCGCAAACATTAGGCCGCCCGGTAATGCTCAGCTTATCTAAAGCAATCGAAAGCAACAGGTCTGCTTATTATCAGGCTTTAAAAAACGCGCAAAGAAGCAATGAAATTTCTGAGTGGCTCAAATATTTTGTAAATATTGCACTTCAGGCACAATTGGAGGCCAAACAAACGATCGATTTTACACTCCGCAAAATAAAAGTTTTTGACCTATTCAGAGAAAAACTTAATGACAGGCAAAAGAAGGTTTTACAAAAGATGTATAGTTTCGGAATTGATGGTTTTGAAGGAGGGATGACTGCTAAAAAGTATATTTCAATCACTAAGACTTCAAAAGCTACTGCAACAAGAGATTTGAAAGAGCTGGAGAATTTAGGTGTTTTAATGGCTTTTGGCAGCGGTAGGAGTGTGCATTATAAAATCAAAGATTAATAATCCTGCTTGCGCGCGTTTCAAACGCGTGCAAAAATAGCCTAACGATTGCATCGTTTAACACTTCTTCAACATAATTTCTATATTTAAACCATGATCCACTTCAAAGCAGAAATAGAACGTTTCGAAACCATGGGCGAAAAAACCGGCTGGAGCTACGTATTTATTCCCGAAGCTTTAGCTAACGAAATTAAAGCCGGCTGTAAAAAGAGTTTTAGGGTTAAAGGCAAAATAGATGAACTCGAGGTTTCAGGACTGGCCACCATACCCATGGGAGAAGGAGATTTCATTATTGCCTTAAATGGTCCTTTACGTAAAAAACTCAGAAAAGAAGCCGGTGCCGCAATCGAATTGTTTTTAACAGAAGATAAAGACTTTAAAATTGAAATGCCCGAAGATCTCGAAATATGCTTATCAGAAGAAGACCACCTGATGCAGAATTTCTTAAAACAACCTAAATCGCATCAAAACTATTACATCAACTGGATCAATCAGGCCAAAACAGAACCTACCCGAACCAAAAGACTAGTTATGACCGTTAAAGCGATGGATAAAGGGCAGGATTTTGGAACAATGATCCGTGAATCGCAAGGGAAGTCCTGAGTGATTGACGTTAATGGTCAATAGTTGATGGTTCATGGCGGGATACCAGATGACGCCATCCACGAATTATGGGCTATAAACTATTGACTTCCGACTTCGGACTTTCTACTATAATTCCTGAACCAGCTGTTTACCTTCATTTGGATAACCCCTAAAAAAGCCTCCCTGAAAATACGGGTACTCATTTTTGAAGTTCCTTCGGTGCGGTCGGTAAAGATAATGGGTACCTCAACTACTTTAAAGCCGAATTTAATTGCCGTAAATTTCATTTCAATCTGAAACGCATAACCCACAAACTTAATTTTGTTTAGTGGTATGGTTTCCAATACAATTTTGCGGTAGCATTTAAAACCAGCAGTGGCATCCTGAATGTTAATGCGGGTAATAAAGCGAACATACATAGAAGCAAAGTACGACATTAAAACCCTGCCCATTGGCCAGTTTACCACATTTACCCCTTTAACATAGCGCGAGCCAATGGCTACATCAGCGCCGTTTACGCAAGCTTCGCGCAGGCGGGCCAAATCATCCGGATTGTGCGAAAAATCGGCATCCATTTCAAAAATGTAGTCGTAATTTTTTTGCAGTGCCCAGTTAAAGCCATAGATGTATGCAGTACCCAGGCCTTGTTTGCCCGAACGTTCTTCGATAAATAAATGCCCCTGATATTCGTCCTGCAACGATTTTACAATATCAGCCGTTCCGTCGGGAGAGCCGTCATCAATAATTAAAACATGAAAAGGCTGGGTTAAAGAAAATACCTTGCGGATAATCTTTTCGATGTTTTCCTTCTCGTTGTAGGTTGGTATGATGACTAAACTATCTGGCACGTTCGTTATTTTTTTATGAATGGAAGCTTTTGGCCTTTGTATTATGTGTTATAATTGCTTTTAAACTGCGAAAGTAAAGATTTAATATGAATTCACCACGATTTTTGATTGAATTGTGGAAGCTTTAAATCAACAACATTTTACCATTTAAGACATATAAGGGCACTTAAGATTTGGAACTTGTGTGAACTTACGTGCCTTATATGGTTAATAATAAAAAATTATTTTACCACCTCAGGCATATAAGGGCACTTAAGATTTGGAACTTGTGTGAACTTACGTGCCTTATATGGTTAATAATAAAAAATTATTTTACCACCTCAGGCATATAAGGGCACTTAAGATTTGGAACTTGTGTGAACTTACGTGCCTTATATGGTTAATAATAAAAAATTATTTTACCACCTAAGACATATAAGGGCACTTAAGATTTGGAACTTGTATGAACTTACGTGCCTTATATGGTTAATAATAAAAAAATATTTTACCACCAAAGACATATAAGTACATTTCAGGTGAAACTAATACGAACTTAAGTGCCTCATATGGTTTTGAAAATAAGCTTATCTCACTTCCTGCATCAGTCGTTTAACCAATTGAGAAAGGAGGATCAGTACCAGGCCTGAAATCAAAGAATATAGTGCCAGAGCTTTGTAACCTTCGGTATATGCCATTAATTTGGATGTAAGCGAAGCATTTTCGATGCTCGACATTTCTGCACCCAACTTTCCTGCAGCCAGTTGCCCAAAAGCACTCGATAAAAACCAGAGTCCCATCATCATCCCAAACATTCTTTTAGGCGAAAGTTTGGTAATAATCGACATCCCGATAGGACCTAAGCAAAGTTCGCCCAGGGTTAACAGTAAATAAGCAAAGGTAAATACATTTAAAGAGCTAATGCCCTGTGCGTTTGCAAAGAAACGGGTAGCATAAAATGCATAAAAACTTAGCGCAAGTAAAAGAAAACCGATACCGAATTTAACTACTGTGTTAGGCTCAATTTTGCGTTTATATAAACCCAGCCACAAAATACCCACTATCGGACTAAAAACAACCACAAAGAAAGAGTTTGCGCTATTGTTTACCACATTAGGATCGATGTTAAAAAAGAGGATTTTATGGTCGAGGTTATCTTTAGCAAACAACGATAATGAACCACCACTTTGCTCAGAAATGGCCATAAAAATGAAATAACAGAAGATAAATACGAATGCCGCAAGTAGTTTATACTGCGCCTTTTTATCTTTTATTTTAAAGGTTTCGTACAAAAAGTAAATCATGGCAATTACCCCAATGGTGTACATAAAGTAATCGGCAAAAACGGTGTTTTTTACCATGATGTAAATTAAGGGGATGCAGAGAATAGAACCTACGTATACAGAAATTTCTGCTACTCTTTGTTTCGCTTTTTTAAGGTGCAGCAAAGGCGAAATACCAATCGGTCCCAAATGTTTTTTGGTAAAAATAAATGTACCTAAACCAAACGTCATTACAAGCGCCGCTGATAAAAAGCACAGATGCCAGTTGTAATATTTACCCAAATAAATACACATGGCGCCACCCAATAGTCCGCCTATGTTAATACCGGCGTAAAATAAGCCATAGCCGGCATCGCGTCGGTTATCTTGCTCATGGTAAAGTTCGCCTACCATTGATGAGATATTGGGTTTAAAGAAACCTGTACCAATAATTGATAGGGTAATGCCCACATAAAACAGGTCCTGAGGCGAAAAAGCCAGGATCAGGTTCCCGATAATCATTAAAGAACCGCCCCAGAAAAGTGATTTGCGGAAGCCCAAAATACGGTCGGCAAAAATACCGCCGATAAAAGTAAATGCATATACAAAAGCCTGTATTGCACCGTATTGTAAGTTTGATTTCTGGTCGCTAAGGCCCAGCTGGTCGACCATAAAAAAGGCCAGAACGCCCCGCATGCCGTAAAAACAAAAACGTTCCCACATTTCTACCAGCGACAGGTGCCAAAGTTGTTTAGGGTATTTGCCCTCAAAGTTTTGGATATCTTCTATTGAAATTGTTTTTTCCATGAAATTGGTTTAAAAATGAAAAGCCCGATCAGGAACCGGGCTTTAAGTTAAAATTATTTTATGCTGTTAATGAACACCATGCATCCATTTGCGTAATAACGGGCTTAATGCAAACATAATTAAGCCTGCCACAATTGGTATGATGGTGAATATTAAGAAGAATGTTGAGATTGAATAAGCTGTACTGATTTTATCTATCAGTGATCCGGTAGCGCCTGCAAGGTAATTTCCGATGGCAGTACAGGTAAAAAATACACCAAACATTAAACCAACCAAATTAGCTGGTGCCAGTTTACTTACGTAAGATAAACCAACCGGAGAAATACAAAGCTCACCCACGGTGTGGAAGAAATAGGCAAAAACAAGCCAGAATAAGCTTACTTCTGCAGAAGTTGCTCCTTGCGGAATAGCAGAACCTCCGTAAGCCAGACCAGCAAAGCCAATACCTACGAATATAAGGCCAAAGCCGAATTTTACCGGACCGCTAGGGTTAAATTTGGTTTCCCAGATTTTAGACACAATAGGGGCTAAGGATACGATAAAGAATGAGTTAAGTACGCTAAACCATGATGCCGGCACTTCAGTACTTACCGAACCCAGTTCACGGTCTACTTTCCAAATGGCCAATACCCAAATAATGGCAAAGCTTAATAAGGTAAATAAGATCGTTGCCGGATATTTTTTGAAGATTTTTCTGGCTAATGAGAAAAGCACAAAAGTTACAGCTACCAAAGGAAATATAGTAAGGATACTGTCTACCCATTTAAAAGTAGTTGCTGCGCCACCGGTTAAATTTCTTAAGGTGTAATCTTTGGCAAAGATAGTCATCGAACCACCTGCCTGTTCAAATACCATCCAGAAGAAAATGGTGAAAATAGATAAAATGGCAATCACCCATAAACGCTGGCTTCTCACTTTTTTCGGAATTTCTTCCACTGTTGGATCTGCTTTCTCAACTTCTTTAGTTTTATCTACCGACGCACCAATTACGCCAAAAATTTTCTGTCCGAAGTAGAATTGCAACATCCCGAAGAGCATGAAAACGCCTGCAAGCCCGAAACCGTAATGCCAGCCCACTTTTTCGCCAATGTAACCACACATTAACATCCCGATAAATGCCCCAGAGTTAATACCCATATAGAAAATGGCATAAGCACTGTCTTTTTTGTCGCTGATAGGTGGGTAAAGTTTACCCACAATAGAAGAAATGTTTGGTTTAAAAAAACCGTTACCCACAATCAGTAGCAGTAAACCTAAATAGAAAAAGTTATTGCTAAAGCCTTCAAGTGCCATGGCTGCGTGGCCAAGGGTCATAATAAAGGCACCTATAATTACCGCTTTTCTGTAACCTGTAAATCTGTCGGCAATTAAACCACCTAATATTGGTGTAAAATACACCAGGCCTGTGTAAATAGCATAAAGTTGTAAAGCTTCGGGCCGTGGCCAGCCCCAGCCATTTTTACTTAAATCACTAATCAGAAAAAGAACCAATATGGCACGCATTCCGTAATAGCTAAATCTTTCCCACATCTCAGTGAAAAAGAGTACAAAAAGCCCAACCGGGTGACTAAATAATTTTTCTTTGGATACGCCTTGACTTTCTAAATGGAGATCTAGTTCTTTATCATGGTCAATACTAATGGTTTCATTAGATTTTTGCATAAAACATTTGTTGGTTTTAGTTTATGAATTCAGAATTTGTGTGTTGTTTAAGCTAGTTTAGCAGGGCGCAATATAGTCAGCGTAGGCCAAACTCACAAATTTTTAGGTAATGTATCAGGTAAATGATTTGTTAAAAATTAAAACTTCCTGATTGGTTTAATATTTTTCTTTGGATCTGCATAAAGCTCATCGTTCGAATTAGCCTCGTTGTTAAGTGTAAGTTCTTCCTGCAATTTTAATTTGCCGCCAATAATTTTGAAACCATCAAAAGTGCCATCCGAACCATAAAATTCAGGTTTGCCTTTTATTTCGGGATCAAAAGAACCCAGGTGGTCAAACACAATCATGCCCGCTTTTACGTCGGTTTTAAGCATCATGGCATTCGATTTGGCGTATTCAAATATCACCCTGTTTTTTCCTTTCAGTTCTTTTCCATCAAAAACCGGCGCTCCAAAAGTTACATTATCCTTATCAAAGGAAAGGATTTCGATTACTTTTTTTGTAGTGGCCTGCGTGTTTCCTTTCCAACCTAACAATACATAATATGGCAAGCGGTTTCCGCTGGTTACGGGTATAATTTCGTAATAGCGGGCACCAAACCATTTCTGATTGTTCGTTACCACATTAGGGTCGTTCATGTTCTCTGTTTGATCGATTAGCGGATAGAGTTTTAACGGACCGTTTTTGGTATTCATCTGGATGGTACCATAATAACGGTAGCTGCCATTTTCGAGCTGTACATACCAGGTTAAAGTTCTGAAAGCCTGATCGGTAGATTTAATTATCGAGACATTTTTTAACGAATCGAAAGGGTAGGCAAAAGAATTGGGTGTTTTTAAGGCTTCTACCAATAGCTTAACAAACCTGCCATTGCTTTCGAGCTTTTCATTGTCACTTAATGCAGTTACTGTAGCTGTAGAAATTTTGATCAGCGAATCCTGAAAAACGCTCATTTTATTAGGAGCCTGTTGCGCTTGTACATTAAAGCTCAGCAGGCCAATAAATAGCAGGGAAAGCAACTTTAGGTTCTTCATTATCATGCTTAAACGGGTATTTTACAGCTATCAGTATATTTATGCTATTTTTTCTATAACCAGTGCGCTGGCGCCACCACCGCCGTTACAAATACCGGCAACACCAATTTTGCCATCGTTTTGTGCCAGTACCGAAAGGAGGGTAACCACAATGCGGGCGCCTGATGCTCCCAGCGGGTGACCCAACGATACTGCACCACCATTTACATTTACCTGGCTATCGTTTAAAGCGAGCAATTGGTTGTTGGCAATAGAAACTACAGAGAAAGCCTCGTTAATTTCGAAGAAATCGACAGCTTTAATATCAATATTGGCTTTGTGCAAGGCTAGTGGAATGGCTTTAGAAGGAGCGGTAGTAAACCACTCTGGCGCTTGTTGCGCATCGGCATAGCTTAATATTTTGGCCAGGGGTTTTATACCCAGTTCTTTTGCTTTATCGGCACTCATTAAAACCAATGCTGCTGCGCCATCATTCAGGGTAGAGGCATTTGCGGCCGTAACCGTTCCATCTTTTTTAAAAACGGGCTTTAGTGCTGGTATTTTATCAAATTTAACTGCTGTAGGCTCGTCGTCGGTATCAATTAAAGTAACCTCGCCCTTGCGGTCTTTTACTTCTACGGCTACAATTTCGCCGGCAAATTTTCCGGCAGTTTGTGCTGCCTGAGCTCTTTTGTACGAGTTAATGGCAAAATCGTCCTGTGCCTCGCGGCTAATGTTACACTCAGTAGCGCAAAGCTCTGCTGCCGATCCCATGTGGTAATCGTTGTAAACATCCCAAAGACCATCTTTTACCAATCCGTCAGTCACTTGCCCGTGACCTAAGCGGTAGCCATTTCTTGCTTTATCGAGATAGTAGGGTACATTGCTCATGCTTTCCATACCGCCAGCCACAATAATATCGTTATCGCCATTGGCAATGCTTTGTGCTGCCAGCATAATGGCTTTGGTACCCGATGCGCAAACTTTATTTATAGTAGTAGCCGGTAAATCGGGCAAGCCGGCAAACTTGGCAGCCTGCGTGGCCGGAGCCTGACCTAAATTGGCCGATAAAACGTTGCCCATGTACACTTCCTGAATCTGTTCGGGCTTTAAACCTGCTTTTTCTATAGCCGCTTTAATGGCAAAGCCGCCAAGCTGGGTAGCCGAAAACTGGGCTAAAGCACCACCAAAACTGCCAATAGGCGTTCTAACAGCCGATACGATTACAACTTCTTTCATGTAAACTAAATTTTTTATGAATTTTTGGTTAGGCCGCTAAGTTAGTTAAACTGCTTATGTTTCCAAAACCTGCAGCACTTAAATGACGTATGGCAAATGATTTAGTAGGTATGATGTTTGTATTTGTGGTGAAAAGAAGTCGGGTTTAAACCGGCAGGATGCATATAAAATTTGCGGTGAAAAGTAGTCAAGTTTAAACTGGCATGATGCATATAAAATTGCGTTGAAAAGAAGTCAAGTTTAAACCAGCGTGGTGCATATAAAACTTGACTTCTTTGGTAAGTAAATATTTTTTGAAAATCTGTGTTCCAGTGTTCATGGCGGCCTGTAGTCCTGCTATCCCTCCAAGTCCTCACTCATACTTCGCTCCGGGCTTTCCGTTCTATCAGGTTTATTGGGCAAAGCCTGTGGTTCTAGTGCGACAAACCTCGCAGGTTTTTAAAACCTGCGAGGTTTAATTCGGCGTTTATGTTATTTAAAACCTGCGAGGTTTATTTAGAACTAGAACGGTGGGTTTTTGCGTTAGGGATTGTAAGGGTTTAGTGCCGGTTTTTAACCGGTACCGGAGCGCAGCGCAGCCCTGAAAAGCCCGACCCTTTCCCGATTTTTCATCGGGAAGGGAACGCCCAGGTTAGTTAACAGTTAACAGTTTGCAATTAACAGTTGGCAGTTTGCAGTTAACAGTTTCTATTCTTCTTTCGCCTTGCCTTTCTTTCGCGATTTTACAGCCTGCGTAAGTAAAAATTCGATCTGCCCGTTAGTGCTCCTGAATTCATCGGCAGCCCAGGTTTCTACTTCTTTTAATAAAGCAGGACTAATTCTTAATACAAACGCTTTTTTATCTTTCTCCGCCATCTTTATTGTATTGCCTGTATGTTGTACCTGGTTTTTAAATTGATGAGGAACATTTCCATTTCATCGATTTTATTCGAACTGAACAACAATTTTTTACCGTTTTTAAATTCCAGCTGCAAGCCCCTGTTTTTATCATTTAAAATATACGCCTTATCGTTAAATTTAAACCAAAGGCGGGTTTTAACACCATAACCGCCATATTCTGAAAATGCATCGTACTTTCTGATATAAGCCTTTTCAATACTCGTCCATTGGTAAACGCTGGGTTTGAAATGAAAGGGGAAATAGCGGAAAGAAATGCCTTCGATGTTAATTTTTAAGGTTAGCTGGTTTTGCTGGATTAAAAAAATAATTAAAAAAGGGAGTAGAATGGCAAAAGCAGGGGCGTAGTACATTTTTTTAAATTGATGCAGGGCTTCGCCATCTTTTTGAAAGATCAGGATGAGTAAAGTGGGCAGCACGGTTATTGCTGTTACCAGATATAGCCACCAGATCTTTAAGCCTTGTTTCTCCTCAAATTCCATTATCCTAATTGTATAAGGTGCCGGTGTTTACTACGGGTTGCACATGGCGGTCGCCACAAAGTACCACGAGCAGGTTGCTCACCATTGCCGCTTTGCGTTCTTCATCAAGCTCAACAATGCCTTTTTGCGATAATTTTTCTAAAGCCATTTCTACCATGCCTACCGCGCCTTCTACAATAAGTTTACGCGCCGCAATTACTGCTGTAGCCTGCTGGCGTTGTAACATGGCACTGGCAATTTCGGGTGCATAGGCCAGGTGCGAAATGCGGGCTTCCAACACTTCAATACCTGCTCTTGATAAACGCTCGTTCAATTCGTTTTCTAAAAACTCGCTCACTTTTTCGGCGCCATCTTTTAAGGTAATGGTATTTTCTTCGCCCTCAGCATGGTCATAAGGAAAAATGTTGGCCAAATGCCTCACTGCAGCTTCGCTCTGGATATTAACGTATTGCATGTAATTCTCTACTGAGAAAATGGCTTTGGCTGTTTCATTTACTTTCCAAACCACTACAGCAGCAATTTCGATCGGGTTACCCAGCTTATCGTTTACTTTTAGTTGTTGCCCGTTTAGGTTGTTGGCGCGTAAAGAAACTTTTCTTTTGCTGGTTAATGGGTTTACCCAAAAAAAGCCGTCGGTTTTTACCGTACCTACATATTTACCAAAGAGGGTTAATACTTTCGATTCGTTGGGGTTGTTGATAATCAATCCCGGTAAAACCAGAAAGAAATTAAAGGCCAGGATACAGCCTCCCCAAATAAAACTTTCGGTAACGAAACAGAAAATTGCCGCACCCAAAAGCGCTACAAATAAGGCGAATGTTAAATAGCCTGATGGCGGGTTAATGATTTTTTCTTGATACATGATTGATATTAATTTGATATCATAAAGTAAAATATAAAATCCGGTAATTGCAAACAAAATCTGTAAAATGTATATTGAGATAAAAATGTTAATTTTGAACATACTATAATTACACCGTTTTGGCCAAAATCAAGAGAAATTCACACAAAATCCTTTACCGTAAATATTCATCCAACCTTAAATATGTGATGATGATATTTACTGTTTTTATCATTACGCTATTCTTGCCGAAGCAGCCCCGGTTCAGGTATGAGTTTGAAAAAAATGCGGTCTGGAAGAATAAAGACCTGATTTCGCCTTTCAGTTTTGCTATTTTAAAAACTAGCCCACAGGTAAGCGCCGATAAAAAGAATGCTTTAAAGGATATTTTGCCGGTGTATCAGTTTGATAAGGAGATTACGGCAAATGCGCTTGATGAGTTTTCGAACGAGTTTGATATTAAGTGGAAATCGAAACAGCTGGATGAGAAAGGCAGGGAGGTTTATAAAAGTACGGCTTATAAACTGCTGCAATCTATTTATCAGAAAGGTATTATAGGCTTAAATGTAAAACACCAGGCCGGCAAGAAGAATTACGATTTTTCGCTTGTTGAAAATAATGTAGCCCAGGAGCACAATACGCAGGATGTTTTTACTGCAGAAACAGCCCTGAATTTTTTTAAAGCTAATTTTAAGGCACCTAATCCGGTAATGGGCGATTTGGTAGCCAATTTGGCCATCGATCACATTACACCTAATATTGTATTTGATGAACGTTTAACCAAAACGATACAGGACAATACCATCAGCAATATTTCTACCACGAAGGGGATGGTGCAGAAAGGCGAACTGATAGTAGCCAAAAACGACGTAATAGACGAAGAGATTTACCAGAAACTCGAATCGTATAAGGCCACTTACGATGCGCAAACCAAAACGATAGGGAGCAGGGCACTGGTTTATTTAGGCCAGGTGGTACTGGTTGGCTTTATCCTTACCATATTAATGTCGTTCCTGTTCCTGTTCCGTAAAGATATCTTTGCCGATAACCGGCAGCTCTCATTAATCCTGATTGTTACCACAGGCATGCTGCTGGCGCTTACCTGGGCTATCAAAATAGAAATACCGAGTCTTTATTATATACCATTCTGTGTGGTGCCGATTATTATCAGGATTCTGTTCGATACGCGTTTGGCGCTCTACCTGCATATGCTGGTGATTTTAATAGCAGGATTTTTTGTGGCCAATAGCTTCGAATTTGTGTTTTACCAGGTTACAGCCGGGATGGTGGCTATTTTCAGTATTAAAAACTTTGTTAAGCGCGAGCGCTTTTTGGTTTCGGCTTTATTTATTTTGCTGGCCTACTTTGTAGCCTTTGTAGGTATTGCTTTGCTGCGTGAGGGCTCGTTCCGCGAAATTGAATGGCTTAATTTTATTCCTTTCGTATTTAGCGTGTTGTTGTCGCTGCTGGCTTATCCTTTAATTTACCTGTTCGAACGTATTTTTGGTATCACATCTGATGTGGCGCTGATTGAGCTGACCAATACGAATAATAAACTGCTCAGGGAGCTTGCTTTTAAAGCACCAGGTACATTCCAACACTCGTTACAGGTGGCGAACCTGGCCGAGGCTGCCATATTTAAAATAGGAGGTAATTCGGTGCTGGTAAGGGCAGGTGCGCTGTACCATGATATTGGTAAGGTAGACAACCCGCAATATTTTATCGAGAACCAGAATACGGCCGTGAGTCCGCACGATAAACTACCTTATGAGCAGAGTGCACAGATCATTATTCAGCACGTACATAAAGGAATTGAAATTTTAAGAAAGAACCAGATTCCGGAAGCGATTATCGATTTTATCAGAACGCACCACGGAAATACCCGGGTCGATTATTTTTATCAGTCGTTTTTGAAAAATTCGCCCGAAAAATTCGTCGACGAAAACATTTTTCGCTACCCCGGACCGATACCTTTTAGCAAAGAAACTGGTGTGTTAATGTTGGCAGATTCGGTCGAAGCTGCCTCAAGAAGTCTGAAAAATCCGGATGCGCAGAACATAAATGACCTGGTTGAACGGATAATTAACTACAAATTGGAGCAAAATCAGCTTGATGATTGCGATTTAACGTTAAAAGATATTGAAACTATCAAATTGATATTCAAGACGATGCTGATGAGTATCTATCATGTGCGCATAGATTATCAACAATTATCATAATTTTTTTTTGCAGAATAACTTGTTTTACTATATTTGCAGACCTCAAAACAACGCCGGTAGGGCGAAAAAGAGAGGATGAAAAGGTGAGGTGCCTGAGAGGCCGAAAGGAACAGTTTGCTAAACTGTCGTACTGGTAACGGTACCGCGGGTTCGAATCCCGCCCTCACCGCTGAAAAAAAATGAACCCTGCAATGCAGGGTTTTTTTATGCGGTTTTTATTTTGTTAAATAACTGGTAATCAATATTTTACGATTTAAATTCCTTTTTTTAAGCTACTCAAATTAAAAATCACCGTAATTTGTACATTTTTCACTTTCTCTAAAAGGTATTTTAAGCGTGTTTTACAGATTAATCAATACCCACAAAATAATACTGCATTCCCAATATGATAAATAGATTCATGCAAGGGGGGATATTAATCCTGCTTAATATAGTCCTAATCTGTACCCAGTAAGATTTTACAAAGAGTGAGGTTTTGTGACAATAAAGCCGATAAGGGAAGTAATTTTCAACTCACAGTTGGCAACTCAATACATTTAATATTGATTGGACGAAACATTAATTAAGCGTCCTAAATTCGTTTGGAGTTAATCCTACACGCTGTTTGAACAAACGGTTCAGGTGCTGAGGATATTTGAAACCTAGTTCGTATGCGATTTCACTGACGGTTTTCCTGGTACCGTATATTTTGTTCTTCGCAATATCTATGATTTTATTTTGGATGTATTCTTGTGCGGTAGAACCTGTTTCTTTTTTGATCAGGTCGCCAAAATACTTTGCTGAGAAATGGAGTTGATCGGCACAGTAAGCTACAGAAGGAAATCCAAGGGTGTATGGCTTCTCAGATTCAAAATAATTGTTGAGCAAATTTTCAAATTTATCAATCACCCCCTTATTCACCGTTTCGCGGGTGATGAACTGCCTGTCATAGAAACGGTCGCAATGATTGAAAAGCAATTCGATATTGGAAGCAATAACCTTCTTGCTATGTTTATCTATTGACTGGTGCAGCTCTGTATCGATCTTTGAAAAAAGATCCAATACCAGATCCCTTTCTTTTGGCGAAAGGTGAAGTGCCTCATTTGTGTTATAACTGAAAAAGCTATACTCGGCAATGGCCTTGCCTAAAGAAGTCCCCAATAGCATATCCGGATGGAAAACCAGGCCATGGCCTACGGGCTGATAGTAGTCTACTTTATTCTCTACATCAATCATCTGTCCGGGAGAAATGAATACAAGCGTACCTTCCTGATAATCGTAGTACTCGCGGCCATACTTCAGGTCACCACATTTCACGTCTTTTAAAAAGACACAATACAGATCAAAATACATCTTAGACCCGGTCCGTTTGTTTGCTTTCGAGAAATCAAGAACACTAACCAGCGGATGGATGGTTTGATGGTTATTAAATGCATTGTATTCTGCAATTGACTTAAAGTGAAATTCCTTTTCCATAACCTGTTGTTTATGAATCAAAAATAAACATTAATCGTTGGTTTATACAGCATGCATTATCCGATCGGGAATATTGGTAGTAAAAGCAGGAATCTGTCTACACCTGATGGTGCCCATCGGTCGGATATTTGTTGAAGTAAAAAACAATGCTTTGATTGTCAGCTTGTTTTTAAATATCAAAAAATGGAAACAGTAAAATTAAATAATGGAATAGAAATGCCACTGCTGGGATTCGGAGTATTTCAGGTAACAGACCTGGCCGAATGTGAACGGAGTGTGATGGATGCAATTGAAACAGGGTACCGCTTAATTGATACAGCTGCTTCATATAGGAATGAAGAGGCTGTTGGAAAGGCTATCAAACGTAGTGGGGTCAAACGGGAAGAGTTGTTCGTTACCACTAAGTTATGGATTCAGTCAAACGGATACGATGGAACCATAAAAGCATTTAACCAGTCACTGGAAAAGTTACAACTGGATTATCTTGACCTATACCTGATCCATCAACCTTTTGGAGATGTATATGGAGAGTGGCGCGCAATGGAAGAACTTTATAAGCAAGGTAAAGTACGGGCAATAGGTGTAAGCAATTTCCAACCTGATAGGCTAATAGATCTGATTATCCACAACCAGGTTGTTCCGGCAGTTAACCAGATCGAAACTCATCCTTTTCATCAGCAGCTCGAAGCCCAGAAATTTTTGAAGGAGCAGCAAGTGCAAATCGAGTCCTGGGGACCGTTTGCCGAAGGAAAAAATAATATATTTAACGATGAACTGTTGATAGCCATTTCAAAAGAACATGGGAAATCTGTTGCCCAGGTCATACTTCGCTGGCTAGTACAACGAGGTGTGGTTGCCATCCCTAAAACAGTGAACAAAAACCGTATGGCTGAGAACTTCAATATTTTTGATTTCAAGCTAAGTGTCGAAGACATGGCTGCTATCCAGGCATTGGATACCAAAGCAAGCAGCTTTTTTGATCACCGTGATCCGGGGATGGTAAAATGGTTGGGAGAAAGAAAATTAAACGACTAAGGATAAAAATTGAGTTATGGAAAAAAGAATATTGGGAAATGGCGGACTTGAAGTATCAGCATTAGGTTTAGGTTGCATGGGACTGACGTTTGGTTATGGCCCGGCTACAGATGAAAAAGACGCGATTAGCCTCATCAGACGCGCCTATGAACTGGGCGTTACCTTTTTCGATACTGCAGAAGCCTATAGCCAGGGTGGTAACGAAAAGTTGCTTGGTAAAGCTGTTGGTTCGTTCAGGCAGCAGGTTGTCATTGCAACGAAGTTTGGTTTTCTGGACGGCGATGCCTCTAAAGGTGTCGACAGTCGTCCTGAAAGGATCAGGCAGGTTGCTGAAAATGCTTTGAGGTATTTAAATACCGATTATATTGATCTTTTCTATCAGCACCGGGTTGATCCCAATGTGCCGATGGAAGATGTAGCAGGTACCGTACAAGATTTGATTAAGGAAGGAAAGATCAGGCACTGGGGATTGTCAGAAGCAGGTGTGGATAGTATCCGTAAGGCACATGCAGTGCAGCCTGTGGCAGCATTACAGAGTGAATACTCTTTGTTTTTCAGAGAACCTGAAAAGGAGATCATTCCATTACTGAAAGAGTTGGGAATTGGTTTTGTTCCATTTAGCCCGCTGGGAAAAGGATTTCTTACGGGTGCTATTGACGAACATACTAAGTTTGATACTACCGATTTCAGAAATGTTGTGCCCCGATTTTCTCAAGACAACCGCAAAGCCAATCAGGTGCTTGTTGATGCCGTTCGTCAGCTAGCTGAAAAGAACAATGCTACTCCTGCACAGATCTCTTTGGCCTGGCTGCTGGCACAGAAGCCATGGATTGCGCCAATTCCGGGAACTACAAAAATTGCCAGGTTAGAAGAAAATGTCCTTGGAGCCCAGGTTCACCTTTCAGAAACAGAACTCGCGGTGATAGCAGAAGCATTATCCGGTATTGATGTGCAGGGAGAACGTTATCCTGCTGATCTACAGAAACGCGTTGGCAAATAAATGATAATATTTAAATCAATCTATACCCACCTAAATTAAAAACCACATGAGAAAAACTATTACCGGGGCATTATTGCTGGTACTTACCTCTGTACTTTCCTATGCCCAGGCGCCGGGAGGTCGCACATCTACGCCTTCTAAAGCTGAGCAGGAAGTATTAGACCTATCGAAAAAGAAATGGGATTGGATGGCAGATAAAAATGCAGATTCACTGGCCGTCCTGTTTGATGATAAATCTGTATTCGTACACATGGGTGGGAGCTGGGGGAAAGCACAGGAAGTAAACATAATCAAGTCGGGCGGTATTCATTACAAAAAAGCCGATATCCATTCTGCAAGTGTAAACATTATCGATAATACGGCTATCTTATTGAATAATATCACCTTGTTGGCTGTTGTAGGCGGAAACGAGGTGACCAATCTATTTATTGTGACGGAGGTTTACATCAGAGAGAACAAGAGATGGAAACTGGGTTCGCTTTCTTTTACCAAGATCAATACGCCAGGTAGTCCACGTTAAACCTTGTTAGAAAACCTTTTTGCCCGGTAGATGTTTTGGTGTTGGAAAATGGTTTAATGCTGGTTTCGGATGACTTTGCAGGTGTAATCTACCGGATCACTTATAAGAAATAATAAAGCTGGGCTTATCCGATTGGCCCGATAAAAACATAGGTAGTATGATTAAGATTAGACCAGAGATAATACTAACAGCAGTTTTACTTTCGCTTAGTTCACTTCGGGTAAGTGGCCAGCAGCAGAAAACTGGTAAGCCATTAATGATTGCTGAGCAGGGAAGTTTTGCAATTGGTGGCAAAGTGAATTTAACGCAAGGTGTATTCGATATTAAAAATGCACTCAAGCCGGATGGGCAGACTTTTCATGGAGACCATGCCTATGTTTTTTATCAGCTCCCTGTTAAGGCGCACAGGTATTCGCTGGTTTTCCTTCACGGGGCCGGGCAATCCAAAAAGACCTGGGAGACCACGCCAGACGGTCGGGAGGGTTTTCAGAACATATTCTTGAGGCGTGGGTTCGGGGTTTATCTGCTGGATCAGCCCCGCCGTGGTGAAGCCGGAAAAAGTATGGTTGCCGCAACTGTCACGCCAACTGCTGATGAACAGTTCTGGTTTACGCAGTTCCGCATTGGCAATTATCCACAGTATTTCCCTGGCGTTCAGTTTCCTCAAGATGCTGCATCTCTGGAGCAGTTCTACAGGCAAATGACCCCAAATACGGGTACGTTTGATGCTTCTGTAATAAGCGAATCAGTTTCAGCACTTTTGGATAAAATTGATGGCGGTATTCTGGTCACCCATTCGCAGGGAGGCGGTCCCGGCTGGTTAACGGGAATAAAAAACGATAAGGTAAAAGCAATAGTTGCCTATGAACCATACAGCGGATTTGTATTTCCTGAAGGGGAATTGCCTTCACCCATTGCTTCAACGGGGCTTTTTGGTGCGCTGAAAGGAACTGAAATTTCGATGGAAGATTTTAAAAAGCTTACCAGGATGCCGATTGTAATCTACTATGGCGATAACATCGCGGCTTCACCCACCTCAGTGTGGAACCAGGATCACTGGCGTTCGGGGCTTGAAATGGCCAGGCTTTGGGTAAAAACCATCAATAAACACGGCGGCGATGCCCAGGTGGTTCACCTGCCAGAGATTGGGATCAAAGGCAATACCCACTTTCCTTTTGCTGATCTGAATAACCTTGAAGTAGCCGATGTATTGTCGGCCTGGCTAAGGAAAAAAGGTTTGGATAGGTAATACGGGTAGTCTTTTCGGTAATCTGTCTACTTTATAGCCGCTTATCTTGTCGAAATTTGTAATCAGATATCAGACACAGATGAAAAGCAAATTATTATACTTTGTGGCGATGAACATGTTCATTGTCTTGTTTGCCGGTTGTACCAGCGCACAGGACCGGACTATTGATAAACCGATAAATCCAGATCAAAAGGTTCTGATTGTTTACCTCTCGCGTACCGGAAACACCAAAGCGATTGCGCAGATGATCGGGAAGCATACAGGAGGCAAGCTCATTGCACTCGAATTAGAGAAACCTTATCCGGAAAATTACCGGCAAACTGTTGACCAGGTAGCGCGTGAAAATGAATCCGGCTTTTTACCTCCGTTAAAGACAAAAATCGATAGCATAGCAAGCTATGATACAATATTCATCGGTTTCCCCACCTGGGGGATGCAGCTCCCGCCACCCATGAAAAGTTTCTTAAATAGTTACAAGCTAAAAGGAAAGCAGGTTATTCCGTTCAATACCAATGGTGGCTATGGTATAGGCAGTAGTTTTGATCAGGTGAAGGAGCTTTGTCCCGGCAGCAAAGTAATGGAAGGGTTTACCATGAAGGGTGGATCTGAACGTGATGGCAAGTTACTGATGATTGCAGGTAGTAGGGCAGTGGAAGCAGAAAATGAGGTGGTTAAATGGTTAGATCGCATTGGCTTTGCTAAATGAGAAATAAAAGAAATTAGGATGAAAAGATTAATGTATAAAATTCCGTTGCTGGCCATGCTTATCATGAATACAATAGTTTATGCAAAGGATATTGTTAAAAACACCGCGCTTAGTTTAAAGCAGCAGCGTCTGATCAATATCGCAGTTGTAGCTGCAAAGGGTGATCTGGCTAAATTGGAGCGGACCCTGAATACAGGCCTGGATAACGGTTTGACCATCAACCAGGCCAGGGAAACATTGGTTCATTTGTATGCTTATTGTGGTTTCCCTAGAAGTTTAAGAGCGCTTCAGACACTGATGACTGTGGTAGACCAGCGTAAAAGCAAGGGCATTGTAGATCAAACTGGACCAGAGGCATCAAAAACTGAAAGTAAAGAAACTAAATATGAAAGGGGCAAAAAGAACCTGCAACAGCTTACAGGTATTCCTGAAAAAGAACCAAAAACCGGGTACGCGGCATTTGCACCAGAAATAGAAGTGTTTTTGAAAGAGCATCTTTTCGCCGATTTGTTTGAACGCGATGTGCTGACTTTTGCAGAAAGAGAACTGGTGACAATTTCTGTGCTGGCAAGTATTGGTGGGGTTGAACCCATGTTAAAGTCGCACCTGAATATCTGCCTGAATCTTGGTTTTACGGCAGATCAACTGCATGAATTTTTAGGTCTTGTTAAGCAAAATATTGGTCGCAAAGAATCGAATGCGGCAAGAAAAGTTTTGCAGGAAGTGTTGGAAAATAAAAAGTGAAATTGATATGAAAACAAACAAAAGCATAAAAACAATAGCAGCGCTGTTAATCTCATCTGTGGCTGCAACAGATATAAACGGGCAAACGGTAGCAAAGGCACAAAATCCATTTACTTTGGTGTACGAAGGTGCTATTGTTAAAAATGAAAAAGGTAAGGTAAATATACATCCTGTTAAATACAAGCTCAATGGGATAGAAATTGCGGCCAACGTATATACCCCAGCTGGCTATGACTCCTTAAAACACTATCCAGCGGTAGTGGTAGCCCATCCCAATGGCGGGATTAAGGAGCAGACTGCGGGGTTATATGCGCAGCATTTGGCAGAAGCCGGTTATATTACCATTGCAGCAGATGCAGCCTACCAAGGGGCTAGCGGAGGATTTCCCCGCCATACCGATAAACCTGCAAGCCGGGTTGAAGATGTTCATGGTATGGCAGATTACATCACTAGTTATGCTGGTGTTGATGCCAACCGTTTAGGGGGATTGGGTATATGTGGTGGTGGAGGCTACTCGCTAAAAGCAGCACAATCCGACAAGCGCTTCAAAGCTGTAGCCACCTTAAGTATGTTTAATTCAGGTGAGGTGAGGAGAAACGGCTTTCAAAACGCGCAGCTCAACACTATTCAGGATCGCTTAAAACAGGCTTCTGATGCACGTGCCCAGGAAGCAGCTGGTGGCAAAATTGTTTATGCAGGTGTGGCCAGCATCAGTGATGATGAAATAGCCAAAACCAAAACAGATTTGTACAGAGAGGGATATGAGTATTATTATCGCACGCATGCCCATCCTAACTCCACTTTCCTATACACAATGAGCAGTCTGCTTGATCTGATGACCTGGGATGCTGCTACAAATATGGATCTCATCAATCAGCCCCTCCTGATGATAGCAGGGAGTAAGGCAGATACAAAATACATGACCGATGAGGCTTTTGCAAAAGCTACCAATGCCAAAAATAAAGAACTTTTTGTTCTAGATGGTGCTACGCATATCCAAACTTACTGGAAACAGGAGTATGTATCGCAGGCATTGAATAAACTTGTACAATTTTATCAGACCAATTTATGAGCATGAAAAAGATAAAACAGACAGTTTTGGGGCTTATTTGTTCCATATCCCTCTTTTCATGTACTCAGGAAGCTAAAGTATCCCATGATGCGAATACCGATGAGTGCGGTCTTTTTGCGAAAGGCAAAAAGGTAACAAATGACAATTTTACCGGCGCGGTTTACCTCCAACCACTGATAGAAAGCGATAGTTTAAATCAGAACAACGTTGGTAATGTGAGCTTTGAACCCGGTGCACGATCAAAATGGCATTCACATCCTGCAGGGCAGATCTTGCTGGTAACCGGTGGAGTGGGCTATTACCAGGAGAAAGGTAGGTCGAAAGTTATTCTGAGAAAAGGTGATGTAATCAAATGTCCACCTAACGTTCCTCATTGGCATGGCGCAAGCGCCGATACTGCATTTTACCAGGTTGCCATTACCGGACGAGAAAAAGGTCCTACTGTTTGGTTGGAAGCTGTTAGTGATAGTGTTTATCTGGCCGGTGACAGATAATTTTAAGCTTTTAATCATAATGTAAATCATTACGAATGCCAGGTACAAGACTCGTATTGAAAAAAAATGTTCTTCGTAGCTTACACAGCTGTTGAACAGCGTTGCCTATTTTCCTGAATTTTCGCTAGCCCTCTGCTATAATTTTTACCCATTGCTCCGGATTCGAAAACAATCCAGTTTTCATAGCCCAGCTCTTCCAAGCACAGCAGTACAATAACTTTAGCAGGTTGTTTGGTTTGCTATTGAGCATTTCCCTGGTCGGAATGAATCTACACAGATTGGTTTAGAGGATTACAATCCTGGTAAATGTTTCACATATGCTTTGGTTCTGAAGCTAACAGCCCGATTTAACTACTGAGCCCTTATTCTTTGCAAGAAAATTCCGAATGTATTTGTATGATAAAATCTATATGTTGTTGTGTTTAGTATTTAATAATTTGTATTATATATAATTAGATACTATAGTTTAAATAAGTCAAAATATGAGTGCTTTAGGTTAAAATATAGCTATAATGTTTAAAAATAGGCATCTAATTTTAAAGAAACAACATCTATTAGCTGATTTTATTTTTTTAGTATATCTAAACACAAGAACAGTATATGAAAACAAAACAATTATTATGGATGGTACTATTACTATCCTCAAACCTATTCTTCTTTTCCTGTAAGAAACCAATTACGGAGCCCTCATCAGAAACCAGTTTGAAAGTGGCAACAAGAATGACTACAAATTCGCTTACGCCATTAAGCGTTGGAGACTCCATCCAGGAATTCAACGAAGTACTAAATGGTTTTGATGAAAATAAACGTGCCGGTTTGGGGGGAACATGGTCTGATTTTTCGCCAACGGGTTATTATCTATTACCTGGCGATACGGTAAAACTGGTTGTTACACAACTTGCCGGTAGTACCCTGCCGAAATTATTGATCGGTACCTATTCGCGTGATACCACTCGTTTAGATCCGCGGACAGTATCACTCGCTGCCGGACTTAACACCATAACCGATAATGTTGGTGGCATGCTGTGGATACGCTATATTACAGCAGGTACACCAACAGCTAAAGTACGCATCACCATTAAGAGCGGTGCGGTAAGGGTACCGGTCTTCTTCAAAAATCAAACCACCGATTGGGCAGCCCAATTGGCCAGCTATAGTCAGGCACCAGATGCCTTGCTGATTAATGATAATGTGTATTTGGTGTGGACCCGCACCAGGGCTGCAAATATGACTGAAACAGATGTTAATTTTGTTTTGCAAAAAATTGATATTGGCATTAACCAGGGAGAAAACTATATCTCTGGTTTTGACGGCTCAACGCCCGATCATGTGCCGCCTGTGCACAAAATACTTGGTGTAGAAAGCAATAAGCCCGGTATTTGGGGAGTTGCAACCTGGTACAGGGTGTTTTTTGCGCCTGGATTTATAGACGAAGGAATAAGTGCCGCTACGATTGTTAACAGTGGGTGGGGCGCATGGCATGAAATAGGGCATATGCACCAGCAACCTGCATGGACCTGGAGCGGACTGGGTGAGGTTACCGTAAATATTTACACGCTTGCAGCCGAACGGGCCATTGGTGGCAATGGCGTTAACCGGCTTAAAGGGAGCATTACCAACAACGCGCTTAGTTACCTGGCGAGTACCGATCCCAATAAAAATTTTAATGCAACCAGTGGTACGATTAATGATCCATTTGTACGTTTAATGATGTTCCATCAACTCTGGCTGGCCTTTGGCGATTCGTTTTACATTAACCTGCACAAGCAGTCGCGTATAGAAAAACCTGCTTTTGGCAATACCGATGATCCGGCCAATAACGCAGTAAGGATGCGCTATTTTATGCTAAAAGCCTGTAATATTTCTGGTAAAGACCTGAGCTATTTTTTCAGGAAGTGGGCATTGCCGGTAGCTCAAAGTGTTTACGACGAAATTGCTGCGCTTAATTTACCGGCGCCAACTGTCGACCCAACTACTTTAACAGATGAAAATACTGCCGGTATTGAGAATGGTGCCCGTTATAAAATCATATCATTAGTAAATAATAGCAGCCTGCTCGATCTTAATGGTTCAAATACCACAAATGGTGCTATTGTTTCACTTTGGAGCAATAATAACCCTACTACCAATAATCAGGTATGGCGGTTGAAGAGAAGCAGCACACCTGGCAAATATTATATCCAATCGGAGGCAGATACGGCCAAAGTATTAAATGTAAGGGGTGCCGCTACTTCCAATGGTACACAGATAGAAATATGGCAAAACACCGGGGCAAGTGCTCAGGAGTGGAAAATTACGCCTGTTGCCGGTGGTAATTTTACTTTGGAACCAACAAATGCGCCTGGTAAAAATCTGGATATAGCTGGTTCTGGTACTGCTAATGGAACCAAGGTTGAAATATACACTGCTGGTAGTTCCAATAATCAGAAATTTAAACTGGTAAAACAATAAAGGGTATATGTAGCCTGCATAAGAGAAAAATATTTGCAAATGCATTAATTTACGAGAAGGGGATGGGGGGTAAACCTCATCTCCTTTCTTTTTTCGGATAAGGCTCTATACTAAAAGTGTATACCCATTCACAGTGCGCTTATGCCTTTTCAAGCCCAGTAATTTAGTGTTGCATATCCATAATTTCTAATATGAATTGAATATATGCTAATTGTTATCTGTTGTAGATTTTAAATGTAAAATAATCTCGTTGACAATTAGGTGATTATCGTGCTAATTTAAAAAAGTGCTGTGGCGCCCCTTGCAAACTTCAGATTTATATATACCTTTGCCGCTGTTGAAACGGAATAGTTCTTTAAAAAAGATGTACAGCAGTTATACTACTTTGCATTATAGCATTTAAATAACGTTAAGGAGTTTGACTCCCTTAGCCGTTAAAATAAAAAAAAAATGGTAAAAAATGGAAATACCCAATAAATTCCTTATCTTTGCCAACCCTTAGAAATAAGGTCAAAAAGGTGATACCAAAGTTCGGGATGTAGCGTAGCCCGGTATCGCGCCACATTTGGGATGTGGAGGTCGTAGGTTCGAATCCTGCCATCCCGACTAAAAGTTCAATCCACTTTACAACAGGATTAAAAAAAGATCGATACCAAAGTTCGGGATGTAGCGTAGCCCGGTATCGCGCCACATTTGGGATGTGGAGGTCGTAGGTTCGAATCCTGCCATCCCGACGAAACAAGGATTCAAAATCCGCTAAAAACCCTCTAAATCAATTGATTAGAGGGTTTTTTATTTTTATCCCATTGGCGATGGGTAAATTGAAATTTTTAGCCAGAATAAGCCGTTTATCATTCTTTTTCAGGATATCTCACCTCAAACTTAGCCTCGAATAATATTAAGGCCGATCTGGGATATTTTCTAAAGTGTAGAAATTATTCCGCAAAATGTAGAATAATTTCCCCGAATCTAATGCAATGAGAAATCGCCCTGGCATTTGGAAACTAAAACAAAGACTTTATTGCGAATATTTTATAGCTGTATTCATGTTGTTTGGGCATTTTTGATTGATAACTCATGTTTGAACATTTCATTTAAAAAGCTGGCATAGTGTGTGAATTGGTAGGTTATAAACCAATCATACTAGAACTAGTCCTGCAAACATGTTAAAAAAATGTCTCTGTTTCTTTGCATTCATTTTATTGCTCTGCCATGGCTTAAAGGCTCAGCTTAGCGAAATCAATGCCATCAAAATCAAATACTTCAATTTTATTACCGATGGGGCAATAACTTCCTATTCTAATAACCAGGTACGCGACCATTACAATCGTTACCTGTCTGCCGCTACCAATGCCCAAAACAATGTGGGTACTGCCTACGATCTCAATAATCCCGGTCCTAAATGGGATTTGGTAAACGATGCAGATGATATAGCGCTTTACCGGTTGACTAATAATTACCTGTATCCATTGGTAGTTGCCTATCATTTAAAAGGACCAATTGTAAATGGTAATCCTTCAAATCCAAAATACCATAGCCCTGAGCTAAAGGTACTTATTTTAAAAATATTTGGCTACATTAAAGTTAAAGGTGTAAGTAGTACTTCTGATTTTACATTTAAAGCAGATCCGGGAAAACAGGTTCTTAATATTAACAACTCAGACTTTGGGCTACGTAGCATTCCATTTTCACGGTGTATTTTTTTAATGAAAGAAGAGTTGACTGCTGCCGGAGAGTTCGATTATCATATGGCTACGCTAAATGGTTACACCAAGTTTTTAGGTCCGCAAAGCCCGTTTCCTCCTCCATTTGCGCATCCCGGGTATAATGCAGATGTGGTACGCTCGTTAGTTCAAAGCAGGCTTTGTTATATATTGGCACAGAATGATAATGCGACGGATAAAGTGGCTAATATGGATTATTTTAAACAATTTACCAATAATGCCTGCCTGATTGGTACGGGTTGGTCTGATTTTATTAAACCAGATTTTATTACCTATCATCACCAAAGGCCATATCCTTATTCCTATGGCGGCTTTGCTACTTCAAATGCTATACTTATTAATTATATCCTCAAATCAACACCATACGAGTTAGATGCACAGGCGCAACAAAATATCAAAAACTGCCTGATGGTTTATCCTAAAATATGTGCCGATTTTGATATGCCACGTAGCTTAACGGGCAGGTTCCCGGGCTCAACATCAGTTGCTTTAGCTTTTAGATATTTCTTTGCTTTGTTATACGCAACCGATCCCAATAACAACCAGGATGCAGGAAAAGAATTTAAACGAATATATGCCCTCCCTGGTGCAGGTTACGATTATAATGCAAATACAGAACTTATGCTAGGCGAAATAGTCGTAAACCTGGCAAACAACGCAGCTGTTACACAGGCAAGCCCAATAACAGGTCATTTTGGATTCCCTTATGCAGGATTAAATATACACAAATATAATGGTTACCAGGCCAGCGTTAGTGGTCTCAGCCAATATATTCTCAATTATGAAGCTAACGCAACTGAGAATCTATTGGGGCGATACCAATCATCTGGTGCAATGGAATTGCTTACTGTAGGCAATCCAAAAAACAGGGCAGCCAACGGATTGGGAATAAATGGCTGGGATTGGGTACATGTTCCAGGCGTAACAGGAGAAAATGTAACATTTGATGAACTGGCTATAGGAACACCAAAAGAATTTAACGACAGGCGATTTTTAGCTCATGCTACTTTAAATAATTATGGTGTTTTTGCCATGGATTATAAAGATATCAATTCTTCACCTAAAGGTTTAAGTGCATACAAAACCAGTTTTTTTTACAAAGATAAAATTCTCTGTTTAGGTACAGGTATAAAGCATACAGGTGGTACAAAAGCCATTCATACAACGCTGTTTCAAACAGCACTTACGTCAGCTGTTGCGCCAACGCTTATAAATGGAACTCCGCGCGTTGGCTTAAGTGATACATTTAGCCAGACAAATGGCAGTTTGTGGGCAACCGATGCTGTGGGGAACGGCTATGTTATACCTGCAAGCGAATATAATAATAACCAGATTGTTATAGCACGCAGTACGCAAACATCGAGGGATGTCGGAAATACCACTAATACACAGGGAGATTATGCAAAAGCTTACCTTAACCATGGTGTAGCACCTGCCAATGGCAGTTACCGTTATGCCATTGTTATGCAAGGTAATACCGCCGGAACGCAAGATTTAGCAAGCAACTTTGCAAGTTATTTCGATGTTTTGCAACAAGATAACAAAGCCCATGTGGTAAAATTTGTAGAAGACAATACTTATAATTATGCCATATTTGATGCTACAGCTGTTTTTACCCAAAATGCAGTTAAAAAAGTAGATAAACCCTGTGTGGTAATAACACAGGCAATTAACCAGGGGAATAACCTGAAGGTTAGTCTTACCAATCCGGATTTGGGTTTACTTAATAACGGAGAAGTGGTAACGGGTGCTCAGGTAGAGCGTATTGCCGATTTCTTTTACAGAGCACCTAAGGTAATGCCTGTAAAACTTAATTTATCTGGCAAATGGAAGCTGGCAGCAGCAACTGCCGATGTTGCGTTAACTGTTAATGGCGATGAAACTGAGCTTGTTTTTAGTACTATAAACGGAAAAACAATACAAACAGAATTGGTGAAAGCAGAAACACCACCAGTAAATATTCCGGAGGCAACAATAACGGGAACAACGTCTGCTTGTTTAAATAGTGCAACACCGGCAATTACATTTACCGGGGCAAATGGTACTGCCCCTTACACTTTTACTTACACTGTTAATGACGGTAGCAGCCAAACGGTAAGCACAAAAGATACAGAAGTTTCGGTAACAGTGCCTGTTCCTACCAATTTGGCCGGAAAATTTACCTATACCTTAAGTAAAGTAAAAGATTCAAACAGCGAACAAGTACAAAGCGGATCTGCCACAGTTACAGTTAATGCTTTGCCTGCTGCAAGTATTTCAGGTTCGGCAACAGTATCACAAAATAGCGCTGCTCCAACCATTACCTTTACAGGGTCAAGTGGTACAGCACCTTATACCTTTACCTATAATGTTAACGGTGCGGCAAACCAAACCATAACCGCTACCGGAAATACCGCTACAGTTTCTGCACCTACCAATACTACCGGTTCTTTTGTGTACAACCTGGTTAGTGTGGCCGATGCAAACTGTAATCAGCTGCAAAGCGGTTCAGCAACTATTGTTGTTAATGCCTTACCTACAGCGGGTATTTCAGGGAACGCTGCTGTTTGTTTAAATAGCGCAACTCCGGCAATTACATTTACCGGGGCAAATGGTACTGCCCCTTACACCTTTACCTATGCTGTTAATGGTGGTAGCAGCCAAACAGTAAGTACAAAAGATACAGAAGTTTCGGTAACAGTGCCTGTTCTTACCAATTTGGCGGGAAAATTTACCTATACCTTAAGTAAAGTAAAAGATGCAAGCAGCGAACAATTACAAAGCGGATCAGCCACAGTTACGGTTAATGCTTTGCCTGCTGCAAGTATTTCAGGGTCGGCAACAGTATCGCAAAATAGTACTGCTCCAACCATTGTCTTTACGGGGTCAAGTGGTACAGCACCTTATACCTTCACCTATAATGTTAATGGTTCGGCAAATAAAACCATAACCGCTACCGGAAATACCGCTACAGTTTCTGTATCTACCAATACTACCGGTTCTTTTGTTTACAACCTGGTTAGTGTGGCCGATGCAAACTGTAATCAGCTGCAAAGCGGTTCGGCAACTGTTGTTGTTAATGCCTTACCTACAGCGAGTATTTCGGGGAACGCTGCTGTTTGTTTAAACAGTGTCGCCCCAACAATTACATTTACCGGAGCAAATGGTACTGCCCCTTACACTTTTACCTACACTATTAACGATGGTAGCAGCCAAACGATGACTTCGAACGGTATAACAGCTACGATTAAAGTACCAACAGAAACTCCCGGCACTTTTAGCTACCGTTTAATTAATGTTGCCGATGTAAATACTAACCAGAAACAAAGCGAGGCAGTTACCGTAACCGTAAATAGTTTGCCTGTGGTTTCAATTCATAGTAATAAAGGCACTTTTGTGCAAAAGGGTGATATTTTAATACTTACTGCTACCGGAGGAGAGCAATACCGCTGGTCGGGCGCAAATATTATTGGTGGGCAAATAACGCCAGCAATTACCATTAAACCAACGCAGAGTGGCACCTATAAAGTAACGGCGACCAATGCAAGTGGTTGTGTAAGCGATCAGACTATTCTGATTACGGTAATCGAAGATTATAAAATTGAGGCGAATAATGTTTTAACACCTAATAGCGATGGATATAATGATAAATTTATTATTAAGAACATTGATCATTACCCCAATAACAAGCTAAAAATATTTGATAAAGCAGGACGTGTTGTCTACACCAAACAACAATATGCCAATGATTGGGATGGAACAATTAATGGAAATCCGCTTAATGAAGGCACTTATTATTATATTATCGATTTGGGTAGTCAGGCGAGTATAATCAAAGGTTTTATCAGTATCATCAGAAACTAGTCCGCCAGCATGAAAATTTTAAATCACATTAAGAAAATGTATTTCAGGGTGCTTCTGGTAGTGGTAAACCTGGCATTTGCGGGTGTTTTAAATGCGCAAATTCTTCCATTAAATGCACAGTATTTTCAAAACCGTTACCTGGTAAATCCTTCAATGGCTGGAATAAACGAAGGCTTCAACATAAACGCTAGCTTCCGCAAGCAATGGTCAAATATTCCAGGTGCGCCGCTTACGCAGGGTATCACGCTCGATCAGCAACTGGATCATGTGGGGTGGGGGCTAAACATCTGCAATGAAAAATCGGGTGGCATTCAGCGAACAAAAGCTGTTGGTACTTTTGCATATCACCTGCCCTTGAGCAATAACGGGCAGCAATTAAACTTTGGTATCTCTTTCGGCGCCAATCAGGACAGGCTCGATTTAAGCAGTGTAAGCAACAGCGATATAAACGACCCCGCCATTGCCCGCTTTAATGACAGGGGCTATTACCTTGATGGTGATTTTGGTATATCCTACACTTCAAAGAACTTAAGCATCGAAGGTGCGCTGCCCAACATGCGCGCTTTGTTCAGGAAAGACGATTTAAACTTTGCCGATAAACCCACTTTTTACTCGGCGGTGAGTTACAAATTTAACCTGAGTTCAGATATAAATGCCATTAGCCTGGAGCCCAAAGCTGTATTCAGGGGCATCAAAAACTACCAGAATTTGTGGGATGCAGGCTTAAACGCCAGCCTGGCCGATGACAGGCTGTACCTGATGGCCATGTACCACAATACACAGAATGCCACTATAGGTTTAGGTACCAACTATAAATCTACCTTGTATTTCATGGCATATTACAATACGGCCACATCTGCTATCAGCGGCTATACCGGCGGCGATTTTGAAGTGAATATCAGGCTAAACCTTCGATAGATATATTAACTACAACATGCCAGTGTACCCATGCATTGGCATGTTATCATTTTACAGTTCTTTAATTGCCTTATCAGCACATTTAAGGTACTTTCTCAACGCATATTATTTGCAACAAGCAGGTTAATTTAGCCAGCCAGGTTTTGTAGTGCAAATCACATGATTTTACCTGTAATTTTCTCTTGAATATCCTCATTTAATGGTTCGGGGCTTGTTCAGCCTGTTTTGCTGTCTTTTGGTTTTTAACCATAGGCTACGGCCTGACAAGACGAGAATTAAATCGATTTAATTCTTCTGAACCAAGAATTCTTTGATGGAAGAAGGTCCTGAAGGATCAGATCCTTCAGGTGTAATTTTTCAGTTAACGTTTTTTTATGCCCATTCAAGCTCAGCAATTAGGTGTGACCTTGTTTTGAAAATTGTTAACTAAGCAATAAGGTCTTTCTCATTTTTGAAAATGTGAAATGTAGTTAATGAAGGAAAAGGTTGGTGGATGTCAGCCTTTTCCATTTTTCAAAGATGAATGGCTTAGATAAATGAAAAGATGCCTAAGTATCATGTTTTGATCTCACTCTTATTGTTTTTTAACAATAAAGAATTCTTTTCAATTAAACGCCGATAAAGACCATTCTCTATTTTAAGCAGATAGGGGATATTTGGATGACAAGGAACAGACCAGTGGATGCTGGTCTCTTCTGTTTAAAGCCACTTTTAAAATATACCACGCTGAACTAAATCTTTTATTGAAGAAGTGCAGTATCAAGCCGTTCAAACATTAGATAAGCTTTTACCGGCTACTGCAGCTCAGACAGGATTTCTTTTTAAAACCAGAAAGCCTTGTACATCAAGCGTAAAACAGGCTTGCTCTTTTATTAGAATTTCCAAAGTTTCGTATTTTAGGTCATATTTTTGATAATTGGATAACTTTACTACAGGAAATTCTGAAATTCACAAGATGATAAGATTAACATTTACGCTCATTTTTTTATTGCTCGAAGCCGGCCTGATCAAATCAACAGCGCAGCCAATAGCACCAAGGCCCACTAGCGCTAATCAATCTGCTATCATTACCGGCGCCAACCAAACCGAAAAGTACCTGCCTTATCTGAAAGGAAAAAGAATTGGCCTTGTAGCAAACCAGACCTCCATTATAGGAGATAAGAGCAGTGTAGACAGTTTATTAAGCCTTGGTATTAAAATCGTAAAAGTTTTTGGCCCTGAACATGGCTTTAGGGGCAAGGCCAGCAATGGTGCCGTAGTAGCAAACGAAGTGGATGCCAAAACCGGCATTCCCATCATCTCTTTGTACGGGCGGAATGAAAAGCCAACAAAAGCGCAGCTGGAAAATATTGATCTTATGGTGTTTGATATACAGGATGTTGGATGCCGTTACTATACCAATATCAATACTTTACAATATGTGATGGAAGCCTGCGCAGAAAACAATAAAGAGCTACTCATTCTGGACCGACCCAATCCTAATGGGAATATAGTTGACGGGCCGGTGATGACCGAAGATAAATATAAATCGGCCATAGGCATCCACTATATCCCCATGGCACACGGCATGACTATTGGCGAGTTTGCTGCTTACTTGAATGGGGAAGGTTACCTGAAGAAGCCGTGTAAGATTAAGATTATTCCTGTTGCAGGCTATAATCACGGTATGAACTATGAGTTGACTGTTCACCCCTCACCGAATCTGAATACCCAACAGGCCGTTTTGTTATTTCCAAGCCTTTGCATGTTTGAAGGAACAGCTATTAATGAAGGTCGCGGAACGTATATGCCCTTTACTATATTAGGCGCGCCCGCATTAAAAGGTAAATACAGCTTTTCTTATAAACCAGTGAGTATTCCCGGAATGAGCGAGCGGCCAAACCACAGAGATACAACATGCTATGGAATTGATTTACGTAAATACGATATCAGCGAGCTACGCAAAGCAGGTAAAATTAACTTATCCTGGGTCATTGAACTCTATAAGGCCTATCCGGATAAAGCACACTTTTTTGGTGCCGAAAGAGGGAATACAGGCGTATCACCTTTTGATCTCCGGATCGGGACCGATAGCCTGAGAAAGCAGATTATTGCCGGAGTACCGGAATCAGAAATCAGAAAAAGCTGGGAGCCAGGCCTACAGCAATTTAAAAGTATCCGTAAAAAATACCTGCTCTACCCTGAGTCTGGAGGGAAATGATGTATTCTTAAGTTGAGCAACTCCGGATTAAAAACATAAAAAAAAGCGGCACTGGCCGCTTTTTTTATCAGCTGAAATCTGTATGTTTATTTAGCTAAAGCTGCAGTTTTTACAGCAACTTCTGGTGTGTTCATTTCTGTTTTGGCAGCTGCAAAGCGATCTAAGTTTAATTTTTGGGTGTTTCCCATTACCAGACTGTGGTTTTCGGTAGTTCCGCTTAATTTTAAATCTGCACGATCTGAAATTACAGTGTAAAGGCTTTCAGTTTTCGAATCGATTTTGGCTGTTGCATTTCCGCTTAAGAATACCTGAAGGTTGGTTACATTTAATTTACCTGCTGTTTTTACTACTGCATCGTCAGATGCCATTACGCGGTAAATGCTTTTTACATAAACAGTAACTTTGGCTACCTCGTTATCTGCCGAAGTAATTTTTAACGCTGTTCCATCCTGAATCACTTTTACTTTTCCGCTATTGTCGTCAGCATAGCTAATGCCTTCAGTACCGTTCTGGATCAGGGTAACTTCTACATTTCCGCTTACCACTACTTTATCGAAGTTTTTAGGAGCAGAGATTTTAACAGGTTGTTTTTCGGTAGCCATTACTGTTGTACTGAAGATTGAAGCGCTTAAAACAACAGCTGCCATTAATGATTTTGCTAGGGTTGAAATTGAAGTTTTCATAATATCTTGTTTTATAGTTTTAAATAATAATTTGTGAATGTTTTAATAATAAGACGTCGCTTTTGGGCAAACGTTTCACGGGTTTTGGCCGTATTATACCAACGGCTGTAAGTTCTCGACGAACGCCCTTTTAAACCGGGTGAAAAAAGACTTGTCTGATGAATAAAATTTGACGGAGGGTCAAAAGCCTAAGAAATAGTTGAAATAATTAAAATAAAAAACAACGCTTTAGTTTTATAAATGCCATTTGGTTAAGTGTTTACAGACAAAGTTTTTTTAAAACGTGGCATTACACCCGGTTTTTAATTAAAAACGCTACTTTTAGGATAAATCACCTATATGAAAAGCTTAACTTACCTATTGTTCGGGATATTCCCGTTTTTCCTGCAATTCGAACAAAGTAGAATTGGCAGGCAGCCTTCGCACTTCGCTCCAGTTAAAAATTTAGGCACTGTAACTTTAGAAGAGAAAGAAATTAAATCCATCAGGGAAGAATACAACAGGATTAATGCGCTAAGGCTTAACGCAGAGCGATTCAGTTATGCACAAAAAGACTGCATCGAAGATGGTAAAATTACCTATTACAGTTCGGCCGGTAAAATTTTAAAGGTAACCGATAAAGCAGCAATGGATGATGCAGTCTGGATCAGGGAATACTACTACAAAGACGGAGCAGTTTTTTTCTGTTTTGAACACCTGGAGTGGGGGGCTGCCGCCGGGCCTACACATGTGAGCGAATACCGGTTTTATATCAAAGATGGTAAATCCATACGCGAAACAGAAAACAAAAAAATAGTTAATCTTAAAGAAAAAGCAGCTGAAGTGATTGCCCTTGCCCAAAAGGCGCTAACTGTTAAAGCTAAGCGTAATTTTGGGGATCTCTATTGCGATAAAACCGAATAAGCATCAGGTAGTGCTACTATACTCAAGAGAGAACAGAACGTAGTTTGACCACAGAATTCCAGATCTTGCCTTTATTCAGTTTATTAATTCTTTTTGCTAAACAATTATAGTTTTAATTTTGCACAGGTTAGCAAAAGGATGAAATGATATGATTATCAGAAAAAAAGAACATTGGCTCAGGATGCTTTTTGTATGGCATGGCTCTGTGCTTCCGGCATTGTTGCCCCGTCTGGCATTGCTTTTTATACTATCGCTTGGCGTAGTTTACTTCCATGGAACAGTATTAAATTTCAAGATTCCGCTTAATCCGGCTCCGCTAACCTTATTTGGTTTCGTACTGGCCTTGTTTCTTGGTTTTCGTAACAATGTGAGTTATGACCGCTTTTGGGAAGGACGCAAGTTATGGGGTGGCTTACTCAATACTACACGTTCACTTACCCGTCAGGCAATAACCCTTCAGCATGCTGGCCAGGGCAATGAGATAACTGATTTCGTACAGCTTCAAAGCGCATTTGTATTTGCCTTAAAGCATCAGCTCAGGGAGACCGATCCTGAAAAAGACCTGAAAGAACGACTTTCCGAAGATCAGCTCCAGATCGTAAAGCAGGCTAAGTACAAACCGGCAGTCATTATGAACCTGATGGCGTGCTGGATACAGAAAGCCAGGGATAAAGGAAATCTGGATACTATTCTGCAGGCGCGTTTTGATGAAAACCTGGACAAACTTTCCGATATTCTGGGAGGTTGTGAGCGAATCGTTTCCACACCTATACCTTACAGCTACCGGGTATTGTTGCACCGTACGGTCTATATTTACTGCTTTCTTTTACCTTTCGGTCTGGTTGATTCACTTGGGTGGTTCACCCCATTGATTGTGGTATTTGTTGCCTATACCTTTGTTGCTTTTGAAGCCATTGCAGACGAAATAGAAGAACCCTTCGGAACAGATGCAAACGACCTGGCCTTGAACAGCATGTGCATCATGATTGAGGAGACTATAACAGAGATGACAGGTAAAGAAATCAGTAAGCCGGCAAAAATTAGTCAAAACATTATAGATTAATTCCCGAATTACATCAACCATAAATTTTCAATGTCCGCAACCTTTCAATACCACGCCATTAAGCCAGAAACTGAACTTGCTGCATTTGTAGAAAGTATAGGCATGTTTGGTAATTTTTCTTCAACAGAGAAAGAACTGGTGGTTTTACCCGATGGGCGGATTGACCTGTTTTTTATGTTCACTGCTGAGGGTGGATTCCAGGTACTGCTCATGGGGCTTGAAACAAGTTCTGAAATGAGGTTGGTACCAGCAGGAATGTATGCTTATGCCGTGAGCTTTACTCCACTTGGATTGGAATATATCCTGGATATACCTATCGCCGACATCCTGAATTCGGCAAAAGTGCTACCTGCAGGTTTTTGGGATAACAAACCAGAGTGGTTCGAAAATCTCGAAACTTTTAACAGCCATGCTACGCAAAAAATCCGTTCTCTGCTGCGAAGCAAAGTAGATGAACGAAAGCGTAAACTTTTCGAACTCATTTATGCCTCACAAGGAGAGCTAAGCGTTAATGAAATTGCCGATCAGATTGGCTGGAGCAGCAGACAGATTAACCGGTATTTCAACGCGCAATTTGGCTTGCCCCTTAAAGCCTATTGCGATATACTCCGCTTCCGGAAATCATTAGAACACATTGCTGTTGGTAAGCTATTTCCTGAGCTTGATTTTACAGACCAGAGTCATTTTATCCGGGAGATAAAGAAATATGCCGGCGCCCTGCCCAAAGAGCTATCTAAAAATAAAAACGACCGATTTATACTATTATCGGTATTAAAGCAGCGGTAATTTTGGATCATCAAATTACCGAATATGAAATTAGAAAATAAACAGATCGCCATTATAGGCGGAGGCCCGGGGGGCTTAACATTAGCACGCTTACTGCAATTACAAGGCCTTGATGTAAAAGTTTACGAGCGGGATAGCAACCCGAATGCCCGTGTACAGGGATCACCTTTAGACTTACATGAAGAATCAGGATTGGCTGCGCTCAGCAAAGCAGGGCTTTTAGCCGAGTTCAAGGCCAATTTTATGCCCGGAGCAGACAGAAAACAAATTATGGACGAGCAGTGTAAGGTTTTCTTTAGCGATCATGAAGACAAGCTGGAAGAGAATTTTGGGCACGAACACTTTCGTCCGGAAATTGACAGGGGTGTGCTCAGACAAATTCTTTTACAATCACTTAATACCGGCGTTGTGGTTTGGGGCAAGCAGTTTTTGCGCATGGAAGAAACGAACGGCGGTTGGAATATTAGTTTCGCAGATGGATCTGTAGCTTATGCAGATCTGGTAATTGCTGCCGATGGAGCCAATTCTAAAGTACGTCCTTACCTTACTGATATTAAACCTTTTTATTCTGGTATTACCATGCTGGAAGGCAATATAGCCGATGCCCAAAAGCATGCGCCATGGATAAATGATTTGCTAAACGGAGGAAAGATTATGGCCTTTGGCGCAACAGAGAACCTTTTGCTTGGCCAAAAAGCAGGTGCTGAGATCGGTTTCTATGCCAGTTTTAAAGCCGACCTAGATTGGGTATACAGCAAAGAAGTTGATTATAACAACCGGGCTAATCTTTTGGCCTGGTTTGGTCAGAAATACAGCAAATGGTCGGCTGAGTGGAAAGAACTCTTTGAGCAATCGGAGTTGCCAATTGTGCCGCGCCCTATTTATTGCATGCCATTAGATCAGGAATGGCAGGCTAAGTCTAATCTTACCTTGCTTGGCGATGCCGCCCATGTAATGCCACCCTTTGCGGGCGAAGGCGTTAATATGGCTATGCAGGATGCACTCGAACTGAGCGAATGCCTGCAATCGGAAAAGTATGATAGCATATTGCAGGCAATTGAAAATTACGAACAACAGATGCGTAAGCGGGCGAGTGCGGCGGCTAAAGAATCACTTGATAATGGCGAACTCATGCATTCAGCAGGTTCATTGCATGCCATGATTGATTTGTTTAGCGCCCATACCAATAAATAAGTCTGAGCAGGCGGGAATAGCTGATAGATTAATAAAACGATTTAGTTTAGCTTAAAATTTAGTATCTTGTTCACCATACCAAATAGAAACCCATAATTGTTATGAAAAAAACAAGTTTACCCATTTACCTCTGCGCCTTCGTGCTGCTCCAGCTATTGTTTAATGCAAATGTTAAAGCGCAGGTGCCAAAACTGCCAACGAAATGGACAGCAGAAGCCATGCGCAGTTCAAACCCCTTTCCGGAATATCCACGTCCGCAGTTAGTACGTGACCAATGGCAATCGCTTAATGGTAAATGGGACTATATTGGTGGCAAAGAAAAAATGAGTGCCCTCGATCCTAAAACTCCTTTGGATTTTAAAGGGAAAAGTGAGCAAATCCTGGTGCCTTATTGCCCCGAATCTGTTATTTCTGGGATCGAACGTAAGCAGGAAATCAATATGTGGTACCGCAGAAAGTTCGAGATACCGAAAGACTGGAGTGGAAAAAATGTATTGGTTAATTTTGAGGCGGTAGATTACCAGGCCACAGTATTTGTGAATGGTAAAAAAGCAGGTACGCATGCTGGTGGTTATGATGCCTTCTCTTTAGATATTACCACCTTACTAAAAGGAGGGGTTAATGAGCTCATTGTTGCCGCCTATGATCCTAATGATGGACGCACACCTTCTGGAAAGAATGGTCCGCGGGGCGATTATACTTTCAGCTCTGGTATCTGGCAGAGCGTGTGGCTGGAACCGGTTAATAAGGATCACATCAAAAACATACGCTTATTGCCCGATCTGGAAAACAGCAGGCTCCAGATTACGGTTGATGCCTTGTCGGCAGAAGTATCTGCTGTGGCGCTTGATGGAAAAAAAATAGTTGCACAGGCACAGGGTAGCGCAGGCAAAACTTTTTACCTGCCCATTCAAAACCCAAAACTATGGTCTCCGGAAAATCCTTTTTTATATGATTTGAAAATCACTTTGAAAGCGGGCAATGGGAAAATTATCGATGAGGTAAGCAGTTATTTTGGCATGCGTGATGTTAAACTCGGAAAGGTTTCGGGAGTGGTGCGTCCCTTGCTGAACGGCAAGTTTGTGATGCAGGTGGGGTTACTTGATCAGGGCTATTGGCCAGATGGTATTTTAACCGCGCCAACAGATGAAGCACTTAAATCTGATATCGATTTTACGAAGAAAGCAGGCTTTAATCTGATCCGCAAACACATGAAAACCGAACCTAAGCGCTTTTATTACTGGGCCGATAAAATGGGGATTTTGCTTTGGCAGGATATGCCGGCAATCTGGTATCAGCACGAAGATACGGCAATGGTACGTACGGCTTTCCGCAAGGAGCTTAAGGCCATTATGGATGAACATTACAACTCACCATCCATCATTGCCTGGGTACCTTTTAACGAAAACTGGGGCGCTTTCGATGTGCCCGAGATTACAGATTGGGTAAAGAAATACGATCCATCCAGGTTAGTTAACGGAAATTCGGGCTTTAACAATAATCCGGGTTATCAGAAAGCTGCCGGCGATCCGGGTAATGGCGATTTTGTTGATACGCATATTTATGTTGGTCCGTATGGTGCCTCTAAACCCGATAATAAGCGGGCAGCCTCATTGGGCGAATATGGTGGTGTTGGCCTTTTTGTAAGGGGGCACATGTGGCCGGTAGAGAATAATGCCTATGCTTATGAACCCACCAGCACGGCACTAACCGAACGATATGTTTTGATGATGAACCAGGTTGAGCAGCTGATGAAGTATAAAGGATTGAGTGTTTCGGTTTATACCCAAACCACTGATGTTGAGCATGAAGTAAATGGATTGCTAACTTACGATAGGGCAGTTGAAAAGATGGATGTTAAACAGGTAAGCGAAATTAATAAAATCATTCTTGCAGAAGGTAAGAAGTTAAATGAGTAGAAGGAGTAGCCAGCTCTTCATTTTATAAATAATCAGCGTTATTACCCTAATTGATCAGGTAATAACGCTGGTTATGGTTATTTATCTGCGACAGCATAATTTAGCTCAACTACACCATTTGAAAACTGCTGCGTTGCTAAAAGGTTCAGTTTTATCCTGTCTTTTATATCTTTAAATAGCGGAATACCTTGCCCAAGTATAACCGGATTTACAAACAACCAATAGCCATCAATCAGGTTTTGCTGAATGAGCGAATGGGTTGCTGTTGGGCTGCCAAAAAGTAATATCTCTGTGCCTTCCTGTTGTTTAATTTCATTAATACGCGTTGCAAAATTGTTGCTGATGATCGTTGTATCAGTCAAATCAGCCTGTTGCAATGTTTCAGATATCACGAGTTTATGCGCCTTTTTATACCAGGCCGAATGCTCAAGGTCATGTTTACTCGCATCGGGGCTATCTGCTGCAGTAGGCCAGTAGCCTTCCATCATCTGGTAAGTTACCCGTCCGTATAAGGCTGTGTCAGTTCCGCTGATTCGCTTACCTACATGGTCAAAAAGTTCTTCATCCACTGTAATCCAGTTCATTTCGCCATTTGGGCCTGCAACAAAACCATCAAGGGATATATGCATAAAAGAAATTATTTTTCTCATTTTGGTGCTTATTTAAAGTAAATGTATGTTCTGTTTTTTTTAATCAAAAATAATACACTGCCGCGATGCAGATGGGGGTTATTTAAGACAAAATAAAGACTTTAAAGGTAATTGTTAAAAGAAACAATAAGTGCAAGTGAGCAAGCTTACCGTGGCCCAGGCAAGTATATAAGAATCGGAAGACATTTTGCTCAGATTTATAAAAAGAGAACATTTTGCTCAGACCTAACCCAAAAAGTACAATTAAAATAAGTGAAAATTACACAATCGATTGTATTATGCCGAACAATCGATTGCTTGATTTTTGCATGGTTTAAGCCCTTATTCTGTCAGGTTTTTTTTATTTAGTTTCGTTCTTTTGAATAGAAAAGCGAATAATTTTATGCGAAAATTTACCTGGTTAATTTTATTGTTAAGCCCTTTAGGCCTGTTGGCTCAGTCTTTTAAGCCCGTGCAGGAGCTGATAAAACGAAGAACACCCTGGCTAGCTGGTCATGTTGTTTTTAAACCCTTAAAAAGTAGTCAGCTTGACCGTTTCGAGATGAAGAGTGCAGGCGATAAATTGATTATTAGTGCCTCGGGCACCAATGCTGCGGCAGTTGGCTTAAATTGGTATTTAAAATACTACTGCAATCGATCGATGTCGCATATGGGGGATAACCTGGCGGCTGTATATCCAATTCCGAAAGTGAATGAGCTGGTAAGTGTTGAGGCCCCGGCCAGATACCGCTATGCTTTAAATTACTGCACCTATAACTACACTATGAGTTTTTACGATTGGAAAGATTGGGAACATGAGCTGGATTGGATGGCTCTGAACGGAGTTAACCTGATGCTTACTGTGAACGGGATGGAATCGGTATGGCAAAAAACTTTGCAGCAGATTGGCTATTCTGAAAAGGAGATTAACGATTTTCTGGTTGGGCCAGCGTATACCGCCTGGTGGTTAATGGGTAATATACAGGGGTGGGGCGGGCCGATGCCACAAAGCCAGATAAATAGCCGCAAAGCTTTGCAACAAAAAATGATTGCCCGGATGAAAGCACTGGGTATATCGCCTGTGCTGCAAGGGTTTTACGGAATGGTACCTGCTTCATTGAAAGATAAAAGCAAGGCAGAAATTATCGACCAGAAAACATGGGGCGCATTTAAGCGGCCGGATATTCTGGTTCCGGGCCGTGATGATTTTTCAAGAATAGCAGCAATATACTACAGCGAAGTGCGTAAGGCCTACGGAAACGATATTCGCTTTTTTGCAGGAGATCCTTTTCATGAAGGAGGTATTACCGAGGGGATTGATTTAAAAGCTGCCGGAAAATCTATCCAGCAGGAAATGCAAAAGAGTTTCCCCGGATCAACCTGGGTGCTGCAGGGATGGCAGGATAATCCAAAGCAGCAAATGCTCGAAGGACTTGATAAATCTCACATACTGGTGCAGGAACTGTTTGGTGAGTTTACCAATAACTGGGAAAAAAGAAAAGGCTATGATGGTACACCATTTATATGGAGTGTTGTGAATAATTTTGGCGAAAGGCCGGGTTTGTACGGCAAATTGCAACGGTTTGCAGATGAGGTGGATCGGATACGCAAAGGCCCGTATCAGGATGTTTTATCTGGTGTAGGAATTATGCCTGAGGGACTTGATAATAACCCTCCGGTGTACGATCTGATGCTTGAATTGGGCTGGCGTAAAGAACATGTTGAAGTTAAAGATTGGTTAGTTGGCTACGCTAAGTATCGCTATGGAAAATCAGATGCACACATTAACAAAGCCTGGCAGGGTTTTCTGGAAACCATTTATGAAAGTATCCCGGGTTATCAGGAAGGAGCAAGTGAATCGGTTTTCTGCATTCGCCCTGCACTGGATACAAAGCCTGTTTCGCACTGGGGTACCCGGGTTAGGACCTATGATCTGGTCAAATTTAAACAGGCTGTGCTCGAATTTGCTAAAGCAGCACCAGCATTCAAAAATGCTGATACCTATCAGATTGATCTGATTAATATGTTAAGGCAGGTGCTTGCCAATGATGGAGAACAGGTTTTTCAGGAAATGGTTAAGGCTTATAATGAAAAAAATACCCAGGAATTTAACCGATTTTCCACGCAATTTACGGACATGATCCGTTTAACAGACGACCTGCTTAGCGCTCATCCGTATTACCAGCTGAACACCTATAAAGCTCAGGCTCTAAAGCTTGGGAAAACAGCCGCGGAGAAAAAAGAAAACATCCGCAATGCCATGATGTTGATTACCTATTGGGGAGAAAATAATCCGGCAGAAGATAACCTGCATGATTATGCCTATAAGGAGTGGGGTGGCCTGATGAAAGATTATTACCTGGCCAGATGGGAGCTATACATCAATTATTTACAGCATGACCTTAAAGGTGAAAAAATGCAGGCCCCCGACTTTTTTCGGTGGGAGCGTGCATGGGTTGAGCAAAATATGGAGCTAAAAGCTCAAAAACAGATTAAGCCTTTATTTCAGGTCGTTGCTGAAATTCTAAAATTGAAAACAATTGCTCAATAATCCGGTAAGATTTATCCTTAATCATATTCCTGTTGTCTAAAATGGCGACAGGAATATTGTACCTTTTTAGCTGATCAATCTGCTCTGAAGGTAATTTAGGTTTATTAAGGGCAATCAGAATACCATCTACCCGTAAATTCATCATATTTTCGAGTATTTTTCTTTCCTGCTCAGGTTTATTAAAGGATTGGCCAAAAATTACATTGTAATTTTTATTGTTAGAATAACGTTCGATAGTACTCAGTACGGCACAGTGAAGCGGTTCAGCAATATCTGGAAGTACCACACCGATAGTAGAGGTTTTTCCCTGCTTCAGAAATATGGCATTTTGATTGGGATGATAATTCAGTTCGGCTGCAATTTTATTTACCCGCATAGTTGTTACCAAACCTATGCTTGGATGTCCTCTGAGCGCTCTGGATACTGTTGAAGGGTCAATTTTGAGTCGTCTGGCTATATCTTTGATTGTAGGGATTTTTTCCATTGTTTTAGGCTGTTGGTGTTAAAAATTGAGCTCACGATTTTTAAGGTAGAATGGGTATCCTGACCGCTGGTTTGTTTCCAGGTATTAAAATCAGTAATTGGATTATTATTGGTGCTATTCCAGATCCATTGGGGCTTTTCGCTGCTAAAGTATTGGTTATAGTCAATAATATTATGGCTTCCGCTTGAGGTATATTTGTGGATCAGCACATCCTTCGCTGCGGCATAAATGCGGTTATACTTAATTACATTGCTGTCGCAGTGTTCGGTTAGTCTGATTTCTCCTTCAATCTCTCCAAAGGCACCTAAAACACGATTGTTCTCTACCAGGGTATTGTTTATCACCGAACAGTTTTTAGTTCCCGAAATGGTATAATTCAGGTAATCGCCCATATAAATGCCAGTGCGGTAACAGTGGTAAACCAGGTTGTTCCTCACCATTGTAGTTTTGGTCGGATAGATATTGCTTTCGCTTATCAATCCTATTCCACGGTCACTTTCATAAACTATGTTTCTTTCGATGAGCGTATTGGCACCTCCGCAAACATAAATGGAAATGGCGCCATAACGGTCAGGACCCCAGGTTTCAGGTGTTTTGGTCATGGTGTTGTGGTGAAAAATATTATCACTAATCACGCCATTTCGGGCATAATTGGTTGCTATGGCACCGCGCGGATTAAGACCGTCGCCACCAGCTACAATGATCCCAATGTTCTCGGTATCGTAAACTTGATTACGTTTGAAAACGAAGCCATCTACGTTGCCGGCAAGCGTTACATTTTCGCTTGTTCCGGTTTGGGTATCATGAACCGTGCAGTCAGTAATTGATAAGTTAACTATTGGTGTTTTAGCTGTTCCAATAACGAGTATGGCATGTCCGCTTCTGCCCTGGGCGAGTGTAGTGGTGTTTTTGATGTTGTAAATATTACAGTTTTTAATAGCGATATCATGCCCGCTGCCACTAATTGAAATGCCCTGAGGATCAGTGTTAACTTTGTTGCTATGCAGGTTGCAAATATCAAATCCATCGATGGTAATCCAGCTCGTATTAATCAGGGTAATGAGTGCCTGCCAGCCGGTAACATTGATGCTGCTGCCATCAATAATTGCTTTTTCTTTAGGGTAACTTTGAAGGCTGATCGGTTTGCCGGGCTCACCAGACCTTGGGAATTTTATTTTCTGGTAATATCTCCCGCCTCTAACAATTACCTGGTCTCCGGGTTGCGCTTTAATTAAAGCCGCATTAATGGTTTTAAATGGTGTACGAATGCTCCCTGTATTGGTATCAGCGCCATTTGTAGCAACATAATATTGATGGGATGTTGATTTGCTTTGAAAGGGATTGGCTAAAGTATTGGTAGCGCAAACCAAATGCTGCGCTACCAATAAAAGGCCTAAAAAACAGTGGGATTTCATGTAATGTTAAATCTAGGTCCTTAAAAAATTATTCTGAAACGATCTTTCTGATCCTGTTATTGTTTTTGTCCAGTACATACACCGTTCCGTTTTTGTCGACAGCAACTCCGCCAGGTGCACTGAAAGAAGCCTGTGGTCCAAATCCGTCTGTATATCCTGCAGCATTACTTCCTGCAAAGGTGCTCACCTGATAAGTTAAAGCCTGTATGAAGCGGATACTTTGATCGGGGTTACTGGTGCTTCCGCCTCCGGTTCCGTTACCGGCAAGGTAAATATTGTCATTACTGTCAATAGCAATACCCCATGGATAAGCAAATTGTGCTGCACTGGCAGCTCCGTTTACATAACCTACCTTATCCTGCTGACCAGCAACAACGCTTCCCTGCCAGGTACCCGCAGTAAATTTTCTAATCAGCTGATCGCCATGGGCAGATACGAAAAGATTACCGGCATGGTCAAATTTAATCCCCGCGGGATAATTAAGCCCCGAAACGACCGCTTTAGAGCTACCCTGAGCATCGATTTGGTAAATACTGCCCGGACTGGCACAGCTGCCGTAAAATAATTTACCCGTGCTGGTATCAAAAGCAATGCTCCAGGGTTCCTGACTGGCAAAACCTAATGTTTTAGCTTGTCCATCAGGGCTAATCATTCTAATATCCCAGTTACCGGGGTCTGCGGAGTATATGTTTCCGCTGCCGTCAATGGCGAGGTCGTAGGGCAATGAAAAATTTGCTGCAGTGCCCTTACCATCTGAGTAACCCGAAACAGCAGGGTTACCAGCCAGTGTTGTCACGTTTCCTGCCGGATCAATTTTACGGATACAGTGGTTACCGGGATCAGCTACATAAACATTGAGTTGATTATCGACCACGATGCCGCAGCTTCTGTACCAGTTTTGGCCTGAGAAATTAAATGAGGCATCTGTACCTTTTCCGTTGGCAAAAGCGGCATTACCAGAGCCTGCGAGCGTGGTTACCGTTCGCGTATATTCGTAATTGAATATGCTTCCGCTCAAAACTTCCTGGTTTTCAATCTTCACTTTTATAGGGCCTGATTTTGATTTTTTGGGCACCACAACCATAATTTGCGTAGCGCTGGCCCCAATTACTTTAAGCGGAAGGTCATTTAAAACCACTGAGATTTTAGAAAGATCAGTAGTGAAATTAGTTCCGGTAATGAGCACTTCGGTACCTCCACCACCTTTTTTGGGTATAAAATCTGCAATGGTAACTGGCGAGGCAGGGTCGTAGTTGCCGGTTTTATCTTTTTTGCAACCTGCTAAAAGCAGCAGTATGCAGCCCAAAAGGTAAGGGCCTGCAATAATTATATGAATGAATTTTTTCATGGAATCTTTATTTAATATATCATGATACCTGTGTTACCAGCCTGGATTTTGTACCAAAGCCCGGTCACGGTCAAGCTGGTATTGAGAAATTGGAAAGAGGTACATTTTATTTTCCCAGGCTCTTTTTTGAAACAAAGTGCGTTTGTAAAAAGGCGTAAATGCAAATCCTTGTCCGCCATCATCTTCATTCACATTCATGGTATAAATGGTTTGATTTTCCGGTGCACCGAGTAAAAGTCTTCTTATAAGTGTATAATACCGGTCGCCTTCAAAACAAAGCTCTACTTGTCTTTCTCTTAAGATATACTTCCTCATGAGTTCTTTGTTGCCTACAGCAGCAGGATATACCGTTTCAATACCAGGTAAACCTGCTCTGGTTCTAACGAGGTTTAGCGTTTGTATAATCTCAGGATTAGATGGATCATATTCATTAAGTGCTTCAGCGTAATTGAGCAGAATTTCTGCATAACGCAGAATAATAAAGGGCCTATAATTGGTTACATCCTGTCTGATATTATCAGCAGGACTAACATTTTTAAGAAAATTATAGCCGGTAATGTTGTTGGTTATTCCGGTGGCTTTGGCTCCGGCTTTACCCGAATAGTAAAACTCTATGCGGCCGGTGCCATCAATGTTGCCTGCAGATGAATAATAATTTTTATCATCTACTGTTGGGGCTGGCAATACCGGACGGCCATTGTACTGGATATAAGCGTAAAAACGTGGTTCCCTGTTGGCATACATGTTCCATTGCCCTTTTTTATGCCCCCAGCTTTGGTCACCATTATTTTCTGCAAAGCCGGTTTCCTTGTACTGCGATTGCGGATCGTCGATAGTGCGGCCGTTATTCATGCAAAAGGCATCCACAACATTTTGAGTTGCATTGTAAAGATTAATCCCACCCGGGTTAGGCGAAGAGGCTTTGGTGTAACCCCAATAGTTCCATGAATTTCTGGAGAAAAGAATCTCTCTGTTCCAGTTGGCCAGAAACAGGTCGCGAACCGAGTAATAAGGATCAAACTTGCTGCCGCCATTATCCAGATTGGTAAATAATTGAAAGGCGTTCAGGTTCATTACTGCTTTTGCAGCATCTGCAGCAATTTTCCATTTGTTGGCATCATAAGCGCCTGGAGCTAGGGCAGTTCCATCCTGATTCTTTAGTGAAGCAAATGCAGGGTTTCCATTCCAAAGCGGACTTGCAGCCCAAAGCGCAAGTTGTGATTTAACAGCCAGACAAGTTCCTTTTGAAGGGCGGCCATAATCACTTGAAGAAGCCCAGTTTACCGGTAAATTAGCCGCAGCTTCATCCATTAACTGATTTACATAATCTTTACACTGATCAAAAGTATTTCTTGGATACTTATTGAAATCGTCATTTAAAGCAAGAGAACTGGTTAGTTTAACCACCGGACCGTATTGCTTAATCAGTTGCCAGTAAAACCAGCCCCTTAAGAATTTCGATTCTGCTTTGTATTGCGTTTTTAAAGCGGTACTGAGTTGCGATTCAGGTACTTTGTCAACATTGGCCTCGAAAATAAACGACGAGCGGATACCGGTATAATAATTGTCCCAATGGTCATAATAGGCGTTTACAGAGCTCCAGTTTCCGGCAACCATTTGCCTTACGTTGGTGCTGGGGATAGATACAGAGGCCTCATCGCTTATGCCAACATGCGGATAATCGATTTCTAAAACGGCGCCATAAATGTTGTATAAATAAGATTCTGCATTTGCCCGGTTGCTCCAGAGGATTTCTGAAGTGAGCAGGTTATCTGGTTTTTCATCCAGGTGTTTGCATGCGGATAGGGTGCATGTTAAAAACAATGATCCTGCTGCGATAATGAATACATATATACTTTTCATCATAATATTTTTTAATATTAAAAATTGATCGATACTGCTGGTTAAAGCGATACTTTCAGCCCCAATGCGAAGGTTCTCAGCGGTGGGTAGCCAGCCGCGTTGGCTCCAAGCTCCGGATCCCATAATTTAAATTTGGAGAAGGTGAGTAAATTCTGCCCGGAGAGGTAAAAATATACCGACTTAATTGCCGCCTTTTTTAGCAAATTATCAGAAATTCTGTATCCTAAAGTTGCCTGTTTTAAGCGCACAAAACTGCCATCTTTTGACCACCAGGTGCTGGGCTGATAGTTATTGCTGTTTTGATTGGCAATGCCCAGTCTTGGATAATAAGCATCCTGACGGGGATTATCAACAGTCCACCTGTCTTCCAGACTGGCCAGCATACCAGAGGGATATTGCCCCATGCCCGTGAAAGGCACAATCCCGGCACCCTGTGCACCGTCGCCGGTTACAGCCGAACCATTGGCCATAAAAGTTACATTGGCAATGCCCTGGAAGAAAAGTGAAAGGTCTACACCTTTATAACCTACTGTAAAACCTGCACCATATAGAATGGTTGGAACATCTGATTTACCAGTGTATACCTTGTCAAAGCTGTTAATCACCCCATCGCCATTTACGTCTTTGTACTTGATGTCGCCAGGTTTTGGTGTAGCACCGAACTGGCTTGCACTTTTGGCAATTTGTTCTGTTGAGGTAAATAGCCCTTCAGCAATATACATCAGGTTATCGCCTAGTTTTTGTCCGGTGGCCTGTTGATAAGCATATTGCTGTCTGGGTTCGTCTTTTTCTACAATTTTATTGTTGTTATAAGTGAAATTTCCGTATAAACGAAGCGATACGTTACCCATTTTTCCGGTATATTCCATATTGGCATCAACCCCCTGGTTGTTCATTTCGCCCAAATTGGCGAATACCGTTCCGGTAACACCCAGTATACCTGAAAGCGAACTCCGGGCAATGAGAATGTTTTTTCTTCTTTCTTTATACAGATCGACAGTGATATTCAGCTTGTTAAGCAAGCCGATTTCTATACCTAAATTGTCTTTGGTAGCTTTTTCCCAGGTCAGGTTTTCTACACCAAAAACGCTTTCGGTAACACCGTTAAAAATGGTGCCGTTAAAACCTAAACCTATCGATCTGCCTGGTCCGTACTGGCTCAGGTAAGGAAACCTTTTTAAACCATTGTTAATTCCAATCTGATCATTTCCTACAATACCGTGTGAACCTCTGATTTTTAACAGGTTAAACGTAGCAGATAAGTTTTTGAAAAAAGGCTCTTTCGAAATTACCCAGCCTCCGGAAACTGAAGGGAAAAAACCGAACCTTTTGCCGGGTTCAAAGTTTTCCGAACCGGTATAACCTGCATCAAATTCGATCATATAACGATCTGCATAATCATAAGTGGCTCTTACTGCCATGCCCTGGTTTTTGTAGGGGATAGATGAAATTACATCTCCGGCTGAGCTAACTACCCTCGAACGCATATTGTATAAAAATAAGCCTCCAAAATGATGATTGCCGAACCTGCGGTCGTAAGTAACATTGGTTTCCAGGTACATCTTTTTCTCTGCGGCTGAGGATTGTGAGTAACCCAGAAACTGTTCTCCAATCCTCGATTGGTTCAGGATTAGGTTGCCATCAGCGTCTCTTCCGCTGGCTAAGAAAAGGTTGTTTCTGCCTGTTCTTCTGTTATCGTTTTCGCTGTAAGAATCAAAAGAGAACCTGGCCATTGCACTTAGTCCCGGTGTTAGTTTATCTAATTTCTGATTGATAGAGAAAATAGATTGTATGGTTGGTCTGAACTCTGTTGCATAGCCCGAATTTTGGATTTCATTGAGTGGGTTGCTTCCTCCGTTGTTAAACGGGCCAGCCCATGAACCATCCGGATATTGTATTGGAAAGGCAATAGGAGGGGTTAAGTAGGCATTGTACCAGATTTTACTGGCTGATAAACCCGGGTATCTGCTGCTCACCAGCATGGCATCAAGGTTCATTGATAACAGGGTAGTAGCACTCAGGTCGATATCCAGGTTAGTTCGGAAATCGTATCTTTTAAAGTTTAAATTGGGGTTGTAGTCATTTTGTTTAGTCACCTTGTAGCTCCCGTCCTGATTGTAAAAAGAGGCCGAAACGTAATACCTTACGCTTTGAGAGCCGCCGCTAACATTTAAATTGGAGTTGAAACCCGGTGCCCAGTCTTTGTAAGTTGATTTGATCCAGTCTACATTAGGGTAGAGGTAAGGATCCAGTCCGCTGGCAGTTTTTTGAATAATTTCTTCTGAATATACGGTCTGGTTGCCATCATTAATATTGGCTTCATTGTACAACCTCATCCACGACACACCATCGAGCATTTTTGGCGTTTTAGTAAGGCCGGATATAGAGGCTTCCGTTTTGATCGAAATCTGCGGTTTACCTGCAGTTCCCCGTTTGGTTGTGATGATCAAAACGCCGTTGGCTCCCCTGGCACCATATACCGCGGTGGCCGATGCATCTTTAAGCAGGGAAATGCTTTGTATGTCTTCCGGATCAATGTTGTTGTAAGATCCACCGAAAGAACTATTTACATCATCGCGCTGTACACCATCAATAATGATTAAGGGTTCGGTATTACCGGTAAAGGTACCAATACCCCTGATGGTGAAAGAGGCGTTATCGTAGCCCGGTTCGCCGCTTCTTTGCATGGAGATAATACCGGCTACTTTACCTGCTAAAGAATTGGAAAGCGAGCGGTTAGGGGTTTGCATATCGGCCATGTTAATGGTGCTGACTGCTCCGGTGATCGTTACCTTTTTTTGCTTACCATAACCTACTACAACCACATCATCAAGGGTTTTATCTTCTTCTGCCATGCTGATCGTCATCTCGGTCTGATCTCCTAAGAGCACTTCTTTAGTCACAAAGCCCATCAGGCGAACCACGATTACATCGTTTTTATCTGCCTTGATTTTAAAGTTTCCATCCGCATCGGTGGAGGTTGCTTTTTTAGTGCCTTTAATGGTTACCGTTGCTCCCGGAATCGGGCTTCCTTTTGCATCGGTTACTTTACCGCGGATTTCCTGATCGCTGAAAATACTGCTCAGTTTATCCAGGGCTTTATCCAGAATGGAACTTTCTTTTGGTTTAATTAGAATGGTATTGCCATCAATGAGATAGGTTAGGGGGAGGTTGTGCAGGATTTTTTTTACTGCGGTTTCCAGTTGTTCATTTTCAATGGTGACGGAAATGGGATCGATCCCTTTGAGCACATTTCTGTCGAAGAGAAAATTATATCCACTTTGATTGTGGATTTTTTCTAAAGCACGCTTTAATGATACCCGCTGTTCATTAAGCGTTATGCGCTGCCCGAAGGTAGCCGCACTTACCTGCATTAGCGTGAAAAGGAGCACGATGGTGGTTAGGCGCATAATCATCCATATTTTACGGATATAACGGTTCGTTATCCCGGTTTTACTGGCATAAAATCTATACATTTCTTATATTTGGTTTGTGCAGTGGCCCTTCAGGTCTAATTGTTTGGCAGCTGCAGGTTTTGGTTAGTAATTTTTATTAACTGAATGCCAGGTAATTATCGGGGGTGTTTGCAGCACCCCTGGTGATTTGGCATCATGGCGAAGTAATTATTCCATCACAATCACCCTCCTTCCTTCAATTTTAAAATGTACACCGCCGATGGTTTCTATCCATTTCAGTACTTCTGAAAGTTTACTTTTTCTGGATACCAGCCCATCCAGAAGTGGTGTTTTACCTGTTTTTAAGCCAGGTTCATAAACAACCTCCACATTGTACCATCTCGCAACCTTACGCATGGCTGAGCTCAAATCTTCGCCGTCGAAAATGAAGTTGTCGTTTTTCCAGCCCAATACTTCCTCGGTATTCACCTGAAGTAAGTTTACAGTACCTGCTGCATTAATTGAGGCTTGCTGGCTGGGTTTTAACAAAACGAATTTGCTATCCTTCAGATTTTTGGAGCTTCGAACCTGTATGCTCCCTTCTACAAGCGTAGTTTTCGTAGTGGGTTCGTCAGCATAGCTATTGATATTAAATGAGGTTCCGAGGTCTTCAGCCAGCTGTCCGGCTGTAATTACGCGGAAAGGTTGTTTCGCATCATGTCTCACCTGAAAATAAGCTTCTCCGGATAGTTCTACCCGGCGCTCTTTCAGACCGGCGAAATTGGAAAGAAATTTTAAGGAAGAGGCCGCATTTAACCAGACTTTAGTTCCGTCTGAGAGCGTAATCTGGTATTGCCCTCCATTGGGAGTAGATACAACCAGTTGCTGTGCTGTTTCTCCCGAAGGGCTAACGCCACTGATGGCTGTTCCATCATTATATTCAAGACCAGATGCATCAACCACAACACCGCCTTTCAGATTTTTCAAGTCAAACTGTTTACCATTTGCTAAGGTAACCGTTGCTTTATTGCTACCGGGATCAATATCATGCGCAGCTAAATTGCTGGTGGCATGCTGTTTTTGAAAGTAAATAAATAAACCCACACTTAAAATCAGCAGTAACGATGCTGCAATTAACAGGCCCTGATTTAGCGTTCTGGTTCTGGTTTCTGTAGGGAGGGTAGTAGTCATCTGCTTAATAATAAGCAGATCTTCAAGTAATTCCTGTTCGCTTAAACCCAGTGGAAGGTCTTTATTCCATTGAGCATACCAACTTTCTAAGAAGGCAATTTCTTCGGGCGTACAATTGCCAGCCTGTTTCTTTTGTAAAAGCTTTTCTATATCTTCTTTTTGCATTATTCTTTACCAGGGAAGGAGCGTACCTTCCGTATTCAAAGCATAAAGACGAAGTAGAATAGCCTTGGGGGTAAAGAAATTTAAAAAAAAATTGGTGGATGGATTGACATCATGGTACCCAGTTTAACACGCAATACTTTTAATGCATTATTTACGGTACTTTTTACCGTCTGTTCAGAAAGATTAAGCGCTTTGGCAATTTCCTGATGACTGAGGAAATGTTTCCTGCTCATTTCAAATATCTGGCGGGTACGTGGCGGGAGGTTGGCAATCTCCTGATCAATAATAGCCCTTAGCTGGTTTTGCCTGGCCAGGTGATCGGTAGTAACCAATCCATATTCAGCAAAATGCTGGATGGATTGCACGTAAGATTTTTCCAGCTTCTGTTTGGCAAGGAGATCAAAAATTCTGTTTCTTACTGCAGCATAAAGATAGCCCGAAAGGGTAGTTTTAAAAGTAATCTCGCTGCGTTTAATCCATAAGGTGGTGAAAAGTTCATGAATAAGATCCCGGCATTCTTCTCTTAACTGAAGACGTTTAAAAGCATGAATGTATAAACAAGCATGATAACGATGGTAAATTTCAGCGTACGCCCGTTCATCACCCGATTGGAGTAATTCGGCTAATTCCTGATCATGATAGTGTTTATAGGGCATTTTGTTTGAATGTACTAACATACAGAAATAATATGTACCAACAAAAAGATTTAAAGCATGGTCTGCTGTTCAGATTTTTTGCCCGACACAAATAGATAGGGCCAGGATTGCTGTGTATATAATCCGGTTCTTACCAAAATACCTTTGTTTTTCGGGATAATTATTTATTCGCTGGCATTGTACAGGCCTAATTTCTCTGCCAATATAGAGGCTTACTTCAACTATAGCAATGAAAACAGATGATTCTCTGGAGTATAATTTTTATCCTGATGTGTATTGCGGTGAGCATTGCAGTTGAGGCATACCTTAATCGCAATAAATAACATTTCTTTCGGGATAATAACCAACTCTGGCTGTGTTTTTTTTTAATCGAATTTATTATTTACTCCATTTAGATGGTTGTATTTTCCTAAGGCTGATGAAGTTCAGTAAAGAGCCTTTTTTAAGTAGGTAATAGTCATTATTAGGCTTTAAATTGTGCAAAAATAAAATCTTTCTCTTTTCCAATACGTTACCTCTGGCGGGTTTGCGGATGTTTCAGAAGATGGTAATTTTGCCCTATGAGGGTTACGGTAGTTGCTATTTTAGAGACAGATTTCAAACAAGATCTGGCTTTGGCTAAGATTATGAACAGCAGGTTGCTCAGGGTAGCAAAAGAACTGCAAGACATACACTTAGTGGGCTTACAAGGAAGAAGATCTGTGGTACATAGCCTTACCATTCAGCTAAGTTATAACCAAAAATATAAGATCCGTTACCGGATCATGAATGAAGTACCACCAACCGTAGCCTGCCTGGTGGCAGAAAGCTGTAGCCGCCTGGGCTACATACCCAACAGGAGCGTGGTACGGGAGCAGAGCAGCATGTTAGGCTAAAGAAGATTAACGCATGCAAAACCAGTTAACAGGGATGGTATTATTCGACCACAAATAATTGCGTAGGCAAAGCAGCGGTTAATTATGCAGCATAACAAGTAGTTAGCACTAACTTTGTCTGATTTATAAGCAGTACACAAGGCCTAAATGTGGCTTAAGGTGCTGCCAAGCAAAAAAAAATGCCGGTTTTTAGGAAAACAACATTCTATTTAATTAGATTTGAAGTGTATCCTAAAAAATACTACCCTTTTGGAGGGGAATGTTAAATCCCACAATCAATGACCCGGTTTATCCTATTATTTGTTACATTTTTTTATACGATCTCTGCTGTTAATGCTCAGGAAAGCTTTATCGGTGATATCAACTACCAGTTATTAGAGAAATACGTTGATCTGGCCCTTAAAAATTACCCCAAGCGTAAAATGTATAAAGCCAGCGAACTTAGCGCCAAGGCTAAAATCGGCGTGGCAAAAGCGACCTACCTGGATGCATTTACAGCATCTTATAATTACAGTCCTAACAATGCGGCCAGGTACAATACCGCAAATCCCTATACCTTAAACGGCATACAATTCGGGATTTATTTTAACATCGGCATTTTGTTCCGCACGCCGGCACTGGTAAGGCAGGCTAAAGAAGAACACAACGAGAAGTTTTATCAGGCCCAGGAATATGATATCCTGCTCAGGTCTGAAGTTAAAAAAACGTATTACGAATACCTCCGCGAGAGTGCCGATTTGCGGGTAAAAGCGCAAACTTATATCGACAATAAAGCTGCCAGCGATGGCCTTCGATACAAGTTCGAAAAAGGAGAGGTGAGCCTGGATGATTACACCAAAGCCAAAACCTTGACCTCCTATGCTAATTCTGAAAGGCTGCTTGCCGAGCTTAATCTCTTAAAAGCTAAGGAAGAGTTGGAAGCGCTGATTGGTGAAGAATTAAAAAACGTGAAATAAGACAAATGAACATACAGAAATCCTTAGATACAGTAATCAGATACAGGTGGATTATCATCGCGATCTTCATTTTGACGATAGTTGTTAGCTTTTTTGTCTTGAGAAACCTGCCAAAAGATTATAAATCTGAAGCCAAACTCTCAACCGGTTTGCTCGATCCATCCAGGCAGCTGGCACCCGATCGCGCCAGTTATACCGGACCTGATATCATCATTAAACTTAATCAACAGTTTTCAACGATTATGGACATCATGCGCATGCCCAAGAATATCAGTTTGCTGTCTTACCGCCTGATTTTGCATGATCTGAAAGATGAAAAAACATCATTTAAACCCTGGAGTGCAGAGCTGAAAGCTTTAAGTGATGCAGAAAGACAGGAAGCGATTGCCTCGTTTGAAACACGTTTGAACAGCAAACAGGTGCTTACACCACTCGATAACGGTAAAATAAAACTTTATCAGCTGGTAACTTCAATGGGTTATGAGGAGAAAAGTCTTAATAAAAAACTCGATATTAACCACGAGCAAAACAGCGATTTTATTTCGGTAGCCTATACCTCTAACAATACGCTGCTTTCGGTTTTTGTGGTAAACACTCTTTCCAAAGATTTTATCAATAATTACAGTCTGGAGCAAATCCTGAATAAAAATACAGCCATTGTAGTGCTCGATTCGCTGTTGAAAAAGAAAGAAGCTGTAATGAACGAGCGGATAAAGCAGTTAAAAGACTATAAAATCCGTAACGGTGTGCTCAATCTCGATAAGCAATCGCAAATTGTTTATCAGCAGATTACCGATAACGAGAACAAGCGGAATCAGGCCCTGATTGACAGACAGGCCGCGCAAGCCGCATTAAAAAGTGTAAATGATAAACTGGCGAGCAGAACCAGCGATAAATATCTCGGTGCAGAAGTAATTGAAGATAACCGTGCCATTATTAACTTAAAAAATAAAGTTCAGGCCGCCGAAGATAATTATTTGCGTAACGGTTACAAACCTGCTGATAAAAAAACGGTAGATTCATTACAAGTGCTGCTGAGTTCAAGATTAGTCCAGTCTAATGATCAGTATGTAAGCGATCCGCTTATTGCCAAACAAAGTCTTGTTCAGCGCCGTATCTCGCTGGGAATTGAAGTGGAAAGGGCAACTGCCGGCATAAACGATATTGATAAGGAACTGGCCAAGCTGAATGCCAAATTTACCGGGATGGTTCCTTTTGATGCGGGCGTATCAGACTACGAACGCAATGCTGATGTAGCCACAAAAGAATACCTGGAAATTTTAGCGCGTTATAATCAAACCAGTCTCGATAAAAATGTAAGTTTACGCCTGCAATTGGTTCAGGAGGGGATACCAACTCTCCCTGAATCGTCAAAGAAAATGATATACATGGCGCTGAGTGCGATTGCCAGTTTCGCAATTTGCTTTTGTACCATATTTCTGATCTCTGTTTTAGACTATTCGGTTAATAACGGAACAGAATTAAAGTCTGAACTGAATGCAAAGCTTATCGGTGAACTGGATTTCATCAGGGCGGGTAGCGACAGTATTCCTCAAATTTGGTCAGGACAGCAGTCTGAAAGTGAATATGCTGTTTTTAAGAACCAGATAAGGGCACTGCGTTTCGAGCTTGATAACCAACTTTTTAACCACAATGAGAAAGTATTGGGCTTAACAGGTTTTGGCGCTTCAGGATCGCAGTCATTTACAGTATTAAATTTAGTCTATGCCTTTGCGCAGCTCAATAAAAAAGTCTTACTCATTGGGAATCAGGAGCTCGTATCAGCTTTGCAAAAGTTAAAGGTACCTGTAAATCAATCCCTGAAAGCAGTATTACAGGCTGCAGATATTGTTGAAAACAAGCCTTTTACTTTCGTTAGTTACGATCTGAACGGGCAATCACTTCTGGAAATAAAAGACCGCGAAGGGCTTTCATCAATTTTTACTGCGATTAAAGATCGCTTCGATTTAATTATTGTGGCGCTTGATTCTATGGAAGACGATGTAGATAATCGCGAGTGGATGTCGTTTATAGGATTGTACGCAGCAATTTTTGTAGCAGGATCTGCATTGCACGATAAGCAGAAAAAAGCACTTGCCGCATTAAACGGAGATGAAAATTTTGCAGGCTGGATCGTTACCGGAGTGAAACAAAAATAGTCAGCAGTTATGCTTGAAAAGTTAAATGCATATATCGTTGACCACAAGAAAAAGATTGTTTTTTTTATGGTCTCCCTATGCCTTTCGGTTCTGGTAGCTGGCTCTACTTATTCATTTGGGGTTTTAGGGCCATTACTGGTGTTGGCTTTCGCTGCGCTGGGTACATTTTTGATTGCACTTTTCCATAATCCACGTACCGGCTTTTGGGTGTATTTAACCTATTGCTTTATCCTCGGCTTTTTAGTCAAGTCTTTTTTAAACATACCTGTCGGTTTGGCCCTCGATGCCATATTGGTGCTTACCTGGGCCAGTATGCTGGTTAATGTAAAACATTTCGATTGGAATAAACTAAAAAATGATCATGTTATAATCGCTCTTGTTTGGTTTATCATTAGCTTTTTACAGCTTTTAAATCCCTATGGCGGTAGTATTGCAGCCTGGTTTAACGAGCTGAGGTTTGCCGCACTGAGCTGGCTGCTTATCGCGCCATTTGTGTTCCTGCTATTTAACCGGATAACTGATTTGAACAGGTTTATCCTGGCAGTGTTACTGCTTTCGCTTCTGGCCACATTATACGGTATGAAACAGCTTTATCTCGGGCTTTCAACGGGAGAACAAACCTGGTTAAACGCGGGTAATGCAGGTACACACATTATTAACGGTAAACTCAGGGTATTTTCGATGTATTCTGATGCAGGGCAATTTGGTGCTTCGCAGGCAATTATGGCTGTTATTGCTTTAACATTGGCTACAGGGCCCTTCGGCTTCACTAAAAAAGTAATTTTTGCCCTTTTTGCATTGGTTTTCTTATATGGTATGGCCATATCTGGTACCAGGGGTGCCCTGTTCGCTTTGGCCGCAGGACTTTTTGCTGCACTTTTTTTAAACAAAAATTTCAAAGTATTAATTGTAGGTGTAGTATTTTGTTCAGCAGGTTTTAGCATATTAAAGTATACGACTATTGGCGATCATATTTTCCAGGTTAACAGGCTGCGGAGTGCCCTGGATCCCAAAGATGCATCATTAGGCGTGAGATTGGATAATCAGCATAAATTGAAAAGCCTGCTCGATGATCTACCCTTTGGCGCTGGATTGGGCATGAGTGGGATGAATGGTACCACTTATAATTCGGATCGGCCCATAGCCAATATTCCGCCTGATAGTTACTGGGTAAAAGTTTGGGTAATGTATGGCGTGGTAGGACTTGTAATCTGGTTTGCGCTTACCAGTTATATTATTGGAAAATGCAGTGGCATTGCCTGGAAAATCCGCGATCCGAAGTTGAGGGTAAAAATGATTGCCCTTACTGCTGGCACCGTGGCTTGTTTTATTTGCAGTTATGGTAATGAAGTGATGAATGGGATGCCTTCATCGGTAATTATGTTTATGTCGTGGTCATTCATTTTCATCGCGCCGGCGCTTGATCAAAAGTTAATAGAAGGAGGAACGGATGGCGCTGATATATGATGTGATACACCTATTTTTGTGGGTTCTGGCTGTTTACCTGTCATTTAATTGCCTGTATCTGGCTTTTTTTGCACTTGCCGGACTTTTTCCTTTAAAACCTGCGCAAAAAACAGCCGCTACATATAAAAAAATAGCCGTGCTGTTTCCTACCTATCATGCAGATGAGGTGATAATAGAAAGCACACATGCAGCGCTTACACATGATTATGATGGAGAATTCGAAATTGTGGTTATTGCTGATGGATTAATGCCACAAACCAATGCCCAACTTAAGGCGATGGGTGCAGAGGTAATAGAAGTGTTTTTTGAGAAAAGTACCAAAGGCAAAGCATTGTTATATGCAATGGAAAAACTTAAAGATCGCGCTTTTGATATTGCCCTGGTGCTCGATGTAGATAATTTAATGGGTGCTGATTGCCTTAATGCGGTAAATAATGTATTTGAGCAGGGGCATCAGGTTGTTCAGTTACATCGCACAGCGAAAAATTTGGATACCAGTTTTGCCTTTCTCGATGCCTGCAATGAAGAAGTCAATAATCATATCTACCGCAAGGGACAAGCTGTGCTGCGGCTTTCTCCTGCCTTGATCGGCTCCGGAATGGCTTTCGATTATACTTATTTTCACTCCCTGTTAAAAAAAGTTGGCGATACCGTTGGTGAAGATAAAAAAATGGATTTCCTGATTGCCGGCGACAGGGTGGAAGTAGCCTACCTGAACGATGTTTTTGTTTATGATGAAAAAGTGAGCAATGCCAGTGTGTTTACCACACAAAGAACACGGTGGATCGCATCACAAATAGAGTTTTTACGTACCTATACGCTAACAGGGTTGAAGGAACTGTTTAAGGGGAACATCGAATTTTTTAATAAAACCCTGCAAACCATGTTAATGCCGCGCATATTATTGCTGGGCTTGCTGTTTGTGATGACGCTACAATCGTTTTTCAACCCCTTTGGACCAGCAAAAGGATTATGGCTAACTTTGTTTGCCAGCATCTGTATAACTTTGCTGATTTCGGTACCTAGACGATTTTATGGAGATAAAAGACTTTATCTGGCCATTTGGCAAATCCCCCGGGCTATGATTGGGATGGTGATTGCACTATTTAGCATCGGAAAGGTCAAAAAGTCTAACTTAGCAACACCGCATCAAAATACAAACACCAGCGAAAATAAAACTTAAGTTATGCCGATACTACTACTGATTATTACCGGTGCTGTTGCCGGCATTTTTGGCTTTATTAAAGGAATAAAAACACCAAAACAAAAAACATAAACCAATGGCTATTTTAAATAACAGGGATATAATCATTGTAGGGCAACAGCCCTGGGATACCCCCATTGGTAGTAATTGTAAGGATTTGGCGCTGGAGTTTAGCAAAAACAACCGCGTATTGTATGTTAATGCACCACTGGATAGAAAAACGAGCCTGTTGCAGCGCGATACAGATGGGGTAAAGAAAAGGTTGCGTATCATTGCTGGTCAGGAAGAAGCTTTAACCGAAGTATCCTCAAATCTCTGGGTTTATTATCCTCAGGTTATAGTAGAATCGGTAAACTGGATCAGGTTCAGTACGCTGTTCAGGTGGTTAAACAAAATTAACAATGGCAGGTTTGCCAAATCCATTCAGGATGCCGTTAAGCAACTGGGCTTTACAAACTTTATCCTGTTTAACGATAACGATATTTTCAGGAGTTTTCATTTAAAAGAACTTTTAAAACCTGCGGTAAGCGTTTACTATTCGCGCGATAATGTTGTGGCGACGCCTTACTGGAAACGCCACGGTGGTTATATGGAGCCTGAATTAATTGCCAAAAGTGATTTATGCGTGGCCAATTCGGTTTATCTGGCAGGCTATTGCCGTAAGTATAATCCCAATTCTTTCTACGTGGGTCAGGGTTGCGATTTGCAGCTTTTTAGTAATGGCGAAGCTTTAACGGTCCCTGCAGATCTTTCAGTGATTAAAAAGCCGGTTTTAGGTTATGTGGGTGCTTTGTTGTCGATAAGGCTTGACGAAAAGATCCTGCTCCATCTGGCAAAAGAAAGACCTAACTGGAATATTGTGCTCGTAGGACCACAGGATGAAGATTTTAGCAGGAGTGAGCTTCATAAATTAAGCAATGTTTTTTTCCTCGGACCTAAAAAGCCCGAAGATTTGGCAGCCTACATTAAAGGTTTCGATGTTTGCCTCAATCCGCAGGTGATTAATCCCTTAACTATTGGTAATTATCCCCGTAAAATTGACGAGTACCTGGCTATGGGTAAACCCACGCTGGCTACCAAAACCGAAGCGATGGATATCTTTGCAGATCATGTTTATCTGGCCGATACCAAAGAAGACTATCTGCAACTAGCCGAAAAAGCCCTGGCAGAAGATAGTCCGGCATTGAGCCAGGATCGAATTAGTTTTGCGGCTACCCATACCTGGGAGGCCAATGCCCACGACATTTATAAAGCCATAAATGCGGTAGAAGGTGGTATGTTAACACATGAAGCAACATAGAATTTAAACAAGCAAAAAAACTGTAAATATCAGATATGCCATTAACCTCCATTATCACTGTTAATTTCCATCAAACGGCTGTAACCATAGCCTTGCTCGAGTCTATCGGCAAGTCTTATCATGCAGCAGATGTTGAAGTGATCCTTGTAGATAATGGTGCCGGTCAGGATCAGGCAGATGTGTTTAAACCTTATTTTGAAAATCTCCAATATATCCGCTCCCCAGAAAATCTCGGTTTTGCCGGCGGAAACAATCTGGGTATTAAACAAGCCAAAGGCGATTATATTCTGCTCTTAAATAACGATACCGAAATACCGGCCGGATGTTTAGAGACCATGCAGGCAGAATTGGATGACAATAAAAAAATAGGATTGCTTTCGCCCTTGTTACTGTATTTCGATCAAAAAGATTTGGTGCAGTACGCTGGTTTTACCCCTTTAAATTATATTACTGGCAGGAATGAAATTATTGGTGCATTTGAGCAAGACCGTAGTCAGTTTAACGAGAGTTATGCAACAGGCTTTTGCCATGGTGCGGCAGTAATGTGCCGTAGGGCAGATTTAAGCAAAGCCGGTTTGATGGATGAAAATTATTTCCTCTATTACGAAGAGCTCGATTGGTGCGAGAAATTTAAACGAATAGGCCAGGAGATCTGGTTTACCGGCAAAACCCGGGTTTACCATAAAGAATCAGTAAGTGTAGGGAAGGGGAGCCCCCTAAAGGTTTATTTCAATACCCGAAACAGGATGCTGTTTATCAGGAAAAACACAGGCTTTATAACTACCTTATTGTTTTCGCTATACTTTACCTTAATCGCCTGCCCAAAAGCGATATTTGGTTACCTTTTACAGAAACAGAATAATCTGGCAAAAGCGGTGCTTAAAGGGCTTTGGTGGAATTTTACGCATGCAAAGGACAGCAAGAATTTGGGCTGGGCTATTACGCATTAAAGCTCATCTTAATCTTTTCAGGCTTGCAGAAACCGCATATCTCCCCAACAGGATTGCCGAGCGGAGAAACCCAATGCCTTCGCTTTCCCTGAATATTTTCCAGGTATAGCCAATTGCTTTAAGTTTGTTTGATGAAACAGAGTTTTGTCTAACCCGATAAAAAGCCAGTGGCTGGTTAATGCCATAACCTTGTCCGCATCGTTTTAGCAATTGAAGCAGAAAGATCCAGTCTTCGTGACCGGCACGGCTAAACTTTAAATCGCCAATGGCACTTTTCAGCATCATCGAAGTCGAAAAAATAACCACATTATGCGCAAGCAGGGCGTTATAATTCACCGAAGCGGGCACAGGGATCTGCCCTGAAATTTGTTTCCCCTGCTCATTAATGCGTTTATAGGCACAAAATGTAAGCGGCAGCAGTTCTTTTTCCATCAAATTTACCTGCCTGCTAAGCTTGTCTTTCAGCCAGATATCGTCACTATCCAGAAATGCAATATATTTTCCCTTTGAGGCTGCCATACCTATATTTCTGGCATTAGCTACTCCGCCGTTTTCGTTGAGTGCAATCAAATGTATACATTCGTGTCTCTTAGTGAATACCTCCACAATCTGGCAGGTGTTATCGCTTGAGCGGTCATCTACAACGATCACTTCCCAGTTTTTATAGTCCTGGGCAATTACAGATTCCAGTGTTTCTCTTATAAAGGCAGCTGAATTATAACAGGGGGTAACAATTGATACAAGTGGCTCCAATCTTTTCGGGTTAAGTCTTTTTGTGTGACCAAAATAGCTAAAATTTTGCGATAAATGCATCTTTGCGCTCACAATATTCAAATAAAACCGTTACTTTAGGGCAGCTATTGATATGGATAGAAGACGTTTTGTAGTTAACCTGGTCTCCAATTTTTTTAGTGCACTTTCGGGTGTAGGTATTTCGTTCTTTCTTACACCTTACATTGTAGCACACCTGGGCAAAGAGGCTTATGGCTTCTTTCCTTTGTCTAATAACTTTGTAATGTATGCAGGTATTATTACAACTGCTTTGAACTCCATGTCGAGCAGATATATTACCATCAGCCTCGAAAAAAAGGACATCAAAGAGGTAAATGTTTATTTCAACTCCATCCTGTTTGGTAATTTGCTCATATCACTGGGCTTTATCGTGTTAAGTGCCTTATTCTGCCTGTTTATCAATAATATTCTTGATATCCCGGCGGCACTTTTTCATGATGTACGCCTGTTGTTTGTATTTATCCTCTTTAGCCTCATCATTAATGTTTCTTCTGCCGTTTTTTCGGTTGCGGCATTTGCGGTTAACCGGTTCGATAAGCTGGCTTACATCAATATCATATCCAACGTGCTAAAACTGGCTGCGGTTGCGTTCCTGTTTTATCTCTTTAAGCCGCAAATCTACTTTTTAGGGGTAGTAACCGTGTTGACGGCAATTTATATGTGTTTTGCCAATTACAGGCTTACCAAAAAACTGTTGCCCGAAGTGGTAATCGACCGATCGTTTTTTTCCTGGAGTGCACTTTCGCTCATAGCGGGTTTCGGTATGTGGAATTCGCTCATAGCCTTATCAAACGTAATTAATACCCAGCTGGATTTATTGATTGCCAACCACTTTTTTGGTGCTTCGGGTATGGGTTTTCTTTCGCTTACCAAGTTTATCCCCAATGCCATTTACATCCTGCTGGGGATTGTTGTACCCATATTTCTGCCCGAAATGCTAAAAGCCTATGCACAGGATGACATGGAAAAACTTAAAAGCACGCTAAACCTCTCGTTTAAGGCCATTTTTATAGTTGTGCTGTTACCTTTGGCCGTATTTTTTGTTTATGGCGGCGATTTTTTCAGGTTATGGCTGCCTACGCAAGATTCCAGTGCGCTCCATTTACTTTCGGTTATCACTTTGCTGCCCTTTATTGTTCACGGCACTGTAGAAACGGTACACCATGTTTTTATCATTACCAATAAGCTGAGAATTGCATCGATCTGGGGCATTTTCATCGCTGTGCTCAACTTTATATTGGTGATCTTACTTTGCCTGTACAGCAGCCTGGGGATATACGCCATACCAGCTGCTGCGGCTATAAGCGGAGTGTTTAGTCACCTTACTTTTACGCCAATTTATGCCGCGCACTGCCTCAATGAGAAAAGGAGTTATTTCTTTTTAAAGATTATCAGGGGCCTGGCAGGTTTTACCTTTTTAATTGCGGTTACCTATGGCTGGAGAAGAGCAGACTTAATTACGGTCAACTCTTGGTTTACCTTTATCCTCAATTGTATATGCATCGGTCTCGTTTTGCTCGTAATTACTTTGTTTATGCAGTTTGATCGGGTAACACTGACTGATGGTTACAGGAAGATCCTTAAAAAAGTAAAGTTATGATACCAAAAATAATCCACTATTGCTGGTTTGGTAAAGGGGTAAAGCCCGAACTTGTGACAAGTTGTTTGGCTTCTTGGCAAAAATACCTGCCTGATTATCGTATTGTGGAATGGAACGAAGAAAATTTTGATATCAGCAGTTACCGGTATAGTGCAGAAGCTTACCGCGAACGTAAATTTGCCTTTGTTGCTGATGTTTGCCGCCTATTTGCATTGAAAAGTATGGGGGGGATTTATCTCGATACAGATGTGGAGTTCTTAAAGCCATTGGATGAAGCCATGCTCAGTAATGTGGCTTTTACGGGCTTTGAAGATAATCTTTTGCTTTCATCGGCCATTATGGGGAGTGAGCCCGATAGCCGCTGGATTAATGATTTGCTAACTTATTATGATGACAGGAGTTTTTACCTGCCCAACGGAAAGCCAGATGTCTTGCCCAATACCGAAAGCATAACTGCTTTTATGAAAGCAGATAAGGGATTGCAATTAAATAATTCCTTTCAGCAAATTGAAGGTTATTGTACTGTTTATTCAAGCGAATTTTTTAGTCCTAAAAGCTGGAAAACCCTGAAAATAAAAGTTACAGCAAATACCTGTTGCATACACCATTTCGCGGCTTCATGGATTGCTGACTCAGATTACAGCCTGATAGGCAAACTGTCTAACCGTTTATTAGGTAAAAGAGTCTCCAATTTTTTAGCTAAAATATACAGGGACCTCCTGGGGCGTTAAGATTTCCGGCTTATTGATTGTTCCTGATAGTAATTTCTTCCGTCAATTCTGCTATCACCTGGTTCAGTACATCGTTTACTTCTTTAATCATTTCAGCCAGGTTAGCAGCAGAAACATGCCCCTCGTCCACGGCTTCGATTTCCCTTATGGTACGTTGAAGTGGCAAAATGGCCAGATGATCGATGGTAGATTTGAGTTTATGGGCCAGTTTTGATACCTGTTCCAGATCCCCTTCGTTGTGTGCATGGTTGAGTTGATTCAAAGAATCAGGCATCTGTCCGCAAAACATTTCGATCATTTTGGTTACAAAATCTTCCCGTCCTTTACTGATTACACGCAGGCCATCGAGGCTATAGAGCGGTAAATCGTTAACAGGAGCAACAACGGGGCCTGCCTTTTCCTGAATCCACTTGTCAATCACACTAACCAGTAACTCTTCGTTTATCGGTTTGGTAATATAATCGTCCATACCAGAGGCTAAACATTTTTCTCTTTCACCTTCAATGGCCGAGGCGGTTAGCGCAATGATTACGCCAGCGTATCCGCGCGCTCTGAGGGCCTTGGTGGTATCATATCCGTTAAGTACTGGCATTTGTATATCCATTAAAATAATGTCGTACACTTCCTCATCCAACATGTCAAGGGCTATTGCACCATTATCGGCAATCATTACCTGCGGACCATAGCCAAGCAAAACGGTACTGGCCACCAGGCGGTTCATTTCGTTGTCGTCTACAATTAGAATTCTGCGTCCGGCAAATAAATCTTCGTTATGCACAACCTTTGTTTCTGCCGGTATATCTGCAGTTTTCCCTTTCTCCAGTTTAATTACAAAAGAAATTTCGGAGCCCAGGCCTTTCTGGCTTTTAACATTGAAATAGCCTCCCATTTGGGCTACGAGTTTTTGCGAAATGCTCATGCCCAAACCCGTACCGCCGTATTTACGGGTTACCGATTCAAATTCCTGGCTGAAATTATCGAATAAGCGGCTTAAAAACTCGGGATCCATCCCAATTCCGGTATCTTTTACCAATACCTCTATTTCCTGGTGGGTATCAGTATCTTCAAGTACGGTAGCCGTTAACAACACCGATCCTTTTTCGGTAAATTTAATGGCATTGGTCATTAAATTAAGCACAACCTGCGTAATCCGGTAGGGGTCGCCAATCAGCACCGAAGATATTTCTATATCTTTAGGTGGAATGTAGTCGATTTCAAGTCCACGTTTAACAGCTTTGTGCGTAATTACCTGCATCACTTCGCTAAATACCATGGGCAGGCTGAAGCCAATATGCTCGAGGTTCAGCTTACCGGCATCGATTTTAGAAAGGTCTAAAATGTCATCAATAATAACCAAAAGACTTTTAGAAGCGGTTTGAACGGTTTGGAGATAATAATCCTGTTCGTCGGTAAGTGTTGTTTTAGAAAGTAGATTTGCCATACTGATAATGGCATTCATCGGCGTTCTGATTTCGTGACTCATATTGGCCAAAAACATGGCCTTAATACTGGCAGCACGTTCAGCATCTTTTTTAGCGTTAATCAGTTCCTGTTCAAAATTTTTGTGCTCACTTACATCAAAACAGATACTGGCCCAGCCTATGTTTTGGTTACTTTCGTTGTAATTTGCCGCGCGGCCTGCCAGCCATAACCTTTGATTGCCCTGTGCATCAGTAAATACAATCTCATGTAATTCGGCATCCTTATCTTCCGATTCCTGATTAACCACATCTTTTGAGAAAAAATCATTGTTAAACAGCAGATCGGGCATTTGATTGCGTATACTGGTCAAATCATAGCCAGACATATCGCAAAAGCGACTATTGGCATAACGTATGCGCCCTTCGGCATCCATTTCTATAAAGCCGAAGCCCATATTACCCAAAATCAGGTCGAAATGGTAAGTATTGGGTATGGACAGAATATCTGTAGTATAGTTTATGCCTGCAAAAAATAAAGAAGACTGATCTGCAGACTTTTCCCAGCTGCCACTTATTTGCTCATTTCCGTGCCTGATGTAGCTGGTTTTGCCCAAAGGTGGCTGCCCATCTCCATTTAATTCCTCCAGCTCAAAATAATCGTACAGGTTTTCGTTCAGGCAATCTTTACAAAGATCCTTCAATTTATCGCCAATATGTAATATCTTCATATCGCCATCCAGCAGGATAAAATAAGGGAAAAGCCTGTTCAGTTGAGCAGGTTCAAGGGATAAAGAAAAGCCGTTCATGAAGATAGATTTTATTACTGGCTAAATTTATAAAAAAATAACCCGCTATAACAGTACCCGGATAAATTTCGTATCTAAAAGCCCAATTTATCTATTAAAAAATTAGTTACAAACCGGTAATGCTACCTGTACATCCGCTAAATGTTTTTTGTACGGTTAAAAATATTGACTTTTGTCAAATATGACGCTCACCCACAGGGTTTTATGTATTCTTTAAGCGTTGATGAAAATAATAGGGAATAATCCGATTTTTTTTTATAATTGTACTACGACATTGATATCATCAAATTCAGACTGCTGGCATTTAAAAATCAGCTGTTCTTTTTTGAATTTAAAACTGGTCATAGTGATCATAGTGAAACCGTTTCCGTCTAGAATTGTTTTACTATTATCTTTTCCAGGCTGGTTTTATTAAAAATCAATTGACTACAATTCATCCCAATAATGACCCAGATCAATAATCCAAAAACTCGTTTACTCCTGGTTGAGGACGACGAATTTATGCAAGCCATACTGGAGGAAATCCTTGCAGCAAACTATCAGATCGATATCAGGCCTGACGGATTGAGTGCATTGTCTTTTCTGCAGAGTGGAAATATACCTGACCTTATCATATCTGATCTGAATACGCCGAATATGAATGGTCTTGAGCTAATTGAACAATTAAAAGTTAGCGATTTTTTTCATTCCCTGCCTATTATGATCCTCTCTGGCGAGGAAAGTTCCGATAAACGGATTAAATGCCTTGATGCGGGGGCAGATGATTTTGTAATTAAGCCCTTTAACCCCGCGGAGCTCGAAGCCAGGATAAAAATGGTATTAAGGCGCGCAGGTAAAAATCTTTCGTAATGGAAAATGCTGTGAAGCCTGATCAAATGAATAACCCGATCATTGCCCTGGTAGGTTTTGAAAAGGATTTTCAGCACATTGATTTTGATGCCTGTAATTTTGGCAATCTACACATTGTTCATTTTGAAAATGGATTAAGGCTTGTGCAGGAATGGACAGAACAACAGTTAAATGTTGCAGCTGTTATTTCCAATAGTGAAATCCTCTCGAACGGTGGACTTTCTTTGCTCGAAACATTGAAAAAGAGGCAAATGCCTTCAACACCCTTTTTTCTGGTTGTACGGTATTTCAATGCAAACTTGAGGATATTGGCTTTAACAGCAGGAGTTTCAGATGTTTTCAGGTTACCGGTTGAAAAAGAACGTCTTGAAAAACGGCTAAACTTCCTGGTACAACACTGGACTTCGTTAAACCGCGAAGTTAAGATAATCAGCAGGCCGGTGTACCGTATCGGATTTGCCAAGCGATTGTTCGATGTGTTTTTTGCTGGCTTAGCGTTGATTTTACTGTTTCCAGTATTTCTAATTGTGGCTATTTCGATATGGGTAGAATCGAAGGGACCTGTGTTTTATTATTCTTTACGGAGTGGTACGGGGTTTAAAGTTTTTCGGTTTTACAAATTCAGGTCGATGTATGTTAATGCCGATCAGAAGGTTAAAGACCTGAAACACTTAAATCAATATGATCTCGACCAGGAAAAAAAAGAAGTCCGGAAGCCAGAATTGCAGCTTTGCAACTCGTGTGTGGCGTTAGGCAAATGCCAATATCCTGTTTATGCCGATGGGGCTCAATGGTGTGAAAAGGATGATCTGTACATCAATTCGCAAAAGAGCGGATCGGCGTTTTTTAAAATAGCCAACGATCCGAGGGTAACCAGGGTGGGGCATTTTATCCGGAATACCAGTATAGATGAGTTGCCGCAACTTTGGAACGTGATAAAAGGTGATATGAGTATTGTAGGAAACAGGCCATTACCCATTTATGAAGCAGAGAAACTCACCACCGATAAATATGTATTGAGGTTTGCCGCACCAGCCGGAATAACGGGTTTGTGGCAGGTTGAAAAACGAGGCCGGGGTGAAATGAGCGAGGAAGAGCGGCTGGTACTCGATAATACTTATGCATTAAAACAAAGTTTCTGGAACGATATCAGGTTGATTTTAAAAACTATACCTGCGCTTTTCCAGAAAGAAAACGTATAGCAGCAAAGTATAATTGTGAGATAAACAAGCTGCTTATTCATTTGCATGATTAAAAACAGCTCATAAAAAGGAAACCCCTGTGGCGCAGCTGCTATTTTTTTCACATCTTTAAGCGGTAACCACCATCTGTAGGCCTGATATAAGGGCCGTTGAATAAAACATTATTGGAATGCAAGAAGATCTAACCATACGTTTAAGGAAATCCTATAGTGACGAGATCATAGGGAGGGACCGTGAAAGTGATTTTGACAGGATTGCTGAGATGGCAGCTTTGATTTGTGAATGCAAAATTGCATCCATTTCCTTTTCAGATGGTACCCGGTTATGGCATAAAGCAGTGAAGGGCCTGGTTGCAACAGAAATAGCTGCAATCTCTGACTTTTGCGAATATCCCCTCATTTCAGGTGAAGTTTATATCGTAGCAGACACCTTTTCCGATCAACGTTTTAAAGGTCATCCCGATTTGGGAGATGAAAAAACGATAAGGTGTTATTTCGCTTATCCCTTAAAAGATAAAAACGGGATTGTATTGGGAGCTTTATCGGTTATGGATACGGTTCCCAAAAATATCACAGCTGCTCAGCAAAAGTTGCTTGCTATGTTGGCAGAAGGGATTACCTCACTCATTCAGGGTAGGCTTAAAAGAGCTGAAAACAGGAATATTGGTCTGCTTTTCGAGCAATCAGACGATCTGATTTGTATTCTGGACCGGAATCTGAAATTTAAGCGGATGAACCCAAGTTTCGATAAAAAATTAGGGTGGACTGAGCAGGAACTTTTCCATAAAACAATTCTTGACATTGTTCCTGAAGATGGTTTAGAACAAGCCGGCAGCATTTGGAGCAATCTGAAAAACCGTGTACAAGGAGATGATCCTACGCATCAGCTAGCAACAAAAGATGGTGGGTTCAGGATGATTGAGTGGACGGCTACTGTTGAGGAAATTAACGGTGATGTATTCGCCATTGGCCGGGACGTAACTGCCGAAATGGAAAAGAACCAGGCTTTAAAGGTGAGCGAGCAGAAATTAAAAGCATTTTTTGAAAGCTCGCAGGGATTAATGTGTACGCATGATGTAGCAGGAAACCTGATTTCGTTAAATCCTGCCGGGGCCAGATCGCTCGGATACCGCAGGTCGGAGTTGATTACTAAAAGCCTTTTTGATATTATTCCAGCCGAAAGACATCCAAATTTACGCGATTATCTGAGAGATATAGTTGAAAAGGGGCATTCTACCGGTTATATGATTATTAAGCGTAAATCGGGCGAAGAGCGTTTATGGCTATATTCTAATATCCTCCAGAAAGACCTCCAGGGCGAACCTTACATCGTTGGCAATGCAGTAGATATCACAGATCAGAAAAAACTGGAAGCCGATTTGATCCATACCAAAAACCAGCTCGAAGAAACCAGCAGTTTGGCAAGAATAGGGGGTTGGGAGCTTAATCTTAAAGATCAACAACTCCATTGGTCAAAAATAACCCGCGAAATCCACAGTGTACCTGAAAGTTTTATCCCTACCATAGATAATGCCATTGATTTTTATCCGCCTGGCCCCAACAGAGATAAATTACAGCAAGTGATTGATGAATGTCTGCGCAGTGGCAAGGAATATGATGAAGAGCTCCAGATTACCGATTTCAAAGGTCGCGATATTTGGGTAAGGGCCATAGGTAAAGCTGAAATGGAAAACGGCGCTCCGGTGAGGATGTATGGTACCCTGCAGGATATTGATGTATATAAACGTGCGCAGCTTGAAGTTATAGAATCGAAGAAATTGCTCGATGAGGTACTCTCTGCAGCTACTGGTGTGAGTATTATTGCAACCGACCTTGAAGGAACAATTACAGTTTTTAATAAAGGCTCAGAACGAATGCTGGGTTATACGGCCGATGAAATGGTCGGAAAACAAAGCCCAATCATATTTCATGACGAGAAGGAGGTAGAAGAAATTTGCGCCGATTTCAGTTCTGCCAGCAATACTGAAGTTTCGGGCTTTGGCTTTTACGCGCAATGTGCAGATAGCCCTGAAGAGGAAAGGATTTTCACCTTTATCACCAAAGACGCAAAGCGGGTACGGGTATCACTATCTATTACCGCTATTCAGAACAGTAATGGCGAAACGGTTGGGTATCTCGGTATTTCGGTAGATATTACCCATAAAGAGGCGATTCAACAGGAGTTGGCGCTCGAAAAAGCACTTTTGCTGGCTTTTATCGAAAATGCCCCGGCATCAGTGGCCATGGTTGATAACAATATGCAGTTTTTGATTGCGAGCCGTACCTGGATAAAAGCCTATACACAGATTGAAGGTAGCATTAAAGGCTATTCTTATTATGAAGTGTTCCCCGAACTTTCACAAGAGCGTAAAGATGTGCATCAGGAAGTTTTAAAAGGGCGGACAATTAAAAAAGATGAAGATGTTTATGTTGAACCTATAAATCACGGTTTACAACATATTGCCTGGGAAATGACCCCATGGTACACCGCAGATCAAGCTATCGGTGGCATGATGATCTTTACGCACGATATATCTGCCGCTGTACAGCACCGTCAGGAGCTAACTGCCGCCAGGTTACGTGCCGATATTGCCAATTTTGCCAAATCAGAATTCCTGGCCAATATGAGCCACGAGATCAGAACGCCACTTAATGGGGTAATTGGTTTTACAGATCTGGTATTAAAAACACAGTTGAATGGTACCCAGCAGCAGTACCTGAAAATTGTTCATCAATCAGCAAACTCACTGTTGGGAATCATTAACGATATCCTTGATTTTTCAAAAATCGAGGCGGGTAAGTTTGAGCTCGATGTAGACCGCTGCGATCTTTATGAACTGGCCTGGCAGGCGAGCGATATAACCAATTATCAGATCCATACGAAGAACCTCGAGATGCTGTTAAACCTCCATCCCGATCTGCCGAGATTTATCTGGGCTGATGCCATCAGGCTGAAACAGGTATTGATTAATTTGCTGGGCAACGCAGCCAAATTTACAAAAGAGGGCGAAATTGAGCTTAAAATAGAATCGCTGCAAAGCGAAGAAGATCATCACCTGATCAGATTTTCTGTTCGGGATACGGGGATCGGGATTGCAAAGGCCAAACAGGCTAAAATTTTCGAAGCCTTTTCGCAGGAAGATTCGTCTACCACCAAGAAATACGGTGGAACAGGCCTTGGCTTAACCATCTCCAATAAATTGTTGCACATGATGGAAAGCCGGCTAAATCTGGAGAGTGAGCCGGGTGTAGGCAGTACCTTCTATTTTGATGTAAAGCTCCGTGCAGAGCAGGGAGGGCTGATTGAATGGATGGGGATGGAAAGCATCAGCAAGGTGCTGATTGTGGATGATAACGACAATAACCGGGCTATATTAACGGATATGCTTGCGCTGAAAAATATCGGCTCAGACCATGCTAAAAATGGCTTCGAGGCACTTCAGCTGCTGGCTGGTGAAGAAACCTACGATGCTGTTTTGCTGGATTACCACATGCAGTATATGGATGGCCTGGAAACCGCTGCCAAAATCAGGGAGAATTTTTCTGATGATGTTGGAGAGATTCCTTTAATCCTTTTACATAGCTCATCAGACGATGGAAAGATTATAAAAGCCTGCAACGATCTGCATATCGATAACCGTTTGCTCAAACCGATCAAAATGAACGATCTTTATCTGGCCTTAACCAGAATAAGGACCCGTGAAGCATTTGATCAAAACAGGCCTTACGCTGCTTTGGCAAATCAGAGACAAAACCAGAATTACCGGTTCTTGATCATTGAAGACAATGCCGTGAACAGGTTTCTTACGCGCTCGCTGCTGGAAGAATTATCGCCTGGAAGTATGGTAACTGAGGTAGAAAATGGCGTTTTAGGCGCTGAGCTTTGTCAGCAGCAAACCTTCGACCTTGTTTTTATGGATATCCAGATGCCTGAAATGAATGGATACGAATGCGCCCGTAAAATAAGATCGCAGGAAGTAGAAACAAGGGTGCCTATAATTGCCTTAACTGCGGCAAATGTAAAAGGCGAAAGAGAGAAAAGCCTTGCTGCCGGTATGGATGATTTTATTACCAAACCGGTTTTAGAAGAACATATTGCAACTATACTCGATAAATGGCTGGTACGGCCTGCCGATCCGCTTACTGACGAAAATGATGACGGAAATACACCGAAATCACATTTTAATATCAGCAAGCTGGATTTATATTTTAAGGGCGATACGGTAAAGCTCCGTAAAATTATCAGAATAACAATTGATCAGCTGCATGCTGCACTTAAAGAATTAGACTGCCAAATCGGTACCGAAGACTGCGAGATCGTAATTTCACTGGCGCACAGGCTTTACGGCATGTCGAGCTCTGCAGGTCTCGAAAATCTGGCCTGGATTAGCGGACAGCTGCAAAATATCTCCTGTTCTGATGCTGCTTTCCCGCAGGTGGTCGATGAACTAAAGCTGGCAATTAAAGCTGCGCTTCCAATTTTGGAGGTGTATATTCAATAACAAATTTTAACCGCTTAAAAAAAGAAAGCCTTTAAATCTGAGATTTAGGGGCTTTTGTGTTTCGGCTTAAATCATACTAAACCTAATTTGTTGTGCTGTTAATGCTTGAGCTGATTTTTCTTATGCCAATATCGCTCAATGATTTGATGAAATAATTAAACATTCAAACAAATAAAAAAGCGCTATTTGAAATCAACCAAATATCCCATCCATGTGTACAATTCATAGCCTTCAACAAGCTTTTAAACAGGTATATATCAAAGCTTTTTATCCTGTCTCCAGCAGGTTTGCAGAATAGTCACCGATCTTTATTATTTTAGACACACTAAACAAGTAGTAAACAAATCAAACACAAATGAAACTGAGAAAATTACCGATTTTATTATTAACGCCATTAATTTTTAGCGGGATGCCCAGGGCATTTACGCAAAATATTCCGATACAGGATTGGCTGGTTAAACCTGTGGCTGCCAAAGCCCAGGTGATTAAAAGTACCGATGGAAAAGATCTTGTTTTACAAAACGGACTGGTGAAACGCGTTTTCAGGCTTTCGCCCAATCTGGCCTGCATCGATTATACCAATTTAAGCACTGGTCAGCAATTGTTACGATCGGTGAGGGAAGAAGCCCGATTAACCATTAACGGCAAAACATACAACATAGGCGGACTAACCGGGCAAACAGAAAAGGCCTATTTACTACCCGAGTGGGTTGATGGATTTAAAGCCGGTGCAATCGATTTTAGATATGTTAGCTATGATGTTAAGCCCATTACACCGCGCATAAAATGGAACGATAACCGTTTTTGGTCACTGGCGGCCAAACCCGCGACTGGTAAAACAGTTTCCTTTTTGTACAAGCCACAGGCAGAAGAACTTAGCGGGCTGGAAGTTAACGTGATATATGAAATTTATGATGGTATTTCGCTCATTGTGAAGTCGTTAAAGGTTGAGAATAAAGGAGCCAAACTGTTTAAAATAGATCAGGTGGTGAATGAAGTTTTGGGCATGGTAGAAGAAGAAAGTTCGGTAGAAGGGAATTTCGAAATCATGAAGAAACCCAGCGGAATTTATTTTGAAACCAATTACGCCTTTAATAATTCGATGAATTATGCCAATAGTGATCAAACCACACATTGGAAAGCCGATTCTACCTATACCTCACAGGTACATTACCGTTATCAAACGCCTGTACTTTTAGAAATTTACCCAGAAAAAGCCAAAGGGATTGAATTGAAGGCAGGTGCTACGCTTAATTCCGTTCGTACACACGAATTGCTGATGAACAGGGATGACAGGGAAAGCTGTGGGCTGGCTGTTCGGAAAATGTACCGTACGGTAGCACCCTGGACCTCGGCCAATCCTATATTTATGCATTTGGTATCGAAGAATGAAAATCAGGTACGTACCGCCATTGATCAATGTGCAGCCACAGGTTACGAAGCACTTATTGTTAGCTTTGGCAGTAACTTAAACATGGAAGATACCACGCAGGCAAACCTGAATAAATGGAAAGCACTTGCTGATTATGCTCACAGTAAAAATATAAAAATTGGCGGCTATTCTTTATTTAGCTCCAGAAGTATAAGTCCGGATGACGATGTGGTTGATCCTAAAACGGGTAAACCAGGAGGTGCCTTTTTTGGCCATGCGCCTTGTTTTGGAAGCAAGTGGGGGCTTTGGTATCGCGATAACATTAAAAATTTCTATACCCAAACCGGTTTCGATATCTGGGAAAATGATGGTCCTTATCCGGGCGATGTTTGTGCTTCGACCACACACCCGGGGCATACAGGTTTAGATGATTCGCAATGGAAACAAATGGAAATCCAGAAAGAATTATATACCTGGCTTAATGAAAAAGGGGTTTACATTAATGCGCCCGACTGGTATTTTTTAGATGGTACCCATAAAATTGGTTTAGGCTACCGCGAGGTGAATTTTTCTTTGCCCAGAGATCACCAGAAAATACTTAACCGGCAGAATATCTTCGATGCAACCTGGATTAAAACACCATCGATGGGCTGGGGTTTTGTGCCACTTACACAATATCAGGGCGGAGGAAGCGCAGCAACATTAGAACCGCTTGCCGAGCACTTAAAAGATTATGAGCAGTTAATGGTGCAGTATTATGGTGCTGGTGTGCAGGCTTGCTATCGTGGCCCGCGTTTATACGATACCGAAGAAACCAAACAAACCGTTGTAAACGTAATTAACTGGTACAAAAAGTACCGCAATATCCTCAATTCGGATGTAATCCACTTACGCCGTGCCGATGGACGCGATTGGGATGGCATATTACATGTTAATCCCGATCAGAAAGAAAAAGGTTTAATGATGTTGTACAACCCCACCAAAGAAAAAATAACAAGAACCATTAAAGTGCCTTTGTATTATACCGGCTTAACCGACATGGCAAAGGTTAAAGAAAAAGAAGGCAGCTTTAAAAACTATAAATTAAACAGAGATTATACCATCGACCTCACGTTTACGATCGCACCGGAGAGCTATACCTGGTTTGTAATAGAAGGATCAACCAGTACTAAAACATCTGCTTTATAACATCTATTTATGAAATTAAAAACAAGTTTAAACAAGCAAATCAGCGCCGTAAAGATAACCGGAGCGCTGCTTTGTGCACTATTCATGGGCAATAGCGTATATGCCCAGGAAGAACAAAAACTAACAGCTGCCGATTCTACAGCATTTAAAACTGTTATTTCAGCTCTGTCTATTCCTGGTCAGCTGGCGCCTGGCACCCGTCAGCTGGTGCTGCCTAAACCGGCTTCTGGCTATACACTTTCACTCTATGGATCGAGCAGAAAAACGGTAATAGATGTAAAAGGAAAAGTTTATGAGCCCTTAACCGATTGCGAAGTTGAGTTGGTATTGAGGCTAAGGAACACCGAAAATAACCGTGCTTACGAATTTCAGCAAACTGTTAAAGTGCCCGGGAAATACCGCCCCCAGACCGGCGAAAATGCACAGCCCTTTGTTATTCCTACTTTGCGGGAGTGGAAAGGTGGAAGTGGTCATTTCAAATTGCTGGCAAACAGCAGAATCATTGTTGATCCGAAAGCTAAAAAACTTTTAACGCCGGCAGCAGAAATTTTACTGAAAGATTTGAAACAATTAACCGGCTACAAAACTTTAAATATAGGTGCAGGAAAAGCTAAAGCAGGTGATATTGTGCTCCATATTAATGCGGCGGAGCAAAATCTTGGAGAAGAAGGTTATACGCTTAATATCGATCAAACGATTCAAATTAACGCCCCATATTACAAAGGTGCTTTTTGGGCTACCCGAACCATTTTGCAATTGCTGGAGCAAGATCCCGCACATAACCAGATTGTTAAAGGTGTTACGCACGATTACCCTAAATACGAAGTAAGGGGTTTTGTGCTCGATGTAGGCCGTAAGTTTTTTACGCTCGATTTCCTGAAACACTATGTGAAAATGATGGCTTATTATAAAATGGGCGATTTTCATATTCACTTGAATGATAATGGATTTAAGCAGTTTTTTGGCGATGACTGGAGCAAAACCTATTCAGCATTCAGGCTCGAAAGTACTACTTACCCCGCACTAACTTCTAAAGATGGCTATTATACCAAAGCTGATTTTAAGGAATTGCAAAAAACCGCACAACTGTATGGTATACGCATTATCCCGGAAATTGATGTGCCTGCGCATGCACTGGCTTTTACCAAAGTGTTCCCTGAAATTGGAAGTAAGGCTTATGGAATGGATCATTTAGATATCAGTAATCCGAAAACTTACGATGTGATCGATAATGTTTTTAAAGAATATATTGGCGGAAAAGATCCTGTATTTGTGGGCGCTGAAGTACACATCGGTACCGACGAATATGCCAAAAAGGAAGCTGAAAGTTTCAGGGCATTTACCGATCATTATATCAGGTATGTAAAAGGCTTTGGTAAAAGGGTACGACTTTGGGGCGCATTAACCCATGCTCAGGGCACAACGCCGGTAACTGCCGATGATGTAACTATGAATGCCTGGTACAATGGTTATGCAGAACCTAAAGAAATGGTGCGTTTGGGTTACGATCAGATCAGTACGCCTGATGGATGGCTCTATATTGTGCCCGCTGCCGGTTATTACTATGATTTTCTGAATGTTAAACGGCTTTATAATAGCTGGGAACCCAATCAGATTGGCAACGTAGTCTTTCCGATGGGACATCCTAAAATCAGAGGCGGTATGTTTGCTGTATGGAATGACCATGTAGGAAACGGAATTACCATGAAAGATGTGCACCAAAGAACCTTTCCGGCAATGCAGGTGCTGGCAGAGAAAATGTGGACTGGTAAAACCAATCAATCTAACTGGGATAATTTTACACAAAATGCTACACATGTAGGCGAAGGACCGGGATTGAACATGCGGGCTATAGTTCCTGCCGTTGGGGCCGATTCGCTGGTTTACCAAGATCGACTGGTTAGAAAACAAGCCAGATCTATTGCTTTGCCTTTATATGAAATTGGCTATCCGTATAGCGTTGCCTTTACCTTGCAGGCACCAACTGCAAGTGTTGATAGTGTTACCCTGTTTAAATCAGATAATGCAAATGTGTATTTGCTTAAACAAGATGGTTTAAAACTGGGTTTTAGCCGCGAGAATTATACCGATGTTTTCGATTTTAACTTTGAAGCTGGCAAAGCTTATAAAATTGTAATCACCGGTAATGAAAAAGGTACCTGGATTTATGTAGACGGAAAGCTGGTTCAAAAAATGGAAGGTAAAAAAATCAGTTTTACCAATACCAAAGATAAAATGAACCGGATGCAAACGCTGGTATTTCCTTTAAAGCAGGTAGGCGATACCAATAAAGGCGGCTACGGATTGGTATCTGATCTCAAGGTTTACAATAAACGATTAAATGAATCGGCAATAGCGGGTTTATAAGTTAATTCGCTAAACCAAATAAAAAGCCTTTAAATCTTGCGGTTTAAAGGCTTTTGTGTTTTTCGTATTTGAAAGTTATACTTTATAATATTGTTCCCATCCCTGGCGTGGTGGAGGACCAATTAATAAATCGTTTGCATTTTTACTGCTGGTAATAATTTTCTTTTTTCGATCGAAAACAATTTTCTCGCCTGTCCATTGGGCCAATACACCCAGGCAAAACACCTGACTTAAAGGACCTGCAATTTCGAAAGGTGAACGCGTTTTCTCTTCACCTTTACAAGCTTTTAAGAAATTGGCAAAGTGATTTGACGGACTTGGTGGCACAAACGGTAAACGCGAAGCCATTTCTTTAGCCTTTTCTTCGGGGATGATAGACAGGGTACTGCCATGTGAACCACCTTTAAAAGTTAAATCTTTGCTGTAGATAATTTTTCCCGGGTTTAGCTTGGCAGAGGTAGCTGCACCATTGCTTGGTGGCGGGATGTTTGGGTCTAATCCTTGTACGCCATAACCTGCAGGTATTGGAGGAAGGTTATCGATACCATCATACCATTTAATTTCGACAGGTGGCATGCTGCCGCGCTTAGGGAACTTGAACGATAGGGTTGAAGACATCGGATAAAAGAAATTATTGTGTCCGTCGAGTTTCACAGGATCTACTTCGTAAGGCAGCCCTAAATCAAGGAACTGGTGCGAAGTATCGAGAATATGTGCTCCCCAGTCGCCCAATGCGCCCATACCAAAATCGAACCAGCACCGCCACTGGCCATTTACAAAATCTTTGTTATAATCATGGCCTTGCGTTTGCATTTGCCATATATTCCAGTCGAGTGTCGATGGAGGTGTTTCTGCTGGTGGGAACGACGTGATTTTTGGGTTCCAGCCATGCCAGCGCCGTGGCGAATTCATGTGTGCGGTAATGGCGGTAACATCTTTAATAATGCCAGCATCAACCCATGCTTTATATTGGAAATAATTGGCTTCCGAATGTCCCTGATTACCCATTTGGGTAACCACTTTACGGTTTTTCTTCGCAGCCTTCATCATCAGTTCAACCTCGTTAAAAGTGCGAGCCATTGGTTTTTCAACGTATACGTGTTTACCCAGGCCTATGGCCATCATGGTAATCGGGAAATGTGAAAAGTCTGGTGTACCTATAGAAACAGCGTCGATCTGGTTGCCCATTTTATCAAACATCTGTCTGAAATCTTTAAAACGAGGCACATTTGGAAACATTTTAAGAATAGGCAAGGTGTGCGGTGCTTCCATATCTACATCGCATAATGCAACAATATTGGCCAATCCGGTATTATAAAGCTCGCGGATAATATCGCCACCACGGTTACCAATGCCAATACAGGCCAGGTTAACCTTTTCTCCTGCCGCAAAACGGGGGATAGGTTGCCCTTTTGCAAATAAGAAGCCCGGCGCTGCCACAGCGGCTGAGGCCAGTAAGGCTTGGGTTAAAAACTTTCTTCTGGAATAATTACTATCGCTCATGTTATATGTTGGTTATAGCGTTGAAGATAGCAAAAACACAATTAAAGTTAATACAGGCAAACCGGGCGGGACTTATTAAAATCGTTTATAACGAAGCGATATTTTAATTTCAATCGATGTAAATTATATTTTTTCGCAATCTGGATGGAGTGTAACAATTTTGGTAAATTATCAGTTATCATTTATCAGTTTGCAATTTTCAGTTTGCAGTTGGATTGGACTATTAACCAATAAACAATAATCAGTTTGCGGTTATCAGTTTACAGTTTAGGCTATCGACCATGGACTATTAACTAATAAACCAATAATCAGTTTTCAGTTGGATTAGGCTATCGACCATGGACTATTGACCAATAAACCAATGACCAATGAACTACTTTAACGTAACATCCAGATAAACTGAGTGCCTGCCATAGGTATCATAAAATGGTTTAAAGTTAACGCCATCAATAGTGAAATTCAGTGTTGCAGGATCTCCTTTTATGGATTTACTGATGTCGGCAGCATCAAGTGTAACTTTGCGCCAGTCTTTTCTGGCTTCAGGCTCCTGGGCTGCAAGCAACACCGGGCCGTAAAATAAGCTGGCAACGTTCTGCTGGTCCATTACCGGATCGAGGTGAAAGGTGAATGGCATTTTCAATTCAATCACATCGCCATCTTTCCAGCTTCGGCTTAAAGTGAGGTAAGTGCCTGGTTTGGCATCAACTTTTTGTGCTATGCCGTTTATTCTAACAAAAAAGCCTTTGTTAGCCCAACCCGGTACCCGCACATTCACATCGAATTTACCACTGCCCTGGATCGTTAAGCGACTATTGTCAGCCTTGGGGAAATCCGTAGTTTGCGTTATTTTTATTTTGCGGGTAGTCCAGTCTAAAACAGAAGGGATAAACAGGTTTACATAGAGTGCTTTATCGTCCTTAGCTTTAAAATAAATAGAATTCTGGAGCTTGGTGCTGCTTTCCAGCGCAGTGCCGTTACAGCAGGTAAAACCAGTCATGTCGGCGTTGCCAAATTGTTTTACCGATCCCGGCCTTAAGGGAATATGATAGGTATTGGCCGGACTATTTTCGGCTACAGATGCCAGTATATCATTGTATAAAGCACGCTCATAATAATCCATAAACTCGGCGCGCTGATCGAAAAGAAAAAGATCTCCGGTTAGTTTTAGCATGTTATAGGTGGCACAGGTTTCGTTTTGCCCACCTTCCGAGAATCCATTTTCATATAGGGTACCCGGTTGGGCCACAAAACATTCGGCATTTGCCGGATTCCGTGCACCGGCAACCCCGCCGATGCTGTACATATAATCGCTAATCATTTTGTGCCAGAAATTATCAGCAATATTGTAGTATTCGGGATTTTTAGAAGCCCGATACATTTCGATGCTGCCCACAATTTGCGGAATATGTTGATTGGCATGTAAACCACGGAAAATATCAACGTTTTTAGCCAGACCATGAATATGCGTGGTATCGCCAAAAAATACCTTAACATTATCAAATAGTTGGGCAGTTTTAAGGTATTCGGCTTTTCCGGTAATCTGGTACAAATGCGCCATCGATTCGTTCATGCCCCCATATTCGCCGGCAATGTAGGTGTTCCACATTTTAATGAGCGTTTCTTGTGGCAGCTTGCTCAGGCGGGCATTTACCCAGTCGCCCATTTTGGTAGCAATTTCGAGTGCTTTTTTATTACCTGTTACCTGGTAAATGTCTATCAAGCCAGCCAAAATTTTGTGTAAAGTGTAGTAAGGTGCCCAAACCTGGTTTTTCTGACCACCATATTTCGCGCCTTGCTCCAGCATAATAAACTGATCGGGTGGGTAAGCGCTGATAAATCCTTTGCCCCAGTTCCAGTAATCTGTTCTTATTCCCGCTCCGCTCAGGTCAGAATCAAAGGCAGTCTTGCCCGGTCCTACGGGCACAGCAGCAGGATCAGCTACATATTGGCCGCTCTCTTTTTGAGGTTTGCCTGATAACTGCGATAAATCGTAAAGGGTATTAACCATATAATCGATTTTTTTGGCGAAGTTGGAATGAAGTGCCGCATCGTATCCTGTACCCGCATAGGCCTGTGCAATGGCCGAAAGGTAATGGCCGGTTGCATGGCCCCTTAATTTGGTATCTTCACTATCCCAAACGCCAAGTGGCTTTGCACCTTCAGGCTGTTTTTGGCCAAAAGCATGCCTGAACATATACAGAAACGAATTGGGGTCGGTTTTTGCCAGTGTTTCAATAAATTTATCGCGGTTTTTGGTAAAACTGGTGCCCTTTCCTTCGATATTGGTTTTTAAGGTAACCTGATCTAAACCAAAAGCCTCGAGTTTAGAACTTGGTAAAGTCGCTTTACCTGCTTCTTTCACCGTAACAGCAGCATTTGCTTTGAGGTTTGTTCCCGGTACCAGCCCGGTAATCGTATATTGACCAGTCTTCAAAACAGTGCTGTTGTCGGTAGGAGCTGGCCATATCACCCGTACTTTTGGCCCGGTTTTTCCATCGCGGTAAGTACCATCAATGTAGGCCGGTAAACGGGGTAAATTACCAACAGTTGTAACCACAGCTACATCGGCAACTTTGGTTAAATATGCGTTGTAGAGTTGCGGTGTAGCTGCCGAAAATTTTTGAAGGTTATCTTCTTTTTTCGCCGTGGTGTTTACAGTACTTTCATTACCGCTTTTAAGGGCATTACGGTAAATGTAACCAACTTGTCTGAAGCTCAGCGGAACACGGTAAATCCTGAAATCGTGTATCAGGGCATTCAGGTAAGGATCAGTTGGTAGTAGCGATTTACCAATGTAAAGTAGGTTTTTATCTTTCTGTGTCTGTGCGAATACTGTCGTTAAATCGAGTGGAATATCTTTTGTTTCGCTGGCGATTTTGCCATTAAGGTAGGTAGTGATTGATTTGGAAGGAATATCAACCACGATGGCCAGGTTTACCCATTGGTTAAGCGGCACGGATTGGGTAGCTACTGCGTTTTTTATTCCTTTGGCTGTGGAAACAGCTGCCTGAAAACCATCCTGCGCATTGCTGCCTGCCGGTGATGCCGAAAAATGTTTGTTTGCATCTTGTCCAAAATCAAAGAAACGTTGCCCGCGCTGGTTCGATCGTAAATAAACCCAGCCGGTAATGCTGATCGATTCCATATCTGTGAGCACATCTGCCGGCAGTGCAATAAATGAATTTCCTTCACCTGTGAGCGATAAAACCTGCCCGAATTGATTATCATTTACAAATTTGGCCCCATTGCCAAAAAGTTTGGCATGCAGGTTATTGCGCGACCAGTCTTTTGCATCGCCGTTAAATTTGTAACGTGCACTCATGGCTGTTTCGCCAACACCATCCAATATCTGATCGCCATTTTGGGCCTTAACACTGGTAATAGTGGTTAAAAGGCCGATACATAAAACCGAACGGAGCAGTTGCTGATATATTTTCGTCATAATAATTAAAGGATGGTGGATTAAACAATCTTACTTCAGCATTGCCGCAGGTTTTGATTGCCTGTAAATTGATGATAAAATTAAAAACAAGCCCGGTGTTTTTATACTTCTTTTTTAGCTAATGGCTACAGGATATTAACAAATGTTTGAGTTAAGACGTTTTTTACCTTCGGGAACTTGTTATTTGTTTGAACCCATGCAAAATAAGGTGAAAATACGCCCCATGCGGCTGCAACCTTTCTCTTTCTTTTTGCTGATATTCGTGCTTGTAAGCTTTCAGTTAAAGTGTAATTCAAACCATTACTGCTAAATTATCATGATCGAATCTAATATTAAAACTCCCGGTGTTTACATTAACGAGCAAAATGCTTTTCCGAACAGTGTAGTTCAGGTGGCTACAGCTGTTCCGGCATTTATAGGCTATACACCACAGGCCATGTACGAAGGTAAATCGTATACCAATGTAGCCACTAAAATTACCAGTTTTGCCGATTTTATGGCTATTTTTGGCTACCCCGATCCGGCCCTTCCGGCCAGTCCGGCGGTACAATACCATCCACAATATTATCTTGTTAAGCAAAATACTAAGCCAATAAATCAGGATTATATTACGGCTAACGGTGCTTATTATTCCGTTTTACCCGATCCCAATACCATTTATTATCTGTATAACAGCATCATGCTGTTTTATCAGAATGGAGGTGGCGATGCTTACATAGTTTCAGTGGGTACGTACGGCCAACCATCAGGGCAACCTGTTGCTGTTGGGCAGCCATTGGTAAACCCAAATGTATCGTTAACCGATTTACAAAATGGTGTTGCCCTTTTACGTAATGAGCAGGAACCTACCATGTACATTTGTCCCGAAGCTACTTTGTTATCGGTACCTGAAAATGCTACGCTGATGCAAAGTATGCTGGCACAGAGCGAAGTAATGCAAACTGCAATCAGTATTTTCGATGTGATTGGCGGTCGCAATCCCGATCCTTTAAACTATACTGTCGATATCGAAACATTCAGGGCAGGTACGGGGCAGCAGGGTTTAAGTTATGGGGTGGCTTATTATCCTTTTATAGGTACCACAATTATGCAAAATGCCGATATTAACTATACCAACCTTTTCGGTGGCGATATTAAACAACTGGCGCCTATACTCAATCCACCAGAAAATCCTGATCCTGTTTCTGCTGCAATCTTACAGCAGATAGAAAACCAGGGTACGGCACCGTTAACCATAGTGCAATACAACAATGCTTTATTAAATGCCAGTAAACTTTATACGGGTATTATTAATCAGGTATTGAAGCAGGCTAATGTACTCCCTCCAAGTGGTGGCATGGCCGGTGTAATCACCACTGTTGATAACCAGGAAGGGGTATGGCAATCTCCTGCGAATACTTCAATTGTAGGGGTGGTAAATTTGCCTATCCGTTTATCGGATACCCAGCAGGCTTCGCTTAATGTAGATGCTGTTTCGGGTAAATCTATCAATGCTATCCGTTTCTTTAATGGTATAGGTATTTTGGTTTGGGGCGCACGCACGCTGGATGGGAATAGTCAGGATTGGCGTTATATCGCAGTAAGAAGAACGATGATTATGATCGAACAATCATGCAAGTTGGCTACGCAAGCTTATGTTTTTTCGCCAAACGATAAAAATACCTGGGAAGCAGTAAAGGCTACAATTGGCAGTTTCTTAACCTCACTATGGAAACAGGGAGGACTGCAGGGGGCGAGTGCTGCAGATGCTTTTTCGGTAGATTGCGGATTGGGAACTACCATGACAGGCGATGATATTTTGAACGGGTTTATGAATGTTGTTATAAAAGTAGCTGTAGTACGGCCGGCAGAATTTATCGTACTCACTTTTCAACAACAAATGCAGAAAAGTTAATTTATTAAAGTTAAAATATATAATTATGGCAAATGATGGAAGCACAGAGGGTGCAACATGGCCGCTACCTAAATTCAGGTTTGAGGTAGATTTGGGTTCAGCATTACAGCGAATTTCGTTTCAGGAAGTATCAGGCCTGGACGTGGAAAATCAGCTTATCGAATACCGCAAAAACAACAATCCGATTTTTTCTGCTGAAAAAATGCCGGGATTAACTAAACATGGCAATGTAACCATGAAGAAAGGCATTTTTGTTAACGACAATACTTTTTGGGATTGGTATTCGGCGATTAAAATGAATACGGTTAAAAGATGTACGGTATTAATTAAATTGCTTGATGAAACAGGTAATGTTACCATGCAGTGGCAGTTAAGCAATGCCTTCCCAACCAAAGTAAGCGGCAGTGATCTCAAATCTGAAGGCAATGAAGTTGCTGTTGAGTCACTCGAAATCGCGTTTGAACAATTGACCATTACAAATGGTTAATTATTGTTTGGCAGATCAACATCTGTTTGATCTGCCAAACTGTTTATTTCGCAAGGCTTGTACCCGTTAGTCTGATTTTATAAGGCCATTGCTCATCATTTTCGTCTTTGCCATCTGTAATGTGCTCCCAATGCGTACTTGGTGCGCCACTTACCACCAGCCATAAATAGGTTGTTCCCGCCGGTACATTAAATTTAACCGAACTTTCATGGTCGGTATGAATTTTTCCATAAACAGGTTTCCCGTCTTTTTGTACTGCCACAAAACTGTATCTCCAGCCTGCATCATTCAGGTTTATATTTCTAAAACCATCGGCACCAGCTATCCCTTTAAAATCGAGTTTAATGGTACTTGCTTTTTGTGGAACCTTTAATTGTATGCCGTTATAGCCATAATTTTGCGGACAGTTAGTCGACTTTATCTGGTACCAGCCACTGGCCAATGAATCTAAAACAGTAAAATGTTTGTTGGCGTAAGATTTACCCGCTTTTTTCGCCTGGTCTAAATCCCAGGTTATAAATCTGGCTGCAGCCTCGTGCATTTCATCATTAAATTTAGTTTGGCTGGTATTGGTAATCCGTTTGTAGGCCATCACCGCATCTTCGCCTTTTAGTGCCTGCTGCCATAACTTACCAATAAATTTAACACCATGTTTATTGGCCCAATATTCGAGCACATAAGGCGAGTGGTACTGATTGGTTTCATGTAGAAATGCATAATGCGTCTTTTTTAAATAGGATTCCAGGTGGTAGTTTTCAAAAGTCATCCATTCGGGGTAAACATGCCAAAGCATAAACTGTGAGGTCATTTCGAAAATGGGCTGGCCACGACTGCCTTTTGGAGATGAGGTAAAAGCCCACGATCCATCAGCATTAACCAGGTATTGGAAACAATGGCCAATCTCGTGTGCGAGGGCACCAAAAGGTGCTTTGCTAATGCGCGTAATGGGTGTCCAGGCGATGCCGATTTTATGTTCTTCACCACCACCAAAGGCCGTACCTTCTTTACCTTTAAATACAAAAATTAAAAGCTTGTAGCGGTCTGTTACCGATTTGCCTTTGTTTACAAAAGCCAGGCTATCCACATAGAAATTATAGAAACGATCGCATTCTTTTAAAATGTCGTTCATATTTAAACGAAGTGCAGGATCGGGGTTTTGTGATAGATCGGGGCCAAATGCTTTAGACCAGAAAATAGCGAGGTTATCCGATTCTACCATTCTTTGGTAACTATATTCGCTCTCTGCATTGTCGAAATCATTTCCTTCCGGTACCATCCAAACTTTAGCAGGAATGTAGCGTTGTTTAGCTGTCTGACTGTAGGTGCTGTTACAGAAAAATATGCTTAGCAGTAAACAGAAACTTAACAAAAAATGAGCGGAAAGCGTATTGTTTTTTATGGGACACATGGTGAAAGATTTAGTTTTACTGTGGGTTAAAACCAGAGCAGTTAATTGTTGATTAGTATGCTAAAATAGCTGATTTACCTAAGCCACAATTGGTGTTTTTTTGCAGGTGATAGCAGGATTTTAACAAGAACTACAGCCTGGTTTGTTCGATGTGTAACTGGGTATGGCTTCGCAGTTAAAATTAAGGTACATCAGGTTAATATTTATGAACGTTACGGGTATGTTTAAAATCTATCTTTGATCATCATCCAATCATTTAGTTAAATGTAAAATGAAGAAGAAATACCTGCCTTTTTTAAATATTGTATTTTTAATAGCACTTGTCATTGCGCTGGTAAAAGGCTGGCAAAAAACGCAGGCGCAGGAAAGGGCACCTCATGCAGTTAATACCAAATTAAATCCGTTGTTGCCTGGTTATTTTGCCGATCCAACCATTAAAAAGTTTGGCGATACCTATTATATCTATTCTACTACCGATAATATTATGCTGGCCTCGGGCGCGCCAACAGTATGGTATAGCAAAGATTTTGAGAATTGGTACAATTATACCATGGATGTGCCTTCTTTTACTACAATCCCATTGGTTAACTTTTGGGCGCCTGATATTGTTGAGCAAAATGGCCGCTATTATCTTTATTTCGGTAATTGCGAAATGGGCTGTAATATTTACGGTTACGTATCAGATACACCCATTGGCCCCTGGAAAAAACTCAACGAAAATGATAAACCTGTCATAGCGCATAACTATCCCAGACAAGGTTTTCCTTCATTGGATGCCCAGTTTTTTACCGATACCGATGGTAAAATTTATGGCTATTGGGGCACATGGGTACATTACAATGGTGGCTATGCCGTAGGCGAGCTGGATGCGCAAAGCATGAAAGATATGAAGGGGCCGAAAAATATCCCTTTAGCGCAAACACCCGGACCTTTTGAGGCCGCTTACATGATGAAAAAGGGAAACAAGTACATTTTGATGTATTCTGGTGCTTCCTGCCACGATGAAACCTATAATGTGCGCTATGCTTATGCCAATACACCTTATGGCCCCTTTACTCCGGGAGCAAATAATCCGGTTCTGAGTACCAATGCCGATAAAAGTGTACATGGACCGGGGCACCACTCCGTATTACAGGATGGCGAAGATTATTACATCGTTTACCACAAACACGATTACCCGATGACACGTGGCGGGCTTTCGAGGCAGGTATGTATCGATAAAATGGTTTTTGAAAATGACTCGACCATTAAAACCGTCGACCCCAAAAATACCGGCTATATCAATCCTTCCAAACAAAAGGTACCGGTTAACCTGGCATTAAATAAACCTGCTACTGCATCATCAGCTTATCATTTGGTGGGGCAAAATACTGATTATACCTATCAGGCAGCACTGGCAACCGATAATAACAATGCCACCCTCTGGAAGGCTGCAAGTAACCGGTTTCCACAGGATTTAACTATCGACCTTGGCGAAGCAAAGCAGGTGAAAAGGGTATTTACACAGTTTGAATTCCCTACATTTTATTATCAATACATTTTGCGGTACTCCATTGATGGTAAAACATGGAAGGTGTTTTCAGATCGGTCGGCTAACCGCACACCTGGCAGCCCGATGATTGATGATCATGATGCAAAAGCACGCTATATTAAATTAACCGTAACAGGTACCGAAAAACAGGGCTTGTATGCCGCCGTTTGGAATATAAAAGTTTACGATTCACTTTTTGATATTCCGCTTGCTGTAAAAAGTAAAAGCTCGGTAAATGGCCCGGCAATAAGCAGTAAAAACGCAATGCTTCTCCATCTTGATGTGGCAAAAGTTTCTTCAAATAAAGCTGTTACTACCCTGCAAAATACAGGCACTTTGGGTGGCGTTTTTAAAAGTGTTGGCGAGGTTCCGCTTCAAACTGATGAGCTGGGAGTAAAGGCGCTAAAATTTGGTAAGGGCTTCCTAACCTCCGATCAACCGGTTCCGCAACAGCTGGCCTGGAATGGTTCGTACACCGTGGCAACCTGGGTTAAAAATCCTGAAGTAGATAAAGCTGGCGAATGTTTAATGTCGTGGTGCAACAGAAATGCTGTTCGCTTAGCCAACTCCTACAATGCCATGTATTACAACAGCGCAGGTTATGGTGCAGCTGGCCACCTCGACTATCATTTTGATATGAAATTTAACAAACTACCTAAAGCCAACCAATGGCACTACCTGGTACTCACTTTTGATGGGATGGTAGAAAAAATTTATGTTGATGGCGTGTTGGATAACCAGCAAAATATGACATTAAGCTCGGCAATTAAGCAAGCTAAATTTATCATCGGTGCTTCAGATGAAGGCGAGAATTACAGCGGGTTTATGGCCTCCTTAAAAATGTACGATTATGCGTTAGGTGCAGCTGAGATTAAAAAACAGTGGCAACAAAGTAACCCTTTAAATAGAAAATAAAACCGGCTTAACCCGTCATAACCGCTTCATTCGAAGCAATAGATTGAACATCAGTGGCAAACAAACCATCAGTACCGAGGGCAATATCAAATTCAACTATACTGCCCGTCTGAATTGAGTGGTGGGTATAGTTCAGCGGAAAAGAAATATCTTGCTGATTCTCGTCTTCGATAAAACCCTTTCCCAACAGTATATCGATGTGTGTAACAATACCTTTTCTCATGGCTCGTTTAATGGTGTGTATGATATGAATAATAAATTAATTTGCATCCGGATAATCAATTCTGATTCCGAATTTGTGAATATAACAAGTTTGTTACGTAAAATCAATACTTACCCAGTACTTTAAATTTCCTTCACTATTTTTTCATTTTATGGGCTGAAACAGCGTGTATGCTGAACCTGATTTTTTATTGCAGATTTTGTCAATCACTGATCGGGTGGTAATCGCAGAAAAAAAATATCACTATATTGTGATTTATTATTTCTTTGTTTTATTTTCGCGGCAAGTAGCATTTATTTTAATATAGAACTCCTCTGAAACAATAATTAATAGTTGCTTTCAGTAGGATAGTAGAATAAATCCCTTCTCAAGGTTTCAAATTATAAAGTCTGCTTTCGTTAAATTCATACCCTAAAATGCCTTTGCTTAAAAATATCCTCCTGATCAACCTGTTGGTATACTTTTTCTTCTCATCTGTAGGTTTTTCACAACACAAAACCAATGTGGTGCTTATTGGTGTCTATCATTTTAATAACCCGGGTTTTGATGAAGGAAAAATGAAAGACCGGAATATTTTGAGCGATGAAAACCAGCAGGGATTAAGCCGGATTACAGATAAACTGATTAAAAAGTACCATCCGGATAAAGTTTTTGTGGAATATGATGCAGCCAAAAACAATATGCTTAATGGCATGTACGCGCTTTATCAAAAGGGAAAACCATTTTATCGTGCTGATACGTTGAATGCTTTTTACAAACGATTTTATAGTGAAAACGAGACTTTTCAGCTGGGGTTTAGGTTGGCGAATAAAGCAGGTAATGATCGCATTTATGCCATGGATTATGATGAGGTGCCTATCCGTTTTGATTTAATCAAAGCTAAGTTACAGGAGAAAGGTGTTTTTACTTTTGCCGATTATCAACATAAAATTGCTGAGCTCGAAGTATTTATGAATGCTTGCCTGAGTAAGCCGAAGCTGGAAGATGTGTTGCTTGGTCTTAACTCGCCCGAACAATATAAACTGAACAAAGGGCTTTACATTTCTTTTCTGAACAGGGTAAACCCGGCTACTGATTTTTTTGGTTCTGATTTGGTGGCCAATTGGTATAAACGCAACCTGATCATGTATGCCAATATTCAGAACCAGACCGCCGAGCAGGATAAAAATATCGTCATTATTGTAGGCGCTGGTCATGCCGCAATGATGGAAGATTTTATTAAGGCCGATACAAGATTTAATCTGGTGAAGCTTGATGGTGTTTTGTAAATACTACCCGTAAAAAAGGGTGAAAATACGTTGAGCCCTAAGCATACCTTTTTTATTTCTTTTGCTGATATTTGGTTTAATCATTTAATTAAAGCAATCATCCCTTAATAATGCCAGCATCAGCAAATCTTTCAGGTGGCTTAACTAGCTTCAGTGTTAAAGTTTCAGGTAACCTTATTCCCGATAGTTTACGGGTACTTTCCATACAAATAGATAAAAAAGTAAACCACATATCAGTGGCAAAACTTACTATCCTCGATGGCTCGGCAGATCAGGGGACATTTGATGCCAGTTCATCATTCACTTTTGTACCGGGTAACCCAATCACCATCGAAGCAGGTTATGATGGTAAAAATGTTTTAATCTTTTCAGGGATTATTACTGGTCAATCTATTCGTATTGATGATTTTATTGGTTCGGCGCTTGAGGTTGAATGCAGGGATGAAGCCGTAAAAATGACGATTGGCAAAAAGAACAATACTTTCTTACAGCAGAAAGATAGCGATATTATAAATACGCTTATTGGCAATTACAGCGCATTAAAGGCCGATGTAAGCAAAACCAGTTTCGTTTGGCCGAGCCAGGTACAATATAATTTAAGCGATTGGGATTTCATGGTATCACTCGCCGGAATGAACGGGCTTATTGTTACAACATTAAACGGCGTCGTATCGGTTAAAGCTCCTGATTCTAATGCCAATCCGGTAATTACAGTTCGCTATGGCGACGGATTAATGTCATTTAATGCTAATATGGATGCTTTAACCCAGCTAAAAAGTGTATCGGCCAATAGCTGGGATTATAGCATACAAAATATTAATAGCGCCGTAGCAAATGGTCATTATAACGGTCCCGGTAATATTTCATCGGGTAAATTGGCAGAGGTGGCCAGTCCCGACGAATACCAGTTGCAAACTATCACCCGGATGGAAAACGAGGCGCTTAACAATTGGGCAAAAGCAAGGATGTTACAGGCTGATTTTGCTAAGATCAGGGGCGAAGCCAAATTTCAAGGCACTTCTCTAGTCGATCCGGGTAAGTTTATTACCTTAAGTGGTCTTGGCGAGAGGTTTAATGGCGATTACATTATTTCGGGCATTACCCATCATATTGCTGATGGCAACTGGATCACATCGGTTTCAGTAGGACTTTCTCCGGAATGGTTGATCGAAAAACCTGATAGTAGCATCGAATCAGGGATTTTGAGCGCCAGTAGGGGCTTATTTAACGGTACGGTGAAACAAATCTATAATGATCCTGAATCGCAGTACCGCATTCTGGTCGATGTACCTGTTTTTAATCAGCAAGGTCAGGGAATCTGGGCCAGGCTGGCTAATTTTTATGCTACCAGTGGTGCTGGCGCATTTTTTATGCCCGAAGTAGGAGATGAAGTGGTATTGGGTTTTTTAAATGACGATCCACGTAGTCCGGTAATACTCGGTAGCATGTATAGCAGTTCAAAACAAACACCCGCAAAGGGACTTAACCCCGACGAAACAAACGCAATTAAAGCTTTTGTTTCCAAATCCAATATCAGTATCAGGTTTGATGACAAAAACAAGGTATTAACCATTGCCACCCCCGCACAGAATTCCATCGTTTTTAACGATAAAGACAAAGAAATCTCCATTCAGGATGAAAACGGTAACCATATTACCATGTCGGCAAGTGGAATTAGTCTCAAAAGCCCTAAAAATATCAGTATCGAAGCCGATCAGATGGTAACTATAGCAGGTGGTCAAGGTGTATCTGTTAAGGCCAACGGGGGAGATGTGAACATAAGCGGCATGAACATTAAACAACAGGCCGAAATGCAGTTTTCTGCCGGAGGATCGGAGATTACCAAAATAGAAAGCGGAATGGAATTGACACTTAAGAGTGCCATGATCATGATTAACTAATTTAAAAGAACAGCAATATGCCACCAGCAGCAAGATTAACTGATTTTCATGAATGTCCCATGGCCACACCAGGGCCAGTGCCTATACCTCACGTTGGCGGACCCATTGTAGGTCCGGGCGAACCTACCGTACTTATTGGTGGTTTACCCGCCGCCAGGGTAGGTGATACGCTGGTTTGTGTCGGTCCGCCCGATAGTATTATTAAAGGATCTGCAACCGTTATGATTGGCGGCATGCCAGCGGCCAGAATGGGCGATCAAACTGCTCACGGCGGCACAATTGTGTTAGGCGCATTTAATGTAATGATAGGCGGGTAAAACCGCAGTAAATCTGCTTTACATTCTTAAAGCATAGATTTTTATATGCTTCTTAATTTAGGGGCGAAAAACTTCTGCTACTACTGCAGGTTTAGTCGTTTTTACTCCCTATTTGGTTGAAAATATTGTTTTTTGTCTTGATTGCGAAATTATTTTCTTTGAACAAACGTTTGCGTGAAATTATTGTTTGAATTTGATTATTAAATTTTTTTATAATTGTAATAAACCTATTACATCCGGCTAGCTCAACTACAGGCTAACCAGATAATCGTCCCCTTTAATGAGGTTATTGCTATGCGCGATTATAGAAATTTTAACGACGAACAATTGTTATCTTGCTTGAGGGAAGGAAACCATACTGCATTTACCGAAATTTATAACCGGTACTGGAAAAGGATGTTCGAAATAGCTGCGCGTAAAATAAACGATTTAGACGAAGCTGAAGAAATTGTACAGAGCATTTTTGTTTCACTTTGGCAGCGCAAAACCGAATTGCAGGTTACTGGCTCGTTAAATGCTTACCTGGCCGTATGTATCAAATACCGCGTAATTAAACTGCTCGACAAAAAAAGAAACGAACAAAAATACCGAGATAGCCTTGACAGTAGAATGCTGACGGATGCATCAACAGAAGACTGGTTAAGTTTTCTCGAACTCAAAGATAAACTGGCCGAGCTGGTTGCTGTTTTGCCCGATAAATGTCAGCTGGTGTACAAAATGAGCCGCGAACGCGGAATGCCCCAAAAAGAAATTGCCACAACCCTCAATATTGCCGAAAAAACAGTAGAAGCCCATCTCGGAAAGGCGCTTAAGACTTTAAAAGCTGGTCTGAATCATTTTTTAACGACTTTGTTATAAAAAAATAAAATATTTTAATATCCGACTAAGGGATTCATCACACATAGGGTACATGTAAGTATAAACCTATTGAAGATGAACGATCTCGAACACAATGAAAATGATTATAAAGCACTCGCTTCTAAATGGCTCAATGGAACCATTACGCAAGAAGAGGAGATTCGCTTTGCTTCCTGGTACAATCGGGAGGAAAATCAGAAACTCGCTATACCCGAAGAATTTGCCGCAAACGAATCAGTACATCGTAACCGGATGCTGGCTGAAATTAACAAAAGAATCGGCGCAAATAAAAAAATGCAGTTATGGCCGAAATTGGTTGCTGCCGCTTTAATTGGCGCTTTATTTATTTCGGGGCTCTATCTGCTTATCCGCCCGTTTGCAAAGGATGAAGCCGCAATGATCGTGTTAAAGAGGCAGGATATACCCGCCGGAAAAAATAAAGCAATACTTACCTTAGCCAATGGCAAGGTACTTGCACTATCCGATTTAGCTGTTGGAGCACAAAGCCGGCACGACGGTGCCATTATTACCAAAAACAGCGATGGACAGTTACAATATCAGGTAGTAGATGCTGAAAATAATACTACCGAAATCGCTTATAATACCATCAGCACACCAAGGGGAGGTCAGTATCAGGTAAGCCTGCCCGATGGTACAAAAATATGGCTCAATTCGGCCTCATCATTAACATTTCCGACAAGTTTTAAAAAACTCGGCGAACGTAAAGTGGAACTTAACGGCGAAGGCTATTTTGAAGTGGCTAAAGATAAAACCCGCCCGTTTCGCGTAGTTTCTAACCAGCAAACGGTAACGGTTTATGGTACTCATTTTAACATCAACGCCTATGGCGATGAAGATGAAAAGGTAACTACTTTACTTGAGGGTAGTGTAGATGTAAACCATGTGCTGCTCCAACCCAATGAACAATCGGTAATTAAGGGCGGCCAGGTTAAAGTACAGCCAGCCGATGTTGAAACAGTAATGGCCTGGAAAAACGGCTATTTCAGGTTTGAAGAAGAACGTCTGGATGTAATTATGAAAAAGGTATCGAGGTGGTATGATGTAGATGTAGAATTTGACAATCCAGCTTTAAAAGAACTCGAATTTGGCGTGGTAACCAGCCGCTCGGGAAATCTTTCTGGCATACTTAAAATGCTCGAAATGACCCATGAAGTTTATTTTACAATTCGCGACAAAAAGATTACGGTCATGAATTACGCAAAATCCGATCATGCCCGTTAGCATGGACATTTAACGCAATAAAACCAATTAACTATTAAACCAACTAACCAAATGAAGATGAAAAAATACCAGACTTGAAGTGCAGTCTTTAGAAATCCGGGAGCATCTCACTGCTCCCGAAAACGTTCTAATGTCAAAAAACAATTGAGTTAACTATTTCTTAAACGTTTCGCAAAGTGATTAAAGCATCCGACCGCTGTCACTTTGTCGAATAAACAGAACAATCAAATGTATAAAAATTATACTAAAAATTTTTGTATGCCCCCGGGCTACGCCTTTAAATTAAGTTTAGCTATGAAATTAGCAGCGGTGTTGCTCTTCGTAACGATTATGCAGGTTGGTGCAACCGGATTTGCACAGAATATCAATTACCAAAAAAAGAGTGCTTCACTCAAACAGGTGCTTAACGAAATCAATAAGCAAACTGGTTACAGTGTGGTATGGTCGGCAAAAAAAGCCAAAAATTTAATGTTAACTGAGCTCAGCTTTAAAAATGCTAGTTTACAAACTGTGCTCGAAAAATGTCTTGAAGGACAGCCTTTGTCTTATGTTATCGAAAATGGAGTTGTTGTAATCCGTACAAAAGTGCCAGCGGTACAACCCATCATTGAATCGGCCAGGGCATTTATCGATTTAAAGGGACAGGTGGTAGACGAAAATGATGTTCCCTTGCCCGGCGCGAGTATCAGGGTTAAAAACGGCAACAAGCAAACCATTTCAGGGTCAGATGGTAAGTTTGTTTTAGCAGGAGTTGACCGTGGAGCAATACTTTTGGTAAGCTATATAGGTTATCAGGAGAAAGAGGTTAGCGTAACTTCATCTGAGATGACAATCCGTTTAAGTACCAAATCATCCGAACTCAACGATGTAGTGGTAGTAGCTTACGGTAGTCAGTCTAAAACCAGGCTTACCGGTGCCGTTGCGCAGGTAAGTGGCAAAGATTTGCAAAACAGGCCGATTACCAGAATCAGTCAGGCACTTCAGGGCCAGGTAGCCAATCTAAATATCGGCGCAACTACGGCCGGTGGGGCTCCTAATGCTACCCAAAGTTTAAACATTCGTGGTTATACCGGATTGGGAACTTCTGGCGGGCCGCTAATTGTTGTAGATGGTGTTCAGGGGGTTGATATCAACAGCATAAACCCTGATGATATAGAGAATATCAGTGTTTTGAAAGATGCGGCATCTGCTGCAATTTATGGATCCAGCGCGCCTTATGGAGTAATACTCATCAGTACCAAAAAGGGTAACAAATCCTCAGCGCCAACCATTTCCTATAACAATAACCTTTCCATATCAGAGGTAATTAATTTACCTACAATGGTTAATTCGCTTGATTTTGCCACCATTTATAACGAAGCTTTTGCCAATGCACAAAGAGCGGCGTTTTTTGATGGACCAACTATTCAGCGTATTAAAGATTATCAGGCTGGCATACTTACTACCGAAACCATTAAAAACCCCGCGCCGAATACCAACGAATATTTTTCGTGGAATGCCGGAAATGCCAATAACGACTGGTTTAAAATTTATTATAAAGACCATGCTTTTAGCCAGCAGCACAATATGAGTGTAAATGGTGGTTCTAACTCATCAACCTACTTTGTTGGGGCAGGGTATAATGACAGGAACGGTATGTATAATTATGGAGATGACAGTTACAAACGTTATAACCTGCGGGCTAATCTGAGTTCTGATGTAACCAGCTGGCTTACGTTTAATTTACGCACTAGTTTCTCCCGTCAATTGTTTAATTCTCCAAATTTGTACGCCGGCCAGACAGGTGGAGGAGATCAGGCGTATATGCATCAGATTGCCCGTAAATTCCCTACAGTTGCCGTATACAATCCTGATGGCAGGTATTCGGATGAGAGCAACATCCTGCTTCATGAAGAAGGTGGCCGGAACAACCAGATTACCGATCAGGGATTGTTAAGTGGAGAGCTTAACTTTAAACTTGCTAAGGGTTGGACAGCTACTGCTAACTATACTTTTGATGCACAGTATTACGACCAAACTTCACATTTAAAAACTTTATACACCTTTTTGCCCGATGGTTCTCAGAAAACAGTAGGAGGAACTACACCAAACTCTTTCGGCCGTTACAACGAACGCAATCAGCATGAGGTAGTTAACGTATTTTCGAAATATGAGAAGCAGTTTCAGGATCATTATTTTAGCATCCTGGGTGGTTACGTAAGCGATTATGTTGGTTTTCAGTCCTATTCAGCCAGCAATAGCAATCTTTATTCAGATAATATTCCATCACTTTCTACCGCCTACGGTACTACACCATCCATATCTGATTTGGTTCGTAAACTGAGCTCACAGGGTGCTTTCGGAAGAATTAACTACAATTACAAAGAAAAGTATCTCTTAGAACTTAATGCCAGATACGATGGAACTTCGCGCTTTTTGGAAAATGTACGTTGGAAACTTTATCCAGGTGTTTCGGCGGGCTGGAATATTGATAAAGAATCGTTTTTTGAGCCAGTTAAAAAATATGTAAACACCTTAAAGTTCAGGGGGTCTTACGGGCAACTTGGAGATCAGGTATTTTTAGATACCAATTATTATCCGTTTTATCCAAGCTTAGGTACTTCCAGACCAACAGCTACCAGCTGGTTATTTGGAGGTACCCAACAAGCGTCAGTAGCATTACCGGCTTTGGTTAACGATCAGTTAACCTGGATTACCAGCTCTACATTAGATTTTGGTGCCGATGCAACCTTTTTCAATAACCGGTTAAGTGCTTCGTTCGATTGGTATATCAGAAAAGCTACTGATTTTGCCGGTCCTTCGGCTGCATTACCAGCCATTTTGGGTACAACCCCACCTAGTGTAAACAACTCAGCCATTAAAACAAAGGGTTGGGAACTTTCATTGGCCTGGAGAGATAAAATCGGATCTGTTAGTTATGGTTTAAAAGGGGTATTAAGCGATTATACAGCTAAAGTTACCCGTTATCCTAATCCAACAGGGCTTTTAAATACCTGGTACGAAGGATTGGATATGGGCGAAATATGGGGTTACGAAACTGTTGGCCTTTTCCAAAGTGTTGCAGAAATTGCCGGTGCACCTTCACAAAACCTGATTTACAATGGACCCTTAACACCTGGCGATGTTCGCTATGCTGATCTTAACGGCGATGGAATAATTAGTCCCGGAGCTTCTACCGTATCCAATCCCGGCGACCGTAAGGTAATCGGAAATTCAACTCCGAGATACAGTTATGGTGTTACGGCTGATGCCAGCTGGAAAGGTTTTGATGCCATGATTTTTGTACAGGGAGTAGGAAAAAGAGATGTAGCCATTGGCGGCAACTATTTCTGGGGAATTGTAGGAGATGAATGGCAGAGTTCGTTGTTTACCACTCATTTAGACCGGTGGACGCCACAAACACCAGACGGCTATTATCCGAAATATTACATGAGCAGCGAAAACAATAAAAACCAGCAGACCCAAACCAGGTACCTGCAAAATGGTGCGTATTTAAGGATTAAGAACGTACAATTAGGCTATACCCTGAACAAAAGCCTGGTCGAAAAACTGAAACTGGGCCGTGTAAGATTTTACCTCAGTGTAGAAAACCTGGCTACCATTACGAAGTTTACCAAAGCGCTTGATCCTGAACTTTTCTTGTCATCAGGAAAGGTGTACCCAATGCAGAGAAATTACTCTGCAGGATTGAATGTTACTTTTTAACCAACAAAAATATTAAAGGATACAATCATGCAAAACAGAATATATATCACAATCCTTATGCTGGCACTGTTTCTGGCTGCCTGTAAAAAGGATTTTTTAGATAGAACACCAGAAACAAGCATTAGTGAGGCCGAATTCTGGAAAACACAAAACGATTTACAGCTATATGTAAATAACTTTTATACCGCATTTCCCTCAACAATAGGCGCTTTTGGTACAATTGGCCCGTACGGTTTAGATGCTGATGATGGTAGCGACAATATGATTACCATGTCGGTAAACGGCAATATGAACGGCGTGCGTATCATACCAAGCTCAGGTGGCGGATGGGCCTACGGCGATTGGAGTACGCTTAGAAACATCAACTACTTTATGGTAAATTACAATAAAGTGAATGCCAGCTGGGATAATCAAAAAACCTATGTGGGCGAAGCTTTGTTTTTTAGGGCATGGTTCTATTTTAGCAAGTTGCGCCAGTTTGGCGATTTGCCTTGGGTGAATAAACCTCTCGATATTACTTCTGGTGAACTTAAAACACCAAGATTGTCAAGAGCTGTGATTGTCGATTCTATCATGAACGACCTCGATCGTGCAGTACAATATCTGCCTTCAAAGGCATCAGCACAAGCTTCCAGGGTGAATAAACAGGTTGCGCAGTTGTTTCAGGCACGCATAGCACTTTTTGAAGGTACCTGGGAAAAGTACCATGCAGGTACAGCTTTTGGTGTTAACGGTTCCGACGGAACTAAATTTCTGCAAAAAGCGGCAACAGTTTCAGCCGATTTGATTGCCAACCCAGGTGGTTATGCTTTAGTGGCTACCCCCGGTACAGATGGCTATTGGCGCATATTTAATCAGGTTAACTACAGCTCAAACACGGAGGTGATGTTATGGCGGCAGTATGATTTGAATATTAACGGAGGACATTACTGGCATAGGTATACCAATACAGGTGCCGGAAGGGGCTTAACCAAAAACCTGGTTGATTATTACCTCTGTACTGATGGTAAGCCTATTACTGGAAATGCTTTATACCAGAGCGATGCAACCTTATTAAATGTGGTTAAAAACCGCGATCCACGCATGGCGCAAACCATCTACATTAATGATGGCAATCATATTGTAACCAATAACAGGCCTAATGGTGCAGCGCCAAATATTTTTGATGTGCCAACTTTTTCGGCACCGAACGAGCAGAAACCAGCTACCGGTTATCAGGTTTATAAAGGCCATGATCCTGATTATAACCAGCAACAGGACCGCGGAACATCGGGCTATATCATTTTCCGTTTTGCAGAGGCTTTGCTCATTTATGCCGAAGCTAAGGCAGAATTGGGCAACATTACCCAAAACGATCTCGATATTAGCGTAAACAAACTCCGTGCAAGGGTAGGCATGCCCAATATGTTACTCGCAGCTATTACAGCCGATCCAAAATGGGAGTTTCCTGCTTTGAGCCCTGTTATTAATGAAGTAAGGCGCGAGAGGAGGGTAGAACTGGCTTGCGAAGGCTACCGTAAAGACGATATATTCAGATGGGCTGCTGCCGATGAGCTGATTGTGGGCTGGAAACCAAAAGGCGCTAAAATAGCCCAGTGGACCGGTGTGGTAGATTCAAAGTACCTAACTAGTTACCCGGTTGATGAAAATGGCTACATCGAGCTATTTAAAACCAACCTGGCTACAGGATACAAATTCAATTTGCTGCGCGATTACCTTTCGCCAATTCCGACAGATCAGATGGTGCTTAATCCGGATATTAAACAAAACCCGGGCTGGCAATAAACATAGGGACATTCGTTTTACAACGTAATCAGTATGCCCGAAAAACAAAACCTTTATTGGAAAAGGTTGGTTAGTTAGTGTCTCCGGTTTTCCGGAGGCACTTCTTTTTTTGCTTAAATAATTATTTGGATGCTAAAAACATTTCTTTCCAGATTTCCACAATGCTTGCGATTACAAGCTCCATTTCATAGTTTTGAACTATGCAGGAGCTTTCAATGTCGTTACAAATAGATTTGATGGAATTAAAGGCCAGATACAGCTTTATTATGGAAGAGCTCGATGCGCTGTTCGCCGATGCATACCTGTCTAAAATTGGCGCAAAGCAAAAGCTGGCCGATGAAATGCTGCGCGAAATTGAACGCATACTAAGCAAAGCTGAATAACTACTAATCCATTAAATTTATTGCCATGATAAAATATAGCTATACCATTTTATATGTAACCGATGTAGAAAAAGCTATTCTTTTTTATGAAAATGCTTTTGGTTTTCAGCGTAAATTTATCACCCCTGAAGCTGATTATGGCGAATTATTGACCGGCAATACCACATTATCATTTATTACCAAAACATTGGGAAATGCCAACCTGAAAAATGGTTTTTTAGCCAGTAGCTTAAATGAAAAACCGTTTGGAATTGAGTTGGGCTTCGCTACGCCAGATGTAGATACCGTAATCAAACAGGTTGTATCGGCCGGTGGCACAATTTTAGAAGAACCCAAACAAAAGCCATGGGGACAAACCATCGCTTATGTACGCGATTTAGATGGCTTTTTAATCGAGATCTGTACCCCAATGGGGTAATAAATAGAATCGTCATTTCGACTGGAGCCATCCGGTTTTCTCCGGTGGCGAAATGGAGAAATCTTTCTATACAGATTTCTCAACTCCGTTGCACTCCGCTCGAAATGACGATGCCTTTAGGAGTTGCTTCCACATACCTAACCCCGAAAGGATCGACAGTTATCAGTTAAGTTTATGTCATCTTAACTTTAATAAATTCCTGAGTACAAGAATTTCAAAATTTAAATTTGATTGCTTTTTTAGCTAATCACCTTGATTGTAGCACTAAAATCAGTTCGATTTTATCTTGTTTTCAGTAAAACCGCTCCAAAACTTCATGTTTATTGCCATAATAGGTTCTTTTTGCTGTAAAAGTTAATCCTTGCCACTTTAAACCTGAATTTCAACTTCATTTAAACTTCATAAATCTGTATTTATTTCGCTATCGAATTAAATCACTGCGTAACCCTGAATTATTGAACCTGCATCATGCCGTTTAACGGTATTGTAAATGATGAAGCGGTTGGCAAAGGAAAACTAATGAAAAAAAATAAATCAGATAACTAGTCAAAAAAACAAGATGAAGAGAAATGTAATGTGCCTCGCTTTGAGTGCTTTGCTTTACGTAACAGCGTGTACATCCAAAAAAGAAGAAAAAGAGGAAGTAGCTACTTACGCGGTAACCAGTCCGGTAAGAATGGATACTTCGTTTACCAAAGAATATGTTTCGCAAATCAAATCGGTGCGGAATATCGAAGTAAGGGCGCAGGAAAAGGGCTACCTGCAGAATATTTATGTAGATGAGGGACAGCATGTTAAAGCTGGTCAGCTTTTGTTCCGCATTATGCCTAAAGCTGCCCAGTCTGAACTGGCCAAAGCACAGGCAGAAACAAAATCTGCTCAAATTGAGCTCGAAAACACCAAGTTACTTTCCGATAAAAATATTGTTTCTAAAAACGAGCTGGCCATGGCCAAGGCAAAACTGCAATCAGCAAATGCCGAAACCGCGCTGGCTAAATTTCATTTATCCAATACAGAAATCAGGGCACCTTTCGATGGTACCATCGACCGTATTCCTTTAAAACTGGGTAGTTTGGTTGATGAGGGCGCTTTATTAACCAGCCTTTCTGATAACAGCCAGGTGTTTGCCTATTTCAACGTTTCGGAGCCCGAATACCTCAATTATCAAAGTGCGGCAAAGGTAAAAGGACAGCAGGAAGTAAGTCTTTTATTGGCCAATAACGAATTGTTAAAAGCCAAAGGTAAGGTAGAATTAATTGAAAGCGAATTTGATAACGAAACCGGAAACATCGCTTTCAGGGCCAGGTTCAATAACGCCGATAATCTGCTTAGAAATGGCGAAACCGGTAAAATACAGATGGTGGTGCCTTTAAAAAATGCATTGGTTATCCCACAAAAAGCAACTTACGATATTCAGGATAAGACTTACGTTTTTGTAATCGATAAAAACAATAAAGTGCACTCGAAAGCCATTACCCTGGCAGGCGATTTACCCGACTTATACATTGTTGGTGATGGCATTGATGTAGGTGATAAGATCCTGCTTGAGGGCGTACAGAAAGTTAAAGATGATGATAAGATCGCTTTCAAATTCCAGCAGCCTCAGGATGTGATTAAACAATTGAGATTGAAAACAGAATAATCTAAATCCTCCATACTTATTTTATGTTTAGTAAATTCATACAAAGGCCAGTCCTTTCTATCGTAATATCGCTTGTTATTGTGTTTTTGGGAGTGTTGGCCATCAGCTACCTGCCTGTTACGCAATTCCCGTCTATCTCACCACCCAAAGTAAACATTACGGCCGAGTATCCGGGAGCCAATAACGAGCTTTTAATTAAATCGGTTGTTATCCCTTTAGAGCGTGCGCTTAACGGGGTACCCGGAATGAAATATATTGCATCCGATGCCGGTAATGACGGTGAGGCTTCTATCCAGGTGGTATTTAACCTGGGTACCGATCCTAATCAGGCTTCGCTTAACGTGCAAAACCGGGTAGCCGCGGTTACCAATAAACTGCCGCCTTTGGTGGTACGCGAAGGGGTAAAAATTACCCGCGAGGAGTCTAACATGTTAATGTACATCAACCTGTACAGTAAAGACCCTAAAATGAACCAGAATTTCTTGTATAACTATGCCGATATCAATCTGCTTTCTGAGCTGAAAAGGGTTGATGGGGTAGGTTTTGCCGATATTTTGGGCGACAGGGATTATGCTATGCGGATCTGGTTAAAGCCCGATCGCATGCAGGCTTACAAAATTTCGGTTGATGAAGTAATGAAGGCGCTTGATGAGCAAAGTTTAGAAGCTTCGCCGGGTAAAACAGGTGAAAGTTCGGGTAAACGCTCGCAGGCATTTGAATACGTGTTGAAATATTCGGGCCGTTTTAATACCAAAGAGGGTTATGAGAATATTGTGTTAAGGGCAAGTGCCAATGGCGAATTACTTCGTTTAAAAGATGTGGCTGATGTTGATTTTAGTGCTGCTGCTTACAATTTATATTCTACCTTAAACGGAAAAGCTTCTGCCGCGATTGTTTTAAAGCAATCGTATGGTAGTAATGCTACGCAGGTTATTAAAGATGTTAAAGCCAAAATGGCTGAGATTAAGGCCAGTTCATTTCCTAAAGGTTTAGATTACGAAATCAGTTATGACGTTTCTAAATTCCTCGATGCATCTATCGAAAAGGTTATTCACACCTTGGTAGAGGCTTTCATTTTGGTAGGTTTGGTAGTATTCCTGTTCCTTGGTGATTGGCGTTCGACTTTAATTCCGGCCATTGCCGTTCCCGTATCGTTGATTGGTACTTTCGTATTCATGCAGTTCTTCGGCATTACACTCAACTTAATCACCTTGTTCGCTCTCGTACTCGCCATTGGGGTAGTAGTAGATGATGCCATTGTGGTAATTGAGGCAGTACACGCCAAAATGGAGCACGACAGGCGACTTTCGGTACTTAAAGCTACACAACAAGCCATGAAAGAAATTGGCGGGGCAATTATTGCCATCACCTTCTTAATGGCATCGGTATTTATTCCGGTTGCGTTTATGTCGGGTCCCGTAGGTATTTTTTACCGTCAGTTCTCTATCACCATGGCTACGGCAATTATCCTTTCAGGTATTGTGGCTTTAACGCTTACCCCTGCATTGTGTGCCATTATGCTTAAAAATAACCATGGCAAAGGCAAAAAGATGATGATCGATCGCTTTTTGGATGGTTTTAACAATGGCTTTGCCAAGCTTTCGGGTAAATATGAGCGGGTGCTGAGTAAAGTGGTAAGCCGCAGGATCTTAACTTTCGGTGTGCTGGTTGCTTTTTGTTTGGGTGTTTGGGGTTTAAGTGGTACCGTTCCTTCAGGTTTTATTCCCAATGAGGATCAGGGTATGGTATATGCCATTATCCAAACCCCTCCGGGATCTACATTAGAACGTACCGACCAGATTGCCGAAAAACTGCAGAAAATGTGCGAAGAGATTGACGGTGTTAAATCGGTTTCCTCATTGGCTGGTTACGAAATCCTTACCGAAGGTACAGGCTCTAACTCAGGTACCTGTTTAATTAACCTGAAAGACTGGGACGAACGTAAACACTCGGCAGTAGAGATTATTGAAGAGCTTGAAGAGAAATCAAAATCTATCCCGGGGGCAACCATCGAGTTTTTCCAGCCACCGGCAGTGCCAGGTTATGGTGCAGCGGGCGGTTTCGAACTTCGTTTACTGGATAAAGCAGGTAGCGGCGACTATAAAAAAATGGAAACCGTAGCCAACGATTTTGTAAAAGAACTGAATAAACGTAAAGAACTGTCATCGGTATTTACCTTCTATAGCGCCAGTTTCCCGCAATACATGCTTAATGTAGATAATGATATTGCTCAGCAAAAAGGAGTGAGTATTGATAATGCCATGAATACGCTGTCAACCTTTGTGGGTAGTAACTACGAAACCAGTTTTATTAAGTACGACAGGCAGTATAAGGTAATTGTGCAGGCTTTACCGCAATACCGTGCCCTGCCAGAAGATATCCTGAAGTTATCGGTTAAAAACGACCGTGATGAAATGGTACCATTCTCGGCCTTTATCAAAATGCAAAGGGTTTACGGGCTTTCAGAAATTACCCGACATAACATGTACAATGCTTCGGAGATTAGCGGTCAGTCGGCACCAGGTTACAGCTCGGGCGAGGCCATTAAAGCCATTACAGAAGTAGCCAAGAAAACCCTGCCAAGGGGATTTGGTATCGATTGGGCTGGTATTTCTAAAGATGAGGTATCGCGCGGTAATGAAGCCATTTACATCTTCCTGATTTGTTTGGGCTTCGTTTACCTGGTATTGGCCGCACAGTATGAAAGTTTCATTTTGCCGCTTTCGGTAATTCTTTCTTTACCAGCAGGTATTTTCGGGGCATTTGTATTCCTTAAATTATTGGGATTAGAAAATAACATTTATGCGCAGGTAGCCATGGTCATGCTGATTGGTTTGCTGGGTAAAAATGCGGTGCTGATTGTAGAGTTTGCTACGCAGCGGCACGCGCAGGGGGCATCGGTATTTAAAGCAGCTATGGAAGGCGCTACGGTACGTTTCCGTCCAATCTTAATGACTTCTTTTGCCTTTATTGCAGGTTTAATTCCTTTAATGATTGCCAGCGGGCCAGGTAAAATCGGTAACCGCACCATTGGTTCGGCTGCGGCAGGAGGTATGTTATTCGGAACCATCTTTGGGGTAATCGTAATACCAGGTTTATACTACATTTTCGGAACAATTGCGGCTAAACACAAGCTGATTAAAATTGAAGAAGAACATCCGTTAACTGAAGAAATTGAAAATAATGTTTAGGAAAAATATATATAAAGGCCTTGGATTGGTATTGCTATGCGCTGCATACTCTGCCTGTAAGCTACCTGAAGTAGCTCAACGTGCCGAAAATAAAAATGTACCTGCCGCCTTTAATAATGGCACGCAGGATACGGTTAGCACAGCCAGCATACAATGGCGTAAGTTTTTTACCGATCCTAATCTGGTAAACCTGATTGATACTGCGCTTAAAAATAACCAGGAGTTAAACATCACCTTACAGGATATTGAGATTGCCAAAAACGAAATCAAAGCCAGAAAAGGAGAACTTTTACCGAATGTAAGCTATGGCGTGGGAGCGGGTTTGGATAAAGTAGGTCGTTATACCAGTTCTGGTGCGGGCGATGCCTCAACAGAAATTACCCCAGGCAAAGAAGTACCAGAAATATTGCCTGATTATAAGTTCGGCTTACAGGCTAACTGGGAAGCCGATATCTGGCATAAGCTGCGCAACTCGAAAAAAGCAGCCATTAGCCATTACTTGTCTACTGTTGAAGGCAAGAACTTTGTAATCACCAATTTAATTGCTGAGGTAGCCAACTCTTATTATGAGCTGCTTGCTGCCGATAATCAACTGGAGATTGTTAAAAAGAATATCGAGCTGCAAAGCAATGCACTGGAGTTAATGAAAATCCAGAAACAAGCTACCCGGGTTACTGAATTGGCCGTGCGTAAATTCGAGGCCGAAGTATTAAGTTCTAAAAGCCTGGAGTTCGATATTCAGCAGAACATTACCGAAACCGAAAATAAGATTAACTTCTTGTTGGGCCGTTTCCCGCAACCCATCATCAGAGATAAAGCTAATTTTACCGATTTAGTGCCGGCAACCGTGCAAACGGGCTTGCCAGCACAATTATTGGCTAATCGCCCGGATATTAAAAAGGCTGAATTTGAACTTGCAGCAGCAAAACTGGATGTTAAAGTGGCTAAAGCACAGTTTTATCCGTCGCTGGGTATTTCGGCTACCATTGGTTACCAGGCTTTCAATCCATCTTATTTATTGAGAACACCTGAGTCGTTAATTTACTCTTTGGCTGGCGATCTGGCCGGACCGCTAATTAATCGCAATGCCATAAAAGCGGAGTATTTAACTGCTAATGCTAAACAGTTACAGGCGGTATACGATTACGAAAAAACCATTTTAAACGGGTACATTGAAGTAGCCAACCAAATGTCGAAAATCAGTAACCTGCAAAAAAGCTATGATTTAAAATCGAAACAGGTAACGGCACTAACCCAATCGATTGATATTTCGAACGATTTATTTAAAGCCGCAAGGGCCGATTATTTTGAGGTTTTAATGACTCAGCGCGATGCATTACAATCGAAACTGGAGCTGATTGAAACAAAAAAACAACAATTAAACGCAGTGGTAGATATTTATCATGCACTGGGTGGTGGCTGGAACTAGACCCTAACCTAAGTTCCTCAAAGCATAAGCATAGAATTCAAGTCAAATCCTTATTTGTACTGGCTGCTCCGGTTTTGGAGCAGCCTTTTTTGCTTTTGTTGTGCTGAGCGCAGCGAAGAATCTCTCTGCACTAATTTTTAGCCACGGATGCACGGAACGCACGGATTTGATCCCATAGTTTGTCACGCAGAGCGGAGTCGAAGCGCCTTAAGTTTAACCTGTCATTCCCTGCATGATCCGATAGCTATCGGATGGGAATCGTAAAGCGATCGCTATGTTATGCTTTAAGATTCCCGTTTTCACGGGAATGACGGATTACCTTAAGAGATCCTTTGTAAAAAAGCCATGACAGGAGTATTTTAATTAACAATATTCCCATTGTTAATCCGTCATTCCCAGCTTGATCCGATAGCTATCGGATGGGAATCGTAAAGCGACCGCGATGTTATGTTTAAGATTCCCGTTTTCACGGGAATGACGGATTACCGTAAGAGATCCTTTGTAAATAAGCCATGACAGGAGTATTTTAATTAACAATATTCCCATAGTAGTCCGTCATTCCCAGCTTGATCCGATAGCTATCGGATGGGAATCGTAAAGCGACCGCTATGTTATGCTTTAAGATTCCCGTTTTCACGGGAATGACGGATTACCTTAAGAGATCCTTTGTAAATAAGCCATGACAGGAGTATTTTAATTAACAATATTCCCATAGTTAATCCGTCATTCCCAGCTTGATCCGATAGCTATCGGATGGGAATCGTAAAGCGATTGCTATGTTATGCTTTAAGATTCCCGTTTTCACGGGAATGACGGATTGCCGTAGGAGATTCTTTGTAAATAAGCCATGACGGGAGAATTTTTATTCAAAATATTCCCATATAAGTATGATATTTAAACATGAAACAAATCTTCCTCACCACTGCTATTCTATTTTCTATCATTTTTAATAAGGCCATGGCGCAAAACAATGCCGGCAGTACACCTGCTGTTCTCAATCACATCGCAGTTTATGTAAGCGATTTAAAACAATCGACCGTTTTTTACGAAAGCGTTTTTAACCTGAAAATCATTCCTGAGCCATTTCACGATAACCGCCATACCTGGTTTAGCTTAGGCCCCGCTGGACAGTTACATCTAATTCAAGGCTTAAAAGGAACTCAAAATTTCGATAAGAACGAACATTTGTGTTTCAGTGTACCTTCGGTTGATGAATTTGTGAAAAAACTAAACGCCCAGCATATCAGTTTCGAAGATTGGGCAGGGAAGGAGAAAGGCATAACCTTACGTGTAGATGGCGTAAAACAAATTTACTTTAAAGACCCTGACGGGCACTGGCTCGAAGTAAACGACGCGAAATAATTTTTTACCAAACCTGTATTTATGAAACTCCATTTACCACAGTATAGCTTTAAGCTGTTTTTATTGTTGTTGATTCCGTCGCTATTGAAGGCCCAGGAAGTAGAAAATGATTTTAAGCAGCTGATGGAAAAATACAATGCAGTGGGCGCGGCGGTAGCGGTAGTAAAAGACGGTAAGCTTGTTTGCACCCATGCTTTTGGTTTAAAAGATCTCGAAAACAAAGTGCCGTTGAACAATCAGGATATTTTCAGGATTGCCTCCATTTCCAAATCTTTTTCCGCTACGGCAATCATGCAAATGGTCGAAGCCGGGAAGATTAGTCTGGACGATGATTTTGGCGATCTTGTTGGTTTTAAAATCAGGAACCCCAAATTTCCCGATCAGAAAATTACGTTGAAGATGGCTCTGTCGCACACCTCCAGTCTGAACGATTCGCAAGGGTATTTAAATCTGGATGTGATTAATCCCGATAAAAATCCCGATTGGACCAAATGTTATAATAACTATCTGCCGGGTACAAAATTCGATTATTGTAATCTCAATTTTAACCTCATTGGTACCATTCTCGAAAAGCAATCGGGCCAGCGTTTCGATAATTACATCAAAAAGCAAATCCTGAAACCTTTAGGGCTTTATGCGGGTTACTGTGTCGATTCGTTAGATAGTACGCGCTTTGTGAAGCTATATGAGTACCATGCCGATACCAAAACATATTCTCCATCGCCGGCTGCTTATGCACCACGGAGAACCGAAATTGCCAATTATGTAATGGGGTACAGTACACCAGTTTTTTCGCCAACGGGTGGAATGAAGATTTCTGCAACTGATTTGGCGAGATATATGATGATGCACATGAATTATGGCAAGGAGGAGGGTACTCGTATCATTTCTAAAAAGAGCGCGAAACAAATGCAAACAGCTCTTAGTGCCGATGAAGGCTATGGACTAGCGCTTCGAAGTGCTGAAAATTTAATTCCGGGTGTAAAATTAATAGGGCATACCGGTTCTGCTTACGGTTTGTACAGCACCATGTTTTTTAATCCGCAACAAAAGTATGGCTTTGTAATTATTACCAATGGCATTAATGCAACCTATACGGATGGCTTCCCCGATTTTAGCCGCGATGCCATTAATTGCCTGTACCAACATTTTATAAAATAATGTTGTTTGCTTAGCAAGGTTTTAATTACATAATTGGTGCTTGTAAGGACTTCCTAAATGCTTTTGGACTATTTCCCCGCTGTTTTCTGAAAAATTTATTGAAATGGCTTTCATCAGTAAAACCAAACTCGTTTGCAATTTCATTCAGGCGCTTATCACTAAACTGCAAACGGTGCTCAATCATTTTCGTTTTGTAGTTGGCAATATACTGTTGCAGGGTTTCGTCTACATGTTTTTTAAAATAGCGGCCCAAATAGGCTTCAGAGATACTAAAATGATGGCTAATGGTATCTGCCCGCAATTTTTCGGGATAATAAATGTTGCTTTGTACATATTGTAGTATATCCAAAGCTTTTTCTTCCGTACCTGCATTGGCTTGCTCAGGCAGATATTTGGCGATGTTGCGGGCAACAATAATAATCAGCGTGTTAACCAGTTGCTGTACCAGTTCTTTATTGTACAGGTCTTTTTCGCTTTGCTCTTCAATAATATTCGATATCAATGAGCGAACAATCTTTTTGTCACGGGTATTTTTTAGAATACAGCCCGGCTGGTGGTTGGCATTTTGAAGGATATATTCCAGTCGCCTGATATTTTCGGTTTGTAGGCCACTATTTTTCAGATAGATGTCGTTAAAACGCAGGAAAAATAATTCAGAAGTTTCCTCAATAATCAGCTCATGGCAATCTTCCGGGGTAATTAAAAACATGTGTTCGGCGTGATAATTAAAGCGGCTGTTATTAATGCACTGTTTTCCGGTTCCATTTAACACAAAAACCAGTTCAAAAAAGTTATGTTTATGTGCCTGTTTGGGGCAATCGTTTAAAATAAGGTGCGCAGTTGAAAAAGGCTCGTACAGGTTTTCTTTTAGCATGAAGCAAAAATACCAAATTATGGAAATAATATACCAATATAATTGAAATTATTGGTATAAATTTGAAATATAAATTCAAGATAGAATATGAAAGCGATTATATTAAAAGATTTTGGAGGTGTAGAAAACCTCGAATTGACCGAAAAAGAAGTTCCTGCAGTTGGAGCCGGAGAAGTATTGGTTAAGTTAAATGCCATTAGTATTAACCCCGTTGATGTAAAAACCAGGTCGGGTAAGGGGATTGCAGGTTTGATTAAAGATCAGCTACCCGTTATTTTAGGTTGGGACATTTCGGGCACCATTACCGAAGTTGGAGAGGGCGTAACCCAATTTAAAACCGGCGATGCGGTATTTGCAATGTTAGCCTTTCCGGGATTAGGAAATACCTACGCCGAGTATGTGGTAGCTAAAGCGGATGAACTTGCACTAAAACCTGAAAATGTGAGCCATAATGATGCCGCTGCGGCAACTCTTGCAGCATTAACGGCCTGGCAGGCACTTACCACGCATGCCAACGTTCAACCTGGTCAACGGGTTTTAATTCATGCTGCTGCGGGCGGGGTGGGGCATTATGCCGTACAAATGGCTAAACATCTGGGCGCTTACGTAATTGGTACAGCATCGGCTGCTAACCGCGATTTTGTGCTGTCATTGGGTGCCGATGAGCATGTAGATTATCGTGCGCAGCCTTTTGAAGAAGTAATTGCGGATATCGATTTTGTACTCGATTCGATGGGTGGCGACTATATCGACCGCTCTTTACAAGTGACAAAAAAAGGCGGTACCATCATCAGTATCCCTTCAGGTCTAAATGAAACGGTAACCGAAAAAGCAAAAGCGCTGGGCATTAATGGTTATACCATTAGGGTTAAACCATCTGGAGAGGACATGCAGCAAATTGCCGCATTGTTGGCTGATGGTACAATCCGTTCGCATGTATCGGCTGTTTTTCCTTTCCAAAAAATGGGAGAAGCACATCAGCAAATCGAAACAGGCAGAACAGTAGGGAAAGTAGTGTTGACTTTTTAAGCTATAGACAAAAATATAGCCCGGCAAATGTGCTGGGCTTTTTGCTAAATAAGCATTAAAGCAAATTCATTAAGCCGTTTTTGGGATAAAAAACACTCAATACCCTGATGCAGGCTTTCGGATTAGTAACTGCATTACCTTTAACCTTATGATTAAAAACCGACTTTGTTGCGGGCAAATCGATCAGATGTGCGCAATCAGTTATAGGCTTTTCGTGCTTAACTTTCGATTGAATACCCATTACTGCGGATTAACAAAACGTTGATAGGTATTGGCCTCTTTAATCTTTTCCAGCATTAAGTAATCTTTCAGTTTGGAAAATTCCATGCTTTGAATTGCTTTAACAACTGATTTCAGCTTTTCACTACTTACACCTAAACGGGTAGCCCAGTACTGGCGGTCCTGCTCGTCAGCAATGTCGATAAATTCTTTCCTGGCATTTATCGAATTCATTTGATATTCCATTGATTTATAAATTGGTTAGGTAGGAAACACCTTTCCGGGGTATTTAGTTTTCGTGTTTTGTCAGCCAATTTTCATTTATCCAAATGGCTACAAGAAATATTTTTTGATATTGGTCAAATATTTCTAAAAGGAGTATTATTTTCTTTACAGAACTGTTGGAAATGTGATTTTTGCTTAATATTATTGTATTGTAATGTATTTTTTACAATGACTAATTATTCTATCCCGGATACCCTAAATACTTCGCCCAAAAAGTTTTATGAGCAAAACCGCTTCGTATTATTTTTATGGGTATTAGTCACACTCATCTTTGTAATCGATTCGTGGGCAACCCATCGGTTTAATAATTACCTCATTTTCGAAAATACTTTCAGAAACCTGCTTCACGAACGTTCATTGTATGCAACCTATCCGGCATTTCATGATGATGCGAATCACTACGGGCCCATTTTTAGCGTTTTAATTGCACCTTTTGCTTTCATGCCCAACAGTATCGGTTTATTGTTCTGGAATTTATTTAACTGTTTCCTGTTGTTTAAAGCCATTCAAACCCTGCCTTTAAGTGATGATAAAAAAGTCATTATCGGTTACATTGCCATTCCCTGCCTGATCGAATCGATGCTGAACCAACAGTTTAATGCGGGTGCAGCTGCGCTGATTATACTCAGTTTTACGCAATTGAACAAAGGCAATAATATATGGACTGCCTTTTTTATTGTGTTGGGTACTTTTATCAAACTTTATGGCATTGTGGGCCTGGTTTTTTTCTTCTTCGTTAAAAATAAACCCCAATTTATTCTTTGGCTGATCATTTGGTCGGCCGTTATTTTGGTTGTACCCATGTTGTTTGCCTCGCCGGCCTTTGTACTCCATTCATATCTGGATTGGAAAGCTTCGTTAATCGGCAAAAACGAAATGAATATTTTGGGTGGAGGTATCGACATCTCGATTATGGGCTTCTTCAGGGAGATTTTAGATCAGTCTGGCATACCCAACCTGCTTTTTCTTTCGCTGGGTGCTGTAGTGTTTATGCTTCCCTTTATGCGGATCGGCCGTTTTTCTAAACCAAAGTTTCAGCTACTTATATTGGCTTCAGTGCTCTTGTTTCCGGTGTTATTTAGTACCGGTGCAGAAGATTGTACTTTTATCATTTCAATTGTAGGGGTAGGGATCTGGTATATCTTTGAAAACAACCGCGGCATGAAAAAGGTACTGCTTCCCGTTTTACTTGTTATAACCTGTAATTTTCCTTTACTGTTGTTCCCTGTATTTGCGAAAGCGCATCCCTTATCACTGGCTATAATCAGTTTACCTTACTTTCTGGTATGGTTAAGGATCATTTACAATGCTGCTAAAGGTAATGTGGCTTACGCAGCAGATACCTCTGCTGATCTGCTTACTGCGTTAAGCAAATGATGATTAAATGATGCAGGTTTTCTGATAAAAAGGCTTAACTCTTGCCGCTTTCCTTATATTTGGGAAAAATTATATTCATGATCGCACACCACGTTTTATTCTGGCTAAAAGCCGATACCACTGAGGAGCAAAAACAGGCTTTTCGCAACAGTTTACAGACTTTAGAAAACATTGAAGTAGTTAAAACCTTCCACATTGGTGTACCTGCACCTATTGAGCGAGCAGTTGTAGATACCACTTATACTTTCAGTTTACTGTTGTTATTCGAAGATTTGGCCGCGCATGATGTTTATCAGGTTCACCCGCTGCATAAAGCCTTTTTAGACGAATTCAGGGTTTATTTTGAAAAGGTTGTAATCTACGATGCCGAATAAAGAAAAATGCCAGATGTAAGTCTGGCATTTTTTTTATCAAGCTGTAACATGAATAAAATTATTATTTGGAATTATTCTAAATAATGTGATATTTGTTTAATCCTATTGACGAATATTAAATTTAATTTATGTGTAAAACCACCGTTCTGTCTCAAAATGAAAACATTACTATTGCACAGTGCAAAAACTGCAGCGTTATCAATATCTGGCGGACAGGTGTTTTGATGAACTTTTCTTTCGATCAGTTTGATGCCTTTTACGTCGCAACCAAAAAACTCGCCTTTGACGATTTTCTGGAACGGGCCCCTGATGGGCGGGAGGTTGTAATTTTGTCTACCCCCTTTCCAGATATCAGTCTGGTGTTTACCCGAGGCGAATGGCATGAGTTCTTTGTGAAAATTGAGGAAGCCTTATATATGAAAAGGGTATATGAACTTGTTCATTACTAATTATATTTACACTAAAGTAGTTTGCTTTACTTATTTTTAAGTATTTTTAATTGCCACGAATCCAAAGCTTTTGAGATTACGTAGGTAGCTAAAAAACAAGCTCATGGAAAAAAGCGCTACATTAATTAAAAGGGCAGCAATTAATATAAACCAGCTGGATAGCATTAAAATTGGTGATTTTTTAGCAGATGAATACGGAAAATCCGGTAAAGTATGCGATATCGAAATCATTAACAGAAAAGGCGAATGCCATTATTATTTTAAGCTGCTCAAATCAGGAACAATTTTGATTATTGTTTAATTCTTTTTTACTGATTAAATTAGTGGTAATGAGACGATATCTGATTACAACTAGTTTGTTGCTGCTGATTAATGGTTATGTTTCAGGGCAAACCATAAAAGGTAATTACGCAATTAAAAATGTAGCAACCGGCATGCTTTTGCGCGTTAAAGATGCCAGTAACAAAAACGGAACACCTTTGGTGGCCTACACGCCACAAAACTGGAAATGCATGACCTGGAATTTTATTCCTGTAGCCGGCAATACTTACCAGTTAAAGAACCTGTTTACCGGCAAAACGTTTCAGCCGAAAACCGGTGATACCACAGAAACTGTTTTAGAAGAACAACCACTTACTTCAGCAAGCTCCATCCAACAGTTTGATTTTGAAACGGCAGGCAAAAATATTTATTGGATTAAGCTTAAAGGAACGGAGCTTTATCTAACTTCCGGCGATAAACAGGGTGCTGTAAATTTGCCGGTCATCCTCAGTAAAAAGAGTAGCAATAAAGAGCAGCAGTGGACGATATATGAACAAGCGCCAACGATGTAAAATAAAACGGGCTGGATTTAATCAAATCCAGCCCGTTCTGTTATAGCAAATGTAACTAATTAGAATTTATAAGATAGAGTAGTTAAGAATTGACGTGGCGCAATTGGATTAACACTGTAGTTTTCGTGTACAAAATAATTTAACTCGTTGGTAATGTTCGAAACTTTAGCCAGAAGCGAGAATCTTTTCCAGCTATATCCTGCAGAGAAATCTATCGTGGTAAATGCGCTTAAAGGAATTAGCCTTAAAGTTGTTGCATTTTTCGCATCGTTCCAACCGCCGTTACGTTTGCCTGTGTAGAATGCAGAAGCCCCTAGTTTAAGCCCTTTAACAGCTCCATCCTGGAAAGTGTAGAATAAGGTTGCATTAGCAGTATTTTTGGTTGTACCTACTAAACGTACATCTTCAATCATTCCGGTAACATCGGCAGTGTTGGTGTAACGCATAAAGTTGTAGCTATAGCCCAGTAAGAAGTTAAGCCCTTTAGCTAGTGTACCATTTACATCCAATTCCAAACCATCACTTGTAGTTTCACCGTTTAATTGTTTAAATACGGTACTTACGGTTCCATCAGCAAGTATAGCTGCCTGAGCAATATTGTTGTTGATTATTTTGTAATAGGTTAAATTAGCCGATAGTTTTCCTCCAAAGAAATCGTTCTTAACTCCTGCTTCGCATTGATTAACAATTGACGGCTGAAGCGCATTATTATTAATATCAACACCGGTATTAGGAATGAAGTTGTTGGCATAACTTACATACATGGAAGTACTTTTAAGCGGCTGATAAATTAAACCCAATTTAGGAGAAAAAGCATCATCAAATTTGGTTGCACCTGTTGCAGTAACCCCTGTTTCTAAATTTAAAGCTCTCGAGCTGGCATTTTTCTGATCCGTATAACGCAATCCGGCAAGTACTTTAAATTGTTCGGTTACCTCGATTAAATCCTGTACAAAAGCACCGTATCTGTATATTGGGGCAAGTGTTGAAGTAGTGCTGAATGCCTCAGGCATGATACCTGAACCATAATAAGTAGATTCGTCGAAAACGTTCACATTACCATAGTTGTAAGTGGTAATGTACGCTCCCTGGGCATTTTTACCGTAAGCAAATGCATTGCTGGTTACTCTAGATTGATCTGCATCCACACCAAATAATACTGTGTGTTTAATGCTTCCTGTATTAAAAATACCGTTAACATTAATTTGCTGATTGTATGTATACTCTTTACTTAACGCTCTGGAAAGGTTCCGTGCAGAAATACCTGCAGAATTTGCCTGGATACGGTCAGATCCGTAATAATTACGGTTATAAGCCTGGAATGATCCCACAGCACTTAATTTCCAGTTTTCGTTAAAGTTATGCGTTAAATTGGCCTGAGCAGTAGTGGTGTTGGTTTTATTATAAGCCCAAGGTACATTAATAAATTTATCGCGACCAAAATCAACAATCTGGCTGTTAACCGATCCTACACCAAAATCCGGAGTATAATCGCTTTTTAAATAATCACCCTGAACCAAAACTTCTGTTTGATCACTTATTTTATACAATAACGAAGGGTTAATGTAGATACGGTTTGATTTTACATAGTCTCTGAAACTGCCTGCATTTTCATAAGTACCTATAGCTCTAAAAGCAAGTTTTTTAGATATTGGTCCATAAAGATCGATAGTTGGTTTATATTGGTCGTAGCTTCCGGTTCTCATGCTCACTTCGCCACCGTTAACAAATTTTGGTTTTTTGGTAACCATATTTACTACAGCTCCGCCAGTTACACCACCATAAAGTAAAGCTGCACTTCCCTTTAAAACCTCTACCGATTCAAGCGTGCTGGCTTCCGGGCTACCACCAATAGTGGTTCTTGCACCGTTTTTGAAAATGTTATTGCTACCCAAGCTGTAACCTCTGGCAAAGAAGTTTTCGCCAACTGCGCCGCGGTTTGCACCCAGGGCAACTCCGTTAACGTTTTTCATTACATCGCCAAGGCTGTTTACCTGCTGATCGGTAATTACCTGATTGCCAATAACCTGAACCGCCTGTGGTAAATCCATTGGCGCTATTGCAATTTTACCCAGGTTAACAGGCTTTCTGTTTGGTGTTTTATAACCATTAACAGCAATTTCATCTAACTGAGAAGAAGACTGTGCAAGGGAAAAATCGGCGTTGGAGCTCTGACCAGCAGTAACCGTTACCTGTTTCTCTTGTGCTGATACGCCTACAGCCGAAGTTTTTAATGTATAAGTACCCGGAGCTACATTTTTAATGGTGTAGTTTCCTTTTTCATCTGTTTGGGTGGTTTTGGTAGTGTTCTTTAAACCCACGCTTACATAAGCTGCCGGATTGCCATCACTGGTTTTAATTGATCCTGAAATAGAACCGTTTTTAGATTGCGCCATAGCATTCCCGGCAATCAGCAGTACTACAACGATTAAAGTTAATAATCGGGTAATTGTTTTACTCATCTTTATTTAGATTAATTCTTAGTTGGCGCAAAGGAAATGTTTTTACTCCGGATTACCAAAATTATTTTTATTTGTTCTAAATAAGGGTTGTCCGATTTGATTTTTGAAATACACATCGCACTCAAATCCGTATATTTAGTTTGTTAAGCCAGTTTTATGTCTAATCATACCGATCATTTTTACGCTAATCTCCCGGTCAATAAAATGGCATTGGCCAAGTTGCTGATTCATAGTGATATGTTTAAGCCCGTACCAGCCGATTGGCAGGTAATTATTACCGACATTAAAAATTCTACAGCAGCAGTTAAAGCAGGTCAGCACGAAAATGTAAACCTCATTGCTACCGGTAGCATAGTAGCTGTGCTTAATATTGCTTTTAAAGCCAATATCCTGGTTCCTTTTTTCTTTGGCGGCGATGGGGCAACTTTTATTGTGCCGCCAGGTATGGTATCGGAGGTAATGAAATCGCTGTTAAAATACCGCGAAAATACTTTGCAAAACTTCAGTCTTGATTTGCGGGCAGGTATTATGGCTGTTGATGAAATTTACAAGGCTGGCCATCAGCTCCAAATCAGCAGGTATAGCAGTAGCGAAACCTTTTCGATTCCTATTGTTTTGGGCGATGGGCTGGCACATGCCGAAGCATTAATTAAAGGCGAAAATTATCTGCTGTCAACGCAGGATACAACCGCCAATGAAATTGATTTGAGTGGGATGCAATGCCGATGGGATAAAATTGAACCACCCGAAAACAGTGAAGAGGTGGTAACTTTAATTGTTGTGGCCCGGCAATGCGAACAGCAGGCAATGGTATTTAGCAAAGTAATACAACACCTCGATCAGATTTACGGTACACCCGAAAAAAGACAGCCCATATCGATACCTAAACTGATTTTTAAAACCAGCTTTAACAGTTTGGGTAAGGAAGTGAAACACCGTTTGGGTAAGATCAGGTTTTGGGAACTGCTCAAATCCTGGTTGATCAATATGTATGGTTATATCTACTTCCATACGGCCAGCGGTAAAAAGTATCTGAAACAGCTGGTAGAAATGTCTGATACACTGGTTATCGACGGGCGTATCAATACCGTAATTACCGGCACAGCAAAACAACGCCATGCGCTGCAGGAAGAACTGGATAAGTTAGAACAAAATAATGAGATTTTATATGGTTTGTATGTAAGCGGCGAATCAATCATGTCGTGTTATGTACGCGATTTGGAAGACGAGCATGTTCATTTTGTTGATGGGGCAGAAGGGGGCTATACCAATGCTGCCGGGGTGCTAAAACAGAAAATACGCGACAGACTTACTCCAACCAGTGATATTTAAGCACTAGCCCAAACATTTAAGGGCATTAGTTGTATGATAAATGAAAACTAATCAACAAGTTCAATAACCGTTAATTACATGAGCGCACATTCCAGAGTTTTAGATAGTAGTCAGCTTTTAGAGATTCTTGCCTTATCTAAAGATGCTACCGCTATTTATACCTCTGAAGATATTGTAATAGAGATGGCCAACGATGCGATGATTGCTTTTTGGGGCAAAGACCGCTCTATTATTGGTAAGCCTTTACAAGAGGCCGTTCCCGAATTGATCGGGCAGCCTTTTATCAATATGCTTAAGAATGTTTTGCTAACGGGGATCACCGACCAAGGTGACGCTGTTCCGGCAGAAACCATGCGCGATGGAAAATTGCAGACGGCCTATTATGCTTACGAGTACCGGGCTATTAAAGATGAATCGGGTCTGCCTTATTGCATTATCCATACCGCAAGCGATGTTACCGATATGGTTAAGGCGAGGGAGGCCATTAAAGAAACGCAACTGCAACGCGATGCCCTGGATCAGGAACAGGTTTTGATCAACATTAAGGAAGAGCAGCAGAAACACGATTTCATCAGCATGGTAAGCCATGAACTGAAAACACCTTTAACTTCCATAAATGCCTATATTCAGCTGATGCAGTCGAAAAGTTCATCCGATCAGTTTATGGTAAATACATTGGATAAAGTGCAGTTACAGGTCAGGAAAATGAGCACCATGATTAACTCATTTTTAAATGTTGCCCGGCTCGAATCTGGTGAAATTCATTTGACCAAAACAAATTTTGATCTGGATCAGGTAATCATAGATGCTATATCAGATGCCAGATTCATTTATTCATCAAATTTGATTGATTTCACTACCGACGGACCTAAAATAGCGCACGCCGATAAAGAGAAGTTAACATCAGTTGTTTCAAACCTGATCAGTAATGCCATTAAGTATTCTGATCATGGGAGCACCATTGCAGTGCAATCGGAAATTGCCGGCGACAACATACAGGTGAGTGTTACTGATAACGGAATCGGGATTAAAGAAAATGATCTGGAGAAACTTTTCGACCGGTTTTACCGGGTAGAAAGCACACAGACCAAAACAATTTCAGGCTTTGGCATCGGATTGTACCTGAGTGCAGAAATTATACACCGCCATAAAGGAAAAATATGGGCAGAAAGCACTTACGGCGCAGGTTCTACCTTTTATTTTACGCTTCCTTTAGCAGATTAACCTGATGAAAAAGCCCCTGTACTTTTTATAGCAAGGGGCTGTTTCGGTTATTTTAAGATTTCGTCTATCTGTTTTATTTCTGCTTCGCTAAATTCGATATTATCCAAAGCTTTAATGGAGTCGGTAATTTGTTCTGGCTTACTGGCGCCTATCAGCACTGTGGTAATTCTTTTATCTTTCAAAATCCACGATAAAGCCATATGGGCCAGCTTTTGACCGCGAGATTTGGCTACCCCATTCAATTTGCCAATTACCTCCAGCTTCTCAGGCGTAATGTTGCTCTCTTTTAAGAAAATGCCACTGGTGGCCACACGCGAATCGGCCGGAATGCCATGCAGGTATTTATCGGTTAGCAGGCCCTGTGCCAATGGAGAAAAAGGAATACAACCCACACCATTATTTGCTAAAACATCAAGCAGCCCACCTTCAACCCAGCGTTCAAACATCGAGTATTTGGGTTGGTGGATTAAGCAGGGCGTACCATTTTGCTTTAAAATTTCGATAGCTTTTGCAGCTTCTTCGGCCTGGTAGTTAGAAATACCAACGTACAAAGCTTTTCCTTGTTGAACGAGTAAGCTCAATGCGGCCATGGTTTCTTCGAGTGGGGTTTCCGGATCTGGGCGGTGGTGATAAAAAATATCAACATAATCAAGCTTCATCCTTTTTAAACTCTGGTCTAAGCTTGATACCAGGTATTTTTTCGATCCCCAATCACCATAGGGACCATCCCACATGGTATAACCGGCTTTGCTTGAAATAATCATCTCATCGCGGTAACCATTAAAATTTTCGCGTAGTATTTTACCAAAAACTTCTTCTGCCGAACCCGGAGGCGGACCATAGTTGTTGGCCAGATCGAAATGGGTAATGCCATTGTTAAAGGCCGTATATATGAGGTTTTTGCTGTTTTCAAAAACGTTTACATGTCCGAAATTATGCCATAATCCCAACGAAATTGCAGGTAATTTAATGCCACTGTTTCCACAACGGCGGTATAACATTTTGTCGTAACGATCGGTTGAAATGTGTTGATTCATAACTGGGTTTTGATTGGTCGCAATATTAATCAGTTTTAACGGATTTTACTTCATTGGTTGAAAGATTATCTGCCCACTATTGGGAATTGTGAAATCCTTAGCCTTGTGGATCCGTACGGAATCAGGGTAATTTCTTCAGTTTCTTTGGCTGTTTCTAACTGGTAAGTAATGCTGTAAGGGATAGGACCTGCCATTTCATTGTATAATTTCCAGGAAGGGATCCGTTTGGCTTTCGTTTTAATCTGGATCGGTGCATTTTCAAGGTTCCAGGGATAGTTACTGATCGGCGCTGCTTGTTCTACCGTGAATTTTTCCTCCAATTTATTATTCGGTACATCGAAGAGCCCATAATTCCATGGGGTGGTTGGGTGAACTTCATCGAAAGCATCACCTGTGTCAATTGGATCGATCGTATTTTTAACCGGCTTTACGGCTTCACCCATTTTTAAAGCATAGGTTATGGGGCCTCTTTCTACCGAAACTGAATTTTCGAACCAGGTATTTTTAAAAATATGCATGGGCAATTGCAGTTCAACTACATCACCCGATTGCCAGTTGCGGTTGATTTTAACAATCGCATTTCCTTTTGAAGTTTGCACTTCGGTACCATTTACTTTTACAGTAGCTGCTTTACACCAGGCAGGTATCCTTAAATGAAAGGGGAAATTGATGGCTTTTGATTTTTTGACAAAGCTGATCGAAAATTTAATCGCTTCCTGAAAAGGATAATTGGTTTCTTCCTTAATGGTTATTTCTTTTCCATCTGCAACAGCTAGTTTCACTTCGCTTGGCGAATAAACCAATGCGGCTACACCTTTATCAGCAGTGGCATACCAGAGGTTTTGGGTAAACTTTGGCCAGCCCTGATGCATATTGGAAGTACAGCAAGGATAACCGGAAAGCAATCCATAACATAAATCGGTACCATGATGGTTTACATCGAAATTGTGCATTTGCCTGCTAATCATTACCTGGTTTGCCTGCTGGAAGTATTGCCTGCTCATATAATCGTCTGATGCCTGTGCAGGCAGGGCGTTAAAGGCAATTTTTTCTAAACGGTCTGCATAATCTACGTCACCGGTAATTGCTAAAGCCGTTTCCAGGGTAAACATCATTTCAACAGCTGTACATAGTTCTGAACCCTGGGTCGGATTATTGCCATGCAAAGATTCGTCGCCGCCAAACATACCGTTGGCAAAGCCATTGTATTTATCCAGGTCTTTAAAACCTTTTTTCAGTGCATCCAGGTATTTTTGTTCGGGGTGTTGCTGGTAGTAAACCAAAGGTTCTTTCATGCCTTGTGCCAGATTTACGGCATGTACACTGCCAAAGCGGGTAAGCATTTTCCCATCAGCAAAAGCGTTGGTGAAATCGAAGGTCTGGCGGTGAATCAGGTCGGCCAGTTCCAGTAAAAACTGGTCATTGGTTTTATTGTATAGCCAATATACCACAGCTAAATTGTCACCGGCACGGTATCTGGCCCAAAACGACCAGTGATCGAGTGGTTTCGATGGCAGTTCTTTCAACTGGTATTTGAAATAATTGGTCATCAGCGTAATAATCCGCTTATCGTTAGTTGCGGTGTAGTATTGCTTTAAAATTTTAAGCATTACCATTTTTGGCCACCAGTCGCGGCTATTATCACGTTGCAAACCAGGCTCGTTGCCATAATCTTTAATGGGGCCGAAATAACCGTCGGGTTGCTGGCTTCTAATGGCCCACTCAACCCAGGGTTTGGTTTTGGCAATCAATTCCTTATCCTGTAAAATATAAGCAAGAGGCAGTAAACCATCTACCCAGTAGGGGCCACGTTCCCATTGGTCGCCATCGCCGCCCAGCCAGCCATTACGCTGTCCCATAACTGAAGGATAAAGCTTGTCGAGATTTCCTGTTGCACCTGTTTTTTGTCTTACCAGCATTTCTTTTAACCAGCCTTCGGCTTTAATGGCACCAAGGGGCAGTTCGAGGTAAGGGTTTTTACGGAGAGCAGTAGCCTGCCCGTTTTGGCCTTGTGCAAAGCTTGCTGTAGTGAGGCAGAGCAAGGCAATTTTAAGTAAATTTTTAAGCATCATTTGTGTGTTTTGGTTAGAAAAATTAGTGTTCTTTTTTGGCGTTATAATTCTCATATTTCCGCTGGTGGTTCAAAAAGAGTAAAGGTTTATACATTTTGTGATCACCATTTCTACATATCGTCTCATAGATGGTGGTTTGCTCAAAATATGCTGCAATATATTGTTTTGAATTCTTCTAAATCGTTTTATTTGTAAAATTAAGTGATATCATTATATTTAAAAACTTAATTAAAAAACGCTAAACCAAATATTCATTTCTATGAAATTAAAATCATTAACGGGCCTGGCAGTTGTAGCTGCAATGGGATTTGTTTCCTGCCAATCTGGAACCAAAAATGCTTCATCAGCTGATAGTGCAAAAATCGATTCAGCAGCAGTGGTTAAATTAGTTGCCGATTCGTTTAAAAAAGAGATCGATGGTAAACAAACCGCCTTGTATACCTTAAAAAACAAAAACAATGCAGAAGCCGTTTTCACCAATTACGGCGGGCGTTTGGTAAGCTTACTGGTGCCTGGTAAAGATGGTAAACTGGTTGATGTGGTTGTAGGTTTTAAAAGTGTGGGTGATTATGAAAAATCGACTGAGCCTTATTTTGGGGCAACAATCGGCAGGTACGGGAACCGCATTGCCAAAGGTAAATTTACTTTAGAAGGTAAAACTTATTCGCTGTTTACCAATAATGGGCAAAATACGCTTCATGGTGGTAAAAAAGGCTATCAATATGTGGTTTGGGATGCTGAGCAACCCAATGCAAACACGTTGGTATTGCACTATTTATCAAAAGATGGTGACGAAAATTTCCCTGGCAATCTGGACGTTAAAGTAACCTATACATTAACTGACGATAATGAGCTCAAAATGGATTATGAAGCCAAAACTGATAAAACTACCGTGGTTAACTTAACCAATCATGCCTTTTTTAACCTGAATGGCGATGGCAGTGGTGAAATCTTAAATCATGAGCTTCAAATTTATGCTGACGAATTCACGCCGGTAGATTCGACATTGATTCCGACCGGAAAATTGGAAAAAGTTGCTGGTACACCTTTCGATTTTACTAAAGCTACTACCATTGGTGCACGTATTAATGATAAAAACGAACAATTAACTTTTGGTAAAGGCTACGATCATAACTATGTGCTTAATAAAACCGCAGGCATGGGTATGTATCATGCAGCGACCGTTAAAGGCGACAAATCGGGCGTTGTGATGGATATTTATACCCAGGAGCCAGGATTACAGTTTTATAGCGGTAACTTTATGCAAAGTAAAAATACTTTTAAATCTGGTGCTAAAGACGATTTTAGAACGGCAATTGCTTTAGAAACACAACATTTCCCTGATTCTCCAAACCAACCGGCTTTCCCGTCAACGGTTTTGAAACCAGGGCAGGTATATAAAACGAGTTCTGTTTACAAGTTTAGTAAATAGGTTATGTAGCCAACAATTGTGATCGTCATTCCTAACTTGATCCGATAGTTATCGGATGGGAATCTTAATTCATTTTGCTTTAAGATTCCCGCCTGCGCGGGAATGACGATCATCTTTTTATTGGGTAATGCTTAAATGCAGCCTGAGTTAAAAAAGTTGCTGTAAAGCAGGGTCGGTATAATCTTTAATAAATGCAATGATGTTGGGGTAATCGCCAAACTCCTCCCGGGTGTGCATCGTGGTGAGCACCACACAAGGCATCCCTGCATTTAAGGCAGCTTCAACACCTTTAGGTGCATCTTCAAAAACTACACAATCACTTGCGGCTACTCCTAAAATTTCGGCGCCTTTGGTAAAGGTTTCCGGATCAGGTTTGCTATTGGTTACATCTTCAGCGCTTACAATAGCTTTAAAGTACGACCTGATTTTTAAATTATCCAGCACGAAATTAATGTTGAAAGGAATAGCAGCCGAACCAATGGCCATTTGGATACCTGCAGCCTGTGCCTGATTGAGAAAATCGCCCAGTCCGGCAATTAGTGTTAAATGTTTTTTATAGGCCGCCTGGTAGCGGTATTCTTTTTCTATCGATATTTGATCGATCTGTTCCTGAGAAAAATGACCCACGCCAAAAACACGTTCCAATAAGTCCTGGTTTTTACCGTACATCTGTTTTTTAACAGCATCGAAGCTAATTTTTGCGCCTAAATCCTGCGTTAATATATTGTGCCAGGCATGATTATGAAAGGCCATATCGTCAATCATCGTTCCGTTCAGATCGAAGAGAAAAGCTTTGGGTTTGTGATTCGTCATGGAGGCAAAATTATCAGATTTTTTTAATCAGCATGTTAAAATGCAATGATCTAACAGAAAATTAACAAATCGCAAACAGTTCATAAATTATTGTTGTAAGGGTTGAAAAATAAAAAACTGTTGCACTGTAATTTTTTTGCTGTTGGATACGTTTTGGTTTTGGAAATCCGGGAGCAGTGCAATAACTTGCATATAAAAAACGGATTAAAATATTATGGTTGCGGCTAGTCATGAAAGCGATCCCCTTATTCAATTCTTAAATGTGTTACAGCCATTGAGTGCTGAGTTGATTGAGGAGGCAAGAAAAGAAACTTTCAAAATTTCTGTGCGCAAGAATAATATCCTGCCTTCTTTCGCAGAGCTGGTTAAGGATGGCTGTTTGTTTTTTGTAGCTAAAGGGCTTGTCAGGGCTTTTGTAGTAGATGACGGGAAAGATATTACCACCTGGTTAACCGATGAAAATGATTTTATTGGTAATATCAGAAATCCGGGTACTTTTAAACCAACTTTCGAAGAACAATACCAGGCTTTGGAAGATTCGGAACTGCTGGTGTTGCCTTACCGTGTGATTGATGATATGTACACGTTGTTTCCTGAAGCGAATGTACTGGCCCGAAAATTACTGGCTATACAGTACCACATGTCGCAGGAGCGCTCTATTTTATCCCGTATTCCATCAGCTGAGGCCCGTTATAAACAGTTTAAAATCGGGCATCCAACCATTAAATCTCGTGTACCCTTAAAATTTTTAGCAAGTTACCTGGGGATGCGGATCGAAACCCTGAGCAGGATTAGAAAAAAAGGAAAAATTGATGCCTCGGCTGAAGATTAGACTTTTTTATTTCTGAAATAGTAATAACATAGCGGAAACAGGCAAATTAAGCCCAGCAAGAACCCACCCAAAGTATCAGTAAACCAGTGTGCTCCTAAATAAATTCTGGAAGGGGCAATAGTAAAGATTAAAAATGCCGACAAGCAAGTGAATGTAACGCGTGTTACTTTGGGGACGCTTTTTAAAGTATTCATCAAAATAATCAGGAACCCGAAAAAAAGGGTGTAAGAAAGCACATGCCCGCTTGGGTAGCTCTGAAACCGGTTAACTTCTACCAAACGTACATGAAAAGCGGTAGGGCGTGGGCGGTTAATGATGTTTTTGATCCCAAGTATAATTAATCCCGAAAGTAGTACAGAGGCCATGTAAAGCCCTTCCCGCTTGTACTTTTTCCAGTAAAATATTGCGGCCACAATTACCACCGACAGGAGCGAGTAGGGCAGTTCGCCGAAAAAGCTAATGGCCAGCATTAATTTATCCAGCCAGATTGCCTGATAGCGCTGAATAAACAAAGAAGTTTTGATGTCGAAATCCCAGATAGGGTGTTGCGCTACAAAAAAGCTCAGATAGCTGAAAGCTGCAATGAGGACAATTAGTATAAAAATTAAAGTATTTCGTTTTAATAGAGTAGACATAGGCACATCGGAAAATCAAAACTAGAAATTTTAAGTGAATTGCAGTAAAAATCTTAGACTTTTGGAACGCAGTCGGACAGAAAAGTTGTAAAATAATACCATTTTTATCACTAATATGAGATAAAAATAATGTGCTCCGAATGCTATTTAAACCGAGTTTTTTATACCTAAGCATTAAGTTCATCAAGGAAACAAAACGATTCATCACGGAAATGTACCTTTATGTGTAACCTGTTTTGAAAAGTTAAAATGAATTGCAACCTTCGTCGTAGATAATAAGGATATCTATGCTTATGAGGTTGGCAGGATCTAATCCTGCCGACTGAAAAGGCAACTGCCACTACAATTTATTTACAAATTATACTTTTTGTATTAACGCTCCGACCGAAGCTATCCTCCTTAAAACTAGGAGGCAGCTTGGTTGATTAAAATAAATCTACACCTGCCTTTTTAGAGGTAATTACAAATTCAAAATTGTTTCACGTAAAATTTATCGGTCATGCCAGCAATTAGGCTTTTAGGCCTTGTTGATTTTGAGTTGAGGAATAATTTAGCTTGACGGGAGGTTATTTAACCACAATTTGTTTCGGATCAGTAACCACAATCTGCTTTTTACCTTTAAAATCGGTTATGGTACCGGTAACGCATATTTTATTTCCCATAAACATGCTCGAAGGTTCTGAAGGGAATTTAGCCTGATCTTCTTTGTTGATCACTACAGTAAGCAACTCTTTTGGGTAGGCGCCACCTAAATTAATCAAAGTAATTTTATCCAAAGCCTTTGTGCTGTAAACCGAATCGCAAATGGTTACACTTTTTCCAACATATTGTGCTGCATCCTTAGCCAGAACCAAAGTTTGACTTTTTGCGTAAAATGCCGGAGCAATAAGCAATAAAAGCAGAAATAATTTTTTCATGATGCCGGGATGAAGGTGAAAAGCAATTGATGAGCTATAGATCAGCTCAATTACCCAAAGGTATGATGAATTTTGGTCTAAGCAATGCTTATATCTAAAAAAGGCAGAAATATTACACAAACTAGATTTTATCTTAACACGAATATTAGCTAAATTGTAGCAACAATATGCTAACCAGATTATTCCTTTTTCCCTCCCTATGAAAGTAGATTACATTGCTTTATCTGTGCCTGTTTTTTTTATCCTGATTGGGATAGAGCTTGCCTATAATTTTTATAAAAAGCTGAATTATTACCGGCTAAATGATAGTATTGCCAATTTGAGTCAGGGAATAGGGCAGCAGCTTACCGGTATATTTATGAAAACCGCACTGTTTTTTGGTTACAAATACATTTTTGAGCATTGGCGCTTATTCGAAATGCCCAAAACCATTTGGGTATGGATAATTTTATTTATCGGCGTCGATTTTTTCTATTACTGGTTTCACCGGATGAGCCACGAGATAAATGCACTTTGGGCTGCTCACATTGTGCACCATCAATCAGAAGAGTATAACTTGACTGTAGCCCTGCGCCAGAGCTGGTTTCAGGGTTGGTTTAGCTGGGTGTTTTACCTGCCGCTGGCTTTTGTGGGCTTTGATCCGATTATGTTTCTAACCTTAAGTTCTTTCAATACCTTATATCAGTTCTGGATTCATACCCGTGCCATTAAAAGTATGGGCTTTTTGGAATATATTTTGAATACGCCGTCGCATCACCGGGTGCATCATGGCTCTAACCCAAAATATATTGATAAAAACCATGCGGGCACTTTAATTATCTGGGACAGGCTATTCGGTACCTTTCAAAAGGAAGAAGAGGAGGTTTATTATGGCATTACCAAGCCGCTGGCCAGCTGGAACCCGGTTTGGGCTAACCTGCACTACTGGGACGATTTAGTTAAGACTGCCCGGCAATCGCCCAAAATAACAGATAAGATAAAAGTCTTTCTGAAGCCTCCGGGCTGGTTCCCTGAGCATTTGGGTGGTTTTCAGCATGCGCCAGAAATCGATGTTGATGGTTATCGTAAGTATGATCCGGTTTATCAATCAAAACTTACCGGTTATGTTTTGGTACAATTTATAGTGGCTTTAGCCGCCGGATCGGCTATTTTATTTTCCTACCATAAAATGGAAACCTTAGCCTTAATATCGGGAACCATATTTACATTGTTAACTTTAATTGCTTGTGGCGCGCTGCTGGAAGGGAAAGCCTGGTTGGTTAAATTCGAATATTTCAGGTTAATGCTGGGCATATTGCTGCTACTATTATTAAAATTCCCGGTCGGATATCAGGTAATTTTTGCGGCCATTCAGTTAATATCCGTAATTTGGTTCTTGAATTTGCAAAAGGCAAATCCCAACACTGATGAAAACTAAACTATTCTCTTTCATTTTTGCACTCGTATTTATTGTTCAATTGTATGCCGAAACAGCTGGCAATATATTCCTGCTCCAGTTTTCTAAGCCTTTAATTGTTATCAGCTTAATGGTTTGGCTTTACAGCAGTACTAACCTGAAAGGAAGGTTTCACAAGCGCATTTTCACCGGATTAATTTTTGCTTTGGCAGGCGATGTACTGCTCATGCTGCAAGCAGGTAAGCCAGCTTTCTTTATGTATGGATTGATTGCTTTTTTGCTTTGCCATATCTTTTACATCAGGGCTTTTACTTTAGATCACAGATCAAATCCCAAGCATAGAACACCTTATTTTTTATGGATTGTAGGTGTGTTTGCCATCTTTTGTTCAGGTTTATTCTTCTATTTGCAGCCCAAATTAGGCGCAATGCAGTTCCCGGTATTAATGTACGCCATTATTATTACCGTAATGGCACTTATGGCGGTAAATCGCTACGGAAAGGTAAATATTTTTAGTTTTAAACTCATTTTATACGGGGCACTGTTCTTTCTCTTGTCTGATAGCGTGCTGGCCATTAATAAATTTGCACAGACCATTCCACAAGCGGGTGTACTGATTATGGCTACCTATATGATTGCCCAATACCTGATTGTGTATGGTACGGTAGTGCGCGAACTGGTGGTAAAACGAACAGCGGTTTAAATCCCGAAACGATAAAAACATCCGGTTTTGGTATAAGCATTTTGATGCACTCAATTGAATGGGCGTTTGTAAAAAATACAGACGCTTTTTTTGTTTTTTACCCTTTCAAAAAAAATAAAAAAAATGGCGAAGTATCATTAATAATACGGTTTAAAAGGGCGTTTGTACGCTTTTTGAGCAGTTTTAGCCCTGTTTTAGCGCAACTTTTTTGAAAAAGGAAATCTGTTTCTGAAAAAAATGGTTTTTTTGGCTTTGTTTATTTTTAACAACTTGATTTTTAGTATGTTAAAAACTAAGTTTTCAGTCGGTTTATTTTGCTAAAAAACCTTTTCTATTTATTCCTCATAGTTGTTTTTTGCACAACCAAAAATGTTAATAACTTTTTTTGAAATTGTTAATAACTATAGGAGTTTTCGGCTTTAAGTTTATGTTAATCGTTTGATTACCAAATAAATCTGAACCGAATTTTTATCTATGATTAACGCAGCCCTGGATTTTTTTTCGAAGGAAATTAATGGTTACCTGAACCATGTTGCCAATACCACCAATGATGAATATATTGTGGTAAGCAGCATTGTTTCGGATGGTAAATTGGCCATACCCGAAAAAACAATGGGCATTACTTTGATGAATATTGAAGAGGACAGGGCCTTGAAAGATCAAAGGGTTAGCGTGAAGAATATGTTTGGTGATATTGAAACCCGTAACCCCGATATTTACCTCAACCTGTACGTACTCATATCGGCCAATTTTAACAGTGCCGGCACCGAATCGCCAACGCTTGATTATCTGGAGGGCTTGAAAAGACTATCACAGGTTATTGCTTTTTTTCAGGGCAAGAATGTATTTACGCAAGCCAATTCGCCATTGCTTGCCACCATTGATAAAAATATAGAACGCTTAAGTGCCGAACTTTTTAGTTTCAATTTTGAACAGATGAACCATTTCTGGAGCATTATTGGCCACAGTTATTTGCCATCTGTTTTATATAAAATCAGAATGATTACCGTGCAGGAAAATGTGCAGTTGGTGCCGGATGGATTAGTGGAGAATATTCTATTAAACACAAAAACCAGGTTATGACAGCTTACCGCAAGTTATTTTCTGTTCATGTACAACACGATTACTATGAAGATAATTTGTGCAATAACCTCGTTTTCGTACCGGCTGCCGAAACGCTCAAAACCATGCGCAACCAGCGCTGGCTGTTCAGGGCTTTTGCCACGGGTTTTAATCTGATTAGCGAAGTTGGTGCCGATTTCAAAAACAAAATTGAGCTTTTAGACACCAATTTGCACTTTGGCATCAGCTTAAATGATGCAGCCAGATTTTTTGCGGTAACCCAGTTGAACGAAACCGCTCCGGTTAAAGAATTTTTAAGCAATAAGAAGATCTATTTTTCAAACAATGCGCTTAATACTGCGCTTGAGTACCAGATTATTGATGGCATTGCAGGCGATTTAATGGCTTTAAGTTTTACGCTTCCGGCTGTAAATACCGAGGTAACCTTACGCGTAAATTCGGCAAGCGAAAACAATCTGATAATCGACTATGATTCTGCAGGTTTACCAATTAACGGACCATATAAAATTAAACTCAACGGCAGTAAGGTTTTCGAAAAGCTATTAAACCTGAGTAAGCTGGCTGATGGCTTGTATACCATTTCAATCAAAAATGCAGCCGATACCGGTAACGATTTGCTCACTTATAAGATTTTTAAAAGCAACAGCTTAAGTACCCAATCGCTTTTTGGTGTACTCGACATTAAACTGCCGGCCAGTACGGCTGTGGTTACTGAAACGCCGTTTTTAATCAGTTTCCTGCGGAAATCAACCATCTGGAAATATTATGTGATTAACCAGAGCGGTATCGATTTAGATGACTTTGATCTATTGGTAAAGGATAAAAGTTTGGATGGTACACCCAACGGTAACCCGGTATATGCAAAATATACTTTTGCCGGCAATCCTGTACCACCCAACGATCCCGATCCGATTAATAAAATTGCTGCTGCCGAAATATTGCTTTTTAAAAGCAACGTAAAGATCCCGTTTTTTCAGCAGGTAAAACTGGGGCTGCAACTGAGTAAGAAGGATGGTGGAACAGAGGTGGTTTTAACCAAGAATTTGCCCAATCCGATGCCCGAAAAACAAGTGGGCGAGGAGAGTAAAGTATATGTATATGTTTAAAAAATAATTCATTTCGATATGGCGCTAACATATAAACATCCAGGCGTATACGTTGAAGAGATTTCGACAATACCACCTTCCATTGCACAGGTTGATACCGCTATCCCAGGCTTTATCGGCTATACCGCAAAGCGGGAAAAGAATGGCGTAGCCTTCGCTATCAACACACCCATACGCATTACTTCGTTGTTAGAATTTGAGGCAAGCTTTGGCGGCGCCTTTCCCGAAGTTCTGGAAGTAACCATTAACGAACCCGAAAAGGATAAACTGACGCCTAAAATTGATGTAGCAGCCACAACGACAGCTAGTGGGGCTTCGGGTTATGTGTTGTATTATCATGTTAAAATGTTTTACGAAAACGGTGGCGGACCCTGCTGGATCGTTTCGGTAGGTACCTTCGAAGATACACCTGCATTAACCAAAGCAACATTAAAAGCCGGTTTGCTTGCTTGCGAGCGTGAAGATGAAATTACACTTTTGCTCATCCCCGAAAGTACTACTTTAACAAGCAGTTCGGATATTAAAGAGTTAAACGATGCCATGCTTGCACAATGCGCCAAACTGCAAGATCGTTTTGCCGTACTTGATGCCCCACAAATGGGGCAGGCAACGCCTTATCTGGTCGCCGATAAATTCAGGAACGATCTGGTGAGTGCCGATAATCTGAAGTACGGGGCTGTTTATTATCCGCAGGTGCAAACCGGGGCAAGTTATAACCGCGTAACCGACGACAACATTAAAATTGCGGCCGATAACCGCACTGGTGCCAATGCCGGTATTTATAAAAAAGCTGGCAATAACAAAAAAGCAATTACTAAAATTATAGATACTGCAGCACCAGTTACTGCAGTAAAAGCCTCTGCTGATATTACTTTTGGTAGTACAGCTATCAGTGGACATTCTATCTCCATTGCAGGCTTCAGTTTTACTTTTGGCACGGGCGGTGTGGCCATTGGAGCCGATACTACCGCAGTGGCTGCTGCATTAAAAACAGCAATTGCAAGTAATACAGAGCTTGCTGCACTGGTTGATTCTACCGCAACCCTTGGGGTACTTAAAGTGCAGGCTAAAACTGCCGGAAGTGCAGGCAATGCCATTTCATTGGTTTATGATCCGAAAGGTAGTGCGCCAAATATTACTTTAAGCAATCCGTTTTTAACAGGCGGTTTCGATAGTAGCGATTTCGCCCTTTTTAATCAGATTAAAGCCGCACTTGATGCTTTTACCGTTCCGCTTTATCCATCGGGAACAGTTGCCGGTATTATGGCCCGGGTAGATAGCACCCGTGGTGTTTGGAAAGCACCAGCCAATGTAAGCCTGCTAACGGTAGATAAGCCTTTAATTGCTGTGAGCGATGAGGAACAGGATTACCTCAACGTAGATGCCACTTCGGGCAAAAGCATCAATGTGATCCGCAAGTTTGCTGGTAAAGGAACTCTGGTTTGGGGTGCACGTACCCTGGCCGGAAATGATAATGAATGGCGTTATGTGCCGGTTAGGCGACTTTTCATCATGGTAGAGGAATCGGTAAAAAAAGCAACCGAGTTTGTGGTTTTCGAACCCAATGATGCCAAAACCTGGATGCGCGTAAAAACCATGTGCCAGAACTTTTTAAATCAACTCTGGCGACAAGGTGCGCTGGCTGGTGCCAAAGCAGAAGATGCCTTTTTTGTAAATGTAGGCCTTGGCATTACCATGACGGCCCTCGATATTTTAGAGGGCAGGTTGATTATCGAAATTGGCATGGCAGCGGTAAGGCCCGCAGAGTTTATCGTTCTTAAATTTTCTCACCTATTAGCAAAATCTTAAATTATGGCAACGAATTATAAAACCCCAGGCGTTTACATTGAGGAAATAAGTAAACTGCCGGCATCAATAGCACCGGTTGAAACGGCTATTCCTGCGTTTATTGGGCGTACCCAATTTGCCAAAGATGAAAACGGGAACGATATTTTGCCCGCGGCCGGAACCAAGTTGCCAACCCCCATCCGGATTACCTCATTTCTGGATTATCAAAAATATTTTGGCGGAGCCAACCCTGAAACAGCTGTTTTTGAGGGCACGGGAATTCCAACCATTACCGATACCGAAGCTGGTGGCAAGGTGGTAAAACGGGTAATTACCTGCGAGGCTAAAAAGAGTGCGGTAAAGGGCACCTATCTGTACTATGCCATACAGTTGTTTTTTGCCAATGGAGGCGGACCATGTTATATTGTATCGAGCGGAGATTATGCCACCACCATTACAAACGATACTGCCAAAGCAGGTTTAGATGCAATTGCGAAAGTAGATGAACCCACCATGCTGGTGCTCACCGACAGACATACTTCGTTTAGCACCAGTAAGTCGGGCTATAAAGATGTTTACGATTACGCCTTAGCGCAATGTGCCAGGCTGCAGGACCGGATTGCTATTTTCGATGCCTGGGTATTATCCGATTCACCTTTCGACGATGCCGGGATTGTGCGTGACGATGTAAGTATGGATTACCTCAAATATGGTGCGGCTTACTACCCCTGGCTGCAGAGCACGCTCAGCTATGCCTACAATGATAAAGTAGTGGTAAAACATCAGGTAAACGGATCCGATGGACCATACCATGGAGCAACTCTCGAAGCCATTAAAGCCATTGATTTGAGCACTTACCGTGCACTGGTAAATGAGATGGATAAAAATGTAATCGATTTGCCGCCATCAGGCGCTGTTGCCGGTATTATGGCCCGGGTTGATAATAACCGCGGGGTTTGGAAAGCGCCGGCCAACGAAAGTGTAAAACTGGTAACAGGCCCAACCTTAAAAGTTACGGCTCAACAACAGGAATCCTTAAATGTCGATCCGACAACGGGTAAATCCATCAATGTCATTCGCTTTTTTACCGGAAAAGGTACATTGGTATGGGGGGCACGTACCCTGGCTGGCAATGATAACGAATGGCGGTACATCTCGGTAAGGCGCTTTTATAATTTTGTAGAAGAAAGCGTTAAAAAAGCCACCGAATTTGTGGTTTTCGAACCCAACGATGCCAATACCTGGTTGCGTGTAAAAGCCATGTGCGAGAACTTTTTAAACCAACTCTGGCGGCAGGGAGCCTTGCAGGGTGCCAAACCCGACGATGCCTACTTTGTGCGCATTGGATTGGGCGTTACCATGACAGCGCTTGATATACTGGAAGGACGCATGAATGTCGAAATCGGCATGGCGGCTGTTCGCCCGGCAGAGTTTATCATCCTTAAATTCTCGCATAAACTACAAGAATAATTCATCCTAAAACTATAAATTATGGCAAATACTTATCCATTGCCGGTGTTTCACTTTCAGGTGGAATGGGGCGGCTCGCGAATTGGTTTTACAGAGGTTAGCGGTTTAACGGTAGAAACCCAGTCTATTGATTACCGGGAAGGAAACTCGCCCGAATACCACGTAACCAAAATGCCCGGAATGCAGCAATACTCGGCCATTTCAATGAAAAGAGGCATTACCAAAGGCGATAATGAACTTTTTCAATGGTTTAATACCGTGAGTTTGAATAAAATTGAACGTCGCGATCTGACCATTAGTTTGCTTAACGAGAGTCATGAGCCTGTGGTAGTTTGGAAAGTGCGTGGGGCCTGGCCTTCTAAAGTCGACGGGCCAACATTAAATTCTACCGGTAACGAAGTGGCCATAGAAACTGTTGAATTAGCACACGAAGGTTTAAGTATCGAATTTACCTAGAGGTTATGCAAGCTGTAAATCCGCCAGTTGGTTTTCATTTTTTGCTCCGGATCGAAGGGTTATTCCCGCAGTATGAAGGACTGGCCGATATTGGCTTTACTGATGCTACGGGCTTTGAGACTAACATTTCGACCGAAGAATACAAAGAAGGGGGCGAAAACCGCTTCGCACATAAACTGCCAACAGCCGTAACCTACAGCAACCTGACGCTTAAACGGGGTTTGTTAATAGGATCAGCGGCAATGAAATGGTTTAAAGAATCGGTAGAGGCATTTACATTTAGCCCGAAAGATATTACCCTGATTTTGCTGAACGATAAACATGTGCCTTTACAAGCCTGGAATTTTGTTAACGCATATCCCGTAAAATGGTCAGTAGAAGGATTTAATGCCCAGCAAAACGGTTTGGTAATCGAGAGTATAGAGTTTGCCCACCAGTATTTCAGGAGGATAGAAGTTTTTTAACGCAAAAGCTTATGCCAGTAGAAATCAGAGAATTGAACATTACCGCTACCGTAACAAACCATGTTGCGGGTACGGTGCCGCCAAGCCAAACCGGACAAACGGCTACAGATAAAAAAATGAAAAAGGCGTTGGAAGAGTTGCGTTTACAGATCAAAAATAAGAATGAGAGGTAACTATGGCTTTAAGTCAGCTTCACGATAGATTGGGTAATTTAGAAAAACTCGTAATTGATGTTTATTCTGATAACAACTTTTCCGGTTCTCCGATCGAAACCTTTAAGGTATTGTACAATCCCAATACTTATTTTATCGATTATAAAAATGAACTGGATAACGATGCACCCGTAAATGCCGCTGATGGCGTGGGTGAGTTTAAGTCGTCGAGAGGTAAGGAGCTGAGTTTAGACCTGCTTTGGGATGCCACTTCAGCCTCTTACTCTGGTAGTTCTACTTTTCAGGCCGATGTGCAGCGCGATAAAACCGTACATAAAGTTATTGATCAGTTTATTGAGAGCTGTTTTAAAATTAAGGAAGACACGCATCAGCCTAATTTTTTAAAAATACATTGGGGCGAGCTTACCTTTCAGGGCATGCTTACTGCCGTTAAAGTTACCTACACGTTGTTCGATAATAGCGGCAAACCCTTAAGGGCTAAAACCGACTGTACTTTTACCAGTTATACTTCCCTTACCGAACAATCGAACGAACAACGGCGCAGTTCACCCGATTTAACCCATTACCGGAAAGTAGAGGGCGATAATTCGTTGCCGTTAATGACTTATAACATCTATAAAACCGATAAATATTATTTAGAAGTAGCCAAAGCCAACCAGCTGAATAATTTTAGAAAATTGAAACAAGGACAAAGTATATCGTTTCCACCTTTAGCAAAATAACCAGTTATGCCAGCCCCTTCAGGACCACAGAGCTTCAGCATTACCATCAACGGACAAGCCTTGTCTGATGCAGTTGGTATTTTGGAAATCGTGGTTACCAATGTGGTTAATGCCATACCCAAAGCAAGGGTAGTGGTAATGGATGGCAGTGCAGCTGCTCAGAATTTTGAACTCAGCAATGGCAGCGATTTTATTCCTGGTGCCGAAATCACAATTGCTGCCGGCTATAACGGCGAAAATGAAACCCTGTTTTCGGGGCTCATCATCAGTCAAACCATTAAAGCCAATGAAGAGGGCAGCCAGATGGAGATCGAATGCCGCGATAAGGCCATTAAGCTAACTGCTGGTCGCAAAAACAAAATATGGGAAGATACTACCGACAATGATGCCATAACTGATCTGGCAGGTCAATGCAACATCAATGCAGATATTGACGGACTGGATTTACAGCATAAACAACTGGTGCAATTTAACTGCAGCAACTGGGATTTTATTGTTACCCGTGCAGAATTAAACAGTGCATTGGTAATTACAGAAGAAGGAAAACTGAAGGTAGGCCAGCCCGATGCCAGCCAGCAAAGCACAGCCACTTATACCTATGGTACCGATATTTATGATTTTGAAGCCCAGATGGATGCCCGTACACAATACCCACAGGTAATTACCAAAAACTGGAGCTATACCAATCAGGAAGTAAAAGAGGGTACTTCAACAGCTAAATCTTTACCCGAGCAGGGTAATATTTCTGGCGATGACCTGGCCGGTGTACTGGGCTGGGAAGATAACAGCCTGTATCATTCGGGTAATGTAGCCGAGCAGGAATCGGCAGAATGGGCCAGTGCACAATTGTTCAGGAGCCGCTTAAACCGGGTAATCGGCAATTTCAGGGTGCAGGGCGATAACAAGCTAAAGCCCGGAATTATAGTAGAATTACAAGGAATGGGCGAGCGGTTTAGTGGTAAATGTCTGGTAACCGGTGTGGTACATTCCTATTCGGGCGAAGCTGCCTGGTATAGTCATGTACAGTTTGGACTCGATAAAACCTTACACAGTTATAATTTCGATGATATTGTAGAAAAACCAGCCACAGGTATCATTCCGCCCGTAAACGGTTTGCAAATAGGAATCGTAACCCAACTGGAAAATGATCCCGATGGCGAAAACAGGATCAGGGTGCGTTTGCCCACCGTAGAAAAAGATAGTGACGGCATTTGGGCAAGGTTAGCCAGTGTTGATGCCGGGAAAGACCACGGTTGGGTTTGGAATCCCGAAAAAGATGATGAAGTAATTGTAGGATTTATTAACGACGATCCGCGTGATGCGGTAATACTCGGAAGATTATACAGTAGTACATTTCCACCTCATTTAGCCGCTAAAGATGATAATTACTTAAAGGGATTATCTACCCGTGCCAAGCTTCAGGTGCTTTTTGATGATGATAAGAAAATCATCAAAATTGAAACCCCTGGTGGTAATGTGATTACAATGGATGAAGATCAGAAGCAGATTGCCATTCAGGATATGAACGGTAATAAAATTGAAATGGGGCAAGATGGCATTACAATAGAAAGTATAAAAGACCTTACGCTCAAAGCATCGGGCGATATAAAAGTTGATGGGACTAACATTACTGCTACAGCCAATGCGCAGTTAAAATTAAGTGGCAGTGCGGGTACTGAGGTGAGCTCATCGGCCATTACAAAAGTTAAAGGAAGTATGGTACAAATCAATTAATTATGGCAAACGCAGCAAGAGTTACCGATACCACCAACCATGGTGGAACCATCGTTGGGCCTGGTGTAGCCACCGTTTTAATCGGCGGGATGCCAGCCAGCGTAGTGGGCGATAATCATGTGTGTGTGTTGCCGCCCAATAGTCACCAGCCAACCGTTAGTGCTTTTCCGGCTGGCAGTAGTACCGTTTTCATTGGTGGGATGCCTGCCGTAAGAACAGGCGATAGTTGCATTTGTGGCGCAAGTGCAGTAGTAGGATGTCCGACAGTTACAGTAGGTTAATATGGATACAGAGAACAATTTTTTAGGCAAAGGATGGGCTTTCCCGCCCATTATAACCAAATACCAGGGTACGGCAGCTTTTGCTACCCAAATGGTAAGTGAGGTAACTGATATTAACCAGAGCCTCGAAATTTTGTTCGGTACCGCTGTAGGCGAAAGAGTAATGCAGGCCGAATATGGCTGCAATGTAGAAGATATGATTTTCGAACCCCTGAACGTAACCCTGGTTACCCGGATTACCGAACGCATCCGCAGGGCCATTATTTATTACGAACCCCGCATTAAGCTCGATAAGCTCGATGTTTTTAAAAACGACGAACAAGGAATGATCAACCTGGTGGTAGAATACACCGTTAGGAGCACCAATACCCGTAACAATATTGTTTATCCTTATTATTTAACCGAAGGCACAAATATTTAAAGAAATGAGTAGCAACTGCAATAAAAATAATGCCCCAAGAAACGGAACAAACCGTTTAAATCGCTTACCCAAGGCCTTGGATGCATCTTTTGTTGCTATTGATGAAAGAGATAAAAATAGCCTTTACCAGTTTTGCGATAAGCTGGCGGCCTACATTAATTACTATTATTACGATGGTCTGGAGAAAAAATCAAACTGGCAAAGCGTTTTCAATAACAATGCAATCAAAGAAGATGGCACTTCCGAACCACATCTGGCGCTTTTTGATGCTTTTCTCGAACTGTATGCCATCGCACAAAAAGACCTGAACGAATTTACCGGTAAACACCTCGATTATTTTTTCGAAACAGTATTAGGCTTTGAGAAAAAAGCTGCCCAGCCCGATAAAGTCTACCTCATTGTTGAGCTGGCCAAACACATTACCCAGTATGTTTTAAACGATAAAACCGAATTTAAGGCCGGTAAAAACAGTAAAAAACAGGAGCAGTTTTACCAGCTCTTATCTGATTTCAGTTTCAGCCATGCGCAAGTGGCCAGCATTCAGTCTATTCTTGTCGATCAGACCGAAAAAACTAAAATTTATGCTTCACCTATAGCAAATTCAGGTGATGGCAAAGGTGCAGAAATTACCAACCAGGATGGTAGCTGGGATATTTTTGGTAATACCAGCAGAGATCTCGCAAATATTGGTTTTGCCATCAGTTCGCCCTTGTTCCGCATGTCAGAAGGGGTAAGGAATATTACACTTCAAATCGTTTATAACGTAAACATGGGTGCCATTCCTTTAACCCCATCAAATTTTAAAGTAAGTATAAGTGCTGAAAAAGCCTGGCTTAATTTAGGTGTTACTTCAGTTGGATTTACCAATAACAAGTTAAAAATTGTAATTGATGCTGATGCTTCGCAACCTAAATTTGTAGATTACAACCAAAAAATCCATCAAAACGATTTCAGAACATCCTTTCCCGTATTAAGAGTAGAAATTGTTACTGCACCTAATTTATACAGTTTGCTAAATGGAGCGGCTGTTAATCAAATCAATATAAACACAGCGGTAACCGGTGTTAAAAATCTATCGGTTCAAAATAACCTTGGAAAGCTCGATCCTGCAAAACCCATGGAAATTTTTGGTGCTATACCAACTGTTGGTAGTAATTTTTACATTGGAAGTAAAGAAATTTTTCAGCAAAAATTAGCCTCACTTAAATTAAATTTTGAGTTTTTGGATTTGCCCGCAACCAGTTTTACAGACTACTATGATTATTATACAGCTAATGGAGATACGTACGTCAGCAACACCGATTTTAAAATAAAATTGTCTTACCTCTCTCAGCGTAGCTGGATTGAAACTGCAGAATCTATTGCTATACCTATTACACAAATCATAGACGGAGTAAGTACACCAGGTTTCACGTATATTTTAGGAAATGGATATCTGTTTGGTGATGATGATACGGTAGCACCAGTCTCAGGTTTTTCATCCAGTTTTGGTATTCCATCTTCAATAAAAGCCAATTATAATCTCGATTTTAATGAAACCTACAATTTAGATGCGGCAGATGGTTACATTAAACTTCAGCTTATAGGTGGTAAATTCGGACAAACCGATTTCCCGATCGCATTCAGCAGGGCAGTGATTAACAAAGGAACAGGTGCAGCAAACTTACCCAATGCACCTTATTTGCCATTAATAACCAATTTAACAATAGATTATACCTGCAGCGAAACCATTGCACTGGGAGTGGGGGCTACGCAATCGGCTTATAATGACCGAATACATCAATTTTATAACCTGGCACCTTTTGGACAGGCAGAAGTTCATCCTTACACCCATGGTACAGTGTATTTATTGCCGCAACAAGATAATGAAGGGGAGTTGTACATTGGTTTAACAAATGCTGTTGTTCCTCAAAATTTAAGCCTGTTGTTTAAGGTGAGTGAGGGAAGTGCCAACCCTGATTTTGATAAAGCCGTGATCAAATGGGCCTATCTTCAACATAACAGGTGGGTTGAGTTTGAAAAAATAAATATATTAAGAGAGCAGACTAATGGTTTGTTAACCACGGGGATAGTGACTTTAAATATTCCGAAAACTGTAAATACCGATAATACACTTTTGGCAAATGGTCTCCTGTGGATCAGGGCTGCAGTAACTACCAACGCAGCTGCAGTGTGCGATATTATTTCAATTACGGCTCAAGCTGCAGAAGCACAATTTGCTGTTTATGATGATGTTGTACCCGAAAATATAGCCATTGGAGCAGGAGTGATTTCTAAACTGAAATCGGCTGATAATGCGGTCAAAAAAGTGACACAGCCTTATGGCTCTTTTGATGGAAAAGCCATTGAAAGTGCTAATGATTATCACATGCGGGTAAGCGAAATTTTAAGGCACAAGCGAAGAGCCATCACTTTGTGGGATTATGAACACCTTATTCTGGCGCAGTTTCCGGAGGTTTATACTACCAAGTGCATTAACCATACTTTTTATAACGGTAACGTAAGCAGCTACAATGCTTTGTCGCCCGGCGAGGTAACCATTATTGCTGTGCCCGATATTGCCATCAGCAATGCGCCTAATCCTTTGCAGCCTAAGGTGGCTAAAAATACCCTCGGGCAGATTAAAACTTATCTGGCTAAAAACAATTCAGCTTTCGCGAAGCTGCATGTTCAAAACCCTATTTTCGAAGAAATTAAGCTTCATTTTCATGTTAAACTTAGGGAAGGTTACGAAGAAAATATTTACCTCCCTCAGCTTAAAATACAGTTGAAGGCACTTTTAGCCCCATGGACCAGTAACGCAGCCACACAAATGGAGTTTGGAGGCAAAATAGAAAAATCAACCATTATCTATCAGCTCGAAAAACTGGCCTATGTCGATTATATCACCTGTGTTAAAATGTACCTCTTCAGACCTGCCGGTTTGGAAGATATATCGGCAAAGGATTTAGAAACGGCAGAAACAGCTACGGCAGCGAGTATTTTAACAGCTTACCCCGATCATTCCATCGTCAATATCAACGACATTGCCGGCATTGGCAATCCCGATTGCGACTGTGTGGATTGTGACGACAATACAATTGATGTAAAAGGAGATTTTGTTCCCATTAACGAATGCGGTTGTAATTAAATGAGCGATTTAAAAACCATATCGAAAAACACGCCACAGCAGGAAAGCATGCAGTTTGATAAACTGCGTGAAATAGGTATTCACCGGATTCAGGCGTTGAGTAAAAGCAACTGGACCGATTATAACCTGCACGATCCGGGTATTACTACGTTAGAAGCGCTGTGTTATGCCATTACTGATCTTGGTTACCGGCTCACTTTCGATATGCAGGATTTACTTGCCAGTAATCCTGATGAAGCTGATGTCGATTTTCATAATTTTTTTACCGCCAGGCAGTTGTTACACAATGCGCCGGTTACGCTCAAAGATTTTAGGAAGCTGTTACTGGATGTTGCTGTGCAGGTGGATACAGAAACCCTGGGGATAAAAAATGCCTGGGCCATTCCGGCTACCGATGCCGAAATAAAACTCTACGTTAACCAAACGCAGCAAAAACTATCTTATTTTCCAACCGCAACTGATGGAACCGGTTTTTATGTGAAAGGTTTGCATAACTTCTTAATCGAATTTGATCAGTCGACCGTTTACGGCGACCTCAATTCAAATGCAATAACCGGTACTTTTTTCATTAATAAATTTGATCCCGATCCCTGGATAGAAGGCGCTGAAATAAAAATAAACATCCATTTTCCTCGCTGGGACGATCAGACTGTCGATTTTAGCCAGGATTCGGTCATTATCAATCACATTAAAAGCCTTAAAATTGAGGTTGATGAATTGCCGACCGGTTACAAACTTGTGGATAGCAACGAAATCGACCATACCGTTACCCTTGCCGGAACCAAAACCGTGGCAGGAGTAGTTACCGCCATTACAGGCCTAAGCGAAATTGATACCCAATTAAATGATTTCATTTTTAATGCACCAAATGGCCTGCTGCAAAGTTACAAACGTAAAATAGGCATAATAAAAAGCATTATTCAAAAGGCGGCAGACAGGTTGCACGATAACCGGCCGCTTTGCGAAGATTATTTAAGCACCAAAGCTTTAAAGGTTGAAGAAATAGCCATTTGCGGCAATATTGAGATTGATCCCTTTGTGGATGCGGCTACCGTTGCGGCCGAAATTTATTTTCAACTGGCCCGTTTTCTTTCGCCGGATGTGTACTTCTACAGCCTGCCCGATATGGTGGCCAAAGGTAAAGCAACCGAAGATATTTTTGACGGACCAGCGCTGGAGCATGGTTTTATTGATGACGACGAACTAAACGCCTCTGCTCAGCAATGTACCATTCATGCCAGCGATCTGATCCGGATCATTATGGATGTTGAAATCGATGGCAAAAAGGTAGTTCAATCGGTTAGCGGATTACAACTGGCCAATTTTCCTGAAGATAGCAGTGATGGCATAAGCCAGAAAACAGTGAAATGGTGCCTCTCATTAGCTATCGATAAGTTTTATGTGCCCCGCTTATCTATCGACTTGTCTAATTTGTCATTTTTTAAACATCAGCTTCCTTTTGCTTTCGATAAAGATGATTTGAAGGCTAAATACAAAGCGCTCTGGAATACTGCCCCTAAGCGCTATCCGATAAATCCGGTTTTAGACCGGAGTTTACCCATGGGTAACTGGCGCGAAATAACTGATTATACCTCCATACAGGAAGATTTTCCACTTGTTTACGGAGTAGGAAGCGATGGAATCCCGAATTTGCCCACCAACGAAGACGAAAGAAACCTGAGGATAACCCAGGCTAAACAATTCAAAGGTTTTCTGGCCTTTTTCGATCAGTTATTGTACAATTACCTCCAACAGGTAAACGGTTTAAAAGCCTTATTTAGCTTAAACCAGGAACTTGATGAATATGGACAACCGCTGATGAATAAAACTTATTTCAGCGAACCCTTAAAAGGAGCAACGGGCCTGGCCGATATTGTACCCAATGCAACTGCCCAAAATATTTTTACCGATGGTTATACGGCCCAGCTACAGGGGATAACCGAAAGTCAGGCCGATTTTGAAAAACGCAAGAACAGTTTTTTAGATCACCTTTTGGCCCGTTTTTGTGAACAGTTTAGCGATTATGCTTTAATTGCCTACACCAACGAAGGACAAAAAGCAGGAGCGGAACTGATTAAAGACAAGCTCTCGTTTTTAAATGCCTATCCCGAAATTAGCAGCAACAGAGGCAAAGCTTTTAACTATAAAAATGAACTCAGCTGGTTTTTCCAAAATGTTTCAGGTTACGAAAAACGGGTGGCTTTACTGCTCGGCATTGATCCTAAAAAAGCCGGAGAATTACATTTTTCTAAACCGTTCAGGATTTTGCCGGTATCCGCCAGCTGGACTATCGACACCAAAGTATCCACTAAAATCCTTTTTGAGGGGGTAAACAGCTTTGCTGATCAGGTATCTGCCAGGGCTGGTATGGAAGCGCTAATCAGCGCCGCGGTACACCTCAATAATTATAAAATTGTAGCCGGTACTGCTGCGGGTAAACACCAGGTTGTATTGTATGCCGATTTAATTACAGAGCAGGTAATTGCCAGAAGTAAAAACACAACTTTAAATCTTGCTGACAGTAATACTTTAATTGCTGATCATATTGATTTGTGTACTAAAGAATTATGTAATACTGTTTTAGCTAACAGGAAGAATATGGCATTACCGGTTTCAGCTTATTTTGAGATCCTCTCACACACTGTTGATGGCTCTACCACACCACCTTTACATAAAATCGGTTACCAGTTATTCGACTTGCCAGCGCCTGATGCCAGCCGCAAAGTTATACTTACAGGTGAAGTAGAAGGCCCTGAAGTTAAAGGTGCGGATGCTGCCGAAACCAAGGCAAATACCGAAGCCAGCTTGCTGTGGAAACTGATTCGCTTTGCGGCTGACGAAGATTATTACCGTTTTGTGCCCGAAAATGTAACGGTTTACGATCCAAATTACCATTTCGAAGTATTCGATATATATGGCAATGTAATGGGCAAGCATAAAGGTAAAAATTACAACCGTCCGCTGGCCGAAATTATTGAAGACAGTACCGCTTCGCCACTGGTTAAAATTGTAGGATCACTATCCAATAACGGCACCTATACTGTTAATAATACGGTAGCACTGGGACCGGACATTAAGATTGAAATTAACGAAACACTGCCCAATAATTACCCTGACGGGCAATTGAGCTTTAGCGAAACCTTTACGGCCTATTTATACGAAAACGGTCGCGAGCTAACGGTTACCGGAATCGATTTAACCGATCGCCTGCGTGCCGGCGATCAATTAAGCTTCATTAAGCCTGCAGCTGAGGCAATGGAGTTCGGGATTTTGCAAATCAGCTTTGCTGATAACAAAACCACGATTATTTCGGCCATTCCACTTGATTTTGTTGTAGCGCCCAAGATCAGTTATACCAAACTTTTTGAAATTAAAACCGTAACCCCAAAAACCATTGTGGTTAGGGCTGGTATGGAAAAACTGGCCCGGCTGGATATGGTACGTTTCTTTAACCAGGTATTTATAGACCGGGAAGGTTTACATCTGATTGAGCACCTTTTATTGCGACCTAAAAAACATGATTTCGATCAGTTGATGGCCATTCATACCGATGTAGATTGTGCGCAATGCAAAATTGCCGATACCTACAGCTTTGTCATGTCAGCCGTTTTGCCATACTGGCCAAACCGTTTCAGAGACCGGAATTTCAGGACTTTTATTGAGAAAACCTTGCGGGAAGAATGTCCGGCGCATGTGGTGCTCAATGTATGTTGGGTAAATCCCTTGCAAATGGCTCAGTTCGAACTGGCTTATAAAAACTGGTTAATTCAGATTAATACCACCAGCACAGGCGATTTGGAAAGGGTAAAGGCGCTGAAGAACCTGATCGATATCTTACAGAATTTACGGAGCGTTTATCCTTCAGGCAAACTGCACAGTTGCAATGAGAACGAAGTACAGAAAAACCCACTCATATTAAATCAAACTAACATTGGCATTTTTTAACTAATCTAGCTATGGAACTCATTAATAAAACAACGGTTTTTGAAGAAAACCAGGTACTTACAGCAGGTCAGCTGAATACCACACAGCAGTTTTTGTTTCAGGAAAGCAGGTTAACCAGAATTAGATTGATTGGAAGGGGCATTGTTTGCGGTTTACATGCTACTTATGGCGTTAACACTGTGCATCTTTCTCAGGGAATTGGTGTTACTTCCTGGGGTTTTTTGATTTCGCTAGGCGATTGCGATTTAACCCACTACAAAACCTATACCTTGCCTGATGGCTTAGATTATAACTATTTTAACAATGCGCCGCTTATAGAGCTGGTTACCGCCGCAAATGCCGCGGCCATGGGCGCCGTTCCAATTACTGCGACTTTGATTTTGAGTGATTATGTAGTGGTACTGTTTTTAGAATCGGCAACACGCGATTTGAAAAGCTGTTTGGGCAAAAGTTGCGATGACTTGGGCAAGGAAAATACATTCACTATCCGTAAATTATTGATCAAAAGGTCCGATCTGGTTGGAATTAATACCTTAAATAATAATAAAGGTGGGGTGCTGTATCCTGCTCTTTATGAGTTAGAAACGATCGAATATCCCCGCGCTTTAATTACCCGGATAGCGGCTGCCAATTATCCCGCTTTGGTAAATGCCTATTTAAGCCCTGTGGCGGCAGTTTTAGAGAAATTAACCAAACAGCTCAGCATCATCTATAAAGAATTACCCGCTTTAGGGCGGCATTTTCCAGGTGTCGATTTCGATAATATCTGCAGTAACTGGGAAAGTAAACTGATTGACCTTGCAGCGCAATACCTGGCGGGTAAGGCCTACGGATTTCAATACGTTTACGATGCTTTCGAAGATATTATCAAATCATATGAGGAGTTGCGCTGCATCGCCATGAACCTGCACAGCGTTTGTTTGCCTAACGACGATGCTTATCCGATGCATTTAATGCTGGGTAGCAAAGCCTGTCCGCCTTCTGTTTTCAGGCAGGAATTTGAATACTCGCCCTTGTTTAACGAATATAAAGATTGGAGTAAAAAGCTGGTTTCGGTTTTTGGCCGTACCCTGACCATGTTCAATGGTTATTTCGATAGCCTTACTGAAAAGGGCGAGCGCGGTATTTTAGCCACGCCCAGCAAAGAGAAATGGCAAAATATAGGCAAAAGGGCCCTGCCAATTTATTTTGATCCCAATAACGGCGATTTCGAACAATACTGGAACGAATCTTTATGCCATGGCTGTAGTAACGGCAAACCGCTCAGCTACCATTATCAGGCACCACTTAGCTTACAAAGCTATGGGATGAGCCGGTTGGAAGCGCCTTTGCTCTACAATTTCTCTGATACCAGTTTTTTCAGGATGGAAGGGCATTTGGCGCTACCCGAAGATGATGCTGTTGCCCAATACAAAAAAATGCAGCGCAGTTTCAATCTGCCATTTAAAGTGCGCTCGGTTTTTATGGGCGAAGGTGGTGTAATTAAAACGGTTTGCCGTTACCCCGATTTGGATTCTCAATACCTGGTTTGGCGTAATGTAATGCTGTACTACCTCAATAACCTGATTAAGTATAGTACCCTGGCTGAAAAGATGGTAGGCCGTTTTGAAGATGTTAAGGACGCAGCCAAAGATGCCGTGAGTGGGGTAAATACCAAAAAAGAAGCTGCCCCTAATGCAAAAGCAGCCGGAAAGGAAAGTTTTACCGATGCAGGTGCTACTACAGAAAAAACAACCACTTTTGGCAATCTGAATAAGGTTTTTATGAAAGCCGGTATGGTGGGCGAACGCATCAACCAGGCCAACTATTCAAAAATAAACAATAGCAGAGGCCGCCTGGAAATCACTGCCGATGAACTGCAACGCGATGCACTGCGTTTGGTAGCACGCTTTAATGATAATCTTGAGGAGTTGATTGCGACACTCGTTTTAGAATTTACTGATTTTGACGAGAAACGCTTTAAATCGGCCTACACCGACCTAATAACCACATACGTAAACGGGATGAAACTGCTCGTGCGTATCATCAATAGGGATGGTAACGTAGAGTTGCTGCCTTACCTTATGGCTGCTACTATATTGCACCGGGTAATTAATGTGCTCATGATCAGGCCTTACATTACAGTAGGCACTTTAACCGATATCAGACTGCAAAGGAACAAAAGCCTGCGTAATAACCTTTCGTTTTTCGATTATATCCGTAACTCGGGGGCTGTAGAACACCTGGCAGGGGTAAATAAGGGCAATATGCTGCTATTGCTGTACCATACCGGTAAAGAACTGGAGTATCAAACGATAGAAAGAGCTCCGCAGGCGGCAAGGGCAAAAGCTAAAAAGGCCGAAAGCCCTGAGTATAAGGTAGCTGAACAAGCTTTGAAAGCTACTTACGAAGCCAGGTCTTCGGACATACAAGCGCGCATAGTTGAGCAGGAAAAAGAACTTAACCAAATGGAACTTCAACTGCGCGAAGGGCTTGAAATTAAGCTGGCTGAAATTGATAAACGCGAAGTGCGTAGCGCTGGCGAGATCAGGAAAGAAGAATCGGCCATTAAAAGCGAACTGGAAGTAAAACGCAAAGCACTGAAACCTACCGATGGTGCTAAAGCCGAAGCACTTGAAAAAGAATATAAGGAAAGGATTGTATTGATGCGTAAAAGCAGCGAGGGTGATAAAGCCAAAGAAATTAAAGAGCTGAATAAAAATGCCGAAACCGAACTCGCTGAAAGACGGAAAATACATACTGAAGAAATAGAGAAGGCCAAAAAAGAAGAAGCTGAGGCCTTAAAAGAATACGAAGCTCAGGTTAAAATGCTCGCTAAGAAAATCGTAATTGAGGAAGAACTGGAAGAAATTATATACACAGGAGAGGGTGAAAAGGAGCGTAAATATTTAAGTGATTTCGAAGCTAAGTTTAACCAGCATTTTAGGGAGTTAAGTGAAAAAATAGGGAACCAGGGGCTTGAAAATATTGCAAACAATGTAATCGCCGATTTTACCGTCTACGATGACGATGCTTGTTGCGAGTGTAATGCCAATGATTACCGGAATAAAGAACTTACACCATTGGTTGCGCCCATTTCGCGTTTTGTGGTGTATAATCCCAGCCGCATCAATTCGGCAAAGATACAGGTGCTCAATAATCTCTATCACCCGGGCGAGTACAGTGTTATCGTAAAGAGCGAGCCTGAATTAGGTAAAATAAGCTTCGAAGATGAGGTTTACGAACCAAAACCTGCGTTAAAGAAACAGATTTTGGTTTATACGCTGGATACCGATCGGGTAGCCAAAAATGCCAGGGCTATGAAATCAATCGTGGCTACCGATGAAATTGAATATGCGATAATCGAAAATGAAACCGGCGAAGAAGTAGGAACTGATAAAATTACTTTCTTTATTGGTATTGGCAGAATCGGGCAGGATACCTACGAACTGAGTGGCAATGTAGCCTATGCCAAACAGTTTAAAGTGTCGGTAAACGATGCAACTGGTGCAGTTATTCAACAAAATACCTTTACCGGCAATAAATACAGTTTCAATCTTAACCCAGGCAAATATTTCGTGGTGATGGAAGGTATTACTCCTCACGGAGGAGGAAAAGGCGAAATTGAAATTGTTAATGAAGATGTGGTTTTGAATTTCAGTTTAGGATAAAGCCATATGAACCAGCACCTCATCCAATCGCAAAAAATGTTGCTTACTGTTGCCAGTCAACAGGATTGGGAGCGGGTGCAGGCCGAAATCAGCCATTTTTGCAAAACGAGGCTGCCCCAGGTGCTTGAAAATATCTTTGATGAATTTGCCCTTAACCATACCATTCGCATCGATCAGCTAAATATCGATATCGGTAGTTTAAGTTTAAATACACTTGCGCAAGACATTGAAGAACAGCTTACTATTCAGGTTTACCGTTATCTGCGTACGCACCATCAACAAGAGGTTAATGCGGTTTTGGTAAAGGACGAAAAACTCATCGACTTTCTTACACATCTTAAAGTAAACGCGCCCGATTCCGGATCGGTTAATGCAGTTTCAGCGGGATACCTGGCCGGAGCAAACGGTTACGAAGCACTGGCATTTTACTGTGAAACCGGATTAAAACCCTGGTGGCTGGCCACTACGACTTCGTTTAAACCAGCGCCTCTACTGTTACAACTTTTAAATGCTGATGCCGGAATATTTGCTCAGTTTGTAAATGCTGTAAAACATCAGACTGCCACTTACAGGCGCTTAATTCAGTTGGTAGGTAGGAAAATGTTTTTCTATCAGATTCACCAGTTTATAACCGATTTTAATATTTTAAAATGCTTAGAACCAAATATAAACGATAAATTATTTAAATTAATAGTTGAATATTGGTTTAGCCGGTTAGCAGTAGGTGAAAGCGAGTCAGACCACACAGATTTTGGCTTGTGGCTCTTTACTTTGGTTGAGCAGCAGCCTGTTTTAAGAACAATAGTACTCGAGGCTTTGACATTAACCCGAACAGAAGTGGAAAGCAGGCAAACTGAGGCAGAGTTGGTTTTGCGGCTCAACAAATTATACACTGCAATTACCCGGCAAAAACAAGAACCTGTTGTTGCTTCGAAACCTGCTGTTAATCCGGTAGAAGAAAAAATAAATCCGCAACGCGTTGATGGGGTAAATCAGGAAGCATCCATATTAATTGAAAATGCAGGTCTGGTTTTGCTTTATCCTTATTTCAAAAACCTGTTTAACTCCCTGCAATTGTTAAACGGAAAGGAATTTAAGGATGAAATCAGTTTGCACAAAGCTGTCGTATACCTCCATTATTTAGTTTATAACGAAATGCCGGAAGATGAGTGCGCCCTGGCATTAAATAAGATATTGTGTGGTATAGCGCCAGAAACCATCATTTTGTTTAACGAAATAAGTTTTACCGATGAAGAACTTGGCTGGAGCGATACCCTGAAAAGTATGGCCATTCAACATTGGACCAAACTAGGTTCAACAACCGTACAAGGTCTGACCGAAACTTTTTTGAAACGGGATGGCAGCTTAATTTTTCGCACAAACAACTATCATGTACATGTAGAAAGAAAAGGATTTGATGTTTTACTGGATACCATACCCTGGCCTTTATCCATAATACGCTTACCATGGAACAATTATTTGATCAGTCTGAACTGGTAAACAGCACATTAAAGGCAAATGCCGATGCACTTTTGGCCGAATTAAACTGGTTTGAAAAGGTGTTGCAGCTCCGTAGTGCCATCAATGCAGGGAGTGTGGCTGAAAGCACCAGTATTTTCGACGTTCAGCCGCCCGATTTAAGCCAGTCCAATTCCAGTTATGGCCGTTTTCTGGTACAGCATCAGCTTGGATTTGCTGATCGTTTTTTGCTTTTTCTGGCCATGGTAACCCAGATCAAGCCGCAATGCCTGGATATATTTTTGGTACAGAATCCGCAAACCGGCCAGATCTTCACCGAGTTTGGAGGTAGAAAAGGCAATGTGTTCAGTGGTTTTTTGCCTACAGCCGAAACGTTTTTGTTTTTGCTGGCTGCCGATAACTTAATGCTGCGTTTCGATCTGTTAAAACTGTTTGATGCCCGAAATCCACTCTTTGCACTCAATGTACTGGAATATGAGCCCTTGCCACCCGGCGAACCCATTTCGAGCATTCCATTACACATCAATAAAAACTGGTTCGAAGAATTTACTACAGGTGAAAGAAGTAAACCGCGGTTTTCGGCCGACTTTCCGGCACATCTTATCGAAACCAATATGCAATACGAAGATTTGGTGTTGCCTGAGCATACCTGCGAGCATTTGGAACTGCTTGATTCGTGGCTGCAGCATAATAAAACCATGATGAACGATCTCGGGCTCAGACATAAAATAAAACCCGGTTTCCGCACGCTCTTTTATGGTCAGCCAGGCACCGGAAAATCACTCGCAGCAGCAGTATTAGGCAAAAAACACAATTTACCTGTTTACCGGATTGATTTAAGCCGGGTAGTGAGTAAATATATTGGCGAAACTGGCAGAAACCTGTCCAAAGTGTTCGATGCTGCAGAAAATCAGGGCTGGATATTGTTTTTTGATGAAGCGGATGCCCTCTTTGGTAAGCGGACTAACGTTAGCGATGCACGCGATAAGTATGCCAATCAGGAAACCAGTTATTTGCTGCAAAGGATTGAAGACCACAACGGATTGGTAATCCTGGCCAGTAATTTTAAACAGAATATCGATCAGGCATTTTTACGCCGTTTTCAATCCGTTATCGAATTTCCGATGCCACAGGCCAGTCAGCGGGCTTTACTTTGGGAGCAGGGCTTTTCGCCTTTGATTCAGCTCGAAGCGAAGGTAAATCTCAATGATATTGCTCAAAAATTCGAGCTCACCGGCGGTGTCATTATCAATGTGGTACAATATGCCACCATGCAAATGCTCAAAGCCGGTGGAAAAGAAATCAGGCAAAGAGATATTGTTGAAGGGATAAAACGCGAACTTAAAAAATCAGGCAGAACATTATAAACATGGGCAGCGTACTGGCATATAGCAATTCTCAACCGAAGTCTGTTACACACAACAGGCCCGGAACAGGCTGTATCCAGGCTAAGCTAAAAGTTGGTGCTGTAAACGATCCACAGGAAAAAGAAGCTGATCAGGTTGCAGAACGGGTAATGCGGATGCCGGCCAGTGCAGGTTTTGCCATGGCGGGAGCAAGCCGAACCGCACCTGAAATGAAAGTACAACGCAAATGTTCTGGCTGTGACCAAAAAGAAAAAATAGCGCGTAAAGAAGAAGAATTAAAGGAAATAGATCAACCCGGGGTATTACAAGCAAAGGCTGGCAGTGGTTTTGCAGCAGGTGGAACTGCACCGGCCAGCGTTCAATCCGGAATAGCAGCAACCAAAGGGGGTGGCACAAGTCTGCCACGGCATATAAGTGCAGATTTAGGCGGTAAAATGGGCGCCGATTTTTCTGGCGTACGCATTCACGATAATACACACGCAGCAAAGATGACCGCTCACGTAAATGCCAGGGCATTTACAGTTGGCAATAACATTTATTTCAACCAGGGCGAGTACAATCCAAATTCCTCCGGTGGGAAATTCCTTTTGGCCCACGAGCTTACGCATACCATCCAGCAGGGCGGAAGTGTGAAGCGAAAAACAAAGGAGAAGGATAAAAAATTACAGCGGAAAGCAGAACCTGAAAAAATAAAGCGGAAGGAAGAACGCAAGGAAATTTTGCGGGTAGTAAAAGAACCTGAGCAAATCAATCGCTGTGCCTGCAATGAGGAGCAGGTGCAACGCTGGTCGTTAGGCGAGTGGCTGGCCGATAGTGCCTGGGAAATTGTAGAAACCATTGCGCCTGCCGAATTTGTACAGGTGCTTAGGGAAATTAGTAGTAAAGGTATTTTAGGCTTCCTGCGCGAAAAACTGATGGCCGGGCTGAACAGGTTATTTGACCGCTTTCCTGCTGTAGGTAGTTTCGTTACCAATTTAATAGCCGTATTCTCGATGCTGTACCAGCGGGTTTCGGCCATTATGCAGGCCTTAATTGCCGGCGATTGTGCACCGCTGCTGGCTGCTGTTAACGAACTCAAAGAGGTTATTACTACCCTAGCTACCGATGCATGGGCAGGTTTAACCGATTTTGTACGGCCTATTGGGGAGTTTTTCTCCGGTTTGTGGACTTCGTTTGGTGCACCGGTGGTTGATTGGCTCGGGCAAACAGCGGCCGATGTATGGGCCTGGATGCAGGATATCGGGCAACGGATTTGGGATTGGACATCGCCAGTACGCGAATATGGTTCAATGGCCTGGGATTGGGTAAAATCGACACTGGGATTTGGTACAGACAGTTCGGGTGCCGAAAATTCAAATGGTGTTATCCAGTGGATCACCGGAAAAGCTGAGGAAGCCTGGACTTCTATTCAGGAAACGATCAGGCCTGTAATTGAGCCTGTTCAGCAAATTGCAACGCGGGTAATGGATATTTTGCCGCTCAATGCCATCATGAACCTGCGCGATACCGTATCTAATTTTGCTGCCGGTGTTAACGGAATGGCTACCGCAATGGGCGATGATGGATCGGGAGTTGCGGCACGGGCACAGCAGGCCTCACTTCGTGATACGATTTTGCCGGCAGTGCAAACCAAAATTGTCGAAGTGCAGCAGGGCATTAGTAACGCAGGTTTGTGGGTTGCCGAAAGTGTGGGCGGTTTTGTAGGTCAAATTACAGGTTTCTATAATTCAGTTGCTTCAAGTTCGATATTTGCAGTGGCAGCGCCAGCAATTGCATGGGTAAATGATACGGCATTAAGTTTAAGCACCTGGGTACAAACCGGGGTGGTCGATCTGTTTAACATGGCAAGCAGTGGTTTAGGGTATCTGGCAAGTTTTATCCAGCCCATATTAAATGCGTTGCAAAGAATAGTCGATACATTGAGTGATTTGGCAGGACGAGCCGGAGATTTTATTCTGGGACCTTTTATGCTCATCCCTGAATGTATCCGAACACCGATAAAAGACTTCCTTATTGAGCAAATCCTGAGCAGAATTCCACTGTTTAACCAGATTATGGCTATTGGCGATGTGTGGGCCAGGGCACAACAAATTGTGATGACCATTTTGTACCAGGTTTTTGTAGATGGCAACTTGCCGGGTGCTATGTGGACATTCTTCAGGGAATTGCTGAGCCTGGTAGGTATACCGCCCGAACTGGTTGTTTCCATATTGGCCAATGCATCGCAGGCAGTTGTCGATATTTTGGGCAACCCGGTTGGTTTCTTCATTAATTTGTTGAGTGGTTTACAACAAGGATTTACTCAGTTTTTTGGTAATATCGGCACGCATTTACTATCAGGTGTAGTCAATTGGCTAACCGCCGAAATGCAGGCTTTGGGTATTACGCCACCTACTGATTTTTCATTTGGCTCAATTTTTAGTTTCATCCTCCAGATTTTAGGCATTACTGTCGACAATATTTTTAATCTGCTGGCTACCAGAATTGGCGAAGAAAGGGCACAAAGATTACGCGGTATGCTTGATATGGCTACCGGTGCCTGGAGTTTTGTTGCTGATGTGGTAGAGCGTGGACCAGCTGCAATATGGGAGCGAATTCAGGAACAACTCAGTAATTTATGGGATACGGTAATTAATAACATTGTAACCTTTATTAACGAACGAATTATGGCGCAGGCAACCGCCTGGCTGTTGAGTATGCTCGATATTTCGGGTATTATGCCGGTTGTGAACAGTATTTTGGCGGTTTACAGGGCTATTCAGAGTTTTACAGAATATTTTGTGCCTATACTGCGCATCATCAATCAGTATGTTACCATGCTTGCTGATGTGGCCCGCGGAAATATTGCCGGGGCTGCCAATTTCTTAGAAGGAATTTTGGCTAACTCACTCCCCATTATGATCGGATTCCTGGCCAACCAATTTGGTTTCGGCAGAATAGCGACAAGGATGCAGGAAATTTTGACTGCGGTAAAAGTACGGATCGATAACGGAATTCTGTGGGTGATCGATCAGGCTATCAGGGTTGGTGGAGCCATAATGAATGCAGGAAGGGCAGTTGTAGATGCTATTAGGGGCTGGTGGAACCGGCGAAGACCTTTTGTGGCAGCAGATGGAGAACATCACGAAATGTATTATCAGGGCGAAGGCAGAAATGCCCAGCTTTATGTGGCCAGTGCCAATCCGCGTCCGGCAAGTTTACTGATTACCCAATTACAAGCGCAATATGCTGGTGAAACTACTGGTCCGGGTGCGGCTAAAAAACAATTAGCCGATAATGCCAGGGCACTTTATGATAGCCATATTGTAACCTTACTCAATGCTGTTAAAGCACTTTCTGACGATCCATCAAACGAAAATTTAATTGAGCAAAACCCAAATTATCAGCAGCTGTTAATTAAAGAAACCGAGCTGATGGAAATTCTGCGGCAAATTATGGGTACAGCAACATTGGCCGATGCCAGGCAGAAATACCTGTATGAAGGAGCTGTTGGTACTTATACTGGTGTACCAACGCCTACTTACGATAGTGTTACGCCAGATCATCAACCACAGTGTGCTACTTTAGTCGAAGCCTCGGGAATGGTTTTTGGCGCAACAGGACAAAGGGTTTTTCTGGCAGGAAATCCGATTTTTAATTTAACCAATGGAAGCCATTGCAGCGGCGCCTATGTCATTAATCTGCACAGTAACAGGCATAATTTTGGTGTAAGCCGTACTTACGGTTCTACTCCGCACACCGCAAATTTTGTTGCCCGTACGAGGCCGAGATTAAGTATGGCACCAACCCGTAGGGCAGCACAACAAATTGTTGAGTCCGAATTAAGGAACGAGCTAAATGCCGATGTTGCACACATTAGAAACACTGTTTTAAATGCCAGCCTGGGGGCTGCGACGGTTTGGCGTGACGTTGATGCCGATAATATGAATGGCTTAACGCTGGCTTTATCAGATAAAACGCAATTGTTTAATTTTGTTAAGGGTAATATTGCACAAGGAGAGCGCCAAATAGCCAACCAGCCTTTGAATAATATCGTAACCGGATAAATATGGAAGATTAAAACCTTGCTTTATAAACAATCCGTTTATGGAGCGTTTCAAATTAAGTTAAAAATTCTTTCTTCACCCATTTATTGTCCGAACTGATTTTACTCCAGCCATTACTTTCTTCAACAATAAAAACCTCCTGATTTTGAGCTAATGCCGAAACCTTAGGGAAATTAGTGCCGGGACCGCTTCTCACATTCAAAGTACTTGCATTTACTGTGGCCCTGGTTACAGTTTTGGTGTAACTGCCATTTACCCAATGCTGTTGCGATCCGGAAATTTTATACCAGCCGTTTTTTTCTTCATAAACCCGCAGAACTGCCCCTAAAGTTGCTGGTGCTACGCTACTTACTTTTTTACTCTGGGCGTTTGCATCCTCCCTGATGTTCAAGCTATCGGCTGTAACCGCTACATATTTAATTACGTTTTGCGCAGGCTGTGGTACTGCGCCATTTAAGGCGGCACTAACCAGCGGTAAGAAATTTTGATTGCAATCTGCAACCATATTCCCACCAAAAAAGTTGGTGCCGGGGCAGGTTTTGTTGTTGCCGGTACCATTGTTCCGAACACCGGTAATCAGGTTAAACCAGTGGTGATAAACTACTTTATCACTATTAACCGCAATACCGAATTTTTTGCATAGGGCTGCGGTTAACTTAATAATCGTATTTTGGTGCTCAGCGGTCATCGTGTCCTTGCCCGCATCAAAATTTCCGAGATTTTCTATACATATCGCATTCGAATTAAAACCCAGAATGCAGGCAGGTGTATCCTCCAGACTTCGGCCGGTTAAAATGCTTCCATCCGGAAAAGTGGTAAAATGCTGGCCAATATCTTTCCAGCCGTTGTGACTTACATGATAACTTTTCATGCCCTGCTGTAAGTCGAAATGATTGTTGCCTTTAAAATTTACATAAGAGGGGCTCCAGGTGTGGTGCTCCTGAACATACAAAATGGTTCTGGCGACCCTTAAATTTGAAATCCAGGTTTCAAATTCAGAGATGTCCATTTTGGTAAAACCGGATTTACTGGTCATAACAAAATTGGTTTAGGTTTACACTAAATAGCTATACTTGAATGGTTGGTTTCGGGGGCTCGCGCCGCTTATATAAATATAGCTAATAGTGTTGAAAAAGTGTATAACTTTTTTAATATCAGTTTGTTATGTTTTTGTGTCGCTTTTGGTCTTACCAATCTAAAGTTTAAGGTGATTTACCTTTTTCCTTATCTAAAACAGTAAATACCTGCACCAGTCTTTCGCCGCTTTCATCAACCAAAGTTAAGGTGTGTTTTCCCGGTGGCGGATTAATGGCCAACTGGTGGAAATTGGTTGTAGTGGTTACGTATTCGTTATCAAGATGCCAGTATATTTTGGCGTGTGGGTTTCTGTGCGCAGCGTTGAGTACAATTTTTCCACGCGTACCATCGAGTTCAAGTGGGATGTACACTGTGGCGTTGTTTTTAGGATAGATGAGTTCCATCACACTGTTTCCGCCCGAAACGTCGCAGCCACTTTTAAATGGGGGCAGGTCTTTGTAATCGCTGTTTTTGATTTTATAATAGTATTCCATTGCTGGTGGTAAAATAAACCAGCTCTTGTGCTGCATCTGGGTTACACTTTCGCATAAATCGGTTACCCGGTAAGCGCCCGTTTTATCGAGATGGATTAGTTTATGATATGGGCAAACAGCTGTTTTTTCGCCTGCTGGAGGTACCAGTTCTTCTACCACGTTTTCGCAATATTCGCCAGCTTTGTAGCCACTTTGCCTGCAGATTTTGAGTTTTTTTAATTTGGTTGCAGGTGTTTCGAACCATTTTCCGTTGGGTAACAGCCTGAAAATATCGAACATTACAGGGGCGGCAGCTTCAATTCCTACCAATCCCGGGCGACCTTCGCCATCGGCATTGCCAACCCAAACACAAACCACATAATTGGGGGTTAAACCCACTGCCCAGGCATCGCGGAAACCAAAACTGGTACCGGTTTTCCAGGCTATGCGTTGCGAAGATGAAAATTGCTCCCATAAACCCTCATCACCGGGCCGCATTACTTCTTCCATGGCATTAAAAGTGGCCCAGATAGCTCCATGATCTAAAAATGAATTGCGCTGAAGATCGGTTTCATCTTTTTTATTGTCTTTAAGATAGCTGGCCTGAAGGTAATCATTAGGATTGTACAACCCTTTGTAGGTATTAAAATGGTTTAAAGTGCGCGCCATACCCATGTAGGTGTTGGCCAGATCCCACATGGTTACTTCGCTGCCACCTAAAATGAGCGATAAACCGTAATGATCTGCCGGTTGATTAAGCGTACTGATCCCGATTTTTTTGAGCTTATCGTAAAAACGTTCATACTTATATTGTTGCAGCATTTTTACAGCCGGAATGTTGAGCGAACGGCTTAAAGCTTTATCAGCAGCGATGGCGCCATCGTAACCTAAATCGTAATTTTGCGGCGAATAACCTGCAATTTGTGTCGGGATATCGGCAATCAAAGTGTGCGGTAGGATAAAGCCATCATTCATCATACTGGCATACAAAAGCGGTTTCAAAGTGCTCCCTGGACTGCGTAAAGCCTTTATCATATCTACATGGCTTTGCAGATCGGTATTTTCAGGTTGATAAATGTTACCCACGTAACTCACTACCTGGCGGGACCTAACGTCTAAAATCAACGCTGAAATATTGTTAATGTCGTTTGCCCGGTAGCGGTTATTGTACCGTTTTAAGATCGCGTTTACCTTGATCTGGATATTTTCATCTAAGGTTGAAGTAATTCTGGTCGAATTTACATCGAGGTTTTTCTGCTCTGCCTTAAAGCGATTTAACAAATGTGGTGCATTTTGCGGCAGGGGTAAAGGTTTGCCTGGAACAGGTTCTAGTTTGGATAAATTAGCGGTAGTTTGGTCGATATATTTCAATTTGACCAGTTTATCTAATAAATCGTTTCTTTTTTTGATCAGTTTTTCGGAATTTTTACCCGGATGCACCAGCGAAGGACTATTGGGTAACACTGCAAGCGTAGCCGTTTCGCCCCATGAAAGCGTTTTGGCATCGCGACCATAATAGCGCCAGCTGGCAGCTTCCAAGCCTACCACGTTACTCCCAAAAGGGGCATTGGCGGCATACAGGCCAATGATTTCATCTTTATTGTATTTAATTTCCAGTCGGATAGCCAGTATCACTTCCAGCAATTTTTGCCAGATGGTTCGATCTTGCTTACGCGAAAGTCGGATTACCTGCATGCTGAGCGTACTGCCACCACTTACCACACTTTTAGCCCTTAAATTTTGTTTCATGGCCCTGCCCATGGCCAAAAGATCGACGCCAAAATGATGATAGAATCTCTTATCCTCGAAGGCGATAATACAATCTTTAAATTTTACCGGTACCGAGTCGGCAACCGGAAAACGCCATTGCCCATCGCTGGCTATTGCTGCACTTAGTAAATTACCATTGCGGGCTTCGATAACATAAGAGGTAGGCGTTTTAAAAAGCTTTGCCGGTAGGGAAAAAAGAAATACCAAAAGCAGCACCACACACAAAAAATCGGAAATCAGGAATGCTTTTGGTATTTTGTTCATTGGTTTTTTGAGTGTACTGGTTGGTGTGCCATAAATCCAGTTTTTATTTGCCGGTCGGTGCGGACACCAACCGATAGTTTAAGTGTTGTTATTAAATAAGTAAAGGCTAATTTGTTGTTACGGGTCATCGATTGGTATCAATCATTTATCAAGACCATTATTTAATATCGTTTCAAAAACAGGTTGGAAATACATTAAGACCTTATCGTTTGCTAGTTTGTAATTTTCTTTATCCAGAATCACATCATCGAATTTGTGATTTTTATAGCTTGGAGACAGAAGTATTTTAAAATCATTGCTTCCTTTTAAATACTTGATTAGCGAAAAATTATAGAACAAAATTGGTCGTTTATCATACATACTCAATGTTGCAATGCCAAAATCGTGATTGAAACCATCAAACATTTGCATAGGATCTGTTAGGGTATAGGCATTCTTCTTTCTAATGATTATAATTTGATCCAGGTTATTTTTAATGCAGAAATCTTCAGCATAAGCAACCATTTTTTTGTATTTATACCGTTGTGGAAAATATTCAAGCTCATTAAAATCGAAGTTTTCAAATTGCTTATTCTCAATGTTTTTTTTATTTAAATAAGTTGTTAAATAAGTTAACAGATTAAAATTTAGGTCGTTTTCGGCAAGAACTTTTGTTTTAAAGGCTCCCTTAAGATAAACGTAACCCATTTGGTAATTAACGTCTGATACAATTCCGGTTTTTTGTGCAATTGCACAAAATGGAATAAGAAAAACCAGAATTGTGATTTTAATTTTCATTTGAGGTTATCTTTTTTTAATTATCTACTGGTTGGTGTCTTCACCAACCAGCGTTTACTATCCTTTTCATTTGGTGAGACATCGACCAATAGTGTTTTCTATTTTACCACCTGCACCCATTTACCAGGCTGTGTTGCCGAAATATCATTATTGTACATGGCTTCGCATTGAACTGCCGACAGATAATATTTGCCCAAATATGAAGCATTCAGTAATACCTTATAAACCAAACTTTCGCCTTCTCTAATATTAAAATAGGTGAAAACGCGGTCGTCTCGAATATCCTGATAGGTAAAAGGAGAGGAGGCCAGCATACTCTGATTATCATTTAATCTGGTATTGATGATTTCCCATCCCGAAGGGAAAATCTGTGTTAAGGCCATTTGCTCATATAAGCCCATTCGCCCCGGATTTTTAACCGTAACTTCTGCATAAAAATCTGTGCCTTGTTTGATCGTAGTCGGATCGATTACCGTTCCGTTTAAGCGCTTGTATATTACATTCATATCCAGCACATCAGATCGGTTGGGCAGAAAATTATTCTGTCCGGCAACAGGCTGACCCGCTAAAACCAAACGCACAAACAGCACATTATTGCCATTATTGGTAACTGATGCTGTGCTGCCTTTAAAGTTTACCGGTGTACTGTTAATGTATTGGTTGCTGTTAACCGGGGCCGATTTTCCATCCAGTACATATTGATATTGCAATTTATTGGCCGATTGATTGGTGCCGCAGAATTTGGCAATGGCCAATAAGCTGTAGGCGGTGGTTTGCGTACTGTACCAGGTATTTTCGCCTAGTTTAGCCGCTAAAGGTTGCAATAAACCGGCTGCTTTGGCTTTTTGTCCGAGTAGGGTAAGTGTTTCTAAAATCATGGCCTGATCACGGACATCTGAACCATAAGTGCCACCTAATTGCTTATAAGCTTCAATTGAAGTATCTAAACCTCTGATCATATTTTGGGCTACCTCATTTTGTCCGGCCAGTTTATAAGCTGCTGCCAAGCGCCATTTAGCTGCTACCGATAAGTACTCAAAGGCTTTTAAACGGTTCATGGCCGCCATTTCAGGTTTTTTGGCCAGGGCCAGCATATATAAGCGGTAAGCTTGCGATAAGTCGCCGCCATAAAAGTTATTGCTGTTTGGTGCCCAGTTTGCGGCTTTCGATTTTTGGTAACGTAAAAGATCATCTAACAGGCCAACCGGAAGGGTATAACCTGCGTTTTGGGCTTCAACTAAAAAGTGACCGGCATAATTACTTCCCCATTCATCGGCACTGCCTTCGCCCGGCCAGTAAGATAAGCCACCTTCGGTAGTCTGGAAACCTTTAAGTCTGTTAATACCAGCTTTAATATTTTTCTCTGTAGCTGCTTTTTGCTGCTCATTAAGTGCGCTGAGCCTGTCGAGGTACAATTGCGGAAAAATGCCCGAAGTAGTCTGTTCGACACAACCGTGCGGATACTGGATCAGGTAACCCAATCGTTTGCTAAGGTTAATGGCCGGGATCGATGAAACTTCGAGTGCACCCGAATTGGTCCCCACCATTCCGATAGGTTGATAATTTACCGCCCATTTGGTATGCGGTTGAACGGTTGCCGATACGACATTGGTAACGTAAGGATTCGGATTTCTGATGTCCATTTCCACATCGTAATCGGTACGTTCGCCACCACTGGTTGCAATTACCTTAACTTTAGCAATGCCCACATTATTTGGTGCTTTTACTTCAAAATAAGCCATTTGCTCGCCCGTTTGTTTGTAGTACAGCTGTTGCTTGTTGTTGCCCTGAACCACTAAATTACTGGCCTGCAACTGTACTGAAACATTTTTAAGGTTGGCTTCGGTAGCAAAAACCGTTACCGGAAGTGTAAAAGTTTCGCCCGGACCAATTACCCGCGGTAAGGTAGCCAATACCATTAAAGGTTTTTTAACCTGTACCGCTTTCTCGGCAAAGCCATAAGCAGCATCCTGACCAGCCACCACCATTGCCCTCACTGAGCCAATGTATTGTGGTAGTTTAAATTTGTGGGTTTTGCTTTCGCCTTTGCCAATGGTAAATGGCCCCATAAATTTAACAACAGCCTTAAAACGGTTTGCTTTAGCAGGATTGAGGTTTTTATTGATGCTTCCATCACCACCAATGCTTAAAATCCGTTCTAAATTTCCGCCCCAGGCACCCAATACATAATCAAATAGATCCCAGGTTTTAACCCCCAAACCTTCGCGTGCATAGAAAGCGCTGTGCGGATCAGGTGTTTTAAAACGGGTAAGATCGAGCAAACCTTCATCAACCAAAGCAATGGTATAAGTCATGGCCTTGCCGTTCTGTTCGCCTACGGTAATGGTATTTTCAGTCTCCGGTTTAATTTTATCGGCCATTTTTATGGTGGGTTTTAAAATGGTTTGCGGATCTTCTACCGATAGCGGAATAGCTCCATACATTCGGATTGGTAGATCATTTACCGTTTGAGCATGCGGTTGTAAGAGTGTAATGTTGGCAAAAACATTTGGCGCCATTTCTTTTTCGGCCTTGAACTTAAACTGTGTTTGTCCGGCTTTGGTATCAACCCAGAAAGTTTTAAGCACACGGCTGCCATTTTCGATAGAGATTAATGCCCGGCCATCTTTTCCTGTTGGAATGGTGAGTGTAATGTCTTCGCCTACTGTAAATTTCTCTTTATTGGCTGTGAAAGAGAGCATCGAAGCTTCGGTCGGATTGCTTCCTTGCTCACGCTGCGCCCAGCCCGGCCAATCTACGTAAACAGATTTGCCGGTTACATGGCCGCCATTGATATCGCGTACCAGGATGAGGTAACGGCCCCATTCGGGTTCATTAACGCGTAAATTCCAGCTTCCTTTACCGTTGGTAAGGTTAACCTGATGGCTTTCTACAAGTTTATTATATTGGTTTTGGGTAAAATTAGCATAAGTATACTGATCATCTTGTTCCCACCACCAGCGCCATTGCGTTTTATACAATTCAACCTGAACGGTCTTGCTGCCACTCAACAGCTTGCCATCGGTATTTACATTTACAATTTCGATCTTATGATCCTGCCCGGTAACCAGCATGCCACTTAAACGGTCGCCTTTTGCCGGACGTATACCCAGATAACTGCTGTACACATGGTAAGGGATACTAAAATTATCGATACTGAAGTTACCTCCGGGCTCGAAAACCTTGGTGGTGAAATTTGCCCGCAATACTCCTGGTGCAGTATTGTTCTCATTCAGATTGGTATTTACCTGTGCCGAACCATTTTGATTTAAAGTACCTTCAAAGATGGTTTTAACCTGCGACTCGAAATTTACAGTTGGATTATCAAAACTAAAACCTTCAAAACCTTTAAACTTGGTTTCGGTGGTATTTAAATTCACATCTACCTTGGCTTTCAGGTTTTGGGCTACAGCGCCAAAGAGCCATTTGGCCGATAGGGTAGCGGCAGAAGTACCACTGGTTAAATAAGGTCTGTTACCAACATTGAAATCGATTTTAAGGCGGTTAGGCATAACCGTCTCAATTTTAAGTGTTTTGGTGAAAGTAGCTCCGCCGGCTTTTACTTTGGCCATCCAGTTACCTGTTGGAGCTGTATTATCAGTTGCAGTCTTAAACGTATAGAAACCGTTAAGTGGTTTGCCATTAATCAGGCGTTTATACAACTGGCCTTTTGGATTATAAAACTCCATCGTTACCGGATAATTTGCCGGAAGTTTCTTGAGTTTATCTTCGAGCACAAAGGAAACAAATAAGCTGTCGCCCGGACGCCAAACACCTCGCTCGCCATAAATAAAACCCTTTAAGCCGCTTTGCACCACATCGCCACCTACGTCGAAACGGCTTAATGGCAGCGAACTGCCATCATCGAGCTTTAAATAACCACGTTCTGAACCATTTTTTGCAATCAGTAAAAATGGCTGGCGTTTTAAATCAAACCTGGCCAAACCATCACCATCCGTTTTGGTGGTGAAAATAATCTGTTTCTGGTAATCCATCAGCTCCAGATTTACGCCACTCAATGGTTTGGCAGTTAATAAATCGGTAGCCACTACCAGCATCGAATTATCATTACCGCGTTTGGCAACTAAACCAATGTTCGAGGCAATTAAGTTTCTGCTGGCCCAGCGCTGATTGGTGTAGAAAGATGGGGTACAAGGATTGTCCTTATCGTTCCATCTGTAATTTGAAGGGTAATAGTTGTTGTAGCGCGACCAGAAATCGTCGTCTTCATCAATTTTTTCACCATAACCTTCGTAATCTCCATATTCGGCGCCATCTTCGCCTTCATCAGCTTTTTCTTCGCCAGCTTTACAGTTATAAGCATTGTATTCCTGCCTGAACGCAATGGTAACGCGGTACATCGCACCAGGCTCCGTGCGGATCATCTTGTCCAGATCGAGCGTAAAACGGTTCTTTTTGTGCAGATTAAGCGCTTTATCCTCATCTAAACGCACGGTTTTCTGTAAAATGGGCTTGGCCACCCTGCGCAACTCGTTGCCATCTTTATAACTGTTTGTCTGGAAGAACTGCGGAATATTGTTTTCGTAAATCTTAATTACAGTTACATCAACTGCTTTCAGGTTAATGGCTTCGAAAGGTAAGACCAGTTTGCCTGAATTGGGTAGAATAGAACCACCACCGGAGATTGTTACTGCAGGTAGCTTATCTTCAAAAACGAGGTTGGCCATTTTACCTGTGGCCAGTTTTTTGCCATTGATGTTTTCGATACCGGCATTGGCATTTAAGGCATAGTTACCTTTAAGCTCTTCGGCAGCGTAAACCTTAACCTGACTGGCATCAATCGTGTAGCGTAGATCGCTCAAATTCCCCAGTGTAATCATACCGGTTAAATCCTGCCCAACACCAATAGGCTCTGAAAATTGCACCAGGGCATAATCTTCCTCACCCTGAATGGCTTTAATGTCGAGAATTTCGAATTTGTTGAGTGCCGGAACCCTGATTTCTTCGCTCCCTTTTTGGTCGGCATCAATGGCGTCGCCATTCCAGTCTATTTTTAAAGTCTGGTCGCTTCCGGTTTTCTTAATGCTGTCTATTGTAAATTTAGAGGTGTTTTTTGCCGGATCGTGCTGCCATTTTACTTTTAATTTTTGGTCGAAATCGAGCTCAATGGTTTTTTCTATTTTACTGGTTTCTTCCACGTCGGCAGTGGCTACTTCACCGGTTAGCTTCATATAATCGAGCGCGGTATTGTTTTGTGAAACGAGCCCGTTTTGAGAGAGCATGATACCAGGTGTAATTACTTTAAACTCAAAGTCGAAATCTTCGAGCCCTTTTTCAGTAGCCGAAACTTCTGAAAGTTTAAAGGTAGCTTCGTAGTTTTTGCCTGGTTTGAGGTTTTCATCTGGCCTGAATTCTATCGTCTGCGGATCAATCCAATAGGCTTTTCCGGAAATAGAAGGAGAGAAATCGAACAATTCGCGCGAATCGGCTTTGCCGAGATCCTGCATGCCGGTTGCTGCATTGGCCAGGTGCACACGGATAAAACTTTTTTTCGAAATGGTACCCGAAGTATAAGCCTCGATGTATTTGGCGTAAGCCTGGTTTTCTTCGTTTGTTTTTTTCTTCTTGTTAAAATATACAAAAAGAATAGCGGCAATTGAAACCAAGAGGAGTCCGCCAAAGATTAATCTCTTTTTTGATGATGATCGGTAACTAGATGGATTTTCCATAGGTATTTTAGGTAATTTGAATGAAAAATAACTAAAATTCACGTTAAATAGAATAATGTTGAAAATTAGCGTGCTTAACTTGTTCCTTTCCACAGTTTTGGATAAGTTTACAGCCGTTAACCAAAATAATCCCTTATGATCAAGAAAATATTTGTTTTATCTGCTTTAATTTTAGGAACCGTACATTTTTCTTTTGCACAAAAAACTGAAGTTGAGGCAGCTGTAACGAAATTAACCAAACTGATGGTTACGCCAGATAGTTCAGCGCTGGATAAATTAATCCTCCCAAATTTGAGCTACGGCCATTCGAGTGGGAAAATACAGACTAAGCAAGAGTTTTTGCACTCTTTACTTTCTGGTGAATCAGATTTTGTAGATATAAATTTAACCGATCAGTCGGTTATCCTTCAAAATAAAACCGCATTGGTACGCCATACTTTAAACGCGAAAACCAATGATAAAAATGTACCTGGAAATGTGAAATTGTATATTTTGCTGATTTGGAGCAAAGAAAAAGCAGGGTGGAAGTTACTGGGCAGACAAGCGGTAAAGGTACCTTAGTTTAGTTTGGAGTTTGCAGTTCTGGATGCAGAAGTAGCGATATAGCTAAGGTTGTAAACTTCCATTAGTTTGGAGTTTTCAGTTCTGGATGCAGAAGTAGCGATATTGCTAAAGCTACATATCTGGAAGTTCCAAACGCTCCACTCCAAACTCCCAACTTATTTAATCATTACCCCCGGGCGGTTTACCAGTGGGATTTTAATCAAATTAGAATCGATAATGCTTTCGGGAAGGAAAATGAATTTCTTATCGTAAATGGTGCCGTCAATGTAATAGCTCAGCCAGTATTCGTTGGTTAGGCCAAAAACTTCGGGATCTATGGCTTCAACACCGGCAAAAGACTGCGCTTCCATATCGCCAATAAAATGCCTTAAAACAGAGGTTTTTACCTGTTTTCCATCTTTTTCACCATAACCTTTAGAGCTAATCAGAACATTGGTAATGGGCTCATTTTTTAGGTTAACAAGGTAAACCGTCCAGTTTTTTACTTCCGGCGTTTCACTCATCAGCACAACGGCCATGGCAATATCTTCAACTGTATTTTCTGGTAAATCTGATTTCAAAGGGGGTAACTGTTTAAATTGTTTAATCGGTTAATTGTATAACTTTTAAAATTTGAATTTAATCTGTCCTGCTGAGTCTGTCGAAGCACTTATTTTAATGTCCTTCGACAGGCTCAGGATGACAATTCTATTTTGTGAACCATTTATGCGATGGCGTGATTTATTTCTTCTTCGCTACAGCTTTTTTAGCTGGTGCTTTTTTCTTTGCCGGCGCTTTCTTTTTTGTTTCGAAAGCGTTCGGAACCTGCTCTACAATCATCTTTTTAACCACTTCCAGGTCAATATCAGCCAGTTCTTCGGCCGTATATTTCTGTTTGGTGGCTTCGTTGTTTCTCAGTTTCAGCATCAGTTTGCCAAAACGGATAAATGGTCCCCAACGGCCGTTTTCGATCGAAATTTTCTCGGCATCCCAGGTTTTAATGTACCTGTTGGCTTCTTTTTCAACTTTTTTGCCAATTAAGGTTTCAATATCGGCCTGTGTAAGGTTATCGAAATCGTAACCTTTAGCCGGGATATTGATAAACAAGTCGTTCCATTTAATAAACGGACCAAAACGCCCTTTTCCTTTGGTAACGCCCAGGCCTTCGTAATAAGCAATAGGCGCATCGTCGTCCATTTTCTGGCGAATAATTTCAACAGCTCTTTCGTAGGTTACCGACAGCGGTTCTTCATTTTTAGGCAATGAAATAAAACTCTCGCCCCATTTTACATAGGGCCCGAAGCGGCCAACACCAATTACTACTTCTTTACCTTCAAAATCGGGTAGCTGGAAAGGTAGTTTAAATAATTCTAATGCATCGTCAAGCGAAATGGTAGCAACCGATTGGTTACGCATTAAGCTGGCATAGCGGGGCTTTTCTTCTTCATCAAGCTCGCCAATTTGCACCAGCGGACCAAATTTACCCACTTTGGTGTAAACGTTTTTACCTGTAGCCGGATCAAGTCCCAGCAAGCGTTCGCCAGTAGCACGTTCGGCAGTTTCTAAAGTAGTTTCTACTTCGGTATGGAAAGGATTATAGAAAGAATGGAGCATTTTAGTCCACTCTTGCAAACCTTGTGCAATCTCATCAAATTCTTTTTCTACTTTGGCGGTAAAGTTAAAATCGACGATTCCTTTAAAATGTTCAACCAGGAAATCATTAACTACCTCACCAATATCGGTAGGGAAGAGTTTCGATTTTTCGGCTCCCGTTATTTCTGATTTGGTTTCTTTTTTAACCTTGCCATCGGCCAAAGTAATGGCTGTAAATTTACGCTGCTTGCCTTCGCGGTCTTCTTTTACTACATAACCACGGTTTTGTACGGTAGAAATGGTTGGTGCGTAGGTAGACGGACGGCCAATGCCCAGTTCTTCTAATTTTTTAACCAAACTGGCCTCCGTGTAGCGTGCCGGCGGACGAGAATAACGCTCAGTTGCCTGCATTTCTTTTAAAAATAATTCCTGCCCCTTAGCTAAAGGAGGTAAGATTGAGCCGCCTTCTTTTTCATCGCCTTCTTCATCGTCGGTTGACTCGAGATAAACTTTTAAGAAACCATCAAATTTCAGCACCTCACCTTCAGCCACTAAATGCTCTTTGCGGGTTGAAGCGGTAATTTGGGCTGTGGTTTTCTCGAATAAGGCTTCGCTCATTTGAGAGGCAATTGAACGTTTCCAGATTAGATCGTACAAACGTTTTTCTGAAATATCGCCATCAACCGTATGTCTGTCGAAATAAGTTGGGCGGATGGCTTCGTGAGCCTCTTGTGCACCTGCCGATTTGGTTTTATAAACCCTTGGCTGGTGATATCTTTCGCCGTAGGCCGATTTGATTTCGGCTGCTGCAGCATTTATAGCGGTTTCTGATAAGTTTACCGAGTCAGTTCTCATGTAGGTAATCTTACCCGCCTCGTATAATCGTTGGGCAACCTGCATGGTTCTGGCAACCGAAAAACCTAATTTACGGGAAGCTTCCTGTTGCAGGGTTGAAGTGGTAAAAGGTGCAGCCGGATTACGTTTTGCCGGTTTGGTTTCTAAACTGCTGATGCTGAAATTGGCATTGGCACAATCCTGAAGGTATTTCTCCGCATCGGCTTCGCTTTCGAAACGCTGTGGCAATTCGGCTTTAACCAGTTCGCGGCCTTTGCCGGTAGTAAACTGGGCTGTTATTTTGTATGCTGCTGAAGCATTAAAGTTTAAAACTTCTCTTTCTCTATCTACAATTAAACGTACGGCAACAGATTGCACACGGCCTGCAGATAAAGATGGTTTTACCTTTTTCCATAATACCGGCGAAAGCTCAAAACCTACCAGGCGATCTAAAACGCGGCGGGCTTGTTGTGCATTTACCAGGTTATAATCGATGCCCCGTGGACTATCGATGGCTTTTAAAATGGCAGGTTTGGTAATTTCATGAAAAACGATCCGTTTGGTTTTTTCTACTTTAAGGCCTAATGTTTCGAATAAGTGCCACGAAATGGCTTCTCCCTCGCGGTCCTCATCGGATGCTAACCATACCATTTCGGCATCTTTGGCAAGCTTTTTCAATTCTGCGACCACATTCTTCTTATCGGCGGGCACCTCGTAGGTTTGGGCAAAATTATTTTTAATATCAATTGCCATATCACCCTTCACTAAATCACGGATATGGCCATAGCTAGACTTCACCAGGAAATCTTTGCCTAAATAGCCTTCAATAGTTTTAGCTTTTGCGGGTGACTCGACGATTAGTAAGTTTTTTGCCATGTAATACGTTTTTGTGCAAATAAAGCTATAATTCAAGCATAAATCAAAACCTGATTAAAATTTAATACAAATTTTTTGCTGATTTTTTTAGTGATCGTTATCATTTTTTTGAAAAAAGGGCTAGAAATGAGTGGTTTTAATGCGTTTTTTATATCCTGGCTGAAGGATTTGAATTGCTTATGGCTTACTTACTAAGAGCGGCTCCTGGCTGGTGCGCCGGTAAGCAAGCTGAGATTTTACATTTTAGCTTTGTTTATTACTGGTTTTCATTTTCAAAAAAACATACTTATTATAAAACAAGCTGCCTTTTTACCCATCCATCTTACATTTTACACGAAGCATACCCTGACGAAAACTATTTGTACTTATATTCGTATATAAAATAAAAAACGATGATAAGCACAATTTTAATTCTACTTAACTTTTTGGTGCCAAACCCGCCAAAAAATGTTTACGATTTCAGTTTTAAGACCATTGATGGTAAAGAAATTAAACTATCAAAGTTTAAAGGCAAGAAAATCATGATCGTAAATACGGCCTCTAAGTGCGGATTTACCCCACAGTACGAAGACCTGGAGAAACTACAGAAGCAATACGGTAAAAAAGTGGTACTCATTGGTTTTCCGGCTGGTAATTTTGGCGGTCAGGAATTTTCGACCAATGCCGAAATTAAAGAATTCTGCACAGGCAAGTACAATGTTTCGTTTTTACTGGCTGAGAAAAGCAGTGTAAAAGGAGATGACATTAGCCCATTGTTCAAATACCTGACTTCGCAAACCAATACCGAGGAGCAAGGCGATATTAAATGGAATTTTGAAAAATTCCTGATTAACGAAAAAGGGGAGTTGGTGCACCGTTTCCGTTCTAAAGTTAAGCCAACTGATGAATTGATTACAAAGAACCTATAGAAGGGATTTGAGGCTTGAGATGTGAGACTTGAGATATGAGACTTGAGATGTGAGATGGGTAGTCTTTGCTCATGTTAAGCTTTTAGAAAAGGTAAAATGAAATTTGGGTATTGTTCCATCTTCCATTTTACCTTTTCCTTTTTATGCTAGTTACGTTCGAGAACGGTTTTCCAAACAATGCCGCTCAAAACTGCCCCCACAATTGGTGCTACAATAAATAACCAAACCTGGCTTAGGGCTTGTCCGCCAACCAAAACTGCGGGACCAATACTACGTGCCGGATTTACCGATACGCCAGTTACAGGTATACCTACAATGTGAATGAGCACTAAACTTAAGCCAATGGCTAAGCCGGCAAAGCCCCCGTTGATATTTTTGGTAGAGGTTGAACCAAAAATTACCAATAAGAAAATAAAGGTAAGAACAACTTCGGCAATTAAACCCGCCTGTAAATTATAGTGCTGAGGCGAAAAGGCTTCGTAACCATTTTGACCAAGACCATTGGCGGCTAGCGAATACTCGGGTTTGCCGGAGGCGATTAACATGAGGATAGCGGCACCTGCAATGCCGCCTAAAATTTGTGCCACAATGTAATAGACTGCTTCTGAAGCATTCATGCGGCCGGTTACCACCATGCCAATAGATATGGCCGGATTAATATGACAACCGGATATATGCCCGATAGCATAGGCCATAGCCACTACCGAAAGACCAAAGGCAAACGAAATGCCCAATAAGCCTACGCCTGCTGTACCGTTGGCACCTGCTATTACAGCGCTGCCACAACCCATTAAAACCAATACTAATGTGCCCAGAAACTCGGCACTGAATTTTGAGAATTTGCTTGTCTCCATATAATTATTATTTAAGGTTTACACATTATATTGGGGACGAATATGTATTCGAATATAGAAAAAAATAAACAAAACGGGAATAAAATTTTGTGAAGGAAATTTTGCGCCTTTATAAGGTTATAAGCAAAAAAGAAGGGGCATAAATCCTTATGCCCCCTCAATAAACCAAACAAACTATTTATGAAGTATAGATATAACTCCAATACAGCCAAAATGTTTTGTGGTAAAAATGGATTGAGCTATAGATTGTTTTTGTTATACCTGTTTTTAAAGTGTATTTGGTTGTAATACAGTATTATAGTGTTTGAAATTCAAAAAAGCTGTTGTTTTTTGTGACTTTAAAATGTTAAAACAAATTTAACTGGTCGGGTTGGTAAAGTTCCGGACGAAAAACATAGTCCTGTGTGGTATTTTGATCGGCGCTAATATAATACAGATCGGTTTCTTCGTATCTCGAAGCTACTTTAACCAAAGTATCGCCGGCAACATTTTTAAAAAGTGTTTCTACGAGTTCAGGATCGTTATTGTCTTTAGACAGGTGGCTCAACAACAAATGGCTCATGTAGGCCGGTTTATGGTTGGTAAAGAGCTCAAGCGCCTGGGCATTGCTTAAGTGGCCATGACCGCCCATAATTCTTTGTTTTAAGAAATAAGGGTATCTGCCATTTTGAAGCATTTGGGTGTCGTAATTGGCCTCCAGGAATGCGGCATGGCAATCTTTGAAATGGCTTATGAGTCGATCGCAAACAGCACCTATATCAGTAAAAACACCAACTTTAACTGTGTTACATTCTATAGTGAAGCTATAAGGATCTGCTGCATCGTGGAATTTAGAAAAGGCTGCGATTTTTAAATCACCTATCTGGATGGTTTGCAGGTGGCTTAAAGAAAAGGTATTGGCGGCATCGAGTAAAAGGCGGCTACTTTTTAAGGTCGGTGTACTAATGTATACCGGAAGTTTATATTTTTTTGCAAAAACAGTGAGGCCCTTAATGTGGTCGCTGTGCTCATGCGAAATAAAAATGGCTTTGACTTTGTTTATGGATAAGCCCAGGCGTGCCATCCGTCTTTCAACTTCCTTACAGGTTAGGCCCACATCAACCAAAACAGCTTCATTATCGTTACCAACATAGTAACAATTGCCGTTGCTGCCCGAGTTTATGGAAGTAAAATATAGTGCCATATAAGGGGTGCAAGATACGGCTTATTTGCCGAAGGAAAAAAGAAAACTATACACGGCTGCCGTTGTGCTCTACCAGGCGCGAGAGGAGTGGCAGGAAGGCCTGGATGAGGTTAATTTCTTCAGAAGAGAAAATTTTTTCCATGGTTTGAACGAGCCACTCTTCTTTTATTTTGCGGGTGGCAATGATGTGTTTTTCGCCCAATTTGGTCAGGCCAATAAATACTTTGCGTTTATCGTCTTCGCTGGGAAAACGTTCTACGCATTTGGCATCGTGCAAACGGTTAATGATTTGTGAAATGGCCTGTTTAGATACCCTTTCCATATCAGCCAGCTCGGTAGATAACATTTTGCCATGTTGCTCTAATAACGACATGGTAAGCAATTCGGCGTTGCTAAACTCAGAGCTTACGTTTTGTTTGCGTAGCTGCCGGGTTAAACGGGTAACCGTACTTCTTAATCGGGCTGCAATATCCTGGGTTTGCGTTGGCATAGTAATGGTAAATAAACTTTACAAATATAAGCTTTAAATTTTATAGGTAAATACTGTTTTTTTGAAAATACCTGTTATTTATGAATTTGATATGATAAAACAAGATGATTTTGATTTTATAGTTCTGTTTAAAAATTCTATTTTTGTAAAGTTACTTTACTATTTTAAACATGAGTATTTTTCGTTCACTAAGGCACTATAATTACAGGTTATTTTTTACAGGACAAGCTATTTCGCTAATTGGTACCTGGATGCAGCGTGTAGCCATTAGCTGGTTGGTTTACCGCTTAACGGGCTCGGCATTTCTTTTAGGATTAATTACTTTTTTAAGTCTAATCCCATCACTGGTACTGGCGCCCTATGCAGGGAGCTACGTAGACAGGCATAACAAGTATAAAATCCTGGTCATTACGCAGGTGATTTTAATGCTGCAGGCAGGTGCGCTGGCTTTAATGATCTGGTTTAAAGTGTATGATATGTTCTGGATTGCGGCACTCTCGCTGGTGCAGGGGCTGATCAATGCTTTTGATGTAACGGCACGTCAATCGTTAATGGTCAATTTAATTGATGATAAAGAAGATTTACCAAATGCAATCGCTTTAAACTCATCGATGTTTAATGCGGCCAGGTTAATTGGACCGGCTTTGGCAGGGGTAATTTTAAGTACATTGGGCGAAGACGTTTGTTTTCTGATCAATTTTGTGAGTTTTATCGCTGTGCTGGCTTGTATGGTAATGATGAAACTTAAATTAACTGAACATAAAAAATCGACAGAGAATATTTGGATTGACCTGAAAAAGGGATATGATTATTTAAAGGCATCGCCAGATCTTGCTTCAATGGTTTTAATGATGGCAGCATCGAGCCTTTTGGTAATTCCTTTTACCACGTTGTTGCCGGTTTTTGCTAAAGATATTTTTAACGGCAATGCCACCACCTTTGGCTGGTTTGAAAGTGCAGCTGGTTTTGGCGCATTTTTCGGCGCTATTTACATGGCAACTTTAAAGGCAAATCAGAATTTGCAGAAAATAGTGATGATGTCGGGTATTTTACTGGCCCTATCGGTAGTAGCACTGGCTATTTCGCCATCACTCATCCTGGCTTTAATTTGTACCGGTTTGGCTGCTTTGGGTTTAATGGCGCAAACCTCATCTATAAATACCTATTTGCAAACCCATGCCGATGATTTAATGCGTGGAAGAACGCTTAGTTATTACATTATGGCCTACCAGGGGGTATTGCCTATCGGGAGTTTGTTAATGGGGTATTTAGCCCACCTTTTCGGTACACAGGTGGTGGTAGCTTTTGAAGGGATAGCGGGATTACTGATTGTTGTTGCTTTTGCTTACAATGAGAAACACAGGAACCAAATGAAAGACCGGTTTTCTTTATTGGGAAGCTAGGAGGGAGAGATTCGTCATTGCGAGAAGGCTTTTCAGCCGACGAAGCAATCTTACATGGTGTGCTTAAAAAGACATTTAAGCTGTTGAAGCATTTAACCATTAAGGGATTAAGGACATTAAGTTTTTGTATCACCAATATTTCTTAACTGTCTTAATTTCTTAATGATATTATTAGACGCCCAGTCTTCCGACTCAGGACTTCATACTCCGGACTTTTTTTACCACCTTAGACATTTAAGGGAATTTAAGATTAGGTATGTGAGGAAGGGATGTAGTTTCTTCGGACCGCTGACTCCAGACTATTTTTTACCATTAAGGTTTTAAGGACATTAAGTTTTTACAGCATACATGTCTTAACTGTCTTAATTTCTTAATGATATTATTAGGCACCCTGTCTTCCGACTCCGGACTCTTTTTTACCACCTTAGACACCTAAGGGCATTTAAGATTAGGGTATGTGAAGAAGGGAGCTAGCTTCTTCGGATTTCGTACCGCTTACTCCAGATTATTTTTTACCATTAAGGTTTTAAGGACATTAAGTTTTAATATGACTAATATTTCTTAACTGTCTTAATTTCTTAATGATATATTATAGCCTGACTTTTTTAAATTATGCTTCGTGCACAATGAGTTTACAATCCACCATCACTTTCTGATAATTTTCCATATCAATTTCTCTATTGATAAGCTGAAGCAGAAGTTTAATGGCATTTTCGCCTACCGATTCGGGGTTTTCTTCAACTGATGCAATGGGCGGTGAATCCAGATAGCTGATAAAAGAAGTGTTTCCAAAACCTATGCATTCAATCTGGTCCAGGTTGGGATGATTGATCGACCTGAGGTATTTAATTGCATCGAATAAAATGGGCTCTTTAAATGCAACCAGGGCAGTAGGTGTATTTTGTGGATTGTCGAAAAGGTTCTGGATAGCCGAAATGGTATTTTCTTTATCGAAATCGGTATAGGCTACCAAATCTGCCGAAAAAGGCACTCCGTTATCTTTTAGCGCATTGATGTAGCCATTAAAGCGATCGTGCGTAAAATTGATCATTTTTGGTCCACCCAGATAGGCTATTTTTTTATGCCCGCGGTTAATTAAAAACTGGGTGGCTTTATAGCAGCCCTGAAAGGTGTTGCCTAAAACTTTATGACAGCTTAAATTGAAACTCGGATTACGGGTGTAATATACCACCGGAATGCCCATGTTTTCGAACTGGTCGAGGTGCGCAAAATCCTGTGTATGTTTAGATATGGCAACGATCAATCCATCAACGCGGCTGCGCAGCAACATGTTGGCCGATTGGATTTCTTTTTCCAGATCGTCGTGCGATTGGCTAATGATGACATTGTAGCCGTTTTGGGTTGCAAACTGCTCAACCCCATAAATACTGCGCGTAAAAAAGTGATCTAAAAGATTGGGTAAAATAATACCGATAATGCGCGACTTCTTTTCCTTTAAATTAATGGCTGATTTGTTGGGGGTAAAATGCAATTCGCGAGCCATCTCCTGAACACGTTTTTTGGTGTATTCATTTATGGTAGGATAGTTATTAAGGGCTTTTGATACTGTTGATACTGACATCTTTAACTTTTCAGCCAGGAACTTCAGGGTAACAGGGGTATTGTTCGTCATCTTTTCCAATCTCAATGCATAGTTAAGAAAAAAACACAATTATTTCAAACGTTTGAAATGAGTTTCAACTGATTTTATGGCCTTTTAAGCTATTTTGAAAGACTTTTATCCTTTTAGCTTTTCTACATTCGTTACCACTAACTCAAACTAACCAAGTAAATATGATGAAATCATCCCACAATTGTTTTTGTATGATCAGGGCAAGTGCAAAGACTCCAAATTTGGCTGAACAGGCTTACGTAGATTTATCTCAAAAATGTTACTTTTTGAAGATAAGATCGTACCATCCTCAAGACGCATAGACTTTAGTTAAAGACCAATTAATTTCCCGGCTGTCAGCCTGATTTTTAAGCTGGCTGCAAAATATATAAACCTGTTCCTTTTATTGATTCCAGACAATAAAAATGAACCGGAAGGGATATGCTATGCATTAAATTTTAACCAAACAGATTAAAATATTGATAATAATTATGGATATACTTTACAATTTAAAAAGGACTTTTGCCAGTGTAGGAACGGAGCGATTCCAAAGGTTTAAGGTGCTTTATATTTTAACATTCCTTTTATTGATGAGTGCATCGTTTACTGCCTTTGCACAAAGCACAGTAAATGGTACAGTGAAAGATGCAAAAGGAGTTACCTTGCCCGGTGTAAGTGTTAGGGTTAAAGGTACTTCACAAGGTGCTGTTACCGATAACGATGGTAAATTTTCGATCAAAGCTGCAGGTAACGCCACCTTAACATTTACTTATGTAGGTTACACGATTAAAGATGTAGCTGTAAATAATAAAACTGTATTAAATGTAGTGTTGGAAGACGATACGCAGGGACTGGATGAAGTAATTGTGGTAGGTTATGGCGTGCAGAAAAAATCTACTTTAACCGGGGCTGTGGCACAGATTGGTGCCGAAGAGGTAATGAAATCGCCAACTCCAAGTCCTACAAATGCCTTAATTGGTCGTTTACCCGGTTTACTGGCCGTGCAAACCAGTGGGCAACCCGGAGCCGATGCCGCACAGTTAAAGGTACGTGGTGTAGCCACTTACGGATCTAACAATGCTGCAATTGTAGTGGTAGATGGGGTAGAGCGCCCGAGTTTTTCGGATGTAGATGCAAGCGAAATTGAATCGGTGACGGTTTTAAAGGATGCGGCTTCTACAGCAATTTACGGGATCAGGGGTGCGAATGGTATCATCGTAATTACCACCAAACAAGGTAAAATTGGTAAGCCGAAAGTAACGTACACCGGTAACATTGCCATGCAAACCTATACCGGCCTGGCTGTTGGTTTACCCGCTTTTGAAAATGCATCTTTATTAAATCAATCATATGTAAACGATGGTAAAGCGCCATTTTTTACCGATGCCGAACTGCAAAAATTCAAAGATGGTTCAGACCCGATTGGTTACCCCGATGTGCAGTGGTTCGATTATTTAACCAAAAAATATTATGCCCAAACCCAGCATAACATTAACATTAACGGTGGTACTAAAATTGCCAAGTATTTTGTTTCTGCAGGTTATGCTTTCCAGGATGGTATTTTCAAGAAATTCGATTCACCTTATGGCATCAATACTGTACCCAATTACAACCGTTACAATTTCCGTTCGAACGTAGATTTAACCCTGAACAAAGATTTTACCGTTGGGATTAAGCTGGGAGGTCGTTTTGCCAACCGCTATCAGCCTGCCGGTTTGTTGTCTTCTTCGGCTTTCTCTTATGATACCATTGAGGGGATGATTTCGCGTATTTTGCAGGTTCCGGCTTATGCTTATCCGGTAACTTTACCAGATGGCAGGATTACCGCTAACCCGAACATTGGTACCAATATCTGGAATCCTTTTGCAGTACTAACCCGTTTCGGAACCCGTAACGATGATAACAACACGATAGAAAGTACTTTCAATTTAAACTATAAACTGGGTTTTATTACCAAGGGTTTAGGTTTTAAAACTGTTTTTGGTTACGATTCTTATTACAACAATATTGAGCGGAGAAATGCCAACTGGGCGGCTTATGTTTACAATCCTGCAACTGGACAGGCTACTTTATCAACCGATACCCGTAATCGTGATGAGCCTTTAGGTGCCGTGCAGGATGGAGGGGTAACCAGTGGAAGTACCAACATGAACCTGCAAACCGGTTTTGATTATAACCGCGATTTTGGGAAACATAACGTGGGCGGATTGTTACTGGGTACACGACAGCTTATCCGCACTACCGGCGCTACACCATTTACGGCTCCGCCACGTGCCTCGCAGGGTGTTGTTGGCCGGGTTACCTACAATTATAATGAACGCTACTTTGCCGAATTCAATGGTTCTTACAACGGATCTGAAAACTTTGCCGAAGGTTTACGTTACGGTTTCTTTCCAGCAGTATCAGCAGGATGGACGCTTACTAACGAGCCTTTCTGGAAAAAGAACAATGTGTTAACCTATTTAAAAATCAGGGGAAGTTACGGGCAGGTTGGTAACGACAGGATTTCGGATAACCGTTTCTTGTTCTTAACCACCTACACCGCCAATTCCGGTGCGCCATTCGGCAATCCGCTGGCCCTGGTTAATTACCCAACCCTTTACATAGGCGATACTGCCTTAGGGAACGATAAAGTAACCTGGGAAACCGGTACCAAAAGAAATATTGGTATGGAAGCACGTTTCCTGAGCGATAACCTGAAATTAACCGTTGATCTTTTTGACGAAACCCGTAAAGATATTTTAACACCAGCGCTGAGCGGCTCTGCATTATTCGGGCATGCTTACCCCAACTTAAACAAAGGGATAGTGTACAATAAAGGTTACGAAGTTGAGCTCGATTACCAGCGTACTGTGGGTAGCGTAACTTTTGGCCTAAATGCGCAGTTGAGTTACAATAAAAATAAAATCCTGGAGAACGATGAACCAGATGGCATGCCTTTTTCACTGGCCAGAAAAGGTACCAGTGTTGGTCAGTTTTTCGGATATAAAACAGATGGGTTTTTCCAGTCGGCAGCAGATATTGCCGCTTCACCCAAGTTATCGGGATACAATCCAATTCCGGGCGATTTAAAATTCAAAGACCTGGATGGCGATGGTGTAATTACCAATTTAGATCAGGATGCTATTGGCTATACCAATACTCCGCAATACATTTACAGTTTTAGTCCGAGGGTAAGCTATAAAGGATTTTCGCTTTCAGCTTTATTTCAGGGCGTAGCTAACGTAAGCTCAAACGTAATTTTAAACGAGCAGAACAATGGTCAGCAAATGTATCCGTTCATGCTCGATTCGTGGACACCGGCTACTGCTTCAACAGCCACCTGGCCGGCATTGCATGCCCGTGGTACAGCATCTTTAAATTATGCTTTAAACGATTTTACCTTACAAAATTCAGCTTATTTAAAAATCAGGAATATTGAGCTGGCCTGGACACTTCCAAAATCGTGGATGAGTACCTTAAAACTAAGCAATGTGCGGGTTTTCTTACAGGGGCAGAATATTTACACCTGGACCAAGTATAAGTTCTATATCGATCCGGAGAATGTAAACACCATTAACACGGCATTCCCGCTACAGGCGCTTTATCCAACATCGCGGATTTACAATTTTGGTTTAAACGTTCAATTTTAAGCTCATGAAAAACTACAAGATATATACAGCCATTGTTTTATTAACGCTGTTTGCTGTTTCCTGCAAAAAAGACTACCTGGAAAGAACACCTGGTGTGGCTTTGAGTGAGGATGAAATTTTTGCAGATCCGGCACAGGCTGCCCGCTTTGCAGATAACGCTTATAATTATGTAATTAACAAATACGTACGCTTTAACGATCACCGCGGTTGCGTAGCGCAGGCATCAGACGAGGCTGTTTCGGGTAATTCGGAAGGTACGGTAACCACTTTAAACCGGGGATTGTACCACGATCACAGTAACGGAGCTTCGTTAAACGATATTTACGATATCTGGAAAAGAATGTATGCCGGTATTGCCATCGAAACTAAAATGCTTTCGCGTTTGGCTGATGTTCCGCCGGCGCCACCTGCTACTGTTCCCATTTTTCAACCAGTGAGGGTAGAGGGCGAGATGCGTTTTTTACGCGCCATGTCTTATTTCGAATTAACCAAAAGATTTGGTGGTGTGCCTATTGTTGATAAGGTATATACCGTTAACGACGAATTGAATCTACCCCGAAGTTCGTTTGATGATGTAACCAAATACATCCTGGCCGATCTGGCTATTGCCGAAGCCAAATTAGGTAACGATGCCGATTATACCGCTGCCGATTATGGCCGACCTACCAAGGGCGCAGTGCAGGCTTTAAGAACCCGGGTGCTTTTATATGCCGCAAGTCCGTTAAATAACCCAACAGGCGATAAAGCCAAATGGGCTGCTGCTGCCGCTGCTGCGCAAAGATTAATGAATGGCGAATTTGGTCCTTACGCCTTGCAAGCCACTTATGGCGATATTTTGAATGTGCCTACTTCATCAGAATACATCATGATCCGCATTAAAGGCAATACGCCACTGGCAGGAGAAATGATGCAGGATTTTTCAATGTCGCCAGGTTCTGGTGGTGCGCAAGGACAAATGAACCCTACGCAAAACCATGTGGATATGTACGAAATGGCCAATGGAAAAGCCATTACCGATCCAACTTCTGGTTACGATCCGCAGAAACCTTATGCCAACCGCGAACCTCGTTTTTACGATAACATCATTTACAACGATCGCCCGTGGCAAGGTAGAGCCATCCAGATGTGGTCATCGCCGGCAGGTGCACTCGATTACAGTACTACCATTACTTATACCGCTACGCGCTACTATTGCAAAAAATACTGGCCTGAGGTATATCGTACCGTAGGTGGAAGTACCACCTTGCTCAATTACATTTATTTCCGCTATGCCGAAGTATTGCTCAACTATGCCGAGGCACAAAACGAAGCCGTAGGTGCTGATGCATCAGTTTACAAACAGCTGGTTGATATCCGTAAAAGAGCTGGCATTCAACCAGGTGCCGATAACCTTTATGGGCTTAAAGCCAACATGAACCAGGATGAAATGCGTACTGCCATCAGGCACGAGCGTGCAATTGAGCTGGCTTTCGAAGATCACCGCTGGTACGATATTATGCGCTGGAAAATTGGCGCTACCACCATTGGAGTACCTATGAAAGGCATGGATGTGATTAAACAGGCCAACGGAACCTTTGTCTATACACCTTTTGTATTGAGCCAGACTTTCCAGAAAACCTGGACCGAAAAGCAAAACCTGTACCCCATTCCGCGTGCAGAAATTTACAAAAGCAAAGGAGTATTAACACAAAATCCGGGTTGGGAGTAGTGAGTTAATCAATGTAACGCAAAAAGACTATTGAAAATGAAATTCTTAAAATCAAAATATAAATATATAGCCTGCCTGCTCTTTTTATGGGCCTGCGTGCTAAACGTTTACAGCCAAACACCTGATGAGCAGCTTACGGTTACAGGAAGGGTAGTAGATCAGGACAAAAAGCCTGTGGCTGGTGTAGCAATCTCCATTCAGGAAGATAAGACCAATAAATCGGTTACCACTGGTGCCGACGGGCGATTTACGCTCGCAACCTCTACCAGCGATGTGCTTGTTTTTAAATATGTGGGCTATCTGAAGGTGCTTAAACCAGCAGCTGAAGTAAGCAAAGGTGATGTTGTTTTAACCAAAGCACTTATTGATGCCGGTGATAATGATAATGTATACATTCCGTTTGGTGTGAGGAAGAAGAGAGAAGTTACGGCTACCATCAGTACCATTACTACCGATAATTTACCGCAAATCCCATCTTCATCTTTAACCAATGTATTTACCGGCAGGTTACCCGGACTGGCCATTTATCCAAGCGGTTCGCAGCAACCAGGTTATGATGTATCAAGTTTTTTAATCCGCGGGCGTTCTTCTTACAACAGTAACCAGGAGCCTTTGGTGCTGGTAGATGGTATTGAGCGCGATTTCAGATCGATGGATTTAGGGGAAATAGAAAGTGTAAGTGTATTAAAAGATGCGGCAACACTGGCCTGGTATGGCATGTACTCGGCAAATGGCGTAATTTATGTTAAAACCAAAAGGGGCAGTGCTACTTCTACTAGCGTTACTTTCGATGCGCAGGCCGGTTTACAGGCACCTTTGCAAATTGCTGCGCCGTTGGATGCGTATACTTACGCGAGTTTATACAACGAGGCTGCTATTAACAGCGGTGGTACAGCAGTTTACAGTCCGGCAGCTTTACAGGCCTATCAGGATGGTTCAGATCCCATCAAATACCCAAACAACAATTTTGTACGCGATTTTACCAAGCGTGTAGCACCTACGCAGCGTTATGTAGCTACAGTTACCGGTGGTAATGCATTTATTAAATATTATACTTTGCTGAGCGCTTATCAGCAAGGTGGTTTTTATAAAGGTGGCCATAACGATACTTACGATGCCAATACCGATTTTAACCGCTATAATTTAAGAACCAACATCGATTTGCACGTAAACAAAAACCTGGATGTAGCTTTGGATATCGGCGGCAGGATTACCAATCTTACTTTCCCTAACGCGGGTACAGCAACCTTTTTATCAACGGTTTATTCAACCCCTGCCAATGCCTTTCCGGTTATTAATCCAAACGGATCGTATGGCGGAACATCGATATTTACCCAGAATAACCCGCAAGCCATGCTCGAGGCCAGGGGAGCCAGTACCGATCTGGTACGTAACATGATGGCCACCTTAAGTGCCCGTCAGAAAATGGATGGTATATTAAAAGGCCTCACAGCCGAAGTATTTTATGCTTACGATATTGCCGGTGCATACCGTTCAGGCTTCAGTCAGCAGTATGCCACCTCAGAGTTAAAAGCCGATGGTACTTACACTACTTACGGTACGCCGGTTAAGGTCGATTATCAGGCCAACGCATTTTCAGGTAACATCCGTAAAAGTGAGTTTTGGGCTGGTTTCGATTACAACAGAATCTTTGGTAAGCACGATATTAAATTCAGTACCCGGGTTTCGCGGGCAAACTATGCTTCTTTCGGGAGTTTAGATGTACGTCGCGAGGGTTGGTCTAACCGCTTATCTTACAATTATATGCAGCGTTATTTTCTGGATCTAACTGCTGCTTATGCCGGTTCAGAGAATTTTGCACCAGGTTCGCGTTATGGTTTCTTCCCCGCTGCATCGGCAGGTTGGATCATTTCCGACGAAGACTTTATGAAAGGTTCGACAAATTTTCTCGATTTCTTAAAAATCAGGGGTTCTTACGGGCTGGTAGGTAACGATGCCATTGGCTCGGCTAGAAGGTTTGCTTACAACGATTTCTTTACCAGAAGTGCTGCAGGTTATACCTTTGGTACGGGTTATACCGGTGTAAGCGGCTCGGGCCAGCTGGCTTTGGCTAACCCTTTCTTAACCTGGGAAAAAGCTTATAAAACCAGTGTAGGTTTCGATGCTAAACTGTTTAAACAGGCGCTATCTATCAGTGCCGATTATTTTTACGAAGACCGCAAAGATTTAACCACTGCATCGCTGCTGCCAAGTTTGTTGGGCCAGTCGTTAATTTATGTTAACGAGGGTGAGGCATCTTACAAAGGTTTCGAAACCGGTATCAATTTCAATAAAAAACTAGGTGGCGTAAACCTGAACGTATTTGGTAACATCACTTACAATACCAGTAAAATATTGGCCATTAACGAAGGTGCCGGATTACCTGATTACCAAAAGCAGCTGGGGCATCCCATTTCTAGTGTAATTTCTCCGGCAGCTACTGCCAATACAGCTGCGGGTTACGTGAGTATGATGCTCATTTCTGATGGTATTTTCCAGAATCAGGCGCAAATTGATGCATCGGCGAAGCAGATTTTATCTAAAGATGTTAAGCCTGGCGATATTAAATATGTAGATCAGAATGGTGACGGTGTAATTAACGATCTTGACCGCGTAAGAACCGATTTCAATTTCGTTCCAAAAGCCTATTTCGGTTTTGGTGCTTCAGTCTCTTATGCCAATTTTGATGCTAACTTCCTGTTTCAGGGCACCAGCGGCCGCTCCATTACTATACAGCAACTCGTAAATGCAGGCAATACCAATAATGGCTTTTTAAACCAGTTCAGTGTAGATCGCTGGACACCGGATAATCCCGGAGCGCCTTATCCAAGATTGTTGTTAACCGATAGGGGTAACAATACCGCTGCTTCCGATTTCTGGATCAGATCAGGCGATTATATCCGCTTAAAAAATGTTGAAATTGGTTATTCCTTATCACCTTCATTTGTCAAAAAGTTAAAAATCAAACAGCTGCGTTTTTATGCCAGTGGCTTAAACCTGCTCACTTTCGATAAACTGGGCGATTTGCCAATCGATCCTGAATTACCGGAGTCGGGTTACAATTCATCTTATCCATACATGAAAATATATTCGTTCGGTGTGAATTTGAAATTTTAACAGCTAAGACCGTGAAGCCGATCGGGATGCAAATTCTGGCAGGCTTCACCTTAAAAAACTAAAAGAGATGAAAAAAAATATATTTTATTCAATCCTGATTCTGGCCATAAGCTGCTCTGCAGGATGTAAAAAAAGCGGATTTCTTCAGGACGGCGAGTTTAGCGGGGGGAACGACATTACCCAGGCGCAGTTGTGGGCCAATCCGGATTATGCCCGTAATTTCCTGAACAATGTTTATGCATCACTTTCTGATCGCTATGACCTTGACGATGGCGCATTGCTGGCTTCAGCTTCTGATGAGGCCGTAAATTCCAACCAAAACTCATCGGTTAACATTTTAAACAACGGCACCTGGAGCCCCGTTAAAACTTTTGATGATGTGTATTTTGCCATGTATTCGGGTATCCGCAAAGCCAATATGTTTCTCGAAAATATAGATGGAGCGGTAATTGTGCCTGCCGACGAAACTTTTCCGTTAAATAATGCGGCAAATCAGGGTTTGGCTCCGCAAATTGCCCGTTTAAAAGGTCAGGCATATTTCCTGCGCGCGTTTTTCCAGTTCGAACTGCTTAAACGTTATGGTAGTTTTGCCATTGTAACGCGTACTTTAACAGTAACCGATGATCTGGATTTACCCAGAAATTCTTTTGATGATTGCGTAAAGCAAATTTCTTCTGATTGTGAGGAAGCCATTTTGCGTCTGCCTTTATCGCCAACCGAATGGAATACCCCTTTGCGTGGAAGAGCTACTCAAACCGCTGCAATGGCACTTAAAGCCCGTTTGTTGCTATACGCGGCTAGTCCGCAATATAACCCTGGTGGTGATGTGGCTAAATGGCAGGCTGCTGCAGATGCGGCAAAGCGGATTATCGATACCGGTAAGCATGGTATTTATACTTCTTATCCCAATATCTGGTTATGGAATAATGGTGCCTTTAATAATGAAACCATTTTTGCTACCGCAACCTTAAACACCAATACCATTGAGCAGAACAACGCACCAGTGAGTTACGATGCCGCTAATGGCCGTACTAACCCCACACAAGAGCTTGTTGATGCTTTTGAAATGAAAACTACCGGCAGAATGATTAGCGATGCTGCTTCCGGGTATTCGGCAACAGCACCTTATACCAACCGCGATCCGCGTTTAAACTTTGCCATCATGTACAATGGTTCTACTTTTAAAAGCAAACCCGTTGAGACCTTTGTTGGTGGTAAAGATGGTTTGGGTTTGAACGTAAATGCGACCAAAACCGGTTATTATATGCGTAAATACCTGAGCGAAAGTGCATCATGGGCCGGTAACAGTGCTACCGTACGTCGTCCGTGGATTTTCTTCCGCTATGCAGAAGTACTTTTAAATTACGCTGAAGCCTTAAACGAGGCGCAAGGTACCGGTGCATTAACGCAGATTTTAACAAGTTTAAATGCTATAAGAGCTAGAACTGGTGTGGCGATGCCTGCTTTGCAAACCACCAATCCAGCTGCAAACGGTTATGTGGCACCAACCAAAGAAGAGTTGCGTAAACGCATCCGTAACGAGCGCAGGGTAGAGCTTTGTTTCGAAGAGCAACGTTTTTACGATGTGCGCAGGTGGAAAGAAGGTGAAATTACATTTAACAAAGCTGTTACAGGAATGCGGATTACCCAGGTAAGTCCGGGCACCTTTACCTATGCGCCTTTTACCGTAGAAAACAGGGTTTTTACTGCTAAAAACTACTTATATCCCATTTCTCAGAACGAATTAAATAAGGCACCAAAGCTGGGACAGAACCCCGGTTATTAAAAAAAACCAGATTTTGCTCAAATTTAGGCGGACGGTGGAAACACCGTCCGTTAATTAATTGTTAGTTTTGGGATAATCAAATAATTAATAAAAACTTAAGTTATGCTAAAAAGAACCTATAGCGTATTTATAATCTGCTTTTCGCTTCTTTCATCAATCAGTTACGGTCAGGTTACGGCTATACAAAATATTCAGGCACGTAAAATCCAGAGCCTGAATGGAAAATGGAACTACATTGTAGATCCTTATGAAAACGGTTATTACGATTACCGTCACGAACCATTCGATCAGTCTAAAACCGGAACCGGTGGCTATTTTGATGATAAAGTACAAAAAGATAAGTCAGAACTGATTGAGTATGATTTCGACCATTCGCCGCAAATGAATGTTCCCGGCGACTGGAATTCGCAATCAGAAAAATTAGAACTTTACGAAGGCAATGTTTGGCTGCGCAAAAAGTTTGATGCAAAACCCGAAAAAGGAAAAAGATATTTTGTGTATTTCGGTGCGGTAAATTACGAGGCACACGTGTACCTGAACGGTAAGAAACTCGGTGTACATAAAGGTGGTTTTACACCTTTCCAGTTCGATGTTACCGGTAATTTAAAAGCAGGCGAAAATTCAATCGTGCTTAAGGTTGATAATATCCGCAAGCAAGATGAAATTCCGACGGTAAATACCGACTGGTGGAATTATGGCGGCATTACCCGCGATGTTTTCCTGGCCGAATTTCCGGAACATTTCATCAGCGATTATAAACTTCAGCTGGTAAAAGGCAACAATAACCTGTTAAATTTCTCGGTAAAACTGGCCGATGCCACTTCGGGTCAGGAGGTTACTTTGTCTATTCCCGAACTTAAGTTAGAGAAAAAATATAAAACCGATAGTGAAGGTAAAATTACCGATGAATTTACCTGGAACAACCTCAGTTTGTGGTCGCCCGAAAGCCCTAAGCTTTATGGCGTAAACATCAAAACCGATAAGGAAGACATTAACGATAAAATTGGTTTCAGAACCATTCAGGTAGATGGCGATAGCATTTTGTTAAATGGCAAATCGGTGTTTTTAAGAGGTATTTCATTGCACGATGAAAACCCGCTTTTGGCCGGCCGTTTACGCTCAGAAGGCGATATGCGCATGATGTTGCAGTGGGCAAAAGATATGAACTGTAACTATGTACGTTTGGCACATTATCCGCACAACGAAGAAATGATCCGTTTGGCTGATGAGATGGGCTTGCTGGTTTGGGCAGAGGTTCCGGTTTACTGGACCATCAGCTGGACAAATCCCGCTACTTACGCCAATGCCAAACAGCAGCTTACCGATTTAATTGTACGCGATAAAAACCGCGCCAGTGTAATCGTATGGTCGATAGGAAATGAAACTCCTTTAAGCAGTGCACGGTTAAGCTTTATGAGCAACCTGGCCGAAACTGCCCGCACGCTTGATGATACCCGTTTGGTTGCAGCGGCGTTAGAAGTACACCGTGACGGAAATAACATCATTTTAAACGATCCACTCGGTGAGAAAATAGATTTGGTGAGCTTTAATGAGTATGCAGGCTGGTATTGGGGAGGCAATCCTTCCGAAATTACCAAATACAATTTCGATATCAAGTACAAAAAACCAGTGGTTATTACAGAGTTTGGCGGCGATGCCTTAGGTGGTTTCCATGCCGATGAAAATACACGCTGGAGTGAAGAATACCAGGAAGCCTTATACAAAAACCAGATTACCCTGTTAAGTAAAATTGGTGCCTTACGCGGCATGACACCATGGATTTTAACCGATTTCCGATCGCCCAGAAGACAGCATCCTATTTACCAGAACTTCTGGAACCGCAAAGGTTTAATTAGCGAAACCGGCAAGAAAAAGAAAGCTTTTTACGTACTCAAAGATTTTTACGGCCAAATGCAGGCCAAATACAAATAAACAATGAACAGATTTACGACAATTGGTTTTGCTACGAAATTGATGCTTTCGGCATCGTTGTTAACCATTTCTTGTGCCAAGAGTACCGCTATCGATACTCCAATAATAAAGGCAGAAGAAAGCTTGCAGAAAAATATGCCTTTTCCGATGGGAGCGGCCTTAAATGTAAGTTTGTTAAAGAGCAATTCCAGTTATCGTAATCTGATAATTAAAGAATTCAATAGCTTTACCGCCGAAAATGCAATGAAATTTGCTTCGGTACATCCTGCTAAAGATACCTACACCTGGGCCGATGCCGATTATCTGGTCGATTTTGCCCTGGCCAATGGCAAACGTGTGCACGGGCATACCTTAAACTGGTACCAGTCGCTGCCAGATTGGGTTAAAAACTTTCAGGGAACCACAGCCGACTGGGAAAATTTATTGAAAACCCATATCCAGACTGTGGTTGGGCATTTCAAAGGTAAAGTCGCTTCGTGGGATGTGGTAAACGAAGCGGTTAACGAAGATGGCACCCTGCGCAGCACCATCTGGCTGGAGAAACTGGGCGCCGACTATATCAGCAGGGCATTTCAATACGCACATGAGGCAGATCCCAATGCCCTGCTTTTTTACAACGATTACGGGCATGAGTACAGTACTACCAAGCGTACCGCCATCATCAATCTGGTTAACGATTTAAAAAGTAAAGGCATCCCGATTGACGGGATTGGCCTGCAAATGCATACCAACATAACCCAAACCGATGCTAATTTAACTGCCGCAATTACAACCGCTGCGGCAACCGGACTAAAAGTCCATATTTCTGAAATTGATATCTCGCTTAATCCGGCCAATACACCAGGGGCAACTTATACTGATGCTTTAGCCGAACAACAGGCTGCCAAATATAAAACCATTGTTAAAGCTTATAATGTCATACCCAAAAATCAGCAGTTTGGCATTACGCAATGGAATGTTACCGATGGTGATAGCTGGATTTTATCATTTTATAAACGTGCCGACTGGCCTTTACCATTCGATGCACAATACCAGCGTAAAGCAGCTTATCAGGGAATTTTAGACGGCGTTAAATAGCAAAATATATCCATGAAAAAACATCTTTCACTGGCCTTAATTTTAGGCCTTTCTGCCACCGCTGCAGTCGCGCAGGATGGTACAGCTGGTTGGTGGGCCACCAACCATTGGAGCAACCGTCACCCTGAATTTATTTCAGGGTCTCTGGTTGAGAAAGAGTGGCTTTAGTTGAGAGGTGCTGAAATAAATCCGATAACTATCGGATCAGCATGACGATATAGTTTAGAAGGACTAAATAGGATAAATGAAATACACCCTGCCTTCCGTGTTTCCGTGGCAAAAAAGTTAGCCACTTATGCGTGAAAAACAAGATGAGCCTAATCTGGTTGGTGAGCCACCAACCATTGAATAGAAATAATTTGCTTTGTGCAGATAGTGCCTTTGTGGTTAAATAAAAAAATACTAATTCCTAAATAACATGAGCCAACTACCGCTCCGTATTTTATCGATCGATGTTTTAAGGGCCATCACCATGTTGCTGATGATCTTTGTAAACGACGTGGCTGGCGTGTCGCATATCCCCGAATGGATTAAACATACCGATGCCAATGTAGATGGATTGGGTTTTTCTGACCTGATTTTCCCTGCGTTTTTGTTCATTGTAGGGCTTTCACTGCCTTTTGCTTTGGCAAACAGAAAGAAAAAGGGCGATAACGTTTGGCAACTCATCGGCTACATTGCCTTAAGGTCGCTGGCGCTCATTGTGATGGGCTTTTTTCATGTTAATTTAGAAAATTACAATCAGGCATTGGCCTTATTACCATACCCGGTGTATACGCTTTTGGTTACGCTGGCTTTTTTTCTTATCTGGTTAGATTATGCCGGTGATATTTCGAGAGCAAAAAAATATAGCTTTATTGCTTTGGGGATTGTTTTATTGGCTGCCATGGCCTTGCTCTACAAAGGTGGTACTGCCGAAGATTCGCAGGGTTTAAAGCCACATTGGTGGGGTATTTTGGGCATTATTGGCTGGGCTTATCTCGTTTCGGCCCTGGTATTTTTATTATGCCGTTCCAGTTTGCTGGCACTCATGGCTGCCTTTACGGTTTTTGCAGCCATTAATGTAAGTAGCCATTTGGGCTTGCTAAAGCTGCATATTCCAATTGTTGGCGATGCTTCTTCCATTACATTAATGCTTGCAGGTGCTTTGCTCGCTACCTTATATACGAAAACCACAGGAGCGGGCAAATCAGCCGATTTTTGGTTTTTAACTGCCTTTTACGGCTTGCTGGCTTTTTGCTTCGGTATGTTTATCAGGCCTTATGCCGGTGGTATTTCTAAAATTTATGCCACGCCCGCCTGGGTATTTGTGTGTCTTGGCATCTCTATCCTGGTGTTCGAATTTTTGATTTTTCTGGTAGATGTGAAAGGTAAAAAAGATTGGTTTAAATGGATCAAGCCTGCCGGAACAAGTACTTTAACCTGTTACCTAATTCCATATCTGCTATATGCCCTGATGGGGATTGTGCATTTCCATTACCCACATTTCTTAAATACCGGTGTAGGTGGAATCCTCAGGTCGGTTTTCATTTCCTTTCTGGTAATTGGTATTGTGGCCTTTTTGGAAAAGAAAAAATTGCGTTTAAAAGTTTAATTTTTAAAATAGATGTTAAAACAAATTAAGTATATAGGTTCGTTTATTTTGTTGTTATTCAGTAATTTATTGTTTGCCCAGCAATCGGTAAGGTTAAATAACAACTGGGAATTTTTAAAGCAGGATTTAGGTGGTGTTTGGGAGGCTGTGCGGCCTGTGGGTTTAGGTAATCCCGAATCTGTTCCGCTGTGGCAGAAGGTAAGCCTGCCACATTGTGTAAATGCCGAAGATGCCGTAGATCCCGATGTAAATTATTACCAGGGGCCAGCCTGGTACCGTACCAACCTCAAGATCGAAAACCCATACCAAAACGGACGTACCATTTTGCATTTCGAAGGTGCCGGACAGAAAACCGAAGTATATGTGTACACCACAAAAGTAGCCACGCATGTAGGGGGCTACGACGAATGGACGGCTGACATTACCGACGCAGTTGTGGCTTTCCAAAAAACAGAAGTTTACCAGAAGCAGTTTAAAGGAAAGGTGCCGGTTGCCGTACGTACAGATAATTCACGCGACCTCGAAATGATCCCTTCCGATCTCTCTGATTTTAACGTTTACGGCGGCATTTATCGTTACCTTAATCTGGTTTATGCGCCAGCTCTATCGGTCGATAAGATGTTTGCTAAGGCCGAGGTTGATGCACAGGGGAAAATGGGTAAACTGAACGTAAAAACGCGTTTGTATAATCCTTCAGGCTTAAATAATGCCACTATTGAATTAAAGTTGATTGATCCCGCAGGTAAAATCGTGGCAAAAACATTGCAGAAGCCTGGGGATTTAACCGGCGATTTAGATTTGTGGACAGTCGAAGTAAAGAAACCGCAATTGTGGTCAACAGATAAACCTGCACAATATACCCTGCAATATGAAATCATTTCAACTAGTGGAAATTACAAGCGCGAAGAGAAGATCGGTTTCCGCAATATCGAATTCGTAGAAAAGGGCCCTTTTAAACTAAACGGACAACGTTTGTTGTTGCGTGGTACCCATCGTCACGAAGACCATGCGGGTGTAGCTGCTGCCATGACCGAGGGCATGATCCGCCAGGAAATGCAAATGATGAAAGATATGGGCGTTAATTTCATCCGACTGGGGCATTACCAGCAATCGCGCATTGTTTTAAACCTTTGCGATAGTTTGGGGATTATGGTGTGGGAAGAAATTCCCTGGTGCCGCGGCGGTTTAGGTGGCCCGGTGTACCAGCAACAAGCCAAAAGGATGCTCACCAATATGGTAGAACAACATTACAACCACCCCGCCATTATTATCTGGGGAATAGGTAATGAAAACGACTGGCCAGGCGATTTTCCGGAGTTCGACAAAGAAAAAATCCGGGCTTTTATGAAAGAACTAAACGATTTATCGCATAAACTGGATAAATCGCGCTATACGGCCATTCGCCGTTGCGATTTTTGCAGCGATATTGTGGATGTATATTCGCCCTCGATCTGGGCGGGTTGGTACCGCGGTGCTTTTACCGATTATAAAAAAGCATCAGAAGATGAATTTGCCAAAGTTAAGCGCTTTTTGCACGTAGAGTGGGGTGGAGATAGTCATGCTTTACGCCATTCAGAGAATCCTGATAAAGCTTTAGGTAAAATTAAAACAGGCGGCGCAACCGATGAGCGTGCAGGCGATGCTTCATTATACGGTGGTGCAGCCCGGATTTCTAAAGATGGCGATTGGAGCGAATCTTATATCACCAACTTAATCGACTGGCATTTAAAAGAGCAGGAAAATATGCCCTGGTTAAGTGGTACAGCCTACTGGCCTTTTAAAGATTTTTCTACACCGGTGCGTCCCGATAACCCGGTACCTTACATGAACCAGAAAGGGGTGGTTGAACGCGATTTTACCAAAAAAGAAGCCTATTATGTTTTTCAGTCATATTGGACAAGTCAGCCTATGGCCCACATTTACGGACATAGTTGGCCGGTACGCTGGGGCGATGAAGGCGAAGAAAAAATGGTAAAGGTGTATTCGAATTGTACCGAAGCCGAAATTTTCCTGAACGGAAAAAGCTTTGGTACTAAAAAGAGAAATAGTCAGGATTACCCTGCAGCTGGCCTGCGCTGGAACCTGCCATTTGTAAAAGGCGAAAACACCGTAAAAGTGATTGCTAAAAAAGGGAAGGAAACGGTAACTGATGAAATTAAATTTACCTATCAGACCGAAAAATGGGCCAAACCAAGTCAGCTGGAGTTAAAGAAAATCGATCAGCAGGGCGATATCGCTACGGTAGAAGTAAAGCTGCTGGATAACCGGAATGTACTTTGTTTAGATGCCATCAACTGGATTAGTTTTGGTTTAACCGGAGATGGTAAATTAATTGACAATCAGGGTACTTCTTCTGGTTCACGTAAAGTGCAGGCTTACAACGGCAGGGCAATTATTAAAGTTAAATTAAACAAGGGGCAAAGCATGGTTTCGGTTGCTTCCGAAGGTTTAAAAACAGTATTCACCACACTATAATTTAGCATGAAAAGAATTATTTCAACCGTATTTCTTGTTGCTTGTTGCTGGGTTGCAACAACTTTTAATTCAGCCGCTCAGCAAACTACAAAGGCAGGTAGTTTAGAAAAAGAAGCTACAGCTTTATTAAAAAAGCAGATCCTGACTGAAGCTGCCTGGGCTATGAAACAAACCCCGGTTACGATTACCGATTCCTCATCGCCAAGAAGTACAGGAGGTAAGCACGATTTTTTCTCCGAAGCCGATTATTTCTGGCCTGATCCTCAAAATCCTGACGGACCATACATTAACCGCGATGGGATGACCAATCCCGATAACTTTGTAGCGCACCGCAAAGCCATGATCCGTTTCAGCAAGATCATAGGTGCCTTGGCATCGGCTTATAAAATTACCGGCGATGAAAAATATGTGCAGCAAGCCGTTAAACACTTTCAAGCCTGGTTTATCAATTCAGCAACGCTGATGAACCCAAACCTGCTTTTCGCACAGGCCGTAAAAGGCCGGTTCACCGGGCGTAATTACGGCATTATCGATACTATACATCTAATGGAAGTGGCACAGGGAGCGCTGGTGATGCAAAAAGCAAAAGCTTTCGATCCTGAAACCGCAAAAAGAATAAAAAAATGGTTCAGCGATTATACCTTATGGCTAAACACCAGCAAGCCCGGTATTCAGGAAAAAACCGTAAAAAATAATCACGCCACTTGCTGGGCCATGCAGGTTGCATCCTTTGCTAAATTATGTGGCGACGAAAGCATGCTTGATTCGCTGCGCAACAGTTATAAAACCATTCTTTTGCCTAACCAAATGGGAAACGATGGCAGTTTTCCGCTTGAAATAGCCCGCACCAAACCTTACGGCTATTCGATTTTTAACCTCGATGCCATGACCATGCTTTGCCAGATCCTGTCAACCCCTAAAGATAATCTTTGGAATTTCGAAACTGCCGATGGCAAATCCATTAAAAAAGGGCTTAGTTATTTATACCCTTTTATTGCTGACAAAAGCAAATGGACGCTAACGCCAGATGTAATGTACTGGGAAAACTGGCCGGTGGCCCAACCCTTTTTGCTGTTTGGCGCTGTACAATTCAATCAAGGCAACTGGTATACCACCTGGGCCAAATTAGACCATCAGCCTCAGGTAGAAGAAGTAATTAGAAATTTACCTATCCGTAACCCTTTAATCTGGTTATAATATGAACATGAAAATAACGCTAACGGCACTAAGTATGCTGTTTATCACCACAGTAAAAGCACAAAAAACCGATGTGAAGAAGGCATTTGCTGCAGCAGCCAAACAAACCGATGTATTGGTTAAAAATGTAGATTCGGCACGCAAAATAAAGCCTAATCTTGTTTCACCCCGCACCGTAGAAAATGGCGAGTTTAAAATGGTCATTTCTAAAGACTGGACCAGTGGTTTCTTTCCGGCAGAGCTCTGGTATTTCTATCAATACACCCAAGATAAAAAGTGGCTCGATCTGGCCCGGAAATATACTGAGGATATTAAAAAGGAACAGTTTAATAAAGGAACACACGATTTAGGTTTCATGGTTTATTGTCCCTTTGGCAATGGCTACCGCTTAACTAACGATCCGGCCTACCGCGCAGTAATTATCCAGGCAGCAAAATCGCTTTCTACCCGTTTTAATGCTAAAACAGGAGTTTTAAAATCTTGGGACCATAGTGGTACCAAATGGAAATTTCCGGTAATTATCGATAACATGATGAACCTGGAGCTGCTTTTCGAAACCACTAAGTTAACGGGCGACTCATCTTTCTATAAAATTGCTGTTTCGCATGCCAATACCACACTTAAAAATCATTTCCGTCCCGATTTTAGTTCTTACCATGTAATTGACTATGATACATTAACTGGTAATGTGCGGAAGAAAGAAACGGCGCAGGGCTATGCAAACGAATCGGCATGGGCCCGCGGGCAGGCATGGGCACTGTATGGCTATACCATGTGCTACCGCGAAACTAAAAACAAAGCATATCTGGCTCAGGCCGATGGTGTTGCAGGTTTTATCTTAAATAGTAAAATTACCCCGGCCGATGGCATTCCATACTGGGATTATAACGATCCTAAAATCCCGGAGGTATCCAGAGATGCTTCTGCAGCAGCAATTACTGCTTCAGCACTTTACGAGCTGGCCAAATACAGCAGCAATGCAAAAAAATACAAAGCAGCTGCCGATAAGATTTTATACAGCTTGAGCACCAAGTACACCAGCAAACTTGGCGATAATTATGGTTTTATCCTTGAGCACAGCACAGGTCACCGCCCGGCTAAATCGGAGATAGATGTGCCGATTAACTATGCTGATTATTACTATCTGGAAGCTTTATTGAGAAGTAAAAACTAAGAAGATGAAAACTGTAAAGCTATTTATTTTTGCGTTTGCAGTAACCGGCATTTTGCTGGCCATGCGTACCGACCGCGCCCCCAAAAATAAGGTAGTGATCGGCTACGTTGGTGGTTATAAAGGCCTGGTTGATGTGAGTAAAATTTCGGCTGAGCAACTCACACACATTAATTATGCTTTTGTTGATGTAAAAAATAACTGCGCTTACTTACACCGTGAAGCCACCGATACCACTAATCTGCAGCGGCTAAACCTGCTTAAACGTAAAAATCCGGCACTTAAAATCCTGATTTCGATTGGAGGATGGGCCTGGAGCGAAAATTTCTCAGATGCCGCACTTACGGATACTTCGCGCAAGGCTTTTGCTGCCAGTGCCGTTAAAATTATCGAAAAATATAAGCTGGATGGGGTAGACATTGATTGGGAATATCCCGCAATTGCCGGTGAAGAAGGTAATGTTTTCAGGCCTGAAGATAAGCAGAATTTTACCCTCTTGCTTAAAGAATTACGTTTGGAGCTTGATACACTTGAAAAACAGGAACGAACCAAAAAGCTCTTAACCATAGCCGTAGGTGGTTTTACCAATTTCATCAACCATACCGAAATGGATAAAGCCCAGCAATACCTGGATTTTGTGAACCTGATGACTTACGATTTTTATCATGGCAAATTAGCAGGGCACCATACCAATTTGTACAATTCTAAAACCCATCCGGCAGAAAATTATGCGGATAAAACCTTTCGCGAGTTTGTGGCCGCAGGTGTTCCGCCGGCAAAACTGGTAATGGGGATTGCTTTTTACAGCAGGGCATTTACCCTTAGCCCCGGCGCCACAAAAGGATTAGGTGATACTGTGTTAAGCAGCAGGTACGGAAAGGGTTATACTTTTATTAAAGATAGCCTCGTGAACCAAAAAGGTTTTACCAAATACTACGATAAAGCGGCCAAAGCGCCATATATCTACAACGCTGCTACACAAGAATACATGACATTCGATGATGAGCAATCGGTAAAAGAAAAATGTGCTTATGTGCTCAAAAACGGAATGGGTGGGGTAATGTTCTGGGAGTATGACTCAGATTTAAATGGTTATTTGCTCAACCAGATCAATAAAAGTTTAAAGTAATAAAGCATTCAGTGCTATTGAACATGGTGTCGCATCCATAAATATTTAATTAAGATGAAACATAATTTAAGCCTCCTGTTAATATTAGCTACAGCATTTAATGTTGCTGCTCAAAACAAAAAAACAGTTAAACCGGCAGCCGTTTACAGTGTTGCCAATAAAAAAGTAACGGTTTTCACCACTGCCGAAAAAACTGAATACCGCATCAGCAAAACCGAAACGCTAAATTTCGTAGCCAATAAGCAGCCTTTTGAAACAGAGCCTTGCATTTTTGTCGACCCGACTATAAAATACCAAAGCCTTGTGGGGATTGGCGGAGCTTTAACCGATGCCTCTGCCGAAACATTTGCCAAACTCTCTAAAAAGAATCAGCAGGAATTGCTTCAGGCCTATTATAACCCGGATAAAGGCATTGGTTATACTTTGGCCCGTACCAATATTGCCAGTTGCGATTTCTCGAGCGGAAGTTATACCTATGTGCAGGATAATGATAAAGATTTGAAAACCTTTAGTGTAGCGCACGATCAGGATTATAAAATCCCCTTAATTAAACAAGCTATTACAGCTGCCGGAGGCAAACTGCCTTTGTTCGTGAGTCCATGGTCGCCACCCGCCTGGATGAAAGATAATAACAGTTTACTGCAAGGTGGTCATTTATTGCCGGCATTTCGCCAAAGCTGGGCCAACCACTACGTAAAGTTTATTAAAACTTACGAGGGGATGGGCATTCCAATCTGGGGTTTAAGTGTGCAAAATGAGCCTATGGCCAAACAAAAATGGGAATCATGCTTGTTTACTGCTGAGGAAGAACGCGATTTTATCAAAAACTTTTTGGGACCTACGCTTCAAAAATCGGGCTTAGCTACTAAAAAGCTCATTGCCTGGGACCATAACCGCGATCAGATTTTTCAGCGCGCCAGCACCATTTTAAACGATAAAGATGCTGCTAAATACGTTTGGGGCATTGGTTTTCACTGGTACGAAACCTGGACAGGTAGCGCTATGCAGTTTGGAAACGTAAAACAAACTCATGAAGCTTATCCCGATAAAGCTTTGATTTTTACCGAGGGTTGTAAAGAGAAATACGATGTAAACAAACTCGACGACTGGACTTTAGGCGAGCGTTATGGTTATTCGATGATTAACGATTTCAACTCCGGGACAGCCGCCTGGACAGATTGGAACATTCTTTTAGATGAAAAAGGTGGGCCGAACCATGTAGGGAATTTCTGTTTTGCACTGGTACATGCCGATACCAAAAACGATAAATTGATTTACACAAATGCCTACTATTATATGGGACATTTTTCTAAATTTATCCGCCCGGGCGCTAAACGAATTGGATCGGCTTCCAGCCGCGATAAACTGCAAACCACCGCTTTCTTAAATACCGATGGAAAGCTGGTTGTAGTCGTAATGAATCAAACGGACGATAAATTAAAATACAGTTTATGGATTAAAGGCGAGGCTGCAACCACAACAAGTCTGCCGCACTCCATAACCACATTAGTAGTAGAATAAACTAAAAAACTAAACAAATGACGAAAGAAGTGGAAAGCCCCTTTTCCCTAAAAAACAAGGTTGTAGTAGTTACAGGTGCCACAGGCGTTTTAGGAGAGGCTTTTGTTAATGGATTGAATAATGCCGGTGCAAGCATTGTAGTGCTCGGCAGAAACGAAGAAATTGCCAAGCTCAGGACTGAAGAGGTAGTTAATGCCGGTGGAAAAGCAATTTATATCATAGCTGACGTATTGAATGAAGCGGATTTGGTAGCTGCCAATACCCGGATTATGGAAACTTATGGCCGTATAGATGGGCTGGTAAATGCAGCAGGTGGCAATGTGGCCGAAGCTGTTATACAACCCGGTAGCGATATATTCGATTTGAATGTTACCGCCCTAAAACAAGCTTTCGACTTAAATTTATTTGGAACCATTTTGCCAACCCAGGTTTTCGGTAAAGAAATTGCCAAAAATGGCGGCAGCATTGTTAATATTTCTTCGGCTTCGGCTGTGCAGGCCATTACCCGCGTTTTGGGTTATTCGCTGGCTAAATCATCTATAGAAAGTTATACCAAATGGATGGCTGTAGAACTGGCCAACCGTTATGGCGATAAAATCAGAATGAATGCGCTTGTACCCGGCTTTTTCATCACCCATCAAAACCGGGCTTTGTTAACCAATCCGGATGGATCTTTAACCGCAAGAGGACATGCCATTATCGCTAAAACGCCATTTAAACGTTTCGGTGAGCCCGAAGAATTAATTGGTGGCCTGGTATATTTGCTTAGCGATGCCTCGAAATTTGTAAACGGCGAAAATATTAAAATAGACGGTGGATTCAGTGCTTTTTCAGGCGTTTAAAAACCAAAAATCGGTGTAATCTTATAAATCAGTGTAATTATATATAATGAAGAAATTAGAACAAACCTGGCGTTGGTACGGACCAAATGATCCGGTTAGCTTACAGGATGTTAAACAGGCAGGTGCAACAGGTATTGTATCGGCATTACATCACATTGCCCACGGCGAAGTATGGCCGCTGGAAGATATTAAAGCAAGAAAAGCCATTATCGAAGCCGCTGGCTTAACCTGGTCGGTGGTAGAAAGTGTGCCTGTGCACGAAGCCATTAAAACACGCAGGGCAGATGCAGGTCAGTATATCGAAAATTATAAAACTTCGCTGCGCAATTTAGCTGCCTGCGGACTTAAAACCGTATGCTATAATTTTATGCCGGTACTCGATTGGACCCGCACGCAACTAGATCTCGAAATGACTGATGGATCAAAAGCCTTGTATTTTAACTGGATTGATCTGGCGATTTTCGATCTTTACATTTTAAAGCGTGAAGGAGCAGAGGCCGATTATTCTGCTTCAATTTTAACAAGGGCCAAAGATAAATATGCTACGCTTAATGAGCAGGAGCTGGTTGATTTGCGCATTAATGTGTTAATGGGCATCCCGAATGAGAAAGAAATCGAACTCGAAACCCTGCGCGAGAGCATTAACGAGTATAAAGCCATTGGTACGCAGGGCTTGAAAGAAAATTTAAAGTTTTTCCTTTCATCAATTGCTGAAGTATGTACCGAAGAAGGTATTAAAATGACCATTCACCCCGATGATCCGCCTTACCCGATTTTAGGATTGCCGCGAATTGCCAGTACACTGGAAGATTTTAACTATATCATTAAAGAAGTAGACCAGCCTTTTAACGGAGTTTGTTTCTGTACCGGTTCGCTAGGCGCTGGTGTTGATAATAATGCTTTAGAAATCTTTAATGCGGTTAAGGAAAGGGTTTATTTTGCGCATTTGCGTAATGTGACCAAAGATGAAGATGGCAGTTTCTACGAGGCCGATCATTTAGGTGGCGACGTAAATATGTATGAAATTATGAAAGCCCTGACAGAAGAAAATGCAAGCCGCGAAGTGGCCATTCCTTTCCGCCCAGATCACGGGCACCAGATGCTTGATGATTTAGCTAAGGTAACTAACCCGGGTTATTCTGCCATTGGCCGCCTTAGGGGGCTTGCAGAATTAAGAGGTTTAGAAATCGGGGTAACCGGCAATTACTAGCACATAAAAAACTAATGCGCACAGTATTTAATTGTGCGCATTTTTTGCTTACGCTTAGAATTAACCATATAAGAAATATAAGGCCTTGTAAGCATGGATTTGCTGATAAGAAACATAAGCTTAAATGTGCTGATATGCCTTATGCGGTAGAAAAATATACCTTAAATGTTCTAACATGACTTATATGGTAAGCGTTATGGCCTGAAATTTGATTAACTTTAACCATGGAAAATAGCAATCATCCCCTAAAAACCATCTTAAAGCCCTCAGTTATTCATGATGATTTACCTGAGGTTAAAAAACCAGAGCATTTGCGTAAAGTGCCCCTTGAACACGATAATGCCTTACCCGAAAATCCTGAAAGAAATTACCACCATGATGATCCGGCAAGCTACAGTCACGACGAATTAAGGCAGGCCGATGATGATATCTGGAATGGGGAAGACGCTTAAAGGCTTTTTTTTGCTGAAATAACCAGCAAAAAATACGGTTTAAGGTGAGGGTAAGATATTTTTTAAGTGCTGAAGTTAATTTTAATTGCTTCTCTTTTAAATACTTATTTCAAAACTGAAAACAGCCTTCCAAATAGTTTAAAATATATTTTTACTTATTCAATAGAACTCCTATATTTGCAGCTCATTAAAAAATGAGCCTCGGTAGCTCAGTTGGATAGAGCAACGGTTTTCTAAACCGTGGGTCAGGGGTTCGAATCCCTTCCGGGGTACTTAAAGGGGAGATTGAAAAATCTTCCCTTTTTTATTGCCCATAATTTTCTCTGTTACTGATCTTGATTTAAACCTTAACCTATTTTTCTTCATTCGCATAAATAGATTTCTCCGGCGATTGAAAGATCGGATTCTTGATTAATCAGCGTTTTTCTTGTTGCTGACCTGAATACAAAATCGATTTAAATCCATGCTAATTAGGTTTTATTCCACAGTAAAAGGAAAGCTTTTGCAAGGAGGTTAGAAGATTTTTTTACAACCTAAGGTTTTGAAAACTAGTCTTTTGTCAAAAAGATGATACTTGCTGTGCCACTTTATATATTATGGCTAACTTAGGCACGTCGGTCGTCCCCAATTTGATTTAATTACTTTTTTTCTAAAAATTAATTAGCTCAATGACAACACATTTGAAACAAGGAGAAATTCTCGAGCGCCTGGTACGTAGAGACCGCATGGGAATTAGCGAACTTTCAAGAAAACTTAAAGTAAGTCGCAGGACTATTTACAACTGGTTTGCCCAGGAACGGATTGATCAGGAGATTATCTGGCAGGTGGGTAGGCTATTAGGTCAGGATCTTTCTATCGATTTTCCAGATGCTTTCCCCGTACCCTTATCCGGGCAGCTTAAAAGCCAGGCAATTGATCAGGTTAAACCAGATCATTCGAATGCCAATGCAGTACACTTCTGGATGAATAAATATATCAGCTTGCTCGAAAAGTATAATGATTTGCTGTCTGCAAAAGATCAGGCTGATCATATCGAGCTTAGAAAACGACTCTTGTTTGGTAATGAAAGGACTATGATTTAATCCTTCAAAATAGGCTGTTATCCTGGTAGCAATCTTGTGGTTGAATATTAGCGTCATTGTGCGGCACAGTATGAATCGATCAAAAGGCCAGATTTTACCATATTGACAATGGTACAGGATGCTTTTGCTGAAGTTTTATTTTGCTTTGGATTAATAATTTTTATGCAATTTGCGTAAATATTCAGACAGAGATTTAAATGGAAACGATAGCAGATTTTAAGCGTAGTTTAGCGAACGAAAAGCCAGATGATAGTTTTACAGTTCAGCTTAAAGCATTGTGGTACGATGGAAAAGGCAACTGGGATAAAGCCCATGGACTAATTGACCAGCTAAACGACCGCCAATCGGCCCATGTGCACGCTTATCTGCATCGCAAAGAGGGCGACCAGTTTAACGCAGGTTACTGGTATAGAAAAGCAGGGCAGGTGTTTCCGGAACAATCTTTGGAGAAAGAGTGGGAAGAACTTGTTTTTAAGTTCCTAAAGAAATAATATTTTTTTAGGGAAGCCAGGGTAACTACCTCGATTCAAGCGGATAGGCCAGATCGCGTTTAACTTCGTTTACCACAAAACTACTGTGCGATTTGAGTACATTTTCCTGCGTCATCAGGTCGCGGGTAATAAAACGGGTGTATTCCTGCATATCTCTAACCACAATTTTAAGCAGAAAATCGTAATCGCCAGTGGTATGGTAGCATTCGAGCACCTGCGGAAATACAGCAACTTTTTCCTGGAAATTGGTAAGCGCATTGCTGCTATGGTCGCGAAGGGTTACATGCGTGTAAGAAACCAATAGTTCTTTAAACTTTTCGCGGTTAATGATGGTAATGTTACCGGCTATAAAACCACGTTCGCGCATGCGGTTAATGCGCTCAAATATGGTGCTTGGCGATTTGTGGAGCTTATAGGCGAGTTCTTTATAATTTAAATCGCCTTGCGTTTGCAGCAGCGATAAAATCTCATAATCCAGCTTATCCAAAATATCGTCGTGCATGGCGCAGGTCTTCTTAGCTATTTAATTTGCGGTAAATAATCAGGTAAATTGATTTGCCGGTTTGAGCTTCCGGCATTGCAAACATAATAAGTTTATTTTTAACTCCCAATTCCGGAAACATTATTTGGAATTCGCTTTAGCGCATATCTGGGCTCAAAATTATGTTTGGCTTTTAATGTCACTTCTCGAATAATCTTCGAACTAAAATCAATCGCAAGGATTTCTCTTCCGGTCTTTCCAAATTTGCGTTGTCAAAAACTAAAATAAACGCGTTTGCAGCAGATTAATAATCAGATATGCACTCCCGGAATTTCAAAAAAATATATGAACAAAGAAACAATATTAGTGATCGGAGCCTGTGGGCAGATTGGGAAAGAGTTGTTGGTTGCCCTGAGAGAAAAAAACGGACATGATAACGTAATTGCTGCAGATATCCACGCGCAAGAAAGTTTGCCGGCCGAAACCGCACCTTATGTTAAGCTTAATGTTTTAGATGCGCAGGCACTCGAAGCTTTAATTGTTGATCAGAAAATAACCCAGATTTACCACCTTGCAGCAGTGCTTTCTGCTAAAGGAGAAAGCAATCCAACATTGGCCTGGGACCTTAACATGAACAGCCTGTTAAGTATATTGGATCTTTCGGTAAAACATAAAATAAATAAAGTATTCTGGCCAAGCAGTATTGCCATTTTCGGGCCAGATTCAGAGAAGATTAACTGCCCTCAGCAAGGTGTTACCGAGCCATCTACTGTGTATGGAATCAGTAAAGCTGCAGGAGAGCATTGGTGCAAATATTATTTTGAAAAACACGGTTTAGATGTGCGTAGCTTGCGTTATCCCGGATTAATTAGCTATACGGGTGCTCCGGGTGGTGGTACTACCGATTATGCTGTTGATATTTTCCACCATGCAGTACAGGGTAAGCCATACACCTGCTTTTTAAGCGAAGAAACGGCATTGCCAATGATGTTTATGGAAGATGCCATTCATGCTACGCTCCAGTTGATGGATGCACCGGCAGAAAATGTTCACATCCGTACGGCTTATAACCTGGGTGCTTTAAGTTTTACTCCTCAGGAATTGGCGGCAGAAATTAAAAGCCAGGTACCTGAGTTTGTAGTAAACTATGCGCCCGATTTCCGCCAGGCCATTGCCGATAGCTGGCCATCAAGCATCGATGATAGTGCCGCGAGAAAAGATTGGGGCTGGAAACCTGCTTATGATTTAAAAGCAATGACTGCCGAAATGCTGGAGAACCTTTTGGTACTACAGGCAAATTAATGTGACAAAAAAGTATTAAAAATAATTAACCCGAAAGGGTTAGTATCTAGGGAAGAACCCTATTTGTTTTTTTGTAAGTCATTTAAGGTGACTGAAATAGGTTTTAGTTAATAAGCGGTTGTTTCCGGATGGTAACAATCGCTTTTTGTTTTTTTACAGCTTTCACAAATGAAGAACAGGAAAAGCAGTACCTTTGCGCGGTTTAAATTTTTAGTCGTTAATGCTATGGATGCTGTGAAGATAAAAGGATATGTATGTGCGTTGATTTCGGCAGTAACCTATGGTTTAATACCACTTTTTATCCTGCCGCTAAAAGCCATTCACTTTTCGATGGATGTAACCCTCTTTTACCGATTTTTCATTTCTGCAGGTATTATGCTCATCCTGTTGCGGTATAAAAAAGAACATTTGAAGTTAAAAACGAAAGAAATAGGGGTGTTTTTGGCGCTTGGTATATTGTTTAGCCTCAGCTCCGATTTACTTTTCCTGGCTTATGACCGCTTATCGGCCGGAATTGCTTCCACTATTTTGTTTGTATTTCCGGTTATTGTAGCCATTATTATGGCTGTTTTTTTCAGGGAAAGGATAAGCACCATCATGGTTATTTCGATGGCTATAACCCTTTCAGGTATATATGTGCTAAGTGGTGCATCAACCGCCAGCATTAATTTTAACGGACTTGCACTGGCGCTTGGCAGTGCACTTGCTTATGCACTTTATATCGTAACGGTAAATAAATCGAATATTAAAGCTTCGGGGGTTAAAACAACTTTTTACTCCTTGCTTTTTTCGGCTTTGTATTACTTCATTAAGTCGCTGATTGGCAGAGAATCGCTGGCAGTCCCCGATTTACACATCCTGTTGCATATTACGCTTTTCGGGCTCATCACTTCAGTTGTTTCCATTACTACACTGGTATATGCCATAGGTTATATTGGTTCTACACCAACGGCTATACTGGGCGCGCTTGAGCCTGTAGTAGCAGTAATCATTAGCGTAATGCTTTTCGGCGAAAAATTAACTTTTGCCTTGCTACTTGGTGTATTGTTAATTGTTGGCGGCGTTTTGGTGAGTATTGTGTTTTCGAAGGCCAGGACTGCTGAAGAAGAGGTTTCAGCGGCATAAGGGAATCTTTACATTGCCATTCTAACTAGCTGAAATAACTATTTTTAAACTTACATTTTACTTATAAATCCTTAATTTTAGCTAATCTTATCACAGATTATTGTCTCAAATAATAAAAGTATAGAAATGGAAATTACAAGGATAGGATCGAAGGCCTCGGTTAAAGGACCTGAAGATTGGTTTACGGGAGCGGTAAGGGTCGATTCGTTATTTGATGCTAACAGTTCGAGGCGGGCTGTTGCAGCAAGCGTAACTTTTGAGCCTGGAGCAAGAACGGCCTGGCATACACATCCGCTGGGGCAGACCTTAATTGTTACTGCTGGTTGTGGCTGGGTTCAGCGTGAGGGAGGGCCTGTAGAAACCATCTATCCAGGCGACATAGTTTGGTTTGAAGCAAACGAAAAGCATTGGCACGGCGCATCGGCAAACATGGGAATGACACATATTGCCATTCAGGAAAACCTGGACGGAAAAGTGGTTGATTGGCTGGAAAAGGTTACCGATGAACAGTATAACGGACAAATTGGAGGATAATCTACCAATAAATTAGAAATAATCGATTCTATCCCGGCACATGAAGAGATAGAATCGATTGTGCAGTATTGCAGAATGGCTAAAAGCTAGGATATGGTTAAAGGTGATGCTGTTTTGGTATAATTGGCCAGAATAATGCCTTTAGTAGTGGTTTTACTTTCGGTTAATGTAAATTCTGCAGGAAATGCACCATTATCAAATAGTTTTTTGCCTTCACCGAGCATTAAAGGGTATATTTTCAGACGTAGTTCATCAACCAGATCATGTTTAAACAGCAATTGTACAAGTTTGCTGCTACCCCAGACCTGAATATCGGCACCCGTAGAATTTTTGATTTTGCTGATGTCTTCGACGGTTTCGAGAAACTCAGTATTTTCCCAGTTTGTTGTTTTTCGGGTTGTACTGAGTACATATTTAGTACCGCTATTAATCCCTGGCCAGAAATCGCCATGCGCTGGCCAGTAATTTTCCCAGATATCGAATGTTTTTCGGCCTAAAAGATAAGCTGCCGGTTGTTCAAGCTCCTTCTTAACTTCGGTACCACTGATCTCATCATTGTAGCCCATGGCCCAGCCGCCATATTTAAAACCGTTTGAGGTATCTTCTTCCTGTCCTCCGGGGCCCTGTATTACACCATCAAGGCTCATCATGGCCAGCACAATTATTTTTCTCATAAGTTCTGCTTTTTATCGAATATAAATTTCGGAATAAAAATGCAGGCTTAACCACTACAATTGTGACAAGTTTAATGGGCGGATGCGACAAGCTGGATGGACAATATACTCAATCAGGAAAAGTATCTTCGGCCTTTAATCTGAGCAATAGCCGTGATTTTAAAGTGATTTAGTTTTCGTTAGTGGCGGCAACAAGACTAAAATCATAACGTACGCGCTCGTATTCAGATGCCTGGGCGCGAAGGATTCTGATCTCTGACATTTCTTCGCAGCTAATGCGTTGACTGCCTTTATTCATCAGCATATTAATCCTTAAAAGAACCTTACGATATTGCTCTACTGTAGTGATTGCGTCCATAATGATAGATTTAAAAGCTAAGGTAAGCTGCGGCGAATTACCAAAAACAAATAATTTATAAACAGGCTGTGGAAAAGATTGAGGAGGCTGATTATGACCTGTTTATTTTTTCAGCTACACAAAGGATTAATAAATTAACTTTGATATATCCGGGATCTATATTTTAATGCGCTTTAATAAATTTCTCCAGTTCTTCGCGAAAGTTACGGCCTATGGGTACCTGATGACCATTTAAAAAAATACTGTTTCGATCGAGTTGCTGAACTTTTTGGAGGTTAATGATAAAAGATTTATGCACACGTAAAAAACGATCGGCCGGAAAAAGGTCTTGCATAGCTTTGATTGATCCTTTAAGCAGGATCTTTTTTGCCGGCGTATGAATGATGGCATAATCTTTCAAACCCTGAATATGGCTTACTTCGCTGAATTGGAGTTTGATGCGTTGCACCCCGCTTTTAACGAAAATAAAATCGTCGATATTGGCCTGGTTTTCTTCCAGATGGCTGTGTTCTTTAAGCGCCAGAAGCTCCCTGGCTTTGGTTATGGCTTGTTCAAAGCGGTTAAAGGCAATGGGTTTCAGTAAAAAATCGATCACACCCAATTCATAGCCTTCAAATGCATAGTTGCGGTAAGCGGTGGTAAAAATGGTCAATGGTGGTTCAGCTAATCGTTTCAGAAACTCAATTCCACTCATTTCGGGCATTTCTATATCCAGGAGCAAAAGCTGGGTTCTGCTATCTTTTAATCCGGCTAAAGCAGCCATCGCATTGGGGAAAAGCAAAATTTGTCCTATGCCAGATAGCCTTTTTAAATAACCTTCCAATACCTCCCGGGCTAATGGTTCATCGTCAATTACAGCAACATTTAACAGCGTTTCCATTACAATTCAATTATTAATAGCGCACTAAAACGGCCTGGCTCGTCCTTTAGTTGTAAATCATGTTTGCCCCGATATAGCAATGCGAGGCGTTTGCGTAGGTTGCTCAGCCCAATGCCACCTTTTAAAGGTTCTGCCGGCGCAAGCGGCCTGGTGTTTTCTACCTTTACAGTTAAAACACCATCATTAAAGGCTATATCAATATTTAGCTCACTATTAGCTGTTTGTCTGCTCAATCCGTGTTTAAAAGCGTTTTCTACCAAAGGTAATAAGAGGAGTGGAGCAATGGTTAATCCCGATGGCACGTTGGCAATATTAAATGTTATCACCGCTTCATTGCCAAAACGCAAGCGTTCCAATGCTACATAATTTTGCAAATATTCCAGTTCTTTGTCCAGCAGAACTTTATCATCATTGCTATCGTACAGCATGTATTCCATCATCGATGATAGCTTCAGTACCACATCTGGCGCCTGTTCCGATTTTTTAAGGGTGAGGGCGTAAAGATTATTGAGGATATTGAACAGGAAATGCGGGTTTACCTGGGCCCGTAAGAAATCTACTTCGGCGTTAAGTTTTTCAACCGTAATGCGTTGGATCAATAACTGCTGACTATACCAATCAATACTCAGTTTAAGCGAAAGCATAAGCCCCAGATACCATAAAGTACTGAAAAAATTGTAGTAGAGCGATTCGTACATGTTGCTTCGGTAAAGCGGGCCAACAATATAGCCGTATAAATACCAATCGTACAGGCTTTGGATAACGAGGTAGGCCATAACCGAAAGTAAAATGGAGGCTGCATAGGAACCATATCTCTTTTTTATGAGATATTTCGGTAAAAAAATGTGTAAATTAAGGTAAGCAATCACCATCAGTAAGATTACCCGAACACTTACACAGGCCAAAAAGTAGGGCATGTTGGCTTTATAGAGCAGATATTTTTTCTCGTAAAGAAAAAAGCCGGTTACCAATATCCAGTAAGCGGTGTAAATCAGTGTTTTTTTGTTGAAAAATCTGCTCATGGTCAAAGGAACTTAAAAAGGCCGGGCCAACAAAGAAATGTCGACAAACGACATAAATAATAGAGGAAGATACGCATAAAAATACGCTTGTCGATTAGATTGGTTGTTACTCTACTATTTTTTAGCTGTATTTGCTGAAGCGCTAACTTGGTACTAAATCAAAAAATAAACAATATGAAAAAGTTATTAGTTTGTGCTTTCCTGGTTGTAACACTGGGAAGTTTAAGTTTTACCACCAGGTTTGGACTTGATGGTTATGAGATTTTTCTCAATAACAAATCGGTGCTGAAACAGTACATTAACCAACCACTAAATTTAAGGGTATTGAATTTAGATCAGGCCAAAGAAAGTGATCAGTTGCGCATTGTTTATAAACATTGCCGCCTGGATAACGGCACGGGCACTGGTCGTGGGCTGGCACTTAAAGATCAAAGCGGGACTACTTTGCACCAATGGAGCTTTAGCAATGAAGGCCAGATGACCATTTTGGTGAAAGAATTGCGCCTGGCCGAAAAGAAAAGTGGTAAAAACAAACTCAGCCTGTATTATACTGCGCGTGAACTCGAAAAAGGAGAGATGCTGGCCATGATTAGCCTGAAATAAAAAATATCGGGTAACAGCTTATGTATAAGTATGCACATTGCCTCTACAAACAGCTGTATAAAGTTGTGTTTGTTTATACATTATGAGTCACAATGTAACTACAAACGTTTGAAATCAGCAAAGAGCCACTATCTTTGAAACACAATCGCCTCACTCGATTGAAACAAATTTTGTCTGCTCCAGTGAATTTTCACTGGAGTGGTTTTTTTATGGCTGGTTGATCACCGCTTAACTTGCCGGATAAGGCAAGTTGAAAAGGCCATTGGGCTTAAGGTACACCACCTTGCGATCGGCACTGATTACGATATTGAATCGTTTAAGTAGCTCACCACCAATAATGCTCATCTTTTGACGACCAATTGCACCTTTAAAAAAGCCAGCCGGAACTTCATTCAGTTTGTTTTCGCCCATTATCAAAGCAGGTAATACCGCCCTTTTTACGGTAAGCACGTTTCCGAAAGAATCTTTGAGGTTTTTTTCGCTAACGATTTTAAGTTTTTGATCCAGTTGATTGTTATTGGTAAAGGTGTCATCAAAAAGCACAGCTCCTGCATATCCCGAATGGATTAGAAAGGGTAGGCTAAGTTGTTCGGTGCCAATTTCACAGCCGGCATTAATGAATAACATATCGTCTTTATATTCAGCTTCGAGTTTGGTATAAGCTTTTGCTTTTGCAGGTAAATCGTTGCTGATGGTCATGATTTTCTTGTCAAAATCAATATCGATAAACTGACCTTCAAAAAGTTCAGGGCCAAATTTGCCACCCGTTCCCGGACCGGAATTCAGGTTTTCCCATAGCGGAATATGATCCCACTTCTTTTTTCCGATTTGAAGCAGATTGTTTTTACTGTAACGTGAACTGTTTTCGCCACCGCCCCAGCTTTTTACTGTATCGGCACCTTCAAAACGCGGGCTTTTCATCTTCGAAATGGCTTCAGTAGTGAGTGTTAACGAATTTGCTGCCGTATGGAACATGAGCGAAACGGTATCCTGACCGTTAATAAGCGCACGAATGGCAATATTATTCTGGCTGGTTAATTTGAATGGAATGCTATAGGTTTTGGCTGAAGATTGTGCAATGACCTGATTGTTGTAAATAACCCAAATACATAAGGTTAAGAGGAGTTGTAAGGCATTTTTACTGATTAGCGTTTTCATTTGGCTAATGTAATCATTTCAGCTTTATAGTTTAAAAACCTGAAAAACAAAGAGGCTGTTTCATAAATGTCATATTTAAGAAACAGCCTCTTTTAAAAGTCTGAATAAATTAGCTTATTTCAATGTCACTTCTGCTAAAACCGGAAAATGATCTGAAGGGAATTTACCATAGTACGTATCTGTTAAAATGCCCCATTTGCTGGCGCTGAACTGATTACTCATAAAAATATGGTCGATAACCGATGTGCCGCGTGGGATTCTAAAACCGTTGGATGATGAATTATTGGCGTAAGGGAATTTAACCTTGCTGTGCACATCAACCAGTTGATTAGAAGTAGCTATAGTTTTATACCATTCGCTATCTCTGCCACCGTTAAAATCGCCGGTTAGCAAAACCGGTTTATTGCCGGCAATTTCACTTATCTTTTTCAAAATCAGCTTACTGCTTTCGCGACGGGCAATTACGCCCTGGTGGTCATAGTGTACGTTGAAAGCATAGAATTGTTTTTTCGTTTTTACATCTTCGAGATAGACCCAGCTACAAATGCGGTTACAACAGGTTACATCCCAGCCTTTACCAGGTACATCTGGTGTTTCTGAAAGCCAGAAATCGCCACTTTTTAATAGTTTGAACCTGTCTTTTTTGTAATAAATGGCTGAGTGTTCTCCGGCATCTTTTCCATCATCGCGACCTTTACCATAGCGCGCGTATTCGGGCAAAGCAGCACTCATATCGTCGAGCTGGTTTTTTAAACCTTCCTGTATGCCCAATATATCAAAGCCGTGGAAACGGATTAAGTTGGAAACAATGGGGGCACGGTCTACCCAAAGGTTACCCGAATCGCGTGGATTATCGTAACGGATATTAAAAGTGCCAATGGTTATTTGTTGTGCTTTAAGCCCCATTGATACTAAAGAAAACATGGTGGCCAGAAGCCAGATTTTAATTTTCATCTGTATTTTATTTAAGATTAAACTTGTTTATTCCCAGCCTTTGTTTTGTTTAAGATTAGGGTTTTTTTGGATATCTGCTAAAGGAATAGGGTAGTAGTAATTACGCTCGTTCCACTTACGCGGGATCTCTTTCATCCAGGTTAACTCACCCGAATTATCATTTTTTAGTAACTGAGAGTTAACGGCTGCACCAATGTTAGCCGAAACATCAACATAAGTTACACCGGCAACCGGCGAAGGACGTGTGCCCTGATAAAAAGCTACATCCAGAATGCCATCTTCATTCAAATCCATAGGCGTATTTAAAGTGGGCACGTAAAAACCATTCCATTCCTGCTCCATTAAAGGCCCGCGTTTCCAGCGCAACAGATCGGCAAAACGTAAACCTTCCAAACTAAGTTCAATACCACGTTCTCTTCTGATTTCGAGCAAAGTTGCATCCGATATACCCGGGAAATAGTTGGTTACCAGATAAGGGTCGGCAGTAAGGGGTTTAGTGCTTAAGCCACCTGTAATACCTGCCCTGGCCCTTAATGCACCGATGGTGAGGGCCCAGTCTGCATCGCTCAAGGTGCCCAGTTCGGCTTTTGCTTCGGCATAGTTGAGTAATACTTCTGCATAACGGAATAAAGAAATGGCATTGGTATTTAAAGCTCCTGCATCAAAATAGGTATCATCCAAGGTCCATTTAATAGGTTGATAACCGGTAAAGGTATAAGAAAAAACGGGTGGGGCAGGTACTTGCTGACCACTGGTAATGCGTTTATAATCGCCCAAACGGATGGTTTGTTTCAACCTCAGATCCCTGTTTTTAACTTCATCTTTAAATAACATGGTTTTATAAGCCGGATCATTGGTGTAAGGCGTTCCGTCAAGCTTTAAATAAGTATTAATAAAGGTACGGGTAAAACTTGCTTTTGCACCGTAAGTGCCACTGGTCCACCACCAGTTGGCTTCGTTCAATACGCCAAGATTGATATCGGCCACTGCAGCCTGTAATACTTCGTTTGCCATTGGGGTATTACTGGTAAACACCTGGCGATAAGAAACACCAGGACCACCGGCTGTATTTAGTGAGTAACCTCCTTTTTTAATAATTTCATCAGCAGCAGAAGCAGCATCTTCCAGCCATTTGCCGGCAGTTGATGCAAGGTTTAAATCGGTGTGGTATTTACGGAAAGTACCTTCAAAAAGACATAACCTCGATTTAAAAGCATAAGCTACCCATTTGGTAATGGTGGTGCGGCTGGCGTCGTTAGTAGAACTAATGTTTGCACAGGCAAAATTAATGTCGGCCAGTACCGAATCCATAACCAGTTCGCGTTTGTCTCTGCCAGCGTTTAGCGCCGGGTCATCGATATTTAATGGTTTTCCGATCCAGGGCACATCTCCAAAACGTTTCACCTTTTCCATATAGAAGTAAGCCCTGAAATAACGGGCAATACCCAGGTAATTGTTACGCGTTGCTGCCGGAACAGCCGGATTCGTACAATTTTCTATAAAATAATTGATATTTCTAAGGTCTCTCCAGCTCCAGCCAGAGCTGTTATTAGCCGCAAAGCCGCCTTCGCGGATAAAATCCGGAACAGATTTTACGGCAAGGTAATCAGACATGGCATCCTGACTGGTTGAATTCTTTGGCAGAAAATCCATGCCGTAAAATGAATTGGTGTAGAGTTTTAACCCGTTTTCGGTACCAAAAACCGCATCTTTTGTTGCGCTCGATTGAGGCTTTTGATCGAGTTTTTTACAGGCTGCCAAAGCCAGGCAAGCCAGTAAGATATAGATATAATGTTTTTTCATCTTCTTTTATTCAGCTAATTATAATCCAATGTTCAATCCCAAAGAGTAGCTCTTCATTAAAGGATAATTGTACCCATCTCCGTTTGTACTGCCGGCATTTAAATCCTGATCAGATGGCACAGCATTTTCCACATCGATAGTATGTTTAACTATTTTATACATTGGCGAATAGGTAAACAGGTTCTCTCCTGAGAAGAAAATTTTGGCACTGCGCACCCCAATACGGTTTATCCATTTGCCGGGAAGGGAGTAACCAACCTGCAGGTTTTTCATGCGGAGGTAGGCCACATTTTGCAGATAACGGGTTTGCGCCACACCCAATGTACGGTTGGTATTGCTTGATGCAGCCCGCGACATGGTTCTCGGGAAATAGGCATCAGTGTTATCCGGTGTCCACATGTTACCCAAATGGAAGGTTGGAATATTGTTGTATGGCCTGTTGTACTGGCCCCAGAACATTTCTGTTTCGGTGCTTGGGTACCATTGTTGCTTACCAACACCCTGGAAGAAAACAGAGAATGAAAAATTATGCCAGTCGGCACCAAGGCTTACCCCATAAAGGTATCTTGGAGCTGAATTACCTATAATTCTGCGGTCTCCTGATTTGCCTACTTTATTTTCGCCTACATTGATAAAACCATCACCGTTAAGGTCTTTTAGTTTAATGTCGCCTGGGAACCATTTGCCGGTAGGTGAGGCCCTCATTTGCGGATCTTGCTTGGCATGCGAAGCGATGTCTGCATCATCAATAAAAAATCCTTCGGTTTCATAACCCCAGATCTCGCCAAGGGTTTGACCTTCGTAATAATCGCTCAGTAATTTATCCGGATTATTGTATTTATCTATTTTCGTTTTGCTATCCGACAAGGTTAACCTTACGTTGTAATTGAAAGGTTTTTCTTTCCCGATTTTATCGTTCCAGGTTAACGAAAGTTCCCAGCCACGGGTGGTTAGGTTGGCATAGTTTCCTTTAGGTACATCTGCACCAAATACAGCAGGAGGCGTAAGCCCGAAAGTAAACATATCAGTTGTTTTACGGATATAAGCATCGCCTGTAAAACTTAATCTGCCCGAAAGCATGGTTAAATCGAGACCAAAGTTGGTTGTGGTCGAAGTTTCCCAGGTTAAACCATCAGGAAGTACATTCGGGATACGCGTGGTTTGTGGCCTTACACCATTTAAAATAACACCCGACTGGCTGATATTGAAGATTTCCTGAAAAGCATAGGAAGCGATGTTCCCGTTTCCAAGTGAGCCATAAGAAGCCCTTAATTTTAAATCAGAGATTAACCTGTCAGAAACACCCCAGAAAGGTTCCTTGTTAATTCTCCAACCGGCCGAAACAGAAGGGAAGAAACCATAACGCTGATCGGCAGGGAATTTAGAAGAACCATCGTAACGTGCATTAACCTCTAAAAGGTAACGGTCTTTAAAAGCATAATTTAATCGTGAGAAACCACCCAGAATAGCCCATTGCTCATAACCTCCACCTGTAGTAATGGATTGGCCAAGTGCCAGGTTTAAATCGGTTGCATCCTCAAAAATAATTCCGTTGCGTTGCACTGCAATGCGGTTATAGGTAGATTGCTCGTAATTGTAACCGGCCATCGCTTTGAGGTAATGATCGGTTCCAAACCGGTTTTCGTATTCGGCATAAATATTGGTAGCCAGGTACTGGGTTTCGCGCTGATCGAACAAAAGATCGTTGGTTGTGGTACCCACAAATGCCGTAACGCCCTTTGTATTGCTGTATGGCACCTGAACCCTTTTCTGCTCAACGTTATTATTGGTGTTGCGGAAGGTAAAATCAGCATTTACCCTAAACTTGTTGTTAAAGAAATTGGTTTTTAACCCGGTTATATTTCTAAAAACCTGCCGACGGGTATCGATACCGTTTTTGCCGTAAATAAAATCACCTACTGTGTAGGCTGCAGCAAAAGTTAATGAACCATCAGGGTTAAAAATGGGCATAGTAGGTTTACCTTCATCGGCAATATTCCGCCAGATACCACCGCCTTCACCCACGTTGATCGGATTGTGGTAGTTCATTACCGAGTAATCGGCATTATTCTCGATGCTTAACCACGGGAAAACCTGAACCGAACCCCTGGCGCGGATGTTTTTCATGTCGTAATCGTCGCTGTTGTACTTAAATAAACCATCTTGGTTAAGGAAACGCCCTGATACCAGGAAAGATGCTTTATCGCTGCCACCACTTACCGAAAGGTTATTTTCTGTAGCTGCTGTATTTTTCTTGTACAGTTCGCCATAGTAATCGGTACTTCCATAATAAGTGTACTCACCAGTCGTTGGGTTTACCTCTATCTGGTTGTATGGCTGACCTGATTCTGATCTTTTCTTGAATTCATCGAGATAAGCCTGCGAAAATTTCTGTGTTTTATTGGCATTCTGCGGAAAAGCACCATCCCCGTTTACAAAAGCCTCTGCAAACATTTTGGCCCAGGTATACCCGTCGGTTACAAAATCAGGAACCTGTAATGGGCTTTTAATGGCGTAATTGGTTGAGTAAGCTACGCTGGTACGGCCTTTTTCGGCTTTTTTAGTCGTAATAAGCACCACGCCAAATACCCCTCTGGCACCATAAATAGCTGCTGATGCGGCATCTTTAAGGATCGAAACACTTTCCACATCATTGGGGTTAAGCAAGCTTGGATCGCCCTCAAAACCGTCAATCAGGATTAATGCGCTACCGCCCTGGCCAATAGAAGTAGTACCACGAATGTTAAAACTTGGCGATTGCGTAGGCTTTCCATCCATCATTTTCAAATTCAGGTTGGGTAATAAGCCTTGCAGTCCTTGCGTAAGATTGGTAATTGGCCTGTTTTCGAGTTTTTTTGCATTGATTTGGTCTACAGCACCGGTTGCGTTTTCCCTTTTTTGGGTACCGTAACCTACCACAAGCACCTCATTCAAACTTCCCGATTCGCCTTTTAAGGTTACATTTAACGGGGCGTTTTCAGTTGCTTTTACCTGCACTTTGCCTAAAGTGACCGTGGTGTAGGAGATAAAGCTGATCTGTACCGTATAAGTGCCGGTAGGAACACTTAGTTTAAAGCTTCCATCCGGATTGCTTTGTGCAACTTTGTTGAGCTCTTTTACCAAAATACTCGCACCGGGAAGGGGATCGCCCTTTTCATCAATCACCTTTCCAATAATTGTTCCCTGTTCTTGCGTTTTTAAAGCAGCAGGAAGATTGGGTAGATTCGCCATGGCCATGGCAGCTGAGCCCGGTGCTGCTGTAAGCCATGCAGTTGCAGAAGCAAACAGCACAGACCTCAGCAAGGCCGTTAAATTTTTTTTCATTAGTTTAATAATTAGTTTTTGAACCTAAACCGTTTTAGTTTATTTTCAGGATTCCTTAGATTGCTGCAAAGCTAGGGGGCGCATATAAACCCAATATTAACTTACTTTAAATTTGAAGACTGCTTTTAGCTTACTTTTGACCTTTGTCTGCAACATAGGGTGAAGTTTGATGCAGAAGAAAGCAAATTTTGTGTTTATCGTTTAAAAAAGGTGAAAATAAGCAAGTTAAAGAGGTGTATTTTAAGCGTAAGATTAAATTAGATGTCTTGTTGAGAATGATTTCGTGAGCAAAACAATCTTATTTTGCTTAAATAACTTGTTTAAGTTTGCAAACCAATACCAGATCGCTAATGTTTACACCGTTTTGATCAGGTGCGCTGTAGCGTTTTATACATAGTGTTTCAAAGCCACTTTGGCTGAGTGCCTGAGCTAAAGTGTCTTCCCGGTGATAATGCACATAAACACGGTCGCCGGTACTCGATATTTGGTATCGCGATTGATTATTGGCATCTTCTTCCATGGTGCTCAGATAAAACATGCCTGCAGGTTTTAACAATTTAGCTACGTCACTGATCATTGCTGCAGCTTCTTCGGGAGTTAAATAGGGAAGACAAAAACCACAGGTAATGCCATTAAAATGTTGTTCAATTTTGTTGATCTCACGACAATCCATCAACTGAAATTGAGCAGTTGGATTATTGATTTGGGCAAGGTCGAGCATATTGGGCGAAAGGTCGATCCCTAAAATGCGGTAATCGGGTTGCCTGTCAAGTAAATATTTAACAATGTTTCCAGGACCGCAGGCGATATCTAAAATGCTGGGATTATTGACTTGTATGTGATCACAAAATACCTGAAAAGGCTCAGCATATAAACTCACATTCATAAACTTTTGCTGATAGAGCTTTGCCGATTTGTTAAATGCTTCAGCAGGTTTTACTGTTTTCATAAGTTCATTAATTATAATTGCCTTTAATGTACCCGAATTCCCAATCGTTAGCATAAAGTTATGAAAAATAGCAGGATAACTGTTTTTTATTATCTGGATTACTATCTTAGCTAAAACGTTAAACCTTAGTAAATGCAGGCAATAATCCACCTGGCATTTATCGAAACATAATCTTTTAGCAGCTCATGATCAGAAAATTTTTAGCCGGTTTATTTGCACTTCATTTTAGCTTATTTACGCTCGCACAACAGAAAAAGCAGGAATATAAAGCCGATATCATTGTTTATGGGGGCACTTCGGCCGGAGTTATGGCTGCAGTGCAGGCTGCAAAATTAGGGAAAAGTGTATTGGTGGTTTCACCAGATCAACACCTCGGGGGGCTTTCTTCATCGGGTTTGGGTTTTACCGATACTGGCGATAAATCGGTGATTGGAGGTTTAGCCAGAACATTTTATGCGCGGGTTTATCAGCATTATCAAAAAGCCAGTGCCTGGAACTGGCAGGCGCAGGCTTCCTATGGCAATAAGGGACAAGGCACCCCGGCAATGGATGGTAACGAACGCACGATGTGGGTTTTTGAGCCCCATGTTGCTGAGCAGATTATGGAAGAAATGGTGAAAGAAAATCACCTTAAAATTTACCGTGGCGAGTGGCTTAATAGAGAATCTGGACTGGAGTTGGAAGCAGGAAAGATTATCCGGCTGACTACGCTGTCAGGTAAAAAATTCTCTGGAAAAATATTTATAGATGCCAGTTATGAAGGTGATTTGATGGCAGCAGCTAAAGTAAGTTATCATGTAGGAAGAGAGGCCAATAGCACTTATTCAGAACAGTGGAACGGAGTGCAGGCTTTGGTTTTTCAGCATGGCCATCATTTTAAGAATAAAATAGATCCTTATCGTATTGCGGGCGATAAAAACAGTGGACTTTTAACAGGTATTTCAGCAGAACAACCTGGCAAGAATGGCACTGCAGATGATAAAATTCAGGCCTATTGTTACCGCATGTGTTTAACAGATAAACCCGAAAACAGGATTGCTTTTCCCAAGCCAGATCATTACAATCCGAATGATTATGAACTCTTGCTCAGGGTTTTCAATTCAGGCTGGAACGAACTTTTTAATAAATACGATCCCATTCCCAACCGCAAAACAGATACCAATAACCATGGCCCCTTCAGTACCGATTTTATCGGAATGAATTATGATTACCCTGAAGCTTCGTACGAAAAGCGAAGAGAGATTATTAAAGCGCATGAAAATTACCAGAAAGGCCTGATGTATTTCATGGCTAATGATCCGCGAATGCCCCGGCAGGTTAGTGCACAATTAAAAAACTGGGGACTGGCAAAAGATGAATTTAAAGATAATGGCAACTGGCCATATCAGCTCTATGTGCGCGAAGCGAGAAGAATGATTAGCGATTTTGTGATGACCGAAAATGAAGTATTGGGTAAAAAAGCTGTGCCTAACCCGGTAGGTATGGGATCCTATTCGCTCGATTCGCATAATGTTCAGCGTTATGTTACAGCCGAAGGATTTGTTCAGAATGAGGGCGATATCGGTGTAAAGGCGCCAAAACCTTACAGTATTGCCTATCAGTCTATTGTGCCACGTAAACAGGAATGCCAGAATCTTTTGGTTCCGGTGTGTTTATCAGCTTCGCACATTGCCTATGGTTCGGTGCGCATGGAACCTGTATTTATGATATTGGGTGAATCGGCGGCTACAGCAGCGGTTTTGGCGATAGAGGGTAATCAAGCCGTACAGGATATCGATTACAATGCATTAAAAAAGATGCTGCTCAGCCAGAAACAACATTTGGTTTTGGGTGATTAACTTTCTGCTTCGCAGATTAAACAGAGCGGTCATTAGTGCTGAAACGGATGTTGAAATTCGTTTCCTGTTCAGCTACAGAAGTTACTGTAATGTTTAAGTTTAAATAACTGGCAATGCTTTTTACAATCGCAAGTCCCAGGCCATAACCCGTATTTTCTGCTTGTCCGGTTTTTTTAAAACGATCAAAAATATGGGGAATTTCTGTTGCGGGTATGCCTTGCCCGCTATTGATTACCTGGATGCTATATTTACCCTTGTCAAAATGATCAGTAATGCGAATATATCCGTTTTCCCGGTTAAACTTAATTGCGTTATTGATGAGGTTATAAAACAGCTGAAAAAGCAGATCATGATTCATCTGAGCCTGTTTGTTATTGTATTTAAGGTCAATATTCAGACGGATGTTTTTTTCTTCTAACCTGTGACCGATTTCTTCTACAACTTCGTTAATCAGGCTAAGGGGTTCTACTTGTTCCTGTTTCGAAAACTGTTCGTTTTCTATTCGTGAAATTAACAGCAGTGCACGGGAAATTTTCTTTAACCTTTCCAGTGTCCGCATCATTTCCACAATGTGTTCCTGCAGGCTTTCCGGCTCAACTTCTTCTGTAAGCAGGTTTTCCATCTTATTTTGTAAGATACTGATCGGGGTCATAAACTCATGCGAGGCATTGGCTGTAAACTCGCGTTCTTTTTCAAAAGCTTCATTGATCTGGTTCATTAACGAAATGAGCGATTGATCGAGGTATTTAAAATCGTAGGTATTGGTTTTAATCGGCTGCTGGTTTCTTTTAAAAGGAAAACGGGTATTGCCCAGCCGCAGTTTAATAATTTGGCCCAATGGTTTAATTAATCGGCGGGTAAATATCAGGTCGATGATTATACTTAAAGCAATAAGAATAATCAGCACATACAAGGCAAAGCGTTGCAGCGCATCATTATACTGGTTAATACTGGTGGTAGTTTTGCCAATTTCGAGCAGGTAATTCTTTTGGTTCCTGGTAAAAGTAAAACTTAATACACGGTAGGCAAGCGTATCCTGTTCAACAATCCTTTTGGTGTCTCTGATGGTATCGAGTTTCAGATCGGGAGCAGCAATTTCGAGCGCGATGTACTCATCTTTAAGCATGGTATAACTGCCATAGCTATCCTGGCCTTCGAGGTAGTAGTCCATACCTTTATTGTTGATGTTCCGGATGACTTTCTTTCGCTGGTTTTTGAGCGAAAAATTAGTGTAATTGGAAGCAACCTGCCCGATTAAAAAAGGAAGCAATAGAATAAACAGTCCTACAATTGCAAGTTTAGAACCAGTAATAAATAAAGTAAGTTTAGTAGAAAGTTTCAATTACTTTTTAATTCTATAGCCAACACCCCTTACGGTTTCGAGCCATTCGGTAGGGGCATACATGTTCAACTTTTTTCTGATGTTTTTAATATGGGCATCTATATAATTGGAATCATAATCACCATCGGTAAAATTTCCCCAGATATGCTCGCTCAGCTGGATGCGGGTAAGCACCCTGTTTTTATGAAGCAACAAATAACTTAACAAGTCGAATTCTTTGCGCGAGAGTTCAATCTGTTCATCCTCAAAGAAAACAAAGCGTTTCTGAAGGTCGATATTAAAATTGCCCAGCGGGAGCAGTTCATCAGCAACTTTAAATTTTCTCCTGGCAATGGCCTGCATGCGCGATTGGAGCTCGGGCAGAAAAAAGGGTTTGGCTAAATAATCATCAGCACCCATGTCAAGTCCGGCCACACGGTCTTCCAGTTTGCCCCTGGCAGTTAAGATCATATAGGCCGCATCTGGATTGCTTTTTTTTGCTTTTTGCAAAAGATCGAAACCATCCCCATCAGGTAAGCCCAAATCAATCAGGATATAATCGTACTGGTTGAGTTCGAGCTTCTCTACAGCTTGTTTAAAGCCATGGGCAAGATCGCAAAGGAAAAAGGCCTTTTTGAGGAATTTTTCCATCTCAAAGGCAAGTGTTTTTTCGTCTTCTACGATTAATACTTTCATGTTTTAAAACTGATAGTAAAGGGCAAGGCCAAAGAAAGATTGCTGATGTTTTACTTCTTCTTCTTTTTTGTTTCCTAAGATAGAAAATTGATAGCTGGCTTCGGCCAGGAAATTTCCGGTACTAAAGTTTAGTGGAAATTTAAAGTTATAGGCCAGTAATTTAAACTGATTGACAGTATTTTCGACAATTTCGGTGGTATTGCCGTTACTAATACCCGGGGCCGAAGCACTTTTCCCGTGGCCGTTAGCATTTTGTCTTTTACTTTTTTCGATAATGTAGCTCTCGTAAAAGCGCGTGGTACCAGCTGTAATTTCAATGGCTGGAGTAATTGAAATTGAACTCTTTCCGTTGAAAATGGTGCCAAGTTCAATTTCCTTTGAGTTTTCAAAACTTAGAAATACATCGCGCTGCTTTCCAAATGCAAAATCGATACTTAGGCCGGTTTTAAACCAGGGCCAGGTGTAAGCGGAAGATGCATTGATATTATTGCTGTTTGAAGCTTGCAATAAAGGTGAGTTGGAAGGGAAAAAAGAGTGTGTATAGGCTAAACCCGCGGTAAGTTTTTCGTTAAAATCGTGGTCGAAACCAATACCTAAATCTGTTTCCGATATTCCGGAACCAAAGCTTAAAAGCTTATAGCCACCACCTGTAAAGTATAAACCATTTGGGAACCTTAATGTGGCATTAAATAATGCATAAGGATATTTTTCGGCCGTTACTTGTCCATAATAGTTTATGTTGCTGTTGTATAAGGCGGCAAGGGTAAGCGTAGCTTTAGCAGAGTCTTGCTGGGCGTAAACTTTAGCGGTAAGTAAAAACAAGCAGAAAATTAAGAGACGGATGTTCATATACTTATCCTTTAAGGTCTTTTAATTTTTGGTTTAATAATTTTAATAGGCTTAACTTTTACATTAGGTTTAACTGCCATGGGTTTGAGCTGTCGTCTGGCCTTGGGCACTTCTTTAATTTGTACTTCTTTAATTTGAGGCTGTTCCGGCTGCTGTTGCTTTTCGGCTTTTTTATGGTCTTGCTTTACTTTCTCTTGCTGTGACTCTTGTTTAATGTATCTGATTGACAATAAGCTTGCCGATAGTGCATCGTTTTGCAGCGCAAACGAATTGGCACAAATCAAAAAAGTCAGAGAGAAAAAGGCGGTAAATCGCTTCATTTTATAAATATAAAAAAGTTTACCCTACCTGAGGGTAAACTCTTACCAAAAACCATCATTACAATGGCAATATATCTTCAAATGTAAATGGGCAACATGAAAATAAGATGAAAAAAATAATTTTTAAATTTCATGTTGGTTTCATCTTCGGCCTTCAAATTTGAGCTATAAAACATGGAATAAAATCTAAACATTATGAAAACAAAATTTGTAAATAGTATAGGTATGGCGCTCGTAATAGCGGGTATATTTGCTTTTACCGGCTGTAAGAAAAATGAATCGGGCGAAGGAACCACGAAGGTTCAGATCAAAATGACCGATGCTCCCGGTAATTTCGATAAGATTAATTTAAGTGTAAAGGAAATTGTTCTGGTATCGGGAGATAAACCTTATGTTTTTGCCGCGAGTACCGGAATATTTGATATCCTCGATTTCAGAATCGGTACCAGTAATCCGGATATTTTGGTGGCTTCTGGCGAAATGCCCAGCGGCGAAATTACTGAAATCAGGTTAGTGCTGAATGAAACCGGAAATACTATTGTGGTTAATGGTATTCAGCAGGAACTTAAAACACCAAGTGCCCAAACTTCGGGCTGGAAGGTGAAGTTAACTGCAAATCCTGAATTGGTTGAGGGAGCTGCTTACACGCTGCTTTTAGATTTTGATGCGGCGAAATCAATTGTAGGCACCGGAAATGGTAAGTATTTATTGAAACCGGTAGTACGTGGTGTAACCGCTGCCACTACAGGTTTAATATCTGGTACTGTTTTACCTTTAGCCAGTCACCCTGAAGTATTGGTAATTGCGGGTACTGATACTGTAGGTACTGTTGCAGATCCGTTAAGTGGTAAATTTACTGTAGGAGGTTTAGCTGCAGGTACTTATTCGGTAAAGTTTGTCCCAATTGCGGGTTACAAAGATAGTACTGTTACTGCTGTTAAGGTTGCCCTTGGTCAAAACACAGCATTGGGTACTATTACATTAAAGCAGTAAAGTATATATCCTTAAAAGCAAAGACTAATAGTGAAAATTAGTTGTTTGTGTTATCTAAAAGAAACCCTCCAGTTGGAGGGTTTCCTTTTTATTTTTGATAAGCCTATCATTATAGTCGGTTAAAATCATGTTTTGTTACATGCCATCAGAGCGCATGGCATAAACTAATTTTACGTGCCTGAATGCGTTTGTTTCGCTCCATTCATTATCATAATTTAAGCCATAAGGCCAGAAATGTCCACCTCCGGTATGTATTGCGCCACTGGTGCCATCAAATATTTTAACCAAAGCAACCGTATTAGTCCCCAGAAAATCGCCTGTAGACGTATTGGTTCCCCATCCGCCGCTAAGGCCTACACCATAGGTATGCGCAATTTCGTGCATGGCTGTACGCACGTTCTGGTAGCTGGTATTGGCACCAAAACGGATATTTCCATTCGTACTGCCATCAGCTGTTGCCACACCTGTATTATATTCAACAGTAAGGGTACGCGCAGGCCAGTTGGCGCCAGCATTATACCTGGCGCAGGCGTCGTTCATGGCATTGGTAATGCGGGTTAACACATCGGCCGGTACGCCGGTGCTGGTAAGCGTCCAGCCTAATTGACCACTGGCATTAACCGTAAGTAGTGACCATTGCTGGTTTTCGCCTCCCCAGTAAGTCCATTGGTCTACATTGGCGCTGTTATCTATCGATTGCCCGGCAACATCAAGGTCTTTGCCACTATTGCGGTTAATAATGCGGTAGTAACCGTTGCCAATAGAAGTAAATTGCCATTGCTGGTTGGTGGCGCCGGTATTGGTCGAAATATTTACATTATCGCCATCGGCAGTACCCGCCTGATCTACCTGAAGCGCTTTTGCGCTATGTACACCAATAACCGAATAATAACCGCCCGAAACTGCAGTTAAAGTCCATTTTTGGTTGGTACCGCCAGTACCGGCATATTGCGCTACATTAGCACCATCGGCAGTTTGAAAGGCTGCCACATCAAGTACCTTTCCGCTTTTGCGGTTTACAATGTAAAATGTGCCGTTTGCGACGGTAAGTTGTGCCTCGTTGGGCGGTATGGCGCCCAGTTTTCCCTTTATCGAAAGCGATTCGGTAGTTGTGGTATCTGAAAGTTTGTCTTTTTTACAGCTGCTCGAAAACAGGACGATGCCGAGCATGACTGCGCCGATTGAACGTAAGATAGAAGGTTTAGTTTTCATAATGTTGAGTAGGGATTTAGTGATCATTGCATAATAAATGGTCGTTTGGTTAATTAAAAAGAAGGCCTATGCACACCATTAGTACGGTGTCCTTCTGCGCTTATCAATAAGACTATAATGACAGTTTAAGTTGTTAGGTTATGTGCAAGAGTAATGAAACACCAGAAGTGCTTAAATCCGTTTTGCATTTTTTATTATACTTGGTTCGAACAAATTAACTACAAAAAAGATGCGCAGCAGAGGGGGAATCTGATCAAAATAAGGGGGCAAACTCTTATTTTTTATGCTACAAGAAAAGAAATTACAATGAAAGCGGTAAAATGGAAATGATAGGGAAGATGTAAACTGGAAATAGAACAGGTATTAAAGCATGATTACTTAATGTACTTAACTCCTTAATGATGAAAATGCCTGTAAAATAGAAAAGGTAAAATGGAAATGATAGGGAAGATGTAAACTGGAAATAGAACAGGTATTAAAGCATGATTACTTAATGTACTTAACTCCTTAATGATGAAAATGCCGTAAAATGAAAATAGGCCAGTTATTAAAATAACAGGACTTAATTTGCTTAATTCGTTAATGATGTAAATAACAAGCCAATCTTAATCAGCCGTTTTAAGCTTAAACAAAAATGTTGATCCTGATCCTGCAGTGCTTTCAACCTCAATGCTGCTGCCGTGGAGTTCGAGTATGGCGTAAACAAGGTAAAGCCCAATTCCAAATCCGCTGATGCTTCTGGTTTCTTCCGACTGTATCCGGTAAAACTTCCTGAACAGGAGTTTTTGATCTTCTTTCGGAATACCGATGCCCTGGTCTTTCACCGCGACAGTCAGATAGTTATCCTGCCTTTCGCAGGTTACTGTAATTTCTCCACCATCAGGCGAATATTTTATCGCATTGCTGATCAGGTTAATCAGCACCAGCGAAATTTTTTCTGCATCGCCAATGGCCAATGCATTTTGTTCGCCAATATAGTTGAAATGATGTTTCGAAGTGGTTATAGAAGCATCTGATATACAGTTGTTAATCAGTGCTGATAAATCGAATTGGCTTAAGTTTAACTTTAAATGTCCATCTTCCATTCGTGAGATATTCAGGAAATCCCTGATCATGGCCTCCATTTTTTTGGTCTGCAGCTCAGCTCTGGAAAGCGCTTTATCAATAAAATCGTTTTCTTCCTTTCTGGCTTTAAACAACGCCACCTGCACATACGAACGGAGTGAGGTTAAAGGCGTTTTTAACTCATGGCTCACCAAACCAATAAACTCTTCTTTTTTCTTATCGGCTTGCTTCCTTTCGGTAATATCTCTGGCAATTTTTGAAAGCCCGATTACGCGTCCTGCACTATCTTTAATGGGCGAAATGGTTAACGATACATCAATCAGCCTGCCATCTTTGCGGCGTCTTATGGTTTCGAAATGATCTACCCTGATGCCCTGGCTAAGTTGTGAGAGGATTTTGGGTTCTTCATCATGCCGGTCGTTCGGAATGATCTTAAGAATCGATTGCCCAATCATCTCTTCGGCGTTGTAGCCAAATATGCGTACAGCCGAATCGTTCCAGCTGGTTACAATACTGTTCAGGTCTTTACTGATAATGGCATCGTCTGATGATTCGATGATCGCGCTCAGCCGTTTGCTGTTCACCTCAGCCGATAGGCGATCGGTAATATCACGTGCAATTTTAGATACGCCAATAATTACGCCTTTAGAATTCAGAACAGGAGATATGGTAAGCGATAAATCTACCAACGTGCCGTCTTTACGTCTGCGTTTGGTTTCGAAATGATTGATTGCGATGCCGCGTTGCAACTTAGCAATGATTTCAGTTTCTTCGTAATGGAGATCTTCAGGGATAAGGGTGAGGATCGAAACACCAATCATTTCTTCGGCAGTGTAACCAAAAATACGCGATGCAGCCTTATTCCAACTTGTAATAATGCCATCAAGGTTTTTGCTGATGATGGCATCATCAGTAGATTGGTTAATAGCATGAAGTATGGCATTTTTTTCTTCAGCAATTTTGAGTACTGCATTTAAACGTTGCAATTTATCCTCATCAAGATTGAGGTTTAATGCAAGTTTTTCCAGTTCATTTATTACTTCGGCAATATCATTAGACGTTATCATGTTTTATAATGAATAAACAATATCGGAATATTTATCTGATCGCTTTTCTGTTTTAGTAATTGCCCGTATAAATTCGGGTGATTTCACCCCTTTGTAATGAAATTGCTACTGTTGAAGGCGCTTTTGAGTGCTATTTAAACCCAAAATCGATAATTTTGCTGTTTTAATCCGCGGTTTAATTTTTCTGGTTATCTGCGGCTACAGTTTCCTGTAAAAAAGGTGTATCAAGGATACTGATCCGCTTGCCTTGTGCCGAAATTTTACCTGTTTTACTAAATTCGGTAAAAATCTTGAAAAGTGTTTCGTAAGTAGTTCCTGAATAAGAAGCTACGTCCTGGCGCGAAATATCCAGATCAATTGCGCCTGAAACATCGGTGCCAAATTGTGCCTGTAAAGCTAAAATCGCATTGGCAATCCGCCCTTTTACAGACATGTGCGCAAGATTACGCATCCGCTCGTGCGATTCCTGCAGTTCGGCAGCGAAGAAATCCATGAGTTGGTAGGTAAAATCAGGATTCACCCGCAAACTTGATCTAAAGAATTGCAGATCAATAAAACACACCGTTGCCTCCTCAAGTGCTGTCGCTGAAACCGGATAAACCGGGTTTTTACCCAGCCCAAGGTGACCAATTACATCGCCTTTGCGGGCAAAACGGATAATCAGCTCTTTCTCATTATCCCATTTCTTGTGCACCTTAATCGTGCCCGAATAAACAAAATAAATCCCATTTACAGGGTCTCCCTCAGCAAAGAGCTGCTCGCCTTTTTTAAGCTGAAAGTTTTTTTTCTGCTGTGCAACCGCAGGGAGCCAGTCGGTAAGCACACGACTGCACAGATAGCAGCTTTTCAGGTCGCAGGTATTGTTGCTTTCTTTCATCTTCAGGTTGTTGCTGCTGGCAAAAATACAATTATTAATTTATTCGCAATCCAAATCTTAAAATATATCTTAAAATATATTTTAATGTATTGTTTATGTTTTATTAATTGTTATAATATTGTTTAGAATATATTTTATGCAATGTTTCTGATTTTTTATTTCTACTTTTGTCTCATGCTCAAATAATAAAATGAATAAGACAAAAAATATCATACCAATTTCCCCGGCGCTGGGTATTTTCGGTAAGTTTAAAAGAAGTAAAAACAAAGAAAAAAGTTCTAAAAAGCGCCTGTTATTTATTTCAATGCTCTCAATTGGAGTAGCAATCGGCATTTCTTTCATCGCAAAAGTGCTGGTATCGTTAATTAACCTGGTAACCAATATTTCTTTTTACCAGGAGTTCGATTTCAGTTTCCATAGTCCAGCAGATAACCATCTTGGTCTGTTGGTTATTATTGTACCCGTTATTGGCGGGGTAATAGTAGGTTTTATGGCATTTTATGGTTCAAAAGCGATTAGGGGGCACGGTATTCCCGAAGCCATGGAACAGGTGCTTACCAATCAGAGTAAAATAAAACCAGCTATAGCCATTTTGAAACCGGTTTCTTCTGCTATTGCCATTGGTACGGGTGGGCCATTTGGTGCAGAGGGACCAATTATAGCCACCGGAGGTGCATTGGGCTCTACACTTGGGCAGTTGTTTACTGTGAGCCCGGTTGAACGTAAAATTATCCTTGCTGCCGGGGCAACTGCGGGTATGTCGGCCATATTTGGTACACCGCTGGCTGCGGTATTTCTTGCCATCGAACTCTTGTTGTTCGAATTTTCTCCGAGGGCAATTATACCGGTGGCACTGGCCTGTATTACAGGAGCGGCAGGACATCATCTGCTTTTCGAAGCAGGGCCTGTGTTCCCCATGCCGGTGCTTTCGGCACCGTCAAATGCGGCATTGGGTATTTATAGTCTCATCGGGATTCTGGTAGGGCTCGCATCACTGGGGCTTACTAAAGTGGTTTATTTTATCGAAGATGCCTTTGAGCACCTGCCTTTGCACTGGACATGGTGGCCTGCAATTGGCGGGCTTGCCGTAGGCGTTGTTGGTTATTTTGCACCGCGAACTTTAGGTGTAGGTTACGATAATATCATCTCCCTTTTAAGCGGCCAGCTTTCCATTTCTGTCATTCTTTCGCTTTGCCTGTTTAAATTTATTTCCTGGGCCATTGCGCTGGGCAGCGGAACTTCGGGTGGAACGCTTGCACCTTTAATGACTATTGGTGGTGCAACGGGTGCTGCATTAGGTTATCTGTTGCATTCGGTTTTTCCCGGCTTAGATATCAGTATTCCAATGTCGGCACTTGTAGGTATGTCGGCCATGTTTGCCGGTGCTTCGAGGGCTTACTTAACCAGTATTCTTTTTGCGCTCGAAGCTACCCAGCAGGTGCAGGGGCTATTGCCTTTGCTTGGTGCCTGCTCTGGTGCCTACCTCATTTCGGTGTTTTTAATGAAAAATACAATCATGACCGAAAAAATTGCCCGTAGAGGCATTCATACGCCAGATAGTTATGAACCGGATTTGCTGTTAAAATTACGTGTTGCGGAGGTGATGGATCGCAATCCGGTTTTTATCAGTTCGTACAATACCATTGCCGAGGTGCGGAAATATTTTGCGGCCAATCCGCCTAAAGAAAACCGGTATGCTGTGCGCGATGCTGAAGGTGATTATTTGGGTACTATCTCCGTACTGGATATTTTCCAATGGGTAAAAGAAGATATGGCCAGCATTACGGCTATAATCAAATCAGGAGATGAGCAGATTAAAGGAAACGAACCGGTAAGAAAAGCACTGGAGTTGATGCATACTTCCGGAAACGACTTTGTAGCGGTAGTAAGCGGCAGAGATGAAACATCATTCGAAGGTTTGTTAAGCTACAAAGATATTGTTAGGGCCTATAGTGTAAACCAGGAAAAGGAGAGTAGTGTAGGTAGAAACCTTTCGATGGAAAGGCAAGCGAAAAAGATGATTGTGAAAGGGAAAAAAATGATGGCCGACAGAAGAGTTTAATTGTAAATGTTATTTAATTAAAGGTTATGAAAAAAACAAGTTATTACCTGATGGTTGGTGGATTAGTATTACTGGTTGCGGCATTATTAACCGGCGGACAGCTAAATGCGGTAAATCCGGTAGATTCGCACCCCTGGACGATCAATATCAATGGCATCCGTTCATTTGCCTGGCCTGAGTTTACTGGCGGTTTGTTGATTGCATTGGGCGTTATTTTTAATATCGCTACCTGGCAACAGAAAAAATCGAGGATAGCCTGATTGTTGAAACATTAAGTTTCCTTTTAATTACATGGTAACGGAAAATAATGCACTTGAGGAGGCCATCGCGCAACTCAAAGCCAAAGGATATACCTTAACGTTTAGTCCCGATGATACCGATAATGCAGCCTGGGGGGTAAGTGGCCCATGGCCGGTTGATATTGAATATCACATTGATGAGGAGTTGCCTTGTACGGTTTACAACGATGGCGAAGAAACCCGAATGAAGGTGTTGGCCATCACTACCAAACCCTTTGGTTTAAAGGGTATTCAACTGGTAAATGCAGAACAGCAACGTTATTGGACAGTTGATGAAATTTTAGTTAGCTTTTCGAAAATGCTTAAAGCTACCAAAACATTTCTTTTTGGTCCCAAAGGATAATTAAATCCTGTTTATTTACACATAGTTACTTAGGCTTATCTATCCCGTCGCTGGTTAAGGTGTTTTCGGATTACTCCGGAAGCACCTCTAGCTTTGCTGCGATTTCGGTAATAATGGTCATGCTAAAGGTATGTCTGCCGGTTAGCCATCTTTTAATTTCATCAGGATTAACATCCAGAGCGATAGCCAGATCTTGTTCAGTTAGCTCATTATTGGCAATTGCAGCGGCAGCTTTTGCGGCAATAGCAAGGTTTAGTTGCGACAGGCGTTCGATAGCAGGGTTGCCGGTTTCTTCCAGCCAGATGGCAACAAAATCGTTTTCTTCCATTTATATATGTATTGGTATTTCAGCCAATTGAGGCTGCTTTATTCGGGGGGCAAATTTAACGATCCTACATCAATCAACACCATGCTTTTTGGTTTTTTGGCAGGTAAACCCTGAGATTTCTGGATTTATTTAGCTAATTTCAGGTTTGTAAACCTGCTGGCAATTAAAAAATGGTGAAATATCCGGTTAAGTCAGGAAGTTTATCATTCATAAAAAACGTTCATCTTCCTTAAAATTGCGCCATGATCCCGAATTTTTCCGCTGCAGAACAAGCCGTTCACTACCCCGCCGATCGAAGAACTTTTATTGGATTAAAACCACAGGTGTGGTATGTTTTAGCTATTTTACTGATCGCTACAATGGGTGTTGCCTGGTTGCAGTACTTAATCTGGGGTTTACCGGCCGATCCGGGGCTCATCCCTGTGCCTAAGGAAAAGCTGGCTATTGGTTTTCCGTGGTGGCTAAGGTTAAGCCATTGGGTAAATTTCTTTTTCCTAATTACCATTATCAGGAGTGGCCTTTCTATACTGGCCGATCATCCGCGCTTATATTTTAACAACAGTTGTACCCCGGGTTCTGAATGGGCCAAATTTACCCCCTTAAATATTCCGGAAGGGAAGGTGTGGACAGCAAAAGAAGATGCACGTTACATTAGTCCGGTATTGGGTTTGCCCGGGTACAGGCACACCGTAGGCCTGGCGCGTTGCTGGCACTTTATCAATGTGCCGTTTTTCTTGCTCAACGGGGTTATTTTTATTGTCTTACTGTTTTCGACTGATCAGTGGCGTAAACTGGTACCTACCTCGTGGAGCATTATTCCTGATTCGTGGAGTGTGTTTGTACATTATGCCACTTTCAATATGCCTATAGAACCGAATGGCTTTTACCAATACAATGCCCTGCAGCAATTATCGTATTTCGCCGTGGTTTTTTTGTTGGCACCCATTGCCATGTTGAGTGGTATGGCCATGTCGCCGGCAATTGAAAACCGTTTCCACTGGTTTCCTAAAATTTTTATTAACCGGCAAGGTGCCCGTTCTGTTCACTTTCTGGTGATGCTGGCTTATCTGGCTTTTCTGGTGGTCCATGTAGCAATGGTAGTAGCAACGGGTTTGGTTAGAAATATGAACCACATTGTTAATGGAACGGATAGCGAAACCGACCAAACCGGCTTGTACTTTGGTATTGGTTTTCTTATTTTTCTGGTTTTGTTTGCAGTGTTTGCGCATTGGTTCTCCTGGCATCGGCCAAGGCGATTGCAACGGTTGCAGGCTTTAATTAACGGTACGCTTTGGGAGAAAACCATTAACAAGCTTAAGCCTAAATTGGTCTATAGCAAAGAAGATATTACACCTCACTTTTGGGCCAACGGCAAAGTGCCCGAATCGAGTGAATGGAAAGCACTTGCCGCCAATAACTTTCAGGATTTTAAACTTAAGGTAGGCGGTTTGGTAGAAAATCCAATGGAGTTTTCGCTGGCTGAGTTAAAAAAACTAGGGCAGGATGAAAATATCACCATGCATCATTGTATTCAGGGTTGGTCGGGTATAGCCGAATGGGGTGGTTTACCTATGCGTAAACTCATTGAAGTGGTAAGACCTCATTCATCAGTTAAAACGGTTGTATTTTATTCTTTTGGTGAAGGGCTTTATGGTGGCGATTATTACGATACCCATACGCTCGATAACTGCATGAAACCAGGGGCCTTGCTCGCCTGGGAAATGAATTACGAGCCCTTAACCGAACTTTATGGTGCGCCTTTACGCTTGCGGGTAGAAAACCAACTGGGATATAAAATGGTGAAGTGGATTGCGCGAATTGAGTTTGTTACCTCTCACACCACGGTAGGTAAGGGCTATGGAGGCAAAAACGAAGATGATGAATATTTCGATTTACTGGCCAATACCTAAATCTGTACAACATGAGCTTAGCACAGCGGATAAAAGAAATGCCACCAGCTTATTTTTCGATGGTCATGGCTACGGGAATTATCGGCATAGGCTTTTCTTTACATGGCTGGCCTTTGCTGGCTAAAGTTTTCCTGTTTTTTAATCTGGCAATTTTCTGCACATTAATTGTCGCGAACCTATACCGTTTGGTTCGGTTTTATGCAGACATTAAGGCCGATTTTCATAGTTACGAGCGTGGCCCTGGTTTTTTAACGATTATTGCCGCCTGTTGTATTGTTGGAAACCAGTTTGTGTTAGCTGGCTTTAATTCGGTTATTGCAATCGCTTTTCTGGTTTTTGCAGGCATAGTCTGGCTGTTTCTGGCTTACGGTTTGTTTTTTAGCCTTACCGTGGCCCACCATAAAAAAAGCTTAAAAGATGGAATAAACGGTGGTTGGTTGTTATTTGTAGTAACGTTGCAGGCCATATCGGGTTTAACCACCTTAATTGCTGGCGGAGATGAAAACCTGATTTTCATTTCACTCTGTTTTTTCTCGCTGGGCGCATTGTTCTATCTGTACATCATGTCGCTGATTATTTACCGGATGTCTTTCTTCGAGCTTCATGCGGCCGAGCTGGGTGCACCTTACTGGATTAACATGGGCGCCACTGCCATAACTGTACTGGCAGGTTGCATGCTGATGCATGTTGCAGGAACATTACCAATTATTGCTGCAATTATTCCTTTCTTAAAAGGTATTGTGGTACTTTTTTGGGCCGCAGGCACCTGGTGGATTCCCTTATTGCTTTTGCTCGGTATTTGGAAACACGTAATTAAAAAAGTTAAAGTTCCAATTACAGCCAAAGGTTACGATCCCAGCTTCTGGTCGTTCGTTTTTCCCATTGGTATGTATTCGGTAAGCACTTTCAGGTTAAATGAAGTGCTGCACATTAGTTTCCTGCCTGTGGTTTCTACTTGTTTTTGCCTGTTTGCCGTAATTGCCTGGTGTGTGGTGATGATAGGTTTCTGGGCTAAACTATTTACCAGACCGAATTCTGATCGCGCTAAAACAAATGACAATTAAAATGGGAAGATTTATCCCATTTTAATTGAACCATTTGGTTATTCTATTCCGCCACCCAGTGCCCGGTACAGATCAGTTAGGGCGCTAAGCTTTTCCTGTTTTATTGAAATGGCTTCCAGATCGTTTTGCAAGGCATTATTTTGTGCTGTAATAACCTCGAGATAGGTGGCCATGCCACTTTTATAAAGCAATAAGGCATCTTTATTAGCCCTGTTTAAAGAGGCAGATTTAGCATCAATCAAAGCCAGCCTTTCGTCTGCATGTACCGATTGGCTCATGGCATCAGAAACTTCAGCAACAGCTGTTAACATGGTTTGTTTAAATGTTATAACCGATTTTTGCTGTTCAAGGAGCGCAGTTTGATAAGCTGTTTTTAATTCTGCTTTCTGAAAAACAGGTTGAGCCAGGTTCGCAGCAAGAGTATTGAATATTGAACCCGGAATATTAAACCAGTTTTTGATATTGAACGCATTTAATCCCGATTGTGCTGAAAGGCTTATTGCCGGATACATGGCTGCTTTGGCTAATCTGGTTTTAGCATTTGCCGACCTTACCAGCAATTCGGCTGCTTTTAAATCAGGCCTGCGCGATAAAAGCATGGCCGGAACACCTGTTGCAAAAATGGCATTCGGAGCCACACTGGCTAATGTACCCGAGCGTTTTACCGCATCGGGATATTCTCCACACAATATGCTAAGCGCATGCTCCTGCATCTCTATATTTTTTTGCACAAGTGGGACTAAAAGTTCAGCTGTTTTTTGCTGTGCTTTAACCTGCTCAACTGCCAGCGAGTTTACCTGCCCGACACGGTATTGCAGGTTTAGCATGCTAAGCGTACTGTCGCTTAATTGTACATTTCTTTTCGCTATGCGTAATTGCTCATCAAGGCCAATCAGGTTATAATAAGCCTTGGCAACCTGTGCTATAATTTTGGTTTTTACTGCGGCAATATTTTCTTTTTGAGCCAGGTACTCTGCCATTGCACCACTTTTGCGCATCGCAGCCTTTCCCCAAATGTCGGCTTCCCAGGCCAATTGTAAATTGGCATTGTAATCATCGATATAACTGGTGCTTACAAACTGGCCTGAAAGTGAACCATTGAGTGAGTTTTTAGATTGAAAACTGCGGTTTGCACTTACTGCGAGGTTAAGTGTTGGCAATATAGATAGTTTGGCTTGTTTAAAAGCCAGATCAAGTTGTTCCATAGTTAACAAGGCAGTAGCCACTTCGCTGTTTTTATTAAGGGCGTTTTCAATAAGCAGATTGAGTTGGGGCTCCTTAAAAAAAGATTTCCACGGAAGCAGCACTGTATCGCCGGTTAAGCTAATCTGATTCCGGTATTGCGCTGGCGTTGAAAGCGTTTGTCGGCTATATTTGCCACCTACGGCACATGATGCCAGTAAAGTAACAATAACCAGTGCAGGTATAAGATGTTTTAATGTTGTTTTCATGATACGATGTCTGCTTTTTGTATTTGAGTTTTGCGCGAAACTTTCTCCTGAAGGAACTGGAAGAGCATAAACAGCATAGGGATGATGAATAATCCTAAAATTACCCCGCTAAACATACCGAATGCCGCACCAAAACTGATTGATTTATTTCCGGTAGCAGTTCCTCCGGTAGCAGTCATCAGGGGAATCATTCCCGCGATAAAAGCTAATGAAGTCATGATAATCGGGCGCAATCTTTCTTTTGCACCTTCATAAGCAGCTTCAACTATAGAAAGGCCTGACTGACGGCGTTGTACTGCAAATTCGACGATTAAGATTGCATTTTTTGCCAGCAAACCAACCAGCATAATTAAACCAACCTGCACATAAATATTATTGTCTAAACCAGCCAGTTTTATACCGGCAAAAGCACCAATTACACCTGTTGGTATAGATAGTAATACCGCCAATGGCAACAGATAACTTTCATATTGGGCAGCCAGCAGGAAGTAGACAAACAATAAACACAGGCCAAATATCATTACGGTTTGGTTGCCTGATGCTTTTTCTTCCAAACTCAGTCCTGTCCATTCGTAGCTGTAATCGGATGGGAGCTTATTTAATACTTTCTCCAGTGTTTCCATAATCTGGCCATTACTGAAACCCGGGGCAGCACTTACGTTAATGGTAACGGCATTGTACAGGTTGTACCTGTTTACCGATTCCGGACCATACACTTTTTGTAAGGAAAGCAAAGCTTTTGCAGCAACCATTTCGCCCTGGTCATTCTTAACAAATATTTCGTTAAAAGCATCTTCATCTGTCCTGAAAATACCATCCGCTTTAATACTTACCCGGTAAAATTTTCCAAATCTCGAAAAATCTGCAGATTGATCGCCTGCAAAGTAAACCTGCACAGCATCCAGCAATCCGGCAATGCTAACACCCATTTGTTTGGCTTTATCTTCATCAACCTCAAGTTCCAGTTGCGGGTAATCGGCCCTGAATGTGGTGTAAGCATACTGAACACCCGGTTGCTGCATAATCTGACCGATTAATTTATCGGCCTGCGATTTTAAGGAAGCCATATTGCGGCCAAGTCTATCCTGCAGCACAATTTCTGCACCAGCGGTTGTTCCAAAACCTTCAACAGGAGGCATACGGAAGGCCATAACCTGTCCGTCTTTTACCGAGGCCAGCTTACCTGTAATAATTCCCATTACGGCATCAATATCCTTAACGGCACCACGGTTTTTAGGCGCTTTAAGCTTTACAAAACCCATGGCGTATGATGGACCTGCACTATTGCTCAGGATGTTAAAACCAGTAATATTGGTATTATTGTCAACAGCTTCTACCTCTTTTAACAGCTTGTCGATTTTAGCAACTGTGGCTGTTGTACGGTTTAACGCTGTTCCGGCAGGCATGCTTAAACTATATACAATAAAGCTATCATCTTCCATCGGTACAAAACTTTTAGGGGTCGTCATCATCATCCAGCCTGCAAGAGCGATAATTGCCAGGGTTAATCCGCCAGCAAACCACTTATATCTCGTCAGGAATTTTAAACCATCGGTGTACCGGTTTGTTAACCGGTTAAAAGCTGAATTGAAACCAGTAAAGAAGCGTTGCGAAAAATTTTGTTTTTGCTTTTTATGCTGGTCATGCCCATTATGATTGTTCTTTAAAAAAAGTGCACAAAGGGCAGGGGTTAGCGTTAACGCGTTAACTGCCGAAATAATGATAGAAATGGCCAGCGTATAAGCAAATTGCTTGTAAAATATTCCGGCAGATCCGGTCATAAAGCCAATGGGAATAAATACTGCCGACATAACCAGGGTGATGGATATTACGGCACCCGTAATTTCGCTCATGGCCGAACGTGTGGCTTCGCGCCCGGTCATATCCGAACCCTCCATCTTTTTATGTACTGCCTCTACCACCACAATGGCATCATCTACAACAATACCTATGGCCAGCACCAGTGCAAAAAGGGTTAGAATATTAATGGTAAAGCCAAATACAAGCAGGAAGAAAAAAGTACCAATAATGGCCACCGGAACCGCAATGGCTGGTATAATGGTCGATCTACAGTCCTGAAGGAAAAGAAATACAACAATAAATACCAATATAAATGCTTCTATCAATGTCGATTTAACCTGACCTGTAGCTTCATCTAAACGTTCTTTGGTGCTCATTAAGGTATAATATTTAATACCCGGAGGAAAAGATTTCGATAATCGCTCAAGCTCAGCCCTTACACCAATTTCTATTTCGTTGGCATTAGAACCGGTAGTTTGTAAAATGGCCAGTGTAACCGCGTTTTTTCCGTTCGATTTATTATCTCCACTGTAAGAAATGGAACCAAATTCTACCCTGGCTACTTCTTTTAAACGCAGTACATTGCCTTTTTGGTTTTTTATCACCATGTTTTCGTACTGTTCGGGCAGGTTTTTCTTGCCTTTGTAACGCATCACATATTCAAGTGCAGCGTCTGATTCTTCTCCCAGTTTTCCTGGGGCTGCTTCTAAGCTCTGATCGGCAATTGCTGCTTTAATATCAGCCGGAACCAGGCCTGCATTCGCCATTTTCTGCGGATTTAACCAAATTCTCATCGAATAATCTTTCGCTCCGAAAACCTGTGCCTGGCCTACACCTGGTACACGTTTAATTTGCGGAATAAGGTTAATGTTGGCATAATTCTGCAAAAACAATTCATCATATTTTGCATGGTCTTCGCTATACAGGTTGAAGATCATAATCATGCTGTTTTGTTGCTTAGAAGTGGTAAGCCCCATCCTGATTACTTCCTGAGGAAGCTTTGGCGTAGCCTGCTGTACCCTGTTTTGTACATTTACAGCGGCCTGATCAACATTTACACCTTGCTTAAAAATAATGCTTATGGAAAATGACCCATCGTTACTTGCAGTAGATTTGATATACTGCATGTCTTCTACACCGTTAATCTGTTCTTCTAAAGGTGTTACCACCGATCTGATTACCGCTTCGCTATTGCCGCCAGGATAAGAGCCACTTACCGAAACCGTAGGAGGCGAAATATCCGGAAAACGGGTTACCGATAATCTGGTCAAACCAATTATACCCAAAATAACGAGCACAATAGAGATTACGGTAGCCATTACTGGTCTATCGATTATATTCTTTAACATAAAATAAATTCTAAAATTTAATATTGGATATGATTGCGCTAGGGCCTGGCAACTTTTGGCTTAACAACCATTCCCTGCGCCAGGATTTCGATATTGTTTGTTGCAATCCGATCGCCCGATTTTAGTCCGCTTTTAACCAGGTAATTTTGACCTGATTTGCCGGCAATTTCCATGGGCTGCATGTTCACTTTATTGCTATCGCCGAGGGTGTATACAAAAAACTTATCCTGTATATCTTTAACACTGGCCATTGGGATAGTCATAACCGAGCTGAGTGCGGTATTAATTACTACGCGTACCGAGCCACCTGAGCGTAGAAATTTATCTGGATTAGGGAAAATAGCTTTCATAGAAATGGTTCCGGTCGTTCTGTCGATATTTCCACTTGCGGTTTCTAATTTTCCTTTTATCCCATATAAAGTTCCATCAGAAAGAATAAGGTCAACCCCGGTTATTTTTTCGCTATTGCTTTTACCCGCTTTAAGTATGCGCAGATAATCGGCATCGCTCATGGCAAAATAAACATATACTTCATCGATTTCAGAAAGCGTTGTCATTGGATTTGTATCAGCAGGGGTCACCAAATTACCAATCCGGTTAGGAATACGGCCAATATAACCGCTAACAGGTGCTTTTATTACCGAAAAATCGGCATTAATTTGAGCAGCTTTAAGGGCTGCCTTAGCCTGCGCAACAGCGGCTACAGTGGCTTTAAAGTTCGATTCGGCAGTTTGCAGCTGTATATCGGTAACTACTTTGCCTGCTACTAAAGGTTTTGTTTTTTCAACCTCTAGTTTTGCCGTCGCCTGATTGGCCAGAGCCGCACTCAAAGCAGCCTCGCTATTGCTTATTTGTGCATTTAGTGCATCACCTTTAATGCGGAAAAGCGTTTGTCCGCTTTTAACGTAATCGCCTTCTTTTACATATATAGCAGCCAGATACCCTGTAGCCTGTGCTTTAATGTCAACATTTACTTTGCCTTCAATAGTACCGGGATATTTTTTTTCTATACCCGCATTTCCTGTACTTAAAGTAATAAATTCTACTTCGGGGCTGGCTTCCTGTTGCATTACATTATCGTTTGCGCTAGTGCCACAGGCGGCCACTAAAGCAATGGTGCTTATTGCTAAAATGTTGTACAGGCTAGCTTTTATTTGCTTATAAGTTATTGCCATTCTTTTTTAAGATTTGATTATATGGCAAAAAGACAAAGAAATTAAACGCGCGAGGCTGAATAATTGACCGAAACGGAAGAATTTGCTGCTGAATCGTAGGAAACAATGGCTGAAACTATGCGGCAGGATCGGGCAATTGGCTAATAGTACGAAGCGCGGTTTTTGGTTAAAAGAAAGTCCTTTGTGTGGTTATTCTTTAATTAATAATCCATCCAGTTTCTAAATTGCTGCGCCTTTTCGCGGCTAACAATTACCTCGGCTTCCGGATTGTGCTTTAGCTTAATTTTTAGTTTGCCATTAAAATAATTGTGGATGTTTTGTACCGCATCAATGTTGATGATAAACTGGCGGTTAGCCCTGAAAAATTGTTTAGGATCGAGCTGTTGTTCCAGCTCTTCCAGAGTTTGGCCCAGGTTTTCTTCAGTAGAATTATTCAAAAACGCCCTTGTAATTTTTAATTCAACATAAAAATAAGCAACCTCATTTACCAAAAGCGTTTTAAAACCATCACGATAGGGAAGAAGAAAACGACTTCTATAAGCCTTGCGATCTAAATGGTTAAGCAGATTTTGAACTGCAATCATCGGGTCTGGTAAATTTCGCTCCTCCACTTTCTCAATAGCCAATGCCAGTTCATCCTGATCAATCGGTTTCAGAATGTAATCGACACTGTTGAATTTAAATGCCCTCACCGCATATTCATCATAGGCCGTGGTGAAAATAATCGGACATTTAAGATTAGTTTGCTCTAAAATTTCAAAACTCAAGCCGTCTGATAGTCGGATATCCATCATAATCAGGTCTGGACAATCATTTTTTAATAACCAGGCCATACTTTCAGATACGCTCCCCAATACGTCCAAAATAGCAATATCTGGACGTACAATGCCAATCAATCTTTTTAAACGATCGGCATTTGGTTTTTCATCTTCAACGATTAGAATATTTTTAATCATAATTTAATAAGTGGAACAATTACCGTAAACTGCTGCGAATCTTGTACAATTGTGGGTAAGGCTTTCCCCAGTAACCGATATCTCTTTTTAATATTATCCAGACCAATACCCGCTGAAACTGGTTTCCTGTCCAGTGCTTTAATTCCATTACTAACCGTTAATTCTTCAGAATCGGTACCTTTTATTGAAATTTTTAAAGGGTCGTCTTTCAGTAATTTATTGTGTTTTAACGCATTTTCAATCAGCAGCTGTAAAGTTAATGGTGGTATACGCAGGTGGTTCAATGCCGGATCAATTTCAATATTAAACTGAACACCTGTGCCAGCTCTTTGCTGTAGCAGGAAAATATAGGCATGGATGAATTTAATCTCGTCGGCCAGGCTAATAAGATCTTTTTTGGCATTGAGTAAGAGGTAGCGATACACTTTGGAGAAGTTTTCGGCATATTCATAACCCAGTTGCTGGTCTTCAAGTATCAATTCGGAAAGTACGCTCAGGTTATTAAAAACAAAATGAGGGTCGATTTGCAGTTTCAAGGCCAGTAGTTCGGCTTCGGCAGCAGCTTGTTCGTGCTGTGCTGCTTTTACTTTATTTTCAAGTGCTTCCATCGCCGAACTTTTCCAGTTCATGATCAGGAAATTGCCTGTATTGATTCCGCTAATCATTAATCCAATGAGTATGCTTACCACAATAAACTGGGCAAAATCAGTGAGGTCTTGCGGAGACATTTCCCTTTTCTCTTCACCACTTAAGGCAATATGGATTAAAACCTGAAAAAAAATAAGAATCAGTACCAATATAATATTGGCAATGGTTTCTATCGAAAGTCGTTTAAGCGGAGCCTGGGTCCAGGGAAAGCGTTTATTTAGCAGCTTATGCATAAAAATGCTCGATTCTGACATAATCACACAGAATAAGAAGGTGATAGTCATTTCGCCCAGAATTTCATAGTATGATGAATTGATATATTCTACCCACCACCTCGAATAGGGATTGAGTACATAAGATACCAGGTAAAACATAATAAAAGCAAAAATCACGATCATGATTCGTTTGCCTTTATTACTAAAATAGATGTCAATTATCTTCATAATGATGCCGATATCAGTTCATTACCACAACTGATAATTGCAGGATACCTCAATTACCGATTGGCAAATCATTTATCTGAATCCAAATTTCGTTTTTTTTGGCTGATATCTGCTTTTTTTTCTGCTCTGGTGGTTTTCTTTACCGCTGAAGCGTAGATATAGCTTACTGAGGCAGATTGCTCCATGTTGCTTATAAAAAGATAATGGCAATGATCTAACAACCCGCAGTTTGTGTTACATACCGGCTTACCAGTTTGGTTAGCTGCGCTATATCAAAAGGTTTGCGTAAATAGGTGTCGAAACCCATTTTACGGTAAGTCAAATCTATATCCGGATTACAGCTTGTGGCAATAAGGCCGGTTTGAGGACATAAAACGCTGATTAATCTACATAATCTGGCCGGCCGGAGCAAGTCTTGAAAACAATCCATTATTACCAAATCTGGTGTATAGCTTACCACCGCAGTAGTTAAATCGCTATCCCAGTAAGGAAGATTTTTTACCTGACAGCCCTCTTCGGTTAATATCAGACTAATAATTTCGAAAATAGCCACGTCGGGCTCATATAGAAATATCTTTTTCATGCGTAGTCCTCCGAAAAAGATAAATCCTCCGCCTCCGGGGGGAATATTTTAAGGATATTACAATATAGTCAAAATTAATTTACAAAACGAATTTATGGGGTATTATAAGTGTTACTGTTGAAGCTTTGATATGCTCATTTGATACTTTTACGAATAGAAGTTAGATCTAAAAATGCATCCGGAAGTCCTGGCGAACTCACCTGCATCTTAATATTTCCGGTAATGTGCGTGCTCTTTACAATAGCCAAAGCCCGACCATTCCAGGCCTTTCTGATATTCGAAGGATAAGGTGTAATATCTTTCAGATTGGCATTATCTGTGGCTGCCAGGCTTGCTGCCCCCGTTAATTTAAAAGTCAGCGTATTGCTTGCATCAGGTTTTATATTTCCATCCTTATCTACTATTTCTGCAGTGATAAAAGAAAGGTCTTGTCCGGTGGCCCATAATTTAATTCTGTCAGCCTTTAACCTGATTTTATAAGCCGCTGCTGAAGTTTTCAAAATTGAGGCTGTTGTTTCTTTTCCGTTAACTACACCTACAGCTTTTAGCTCGCCAGATTGATATGGAACCGAAAATACAGCCTTAAACTCCTGTTTTGCGGTAGTTTCCTTTTCGCCGATTAGCTTGTTGTTGAGGTAAAGGCGTACAGCGGGGTATTTGGCATAAATTTCTACCTGTATTGCTTTGCCTTCGTAACCCGGCCAGGTCCAGCTTTCCCAGGTGGGCCAAACCGACCACATGGTTTCTTTAATTGCACCTCCATTAAGTGGATTTGGCTCTTTTACTGCTAGGTAAATTTGTTCATTATCATTGTACAGCATGCTCCGGTAGTGCGAAATGGGTTTTCGCCAGCCCGTTAAGTCAATATCGCCACAGTAGGCGCCATGCCACGGAAAAAGATCGCGTTCCCAATGTTGCCCTTCTAATTCTCCGGGGTAAAAATAGCGTCCAATACCCGATTCGCCCAAATAATCCATAGCCGTCCAAACAAAATCGCCGATAATGTAGCTGTTTTGCTGTACCAGCGCCCAGTTGGCAAAGGCATCTCTGGGATAAGATTCTGTTTGTACAATAATGCGTGAGGGAACCCGCTCATGATCTGCCTTTGCATGATGCAATTGGTAATTGTATCCGGCTACATCGTGCGCTGCCATCAGGGGATCAAACATGGCCCAATCTTTATCCCAGGTGGTCATGGCCGAAGTTACCGGTCTTGTGCTGTCATGTTTTTTTACATAGCCTGAAAGGAGTTTGGCAGTTTCAATAGCCTGCGGTTCTTTTCGCTCTATGATTTCATTACCAATGCTCCACATAATGATTGAGGGATGGTTACGATCGCGTTTAACCATTGCGGCTACATCGCGTTCTGCCCAATCGTTAAAATATAAAGCATAATCATATTTGTTTTTGCCCGTACGCCAGCCATCAAAGGCTTCATCAATTACCAGGAGCCCCAGTTTATCACAGGCTGCTAAAAATGCTTCTGATGGTGGATTATGTGAAGTACGAACGGCATTAAATCCTGCGGATTTTAACAGCTCAGCTTTTCTTTCCTCGGCACGATCAAAGGCTGCTGCACCCAAACTGCCATTATCGTGATGTACACAACCACCATTTAGTTTGATGTTTTGGCCATTCAGTTCAAATCCTTTGGTAGCACTGAAATGTATGGAGCGGATGCCAAAGGGTTGAGTTATCTTGTCGAGTACGTTTTTGGCTGCCCTGATCTCAACCTGCGCCTGATATAAATCTGGTGTTTGAATAGCCCATAAGTCTGGATTTTTCACTTCAATTTGTTCAGTTACCTCCTTAAAACTATTGGGCTCAATGTTAACCTGAACAATCTTTGTAGCTGCTTTTTTGTGGGTTTTATCAAAGAGCGAAATAGATAAGGCAACATTTTTAGGCATATCGGTATCATTTTTAAGTTTAGCTGCTACCTGAACGGTGGCTTTGTTGCTGCTTACCTTTGGTGTAGTAATAAAAACGCCCCATTGATCGATGTGAACCGGATCTTTACTCACCAGCCACACATGACGGTAAATTCCTGATCCGCTATACCAGCGTGAGTTTTTCTGCTGAGCATTATCCACCCTAACGGCGATGGTATTTTTAGCGCCATATTTCAAGTAAGGACTCAAATCGTAACTGAAAGCTGAATAACCGTAAGGATAAACGCCCAGCGATTTGCCATTGATGAAAACTTCGGCATTCATATAAACCCCTTCAAAATAAACAGATAAGCGTTTATTTTTTGCACTGGCGGGTAAAGAAAATGTTTTACGGTACCAGCCAATCCCCGCCGGGAAATAACCACCATCGTTGCCCATTGGATTTTTGGCTTCCATTTTACCCTCAATGCTCCAGTCGTGGGGCAAATCGAGCCCGCGCCAGTTTCGATCGTCAAAAGCAGGGGCACTGTAATTGTCTGATTGATTTGCCAGGGTAAATTTCCAACCGTAATCAAATAGTTGTTTATCGGCATTAAAGTTTTGTTGCGCACCCGAACTGTGTGTTAAAAAAATAAGGAGCACAATTAGCGTTACATAATTAAAACCAGAACGGAAAGATTTTTTCATGGCGAGGTTGATTTATACTTGGTTGCCATGAAGATATAAATAATAAACGTTATATGTACGTTTAAAAAATTATAAAATCAAATATTGACTAAACCATTACGCCTTAGGAGGATTAGGATTGTTTCTTTAAACTATAGGAAATGGGTGTTGTGATATGGATTTGGAGGAGAGGAGCAGAAAATGGATGAAACTTAATCAGACGAAGAATAAAGTGTTTTTGGAGCCGAATAAACTAATCTATTCGGCCCTTTAAACTTAAAACCGCCTTTCTCGGCCTTTGTTACGAAGTAATTCGATCAAAATACCGAAACCAGAAAGTAGTGAGAATACGCCGATGATTAGGTTGGTTCTGTCATCCATGAAGTTTTAGTTTAGATTTTCAAGATATAAACTTCAAATGACATTAAAAAGACAATTAGTGAAAAAAGAGCAAAAAAGAGTAAAAAAATAGTAAATAGTCATTTTTTACCAGTTTAAATAATCAGCTCACACTGCTCAGAAAATTGAATTATAACATTTTAAAAACCAATATCTGCTCACAAAGGTTTCTTTAGCAGGTATTTCGGCCAGTTTAAAATATACGATAATGAGTTTACAGGCATACAATCAAAAACGCGATTTTAAAAAGACCACCGAACCTAAGGCTGGTATAAGTAAAGACAGCAAAAGGTTAATGTTTGTGGTTCAGAAGCACGATGCTTCGAGACTCCATTACGATTTCCGTTTGGAAATGGGTGGTGTTTTAAAAAGCTGGGCGGTACCCAAAGGGCCTTCGCTCGATCCTAAAATTAAACACCTGGCCATGATGGTAGAAGATCATCCTTTCGATTACCGCAATTTCGAAGGCATTATTCCAAAAGGAGAATATGGTGGTGGAACCGTAATTGTTTGGGATCAGGGTTGGTACGAAACGATAGAAGATATAAAAGGAAAAAAAGCACAGGAAAATAATTTGCTTAAAGAATTGGCTAAAGGCTCCGTTAAAGTACGTTTACACGGGCAAAAATTAAACGGGGAATTTGCATTGGTAAAAACCAATGGCATGGGCGAAAATGCCTGGCTGCTGATTAAACATGATGATGAATTTGCCACTAAAAAGGATGTAACCAAACTGGATGAATCGGTGCTTTCGGGAAAAACCATTGCGGTGATGGAGAAAACCAGTCAAAAGGTATGGAAATCGGGTAAAGCACAAACTATTAGTGATGAAAAGCTGGCCAAAGCCGTAAAGACTAAAAAAAAAGTTAAAAGTGATCCGGAATTGGCTGATCTGCAGGACGAAAATCCCGATCCGGCTAAACTGCTTAAAGAAGCACCTAAAACGGCCATTTTTAAAGCGGTAAAACCGATGCTGGCCACTTTGGTTGATAGTCCTTTTGATGATGCAGACTGGCAGTATGAAGTGAAGTGGGATGGTTATCGCGCCCTTGCTTTCTTGAATAAAAATGAAGTGGAACTCCTTTCGAGAAACAAAAAATCATTTAACGAAAAGTTTTATCCTGTTCATGAACTCTTAAAATCGCTGAAACTAAACGCCGTTTTGGATGGAGAGGTGTTGGTACTGAATGAAAAAGGCATTTCGAATTTTGGTCAACTGCAGAACTGGCGGAGTGAAGCCGATGGCGCATTAACTTATTGCGTTTTCGATATTTTGTGGTATAAAGGGAAAGACCTTACCGGCCTTACGCTGGTTGAAAGACAGGCGATATTGAATGAAATATTACCTCAAAATAACGATCGCATCCGCATTTCCAAAGTTTTTGATACCAACGGAACAGAATTTTTTGAGGCCGCTAAGAAGATCGGGCTGGAAGGAATCATGGCCAAGCGTAAATCTTCCGTTTATAGCATAAACAGCAGATCAAAAGACTGGCTAAAAATAAAAATCAATAAAAGGCAGGAAGTCGTGATTGCTGGTTTTACCAAAAACAAAGACACTTCCAAATCTTTCAGTTCGCTCATATTGGCAGTGTATAAAAAAGGTAAATTAACATTTGCCGGCAAGGTGGGTACTGGCTTTTCTAATCAGGATCAAAAAGAGATGATGAAATTGTTTGAACCTTATATTACGAGGAAGAGTCCTTTTGAAGTTATTCCGGACGTAAATAAGCGTTCGCGATTTCAATACATGCAACCCGATGCAGAAATTACCTGGATGAAACCGGTATTGGTTGCGGAGGTTGAGTTTACCGAAATTACAAGCGATGGCGTGTTCAGGCATCCTTCGTTCAAAGGGATGCGCGAGGATAAAAAGGCTAAAGAAGTGATAAGGGAAGAAGCTGAACCAGTTAAAGAAATAGTTAAGCAGGCTGATGATAAAAATTCAGACAATAAAGAAATATCAAAAATGAATGCTGATAACTTGTTAAGTGACAAAGGCGACAGGCAAGAGCTTAAAATAAAGGGCAAAACGCTTGAATTTAATCACCTTTCTAAAGTTTACTGGCCAGGCGAGGGCATTACCAAACGCGATTTGTTAAATTATTATGCTGCAGTATCGGAGTATATGTTGCCTTATTTAAAAGATAGACCGCAATCTTTAAACCGTTTTCCGGGAGGGATAAAAGGAAAGCCGTTTTACCAGAAAGATGTTAAGGGAAAGGCCCCTGAATGGGCCAAAACTTTTCCTTACTCAACCGGCGATGGCGAAGAGAAGGAATATCTGTTAGGCAACGATCTGGCTACGCTTTTGTGGATGGTGTCGCTGGGTTGTATTGAAATCAATCCCTGGTTTTCGCGCGCTAGAAAGCCCGATTATCCGGATTATTGTGTGATAGACCTTGATCCCGATCAGCAGGATTTTGATCAGGTAATTGTAGCCGCAATTCAGGTAAAAGAGGTGTTGGATGCTATTGATGTGCCGAGTTTTCCTAAAACTTCGGGATCAACCGGAATTCACATCTATATTCCGATGGGGGCAAAATATACCTACGAACAAACACAGCTTTTTGCGCGGATTATAGTAGAAGCCGTTCATGCCGCTTTGCCCGAGTTTACGACACTCGAACGCAGCATTGCCGCCCGGAAAGGGAAAATGTATCTCGATTTCTTACAAAACCGTCCGGGTGCAACTATCGCAGGGCCGTATTCGGTAAGACCAAAGCCAGGTGCAACGGTTTCTATGCCATTAGATTGGGATGAAGTTAAACCAGGCTTGAAAATGAAAGATTTTACCATTTTTAATACCATGGAAAGATTAAAGGAAAAAGGCGATCTTTTTAAAGGTGTGCTGGGTAAAGGTATTGATCTGAAAAAGGCCATAAAAAAAGCTAAAGATCGATTTCAATAATTTGGTAATAAAGACTCATTCTTATCGGTCGGTGCCCTCACCGACCGAAACAAGTTGGTTCGGCTGGTCGGTGGAGACACCGACCAGTAGACAAGTATGAGATTAAACGCATCGGTTGGTGGCTCACCAACCGAAATACGATCACTAAGTTTCTATCACCCCATTACGTCATGCTGAACTTGTTTCAGCATCTCTTTAATCTCGAGGGCCATTAAAACGAGAGGTATTGAAACAAGTTCAGGATGACGATCGTATTAGATTAAACGCTATCGGTCAGCCGTCCTCATCGACCAAAACAAGTTGGTTCGGCTGGTCGGTGGAGACACCGACCAGTAGACAAGCTGGTTGGTGGGCCACCAACCAGTGAGATCACAAAACAATCGGCTTTGCCAGACTGTTAGTAGTGAAGTTAAATTTATTAAGATGAGATCAATCTGGAAAGGTTCAATTGGATTTGGGCTGGTTAATATTCCGGTTAAGTTATTTTCGGGTGTCGAAAACAGTCACCTGGATTTAGATATGCTGGATGAGCGCGACCACGAAAAAATCAGGTTTTTGAGGGTTAATGAAAAAACACACAAAGAGGTACCTTTTGATAAAATTGTGAAAGGTTATTTTTTGAAAGACCGTTACATTGTTTTAGATAAACATGACCTGGAAGAAGCGGCACCCGAAAAAACGAAGATTATCGAGCTCGAAAATTTTGTCGACATCCAGGATATTAACCCCATATATTACGAAACATCGTATTATTCGGAGCCCGAAAAGCAGGGGAGAAAAGCCTATGCTTTATTGTTAAAGGCGCTGGTGAAATCGAAAAAGGCCGGTGTGGCCCGCTTTGTTTTGCGCAATACTGAAAATCTTTGTGTTATTCATCCCATGGATGATGTAATTGTGATTACTAAAATCCGCTTTCAGCAGGAAATCAGAAGTTTGTCTGAAATTAATAAGGTAGGGGATATTAACATCACCAAAAAGGAAATGGATGTAGGGCTGGCCTTAATTAAACAATACAGCTCCTCCTTTGATTTAGGCGCATTTAAAGATGAGTACAGCGATGAACTGCTTAAAATTATTAAAGCTAAGGCCAAAGGTAAGCGCGCTACGGTGAAGAAAATGAAACCACAAAAAGCAGTGAGCGACGATCTTTACGATCAGTTAATGGAAAGTCTGGGCACAAAAAAAGGCGCCTAAAGCTGAATGTTGTGCTGGATAATTCTAAAATATACCCGATTTAAACAACTGTAGCCTGCCACAAGGCAAGCTACAGCTTTAATCTTTCCTGTTGAATCTGTGATCAGTTAGCCGAATTTGCGTACCCGGTAAATCAGCGATAGCATAAAATAGCGACCTAGGCGGTTTACCTGCTTATCGACAATTACGTTATCAAATACATCTCTCGATATCCCCGAATTCTGATTAAAAAGGTCAAATCCTTCCACACGGATAGCAGCCATGTCGTTTTTCATAAATTTATATTCCATCGAGAGACGAAGCAGGGTAGGATTACGTACCGATCCGTTATCAAATCCGGTATTAATCTGCTTGCTGAAATCGTAGCCTAAGGTTAGGTCTTTAAAGAAGTAATTCCGGCCCTCTATACCATATTCAAAACGGTTCGACTGGCGGTTACTAAAAGTTGTGTTTGAATAGCTGGTTAGGTTTTGAGAATAAGAGGTTTCCAGTTCAAAATTCGTAATGTCTTTCAGATCAACCCTGAACTCCAGTTCTTGTCTCCACGAAATGTTTTTCGCCTCAATTCTGCTATCGTCGGTAAATGAAATATTGTTATTCAATTGTCCCGAACCTGAATAACCAATGGTAAATTTACGTTCAGCCGAAAGTGGTTTGCTGATATTGTAATCGCCTTGTATGGTGTAATAACCATCTGTGTTGGTATAGCTTGTTAACTGATTTACGGTACCGGGTACACGTGCTTTGGTGGTTACAATTTTATTGTCAGTTCTTTCGTATCTGAAATTTGCCAGAATCACTTTACCTGCATTCCAGTCTGCCTGTTTATAGTGGGCATTCACACTGTGTACAAATTCAGGCTTCAAATCGGGGTTTCCTGTAATGATGTTTTGCAGGTTGGAGTTATCAGAAATGGGTTGTAACTGCAAAAAGCCTGGCTGGTTGTTTCTGCCCCAGTAATTTACATCAATAGATTGCTGGTTAGAAAATTTATAAGAAAACCTGCCCGAAGGGATCAGATTAAAAGTACGGTTCTCGGTTTTAACATCACGGCTCAGGTTTTGTCCGGTTAAAACAGCAGGTTGCGCATTGATTCCCACCGTATAGTTCAGCTTTTCGCCTATGTAACGGTAATTCATACCTACTTTGTTGGTTACAAACTGGTAATCGTAAATGTTGCTGAGCTGTGGGTTAAAAACCTGGTTGCCTGCAGTTACATCGTAAGTTTCTTTGGCATTATTGGTCGAGGTGCGGTTCCAGCTGTAGTTTACCTCAATAAAGGTTTTATGCCATAGCGGCTCCATATACGATGCTCCAAAATTTAATCCGAAGTTGTTATTATCCTGATTATTCAATTGATTTTGGATCAACGAATCTGTTTTGCTGGTGTGGGTATTAATATATTGGTTGTAAGCATTTCTGTCGCTGCCACTGTTTGAATAGTTGATGTTACTCCAGCTGCTCAGGTTACGGCCTTTTTTAGCGAATTTGTGGTTGTAAAAAATATTCGCCTTGGCACTAAAGCTGTTCGAACTGTTTGCATTGGTCGATTCGCGGCGGGTAGATAAGGTATCCTGTGTAACCAGCGATCCTCCCGTACTGTTGCCAATACCGGTGTTGTAGTTAAAATTTGGCGAAATTTTCAAGTAGTTCATCGTGTCGATTTTATACTCGAGGTTGCCGCCCATCCAATGGCTGTAATTATCACTCTTGTTATTGTTTTGCGCATCTTCTAAACGACTGATGTTTTGCCCATCGCCTTGTAAAATATTCTGTGTATAAGTGCTGCTGATGGTATTGTTGCGGTCGTTATTGAAATTGTAGCCGGCATCAAGCGAAAGTTTCGGACTAAATTCGTTTTTGAAGTTTAAACCGGCAGCATTCCGGGTGGTAACCCCATCGCCGCCACCACCGCGCATATTGGCATTGGCCGATGTCGCATCAAACGAAAGTTGTCGTTCGCCTTTCATGCTGTTACCTCTAATACTGGTATTATAACGGTCCGCATTACCTACACCTGCCGAAGCACGGGCGAAATAGCCTTTCTTCTTATCTTCCTGGATAGTTAGGTTCAATATTTTCTCTGGTTCGCCGGTTTTAATGCCCGTCAGTTTAGCCTGGTCACCGTAATCATCAATAAACTGTAGGTTTTTAATAATATCGGCCGGCAGGTTTTTAATCGCTGTAGCCACATCCGTTCCAAAGAAATCTTTTCCGTTTACCCGTATTTTGGTTATAGGCGAGCCCTGACTGGTTACATTCCCGTCTTTATCTACTTTTACGCCGGGCAGTTTTTTCAGCACTTCGTCAACAGCATCGCCATCGCGCACCGGAAAGGCTTTGGCATTAAAACTTACGGTATCTTCGGTTACTTTTACAGGTGGAACACCCGAAATCACCACTGCATCCAGCGTATTGGACGAGGGCTTTAATTTAATGTTTTCAATCGTAAGGCTATTGCCTTTTTCAATCTGATATTGTTTGCTAAAGGTATCAAAACCAATAAAGGCCGCCGAAAGGGTAAACTGTTTCGATTTAATTTTGCCAATGGTAAAAGTTCCATCATTATTGGCCGAAACGCCAATGCTATCGGTTTTGGATTTAATTCTGACTACCGCGCCCGGAAGGGGGAGTCCGGCGGTATCGAGTACCGTTCCTTTAATTGAGTAATTCTGGGCATAGCTGTTGACGAAAAATCCCGCAAAGAGAATCAGCAGCCAGGCCGACTTCATATAAAGCTTCATAAATACATTTGTGTGCTATAAAGGTACGGCACAGGTATTTAAAAGCTGTGGCGCGTAATCAACATGTTACCGATTGTTCTGTAAAGGAAATGTGATAAAGCGAAGTGTAATGTACGGAGGTCGGGGATCGTCATTGCTTCGTCGTCCCTCCCCGCAATAATGATCAGCCTGGAGGAACGACAAAGCTTTAATTTTTTTATTTATTCGTAATCACAGTCATTTTAACATTGGCGCTGTTTTCGCTTCTGTCACCAGTTGCAATAATGGTATAAATTTTACCGTTTTCGATTTTTACTTTTTCAAGGCTATTGATCACCTGAGTGTTTCCATTTTCGCGTAAGTCGAAATTTACTTCGGTAGCTACCGCCATGTTTTCGAAATTGGTAGCGCTTTTATAAGCCAGGTTGCTGAATACAGGTTGTTTACCGCGTACGTTTAAATCTAATCCTTTTGTACCTGGGCTTAAGTTAACAAAACGGATTTTTCCGCTGTCTTTTAACGGTGCGTTGAGGTTGTCCTCTGCTAAAACCAGTGTGGGAGCATTTGTTGTGCCACATACAAACACCGAGTAATTACGGCCGGCTGTAAAGGTAAAATCTGTAGTGGCAAGTGCGGTAGTTGAACCCGCGTTGCTTACCTTAATGGTTAATTTTCCTTCAGGCACTTCGCTGTAATCGCTATGGAGCAGGGCATCCAGACTGGCTTTTTTAGTGCCGTTTACATAGAAATCGAGTTTGGGTGTGAGGTCGAGACCGTTGTTGAAGGATAAGGTTGCAGTTGTAGCCACTGGTTGATCGGTGTTGCTGTCTTTTTTGCAGGCGGTTAAGCCAATGCTGAGCAGGGTAACACTTAAGATGCACTTCAGATAATTCGCTTTTACTTTCATAATAGAGATAGGGATTTTGTTTCGGCATAGAAACGAGAGAGGGTAGCTTTTTGCTACAATGAAGGCTGATAGATGCGCAGCTGGGAAGCTTAATAGTTGATAATCTTATGCTTAATTTTTATATCGGTATACATAAAAAGCTGAAAATTAAGGTTCAATAGGGATAATAGATTTTAACTATTTACGCATAGAATTATGTGATTGTGATTATTGATGGGAATCCCTTAATTTTATATCAGTTCATAAATTTAAACTAACAAATTGAGATAAAAGATGGAAAAAGACCCGAACGATATCAGCAAATGCCCGTTCCATAACGGCAGCATGAAACACAATGTAGGCGGTGGTGGTACCCGTAACAATAACTGGTGGCCAAAACAATTGAAGCTTAATATTCTCCGTCAGAATTCGGCTTTATCAAATCCTTCAGACCCTGATTTTAATTATGCCGAAGCATTTAAAAGCTTAGACCTGGAAGCTGTAAAAAGTGATTTACATGCGCTAATGACCGATTCGCAGGATTGGTGGCCTGCAGATTTCGGGCATTATGGTGGTTTGTTTATCCGTATGGCTTGGCATAGTGCAGGTACTTACCGCGTAGGCGATGGCCGGGGCGGTGCAGGTGCCGGATTACAGCGTTTTGCACCTTTAAACAGCTGGCCTGATAATGTGAGTTTAGATAAAGCGCGCCGCTTACTGTGGCCTATCAAACAAAAGTATGGTCGCAAAGTTTCTTGGGCCGATTTAATGATCCTGGCCGGTAATATTGCTTTAGAATCGATGGGCTTTAAAACCTTTGGCTTTGCCGGAGGAAGAGAGGATGCCTGGGAGGCAGACGAATCAGTGTATTGGGGTTCGGAAACAACCTGGCTGGGTGGCGATTTACGCTACGCACATGGCTCTGACGGTGCCGATAAAGCACATGGCGTAGTGGTAACTGACGATGATGCTGATGGCGATGTGCATTCACGTAATCTCGAAAAACCACTTGCTGCAGTGCAAATGGGTCTAATTTATGTAAATCCTGAAGGGCCAGACGGTAATCCTGATCCTGTTTTAGCCGCTAAAGATATTCGCGATACTTTTGGTCGCATGGCCATGAACGATGAGGAAACTGTAGCGTTAATTGCCGGTGGACATACTTTTGGTAAAACCCATGGTGCTGCTTCTGCCGATAATGTAGGTAAGGAACCTGAAGCAGCTGACATTGCCAGTCAGGGTTTTGGCTGGAGCAATAGCTTTGGTTCTGGTAAAGGTGCCGATACCATCACCAGCGGACTGGAAGTAATCTGGACAACTACGCCAACGAAATGGAGCAATAATTTCTTCGAAAACCTTTTTGGTTACGATTGGGAGTTAACCAAAAGCCCGGCTGGTGCACATCAGTGGGTAGCTAAAAATGCCGAAGCGATTATTCCTGATGCTTACGATAATGCAAAGAAACATTTGCCAACCATGTTAACCACCGATCTTTCTTTAAGGTTTGATCCCGCTTACGAAAAAATATCGAGGGGTTTTCTGGAAAATCCAGATTCCTTTGCTGATGCTTTCGCACGGGCATGGTACAAGCTTACACACCGGGATATGGGACCGCGTGAGCGTTACCTAGGTGCTGATGTACCACAGGAAGAACTGCTTTGGCAAGATCCTATTCCGGCAGTAAATCATCCTTTGGTAAATGATATCGATGTTGCAACATTAAAAGCTAAAATTCTGGGATCAGGTTTAACTACATCAGAATTGGTTGGTACTGCCTGGGCTTCGGCAGCTACTTTCCGTGGATCGGATAAACGTGGTGGCGCCAATGGTGCCCGCATACGCTTAGCGCCACAAAAAGATTGGAAGGTGAATAATCCGACTCAGCTACAAAAAGTGTTGGGTGCGTTAGAAAATATTCAGCGGGATTTTAATGCAAGCCAAAGCGATAATAAGCAGATTTCGCTGGCCGATTTAATTGTATTGGCAGGTAATGCTGGAGTAGAGCGTGCGGCAAATAACGCAGTAACTATTTCATTTGCAGCAGGCCGTATGGACGCCTCACAAGAACAAACCGATGTAGAATCGTTTGGATATCTTGAGCCGGCAGCAGATGGTTTCCGTAATTACCGCAACCCAAGGGTTCCAGTTGCTACCGAAGAATTGCTGATCGATAAAGCACATTTGTTAACCTTAACTGCTCCTGAATTAACAGTGTTGGTTGGTGGTTTGCGTGTATTGGATATTAACTTCGATGGCTCTAAAAACGGTGTTTTTACTCAAAATCCGGGTCAGTTAAGCAACGATTTCTTTGTAAACCTGCTGGATATGAATACTGCCTGGAAAGCTGCTTCTGAAGACCGGGAACTGTACATTGGCAGCAGTCGCCAAAGCGGACAACCCAAATGGACGGCCACACGCGCCGACCTTGTATTTGGCTCCAATGCCGAATTAAGGGCTATTGCCGAGGTTTATGCCAGCGCAGACGGACAACAGAAATTTATAAAAGATTTCGTAGCCGCGTGGACCAAAGTGATGAATTTAGATCGTTTTGATCTGGCTTAAGCGTTTTTAATTAATCGTAAATACGTAAAGGATTGCTGCATGCGGCAATCCTTTACGTATTTGATTAGGTTCCCACTATGTTGTCATCCTGAGCCTGTCGAAGGACTTCGTTGAACAATTGAGCCTCATAAAATCAAAACTTAAATGCTCTTACCTGTCTTAGGTGGTGAAAAATAACTCAGGCATAAGCATTAAGATTCCCCCTTCGCAGGAATGACGATTCTGGAACAGGTAAAACTTAAATGCTCTTATGTGTCTTAGGTGGTAAAAAATAACACAGGCATAAGCATTAAGATTCCCGCTTTCGCGAGAATGACGATCCCGTAACAGGTAAAACTTAAATGCTCTTACATGTCTTAGGTGGTGCAAAATAACTTAGACAAAGCTTTAAGATTCCCGCTTTCGCGGGAATGACGATCCTGTAAAAGGTAAAACTTAAATGCCCTTACATGTCTTATGTGGTGAAAACACTCGTTAACCCAATAGATAAATCACCGCCAGCAACGCAGGTATCGAAATCATCACCCACAAAACCAATCCCTGCAAAATAGGTTTAAAACCAACTGTAGTAAATACATCTTTGGATAAACCAGAGCCAATCAGAAATAAGGTAAGCGTTAACCCAATCTTAGAAAGCTGTACAATCTGGCTGCCAATAATCTTTACAAAAGGAAAATAGGTATTCAGCACTATAGCCAGCACAAATAAGCCAATAAAATAGGGAATTTTAATTTGAGTGCCCTTATTCCTGAATAACACTGAGCTAAGCAAAGCAATCGGAATAATCCATAAGGCGCGGGTTAATTTAACTGTTGTGGCAATTTGCAAAGCCTGGGCACCGTACTTACTCGCCGCACCCACTACCGAGCTCGTATCTTGAATGGCAATAGCACTCCAAACCCCGAATTGTTGCTGCGAAAGCTGCAGGCTTTGCCCAATAAGCGGGAAAATGAATAATGCAACCGAATTAAGGATAAAAATGGTGCCCAAAGCCACGCTGATTTGTTTTTCTTCGGCCTTAATTACCGGCGATATAGCTGCAATAGCACTTCCACCACAAATAGCGGTTCCAACTGTGATCAGGAAAGCCGACTTGCGTTCTATCTTTAAAAGCCTGCCCAGTAAATAACCCAGCATGAGTGTGATTAATATCGAAAAAACAGTGAACATAAAGCCGCTTTTACCAGCCTGCAACGCCGATTGTACGTTCATGCCAAATCCGAGACCCACTACCGAAAATTGCAGCAGAATATGGGTAGCCTTATGGTTAAGGTGTAAAAACGGGTGACCGATTGATTGCGCGACCAAAATTCCCATCAAAAGTGCAACTACTGGAGAGATAAAGGGTAGCAGGCACAATAAAAGAAAAGCAAAGAAAATGATTTCCCTGACGGTGATCGATTTATTCAGTATTTTGTTATCCATGATTTTGTTGTTTTACGCCACAAAGATGGATAGCATGCTGAAGGTATAGAAATGAATAATTGCTATTTGTTATAACTTAAAGTTATAAGAGGAGAGATGTTTAATAAAAGTTTCCTGCAAGTCGAGGGTGTCGCCTTGTTGGGTAATGAAATAGAATACACGTGTAATATCAAGGCCTTTAATGTCGATAATCTTTAATTCGCCGCTTTTAAGTTCCTTTAGTATCGCGTGAATGGAAAGGAAAGCAAAAGCATTGGTGTTGAGCAGGTAGGCCTTTATACTTTCGGCACTCTCCAGTTCCAGATCCCTGTTAAGTTGAGAAAGGCTCAGACCTGCATTTTTTAATGCTGCGGCTACCACCTCCAATGAACCTGAACCTGGCTCGCGCAATACCAATGGCAGCTTTTGAAGTTCGTTTAAGCTAATCACAGCCTTTTTAGCCAGTGGATTAGTGCTACCGGTGCAGAGTACAATTTCATCCTGTACAAATGGCGTATATTTAATGTGAGGGCGTTTAGATTGCCCTTCAACCAATCCTAAATCAATTTTATTTTCAATCAGCAGGTTTTCTATTGCTTCGGTATTGTTCGATTTAAGTGATATAGTGATGTCTGGAAATTGCTGTCTGAAAGAGGCCAGGTACTTCGGTAGGAAATACTGTGCAATAGTTGTACTTGCACCTATGCGAAGTGTTCCTTTTATGTTTTTAGCCAATGCAGCAAGTTCAAAATCGATATTGCGGTGAATATTGATCAATGCTTCGGCGTGTTTTAAAAGAATATTACCGGCCTGCGTAATTTTAATTTTCGTTCCGTTCCGGTCAAAAAGTTTGGTTTTGTAAAAGGCCTCTATTTCCTGTATATGCTTGGTTACTGCGGGTTGTGTAATAAATAATTCTTCGGCAGCCCTGGTAAAGTTGAGCCGTTTGGCAACGATATAAAAAACCTTCAGTCTAAAATCAAACATCTCTCAAAAAATGGGGGTAAAGCTTTTGTAGCAGGCTAAAGTAACGAAATATGTCCTTTAATTGTGCATTTTAGATTGAATCAAGTCTGGATATGCTATAGCTATGTAAATACTTAAAGCATTCAATTACGCTTTACAATTAAATTCAGGCTTATTTTTATTTTTGTGGCTCAATAATACCTAAAAGGGATGATGAACATAACCGACCTGATTATAAGCGATAAAGAACAGATCAAACTGGATGATTTATTTTTAGACGAAGATAATCGACTCCTGCTTAACCAACTCATCAGGGAGCACAGTTACATTGAGCAACTGCGCCAGTACGAATTGCCGGTTAATAACAAAGTGATGTTGCACGGCAGCTCGGGTTGCGGTAAAACTACTACAGCTAAAGCCATTGCTGGTGCGCTAGGCAAAAACCTGTTGGTGCTCAATCTCAGTAATGTAATCAGTGCCCGCTTAGGTGAAACTGCCCAGCATGTTAAAATGGTTTTCGATAAAGCAAAAAGAGAGAAAGCAGTTCTTTTCTTAGATGAATTTGATCAGATAGGCAAGGCGAGGAGCGAGGGCGATAAAGATGTAGGCGAAATGCACCGCCTGGTGAATACCATGATCCAGATGATTGATTATTTTCCTGAAAATGCTTTGTTAATCTGTGCAACCAATTACGAATCGTTTATAGATCCAGCTTTGTTAAGGCGTTTTCAGCTTCGCTTAAGCTTTACCATGCCTACAACTGAGATACTCAATGCTTATTACGACAAGCTGCTTTCGCGTTTTCCAATAAATATTCAATCAATTGAGCGCAAATACAGTATTTCTTTTGCCGAAGCGAAAGATCATGCTTACCGCCTGGTGAAAGACGCACTAATTGGCGAATTTGAGTTGCAGGCGGCCTTAAATGTAAGAGAAGAAGCGCAGGTTTTGGCTAATTAAAAACGGCATGTTACAAAATCGTGTAAATCCCTTCGGCCAAATCATTAAAACTCCGCACCGGGGCACCTGGCTGGGTAACCGCGGGGTAATACACAATGCCGATAAAGAAATTGTGCGCCAGTTTAAGGTTAAGGCCTGGATTACCTGCGCACTTCAGTTTAGAGGCCGGCACCGCGAAATCATGCAGCCCAATCGCTGGACAGAGCTTTTCTTTTTAGATGAAGCCACTGCTTTTGCAGCCGGACACAGACCTTGCTTTCAGTGCCGTTATGCAGATCACCAGCGTTTTAAAATGTACTGGTTAAAAGGGAATCCCGGATATGGGTTTAACATGAAAACTGCTGTGACCGAAATTGACGATATTTTGCAGCGTGAGAGGATTGCAGCCGATAAAACCAAAGTTTCTTACAAAGAAAGCCTTGATCTACTACCTGATGGTGCTTTTGTTGCTTATCAAAACAAGCCTTACCTCGTTAAAGCTAGACAGTTGCATTTGTGGACAGCCGCAGGCTACGAAAAACCAATTCCTTTCCCTGTTTTAGATGAAGTACAGGTTTTAACGCCTAAATCGTTCGTCAATATGTTTGCAGCGGGCTATGCGCCGCAAATGTTGCTTTAGTTTTTTCGCTTAACCGGCAGGTTAGCTAAAAAATCTCATTCTTTCTATGTTTTGTCTCTATTTCCTTTCTTGCCCTTAAGTTCATTTCATAAAATATTATCATTGTGGTTCAACACAACACAATGAGCTTAAACACTACACCAAATGGCCTGTTAAAAACCAAACAGCATTTCGAAATTTTAGATGGCCTCCGAGGCCTTGCTGCGGTAGCCGTGGTTATTTTTCATTTCATGGAATTTGCTACGCCAGATTACAAAGACAACTTTATTGCGCATGCCTATCTTGCAGTCGATTTCTTTTTCTGTTTATCGGGCTTCGTTATTGCTTACGCTTACGATCATAAATTAGCCGATCTGGGCATTATTCCTTTCTTAAAACTCAGGTTTATCCGTTTGCATCCATTGGTAATTATAGGTTCAATAATAGGCGTGTTGGCCTTTATTTTCGATCCTTTTAGTAAGCTACAGGACGTTTATGGCTACGCACAAACTTTTATCCTATTCGTGTCGTCATGTTTCATGGTGCCTTATCCGTTGGTACAGGAGCGTTATTTCAATCTTTTTCACCTTAATCCACCAACCTGGTCGTTGTTTTGGGAGTACCTGGCCAATATCGTTTATGCACTTGTACTGATCAAACTACCCAATAAAGTATTATGGGTTTTAACCATCATTGCTGCGGTAATGCTGGGTTTCGAAGCACAAAAGGCAGGTTACCTGGGCGTAGGGTGGGGTGGCGATAATTTTTTTGGAGGCGGCATCAGGGTTTTATTTTCATTTCTGGCAGGGATTTTAGTCTACCGTTCAAAATGGATTATCAGGTCGAAACTGGGTTTTGTTTCAATGGGTATTTTACTTTTGGTTGTCTTTCTTATACCATTCTCTAAAGCCAATGCGATTATCGATCCGCTCCTGGTTGTATTTTATTTTCCGTTATTAGTAGCGCTGGGAGCAGGAGCTACGTTACAGCCCAAACTATCTAAAATCTGTAAGTTTTCTGGCGAAATTTCTTATCCGCTTTACGTAATCCATTATCCTTTCCTTTGGCTTTTTTTAAGTTATATCGAAGTGAAAAAACCTGATATGGCTACCATGCAAATATTGATACCAATCGGGACAATTGCCCTGGTTCTATTAGCTTACGGTGTGCTTGTTTTTATGGATCTTCCCCTTCGGAAGTACCTTAAAAAGATCATGTTTAAAAGCGTTTAACAGGTTAATTTTATAACATTTTTTATTTATATTTTTATTTAATTGATTTTTATAAAAATCTGAATATTAATAGAATAAAACTTTTATTCAGCGCAATTTACAATTATAGTAACGCTGATACATGGTGCTGATTTACCTTTTACGGGGCTTATATTGTTGAGCTAACAATATTAGTATTTGCCTGGCATAAAATAATATCAGATTACCTGAAAACGCAAAGCTTTCAAGCGGGAAAATTTACCGATATAATGCTATTATTTTTAGTATTTATTTTGTAGGTTTGTATATCCCTACAAATAAAGCATGATCGAATTAGACTATTTCTTTACGGAAAGTGATGAAAAATCAAGCCATTATCAGCTTATCCAGTTTTCGCAAAACGAACCCTGGCGACTGGTTCAGGATGGAGAACTTTTAGGCAGTTTAGAAAAATGGAATGGTAAATGGCAACAGTTAAGCGGTAGTCCGCTTTCCGATGCACTGCTTGAAGGTATTTGCAAGCTGATTGAATCGCAGCATTACCACGAGTTGCCAGTACAACTCCTGTCGCGCTGGGGTAATGTGATTGCCGAAGTGATTACCAAATCAGATGATGAATACCTGATCATTTGCAAGGAAAGGGTGAGCTTCAGGAGTTTTACAAGCATTTTTTCCAAGTTTGTTTCTACCATGCTCAAAGATGAGTGGCCTGTACGTTTTCAGCTTTTTAATGCCGATTTTAGCGAAGATTTCGAAATTATGGCTCAGCCGGTTAAAGCAAGCTATAATTTCGGCTGGAAAGACTAAAGGTGGCTTTCGTTACCAGCCGATGCCATAATCTTCGCCATGATTGCTCGAACCTCCCCAAAAGGTGCCATGCGCGCGATCAAAATAAATGGCATTGATCGGTCCGCTCGTGCGATCGCCAAAACTGAGGATATAGCCCATGTTCTTTAAGGCCGTACGCACTTCTTCTTTCGTATTGCTGTTCAGTAAAATCTGTCCTGCTTTTGGTGCTCTATCCGCTGTTTTGCTTCCTCCTAACGAAAGCCATAACTGGTTGGTGTTAAAATTAGCAGCTTCTGTTGCTTTTTGCACCGTCATGCCAAACTCGGCCATATTTAAAAAGAATTGTAGCAGGTTCTGATCTTGCGTATCACCACCTTGCACAGCCGCCGAAACATAGGGTTTGCCGTCTTTTAAAAATAACGATGGCGATAAGGTTACCCTTGGGCGTTTGCCTGGTGCCACCACATTAAAAGGATTCAGGGTAGAGTCGAGCACAAAACTCTGCATACGCTGACTCATGCCAATGCCGGTATTTCCTGCAATGCAGGCCGGCAGCCAGCCACCGCTTGGTGTTACCGAAACTACCCAGCCTTCTTTATCGGCGGCCTCAATAGAAGTTGTTCCTCTCCATAGGCGGTCTTCGTATACTGCTTTTGGCGTGTAATTCCCTAAATCATGTTTTGGTGCAAAGTTGCGTTTGGTGGTGTCGATTTCAAAACCACGGCTTTTTAACAGGTTGAGGTATGGATTTTTTTGTCCCTGAAAAGGATAGGGGTCGCCCGGGCCAATCTTAGCATCATTCTTTTCAAACTGGATTAGCGCTGCACGCTGTTTGGCGTAATTTTTACTTAACAGGCCTTTCATGGGCTCGCTTGGTGTCTGATTCGGGTCGCCATAATAAAAATCACGATCTGCAAAAGCCATGTTCATGGCCTGATAAACGGTATGGATATATTTTGGACTGTTGTAGCCCATTTCTTTCAGGTTAAAATTTTCGAGGATGTTTAAGGCCTGCAAAAGCATCGGTCCCTGTGTCCATTGCTGTAGTTTATATACCTCAATACCTTTGTAATTGGTGCTTAAAGGTGCTTCTTCAACAGGTTTCCATTTCGCCAGGTCTTCCATCGTAATTAAGCCGCCCTGTTCTTTGCTGCCTCTTACAAACTCACGGGCAATATCTCCTTTGTAAAAACGATCGTATGCGGCCATTAAAGCGTCTTTGCGATTTTTTCCTTTTTTTAGGGCTTCTTTCTCCGCTTCAACCATTTTGGTGAGCGTATTAAGCAAATCTTTTTGTACAAAGATCTCGCCCGCCTCCGGTGCCTCGCGCTTTTCGTCCGGGTGTGTTAAAAATACTTTTTTACTGTATGGCCAGGTTTTAATGCGTTCTTTATCGCGTTCGATACTGTTGGCAGCCTGTGCTTCGATGGCATAACCTGCTGCCATGTGCATGGCCGGTGCCAATACCTGCCCTAGGCTCATGGTTCCGTACTGGCTCAGCATATAAATTAATCCACCGGGTGTGCCAGGTGTAGTGGCTGCCAGCGGACCATATTCGGGTGGAAAATTATAGCCTTTACTTTTGAAAAATTCTACTGTAGCACCTGTTGGCGCTACGCCCATAGCATTTATGGCAATTACTTTGCCCGTTTTAGGGTTGTAAATCAGTGCTTGTGTTTCGCCTCCCCAGCTCAGGGTATCCCACATGGTGCAGGTAGCAGCCAGCATGGCACAGGCAGCATCTACCGCATTACCACCTTGCTGAAAAATCATCGATCCGGCTGTTGCCGCCATCGGTTTTCCGGTAATGGCCATCCAGTTACTGCCATATAACATTGGTTTTTGGGTTTGCTGGGCTATAGTGCGTACAGCTACCATGCCGCATAAAAGAAACAGAACAAGCTTTTTCATGAAACTAAGGTAAAAAAAGCCCTCTTTAAGCTTGCAAGATAATGTAAACATATTTGTTACAATAGGCAGTCAGCAGGCTGTATATCACAGTCCTAAGCAGTTCAATCTTGTACTAATGCTAAAAGAGACTATAATTTTACAAATCTAGGTTTAAAAAGCTGTGAGTTTAAATAACTTTGTCCTTTCGGTTGCATTAAAAAATCGATTTAACTAGATTTAATTTTTTTAAAATTCAAATGCTTTTAATAATTCTCAACAGTATTTTCTGTTTGTCTTTTATAGGTTTTGCCTATGTTAACCTTAACGATGTAGATCCTTACCTTTGGGTATCCATCTATATGAGCGCTGCAATTTGCTGTGGTTTAGCTGCTTTTGGTCTTTATTATCCACTGGTTTATTTGTTTCTGATGGCTTTTTACCTTGTTTATGCAACTATTTTATTCTTTGCAAAAGATGGTGTTCGCGATTGGATAATGAAATATAAAAGGCCCAGTTTGGTAGAAAGTATGCAGGCTACCAAACCTTATATCGAACAAACGAGAGAATTTTTTGGCTTATTGATTATTACAGGAGCCCTGCTGATTGATTATCTGGTAGCCGCGGGTACGATCTAGTTCTGATATATTTTTGTGATGATGAAAGAAAGTGATTTGGTAACGACTAATAAACTGTTACTTGATATTATAAAAACCAACCTGAAAGGCGAGGGATTAAGCTGGCTGGGGGCCTGGGAAACAACTCCTGATCAGATAAATAGCATTGGAAAGACCTTTGTAATGGCACCGCGCAAAACCGGTAAAGCCATTGTTCAGCTTTCTGATTCGCAGTTGGCAGCACTTAATGAAGCAGACCTGACTTACATTGCCCAATGGAGCATCGACAGGCTTTGCCGGGTTTGGTTATTGAGTAATTTACCAGCTACCGATCAGGACAAGTTATATAAGGCTATCAGTCAGTTATGCTTATCGGCAGAAATGAACGAAGCTGTGGCTTTGTATTCGGCACTTCCGTTTTTACCCTTTCCTGAAATCTGGGCCCTACGTTGTGCAGAAGGAATCAGGAGTAATATCGGGTCGGTATTGGAAGCCATTATGGAAAATAACCCATACCCGGCGCAGTACCTTGATGAAGCCGCCTGGAACCAGCTGGTATTAAAAGCGTTTTTTACCGAAAAAAGTATTAACGTCATTGTGGGGTTAGATGAACGTGCAAATTTAGCATTGGCACTAACTTTAACTGATTATGCTAAAGAACGTTGGGCTGCCGGACGTAAAGTAAATCCACAATTATGGCGCCTTGTTGGCAAGTTTACCAACAGCGAAATTTTTGAGGTATTGAAAACCGGTTTACAACATTACGATCAGGTAGAACAACGCGCTATTGCACTGGCAGTTGCAGGTTCAGATTATCAACCGGCAAAAGACTATATCAATACTTTCCCTGAGCTTAAAAACGTTTTAACAACAAACAGTTTAAGCTGGGACCAATTTTAACCAAACCAAGAAAAATATAACTAAATATGTGTTGCAGTAATTCAATTGAAAGAGATAAAGCGATGATGGGAGCGCCTGAAGCGTTTGATATTAGTGTGGTAAGTGGCATGAAATTCTTTGATCCACATGTTCACATGACTTCGAGAACTACCGACGATTACCAGGCCATGGCCGATGCAGGTGTAGTAGCCTTGATAGAACCAGCTTTTTGGCTGGGTCAACCCCGTACCGGCTTAGACAGTTTTAGAGATTACTATAGCAGTTTAATTGGCTGGGAAAGATTCCGTTCATCGCAATTTGGGATAAAACATTACTGTACCATTGGTTTAAACTCAAGGGAAGCCAATAACGAAAGCCTGGCCGAACAGGTGATGGAGATTTTACCTTTGTTTATTTATAAAGAAGGGGTAGTAGGGATTGGCGAAATCGGCTTCGACGACCAAACCGCTGCCGAAGAAAAATATTACCGCGCACAACTAGAGCTGGCTAAAGAAGCAGGACTTCCGGTGCAAATTCATACACCGCACCGCGATAAGAAAAAAGGTACGCAGCGCAGTATGGATATTGCCATAGAGCATGGCCTCGATCCTTACAGTGTTATTGTTGATCACAACAATGAAGAAACGGTAAAAGAGGTTTTAGACAGAGGCTTTTTTGCCGCCTTTACCATTTATCCTTTTACCAAAATGGGTAACGAGCGGATGGTAGAAATTGTAAAACAATACGGTCCTGAACGTATTATGGTTAATTCTGCAGCCGACTGGGGCATTAGCGACCCATTGGCCGTGCCCAAAACAGCAGCCTTAATGAAAATACATGGTTTAAGCAACGAGGCGATTGAACTGGTAACTTACCGTAATGCCATTACTGCATTTGCGCAAAGCGGACAAATTGATGAAGCTGATTTTAACACTCCACAAAATATCGATCAATCGGTAAAGTTTGAAGGTAACACCATTTTACGTGGTGGCCAACAGCCGCGTGCCGATAAATCGTCAATGATTATTAGTTAATTACCTTGAAGAAAATAATTGTTTACCTGCGCATCATGCGCCCCGCTAACGTGGTTACTTCGGTAGCCGATATTTTAGCGGGAATTGCTATTTCTGGTATTTTAACTGCGGGTTTTGCGATTCCGTGGTTATCTGTTTTTTATTTGTGCGTATCTACCGCCTGCCTGTATGCGGGAGGTATTGTTTTTAACGATGTTTTTGATGCTGAGCTTGATAAAATAGAACGTCCGGAGCGTGCCATCCCAAATGGTATCATTAGCTTGCAAAACGCAGCACTTTTAGGTAGCTTGTTATTACTGGCTGCAATTGGCCTGGCATTTTTAAACAGTACAGCATCAGGCACACTGGCCATTTTGGTGGCCATATTTGCGCTGCTTTACAATAAATTTGGCAAACACCATTCGTTTTTTGGTCCTTTAAACATGGGCCTATGCCGCGGTTTTAACCTCTTACTGGGCTTAAGCATTGTGCCCGAAATGTTGTACAGCCATTATTATCTGGCTGTTATTCCGGTAATTTATATTTTCTCTATCACCATGACCAGCCGTGGCGAAGTACATGGTGGTACAGCTAAAAATTTATACCTGGCCGCTTTACTTTACGGCATTGTTATTTGCGCCATTGCTTATTTTGCTTTTATTAACGACAGATTATTATGGTCGCTGTTGTTTCTACTGCCCTTTACCTTTATGATTTTTAAACCATTGTTAAAAGCCATTAAGCAACCTGTGGGTAAAAACATTGGCGCAGCTGTTAAAGCCGGGGTAATATCGTTAATTTTGATGGATGCAGCCTGGGCAGTAACTTTTGATGCACTGATCCTTGCTTTTGTGATTGCGGCTTTGTTGCCCGTTTCTATGGGGCTCTCTAAACTTTTCGCCGTAACCTGATCCGATTTAAACTGAAATCCAATTATTATGGAACATTTACAACAATCATTTACTGTACAGTACAATTATAATGTTTTCTTTACCTCAGCACTTTTTGCTGTTGATAACACCCTTTTTAGCGATTTTCTGCGTCAGCTTAACCCTGCTGTAACCATAAAAAAGATTCTTTTTATAATTGATGAAGGGGTAGCAGAAGCGCATACCGGTTTAACTTCTGAAATAAAGAAATACTTTAGTCAATACAGTCAAACGCAATTGGTTCAGGACATTATTGTAATTCCTGGTGGCGAATTGGTGAAGAATGATACCCAATATCTTGACCGCGTTTTGGAGGCCATTAATACCCATGGTATCGACAGGCATTCTTTCGTGGCGGCTATTGGCGGTGGTGCCGTGCTTGATATGGTAGGCTATGCTGCTACCATTGCGCACAGGGGCATTAAACACATCCGTATACCCAGTACTGTGCTTTCGCAAAATGATTCGGGTGTAGGTGTAAAAAACGGAATCAACTATTTCAATAAGAAAAACTTTCTGGGCACATTTTCGCCCCCTGTTGCGGTGTTTAACGATGAGTTGTTGTTGAACAGCCTGTCTGACCGCGATTGGCGTTCTGGTATTGCGGAGGCGATTAAAGTGGCATTGATTAAAGATCTGGAGTTTTTTGAGTGGCTGGAGACTAATGCTACTGCACTGGCCAACCGCGACAGGGAAGCCATGAATTACCAGATCTGGAAATGTGCGAAGTTACACCTGGAGCACATCCGCAGTGCCGATCCTTTTGAAAACGGATCTGCACGTCCGCTTGATTTTGGCCATTGGAGCGCACATAAACTCGAGTATTTAACCAATTTCGAAATCAGACATGGCGAAGCCGTGGCCATGGGCATTGCTTTAGATACGGTTTATTCGAACCTATCCGGAAGAATTAGTGCTGCAGATGCCCAAAGGGTTATCGCTGTAATCCAGGCATTGGGCTTTGAATTAACGCATCCTTTACTTCAGGTAAATGGAGCTAATAGTCCTATTTTACAGGGGCTAGAAGAATTTAGAGAACATCTTGGTGGTCAGTTAACAATCACGCTGCTTACTGCTTTGGGTAAAGGCGAAGAAGTTCACGAGATAGATGCCAGCATATTAAAACAGGCTGCTGAATTGCTCCAGAATCAAGCGGCTCAACATTCAACTACTACCGTACTATGAAATTAAATTCAGGTCATTTAACCTTTTGTACCAATATATATGCCGGCGAAAGCTGGTCAGCACATTTTGCCGTACTTAAAGATAGTTTTCCGAAATTAAAGACAGCTTTATCGCCCAACGAAGCTATGGGAATTGGTTTACGCCTTTCTAATCTGGCCAGTATCGAATTGTTTGAAGCAGCGCATTTAACTGAATTTAAGCAATGGCTGGATGCCGAAGGGGGCTATGTTTTTACGATGAATGGCTTTCCTTACGGAGGCTTTCACCATTCCCGGGTTAAAGATCAGGTACATGCACCCGACTGGACCACAACAGAACGTTTGGATTATACCATCCGCCTGGCTGAAATATTAGCACAGCTGGTGCCGGATCATATGGATGCTGGTATTTCTACCTCGCCATTAAGCTATAAACCCTGGTTTGAAGATGCTGCTGATAGAAAAGCAGCCACCGTTAAAGCAACGACTCATGTTTTGGCTGTAGCCGAAGCACTGCATAAAATATACCTGAACAGCGGTAAACTCATTCACCTCGATATTGAACCCGAGCCAGATGGCTTTCTCGAATCAGGACCTGAATTTATTGACTGGTATGAAAATGAACTTCTACCTTTAGGAAAAACTACCTGGGCAGCAGATTTAGGTTTTACTGCCGAAAAGGCCGAAGAAATTATCAAAACACATATTAACCTGTGTTACGATGTTTGCCATTTTGCGATCGGTTACGAACCACATGCTGCCATTGTGCAAGAGCTGCAAGAGAAAGGCATTAAGGTGGGTAAAATCCAGATCAGCGCAGCTTTAAAGGCTAAATTACCGGAAACCAGAGCCGATAGAAAGGCGGTATTGGATGCACTTGCCGGGTTTGACGAGCCGGTTTACCTGCATCAGGTTATTGCACAGCAGAAAGATGGCGCTTTAATTCGCTATCCTGATCTTTCGAACGCATTGGCTGATGCCGAAAGGCCAGATGTACAGGAATGGCGCGCACATTTCCATGTGCCGATCTTTGTGGAGGATATGGGCCTGATCCAATCTACCCAGTCGGATATTCGAACGGTATTGGAACTACAAAAAAACAATCCTTTTACCAATCACCTCGAAGTTGAGACCTATACCTGGGAAGTGCTGCCAGCTCAATTGAAAGCACCACTAAACGAATCCATCATCCGCGAACTGGATTGGGTAAAAAATACATTAGCACAGTAAATCATGCATAAAACAGTTGTAATTGATATTGTAGGCTTATCTAAGTCGGTTATAGGCGCAAATACACCTTTCCTCCAAAAATATATTGCCGAAAAGCACTTAACAACCGTTGCGCCTTTGCTGCCTGCGGTTACTACTGCGGCACAATCGGCTTATTTAACCGGAAAATATCCTTCGGAGAATGGTATTGTTGGTAATGGCTGGTATGATCATGCAGAATGCGAAGTAAAGTTCTGGAAACAATCGAACAAGCTGGTACAGGGCGACAAGATTTGGGATAAAGCCAAACAGCAAGACCCCAATTTTACTTGTGCAAACATGTTCTGGTGGTACAATATGTATTCGACTGTTGATTATTCGGTAACTCCACGTCCCAATTACCTGGCCGATGGACGTAAGCTACCCGATTGTTATTCGCAACCAGCCGAGCTTAGAGATGACTTACAAACTAAACTGGGCCAGTTCCCACTATTTCAGTTCTGGGGACCGGGAGCCAACATTAAATCGACCAGATGGATTGCTGATGCAGCTATTGAAACTGAAAAGCTCCATAACCCAACACTGAGCCTGATTTATCTGCCGCACCTCGATTATTGCTTACAGAAATTTGGTCCCGATGAAACAAAAATTGGAGCTGAATTACAGGAAATAGATCAGGTAGTTGCAGATTTGGTTGCGTTTTACGAAGGCAGAGGCGCGCGTGTAATTTTACTTTCCGAATATGGTATCGCGCCGGTTAACAATCCGATTCATCTTAATCGTTTGTTCAGGGAAAATGGCCTGATCCAAATCCGCGAAGAGCGTGGTTTAGAATTGCTTGATGCAGGTGCTTCAAAAGCGTTTGTGGTAGCTGATCACCAGATTGCACATGTTTACATTAACGATAAATCGGTTACCGAAAAAGTAAAAACCTTGCTTAAAACCGTTCCGGGCATCGAACTCACATTGGATAAAAACGAACAGGAGGCACACCACATTAACCACGAACGTTCTGGCGATTTGGTATTGATGGCTGATGAAAATAGCTGGTTTACCTATTATTTCTGGTTAGATGATGCCAAAGCTCCCGATTATGCCAGGGTAGTAGATATCCATAAAAAACCAGGTTACGATCCGGTTGAAATGTTTATGACCTCTAAGCTAAGGGCCGGATATAAATTGCTGCGAAAAAAAGCAGGCTTCAGGTATGTGATGGATGTAATTCCGCTGGATGCCACTTTAATTAAAGGCTCGCACGGAAGGATTAACACCAAAGAAGAATTTAAGCCAATATTGGTAACTGCTAATAAAATAGATAAAGCTTTAACGCCGGTAGATGTTTATCAGGTGATTTGGGATAGTTTGACTTTGTAGGGAGTTATTAGTAGCAAGTAGTATTGGGTATCGAGTAGCAAGTAGCAAGTAGTAAGTATCGAGTAGTAAGTATCGAGTAGCAAGTATTGACGATCGGCTAGACTGTCTTGATACTTGATACTCGATGCTTTTTTTCTTAGTTAACACTAACCCACTTGTTCAGGCTATTATCAGCACCTTCTACAATAATTTTATAAAAGGTAGCCGGGTAATCTTTTAAATCGGCAAAATAGTGCTGTTGGTTCAGATCTACAGTTGCCAGCAAATGGTAATTGTCTTTTCCGCCGGTTTTGAAATCGTTAGTGGTAGCAAGCCAGATTTTTACTTTACCATTTTTTTCGAGTGCTTTCCAGGTAATATCGAGGTGTTTCTGTATAGGGTTGACTTTGAGGTTAGCTAAAGACACTGGCCCAATAAACGGTGTGCCATCAATTTCCTGCGAAACACTTTCAGGAAGTTTCACTTTTAAATAACGGGCTATAGATGGCATAATGTCTACAACGCCCAAATCGAAGTACTGCGCATATGTATTCAGGTTTTTATAATTGCTTACCATCCAGGTAGCTCTTTGCCTGTCTGATTGCCCGCCGTGACCGCGGCCTGTTTTTTCATCTCGACCATGATCGGTAGTAATGATAATCAACCAATCTTCTTTAAATTTCTGTTCGCGATATTGGATAGCATCCCAGATTTTTCCTACCTGTACATCAAGCATGGCAATGGCATTATAAAATTCTGGACTGTCGCCATAGCGGTGTCCCATATCGTCTGTGTATTCGAGGTAAATCCACGATAGGTCTGGGGCATTGTTTTGCAGAGTATTGGCAGCCTTTTTAATCACTTCTTCATCAATCTGATGCATGTAAGCCGATTTTTTGTCGTGCTTAAAGTGTACGGTATCCAGTTCGTAACCATCAAAAGCATAATCGGGTTTAAAGTTACCGGTTCCAGCCAGTCCATCGCCCAGTAGTTTGGTCCGGTTATCCGTCCAGCTCGAAAAAATAGCTGTTTTTTTCTCAGGATATTGATCTTTAAACAATTTAAAGATATGCTGGTAATTGTAATTAGGCGCTTTAATGTCGTTATCCGGAACGTTGTGCTTATTAACCCAGGTACCGGTAAGTAAACTGTTGTAACCTACGGCCGAGATGGTTGGTGTTTCGTTATAGGTGCCTTTATCGCCACCCACATGCATGCGTGAGTAAGAACCCGCCGTGATGATTTTCTTAAAATTAGGCAGGTTTTCACGTTCCATCACATCTGCAGGTATGCCATCTGCGATAATGTAAACCACTTTTTGCTGGCGTTGTTGTGCCTGCAAAATAGCCGGTAAACCTATACAGGTAGTCAAAATAGCAATTTTTAATAGCTTCATTTTTGGTTAGGTCTAAAAAGTGTGCGGATAATAAGTGTTTTCTACAGTTCCATCAGTATATAGCTTTAATATAGCATATCCCGGCGGGGTTTCGAGATAATAACCTGTTCCGGCCGATTCTGCATCGCCTTTGCCCCACCAAAAACCGCTCATGGCGCCATTACAACAATAAAGCACGCCATTATAGGTGGTATGATCAGATAGGTGGTTATGGCCACTTAAACAGATTTTTACCTTATCACGATGCTTGTAAAACAAATCTTTTAGTTTTTTAGCATCCGAATGGCCACCACCAACCAATACCTGCGTAGTACCCAGGATGGGGTAGTGCGACATGATTACCGTAGGCGTAGCCGCAGGTAATTTTTCCAATTCCTGTTCCAGCCACTTATACTGTTCTTCATCCAACGATATTTTACTGTTATTGCCATCTAAAATGATAAAGTGCCAGTTCTTTTTCGAAAAGCTATAATAACGGTTCGGGATTTTTAAGCGCTTAACTACATAATCTTTACCGTACATTTCATCAGTTTTTTCAGGCGCTTTCCACCAGGGATCGTGATTGCCTATGCAGCTGTATATCTCGTGCTTGCCAATTTGTTTAAGGCAATCGTCCCAAATGGCCCATTGTTCGGTAACCTGGTTACGTACTACATTGTCATACGAAGCATCGTTAATCGAATCTCCACCGTTTAAGAAAAAATCTGGCTTATGCTGGTCAATAACCTGTTTCAAGCAGTTTTTAAAACGTTCAGGGGCATTGTCGCCAGGGCGGATGTGTACATCAGTAATGTGCGCCACGGTTAAGGCCAGTTTTTTATTTTTGTTATGATCTGCTGCTTCAGCTGTAGCTAAAGCAGGAAGACTGCCGGTTGCTAAAGCACCGGCAGTCAATCCTACAGTTTTTAATAATGTTCTTCTTTTGATATCCATGGTTTACCAGCCAAAAATCTGTTTAAGTTTAGGGTTAAGGGTAACTTGTTGTTGTGGGATAGGACGATAATAGAATTTAGGTTCTTCAAAATTCCTGATTACACTTTCGGTTACAATGTTACCACCGCCATTACCAGCTTTAAGGTAAACAGTTGCATCGGTACCAATGGCTCCGGCGCGGTAATAAACCAATTTTACACCCAATGAGTTTTTCTCTTTCTGATCTTCGCCCGGTACGGTAGCAGTGCGGTCGATTAAAATAATATCATCTACACCATCGCCGGTAAGGTCGTATTTACCCAAACCTGCAAAATACATCCCTTCAGGGCTTTTGGTTAATAATTTACCAGCTTTCCAACGCATCAGGTCGTCATATCTTAAGTTTTCGAAAGCAAATTCTACCCTGCGTTCGCGTCTGATTTCGAAGATTACACCGGCATTGGTTGTTACATTTGGATATTGTTGTTGCAACAAAGCATCAGGATTGGCGTTGGCTACACCTAAATTAAGATCGGGCATACCTGCTCTTTTTCTCAATAAATTTACCGACTGATCTAAATCCGATTGCGATAAAGTGCCTAGCTCAGCAAGTGCTTCTGCATAGCTTAACAGAATTTCAGCATAACGGTACACCGGAAAATCAACCCCGTTTAAAATGTTGTTATCGGTACTGTTCACGTAACCTTTTAGTTGATGATAACCAGTAAAGTTCTTGTTTAAACGCTGAATGTATGGCGTTGCATCAGGAACTCTTGTCCAGCCAGGGTAAACCATGGTTTGCGCCATGCGTGGATCGCGGTTTTTAAACTCTTCTACAAAACTCTTTTGGGCATAACCGGCAATATCAGTAAAACGCGAACCATCTTTCATCAGATAGGTAAGCAGCAGATCTTTGGCGGGAGCCTGCTCGTAATCGCCAAATACTACACTGTTAACATTTTGTCCCTTGCTTTTACTCAAATCGAAAATGTTGGTTAAAATTACTTCGCTGTTTCCAGTTAAATCCTGACTTGAGAACAAAGTTGCATAATCCTGATCTGGGCGACCGGTGTTGTAAATGCTGAATTTTTTTGCGGCTATCATTTCGCCTGCAACCCTTGCTGCAGTTTGTAGAAAGGTGTTAGCACTGCCAGCTAAGTTCAGTTCATTGTGGTATTTGCGATAGGTACCTTCATATAAAGCTGCACGGGTGTATAAGGTAGCTACCGCCCATTTGCCCAGAGTACCAACCGGCACACTTTCTCTTACATTTTTATAAGCGAAATCTAAATCGGCCATAATGCTGTCGGCTATTAGTGCACGTGGATCTCGGGGTTTGTATAGATCGTCATCACCAGGCTCTAAAGTTCCTGAGTACCAGGGTACATCCGAAAAACGTTTTATTTTATCGAGATAGAACTCAGCACGGTAATAACGGGCAAGACCTGCATAATGGTTTTTAATGGCTGAGGTAACCTGTGCCTTTTTATAATTTTCGAGGAAATAATTGATATTACGCAGTCGGCTCCAGCTCCAGCCTGTGGTAATGTTTTGGGCATTGGCGGTACCCAACATGATGTTTTTTACTTCAACAGCAGCGGTTGTAGCTACGTTATCGGTACTTTGATCGTTAAGATAACTATTGCGGTCGGGTTGCGATAGCAAACCATTAATGTATAGGGATAAATCTTCTTCCGTATTGAAGAAAAGATTGGGCGAAATAGAGGTTTGCGGATAACGGTCCAGCTCACCTTTTTTACAGGCCGCAAATGTACCTGCAACGCCTATTAGCAATATATATACGTACTTTTTCATTTAGTTGTTTTTGAATGTGGTGAATCTTTATCGGATTAGAAATCAAGGTTTAAACCCACAGCGTATCTGCGTTGGTAAGGGTAGGCCCAGGCCGATGGACCCTGGTTAACGGCTTCAGGATCGATAAATTTCTTGATCGCCGAAAACTCATAAAGGTTATCAGCTGTAACAAATAAGCGTAAGCGGTTAATGCTTACCTTTTTAGTCCATTTGGCAGGGAAGGTGTAACCCAATGATACGTTTTTGATTCTTAAATAAGCACCATTTAACAGGTATTTGGTTTGTGGAATATCCAATCCGGCGCCATAGTTGGCATCAGCTAACCACGATTGTAGTACCGGATATTGCGAGTCGGTATTGGCATCGGCAAGGCCTGCTGCAATATACGATGCCGAATGTTTGGCACGTTGCTCTGGCGAATCTGCTGTAGCACGGTAAAAATCGAGGTTCCATGGGTATACGTTTGCATAAGGCTGTTGGTAAGGTCCCCAGAACAGGTAGTGGTGGGGATAGAAGTCTCTTTTTAATACCCCTTGCAGGAATATCGAAAGATCGAAACCGTTCCAGTCCATATTCAGGTTGGCTCCTATGGTATAACGGTCAGTACTGTTACCAATAATTTTTAAATCTTTCGGATCGTTGGCACTTAAACCGCGCTCAATTTTTTTATTACCATCCTGATCTACGTATTTAGGCCAGCCTTCTACAATAGATAACGCTCCCCATGGAATAATAGCAGATTGATCTAAAGCGGCAATTTCTGCTTTACTGCGGAAAACTCCATCGTTCTCTAATCCCCAGATCTCGCCAATATCCTGTCCTTCGCGGTAGTTTGAAAACAGGTTCTGGTCGTTTTTAAATTTGGTAATCCTGCTCTTAGAATCGGCAAGGAATACTTTGGTTTCGAAGTTGAACGGCTTATCGGCAACGGTAAACTTATCTCTGTATGATACAGAAAGTTCCCATCCTTTAGTGCGTAAATCGGCAGCATTTTGTCTGGGTACTCCTGTACCTAACACACCAGGTAATTCTTGACCCGCCGTTAACATTCCTTTCGTATCACGGATGTAGTAATCGAAGGTGAAAGAAAGTTTATCGTTTAACAAACCAATATCAGTACCCATGTTTAAGGTCGATACCCTTTCCCAGGTGTAGGTTTGTGGATCAACGTTTAAGCCCGGCGCTCCGGTAATAATCTGGTTTTGGCCTGCACCACCAATCAGGTAGCCCGAAGTACCCGTAGCCAACGACTGGATATAACCAAAATCGCCTACGTTCTGGTTACCCAAATCGCCATAAGAAGCACGTAGTTTAAACGTATTAAAGGCTGGTGCCAATGGTTTAAAGAACTCTTCGGCACTCGCTATCCAGGCTGCAGAAGCTGATGGGAAGAATCCCCAGCGTCTTTCAACCGGGAAACGCGATGAACCATCGTACCGGCCTGTGGCTTCTAAAATATACCTGTTTTTGTAGGTATAGTTTAAACGGCTAAATGCACTGTTGGTAGCATAAGCTGAGTAACCGCCTGTTGCAGTAGCTGCGCCACTGGTAAGCGAAAGGTAAGGTGTTGAAGAAGAAATCAACACTTGTTTTGATGCGTTTACAGTCGAGTAATTATAATCTTCGCTGTTAAAACCTACCATGGCGCTAAAAAAGTGATCGCCAATTGTTTTTTTATAGGTAGTGTATAAGTTAAAGGCATTATTGTACAAGTAGCCATTTCCCTCGCTTACAGAACCTGTTCCCCCTTCTTCGCGAATATCGTTAGGACCATAACCGATTTTATATTTTTTAGCATCGGCATGGCTTTTCCAAAGTTCTCTTTTAAAAGATGCATCGGCATTTACCTGTAAGTCGCCATTTAAGAACAAAGCGGTTGCAGTGGTGATGTTCTGGAAACCAAACATATTTTGCAGACTGTTTCCGCCATCTACCAATTTCGCAGCCAGTTTACCGGCAGCTGTATTGGCCCAGGTACCATCCGGGTTTTTAGCCACATCGGTTGGCATCAGGTAATAAAGATCGGTAATGCTTGAGTTTGGTAATGCCCTTTTAGTTTCGTAAATGTTCAGGTTGTTATCTACTTTAAGCCACGAAATGGGAGAGAAACCTACTTTCGATCTTAAGCCATAGCGATCCCAGTAATCGGCTGTTAACTTATTCAATCCGTTATCTTTAGCGTAATCGGCAGATAAATAATAGGTTAGGGGCTTGTTGTTAACTGTAGCTCCGCCAGAAAAGGTTAAAGTATGGCTTTTCGATAAACTGGCATCGTTAAAGAAATAGTTATACCAGTCGTTACTCCCCATATAAGCCCATTTGGTTGGGTCTTTCGGGTCCAATCTGGTATCGGCTATAGACGGATTATCCGATCTTTCTTTGGCCCAGCGGTAATACTCATCAGAATAGTTTACGTAATCCCAGGGGGTATTATCCGTTGCCGTTTCCAATACCCGGGAAAAAATGTAAGGGTCAGTCACTGGTTTTGGTAATAAAGTAGGTTTGGCCCACGACAGGTAAGTATTGTAACTGATTACATTATTACCTGCAGCGCCTTGTTTGGTGGTGATTAAAATTACACCAAAAGCTGCCCTTGCACCATAAATGGCAGATGAAGCTGCATCGCGTAGCACAGTAAATGAAGTAATATCAGAGGGAGTTAAGCGCAGCATATCATCATTGCTTGTAGCCGGAATACCATCAATTACAATTAAAGGAGAACCACCATTAATGGAAGTATAGCCCCTGATATTGATGTTAGGTAAAGCACCTGGCGATCCACCGGCATAGGTAATGTTCAGGCCCGGGCTAATCCCTTGTAAACCTTGCAGCACATTGGTTACCGGTCGCGATTCAAGTTGCTTGCCCGAAATCTGATCGATGGCACCTGCAATGTTGATTTTTTTCTTGGTACCAAAACCAACAACTACTACTTCATCCAGGTTGGCATAATCAGGCATCAGGGCTACATCTATTTTAGTTTGCCCGTTTAGTGTAATTTCCTGTTGCTTGTAACCAATATAAGTGAAAATTAAAACGGCATTGGCCTTAAGGTCGTTAATGGTATATGCACCATTGACATTGGTTGCCAGGTGCAGATTGGTTCCCTTTACCGAAACGTTTACGGCAGGGAGGGTTTCTTTAGTCTTTGCATCAGAGACTACCCCTTTTACGGTAATTCCCTGGGCAAAGGCGCCTGCGGATAAAATCAGCAGCGCAAAAATCCATAATAGTTTTCTTTTCATTTTGTTTGATAATGGTTTGGTTTAAATGTGATAGTTGCTTTTTGGCGGCCGCTAAATTGAACATATCATATTAAGGTTAAGTTAAATCTAAATTAATATATTGATTGAACATTCATTTAATTTATATCAAAAAATAATTTTGCGAATGCTGCTACATTTGGTTAGTTTGCGCCATTAAATTAACAGCACTATGGGAAGGAAAAGCCTAAAAGAGACAAGGCAACTGGAAATTATTAAAGTTTTTTATCAGGTAGCCAAAAAGGAAGGTTACGAAAACACCTCAATCGCTAAAATTGCCAAGGTGATGGATATTAACCCAAGTTTAATTATCCATTATTTTAAAACTAAAGAGGACCTCAGTTATACTTTAATTGATTACATATTGGAGCGGTATTTACTCATTTATGCAATTAAAGATAAAGGAGAACCCGGACTTGAAGATCTTCAGAAAACAGTAGAAATGCTATTCTCTAAAAAATGGAATTTGCTTTTTGACGATGGCTTGTTCTATACTTTTTATGCGCTGGCTTTCAGGGAGAAAAAGATCAAAGCGAAATATAAACTGATATTGGATTCGTTGCGTAAAGGATTGGCCGAAATGATCGAAGTATGTAACGCAAAGGGCGTTACTTCAATTAAAGATCCGCAAACTACTGCCGATCTGATTTTTGTATTGGTAGATGGTGCGTATTTCTACCTTTCGTTAGAAAGTGATAAGAAAGCCTATACCGAGCGACTCGACTATTACAAGCAAAAGGCTTATCAGATTTTGGGCATAAGCAGTTAAGCCGCTTTAGTACGTTTTCGGCTGGTTAACTGCCTGCCAAGTGCGTAAATACCAATGCTCATCCACAAGAGGTTGGCTGCTGCATTAGGCAAATCGCTGGTATCAAGCGCAGTCATGGCCAGGCATAAACCACCTACAACATTAAACAACTGAAAGGTCCACGATTCTGCTTTGATAACTTTTAAACTCAGTAAAAGGTAGCCTAAAGTACAAAGCAGTACACCCAGCCAGCCTATGCAGGTCATGATTAATTTTGTCATATCAATAAAAATTGTGGCCAATATAACAAATTACTGTTAGCACAACAGGTTAATGCTGATACATAATTTAGGATTACTGTTTGCAGATTAAATCGCAGTATTTTTAAAAAATCATCTTCCGTTATTTTTTGCCCGATACAGAACAAAACGTTCGATATCGGGCATTTTTTGTTTTCTTTAAAAATGTAACTATCAGTATTTAAGTGTTTTAACTTTGGTATTCTGCTTGTAATGGATGTGCTAAAAATATTTAAATGGACACACTCATTGCCGAAGACGTTTTAGCAAAAAAGAAGAAAAAAAAATACATCATTGCTGGTGTCATCCTGCTGGTAATTATTGCGGGTATCTGGTGGGTTAGATTTTATTTCAAGCCGGTGTTAACCCTGGCAGATATTACCACAGCAAAGGTAGAGGTAGGGATAATTGAAAATACCATCAACGCAACAGGAGAGGTGCTGCCCGAATTTGAAGAAGTTTTAACCAGCCCGATCAATGCATCGATTAAAAATGTTTTGCTGGATGCCGGCAACAAGGTTACCAGGGGCCAGTCGATTTTAACACTCGATAAATCCGTTAGCCAAACTGATTATGATAAGCTTCAGTTCCAGATGGAATCGAAACAAAACGAGATCAGTAAACTCAAACTCGATTTGGAGAAGAGTTTTTTTGATATCAAATCCAATAACAGTATTAAACAATTGCGCATCAGTAACCTTACCGACGCGGTATCATCGGCCAAAAGGTTGCTTAAAGCCGGTGGTGGTACCAAAGAAGATGTAGAACGTGCCGAATTGGAGCTGAAGGTAGCTGAACTCGAAAAACTCCAGCTCGAGAACGAAATTAAAAGCAAGCAGCAAACCATGAAAATCGAGATCAGGGAAGCCGAAATTGCCCTGGCCATTCAACGGAATGATCTTGATGCCCTGAAACGCCGGCTCGATCTGGCCGATTTGATTGCTACCCGGCCCGGCGTAATTACCTGGGTTAATAAAAATATCGGTTCGGCGGTGCACGAAGGTGATGCACTGGTGCGCATTGCCGATTTAAGTGGCTTTAAAGTGGCAGGTAGCATGTCTGATAATTTGCTGGATAAGATTCACAACAACATGACAGCCATTATCAGGGTGAGCGATACGCAGTTGCGCGGATCCATCGTCAATATTTCGCCTGCGGTAAACAATGCAATTGTTTCGTTCGATATTCAGTTGAACCAGAAAGATAGCAAGGTGTTAAGGCCAAACCAAAAAGTAGACGTTTTTCTGGTTACCGCTACGCGTAACGGTGTTTTGCGGGTGGCTAATGGTCCGGCGTTTAATGGTAGCAACCAGCAAGAGGTTTTTGTGCTTAAAAATGGCATTGCCGAACGCCGGAGCGTAAAAACAGGCCTGAGCAATTTCGATTATGTAGAAGTTTTAAGCGGCTTAAAAGCTGGCGATGAAATCATTACTTCGGATATGGGCGATTATAAAAATGTGAAAACGGTAACCATTAGCAACTAAGTTATGGCAAAGAAATTTTTAATGATGCCTTTGTTGTGGTGGATCGGTTTCGGGGTTTTTGCCAATCCGAAAAACGATACATTGAGACTTACCTTGCCGCAGGTGGTAGAAATGGCTAAAGCCAATTCAATTGCTGCAAAACAGGCCATTACCGTTAAAGAAACCAGGTATTGGGAATGGCGTACCTTCAAGTCTAATTACCAGCCTCAGCTGGCTTTATCAGGTGTATTGCCGGGTTATACCAAAACCTATACCCAGGTACAACAGCCCAACGGAACCATTCTTTTTCAACCGGTACATTATGATAATTCTTCGCTGACTTTAGATTTCAGCCAGAGTATTGCCGCAACAGGCGGAACCATTTATGGCACTACACAATTGCAGCGTTTCAGTGATTTCGATCGTAAAAATGTGCTTTATAACGGTATTCCATACGGTTTGGGCTACACTCAGCCTTTGCTGCAGTTCAATGCCTTAAAATGGGACAAAAAAATCGAGCCTCTAAAATTTAACGAAAGCAAGCAGGTTTTTATCGAAACGCAGGAGAAAATATCGGTTACGGTAACCGAATACTTTTTCGATTTGCTGCTGGCTCAGGTTAACCTCGATATTGCCGACCTGAATTATGCCAATACGCAAAGAATTTTAACCATTGCCGATACCAAATTTGAACTGGGTAAAATCTCCAAAAATGAAATCCTGCAGTTGCAGTTAGAAGTTTTAAATGCGCAAAAAGCAGTAGGTACAGCCAAACGCGATGTAGAAATTGCTACGCTGAATTTAAGAAGTTACACCGGTATAGAAGGCGATGACCGAATTAAACTGGATATGCCCACAGTGGTGACCCAAATGAGTGTAGCTACCGAAAAGGTGCTAAACGAGGCTTACGAAAACCGCTCGGATGCCATTGGCTTTGTGCGCAGACTTGCCGAAGCCCGGCGTGATGTAGCCAAGGCTAAAGGCGAAAATGGGTTAAAGGCCACTTTGCGGGCAAATCTGGGTTATTCAAATGCAGCAACCAATGCTTTCGATGTTTATCGCTCACCTAAGAACCAGCAATCGGTAGAACTGCAGCTTTCTATCCCGGTAATGGATTGGGGCAGGTCTAAATCGCGCACTAAGACTGCCCAGGCCAACGAACAGTTTACCATTTACGCAGTAGAGCAGGATAAGCAGACTTTTAAACAACAAATTGTCACCCAGGTTACGCTTTTTAACATGATGAAAGAGCAAATACAATTAACTGATAAGGCCGAAAAAATTGCGGCAGAAAAGTACAAAATAGCGAGCGAACGTTATGTGTTGGGCAATTTAAGCATTACTGATCTTAGCATTGCCTTTCAGGAAAATGATCGCGCCAAACGCGATTATGTTTCTTCGCTACGCGATTTCTGGGCCGCCTATTATCAATTACGCTATTTATCCCTTTACGACTTTGAAAAAAATAAAAAAATCACCTATTAAATAATATTTATAACCTTACCTTAAATTATGATACGCTTACAGAACATTAAAAAAGTTTACCGGACCGATACTGTAGAAACGCTGGCCATTAACGGCATCAACCTCGATATTGCCAAAGGCGAATTTCTATCCATTATGGGCCCCTCTGGCTGTGGTAAAAGTACCTTGCTCAATATCATGGGCCTGCTTGATGAGCCTTCAAAAGGCAATATACAGATCGATAGTCAGGATATCAGTAGCTATTCCGATCAGAAACTCGCTAAATTCCGTAACGAAAAGCTGGGTTTCATTTTTCAAAGCTACCACCTCATTAACGATTTGCAGGTGCTTGATAATGTAGAATTGCCTTTGCTGTACCGCAACTCATCAGCTAAAGAACGCAAAAGACTGGCGACTGAAGCTTTAGAAAAAGTTGGGTTAAGCAACCGTTTAAAACATTTTCCTACGCAACTTTCGGGTGGTCAGCGGCAACGTGTAGCCATTGCCAGGGCCATTGTGGGCAATCCGCAAATTATTCTGGCCGATGAGCCTACCGGTAACCTGGATAGTGCAATGGGTAATGAAATTATGGATATCCTCATTAATCTGAATAAGAACGAAGGTACAACCATTGTGATGGTTACACACGATGAAAATATGGCGCATAAAACACACCGCTTGGTTAGACTTTTCGATGGTTCTCAGGTTCAATAAAATACAGCTATGTTAAAAAATTACTTCAAAATCGCCATAGCTGTACTCAAAAGGAGAAAGTTTTTCACCTTCGTCAGCTTATTCGGAATCAGCTTTACGCTAACTATTTTAATGGTTACCACTGCATTTATGGATAAAGTTTTAAGTCCCGATTACCCTGATCTAAAGCGCGAACGCTCGCTCTATGTAAGCAGTATGGAATATAAAAACACCAAAGAAGGCTGGATGAACCGTAGCGACGTTTCTTATTACTTTTTCAGTCATTATGTTTCGACCTTGAAAAATGTAGATAAGATGGCTATTTCATCTAATCCCAAAGCTTCAAACGCCTATGTTAACAATAAAAAGATTGTTATTGCCTATAAATACACCAATGCCGATTACTGGAATGTACTCGAATATCGCTTTCTGGCAGGTAAACCTTTTTCGCAAAAGGAAATAGATAATGCCGATAAGGTGGCTGTTATTTCAGAGGAAACCCGGAAAGCTTATTTTGGTGATGCAAGCAATGTAATTGGCCGGTATATCTCGGCTGATAATGTCAATTACCGTGTAATTGGTGTAGTGGCTAATGTTTCTAAAACCGTAAACAGCTTAAGTGGCGATATGTACCTGCCCTATACCGTGTCGACTTCAGATTACAATAAACCTGATTTAATGGGCCCTTATAACGCCGTACTGCTGGCTAAAAGTAAAGCTGATGTGCCTAAAATGCAAAAGGAATTTCAGCAGATGATGCGGAGGGTACCCATACCTAAAGATTTTGACCGGGTATACAGTAATGCCGATCCCTTTTTCTCTTCAATGACGCGTAGAATAGCAGGCGATGGTGCCAATAATGGTAAAACCCGGGTGGTTACCATCATGAGTATTTTTGTATTGCTCTTTTTGCTCTTACCAACCATTAACCTGGTTAACATTAACGTTACTCGTATCATGGAACGTTCATCAGAAATCGGCGTTCGTAAGGCTTTCGGGGCTTCCTCTAAAACGCTGGTTTACCAGTTTATTGTCGAAAATATGATCCTGACTTTTTTAGGAGGCATTATCGGCATCATACTTTCCTTGTTGGCCATTTACCTCATTAACGGTGCAAATGTAATTTCCAATATGCGCCTTAGCATGAATCTAACCGTATTGTTTTACAGTTTTATTGCCTGCGTGTTTTTTGGGTTAATTTCTGGCGTTTATCCGGCATGGAGAATGTCGAAATTAAATGTAGTGAAAGCACTTAAAGCGCAATAATCTCAAATCGAAACCATTATGATGTTCAGACATTTATTTAAATTAATATGGAACAAAAGGAAGCAGAATTTCCTGTTCCTCTCCGAAATACTCGTTTCCTTTATGGTAATATTTGCCGTATTTTCTTTTCTTACCTTCTACTACCAGAACTACAGCAAACCACTTGGTTTTGACTATAAAAAAGTATGGTCAATCAGTTATGATAATGGCTTGTTAACCAAAAACCGCGATTCGCTCAACATCTTTTACGATAATTTGTATAAATCGTTAAAAGCGATGCCGCAGATTGAAGAAGTAACTTATACGGGGGCTAACTTCCCATACTCAAACAGTACCATGAGTACCGGATTGAATTCAAACGGTAAGAAGTTTAATCCCGTAAACAGTTATGTGGTGGGAGCCGACTATCAAAAGGTATGGAACATTAAACTGGTTGCCGGCAGATGGTTTTTACCAGAAGATGCGGTAACTAAAAATAAAAACTTCATTATTAACGAAACGCTGAAAAAGCAAATGTTTGGTGAAGGCGATGCCATAGGTAAACTGATTGGCGATTACGACGATAAAGAAAAAATGAAGATTATTGGCGTAGTGCAGGATATTAAAGCAAATGGCGATTTCTGGCCTGCAGGTAACGCCATGTTTACCCGCCTGGACACCGGATACTTCAGGAATAACAGCCACATATTGGTTAAAGTTCGCGATGGAGCCGATGCTACTTTCGAAAGCCAGTTATACAAGTTCATGACCAATACAATGAAAAATTCGGTCGAAATACAGCACCTGAGCGAAATGCGCGATGCTAAAAATGAAGTCACCATTATCCCGATGGTTATTTTTATCATCATTGCCAGTTTTCTCATCATCAACGTAGCATTAGGCTTGTTCGGCGTTTTATGGTACAATATTAATAAAAGAAGAAGCGAAATTGGCTTGCGGCGTGCCATAGGTGCCAGTGGGAGTTCAGTAAGCCTTCAATTGGTAATGGAGGCCATGATTTTGGCAACCATGTCGCTCATGGTAGGCTGCTTTTTTGCCATTCAGTTTCCATTACTCAGCGTTTTTAATATTCCGGCAAGTGTATATATCGTGGCCATGTTGCTGTCTATTTTGTTTATTTACCTGTTGGTTTTTGCCTGCTCGTTATATCCCGGTAAACAGGCTGCAGGCATTCATCCGGCTATTGCATTGCATGAAGAATAATACTTATCTTAACTTCGTATATGATATTAATTGTTGATGATGATATTGCGGTAAGGACTTCGCTCTCGCTACTGCTAAAAAGCGCAGGGAATGAAGTGCTTATCGCAGACGAAGCTGTTAAGGCTTTTGAAATTGTTAAAACACAGCATCCCGAGCTCATTATCCTTGACCTGAACTTTTCGATCGATACTTCGGGAAAAGAAGGGATGGAACTGCTCAAAAAGATCAGAAATTTTGATGCAACGGTGCCAATTATCCTCATTACCGGCTGGGCGAGTATAGAACTGGCCGTGCAAGGCATGAAATTGGGTGCGAACGATTTTATTAATAAGCCCTGGGATAACGATTATGTGTTGCAATCGGTAAAAACCCTGCTTCAACTCAATCAGCAACAACCACAATCGCGTACACGTAAAGAGCTCGATAAAAAATACAACTTTAAGCAGATTATTGGCGAAGATGCCGGCCTGTTGAATATTTTAGAAACAATTGGTCGTGTAGCCGGCACAAACGCATCGGTTTTAATTACAGGCGAGAGCGGTACCGGAAAAGAATTGATTGCCGAAGCCATACACGAGAACAGTAGCCGCGCAACAAAACCTTTCGTAAAGGTAAATCTGGGTGGTATTTCCGCTTCGTTATTTGAAAGTGAAATGTTTGGGCATGTACGTGGCGCCTTTACTGATGCTCGTTTTGATCGGGTGGGGCGCTTTGAAATGGCCAATAAGGGAACTATTTTTTTAGATGAAATCGGCGATCTGGAAACGGCTAGTCAGGTAAAGTTACTGCGTGTACTGCAAGACAGAACTTACGAGGTTTTGGGTAGCAGCCGTACCAAAACGGTTGATGCCCGCGTAGTTTGTGCAACCAATAAAAACCTGAACGAAATGGTTGCTACAGGTGTTTTCAGGGAAGACCTTTTATACCGTATTAACTTAATTACCATTCATTTGCCTGCGCTTAGGGAACGCGCTGCAGATATACCATTGCTGGTAAATTTCTTCATCAATAATATGAAAGAAATTTATAACCGCCCCGATTTAACGGTTTCAGGAGCGGCCATGCGCTGGTTGCAGCGCTTACCTTTGCCCGGCAATATCCGCCAGTTAAAAAACCTGGTCGAAAGAACGGTTTTAATCAGCCGGAATGAGGAGCTAGGTCCCGACGATTTTAAAGCCCAGTTGAATTTATCGCCATTAAAAAACGAGCAGGTAAAATTACCGGGGGTGGGTACCATGACTTTAGACCAGATGGAGGCCGAAATGGTTAAGCAAGCCATGAATTTCCATAAAAACAGGATTACCAAAGCAGCTGCATCTTTGGGTATTACCCGGAATGCACTTTACCGTCGCCTGGAAAAATATCAAATTCCGTTTAATGAAGCTGAAGACTAAATACATCCTTTTCCTGGTTATCCTGCACCTCATTTGTCTGGTGATGAGCTTTTTTATCTTCCAGGATAATAAGGTTGTTTTTATCCTTACAGAGGTGTTAATCATCATTTCGGTAATCATTTCACTCAACCTTTACAAGCAGCTTATCCAGCCACTTACTTATTTAAGGCAGGGTATTTCGGCTATAAAAGATCAGGATTTTAACGTCAAATTTTTGTTTACAGGCAAAAAAGAGGTCGATGAACTGGTAGATGTATATAACCGGATGATTGATGAATTGCGTAAAGAACGTACCAAACAGGAGGAACAACATTTTTTTCTCGAAAAACTGATCCAGACTTCGCCAACCAGCATCATTGTGTTAGATTTTGATGGACAGATTAAGCAAATTAACCCCATAGCTACTACGGTATTGCAAACTAATCCGGAGCTTTTATCACGTCATATTCAGGATATGGAAACCGGAACCTCCAGAACAATCCGCACGGATGGCTTGCGGACTTTTAAAATTCAGAAATCAAGGTTTATGGACCGTGGGTTCGAACGTGTTTTTGTGATGATGGAAGAAGTAACGGCTGAAATTTTTGAGGCCGAAAAAAATGTTTACAGCAAAGTCATTCGCATGATGGCCCATGAAGTAAACAATACCGTTGGTCCGGTAAATTCGATTATGAATACTGCTTTGGCGCAACAGCATTTGTGGGTAAACGAAACCGACGATCAGCTTAAAAATGCCCTTAAAATCGCTATAGACCGTAACCAGAACCTCAATGTGTTTATGCGCAACTTTGCCGATCTGGTTAAAATTCCCGTAGCTAAAAAAGAACAGGTAGATTTAATAGCCTTGCTAAAATCAGTGACTGAATTGATGTTTTTTCAAGCCAATGAAAAGCAGGTTAAATTTAAATTCGATTTACCCGTTGAGCCTTATATCATCCGGGCCGATGTGGAACAAATGGAGCAGGCGCTGATTAACATCGTAAAAAATGCCATTGAGGCTATTAGAAATGATGGTTTTATTCAGTTTACTGTAGATAAGCGTAGCAGAACTTTGGTTATTACCGATTCAGGCAAAGGTATTTCACCAGAAAATACAGCACATTTATTTAGTCCGTTCTTTAGCACTAAAAAAGACGGTCAGGGCATTGGTTTAACACTCGTTAGGGAAATTCTGCTCAACCATGGTTTCGAATTCTCATTAAAAACCTTCGGCGAAAAGGATACCCGTTTTACTATTAAGTTAATTTAAATGCGGGAGGTTTACGGTGAGCACATCTTTTGAAATCCCTCAGCACAGATCGTCATTGCCAGCTTGACTGGCAATCTCAAGGTAATAGAATAACAAATCTAGAGTTTACCACACACCTTCCCTTTTTCCTCACTATATTTGATTCCATACTATACCTGAAAAATGAGTAAAAACAACCCCGCTACCGTTACCATCCCCGCATCCAGCATCCAATTTCTTGCCCAATTAAAAGAAAACAATACCAGGGATTGGTTTAATGCCCATAAAGATGAATTTGTAGCAGAGCAGACCCATATAGAAGAATTTGCTACGGCACTTCTGGGCATCCTCAACTTAACCGACGTAATTGAAACGCCAAGCGGGAAGAAAAGCCTGTACCGCATTTATCGCGATACGCGTTTCTCTAAAGATAAAACACCATACAAATCGCACTGGAGTGGTAGTTTTAAACGTGCAACCAAACAAAGGAGAGGTGGTTATTATTTTCATATTGAGAAAGGCAACAGTTTTGTAGCTGGTGGATTCTGGGCACCATCGCCGGCAGATATCAAGCTCATTAGAGAAGATATTGCTTTTGATGGCACACCTTTAAGAAAAATCATAGGCAGTAAGGATTTCATGGCCAATTTTGGCACATTAAAAGGCGAGCAGCTGGCCACGGCACCTAAAGGTTTTGCTAAAGATGATCCCGAAATTGATTTGCTACGATACAAACAGTTTCTTTTGGTACGGAAATTTGAAGATAAAGATGTGCTCGATCCAGGCTTTCTGCAACAAGCCGGGCAAACTTTTGCCGCCATGCGACCTTTCTTTGATTACATGAGTTCGGTATTGACCGGCGATGCCAATGGCGAAACCGATTAAATGATGTTTTAAGATGTAAGTAATATAAAAGTCTTTTTTTGAAATACATTTTTTAAAATATACCAAATGGTTTAATTTTGAAGCTTAAATCTAAGATCATGAATAAAGCAGAGCGCACCAGAAGATTTATTATCGAAAAATCAGCTACCATCATCAACAAAAAGGGGATGGCGGCAACATCGCTGAGCGATATTATGGAAGCGACTAAATTAACCAAGGGAGGGATTTATGGTAATTTCGAAAACAAGGATGAAATTTGTAAAGAGTCTTTCTTTTATTTAACCACCTCGCTGGCTAATGTGTTGGATAGGGCTGTAGCCCAGGGTAGAACAGCCAAACAAAAACTTTTTAACCTGATTGAAGCCTATAAAAGTATTAAAACGGAAGATGGGGGATGTCCTTTATTGAATTTTGGTACCGAAGCTGACGATACTGATGAAAGCATGAAAGAATATGTCAAAAAAGGGATTCGTTCAGCACAGAAAAGGATTTTTAATATTGTAAGTGATGGCATTGAAGACGGAGAATTACGCGCAGAGCTGAACGCCAAAAACTTCAGCATTAAAACATTTGCAATGATTGAAGGGGCTATTCTATGCAGCAAAGTATTGGAAACCAGTGAACAAATGAATATCATCACGGATGCCATTAAAGCAGATTTTGAGTCGTATCTGATTTAATTTTTTTTGAAAAAATAAAGACCGATTGGTATAATTTAAATAACCAAATAGCAATTATCAAAGACCAATTAATAAATGTCCAATAAACAAAATACAATTACCAATTAGTTAGTCAGAAGGTAATGTTAACCGAATTGGCTATAAACCATTGACCAATGAACTAATGACTAATGAACTATTAAACCAATAAAAAATAAAATGTCAAAAGTAATCTTAATCACAGGAGCTTCGCGCGGGTTTGGTAAAATCTGGACAGAAGCATTTTTAAAACGTGGCGATAAAGTAGCCGCTACAGTAAGAAATCTCGAATCGCTGACAGACTTGAAAGCACAATATGGCGATCAGTTATTGCCCATTCAATTAGATGTAAACAACCGGGAGGCAAGTTTTGCGGAGGTTAACGAAGTGGCAGCTCATTTCGGACGGATTGATGTACTGATCAACAATGCAGGTTATGGCTTGTTTGGTGCAGTTGAAGAAACCAGCGAGATAGAAGCCCGTAACCAAATGGAAACCAATTTCTTTGGCGTACTTTGGTTATCGCAAGCCGTATTGCCAATCATGCGTGTACAACAAAGCGGCCATATCATTCAGGTATCGAGCTTTTTAGGCTTGGTTACTTTGCCTGTATTGGGCATTTACAACGCTTCTAAATTTGCTGTAGAAGGTTTAAGCGAAACTTTGGCCAGCGAGGTAAAAGATTTTGGTATTCATGTTACCCTGGTTGAACCTAATGGCTACACTACCGACTGGGCAGGAGCTTCGGCAGCACAAACCACCAGTATTGATGCGTATAATCCGCTAAAACAAGGTTTCCAGGAAGCGGCATCAACTCCAGGTATCTTCGGCGATCCACAGGCGACAGCGGCACCCATACTCGATTTGGTTGATAATAGTAATCCTCCTTTGCGTGTGCTTTTCGGCAAATTTGCTTATACTGCTGTAACACAGGCTTACAAAGAACGCTTAAATGCTTTCGAAGCATGGAAAACTGTTTCTGAAGCAGCTCACGGGAATTAATTTTTTTTGCGCCCTATAAAAGACTGATCGGTCTTTTATAGGGCTTTTAGGATAGTAATACAGTACTAAAAACTTACAGGAAAATCATCATATCTTCAGTACTTATTAAAGGTTTTTAAGCGTTAATATCTGTCAGCTTAATTTTATAGGTGTTTTCGATCTTGTTGATACTTTGCTGATTGTTTACAGCATATTGTTTTAAATGATTCAGCTGTGTTTTCAAATAACCTGAGGCCAGGTAAACGGAAATCTTTTTGCGGATCTTATCGGCCAAAAAGATTTCGACCAGAATTAAAACAATTAGAAAAATAAAATGCCCGGTTATTAACGAATGTGTAGGCTGGGTACTTAACAAACCAAAATTCTTGGTCAGGTAATCGAACAATAGCGGGATGCCTAAAATGGGTAGGAGGGCAACTAAGTTTGCCTTTAATTTTGTTTTTTGCTCTGCCGCGCGCAACTCGTCCAGTTTTTCGGCAATATCGGTTAAACTTTCTGTTTTAGGTTGCGAGCGCTGCTGGTTTAGTTTTTCCTGCTGTTTTCCGTATTCGATATCAATTTCGCGTACATGGCTGATTAATGCGGTTTCGGCCTGGTTTAGTTTTTCCTGGTCGGCAACAATCAGCTCCTGCTCCGCAATCATTTTTTCCATAATTAGCAAATCGTCGGGTATCCCCCTCGACATTTTTTGCTCAGCAGCGATAATCCGGTTATCCAGCAGTTTGAATTGCTTTTTTAATTCTGCCAACTCGCCATCCCAATGCGTTTTCTTTAACTCATAATCACTTTGAATGCGCATAGCCGAAGCCTTATGTTCAAACTTATTCAGGGCTTGCTCATTTAATTCAAAACGCTGGTATAACTGGATCAGCTTTGCAAAATTTTCGTGAACTGACTTTTCCTGATCAGCAAGTTGATCTTCAAACTGCAACAAATCTGCTTCGGAAAGCGGGGTTAAAGACATCGGCATATTGCCGTTAAAATTATAAAAATTATGCCATTAGTAGCCACTCAAATCACGATAGTGTAAGTTTTAGATGCAGATATTTGAAAGTAACTGTATGCTAGCGGGTTAATTTTAGTGATTGCGGTTTAGCTGGAAAATTAATTGCCGGTGGGGCGGGTAACTACGACATTTCTTCCGAGTGTTTTAAAACGGTCAGAATTTTCCTGCACCACAGTGATGGTAATATGGCCGGTTTTACTGGTATTGATATCTCTTACCGTACCCGATTTTCCTTTATGTGTACCGCCTACAACTAAACATTGATCGCCGTCTTTTAACAATGAAGGGTCTTGAATATCCATATTTGATCTGTTTATTTTTTTAATTTAATTACTGCTTTTCCTCAAGCTTCATCTTTACTAAGGTACATAATTAAAGATTGGAATAAATTAAAGCAGATAAAAATCATCAAAAACAGCTATTTTATCAAATATCTAAATATTTTATTTGATAAGTATAAATATAAATTTAGATTTGTCTAAAATTATATTTAGACAAACAATATTTGATGAAAACGATTATACTCTTTACTTCTTTCCTTTTTATTTGCCTCGCTTCCAATGGTCAGCAAACCGTATTGCAAGGCCTGGTTACTTCTCAAAATACCCCAACCGAAAATATTACTGTCAAAATTTTAAATTTAAATAAGTCAACCAAATCAAATCAATCTGGTGCTTACCACTTTACTAATGTGCCTTCGGGTAGTTACGATGTTTTGTTCTCTGGTGTGGGCCATCAGAACAAAAAGATTAAAATCACGTTGAACAACGATACCACTTTTCTGAATGTAGATCTGATTTCGATGGAAGCTAATTTAAAGGATGTGGTGATTACCGGGGTAAACCGGGCAACCGAGCTGCGCAAAAGTCCGGTACCTATTGCCGTACTCTCAAAAAAATCGATGGATCAGAACGTGAACACCAATCTGATCGAAGCCATTGTAAAAGGAGTGCCTGGAGTTACTGCGGTTACTACCGGCCCAAATGTTTCCAAGCCATTTATCCGTGGTTTAGGCTATAACCGGGTTTTAACGCTTTATGATGGTTTGCGGCAGGAGGGGCAACAATGGGGCGATGAACATGGTATTGAGGTTGATGAGTATGGAATTGCAAGAGCTGAAGTGGTAAAAGGGCCTGCCAGCTTAACTTACGGATCGGATGCATTGGCAGGCGTAATTAATATGATTCCTTACAGCCCGAATTTTGAAAATGGAAAGTTAAAAGGCGATTTTACAACCAACTACCAGACCAATAATGGCATGATAGGTGCCTCGCTGGGCTTGGCTTACATCAAAAACGATTGGAAATTTACCATCAGGGGGACCGGGAAAACGGCTCACAATTACGAAAATAAGATAGATGGTTTAGTTTATGGTACGGCTTTCAGGGAATATAATTTTTCCGCCACAGCAAGGGTAGATAAACACTGGGGTTATTCGAAAACCGCTGTAACCTATTACGATAATTTAATGGAAATACCCGACGGAAGCAGGGATTCGCTTTCGCGTAAATTTACACGTCAGGTGCTCGATGATGGTGACGATATCAAAAGCAGACCGATTGTACCAGACAACGAACTCAATACTTATCGGATAAACCCTTTGCATCAGCACATTCAGCATTACCGCTTTTACAATACCAGTCAGTTTAAATTTGGTAACAGCGATTTGAATGTATTGCTTGGTGGCCAGCAAAGCGTGCGCCGCGAATACAACCACCCAACTGTACCTCAGCAAGCGGGTCTTTATGTGGTGCTCAACACTTTTAATTACGACCTGAAGTACAACCTTCCTGATTTTTCGGGGATTGAAAGTACTATTGGGGTAAATGGTATGTATCAGGCCAACAGGAGCAAGGCGGCAACCGATTTTCCTATCCCGGATTACGATCTCTTTGATATTGGTGCTTTTTATTTTGCAAAGAAAACATTTGGCAAGGTAGATATTTCGGGCGGGATCAGACTCGATAGAAGGAACATTAAGTGGGACGATTTTTACGTGGGTACCGATGCACAAACCGGTTTCGGACAACAGGTGAATGCATCTACTCCCGGCGGAAACCTGCAATTCCCATCATTTAGCAAAAATTATTATGGGGTATCAGGAAGTTTAGGCTTAACCTATAACATTTCTGAGAAATTATTAATCAAAGCCAATATTGCCCGCGGCTACCGTGCACCAAATATTACCGAAATTGGTTCGAATGGATTGGATCCGGGAGCGCATATTGTGTACTTGGGTAACCGGACTTTTAAGCCCGAATTTAACCTGCAGGAAGATATTGGCCTGATTGCTTATTTAAAGGATGCCGATATCAGTCTGGAGTTGTTTAACAACAATATTCAGAATTATATTTATCAATCGCGCTTAACCGATGCAAATGGTAATCCCGTTGTTATTGTGCCGGGTAATTTAACTTATCAATACCAGCAATCAAAAGCGAGGTTGTATGGTGCTGAGGTTACGGTTAATTTGCATCCCGCTGCCATTAAATGGCTCAGCTTTAACAATAGCATGGCTTATGTGGTGGGTTTAAACCAAAACAAAGAACTTTTGGCCAAACATGGTGATGAGGCTAAGTATTTGCCGTTTATCCCGCCTTTGCAAATCCGATCGGAGCTTAAAGCAACAGCACAAAAGGCTATTGGCTTTTTAAGTAAACCATATGTTAAAATTGATGCTGCCATTTTTGCCGATCAGCATAAGTTTTATGGTTTAGACGATACCGAAACTTTTACCAAAGGTTATACATTAGTTAATGGTGGCGTTGGATCAACAATTGTAAGCAGAAAAAACAAAAGCCTGTTCGATGTTTTTATTCAGGTCGATAATTTGTTCAACACTGCTTACCAGTCTAATTTAAACCGCTTAAAGTATTTCGAATATTACGCTGCTTCGCCAAACGGCCGATCGGGTATATACAATATGGGCAGGAACATGAGCTTTAAAATTATTATACCGATCTAGGATGGAAGAGGTAAGATGGGATAGGGGAAAGGGATAATGTGAACTGAAAATTGCCAACTGATGTCTTCTTTATCCATTTTCTTTTTTTTAATGCTTGTTTAAACCTTTTTTCTGGTAACCGTTCCATCTTATGGACTATGGACTATGGACTATGGACTATGGACTATGGACTATGGACTATGGACTATGGACTGTTTTAGCTATTTTTACATCATCATGGAAGAATCTTTAAGTGAACAAAGACTAAATTTTTTAAGGCAATCGATAGGTAAAGTCATTACCACATCGCCTTCTAATTTTATGAACTGGCTGGCACCGGTTTTAATCAAGGCCGAACATGGCATTTTAGTTTGCCAATATACCGTACGTAAAGAAATGACCAATCCTTATCAGATTTTACACGGTGGCGTAACTGCAGGCATCATCGACGATTTAATTGGTGCCACAGTTTTTACCATGGGGTTGAATGACAGATTTACCACGGTAAACAATTATATTGATTATTTCGCTACTGCAAGCGAAGGAGATGAAATTGTAGCCGAAACCGCTATTGTAAAGCGAGGACGAACGATATTAAATTTGCAATGTGAGGTATTTTTACCTTCAAAAAAGCGTTTAATAGCTAAAGGCTATTCGAATATGTTAAACATAGGTTAAGCCTGTTTTAACGGTTGTAAAGAAATTTATTAATTCCTTAAAATTAACAAAACATTCTCGTTAACAAAGTGTTATAAATTAACCAAAAATATAATGAGCCATGTTAGAAAATTATTCAACCCTGCAATTTATTGTTAGAGGCAAAATTTTTAAAGGATTTTGCATGCGTATCCAAGATGATTTTCATGAAACTTATGCCGTGATTTTAGATGGCTATCATTCTTTTTGTATCTGGTTAGATAACAAGAGCGAAAAGTGGTGTGCATCTAAAAATGTAGCCATAGATCCTGATGCCATTGATGAGATTATCAGCAGAATTTCTTTGCCTGCCGCTGTTTCTTAAGCTTTCATAATAATACCTATAAAAAAATCCTTGTACGGTATAACCGGACAAGGATTTTTTATGCATTTATTTATTTCAGCGTTGGCCAAAACAGGTAGGCCATGGTAATGGCTGTAATTACTCCAATTAAATCGGCCAATAACATCGACCCAATAGCATAACGGGTATTTCTGATGCTAACCGAACCAAAATAAACGGCTACTACATAAAAAGTGGTGTCGGATGCTCCCTGAAATACACCCGATAACCTGCTGGCGAAAGAATCAGGTCCGTTGGTAATCATGGTGCTTACCATCATACCTCTTGCAGCGCCACCGCTCAAGGGTCTGATCAAAGCTGTTGGCAGTGCATCAACAAATCGGGTATCTGCACCGAAAAACAGGAAAACATGTTTAATGCCATTCATCACTACATCAAAGGTGCCGCTGGTTCTAAGCATACAAACGGCTACCAGTATACCTACCAGATAAGGGATAATTTTAATAGCGGTTTCAAAGCCTCCTTTGGCACCGGCTACAAAAGCATCAAATATGTCGATCTTTTTATAAAGTGCACCCAATACAATAAGCAGGAAAATTAATAAGATCAATCCACCACTTAACAGGCCCGAAAAAGAAGTAACTCCTGCTGCATTTAAACTACTTACATACCATACTATAGCCGCAATAACAATCGAAATACCCAATACCCAGGTTAATATTGCGGGCTGTAAGAGGTTGATTTTTTGTTTAAAGGAAACAATCAGCATGGCTGCCATGGTCCCCACAAAGGTTACAATCATACAGGGGATAAATATATCGGTAGGATCGGAGGCATTTTGTGTAGACCGGATTGCAATTACACTTACCGGAATTAAACATAAACCAGCAGCATGCAAACACAAAAACATAATTTGTGGGTTACTGGCTACATTTTTATTAGGGTTTAACTCTTGCAGGCTTTCCATTGCTTTTATCCCGAATGGCGTAGCGGCATTATCCAGTCCCAGTAAATTGGCAGAGAAATTCATAATCATGTGCCCCATTGCAGGGTGTCCCTTAGGTACTTCAGGAAAAAGTTTGGAAAAGAACGGGCTAATGATTTTAGATAATAAACGGATTCCGCCGGCTTTTTCGGCAATACTCATAAAGCCCATAAATAAAGCCAGCGTTCCAACTAATTCAATACAGAGTTTAACGGCAATAGAACAGGTTTCGATAATACCATCCAGTTTTAAAGGATTTAAAGGATCTGATGATTTGCCAATCACCATCCAGTTAAAAATGTCGCTTTGCCCAAAGAAAATACATTTAACACTTGCTACTACAATAGCTACAATAATAAATGCCGACCAAATCCTGCTTAATGCCATTACGTATGTTTAGTTTTTGTTGCGTGAAAATAGCTTTTTTAACTCATAGTGCAAAAGCTGGAGAAAAATGGTTTATGCTTTAATGGTCGATAGTCAATAGCCGATAGTTGATAGCATTTCTGACTATGAACCAATAACCATGGACTATTAACCAAAAAAGCCCATAACTAATAGTGCTCTACTATTAACTATGGGCATTTAACTTCGGGCCTCGGACCGCCGTCTGCTGACTAACTAAGGCTTATCATCAGTTAATTCAAAACCCCAGGTTTTTCCTTTTTCAGTTGCCGGAATTCCGGTAGTCATCCAAACCGGTGCTTTGGCACCTTTTAAATAATAATCGAAAAACTGTTGTTCACGGATCTGAATATCTTTGCGGTTTTGGCGTTGAACCAGGTTGTGTGCTTCACCATTGTAGTTTAACATCCAAACCGGTTTACCTAAACGGCGCAGGCCGGTAAACATTTCAATTCCCTGGTACCAGGGCACAGCTCCGTCAGCATCGTTAGCCATAATTACTACAGGTGTATTCACTTTAGGGAACATGAATAAAGGCGAGTTTTCGATATAAAGTTCAGGTTTTTCCCACAGGGTTGCACCAATGCGGCTTTGTGTTTTTTCGTATTGGAACTGACGGTTCATACCGGTTTCCCAGCGGATGCCACCATAAGCAGAAGTCATGTTGGCTACTGGTGCACCTGCCCATGCTGCTGCATACATGTTATTTTGGGTAATTAAATAAGCAACCTGATAACCACCCCAACTTTGTCCCTGGATACCGATTTTACTGCCATCTACCCAGCTGTTTTTCTTTAAGCTTTCTACACCCGAATTGATATATTCGACAGCTGATTGACCCGGGTGACCGGTTTCGTAACTAATATCCGGTGCAAAAACAAGGTAACCGTTGCTTACAAAATAAGAGATATTTAAACGTGAAGGTGTAGGTGCTGGTTGCTGATAGCTATACAAACCATCGGTAAGTTTCTCATAGAAATAAGCAATCATCGGGTATTTTTTGTTTGGATCGAAATTTTCGGGCTTGTATAAAATACCTTCTGCTTTATAACCTTTTGGTGTGGTCCATTTTACCAGCTCGGCCGTTCCCCAGTTGAAGTTTTGTTGTTGTGGGTTAGTATTGCTTAATTTGGTTTCTGCTTTAAAATCGCTCGTTACATAAACATTTGGCGATTCTACATAACTGGCTTTATCGTAAATGTAAACATCTGCGTCTTTGGCTTTAGCCAGGTCAGAATATTTAAATTTGGCCATTACCACTAGCTCAGGCGCTTTGGCCGAACCTACATTAGTACGGTAGAAACCATTTTCTTTGGTAACATTATTAAATGCCGATAACCAAACCAATTCATTTGCTTTAACAAATTTATCCGAATTTTTCTCAGCTCTGTCTTGCTGTACTCTTTCGTAGTGAAAAGTGAGGTTGTTTGCTCTGCCAAAACCAGCAGTAATGTTTTTTGCAGCCGATTTACCATCTGGTGAAAACGACCAGATATCGTATTTATCGTAAATTAAAACAGCTTTATCATCTTCAGTCCAGGTAGCTAAACCATAGGCCGAAGGAAGATCAGGTACATCGTTTTCTTCGTTAACAAATTTTACATTTAAGCCGGTAGTTAGCGTAGTTATCTTTCCGGTGGCTACTGCATAAGTATTCCAGCTGCCTGCTTTTCTGTCAAAGTATAAAACGTAATTTCCAGCCGGCGAAGCCATGGCATAGCCATTTAAACCTTCTATAATTTTTTTACGCTGACCATTTTTAGTATTTACCAGGTAATAATCTTTGCTGGTAGAACCACTCCATTGCGATTCAATTCTGCGGCCATAATCAGTTGAGGCTAAAACCTGTTCTGCATCGCCATCAGCCATTATACTCGCATCAGGTAAGGTTAAATCGGTTAAAGGAATCACTTTCGGATCGCTGCTATATACATCAATTACAGATAAATAGCTTTTTTTGCTGTCTCTATCTGCATTTTTAAGCTGCATAGGCTGCAGGTAATCATCTTTATAGTTCCAAACATCCACTTTGGCTACTTCAAAATCTACAATGGTGGTATCTTTTGGTTTTTTGATAGGAGAGATACCGAAAAACAATTTCTTACCATCTTTACTAAAAGTGATTTTACCATCGCCGTTAACAGTCCATTTTGCAGGTAAGCCCGGCATATCAAAGTCGACCAGGATCTGGGCTGTATCTAGCGTTACAGAGTTGTAGTAAACGTTATAATTTTTTATTTCTTTCTTTTCAGGATCTTGCTCCCCGACAAAAGCAACATGCTCGTTTTCCTCATCAAAGGTGAAGTTTTTGAAACTTCCTTTACCTTTAATTAAAGTTTTGAGCGTGCCTTTTTCGGTGTTTAGTAGAAATACACCTTGCGGGGCAGTTTTATCTTTTTTAGATCCGCTGCAGGTAAACACCAATTGCTTACCGTCTTTGCTGAAATAATAATCGGTAACGAATTTATAGGTTTTATCAGTTCCCGTTACCAGATTTTTGATCACTAAATCGGTTCCTTCATCAGTTTTACCTTTTCCTGCAGGTTCATCATCAGCAAAATCGGTTTCACCATCTTTTTTCTCGACAGGTTTCACCGTTTTTTTAGCGGTATCAGGTTTTTCGCTCAAATAAGCTAAAACACCAGCACCTTCTTCAGGAAATTTGAACGATTTTACCCGGGCCACTTTTGTAATGGCGTTGGTAGTTAGGTTAGCTATACCCAACGAATCTTTTGGCTGCTCATCTGCTTTTGTTTTTTTAATTTTTGCCTGACGCAAATCTTTATTAAACGGACGGATATTAAAGGCCGCAAATTTAGAATCGTTGCTAAACTGGGCATTAAGACCTCGGGCAATATTTAATTTGGTATGGGTTTTAAGGTTATTAAGGTAAAGTTGTGCATCGCCTTCCTGTTGCAAAATACTGTATATGGCCCATTGACCATTGTTTGATAACTGCTTTGAACCTACCGATTCCCATGTATCATAAACACTGTGGTTTAACGGCTTCTTTTGGGCGTAGGTTAAGCTGACAACGAAAGACAGAATAATTGTTAGTCTCTTATGCATTTTAATAAGTTAATTAATTTGTTGGTTGAGATTTAATCTTCTAAAATTGGAAATTTTTAGCTCATTAAGAAACTTGTATGCCAAATATTACAATTATAGGCGAAAAGGGGAGTCAGGGGACCAAAGCGGAAGTCAGAGGGTTGGGTTTACACGCCCCACGCTCTTCGCTATACGCCTAAACGAAAAACCCCCGATTACGTTAAGCAATCGGGGGTTCGTATATCAAAACTAAATTATTTCTTAGTTTGTTGTTGCTGTTGTTGTTGACGCATGTAATCGTCTAAACGCTGCTGGAATTTAGATTTTTTCTTTTTCTCGTCAGCTGGCCTGGCTTTATTCTGTTGAATTAAAGCGTGGATTTTATCGTCATCAACCATTTTACGGATTAAGAACTGCTGACCGAAAGTCATTAAGTTGGCTAAGAAGTAATAGTAGTTTAATCCGGCAGGATAGCTATTTAATACCCCTAAGAAAATGATTGGCATAATATAACCAATGTATTTCATCTGTCCGGTAGCACCCGAAACCTGGTTGTTAAAGTAGGTCATGATCAGGGTTGATACCGTCATCAATACACACATTAAACTTAAGTGATCACCGATGAATGGTAATTTAACACCGAAACGGATAAACTCATCATAGGTTGACAAATCTTTCATCCAAAGGAAACTCTCGCCACGTAACTCGAATAAGTTAGGGAAGAAGAAGAAGAAAGCCATTACCAGTGGCAATTGTAATACCATTGGCAAACAACCTCCAAGTGGGTTCACACCAGCCTTTTTATATAATTTTAAATATTCTTGTTGAACCAATGTTGGGTTATCTTCGCCTACTTTAGCTTTAATTTCGTCCATTTCTGGCTTCAATACACGCATTTTAGCCATTGAAAGGTACGACTTGTAGGTAAGCGGCGATAAAGCAACTTTTAACAAGATGGTTAATACCAGAATGATTAAACCGTAGTTCCAGCCGAAGCTGTTTAAGAAATTAAATACCGGTAATACAATAAAGCGGTTAATGTATTTTAAAGGCCAGTAGCCCATATCAACCTGTTGCTCTAAATCGTAACCTTGTGCTTTTAAAGCAGAGAATTTGTTGGTGCCGAAGTAGAACTCCATTTCGTAAACCTGGTTTGCAGTATGCGCATAAGGCAATTGCATGTTGGCATCGTAAAACTTAACCTGACCAGGAGCCGTTGGGATTTTTACTTCTAAACTTCCTTTTTCAAAAGCTTGTTTGGCAATTAACGATGCCGAGAAAAAGTGCTGTTTGAAAGAGAACCACTGGATTTTACCTTTCGATAGTTCTTCCTTTTCATCTTTCGAAACACTTAAATGGTTTACATCGCCATCTAAATATTTGTAATAAGGTGCCGAATAACGGTGCTCACTTTCAATCGATTTTTCTTGTTGCAACAGGGTAGTTTGCCAGTTCAAACCAACATTATTACCTGCAATAACCTGCTGTAAGCCAACTAAATTGATGTTGAAAGCAACTTTGTTACTTAATGCTTTTAAATCGTAAACATACTCAACATAAGCATTCGCACCATAATTGGCACGCATGGTAACCGTATTACCGGTTTTAGTTGGCGTAAAGTATAAATCGTTGGTGTTAATTACTTTACCAGCTGCATTCAGGCTTAAACCAAATTTGTTCTGGTTACCTGAAAATAAAACCAGCGGTTTTCCGGCAAAGGTTTTTTGACCTTTAATTTCTACCGATGAAATTTTACCACCTTTATTGCTTAGGGTGATTAACAAGTTCTCGTTTTCTAAAACAGTGCTCGATTCGGTTCCGGTTATTGCCGTACCAAAAGGGCCTTTTAAAGCTAAAGAATCTACTGCAGGATTAACAACTGCAGTTTTTGTAGTATCTTTTTGTATTGGCGAAACGCCGGCTTTTTTCAGCGAATCTAAACGCTCAATTTCTTTGGCTTTTTTCACTTCAGCCTCGTTCGGCTTCAGGAAGTAGAATGATCCAGCCAAAATGATCATAATCAGGAACAATCCTGTAAAGGTATTTCTATCCATTATTTGTGTCTGTACTGCTTTTAATTCGTTTTCTTTTTCGCAAACTCCATCGCAGCGGCGACAAATTTAACAAAAAGTGGGTGAGGATTAGCAACTGTTGATTTTAATTCAGGGTGAAATTGTCCGCCAACGAAAAAAGGATGGTTTTTAAGCTCCACAATCTCAACCAAATTGCTTTGTGGGTTCATACCCGAAGCAATCATACCAGCTTCTTCGTATTGCTTTAAATAGGCATTGTTAAATTCGTAACGGTGACGGTGGCGCTCATTAATGTGCGTTTTACCATAAATGCTATAAGCTTTTGTACCTTTTTTAATATCGCATGGGTAAGAACCTAAACGCATGGTTCCACCTTTATTGGTAATTTTTTTCTGCTCTTCCATCATGTTAATTACCGGATTAGCAGTGTTTTCTTCAATTTCGGTAGTATGTGCATCTTTTAAGCCTAAAACGTTACGGCCAAACTCAATTACCGCACATTGCATACCTAAACAAATACCAAAGAAAGGTACGTTGTTCTCGCGAACATATTTAATGGTATCAATTTTACCTTCAATACCACGGCTACCAAAACCTGGTGCTACTAAAACACCTTGCAGGTGACCTAATTTTTCTTTTACGTTATCGGCAAAAATACCTTCAGAGTGAATATACTCCACTTTTACCTTACATTCGTTTTTCGAACCTGCGTGTACAAAAGATTCGATAATTGATTTATAAGCATCAGGTAACTCAACATATTTACCCACCAAGCCAATTCTAACTTCGGCAGTTGGGTTTTTTAAACGACCAAGGAAATCTTTCCAGCTTTCCATATCCGGATCGTTTTTGGTTGGCAGTTTTAATTTCGATAAAACAGTTTTATCCAGTTGTTCTTTTAACATCAACAATGGCACATCGTAAATAGTAGATGCATCCATCGATTCGACTACGGCATTGATGTTAACGTTACAGAATAAGGCGATTTTTTTTCTTAAATCAGAACTTAAGTGGTGCTCTGTTCTGCAAACCAGGATATCTGGCTGAATACCGTACTCTAATAAGGCTTTAACAGAGTGTTGCGTAGGTTTTGTTTTTAGCTCACCTGCAGCAGCTAAATAAGGCACAAGCGTTAAGTGAATTACAATAGCATTGGTGTTGCCTTCTTCCCACTTAAACTGACGTACAGCTTCGATAAATGGTAACGATTCGATATCGCCAACAGTACCACCCAATTCGGTAATTATAATATCGTACTCGCCGCTTTCGCCAAGCATACGCATGTTGCGTTTAATCTCGTCGGTAATGTGGGGTACCACCTGTACAGTTTTACCTAAATACTCGCCTTTACGTTCTTTGTTAATTACATTCTGGTAAATACGGCCGGTTGTAATGTTATTGGCCTGCGAAGTTGGAACGTTAAGGAAACGCTCATAATGACCAAGGTCCAAATCAGTTTCAGCGCCATCTTCGGTTACAAAACATTCACCATGCTCGTAAGGGTTTAAAGTTCCCGGATCGATATTGATGTACGGATCGAATTTCTGAATGGTTACACGGTAGCCCCGTGCCTGTAAAAGTTTAGCTAAAGATGCGGAAATGATGCCCTTACCTAAAGAAGAAGTAACACCGCCCGTAACAAAAATATACTTAGTCATGTTTGATAATTTGTGAAATCAACCAGTTTTTAATCACTCGTTAATTGTTTTTGTACGGGATACAAAGGTACGAAAAATTATCGCCGGTTTTAGGTTGTGGCCAGAATATTTTTTGTTGATTTTATATGATTGATATTGACTGATTTATCTGCCGGATCTGGTTACAATATTAAATTATAGATCTCTTTTTTGATGTCTTCTATTTTTCGGGGATTCTTTTTATCGTCGTATCGGGTATAGAGATCGATCATTTTTTTGAAATCCTTTTCATTATCCGTCCTTTTGCCTTTAGTTGGTGCTGCAATAGCCAGAATAGGTACATTTTTGGCTTCTATTTTGGTAGCAAACCAGGTAGTATAATAACGGGGGATGGCTAAACCCAGAATCATACCCGGTAAACCGGTAAATCCTTCAGGACCACCGCGCAGCAATATTTCATCGGTATAAAAGGCAACCACCGAAACGGTATCGTTAATCACCGCAATGGCTTTACGGCATTCGTAACCGGCAATCTTGCGTACATCGTGCATAATTTTCCATTTCAAATGGGGGATGGTATCTTTCAGGATAAAATCTTCGCCGTGTATAGGTTTTCTCAGTACGCGGGTTTTCTGACCAAAGTTGGTAAAGATCTCGTTGGTATTTTCATCCGACAGGAAAAAGAACTGATTATCGCTTACTGTTTCTTTGGCTTTTGCACGGTAAATAGAAACACTGTCGTTAAAGTTATATTCCCAGTTTGATGTGCGGTATTTGCTCATTTTATCTTTGGCATCATCTGATATCCAGTCGTTATCGGCAAAGCGTTGCTTTTGGTTTACCTTCTTTTCGAAAGTTATTTTTGCGCTTTGGATAAAAACAGTCTGTGCTTTAAGCAAGGCGACTGTTAAAATCATCATTAGCGTTAAGAATGCGTTTTTCATGCCTGATTATTTTTTATCTGCTTTAATAAAATTGCCTGTTAAATTGTAGGTTACCCCAATTAAAACATACCTCGGGATAAAACTATAGGTATTTTCACTAATATTATTACCACCAACATTGCGACTATAACCTATTTTTTCTGCCAGAATATCAGATACCGATATTTTAAGTTCCAGTTCTTCGGCCTTCATCATTTTTTTTGACAGGTATGCATTCCAGATGGCTACATTTACTGGTGTGCTAAACGAACTATTTGCCGGTTGATACGATAAATTGATGCTGGTGCCAAATTCGGTGCTGTAGGGTAAGTTTATGGTGCCGTTTATATCATGCGCATGACTAAAGTTTTTACCATTGTTGATGGCTCCGATAGACGATTTGCTGTTAGAAAAATTAATTGAAGGACTATATTCCAATTGTACAACCTGGCTATGATAACCAATCCGCGGCCTTATACCGATATTATTACTCACATTTTTATTGAGTTTATTATTGAGAAAAGAAAGTGAAGTATTGCGGTTGTAACTGATATTAACACTGGCATTTAAATGCAATTTACTAAAGCCTTTGTGCAAACTGGCACTGCTATACAAACTGTTTACGCCATTTAAATTGGTATAACTGGTAACGGTTTTATTAAATTCATCAACATTGCTGGTACTTACAATGGCATTTTTGGTAAAATTATAACTTACATAGGCATACATGTACAGCTGCGATTTCTGCTGAAAACTGTTGATATTAAAGTTTACCCCATTGTTAAACGATGGTTTTAAATTAGGGTTACCCAGCACCTGGTACAAGGGATCGTTTACTACCCTGATGGGCTGAAGTTGCTCCAGATCTGGTTGATCGGTGTTACCATAATAGCTTACAGAGAAATTGGTGTTTTTACCTATCCGGTAATCAAAACTGGTGTGTGGTGCCCAGTTGATATAATTTCGGGTAAATTGATTTTTTCTGTCGATATCGTTCAGCTTGAAAGTAGTTCCGGTTGCCTCCATACCACCAGAGATCGAAAACTTTTTAGCGCGGTATTGAAGTAAAGCTTTACCAACATTCGAAAAGTTATTGAAGTCGAAATTATTACTTAATGAATCGATTCTGCTATTGTTCAGGTCTTTGTTAAAAACCTCTTTATGACTGTTAGAGGCTATTGTTTTAAAACTATAGGCCGTTTGTAGCGATAACCTTTTACTCAGCGGCTCAGTGTACGATACACGGGTTGCAAAAGAATGTTGTTTGCCGGAATTATCGTTCAGGTAGTTCCGGTTGTCAGGCCTGATTACTCCTGCCTCGTAATAGTTTGTGGTACTCAGATTTTCGCCTGTATCGCTGTTTTTTTTGGTTTCAGGTTGTACATCAACAGAAAGCGTGCGGCCTTTCTTTGCAAATTTTTTGGCATAATTAATATTGCCACTAAACTGGCTGTTATCACCATCGCTGGTATTGGTCTGTTTGCTATTATTTACAATGTCGCCGGCATCATTTCTGGTTTCATTGTTATTGAAATATTCGCTGCTGTTTCGTGCCTTGCTACCTGCAAATGATACCTTAAGGGTGGCAGATGAATCTAATTTTACTTCTACATTACCCCGTAAACTCTGTCCGCTATTTTTAGTATCGCTGTTTGAGGCATTCTCGCTGAAGAAGTTGGTGCCATTGGGCAGTAGCGACTGGTTTTTGGAGGTGTTGCGATCTAAAATGTTACGGTTATTGCCTTTGTAGTTTAATTTAAGGCTGACTTTGTTTTCATTCCATTTATCAGAAAAATGGGCGCCATAATTGGTAATATCGGGTAAGCCGTTTGTAGGCGAGAAATAATCGTCGTCATCGCCGCCACCATAACTAATCATTACCGAACTTCCATCATCGCCAACTTCAATTACATCATAATCGTTCCCTTTAATTTTGCTCATGGCCGCACTTGCTTTCGAATCCTGATTGAGGTTGCTGTTGGAGCCAAATACGGCTGTTTTTAATTTACCCTTATAAATACCTGCCATTCCGCCCAGGTTTTTAAAATGATTGAGATCGCTATTGGCATCTAAGGTGCTGAGGTAGCCATTCTTGGCATTTTCCTTCAGCTTAATGTTCATCACCTTTTCTTTTGCCTCGCCTTCTTTAATGCCGGTAAGTTCTTCGTCTTTTGTTTTCTTATCGTAAACCTGCACTTCACTAACGGCGTTCGCTTTTAAGTATTTGGCGGCCAGGAGCGGGTCATCGCCAAAAAACTCTTCACCATCCACCAGCAAGGTATTTACATCTTTTCCGCCAGCTTTTATGGCTCCGTTTCTATCAACCTCGATACCGGGTAAACGCCTTAACAATTCCTGCACATTGGCATGGGGTTTAACAGCAAAGCTATCTGCCTGGTAAGTAATGGTGTCGCCTTTCATGCTAATGGCCTGTTTTTGCGCTTTAATTACCACCTCATTTAAAAGTAAAGCCTTACTGTCCATCGCAATTTTGCCAAGATTAAACTTTGCCGTATCAGATAGCTGGATATCGCGGATATAATCGGCCATTTTTGGGTAGGTGATGACCAAAGTATAATTGCCTTTTTTTAAGTTGGTCAGTTCAAACTCGCCATTGGCTTTGGCCCTGACATCTTTAACCAGGATAGAATCTTTGCTGTTAATGAGCAGTATGGAGCTGTTAGAAAGGTTCCTTTTTTCTACAGTATCGACCACAATACCTTTAATAATGGCCTTTTGGGCTAAAGCAGGGAGAAACAATGCCGAAAAAATAAAAACGGCGAGGAGATTTTTGAGCATGTACGGAGAAAACGTTGATAAATAGTTGTTTGGCTATGAGGCGTGAAAATACAACTATTCGATTAGTTTATCTAAAATACCTGCAATTATTTTTAAAAAGCATTGAGGTTTGATATTGCACTACATGGGACTTTGTTTTTGGATCAATTTTCTGATCAATACGATCTGACCCAAATGGTAATAACTGTGCTCAATTACGCCCGCTATATTGCGGAAATAGGTGCCATACTTTTCCTCTTCAAATACTTCATCAAGCTTTTCGTCAGGCATTTGTGCCACTTGCTCAACAAAATTTGTTGCATTAAGTAGAAACCTTTCTACCAAATTATCCCAATCGCTGGCCGAATGGAGAGGAGGTAAATCAAAACTGTACTGGTCTTTTATCGATAATGGATTGCCGTTGAATACCGATAAAATTCCTTCCAGATAATAATTAATGTGATAAGTAAGTGCGGCAATGGTATTGAGGCTTTCTATCTGATGAACAGCTTCCTGCAATCTGATATTCAATAACTGGTCTTTATAATTGGTATTGGCTATCCAATAACCGTTTAATAAAACTTCCTGTAAGCGATTGGCAAGATCCTGGGCCTTTTTCATGTTAGTGTGTAACTAGCAGCAATTATAGTAAATCTTAACTTTCTGCTCTTGCTCACTCCAGGCAATGTAAATGTTATTTTCTTTACCTAAGCGATATTTGAAACCATTCAACCCCTTTTTTTTCAATTCTTCGTAAAGTGCCTTATCAGGAACATAATTGTCTGCTTTATCTTCGGGCATTACGGCAGGTTCCAGGAAATTTTCATCGCTAAAAAAATCATCGGCAATGGTTTTGATGAAAACAATCTGGTCTTTCTCTTTTGTTAAATCAATATTGGGATCGGTACTGCCTAATAGCTCAGTACCCTTTATTTTAGCGTTATAAATCTCTTTCCCATCAGCTTTTTTTATGGTAAATGTCAATACCATATCTTCGGGTTTTCTGCCCGTGAGTTCGATTTTGAAGGTATCAAGCGTTTTCAAATCAGAGAAAGATTTAGCAACACTCTGGTTAACATTTTTGAATTCAACAGATCCGGCTTCTTTGCCCTGTTTAGATTGGCATGCAGAAAATAGAATAAAACAGCTGATAACGAAGATGGGTAATTTTCTCATGTTCCGAAAATACAAATTTTAGGTCTATTACCGTCTAGACGACTAAAAATAATACCCAATAGAGCATTAATTTATCGTGTACATAATGATATTTCAAATATTTATTTAAATTTGCGTAACCGATTACGTAATTAATTATTTATGGATTTTTTCGAACAGACAGGAAAAGTGGCGATAGGCAGCAGGTTGAGGATGTTAACCGATAAGGTAACGGAAGATGCTGCAAATATTTATCAGCTGTATAATATTGATATGCAGCCAAAATGGTTCCCGGTTTTTTATTCCCTATCACAAGGTGAGGAGAAAACCATAACCGAACTGGCTAAGACAATTGGTCATTCGCATCCTTCAGTAAGTAAGATTATTGGCGAAATGCTGAAGAAGGGCTATGTAAAAGAAAGCAAGGATACAGCAGATGGCAGGCGAAATGTGATCAGCTTAACTGATGCAGGGCAGGAGGTTGCTTATAAAATTAAAGACCAGTTGATTGATGTAGACGCAGCAATTGAAGAGCTTTCTGCACAAACACAAAATAAACTCTGGGAAGCGATAGGCGAGTGGGAGTTTTTACTGGAACAAAAAACATTATTAAGAAGGGTGATGGAAAAGAAAAAGGAACGCGATAGCGCAAAAGTTGAAATTGTAGCTTACAAACCCGAATATCAGGAAGTATTCAGGGCTTTAAATGTAGAATGGATTTCTACTTATTTCGAAATGGAAGAATCTGATTACAAGGCTTTAGATAATCCGAAGAGTTATATTTTAGATCAGGGTGGCCATATTTTGGTGGCTTTGTACGAAGGAGAGCCGCTTGGTGTGTGCGCTTTAATTAAAATGAATGATGAAGAATACGATTTCGAACTCGCTAAAATGGCTGTTTCGCCAAAGGCGCAGGGCAAGAATATCGGTTTTTTACTGGCCTCGGCTATTGTTGAGAAGGCGAGATCACTTGGCGCAGCTAAAATTTATTTAGAAAGTAATACCATTTTAAAACCAGCCATAAACCTTTACCATAAACTGGGTTTTAAGAAAGTGGCCGGGAAACCAACGCCTTATACCAGGTGTAATATTCAGATGGAACTGGTTATAAAATAGTTGGGAGTATGGAGTTTTAAGTTTGGAGTCAATTAACCGATTCAAACAATTAACAAGTTAAACTACTTATTACACTAATAAAATGGTTTTGGGTATGGAGTTTTAAGTTTGGAGCCGATTAACCGATTCAAACAGTTAATCAGTTAAACTACTTATTACTCCTGCTTTAACGCTTTCAGCAATTTATTCAACTTCAATAAATCTTCCGGCGTATCAATGGCAACCGTTTCTAAATCGGTAACTTTTGTCTGGATGTAAAAGCCGTTTTCAATCCAGCGCAATTGCTCTAAACTTTCGGCTATTTCTAATGAAGACGGAGGTAATTTGGTAATGGCTTTTAAAGCCTCTACTCTATAACCGTAAATACCAATGTGTTTGTAAAACTGATGTTTTTCTGCCCAAACACCCGGCTCGCCATTTCTGATAAAGGGAATAGGACTACGGCTAAAGTACATGGCGCGACCATTTACATCAATTACAACTTTTGGGCTGTTGGGATTGTAAATGCTTTCCTGGCTTTGAATCGGCTTAATTAAAGTAGCTAATTCTACTTTATCTTCGGCAAAACAGCTGGCTAATAAATCAATTTGTGCCGGTTCTATAAAAGGTTCATCGCCCTGGATATTAATTACGATATCAAAACCCGGCAATTGCTCAATTACTTCTGCACATCTATCGGTTCCGCTTTGGTGGTGAGCAGCGGTGAACGCAAATTCGCCACCAAATCTTTTTACTTCCTCGGCAATCCGCTCATCATCGGTAGCAATAACCACTTTCGATAAACTTTTTGCTTTTGAAGCCTGTTCGTACACGCGCTGAATCATCGTTTTTCCGGCAATATCAACCAAAGGTTTTCCCGGAAAACGGGTAGAGGCGTAGCGTGCAGGAATAATTCCGATAATTTTAGCCATACTATTTATTTAAGGTTCTTAACAGATATACAGCACCAAAAATAAGTGCTAAAATTACATAAGAAATGGGATGAGCAAAGTTGAATGTCCAGCCCAGCATTTTATGCCGTTTCGGAACGAGTACACGGGAATCTGCTTTGTTGAAGTAAATGATTCCCCATTTCCAGTTCAGCGGATTCTCATGTTGGAAATCTTTGCTCATCTTAATTGAATATTTTAAAACCGTGTTTTTTGCTCAGCACTAAAATAAACCGTTAATCTCGGCTTCGATAGACTGGATTACGGTTCCCAAATCTTCAGGGTTGTTGGTGAAATCCAGTTTATCTTTATCTAATATCAGTAATTTCCCCAGGTTGTAACCTTTAATCCAGGCTTCGTATTTTTCGTTCAGCTTAGAAAGGTAATCAATTCTGATTCCAGCTTCATATTCGCGGCCACGACGCTGGATATTATTTACCAACGTAGGGACCGAAGCACGCAGGTAAACCAATAAATCTGGTGGTTTAATAAACGAGGTAATGTTGTCGAAAATCGCACGGTAATTGTCATGATCACGCGTAGTCATTAAGGCCATATCGTGCAGGTTTTCTGCAAAAATATGGGCATCTTCGTAAATCGTTCTGTCCTGAATTACATTGCGTTTATTTACTTCAATATCGGTAATCTGCTGAAAACGGCTGTTCAGGAAATAAATCTGAAGGTTAAAACTCCAGCGTTTCATGTCGCTATAAAAATCTTCCAGATAAGGATTATTGTCAACAGCTTCATATAAAGCTTCCCAACCATAATTTTTTGCCAGCAGGCCAGTTAAAGTGGTTTTACCAGCACCAATATTCCCTACAATTGCTATATGCATATGTTCTTGCGTTTTGCGTTGGGCGTTTTGCGGGTGGCGTTGTCTAGCCAAACGCTAAGCGCTTATCACAATATTAATTAAAAACTTTTAAACCCGATTAAACTGCGAACTTCCCTGATGGTTTTTTGTGCACTTTCGCGTGCCTTTAATGCACCATGTTTGGCCACCTGACGTAAATAAGCATCATCTTTGGCAATATCCTGAATACGCTCGCGCATTGGCGCAGTAGCAATAATCATATCTTCGGCAAGTTGCTTTTTAAAATCACCATAACGGATCTGCATTTTGTTATAAAGGTCATCGAAATGCTGGTGCGTATCTACACTCGAAACCACTTTCATTAGATCGAAAAGATTTTGGATCGGCTCAGGTTTTGGCTGGTTTTCTTCTGTCGGGCCACCATCGCTTACTGCACGCATTACTTTTTTGCGGATCGTTTCCGGATCGTCAGAAAGGTAAACCGCATTGGCTTCTCCTTCCGATTTACCCATTTTACCTTTACCGTCTAAACCTGGTACTTTTACCAGTTTATCCGAATAGCTAAAAGCATAAGGCTCAGGGAAATATTCGGTGTTGTACAAGCGGTTAAAACGGTTACCAAAAGTACGCGCCATTTCGAGGTGTTGCTCCTGGTCTTTACCAACAGGAACCTTAGTGGCTTTGTGAATCAAAATATCGGCAGCCATTAAAACCGGGTAGGTTAACAAACCTGCGTTTACGTTATCGGGATTGGCACGCACTTTATCTTTAAAAGAAGTACTGCGTTCAAGCTCGCCCATATAAGCGTTCATGTTCAGGTATAAATAAAGCTCTGCAATTTCAGGTACATCGCTCTGTATATAAATGGTGCTGTTTTCCGGATCTATACCACTTGCCAGGTATTCAACCAGTACATGTTTAATGTTACCGTGCAAATCGGCAGGGGTAGGGTGTGTAGTTAAAGAGTGTAAATCGGCAATAAAAAAATAGCAGTTGTAATCATTTTGCATTTGCACAAAGTTTTTTACTGCGCCATAGTAATTACCTAAATGTAATTTTCCTGTTGAGCGAATGCCGCTCACCACTGTTTCTTTCATAATGGCACGAAATTAAAAATAAAATGCAAGCATTGTATAACATGAGGTTAATTTTATCTCAATTTAGATTATTGCCTTATACATTACTTCACCGTCGTTTTTTGCTAAATTAATGGAAACGACTATAACCTTAACCACCTAAGAAATATAAGTACACACTAGCTGAATGTTCTAATATGACTTATATGGTGAAATGATTATAATGTTTTAAATTCTACCAGCTTAAAAAATCGTATATATAAAATGTAATTATGTCAAGCTATTTTATATTTTTGAAGCCTCTATGATTAAATTTCTCCGTCAGCTGCACCGTATATGGTTTCTATTCTGGATCATGTTCTTTTTTGCGCTGTTTTACCCATTTTACTATTTAACATCGCGCAACGAGCGCTATTATGGTATCTTAAATTTCTTCAGAAAAGCAAATAGTTTTCTGTGTAGTTTTTTCTCAGGGGTATTTTTCGCTTACCATTATGAAGAAAAGCTGGACAGGAACCAAACCTATATTTATTGCGCCAACCATAGTTCTAACCTCGATATCATGATTTTTTGTATCATGGGGCATGGGAAGTATCATTTTATGGGAAAAGATGAGCTGCTGAATAATCCGGTGTTGGGCATTTTTTTTAAAACTATTGATATATCCGTAAATCGCGATAGCAAGATTTCGGCTTTCAGGGCATTTAAAAAAGCCGGAGAGAATTTAGAAAAGGGAATGAGTCTGGTTATTTTTCCTGAAGGAAAGATTGACGATCATTATCCGCCAAAACTCGGGGAGTTTAAAAATGGTCCTTTTCGTCTGGCTATTGATAAAAACATCCCTTTGGTACCGGTAAGTTTAGCCAATGTTTGGCAAATTAACTGGGATGACGGCGCAAAGTATGGAAGTAAGCCAGGAATTTGCGATATTTACGTCCACAAACCCATAAATACTGCTGCAATGACTGCCGATGATTCGGATGCATTGAAAGAGCAGGTGTACCAATTGATTGATAGTAAGCTAGTATAATATGAATTTAGACGCAAAAACCATCCATAAAATAGCCGATCTGGCCAGAATTCATATTGATGAAAAGCAGGTTGATGTTTTGATTCCGGAAATGAATAAAGTCTTATCGTTTATGGAAAAGTTAAACGAATTGGATACCACTAATGTAAAACCTTTGGTTTATATGAACGAATCGGTTAATGTTTGGCGTGAGGATGTAGTAAAACAAGAAATTACCACTGCCGAGGGGTTAAAAAATGCCGCAAAACATAGCGACGAATTTTTTATGGTACCGAAGATTATTGAGAAATAGCTTGTAATTAAAGCCACAAATTTACAGATTGGATAGCTTTTGTAACTTTGCTCGCTTTACAATCCGTTAATTTAAGCAGTATTTGCAATCAAATTTTAAATCTCTTGTAACATACCTGCCATTGCTCATGTCTAAAGAAGAAAAAACATGGAGAAACCACTCATTACTATAAAGGAAATTGGCCGTAAATATGTTATTGGATCTGAGGTGATTCACGCTTTAAAATCAGTTTCTTTAGATATTCATAAAGGCGAATTTGTAGCACTGATGGGGCCATCTGGTTCTGGTAAATCTACTTTGATGAACATTTTAGGCTGTTTAGATACCCCCTCAAGCGGCACCTATGTGCTAAATGGTACAAATGTGAGTCACATGAGCGATGATGCACTTGCTGAAGTGCGGAACAAAGAAATTGGTTTCGTGTTTCAAACCTTTAACCTGTTGCCACGCTCAACTTCATTAGATAATGTAGCTTTACCGTTAATTTATGCAGGAAGCAGCAAAAAAGACCGCCAGGCCAGGGCTGCCAAAGCCTTAGAAAATGTGGGTTTGGGTAACCGTATGGACCATAAACCTAACGAGCTTTCTGGTGGTCAGCGCCAGCGTGTGGCAGTAGCCAGGGCATTGATTAACGACCCATCTATTATTCTTGCCGATGAGCCAACCGGTAACTTAGATACCAAAACTTCGATCGAAATTATGGGCTTGTTAGAAGAAATCCATAGCAAAGGCAATACCATCATCCTGGTAACACACGAAGAGGATATTGCCCAACATGCACACCGGATTGTGCGTATGCGCGACGGATTGATCGAAAACGATTATTTAAATACCGAAGTAAAAAATGTTTCGCCACGCCTGCAGGCTTTGAAAGAAAGTGGCAGCGATTGGGAGAAAATTAACTAAGGCTGAAGGTGTAAGGCATAGGGCTTAAGGTTTTGTAGCACTATTCTTAAATCTTTGCAAAATAAATAGAGGTTAAGGGTGTAAGGCATAGGGTATAAGGCTTTAAACCCTAAACCTTAAACCTCATACCTTAAACCTTTTCATATGAAAATCTACACCAAAACGGGAGATGGAGGACAAACCTCACTTATTGGTGGTACCCGCGTTCCTAAATTCCATCACCGTATCGAAACTTACGGAACCGTTGATGAGCTTAATTCGTACATTGGTTTAATTATGTGCCAGGATATTAATCCGCATTACAAACAGTTGCTGAAAGAAATTCAGGATCGTTTATTTACGGTTGGTGCATCATTGGCTGCCGATCCGGAGAAATCTAAAATGAAAATTCCTGATTTGCACGATGCGGATATTAACCTGCTTGAAAAGGAGATGGACGAAATGAATGAATTATTGCCTGCTTTAAAGCATTTTGTGCTGCCTGGCGGAAATACTGTAGTTTCTTACTGTCATCTGGCCAGATGTGTATGCAGAAGGGCAGAGCGGCTTGCTGTAGCGCTTGCAGAAAATAGCTTTGTAGATGAGCGGGTAACGATTTATCTGAACCGTTTAAGTGATTATTTGTTTGTTTTGGCACGAAAACTGACGATGGATTTCAAGGCGGAAGAAAACATTTGGATTCCGCGGGTTTGATAGTTGAAAAATAAGTTTGTTTTGCTCAGAAATTTTAATATACTTTGCGCATAATAAAGGAATACGAATTTAATTGAATTGATGATATGTATTGGACATTAGAATTAGCATCGCACCTGGAAGACGCTCCATGGCCTGCAACTAAAGACGAATTAATTGATTACGGTATCCGCTCTGGTGCCCCGGTAGAAGTTATTGAAAACTTACAGGCATTAGAAGATGATGGCGAGCCTTATGAAACGATTGAGGAAATCTGGCCAGATTATCCAACTAAAGAAGATTTCTTCTTTAATGAGGACGAATACTAACATGAAAATAAGGAACCTTCCAGCAAAAATGGGAGGTTTTTTTATGCCTAAAAAAATGTATCTAAGACCGCTTATCTGTTCTGTGTTTATCTTCTTAAATCAGTAGGAGAGTGATTGGCGCTTTATTTCCCGCTGATTACGCGGAGTGCGCAGATGAAGGCCTGTCATAAATAAATCTGCGTTTATTATCTTAAATCTGCGGGGAAATAATTTGATATTATCTGCTCAGATTATGCGATCTAATCCGTCTTTCCCCTCCCGGATTTGTCTGAAAATTATCGCAAAATCAAATTAATCTTTACAATTCTTAAACAAAAGTTAAAAATCGGGTGTTAATACTGCAATAATTTACATTACTAAAAAATTAACACTATGGGAAATTTATTGTATTTAGTCGCAGTAGTATTGGTAATACTTTGGGTCATCGGATTTATATTTCACGGCTTCGGCGATGTTGGCGGTATAATCCACGTTTTATTGGTTATCGCAGTGATTGCCATTCTGCTTAAAATTATTGGCAGGGCAGCATAAAATATATCAATCCGTTATTCACTTCTTTTAAGTACGCCTTAAAACAGTTGGATAATAAAAAAGGAGTTTCGATTTTGAAACTCCTTTTTCAATAAATTAATGCTTAAGCAGCAACTCAGCCAGCTCAAGATCAATCGGGTAGGTGATTTTAAGATTACTGCGTTCGCCTTCAATAATATTAATGTTGTAACCTATTGATTCGACTACGCTGGCATCATCCGTAAAATGATTGTCGAATTCCTGGTTATAAGCTTCTTTAAGCACATTAATACTAAAAGTTTGAGGTGTTTGCACCAGGTAGATTTCATCACGTTTTAAAGCCGATGTTTTTCCATTTTTAAACTGGCGCACGCTATCACTCGATTGTACAGCTGCAATAACATTACCCTGCAGGGCAGCCGCCTGATAACAACTATCGATAAGCTTTTTCGAAACCAGTGGGCGTACGGCATCATGAATGGCAACAAGACTATCCTCTTCTATGCTATAAACCGCATTTTTAACTGAATGGAAGCGCTCCGTACCGCCATCAATAACCTGATGAGGAACACGGAAATTAAATTCATCGCACAGCCGTTGCCAATAAGCTTGTTGTTCTTTATTTAAAACCAGTAAAATTTTGGGTTGAGATTCGCTTTGTGCAAAAGCTTTTATGGTATGCATTAAAACCGGGAGGTTTTTGAGTAGTAGAAATTGTTTTGGGGTTTCTGTTTGCATCCGATTGCCAGAACCGCCTGCTACAATTATAGCGTAGTATTTCATAGTTGTGCGTTTAGGGTTTGGCGTTTAGCGCTAAATCGCCAAACGCCAACCGCAAAACTTATATAATTAGCATGGCATCGCCGTAGCTATAAAATTTATATTTTTCTTTAACTGCAACCTCGTAGGCATTCATTACGTTTTCGTAACCACCAAATGCACTTACCATCATCAATAAAGTAGATTCAGGGGTGTGGAAGTTGGTAATCATGGAGTTTGCAATGCTGAAATCGTATGGAGGGAAGATAAACTTACTGGTCCAGTCGTTAGCTGCTTTTAAGGTTCTGTTGGCAGAAACGGCCGATTCGATAGCACGCATTGAAGTGGTACCTACCGCACAGATTCTTTTTTTGTTTTCTAAAGCCCTGTTTACAATGTTCGCATCTTTTTGCTCGATAATAAACTGCTCAGAATCCATTTTGTGTTTGGTTAAATCTTCAACCTCAACCGTTCTGAAAGTTCCTAAACCCACATGTAAAGTTACTTCAGCAAAATCAACACCTTTAAGCTCAAGGCGTTTCATTAGCTCGCGGCTAAAGTGTAAACCTGCAGTAGGAGCAGCAACAGCACCTTCGTGTTTAGCAAAAATGGTTTGGTAACGCTCTTTATCTTCAGCCGTAGCTTTACGTTTAATGTATTTAGGAAGTGGTGTTTCGCCTAAAATTTCAACGTTTTTTCTAAACTCTTCGTCGCTACCTTCAAATAAGAAACGGATGGTACGTCCACGTGAGGTCGTGTTATCTACCACTTCAGCCACTAACAAATCGTCGTCGCCAAAGTATAATTTATTACCTACACGGATTTTACGGGCCGGATCAACCAAAACATCCCATAAACGCAACTCTTTATTTAATTCACGTAATAAGAAAACTTCAATAGTAGCACCTGTTTTCTCTTTGTTGCCGTATAAACGGGCAGGGAAAACTTTAGTGTTGTTTAATATCATAACGTCTTTGTCGTCGAAATAACCTAAAACGTCTTTGAAAATTTTATGTTCAATTTTACCGCTGTCTTTGTGTAAAACCATTAGGCGAGCTTCGTCGCGTTCTTCAGCCGGATTATTGGCTACCAATGATTCAGGTAAGTTAAATTTGAATTGTGATAATTTCATTCCTGATGAATTTTTTGAGGTGCAAAAATACGAATTTAATTTTTCTTTTCGGTATTTTATCAACCGCATTTGATTATATTATGTTTTACTTCATTTTAAGTTAAATTATACAGCCTGTAAATACGCGCTAGCCACAAAAATTAATTAGTTTTGAAGATATGCTGTAACCTTTTAACAGGCTTTGCATCTAACCACTAATTATGATAATCTTTAGGCTAATAGGCGAGAGTTTCCGTTTTGCATTTGATGCGTTGCGCCAGAATAAATTGCGTACCATGTTATCGCTTTTGGCTATAACCATTGGTATTTTTACCATTATTGCGGTGTTTTCTGCTGTAGATACCTTCCGCGGTAAACTGCAGTCGAGCGTTGATAAACTGGGTTCGAATACCATTTATGTACAAAAATGGCCCTGGATATTTGGTGATGGCTACCCCTGGTGGAAGTACATGAACCGCCCTCAGCCTTCTATACGCGATTTTGAAACGCTGCGCGAAAGGATTGAAAATGCACAAGGTGTAACCTTCGAAATATCGACCAACGACCGTACCATTAAATACCGGAGCAGTTCGGTTGAAGGAATTTCGGTTTGGGCCGCTTCCCACGATTTTAATAAAACCTGGAATTTTGAGCTGCAAGATGGCCGTTACTTTACCGAAAACGAAAGTAAAAACGGTTCGCCGGTTTGTATTTTAGGTTCTGATATTGCCGACGGTCTTTTTAGCGGTGATAAAGCGGTAGGGAAGCAGGTACAGATTTTAGGCAGAAGGCTCACTGTTGTAGGTGTTTTCAAGAAAGAAGGTGAAGATATGCTGGGTACATCGCTCGATAAGAATGTAAATATCCCTATAAATTTTGCCAAAGGTGTGCTTGATATCCAGAGCGAACGCTACGGACCGCAAATTACTGTTCGCGGTAACGATAACGTAAGTTTAGAAGAGGTAGAGAGCGAACTGAGAGGTTTAATGCGCTCAATTCACCGCATCAGACCAGGCCAGGAAGAAGATTTTGCCTTAAATAAAACTACCATCTTATCTAACCAGTTAGATTCGATGTTTAAGATGGTTAATATTGCCGGATGGGTAATTGGAGGCTTCTCTATTCTGGTGGGTGGCTTTAGTATTGCCAATATCATGTTTGTTTCGGTTAAGGAGCGTACCAATATTATCGGTATCCAAAAATCACTAGGCGCTAAAAATTATTTCATTTTACTACAATTTATATTTGAATCGATTTCACTTTGTATTCTGGGCGGATTACTGGGGCTGTTGCTGGTGTACCTGTTTGCACTGGGCATTGGTGCTGCTACCGATTTCCATATTATATTGGGCTTAAATAATATTGCTTTAGGTATTGGAATTTCGATCATTATTGGTACAATTTCGGGATTCTGGCCAGCTTACTCTGCTTCGCGATTAGATCCGGTAGAGGCGATCAGGAGCTAGTTCAGTTGGCAGTTATCAATTTACAGTTGGTAGTTTGCAGTTTGATGGGGCATTAGGATGTAGTTACCCTGGTTAAATAAACCTTATAGAAGTGGAAAGCCCGGAGTGAGGTACGAGCGAGGACTTGAAACGGAAAGAAGGACTGATGCAGCCATGAAATACTGACTTTCATTTTCAAAGTATAAAATATAGCTAAGTTATAGGGATCACTTTTTGTGGTCGGTGTGACACCAACCACAAAATAAATATGCCTGGAGACAGATCTCTCCACTCCATTACATTTCGGTCGAGATGACGAAAAGATAAAACCCCTCGTTAAAACTGAATTAACGAGGGGTTTATTATTATATAGTTAACTGAAAATTGCTAACTGTTAACTGAAAATTGCTAACTGTTAACTGAAAATTGTCAAGTGATTAAGCTAATTTGCCTAAAGCTTCCTTAATTCTTCTTAATGCTTCAACTAAACTCTCGTCTGATGCAGCATAAGATAAGCGGATGTAGTTGTTGTTACCGAATGAATCGCCACCTACGGTTGCTACGTGACCTACGTTTAATAAATATAAAGCTAAATCAGCCGAATCTTTGATTACGTTGCCATCAGCATCTTTTTTACCGAAGAATGAGCTGATTTCTGGGAAGAAGTAGAAAGCACCATCAGGAAGGTTGGTTTTTACACCCGGAATTTCGTTCAACAAGTTGTACACCAATTCTCTTCTGCGTAAAAAAGCTTCTTTCATTACCAAAACACTTTCTAAACCTTGCTCGTAAGCCACGATACCTGCACGTTGTGCAATAGAGCAGGTACCTGAAGTAGTCTGGCCCTGTAATTTATCGTTAGCTGCAGCAATTTCTTTGTTAGCGGCAATGTAACCTAGTCTCCAACCAGTCATGGCGAAAGCTTTAGAAAAACCGTTTACAATAATTACGCGGTCTTTAATGCTGTCGAACTGGGCAATTGATTCGTGTTTATCTACAAAGTTGATGTGTTCGTAAATCTCATCAGAAAGGATGTAAATATTAGGGTGTTTTTCGAAAACCGCTACTAAAGCTGCCAGTTCTTCTTTGCTGTAAACCGAACCTGTAGGGTTACATGGCGAAGAGAACATAAATAATTTACTTTTTGGGGTAATGGCTGCCTCTAACTGTGCAGGGGTAATTTTGAAATTGCTTTCAATGTCGGTATCGATAAAAACAGACTTTCCTTCGGCAAGTGTAACCATTTCTGAGTAAGAAACCCAGTAAGGAGTTGGAATAATTACCTCATCATCAGGATCAATTAAGGTTAAAATTACGTTTGATAACGATTGTTTGGCACCTGTTGAAACCACGATTTGAGAAATATCGTAATCTAAATTGTTTTCTGTTTTAAGTTTATTTACGATCGCCTGGCGCAGGTCAGGATATCCCGGTACCGGCGAGTAGCGTGTATAATTTTCGTCTAATGCTTTTTTAGCCGCATTTTTTACATGGTCTGGCGTATTAAAATCGGGTTCACCAACACTTAAACTGATTACATTAATGCCCTTTGACGCTAGTTCGCGGCCAAGTTTGGTCATTTTAAGGGTTGCAGATTCTGACAGGCTGTTGATTCTTTTCGATAAGGTGCTCATGGTTAATTACTTTGAGCGCAAATATATAAACCAAATATTATTCTGCACTAAAAAACCGATATTTTTCTCATTTAATTTATGCGATAAGCGTATTTTTGTACAAAAAAGCACTGTGTCGGTAAAGAAAAGAGCAATCATACTGTCGTTGGTAGTAAGCATTTTATTAATGCTGGCCAAGTTTACGGCTTATTTTATTACAGGTTCTAACTCCATTTTAACTGATGCAGCAGAGAGTATTGTAAACGTAATTGCCGGAAGCTTTGCTTTTTACAGCATTTACCTCAGTACCCAGCCACGCGATGAAAACCATCCTTACGGACATGGGAAAGTAGAGTTTTTCTCAGCTTTTGTAGAGGGGATATTGATTCTGATCGCCGGAGTGATCATTATTTTCAAATCATCATACAACCTCATTTATCCCCATGCAGTAGGGCAATTGCTTGAAGGAACGCTGATTATCGGGATTACAGGGCTGATTAACATGATAGTGGGCTTGTACCTGATTAATGTAGGGAAAGATCAGCATTCGATTACCTTACAGGCTGATGGAAAACATTTGCTAACCGATACTTATACCAGTGTGGCCATTGTGGTCGGGCTGATCCTGATCCAGCTGACAAATATTATTTGGCTGGATAGTTTACTTTCTGTGCTGGTAGGCTTTTATATCGTTTATTCGGGTTATAAACTTACCCGGGGTTCGGTGGGTGGTTTAATGGATGAAAGCGATTTTACCCTGGTAGAAGAGGTGGTAGAAGTATTGCAGAAAAACCGACATAACCCATGGATTGATGTACACAATCTGCGTACACAACAATATGGCCCGGAGTTTCATATTGATTGCCACGTAACTTTACCTTATTATTTCGATTTAAATAAAGTACATCGCGAAATTTCACAGATAGATGAACTCATTAATTCGAATGGGGTACGCAAGGCGGAGTTGTTTATTCATGCCGATCCTTGTTTGCCCGAGTGTTGTCATTATTGCCACATGAGCGAATGCCCTGTACGATCGGAGGCATTTAGAAAAGAAATTGTGTGGACACCAGAAATTGTAATCAAAAATAAAAAGCATTTCGAAAATGAGCTACTTTAATGTTCGTGTATACGGACTCTTAATTAACCAGAATAACGAAGTTTTGGTAAGTGATGAAGAAGAATACGGTTTCCGTTTTAGTAAATTTCCTGGTGGCGGTTTAGAATTAGGCGAAGGTCTTATTGATGGATTGAAGCGCGAATTTGTGGAAGAATGTGAAGCTGAAATTGATGTTTTATCGCATTTTTACACCACCGATTTTTACGAAAAATCATCCTTTAACGATAGTCAGGTAATCAGCGTGTATTATCTGGTTAAAGAAAAAGCACCTCTGAAACTGGCTTTTAAAGATAAAATTTACGATTTCGATGGTGAGGGCGAGATTTTGCAAGCTTTCAGGTGGGTTAAAGTTGAGGATCTGGCTATCGATGAAATCACTTTTAAAACCGATAAAACCGTAGCGCAGCTTTTAAAAGATCATTATTCAGTTAAATTGTAAATTTTTATGTCTGATACTTCCAAACTTCAAACTCCAAACTCCAAACTTAACTTAGCTGAGCGCGATAAAAAAGTAATCTGGCATCCCTATACGCAAATGAAAAATGCTTTGCCGCATATTCCAATTGTGCGGGGCGAGGGCGTTTATGTTTTCGACGAAAATGGTAAAAAGTATATCGATGCTGTTTCTTCATGGTGGGTAAATATCCATGGCCATGCACATCCTTATATTGCCCAAAAGGTTGCTGAACAACTGAATATGCTCGAGCACGTTATTTTTGCGGGTTTTACCCACGAGCCGGCTGTTTTACTGGCAGAAAGATTGTTACCCATCTTACCGGGTAAACAGGATAAGGTTTTTTATACCGATAATGGATCGACAGCGGTAGAAGTGGCGCTGAAAATGTGCCTGCAGTACTGGGATAATAAAGGAAAACCTAAAACACGCATCCTGGCCTTCAAAAATGCTTACCATGGCGATACTTTTGGAGCCATGTCTGTTAGTGGGCGCAGTATTTTTACCGATGCCTTTAACAGTTTGCTTTTCGATGTAGATTTTATCGACCTCCCAAACAAAGACAATATCTCTGATCTCACATCTTATATTTCAAATTTAACAGATACTGCGTGTTTTATCTTCGAACCACTTATTTTAGGCTCAGGTGGTATGTTGATGTATGAAGCCAAATATCTTGACGAACTGATAGTAGCCTGCCGAAAAGCCGGCATTTTAATTATTGCCGATGAGGTAATGACAGGTTTTGGCCGGACAGGAACTTATTTTGCCTGCGAGAAATTAAGCAATAAACCTGACATTATTTGTTTAAGTAAAGGTTTAACTGGAGGCACTATGCCTTTGGGAGTCACTACATGTACCGACGAAATATTTGAAGCCTTTTTAAGCGAAGATAAACTGAAGACGCTTTATCACGGACATTCATTTACAGCAAACCCGATTGCCTGTGTGGCTTCGCTGGCTAGTTTAGATATCTTATTACAGGAAGAAACCCTAGCCAACATTAAAAGGGTAGAAGCTAAGCACGCCGTGTTTTTACAGGAAATAAAGGCACATGCTAAGGTTAAAGCGGTTAGACAAACGGGGACTATTATTGCTATTGAGTGGGAAACCGGTAACGAAACTTCTTATTTAAGTAACCTGCGCAACTTATTGTATGCTTACTTTTTAGATAAAGGCATTATATTGAGGCCTTTGGGCAATATCATTTATATTTTGCCGCCTTATGTGATAAGCAATGCCGATCTGGATTATATTTATGGGGCTATAAAACAAGCTTTAGAAGAGATTTAATTAGATACCGGGCGCGTTATTCGTGCCCGGTAAATTAGCAATTTGTTAAGCAGCCGGCTCAAGGTAATTTTTAAGCGCATCGTTAACAAAATAGTTCCAGCCTCCATTGAAACTTGTTTTAGCAAAATCAGATCCGTTATTGGCAAAGCTTTCTAAACCTGTATGTGTTAGTTTTAATAGGGTTTTATCGCCTTGCTCAAATAACTCCCAGCTTACTACAGAGTTTCCAGGGTAACCGTCGTACCGCCAGGTATAGGCCAGTTTTTTACCCTCAACAATCTCGGTTATTTCCCATAAATGCAGGTATTGAGGACCGTCATCCGGCCCGCCGGTAAATTCGAATTTAAAGCCAACTTCTGGTTTAAAATCGGCCAACTGAAAATACCATTGCTTAATTTCATTATTATCGGTTAATGCTTTCCATACTTTTCCGATAGGGGCATTGTACACCCGTTCTACAATAACTGGTTCGTTTTCCATCTTTATTTTGGTTTTAGTATAAATTTATTGTTGTTCTGTTTGCTGATCTTTGGAAAGGTGAAGGGCTAAGGCATCTAATTTTCCTGTCCAGAAAGAACGGTATTGCTCTATCCATTGTGCCACTTCTGCCAGTTTTTGAAACTGGATATAGCAATACCTGTCGCGACCTTGTTGTTTCATTTCAACTAAACCGCATTCTGTTAAAATTTTAATGTGTTGTGAAATAGCGGGCCTGCTCATCTCAAAGTTTTCGGCAATGGCATTCAGGTTTAAAGTTTTATGCGCAATGAGGCCAATAATTTCGCGGCGGGTAGGGTCGGCAATGGCCTGAAATACGTCTCTTCTCATAATTATGTAAGTGATTGCTTACAAATATAAACGTAAGTAATCGCTTACGCAAATTTTATTTCATTTTTATATTAGATTTTTGAATCTAAGTAATTGAGGTACATTACTGAATAAGATTAATCTTTGCTGTATTTGGCTGTCAGTTTTGGCGGTGCCACGTTACCATAGGAAAGGGTTAGCGCATCCATCAGCATTTCATCTGCAAGCTCTGTGATTTCAAAAATAGTCCAGCCTTGTTTGCCCCAGGCCCCGTTTGCAGGTTTTATTTTGTCAGGCTTAAAATCGCAGAAAACAGATTGGTCGATTGCTGATAATTTAAAGGTGGCCTTGCTGTGCTGAAGATCAAGCGTGGCAAATATCTTTTTGTTTACCCTGAAAGAAGTTTTATCGAAATGGGGCATTTCAACAGCTTCATCAAATGAAAGGCAATGTGCCCGGAAGGTTGAAATATCCATAACAGTAGGTTTTTGAACTACAATTTATACAATTTCTGCGGAAACTGCTCGGCGTGGCTTAAAATAAGATTTAAGATGTAACTGTTTGATTGGTAAGTAGACAAATCATTTTTAATTGGCGCTAAGCCATCTGAAAGATATTTGGTATCGGTAAAATAACCCATGCCGTAAAACTGACCATTTTCAACTACCAGGCAGCTAAACTCATTGTCAGCCCGGCCTTCATCAACCAGTGCAAAGCTTGGCTGCTGTTTTTGTATATCTGCCAGTGCCGCATTCAACTTTTTGTTGTAAACCGTAACGGTTTCTATGCCACTGCAAGCCCCGAAACATTGCCCGTTTTCGTGCGCATAACATTTGGTTGCTGTTTTTTGCAGGTAGCAGAGCCTGGCGCAAAGCTGGTACTTATCTACCAGCTGGTTTAAAAAGTTATAACCTTCTAACAGGTTGTTAAAGCTCTGAAAGGCACGGTTATTCTTTTTATGCTTATCAATGGCCAAACGCAGGTAGCCGTTCTGATCTTCGAATACATACAAATCGTATTTGTGTTCGTAGCGTTTCATGGCGCGGTTATTTTCTGGCCAAAGGCGTTTAATTTCATTGGCTTCTAAAATTAAAGCCATTAATTCGGTACCACATACCACAAAATCAACATGGTGTATGGTGCGCAAAAAATCCTGACGCTGCCGGTTGGCATTATTGCCTGTAAAATGACTGGTTACCCTTTTTTTAAGGTTTTTTGCCTTTCCAACGTATACAATTTTGCCTTTGCTATCTTTAAAGTAATAAACGCCGGGCTGGTTGGGCAATCTTAAAATAGAAGCCTTATCCAGGTGAGGTGGTAAAGTCTGTTCTTTCGAAGTTTTTTTAAGCATTTCTGCAATAACGCCGTTATCATCAGCGCTTAACAGCAGGTTAAAAAGAATACTCGTTGCATCTGCATCGCCTGCAGCCCTGTGCCGGTTGTATATCGGGATTTCGAGTGCCGTACAAAGTTTGCCTAAACTATAGGATGCTTTACCCGGTAATAATTTTCTGCTCAACCTTACCGTACATAGCTTAGTGCATTGCAAATCGTAACCTGCGGCTGCCAGATGGTGCTTTAAAAAGGAATAATCGAAATTAACATTGTGCGCTACAAAAACCTTATCGTGTAACAGCTGGTATATTTGCAAGGCCACATCGTCAAAAACAGGTGCATCTTCCAACATGGCATCATCTATACCCGTAAGTGCTGTAATATGTGCCGGAATAGCTATTCCTGGGTTAATGAGGGTAGTATACGATTCTATTATTTCATTACCATCGTGAATATTAATGGCAACTTCGGTAATGCCATTTGCTGAGGCATGACCGCCAGTGGTTTCGATATCTACAACTGCGTATAACATGAAATAAATTTTGACTACAAATTTATGCTAAAATAATTAGTATAAAAATAATTTTGATTATTTCTTTAGCATAAAAAAAGCGGTTACCTATTTAACGTAACCGCTGCAGTATTTTGTATGTATGCGCCACTACAGTTTGCTCAGCAATTTGCTTAAATTGGGTTTAATGCCCAGGGTAATCGGCACAGTGTTAAAAACGCGGTTTTGTATTTTACCAAAACCATACATATAACTGGTTTCTACAAATAAATTGGCCCCTCCGAGGTTGTATTCAATACCAGCGCCAGCTTCGGCAATACCCAAACCATTCGATTTGTTGGATTGCGTAACCTGTAGCGTAGCTGCGTTAACGCCTGCCTGCGGAGTAAGTATAATTCCACCTCCGGCACCCGCAAAGCCATAAAAGGCCCATTTATTTACAATTTTACGGTAACCCAGGGCTACATTTAACAGGTAGGTGGTCGACCTTCCTTTTTGCAAAGTGTAGGTATAACCGGCATCGGGGGTAATCTGGTTATAGGCAAAGGCATGTAAACTCACTTTCGGGTAAAGAAATAATCCGCCATCGCCCAGGCCTAAATTTAGCCCAAGCGAAGTAGAAAATTTGGGTTTAAAATAATCGGCAGTTTCACCTACCGGGAAAGCCAGGCCTATACCACTCATGGAGTACAGCTTATCTGGCCTGCTTTGTGCTTTTACCTGGGTTGATACTGCCGTGCATAGCAAAATGCCTGCGGTTAACAATCTTAAATTCATATCTGGTTCTTTAGTTTTCGGTCAGGGTGCCTACTTTCTGTAACAAACTGTTTATTGTAAATGGCTTCTGTAAGTAATCGTCAGGATGATAGCTTTGCGATACAACATAATTTTCGTCAAATCTTCCCGATGTAAGCATAACCGGTATGTTATTGCTTTCGCTGTTTAGCCTTAACTGTTTAAACACAGCGCGCCCATCCATTCCGTTTAACATAATATCCAGAATAATCAGATCCGGGTTAAAGTCTCTAACGGCTTTAAAAATAAAACGTGGAGATAAGAGCGGATAAACTTTATAATTTTCGGTTTCTAATATCTCTTGCACTACATCTAATACATCTGGATCATCATCCACAACCAATACTTTTTTCAAAACAGATAATCAATTATTATTAAATAGACTATCCTAATACAAATCTTGCACAATAATGTTTTGAAGAAAATGAAATTTGGAAGAGATGCGCTCGGAAATTCAGAATACTATAAGGTACGTGGCCCAGGATTTTCGCCAGATTGATTGCTTTTAACAAATCTTGCAAACTGATCTTTATAAGCATCAAAAACAGTGTACATGGCTTCGTTAGATAAAAGTATGCTATCGCCCAGTACACTTTTAATATGCTGTTTGGCAATAATAACGGTCGGGCTTATCTGAATAAATGCCGAATGCTTTTTAAGCATGTTAAGCATTTTGGTGAAATTAGACCTCGAGCTTAAAAAAGTGCTTACAGTTGTTTTGAACTGTACGTCATGTTCAATATCCTCTACTGCAATAAGGTCGTTCAGATTGATTCTAATCAGGTTACCATCATCACCTTGCAACGGAATGTAGAAGAAATTTTCTTCAAAAATAGAGAAAGGGTTGACCTCTTTTTTACCGGTAGGATATAGGTTGTTTATGGTTTTGGTAAAATGCAAAATAGAATAGGGCTTGAGCAGGTAAGCATCTGCATCTACTTTAAAGGCATCTATAGCATAGCGGGCGTGAGCAGTGGTAAAAACAAGATGTTTTGTTTTTTGCCTGAGCAAACCAGCCAGTTCAATACCCGAAAGGGAAGGCATTTCTACATCCAGAAATATAATATCAACAGGATTGGAAGCAGAAATTTCTGCCAGGGCCTGAGTGGGTTCGGTGAAAGTTTGAATAAGCTTTAGGTCAGGGAGCTTATCCATATAGGCTATCAGATTCTCTAATGAATGGGGATCATCGTCGATAGCGATACAACTGATTGACATTTTAGATAGGTTTAGATGCTGCAAATTACAACTTCAGTTATTAAAATGGAAAAAATTAACATTCCTGAATGATTTTTATCTAATCGGCAAGGGAAATGATCTTCTCTGCTTAAATTATAGCGATTTGCAGAAATTGCGGATAAAAATACTAAAGCTGATTGTCTTTTTTTATTGTAACCGATAATATTACCCTGAAATAATTGTCAGCATCTGCAGTATAATCGAAAGTTGCGTCCCGTCCGTAAGCGTAAGCCAAACGCTTTTTTATGTTTTCCAATCCGGCTTGTAAGCCCGAATGATCCTTAACTTCTTTAATCAGGTTTGCAGTTTCAATAATGAGCTTACCCTGCTCTGCTTTAATACTTATTTCGGCAGGGTAGGCCGGTTTTAATAGCTCGCCATGCTTAAACATGTTTTCGGCCAGGGTAATCAGCACCATGGGGATAATTTTAATCCTGCGGATTTCATCATCATACCAAAAGCGTAAACTTATGCCATGATTTTGCCGTAACTGATGCAGGTTGATCAGGTTTTCTACCTGGTTAATTTCTTCAGCCAGCAACACAAAATCTTTGTCTTTGTTATTGTCTACCGAATAGCGCATCATTTCTGAAAGGGAAAGGATGGTTTCTGCGGCAATGGGCGACGATTCGCGGGCGTGCTGGTAAATAAAATCCAGAGTATTAAACAACAGGTGCGGCTGTATCTGGGCTTTTAAAAAGGCATTTTCTGATTTTGCCAGTTGAATAAGGTTGTTTAGACGTTGTTTTTCTAGCTCTTCTGTTTTCTTTCGTTCTTTAATATACCTGATCAGGAAATAATAACCGGTAGAAAAGCACATGAAATAAACACAGCGGTATAAAGGAGCAGAGAAATAGATCAGATCGAGCGTAATTTTTCTTGATCCGGTATAAGCAGTATAGTTAATAATGATATAATCGAGGCAAATGGAAATACAAAAATAAGCGGCAATTTCGGCGAACAGCAAAAGCGGTAATTTCCATGCAGTTTGCCTGGGGTTGCGAAGGCTTACGCTTAAAATAAGGTGCGCATGTACATAAAAGGTGGTAATGTTGAGCGCATAGTATAAAACATAGGGGGTTAAACGACCAAATTTTCCATTAATCAGGCCTACAATAATGGCTTCGTAAAAAATAAAGATGACCCAGATAATCAGGTGGAGTTTTTTACTGGCTATCCAGTTTAAAACAGGCCATTTTTTTGTGCTTTGTTTTGTTATGCTCATAAGGTTAGACGGCTCGTAAATTCGGAAACGGCAAATACATTACCATTCAACAAGCAAAGTAGCTGATGAATTGGTGATACGAAAATAACAAAAAATTAACGTTAAGACCGGTTTGTTTTAATGGTTTTTTCCCGGATGTAATCCTGAATGCTATCGCGATAACTGCTGCCGATGTTGATGGTCAGGTTATTGATCATCTTTAAAGTATGGCCTTCAACCTTTTCTATGTAGTTTTTCGCAATAATAAAAGAGCGGTGCGCCTGTGCAAAATTGGGGTAGTTTAACAGGATAACTTTAATCTCAGACAAGGCGATATAGGCAACAATGGTTTCGTTTAATGTAAAAATTCTGACATAATTCTGAAGACTTTCAACCGCAACGATATCCGGATACCTCACTTTTATGAGGTTATTGTTGTCGTTTTTATTCCTTACAAAGAAGTAATCGTCTTCTTGCTTAAGACTTGTTTGGGGAGTTGCTGGCCTTTTCGGGTACAAAATATTAATGGTTTCGGCAAAACGCGCGAAGGTATAAGGTTTTAGCAGGTAGGCACTGGCGTACATTTCGAAAGCTTCGTAAGCGTATTTAGAATGCGACGTGGTGAAGATCAGCTTGTCGGTTTTATGCCTGATCACTTTGGCAAGTTCAAGACCAGAAATAAGGGGCATGTCAACATCCATAAAGATAATGTCGACCGCATCTCCGGCTGTAATTTCATTTAAAGCCAGCAAGGGATCGGTATATGATTTGATAAGCTGGATGTTGGCCAGCGAATTGATGTAAGATACAATGCCATTAACGGCATGAATATCGTCATCAATTACGATACATGTTAGTTTCATTAAGTGCGTGTGTGTTAGTAAAGCTAATTTATAGCATGCATTTTAATTTCAGAAATTAATTTTTGCGGGGTAACTTTTTTTAACACTTTATGTAATAAATATGATACCTGCTTTTTTTAAATTAAAAATGTTGGTGTGTAGTGGCCTAAAGCTAATATCCGGGGACTATAAAACACACAGGTGTGAGATTTAATTGCTTGTAAAACAATATATTGTATTTTGAATCGTAATAATTTATAGATATATTTATTAAGCGAAATTATCATCCCGGAATTTACCTAAACACAATATCCCATGAAAAATAAAATCCGTACCACCAACCGGTTAAATGTATCAATTACCAAAAAGGTTATAGAATTACAGGAAAAAGGTTACGATTGCGACTTCTTGTTATTGGCCAATAATAACCTGCTTTGTATGCAAACCAATTTTAAATATCCTTTAAGTGCTGTGTCTATTAAGCAAATGGAACACGGTTACGATTTGTTTAGCCATTCTTATAAACATGTACATACCATCGAAACCGGAAATGGCGAAAAAGGTGTGTTGCTTACCGAAAAAGCCTTTAAATAAGCCAGGCTTATATTCTCCGACATCAGGTTTCTAATATTTTTCCGCTCTTTTTACTTTTTTTAACTGCATGGGTTTACCCGTTGGCTTTTGCATACGATAAAAATAAATACGGAATTACTTTTTGTTTAAATTTTAACCAATATATTTGAACAAAATAATGACTTATTCAATTTCAGATCTGGAACAGCTTTCGGGCATCTATGCGCATACCATCAGGATTTGGGAGCGGCGTTATGGCGCATTAAGTCCGGCCCGCTCGCAGGGGAACACCCGCTTATACGATGATAACCAGTTAAGAAGACTGCTGAATATTGTAAGCTTAGTTAAAAGCGGGCTCAAAATCTCTAAAATCTGCTCATTCTCTGATAATGAAATGAACCAGTTGCTGGATCAGGAACTGGGCCATGTAACTGAGGATGAATACAGTGAATATACTGTTTCGCAATTGGTACGACACGGCATAGCCTTTGATGAATTTGCTTTTAACCGGCTGTTGGCCGAATGCATTGATACTTTAGGGCTTTCGGCCTGTTACCGCAAGGTTATTTATCCTTTGCTGGTAAGGTTGGGATTAATGTGGCGTAAAGACGACATTTGTCCGGCACACGAGCATTTTTTATCGAACATTATCCGCCAGAAGATATTTGCGCATATTGATAACCTTCCTGTTCAGCAAGGAAAAGGCCCTAAATGGCTCCTTTTTTTACCTGAATGCGAAGACCACGATATCGGCTTACTTTTTGCCAGTTACCTGTTGCGGATTTACCACCAGGAAGTTATTTTTTTAGGGAGTAAAGTACCCTTAGATGCTATTGCTAAAGTGTATCCTGCTTTAAATGTTGATCATGTATTGCTTTTTATGGTGAAAACACAATCAGCTATAAAAAACCAGTTATACATCAATCAGTTATCGGCTATTTGTGCATCAGCCCAGATCCACCTTGCCGGAAACAACCAAATGATTGATAAGCTGAAAAACATGAGTCACATTAACCGGTTTAAAACACTTGAAGAATTTGAACAATCAATCCAGTTCCAATCCCTGTATGAAAGAAATTTTTGATCAACTATCTGCCGATTGCAGCCGGCTAACCACTAAAAGATACAGCACCAGCTTTTCTTTCGGCATTTACATGCTTGGGAAAGATTTGCGGCTGCCGGTTCATGCCATATACGGTTTTGTGCGTCTGGCCGATGAAATAGTAGACACTTTTCACCATTACGATAAAAAATTTCTGCTCGATAAATTTAAACACGATACTTTTGAAGCAATTAACCTGGGTATTAGTTTAAATCCGATTTTAAACTCTTTTCAAAAAGTTGTTAATCAATATAAAATAGATCACGAACTGATTGTGCTTTTTCTGAAGAGTATGGAAATGGATCTTTCAGAAACCAAATATACGGCCGAGCTTTACAATGAATACATTTTAGGATCGGCTGAAGTGGTAGGTTTAATGTGCCTCAAAGTATTTACCAATGGCAACAATGCCGACTATGAAAGATTAAAGCCCTATGCCATGAAATTGGGCTCGGCGTTTCAGAAAGTGAATTTTCTGCGGGATGTAAAAGCCGACCACCAGGGATTAAAGCGCAATTATTTTCCGAATGTTAACCTGGCTGCGTTTTGCGACACACAAAAGCAGCAGATAGAAACAGAAATAGAAGAAGAATTTGCTGCAGCGCTTTCAGGGATTAAGCTTTTACCCGCAAGTTCGCGCAATGGAGTTTATTTAACCTACATCTATTATAAGAAGCTTTTTGGTAAAATAAAACGGCTAAGCGCCGAAAAAATCATGACGGAAAGGATCAGAATTTCAAATACACGTAAAGTTGGTTTGATGTTTGATTCAATCATCAGGAATAAGTTAAATGTAATATAAATGGAAGAACACGTTATATTGGTAGATGGTGATGATGTGCCCAAGGGGCAGATGGAAAAGATGAAGGCGCACGAAGAAGGGGCATTGCACCGTGCCTTTTCTGTTTTTATTTTCAATTACAAGCGCGAATTGCTCCTGCAGCAAAGGGCCAAAAGCAAATACCATTCAGGAGGTTTGTGGACCAACACCTGTTGCAGTCATCCTAAAATTGGCGAAAGCAATGTGCATGCCGCAAAAAGAAGGCTTAAAGAAGAGATGGGGATGGAGTGTGATATCAGTTACCTGTTTAAATTTACCTACAAGGCTGAATTTGAAAATGGCCTAACTGAACATGAAGTAGACCATGTTTTTTTCGGAATGACAGATGAACTGCCGGTGATTAATAAAGCAGAAGTGGAAGATTTTAAATATATGGATTTGGTATCGTTACAAGAAGATATTAATCTTAATCCTGAGGCATACAGCCCATGGTTAAGGATTTGTTTAGATAAGGTAGTAAGACATGCCTCAACTGCAAGAACAAAAAACGGGCATACAGCCTAAGCCATATACCCGTATCTAAATTAACGCTCTCGAGGACAAATATAGGAGTAGTTTAGAAAATTGCAAGCGTTTTAACATTTCTTTTACTTTAAGATTATACTTGAATAGCTAAATTTAGCATTTTTGATGTTGTAAGCACTTAATGGAGAGAAGTTTACAGCCTTACACTTAAAATGATTTTTTTTTAAAAGTGTAATTTTACCTATTCATTTAGTTTTTAGCGCTTTAGCAAAATGTTTGTAAGCTATCTTTTCAAAGCAGGTGATTTCGGTTTTTATAACAGTACCTTTTTTTATGGCCTGCAGTTGAGTTAAACAGGAAACATTTTGAGTATATTTATGTTATTCAAATTGTATTTAATTGCTAACTGTTATGGAAAGATCAGAAATCATTTCTCTATTAGAAATAATCAATCAACAGATGAGTTCTTCTATTCTGGGCGGGATGGAAGAGGATTACGAAGAATTAGAAAGTATGGGACTAATTAAAATTAACCGCGAATCGGTACAATGGTCTGCGGCGATGACTCCTCTGGGTAATCAATACCTCGGGCACGATTAGCCTGTCAGACTTTAAATACCATTGTTTCTTCAAAATACCCGCCGGAAAACCTTTGGCATTTCTGGTTGACTAAACTTTGACCGAATAATTGCTTTAATTCTGTTAAATTTGCCGCTGGTTTAGAACGCTACATTTCCTAAATAAATTCGTTCTATCTGTGTTTATGAACGATTTACAATTAAGAACAGTAAATGTAACCCGCTACGTTACGCCACTGCGCGAAGGAGGTTCTATGCCTGCCATAGCCGAGGCCGACGACAGCTTTTTATATGTACTGAAATTCAGAGGTGCCGGGCAAGGTCCGAGGGCGCTCATTGCCGAATTAATTGGCGGCGAAATCGCCAGGATTTTAGGCCTCCGTGTACCCGAACTGGTGTTTGCCAATTTAGACGAAGCCTTTGGTCGTACCGAACCCGATGAAGAGATACAGGATTTATTGAAAGCAAGTGTTGGGTTAAACCTCGCCCTGCATTACTTGTCGGGCGCGATAACTTTCGATCCAACTGTAACGACAGTAGATGCTACACTGGCCTCGCAAATTGTGTGGCTCGATTGCTTTTTAACCAACATGGACCGCACCTGCAGAAATACCAATATGCTGGTGTGGCACAAAGAGCTTTGGTTAATTGATCATGGTGCATCTTTATATTTCCACCATTCGTGGCAAAACTGGGAAGAACAGGCCGCTAAACCTTTTTATCTGGTTAAAGACCATGTTTTATTGCCCTGGGCTACCGAACTGGAACAGGTAAACGAAGCCTTTAAAAAAATCCTAACCCCTGAAAAAATTGAAGCCGTAATTGCTTTAATTCCGGATAACTGGCTGGAAGGTGAAACTATTTTCGACAGTACAGCAGAGCACCGTAAAGCTTACGCACATTTTTTAACCACGAGGTTATTACACGCCGATAATATGATAAAAGAAGCACAACATGCAAGAGAAGTTCTTATTTGAGTATGCTGTGATCCGCGTGATGCCCAGGGTAGAACGCGAAGAATTTATGAATGTCGGCATTATTTTGTTTTGTGCCAGGCAGAAGTTTTTAAAAAGTATTTTTGCTTTAGATGAAATCCGTATGCTCGCTTTTTCGCCTAAAATTGATTTAGACGAGCTGAAAGCCAATCTTTGCGCTTTCGAAAGGATCAGCATTGCGGCAAAAGGATCCGGACCAATTGGTCAGTACGATCAGGCTTCGCGTTTCAGGTGGCTTACCGCAACCCGGAGTACGGTAGTACAATGCTCTAAAGTGCACCCAGGGCTTTGTACAGATGCCGAAGAAACATTATTGAGGTTACACCAGGAGCTGGTTTTGTAGATGGGGGCAATGGGGATCGCAATAACCAATGTTCAATTACCAATGTTCAAATAGCAATGATCAGATCTGGCGATAGGTCAAAATTGGCGATTATAATATCAGTTAACCAATTAACCAGTTTAAACAATTAACCTAGTAGGCAATAACCAATGAACCATCGCCAAATCAATCGCCTGTAAACAATTAAACAATCAAGCAATAGCACAATTAAACAATAAAACCCATTCCAGCCTTGCCTAAAGAATATTTTAAACAGCTTCAGCATTTGCTTGATATAGAGCGTGAGGAAGATTTACAGTCGTACTTAAAACTTACCGAAAATACTTCTGCCGCAGATAGAAGGGCCCTGGGTTTAACCTGGTATCCTATAGCCATCAGAAATACGGAGATTGGTCGTGGCGATTACCTTACGGTTGAGCTCGAACGTACCACGCATCAGGAATTTTCGCATCAATTTAGGTTTGGCTCATCGGTGGTGTTGTTTTCCAACCACGATGCCAAAACTGACCGTATAGAAGGGATAATAACGCACCAGAGCGGCAGCCGGATGAAAATTAGCTTCAGGGTGGATGAGCTACCAGATTGGAGCAGAGACGGAAAACTGGGCGTCGATTTGTTGTTTGATAACAACAGTTACGATGAAATGCAGGCAGCGCTGAAACAGGCTACCCATTTAGCTGAAAACGAAGCAGAAAATAAACTAATCCGCATTTTAACTCAGGGCGATAAACCTTCTTTCCGGGGCGAGGAGAAATTTATTATCCCCAATACTTTAAACGCATCGCAACAGCTGGCGGTTAACAAAATTATTTCGGCCGATCATTTAGCCATTGTGCATGGTCCGCCGGGCACCGGAAAAACAACCACGCTCGTTCACGCCATTAAATCGCTGGCGAAACACAGCGATCAAAAGATTTTGGTGGTAGCGCCAAGCAATACCGCAGTTGATCTGCTGACCGAGAAATTAGCTGCCGAAGGATTGAAAGTAATCCGTGTAGGCAATCCGGCAAGAGTATCTGAAAGGTTATTGGCCGCCACACTCGATCATCAAATGGCAGATCATCCGGATATGAAAACCATTAAAGCGCTTAAAAAACAGGCTGCCGAATTTAAAAATATGGCCCATAAGTATAAGCGTAGTTTTGGTAAGGCAGAACGCGACCAGCGGAAAGCCCTTTTTGATGAGGCCCACAAAATTGGCCGTGAAGTAGAAAAAACCGAGCAGTACATTATGGATAATCTGTTTGGCAAAGCACAGATCATTACTGCAACCCTGGTTGGTGCTAATCACTATACGGTACGTAACTTAAGCTATGAAACGATAGTAATAGACGAAGCCGGACAGGCCCTGGAACCAGCCTGCTGGATTCCGATTTTGAAAGCCCGGAAGGTGATTTTGGCAGGAGATCATTTCCAGCTTTCGCCTACCATTAAATCTAACGAGGCATCGAAAAATGGTTTAAGCAATACCTTACTCGAAAAAACTGCAGGCCTTCATCCTGAATCGGTTGTACGCTTAAACGAACAGTACCGCATGCATAAGGATATTATGGGTTATTCGTCAAAAGTATTTTATCAGGATGCTTTAAAGGCACATCATTCGGTAGCAGACCGTTTGCTTTTTGCCGATGATGCCCCGATTAATTTTATCGATACAGCGGGTTGCAGCTTTGAAGAAAAATTAGATGGTACGAGTACCACAAACCCTGATGAAGCGGCCTTTTTGGTTAAACATCTAAGCCATTTGATCGATAATTTGCAGAATGATTCATTTCCTTCAATCGCCATTGTTTCGCCCTATAAGCAACAGGTTCAGCTTTTAACAGCCCTGATTGATGATAATGAGGCTTTGGCTCCTTACCGTAAACAGATTGCAGTAAATACCATCGATAGTTTTCAGGGACAGGAACGCGATGTGGTGTACATTAGCCTCACCAGAAGTAATGCCGACGGTACCATTGGCTTTTTGGCCGATACCCGCAGAATGAATGTTGCCATGACCAGGGCAAAGAAGAAACTGGTTGTTATCGGTGATAGTGCAACCTTATCAAAATCAAAGTTTTATGCCGATTTTATCGAATATACCGAAAAACTAGCTGCCTATCATAGCGCATGGGAGTACATGGATTTGTAAAAAATGATTGAATTTTGAATGGGATGAGTTACATTTAAATTCATTTTCCGTGAAATGGTAGAAAATATTAAAATTCTGATTGCCGACGACAGTGATTTGATGAGACTATTGATGAAGCGTTTTTTTACGAGATGGCTGGGGTCTCCGGTTATTGTAGAAATGGATAATCTGCCCAGTACCATTGAATTACTCCGTCAGGAAAAGTTCAGTTTCCTCTTACTGGATATTAACATGCCAACAGGCGACAGCTCTCCTGATACAGTGAGGGAAATCTTAAACATTCAGCCAGATATCAAAATCTGCATGTTTAGCGGCAATAACAAGGCTGCACTCGAACAAAGTTATCTCGAGGCAGGAGCGATCGGCTTTATAGAAAAAGACGAAAACATGAGTGCAGCGATGGAACAGGTAATTAAAGAAGCCTTTAGTTAAGCTTTTTCCAATTTCTTTTCCTCGTTAAGCTTGCCCGAAATGCTTGCGCCTGCAATTAACAATTCGTTTGTTATCATTTTGGTATATTCGGTAATTTCTGATTTGAAATCTTTAACCGATGAACCTGAGCGGATTTCTTCCAGGCGTTTTTCCCACTGGCCGGTTAGCTCGGCCTGTGCAATTTGCTTATCTTTCACTACTTCGTACACCGCTAAACCTTTATTGGTTGGCACGAGGTTACGTTTTTCGCGGGTAATGTATTCGCGTGTAATTAAAGTTTCTATAATCGATGCACGGGTTGCTGGTGTACCTAAACCACTATCTTTCATGGCATAACGCAACTCCTCATCCTCAATTTCCTTACCGCAGGTTTCGAGGGCCTTTAACAACGACGCTTCGTTATACATCGATTTCGGCTTGGTTTGCTTTTCTAAAAGGTTTTTTTCGTTGATGGGTAAAAGTTCGCCAACAGCAACTTTAGGTAAGGCTGCATTGTCTTCGTCTTTTTTATCATCTTCAGGATCGTTAAATACTGCGCGCCAGCCAGCCGAGCGGATTACCGTACCATTGGCTACAAAGGTAACACCCGATTGAATGGTGATTTTGGTCAGGTCTTTCAGACATTCCTGGTGGAAAGCTTCGAGCATACGACCTACAACCATATCATACACAGCCTGTTTATCGGGGCTAAGTCCGTAGGCTTGCTCGCCGGTAGGCAAAACGGCATGGTGATCGGTTACTTTTTTAGCATTAACACTCCGTTTATTCAGTGCTACTGTTTGTAAAAACTGAGCCTGTTTTCCAAAATCAGGGTGATCGGTAAATTTGGCAATCAGATCAGGTACGCCGGCATATACATCATCGCCTATATACCGCGAGCCTGTACGCGGGTAAGAAACCAGCTTGCTCTCGTATAAATTTTGCAGAATATTCAGTGTTTGATCGGCGGTATAACCTTTTTTCTTATTGGCTTCCTGCTGTAAGCTACTTAAATCGTGCAAGAGCGGTGGTGGTTCTTTGCGGGGTTTGGCTTCTACGGCAGTAATATTACCACCGGTCGGGAAACCCGATGCCACATCTTCAACGAGAGCAAATAGCTTTTCTACTTCTTCTTTGTCCTTATAGTTGGAGGTGGATATGGCTTTAAAAACCTGTTCGTCTTTACTAAGCAGGATGGCGATCTGATAATAGGTTTGTGGCACAAAATTTTTAATCTCCAGGTGGCGCGCGCAAATCATGGCAAGGGTAGGGGTTTGTACCCGGCCAAGCGAAAGAACAGTACGGTTACCTGCCGAAATACTTAAGGCCTGCGTAGCATTCATGCCCACCAGCCAATCCGATTCGGAGCGGCAATGTGCCGAATTAAATAAAGTATCGTAATCGGTTCCCGGTTTTAAATTCCTGAAACCATCTTTTATGGCTTCATCAGTTTGAGAGGAAATCCAAAGGCGCTTAAAAGGTTTTTTACACTTTAAGAAGTAGTAAATGTACCTGAAGATGAGTTCACCTTCGCGCCCGGCATCCGTTGCTACAATAATTTCGGTAGCCTCATCAAAAAGCATCTTAATGGTATCGAGCTGTTTTTTTACAGCAGGATCATCAACAAAGCCGTCTTTAGTTTTTATCTTACGGATAGCCAGCTTAAATTTCTGCGGTAGCATGGGCAAATGTTGCTTTCGCCAGCCAATAAAACCATAGTCCTGCGGAGGTGCCAATTGCAGTAAATGCCCGAATGCCCAGGTAAAAGAATAGCCTTTACCTTCAATATATCCGTCTTTTCTGGTGGTTGCCCCGAAAACTTTTGCAAGCTCACGGCCAACAGATGGCTTTTCTGCAATTACAATCTTCATGAATTGGTTTTATCTTTTCAAACTTCAAATATGCTTAAAATAATGGCAAGAGGACCAATAAAATTATTCACAAATAGCCATGTAGTTGATTTTAAATGTAATGGCAGGGATGAGTTAGGATTAAAAGCCATTGATTAACAGATTAGGATGTGGTTGGGTAATCTGTAGCAAAATTAGCATTATTGATACTGAATATCACGGTCTGAATTGACATAGACCTTATTTTACTTTGATTTGTTGCTGCACACTGCAGGAAGGTTTCAAAGTAGGTTTGATTTGTCGCTGCACACTGCAGGAAGGTTTCAAAGTAAGTTTGATTTGTTGCTGCACACTGCAGGAAGCTTTCAAAGTAACTTTGATTTGTTGCTGCACACTGCAGGAAGGTTTCAAAGTAAAATGGCGGCTTTACAATTATACCGAGGATTTATTGCTTGCAGGCAAACAAACGAGGTTGTAATTTGTCGATGTTGTAGATTTTGCGTAAATGGGTTTAACAAAAGGCCTTTACTTTAATCTAACCAATCAAAAATGAATTAAGGCTCAATGGAAAAAACTTACGAACTGGCAGGAGAACAAATTAAAGCAGGCCTCGAACCGCAAATTATCAGGGTATATAGCAATGCTGCATTGTGGCAATATTTAAGCGTTACGCCACAAATAAGGTTTAACCAGCTTGTAAATACGATTAAAGCAGATTACGAAACGGAGTTTGGGCAAGCGCTTGCTATTGGTAACCGCTCCTTAGTTGTCGAGATTTTGGTACATGTATATTGCGATTACCTGGGCTTATCTTTTAACAGGCTGGTAAAGGTAACCTGGATTCAGAACCTGGTTAAAAAATTGTTAAAACGCGCCGAAGTGGTTGATTGTGGGGAAAAAGGAGTTGATGGAAACAGGTGGGTATGGGATTTACTGGCACCCTTTGCACCGCTTTTCATCAAACTCCTGCCTAAAAATATGAATGCCAAAAATATTAAGCAGCATTAATCTACCTGTGCGGCTAAAACTTGTTCCTGATTTAAAGCTACACTAGCAGCCAGGGTTTCGTTTAAAAAAGAAGAATGATAGGGCTGATCTGAATTATTGATAAACAATACCGTATGATCTGAAATGCTATTGATAACCTGATCGGCCAGCTTAGCCGGTACCGCCGGGCAACCCTGGCTTCTGCCCAGTCGGCCAAGCTCATTGATGGTTTGTTGCGAAACATAATCGGCACCGTGCACCACTATTGATCTTTCGCGCGCCTTATTGTTAAAGCCCTGGTCCATGCCATCCAATCTAAGCGAACGCCCGTGCTTGCCATAGTAGATTTCGCCGGTTACATAAAATCCCAAACTGCTCTGGTTAGAGCTCATGTTGTTCGAAAAATGTGCCGGCTTATCGCCACCGCTGTTTTGTCCGTGCGCTACCCAGGTATTCATCAGTAGTTTTTTATGGTCCAAATCAATAATGTACAGGCGCTTTTTTGTGCTTTCCTGATCAAAGTCGGCAATGGTTAATATGGATTTAGCGCTTAACAAACCGGAATATTTCATGTTGTAGAATCCGGTTAAAGCTTTCTCGAAAACCTGCTCGTTTAACCCTGCCGAATCGAGATGTACGCTGTGGTACAGGTTAGTTATAAATTGATTGTAGAGGCTGTCGGCAGCAATGTTTTTAACTGCCTGTTGTTGTGTTTGTGGAAGCTCCACGGCTTTCCAACTTGTTCCGACAATGCTCATCCCCACTAAAAAAATCGCAGCAATGCCCAGGATTTGTTTCTTCATTCAGTTTGATTTGATAATGAGTTATTTATACGATGGTTTTTCGTATTTGTTGTGTATTACAGGTTTTGTAGTGCCGCAAATACAAAGGGTTTTACACTTTTGTGACTTAAAGTACTGAGATATAGCGCTGAGGAGTAGGTGTTTTGGCGGGGCACGCGCCTGATATCCCCAGATTTCGCGAAGGGTGCAGGTTTTATTCTGCGTTAATCGTCTTAAATCGGCGGGCAAAATAGTTGCGTATCGATTTAAGTTTCCCGCAGATTTCGCTGATTACGCAGATTGTATTTTTATTCTGCGTTAGTCTCTTTTAATCAGCGGGGAAAGCTGTTAGATGCGATTTTTGTTTCCGCAGATTTCGCGGAGTACGCAGATGTATTTTATTCTGCGTTAATCATCTTAAATCAGCGGGCAAAATAGTTGTGTGTCGATTTATGTTTCCCGCAGATTTCGCTGATTACGCAGATTGTATTTTTATTCTGCGTTAGTCTCTTTTAATCAACGGGGAAAGCTGTTAGATGCGATTTTTGTTTCCGCAGATTTCGCTGATTACGCAGATTGCATTTTTATTCTGCGTTAATCATCTTAAATCAGCGGGCAAAATAGTTGCGTATCGATTTAAGTTTCCCGCAGATTTCGCGGAGTACGCAGATTGCATTTTTATTCTGCGTTAATCACCTTTAATCAGCGGGGAAAGCTGTTACATGCTATTTTTGTTTCCCGCAGATTTCGCGGAGTACGCAGATGTATTTTATTCTGCGTTAATCATCTTAAATCAGCGGGCAAAATAGTTGTGTGTCGATTTATGTTTCCCGCAGATTTCGCGGAGTACGCAGATTGCATTTTTATTCTGCGTTAATCACTTTTAATCAGCGGGGAAAGCTGTTGCATGCTATTTTTGTTTCCCGCAGATTTCGCGGAGTACGCAGATGTATTTTTATTCTGCGTTAATCATCTTAAATCAGCGGGAAAACCCTGGCCGATCTTTAAATCTAATTGTTTATTTTTGCGCCATGCCAAACCAAGAAAATGATTATTCGTTCTGGACGAAATACAAAAGATTTGCTTCTACCGAGATCTTAATGTACCTGATCATGATTATCGGTATTGCCCTCGGCATTATTTTTTTAAGCTAAGTGCCAGTTTCAGGTAATCAGCTCCGTTTACATCATTGATAAATTTCGAAAATTCTTCGTACTGTGCAGCCGGAAAAGTTCCATCGTTTAGCACAAATTTGCGGTAATAGGTAAGCTTATTTCCGTTAATACTCGTTTTGCAGGTGTACTGACCAAATGCACTTTTAAACGCTTTATCATGTGCCGTGATTAAACTGGTATCTACTCCATCCGGAAGTGTATAAACAATAGTATCTTCGTCTGTATAACCGCGGTTAATGTAAACCGGCAAAGTTCTGTTTTTAATTTCGGGTACCGATTTTTTGATGTTAAAGGCATTGAGCTGCAAAAACATTTTATCGCCATTTAGCGGTGCATAATTTCTGATACTCAGGTTTACTTCTTCAGTCAATTTGGGGTCGATATCTTTCTTTTGCGCCAAAACAACAGCATCAAAGTCGATATTATCAATGTTGTAGGTCTGTTTTAACAGTTTGTGTTGTTCGGTTTCCGATTTGCCAATTAGCGATTCTTGGTTATCGTATTGTGCACCCGAATAAACCGTATTCATTTTGCCTGATATGTTTCCGTTGCTTTCTACAGTAAGATTAGCTGTTCTGATTTGACGGTTTTCGGCTGTGGTAAGCTTGGGGGTATGGAGTATTTTACCTCCCTCTGCGGTACAGGCCAGTACCAGCCTATCGTCGGTAAAATCGCTTAAAAAGCCAAAAGGTATTTTCTGACTGGTGCATTCTAACCAGGTGGTATCGCCTTTTAGCGGCATACACAAAATGATGTGGTTGCCCTGGGCCATACTGGCGTAATTGGGATTGAGGCTTTTCTTCTCCGAACCAGCTTCCACTACACAATAGTATGAATCAATGTCGGCCGCTTTTAATAAACCTTGCATATAATTAACCAAAGCTTTACAATCGCCATAACCCAAACGGTCTACTTCGCTGGCTGCAATGGGCTGGAAACCCCCAATGCCAATCTGCACGCTTATATATCTTGTTTTTTCCTGCAGATACTGGTAAATTTTACGGGCTTTATCTTTGTCGGTTTTTTCATTCTTTACCAATTCTTTAACCATTTGTACAGTTGCCGGAGACAATGCTGTGCGGCTGGTCAACAAATCATCATATATCCATTTACCTAAATCCTGCCAGTTAGTATAATTTCCTTTATGACCGTAATAATAAAACTCCTGAGGTGCAATTTGAATGCTGGTGCGGTAAGTTTCGGGGTCGGGGCTGTAAGGTTCTGTTCTCACGGCTAAAACATTGCTTACTTTCCAGATTGTCTTTTTTTGCTTTTCATCTGTAAGCACTTCGGGCTCGCCAGTATAGTTTTGTGTTTTTATCCGTACCTGATCGGTTGGTTTGCTGATAAAAGTATAACTGCTTTTTTCTACCGAAACGTCGTTTGCTGGTTTGGGTGTCCAATCGGGGATAAGCAGATTTTGTTTGTTCCTGATTTCATAATTGTAAACTACCGTGTAGGGGTACTGACTTACCGAAGGTAAATAATGTTTCACCCGGCTATCTACAAAGAGTGAAAAGCCATCGGCAGCGCTGGCATCAGTAAAATCGTTTTGGGTAAACTTGCCGGTTAATTTACCAACAGCATTATAAACTTCGCCTTTTATACTTTTTATAGAGATGTTCTTGTCGTAAAAAACTACCAATCGCGCTTCATCCTCACCATTTTCGTTAAATACGGTTATGGCCTTTTTAACACTCATCATTACATTATCCGGCGAACGCATATCGATGGTGGTTTCCTCATTACGGATGCAGGCATTGGCCCTGTTGCGCAATGTGGCCGGAACCAGATCAGCATCATAATTATCCTGAGCAAAACCAGTTAAAGTAATTAATAAAAAAAGGGAAAAGGCAAGTATAGCTCTCATTTCAGTTTACTTCTTCAATAAAAATTCTGTCTTTTGGTTCTGGATAATACGGCTATAAAATTCTTTTAAGAATAGATATTCTTCTGGCTGATAAATGGCGTTGTTAAACTGCAAAATCTGGTTTACACTTATAGTATCTTCTTCTAATTTGCTAGATAGCAGATACCTGCCACCATTATTTGGTAAGCCAATGGCCATATCTTTCGGCTTTTCCAATAACTGGTATTTCGCCGGTAAAGTAATATTCATGGTAATGCGCTCGTCCGATCCCGAACCTAAATCAACCGGGTAAGTACGCTCATTTAAGTTGAAAGGATTTTTAGAAATCGGGTTGATAAAAAACGGACTAAAGTAAAACTGGTTCTGGTTAGTGCCATCATTTATGGTAAACTCCACTTCGTATTTTTCGGTCAGCATGTTTTCTACGCTATCGAGATTCGAAATCTGGTGATCTGTTATTTTAATCCGTGTTAAACGCTCATCCAGTTTTTCTACATATTCATCCGGAGAAGTATAACGCAAAATATCGCGTCTTTTATTGAACGCAGAGTAGCCCATTGAATGCGTAGTAAGTGTGCCTACAATTTTACCGTCAGTGGTCAATTTCCCCGAAAGGATATAGTTGGTAACCGATTTCTGACTGGCTTTAAGATCTATCCAGTAAGAAGGTTTTTTCAGGTTAATTACCCGGCCCTGGTCGTTAATACACCTTAAAGGCAAAAGTCCGAAGGGTAGAAGTGGCTCTGTTGCATCCAGTAAATAACTTTTATCGCCAATATTTACTTTGGCAACCAGGTAATTAAAATCGCTCATTACAGGGTAGAGCTTGTTAACCGTTCCGTTATCGCGGGTAGAAAGAATAACTGCTTCTGCATCTAAATCTGCTGCCGAGAGTGCTGCAATTAAACTCAGGTTGATGTCTGCTACATTGCCAGAACGTGTTTCGAGCGCTTTTTTGATGTTATCGGTCGAATATTTGCCGTAGTAGTTATCCCATTTAATTTGTTTTTTAATGTAATTGAAAATAGCCTGAGCTTTCTCGAGCTCATTTGTTGCTCCTTTCGTTATTCCGGGAATAAGGTCTTTAAAAAGATCTTTTCGCTTCATCTGCGAACCCAGGGTTTTTTCAGACGATAAGTCGTTATCTATATCTTTCCAGGTTTTGGTATAAGAAGTTTTACCTCCGTTTAAATTCTGCACATCAGAAAGTTCAAAGTAAATGGCCGATTTGAAATTGCTGGGCGCCGTCATATTGTCTTCTTCAATAAAAGCTGGAACGTTTTTCATGAGGTAGGTAATTTTCGAACAATCGATAGCGGCGCCAGATAAACGCAAACATTCTTTGCTCAGTTCTACCTTTTGATCGGTAAGTTTCTGAAAACCCCGGAGTGAAACATTATAGTTGTAAATACCTGGAATATAGACCAGGTACTCGCTGTGCACTTTAGGAATATCGCCCTGAAACTCCCAGGTTTTAAAATTAAACAGGTTTGGCGATTTTAAAGTGTAGCTATACTCAATTACCGATCCTTCTTTCAAATTTGGGAGCGTAAATTTGGTTAAGCGGGTATATTTTGACCTGTTTTCGGTGAAAACCGCTTTTCTGTCCATTACGGTTTCCACAAAATTGTTATCGATAAAGTTAAATGTTGAAGCTTTTAAATCACTAATGGTTTCTTCGCGGCTATCGTCTCTATACATTGGAATTACAATATTGGCCTCTTTAAAGCCCTCTTTATTGTAAATTTTCATTTTTACGTGATGTTCGAAAACCAGAACGAGGCTATGTGTATTGTCATCGAGTTGGATAGATGCGGTACCAAATTCCTTTAAAACGATAGCGTTGGCATTACTATCGAGTGTTTTTTTGTCAAACTGGTAATCATCATGGGTAATAGCTCCGTAGGTAAAATTTTGAGCATAAGTACTTAACGATAAAAAAAACAGGAAAATCAGGATGGATATATTCTTCATTAGAGCGTATATAAATTGGCGCAATTTAGGTGTAGCAATTAAGATTCTAAAATAATTTGAAAATTAAATTTATAAATTAATAAAGTGGTTTTATAGAACTAATGAAACCTTTTTAGCATTTTTGGAAAAAAGAATTTGACATGCCGATCCTAAATCTAATGTCGCAAATCTCACATCAAAAGAAATGAAATTAAATTTAAAGCGCCCTTTAGCATTTTTTGATTTAGAAGCTACCGGAATAAATGTCGGAGCCGACAGAATTGTAGAAATTGCAATTTTAAAGGCCATGCCAGATGGAACTGAAACTGTTAAAACCTGGCGTGTGAATCCAGAAATGCCTATTCCGTTGCAAACTTCCTTAATTCATGGGATTTACGATGAGGACGTTGCTAATGAGCCTACTTTTAAAGCCCTTGCTGCAGAAATTGCCGGATTTATTGGCGATAGCGATCTGGCTGGGTATAACTCCAATAAATTTGATATCCCCATGCTTTTAGAAGAATTTTTAAGGGCTGAGATTGATTTCGATATGAACGACCGCAAATTTGTGGATGTACAAAACATATTCCACCAGATGGAACAGCGTACATTAAAAGCGGCTTATAAATTTTACTGTCAGGAAGATTTGGTTAATGCCCACGCGGCCGAAGCAGATGTAATTGCCACTTATAAAGTATTGCTTGGGCAGTTAGAAATGTATAAAGAAACCGAGTTTGAAAACAAACAAGGCGTGAAAAGTATTCCGGTGGTAAATGATGTAGAAGCGTTACATGTTTTTACCAATATCAATAAACCTGTTGATTTTGCCGGCCGTATGGTATACAACGAAAACGATGAGGTATGCTTTAATTTCGGTAAACACAAAGGTAAAACCACAGCACAGGTGTTTGCTGTTGAACCCAGCTACTATGCCTGGATGAAACAAGGCGATTTTCCGTTATATACCAAAAAGAAACTGGACGAGGAATGGGCTAAATTTAACGCGAAGAAAAACGAAAATAAAGCCCCAAGGCCACAAAACACTGCGCCTGTCAATAAACCGTATTTTCAGAAAAAGCCACAGCCAAAACCAGAAAAACCTGCTCAACCCATTAACAACGATATGTTAGAACAGCTGAAAATGAAGTTTGGGAAATAGAGACTTTTAACCACAGATAAAAAGGATAAACACAGATATTTAATTGGATGAACTTAATTCCATAACAGAAAAAATAATTGGAGCTGCCTACACGGTTTCAAATACGCTTGGTTGTGGTTTTTTAGAAAAGGTTTACGAGAATGCAATGTTTTTGGAATTATCGAAATGTGGTTTTTCTGTTATAAAACAACAGCCCTTACCAGTTTTTTATGATAATCATGTTGTAGGTGAGTACTTTGCAGACCTGATTGTGGAAGAGGAAGTTATTGTCGAAATTAAAGCGATTAAAGATTTAAATGAAATTCATCAGGCACAACTGATGAACTACTTGACAGCCTGTAATAGAAGATGTGGGTTATTAATAAACTTTGGAAAACCCAGAGTAGAAATTAAAAGAATTTTAAATGGCTACTAGCTATATCTTGGCAGAAAAAGCTATAAATAAAATCTGTGTTAATCAGTGTCTATCTGTGGTTAAATAACATATAAACGATGCGTATAAAATTATTAGGCCTCTTACTTTGCTCGGCGATATACACGAGCGCGCAAACGCAACTACCTATAGAACCGGTATTTCAGCAGACGTATCAGAAAGAAACCCGGAGTACAACCGGTAAGCCTGGAAAAAATTACTGGCAAAATTCGTCCAAATACGATATTCAGGTAAATTTTAACCCCGTTAGCCGTTTGCTTAAAGGTAAGGTACAGGTAGTGTATACCAACAATAGTCCAGATACCTTAAAGGAAATCTGGTTTAAGCTTTATCCAAACCTCTACAAAAAAGGTACACCAAGGAAAGCTAAATTCTCAGAGTCTGACTTAGGGGAAGGTGTAGCCATCGAAAAAATGGCTGCTAACGGCAAAACCATTACAGGCTTTAAAATCGACGGTACCAATATGACTGTAAATGTTCCTGCGGTATTACCGGGTAAAACCATCAGTTTCGCTATTGAGTATAACTATACTTTAAATAAGGGATCGCATATGCGTACAGGTCAGGTAGATGAAGGTTCTCATTTTGTGGCCTATTTCTTTCCGCGCATTGCTGTTTACGACGATGTAGATGGCTGGAACAAATTCCCTTATACAGGTGCTGAAGAGTTTTACAATGATTTTGATCAGTTTAATGCAGCCATTACCGTGCCAGGTGGTTACGGCGTTTGGGCAACCGGCGATTTGAAAAATCCGAATGAAGTTTTCCAAAAAGATATTGTGAGCAGAATGTTATCGGCAGAGAAAAATGATGCGGTAATTGATGTGATTACTGATAAAGATCTGGCTGATAAGAAAGTAACTCAGTCCAATGCATATAATACTTTTAAGTTTGAGGCAAAAAATGTAACCGATTTTGTATTTGCCTTGAGCGATCACTACCTCTGGAAATCGAGCAGTTTGGTGGTTGATCCTAAAACAAAGCGACGTACACGTGTGGATGCAGTTTTTAATCCAAAGCATAAAGATTATTATGAAGTGATTGATTTTGCCCGTAAAACGGTCGAATCGATGAGTTACACTTTTCCGAAATGGCCTTTTCCGTATAACCACGAAACGATTTTTGATGGTTTAGACCAGATGGAATACCCGATGATGGTGAATGATAATCCCGTTGATAATCGTGCCGATGCCATTACATTAACCGATCACGAAATTTTTCATACCATGTTCCCTTTTTACATGGGCATTAACGAAACCAAGTATGGCTGGATGGACGAAGGTTGGGCAACCATAGGTGAGTGGTTAATTTCGCCAATGATCGATCCAACCATTGTGGATGAATATGGTGTACAACCAACTGCATCTACTTCAGGGAGCAAAGATGATACCCCGATTATGACCTTAACGCCTGATTTAAAAGGATCGGGTACTTTTACCAATTCGTACCCGAAGCCGGGTTTAGCTTATCTTTTTGTTAAGGACTATTTGGGTGATGAATTGTTTATCAAAGCTTTACATACTTATATCAGAAACTGGAATGGTAAACATCCTATGCCATACGATTTCTTTAACAGCATAAACGAAGGTAGCGGCAAAAACCTGAACTGGTTTTGGAAAGCCTGGTTTTTTGAAGATGGCGTAACCGATATGGCCATAAAGTCTGTAGATAAAACCAGCGATGGCTACTCTGTTACTGTTGAGAATAAAAGTGTTAAGCCTTTGCCTATTGACTTAACTTTAACCTATGCTGATGGTAGCACTGAAAAGCATCACAGTACCATAGGTGTTTGGGAAAATGGTGACAAGCAGGTTAAAGTTGAAATAAAAACAACCAAAAAACTAAATAGGGTCGTAATGGGAAGTGCCCATGTACCCGATAAAGTAAAAAGTGACAATAGTTTCTCGGTAAACTAATAAGATTTAAATAGAGGATAGTAAGGCTTGTTAATTGGGCCTTCATCACTAAAAGCCTTATAAATTTCGGCCTTTCTTAAAGCTTTTTTAAGAGAGGCTTTTTTATTGTTGATGAAAATTTTGTTTTGAAAGTTATTTTCAAATTATTTAATCAATTGAATTTTGTAGGCTGGGAAATAGTTATCAATGCTTATGACACTAAGATTTTCGCTAATTGATTGTGCGATAATTAATCTGTCAAATGGATCGTTATGATGGTGTTCTAAAGTTGTAAGCTGCAAAATGTGATTGAGTGTTATAGGTAATATATCAAACCCACTTACCTCGATAATATTAAAAATTTCTTCAATACTTGAATTCAGATTCAGCCTACCAAGTGAGTATTTAATTGATAGTTCCCAGTAAGTTGCAATACTAACAAAACATTTATTGTTGGGATCTTCTATGATACGCTTTAATCTCTTAGGGAGTTTGGTATCATTTGTAATGAACCAAATTACAATATGTGTATCAAGAAGGATATTCATTACAGATAATCTTCAAAACCATCGACAGGATCATCAAAGTTATCTTTCATGCTGACTAATCCTTTTGCCAGACCAGCAGTTCGCTTTTGCTTATCGCTTTTCTGCTGTTGCTTTGCCATTAAGGAATCTATATAATCTGATACCCGCTTCTTCAGTTCAATAGGCAAATCTGCTAGTTTCGTATAGAGTTGAATATCAGTCATAATATCAAATTTATGAAAAAGATTTTAAAACTATTCAGGCTTTAAAAAATCAATATTCCGTTTTAGTCCGGCAAATTTAGTGCGTTTAACTGCTGAGCCTTTAAAAACCTTTTTAAAAACTTCATCAGTAATTTCTGTCAGATCCTTCGCGCTCAAATCCAGTAAGCCACTCTCAGGCTTAAAGGCTGCTTCGTTGTGTGCTTTTGAGAAACGGTTCCAGGGGCAAACATCCTGGCAAATGTCGCAGCCAAACATCCAGTTGCTCATTTTATCTTTAAACGCTGTTGGGATTTCATTTTTAAGCTCAATGGTTAAATAAGAAATACATTTACTGCCATCAACTACCTGCGGGGCAATAATCGCGTCGGTAGGGCAGGCATCTAAACAGCGTGTGCAGCTACCGCAGTAATCGGCCTGGTAAGGGTTGTCGTAATCCAGCTCCAGATCAATGATCAACTCGGCCAGAAAGAAAAATGAACCACTGCTTTTGCTGATCAGGTTAGAATTTTTGCCAATCCAGCCAATACCCGATTTTTTCGCCCATGCGCGATCTAAAACCGGGGCCGAGTCAACAAAAGCTCTGCCCGAAACTTCACCGATGTTGGTTTCTATAAAATGGGTAAGCTCTTTTAACTTGTCTTTTATTACGGTGTGGTAATCCAGGCCGTAAGCATATTTAGAGATTTTTGGCGCATCAGGATCACTTTGTGTTTCGTCGGTATAGTAGTTTAACGAAAGGGAGATAACCGATTTCGCACCCTCTACCAATAACCTCGGATCGAGGCGTTTATCGAAGTAATTTTCCATGTACTTCATTTCGCCATGGTGGTTTTGGCTCAGCCATTTTTCCAGGCGGGGCGCTTCTTCTTCCAAAAATTCTGCCTTGGCAATACCGCAGGCCAGAAAGCCCAGGCGCAGTGCCTCGTCTTTTATCAGTTGACTATATTTTGCAGAATTGTTGTACACCAGCCTGCAAAGATAAGGCATAGGATTAAAACATTTTTACTAATCGCTTGTTCTAAATACAGAAACTAAAAATAGCTTGTAGTTTTTCAAGAACCGGAATTTGACCAGCTAGACTAACAATTTAATCTTAATATTATGGAAAATATAGATCCAAAACATACGGAAACTGGAGGAGCTCACAGACCTATAGAAAAAGATTACGAAAGCCATAAAGATAATCCTGGACCTGCCAAGCCAGCGATTACCGAGAAAGATGTAAATGGCGCAGGACAAGCCTTAAAATGGGTTTTGCCTATATTGATTATTATTGCCTTAATTGTATGGTTCGCCATGCGTAAATAAGGACTTTATGGTTAGATTAAGTGCCGGTTACCTCACAGCAACCGGCATTTTTTATGCTATTTTAAGAGTTTCACCTGATAAAGATCATTTCTTCTGTCTTTTAAAATCTTTACGGTACCATAATGGTGCAATTCATCCAGCAGGTGCAGATCAACATCAACTACCAGAACCATTTCTGTATTGGGCGTTGCCTCGGCCTTGATGGCATTGGTAGGAAAGGCAAAATCAGAAGGGGTAAAAACCGCCGACTGTGCAAACTGGATATCCATATTGTTTACTTTGGGCAAGTTACCCACACAACCTGCAATGGCTACATAACATTCGTTTTCGATGGCGCGGGCCTGTGCGCAGTGCCTTACACGGGTATAACCGTTTTGGGTATCAGTTAAAAAAGGTACAAACAAGATTTGCATTCCTTGGTCGGCATAAATCCGGCTCAACTCTGGAAACTCTACATCGTAGCAGATCAATATACCCACTTTACCACAATCGGTATCAAAAACCTGTACTTTATCGCCACCAATCATCCCATAGTATTTCTGTTCGTTCGGTGTGATGTGAATTTTGCGGTACTCATCTATTTTTCCCGTGCGATGACAAAGGTAGGTAGCGTTGTAAAGTTTGCCGTTATCCAGCAAAGGCATACTACCGGTTATGATATTTACATTATAGCTCAGCGCATATTCATGCATTTTCTGTACAATTTCTTCCGTTTTTTCAGCCAGTTTACGCATGGCTTCAATTTCAGGTAAGTGGTTATAGGGTTGCAGTAAAGGGGTATTGAACAACTCCGGAAACATGATGAAATCTGATTTGTACCCGCTTACGGCATCTACGAAAAACTCTACCTGCTCATAAAATGATTCCATATCAGGAAAAAGCCGCATCTGCCACTGCACCAGCCCGAGGCGAATGGTCATGGCCGAGCGGGCCGAGGCATCAACTCCCTGATAGTAAATATTGTTCCACTCAATGAGGGTGGCATATTCTTTCGATTCCTTATCACCCGGAAGGTAATTCTTTAAAACTTTCCGAACGTGAAAATCGTTTGAAATCTGAAAGGTAAGCGTAGGATCATAAATCTCTTTGGCCTTAACCTTATCAATGTATTGCCGTGGTGTTAAAGTTTCTGCATAAGCGTGATAGCCCGGGATACGGCCACCGGCAATGATACTCTTTAAGTTTAAGCTTTCGCAAAGTTCTTTACGGGCTTCATAAAGTCTGCGGCCCAGTCTCAGCCCCCGGTATTCTGGATGCACAAAAATTTCGATGCCATACAAAGTATCTCCATTTGGATTATGTGTAGAGAAAGAATAATCGCCGGTAATCAGCTTATAAGTGTGCCGGTCGCCATATTCGTCATAATCTACAATAATGGAAAGTGAGCAGGCTACTACCTTTTCATCAACGGCGATACAAAGCTGCCCTTCGGGAAAAAGGTTTAAAAGTTTGGCAATGCTCGATTTAGGCCAGATGGAGCCACCCATGCTATCGTAGGCCTGAAGCATAGATTCTTTGAGGTCTGCGTAATCCTCGAGCGTTAGTTTACGTATTTCGATATTCATGATTTGCTTGATTTTGTATGTAATGAACACCTAAAGGCTATAAATGTTCTGATTTTTCTAATCAAACAGCACGAAAATTACTTGGCATACCACCATGAGATCGTCATTCCCAACTTGATTGGGAATCGTAAAGCTTTAAAAGGATAGATAGCATAAATATTATTGCATTCGCTTTGAGATTCCCGTTTGCACGGGAATGACGTTGATCTATGTGGATCGTTAAAATGTTCTCGTCATTGCGAGCTGAAGAATGGGTTGTGCGCAGGAGCGAAGCAATCTTTTTGGTAGATACTCCAAAGTAGGCCTGTAGCTAGAGTAGATTTCTCCGTTCCACTGCGTTTCAGTCGAAATGACGATTATGCTAGGTCTGTACTAAAACAATTTTCCGCTTTGCCCCGGATAATTCTTTTTCAAATGCTTATAAGCAGCTTCAGTAGCTTCGCGGCCGCGCGAGGTACGCATAATATAACCTTCCTGTATTAAAAAGGGTTCATAAACTTCCTCAATTGTACCTTCATCTTCACCAACAGCGGTAGCAATGGTTTTTAAGCCCACGGGCCCACCTTTAAACTTATCGATAATGGTTGTCAGGATGCGGTTATCCATCTCATCCAGGCCATGTTCATCTACATTTAAGGCATCTAAAGCATAGCGTGCAATTTCCGGATCGATGGTGCCATTTCCTTTAATCTGGGCAAAATCACGGGTTCTACGCAAGAGGGCATTGGCAATACGGGGTGTACCGCGGCTTCTGCGGGCAATTTCGTAAGCACCTTCATCGCTGATCGGCGTTTTCAGGATTTCAGACGAACGGAGTACAATGGTAGTTAACAATTTAGCATCGTAATAGGCCAGTCGCGCGTTGATGCCAAAACGGGCACGTAGAGGCGCCGTTAGCAAGCCCGAGCGTGTAGTAGCTCCCACCAGGGTGAATGGATTGAGCGAAATTTGCACCGAACGGGCATTAGGGCCGGTTTCGAGCATGATATCTATCTTAAAATCTTCCATGGCCGAATAAAGATATTCCTCCACCAAAGGTGATAAACGGTGAATCTCATCGATAAACAAGATGTCGCCTTCATCTAAACCCGTTAACAAACCTGCAAGATCACCTGGTTTATCTAAAACCGGGCCAGAGGTTACTTTAATTCCGGTTGCCATTTCGTTGGCAATAATATGAGACAGCGTAGTTTTCCCCAATCCCGGAGGGCCATGCAGCAGCACATGATCCAGCGCTTCGCCACGAAGTTTGGCCGCCTGAACGAAAATTTTCAGGTTTTCCATCACTTTTTCCTGCCCGGTAAAATCTTCGAATGCTTGCGGCCTTAATACCCGCTCAATATCGCGATCGGTAGGGGTTAAGTGACTTGAATTAGGATCCAGATGCTCATTCATACCGCAAATATAATATTAAATGCTAAAAAAATTAGGATTTTTTAAATTTCTCAGCAACCACTAAATCTTTCGAGCCTGCGGTATAAGTATAAAAGCCTTCGCCGGTTTTAACACCTTTTTTACCCGCTGCCACCATGTTTACCAATAATGGGCAAGGCGCATATTTAGGATTACCGAAACCATCGTGCAACACTTTTAAAATAGCCAGACAAACATCTAAACCAATAAAATCGGCCAGCTGTAATGGTCCCATAGGGTGTGCCATACCCAATTTCATTACTGTATCAATTTCATAAACCCCGGCTACACCTTCGTAAAGGGTATAGATGGCTTCATTAATCATGGGCATTAAAATGCGGTTGGCTACAAAACCAGGGTAATCGTTTACTTCAACCGGAACTTTGGCTAAATTTTCAGATAGCGCCATAATGGTTTTAGTTGTTTCATCGCTCGTGGCGTAACCGCGTATCACCTCAACCAGTTTCATTACGGGAACAGGGTTCATAAAATGCATGCCGATTACTTTGTCGCCCCGTTTAGTAACTGCTGCAATTTGCGTAATCGAGATAGAAGAGGTGTTGGAAGCGAGTATAGCCTGAACAGGTGCATATTGATCCAGTTCTTTGAAAATATTTAACTTCAATTCAACATTTTCAGTAGCGGCTTCTACCACTAAATCAGCATGCGCAACACCATCTTTTAAACTGGTAAAAGTTTGTATGTTTTGAAGGGTCGATGCTTTTTGTTCGGCAGTTAGCGTTCCCTTGCTCACTTGCCTGTCGAGGTTTTTACCAATGGTATCCAACGCTTTGGCTAAAGCCGTTTCGTTAATGTCGATCAGGTTTACCGGATATCCGAATTGTGCAAAAGTATGGGCAATGCCATTTCCCATTGTGCCCGATCCTATAACTGCGATTTGTTTCATCATTTAAATAGATTAATGGACGAATTTACTTATTTGTATCTGACTTCTATCATACCTTAGAGATATATTCAGATCAGCGGATTGATGTAGGAATATAAGTGTTTTGGCGATTGGTTACGTGTTAATGATGTATGTTTTGGTGATTTTTTCTTGTAGGGTTATGATTGTTGGTTGATTGGTGGTCTGATTGTTTTGAATTTCATTATTTCGATAATATTTACGGTGGTTTTCTTCTGAATTTTAGTGTTCTTAATAAAATAATCGAAAATTTCTGTCGAAAAATGTCATTTAACAATGTTAAAACGATTTATCGATACATAAACATAATTTATCGTTTCTTAAAATTTTAGTTATTCTCAAATTTCTTTATTAGTGGCTGAATTATTATTCGCTGCAATTATTCGTGATGGACCGGATCTCCCTTCAATTTCCGGTAACAATGAAAAATTAAACTAATCATTTAACAGGTTTCAATTGATACAGGGCATGCGGTTCTGTTGCGGTACTTGTTGTGGTTAATTCTTCAAAACACATTATTAACTTATTAAACTAAAATGTAAATGAAAAGAAAACTACTAAAGTTTTTGTTGTTCTTTATTGTTTTGCTGGGGGTGAAGGCCTCAGCTCAGGAAAGGACAGTAACAGGAGTGGTCTCAGCCAAAGAAGACGGATTGCCACTGCCGGGGGTAAGTGTTAAGGTTAAAGGAACCAACAACGGGGTAACTACCGGAGCCAACGGTGCTTATTCAATCAAAGTACCATCGGGTATACATAGTCTCGTATTCACTTTCATCGGCTTCAAAACCAGAGAACAAAATGTAAATGCCAGAAATATCGATATCGTACTCGAATCGGATGTAAACAGTCTGGATGAAGTAGTAGTAGCTGCCGGAGGGATTAAACGTGCCGCGCGTGAGCAAGGTTATGCCTCTACCCGTGTAGATGGCGAATCGCTTACCGCAGGTAAATCGCCTACCATTGCCGGCGGTTTGGCAGGTAAAGTAGCCGGCTTGCAAATTAATGCTGTAGGTAGCGGGGTTAATCCGAGCTACCGTTTGGTATTACGCGGAAACCGTTCTATCACGGGCAATAACCAGGCCCTGATTGTACTGGATGGTGCCGTAGTGCCGAATGCTTTACTGGGCAACCTTAATCCGGATGATGTAGATGATATTACGGTTTTGAATGGTGCGAGCGGTGCTGCCCTGTATGGTTCAGATGCTTCTAACGGCGCACTGATTATTACCACTAAAAAAGGTAAGCAGGGTACGCCTGTAATTAAACTATCCAATACAACAGTGTTGGAGCAGGTTAGTTTTTATCCGCTTTTGCAGAATAGTTTTGGTTCGGGCTCTACCTCAGGTGTACAGGTGTATGATCCGATTGAAAACCAGCAATATGGACCAGCTTTTGATGGTACATTAAGACCAATTGGTCGCGTGCTCGAAAACGGTACCCAACAATATGCTGCTTATTCGGCTACCAATGATAAATATGATTTTTGGGATACCGGCGTCTCTAACCAGACCGATTTCTCTATTTCTGCAGCTGACGAGAAATCATCGAGCTATTTATCGGCACAATATCTTAACGGATCGGGTACTACACCAAAAGATGAATATACTCGTATTGCTTTGAGATACAACGGATCACGGAATTTTACCAAAAATTTTACAGCCAATTACAACGCCAGTTACACACAGAATAAATATGATATTACTAGTGCAACTTCTACTATTTATAACAATTTATTGAATACACCGGCACAAATTCCCTTGTTAAGTTATAAAGACTGGCAAAATACCGGTGGCTGGGGTAATCCGGATAATTATTACAACGATTATTACGAAAATCCGTATTGGGCTATTGATAACTACAGGCAAAAAACGCAGAATGAATATTTAACCGGCTTGTTAGAGTTAAAATATAAAGCAACTGACTGGTTAGATTTTACCTATCGGGCTGCCATTAGTAACCGCTATTACAAAAACAAAAACAGTACTGCAGGCTATACTTATACGCAGTACACACTCGATCATTCGGCTAAAACCAACGAAAGTAGTGGAGTTTCTGATCAGATGTTGAGTACCAGTAACTTTAGCACCGACTTTTTTGCCAATATCAAAAAAGATATCAAAGATTTCTCGGTCAATGCATTGGTGGGTACTTCTTTAAAAAGCTACAACTATAAATACCTCAATGCTTCGGGTAGCGGCTTACAGGTTACCGATTTGTATAACCTGGGCAACATTACCGGAACGCCTTCGGCTGATGAATCAAATTACAATACCCGTCAGTATGGTGTGTGGGCCGATGCCACCATTGGTTACAAAAAATATCTTTTCCTGCATTTAACAGGAAGAAATGACTGGGTTTCGGTAATTGGCACCCGCAAACAGATCGTTTTTTTATCCTGCTGCTGATGTGTCGTTCATCCCAACAGATGCTTTTGCTTTCCTGAAAAACAGCAAGGTAATCGATTACATGAAAATCAGGGCAGGTATTTCTAAAGTAGGTAATGTTAACGTAGGTAACAGTACCAATGGTGGCGCTTATTCGCTCGAATCTACTTTCGATTCACAAACTGGTTATGGCTATGGTACAGGTTATACACCAAACAATACTTTAGTTTCCAACAACCTGAAACCTGAAATTACAACAGGCTACGAAGCTGGTATAGATTTCAGGTTATTTAAAGGCCTGGTTGATGGTACGGTAACCTATTACAATACCAGCTCTACCGGACAAGCCATTGTGGCCGGAGTACCGATTACGACTGGTTATAGCTATTATTTGCTTAACACCGGCGAATTAACCAACGAAGGTTTGGAAACCGCACTCCATTTTACACCAATCAGAAAGGGCGACTGGAAATTAACCCTGGGCGGTAACTACACCTACAACAATAATAAGCTGGTGTCTTTATCTAACGATTTAACCCGGATTGGCGTAAGCAACAGCTCAACTATTTTTGGTCAGGTTGGTCAGGTTTACCCGGTAATTATCGGTTCTGATTATATCCGCGATCCGGAAGGCAGGGTAGTGGTTGATCAGAATACAGGCTACCCGGTTGGAAAAACTGAAGGTAATATTTTAGGAAACACCATTCCAAAAAACAGGCTCGGGCTTGATTTTCAGCTGAGCTATAAAGGTTTAACTTTCTCTGGCTTGTTCGAATACCGCTCCAACTATGTTCAATACAGTACAGCAGGCTCAACTTACGACTTCTCGGGGTCATCAGCCCGTAGTGCTTACTACAACAGAGAGAAATTTGTATTCCCTAATTCTTCATACTACGATAGTGCAACAGGTACTTATGTAGCTAATAACAGCATCACTGTTTCTGATGGTGGAGCAGGTTTCTGGACCAGCAGCAGTTTGTACTCGAGTGTAACCAGTAACTATGTGTATTCGGGTAACTATTGGAAACTGCGCGAACTGGCGTTGTCTTATAAACTGCCATCATCGGTATTGCGCAATGTGAAATTTATCAAATCGGCTACCGTTAGTGCACAAGGCAGAAACTTATTTATCTGGATGCCGAAATCGAATGAATACGCCGATCCGGATTACAGCAATAACGGAGCAGACAGTAACGCCGTGGGGATTACCTCACTTTCGCAAACGCCTCCAACCCGTTATTATGGCGGAACTATATCATTAACTTTCTAATGACAAGAATTATGAAAAGACTTTTAAAATTATCGATCATCCTGATTACTGCTTTTACGGTGCAAAGCTGTAAAAAGAGTTATCTGGATATCAACGAAAATACCAACTCAGCTACTTCATCTTCACCGAACCTGGTTTTGCCGGCGGTACTGAATAATACAGCTTCAAATTTTATTACCTATTTTAATTATGGTGCCTGGATGGCTGGTTATCAGGCTAATGCTGGTGGTTACTCATTTACAGGATCGACCTTTTTTACCTATAACTGGAATTCGGGTACCAATAACGGCTTGTTTAATTCGGCTTTTACCGATTTGCGGAGTTATCAATATATCATTACTTCTACTACAGGAGTAAACAAATATGTATTGTACAATGCTGTAGCCCGGATTATGAAATCATATTATTACCAGATTCTGGTTGATGAGTACGGCAATGTACCTTATACAGAAGGCCTGGCTGGTGTAGATAATCTGACACCACATTACGATGATGCAGCTACGGTTTATAAATCGCTGGTTACCGAAATTGATGCCGCCATTAAAGACCTGCAAACTTATGGTTCAAGCTCAGTGGTAAGTGCATTGGGCAGTGCCGATATTGTATTTAAAGGTGATGCAACCAAATGGATTAAATTTGCCAACAACATTAAACTACGGATTTTAACACGTGCGCAGGCCGGAACGCTGGCTGCTTACGCAACAAGTGCATTTGGTACTTTCTCTGCCGAAGGTTTTTTAACCGAAGATGTAACCATTAATCCGGGTTATGTAAGTACGAGTGCCCGTCAAAACCCTTTGTGGAATACCTATCACTCTTCTTATACCGGTAGTAACGGCGCTTATGCAGCACAGCAGATTCCAACCCGCTGGATTTTTTCGTTCTACAATGGTACTAAACTATCGGATGCTACCCGTGGTGCTTTAATTTATAAGAATTATGCAGCCGGTACCACCCCGATTAACCAACTGGGAAATGAAACTAATGTAAGTTCATGGATTTCGGGCTATCCGGCCTGGTACATTGGCGTAGGTACAGCGCTGAATGCACCAGAAACGCAGGGCATTATTAAAAGCAGGGTAATGGGGCAATTAATTATGCCAGCGGCAGAAACTTATTTCCTGTTGGCTGAAGCCGCCTTAAATGGTCATACTTTATCTGGTGATGCCGCTACGAATTTCGATAACGGTATTAAGGCATCTTACAATTATCTCCAAAAAACGGGTGCAAATACCACATCTGCTACTACAGCTGTTTTAGATGCTTACCTAACTGCTTATAAAACAGCAAATACAGGTAATTACCTGGTAAATTATAGCGCTGCAACTACTGCTGCACAACGTTTAGAAGCTATTATTACCCAAAAGTATATTGCGTTGAATTTTGTTAATGGTTACGAGGCCTGGCAAGAGTACAAAAGAACCGGTTATCCAGCCATCTCAGGTACCGGCGCTACCACCACTTTTGTATCGCTGCAATCTTCTGCAACTTCGGCCGATAAACTCCCGGTTAGAAACCTGTACCCAACTACCGAATACAACCTTAATCCAAACGTACCAACGGGTTTAAGCGCCTATACCTCAAAGATTTTTTGGGATGTTAACTAATTGATTTTTTAAACAGAAAGAAATGAAGAATTATAAAAAAATTAGCCTTGCATTGCTGGTATTCACTGCGGGTTTTACCGCTTGTACCAAGCAAGATGGCATTTATACCGAAAATGGTTCGAGCGGGATTATTGAACTAGCCGATTTGCCTTCGAGAACCAGCTCTACGGCTTACGCTGTAGCCACTAAATCTTTTGATGCTGCAGCTTCGATTGATTTTCCGGTAACCATAAATTACACTGGTGTAGATGGAGCAGCTGAAGATGTAAACCTGGTTCTAGGTTTTGACGATGCAGCTGTAGCTACCATGAGCAGTAGTTACACAGTATTGCCTACCACATTGTACACTGTGCCCAGCTATAATGTAACAATCCCAAAAGGATCAAAAACAGCAACTTTTCACCTTACGCTAAATACAGCAGCTTTCGATTTTACCAAAACCTACGCACTGGGCATTAAAATTAAATCTGCTTCATCTGGAACCATTAGCAGTAATTACGGAACTGGTGTATTTTTAATCGTAGCCAAAAATAAGTACGATGGCGTATATACCGTAACGGCTTCGAGTGCCATGGTTGATAATACCTCAAGTACTTTAACCGGTTATTACCCGATGACGCAGGAGTTGAGAACCACTGGTGCTACTTCGGTAGTTGAATATGATGGTTATCTGTATGCCAGCAATTATTATCACCCGATTAAAAGTGGTACATCTACCTCAGCTTATGGAAACTTCGCGCCTATATTTACCATGGATGCCGATGGAAATGTAACTTCAGTAACCAACTATTACGGACAGGGAACTAACTCATCTGTTCGGGCGGCAAGGTTAAATCCGGCAGGGGTAAACAAGTTTACCGTTTCGGGCAATACCAAAGTTTTAGAGGTGAGTTACATCATGACGCAGTCTGGTGCCGACAGGACATTCTTTTACGAAAAGTGGACTTATACTAAAGCAAGATAACAGCTGTTATTGTCATTGGTAAAAGGGAGGTTTCGGTGAGAAATCTCCCTTTTTTTATCTCAAATTTTAATCTATTTATTAATGTTTAATATGTTGATTAACAAAAATATATAGTTAAAAAATGTTAAATGAAATGTTAAATTTTCGATCCTGTTTTTTAGTCGATACAAAGCAATTACTCATCGGTACAAGCTTTCAGATTACAGTCATTTTAAGGACATTTGAATCATCAGAAAAAACAAAAAAGCATTTTAATTGCTTATAGAAGGAAAAGAAAATTACCGCCTGATCTTAAAAAGTAAAGGCGTTTTAATAAAGGTACTTCCTAGTAAATTTAGGTTAGTTAATGATTAGTTAAAATAGAGATCGTGCTGGATAGCCGATCTCTATTTGTTTACAGTAATTTGCTTTTAGCTTTAGTCTTTTAGCTTTCTGCTTAAGGAGCTAACCTGCTTTTCACCCAGCTACCCTTAAGCTTTTCAAAATTAATCCTATCGTGCAATCTGCTGCTACGACCTTGCCAAAACTCAATACGTGTAGGTTTAACCACATAACCACCCCAATGAGCTGGCTTAACAATGGCTTTATCCTGGTTTTTGGCTTTAAAATCGGCGACTTTTTGTTCTAAAAAAGCCCTGTCGGGGATAACCTGACTTTGCGGAGAAGCAATAGCACCAATCTGGCTTTCTTCAGGCCGGGTATTAAAATAAGCCTCTGAAGTTTCTTTATCCAGTTTCTCAACCGTACCCTCAATTCTAACCTGTCTTTCCAGTTCAGGCCAGTGAAACACCAGGCAGGCAAAAGGATTTTTCTTCAGTTCTTTTCCTTTCGCACTCAGGTAATTGGTGTAAAATCTGAAGCCCTGCTCGTCTGCACCTTTTAAAAGCACGATGCGGGCATCAGGCCGACCTGATTTATCGGCAGTGGCCAGCGTCATTACGTTAGGCTCATATATTTTAGCTTCAACAGCGTGTTCAAACCATTTTTTAAACTGTACAATCGGGTCGTTGTCTACATCCGATTCGTCTAGTGAAGCGCTTTTGTAATCTTGGCGCAGGTTTTGTAGAAATTCATTTGTAACTTGCATAAAACAAAAATAGGCATCTTTTACGGTGCTACAAATGATTATCGTCATGCTTAACAATATAAAACCGAAAACCGGCCGGCTCCTGATCTCAGAGCCTTTTATGTCAGATCCTAATTTTAAAAGATCAGTTGTACTGTTAACCGAGCATGGCGAAGAAGGGACGGTGGGCTATATCCTCAATCAGGTAGGGAACTTAATTTTAAATGATGTAATCCAGGATTTATGGCAGGCCGATAACCACATTTATTTTGGCGGACCGGTAGCGGCCGATACACTCCATTTTATACACCGTTGTTACGATAAGCTGCAAAGCGGCGAACCTATTGGCGATGGCTTGTATTGGGGTGGTAATTTCGAAACACTTAAAATTCTGATGAATTCTAATGCGATAGATGCAACTGAAATTAAGTTTTTTATGGGCTATTCGGGCTGGGGTGTAGGGCAGTTAGACCGGGAAATTGAAGAGAACGCCTGGATGGTAAGCGATATTCCGAATACAGACCTGATTTTTGGTAATGACGATGAAAAACTCTGGCGCGATGTGATTGTGCATTTAGGGCCAAAATTTGCCCATGTAAGCAATTTTCCGATTGATCCGAATTTAAATTAGTCAGTTAGCAGTTTGCACTTGACAATAGCTAAATTCAAAATAAGGCTAAAGTATTAATTTTAGTTTCTTTTTAAGCTTGTCACGTTGAGCCTGTCGAAACGCCTCACTTTGTATTTAAGTAGGTCCTTCGACAAGCTCAGGATGACAATCTTTATTTATGATTCAGCCTGTTATATTTTATCATAAACGACCTTCCGACTCAGGACTAAAGACTACATTGTAGCAGCACTTTCCTCAACCTTTTTTCTCAAATCATCTTTGTAAGCCTGCATTTTAACCGTTAAAGATTCATCGGCTGTTGCCAGAATCTGAGCGGCTAGTAAACCAGCATTTTTAGCTGCATTTAAAGCAACTGTAGCTACCGGAATACCGTTTGGCATTTGCAGGATAGACAAAATACTGTCCCAACCATCAATAGAGTTCGATGATTTAACCGGCACACCAATAACCGGAAGCGTAGTGATTGAAGCCACCATACCAGGTAAATGTGCAGCACCACCAGCACCGGCAATAATTACCTTTAAGCCTCTGCCTTGTGCTTCTTTGGCATAGTTAAACATGCGTTCAGGGGTTCTGTGCGCCGAAACCACCGTAATTTCGTAACTGATTCCAAATTCTTTAAGTACATCTGCAGCGTCTTGCATAACCGGTAAATCCGATTTGCTACCCATTATTATGCCGACACTGAAGTTTGATGAATTTGTATTGCTCATGATATATTTTTTAAATTTTATGGTAAGGGTTATGCAATCACACGTAATGTTTTTTGTACAAAACGGGCTTTTTCTATCGCTTTGTCTCTGTCGATATCGACAATGGTAGCGTGGCCCATTTTACGGAAAGGTTTGGTGTATTTCTTGCCATATAAGTGTACATACACACCATCAATGGCTAATATTTTTTCTAAATTTTCGTATTTGGCTACGCCTTCATAGCCTTTTTCGCCCAAAAGGTTAATCATAATTGCATTGGTTATGCTGCTGGTATCGCCCAATGGCAGGTTGTAAATGGAGCGTAAATGTTGCTCAAACTGCGAAACGTAATTGCCTTCAATGGTTTGGTGACCGCTGTTGTGTGGGCGCGGAGCCACTTCATTCACCAATAATTCACCATCCTTACACACAAACATTTCTACCGCTAAAATACCCGTAATATTCATCGCCGAAGCTACATTTTTGGCAATGTTTTCTGCTTTTTGCTGTAAGCTTTCGGCAAAGGTTGAAGGCGAAATCAAGAACTCAACCAGGTTAGCTTCCGGGTTAAACTCCATTTCCACCATCGGAAAAGTTTTCATATCACCGTTGGCATTGCGGGCCACAATTACGGCTACCTCTTTTTCAAAATCAACCAGTTTTTCGATAATACAAGGCGCATCAAAAGCTTTATCTAAATCAGCCGCACTGTTTATTTTCATTACGCCTTTCCCGTCGTAACCATCTTTTCTCAGCTTTAAGATGTATGGGAACTGAAACTGGCTGTTCTCCATATCTTCTTTCGTATTAACAATCTGAAAGGGCGAAGTAGGAATATCGTTTTCTTTAAAAAACTGTTTTTGTACGCCTTTATCCTGTATTAAGCGGATTACCCGCGATTGTGGAAATACTTTTTTACCTTCTTTTTCCAGTTGCTCCAATGCATCGATATTTACTTTTTCAATTTCGATGGTAATGATATCTGCTTTTTTACCGAAGTTATAAACGGTATCAAAATCGGTAATAGAACCGTTTTCGAAGTAATTTGCAATGTGTTTACAGGGCGCATCTGGATCAGGATCTAAAACCAATGAAGTAACATTGTAATTGATGGCTTGCTGGATGAGCATCCTGCCCAATTGTCCACCACCTAAAATACCTAATTTTAATTCGCTTATCTGTTTTGCCATGAGGGGTTGAAAATTATGCTAATTTTGCACAAAAGTAACAATATTTAGATTTATTGATGGATGCAGATGCGATAATTATTGGCGCGGGTGCCTGCGGATTGATGTGTGCGGTACAAGCGGGCTATTTGGGTAAGCAGGTAATTGTACTCGAAAAAAGCGATAAACCGGGTGCCAAAATCTTAATTTCGGGTGGTGGCCGTTGCAATTACACTAACCAATTCGCATCAGCTGAGCAGTTTATCTCGGCCAATCCGCATTTCGTAAAATCGGCTTTTACCCAGTGGACGGTAGAAGATACCATCAGTTTCTTTGAAACTTACGGCATTCAAGGAAAGGAAAAAACTTTAGGCCAGTTATTCCCTGATGATAAAAATGCCAAAGATGTGGTTGCGGTTTTTACCTCAATTTGCGAAGACTTTGGTCAGGAAATCAGGTGTAATGCTGCGGTTAACAATATCGAAATCTTTGACGATTACTTTAAAGTGAGCTACGAAAAGAATGGTAAAACGGTGGTATTAACTACAGAAAAACTGGTAATTGCCAGCGGCGGACTACCCATACCTAAAATGGGCGCCACTGATTTTGCCTTACGTTTTGCCAGAAAAAACGGACTTAATATCATAGAAACCGCGCCAGCTCTGGTGCCATTAACCATTACGGGAAAAGACGAAGAGTGGTTTGCGCAGCTTTCGGGCAATTCAGTTTTCTGCGAAGTGAGCAATGATGAAATCGCTTTCGAAGAAAATATTCTGTTTACACACTGGGGACTAAGTGGCCCGGCCATTTTGCAAATTTCATCTTTCTGGAGGCGGGGCGAAACGATTAACATCAATTTATTGCCAAACCATGATGTACTTGCATTATTGGAAGAGGAACGTAAAACCAATGGAAAAACTTTGTTATCTACCTTGCTACACCGCTTTTATACCAGAAAGTTTACTGATGCATTAGGTAAATTTTTACCTTTAACAAAACCTGTAGCTGCTTTAACCAAGGCCGAACTCGATTTAATTGCAGCAACCATTCACCACTTTAAAGTTAAGCCAGCAGGGGATAAAGGTTATGACAAAGCCGAGGTTATGCGTGGTGGGATTGACACCAGCGAAATCTCTTCTAAAACCCTAGAATGTAAAAAGATACCCAATCTGTTTTTCGGTGGGGAATGTATGGACGTTACCGGCTGGCTGGGTGGTTACAATTTTCAATGGGCATGGGCCAGTGGTTTTGTGATTGCGCAGAATTTGTAATTCAAACCTACAAATAAACATTCGGCATAATCTCCCAGGCCCAGGGCTTTTTAAAAGTTTTAAAGGTTCTTAGCTGGCTGAAGTATAAAACTTCGCTGGTTTTGCGGTTGGCAATATCGCGTCGGTGCAAATTACCTACAGTAGTAAATAACTGGCGGCTACTGAAATCGTAAATCCTTTCGGTCATATCGCCCGTATTCTGATTAAAATAAAGGTTGATGGCACTGGTCAAAAACCAATCTTTGTTTTGGAATTTAAAAGTATAACCCAGTTCCCAGCGCCATTCGCTGCCACCCTTAAACCGTAAAAACAGTTGCTGGTCTTTAATGGCCATTTGCTGTAAAGGATCGCCAACTTTACCACCTTCTTCCGATCGTAATATAAAGTCGTTGTTTTGAGCCGAAAGGTTAAAAACGCCGTTAGCTTTATCTCTGAAATAAATGGCTAAGATGCGGGGTTTCTGTGTTTCCTTAATAATATCCGAATGATTATCGCCATAAGTTCTGGTTTCGTCTGTTACCTGATTGGATTCGAAAACCAGCGCTAAATCATCAGTAGCATCATTGTTTAAGTCGCCGGTGGCACTTTCAATGAGCGTCCAGTTTGGGGGAGTAAGGGCAGCCACAGAAACTCCCTGTGCCTTAACCTTTGGAAAAAGAAAAGTTTTTTGAGCAAATGTGGTTTGAACAAAGAGCAGTATCAAAAGCAGGGGCAAAAATCTCATGTAGCAAAAGGCGTTGATGTTAGTTATAAAACGCCTGAATTGGGTTTTTAGTTTAATTGAATCATATTCTGTTGCTCTTGCTGAATTTACTTTCTAAGTATAAATAGTATTTTCATTGTTTTGGAACTATTATGTAGACTGTGTTTTTTCCATGGATAGACCCTGATCCCGATTTAATAATCGGGACAGGGTGACGACTCTATTAAAAAATCCCTTACTTTTGCATTTTAATCCTTTCTCTCTTGAAAACAGAACTTTTTGTTGTTACGCCGCCTTTTACCCAACTGAATACTCCTTATCCAGCCACAGCGTATATCAAAGGGTTTTTGAATACCAAAAATATTAGTTCAACACAGGCCGATTTAGGTATCGAAGTGATTTTGAAACTGTTCTCAAAAAAGGGATTACAAGATTTATTCAGCTATGCTGATGAATCTAAAAGTGCCAAAAGCGACAATTCCAAACGCATTTTGGCTTTGCAAGACGAGTACTTAAAAACAATTGATGCGGTAATCGCTTTTTTGCAGGGGAAAAACCCAACGCTGGCGCTGCAAATTTGTGGTGATGATTTTCTGCCTCAGGCCTCACGTTTTTCTCAACTGGAAGAGCTAGACTGGGCTTTTGGTGCCATGGGTACACAAGATAAGGCCAAGCACCTGGCCACCTTATATCTCGAAGATATATCTGATTATATTGTAGAATGTGTTGACGGAAATTTTGGCTTTAGCCGTTACGCTGAGCGTTTAGGCAGAAGTGCCAATTCTTTCGATGAGCTATATGCGGCTTTAGCTGAGGCACCAACTTATATCGATCAGATCCTAATTTCGGTACTAAAAGAGAAAATTGAAGCTATTCAACCTAAATTATTCCTGATTTCGGTTCCTTTTCCTGGTAATTTATACAGTGCTTTCCGTTGTGCGCAGTGGGTTAAAGCCAATCATCCGGAAATTAAAATTTCGATGGGTGGTGGTTTTCCCAATACCGAGCTCAGATCTTTATCAGATGCACGTGTATTTGAGTTTTTCGACTATATTACTTTAGATGATGGCGAGCTGCCTATCGAACTGCTTTACCACAATATTACACATCCAGTGCCTGCTGAAGCACATTTTTATAAAAGAACCTTCCTATTGGAAGATAGTAAAGTGGTTTACCGAAACGATGCTTTCAGAAACGATTACAAGCAGGCTGATGTGGGTACTCCTGATTATAGTGATTTGCTGCTCGATCAGTACATTTCGGTAATTGAGATTGTAAACCCCATGCACCGCATGTGGAGCGATGGCCGCTGGAACAAGCTAACCATGGCGCATGGCTGCTATTGGGGTAAATGTACTTTTTGCGACATTTCTTTAGATTATATTAAAGTTTACGAACCTGTAGCTGCAAAACTGATTGTTGACAGGATAGAAGATCTTTATCAGAAAACTGGTCAGAATGGTTTCCATTTTGTAGATGAGGCTGCTCCACCTGCCTTAATGCGAGAGGTAGCCCTGGAAATTATCAGAAGAAAACTTGCCGTAACCTGGTGGACGAATATCCGTTTCGAAAAAAGCTTTACGCGCGATTTATGCCTGCTTTTAAAGGCTTCGGGTTGTATTGCTGTTTCAGGTGGGTTGGAGGTAGCCTCAGATCGTTTGTTAAAACTCATTGATAAAGGGGTAACCGTAGAGCAGGTAGCGCGGGTAACCCGCAATTTTACCGAAGCTGGAATTATGGTACATGCTTATTTAATGTACGGATACCCAACACAAACCGTGCAGGAAACGGTTGATAGTCTGGAGATGGTTCGCCAGCTCTTTGAGGCAGGTGTATTGCAATCGGGTTTCTGGCACCAGTTTGCCATGACGGCCCATAGTCCGGTTGGCATGTACCCCGAGAAGTTTGGTGTGGTAAAAGAAACGGAAGCAATTGGAACTTTTGCCAATAACGACATTAATTACATCGATAAAACGGGTATTGATCATAACAAATTCAGTTTCGGATTAAAGAAATCGTTGTTCAATTTTATGCATGGCATCTGTTTTGATTACGAGCTGCAGGATTGGTTCGATTTTAAAATCCCAAGAACCAAAATTCAGGCTGATTTTATTGAAACGGCCTTAAACGATGATCAGCATTTTAATACCAAACCTACAGCTAAAGTGGTTTGGATTGGGGGAAAGCCAGAAGTTGATTACTTTACCAAATCGAAAAAGGGAAATACCTGGGAGCTGGCCTCGCTAACTTTTCACGATAAAAAGGAAACTTTTACGATACAAACCAATAAAACAGAAGGCGAGTGGTTGAGGAATATCTTAACGCAATTGGCGATTGCAAATGAGCGGGTTTATACTTTTCAGGAGATTAAAGCTGATTTTGAGCGTGAGATGGATAACTTCGAGCTTTTTTGGTACTCGAAACCCATTAATACTTTAAGAACCTACGGTTTACTGGTTTTATAAGATTGCAGTTGCTTAAGAGCAACTGCAATGAAAGGTTTAAGGATTTTTAACGACATTACTACATCTTCAATTTAAAATGCGTTAAGAAATAAATGATGCAGATAACGATGATGGAGTTTAAAATCACCAACAACCACGAAATAACCGATTTCCGGTCTTTCATTAAGGCAATAAACGAACAGGCATAAGCCATAATCATTAAGGCCAGAAACAGGTTTACCGTCGAAATTCCCAATAAACTGTAACCGTCGTAACTAAATACCAGGCAGCCTAAAATCAGGAAAATGGTCGAGGCAATATTGTAAACTTTATTCGGTTTCATCTTAATCGTTTAATATTGCGACTACACGTGCAGGAGCTGCAGAAGCGCCCTCAATCTTTAGTGGAAATACACAAACTTTAAAACCCGAAGGCGGCAAAGCATCGAGGTTAACCAGTTGTTCCATATGGCAATATTCGGCATTTTGACCCACCAAATGCGCCGACCAAAAATAGTCGACATTATTGGTTCTTTTAGCTTCTTTAATCATGTATGGAAGGGGCAAATCCCAGCCCCATTGGTCTATCCCCATCATTTTAATGCCTTGTTCAATTAACCAGCTGGTAGCTTCGGGGCTCATTCCCGTTCCTTTTTCATGGAAATCTTTACTGCCGTTATATTTATCCCTTCCGGTTTTGATCAGCACAATCATTCCTGGTTGAAGGGGAGTATTAGTCTCCTTCAGCGCCGAAGTTAAATCTGTAACAGTAATCGGATCAAAATCAGCTTTATGGCTCATATCGATCACTACGCCATCTCCATAGCACCAATCGAGCGGTATTTCATCAATCGTTTTGGCTTTTTGGCCGTTTACGGTTGGCGAATAATGCCAGGGTGCATCTACATGCGTAGTTGAATGTACGCCCATTTTTTGTATCGTATCATCTGCCCAGCCCACAAAACCAGCAGGGAACAATTTAAATGGCAAACCCAGCAAACGGATCAGCCATTTGGCCTTACTATGTGGTTTATGTTTGATTTTTACCTTCATAAACCAGGGGTCGGAAGCGTTGTAACGGATGGGCTTAGATAAATCGATGATAGTTGGCATTCAATTATATAGTGTAGATGATGTTAAACAGTTAAAAGCCAGTTGATGAAATTAATCGCAATGTGGCACAGTGAAAGTCCAGGTTTCCGATTCGCCTGTTGGAATAATGAAACCATTTCCTCTGGTATTTTCGAACCACAATTTGCCTCTTAATTTCTCCCTGGTACCTACTTCGTTCATGGTTGCACTATCGTAAAGGCGACCATTAATCATCACATACTTAATTTTCTCCGAATTGCGGATATCATCAAGCGGATTGGCATCCATGATCACCATGTCGGCCAGCTTGCCTACTTCAAGCGAGCCAATTTCTTTATCCATGCCCAGATAATGAGCACCATTTAAAGTTGCCGCTTTAATGGCCTGTAATGGCGAAAAACCACCTTGAACCAGCATCCACAGTTCCCAATGAGCGCCTAATCCCTGAATCTGACCATGGGCACCTAAATTAACTTTAGTACCGCCATCGGCAATTTGTTTGGTTGCTTTGGCAATATCGATATGGTTGTAATCGCTATATTCTGATGTGGTACGGCGGCGGGCCCTGGCATCAATAATCGAACGTGGTGTATAGGTCATCAGCTTCTCATTTTCCCAAACATTGGTTCTGTCGTACCAGTAATTTTCACCCCACTGGCCGCCATAAGCTACAATTAAAGTAGGAGTATAGCCTACTTCCGTATTGTTCCAAAGGGTAGTTACATCTTTGTAAACCGGTAAAACCGGGATACTGTGCTCAATTCCGGTATGTCCGTCGGCAACCATATTCATGTTGGTGAAAAACGTAGAACCACCTTCAGGTACCACTTCCATTTTAAGCTGGCGGGCTGCTTCTAAAATCTGCTGGCGTTGCTCACGACGGGGTTGATTGTAAGATTTTACCGAGAAAGCACCTACAGCTTTTAACCTGCGTAAATTAGCCAAAGCATCATCCAGGCTGTTAATCACCACTTTAAAATCACCATCGGCACCATATAAAATCGAACCGGTTGAGTACACACGAGGGCCAACCATGCGACCGGCTTTAAGCATTTCGCTCTGGCTGAAAACCATTTCGGTATTGCTCGATGGATCGTGCGAAGTGGTAACACCAAATGCCAGGTTGGCCATGTAGCTCCAGTCGTTTTGAGGCGTAATTCCGTCCGGACTGGTGCGCAAATGCGCATGCACATCTATAATGCCAGGCATAATCGTTTTGCCGCTTACATCAATTACTTTAGCGTTTGCCGGAATGGTTACAGCATCTACTTTACCAATAGCGGTTATTTTGTTACCATCGGTTAAAATCGTACCGTTTTCAATTACTTCTTCACCTTTCATCGAAATAATTCGGGCACCTTTTAAGGCCACAATTCCGGTAGGTAAATCTGATTTAAGCACCAGGTTAATATCAATTGAAGTAGCTTGTGTTTTAGGTGTAGTGCCATCAAAGTTGAAAGCGCTGTTTACATCAATGCTGTAATATTTAGGGCCTAAAGTCCAGTGCAGGGTTTTGCTGTCGGCAGTCCATTGGATATAGGTACCACCATCGGTAGTAACTTTGGTTACCGGAATGGCTTTATTTCCTGCTGAAGCATCCTGAGCGGTACCCACGTTAATCATAGGCGTGATGTACACATTAAACAGCTCGTTAAAAGCTACCCATTTATTATCCGGACTAATCACGAACTGGTTGGCATATTGCGAAGTAAAGTGCGTACGCTCATTAGCGCCATTTAAATCGATACTTTTTAACGCTTTTTTGCCATCCGCATAGCTCTGAAAATAAATGCGTGTATCGGTATTGTTAAACTGCGGACGAATACCATTTTCTGAAATTAAAGTTTTGGCGCCACCATTGGCTGCCATCATAAAAATACCTGTTCCACGACCGTAATTATAGCCTAAAACATCGTTACCGCTACCTTTTCTGAAAACAATTTTATCGCCTTTGGTTGAATATTGTGGCGAATAATAAAAACCTTTTTCATCACTCAATGTAATGGTTTTGCCTGATTTATAGTCTGTTCTTTTAATAGCTCCCCTCAGTTCATCACTCCATGTGGTGTAAATTACATATTTACCATCCGGGCTAAAGGCTGGTTCGAACTCGAAATCTAAACCATTGGTTAAACGCTCAGGTGTTCCTGCAGGCAATTCCTGTTTGTAAAGATAACCTGCTGCATTGAAAACAATTGTTTTTCCATCAGGTGATGTGATTAGCTGTCTTAGCATTTTGGCCGAAAATTCATTGCTGAAAACCTGTTGCTCGAAATGCAAAGCCTGTTGTACGGTTTGGATAGTATTGGCCTGAAAAGGAATGGTGCTATTAATTAAAGTGCCGATTTCAGTTTTCCTGATTTTACCTTTGGCATAATAGATCAGGCTTTTGCTGTCTGGTGTCCAGGCAAAGTTAGGGTAAACACCAAAAATGGCCCAGGTTTCCTGCTGATCGTGTGATAATTCTTCGCTTACCGGCCATTCTTCGCCAGTTTTGAGGTTTTGTACGTATAAAGTAGATTTTAATCTTACACGTTTTACAAATGCAATCAAATTGCCATCTGGAGAAGCTTGCGGACGGCAGGCACCACCTTGTTCGTTAATCAGGGTATTTAATTTCCCAGTTGTCAAATCCAGCTGACGGATGGCATAAATGGTTCCGTTAGGGTCTTTGCTATATTCGAAATTCGGGCCAGGGCTCACATCTTCACTAAAATAAACATAGCGGCCATCAGGCGAAACATTTGGTTCACCAGCATCTTGCTGGTCGTTTTTGCGTTTGGTTAGCTGCACACCGTCTCCACCATTAATGCTGTACATCCACATTTCGCCTGCGCCTAAAGAGCGGCTTGCTGTAAAATGTTTGCGGGCCACAACATATTCGCTGTTAGGCATCCAGGTAGCATTATTTAATAACCTGAAGCTTTCTTTCGTAATCTGTTTTTTACCTGAACCATCACGGTTCATGATCCAGATGTTATCGCCACCGCTTTTATCGCTGGTGTACGAAATATATTTGCCATTCGGGCTAAAACGTGGCTGAACATCCCAGGCAATACCGCCACTGATTAGCTTTGCCACACCACCTGTTACTGGCATTACGTAAATATCACCCAATAAATCGAACACAATTTCCTGTCCATCGGCACTTACATCCAGATTCATCCAGGTGCCTTCATCAGTATTTAAAGTGAAATTTTTCGTAGTACCCTGGTATTTTTCAATGTCCCATTTTTTTTCCTGGGCATTCGAATTTAAAAACAATAGGGTGAGGGCTGAGAGAAAATAAAGGTGTTTCATCAAATTTTTGATTAATTGTGTCGCAATTTAGGCAATATCAACAGCTTTTTTATAGTTTTGAGATCGCCGATTTATGACAGCAATAGAGATTTTACAAAAATATTGGGGATACCAGGCTTTCAGGCCGCTGCAGGAAGATATTATTGCTTCGGTTTTAGAAGGGAAAGATAGCTTGGCACTTTTACCTACTGGTGGAGGCAAATCGATTTGCTTTCAGGTACCTGCAATGGTAAAAGAAGGCATTTGTATAGTGGTTTCGCCTTTAATAGCCCTGATGAAAGATCAGGTAGAAAACCTGAAAGCAAAAGGCATTGAAGCTATTGCCATTTATGCAGGCATGGGTAAGCGCGAAATTGATATTTTGCTGGATAACTGTATCTATGGCAAGGTTAAATTCCTTTACCTTTCACCCGAAAGATTGCTCTCAGAATTGGTTCAGGTAAGGATTTCTTACATGAATGTAAATCTCATTGCGGTTGATGAAGCACATTGTATTTCGCAGTGGGGATATGATTTCAGGCCACCGTACCAGCAACTGGCTAAACTTCGTGAAATTCATCCTCAGGTGCCGGTACTTGCACTCACCGCTACAGCCACTGCCTTTGTACGTGAGGATATTGTGGCTAAACTGGAGATGAAAGATCCGCAAGTTTTTATTAAAAGCTTTGCACGCGATAACCTTAGCTATGTGGTTTTCGGCAACGAAGACAAGTATAAAAAACTGATCGATATTTGCCGGAATGTAAAGGGCACAGGGCTCGTTTACGTACGTAACCGAAGGGAAACTGCCGAAGTAGCTAATTTTCTAAACCGCAACCAGATCAGGGCCGATTATTACCATGCCGGACTGGAAAGAGACATTCGTTTTCAAAAACAGGAAGACTGGAAGCAAAATAAAACCAGAATCATGGTAGCTACCAATGCCTTTGGCATGGGTATAGATAAAACCGATGTACGTACTGTGGTGCATTTGGATCTGCCGGAAAGCTTAGAAGCTTATTATCAGGAAGCTGGTCGAGCGGGGCGCGATGAAAAGCGGAGCTATGCGGTTTTACTCGCCAATCAGTCAGACATTATGGGGCTTGAGTCGAGGCACCTGGATAGTTTTCCTTCACCCGATGAAATCAGAAAAATATACCATTACCTGGGCAATTACTTTCAGCTGGCTTTTGGAGCAGGCGAGGGGCTGACCTTTTCTTTTGATTTAGCTGACTTTTGCAAGCGATTTAATATTAGTGTTTTAAAAACTATTTCCGGTTTGAAATTTCTTGAGCACGATGGTTACCTCACCCTTTCTGAAAGCGTGTTTTTGCCTTCACGTATGATGTTTATTGCCAGTCACGAAGATATTTACCGGTTTCAAATCGAAAATAAAACTTATGATGGGATTATTAAAACCATATTGCGCTCGCACGGTGGGGCTTTTGATGGCTTTGTAAAAATAAACGAATCCGATCTGGCTAAACGGACAGGCTTAGCTTACCGGGATGTGGTTGCCTTATTAAATAAACTACAGTCCATAGAATTACTTACCTATATTCCACAAACAGACCAACCACAATTGCAATATATCCGATCGAGGGTAGATATGGATCATTTCGATTTAGATGTTAAATACCTGGGCTTAAGGAAAGAAATCCTGCACAAGCAAATTAATGCTGTAGTTAAATACGCTTTATCACATATCTGTCGGAGCATTCAGCTGCTCGAATATTTTGATGAGCAAAATGCTTCAAAGTGTGGCGTATGTGATGTTTGTCTGGCCGAAAGAAGGGTGGAGAATCAGAGCCAACTCAGCGAAGAAATAGAATTTGAAATTATTTCACTGCTGCAACAAGAAGCGCAGATGCTTGATGATCTGGTGATGAATATCAAAAATGGTGCTGAAAATGAACGCATCGAAATTATCCGCGAATTATTAGATGCCGGTAAAATTAAAACTGACGGGAAGAAGTATTATCTTTAGCGGGCTAAAATGGTTAATTGTTTAAACTGTAGGAATTGGTTAATCGTACAATTCGCTTTAAATGATTTACAATATAGCCTGCCTTACGATTAAACAGTTAACCTCCTTAAAACTAAATGATAGAAAAAAACAATAAGAAAACCATACGCTCATGGGCTTTCTTCGATTGGGCAAACTCTGCCTATAACCTGGTAATCACTTCAACAATTTTCCCGGCTTATTACACCATTATTACCACCACTAATGAGCATGGCGATAAAGTAACCTTTTTTGGCCGTACCTATGTAAATACTTCGCTATCTAACTATGCGTTGTCTTTCGCTTATCTGATCATGGCGCTGGCATTACCCATTTTATCGTCTATTGCAGATAGAAGAGGGAATAAGAAATCGTTTATGAAATTCTTCACCTATATGGGCGGTCTGGCCTGTGTGGGTTTATATTTCTTTAAGCTCGACACGCTCGAAATGAGCATCATTTTATTTGCTTTGGCGGCTATGGGCTACATTGGAGGGGTTTTGTTCAGTAATTCTTATCTGCCAGAAATTGCTACCGAAGAGCACCAGGACCGTGTAAGTGCGCAAGGATTTTCGTATGGCTATATTGGTTCGGTTTTATTGCAGTTAATTTGCTTTTTATTTGTGTTAAAACCTGAGTGGTTCGGCATTACCGATGCTTCTTTCCCGCCACGTTTATCGTTCTTGCTGGTTGGTGTATGGTGGATCGCCTTTTCGCAGATTCCTTTCTCGGTACTTCCAAATGGAACACCGCAAGCCAGCAAAGTTAAAACCAATATCATTAAAGATGGTTTCAGTGAGTTAAGCAAAGTTTGGGGACAGTTAAAGCAGATCAAAAAACTGAAAGGATTTCTGGTTTCTTTCTTTTTCTACTCGATGGGCGTACAAACCATTATGCTGGCAGCAGCAGGTTTTGCAGAAAAAACGTTGAAACTGGGTACAGCTAAACTCATTGCAGTTATCCTCATTATTCAACTGGTGGCCATTCCAGGTGCCATGCTAATGTCTTACCTGGCTAAAAAGATTGGCAACGTAAACGTACTGATCATGGTGGTGCTGGTTTGGATTGGCTGCTGCGTATATGGTTATTATATTACCAACGAATACCAGTTTTATTCGCTTGCTGCAATTGTCGGACTAATCATGGGCGGTATCCAGTCTTTATCACGTTCTACCTATTCTAAATATTTACCAGTTGATACGCAGGATACCACTTCGTTTTTTAGTTTTTACGATGTTACCGAGAAACTGGCCATTGTAATCGGCTTATTTAGTTTTGCTTACATAGAAGAAATTACCGGCAATATCCGTTATTCTATTATTGCCCTGGCATCATTTTTCATTATTGGTTTAATCCTTTTGTTTGTTTTGAAAAAAATCGAACGCAAAGAAGCTCCAAAATTGTAAGTTTGTAGGCTAAAGATTATGATGAAAGTAGAATTATTTGTGCCCTGTTTTGTAGATCAGTTATATCCTGAAACCGCTTTTAATACCCTTAAATTGCTGGAAAAATCGGGTTGCGAGGTCAGCTATAATTCAAAACAAACCTGTTGCGGTCAACCCGCCTATAATGCAGGTTATTGGGATGAAGCCAAACAGGTAGGCACTAAATTCTTAAACGATTTTTCTGAAAATACCTACGTTGTTGCACCGTCAGCATCGTGTGTAGGGATGGTAAAGGGTGGTTTTAACGATCTGTTTACCAATACCATTGTTCACAATAAATGCAGAAATCTGCAATCCAATATCTGGGAGCTTTCTGATTTCCTGGTTAAAGTGGCTAAAAAAGATTATTTTGGAGCAGAGCTGGAAGGAAAAGCTGTTTATCACGATTCGTGCAGTGCTTTGCGTGAGTGTAAAATTAAAGACGAACCCCGTCATTTACTTTCAAAAGTACATGGTTTGGAAATGATCGAAATGGAAGATACCGACATGTGCTGTGGTTTTGGCGGTACCTTTGCCGTTAAATTCGATGCTATTTCTTCGGCAATGGCCGAGCAAAAAGTAAACCATGCCCTGGCACAAGGTGCTGATTATATCATTTCTACAGATTTATCTTGCCTGTTGCACCTTCAGGGTTATATCGATAAAAACAACCTTCCGGTAAAAACCATGCACATTGCCGATGTGCTGTGTAACGGCTGGCTCGAAAGCACGGAATATTAAATTATTAAAGCAAGCAGGTTTTAAAAACCTGCGAGGCTTTCTATCCTAATCCATGGCTGATCGGCTCCTGCCAATTCATAAAACCTATGTAAAAAATAAATTACAAGGAGCATTTGTTGCCTATAAAACAGTCATTTAGTTAATCTTACTATTTAAATTAACACTTTTTAACAAGCTTTACGTTAAATCTAAAATACCTTTGTTAAACCTTTTCAAGGCATTAAACTCTAACTAGCAAATTCAAAACAAAATGAAAAAAATATTCATCGCTTTATTTGGTGTTTTATCGGTTGTGTCGGTTGCAAACGCACAAAAGAAAAAAACTTCAGGAGCTATACAATTCGAAAACACGATCGATCCTGCAGCTATGGCATCGGCCAATGGCATTCAGTTAACCGATCAGATGAAAGCCAGAATGCCTTCATCAAGTAAAACCAATTTTGAGCTATTGTTTACAGCAACCAATGCCAGTTACATGCCGGTTGAAGAAACCGAAGATAGCAATGGTGCAGGCGGGGGCGGTGGCGGAATGGGCCGGATGATGATGCGTTTCGGTGGTGGTGGCGGTAACCGCGAATACTACTATACCTTTGCTGATAAAGGCTTAACTGAAGTGTTCGATCTGAACGATACCACGTATTACATGCCAAGTAAACTAACTCTTTCTACTTCAGGACCAATTTCTTCGTTCAGAATGGGAGGCGGTAACCGTAATGATACCACTACGGCAAAACCTGCTCCGGCTCCAAAAATTGAAGTGGTTAAAACCGATTCAACCAAACAGATTTTAGGCTTCACCTGCCACCAGGCGATTGTGAGATCGACCAGGGCCATTAAAATTTTAGATATGGATAAAAATGTAGTAGAAGAAACCAAAATCTGGTACACCAACGATTTAGGCTTCGATTTTTCTCCAAATCCAAACATGTGGACAGAAGGTGCAGTTCTAGCTATTGAAGGCAGAGGAAATAGCTCAATTGCCAAAAGCATTGAGTATAGAAATGTAAGTGCAAAAGATGTGACCGCTCCTAAAAAAGCAAAACTGATTACCGCAGAAGAGTATAAAACTAAAATGGAGAATATGATGAAACGTTTTAGACAAAACAGACCAGGCGGTGGTGCTGGCCAGGTAAGAGTATTTGGCGGCGGTGGCAACTAAAATATACAAGCAACAAAACATAGCAGCCTGTTCCATTTTTTGGGGCAGGCTTTTTTTGTATCATTTTTGAAGTCGTTAATTGTAATTCTGACATTTTTCCTATTATTGGAGTCAGATATAAACTAACCAAAGTGATTACAGCAGAAAACAGAACGAATTTACTCAGTACCAAACAACATTTTGAAATTTTAGACGGATTAAGGGGAGTAGCCGCCATTGTAGTAGTAATTTTCCACTTTATGGAGATTGCAATAACCGATTATAGCAAGAATTTTGTCGGGCACGGTTATCTGGCTGTCGATTTCTTTTTCTGTTTATCAGGCTTTGTAATCGCCTATGCCTACGATACCAGGGCCCCACACATTGGTATTACACAGTTTTTCAAATTAAGACTTATCCGCTTACATCCATTGGTTGTAATAGGAGCGGTTTTAGGTTTGCTTACTTTCCTCTTCGATCCCTTCAGCGATTTCTATCCCGTTTACGGCTTTGGCAAAACCGCATTATTGTTTTTAACAACTGCCTTTCTGATTCCATATCCGATTATGCCTGAGCGTTATACCAATTTATTTTGTTTAAATGCGCCGGCCTGGTCATTGTTTTGGGAGTATGTGGCCAATATTTTTTATATCCTGTTGCTCTATAAAATCAACAAAAAAGCTTTAATAAGCCTAGTTTTAGTTGGCGCAGCTGTACTTTGTTATGTAGCTGTTCATTCAAAAAATGTAGGCGGCGGCTGGGGCGGACAAAACTTTTGGGATGGCGGAGCAAGAGTACTTTATTCTTTTACAGCCGGGATGCTGGTTTATCGCTTTAACCTGATTATTAAAAATAAACTAGGCTTTTTAGGCGTTACAGCACTTTTATTGGTTGCTTTTGTGTTTCCATATAGCGATGATTATAACTGGATTACCGAACCCATAATCGTATTGCTTTATTTCCCTTTATTGGTTGCGTTAGGTGCGGGTGCCACATTAAGTCCCGCTTTAAAAAATGCCTGCAGGTTATCTGGAGAAATATCTTATCCACTTTACATGACGCATTATCCGTTTTTATGGATTTACCTTACCTATGTAGCTGTGGTGAAGCCTAAAGGCATGATGCTCTTTGGCATTATCCCTATTTGCGTAATATTACTCATTATTTTGGCTTATCTGATTATGCGGTTTATTGATATCCCTTTACGTAAATATTTGAAGGATAGGTTTTTAACTAAGGAATAAGGTTTAGCCATACAACTCATATCAGCAAGATAAAATGCTCGGGTGAACAGCCATGGCTGAGAAATCTGTGCATCTGTGGCATTTTATGACGTTTGGAATGATATGAATACCGTTAATTGCGCTTCGACTCCTCTTAGGTTAACAACGATTAGAGATTCTAGAAAAATCCCTCCTAATCCTTGCATTCGTGGCGATGTGATGTAAAGTAAATCTTGCTTTTTGATCAATAAATCCATACCTTTGCACAAAATAAAATCACATTGTAAGTGATCTTTAAAACCATTTTATTTAAATTTTAAATCATAGTTGTAGATGATTAACATTACTTTACCTGACGGCTCTGTTCGTCAGTACGAAAAGGGCACTTCTGCCCATCAAATTGCATTATCAATTTCAGAGGGCTTAGCCCGTAACGTATTAGCCGCTGAGGTTAATGGCGAAGTTTGGGATTCAACAAGACCAATCGAAGCTGACTCATCTGTTAAGTTATTAACCTGGAATGATGCTGCCGGAAAATCGACTTTTTGGCATTCATCAGCCCACTTAATGGCCGAAGCCTTAGAAGCCCTTTATCCCGGAACTAAATTTGGTATTGGTCCGGCGATTGAAACAGGGTTTTACTACGATGTAGATTTTGGAGATAAAGAATTCTCATCAGACGATTTCAAAGCTATCGAAACCAAAATGATCGAGTTGGCTAAACAAAAGGAAACTTTTGTACGCGAAAGTGTAAGCAAAGCTGATGCTGTCAAATATTTTACCGAGAAAGGCGATGAGTACAAACTCGATTTAATTGATGGTTTAGAGGATGGAAAAATTACTTTCTATACTCAGGGTCAATTTACCGATTTATGCCGTGGTCCACACATTCCGAATACTGGTTTTGTAAAAGCTGTAAAACTGATGAATGTGGCTGGTGCTTACTGGCGTGGCGATGAAACTAAAAAACAGTTAACCCGTATATATGGCGTAACTTTCCCTAAGGCAAGCGAGCTTACCGAATATCTGGCTATGATTGAGGAAGCTAAAAAACGCGATCACCGTAAGTTGGGTAAAGAACTCGAATTGTTTGCTTTCTCAGAAAAAGTAGGGATGGGTTTACCGCTATGGTTACCTAAAGGAACGGCTTTGCGCGAGCGTTTGGTTAATTTCTTAACTAAAGCACAGGCTAAAGCTGGTTACGAGCAAGTGGTTACACCACATATCGGTCATAAAAACCTGTATGTAACTTCCGGTCACTGGGAAAAATATGGTAAAGATTCTTTTCAGCCGATTAAAACCCCGCAGGAAGGAGAGGAGTTCTTCTTAAAACCGATGAACTGCCCGCACCACTGTGAAATTTATAAAACCAAACCACGTTCTTACAAGGATCTTCCGGTTCGTTTTGCCGAGTTCGGTACCGTATACCGTTACGAACAAAGTGGCGAGTTACATGGTTTAACCCGTGTACGTGGCTTTACTCAGGATGATGCACACTTATTCTGTATGCCTGAGCAGGTTAAAGACGAGTTTAAAAAAGTGATCGACCTGGTACTTTATGTATTCAAATCGTTAGGTTTCGAAAACTACACTGCACAGGTTTCGTTAAGAGATCCTGAAAATAAGTCGAAGTACATTGGTTCTGATGAGAACTGGAAATTATCTGAAACTGCAATTATCGAAGCAGCGGCGGAAAAAGGCTTAAACACCGTTGTAGAATATGGAGAAGCGGCTTTTTATGGTCCTAAGCTCGATTTTATGGTTAAAGATGCCTTAGGTAGAAAATGGCAACTGGGCACTATTCAGGTAGATTATAACCTACCTGAGCGTTTCGAACTGGAGTACACTGGTAGCGATAACCAGAAACACAGACCGGTAATGATTCACCGTGCGCCGTTTGGTTCGTTAGAAAGATTTATTGCCGTATTGATTGAACATTGTGCCGGAAATTTCCCGTTATGGTTAAGTCCGGAGCAGTTTATCATTCTTCCTATTTCAGAAAAATATGAAGATTATGCAAAAAAAGTTTTAGATGAACTAAATAATTCCGATATTCGCGGGCTGATTGACTTTCGCGATGAGAAAATCGGTCGTAAAATACGCGACGCGGAGGTTAAAAAGATCCCATACATGCTCATTATCGGCGATAAAGAGATGGCAGAAGGTAAAGTTTCTGTACGTAAACATGGTGAGGGAGATTTAGGCGAAATGACGTTGGAAGAGTTCAACAATTTATTAAGAAAAGAAATAACAGTTTAAATTAAAATAATACAAATTTGGCATTAGGAAGACCAGGATTTAACAGGGGGCCACGTCCACCTTTTAAGAAAAAAGAAGCAGAGCATAACATTAATCAGTATATAAAATCGCCAGAAGTGCGTTTAGCTGGCGATAATGTTGAACCAGGGATTTATCCTTTGGCGAAAGCTTTGGCGCTTGCTGATGAACTGGAATTGGATTTGGTAGAGATTTCTCCAAATGCCGTACCACCGGTTTGTAGGATTATTGATTACAGTAAATTTGTTTACGAGCAAAAGAAAAAGCAAAAGGAAATTAAAGCCAATGCTAAACAAACTGTAATTAAGGAGATCCGTTTTGGTCCTAACACCAACGATCACGATTTCCAGTTTAAATTAAAACATGCGGTAAGCTTTTTGGAGAACGGCGAGAAAGTTAGGGCTTACGTGCATTTTAAAGGTAGAGCAATTGTGTACAAAGAACAGGGAGAAATTTTATTATTGAAATTTGCCCAGGCTTTGGAAGATGTAGGAAAAGTAGAGTTATTACCGAAGTTAGAAGGTAAACGTATGTTCCTTACTGTTGCGCCTAAAGTAGCAAAAAAATAAAAACAATTTTATAAATTAAATAACAGGTTATGCCAAAAATGAAAACCAATTCCAGTGCCAAAAAGCGTTTTTCGCTTACTGGAACAGGTAAAATCAAAAGAAACAAAGCATACAAAAGTCACATCTTAACCAAGATGAGTACTAAACGTAAACGTGCGCTTGGAAATGCAGGAATTGTAACAGATGCAGATTCAGGTAACGTAAAACGTATGCTTTGCATCGGAAAGTAATTCATTAATTTCACCAGGTATCAGGCATTAAAGTTCCTTAAGTGGACGCCGCTTACCAAAAAACAACAACAACATGCCACGTTCGGTAAACGCAGTAGCTTCGAGAAGAAGAAGAAAAAAGATCCTTAATTTAGCCAAAGGTTATTGGGGAGCAAGAAGTAAGGTTTATACTGTTGCTAAAAACACAGTAGAAAAAGGTTTGCAATATGCATACCGCGACCGTAAAGTTAAGAAAAGAGAATTCCGCGGATTGTGGATCCAACGTATCAACGCTGGTGCACGTCAACACGGTATTTCTTACTCTCAATTAATCGGTAAACTAGCTTCTAAAGAAATCGGTTTAAACCGTAAAGTATTGGCTGATTTAGCAATGAATCACCCAGAAGCTTTCAAAGCTGTAATTGATGCAGTAAAATAGAAATTTTCGCTCAGGCGATAATCATATTTAAAAAAGGGAATCAGTCTGGTTCCCTTTTTTTGTGCACTTAACTTTGATCATCTGTGTCTGCATCTGGTGCATTCTTTTGAACAGATTCAATACCATTATCTCTTGCAGCTGTACTTTCGTACATTTCGCTCGAGCCGATAATTTGCCCGTTGCTAGCTTTTAGGCTAAAATAGTACTTACCATTGCTCGAGGTTTTCTTTTCAAATTTAGAATCGTCTTGTGCGTTCTTTTTAACAGACTCGATGCCGTTTTCACAGCTTGATTTTGCTGCGTAACCTTCGCTGGATAAAATAACCTGACCATTACCTGCTTTCAGATTAAACTGATATTCGCCGTTAGTCCTTTTAGTAATTACAAATTTTCCCATAATACTGATTTTAATTATCTGGTTTAAAATGTCTTATACTTAAAGTTATAAAAGTTTGTAAGTAAAATCAATACGGGGATGAGAATTAAAGAAAACTTAACGCGGAATGTTATAGCGATAAAAAAGGGATCGTCATTGCGAGAAGGCTTTTCAGCCGACGAAGCAATCTTACAACGGTCGCTACCAGCATACGCTTTAAGATTGCTTCGTCGTTCCTTCTCGCAATGACGAATTTTTTAATACAATCCCAGTTCTGCTAAACAAGCAAATTGCTGACCATCGTGTGCAGATTTTGCAATAATTTTATAGTATAGAAAGGTTTGTGGCGAAGCAAAATCAAAGTACTGTACACCACTAATGTTTTTAGCCACATAATTACCTTGCGAGGTAAAATTAATGCCATCTGTACTGGTTAGTATTTCGAAATCTTTAACTGCACGGCTTAAGCTGCTGCGCTGCAATAAACTTACACCACTAGCTGTTTTTGATGTTGTTCCTATCTTTATCACCACGTTATGCGGATAAGAGGTAGCGGAGGTTCTCCATCTCGAATGCCAAACGGTATTGGCATCGCCATCTATTAAACTGGTGGCTTTACCATCAGAACTTTCCTCCGAGCTGAATGAGGCAATGCTCCATCCGGTTTTACTTAGCTCGTTTTTAGTTGAGAATCCCAACACAGGTAAGCCACCCGAAAAGGTATAAGCATAAATCTGTTCAGTTACTGTACCATTATCATGCACCAGTTTCACTTTCAGCTCATAAGGAATACCATCGGCCTTTTCCTGCAAATCGGCAATAGGCATGACAACCCTGAAACTATCTGTGCCAATTTTTTTCGATTCCCAGGTAATGGCATTATAATCTTTGTTAACCCCTGTACCTTCGTTGTTTACATTTGGATCGTTATAATACAAGATGCTGGTTACATTACCGGTTGAGGTGAATTTTCCGGATACCACGATTGATGCCAAACCGCTATCGTAGCTGGCATAAATTTTAGGAATATTGGTAGTAACTGAGCCGTAATAGGTATTGGAGTTGTTGTTAAAAACCTGGTTAGCATTTAAAATTGCAGCATCGGCGGCAGTTAAAAAGGTTGGACTTTTACCTAACGTTCCGTTACCGGCCCACATTAATGCCATGCCCAGTGTTGAGTTTTCGGAAACTTTTTGTCTGTTGTGTGGTAAATTTAAGCCATGGCCCAGTTCGTGCACCATACCACCAAACCAAACGCTGAAGCGATTACCTACCGTTGTGTTTAAGCCAAGGTTGGCAATATCCATTTCTTCATAATCAAGGGCATAACACCAACGGCCGGTACCATAAAACGGACCACCGCTTGGCGTGCCATTCGAGCCGATGGAGTACCTTGGTATGATAATTAAAGTATGGTCGCTGGTTTTATCGGCAGGGTGGGCTGCAAAATAAGCATTAACTTCGCTGGCCACAGCACCAGAACCACCTGAGTAAGGATAACTGCTTTTTGGCAAACTTCCTCTGATAGTTAGAATTTTTACGCCTCCAGAGCCGTCATCGGCCAGACCAAAAGTTTTGTTGCCATAGCCATTCCGGTTCATTTCCTGTTTGTACCAGTCCTGGGTCCACAGTAGAAGGTCGCTTAATCTTTTTCTGTAACCCGCTAAGGTATCCAGATCGTTTGGCACAAAATACACAACATTTACATTGCGTGTTTGTGTAACAATGTTTGCCGTGGCCATTTTGTGGCTAATGGTTGGCGTTTTTTCTTCTGGTTGTAAAGTTTCGGCCTTTTTACAAGATAGGGCAAACAGACAGGCGGAGACAAGGCCTGCAAAAAGTAGACTGTTTTTTTTCATCAGATAATTTTTAGGTTAGGAATTGATAATATGCAATTTGGTTAATAATGCCTTGTTTAACGTGCTGATCTCAGCCACATGTCCTGATCTTTTTTTAAGATCACATCATCAATATTTGCCAAACCTGGCCGCTATCTCTCAACTTTTTGATTAAAAATGAAGCGTAATAAGTTAGTTTCTGCTTGTTTTGTAATCCTTAAGTTACATACAGAAATTGTACTTCGTTAAAATAAATCAGCGCAAACGTTTGTGTTATAATTGTCTGAAATACATTTAATAATAATACCTGAAAAACATATACAGTACATTTTAAGCACTTTTTTACATAAGCCAAAGAGATGGAGGGATTATAAAACGCAAACGTTTGACTGTTTAGTCAAAGCATATTTGTTGTGCTTATGTTATCGCTGTTATTTTTTAAATGTAGTATTTGTGAGACTTGTGAGCTTTGTTTTTGCGGCTGAAACAGCTGAATGGAAATAACAGCATTTTTTTAATTAAAAAATGGAAAGCCAGCAAATTAAATTTTGAGATAGGAGAGCGACCAGAAGCCAGATCACAGGTGTTAATTTGTGCTTCAGTAATCAAAAATAATTAGAAAATAGCTGTAATCTTTTAGCCTAATGTATTGGTGAATTTCATTCTGATTCCACTTTGAAAGGAGAGTATAATTTTAAAGATTTCGACCAGTGTTACCTTTTCGATTTTGGTGAGCGTATCGATTTCAATAAAGTTATTGGGTGCTGCCTGATGGTTAATAATTAAATTGGCCTGGTGTTTTAATCTTAAACCCATCAGGTAATAATAAGATTGTGAAAGTTCGTTAAACTGCCCTTCAGTAAAAACACCGAGTTCTTTTAAGGTTTTTAAACGTTCGCCGGTGTTTTCTTTCTGGAATATCCTGTTTTGTAATGCATAAACCCGCGCCAGATCAACAATGGGCGTCATGGCTGTTTTAATATCAAAAACCTCCTTCTTATGTATTTTTTGCGTTCTGATGTTTCTGAAATAGGTAAGTGGAGGTTCGTACAAGAGGGCATTTTTAGCCAGGTACACATAAAATTTTTCAATGGGTTTCTGCAGTTCTTCATCTACGAAAGACCTCAAACTTTCCATGATGCTTAAATCGCCGTAAATAGCCCGGCAATCAAAAAAAGCTGCAAATTTTACTGCCGCCTCAGGCAAAGCTTCTTCGATCCAGTTCTTGTAATTGTATTTCCAGTGCGATAAAGAATGGGTCCAGTTGGGGTTGGTCGCCATGTAATCACCATCACAATACACAAAGCCAACATAGTTTAATTTATCTGAAACCTGGGTAGCCAGGTCAAGAAAATAGGTGCGTACAGCAGCCCTTCTATCTTCCGTGGTATCTTCGTAAATAATGGCGTTATCCTGATCGGTTTTAAGGCTTACTTCTTTACGGCCCTCGCTACCCAAAACCATAAACACAAATTTTGCAGGTGGTGGACCAAGTTTCGTAATTACCTCTTCAATAATTTTGAATGAAATGGTATCGGCAATGGTGGTAATAACTTCGTTTACAATTTTGGCATGTACGCCTCTGTTTAAGAGTTGTGCAACAATATGAGGTACTTTTTGCCATTTCAGTTTCAGATCGCTGGTGTTAACTGCCGATTTTACCGACTGAATAAAAACCAGGGGAGATTCTGCCTGCTCGCTTAATAGTCTGTTGCGGCTCAAAAAACCAACGTAATTGCCATTATCGTTAACCAGCAAATAGCGAGATTTTTTGCTGAACATCATCAATATAGCCTCATAAACGTAAGCATCGGGTGTTATGGTTACAATATTGTGGTCCATAACGGTTTCAATAGCCAGGCTGGTATTTAATTGTTTGGCAATCACTTCGTTCCTTAAAGTAATATCGGTTACGAAACCAAGATAAGCCTGCGTTTCATCTTTTATAAAAAGACAGCTGGTCTTTTGCTCGGCCATTTTAATCGCGGCTTCAAAAATTGGCGTAGCAGGGCCGCAACTCACTATTTTTTTAAAGGTGATATCGCCGATACGGGCTGTATAAATGCGGTCGGCTAGTTTATCTTCCATTAAAAATACTTTTTAAAATTTTTTTGAATGAAAATGCTTCTGCTTTCTTCTTTTCGCGGTTAAAGTTGTGTTGCTGACTATACACTGATGATAAACTGATTTTTTTGCTTTCTATCAGGTGAAAGAAAATTTTGGCTGCACTTAATGCATCAGCAAGAGCATTATGCATATTCTCCGGCACCTCGTTAAACAATATGGCATAAAATTTATCAAGTTTGAGGTGATTGATTACAGCATCGGTAATGTATAAGGCACTTGCTTTCATGGTACAGAAAAACTGCAGGTCTTTAAAAACATTTTCCTTACCCATTCTAAATAATTCTACATTCACCATGTGATAATCGAGTTCAATAAAATGCCCTACAACCAAAGGTTTATACTGCTTAATATCTTCGTAAAACCTAAGCATAATTTCTTCTTTATTTTCACCATGCAAGCGCAAATATTCTGCGCTAATGTTGTGGATTTTTTGTGCTGCTTTATCAATATCAAAACCCGTATTGCTCAGGTAATGGTTCTCGCGTTTTACTTCCTGGTAATTGGCATCGTAAATTATCCAGGCAATTTGAACAATATGCGGCCAGTTGTTTTCTTTAGCATAAGGTGCCGACCAGTTTTTGGGCAGACCAGATGTTTCAGTATCAACTATGAGGAAATATGCTGACAAATTGCTTGGTTAGTTTTTACAGTTAAAGGCTGATGTTTGATCAAAGGTAATTAATAAGGGCGATAAACGATAATAATTCAATCAAAGTGCTGCGCAGAAAATTATTTTCAAATTATGAATATATTATTTGATAAAGTAAAAGATTTGCACTTATTTGCCGCAAAAAATGAATTGAAATTATGCTCTCACGATTATTTTGCGTTTTCGCATGTATTATGTGTTTGGGTTCTGCTTTTGCCCAAAAGAAGCTTGCTGAAAATATGCACTTCAAAAAGCTGGCTAATGGCCTCGAAGTATTGGTTGTTGTAGACCGTACGGTACCTTTGGTTACCATCGAAATGGCCTGCAGGAATGGCTCTTTTACCGAAACCAATGAATTTAACGGACTGAGCCACCTATACGAACACCTTTTCTTTAAGGCGAATAAAGATTATCCTGATTTTGAAAGCCTTAATGGCAGAATGAACGATCTGGATATCAACTCAAACGCCACTACAAGAGAAGAAGTAGTGAATTACTTTTTTACCCTCCCGGCTGCTAATTTAAAAGCTGGCTTAAGCCTGATGAATTCTTCAATCCGCTATCCGAAGTTTATTAAAGAAGATATGGCGCTTGAAAATGAAGTGGTGAATGCAGAATTTACGCGGCATGAGTCGAGCCCGATCTTTGCTTTAATGGAGGCCAACTCCCGCCACATGTGGGGTTCAAATTATTCGCGTAAAAACGTAATTGGCAGCCATGAGGTAATTTTATCGGCTACGCCAGCCAAAATGGATTCGATTAAAAACAAATATTACTGGCCAAACAATTCGGTGCTGGTTATTGCCGGCGATGTTAAGGTTGATGATGCCTTTGGTTATGTAGATTATATTTTTAGCGGCTGGAAACCATCAAAAGTAGATCCTTTTGTAAAATGGCCTATTCCTGAGTTTAAGCCATTAACTAAAAATGATTATTATCTGGTAGAATCGAATAAAAGCCCCGTGCCCTACATGTTGTTTAGCTGGCATGGCCCCGATACACGTAATGATATTCCGGCAACCTATGCGGCCGATGTGTTTTCATTTATTGTTAATCAGAACGGTTCGAAAATGAAACAGGCTTTGATTAATTCGGGATTGGCGCAGGAAGCAGATGTAAATTATTATACACAGAAATATACTGGCCCGATAAGCTTAATGGTTAGCCCCAATCCGGCAAAAGTGAAAGAATGTTATGATGAGGTGTTGAAGCAGATTTCGCTTTGGGCCAATGAAGATTATTTATCAGACCTTCAGATAGAACGCGCAAAAAGATTGTTATCCATCGAACAGGTAGAAAGGAGAGAAGTAACCTCAGATTACGCACATTTACTCTCTTTTTGGTGGGCATCAGCTTCAATCGATTATTATACCCATTATGAAGAAGAGGTAAATAAAGTTACCCGAAAGGATTTATTGGATTATGTACGGAAATATATTAAAGATAAGCCTTATTGTGCAGGTTTAATGATGGATAATGCGAGTATGAAAACAGTTAAACCTGAAACATTTTTTAAATCGACTAATTAACCCGATCTGATGAAAAGAATTATATTTTTTATTGTTTTTGCACTGTTGTACCAATATAGCAACGCGCAAACAAAAGCCATTTCATTTGATGTTAATGGTTTGAAAGTGATTTTAAAACCTACCGAAAAAGAAACGGTTAGCATTAGTATGTTTTTTCGGGGCGGTGTAATGAATTATACTGCTCAACAGGCGGGTATAGAAAACCTGGCGCTAGCTGCTGCAGCTACCTGTGGTACCAAAAATTACAGTGTAGTCGATTATCAGGAGCTTGCCGATGAATACGGAATCGCTATTTCAGGTTCTTCTACAACTGATTATGGAACCATCACCATGAATTGCATTTCTAAATACCTGGATCAGGGCTGGAAACTGTTTTCTGATGCTGTGGTTAATCCGGCATTTGATAAAAATGAATTCCAAACCACTAAAGAGCGCATGATATCGGCTATTTACCACAGTCAGTCTGATCCTGAAACAAGGATTGAGCAAATGAGCATGGAAAGTATGTTCAAAGATTCACCTTATAGCATTAATCCTTTGGGTAGCGATAAAACAGTAGGAGGATTTACCGCCGAAATGGTTAGTAACTATTACCATAACGAACTCTTAAACCGAAATAAAATGTTTCTGGTGGTGGCTGGCAAGATTACCAAAGAAGCACTGGAACAAAAAATACAAGCTTCTTTTAAAGAACTTAAAGGTAAAGCCTATACCCCTCCGGTTTACGACCGTAAAATGTTAACCGGCGAGCGTTTGGTGGTTGAACAAAGAGATATTGCCACCAATTATATGAGTTGCATTATGAATGCGCCAACCATGAGCAGCCCCGATTACCATGCCTTTGTTTTGATTATTAATGCATTAAGTGGTAGTATGAACTACGAGTTGAGAACACGTTTAGGTTTATCTTACGCGCCAGGCGCAACCGTTAAGACCCAACAAATTCCATACAGTTCGATGTATGTAAGTACTACGCAGCCTAAAAAAGCTTTTCAGGCCATGGTTACGGTTTACAATAACATTAAAGAAGGAAAATACAGTCAGCGGTACCTCGATGCCTTAAAAAAAGACCATCGGGATGGTTATTACAGGCACCAGGAGAGTGCAAGCTCGATTGTAGAAGATTTAGGCGAAGCAGAAGTACTGGGAAGTTACACACTTGTTGATGATATGGTACCTAATTTTAATAAAGTAACCCTGGCTGATATGAAAGATTCTTTTACCAAATACCTGAAAGGGGCAATCTGGGTTTATCTGGGAGATGAACAGGTAGGGAAGGCTGCTTTTCAGTAATGAACGTATTTTAATGGGGATCGTCTTTTAGCGTATAGTGGAGAAATCTGATTAAAGATCTCTCCACTACGCTTCGCTTCGGTCGAGGTGACGATTTACCTATTTATGCATAAACAGGTAAACTACTGCAGCCAAAGTAGCGCCAGCTATAGGACCAATTATAGGTACCCAGGCATAATCCCAGTCACTGCTCCCTTTACCTTTCATCGGAATTAAGGCATGTATAATTCTCGGCCCCAAATCTCTTGCCGGGTTAATGGCGTAACCTGTTGTACCACCCAGTGCCAAACCGATTACCCAAACCAAAAATGCAACAGGTATAGCTCCCAGCGATCCTAAACCAATGGGTGTAGTATTTTCTTTTGTGCCCATACTGGCATCGGTGAAATAGAAAATTACAAAAATGAGCACAAAAGTTCCGATAATTTCAGAAACCAGATTAGAAGCCTTGTTTCTGATGGCCGGAGCTGTTGCAAACGGAGCCGCTTTTAATCCCGGATCTTCGGTTGCATCGAAATGATCTTTATACATTACCCAAACCAGGAAGGAACCCGTCATGGCACCGGCCAGCTGTGCCAGGATGTAAAAAGGAACTAATTCCCAGTTAAAACCTTTACCAATGGCTAAACCTAATGTTACAATGGGATTGAGGTGCGCCCCACTGTAAGGTCCGGCTACCACAACACCAACAAATACGGCAAGTGCCCAGGCCGTGGTAATGGAAATCCAGCCACCATTATTTCCTTTTGTACCTTTAAGTACCACATTGGCTACCACACCATTACCCAAAAGGATCATTAATGCGGTGCCAATAAATTCTGCGAGATATATGTTCATACGTTAAATTCTTATGCTGATATAATTAATCTTCTGCGTTTACTCTTGCTGCTTTTACGGCTCTGTTCCAGCCTTTTATTCTGGTTGTATTGTCTATGCCAGCTTCAGCAACAAAAGTGTTGTCTATTTTCCATTGCGATCTGATCTGGTCGATATCTTTCCAGAAGCCAGTTGCCAATCCGGCCAGGTAGGCAGCACCTATTGCGGTAACCTCCGTTACTTTTGGTCTGATTACTTTACAATTTAACAAGTCGGCCTGGAATTGCATTAAAAGGTTATTGGCAGTGGCACCGCCATCAACACGCAATTCGGCAATGTTTACATCCGCATCAGCTTCCATGGCTTTTAAAACATCCATGGTTTGGTAGGCAATACTTTCAAGCGCTGCACGCGCAATGTGCGATTTGTTTGTGCCCCGGGTTAAGCCGGTAATAGTGCCACGCGCGTGCTGATCCCAGTGTGGGGCACCTAAGCCCGCAAATGCAGGTACTACGTACACGCCATCAGTATCTTTCACTTTTTTAGCCAAAGTTTCTACATCAGCCGATTTGGAAATTAAGCCCATTTCATCGCGAAGCCACTGTACAACAGCTCCGCCAATAAAAATACTGCCTTCTAAAGCGTATTGTACTTCGCCGTTAATCTGCCAGGCTATAGTGGTGAGTAAATTGTTTTCCGAAATTTTAGGTGTTGTTCCGATATTCATCAGCATAAAACAGCCAGTACCGTATGTGTTTTTTACCATACCCACTTCGGTACACATTTGGCCAAATAAAGCCGATTGCTGATCGCCGGCAATACCCGCAATAGGAATTTTAGCTGCTAAAATCTTACCAGCCGTTTGGCCATATACTTCGCTTGATGATTTTACCTCCGGTAGCATTTGTTTCGGAATGCCAAAAAGATCAAGCAGTTCATCATCCCAGCTTAAGGTATGGATGTTGTAAATCATGGTACGTGAGGCATTGGTTACATCGGTAACATGTTTCTCTCCGGCAGTTAATTTCCAGATCAGCCAGCTATCAATGGTGCCAAAGGCCAGTTTACCCGCTTCGGCCTTTGCCCTGGCGCCGGCAACATTTTCGAGTATCCACCTTATTTTAGTAGCCGAAAAATAGGCATCTATAATCAGTCCGGTTTTTTCCTGTATCTTACCCGATAGGCCTTTAGCCTTAATTTCATCACAATAAGCAGAAGTGCGCCGGTCTTGCCAAACAATGGCATTGTGTACGGGCATGCCGGTTTCTTTATCCCAAACTACAGTTGTTTCGCGCTGATTGGTAATGCCGATCGAGTCGATATCACTCACGGTTAAGCCGGCTTTAACAATTACTTCGGTTACAACGGCCAGTTGTGTTGACCATATTTCCATTGGATCGTGCTCAACCCAGCCTGCCTGGGGGTAAATTTGTGTGAACTCGCGCTGCGCAATAGCGGTAATATCGCCATTGTGATCAAAAATAATTGCTCTCGAACTTGTGGTTCCCTGATCGAGAGACAGGATGTATTTGCTCATAATTAAGAATTTGGTTAGTGGGCTAAAGCCGTTCCGGTTTTTATCTGTGTTGAATGATAAATATAACCATCGGCTAAGGTATTAAAAGTTTCAATCTGATTTGTTTCCCAATCCTGATCTGCTGCTAATTCTTGCGCAAGGAGAGCAGCCACTTTTGGGGCCATATCTTTAGCCGCCTGTGCATCTATAAAAAGAATACGCATCCTGCGGCTTAAAATATCTTCTGCAGTTTCGGCCATTTCGTTTCTCGCCGACCATATTACTTCGGCACAGGTGTAAGGGAAACCGGGATGCAGCTTTTCTGCCAGATCAGGGTTTTGCTGCATTAATGCTTCAATTTTGCTGCGATCTGAACCATAGGTATCCAGATAATGGTCTCCTGCAACATCGATACTGCCGTGAATTTTTAAATGCTCAGTTACGCATGCTTTCGCTTCAAGCCCGGCATGCGAAATGGCCAGGTTTACTGTTTCTTCGGCCATTCGGCGATAGGTTGTCCATTTGCCTCCTGTAATGGTAATTAAACCTTTGGCAGAAACCATTAATTTATGGTCGCGGCTAATTTCTTTGGTACTGTTACCATTGTTGTTGGTAGGTGCAGCAAGTGGTCTCAGACCTGAAAAAACGCTTAAAATATCTTTTTCTAATGGTTTGCGCTTAAAGTAACTTGCGGCTGTACTCATAATAAAATCAACCTCCTGCTTTAAAGCCCTTGGCTCCAGGCTGTGCTCATCTAAGGGTGTATCGGTAGTGCCAACCAGTAAATGCTCGTGCCATGGAACGGCAAATAATACCCTTCCATCAGATGTTTTAGGGATCATGAGTGCCGATTCACTGTTTAAAAAGCTTTTATCCAGCACAACGTGAACGCCTTGGCTCGGACGTACCAGTTTTTTTGCACTGGGATTGTTCATCTGTAAAATATCATCAACAAATACTCCTGTAGCATTAATCACCACTTTACCGTAGTGTTTAGCTTTTTCGCCGGTTATAACATCTTCTGTTTCAATACCGGTAACTATTTCGCCTTCACTTTTTAACAGCGCAGTTACTTTGGTATAGTTTAACAAAATGGCGCCGTTTTCAATAGCTGTTTGGGCAATATTGATGGCCAGACGAGCATCATCGAATTTGCCATCATAATACCTGATGCTTCCTTTTAAGCCCTTCTCTTTAATACCTGGCATCATGTTTAGCGTTTCTGTTTTGCTGAAATATTTCGATTTTCCGAAACTGTATTTGCCAGAAAGCCAATCGTACAGCGTTAAACCTGCAAGATATTTGATTACAGAAAACCAGTTGTAGCAGGGGATGAGGAATGCTTCTTTGTTTACCAAATGTTTAGCATTTTGCTGGAGCAGCCCACGTTCTTTCAAAGCGTGCCGAACCAGGGCAATGTCTCCCTGAGCCAGATAACGTACGCCACCATGTACCAGTTTCGTACTCCGGCTTGATGTTCCTTTTGCAAAATCTGACTGTTCTACCAGCAGGGTTTTTAGGCCACGGCTGGCGGCATCTAAAGCGGTGCCCAGGCCGGTAGCTCCTCCACCAATAATAATCAGATCCCAATTCGTGTTTTCGGCAAGTATATGTTGGTGTAATCTCTTCATTGGTTTCATTCGTTAATCAATTATGTTGCTTGCTGACTGTGTTTAAGGCTTACCAAACTATGGTTAGGTTAAAACAATAAATCGCCGCATTCTTAACCGCGACTTGCGTCGGCTATCAGGTTTCGTTATGTTTTAAAAAATAATAAAACGAAACAATACGCAATTATAACAAATCGTAATCGAAATAATATAATAAGTAGATTAAAAATTTATTAATTATTTTTATAAAATAGGTTAAAGCCTGTTTTTATTGCTATTTTGCAGCACGCTAATTAGATATGTTATGATGAATTTGGCTGAGAGGCATCAGTTTATTTTAAGTCGGCTACAACGTGATCAATACATCAACGTAGTTGATTTGTGTAAGGAATTGAAAGTCTCGTCTGTAACAATAAGAAAGGACTTAAAACTGTTGGAAGATAAGAGCCTGCTTTTTAGAACACACGGCGGGGCAACTGTAAATAACCCATATACTGTTGACCGTCCGGTTAACGAAAAAGAAAAACTACAATCGACCGAGAAGCATAAAATAGGTATTGCTGCAGCCGGCATGCTAAACGATAACGATTCGATCGTTATTGCCTCTGGCACTACAGTACTTTATTTCGCCAAAAATATTGCACCGGCCGCTAATTTAACAGTGGTTACTTCGGCTTTAAATGTAGCGTTTGAGTTGATGCGCGAGCCGAGTATAGAGGTAATTCAGCTGGGTGGCTTGCTGAGAAAAAGCTCGTCGTCGGTAATGGGTGCTTATGCCGAACAGGTTTTGCAAGATTTCTATTTTAACAAGCTGTTTTTAGGCGTGGATGGCATAGACCTCGATTTTGGTTTAACTACCACCAACGCAATGGAGGCCCATTTAAACCGGAAAATGATTGCGGCATCGCAACGGACAATTGTACTGGCCGATTCGACTAAATTTGGCAAAAGAGGCTTTGGAAAGATATGCGGATTGGAAGAAATAGATCATATTATAACTGATAAAGGAATTTCTGAACAAATTGTAAAACATTTGGAGGGTTTGGGTGTTACTGTAACTATCGTATAGCGAAAGCTTGCGTATAGTAAACCAAAACATCATAATTTGAACATGGGAAAAAAACGAATACACATTTTAGAAGACGATCAGGAGATCAGAAACGTTATTGAAATTTTGTTAAGTGACGAGGGGTTTGAACTGCAGCTTTCATCATCATTTGCAGAATTGAAAAAGAATATACAGGATGCCATGCCTGATCTTTTCCTGCTGGATGTGATGCTGCCTGACGGTAACGGAGCAGAGATTTGTGAAGATTTAAAAACGGATATTTTTACCAAACACATCCCGATTATTGTAATGTCGGCACAAAATAATAGTGAGCAAAAAGCTATTGATGCCTTTGCAGATGATTATATCAGCAAACCTTTTGATATTGATGATGTGCTGAAACGCATTAATGTACAATTACAAAAAAGCGCGAGTAAAAGCATAAAAATTTAGCGGGAGTTGGCCAAAAGCCACTTAAAGAGCGTAAAAAAAATAGTCAGGTTAGTTAAGCCTGACTATTTTTTTGTTTTAGGCCGGTTTTGCTTCCTGCGCTTTGTTAAACATTACAAATCGTTTAGAATCGCCTATGCGCTGTGGTGCAGAAGCATTTGTAATGATGGCGTAGTCTTCGGTGTTTTTATTGATGAAAACTCCAGCCCCGATAATGTTGTGTGTGCCAATAATTACATCTTCTTTTACGGCAGAATTGATGCCTAAAAAGGAGTTTTTACCGACAGTTACATTGCCAGCCAGAATATTGCCCGAAAGCAAAATATTGTCTTCAAGCGTGCAATGGTGACCAATCCTGCTCCCAATAAGCATACAGTTATTGCCGATAGTTACAAAAGGCTGTATATCGCAGCACTGATCAATAAAGGTATTGTGTCCCATCACTAAATCGGGCCAAACATTGGCTTTTGAGGAAACATAACTGGCAAAGCCATATCCCGCTGCGCTTACCTTATTATATACACTTTCACGCGCACTGTTTCTACCTATGGCAATATGCATTTTATAGGCATCGGGAGGAAAATCTTTAGTTACCTGCGCAAAGCTTAAAATAGGTAGGTTTTGTAATGTACTTCCTGCGGGTGGCACATAAGCATCATCAACACAAAAGGCAACTACATTATAAGGGCTGTCTTTCGTAAATGAATAACAAATAAATTCGGCCATTTTTCCTGTTCCATAGATAATAACGTTCATAATTTAGTTTTTGGTGAATTACTAATTTAGGTATTAGATAGCCTTGTTATCGGGCTTAAATGCATACTGTACAGTTATTGCATACCCCTGTTTACAGTTTGCACATTTGCGCAACCGGGCTGTTTCAGCAATGATTTGCCAGGCTATATTTTGGCCACGGCCAGAATGTTAATCGTTTTACAAGTGCCAAAAGGCTAAAATCGAAATTAACCGGCAGGCAATGCCAAAAATTAATATTTAAAAGCCAGGTCATACACCTGTAAAAGTGGTTGCACAACCGGGCGGAAATGGCCTGAAAACAAAATAGCAAAGGCTCAGATTGAAGCTTTAGCCTCACACCATTTTAAAAAATTACAACCTTACTGACCAGCTTTTAAAAATGAGGCTTAAAAAAGGCCAAAAATCATCGGGTTTATTGTAGTATTAAACAGCTTTTTTAAATGTTAAATCAATTTCTGACGTTTTTTAGATTTTGGCGATTAAATTTTTCTGCTAATTGGGTTATTTTTCGTCAAAAACCGCGCTTGTTTTTTTACATCTTCTGCGCCAGAAAATTCACAAATCCTGTATAATTAATGCGTATAGTTACTGGATTATTGTATATGCTGTTTGTTAATTATACAATTTAAATACAACCCCCTTTGGCCTATAAAACATTGGGTCTTTAATGCATAGCTTAGTTCTCAATAAATCGAATCACAAACCAAACGATTACTTAAGCTATGAAAAAAGTAATATTATTTATCGCCATATATACATGCCTTGCAACAGGCTGCGCTCCTAGAAGAGACTTAGTATATTTTAGTAACCTGGCTAAACAAACCAGCGATGAGAAATTACCATCGCAGGAGGTAAAAATACAACAGAACGACCTGTTAAGTGTAAGCATTAATAGCTTAAACCAGGAATCGAATGTATTGTTTGCCGTAAACACCAAAGCACCCAGCGCCGAAAACAACTATAAGGTAGAAGGTTACCGGGTAAATAAAGACGGAATGATTAATCTACCGGTAGTAGGTAATGTAAGGTTAGAAGGATTAACCATAGAGCAGGCCCAAAACACCATATCAAGAGAACTTGATAAATATGTTAAAAAACCGGTGGTTGATATTCAGCTGGTAAACTTTAAGGTAACCGTAATAGGCGAAGTAAACCGGCCATCAAATTTTACTGTTCAGGGAGATAATATTAACCTCTTACAGGCCTTAGGTATGGCCGGCGATATGACTGTGTACGGTAAACGCGATAATGTGCTCGTAATCAGGGAGCAAAACGGGCAGCGCGTAATGAAAAGATTAAACCTGAACAACCAGGATGTAATGAATTCGCCTTTCTTCTTCCTTAAACAAAATGATATTGTATATGTAGAACCCGATAAATCAAAAGCAAGCGAGTATAGCACCAATACCAGGGTAATGCCACTCGTAATTGCTTCGATATCTGCAGTAGCAGTATTAATAACAGCTGTATTAAAACAATAACGTCTCTTAAACACAAGAACATGTCTAAACAAATCGTAAGTGGTGGCGCAAAAGATTTTGCAGAAACTATGATAAGTTTTGCCAGAAACTGGCCTTATTTCTTACTCAGTATTGCCATTTGTATGGGTGCAGTATATGGCTTTTTATACATCACCCCACCAAAATATAAAGTGAGCAGTACTTTATTAATCTCTGACGATAAAAACGGTGCAGCCATGTCAAACAGCACCGCATTCAGCGATCTCAATATGTTTCAAACGGTTAAAACTGTTGATAATGAAATCGAGATCCTGAGATCGCGCGACCTGATTTTTAAAGTATTGAAAAAACTCAATCTCGAAACGGCTTATTTTAAAAAGGAAGGTTTTAGGGAGAAAGAACTTTATGGTAAAACATCACCCTTGGTGGTTACCGCCATCAGCTTAAAAAATGGTGCTTATGCCCGTAAAATCAATATTTCTTATCTCGACGATGTTTCTTACATTATCCAGGATAGCCTGAATACCAATATTGTAAAGTATGGCGATACGTTACATAATAAAAACTATGTAGTTAAAGTAGAAAAAGGACCTGCATATAAAAGCGAATTCGGCAAAATTAAAATCCAGTTTAAAAACCTGTACAAAATGACTGAAGCCTATAGTCTGGTTTCGCTAAAAATTGTGCCGGTGGTTAAAGATGCAAACACCATTACCATAAGCTTAAACGATGTGGTGCCGCAAAGGGGTATTGATATTTTAAACGACCTGATCGAAACCTACAACATCAATAACGTTAACAATAAGAATACCATTGCCCGCAATACCATCCGCTTTATCGATAACAGGTTAAAATATCTGGTTAGCGATTTGTCTGGAACAGAAGAAGATGTAGAAAATTACAAACAGCAGAACCGTGTCACCGATATCAATATGGATGCACAGATGAATGCTACCCGTACCAGCGAATACAACCAGTTACTGGAGAATTCATCGGTACAATTGCGGATTGTATCTTCTATAGAGAGCTATTTTAAAGGTAAACAAAGCCAGTACGATCTGGCGCCAAGTGCTATGGGCCTTAAAGACCCTATTTTAAACTCGCTCATTTCTAAGTTTAACGACTTACAGTTAGAACGCAACAGGATGTTGCGCACAGCAAATGCCGAAAACCCGTTGGTTTTAAATCTTAACGAGCAATTGGCCAGCCTGAAAACCAACATACTGGAAAACCTGAGCAGCATTAAACAAGGTTTTGTGATTGAACGCAATAACTTAAGGGCCAATTATTCACAGTATGATAGTAAAATCAAATCTGTGCCTACTATAGAACGTGGTTTGCTGGAAAGAAGCCGCGAGCAAAGTGTAAAATCGGGACTATATAAATATCTGTTACAAAAAAGGGAGGAAACGGCTTTATCGCTCTCAGCCACCGTCCCTACTTCGCAGGTAGTAGATAAGCCTGCTTACAACACTATACCAGATAGCCCAAAACAGCCATTGTTATATTTGTGCGGTTTTATTCTCGGATTTCTTGTACCTGCAGGCACCATTTACATTAAAGGTTTCTTCAATAACAAAGTACAGGATGCCAGCACTATCGAATTAACCGGTGCAAAAATGCTGGGTGAGCTTTCGCATAACCTCGATAAAAGCACCATTGTTTTTCAAAAAGACAACCGCTCTACCATCTCCGAATTATTCAGGTACATCCGGATGAATTTAGGGCTGATGGCCAATAACAGCGATAACAAGGTAATGCTGGTAACCTCGAGCATGAAAGGAGAGGGTAAAACCTTCTTCAGTGTAAACCTGGCTACTACGTTAGGCATGCTGGATAAAAAAGTAGTGGTGCTCGAGTTTGATTTGAGAAAACCCGACCTGCTGAACAAGGTAGGCTTAAAACAAACCATAGGTTTAACCGATTACCTGCTTGATGATGCTGTGTTTTTAGAAGACATTATTAGGCCTACCAAAGTATCAGAACATATTTCGGTTATCGGTTGCGGCAAATCGCCCGAAAACCCTGCCGAAATCATGATGAGCCCCAAAATGGACATGCTTTTTGATGAACTGAAAGAAAAGTTCGATTATATCATCATCGATACGTCGCCTGTAGGGCAGGTAGCCGATGCCTTTAGTTTGGCCGAGTACGCCGACGTAAGCATTTATCTGGTGCGCTACAATTACACCAATAAATACCAGCTGGCCATATTGAAAGATATTTGCGAGAACAACAAACTTAAAAACCCGATGGTGGTATTTAACGACGCCAAACGGGAGAAAAACCAGAAATACAGTTACGGCGGTTACGGTTATGCCATGGCTAACTAATGTCGTCCTATTTTATTCAGAATACCACGAATACCCAGTACCCAATACCAAATAAACGTCCCCAAACGATTTAATTCCTGTTTGCAAGCTTATTGAACCACGCGCCCTAACTAAGCACGGTTAAAAGTTCAGGCAGCTGTAAACTACTCACATTAAATTGCCCATTTGCCTCAAAAGCATCTAAGGTTTAAAGAACAAAAAAATAGTCATGTAAGTGATATAGCGAAGCTGTATCCGGTTGGCTAAAAACATTTAAACACTAAAAAAAGCATTATTACCTACAGCATGTAAGTGATATAGCGAAGCTTTATCAAACGGTCTAAAAATTAAATCTTAATCTCTTTCAAATTATATGGAATCTAAAATTAACTACCGCCCCTCGTTTCCTAAAAAATGGTTCGTAATCTATACCCGTCCACGTTGGGAAAAAAAAGTTGACAAATTGCTTCAGGAGCAGGGATTTGAATCGTTTTGCCCGGTTAGAAATGTAGAAAACCAATGGGCCGACAGAAAGAAAATAGTTAGCCTGCCGCTTTTTACCGGATACGTTTTTGTAAAAATTGATGAAAGAGATGGATTTAAAGTTCGATTAATTCAGGGCGTACTCAATTTCATTCATTACATGGGGAAACCTGCCATCGTGAGAGATAGCGAAATAGAACGCCTGAAACACATTATGGATGCCTATAACGATGTTGATATAGTGAGTTTGAGCGGTGTATCCAAAGGCGATCGCGTCCGGATCAGCAATGGTCTTTTCCACAACCAGGAAGGAGAAGTGATCCAGATTCAGGGCAAACATGTACTCATGTCTTTCGATCATTTAGATTGTGCTGTAGTAACCCGTGTACCTATAAGCAACCTTACTTTAACCGTTAACCCACAACAACATTATGTATAATTCTGAAGATAATTTAAAAATGTCGGTAATCGGCTTAGGATATGTTGGTTTACCACTGGCAGTAGAATTTGCCAAGAAATACAAAGTATTCGGTTTCGATATTAATGAAAGCCGCATAGCAGAGCTGAAAGCCGGATATGACAATACGCTTGAAGTAACTGAAGAAGCACTAAATGAAGTGCTTACTTTTGAATGCACTACGCTACAAGGCTTGTATTGTACCAACGAGCTGGAAAAATTACGCAGTTCTTCGGTTTACATTGTAACTGTACCCACACCGGTTGATAAAAACAACCGACCGGATTTAACCCCCTTAATTAAAGCCAGTGCAGTAGTGGCAAAAGTTTTAAAGAAAGGCGATATCGTAGTTTACGAATCGACTGTTTATCCTGGTGTTACTGAAGACGAATGTGTACCGGTTCTGGAAAAAGGATCGGGATTGGTATTTAACAAAGACTTTTTTGCAGGTTATTCACCCGAACGCATTAACCCTGGCGATAAACAACATACGGTAGCCAATATCTTAAAAATTACTTCGGGCTCTACACCAGAGGCAGCAGAAAAAATCGATGCTTTATACCGTTCGGTGATTAACGCCGGTACTTACAAAGCTTCTTCTATTAAAGTGGCCGAAGCAGCAAAAGTGATCGAAAATGCTCAGCGCGATATCAATATTGCTTTTGTGAACGAACTGGCCATGATATTTAATACTCTTGGCATCGATACTTCTGAGGTGTTGGCAGCTGCAGGTACCAAATGGAACTTCTTAAACTTTAAACCTGGTTTGGTTGGCGGTCACTGCATTGGCGTCGATCCTTATTATTTAGCCCAAAAAGCACAGGAAGCCGGTTACCACCCCGAAATTATTTTAGCCGGCAGGCGTGTAAACGACGGTATGGGCAAATATGTGGCTGATCAGATGATTAGAAAGATGATTGCCAAAAACATCCATATTGTAGGGGCAGAGGTGCTTGTATTGGGTTTTACCTTTAAAGAAAACTGCCCCGATGTACGCAACACCAAGGTAATTGATATTATCAGGCGTTTAGAAGAATACAAGGTAAATGTAACCATTCACGATCCCTGGGCCAATCCTGATCAGGCCAACCATAATTATGGTGTGATTTGCGAAAATGGTTCTTCAAAAACCAGGCGTTATGATGGGATCGTACTTGCTGTGGCACACCAGGCCTTTGATAGCCTGAATATTGCCGAATTGCGTAAACCTACCTGTGTAGTTTACGATATCAAATCAGTTTTACCGCAATCAATGGAAACGGTTCGTTTGTAAAAGCCATGAGTTTAACATATAAAGCACGATCGGGCATTATATGGTCGATTGGGCAGCAGTTTAGTGTTAAATTCATAAACCTGTTCATTACCATTATACTGGCCCGCTTATTAAGTCCGGCCGAATTTGGCTTAATTGCCATGCTCTCCATATTTATTGCCATAGGCAATTCCTTAATGGATAGCGGCTTAACTTCGTCACTCATTCGCACACGAACAGCCGGCCAAAAAGATTATTCGACCATATTTTTTTTTAACCTGTTGGGAAGCCTTGTCGTTTACGGCATATTTTTTATTTCCGCTCCGTTTATAGCTGATTTTTACAGGCAACCGCAACTTACCAATATTGTCAGAATTTATGGTTTAACCTTTTTAATTAATGCTTTCTTCAGCATCCAAAGTACGCTCTTAACCAAGGAAATGAAGTTTAAGCTCCAAACAATCATCCAGATTCCTTCTGTAATTCTGGGCGGTTGTTTGGGCATTTTCCTGGCTAAAAATGGTTATGGCACCTGGAGCCTGGTATGGATGAGCCTTTTAAGTGCAACAGTATCAACCATTTTGCACTGGTTTTATTCAGACTGGCGGCCGCGACTGCTCTTCAGCAAAAGGAGCTTCAGGAAACATTTTCATTTTGGCTATAAAATGACGCTTTCCGGTTTGCTGGATACTGTTTACCAAAACTTGTATACCGTAATAATCGGACGCTTTTATGCCGCAACCCAACTTGGTTTTTATGCACGTGCAGATAGCCTGAGCCAGTTGCCTATCGGCATTATTTCTACTGCAATTAATAAAGTTACTTATCCCATGTTTTCGAACATCAGCAATGACGATGTAAAGCTTAAAATGGTATACAAAAGGTTAATGCAGCAGGTTTTATTCTGGAATGCACCGATCTTGATTTTTCTGGCCTTAATTGCCCAACCTTTAATTTCGCTGCTTTTAACCGATAAGTGGTTGCCATCAGTACCTTATTTCCAGATTTTGTGCATTGCCGGGGTTTTGTACCCTTTACATGCCTACAACTTAAATATTTTAAAAGTTAAAGGACACAGCGGGCAGTTTTTAAAACTCGAAATACTGAAAAAAGTGCTAAGTGTAATTGGAATTGTTTGTGTCATTCCATTTGGCATTATGGGGCTTCTGTACTTCCAGTTGTTTTTTACTGTTTTTGCCTATTACATTAATTCCATTTACAGTGGCCGTTTAATCAACTATCCACTTAAAGAACAGCTTCATGATATTGCGCCTATTTTAATGTTATCTAGCCTTTTAGGTTTAGCGTGTTATGGCCTCGATAAATGGTTCCTTGCGCAATATCAGCTCAATAACTTTCTGCGGATTGTAGGGTTGAGCGTTGTTTACGCCGGCTTTTACCTGGGCATAAGTAATACCATCCGCTTAGCAGCCTTAACTGATTTTAAACAATTAATCCTCAAACAATGATACCTGTAACCAAACCCTTTTTGCCTAAGCAGGCAGATTTTAAAAGCTATGTAAGTAGCATTTGGGCCAGACAGTGGCTCACCAATAACGGACCATTGGTAAACGAACTGGAAATAAAGTTACAACAGTATTTGGCGCTCCCGCATTTACTTTATGTTACCAACGGTACAATAGCCCTGCAGCTGGCCATACAGGCTTTAGAAATTAAGGGAGAAGTAATTACCACGCCTTTTTCTTTTGTGGCTACCACCAGCAGCATTGTTTGGCAGGGATGCAAACCGGTATTTGTAGATATAGATGAAGAAACGCTTAACATTGATCCGGATAAAATTGAAGCCGCTATAACGCCCAGAACAACAGCTATTTTAGCAACACATGTATTTGGTAACCCTTGCGATATTGATGCGATAGACCGCATTGCTAAAAAACACAACTTAAAGGTAGTTTACGATGCTGCACACTGTTTTGGTACCCAGTATAAAGGCAAATCGATTTTTGCCTATGGCGATGTAAGTACAACCAGTTTCCACGCTACCAAACTTTTCCATACGATAGAAGGTGGCGCGGTATTTACACAAAATCCTGATATTTTAAAAAGAATGGCGCTCATGCGCAACTTTGGATACAGCGGGGTAGATACTTTCTCAGAACTGGGAACCAACGCTAAAAACTCAGAGTTTCATGCTGCAATGGGCTTATGTAACCTCAACTATGTCGATCAGATCCTGAATAAGCGCAAAGAACTATCACAGCATTATGCCATGCGCCTCAACAAAATTGACGCTCAGTTTCAGGTAATACAAGCGGATACCGATTTCAATTATGCTTACTTCCCGGTTATTTTCCGGTCAGAAGAAATTATGCTTGATACCATGAAACAGCTCGAACTGGTTCAGGTGTATTGCAGAAGGTACTTTTATCCATCACTGTCGGCGTTGCCTTACATCGATAAAATAAACATGCCTATTTGCGATTCGATTGCCAAACGCATCATGTGTCTGCCACTGTACCATACACTAACCAGCGCCGATCAGGACCTGGTGGTGAGAATTATTTTAAGAACTCAGAATTACCGCAAAAAACAAGTTGTTAAACTTGCCGATTATGGCCATCTCGTTAATGGCAGCAGGGTTGCGGTAAATGGACGTTAATGTCATCATTTATTATGGAACCGAACCACAACGATATCATGGTGAGCATTTTTTGCATCACCTATAACCACAGTAAATTTATAGCCAAAGCACTTGATGGTTTCCTGATGCAGCAATGCAACTTCAAAACTGAAATAATAATAGGCGACGACTGTTCTACAGATGGCACTGCCGAAATTATTGACGACTATGTTGCCCGATACCCAGGCAGGATTACCCGTTTAAAAGCACCCAAAAATATCGGCGCCACTCAGAATGTAATTCGTGTGGCGCTCGAAACCAAAGGGAAATACGTAGCCACCTGTGATGGCGATGATTATTGGACTGATCCGTATAAGTTGCAAAAACAGGTTGATTTTTTAGAAAACAACCCTGATTACGTCATGTGTTGTCACTACACCCGCGAAATTAATTTTGATGATACTGAGGTGTTTTACTTGGATTTTAATCCCGTTCCCTTAAAGTATAGCTTTAGCGATTTGATCATCAATAAACAAGTAGAAACCTGCACTGCAACCATTCTGTACAGAAATATCGAACCCATTAAAAATTTGTATAAAAACGAATGGTTTTTAAAATGCCATGCCTGCGATAAGTTTCTGAAGTTGTACTGCACCTGGGTAACCGGTAAAAAGATTTATGTATTACCTGAAGTAATGAGCTGCTACAGGCGCCATCCGGGTGGTATATGGAGCCCGGTTTCTTATGTGCCGTTAAAGAAAATGCAGCTGAGCGACTTTAACATCATTGCAAAGATTTTTACCTACACAGGTTTGCAAAAAATTAAGCTTTTGCATTTCTACTTAAAAAGGTACTTCCTCTTCGAAGTAAAACATAAAACATTTGGAAACGCTTTCCAGACCATTAAAACGATTGTAAATTAATTAGAAATGGCTACCAGATTATGCTTCGTAATAAACAGTTTAGAAGGTGGTGGAGCTGAAAGGGTAATTAGCAACCTGGCAAATCACTTTAGCAGCAAAGATTGCAATGTTACAGTGATTTGCCTCAATAAAGCTCAGGTTAAATATCAGCTAAATGAGCAGGTAAAAATTGTAAACCTCCTCGAGAGGAAAGACAATCATAATAGCTTCAATAGAATTAGGTATGCTTTCTTAACTTTTTACAGGCTACTAGCATTATTAAAAAAAGAAAAGCCCGACTGTACCATCTGTTTTATGACCTCGGCAAACATCTGGGCAGGTTTATGTTGCATGATTTTAGGCCTGCCGTATCTGGTTTCCGAAAGAACAGCACCAGACAGCACTTTAAATCAGTACAATAAATTTTTCCAATGGTTTGTATTTCATATTTACAGGAAATCAAAAGCGATTGTGCTACCTGCATTTGGTATGTTTAATGGATTTAAGCGGATTAAGCAGTTTGAAACGCTGTATAATTTTAAAACGATATACAATCCGATTCATCAGTTTGTAAAACCAAATCCCGGATCAGTTAACAGCAAACCTTTTATGCTGTCGGTGGGCAGGCTAAGTCACGAAAAAGGTTTTGACAGGCTAATCGAAGCCTACCATCTTTTGCAGTTAAGGGATACAGATCTCATCATATTGGGTGAAGGACCTGAACGCACAGCTTTAGAAGCGCAAATTGCTGCTTTGAACCTGGATGGCAAAGTAAAGCTGATTGGCTTTAAATCAAACCTGCAGGATTACTATGCTCAGGCTACTGTTTTTGTACTACCATCGCGAAACGAAGGTTACCCCAATGCCTTGGTAGAAGCCATGGGGATGGGCTGCCCTTGTGTAGCCATGAATTGCGAATTCGGACCCTCAGAAATAATTGAGGACGGCGTTAACGGTTTTCTGATAGAACAGGATAATGTACCTGCACTTTCATTAGCTATAGATAAACTGCTAAATAACAGCGAGCTAAAAAAACAATTTTCTGATAGGGCTAAGCGCATTAACGAAACCAACTCTATTGAAAAAATCTCAGCCAACTGGGAAGAATTAATACTGTCATGACCAAAAAAATAATGTTTCTCTTTTTGTTGTTTGGCTATGTTTACGCAACAACCTTCAACATCTTCATGACAGGGGTTTTCAGGATCCCTGCGCCAGTGGTTTTTCTGGCTCCGCTTATCTACTTCTACCGGACAGAGATTACACACTTCTCCTACGGTAAAGAGCTGATGGTAATTTTTGTAGCGGCGCTGTTTTTCTATTTGATTGGACAGGCTGATATAACGGGTTTTTTCGCCTTACTCATTGTTGCAGGTTGCTTTGCCTTACTTTTTAACTATGTTATTGGCACCAACCTGAAGCGGATGAATATTGCAATTGCCTTTTTCTTTGGGGTTTTACTGCTTTCGGGATTGATCATGTTTATAGATCACCAGTACAACATGGCGCCCATCAGATCGCTTTTAGCACAGGAAGATGTTTTGCAGTCGCCTGCAGGTATATCGAGCACCATCTTTACCTTCGGCTATCAAATGGCGGCACTAACACCTTTCATGGTAGTTAATGCTGTGCTTTTTAAACGCAGCTGGCTGCTTAACCTACTCTTGTTCGGCTTGTCTTTGTGCCTTATTTTCTTTGGTATGCAGCGGTCGGTCTTGGTTGCCTTTATCGTTGTGGTCGGTTTGTTTTTTTTAAGCTATTACAAATTCAAGTCAATTTTATTATTTGGCTTACTTGCCGGCGTATTCTTTATTGCACAAAGCTCACTCGAGCAGTTTTCGGGCGATAAAAAACAACAAAACATATTAAATAAAAGTGCCGAAAACGCTAAAGGGAAAGAAGAAAGGGGCGATTTAATGGGCGAAAATATACAGATCATTGCCGATTACCCTTTTGGTTTGCTTTTTTATGGTAAAACCTGGAATGATGTGGTGCAGCACAATTTTGTTTATAAGAAAGGCCCTATAGTAATTACCTCGCACAATGCTTATTTAATGTTCATTACTTACCTGGGGCCATTACTAGGCTTTATTTTACTCATCTTATTATACCATAAAGTCGGCAAGGTAGTTTTTTATGCTTTTCTGCATGTAAAGGATAAGAAAAATGCAATGCTCGTCTGCTTAAGCTGTTCATTTATAGCGATATCAATCAATTCATTTTTTCATAACGAATGGCTTTTGGCTACGAGCGGACCTACATTGTTTTTATACTTTGCTATTTTACAGCTCTCTAAAATCAAAATGGAAGACCCCATTTTGATCCAATACAATTAACGATTTAAGCATTCTGCATCCCGGCGGACCTTTTAACAAACAAACTAAATTTATTGATTATGAATATTCCTTTTTCTCCTCCGTTTATCGATCAATCAGTAGTTGATCAGGTATTAGATACCCTAAACAACAATTGGATTACTACAGGGCCAAAGGTTAAAGCCCTTGAGCAGGAAGTAAAGGTAATTACTGGTACAGATGAGGTGATTTGTGTTAATTCCTGGACCTCGGGAGCCATTTTGATGTTAAAATGGTTTGGTGTTAAAGCTGGCGACGAGGTAATTGTTCCTGCTTATACTTACAGCGCTACAGCATTGGCCGTTTTACATTGTGGCGCAATACCCGTAATGGTTGATGTACTTGATGATTTTAGTATAGATCCGGAAAAGGTAAAGGCTGCTATAACAACCAAAACAAAAGCCATTATTGCAGTGGATATTGCCGGGTGGCCTTGCGATTATAATGCTTTAAAGCAAGTGATTAGCGATCCTCATATTCAGAAAAAGTTTAAGTGTAACTCCGAAAAACAATCAAAACTGAATAGAATATTATTGATTTCGGATGCGGCACATTCTATTGGTAGTATCTACCTGAATAAACCGGCAGCACAGCACTGCGATGTAACTATATTTTCATTCCATGCAGTTAAAAATATTACTACCGCCGAAGGAGGTGCCGTTTGCCTTAACCTTCCTGTTCAGTTCGATCACGAAGCGGAGTACACCTATTTAAAAATGTATACACTTAACGGGCAAAACAAAGATGCCTTATCTAAGTCAAAGGGTGCCGGCTGGCGTTACGATATTCTTTTTCAGGGTTTAAAAATAAACATGCCTGATATTTGTGCTGCTGTTGGCCTTGCACAAATCAGGAAATATAACAGCGATCTGCTGCCAAAACGCAAGGCTATAGCCAAAAAATACTTTGAAAGTTTTCAGGAGGAGGAGTGGTTTATCAGTCCACCATTAATAAGCACACAAAGAGAATCTTGCTACCACCTGTTCCCTTTAAGGGTTAAAGGTTTAAGCGAGGAGCAAAGGGATCAGGTAATCGATGATCTGGCTGCCTTAGGTGTTGCTACAAATGTTCATTTTATACCAATGCCTATGCTTACGCTTTTTAAGGATATGGGTTATAAAATTGAAGACTATCCAATGGCTTATCAAAACTATGCCTGCGAAATTTCCTTACCGATTTATCCGCAGTTAACCCAGTCAGAAATCGATTTTATTATCAACTCGGTAGTTAGTTGTGTTCAGATTCAGCTGGACAAAAATCTCAAAGCGATCGATACCAATGTAGTTGAACTTAAACAAATGGCCGTAGCATCATGAAAATAGATAAAAAAAGAATATTCGATGTATTGTTTGCATCCTTATGCCTGATATTATTTAGTCCGCTTTTAATATTAATCGCTGTCCTGATCAAGCTCGACTCTAGAGGACCGGTTATATTTAAACAAATCAGGGTTGGGCGAAATATGCGTGATTTTCACCTGATCAAATTCCGGACGATGAAAGTGGCACAAAGTAATAATAGCCTGCTCACCATCGGTAACAGGGATAATCGTATCACCAAAGTGGGCTATTGGCTTAGAAAATATAAACTCGATGAGCTGCCCCAGCTGTTAAATGTTTTAAAAGGTCAGATGAGCCTGGTTGGACCGCGTCCAGAGGTAAGGAAGTATGTAAACATGTACAGCGAAGAACAACGTTATGTACTATCTATAAAACCAGGTATTACTGATTGGGCTTCTGTTGAGTTTTGTAATGAAAACGAGCTTTTACAACATGCAGAAGATCCCGAAAACTATTATATAGAACGGATCATCCCTGCTAAAATAAAGCAGAATATGCGCTATGTTAAGCAGCATGATATTATTACCGATTTTAAGATTATCTGGTTAACGCTAAACAGGATTGTAATCAACTAAAAAGATATGTCGGCGCTCCAACAAAATAATAACGAAGAAGTTAAAGCCAGAAAAAAGGTTTTTTTTGTACTGAGCTCATTAACTTCCGGAGGATCTGAAAGGGTTTTCTGGAACCTGGCCCAGGGATTTAACAAAGATAAGTTCGAGATTACCATTGTTATTCTCGATTCTACAGTAAATTGCTTTTCGATGGATCTGGATGGCGTAAGGTTTATCGATCTTAAGACCAAAAAGGCTTCACGATCTTTCTTTGCTCTATACGCTGTTTTAAAACGCGAAGCACCCTATGCAGTTTTCTCTACTACCGACCATATTAATATCCTGGTTTCGCTGGTAGGCAGGTTTTTAAATATCCCGATGCTGATTGCAAGGGCTTCGAACATTCCGCACGAGCAGCGCTTGTATGAAGGTTTTAAATCTAAATTTTACGAGCTTTTTGCAAGTGCAAGTTACAGGGGCTATAAACAGATTGTTTGTCAGTCTGACGAAATGAAGCAATCGCTTATTGATACCTATAATGTAGATCAGAACTTAATTAAAGTAATTGCCAATCCCGTACTGCTGTCAAATAAGCTTAAAGGTGCCAAAGCCGCTGTTAAAATTTACAAGCTTCTGGTGGTGGCTCGTTTCGCGCTCGAAAAAGGTTTAGACAGGTTGGTTGAAATTATGGCTGGCCTACCCGAAAATTATCATCTCGATTTTGTAGGCACAGGTGTGCTTAAAGATCAGATAGCCAAACAAATTGCAGACAGACAGCTTGGTCACAGGCTCAAAATATTGGGCGAAATTAAAAACATCCACGAAGTAATGGTTCAGCATGATTTAATGGTGCTAAGCTCGCATACCGAAGGCTTTCCCAATGTGGTGCTTGAGGCACTTACCGTAGGCCTACCCGTAGTAACTTTCAAAGTAAGTGGTATTCCGGGCTTAATTATCGATGGTTTTAATGGCTATGTAATTAAGCAGGGCGATTTGGAAGACTTTCGCCAGAAAATTATTCAGGCTTGTACTATCGACAACTGGAAGCCCGAAGCCATCAGGCAAAATGTATATCAAAAATGTGCACTCGATAAAATCAGTGCCGAATACGAAGAATTAATCAGTTAACAACTCAAAAAAATAAAGTTATGTGTGGAATATATGGTGCTACTATACCTTACTCAGACGGCGTGGTCCGCGAGAAAATGGCAAGGATCAACTTTCGTGGACCAGATTATACCGGTGTACAACGTTATAACCAGGTTGTTTTTGCCCATAACCGCTTAGCCATTATTGATCTCGATGCACGCTCTAACCAGCCTTTTTCGTACCTGCACCTGCATATCGTTTTCAATGGCGAAATATACAATTACAAAGATATCCGTAAAGCGCTCGAAGCTAAAAACTACCAGTTTAGAACCAGCTCCGATACCGAAGTAATTTGTGCCGCCTATCTTGAATATGGGGCCGACTGCCTTACATATTTCAATGGCATGTTTGCTTTTGTAATTTACGATACACTGAAAAATGAACTTTTTGGTGCCCGCGATCGTTTTGGCAAAAAACCTTTTTATTATGCGCACGAACACGGCACTTTCGAATTCGCCAGTCAGCCTTCGCAAATCAGTATCGACCGCGATTTAAGTGTAGATGAAGATGCCATTAGCCAATACTTAATTTGGGGCTATGTTCCTCAGCCACAATCTATCTGGCAAAATGTTAAGCAATTGCCAGCCGCTAATTACTTTACTTACAATCTCCAAACCGATAAACTTAAAATAACCGAATACTGGACTTTAGATTACGGCTGGAAAAACAAGTTTGCCGGTACTTACGAAGAGGCTAAAGAAGCTTTGGCACTTATTATTGCCGATTCGGTTAAAATCAGGATGAATGCAGATGTGCCGCTTGGGGTTTTCCTTTCGGGTGGTATCGATTCTTCGCTCGTAGCCGCTTTAGCAACCAAAGAAATCGATCACGTAAAAACCTTCTCCATTAAATTCAACGAAAAAGGTTTTGATGAAAGTGCTTACGCCAATCAGGTAGCCAAACATTTAGGCACCGATCACCATACCATTGAATGTAATTATGATGATGGCATACAACTAATCGAGAACTTTAACCGCTATTACGACGAACCCTTTGCTGATTCGAGTGCTATACCCACCATGCTGTTGAGCAAAAGCACCCGGGCACATGTAACCGTAGCTTTAAGTGGCGATGCCGGCGATGAAGCTTTCCTGGGCTATCACCGATATAAATGGATTAAACAGGTAAGTAGTTTATTTTACGCGCCACATGCAGTAAGAAAAGCTTTTGCCGGCTTAATTAACCAATCGCCAAGTTACCGGCACAAGCTTATTGCCATGGGCATTTCTATGGAAGATGTAGAAAAGCTTTATGTAAAAATGTTTGGCAATATGGAAAACTCGTGGGTAAAACAACCCGATCTGGCCAAATATAATCCCTTGATGCACATTTTAACTAATCCATCAAAGCCTTTGCTGGAGCGTGTTTCTGATTTCGATATTAAAACTTATTTAAACGGCGATATTAATACCAAGGTAGACCGCGCATCTATGGCTTTTTCATTAGAATCGCGCTCACCTTTAATGGATTACCGGGTAATTGAGTTTTCGCGCACTTTGCCTACGCACTTTAAATACAGCAGCGGTAACCAAAAACGGATTTTAAAAGATCTTTTGTTTGAGCGCGTACCTGCACACATGTTCGATAGGCCAAAAGCAGGTTTTACCATGCCATTTCAAAACTGGTTCAGAAATGAGCTTAAAGATTATGTAATGGATAACCTCTCTGCTGATAATTTAAAAAACATTCCTGGTATCCATGTAAAAAGAACACAGGAAATTATTAATGAACACATGACAGGGAAATGGAACCGTTATCCGCAAATCTGGAAATTACTGGTGCTGTCGCAATGGCTCATTAAGAACAAAACAAACGCTAAAAAAATCTCACTAGTCGCTTAACAATATGGTAACGGCAACAGTTAACCTCTTCAATAAAATTTTTGCGGCCGATAAATGGAATATTGGTTTCGTACATCAAACACCCGAAAATCTGATCGAGACCCGAAAATTAGGCACTGCCATTAACTGGTTGCCTGAAGATGATATCGATTACGCAGCCGATCCCTTTGTAGTAAATGTGGGCAACACGCCGCGCATCTATTATGAAGAGCTCGATTTTTGGAAAGGGAAAGGCGAGATCATGATGATTGACGGGCTGGATTTTAAAAACAAAAAGAAAATTAGCGGTATAAAGCCCGATGCCATTCACTTATCTTATCCATATCTGATTGAAGAAGGGGGCACTTTATACTGCATTCCTGAAACATCAGAAGCCAAAGAGGTTGCACTTTATCAGGTAGATGAGAATAATCCGGAGAAGTTGATTAAGCTTAAAGCCCTGGTAAGTGGAAAGGCTTTTGTAGATAGTTCAGTCATTCATTACAACAATAAATACTGGCTGTTTACCAGTGTATCAGGCGATCACGATCATCTTTACATTTATCACTCCAATGCGCTGGATGGACAATATACAGGGCATTATCAAAACCCAATACCTGTTGAAGCAGCCTTTTGCCGTGCTGCAGGGCATTTGTTTGTAGTAGGGCAGTCGCTGTACCGGCCTACACAAAACCCGGTTAGCCGTTATGGAGGCTCCATCATGATTAACCAAATAGAAGTACTAAACGAAAAGGAATTTAAAAGCACCAACCAGTTCGAAATATTACCAGATAAAGCATATAGCAAAGGACTCCATAACATCAGTTTTGCCGACAACATTATTGTAATTGATGGCAAGCGGAAAGTAGTAAGCCCGATAATGCCGATTAAAAAGTTTGTCAGGAATTATAAAAACAGGTAAACCCAAACGAAATGAAAACACTAAAACAAAAAATCACTTTCATTTCGTTAACAGATGCCCCCAATGGTGCAGAAAACGTACTGCACATGATGGCCAATGCAGTAGAAGGTGATATGGTTTTTCTAAAGAAGCAACCTTTTTCTGGTTTAAAAGTATCCGAAAACATCGGTAAAACATATCTGTCTAAACAAAGTTTGATTAGCGGTTTTGCAAAACTGGTACCACAGCTCAGGCAATTTGGCCGTGACGATATTTTAATGAGTACGCATCCATACTTAAACGCTTTTTTAGGTTTTTTAAAACGGATTGGTTATTTACGGTCGAAACTCATTGTCAGAGAATGTACTTCGGTATTTACCCGGTTTCGGGGGATGAAGAAACGTATTTACGAAATCATTTACAGGATGGGTTACCCTGCAGTTGACTTGGTAGTTTGCCAAACCACCTTAATGCAAGAACAATTGCTGCTTCACAATCCCTTTCTGACAAAAGTAAAAGTACTGGTTCAGCCCAACCCAATCGATTTTAATAAGATTGTCGCCAAATCAAATCAGCCGCTAATTAATGGCGATGCAAAACTCGATTTTATCTGCTCAGCAGGGCGGTTGATCCCTGAAAAAGGTTTTCCGGTTTTGATCGAAGCTTTTAAACTGATTAAAGCTGAGCATCCGCAACTTAAATTGCTTTTGCTGGGTGAGGGGAAAGAAAGAGAATTACTGACGAAAATAATTGCCGAAAACGATTTAACCGGTTCTGTTTTTTTAAAAGGCCAGATCGATAACCCGGCACCATATTTTAAACAGGCTAAACTTTGCGTCGTATCCTCTATAAAAGAAGGATTTCCCAATGTGCTGTTAGAGATGATGTCGGTAAACAATGCAGTAGTATCAACCCTTTGTGCCGGCGGAATAAGCGAAATACCAGCGATTGCAAAAGTAGCCGTAAACGATGCAAAGGCATTGGCTAGCGCCATGAATGAAACTTTACAGCAACCACAAACAGAAAACACAGCTATTGCCACACAATACCTTTACGGCAGACGACCAGAAGTATTTGCCCAATCTATTTTAAACGCCTTATACGCGTAATCAATTCAAAATCAATTATTAAACCAAAACACTGCAAAGCGGTTTGTACCGCTATATCTAAAAAATAAAATCCACGCCTTACTTAAGGCTTTTCTTAACCGTTTCTCAAACAGAAAATTATGAAAATTTTAATTACCGGTACAGCCGGATTTATTGGTTTCCACCTGGCAAAACGCTTATTGGAAAGAGGTGATACTGTTGTAGGTATCGATAACATTAACGATTATTATGATGTAAACCTGAAACATGCCCGTTTGGCCGAAACCGGTATTACACACAGTACCCTGGTTGATGGAGTTCCTCAGCAAAGCGTTAAATATGAAAACTATACTTTCATTAAACTAGATCTTTGCGATAAAGCCGGCCTCGAAAATTGTTTTGAAACTTACCAATTTGATGCTGTTTGTAATTTAGCTGCCCAGGCCGGTGTGCGTTACAGCTTAACCAATCCTGATGCTTATATCGAAGCCAATATTAAAGGTTTTCTGAATATTCTGGAATGTAGCCGTCATTTTAAAATTGGTCATTTATTATATGCCAGCTCATCAAGTGTTTACGGGCTTAATAAAAAAATGCCTTTTTCGGCACATGATAATGTAGATCATCCGGTTTCATTATACGCGGCTTCTAAAAAGAGTAACGAGCTAATGGCGCATGCCTACAGTCATTTATTTAACCTGCCTACCACTGCATTACGTTTCTTTACTGTTTATGGTCCATGGGGCCGGCCTGATATGGCTTTGTTTTTATTTACCAAAGCCATTTTGGAAGGAAAGCCGATTGAAGTATTTAACAATGGCAAAATGAAAAGGGATTTTACCTATGTGGATGATATTGTAGAAGGAATAGTTAGAATTTTCGATCAGCCTGCCAAAGCTAATCCAGATTGGAATAGCCAAAATCCTGATCCTGCTACTTCAACCGCACCATTTGCTGTATTTAATATCGGCAGAGGCGAACCTGTTAATTTATTGGATTTTGTAGAGGAAATTGAAAAAGAAACAGGACTAAAGGCTGAAAAAGTATTTATGCCTATGCAGGATGGCGATGTGGCAGAAACATCAGCAAATGTCGACGATTTAAAGCATCTATTAGGCTATGAACCAAGCGTTTCGGTACACGTAGGTGTGAAGAATTTTGTGAAATGGTTTACAGAATTTTACCACCCTGATTTACACATTGCACAGAAAACACTCCGTATTGCGGTTTAGTTTGTCATTAAATTGTAAACTAGGTGTATTATTAATTCACATGTATTGAATAATTAAATCTAAATTTTGCATTCTGTAAACAATTGGTTTACAGTATAGCTAATCTATAACTAAATTTCTATTAATTAATTATCAGCACTTTAGCTGCATTTTTTTGAATATACTCATTTATCGCATATAGCGTTAAGTTGTAAATTTAAAAAAAATCAAAAATGCAGAGAAAGACAAATTTGTTTAAAAAAGTGAGTTTAATTGGGTTAATGTTTACACTGGTTGTTTTTTTTAGTAACTGTAAAAAAAATGCACAGGCAGAAGATGTAGCAGCAAATAGCACCGAGATGTTTTCGGGCGATTCGTCGGCAGTATTAGCAGCAACCGTAGGAAGTACAGGAAAGATAAATCTTTCGGGAACAAAATCAGAAGGTGGTTATGCGTACAAAATTTCGCAAACCATTTCAGGTGGCGACAATTCTACAGCTAAAGAGCAATCAATATTAAGATTATTTGAAAATGGTGTAGAGTTAGGCCCGGCACATTCAATACATGATGATATCAGAAATTTAGGTAAAGGCAGATTTAGCCACTGGGGAAGTACCGTAATCTTCTCGGCATCTGATAATACAGACCCAAGGACAAATGGTCGTACTTACACCTACTTAATGGGTGGAACCAGCACAATTGCACCTCCAGCTGATAATAGTAATACTACCGCGCCAACCACACCAACCCAATCTACTTCTGGGTTAATGGGTTATGCAATGGTAAACGGTACTACCACAGGCGGTCAGGGTGGTGCAGAAGTAACTGTTACTACTATAGCTCAATTAAAAGCTGCTGTTGCCGACAATACTCCACGTATTATCTACATCAGTGGTACAGTTAAAGGCGCAGGTATGGATCCTGTTTATGTAAAATCGAATAAATCAATTATCGGTAAGCCAGGCGCAGTAATTGAAGGTGTTAACTTATATATCTACACCGTAAGCAACATTATTGTGCAGAACATTACCTTTAAAAACTATGTTGAACAGGCAGCTGTACAAATTAAAGATGCGGCTCATCACGTTTGGGTAGACCACTGCGATTTTTCTACAGACCGTACACACGGATGGGAATACTGGGGTAAAGACATTTGTATTACGCGCGAATCTGATTACGTAACCGTTTCATGGAGCAAATTCCACGATACAAACTTGTCAGTATTAATTAGTGGTGGTATTGAAGGACACGAAGCTGATAAGGGCAAATTACACGTAACCATGCACCACAACATGTGGTACAATGTTACAGAAAGAGAGCCTTCAATGAACTACGGTAGCGTACACATGTTTAACAACTATCACTTAAACAACTCAGGTTACTCAATTGGTACCAGAGCAGGTGGTATTGTAAGAACAGATAACGAGTATTTCTCTAACTGTGTTAAACCTTTAACTACAAAAGTAGCAAGCGATCCGGAAGGATACTTTAGCGGTATTACAACCAACATTTACGATAAATGTGGCGCAAATAATATAACGACAGCAGTTTCTAGCTGGGTTCCGGAGTATGATTACAAATCATACGTTAACGATGCGGCAAGCGTGCCTGCATTGGTTATGGCTAACGCCGGTCCAACTAAGTAGACCAAAATCTTCATATTTTTTCTGCGAAGCCACCTGGATAGGTGGCTTTGCAGTTTAAATTAAAAAAATTGACATGATGAACATTACTAAGAAAAAGATCTTTATCGTCTGCGACTCTTCCAGATCATTGCTCGATTTTAGAGGGAGATTGATAGAAAAGATGCAGCAGCATAACCAGGTGTATGTATTTACACCCAAAATAGAACAGGATACGGTACGCAAGCGGCTCGACGATATGAAAGTAATTACCTACGAGAGCAATCTTAACGGCAGTAATGTATCTATCCTCTCTGATTTACGGTTTATATTTTCACTATATAAACTTATGCGTAGCATTAAACCGGATATATTTTTTCCTTATACTTTTAAACCGGTTATTTATGGCTCTTTTGTAGCCAAACTTTGCAAGGTTAAATTAATAGCCCCCATGCTTACCGGGTTGGGTTATAATTTTACCGATAACAGCTCAAGTAATAAGCTCGTAGTAAAAATTACCCGTTTGTTACTTAAGTTAAGCCTAAAACCAGATCCGCGTTTAAATATTATCTTCCAGAACAAAGATGATTCAGAGCGACTGGTTCAGTTAAACATCCTCAATAAAAAACACCAGGTTTACGTGGTAAACGGATCTGGGGTTGATTTAAGCCATTACAATTACTCAGAACCCAGTACTTCGCCCGTTACCTTTTTAATGGTGTCGCGTTTAATTAACGCCAAAGGCATTAGAGAATATTACGATGCAGCCAAAATAATTCACAAGACATTTCCAAAGGCTGTATTTAAGCTTATTGGGTCTTATGATCCCAATATCGATGCCATTAATGCCGATTTATACCAGCAAATAGCCAGTGGCGATACCATTCAATATATGGGCCAGGTAGATGATGTTAGGCCTGATATCGAAAATTCGTCGGTGATGGTGTTGCCATCTTACTATGGCGAAGGCGTTCCGCGATGTGTACTGGAAGGTATGGCTATGGGAAGACCGGTAATTACCAGTGATTCTGTTGGCTGCAGAGAAACGGTAAACCAAACACCCGGACAAGCCAATGGCTTTTTGATTCCGGTAAAAGACGCCAGTGCACTGGCCAGTAAAATGGAGTATTTCATTAAAAACTGTGATGAAATTATCCGCTTCGGAAGCAAAGGTTACGAATTTGCCAAATCCAAATTCGATGTAAACCTGGTTAACACCGAACTCTTCAAAATTATGCAGCTTCAGGCTTAACCTACCCGGAGTGCCGCAGTAAACTAACCAAATTATTCAACTAAACTTTAAGCTGTGAACAATTCATTTATTTACAAACGAGCCACTTTAGCCGATTTTCGGGAGGCTATTGATGAATATGGATGGGTCGTATATGAAAAAGCGATCAATCAGAAATTAATCTCCGAAATTATTGCAGGTTTCGAAACTTCATACCATTTACGTCGCGAAATTCAGATTTTAAACGGCATTGAGGCAAATATGGAAGGAACTTTACATCACTTACTCGAAAAAGATAATTTTGCACTCGAGTTACTGAGTAAACTATATTGCCACCGTGAAATACGCGATTTTTTAGGGGGAAATTATATCTTAAATGGTATTAATGGGGTAATCAACTCCAAAAAAAGTCATTCCTATATCCAAAATATACATCGCGATATCCGCACCTTTTCACCCGATTCGAAACTGATGATCCAGATGATTATTGTGCTCGACGATTTTACCATATTTAATGGTGCTACGCATTTTTTATCTGGTTCGCACAAACTCGATATCAAACCTGAAGAAAAGCATTTTAAAGCTTTTTCTAAACAAGCCGTGGCTAAAAAAGGAAGCATTATTCTGTTCGATTCGAACCTCTGGCATGCAGGCGGTGTTAATTTTACCCGCAAGCCACGCCGCGCCTTAACGCTGGGCTTTACCAAACCCTACATTAAGCAGCAATTCGATTATCCACGCTTTTTGGGTTACGAATTTGGCGAAAAGATAGACAGCGATCTTCGGCAGATTATTGGCTACAATGCCAGGGTTCCGGCAAGCCTGCAGGAATATTATCGCCCGGTAGAAAGCCGGATGTACAAATCAGATCAGGGATAAATGCTAAAACAATGGAAGTCCAAACAAAAGCTGCCAAAACTATTGGCGGTTACATACAACTACAGTTACCAAAGGGAAACATTTTTCATCCAGGCTTAGTAGCACTTAACACCGGACGTAACGCTTTCGAATACATTCTTAGGGTAAGAAAATACAACCTGATATATCTTCCGTACTATACCTGCGAAGTATTGTTGGAACCCTTACATAAACTAAACATTGCCTATAAGTTTTATCATATCGACGAAAACCTCGATCCGGTAATAGATTTCGATCTCGAAGCACACAGCTGTTTATTGTATACCAATTATTATGGCTTAAAAACAGAAACGGTTAAACGCTTAACCAAAACGATCAGCAACCTGATTATCGATAATGCGCAGGCCTTTTTCTGTAAACCGATTGCCAATGCCGATACCTTTTATTCGTGCCGTAAATTTTTTGGTGTACCGGATGGGGCTTACCTCAATATTGGCACTCCAATAAATGAGAACTTAAATCAGGATCAATCGATTAACCGTTTTTCGCACCTGATCAAAAGTATCGACATCAATATAGAAGAAGCATACAACGATTACATAGAGAATAATAAAGTGCTGTGCAACAACGATATCAAGAATATGTCGACCTTAACCACGGCGATGCTTTCTGGCATTGATTACGAAGCATGTGCTGCAATAAGAAGAGAAAACTTTGCCTTTTTAGCCGAACAACTGGGCGATAAAAACCGCTTGCATTTAAATTTAGTCCCGGGCGATGTTCCGATGGTGTATCCCTTTTTAAGCAATGATGCAGCTATAAAGCAAACACTTATTAAACAAAAAATATTTGTGGCCACTTATTGGCCAAATGTTTACGAATGGGCCAGCCCTGATAGTTTCGAATACGCGCTGGCCCAAAAGCTTATCGCATTGCCTATAGACCACCGTTACGGGTTAGACGACATGCGCATTATGGTTAATGCTTTAAAACCGCTAATATGAACACGCCAATTTACCTCAGGCCATTAGAACTTAAAGATGCAAGTGTATCTTATAAATGGCGCAACGATCCCGAAGTATGGTCGTACACCAAATTTGTTTTAAAAGATCCGGTTACGGTAGAGGTAGAGCAAGCCTGGCTGGCCAGTAAAATGAAGGCTGTTAACGAAAAACGTTTTGCCATTTGCATTAAAAATACAAACGAGTATATCGGCAACATCCAATTACTTGACATTAATAACGATACAGCAGAATTCCACCTTTTTATTGGTGAAAAAAAATACTGGGGCAAGGGCATAGGGTACAGCGCATCGTTGATGCTCTTAAAATATGCCTTTTATAACCTTAATCTTAAACATGTTTTTTTAGAAGTACACGCCGATAACCTGGCTGCTTATGCCATTTATAAAAAAGTAGGTTTCGAACGCATTTCTCAAGAGCATGATTTTATAAAAATGGCTATCAATCCATCGGTTTTATTGGCCATGAACTAATCTACCAACTTTAATATGCTCCAAATGAGAAAGATTATTACCATTAATGAAAAGCAGGAGTGGACAGACTATGTGAAACGCGCGCTACATTACGATTTTTATCACACCTGGTATTACCATTCGTTAGATAAAAGCGGTTTGCCCATACTCTTTGTTTACGAGGAAAATGAAAATTACATCGCTTTTCCGCTGCTAAAACGAAATATTCCCGGATCAGACTTTTTTGATTTTACTTCAGTTTACGGTTATACCGGACCTATTTCGAACATGGACTTTAAATCGCTCGACGATGATTTTATGGAACGGTTTAAAGCTTCTTTTATCGCTTACCTGCAAACCGGGCAAAACGTTACTGTATTTTCACGCCTGCATCCTTTTTTCGATCAGGAGAGATTGATGGAAAAGTTTTCGGGGGTACATGCCAACGGCAAAACAGTTGCTATTGATTTAACTACCAGCATAGAAAGCCAGCGCGCGGGATACCGAAAGAGTGTTAAAGAGAAGATAAGGCGTTTACGAAAACGCGATTATGAGGTAAGAATTTCTACCGATATTAACGACGCCATTATTTTCTCAGAAATATATACCGAAAATATGCTGCGAATTGGAGCTAAAGACAGTTACCTTTTTAACCATGCTTATTTTGTGGCTTTGCTTACTTCGGATGAGTTTGATAGCAAGCTCTTTATGGTTTACAAAGATGGTATTGCCATTTCTGGGGCTATTGTGGTTTGCACCAACGAAATTATGCAGGTACATCTGCTTGCCACACGCACTACCTATTTATTTGAATCGCCGGCTAAACTGTTAACAGATGAAATCACGGTTATCGGTCGCCAGTTGGGCTATAAATATTTTAACCTCGGTGGTGGTGTTAATTTTAAAGAAGATACTTTATTTGGCTGGAAAATGGGTTTTTCTAACCTGTGTTTCGAGTTTAACAGCTGGAGATATATAGCCAATAACGAATTATACAATACCCTTTTGAACGAACGGTCGCTTGACCCTTACTCTAATGTTGATTTTTTCCCACTCTACCGTAGTCCCGTAATTGCTTCATAATTAATTATTTATTTTTTAGGATATGATTATGCTGATCGAAAATAACGCTATAGGCACAACTTTACAATTGGGTTTGGCAGAAAAAGCCGATTGGATAAAGTATGTAGAACGTGCAGCCGATTATGATTTTTATCATAGCTGGCAGTATCATTCAATGGCCACCAACGGAACTCCTATTTTGTTTATTTATGAGGAGGCTGGCAATTTTATTGCGCTACCTTTGCTCGAACGCCCAATTGCAGATACCATTTACTATGACCTGCATTGTGTATACGGGTATTCGGGACCGATATCGAACCTCAAGTTCAATCAGCAGCCAGATACTTTAAAAGATAACTTTTTAAATGCCTTTCTGGCTTTTTTACAGCAGGGTAAATATGTTTCTGTTTTCTCTAAACTGCATCCGTTTTTTAACCAGAACGAGCTGTTAAAAAGAACAAAAGGATTGTACGAAAATGGAAAAACCATAGCTGTAGACCTGCGGCAAACGCTTGAAGATCAGCGTAAACAATACAGGGAAACCACCTGGGATGGCATTAAGAAATGCCGGCGTTTAGGCTACACCTTGCGCGAAAGTCGCAAACAGGAAGATATAGCTGCCTTCACCCAATTATACCAGGCCAATATGGGCCGCATAAGTGCTACCGAGTTTTACCTGTTTGATGAAGCCTATTTTACCCATTTAATCCATTCTACAGAATTTGATTGTAAACTGGTTTTGGTTTGTTTGGGCGATGAAATAACGTGCGGAAGCATTATCACGCTCACCAATGGCATTATTCAGGGACATTTAATTGCCACCAATATAAACCACCTTAAATATTCGCCTGCCAAATTCCTGATTGATGAGGTGAGCGGCCTGGGCAGAAAATGGAACATGAAATATTACCATTTAGGTGGTGGCCTAGGTTATAAAGAAGACTCGCTTTTTGAATGGAAGCGGGGCTTTTCGAACTTAATTTTAGATTATTACAGCTGGCGTTACGTTGCCAACGAACCTGTTTACAACCAGCTGGTAGAAAAATCAGGCATCGATATCCAGGATACGACTGATTTTTTTCCACTGTACAGAATGACCCCTCAATAACAACAATTGCTTTATTTAATGATTCTCAATTATGAAAAATTTTTTCTTCCCCGACAAGGCGCACTCTAGATGGTTAATTTTACTCATCGACCAGATGATTGTAGTCTGGACCTTGTTTATAGCCATTTTATTAACCCATACACTCAGTTACCAGGATATTTTTAACGCCAGTAACGCCATGTATGTAGGCCTTTACTGCGCCATTGCAGCAGGTGTTTTTATTACCTTGCGTATCCATACCGGTATTATTCGCTATTCTAATACCGAAGATATTTTAAGGGTATTTCTGGCTGTTTTTGTTACCAGCTTACTTTTTATTGGCGTAAATAAAATCCTTTCGCAAAGGTTTCAGTTATTGTGGAGTGAAATGGATAAAGCCCTGATCCTGAATTTCTTTATCTCTTCATCATTGCTCATTTTGATGCGTACATTGGTTAAAGGGGTGTTTTATTTTTTTAAAGAGCTTAAATCCGAAACCAAAGAAAATATCCTCATCTATGGTTCTGAAAAGAAAGCCATCCTGATTAAAAATGCCATTGAGCAAAATGAAGATTCGAACCTGAATATTATTGGTTTTGTTGATGATAACCGCGACCGGGTAGATAAATACCTCGAGCAGAAAAAAGTATACCATTCGTGCTCAGTAGAGTTTTTAAAAGAAAAACATGGGATTAAAAAAATACTATTTGCCGAAGATGCCTTAAATACCTTAAATAAAAAGAAAATTATCGATACCTGCGTAAACCAGGGTATTAAGGTAATTATGGTGCCACCATCTGATAAGTGGCTTTACGGCAAGCTTGATTCGCACCAATTGAGGGATTTAAAAATTGAAGATCTTTTAGAGCGCGAGCCAATTAAACTTAACAAAAAGAATATCCTTAAAGATTTAAGTGGCAAATGTATTTTGGTTACCGGAGCTGCGGGATCTATCGGATCAGAAATTGTGAGGCAGGCTTTACATTATAACCCTAAAATGGTTATCCTTTGCGATCAGGCCGAAACACCCTTACATGATTTGAAATTAGAGCTCGAAGATAATTTTCAGGCTGCAAATGTAAAAATCTTCATGGCCAACGTACAGAATATAAACCGCATCCGTACACTGTTCGAATTGTATAAACCAGAAATTGTTTTCCATGCTGCGGCCTATAAACATGTACCCATGATGGAAGATAATCCGGCAGAGGCTGTTTTAACCAACGTTTTAGGTACTAAAAACATGGCCGATGTATCAATGGAATTTGGTGTAGAAAAGTTTGTGATGATATCGACAGATAAAGCGGTGAAACCTACCAATGTAATGGGTGCCTCAAAACGTTTGGCCGAAATTTATATCCAGTCTTTAAATAGTCCGGAAACCTTGCCAAATGGCGAAATTACCACACACGCTTCGCGTACACGCTTTGTTACCACCCGTTTTGGCAATGTACTGGGCTCAAACGGTTCAGTTATTCCGCGGTTTAAAAGCCAGATTGAGCGCAGAGGACCAATAACCGTTACCGACCCTGAAATAACCCGTTATTTTATGACGATACCCGAAGCTGTACAGCTGGTAATGGAAGCCGGCGCCATGGGTAAAGGCGGCGAAATCTTTTTATTTGATATGGGCAAACCGATTAAAATAGTCGATTTAGCCATTAATATGATTAAGCTGGCTGGCTTAACACCTTACAACGACATCGATATTGTCTTTACCGGTTTAAGGCCTGGAGAGAAGCTGTATGAAGAACTTTTGCTAATGGAAGAGGAAATCATGGCCACGCACCATCCTAAAATTAAAATTTCGCAAAAAGTGGCTTATAATTACCTCTATGTAAACCAGATCATTAAAGACCTGATTGTGCTAAACAACGATGGAAACGATCTGAATATGGTAAAGAAAATGAAAGAAATTATACCCGATTATATCAGCAACAATTCGCGTTACGAAGAGCTTGATTTACTGGTTGCCAATTAATTAGATCAATGTTAAAACAGTAATTAATTATTTGCTTTTCTTAACAAAAAATTATTAAATTTAAGTAACATAGTCGTCCCCGAATGTTGGTTGAATTTAAATATCCGTTTTAAATTAAATTAACCGCTATGAGTTTAAATGTAGGACAGGTTCTTGAGCGCGTTGTGCGCCGGGACCGTATGGGCATAAGTGAATTATCCCGTAAATTAAATGTAAGTAGGAGAACAATTTACAATTGGTTCGATCAGAAGAGCCTTAACCCCGAAATCATCTGGAAAGTTGGAAGTGTAATCGGTCATGATTTTTCGATAGAGTTACCTGAAACCTTTGCAAAGACCAGTAATAATATACGCGAGGCTTTCGATGCACATACCGAAGATTTTGCTAAGGGCGATGCCAATTCGGTATATTTCTGGATGAATAAATACATTAAGCTTCTCGAAAAATACAACGAAATATTAAGTCACACCAATTTAGACAAAACAGTTTCTGAAAAGGTGGCGCATCATACTATGCCCAGAAACAACAGCGGCAACCGCTCTGTAGCCTAGGTTTAATTACTTATTTCTCATTATTCAATTACAAAACCAATCTCACAGGCTAACTACATACTTCTTGTAGTGGCCTTCAGTATTATTTCTTAACTCTCTAAAGCTTTACCATATTTCGCTTTATGGTAATGGATTTCTATTTACTAAATTTTTGAAATCATGAAAACAATTAACGCATTAACTCTGCTATTATCTTTATTTATTTTTCAGGGTGTACATGCACAATCGCAAGTTTATGGCGGCACAGGTATTCGTTATTCGTTAGGTATCGAAACTGGTTTGGCCACTGGTTATTTAGCTAAAAAATATGAAGCACCCCTGGGCGTTTCTGCACAAGCCGAATTTCCCATTACAGAGGGCATCTTATATGCCACAACCAATGCCGGTTTCAACAATATTTTTGTTACTGGTACCTATTCACATTTGGTAGATGATCTTCACCTCATTCCGCTTAAAGCTGGTTTGAAGTATTTTTACAGGAGTAATCTCTACTTGCAGTCTGAAATTGGCGTTTCATTCCTGTTGAATAAAACCAACTGCGTGGAAGGTAAAAAGGCGGCATTTCTATATGCACCGCAGTTTGGGATGATATTTTATCTCCACAACAATAATTATATCGATGCCGGCCTGCGTTGGGAGAGTAACGGCAAATACTATAAGTGCGATCACACCAATAACTTCGTAGGCTTCCGTGTTGCATGGGGTTTCAGCCTATAACTGCTGGTATATTAAAGTAATCATCTTTTAATAAGCTCTGTACATGAAAGCAAGTATACAGTATAATACCATGAATGGATTATGGATTCTCTTCATTGATTGTAAGTACGAGGATTCTCCTAAATACATCAGGATGATTACCAAAATAATAATCAAAATGCTATCCGGCACCATTATTCCCGGCAATAAGCGCAGGGTGAGGTCGGGGAGGCACTACCTCATCCACGAACACGTGGTAGAGCTGCATACCGACGAATGGTTTCCGCTGGTGCTGGCCAGCGAAAGGAAAGAGCTTTTAGAAGGTATTAAATCTATTTTTATGGATATGAATGGAAAAAAATAATGGCTGTCCCGAATGATTGTCATCCTGGGCCTGTTGAAGGACATACTTAAAATATATCCTAATTGAGTTCTACAGGCTAAAAACAGAAAATCTCTTATCAAGACAGCCAAATTTAAAAGACCAGCTTAAAAAACGGGAAGGTTGCTCCGCAAGGAGTGGCCTTCTCTTGTTTCAGGCCAGGTCTTAGTAATTAAGCGATAAACCTAAACCAAAACCCATATCGCTATCGTAGTGTGTACGAATACCCATATTCTTATTAATTACATACCTCAAATCAGCCATGTATTCCAGATCGGTATTCACCATAAAACCCGCCCTGAGTCTTTTAGATACCGGAATATCTTCGCGCATTAAGGCCAAACGTACAATACCATCATGGTAAACCTCTGCCTGAAAATCAATTAGCAGAGGTAAGGTGTACATTACACCCAGGCTCACGGCACTTCTGCTATCTTTTTTGTTTACCTGGCCGAAGATATTTTTCTCATGTTCGTCCATTCCCATTTTACGATAACGCCAGTCGAAACCAATAAAAGGCATTAACCATTGCATTTTACCAATGTAGCGGCCTACGTGCGTTTCTACTTCAAAACCATGCATATCGCTATAACCCAGGCGCCATTCGGTACCTACCGACCATCTTGCGTTTTGCAACATAGCCGAACCGTCATTACCGTTTGTGGCAAAATCGTTCTGGGCCATAAAATGAGGCATATTACTTTCTTTTTGCAGCTCGCGATAGGCCATAGCCTTATCAGGCAGTAATGGGTTCTTATAATCGCCTACTGCAAACACACGGTTCATACCCGCCATCATGTGGTATAAAATATGGCAGTGAAAAAACCAGTCGCCTTCTTCGTTAGCCAGAAACTCAATTGTATCCGTCTCCATTGGCATAATATCGAGCACATTTTTAAGCGGCGCATTTTCGCCCTGGCCATTAATTATCCTGAAATCGAAACCATGTAAATGGATTGGGTGGCGCATCATTGAATTGTTGTATAAGGTTATGCGGAGTATTTCTCCCTTTTTAACGGGGATTTTGTCACTTTCACTCAACACCTTATTATCCATGCTCCAAACGTAACGGTTCATGTTACCCGTTAATGTGAATTTGAGTTCTTTTACAGGCGTATTTTTAGGCAGGGTAGTAGGTTGCGGTGCCTTAAGCATGGCATAATTGAGGGTTACAATATCACCTAAAGCATTAGCATTATAGCGGTTTGGATTCTTCTCCATATCCATCTCTTTCATGCTGTGTGCTTTGGCTTTGTCGGCTTCTCCGGTAATTTCCGGATACATCACTACATTCATATCCATCTGGTTAAGGCTCATTTTCATGCCCATATCATCCAGGTCGCCGTTCATCTTCATCATATCGTTCATCATCTTCATGCCATCAAAATACTTAAGGCGCGGTAAAGGCGAAATCAACTGTTTAATACCATTACCGATAAAATAACTGGTAGATTGTGTACGATCTTCGGTGGTGGCCATAAATTCGTATGCTACGCCGTTTTCCGGTATCGTAACTACTACATCATAAGTTTCTGATACGGCAATAATCAAACGGTCAACCTCAACAGGGCTTACATCGTTACCATCGCTGGCTACAACTGTCATTTTACCACCGGCATAACGTAACCAGAAATAAGAAGATGCACCGCCGTTTGAAATGCGGAGCCGAACACGGTCGCCAGCTTTTAAGGTTTTGCCATCTACGCTTTTTAATTCGGTATTAACCTGGCCATTCATCAGCACTTTGTCGTAATAAACGTCGCTAACATCCATCGCTGTCATTCGTTTCCATTCGTTTTTAACCTTAGTTTTAAGCTGGCCCTGCTTAACGGCTTCAGCATAAGATTGTGTAGCTCCTTTTTTAATTGCTGCCCAATCATTTGCGTTATGCAGCATGCGGTGTACGTTATCGGGATTAAGGTTAGTCCACTCGCTGAGCACTACCGGTACAGTTGGCAAATCATCTATTCCTTTCCTGAAAGTTTTATCGGTATCACGTTTCTTCATTACAAAGTTGCCATACATACCAATTTGCTCTTGCAGGCCCGAGTGTGAATGATACCAGTGTGTTCCGTTCTGGATGATTGGAAAGCGGTAGGTATGTGTGGTGTTGGGCTTTATGGGCTGCTGGGTAAGGTAAGGCACACCATCCTCTTTATTTGGCAAGAACACACCATGCCAGTGTAACGAGGTATTTTCCTTGAGCTGGTTGTGTACCACAATTTCTGCAGTATCACCTTCGGTAAAAGTGAGGGTAGGCATGGGGATCTGTCCGTTTACAGCTATGGCCCGTTTTTCTTTTCCGGCATAGTTTACCAGGGTATCTTTTACGTAAAGCTGGTAACGTACTACTTTTTGCGCCAATGTAGTTTTTGTAGCAATAAATAAAAAAAGTATGGTAGTAAACAGCTTTAAGTTATGATGAAATAAACTTCTACTTTTCATTTGTGATTTTTTAATTAAGCGGGTTATTTTAACGTTTCTAGAGTACTACCGCAAGTCAGCATTTTAGCACCATAAAAGGGGTTCTTAACCGCACTTTCTTTACTTAGCCAGTTGGCTCCCTTACCACTGTTATACATCGGGCAATGCTGATAATAAACAGGTTCAGCTTGTTTTGTAACTTTAGCCAGTGCATACATATTTGCAGAAAGAGTGGAGAAAGCTTGCCTTTGCGCTTCCACATCTTTTAATTTGGCAATATTGCTCACCTTAGCTGTCAGGTCTTTTACTGCCGCCATCCAGGCAGTGTGTTCGGCCGTGCTAAGTTTCTCCATTTCTACTGCTTTGATGGCCTCAAGTAAGGCTGTTGCTTTAAGTCCGGCTGCATTGGCATCTGTTTTTACCAGTGCATCTTTAATGGCAAAATACTGATCGAATACTGTTTTTAGTGGTGATGTTCCTGAGCTGCTTGCTGCCATAGCCTGATGATCGTGAGGGACTTTTTCTGCTTGCGCTGCTTTCATTTTGCTTGCTGGCTTTAAAGTCCGCTGGTACTGGCAACGCTCCGGTAATTTCGCATAAGCTTCATCAGGTGCCAAATAGCTTGTATTATCGTATCCTGCTAAAGCAATTCGTTTTAATATTTCATCGGTATTGGTTTTCTGGCTGTTGTAAGTAATGCTGGCCATTTTGGAAGTTTTATCCCATTCTGCTGCAGCAATCCCTTTTACATTTGCAGCGGTTTCGATGGTTTTTTTGCACATTTCACAGTTTCCTGATACCTGAATGCTAAGGATTTGTGCGTTTTTAATTTGGGCGAAGGTATTTCGGGTTGATAATAATAAGATCATTACCACCAATATTTTTGATGTCAATTTCATTGTGATGATTTTTAAAGGCTATAAATTAATTAATAAGTAGCTATCCTGGTTTTGGTGAGGACGCATTTGTGGCTAAACAGCCATTAATTTAAGCTATTTTTGGCGGTTGCCAGATGGATATAAAGCCAAAAGAATAATTGGATTGTTGATAACCAATTTGCTGTTTTTCGGCCATAAGCGGCTGATTGATCACTTGCAAATTGCATACCATGGCCAGGCTAACTGAAGGACTTGAAGCACAACAGCGACAAGAACCGTGCTTGCATTTGTGCCTGCAATCGTTGTGTTTTGCTTTTTTACCGGCTTTAGCGTGGCAGCAATCATGCATCGCTGCTTTTTTGGTCTCTGCTTTAGAGCAGGAAGCGTGCATTGTTTTATCAGACTTGGTAGCATGCGCATAACTAAGGCCTGGGAATAAAAAAGATCCCAAACACAATAGCAATACTGCAACGATATCTACTCTTAATTTTTTCAATGCAAAGCAAAGTTAGGAATTAGATTCAGCTATGCTTTAGTATATTGAAATTATATAAACAAATCATAAAATTATATAAACGGGGCATAGCAATTAAAAGAGTTATTCACAACCTAATTTACTTAAATTGGAGTATCCTGTTTTTACTATTTCAACAAAAATTTGCAAGCATAAATTTCATCAATAACCTTTAATGTTTAAACTATAAAGGCTTAGTTTAATTAGTTGAAGGGTTTACTAGCGAAACTCTTATGCTTTTTTTGTTAAATTCAATATCCAAGTGAACCCGTATCCCTACCGCTATCTTCTGTTTATCTTGTTCTCCAGGAATCCATAGGGGAGCGCTTAACATTGCATCAATAATAGCCGTATCTACTGCAAAGTTTATATCCTCATCGATAATTTTTCTTGTTATTACACTTGGTTCAGTAACTCTTCCTGTTTTATCTATAGTAATGCTGTAAAATGAGTTTTTTGTGCCAGATTGGCTCATACCTTTTTTCGAAAGCTGGGTATTTAAGTAACGAACAAAGTCATATTTGGGGCGGGGGTCAGTTACCTGCTTATATTTATCCTTTTTTTTGTTAATAGAGGGGATTGCCTTAATCAGTTTATTTTTTTTGTAGATATCTGTTTGTATGGTATCACCCTCTCCTGATAATATATACCATTCGCCTTCTCTCATATCATCCACATAATTTCCGGTTACTGATAATATCCCATGATTATAGCTCTCGTATAAACCATTCAATTTCCCATGTTCGTATGTTTGAGCAATTTTTTTTTCATTGGAATCATTGAAGGTAGTCCAGATACCTGTTCTTTCTCCATCAACAAAGTAACCAACCATATGCAGAAAATTTTTTGCGGGTACGATTACAGAATCCGTTTTATGGGTGGCGTAATCGTAAGTAATTTGTAAATGTGGTGGACTATAATGGTAATACTTGAACCTTCCGGATGGTATAGTTAATTTTTCATCCTTAAATGTCCCTATAGTCATTATACTATCTTGTGCATCATATTGATGAACTATCCAGGCAGAATTAGAGGCTAACTTTTCAACTACTGTTCGGCTGTTATTACGGATGGAATCCAGAGTGTCACCAAAGGGTGGTAATTGCACAATGCGTGATTGCGCCATTAAAAGTGCAGGAAAAAGCACGAATAATAGAAGAAAGCGGTTTGACATACATAAATATATAGAAATTAGTAAATATTAGGATGGAGTCATTAAAGAAAATCCTGGAAAACAAAAAACCCGACTATTGTCGGGTTTTGTTTCTTTGGCGGAAAGCGAGGGATTCGAACCCCCGGACCTGTTACAGTCAACAGTTTTCAAGACTGCCGCATTCGACCACTCTGCCAGCTTTCCGGAGGCAAAAGTACAAACTCCGGCTAAATCTGCAAACTATGATTGTGTTTTTTTTATATAAAATTGATAATTGCTTAACACAGAGGGAGAAAAAATTATTTCTTCTGGATGTTTTCTTCAATTGGCTCTGATTTTTTGAACAGATTGAAGGTAGGCCTGATGATTTTAACGCTTCTTTTACTCACATCCACACTCGCGTTTAGCTCAAAACCGAGTAGTAATATCAGCGAGTTGAGGTAGAGCCAGATCATCACCACGATTAAGGTGCCTATAGAACCGTATACTTTGTTGTAAGAACCAAAATGGTTGATGTAATAAGAGAAGCCCCAAATCGTAATAAAAGCCAGTATAGTGGCCAGCCACGAGCCGGCACTAAAAAGTTTCCACTTTTTGGTGTGCGAGGGGCCATAACGGTAAAGGATAGAAATGGTAATGAAGTACAATGTTGCCAGTACAGCCCAGCGGGTAAATCCTACAACAAAAACTATCATGCTATCTTTGATATGAAGCTCGTTCTTGATGTAGGTGAGCAGCACCTCGCCCAAAGCCATGGCGCTGATACAGATAATAATAGAGAAGCAAATGATCGTAGTTAAAACCAATGCAATCAGCCTTTGTTTTATCCAGCTACGGGTTTCGATAATTAACGACGATTTGTTAAAAGCTTTCATTAGGTTTTTAACGCCATTGGTGGCAAAAAATATAGCCGATAAAAAACCGAAGGATAGTAAACCCCGGTTCTGGTTTTTGATAATGTCTTTTAAGGTCGTTTCAAAAGCGTCGAAAGCATTATGTGGTAATACCAGTTGAATTAAGTTTAACAACTGATCCTGGAAACCTTTAATCGGTATAAAGGGGATAAGCGTAAAAAGGAAGATAATACCCGGAAAGATGGCCAGCATAAAACTGTAAGCCAGCGACGAAGCTTTATTAACCAAGGTATCTTTACCAATTTCCCTGAAAAAGAAAGTAGCAACGGTATACAAAGGGAGTGGGCTAAAACCAGGCAAAATACATCCCTTGGTCCATTCTATAAACCGAGAATAGAGCCTAAGATGTAATAATTGCCGGTGTAACCATTCCATTGCAAATACTAATTAAAAAATACCGATAATTTCTCCATGAAATTTTCGGGTGGATTGGTAGGCTTGTTTTTTTTCATATCTACAAAAACAAGGGTAGTAGCACCCAGGTTAATCAGTTCTTCCTTTTCGTTATACAATTCGTATTCAAAAAATATCCTGATGCCTGGTAAGGTTTTAATAATTGTTTTTACGGTAATTTCCTGGTCGTAAAGGGCAGGTTTAATGTATTTACACTTTAGCTCCAGCACGGGCATCATAATGCCATCAGCCTCCATAGAGCTGTAGCTCATACCTAAACTGCGTAACATTTCTACCCGGCCTACTTCGTAATATTGAGCATAGTTACCGTAGTACATATAACCCATCTGATCGGTTTCGCCGTAGCGCACCCTGATTTTCGTACTATGGCTATACATTATTTAAATATATTCCTTTTATTTAAAGCCTCGCGGTATTTTTTTGCATTTACTTCGTGTTCTGCCTTGGTTTCGGCAAAGTTATGGTAACCCGAAAAATCTTCTTTGGCACACATGTAAATGTAATTGTTCTTATCGCGGTTTAATACCGCATCTATTGCATTTATACTCGGCATCATAATTGGTCCCGGAGGCAAACCGGCATATTTATAGGTATTGTAAGGCGATTGCACCTGCAACAGCTTTCCGGTTACCCTTTTAACCGTAAAATCGTTATTAGCGAAAATTACAGTCGGATCGGCCTGTAACAATATGCCCTTGTTTAAGCGGTTTAAGTACAAGCCGGCAATAATTGGCATTTCTTTATCGTAAAGCGCCTCACCATCAACAATCGAAGCCAGGGTATACACCTGTGAAGGCGTAAGGTTTAAACTTGCTGCTTTTTGCTTACGTTCGGCGGTCCAGAATTTATCATATTCCTTGTGCATCCTTTCAAAGAAATCAACCGGCGAAATATTCCAGTACATCTCGTAAGTGTTGGGGATAAACATGGTGTACACGTTATCCTGATTAAAGCCATATTTGGCAATTAATGCTGTAGAATCTAACACATTAATAAAACTCAAAGAATCAGCTTCAAGGTTGCTTGCCAGATAGGCTGCAAAGTTTTCCTTTTTGCGGATGTTGTGAAATTTCAATTTAACAGGATCCTGATTACCAGCTTTAATCAGGTTAATCAGGGTGCGGTTAGTCATCCCTTTTAGTAGACGGTAACGGCCGGGTTTAACACTGTTGGCCAGGTTCATTTTTCCAGCAGCCGCTGTAAAAGAAGAAATGCTCTTTACCAGGTCTTTCTTTTTAATCTCTGCAAGCAGGTCATCATAACTGCTTCCGGTTTTAATGTATAAATATTTTTGGTTTTCGGTAACGTTAGGGGCAAAGTACAGCCTGTATAGGTTTAACGCAAAGTAACCTCCGGTTAAAATCACAATAAGTGCCACGATTAGTGCTACTTTTTTGCCGGTACTCATATTCTTTTTTTCTACTTCAGTCATCGGTATGTTATGCGAAATTATTGTTGTTTGTTAGATAAAGTAATGTTTATTTTAGTTCCAATAGCCACTTTGGTTACCGAATCGGCTACCACAGGGTTTTGTTTAACAATTACAGCCGTAGCACTATCGGTAATTGGTCCTTCGTAAATAATGGTACCCAAACTCAGGTTCGATCCTTTTAAGCTAAATTTAGCCTCGTCCATGGTCAATCCCATTAACTGTGGAATTTCTACTTCTTCATTTCCGCGTCCATCACCCAAAACAAGGTTGATACGTGAACCAACCGGTACAATCTGGCCGGCGGTAATCGGCTGCCCGCCAAAAGATGCTTCCAATACCACATCACGGCTCACATCAGGTCTGTAAGTCGTATCACCAAGCTTTAAACGCGAGCTTTCAATAAGCGCCTGGGCTTCTCTTAACGTTTTAAAGGCAACATCAGGGAATTTCGTATTTGGTGTTTTGCCAGCGTTAATGGTTAAGTAAATGGTACGGTTATCTTTTACAAAGGTATTGGGATCGGGATCCTGATCAATTACAATACCTGCCGGTTGATCGAGAATAAATACCGAATCTACTTCGTATTTTAAGCCTGCATCTTCGAGTTTTTTAACAGCTTGCTCAAACGGAAGCCCTTTAACTGCAGGTACGTTTAAACCCTGACCATGTTTGGTGTAAAATCTTAAACTAAAAAAAGCCACCAGCAGCAAAACAATAACGGTAATTACGGCTGCTAAAATGTTGTTTCTAAAGGATTTCGTTTTTAAATAATCTATAAATTTAGACATGAATCTTAAATTTTGGGTTATGCGTACAAGCTCAAATGTAGCTATTTTAAATTATTGAATATAGAATTGAATACCTGCACAAGCAATTATCCGTCCAATTATTTTGATTTTATTTATTGAATATTCTACGCGTCAAAATTAACTAAAGCACAAAGATATTTATATTTTTGAGGATATATTTATAATCAATTTCTATTTATACAAGGATTTCAGACATGAAAAAAACGATAGCATTGTTAACAGGCGGTACCACAGGCGAATGGGTTGTTTCGGTAAAAAGTGCGGCAACTATTGCACAACATATCGACCCCGAATTATACGATGTTTATAAGATTATGCTGAACGAAAAGGGCTGGTTTTACGAGCCTGCCGATTCGGTAAAAATTGAAATTGATAAGAACGATTTTTCACTAACCTTAGAGGGCAGAAAAATAAAGTTCGATGGTGTATTTATTGCCATACATGGTTCGCCGGGCGAAGATGGTAAGTTGCAGGGTTATTTCGATATGATTGGCATTCCTTACACTACCTGTGATGCCTTAACCTCATCAATTACCATGAATAAAGGCTACACCAAAGCCATTGTTGAAGGGATTGATAACCTTTTCACCGCTAAATCGGTACAGATTTTTAAGGGAGGCAATTACAATGTCAATCAGATTAAGCAGGATTTAAGACTGCCGTATTTTGTAAAACCCAACAGCGGAGGTAGCAGCATTGGCATGACCAAGGTTAAGCATGCTGATGACCTGGAGGAAGCAATTGAAAAGGCCTTTAAAGAAGATAGTCAGATCCTGATCGAGGAATTTGTAAGTGGCCGTGAGTTTTCAATCGGTATTTTTGGTGCCGAAGGAAAAATTATTGTGCTACCTACTACAGAGGTTATCCCGCAAAATGAATTCTTCGATTTCGAAGCTAAATATACACCTGGTGCAACCGAAGAGATTACACCTGGCAACATGAATGATGAAGAGTTGGTTCGTGTGCAACAAGTGGTAACCGATGTATATAAAAAGCTAAACTGCAGGGGCGTGGTGCGGGTTGATTATTTTCTGGAGCACGAAACCGGCAAGTTTTATTTTATCGAAATCAACACCATTCCGGGCCAAACTGCTACCAGTTTTATACCACAACAGGTGGCTGCCATGGGCATTACACTGAAGGAGTTTTATACGCGCTTGATGAAAGAAACCTTAGGATAGTTTAAAGCTAACTGGAAAATGAATATTCAGCAGCTGGTTGACCGGGGTTTAAAAATAAAAACTTACACCAAAGATTCGGTGATTTATGAACCCGGCATGCAGCCAAGGTATGTGTATTTCATCAAAACGGGTGAGGTGCGCATGGTAACCGTGAGCGATGAAGGTAAAGAGTTTATACAAGGGGTTTTTAAAGCAGGACAGCATTTTGGAGAACCCGCTTTGCTGATTAACCGGCCTTATCTGGCCTTTACCATTACCAATAAAGATACCCAGCTTATTGCCGTAAATAAAGAAGATTTCTTCAGCCTGATTAAAAACGAGCCGGATTTTAGCATGAATCTGATCCAGACGCTAAGTCAGAGGTTGTTTTATAAATCGATGATGCTCGAAGAACTGGCCAATGAAAAGGCCGATCACCGCTTACTTACCATCATCAATTACTTATTGCACGATATTACTGAAGGCGAAAATTTAAAAGTAACCCGGCAGGAACTGGCCGATATGACTGGTTTAAGAGTGGAAACGGTAATCCGTGGCGTGAAAATGCTTGCCGGTAAAGGTTTAATTAAGACTGTTAAAGGAAAAATAGTTAAAGGTTAGTTTATAATTATGTTTTTGGCCTGGCAATTCGCTGCCAATAAACTAATGACTATTGAACGAACCACTAAATATGACACAGATCATAATTTTGTGGATTATTAAAGCCTAACTTTGTACTATCAAATCAGAATATTATGGCTGAGTTATCCAAATTTCAATCCTTTTTACAATGTAAATGTCCACGTTGCCGCAAAGGCGATATTTTTACCGGAAGCGCTTATTCGTTCAAACTTCAAAAAACAAATATCAATTGCCCGCACTGTAATCTAAAATTTGAGCGTGAGCCAGGTTTCTTCTATGTAGCCATGTTTGTAAGTTATGCCATGAATGTAGCCGAGATTATTACCATAGGTGTAGCAGCCTACATTTTAGGTTTGCCACTGGTTTATGAAAACCTTTGGTACTACGTTACCCTGATTTTAAGTGGCGTGTTGCTTTTATCACCTATCAATTACCGTTATTCGAGGGTAATTTTATTACATTATTTAACACCTGGTCTCCACTTCGTTCCCGGAAGCGGCGATTAAAAGATATGTGAAGTCAGATATACCATCTGACTTTTTTATTGGGAAACGAATTGGTTAAAACAATTTAAACAGTTCTTCTAACGGATACAGGTCTAAGAAGCAAGCTGTGGCATTGAAAAAGAAGTGAACAAAAACGCCATACCATAAGGTTTTGGTTTTAATTCTTAGCCAACCCAGAAATAAGGCAAATGGCAGCAGCCAGAATATAGAAATCAGGCTGAAGTGGATAATGAAAAACAAGACCGAAGAAATATATACCGCCTCTTTTTCATCTACTACACTTAATAACTTCTGAATTAAATATCCTCTGTAAGCTAACTCTTCAAATATTGCAGGATAGAGCGCAATGGAAAGAAACATGAGATAAGTGCCATACCTGTGGAACTCGAACAGGGTGTAATGCCTAACTTCTTTTTTGAAAAGCAATACATTTAAGTGATCTACAAGGAATGTAACCGTAACTGACGCCAGAATAGTAAGTACAATAAGCCCAAGCAATTTAGCGATGGAGAAGCCCGGCCATTTCAATATGGCTTTATTTTCAGGCCAGTTGTAAAAAAAGAAGAGCAGGGCAGAGCACCCCATAATTACATCCAGACAAAATAATGTAGTTAACGAGTGATCTTTGATCAGTAACGAAGCGACACAACAACAGATTTCAACGACAAAAAATAGCCCAACCTGCTGAATGTTGGGCCACCTTTTATGCTGAATCACAATATCCTTGTAGTTTTGGGCTCTGCCGCAAGTGCTACAAAATTTATTGCCTAACGGAACTTCGCTCTGGCAATTATCACATAAGTTCTCAGGAATTGGCTGTTCTTCCAAGTTATTCGATATTAAGCTCTTTTTTTATCTTATCAGCTTCCATTACGGATTTAATACCTTTAATCAGGTAAATTATAATACCGACTTTAAAAATAATGCCTTTGAATATGGTTGCAGGATCGGCAATGAGATTTAAAATCTGAATGATCACGTATAATGATAAGCCCGAAATCATGGCAGTAGTAGGCTTGGATCTGCTTAAAACTCCAAAGCCTAAAAATGCGCCAACCAAAATAACATTCATGATCAATAAGGCAAACTGATCTTCTGCTGCAGCAGTAAAAAATATAAATATTGTAGATAGCCCAATAAATCCAGCAATCCAATAGAGTGAATTACAAGCGCTGTCTACCGACCTTTGTAATTCGATAAGATCTACTTCTTTAATTGTTCTGTTGGCAATATGACTATCTTTTTCTTCTTTTGTTCCCTGAAGCGGGAAACCGCAGTTGTTGCAAAAGGTATCGGTAAGGGTAAAGGGTTTGTAACAGCTGTTACATAAGCTATCATTTGAGCTTTCCATAATTTAAACGTTAATTTTTTTGTAAATATAGAATTGAAAGAAAGCATTGCAAAATATCAGGTAAAATTTTTAGAAGTTATTTTAGCTGTTAGCATTGCTGAGTGTTAAAGTATTAGTTTTATCTGGAAATTTGTCAGGTTGAGGGGTAATTTATTGTATAAAGATCAATATGAGTGACAGCCTAACGGCATTGATCTACTAGAAAAATCGTCATTGCGAGAAGGAACGACGAAGCAATCTTTCATGCCGGTAAGTTTTGCTATAAAGATTGCTTCGTCGGCTGAAAAAGCCTTCTCGCAATGACGAAATTGCTTAGGTGTCTGTCAATGGTAGCTTCTCGAAACGCCTTTCACAGAATTATCAGTGAAGTCAGATGTTACCATCTGACTTTTAATAGGTTCTAAACACGGTTGTCATTCTGAGCCCGTCGAAGAAGCTTTGCTAAGCTAAGGTGCTTTGGCATATCGGCAGGCCCAGGATCACAAATTTATTCTTAAATTATTTCCCCTTCATCGGGTGCTGCACATATTCAGACCAGCCTACTACTTTACCATTTTTCATTTTAAAATCGTTAAAGCAGTTAACGGTATCTGTTTTACCATCTTTCATTGTCGAGATTTGTTTATACCACAAACTCACCCATTCTTCTGATTTATCTTTGCTAATTACCGATTCCATATCTTCCATATCGATCTGGATTTGTTTAAACCGGTCTATTTCGTGCTGTGCCTCACCTAAAAACTGACTTCTTGTACCTTTAAAGCTGTAGTTATCTACCATTAGCCAGATGCTGTCACCCAGAAAAGGTTTAACTGCAGCCGTATCCAGAGATGCAAAGCCTTTTAAAGCACTCATGGCGGCGATCATGTTCTGAGGTTCAGGATTCATTTCCCAGCTGTGCACCTTTTTAGGTGTGTAGGGATACTTCGTGGTATCGGAGGTTACCGATTCAGTTGTTTTTGCTTCTTTACTCTGGCATGCCGCCAAAAGCAAAGCCACCGCAAATAGGGGGATTAGTTTTTTGATCATAATTAGTATAGTTAATGGTTAATTAAATATACTAAATAACTGAATACTATTTATTTAAATTCCTGTTGATAATTGTTGTCAGTGCCTTAACTTTCTCTTCGGACGTTAATTCGTAACGGTATTCATCTTCAATACTGCCCATTTTGGTCTCAGTATTCCGGTATTCCATTTTACTGGCAACAAATACCTTTGCCGATGCATGAAAGTTGGTAGCACCAGTCTGGCTAATTAATTTCTGAATATTGCCCTCGTTTATCCCTGCACCCGGCATAATGGTAATGCGGCCATTGGCTTTTTTAACGAGTTGAGCCAGTTTTTCAGCACCCAGAGGAGCATTGGGAGCACCTCCAGAAGTTAAAACCCTTTCAACCTTAAGGTCAATCAGGTCTTCCAGTGCCTGATCCATATCATTACTCATATCGAAAGCCCGGTGAAAAGCTACTCCCATAGGTTGCGCCAGGGCAATGAGTTCGGCACATCTGCTTTTATCAATGCGACCATCGGCACGAAGTATCCCGATAACCACACCTTCACATTTTAAAGCTTTACAAGCAATTATATCTTCTTTCATCAACTCAAACTCAATGTCCGAGTACAAGAAATCGCCACCCCTTGGGCGGATAATTGGCCAGATGGCTATGCTGAGATTTTTTTTAGCTAGTGCGATTTGACCATAACTGGGGGTAGTACCGCCTTCGGCCAGGTTATCGCAAAATTCGACCCTGATGGCGCCGCCATTTTGTGCAGCCAGGGCAGAGGTATAAGAATTGGCACATACTTCTAATCCACCAACCGTTCCGTTATTATTCATGTTGTGCTTTAATTTAAATTATTCTTTTGGTCCTTTAGGGCCGAGAACTACCCAACCTTTGGGCGATTTATAGGTGTTTAACTGCTGTACCGATTTGCCTCCATCGGCATGCCAGCATACTTCGGTAATTACCCAATGTGTTTCATCGATCTTTTTACGTTCGGGAAAAGCATTCTGGATACCTGAAAAATCAGGAAAGCCGTTTTCTTCAATGTTTTTGATGAAAGATAGCTTTAATAGTTCGGCCGTTTCGTTGATAACCTCCTTATTTAGGTCCATATCCATGCCCGAGAGGAGCGTAGCAGCCTCTTCGAAAAAATCTTTGCAGTCCATCGCCGCATGGATATCCTTATAATTGTACGCTTTTTCTAAAGAAAGGATTGCACCTTCCGGCGTTTCCAGATTGGCTTTAAAATGATCTACACCTTCATCAATATATAAATTAACCTGCTGATCGAAAGCCATTTTATCCTGATCAGGAATGGTATCTCGGATTGCCCTGATGGTGTAACCTCCAATTAACCGGCCATTTTCAATAATCATCCAATCGGAAATCAGCTCGCGTTTTATGCCTATTTTCTGGTTCAGTTTTACATTGTGTACATTAACCGGCGCATTGCCTACGGTGCCAAATAAATTGCCTTCGTCATCAAAATGAGGATCGGTTAACCAGATATGCTCGCCGTTTTCACCATCAATAATCATCACTTTAATAGAAAAATAATCCTGCCCGGGCGATGGATTTTTCAAACTGGCTTCAAAATACCATAGCGTAAGACCAGCCTTTTCAATGGCCCAATCCATTTTTTCATTATCCTCCGGAACCACCACCATATCTGGTTCGCCTTTGCGCTCGGCAACATTTTTTTTGCCGAAAATCTTTGCTAGTAGTCCCATTAGCGTTTTATTTAGATCTGAGCTGTGAATATAGCCATTCTATTAATAATAGCTTTTACCTTTAATTAAAAGGTCTTGTTTTTCTGCATTGCATACCGCATAACTGAAACCTTGCTGAATGGCATAAGCACCATATTCGCCTTTTTTATTAATGGCCAGAAAACCAACCTGGATATTTTTAGCCGTTTCGGGTTTCTTTTTAATGATGCGCATAACCGCTTCCTTGCAGGCTGCTTCTGGTGTATAACCTTGTCTCATCAATTCTACTACTAAGAATGAACCTACGTTTCTAACCACTTCTTCGCCAACGCCTGTAGAGGTTGCACCACCAACTTCGTTGTCTACGTATAAACCTGCACCAATAATCGGACTATCGCCAATGCGGCCATGCAGTTTATAGGCCATACCACTTGTGGTGCAGGCACCTGAAATATTGCCTTTGGCATCAATTGCCAGCATGCCAATGGTATCGTGGTTATATTGGTTACCTGGTAATTTTTGAGGGGCAGCTTTTTGGTAAAGCTTATTTTCGATATTCATTACCGGCGCATATTTGGCCGTTTTTAACCATTCTTTCCATGCCTTTTCACTTGCGGGAGTAAGCAGGTTTTCTTTTTTAAAGCCCTGTTCTAATGCGAATTGTAAAGCTCCATCGCCAGCCAGCATTACGTGAGGTGTTTTTTCCATTACTTTACGGGCTACCGAAATGGGATGTTTGATATACTCGAGCGCTAAAACCGCACCACAGTTACCTTGTTCATCCATAATACAAGCATCGAGCGTAACGCGGCCATCACGATCGGGCAAGCCACCATAACCAACCGATTGATTTTTCTCATCAGCTTCCGGCACCCAAACACCTTGTTCTACAGCATCCAGCGCACGTCCGCCTGCAGCGAGTACCTTCCAGGCATCTGCATTGGCTGCAATTCCAAAATCCCAGGTAGAGATTACAATCGGGAAATTGGCAACCTTTGTTTTTTTCTGCGGAACTACGGCAGCAATGCTGCTTTTCTCGATAGCCAGCAGGCCGGCTGAAAGGGCAGAGGCTTTTATAAATTTACGGCGGTTAAACATGTATGTGTGGTGCTTTGTTGTTTTATTTGGTTAATTGTATAAATTGGTTAACTGGTTAATTGTTAGCTATTCTTTGAAAATTGCGATTTGGTTATTGGTTATTCCCAACCTGGGTTAATTGTATAAAACGTTTAACTGGTTAATTGTTTGTTATACTTTGAAAATTGTGATTTGGATATTGGTTATTCCCAACCTGGATTAATTGTATAAAATGGTTAACTGGTTAATTGTTTGTTATACTTTGAAAATTGTGATTTGATTATTGGTTATTCCCAATCTGGGTTAATTGTATAAATCGTTTAACTGGTTAATTGTTTGTTATACTTTGAAAATTGTGATTTGGACATTGATTATTAGTTATTGATAATTGGTCATTGGTTCTTGAAGTTTGATTCTTCTCTAGCTGATGATAAACCTGTCTGCATCTTTAAGAAACGGGAACTGACGCCTGATTTTAACCAGTTCTTCGTAATTGATACTGAAAGTATATAAGTCTTCGTCTTCTGGTTTGTAATAAACGGTATTGCCATAAGGATCTAAACACATGGATAGGCCACTGTGGTAAATCTGGTTGCCATCGTGCCCAACACGATTTACAGCAATTACATAACTTTGGTTTTCAATGGCCCGTGCCGGAATGAGGGCTTTCCAATGTGCCGAACGTTTGTCTGGCCAGTTGGCCACTAAAAGCAAAATATCGTATTCCTGATCTACATTACGCAACCACACCGGGAAACGAAGGTCGTAACAAATGGCCAGTCTGATTTTCCAGCCTTTTAGTTCGACCACGAGCTTGTTGTTGCCCGGACTAAAATGCTGATCTTCATCACCCATACCAAACAAATGGCGTTTATCGTAATGTTGGTGCGTTCCATCGGGCTCCATCCAGATCAGGCGGTTATAATATTGGTTATTTTCTTTAATAATGATGCTCCCGGTGACCACGCAATTATATAAATCTGCCATTTTGTGCATCCACTGCATGGTTTTACCACCCATTTCTTCGGCTAAGGCTTCAGAATTCATGCTAAAACCGGTGTTAAACATTTCGGGCAGGATAATAAGATCCGTTTTTTCCCGTACACCCATCGAAAGGCGAAGGGCCAGGTTTAAGAGGTTTTTATCGATGTTTTCCCAAAAAAGATAAGCCTGAAATACAGTTACTTTCAGGTTTTCGATTTGAGTGTAAACAGGTGCTTCCATTTCTTTATGAGTTTGGTGCCGTTAAATATTCTTTAATTTCTCTGCAGCTAAAGCCAGCGTTTCGTGCTCCTTGGCAAAACAGAACCTGATAATTTTGTGATCAGTACCTTTCTGGTAAAATGCAGAAACGGGTATGGTGGCCACACCAAATTCTTTAATCAGGCGCATGCTGAAATCGGTATCTTTTTCATCGCTGATATTCCGGTAGCTGGCGCATTGAAAATACGACCCGTTGCAGGGGAGAAGTTCCAGTCTGCTTTCGGCCAAAAGGCTCCTGAAATAATCGCGTTTCTCCTGAAAAAATGCCGCAATTCCGGTGTAATTGGCAGGTGTTTGCAAATAAGTGGCAATAGCTTGCTGCATGGGACTATTAACGCTAAAAACGTTAAATTGGTGTACCTTCCTGAATTCTTTGGTTAGTTTTTCAGGTGCCAGACAATAGCCGAGCTTCCAGCCTGTAGCATGTAAAAGTTTCCCAAATGAGGCCACAATGAAACTGCGTTGCTTTAATTCAGGATATAACATTACGCTTTGGTGCTGCTGTCCATCGTAAATTAAATGTTCGTAAACTTCATCGCTTAAGATTAAAATATCGGTGCCGCTAACCAGTTTAATCAGTGCTTTCATATCATCTGCCGATAGTATGCTTCCTGTTGGGTTTTGTGGCGAATTTAAGATAATCATCCGGGTTCTGGCCGTAAACAATTTCTTCACCATATCCCAGTCAATAGCATAACTGGGAGGAGCTAATTCGTATGTTTTAACCAGTCCGCCAAGTAATTTAATCGTTGGCGCGTAGCTATCGTAAGCAGGTTCGAATATAATGACCTCATCACCGGCACTGATTATGGCAGCAAGAGCAGTAAAAATAGCCTGAGTGCCGCCAGCAGTAATGGTAATTTCGGTATCTGGATTGTATTTTACCTTATATAGATTTTCTACTTTTGCCGCAATGGTTTCCTTTAAAAATGTTGAACCAGGCATTGGAGCGTACTGATTAAAACCATCCTGCATGGCTTTACTCACCAGTTCAACTAAATTGGGATCGCATGCGTAGTCAGGAAAACCTTGCGATAAATTAATGGCATTGTGTTCTGCCGCAAGCTTGCTCATCACCGTAAAGATGGTGGTACTTACGCCAGGAAGTTTAGATTGTATATTCAGCATCTTATAAGCGAAAATAGAAAAAAAAAGCTTAAAGCAGGAATAGGCTGGCCTAAAACGCTTATGATGATACAAATATTATTGAAAACCAGAAGCCTTAATAGTTTACCACGAAGACACGAAGATCACAAAGTATTTTAAAGATGCGTGATGCGGATTATGTATTCGTCATGCTGATCCGATAACATAGCTTTTTAACCAAATGATATATATTCTGAAGGTATAATTATAGGTTATTTTTCAAATGATATATGTTCTGAAGGTATAATTATGGTCTCAGAGATGATAATTATAGACTGTTTTTCAAATGATATATGTTGAAGGTATAAAACGATTTTACCGCAGATCATGATTAAGCATCTACGTTTCTTATCTGTTAAATCTGCGGGAATTAATATTGCTTTGTGTCCTTAGTGCCTTTGTGGTCAGCAAAACTTAATGTGCAACCACAGCCGCATCAGCATCGGCTTCTACTTCACTGGTAATAAACCTGCGGCCAATTAACAGGCAAAATAGCGCTATAAAGGCTGCCACAGTCATTACCAAGGGCATGGGTACTACCGAATGTTCACTGAATAAACTTACCATTACCGAGGCAAGCGCTCCCAAACCCATTTGCAATGCGCCCATTAAGGCCGAAGCACTTCCTGCATTTTTAGAAAAAGGGGCCAGTGACAAGGCTGCTGCATTCGGATTAATTAAACCCAAACAGGCCAAGAATAAGGCAATAAAACCGATGGTACTGTATAAATCAAGCCAGTTATTTAAAGCAAAGATTAGGAATGTTAAACTGAAGATGCACTGGGCAACCAGTGCACAGGTTACAATTTTTTTACTGCTAAACCATTTCAAGATCAGACTATTTACCTGACTCGAACCAATAAATGATACCGATAAAAGGGCAAATATCCAGCCATAGCCCGTTTTGCTTACTTCATAAATCTTCATAAACACGGTGGGCGAAGAAGATACGTAAGCAAACAATCCTGAGAAGGTGATCGAACTGATTAAAGCGTAAGTATAAAACTGCGGTTCACGCAATACGGTGAAAAAGCTATTCAGAATAGGTTTTGGCTTTAAAGAGTAATTGGGATCGGGTTTGTAGCTTTCTGGTAACTTAAAAATAGAGGCGAGCAGCATTAAAACAGCCATTAAGCCTAAGAAGACGAATACATATTTCCAACCGAGTGCCGAAATTAAATAACCACCGGCAGTAGGGGCCAGCATTGGAGAAACTGCAATAACCAGCATTAAAGAAGCGAATACCTTAGGACTTTCTTCTACCGAAAATAAATCGCGCACCATGGCTACAGAGGCTACAGCGGTAGCACAACTTCCGATGGCTTGTACAAAACGCAAAACAATAAGTTGATTCACATCAGTTACGGCTAAACATAAAACCGAAGAAAGGATATAAAGCGCTAAACCAAAATACAGCGGCTTTTTACGTCCATATTTATCGAGCAAAGGGCCATACAAAAGCTGACCGGCTGAAATTCCGATAAAAAAACTTGATAGTGAAAGGGCTACAACAGACTCGGTGCTCTTTAAATCTTTGGCAATATCAACAAAACCAGGCAGATACATGTCGATAGAAAACGGGCCAAGCGCAGCGAGTGAACCTAAAATAAGTATTAAATAGAAGTGTTGTTTCTTAGCCATAATCTGTTAGTTTTTCGGAGGTGCAAAGATTGGGAGATTTAATTTGCTAACCTAAATTTACGGGTCGACCGATTGTAAAAATTACCACCGCACCTAAAATTGAATTAATCTGTGGCAAAAAATAAAAACACAGAAAGATCTTATATTGATTATACTCCCATAATCTTTTAAAGTAAACAACTTGTTAAAAAGTATAATCCCTGCGGTTATGTGGCAGATTATTTTTAGATTTATTGCCTATGACTTTTAAAACGAAAGAAAGCCGTTTGCTACTCGTTCTGGGTAGTTTTTTTGTGGCCAATGCAATATTATCAGAATTTATCGGTGTTAAATTATTCAGTGTAGAAGAAACGCTGGGCATGAAGAAGTTTGACATCAATCTTTTGGGTGTTCCGCATTTGTCGTTCGTAATGTCGGCAGGGGTGCTAACCTGGCCCATTATTTTCATCATGACCGATATTATTAACGAATATTTTGGGGTAAAACAAGTCAGGTTTTTATCTATACTCACTTCAATTTTAATTGCATTTGCCTTTATTGTGGTATGGGGATCTATGCATTTAAGCGCTGCTGATTTTTGGGTTCATCAAAATATAAACGGCGAAGACCTGAACATGAACAATGCCTTTGCCGGAATATTCGGGCAGGGGATGTGGATTATAGTTGGCTCCATTACAGCCTTTATTATCGGACAAATGGTTGATGTGCTCATTTTTCACCGGATTAAAAAGATAACCGGCGAACGGGCATTGTGGTTAAGGGCAACTGGCTCAACACTGGTATCGCAGTTTGTAGATAGTTTTGTGGTCATTTTTATTGCCTTCTACCTGAACCCTCAATATCACTACACCTGGAAAATGGTGTTTGCTATTGGCTTGGTGGGTTATACCTATAAGTTTATTGTAGCCATTTTAATGACACCAATCCTGTACCTCGTACATCGTATTATCGATGCCTATCTGGGTAAAGATTTAGCCCATAAACTCATGCAAATGGCTGGTCGTGGATAAAAAAACTAACCAAATATATCGCTTGCTTATGAAATTAAATTATTTAACGGGCTTCGCCTTACTTTCGCTGGTGGCCTGCAATAGCCCGGCAGAAAAAAAGAAAGATCAATCGCTCGATATTCAGGGCACCTGGCAGCTGGTTTCGGCTACTACTACGCAGAACGGCAAAAGCGAGGTGACCGATTATACTGGCAAACTAAAAATGATTAAAATGTTTAACGATACGCATTTTGCATTTTTGAAACACAGCACTAATCCGAAAGATACTGCAGATTTTGATGCAGGCGGCGGAACGTTTAAGCTGGATAAAGATAATTATACCGAACACCTGGAATATTATAAGAATAAGAACTGGGAGGGTAATACCTTTAATTTCAAACTGAGTATTAAAGGCGATACTTTAATTCAGCAAGGTGTAGAAAAGGTGGAAGGAGAAGGCGTTGACAGGGTAATTACAGAAAAATATATAAAAGTTAAGTAACACAAAAGGCCGGAATCGCTCCGGCCTTTATGCTTAACAACAAAACAAATAAAAAAATTAACCTTAAAAAATAAATTTAAAGGGCTGCCAGTTCTTCGGCAAAAACATTTTCGCTTAACAGCTCTTGCTTGTAAATCTGTCTGCCGGTATAAGCCACAAAAACAGCCGGATCTAAAAGCAGTTCACGGTTTTTGATCAGGCTTTCCAGTTTAAGCGTTCCAACCACATATTTATAGCTATTGGCTGCATAGCGCTCGCTAATATTATCAAATTCCAGTAAGGTAATCAGTTCTTCATCAGCATAGCGTAAGTACACTTCAAGTAATATTTCTTCAGTATGCTTTACACCATTTTCTGCATGGTATTTTTTGTACTCATAACGGTAATCGTAGCGTAATGCAGCAATATCCGATAGTACGGCTGCACCGGTTGGGTGACCGCCGGCACCTTTGCCATAGAAAAACTGTTTATCAGCAAAAGCAGCCTGTACCGCAACCGCATTGTATTCGTTTTCTACATTGTACAGGAAATCGTCTTTAGCTACCAGTTTAGGCAAAACATAAGTTACCACATCTTTGGTGTTTACCTTGCGTGCTGTTGGAACCAGTTTGATTTTAAAGTTTTTCTCGCGTGCATATTTAATATCGTAGTCTGATAGGTTTTGGATACCAATGTTTAAAATACTATCTGGGTTTACGAACAAGCCATAAGCATGCGCTGTAGCAATAGCCAGTTTGTATTTCGGATCGTAACCACCCACGTCAAGAATCGGGTCAGTTTCGGCAAAACCTAAATCCTGGGCTTCTTTCAATGCTGAATCGTAACCTTGATTTTCGTTAAATATTTTAGATAAAATGTAGTTAGATGAACCATTAAAAATACCACTTAACGCGTGGAATAATTCGTTATCGTAATATTCTTCGAGGTTACGGATAATTGGAATACTACCACAAACCGCACCTTCATACAAGAGGGAAGTGCCATGTTCGGCCTGTAAATCTACCAGCTCTTTTAAGTGGGTAGCAATCATTTTTTTATTGGCCGAAACTACGTTTTTACCGTTTTTCAATGCAGTAGTTACAATTTCGTATGCTGCATCAGCATCGTTAATCAACTCCACAATGGTGTTGATTTCGGTATTGTTTAGTATCTCGTTACGATCGGTGGTAAATAAATCTTTATTGAGCGTACGCTTCTTCTTTGGATCTTTTATCGCGATTTTAATGATCTCCAGGTTCAGGTTCTGGCTTTGGATAATATCCAGTAAGCCTTGTCCTACAACTCCGAAACCAAATAAACCGATTTTTAAATTCTTACTCATTGTTATTGTTGTGATTACACAGATTTACGGATTACACCGGTTTTACCTGTTATTATATTTGTTTTAAATCTTTATAATTTAACCTGAAACTTTAGCCTTTCAGCTTTAGTCTTTGGTCTTTCTGCTTTCAGCTTCTAAGCAGTATGTTGCAGCTTGATTATCTTCTTATCGCGGCTTTCTTTAATAAAAGTTCCGATAATATTGGTCAATGCATTGGTTTCGATTAAGAACCCATCATGGCCATATTCAGAGTGAATGGCGGCAAATTCGGCACCGGTAATCTGATCGGCCAGGTACTTCTGCTCTGAAATCGGGAAAAGAAAATCGTTTTCGATACCAATTACCAGGGTATTTGCTTTAATTAACTTCAGGGCATCGGCAATGCTCTTGCGGTTACGGCCTACATTGTGGCTATCCATTGCTTTGGTTAAGTAATAATAGCTGTAAGCATTAAAGCGTTTGGTTAATTTTTCACCCTGATAATTCTGATAAGATGAAGCCCTGAAATTATCGGTTTTATCGTTTACACTCTCTACCTGTGTGCTGCCGTAAGCATTATAAGTACGGTAACTTAAAAGCGCAATACTTCTGGCCGCTTTTAAACCTTTAAGCCCGCCATCGGGTTTGTTGGCATAAAAAGTACGATCAGTAGTAATAGCCAAACGCTGACTTTCGTTAAAAGCAATTCCCCACGGCGAGTGCACTGCGTTTGTAGCTACTAAAATCAGGTTCTCAATTTTATTAGGTTCAATAATGCTCCATTCAACCGCTTGTTGCCCGCCTAACGAACCACCAATTAACAATTTAATGCTATCGATTTGTAAATGCGCTGCTAACAACTGGTGTGCAGAAACAAAATCGCGGATGGTAAACTGCGGAAACGAAAGATAATAAGGTAAACCATTAACCGGATTGGTACTTAAAGGATTGGTTGTACCATAATTAGAGCCCAATACATTGGCACATACAATATAATGATCGTTCGGATTGAACAAAGCGTTTTGTCCAAACAAACCTTCCCACCACTCAAAAACATCTGCATTGGCCGTAAGTGCATGGCAAACCCATATTACGTTATCTTTCTTTGCGTTTAGCTTGCCGTATGTTTGATAAGCGATTTGCAGATTACGGATTTTTTTTCCGCTTTCCAGCTTAAATTGTTTGTTGTATTGATATGTTGATGATGTGCTCATGCTAAAATAATGCTCGTGGTAATAAAAAAAGTTAGGCTTGTAAACTGGCTGCGCTTACTGATAAGCCAATGGCTGCAAAAGCCTGTTCAAAATCAGCTTTAATATCGTCGATATGTTCTATACCAACCGATACGCGAAGCGAATTGGGTTTAACACCTGCCGCCAGCTGCTCGCTATCGCTTAATTGCTGATGGGTGGTGGCCGAAGGTTGGATAATTAAAGTTTTGGCATCACCCACATTGGCCAGGTGCGAAATTAACTTCAGGTTATCGATCAGCTGGGTTGCACTTTCTTTGCTGCCATTTAATTCGAAAGATAAAACTGCGCCAAAGCCGTTGCTTAAATATTTCTTAGCTAAATTGTTGTATTTGCTGCTGGCAAGACCCGGATAAGCTACTTCTTTAACTGCCGGATGGTTTTCTAACCAGGTAGCCAGTTCTAAAGCATTATCTACATGGCGTTGTACACGAAGCGATAAAGTTTCTAATCCCTGCAGTAAAAGGAAAGAATTGAATGGTGCAATAGCCGGACCTAAATCCCTTAAACCTTCTACACGTGCACGGATAATGAACTGGATATTGCCAAAAGGGCCATTAACACCAAAAACATCGCTAAAAACAAGTCCGTGGTAACCTTCTGATGGCTGGCTGAATTGCGGAAATTTACCGTTACCCCAATTGTAATTTCCACCATCAACAATTACACCGCCAATGCTGGTGCCATGGCCACCAATCCATTTGGTAGCCGATTCTACCACCACATTAGCACCGTGCTCTAACGGCTTAAACAGATAACCTGCAGCACCGAAAGTATTATCGACAATTAAAGGCAGATCATATTTTTTAGCGATTGCAGCAATTTTCTCAAAATCGGGCACACTAAATGCCGGGTTACCAATGGTTTCTAAATAAATGGCTTTGGTTTTATCGGTAATTTTAGCTTCAAATTCTTCAGGCACATCCGGGTTGGCAAAATCAACGTGGATGCCTAAACGTTTAAAGGCAACTTTAAATTGATTATAAGTGCCTCCGTATACATGAGAGGAAGACACAATGCTGTCGCCAGCTTCGAGAATGTTGTTTAAAGCAATAAATTGTGCTGCCTGACCAGATGCAACTGCTAAGGCGGCAACACCACCTTCTAAAGCGGCAATGCGTTTTTCGAAAACATCGCTGGTTGGATTCATGATTCTGGTGTAGATGTTGCCAAACTCTTTTAAGGCAAATAGATTGGCACCATGCTCGGCATTTTTAAATCCGTACGAAGTGGTTTGATAAATGGGAACAGCCCTTGAACCGGTTGTAGGATCGATTTCCTGACCTGCGTGAATTTGTAATGTTTCGAATTTATATGAAGTTGACATAATCTTTAGTGTTTAAATTTTTAAATGTTGAATAATCTGTAGAGATCAGGCTAACCTAAGCTAGAGGTTAAACCTATGTGGGCGTATCCCGTTTTAGCGGGACCTTCCAGTTTGAAAAGCACAAAAAGGGAAGATTTTTAAATTACTGTATGCAACAGCACATACAAGTAATCGCCTGCATATTGCAACACATAAAAGAAACAGAAAGACTTTCTACTTTTTTAAGGTTTACACTGGGTTCGCTTAGCGATTGAAGATTTAATGTTTTCATCAGTTAAAATTTATATCACCAGATAACACCGTGTTAGCTGGTCAGGAATTGGCACCTTCTCTTTCTGAGGGTTGCCAGTGGGTCATCGAGCCAGTCTCTCGCCACTTCTTTATAAATCAACCTTTGAAGATTGACTTTTATTTAGCTTGCTGCCAAATAATATTTCAAATGTCTGAATTTAATTTTAATCTGCAAAATAAAATTTTGATTTCTAAGTAATCACCTGATAATGAATAGGCTAATTTTGTGTAATCTGCCCTTTGCAAACATTTTAATATAAAATTAACGCTTAAAACTTTAAGTTTGTGCTACCTATCTAAATCTAATCATCATGAAAAATGCAAAATCGTTTGGTTTAGCACTACTGTTTACCATAGCAGGTCTAAACAACGTTAACGCCCAGTTTGGCGGGTTAAAAGATAAATTATTAAAAATCGGAACCGCCCAGGGTGCCAAAGCTTTAGGTGTTGATCAATTTCTGAAACAACCTGCCGCCATTACCACCAGTTTCGAAGATGTAAACCGCGAAGGCGAGATGATGCCCGATTTTAAATCGAAAGAAAAATTTCAGCCTTTGTATTTATTACCTAAAAACCCAGAGGGAGGCTATGTGCTTTGCGAAGGTTATTATGAAATGACCAATAAAAGCTATTGCCTCAAAGCCGGAACTTTTGCCCCATCAAAAGGCGATGGTTACATGTTTGCACCTGTTTTAGGCCCAAAGGAAGAAATTGTAGTATCGATATTAAAAAGCGCCGAAAAACATCCTGAAGTAGAACAACATGATATTCAGGTATTATTATGGACCATTATTGCCCGTACAAAGTTTGCCGATTACAGTGGTCAGGTTAAACTTACCGCCATTAAACTGCTTACACCGAAACAACTTACGCAATTAGAAGGCGGTGCATTAGGTGTTTTACCCGTTGATGTGATGGAGAAAGCCAAAGACAAGCTACCTGCAGCTGTAAAAGCAGTGTTCGAAGCTGAAAACAATATCAGACAGCTTGTGGCATCAGGCAATTACACTTATGCTGATATGGAAAAATATGCGATAATCGCAGGTATGGCGCCACCAAGAAGCGATGTACCGAGCGGCATCTGGACCAAACATCCTGATGGCTATTACATCCGCTATTTCCCTTCGGGCTATTCCATTACCAAAGTACAGATTTATGTACCCAAAGAACTATTGGCCAATGGAAACAAACTAATTTACGATGCTGCAGGAGATATTGCCTGCCCGGCAAACACCGGATCGCAGCGTTTGGCACAAACCAATGAGCCTTTGGAGGCTAACTATTCGCTTAAATTAACTACAGTTTGTAACCCGAAATAAGTAGATAATCCTATAAGGTTTTAAAAACCTTATAGGATTTAATTGCTAGTTTAAAGCCTGCTCCAAATCAGCAATAATATCATCAATGTGTTCCAGGCCGACTGAAATACGCAAAAGGTTTTTAGGTGTTTTGCTATCTGGTCCCTCGATAGAATAGCGGTGTTCGATTAAACTTTCAACTCCACCTAAACTGGTTGCCTGTGCAAATAGCTTAACCTTATTTACGGTTTTACTTGCAGCCTCTACATCGCCTTTTACCAGGAACGACATCATACCACCAAAATCTTTCATCTGGCCTTTGGCAATCTCATGCTGGGGATGCGATTCCAATCCCGGATAAAAAACAGCTTCCACATTAGGGTGCTGATTTAAATAATCGGCTACTTTTTTGCCGTTTTCGCAATGGCCTTTCATGCGGTAAGCGAGGGTTTTAAGGCTTCGGGTTAATAAATAGCAATCAAATGGCGACGGAACTGCACCACCGGTTTGTTGTACATTTTTAATTTTATCCCACAATTCGTCCTTTTTGGCCGTAACCAAAATACCTCCCAAAACATCACTATGTCCGCCAAGGTATTTAGTGCTGCTATGCATCACAATATCGGCGCCGAGTAAAACGGGATTTTGTAATATTGGCGAAGCAAAGGTGCTGTCGCAGGCAAAGGTAATATTAGCTGCTTTGGCTATTTTACCGATTGCGGCAATATCCGTAACTTTTAATAAAGGATTAGAAGGTGTTTCAGACCAAATGAGTCTGGTATTGGGCTTTATAGTAGCTTTAACCAGTTCAAGGTCAGTCTGGTCTATAAAATCAAATTCAAGTATATCGGCAAAGATGGTAAGCAGTTGTTTTTTAAAACCCCAATACATATCATCAGGTGCAATAATGTGGCTTCCGGCCTTTAATGCCTGAAATAAGGCCATACCCGAAGTATTTCCCGATGAGAAAGCAGCTGCATCTTCACCGTATTCTAATTTGGCTAAAGTGTTTTCTAAAGCAGACCGGTTTGGATTGCTTACCCTGCTATACATGTGTCCGCCCGGGTAGCCACCATGCTCATCGCGAAAAAAAGTTGTAGACAGATTAATGGGAGGGGTAACATCGCCTGTAGCACTGTTAACGAGATTAGATGCGTGAATAGCAAGGGTTTCGGGTTTCATGATAATAAGGGGTTATCGAAATAATAGCAGTTTACAATTTAATATTTTGCAGCTAATTTAAACTTCGTAATTGTTTTGGCAAGATTTATGTAACAAGTTTGACGAAATTTAAATTAAACTAAAATGAAAAGATTATTTATAGCTATCGCAATCGCATGTTCTACTTTAGTAATGTTACAAAGCTGTAACACGGCAAAAAGAGTAACCGCTGGTGTTACAGGTAGCCGCGGTACAGTAGTGCGCGACTGGGTAGTAAGCAACGTAGCTTTAGAAGGTTTGCCAGATGGCGCTGTACAAGGTTTATTCGGAGAGAAATCTTATAAATGTTTTCAGGGCAGTACCTGGCATTTAACCAACAGCGGTAACGGATCGTATACTTTACCTGCATCGAGCGCCTGCGGATCGGTAATGCAAACTATTTTCTGGTCGGCAGCACCAAAAGATCAGACTTTCCAGTTTAAAAAAATCTATGAAGGCGATAAAGCTAAAAACGTAACTGAAGGTTACCGTTTAGTGCTAACTGAACTTTCGAGCACACAAATGGTATTAAAATCACCTATTGAGTTTGGCGGAAGAACTGCAAACATCATTTTAACTTTTGCGCCAGCAGCAAGATAATATTTAACATTGAAAAACATACCCGGAAGCACTTCTGAAAAGAGGTGCTTTTTTTATGGCTATATTTTGCTACGGAGGCACAGATTAGCACGGAAAGCTTTTTTGAGTTAATCCAAATAGTTGTCACACTGAGCGGAGTCGAAGTGCTTCTTGCTTTTACGTAATAAGCCACAGATTCACTGATTTACAAGGATAGTTTTTAAGTTAATCTAATATAGTTGTCACACTGAGCGGAGTCGAAGTGCTTCTTGCTTTTACGTAATAAGCCACGGAGGCACAGATTAGCACGGAAAGCTTTTTTAAGTTAATTAAAATCTATGTTTACCCTTCCTTACCTGTGGTTAATTATAACACGCTACTCCTAAAAATACCGGTTTGTTACAAGAAAATGATTTTCAAATCGACCCATTATTGTATTTTTGTTCAAAATATTTCAGGAATGAATACAACTGATCAGGTTGAAAAAATACTAGCTGATACCAACTTATCAACTGAACTACAAAACATTGCACACAAAGTTCTTCACGGAGAACGGATTAGTTCTGATGAAGGCGTTTACCTTTACGAACACGCAGAATTAGGCTACCTTGGCGTTTTGGCCAACTTTGTTCGCGAGCAAAAACACGGCGATAAAACTTATTTTAACCGTAACTTCCATTTAGAACCGACCAATCTTTGCGTTTACGACTGCAAATTCTGTTCCTATTCGCGCTTACTGAAGCAAAAGGAAGAAGGCTGGGCCTTAACCATGGAGCAAATGCTCGATATTGTAAAAAAATACGATGGCGAACCGGTAACTGAGGTGCACATTGTAGGTGGTGTTTTACCACAGTATGATGTCGCTTTTTACTCGGCATTATTTACAGCTATTAAACAGCACCGTCCTGATTTGCATGTTAAAGCTTTAACCCCTGTAGAATACCACTATATTTTTAAGAAAGCCAAAATTGATTACGCAACCGGAATGCGCCTGATGAAAGAAGCAGGTTTAGAATCTATTCCGGGTGGTGGGGCAGAAATTTTCCACCCTGAAGTACGCGATCAGATTGCCAAAGATAAATGTACAGGTGAGCAATGGCTGGCCATACACGAAGAATGGCACAAACTGGGCATGCGCAGTAATGCAACCATGCTTTACGGCCATATCGAAAAGTTCTGGCACCGGGTTGATCACATGGAAAAACTGCGCGAGCTACAGGACAAAACCGGCGGTTTCCAGACATTTATTCCGCTAAAATTCCGCAACCAGCATAACCAGATGAGTGATGTTCCTGAAGTTTCGGTAATTGAGGATTTAAGAAATTACGCCATTGCACGCATTTACATGGATAATTTCGACCATATCAAAGCGTATTGGGCCATGATTAGCAGGGAAACCGCACAACTATCATTAAACTACGGGGTTGATGATATCGATGGTACGCTTGATGATACCACCAAAATTTATTCGATGGCGGGAGCAGAGGAGCAGAACCCTGCCATGAGCACTAAAGAACTCGTAAACCTGATTAAACAGGTAGGTAGAAAAGCTATTGAGCGCGATACCCTATATAATGTGGTAACCGATTTTGAGCATGTGGTTTTCGAAGAAGAAAAGAAACCAGCTTATTACAAATTACCTGTAGTGAATTAGGAATTGAAAGAAAGTATGAGAGATAAATTGAATACGATTTCATTCTCCCATAATCTACTATTCAATAAATATAAAATATGAAGCAAATTTATATCATCCGCCACGGCGAAACGGAACTGAACAGACAAGGCATAGTACAAGGTAGAGGTATAAACGCTGATTTGAATGATTTGGGCAGAGCACAAGCTGAGGCATTTTATCAAACTTATAAAGATGTAGGTTTCGATAAAATTTATACTTCAGCGTTAAAACGTACCTGGCAAACCGTACAGAAATTCATTGATTCGGAGCTTCCCTGGGAGCGTTTATCGGGACTGGATGAGCTGGCATGGGGTGTTTGGGAGGGAAAACCCAATACAGAAGAGGCACGCGAAGCTTTTAGAACGATGTTACAATGCTGGCAGGAAGGTAACTATACAGCTCATTTTGAAGGGGGAGAAAGTGTACAGGATGTATACGAACGTTTAAAACAACCTATGGAAGTTTTGATGACCCGCCCTGAAGAACAGAAAGTTTTACTTTGCATGCACGGAAGGGCTATGCGTGTTTTCTTATGTTTATTATTAGGAAAGCCATTGAGTGAAATGACCGAATTTCCGCACCAGAATACTGTTTTGTATAAAATGGGTTTCGAAGACGGAAAATTTACTGTACTTGAATTTAACAGTGCCGTTCATTTAGACGGTTTAGTGATTGGATAATCTGCTTAACGCCAAACGCGTAACGCAAAACATTAACATAACACCTTGAATAAGATTAAAATATCGGCTGTTGCCTACACCAATACCAAAGCATTTATCTATGGTTTGGCAAATTCGCCAATTATCAATAAAATAGACTTAAGTTTAGATATCCCTTCAGATTGCGCCGCTAAAGTAATTAATGGTCAGGTAGATATAGGGTTGATGCCTGTTGCGGCTATTCCAAACGTACCCAATGCCAATATTGTAGCTAATTACTGCATAGGTAGCGATGGCGCTGTAAACTCGGTATTTATTTTCAGTAAGGTGCCTGTGAATGAGATTAAAACTCTGCGTTTAGATGCACATTCCAGAACTTCGAATAACCTGGCTAAGGTATTGCTCAAGTTTCATTGGGAGCAGGAAGTAGCGTTCACTACCGATCAAAATACAGAAACGGATGCTATTGTACTCATCGGCGACCGGACTTTTGGTAAAACACAGGATTTCGCTTTTGTTTACGATATGGGCGAGGAGTGGAAGAAATTAACCGGCTTGCCATTTATGTACGCCGCCTGGGTAGCCAATAAAGAAATTTCGCAGGACTTTAAGGATGAATTTAATGCTGCGTTAAAGTTTGGTTTAGATCACCGCAAACAAGTTTTGGCTGAATTGTCGCCTGTAAGCAACTTTGACCTGGAAGATTACCTGTACAACAAGTTACAATTTGAAGTAACTGAGGACAGAATGAAGGCAATGCGCCTTTTTTTAAGTTATATTGAGGAACTAGAAAGAGTCAAAGTTTAAAAATCGTTATTGCGAAGCTAGTTTTTCTTTAGCTGAAGCAATTTTATAAGGTTTATACTGTAAGATTGCTTCAGCTCGCACGGCCCGGCTTCGCAATGACGAATCACTTATGTCATTCCTGCTCGTCTTGCTGAACTTGTTTCAGCATCTCTTTAGAAGTGAATGAATTAATGGCTTTTCATTTTACCAGCAACTTTTTCAAGGGTACTTTTTAGTTTGGTTAAAGCACCTGTAATTGCCAAATCATAAGTATTGCCTAAGTTAGTTACCGCAACAGGCTCTTTTCCGCTAATTCTGGCTTCCAGCAAACATCTTTTATCTTCCAGTCCTTCTTTAATGCCATTCTCATCAGATAAATGAACTTCGAGGCGTGTAATTAAATCACTATATCTGTTCAGTCCTTCGTTTAACTGGTTATGGATTTTTTCTTCGTATTCCTGGTGTATGGTTAAGTTTTTGTCGGTGTTTAATTGGATCGTCATCATATAATATTTATCTTTTTTAGTGTAACACTTAAGCTTCGTTATTTGTTTCAAGGTAGTCTTAACTGCCCTTTGTTTTTAAACCTGTATTCTATGGTTTTTGCAAATAAATTTTGAAATATTTTATGCTGCGAAATTCAAATCTTTCTCATATGGCCTATCTTTTAGTACCGCAGCAAATGCCCTACTGATTAGTTTATTTCTAAGTACATTTAGGATGGATGAGTGATGTTTACCTTCCTTTATTTTCCTATCATAGTATCTTTTGAATTCATTGTCTTTTTTTATGGTGTTTAAGGCACACATCGTTAACAAGGTTTTTATTCTTTTATTTGCCAAATGACTGACTTTTGGTTTTCCTTTCAATGTTGTACCGGATGTATTACCAAAAGGTGCTAGTC
>NZ_FMZH01000027.1 GCF_900101435.1 Pedobacter soli
TCCGGTACAACATTGAAAGGAAAACCAAAAGTCAGTCATTTGGCAAATAAAAGAATAAAAACCTTGTTAACGATGTGTGCCTTAAACACCATAAAAAAAGACAATGAATTCAAAAGATACTATGATAGGAAAATAAAGGAAGGTAAACATCACTCATCCATCCTAAATGTACTTAGAAATAAACTAATCAGTAGGGCATTTGCTGCGGTACTAAAAGATAGGCCATATGAGAAAGATTTGAATTTCGCAGCATAAAATATTTCAAAATTTATTTGCAAAAACCATAGAATACAGGTTGGCAAGCTCTCATCAGTTGCATTAATGTATAATATTAGGTTATCTGTTTCGGTCGGCGCAACACCAACCGATAGGAATCATTGATGAGATGCTGAAACAAGTTCAGCAGGACGATCTGAAAATGAGATGTTCGTAATAGATAATTTTTGATCACATGCCGAAACCACCAAATATGCTTTCAGATGCTTATCTTTGTAGCAATTCGGGATAAAAACCCGACATGATATGCAAAAAGACATCGAAATTACTTTGCTCCCAAACCAGGTAGAGCAAACAGAAGTGATTAAACAGAAGCTTGCGGACGGCCTTAAACTGCCGCTAACAAGAATTAAAGGCTACGAAATACTCAAAAGATCTATCGATGCCCGCTCCCGTAAGGTTATTTTCAGGTTACAGGTAAGGGCTTTTGTCGATGAAGAAGTTGTTCCGCAAATTTATAACGTTAATTACCCTAACGTTGCTTCGGCTAAACCCGTTATCATCATTGGGGCAGGTCCGGCTGGTTTATTTGCGGCTTTACAATGTATCGAAAATGGATTAAAACCCATTATTGTAGAGCGTGGTAAAGATGTAAAACAGCGCCGCCGCGATTTAGCCGCCATTAATAAACAAGGTGTAGTAAATACCGAATCTAATTATTGTTATGGAGAGGGTGGCGCAGGCACTTACTCTGACGGTAAATTATATACCCGTTCTAACAAGCGGGGCGATATTAATAAAGTACTTCAGGTTTTTGTAAGCCATGGTGCCGAGCCCGATATCGCTATTGATGCCCGGCCGCATATTGGTACCAATAAATTACCACACATTATCACAGCCATAAAAGATACCATCTTAAATGCAGGCGGTGAAGTGATGTTCGATAGCCAGATGACCGATATTTTAACCGAACATGGCCAGGTAAAAGGCATCGAAATTAATTTTCAGGATAAACTTTTTGCCGATCACGTGATTCTGGCAACCGGTCACTCTGCCCGCGATGTGTACGAATTGCTGAACAGGAAAAACATCCTGATCGAAGCAAAACCTTTTGCTCTGGGTGTTCGGATAGAGCATCCGCAGGAAATTATCGATTCGGCTCAATATCATTGCGATATCCGTTCAGAATTTTTACCGCCCGCCTATTACAGTTTGGTAGAGCAGGTAGGCAGCCGCGGTGTATTTTCTTTCTGTATGTGTCCTGGTGGTATTATCGCACCATGTGCTACCGGCGAAAACGAAATTGTGGTGAATGGTTGGTCGCCATCTAAACGAAATAATCCTTACGCCAACTCAGGCACAGTAGTTCAGGTTACTTTAAATGATGTTCAGGGTTACGATCCGCTACGGATGCTTAATTTCCAATCAGAGATAGAAAAAATGGCTTTCGAAGCTGGTGGAGGTAATTTGGTTGCGCCCGCACAACGAATGGTCGATTTCGTAAACAATAAACTGTCGATCGATTTACCTAAAAACTCTTACCTGCCCGGCACAAAAAGTGCGATGCTTGATAATATTCTGCCCGATTTTGTGTCTGATAGCTTGCGTGCAGCATTGCCCTTGTTCGGCAAGAAAATTAGGGGTTACTATACCAACGAAGCCATTTTGGTAGGCGTAGAGAGTAGGACTTCCTCACCGGTACGTATTCCCAGAGATAAGGAAACTTACCAGCATCCGCAAATAAAAGGGCTTTATCCTTGTGCTGAAGGAGCAGGTTATGCCGGTGGAATTGTCTCGGCAGCTATTGATGGTATTAACTGTGCAAACGCAATATTGACAGCCTTTTAACAAACTTTATAGCACACAGGTTGTTGTTTGGTTATGTTTAATATTACCAACGAAATAAAAAAAGCTTTTAATGGCGATGCCTGGCATGGTAACCATGTGATGCAAACTTTAAATAATGTCAATCCTGAAAAGGCATTTAAACATTTTATCGGAGGTGCGCATTCTATTGCCGAAATCGCCCTGCACTTAACTGCATGGACTGAAGAAGTAACTTCGCGGTTAACCGGAAAGCCTGCTGCTGAGCCTGAACGTGGCGATTGGCCTTTGCCTGAAAGTAAAACACCGCAAGGCTGGGAAAGGATTATTTTTAATTTTAAAGTGGCAAACGAAGAATTGATTCGCACTGCCGAAAATATGCAAGCCAGCCATTGGGAAGATGAAGTGAAAGATGAAAGGAATCCGGCTTTAGGAACCGGCGTAACCAATACCGAACTTTTAAGTGGCTTAGCCCAGCACCATGCTTACCATTCGGGGCAAATAGCCTTGCTTTCAAAATTCTAGTCCGTTTATTAGCCTAATCACTAATTTGTAAAAGATGAATAAAACACTCATTATAGGCGCGTCGCCAAATCCATCACGCTATTCATACAAAGCTGCACACATGCTTAAGCGATTTAACCACGAAATTGTAAATGTGGGCATTAAAGAAGGGGCAGTTGCAGGAGTTGAAATCGAAAAACCCGGCCACATTCATAGCGATATTGAAACCATCACTTTGTATATAGGGCGCCCCTTACAGGCGCAATACCGCGAGTATATTCTGGCAACTAAACCCAAACGGGTTATTTTTAATCCGGGTACCGAGAATCCAGAGCTTGAAGAAGTATTAATTCAACATCAAATCGAACCTGTTGAAGCTTGTACCTTAGTGTTACTAACCACCGGCCAATATTAAAAACGGTAAACCACGCCCCAGTTTACATAATCTGCCTGTGCAAAGTGCATATAGGTTTTAGCCTGTAAACCAATATGTGGGGTAATGTTAAAAGTAGGACCAAATGTCCAGTACCAGGTTGCTTTTTCCATTAGTCTGTTGTAATGGATATATTTCCCGATTTGTGCAGCGACGGTAACACGCCATAAGTTAATATCTGCGCCAATACTTAAGCCTGTGCGCCACCTATCCAAAGAAGTACCGTAGTTCTGAAAAGTTTCGCCAAAACGATTAGGGTCAAAAACGCTGTAATAATAAACTGCATCAGCCCCTGCCTTTAGCGACATGATATCGTTTAAATAGAAGTTGTAGCCTGCATATAGCCCGCTTTTATAAAGGCTTTTGGTGTTGTCGCCAAATACGCCTCTTGCACCCAAACCCGCGCTAAGCTCAATAGAGTTGCGCTGTAGGGTGGTATAAGTGCTTTTTTTCTCGGCAGTAAGTTCTTTTGGATTGCTCAGTTTTAGCCCGATATATACATTGCCGGTATTCAGCCCGCCATTCGGTACTGTTGCCCCACCGTTCGATACATGCAGGAAACCAAAACCAGCCATTAAATCGGTGTATTTATTTAGCGGCAGCTCCATACCCAGATCAGCCTTAATGGTTTCGTTAATCGGACTACCAAGGAAACGGTTTTTCGTATTATTAAAGTAGTATTTATTGGTGTAGCCCAAACCCACGCCTGGTGTAAAGTTAAATTTAGCTTTTCCAATTTTAAATAGCTGAAAATCAAGTTGCAACACCGCGCCGTAAATCTGGCCAAAGGCATGTTCTGAAGTATCTTTAGTGCCTTTCAATTTATTCAGATCTCTGAAAATGAAACCAATTCCGTACGATTTGGCACCGCTAAAGCCAATCCATTTATCACTGTTTTGGCTAATATCTTTAAAGTAAGCAGCATCAAACCCAGTGATCTGATCCTGAAACAGATGTCCCTGATCGTTATTTACATGCGTACCGAATACCGGTTTAAAAATAATGGAGTGATTTTCCGGGGCAATTTGCGCTTTAGTAAAAGACAAGCCTGTAAAAAGTAAGGCCAAAAAGAGTAGTTGTTTTTTCATATTAACTTTTACTAAAACGGTAAGCAAGACTGTAATAAGCATATCGGTAGCCTGTTGCACTGTTTTTAACCTCATTTGAGGTAAATGTAGCCGTGTAATTGGCTGTCCAGCGGGCAATGGCAAAGGTTAAACCCAGCTGTGTGGTAAATACGATGGGTTTCGGTTTAAAGGTAATAGGACCTTTATCATTCAAGAACAATCCTCCCTGCAAGCTCGAATCGTAGGCTATAGTATGTAATTGAGGGGCCACCGAAAGGAAAAGTTCGTATTTACGTTTAGCGTTGCTTTTATTGCCATTACTTACTAAACTGTTAAAAGCAGCCGAGCCATCAATCTCATTAAATCTTCCTAATCTAAGCAGTGCACCTACATTTGCTTTGGTTATTACATTGCCTACTGCTGCCGAAGCAGTTCCCGTTACATCAAATATTTCGTTGGGGGTAGCCAGCAGGCGTTTGTTGTATTCTATGCCCAGATTTAAAGTAGGTTCGCTGTTTAACCCGTATTCCCAACCGGCAATTTGGTTCTGACCAACCAGTTTATGATAGGTTTTTTGAAATTCTTCGCCCAGGGCATCCTTACCCGTAAGACCAACCTGCGCTGTAACCTTTAATAACTGCTTATTTTGGTAAAACCTGCTGTAATTGGCCTCGCCATATAAATAAGCCGTAAATGGGCGGTCGTGCAGGGCGGGGTTTGGGGCAAAACTGTAATAAGGGTTATATATTTTTTGGCCCAACTCAAAACCAATTACCTCTTTGCTTCGCCCGGCTTTCAGGTTTTCTGCGTTTAAAGCATGCCTGTATTTAATAAAAAAGCCGTTCGTGTAATACCGGTCGCTGGTAATATCTATATAAGCATCGTTCTCTGTAATAACAACCAGCTCGTTTTTGTAATTCTGAGCCTGGCTAAACTTTGCAATAAAGATCAAGAGCAAAGGCAAGTAGGTTTTAAGCGCAACTTTCATTAATAATAAGGATGATTTATTAAAGCGGTAAAAGTATTAATTATTATTCAATATCCCGATAATTATACCGTTCGCTAATTATATCCCGATTTATTAGCAAAGCCTGTTCCTGTGCTTCGTTGGTTTTGGTAGTCCCGCTATTCCTTCAAGTCCTCACTCGTACCTCGCTCCGGGCTTTACGTTCTATCGGGTTTAGGTGGCACGGCCGGTGCAAAACACCCC
>NZ_FMZH01000002.1:0-747953 GCF_900101435.1 Pedobacter soli
AGTTCGGTCCCTATCTGTTGTGGGCGTAGGAATTTTGAGTGGGGCTGACCTTAGTACGAGAGGACCGGGTTGGACTAGCCTCTAGTGAATCTGTTGTTCCGCCAGGGGCATTGCAGAGTAGCTACGCTGGGAATAGATAAGCGCTGAAAGCATCTAAGTGCGAAACTAGCCACGAGATGAGAATTCCATATAGGACCGTAGCAGACTACTACGTTGATAGGCTACAGATGTAAAGCTGGCGACAGCACAGTCGAGTAGTACTAATCATCCGAAGCTTTCAAAGCAAACAGACTGTTGTTTGTTCTTCAAACTAACTTCTTTCAATAATATGTCATTTAAGCTAAAAGCGTAAAGACAAAAGACTAAAGCGAAATACAAATAGCTTTAAGCTTTTACCTTTGGTCTTAAATAAAAATATTTAGGTGCCTATATCGGTGGTGTCCACCTCTTCCCATTCCGAACAGAGAAGTTAAGCCCACCAGAGCCAATGGTACTGCGGTAACACGTGGGAGAGTAGGTCGGTGCCAAATCTTAAAGAAACCCTTCAGCAAAAGCTGAGGGGTTTTCTTGTTTACAGGCTTTTTTTAAGCTTAAAGACTAAAGCAGAAAGCGGGATACAAAGCTTTAGTCTTTTATCTTTTAAGCTTTTTTTAACCATTAAGGAGTTAAGGTAATTAAGGTTTGCTTGGACAAAAGCATAAAGGTCTTTTCTTAATGGCCTTAATCTCTTAATGATAAAATGAAACGGTGGGCTTTATCCACAGGCTTTACGCTAATAGCCCTGATGGCAGTGGAAATCCCTTTTGGCTGGAACAGACACCACAAAGCTTGCATAAGCCCTCCAAAAGGATTGTAACGGACAGCAGGACGGAACCCTGATTCCCTGCACTGGCTTTGCGCTTCAAAAAATAACTGCATTAGTCTTTCACCTTTAAGCTTTAAAACCATTAAGGAATTAAGGTAATTAAGGTTACTTTGCACTAAACCAATATGTTTTTTCTTAACGCCCTTAATCCCTTAATGATAAAAGGAAAGAGCATGAATGCTGGCCTTGGCTTTGTGCTACTGAAGTAGAAATAACGATGAATTAAGCTTTCGCTTCCTCTTTAACGGCCAATTGGCCACATGCTGCATCGATATCTTTACCTCTGCTCCGGCGGATGTTGGTATTGATTCCCTGGCTTTTTAAGTAGTTTGAAAAGGCATCGATCTTATCGCCTTCGGCATTGGTAAATGCGGCAAAAGAAATCGGGTTGTACTCAATCAGGTTAACTTTACAAGGGATGTGTTTACAGAACTTAGCCAAGTCCATGGCATCAGCAATTTCGTCGTTAAAATGATTAAAAACAATATACTCGTAAGTAACCGGGTTTTTGGTTTTGGCAAAATAGTATTTCAAGGCCTCTGCAAGCGATTTTAGTGAGTTAGCCTCATTGATCGGCATAATTTCGTTACGCTTCTCATCGTTAGCGGCGTGTAATGATAGTGCCAGGTTAAATTTAGCGCCATCATCGCCCAGTTTCTTAATCATTTTAGCAATACCCGCTGTAGAAACGGTAATGCGCTTATAGCTCATATTTAAGCCATCTGGTGCAGTTATGCGCTCAATGGATTTTAATACGTTAGCATAGTTTAAAAGCGGTTCGCCCATACCCATATATACGATATTGGTAAGCGGATGGTTATAGTTGTCCTTTGCCTGCTTATCAATCAATACCACCTGATCGTAAATTTCGTCTGCGTTTAAGTTGCGCTTACGGTCCATATAGCCGGTTGCACAAAATTTACAGGTTAAACTGCATCCTACTTGTGAACTAACGCAGGCTGTCATCCGGTCGTCTAAAGGGATTAAAACACCTTCTACAATGTTGCCATCGGTAAGCTTAAAGGTATTTTTAATGGTTTGATCGTTGCTAAACTGAGAGTTGTTAACCTGAACAGCATTAATAGTAAAAGTATCGTCTAAAGCTTTTCTTAGGTCTTTAGAAAGATTGCTCATTTGCTCGAAATTCGTTGCCGATTTTTCCCATAGCCATTGATAAATCTGTTTAGCCCTGAATGCAGGCTGTTTCATTGCAGTAAGATGTTGTTGCAATTGTGGCAGATCTAACGCACGGATATCGGTTTTTTTTGCTGTTACCATTTGCTGCAAAGGTACTTAAAAAAGCTGGAAGGTAGAAGTGTTGTACCTGCAACAGCCTATAAATGAACAAATTTTACATTAATACGCGGCAAGAAACAATTCTGATAAGGCCAGATAAGCACATAAAGGAACATAATACTTTTGATCGTATCTGGCAAATACTGTGTGGTTTATCTTCCTGAAAATACCTACATACCGAAAATCACCAATGGTTCTGATTAGAAAAATAGCCGCAATGCCATATCGCAGGTAATGAGGTACATCGATTTCAAAATGAAAGTTATGTGCAAAAGTAATGGCAGCAAAAGCAAGCAAACCCAGGGCTACGAGGAATGTTCCGGCTTTGCCGGGATTAAAAACAAGCTGATGCTCTGCTGTAGTTGGTAAAGCGGCATCGATGCCCCATTTACCTCCTGACATCCAGTAAAAGTGAACACCTGCCAGAAAGAGAAAGATAGTGGTATTGAGGTAAATGATGCTATTCATTAGCGTCCGCGTTTGCGTGAATGTGACTTGTCCGTTGATTTGGGTTTTGAAGACCGGGTATTTCTGTTACCTGAGTTACTTTTAGCAGTATTTTTTGATCCGCTTTGCGAGGAATATTTTTTACCTGCCGGTTTCGGTTTAAACTGCTTTTTAGGTTGTTCTTCGCGAAGTTCTGGAATTTCCTCCCAGGCATTTGGTTTTTTCTTTGGGGTGCTTTTAGCTTTTGGTTTGGCCTCCGAAGATGAATTTTCAATACTTTTGGTAATGCTTTTCATTTCCTCTTCGGTAAGCTCCCTGAATTCGCCTGTTGGGATGCCCTTCAGGTTAATATTCATGATCCGCGTACGTTCTAATTTGGTAACTTCATAACCAAAATACTCGCACATTCGGCGGATTTGCCTGTTTAATCCCTGAATAAGAATAATATTGAATACAAAGGTACTGACTTGCCTTACCTTACATTTGCGGGTATTCACCCCTAAAATGGGGACACCATTGCTCATTTCGAAAATAAAATCTTCGGTAATGGGTTTATTAACCGTAACGATATATTCCTTCTCGTGCTTATTTCCGGCTCGCAAAATCTTGTTCACGATATCACCGTTATTGGTCAGGAAAATTAAACCTGATGAATCTTTGTCTAAGCGGCCAATCGGGAAAATTCTTTCGCTATAGTTTACATAATCGACAATATTATCGCGTACACCACTTTCGGTTGTGCTGGTAATACCCACAGGTTTGTTGAAAGCCAAAAGCACAAAACTGCTTTCTTCTTTAGGCTCAATGTTGTGCCCATTAACCATCACTTTATCGCCGGCAAAAACCTGATCGCCAACTTTAGCCCTTTTTCCGTTAATAAAAACTGTTCCCTTTTCGATATAACGGTCTGCTTCGCGCCGCGAGCATAATCCGCTTTCGCTGATGAATTTATTTAAACGGGTGGCAGAGTTGTTGTTCATGCTGCAATTTTACGCAAATAAATTGTGTTATTCATTGGATAGGCTGGCAACAAATTGCTTAAGAGTTGCTTCAATGGCCGATAAAGTTGCTAAATCGGTGATACTGGCTTCGGGAGTGATTTTAGCTTTGGCGAAAGGCACCAGTAAAGGAAAAACTTTAGCCTCAATAACAGTTAATACATCGATGAGCGATTGATAGGCTTTTTCACCTTGCGAGGAGGCCACAATAGCCAAGACAGGTTTTTTGGAAAATGAAGCCGAGCTTACTGTCCAGTCTAATACATTTTTTAAACTGCCTGGCAAGCCCATGGCATACTCAGGGGTACAAATTAAAATTCCGTCGGCTAAGTTGATATTTTTCCGGAGCTGCAAAACAGATTGAGGTGCATCATCAGTATCCAAATCAGGGGTAAAATGTGGAAGATCTGCTATAGAGCTGAGCGTAACTACTTCGTATCCTGTTCCGAGAAGTTTAGTAATGGCTGCAATATAAAGCAGGTTGGTAGATGATGCTTTTGTACTACCGCAAATGGCAAAAATTTTCTTCATGGCTAAAATTAGCAAAGCAGAAATGTAATACAAATATGGACAGGTAATACAACCGTCATTTCAAAAGAACAGAGAAATGCACCAAATCTGTTGCTAGTGAAATGACGGTTATACGAGAGAGTTACTTAAAAGTTCTGATCATCGGCACTCGGGCCATAGCTGCCAGGTACTGGGATGTTTAATAACCTGAAATAAACGCCCAATTGAGCACGGTGGTGTGCAGTTTGACTAAACGAATGGCGAATGGTTTCGTATTTGGTGTAATCTGCCAGAATCTGATCACCGTTTCTCAGTATCCATTTTTCGCTTAACAATTCTTCATTTGCTTTCTCCAGTTCTGCTTTTCCACCAGCATAGCTTTCTTCCAATAGTTTCAGTAAATCATCGGTAGTTTCGATGTGCTTTTCCTCGTATGGTGCAGCTGCGAAATCAAGTCCATCGGTGGTAAGGGCGAGGGAAACCCAGCTTGGTAGTTCGGCAATATGGCTGGCCAAAGATTTCATTTTCATGCTTTTTTCGTGCGGAGCCCAATCAAATTTATCAACTGGTACCAGGGCCAGAAATTTTTTAGTGGTGTTAAATTCTGCCGCTAACTCTTTCAATAATGCTTTAATAATATCCATATTTTTTTGTTTTGTTTTTTCTGCTGTGTGTAAGTCCATCAGTAATAAATCGGCGATGCTCATGATTTTGATGTTTGTTTAAACAAAGAAAATGTGGCCGACTGACAACCCTATGGCAGTGTAAAAAAAATATTTTTAATAATTTACCGGCAACAGGTGCATATAATCATTTAAAGGCATATGAGTTGCTTTTCTGAAAGAAATTCCCAGGTTTTTGATGCAGATAATCCGGGTGAGGTTAAAGTCGCGGTACTCATTCCGGTAATGGCACCAGGCAATTAAATGCCAGCTGAAAGCATAAAAAATTAAACCAATGGGTTCTACCTCTCGCTTGCTTACTTCCTCCTTGTTATTCTTGTAATCGAGGGCAATAATGTGTTTCTCAGCAATGGCTTGTTGAATGAGCGATAAGTACTCGAAATTAAAGTTAAGTCTTTCGGGGATCTGCAGCTTAATGTGCTGGTTCATGGTTTCGAGCTTTTCTTTCTGATTGCTTTTGAGCACCGATTTAACTTTGGTAAGTGCAGTAGAATAATGCGCACGGATGGAATGATCGGCAAAGCCATTTACCAGACTCTCTACCAGAAGCAACGCATTGGCTTCTTCCATGTTAAAAGAAACAGGAGGCAGAAAATAGCCCTGTACCAAATAATAGCCTTTGTGCTGCTCGAAACTTACCGGAATACCCTGTTCGCCGAGGGCTTTAATATCTCGGTAAACCGTGCGGATACTCATATCAAAGCGTTCAGCAATTTTTTCAGCAGTAATATATTTTTTAGACTGAAGGAGTGTTAATATGCCGAAAAGGCGATCGATACGGTTCATGTTTTTGTTTGATTAGGCGATTTATAAAATTAAAGTTTTTTGAGCAGATTTTCTTGTGGTACGTTATTTGTAAACAATAAAAAGATATCAATTTACCTCTTAAACCGTTATATAGGTGTTGGGGATATAATCTGAATTAGATGGCGGCCGTTATTCAAAAACGTTTTTTCCGGGCAGTAAAAAGTAAAGTAATTATAGGTTTCTTATTGGCCTGTTTTGCCTTGTTGATGGCATGGGGCATTAGTAAATTTGCCTTTACCCGTATGTTGGATACGGTAGAAGAAATTTCGGCACCCAACGACCGCCTGCGGATTGTGAATGATCTTTCGCATAAAATTGCAAGGCTCGATCAGCTGCAGCGCGATGAGGCATTTAATAAGCAAGGCAATTATAGTTTTTTAAAAGAATCGCGTAAATTAAGATCAAGCCTGGATACCCTTCGGAAATTATACCGTGGCGATTCGGCCCAGCTGGTGAGAATAAAATCGATTAAAAACCTGCTCTCTGATCGCGATAAGCAATTTATAAATTACCTGAAAGTGCGCGAAACGCTGGTAAATACCAAGTCGTTTTCGGAAGAAGTGAAGAAGCTAAACGAGTTGGTTGCTACGCGTACCAGGCAAACGGATAGTGCAATACTGACAACCGAAACCACCACTTCTACCACTACCGTTGCTCCCGAAGAAGATAAGAAATCACGTAATTTTTTTGCCAAACTTTTCGGGAAGAAAAAATCAGAAGCCTATAAGATTATTAACGAAGAATTTAAAGTTAAACGTGATACCTTAAATGCTAAGGCTGAGGATAGCATTATGAAAAGCATGACCGGTTCGTTAAAAAATATCGAACAGGAACAGCGACAGAAAAGCCAGAAGTTTTTAAAACGAGAGGCTGACTTGTCCAATGCCAGTAACGCATTAACCGCACAAATGCTACAGATTTTACGCGAAGTAGAAGGCGAAGCGGTAGCGCAGGTTGATTTAAATGGTATACAGGCAAAAGAAGTGGTGAACGATGGGATTACGCAAATTACCATCATTATCCTTGCATTTTTTCTGCTTACTGTTATTTTGCTCTATTTAATTCTGGCCGATATTACCCGGAGCAATAAATACCGTAGAGCATTGGAGCAGGCCAAAGATGAGGCCGAATACCACGGAAAAGCGAAGCAACGCTTCCTTTCGAATATGAGCCATGAGATCAGAACGCCCCTCCAATCTATACTGGGTTATGCCGAACTCATTACCCAGCAGGATGTTCCGAAGAAAAAGGATATCGATGCGATTTATCAATCATCCATCCATTTGCTGCAGATCGTTAACGAAGTATTGGACTATAACCGCATCATTTCAGGCGAATTCCGTTTCAATCATCAGGTGTTCGATATTAAAAAAGTTTTAGACGAAGTGGTTTCAGTTATGCGCCCGTTGGCCGAGCAGAAATCCTTGCAATTAAATGTCGATTTAGGTCTCGATCATCTCGAATCGGTTAAGGGCGATGCTTTCAGGTTGAAACAGATTTTATTTAACCTATTGGGTAATGCGGTAAAATTTACGCTTAAAGGCGAAATTAAATTAGGGGTTTCTTATAAAAAACAAGGCAACGATCTGCATTTCCATTTTATCATAAAGGATACAGGTATTGGTTTTGAAGAAAAAGACCGGGCTAAAATTTTTAATGAGTTTGAGCAGATTGAATCGCCAGAAAAATACATCATCAACCAGGCAGGTACAGGTTTGGGTTTACCTATTGTTAAATCGTTAATTGAAACCCAGGGCGGACGGATTTATGTAAAGAGCAAACCGGGTGCAGGTACTACGTTTAACATTTACCTTAAGTACGAATATACAGAAGAGCGGGTGCAAAATGAGCTCGATTTGGAACATTACGCGATAGTAAATCCCGGAACAGTATGGGTAATTGATGATGATAAACTGATTTTGGATCTTTGCGAAATAATTTTCGAAAAGAACAATATTACTTTCAGGAGTTTTAACCAGATAGCCGATATTTTGCAGGCTACACCCGAAAATGATTTAAGATATGTATTAATGGATATGCGCATGCCTGAAATGACGGGTTTTGAGCTTTGCCATTTGCTGAAGAAAAAACTACCCGAATCAGTTAAATTTTACGCCATAACCGCGCAGGTTTTACCCGAAGAACGTGAAATGGTTTTAAGCGAGGGTTTTGACGGATTGATTATGAAACCTTTCAGAGCAGCAGATATTTTATCCATTTTTGAGAAAACAGCGATTTTAGCCGAGCAACCAGAGTTCGATTTCTCCACAATAGAAAAAATGACTTTTGGCGATCAGCAGATGCTGGAAAAAATACTGAACCGGTTTAAGCAAGATTCTATTGATGATGCAGCCGAGTTAAAGCTTCACCTGCAAAAAAATGATCAGGATAACAGCAGGTTGATTGTGCATCGCCTTGCAGGCCGAACCGGACAATTGGGTGCTAAAACCCTGGCTAATGCACTCAGACTCCTGGAAATTGATATTTCCAAAAACGGGTTAACGGATGTTGTTAAGTCTGATGTTTCCCTGCAAATTAAAAAGCTGGAAGGCTTAATTGCGGTGATGGAAGAAATGAATTATTCGGGGTCGATGTAAGATGCTAAAATAGGGTTGAATTGGAAAATTAAAACGGAATAACTTTCAATAAAACTTTATGGCGAAATATTTTAGAACTTACTTGAAATTTTCAAGTTGGCTAAAATCAAGTAGATCGTTCACCGTTATATCTAGTGCCTTTGCAATCAGTACAAGGTTGTAAGCTGTAGGGTTCGCTCCCTGTATTTCATAATTATTAACAATTTGTTTGTCCTTAAAACCTATCCTTAAAGCTAAGGAGGCTTGGGTTAAACCTAATTCCACTCTTCTTTGTTTTATACGCTTTGCCAAAGAAACTTTAAAATCTTTAACATCCAAATTTTCCATTTGGCAAACTGTTAATATAAAAAAAATAATAAGTCAATATTTATGTTGACTTCTTGGGTATTTTTTTATATTTGATTATATAATTGTGTATTAATAAGAGTCTTGTAGCTGCTTTTTCTGACCCCGCTAGTGCAAGACAGCAGATTAATACTCACGTCTATTTAAAGATGTGCTATATTAGCACGTCCGAATAGATGTGAGGCTGCTGTAAATCCATGTTAGCTTAAGGGGTCAGAACTTTTATGGCAGCCGTGGTTTGCAGCCTCACATGTATTGCATCCATTTATGCAGGACTCGTATAACCCATACGAGTATGATTTTAAAATCAAACCATCTTTTCAATTGCCTCATTTCGGTGGTAATCTGTGCGCCTGAATAGTTTTAATTTGAGGAGGTAATTTCTATTGGGCGATTTTAGGCAAGTTGTTTAATAGCCCTCCCGCATTAATTTCTTTACTTTTCGATATTGAGTCGATTAGTCAATTGAAAAACGATAAAAACCATCGTAATGGTATTGTTATGCCTTTTTTGCAAGGATAGGTAGGCTGGTTTAAAAGGCTAGATCTTGAGCAACCACTAAATATTGGATACGTTCATATGTGGAGAAAGGCTCAAAAATGTACACGATCAGACCTTATAATCTGCCACGACGGAAAACACATCATATCTAAATTAAATATATTCATCATGGAATACACGCAATCAAACTCAAATCGTAACATAAATTTCACCAGGTTTAAGCAAGGAATGAGGAAGGGCTTGAATTTTTCTACAAACTTTTATATCGCCCTATATACTACTATGGTTTTAAATATATAAAGGATGATGTTAATGCGGATTGTATTGTAAATGAAGCTTTCCTAAGGCTTTGGTTATGCAGAAAAAATATAACCTCTCCAGAACATATTGAAACTTTTGTCAGAAAATTGACTTCTGAGGGCTGCAGGGCGTACTTTAAAACATCTTGCAACAAATTCCACCGCAATATGCTTCGACTAGACGAAATTGAAAACTACCAGGAATTTATTGCAGGTCATGATCCTTTCCAGGAGGATGAAGGTGAGTTTGTTTATCATCAAGCACCAGGAGAAGAGGAAATAAAACAATGGGAGCAAGTAAAAGCGGTAATTCCTAACCTGAGCCAGGACCAGCAGCTTTTTATCAGGCTCTGCATCAAGTATTCGTTTGATTATGGCCAGATGGCCTGGCATATTGGAGGAATTTCTGATTATCAGGTTGCGCGAAAAGTGAAACGGACGCTCGAGTGCTTAAAGGCAGTAATCACCGATTCGCAAAAACTTGATCAAATTGAAAAAACAAGCAGATTCAGGTTTGAAGGAGATGTGAGCGAAGAGCAGTCTAAGATCCTTCAAATGCGTTATGAGCTTCAGTATAGTTTTACAGAGATTGCGGAGGCCTTAAACCTCAATCAGGGATACATTCAGCAGGCTTTCGCTGCTGCTTCATTGAAAATAAGGAAAATAAAAATCAGGTGATATGGAAAATAGTACTATGGTCGTTACGCGCAAAATACAGTTAATGATCGATTCCGAAGATCGGGAGGTGGTCAAAAATGCGATTGATCAGTTGTATAACTGGCAATGGATCTGTTTCCGGGCAGCGAATACGATCATGAGCCATCATTTCGTGCAGGAACGGGTGAAGGATTTCTTTTATTTGACCGAGGATATCAAGTTAAAGATAGCTGATGAAAAGAAAGAGGCGAACGGTATTTTGAAATCCTCACGTCAGAATACAACCTACCGTTTGCTCTTCAATCATTTCAAAGGGCAGATTCCTGCAAATATTTTGAGCAACCTCAACAATACGCTAATATCCAATTTCAATAAGGAAAAGGATGCCTATTGGAAAGGCGAAAAATCACTAAGGAACTACAAACGTAATATCCCCTTACCCTTTGGTGCAGAGGTAATCTCCAAACTAACCCGGGCAGTTGACAATAAAAATTTCACTTTCAGGCTTTTTCAGATTCCTTTTAGAACTTACCTTGGAAAGGACAGGTCGGATAAGAAGGCCATGTTTGATAAGGTTATAAGTGGTGCATTGAAGCTTTGTGCCAGCCATATCCAATTGGACAGAGGAAAAATATTTCTATTGGCTGCAATGCGGATTGAGAAGGAGTACCATGTACTCGACCCGACTATAATAGCCGAAGCCTCGCTATCGATAGAACATCCGGTAACTGTTAAGGTCGGTAGCCAGGAATATGCTATAGGGAATAAGGAGGAATTTCTCCACCGAAGGCTTGCCATACAGGCGGCAGTAAATAGGGTCAAAAAAGCAGTCATTTTAACAGCGGTGGACATGGAAGAAAGAAGAAAATGAAAAGTGTAGAGGATTATCGGCATATGGAAAGGCGGTATGTTGAACAAAAACTGCATGTTTACAGCAAGATGCTGATCGATTTTTGTCTTAAAAACCAGGCCGCAACCCTGCTTTTGGTCAACCAGCAGGAAAAAGAGGAAATAGCCAGGGAGGATCATCATCTGTTGCAGAACTGGAGCTATTACAGTTTAAAGGCAAAGATTAGCTATAAGGCAGCTAAAGCAGGTATACAAGTGATTGTTGAATAAGAAAAAAAGAGGTTTTTTGCAGAACCGTAGGGTGAGGTATTATGCTCATCGAGCTGAAAAATTAAGCAATGCAATGGCGGACTTCATGTGAGCATGTAAAAAGCAAAAACGTAAATAGTATGGTGAACATTTTTAGACTATAAGATGCTACCTATACAGCGGAAGGATGAGTATATTTTTTATATACTCATTGACTTTTTCTTGTTTGAGTGTAAGATCAGAACGGCGCAGTATAACTCATTTGAAATGAAGATTACTCAATGCCGTATCGCTCCATCTTGGCATACAGTGTTTTACGATCAATGTTTAACATTTTTGCTGCCTTTGATTTGTTGTGTTTTACCTTAATTAAGGTTTCAGTTATGAGTGTTTTTTCATTCTGCTCATTTACAGCTTTTAAATCAGAAGAATTTCCGGGCTGTGTTTGCTGATGAACAGCAATCATCATTTCATCTGGCAATGCCTCTACCTGTGCTACATCGCCCGGACTCAACAAAACCATACGCTTAATTACATTACTTAACTCGCGCAGATTACCAGGCCAATCGTATTGTAGTAGAAGTGATTTAGCCTCAGCCGAAATGCTCTTCACATTGCGCTCCAGGTCGCGGTTAGCCAGTTGTATGAAATGATTGATGAATAACTCTAAATCTCCCCCGCGCTCGCGCAATGGTGGAAGCTGGATTTTAAATTCGTTTAAACGGTGGTATAAATCTTCCCGGAACTCGCCTTGCTGTATGCTGTTGGCCAGGTCGTCATTTGTTGCAGTAACAATGCGCACATTAACCGGAATCTGTTTGGTACTGCCCAGCGGCTGGATTACCCTTTCCTGCAAAGCCCTGAGTAGTTTAATCTGTACTTCGTAGCTCAGGTTACCCACTTCGTCTAAAAATAAGGTTCCGCCATTTGCAGCTTCAAATTGTCCTTTTTTATCGTTTAAGGCACCAGTAAAAGCACCCTTAACATGACCAAATAATTCGCTGGCGGCTAAATCTTTTGATAGCGCACCACAATCTATGGCCACAAAAGGTTTATCGGCGCGTTTGCTCTGCTGATGCAAAGTCCGGGCGGCAAATTCTTTCCCCGTCCCACTTTCACCTTGTATAATTACCGACATATCTGTAGGGGCTACCAGGTTAATGTGCCCGTATAATTTATCGGCAATGGCGCTTTTTCCTTTAATAAAATCGCTATTTACCTCATTTGGCTCTGTGCTTTTTAAATCCTTTTTGGCTAAAGAATTTTTAATCACCATTAAAAGCTCATCAGGATTAACCGGTTTCGTAATGTAATCAAAAGCACCTAACTGAATCGATTTTACGGCGGTGCGCACATCGTTAAAGCTGGTCATAACAATTACCGGAATAGAAAGTCCCCGGTCACGCAAGTGTTCTAACACTTCAAAACCTGTTCCGTCAGGAAGGCGGTAATCGATTAATAGTAGTTCAAATTCGCTGTTTTCGAGTTGTTTAAAAGATTGTTTTACATGGGTTACGAGTGTAACTGCATGACCGTTTTTTGTTAAAAAACCTTCAAGTAATTGAGCAAAAGTAGTATCGTCTTCTAAAATCAGGATTCTCGCCATGTAACAAAAATAAGAAAAGCCGGACATAATCCGGCTTTCTTATACTAGGTAGATGTAATATTTGGGTTTTTATTGTACGGGTTTACCGTCTTTATCAATTTTCACAGAACCAGTTTCTGCTTCTTTTTTAACATTGATCAGGTAATACTCCTTGGTTCCTTCTTTTACTGACCAAGCTTCGGTAGCAGTCCAGCCCTTGTAAGCATCAGATTTTAATGCTGTTTTAACTGGCTCAGGTAACTCTTCTAATTTAACAGGAGTTTTTACTGCGCTATCTTGAACTGCAACAATTGCAGTATTTTTCATTGTATTTACTTCACTTGCCTGTACTGCTGAGAATCCTGCAAAAGCTAAGAACGCAGCTGATAAAATTAATTTTTTCATCTTGTTTTTAATTTTAAGGTGATGCGTAGCGCTGAGGCTACGCTTATGTTAATTATGCCTGAACGGCGTTTATACAAATTTTAATTATTGAACTGGTTTCCCGTCTTTGTCAATTTTCACAGAACCGGTTTCTGCTTCTTTTTTAACATTGATTAGGTAATACTCTTTGGCACCTTCTTTTACTGACCAAGCTTCGGTAGCAGTCCATCCTTTGTAAGCATCAGATTTCAATGCTGTTGTAACTGGCTCAGGTAATTCTTCTAATTTAACCGGAGTTTTTACGGCGCTATCTTGAACTGCTACAATTGCAGTAGGTTTTAAATCTTTAACTTCACTTGCTTTTACGGTTGAGAATCCTGCTAATGCTAATACTGTTGCTGCTAATACGAACTTTTTCATAGTATGATTTTTTAAATTTTAATTTGTGTAACAATACTTGCTAAGGTTTCATAATGGTGCCAAAACTGGCACGACTAATTAATGTATTGGTTGTGAGTGATTTATGTTTTTATGTGATATTGCAGATTGGGGAGTTCCTCCACACATTGGGGAGAATAACTACACAAAAAGTCAACTTTTGCATTTAAACAATAAATGTTTGTGGTAAGCAGGCCAGCTTTCAGGTATTTTTTTATTTATTTTTTTTAAAAGAGAAATTTTTTCTATCATTGCAGCCCGATTAAAAGCCTCCTTAGCTCAGCTGGTAGAGCAACTGACTTGTAATCAGTAGGTCATTGGTTCGATTCCGATAGGAGGCTCTTTTCCTTTTCCCTTACCATTCTATTTTCCACAAAATATTTTGATGCCTTGCTTTAATCACCTTAATTTGCGGGTATGCTTAAATACTTTTCTGCCGATTGGATTTTTCCCGTAAGTAGTTCGCCGGTTAAAAATGGCGTGGTTGCAGTAAATGACTCTGGTGAAATACAACAGATATTAACTGCCGGTGAAGCCAAAAACTTTGATGTTACGCATTATAAAGGTGCAATTGTTCCCGGTTTTATTAATACGCATTGTCATTTGGAGCTTTCGCACATGTTGGGGCAAATTCCCGAAAAGACTGGCCTGGTAGAATTTGTTCAGCATATTATTAAAAATAGGCATAGCGAAGCCAGCCAGATTGATTTAGCCATGCAAAAAGCCGATCAGCAAATGTTCGATAACGGGATTGTGGCTGTTGGTGATATTGCTAACCAGATTGCTTCTAAAAAAATAAAAGAAAAAAGTAAGATCCATTATCACACCTTTATAGAGGCATTGGGATTTAACCCTGAACGTGCAGCTGCCATAATGGATTATCTGAAGGAGATTAAACAGGATTTTCAACCCCTTCCTGCATCTATTGTTCCGCACGCGCCTTACACAGTTTCGCCTCAACTATTTGAATTAATTAGGCAGGAAGCCGAAAAAGCAAATATTTTTATTAGTGTACACAACCAGGAAACTGTCGACGAAAATGCTTTTTTCGAAAGCAAAACTGGTGGATTTCTAAAGCTTTATGAGTTTTTAGGGATGGATATCTCTTTTTTTGAGCCTACACACAAAACTTCGTTAAAAACCTGGCTACCTTATGTTAAGGAACAAAAAACGCTATTGGTACACAATACGGTTTCGAGCCGGGCAGATATTGAATTTGCTAAACAAAGCAATCCAAATTTATATTGGTGCCTATGTCCACAGGCCAATTTATATATAGAGAATACATTGCCCGATGTTGATCTGCTTATGGAAGAGGGTGTAAAAATTACTTTGGGAACCGATAGTTTGGCCAGTAATCATCAGTTAAGTATTTTGGCTGAAATGATTACCCTTCAGCAGCAAAAAAAGGTAAGCTTTGAGCAACTTTTACAATGGGGCACCATTAATGGGGCCGAGTTTCTCGGATTGGATAAACAGTTGGGTTCAATAGCAATTGGTAAAACACCGGGCTTAAATCTTATTCAGTTGGGAGAAGATTTTACAATTGAAAGTGACCAAGTAGGACGATTGATATAAATCCTGCGGTTATAGGCAAATTTTGATAGAATTCGGGAGTGTTTTTTTGTATTTTTAGCGATAGCGGCATATAATTCAAACCGTATTGAACGAAGCAAGATTACTCATGACCATACCAAATACATTTTCGAAACCAATACTATAGGAGTATCCAACGAAATTGTAAATGTTGATGATATTATCGAAACCGCTAATCACTTTTGTCGTAAAAGAGTATTTGTTTGATACTTGCCTTACCGCTCAGGATAATTATAAAACAGTGCTTGGTTATTTTGAAATAGATTTAGAATGATGCTACATTTACTAGTTGAATTTAAGATTTTTTTAAATATAGTTGAATAATATGCTGGTAAACCAATCTGTTGTAGCTGATATAAAAGCCATTATAGACCAATCAAAAGATAATGCTATAAGGGTTGTTGATCATCAACGAACTTTAATGTACTGGCATATTGGTAAGCGTATTTTTGAAGAAGAACAAGAGGGGAAAAATCGTGCAGATTATGGTACTTTCCTGATTAAATACCTGTCAGAACAACTGCAGCCTCTATTTGGAAGTGGGTTTTCTATTAGGCAGATTAATCTTTATCGTCAGTTTTATCGCATATTTGAAAATGTGCACACACTGTATGCACAATTAAGTTGGAGTCAATACAAGCTATTGTTAACCATTGATAATCAAAACAAAAGAGAGTTTTATATTGCTGAAACTATAAAAAATAATTGGACGGTGCGCCAATTAGAAAGACAAATTTACAGCAGTTTATACGAACGCCTGCTTTTGAGTAATGATAAAGAAAGCGTGTTGGCTATTGCTAAAAATGAAAAGCAGCCTTCTGATGCCAAAGAAATAATTAAAGATCCAATGTTTTTGGAATTTTTAGGATTAAAACGTGAGGCATCGTATTACGAGAGAGATTTGGAGAATGCCATTATTACACATTTACAGGAATTCTTATTAGAATTAGGCAATGGATTTTCCTTCATCGCCAGGCAAAAACGAATACATATTGAAGGTGATGAATTTTTTTGTAGATCTGGTGTTTTATAATCGCTTACTACAATCTTTTGTAATTATTGAAATCAAAACAACCAAATTAACACACCAGGATATTGGTCAATTACAAATGTACGTGAATTATTATGATCGTATGGAGAAGCTTCCGCATGAAAATCCAACTATAGGCATTTTGCTTTGTGCCAATAAGAACGATGCAGTAGTGAAGTTTACACTTCCTGAAAATCAGAAACAGATTATTGCCAGCCAATATGAGCTTTATTTGCCAACGGAAGAACAACTGTTAGAAGAAGTAAGTAAAGAGTTGGAAAGTTTTGAAGAGAAGGATAAAAATTAGCGCGATTAAATATGATTACTCACGACCAATAAAAAATCTCAGAACTTCTATATGAATCCAATCTGTAAACTTTTTAACATTAAATACCCCATTATTCAGGCGGGCATGATTTGGTGTAGCGGCTGGAAATTAGCTTCGGCGGTATCAAATGCAGGTGGTTTAGGCATTATTGGTTCAGGGTCCATGTATCCGGAAGTGTTGAGGACGCATATTCAAAAATGCAAAAATGCTACCGATAAACCTTTTGGGGTTAACATTCCGCTGCTTTATCCCAATATTCAGGAAATTATTGATATCGTAATTGAAGAAGAAGTAAAAATTGTTTTTTCTTCAGCTGGTAATCCGGCTACCTGGACTAAGACTTTAAAGGAAAGGGGCATTATTGTAGTGCATGTTATTGCCAATACCAAATTCGCTTTAAAGGCAGAAGAAGCCGGGGTAGATGCGATTGTGGCTGAAGGCTTTGAAGCTGGTGGGCATAATGGCCGCGAAGAGACTACTACTTTGTGTCTAATTCCAATGATTAAAGCAGCGGTTAATATTCCGGTAATTGCCGCAGGCGGCATTGGTAGTGGAAAAGCCATGCTGGCTACTTTTGCTTTAGGTGCCGATGCCGTTCAGGTAGGCTCAGCCTTTGCTGTGGCCGAAGAATCGTCGGCGCACCCGGCATTTAAACACAAAATTATAGCAGCAGCTGAAGGCGATACCAAGCTAACAATGAAAAAACTGGTTCCGGTAAGGTTATTGAAAAATGAATTTGCCGATGCCATATCGATAGCAGAAGCCGAAGGGGCAGATAGGGGGCGTTTAATGGAACTTTTGGGCAGGGCAAGGGCAAGGCTGGGCATGTTTGAAGGAGATCTGGAAAATGGCGAATTGGAAATAGGCCAGGTTTCTGCAATGCTCAAAGAAATTAGACCAGCTAAAGTCATTTTAGAAGAAATCTGGTCGGATTTTAAGTCAGCAGTACAAAAAATTGACCGTTTACAAGGTGAATTAGATTTATAAACTTAATGGCACACGACGGTTTCAACCTTACAACATTTCAACTTTAGAACGCCTGAACCTAAATTGGTTTACTAACTTTGCAGCTTTAAAACATTTCAACTTTACAACAATAAATGAAACACCTCAATATAATAGTAACAGGTAAAGTGCAGGGCGTTGGTTTTAGGGAAACCACCAAAATTATCGCCAACCAGATGATGGTAAATGGCTTTGTGCGCAATGAAAAAGATGGCTCAGTATATATCGAGGCAGAAGGAGAAGCCATTTTTCTCGAAGAATTTGTAAACTGGTGCCACGAAGGGCCTGATCGTTCACGCGTAGAAAATGTTGCGGTAAGCGAAGCCGAAGTGAAAAACTATCGTAATTTTGAAGTTTTAAGGAAGTAAATTGCCGAATTGTTATATTGTTCCGGTAAGGAACTTGTCTCAATACGCAATGCTCAAATCCCGATATTAATGTCTGTATATAAAAAGTTCGCCGGACAAACGCTGATTTACGGTTTAAGTACCATCTTTTCGCGTTTATTCAATTTTATTCTGACTCCCATTTACACCAGGGTTTACCCAACAAGTGTGTACGGAATATTTACCAAAATGTTCAGTTACGTTTCCATTATCAATCCAATTTTGGCATTTGGGATGGAAACTACCTACTTCCGGTATCTGAATAAACATGAGGATAAAAAACAGGAAGTATATAACAATAGCTTTCTGGTTATTGCCTTTATTTCTACCCTTTTCTTAATAACCGGATTAGTTTTTTCTGATTATCTGGCGCGATACACCATAAATGGAGGTTTAACAGAGCTTGCGAATCAAAAATTGTATGTTAAATATTTTGTTTGGATATTATTTGTGGATGCCATCAGCGTAATTCCATTTGCCAAACTCAGGGCTGATGGAAAACCGTTTCGATATAGCCTGATTAAATTCTTAAATATTGGCGTATTTGTAGGCTTCAACCTGTTATTCATCTTTGTTATTCCCTGGTTAATTAAAAACGATGTGGGAAGTGACTGGTTGGCCTCATGGTACAAAGGACGTTGGGTTGGCTACGTATTTATTTCCAATTTAATTGCGAGCATTGTTACTTTCGTGATGCTTTTGCCCCAGTTTTTGGAAATCGAATTTAAATTTAACAAAGCCTTATTTGGTAATATGTTTGGTTACAGCTGGCCAGTGCTGGTTGCCAACCTGTCATTTATCATTAACGAAAACCTGGATAAAATTTTATTGAGTAAATACCTGCCAACCAATATAGCCGATCATGACATTGGTATTTATGGGGCAGTCTGTAAACTGGCTATTTTCATCAGTATTTTCAATACCGCATTCAGACTTGGGGCTGAACCTTTCTTTTTTAGTCATGCTAAAAATGCCAATGCAAAACAAACTTATGCAACCATCCTGTACTATTTTGTGCTGGCCTTGTCTATCCTGTTTGTTGGCTTAACCGCAAACATCGAAATTATTAAACATTTTATTTCAGATAAATATTGGGTCGGTCTTACCGCTGTTCCGTACCTGTTATTTGGATACGTTTGCCTGGGGATTTATATGAATTTATCTGTTTGGTACCGTTTGTCGGATCAGACACGTTTCGGTTTATATATTTCGCTGGTAGGTGCGGTATTTACCATTATAATGAATATCATTTTGATTCCGAAGTACAGTTACATGGGCTCGGCCTGGGTATCGATGTTTGCTTACCTCATTATTATGGTTATTTCTTATGTATTGGGACAAAAGCACTATCCTATTCCTTATAATTTAAAGCGAATGGTTGCCTATCTTGTGGTTTCTATTTTTTTAGTTTACCTTTCTTTTTGGGTATTTAAACAAAATAATTACTTCGGTAACGGATTGTTGATTATCTTTTTACTGGGCATGTTTTATTTCGAAAAAAATAATTTGTTAAAACTCTTAAAGAAGTAATCAGGTTTCATCCGTCATTGTCTAAAATCCCATATCTAACAAAATGGAAATCAAAATCATCAATAAATCAGGGCATCCGCTGCCGCAATACGAAACTGTACATGCAGCAGGTATGGATTTGCGGGCTGCAATCACCGAAGAAATTACCCTTAAACCTTTGCAGCGCTTATTGGTGCCAACAGGTTTGTTTATTGAATTGCCAGTTGGTTACGAGGCACAGATCAGACCAAGGAGCGGACTGGCTTATAAACATGGCATTAGTATTGTGAATGCTCCCGGTACAATTGATGCCGATTACCGTGGCGAGATCAAAGTTTTATTGGTAAATTTATCCGATACAGATTTTAAAATTGTTAATGGCGACAGAATAGCGCAGATGGTAATTGCAAAACACGAAACAGTGAGCTGGCAGGCGGTTGATGCCCTTGGCGAAACCGACCGTGGCGAGGGAGGTTACGGGCATACCGGAAAGTAAGTTTGGAGTTCGCAGTTTTCAGTTTGGTGTTAATTTTTGGATGATATGAAGTACAACATGCATTTTCTTCTCGGGCTTGCTTTTACTGGTTTCCAGGCTTTTGGTCAGGGAACGGTTACACCAGCTACCAACCGCGATAGCAATATGGTAAAACAATTGTTTTTTGCGGGGCTGCGCGAAAAAATGTCTGAAAATTATACCGTTGCCACAACCAATTTTAACAAGATTGTAAGTTTAGATCCCAACAACCATGCGGCCTATTTCGAACTGGCCAATGCAAATTTACGTTTAGATAAACTTACTGAAGCAGAACAAAATATTAAGCAGGCGTTAAAAATAAATCAGGATAACCTCTGGTACTGGCGTTTATTAGGCGAGGTGTACAAACGTAACAATAAAATGCCCGAGCTGGTTGAGGTGTTTAATCAACTTATCCGCCTGGATCCGCAAAACGATGCTTATTATTTTGATAAGGCTAATGCCCAGTTTTTAGCCAATCAGCTCGATGCAGCTAAGAAAACTTATAGCGAAATCGAAGCCAAATTTGGCGAGTCGAAAGAGCTACAGGTAGCCAAAAGGAGGATGGACCAGAACAGTAGTGCCAAAGAAAGCGATATTATTAAATTGCTTGAAGGCAACCAGGCCGATGTAAAAAACTATTTATATGCTGCGGGTTTGCTCTTGCAAAAAGGCAATGATCCTGAAGCATTAAAGGTTCTGGTAAAAGCGCAGCAGCTGGAACCTCAAAATTTTGAAGTGAATTTAGGGCTGGCCGATATTTACCGCAAACAGAAAAATGACGAAGCAGCCTTTGCGTCTTTAAAAATGGCTTTCGAGAGTGCCGAAATGCCAATAAATGAGAAAATAAAAATCATTGCAGCCCTTTTCCCAAAACTCAGCCAGCCTGTTGTGGCTAAACATGTAACCGAACTCAGTAAGCTGATTGCCGAGAAAAATCCTTCGGATGCTAAAGCTTTGGCGCTTTATGGCGATGTGCTTTATCAGCAAAACAATTTAAAAGAAGCCTTAACACAATATCAGGCAGCCTTAAAACTTAACGAGCAGGTTTATGTAGTTTGGGAGCAGATCATTAATATCCACACTTTACTGGGGCATTACGATGAAGCTGTAAAAGTGGGAGATGAGGCTTTAAGCATTTATCCTAACCAGGCTAGTTTATACTACTATGTGGCATATGCCCTGTTTAAAACCGGTAAATTCGATACGGCGCTAAGCAACCTCAAAACTGCGCTTCAATTAGATGTGGAGAATAAAAGTTTGCAGGCACAGGTTTATGCCCTGCAAGGCGATATCTATATCAATCAGAATAATTTTGCATTGGCCAAAACGGCTTTTGAAAAAGCTATTGCAGTTGAGCCTGACAATTACCTCATCATGAATAATTATGCCTATTATCTGGCTTTAAGAAATGATGATTTAAATAAAGCGGCTAAATATGCCGAAACTGCCGCCAATGCCATGCCTGGTAATTCGTCGATTACGGATACTTATGCCTTCATCCTGTTTAAACAACAAAAGTACGATCTGGCCAAAAGCTGGATTGAAAAGGCATTACAAAACAATAGCAGCAAGAACGGTGTTTATCTGGAGCGTTATGGCGATATCCTGTATATGAAGGGTGAGAAAGATGCTGCATTAATTCAATGGCAAAAAGCAAAAGAAGCTGGAAACAGCTCGGAAGTATTAAATAAAAAAATAAATGAGAAGAAATATTTTAAATAGCCTGTTCGTATTAGGCACTCTGGTTTTTGTTTCGGCATGTAAGCCTAAAAAGGAAATTGTAGTGGCTCCGCCAACCAAAACAGAAACCAAAACCGATAATTCTAAAGCCGAGGCCTTAACTTTATTAAACAGCAAACAACTTAAATTTAATACCCTTTCGCTTAAAGCCAAAGCTACGCTCGATATTGCAGGCGATGCCAATGATGTTACTATGAATTTCAAAATGAAAGACAAGGAGACCATTTGGGTAAGCATTACGGCACTAGGCGGAATGGCCGAAGTAGCCAGGGCTTTAATTACGCCAGATAGTATTAAAATCATGAACCGCATGAAAAGCGAATACCTGAAAAAGCCTTTCAGCTACATTTATAATTTTACCAATAAACAGGTTAATTTTAACACTTTACAATCTATTTTAACCGGCAATGCCATGGGCGAATTTTTAACAGATCAATCAGATGTTAAAAATGAAAATGGCGCCTGGGTAGTTTCTGGCAGCAAACAATCGCTCGATTATAAATTGTTTTTCAATACTCTTTTTAAAGTATCAGAAACCAATTTAAATGATTCGCAAAATGGGCAGGCCTTAAAAGTAACCTATACCGATTATCAGAAATTAAACGAATATTTATTTCCAAGTGCTTTGCAAATCAAAACCTTATCAAAAGCAAAGCGAATCAATATCGACATGCAGTTTGTGAAAATTGATGGCAATGTTCCGGTCGATTTTCCGTTTAGTGTACCAAAGAGATTTACTGTAGTAAAGTAATTACCAAACAAATTAATCCATTTTGGCTTCAGGCCCGCCTGGAGCATGAAGATTAAGTGAAGACAGTTCTGTTATAAGTAATTATGAGCTGAGTATCTCAATTTTAATATTTTTTACTCCAAAATTTTTATACTTTTGGCTTAATGAAGCTACACAAATATCTATTTATCCTTTTTTTAAGCGTGCTTACCCTTTCGGCGGTAGCACAAACTGAAAGCCAACTTAGAAGGAAAAAAGAAGCCATACAGCGCGAAATTGAACAACTTCAGAAAAATTTAAACAAAGCTGCCAGTGGTAAAAAACTTACCATACAGCAGATTAACACTATCAATGCCCAGATTCGGTTACGCCAGGATAAAATCGGTACAATCAATTCTGAAATAAAAAATCTTGATAACCAAATCTCACAGAACACCAATACCGTACATACTCTACAAGGTCAGTTAGGCGATCTTAAAAAAGAGTATGCCGGCATGATCCGTTTTGCACAGCGTAACAGAAATGCTTACGATAAGATGATGTTTATTTTTGCAGCTAAAGATTTTAACCAAGCCTATAAGCGGATAAAATATTTACAACAATTTAGTCAGTACCGTAAAAAACAGGCCGGCTATATTGAAAATACGCAGCAAGACCTGAACGGTAAAATTAAAGTGCTGGATAAAACTTTAAGGGAAAAAAGTGAGCTGTTAAAAGAACAGGAAAAAGAGCGTGAGCGTTTAGGGAAAGATAAAAGTGAGCAATCTGTGGTGCTTAATAAACTAAGCAAGCAGGAAAAGCAGTTTAAACAAGATATTAGCACCCGTGTAAAACAACAGGCGCAGATTGATAAAGCCATTCGTTTGGCTATTCAACGCGCAATTGAGGAAGCTAGAAGAAAAGCAGCTGAAGAGGCGCGTATAGCAGCAGCAAAAGCAGCGGCTGAGGCTAAGGCAGCAGCGGCAAGGGCAAAGGCCGAAAACAAACCTGTTCCGGTGGCACCACCAGCAGCCAAAGAAAAGAATACCAACGAACTGCTTACCAGCGATGCCGGATCGGCAAAACTGGCTGCAGGATTTGAAAATAACAGAGGGCGTTTACCTTACCCCGTTTCGGGCACCATTACCGAACATTTTGGTGTACACAAGGTAGATCAGGCCACAATGAATAATGAAGGGGTAAATATAACCGCTTCAGAAGGTGCTGCTGTAAGAGCTGTATTTGATGGCGAAGTTTTAGGTGTAAGCCTTATTTATGGTAAATATGTGGTGATATTAATGCATGGTAATTATTTTACCATTTACCAGAACCTGAGGTCGGCGAGCGTAAGCAAAGGCGATAAAGTAAGTACCCGCCAAACCATTGGGGTTTTGGCCAATACAGGAGATATTGCAGAACTGCATTTTGAAATTATGAGAGGCCAGACAAAACTAAACCCCGAGGCCTGGATTAGTAAATAAACTGAAGACAAGTTAAAATGTCTATATTTGTATAAATTATATTAGTGATGTATCAAGGCACGTTATTAGAGTTTTTAAACATGGGTGGATCGGAGATCGTACTCATTTTAGTGGTAGTTCTTTTGTTATTTGGAGGTAAAAAATTACCTGAGCTGGCAAGAGGATTAGGGAAAGGGATCAGAGAGTTCAAAGATGCCTCGGATGGTGTGAAGCGCGAAATCCACAGAAATATTAACGCCATGGATCTGGATAAAGAAGAAGCGGAAGAAACAGCAGTAAACCACAGTCAACGTCATCACCCAACAGAAGAAGCACCGGTAGATGAAAAGGTAGAAGCACAAACAGCGCACACACCTGAAAGTACTCCTGTTGACGAAAAAAATGTTAGCGACAATCAAAAAGTTTAATCAAAAAATATTATGTTAAATACAACAATAGCAGCAATGCTTGGAACACCAGAAATTATCATTATTGCGGTAGTGGTATTGTTATTATTTGGTGGTAAAAAAATTCCTGAACTAATGAGAGGTTTAGGTAAAGGTGTTAAGGAATTTAAAGATGGTAAAGATGGCGTTGATGGCGATCAGGTAGATCCATCTAACCGCGATAAGACTGTTTAATTGCAATAATTTTTTGTTTTGAAGAAATACAGTTCTCTTAAAGAGATTCAATCGCTCATTTCGCAAAAGCAGTTAACTTTACCCGATTTATTAGCTTATTATTTTAAGCAGATTAAAGATAATGAACACCTCAATGCATTTAATGAGGTGTTTTTTTATACGGCCGAAGTTCAAGCCAAAGCGGTACAACAGAAAATAGAAGCTGGTACTGCCGGCAAGCTTGCGGGAATGGTCATCGGTATTAAAGATAATATCTGCTATAAAGACCATGAGGTAACGGCATCGTCAAAAATGCTCGAAGGTTTTATCTCTCCCTATTCGGCTACCGTTGTTGAGCGTTTATTGCAGGAAGATGCCGTTATTATTGGCCGCTTAAACTGCGATGAGTTTGCCATGGGCGGTTCAAACGAAACTTCTTTTTATGGTGCAGTAAGAAATGCAGCCAATCATGAGCTTGTTCCGGGAGGTTCTTCTGGTGGTTCGGCGGTTGCAGTTCAGGCCGATATGTGTTTATCTGCTTTAGGTACCGATACAGGTGGTTCGGTAAGGCAACCGGCTGCTTTTTGTGGTCAGATAGGCCTTAAACCCACATATGGACGTATTTCCCGTTATGGGGTAATTGCCTATGCCTCTTCTTTTGATCAGGTAGGCCCCATTACTTCATCGGTAGAAGATGCTGCTATCTTGCTTCAGGTATTGGCTGGTAGCGATGATCATGATTCTACTGCTTCGGCTTTAGCTGTTCCGGATTATCCGGCACATTTAAACCAGGCTAAAAAACAGAAAATAGCTGTATTAAGAGAAACGATTGAAAGCGAGGCGCTTGATCCTGAAATCAAATCGGCCATTTTAGCGTCGATTGCCGATTTAGAAACACAAGGCCATACAATTGAGTATGTTTCTTTTGATTTGCTGGACTACCTTGTTCCGGCTTACTATATTTTAACTACGGCTGAGGCTTCGTCCAATCTTTCGCGTTATGATGGTGTGCATTACGGACACCGTAATACGGAAGCAAAATCGTTAAACGAACTCTACAAATTATCGCGTGCAGAAGGTTTTGGCGAAGAGGTAAAACGCCGTATCCTTTTAGGAACTTTTGTTTTAAGTGCCGGGTATTACGATGCTTATTACCAGAAAGCACAGCAGGTTCGCCGCTTAATCCGCGAAAAAATGGATCAGCTTTTCGAAGAATATGATTTTGTTTTATCGCCAGTAGCACCTACAGCAGCCTTTAAAATCGGCGATAACGTTCAGGATGCGCTGGTAATGTATATGGCTGATATTTTTACTGTGTTGCCATCTTTAAGTGGTAATCCGGCTATTGCACTGCCTTTGGGCAATAACGAAGCAGATTTACCGTTAAGTATACAATTTACAGCCAAACATTTTGAGGAAGATAAGCTTCTGGCTTTTTCTCAGGCATTTTTATCATAGTATTATCGTCATTGCGAGGTACGAAGCAATCTTAATGCAAAAGCATTATCGTTAAGTATGGCAATGGCATTTCATGAGTTGTTTTCTAAACATCGTTTAGAAATTATCAAATTGCTGTTCTGGGTTCGTTTAGCGGAAAAAGAGAAGGGATTTGTATAAGGTTTGTGACGACACAAACCACGGCCAATGGAAGTTAAAACCAATAGCCCATGATTAAAAAATTACTTCTTGCTTCAGTTTGTGTTTGCTTCGGATTGATTTCTTCCGTTTCGGCACAGCAAAACCTCCAGTTAGATAGCCTTCGTAAAGCTCAAAACAACATTTTCATTAATACCGATACCGTAGCCGTTCCTTTGGTTACTGAGAATCCGTTAATGATGAGCCAGAACTTTATCTATAAACTCCGGCTCGATTCCATTACCAAAACCGTTCCGCTTCCTTACAACGAGTACGTACAGCAATACATCGATATTTATGCCAAGCGTAAAGACATGTTCGGTAAAATGATCGGCTTATCAAGCTATTATTTCCCGATTTTTGATAAAGCACTGAAAGACTACAACATCCCGCAAGAGATAAAATACCTTACTATTGTAGAATCGCAGATGAATCCGCATGCTATTTCTCGAGTAGGCGCAACTGGTATCTGGCAATTCATGTTTGGTACCGGAAAAGCTTATGGCTTAAAGATGGATAACTTTGTTGATGAACGCAAAGATCCGATTCAGGCCAGTTATGCAGCTGCTGCTTATTTTAGAGATGCTTTTGAAGAACTGGGCGACTGGCTTTTGGCCATTGCAGCCTATAATTGCGGCAAAGGAAATGTAACCCGTGCTATTGATAAAGCCGGATCGCGTGATTTTTGGGAAATCAGACAATTTTTACCTAAAGAAACCCGGAACTACGTGCCTGCATTTATTGCGGCGGTGTACGTAATGAATTATTCGAACAAGCACCAGATTACCAGTCAGGCCTGTAACCTGTTTTTAAAAACCGATACCGTTCAAACCACCAGGTTTGTATCGCTCGCTACGCTGGCCAAAGCACTGAATGTAGAAGAATCGGCCATGTTTGCCCTAAACCCCTCGTATAAGAAGAAGATTGTTAACGGTACCGACGATGAGCCCAAGCGCATTGTAATGCCGAAGTTAAAGGATATCGATTTTGCCGGTGTTTATGAGGTGCTGAATAATTTAGATGTTGATGTAAACATGCGCGTAATTGAAGCCAGTACCGACGACGTTCGCGACTTAAGAAAGAAAAAAGCGAAAAGTGCGGCATCGGCAGTGGTTTACCATAATGTTACCAGCGGACAGAATTTAACCACCCTTGCCAATAAATATGGGGTTGAAGTGCAGGATTTACGGGTTTGGAACGGTTTAAAAAGTAAGAATATAGTACCTGGACAAAAGCTTAAAATTTACGCCAAAAACCGCGTAGCATTAAAAGCTCCGGCATCGTTTTTAAGCTATAAAGTAAAAACAGGCGATACCCTATCAGAAATTGCCGAGAAATTTGATGGCGCCACCGTACAGAGTATCAGAAGGGATAATAAACTCAGCAAAGCTGGTTTACAGGCCGGCATGATTTTAAAAATTAGTAAGGGCTAGGTTAATTTAAAATATTGCTGTCACTCTAAGCCTGTCGAAGATCATTGTGTACACTGGCAATGGCTGAGCTAATAATTTGATCCTCATTTCGACTGGGACCAGCCAATTTACACGGTGGCGAAACGTCCGCCTGCATTGGGCAGGGAGAAACCTATCAGAAAAGATTTAGCTACCCTGAGCACTCGGTGGTTCTCGACTCCATTGTACCCGATAGCTATCAGGTCCGTTCGAAATGACGACACATAGAGCTGATTCTGCCAGCTAAGCTCCTTTGTTTTTCCAAAGCGCACCCTTGAGGATGACAAGAGTTCAAGACCTGTAACAATAATATTGGTTTACGTTTAGTTAATATTTACTTAACTTGAAATAATTTAACACAGACTAAACTTGCGCCAAATTATTTTAAAATGGACACCAGACGAGAATTCCTCCGTAAATCTTTATTACTTTCAGGCACAACAGGTTTAGCTACTGTTATGCCAGCCTCTATACAACGTGCTTTAGCAATTGATCCGGCTGTTGGCAGTACATTTTTAGATGCCGAGCATGTGGTAATTCTGATGCAGGAGAATCGGTCTTTCGATCATACTTTTGGCACTTTACAAGGTGTACGTGGTTTTAACGATCCCCGGGCCATTACACTGCCCAATCAAAAACCAGTTTGGTTTCAAACAGATGCCACTGGAAGTACTTATGCACCATTTAGATTAAATATTAAAGATACTAAAGTTACCTGGATGGGCTCTTTGCCACATTCGCGTGCCAGCCAGGTCGATGCCAATAACAACGGTAAATACGATCAATGGCTAACAGCTAAAAAGTCGGGTAATAAGCTTTATGTCCACATGCCACTTACTTTGGGGCATTATATCCGCGAAGATCTTCCTTTTAATTATGCATTAGCTGATGCATTTACGATTTGTGATCAGAATTTTTGTTCGGCTATGACCAGTACCACGCCAAACCGTTCGTTTTTTTGGACGGGGAAAATTACCCACGAAGAAAACGGAATACCCAAAGCCAATATCCGGAATGATGATTTTGCCTATGGCAAACAGCCCTGGAAAACTTTTCCGGAACTGCTGGAAGAAAATCAGGTCAACTGGAAATTTTATCAGAACGAAACCAGCTGCGGCGGCGGTTTCAAAGGCGAAGAAAGAGCCTGGTTAGCTAATTTTGGTTGTAACCTGCTCGAGTTTTTTAAAGCCTACAATGTTAAATTCAAAGATAAATATATTGAAAGCCTGCAGGCTCAGGTAGAAACCTTGCCAGGTCAGATTAACAAGTTGCAGGAAGCGAGCCCATCAAGCGATGCCGCGGCGAAGAAGATCAAAGCCGATCTGGCCAATAAGATGAAAGCCTTAGATGATGCAGCTTCTGAACTGGAAAAATGGAGCAAGAAAAACTTTGAGCAGTTATCCGGTCACGAAAAACAGTTGTTTTACCGTGCTTTCGTTGTCAATAAAAATGATCCCGATTTCAGGAGCATTAGTTCCATTAAATATGATGATAACGGGCAAAGCCGTGAAGCAACTGTGCCCAAAGGAGATGTACTGCATCAGTTTAGGGACGATGTAAACAAGGGTAAACTACCCACTGTATCGTGGTTGGCTGGCCCCCAAAACTTTTCCGATCATCCGAGTGCACCCTGGTATGGTGCCTGGTACATTTCGGAAGTGATGGATATCTTGACCAAAAATCCTGAGGTTTGGAAAAAAACCATATTTATTGTTACCTATGATGAAAATGATGGTTACTATGACCACGTTCCACCATATTCGATTCCGGATGAAAATAAGCCAGAAACAGGGAGGGTATCCAAAGGAATTGATACGGAAATAGAACATGTACGCCTGGCCAACGAATTGAAACAAGGTGTACCCGAGAAGGGAGCGAGAGAGGCTCCGATTGGTTTGGGTTTCCGTGTACCCATGTTAATTGCCTCGCCTTGGAGCCGTGGTGGCAAGGTATGTTCGCAGCTTTTTGAGCATACTTCTACCTTACAGTTTTTAGAAGAGTTTGTAAATAAAAAATATAATAAGAATATCCACCTGGAAAACATCAGCCAGTGGCGCCGCACTATTTCAGGTAACCTGACATCAGCATTTACACCTTTCGATGCTAAATCGGAAAAACTGCCCTTCCTTAGCCGTGATACTTTTGTGGAAGGGATTTTTAATGCCAAATTTAAAGATGAACCAAAAGGTTTTAAGGCAATCACCGATCAGGAGATTAAGAGTGGCAGTACAGGCTTGATGTCTCAACAGGAAAAGGGAATCCGTAAATCTTGTGCTTTGCCTTATCAATTGGCAGTGAATGGAAGACTTAATACGGATCAAAAAGCCTTTCAGATTAAAATGTCAAGCAGCGATCAGCTGTTTGGTAGTAAGGCTGTAGGTGCTCCGTTTACGGTTTATGCACCAGGTAAATTTAAGGCTGCTGGAGGAGGTGAAGAAATTTGCAGAAACTGGTCGTTTGCAGTTAAGGTAAATGATGAGTTGCAATACGACTGGCCATTGGCTTCATTTGATAATAACCAGTATCACCTGCGGTTAAATGGGCCAAATGGCTTTTATCGGGAATTTATGGGTTCGGTGAACGATCCTTTATTAACCATTACTGCCGAAAATGATGTAAACCGACTGACAAAAGCTGCGACCGGGAACATTAAATTGTTAATTAAAAATTCGGGGAAAGATACGCTAAAGGTTTTGATAAAGGATTTGGGCTATAAATTCAACAATGTAGAAAAAAACATTGCCTCTGGCGAAGAAGCAACATTTGTTTTAGATTTAAAATCGAGCTATGGCTGGTATGATTTTGAAGTTAAAACCAGCGGTCGTCTATTTATGCAGCGCTTTGCCGGCAGGATAGAAACAGGTAAAGAAGGTTATACCGATCCGGCTATGGGGAAAGCGATTTAACGGTCACGTTATACAATCAAATCGTTATGAAAAAAGCATAAAGTAAAAATAGGCGATACCTTGTCAGAAATTACAGAGAAGTTCGAGGGAGCAACTTTTCAGAGCATAAGATTTGACAATAACCTGAACAAGGCTGAGTTGAAAGCTGGAATGATTCTGAAGATCAGTAAATGATAAGATTTGGCTTGAAAAAATAATTCGCCTATTGTTATTCAGTCAGATTAATTCTGTACTAAATTGGTGTGGTTCATAAATCGAATGTCATTTGTGAAATCTCTTTTGTAATTTTACAAAATGGATCAACTTCTCCAAACTTACGACAATACAGTAACCGAGTATAAAAAAATTATTTCAGATAGTTTTAATGTTGATGACTTTCGGGAGTACAACGAGATCCTTTTCTCTGCGCATAGCTGTGCCGTAGAGGGCAATTCTTTTACAGTTGATGAGACAAGGGAATTAAGAGAGAAAGGGATGAGCCTTAAACTCCAAAACCATTCGCTTTTTGAAGCTTTCGAAATCTTAGACCATTTTAATGCATATGAATTTGTTTTTGACAATCTTGATAGGCCTTTGACAGAACTCTTTGTAAAACAAACTCAGGAATTGCTTACCAGAAATACAATTAAATTCGCAAAAGGATATGAACCTGGGGAATATACAAGGACCCAGATGGCAGCTGGGGACACAGTTTTTGGGGATTTCGAGATCAGTATTAAAAGAATGCCTCAGCTAATGCAGTCTACTGAGGAGGCAATTCTCAAATCAAGTTTGCATCCATTGGAAATCAGTGCGCGTTTCCACAAGTTTTTTATCTATCTCCACCCATTCCCAGATGGCAATGGTCGAGTGGGTAGGTTAATATCCAATTATATTTTAGCTAGATTGTCACAGCCCCATGTGATTGTCACAGCGGCAGATAAACCAGCTTACATTAATGCACTCAAACTTTCAGAAAAATATAGAGATACCAGTATTTTGACAAACTATTTTGCAGAATTGAGCATAAAACGCATGCAATCAGAGATTGATCAAAAAAGAAACCTCACTAATAATTTTGAGATGAATTTCCAACCACGTAAAAGAGGGAGGTAGATTTGCTACCACATTTGTAAGGTTTAGGATTTTATCACAGCTTTCTTAGCTTAAATATTGGTGGCGTACAGCCTTTACTATAGCGTCTTAACTAAATAACAGGTTTTTACATCACTAACCTTAATGGTATCCGGCCTATGAACTACAGGTTCGCTGATTTTTTGAAGTTCTGAGGATAAAGATCCTCTAAGTTTTTATGGTTTGTTGACATTATGTTTTCCAATATATGTTTTAACCACTCGAAAGGGTTCACTCGATTTTTTTACAGATAGCAAAGAATGAGTAGATCATCGCTGCACGCTGTGCTGCTTCATGGCTTCCTGCGAAGAGGTAGTTTTTTCGTCCGAGTGCAACAGGACGAATAGCATTTTCGACAAGATTATTGTCTATGTGTAGATTTCCATCATATAGGTATGCTGACAGCGCATCCCATCTGGCGTATACATAGGCCATTGCTTTTCCGATCTGGCTCTTAGGGAGTGTGTTTTTTATTTCCTCAAATATCCATTTTCCAAGCTCGTTGATAACCGATAGGGATTCGGCTAAACGGCATTCTTTTGTCTGTTCAGCATTCAGTTTAGCGTCTTTGACCCGACGTTCAACGGCATATAGTTGCTGTATCATCAACAGGGCTTTTTGTGCTCTTGCTTGATCATTATCCAATGCTTTTTCAAACTCACGACGGGCGTGCGCCCAACAAGCCAGATGTGTTACCTCTTTCTTTTTACCATATTTTTCATACACTCCATAGCCGTCTGTCTGGAGATACCCCTTGAAGGTCCCCAATATTGGTACAGCGGCGATGCCACCACGGGTAGGACTATAATCAAATAAAACGGTTCCCTCCAATGGAGCGTGGTACACCCAATAGTAGCCCTGATGGGTAGCACCTTTTTTATCGCTGTCCAATACTTTTATTGGGGTTTCATCAACCTGTAAATAACCGTGTGATTTGGTCTGGAAGACTAGTTGTTCATAGAGTGGTTCCAGTTTCTCCAGCGCTTGTCTGGTCCATCCTTCGATGGTTGAGGAAGCTATCTGTATATTTTCTCTGGCAAAGATTTGTTTCTGTCGGTATAGCGGGAGATGATCTTGATATTTCCCGGTAAGAATCATTGCAAGCAGGCCCGCTCCAGGGATTCCCTTGTCAATTACACGCTCAGGAAGCTCGGCAATGGCCACAGCAGATTTATCTTTGGCAGCATATTTATAGCGGATGTAACGTTTGATATAGAACTTTGCAGGTTCGCATTCTAATTCTTCCGTAATTTCTTTACCGATACAAACCATTTGGGATAGATCCCCTTCGGGATGTATTTCAATCTCTTCCATAGGAAGGTGTGCAGGCAATTTAGCACGTCCCTTATGGTTAGGACGTTTACGGACATACTCGATTTTTTCTTTGATTTCTTCCTGTTGCTGCTCTATTTTAGCAGACTCCACATTAAAAGGGAGCATAGTCTGATCAGGATCGCCTTCAAAGCGCTCACGCTTCTGTCCGAACTGCATACGTTTGTACATCGCAAGTTGGGACTCCAGGTAATCTATCTTTTCATCACGGCTGGAAATGACCTTGATAAGGTCCTCTTTTGAGAGATTTTCCAGCGCTTTTTCCATAGCGTAAATATACGAAAAATCGGCCTTTACCCTATAATAAACCGCTTTTAAGTCAAATAAAAACGTCTTTTCTGAATGCTTTTTACAACCTGTACCCTTCAATCATTAGTACCAGATCACTCCAGGACATCTCGTTATTTTTTGTATGTGGTGACACGAAAGTACCACTTTCCAAACGTTTGTAATACAATACAAAGCCTCCCTTTTCCCAATGCAAAAGCTTCACGTGTGTACGGCTACGGTTTAGGAACACAAACACCTCTCCACTAGTAGCCTGCCGCTGCATCCTTGAACCGATTAATCCACAAAGTCCATCAAAAGACTTCCGCATGTCGCAAAAACCATCATAAAGATAAAACCTATGCGATGAGCCTAACGAAAACATCAGTATAAACGAACCAATTGAGAGAGAAGACCAAGGTCATTTCCTACCTTAATGCGTACACCATTGGGATAGATAATTTCAACATCACGGTGTTTACCTGCTTTATCTTTATCGATGGTTAGAAAACCAACAGCGGATTTATCGCTTTCTTTAATTCGGGAAATCCAATAATAAAACTTGGCCTCATCAACCCCGTTTTCAGCACAATATGCCTTCTTGCTTTTTCCACTCTGCTGCCAGTCTGCTATCATCGATAACATATAGTCTTTTCTTTCTTGTATGCTCATCCAACAAAGATCGAAACTAGATGAACGTTAAAAAACATGTACTTGGTAGGACGGATACAACCCTTAATAAAGAACTTAGATAGCCTTTTTGATCAATTGTTAAGTGTTTTTTTTTTATTAAATATTTTTCAATACTTGTACCTATTGAACTTCCAATATAGGAGACTTCTAAAGAGTGAGTTAAACGTGTTCTTATAAAATCACTTTGTTCTAATGGAAATACTTTGTTTTTATCTTGTAAGCGCCTTACTGGAGAGCTTGAAATCAACCTTCCATAATCTTGTTCAAAGATATTTCTTCCATCCGAATCGATTGTAGCACTTCGATTTCTGAAAGTATTATTGCATAAAAGTTTTTACCATTTTTCAAGAGACATGAGCGGTTTGTTTAGATATTGAAAGCATTATTTAAGTTGTTTACCAAAGATTAAGTATTGTTAATGTTATTTTCAAAAAGAATATAAATTAACGATCATTTTTTTTTGGCTGTTTTAGTTTTTGAAGAAACGATTTTTTTTAAATGAATAGAATTTATCGTTTTCTTAAAAGGTCATTTTTTTCTTTTTCACTTGCAAGAAGGCGCTCGTATAGCTCGATGATCTTTTCAAGTGGGTTTATTGTGCACAAGTAATTGTTGTTATTTGAACTACTGTCTGTAAAAGTATTTCCAATAATATTAAACACAGCCTCTTCGTTAAAATTTCTTATTGCTTCAGTAGGTAATCCGAAGGCAGCAGCAATTTTCTCTAATGTCGAATCTTCTATTTCTGAACTTTGCTCCAATTTGCTGATAGTCTGTTGACTAACTCCCAATTCCATGGCCAAGGTCTCCTGTTTCATGCCTCTTAGTTCACGGATTCTGGAGACTTTACGACCTAAATGCATACGTGTGTTTTTTTCTGAGGTTTCCATATCCAAATATATCTTTTTTTTTGATGGTAAAAAACAACCGGCTTGTTGTCTTTTACCCCACTGATTGGTTCGCTACTCGAAATCTCAAACCGAAATTAGAGTAAACTCAAATCCCAGATTATGAATGTAGAAACCATCAACCAAAGCAAAATTAGCCCAGATAGGCTAATATCTTTCGCAGAAACATTGGTTTACAAGTTCAAGCCAATGCAGATCTATCTGTTTTCAAAAATTGTAAAAACTAACACTGAAGAAGGATGCTTCACACCAAAGGTCAATAGAGAAAAGGTCCATTATTTTTTGATGATGATCATGGAAGGCCCAACCCGTAATGAACACGAGGTTCAGGATTTTTGCAGGGTGAAGTTTGGCTATGGAAAAATAACAATTCTATCGCATAGCCTCGAGACCGTTCAAGAAAGTGCCAGAAAAAATAACAGATTTTTTATCAGTATACTGAACAATGGTAAACCGCTTTATGACCATACCGGATTTGTCAAACCAAAAGACAATCTTCCGTTCGATCCCAGTCAAAATTTGGAAAAAGCAGAAAGGCATTATAGCCATCGGATCAGATTGGCACAGGGCTTTCTAGACGGAGCCGAGAATAGTTATGGTAGCGGGCATTATTCCGTAGCAGTCTTCATGGTGCATCAGGTTATTGAGCAATGTACGATAGGACTTATTAGGGTTAATCTTGGGTACCGCTCCGACATTCATAACTTAGGCAGGCAACTAGACTTATGCCAGTGCTTTTCTGCGAAACCATCAGAAATATTCAGGACTTCCAATGAAGATCTCCGGCTCTTCGAAATATTGCTGCGAAGCTACTCACAGGCAAGGTATAAGGATAATTTTAAGATCGATCAGGAAGATGCGGATAAGCTGGTAACAAAAGCCTATGCTTTCTTTGAGCTGACCAAGAAAATCTGCATGGATAAAATAGAGCAGTTTAAGGCCGAAAATGCCCTGTTGAAAGAAAGAGAGGTAAGTTTTGAATAACAACATTGTTGAAATCCCCGAACATAGGTTTTTCATGCTTCCCTTTGAATGTGGAACACAGCAACTGACAAGAAGTACTCTCCATTCACATTCTGAATTCAGGAAGCCCAGACGAACCTATCTTTATGTTGCAACCAGACTGATTTCAATTTTAAATAATATCCTAACTTTCTCGGTAAACATTGAAAACGAAAATGAAGAAAAGGTATATTTAAAGGTTACACAGACACATCTCCTGGTAAGCTGCAGTGTAGATACCGATAAGACTTATCTGAGTAGGTACGCATATTTCCTTCTGGATAAATACCTGAATTTTTATCCGGCAAAGGATATGGATAATTTCTACTGGCCGGATTTTTTTGATGCTACAGGAAAATCGAAATTTCTTGAAATTGAAAATAAGGGAAATACCTTTGAGATAAAACTGAGAACCAAATACCAGTTTTTTTATAAACCGGGCCTTGCGCTTCCGCTAATTTCAGGTAAATATTGGGTCAGAAGGAGTGAGGTTCAAGGATGTTCTGTAGCCAGTAAACATAAAAACCAAACTGAGGTAACTGCATATTGCGTTCTGGATCCTTTAAGCCTCCATATACAAAATCAGGATAACAAAGAGCTGACGCTATTAATTCCAATAAAGATCACACTCAATAAGGATCAAAGATCCTTCAAATCCATGTTACGTTATATGAACCCAAGTAACAGTTATGAATTAACCGTAGAGGATGATGATCAATACTTGCTAAATAATATATGTAAAGAGATGTGGAAAAACACGCTGTTTTTCCAGAACAAAAATGCCAAGACAGGAATACTATCAAAAAAATATATTGAGAGAAACCTCACCCAATTCAAATTATGGGAACAGGCTTTTCCCTTGGTATCCGGACAGAAGTTTGTCTATTATCAGCCCATATATGGCCTACGTTATATAAAGGGAAAACCGACCAAAAAAGATATCAGTTCCTGTGAATTTTCACCGGAAATACCAACGCTTAAATTTTTTCTGAAAGATAAAGGCGATTACTACACGCTAGAAATCAAGTTTTCGGTCAACGAAAAGATCTTCAATTTCGCCAGTCATCTTACAACGCATTACTTTGCTGCCTCCGATATCGATCCAAAAAGATTTTACCTTCTTGGATCACCGGAAGACGCGGAACTTGTCAGTTTTTTCGCAAGAATAAACTTCAGCCTGCCTGTTTTGAAGAAACACTACCATAGTCACTTTAAGGTTTTCACTGACAAGATACGAAGGCTTTATGGAATCAAGAATGATAAGCTAAAGCTGCCTGCATAGTCTGACTACCGTTTTATAAATCACATTCGATATGTTTTATTCCGTAGAAGCAAAAAATAAGAAAAAACAGGTAAGGGAAAGGAGCTAGGTTTTGCAGGCCGAAAATGCGCGCTGGGGAATTGGATCAATCGTCCTGATATTATTGGCACCTGCTAGCGTGTATTTGTTCTTGCCTGTTTCTTTCTTTGGCGGTTGCGCGCGTTAATCGCTTCGTCATCAATATCATCCTGGATATCTATATCCAGAGAAAATACATAGCTATTTTCCATCTGGACAAGATCAGTTTGACTTTGATAGATTTCTTGCAACGTTTCTGTACCTGCCTGTACTTTTTTGATATTAGTTGCTGCCGATTCCAACTGTTCTTCCTGAACTTTCATCTCCATGCGCTCTTTAAGCGTGCCGTTCTTCCATGTATTGGAGTAAGCTATTGTTTCAGTCAGCTGTCTATTAAAACCAAACAAATCATCAAATAAATTTTCACCACTCTGTTTAAAGGCTACGCGGTCAAACTGGCCCATTTTCTTTGAGTGCTCGGCATTCTTTCCGCATGAAGTATTCTGGGGGACTGAGCTTGATTTTATTGGTGGCGTCTTTCCGGCTGACAATAATCTGCAGATGTATCTGGTCACCAGGTCTACGGTCCCTCTTTTTTTAAAGCTTTATTTGACTTCGGGATCATTATAGCAGTAATAACGATAGTTTTCCAGTTTGCCAAACCAGACAAGACCACAATAGCTTTCAACCCCTTTCCTTTTGAAATTCTGTGCATAAGCATCCATTACGCGAACGGCAAATGCTTTCAGCTGATCTTTCACACCATCTTCACGGTACTGCCGCTTTAAAAATGCTATTTCCTTCTGACTGGGACTGATATTTATCAAAAAGAATTTTGCATCATCCCTGCCCAATTTAGCAATATTATGGATACGGTTCTCTTTTTCCAGATAGTGAACCAGACCACTGCTGCTGGCTTTATTATTCGCCTGTTTATTGTCTGCGATTTTGATAAATATACAACTGGATTTAATTATCTATAATAACCTGATCTGTTCTTTGTTAAGGGCAATAAGATCTTCTTCTTCCCTGGCAGAAGTCATCATGCCGAACGAATCCCTTGACCTGATAAAGCTATCTAAAATGAAAGTAAACTGTGCTTTCAGGGCCTGCTTGCTGTTAAGGTTATTAAGTATCGTATTCAGTGTGCCGTCGTGAATTTACTTATCGTTTTGTCCGATACTGAAAAATGTTTACAGTTTTTTAGGCTGGTAAAAACTAACAATTGTAACCCTTATATGAGTTGACAAATATAAAAAAACTGCAACTAATCCGAAAAATTATACGGACTATGGTTTACATGGGCCTCCTTTGTGCTTTTTTGCTTTGTTAGATAAAAAAGCAGGTGAAAATTACCTTTCATAATTACTTACTTAGCGTGAAACAAAAATAAGATTGCAAGTTTCACTTATCAAGATGTTTACTGTGTAAACTGGTTGTTCTTCAGTTAGTTGTCTGAAATTAGGTGCGTAGTGCCTCCTAATTTTATTACACACCGAATACACACTTTTTTATTGTGCTTTGATGCTTTTGTAGTTTGATGTTAATGAAAAACCTGCAAATAGTTGATTTGTAGGTTTTTGAAATCATTTGATATTGATTGTTGTAGCCCTTCTTGTTACGTCAACTCAATTTTTTACTAAGTTCGGATTGAACTTTTTTGGGCGGCTTTTTATTTTATGCCTCGTGAAAAGAATTGTACCTTTGCGCCGTCACTAATAAGTTACGTAATGAGTAAAACCACTAGAAAGCAAGATGCGCTTGATTATCACGCACAAGGCCGTCCGGGAAAAATACAGGTAATTCCAACAAAACCTACAAATTCGCAGAGAGATTTAACCCTTGCGTATTCACCGGGAGTAGCCGAACCTTGCTTGCAAATAGCAGAAAATACAGAAGATGTTTATAAGTACACCGCAAAAGGAAACCTTGTTGCGGTAATCAGTAATGGTACAGCCGTTTTAGGCTTGGGCGATATTGGTCCTGAAGCCGGAAAACCGGTAATGGAAGGTAAAGGTTTACTTTTCAAAATCTTTGCCGATATCGACGTATTCGATTTAGAGCTGGATACCAAAAATGTTGATGATTTTGTAAAAATCGTTAAAGCTTTAGAGCCAACCTTTGGTGGCGTAAACCTCGAAGATATTAAAGCACCAGAATGTTTCGAAATCGAACGCCGTTTAAAGGAAGAGATGAACATTCCGGTAATGCACGACGACCAGCACGGTACAGCCATTATTTCGGCAGCAGCTTTATTAAATGCCTGCGAAATCATCAAGAAAAAAATGGATAAAATTAAAATTGTAGTTAATGGTGCTGGTGCCGCTGCAATTTCTTGTACCAAATTATACGTTTCTTTAGGCGCTAAAAAAGAGAATATCGTGATGTGCGACCGTTCTGGCGTAATCCGCAAAGACCGCGCATCGCTTGACGAGATTAAAGCAGAGTTTGCTACCGACAGAAAAATCAACACTTTAGAAGAAGCCATGAAAGATTCGGATGTTTTCATTGGTCTTTCTTCTGCCGATTGTGTGAGTGTAGATATGCTGAACTCGATGGCTAAAAACCCGATCGTTTTCGCCATGTCGAACCCAAATCCGGAAATTGCTTACGATCTGGCTATTAAAACCCGTAAAGATATCATTATGGCTACCGGCCGTTCTGATTATCCGAACCAGGTAAACAACGTTTTAGGTTTCCCTTATATTTTCCGTGGAGCGCTTGACGTACGTGCAACCAGCATTAACGAGCCCATGAAAATTGCTGCGGTTAAAGCAATTGCCGAGCTGGCTAAAAAATCGGTTCCAGAATCGGTAAACCTGGCTTACAACGCTCGTAACCTTAAATTTGGTAAAGATTATATCATTCCAAAACCTGTCGATTTCAGGTTAATTACCGAGGTTTCTACCGCAGTAGCCAAAGCAGCTATCGAAAGTGGTGTTGCCCGTAAAATCATTACCGATTGGGATGCCTATGCCGAAGAACTGAGAAAACGTTTAGGCTTGGATGATGCCATTATGCGCGCCATTACCACCAAAGCCAAAACCGATCCGAAACGTGTGGTTTTTGCCGAAGCAGATAACTATAAAATCTTAAAGGCAGCACAAATCGTTAACGACGAAAATATTGCTATTCCAATCCTTTTAGGAAATAAAGATAAAATACAAGCCATTATTGATGAACATGGTCTGGAGCTTGAGGGCGTAGAGATCATTGATCAGATGCAAAACCCTGATAAGACCAAACAATATGCCGAGGCACTTTACAAAAAACGTCAGCGTAAAGGTGTTTCTTTAACCGATGCCACTAAATTGTTGAGAGACCGTAATTATTATGGTGCATCGATGGTGGAATTTGGCGAAGCTGATGCCATGATTTCTGGTTTAACCAAAAATTACGGATCGACCATTAAGCCTGCATTACACGTAATTGGCGTTGATCCAAGTGTAAAACGTGTGGCTGGTATGTACATGATGATGACCAAAAAAGGCCCGGTTTTCTTTGGCGATACCACTGTAAATGTTGATCCAACGGCCGAAGAACTGGTAGATATTACCTTATTACTGGATAAATCGGTTAAACAGTTTAACATCAAACCACGTATTGCTTTATTATCTTATTCGAACTTTGGTTCAAACGATGGGGTAACACCAAATAAAGTAAGAGAAACGGTAAATCTTTTGCATAAAAATCACCCCGATGTTGTGGTTGATGGCGAGATGCAGGGAAACTTTGCCATTAACAACGAATTATTGAAAGATAATTTCCCTTTCAGCACCCTGGCTGATGCGCCTGCAAATACTTTGGTGTTCCCGAATTTAGAGTCTGGTAACATTGCATACAAATTGTTACAAGAGCTGGGTGGGGCAGAGGCGGTTGGACCTATTTTATTGGGTTTAAACAAACCTGTTCATATTGTTCAGTTAGGAAGTTCGGTGCGGGAGATCGTAAATATGGTTACTATTGCAGTAGTAGATGTCCAGGCCAAAGAAGAAATTGCCGGAACTTCGAAACGAAAAGGTATATTTACAAAAACAACTAAGAAGTAAGCATTACATGTACGCCTATATCGACGGTAAATTGACATTTAAAAACCCAGCTTATGTTGTGGTAGAGGCCGGAGGTATAGGCTATCATATCAATATTTCATTAAATACTTACAGCGCTTTGGGCGATGCAGAAAGGTGTAAAATTTATACCTGGCTGCATGTAAAAGAAGATGCACATACATTATACGGCTTCGCCGATGAAGGCGAACGCCGTTTATTTTTACACCTGATTTCGGTATCAGGGATCGGACCAAATACCGGAAGGATGATTTTATCATCCATCACACCTGTTGAAATTCAAACGGCCATTATAAAGGCCGATTTGCCACTAATTCAACGCATTAAGGGACTGGGCGCGAAAACAGCACAGCGTCTGGTATTAGAATTACAGGACAAATTAAAAAAAGAAGGCGCAGATTCATTAATTTCTATGCCTTTACACAATACTGTTAAAGATGAAGCGTTATCAGCATTGGTAATGCTCGGATTTGCCAAACAAACCGCCGAAAAAACTATAGATCAGATATTAAAAGTGAGTGAGGGAACACTTTCGGTTGAACAACTAATTAAACATGCCTTGAAAACCTTATAAGATCTAACGCCTTTGAAGAGAATATCTACCTTTCTGTTTCTCATCCCACTTTTATTAATTGCTACTCAAAACGCCTTCTCTCAAGTTGTTCCAAGCAAAACGGATACTGTTGTTAAAAAAAATAACTTCAGTTTACGCGAAAAGGAACGATTAGGCCTTGGGCCATCTGTTAATCCGTTTTATCCTGCGCCCAGTAATTTAAGGCGTGTGGTAGAATACGATGCTAAAAACAAACGCTATATCATAAAAGAGCTGATTGGCGAGCAATTTGTACTCAATACCCAATATTTAACTATCGATGAGTATCAGCGCCTCGTAGACAGTGAAATTAAACGTGGCAACTGGCGCAGTATTTCTAATGCCGAAGTGAGCGATTACCGGAGTACCGGGATTATTCCGCAGATACAGGTAAACAGCAAAGCCTTCGAAAAATTATTTGGCGGTACTACTATTGATATTCAGCCACGCGGCGAGGCCGAACTTACTTTTTTGGGCCGCGTAAATAAAAATGAAAACCCGCTTTTTAACGAAAGGCAAAGGGTACAAACCAATTTTGATTTTAACCAGAGGATTCAGATGGATCTGGTTGGAAATATCGGAACAAAACTGAAAATCAAGAGTAATTACAATACCGAAGCCCAGTTCGACTTCGAAAACCAGATTAAACTCGATTATACCGGTGGCAAGGATGACATTATCCAGAAAATTGAAGCCGGTAACGTAAGTTTGCCTTTAAATACTTCTTTAATTACGGGTACACAGGCCCTTTTTGGTATTAAAACCCAGCTAAAATTCGGGCGTTTAAATGTAACAAGTGTTTACACGCAACAAAAATCCGAATCGCGCGAAATTAAAATTACCAATGGGGCGCAGCAAAATACCACGACAGTAAATATCGATAGCTACGAGGCCAATAAGCACTATTTCCTTTCGCAGTATTTCAGAAATAATTACAATAAAAACCTGGCCAACGCCCCGATTATTACATCACCGATCCAGATTACTAAAATTGAGGTATGGATTACCAATAAGGCCGGTAATACTGCCGATTCGCGAGATGTTTTGGGTTTACTGGATTTGGGTGAAAATACACCATACAACAACCTAATTACCGGAGGTACCTCTGGTTTACCTGCAGGAACTACGGCTACAGGTTTTGCACAGCAATCGAACAACTTGCTGGCGCAAATAAATGCTTATCAGGGTGGCGCCATCAGGCAAACCAATTCTAACGCGGTTATTTCTTTCTTCCAGTCAAGTCCACCCTACATGGCCGGTACCGATAACTTTGCCAAATTAACCTACGCAAGGAGATTAACCGAAAGAGAATTTACCTTTCAGCCGCAATTAGGCTATTTATCGTTAAATAATCCGCTCAATGCTGATGAAGTTTTAACAGTTGCCTACCGTTATACTTATAATGGAGTAGAGTATCAGGTGGGTGAGTTTTCTACCGATGTGCCTTTCGATGCTGCTAACCCAAAAGTACTTTATACCAAATTATTAAAGAACGAAACCAACAAAATTTCGCTGCCAACCTGGGATTTGATGATGAAAAACATCTATTCAATAGGTGGGTATCAGATCAGCAGTCAGAATTTTAAACTGGATATTTACCGTATCGACAACCAAACCGGTGTTGATAATCCGGTAATGACTGAGGGCCAGAATACAGCCAATAAACAATGGATTGCCTTAACCGAGTTTGATCGTTTAAACCAGCAAAATGAACGTAAACCCGATGGAGTTTTCGATTTTGTGGCGGCAAATAACGCTTTTGGTGCTTATTCTACTGCCAGCAATGCCAATACGCCTAGCTTATTCGGAACCGGCAGTAACGGTCAAACCTCACTGGTAACCAATACCAACACCGGCTATATTACCATCGACCCGGCAAACGGAAGAATTATATTCCCGGTAATTGAACCTTTTGGAAAGGATTTAGCCGCAAGATTTTTGCCAAGCGAGCAGGCTTTGATTGATAAATATACTTTTACGGCGCTTTACGATTCGACACAAACCATTGCCAAACAATTGTTCCAAAACCAGAACCGTTACGTCATTAAAGTTAATTACCAGTCTGATATTTCTTCTGAATTTAGTTTAAATGCCATCAACGTTCCAGAAGGATCGGTAAAGGTGTTTGCAGGTACCATGCCTTTAACCGAAGGGGTAGATTTTACTGTAGATTATCAGGGTGGTCGCGTGAGCGTAATTAACCAGGCACTTTTGATTTCCGGACAGCCTATTCGCATTACAACTGAGAATAATGAGCTCTTTGGTTTACAGCAACGTTCGCTTTTTGGTACGCGTTTAGATTATCGCGTAAACAACAAACTGAATTTGGGTGGTACCATTATGAACCTGACCGAAAAGCCGCTTACGCAAAAGGTAAATATAGGCGAAGAACCCATTTCGAATACCATTTGGGGGGCCGATATCAACTATAGTTCACCGTCACGGTTTTTAACCAAACTGGTTGATAAAATTCCGCTTATCTCTACCAAAGCACCATCAAGTGTTACTTTTTATGGCGAGTTCGCGCAACTAATTCCGGGTCACCCGAGGGCGCTGAATTTTGCCGGTAGTAAAAACGGGGTGAGTTATCTGGATGATTTTGAAGCATCGCGTTCGGTTATCGATTTAAAAAGCGCCATTGCGTGGCAATTGTCCGGTACGCCGCAGTTATTCCAGGAGTACGACCGGTCTAACGATCTTTCGTATGGTTACAACCGGGCAAGGGTAGCCTTTTATAATATCGACCCGACTTTTTACAATTCTGCTGCTTCAACAACGCCTGCTAATATCAGAAATAACCGGGCCGAACTTTCTAACCACTATGTTAGGGAAGTAATCGAGCAGGAGGTTTTTCCATTCAAAGAAACGGCAACCGGACAGGCATTGAATATTACCACCTTCGATGTGGCCTACTATCCAACCGTTAGGGGGCCGTACAACTTCCGTACTACTGGCTTTAAACCTGATGGATCATTACTGCAACCACAAAATAACTGGGCAGGTTTTCAGCGGAAAATCGAAACCAACGATTTCGAAGCCTTAAACGTGGGCTTTATTGAGCTTTGGATGATGGATCCTTTTATCTACAAACCAAATTCAAGCGGGGGTGATATCTATTTCAACCTTGGAAACATTTCGGAAGATATTCTGAAAGATGGCAGAAAATCGTTAGAGAACGGTTTGCCTGCTACGAACGATCCGACTAAATATGATGAAACCGTTTGGGGTCGTGTACCCAAACTACAACCCGTGGTGCAGGCTTTTGATAACAATCCCGATTCGCGTAAAGCACAGGATGTTGGTTTAGATGGTTTATCAGATGCAGATGAGAAAACAAAATTCGCTGCCGAAATTAATCAAATTAAATCGCAATTAAATGCTAACGCAGCCGCCACATTAGATGCCGACCCGGCTTCAGATAACTATGCTTATTTCAGAGGTCCGGCTTTAGATCAGATTAATGCCGGAATTTTAAAGCGCTACGAAAGATATAACGGTACTGAAGGCAACTCAAAAACTTCGCAGCAATCGCAGGCCGAACTTGGATTGGAAAATTCGGCTTCGACCTCTTTGCCTGATGGTGAGGATATCAACCGCGATAATAACATGACGCAAAGTGATGAGTATTTCCAGTACAAAGTTTCTATACGTCCGGGCGATTTAAATGTAGGCCAGAATTTTATTACCGATAAAGTAACCTCGCAGGTTAGATTGGCGAATGGTAATACCCAGGCAGTAACCTGGTACCAGTTCCGGATTCCAATTGGGCAGTACCAGCAAAAAGTTGGCGGTATTCAGGATTTTAAATCCATTCGTTTCTTCAGGATGTTTATGACTAACTTCGCCGATACAGCGGTAATGCGTTTTGCAAAATTGCAGTTAATCCGTGGCGAATGGCGCGAATATAATGCATCCAACCAGGCTGCTCAGGTAATTGTCGATCCGGCATTACCAGCTTTAACCCCTGATAATTCAACAATTGAGGTATCCACTGTAAACATCGAAGAAAACGGTAAACGTTCACCTATTCCTTATGTTACCCCTCCGGGCATTCTGCGCGAGCGCGATTACAGCAACTACCGCGGCGATACCCGACTAAATGAACAATCATTGTCGGTAACCGTAAAATCGTTAAGAGATGGTTATGGCCGTGCAGCATTTAAAACTGCTTATAGCGATTTCAGGTCTTATAAACACTTAGAAATGTTTGTGCATGCCGAGGCTGTTAACAATCAGTTGTTAAATGATGGTGATGTGGCTGCCTTTTTAAGGATCGGAACTGATAATCAGGATAACTATTACGAATATGTTATGCCATTAAAGGTAACCACACCAGGCACCAGCGATCCGGATGCCATTTGGCCTGAAGCCAATAGGATGGATATCGATTTAACACTTTTCCAAAATGCTAAACTTGCCCGTAACGTGGCTAAACAAGCTAACGGACAACCGTGGCCAATAAACGTACCATTTACTTATACTGATGGTGCGAGAACCATTGTGGTTAAAGGACAGCCCGATATGAGTAAAGTTCGCGTTTACATGGTGGGTATTAAAAATCCTTTGCGTTTGGCTAACGATGTAGGTAATGACGACGGACAGGATAAAAATGCCCTGGTTTGGTTTAATGAGCTACGGTTAACCGAATTTGATGAAAAAGGTGGATGGGCAGCTACCGGAAGGTTAAACCTGAAACTGGCCGATTTTGCCGACGTAAATATTTCAGGTAGCAAATCTACTATTGGTTTCGGTTCAATTGATTCGAAAGTAAGCGAGCGTAACCGTGCCGATAATGTATTGCTTGATGTATCGTCGGCGATGGAACTCGGAAAATTCCTGCCACAAAAATCGGGTGTTAAAATCCCCATGTTTGTAAGTTATTCTAAACAGGTATCAACACCGCAGTATAATCCAAGAACGCCGGATATTGAACTTAAAAATGCTTTAGACCGGTCGACTAAAGAGCAAAAAGATTCGATTTTAAATTTTGCCCAGGATTATACCATCAGAAGGGGGATTAACTTTACCAATGTTCGAAAAGAGCGTACCAATAACAGCAAGCCTGTAAGGTTATGGGATATCGAAAACTTCTCGGCGAGTTATGCTTATACCCAGTATAATCACCGCGATTTTATTAATCAGAGCAGTATTCAGAATACTTACAGGGCGTCATTGCAATACAGTTATTCGAGAGAAGCCAAAACCATAGCGCCATTCGAAAAGATTATAAAATCGAACATGCTGGCATTATTGAAAGATTTTAATTTCAGTATTTTCCCAAGTGCCATTAACTTCAGGATTGACGTAGACCGTTTATATGCTGAAAATACATTAAGAAATAACGACCCGAACAATACTTTGGGTGTTTACCAAACCGGCTACGGAACCACTTTTAATAAAAACTTTACCATGAGCAGGGTTTATGGTATTGCCTGGAACCTTACCCGTTCATTACAGTTAGATTTTAATGCCACCAACTACTCAATTATTGATGAACCGGACGGTAGAATTGAAGGTTTAAAACGCGATACCGTTTGGGAAAACTTAAAACGTTTAGGCCGTACAACCGATTATAACCACAATTTAAACGTTACCTATAACTTGCCGATTGACAAGATTCCGGGCTTAAACTGGATTACCGTTAAAACCCGTTACGGAACCAACTTTAACTGGCAAACCGAGCCTTTGGCAACCCTGCGCGATCCAAATATCAATTTAGGTAATACCGTACAAAACAGCCGTACCGTACAGGTTAATCCAACATTAAACTTAACTACGCTGTACAATAAATTTGGCTTTATCCGTAATGCCGGTAACGATGATAACGGAAATAAGGCGAAGAATTTTTTCATCAACCTTTTAACCAGTGTAAAAAATGTTAATGCCAGCTTTGTGCAAACCAAGGGTATTTTCTTGCCTGGTTATTTGCCAACCACCAGATATTTTGGTATCGATAATGCCACAGGAGCACCTGGTTTAGGCTTTGCTTTTGGTAGTCAGCGCGATATACGCGAAATGGCTTTAAACAATGGTTGGTTAACTACCGATACTTTGCAAACCCAGTTATATGTAAATACGCTTCGCGAAGATTTACAGTTAACCGGTCAGGTAGAACCATTTAAAGATTTACGGATTACCTTGAAAGCAAACAAGGCACAAACCCGCAATTTCTCGACCAATTTCAGGTATGTTGCCAGCGTATCATCGTTCGAAAATCTGAGCGCAATTACTACCGGCGATTACAGCATTTCTTACATTGCTTTGGGTACTGCATTTAAAGAAAATAATGCCACCAGGGTTTCTGGCCTGTTCCAGCAGTTTATGAATAACCGCAGTGTGATTTCGAGAAGATTGGGTGCACAAAATCCAAATTCTTCTGGTAATAACGGAGGCTTTGCCGATGGTTATAGCAAAGAGAGCCAGGATGTAATTATTTCAGCCTTTATGGCTGCTTACGCTGGTAAAGATGCCGGTAAGGTTAAAATGAATTCTTTCCCTAAAATTCCGCTTCCAAACTGGAACTTAACCTACAGCGGTTTAACGCGCATTCCTTTTATTGCCGATAAATTTTCGTCGGTTGATATCAGACATGGATACCGCTCTGCTTACAACATTAATGGCTATAACTCATTATTGCGTTATCAGGAAACTAATGGTGCTGTGAGCAGCAGGGATGTAAACAATAACTTTTTGCCACAATATCAGTTTGCACAGGTAACCATCTCCGAATATTTTGCACCACTGGTTGGGGTTGATACCAGGTTTAAAAATAACCTGACAGCTTCTTTTGAGTTAAACCGCTCACGTTTGTTAGGCTTAAGTTTATCGAACAGCCAGTTGGCCCAGCTATCAGAAAACAATATGGTGTTAGGCCTGGGTTACCGGACCAATAAATTCCGTTTCCCGTTTGGCTGGTTTAAGAGTTTAAAAATGGATAACAACATGGATTTTAAACTCGATGTATCCATTCGCGATAATAAAACGGTTATTTACCGCGCCGATATTACCGAAGCTGAAGTTTCATCAGGAGCGAAAAATATTACGCTTAGGCCAAGTGTAGATTATGTGTTAAACCAGAAGTTTAATATCAAGTTGTTTTACGATTCGAACATTACCAAACCTTATACCTCGCAAACCTTTAATACTTCGTTCAGTAATTTTGGTTTTAGTTTAAGGTTTACATTGAATTAATCTATTTCCATTACATCAAAAAGCCTCAGTTACTTTTTGATAACTGAGGCTTTTTTGGCAGTTAGATTAGCTGCAGATGGCGAAATGCTATTGATCACTTGAAGGCTTTAAGTGATTATCGTGCTTTTCATTTGACAGGTTCCAAAAATAATGCTTAACTGGTACAGATGATATTTTGCTAAACACATAGGCAGTGATGAACATTGGAGTGTAACTGAATAAAATATGGTCGAAATCCATGAAGAAGATACTTTTGCTTGCAACCAGATAAAATAGAAAGATCACAATAGAATGCGCTATAGGCCTGTCGTTAATAAATCTTTTATAACCCAATTTTTCTGTCAGGTAGCTACTAAGTGTAATAAATATCGCAATAATCCCCACAAAGATAAATACATGATTAAAAGGAATGTTAAACGTGAAATTGTAATTTGCTGGTTTGATCAGCATGATCAAGCCGATATAGGTAAATCCGATAGCCATAGTAAGCGGAACAGCAACGAGCAAGGTGCCGAGGCATACTTTTAGGGTATAAATAATGGAAGGTTTCATATTGAGGGTTAATTTACATTTCAATATACGTATTATTTCTGAGTTTAATATTAATCGGCTGCACTAACGGCAACATTCAACTTTTCTGATAAGTTAATTTTTCAGCCATTGCGAATGGATAAACTAAATTGTATTTTTGAAGCGCAAACAGTACCAAATATTTAAATATTTGCTTTGGTATGTTGGCTTACGGAGATTAAAAAATAAATAACTTATTTTCAAAACATATAGAATAATGAATTTTCCATCAGAATTAAAGTACACTAAAGACCACGAGTGGGTTAGAGTTGAAGGTAACGAAGCTTATATTGGCGTAACTGATTTTGCACAACGCGAATTGGGCGATATCGTTTATGTTGATATCAACACTGTAGGTAATGAAGTAGCTAAAGAAGAAGTTTTCGGTACTGTTGAGGCCGTTAAAACTGTATCTGATTTATATATGCCGGTTACCGGAACAGTATTGGAAGTTAATGCCGAATTAAATGATAATCCGGAGCTGGTTAACTCTGATCCTTATGGTGATGGCTGGATGGTAAAAGTATCTTTAGCAGATGCTTCAGAAGTAGAAGGCTTGCTTACTGCTGCTGCTTACCAGGAATTAGTAGGCGCTTAATTCGTCATATTTTGTACAAAGCACTAAAAAGACAAATATGGGCCATTATCTGGACCGTTGTTATTTTAGTGCTTTGTAATATCAGGATGCCCGACTCCTCAGGTTCGGGATTTTTCTTTGAAGGCTTTGATAAAATGACCCACCTGGGTTTTTTCTTTGTTTTATCGGTGCTGCTCTTTTATGGGAAAATAAGATATCAGCATACTTTCGCTTTCAGAACATTAACAATTTTTAAAATACTCCTGATTAATGCCCTTATTGGTGGCGCAATAGAAATGTTGCAATGGAAAGTTTTTACCTATCGCTCTGCCGAATGGTGGGATTTTGCCTGTGATATATTAGGTTCGTTAATGGCCGTTTTCAGTTATGTACTGCTCCATAAATTAAATTTCAATGAAAAACACGAAAGTTAGTATTATCTGCATTATTTTAACCATCGGTTTAAGCGGCTGTGGCATTTTTAAAAAGAATTGTAACTGCCCTAAAGTATACTATAGAAGTTACCCTTCGCATCAAAAATAACATTATCAAATCGCCTTCCCCTTTTTAGATTTGATGTACAGTATATTTGCTGTATTTAAAATGTTACCAAGCTTTTAACACTCCTTAACAAACCTTTAAGCTTTTACCTAGTCTGATAGCTTAGTTTTGTATTTAAGACCTAAATTTTTTTGATGAAAAAGAACGTTCAGAGGGCAATTTTTATTGTTCTCCTATTTTGTGGATATCTTGCTCAGGCCCAAAATACCGGTGCCATAAGTGGTAAAGTAGTTAACGCAAAAGATAAAAAGCCTGTCGACTTTGCTACCATAGCAATTAAGAGTTTAAAAGATTCGAGTGTGGTAGCCTCTGGCCAAACCAATCCCGATGGATCATTTAGCTTCAAAGCTATTGCTCCGGGAAAATACCGGATTTATGCAGCCTTTTTAGGTTTAAAAACGGCAACCAAAGACGTAGAAGTGGCTAAAGCGGCAGTAAACGCCGGCGAAATTGCCATGAGTGATGATGGCGTTGATTTAAAAGACGTTAATGTTACCGCTACCATTCCGATTGTCGTAAAAAAGGATACTTTAGAATTTGATGCCAAATCAATCAAAGTACGTGAAAATGCGGTAGTTGAAGATTTATTGCAAAAAGTACCGGGTGTTGAGGTTGCAAAAGACGGAAGCATCAAGGCACAAGGTGAAACCGTTACCAAAGTAAAGGTTGATGGAAAAGAGTTTTTTGGTAACGATCCCTTATTGGCTACCAAAAATTTACCAGCAGATATGGTTGATAAAATCCAGGTAATTGACGAGCTTTCAGAGCAGGCACAGTTTACCGGTATTGACGATGGAACCCGAAATAAGATTCTGAACATTACCACTAAAAACGGCATGAAACATGGCTATTTTGGTAACAGTACAATAGGTTACGGTTCTAACGACCGTTATGATGCCAGTTTAAATGTAAACAAGTTTGATGATGACCGTCAGATTAGTTTTATTGGTCAGTTTAACAACGTAAATAAACAGAACTTTGGCCAGGGCGGAGGTTTAGGTAATGGATTTGGTGGAGGTGGCGGCCGTGGCGGTTTTGGTGGCGGTGGAGGAGGAGGTAACTCTGGCGGTGGCGGCGGTGGTATTACCACAACCAATGCTGCAGGTTTAAACTTTGCCGATACTTACAAAGATGGAACACAATTCCAGGCCAGTTATTTCTTCAATAAATCGACTGCCGATATTATCCAGGATTCACACATTCAAAATCTTTTTGGAGGGGTTACGACTGACGTTACACAGAATTTAAATAATACAACGGATCGTACCAATCACCGGTTTAATTTTATGGTTGATACGAAGATAGATCCTTCATTATCTATTAAAATTCAACCAAACGTAACCTATACTGAAACTGATGGCAACAGTTTAACCAAGTATTACAGAAATTATGTAACGAGTATAACAGACGGTAGTCAGGAAAATACAACTACTGCTGCTACTCCTGCCGTTACCAACAATTTGTTAATCCGTAAGAGTTTTAAACGTAGGGGCCGTACCTTATCGCTTAATGTAAATACCAGTATTAATGATAATGATGGTACCAACCAAAACTATAGATTAGACCATATTACTGAAAACGGTGTAAAGCGAGATTCGTTAACCAACCAGTTAAACAATACCAATAGCCATGCTATAAATAATACCACGAGGTTGGTATATACCGAGCCTTTAAACAAAACCTTAAGCGTAGAGTTTAATTATCAGAACGGTTATTCGAACAGCGATTCGCAGCGTGACGTATATAACTTTAATCCTCTTACCCAGCAGTTCGATTTGGTAGATAATACATTTTCGAATATTTATAACAACCGTACTTTAACCAATGCAGCTGGTTTTAGCTTTACTACAACAGAGAAAAAATACAATTGGAATATCGGTGTAGCAGCACAGCAAACCAACAGGATAAATACCAATTTAACAACAGGTTTAAAACGTACACAGAATTTCATTAACATTACACCTTCGGCACAGTTCAGGTATAATTTCAGTAACCGTAAACGATTATTTATCAATTATCGTGGTTCTACTACTCAGCCAAGTATTGATCAGATTCAGCCCATACCAGATAATACCAATTCGCAAACCCGTTATGTAGGTAATCCGGAATTGAAGCCATCTTTTAATAACCAGTTAAGAATTAACTTCAATAATTTCAATATCGAAAGTGGCCGTTTCTTCTTTGCAGGTTTAAACCTTACGCAAACTTTTAACAGTATTGGTAATACAGTTGTTCCAATAGCTGGCGGTCTTCAGCAGGTGAGTTATATTAACGTTAATGGTGTTTATTCCGGTAATGCCAATGCTACCTGGTCTTTACCTTTAATGCCTGAGCGTAAGCTTACCTTAAATATTTCGGGTAATGGTTCGTATAGTAGAAATGTAAACTTTATTGCGCCTAATGCAAGTACCCAACTGGTTAAAAACGTTACCAATAGCTATACCATATCTAATGGCTATAAACTGGTTACCAATGTAGATAAGTTTGATTTAACCGGTGGTATAACCGGTAGCTATACCAACTCAACCTTTTCGGCACAGCAATCGGCAAATACCCAATATTATACCATTAACCCAAGCTTTAATGTAAGTTATGTGTTGCCGGCAAATATCAGGCTGGCTATGGATATTGATTATTTCAGGAATTTTGGTGGCGGCGATTTGTATAATCAGGAATACACTATTCTTAACCCATATATCAGCCGTCAGTTCTTTAAAAACAGGGCCACCTTTAAATTCTCTGTAAATGATGCATTGAATCAAAATACAGGTATTTCCAGAACTACTTCGGGCACTTCAATTACCGATTTAAATTATAATGTTTTAAAACGTTACTACATGTTCTCGTTTACTTATTCGTTAACCCGTATTGGCGGTCGTACCATGAGTGGCGATATGCAAATGCCTGGTCAGGGTGGCGAAGGCCGACGCATGAGAATGTAGAGCATTTCAAATCATAATTTAAAGGCCTGGTTTTTCCGGGCCTTTTTTGTGCCGGGAAGATCTGTCGGTTTGGCCGCCGTTAAACTCAATACAACCTTCGATTGTCAAATAGCAACTAAAAGTAGCTAAATTACAACGATTGGTAGGGGTTCGATATTAGGAGTATTGCTGTTAGTCCGGCTAACTTTGTCATGTCGAAAAAGATAAAAGACAATACTATGGATACAAAAATGATTGGCAGTAAAATTGCCTCAGCAAGAAAGAAAGTTAATATCTCGCAAGCCGGACTTGCAGCGCAGGTGTTTGTAAGCCCTCAGGCAGTTGGAAAATGGGAGCGTGGTGAATCTCTTCCAGATGTTATAACTTTAAATCAGCTTGCCAAGATTTTGGAGGTAGACCTCAACTATTTTTCAGAAAACTTTTCCTTTACTGAAAGCAGTACGCCAATTGAGGAAAAGGTAGCTTTGGAAGAAAACATTCCTGGAGCCTGGCAAGCCCAGCTTTTAACCAATTTTAGTGGAACAGAACTTGCCAAAACCGACTTTTCAGGTATTAATGCTCATGGGCTAATCTTTAATGGAAGTAATCTGGCAGGATCAGATTTTACTGATGCCGACATTACGGGCAGTACATTTAAGGGTAGCAATGCACACGAGGCTGTATTTCTGAGAGCAAACCTAACTGATTGCAATCTATCTGCAACAAATCTACAGAACGCAGAATTCAGCAGCACAATTTTAATCAATACCAGGTTTTATGCATTAGACCTGGCTAAGGCAAAATTCAGTAACACTAAACTCTCAAATGTAAAATTCAGCAAAACCGACCTTCGCGAAACAATATTTCAGAACTGCGGCTTTGAGGGAGTAGATTTTGATTATTCTGATCTGCGTGGGCTCTGTCTCGATGATCAGACTTTCGCAAATGTGCTGTTCCACAATGCTGCGCTTAATGAAACCAGTTTCAAAGGAGCAACATTAATTAATTGTTCTTTCCGGTCAACCTTCGCACTTACCAATAAATATTATCGTGCCATTAAAACAATTCACTTTGGCGGTGCATCGATGGATAAGCTTACCCATGCTTCTTTGAAGGGGCTGGGTGTTGATCTGGCTCAGGTTACGCTTATATAATTATTAGCGCACTTTAATGTGTATTCCATTTGTTACTTAAACTAAAATAAACCTTTAAACCCACTGTCAGTCTCTATGTTATAAAAACCAAACTAACCGAATGAGACTAATCTTTACGCTACTTCTTTTACTATGTTCTTCCTTTATTTACGCACAGAAAACCGGCTCGGTGAGCGGCAGGGTACTCCAGTCAAAAGATAAAAAACCAATTGATTATGCCTCATTGGCGGTAAAGAATTTAAGCGATTCGAGTATGGTTGGTGCTATGAGTACTACCGAAGATGGAAAGTTTCTTTTCAAAGACCTGAAACCAGGTCAGTACCGGGTATATGCCGCATTTTTAGGATTAAAAAATACCACAAAAGATTTTACCATTACGGCCGAAAAACCAGATGTGAGCTTAGGCGATATTGTTTTAGAAGGTGGTGCAATCGAGCTTCAAACTGTTGATATCAAAGCAGAAGTGCCACCAATTGTAGTGAAAAAAGATACCCTTGAGTTTAATGCAGGCTCTTTTAAAGTAGTGGAAAATGCTGTAGTAGAAGATTTATTAAAAAAATTACCTGGGGTAGAGGTCGATAAATCGGGTACAGTAAAAGCCCAGGGCGAAACCATTACTAAAGTTAAAGTAGATGGAAAGCTGTTTTTTGGAAACGATCCCTTACTGGCAACCAAAAACCTGCCGGCAGATATGGTCGAAAAAATTCAGATTATCGACGAGCTTTCAGATCAGGCGCAGTTTACCGGAATTGATGACGGATCGAGGACCAAAATCATCAACATCACCACCAAAAAAGATCGAAAGAACGGCTATTTTGGCAACACTTCTGCAGGTTACGGCTCTAACGACCGTTATGATGTAAATACCAATATCAACCATTTTAAGCAGGATAAAAGATTAAGTGTGATTGCCCAGTTTAACAACGTAAATAAACAAAACTTTGGCGGTGGTTTAGGTGGTGGTAACAGCGGAGGAAATGGTGGCCGCAGTGGAATTACTGATACCAAGGCCGGCGGATTTAACTTCTCTGATGAATATGCCGATCAAACCGAAATCAGCATGAGCTATTTTGTCAATAAATCTGACAATCTGATTTTAAGAAACAGCGTTACCCAAAATCTTTTAGGTAATGTAACAACGGTTTTCAATAATAACCAAACCAATACTTCCGATCGTTTAAATCACCGTTTAAATTTTATGGTCGATACCAAGCTCGATTCATTAACCTCACTTAAGATAGAGCCCAATTTAAGCTATACCGATAATGAGAGCTTAAACAGTAGTTTTTACAATCGCGATTACAATACTTACAAAACAAATGGATCGCAGACATTAAGTAACCACAATACTGCGCCGTCTATCAGCAATAATATTTTACTACGTAAGAAGTTTATGCGCAGGGGGCGAACTTTATCGCTAAATTTCAATACCAGCATTAACAATAACGATGCTAATAATTACAACAATAACCCCGAGAACCGTGATGAAGGTGGGATAATTACACAAAAAGTAATTAACCAGTTTAACGATCAGGAAAGTGAATCGCTTAATCAGAACACCCGGTTGGTATATACCGAGCCCTTAGATAAGACGCTTAGTTTAGAGTTTCACTATCAGAATGGGTATAATCACAATACTTCCGACCGTTTTACCTATAATTTTAATCCCGCTACGCTTCAGTACGATTTATTGGATCAAACCTTTAGTAATTCGTATGAAAATACCATTTTAACCAATGCGGCTGGTTTTAGCTTTAACAAGATGGCTAAAAAATATAACTGGAATGTTGGGATGGCCGTTCAAAATACCGACCGTAAAAACAACAACATTACGCAAGGATTTACATTAAAACAAAACGTTTTCAACTATACGCCTTCTGCCATGTTCAGGTATAATTTTAGCAATAGCAAACGTTTGGTGCTCAATTACCGTGGTAGTACCACCCAGCCTACCATACAGCAGTTGCAACCCATCCAGAACAATACCAATACACAAAGTATTCCGGTGGGTAACCCCGATTTAAAGCCTGAATTTAACAACACCTTACGTATTGCCTACAATACCTTTACCGTAGGTAAAAACAGGTCGCTGTTTGTTAACCTTAATCTTGCGCAAACCGCTAACCAGATTGCAAACAGTACCAGCCTAATTCAAAGTGGAAAAGATCAGGGTAAACTGGCCGTAACACCGGTAAATGTTAATGGTGTTTATTCAGGTTCACTGTCGTCATCGTTAAGTTTACCACTTATGGCCGATAATAAGCTTAATTTTCACATCAATGTTGGCGGAAGTTATAACCGCGATGTAAACTTTACCAACAGCTTAAAAAATATAACCAACAGTTGGTCAATCAGCAATGGCTACAGGTTGGTTTCTAACCTGGATAAACTCGATTTAACCGCCGGGGTTAATGGTTCGGTTAACCGGGCTACCTATTCGGTTCAGCCCAATTCCAATACCCGCTATTATACCTTCAGCCCCAATATCAGTGTAAGTTATATGTTTCCGGGCGATATCCGCTGGTCTGTTGATGCTGATTACAACCAGAATACGGGCAGAGGCGAGGGATTCGATACGCATTTTACGCTGGTAAACTCGTATTTAAGCAAGCAGTTTTTCAAAAACCGTGGTACTTTCAAAGCTTCGGTAAACGATTTGCTGAACGAAAACCAGGGGGTAAGCCGGACGGCTAACAACAATACCATTCGCGATGAAAGCTACAATGTTTTGCAACGTTATTTCATGTTTTCGTTTACCTATTCGCTTAACCGGATGGGTGGCAGAAACCGGATACGTGGTAACGAAGAAGGCGGCGGCGGTAGAAACCGTGGTGGCGGTGGTGGCTTTGGTGGAGGCCGTCAAAGAAATTAATCATGATACCGTAAAACCATCAATTATTTTCTGAATGTAAAAGCGTTGTTATTTGGAATAAATCTAAAGAAAGGTTAACTTGCGCCCAATTTAGCACATGAACCCGTTAGGCCCCATCTGGCTAATGAAATAAAATAAACGCAGATGAAACTTTCGCACTTAAAAGTTGGAGAAAAAGGAACAATTGTAGCTTTTACAGATTTAGATATGTCTGTAAAGCTGATGGAGATGGGCTGCTTGCCGGGCGAAGTTGTAGAGGTTGAGCGTTTTGCCCCTCTTGGCGATCCAATGGCCATTCGTGTTGCGGGTTATCAGCTTTGTTTACGTAAAAGCGAGGCTGATGTGGTTATCATTCAATAAATAAGTTGGGTTTGGATATTAAAGTTGCATTAGTTGGTAATCCCAATACAGGTAAGTCTACGTTATTTAACCGTTTAACGGGTTTAAATCAGAAAATAGGTAATTTTCCAGGCATTACAGTCGATAAAAAAACAGGTTTTACCAAACTTTCAGTCGGTAAAGATGCCGAAATTATCGATTTACCCGGAACTTATAGTCTTTACCCCAAAAGTGCTGACGAAAGCATTGTTTTTCAGGTACTGGCCGATCAAAAAAACAATAGCCATCCCGATGTAATTGTATTGGTTACCGATGCATCCAATCTTAAGCGAAACATGCTTTTGTATTCGCAGGTGGCTGATCTTGGCATCCCAATGATTTTGGCTTTAAACATGATCGATCTTTCTGCCAAACAGGGCATTGAGATTAATCTCGATAAACTGGCCGAAAAATTAGGCATTCAGGTAGTTTCTATCTCTGCACGGAACAATATCGGGATCGATAAGCTTAAAAACGCAATTGCCAATACCACTAAAATAGCTACCCAGCTTCAGGAAGTTGATTTAAATTTTCTTGCCCCTGAGGCAATTAATGCTATCAAAACGAAGCTGAATTCTGATAACGATTATTATGCCCTGCAGGTTTTACACCAGCATGAGCATTTAACTTTCTTTACCGAAAAAGAGCAGGAAGAAATTGAGGAAATAGAGCAATCGAACCATTTCGAGTCGGCCAAAATACAGGCTGCTGAAACCATTGCACGTTATAAGCATTTAAGCACTATACTGGCTGATGTGGTGGTGGATAAAGGCACCGAGAAAAAGTTTTCATTCAGCGACAAACTCGATACTGTACTTACCCATAAAGTTTGGGGTTTTGCCATATTCTTATTCATTCTGTTTGTAATTTTCAATGCCATCTTCGCCTGGTCATCCTACCCGATGGATTGGATTGAAAGCGGCTTTGGTTTTATTACTGAGCTCGGTCACGAATATTTGCCTGCAGGTATGCTTACCGACTTATTATTGGATGGCGTTATTGCAGGTTTAGGGGGTATTTTTGTTTTTATCCCGCAAATTGCCATTCTTTTTGCCTTTATATCCATTTTAGAAGATACGGGTTACATGGCCCGGGTTACCTTTATGATGGATAAAATCATGAGTAAGGTAGGCCTTAACGGAAAATCGGTAGTGCCTATGATTGGGGGCCTAGCTTGCGCTGTACCATCAATTATGGCTGCCCGGAATATCGAAAACTGGAAAGACCGGATGATAACCATTATGGTAACCCCTTTGGTTAGCTGTTCGGCCCGGTTACCGGTATATATCCTGATTATATCTTTGATTATTCCGCAAAAGCACGTATTGGGTATTTTTAACCTGCAAGGTTTAGCGTTAATGGTCATGTATCTGGTTGGTATTCTGGCTGCGGTACTGGTGGCCTGGGTGATGAAATTCATCATCAAAACCAAAGAAAGGTCGTATTTTATTATGGAGCTGCCTGTTTACCGCATGCCAAGGTGGAAGAACGTACTTTTTACCATGTATGAGAAATCGAAAACCTTTGTTTTTGAAGCGGGTAAAGTAATTATTGCCATTTCGGTTATTCTTTGGGTAATGGCTGCTTACGGGCCCGGAGATCGTTTCGAAAATATAGAAAAGAAATATGCTGCGGCGCTGGCCGATACCACAAAAAATACCGATCACATTAAGGTTTTAGAAGCTACCGAAAAGCTCGAAAATTCTTATGTGGGTGTGCTCGGTCACTGGATTGAGCCTGTAATTCGTCCACTGGGTTACGATTGGAAGATTGGTATAGGCTTAATTACCTCTTTTGCCGCCCGTGAAGCCTTTGTAGGTACTATGGCAACCATTTACAGTGTTGATGGGGGCGATGAGGACACCACGACCATAAGAGCGCGCATGGCCGCTTCGGTTAACAGCCGTACGGGGTTGCCGGTTTACTCTTTTGCAACCGGTATTTCGTTAATGCTGTTTTACGCTTTTGCCATGCAATGCATGAGTACCGTGGCCATTGTTTACCGCGAAACCAAAGGCTGGAAATGGCCGGTTATTCAGTTAGTTTATATGACTGCTATGGCTTATGTTGCTGCGCTGGTTGCTTACCAGTTGCTAAAATAATGTTATCTTTTCTTTTTTGTCTCCCAAGGCATAGTCGAGGGGGAGAATAGATAATTTGCCCTTTATTGCACAGACTTTTGTTGCTAAACCCGGTAGTAGCGGCAGCCCCCGATTGCAATTCGGGGCTATAGCGAATAACGGGACTACTGTTTCCGAAATCCCGCTGAACGTTCATTTCCTAATCATAGTCGAGCATAACTAAAAGCATTTTATTATAGAAGGCATATAATATCATTTTACCTTAATGAATTTTTTTTGCTTTTGCTTTGCTCTTATCCTAACTCAATTTGTCTTTTAATACTCTCTTCTAACGAGATTAAAGTCTCTGTACGCTGAATGCCGTTCACTGCCTGTATTTCTTCATTTAAAACATGACGCAGGTGATTGGTATCTCTGCAGATAATTTTAGCGAACATACTGTAGGCACCTGTAGTATAGTGCAATTCTACCACCTCCTTAATTTTGCTGAGCTGCGCAACCGCATCTTTATACTGAATTCCCTTCTCGAGATAAATACCCAAAAAGGCACAAATATCGTAGCCGGCCTTTTGCGGATCGATGATTAAATGAGAGCCTTTAATAATGCCCATTTCCTGTAACTTCTTCATCCGCACGTGTATGGTACCGCCCGAAACGATCAAATCTTTAGCTATTTCTGTATAGGGTTTAGTGGCATCCTGCATCAATTGTTTCAATATATCGATATCGAGGTTGTCAATTTCTAAATTGGAATTGTCTTTTTTAAGCATATTTTTGAATTATGATAAGCGAATTTACGAATATTTATCAATATTATAAAAATAAAATTAAATGTTTAAAATATTTGCAAGGTATTGGTTGTTCCTTTACATTTGTATCAAGCAATTAACAAAAAGGAAACGTTCTTTCAAAATTGCTGAACATACTGTAGGGTGGTGAAACAGGCAGACACACCTCCTTGTCTCGGTGGCGGAGAATAATGGGAATATACCGGTTTCGGTACTAACCACTCCTTGAAGGTTCGATTCCTTCCCCTACAGCCAGTTCAGTTGACAATTTACGGTTAAGAGTTTAAAATTCGAAACTACAAATTGAAAACTGTTAACTTTTGAATGTTGGGTGGTGAAATTGGCAGACACGCCTCCTTGTCTCGGTGGTGGGGAATAATGGGACAAACGCAGTTTATTGGGTTGACCACAAATTAATTTTTTGAACTGTAGCTAACTACCCCTTGAAGGTTCGACTCCTTCCCCAACAGCATTTTTTATGAATAATAAGTTAGTTAATCGAGCAATCCTGGATAGGTTGCTCTTTTTTTTGTTTAGTGCGGCTGGTTTAGCTGACAAACTTTACAGATTATTGTTATATTACCAGCTTAAATTATTCAAAACGACTAAGCACTGTGATGAAGAAACGCGTTTCAATAAAAGATATAGCCAAACAATTAAATATTTCCATTACCACGGTATCATTTGTAATTAATGGAAAGGCGCGTGAAAAAAATATTAGTGAAGCCCTTACCAAGAAAGTTCTCGATCTGGTTGCGGAGCTAAACTATCAGCCAAATGCACTTGCCACAAGTTTACGAACGGGTAAAACAAAAATTATTGGCTTTTTGGTTGATGATATTTCTGAGCCGTTTTTTTCGGGTATAGCCCGCCATATCGATGAAATTGCATCGAATCTGGGTTATAAAATTCTTTTTAGCAGTACGCGTAACGATACGGAAAAAGCCATAGAGTTGCTTCAGATTTTTGAAGACCGTCATGTTGATGGTTACATTATGGCCTTGCCAGAAGGTTTGGAAGATGAAGTGAAAAAACTAATCCAAACCGATGCGCCGGTAGTTTTATTTGACCGCTACGTACAGGAGGTAAAAACTGATTATGTAATTATTGATAACCAGAAAAGCACGTTTGATGCAACTGAGCACCTGATTAACAATGGTTATAAAAATATAGCTTTTGTTACTATTGATACACAGCAACTACAAATGGTTGATCGCTTAGCGGGCTACGAAACAGCAATTGAAAAACACAAGCTACCAGCTGTTGTAAAGAAAATCAAATATACGGGATCTGAAGATTCGATTCAGGAGATGATTAGCTTTTTTAAAGCCGAAAAGCAGCTCGATGCAGTAATTTTTGCAGCCAACTATATCTGTTTAGATGGTTTAAGGACCTTTAGAAAATCGGGAATCCGGATTCATAAAGACCTGGCCGTGGTATCGTTTGATGATTTTGAGATTTTGGAATTCTGCGAGCCACCTGTTACGGCGATCGCACAGCCTCTTGAAGCTATTGCAGAGAACATTATGAAGGTTTTGCTTAACAAACTTAAAAAAGCAGGGCAAAATGCCGGAAATACGCAAATTTCGCTTCCTACTACGTTAAATGTAAGGCCGTCGAGCGCAAAGAAGTAATTTCAACAAAAAAGGGAACCGATTTTTAGTCCGTTCCCTTTTTTATTGTTGTTTAAATAGATTAAACTGTCATTACGTCTTTTTCTTTTGCTTCGGCGTGTTTATCTACTTTAATGATATACGCATCAGTTAATTTCTGAACTTCGCCTTCACCGGTTTTGATTTCGTCGTCAGATACGCCTTCTCCTTTTAATTTTTGAATTTTGGTATTGGCATCTTTACGGATGTTACGTACGGTGATACGGCCTCTTTCAGCTTCCTCTTTCACTTTTTTAACCAGTTCCTTTCTACGCTCTTCGGTTAGTGGTGGAACAACCAAACGGATTACAATACCATCATTTTGTGGGTTAATACCAATGTTGGCAACCTGTATCGCTTTTTCGATTACCGTTAAAAGCGATTTTTCCCATGGCTGGATCACAATTGTTCTGGCATCAGGGGTATTGATGCTGGCCACCTGTGCTAAAGCAGTCGAAGCGCCATAATAATCAACGAAAATGCCATCAAGCATTCCTGCTGATGCCTTACCAGCTCTAATTTTAGTTAATTCAGCTTCGCAATGATCAATGGCTTTATCCATTGAAGACTGGGCATCCATTAATTGTAATTGTATGAGTTCGTTCATAATTGTGTGTATTTCTACAATTTGTTTTTTCTAAAATGCTTATTTAACCAGAGTACCAATTGGTTCACCACTGGCAATTTTCATGAAGTTACCATGTTTATTCATATCAAACACAATAATTGGCAACTGGTTTTCTTCACAAAGCGTAAAAGCGGTCATGTCCATAACATTAAGCCCCTTATCATACACTTCTCTGAAAGAAATTTCTTCAAATTTTGTTGCTGCGGGATCTTTCTCCGGATCGGCAGTATAAATGCCATCTACTCGGGTTCCTTTTAATACCACATCGGCTTTAATTTCTATTGCGCGTAATGCAGCAGCAGAATCGGTGGTAAAGTAAGGGTTACCTGTACCGGCACCAAAAATAACTACACGTCCTTTTTCAAGGTGGCGAACAGCTCTTCTGCGGATAAACGGCTCACAAATTTGTTCCATTTTAATCGCTGTAAGTAAGCGTGTTTTAATGTCCACTTTTTCTAAGGCATCTTGTAAGGCCATTGAGTTGATTACAGTAGCTAACATACCCATATAATCGGCCTGTGCTCTGTCCATCCCGCTTTTTTCGGCACTTAAACCTCTAAAAATGTTTCCTCCACCAATTACGATTGCGATTTCTAAACCTTTATCGTGTACAGCTTTAATATCTTCTGCGTATTGTTTAACGCGCTCATTATCAATGCCGTATTGTTTGTCGCCCATTAGCGATTCTCCGCTAAGCTTTAGTAGGATGCGTTTGTATTTCATGACCCCAAAAATATTAACAATTTTTTAATACCTCGCTATGCTTTTCAACAATTGATGTAAATATTTAAATAGAAATTTTTTCTCCTTTAAATATCACTTCTTTTAGTTCGAGCGCATCATTAAGTACGAGTAAATTAGCAGCTTCACCCACTTCTATTTTAGCTGTTAAGTGCTCTATACCGATTAATTTGGCAGGGTAAAGTGTGGCCATTTTCAGTGCATCATTTAAATCGATCCCGCATTGAGTTACGCAATTTATAACGGCTTCGAGCATTGTTAAGGAGGAACCGGAAAGCGTACCATCAGGCATTACATATTTATTTCCTTTTTGTATATGTTGGTAGGGGCCTGTGGCACATGCGGTAACTGCATCTGTAATAAGAAACAAGCGGTCTTTTAATAATTTTTGCGCAAACTTAATCACCTCAAAATCTACATGCTGGCCATCGGCAATAATGCTGGCCATTGCCTTATTGTGGTTAAAAACCGCAGTGGGAATACCAGGCTCACGGTGATGAATCGGGCTCATGGCATTAAAAAGATGTGTGGTGGTTTGTATACCTTTATTGTAGGCAGATGTAGCTTCTTCGAAAGTAGCGTTACTATGGCCTAAAGATACTACCACGCCATTATCAAGTAGGTATTGTATTACCTCATCATCCTGAAGCTCGGGGGCAATGGTCATCATCTTAACTACGCCATCACCAAAATCGAGCAACTGTTTGATTTCATCTAAAGAGGCCTTGCGAACAAATGCGGGAACATGTGCCCCTAAACGCTTTGGATTTAAAAACGGGCCTTCTAAATGCAAGCCCAGACAGTTTTTTGCTGAGGCCCGATGCGCTTTAACAGTTTCGATGCAGGCATTAAAAATTTCAGGAGTATTGGTAGCCAGGCAGGCCAGAAAACCGGTAGTTCCTTTTTTGAGTAAATCATCTTCCATAAGGGTTAACGATTCGATTGTTGGATCGGCTGAGAACAGGCGGCCACCTGAACCATAAATCTGTAAATCTATAAAGCCAGGTACCGTAATCGACTGGCCATCGCCCTTTGTATTTGCCGGTCTGATTGCAACGATTTCAGCGTTGCTGATTTCAATTTCCTGACCGGTTATTTGTGTATCGTTATTATAATAGGAAGTATTGGGGATGATCTTAGACATAACAAACGTTTGAGTAAATTTAAGCTTACACAATCAAAGTTAAATATTGTAACGATATATTTGGTTAATAAGATAAACTAATCAAATGAATGAAAATCAGTCTAATAGAAGGAACTTTCTAAAGGCCGGACTTACTTTGAGTGCTGCAACGCTGGTTGCTCCTGGTGCAGCTATTGCAAATGTTACTGAAAGGGAAGATGCATTTAAAATTGCAGTTGGGCCTTACCTGCAAACCAATTTTAATAACTCGATGACGATTTTGTGGTTAACCAACAAAAATGCGGCAGGCTGGGTTGAGTTTGGTGAGCAGGCCGATCAGTTAAATCAGAAAGCTTATGGCAAAGCCGAATTGGGCTTAATGCAGGCCAATAGCAAGTTAAATGCAGTAACGCTTAATCATTTAAAACCCGGAACAAAGTATTATTATAAAATCGTTTCTAAAGAAATTAAAGATTTTCAGCCTTACAAATTAACTTACGGCGAAACGGTAAGCAGCAATGTTGAATCGTTTTTAAATGCCAATCAGGCTAAAGAAGAGGTATCGTTTGTGATGATGAACGATATCCACGATCGACCTGAGTCTATTCCACATTTGTTAGGACTTGTGCCGGCCGCCCAGCAGGATTTTGTTTTCTTTAATGGTGATATTTTTGATTACCAAACGGATGAAAAACAGATTATCGACCACATGTTGCAACCCTGTGTAGATAATTTTGCTAAAAATACACCTTTTATCTACGTTAGGGGCAACCACGAAACACGTGGTAAATTTGCGCGTGAGTTTGCGCAATATTACATGCATGTTGGTCATACGGCTTTTACCTTGGGCCCTGTACGTTTTGTAATTATCGATACCGGCGAAGACAAGGAAGATGCGCATCCGGTTTATGCAGGCATTGTAAACTTTGACGATTACCGCATTCAACAGGCAGAGTGGCTTAAAACGGAAATCAATTCAAAAGAATTTAAAAAAGCACCTTTCCGTGTTGTATTGATGCATATTCCGCCACGTTATTCGGGCGATGCCCACGGGCCAAAACATTGTACTGAATTGTTTGAACCTTTATTAAACCAGGGAAAGGTAGATTTGGTACTAAGCGGACATACCCACAAATACATGGTGCATCAGCCAGATAAAAACTTAAATCACTATCCGTTAATTATAGGTGGCGGCCCTCAAAAAGGAACAAGAACCATTACTAAAATTAAGGCAGATAAAAATAAGCTGGTGGCAAGCATGATTGATGATTCGGGCAAAGAAGTAGGCACTTATACTGCCTTGAGGAAATAGGAGATGAATAAGAGTTGTCAACTTTTTAGCAAACTGGCCATTAAAGTTGACAACTCTAAAAATCTTATATCAAAAAAAAAGCCCCAATTTCTTGGAGCTCTTATTAATATGTTTTTTAGTGCTTATGCACCTAATTGTACACGTTTGAAAGCAGATACAGTTAATCCTTTAACAGTGTTGTCTAAGAATTTACGAACATCTACAGAGCTATCTTTAACAAACTCCTGGTTTAATAAAGTGCTGTCTTTGTAGAATTTGTTTAATTTACCAGCAGCGATTTTTTCAACCATTTCTTCTGGTTTACCTTCCTGACGGATAACATCTTTAGCAATCTCGATTTCACGCTCGATAGTAGCAGGATCAACACCTTCTTTATCAACAGCAACCGGGTTCATTGCAGCAATTTGCATCGCAACATCTTTACCAGCTTCAGTAATATCTACGCCGTTAGCACCTTCGAATACTACTAAAACGCCCATTTTGCCGTTAGAGTGGATATAAGAAACGATTTTTTCGCCAGAGATATTTGCATACTCTTGGATAACGATTTTCTCGCCGATTTTACCGGTTAATTCAGTGATAGTTTCGGCAACTGTACGTCCGTCTTCTAAAGTAATTGCTGATAATTCTTCAGCATTAGCTGGATTGTTGGCAACCGCAGCAGCTAAAACAGCCTGAGCTAAGTTACGGAAATCTTCAACTTTAGAAACTGGCTCAGTTTCGCAAGCTAAAGCAACTAATTTACCATTTGTACCGTCTGCTGAAACAGCGATTGATACTAAACCTTCAGAAGTAGCATTACCAGAACGAGCGGCAGATACTTTTTGACCTTTTTTGCGCAATAAATCAACAGCTGCTTCGAAATCACCATTAGCTTCAACTAAAGCTTTTTTGCAATCCATCATACCAGCGCCAGTTTGTTGACGCAATTTGTTTACATCTGCTGCAGAAATTTGTACTGTAGACATTTTATTTCCTTTTTTAAAATTTACAATCTTGTTATAACAACTACAGGTTACAAGTTACAAGCGCTAAGTTAAACTCATGTTAAGCCAACTTAAAACCTGAAACCAGTAACCTGCAATTAAAAAATATTACTATTCTTCTGTTTTAGTTTCTTCTGATGAAGAGGCTTCAACCTCAGCTTCAGCAGCTTTTTTACGTCTTGGCTCTTTAGCTTCAGGCGCATCAGCTGCAGCTTTAGCAGCTACTGCTTCTTTTTCTGCTTCATCATCTTTTTCGCGTTTACGCTCTTCTAAACCTTCTTCAATCGCTTTGATAATTACATCAGTAATTAAAGAGATAGATTTTGTAGCATCATCATTCGCAGGGATTGGGAAATCGATGTTAGAAGGATCAGAGTTAGTATCAACCATCGCAAAAGTAGGGATGTTTAATTTTAACGCTTCAGTTACCGCGATGTGCTCTTTCTTAACATCAATTAAGAATAAAGCTGCAGGTAAACGGTTTAAATCAGCAATACCACCTAAAAGTGATTCTAATTTAATACGCTCACGTTGGATCATTAAACGCTCTTTTTTAGAAAGGATAGCATAAGTACCGTCTTTAGTCATTTTATCGATGTTAGACATCTTTTTGATTGACTTACGAACAGTAGCAAAGTTAGTTAACATACCACCTAACCAACGCTCGGTTACGAAAGGCATGTTTACTTTTTTAGCTTGCTCAGCTACGATTCCTTTAGCTTGTTTTTTTGTTGATACAAATAAAACTTTACGTCCTGATTTTACGATTTGTTTAATCGCAGCCGCAGCTTCTTCAGTTTTAGTTAAAGTTTTATTTAAATCTATAATGTGAATTCCATTACGCTCCATGAAAATGTAAGGAGCCATTTTTGGATTCCATTTACGGGTAAGGTGACCAAAGTGTACACCTGCATCCAATAAGTCTTGATAAGTTGTTCTTGCCATTGTCTTTGCCTCCTGTGATTAACGTTTACTGAATTGGAATTTCTTACGAGCTTTAGCACGTCCTGGTTTCTTACGCTCAACCATACGCATATCACGCGTCATTAGGCCTTTAGCACGTAATGCAGGTTTTTTCTCCGCATCTAGTTCAACAATCGCTTTAGCAATAGCTAAACGAACAGCTTCTGCTTGTCCTTTTACTCCACCGCCTTGTACGTTTACAGTGATATCATAACGACCAGTAAGTTCAGCAACTTCTAAACTTTGGTTTACGATATATTGTAAAGGTAAAGTAGGGAAATATTCTTTGTGATCTTTACCGTTAACGGTAATTGCTCCGGCACCATCTTTTAAGTAGATACGTGCAACAGCTGTTTTTCTTCTTCCTGAAGTGTTAGTAACTGACATTTCTTAAAGTTTAATGGTTTTTGGAGATTGAGCTGCATGAGGGTGGTTTGCACCAGCATACACAAAAAGATTGGTGTATAATTTTTTACCCAATTTAGTTTTCGGTAACATACCACGTACCGCTTTCTCGATTACACGTTGAGGGTGTTTCGCCATTAACTCTTTTGGAGAGATAAAACGTTGACCACCTGGATAACCAGTGTAAGAAACATATTGCTTTTCGCTGAATTTGTTTCCTGTCAATTTAACCTTGTCTGCATTGATAACAATTACGTTATCTCCGCAATCTACGTGTGGGGTGTACTCAGGCTTGTTTTTACCACGGATGATCATAGCGATCTTCGATGACAAGCGCCCCAAAATCTCGCCTTCCGCATCAACAACAATCCACTGTTTGTTTACAGTTTTAGCATTGGCCGAGACAGTTTTGTAACTTAACGTATTCACTTGCTTGTATTTAATTTATTAAACAATTTATTATTCCCATTAAAATTGGGACTGCAAAGATAGATAGAATACTTTTATTATCAAATAGTTGAAGAGAAAAATTTTTATTGCAATAATGACCTAGCTTGTTTGCTACTCAATACACTCGAGAGCATCGGGATACCATGTTCGGTAAAACATAAGGAAGTTTTCTTCTACCACCCCAACTTGAAGTCGCAAATTGCGACTTCAAGTTTAACCATTCTTCGACAGTAAGCTTAAACATGAAGTCTTTTGAAAATCGGTCAGGATTTCTACTTATTTGCTTTACATCAACATATCATCTATAATTTTTATGATCTTTTCTTCGCGTTCTTCATAACCTCCACTGATCAGGATATAGTTAATTCCACGTTTTTCGAGTTCTGATTTAAATAAGTTGAACATTTCCAGTCGCCGGTCTCCAAAATCGCGAAGATGATCGGCCACCCATGCTACATCAATATCCAGCAGGAAGTATAAATCGTAACTGATTTCGTTTTCAAGTTTATTCAGGATATCGGGAACCTGGTTTAAATAATACTGCGCATAAATTTTTGTAGTGATCAGATCGGTATCGCAAAAAACGATTTTATTGGCAATACTAACTTTTTCCCTCACCCGGCCAGTTTGTGCCTGGCCAATTTTAATGATGTCATTAATGGTAATGTCGTTCGAGGTAATGAGTTCCCGCGCCACTTCAGGAACAAACACAGTGCGGTAATGCTTCGCCATTTTTTCGGCCAAAGTTGATTTGCCCGTACTTTCAGGTCCGTAGAGGCACACTTTTTTCACAAAATAAGGTTTAACTACATCAGGAATATATGGCCAATGTTTAAAAGGGGCATTTCTGATGAGTGTGGCCGAAACCGGAATTGCACTTCGCTGCTGATCAAATAAAATATGTTGGGCGGCCATATTCATCGCAAAAGGTGCTCCATAATCTTCTGAACTGAAAAGGATATCAATTTTCGGATAAACTTCGCGCATTCTTAATGCCCAGAGCTTTGTTCTTTCGATCAAGGGAAGCGCTTCATTATCAAAATCATCGACAATAATGGCGGGTTTAATATGCGGTTGATCTTTAAAAATTTCCATAATCCAGCCAAAACGAAGCTCAGCAGGAATAGGATCGTGAGGGGTAAAACTCATTGATACAATCAGTTCATCACATTGTGCTGCAGCGAAATTGATTAAGGCAATATGCCCATTGTGGATGGGCATAAATTTGCCGATTACTAAACCTCTTTTCATGTGATTTTGCTGTAACTCCTGTATTCCTTAATCCAATTCCACAATGCAAAGCCGGCAATAATGGTAAAAATGAAATATTCGATACCCATAAATTTAATTCCTTTCAGAAAATAGAGATACGTAGCTACAATATCGATCAAAAGCCAGATAATCCAGCATTCTACCCTTTTCTGGATCATTAAAAAGGTAGTGATTACACTCATCACAAAAATAAACGAATCGACAAAAGGGTAAGCACTTGGTAAATTAAACAATAATGGTAACCAGTTATGCAGCTGCCTGGCCAAAGTACCCATAAGCAACGTGCCGGCAATACCAACAATTAGTAAAAGTAAAAACTGCTTTAAGGGCATAAAACTGATTTTAAGTTCTTTATTTTTATCCTCTTCTTCGGGTTTGGGATTGGCCCAACGCCACCAGCCCATAATATTGGTAATAAAAAAGAAAACCATCAGAAACATATCGGGATAGAGCTGGGTTTGATAATATAAGAATGCCGAGAGAAACACATTAACGATTCCGGCAGGCCAGCTCCAGATACTTGCTTTTGCTGAAAGAATCACCGAGATAATTCCTGTTATTACCGCAAAGAACTCTAAATAGCTCATTTTGTATTCCAGGACTGTAAAAAATATGCTTTGCGCATTGAAAAAATCCATCTGCTGATTCTTTTTAGAAATATAAATCCCTAAAATATACAATTTATTGATTTGCCGTACTCACCCGGGCATAAACAAAAAGTAAGCACAGCTGTTAATTTATGTGCTGATGCGGCTCGGTTTATAAGTTCATCAATCCATTTTTTATGCAGTACCTTGATCATTTATTCGGTTCGCCGATCCCCTTGTTTCTAAAGAATATCATTATTGGCTTGCTTGCTGTTTTGCTAGGAATCTTCATCAAGTTTGTAATTCATAAAGTCTTTATCCTGTTATCGCGCTGGTGGGATTTTATCTTCATCAAATCCATTATCAAACATTTATGCTACCCGGTTGGCGTGTTTATTCCGTTATTGCTGTTGAATTTTTCTTTATCGTTAATGGAAATGCCATTGGTTTATCGCATCCCATTAGAAAAGGTTTTAGAAATTGCACTTACCATCACCTTTGCTTTGATTCTGGTTCGGACGATCAACGTGCTGGAAGATTATTTTTATTTTAAATATGATCTGAATAAAGAAAATAACCTGAAAGAGCGCAAAATCAGGACACAGTTGCAATTTGTACGGAAGTTTATAGTTTCTTTAATTATTCTGATTACGGCTGCCATTATTCTGCTGAGTTTTGAAAGCATGCGTAAAATAGGAGCGGGCTTGCTTACCGGCGTTGGTATTGGCGGGATCATTATCGGTTTTGCAGCACAAAAATCGCTGGGAAACTTATTGGCTGGCTTTCAGATTGCTTTTACACAACCTATTCGTATTGATGATGTTTTGATTGTAGAAGGCGAATGGGGAAAGGTCGAGGAAATTACGCTAACCTACGTAGTGGTTAATATCTGGGATCAGCGCAGGTTGATTTTACCAATTACTTATTTTATCGAAAAACCTTTTCAAAACTGGACCCGGGTTTCGGCAGATTTACTGGGTACTGTTTTTCTTTATCTGGATTATACGATTCCGGTTGAGCCCATGCGGGAAGAGCTGACCCGTTTATTAAATTCGAACCCTTTTTGGGATAAACGGGTGAATGTGGTACAGGTAACGGATAGCACAAAAGATGGTACTATCGAAGTGCGTTTTTTAATGAGTGCCGCGAGTTCTTCCAAAGCTTTTGATTTACGCTGCCATGTCAGAGAAAAAATGATTGCCTTTATCCAATCCAATTATCCGGAAAGTTTACCGAGAAAGCGGTTAGAGATTAACGATAAGTTAGAGCAGATGTAGAAAAATGAGCCTGTCGAAGACTACAAAATACTTCGACAGGCTCATTTTAGCAGCTTGAACTATTTAAACATACCTTTAAGCTTGGCTAATTTTTCCTGTAAATCGCCATCGGCGTCTTTTGGCTCATTACGGGGCTTAAAGGTTTGCTTATTGTTATTTTTAAAGTCTTGTTTAGATTTTTGCTCTCTATGCTCCCGACTGCGGACTTCCGACTTCGGACTAGCTTCAGTTTTCATCGATAACGAAATCCTTTTGCGGGCTACATCAACTTCCATTACTGTAACCTCTACCTTTTGATGCACTTTTACCACATCGTTAGGGTTGGCTACAAAACGGTTTGCCAGCTGACTGGTATGTACCAATCCATCCTGGTGAACGCCGATATCAACAAAGGCACCAAAATTGGTAATGTTGGTAACAATACCCGGCAATTTCATACCTGTTCTTAAATCTGCAATTTCATTAACCCCTTCTGTAAAGCTAAAAGCTTCAAATTGCTCGCGTGGATCACGGCCGGGTTTGGCGAGCTCTTTTAAGATGTCGTTAAGGGTAGGTAAACCAATTTCATCGGTCACATACTGTTGCGGCTTTATCTGTTTTTGTAGCTGGGTATCTTTCATCAGTGCAGACACCGTTGTTCCAAGGTCTTTAGCCATTTTGTCTACCACAGCATAACGCTCCGGGTGTACCCCGCTGGTATCCAATACATTTTCTGCATTGCGAATGCGCAGGAAACCCGCTGCCTGCTCGTAAGCTTTATCACCCAAACGCGGAACTTTTTTAAGACTTTCGCGGTTTTTAAAAGCACCATGGGTATTTCTGTAATCTACAATATTTTGTGCCAAAGCTGGCCCTAAGCCAGAAACGTAAGCTAAAATTTGTTTAGAAGCGGTATTTAACTCCACACCAACCGCATTTACAGCACTAATTACAGTATCATCCAGGCTGGCCTGCAATTTGTTTTGATCTACATCGTGTTGATACTGACCAACGCCAATAGATTTTGGGTCGATTTTTACCAGTTCTGCCAAAGGGTCCATTAAGCGGCGGCCGATAGATACCGCTCCACGAACAGTAATATCCTGAGTCGGGAATTCTTCGCGCGCTACTTCAGAGGCAGAATAAATCGATGCACCGCTTTCATTTACCATTACAATGGTGATATGTGGTAAATTTAAGCCCCGAACAAAAGCTTCTGTTTCTCTTCCTGCTGTTCCATTACCAATGGCAATGGCTTCGATATCATATTTTTCGCAAAGTTGCTGAATGGTGAATTCGGCATTTTTAACATTTCCTTGCCCGGTATGCGGATAAATGGCAGTATTTTCTAATAATTGCCCTTGCTTATCTAAACAAACCACTTTACAACCCGTACGGAAACCCGGATCAATGGCGAGTACATTTTTTTGTCCCATTGGTGCTGCCAATAACAGCTGACGCGCATTTTCGGCAAAAACACGGATCGCTTCTTCGTCAGCTTTTTGTTTAGTGAAAACACGTAATTCGGTTTCCATGGCTGGTTCCAGCAAACGTTTGTAGCCATCTTCCAAAGCCTGCTGTACTTGTTTGGACGCAGCGTTATTTCCAGTGACAAACTGGTTTTCGAGTAAAGCAATAGCATCCTCTGCAGGCGGAAGCGCATCTAAGCGTAAAATCAGTTCTTTTTCGCCACGGCGCATAGCCAGCACACGGTGTGAAGCTGCAGTTTTAACGGGCTCATTCCACTCAAAGTAATCCTTATATTTAATGCCTTCTTCTTCTTTTCCTTTGATTACCTCAGATTTAAATTCTGCTTTTTCCTGGAAGTAAGTGCGCATTTTGGTACGTGCTTCTGCATTTTCAGAAATCATTTCTGCAATAATATCCCTAGCTCCTGCTAAAGCTTCGTCTAAACTATTTACACCTTTTTCGGTATCAATAAATTTATCAGCTTCAGTATCCAGATCGAAACTGCTCTGATCAAAAATCTGCAAAGCAAGTGGCTCCAGTCCTTTTTCTTTAGCAACTGATGCACGCGTTTTACGCTTAGGCTTGTAGGGTAAGTAAATATCTTCTAAAAGCGAAATGGTTTCGGCCTCGTTAATCTGTTTCTCCAATTCGGGGGTTAATTTTCCTAAATCGGTCATCGATTTTAAGATGGCTTCGCGGCGTTTATCCAGATCGCGTAGTTGTAAAACGCGGTCGCGGATTGCAGCTACTTCAACCTCATCTAAACTGCCGGTTAATTCTTTACGGTAACGGGAAATGAAGGGGACGGTTGCACCTTCATCTAACAAATTTATCGTAGCAGTTACCTGCTTTTCTGCAACTTTTAATTCGGCTGCAATTATTTTATGGTGGGTTAACATATCAAAAATTAAAAGATCAAAGCTAGTTATGATTTTTAGAAATCAAGGCTTTTTAAAATCAAGTTTTCCACCGAAATGTGTGAGTAAATTCTCCAGAAAACTGATGTAAGGGTATCTTGTAAGGTATTTTACTTCTTTTTTTGCGTTTTCTCTAAATCACGTTCCGCTTTAAATTTGGTTATACGCGTAATCAGATCCAAAGGCATGGGTTGATCTATTGGAGACTGAACCGCACCCTTGCTCCATTTATAACTGCCAAATTCATTTTTAAAAGCCTCGATGCCCGAACCTGTTGGGTAAAAACCAATATGTTTGGCGTAACCTGCAAAGTAAACTAAAACTCCCTTTTGCTTAAACGCTGGCATGCCATAACTGATTACTTCTTTAGCATCAGGCACGGCAAGATGAATTGTTTCACGCACTTGCTGTAGCAGCTTCTGGGTTGCTGCAGGGAAATTGGCGATGTATTGGTCGATGTTTTCCGGTTTTGGCTGTTCCATAACTTTATCTTACTATGAAATTACAAAGAATCTCCGATAAATGATCAGCTGATTAAGATATCATACTTTTGCAGCAGACCTGCCAGACCCGATTGCGAGAATTTAGCTTTTTTAATCCGGTTGTTATCGGGATCGATTGAAAAATTATAAGCTGTCCTGAAATCAGCTTTTTCTAACATCGTTCTGTCGAAAGTAGCATGGAGTAAATCGCAGTTGTCGAAAGTTGAACCAGACAGGTCTGTTTCTGAAAAATCAACTTCGTGTAGTTGCGAATTTTTAAAGGTTGTCTTTTTTAATTTGAGTTTGTAGAAAGAACAATGATCCAGTTTTGAATTGCTAAAGTTGAATGCTAAACCAAAATCATTACAATTTTCGAACCTTAGCCCCAGCATTTTGCAATCACTAAAGTTTACCTCGTTAAATGTTGTTTTGGTAATATTAGCCAGACTCAGGTTGCAATGGGTAAATTGACAATCGAGAAATTTAACACCGCTTAAATCTGAACCGGAAAAATCGCAATTGATAAATTTACAGTTTTCATATTCTGCTTTTGGTAAGGCACGTAAGGTAAAATCGGCTTTTTCGAAGGTTTGGTCGGCTGTGTATTCAGACATGGAGGATATTTTTCTTATCAGCGAAGATAAAAAATTAAGGTTTGGACTAACTGCTGTAATTGAAATTTTATAGATAAAACCTCGCAGGTTTCGAAAACCTGTGAGGTTTAAGCACAAAAAAAATCCCCCAAATTAATTGGAGGATTCTATATTTAATGAAACTCTGCGCTATTTGCAGAATGACAATTTATTTCGTTGCGTACATTACTTCTTTTACCGCTTTAACTACGCGCTCAGCATTTGGTAAGCTTGCTGCAATTAAAGTTGGAGAGTATGGAAGGGGAACATCGGCACAAGTGATACGTAAAACTGGTGCATCTAAATAATCGAATGCGTTTCTTTGTACGTTGAAAGCAATTTCTGAAGAAATTGAAGCCAATGGCCATGCTTCTTCAACTACAACTAAACGATTTGTTTTCTTAACAGATTCGATGATTGTTGCATAATCGATAGGGCGAACAGTACGTAAATCGATTACTTCTACATTAATTCCCTCTTTGGTTAATTCTTCAACAGCAGGGTTAACCACGCGGGTTAACATTTTACCAAAAGTTACGATTGTTACATCGGTACCTTGCTTGGTTACGTTGGCTTTTCCTATTTCGATATAGTATTCTTCAGCAGGAACGTCGCCTTTATCACCGTACATTACTTCCGATTCCATGAAGATAACCGGATCCGGATCAATGATAGACTGTTTTAATAAACCTTTTGCATCGTAAGGTGTAGCCGGAACTACCACTTTTAAACCTGGTGTGTTAGCATACCAGTTCTCGAAGTTTTGAGAGTGTTGTGCACCTAACTGGCCTGCGTTACCTGTTGGGCCGCGGAAAACCATAGGGCATGAAAACTGACCACCGCTCATTGATAAGATTTTAGCTGCTCCGTTGATAATCTGATCGATTGCAACTAAAGAGAAGTTAAATGTCATGAACTCTACAATTGGAATAAGGCCAGCAGTAGCTGCACCAGTTGCAATACCAGCGAAACCTAATTCGGCAATCGGTGTATCGATAATACGTTTAGCACCAAACTCATCAAGCATGCCTTGACTTACTTTGTATGCACCGTTATATTCTGCTACTTCTTCACCTAATAAAAAAACGCGGTCATCTTTACGCATTTCTTCGCTCATGGCTTCGCGAAGTGCTTCTCTAAATTGGATTTCTCTCATTGTAAATTTTAATAACGGTGGCAAATATAATTATTAATCGCTTTGAAACCAAAGGCAATAATCTGTGTGTTTTGTAATAATTGTACTTGATTACGAGGTTTTTTACATGCGATTTTTGCTAATTGCAGATAAGGGAAATATTATTGTGCTTTTGCGCCAATAAAAGAATCGATTGCTTGCTGGTTTGCTTGTTTTCCGAAATATTTTTTTTGAAAAAATGTATCCCAAAATGAGAAAAGCTGGTTTTTAGTGGTTTGGATTTAATAAACCATAAATTTCGCTGTCTAAAAACTGGCCCCTGAAATAATAATCCTGCCTGAAAAGGGCCTCTTTTACAAAACCATGTTTAAGCAGTATTTGCCTGGAAGCGTCGTTTTCAACATTGATGTTAGCCTTGATGGTATGCAGATTCATATCCTGAAAACCAAAATCAATTGTTTTTTTCAATGCTTCTGAAATGATACCCTTGCGCCAGTAGTCGGGGTGAAGCATGTAGCCGATCTCGGCCCTGTGGTTGGCAAAATCAGTGCGCCAATAGCCAATGGACCCAATCATATTTTCCGGATCTTCTTTTCTGGCAATTACCCAGGCTAAATTGTCGCCATTTTCGAAACCTTCGTTAAAGGTGGTAATGAATGTTTTGATTTCTAACAGGTCTTTTGGTCTTTCCCTATCAATATACTTCATCACCGTTTCATTGGTACGCATGGCGAATAAATTATTGGCATCTGCTAGCTGATGCTCGCGGAGGATTAATCTTTCGGTTTCCAATACAGGGAATTTGGTGAAGTTTAAGGTTAGCATCAGGGATCTTTTTGTAATACAAATTTATATTTATCCTCAAATTCTTTTACCTCATCGGCAAATGATTTTTTTGAATGATGAGCTTCCTGGTTTTTAATATAATTGATAACCGAATTTAATTTTGATTCGCTTACTGAAGCTGCATAGTATTCGCCTTGCCACATAAATGGGATTTCAGTTAATTTATTTTGGTTAATCCAAAAGGACGATTCTCCTTTAATTAACTGAGCAACGTTTGAAATAGACTGATCCTTTCCTAATGAAATTAAGCAGTGTAAATGATCGGTAAATCCATTTATCGATTGAAGAAAAATGGATTTGTTTTTACAGTTATCCATAATGTGCTTATGGACTTTGTAACGGATATTCTTGGTTAAATAGGGATGTCGGTTTTTAGTTGAGAACACCAGGTGTACCCAAATTCTTACATACGACATAATTTAATATTTTAGACTATACTAAACCAATATACGTTTTTTTGGCTAAAGCCATATGGAAATATTATAATGTTTCAGTCAGCTGAAGCTGACTGCGATGAATTTTAGATGAGCTAAATGACTGATAATGAAGCCGAATTTTATCTTTATTGTTTTCCATCAGCTTTAGCTGATGGAAAGAAAAGAAGAATTACTAGTCAAGAATTATCCACTTTTTAGCATATCTAGTTCATCGCTGTTGGCTTCAGCCAACAGCCAATAAAAAAGCACTATTTGCTTTAGCCGAATTATTTTCCAAACAACGTTTTGTAAATAGAGTATTTGTAGTTATCCTCTACCGTGCTGGCCACAAAATAAGGCGCTTCAAAAAGTTCAGTCAGTTTTTTTCTAAGCTCAGCTAAGAATTCTGGTTTTATTTCTTCCAGGTATTCGCCAGAAAGGGTTTGTCTGCCTGATTTAAACCAAACGCCATCTACAGCCATGGTTTTAACTACATAAAGATTTGGCTCTACCCTGGTTTTGCCCGAAAATTGCTCGTATGCGTATGTGTAAAGCAGGGTTTGCACCAGCGCTTTATTGATGTTTTTACCATCCGAATTGAAAAGTTCGGGAACATCTTTAAAAGTGAGTTTGTCACTTCCGGTTTTGTAATCTACGATTCTGGTTATACCATCTTTTACATCCACACGGTCTATAAAACCGAAAATTTTAACACTCGCTTCTCTGTTGTTTAAAGGAAAATTGATTTCAGCCTCGACCTTTTGTTCCAAGCTGATGGTGTTAAAGGGCGCCTGGTTTTCGTCCTGATTTAAAATGATGTTTACATAGGCCTCAACTATAGACAGAATCACCTTCTGCATGCCTTTGTATTCCATAGCCTTATCCGGATGGTTAAACATAACCGCGTTAAAGGCTTTTTGGGTTAAAGCAGGAATTTGCTTTCTTTTTTCCTTGATCTTGTCGGTAGTTATTTCTGCTTTTCTCAAATCTTCGTAGAAATATTCCATCACCTTGTGCAAAATTGAACCAATTTCGTTGGCTTCAACCACTGCGCTAACTTCTTTCGGCTCTTTAATGCCCGCAATGTAGTTGAAAAAGAAATCGATCGGATTGGAAATATATTGCGTTAACGCCGAAGGTGAAAGTACTTTTTGTTTGTCGAGGTATTTTTGCAGCGTTTGCTGGATAAAGACATTATTGGTTTTTTCGATTTTTACTTCCCTAAAAGCTTCTGTTTTTACTTCTAAATTAAGTTCATGGTAGGCAAAACTGAAACTGCTTTCGTACTCCAGCTGTTTTAAAATCCGGCTAACTTCACCTGATGTAGATTCGTCGGTGAGGCTATTGTAAACAAAGTTGATCTGCTTTGCGCGTTGCATTAAGCGGTAAACCATGTAAGATGAAATGGCATCGAGGTTTTCGAGTACCGGAAGGCCGTATACCCGTCGGATGCTATCTGGAATAAAACTGTTGCCAATAGATGATTTGGGGATAATACCTTCGTTAAAGCCTAAAATGACCACTTTATCAAAATTCAGGTTCCTTGTTTCTAATAAACCCATTAGTTGTATGCCGTTCAAAGGATCGCCTGAAAGTGGAACAGCTATTGTTTGCAACGATTTTTGCACCAAATAAATGACAAAGGTTATATCTTCTTCGCCGATATGTTTGCCAAAGGTATCGTGCAGTCGGTTAAGTTCCTGAATGGTTTTAACAAAAAGCTCAGCGTCGATTTTTTTAAGTGTTTTGGCATTCGACAGGCGGGTTAAAATAAAATCGAGCACCGAAAGCAGATAAGGTACTACACTTTTGGGACTGTCGATTTTTTTATAAAAAACTTCAAACAAACCACTTTGCCTCAGTAAACGTTCGTGCTGAATTTCGACTTCATTTTCGGTTAACAATGCTGTGAGGATTTTATCCCGCATTTTCTGGCTTAAACCCGTGAGTGGATGTGTTAAAAAGGCTTCAACATTTTTATAACTCACTTTACCGTTGTGTATAATTTCCAGCTGACTGGCAAACCACAAATCGGCCAAACCGAATATGCTGGAGGTAGCCAGGGCAAAACCCATGGTTACGTTTAATTCGATTGTTTTTTGGTTGTAGCTGGTAGGGATAGTTTGCAGGGCAGGTAGTAGCAGGCTTTCATCGGCCAGAACCACAACGGTAGAGCCAATTTCTTTTTGATCTGAATAATCATCAGCCAGGATATTGTTTAAAATTTTGGCCTGTGCCGATTGTCCCTGAACTTTAAAAACATTAACCTGATGTGATTCTGTTTTCATCAGGCTGGTGTTGTGTTCAAACTCATTCTTTAATCCCAATAAATTGAGGTTTTTGCGTAAAAATAAGCCTGCTTCCTGTAAAGGATCGTTTAAATAATATTCGTCTGCATCGAAATAAAAAAGCGCTTTGCCTGCTTCCTGTAATTGTGTAAATATTTTAGCTTCGGCCCGGGTAAGCGCATTAAAACCTACCAGAATAATCTTCCCTTTTTCAAAATCTACAGGTAAATTTTCTTGTTGTCCAATTTCTTCAGCCAAGTGTCGGTATACATAACCATTGGTTAAGTAATCCTGAGTTTTAAGGGTGGCGTGAAACTTATGGTAAAGTTTGGGCATTCTGCGCCACATTTTAATAAAAAGCTCCTGCTGTTTTTTATGTTTCCCTTCTGAGTAGGAAGTCCAGAATTGCGCTAGAAATTCATATTGTTCGGGACTTAAATAATCGAAATCTTTATTAATTACTGAAATATCTTCCAGGTCGCGGTAGAGTTTTTCTGCATCAACCAAGTCGTTATCTATCTGGGTAAAATCGCTTAAAATAATTTTGGCCAGCGGGAAAAATTTATGACTTGATATAGGCTCCAGTTGTTCTTCAGCTAAAAGTTGATTGTAAATTTTATGCAGGGTAAAAAACTGCAGGTAAAAATCGGCAATTTTATAGTTGGTAGCAGCAGCAAAAAACTCTTGTATGGTATAAAATGAAGGACTAAAAAAGGGTTTTTGAATAACATTGGCCAGGTATTTCTGCATATAAGCAGCGGGGCGCTTGTTGTTAAAAACGATAGCGCAATGCTGGAGGTTAGTACCAAACCGCTCAATTAAATCTTCGACAACTTCTTGTAAAAATGGCTTAATCATTTAAACTAACTTTAATTTGCCGGTAACGGCGTAAAACAAATAGGCCGAAACCTGACTGTGCCCCATATCCAAAAGCAGTTTTTTATAATTTTCTACCTGCTCCAGGTGTTTATCGGTTTCGGTAAGTGTAAACTTATAATCCAGAATAATTACTTCATCTTTATTGAACAAAATGCGATCGGGACGGTGAAGTTTACCTTTTGCATCAATAATATTTTTCTCGGTGATGCTGCCAGTGGCTTTGCTTAAAACCGCCTTTAGATCGGTATTTTCGAGTACCTCGAGCGCCTTAGTCAGCAGGTTTGGCTTTTCATCCTCCTGTATAATCCCGTCTAAAATCAAACTGGTAATATAATCTTCAACTTCTTTTTGGGTACTGGCATTGGCTAATATATCGTGGAGGAGCGAACCTTTTCTACCTGATTTTTCGATATTAACCAGATGCCGTAGGTGTTTATCTTCTGATGGAATATATAATTCTGATAAGCGTGTAGTGGTAGGATAACTTTGCAGATCAATAAAGTTTGCTTCATCCTTTTTGCTTTCAGCTGAAACAAAATCTACAATTTCATACACCCCATTTTCATCAAACTCGTTCTCGAAAGTGAGGTTGATGACATCGCCCATATTGGATAGCTTAAATTCTTTTTTGGCCATTGTGGCGATATAGAGGTAATCTTTTGAACGCGTAGTAGCCACATAGAGCATATTTAGCGCATCCATGTTGTTGTAAAGCAATTCCTCGTAATAGGCTTTGGCAATGGCCGAATCGGCAAGCGCCTCGTTGTATTTGAGTGGAATGCCACGCAGTTCTTTGTAAACGGTTTCATCAGATGAAACCCAAAAAGTGCCGTTTGCCTTGCCTTTGATTTCCCAATTGCAGAAAGGTACAAAAACAGCTCTAAAAGCAAGTCCTTTCGATTTGTGTATGGTAATGATCTGGATGGCATCAGCACCTTCTGGCGAGGGTAAAGACTTTTTAACTCCATCTTCTTCCCACCAGGTTAAGAAAGCAATAATTCCTTTTTCGCCCAGTTTGCCGGCAGACGCGGTCAAATCCCTAAAAGCGAGTAAATAGGGGAGATTAGCCGCCAGATTTTTTAAATCGTAACTTTCAATCAGGATCTCTACAAGTTCTGGTAAGGGCAATTGTAACCAGCTTTGCCAGTTTTCGCAAAGTGCAGCAGGTAAAACATCGTTAAGGCTGTTTAATGGTCGGTTACTGAGGTTAAGGTAATGATTAGCATTTACCTCTTTTTCTTGTATAGCATGATAAAGCGCAATGCAGTTGGCTTTGTATAAAGCTGTTTGCGATTCTAAGCCAATGAGTACTTTAAGGGTGTTGATAATAAGTTGTATGGCTGTGTTATTGGAAATCAATAAAGCATCGCCAGATAAAACAGGCAATTTATGCTCCATTAATTTTCTAACGGTGAGCATGGCTTCACTGTTTGAACGAACCAAAATAGCAATGTCTTTTAGTGCATAGTTATGCTCACGAAGTGTTTTTATTTCATTAATGATATCATCAAGGGCAATATCCCTGAAAGTAGTTTCGGTAAAACGCGCCTCGTTGGGGGCATGCTCTTTACCAAATTTTTTAATCTTTATGGTGCCTCCTTTTGGCGTATTGGGCGCGAAGTTCTGTGTCGAACTACCATAAATGTCGGTAATAATGTGGGTATAGTGTTCTGCGTCCCACCACGAAGAAATGCTATCAGGTTTGGTGAGCAGGTTTTGGTTTAATTCATTTTGCAGTGCAAGTGGGATAGACCTGTAAAGAAAATTATTAAAAGTGATGATGTTCTCCGTACTCCGGTAATTTTCGGCCAAACTATCTTCCATTACATTTTCGATGCCTACATCGCGCCTGGCGTGTTGGTGCAGGATATTCCAATCGCCATTACGCCAGCGGTAGATCGATTGTTTGGTGTCGCCTACAATCAAGTGGTCAATCAGCGTTTCGCTTGGCGTGGCCATGGCATTGGTGAGCAGTGATTTAAAACTTCCCCACTGACTGGTTGAGGTATCCTGAAATTCATCGAATAGGAAGTTGCGGTACCGATTACCCACTTTTTCCCAGATAAATGAGGGATTATCGCCGGCATCTTCGGTAATTCCTGAAATTAATTTCTGTGCATCGCTGATGAGCAGGTTATCATTTTCTGCACGGTATTCTTTTAAAAGGATGGCGATTTCCTGCATCAGCCTTAAATAATACAGGTTCTTGTTGAATGCAATGGCCAGGCTATAGTTGGGTAAATGCTGCTGGTAATGATCTTTAAGCTTTTTAAGCAGCGGATTTACAATTTCGTAGGCATCAGGGAAGCTGGTGTTTTTCTGAAACCACTCCTCTGGTTCATCAATGAGGTTAAAGAGTGGCTCAATTTTAGAAAAATCGCCACGTGCAATTAGTATGACTTTAGCGAGTGCGCTGCGCGATTTCCCTTTAAGGTGTTCATTTTCAACACCAGTTACGCCCAGGGCTTCATGTGCATCGGTAGCAATGCGGATAATTTCTTCCTCAAAATTTTTGATTTCGGTTTTAGTGATGCTGATGTATTTTTTGAAAAGTTCGTCCAGATTTTCTAAACCCAGCGCAGTTACGGCATCTTCAAAAATCTGGAAACGTTCAGAAAATATCTCACCAATCAGGTTGTAAAGCTCAAATTTATAATTCCAGCTTTTATTATCGCTGATCCGCTCAATGGCCAGATCGATTATCCACTGTAAGAGTTGTTTGTTATGGTCTAAAGCCTCATCCAGTTTAGTTACCAGGTCATCTTTAACTTTATCATAATTCATCTCTAAATTATAATCGGCATTGAGGCCCAGCTCGAAAGCGAAACCACGGATTACTTTTTGCACAAAACCATCAATCGTACTGACAGAGAAACGGCTGTAATCGTGCAGGATTTTACGGTAAATTTTATCTGCTTTGAATTGAAGTTCCTGGCCGCTGATTTGCGGATAGGCCTGCAATATGAGTTGCCGGTAATCGTCTATTTTTTTTACCGGATTACCCTTTGCCAGGCCTAACAATACTTCCAGGATCCGGGTTTTCATTTCCTCGGTAGCCTTGTTGGTAAAGGTAACTGCTAAAATTTCCCGGTATTTATTTTCTCCTGAAAACAGGAGCGTAAGGTAATGCGCTGTTAAACTGAATGTTTTACCAGAACCTGCAGAAGCTTGAAGAATTTTGAGTGGTTTGGGCATAACTTTTATCAATTCCCCTCCGGTGGAGGGGTGCCCGCAGGGCGGGGTGGTTTAGTGCTATTATTAATTGTGTTTAATTTTTTTTGCTGATAATTAAGGTTATATTCCATATTCTTTAATGAGATATTCTTCCAGCCCCATAATTACAAACTCCATTTTTTTCATTATATCACTAACGGATATCCGATATACTTTTAATCCCAGCGATATTAAATAATCTTCACGGCGTTTATCATAAACCTGTTTATTGTCGTGGCTTGAACCATCAATTTCAATGATTAAGCTAAGTTGTTTGATGTAAAAATCAACAATGTAAGGGCCTATTACACGTTGCCGGTCGAAATCTATCTTATGAAAACGTTTTTTTGTTACCTGCATCCAGAAGAGTACCTCCGGCAAGTTTCGGGCTTGTCTTAATGCTTTTGCTCTGTCTTTTAACCGGGATTCACACGGTAGAGCTTTAGTTGGGCTTGTTGCTAAACTTATGCCGTTAATGATTAATTTTCCAGTTACAATACCAGACACCCCGTCCTGCGGACACCCCTCTGAAAGAGGGGAATTTAGCATGCCAGAACCGACAGGTGTGTTAGTTTTTTGTTGCATAACGGGCTTAAATACAAAAGCATATTTATTATACCCTAACTTACAACAATTTAAAATCTTCCCGAAATCATGATTTCAACAATGCTATTCTCTTAAGCTTTTTTCTTTTTCTTCAGTGGCTTACGCCTGATCCTTTCGGGCCTTTCTGACATTTCAATTTTTAAGCCCAGTAAATCGCGGATTACTACTGATGCGCAGGCGCCCCCAAATGCTGCAGGAAGGTAAGAAATGGTGCCATAGGCCGAACGCTTAAAGTTGCTGCCATCGGTCATAATCATGGAGTTTTTATCCACTTCCTCTGTTGAGAAAACAGCCTTAATTTTTGCCGCATTTTCAAGTTTGTTTAGCCGCTTGCGTACATAGCTGGCAAAAACGCATTGGTAGGTTTCTGGAAGTAAAGTAATTCTAAGTTTAGTCGGATCTAATTTGCCACCCGCACCCATTGAACTTACAATCGGGATATTTTTCTGCAGTGCTGTAGATAGCAAGGTAATTTTAGGCATTACACTATCAATGCAGTCCATAATGTAATCGAATTTACCTTCTAAAATCTCCCGGCATTTTTCGGGGGTAAGGAAAGTATCGACTACATGAAGCTTGAGCTCGGGATTAATCGCCTGTAAACGCTCGCGCATAATTTCTGCCTTGCCCACACCATGATTGGTAGCCAAAGCTGGTAGTTGTCTGTTCCTGTTGGTGGGATCTACCACATCACCATCAACAATAGTCATTTCGCCAATTCCCGAACGGCAAATAAATTCTGCAGCAAAAGAGCCTACACCTCCTAAACCGATTACCAAAACGTGTTTAGCTTGTAGTTTTTCTATTCCATCATTACCTACAAGAAGGGCGGAGCGTGAAAGCCAGGTTACATCAGACATTATAACTTTTCCATTTTACCAAAGAGAAACCGATTTATATGGAATTGATATTTTTCCGTGGTTTCAGTGTCTCCGTGGCTATTTTACAATAAATTCAATTTTTTCCAGTTGGCAAAAATACAAGCTTTAAGTTCATCAACCGTACATTTTTTTAAATTGGCTGCGGCCTCATAAATTTCTTGAATAGAAATGGCTGAATCGTCGGTTTCGAGAAAGAAGTTGTCGATTTCCTGGATTAGCTTGGCTGCACCTGAATCCTTTTTTAATATGGCCGTACCAAAGGAGAGCAGAAAGCCTTTACTTAGTAGTTGTTTACCTAAGGCTTCATTTTTGTTAAAACCATGGATAATCATCGGAACTTTCACCTGAAGCTGATCTTTTAGCGCAATGAGCTCGGAAAAGCATTTTACGCAGTGCAATATCAATGGCTTATTCAATCGTTCGGCAAGCTTAATTTGTTCAGTTAAAATAAGCAGCTGGTTATTTACATTTTCTCCTCTGAGTTTATCCAGGCCACACTCACCAATTAATTTCACGTTAGTTTGTTTGCCTACTACTTCCAGGTAACGCATTTGCAGTTCGAGGGTTTCGAGCCTGGCGAACCAGGGATGTAGTCCCACAGAAATTGGCTTTTTTTTAGGCATAGCCAGAAATATATCGCTGGTTAACGATAAACTCTGGATGCTAATGGCACCCTGCTGCTCTGCTGTTTTGTGGGTATGTAGATCTAAAAAATCCATTGAAGGACAAAGATAAAGAAATAGGGAAAATGTTGGTATGGAGGTGTTAAGATGGAAAAACTGCTCGAGAGATTAAACTATTTTTCTGGCAACCGGCCCATCTTATGGACTATGGACTATCTAATGTTTCCGTTCTGTAAAGAATTTGCGAATAATCTATTACATTAGTAGGCTTTCTTATTTTTACTTTATTATTCTAAAAAATCATGAAAAAGATAATCATTCTACTGGTGGCTGTGTTTGTGTCAACAGCGGCTTTTAGTCAGGCGAAAAAAGAAGGGGTTCATATTTATAATCCTCAGGCCAATGCTAAAGCAGATATTGCAGCAGCGGTTGCAAAGGCAGCAAAAGAAAATAAGCATGTTTTATTACAGGTTGGTGGTAACTGGTGCACCTGGTGCATTGCTTTTCACAACTTGGTTGATAGTACTGCTACATTGAAAAAATACATCAACGATAACTTCGAAACCGTACTGGTTAATTACAGCCCCGAAAATAAAAACGAAAGTGTTTTAGCCAGTTTAGGCTACCCGCAACGTTTCGGTTTTCCGGTATTTTTAGTTTTGGATGGAAAAGGAAAGGTATTGCACATTGAAAACTCTTCGTACCTGGAGACAGAAGAAGTAGGCACGAATGGCAAAAAGAAAGTTGGTCACGATGTAAAAAAGATAACCGCTTTTTTAAAGGGATGGACGACTACAGCAGTTAATCCTGAGACGTATAAACCAAAAGCAAAGTAGTTTTACAGAGCTTTAGCATAAAAAACGGCAGATCAAATTGCTAAATTTGATCTGCCGTTTTTTTTAATCATCTAAATCATCGTCGTTATCTTCAAAATCATCCAAATCGAGTTCATATGATGGTCTTGAAGCTTCATCGGCTTGTTCCAGCATATCTTTATCATACTCAATGCTGGTATCGTCGCCATTAATTTCGTTGATATTTTCTACCTCATCCTCCCGGCGCAGTGCATCGTTAGGATCGTTGGAATAGTTGTCGTTTTCCGGATCTATCATAACATTAAGATTTATAATTAGATAATCACTTTTAGCCGGAAATTGTTTTGGAAAAAGCAGAAAGACTAAAGACCAAAGCAGAAAGGCCAAAGATTAAAGTTCAAATGCAACCTGTGGCTATATGAAAAATCTCGAATGATTCATCATCCGAGATTTTAACTGTAATGCTTTTATCGTTAAAAGAGAGAGATTCTGGCCTGCGCCAGAATGACGGAACGATTATTCGTGCCTTGGTGGTTAATACTAATTTATTTAAAGACCTTCTCCAAATTTATAATTAGGAGCCACACTTACCGGCAGTTTACCCGTTGGTACCAATCTGTTATTAATTACGGCTTTGTGGTTAATACTAATTTATTTAAAGACCTTCTCCAAATTTATAATTAGGAGCCACACTTACCGGCAGTTTACCCGTTGGTACCAATCTGTTATTAATTACGGCTGCGGCCGAAACCTGCATGTAATCTTCTTTTTGATAAGCTATAACAAGTCCTTTGCTATTTTCCAGTCCTGGTAAACCTGCCAGGTTGTATGGATTAGCAAATAGCGCAAAAACAGCATTTTTTCCTGATAATTCTTTAATGAAATTCTTTACGCCGGCATTTAGCGGCATGTTATTGGCCGGACGTGAGCGGCTATCATGAATACCAACAATAACCTGATCAAACGCACCGATTTCGCGGGCAATGTTCGAGATTTGAGTTGGATTGGCATCTTTATCCAGAACATAATAAACCGAGTTATAGTAGCCTTTAGCAATTTCTTTCTGGAAAGTGGTAACTGAAGGTACACCAATACTGATGATAGCAGTTCTTCTAATGGGTATTAACCGTTTGATGTAATCTTTACCTTTTAATAACGTAACTGATGCATTGGCAAGTTCCTGTACCAATGCATTGCTGGCATTCCGGTTAACGGCAGCAACTATCCCTTGTGTTACCACGGTATCCTTTTTGGCTAAACCTGCCCAGTATTTTGCGGTTAATATCTTGCGTACGCTTGCATCGATATCTTTCATGCTTATACGGTCTTGTCTAACCGCTTTACGTACCAGTTTAATGGCCCTATCGCTATTTTCAGAAAGCTCGAGGATATCGTTCCCCGCAATAATTCCCATTAAATCGGCTTCGCCGTTTTTAAAATATTTAACCACACCTTTCATGTCCATTGCATCAGAAATGATCAGACCTTTAAATCCAAGTTTTTGCTTTAAAATGCCGGTAACAATAGGTTTAGAAAGGGTAGAAGGCAAATTCGGTGTGTTATCAAGTGATGGAATATTCATGTGGGCAATCATCACACCCGACGCGCCCTGTTTAATCAGTTCTTTAAAAGGGTACATTTCTAAAGTATCTAACCGGGTAGCCGAAAAGGTTAGTTGTGGCAAATCGTAGTGCGAATCTACATCGGTATCGCCATGGCCCGGAAAGTGCTTTAAAGTGGTTAGTAAACCGCCATCTTGCATGCCTTTCATATAGGCGGCAACTTTGGTTGCTACATTGTATTTATTTTCGCCAAAAGAACGGTAGTTAATTACCGGATTTTTGGGATTGTTGTTAATGTCCGCGTCAGGAGCCAAATTCATCTGCATGCCCATGCGTTTGTAATCTTTGGCCACCTCTAAGCCCATTTTATACAAAAGATCCTTGTTTTGGATAGCGCCAAGAGTCATCTGGTAAGGATAAGAAATAGTACTGTCTAAGCGCATACCTAAACCCCATTCGCCATCATTAGCTACAATTAAGGGCACATGGCTTAATTTCTGATAGGCATTGGTGGCAATGGCCTGCCGGCCCGGACCGCCCTGAAAAAAGATTACCCCGCCCAACTGTTCGCGTTTAATCACCTGGCCAACCGAATCGGTATATTTTTGCCCGAGGTTAGTGTGCGCGCGTACAAAGAACATCTGTGCAATGCGCTCCCGGCGGTTTAGTTTATTGAAAACCGAATCGACCCATTTAGGCTGATTGGCTAACATTTCTAAATAAGATTTTTGTTGTGCACTGCCAGAAAACGCAGCGCCACAGAGGGCAATGAGTATAAAAAGATTTTTTTTCACTTGTTTTGTTGTATCAGGTCAGCTAAATTAATAAACCAAAGCCGTATTAAACAAAAACTAATCCAAGTAATCGATTTAATACAGTAGGTTTTAAAAAAGGCATTGGGTGCTTAAGATTTATACATTCCCTTACCTTCAATAAAATCGATTACCTTATCGGGTAGGAAAAACTGAACATTCTTTCGTGCTTTAATTGCCTTGCGGATAAAGGTTGAAGAAATTTCCATTAAAGGTGTTTGGGTAAAAGTGATTGCCGGATGGTTTTCCCACTCTTTAACGTTTGCTCCAGGCCTCGGGTACACATAAATCTGATAGTTTTTTAACAGTACCTCGTAGTTTTTCCACTTTTTAAAAGAAACGAGGTTATCAGCTCCCATAATCAGTACAAATTCTTTTTCAGGATATTTTTCCTGCAGGTAAGCTAAGGTATCAACGGTATATGAGGGCTGTGGGAGGGCAAATTCAATATCGCTAACGCGGATGTGTTCGGCATTTTCGGTTGCCAGTTTGGCCATCTCCAAACGGTCGTACATATTGGTTAAACCATTTTTATCCTTTAGCGGGTTATGCGGTGAAACCACCAGCCAAACCTCAACCAGTTCGGTATGGTTAGCCATGTAGTTGGCGATAATTAAATGACCGGTGTGGATGGGGTTGTAGGAACCGAAGAAGAGACCAGTTTTCATGTTTCAGTATTTGTGTCCGTCATTGCGAGGCTGGATTGAGCGAGCCGAAGCAATCTAATTTGCAAAAAGATTGCTTCACCCTTGTGCTCTTTTCCCGTCGCTGCAGTTCGCAATGATGGAATTTATTTCTTCAAGAAATTCCCTACCAATTGCTCGGCTTCTGCACAGGCTGTTGCCAGATCATAATTCTTTAAAATCACATCAAACTTATTGGCATACAGCAATTCTTTTTCGGCTTTAACAAAGCGCTCCTGTAATTTTTCAGGGCTATCCGTTCCGCGGCCGCTTAAACGCTCTTTTAATACCTCTAACGATGGTGGCTGAACAAAAATGGCCAGTGCGTCTTCTTCGTATTTTCTTTTTAAACGGATACCTCCTTCAACATCAATGTCGAAAATAACATGTTTACCTTCGTTCCAGATCCGTTCGATCTCCGAGCGTAAAGTGCCATAAAAAGTGCCGTTGTAAACTTCTTCAAACTCTACAAATTCCTGGTGGGCTACTTTATGTAAAAACTCTTCCTTACTGATAAAATAATAGTCGTTCTCGTGTTTTTCAGTTCCCCTTAACTCGCGCGTAGTTGCAGAAATAGAAAAGCTCAGCTCAGGAAATTTCTTTAATAAATGATGTACAATAGTTGTTTTACCTGCTCCTGATGGTGCCGAAAATATAATTAATTTGCCTTGCATTTTTAATAGTTTTGCGATTGGCGTCTGGCGTTAAGCGCTTATCGCTTTCCGCCCAACGTTACAACACATTCAGTAATTGTTCTTTTATCTTTTCTAATTCTTCTTTCATTCCCACCACAAACTGTTGCATTTGGGCATCGTTAGCCTTAGCACCCATGGTGTTAATCTCTCTTCCTATTTCCTGCGAGATAAAGCCCATTTTTTTACCGTTTGCTTCCTTGCTGGTTAACGTTTGTAAAAAGTAGTCGCAATGACTTTTTAAACGTGTTTTTTCTTCCGTGATGTCAATCTTATCAATGTAGTAGATCAACTCTTGTTCAAAACGGTTCTGGTCGATGTTAACCTTACCCACCGCATCCTCTAAAAACTGGTTAAATTTATCGCGGATAGCGGTAATTCTTTTGGGCTCCAGTTCTTCAACAGATTTAAAGTACGACAGGATATTTTTAATGCGCAATTCTAAATCGGCCTTTAAAACGGCACCTTCATCTTCCCTGAACTGGTTAAAATTGGCCAGGGCCTCAGTAAAAATCTTGTAAAGGTGGTTCCACTCGTCTTCGCTAACACTTTCTTCCTTATAGCTAATTACATCAGGGAAAGTTAAGGCTGTTTGCAGCAAATTGCTGCTATCGGCACCTAACTCGTTGTTAACGGCAACCAGTTGCTGGTAATAGTGGCTCAATAAAGCAGTATTAATGGTAGCTCCTGTAACTTCGCCATTGCTGCGTTCTACATTGATGCTTAAACTTACTTTTCCTCTTTCAATATCTTTGCTGCATACATTGCGCAAGATCAATTCTTTATCGGAGAAAGATTTAGGATATTTTAAATTGAGCTCCAGGAATTTGCTGTTGAGCGATTTGATTTCGACACTATACTTCGCATTTGCATAATCGGCTGTTGCTAAGCCGTATCCTGTCATGGATTTTATCATGCGCAAAGATAGGGTTTTAAGCTGAAAGCAGAAATAATAATGGCCGGGGCCTTAGAATTGTGGATAGTTGCAAATAAAATATGACACTGCTGATATTTTGAAAACCAACGTTCAGTTTTTCATCGCTTAAGCAGTCCCGCTTTACGCTTTACTTCGTTACACTCCGTGCCCGCTTCAATCGGGTTTAATTTTCAAGGCCTTAGCCTTTGGCCAAACCTGTTTCCTACAAAGTGCAGAACGTTGGCTCTTAAACCTGATGGGAGTGACATCCCCGTCCCGATAGCTATCGGGATATTCGGGATAAAACGGACAGCAGGACTGCTTTGGCCAAAAGTACCGAAGTGTTCATTTTCTAATAAAATGAGCCTATTTTTCCAATAGTTTTAAAATCGCTTCAAATGTTTTTTGCTTCAGCTTTTCTAAATCTTCTGCTGCCAAACCCTTTACTTCGATGGCTTCGCCAAATACCGTTTTAATAATGCCCGGATTTAACAAAAGCGGATCGGTGCGCGGTAAATGTGCTCTGCTGTTGCGTATGGCAAAAGGTAAAATGGGTGTTTGGGTTTCTATGGCCAGGCGGAAAGCACCATCGTAAAAAGGAGCCAATGGCTGGTCTGTTTTATTCATTGTTCCTTCAGGGAAAATTAAAATCGATTGCCCCTCTGCCAGGTCTTTGCGTAATTCAGCTACCGAATGATCGCGGCTTTCGCGGCTGCTGCGGTCAATCATCACCACCAAACGTTTATAAATCCAGCCAAAAACCGGTATTTTAAGCATTTCTATTTTCCCCAGCGGACTAAAAGCCTGCGGAATGCCAAGCACAATGGCAACGGCATCTAAAAACGAACTGTGGTTACCAACATAAATGTAAGCCCTTTCGGTGTCAATTGGAGTGGCCCGGGTGGTAAACCACAGGAAGGTTAATAAACTAAAGCCCCAGGCCCAGAATTTCAAAAACCAGAACGAAATCTTGCGACCGGTTTTCTCGTTAAAAATGCCCATGCTGAGGATAATGAAGGGGCACACCATAACCATGAGTATAAAAAATACAATTGCTGCGTACAATAAATAAAATCCGCCCAGTAGCTTTCTCATGTTATTAACGTTTTGTTAACAGTTTGAACGTGTAACAAATGTTAATTTTACGAAAAATATCTTAGAGATATGAAAGCATTTTTATTTGCTTTGGGATGTAACAATTAAAGCAGGAAACAAACAACAAAACCAATCTGCTGTTAAATTAGTGCATCGCCAGGAAAGTCTAAATCAATTAACTCATTTAACGCCATGAAGTCTTTAAAATTTATTGTCTTACTGATTGGCTTAATACCAGGTTTTAATGGTATGGCCCAAAACTTTATGCTTAAGGGTGTGGTGATTGAAAAAGGTTCGAATGTGCGGGTTGCCCTGGCCGAGATTACCAACCTGAACAATAAGATGGGGGCAACCAGCAACGAGATTGGCCTGTTTCAGCTCAATGCCAGGGTAGGAGATACCTTATTGGTTAAAAAAAGGAATTTAACCGATCAAAAACTGGTAGTTAAAACAGACGATGATTTGGTAGTTTACCTGGTAAGAGGTAGTACTATGCTGGAAGAAGTAACGGTTAAAGGGCAGACTAAAAAGCAGGAAATGGAAGATATTAAGCGCGATTTTAAGAATAGCGGCTCTTTTTATGCGGGTAAACCACCATTAATTTTATTAAATCCCTTTGGTGGCAGCCCGTTAACATTTTTTTACGAGTTATTTGGGAAAACTCCAACCAGGGCGCGTAAATTTAACCGATATTATAAAAAAGAGCTGAGCTTAATTGAGATCGATAAATTTTTTAATAAAAGCCTGGTAACCAGTTATACCACATTAAGGGGAAAGGAACTGGATAAGTTTTTGCTTGATTATTATCCCAGCAGCAGTATGGCCAGCAACTGGAACAATTACGATGCGGTTAAATACATCAAAGAGTCGGCTAAACAATATACCGATACTTTGAAACGTACCAATTAAATACAACATGAAGAATTTTAAATTTATCATCATACTCATTCTTTTAACCACGATAGGCTTATTAGCCAAAGCGCAGGATTTTATTGTGAAAGGTGTGGTGATCGAAAAGGGGTCGAATATCCGGATTGCGCTATCAGAAATTACCAATTTGCGTACCGGTATTGGTGTAGGGAGTAATGATATTGGGATGTTTCAGCTTAAAGCTAAAGTTGGCGATACCCTTTTGGTAATAAAACGGAATCTGATCGACCAAAGGGTGGTGGTAAAAAGCCAGCAAGATATTATTGTTTATCTGGTACGGGCAAGTACCACACTTGATGATGTAACCGTTTATGGTAATACCAAACAGCAAGATTTAGCCGAAATTAAAAGGGAATATAAGAATAAAGGAGTATACAACGGTGGTAAAACTACCTTATTATCGGCTATATTCAGTCCGCTAAATGCCCTGTACAATTTATTTGGTAGCGACCCCAAGAACGCACGCAGGTTTGGCCGTTATGCAGATAATGAGATTAAACAATCGCAGATTGATGTATATTTTAACCAGAGTATCATTAAAAACAATACAGAATTAAGAGGCGATACCTTAGAGAAATATATGCTCAACTGCCGCCCTGAATTTGATAAAGCCCAATACTGGAATAGCTACGATTACATTAAATATATTAAAGAATCTTCAAAGAAATTTACTGATACGCTCGGGAAAGGGAAGTAGTAGGTGGGAGTCGTTAGTCTGGAGTCTTAAATCGGGAGCCGGTTGTGAGCATAGGGCATAGGGCAAATGTTCTGTTAACCATTGTGCCGTTTGCAGTTACTCATGACCAGTTTAAGCAATTAACCGATTAACCATTGTACAGTTTGCGGTTTGCAGTTACTCATAACCAGTTTAAGCAATTAACCGATTAACCATTATAGTTTACAGTTGGCGGTTTGCAGTTACTAATGAGGCCAGATGAATAAAGTTCGGAGTTGAGAGTCCAGTTAACCAATTAAACATTTAACCGATTAACCATTGTTCAGTTTACAGTTAGCGGTTTGCAGTTACTAATGGGACCAGATGAATAATTTTGGAGTTGGGTGTTTGGAGTCGGTTAATACAATCCAAAAGATTGCTTCAGCTCGCAAAGTCTGGCTTCGCAATGACGATATTCGTTTGGCGTCAGTTAACCCTAATACAGTTTGCAATAGGCAGTTATCAATGAACTAATGACCAGTGAACTGATGAACTTCTAAATGCTAAGTGCCTCGCAAGCCTTTTCTGCAGCTAGTTTTTCGGCGTTTTTCTTGTTATAGTCTCTTCCAGTACCATATTTTTCGCCTTCAACAATGGCGCTGATGGTAAACAATTTGGCACTTTCGCCTTCACCATTCTGTACCAGTTCAAACATCACGTCTTTGCCGTGGCGCTGGCACCATTCAATCAGCTTGCTTTTGAAATTGGTTTCTGTTTGCTCGAGGGTATGGATATCGATGTGGGGCTTTACAATGCGGCGAAGCAAAAACTCTTTGGTAAAGTTATAGCCTTTATCCATGTAAATGGCCCCAACAATGGCTTCAAAAGCATCGCCGAGCATCGAATTGTGCTTGGTTTGAATGCTTACCGAGCGCTGATCGAATTGAATAAGCTTATCAAAACCAATTTTTTTGGCCAATTGGTTCAGGTTAGCCCGGTTTACAATTTTAGAACGCATTTCGGTTAAGAAACCTTCTTCTTTGTACGGATAATGTTTAAAAAGTAATTCTGCTATTACCGATCCTAAAACAGCATCGCCTAAAAACTCCAGACGTTCATTGCTGCTTCTGCTGCCATTTTTTAAAACCTTAGCCACAGAGCGGTGCCTGAACGCCATTTTATATAGCGTAACATTCCCTGGAATAAAGCCTAAAATATTTCTCAGCTTTTTAACAAACTCCTTTTCGGGAGAAAGATAAAGTTTATATAATTTTAATATCGGCATTAAATAAATAACACAATTAACGGCTAATCAGCATATTTAACTAAGTTATCTATTTTTAATTAGCATACAAAATTATATGGCAGCTGCGCTAAATTAATCTTCGTATTTCTTGAAAATCACAGAAGCGTTATGACCACCAAAGCCGAATGTATTACTTAAAGCCGCTCTAACGGTACGTTTTTGCGCTTTGTTAAAAGTAAAATTCAATTTAGGGTCAAATGCAGGATCATCTGTAAAGTGATTAATTGTTGGAGGAACAATATCATTTTTAACAGCAAGAATAGCGGCAATTGCTTCAACAGCTCCGGCAGCTCCTAAAAGGTGGCCAGTCATTGATTTGGTCGAGCTGATGTTTAAACGGTAAGCATCTTCGCCAAATAATGTACCAATGGCTTTGGTTTCGCTAATATCACCAAGCGGTGTAGAAGTACCATGAACATTGATATAGTCTATATCGGCAGGTGTTAAGCCGGCATCTTTTAGTGCATTTGTCATTACCATTCTGGCACCTAAACCTTCAGGATGTGGTGCAGTGATGTGATTAGCATCAGCACTCATTCCACCGCCTACAAGTTCTGCATAAATTTTTGCACCCCTTGCTTTAGCGTGTTCAAGTTCTTCTAAAATAATGGTTCCTGCACCTTCGCCAGCTACGAAGCCATCGCGGTCTTTATCAAAAGGACGTGATGCGGTTGCCGGATCTTCGTTACGGGTTGATAATGCATGCATGGCGTTAAAACCACCCATACCTGCTTCGTTAATGATTGCTTCAGAACCTCCACTGATAATTACATCGGCCATACCCAGGCGGATATAGTTAAATGCATCAATCATGGCGTTGGTAGAAGAAGCACATGCCGAAACAGTTGCAAAATTCGGTCCACGTAAACCGTATTTGATAGAGATATGCCCTGGAGCAATATCAATAATCATTTTAGGAATAAAAAATGGATTGTATCTAGGCGTACCATCACCTTTGGCAAAATTTGAAATTTCATCCAAAAATGTTTTCAATCCACCTATGCCCGCACCCCAGATAACGCCGATTCGGTTGGTATCTAATTTTTCGAAATCGAAACCTCCATCCTTCACAGCCTCATCTGTAGCCACAAGGGCATATTGTACAAACGGATCTAGCTTGCGGGCCTCTTTTTTCTCCAAAAAGTCTTCTGGATTGAAATTTTTAACCTCACATGCGAATTTAGTCTTGAACTTTTCAGTGTCAAAACCCTTAATAGGAGCAGCGCCACTCACCCCGTTAGTCAATCCTTCCCAAAAATCAGGAACATTATTGCCTATAGGAGTGAGCGCACCCAACCCTGTTACTACTACTCTTTTTAATTCCATTTATACTGAAAAAGCGTAATTCTATTTAACGTTTTTTTCCAAATAAGCGATTGCTTGACCAACAGTACCGATGGTTTCAGCCTGATCATCAGGAATAGCTACATTGAATTCTTTTTCAAATTCCATAATCAACTCTACGGTATCTAAAGAATCTGCACCTAAATCGTTGGTGAATGAAGCCTCTGGCGTAACTTCGCTTTCGTCAACACCTAGTTTTTCTACGATAATAGCCTTAACTCTTGAAGCAATATCAGACATAATTTTATAATTTAATGGTTAAATAATTCTGTGCAAAGAAAAATAAATTCTTACAATTTTCAAATGTTTTTATTTCGATACGTAATTTTGGTACCTCAATAACACAGCGAATATAGAATTAGTTTTTTAATTTCGTTCTGTAAATTAATTATTTCGCTTTGAATAGAACATACCTAAAACTTACCTTAGACCTTGATTTTATACTAATTGCGATTACTGCACCCCTAAAAGACTATGTGCTTTGCCACAAAATTAATACCCGTTTAAACACACAATTTGAAAAGATAGAAGACCACGAAATTTTTTTTAATATTGACGAACCGGCCTGGTGTTTCTCTAAATATTACTTTTTTGTAGAGCAAGGCGAGGTAGAATATTATCTGATCAGCAACAGAAGTAGCGATGGTTTTTTAATTCCGGAGATGAACAAGGTCGATTTCTTCATCATTATTAAAGAATTTATAGATAAGGAAGATTTGGATTATCTGTTAAATGGATTAAATAAACTGCCTGATATACAGGTGGCTGCAAAGATAGATCCGACTAAGTTAAAGAGTAAGGAGAATTTGGTAATATAAAAATTATATACTTGGTGTATAAAATACACTATATTTGACGGTTACAAACAAAGAACAAAGAAACAAAATATATAAAATTTAATGCGGTTTGTCTATTTTAGATAAACAATTGCGTTTTCTAAAACCGCATCCTAAAATCAATTAATTAAATGAAACCTTTTCATTCGAGAACCAAAATTGTAGCCACACTAGGGCCTGCATCGGCAAAACCAGATGTATTATATAGTATGTTTAACGCAGGTTTAGATGTTTGCCGTCTAAACTTTTCGCACGGATCGCAGGCCGATCATCAGGCGGTTTTGGATACCATCCGCGATTTAAACAAAAAATACGATTATAATGTAGGTATCCTTGCCGATTTACAGGGGCCTAAAATCCGTATTGGCTTGGTAAAAGAAGGTGGTATTAACCTCATCAACGGTAAAACAACCGTAATTACCACCAACGAATGTATTGGTAATGAAGAAAGAATTTATATCACTTACCAAAACTTCCCTCAGGATGTACAGGCTGGCGAGATTATCCTTTTGGATGATGGAAAGCTTCAAATGAAAGTTTTATCTACCAACCTGAAAGATGAAGTTGTATGCGAGATTGTTCACGGTGGTATTTTAACTTCAAGAAAAGGCGTAAACCTGCCAAATACTAAAGTTTCTATTCCTTCTTTAACACCAGAAGACCGTGAGAACCTTGATTTTGTATTGGATAACGATGTAGAGTGGGTTGGTTTATCTTTTGTGCGTAAAGCTGAAGATATTATCGAATTGAAAAAAATAATTGCCGAGCGTGGTAAATCTGCGCGTGTAATTGCCAAAATTGAAAAACCTGAAGCAATCGCAAATATCGATGAGATTATTGCAGCAACTGATGGTATTATGGTTGCCCGTGGCGATTTGGGTGTTGAGTGTCCGATGGAAGAAGTGCCATTATTACAGAAAATGATTGTTGCCAAATGTAGAGCAGCTTCTAAACCTGTAATTGTTGCTACACAGATGTTAGAGAGTATGATTACTACGCCTCGCCCTACACGTGCTGAGGTGAATGACGTTGCCAACTCTGTGTTAGATGGTGCCGATGCGGTAATGTTAAGTGGTGAAACATCTGTAGGTGAGTTTCCATTGATCGTTATTGAAACGATGCAAAAAATTATCCAGAACATTGAAGAGAACAATTATCCTTTCAATCCTGATAAATTTTTAAAACCGAAATCAGAGTCTTTCTTAAGTGATGCAATTTGCGATTCGGCTTGTTTCTTAGCTAAACAAACCAATGCAGTAGGTATTGTTTCGATGACTTTAAGCGGTTATACTGCTTTCGAAATTTCGAGCCACCGCCCTGAAGCATTAACCTTTATTTTTACCAGCAACCGTGCTTTATTAAATGCGGTAAGCTTACTTTGGGGTGTAAGAGGTTTCTACTACGATAAGTGGGAAAGTACCGATAACACTATCATTGAGGTGAACGAATTCTTAAAAAGCAAAAAACTGGTTAAACAAGGAGATATTATTATCAATACTGCAGCTATTCCAATCGAAGCTAAAGGTAAAACCAATATGTTAAAAATCACTGTTATAGACTAATAGCGATTAATCTATTTAGAAATGCTCCCGATTTATTCCGGGAGCATTTTTTTTACCAATAAAAAATATATTTTTGCAGCCTTACCGGAGAGGTGTCTGAGTGGTCGAAAGAGCAAGCCTGGAAAGTTTGTATACTGGCAACGGTATCGAGGGTTCGAATCCCTCTCTCTCCGCGAAATATTAAAAGCGCTGATTTTCAGCGCTTTTTTTATTGTGATTGTCAAGGGGAATCTAACATTACTCTCTTGCCCGGTTATTGTAAAAAAGCATCTAAATACTCAAATATTATTTTGGTCTGTTTCATCAGGCTCACATGTGTTTGATTGGGAACAATGGCCAGGTGCGATTTGGGCATTGGTTGCATATCTGCTGCAACGCCACCTCCCAACAATTTATATGTTTTTGCCAGTTCAATTTTATCCATACCATCATTGTCGCCTGATATGATTAACACGGGAGCAGTGATTTTCGCAATATTTTCATCGCCCAAATTAAATGGCTCGCCAGCTGAGGCAATCATTTGCTCCACAAACTTTGTCCACTTTGTTTTATCTGGTGCTACAGCATTGTAGGCCACTTGCATAGGCGAATTTGCTAAAAATTCTGGTTTCATTATTTTAAATACATTGCTTACTTCAGGCACCCAGCCTTCAGTTTTGTAGGCAGCAGAAATGATAACTAATTTTCTCAACCGTTTAGGACTTTGTATTGCAAACTGATAGGCAATCTGGCCACCAAAACTGTATCCAGCTACATCAGCACTGTCAATTTTTAGGTAATTCATCACTTGCTCCACGTCGCTGGCTAAAGTTGCCCTTGATAACTTCCGATCTGAATAGGGCGTGTGCCCATGTCCTTGCAATTCTAAGGCTATTACCTTTCTTGTTTTTGCCAGTTCAGGTATCAATTGTGCCCAATTCATTTCGATGGTATAATAAGCACCATGCAGTAAAACAATTGGTTTACCCTCGCCGTATACTTCGTAATAAACTTTGGTGCCATTAGCAGTTGCATAGCCGCTGCTGGTGGGTTTAATTTGTTGCGCATTGGATTTAGCTGCAGCCATAATAATTGCAATTAGGAGGAATAATTTAATAAGATTTCCTGGTTTTAGTCTGTTTTTCATAAAAGTTGCAGGTTTAGTTTGATTGTTAATGATAATATAAAGTTCAGCAACATTTGATGATTATAGGTGGTGCAAAAAGGACAATTTAGGGGCGGATTCCGACAAATAATTTTATGTAGATCGTTGGTTTTGTACTGAAAAAAACAATGCTACCGGTATCAAATTTCCTATCCATAAAGCAAAAATGCTTTTCATATTTCTTATATTAGGTTAATGCAAGTGTGAATAGATTTGATCACAACATAATATTAAAGAGGTGGATTATTTGAAAAGAATTATTGGTGAAATTGAAGCGCACGACGTTGAAGGTATTATCGAATGCTTGAGTAACGGCGTTAATCCGAATGATCTTTACAATAATGTTCCGCTTATTTATGAGTTGACGAGCGAATACGGCAGAACTTCCAGATTTAAAGATTGTGTAAAAGCATTTGTAGATCAGGGCCTAAATTTCGATGATGAGGCCTTGCTAGCCGTTTTGCTTGATGAACAGGCCAGGCTAGCAGATTGCTTGATGGATAATCCGGCAATTATTAATCGGAAATATACCTTGCGTTGTGCTTTTACGCCATTATTCGAGGTAACTTTATTGCACATATGTGCTGAATTTAATCAGGTTGCGTGCGCGAAACTTTTAATTGAAAGCGGAGCCGACATCAATGCTAAAGCTGGTGTAGATGATTTTGGTTTTGGAGGTCAAACGCCAATATTTCATACAGTAAATCAGCACCGGGCTTATGGCTTGGAGGTAGCACATTTGCTACTGGAGCGTTCATGTAACCTCTCATTAACAATTAAGGGATTAATTTGGGGCAAAGGTTACGAATGGGAAACTTTTATTCCGGCGGTAAATCCCTTAAGTTATGCCATGATGGGATTGCTGCCTCAGTTTCAAAGGACCGAGCAGGATACCTATAAAATTATTTCGCTTTTATTTCATGCCCGGTACGGGATTAGTTACGAGCCAAAGAATATTCCAAACCGTTACTTAAGCTCATAATCAATTTTAATGCGATTTATCGGCTTTGCCCGAAGCCTTCGTTTTTGCATATTCCTTCAGGCAGCTATCAAGTGGTAAACCCTTTTGGTAAATACAATCGCAAAATATAGCGCAGCCTTTAGGGTTTTTACCTCCGGCACTTTGATTTTTGCATTCTGCCATAGAATTGCCGGGTCTTATTTCGTACAGAAATTGATTGCTGAGTACCACAGCGGCAATGGCAGCAATCACGAATCCTGCAAAGGCGAAGGGGAACTTTTTACTCAAAGGGGCTTTAGGTAAACCCGCCGACCATACAATCGCTTTTAAACGCTTATAATCCCAAAACAACAAGTAAAGATCAGCCAGTACCATCAGGGTAACAATCCGTGTACCTTCAAACCGGGTGGCATAGGTTAAAACACAAATATTAATAATTACCGGGAAGTAGGCCAAAGCACCAACAAAAGCCGTTCGTGGAATGAGCAGGAGCAAAGCTATACAGAGCTGAGCAATGCCGATAAAGGTATAATAATAGCCTGTGAGATGAAGCGCATCAAAATAATGGCCCAATGGGTTATTGGGAGGCAGTGCGGTAAATCTTTCACCCATAATTTTCACAATGCCTGACGGAATAAAACTAGCCGCGAGCGCTACACGGCAAAAAACAGTAAAAATGCGAAACCAGATATTGTAACGGGCTTCTTCCTGAAATTGCTGTAGTTGAACGAGTAGTTTCATGATTTGGTGTATTTAAAAGTGCTTTGTAATTCAAAGTTAATAAAGTGAATGATAATACCAAATTTACTGTCGCTAAACCATCGTCGGCCACTAGAAAAACAGGCTATACAAAGCGCAGATTTTAATACTTTCTTCAGCGCTTTGTATAGCCTTTATATGTTTGGTGCTAATGTTATTATCCCGTTTTAAGGTTTTCGAAATAAGCAGTGGTTTCTGTTACCAATGCTTCCATCAGTATTTTAGCTTCTCTGTGTTTTAAAATTGGCGCTATTTGCCCGCTCCAGAACATTACCATATCCCATTTTTGCTGTTCAATGGCTGCTTTTCGCAAAGGCGAAATAAAAGTTGTTTGTAAAGGAAAGGGTAAAAAACCAGCCTCATTGCCGGTTTGTTCGCTGGCTATGCGGGTGGTAATACCTCGACCCAAGCGCCCGGTAAATGCGCGCGATAATTTGGTATATCTTGCCGCATCTGAGAAAAGCATTTCTTTGTGGATGGGTAGCGCATTCGATTCATTACAGGCCAGGAAAGCCGTGCCAATCTGTGCCGCATCGGCACCCAGGGTAAGTGCAGCAGCAATCCCTTTACCAGTGGCTATGCCGCCGGCAGCGATCACAGGTATTTTTACTTTTTCTTTAATGAGCTGTAAAAGTACAAAGGTTCCGGTAATCGAATTTTCTGACCTGTCTAAAAAAGAAGGCCGGTGACCACCAGCTTCGAAACCGGAAGCAATAATCATATCTACGCCTGTATCGGCTAAAAATATTGCTTCATCTAAAGTAGTTGCCGCTCCAACGGTAATAATTCCACGTTTTTTGCACTCCTCCAGCACATCGGCCGGTAGGGCACCAAACATAAAACTAAATACTTTGGGTTTGAGATCAAGCACTACCTGAAGCTGGTTTTCGAAACGAGAGCTAAAAGGAGCTGGTTTTGGTGGAAGTGGTATATTCAACTCATCAAAATAAGGCTTAAACAGCGCACTCGTTTTTTCAAATTGCTGGTCTGTATCAGTTTCTGCGAGATCATTATCCGATACCCACAGGTTGAGGTTGTATGGTTTGTTGGTAGCGGCTGATATTTGCTGGTGTACCGCGACTATTTCATTGGGGTTTAAGGTGTAGGCCCCATATCCGCCCAATCCACCTGCATTTGATACGGCTGCCACCAACTCCACTGATGAGAGATTGCCTCCAAAAGGTCCCTGCAATATCGGGTATTGAATACCCAACAACTGGCTAACTTTGTTCTCGTACCACATCGTGTTTTACTTTTATTCAGCTATATCGCTGAGCATTTTGTTAACAATAAACCATTTGCCGTTTATCTGGTGAAATGATAATAAATCGACATAAACAAATTCGTACATCTGCACCTGCGCTTTGGCTATAGCGATAGAATTAATCACATCTATCGAAATAATGCTTCCCTTAAAAGGTTTACCGCTATCTTTTGGGCTTTGCCGGTTAGCAACGCCATCAAGGTACACTGCCAGTGTTTTGGCATAGGGTTGCCCTTTTATATCCCCATAAAGATACGTATCCGGGTGAAAAATTTGTTTAAGCCGGCTAATATCACCTTCATAAATGCCTTTAAAATAATAATCTTCAAGTGCCTGTGTAATGGCCATCTTGCTTTGCTGGTTATTTTCCATTTTTTCTGTCTGTTGTGCTTTCAAGCTTAACGATATGCAAAACAAGAAAGCCATTAAAATAAAACCTCTCAATTTAATTCAAATTGTGGCCGGCACCCATTCCGCCATCTACATTGATAATAGCGCCGCTAATGAAATTACTTTTGGCCACCGTGTACACCATTTCTGCCACGTCTGCTACTTCGCCTACACGATTGAGCAAATGCAGTCCTGCACTTTTATCATCTTCTCCTGCATGCATGGGCGTGCGGATTACTCCTGGTGCAATGGTGTTTACCCTGATGTTACGTGTACCAAATTCGGCAGCGAGTTGCAGGGTTAATGCGTGGATGGCCCCTTTGCTGGATATGGGCGCTGTACTTGGTGCACCGCCTAAAGCATGATATACTAATGGCGTACCAATGTTAATTACCACGCCACTGTTTTGCTTTAACATTTGTGGGATAATGCTTTGTGTGGTAAAATAAGTGCCTTTAAAATTGGTGTTTAAGAACCGGTTGAGGTAAGCTTCGTCTACTTCTAAAAACGGTTTTGTTTCATATATTCCGGCATTATTAACCAGCACATCTACCGAGCCAAACCTGGCTAAGGCTACTTCCAGTAAACGCGCTCCTGTGCTTTTATCGCTTACATTTCCGGCTACCATGGCTATATTTTCGCCGGCGCCAAGTTCCTGATAGACTTGTTCCAGTTTTTCGGCAGTTGTCGAATTCAAGATCACATTATGGCCTTTTTCGACAAATAAACGGGCTACTGCTTTACCAATGCCTGATGATGCACCGGTAACAATGATGGTTTGCTTTTTCATGGCTTTATTTTTTATTGGCTGTAATGCCTTTTTCCCTTAAAACTGATACTTGTTCTCCGGCATAACCCCAGTCGTCCAGCTCAATTTCCTGGATAACAATGTGGGTAAGGTGCGGATCTTTGTTCAGGGTATCACTAATTAAATCGGTAGTCCCTTTAATCAAGGTTTGCTTTTGTTCGCGGGTAACACCTTCGCGTGTTACTTCTATTTTTACGTATGGCATGACTTTGTTTTTTTAAGTTTAACAATCCTTAAGCTGCAAGCTCGGCAGCGAGATCAACATTTAAATCAAAATCATTATAGATCAGTGTATCGCCTAAATTCTGAAAGAAATTACCAGAACGGAATTTCATGTTGTATTTTGTCCTGTCGATAACAATTTTGCCACTGGCGATTAGTTTATCGTTGTTTAAATCGACTTTAGCAACAAAACTTACTTCGTTAGTGATGTCTTTAATTGTTAAATCGCCGGTAATGTTGTAGTTGCTGTTATCTATGGCTTCTACTGCAGTAATAGTAAAAAATGCTTCAGGGTGTTTTTCCGATGAGAAGAAATCGTCTGATGCCAGGTGTCCGGCAAATTGTGCGTTGGTGCCTTCATCTGTTACATCCAGAATAATAATTGAAGTAGTATCGATCGTAAATTTACCACCGGTAAGTTTATTGTTGCTCAATACAAGTTCGCCAGATTTGATTGCGATTGTTCCATTGTGTGCACCAGTTACTTTGCGGCCTATCCAGTTAATTTCGCTCTGAGCGCCATTAACGTTAAAATTTGTTGTTTCCATTTTTTGTTGTTTTAAATTAACAGTACAAATATGGAAAGGATATGCGGGCTGGCTCCGTGATGTAAGTCACATTAGCCTAAGCACTGGTTTTATGTGATGTAGGTCACTTTATGAATTATAGAGGCGGCTTAAGGTTTCGCGCGATACACCTAAATAAGCTGCAATTAATTGTTTGGGTACCAGGTTGTACAATTCGGGATACTGCGCCAATAATTCTTCGTACCGGTGTTTGGTATCGTTGTTCATGAAAGAAAGCAGCCTTTTTTGCGAAGCCACATATCCCTTATTGGTACGCCACCTGAAAAAATGTTCAATGGCATGTATTTCTTTGCAAAGTTTTTCGCGGTCGGCATTGGTCAAACACAACACTTCAGCATCCGTAATGCAATCCAGGCCAATCGTAGCTACATTTCCACTATACAGCGCGTCGAAATCTGAAGCCCACCAGGTAGGCATAGCAAACTGAAGGATAAACATCTTCAGATCGTCGTTAATGTAAAAAGCCTTTAAACAGCCAGAAGTGACAAAGTACTCGCAGTTTACCCGGTCGCCGGCAGTAATAATCGCCTGGCCTTTTTTGAAAGATTGTGGCTTAAAATGAGAAAAAAAATAGTCGAACTGCTCATCCGTTAAAGAAATAGTTTTGGCAACATAATTTTGAAGAATTTCTTTAGCTGACATGGTGCTGTTATTTGGAATAAGTGAAAATAAAATTAGAAAAATAATGCAGTTTTAACAATTCACATTGTGTGCATCGCAACACCTAAAGGCAAAATCTTAAACTTAGATAATAATCACGCTGATTCATTAAGATACTCATCTGATCAAAATTTGTATCAGCTTTAATACCATTTATGTGCCAAAACAGTCTTATTTTTATCGCCGAGATTAACCAACAACATATTATGAATAAAAATTGGCTTACCGTAACGGCTTGTACTTTAGCCATTGCGGCAAATGCTCAGCAAAAAGCTTTAACCGTTGCAGATTACCAAAGGGCGGAAAGTTTTATGGGCTATAACACCGCAAAGTACATCGATCATGCCAGTGTACAGCCCAACTGGCTTGAGGGCGATAAATTTTGGTACACCACAAAAAACCAAAGTACTGAGCAAACCTTTCTGGTCGATCCGGTAAAGAAAACCAAAACCTTAACCACTGAGTATAAAAATCCTCCTGCTTTACCTGCACGAATGTATAGGGGCCGCAACGAAGTGGTATCACCAGATGGTAAAAAATCCATTCTGATAAAAGACTACAATCTTTTTGTAAAAGATATTGCCTCAGGCCAATTAACCCAGCTCACTACTGATGGTGTTAAAGATTATGGCTACGCCACTGATAACGCGGGTTGGAAGCATAGCGATGCCCCGATTTTGCGCTGGTCGCCGGATTCGAAAAAAATAGCCACCTTTCAACAAGATCAAAGGAATTCTAAAGATATGTATTTGGTAACTACCAATGTGGGCGCACCTGTTTTAAAAGCCTGGAAGTATCCTTTACCTGGCGATAAACAAATTGCTACCATCAGACGTGTGGTAATTGATGTAGAAAACCCTAAAGTAGTGTCTTTAGCTATTCCTGCCGATCCGCACCGTGCAACTTTAAGTGACGACATTTCGAGCAGTGGTACTTTTGATGATATCGACTGGAAGGCCGATGGTTCGGAAGTGGCTTTTTTGTCTACCTCGCGCGATCATAAACAGGAAAAATTCCGCATTGCCAATGCAACAACCGGAGCTGTTCGCGAAGTTTTCGAAGAAACCGTAAAAACGCAATATGAATCAGGGCAAGGAGCCATTAACTGGCGTTACTTACCTGCTTCTAAAGAAATTATCTGGTATTCGGAGCGCGATAACTGGGGACATCTGTATTTGTACGATGCAACAACTGGAAAAGTGAAAAACCAGATTACCAAAGGAAACTGGGTGGTTAGCCGCCTGGTTAAGGTTGATGAAAAAAACCGTACGCTCTATTTCTTTGCTAATGGTCGTGAAGCAGGTAATCCTTACTTCAGCCATTTATATAAAATTGGTTTCGATGGTAAAAACCTGGTATCGTTAACACCTGAAGAAGGCAATCACCAGGTTACTTTTTCCCCATCATTCGAGTATTTTATTGATAGTTATTCGCAGCCCAATGTGCCAGCGGTTACCGTATTGCGGAGTATTAAAGGCAATCTGATTCAGAATTTAGAAAAAACAGATGTTTCGCGTTTATCGGCCACCGGATGGAAAGCACCAACACCGGTTTCGGTTAAAGCTAAAGACGGTAAAACCGATATTTATGGTTTGGTATTTACGCCAACCCAAATGGATGCAACTAAAAAATACCCGGTTATCGATTATATTTATCCAGGTCCGCAGGGCGGAAGTGTGGGCAGCTGGGCATTTTCAGCCTCACGTGGAGATAACCAGGCATTAGCCGAACTGGGATTTATTGTAGTGGTAATGGAAGGAACCAGTAATCCAGATCGTTCTAAAAGCTTTCACGATATGAGCTATGGTAACATGGCCGAAAATACTTTGCCAGATCAGATTGCAGCTATTCGTCAGCTTTCTGCCAAATATCCTATGGATACTACTAAGGTAGGTATTTGGGGCCATTCAGGCGGTGGTTTTGCCACTGCTGCAGCCATGTTCCGTTACCCCGATTTCTTTAAAGTGGGTATTGCCGAATCAGGTAACCATGATAACAGAAACTATGAGGATGATTGGGGCGAACGTTATAACGGTTTGGTAGAAAATTCGGATTATGAAGCACAGGCTAACCAGAACTATGCAAAAAACTTAAAAGGTAAATTAATGCTGGTACACGGTATGATGGACGATAACGTACCACCTTATAATACGTTATTGGTTGTAGAGGCTTTAGAAAAGGCTAATAAATCTTTCGATCTGGTTATTTTTCCAAACAGCGCACACGGTTATGGGGCTTATTCGCCTTACATGATGCGTCGCCGCTGGGATTATTTTGTACAGCATCTTTTAGGTGCTGAAACACCAAAAGATTACCCGATGCAAGGTTCAGTGAACAGATAATTTTGAAGAGCAGCTATTTAGCTGCTCTTTTTGTTTAAATAAACACGTATTTTAGGTTATAAATAAAAAGGCCTAGACCATGGAAAAAACGAAAGATCAGCACAATGTGATTATTACCGGCGCTACGGGCATGGTTGGCGAAGGTGTTTTAATGCGTTGCCTGGAAAGCAAAGAGATCGATACCGTTTTGGTGATTAACAGAAAACCCTGTGGTTATACGCACCCTAAACTTAAAGAAATTATCCATACCGACTTTTTTGACTTTTCAACCATCGAAAGCCAGCTATCGGGCTATCATGCCTGTTTCTTTTGTCTGGGTATAAGTTCGGTGGGGGTTGATAGCGAGGTATATTATAAAATGACCTATACTTTAACCATGCATGTGGCCGAAACATTGAGCAGGTTGAATAGCGGCATGACTTTTTGCTATGTATCTGGGGGCGGTACTGATGAAAACAGCCGCTTAAAATGGGCACAGGTAAAGGGTAAAACTGAAAACGATTTGAAGAAATTACCTTTTCAACAGGTTTTTAATTTTCGCCCGGGTTTTATTAAACCTCTGCCCGGTCAAAAATATGCGCATAAATTTTACAAATACATTAACTGGCTATTTCCCATTGGGAGGGCAGTTTATCCGGGTGGTTTCTGTACCATGGCCGAATTAAGCGATGCCATGATTCATACTCTTAAGCAGCATAACCAAAGGCGGGTTTTGGAAGGGAAAGATATTATTGCTTTGGCAAAAGCATAAGCTCGGGCGCCAGTTGGCAGCCCGAGCTTATCTTGTTACCCAAACTGGATTAGGTTAATAATTGATCTGAAAAATATTTTAATATAAAGCTGCCGTAGCATCTTTATCTTTTTGTGATAATACCGTTGCACCAGAATTACACTGGCCACCGTTCATGAGCGATAAAGCATCTGTTCCGGTAACTCCAGGTACATTTGTAGCTGTCGATTCGCCACGTGCAGCCCAGTTGGTGTGCCTGAATGAGATGCAATGGCCAAATTCATGACAAATCGTTCTGGCACGTTGTGCAAATGAATTGCCGGCAATGTAACTTTTGTTGATTTTAATTAAAGCACCAGCACTTCCACCTGATGGAAATTGACCCTGGCCACAGGTGCCCGATCCTAAATTTTCATCTTTAATCAGGATATCGTAAGGAGCTGCGGTTACCACATTAAAGCGGAGTGTAGAGTTCGGTACTGCATTCCATTGGGCAATACCACTGTTAATTTCGCTGGTCATTGAGGTCATAGAAGGATCTATAAAAACCCTGATGTTTAGCTTTTTGGTGCTGTTAACAATGCTCCCTGTGTAATATTGCTCCGTTTTTGGCCCTTCAGTAACAAAAGGGACTACCATATCTTTCGGAAACAGGATATCTTCTTCCACCACAAATTCGCTTCCGTTATCTACAATACTTTCGGCCGGGAAGCCCAGATCTTTAATGTATTGCAAAACTTTGTCGGCATTTTTTACGGTTGCCTGTGGTTCGTCGGTTATCGTTTCCTGGTTTTTTTTACACGATACGATTACAAGGGTCATCATCGCTGCCACAGCGATAGTTTGAATTAATTTTTTCATAAATAATAAGTTAGTTGTTTCGGTAACAAAACAAATGTAACACAACTTGTTACATTGGAATTTGACTGTGACAGAATTTTACACGAAAACTGAATCTTGCTGTGCTGTAGCTAGGTTAAAATCGTTATTGTATTTTAAAATTTACACAAGTATATTTTTAATGCCTTATATTTTGTATGTTTATATTGTTTTTGAAGACTTCTTTAAAAGATTTTTACAGGCTGGTAAATAATTTTCAAAAATATTTTTTGTGTAAAAACTACACTGCCATAGGGTTGTCAGTGGGGTGTAGTTTCTTTGTGTAACTAAAGCAAAAAGATATGATACAAGAACCATTATTCGCTGAAACAAAAGAAGAAACTTCTCTTGTTTATTTAATGAAAAATTATGCTAACTATAATTTCTGGGCCAATTTAGCCCTGGTAAACTGGTTAAAAAACCATCCGGAACATTTACTGGAACAAGAAGTTTTATCGAGCTTTAAAAGTGTAAAATTAACCTTAGCCCATATCTTACAAACGCAGGAGTATTGGTATTCAATTTTAAGTAAAACCGAATTTGAATTTCGCGAGTATGGAAGTCTGGATAATGTCTTTGATGATTTGCTAAAACAGTCGGAAAATCTGGCGGTGTACGTTACCGCATTAAGCGAAAGCAGGCTTGAGGAAAATACACCAATTCAGAGCCCCTGGTTTACCAGCGATTTTCAGAACTTTGAATATGTAATGCATGTGTTTAACCACAGTACTTACCATCGTGGACAGATTATAACCATATGCCACAATTTAGGCATTACCGGTGCACCTATGACGGATTATAATTTTTATAATGTGATGGCCAAATAAGGCATTTTTGTTCTGTCAGAAAAATAGATTAGTGATAAAAAAATGCGGATGATTTGAAGATCATCCGCATTTTTTTATTTCTTGTTGTCGTACTTTCGCTGGTTGTCTTTATTGGAAGTCTGATCAGACCTTTGACCACCACCATTGGTTATTCCCTGTATTTTTTTATCGGTTTTAACATCGTGATTAGCCCTGTCGGCGATTGAACTTCCCTGTACCGTCGGGTTGTTTTTTGGTGTGCCCGTGTTTTTCATAACTCTAAAATTTAGTGTAACCATATTGAAGAGCGCTACTATAACAACCGCAGGGCTTTCAATATGTTTTGTTTTTTTAGAGAAATGCTTTCAGCCGGTTTGTCAATATGCAGTTTTCCAATAAACTAAATATAAGTTTAGAGTTAGGTGACTGCCTTTTGAGTCGGTTAACCAATTTAAACAATTAACCAGTTTACAAATGGCAGTTTGTAATACCAATGAACCAATGGCTAATGAACGATTAAACCACCTAATACAACAAAAATATAGTTGGTTTTTTATGCAAATCTATTTCCTCTTTGCGCCAGTTGTAAACGCTTTGGGTTTTAATAAATTCATCTTCACCAGTCAGGTTGCAGGCTACACAAACCTGGGTATTGGGTTTGCAGCTTTTTAAAACCTCTTCAAACAACTGGTTATTGCGGAAAGGTGTTTCGATAAAAATCTGGGTTTGTTTATAACGGCTCGCTGATAAATCTAAATCTTTAATCCTTTTGGTTCGCTGTTCTTTATCAATAGGCAAATATCCCCAAAAAGCAAAGCTTTGACCGTTAAAGCCTGATGCCATTAACGCCAGCAAGATAGAACTTGGCCCTACCAATGGTACTACTTTTATACCACGCTTGTGTGCTTCGGCAACAATATCCGCTCCGGGATCGGCAATGCCCGGGCAACCGGCTTCGCTCATTAAACCAACATCTTTACCTGCCGTAAGCTCTGTAAAAAATTGCCCTAAATCATTGCGGTTATGTTTACCATAATCATGAACGATTAAGTCCTTTTGCGGGGTCTTCAATCCGGCTTCCTTTAAAAAGCGGCGGGCTGTTTTGCTGTTTTCTACAATATAAGTGTCGATCTGGTTAATCGTATCAACCAGATAAGGGGTGAAAGTTTTGTGTGCTACCTCTTCAGCCAGCGGTACCGGAATAAGGTATAAAGTGCCTTTTTGCATGCTACAAAAATACTTACAATAAATAGGATTTATGTTTTAAAGTTTAATACAGTTGCAATATAATCTCTTTTGTAAACACAGGTGTAGCAAATTTTATTTCTAACTGACTTCTTTTCTGCACAATTAAACTTTGCTTAAAACGTTAAATAAGAGTTAAATATGGCCTTTAGGGCAATATTTGAGGGAAAACATCGAAACTATGCTTGCATATTAAACTTTCTGAATTTTTGGTGCTCTAATTGATACACACACATTAGGTTATTAAAATAAAACACACAAATGAAAACACTGAAATTTACGGCACTTGTGCTGGGGCTTTTTGGGCTCCTTGCCGGAACCACCACCCTTGTCAGGGCACAAGACTACCAGGACGATTACCAGGATGATGGTTATAGCACTGGCAATATTTCTTTACAAACTTTCTACGATGAGCTTTCGCCTTATGGCACCTGGATACAAGACCCGCAATATGGTTATGTTTGGCGCCCGGATGTAGATCAGAGCGATTTCCGTCCTTACTATAGCAATGGCCGCTGGGCAATGACCGAATACGGTAATACCTGGGTTTCCAATTACGATTGGGGCTGGGCACCTTTCCACTATGGCCGCTGGGTAATTAACAGTTACAGACAATGGATCTGGTTGCCAGATACTACCTGGGGACCTGCATGGGTTGACTGGAGAAGTGGAGATGGTTATTACGGCTGGGCACCAATGGCGCCAACCATTAGCATCCATTTAAGCTTTGGCCGCCGTTATGTAGTGCCAGAGTTCTGCTGGAACTTTATTCCACAACGTAATATTTATATCAGCAGTTTCCCTCGTTATGATTATGGCCGTAACAATGTGTACATCCGTAACACCACAATCATTAACAACACTTATGTGTACAACAGAAGAAGTTACTACGGTGGTCCGAGGATTGAAGATATCAGAAGGGCAACCAATCGCGATGTAACCGTTTACAGGTATGCGCAAAGCAACAGACCGGGTGCAAGCCGGGTAGGTGGCAGAGAAGTATCTATTTACAGGCCAAGACCAGAACGTAACCAGGTTGATAACCGCAGTGCAGCGCCAAGAAGATTTGAGCAAGGCAATGCTGGTATAAGCAGAAACGGTAGAAATGAAGGTTATGCTACCCGTGAGCAACGCAATGGCAACAATAATGACAACCGTTTTGGATCAAGAAATGATAACAATCGTATAGGACAACCTGATAGACGCAACGATAACAATGTTGGCAGGGATAACCAGCCTAATAATAACAGAGGTGAAGCTTACAACAGAGATGGGAACGGAAGGATAAGCAGAAATGGTGCAAATGGCATAGATGGCAGAAATGGCCAGTCTAACCCAGACAGAAGTCAGGAGCAGCAACAACGTTTTGAGCAGATGCGTCAACAGCGTAATCAGGACCGTATGAGTCAGGATCAGCAACGCGCACAGCGTGATATACAAATGCAACAACGTGGACAAGCTGACCAACAACGTGCACAACAACAGCAGCAAGAGCGTGCTCAGCGCGATGGTCAATTGCAACAGCAACGTAATGAGCAGATGCAGCAACAACGTACACAGCAGCAACAAGAAAGAACGCAACGTGATGCTCAGATGCAGCAGCAACGTAACGAGCAAATGCAACAACAACGTGCCCAACAACAGCAGGAAAGGACACAACGCGATGCTCAGATGCAACAACAGCGTAATGAGCAAATGCAGCAACAGCGTGCACAACAGCAGCAGGAAAGAGCTCAGCGAGATGCACAGATGCAGCAACAACGTGCACAGCAGCAACAGCAGGAACGTGCACAGCGTGACGCTCAGGTACAACAACAAAGGGCACAGCAACAACAGCAAATGCAACAACGTCAGGAACAAAGAAGAATGGAAGCTCCCCAACAACGTGGTGGTGGCGGAGAAAGAAGCGGTTCTGAAGGCGGAAGACCATCAAGAGGTGGTAGAGGATAACATTAAAAGTCCCGGTGCAAACCGGGACTTTTTTATTTGTCTACAAATCATTGCCCCGCAGCAGCCGGCAAACTACTCAGATTAATTCCCCGAAAAGTACTTGGCGCATCGGGATGCAGGTTTTCAGGATCGAGCAAAAAAGTATCGATACCGAGCTCCAGACCAAATTTAATTTCCGATTCGGCATCATCTCCAATAATTAAAATATCGGCTTTGTTTAGCTTATGTTTATCAATGAGTTGCTGAAAGGCCTCCTTTTTATTGCTTACCGATACATCAACTACATAAACAGAATCGAAATCGGCAGCAATACCCAGCATTTTTACTTTCGAATTTTGTTGTTTGGTAAAACCGGCGGTTACAATAAATTTCCGGCCTTTTAAATTTTTGATGCAGGGATAATCGTCGGCAGGTTTTAAGGGTTGCGTTACTTCCCTGTTCTGTAAATAAGCCAGCACGGCAGGCATCGCTTCTTCACTGAAACCATATTTTTTAGCCACTTTTTGAAAAGGAGTACGCAACATGTCCTGTTTGGCAAGTGCAAAAGCTTCATTACTAATTCCCAGATCCTGTTTTTCTAAAAACTGGTACAATTCGCCCATTAACTGTGCTTCGTTTGGCTTGGTAAAGTAAATGGTATTGTCTAAATCTATAAAGAATATGCTTTTCATTGTGGATTGGTTTTTGTTTGAATCCCTGTAGATTAAAAAAATTAAAACACCTTTTCGCTAAATATGTTTAATAAGTAAATCACTAATATCATGAAAAAAGAGACAAAAATTATAGTAGGCGTTTTAGCCGGAGCAGCATTAGGAGCAACCATCGCATTGGCATTATCATCAGATTCGACCAGCGATCTTAAAGGCAAAGTATCAGACTTTTTCGCCGATCTTTTAGATGCCTCAAAAGATAAACTCGCAGGCCTGGCTGGTAAAGCTACAGATGCTGCTGATAAGGTTAAAGATAAAATAGCAGAAATAAATGCTTAAAGAATTGGAAGTGCCGGAAATATCCGGCATTTTTATTCTTGTATAATATTAACCACCACCTAAATGAAAATTGCTTTTCATGGTGCTGCCCGTACTGTTACCGGGAGTAAGCACCTTATTACCCTAAAAAACGATACCCAAATACTATTAGATTGTGGCCTTTTCCAGGGAATGGGGCACGTTACCGATAAACTGAACGACTATTTTGGCTTCGATGCTAAAAAGGTTACTTACATGATCTTGTCGCACGCGCATATCGATCATTGCGGTTTATTACCCAAACTGGTTGCTGAAGGTTTTAGCGGAAATATTTTTTGTACCTCAGCCACGATGGATCTCGCCCGTATTTTAATGATGGATTCGGCCAAAATACAGGAGCAGGATGCTGAATTTGCCAACCGCCACCTGCGCCATGGTGAAGAAATGGAAGAAGCCCTTTATACTGAAGATGATGTTGTGCAGACGGTAAGCCAGATGAAAATTGTGGAGTACGAAGAAGATTTCGAAATTGAGCCCGGTATCCGCTTAAGGTTTACAGATGCAGGCCATATTTTAGGAAGTGCAGCAGTGCATTTAACCATTACCGAAGATGAAAAGCCAACACGGATTACCTTTTCAGGCGATGTAGGCCGCTATGGCGATTTGCTTTTAAAAAGTCCGCAACAATTTGATCAGGCTGATTACATTTTGATGGAATCTACCTATGGCGATTCGCTGCACAAGGATCTCGATCCAATCGAAAACATGCTGCTGGAAATCATTAACAATACCTGTAATATTAAGAAAGGTAAGGTAATTATTCCTGCATTTGCTGTTGGACGCACGCAAGAGTTGCTTTATGCTTTAAACGGATTGGAGCTAAAAGGGAAACTACCTGACGTGCCTTATTACGTAGATAGTCCGCTATCGTCAAAAGCAACTGAAATTCTGAAAAACCATCCCGAAGTATATAATAACGGGGTTAAAGAAACGCTAAAGATCGATCACGATGTTTTTGCGTTTAAAGGCTTGCGTTTTATCGAAAGCGTAGAGGAATCGAAGGCTTTGAACGAAGATCCAAGGCCATGTGTAATCATTTCTGCCTCTGGTATGGCTGAGGCTGGTCGGGTAAAGCACCATATTCGCAACAATATTGGCAATGCTAAAAATACCATTTTAATGGTAGGCTATTGCGAGCCAAATTCTTTAGGTGGAAAGTTAATTGCGGGCCAAAAGGTAGTAGATATTTTTAGAGATAAGTACGAAGTTAAAGCCGAAGTGCGTGCCATAAAATCGATGAGTGCCCATGGCGATTACGAAGATTTGTTACGTTTCTTATCTGCCCAGGATCCTGCAAAAGTGAAGCAATTGTTTTTGGTACATGGAGAATATGAGGTGCAACAACATTTTGCCTCCCGGTTAAAAGATCATGGTTTTAAACATGTAGCTATACCAGAATATCATCAGGTATTTGATATTAATTAATCTTGGCTCCTGTTGGTCTGGATTTAAAATCCAGACCTTAGTTAAATTTATATCAGGATTTAAAATCCTGGGTTCATAAGTCGGGATTTGTAATCCCGACTAACCTTTCGACTAACTTTTATTTAGTCTTTCAGCTTTCCTACCTATCTTTGCCCCATGGATGTTTTTGGTAAAGCACTCACTGATATTTACAGAACCGGCGAAGCCGATATTTTGTGGCTGCATAACTCTTATGACGAAGCCGAGGAAATGCCTTTAGAATTTTTCTTCAGGGATGATGAAGATATGCCGGTTTTAGAGCTGCAGGCACTGCACATGTGCAGCGGAAAGGTTTTGGATATTGGAGCAGGAGTGGGGAGCCATGCCCTGTTGTTGCAGGCCTTTAATATCGATGTTACCGCTATTGATATTTCGGAAGCTGCGGTAAATATCATGAAAGACCGTGGTGTAAAAAAAGCATTGGTACAGGATATTTTTACTTACCAGGAAAAATTCGATACCATTTTAATGTTGATGAATGGGATTGGCCTTACCGGTACTTTGCCCGGTTTTAAAGATTTTCTGAGTAAGATAAAAAACTTGCTTAATCCCGGCGGACAGGTAATTTTCGATTCATCGGATATTGCTTATCTGTATGGAGACATGCCAAAACCTCAAAACCAATACTATGGCGAGGTTTCTTACCAATATGAGTATAAAGGAGAAAAAGGAAACTGGTTTAACTGGATTTATGTAGATGAGGAAACCATTAAATCGATAGCCGCAGAAACCGGTTGGCATTGCGAAATTATTTTTGATGATGGCGAAGATCAGTATTTGGTAAAATTGACGCTGGCGCAATAATTTTAAAGTCATAAAGCCTTTCGTATTGATTAATTGAAATAGCCGTCTGTTACATTTGTTGAAATGAGCAGTACTAAAATTAAATTAAGCGTTTTAGATCAGTCGCCGGTGCGCAAAGGTGTTACCGCGCGCAGGGCAATTGAAGAAACTACCTTGCTGGCACAAGAAACCGAACGGTTAGGCTACCATCGTTTCTGGGTTTCTGAGCACCACAATACCACAAGTTTAGCAGGATCTACACCCGAGATATTAATTGCCCATCTGGCAAACCATACCAAAACCTTGCGTATCGGTTCAGGAGGTATTATGCTTCCCAATCACAGTGCATTAAAAGTTGCAGAAAGTTTCCGTTTACTTGAGGTGATGCATCCAAACCGCATCGATCTGGGAATGGGCAGAGCTCCGGGCACCGATCGCATTACCGCTTCGATGTTAAACCCATCTAACAACTGGAGCGAGCAGGATTTTATGGAGCAATTACGAGAATTGCAGCATTACCTGCACGATACTTCGGATGGGGGCATCCAGGCGAAGATAAAAGCGATTCCCATCTCGGAAACTGTACCTACACAGTGGCTTTTGAGCAGCAGCGGACAAAGCGCTGTATTTGCTGCCCATTTTGGTCTGGGTTTTTCATTCGCTCATTTTATTAATCCGCATGGTGGACCACAGGCGGTTCAATATTATCGTGATCATTTTAAGCCATCGGTTGATTTGGCGAAGTCGGTTGATAATGTGGCATTTTTTGTTTTCTGCTCGGAAGATGAAGAAAAAGTGAGGCAGCAGGAAGCTTTAATGAGTTATCGCTTTCTACAACTGGAAAAAGGAGGAGGCTTAACTTCAACTGGCTGGGAAGATATTAAACATCTAACCTATACAGCTGCAGAGCAGGAACGGATAAATGCGAATAAACCCAGGATGATTTATGGCACGCCTGAGGTGATTAAGGCAAGGCTGAGTAAACTGGCCGCTGATTATGATGTAGATGAATTAATGGCTGTTACCATTACCGAACATTTCGAAGACCGGATTAAATCATATCAGTTACTGGCAGAAATGTTTTTGCAGTAAAATTTAAGGTGGTGTCAGATACTGCTATCTGACACTCCTGGAGCTTGTTGGATAATTTACTACAGATCGTTATAGTTAACGATTTTAACATCTGGGTTTTTAGCTAAAATTTCTTCCATCCACTTGCGGTGCGAAGCACCAACCCCAACTACAACACGCCTGGCTTTTTTTGCCCTGGCCTGTTCGATGATGTTTTTACACATGCCTTCATTTCTTAAGGTCCATTGGGCAATCATGGCTTTAACGCTTTCTGTTGGGAAACCTGCGTATCCATAAAAATGTGGGCCACCATAAAAGTTCCAGGCTTCGTCCAGTACGCCATATTTTACCGTATTCATTCCGGCATAGGCATCTGCGTTAAAAGCCTTTTCTTCTTCAGGTGTATAGCTCGAATAAGTTTCTATAGCTTTCAGGGTTGCCGCTTCAGCCGAACTACTATCAGCTTTAGCTTTTTTAATCAATATTTGGGTTAGTGAATCTGTTTCTGCCCAGGCGATGCTCCAGGGTTTATCATAAGTTTGGCAGTCCATGTTATAAATCTGCTCTTGCTTTAACTGATAAATCAGCGGAAAATAGATTTTAACATATTCGCTGCCAGCACGGTAAAAACCAAACTTCTTCAGCGAGTCGGTACCTCCAAATATTTTATTGTAGGCAGCCTGTTCTTCTTTACCAAAACTGCTTTTCATGTAGTTTTCGAGTACAAAAATCTGGTAATCTGCATTGCCACGATCCCAGTTTTTGGCATAGTTAACGGCCAGGTTCATGCGTGTTTGGTGGTAATAGGGGAATGATGCCAGGGCTTTTTTATCTTTTTTAATCTGTGCCGATAAATTTTTAACGCTTTCGGGATTGCGTTTCTCGATATAATTATGCCCTTTGTCGAATACTTTTCTTGCCCAGTTATCGGCTTCAAGCTTAGCGAAATCGCTTTGGGGCAAATACTCGCCAAAAACCATGTCTGGTTTAAAGTTCTTCAGTTTATCAACAATGAGCTGAAAATTTTGGGTTGATTTAGAATTGTCGTGCGCCGAACCTACAATTACAATTTCGATCTGGTTTTGGGCATTTGATTTAACTGAAATTCCAATTAAAAGCAATAATGCCAGGCTAAAGTTGGTTATCGTTTTCATTTTGAACCGGGTTTGTTTTTGTTGGTTCAAAGATGCTTAGGGCACTTTAGCTCTGCTATTTAATTATCCCAAAGGCTCATAATATTATCCCAACATAAGAATTTGTCGTGTGAGCACAATTTGCAGTCCATGTAGCCGTAATCGTCATTGCCAGCTTGACTGGCAATCTTAACTTATTTAGTTCCCATTAGTTTTTGATTAAAACCGACAATGAGTTTAAACAAATCGTTGTATTCGGTAAGCGGTAGATTTTCGGCTACATCAAACACATCGTGATAGGCTGCCGGTCCTCCCTGTGTGTAGATAAAAAATGCCGGTACACCACTTTCGGTAAAAAAATAGTGATCGCTGTTAGCAGCCTTTCCGCGAGGATTAATTTTATTGATGTAGTGGTGTTCATCATTGATTTGATTCAGATTGGTGAAAGCCTTCGGGTAAACGCTGGCATTTACCACCGTCATTCCCTTTTCCCCGGTACCTACCAGGTCTAAATTAATCAGGAATTTGATTTTAGCTAAGGGCACCAGTGGGTTTTCTACAAAATAGCGCGAACCCAGTAGTCCGGCTTCTTCGGCAGCGAAGCAAATAAAGCCAATGCTGTAAGGCTGCGGGTTTGCAGCGTAATATTTAGCCAGACTTAGCAGTGTGGCCACACCTGCAGCATTGTCGTTTGCCCCCGGGAAATAGGTATCAGCGCCCATGCCTCCCAAATGATCGTAATGTGCTGTTATCATTAAAATTGAATCGGGATATTGGGTCCCTTTTACCAAACCACAGACGTTTGCTGCAGCAAAATTTTCGATGAACTGGTTGTCAATATCAACATTGATTTCTTTGGGGGTAGTGCTAATACTTTTTTTGTTCAGCTGCACAGTTGTTTTGGGAGCCACTTCTGTTGCTACTGACCAGGTGAGTTTATCTTTTATTATCAGTTGAAGACTTGGACCAGCCTGATAGGTAACACTATCTGTCTTTTGCAGCATGGCCCGTTGCTTCAGGCCTATACTTTCGTTGTTGATGATAAAATCTTTGCCTGGAATCAGTTTTTTGCCATTAATTTCAATCAACATCTTACCAGGAAATGTATTTACGGGGAAACTAAAATCTTGTTGAAAACCAGTGCCCATGGGTAACAGGCCAATTTTTTTGTAGGAATCTGCCAGGTAAGTAGCAGCTTTTTTCATCCCGTCTTTGGTATAACCTCTGCCCCAAAATTGCTTCGAGGTAAGCGTATTAATTACACTGCGGGTATAAGTCGAATCTTGTGCGAAACCTTTAAAAGCAAAGCATAAAAAGAGGAGAAAGCAGAGTTTTTTCATGCCTGAATTTAGTAAAATAAAACAATTCATCAGGTGGATTAAAAATCCACGGTTCACTTATTCTGGATTACAAATCCAGAACAACATTAAACAAAAAATGGCTGATAGTTAACAGACCCTTGCTATTAACCATCAACCATTACACTATAAACAATCTGTTCTACTTGCTTAAGTAAGGTTGTAAAGCTGTTTTTACCTTTTCTTTATTTTGAGCTGCGGTCCACTTTTCTTTAACCGATTGATCTCCCAAACTGAAAAGTGTTTCGTACAATAATTTGCCATTGGCCATGGTTTTCACTTTCAGGGTATCGCCAGATCCGATAACATCAGCCCAAACGTTACGTACATCGGCCCAGTAATTTTGCTGGCTTGTCCACCATTTTTGTGCGTAGGCAAAAGTTTTGGGATCTATTTTGGTAAATTCTTCATAACCTTTTTCAACCGCCAGCAATTTATCGCCTTGTGGTGTGCGCACTACTTTTTTATTGTCTTGCTCAAACATCCAGCCTTCCTTGGTTAAGGTAATCCGGCTGCCACGTGTTAACACATTATAATCTTTACGTACAGTCGATTCTCTTCTTGGCAATGGTGAATCCGTTTCGCTTGACCAAGCATCATGGCCACCCACATGGCTCCAGGTTCCAAAACCCTGGTAACGCGGGCTATCATCTACCTGATAAACCTTTTGTGTCCATTTACCTTTTACATCGGCTGCCGTGAAACTGCCTTTTTTCCAGGCATTATCTTGTGTGTAAAGCATAATGTTCGGGTCTTCGTAAGTCCAGTCCTGGCGCCAGTGTTTAATCACTGTAGTATCATCAATGGCCAGCATGTGCTGAATAACAATTCTTTTAGGCTCATCTACAATAATTTCTGCCCACTCTTTTCCGTGGCTGCGGTAAGGCTTGCTGAACTGGTAGTTTGGATCAGGCGCCGTTACTTCCCCATAATTAAAATTCACTTTATAAAAGCCGGCCAGTGATTTGATTGCTTTTCTATCTTTTTCCAGTTTATCTTCCGGAGCATCAACTTTTGTTTGTGCATTGGCGTTAAGGGTAATCATACCGCTAAGCACCAAAATCAGGTTTAAAAATTTCATGTTATAATAAATTAGAGGTGTGCTTGTTTTTCCGCAACTGCGGGATTTTTCTTCTTTTTCTTTTTGCCCCACCAGATAATAAATCCGGTTATGGGCAGGCTGGCTGCAATAAGACTGGCAAAAAAAGCCATAATTTTTCCGGGGAGGCCTAAAATAGCGCCCACGTGCATGTCGTAATTCATTCCAATTAGTGCTTCGCCTGCATTTTTTTCGGATTGGTTTTTACGGGCAAGCAATTTACCAGTGTACTGATCAAACAGCAGTAGATCAAAATTCCAGTAAGTTTCCGATCCCCTGTACCCAGTTGCATATATGGGAGTTGTTCCACCTTCGGCAGGTGACATGCCAATGCGATCGGCAGATTTGAAAGTTTTTTTAGCGGTTTCAAAAGCTATGTCAAAAGGTATGGCGGTAATGGTTTTAGTTGAATCTGATTTGGCTTCGGGTTGTTTAGGCGGTGTAGTGCTTCTAGCAGCCGCCACATATACGGTTGATTGGAACCATTGGAAAGCCCAAACCAAACCGGTTAAGGCCAGCATCAGGCAAATAATCATCACATAAAAGCCCAGTACATTGTGCATATCGTAATTAACCCGTTTAAATTTAGCCTTCCACTTAATCTTAAAACTCTTGTCGAAATTTGATTTTTTAAGATTTTTGGGCCACCACATAATCATCCCGGAGATTAAGAGAAAGACAAAAATGATGGTAGACCAGCCTATAATCTGCTGCCCGATGGGGTGGTTAATGAGAAAGCTCCAGTGAAGCATTTTAATGATGCCAAAGAACTCATATTTGTGATCGGCAACCAAAGTAACCTTGCCCGTATAAGGGTTAATGAGTACCAGATCATAGTAGTCTATCGAATCGAAATACCAGAAAGCATCTGGATTTCCTGCTTTGTAGGTGCCAAATTCCCAGGCCCTGTCGGGTTCGGTATAGCTGGATAGGAAAGTGATTTTTTTCTTGCCACCCAGTGCTTTTTCAGCAGTTGCAGTTAAAGTACTTAAAGCAATGGTTTTTCGGTTGGCCGGTACTTCAACAAAAACCTCTTTCCGGTGAATGAACTCCGAAATTTCTTTTTGAAAGGCGAAAATACAGCCGGTAATACCCAGGTGAAAAACTACCAGGCCAGAGGCAATTCCCAACCATAGGTGCAGCCAATCACTAATTCGTCTGAGCCGCGATTTTTTCGTTTTTTTCTGTATCGGTTTTGTTAGCGCCATTAAGCTTTATTTATAAAAGAACCAATTGGGTTTAAAGCCAATTGGTTCTTACTTTTTGATATCGGGCTTTAGTTGGCCTGAGTAGTATAAGTTACCAGGTGCCAGATTTTATCGTAATCTTTTCCGTTTAATTTTCCAGGGGTTTTGTCTTCTGTAAAAGCCTCCAGAAAATAGTTTCCTTTAGTGTTAGGGTTAAAAGTGAATTTACCAGCAGCATCAGTCTCTGTTTGCTGCCCTTTTTTATCCGGACCAACAACGGTTAATTTCTGGTTTGCAAAAGGTGCTTTGTTATAAATTACCTGGTGTATAGCTTTTTCTCCGGCTTTTAAAGCGTGCTTATCCGGCCTGATGGTTAAAGCCGCTTCAGCAGGGAAGCTGGTGTTTATTTTCAGGGTACTTACGGCTACATCGGCAAAAGCATAATATTCGATTTTTGCTTTTTCGTAAACAGTTGCTACCTCATGCACCACAGAAAGTTTGTAGGTGCCATCCTGATCGGGCGTAAAGCTGGTTTTGTAAAAAAGTACATCAGGCGACGCGGTTAAAACCTGCGTTTTGCCATTTGGCGCCGTTAAAACGAGTTTAAAATCTTTAAGGTTGCTGAACCATTTGGCCGCCGAATCGGGCTCACCGCTTTCATATTCGCCAAAGAAAATTTTTACTTCCTGTGTCTGGCCTTTTTTGCCAGTGGCAGCGGTTTCTATCCATAATGCATGTGCAAAAGCCCCCGAGATACTAAAGGCCATAAAGAAAAATAATAATGCAATTTTAGTTTTCATGTTTTCGGTTTTTAAATCAGGAGAAACTGATCTGATCCAATTTCTCCTGATGAGGATTAAAATTTATAAGTAATACTGCCGGCGTAAGTTCTTAAGCGTTGAGGATTTTGAGTGGTGTAGCCAATCCAGTACTTTTCATCAGTTAGGTTGTCAACCTTTGCAGAAAATCTGATTCTTTTAAGGTCATAGAATGCTGAGGCATTTAAAACAGTATACGACGGCAAGGTGTAAACACCCATGCTTACACTGTTTACAATTTTGTTAGCACTGGCGTAATTACCGCCAAATCCGAACCCAAGGCCATTTAAAGCGTTTCCGCTAAAACGATAGCTGATAAAGAAATTAGCCAGGTAAGGCGACATGGCAGTAGCTGGTCTTCTGTTAATTACATCTGCATCAGCTTCAGTATATTTCGAATCGTTATAAGCGAAACCTGCGTTAATATTTAAGCCATTAACCGGGTTGGCCATAAGGTCGACTTCAATACCTTTGCTAAGCTGAGTTCCGTCTTGTATTTGTGCGTTTGCCGGATCGTTAGGATCGGCCCTCAACACATTTTCTACTTTAATGTTGTAGTAACTAATGGTAGAAGATAATTTACCATTAAAAGCATCTAACTTAACACCACCTTCAATTTGGTTGGCACGTTCCAGTTTGGCAATAGCCGTGGTAAGTGAGCCATTAACCAGTGCACGGTAAGCGCCTTTATTGGTAAAGCTGTTTTGGTAATTGGCAAAAATAGAAACCTGATCTTTGATGGGTTGATAAACCAAACCGAATTTTGGAGAGAATCCTTTCTGTGCATAAGGCTCAACAGGGCTGTATTCAAGACCGCCTTTATTGTCGAAATAATCGTAACGTAACGCCGCCAAAGCCATTAATTTATCGGTAATATTCAATACATCCGAAATGTAGGCACCATAAATATTGGTTTTAACATTTACGATATATGGAGGTGCCATATTTTGCTGAATATAGCGTTGTGCTACCGTACTGCCATTAAACTGGCTGTAATCAAATCCGGCAACATTTAGCGGTACGATATCAAACTGGTCAATACCATTGAAATTGATAGTTGGGCTTTTTCTGAAGAAATCGAATCCAACAACTGTTCTGTTGCGCAGGCTGCCGATGTTAAAATCTGCATTGAAGTTTTGCTGTACGCCATATAACTGGCTTTTTGAGCGCTCTGTAGACTGATCGGCCCTTACCAGGTAATTGCTTTTGCCTGCATCAGCTGCATTCCCGGTAACTACATTATCTGGCAATAAGTAGAAATACGGTCCATAACCGTTAGAAAAACTGTGGCTACTGGTAAAAATCGTACTTGATGTAAAATGATCTGAAAATTTATAATCTGCCTGAGCAAAAAAGTTAGTACTTCTCGAAGTATTTAATAATCCATCGCCGCGGTAAGGTTGGTTATAATCCAGTTTGGTTTCAGCAGGAGATGTAGCACCCAAAGCTGAAGTAGGATAATAAAAGAAGAATGCCTGTTTACCGGTACCTTGTGTATTAAAGATTTCGGCATCTAATGATAGCGTTAACTTTTTGGTGATTTTAAATAGCAAGCTTGGCGCTATCGCAAAGCTTTTATCGTAGCCTGCACCTTGAAAATCGTTGATGTAATTATAGGCAGCGTTTATCCTGAATGCGATGTTGCTATCAAGTGGTTTGTTAAAGTCGACGCTTACACGGCTAAAATCCGAACTACCCATACCCACGCTTACTTCGCCCGCAGTGGTAAAAAATGGTTTTTTAGTTACGCGGTTAATCGCGCCTCCATAAGATGTTAAAGCGCTGCCAAATAAAGTGCCTGATGGGCCTTTTAACACTTCCAGTTTTTCGAGGTTGACAGCATCAATACCACCTGTAACCAAACCGGCAACACCATTTCTTAAAGCCGATTGGGCAGTGAATCCACGTACACTGTAATAGCTACCTCCGTCTCCACCACGACCGGTAGGTTCCCACATTTTTTGTAATCCGGGGATATTTCTGGTGCCATCATCAACCGAGAAAACCATTTGGTCGGCTAATATGGCTTTATCTACTGTATTGTAAACCTGTGGGTTTTCTAAATTGTTAAGTGGCATTTTCGATACATACTCACTTTTTTTAGTAACATAACGGTTGGTGCGGCCATGGTTAATATTGATTTCGTTCAACTGGTTAGCGTTCTGGCTAATTACAAAGTCAACCACTTTGCTTTCGCCGGCAGCTACGGTAATGGTTTTTTCGAGATTTTGCATTCCCACAGCCGAAACCCTAATGTTATAAGTACCTGGCTTAACCCTGGCAATTTCATATAAACCTTTATCGTTGGTTACGTTACCCAGTCCTTTACCTTTTAGACCTACAGAAATGTAAGCAGCGGGCTTCCCATCAGCTGTGGAAACGGTACCTTTTATGGTTGCGAATTGTTGTGCAAAAGTAATGGTATTGATTAGGAGCATCACTGCGGTTAATACGAGTAGTCTGGTTTTATTCATTTTATTGTTTTAAAGAATGATGTGCAATGCATTTTTAAGGGAAAGCATGCGTATTAGTCTTTTTTAAAATTTATTTGGATTAATTCTAAAGAGACGCAAAATAACGGTAGAAAATTGGATAATCCAAATTATTTTGAACAATTCTAAATAAGAAAGTGTTAAATTTTGTGGGAGCTGCTTTTTTTAATTTTAGCATTAATTAATTGCCTGAATAAGCATAAATCGTGCTATTGGGATTTAAAGCCAGGTGTCAAAACAGCATAAAAACAAAAAACGCCTCGTGTAAAACACAAGACGTTTAATTATTAGCAGAGAAATTAAGCTTACTTGATTAGTATAACCTGTAAACTTAAAGGTCTTTCCGTATCGTTTGCCGGTGTTACCAGTCCACCGCAAATAACATCGTAATGATAGCCCGCTACAAAGGTGGAACTGGCCGAGGTAGTCTTAACAGTACCTGTAGATGTTTCTTTGGCATCAAGGGTATAAGTTCCTGCATCTACAGTGGTAAAACCACTTGCCGTTTTATAAGCCTTATTGATAGCCAGAGATGTGGTAGCACTGGTTTTTGCCAAATCTAAAGCGGGTGCATCAGGCGATAGATTGATGAAACGTACATAAGCCTTATCGGTAGCGGTGATGCTCAAATCATCAGAAAGGGTGTAAGTATCTAGCGCTGCAGGCTTATTAATCAGGTAAGTAGAATAATAGGAGTTTACGCCCAGGGTTACAGTTTTGGTGAGCAGGCTTTCGACACTGCTGGCGGTTGTAAATTTTAAACTATAAGATCCAGGTGTGTAAGAGCTGTAAGAAGCCGAACCACCAAAGGGTAGTGCTGCCGAATTAACCATAGTACCATTAAAATAGGCATTATAGGTAGCCAAAGAAGGCGAGGCATTTACCACCCTTAAGTAAGAAATCGTTGTATCTGTCTCCTCCTTTTTGCAGGAAGTTAGCACGGTTAGCACAGCGAAAATAAACAAGGGGAAAAACTTGAGATTAAATGGAGTAAAATTCTTCATCTTTTTTGAAATTGGATTTAAATATTAAAGGGTAACCATAAAACGTTAGCCGAAAAGCTTTCGCTACAGGCCTACAAATATTGCTTTTAAAGCCTATTGGAGGATGTTAAATGATGTTAAGCAGATGTTAAAGTTTGCCAGATATTTTTAACAATGTTAATATTGGCAGGCCCGATTTAATCCGATCTGTTTAACAATTGCTTTTTAGTTTTAAATGAATGTGTGCCTTGAGGTAGAATTAAGTCAGATTAGTTTAAAAAAATTAAACTCCAGGCATAAAAAAATGAGGATAATATTGTGTAACTCGATTTTTATTTAAACCTTTGCACCTCAATAGAGTTAAAGCCGTTTTAATACGCAGAAAATGATTAAACAATTTTTACATAAACTTTCTGTTTTCACAGCCCATTTGGTTGCTGGTGAAAGTTTGTTTATTAATCGTTTTCAACCCGTATTTTATTACCCCACAAGCCGGCAAAATTTTACTCCACGTATTTAGTACTCAACTAAACGTAACGAGGAATTGATCCTCTCTAAAAACCCAATTAACAAGAATACTAATAATTTTTCGTTAGAAAACGAATGGATATTAACGAATTTATAGTGCAGGTTGCACTTCCTGAACATCGTGTATTTGCAGAAGAAATTGTAACCGAGATGGCCGAATCTGCGAAAGCACGTGGTACAGGTATCGCAAAGCGTTCGCCAGAATACATCTCTAACAAGATGCAAGAGGGCAAATCGGTTATTGCTTTCCACAAAGATGGTTCATGGGCAGGATTTTGCTACATCGAAACCTGGAGTCACGGACAATTTGTGGCCAACAGTGGTTTGGTAGTAAGTCCAAAATACCGTAAAGCCGGATTGGCCAAAGCCATTAAAAATGAAATTTTCGGCTTATCGAGAAGGTTGTACCCCAAAGCAAAAATCTTTGGTTTAACAACTGGTTTGGCGGTAATGAAAATAAACTCAGATTTAGGCTACGAACCGGTAACCTACAGCGAACTTACCCAGGATGAAGAATTTTGGAAAGGCTGCCAGAGTTGCGTAAACTTCGAGATTTTAAAAATGAAGGAACGTAAAAACTGCATGTGCACTGCTATGCTTTACGATCCGGCTGAGAAAAAACACGAAGTTGCCAAGCAATTTGCCGAAGAACTGCAAAAGAAACCCAAATTATACGAGCGCTTTATGCGCATCAAACAACGTTTGGTTGTTAAACCAAAGCCGAAAACCGGCTTAAAAGCCCTTTTATTTTTATTTACCCTTTTATTTAAATAGCATGAAAAAAGTTGTTTTAGCATTTAGCGGAGGATTAGATACCTCATTTTGCTGTATTTACCTGGCAAAAGACCGTGGATTAGAAGTTCACTCGGTGATTGTAAATACTGGTGGTTTCTCAGATGAGGAATTACAGGAAATTGAGAAAAGAGCTTACGCTTTAGGGGTAAAATCGCATGCTGTGGTAGATGAAACAGAAGGTTACTATGACGATTGTATTAAATATCTGATTTTCGGCAACGTATTGAAAAATGCAACTTACCCACTTTCTGTTAGTGCAGAACGTGTAAGTCAGGCTACTGCAATTGCCAACTATGTAAAGAAAATTGGTGCTGATTATGTGGCACATGGAAGTACAGGTGCGGGTAATGATCAGGTGCGTTTCGATATGATTTTTAATATTCTGATTCCAGGTGTTGAAATCATTACGCCAATCAGGGATTTAAAATTATCACGTGAAGCGGAAATTGAGTATTTGGCGGGTCATGGTGTTGAATATAGTGCCGAAAAAGCAAGATACTCGATCAATAAAGGTTTATGGGGTACTTCAGTAGGTGGTAAAGAAACGTTAACCTCTCACGAAACTCTGCCGGAAAGCGCCTGGCCAACTCAGGTTTCTGAAACCGAATCGCGAAAAATTGAATTGACTTTCGAAAAGGGCGAGCTGGTAGCGCTTGATGGCGAAAAATTGGAGCCAGTAAAAGCAATCCAGAAATTACAGGCTATTGCGCAACCTTTCGGTATTGGCCGCGATATCCATGTGGGCGATACCATTATCGGTATTAAAGGCCGTGTCGGTTTCGAGGCTGCAGGCCCGGTAATTATTATCAAAGCGCACCATACTTTAGAAAAACATACCTTAACCAAATGGCAGTTAAGCTGGAAAGAACAATTATCTTCTTTCTATGGCAACTGGTTGCATGAAGGTCAGTTCCATGATCCGATCATGCGGAATATCGAAGCATTCTTAGCTGATACGCAGAAATTTGTGAGCGGTAAAGTTTTTGTTGAGCTATTGCCATATCGTTTCCAGATTATCGGTATTGAATCTAACCACGATTTAATGAGCAACAAATTTGGTAGCTATGGCGAAATGAACAATGCCTGGAGCGGTGAAGATGTAAAAGGTTTCTCTAAAATCTTCGGCAACCAGGTAATGATCTGGCATAAAGTAAATAGTGAGGCTGAAGGCTAAAAGCCTAAGGTCTTGATACCCGATGCTTAATACTTGATACTCAAAATGAACGAAATCCTGTCAAAAGAACATTGCTTAAACCACTACAAATGGGGCGACAACTGTGATGGATGGAATTTTGTAAATAGCCCGGAGGCATCGGTTAAGCAAGAGCTGATGCCTGCAAACACTGCCGAGAAGTTGCATTTTCATACTTATGCAAAGCAATTTTTCTTCATATTGAAAGGCCAGGCGACATTTTTAATTGAAGGCGAATCATTTATTGTTGATGTCGGCAAAGGTTTGCAAATTAAAGCAGGCGACAAACATAAAATCTTAAACAACGGGACTGGTGACCTGGAATTTATACTTTTTTCCTATCCATCAACCCTAAATGACAGAACTGATTGTGAGTAATATAGAAATCAAACGAATCGGATTAACAGAAGGCCATCTGGTAGCTGGCCTGTTTAACCAATATCGTATTTTCTATAATCAGTTTTCGGATATCGGGATGGCCAAAGCTTTTATTGATGAACGTTTGCAGCAAAACGAATCGGTAGTTTTTTTAGCCATTGATGCCGACAATCAACAAGCAATAGGTTTTACGCAGCTATATCCAAAATATTCATCGGTAAGATTAAGTAAAAACTGGATCCTAAACGATCTGTATGTTGATGCCGATTACCGAAAACAAGGTATAGGTGAAAAGTTGATTAAAACCGCCATGGAGTTTGCCAAAACTACAGGAGCTACATTTGTACAACTGGAAACAGCCGTAGATAATTACACCGCACAGCATTTGTACGAAAGTATAGGTTTTGTGAAACAGGCAAACGACGAAGATTTTTTTCTTTATAAAATAGTACTAAACTCATAGCGATGAATAAAATTAAAGCAGGGATAATTGGTGGGGCAGGTTATACTGGCGGCGAAATGCTGCGCATTTTAGTTAACCACCCAAATGTTGAAATTGCTTTTGTAAACAGCACCAGTAATGCTGGAAACCTTATTTCTGATGTGCATACCGATTTAATTGGCGATACCGATTTACGCTTTGTAAACGATATTTCTCAGGATATTGATGTGCTTTTTCTTTGTGTTGGCCACGGCGATGCAAAGAAGTTTTTAGCTGCTAATTCCATTAACGATAACATCAGGATTATTGATTTATCGCAGGACTTCAGACTGGCTCAAAATGCACAGCTTTTAAACCGTAAATTCGTTTACGGACTTCCGGAATTGAACCGCGATAAAATTAAATCAGCAAGCAATATTGCCAATCCAGGCTGTTTCGCAACTTGTATTCAGCTGGGATTATTGCCTTTAGCTGCTAAAGGTCTAATTAAGCAAGAGGTGCATATTAATGCTACTACAGGTTCGACAGGGGCAGGACAGAGCTTAGCTACGACCTCACATTTTAGCTGGAGAAACAACAACCTTTCTATTTATAAGGCTTTTGAACACCAGCACCTGAATGAGATCAGCGAAAGCTTGTTGCAGTTACAACCATCGCTTACTGACACCTTGAATTTCATCCCGCAACGTGGTGCTTTTACCCGTGGTATTTTGGCGGCAATGTACATGGAAAGCGATCTTACTTTGGAAGAGGCGCAAGCTATTTACGAAGATTATTACAGCGCACATCCTTTTACACATGTAAGCCGGAAAAACATTGATTTAAAGCAGGTGGTAAATACCAATAAAGCATTGGTACACATCGAGAAACATGGCAACAAACTGTTTGTTATCAGTATTATCGATAACCTGTTAAAAGGCGCCAGCGGTCAGGCTGTTCAGAACATGAACTTAATGTTTGGATTAGAGGAAACTGCAGGCTTGCGATTAAAAGCCGCTAATTTTTAATAACCATTCATGCTGAGGAAAGGAGCATCTGCAAACGATGAAACAGATTCTTCGTTCCTTGGAATGACAAAAACCTTAAAAAATGAACTTATTCGACGTTTACCCACTTAACGATATAGAAATTACTAAAGCAGCCGGCAGCAATGTTTGGGATGCTAACGGACAACAATACTTAGATTTATACGGCGGACATGCCGTAATTTCAATTGGTCATACCAATCCCCATTACCTAAGCCGTTTAACCGATCAGTTAAACAAGGTTGGTTTTTATTCAAATTCAGTTAAAATTCCTTTGCAGGTACAACTGGCCGAAAAGCTTGGCGAAGTATCGGGCAAAAAAGATTTCCAGTTATTTTTATGTAATTCTGGTGCCGAAGCAAACGAAAATGCACTTAAACTGGCTTCGTTTTACAATGGGAGAAAAAAGGTGATTGCTTTTACCGGTGCTTTTCACGGACGTACCTCTTTAGCAGTTGCAGTAACCGATAACCCCAAAATTGTAGCACCTGTTAACCAAACTGAAAATGTTATCTTTTTGCCACACAATAACGAAGTGGCTTTAGAAGAGACTTTTAAAGCACAGGGCAACGAAATTTGTGCGGTAATTATTGAAGGCATACAAGGCGTTGGTGGAATTAAAGAAGCTTCGAAAAGTTTCCTTCAAAAAATCCGTTCGTTATGCGATGAGTATAATGCCGTTTACATCGCCGATTCAGTACAATGTGGTTATGGCCGTACAGGTTTGTTTTACTCGCACGACTGGGCCGGAGTAGAAGCCGATGTTTACACCATGGCAAAAGGCATGGGCAACGGATTTCCAGTAGCTGGAATTGCTATTGCTCCTAAATTTAAACCTTGGCATGGCGAATTGGGTACAACCTTTGGCGGTAACCACCTGGCTTGCGCTGCAGCATTAGCCGTACTGGAAGTTATGGAGCAGGATAATCTGATGAAAAATGCCGAAGAGGTTGGAAACTATTTAATTACTGAATTAAAGAAATTTGAGCAGGTAAAAGAAGTTCGTGGCCGAGGTCTAATGATTGGTATTGAATTGCCTGAGGAGCTGGCGCATGTTAAAAAAGAATTATTATTTAAACATTTTATCTTCACCGGTGAGGCAAAACCAAATGTAATCCGTTTATTGCCAGCATTAAATTTAACTAAATCGCACGCTGATGAGTTTTTGAGTGCGTTTAAAAAATTAGTAAAATAGCTATTGTGTATCAGGCCGTTCGTCATGCTGATCCGATAACTATCGGATTTATTTCAGCACCTCTTGTTTAGGAGGCCCTGAAACAAGTTCAGGGTGAGGGATCGGGATAAATTAATTTAGATTAAAAAATGAAACTTTTCACTTCCGTACACGATGTTCCAAACATCAAGCAATTTGTAACTGATGCATTGGCATTGAAGGCTAACCCTTATGCACATCAGGATTTAGGTAAGAACAAAACTCTGGGTTTGGTTTTTATGAACCCAAGCTTACGTACCCGTTTAAGCACGCAAAAAGCCGCATTAAATTTAGGTATGAATGTAATGGTGATGAACCTGGATAAAGAAGGCTGGGCATTAGAAACCCAGGATGGTGTAGTGATGAATGGTTCTACTGTTGAGCACATTCGCGAAGCTGCCGCGGTTATGGGACAATATTGCGATATTTTGGGCTTGCGGTCATTTCCAAAACTAAACAACCGTGAGGAAGATTACAGTGAAGATTTTTTTAACAAGTTTGTAAAATACTGTGCAGTGCCGGTAGTGAGTTTGGAGAGTGCAACACGCCATCCCTTACAGAGTTTTGCCGATATCATAACCATTCACGAAACTTGGACCAAGAAACCTGATGGCACAAAACCTAAAGTAGTTTTGGCCTGGGCACCGCACGTAAAAGCTTTACCACAGGCCGTTCCAAATTCTTTTGCCGAGTGGATGTGCAAAGCACAGGAAGAGGGTATGATTGATTTCACAATTGCCCAGCCGGAAGGTTATGAGCTGGCTGAAGATTTTACGCCAGGTGCTAAAATTGAATATAATTTGGAAGAAGCCCTGGTTGGTGCCGATTATGTATATGTGAAAAACTGGAGCAGCTACAAAGAATATGGTAAGGTACTAACTTACCCTGATGGCTGGATGATGAATAACGAAAAGTTAAAAATCACCAACGATGCAAAGGTTATGCACTGCTTACCGGTTCGCCGCGATCTGGAATTATCTTCAGAGATTTTGGATGGTCCAAATTCATTGGTAATCCACGAAGCAGGAAACCGTTTATGGGCTGCACAAGCTGTAATTAAAGCGGTACTGGAAGAATTGAAATAATAATTTTGCCCAAATTTAACCACAGATAAAAAGGATGAATACAGATACTTTTTATAATTTAAATCTGTGTTTATCTGTGCACATCTGTGGTTAACTAATAAAATAGAAATGAACCAACTCACTATCATAAAAATTGGCGGAAACGTAATTGATAATTCTGAAAACCTGCACCGGTTTTTGTTGGATTTTACAGCTTTACCCGGCGATAAAATTCTGGTGCATGGCGGAGGCAAAATTGCAACCGAACTGGGTGAAAGCTTAGGTGTTGAAGCGAAAATGGTTGAAGGCCGCCGGATTACTGATATTGAAACTTTGCGGATTGTAACCATGGTTTATGCTGGTTTAATCAATAAAAATATGGTTGCCCAATTGCAAGCTAAAGGTAGCAATGCGATTGGTTTAACTGGTGCCGACGGAAATGTAATTCAGGCAAAAAAACGTCCGGTTAAAGAAATCGATTATGGTTTTGTTGGCGATCTGGATGAAAACTCGGTGTCAGCAACTACATTAGATAACTTATTGAAAGCGGGACTGGTACCGGTTTTATGTGCCATTACGCATGATGGTGAAACACAATTGCTAAATACCAATGCCGATACCATTGCCTCATCGGTAGCAGTGGCTATGGCAGGCTTATATGAAACCCGTTTGGTATATTGCTTTGAGAAAAAGGGCGTGCTGAAAGATGTAAATGACGATGGCTCTGTGGTGAGAGAAATTAAAGCAGGTGAATTTGAGGGTTTAAAAGCTGATGGGACGGTAGCAGGTGGAATGATTCCGAAATTGCATAATGCTTTCGAAGCCATTAAAAAAGGTGTTTCGGCTGTATATATTGGCAAGGCTGATGAGCTGACAGAGCTGGCTACCGGTACTTTTGGCACCAAAATGCTGGAATAAGGCAGAGGGGTTAAAGGTTGAGGGTGAGCAGGTGGAAGGTTAAAAGGTAGGAGGCGAAAGGTTTTGCCCATTGCAAGGAAAAAGGAGCCGAAGAATTACTGTTTTTGCCCAATAAACCTGATAGCAGCGGACATCCCGATTCATCGGGATAAAGCGGATAGCAGGACTGCATATAAATAGAACTACTGAAACTGATTTTCAGAAATAAACAGGAATCGGTGAAATCACATGATCTTTGTAATGAATCCGAAGGAAATAATAAATGAACCACAAATGAAAAAAATTGCCATTATCGGTAGCGGAAACATTGGCCTTTCTTTAGCCAAAGGATTGGTTAAAGCCAATTATACTACTACTAAAAACATCACCCTAACCCGGCGAAACACGGCCAACCTCTATAAATTTGCGCAGGAACGCTACAAAGTTACAGCCAATAATGCTGAAGCGGCTGCAGAAGCCGATGTAATTATTTTAGCGGTATTACCACAACAGCTGAATTTGGTTTTGGATGAAATCCAACCCGCCATTAATCCTGCTAAACATTTGGTAATTTCCGTAATCTCGGGCGTAAGCTGTGCCGCGGTTCGCGAAAAATTGGATAGTGATGTTCAGATAATCAGGGCAATGCCCAATACCGCCATTGCTATAGGCCAATCGATGACCTGTATTGCGAGCGACAATGCTTCGCCGCAAAATATGGAAGATGTTACCCGCATGTTTGAGACTGTAGGTTCGGTGGTTAAAATCAACGAAGATCTAATGACCTCGGCTACTGCGCTTTGCGCCTGTGGTATTGCTTTCTTTTTAAGGGGGATCAGAGCTGCATCGCAAGGTGGTGTAGAAATTGGTTTCCATGCAGATGAAGCTTTGAAAATGGCTGTACAAACTGCAAAAGGTGCGGCCGATTTACTTTTATTACACGGAACACACCCGGAATCAGAAATAGATAAGGTAACTTCGCCCAAAGGTTGCACCATTGCCGGCTTAAATGAAATGGAACACAATGGTTTTAGCTCGTCGCTAATAAAAGGTATTAAACTTTCGGCCCTAAAAGCTGGGAATTTGTACACTAAAGAGAGTTAAAAGCTTAAAGACCAAAGCTAAAAGCAGTGGTGCAATGTCTTGATACTTTTACAACAAAATAAAATGGGTGTCAGGAATTAAGTATCAAGATTAACCGATACTCGATACTTAATACTTGATACCAGATAAAGAGTACTTGATACTATGTTACTAGAAAATATACAAAAAGAAAGCCTGGACTTATTGAGGCAATTGATCCGCATCCAGTCTTTTAGTAAAGAAGAAGACAGGACCGCAAATTTAATTGCTCAGTTTCTAGAAGAGAGAGGGATTAAGACCCAGCGTAAAATGAATAATGTTTGGGCTTATAACAAACATTTTGATGCCAATAAGCCAACCTTATTGCTAAACTCCCACCATGATACAGTTAAGCCAAATTCTGGTTATACCCGCGATCCGTACGATGCGGCAATTGAGGGCGATAAATTATTTGGTTTGGGCAGTAACGATGCGGGAGGGTGCCTGGTTTCGTTAATCGGAACATTTTTGTACTATTACGAGCAGGAAAATTTAAAATATAACATTTGCTTGGCAGCCACAGCCGAGGAGGAAATTTCGGGGAATAACGGTTTAGAGCTGGTATTGCCGGATTTAGGTGAGCTCGAATTTGGTATTGTGGGCGAACCAACTGAAATGAATTTAGCAATTGCTGAGCGTGGTTTGTTGGTGTTAGATTGTGTATCGCACGGTAAAGCCGGACATGCTGCCCGCGAAGAAGGCGAGAATGCCATTTACAAGGCGTTGAAAGATATAGAATGGTTCAGAAACTACCAGTTCCCTAAGGTATCAGAAGTTTTTGGCCCCTTGAAAATGACGGTTACAATAATCAATGCAGGTTCGCAGCATAATGTGGTGCCGGCCAATTGTACTTTTACTGTTGATGTACGCGTAACAGATGCTTATACCAACGAAGAGGTATTGGAAATTATCCGTGCAAACGTGGATTGTGATGTTACGCCGCGCTCTATCCGTTTAAAACCATCATCTATTGATAAAAATCATCCGGTTGTGCAGGCAGGTGTAGCCCTGGGCAAAACAACTTATGGCTCGCCGACTACCTCAGATCAGGCTTTGCTGGATATTCCTTCAGTAAAAGTTGGTCCGGGTTTTTCTGGCCGTTCGCACATGGCTGATGAGTTTTTGTATGTACGTGAGGTTGCTGAAGGGGTTGCAGGATATGTTAATATGTTAAAGCCGGTTGTAGTAGGATAGCTAAAATAAATTCCTTTAAATAATGTTTATCTTTGGGATATGAACACCTATGCTAATTTTATCGAGATTAATGCCGATAAACGATTCGGCCGGCCATGTATAATTGGAACCAGAATTGCAGTTTATGATGTTTTAAACTGGTTTGCGAACGGCATGACCCTGGAACAGATTTTGGAAGATTTTGATGAATTGACCGAAGCACAGGTATTAGCTTGTTTGGCATATGCTGCCGATCGGGAACATAAAATAAGGGTGGCCTAGTGAAATTACTATTTGATCAGAATATTTCTTTCCGGATTATTAAGCTTATTCAGCAGGCTTTCCCACAGAGTGAGCAAATCAGGAAATTAAATCTGGAGAATAAATCAGATAAGGAGATCTGGGCATTTGCTGGTCAAAATGGTTTTACAGTGGTTACTTTTGATGCCGATTTTTATGAATTTTCTAATTTATATGGGCATCCACCGAAAATAATCTGGCTCAGAACGGGCAACAATACAACCCTCTCGGTATCACAGATACTTTTAGCAAAAAAAGAATTAATAGCAGAATTTATAAAGCAGGAAGAATTCTCTTGTTTAGAAATTCAATAAAATGCTTAGTGTGCTTCGCGAAAAGCTTGGTGCCCTTTGCGGTTAAATAAATTGAAATGAAGATTTGGCAAAAAAATATTGATGTAAATCAGTTTGTAGAAAATTTTACTGTAGGTAAAGACCGTGAACTGGATCTGCAAATGGCAAAATTTGATGTGCTGGGCTCACTGGCTCACACCGAAATGTTGGAAACCATTAATTTGCTTACTGCCGATGAGTTAAAAACTGTTCAGCAGGAACTTAAAAATATTTACGCCGAAATTGAGGCCGGTAATTTTACCATCGAAGATACGGTTGAAGATGTACACTCGCAGGTAGAGTGGTTGCTAACCCAACGCATCGGCGAAGCAGGTAAGAAAATCCACAGTGGCCGTTCGCGTAATGACCAGGTTCTGGTTGATTTAAAACTGTTTTTCCGTGCCTGCATCGAAGATATGGTTAACCAGACTTCTACTTTGTTTAACCAGTTGATAACGCTGAGCAATACCCATAAAGATAAACTATTACCAGGTTATACGCATTTGCAAATTGCGATGCCTTCATCGTTTGGTTTGTGGTTTGGTGCTTATGCAGAAAGCCTTGCCGATGATATGGAACTGATGCTGGCCGCCTGGAAAATTACCAATAAAAATCCATTGGGTTCTGCCGCAGGTTATGGCTCATCATTCCCTTTGAACAGAACTTTAACCACTAAACTATTGGGGTTTGAAAGCTTAAACTATAATGTGGTTTATGCGCAAATGGGGCGTGGTAAAACAGAAAGAATTTTGGCACAGGCCATGAGTGCTGTTGCAGCTACTCTAGCTAAAATGGCCATGGATGTTTGCCTTTTCATTAACCAGAATTTCGGCTTTATCAGTTTCCCTCCCGAACTGACTACAGGTTCGAGCATTATGCCGCATAAAAAGAATCCTGATGTTTTTGAGTTGATCCGTTCGCGTTGTAACAAGATTCAGGCTTTGCCAAATGAAATTGCCATGATGATTACCAATTTACCTTCTGGCTATCACCGCGATCTACAGCTGCTAAAGGAAAATCTTTTCCCGGCAATTACGTCGCTTAATGAATGCCTGGAAATTGCCACCTTTATGTTCCAGAACATTACCATAAAGGATGATATTTTGAAGGATAAAAAGTACGATTACCTGTTTAGTGTTGAAGTGGTTAATGAACTGGCCCTACAAGGTGTTCCGTTTAGAGAAGCTTATAAAATAGTTGGTGAGCAGATTGAAAGTGGTACTTTTGCACCATCGAACCAGATACACCATACCCACGAAGGCAGTATAGGTAATCTTTGCAACGAGCAGATTGAAGCATCAATGAAGGCTGTATTAGCACAGTTTGGTTTCGAAAAAGTGAATAATGCAATAGCAGATTTGGTTAAATAAATTTTGCTAAATTTGTAATTATGACAACTTTAACAATAGAAATTAAGGATAAGGATGCAGGTTTTGTAAAAGAATTCCTTAGCAAAATTGGTGCAAAAGTTAAATCAGAACCAACAAGTCAGATAACCGCTGAAATTGCGCAGGCCTTAAAAGAGATTAAGGAAATGCAACAAGGAAAACGGAAACCACTAACTTTAAAAGATATTTAATGGCGAATGAGGTTATTTATTCATCCGTTTTTATCAAAAAAGCCAAAATCTATAAAAAGAAGTATCTCTCTTTAGTCGAAGACCTTTATGAGCTCGAGGAAAAGCTCCTGAAAGATCCACATCAAGGAAATGATTTGGGAGCAGGTCTATATAAAATCAGACTGGCCATAAAAAGCAAAGGAAAAGGTAAAAGCGGTGGATTTAGAATAATCACTTATTTAGTCTCTAATATACCTGAGGGTACAATTATCAATATGTTAACACTTTATGATAAATCGGAAGAAAGCAGCATTGATAAAAAGGAACTTCAAAAATTAATAAAAGCATTATAAATTTGCTGATATCAGCATTGCAACATACAACTACATGAAAGTTTCAGTAATAGCCAATTCATTAATTGGCTCAGAAATTATAAAAATTGGTAACGAAGTTAATGAAATGAAGCGCAAAGGCGCATCGATTGCTAACCTTACTATTGGCGATTTCGATTCGAATATTTACCCAATTCCTGCTGAGTTAAAAGCTGGAATTGTGGAAGCTTATAATGCCAATCAAACCAATTATCCGCCTGCTGATGGTGTTTTGCCTTTACGTGAAACCGTTTCAGAATTGTTAAAAGACAGATTTGGTCTGGAATACAATACCAACAGTATTTTGGTTTCGGGAGGTTCGCGTCCGTTAATTTATGCTACCTTTCTGGCGCTAATTGATCCGGGCGATACCGTAGTGTTTCCCGCTCCATCATGGAACAATAACCACTATTGTCATTTAACATCAGCAAATGCTATTGCAGTTGAAACCGATGCAGCGCATAATTTTATGCCTACTGCGGCACAGTTAAAACCGCATTTAAAAGGTGCAACTTTACTGGCACTGTGCTCGCCACTAAATCCTACCGGTACCATGTTCGATGCCGATGCTTTGGCTGAGATTTGTGATGCTGTTTTGGAAGAAAATGCAACCAGAGGAGCAGATGAAAAACCACTTTACCTGATGTACGATCAGATTTACTCGCTTTTAACTTTTGATAAAGTGCATGTAAATCCGGTTTCGTTACGTCCGGCTATGCGCGAGTTTACCATTTTTGTAGATGGTAGCTCTAAATGTTTAGCTGCAACAGGTGTACGCGTAGGCTGGGGATTTGGTCCGGAAGATATTATTAACCGGATGAAAGCACTTGTTGGACACATGGGTGCCTGGGCGCCAAAAGCAGAGCAGGTTGCCATGTCAAACTATTTTAACGACAAGCCGCAGGTTGATGCATTCTTAACCAGCTTTAAGGCTCAGATACAAGATAGCTTAAACGCGCTTTATAATGGCTTTAATGCATTAAAGGCCGAAGGCTTTAATGTTGATGCCGTAGAGCCAATGGGAGCCATTTACCTAACCATTAAAATTGATTATATCGGAAGAACAACCGAAGACGGTCAGCTTTTAAAAGATAGTGCCGATGTTAACTTCTATTTAATTAAAGAAGCGGGAGCTGCTTTGGTGCCATTCTCGGCATTCGGAAACGAACACAGCATGCCATGGTTCAGGGCTTCGGTAGGTGCTTGTACCTTACAGGATATTAAAGACATGTTACCGAGAATTAAAACAGCTTTAAGTAAGTTGAAATAGATCCTCATTCATAACATGTAAACCCCTCTTCAATTTGTTTTGTAGAGGGGTTTGTTTTTTAATTAAGCAATTCTTTTAGGAGTACGTTGTATTGAATAATCTGTAAATTTGTATATTAGTTTAAAATCACATTGGATATGGAAACTTACGTGGTACATCCCGATAAAGTGCAGGAGAAAGCATTAAAGGCATTTCTTGAAGCGTTAGAAGTTCCTTACGAAATAAAAAAAACAACGACTTACCTCAGCACGTCATATCAGGGATTAAAAAAGGGCAGGATGATATTAAGGAGGGTAAAGGCATCTCTTTAGCAGAATTTAAAGAAAGAATTTCTGGGATGTAATGGAATTGCCGATAGTCATATCAGAAACAGCACTAAAAACTTTCGAGTCAATCTGTGCTCAAATACATGAAAGACTAGGATCAAAAGCATTAAAAGATTTTAAAAAGAATACGATTAAAACCTTAGACTTAATAAGTCATTCTCCTTTCATTTATAAAGAAACTGAATTTGATCCTAACATACGTCAGGGATTAATTAAAAAGATCTCCTCTGTATTTTATGAAATTAAACCAGATCGGATAGAAGTCCTGTTCTTTTGGGCCAATAGACAGGAACCCATGTTTTTCTCATAATAAATTAATGAGAAAGACCTCCCGGGTTTTTTAAAACCCACGAGGTCTTCTATTCCAGGCTCCAGGCTCCAGACTGAGGACTTTGGACTCAAGACTCCAAACTAATCCTCCCTGCTCCCATCATCAGCCATTCTTACCATTTTAGGTTCGAATTTAGCCACCACATCAACCAGTTCTGTTTGTGCAGCCATTACTTTATGGATGTCTTTATAAGCCATCGGCGCTTCGTCTATACCCGCACCAATTAAGGTTACGTTATGGTCTTTCAAAATTGCTTTCATGTCCGATTTGGTGATCGATTGAATGGCTTTCGTCCTGCTCATTTGTCTACCCGCGCCATGCGATGCCGAATTGATTGCGCTGGTTTCACCTTTCCCTCTAACCAGAAATCCTGGAGCGGTCATACTTCCCGGGATAATCCCCATTACGCCCTTACCGGCCGGAGTAGCGCCTTTACGGTGAACAATCACTTCCTCACCGTTAATAAGCTCCTTCCAGGCAAAATTATGATGGTTTTCTACCTTGGCTAAAACTTTTGCACCAATGGCTTTGGTTAACCTTTTATGAATTACCTCGTGACAGGCCGAAGCATAATCGCCAGCTAAGTTCATGGCAATCCAGTACTCTTGCCCTTCGGCCGTGTTAAGGTCTAAGTAGGCGAGGTTTGCGGCCTCTTTAGGTAATTTACAGATCTCTTTCGCCAGTTTGGTATAATGACCGGCAATAGTAGCACCTAAACCACGCGAACCGGAATGGGTTAGCAAGGCTACATAACGACCTTTATCGATATTTAGAACTTCATCGCGTTCGGCAAAATCAATAATCCCCCATTCTACAAAGTGGTTACCACCGCCTGATGTACCCAATTGAGCCCAGGCTTTTCCATGCAGGTTTTTAAGGAAAGTAGTTGAGTTAAAAGCTTCGTTATCCAACACCTCGTGCTCGGCTCTTTCCAAACCCCTAAACTCTCTGCCTGCTCCAAATTTGGTAAAGGCAATCAACTCGCGTTTGTACATGGCATCTTTACCGAAATAATGCTTTTCAGGAATGTCGAAAATACTCAACGCCATTCGGCAACCAATATCAACGCCTACACCGTAAGGTATAATTGCATTTTTGGTGGCCAGTACACCGCCAATAGGCAAGCCATAGCCTTGGTGGGCATCGGGCATTAAAGCCCCTGCTACCGATACGGGTAGTTTCATGGCAATATCCATTTGGTTTCTGGCACCTTCTTCAATGTAATCAGGGCCAAATACCGCGTAGGGTTTGGCATGGCTTACCAGTTCAATGATTTCATCTTTTGGAGCATTGGCTTCTTCAATCATGGCCGTGGCCAGCGGATGTAAAACTGGATCATCCAAAAAACTTTCGGGATAATCTTTTACTTTTTTAAATAAGGCCAGCAATTCTTTTTCTTCAATATCCGCAAAGTTTGTTTTCAAAATATCCAATGCTAAGCCTAATATTTTTCCTTCAGTATAACCTGTTTCAAGCAGGTTATTTCCTGTTATGTTGTTTTTCATTTTTGTTTTTTTTAATCGGCATAAAGCGCTGTTCGCATCTCAACAAGTAAAGACTCAACTAAAGCAGTATCTGGCTTATCCATGAGCTTGCTTTTGGTTGTTTCTTGTTCAATTTGTTCCATCAGAGCCTCAGCCATTTTTAATACCTCTTCGTAATCAAGTTCTCCTCTTTTAATCATGAGTAACTCATCCCGATTTTGTCGTTTTACATTTAATTTTCCATCCCGTACAATCTCAAGTGCTACTTGTAATAGCCTGATGGTATGCATCATGTTTTTCGAATCATAATCTTTACCATGATTCTTATTTAAACTGTAGCGTTCCTCGTTCCGTTTTTCTACCCATTCCCAATATTCACTATGCTCCTTGCAGTACGAGGAATAACTATCCTTATTGAAGAATAAATACGCAATTCCCGTTTCCCCAGCGGGGATGGCAGATACTGAAACTTCATTGGCATTTGTTTTATTTGCTATGCCTTTATAGGGAATGTTTTTTTCATTGTTATAAAATAATGCATAAAGATCTTTGGTGTGCGAAATTTTTGATAGCCCACAGTTTTCCTGTAGGATATTCCTTTTTTTTAGCCATGCTTTAACTTTAACTGCTGAATAATTTCCTGTTATATAACAAAAATCAAGTACTGTTTTTCGAGCTTTTGGCATTGGATTCAAAATCTTTTTATTTAAACCTTTTGCCTTTCTGATCTGGGTTAAAGCATAACCACCAAAAGTATCTTTACACAATTTGGACAAGAACATCGCAATGTTTAATTTCTCCATTACGGGATGCTTATATAAAATGCAGTCTTCAGGTGTTGCTAAAATCTCAACAATGTTCGGATTATTCTTGATTAACAATTCTACAAAGCGGCCAATTTCATAATAAACCTCATCATTACTCTCATTGCTGATTTGTGGGATATACTTAAAGCCAAAGAACATGCTTTTAGGCATGTAATAAATACCCTTTATATCTGTATCAGATTCCGGAGTATTTAAGCCATAAGCCTTACTGCCACTTAAACATTCAAATAACAAGAGATTTCTATCTTTTAAATCTTTAATTGTCATAACTCTTTATCGTTTTTCTAAAGAAAATATCCAGGGCTTCCCCGCTAAAACTTTCTTTTGGCAAGTCTTTAGCGGCTGCACTACATTTTTCAAATTCATGATCGATGTATGTGCTTAACTGAGGAACTATTTTTATCAGAAATCCTTCATTAGAAGTTGATTTGAGTAAAATAAGTTCGCGAACAATCTCCAGTAAATTTTCAGGCATTAAGGTAATTAACGGTTCAATCGTCATTGGCGCAATAGTGTTTTTTTCTAAGCACCATTTTGCTGAAAGTAGTGATCTGAGCACATAAAAAAGCTTTTTATTTTGATTTCTCCTGCATTTGTACCAGTTTCTAATGCACCAAGCGCAATACCCAGGTAATGGTTAACATTTGTTTTTCTATAAAAGTACTGCTGGCACAATTTCCACAAGTCCTCTTTGAAATGATCGTGCTCCATATAAATTATGGGTGACTGTAACCATTCAAACGGAGTTGTATTTGATTTTCTGATCAGTTTGAGCACTTTCCTTATATCCCAGCCATTGATATCAAGTTCATTATTAATTGGGAAATCAAGATGATCCGGGCTATCAGAAACCGATAAATAATCATCCAAAGGGCGTTTATAAATAAACCTTACATCATAATCGCTATCTGGTGACGGGAATTGCCAACCTCTACTTCCAGACTCACAGGCAAATAATATTTTGATGTTGTGTGCGCATTCTATTTCGCCAAGTTTCCTTATTATCTCGGTTTTCATTTTTCTCTAATTAATCCCCGGCAGGTAACATTCACCATGCCAGGGGGCTTCTAAATTTAATCATTTTAATTAATGAGGCTACAAGCACAAAATGTATCAAACTTTTTGGACGAAGTAACATTTAGCAACGGCACTCATTTTTTTGCGAGAGCGTAATCATTTAAGAGCAATACTGGCAAGTGTATATTTACTAGCAGGATTCGAACCTGCACTATATTCAACCCTCGAAGTAACACTTGACAACGGCATCTTAATTTTTTAATGAACAGAAGCAAAAAGCAACAAAAGTTTACGGGGCATGTCGTTGCCGGAGTCGAACCGGATAATCTTGCTGGCTTTACAACTTCATTATTCCTCCCCTCAATTGCGACGAAGTAACTTTTATTTACGGCATTCTGTTTTTATTATAGATAAGGCAATAGGTGATAAAAGACATTTCCCCATGTTCTAAAACTTAAACTATTCTGCGTTGGCAGAAGCTGGAATTGAACCAGCATCCTGGGCTTGAATCGAAGTAACTTTTATCTACGGCACTTATTTGGTATTTTAATTAAAGCAAGGTAAATGACAAAAAGAGACTATTTTTCCTGCTCTACCAGCTGAGCTACCCATTTACATGGGGCAGGGCTCGAACCTGCGACACGGGCATTAAGAGTGCGAAGTAACTCTTCTTTACGACACTTGCTTGTTTTCTGTTTTTTATTTTTTTTCTATAATTAGGCAAGGTTAAAGGCAAAAGAGACTGTTTTCCTGCTCTACCATTGAGCTATTCTGTTTAAAGAAGTAGGATTCGAACCTACAACCAGGGCGACCTGAATGCGAAGTAACTCTTTTTAACGACACTTGCTTTTCTATAAATGTTTTTTAATATCCCACAGTCATTTTACTGTGGGATGGGTTTATATTTCAATTCGACTTATTTTCTCGAGCGCAGAAACTGCATCTTCCATTCCTGAAAGGATATCAAAAATTTTATCAGACCAACCAGCCAACAAATACACATCATTTTGTCTAACATCTACCGGTTGGTTACTGTAGCCAGCTAAATCGAACAAATACAATTTGGCATTTGGTGCGATTTCTTTGTATCTAGACCACGAGTTTGCAAAAGTGCTGTTGGTGTTATTGTTATTCCACATTTGCGTATCGGTAAATATCATCACCTTATCAGTAACCTTTCTTTGTCTTATTAAGTCATCGATTACCAGATATCCATTTGTAGCATAGCCAACTTCACCTTCACGTCTGTAATATTCCATCACATTGGCTAAAACATTTTGTTTAGGCATATTGATTACTTTATAAGTATCGCCAAACATACCAGTGGTTACATTTTTGCATTGCGACTGAAGTAACATGGCTAACATTAAGCCTATATCGTACAACAACACAGTACTTCTTGCTGAAACTGGTTTTTGCATTGATCCCGAAACATCGCAGGCAATTACAATTGAAGTATCAAATCCAAAGCCTTTTATGTTCTTTGCGCTACACATTACTGCATTTTCCAGGGCATCTAACATGGCTGACGTAAAGCTCGATTTAATTGATTTTAACTCTCTGTATGCAGACAAAAATCTGAACGGAAGTTGTCTCGAATTTAAAACCGCTTTTTCATTAGCCAGGTAATCGCAAACCAGCTCAATGTGCTTAGCCGAAACATTAGCTTCTAAAATATTACGCAGGTTTCTTAGCATAGCCATGTAGCCGATCTTTTTGCTTTCTATCATCTCCTCCCATTTTCTGGTTACTGCTAATGCTCTGGCAGCTTCATTTGCAAATCTGTTTTTACCTAAAGCAGAAAGTTCAGTTTCCCAGGTGTATGGCGTATCCAGGCTATCAGATGCGATCTTGTTAAAAATAGCTTGCTGAGCAGCATTTTTAGCTTTAGGGTGTACCAGAAACAAAGCATCCTTTAATTTTACCGCTGCATTTCTATTGTATTTGGCAAATTGGTACTCATCAAAATTGTTAAAAGCTCCTATCAAACCTTTTTGTATTTGTTTTGAAAGCTTATTCAGCTTTTTGATTTCAGTTCGCTCGTTTGCAATTTGATAGTAAGCCAACATTTCAGTGATCTCATCTGCACGTAAAACAACTCTGTTAACAGTTCTACTCACAAGTGAGTTACCTGATGTTTTTTTGGCCAGCTCTACCGATAAAACCATTGGTATGGATCTTAAATTCATTTCCGTTCTGGCGTAAATAGCCAGCCTGGCAATAAATTCAGGGCTACATTTTTCAATTAAAGCTTTGAGCCTTTCTAATCTGGTATTTCCAGCTTCGTAAAACGAATCGTTCAATCCTGTAGTAACAACTGCAGTATACAATTCCATTTCAGGACTCATCACGAATGCTTTTGCATCTTCATGATTTTTTGTTAGCTGTCTGTTTTTGTTAAAAAAATTGAATTTCATAATAATTGAATTAAGTTTTTAAATCTTTTTTGTCTGTGTAAATCTCTTTACCGTTCTGACATTACAAAGATGCCACCAGCCCTACGCGAAGGAATTGCGCAGTTGGAAATATTTTGCAGTTTTTTAATTAACCTGTTGATTTTTAGTTTAATAAAATTTAATTTATGATTGAATTTGTGTTTTTGGTACGCAATTGCGCAATTGTATTGCGTAGTTGTATGAAACTTAGTTATCTTTAACAGAGACTTAAATGCCAGATTTTTAACTTCGACCATAAAACCCACAAAATGGCCATCAATAAATTAGCCCTCATTCGCTACAAAACCATCGACGATTGTTTGAGAAATCGTTTCCGTAAATGGACGCTCGATGATATTATAGAAAAGGTTGCCGAAACGCTTTACGAGCTGGAAGGTATAACCAGCGGAGTAAGTAAGCGTACCATACAGGCCGACATTCAGTTGATGCGAAGCGATAAATTGGGTTACAATGCGCCTATTGTGGTAAAAGACAAGCGATTTTATGCCTATGAGGATACCGGTTTTAGCATTACAAAAGCACCGATTAATCATGCCGATGTAGATAAAATGAAAGAAATTGTTGGCGTGCTAAAGCAGTTTAATGCTTTCAATTATTTCGACGAGATGAGCGATATGATTGCCCGTTTAGAAAACAATCTTTATAAATCGACCAAACAGAGTGGCAATAACATTCAGTTAGAAAGCAATAAGCTGGTGAAGGGGATCGAATGTATTCCGCCACTTTACCAGGCTGTTTTGAATAAACGATCCTTGTTGATTGAATATAAATCCTTCAAGGCAAAACAGGCTCAACAGGGCATTTATTTTCCCTACCTGCTAAAAGAATACCGTAACCGCTGGTTTTTGATCTGTAAGGCTAAAAAACGACCAGGAATTCTCAATTTAGCACTTGACCGGATTGTTGAATTTCAGGAATTGCCCAATGAAGAATTTTTAGCCTATGAAGGGGTCGATTTCGACCGTTATTATGATGATTTGATTGGGGTGACCAAAAACCAAAGAGACAGGGCGCAAAAAGTTATATTGGAGTTTACCAACGATCATGCACCCTATGTAATTACCAAACCTTTGCATACTTCGCAGGTAATATTGAACAAAAATGATAAAACTACCGTTTTCAGAATAGATGTTGTACTGAATTATGAGCTGGAACGCGAGATTTTGGGTTTTGGAGAATGTGTTAGAGTGCGTTCGCCAAAATTGCTGATCTGGAAAATAAAAAAACGTTTGCAGCAAACTTATGAGCAGTATGAAACCATCCAAAAGGAAAATGATACTGTTGAAAATACCACAACTTAGTTAAACGTTTTAGTAATTGGATTCTTATTTGTATTTTAAAGGCTCAATAATCAATTATGAGCAGAACCAAATATATCTTATCCATCCTTATTGCTTGTTCGTTAAACACTTTTGCGCAGCAAGCTACCCCGCAATGGCGGCCCAGTTACCATTTTACAGCGCCAGCCAACTGGCTTAACGATCCTAACGGATTGATTTACCTAAATGGTGAATACCATTTGTATTACCAGTATAATCCTTTCGAAAATAAATGGGGGCATATGAGCTGGGGCCATGCGAAAAGTAAAGACCTGGTAAATTGGGAACACCTGCCAGTTGCCATCCCCGAGAAGATCACCAAAGATACCACAACCATGATTTTCTCTGGCTCGGCGGTTTTAGATAAACAAAACGCAAGTGGTTTAGGCAAAGGGAAAGCACCAATTCTGGCTTTTTATACGGCCGATTTACCTAAACAGCATAACGAATCGCAGTATATGGCCTATAGCAACGATGGTGGCTTAACTTTTACCAATTATGCGAAAAACCCCATCATTGATTTAAACAAAAAGGATTTCCGCGATCCGAATGTGTGGTGGCATGAGGCTTCGAAACAATGGATTATGACCGTTGCGATGGTGGATGAACATCAGGCACGGTTTTACGGTTCGAAAAACCTTAAAGACTGGACCATGCTGAGTGATTTTGGTAAGCAAGGCAACCAGGGCAGTGGCTGGGAATGCCCTTTTATGATTCCACTTGCAGTTGATGGAAATAAGAATAACACCAAATGGGTGCTCATGATTTCGCTGTTTGGGCCAAAAGGTCCAACCATGCAATATTTTGTAGGCGATTTTGATGGCAAAACTTTTAAAAATGACAACGATGGCCAATTAACCTTGCTGGTAGATGATGGTGACTCATTTTATGCGGCCATTCCCTGGAACAGTGCGCCAAATGATAAACGCATCCTTTTAGGTTGGTTACAGCCGGGAGGTAAAGAAACTTTTCCATGGAAAGGGCAGATGTCTATTCCAAGGGATTTAGCTTTGAAAACTACTCCTGATGGCGTGAGGTTGTTTCAGCAGCCTAGTTCGGTTGTTGCAGGTAATCTTAAAAAACTGGCTCAAAACCGGGTAATTTCCAAACAAAACCTGGCTGTTAATGGCGAATTGAAACTGGATGACATTACCAATGCAAACTGGATTGAAGCAGAATTTGATTTGAATGGTGCTAAAAATGCAGGCTTTAAGCTGGCACAATTAAAAGATGGACAAGGTAAAGTGATTAAGGAAATTGAAGTAGGCTACCAGGCTGATAAAAATGAGCTTTATGTTGATTGCTCGCGCTCAGAAAAAGGCATTAAAAACGATAAGAACATCGTGCAAACTGCTAAAATAAATCCTGTTGGTGGTAAAGTAAAAATTCAGATCCTGATTGATAAATCATCGCTTGAAGTTTTTGGCAATGGTGGTGAAAAGGTGATTTCTACCATGATTTTTCCGGACGAAAAGGCAACGGGGATTACCGCATTCTCGAAAGATGGTAAAAGTACTTTGAGCAGTTTAAAGATTTGGGATTTGAGTAAGAAATAACAACAATAATAGTTTGTCACGTTGAGCCTGTCGAAACGCCTCACACAATTTTAAGGTAGGCCCTTCGACAGGCTCAGGGTGACAATTCTATATATATTAAAAAATGATGTGTCCCGGACCTCTGACTCCAGACTAGCTTTTAAACTCGCTTGTTTTATGGAAATCGATATCAGGATAATCCTGTTTGGTTAAATTAATCATGTACTCACTATCGGCCAGGTAAACCGGGTTAGCCTCTTTATCAAAGCCAATGTGCTGTTGCTTGCGTTTTACAAACTCATCCAGTTTCTTTTTATCCTCTGAAGTTACCCAGCTTGAACGGGTATAACTTAGCGTACGGAAACGGCATTTTGCCCCATACTCGTGTTCTAAACGGAAGTTAATTACTTCGAACTGAAGCTCACCCACTGCACCAATTACTTTCCGGTTTCCGGGCTGCATCACAAATAATTGCGCCACCCCTTCATCGGTTAATTGCTCAATTCCTTTTTCCAACTGTTTGGTACGCATAGGGTCCATGTTTTCTACCTCTTTAAAAATAGAAGGAGAGAAACTAGGGATGCCTTTAAACTGCAGTTTTTCACCTTCGGTTAAAGTATCGCCGATTTTAAAGTTACCGCTATCGTACAAACCAACCACATCACCTGGCCAGGCTTCTTCAACAATACTTTTCTCGTTGGCCATAAAATCCATCGGGTTAGAGAATTTCAGTTTCTTATCCTGACGGGTATGATAATAAAATTTATTTCGTTCAAATTTACCAGAGCAAATTCTCAAAAAAGCAATCCGGTCGCGGTGTTTAGGATCTAAGTTGGCGTGAATTTTAAATACAAAACCGCTAAAGTTTTTTTCTTCTACCAAAACATCTCTTTCTTCGGCCTCGCGATGTTTCGGGCTTGGGGCAATTTCAATAAAGGTATCCAGCAATTCCTTGATTCCGAAATTGTTAATGGCACTTCCAAAAAATACAGGAGCCAGCAAGCCTTCGGTATATAAATCCTTATCTACTTTGCCGTAAATTCCATCAACCAGCTCCACATCGTCATTTAAAGTCTTAATTTCCGATGCTTTAAGGTAATCTAAAAGTGAAGGGTCGTTCAGATCATTTGCAGCAACTACCGAATCGGTTACTTTGGTTTTATCAGAATTGAATAAATTTAAGTGTTTGTTATAGATGCTGTAAACTCCTTTAAAGGTATGTCCCTGACCAATTGGCCACGAAAGCGGGCATAAGCTAATGTTTAGCTTTTCTTCAATTTCATCTAGTAGATCATAAGCTTCTTTACCTTCGCGGTCCATTTTGTTGATGAAGATAATTACAGGCGTGTTGCGCATGCGGCAAACCGACATGAGTTTTTCGGTCTGTTCCTCTACACCTTTTACACAGTCGACCACCAAAATTACGCTATCCACAGCCGATAAAGTACGGTAAGTATCTTCGGCGAAATCTTTGTGACCCGGTGTATCCAGAATATTGATGCGTTTACCGCTGTATTCGAAACCCATTACCGAAGTTGCAACCGAGATACCACGCTGCTTTTCAATCTCCATAAAATCGGAGGTATTGCTCTGGTTTGCCTTATTTCTTTTTACTGCACCGGCCGTGTTGATGGCACCACCAAACAGCAGAAATTTTTCTGTCAGTGTGGTTTTACCCGCATCGGGGTGACTTATAATGGCAAAGGTTTTACGTTTTTCTATTTCAGGGTTAAGCATAATAAAAAGGAAATTATAAGATAGGTGGAAGCTTTAAAGAAATCTTGCTAACAGAAGAATTTTAGATTTTTGCTCCATGAGGCTGCAAAGATACGAAAAACTGGCTAATTGTTTAATAACTATTACCTTGGGTTTAAACCCAAGGCAATAGTTCGAAGATAAAAACGAAATAATCCAAAATTTTTATAAATCATCCCTATTTTTGTGCTAAAATGTTTAGCTTTATTTATCCCGCCTGTTTAGCAAACTAAAATTTTATTGCAGATGCCTACATTAGAAGAAACTTCTATGCCCGCAGAAATTGCGGCTAAATTTGTGAATTACACCTCTAAACACGTTTTCTTAACAGGAAAAGCGGGGACTGGTAAAACTACTTTTTTGCGGAAACTGATTCAGCTTACGCATAAGAAGGCAATGATTTGTGCGCCGACGGGTATAGCCGCTATTAACGCAGCAGGGGTTACCATTCATTCTCTTTTTCAGCTGCCATTTGGTGCTTTTTTTCCAGATGCAGCGGGGAACATCATTAATCAGAATATCACCTTTAACTTTAATACACCTCGTACATTGGCTAAGCATTTAAATATGCAGGGCAATAAAAGACGCCTGATTCAGGAGCTGGAACTGTTGGTGATTGATGAGGTGAGTATGCTGCGGGCAGATATGCTGGATGCGATTGATTTCGCACTGCGCTACATCAGGAGGAATAAAAATGTGCCTTTTGGAGGTGTTCAGCTATTATTTATCGGCGATTTACATCAGTTACCACCTGTAGTTAAAAATGACGAATGGCGGGTAATGGCCGGATTTTACAAGAGTATTTATTTCTTCGATGCCCTGGCGCTGCAAAATAATCCGCCGGTATATATCGAACTGGATAAAATTTACCGACAGGATGATTCGGTTTTTATCGATTTGCTGAATAACCTGCGGAACAACCAGATTACCGCACAGGATACCGCGTTATTACAACAACATTTTATTCAGGATTTTAAACCTGCAGCAACAGAGAATTACATTACCCTAACCACGCATAACAATAAAGCTGATGCCATAAACCGTGACCGCTTAACACAGCTGACCAGCAAATCTTACTTTTTTGAGGCAAAGGTTACCGGCGAATTTAACGAGCATGCTTATCCCAACGATAAAAGTTTAGAACTTAAGGTTGGTGCACAAATTATGTTTATTAAAAACGATATGACTGCCGAAAAACGCTATTACAATGGTAAAATAGGGGTAGTGCACCATATTGAAAAAGGAGTGATAGAAATTGAGTTGCCTGAAGATAGAACAGTGATACAGATTTCGCCTTACACCTGGGAGAATGTAAAATATAAACTCAACGAAGCCACAAATGAAATTGAAGAAAATGTGGCGGGTTCTTTTGTACAATATCCAATTAAGCTGGCCTGGGCCATTACGGTGCATAAAAGTCAGGGTTTAACTTTTGATAAAGCGATTATCGATATTGGTGACGCTTTTGCCCCGGGACAGGCTTATGTTGCGCTTTCGCGCCTACGCTCACTTAAAGGCCTGGTATTAACTTCACATCTGCGTGAAAGTGGTTTGCAACAAGATCAAAATATCCATTATTTCTCTAAAACGAAACAACCAGCCGAAGTGCTCGATCAGCAGATCAGTGCCGAGAGTTATGATTTTATCAGGACGTATTTACTATCTGCCTTCGACCTGAACATGGCGCGCTATTATTTTAAGGAACACATGCAAACTTTTGATAAGAGCGAAGCTAAATCGACTAAGCAGCGCTACGACGAATGGACGATGGATTTGTATAAAGATTTCCAGAAAATTACAGCAACGGCTGATACTTTTATCAACCAGCTTAAAAATCTGTTTGCCCAACAAACCGAACATACTTTGTTCAATGTATCCAAGCGGGTGCAGGCAGCGGTAAAATATTTCAGCCCTTTGATTAAGGAGGTATCGGATAAATTTTTAACACAGATAGAGGCCATAAAAGAAGAAAAACAGGTTAAAACCTACCTGACCGAATTGCTTGAACTGGAAATTGTGATTTATGAACAGTTGAAGAAAATTCACAAAAGTAAGGCACTGCTGGAAGCGATTATAGACGGTAAAGAGTTCAGTAAAGCCGATACCGAGGCACTTTTAAATGTAGTTGAAAGGGAAGCACAGTTGAAAAAGGCTATCACCCTTAAAGGAATGGCGCTAAAAGTAAGAACTGCAACAGAGAAGAAAAAGAAAGAGCCGAAGCCTGATACCAAACTGCTGAGTTTTGAATTGTATGAACAGGGCAAAACATTAACTGAAATTGCAAAGGAACGCGGTTTATCGTTAGGTACCATTGAAGGCCATTTGGCTTACTATGTTTCTACCCAGCAACTGGATGTAAACAAACTGGTTAAACCCAATAAAATCAGGAATATTACAGATGCTGTGGAAAGCCAGAAAACGAAATCAATGGCTACAATCAGGGAGTTTCTGGGCAAGGATTACTCTTTCGGCGAGATAAAAATGGTGCTGGCATCGCTGTTTCCAACAGAAGAGTAAGATGCTTTTACCCACAAAAGAGCAATTTTTACCACAGAGAAAAAGAGGCTAACACAGAGCACGCAGAGCTTTATGAAAGAAGATTTATTAACGAGAACCATTATTGGGCTGGCAATTGATGTTCATACTGCCCTTGGTCCAGGTTTGCTCGAAAATGCTTATAAAGAATGCCTGTTCTATAAAATTGATCAAGCAGGTTTTCAGGTTGAGAAAGAAAAAATTATGCCTTTAGTTTTTGAAGATGTAAAACTGGATTGTGGTTACCGCATAGATATTTTGGTGGAGAATAAGCTTGTTTTGGAGTTGAAAAGTATAGAAGCCCTCAGTGATGTTCACCTTGCACAAACATTAACGTACATGAAACTTGGAGGTTACAGATTTGGGCTATTAATGAATTTTAATGTGCTAAGATTAAAAGATGGAATTAGACGAATAGTAAATGGATACTAGTACTCTTTCTCTCTGTGAAAGTTCAATGTGCTCTGTGGTTAAAATTTAGGCAAATTGATGCATAATCGTATGAATGCTTTTTGTATCAAATTCTTTTTGCACTGAATTATCACAAAAATAATCTGTTTTCTCTGTGCGAACTCAATGCACTCTGTGGTTAAAGAACTTAAATAATTCTGTTTTTTCATTGTAAAACTTTGAGCCTTTTGTGGTTAAACTTTAAAAATAATTATATTAGCATCTGTGGAGAAAGTTAAAGTTTTAGCGCAATACATGCCTGCCGAGGCCGCCCCGCTAATTGCCAAGTGGATAGATTATTTTCAATGTGAATTTAAGATCGCTAAAACCCGTTCCACTAAACTTGGAGATTACCGCCATCCTTTTCGCGATAAAGGTCATCGCATTTCAGTTAATTTTAATCTCAACCATTACGCTTTTCTGGTAACCACGGTGCACGAATTTGCACATTTGTTAACCTGGAATGATTTTAAGAATAAGGTAAAGCCACATGGGACCGAATGGAAAAAAAACTTTCAACGTATGATGGTGCCCTTTTTTGATATGAATATCTTTCCCGATGATATTCATAAAGCGATAGATAACTACATGTCGAACCCTGCTGCTTCGAGCTGTTCAGATTTACATTTATCACGTGCCTTAAAAAAATACGATGCTGATACAACCGGTACCTTGCATGTGGAGCAATTGCCTGTAAATGCCAACTTCAAAATCAAGGATGGCCGCCGTTTTACCAAAGGCGAGCGCATCAGAAAACGTTACCGCTGTGTGTGCTTAGATGATAAACGGGTTTACTTGTTTAATCCGCTTGCAGAGGTGTTTTTGTTAGAATAATTTATTATTAGCGTCCTGCTGAACTTGTTTCAACATCTCTTTAAGTTTTTTACTTAACTTTTCACTACAGATCAGCGTATTTGATGATATTAAATCAACCTAAACTCATCACCATCAAACAAACCTTTATCGCTTAGTTTCAGGTGTGGAATAACCAAAAGCGCCATAAAAGAAAGCGTCATAAAAGGAGCGAGGAGGGTTGAACCCAAATCTTTTGCAAATCGATCGATAGTAGTATAACACGTGGCAACCTCGTAACCATTGTGGTTACTCATTAAGCCAGCCACAGGCAGCGGCAGCACTTCTTCTTTTCCATTGCCTAAAGCGACAACACCACCGGTTTCCTTTATCACCAGGTTTACCGCTTCGCAAATACTTTTATCATCAACACCCACTGCAATGATATTGTGACTATCATGCGCAACACTTGATGCAATCGCTCCCTGTTTTAAGCCAAAGTTTTTAACAAAGGAAATAGCTATTGGAGCATCTTGATAGCGGTTAACCACCACCATTTTAAGTATGTCGTTCGCTACATCGCTTATGATATTGCCATTTTCAATCTTGGGCTTTGCCTGTATTTTATTGGTAATGAGCTGACCATCCAAGGCTTCAATAACGGGGATTTCTTGCTGATTGGTGTATTCCAATATAAAATCTGCTTCTTTTTTGGGGCTGCAATCAAAATGGTTAATCGATTCTTTACCGGCCACATGATTGATCCAATTACCTACCATTTTGCCGTTTTCTGCTAATAAAAGCCCATTGATATAGGTTTGTTTTACCTTAAAATTAACAAGATCTTCCACCACAATAAAATCGGCATCATCGTTTACCTGTAAAGCACCAACTTCCAGTTTATAGTGTAATATAGGATTAATGCATGCTGCTCTTAGTACTTTAAAAACGTCGATTCCCTTAGCTACGGCCCTCGCGCAAACTTCGTTAACGTGGCTTTCTACTAAACTATCAGGGTGTTTATCATCACTGCAAAACATCATCATTTTGGGCCAGTCGTGAAGTAAATGAATTAAAGCCTCGAAGTTTTTGGCTGCACTGCCTTCGCGGATCAATATTTTCATGCCACGTTGCAGTTTATCCAGCGCTTCTTCTGCAGTAAAACATTCGTGGTCAGTAGAAATACCCGCGTCGATATATTTTTGAGCCGCATCGCCACGTAAGCCTGGTGCGTGCCCGTCAACAGGTTTACCGAGCTGGTGGGCAGCTGCAATCTTTTTTAAAACTTCTTCATCTTTGTATAGCACCCCTGGGAAGTTCATCATTTCACTGAGGTATTTAATTTCAGGACGTTCTAACAGAGCTTTAACATCATCGTGGTTTAAGGCTGCACCAGCGGTTTCGAAAACAGTAGCCGGAACGCAGCTTGGTGCCCCGAAATTGAATTTAAAGGGTACAGTATTTCCGTTTTCGATCATAAACTCAACACCTTCCATACCACAAACATTGGCAATTTCGTGCGGATCGCTGATGGTGGCCACCGTACCATGCACTACAGCCAGCCGGGCAAATTCGCTCGGAATTAGCATACTGCTTTCGATGTGTACATGACTATCGATAAAACCCGGAGTAATGAAAGGGCTGCCTGGGCGTTCTTCTGAAATTTTGGTAATCGATTTTATTTTTCCGGTTTCAACCGTTATTTCGCCGAAAAAAATATTTCGTTTTAAAATATTGACGATGTTTCCTTCGACTTTGAATGTGCCCATTTCTTTATGTTTAACTAATTAATTGTATCAATGGGTTAACTGTTAGATCAACTTACAATTAACCAATTTAAACCGTTTATACGATTAACCCTCTTTTAGTATTTTAATAATTTATCAATTGTTGCTGCCAGCCTGGCTTTAGCTAAAAAGTCATCTTCGAGCACCTTGCTCATCGGGATGGCGGTATCTAAACTGGCGCAACGCATTACAGGTGCATCCAGGTAATGGAAAAGATGCTCTCCAATCCAGGCCGAAATTTCAGCGCCGAAACCATTGGTCAGGGTATCTTCGTGTAAAATCAGCACCCGACCGGTAGCTTTTACAGCTTCTTCTACCGTTTCCTGATCCCAGGGCCGGAGTGTACGCAGATCAACCAGAGTTGCTTCTTGTTCAGGGTGATTGTTTAGATATTCCAAAGCCCAATGTACGCCTAAACCATAGGTGATAATCGTAAACTGGCTACCTGTTTTTAAGGTAACCGCTTTTCCTATTTCGGTGGTATAATAACCATCAGGTACTGCCGCAGTTAAACTTCTGTACAGGTATTTGTGTTCAAAATAGATTACCGGGTTGGGATCGGCAATGGCGGCTAAAAGCAAGCCCTTGGCATCATCTGGAAATGCAGGATAAACAATTTTTAAGCCTGGTGTTTTGGTAAACCAGGCCTCATTGCTTTGCGAGTGGAAAGGACCGGCGCCCGTTCCGGCACCTGTAGGCATGCGTACTACAACATCGGCTTTCTCGCCCCAACGGTAATGTGTTTTGGCCAAATTGTTTACAATCTGGTTAAAGCCAACACTTACAAAATCTGCAAACTGCATTTCTACAACAGCTTTATATCCATTTATAGAAAGGCCTAAACCCGCACCTACAATCGCCGATTCGCAAATAGGGGTGTTACGCACCCGGCCTTTGCCATATTTAGTCATAAAGCCATCCGTAATTTTAAAGGCACCACCATAATCGGCAATATCCTGCCCCATTAAAACCAGATTAGGATATTTTTCCATAGCGAGATCGAGTGCATCGCTAATGGCATCTAAATATCTTTTTTCAGTAGTAGCCTCGCCCGGTTGAATGATTTCGGATTCGTAAGGGAAATACATATCCGTTTCTTCCTGAACAGTATTTGGAATAGGCTCTGGCTCTTCAAAAGCTTCTTCTACAGCTATTTCAATATCTTTTTTAAACTGGATTTTAATATCGGTGATGGTATCGGTAGTTAAAATGCCTTGTTCAATTAAATATGCTTCGTAATTGTTTAACGGATCTTTCTTTTCCCATTCATCGAACATTTCTTGCGGTACATATTTGGTGCCTGATGCCTCTTCGTGGCCACGCATCCTGAAAGTCATGCACTCTACCAAAACAGGTCTTGGGTCTTTTCTGATTTCCATGGCCAGCTGATTAATGGTATCATAGACTTCAAGAATATTATTGCCGTCTATTTGCCAGCCTTCAATGCCATAACCAATGGCTTTATCAACCAGGTTTTTGCATCTGTACTGTTCTGCTTTTGGGGTTGACAGCCCGTAACCATTATTCTCGATTAAAAAGATGACCGGAAGGCCCCAAACAGCTGCAACATTTATCGCTTCGTGAAAATCGCCTTCACTGGTTGCACCTTCACCGGTATAAACCAGGGTAGCATGTTGTTTATTAGCAAGTAAATCAGCTAAGGCAATGCCATCGGCAAGAGCCATTTGCGGACCGAGGTGGGAGATCATCCCCACAATTTTATAATCTTGTGTGCCAAAATGAAAGGAGCGGTCGCGGCCTTTGGTAAAGCCGGTTAACTTGCCCTGCCATTGGGCCATTAATTTCTTTAGCGGAATATTACGTGAGGTAAAAACACCTAAATTACGGTGCATGGGTAAAATGTATTCCTCAGGCTGCATGGCCATTGTACTGCCAACAGCAATGGCTTCTTGTCCAATACCCGAAAACCATTTGCCTATGCGCCCCTGGCGTAACAATATGAGCATTTTATCCTCCACCATCCGGGGATAAAGCAGCTTTTTGTATAAATTCAGTAAGAATTCGTCGTCTTTATCTCTTCGGTTGAAATGCATATTTGGTTGTTTGGCTAATGGTTTCTGATTAAGATTCCCGGTTCTTTTTCATCTCCTCAAACTGCTTTGCAAAAGATTTATCGGCAACTTTTGGCATCTCGCGGTATTTGCCCCAACTCTTTTTGAAGAAGGTTTTGAGCATAAAGTTTTTAAATTTTCCACCAAAGAAATCCATCCATTTGCGTTTTTGCATCATCCTGTTAAACATGCTCCAGCCCATTTCTTCCTTTTTCCCATTTTCATGGCCTGCTGCAGCATCCCTACGGTTGAGCAACAACATTTTATGGATATCGATTTTTACAGGACAAACCTCCGAGCATTTTCCGCAGAGACTGGAAGCATAGCTTAAATGCTTAAACTCTTCCATGCCTTTTAAATGCGGGGTAATTACAGAGCCAATCGGGCCACTGTATGTGGTGTTATAGGTGTGCCCGCCAATATTTTTATATACAGGGCAAGCATTTAGGCAAGCACCACAACGAATGCAGTACAAGCCCTGTCGCTGGTCTTTTTGCGCCAGTAAATTGGTACGGCCATTATCCAGCAGGATAACATACATTTCTTCTGGGCCATCCGTTTCGTTTGGCTGACGCGGACCGCTCAGGATACTATTGTAAACCGTCAAATTTTGTCCGGTACCGTGTGATGCCAGTAAAGGCCAGAACAGATCCAGGTCGGCCATAGAAGGAATTACCTTTTCGATACCAACAATGGCAATGTGTATTTTGGGGAAAGTAGTGCTTAACCTGGCATTGCCTTCATTTTCGGTGATAGCAATACTTCCCGTATCGGCAATCAGGAAATTACCACCACTGATACCGATATCGGCATTTAAATATTTATCTCTGAGTAGTTCCCTTGCTTTTTGCACCAGCTGCGGTGGTGTGGCATCAAGCGGGGTTCCAAATTTATCGTGAAATAACTGTGCAATATCAGTAGCACTTAAGTGCATGGCGGGGGTAACAATGTGGTAGGGTGCCTGACCCAATAACTGAACAATGTATTCGCCCAGATCACTTTCCAGCGATTCGATATTGTTCTGCTCCAAAAAATAGTTCAGGTGGATTTCTTCAGTCGTCATCGATTTAGATTTGATGACCGTTTTCCCATTGTTTCTTTTAATGATATTGAGGATTTCCTGCTGAGCTTCTGCCGCATCGTTGGCCCATATTACTTTACCACCTCGGCGCTGAAAGTTCGATTCGAACTCAGGTAAGAACTTGTCGAGGTTTTCCATTACACGCCATTTAATTACATGGGCCTTTTTTTTAGAAGCTTCGAGATTTTCGAATTTCGATAAGCCGCGTTCAACTGCCGCATTGTATTTACCAATATTGTAATTTATGGTTTTACGGTGCGGTAAATCGAAAGCTTTCTCATCAGACTTCTCTAAAAATTCCTCGGCAGTTTTCATCAATGGCAATTTATATAGGGGTAACGAAGAATAGCTGCTTTTAGTTCAGGCTACGCTGTTAAAAACCAAAGATATGAATTTATGCAGGCACCAAAAGTAATGTGCATAAAAAAGCCCCAACATTTCGTTGAGGCTGAGTATTTTGAATATTATTTCTTCGGATTTCCTTTTCCGTCCATGTCTACTACCGGGCGTTTAGCTCTGTTGGCAAGCTCCCATGCAGTGAAATAGGTTAATTTTGCCCTTTTTGCCAGGAGCGGGAAGTTGATTTTGCTTACTTCATCGCCAGGTTTGTGGTAATCCTGTTGTAACATTCCATCGTAATAGAAAATAATCGGAATACCTAATTTAGCAAAGTTATAGTGGTCTGAGCGGTAATAAATCTGCTCAGGATCTTTTGGATCATCGTATTTATAATCCAGTTTCATTTTGGTATAAGTGGCATTTACCTGCTCACTGATGTTAGCCAGATCACTGCTTAACATTTTCGAGCCTACAGAGTAAATGTAGTTTGCCGAATCTGGCTTACCCAGGTATTCTTCACCTGTACGGCCAATCATATCGGTGTTTAAATCGGCAATAGTATTGGCAACAGGGAAAACAGGATGCTCAGAGTACCATTCAGAACCCCAAAGCCCTTTTTCTTCACCAACAACAGTCATAAATAAAATACTGCGTTTAGGACCTTTACCTGCCTTTTTAGCATCGGTAAATGCTTTTGCCATCAATAAAACACCGGTAGTTCCAGATCCGTCATCATCTGCGCCATTGTTTATTTTATCCGAACCTGGAGCATCGGGAGTAATACCAATATGATCGTAGTGACCAGTAAGGATCAAAACTTCTTTTTTAAGTACCGGATCAGAACCTTCTAAGTAACCCAAAACGTTTTCGCACCTAACTGATGCTTCGTTTTTGGCTGCACTTGCAGAAAAAGGAACGTTTAATACCTGTGAAGCAGGTGCCTGGCTTTCTACTATTTTTTTCTGTAAATCGGCGGCAGTTGTATTTGCTCCTTTTAATAAATCGTTTGCAACTGCTGTAGAAATCGAAATGCGCGGGATATCATTTTGTTTTTGGGCTTCGATCGCTGCATTGGTTTTTACCATTACCCTGCCTTTGTTTTGGGCCTGCTTGGTATTCTCTGTAATCCTGTCTACCATAGGATCAATCAGAATGATGGCCTTTACGTTGTTCTCAGCAAAATATTTCGCACGTGTTTCGAGCATGGCACGGTAAGCTGCCCTGTCAATTCTGGTGCCTGGCTTTATAGTTGGATCACCGGCACTGAACATCATTACCACTTTTCCTTTAATGTCGGTTCCGTTAAAGTCGTTATAGTTGTCTTTTTTAACACCGTAACCGACAAATACAATCTGATCGGTAGAAAAAGTAAAACCGTTATCGCTGATTAAGCTTGGCGACACGATATAATCTTTCTGGTATTCTTTCGGCTGACCGTTAACGGTTACATGGCTTTCTTTTAAAGTAACATTTACCAGGTTAATTTTCTGGAAATAGCTACCATCAACCGGACCTTTTAAGCCGATAGATTTAAAATAATCGCGAATATAATCGGCGGCCATCCAGGCCCCTTTGGTTCCTGTTTCACGACCTTCGTATTCATCAGATGCCAAAACAGAAAGGTGCTTGTAGGCATTATCAGGATTAATGGCCTTGCTAAACTTGATAGCGTCTTTATTGGCCGGTAGTGGTTTAATCTGACCAAAACAACTTGCCGTAACAAGCGTAGCCAAACCAAGGGTTAAAAACTTTTTGTTCATTATGATAATAGTTAGTTGAGTTTCTGTTTAGCACGAAATTTTTTCGACCCGGTTTTGGTGGCGACCGCCTTCAAATGCTGTAGTTAAAAAAGTTTCGGTAATTTTTTTTGCTTCATCTGCTGAAACAAAACGTGCCGGAATACACAATACATTTGCGTTATTGTGCTGACGTACCAAAGAGGCTACTTCGTTCTCCCAACATAAGCCTGCTCTAATGCCCTGATGTTTGTTGGCAGTAATGGCCACACCATTGGCCGAGCCGCAAAGTAAAATACCGTAAGTAAATTCTCCACTTTCAACAGCGTTAGCAACAGGATGCGCAAAATCAGGATAATCAACTGAATCTGCACTATAAGGACCAAAATCCTTTACCTCGTAGGCTTGTAAAAAATCTTTTAATATTTCTTTGTATTCGAATCCGGCATGATCCGCGCCAATAGCAATTTTAATTTTTGTATCAGACATTGTTCAAATGTATAGAGAATTATGAATTCTGTTCGTAATGTTTTTGTTAGTTAGCGTAGAATGCCGCTTCTGTCTTTTTCTTCTTTCTTTCAATGTAAGCTGAAACAAAAATGCTTAGCTCGTACAGTAAGAATAGCGGAGTAGCCACAATCAGCATCGTCATGATATCTGGTGTAGGCGTTACAATAGCTGCGATAATTAAAATAATTACAGCAGCGTACCTTCTGCTTGCCCGCATCAGTTTCGGGGTCATTAATCCCAGCTTTGATAAAATGAAAATGATTACCGGAAGCTCAAAAATAATACCTGTACCTAAAGTAAGTGTCGCAACTGATGAAAGGTAAGAATCGACAGTGAAAGTGTTTTTAATTTCTGTACTAACGGTATAGCCTGTTAAAAAGTTAACTGATAAAGGACAAACAACAAAATAGCCGAAAAGGATACCGATAACAAACAATACAGATGCAAAGAATACAAAACCGCTTGCAGATTTGCGCTCATTCTCGTGCAGGGCAGGTTTAACAAAGCGCCAGATTTCCCATAACAGATAAGGGAAGCCCACCACAATACCGCACATAACACACACGTTTAACTGCAGGTTAAACTGACCTGCCATTTCGGTATTGATGATTTCGCCGTTAATTTTGGTGATACACATATCCTTGCCGAGCGAAGGAAAGTGCTCTACCAGTTTGCACATCATGCGGTAGGTCCAGAAATCGGGCTTTTTAGGTCCGAAAATAATTTTATCTAAAATTTCTTCATTGAAATAAAACGCGATACCCGTAAATACGGCAACTGCAATTACTGCTCTGATTAAATGTTTACGGAGTACGTCGAGATGATCGAAAAAAGACATTTCTGCCTCTAAGGTTGTACTCTTTTGCCCGATTGCTTTTGTAAGGGCTGTTTTTTTATTGTCGCTCATGTTGAAAACAAAAATACCATTCTATTTGAATAGAATGGTATTTACGTGTTAAATATAGAAATAGTTTATATTATTCTGAGAAATGACTGAAAAAATCGAACTCAGCCGTTGCAATAATTTAAAGCTGCGCCTTAATTATGCTCAATTGCTTTAAATTGGCTGCATTGGTGTAATTGAATTGATATACTCCATCTTCTCCTGTTACGATCAAAGATTTGGGGCCGGCGATAACATCAAAACTTTTGATATTCTTTAAATGCTGCAACAGGTTGTCGCCTATTTTAGTTTTATTGGCAATGTTAAAACTCTTTATTCCGAAGTTGCCTTCGCATAAAAACAAATTATCTCCACTGGTGCTTAAACCATGCGGGTTTTGCATCGGATAAACTGCAAGCTGTTTCGGTTTGGCTGGATCTTCTATATCTACAACTTCCAATTGATTGCTCGCTTGCCTGCAAGTGTTGCCCGTACGTAAGGTAACATAAGCGTATTTTCCTTGCACAACAACTGGGTCACAAGCAAAAATGTGGCTGTAAGTAGAAAGTTGAACCGGATTGGCAGGATCGGTGGCGCTAAAAATGTGCATGCCTCTATTGGTACCGATAAATAATTTATTTTCGTACGGGAAGATAGTTTCAACACCCCAAGCTAAAGTAATAGCCTTTAAAAAGGTTGGATTCGATGCTGTTTTAACATCAAATAAACTCAGGTTATTTAATCCCACCGTGTACAAATAGTCGTTCATTAAGGTAAATCTGGCCATTGAGCCTCCTTGCCCCGAACCACCCTGCGATGAAGAATTACTGTAAGCATCATAATATATTTTATCCTTACTGGTCCGTTTTTTTACTATTGTGTCTTTATAAGTGTAAAGATACTTTTCAGAACCTGGACTATACAGTTGATTGAAAACATCTGTTAACCTTTTAACCTGCTTGATATTGTTCATGTCCGACAGATCAAAAGCAAGTAAATCAATAAAATTATCGGCGTAGAGGATATTGTTGTGGATCGCTAAATCTACGTTTCCCGGAATTTTCAGAAAAGCCACATTTACCGGCGCATTCGGATTAGCATTGTTGTAGATGTGGATACCTTCATTAGGTTCGTTGATAAAAAGGTAATCGTTGTAAATGTAGATTTTGCCAGTCCTTTTGGCGGGAGTGGCTTTGGTTATTCCCGTAGGCAAGGCCCTCATTTCCTTAACGGAAATCATTTTTACAATTTGGATGGTTTCATACTCGTCTTTTTTGCAGGAAGTAAATACAGCAAAAGCAAGTACGAAAAGGATGACGTTAATTAGATTTTTTTTCATTACCGGAGTGTTTTTGTATATAAACGTAACGAGCTAACTAAATGCTACAGTTGAAGTTAAATATTAATGATCAGCTATTTATCCGGGCTGAATAAAAATTTGAGGGCAATAAAAAAGGCTGTTCAAATATTTTGAACAGCCTTGATATGTTTTAACGTTATAATCGTTTTTATCCTTCTGAAAATTCAAAGGTTTCCATGAATTTTGTGGTGAAATTACCTGCTCTGAAGTTAGGATCTTTCATCAATTGTAAGTGAAAAGGAATTGTAGTTTTAATACCTTCAATTACAAATTCGCTTAAAGCACGTTCCATGGTACAAATTGCTTCTTCGCGGGTTTGAGCCACGCAAATTAATTTGGCAATCATCGAATCGTAGTTGGCAGGAATTGAATATCCAGCATAAACGTGCGTATCTACACGTACACCGTGGCCACCTGGCGAATGGAAATTCGTAATTTTTCCTGGTGACGGGCGGAAATTGTTCGCTGGATCTTCGGCGTTAATACGGCACTCGATAGCGTGCATTTCAGGGGTATAGTTCTTACCTGAAATCGGAATACCGGCTGCAACTTTAATCTGTTCTTTAATTAAATCGAAGTTGATTACCTCTTCTGTAACCGGGTGCTCTACCTGGATACGGGTATTCATTTCCATGAAATAGAAATTACGGTGTTTATCAACCAGGAACTCAATAGTACCTGCGCCTTCGTAATTTACAGCCATAGCGCCTTTAATCGCAGCTTCACCCATTCTTAAACGCAGTTCTTCGGTCATAAATGGCGAAGGTGATTCTTCTACCAGTTTTTGGTGACGGCGTTGAATTGAGCAATCGCGTTCTGATAAGTGACAGGCTTTGCCAAACTGATCGCCAATAACCTGGATTTCAATGTGACGTGGATCTTCGATATATTTTTCCAGGTATAAACCATCATTACCGAATGCTGCACCAGATTCCTGACGTGCACTATCCCAGGCATTTTCAAAATCTTCATCTTTCCAAACTACACGCATACCACGGCCACCGCCACCGGCAGTAGCTTTAAGGATAACCGGATAGCCCATTTCGTTGGCAATAGTAATACCTTCTTTCACGCTGGTAAGTAAACCTTCCGATCCTGGAATGGTTGGAACACCGGCATTTTTCATGGTTGCTTTTGCCGAAGCTTTATCGCCCATATCGTTAATCTGCTCTGGCGTAGCACCAATAAACTTGATGTTATACTCGCGGCAGATGTTAGAAAACTTAGCATTTTCTGACAAGAACCCATAACCTGGGTGAATGGCGTCGGCATTGGTTAACTCTGCCGCCGAAATAATATTGGGGATATTTAAATAAGAATCTTTACTAGGCGGGGGACCAATACAAACGGCCTCATCAGCAAAACGTACGTGTAAACTTTCGCGATCGGCGGTAGAATAAACAGCAACCGTTTTGATGCCCATTTCCTTACAGGTACGGATAATACGCAAAGCGATTTCTCCCCTGTTGGCAATAAGTATTTTTTTAAACATAATTTTACCTTTTCTGATTACTAATTAATCTGTGTAATCAATAACTAAATAGGTTCTACCAAAAATAATGGTTGGTCGTACTCAACAGGTGATGCATTATCAACCAGGATTTTAACGATACGGCCTGAAACTTCGCTTTCAATCTCGTTGAAAAGTTTCATTGCCTCAATAATACAAACTACTTTACCTGCACCGATTTCATCGCCAACATTTACAAACATTGGTTTTTCCGGACTAGCTGAACGGTAGAAAGTACCAATCATTGGAGATTTAATGGTGATGTATTTCGAAGTGTCTTCTGCAGCAGGAACAGCAGGAGTTGCTGCAACCGGAGCAGTAGGAGCTGTAGCAACTGGTGCAGCAGCCTGAACAAGCGGAGCTTGCGGGATGGTAGCATGCACAACTGTAGGTGCTTGGTTTGTTTTGATCGTGATTTTGAAGTCCTCTTGCTCAATAGCAACTTCGTTTACTCCAGAACGAGAAACAAATTTAATCAGTTCCTGTATTTGTTTGATATCCATTTTTTAATCCTTGTTATGTGAAAAAAAGTGTATAAATGAATTAACTAAGTTATACTTTTTTTGTTTTAAATTTTAATTGTGGTTGATAGTCTTTTTGTTGCTGGCTAATGGCCAATTTCACTCCAAACTGCCAACTCTAAACTATACGGTATCGTATGCCCATTTCAGGTACACAGAGCCCCAGGTAAAGCCACCACCAAATGCTGCTAACACAATGTTATCGCCTTTTTTAAGCTTGCTTTCCCATTCCCATAAACACAATGGAATGGTACCGTTGGTTGTATTACCATAACGCTCAATGTTAATCATTACCTTATCGGTAGTAACGCCCATGCGGTTTGCAGTTGCATCGATAATACGTTTGTTGGCCTGGTGAGGTACCAGCCAGGCTACATCATCAGCAGTTAAGTTATTGCGTTCCATAATTTCGGCTGCAACATCAGCCATATTGGTTACGGCAAATTTAAATACTGTTGGGCCTTCCTGGTGCGCAAAGTGCTCTCTGGCATCAATGGTTTCGTGCGTTGCCGGTTTAACAGAACCTCCGGCTTTCATACCTAAGAAATCTCTTCCGGCTCCATCGGTTCTCAAGATAGAATCCTGAATACCTAAACCTTCTTCATTAGGCTCTAATAAGGCACAGCCGCAGCCATCGCCAAAAATAATGCAGGTAGTACGGTCTTCGTAATTAATAATCGACGACATTTTATCGCCACCAACTACCAATACTTTTTTATGTCTGCCCGACTCGATAAAAGATGCACCTGTTGAAAGGCCGAAAATAAAGCCAGAACAAGCGGCCTGTAAATCGTAACCCCATGCATTGGTTGCACCAATTTTATCAGCTAAAACGTTTGCAGTTGCAGGGAAAGTAAAATCGGGAGTAGTGGTGCAAAAGATAATCAGTTCAATTTCCTTTGCATCAATTCCTCTCTTTTTAAGTAAACCATTTACAGCATGAACAGCCATATCTGAAGTACCTAAACCTTCTCCTTTTAAAATTCTACGTTCTTTAATTCCCGTTCTGCTGGTAATCCATTCATCCGAAGTGTCAACAATGGTTTCTAACTCTGCGTTTGTAAGCACATAGTCGGGAACGTAACCATTTACTGCTGTAATAGCAGCGTGAATTTTACTCATTTTAAGAATTTTAATAAATTATTTAAATGCCATTCTAATTTTTTCTACCAATCCGGTAGTAATCATTTCCCTGGATTGGAGTACCATATTTTTAACGGCTAACGGGCTGGAAATACCATGTCCGATAACTACGGGAGCGTTAACACCTAATACCGGGCTTCCACCATATTGCTCATAATTAAAACGATCAAAAAACTCATCTTTTAATCCTTTCTTGATGGTTAATACGTAAAATGATTCAGCCAGTTTAAGCATTACATTCCCGGTAAATCCATCACAAACAATTACATCAGCCTTGTCATTAAATAAATCCCTGCCTTCAACATTGCCTGCAAAGTTAAACAGGTTGGTATCTTTCATCAACGGAAAAGTAGCCATACTTAGCATGTTTCCTTTTTCGTCTTCTTCACCAATGTTCATTAGCGCTACCTTAGGATCGGTTATCTGCAAAAGATTTTCTGCATATAAACTGCCCAGTACGCCAAATTGTAATAAAATATCGGGTTTGCAGTCGGCATTAGCGCCAACATCTAAAAGCAAGCCAGTGCCGCCTTTAATTTTAGGAAGGATTGTACATAAACAAGGGCGAATAATGCCCGGAATGGTTTTAACGCTAAATACAGCGCCAACCAACATTGCTCCAGAGTTACCTGCACTGGCAAACGAATCGATTTTACCTTCTTTTAGAAGATTAAAACCAACTGCGATGCTCGAGTTTGGTTTCTGAACAATTGCTTTGGTAGGATGTTCGCCCATACCAATTACTTCATCAGTATGAACGTATTCAAAATGATCTGGATTAAAGCCTTCTTCTGCTAGAATGGGTTTAATCTGTTCGGTATCGCCAATAAGAACAAGGTGCTCTCCGGCGTTAAGCGATTGATGAGCAGCTATTGCTCCCAAAACAATTGCTTTGGGAGCATAGTCTCCGCCCATTATGTCGAGGCCTATTTTCATAGAAAAAATCTGTTTGTGTTAAGTCAGGTGTAATCCTGAATTTTTCAGTTGACTAAGGTATGACTAAAGCCGCTGAAAACACAAACAATTTTTTAAGAAAATTACCCAATCTGAGTATTTTCGATAACCAGTTTGCCGTTGTAGTATAAGTTACCATCAACGTTGTAAGCACGGTGAGGTACGTGGATAGCACCTGTTGCCGAGCAAGTTGCTAAAGAAGGCGCAACAGCTTTATAGTGTGTTCTTCTTTTATTTTTTCTCTGTTTCGAGATTTTCCGTTTTGGATGTGCCATTGGTGTATAATCTAATTATTTTTTTAACTTATTAAGGGCTTCCCAACGTGGGTCGCTTGTTTGTTCACTTTCTTCTGCTTGCTTCGCAACCGATAGTTGCTCCAGGCGCTCAACCATATTCTGGTCGCAATCCTGGTTTGCCTGCCCGCAATTTTTGATATAAGGTACCGCTACGTTTATCATTTCGTACAAAGGCCCCGATAGATCAACTTCAGAGTCCTTACGGCTTAGCGTAATAATTTCTTCATCATCGCTCTCCAGTTCATCCTCAGCAAATTTTACAATCTGCCTTTCATAGAGGTTTACCGGATAAGCAAATTCTGATAAACATTTATCGCAATCTAATTTTACTGTACCAATAACTTTGAATTTCAGAATTAACATGGTCTCTTGTTTCTCAAGTTCCAGGTCAACCTTTAAATCTCCGCTTTTAATCAACGAATACTCAAAAGCGTTAAAAAAGCTGTCACCAAGCTCATAATCAAATTGATGAGTTCCCAATTTTAACCCGGTAAACGGTAATGAAAATTGTTTTAGTGGCTTCAAAGTACTGTAAAATTTTAGCCTGCAAATGTAGGGATAAAATAATTAGATTAAAAATGTTTTTTGAAAATTGTTGATCTTAACTCTTGATTTTTAGACCTTACAGGTTTTTAAAACCTGTAAGGTCTGTATAAGATTAGCCAGCCAGCACCATTTCCTTATTGTTTCTGCTCCATTCGCTCCATGAACCCACGTAAAGCTTCGGGATTGGTAAACCAGCATAATCCATTGCTAGCAGCGTATGGCAGGCAGTAATTCCTGATCCGCAATGTACAATGGTGTGTTCGGTTTCAATGCCAGCCAGCGCTTTACTGTATTTGTCTTTTAACTCTTCCGGAGATAAAAAGAAGCCCTTTTCATCTAAATTTTCGGTAAAGGGAATATTGGTAGCAGCTGGGATGTGGCCGGCAATTAAATCAATTGGTTCGGTTAAACCACCGTAACGGTTGGCATCGCGCACATCAATTACCATATAATCGTTGTTTTGTGCTACCTCTTCTACCTCGTTTATATCAGAGAGGGGCAGCTTCCATTCAGCAATTGTGTAAGGTTTAGCAGATTTAGGCGTTTCAACTGTATTGTTGGTTGGGAAACCCGCATCAACAGCCGCCTGAAATCCACCATCAATTACCTGTACTTTTTCATGGCCAATGGCTTTGAGCATCCACCATAACCTGGCTGCAGCATTGCCTCCGTTTTTATCGTCGTAAACCACCACATGACTATCCTGATCAATACCAAATTTGGCCAGAACCCCGGCAAATTGTTCGAAAGTAGGTAAAGGATGACGGCCACCCTGAGCGAAATCGCCGATATTAGCCAAATCAGCGTTTACATCGGCAAAAAGTGCACCCGCAAGGTGTTGTTCGTCATAGCGCGCCTTTGAGCCCGCACTGGCATCGATAAGCACGATTTCATTGGTTTGATTTAAAGCAATTAAATCTTCTGGTTTTATGATAGGGGATAGTTTATTACTCATGTTTTTAGCTGTGTTGTTTTTTAAATAAGGCCAAAAGTCCCAAAATTGGTCCGATGGCTAAAACCATATAAAGATAATGCGAATTCATCTCTTTTGATAACATATTAATCACCTGGATACTCACAATAGTAATGGCAAAGCCAATGCAGTTCACCAGGGTAAGCGAGGTTCCCCTTAGTGCTTCGGGCGCGTTTTTGGCTATTAATGAAGAGAATAGGGGCGAATCTGCCGTGCCTGATAATCCCCAGATAAATAAAAAGATCAATAGTGCATAAACAGAGTGGGAGAAAAGGAAGATTGGGGAAAGCAAACAGCATAAACCAGAAATGGCCAGGGCGATCATCGCAATGCGTTTAGCACCGAATTTTTGAGATAACAACCCACCTGCCATACAGGATACGCCACCTGACCCGATTACCAAAAACGAAAACAAAGGAATATTTAACTGTGCAGTAGGGTGCACGCTATTGTAATGTAAAAGCATTGCCGGTAAAAATGCCCAAAAGGTGTATAGTTCCCACATGTGGCCAAAGTAACCAAAAGCAGCCGACCGGAAACCTGCATTTTTAAACCCGCTTAAACTGGAACAGAAGTCAAATTTTTGCCCTGGCTTTCTAAATGGCCCATCGGGAACAAGGAAAAAGATGGCGCAGGCACCAATTACCGATAAAATTGAGGTGGCATAAATCACATATTTCCAGGGGAAATTTGCCGTAAATGTTTTTAACAGGTGCGGAAAGGCTGTGCCTAATACCAAAGCGCCTACCAGAAAGCCCAGCGATTTGCCTAAACCATCTTTAAAATAATCGGATGCTATTTTCATCCCCACAGGGTAAATGCCAGCCAGCATAAAGCCCGTTAAGAACCTGAATAAAAGCAATAACCTTACATCGGCTAGCTGCAGGCAAATAGCCAGGTTAAATAGTGCTGCAGCAATACCACAAACAAAGAAAACTTTCGATGGCGAGAAAATATCGGAAATGGCGAAGAAAGCAAACACCAGTGTCCCGGTAATAAAACCAAATTGCACCATGCTGGTTAAGTTGGCCAGTAGATTTTGTGCTAACGGGAAATTTTTAACAATATCAGACAATACCGCATTGCCCGCAAACCACAAAGAAGTGCACAAGAATTGCGAAATCACAATAATGGGCAGTATGCCAGTAGGTTTAGTGGCTTTCATTGATAAAACTTTTTCGTTTTAGCGCTCCACATACATAAGTGTAACTAAGCTTTGGTCTTTAAGCTTTCAGCTTTAGTCTTCCAGCTTTCCCTTAAGAAGCATCATCCTTAATATCGAACTGTGTTTCTACCACTTTACCGCCCGTACGCAGTTGGTTGCCCAGCATCTCTTCCTGCTCCCTGCGTTTTTTTACAATGTGGATAGCAGAAAACAAAGCTTCGGTAAAAGAAGTTGGATCGGCCAGGTCTTTACCTGCAATGTCGTAACCTGTTCCATGATCGGGAGAGGTACGCACAAAGTTTAAACCAGCAGTATAGTTTACGCCATTATGGAAAGCGAGTGTTTTAAAAGGAATCAGCCCCTGGTCGTGGTACATGGCCAGTACAGCATCAAATTGTTTGTAGCTGCCATTGCCAAAGAAACCATCGGCTGGGTATGGTCCGAAAACCATCATGCCTTTATCGTAGGCCTCCTGAATGGCCGGACTTATAATTTCGGCTTCTTCTGTGCCCAATAAGCCATTATCGCTGGCATGCGGGTTAAGGCCCAAAACGGCGATTTTAGGTTTTTCGATCCAGAAATCTTTCTTTAAACTATCATTAATCAGCTTTAATTTGCTGGTAATTTTTTCTTTGGTAATTGCCGCCGGCACGTCTTTTACCGGAATGTGACCGGTAACTACACCTACGCGCAAACCTTCGCTAATCAAAAACATCAGTACATCTTTACTGCCGCTTTTTTCCTGCAGGTATTCGGTATGGCCCGGAAAAGCAAAAGTTTCTGATTGAATATTATGTTTATTAATTGGAGCAGTAACCAGGGCATCAATCTCGCCGTTTACCAGATCGGCTGTAGCACGCTCTAACGATAAAAGTGCATACTTACCACCTGTGGCGGTAACCTGGCCCAGTTCTATTTTTACATCTTCTTCCCAGCAATTGATCATGTTTGCCCTTTTTGCCTGTGCCTGGTTGGCATGGTTAATCACGTTAAAGCTGAAATCGCCCAGGCTGTTTGCCTTTCTGTGAAAAGACGAAACCTTGGTGTGGCCATAAACAATTGGAGTACAATAATTTAAAATTGCAGGGTTGGATAATGTTTTAATAATTACCTCTAAACCTATGCCGTTTACATCGCCTATACTAATACCAATTTTAAGTTTATTGCTCATAATTACTGGAAAATTTTAGCGCAAATTACTGATTTTCGATTAAAGAGGTGCTTACCCGATAAAAATTAGTTATTTTGTACAAAATAGAGTCGCCACGGAAACACGGTTTGCACGGAAAGGGGATTATGGTTTTTCCTTTCTTTACAAAGTTTCTGTGGGTTTCGTGCCTCCATGGCAAAATAAAGCGTAAAGATGAGTTTAGTAAAAGCAAAAAAACATTTAGGGCAACATTTTTTAACCGATAAAGGTATTGCCAACCGCATTGTAGAAGCGTTGGTAAGTACCGATAAATACAACCAGGTTTTAGAGGTAGGCCCCGGGATGGGAATCCTGTCTGATTTTTTGTTGCAACGCCAGGATTTACAAACTTATCTGATCGATATCGATACCGAGTCCTTTCACTTTCTGAATGAGAAGTACCCGCAATTGGGCGATCGTTTAATTAACGGCGATTTTTTGAAACTCGATTTTGATGCCATTTTTCCAAATCAGTTTGCCATTATTGGTAACTTTCCCTACAATATTTCTTCACAGATTTTATTCAAAATTTTAGATAACCGCCATAAAGTTGTCGAAATGGTGGGCATGTTCCAAAAAGAGGTGGCACAGCGCTGTGCAGCTCCGGCGGGCAGTAAAGAGTACGGTATTCTGAGCGTTTTTCTGCAGGCTTATTATAAAATCGAATACCTGTTTACCGTTAAGCCGGGTACATTTAATCCACCGCCAAAGGTGCACTCTGCAGTAATCCGATTAACCCGTAATGCGGTCGAAACTTTGGATTGTGATGAAAAATTATTCTGGCGGGTGGTTAAAGCAGGCTTCAACCAGCGCCGTAAAACTTTGCGCAATGCGGTTTCTGCAGTAATGCCTAAAGATAAAATGGACGACCATATTTACTTTGAAAAGCGTGCCGAGCAGTTAACCGTTGCCGATTTCGTGGCTTTAACGCAACACGTAACTAAGTTGATGGCGGTTTAATCGGCAACAATTTTGTCGGGCTTATTTTTTGAAAAGCAGGCTCTGGTGCATTTCGGTTCCGGTAGCCCCGTTTTTCGTTTAAAGTCCTCGCTGCGCTCCGGGCTTAACACTTCAACCGGGTTTATTTAACTTCAGGTACTACAATATACTAAGGTTATGTTCTCCTCGTTCTGTTTTTTCCGCAATTAAGAGATTCTTCACTGCGTTCAGAATGACAGTGAGAGAGAGAAAAGCTAAAATATGTGTCATTCCAAAATCGGTGTAATCACCCGCTTGCGCTTTCTTGCAAAATCATGATTATTCTCAACTAATTTCTCCTTTCCTTTGCCTCATAATTATAAACATCATGGTTAATTATCGCGAAATTTTTGACGAGCAGGGAATGGATTATACCACTTACCGTCAATTGATTGACAAGCTTTTGGCTGAAGGGCAAACTACCGGTCCGGATAATTCTGAAGCAATGCTACACTACACTAAAATGAATGTGCAGCGTATGAACCGTGTAGATAAAACGGCAGCTTTAAATGAAGCACTAACCACTGCTATCACCAATTTAAAAGGAAGCTATAAATTATGGGTAATTAGCGAAGGCTGGTGTGGCGATGCTGCACAGATTGTTCCGGTTTTTAACAAAATAGCCGAAGCTGCTCCAGATAAATTTGAACTTAAGTTTGTACTGCGCGATAAAAACCTGCCGCTAATCGATGCACATTTAACGAACGGTGGTAGGGCGATACCTGTTTTATTGGTGCTGGATGAAAAAGGAGAAAAAGTAATAAAAAGCTGGGCACCACGACCTCAGGTTTTACAAGCTTTATTAAAAGGCTGGAAACAGGAAAATACCGATCCGATGGCTACTGCCGAAAAACTGCACAGCTGGTACGCAAAAGATAAAACGCAAACTACACAAGGAGAATTAGCGGAATTATTGACCGGGTTGGAATAACCAGCCCGTCACCCTGAACTCGTTTCAGGGTCTCTTCATTACAACGGGAGTCAAGCTTGGGAACTAATCAACAGAAACGGTTAAACCTTCTTGTTGTAAGATTTTGCGGTAAACTTCCATTTCGGTAAAAGAACCTTCCAGTACGGGGCATTTACCCTCATTGTGCACTTTCCAGGCAATTTTTTCGGCCTGCGATTCGCTGTAGTCTAAATATTTCATCATGCAAAAAATCACATGATCGAAAGTATTCACATCGTCATTCCACAAAATAAGGCGATGTACAGTTTTAAGGGAAGTTAAAATTTCTTCGAGTGTAAAGGTCTCTTCTTTGGTTTCTGTAGACATGGCGCAAAAATAAACATTAGTATCAAGTATTTGGGTATATAGTAGCAAGATTTTGTTCCTTCGGTAATAATAATAGCTTAGACAATAAATGATTAACTTTGTTTAACCAAATTATAATACATACGAGCATGCATCAATCTAAAATTGCCGGAATTGGCTACTATGTTCCGAAAAATGTATATACCAACACCGATCTAAGCCGTTTTATGGAAACCAGTGATGAATGGATTCAGGAACGTACGGGTATTAAAGAGCGCCGTTTTGCCGACCGCAACGAAGAAACCACTACTACAATGGGGATCGAAGCCGCTAAAATTGCCATCGAACGTGCTGGTATTACGGCAAAAGATGTCGATTTTATTGTTTTTGCCACGCTTAGTCCCGATTATTATTTTCCCGGTTGTGGGGTTTTACTGCAGCGCGAAATGGGTATGGGCGAAATCGGTGCCTTAGATATCCGCAACCAATGTTCGGGTTTTGTGTATGCACTTTCTGTTGCCGATCAGTTTGTAAAAACCGGCATGTATAAAAATGTACTGGTGGTTGGGAGTGAAAAACATTCCTTTGCCATGGATTTCGAAACCCGGAGCCGCAATGTTTCCGTAATTTTTGGCGATGGTGCAGGTGCAGTGGTTTTGCAGCCAACAGATGAGCAGGGAAAAGGTATTTTAAGTACGCATTTACATAGTGATGGTGCCGATGCCGAAATTCTGGCCATGTATTATCCCGGGTCTCATGCCAACAAATGGTTAAAAGATAAACCAGCCTATCCGGAGCAAGAACTGGGTGGTTTATTTATGACTCCTGAAATTTTAGAAAGTGGCGCCGCTTTACCGTATATGGATGGCCCTGCTGTTTTTAAAAAAGCCGTTGTTAAATTTCCTGAAGTGATAAAAGAAGCTTTAGCGGCTAATAATTTAACGGAAAAAGATATCGATATGTTGGTACCCCATCAGGCCAATTTGCGTATCAGCCAGTATGTACAGCAGTTGTTAGGTTTAAATGATGATCAGGTGTTTAATAACATTCAAAAATATGGAAACACTACAGCCGCTTCTGTACCCATTGCCTTATGCGAAGCCTGGGAAGCGGGTAAAATTAAGGATGGCGATCTGGTTTGTCTCGCTGCATTCGGATCGGGTTTTACCTGGGCCAGTGCTTTAATCAGGTGGTAAGGTATATGTGAGGTCAGATGTTTCCATCTGAGAGATTCGTCATTGCGAGAAGGCTTTTTCAGCCGACGAAGCAATCTTTATAGCAAGAATTACCGGCATGAAAGATTGCTTCCCCGAGGAGTCGGGGCCGGCTGTGGTACCTCCTCGCAATGACGTCCCTTCGATTATCTTTCCCCAAATTCCTTCGACAGGCTCAGGATGACATCTTAAGCCATTGATTATTTTCTGCTTTTAGCTGCAATAAAATCCCGTAAATAACTGCAATCACCTGCAGCCACCTGGTAATAAGGTGTTTTGTTGTAATTCAATCTCAACTCAATGAAATAAGGGTTGTTGTAGTTGGCTTTGATAAAATTCTTCCATTTTACATCCGTTTTATCATAGTACGAGAAAGATAGCGGATGTGCATTCATAATAATTTGTTTTTGCAGGCATTTGGCCAGCATGAAAGTACATTTCGCTTTAAAATCAGGATTGGTACTTAACGACCTTGCTTTTAAATACCAGGCTTTGGCTGTTTGTGCTTTTTTGTAATCGACATCGTAAACAAATTTGGCTGGTGCACTATTGTCATATGAAGACCAATCGTAGCTGATTAAAAACCAGCTGTTGCCATAATAGCCTGTTTGGTAAACCGCATTGGCCATTTTATAATAATAGGTTGCCGCATTCTTTTTATCGCTCACCAGCAATTTCTGTAAACGGAGCATCTCTGCCGCAAAGGCCTTTTTGGTAACCGATGTTTTAGCCGCTACATATTGCTTAGGATAGTCGTTAATGGTTTCGATAAATGGATTGGCATAAAGTTTTGAATTCGATTCATCTCCATACCAGTTTTCAGGCGCAAAGTATTTATAATCTGCCGAAACCTTTGCAAACATTTGAACAGCCTTGTCATACTGATGGGTACGTAGATAAGTGGTGCCATAAAGCTCATAAAAATCGTCGTTTTTAAGCTGGTTAAGCGCCGAGGCCAATAAAGCGGTAACATCATTACCCGCTGCTTTGGTTTTATAAACAGCTAAGCCCTGCATACTTTTCGGGCTCAGGTTTTTTTGCCAGAAAGCAATCGTCTGGTAACTCATGTTTTGGAACAGCGAATTTTCTTTTAATGTTTTATATCCAATATCGCCTTTAACCATTGCCAGGGCTGCTTTGGCAGTATCGCCTAAACTTAAATAGGCAGGTGCCAGTATTTGCTGGTAAAAATTTCGTGTGGTTCTGCTAAAGCGTTTTTCGGCTCCGCTACCATAATCGTAATACTGTCCGTTGGGTTGGGTTTTATTTTCTGCAAAACGCTTTTCATCCAGCCATTTTAAAGTGGGTAGCAGGTCATTTTCGTTAAAAGGACTACCTTTTTTGATGTTTTTAGCTTTAATCAAGAGATCAGTAATGCGGTATTGATCGCGCAACCTTTCTGGTAATTTATCAGGTTTTAAAATGGCCAGGTAATTAGCGGCCATAAAATCTTTGTTTTCCATCCACGATAAATAGGCTGCTGTTAAAGTGCCCAGTTCGGGTTGTGGATATTTTTTTTCTGTAGCCAATTTAACCGCAAAATTTCTGATTTTGTTCAGGTGTTTAAGGTTTACAGCTTTTAAACTGTCTTTATATTTAGAGCCACCATTATCCGAGAAATAATAATTATAAGCTATTTTGGCGATATCATTAGCTTCAATCAGATCTTGTTCCAGTTTATTTACCTCGCGTACCAGTAACGTTCCGTTCAACTGGCTTTTTGGCTCGTACTGATAAACTTTTTGTATGCTTTCAATACCTGAATCAGCATTGCCGAAGCCATTTATAGCCCAGATATTGGCTTTTTCATTGTCAGTTTTGGCATATTTTAAGGCGCCATTTACAGGAGTGCTGTTGTAATAATAGTTTTTATAGGCTTGCACTCTTCGCTCGGGGTTGCTGGCGAAAACTTTGGAGAATAAAAACGCAGATTCTTCAGGATTACCTAAGCGCCTTGTAGAACCAGCGTATAATGCCAGCCCCCAGCCTTTAACCGCGCTGTTTAGCTTGCTTGGTTTAATGTATTTCTCGTAGGTTGATTTACTCTCGGCATGGTAGCCACCAAAATGGAACATCCGGGCCGATTGGTAAGCATATCTCAATTTCAGGAAGTCATCTTTTTCATCGGCGGTCAGTTTTAAGCCTTCATTTGCTTTTGCGGCCATGGCTGCGGTATCACGAGGCGCAGCATCCCACAGACTGAACTCTACGTTAGCTAGTGGTTCGCAGCTTTTGGCAAACAGATAATATTTTAGTGGAGCTTTACGTTTGCTCAAGGCCTGGATAAAAGAATTTTGTTGCAGACTATCGGGCAATTGCGATAGGTTTCCGTCGAAATTAGCCAGTTTGACGCTGGTTGCACTGTCGGCTTTGTACATTACTTTCAGTACATCTTCTTTTTTAATGTTGAGGTATTTGGCCCATTCGCCGCTATTGATATCGGGCTCGCTTTCTACATCCTCCTCACTGTTTAAATAAACCATTTCATTGAAAGCAAAAGGTGCATACTCATCTCCCTCAATGTTGTTGTGGAAATAGGAAATGTAATAATCGTAGGGGTCAATTTCACCCCCACAGGCAATGTTTACGGCAATTTCGCCGAAAAAAGTAAGGAGAAATACACTAGAGATAAGCGATAATTTTTTGAAAGTCATCATGGGTAAAATGTTTTAACAGGTCGGTGTCTAAATGGTAGAAAACAAGGTTTCGTTCTTCAGGCTTTAAATATCGGGATAAAAATTTAGCAGTAGTGGATAAATTTGATGCCGAAATTTCCTCCCAGCGCACTACATCACCTTTTTTTAAGCCAGCTGTGGGATAATCGACCAACAAGTCGAATAAAATAGTATTTCCGCGCTGCCTAAAAAGTTTAGGGTTTTGTAAAACTGTTTTACTGATGTGTTTGGAAATACCTGCATATTCCTGATTTCTGAACACTACAGCCCACTCAAAAATGGGTAAAGCTACGTCAAGTTGAAGAGGATATTGCGCGAGGAAATCTTTCAGGTAAAGATTCATTTCATGCTGATCTAAAATCGAGTTCTGTTCGCCATATTTACGCAGATTACCCATATTGTAGCACATCAGCATCGCTTTTTCCACCGGAGGAATTCCGCTTGATACGACATTTTTTACCTGGTGAAGGCGCAAGGTAACCGATACCGCTTTATGCTTTAAAAGTGGGTTGGCCTTTAACTCTTTTAGAAATTTAAAATAAGACGCACGGGTTGTTTTAGTCCAGTCGCAATCGATTTGCAGTTCGGTATAATTTTGCTTCCCGGCTTGTTTAACCTTATCATCAACAAATTTAGCTATGCGACTGGCTAAAATGCCCGTTTGTTGCGAATCGATTTTGTTAAATACATTGTTTACAATGAATACTACCGGAATAATAGCTATTCCGTCGGGTACCGGATCGGAAAATTTAATGGGCGAAACCGGGGCAGCTTGTTGCACATCGGGGTTAAAATCTACGTCCATGATGCGCACATACAGCGATTTTGATTTAAACTGATTCAGGTAAGCGGTTTCTGCCGGTTTATTGCGGTAATCGGTTTTCCAGTAATAAAAGGTAGGATGAATAACCGGTTTTTGTTTACAGCCCAATAAGAAAAAGGCAAAAATCACTAAAATACTTATCTTGCGCATATCAATTTTATCGATCAAAAGTAATATAAAATGCGGGCAGTTTTACAAAGAGTTACACAGGCAAGTTGCACTGTTGAGGGCGAAATAACGGGGCAGATTGAAACGGGTTTTTTGGTGCTGCTGGGTATCGAAGATGCCGATACAGCAGCAGATTTAGATTGGTTGGCGCAGAAAATTGTGGGCATGCGGGTGTTTGGCGATGAAAATGACCTGATGAATAAGGCCCTTGCCGATGTAGATGGAAATATTCTTTTAATCAGTCAGTTTACCTTATTTGCATCGACCAAAAAAGGCAACCGGCCGGGATTTACACGGGCCGCCAAGCCTGATATTGCAGTGCCGCTTTACGAGCAGATGATTAAAAAATTATCGGCTTTGCTGGGTAAGGAAATAAAAACCGGAATTTTTGGGGCAGATATGAAAATCGCTTTGCTTAACGATGGCCCGGTTACCATATTAATCGATACGAAGGATAAAGAATAAATTAAACTCGAGGCACATGGTAAATAACATCAACTTTAGAAAATCAACATCCGCTCAATTGGATGTATTAGTGCTTGGGGGATTTGTTCTTGTGAAACTCATTTTGCCTTTCTTTTTGGTAAATACGGCTTATAGCTTGCATCGCGACGAATTTTTACACCTCGATCAGGCCCATCACCTGGCCTGGGGTTTTCAGTCGGTACCACCACTTACTTCAATTTTTGCCGTTATAATTCAATTTTTAGGTGGAAGCGAAGCAGCTGTAAGATTGGTTACAGCAAGTATTGGTGCGCTAACCTTAATTTTTACCTGGAAAATTGTGGCTGAGTTTAAAGGCAGGCTGTATGCCAAAGCGCTTTCGGCTATTGCTTTAATTTGCTGCGCTGTTGGGCGTTTGGATTTACTTTTTCAGCCCAATGCATTTGATATCTTAAGCTGGACAGCCATTTACTTTTTTCTTATCAGGTATTTTAATACCAGGGCAAACAAATATCTGTATTTAACCGGAGTAGCCTTGGGAATCGGTTTTCTAAATAAGTACAGCATTTGTTTTTTAATAGCAGGTCTTATTCCTGCATTGTTTATTGCTAACCAAAGGAAAATTTATGCCAGCAAGCATTTGTATGGAGCAGGCCTTATTGCGCTGTTAATTATGTTGCCGAATCTGCTTTGGCAATATCACCATCATTTTCCGGTTGTAGGGCACATGAAAGAACTGGCCCGGACTCAACTCGATAAAATAAACAGGGTCGATTTTTTAAAAGATCAGTTGTTGTACTATTTCAATATCATTTTTATAGTATTGGCTGGTTTGTGGGCTTTGGTGTTGAGTAAAACTTTTAGTAGTTACCGTTGGATTGTGATCGGATTTGTGATCTCGCTGGCTTTGTTTACCTGGTTCAGGGCTAAGGCTTATTACGCAGCGGGTTTGTATCCGGTTATTATTGCTGCAGGTTGTAGTTATCTGGCCCTGCAATTTAACCAGGGATGGAAAAGAAAATACCTTAGGGCTTTAATCGTAATTTTACCCCTGGCACTGTTTAGTGTTACCTTAAAATATGCTTATCCCGTTTTAAGTCCACAACAGATTGTTGGTTCACATGATAAGTACGCCCGCGTGGGAGCTTTACGTTGGGAAGATGGTTTGCAGCATGATTTGCCACAGGATTTTGCCGATATGCTGGCATGGAAAGAAATGGCTGCTTTAACAGATATTGCTTATGCAAAGGTGAAAGATAAATCGGCTTTACTGGTGCGTGCAGATAATTATGGAGAAGCGGGAGCGATAAACTACTATTCGAAATTTAAAAATATAAATGCGGTTACTTACAATGCCGATTACTTGTACTGGTTTAAAATGGATAAACCAATTAAACACGTAATTTTGGTCAGGGAATCGAACGAAGAAGATCCGCAACGTAAAAAAGAGCAGCCGTTTTTTAAAAAAATAACAAAAATAGGCGAGGTGACCGTACCTTATGCCAGAGAAAAAGGTGCAGCGGTTTTTTTACTGGAGGATGCCACCATTGATATTAACAGCAGGGTACAAACTGAAATAGAAGAAGAGAAACATGACCATTAACGAAGCACAGGAAACCGTAGACCGTTGGATCAACACCACAGGAATCAGGTATTTTAACGAGTTAACCAATACCGCCATTTTAATGGAAGAGGTGGGCGAAGTAGCCCGCATTATGGCCCGTAAGTACGGTGAGCAATCGTTTAAAAAAAGCGACGAATCTGTAAACCTGGCTGATGAAATGGCCGATGTAATGTTTGTTTTGATTTGCCTGGCAAACCAAACCGGCATTAACCTAACCGAGGCTTTAGAGAAAAACCTCGAAAAGAAAAGCATTCGCGATGCCGACAGGCATAAGAATAACGAGAAATTAAAACCTTAAATCCCCCGCAGGGGACTTGTGTTTCCTGCCTAAGCTTTCTTTAGGCGGTTGGAGGTACAAACTCCATCAAACTGCGGTAAGCCACGAAACGGTTTTTATATCTTTCGTTTAGTTCAGCTTGTAAAGCCGGGGCATACACTTCCTGGTACTGGTTGTAATTTTCTAAACTATCTACCACGTATTGTGCGCAGTAAGTTACCCCTTCATTTGGAGAATCGACTACTTTTAACAAGCGGTTAGATACAAACATACCGGTTGCCATTACCTGTGGGATGTGTGTTTCCTGCATCCACTGTAACCATTCTTTGGCAGCAGAATCTTCTAAAATGAGCGTAACATTGTATAAAAACATGGGGCAAAGATAGTAATTTCCTAAAAGATTATGATTTTTGAGTCGTCTCGAAATGACGAGGGAAGCAATTTGGCGTTTGGCTTCAGTTAACCGGTTAACCAGTTCTAACAATTAATCATTGTACAGTTTGCAATTCCCCATGCACTATTTGTCATTGCCAGCTTGACTGGAAGATTATCTAAACTCCATCTCCTCGTAAATTCCTGAACCTCTTCCTGGCTTCGGCGCTAAACATGCTTCCGGGGTAATCAGTAATTAGTTTCTGGAAATAAATTTTAGCCTGGGCAATGTCGTTCAGCTTTTTCTCGTACAAATCGCCGAGGGTAAACAAGGCATCATCAGTCCAGATCCCGTCTTTAAAATCGTCGGTTACTTTTTTGAGGATATCGGCTGCCTTTTGAAATTCGCCTGCTTTAATCCAAATCCTGGCCTTGCTCATCATAATGGCATCGGTAAGACTGTTTTGCGGGTAAGCAATGGCAATGCTATCCATTTTTTTAATGGCACGCTCAGGCAGGTTTCTAAATAAAAGCATCTCGGCGTCGGCATACATTTTTAAAGCATTGCTGTCTGCAGGTGTTTGAATGTTATCGTTAATCAGTAAACTTAAATTCAATGCATCGTTGGCAATTAACTGCGAGGTGGCGGCTTTTAAAACCAGGCACTGACCGTTGCTATACTCAAAATTGCCCTGATAGAAAGAAAGTTTGGCGCTGCGGAAACGGGCTTCGTTACCAATCGGCTGTCCTTCAAATTGTTTGCTTACCTGCTCGTAAACCAAAAATGCCTCCCAGGGTTCGTTGGTTAAAATGTAAATGTCGCCTAAATCCAATTTCAGCTGGCCAACTTCCTGATCGTTTACGCCTGGCATTTTGATGGCTTCTTCCAACTCCTTTTCAGCCAATGCTGGCTGGTTAAGATAATAAGCCTGCAGGTTGGCCAGTTTTTTAATGGCAAACAGCGTATTCCGGTTTTTACCATTTTCGGACAATAAAGCCTCATAATCTTTGGCCAGCAAATCGAGCTCAGCAACAGTGTATTTCCCGCTGGTACGCAGGTTATAGCGGGTGTTCAGCATTTCAATCTTCGAAGGCAGATAATACTGGTTATCTTTCCCTTTGGTTAAAAGATATTCGTACGCTTTTATGGCTGTTTCGTAGGCGCCGTTATCTACAAAAGTATAAATGGCATTAAACAGCGTTCCGCCATCAGCCTTGGTACGTTTATCAAAAGCAATGAGTTGACGTAAGGCCATATCAAACTCCTGTTGCTGTATGTAGTTCCAGGTAAGCAACTGGATGTAAATTTCGGCATCTGGCTCTTTCTGGATTTTTTTTAGAATAGCCCCCTGAAAAAGCTGATAATCGTTTTTATCTTCAAAAACAGCCGAAAGCACCGCCTGCGCCTGTGGTAAAAGCTGTGGCATGGTAGCCAATGCATCCAGGTATTCCTGCATCAGCATGGGTTTATCCTTTTTAAACCTGTAAATATTCAGCAGTTCGAAAGTAAACAACTGCTCATTCCCCAATACTTTTCTGCCTTGCTTAAAGGTTTGTATGGCAAAATCGTAGTTTTCGAAACGGTAAAAATTATTGGCTAAATTCCTGATTTTAAATTCGTCTTTTGGCAGTTTAGCAATTACATCAGTAAAAATTTTATTGGCCGATTGTACATCTCCTTTTTCCTGGTAAAGTTTACCTAAGGCAATCGGGTACATATCATTCTGCGGATTTTTTTTAATCTCTTTCTTCACCGCCTTTTCGGCCACATCGTAACGTTTTAGCTTAAGCAGAGTGTTAAAATAAAAGTCAAAATAGCCATCATTATTCGGTATCGCATAAAGTTTTTCGAGCAAAACCAATGCTTTTTCATAATCGCCATCCTGGTAGTATTGTACAGCTAAAGTACTTTCATCGGGTGCTATGGGCTGGCTGGGCCTGAAAATCTGAGCATTAGCCCCCAGTGTAAACGATAAGAATATGATGAAAAGCAAACGGTTCATAAACCCTAAATTATAAGTTTTAAATGTAACATTTTAATACCTGATTAGCTAAACCACTATCTTATCTAAAACGTATTTTAAATGTTACCTGTATTTTATTTTGTGTATATGTTATAAATACTAAATTGAACCACGACTTATTATTGCTGGCGCAGGTAACATTGTTAGTGTAAATCGTGGTTAAGTGATTGTGATACTTATTTTTGTTATCCCGTTGAGGATTTATTTATGTTAAAAAGGATTTTTCTATTGTTTATGGTTGCGTTTATTTTTGCCTGTAAAGGGAAGAATGATAGTACAATACCTGTGGATGATTTTTTTAAAACGCAGGATAAAGCCTATTACCGCATATCGCCTGATGGGAAAAGCCTCTCGTATTTAAAGCTGCAGAACAAGAAACTCGAACTGTTTGCCGAAGATCTGGCCAGTGGAAAAAGTGTGCAGCTTACACATCTGAATGATAAGAGTATCAGTTTTCATTTCTGGACCAGCAATAACGAATTGATTTATTATACAGAAGATGAATCAAAAGAGCGCAGATCTGATTTATTTGTGATCAACAAAGACGGCAGCAAACAGGTTCAATTATACAGTAACGAAAAAAGCAGGTTAAGAGTAATTGAAGACCAGCTGATTGATGATAAATACATCATCGTTTCATCCAATAAACGCGATTCGACCCTTTTTGACGTTTACCGCCTAAATGTGCGTAATGGCCTAATGGATATTCTGGCTCAAAATCCAGGCAATTTTAGTCGCTGGATGACCGATTGCAGGGGTGAGTTAATGCTGGCCATTGCCAGTGATGGCGTGAATGAAACTTTAATGTACCGCGAAAATCCGGGCAAGGCTTTCAAACCCGTAATATCCAACAACTTCGAAACCACTTTGCAGCCGATCGCCTTTTCAGAAGCTAAATCTCATACACTATATGCAATTTCCAGCGTTAACCGCGATAAAAATGCACTGGTAGAACTCGATTTGCTTACCGGAAAGGAAAAACGGGTGCTTTTTGCCAATGATACATTAAACGTTGTAGATGCCACTTACTCGCGTTTCAGGAAAAAAATGCTTTTTGCAACATACGAAACCTGGAAAAGAGAGAAATATTACCTTGACGACAGCACAAAACTGGCTTATTCAAAAATAGATCAGCTTTTGCCGGGTACCGAGTGGATTATTGCCGATAAGGATAGAACCGATAAAGTATTTGTAATACGCACTTTTACCGATAAAAATCCGGGTTCTTATTATTTGTACTCCGCTGCAGATAATAAACTGAAGAAACTAACGGATGTGAGTCCCGCTATTAAACCTGAAGATATGAGCGCCATGACGCCCATCAGTTTTAAAAGCAGCGATGGTTTAACCATTAATGGTTATTTAACCCTGCCTAAAGATAAAAAAGCAGTTAATTTGCCGGTTGTGGTTTTCCCGCATAATGGGCCAAAAGCCAGAAACAGCTGGGGTTACAATGCCGAAGTGCAGTTTTTGGCCAATTGTGGTTATGCCGTTTTACAGGTAAACTACCGTGGTTCTACAGGTTATGGCAAATCATTTTATGCTGCAGGCTTTAAAGAATGGGGCGATAAAATACAAAATGATGTAAACGATGGGGCCAGATGGCTCATTGCACAAAAAATTGCTAACCCGAAACGTATCGCTATTTATGGCAATGGTTTCGGCGGCTATATTGCCTTAAATTGTTTGTATAAAAATCCCGATCTTTATAAATGCGGCGGATCTAATTCTGGTGTAATTAACCTGTTTAGTTACCTGAAAACTTTCCCACCGTTTTTAAAAGCTAAATTGCAAATGTATTACGAAATTGTAGGCAATCCTGTAACCGAAACAGATTACATGCGCTTCGCGTCGCCTGTGTTTCATGCCGACCGGTTTAAATCGCCTATTTTTATTGCGCAAAACCCGAAGGATCCGAGCGTGAACGTAGCAGAAGGCGTGCAGTTTATTAAGGAACTTAAAAAGCGCAATGTTCAGGTTACTTATATCGAAAAAGAAGAAGGACCCAACCCGGTAATACGCCAGCAGGGAAGAACTGCTTTGTACAAGGCTTTAGAAGAATTTTTACAAGAAAACCTGGGAAAGAAATAGGGTATGGCCTTAGATAAAAAAAGCGGTTACCGTAAAAACTTTTCACTAGGGGTAACCTTTATTGTACTCATATCAATCCTCTTTATCTTATCGCTGTTTCTGGCCTTTAATTACAGCAAGAAATCGATAGAAAATGATTTTGTTTCTGAAAAAGTAAACGTACTGGAGCAGAGCATTAAGCCATACAATGATTTCTTTCAGAACAAAATGCCCGAAATTTCTTACTATAGCGGCTATTTAGATTCTTCAACTGCTTCGAAATTCGTTGATACGGTAATGCTCAAGTACCCGTTTATTTCGCGGGTTACTTTTTACGATACAGAGGTAAAAGTTGCACCGGTACGAGATGGTATTAATGCCAATTATCTGGGAATTGGACCAAAATCAATTTATCAGTTCGGAAAAGGCATCAGCCCCGATTCAATAAAAGTTTATTCGGAAGAAGATCCCACCTCTTTTAATGTTGGCGACGATTTTAATGCCATGGCTTACAAGTTGGCCACTTTTGTTGATCGGTTGGATACTGCTGCTGTACCTACGCAGGAAGAACTTTTTACTAATTTTTCGGTAGTAAATTCAAGCGAGAATAAAATTACCTATTTAAATATTCCGCGCCGCGAAGACCTGAAAGTTTATAAGGAGATGATGAAACGGAAGTTAAATCCCTCTCCGGTTTACCAGCAGGATGTATTGGTTTTTAAGCTCGATGCGCATCACATCAAAATCGTAAATACACGCCCCTTGCTTTATCAGCACATAAGTATTGAGCCGCTCACTTACGATCCGATTGACAATTCTGATGAAAATATGAACACAGAGATTGCCCTGCCAGGAGCCTTTTCTGATTTTAAACTCTACTTCGTTTCGTCTAAATCCTACATCAAAAAAGAGATTTTTATTTACTTTATGCCAATAGCACTCGTGCTTTTACTGGTGTATGGCGTACTCTTGCTGGTTGCATTTTTAATTTACCGCAACCTGAACATCAACAGCAAGATGTTTAAACTGCAATACGATTTCGTGAATAACCTGACGCACGAATTTAAAACGCCGGTAAGTGTAATCAAAATTGCAGGTAACAACATTAAAAGCGCCCCGGCACTGAGTCAGCGGGAGCAGCAGCTTTATGGCAAAATACTCGATGAAGAAGCCGATAAGCTTAACGGTTTAATGAACAAACTGCTGGCCTTTACCCAGATTGAGAATAAAGCAATTAAATTAAACCAGGAAGAAGTTAATATTGTCGATTTTATTGAAAGTACCATCGAATCGCATACGCTTAAACATCCCGATTTTAAAATCACCTATGAAGTAATGGGCTTTAAAACCTTTATTACCGATCCGGTGTTATTGGGGAGTTTGTTCGATAACCTGGCCGAGAATGCTTACAAGTATTCTAAACCTGAACAGAAAAAATTGCACATTAGTGCCAAGTTAATTAAAGGGGTATTGGTTTTCAGGTTTACCGATAAAGGGATCGGTATTGCAGCTTCCGAATTGAACAATATTTTTAAGAAATTTTTCCGGATTCAGAACGAATATAACCAAATGGGCAGTGTAGGCTTGGGTTTGGCATTTTGCAAAGAACTGGTTAACTTTATGGAGGGAGAGATTTCTGTAAAAAGTAAAGTAGGCAGCGGTACAGAATTTAAAATTGTGCTGCCTTTTAATAGCTAGAGGTTGGAATGTTGGCTGTTGAAAGGTTGGAAAGTTGTGTTAACCTTCTTACATTACAATGTTTCAACATTAAAACAATAAAAAAAAGTTGAAAGGATGCAACCTTGTAACCTTTCAACATTACAATATAAATTAATATATAAATGTCTAAAGAAGTAAAAATATTAATCGTAGAAGATGATGAAAATCTTCGCTTTCTTGTGGCCCATCGCTTAAAGGCAGAGGGATATACTGTGCTCGAGGCAAATGATGGCGATGCAGGTGAAAGGATGATTTTGGCTGATCAGCCTGATATTGTTTTATTGGACTGGATGATGCCCGGCAAGCAAGGCGCTGAGGTTTGCGAGCATGTGCGTAAGCAAGGTTTCGAAAACCTGATCATTATGATGACTGCCAAAGCGCAGGATGTAGATAAGATCGATGCCTACAACTTTGGAGCATCTGATTACATTACCAAACCCTTTAATATGGATGTTTTGGTAGCCATGCTGGATAGCAAGGTGAAATTTATTGTGAATAAAGATACTGCCGAAATTCACCGTTTTGGTAATATGGAGCACCACCCGAATATTCATACCTTGTTTAGGGATGGTAAGAAAATTGAGTTAACCATATTAGAAAACCGTATTTTATTATACTTCTTACGTAATCCGGGTAAGGTAATTAACCGCGATGAGCTGATGCTGGTAGTTTGGGGTTATAACTCTGATGTGAATACCAGAACGCTTGATATGCACATTGTGCGTCTGCGTAAGAAAATAGAACTGAACCCTGATAATCCGCAGTTATTACAAACCGTAAGGGGAGTAGGCTACAGGTTTAACGCGGGATAGAGAAATCTAATGTGCCGTCAGATGTTGCCATCTGACGGTTATATCTTTATGCCAGATGGTCACATCTGACATCACCTCAACGCCTTTTATTACGCTCTTTTTAAAGTAAAAATGGTAATCTCAGGTAAAATACCAACCCTGCCCGGGTAACCTAAAAAGCCATAGCCAACATTAACATAAAGTTGTTGGAGTTGCTCCTGGTATAAACCTGCCCATTCTTTGTAAATGTATTGGATTGGGCTCCATTGAATTTCTTTAAACCTTAGACCAAACTGCATACCATGCGTGTGGCCGCTAAACATGGCATCAATTTGCGGGTATTTTTGCAACACTTCGCCACGCCAGTGCGATGGGTCGTGGCTTAGTAAAAGTTTTACCGGTAAATCATCCGTGTTTTTAACCGCCAGTTCCATTTTACCATATTTCGGAAAACGACCCATACCCCAGTTTTCAACACCCAGAATTCCGATTTCTTCGCCATCTACCTTTAGCCTGCGGTTGTCGTTCATCAACAGGTCGTAGCCCATAATCTTGTGCACATCAACCATGTCTTTCAGGTTTTTTACTTTAGCCGGCGAAGATTCCTTGCCGAAATAGTAATCGCCATAATCGTGGTTGCCTAGCGATGAGTATACACCTAGCGGTGCTTTTACTTTAGAGAAAATGTCCTGGTAATCGCGCACTTCGTTGGTGAGGTTGTTTACCAAATCGCCGGTGAAAAATACAAAATCGGGTTTCTCGGCCAAAAGCATTTCAACCCCACCCTTTACAGCGGTTTTGTTATAAAAACTACCCGAGTGGATATCTGAAATCTGGCCCATGGTTATGCCATCGAACGCTTTGGGCAGGTTTGGCAATATTAAATTTACCCTTCGTACCTGGTAATCGTAGGCGCCTGAAATAATGCCCCAGCTTAACGAAGTTAAAGGAACGGCGGCAGTAACCAGTCCGGCTTTAACCAAAAACGCTGAACGCGAAATTTTATCGTCTTCCTGGTTGGTTGAAGTTATAGCAGGTGCAGTTGTATGTGTTTTCTTTCTGGTGAGTTTAATCCATAACCGGCGTAAATCATCCAGAACCAGGAATGGAAGCATGGCCATTTTGCAGGCCACAGTTAAAAAGAAAGAAACTAAAATGATAGCGCGTAGCGTAAGAAACAAATTCAGGTAAATGCCACAGAAAACGCCAAAAATAAGCAAGGCACTGTAACCCCAATAGGCAACGGCAAATACTTTTTTGGTATTGGGTTTCCATTTTTTAAAAACCGAGGTAATGGCTTTAAAACAATAAATATCAAAAGCGATAATAAAAATGCAGGCGGCAATGATAAAAGGTAATCTTCCCATTTCTGGTAGGTTTGTAGTAAGTTTTTAAACAAATAAGGCAGGATATTTCGCCTGCCTAAATTAAAGAAATTATAATAGTTTATTATCTGAAATCGTCTTCATCCTCTTCCTCATCAAATTCGGCATTAAATAAACTGCCAAACATGTCGCTAAAACCAAAGCCGCCGGTTAGGTAATTTTTGCTCAGCTGAGAGTATTCGGCCAGGCCATGCAGTACAAACTCCATCAGCAATAAGGTTTGATTTTCGCTTAATTTAGGGTGGAATTTTTTAACAGTATCGTATAAACCAGGTACAAGCATCAGTGCTTTTTTATACTGTGTATTGGTTAAGTTATCGGTTACATCTACATTATTCCCATCGGTAAACCATTCGGTTATTTCGGTGTAAGGATTGGCTGTTTTGCTTTTTTTCGCTTTTTCCGGATCAGGGAAATAACGGGCAAACAAAGTTTTAACTGCTTTGCCAATTAGGGTGGTGGCTACGTGCGCCGGACCTTCCAGCTCACCCTCGTAAACTAATTCTATTTTACCGGTTATGGCCGGAATGATGCCCGCTAAATCTGATAAACGGACAAAGGTGTTTTTCTCACCTGATATCAGCATCCTTCTTTCAGCTGTACTGATTAAATTTTCGTAAGCAGAAATGGTTAATCTGGCCGATACACCCGATTTCTGATCGATGTACTCACTTTTACGTGCCTCGAAAGCAATTTGTTCGATCAAATCTTTAAGCAAGCCATCGGCCTCTATATTGGCTTTCTGTTCGGCGGTTAATTTGGCTTCCTGGAAAGTAATTTTGCGCGAAATTTCGATGCTCTTCGGATAATGGGTTAAAATCTGACTTTCTATCCTGTCTTTTAACGGGGTAACAATGCTTCCGCGATTGGTGTAATCTTCAGGATTTGCCGTAAATACAAACTGGATATCTAAAGGCAAACGCAATTTAAAACCACGAATCTGGATATCTTTTTCCTGCAGCATATTAAATAAAGCCACCTGAATACGTGCCTGTAAATCGGGTAATTCGTTAATGACAAAAATGCTGCGGTGTGCACGCGGGATTAAACCAAAGTGGATTACCCTTTCGTCGTTATAGGTCAGTTTTAAGGTCGCGGCTTTAATGGGATCAATATCGCCGATCAAATCGGCAACCGTAACATCAGGAGTCGCCAGCTTTTCGGTATAACGTTCGCTACGGTGTAACCAGGCAATTTCAGTAGCATCGCCTTTGGTGGCAATTTCATTTTTGGCATACCACGAAATCGGGTTCAGCGGATCATCGAAGATTTCGCTTCCGGCTACGTAGGGTACGTATTCATCCAGTAAATTAACCATTAAACGGGCAATTCGTGTTTTGGCCTGTCCGCGTAAACCTAAAAGCAGAATATTATGGCGCGATAGAATGGCCGTTTGTAATTCGGGAATTACGGTTTCATCATAACCAATAATACCTTCAAATTCTGTTTTCTTATCGCGTAATACTTTAATCAGGTTTTCCCTTAATTCTTCCTTAACGCTTCTTGATTTATAGCTGGTGGCCTTTAACTGGCCTAATGTAGTATTTTGCATTTTTGGGTTTAAATGTTGTAAAGTTAATCCGGTTGAAAGGTTAGGTGTAACCACTCAATCTTCGCTTGCTTTATATAAGGTTTAAGGTCTGGGGTTTAAGGTGTAAGGTCCTCAAAATGCATAAACCTGTTCACATATTAATGTTTTTAGGGTTGATTTTGGTAAGAATGGCTATGGGTTTTACCGTAAACCCTTTGCCCTATACCTTCCACCTTATTTAACTGTTTTCCTTCTGTTTTTAATGTAATCTTCAAAAATGTATTCGCCCAACCCGTTTAGCGAGCTGTAAAACGCCCTGCCACCATTTATTTCGGTAAACTGACGTACAAACTGCTGCAGGTAAGGATCTTTGGCAATCATAAAAGTTGTAATCGGGATTCTTAGGCGCTTGCATTGTGCTGCCATATTCAGGGTTTTGTTAATTACCTTCCGGTCAAGCCCCATGCTGTTTTTGTAATACTTGCCATTTTCTTTCAAACAGGTAGGTTTACCATCGGTAATCATGAAAATCTGTTTGTTATGTGTCTTCCTTCTGCGCAGTAAATCTGCTGCAAGTTCTAAACCAGCATAGGTATTGGTGTGATAAGGACCAACCTGCAAATAAGGCAGATCTTTCACGGTAATGGGCCAGGCATCGTTACCAAAAACCACAATATCCAATGTATCTTTCGGGTATTTCGTTTTAATCAGTTCGGCAAGCGCCATGGCTACTTTTTTTGCCGGGGTAATCCTGTCTTCGCCATACAAAATCATAGAGTGCGAAATATCGATCATCAGTACCGTAGAAGTAAGGGTTTTAAAATCTTTTTCTTCTACTTCCAGATCTCGGTCAGTGAGGGTAAAGTCATTAATGCCATGGTTTATTTGTGCGTTCTGAATAGAAGCAGTCATATCGATCTGGTCTAAGCTATCGCCAAAATTATATTCGCGTCTGTCGGCATTTTTTTCTTCGCCAATACCCGATTGGTTACTGTTATGGTTCCCGCGACCACTTTTTTTAAGCTTCCCAAAAATTTCATCCAGGGCCGATTTGCGTATGGTTTGCTCGGTTTTGGCCGTTATTTTAAACTCTCCCGATTGGTTATCTTCTGTCAGGTAACCTTTATCTTTCAAATCATCTATAAAATTACCAATTCCATAATCGTTATTGGTTAGCTTATATTGTTTGTCGAGTTCATTTAGCCAGCTTAGGGCTTCGGCTGCATCACCTGCGGTATAGTTGAGCAATTCGCTAAATAATTTTAGCAATTCATCAAAGCCACCTTTGGGCGTATCGCCCGGCTTGTAATCAGAAAAACGAAAACCTCTCATGTGCTTTTATAAACGGATTATCGAAGATAAAAGTTTCGATTTGCATTAATTTAAGCGGGGTGTCATATTTGAGCGGCACAGACCTCGCAGGTTTTTAAAACCTGCGAGGTCTGGAGTAGGGGCTAAAGCGCCATGTGGTAAATCTTTTTATTATAGTCGGGATTAGCTCCAACCTGCGAAGCCACAAAGGCACCAACTTTACAGGCATTATCTAAAGTGGTTTCCATGGGGTAACCTTGCAGGTAACAGGCAATAAAAGTAGCCAGAAAAGCATCGCCTGCGCCAACTGTATCGGCAACCTGTACCTTATAGCCGGAGTGTTTAAACAATTTTCCTTCTTTTAAAACGCAGGCACCTTTATCGCCCAGCGTTAAGCAGATAATGCCAATATTAAACTGATTGGCCAATTGTTTAAGCAGCTGTTCGTCGGTATTACCAGTCAGGCCAAAAGTATCTTTTACCCAAATAATTTCGTCTTCATTTATTTTTAAGATATCGGCATAGTTCAAAAGATCGCCAATTAAGTCTTTTTCATAAAAAGGACTTCTCAGGTTAATATCAAAAATCCTGGTTTTAGCATTTTCAAGTAAACCGATAATGGTTTTTTTTGAACGCGCATCACGGCAGGTTAAGCTGCAGTATACCAATGCATCTGCCTGTTTAACCGCTTCGGTATTCTGGTTGGTAAGTTCAATATTATCCCAGGCAACAGGTTGTTTAATGGTGTAAGTGGCCTGGTGGTTGGCATCGAGCTGTACTACCACGGTACTGGTTGGTAATTCGGTGTGTACCTGAATCAGGTCTGTGGTAAAATGGTTGCTGCTTAAAAAATCCAGTAATTCCTGACCATTGCCGTCGTTGCCAACCGCACTAATAAAGCTGCTTGTTATATTTTGTTTGTGCAGGTTAAGTGCAACATTCATACTCGAACCGCCGGCTTTCTTCCCTTCCGGAAAAACATCCCAGAGTATTTCGCCAATTGTAATTACTTTATTTTGCATGATAGATGATATTAATGCGTAAATAAACAATTTTTAGTGATGGAACAAAATAATTTGTTTGCTACCTTTAAGTTTAATCCCAATTACCATAACCATGAAAAGAATTCTGCTTGCCGTACTATTGTTAATCTCTGCCGGAAGCTTTGCCCAAAACGCAAAAGATAAACAGGCCATACTTGATTTATTAGAAAAACAGCGTACCGATTGGAACAAAGGCGATGTAGAAGCTTTTATGGAAGGCTATGAAAAGTCGGATAGCTTACTTTTCGTAGGTAAAAGTGGACCAACTTACGGCTGGCAAAAAACACTCGATAACTATAAAAAAGGTTATCCCGATAAATCGGCCATGGGTTTTCTGGTGTTCGGCATTAAAAAAGTCGATTTTTTGAACCCCAACCTGGCTTTTGTTTTAGGTAGCTGGAATGTAAAACGCGAAAAGGATGAACTGAAAGGTTATTTTACCTTACTCATTAAAAAAATAAAAGGCGAGTGGAAAGTAGTTGCTGATCATAGCAGTTAAGTGCTGAAGCAAAGTTGGAAAATAAAAAAAGGCGATATAATCGCCTTTCTAGTTAATCCGCGTTGCAAACGCGGACGATGTATAAATTTATTCTTCCAGTTTAAAATCTTTGTAATAAAAATCTTTATCCGCATCTGTTAACTGGCGGATTACCCTGCAGGGATTGCCTGCGGCAAAAACATTATCGGGTATATCGCGGGTTACTACGCTGCCCGAGCCAATTACCACATTCGAACCAATTTTTACGCCAGGGTTAATTATCACGTTGCCACCAATCCAAACGCTGTTGCCAATTGTTATTTCTTGTGCCCATTCGTACTCCTGATCGCGCAGATGCGCATGTATGGGGTGCCCTGCGGTATAAATGGCTACGTTTGGCGCTATAAACACATTGTTGCCGATACTTACCTTGGCACAATCTAAAATAACCAGGTTAAAGTTGGCGTAAAAGTTATCGCCAATTTCAATGTTATAGCCGTAATCGCAACGGAAAGGTGGTTCTACATAAAACATCTTTTCTGTTTTACCAAATAACCTTTTTAGCAGTTCTTTGCGTTGTTTGATAAATTTTGGGGCAAGGTTGTTAAATTCGAAAACAATTTCGCGGGCCTTTAATCTTTCTTTTGCTAATTCTGCATCGCCTGCCTGATAGGCTTTGCCAGCCAGCATTTTTTGTTTTTCGGTAAGTATGTTGTTTTCCATCGGGTATTTTAAATTGATAATTTTGAACGCAATAATAACAAAAACGGGGCTACCGTAATGGATGCCCCGCTGTATTTTAATTTTCAGTACTTTATGGTCTGCCTTTGGCTAGCGCTCTTTCAGCAATTTTTACTGCTTTTTTCTCTCTCCAATGTGCATACTTTTCTTTGAAAGTCATTTTAATCAAGCTATCAATGGCACCGTGTGTAAATAAACTCCAAACACTGGCTACTTTGCGGCTAATCGATTGATCCCAGGCCCTTAAACTTAACGAGAACGAACCATCTACGTATTTCATCCAATGCCACATACCGGTTGGCATAAATAAAGTATCGCCATGCTCTAAGAAAACTTCATATCCTTCAACACCATTTAAAGCAGGGAATTTTTTGAAATCAGGGTTGGCTACATCATAATCTTCTAAAGCGTAAGTTGCATTAGGCAAGCAATATAACCTGTCTTTCCACTTATAATCGAATAAAATGATGTGCTTTCTGCCACCAAAATGAGTGTGGAAAATATGGGGTAAATCGATATCGTAATGCAGGAAAGTTACCGAGTTCGAGCCACCAAAAAACATGGCAGGCATGCTTTCAATAAAGCCACCCATTAAATCTTTCGGGATTTTAATATCGTTAATTAAGCTAGGCACTTTTTTAAACAAATTGAAGAAGAATATCCTCAATTCTGTTGGCTCTCGTTTGATTAAATCAAGGTAATCGCCAAATTTCATGTGTGCTGTAGCGGCATTAATCGGTTTCGATGGATCAGCTTTAGAATTATCGTAAAGCGGAACTTCCAGATCGCCGCCAATTTCTTTTAAATATTCAGTAGTCCATTTTTCTCTTGCAGGCCAGTCTTTAGTAAGGCCCCTGATTACTAACGGACGTTTAGTTTTCAGATAATTTTTCTTAAAATCTTCGGGAGTAATGCTCTCTACGATATCAACTGGTTTTAAAATGAAACTCATGCGCTTAAAATCGGTTATTTGTGCCGAACAACAAATGTGTAAATTTTATTTTATAAAATCGGTGTTCACCATTAAATGTGACTAAAATCACGTAATCTAAATTAGTAAATAGTTAACAATTTCATAACTATACAACTATACTTTGTTTTACGATTTCGCTATGGGCAGCATTCCAGAGGTCTATTCTTTTCTGCAAGGCGTGTTTAGCAGTTTCTTCGGCTGCAGCCCAAAAAGCTTCGTCCTGCTGGCATAATTTCTCTGTCATAGATAGTGCCAAATGGCTGTGGTGATCGCCATCTACCTCAATATGGCGCTCCAGATAGTATTTAAAAACAGAAACCTGATCGGGTTGAGTACTGTTTAAATCGTTAACCATGCTAAAGAACATGTTCGGAATCAGGTCTTCGCGGCCAAAGGTAAAACTTGCCGCCTGCAAATGTGTTTTGCCACTGTTAATGGTTTCGAATGTTGCGTTTACAAAATCTTTTGCTGCAGCTGGTACTTCAGCAATTTCGAAAGCTTCATCAAAACTTTTGCCGTTTTGTAATGCGTTTATAAATGTGTTTATCGGGGTAGTATTGGCACCGCATTGTTCCATGGCATCTAAATAAAGCTCGAAATGGCTTTTAATGTTGCCCCTAGCATCTACATCCGATTCTTCGCCGGCTACGATTTCATTAATCAGTTGCCGGGTAACCGGATCGCCTACCGGAAACCAGGGCAGGGTGGTGCAGGTTAAGTTAATTTGCAAAGCCTTAAGCAGCGACATAAAATCCCACACGGCAAAAATATGGTGCTCCATAAAAATGCGCAGGTCGCTGATTTCGCTAATGGCAGTGTATACCGGATGGTTAATGATTTCCTGCCTTAAAGGCTCAATTTTTTCCTGTATTTTAATAATGTTCGGATGCATGTATAATTGGTGGTGTGGGATGAATGAGTTTGAAATGATTTAAGATCGGATAATTGGATTAGGGAAGGTTAAAAACTGTAGTCAATCATTCAAAACTTTAAAATTCTATCTTCAGTTATTTGGGTAAATTCTTTTCAAGGGCCTTAATGGCTTTTTTAACGGCAAGTTCTTCTTTCCACCGCATATATTTTTCGCGGTAGTTGGCTTTCATAAAGTCGTCAAATTTACGTTGCAGGGTTAAGTTATACAAACTTTTCGCTTTTACCAGCCAGCTTTTATCCCAGGCCCTGAGGCTAATGGAGAAAGAGCCATCCAGATATTTCATCCAGTGCCAGTAACCGGTTGGCATAAATAAGGTATCGCCATGTTCGAGAAACGCTTCTACCCCCTGCACACCTTTTAAAGCCGGAAACTTTTCGAAATCAGGGTTTTCTACATCGTAATCTTCCAGGGCGTAAGTGGCGTAAGGAATCTGGTACAGGCGCTCTTTCCATTTGTAATCGAACAGGATAACATGTTTGCGACCGTTAAAATGCGTATGAAAAATATGTGCCAGATCGATGTCGTAATGTAAAAAGGTTACCGAGCCCTTTCCGCCAAAAAACATATTGGGGTAGCTGTCTAAAAAACCACCCATTAAATCTTTGGGGGCAATGTAATCTTCGAGCAGTTTAGGGGCAAACTTAATCGGGTCGAATAAAAAGATACGTAAATCGGTAGGCGTTTCCTTAATCAGGTCTATGTAATCGCCAAATTTCATTTCAGCCGCCGAGGCATTTATAGGTTTCGATGGGTCTGCTTTGGAACTATCGTAAAGTGGAACTGTTTTATCGCCAACAACGTCTTTCATATAATCCATTGTCCACTTCTCGTAAGCTGGCCATTTCCGGGCCATATTTTTTATTACCAATGGCTTTCTGGGCTTTAGGTAATGTTGCTCGAAATCTGATTTAGAAATGTCTTCAACTACATCTATCGGAGATAAATTGAATTTCATGTTAAATAAGGATTAATGAAGCAAAATTAAATAGTTAAAAAACAGTAAGCATTACAAAACCCAAAACATGAAAAAGAACTGACAATTAATCGAAAAAGGTCAGAAAGTACGCGTGTTTACATAAAAAAACGCCCTTACAATTACGCAAGAACGTTAATTTAGTAATCACACGGGACAGTGTAAATTTTTTAACAAGGATATCTTTCGTGTTAATGCCGGTATATACGATAAAGAAACTGTTGTGGTTTTTAAAAAAAAGTTAAAAGTTAATTATAGGTTAAAGATTTGCTAAATCACTTTTGCTGTTTTTATTTTTTTAGCGAAAACGCCGGGGAAGAAACGTTTTAACCATATCGCTTTTGTTTCTTTACCGCCAATGTAAGCTTCTTCTTTTTTACTGTTTACTGCCTGTACAATTTGTTTTGCGCAGGCTTCGGCCGTCATGGCTTTTTCATGTGCATCGCCCATAATATTCAGGGTATTTCCATCGCCGGTTAGTGCATTGTAGGTTACATTGGTTTTGATAAAGCCCGGACAAATAATGGAGATATCAATATTTTGTTCGTACACTTCCGAACGGAGCGAATCGAAATAGCCATGTAAAGCGTGTTTTGAAGCCGAATAGGCTGATCGCAGTTTGGTGCCAAATTTTCCTACCAGACTGCTAATCACCACAATTTGGCCACCGCCATTGGCAATCATTGAAGGTAAAACGGCTTTGCTGAGCTGCACTGTACCCCAAAAATTGGTATTCATGATTTGCTGCTCGGTTTGTAAGGTGGTTTCCAGTGCCAGTCCGCGTTGGCTTACCCCTCCGCTGTTGATGAGCAGGTCAATTTTCCCGAAAATGCGGATGGCATCTGTGGCTTTACTTTCCAGTGTTTTGGTTTCGCTTAAATCGAAAGGCAACACGTGCACATTAAACGAATTTTGGCAGTTTCCTTTTACACGGAACAATTCATCACGGTTTCTTCCCGAAATAATCAGTTTATTACCCGCTTTAAAATATTCGTAAACCAGCGCTTCGCCAATACCGGATGATGCGCCTGTAATCCATACAATTTTTGACATTTTTTTAAATTATTGATTGAAAGAATGGTTTCTGGCCACGCTTACTTAATTTTCTACTATAAATAATTCCGAAGCAATGTGATCGGCAAAGAGCTTTCCTGTTTCAGTTAACCGGATTTTAGTTCCTTCGTGTTCCAGCCAATCTTTACCCTCGAAATTTTTAAGGTTGTATTGGGTTTCTTCTAAAAAATCTTTTCCAAAATCAGCATTTATTTTTTCAAGATCTGTTCCCCACATTGTTCGTAACGAGGTCATCATATATTCGTTAAACCTATCGTTCAGGCTAAGTTCTTCTATAATTTCGGGCAGTTTGTTAGCTGCCAGTGTTTCTATAAACAAGGCATTGTTTGCCGGGTTCATGTAACGGTTCTGTCCGTCAAAACCATGAGCCGATGGGCCAATGCCAATGTAATCGACACCTCTCCAGTAATTGGTGTTGTGCACCGCATAATGGCCGGGTTTGGCAAAATTAGAAATTTCGTAATGCTCGAATCCGGCTTTAACCAGCTTATCCATCAAAATTACAAATTGGGCAGCACTTTGGTTATCGCTTACCGGAGTCTGTTTTTTGTTTTTAATGGCGTGCGCCAGGGCGGTCCGGGGTTCAACAGTTAAGGCGTAGGCTGAAATATGTGGAACCTCCAGCGTAATCGCTTTTTGGATGTTGCTCATCCACTTCTGATCGGTTAAGAGGGGGTAACCGTAAATCAAATCGAGTGTCAGGTTTTCAAATCCTGCATCCTGACTTCTCCTGATGCAATCTTCGGCTTCCATGGCTTTGTGTGCACGGTTCATCCAGATCAGGTCTTCATCGAAAAAAGACTGTATGCCCACACTAAAGCGGTTAACCGGCAATTGTTTCAGCTCTTTTAACTTCTGTGCGGTTAAATCATCGGGATTGGTTTCGATAGTAATTTCTGCATCAGCATCGACCGAAAAGGTATGGTTAATGGTATCGAAAATCTTTTGGAGGGCTGCTTGCGGTAGGATGGAAGGGGTACCTCCACCCAGGTATATGCTACCTACCTGAGCACTGATGCGATTTTTCTTTAGCTTAATTTCCTTACAAATAGCCTCAACCATGTCATCGGCATATTTTAGCGATGTACTGAAATGAAAATCGCAGTAGTGACAGGCCTTTTTACAGAAAGGAATATGGATATAGATACCAGACATTGCTGCAAAGATAATGAAGTTAGTTTTGCTTTAGTGTCATATTTGGATGGCCTATCCATTGCAAAATGAAATAAGCATTGTTTGGTTTATACTTTTTATTCGTTAAACCAATTATTTTATTTAGGTAAACCATGATTATTCAATTACTTTTGCAACCTTAAGTTTTGATTTACAGCATGCCGAAATTTATTTTCATTTTGTTTGCGTTTTTATGTTCTGCAAATTTTGTAGCAGGGCAGCAAATTCCTGTACAAACAGATAGCACTGTTGTAAATCAGATTCAGTACAGGAGATACCGGCCCGATTCGGCTACATTGGCCAGACAACGTTTTGTAACCGATTCTGTTATGCGCCATACCTGGGTGTTGGCTGATAGCCAGATCAATAAAAATGCCCTGACCGATACCATCGAAAAAGAATATCTTTTCCCAAAGCTGGATTTACTGGCCTGGCAAAAAAAATATCAGCAGTTTAAGAAAAAGGCAAATCCGTATCAGTTAGGCACTAAAATACCCAAGGGCAATGTAGGTTTGCTGGGTTTTATTTTTGGCATGCTCATTATTTTTGCAGTATTAAAAAACGCATTTTCCAAGCAGCTGTCGGCTATTGTGCAATCGTTTTTTAGCAATCGGATTTTAAATAACATCAATAAAGAAGATAACCTGTTTAGTTCCTGGCCATTTTTGCTGCTTTTTGTGCAATTTGGCTTCGTATTCGGGATGTTCTTTTTTCTGGTGGCCCAGTGGAATGATATGTACCAGGCCAAAGATGGTTTTAAATTTTTCTTTAGCATATCCATTACCATTATTGTTTTTTATGCACTGAAACTGGTGATTCTGCGTTTTCTGGGCTATCTGTTTAATGTACAGAAACCTGTGGGCGAATACATCTCTATTTTATACCTCAGTTATTTCAACGCATCGCTGCTTTTTATCCCGCTTGTTATTGCATTTGCACTTACCCCGCTTAAATACGGCGAAGTATATATTGGGTTGGCATTCTTGCTGTTAGGCATCATTTTTGCGTTTCAGTTATTAAGGGCGGGTATAACGATACTTTCTAATAATAAGTTTTCTAGAATGCATTTAATTTTGTACTTTTGCGCCCTCGAAATATGTCCTATCCTAATACTAATTAAAACGATAGGACTGTAGCAGGAAAAAGGAAAATGCAAGAAAAGAACGACTCTAGAATCCGCAAAGTAAAAAGTATTTTGGTTACTTTACCAAAACCTGAAACTGAAAAATCTCCTTATTACGATTTGGCAAAAAAGCACAACCTAAAAGTCGATTTTAGGTCATTCATCCATGTTGAAGGCGTACCTGCCCGCGACTTTAGGAAGGATAAAGTGAACCTGGCCGATTTTACTGCGGTAATTTTTACCAGCCGTAACGCAGCGGATCATTTTTTCAGGATCTGTGAAGAAATGCGTTACGAAGTGCCGGCAGAACTAAAATATTTCTGTCTGTCTGAAACCATTGCGCTATATCTTCAGAAATATATCCAGTACAGAAAACGCAAAATCTTTTTTGGCAAACAAACTGCAGCTGATTTAGCTGAAGTGCTTAAAAAGCATGCGAATGAGAAGTTTTTATACCCTTGTTCTGACGTAGCCACTGAAGATACCATGAAGTTTTTGGAAAAAAGTGGCTATAACTTTACGCCTGCGGTTTTATTCAGGACTGTAGTGAGTGATTTATCTGATCTTGCAGAGGTGTTTTATGATGTGATTGCCTTTTTCAGTCCATCAAGTATTCAGTCGTTATTTAAAAATTTCCCCGATTTTAAACAAAATAATACGCGGATTGCAGCCTTCGGTACCAATACCAGTAAAGCTTGTACCGATATGGATCTTATTGTAGATATTGCTGCACCAACTCCAGGTGTGCCATCTATGACCATGGCCATAGAGAACTATATCAAAATATCTAATAAATAATACATTTGTTAATTTATTTTAAGTCAACACAATAAATGCGTAACTTTGCTGTTATTAAGAGAGTTACGCATTTTCTGTGGGCAAAGTGTTAGGGGGGAGTAGGCAGTTAATCTAAGTTTAATTGCTTTCGCGTAATGATTTAATGTAAAATATTTGCTTTTGTTGATAATTTCAGTGATTTTTGATAAAATTGCTCCCTTATCGTGCTTTGCACACTATAAAAAATATGAAGAAAATTTACCTTCTAACTATTGTAGGTATATCATTAATGTTAGCAAGTTGCGGCCATGGAGGCCAAGGCGAACTGGTTGGTGCATATAACCGGAAATTTAAAAACGATAGGATCCCGTTAGGAATGGTATATATTCCACCAGGGCATACGCCACTGGGAGGATCTGACGAGGATATCACTTTCTCTCAGAATGGGCCAAGCAGAATGGTAACCATTAGTGCATTCTTCATGGATCAGACCGAAATCTCAAATGCAGAATATCGTCAGTTTACCAACTGGGTGCGCGATTCTATTGCCATTGCCATGATGGGTAACCCACAACAGTTTATGATGACACCCAAAGGAAATGCAGCGGCGGCTGTTGGTGGCGATAAATTTATCGATTGGAAAAAGGTTGGTCCAAATGGTGCAAATATCTGGCGTAACAAGGGCAGAGGTGGTGCAGGTGCACAAGCTAGTCAGCTTGATGGTATGTATTATTCGGGCTTAGATGCCCTTCCAGGCAAGAAAGAATTTGATGTGCGTAAGTTTGAGTATACCTACGCTGAGTTAAATATGGAGAAAGCGGCACTAGGTCACAAAGATCCAAACAGCAAACGTCAGGATTATATAGACCGTTATACTGTTGCCATTTATCCTGATACCATGGTTTGGAAAACAGACTATTCTTATTCTCAGAACGATCCAATGGTTCGCGGTTATTACAATCACCCCTCTTATGATGATTATCCGGTAGTTGGCGTAAGCTGGGAGCAGGCTAAGGCTTTCTCTCACTGGAGAACCAAATTGTATGATGGCGTAGCTACAGCACGTAAATTGCCTGTAGGATCGCGTTCTGATTACCGTTTACCAGCAGAAACGGAGTTCGAATATGCCGCAAGAGGCGGTAACACCAAAACCAAATACCCTTGGGGCGGTCCGTACATCAGAAATACAAAAGGATGTTTACAAGCCAACTTTAAACCAGGTCGCGGCGATTACTCGAGCGATGGTGGTATTTATACAGTTGGCGTGAAATCTTATTTTCCTAACGATTATGGCTTATACAACATGGCCGGAAACGTATCGGAATGGACCATAACCGCTTACAACAAGGGCGCAAGTCCGTTATTGCACGATTTGAACCCTAATTTTACTTACGATGCAGGTGCTGCAGACAGCAAATACAAAAAGCGTAAAGTAGTAAAAGGCGGTTCGTGGAAAGATACAGGTTACTTTTTACAGAATGCTGTAGCAACTTACGAATATCAGGATACCCAACGGTCGTACATTGGTTTCAGATGCGTTTCATCTTATCCAGGTACCGATTTAAGACGTTAAACCAAACAAACTAAAAACTAAAGAAAAACATCAAAATTTTATGGCAGCAAAAAAACAACCAGGCTGGTTACACGTAGCGATTTCATGGGGAGCAAGTATTGTAATTATTGGAGCGTTATTTAAAATTCTACACATTGGTGGAATTGTAGGTAACTACATGATTGGGCTTGGTCTTGGCGTTGAGGCATTTCTGTTCTTTTTAACCGGTTTCTTCCCACCAGAACCAGAACCAGCATGGGAAAGAGTTTATCCGGAATTAAGAGCCGATTTTGATGGCGAATTACCAAAAGCTTCTGCAAGACCGGTAGCCGCAGTAGGATCTTCGAACACTGCTGCTTTAGATAAAATGTTATCTGACGCTAAAATTGGTCCTGAATTGATTGAAAGCTTAGGTACAGGTTTACGTACGTTTGGTGATAAAGTAGCAACCATTTCAAATGTTGCAGATGCTTCTACTGCTACTAATGAGTTTACAGGTAAAGTTAAAACGGCATCAGCCGGATTTGATAGCTTAAGTGCCTCTTTCGAAAAAGCTACTGCGAATTTGAAAGCAATGGGCGAAAGCAATGTAGATTCGCAGGCTTATCACGATCAGGTGAATAACTTAGCTAAAAACTTATCGGCATTAAATGCTGTTTACGAATTGGAATTACAGGATTCGAGCGCGCATTTAAAATCGATGAATAAATTCTATTCAAACTTATCATTAACCATGCAGAACTTTAACGAATCGATGGAAGATTCGAAACAGTTTAAAGAAGAGGTGAACAAGTTGGCTAAAAACTTATCATCACTTAATGCAATTTATGGCAATATGTTATCGGCTATGAACAGCCCACGTGTATAATTTGTTTAGTTTTTAATTTTTAAAGAAAAGCTACATCAAACATGGCAGGCGGAAAAGAAACAACAAGGCAGCGGATGATCAATATCATGTATTTGGTATTGTTGGCCATGCTTGCCTTAAACGTATCAGATACCATTTTAGATGCATTCAAAAATATCAATGATAGTTTGGATACTTCTAAAAATAACGTAAATACCAGCATCAACCAGTTATTTTCTGCTTTCGAAAACTCGAAACTGAAAGAGGAGCCGGCCCGTGCACAGCCTATTTACGAAAAGGCTCAGCAAGCTAAGGCAGCTGCCGATGAGTTGAATAACTACATTGATGGTATTAAAAAACAATTTACACAGGCAGGCGATGGAATTGATCCTGAAACCGGCGACCTGGTAAACAGATCAAATCAGGATATTGCGCAAAATATCATGATTAATAAAAAAGAGGCTGATAAATTAAAAGCCAAGATTAATGCTACACGCGAAAAATTAATCTCTTTATTAGATCCTGCAGACAGAGCAAATGTTTCATTTTCTTTGGAAGCTAAAGATCCTGAAAGAAAAAGAAAGGGAAACTGGCAGGAAACTTATTTTGGTGAAGGTACGCCTTTAACCGCGGCAATGACGGTTTTAACCAAATTGCAGGCAGATACCAAAAATGCTGAAGCAGAAGTGGTGAAAAAGTTATTCGGTAACATGGATAAAGCACAGGTAAACCTGGATCAGTTTGCAGCAGTTGCGGTAGCACCTACTTCATACGTAATTCAAGGTCAACCTTATACTGCCGAAGTATTTTTAACTGCAAGCGATTCGAGATCAACTCCTGATATTACGGTAAACGGAAATAAACTTTCGATCAAAGATGGTAAAGGAACGTATACCGGCGGAACAGGTAGTGTTGGTCAGTTTACCTGGGTAGGTACTATTCGCGTTCGTCAAACTGATGGTACTGTAAAAGAATACAAAACACAACCACAATCTTATCAGGTGGCAAAACCATCAGCATCGGTTGCATCAACCAAATTGAATGTAATTTATGCAGGTATCCCGAATCCATTTACGGTTTCGGCAGCAGGTTTTCCATTAGAGAGTATTAAAGCCTCTATTTCTGGTGGATCAATGTCGGGTAGCAACGGAAATTATAATGTTAACGTACCAGGTAGCCTTGTAGGTTCAGAGGTATCTGTTAATGTATCAGCTAACAACGCTGGCAAAACAGTGAGTTTAGGCTCGCAAAAATTCAGGGTTAAAGGTATTCCAACTCCTGTTGCTAAAGTTGGTGGCCGTGCAGGTGGCGATGTGGCCTCAGTACAGTTAAAAAGCGAAACCGAAATTGAAGCCGATTTGGATGATTTCCCTTTCGATGTTAAGTTTAAGATACAGCGTTATAAAGTAACCATTATTAAACCACGTTCGGATGCGGTTACAATTGCCGCTAGTGGTGGCAGTTTTGCTGGTGCCGTAAAAGGTGCTATTAATTCGGTTACTCCTGGTACAAGAGTATTTTTTGAAGATATTGTTTCTATAGGCCCTGATGGTCGTCAGAAAATTTTACCTTCATTAGCATTTAGTGTTAAATAAGAAGAAGATGAAAAGGATTTTAAGTATTGCTGTTTTAGTGTTGTTAACTGCGTTTGCTTTTGCACAGAAAAAGCCGACTAAGTTAGCACCCAAAAAGCCTGCACCTGTTGCGGCTGCTCCTGTAGTAGATACGGTGAAAGCTCCGGTTAAAACAGTGAAGAAAAAACTTAAGGTACCACCAAAAGATGGTTTCTATGCCCGTAAGGATATTGATAGTACCGAAATGGTGCCTTTGGCCGATGTGAGGGAGGAAGATGTGTTTTACGCAAAACGGATCTGGAGAGAAATCGACTTGCGTGATACGGTTAACTCACCTTTAAGATCGCCAAAATCAAGATTAATTGATGTATTGGTATCTGCCATTAAAACCGGCGAATTAACCGCTTATTCGCCAATTGATAGTGCTTTGAATGAGGATGATGCATTTAACAACCCAATGACTCCTGATTCAGCTGCAAAATCGGCTTTAGGAACAGCTGAGGTTTCGAACAATAAAACAGGTACCGTTACTACTGTGGTGAACGATTTTAACCCTGATTTGTTTTTAAAATTCAGAATCAAAGAAGACTGGATTTTCGATACCAAGCGTTCTATTTTCGAACCGCGTATTGTAGGTATAGCACCTTTAAAATTCAACGAGGTTTCTAAACAATGGCAACCTGTATTCTGGGTCTATTACACAGAAGCTAGAGAGCTGTTAACCAAAAAACGTTTAATTAACACCAATAACGATGCTTCTAACTTAAGTTTCGACGATTTCTTTATCCGTCGTTTATTTAGCAGCTATATTGTTAAAGAATCAAACCCTGGTGATAACAAAATCAGAGATATCATTACTGATCCAAGAGAAAGACTTTACGAATCGGAAAGGATTAAAAAATCTGTTCTTGATTACGAACAAGGTCTTTGGGAATACTAAGCATGCAAAAGGCTCTGATGAAAATCAGAGCCTTTTTGTTTTTTGTTACCGTCATCCTGATCCGATAGCTATCGGATTTCTGCCCGGCCGGTCAGACGGGTATTTCAGGGTCTCTCAATAATAATTAATGAACCTTACCCATAACAAAAAGAGCGATAACCTACACCGGTTACCGCTCTTCTTATTAAATTCAACCTATTACTGGTTATCCGTAACGGCTTCAATTGCATTTTGTACTGCTACCGGTACATTTGATAAAAGATCGTAACCTGTTGCAGATTCTATTGCATTAACTGTGGTGCGGTAAGTTTTCCAATTGGTATTTAAACCGTTTGTATTGGGCATGTTTACCGTAATTACTCTGGTAGATGAAGTTACACGGCTTAAATCGTTATTTCCATTAGGCAATACTACAATTACTTTCCAGGTATTAGAAGGAACATTTATACGGCCATTATCAATGGTATAGGTAATGCCTCCGTTACTTCCGGTACCGCCCGAACCATAAGAACCACAAATCACATAAACTTCATTACCTGCAGTTACCAGTGAGCGGGTGTAATTTTCAAGATCAGCCCATGGTCCCTGGTTATTATTGGGCGCTTGTGGCATCATATTGCTCATTAAGAAGGTAGAAGAATTTGCAGCAACCGAAGCGGTTCTATCAGCCGATGGGCAATTGTGACCACGATCAAAACCTGAGCCTGAGTAGCTGCTGCTCGATACCTGGTACCAGCCTGAAGGTAATGTACTGTCTGATCTGAAATCATCCTGGCGTGGGGTAGAACCTAAATCGGCCGAACCAATGTGCCAGCTTACCCAATTTGGTGTACCTCTGCTTTTGCTGTAAGAACTGCTGTAATAAGTACGCTCCATCAGGTAATTTTCAGGATAAGTAATACTGGCAACAGCATTACTCGGATTGCCCATTAAAAGGTGACTATCATCACCAGGTGTAGTTGGCGGGGTGGTTGTTCCGTCGCCAGTTGAAATACTGAAATCATCGATGTTAATACGGGCGGTGCCACCACTGATTTTGCGGATCTGGAAACGTACATTTCCTGAAATGGCGGTGTTAAAGGTAGCGGTTGTTAAGCTTGTGGAACTACTGGTAATGGTGCTACCCGATTGTTGCCAGCTCGAACCACCATTGGTAGAGTACCAGAGTTGCCAGGTACTGTTTGCATCGGTACCGTATTTGGCGTGAGCAATGGTTACTACGTCGGCTCCGTTTACATCAAAATTCATGCTTACAATACCTGTGTTGCGGATCCGTACCGATTGGCTACCATTTTTGGCATCTGCGGCGAGGTTTCCAATAAGGGCATCGTTAAGGCTCCAGCTTCCGCTGCTTAAAGTTACCGAGGCAGTGGCATAACTTCCTTTGCTTCCCGATTCGAAAGTTTCCGGAAAACCTGCGGTTACAGTCTGTACACTTGCAGTAGCCGCTTTAGTGTTTATTTTTTGTTCAAAAGTGCTGCTTTCGGGTGTCAGCTGATTTTCTTTTTTACAGGCCGACAGGCCCAGGCATAGCATTGCCAGTAAGCTTAATTTTTTTAATGCTTTCATGTGTAATTTTGGGATTATTTAGTGGATGGGATTAATTTAAGTCTCTACAGCAAAAGTTTCGATCGCTAAACAGCTACCATCAGGCAGGTAACCCGTAATAATTATTGGAACCTTGCTACTGCCTTCTACACGTGTAACTTGTATATCGGATAGATTTTGCCTGATGAAGTTGTGTAACTCCGTTATTTTTCGTGCATTTTCTACCATTGGCGCATCAGCTGCATCTACCTTGGAGGTAATGTGGTTAAAAAAGGCTGATTGGTCTACTTGTTTTAAATTGGATAAGGCAGATTGGTAGCGGGAGGCTATTTCTTGCTGTAATGCAGCCGAGGGAATTTTGCCCCAATCAGACACCTTAAAGGGACTTTCCGATTCGCTAAAATACAGTACGCCTAATAAAAGTTTGGTAATTGTGGTTAGGATGTTGTTACTCATGTAAATAGGGATGGATGTTTACTTGTATTAACAACCCTAAATTATTGAGAAAATAGTTAAGCTTTACGCAATCCAGATTAATTTAGTGTTAATCTTTTTACGATCATGTCTGTTGTGGTTTACATTATGGATTTAGACCTCTTTAAAGTGGCTCAACAAAGTTTGCACCTGCTTTTTGTTTAGTACTTCTGCAAGTTGTTTCTCGGTAGCTTCTTTAATCTTTTTCACCGATTTAAAATGCGTAAGTAATTTATCGGCAGTGGTTTTACCAATACCTTCAATTTGCTCTAACTCGGTTTTGAGCGTACCCTGGTCGCGTTTTTTACGGTGGAAGGTAATCCCAAATCTGTGGGCTTCATCACGCAGCTGCTGAATTACTTTTAAGGTTTCTGATTTTTTATCCAGGTAGAGTGGAAATGAATCGCCCGGATAGAATAATTCTTCCAGGCGTTTGGCAATACCGATAACGGTTACCCGTTTTTCTATCCCCAATTGTTTTAAACTCTTCATTGCCGATGAAAGCTGACCCTTACCGCCGTCAATGATGATGAGTTGGGGCAAAGTCTGGTTTTCATCCAGCATGCGCCTGTAACGACGGAAAACGGCTTCCTCCATGGTGGCAAAATCGTTGGGCCCTTCTACCGTTTTAACGTTAAAGTGCCTGTAATCTTTTTTCGATGGTTTGGCATCCTTAAATACCACAATGGCCGAAACCGGATATTTGCCCTGGAAATTGGAGTTATCGAAACATTCGATATGCTTGGGCAGCTGCGTTAAGCGCAGGTCCTTTTGCATGGTGGTTAAAATGCGGTCGGTACGTAAATCAGGGTTTAGCTTTTCGTACTGGTTTAACTTTTCCTTTTTAAAGAAAAGCACATTCTTTTGCGAAAGCTCTAGAAGCTTTTTCTTTTCTCCCAGTTTCGGTACTGTAAAACGCAGGCTTTCATCTTCCAGCGAAGGTTCGAATGGAACAATAATTTCTTTCGAAGTGCTGTTAAACTTGCTTCTGAAATCAAGCATGGCGAGGGTCATGATTTCGTCGTCGCTTTCATCCAGTTGCTTTTTAACCTCAATGGTTTGCGTCTGGATAATGGTACCGTTCATTACCTTCAGGTAGTTCACAAAAGCATAGCGCTCATCTGATGCGATGCTCACCACATCCACATTGGTGATGGCACTGTTTACTACGGTCGATTTGCTTTGATATTTTTCTAAAACCTCTAATCTGCGGGCATATTGATGCGCCAGTTCAAAGTTTAAGTCTTCGGCTGCCGTTTTTATCGTCGATTTCACCTCACGGATTACGTTGCCGATCTTGCCATTGAGGATTTCCTTAATTTCTGCAATGTTTTTATCGTAATCGCTTTCAGTCTGGTATGCCTGGCAAGGTCCTTTGCAGTTGCCAATCTGATATTCAAGGCAAACTTTAAATTTCCCTTCAGCAATATTTTTATCGTTTAATGGCAGATTGCAGGTGCGTAAAGCATAGGTTTCCTTAATCAGGTCCAATATCGTGTGCATCATGCCTATTGAACCGTAGGGGCCAAAATAGGTCGAACCATCTTTAATTACTTTTCTGGTCCAGTAAATGCGAGGGTAGTGCTCATTTTTAACAATAATCCACGGATAGGTTTTATCATCCTTTAAATTAATGTTGAATTTGGGTTGGTGCTTTTTAATTAAGCTGTTTTCGAGCAGCCAGGCATCAATTTCGGTATCAACAATGGTAAAGGTAATTTTTCTGATCTTCGAAACCAATACCCGGGTTTTGCCGTTAAACTGATTTTTATCGCTGTTAAAATAAGAGCCCACCCGATTGCGCAGGTCTTTCGCCTTTCCAATGTACATTAACTTGCCATCGGCATCCCAATATTGGTACACACCCGGTTTATGCGGTATAGCGGTTAATGCTGTTTTATGGTCGAAACTGCTCATTAATTACAAAAATAAGATTCAAAAAGGGAAATCCTTATCTAAACGGATAATGATTTAATGTTGTTTAAAAGAATTTGGGCGTGCCCCTAAGCTGCGCAAAGGGTCAGGCTATCCGTTACAATCTTTTGTTACCCTCCGCTTCGCTTCAGGCACAACAAAAGGATTTTCACTGCTATCCTTCACGCAATCGCAAGTGTATTAAAACCCTAACTTCTTATCTAGCTCTGTTGTGCCTTCTTCCTGCTGCTGGTATTGGTTACAATCGTAGGTAATCGATACGCCGCTTTTTGGTGCTTCAAAATCTGCCCGGCCAATCTTCAACGCCGGATTGGCATATACCCGTTTAATAAAGCCGGCAAAAATAGGTAAGGCAGTATTGGCACCCTCACCCTGATTAGTACTGATAAAATGGAAAGCACGGTCCTCGCAGCCAGTCCATATACCGGTTACCAGTTGTGGAGTAATGGCCATAAACCAACCATCAGAGTTATTTTGTGTGGTACCGGTTTTTGCACCAATTGGTGCATTTACACCATATTTATAACTTAATCGCGATCCTGTTCCGTTAGCAACCACGCCTTTAAGCATTCTGGTCATCACATAGGCAACCTCTTCGCTCATAATTGGCTTTGGTATTTCTTTCTGAGAAAATAACACCACCCCATTTTTATCTTCTATTCTTAACAGGTAAATGGGTTTGGTATAAGTGCCTTTATTGGCAAATGCGCCGTAAGCACCAACCATGTTGTAAATAGACGAATCGAAGGTACCCAAACAAATTGAAGGAAATGCCGGAACATTCGGGATACCCATTTTAGTAGCCAGCGTTGATACGGCAACCGGACCAACCTGTTTCATTAAATAGGCGGTAACATAGTTTTGCGAATAAGCAAGTGCCTTTTGTAAGGTAATGCTGCCTTCTAAAGGTTTTCCTGAGTTTCTTGGTGTCCACGGATCGCCGTAACCTTCTATGGTAACCGGAACGTTAGGTACAGTATAACAAGGAGAATAACCATTTTCAATGGCTACCGCGTAAGTGAAAGGTTTAGCGGTTGAACCCACCTGACGGGTACCCATTTTAACCTGATCGTATTTAAAATGCTCGTAATTGATACCACCTACCCAGGCTTTAACGTGGCCGTTGGTTGGGTCCATGGTCATCATGGCATTACGCAACAGCATTTTATAATAACGTACCGAGTCAATCGGCTTCATTACCGTATCGATATTACCCTTCCAGGTAAAAATGGTCATTTCTGTTTTGGTGTTGAAATCTTGCGTAATCTCTTCATCCGATTTCCCTTCAAGCTTTAAAGATTTATACCGGTCTGACCTTTTAATACCCTGCTCAATCTGCAAAGCTTTATCTTTGAAAGGGTTACGACCTTTCCAGCTGGCGATAAACTGCGCCTGCAAAATCTTCATGTATTCTTTTTGCGCCTCCTCTGCATATACCTGCATATCGTAATTCAACGTGGTATAAATTTTAAGTCCGTCGCGGTCTAAATCATAAGGCGTACCATCTGGCTTCGTAATCGATTGTTCCTGGAAGATAGTTTTGATATCGTTTTTAAGCACCGTACGGAAATAAGGCGCAATACCATCATTTACAGTAGCAGCGTTGAAATGCAGGTTTAGAGGTTTATCTTTTTGTTCTTCAAATTCCTGCTGGGTTAAAAGGTCAGATTTTACCATCATGGCCATTACCGTATTTCTACGATCGCGCGAACGCTCAGGGTGGCGGGTAGGAGAGTACATGGTAATCCCCTTTTGCATACCCACTAAGGTAGCAGCCTGCGTTAGGGTTAATTTATCGGGTGTAGTGTTAAAATAAACCCTTGCAGCCGATTTAATACCATAAGCCTGGTTACCAAAATCGACCGTATTTAAATACATGGTAATAATTTCTTCTTTGGTATAGTTACGCTCGAGTTTAACAGCAACAATCCATTCTTTAAATTTGGTTAGCACCAGCGAGAAGAAATTTAAATTCGATTCGCGGGGGAAAAGGTTTTTAGCCAATTGCTGTGTAATGGTACTGGCACCTTGTTTTTTACCAATTAAATTATAGCCGATAATGCTAAAAGTACGCTTGAAATCGATACCTGAGTGATCTTTGAAACGGGTATCTTCAGTTGCGATTAAGCCATTAATTACGTTTTCAGAAATGTCTTTATACGTAACGTTTGATCTGTTTTGTACAAAATAAGTTCCAATCGGGCGACCATCTTCGGCAATAATTTCTGATGCCTGGTTGCTTTTCGGGTGTTCAATATCCCTGAAAGAAGGTAGTGCGCCAAAAAGGCCAAAACCAATCATGGAGATGAAAATGGCAAAGAGGGCTATTCCACCAACCAATAATTTCCAGATCATTAAACTATATCTTCTTGTATCTTGTGCAGAAAGGGATTTATTCATTTTGTGCTATAATTTTCCAAAACCATCACAAAAGGAGGTTTGGATGCAAATTTATTAATTTTTTAGAGAACCAAATTTAAGCTATGAAAGTTTGGCAATTCTAAGACCTAACACTAAGTGCATTTAAGCTTTTTTACCACCTAAGATATTTAAGCGCATATAAGCTTTGGTCTTTCTGCTTTAGTCTTTCAGCTTTTTCACCACCTAAGACATTCAAGCGCATATAAGCTTTGGTCTTTCTGCTTTAGTCTTTCAGCTTTTTTACCACCTAAGACATTTAAGGGCATTTAAGCTTTGGTCTTTCGGCTCCTGATCCTCGGACCTCCGACTTTCGGACTTCGGTCTTTTTCACCACCTCAGACATTTAAGAACATCCAAGCTTTAGTCTTTTGTCTTTCAGCTTTAGTCTTTTCGCTTACTTATAATTGTCTTTTAAAAACTCCAGGTATTCATTAATGCGTTGTCTGTCAGTTAGCTTTTCGAAATTTTCTTTACTGATGATAAAGCCTTTATACAGGTTAGCTGGTACTTTCATAATATTTTTTAACTGGCCAACAATGCTCGACTCGTAAAGTTTGGCATCTTCCAAATCGATAAAACTGGTTACATAAATCAACTGATCGTTATCAAGCTCTACCAATTTATGTACCAAATCATTGTCAGGATAGTTACCCCGGTTAAACTGACCTAAACCAAATCGCGATGAACTTAAGGTTAAAGTAGCATCGGCCACATCAATTACATAATAATACTCTTCTGATTTTGCTGCACTGAAAATGCTGGCAGGTTTGTTTACATCAGCAGGTTTAACCTCAACTGGTTTGGCTATTTTGGGCTCAGCAGTCTTTACGGTAGCGTTTTCGGTTACCAAAGGTTTATTTTCAACAGGTGTTGGATTAGCCTGACTTACAAAGCGTGGTGCATTTGGATCGAAATCGATTAGCGCAACAGGTCTTTGCTTAAATTCTTCCAGATTGGCTTCAATGTATTTCAGGTGGTCGCGCACCAATGGCGTAATAATTTTATCGTTAGGGTAAAGAGTGGTAATGAGGTTAAATTGGGTAAGTAAGGAATCTACTTTAGCAGTACGACCAATAGCAATGGCTTTTAAATAAGCATACTGAGGTGCAAAATCATTTTCTGGAAATGCACTGATGTTATCGTTTACCTGTTTTACCACATTTGGATAATCCTTCTTCGCATAGGTATCAAAAGCCACGTTGTAATTGTTAATGGCTATGTTTTCCAGCTGACTTTGTTTAGCAGAATACGAGGGATCTAATATGGTTTTCGCAAAATTAGATTCAGGGAATTTTTTCAGTACCAATTGTTTGTATTCTTCCGATTTTGCTTCGTCAACACCTTTATAATTCAGGTATAAACTATAGTACATGGCAACCAGGTGATTATTTTCCGGATATCTTTTCAGCAATTCCAGGTATATTTTATTGGCTTCTGCTTTGTCGCCCAGTTCCTGCTGGTAAAAGCTGGCAATTTCAAAATAGGCATCAATAATTTTTTGATTAGAGGCCGTCAGCAACTCGGGAGTGGTTGGTAGGCCATCCAGAAATTGTTTCTCTAAAGAAGTTTGGTCTGCTGCTGCCAGATTGCTTCCCCCATTTGCGGGTGTTATACCTGTGGCTACATTTCCGCCTGCCAGCACCGAATTGGTTTCCTGTGCCGATGAACGCACGCTCTGTCTCCAGTTATCTTCCAGCTGTCTGTTGCCCCATCGTTTTTTAAAATCGCCAAAACCTGCACTTATAGCGGCGTTGTTGCTGAAATAAAAAGTGCTACCGGCCGCAGTTTTGGGTGTATTTAAAGATTGGTTAGGAAAATCGGGATCATTTAAAAACTGATTGTTGATGACACCTCCGGTATTGGCAACTTCGACCTTTGGTGTTAAATAAGCTTTAACCTTCGCCTCGCGCTCGCCTGCAGGCAGCTTGGCTATGGTTTGCGCAGTATCTTCTTTGGCTATAAGTGTATAACGATCTGTTAAGTATTGCAAGTTATTTGCCTTTTTAACAATCGCATCGTAATCAGGGAAGTTTTTAGGCAAAATCATTACGGTACTATCGTAATAACGCTTTGCCTTAATATAATCGTTAAATTCTTTAAAGTTTAAATCAGCAATTCTTAAATAGGATAATGCCTTTTGATTTTGGTTTCGGGTACTGGTTTGTACCGATTTGTTATAATATTCAGCAGCTTTTACAAAGTTTCCTTCTGCCGACAGGAGCTCGCCTACCTGATAATAAATCTGATCGGTATAATCGGTGTTCTTATCATCTTTTAATAAAGCTAAAAGCTGTTGCTCCTTGTTTAATTTTTCGCCGCTTAATAATGCCTTTAATTTAATCCGGTTTAAATTGGCATGAAAATACATCTCAAAAGGGGCATTGCTTTTTTCTACACGTGTAAAGTTGGCATAGGCATCGGTAATGTTTTTTTCTTTCTCCTGCAATTGGGCCAGGATAAACTGCCAGCGGATGCGTAGTTGTTTTTCTTCTGCACGTTCAATAGCCGATTCGAGAAAAAGGATAGCCTCTTTGTTCCGTTTTTGGTAAATGCGCATCTGTGCCGCAGTGGCCAATGGCTCTGCAATATCTTTCTTCAGCTCGTCGCAGGCACGAAGCATCGTATCAATTATTTTATCGGCCAATACCATGTTGTTCAGCTGCATCTGGCTACGGGCTTTCCAGTTCATGGCCATGATAAAGGTTTTTAAATCGCTGCTGTAGGTTTTTGCAGTATAATCGAAATATTCTGCTGCGATAAAATAATTGCCTTTTAAATAATTGGCCTTGCCCAAGAGCATGTAGGCATCATCGATATAATTGCTGAAACTTTTTTCGTTAATAATGGTCTGGCTTTTGGTAATCACCTCATCCAATTGTTTATTGGCCACACCAGGTGTAAGTACCAGATTTACCTGAGGCTCTGGATCGAGGTATACCGGGAGTATTTTTTCGTAGTTATCGGTATAACTTTGCAGTAAACTCTCGTTATATTCGGTTAATAAAACATTTGAGTTATAAATATAGTTATATCTTGCCGTCAGGTTCTGAAATCTTCGGTCAACGGCTGTATCCTTGTTTGCCACACAGCCATATATAAAAAGGAGGCTGAAAATGAAGAGGAGAGTATGTAAGTTTCTGCTAGCGTAATTTTTCAAGTATGGTAGATATCTTTAGTTCAACATATAAACAAATTGTAAGCCAAATTATTATCGGCTGTCAATTTTAATTATTCAAAGTTAATTTAATTCTTGCATTAAAAAATGGAAAATCCGAAAGAGGAAGATACAAAGAAAAAGGTAAATGCAGCCGCAAAATATTCGGCCATCGGCTTCCAGATGATTGCTACCATTGGTCTTTTAACTTTTATTGGTTACAAAATCGATGAACACCGGCAGAGCAAAACCAATTTAATTACTGCAGCTTTTGCATTGGCAGGGGTGGGAATTGCGCTTTATCAAGCAATCAGGCAGGTTACCAGGGGTTAGATTTCAGTTTGCATTTTACAGTTTTCAGTTGACAGTTTTCAATTAACCCCAATAGAATATTGTTAAATGGTTCTATTGTTATATTGTTGGGCAATGCGCAAATAACAATCCGGAAATGATCGCGTAAAATTTCAATTAACCGATTAAAACAGTTAACCCAAATAGAATATTGTTAAATGTTTCTATTATTAGATTGTTGGGCAATATGCAATTAACAATGAAACAATTTAACAATCGAGCAATGATCGCGTAAAACTTCAATTAACCGATTAACCAATTCAAACAGTTAACCAATTAAACAATAATTCCCCTACACACTACTTACTTGATACTAAAAACCTTATCTTTGCCGGAGTTTTAATCTGCTAAGAAATTATTCCATTGACTCTGGCCAAATTTACAAGTATCTATTTCATCTTCGTAGGCTTATTAATAGGCGTTGTTGCCGTTTTACCCTTACTGTTTCCTAATACCCAACTTTTTATCAATAATTTTTGGGTGATGTTCGGCTTTTTGGCTGGCATTACCTATATCGCCTATATGGTGGTTGATATCGGGATAAAACGCGACCCAGAGGTAGGTATTATGGCTATTATGGGATCGATAGCGGTGAAGATGATTTTTTGTATGGCTTTTGTCTTGATTTACAGTATAAAAGCTAAGGGAATTGGGTCAGTATTTCTGCTTAATTTTTTTTCTTTATATTTATTGTTTACGGCCTTTGAAATTTACTGTTTGTTACGTAACTTGCGCCACCAAAATTTAAAGTAAAAAACTGCCAATAAATGGATTGTAACCGAGTTTTTGTGTCTAAAGTTAAAAGGCTAACTATTGTTTTTACGCTTTTAATCGCGTTTTTATCTATCAAAATTGATACTTTCGCTCAAGTTGATAGCGCTGTTGTACCTGTTGATAGTACTGTTGCCGAATCTGCTCATGCAGCTTCAGGTGAGCACGGAGCAGAAGCTGGACATGGCAAAGAAAAATTCGAGCCTACCAAAGTAATTATGGAGCACATTGCTGATTCGCACATGTGGCACCTTTGGGGGCATACTTCACTACCTCTTCCAGTAATTTTATATACACCTGCTGGATTAGAAGTTTTCTCTTCTGCTCACTTTTATCATGGTGAGGAAGATTATAAAGGAACTTATAATACTTACCGTTTGGTAGAAGATCATGTTAAAGTGGTTGGTACAAATGGTCAGGTTGACGAAACCGTTTCCGTTTTAGATTTTTCGATCACTAAAAACGTTGCGGCTATGTTTGTAGCAATCCTGGTAATATTAATCGTTTTTATTTCGGTGGCTGGTGCTTACAAAAAACGTGTGGGTAAAGCGCCTAAAGGTTTGCAATCTTTAATCGAGCCAATTATTGTTTTTGTTAGAGATGATATTGCTAAACCAAACATCGGTCATAAATACGCTAAATTTATGCCTTATTTGTTAACCGTGTTTTTCTTTATCTGGTTTAACAACTTACTAGGTTTAGTTCCAATTTTCCCGGGAGGGGCCAACGTAACCGGTAACATTGCATTAACTTTCGTAATGGCTTTTGGTACCATGATTATCGTAAATATCAATGGTAATAAATATTACTGGAAACACATTTTCAGACCAGATGTACCTTGGTGGTTGTATCCGATTATGATTCCTGTAGAGTTGATCGGTATCATTTCTAAACCATTCGCTTTAATGATTCGTTTGTTTGCAAACATTACAGCTGGTCACATTATCGTATTGAGTTTAATCTCGTTAATCTTTATTTTCGAAACACTGGCTATCGCTCCGGTTTCAGTTGCATTCGTGTTGTTTATGGATGTGTTAGAATTGCTGGTAGCATTTTTACAGGCCTTTATTTTTACATTACTTACTGCCTTGTTTATTGGTATGGCAGTAGAAGAACATCATTAATAGAAAACTATTTTTTACAAATTAATATAAATTAAATTAGTTATGGTAGGTTCAATCGCGGCAATCGGTGCCGGTTTAGCAGTAATCGGTGCAGGTATCGGTATCGGTCAAGTAGGTGGTAAAGCAATGGAAGGTATTGCTCGTCAACCAGAAGCTGCATCAAAAATTCAGACTGCAATGATTATCGCTGCTGCCCTTATCGAGGGTGCTGCTTTATTCGGTGTGGTAGTTGCATTATTAGGTAACAACCCTCAATAATTCAAACTGAAAAATTTAGGCAGGGTATTTAACGATTGGTTATTTACCCCGCCTTATTAAAAAAGATTGTTTTTAAAAATTAGATAAAAATGGAATTAGTAACCCCAAGCATAGGATTGGTTTTTTGGACCGCTTTAGCATTCATCTGCTTATTGATATTACTTAGAAAATTTGCATGGAAACCTATTTTAGGTGCTATCCACGAACGTGAGCAAAGCATTGATGAGGCTTTAAACAAAGCTGAATTGGCTAAACAGGAAATGGCCCGTTTAACCAGCCAGAACCAGGATTTAATGCAACAGGCCCGTGCTGAGCGCGACGAAATTTTGAAGGAAGCTAAAACCTTAAAAGATAGTATCCTAAACGAAGCTAAAAAACAAGCTCAGGTTGAAGGTGCAAAATTGATCGAGAAAGCTAAAATCGAAATCGAAAACCAAAAGAAAGCAGCTTTAGCAGAAGTTAAAGATCAGGTTTCTACTTTATCATTAGAAATTGCTGAACGCGTTTTACGCACACAATTAGATGATAAAACCAAACAGGAAGCATTAGTTGCTAACTTGTTAAAAGACGTTGAATTAAACTAAGAGTATTGCGTAAAGCAGTAGGCGGAGTAAACGCCAAACGCTAAACGCCAACCCAAAAGATATGTCAGAAATTAAAGTTGCAAGCAGATACGCCAAATCACTAATAGACCTTGCCATTGAAAACAATGCACTGCAGGATGCCTATAACGATATGGTTTTATTTGAAAAAGTGGTTGATGAAACCCCTGAGCTGGAAGCGATATTAAATAACCCGATTGTACCTTTAGATAAAAAGACCGGTATTTTGAATGGTATTTTTGCTGATAAGGTAGGTAAATTAACAACTACTTTTTTCAAGACAGTGGTTAACAAAGGTCGTTCGGCTATTTTATTTGCTACTGCAAAACAGTTTGTGCAACAATACAATCAGATTAAAGGTATCGTTACTGCTGATGTTACTTCTGCTACCGCTTTAAGCGCTGCAGCTAAAGAAGAGGTTGTTGCCATTGTGAAAAAGGAATTAGGCGCTAATGAAGTTATTGTAAACGAAAAAGTTGATCAGAAACTAATTGGTGGTTTTATATTAAAAGTTGGCGATAAGCAATTTGATGCAAGTATTGCCAGCGGTTTAAATAAACTTAAAAAAGAATTTGCGCAATAGCGCATGGCAATAAGCGTATAGCGGGAAACGCCGTACACCAAACGCCAACAAAAAAACATTGCGATAAGCGGATGGCGATTAAATGCCAGGCGCCATGCGCTAAGCACTAAACATTTATAAAAAGATATAAAGTAAAATTATGGTAGAGGTAAGACCAGACGAAGTATCGGCAATTATCAGACAGCAATTGGCGGGCTTCAAATCAGAAACCGAACTGGAAGAAGTTGGTACCGTGTTGCAAGTAGGCGACGGTATTGCCCGCGTTTACGGTTTAACTAAAGTTCAATCAGGAGAGTTGGTTGAATTTGCAAACGGACTTCAGGGTATCGTATTAAACCTGGAAGAAGATAACGTTGGTGTGGTACTTTTAGGTGCTTCTGACGAGATCAAAGAAGGTGATACCATTAAACGTACCAAAAAAATTGCCTCTATTAAAGTTGGTGAAGGTATGCTTGGCCGTGTAGTTAACACTTTAGGTGAACCTTTAGATGGTAAAGGTCCGATTTTAGGTGAAACTTACGAAATGCCTTTAGAGCGTAAAGCACCAGGTGTAATTTACCGTCAGCCGGTAAACGAGCCTTTACAAACTGGTATTAAAGCAATCGATGCAATGATTCCAATCGGTCGTGGTCAACGTGAGTTGGTTATTGGTGACCGTCAGATTGGTAAAACTGCCGTTTGTATCGATACCATTATCAACCAAAAAGAATTTTATGAAGCAGGTCAGCCTGTGTTCTGTATCTATGTAGCTATCGGTCAGAAAAACTCTACTGTAGCGAACATTGTACGTACATTAGAAGAGAACGGTGCTTTACCATATACAGTTGTTGTTGCTGCTTCGGCTGCAGATCCTGCTCCAATGCAGTTCTATGCTCCGTTTGCAGGTGCTGCAATTGGTGAGTTTTTCCGTGATACTGGTAGACCAGCTTTAATTGTTTATGATGATTTATCTAAACAAGCTGTGGCTTACCGTGAAGTATCTTTATTACTTCGTCGTCCACCGGGCCGTGAGGCTTATCCAGGTGACGTTTTCTACCTACACAGTCGTTTATTAGAAAGAGCTGCGAAAATCAACGCTAACGATGATATCGCTAAAAACATGAACGATTTACCTGAGTCGATTAAACACATCGTTAAAGGTGGTGGTTCATTAACAGCACTTCCAATTATCGAAACTCAGGCAGGTGACGTTTCTGCATATATCCCAACTAACGTAATTTCGATTACTGATGGTCAGATCTTCTTAGAGTCGAACTTGTTCAACTCAGGTATCCGTCCGGCCATTAACGTAGGTATCTCGGTATCACGTGTGGGTGGTAACGCGCAAATCAAATCAATGAAAAAAGTAGCAGGTACTTTAAAGTTAGATCAGGCTCAATACCGTGAGTTAGAGGCTTTCTCTAAATTCGGTTCTGACTTAGATGCTGCAACTAAATCGGTATTAGATAAAGGTGCACGTAACGTAGAAATGTTGAAACAAGCACAATTCTCTCCATTTACTGTTGAGAAACAAGTTGCAATTGTTTACGCTGGTACTAAAAACTTAATGCGTAGCGTTCCGGTTAACAAAGTAAAAGAATTTGAAACTGAATTCTTAACTCAGCTGGAATTGCGTCACCCTGAAACTTTAGCGGCTTTAAAAGCTGGTAAATTTGATGACAGCATTACTGGTGTTTTAGATACAGTAGCAAAAGAAATTTCAAGTAAATACTAGATAAAAGTATTATAGTATCAGGTATCAAGACGAGATTTAGTCTGGATACTCGATACTATAAGTACTAGATACTAAAATATGGCTAATTTAAAAGAAGTAAGAAACCGGATTGCATCGGTACAATCAACACAGCAAATCACCAAAGCTATGAAAATGGTTTCGGCGGCGAAGTTGAAACGTGCTACCAACGCAATTATCGCTTTACGTCCTTATGCAACTAAACTTAAAGAGATTTTAGGTAATCTTTCAGCCAGTTTAGAAGGCTCTTCATCACCTTTTATCCAGGAGCGTGAGCCCAATAAGGTTTTAATTGTTACTGTATCATCAAACCGTGGTTTGGCTGGTGCTTTTAACATGAACGTAATTAAAGCGGCCAATAATTTAATTGCTGAGAAGTATAGCGAACAGTTGAAGAACGGTAATGTAAGCATTATTTCTATCGGTAAGAAAACGCAGGATTTTTACGAGAAACGCAAATACAACGTTATCGGTAACAATAACGAAATATTTTCGGACTTAACTTTCGAAAATGTAACTAAAATTACCGATGCAATTATGGCTGGCTTTGTTAAAGGCGAGTTTGATAAGGTAGAGGTGGTGTATAACCGTTTCAGAAATGCAGCTGTACAGTTTATTACTACAGAACAGTTATTACCTTTACCTAAAACTGAACCTGTAACAGAAACAAAAGCAGATAAGAAAACAACCAACGTTGATTATATCTTAGAGCCTTCGCAAGAAGAAATTGTTGAGCAGTTAATCCCTAAATCGATTAAAATCCAATTATACAAAGCCGTGTTAGATTCGCATGCTTCTGAGCACGGTGCACGTATGACATCGATGGATAAAGCTACTGAGAATGCAGGTGAGTTATTGAAAGCATTAAAACTTTCATACAACCAGGCGCGTCAGGCAGCAATTACAACTGAGTTGACTGAGATTGTAAGTGGTGCAGCAGCATTAGAAGGATAACATTAAGTTTGGAGCTCGGAGTCTTAAGTTTGGAGTCTGAATAACAAAATATATTAAAACCCATTTCTTAGTTGAAATGGGTTTTTTTGTTCCTGATATTTTTCTAAATCCAGAATTATTATGTTTTTTGTGGATTTAAATCCAGAATTATTATGTTTTTTGTGGATTTAAATCCAAAATTATTATAGTTTTGTATTGTAATAATTTGTTATGATAATCAGAAAGCAGCTGGATTATGCTTTAGCCAGACTTTTTAAGGGGAAAGCATTTATCATTTTCGGGCCAAGGCAAACGGGCAAAACCACATTTGTAGAGCAACTATTAGCTAAAGTCAATAAGAAAACTTTATACCTTAATGGTGACGATGCAGATGTGAGGGAATCTTTAGCCAGGCCCAATGCTGCACAGATTACCCAAATGCTGGGTAATTATGAAGTACTTTTTATAGATGAGGCTCAACGTATAAATGATGTGGGCTTATTGATCAAAATCATCGTAGATCGCTTTAAGAACGTTCAGGTAATTGCCACAGGTTCCTCTGCTTTTGAATTATCGGGTAAAATTAACGAACCTTTAACCGGTCGTAAATATGAGATGATGCTTTTGCCTTTTTCTTATGCCGAACTCGTAAATGATACTGATTTTGTTACTGAAGAAAGATCATTGGAGCAACGTTTAATTTATGGTTCTTACCCTGAAATCATTAACGATCCGCATAATGCTGAAGAGCATTTGAAATTGCTTGCGGATAGTTATTTGTATAAAGACCTGTTTGCATTGGAAGAGGTGAAAAAACCACTGTTGTTCGAAAAAATTGTAAAGGCATTGGCGTTGCAGATTGGTAGTGAAGTTAATTTTTCTGAGCTCGCACAATTGGTTAAAGCCGATCAGAAAACTGTAGATAAATATATTAGCTTACTCGAAAAGTCTTTTGTCGTTTTTACGCTGCCAGCTTTTTCAGGAAATGTACGCAACGAGATAAAAAAGAATAAGAAAATTTACTTTTATGATACAGGTATTGTAAATGCTATAACCAGAAATTTTAATAGTTTAAGCAATAGAAATGATGTTGGGGCTTTGTTCGAAAATTATATGATTGCAGAACGATTGAAGTTTTTACACCAGAACCAAATAGAAGCCAGCTGTTTTTTTTGGCGTACTACTCAACAACAGGAAGTAGACTATATTGAAAAAACGAAAGCCCAATTTCTGGCAGTTGAATTTAAATGGACTCAAAAAAGCAGGAATAAGCTTCCGGTTACATTTACTGCGGCTTATCCAGAAGCAAAAGCATTATTGGTGTCAAAAAACGAGAGGGGAAGCTTTTTGAATACTTAAACTTTATCTTTACATTTTATTTGTAATCATGAAAAAATACATTCTCATTATGCTGTCGCTTGTACCGTTTTTTGCTCAGGCGCAAAATCCTGCACGAGATTATACCAATGCGGTGCTTTGGCAGCAAACATCGGGCGAATACAGGGCTTTATGCTTTCAGGCTTATAACTTTGCTCGTTTATCGTTAAAGGAGGCAGTATGGGCCGATACGAGTAGAAAACCCAATTGTGTAATTGTTGATATTGATGAAACTGTGCTGGATAACTCGGCTTTTCAGGGTCATGAGATTAAGAAAGGACTAAGTTATAATCCTGCAGACTGGACCACCTGGACCAATTTAGCACAGGCAGATACCGTTCCTGGGGCACTTGGATTTTTGAAATTTGCAGCAAGCAAAAGCATTGAGACCTTTTACCTCAGCAACCGCGATGAAAAGGATTATAACGCAACCTTAAAAAACCTGCAAAAATTTGGGTTCCCTTATGCGGATGATGCGCACTTGCTGGTTTCGAAAGGCACTTCCAATAAAGAACCCCGCAGGCAAAAAATAACCGAAACGCATAACATTTTAATGCTTTGTGGCGATAATCTGAGCGATTTTTCAAATATTTTTTATCGTGAGAATAAAAATACAAACGAGCAGGTAAACTTAAATCAGGCACTTTTCGGGGTGAAATTTATTGTATTGCCTAACCCCATGTATGGCGATTGGGAAAAGCCTTTGTATCAGGGCGAAAAACTGTCCGATCAGGATAAGGCAAAGCAACGTTTAGAACGATTAAAAAGTTACTAAGTTTCTGTAATTATTCAGCAATAAGTATTACTTTTGCTGCAACATAAAAATAAACATTATGGAGAACAATAAATTAAAACACAATACAGAAAGTATGCAAACGGCTAACCAGCCAGGAATTTATAAATTGATGGTTTTTGGTGTACTGATATGCATTGTGGGTACTTACGCACGTTTCGCTTACGATTCATGGCAAGTATCTTTAGCATCGTGGATTGTTTTGTTTATCGGTGCAATTATCGCCATTAAAGGTGTATTCAAAATTTTAGACGCATAACATATTTTCTCTCTATAATAAAGCCTGTCTTGTTCACGCATGACAGGCTTTTTTTGTTTTTGTGCCTTTCAAAAAAAATATTTTTTTAGCCTAATTGATGCTTCAAAGCACTCAATTAGCGTAATTAATGGCTATAACGCCTAACTCCAAGCTCTCAACTCCCAACCACCTTGGGTTACCTTAAACCAATTTTAGTATAAAGGGAAAACGCGGTACAAAAAAGAAAAAGATACCGCAACTTCACTGGCCAGCGAAGATAATATCACACAAATGATTAACCCCTTAGAACCACTAAATCATGAAAAGGATTATTATTGCTATGGCCGTAGCCGCATGTTTGTTCGGCTGCCAAAACGCTGAAAAAAAATATGGCTCAGTAGCCTCAACCGAGGAAATCAGTGCAACTGATAGTACCACTGGTACAGTTGCCCCCAAAATTATTAAAACTGCCGATATGCGCTTCCGCGTTAAGGATGTGCAAAGTACGAAAGAAAAATTAAGCCAGACCATTAAAGCGCAGGGTGGAGCGGTGGCCGAGTTTTCTATCCAAAGTGTAATTCAGGAAAGCCAGAAAGTTAAACAATCTATCGATTCGCTTAAAGAAATTACCTCTTACCGTACAGAAGGCTATCTCGTGGCTAAAGTGCCATCAGAAAAGCTCGATGATTTTACCAACGCCATTGCTAAAATGGCGGTATTTGTCGATAATCAGTCGATGAAAATGGACGACCAGAGCATTGCTTACCTGGCCAATAAACTAAAAGCCAACAATAGGGTAGAAGCCGTTGAGCGGATTAATAAAATGGCAACAAAGAAAAGTCCGAATGTAGAAACCTCGCTTTTGATCAAAGATGATTATGTTGACCGGAAAATTGAAAACCTGCTGATTGATAACCGCGTAAAGTATAGCACCATTACCCTAAATTTTTATCAGGATAATACTGTTAAAACTATGATTGTGGCCAATGATAATGTGTACGATTACAAACCAGGCTTTGCCGATCGCTTTTGGCTAGGCCTTGTAAACGGCTGGACCATTTTTAAAGAAATTATCCTTGCACTTTCTAACCTATGGATGTTAATACTGGTTGGAGTGGTAGTGTTTTTTGTAGCAAGGTACCTGATCAGAAGAAATAAACTGGCAACCGATTTGGCTACTAAGAATTTGATTGATCAGGCCAGGTAATAAATGATATTTATAAATCGCTCCATGGTTCGTGTCCGCACGAACCATTTTTTTATTTCCTGAAAAGTATTAAAAAAAGTAGACCCTGAAATACCCGTCTGACTGGCCGGGCAGAAATCCGATAGCTATCGGATCGGTGTGACGATTGTTTTTCCTAATGGTTTGTTTCTACACAGACCATTTAAACTACCCCCTTTACCCTTTAAGCTTACCTGTAGCTTTTTTTACCCCTGTAACCTTACTTTTATTGTCACTCACAAAAGATTCCCAGCCTGAGTAAGTTTTAGACTTGCCGCCAGTTGTAATTTTTTGAAACGAATGGCAGACCGCAACGGCTAAACCATCAGTGGCATCTAAAAATTCGGGTGTTTCTTTAAAATTTAATAACCTTTGCAACATCGCTGCAACCTGTTCTTTAGTGGCATTTCCGCTGCCTGTAATGGATTGTTTGATCTTCCGGGGCGAATATTCCGTTACAGAAATATTTCTGGATAAGGCAGCGGCAATAGCGGTTCCCTGCGCACGTCCTAATTTTAAAAGTACCTGTATGTTTTTGCCATAAAAAGGAGCTTCAATGGCCAATACATCAGGTTTATACTGATCAAGTAAAACAACAGTTTTTTCGAAAATGCGCTGAAGCTTAAGAAAAGGATCATCGAGATGGGTCATTTTTACCACTCCCATACTGATCAGTTCTGTTTTATTCCCCTTTTCTAAAATCACACCGTAACCCATCACCGCAGTGCCCGGGTCGATGCCCATAATAACCCGTTCCTTTTTTTCGTTCAACATTACAGCAATATTAAGCATATTTGCAATCTAAAAAGACAAGTTTGACAGGCAAGAACAAAAAAATATTATCACTGCTTATAAAAGCTGCTATTGTGCTGTTTGCCTTTTGGTTTATTTACCACAAGCTTGTCGCCAATAAAAACCTGAGCGATTTCCGAACGTTGCTAAAAGATATCGATCAACTCGAAATTACGGCTGTAATTGGGTTGGTGGTACTCCTGATGTTTGTAAACTGGTTACTCGAGGCAGCAAAATGGAAATATTTAATGAGCCATATTGAAGCCATTAGCTTTTACCGGGCTATTGAATCAGTCTTTTGTGGTTTAACAATGGCTATTTTTACCCCAAACCGCCTGGGTGAATATGGGGGCAGGGTATTTTTTCTTTCACCCAGAAGGCGGATTGTAGGCGTTGTTGCCATGAGTGTTGGCAGCATTGGCCAGTTGGTGTTAACCAATGTTTTTGGCGCAATCGCAGCCTGTTTTTTTGTCTACCGCTTTATCCCGATTGATCGGGTATTGTTTATTGCGGTGGTTTTTCTGGCCGTATTTTTCTGTCTGTTTTTTATTGTTTTTTATTTCAATATCAAATGGCTAAATGGTTTGCTGCTATCCTTTAAATTTACCCGCAAATACAAAAAGTTTTACAGTATTTTAGGCCGTTACCGCCGGAAAGAATTGCTCCGAATTATTGGTTATTGCCTGGCCAGGTATTTGGTGTTCAGCTCGCAATACTTTATCCTGTTTATTTGGCTAATACCTGGTTTGCATTATGCAGATATTGTGATGATGACCTGCTTATTGTTTCTGGTACAATCGGCTTTGCCATCATTAGATTTGTTTGATGTAGGCATTAGAAGTGTTACGGCTGTAGAATTGTTTAAGCATGTAACCGATCAGCATGTAGCTGTTATTGCATGTACTGCAAGTATTTGGCTTATAAATATTATAATTCCTGCTATATTAGGCGCTTATTTCGTTTTTAAACTTAACTTTTTTGGAAATCTTAAATCTAATTAGTCTATTATCCGCTGCATTAACCCTCATTTATGCTTTTCTGGTGCTTAATTTTATCAGGGGATGGCATAATTTAACTTATTTTATTCCCGAAATTTCCGATCCGCAAACCAAAGTTTCGATTATTGTAGCTGCGCGAGATGAGGAGGCTAATATTGCCAAAACAATTGATGATTTGATTGCACAAACCTATCCAAAGGTTTTAACCGAAATTATCATTATCGACGACCACTCTACTGATGCTACAGCTGAAATTGTATTGAGTTATGCCGATCGAAATGTACGGTTGATTAAACTAAATGAGGATCGTGCGTTAAATTCATATAAAAAGAAGGCCATACAAACGGCAATAGGTACCTGCTCCGGCGATTTAATTGTAACCACAGATGCCGATTGTAGGATGGGTGAAAACTGGCTGAGTACTATTGTGCAGTTGTTTGAACAGAAAAAATATAAAATGATTTCTTCACCGGTAGCCTATTTTCAGGAAAAGAGTTTCTTCGAAAGGCTGCAATCGCTTGAATTTTTATATCTGATTGGCCTGGGGGCATCTACCATCGGCAATAAACAGCCATCTACCTGTAACGGCGCAAACCTGGCTTATGAGAAAGCGACTTTTTACGAGGTTGGTGGTTTTCAGGGGATTGATGATCTGGCTTCAGGAGATGATGAATTGTTATTGCATAAAATTGCAGCCAAATATCCTGACCAAATTGGCTTCCTTAAAAACAGGGAAGCAATTGTATATACCCATGCCAAAGAAAATTTAAGTGCTTTTATTCAGCAGCGCAGGCGTTGGGCTTCTAAAAGTACCCGTTATAAAAACAAGGGAATTATTGTGCTGGGGGTACTCATCTGGATTTTCAACCTGAGCATATTATCTAATTTCATTACCGGATTATTTGTACCAGGTTTTTTAACCATTACATTTTATCAATTGTTGGTTAAAATGGTTTTAGAAAGCTTATTTTTATGGGATGTGACAGGCTTTGCCAAAAGACGTAGCCTGCTCATTTTAATCCCGGTGTTAAATGTATTGCACATCTTATACATGGTGTATATCGGCATTGCCGGCAACAGCGGAAAATACAATTGGAAAGGCAGAATGGTTAGATAATGGATAACAGCCCGTCAAAAAAAGTATGGTTAAAATTTAAGCGAAATAAATTTGCCTTCGGCGGATTAGTTTTTATCTTACTATTGATGGTGATGGGCATTTTAGGCTATGCCATTATGCCCGATGATTCTCCGGATGCGAACCTGCAAACACTGCAGCTTAATAAAAAGAAACCCGGCAGTACCTTTACTTTTCTCATTACGAGCAGCAACCCAAAAGTAGAAAAGGTGGGTTTTTTCGAAAAAATGCTGTTCGGCCAAACCCCAACCTTTAAAAGTATCCCAATTACCGGCTATAAAATAGTGGGGCAAAATGTTTTGGTTCAGGAATATATTGGCGATGATGAAAAAGCAAAAGCAACCCAATATGCTTTAAAAGATTTATGCCCCGATTGCGTGTTGCCAGCTAAAATGGCTACTCCTCAATCTTTATTTGAAAAAAATAACATTTACCAGCGGACGTATATTTTAGGAACTGATATTTATGGCCGCGATTTATTAAGTCGCGTAATTTTGGGCATCCGTGTTTCCCTATCAGTAGGTTTAATGGCTGTACTTATTTCGCTTTTCATAGGCGTGAGTTTAGGTGCTGTAGCAGGTTATTTTGGTGGCCGGATTGACGCGACAATCAGCTGGTTTATGAATGTGGTATGGTCTTTACCTTCACTATTACTGGTTATAGCTATATCATTTGCACTGGGAAAAGGTTTCTGGCAAATCTTTATTGCGGTAGGCTTATCTACCTGGGTAGATGTTGCCCGCTTGGTACGCGGGCAGGTTATAGCCCTAAAAGAAGTCGAATTTGTAGAAGCCGCAAGGGCGCTGGGTTTTAGTACGAGTAAAATAATTATCAAACACATCCTGCCCAATATAGCGGGGCCTATTTTGGTCGTAGCTTCTTCTAATTTCGCTTCAGCTATATTATTGGAAACCGGTCTAAGCTTTTTAGGCTTTGGCGCGCAGCCGCCCATGCCAAGCTGGGGCAGTATGATTAAGGAACATTATGGCTATATTATTATGGATGCCGCTTACCTGGCCATTTTGCCTGGTTTAGCCATTATGCTTACCGTTTATGCCTTTAATGTGCTGGCAATAGGCCTGCGTGATGCCTTTGATGTTAAAGGACAAAATGTAACCGTTTAATGCTAAAGTGACAACATAAAAAAGCAGTACCATTTTTGATACTGCTTTACCCTTAAAATAATAAAATTTTATGCGGTTGCACTCAGCGTATTACCCGAAACCGTTACAGTATAAATTTTTAATGCACTGGTAGTTCCTCCATCGTTAGGTTGGGCTAAAATGCTTCCCGATGTAGTATATCTCGAACTATGTAAGCCACATTGTATATAATTGCTGGCCTGAATAAAGCTTAATGTGCCACCCTGATGCGGACAGGCCGCCTGCGTGGCCACAAATGAGGTGCTTGCATTTCCGGTTGCTGTTCTGATAAACAGAATACCACCCACGGTAACAGATGCGCCTACAGTAAGCAATTGCGTGGTGAGATCGACACTGGCTGTTGTACCTGGAGGCACTCCGCCACCATTTGGTTTGCTGGGTTCGGGCGAATCGCTCTTTTTGCCACAGGCCGAAAAACAGGCTCCGGTGCATACCGCGGCAACACCCAGGCCTAAAGATTTGATAAATTCGTTACGTTCCATAATTTTTTCAGTTAGTTTATTTTAGATTAACAATGTTTATCAGTGGTATTTAAATTATTGAGCTTTATCTTTTTTCTTATCGAAAGAGAATCTGCGTGCAATACTAAAACCCCAGCGATACTGGCCTTTGGTCCATGAAGTATTGGTGTCGGTTATAAACTGCGATTCTTGTATCGCTGTTGCATTGGTAAAATTGAGATGAAAAATATGACCGCCAGTTTCGAATTCTAAACCCGCACCCAGGGTATTGTAATATTTATTGCCCCAAAGATTTTCGAGGTAAGCCTTTTTGGTGTCGTCCCTAAACGGCAAGGTGTAATCGGCTACAAATGCCATGCGTTTGGTGATTTTGATACGACCACCTATCGATAGGGCAAAAAGATCATTCTGATCACCAAAAACAGTAAAATTCCGGTGTACATAAGATGGCATGATTAACATCGAAAAATCAGGACTGAATTTACGTGCAATTACAGCCTGAACCACATATACAATTCGGTCTTGAAAATCCTGGTATGCAATAGCCGAAGTTGGATCGGTACTGGCTTTTACAGCCGATATAGTACTGCTTCCGAAAAGTGTAACGCTCAATGGCATTTTTTCATTGCCAGTTTGCCTTAGCAGTCGGTATTTAAGATTGCCTTCGTATAACTGGGTAGCCGGACCGGCTCCTTTTGCCCTGGCGATGCCCACCGAAAGATCATCGCTGATTCCATATTCGAAACCGATACGAACATCGGTAGATTGATCCAGTCCAAAGAAATTTTTAATGCCGCCACTTTGCCCCGCAATATCACCAAAACGGTGGTCTACCCTAAAATCGAGTTCATTTTTAAAAATGGTTTCGTTGGTTTGGATATTAATCAACTTCGGCGATTTAAAAGTTGCGCTCACCTGGCTTTTGGTTGCCGGCATTTGCAGCGCTTTTTCCAGCGAGTCTTGAGCAAAGACAGTTGATGAGAGGCCCAGGCCCATAATTATTAGTGTGCTGTAAATTTTTATCATGACTTAATTTTTTGTGGGATAAACTGCATTAATTTTAACATCAACTACTTCGGCAATTTTCGCAATTACGATGGTTGGTATTTTGATTTTATGATCTTCCAGTTTAACCCTGAAAGTTGTGTTGGCAGTAACAGCGTCGGCAGTAACTGTAATTTTAGCCTGGGTTTGGTAGGTTTTGGTTACGCCATGGATCTGTAAATTGCCTTTTACTGCTACGTTGTATGTTCCCGGTTTCGAAAAATCAACAGGGTCAATTATTTTTCCTTTAAACTCGGAAACAGGGTAGGTATCGCTTTCCATGTAATTCTCATTAAAATGCTCCTGCATCAGTTTCTTTTTAAATTGAAAACTGTTGTTATTAATTTTAAAGATTACCTCACCGGTTTTAACATTAATGCCGGAAGCGGCCGTTTTGCTGGTTGCATCGATATCTTCCATCGGCGCCTTAGAGAAGAATGAAATGGTTACATCTTTGCTGATGAGCATTTGTGCTTGTACGGCTGCAAAAGCAGAAACCAGCATAAGGGTGATGAATAGTTTTTTCATGGCTTTCCTGTTTAGTTTGCTGGCATCCCTCTATCGTACCAGGCAGTTAATAATAGTTTCTCTCTTGCTGTTAAGCTCCCGCCAACCGGCATGGTCATAGTTACTAATGTGTTGGTTTTTACACGTGGCTCGGCTGTAACTGATTGAATTCCGTTAAAGGTCCAAAATCCGCGGTCGGCACCGCCAGGACCATGGCAACTATTGCATTTAGTGGTTAAAAGGGCTCCAACATAATTGTTATAGCTTACATTTTCGGTGGTTACTCCAGTGGGATTACCTTCAGTAAGCTCATCGGCTTGTTTCTTCGAGCATGCAAAAAGCATTAAATAGAACGCAGTAATGCATAAGTAAAGGGTTATTTTTCTCATAGTGGTGATTTAGCAAGTAATCAATCTATTTTCTGTGGCATACCTTAATCAAGGGTTATTGATTAAAGCTGCTATAAGCGTAAGCTTTAATTACCGGATAAAGGATTAGTGGCACGTTTTGTTAATTAAGTTTCTTAGCTGTATTACGGCCACCTTTTTAGAAAGGTTGCCCTAAATCCATATTTTTTTGCAAAAAAAAAAGTCCCCGATCGTTTTACACGTCGGGGACTCAATCAAAAAAGTTTTTGTTTATCCTATCTCCAGGCTTTATACTGGTTAATCAATCCGTTTGTAGAACTGTCGTGGCTCGAAACTTTTTCATCTCCATTTAACTCAGGAAGGATTTTCTTGGCTAGTTGTTTGCCCAGCTCAACGCCCCACTGATCGAAACTGAATATGTTCCAGATAATGCCCTGTACAAATATTTTATGTTCGTAAATGGCAACCAGGCTACCTAAAGTATAAGGCGTTACTTTTTTCAATAAAATAGAATTGGTTGGACGGTTACCTTCGAAAACTTTAAAAGGAGCAATTTTTTGGATCTCCTCTTCAGATTTGCCTTCTTTTTTAAGCTCGGCAACAACTTCTTCTTCGGTTTTACCGTTCATTAAAGCTTCTGTTTGTGCAAAAAAGTTAGATAGCAAGATCGGGTGATGATCGCCAAGTGGATTTAAACTCTGTGCCGGTGCAATAAAATCTGCCGGAATAATGCGTGTACCCTGGTGTATCAGTTGGTAAAAAGCATGCTGACCGTTTGTGCCTGGCTCGCCCCAGATAATCGGTCCGGTTTCATAATCCACTTCGTTACCGTTTCTATCTACATGTTTACCGTTACTTTCCATATCTCCTTGTTGGAAATAGGCTGCAAAACGGTGCATGTATTGATCGTAAGGTAAAATAACCTGTGTTTCGGCATTGTAGAAATTAATATACCAAACACCCAGTAAACCTAATATAACGGGCAAATTGCTTTCGAATTCGGCAGTTTTAAAGTGGTTATCGGTAGCGTGTGCTCCTGCAAGCAATTGTTTAAAATTATCGAAACCAATGCTCAGTGAGATAGATAAACCAATGGCGCTCCATAATGAGTAACGACCACCTACCCAATCCCAAAATTCGAACATATTTGCCGTATCGATACCAAAAGCAGCTACATCTTTTGCGTTGGTAGATAATGCAGCAAAGTGTTTGGCAATATCGCCTTCTTTACCACCTTTTTCTAAAAACCAGGTACGTGCAGAATGCGCATTGGTCATGGTTTCTTGTGTAGTAAATGTTTTAGAGGCTACCAGGAATAAAGTGGTTTCGGCATTTAAACCGGCTAAGGTTTCGGCAATGTGTGTGCCATCAATATTCGAAACGAAATGAATATTTAAGTGATTTTTATAATGTTTTAGGGCTTCGGTAACCATTACCGGACCTAAATCAGAACCACCAATACCAATGTTCACGATATCAGTAATGGCTTTTCCGGTATAACCTTTCCAGTCGCCACTGATAATGCTGTTGCTAAATTTTTCCATTTTAGCCAGCACCGCGTTCACATCGGGCATTACATCTTTACCATCAACCAAAATTGGGCTGTTACTCAGGTTACGTAAAGCAATGTGGAGTACCGAACGGTCTTCCGTTTCGTTAATTTTATCGCCATTGTACATCGATTTAATGGCTTCATCCAGCTTACACTCGCGCGCCAGTTGCATTAACAGTGCTAATGTTTCGTCGCTGATACGGTTTTTACTGTAATCGAGTAAAATATCTTCAAAAAAAACAGAAAACTTGTTGAAACGATCTGCGTCTTCAGCAAAAAGATTTTTAATGCTTTTCTGATTAATATCTATAAAATGATCGGCCAGGTATTTGTAAGCCTCAGTTTCGGTAAAATTTACTTTAGGTAACATAATTTTGGGTTTTTTGTAAAAGTAATAAAGCAAAAATTTAAAATGGTCTTTTTAATGTTCAAAAATCGTTAAGAATTTTAAATCTCAAATAAAGCGTGTAACTTTAATATCAACGTCCCTGTTAACTAACCATCTATTGTTTTACCATTAATTCTATCATTATGTTAGAAAATTTAAATGAAATGGTACGTGAAAACGTACAGGAAAGCGTTGTAAATAATGCCGCTATTCCGAATGAAAAAAATGAAGCGGTTATTCAGGCTGCTTCCGGCTCCATTTTCGATTCTTTGAAAGACCATTTATCATCAGGTAATATTGGCGCGCTTACCGATATTTTTAATGGCAACAAAGCCGAAGGCACCCAGGTGGCCGAGCAAGCTTCCGGTAGTTTTATTGATAAGTTAGGTGGCTTGGGGATTAATGCGGATACGGCGAAATCTCTGGCATCGAGTATTATTCCGGGGCTGATTGCCAAGTTTACCCAAAAAACCAACGATCCGAATGATAGTTCTTTTAACCTGAAAGATGTTTTAGGTAGTTTAGGTGGCGATGACGGTAAATTTGATGTGAGTGATGTGATTGGCATGTTCAATGGCAGGCAATCGCAAGAAGGTGGTCAGGCCGGCGAGGGCGGGATTATGGATAAGTTAAAAGGGATGTTTAATTAAACAAATTAGATTTTTTACTCAAAGTCAGCTGGTAACAGCTGACATCACTGTTATGTTTAATTAGATTATTTTCTTATCGACTAATATTTTAAAGCCATTCCACTTCAGGGATGGCTTTTGTGTTTGTTTCCATTCCAGCTCTGCTTAAAATTGATTAGCTTAGAGCAGCTAAACCTAAATTCTTGATTTCATGAAAAAACTATACCTGATTGGCCTTTCGTTATTTACCTTAAATGCAGCTGCCCAAACTACAGCATTACGACCTGCCGTTGCTAAAAAAGCCGATGCCTTAGAGCAGAAAGTAATTAACTGGCGACGTGATTTTCATGAACACCCCGAATTGGGTAACACTGAAGTGCGAACAGCAGGTATAATTGCTAAACACCTGGAGTCGTTAGGCATTAAAGTAACCACAGGAGTAGCCAAAACAGGAGTAGTAGGCATTTTGAAAGGAGGGAAGCCGGGGCCGGTTGTGGCACTCCGTGCCGATATGGATGGCTTACCTGTTACCGAACGGGTTGATGTTCCATTTGCATCAAAAGTAAAAACGCAGTATAACGGGCAGGAAGTAGGCGTAATGCATGCTTGCGGGCACGATAGTCACATGGCTATTTTAATGGGCGTTGCAGAGGTGCTGGCCGGTATGCAAAAAGATATTCAAGGCACAGTAAAATTCATTTTTCAACCTGCAGAAGAAGGAGTGCCGGAAGGAGAGGAAGGCGGAGCTGCGCTGATGATTAAAGAGGGTGTTTTAGAAAATCCAAAAGTAGATGTAATTTTTGGTCTGCACATCAATTCACAAACTGAGGTTGGTGATGTAACTTATCGCCCGGGTGGTACCATGGCTGCTGTAAACGATATGAAGATTACCGTTACCGGCAGGCAGGCCCATGGTGCTTATCCATGGAGCAGTATCGATCCGGTGGTTATATCGGCACAGATTATCAATAACCTGCAAACCATTGTTAGCCGCAATTTAAATGTAACCGAGAATCCTGGTGTGGTTACCATTGGCGCAATTAATGGTGGTGTACGCTCTAATATTATTCCTGAAAAAGTTGAAATGCTGGGGACCGTTCGCAATTTTAGCAAAGAAGATGAGGCCATGTTTATTGAGCGGATTAAAACCATCGCAACCAAAACGGCCGAAGCGGGTGGCGCAACTGCCATAGTAAAAATTCCATACAGTAACCATTATCCGGTTACCTTCAACAATATTGCACTTACTGAAAAAATGTTGCCCAGTATGCAGTTAACGGCAGGGAAAGAACATGTAAAGTTAAAACCACCGGTTACTGGTGCCGAAGATTTTTCTTTCTTTCAGGAAAAAGTACCTGGTTTGTTTGTGTTTTTAGGTGGGATGCCAAAAGGGAAAGATCCTTTAAAAGCCCCGTCGCACCACACGCCCGATTTTTACCTGGATGAAAGTGGCTTTGTTTTAGGTGTGAAGTTGCTGGCCAACCTAACGCTTGATTATATGGGGATGAAGAAGTAAGGGGTTCATTCGTCATTAGTTCAATTGTTCATTAGTAACTGCAAATTGCCTATTGCAAACTGTTTTATGGGTTAACCGGTTAATTGTTTAAATCGGTTAACTGGTTCCAGGCGTCAAACACTTAACGGGATCGTCATTCCCAACTTGATTGGGAATCGTAATGCTTAAGCTTTGAGATTCCCGCATGCGCGGGAATGACGATTTTTTTTAGGAATTTGTCATTCAAAACAAAGTGAAGAATCACATCAAAAGTGAACGTAATATTTAGGTACTGCCAAAGAGAGATCAAAAAGTTGCTATATTTGTTTCATGACCAAAGAACAGATTCAGGATTTAAGAGACAGAGTAACGTCTCTAAGGAGGTATCTTTGACGTTGAAGAGCTACTTTACGCCATTCGCGAAGAAGAAAAATTAACCATGGCGCCCGATTTCTGGGACGATCCTAAAAAAGCAGAGAAAATTCTTGCTGAAATAAGTGCAAAGAAAAAGTGGACAGATGGCTTTAACCAAACCCATAATGCGGTTGAGGATGCTGCTGTTATGTTCGATTTTTTTCAATCAGGCGATGCTTCAGAAGCTGAGATGAAAGATCAGTTCGAAATCAGCAAACAGGCTGTAGAAGATCTCGAGCTTAAAAACATGCTGCGGAGTAAAGAAGATCAGCTTTCGGCGGTAATGCAAATTACAGCGGGTGCCGGTGGTACCGAGAGTTGCGACTGGGCCTACATGCTGATGCGGATGTACCTGATGTGGGGCGAGAAAAACGGCTATAAAATTACCGAACAGGATAGTCAGGAAGGGGAGATTGCCGGTATTAAATCGGTAACACTTCAGTTTGATGGTGATTTTTCTTATGGCTACCTCAAAGGAGAAAATGGTGTTCACCGACTGGTGCGGATATCGCCTTTTGATTCGAATGCCCGCAGGCATACTTCCTTTGCTTCGGTATATGTTTATCCTTTGGTTGATGATACAATTCAGATTGATATTAACCCTGCCGATATTGAATTTGAAACCTTCAGGGCTGGCGGTGCCGGCGGACAAAACGTAAACAAGGTTGAAACCGCAGTGCGTTTGTATCACAAACCCTCGGGCATTATTATTAAAAACCAGGAATCGCGCTCGCAGTTGCAGAATAAAGAAAATGCCATCCGTTTACTTAAATCGCAGTTGTTCGAAATAGAAGAACGTAAGCGTAACGAAGCCATAGCAGCGGTAGAAGGATCGAAGAAAAAGATAGAGTGGGGCTCGCAAATCAGAAGTTATGTTTTGGACGACAGACGTGTGAAAGATCACCGTACCAACTACCAGACTTCTAACCCTGATGCGGTTTTAAATGGCGATATCAACGACTTTTTGAAAGCATATTTAATGGAATTTTAATTCGAGAAAATGACAAAGATCTTCACCTTAATCATCACATTGTTCATGGCTGTAAACTATTCAGGCGCACAGGAGGTAATTCCATTGTACGCGGGCGATATTCCGGGTGCAAAACCCACACCAACAACCTATACCGAACATACAGAAGTACGTAGTAACGGTACGCTGAGTATTACCAAAGTATCGGTGCCTACTATGACGGTTTTTGTTGCCCCAAAAGAAATTGCTACAGGAGCAGCCGTTATTATTTGTCCTGGCGGTGGTTATGGTGCTTTGGCTTTTAGCCACGAAGGAACCGATGTTGCCAAACGTTTTAATGCAATTGGTATTACGGCTTTTGTATTAAAATACCGTTTGCCGAGCGACGAAATTATGGTTGATAAAACCTATGGCCCTTTACAGGATGCACAGCAGGCCATTTACCTGGTGAAGAAAAATGCAAAAAAATACGGAATTAAAGCTAACAAAGTTGGTATCATGGGCTTTTCGGCAGGAGGGCACTTTGCCTCTACGCTAGTGGCACATTACAACGATCTTAAAATAGCCAATCCCGAAAAAATAAACCTGAAACCCAGCTTCGCAGCTTTAATTTACCCGGTAATCAGCTTCGAAGAATCGGTGCATACCGGTACCATGAAAAACCTTTTGGGACCTAACCCTGCTGATGATCTGAAACATTATTTCTCGGCCAATAAAAATGTGAACAAGAAAACACCTCCTGTTTTCTTTGTGCATGCCAAAGATGATAAAACCGTACCCTATGCCAATAGTGTTTTAATGAATGAAGCATTAAAGGCCAATCATGTTGATACTGATATTTATTTATACGAAAACGGCGGACATGGATTTGGCCTCATTAATAAAACTTCGGATGTAGATTGGTTTAACTTATTGAGCAACTGGATAAAGAAAGAGAAATTTTAATATCTTTGCCGGATATTTTTAACCTCTTGATCTAAAACACCATGCAAAAAACGGTAAAATACCTGATGGTATCTCTTGTTGCTATCCTCGCTATAGCAAGTTGTAAAAAAGAAATTAATTGGAATGCATTTCCCGATCCGAACGGAAATGGCTGTAAGTTGGCCAGTTTAAAAACTGATCTTGGTACATTGGGCGAGTTTTCAATTAGTTATAAATATGATGCTTCCGGTAAATTAGTTAGCGCAACCAGTGATGGCGAAACAATGGTCTATACCTATGCTGCTACAAAAATTACCGGAACCCTTGAAAGTGGTGAAAAGACCGAACTTACATTATCAAACGGAAGAGCGGTATCCGGTTATATGTCTGATTTCTTTCCTGGGGTAAGTGCTACGAGAACCTATACCTATAATGCCGATGGTTATTTAACGGTAATTAAAAGCTATATAGGGAATAACCTTAATTCTACTGCCGAACTTAGTTATACCGGAGGTAATTTAACTCAAACCAAAGTAACCTATACCACAGATGGAAGTGTTGAAACAACCACTTATGAATATTCTGGTGAAGTTGCGGTAAACGCTTATGAGCTGGTTGACCCACTTTCGGCTTTTGTAGATTATATTCCGGGAAATTATTTCGGTAAAGCATCTAAAAATGTGCTTAAAAAATCAGTTACAAGTTCCAGTAACATGGCGAGTGTTGATACAGAGGAATATACTTATGCTTTTGATGGTAAGGGTAATGCAACTTCAATTGTGATCAAAAATCAAACTAAAATGGGTGGAAGTGTAGCCGACGAGTCTTTAGCAACTTTAAGTTTAACTTACAACTGTAAATAGATTTTAATACATTCATACAAAGCCCGATCATAATGCTTGTGATCGGGCTTTTGCGTTTATGGTAAGCATGCAAGCCCGTATCGCTGGCGATGGTTTCATGTTTTATTTAAGAAATTGGTTAAAAACGCCCATTTTACCACTCTATTTTTACGATTTAGGCCCTCATTTTTTATGGCTTGTCTGTATAGCTTTGCTTACAAGCACGTCCGCATTTATCCCGTTCGTTGCAAATGATCTAACCAAATTTACTGAATTAGCATGCAAGCAGGTTAATAGTTGTTTAACTGTGAATCTTGTTGTTTTTCAGGTTTTTATCTGGTTAAGATCATGAGTGAAGTCTTTACAATTAACCAAATATTTACCTAAATCAAAAAAAGATGAGAAAAGAAACAATGAAATGGTGCTTGCTATTGGTATGCATTTGTACGGCGCTTTTATCTTGTAAAAAAGATAAAGCCCAGGTTGAACCAGAACATGGCCAGGTTAAAGCCTGGGAAACCTTAATTGATGGCAATTCTTTTGCCAGCTACGCTAATTTTGAGGCGCAATGGAATTACAATTATCCCTGGGGTACCGATCATAACGGTTCGGCACGCATGGTAGGTAGCGCTTCAAACCATAACCAAATCTCGTTAAGCGGTGGTGTACTTACCATTAAGGCAACCCGTTTGGCTACCTCGCCCGGAAACAGTACAGCCAATGGTTTTACCAATGTAGCTATCTGGTATAATTCTGGAGCTTGCCATGCCAAACAGCAGGTGGTAATTAACGATCAGTTTCCGAGTTACACCATATCAGGCGATTTTGCTGTGCCAACTGTAAAAGGTACCTGGCCGGCTTTCTGGATTACCGGCGTTAATTCATGGCCGCCTGAAAGCGATATTATGGAGTTTAAGGGTAGCAGTACAAACTGGCAAAATACTTACGATGGGGGCTGGGAAAACAAGCTAACTGCAGTTTCTAATGCGGGTTCCTATCACAATTACAAATGCTGGTACAACAAAGTGAGTGCAACCGATGTAGATTGCCATTATTATATTGACAATGTTTGGGTAGCCAAGCATACCATGAGCAATTCGGTAAATAAACCCATGTGGCTAATCATCAATATGCAAATGGAAGGCGATAGCGGATCTCCTGGTCCGGGTGGCAATACCTTGTATACTGCAAGAAATATTTACCTGGGTAGAGAACGGGCTTTTTAAATAACCATTAGTGCATGCGGGAGGAAACACCATGTTTCCTCCTTTTTTCCAAGTAATTGAAATGAAAAACTGGCTGATAATTTTTTTGTTTTTGCTGTCGGGTATCGTATTGGTACAGTGCAAAAAAGATGAGCTGACTGAGCCCGAAAATGAGGTTGTATTGCTGGTTGATAAAATTAACCTGTTGCGGCAGAGCGGATGTAACTGTGGTACAATATACATGCCGCCCGTACAGGCATTATCTGTAAATATGAGCCTGCAGGCTGCGGCCACAGCGCATGCAAAAGACATGGCGCAAAAAGACTATTTCGACCATTTATCTCCAGAGGGTGGTACACCCGAAGAACGGGTAATTAATGCCAGCTATACCGGCCAATTCATAGCCGAAAATTTAGCCAAAGGTTATCGCAAGGCTGATGAGGTAGTAGCTGCATGGAAAAACAGCACAAGCCATTGTAAGGCCATGATGGATGCCAAAAGTATAGAAGCAGGTGTAGGGATGGCTGAAAACTATTGGGCAGTAAGCTTCGGTGCTTCGCGTTAGTGCTAAGCTAAATAATTAAAGCTGATGTAATTTTTCTTTACATCATTAAGAAATTAAGTTGGTATAAATTCCTTTATTTAAAATTGATTTAAAGCTTAAATCCCTTTCATCGTTTTATCGATAACATCGAGTAAGCCATTGGTATAAGCATCGTCGGTAAGCTCCCAGAACATAATGCCATTTAATTTTTTATCGATTACGTACCTGGTTTTTAAATCAATTGATTTAGGATCATCGAAAGTAACCAGTTGCATGTTTTTAGCATTGTAGTAATAAGGCGATTTGGCTACCTCATCCCAGTAATAGGTATAGCCTTCAGCTTCGGTAAAAGTGGTTTTAAAGTTTTTAAAAGAAACACCACGGATAAATTTGGTAGGCTGATACAGTCCTTGGTTGGCATCTACTGTATTCTCAAAAATTCGAGCATAAAAAGCAGCCCCGAGGGCTATTTTATTTGCAGGTACGCCCAAATCAGTTAACGATTTTACGGCATAATGGCCAGATAACTGTTGCTTATCGGTAGAATATAGAGGCGTATGGTGCCCGCTCACTGTTGCATAGCCGCTTACCAGGTCGTAACTCATTACATTAACCCGGTTTACTAATGGCATCACTTTATCCCATTCAAAGCACGAATCGATACAGTTTTGTGTACCTCCTGCCGCGAAACTAATCTCTGCTTTTTTGCCAAGTTTACTCCGCAATGCTTTAATCAATAAGGTAAAATTATGTTTGTCTTCCGGCGTATATCTGTGACCGGGATAGCCCATTACTGCCGGATATTCCCAATCGAGGTCGATGCCATCAGCATGAAAAAAATCGAGGATTTCTTTAGTAGTTTTGGCAAAGGTTTTCCGACCGTTTGCCCGGCTAAAAACTTCTGAACAGGGTGCACAACCACCCCAGCCACCCAGTGCAATCATTACCTTTAAATCGGGATTACGTTTTTTCAGTTCGATCATTTTCGAAATTAAAGCCGAATCTTTGGCCGATCGGATGTTTAAACTATCGCCTTTCAAATGGCCGAAACTATAAATCAGGTGACTTATTTTTTCAACAGGAAAACTGTCAATAACCGATCCGTGACCAGTATAATATGCAATTACATTGGGTTTAGCCGGTGTTTGTGCTTTCAAACTGCCTGTCAGGAATATGAATGCTATTAAAAGGCCAGTTTTAAAGAAATTACCGGTTTTAGAATGCACGTGCTGAAGTTTTAAGGGTTATTTTCTGTTAAAATTTGTTGTAATTCGTTAAGCTCCGCTACCTTTTCGGTAGCACCAGCGTTTTCGTAAGCCGAAATCAGGTTTCTGATTACGCGGCGAATAATATCGGTATTGCTACAGGGTTTATAATATTCGGGCAAAGCTTCGAGGTTAAGCTGGCGTAAAAACTGGTCAACATCGTGTTTGCCAAAAATATTACCGCGGTTAAAGGCGTTAATGTAAAAAAGTACACCATACTCGGTGCCTTCCTGTTTACTATCATCTATATACCCTAAAATAAAATGCTGCGGCAAATTAATGCCGTATACTGGTAAATCCAACTTTTGAGCCAGGGTAGAATAAATAATAGCTAAAGAAATCTGGTTTCCCTTTTTGCTTTCCAGAACCTGACTGAGATAAGAATTTTGCGGATCGTGGTGGTTTTTGGTATTTCCACCAAAACCATATTGCTGGTATAAAACGTGGTTAATCAGTTTAACTTTTTCAACCGAACTCATTTCGTATTGAAGGCCCAGCCAGATATCCCTTTTAATATCTTCGATCTGATTAATTACCTTTTGTTCGTCTAAATCAGGGTATTGATAACGGTTTATAATCAGCGCACCCTGCAATAAATCGAAAGCACCACTTAAATACCAAAGGTTTAAATCCTCCTTAACGGTTTTAAACTGGATTTGGTGAACAATATTTTCAATGCGTTCCTGCATCAGGCTGTCGAACGACTGCTCCCATGCATTTTCTAAATAATGGATTACCTCACCACCATATTCCAGCAGTTTTTTCTCCACATGCTGGTACACTTCCTCATCCGGATCATCCAACAATTTTACTAAAGCACTTATCTCTGCGATATTTTCCATAAAACATACATACGTTTGCGGTGTTTAATTACTTTTGCAATATTATGCTATTTCAATTTATTACAGATTACCTTAAACACCGTTTCACAGCAAAAAGCAGGCATGGAACGCATTCGCCATTTGTGTACAAGCTCGCTGATGAGGTAATTTACGATTTTAAGGACAAATCTGAATACAAAAACATAGAGGAACAGCGAAAAAAACTTTTTAATGACGATTCCATAATCACGGTTACTGACCTTGGAGCAGGATCGCACCTCAATAAAAACCGCACCAAGAAAGTTAGCCAGATTGCTAAAAACGCATTAAAAAGTCCGCGACTGGCCAAGCTCATTTACCGTCTGGCTAAAAATACGGCTCCTAAAAGTGCTATCGAGCTCGGTACCTGCCTGGGTATTACTACCGCCTATTTGGCTAAAACAGATGCCAATGCCGAAATCATTACCATAGAGGGCTGCCCGCAAACTGCGGCAGTGGCCAAAAAGAATTTTGAAACGCTGGGATTGAATAATATTGAGCTGCATGTAGGCAATTTCGATTTAATTTTACCCGATATTATCGCGCATCAACCCAGTCTGGATTTCGTTTACATAGACGGAAACCATAGGAAAGATGCCACTCTGAATTATTTTAAATGGTGTTTGCCGAAAATTAACGAAAATTCGCTGCTGATTTTTGACGATATTTACTGGAGCCAGGGCATGAAAGAAGCCTGGACCGAAATTAAAAACCATCCCGATGTTAGCATAACCATCGATTTGTTTTGGATAGGATTGGTTTATTTTAAAAAGGGGCAGGCTAAAGAACATTTTAAACTTAAGTTTTAAACCCATGCAGGAACCGAAATTAGCAGGTATTCTAAAACGATCGGCACTCTTTATTTTGCTGCTCAGCCTCTTTTCGGGAATTGTAGCATACCTGCTTTCGCTACTTTGCAAAATGGATGCCCTCACGCATATTATGTTTGGGTGGGATGTATTTTGCCTGGTACTCATTAGTCTCCATTGGTATATGTTTTTTCATACCTCTGCAGCCGAAACCCATTTAAAAGCCAAAATGCAGGATGAAACGCGGGGCGAAATTTTTGCTATTGTAGTGGTTTCTACCTTTGCCGGCTTACTTGCGGTAGTGTTGCTGCTCATTAACAAAGATATTGAACCACTCGATCTGGTAATTGCTATCCTGGGCATGTTTTTATCGTGGTTTTTGGTGCATACCACCTTTACTATGCGCTACGCGCATTTGTATTATGGCGACAAGCGTAAAGAAAAATCAGCAAAAGGAGGTTCAGGACTAGAGTTTCCGGGCGATGATGAACCTGATTTTATTGATTTTGCCTATTTCTCTTTTGTTTTGGGTATGACCTTCCAGGTTTCGGATGTCGAAATTTCTGATCGTACCATTAGAAGACTGTCGCTGCTACACAGTTTAATCGCCTTTATTTTCAATACCGTAATTGTAGCACTTACCATCAATGCCGTTGCGGGGTTAAGCAAGTAATCAGGCCTCGCCTCTGCCAGCGTGCAAACAAGTGTAAAATGCTATCCACTACCTTTTTTAGAAAATGAGCAGTCAGGTTCTTTTGGCGGCTTGCTGTCCTGCTTTCCGTTTCAAGTCCTCTCCCGATGAAAAATCGGGTTGCGGGCTTTTCACTTCATCCGATAGCTATCGGATCAGGTTTAATTACTGCGGTTCAGCCTTTAATTGGCATTAAGTTCCATTCCCTTTTAATGGGATTAATAATTATTTATTTGTAAATCAGTTGTTTATGTTTTGTTAACTGATTTTTCAGTCGAATAACTTATTTTTCAGTTGTGAAACTGAAAAATAAGTTATATATTTGGTTATGGAAGAATTAACCAAAGCAGAAGAGCGCATTATGCAGGTTTTATGGAAGCTGCAAAAAGCATTTGTAAAAGATATTATTGATGAACTGGATGAAGAACCGAAACCACCATACAATACCATTTCGTCTATCGTGCGTTTGCTCGAAAAGAAAGGTTATGTAAATTATAAAGCTTACGGTAAGACTTACGAATATTTTCCGGCAATTAGCAAAGATCAGTATGCCAAAACTACATTTTCCAAGCTGTTTTCGGGGTATTTTGATAATTCGCCAGCCAGCCTTTTGTCTTTTATGGTAAAAGAGGAAAAGCTAAGTGAAAAAGATATAGAAGAAATTAAGCAGTTAATTAACCAAAACAGCAGGCCATGATTTTGATTTATCTCCTTAAAGTTTCGGCGTGTACAGCATTGTTTTTTGCAGTTTATCATTTCTTGCTGGCCAGGCTTACGTTTTTTAACCTGAACAGAGTTTACTTGCTACTGATGCTGGTATTCAGTTTCATAATACCTGCTTTAACTATCGAAAATATACAGGAAATAGTTGTGCCTGCCGATCAAAAATTAAATCAGGTTACTTATGCAAAAAATGATGGCTTTGTAGAGCAGGATTTTATAGATAATGGTGCAAAGCCGGTTAAAAACTTAAATTGGGAATTGCTTCTCGTTTATGCATACCTCAGTATTTTGATTCTTTTATCTTTCAGAATGGTTTTGATGATGATCCGGATTAAGCATCAGTTGCGTAAAAACAAGTTGGGGGAGGAAGATTCGGTTATTCTGGTGGGTAAAAACTCGGCCATTAAAAACTGTTCTTTCCTTAACCGCATCGTAGTCGATATTTCTCTACCGCCCAGCGAACGCGAGCTGGTCATCAGGCACGAGTTGGTGCATGTAAAACAGTTACATGCAGCAGATAAACTACTGGCAAATGTAGTAACCGCTGTTCTTTGGTTTAACCCCGTTATTTATTTCTGGCGTAATGCCATCGATCATAACCACGAATTTTTGGCCGATCGGGAAACCTCACGCGTAGCCGATAAAAAAGTTTATGCATCGTTGCTGCTTAACCTGGCCATGCCAGCCAAACAACTTGCAACCCATAGCTTCAGTAAGTTACCCTTAAAAAATAGAATTATGATGTTGTACAAAGAACCCAATGCAAAACTGAAAAGGCTGGCTTATTTAGCCGTAGTGCCCGTATTGTTGATCTGCTGCATGGCATTTATCAACAGAAAAGAAATTATTGTAGAAAAAACAATGGCTGGTGCCGAAATTCCGTCAGATGCACCGCGAAAACCCAATGTTTATGCCATGAATTACCTTAAAGATAACCTGATTATTAAGCGAAATACACGGGGAGCCATTAAAGCGGTAGAAGTGGTATTGGTTGTTGATGCGGGCCATGGTGGTAAAGATGCTGCAGCAACGGCTGTAGATGGGCAAAGAGAAAAGGACCTCAACTTACGAGCAGTAAAAATTTTAAAGGAAGAAGCTGCAAAAAGAGGGATAAAAGTATTGCTCACCAGAGATAAGGATGAATATCTGTCTCTTCGCGATCGCCTGCCTCAGCAACCTGTAACTGCATTTATCTCTATCCATCACAATGCTGGTGTAAAAAACAGTGAGCAGGTTCCTTTTAATGGTGTAGAAGTATACGTTTCTAAATTGAACAAAAACATTAAGGTTGCGGAAGAATTTGGTACAGGCATTTTAAGTAAACTGAATAAACTGGAAGGCCTGCCGGTGAGGGGAGCCTTAAAGGAAGCTAACCTGTATTTGTTACGCGAATCGAAAGCGCCTGCCGTGGTAATTGAAATGGGTAATATTGCCGACGAAAAAAGTCTGGAGTATATCAGTCAGGAAAAAAATATTCGCAGGATGAGTAACCTGATTCTGGATGGTTTTGTAGAATTTTCACAACGCGGCTGCTAAATAAACGGACGGCTAAAATGAGCAGAGATAAAGCTGTTGTCTCACTCTTCGGAAATGCCAAATTAATTTATAATGAAGTGGTCTTATCTGGAGCTAAAATTGTTTACAACAAGAAGAAAAATTCGGTAATGGTAAATAAAGCAACCATGACTACTGGCAACAATGAAGTTATAAAAGCAGATAGTTTGTTCTTTAATTTAAATACCGAAAAGGCCAGATTATATGGCACTGGTTTTAACCATTAAATGTTGCGGTTTTCTTTCTTTTTGTTTGTCTGTTTTTCTGCTTTGCACTCATGGGCACAGTTCAGCATTTTTGGTAAATTAACAGATCAAAATTTTAATACTTTACCAGCTATTACCATTAAAATTTCTGGTTCTGGAAGTCAGTTAAATTATACTCAGACTGATAGCTTAGGTAATTACCATTTTAAAGGTTTAAAAGGTGGTCAGTATTTGATTACTTACAGTGCACTTAATTTTAAGACCACAACCAGAAGCCTATATTTAACATCTGATACCATTATTAATATACAGCTGTTTGCAAATGAGCAAATGTTAGCTGATGTAGATATAAAGGCTAAACAACCCTTAATCACCCATAAAATAGACCGCACTATTTTCAATGCTGAAAATAGTTTGGCAGCTATCGGTACCGATGCGCTCGAACTGCTGGCAAAAGTACCTGGAGTAAGGGTTTTAAACGATAAAGTTTCGCTGGTAGGGAAGGGGAGTGTAAGTGTAATGATCGACGATAAACTGGTGCAGCTAGCCGGCGATGACTTGTCGAATTACCTCAAATCAATTTCGGCGGGTAACATTGCAAAAATCGAAATTATAACCAATCCACCGGCAAAGTACGATGCCCAGGGAAATAATGGCTTAATTAATATTGTACTCAAAAAAACACTGGGCAATGGTTTTAAAGGCTCGGTAAATGCTGGATTAAATCAGGCCACCTATGCTGCGGCTGTTATTGGAGGTAATTTAAATTACCGCAAAGATAAGCTCACACTATATACCAATCTTAATTTCAGAAAAGGATCACTGGTACCTTTAGAGCAAAGTAACATTTACTATCCTGCGCAGCAGTGGGAAGTTGTAAATAAAGACCGTAATTTTCGAACAGTACCCAGCGGGCAGTTAGGTTTCGATTATCAGTTTTCGAAAGGTGGTACCGTTGGCGCTTCCTATGCCGGTGGCCTTACCAATTTTCATTCAGAAGAGCAGATCAATACTTCGGTTTTTGGAGCAGCACATCTTATTGATTCAGCACTAAACTCCAATGCCAATGCCAAAATCAGGTCGCATTACCACTCGGCCAGTATATATTTACAACAATTGCTGGATACTGCGGGCAAAACATTTACACTTAATGCCGACTGGTTTAGGTACAATGATGATAAAAACCGGTTCTTTGATAATACCAGTTATTCCTCAAACGGACAGCTTATTCCAGGCTCCTTTGCCGAGTATTTATCGGCCAGTAAGCAGCAGATAGCCCTATATACATTAAAGGCCGATTTCGATTTGCCTTATCCTTTTTTGAAGATATCGCTTGGCGGAAAAACCAGTTTTATCCAAAATGAGAGTGATGTTAACTTTTTTAAACGCAATGCAGGAACCTATATCCAGGATGAAAAACAAAGTAATTTGTTCAGGTACCGGGAAAATACGCAGGCGCTATACCTTAATGCAAGTAAAAATATTAAACGCTGGGATTTTCAATTCGGTTTACGCGGGGAATATACGCAGCTTGATGGTGTTTCGGTAAATGAGCACAATCAGATCCGGTATTTCCAGATGTTTCCCACTGCTTTTATTAGTTACCGGGCAAGCGAGCAAAGTGTTTGGTCGGTAAATTATGGCCGGCGAATTAACCGTCCTGCTTACCGTAAACTCAATCCGTTCCGTTGGTACAGCAACCAATATGTTTATACAGAAGGCAATCCGTTTTTAAAACCATCATACAATAACAATATCAGCCTGATGCATATTTACAAACAGCTATTTACCACTACTTTTTCGTTTAGCAAAACCACCGATGGCTATAACGATGTAAATTTTGTTGAGGCGCTTTCCAATACCCAGTCATCAAAACCGGTTAATTTTATTACGGGCTATCATTATCAGCTAAGCAATTCAGTTGTGCTTAATCCGTTAAAGATTTGGGAGAATACTAGTCAGCTTGATGTTTTTTACAATGTAGCTAACTCTGCACTACCGCAAACTTTAAAGCGTTTAACAGGCTTAGGTGCTTATTTTGCCAGTACAAATCAGTTCGTTTTTAACCAGTCGAAAACTGTGCTTGGCGACATTAGTTTCTGGTACGCCTGGCCTACGGTTGATGGAGTAAACAAAAGCAGTAGCCAATATAATCTGGATATTGGCTTTAAAACGTTATGGCTCAATAAAAAATTGCAAATCGCCCTGGCAGCTACCGATATTTTAAAAACAGATCGCTATCGTTTTAGCAGTTTAATTAACGGCATTAATCAGGTATATCACAATTACTACGATAGCCGGCAGTTAAGGTTTTCGGTAAGTTATAATTTTGGCAATGAAAAAATTAAGCGACAAGAAATTAAACAAGGTAACGAGGAGGAACGGAAGAGAAATAACTAGGTTAGTAAAATCCATAGCATAACTTTTACCACCTAAGACAACAGGTAAGCACATTTAAGGTTTGTTTAGGTTGATATAAAACTTCAATAGCTTAAATGGTTATTAAAATTGGCCCGCAGATTTCGTTGATTACCGCAGAACGGGTAGCATGGTTTTTTACCATCTAAGACATTTTGCGATTTTTTCCATTATCTATCTTACGCCATTCCTATTTCCATCTTTTAAAACGCTTCAGCCAAACTGATATAAAAGCCGCTTTGGCGTTTTTCATTCGGTAATTTTTCACCTATACCATAGTCAAGTCTAACGCTAAGTCCTTTTGCCGGATCAAAAAAGTAGCGGCCACCAACCCCATAGTTGGGTTTTAGCCCATCGCCATTAAACTGACCATTGCTAAATACCTTACCTGTGCCGGCAAAAGCTACGATACCGAAACGGTTCATAAAGCGGTAGCGTATTTCGGCTTGTGCTGCCATTAAGTTTTCGTCGCGGTAACGGCCACTGTAATAGCCACGCATCATTTGGTCGTTTCCTAACTGTTGCAATAAATAAAATGGTGTGCTTTTGCTTTGTATAGTGTAATATAATCCCTGTACGCCTACAACCACTTTTGGGGCTAAGCTAAAGAAACCACGCAGATCGAGCTTAATCTGCGAACCATTAAAACTTTCGCCACCAAAAAAATCAGGTGCGTATTGATAGGTTGCCCTTCCGAAGAAACCTTTGGTTGGGTAATTGTTGCTGTTGCGGGTATCATAACTTTGCGATACGCCGATCCACGCCACTGAGCCACCATCTTTATCTAAAATAGCTGGGTTAGTGGTATAAATGCCTCCAACTTGCTTGTCGATAAAATGATAATTTTCAAAACCTAATGAAACACCTGTGTAGGCTTTGGGTAGGGTATTCATTTCTGCATCAAAAAGTGTTTTAAAAACCCTTTGATCTAATTTATCTTCATCAGCCTTTGTAGCGTTATTGCCAATGCCATAAAAATTAAAGGGCTGGTTTTTGAAACGGATATCACCAATAAAGTGATATTTATTCCCTTTTGTCCACATGTCGCCCTTCAGCATAAAATTAGCTGTCTTTTTGGTAGAGTAGGTGGTATTCAGTGCGAAATTGGAGCTGCGGTTCAGTGTATCTTTGCGGTCTATGTAAAAGGAGTAAATAGCGCCAACACCAAATTCAAATCCAGTTTCCTGACTATAGCCAAAAGCCGGTAAAGGCAAAAAGCTGGCTTTACGTGTAGTATCTTTTTCGTTCGAGAGCATTTTCCTGATCAGTTTCATTTGTGCAAAAGAGCTTCCTGAAACAAGTGCAAGTAAAATAATTAGATAATATTTTTTCATTGATGCAAAGAAAAGGAAATTTAGTTATAAGTTGGTTAATCGGTTAACGGTTTAAATTGGTTAACTGACACCAAATGCCAAACGCTCAACTCCAAGCTAATTGGCTCATTCGTTCATTGGTCATTTGTTCATTGGTGCTGCCAACTGTAAACTGAATTGTGGTTAATCGGTTAACTGATTAAATTGGTTAACTGACACCAAACGCCGAACGCTCAACTCCAAACTGATTGGTTCATTCGTTCATTGGTCATTTGTTCATTGGTACTGCAAACTGCCAACTGTAAACTGAATTGTGGTTAATCGGTTAACGGTTTAAATTGGTTAACTGACACCAAATGCCAAACGCTCAACTCCAAACTGATTGGTTCATTGGTCATTTGTTCATTAGTACTGCAAACTGCCAATTGTAAACTGGTTGGTTCATTCGTTCACTGGTCGTTTGTTCATTGGTGCCTGGTCATTGGTTATTGTTAATGGGTATTTGATCATTGGTGCCTGGTTATTGGTCATTGTTGTTTGATAATTGGTTATTATAAGGTATACCTTATATATATGTTATCTCAAAAAGATCCTTCGACTCCGCTCAGGATGCCGATCGCATAGCTGAGGACGACATGCGCATCGTGACGATCGCGAGGGGATAGGTGCATTTACCTGCTGCCACCTAAACCGGATTGACGGGGAAAGCCCGCATCCCGATTTTTCATCGGGAGAGGACTTGTACCAAAAAGCCGGGCTACCTTTAATAAAAGTTACTGTCACTGCTTTTCTGAAAAACAGGTATTAACTTATTTAAGCTAGAGATCCTGAAACAAGTTCAGGATGACGATTGTTGAGTATGACGCGCTAATTCATATTGTCTCACAAAGGCCAAACACAGCCCGCCAAACGCTAAACGCATTTACGTTTTAACCTTTCGGCCTAAATACCTATTTTTGCGGCAAACAATACAAAACGAAATGAGCAATACTAGAGGACCAATATCTCAGTTTATGGAGCGTAATTACCTCCATTTTAATGCTGCGGCAATGATGGATGCGGCTAAAGGATACGAAACGCATTTGGATGAAGGTGGAAAAATGATGATTACACTTGCCGGTGCAATGAGTACTGCAGAATTGGGTATTTCACTTGCTGAAATGATTCGTCAGGATAAAGTGGCGATTATTTCTTGTACAGGTGCCAATTTAGAAGAGGATATTATGAACCTGGTTGCGCATTCTCACTATAAACGTGTGCCTAACTATCGCGACTTAAGTCCGCAGGATGAGTGGGATTTGTTAGAGAACCATTATAATCGTGTTACCGATACCTGTATTCCGGAAGAAGAAGCTTTCCGTCGTTTACAGAAACACATCCACAAAATCTGGAAAGATGCAGATGATGCGGGCGAAAGATATTTCCCGCATGAGTTTATGTACAAAATGTTGTTGAGTGGTGTTTTAGAACAATACTACGAAATTGATCCTAAAAACTCATGGATGCTGGCTGCTGCTGAAAAGAATTTACCAATTGTGGTACCGGGATGGGAAGATTCGACCATGGGTAACATCTTTGCTTCTTATGTAATCAAAAACGAATTCAAAGCAACAACGATGAAAAGCGGTATTGAGTATATGGGCTGGCTTGCCGATTGGTATGTTAAAAACTCAGAAGGTAAAGGAATTGGTTTCTTCCAGATTGGCGGTGGTATTGCCGGCGATTTCCCGATTTGCGTAGTACCAATGTTATATCAGGATATGGAAATGGAAAACATTCCTTTCTGGAGCTATTTCTGCCAGATTTCAGATTCGACTACTTCTTATGGCTCATATTCTGGTGCTGTGCCAAACGAAAAGATTACCTGGGGTAAACTGGATATCCATACGCCTAAATTTATCGTAGAAAGTGATGCAACAATCGTAGCACCCTTAATGTTTGCGTGGATATTAAAACAATAATCGCAAGAAATAAATAAACCAAATTGGTTTTTGGTATGCCCATTTGAGATTAGGTATCAAAAATGGGCATTTTTATTGCCTCAGTGGCTCAAATCAGCATTTGTTTAGAATGATTATAAATTGTATTTCCAGTCACTATTATGTCATGGGATTTATTAATAAGTTATACTTTTGTTCAAGTTTTGATGGGGCTATCTGGGTTCAAACATCAATTTCACAACAAAAAGTAAATTAAATAAGTATAAAGTGTTCATTATGAGAGATATCTCGATGATTTTAAAGAATGTTTGGAAGTCGTTATTCGTATTTTCAGCAGTTTCCGTAATAGCGGTTTCTACCGTAAATGCGCAAGATGCTAAAGAGGGAAGGACGCTTTTCAAAGCAAAATGTACGTCATGCCACGCATTAGATCAGAAAATGGTTGGTCCGGCCTTAACAGGAGTATCGGATCGTCACTCTGAAGAGTTCCTTTTAAAATGGATTCCAAATTCGCAAGGTCTGGTAGCTTCTGGTAACCCTGAGGCTGTTAAACTTTTTAACGAAAACGGAAAAGTTGCGATGACATCTTTCCCTGAGTTAGATGAAGCAAAAGTAAAAGACATCTTAGCTTACATTAAAGAAGGCGAACCAAAAGCTGCTAAAACCGATGGTGGTGCTGTTGCTAAAGATGAATCTACTTCAGGTTTATCAATTGCAGGTATCGTAGCTATCGTAATTGTAGCTATTGTTATCCTTGTAATTTTAGGTCGCGCATCTAAATTATTAGAGCGTTTGATTTTACAAAAACAAGGTATTGAAATTGAAGAAGATGTGCCATTGAAAGTAGGTGTGCGCAAGATGTTCAAAAACAAGAAATTTGTAATGTTCTTTATCTTGTGTCTAATTATCTGCTTAGGTTCGTTCGGTTGGATGGGTATGTGGAATACCGGTGTTCATACAGGTTATCAGCCAGTTCAGCCAATTAAATTCTCTCACGAGCTGCACGCTGGTATCAATCAGATCGATTGTCAGTATTGTCACTCTGGAGCATTTAAATCTAAAAATGCATCTATTCCATCATTAAACGTTTGTATGAACTGCCACAAAGCGGTACAGGCAAGAGATAAATATGACGGCGAGATTTCTCCTGAGATCAAAAAAATCTACAGTGCTTTAGGTTACGATCCTGAAACACAGAAATACGACGAGAGTAAATCGAAACCAATGGAGTGGGTACGTGTACACAATCTACCTGATTTTGCTTACTTCAACCACTCTCAACACGTGGTAGTTGCAGAAGATGCAATTCGTAAAGCAAAAGGATTACAACCAACTGAACCTGTTTGTTTCGCTTGTCACGGTCCGGTTAATACAATGGAAGAAATTTATCAATATTCTCCGTTAACCATGAAATGGTGTATTAACTGCCATAAAGAAACAGATATTTCTGGTCAGAAAAACAATGCTTTCTACGCTAAGGTTATCGAAGCGCACGAAAAAATTAAAAAAGGCGAGAAAATTACCCCAGCGTTATTGGGTGGTTTAGAGTGTGGTAAGTGCCACTATTAATAGATTAGAGTTTAGTAAGAACGTTCGATACACAGTAATATAGCTTAAATGGAAAGCAATAAAAAATACTGGAAAGGCTTAGAGGAGTATAACAATACACCGGATTTTGTTAAAAATAACAAAAACGAATTCGCCGAGCCACTTCCAATAGAAGATGTTTTAAATGAAGCAGGGTTAAGTACCGTTACCCCACGCCGCGACTTTTTAAAGGCGTTAGGCTTTGGTTTAGGTGCGGTTACATTAGCAGCCTGCCAAAGTACACCGTTAAAAAAATCAATCCCTTATCTGGTAAAACCTGAAGAGGTTACTCCAGGTATCCCTAACTTTTATACTTCAAGCTTCAACGGCCAGAGTATTTTGGTTAAAACAAGAGAAGGTCGCCCAATTAAAATTGAACCGAATCCAAATGCAGGTTTATACAATTGCGGTACCGATGCAAGAGCGCAAGCTTCAGTATTAGATTTATACGATGTATCTAAACTAAAAGCACCAGCTTTAGTAAAAGGCGGTCAGACTGAAGAAACTACCTGGGCAAAAATCGACAGCTTTGTAAAAGGCGAGTTGGCAAAAGCACAGGCTTCAGGTAAAAAAATCCGTATTGTAGCATCAACAGTAAACAGCCCGTCAACCAACGCAGTAATTGCTCAGTTTGTGGCTAAATATCCTGCTGCCAAATTGGTTCAGTATGATGCTGTTTCTTATACAGGTATTATCCAGGCTAACCAAAACAGTTTTGGTAAAGCTGTTTTACCAAAGTACAACTTCGATAAAGCCGATTTAATTGTAAGTTTCAGTGCCGATTTCTTAGGTACCTGGATCAGTGGTGAAGAGTTTACTGCTCAATACACTGCCAACCGTAACTACAAATCGTTAGAAAATAAAAAAATGAGCCGCCACATTCAGTTTGAAGGTGGTATGAGCTTAACTGGTACCAATGCCGATACCCGTGTTCCGGTTAAATTATCGGAAGAAGGTCCTGCATTAATCGCTTTATACAATGCAATTACTGGTCAGGCTTTACCTGGAGGTTCATTAGCGAATAATGCAACTGCTGATAAAGTAATTAAATTAGTTGCTAAAGAATTATTACAAAATAAAGGTAAAGGTTTAGTAGTTTGTGGTTCGAACGACGTTTCTACTCAAATCCTGGTAAATGCTATTAACGCCGCTATCGGAAGTTATGGTACTACTATCGATTTAGATAACCCTTGCTACTTATATGCTGGTAACGATGCCGAATTTAATGGCTTAGTTGCTGAAATGGTACGTGGCGAAGTTGGTGCAGTTTTATTCTTAAACAGCAATCCGGCTTACGACGCAGCAAATCCAAAAGCATTTACTGATGCTTTAGCTAAAGTTCCGGCAAAAATTTCATTCTCAGACCGTGCTGATGAAACAGCTACGCTTTGCGATGCAATTGCCATTAACCACAACTACTTAGAATCTTGGGGTGATGCTAACGCTTACGAAGGATATTATTCTATCGTTCAGCCAACCATTAACCCGGTATTCAATAGCCGTCAGGCAGAAGAAAGTTTATTAACCTGGGCTGATGCTCCTGTTAAAGACTACTATCAGTTTGTACGCAGCAACTGGGAAGCTAAAGTATTACCAGCTGCAGGCTTGAAATGGGAAGAGGTATTGGAAAAAGGTGTAGTTACTACAACGGCAAAAGCCGCTGGTGCTTACAGCTTCACTTTATCGTTAGCTGCAGTAGCTACTTCAATTACCAACAGCAGCAAAGCTTTAGATAAAGATATCCAGTTACAGGTTTACGAAAACATCCCGATGCGTGATGGTAAAAATGCTAACAATGCATTCTTACAGGAGTTACCTGATCCGGTTTCGAAAGTAACCTGGGATAACTTTGTTGCCATTGCGCCAAAATTTGCAGAAAAATTAAAAGTTAAAGAATTTGATGTTGTAACTGTAAAAGGAAGCAACGGATATTCAGTAGAGCTTCCGGTATTGATCCAGCCAGGACAAGCACAGGGAACTGCTTCTATTGCATTAGGTTATGGCCGTGATAAAGCTGGTAAAGCTGGTAACGGTGTAGGTAAAAATGCTTTCCCTTTTGTTTCTTTTATCAATGGAACAATGCAATATGCTACTTCGGTAACCATTACTCCAACAGGCGGTTATTACGAATTGGCTCAAACACAAACTCACCACTCTTTCGAGGGCCGTGCAGTAATTAAAGAAGCTACTTTTAAAGAGTACTTAAAAAATGCTGGTGCCGGTAACGAAAAAGGCGAACACAAAAACTACGATCTTTGGGATCAATATGAAAAACCAGGTAACAACTGGGTTATGGCAATCGATTTGAATGCTTGTACTGGTTGTGGTTCTTGTATTGTTGCCTGTAACGTAGAAAACAACATTCCGGTTGTAGGCCGTGATGAGGTTCGTCGTCGTCGTGAGATGCACTGGATCCGTATCGACCGTTACTATAGCTACGAAACTAAAGAAGGCGATGTAACCAGAGAGAAAGAAATTGCAAAACTAGAAGATTTAGACCACGTTTCAGTTGTTCACCAACCGATGTTGTGCCAGCACTGTGACCACGCACCTTGCGAAACTGTATGTCCGGTATTGGCAACAGTACACTCAAGTGATGGTTTAAACCACATGGCTTATAACCGTTGCGTAGGTACACGTTACTGTGCAAACAACTGTCCATACAAAGTACGTCGTTTCAACTGGTTTAACTACTGGAACGATTCTCGTTTCGATAACTATTTAAATAACGAGTTTACCCAATTGGTATTGAATCCTGATGTAACCACACGTTCACGTGGTGTTATGGAGAAATGCTCTATGTGTATCCAACGTATCCAAGGTGGTAAATTACAGGCTAAATTGGAAAAACGTCCATTAAAAGATGGCGATATTAAAATGGCTTGTCAGGAAGCTTGTTCAGCAAATGCAATTGTATTTGGTGATGCAAACGATCCTAATTCAGAAGTTTCAAAAGCATTGCGTTCTGAGCGTATCTACTACGTATTAGAAGAAATCAATGTGAAACCAGGTATCGGCTACATGACAAAAATTAGAAATACAGATACAACAGTACAAGCGTAAGCTTTAGTATAAAGAAAATACAAATTATGTCAGGACATAACGAATCAATACTTAGAGAACCATTAATTACCGGCGATAATATCACGTATGCAAAAATTACGGATGATATTTTGATGCCAGTAGAAAATAAGCCAAACAAAGCTTGGTGGATTGGTTTCATCGTTTCCGCATTAGGCGCCTTACTTTGGGTGGTAGCTGTAAGTTACACCTTCTGGAACGGTATCGGAGCGTGGGGTTTAAATAAAACAGTAGGTTGGGCATGGGATATCACCGGTTTCGTATGGTGGGTAGGTATCGGTCACGCCGGAACGCTAATTTCGGCTGTACTATTACTTTTCCGTCAGAACTGGCGTAACTCAATCAACCGTTCGGCAGAGGCGATGACAATTTTCGCCGTAATCTGTGCCGCAACTTATGTAGTATCACACATGGGCCGTCCATGGTTAGCTTATTGGGTTTTACCTTTACCAAACCAGTTTGGTTCACTTTGGGTAAACTTTAACTCACCATTGGTATGGGATATGTTTGCGATCTCAACTTATTTCTCTGTATCATTATTATTCTGGTACACAGGTTTATTACCAGATATTGCAACTATCCGCGACCGTGCAGTGGGTACACGCAGAAAAATCTATTCTATCTTCTCTTTCGGGTGGAGTGGAAGCGTTAAAACATGGCAACGTTTCGAAGCGGTGTCGTTAATCTTAGCGGGTATTTCTACACCACTTGTACTTTCGGTACACACCATTGTATCTATGGACTTTGCAACTTCGGTAATTCCGGGATGGCACACTACCATCTTCCCTCCATATTTCGTGGCCGGTGCGATTTTCTCAGGTTTCGCGATGGTATTAACCTTATTATTGGTTGCACGTAAAGTATTAGGTTTAGAGAATTACATCACCATGTTCCACATTGAGTCGATGAATAAAATCATCATCTTAACCGGATCAATCGTAGGTGTGGCTTATTTAACTGAGTTCTTCATTGCATGGTATTCAGGCTCTGAGTACGAGCAATATGCTTTCATCAACAGGTCTACTGGTCCTTACTGGTGGTCTTACTGGATGATGATGACTTGTAACGTAATCTCTCCACAGTTATTATGGTTCAAAAAGATCCGTTTAAGCATCAAAGCTACCTGGATTTTATCGATCGTAGTAAACGTAGGTATGTGGTTCGAGCGTTTCGTAATTATCGTTACTTCATTACACCGCGATTATATTCCATCTAGCTGGGCGATGTTCTATCCAACCTGGGTTGATATCAGTGTATTCGTAGGTTCGATTGGTTTATTCTTTACCTTATTCTTATTGTTCTTAAGAGTATTGCCATCAATCGCTATCGCAGAGGTTAAATTATTATTAAAATCTGCAAGTGAGCAAGCTAAAATGAAACAGATTAAAGAAGGGCACGAGAATAAAGAATATGTAGCTGAGTACATAGAGTCTTTAGAAAAATTTGATAGTGTTAAACAAGAAGATTACGCAAAAATATAACAATGAGTGATATCAAATATATTTTAGGCAGCTTTGGCGATCCTGATGAAATGATGCATGGCATCGAAAAACTTCAGGAAAATAACATCAGCATTTATGATGTATATACTCCAATGCCTATACACGGAATAGAAGCCAAATTAGGAATTAAAAGATCTAGAATCGATATCGCAGCATTTTGCTTTGGTATTACCGGTACTTGCTGTGCATTCGCTTTGATTTATTTCTGCGCAGTTATCGATTGGAGAGTAAACATAGGTGGTAAACCATCATTTGCATTGCCGGATTTTATTCCGATAATGTTCGAGCTTACAGTATTATTCTGTGCTTTCGGTATGGTGTTAACTTACTATGCTTCTACACACTTATTTCCAGGAAGAGCACCAAGAGTGATGGATTTACGTGCTACTGATGATCGCTTTGTAATTGCAGTTGATGCAAAAGACAACGCCGCACACACGGTAATTGATGGATTATTAAAAGATGCAGGTGCTTTAGAAGTAAAGTATAATGAAAGGAAGTACATTAGCTATGAATAAGAATAAATTTGTTTACACAGCGTTTTTAGCTATCGCTTTTGCAGCTACCTTTTCTGCTTGTAGAGATAAACGCAGTACTGGCTTAGAATATGCCAGAAACATGTATGATCCGATTGCTTACAATCCGGATCAGCCAAACAAGAATTTTAAAGATGGTAAAACGGCACAATTGCCACCAGCACATACTAAACCGGTAGGTTTTACCGAGTATGATGAGTTTCCTAATACCCTTGAGGGATATCAGGCAGCGGGTGTGAGCATGGTTAACCCTTTACCGGTTGATACTGTAAATTTAGCTCAGGGTAAACACTTGTTCGACGTTTTCTGTAGCCCATGCCACGGAACAAAAGGAGACGGACAAGGACACCTGGTAAAAATTGAGAAATTTAATGGTGTACCTTCTTACTTCGCTGGAAGTTCATCAAGAGGTGGGGAGATGAAAGCACTTACAGCTGGTAAAATCTACCACACCATTACCTACGGTGTAAATAATATGGGCTCACATGCTTCACAAATTTCACCAACTGATCGTTGGAAAGTAGTGATGTATGTTCAGGAATTACAAAAACAACAATAAGTAAAGCAGAATATAAATGGGAACTCACAATATTAATTTTAGTGAACAGTTTGAGTTTACAGGAAAAGTAAAAACCTTAAGCATAGTTGGTATCCTTATCGGTGCAGCAGCTGTTCTTTTCGGTTTCTTAGCCGGCGATAAAGTAATGCACGAGCGTACTTTTGCCAACCTGTTGCTTATGGCATATTACTTTGCATGCGTTTGTATGTCGGGTACATTTTTCCTTGCTGTTCAATATGTAGCGCAGGCAGGATGGTCTGCATCTATTTTACGTGTACCACAGGCTATGGCAAAAACTTTGCCTTTAGCAGCTGTAATACTTGTTGTAGTTATTTCAGCAGGTTTATTTACACATAACTTATACCACCACTGGAATGCTGAAGGATTAACTGATCCAAACAGCCCGCACTATGATTCAATCATTGCTGGTAAATCGGTATTCCTTAACGTACCTTTCTTCTTAGGTCGTCAGGTTATCTTCTTAGGTGTTTACAGCATTTTTTCAATGCTTTTTGTTAAACTTTCTTATAACGAAGATTTAGCTGGTGGTTTAAACTCTTACAGAAAAAGCTTCAAAAATGCTTGTATCTTCTTAGTTATCTACGGATTTACAACTCCTGTTTTTGCTTTCGATACCGTGATGTCATTAGAGGCACACTGGTTCTCAACCATGTTCGGTTGGTATAACTTCGCCGCCATGTGGGTAAGCAGTTTAGCAACTATTGCTATTATCCTGATCTTGTTAAGAAGAGCTGGCTACATGCAGTGGATTAACAACAGTCACTTACACAATTTAGGCCAGTTTATTTTCGGTTTCTCTATCTTCTGGACTTATGTATGGTTTGCTCAGTTCTTATTGATCTACTATGCAAACATGCCTGAGGAGACTGTATATTTCTTCAAACGCTTTGAATATTACAAGTTCTGGTTTTTCTTAAACCTTGCGATGAACTTCTTAGCGCCAGTGTTATTGTTAATGGATAGAGATAACAAAAGAACCGATGCCAAATTATTATTCGTTTCTATCGTGGTATTATTAGGTCACTGGGTAGATTACTACCAAATGATTATGCCAGGTGCAGTAGAAGATGGTCACAATGGTTTCGGAATTGTTGAAATCGGAACTGCAGTAGGTTTCGTAGGATTGTTTACCTTTACCGTTTTATCGGCATTGAGTAAAAAGCCTTTGATTGCAAAGAATCACCCATTATTACAAGAAAGTTTGCATCATCAACTGTAATGATGATAAGATAGAGCAAATATTTAGTTATTATTATAATTAGCAGTACAGCGTACTACTTTTAAGAAAATGAGTTTAAGAAAGTTTATAACGAATAAAACGACCGCAGCTTTAGCAGTATTACTTACTGTTTTTGCAAACACTAGCGTATTTGCGCAAGATGCAGCAGCAGGTGCTGCCGCGGCACCGAAGGTTGATATGGGCGAGGTTTATAAATCGGTAATATTTTATATTCTGATTTTCCTTGCCGTATGTTTATTCATCGCAATTATCGGTAAATCGATAAGGGTATATGAATTAAGCCGCGAAGCACAAGGTAAACCTGTTGGCATTAACTGGAACAGGGTACATGCAAGTTTATTTGCCTTGTTCTTGGTGTTGGGTTTATATGGTGTATATTGGGAATATACCGTGCACGGTGCAATGTTACTTCCTGATGCAGCATCAGAACATGGAAAGAAAATAGATGAGATGTTCAATTTAACATTGATCATCACTACAATTGTGTTTGTGGTAACCCACATCTTATTATTCGGATTTTCTTATATCTACAAATATTCTGCAAAAAGAAAAGCTTACTACTATCCGCATAATAATACCATCGAAAAAATCTGGACTATTGTTCCGGCTTTAGTATTAACGGTATTGGTATTAATGGGTTTCTTAACCTGGAGATCAATCTTCTTTAAGGTTGAAGATCCAAACAACAAACCTTTACAGATTGAAGTAACTTCTGAGCAGTTCAAATGGTCTATCCGTTACCCTGGTGCTGATGGTGTTGTAGGTACTAAAAACTACAAATTAACTACAGCTGCTAATCCACTGGGTATCGATTTTAAAGATTTAAACTCTCGCGATGATGAGATGGCTGACGAAATGGTTATTCCGGTAGGAAAACCAGTTAAGTTAATCTTAACCAGTAAAGATGTAATTCACAGTTTTTACATGCCTCATTTCAGGGTTCAGTTAAACACTGTACCGGGTATGAGAACTTACTTTGAGTTTACGCCTACAAAAACAACTGCAGAGATGCAGCAAGAAACAAACGATCCTAACTTTAAGTACCTTTTCTTCTGTGCCAAAATCTGTGGTTCTGGTCACTACAACATGCAAAAAGTTGTACGTGTAGTTTCTGAGGCTGACTACAAAGCCTGGATAGCTGAACAGAAAACATACTTAAACGATGATTTAAGAAAACAATTTAATTTGCCAGTGGCACCTGCACCTGTAAAAGCAGAAGCAGATTCAGCAGCTACAGATTCAGCAGCTGTTAAAACTAACCAAATGGCTTTAAATAAATAATATTAAGCAGGAGCGAACGAATTATGTCAACAATAGCATTACACGACGAACACAATCACGATCACGCTGATCATGGACATCATAAAGAGACTTTGATTTCAAAGTACATCTTTAGTATGGATCATAAAATGATTGCCAAGCAATTTTTAATTACCGGTATCATTATGGCGGTAATAGCAATGGGCTTATCTATTTTATTCCGTATCCAATTGGCCTGGCCAGATAAAAGTTTCCCTTTCTTAGAAACATTTTTAGGTAAATGGGCTGAAGGCGGTCGTATTAAATCCGATTTTTATCTGGCATTGGTAACCATTCACGGTACCATCATGGTATTCTTTGTACTAACAGCCGGATTGAGCGGTACATTTAGTAACTTATTAATTCCATTGCAGATTGGTGCACGGGATATGGCTTCGCCATTCTTAAACATGCTTTCATACTGGTTCTTCTTTATGGCCTGTGTGATCATGATGTCATCATTCTTTATTCAAACAGGTCCTGCATCTGGTGGTTGGACAGTTTATCCGCCATTATCTGTAGTAGCGAAGGCTATGCCAGGTTCGGGTTTGGGTATGACCTTGTGGTTAATTAGTATGGTACTTTTCGTAGCATCATCATTAATGGGGGGTATCAACTACGTAAGTACAATCTTAAACATGCGTACTAAAGGTATGGATCTTTGGAAAATGCCTTTACCAATCTGGGCATTCTTCTTAACCGCTATTTTGGGTATTTTATCATTCCCTGTATTAGTTGCGGGTGTGGTATTAATGATCTTTGACCGTAGTTTCGGAACTAGTTTCTATTTATCAGATATCGTAATGGGTACTGATATTTTACCAAACGAAGGTGGTTCTCCAATTTTATGGCAACACTTATTCTGGTTCTTAGGTCACCCTGAGGTATACATCGTAATTATGCCTGCTTTAGGTATTTCATCTGAAGTAATTTCGGTAAACTCACGTAAACCAATCTTTGGTTACCACGCGATGGTTTACTCTTTAATTGGTATTACGGTATTATCATTCATCGTATGGGGTCACCACATGTTTGTTACTGGTATGAACCCGTTATTGGGTGGTGTATTTATGATCACTACTTTAATTATTGCGGTACCATCGGCAGTAAAAACATTTAACTACCTGGCTACATTATGGCGCGGTAATATCCGTTTTACTCCGGCCATGTTATTTGCTATCGGTTTAGTATCATTCTTTATCTCTGGTGGTTTAACCGGTATCTTCTTAGGTAACGCATCTTTAGATATTAACTTACACGATACTTATTTCGTAGTTGCCCACTTCCACCTGGTAATGGGATCAGCAGCGATTTTTGGTATGCTTGCAGGTGTTTATCACTGGTTTCCTAAAATGTTCGGTAAAATGATGAACGCTAAACTTGGATATTTACACTTCTGGTTAACTTTCATCGCTGCGTACCTGGTATTCTTCCCACTTCACTTCTTAGGTTTAGATGGTGTACCACGTCGTTACTATGCATTTACTGAGTTCGAGTTTATGAAAAAATGGTTAACTGTAAACGTATTTGTTACCTGGGCTGCTATTATGGCTGCGTTGGCACAAGTTGCGTTCTTATTTAACTTCTTCTACTCGATCTTTAAAGGTAAAGTTTCTCCTCAAAACCCTTGGGAAGCCAATACATTAGAGTGGACTGCACCAGTAGAGCACTTACATGGTAACTGGCCAGGTGAGATTCCAACTGTTTACAGATGGCCTTACGATTATAGCAAGCCAGGACATGATGCAGATTTCATTCCACAAACTGTTCCTTTCTCTCAAACCATGAGCTCTAACTTACCTCACGATTTTGAAGGAAATGCTGAAGCAGAGAAAATTCAACAGGAATGGGAATTAGCCAATCCGGTTGCAGAAAATAAAGGCTAGTTTTAAGCTTTAAATAAAATTTAGAAGGGGTATCTGATTAAGTTTCTGCTTATCCGGATACCCTTTTCATCTTAATAGATATATGGTCAGCGGATCAGAACAACGTTTCATTAAAATTAATCTGATAACCATCGTAGTTACACTATTGGTTATACTTGCCGGCGGTATTGTGCGCAGTACAGGTTCAGGCATGGGCTGTCCGGATTGGCCAAAATGTTTCGACCGTTATATTCCACCTACCGATGTATCGCAGCTTCCGGCCAACTACAAAGAAAAGTATGTAGCGGGAAGGCTAAAGAAAAACGAAAAATTTGCCAAATACCTCGAAAGTATGGGCAAAGTAGCATTGGCAGATAGTATTAGGCACGATAAAAGTATCACCATCCCTGAAGAATTTAATCCAGCTAAAACCTGGACCGAATATCTGAACCGTTTGGCAGGTGTTGCTGCAGGAATATTTTTACTGCTAACGGCAATTTGTTCTTTTACGTATAGGAAAACCGCTAAACGCATCATTGTATTAAGCATACTCAATATTTTTGTGGTAGGCTATCAGGGTTGGTTGGGCTCAATTGTAGTATCTACCAATTTGGCGCAATGGGTGGTAACGGTACACATGCTTTTGGCATTGGTAATTCTGGCTATTTCCATTTATACCTATAATTATGCGAAACAGCTAAACAAGGCACCTTCGGTAATTATGTACCGCATACTGTGGCTAAAAGGCTTTTTGTTCTTTACGCTGATTATTAGCCTAATACAAATAGTTATTGGTACAGATGTTAGAGAGGCTGTAGATGTAATCGCAAAATCGCTCGGATATGGAGCTAAGGCTAGTTGGATTTCGAAAGTTGGAAGCATCTTTTCTTATCACCGCGATCTGGCTATACTGGTAGTGATCACCAATGCTGTGGTTTATAAAATGGTTACCGATCGTTTTAGCGGCAAAGCAGCTCCATTGTTAACGGCCAGATTTATTCTAATTACGCTCCTGGTTCAGTTGTTAAGTGGTTTAGCTTTAGCATACATTGCTTTTCCACCAGTGGCGCAGGCGTTACATATTTTGTTCTCTACGTTACTATTTAGTTTACAATTTTATCTGTACTTGTTGGTATATCGTACCAGTACATATAAACAATAATATTTAAGGGAATTGAAACAATTTTTTTCAGATTTTTCTAAACTCATCAAATTCAGGCTATCGTTTACGGTAGTGTTTTCTGCATCGATCTCTTTTCTGATCGGACAGAAAATGCAGGTAGGCAGGGGCCATATTCCCAGCATAGATTGGGGAAACTGGCTGATATTAATTGCAGGTGGCTTTTTGGTTACTGCAGCTGCGAATACCTTTAACGAGATTATAGAAAAGGACCTGGATAAACTGATGTCGCGCACCAAAGACAGGCCAATGCCAGCAGGTAGGATGACTACCGGACAAGGTTTGATATTAGGTGTGTTTATGTCGTTTGTGGGCACCTGGTTACTGGGTAAATTGAATTTAGAAACGGGTTTATTATCGGTATTCTCCATTTTATTATATGCTTTTGCCTATACACCTTTAAAAAGGAAATCGCCAATAGCTGTTTTTGTTGGGGCTATTCCGGGAGCATTACCTCCGCTTATTGGTTACCTGGCTGCATTTGGCAGTTTAAAAGCCGAGTTGTTTCATGAAATCGATTATTACATTGCCGGTATTTTGTTCCTCATCCAGTTTGTATGGCAGTTCCCACATTTCTGGGCCATTGCATGGGTATTGGATGATGATTATAAAAAGGCCGGTTTCAGGTTATTGCCTACCAAAAAACGCGATAAAGCGACAGCTTTACTTACGTTTTTAAGTACTTTGATTTTAATACCAGTGAGTTTATTGCCTACCTTTTATGGCTTTGGCGGTTATTACATTGCTGGCTTATCGCTAATTGCTGGTTTTATATTCAGCTGGTTAGCATTTAAACTTTTAATGAACAGAGAAATGATTGATGCGAAGCGCGTGATGTTCTGTTCGTTTTTTTACATCCCTGCTGTACAGCTCGGATTATTATTAAATTTTATAGCAAAATAACTGATGGTTATCACAATGGAAAAAATCCAGGATACATTTGATCCAAAACCCAGAAAGTTTATTGTTTGGTTATTCGTAGTATCATCTACCATTATGTTTGGGGGCTTTACCAGTTATTATCTGGTTTTTGCCGCATCTAAAGGTAAAGGGCATGGTTTAATATTGCCCGATGCGTTTATTTACTCGAGCATGGTGATTTTGGCCAGCAGTGTTACTTTATTTTTAGCGGCAAGAGCCCTGAAAAAACTTAATTTCAGCTTACAACGCAACCTGCTTTGGGTTACTGTAATCTTAGCCATAGCTTTTGGTGTGATGCAGTTTAATGCATGGGGTAGCATGGTAAGAACAGGCGCTACCCTTGTGGGTAACAACGCCGCAATTTCTTTTATTTACGTCGTATCGGGTATGCACCTTTTGCACATTATTGCGGGTGTAGGCTTTATTATTAATGCATTAATAGGCAGTTATAAGCATATTCCTGCTGCTAAGAGCCAGTACAGAATGGAAATCGCTTCTATTTTTTGGCATTTTATAGATATCCTATGGATTTATCTATATGTTTTTTTACTTTTGAACCGTTAAATTTGTTAACAAACTATTATACTATTTCCAAATGAATGCAGTATCACAATTAGATCAAGTTAAAACCGGGCCATGGAATGGTGGTCGTTCTCCGTGGTCGGTAGAATATGGTAAAATCATGATGTGGTTTTTCCTTTTATCAGATGCTTTTACATTTTCATCATTATTGATCTACTACGGCGCTCAGCGTTTTTCTAAATTAACATGGCCAGATCCTGATTTGGTATTTCAATCTATACCTGGTATAAAAGATAATGGTGCTCCATTGGTTTTTGTGGGCCTTATGACTTTTATATTAATCTTAAGTTCTGTAACGATGGTTATGGCGGTAGAAGCCGGCCACCGTCGCGCAAAGAAAGAAGTAATCTGGTGGATGGTAGCTACTATCGTTGGAGGTTTCATGTTCTTAGGCTGTCAGGCCTTAGAGTGGACACACTTACACCACGAAGGTTTTTGGTGGGGACATATCCCATCTGCTGAGGAATTAAAGCATTTATTTGACGGGCCAGTTTCTTTGGTAGCTGCACAACAATTTGCGAATTTATTCTTCACTATCACTGGTTTCCACGGTTTCCACGTATTTAGTGGTGTGGTAATTAACATCATTATCTTAATCATGACGATTAATGGTACTTTCGAGAGAAGAGGTCATTATTTAATGGTTGAGAAAGTGGGTTTATACTGGCACTTCGTAGATTTAGTGTGGGTATTTGTATTTACATTCTTCTATTTGGTTTAATTTCAACGAAAAAAAATATTTAACATGTCAGAACACGCACATACAACAGAAGGCCACGAGCATGGAGAACATGCAGGCATGAATAAAGCAAAAATCTGGAAAGTAGCAGGTATTTTATCGCTAATTACAGCTATCGAATTTATGATTGCACTTTGGGCAATACCAGGTGGTCATATGTCGCAACACGTTGGTAACTATGTTTACATTGCTTTAACGCTTGTAAAAGCTTTTTATATTGTTGCTTACTTTATGCACTTAAAATTCGAAAAACTGGGCTTGCAGTTAGCATTAACAGTTTCATTCATTTTCATCATTTACTTTATTGTTTTAATGCTAATAGAAGGTGGGTTTTTAAACCTGCACATGATGAGCCATTAATGAAAAGAAGCCCTATAAAAAAGGTATTAATCCTGGTAAGCATTTTAGCTATACCGGGATTTTTATTTTTTTACTTATTGCCCCACTTTGCCAAAAACAGGTATAAGAGTTTACCAATCTATGGCAAGAAGATTGTGGCCACTACATTTCACAGTGTAAAGGGGAAGAAAATACCCGATACCATCTATCATCAGATTCCGGATTTTAAACTGGTTAACCAGCATAACGATACCATCAGCTGGAAATCGCTGGAGAACAAGATTGTAGTCTTAAACTTATTCCATACCGGAGCCGGCAACCAGCAAACAAGTCAGTATATTAAACAGCTATCAGATGGTTACGCACAAAAACCATTGGTTAAATTTTTAAGCTTATCGGTAGATCCGGCCGATCAAAGTAAGATTAAAGATTTTGCAGCCAGCTTTAAAGCAATAGAAGGCAAATGGGATTTTTTAGCAGGCGATACCATACAAACCTATCCGCTAATTAAAAATGGTTTATTGCTTGATGTAATTGAAGATGACACCCGCACAAAGCCTACCTTCATTTTCAGTAATAAAATATTGCTCATCGATAACCTGCACCGAATTCGCGGTATTTATGAAGCCGATAACAAGGAGGCCAATGCCAGACTGGAGGATGAAATCAAGGTACTGATTGCAGAGTATCTGAGAAATGTTAAAGACGGACGGTAGTTAGTCTTTAGTCGGTAGTCTGAGGCGATTAACTTATTCATAAAAAATAAAGAGATTTAAAACTCATGGAAAATAGCCCGATTGAGAAAAAATATAATAAATGGATCATTATCCTATCCATTTTAATTCCGGTTGCTGTAGCAGTCTTATTTGTTGTTAAATTAAAAGATTTAGGAATAGATGCACCACCGCTTCCTTTTTTGCCACCAATATATGCTACGATTAATGGTATAACAGCCGTCCTTTTAATTGTTGCCGTTTGGGCCATTAAAAATGGAAAAGTTGCGCTTCACCAAAATTTAATGAAAACTGCAATAGCTTGTTCCTTGCTGTTTTTGGTAATGTATATAGCCTACCACATGACTACGCCTTCTACTAAATTTGGTGGCGATGGAACAATCAGGTATGTTTATTTCTTTATCCTTTTAACGCACATCCTGCTTTCGATTGCCATTATCCCATTGGTATTGGTTACCTACGTAAGGGCTTTGGCTGAGCGTTTTGACCGCCACAGAAAGATTGCTAAAATTACCTTTCCTTTGTGGCTTTACGTGGCTATAACCGGTGTAGTGGTATATCTGATGATCTCGCCTTATTACCAGTATTAATAGCACCTGAAAAAAATATCGATAGAGCCTTACACCAAAAATGTAAGGCTTTTTTAGTTAAACATTGCTTTGGTTACAATAGTTATTTGTTTTAACTCAATTTTTTTTTCACTTTTATGTGGAGTATATCATTTCATATAATTCTAATTCAATATGCGTGAGTGTAGGTAAACTAAGGTATGGCGCTGATAAATAAGGAAGATGATCTAAAGCTTGTAGAAAAAATAGTAACGGGGGATGAGCAGGCTTTTTCTGTGTTGTTCTTCAAATACCTGCCTGTACTCCAGATTTTCGCCACAAAATTTACAAAATCTGATGATGCCGCTGAAGAAATAATCCAGGATGCCTTTTTAAGGGTATGGCTGAACCGGGATAAACTGGCTGAAGTTGAAAATATCAAAGCCTATTTGTACAAATACGTATCAAACGAATGTTTAAGTTATCTGCGTAAAAAACTTAAAACCGATAAAATGGTTGATGCTTTTACCGCTAAACAAACCGATAGCCACAACAACACTGTCGAAACCATTAATTTGAACGAAGTAACCAGGATTATTGCCGTTGCTATCGACAAACTGCCCGATCAGCGTCGAAAAATATACCAATTGAGTCGCCGTGATGGTAAAACCATCCCGGAAATTGCAGAAATATTGCATGTATCGCCAAATACGGTTAAAAATGCTTTGGTATCGGCTCTAAAATCTATTCGAATTCACCTCGATCAACATGGAATTGCTTTCCTTTTTCCGTTTGTATTCCTCTTTTTTAAAATAAAATAAATTTTTTTGAAAACCGGATAGTCCTAAATCCGATTTCCTGCTTCTTAGTATTGTAGCCCCATTATGGAACAACGTATAAATTACTTATTAAAACAGTTTACGGCAGATGCATTAAGCCCGGCAGAAAAGCAGGAGCTTTTGGCATTGGCCACTGATCCAGCATCTGTTGTTGGCGATGAAATCGCAAAGCTGATTGAGGCCGAAGAGGGAGCTGCTACTGAAGTAACCGAAACTGAAAAGTGGGAGTCTGTTCTAAATAACATCGTGGCTACGGATAAACCGCAGAAAACACCGCGCAGCATTTTGCTACGCCCTTTAAAATGGGCAGCAGCCGCGGCTGTATTGGTGGTGTTCTCGTTCACGGCTTATTTATCGCTAAATAAAAAGAAAGAGCATGTTTTTGCTTCTGATGTAGCACCGGGGAAGAATAAAGCGATTTTAACTTTGGCTAATGGTAAGAAAATATCGCTTTCTGATGCTTTAACAGGTGATATAGCAAAAGAAGCAGGCTTTTCTATTACTAAAACTTCCAATGGTGAATTGGTTTACAACATTGCCGAAGCTGAAAATGCAAACGATACCCGCTTAAATACCATTTCTACACCAAATGGCGGCGAGTGGCAAATCCGTTTACCCGATGGTACAAGAGTGTGGCTTAATGCAGCCTCATCAATCCAGTATTCGCTTAATATTGGTACGGCTAAAGAACGTTTGGTAAAACTGGATGGCGAAGCTTATTTCGAAGTTTCAAAAAACAAAGCACATCCGTTTGTGGTAGAAACAGCAAAGCAAACCGTTGAGGTGTTGGGTACACACTTTAATATTAACAGCTATGAGGAAGAGCAAGTAACCAAAACCACATTACTGGAAGGAAGTGTACGCGTTTCGCATAATGATACCAATGAAAGTGAAGTGCTCGAACCCGGTGAGCAGTCGCTGGTAAGCGCGAGGGGCATTGCGGTTAAAAACGTAGATGTAGATGAAGCTGTGGCCTGGAAGCAGGGCTACTTTATGTTTAATAATGAAAAACAGGAGAGCATTTTACGAAAAATTGCCAGATGGTACAATGTAGAGATAGAATATGCAGATCCTGAGGCAAAAGAGGTAATGTACTATGGAACAGTAAGCCGTTTCGAAAAAATATCGAAGGTACTACACAAGTTAGAGCAGACTGGTGAAGTGCGTTTTGATATTAAAGGCAATAAAATAATTGTGTATAAAGATTAACAATAAAGGATAAGGACTAACTAACCACTATTCTTAAAAAATAAAAGATTAACCAACTTAACCAGACAGATGATTGTCCATATCAGGTAATCATAACGGTTTAAAGAAAAAAGATGGAGGAGTAACTAACCTTTATCTCTAAAAAATAAATTAAATAACAACCTTAACTTAACAAATTATGAATACACTTCGACAAAACTCCTGACGAACCGACAGTTAAACGCATAAAAAAGGAGTGCTCGTAACACCCCTTTTATGATCTGTTTAGCTATTCCGTAAACCGGAATCGATTAAAAATCAATTATTTTCTTGGATAACCGCGAAACGCATTTTAGCGTCCAAACTTCTTGCGTTCCGCACAAAAAACAGACTATTAAATGTACAAAATTTATATTAGAATTTTATGTACGCATCGCCGCTACATCCCTAAATTGCTATTGATGATGAAGTTAATTACGGTCGTGCTGCTTGCCTCGCTAATGCAGGTAAGTGCAGCTTCATTTGGCCAGCTGGTTACATTAAAGGAGAAAAATGTAACGCTCGAGAAAATGTTTCGCGAAATCAGATTGCAATCTGGTTATGATGTACTGCTTTCTACCAATAAAATCAGCAGTACCACCACTTTTAATGCAAATTTTAGCAACTCAACCATTGAAGAAGTAATGGCTAAAATTATTGCCGGAAATGATTTAACCTATACTATAGAAGATAAAACCATCCTCATTAAGCCAAAAGAAAAAACAATTTTGGATAAAGTGATTGGTTATTTTGTGGCAGTAAAAGTAACCGGTAAGGTAAGGGATAAAAGCGGGGCAGCGCTTCCGGGTGTAAGTGTTAGAGAGAAAGGTGCTGCCAATGCGGTATCAACTAATAGCTCTGGTGATTATACAATCTCTGTTAAAGAAGGTGCAGTTTTAACTTTCAGTTACATTGGTTACAAAACACTTGAAGTTCCAATTGGTGCTAAAACCGTTATCAATGTTACTTTAGAAGAAGACGCCGCCCAGCTTAACGAAGTAAATGTGGTTTCTACCGGTTATCAACAGTTGGATAGAAAATTATTTACCGGTTCTTCTTCTCAGGTAAAAGCAGTAGATGCGCAACGAAACGGTGTGCCCGACATCAGTCGTATGCTGGAAGGGCAGGTTGCCGGTGTATCTGTACAGAACGTATCGGGTACTTTTGGTGCCGCTCCAAAAATCCGTGTGCGTGGGGCAACATCTATTTCTGGTGATAATAAACCACTTTGGGTCGTAGATGGAATCATTCTGGAAGATGTAGTGAATATTTCTAATGAGTCACTTTCTACCGGTGATGCCAATACATTAATCGGGTCTTCAGTAGCTGGTTTAAACCCTGATGATATTGAAAGTTTCAATATATTAAAAGATGCAGCTGCCACAGCCATGTACGGCGCGCGTGCTATGAATGGTGTAATTGTAGTAACTACCAAAAAGGGAAGGCAATCGGAAGGAACACCTAGAATCAGTTATTCTGGCAATTTTACCACTTATTTAAAGCCGACTTACGATAACTTTGACATTTTGAACTCTGCAGATCAGATGTCGGTGTTGATGGAAATGTACACTAAAGGATATTTTCAGCATACCACAGCATCTAGAGGTTCGGATGGTGGACCGTTTTATAAAATGTATAATGCTTTATACGATTATGATCCCGCTACTGATACTTACGCCTTAAAAAATACAGCAACTGACAGAGCGCAGTTCCTGAACAGATATGCCAATGCCAATACCGATTGGTTTGATATTTTATTCAAAAACTCGCTGATGCAAGAGCACTCAGTTAGTATGTCGTCGGGTACAGAAAAATTTCAAACTTATGCTTCAACTTCTTATCTGCACGATAATGGTCAGACGCTTGGAAGTAATGTAGACCGTTTTACTGGTAATTTCAGGGCCAATTTTAAAATGAGCAGCAAGTTAAGCGGTGAGTTTTTACTTACCGGATCAGTGCGCGATCAGCAAGCTCCCGGTAGTTTAAACCGTACATCTGACCCGGTTTTTGGTACATTTTCCAGAAGTTTTGATATAAACCCTTATTCGTATGCACTAAATACCAGCAGGGCCATGACAGCTTATGATGAAAATGGAAATCTGGAGTATTTTAACAGAAACTACGCACCGTTTAATATTTTAAGCGAATTGGATAACAATTACTTAAAATTAGGTCAGATCGATTTTAAAGTTCAGGGCGGTTTGAAATATAAAATTATTCCTTCCTTAACCTATTCGGTTGATGGCGCTTACCGTTTTGCCAAAACAGAACGTAAAACCTATATTTTAGAAAATTCGAATATGGCGCTAGCGTTCAGGGCAGCAACCGACGCTACAACCATTGGCGATAATCCATTCTTATATACTAATCCTGATGATTTAACCAAATTACCAGTCGTAATATTACCTGAAGGAGGTTTTTATAATACTACGTCTGATGATTTGAAGAATTACTATTTCAGACAAAACCTGGAATTCGATAAAACTTTTAACAAAGATCACCGTCTGAATGTGTTTGGTTCGATGGAGGTAAGGTATACCGACCGCCAAACGGCCAGCTTTGATGGGGTAGGTTACCAGTACGATAACGGCGGTATTGTAAATGCGAATTTCCTGTATTTCAAAAAAGCTCAGGAATCTGGAGCACCATATTACAGTATGTCTACCGGTGCTGACCGTTTTGCTGCATTTGCTTTAAGAGCAGCTTATTCTTATAAAGATAAATATAGCTTTAATGCTACTACCCGTTATGATGGATCTAATTTAATGGGTAAGAGCCGAACTGCACGATGGTTGCCTACCTGGAACGTATCTGGTGCCTGGAATATAGATCAGGAAAATTTCTGGCCTAAAAATGATATATTGTCATCAGCAAGGGTAAGAGGAACTTATGGTTTAGTGGCTAACATTGGTAATGCTAAAAACTCAGCCGCTGTATTCTACAACCAGTTGGCCAGAAGACCTTACGATACCGAGAAAGAAACATTAACCTATATTTCCAGCTTAGCCAATTCGGAGTTAACCTGGGAGAAACTTAAAGAAGCTAACCTGGGTTTCGATTTAACCTTTTTAAAAGACCGTTTATCATTTACTGCTGATTTATATACACGAAATATTTACGATCTGATTGGTACCATCAATACTTCGGGTATTGGAGGCCAATACGCAAAAACAGCCAATTATGGTAAAATGAAAGCAAAAGGACTGGAGTTAACTCTTGGCGGTACGCCAGTTCAAAACGGCGATTTTAAATGGAGAACCCAGATTAACATGGCCTTCAATAAAAATGAAATTACCGAGTTACAAAATACCCCACGCATATTTGATCTGGTAAGTGATGTTGGCGGTTCAATAGTAGGTTATCCGCGTGGTGGTTTATATTCTATTGAGTTTGCTGGCTTAGACCACAATTATGGTTACCCATATTTTATTGATGATGCAGGTAATAAAAGTGCTTATGTAAATTTACAGAGTACTAAAACAGGTTACCTGAAATATGAGGGGCCAACAGACCCAACTTTTACAGGTGGTTATTACAACCAGTTCAGATACAAACAGTTTAGTGTATCTGCATTGTTTACTTTTGCAGCTGGCAATGTGGTACGGTTAGCCCAGGAATTCTCTGCAGGTTACCCGGATATTTATTCTATGACTAAATCTATGTTGAACCGCTGGATGCAACCTGGTGATGAGGCATTTACTACTGTTCCATCAATTATGGATCCGGTTACCGCCAGTAAGGTTATTACCAATACATCAGGTACTGTAATTTCGGCAGCTTACCCGTATAATTTATATAACTTCTCGAGTGAGCGGGTTGCAAAAGGCGATTTTATCCGGTTTAAGCAGGTATCTGTAACTTACGATCTGCCTAAAAAATTCACTTCAAAACTGAACATGTCAAACGCTTCTGTTTCCTTTATCGGAAATAATATCGCTTTACTTTATTCTGATAAAAGATTAAATGGTGCCGACCCTGAATTTTTTGGCAATGGTGGTGTTGCATTACCTATTCCTAAACAATACACGATCTCACTAAAAGTTGGATTTTAAAAATAAAAGATTATGAAATTAGATAAACTAAAATATTTTGTATTTGGATCGGCTATCTTATTGTTAACTCCATCTTGTAATAAATATTTAGATACCAATCCGGATAACAGAACGGAAATTAACTCGGTTGATAAAGTGGCCCAGCTGGTGGGCACGGCTTATCCGGCTTACGATTATTTAACTTTTACCGAGGCGGCCTCAGATAACACAGAAGATAAAGGACCGGGTATTGGTACTGTTACAGATATCACCAGCCGCCCTTATTTCTGGCAGGATGTAGCAGGCTCAAGCACCAATACACCAACCAATTACTGGACGGGTTGCTATAGGGGCATTGCCGCTGCCAATCAGGCTTTGGAGGCTATAGATCAAAATAACTTTGGCCCTGCAGTATTACCTTATAAAGGTGAGGCTTTAGTGGCAAGAGCATATGCTCATTTTATGCTGGTTACATTGTTTGCAAAAGCATATGTAATAGGTGGTGCCAACGATGCACCAGGCATTCCGTATGTTACCGTACCCGAAACTGAAGTAATTAAACAATACGACAGGGAAACGGTTAAGTCTACCTACGAAAAAATCGAGAAAGATTTAACAGAGGGGATAGCTTTATTATCAGCATCAGCTTATAGTGTTCCGAAATTTCATTTTACCCCAGCAGCTGCACATGCCTTTGCCTCACGTTTTTATCTTTTTAAAGGCGAATGGCAAAAAGTAATCGATCATGCATCAGCTATCTCTACCGAAAATTTCGCCAACATCATCAGACCGATTAACAGTACTTTGAATGCAATGGCATACGCAGATTATAAAGTGGCCTTAACCAAAGATGATCAAAAATATAATTTGTTGCTGGCCAACCAGTACTCAACTTATCAGCGTACCTATCCCCGTTACGGATACGGTGCAAATCTGGTTAAAATGTTTTCGGCTGGTTATAATATTACCGGTAAAGCTTATGCTTTTAAAATCGCCTATACAACAGTGCCGAATTATACTACTGGTAAATACTCAGAATTTTTCTATGTAACCAATCAGATAGCAAATACCGGTCAGCCTTATATTATGTCGCCATTATTAACTACTGATGAAGCTTTGATGAATCGTGCTGAAGCATACGCCCGCCTAAATCAGTTCGATAATGCGATTAAAGATGTCAATATCATGTTAAGCCAAACGGTTAAAAGTTATGTCGCCAGTGATGCTGCTACATTAGATAAGATAAAGGCTTTTTACAGCATTACCGATTCTCAGGAGGCAGTGATTAAAATTATCCTGGAGACTAAAAAGTCGATCTTTTTGCAAGAAGGCATCAGATGGATGGATATTTTACGTAACCGCCTTACCGTTAAGCACAATGTTTTAGATGCAGTGGGTAATGAAACCTTTATTGAACTGGGACCAGATGATAACAGGAGGATGTTTCAACTACCTGAAGAAGCCAGACTTTCTGGTGTGCCATTAAACCCAAGGTAATTAATCAGAAATACGATGAAAAAAAATATATTTAAAATATTTGCTGCACTAACTTTTGTTCTTGCGGTACAGTCTTGCAAAAAAGAAGATGCGGTAAGCATTGATTTAACGCAATACATTGATAACCCTTCTACGCAGACTGATCTGGATAAATGGTTAAAAACCAGTTTTCTTGATACCTATAATATCGATGTAATTTACCGTTACAGCGATTATTACAAAGATTACGATAAGGTAGTTAGTCCTGTTAATGTAAACAAAGTGATGCCACAGATGCAAACCGTGCTGGATGGCTTTATCTCTCCATATAAAAAAGTGGCTGGGCAAACCTTTGTAAAAGAAAGATTGCCAAAAGAATGGGTGCTGTATGGCTCAGGAGCTTATCAAAGTGATGGATCGATGATCCTGGCTACAGCTTCTGCCGGCAGGAGGGTAACCATTTACGATTTGAACAACTTCGACATTAATAATGCTGATTTAGTTACACGTAAATTACGAACCATTCACCACGAGTTTACGCACATTTTGAATCAGATTGTGCCTATGCCAACTGATTTTCAAACTATAACCAAGGCAACTTATAACGCAACCTGGACCACCGTGGCCGATGCAACTGCAAGAGATAACGGTTATGTTAGCCCTTATGCATCTAGTCAGCCAGGAGAAGATTTTGCAGAAACAACCGCGCACTTACTGGTACTGGGCGAGGCCTGGTTTGATGCCCGTGCAAATGCCTCAACGGCTGCAGGTAAAATTGCGCTGAAAGCGAAAGAGGCTAGCGTAGTGCAGTATTTTACCATTAACCTTGGAATCGACTTTAGGGCATTGCAAAGAGAGGTTCAAAATGTTGTTCGCAATACTTATAAATATCAGTCCGCTTCATTTCCTTATTGGATAGGTCAAGGTTTATTTAAGAATATTACGATAGATTTATCCAATCCTGTGTATACTTCTTCGGGTATATCTTCTAATTTCAGTACTGCTTACCAGGCATCTGTTACTGCAGTTGCTGCCGTGGGCAATGCCAACAGGAAACTGAATTATATTCGCTTGGATTTCTTATCTACAACTGCTGCTAATCTGTATTTAAATTATACCAACTCAGCAGGAAGTACTTTAGAAGCATTGTATGCCTTAAATATGACCTTTAATGCAACTACCGGAGCAACGAAGTTTACTGCCGGAACAGCGAGAGATACCACAACTCCTTGGACAAATGCTGCCGTAATTCAAGCGGGTGCGCAGCCATTAATTAATTACTTCACAGCAAGCAATTTTATAGCCGATTGGATGCCAGCTAATATTGGTAATGATAACTTTAACAGCTATGGTGGTTTCTATGTAAGCGGTACCCCAACCAATTATTTTTATGGAATATTAGGTCAAACAGCATTATAAAATATGAAAAAGATATTATATTTATTTATAACCGTACTGATCATTTCTGGATGTAAAAAATCATCTTTTGTATCAGATTTCGATCAAACGCCTGAAGACCGTATGGCAACATCGGTAGCGCAGGTCAAAAATACACTTACTGCTGCATCAAACGGTTGGGTAGCCACTTTATCTACCTCTGCAGGTGGGGGTTTTGGTTTTTACATGACCTTTGATGATAAAGATAATGTAAGCATGTATGCCGATTTAACTGACGATGCTGCTGTTACCAGTGCAACCTCGACCTATCGTGTAAAAACAGGTTTAGGCGCCAATTTAATTTTCGATACCTACAATTATCTGGCAATGCTGGCCGATCCCAATCCGGCTGCTTTCGGTGGTACACAACCAACCGGTTTTAAAAGCGATGTAGAATTTACCTATGTACGCTCTTCGGCTGACAGTATTATTTTTATCGGGAAGCAATATCGCCAGCTTTTAAAAATGGTTAAAGCTTCTGCAGCACAAAAGGCTACTTATATTGATGGTGGTTATAAAACAGCTATCAATAAAGTGAAAGATTTTTTTGCAACGGTTAAATACCCATATATTGAGGTGGCATCAGGTGCTACACTTTTAAAGGTAGCTTTTAGTTTAAGCACAGGCAGCACTCTAGCCTCAGGAAAACGAGCTACTTTAACTGGTATTTTGGAGGATGGGGTATCAACTGCAACAGGTACAGGTAAATTCGCATTTACTTTAAATGGTGCTGATTTTGTGGGAGATGGTCTGATTTATCAAAACATCACCTTTACAAGGATGGCCTGGAAGGATGCCACTACTTTAGCACTCTATGATTCAGCTGGTAAAGAATATATTATTAAATCGAGTGCCGCTCCTTTAACACCACTTACCCTGTTATTTGGCTTTCCTACTACTTTTACCTATAGAAAAATTTCGATTACTGGTAGCTTGCCAACAGGGGTTACTTCTGGCTTTACGAGTGTGTACAACACAGTACTAAGTAATTTTGTTTCTACAAGTAGGGTAGTGAATTATACCACTATTACTTTAACCGGTAATTCTACATTACAGGTATATGTTTCTTACAATTCTGGGACAAGTGCTTTTGTAGCTACTGCCGATTATACCTATACCAGGTCTGGAGATGTAATTACTTTAGGCGCTTCACCTGCTTATAGTGCAAACTGGGTAACAAGAGCTACACAGTTATTGCCGCTTACAAATTACATGCTATCTGGCCCTTTCAGGATTGATTGGGTAACAAGCACGAACCCCAATGCAGGTTTACTTGGCGGTCTTTACCGAACAGCCGATGCCAGCTCGTTTATATATGGAACACTGTAAATAGTTAAAATCTAAATTTTAATCTTTCTCTCCCGTGCCCCTTGTCTTAAAAAGCAAGGGGCTTTTTTATGACATAATTTTTAAACCCCTCCACGCGTTTATGCTTATATTTGTAATCCATGAAAAAGAAAGCAATTTTTATCCTGTTAATACTGGCACTTACGTTTGCGGTTAGCCCTAATGTGCATGCACAATGTTCAATGTGTACCATTAATGCTGAGCAAGGTGTTAAAAACGGTAATACACAAACGGCAGGCTTAAATACAGGGGTGCTGTATCTTTTATCTATTCCGTACTTAATGGCGCTGATTGTGGGCGTGGTGTGGTATAAAAAATACCGTAAAAAAAACATCCACCTCAATATGAAAAGAGAACCTTTTAATTTAAATTAAAAGCATGTCTGGCACTACGTCTAAACTTTATGCCATTGTGCATTGTAAATGTCCGCATTGCCGTAGGGGAGATATTTTTACCGGGAGCATGTATGGCTGGAATATACAGCATACCAAAGAAATTTGCGGGCACTGCGCACAACGGATTGAAATAGAGCCTGGCTATTTTTACGCGGCCATGTACGTAAGTTACGCCATGAACGTGATCGAAATGCTGATAGCCAGTTTCATTACCTATTTAATATTCGGACCACTTACCGACAATACTTTCTGGCATTACCTTATCGTAATTTTTACAGGCTGTTTTATCCTGTATCCCTTTAATTACCGATATTCGAGGATCATATTACTTCACGTTTTATCGCCAAATATTAAGTATAAGCCGTATTACGATAAGTAGTATGGGTTAATCGTAATTATGGTTAATTGTTTCAATTGTATAAACCGGTTAATCGTTAGGTTATCTATTAAACAATTAACCAGTTAACCTCAAGATATATGCTTAAAAAAGAAACTTTAAACTTTATAAAAGATGTTGCTGAAAACAATAACCGCGAATGGTTTGCAGCTAACAAAGATGTATACGAAGCAGCAAAGGAAGATGCTTTAGCACTGGCAGCAGCCATTATACCCGAACTAGCTAAAATAGACCCAATCCTTTCGGCAGAGGCTGACCCCAAAAAAACGCTTTTGCGCATTTACCGCGATGTGCGTTTCAGTAAAAACAAAGATCCTTATAAAAATAACTATGGCATGTGGTTCTCTACTAAAAAGGGAGGCAACGAACCTGGATATTACCTGCACATACAACCCGGAAAGAGCTTCGTTGCCGGAGGTTACTGGATGCCGGATGTGCCACACCTAAAACTCATCAGACAGGAAATCGATTATAACGCCGAAGACTTTAAGGCCATTATTAACGAAAAGGAATTTAAGAAAAACTTTAAACTGGGAGTTGATAATGCACTTAAAAATGCCCCTAAAGGATACGATCCGGCCGATCCGAATATTGAATTGTTGAAATTAAAAAGCTTTGAAGCAACGATGCAAATCGATGATGAAGAATTTTTTAAACCGAATTTCGTTAATAAGTTGATAAGTTCTTTTAAAACCGTACAACCTTTAGTTGCATTTTTACGAAACGCTATTGAACAGTAGTTAATTAACAGTTAGCAGTAAACAGTTAGCAGTTGTCAGTTTTTAATAACCAATACTCAATAACCAATTATGAAAAAGTAATTAGAAGCTTTAATCTTGATACTTGCTACATAATACTTGCTACATAATACCCAATACGCAATAACCTTACTCTTGAAAATAAAAAAATGAAAAACACCTTTCTTGCCTTTGCCTTTCTCCTCGTTATTTCTTCGCTTACTTCCTGTGTAGTACTCTCGCCTAAAAAGTATAAAGCATTACTTGGTACAAAAGATTCGCTGTATACTGCCTTTAACGAGGGTTTGATTAAAATTGAAAACCTCGAAAAAGAAGTAAACAGGCTAAAGAAAGATACCACTTTGATGGCAGAAGAACTTCGCGATTTGCAGAACAGTTACAACACCGTTGATGCGAATTATAAAAAACTAAAAAGCAATTCATCATCAGAAATTACCAAACTATCTGGCGATCTGGCAGCCCGCGAAAAACGCCTTAAAGAAGTAGAAGAAGTGCTGCGTAAACGCGATGAAGCAACCAATGCGCTTAAAGAAAAATTACAGCAGGCTTTACTTGGCTTTACCAAAAGCGGCTTAACGGTTGAAATTAAAAACGGAAAGGTTTATGTGTCCTTAACCGATAAACTCTTATTCCCGTCAGGAAGTATTATTATCGATGAAAAAGGTAAACAGGCCCTTACCCAACTGGCCAATGTATTAAAACAACAGCCCGAAATTAATATTGCGGTTGAAGGCCATACCGATAACCAGAAAATAAATAACTTGGGCCAGATTAAGGATAACTGGGATTTAAGTGTGTTGAGGGCTACTTCGGTTGTGCGTTACCTTACTGAAAACGAGAAGGTAGAAAGTGTTAGGATGACTGCTACGGGTAAAGGCGAATTCCAGCCATTGGGTTCAAATGCAAATGCTGATGGAAGAAGTAAAAACAGAAGGATTGAAATTGTACTCTCGCCAAAACTGGATGAACTTTACAACCTGATTAAATAATATATTGAGTCGAAAGCCTCAATTTCGGAGTCGGTTAACTGATTTGGCAACATACAGTTAACCGATTTTTTATTTTACAATTAACCTTAAGCCATTAATAATTATAGGTTTTGGTGACGGCGATAAGATTTTAAAATCTTAAAGGTATGCTCAAATTCACTGCCGCTCAGGTTGGCATAATCAGGCATAGAAAGTTTGTGTACCGTTAAAAAATTAAGCAGTTCCTTAATTACATTCGATACTTCTTCGGCGTCTTCAGTGTGTTTCAAGGTGTCGATCTTGTTGAGCAGGAGCGAAATCTCAAACATTTTAAAATCATTTTTACTGGTTAACTCAAGTCCAATGTTGGCTTCTATCAACGCCTGCTCATAGTTATGTGTGGCGCTGTAAAAATTAGCTTTAAAAACATTAAAGCTTGCCAGTATAAAGCTCGTGTAATAGGTATAATCGCTGGTAATAATCTTATCTACAAACTGGATAATGCGCTGTGCCTTTTTAAAATAATTGAGTTTGATATAGGTTTGTCCCAGATGGATGAGCAGAAAAGGCGAAAATACCGAGTGGCGTAAATAAAAAAGATTCGGATACTTGCTTAATATGGCCATAATAAAACGGTGACATTCAGCATAGCTCTTTTGAGAGAACAGCAAAATCAACACCATTCGGTAAGATAAAACTTCAGCAGAAGTCATTTCCTCATTTTTGCGCGGTGTACTGCGATCTATATCCTGGCAAAGCCTGATAATTTTTTCTTCGAGGGTTTTGCTGTCGCCAGGCTTATTAGCCAGGTTATTGTAGAAATAAAGGATTAAATCGTAGGGGTTAATCGGGAAAAGCTCATTTAACCGCTTATAAGTTCTTTTAAGCGACTGCATGGTATTGGCCAGGGCATTTTTATCTACATCGATCAGGTTAACATTGCATTCGATTACATGCAGCATGATCTGTATATCCTCATTGAGTACATTTTCAGAAATTGTTTTTACCGTTTCTTTGTACAGCCGGCTCATTGTCCGTCCGGTAGCCATAATATCGATAAAATCCATTCCAATACTTAACTTGTTAAAGTTAGAATTGGTTTTGCCCAGCTCAAATTTAGAGACGTAGCAGATAAAATCAAAAGCATTGTTTTTTTCGGTGTTGCTGAATGGCAGCCTGAAAATGTTTTTGAGGGCTGCAATTTCGTTGCGGTTAATACAAAAGCGGATTGACCAGTTTAAAATGTGGTAACGGAGACTGCTCTGAACCGTGAAATTGTTTAAAATGTATTCAAAAAATGACTGATCGGGTTTGTATGCAAACTTATCCGTTATTTGTATAAACAGAAAATAGGTGTAAATATCATCGTTCAAAAACCGCACAATTTCAGTGGGAATGGCGGTGCTTAATCTTTTTTCTTCTATAATAATACCTGCATGTAAAAGTTCTTCATATGCATCGGGATAACAGTTAATATAACTCAGTATTTTTTCTTTCGATACCCTTAGTTTTTTGCTTCCTTCAGAGATAGAATCGCTTATTTTCTTAAGGAGGAATATTTTTTCGGTACTTTTCTTAGCCAGAAATACACGTCTTTCCAGAAAATAATTAATCAGTTCGTAACAAAGCAATGGATTATTGAGCTCGAGATGGTGGTTTTCTTCTTTAAGCTTAAAATAAATCTGTAACCAGAATGGGGTTTTAAACTGGGTTAAGAGGGGAGGGCTAACATCTGCTTTATTGATTACTTTATTCTCGATATGGCTGAGGGTATAGAGTACTTCTTCGGTATTGAGAGATGGAACGTTGCTTAAGGTGTCGTCATCGTAAAAAAGACCCGTATACCACGATTTGGTTAACGATGCCGATCCGTAAATGGCGGGCTGGAGATTAATCCAGCTATTCGTTCGGAGTGCGAAAACGAGTTTAACAAAATTATTCTCTTCAATACTATATAAAAAATCGATAAACGTTTTAAAATAATTGCTTTTGGTTAAATGTTCGTCAATGCCATCCACAATAATCACAAAGCGCCCTTCGCGTTTATCGGGGTTCTTTTTAAAAAAGCCAATCAGTTCGGTAAGGCTGTTAAATTTAAATTCTTTTAAAAACCATTCTTTTAAAGTGCTTCCCGTTTGAATAATGGTGTTAATACTGGTCGAATTAACCATTAAAACGATATCATTTTTATAAAGAGCATTTTCTGAGAGGAAAAAATACTCGATCATGTGCGATAGTAATATCGATTTGCCCTGCCCTGGCTGCGCACTGATGGTGGTAAACTGATAATTGTTTTTTAAAAAATAATCGAAATCCGGAAAAAAGAAACTGCGGTTAGCGGTTGCATTAAAGGGAACGCCAGAGTTATTTTTATTGGCAATTAAAGATACTTCGGTAATGGCGTGTGTCTTTAATTTTAAATCCTGCCAGATGCTTTGTACAGAGGTTGTCTGATTTTCTTTGTCTTTGCAAAACGAATCCCAGTCGTTGTAGCCGATATATTGTGATAAGCTGTTTAAAGTAAAAAGCGAAAATTTATGTAACGTATTGGCGAAGCCAAAGAAGCGTTTTATGGTAGTTTCGCTTACATAATTCTTGGTTTCCTGAAATACATACTCAGAAATGATCTTACAATGCGCAGGATCGATATTTCTCAAGCCTGATTTTATAAGGACAAACTTCCTAAGTTCAATAAGGAGATCGTTAGCATTCATGAATTAACGTATGGGGATGACTAACGCTAATGTCATCAAAATTTCACAATTGAGGAAATCTATTCACGAAGAATGCTCGCTATGAATAAAATGAATGGATTGGGTTTGCGGAAAATGAATAGCAATGGATGAAATAGCAACCTGTCCAAGATTTAGATTTGTCATGATTATATAATGCACCTATAAAAACATTTACCTAACGGCAGCATTACCACAACATAGTAAGTCTTCTAAACAACGCCTGACATGATGAAAACTCATACTTTTTCGTCCCGAATAGGGATAATCCGCAATACATGTGTTGCAATCATCATTTTATTAACGCTCTTCTCTTCAAAATCGTATGCGCAAACAAAAGTTTTTGCAAATACTGTATCTGCACAAAACCGTGTGGATAATGCAACAAATGCAACTTTGAACGACAACACTTTTGCTACCGTAAATTCTTATGGTGGTGTTGCTGTTGGTATAGGTAGCTATAGCGGTGAGTTAGAACTCAAATATCCGGCAGCAGTTTCTGCAGGTATTACTTCTTACATCAGGCTTGATTTTGACGGAGATATATTAAACAGGCTACTGGGAGGGAGCCTGGGTGGCTTGCTTGCCAATGTAGGCGGAACTGTTGTACTGGGTAACCACTCTTTCGAGGTTGGCGCCAGAAATGGTGCTACTTCTGTATTAAGCGGGAGCAGCACTGCAGCCTTCTCTGCCGAAAATTTACGATTGGTTAAAGATGCCAATGGTTTCTTTTATGTAGCCATTACGCCAACACAGGCTTATGATAGGGTATATATAAAAGATGTAACCAATGCAGTATTACTCGGCGTATCTAACAATACCAAGGTATATTATGCATTTTATACATCTGGTACCGATCCCTGCGCCCAGGCATTTGCCACGGGATATGAGGGAACAGGAATAACGCTCGATGCGCTTCAGTTGGGTAGCTCAGGTGTTACCAACAGCGAAAGGGCCATTGATGCTGATCCGAATAATTTTTCTCAACTTAGTTTAGGTATACTTGGCGTGGCATCATCCATTAGCCAAAATTTTTATTTTGCAACCCCTTCAAACGTAGGCGATGATATTACGCTTAGACTGAGCTCTACGCCAGCTTTATTGAATGCCGGTGTTTTAAAAAATATTTCAATTACTGCCTATAACGGCAACCAGCAGGTTTATACTTCAACGGTTGATCCGGCTTTGTTAAGCTTAGATTTACTGGGACTGTTAAACAGCGGTCAGCCGGCATCCATTCCATTCACGCCTGGTTCAAATATTGTTTTCGACCGGGTAAAAGTTACCCTTGGTTCGTTGGTTAACTTAAACCTTACACAAACCATTCAGGTTTATGGGGTAACCCGTTCGGCGGGCAGGCCTACTTTTACAGCTCCGGCAAGTAATGCCATAGCTGCATGTTACAATACACCTGTTGCTTTACAGGCAACTACACTAAGCGCAAACGAACTGATCTGGTACGATGCGATAGAAGGAGGAACTGCCTTACAAACGGTTGCATATAACGGTACTTTTACCACACCGGCCTTAACTGCAAATAAAACTTATTATGTTTCGGCCCGCAGGGTAGGTTGTACTGCAGAGTCGGTTAGGGTACCAGTTGTAATTACGGTAAACCCGCAGATTATTTTTAACGGATCGACCTTAACCAATGCCACTGCAGGCTTTGCCTATGCTAAACAACTGGATGTGGCCACAGGTGGTACACCAGGTTATACCTATGCCTTAGCAGCCGGCAGTACTTTGCCCGCTGGTTTAAGTTTATCGGCAAGTGGTGCAATAACCGGAACACCAAGTGTGCCGAATACCTACACTTTTTCTGTTGTAGCAAAAGATACTAAAAACTGTACCGCAACTGCAACTTATACTTTAACTGTTACTGCAACTTTAGCCCTTACACCAGGTGCTTTGCCAGAAGGTGTAACCGGAACAGTATATACCACACAAACCATTCCTGCTGCAACAGGCGGAACAGGGCCTTATACTTATTCGGCTACGGGTGTTCCTCCGGGATTAACTTTCAATCCGGCAACAAGAGAAATCAGCGGAACGCCAACCCAACCCGGAATTTATACCATTCCGGTTACGGTTGTTGATGCCAACGGCAATACGCTTACTTCAAACTATACCCTAAAAATTACTGATCCGTTAATTTTACCGGCAGCAACATTGGCTAACGGAACTACCGGGACACCATATACTACGCAGGTTATACCTGCTGCAACGGGAGGTACTACGCCTTATACTTATTCGGCAACAGGACTTCCTCCGGGTTTAACCTTTAATCCATCAACCAGGGCCATTACGGGTACGCCAACAACTGCCGGTATTTATACTGTGCCTGTTACTGTAACTGATGCTGATGGTAAAACCGTAACCACCAATTACAGTATTACGGTTAACAATCCTTTATTGTTACCTGCAGCTACTTTGCCTGATGGAACGGAGGGAGCGGTTTATGCTACGCAAACTTTGCCGGCAGCAACAGGCGGTGTTGGTCCGTATGCTTATGTAGCTACCGATCTTCCGGCAGGCTTAACATTCAACCCGGCAACAAGAGAGCTTACCGGTACACCAACACAGGCAGGTAATTATGCCATTAGTGTTACCGTTACCGACAGCCAGAATACAACAGCAAGCAATACCTATCCGATTAAAGTAAACGGAACATTAAGCTTGCCAACCAAAACTTTACCTAATGGTGTGGTGGGTACAACCTATCCGACACAAACTTTACCAGCTGTAACAGGTGGTACTGCTCCTTATACTTATGCGGCAACCAATCTGCCTCCGGGATTAACATTTAATCCAGCCACGAGAGAAATTAGTGGAACACCAACACAAGGCGGTACTTATAACGTAGCATTAACGGCAACAGATGCCAACGGAAACAAAGCCACTACAACTTATGCCATAACTGTTGGTGTGAATGCACCGGTTGTAGCTTCTGCTACGGTATGTTCGGGTAGTACTGCTACTTTAACGGTAAGCAATTTACAGCCGGGCGTAACCTATAACTGGTACGCTTCAACAGGTAGTACACCACTAGCTACCAATAATAACGGTACTTTTGTAACACCAGCAGTAAATGCCGCAACTGTATTTTACGTTGAAGCCGTTTCCGGAACAGCAGTAAGTACAAGAACGTCCGTTTCGGTTTCGGTTAATCCACCGGCTACGCTGGCAACAGTAACTACCAATAATCAGAATATCAATTCGGGCCAAAGCACAACATTAACTGCAACAGCCGATGCCGGCAATACCATTGCCTGGTTTGATGCCCCAACAGCCGGAACACAGGTTGGAACCGGAAACTCGTTCACAACGCCTGCTTTAACAGCATCTAAAACTTATTATATTGAAACAACCAGTTCAAGCGGTTGTAAAAGCGCGAGTCGTGTAGCAGTAACCGTTACCGTAATTAACGGTGGTGGTGCAACTGCATGTAACGCGGCAAACTCACAAAATTCGGGTATAAACGGCGTTTGTTTATTGTGCGGAATTACCGGTGCCGGAAATTCTACTGATGCCGATGCAACTAACTTTACCAGAATCAATCTAGCAGTAGGTGTAGGTGCAACAGGTTACCAACAGTTAATTTTCCCTGCGGCTGGTGTAGCTACCGATAGCATCCGTTTAGATTTGGCTTTACCAAGCGGCCTTGCCGATGTTGGTTTGCTAAACAATATTACGGTTACGGTGTATAACGGTACAACAGTAGTAAAAACTACACAAATCAGTTCATCATTATTAAACCTTCAGCTTTTATCGGCTAACCGTTTTGCGGCAACTGTTGCAGCGGGTGGCGTATACGATAGGGTACAGGTAAGCTTCGGTGCCGTAGTTTCGGCATTAAGCAGTTTAGATATTTATGGAGCGACTGTAGTTTATCCGAACCCGACCTTTATTTCGGGGGCACAAACTATTTGCTCGGGTGGTACTGCAGCATTAAGTGCAACAGCAAACGGTGGTACTACTTTAGCCTGGTTCGATGCACCAACAGGTGGCACACAGGTTGGTACCGGAGCAAATTTTACTACTCCGGCTTTAACCACTACCACTACTTATTATGTACAGGTAAGCAAAGGCAGTTGCTCAAATACAACCAGAGTACCGGTTACCGTAACGGTTAACCCGGCAATTGTATTTGCAGGCACCACTTTAACCAATGCTACAATTGCATCGGCTTACAGCAAACAGCTTCCGGTTGCAACAGGTGGTACACCAGGTTATACTTATGCATTGGCAGCAGGCAGTACTTTGCCAGCTGGTTTAACCTTATCGCCAGGTGGTTTAGTAAGCGGAACACCAGCTGCTACGGGCAACCCAACTTTTGATGTGGTGGTTACCGATAGCAAAAATTGTACGGCAACAGCTACTTTCGCCTTAACAGTAACACCTGCGCTGGCATTAGCTCCTGGAGCATTGCCTAATGGCGTAACAGGTACAGCCTATACCACAAACGGAATTCCGGCTGCAACAGGTGGCACGGGTCCATATAATTATTCGGCCACAGGTTTGCCTCCGGGTTTAACCTTTAACCCTGCCACAAGAGAAATTACAGGTACGCCAACACAAATTGGAACCTTTACTATACCGGTTACTGTAACTGATGCCAATGGCAATACCATTACTTCAAGTTATACCTTAAAAGTAACCGATCCGCTGGTATTACCTGCAGCAACTTTAGCTAACGGAACTACCGGAACGGTTTATCCAACACAAACTATTCCATCGGCAACTGGCGGCTCATCGCCATACACTTATGCCGCTACTGGTCTTCCTGCCGGATTAACCTTTAACCCTGCAACAAGAGAAATCACCGGTACTCCAACAACCGCCGGAACTTTCACAGTGCCGGTAACGGTTACCGATGCTGATGGAAAAACAGTAACAACCAACTATAGCATTACGGTGGTTAATCCGCTATTGTTGCCAGCAGCAACCCTGCCTGATGGAACAGAGGGAACAGTTTATGCCACTCAAACTTTACCAGCAGCAACAGGTGGCGTTGGTCCATATACTTACGTAGGTGCGAATTTACCAGCCGGCTTAACTTTTGATCCTGCTACAAGAACCATTTCTGGTACACCTACACAAGCCGGAAATTATTCGGTTGGTGTTACCGTTACGGATAGCGAGGGCAGAACTGCAAGTAATACCTATGCATTAAAAGTAATTGGTGTATTATCATTACCAGGTGCAACCTTGCCAAACGGTGTGGTAGGTACAGCCTATCCAACGCAAACTTTACCAGCTGTAACAGGCGGTACTGCACCATATACGTATTTAGCAACAGGCCTTCCTCCGGGATTAAGCTTTAATACTGCAACAAGAGAAATTACAGGTACACCAACATTAGGTGGAAACTATACCATTTCATTAACGGCTACTGATGCAAACGGAAACAAAGCCACAACGGCTTACAGCTTAACCGTTACGGTTAATGCACCTGTGGTAGCAGCAGCAACAGTTTGTGCCGGCAGTCCGGCTACCTTAAGTGTTAGCAATCTGCAGGCAGGTGTAACCTATAACTGGTATGCTTCAACCGGAAGTACGCCATTGGCAACCAATAACAATGGTACTTTTGTAACCCCGGCAATTACTTCAGCAACTGTATTTTATGTAGAAGCGGTATCTGGAACTGCAGTAAGTTCAAGAACTGCAGTAAATGTTTCGGTTAACCCTGCTGCAACTTTGGCAACGGTTACTACCAACAGCCAGGTAATTAACAGCGGTCAGTCTACTACTTTACTGGCTACTGCCGATGCAGGTAACACCATTCAATGGTACGATGCCGCTACCGGTGGAAACCAGGTAGGTGCAGGTACTTCGTTTACTACTCCGGCCTTAACTACCAATACAACTTACTACGTAGAAACAACCAGCAGCAATGGTTGTAAGAGCGCAAGCCGCGTAGCGGTAACCGTTACTGTTTTAAATGGTGGCGGTGGAACAGCTTGTAATGCTGCAAACGCACAAAACTCGGGTATTAACGGGATTTGTTTACTGTGCGGAATTACCGGTGCAGGAAACTCTACCGATGCTGATGCGAGCAACTTTACCAGAATATCACTTGCGGTAGGTGTTGGTGCTTCGGGTTACCAACAATTAATATTCCCATCGGCCGGGGTAGCTACCGATAGTGTACGTTTAGACTTAGCCTTGCCAGGTGGCCTACTAGATTTAACGGCCTTAGGTAATGTTACCGTAAATATTATGAACGGAACTACAGTAGTTAGAACGGTTCAGCTTAATTCATCATTATTAAATCTTCAATTACTTTCGGGTAATCGCTTCGCTGCAACTTTAGCTGCGGGTGGCGTTTACGATAGGGTACAGGTTAGCTTCGGCGGATTGGTTTCGGCTGTAACCAGCCTGGATGTGTACGGCGCTACAGTTGTATATCCTAACCCAACTATAACCGCTGGCTCACAAACCATTTGTGCGGGTAGTACGGCTTCATTGGCAGCAACTGCAAATGGTGGTACTACACTGGCCTGGTACGATGCTCCAACAGGCGGCACTAAACTAGGTGATGGCGAAACCTTTACTACACCAGCCTTAACAGCCACTACTACTTACTACATTGAAGTAAGCAAAGGTACTTGTCCAAATCCAACACGTGTTCCGGTAACTGTAACGGTAACACCAGCGCTTCCAACACCAGTATTGGCTACTATTGTAAATGTTTGTGAAGGTTCTTCGGCAACTTTATCGGTTGCTAACCCAGATGCTGCAATAACTTACAAATGGTACGATGCGGCTGTAGCGGGTAACCTGGTATTTACAGGTGCAGTTTTCCAAACACCAGCTTTAACTACCGCTACTACTTATTATGTAGAAGCATCGCAGGGTAACTGTACCAGTGCTGCACGTGCTGCGGCTGCGGTATCGGTAAACCCTCGTCCGGGATTACCAGTAGTAACTGCCAGCTCATCAACAGTAAGTGCTGGTCAGACTGCTATTTTAACCGCAACTTCGGCTGATGCAACCAATACATTTAACTGGTATACTTCAGCAGCAGCTACTACGCCGGTATATACAGGTGCTACTTATGTAACACCGCCATTAATGGCAACCACAACCTACTACGTAGAATCGGTTTCAACCAATGGTTGTGCATCGGCTACGCGTGTACAGATTACCATTACGGTTGATGGCAACGGATCTCCAAATCCGGTTCCATGCGAGGCTGCAACCACTCAGGTTAACGGTGTTACTGGTGTAGCTTTATTATCAGGTGTGTTTAACCCTACATTGGCTATCGATAACGATACGCAGACTGCTTCATCACTGGTAATGCCGGTAGGTGTTTTAGGCGCATCAGTTTACCAAAGAGTTGGTTTTGGTTCATTATCCAGCGTTGGCGATACCGTACGTGTATTGGTATCATCGCCAGGCAAACTATTATCACTTTCGTTATTGGGCAATGCATCAATCACTACGTTTGTTGGCAGCAACAGCAATGGCGATTCGAAATTGTTGAACGATAACGTACTAAATATTCAATTGTTAAGCGGTAATACACAGGCTTTAGTCACTTTTGCGCCAACAACAGTGTTTGATGGTGTAGAAGTTAGATTAAACTCTGGAATATTGGGTGCCTTAACCTCAATAAACTTAAATTATGCACAACGGATATTGGTTGCACCAACAGTAACTGCGGCTAATGTTACAGCTTGTGTGGGCGCTACAACCCAATTGCAGGTAAGTAATCCATCGGCAGGCTTAACCTACAGATGGTACGATGCTACCGGTACTTATTTGACTGGTAAAGATGGCATTATATTTACCACTCCGGTTTTAACAGGCGATACTAAATTCTATGTTGCCGCAGTTTCTCCAACGGGTTGTGTGAGCTACAAAACAGTGGTTAATATCACTACTAACCCAGCTCCGGTAACACCTGATCTACTTTCGACGCTGGTAAATACCTGTCCGAATACCTCGGTTACCTTCCAGGTTAAAAATCCGGTTGTAGGTACAACTTATAACTGGTATGATAGTGCAACATCGAATACGGTATTATTTACCGGCGATAACTTTACCACGCCATTAATTACTGCAAATACCAGCTATTTTGTTGCTGCGGTAAATAGCTGTGGTACTTCATCAACCAGAACTGAAGGTAAGATTGTACTGGGTACGATAGATATTCCGGTAATTACGCCGCCATCGATCACCATCAGCGAAGGCTCAGTTGCTGTATTAAAAGCAACTTCGAGCACAGCAGGTGCAACCATTAACTGGTACACAACTGCAAATGGAGTAGTACCTGTATTTACCGGCGAAACTTTTGTAACGCCACAATTAACGGCTACTACAACTTATTATGTAGAGGCAACTGTTGCAGGTGGTTGTACAGCTACCAGCAGAGCCACTGTTACCGTTACGGTTATTCCTAACGGTACACCAGTTACTACCCCTTGCGGTGCTGCAACAACAACTGTGGCCAGCGGTGTAACAGGTGTGGCTGTTTTAGCGGGTGTTTTCAACCCAACTTATGCGGTTGATAATGATGTGAATACAGGATCGAGCCTGGTTATCCCGGCAGGTCTGTTAGGTGCGTCTGTTTATCATCAGGTTGGTTTTACCGGACTATCGAATGTAGGCGATACCTTAAGAGTGAAAATTACTACCCCTGGCACATTGCTTTCAGTTGCAGTATTGCCAAACTTAACGGTAACTACTTTCCAGGGAACCACCAGCAACAACGATGCAGTTTCGGTATCTAATCCTTTAATCAGCTTAAAATTATTAGCAGGTGGAACTTCAGCTATATTAAGCTTTGTTCCAACCAGTAAATTCGACGGTGTAGAACTGCGATTGAGCTCAGGTTTATTGGGTGCATTAACTTCAGTTAATTTAGATTATGCACAACGTGTAATTACTACACCTACAGTAACATCAGCTACAGCAACTGCGTGTCAGGGCTCATCGGCCACCTTAGGTGTGCAGAATCCACAGGCGGGTGTAGTGTACAAATGGTACTTAGGTTCAACTTACCAGGCCGGAAAAGATGGTGCAACTTTCACCACCGATCCGACATTAACTGCTGGTACTTATACTTATTCGGTAACAGCAACAGCTAATGGTTGCGAAACTGTTGGCGCCAAAGTGGTTGTAACCATATTGCCTCCGGCAGCACCTCCAATTGCTTCAACTACTAACCCGGCTACAACTTGTATCGGCACACCTGCAACCTTAAGTGTTCAGGCTGTTGCAGGTATTACCTATAATTGGTACGATGCCGCTGTAGCTGGAAACATGCTGGTTACAAACAACAGCAGCTTTACTACTCCTGCATCTCTTGCAGTTGGTCCGCACGATTATTATGTAGAAGCTGTAAGCGGAGCGGGTTGTACCAACCCAACCCGTACCAAAGTTTCTATTACGGTTAATCCTTCAGCAACTGCTGCCGATTTAACTGTAACCGGAACAACATCATTGTGTGCTTCGGGTACGGCAGTATTAACTGCTGCCAGCACAACAGTAACCAGTCCGGTGTTTACCTGGTACAGCGATGCTGCCTTAACACAAGTGGTTAATGTGGGCGCGGTATTTAACACACCAGCCATTACGGTTACCACTAAATACTATGTTACCGTTAGCGGTACAAATAAATGTGCAAATGCCCCAGGTAATGCAAAAGAGGTTACCGTTACCGTTAACCCGGTTGCTGGTCCGACTGATATTAATTTAGCTGGAACAAGCACCATTTGCGGTGGTTCTACAGTAACCTTAACGGCTAGCAGCACTACGGTTACCAACCCAATATTTACCTGGTACAGCGATGCAGCATTAACTACGGTTGTAAACACAGGTGCAAGCTTTATTACGCCTGCACTTAATGCAACTACCACTTATTATGTAACTGTAAAAGGCGATAACAAGTGCGAGAATACAGCTGCTACAGCAAAATCGATTACAATTACTGTTAATCCACAAGCTACAGATTCGGATATTGCTATTAACGGTATAACTTCAATCTGTAAAGGATCTACAGCAGCACTGTCTGCTTCGACAACAACTGTAATTAACCCGGTATTTACCTGGTACAGTGATGCAGCATTAACAACAGTGGCTTATGTAGGTGCAAGCTTTACTACACCGGCATTAAACGCAACTACTACTTACTATGTAACTGTAAGGGGCGATAATAAATGTGAGAATTTACCGGCTAACGCTAAAGTGGTTACGGTAACAGTTAAAGAGTTTGCTACCGCTGCCGATATTGCAGTGAGCAATGCCCGTATCTGTTCTGGTACTACCGTAATGTTGATGGCTTCGAGCACAACAGTAACGCAACCGGTATTTACCTGGTACAGCGATGCTTCACTAACAAGTGTAGTGTTTACAGGTCCAACATTTACGGTAAACGGCTTAACGGCTACTACGAGTTATTATGTAACCGTTAAAGGTGCCAATAAGTGCGAAAACGGTGCAGCAGATGCAAAGGTAGTAACGGTTACAGTTAATCCTTTGGCAACCTCAACCGATATTATCCTTAATGGAAGTACTGTGGCTTGTGCCGGATCATCGGCTGTGTTGAGTGCAACCTCTCCAACAGTTACCAATCCGGTGTTTACCTGGTACAGCGATGCTGCTTTAACCAATGTAAGTTTCATCGGTGCAAATTATACCACTCCAGCCTTAAACAGCACGACTACTTATTACGTAACGGTTAAGGGTGATAATAAATGCGAAAATGCACCAGGTACAGCAAGGGTGATTACCATTACAGTAAATCCTGTAGCTACAGCAGCCGATATTACGGCAGCCAATGCTACTATCTGTTCAGGTTCTAATACTACCTTGGTAGCCAGTACTACTACAGTTACCAATCCAACCTTTACCTGGTATAACGATGCCAATTTAACATCGGTAGCTTATGTAGGTACATCGTTTGTTACACCAGCATTAACTGCAACCACTACTTACTACGTTACGGTTAGGGGCGATAACAAATGTGAAAATTCAAAAATTACAGTGAAAGTAGTAACCGTAAATGTAAATGCGGCTGCAACTGCTGCCGATATTACCTTATCAACCCCGGCTAAAATCTGTGGTTCTGGTTCGGTAGTAATCAACGCCAGTTCTACCACGGTTACCAGTCCGGTATTTACCTGGTACAACGATGCCTCACTAACCAGTGTAGCATTTACAGGCCCGATATTTACCACGCCAAACTTAACCACTACTACAACTTATTATGTAACGGTTAAAGGCAGCAATAAATGCGAAAACAGTGCGGCTAATGCCAAAGCCGTAACGGTTACGGTTAACCCAATTGCAGTAGCAACGGATATTACCGTAAATGGTTCTACCTCAGTTTGTGCCAATACAGCAGCAACTTTAGCCGCAACCAGCACCACTGTTACTAACCCGGTATTTACCTGGTACAGTGATGCAGCCTTAACTACCGTAGTGTTTACCGGACCGGTATTTGTATCGCCGGCATTAAGCACCAATACCACTTATTATGTAACCGTTAAAGGCGATAACAAATGTGAGAACTCTGCTGCTACGGCAAGATCAGTGAATGTTGTAGTGAACGCCACACCAACTACGCCAACAGTATCAGCTCCTGCAGGTGGTATTTGCGCGGGCGATGCGGCAACTTTAACCATCACTAACATTCAGCCAGGGGTAACTTACCAATGGTATGATGCTGCAACCGGTGGCAACCTGTTATTCTCAGGTACCACATTTAACACAACGGCACTTACCGCCACAACCGATTTCTATGTAATTGCAACCGGAACAGGTGGCTGTACCAACAATGGTGGCAGGGTTAAAGTAACGATTACCGTTAATGCAAAACCAGCTGTTCCTACAGTGGCTTCATCATCGGTAAGTGTTTGTACCGGAAGTCCGGCAGTATTAACGGTTAGCAACCCACAAACAGGAGTTACTTACAATTGGTACACGGCTTCAACCGGTGGATCGCCAGTAGGAACCGGAGTTAACTTTACTACTCCGGCCGTGAATGCGAACGCAACTTACTATGTAGAAGGTGCCAACGGAACCTGTACATCTGCATCAAGAACGCCGGTAAATGTTACCGCCTTGCAAGTACCAGTTGCACCTGCATCGGTAACAGCAGCAAACGGAACACTTTGCGCAGGTAGCTCAACCATATTAACGGTGAACAATCCGGTAACAGGAATAGTTTACAGATGGTACGCTGCAAGCTCTGGTGGTACAGTGTTGGCCGAGGGTATCACTTTTACCACGCCTGCATTAAACGCTACAACTATTTACTACGTAGAAAGTATTGCGGTAGGTGGCTGTGCTAGTCCTAGCCGGACAGCGGTTACAGTAAATGTACTTCCGGTGCTCGATAAACCAGTGGTGGTAGTACAAAGCACTACACCTAATAGTGTAACATTTGGCTGGGCTGCGGTTGCAAATGCAACAGGTTACGAAGTTTCGCTTGATAATGGCTTAACATGGATTAGCCCAACAAGTGGATCAACAGGAACCAGCTATACAGCCCTGGGCTTAAAACCTGATCAAAGTGTTACCATTGTGGTAAGAGCAAAAGGTCAGTTAGATTGCCAAACCAGTGCAAACTCTACTCCGGTTACCGGCAAAGCAGCTAATCCGCTTGGAAACCAGGTGTACATACCAAATGCATTTACGCCAAATAACGATGGTAAAAATGATGTATTCCTAATCTATGGCAATACCATTGCAAGTGCTAAAATGAGCATTTACACCCAGTGGGGACAGTTAATATTCCAGTCAGATAACGTGGCAAACGGATGGGACGGAACCTTTAAAGGAGTTAACCAGCCAATTGGAGTTTACGTGTACATGGTTGAGGTAACCTTTAACGATGGAACAACCACCCTGAAAAAAGGAACAGTAACGCTGATTAGATAAGAAGAGGATTAATAATAAACAGATAAAATCATAGACCATGAAAATATTATCGGCTTTAAAAATATATGTTGCAATGTTCGGATTACTGCTGTGTACAGCAAAATCCTTTGCACAAACCGATCCGCATTTTTCACAATATTATGCTTACCCGTTATGGCTGAACCCAGCCTTAACTGGGGTAATTGATGGCGATTACCGCGGTTCGGTAAATTTTAAGCAACAGTGGAGTGCGTTAAACAGTTCTTTCTTAACCGGAGGTGCCTCGTTTGATATAGCGCCTAAAAAGAACTTTGCTTTTGGTGCAACAGTAATGAACCAAAGGGCAGGGGAGCTCGATTTTAACTACCTCACTGCGCTCGTTTCCGGATCGTACCGTTTACGCTTTGGTGCCGAAGGTTTGCAGATGATCAGTTTCGGCTTACAGGCTGGAATCATTAACCGCAGTTTCGATTTCTCGCAAGCCAGGTTTGGTAACCAGTTTAACCCAATTTCGGGCTACGATGGTGGTATGATGAGTGGCGAAACATTATCGTCACAATCTTCTTTAGTGCCTGATGTTAATGCTGGTGTGATGTTTTTTGATGGTAATCCAAATAAAAGTGTAAACGTTTTCCTGGGCGCCAGTGCTGCACATTTAACCCGCCCAATGGATCGCTTTTCGGGTAGTAATTCAAGAATCCCTGTTCGTGTTATTGCACATGGTGGTGCCAGAATCCGTGCTTCGCAATTGTTGGATATTGTACCAAATGCTTTGGTAATGTATCAGGGAAATACAAATGAGGTTTCGTTAGGTGCTTATGCACAGTTAAATGTTAATCCATCGGCAAATGTTTTGTTTGGCGGTAACTACCGCGCCAAAGATGCTGCAATTGCTTTTGTTGGCTTACAGTTAAAAAACATGGTTTTTGGCTTGAGTTACGATGTCAATACCTCTACTTTTAACCGTGCATCAAATAGCAACGGCGGTTTAGAATTATCCATTTCGCTAATCGGCCGCAACGGAATCATCGGTCCAAACTTCTTTTGTCCACGCTTATAATTATTCTGATGAAATCATCATGGTTTTCGAACCATGATAGCTTCATCACCGTTGAAACCAAATTTAGAAAGATGAAAAAAATATTACTCTTTTTGCTAGTGGCATTTGGCAGTTATGCAAACGCACAGTTTGTGGTAAATTATAAAAAAGTTGCCGATACCTATTTTGAAAATAAGGATTACTATGCGGCCTCTACATTTTATAAAAGAGCCTTAAAAATTACGGGAGATACTACATACGCAATTTTACCCTATGGTAAAGAAAGAAATTCTACTTCCGATAATAGAGCGATAGAAGACTACGAAGGATCGGTTTATAACCTGGCCGAATCGAGCCGTTTATACCGTGAATATAATGAGGCAGAAAAGTACTATGCCGTAGCCATTACTTTTTCCAATACCAAATATAGGAAGGCCCTTTTTTACTACGCAGAAAGTTTACGTGCTAACAAAAAGTTCAATCTCGCTATCGATGCCTTTCAACAGTATATTCAGAGAAATCCTGGCGATGCACTGGCCAAAGAAGCACAGAAAGAAATTGAATCATGCAATTTTGCCATTGAAGAAATGCGTTTTCCCCGTATGGTACAGGTAAAAAAGTTACCCGCTAATTTAAACGGTTTGGGTTCTAACTATGCACCTGTTAAACTGAACAATGAGTTTTATTTTACTTCTTCGCGCCCTATTGCAGTAGCTAGTAAACGCGATTTAGTTAAAACCGATGCAGGTGATGTTCAGGTTTCGACCAAAAGTAACCCTTTCATCAATAACATTTATACTGCTAAAGGAGAATTGAACGGTAGCGATATTGCCGTTAAAATGGTGGATATCAATTTCCCTAAAAATGTAGAAATCGCTGCGCCGGCTTTTTCGCCTAACGGAACTGTAGCTTATTTTACTGCCTGGAAGGACAAAGAAAAATATGGCATTTACAGTTCGAAAAAAACAGGCGATAAGTGGTCAGATCCACAACCTGTTGGTTTGCAGGTAAACAGTAAAGATTTTAATTCAGCTCAACCTTTTGTAACCAGCGATGGTAAGTTCCTGCTATTCTCATCGGATAGGAGTGGAGGTTATGGTAAATTCGATTTATGGTACTGTGCCATCCGCGAAGATGGGTCTTTAGGCCAGGCCGTAAACTTTGGTCCGGCAATTAATACCGCAGATGATGAGCGCGCGCCTTATTACAACAGTTTAACCAAAAAACTTTTGTTTAGTACCGATGGCAGAATTGGTTTCGGTGGCCTCGACTTTTTCGAGTCGGAAGGCGATTTGATTACCTGGTCAACACCAAAAAATTTAGGCTATCCTTTCAACTCATCAAAAGACGATCTTTATTTCACTGCAATTGATGACAGTGGAACGAGAGGTTATATCAGCTCCGATCGCGAATCATCGTGCTGTTTAGAGCTTTTCGAGGTTAAAAAAGAATACCTTTCTATTTCGGGCATTTTAACCGATTGTAAAACCAAAGCACCTTTGGCAGATGCAGCAGTAACCTTAACCAATGCAGAAGGCCCGCAAAAATATACTACAGGTACAGATGGGGTTTACAGGTTTAAAGTAGATTCGAAAAGACCAATTAAATTACTTTTTGCCAAAGACAATTACTTCGCCATTACCCGTAATTACCCTTACGAAGAACTGGCTAAAGCCGATACCTTAATTTATAAAGATTATTGCTTAAGCCCTTTCAAACTGGGTATACCAATGGCTTTGGATAATGTGTATTACGAGTTTAACAGTGCAGAGCTTACCGAGCCTTCTAAAAAAGTACTCGATTTCTTAATCCCGATTATGGAAGACAATCCGGAAATGGAAATCGAATTGGGCTCGCACACCGATAATATCGGAACCGACGAGTATAATCTCGATCTATCAAACAGAAGGGCCAAGTCATGTGTTGATTATCTGGAGAGTAAAGGTATTGCCGCATCACGGATGACTTCTAAAGGTTATGGCGAATCGATGCCGATTGCTCCAAACGAAATAGTGGTAAAACGCAAGAAAAAAGATAACCCCGAAGGCAGGGCGAAAAACAGAAGAACAGAATTTAAAGTAACCAAAAAATAATAAAATTAGCATCCCGGTGAGCCATCTTCTTTTTAGGAGATGGCTTTTTTGTTTTTATAGCCACCCTTTTAAATTAATCTTTGTAATTTTCCGCCTGCCATTTAAAAACAATGAAACTTCAAATCCAACCAACAGTAATTTTTAGAACACCTAAATTTTCATATCAGGCAGAACTTGCTGATTGTTGGGAAGAATTAAAAGAAGCCATTTCCATTTCTTCTGCTGCCTTTTACGAAACCATAAAAGAGGTAAAGGCAAACGAATTGGCAGGTCTTCCACCGAAGATCCAGTTCACCATCTGGAAATACTTTAACAGATCTAAGTTCCGGGCAACCCCTTATGGTACCTTTGCCAGTTTTAGCATCTTAAATAATGCCATTAAGCCAGTGGGTAGCGCTATAGTTATTCAGGAAGCATTACAGCTACGTAAGCTGGTAGATTGGCCACATAAAAATAACATCCGGTTTCAACTTACCGAACTATTCAAAAAAAACTGCATGCTTTTTAGCAATAGCAGTTATTATTTAACGCCAGATAGCATTCGATATATTGCTTGTGCCGATGGAGTGTTCGAACTGGCAGAACTTGACTACGATAATACTGTAAAACAGATTTTAGATGCTTGTTTAGCCCCAATCCGCGTTAACGATCTGGTTAAAACCCTCGAACTGAAAGACACAGAACTTGATGGACTATTTGGTTTATTGCAGGATATGCACGATCTGCAGCTCCTGTTTACCAATTACGATCCGAACATAATTGGTGCCGATTATTTTGAGCGCATTGGCCTTACTGATACTGCAAATCTGCCAAAATACCTTCTGGCACAACGCGAGGTCCAGTCTGGAAATCTGGAAGAACGTTTACTTCAGTCCATTCCGGCATTAGCCAGATTAATGCAGGATATTTTACCTGCTAAAGAGCAAGGCGCCCTTGGGCAGTTTACCACACGTTTTAAAAAGAAATTCGAAGATCAGGAAATTCCGCTATTGGTAGCTTTAGATCCTGAAATGGGCGTAGGTTATGATGAGCTTGAACAGGCGGGGCAAAACGACGATTTTATCGCCAGGCTAAATAACAAACCCTCAAAAAAAGCAACCGAAGGCGAACAGATTAAAACCTTGTTGGGTACAAACCTCTCTCCGCAGGGCTTTGAAAAAGGTAAAACTGTTTTTTTGAATAAACTTTCATTTACACCTAACGAAAAGCCTTTGCTTTTGCCCAATTCGCTAAGTATGATTATGTCTGTTCAGGACGATCTTATTTTTGCCGAACAGATTGGTGGTGCAACTTCGAATGCCCTAACAGGACGGTTTACCATGGCCAGCGCAGCTGTTGAAGATTATACCAGAAGCATTGCCCGAATAGAACAGGAGGCTAACCCCGATGTTTTGTTTTTTGATGTGGCCTATATGGTCGAAACCAATGTTGATAATGTAAACCGCCGGAAACTGATTTATGATCACCAGTTAGCTATCCTGAATTTCGATACCTCAGTTGCTCCGTTAACCTTAAACGATATTCAGCTTGCTGTGCGGGGGAATGAAATAATTTTACGTTCTAAACAGCTAAATAAGCGCCTGGTGCCACGCTTAGCCTCGGCTTATAACTATTCCCGATCAGATCTTTCTGTATTCAGGTTGCTGTGCGATCTGCAGTATCAGGGTTTACAGAGCAACCTTTCCCTACCGCTCGATAGCATATTCCCTGATCTGGATTACTATCCGCGCCTGCAATTCCAGAATATTGTTTTAAGCAACAACAAGTGGAAAATCCAAAAGGAAAAACTGTTGGGGCCTGACAAAAAGTTTTTGCCTGTTACCAACTGCCGGGAATATCTTAAAACAGTTGGGGTGAGCCCTTACTTTAGGACAGGTGTTTCCGATCAGACATTATGTTTCGAACTCGATAGCGATGAAGACTTAACCGCTTTTTTGCAGTACATGCAAAAACAAAGCAGTATTTATGTAGAAGAGATTACTTTCCCTCAGCAAAGTACAGTGGTTGATGAAAAATCGCAACCTTATATTGCCCAGTTTATTTTAAGTCTTACACATAACCAGCAGCGCTATGCCGGAATTACAAGCAGGAGCAAGTCTGCAGCAGTAACCCGTTTTTTCCCGCCGGGTAAAGAATGGTTGTATTTCGAAATTTATACACACCAGCAACGGTCAGATCAGGTTTTGGCCGAAATTATTGCGCCTTACCTGGAAAAGCATGAAGCTGATATCAAAAACTGGTTTTTTATCCGGTATAACGAAAATGGAAATCACATCCGTTTCAGGTTGCAATTAAATGATGAACTTAAAGCACAGCAACTCATTTCAGACCTGATGACAGATCTGGCCGGACTTTTAAACAGTGGCCTGGTATCTGATGTGCAGATTAAAACCTATAAACGCGAACTGGAACGTTACGGAAGTGATAAAATGGAGGATGTAGAAAAGCATTTCGCAGTGGATAGCGATTTTGTGCTATCACTTTTTGAAACTCAACCCGATCATTTCGATAAATATAAGTTGTGTGCTGCTTTGGTATCAACTCTGGGAACTTCAAAAATAATAGACAGGACAAGTCTGTTTAAATTGGTTGGCGGAATTTCCGATGCATTTAACCGCGAACATCATTTAGAGGCTGCTGACTTTAAACAGCTGAACAACCAGTATCAGGAATTCAAAAAAGCCCCGTTTGGTGGGTTAAATGAAAATCAGCAACAAAAATTCAACGCATTATCGGCATCGTTAATTCATATTCTGAAGCAGTGCGATCCTCCAATGCAAGGAAAGCTGTTTAGCGATTTAATGCACATGCATGTTAACAGGCTGTTTAATAAAGATCAGCGCACACATGAAATGGTAATGTATTATTTTCTTTTAAAAGAAATTCAGCGTCAAAATGCAATGGCCCGCTAGCGGTTTAACCTGGCCATTGGATTAACAATATTTACATCAATTTCTGTAATATACCGGTTTAACGGATCCTGATAATACCTGAATACATAGTCTTCGCCATAAAAATTGCTCAGGCGTTTAGCAATATTCTCTATCCCCACATGGTGGCTTTCCGTTTGTTTGCCCTTATTATCATTAATCATGTTAATGGTGGTGATATTCAGGTTGTTGTTCTGGTAAGCAATTTTAATCTGGGCAGGCTGGGTAGAGTGCGAAACATTTCCATGTTTAAAAATGTTCTCTACCAAAGTTAACAAAATAAGGGGTGGAAATCTCAGTCCAAATAAATCGCCGGTTACATCAAGTTCGAGGTTAATGTTGTTGGCTGTACGGAGTTTATGCAGGTTAATCAGGTGTTCAATCTGCTCAATCTCTTCACTTAAAGGCACTACCTCCGATGCTTCAGGCCGTTTAAGGGCGTAGCGCATCATTTCGGCAAGGTTCATAATGGCATCGGCTGCCATAGGGGCCTTTTTACGGGCATCGTTATAGATGAAATTTAGGGTATTAAATAAAAAGTGCGGATTAATCTGGCTCCGCAGGTAATTGTTCTGCGATTGTATCAGGTCGTTTTCCAATGCCTGTTTTTCAATTTGGGTAACCAGGTTCTGTCTTTCGAGGGCTTCTACTTTCTTTTGATCCTGAAATGATTTAACCAGGTAAACATAACCTGTGGCAAAACCAATATAGTAAATAGAACGGTATAAGCAGGAAAGGATAAAGTTACGGCTATCAAAATTTGACATGTCGAATTTTACAATGCCGATCTTTTGAAATGCCAATAACAGCAAAAAGCTTAATGCGATATAAGCTGCACCCATCACCACAATAAGTAATAAAATTTTAAAGAACCTAAACAATTGGTTTTGGCTATTCAATACTTTTTTTAACAAAAATGCATGGGTATAAAACGCCGTAATGTTGGTGGTGTATATGAGGAGGTATGTTCCGGCAGGTCTAAACTGTTTAGCTGTAAAACCTAAAGTAGTTATCTCGTAAACGATGTAAATAATCCAGATAAACAGGTGAAGTTTATACTTTTTATATAATGATTTGATGATTGATAACGTCATTTTTTCGCTTTAAATCTATTAAAATGTGGGTTTTTGTCTACTAAAATTAGGGTTTTGTGTAAAAAAATGGCAGCAGTTTGTTTTCAGCCGCATCTTTACAGAAAATTAATCACAACGATAAATACAAAATTAAAATATATAATATCATGAAAGCTCAACACACTAACACATCAGCTAAACTTGCTAAAAAAACTGTTTTTGTTTATAAAAATATCAAAGCTAAAAACAGTCTTTTTGAAACCACTCCAACCGGAGATCAAAGTCACACTGTTGTAATGACCAGCTGGATCGATGTAATCTAATACCTAATTAATTTTTTCTATAATCTATTTCAAATAATAATATCATGAAAGCTCAACATACTAATACCTCAGCTAAACTTGCTAAAAAACTGTTTTTGTTTATAAAAACATCAAAACTAAAAACAGCCTTTTTGAAACCACGCCAACCGGAGATCAAAGTCACACTGTTGTAATGACCAGCTGGATTGATGTAATCTAATACCTATTTAATTTTTTCTATAATCTATTTCAAATAATAATATCATGAAAGCTCAACATACTAATACATCAGCTAAACTTGCTAAAAAAACTGTTTTTGTTTATAAAAACATCAAAACTAAAAACAGCCTTTTTGAAACCACGCCAACCGGAGATCAAAGTCACACTGTTGTAATGACCAGCTGGATTGATATAATCTAATCAACAATTTAATTTTTTAAATAATCTTCTATATTTTAGTGTCATACCATGAAAGCTCAACAAATAAATACATCGGCTAAACTTTCCAAAAAAACTGTTTTCGTTTATAAAAACGTTAGAGCGCAAAGTAATTTTCAGACTACTCCAACCGGCGATCAAAGTCACACAATAGTAATGACCAGCTGGATCGACGTAATCCTTTAATTACTGATTTCGGTTTGATTTTAATAAGCTGCTTTGAACGTACGCAAAGAAAGCATCTTTATAACCTTCACCAATCTGTATCATTTCATTGTTTACCAAACGGATAATATTGCCATCTACTTTTTTTATGGCGCTTTTGGCAACAATATTTGATTTATTTACCCTGATAAATGCGTGAGTTTCGAGCGCTTTTTCAATCTCCTTTAAAGTAAGGTATGTAGTATGGGTTTCAGATTTGGTAATAATCTGAATATAGTTTTGTAAAGCTTTGATATAAAGGATTTCATCGATCGCAATGTTTGAAAACGCATACTTGTGATCGCCTTTAATGTAAAGGGCAGCAACTTGCTCGGCTTCTCTGGGAGTAGCTTTTGCAGCGTTAGCCTCTTTCTTTAAAATCCGGTCAATGCCTAGTGCAAATTTTGCGAATGAAATAGGTTTAAGTAAGTATTGATCTGATTGTACATCAAATGCTTGCAGGGCATAGTCGGGATGTGCGGTGGTAAATATCAGATATTTAGCTTTCTCTCTGATGTTTTTAGCCAGCTCCAGGCCATTTATACCTGGCATGTCGATATCCATAAACAATAAATCAATCTCATCGTCAATACTAATTTCAGTGAGTGCCTGTACCGGACTGGTAAAAGTCTTAAAAACAGTTAAACCAGGCATTTCGGCAATGTGATCAGTGAGTACCTCAATTGCATGCTGCTCGTCGTCAATAACAACGCATTTTAGATTCATGATTATTAAAATATGTTTGTTCTTATGATTTGTTGCAAGTTAAATAAAAATGCATTCATTTAGCAATTGCGCTTAAAAAAACTTCTACCCTGGTTTATCAGAAAAAACCGGGGGTTTCGTGTAAAATTCTCAGGGGTTCATGTAAAAAACTTACCAGCCCAACTTCTTTTTCTAATCTTTAAACTGTTTGCCAAAAACAAATAATTGGAAGTGTTAAAAAGCTCCCGATGAAAAACATCTGCCTACCCAATCTTGTGTAGCCTGTAGATAAGCTAATTAAAAACAGGCCATACAATGCTGGGTTAGAAATTAAAAGAATTGAAAACAATAAAAAGATTTAAATAATACCGAGAAACAAGAAAATATTCCCCTACATCTATCTTCCTCCAAAATGAAACACAACGAATACGAGTATTTACTTAATAAAATCTACTACAACGGCATCCTTAAAAAACAAGGAATGAACGCAGATATTTATCAGAGAATGCAGAACGAATACAGCAATCTTGATATGAAAAATATGGTAGAGGGCAAGCTGGATAGCGAATATGCTTTCAGAAAATCTTTCCTGGTTGTGCGTAACTATGTACAACAAGCCATCAAAGATGGAATGAAGAGTTTTCAGTTCACCATGCGTGCCGGTGATATTACTAAGCTTACTTATATGGTTGATATGTTGAACAGGAATTTTTTCGATAAACAAAGTTTAGATCAGATTATCATCACTGCTAATTCGGTATTCAGTCAATATAATTTAAAAAATTAATTACCAATAAGATATAACCATGGAATTAAAAGACGAAATCGGGCAATTTGCCGTAAGAATTAAGAAAATGCTTCCACAAGTTCAATCTGAAGATTTAACGCGGAATGCCTTAGTAATGCCTTTTATTCAAATCTTAGGATTTGATCCTTCTGAGGTTCAATCTGAAGCCGTTTTAGATTTTGGTGTTAAGAAAAGCAAAAAGGTTGATTATACCATTATGAAAGATGGCGAACCAACTATTTTAGTGGAGTGTAAACACCATAACGATAATTTAGATATTCACGATTCACGCTTATCTAAATATTTCCGTAAAACTAAAGCTAAATACGGTTTATTAACCAACGGCTTAGTATACCGCTTTTATACAGAGAAAATGGTTAGATCTAAGAAAAACCAGGAGCCTGCTTTTGAATTTAAAATTACAGATACAAAAGCTGCTACCATTGCAAAAATGATCGAAGATCATAAAGATTACTTTAACGTAAATCAGAAATAAGCCGCTTTAAAGTAGCCAATACAATATTAATTTTAATCTAAGAGTTCCCGAAAATTCTTACCTAAAGTCCTGATGTAAATCAGGATTTTTTTTTGCCCTGATTTGCTGATTAATCCACAAAAAAGGGGAGCAACCCAATTGGTGCTCCCCTTTATATAAATCAGCTTTAAGGCTGCTTAAATTAACGCTACGCTTCTGCTCACAAAAGCGGTTAATTCTGCTCCTGTTAACATACCTTGTGCCAATAGCGCTAAATCTACCGCTTGTTTAGCTAAGGTACTTTGCTCTGCCTCATCCGATTTAAGGATTTTGCTAATCAGCTTGTGGTTACCGTTAATGGCTACCTTGTAGTTGTCAGGCATTTGGCCGTAAAAGCCCATTCCGCCTCCCATGGCAGCCATATCTTTCATACGGCGCATAAATTCATCCATGGTAATGGTAACAGGTAGTTCTTCAGGATGTAAAGCCACAATTTCTACGTGCATGCCTGGTTTGGTAATGGCCTTTTCAAAAATGCCAGTTACTTCCTTAACCTGATCTTCGGTTAAAACATGTTCGTTCTGCTCATCTTTCTCAATTAATTTATCAGCAACACTTGAATCAACGCGTTTAATCGAAGTTTTTTCCAGTTTTTGCTCTAATTGATTGATGAAATGGTTGTCGATCGGCGAATCGAGTACCAGAACATCGTATTCCTTTTTGTTAGCCGATTGGATAAAGGCATCCTGTTTAGCTGCATCGTTGGTGTATAAATAAACCACGCTGCCATTTTTGTCGGTTTGTAAAGGCGATACCTTCTCCTTGTATTCGGGTAAAGTATAAAGTTCATTTTTGGTGTTGCCAACCAAAGCGAAATCTTTAGCCTTGTCGTAAAATTTCTCTTCGCTAATCATACCATACTTAACAAAAAGACCAATGTCTTTCCATTTTTCTTCGTATGCTTTACGGTCTTTAGCAAACAGTTCGGCCAGTTTATCAGCTACCTTTTTGGTAATGTAGTTGTTAATCTTTTTAACGTTGCTATCAGCTTGTAAGAAACTACGCGATACGTTTAACGGAATATCAGGCGAATCGATTACACCGTGCAACAACATCAGGAATTCAGGCACAATATCTTTTACCTCATCGGTAATAAATACCTGGCGTGAGTATAATTTGATTTTGTTGCGTTGCATTTCGAAGTCGTTTTTCAACTTAGGGAAATACAATACGCCGGTTAAGTTAAACGGATAATCAACATTTAAGTGGATCCAGAACAAAGGTTCCTCTGAAAACGGATACAATTCGCGGTAAAAACTCAGGTAATCTTCGTCTGACAAATCTGCAGGAGCTTTTGTCCAGATTGGGTTCGTGGTGTTGATGATGTTATCAACAGTTACGTCGTTGTATTTTGCTTTACCTTCTTCATCAACACCATCACCAACAGATTGTGTTTTGGTGCCGAATTTAATTGGAACAGGTAAAAATTTAGCGTATTTATCCAGGATTTCCTGAAGTTTCGATTCTTCTAAAAACTCTTCCGAATCTTTATTTACGTGAAGAATAATATCGGTACCACGGGTGGTTTTGGTGCCTTCGGTGATCTCGAATTCGGTACTGCCATCGCAAACCCAACGAGCAGGTTCTGCACCATCCTGATAAGATAGGGTCTGTATTTCTACCAAATCAGCTACCATAAAGGCCGAATAGAAACCTAAACCGAATTTACCAATGATTTCGTTAGCATCTTTGGCATCTTTAAATTTCTCTACAAACTCACTTGCCCCCGAAAATGCAACCTGGTTAATGTATTTTTTAATTTCTTCGGCAGTCATACCTAAACCATTATCGCTAATGGTAATGGTTTTTGCTGCTTTATCAACTGCAACCTGTACCAATGGCTCACCAACTTCGCCGTTAAACTGGCCCAGTGAACCTAGTCTTTTAATCTTTTGAACTGCATCTACTGCGTTAGAAACTAACTCACGAAGAAAAATTTCGTTATCAGAGTATAAAAACTTCTTAATTATAGGGAAAATATTCTCGGTATGGATGGAGATATTTCCTTTTTCCTGTATGCTCATATGTAAGTAAATTGTTTAATCTATATCCTGCATAACAAGGGTTGTTCCAAAGGGTTTTGTTTGCCAAAATGACAGATTGGTTAAGGAAGGGGCGAAAAGAGAAAAGCCAAAAAACGGTATGTCTTTTGGCTTTAAAATCGTGTATGATGTTTCTAATTTAAAAGAAAACTTGGCTGGTCTTCTTCCAGGGAAAGAATTTTTGAAATTTTCTTCAGGAGTACATCCATCTGAAAAGGTTTGGATAAGAAATCATCCTGACCATAGTTCAGGGTTGTAAAATCTTTCGGATCATATAAGCCCGAAATCAGTAAAATCGGAATTTTTGAAGTGCTTTCTATAGATTTTAACTGTTCGCACAAAATACGTCCATCGATGTGGCCCAGCGAAATATCAAGTAAAATTAAATCCGGGTTAAATTGTGCTATACGGTTAAAAATTTCTTCTCCATCGTTTAGTGCTGAAACTTTAAAGCCGCCAATTTCCAGTATCAATTGTATGGTTTCTAAAACCTCAATATCATCATCTACTACCAGTATTCTCTTCATATGTGTTAGCAATTATATGCTTTTAAACGTATAACAAAAGTTTGTGTCGTTATGTTTACAATCTTAAACATATTTTAACAATTTATGATAGCATTAAGTAGATTTAGATTTAGCTGGCCTGTTGTACAATGCCTTCTTTATGTAAGATGAAGTTAAATAATTCATCTATAGGTTTTTGCAGAATCTTGCCGGGTTCGATGCCGTTTTCAAGCAATACCGAAATAAGTGCATCCTGATAATAATAAGCAATAGAACCTACAAAATGACAAGGCACATTTTTATGTTTCGGGTAATCTTTAACGTTGGTGTCTACAAATTCCTGAAATCCTTTTCTTAATATTTCCTGAATAAAAGGGTGGTCTTTATGGCTGGCCATAAAACGGCTAAAACCTGCCAAATAAATATTTGGAAATGGTTTTTGGTATACATTGGTAATGATCTGCTCTTTTTCTGCCGGAAAGGCTTTTTTAAATTCGGCAGCTAAGTTTGAAGGCATTTTATTGTACAGGTAGCTTAACAGTACTTTTTTTCCGAAGAAAGTACCAGAACCCTCATCGCCCAAAACATAACCCAGGCCATGGTGACCATCATGTATTTTCTTCCCGTCGAAATAACAAATATTAGAACCCGTACCTAAAATGCAGTTTAAACCTTCAGCATTTCCACATGTAGCGTATACCGAACCTAAAAGATCGTGATCTACTGAAATAAAGGCTTTGGTGAAAACAGTTGATAACCCGTTCGAAACCACTTCATGCTTATCAGGAGAAGAGCAACCCGCGCCAAAAAAGTAAATTTCTTTAACCTCATCTGCATATTGGATTAGGGATTCATTTTTAGCAATTAACTTGGAAATTTCCTGCTCATTTAAAAAATAAGGGTTTATTCCCGGCGTACTAAACTTAAGCGTTTCGCCATTGTGATAGCCCATCCAATCGGTTTTTGAAGAGCCACTATCTGCAACAAGTATCATGGATTAAATATAAAGATAAATTACAGAATTTTAAACTTGCAATAATTTCGTTACCTCATTTTAACGCTTATTGGCAGTATTTTAACTGAGACGTATTTTGTTAAAGGTTTTTAATCAATTGTTTAGGTATTTTAAACATTAATCAGAAATAATTGCCGTTTTTAATTTAAAAAGAGCCCGTGTAGAAACAAACCGATAGTTTAAGTTTCAACATCCACCTGCTCAGACTACTTTATACGAGCTTAAAGGGCTAATTAATCAAATCAATACTTCCGCTAATTGTTTTTAAAGTGGTTTCGGCTATTTTGGCCTGGTACTGCATCTCGATGAAACGGTTTTGAGCATCAATGGCATTACGCTGTGCTTCCCGTAGTTCTAATGGGGCAATGCTGCCTAAGCGGTATTTGGCTAAGGTAATATCCAGATTTTCTTTGGCAATATCTACATTACGCTGTTCCAGCTTAATCAGATCCAGGTAGGTGCTGTAATTTTCGTATGCACTAAGCAGTTGTGAATTTACATCCAGTTTGGTTTTGTTTAAGGTAATGGCCGAATTATCGATCTCTATTTTGGCATTGCGTTCCTGCTGGCGTTGTAAAAAGCCATTAAACAGATTAATGCTGGCTGTTACACCATAGGTAAACCCGTTTGCCGCAAACTTTTGGTTAAAACCCGTTGGGCTGGTACTGTTTGCCCTGCTGTAGCCTGAATTTAAGCTTACAGATGGATAGCGCGCTCCGCGGATTGATTTTAGGTTTAAAGCGGCAATGCGCTGGTTAATAAACGCATTTTGCACATTCGGATTTTGCTGTTGGGCCATTTCGGCCATTTTACTAAATGAAATGGCTTTATCTACATCAATTTTATTATCCACCGAAAACGAAGTACCAGCATCCCTCACCATTAGCTGGTTTAAACGCACTTTGGCTACCTGTAGCGTATTTTTTGCCTGCAAATAGCTGGAAGTATCGGTATTATAGTCTACCTGTGCACTTAACACATCCAGTTTAGAACCGCGGCCGAGCTGTAGTTTTGTTTTGGCAATATTGGCGCGCAATACGGAAACATCCATAGCACTATCGGCTGCAATAACCAACTGCTGTTGTCTTACAATATCGTAATACGCATTAATTACATCGGCAACGGTAGTTAAAATGGTTAAGCGGGCATTTAACTCTCCTTGTTTTTGCAATTCTTTCAGTCGATCGTAATTGGCAAACATGGTAAAACCATCAAAAATGGTCCAGTTTAAATCGGCACCATAGCTGCTATTGGTACTTTTAGCACCGGTAATTACCCTGTCTGGTCCGGTTGCAGGTGTTTGGCGGGTATTCTGGATACTTCCGCCGTTGGTATAACTTCCGGTTAGGTTGGGTAGCATACCTGCATTACCAATATTGGCATTGTTTTTTGCAATATCAACCTGGTTTTTGCTGATTTTTATATCGTAATTATTCTGTAAAGCAATGGTAATGGCTTCTTGCAGGCTAAGCTTTTCTTGCGCAAAACCCGAAAGCGATAAGCTTATCAGCAGGATAAATATTCTTAATTTCTTGCTCATCTTATTCTTCTATATGTAAAGCTTCCTGTTCAAAACGATGGGCTTCTTTTAATTCTTTATTCGGCTTGTAAGGTTTGGCCCAGTAAGAGTAAATGGCCGGGATTACAAACAGGGTTAATACCAACGAGAACGTGGTGCCACCCACAATTACGGTTCCCATACTCATACGGCTTTTTGCCGCAGCACCCAATGCCAGTGCAATAGGTAAGGCACCAATGGCGATGGCTAAGCTCGTCATTAAAATGGGGCGTAAACGCGAAACAGCAGCTTCTCTGATGGCCTCGGGAATAGCTATGCCTTTTTCTTTGAGCTGATTGGCAAATTCTACAATTAAGATACCGTTTTTAGTTACCAAGCCAATAAGCATAATGGTACCAATCTGGCTAAAAATATTCCAGCTTTGACCACATAACCAGAGTGATAAAAAGGCGCCCGCAACTGCCATAGGTACGGTTAAAATGATAATAATCGGATCTTTAAAACTCTCAAACTGTGCCGAAAGGATTAAATAAACCAATAGAAGAGCCAGGCCAAAAGCGAAGACGGTATTAGATGAACTTTCTTTAAAATCGCGCGATTCGCCACTCAAATCAGTAGAGAAAGTCTCGTCTAATACTTTTTTCGAAATGGCATCCATGGCATCAATACCTTCGCCAATACTTTTGCCTGGAGCTAAACCTGCAGAAACGGTAGCCGCAATAAACCGGTTGTTGCGGTACAATTGCGGCGGACTGCTTTCTTCTTTAGCAGTTACCAGGTTATCGAGCTGAACCAGTTCGCCTTTATCGTTACGTACGTAAACCGAACTTAAATCCAGCGGATCTTTCCTGTCGCCACGGTCAAACTGGCCAATTACCTGATATTGTTTCCCGTTCATGAAAAAGTAAGAGAACCTTTGTCCGCTTAATCCTAAATTAAGGGTTTGCGCAATTGCTGAAATAGAAACGCCTAAATTTTTGGCTTTATCCCGGTCAATGGTCAGGTTAATTTCGGGTTTGTTAAATTTCAGATTCACATCCGAAACGGTAAATGTAGGGTCTTTGGCTACGGCATCCATAAACAATGGAATTTTTTCGCGCAGCTTTTCAAAATTTTGTGCCTGAATAATGTAACTGATGGGCAATCCACCACGGCGACCAACGGAAATGGTAGGTTGCTGGCTCACAATGGTTTTACCTTCGGTATATTTTTTAGTTACACGCGTAAGCATGTCTGCAATGTCCTTCTGCGAACGTTCCCTTGACTCCGGATCGGTTAACCCCATCCTCACAAAACCAGAGTTTACCGCACCCGAACCACCAAAACTTGGCGAGCTGATGGTAATGTTCACATTCTTTTCGGGAACGGAATCAATTACCAGTTGGTTCAGTTTCATGATGAACTTATCGGTATAGGCAAATGAGGCACCCTCTGGTGTAGATACATTGATATTAATCGCACTACGGTCATCATAAGGAGCAGTTTCTTTTGGCAATATCTTCCAGAAAAGGAAAATAAGGCCTATACAAACCAGGATAATTGGTACCGAAAGCCATCTTCTATCTAAAAATTTATTCAGGTTCGCTTCGTAGGCATCGTTTAATTTTACGAAGTAAGGTTCGGTCCAATTGTAGAAACGTGATGGTTTATGTCCACCTTTTTTCATCAGGTAGGCATTCAGCATTGGGGTTAGCGTAAGCGAAACAAAGGCCGATACCAATACGGCAGCACCAATTACCACACCAAATTCGCGGAATAAACGGCCCACAAAACCCTGCAAGAAAATTACGGGTAAAAACACCGCGGCAAGGGTGATCGAAATCGAAATTACAGCAAAAAAGATTTCGTTTGATCCTTTTATCGCGGCCTCAAATGGCGACATGCCTTCTTCTACCTTTTTAAATATATTTTCGGTAACTACGATACCATCATCCACCACCAAACCAGTTGCCAGTACAATAGCCAGTAAACTCAACACGTTGATTGAGAAGCCAAAGGCATACATGATAAAGAAAGTGAAAATGAGCGATACCGGAATATCGATCAACGGCCTGAAAGCAATAGCCCAATCCCTAAAAAACAGGTAAATAATTAAAATTACCAGTACCAGCGATAAGCCGATGGTTTCAGCTACTTCAGTAACAGAACGTTTAATAAAGAGCGTATTATCTAAGGCTACTTTTAACTTGATATCCTGCGGAATATCGGCCTGCAATTTATCGAAACGTTTATAAAACTCTTTACTGATATCGAGGTAGTTCGCTCCCGGTTGTGGAATAATGGCAACCGCAACCATCGGTCTGCCTGATTCGCGTAAAACGGTTTCCTCATTTTCAGGTCCCAAAACGGCATAACCTACATCTTTTAATTTAATCACCTGGTTGCTGTCTGATTTTAAGATCAGGTTATTAAACTGGCTTTCGTTGGTTAGTTTACCGAGGGTTTTAACCGTAAGTTCGGTAGTTGCGCCGGTAATTTTACCCGATGGCAGCTCTACGTTTTCGTTATCTAAAGCGGTAACTATATCCTGCGAGGTTAGTCCATAAGCGCTCAGTTTATTCGGATCCATCCAAATGCGCATGGCATATTTGCGCTGACCCTGAATTTGAACACTACTTACCCCCGGAATGGTTTGAATACGATCGGCAATTACGTTTTCAGCAAAATCGCTTAATTCGAGCGTGTTGCGTTTATCGCTCTGGATCGTCATCGATAAAATCGGGTCGGAGTTGGCATCAGCCTTACTTACAACCGGTAATCCGTCAATATCTTTAGGCAGGTTTCTGGCTGCCTGCGAAACTTTATCGCGGACATCGTTAGCTGCCTCTTCAATATTTTTATCGAGGTTAAATTCAATGGTGATGTTACTTGCGCCCTGGTTACTGGATGAAGAAATATTCCTGATCCCATCAATGGAATTGATCGATTTTTCAAGCGGTTCGGTAATCTGCGATTCAATAATATCCGAATTGGCCCCTGGATAAGAGGTTCTTACCGAAACCACCGTCGGATCGATAGAAGGGTACTCGCGCACACCCAGAAAGGTGTAGCCAATTATCCCAAATAGAACAATCAGCAAGTTCATTACAATGGCCAGAACCGGCCTTTTTATACTCGTGGTGGAGATACTCATAATTATTCTTTAACCAAATGAACTTTAACCGGTGCATCTTTCTTTAAAGCCATCGATCCGGTAGTTAAAACCGTATCGCCTGCTTTAAGTCCTGAGGTAATCACAATATTTTCATCGGTACGGGTGCCAGCTTCTACTTTAACTTCCTGTGCTTTACCATCCTTTTGGATATAAACAATCTTACCCTTTAAAACCGGAATAACGGCTTCGTTAGGGATCAGGATTGCATTTTGAAGCGTAGTTAATGCCAGTTTAATTTTAGCAAAAGATCCTGGTAACAGCGCATTATCTGCATTGGGGGCTAAAGCCCTGATTTGTAAAGTACGTGTAGTGGCATTGATGCCGGGTTCTATCGCATACACTTTTCCTTTGTTTTGTTTAGCAGAGCCATCAGTCGTAAAAATAATTTCAGAATTGATTTTAACCTGACCGGCATATTTCTCCGGAACTGAAAAAGTAATCTTAACCGGATTGGTGCTTACCAGATTGGCAATTACGGTGGCAGGGGTTAAATAGGTGCCGGCAGAGATACTACGCAAACCCACACGGCCTGTAAAAGGTGCCCGGATAGTAGTTTTGGCCAGCTGTGCCCTGATTAGTTGTGCCTGTGCCTGCAATGATTTTAAATCTGCAAGGGCAGTATCGTATTCTTCCTGACTGATAGCTCCCTTAGCCAGTAGTTGTTTTGCCCGGTTTTCGTTAGTTGCAGAAAGTTTTTGCTTGGTTAGTGCATCCTGCAATTGCGCCTGTATATCTCTGTCGTTTACTTTTACCAATATACTGCCTTTAGATACTGTGGTGCCTTCCTGGAAATAAATGCCGGTAACCAGGCCCGAAACTTCACTTTTGAGCACTACCGATTCATTGGCTTCGATAGCACCGGTTACTTCCAGATCATTATCAAACGATACTGGTTTAACCACAATACCATCAACCACAAGCGGTGCCTGTTTGCCATCTTTTCCACCTGATTTACCTTTCCCTGCACCAGCAGATGCACCACCTTTTCCCTCTAGTTTTTTGTTTGCGTTAATTCTGTAATATACCAGATAGGCCAGGCCCAGTGCTAAAACAGCATAAAATATATACCTTTTCTTCATGTTAAAATTTGTGTCGTGCGTGTTCAAAACATTAAAATAACATTAATGTTCCAACATTAGAGCGCAAAAATATCCAAATAGTTTAGTCCTAAATTTGTTGTATTAAGGATGTTACAGCTCTACAGTTTAGCGTTGGCAGTTTTCAGTTGAGAGTTAAGCTAATCGTGAACAAGGTGTAACGCATATTTTAAGGCTACAAATCAGTTTGAGGCAAGAATGGCGATTGAGTTTTATAGTTTAACTGGCCAAAAGATCATTAGCCATCAACCATGACCCAATAGGACAGAAACAACTATTTTACATCACATTTAGCTATTTCATACCGAAAACCCGTCAATAAATCTAAATTTGCAGCAAAGCAAGTGAATATGTTTAATAAAAAATCAATTTTAAGTTTAGTTTTACTACTAACGTGTATTATGGCAGCGAAGGCGCAGGTAAAAATAGGCTTTGAGGTTTCTTTTAAAGAGCCGCAAGCGCATTATGCTGAGGTGCAGATGAATATTTCTGGCCTGGCAAAAGATTATGTAGATGTAAAAATGCCGGTTTGGACCCCTGGTTCTTACCTGGTTCGCGAATTTGAAAAAAGCGTTGAAGAATTTAAAGCTACTGCAGCTGGCAAAGCCGTTAAGGTAGAAAAAGTAAGAAAAAATACCTGGCGGATCTTTTCGGCAAAAGCCAAAGATATTCAGGTTAACTACCGTGTTTATGCATTTGAAATTTCTGTTCGTACAGCATTTATCGATGAGTCGCATGCATTTTTATCGCCTACGGCAATTTTTATGCATCCGGATGGCATGATTAAATCGCCAAGTACAGTTAAAATTATTCCATTTAATACTTGGTCTAAAGTTTCTACCGGTTTAACCCCGGTTGCGGGCGAGCAGTTTACCTATAAAGCTACCGATTTCGATATCTTGTACGATAGCCCGATTGAAGTAGGTAACCAGGATACCTTTGAGTTTACTGCTGCAGGTGTGCGACATGAAGTAGCCATGTATGGCGGAGGTAACTACGACAAAGAAAAACTGAAAGTGGATATGGCTAAAATTGTAGAGAAAGAAACTGCAGTTTATGGCGAAAATCCAAATAAATACTACTTGTTTATTGTTCACAACTTTTTAAAAGGTGGCGGTGGTTTAGAGCATTTAAACTCTACCACTTTAGGTGCAAGCAGAAATGCTTACAACACAGCTGAGGGTTACAAAGGCTTTTTAGGTTTGGTTGCGCATGAGTATCACCACCTTTGGAATGTGAAGCGTTTGCGCCCGATTGCTTTAGGCCCATTCGATTACGATAACGAAAATTACACCACCAACCTTTGGGTTGCTGAAGGTTTTACTTCTTATTACGAAAACAAATATTTGCACCGTGCAGGTTTTACCGATGTAAACGAATTTTTAAAAGATTTGGCAGGTGGTGTAGGTACAGTTCTAAACACACCGGGTGCTAAGTACCAGTCGGCAGCTTCTTCCAGTTACGATGCCTGGATTATTGGCTACCGACCTAATGAAAACTCAAAAAACAATTCGATTTCTTACTACAATAAAGGTGAGGTGATCGGTATTTTGATGGATCTGGAAATTATTAATGCCACAAAAGGTGCTAAAAGCTTAGATGATGTGATGAAAGCGATGTACCTGCAATGCAAAACTTTAAAACGCGGTTATACCGATGCAGAATTTAAAGCTATGGTCGAAAAAATATCGGGCATTAGCTTTACCAATTTCTGGGCAAAATATGTTAATGGTGTTGATGATGTAGAATATGTGAAATATTTCGGTTATGCTGGTGTTGATGTTTCGACCGAAAATGCTACCCCAGGTAAACCGGTTACCGGTGCTTCCGGACAGTTAACCAACGATGGTTTGGCAATTACTGCTACAGTAAGAAATTCTGCAGCCTGGACCAGTGGATTAAATGTGAACGATATAGTATTGAGCTTGGATGATACCTCATTGAGCGATGCATTATCAACCGTGAGGTTAAAAAGCCCTATGATTTCTTTAGATGCAATTCCGTTGGTTGCCAAAAAGAACATTGGCGATGTGCTTAAACTTAAAGTTAAACGTGATGGACTGGAAAAAGAAATTTCTTTAACCCTGAAAGAAAATCCGAATGTTCGCTTAAAAGCAACTGTGAACGAAAATGCAACAGCAGCTCAAAAAGCAGTATTGAAAAAATGGACTGGAGTATAGTTAACCGTTTTCAGTTGGCAGTGCTCAGTTGTGCATAAAAAAATCCCGTAAGATTAATTTCTTACGGGATTTTTTTATGCATAGCGCCATGTGCGCTGCGCTTAGCTTAGAAAGTATATCTAAAACCTAAACCAAATCTGCCGGCATTAAAATCGCTGTCGTTAGATCCGATGTAAAGTCTTGGTCTCCAGTCTAAGGCAAGTGCCAAAGGAGCTCCTGAAAATTTATAGTCTAAACCAACCATTGGTACCAAATAGAAGTTAGAACCACCATCATACAATTGAATAGATGGACCACCACCAAGATACCAATCTAAACCTTTTGCTCCTGGAATTGAAGAGTTGTACTGTAAAAATCCCTGGATGATGGTAGAATTACCACCAAATAACACATCGCCTTGAATAGCAGCTTTTGAGCTGAAGTGGTGTCTGATCGATGGACCTACCAATGTTGCACCATCGCCAAAATCAATACCTAAACCTAATCCGGTTTTATAGTTTTGAGCTTTAACGTTTGTTGTACTCAGGGCAAATAATGCAATGCATCCTAAAATTGTAAATAACTTTTTCATAATTGATATGTTTTTGTAAAATAATTATCTGCCTAACAACTTTGATGCCGTTTCTGTTTTTAAGGTCAAAATCATGAACGATTAAAAAACAATGCTTGCATAGTAATTTTGTAATTGCTAAGTTTAGTTTTAAATTTTTGATCAGAATAAATACGGCTTTTGGCTAAGCTGGATGTATTATTTTAATTAAAGAGGAGCATAATGGTCAATCTTTATGATTGATTTTTTAACTTAACCAAATAATAACAATTCAATATGGCGGCAGAAATTAAACGGGTTTTTGATCTTTTGAAGTATAGCCTCGAAAATCCCAAGCAGGAATTCATCAGTGGGAAAATTAAAGGCAAATGGATAAATTATAGTACAGCCGATTTTTGTGAAGCAGTAGATAATTTAAGTCGCGGTTTAATTAAACAAGGCATTACCAAGGGCGGAAGAGTGGCTGTAATGTCGCACAACAGGCCCGAATGGAACATTGCCGATTTTGCCGCCAACCAAATTGGGGCTTACCAGATTCCGCTGTATCCTACACTGGCCGAACACGACATCCAGTTTATATTAAAAGATGCAGAGATCTCGATTGTTTTTGTAGCCGACGAAGAATTGTATAAAAAAATAAAGCCCTGTGCCGATGCCATCAACCCAGCCATTAAGATTTACAGTTTCAATGAAATTGCCGAAGCCGAAAACTGGAATGTGCTGATAACCGAAGGTAAAGCTGCTACTGAGATCAATCTGGATGATTATCGGGCAAAAGTAGAGCCCGAAGACGTTTTGACGCTGATTTATACTTCAGGTACAACAGGTACACCTAAAGGGGTAATGCTTACGCACAACAACCTGGTGGCTAACTTTGTTAATTCATCGGTAGTGATTCCCGAGGGGGTGAAAAAAGCATTAAGCTTTTTGCCTTTATCGCACATTTTCGAACGGATGATTATTTACCTGTACCTGTTCAATTCTACAGCAGTGTACTATGCCGAGAGCATGGAAACCATTGTAGCCGATATTCAGCAGGTGAAACCCAATGCATTTTCTACCGTTCCGAGGTTACTCGAAAAAGTGTACGATAAGATTATGGAGAAGGGGAAATCGTTAACTGGCATTAAAAGAGGCATTTTCTTCTGGTCGGTTGCTTTGGCCGAAAAATATTCGGTTAACGCAGGTGCCTGGTATAACTTTCAGCTGGGCATTGCCCGCAAACTTGTGTTTAAAAAATGGCAGGAAGCTTTAGGCGGAGAAATTGTGGTAATCGTATCAGGAGGGGCGGCACTGAACCCACGTTTAGCGCGGATATTTTGGGCAGCTGGTATGCCGGTTTTTGAAGGTTACGGTTTAACCGAAACATCACCGGTAATTACCGTAAACCATTTTGGCGGCACCATGTTTGGCACCGTTGGCGAAGTAATTAAAGGCGTTGAAGTTAAAATTGCCGAAGATGGCGAGGTATTAACCCGGGGACACCAGGTAATGAAAGGTTATTATAACCGCCCTGATTTAACCAGTGAAGCGATAGACCAGGATGGCTGGTTCCATACAGGTGATATTGGTGAATTGGTAGATGGCCGTTTTTTAAAGATCACCGATCGCAAGAAAGAAATGTTTAAAACTGCAGGTGGCAAATATGTAGCCCCTCAGATACTTGAAAATAAATACAAGGAATCGATCTTTATCGAACAGATTCTGGTTTTGGGCGAAAACAGGAAATTCCCTTCTGCACTGATTGTACCTAACTTCGAAACTTTAAAAACCTGGGCAGGACGGAAAGGTATTAATTTTACAACAATAGATGAGTTGATTAAAAACGAACAGGTATTAGCTAAATACAACGAAGTGATTGAAGCGGCTAATGCAAATTTCGGTAAGTGGGAGCAGGTAAAAAGATTTGCGCTATTACCTAAAGAGTGGAGCATTGATGGTGGTGAACTTACGCCAAAATTAAGCCTGAAAAGAAAAGTAATTACCGAGAAAAATAACGAAGTAATTGAAAAGATATACAAAGATGCTGAGAACTATAAAGCCCCTCAATAATTTTAAAAAATCGGTAAGCTTCCTCAGCCTTGTTGCTTTATTGGCAGGTTGCGTAACCGGGCAATTAGGTAAAAACAATAGCGGAGAATATAAAAATGGCATGGTGGTTTCTGCCCATCCCGAAGCTTCGCAGGTGGGGATTGATATTTTAAAAAAAGGCGGCAATGCTGTTGATGCGGCTGTAGCCGTACAGTTTGCCCTTGCTGTTGTTTACCCCAACGCCGGTAACATTGGCGGCGGTGGTTTTATGGTATACCGCGGTGCAAATGGCGAAATAAATGCTTTGGATTTTAGGGAGAAGGCGGCGGCTGCGGCAAGCAGGGATATGTACCTGGATGCCGCCGGTAATCCGATAGTAGATAAGAGTTTGTATGGGCATTTAGCTGCCGGAGTACCCGGATCGGTTGATGGCATGGTAGAAGCCCATAAAAAATATGGAAAACTAACCTGGGCACAGGTAATACAGCCTGCAATAGATCTGGCCAAGAATGGTTTTAAAATTACGAGCCGGCAAGCCAGCGAGCTGAATAGTTTGCACAGAAAATTAATGGATTTTAATCCTAACGGAACAGCGCTTGTAAATTTAGAACACCCATGGCAGGAAAATGATGTATTGGTACAGCAGGAATTGGCCAATACCTTAAAGCTGATTCAGGAGAAAGGCAGGGCAGGTTTTTACGAAGGTGCCGTAGCTGATTCGGTTGTGGCCGAAATGCAACGTGGCAAAGGCTTAATTACCCTGGCGGATTTAAAAAACTACCACGCTACCTGGCGAAAACCAATTACCGGTAATTATAAAGGTTATAAGATTATTACCATGCCGCCAACCAGTAGCGGCGGTATTGCTTTAATTCAGTTGCTCCAATCTGTAGAGCCATATCCTTTAAAAAAATGGGGACACAATGCCGATTCTACTGTACAGGTAATTGTAGAGGCTGAGCGGCGGGTATATGCAGATCGCGCAACACATTTAGGCGATCCTGATTTTTATGCTGTACCGCAACAACAGTTATTAAATGCTGCCTATAATAAAAACCGAATGGCAAACTTTAACTGGGCTGCGGCAACCCCCAGCAGTAGTATAATAGCCGGAGAAATTAAAGGTATAGAGCACGAAGAAACCACCCATTTTTCTATCGTAGACCGCGATGGGAATGCCGTTTCTATTACCACTACACTAAATGGATCTTATGGCTCGTTGGTCGCAGTAAAGGGAGCCGGTTTTCTTTTGAATAACGAAATGGACGATTTTTCGGTTAAACCCGGTGCCCCCAATATGTATGGTTTAGTTGGTGGCGAAGCCAATGCCATAGCGCCCAATAAAAGAATGTTAAGCTCCATGACGCCTACAATTGTGGAGAAAGACGGGAAACTGTTTATGGTGGTAGGTACACCTGGTGGCTCAACCATTATTACCTCCGTATTTCAGACCATCATTAATGTAATTGATTTCGATATGTCAATGCAAAAAGCCGTGGCTGCTAAAAAGTTTCACCACCAATGGTTGCCTGATGAGGTATATGTAGAAAAAGATGCAATTGATAGCCTGGCTACACAAAAATTAAAAGCTAAAGGCTATAATATTGTACAAAGGGGATCGATAGGAAGGGTAGATGCCATATTAAGAACTCAATGGGGCAACTACCAGGGCGGGGCAGACCCACGTGGAGATGATAAGGCTATTGGCTGGTAGCTACGCATCATATTTTTACTTCAGTGAAGGATAGTTTTATAGGTTAAATTTGCTATTTTAGTTCTATTTAGCAATTTAAAGTACTTGGTTTAGTAATCAAAAACGCTGAAGTATCAATCCTATGAAAAAATATGTACTTGCTTTATTGCTCCTGAGCATAAATTTAATGGTGTTTGCCCAGGAAGCCACGCTGAAAATTAAGTTTATAGCCGCAAAAGAGAAAAAGGTTATTGTTCAGTTACCGGTTAATAATACTACTTTTTATCCTGCAAGAAAAGAAATGTGGTTTGATAAGGATAGTACCTTAAACCTGAATTTCAAGATTAGTAAGATTGCCAATGTTTATTTAATCAACAGCGAAAAGCGGTTTAATTTTTTTATCGAGCCAGGCGAAACCTCAATAGTATTCGATTTCAATAAAACCGGGGTACAAACCATCCAATATCAGGGGAGCAACAAGGACGGTCAATTGCTGCTCAACCAGCGGAGCACAGCCTTTTACCAATCGCGTGCAGATAATTATTATAAGACCGATAGTACTGCTAGCGGTATGATGGCACTTTTGGCTGCTGATGAAAAAAAGGAGCTTATGCCGTATGAGCAGCTGTTAAAAGAAAATAAGATTACCAACACCTTCTATCAGTTTTTTAAGGAAAGGGTAGCAAGTGATTATGCAGCAATTGCAGCGCATGTGCCTGTGATGCTTTATTTTGCAACGCTGAAGCCTGGAAGTAAAGCTGTATTTAAACAAGAATTTAAAGACCTTTGGGCAAAAATCTATAAAGAATATCCGGTTAATGGTAGTCAGGGACTTAATGCGCCTGACTTTTATTATTATGTTCGATATTATTCTGATTATTACGCTGGTAAATACTTACATGAGAAAAATGGCGGGAATGTTATTGAAGCCCCTGCCTCAGAAGAGATCTATCTTGAACGCCGTTATGCTGGTTTCGAAAAGAATTTAACAGGTAATGTGAGGGAGTATATGCTGGCCAGTTTCCTCTCTGATGAATTGATGCAGCAAAAATATCAACCTATTTTGGTTGAACTCTTTAATAAATTTAAAACTAGCTATCCAAAAAGTGCTTATACGGCTTATCTGCAGCCAGTAGCGAATGAAGTGCTTGTGTTCCATAAAAATGCCCAAAAGGATTTTGTTACAAGTCAGAAATTTGTAGCTAACTACGATCAGGTTAATAGTTTGGATGAGCTGATGGGGCAATTTAAAGATAAAACAGTATTTGTTGATATCTGGGCCACCTGGTGTGGTCCATGCAAAGCAGAATTTGCGCATGGTGCAGATCTGGATAAGTTTCTTACCTCTAAAGGAGTAGAAATGCTTTATATTTCTATGGATAAGGAAAGTGCAGATCAGCAATGGAAAGACATGATCAAATATTACAAGCTATCCGGCAATCATATTCGAACCAATATGGCGCTGCAAACCGATTTGATTAATAAACTTTGGGAAGGCAAAGGTTATGGTATACCGAGGTACCTCATTTTGAAAAATGGCAAGCTCGCAGTAGCCGACGCACTAAGGCCTAGCGATAAAGAAAAACTTTATAAACAAATAGAGGGGTATTTAAATTAAGTTTTTCTTAAGCTTTTACCGTGCTGCAGCTGGTATGATTTAAACTTAAAGAGATGAAAAAGCGCATATTTAACATTGCTTTGAATTTTCCGGATGTACACGGTGTAGATTCGGCCATCTCTTTTGGCCCCTTTATACAATACCTGCGCCGGAAAATTAAAGAAGAGCAAACCGTAAAATCTGCCCTTTACCGCAATGCCTTAAAAGAATTTGAAAAGCAGGGAATCGATAATCAGGTTATTCCCCTGGAAGACATTTACCAGCACGAGTTACTGTTGGAGCACATGTACGCCTGTCTTTCGTCGACACTTTTAACCGAAGATTATCAGGCTTGGGGCCTTTGTGCACCTATGCAGCCCATCACTTTCTACGGAACCGGGCTGATGTATGAGCTGCTCGAACAGAAAGAAAAAGATAACAACAGTTTTGCCGGATCGAGAAGCCCCGAACAGCAGCAACAGGATCGACTGCATTTTATCTATTCTTTTATCCTGAATGAACTGTATGCTTTCCATGCTCCGTTAAAGGAAAAATATCATGCCGGAATCAATTCAGATACGGCTTTGCCAGGTTATTTTCATATTGGCGTAAACACAGATTTTATCGGGGTAAAAGCTAAGCAACCTTTGCCCGAGCTTAGTTATCGCGAACTGCAACAATATTTAAGCGATGAAGCCGGACTTGAAAAACTGCAGCAGATATTGCCTTTGTCGCTTTTCGAACTCAGGGGGATTTCGGTACTCACCATTACCGATGTTACAGCAAGGCAGGCCGTCGAAAATATTAAAGCCGTAAGGTTGAGTCGGGCTCCAGGTAATGAAGGGGTGGCTTATGCAGAAGTCATTCAATCGCTTAAAGTCCTGGTTCAAAATGCCAATATCCAGTTCGATCTTTTCCCTTTTGTAAGGGTTAACAATAAAATGGTTTATGGTTATGTAAAAGGAGGTAGTGGATTGCTTTTCTCGGTTTGGGGCGAAGAAACCTTAAGCCCCGAAGCTTTTCAGCAAATTGCAGAAGGCTACGCAGCAAACCCTAATTCCTTTTATTCGCCCGATATCTGGGCCGAAAGCAGGGAAATGTTTCCCTGGTTAGAGCGCTTTAGAGAACTTAATGTGAAATCGATGGCGCTTTTGCCAGTATTTCATAATCAGGTTTTGGTTGGGGTATTGGGCATGCATACCTGGGTCGGCGAAACTTTCGATGAAAAGAAAATCACTTTATTGGAGCAGGTATTGGCACCCATTGCCCAGTTACTTCAGGTGTATATAGATGAATTTAATCTCGAGATCGAAAACATCATTAAAGAAAAATATACGTCTATTCAACCTGCTGTACAATGGAAATTTAATGAGGCAGCCTGGCATTACCTGCACGATAGGAAAAAGAATTTGCCTCTGCGTACCGAAGATATCAGCTTTACAGCAGTTTATCCATTTTATGGAGCAATAGATATCAGAAATTCTACGACCGAAAGAAATGCCGCGAGTAAGGCTGATCTGAATCTACATCTAAGCCTGCTTCGCGATACACTCGAACAGCTCAGTAAAACTTATACCGATGCCTTACTGGTTGAAATTATTTTTAACTGCAATAAATGGAATACCATTTTGCATGGTAACGAGTTGAATACCACCGAAGAAAACAGCCTCAATATTTTCCTCAATGAAGAAACCAGCGATTATTTAAAACTCATTTCGCAATCACATCCCAATACCCAAAAGATTATCGGTCAGTATCTCGAAAGTATTTCAATTCAGGGTGGTGAGGTGTACAAGAACCGGCAGGCTTTAGAAACCTCCATGCAACTGATTAATACCGATATTAACAATTATTTCGAAGCTGAACGCGAAAAATTGCAGGAATCTTTCCCCTGTTATTTCGAAAAATTCAGAACCGATGGGGTGGAGTACGACATCTACATTGGGCAATCTATCGCTCCAGACCGGATTTTTAATCACTTTCATCTGAAAAACCTGCGTTTGTGGCAACTTTCATCAATGGCGGCAATTGCTAAAATGGTGCGGCAGCGCCAGCCTGATCTGCCTGTTAAACTGGCCACTACTCAGTTGATTTTTATTCACAATCATCCAATCGACATCAGTTTCCGAATTGATGAAAGAAAGTTTGATGTTGAAGGAGCTTACAACATCAGGTACCAGATGATTAAAAAACGGATCGATAAAGTGCTCATCCGTAATTCAGAGGAGCGGCTAACCCAGCCTGATAAACTGGCACTGATTTATTTCAATAAGCGGGATATAGACGACTACCTTCCCTTTGTAAAATACTTACAGGAAACCGGAGTATTGGGTGCAGAAACCGAAGATCTTGATTTGGAAGATCTGCAGGGATTAAGCGGATTAAAAGCACTCCGTTTAAGCATCGTGTAACGGTGATAGCAGTGCATCTTCAAGAAGTTACATTGCTTCTTTGTGGCCAATTCTTTCTGTTTATTTATATTGCGTCAGCTAACCCAAACCATTTATGCGCAAACTATTTCCGCTGTTTTTACTTTTAATTTTTACGGTAAAAGTACAGGCCCAAAACAACGAAGCCAGCCTTGTAAGCCCACTCATTAATCAATATCAGGCTGATGAGACCATGCTTAATCGCAAATACAGCCTCAAGCGGTCGGAAGAATACTTTAAGCGCATGGAACGCTTTTATGCTACGTGGCAAAAACAATTAAAGGCACTGCCATTTAATAAACTTACTGTAAACGAAAGGGTAGATTACCTCTTACTTAAGCGCGATATCCTTTCCGATGCTGCAGTTTTACAACAAAACTATGCAGATTTTAAAACCAGTATTTTTACTTTGCCTTTTGCCAATACCTTGCTCGATTTTGAAGCAAAGCGAAGGATTGGTCAGCAGCAGGATGGTAAAACAGCCCAACAGCAATTCGAACAATTGCAGGCATCAATACGCAAAACCGCAAAGGCGGTAGAAAACAATGAACTTGCTGTTAACCCTGTACAGGCTTTCTGGGCGCAGCAAACCATCAATCAATACCTTACTGTATTTACCGAAGCCTATAAATTTTACGATGGCTACGATCCACAATTCACCAAAGCTACCAAATCGGTTTATCCGGAAGTGGTTGATGCGCTGAAAGATTATGCTGCGGTATTGGGTAAAATAGCCAAACCCGCTAACGTTCAGGATGATGGAAGTGGTATTATTGGTAATCCGATAGGCAGGAATGCCTTGTTAAGCAATTTAAAGGATGAAATGATTGCCTATACACCCGAACAGATCGAAGCCATTGCCATGCGTGAGTTTGCCTGGTGCGATGCCGAAATGCTCAAAGCCTCGCAACAAATGGGTTTTGGTAATGATTGGAAAAAAGCGCTCGAAAAGGTAAAAACCGATTATCCCGAATTGGGTAAACAGCCCGAACTGGTTTATGAACTGGCTAACGAAGCCATAAATTTTGTAGAAAAAAACAAGCTGATTGCTATTCCGGCAATGGCCAAAGAAGGCTGGCGTATGCGCATGTTAAGCCCGCAGGAACAATTGTTTGCTCCGTTTTTCTTAGGTGGCGAATCGGTATTAATTGCTTACCCAACAGAAGATATGAGCGAAGAGGCCAAAATGATGACCTTGCGCGGTAATAACAGACACTTTTCAAGGGCAGTGGTTTTTCATGAACTTATTCCCGGACATAACCTGCAATATTTTATGCAAAGTCGCTATAAGCCTTATCGAAAAGTGTTTAGTACACCTTTCTGGACTGAAGGCTGGTCGCTTTACTGGGAAATGCTGCTTTGGGACCAGAATTTCCCTAAATCTCCTGAAGATAAAATCGGAATGCTTTTTTGGCGCATGCACCGTTGTGCACGCATTATTTTTTCAATGAATTATCATTTAGGAAAATGGACACCTAAGCAATGTATCGATTTTCTGGTAGATCGTGTAGGTTTTGAACGGGCCAACGCAGAGGCAGAGGTGCGTCGTTCTTTTACCGGAGGTTACGGGCCGCTTTATCAAATTGGCTATATGTTGGGCGGGCTGCAGTTCAGGGCCTTGCATAAGGAGCTTGTACAAAGTGGTAAAATGACCAACATCCAGTTTCACGATCGCATATTGCGCGAAAATAACATGCCGGTTGAAATGGTTAGAGCGCTGTTAACCAACCAGCAATTACCCGAAAATTTTAGTACGCGATGGAAATTTGCCGGTAATATTAAATAGATAAGGTGAAGCAGTAATTGGATACCATTTAAACCTGAAGTTGTGGAAAAGTTGATAAGTATTTTTACGCGTCTGTAGTTTTTGGTATGGCTATTGCAAAGGGTAAGCAACGCTTATTCAACGTTATATAGAAAAACTATGAAATTACAACTATTCAAAACGCTTCCGGTTGCATTAGCTGGATTGCTTATCGGATCGGCAGCCTCTGCACAGGAGAAGCCGGCAAGCTCAACTACTTTCAGAACATGGTCCGTTGGTGTAAATGCTGGTGTATTAACGCCGCTTTCTCCCCTGGGCGGTAAAAACGACTTTAGTAACAACAAATCTGGCTTCGGCTATGGTTTGTACATTAAAAAACAATTTACCCCTTATTTCTCTCTTCGCTTAGATGGAGTTCGCGGTAAATTAAAAGGCGATAATACCGAACCTTACGAAAGTGGTGTGGTAAACAATTCGCCTGTAAGAGCATTCGATACCCAGCTGGCTTATTCAGGAAGTTTAAATGCGGTAGTAAACATGTTTAACATCGATATGTTTAAAAAAGAGAATGTTTTGCAACTTTATGCTTCGGCTGGTGCCGGTATTGCGGGTTATAAACCTACCATTACCACTGCAGCAGGTACTTCTTTGTATGCTGGCGATAAAAACATTCAGGAGTTAATTATTCCGGTTGGTTTAGGTGCCAAATTTAAACTTTCTGATGCCGTTAACTTCGATTTAGGCTGGACAATCAATTTTGTTGATGGTGATAATTTAGATGGCTATTACAGAGGATCAAATGATAAATACAACTATGCTTACGCGGGTTTAGAGTTTGCCTTAGGTAGCGGTAAACAATTGGCTTTCCACAATCCGGTTGCTTTAACTTACGATGAAGCCGTAAAAGCAAAACAAACTGCCGATGGTTTGAGAAGCGATTTAGATGCCCAGAAAGCTGAAAATGCAAAATTACGTTCAGAAATGACCGATTTGCTTAAAGATTCTGATGGTGATGGTGTTGCCGATAAATTGGATAAATGTCCGGATACCCCTGCAGGTACTGTAGTAGATGGTTCTGGTTGTCCGTTAAAAACTCCAGAAAAAGTAGTAGAAAAAGTAATCGTAACTGAAGAAGACCGCAAGGTAGTTAACGAAGCGATTAAAAATCTTGAATTTGATTTAGGTAAAGCTACTATCCGTTCTAAATCTTATGCATCATTAAACAGAGTAGCTGCTTTATTAATTCAGAAAAACTTTAGCTTAAAATTAGCTGGTCACACTGATAACACTGGTTCAAAAGAATTGAACTTACGTTTATCGAAAGAAAGAGCTGAATCTGTTAAAGCTTATTTGGTATCACAAGGTGCAAATGCATCACGTATCGAAGCTACAGGTTATGGCATGGGTCAGCCAATTGCAAGTAATAAAACAGCAGCCGGCCGTCAGCAAAACCGCCGTGTAGAGTTTACCCTTTACTAGTCTGTTTTAAAAAATAAAAAAGAAAAGTCCCGGCTTGCGCCGGGACTTTTTTGGTTTAAAGCTTTTATTTAATCGATATGATCGTTTTCTTAATCTCGCTTAAATCGTTCATCTCAAAGTTTGGTAAATTGGGATAAAAGCGCTGGTAAATAATCTGATTATCCTTACTATCATAAACGCTGATGATTTTATCGTTAGACCGCTGTGTATAGATTACATATTTAACAGGTGTAGCCTGATTTAAAATTAAGCTATCGAGCTGTTTGTTCGGCACAAATTTTAGTTTGTAATTATAAGGTGCTGCAACAATGCCCGATTGTGGTAGCAGTGCCAGTTTCGACGAAAATTCTGTTTTAATATATTCAGGGATGTATAAAGTTTCTTTTGCCAGTTCGGGCAAGCGTATTTTATTGTAAAACTGATAATCCATTCCGCGGTTTTCTGCAGCGCTTAATCCGCCATTAATTTGCTTCAGGTAACCGCTTAAAAAGCCTGGCGACCAATTGTTGAAATGCGATTTGTTGTAAAGATTAGACAGGAGGTAGTTTTTAATGCTCTTTTTCGATCCATACTGCTGATCTTGTATTTCAACCAGGAAGTTGGTAGACCTGTCGGCAAAAAGCGTAATGGTTGCCAACACACTTTCTTCCTTTGCCCTTGGCTTTTTACCTGGTGTAATCAGTTTCAATACATATACAATGTTGGCTATGTTCGTACTATCTGTTTTTTCAGCATAACCGTCAAAATAGAAAAAAGAATAATTGGCCACCGTATCGTAGCGAGATAGTTCTTCGGGTTTAATGATTTTATAGGGTGTTACCGTCCAGACTTTTTTAATCGCCTGGTCAAATTTTTCCAGTTCTGCATAATCTGCATATTGCAGGGTAAACAAGGTGGTTGTCTTTTTAAAAATATCGAGTTTCTGACTGTTGGCAGCCGAATTACCAAAGTAAGATACCTGGCTTTTACCAATCAGCGCCCATAAAAGAAATGAGCTGAATAGGGCGAGATGCTTTGCTTTTAGCATATTAAGTCGTTTTCATTTGTGTGTTTCCATAATAAGAAAATTTTGACAATTATTTTGTTTTTTTCTATTGCATTAACAAAATACATTCGTTAGCTTTGTTATGCAAGCATAATAAATTAAGGAATGAAACAACAACAAACAATAGACTACCATGTTAAGTTTGCCTGGCAAAACATGTTTAATAAATATAATCAAATGGCATCAGGTTTTGGTATTACCCAGGCTATTGGTTATATGTTAATTAACATTAATGATGAAGAAGGTACTGCTGTTTCTAACCTGGCTGGCCTGCTTGGCGTAAAAGCCACCAGCCTCTCGCGTATGTTAAACAACATGGAAGAGGCTAATCTCATTTATCGCGAAACATCTGTTGGCGATAAACGTTCTGTAAAAGTTTTCCTGACTGATTTTGGTAAAGAAAAAAAGCAGCTGGCCAAAGGTGTTGTGCGTAAGTTTAACGAATATCTGGATGAGCACTTTACCAAAAAGGAGAAAGAAACATTCATTAATCTGTTGATCAAACTAAATGAAATCACAGTAGCCTATGCTGTTGATTAATCACATATAATCTGAGGCAAAATAAATTCACTTTGTACAGGTTTAATCAGACCTAAAGAAAAATATATAAAGTAATGAAACGAAGCATTAATAAAGTTGCTGTTTTAGGTTCGGGTATTATGGGATCGCGTATTGCATGCCATTTCGCCAATATTGGTGTAGAGGTTTTGCTGTTAGATATTGCCCCTAAAGAACTGAGTGCCGAAGAACAGGCAAAAGGATTAGCGCTGGATAACCCAGCTGTAAAAAACCGGATTGTAAATGCCGCTTTGCAAACAGCCGTTAAAACAAATCCATCGCCGGTTTACACCAAAAAAGCATTAAACAAAATTAAAACCGGAAATTTCGACGATGATATGTCGAAAATTGCCGGTTACGATTGGGTAATTGAGGTTGTGGTCGAAAATCTCGATATCAAGAAAAAAGTCTTTGAACAGGTAGAGCAATTTCGTAAACCGGGTACTTTAATTACTTCGAACACTTCGGGTATTCCTATTCATTTAATGGCCGAAGGCAGGAGCGATGATTTTAAAGCCAATTTCTGCGGAACACACTTTTTTAATCCGCCGCGTTACCTCAAATTGCTTGAAATTATCCCTACATCACATACCAAACCCGAAATCGTTGATTTCTTAATGCATTATGGCGATAAGTTTCTGGGCAAAACCACAGTATTGTGTAAAGATACCCCTGCTTTTATTGCTAACAGGGTGGGGGTATATTCCATTATGGCCTTGTTACACCTGGTAGAAAAATTGGATTTAACCGTAGAAGAAGTAGATAAATTCACCGGACCAGCTTTGGGCAGACCAAAATCGGCTACTTTCCGTACTTCGGATGTGGTAGGTTTAGATACCATGATTAAAGTAGCCAAAGGCCTTTACGATAACTGCCCTGACGATAAAGCACACGATTTGTTTAAACTTCCGGCTTATGTGCAAAAAATGGAAGAAAACAAATGGCTGGGCGATAAAACACAACAGGGTTTCTATAAAAAGACAAAAACGGCAGATGGTAAAACTGAAATTCTGGCGCTTGATTTAAAAACGCTGGAATATAAACCACAGCAAAAAGTAAAATCGGCCACTTTAGAAATGACCAAGCCGGTTGAAAACCTGCGCGAGCGCATGAAAATTTTTGCTAAAGGCAAAGATAAAGCCGGCGAATTGTTCCGCCATTCTTCTTTTGGTTTGTTTGAATATGTTTCTGACCGGATTCCGGAAATTTCTGACGAATTGTATCGTATTGATGATGCCATGCGTGCAGGTTTCGGCTGGGAGCTTGGTCCATTTGAGCTTTGGGATGCCGTAGGTGTTAAAGAAGGGCTTGAAGGCATGGAGCAATATGGAAATAAAGCTGCAGCCTGGGTACATGAAATGCTTGCTGCCGGAAATACAAGTTTCTATAAGGTAGAAAATGGCGTTAAAAAATATTATGATATCCCTTCTAAAACCTACAAAGCTTTACCGGGCACAAATGAATTTATCATTTTAGACAACCTTCGCGAAAATAAAACCATTTGGAAAAACTCTGGTGTTTCCATTATCGATTTGGGCGATGGTATCTTGAATGTAGAATTCCACACCAAAATGAATACCATTGGTGGCGATGTAATTTCGGGTATTAATAAAGCCATTGATATGGCCGAAAAAGATTACCGTGGCCTGGTTATCGGTAATGATGGTGCTAACTTCTCGGCTGGTGCCAACGTTGGGATGATTTTTATGATGGCCGTAGAGCAGGAATGGGATGAGTTGAATATGGCCATCCGCATGTTTCAGAATACATCGATGCGCATCCGTTATTCTTCAATTCCGGTGGTGGTTGCGCCACATAACCTTACATTGGGTGGTGGTTGCGAGTTTAGCTTACATGCCGATCATGTTCAGCTTTCTGCCGAAACTTACATGGGACTGGTTGAATTTGGTGTGGGTGTAATTCCTGGCGGTGGTGGTACCAAAGAGTTTGCTTTGCGTGCTTCCGATGAATACAAAGACGATCAGATTGTGCAAAATGCCTTGAAAGACCGTTTCTTAACCATTGGTATGGCTAAAGTTTCTACTTCTGGCTACGAAGCTTATGAGCTGGGTTATCTGCAAAAAGATAAGTTCTCAATCTCGATGAACCGCAACCGTTTACTGGCCGATGCAAAAGCAAAAGCAATTGAGCTAGCTGATGCTGGTTATACCAAGCCTGTTCAACGTAATGATATCAAGGTTTTAGGTAAACAAGGTTTAGGTATTGTGTATGCCGGTGCGAACAGTATGTACGCTGGTCATTATATTTCCGAACACGATAAGAAAATCTCTGAGAAACTGGGTTATGTAATGTGCGGAGGGGATTTATCTTCACCTACGGAAGTAACTGAGCAATATTTACTCGATCTGGAAAGAGAAGCATTTTTATCACTGGCTGGCGAAAGAAAATCACTCGAGCGGATTCAGAGCATTATTACGAAGGGGAAACCGTTAAGGAATTAGCGTAATCGTCATTGCGAGGTACGAAGCAATCTTTTATGAGGTTTTTTTATTGAGAGGTGCTGAAACAAGTTCAGCATGACGCTGCGAAAAAATAAAAATATAATATTGGCCTTTTGGCCATAAGAAATACTAAAAAAATGGAAGCATATATAATAGCAGGATACCGTACAGCAGTGGGTAAAGCACCCCGCGGTGTATTCCGTTTCACAAGGGCCGACGATTTAGCTGCAGAAGTAATCAGGGCTTTGGTGGCCTCGGTGCCGAATTTAGATAACGAACAAATTGATGATGTAATAGTAGGTAACGCAACCCCAGAGGCAGAGCAGGGCTTAAACATTGGCCGGATGATTTCGCTAATGGGCTTAGATACCGATAAGGTTCCGGGTGTTACTGTTAACAGGTATTGCGCATCGGGTTTAGATACCATTGCTACTGCGGTGGCTAAGATCAAAGCCGGAATGGCCGATTGTATCATTGCAGGTGGTGTAGAGGTAATGAGCGGGATGCCTTTCGGCGGCTGGAAACTGGTGCCGAATGCAGAAGTAGCTAAAAATAATCCTGATTGGTACTGGGGAATGGGCTTAACTGCCGAAGCTGTTGCCAAAGAATATAAGGTAAGTCGCGAGGACCAGGATGCATTTTCTTTAAAATCACACGAAAAAGCGGTTCACGCGATTAAAAATGGTCATTTAAAAGATGGAGTATTGCCCATTACCGTAAATGAAAATTATCTGGATGCTAACCTGAAAAAGAAAACCCGTTCTTACGTGGTGGATACAGATGAAGGGCCGCGTGCAGATACTACGCTGGATAAACTCGCCAAATTGAAGCCTGTTTTTGATGCCGTTGGTAGCGTAACAGCAGGTAATTCTTCTCAAACATCAGATGGAGCAGCCTTTGTTCTGGTGGTTTCTGAAAAGAAAATGAAAGAGTTAAACGCCGAACCCATTGCCAGGCTGGTAAGTTACGGGGTAGCAGGTGTTCCGCCACGTATTATGGGTATTGGTCCGATTGAAGCCATTCCAAAAGCGTTGAAACAGGCAGGTTTGAAAAAAGAAGATATCGATTTGATTGAATTGAATGAAGCCTTTGCTTCGCAATCGTTAGCGGTAATCAGAACCCTGGATTTAAACCCTGATGTGATTAACGTAAATGGTGGGGCAATTGCACTGGGGCATCCACTGGGCTGTACAGGCGCTAAACTTACCGTGCAAATCATGAACGAACTTAAAAGACAAAACAAAAAATACGGAATGGTAACCATGTGCGTAGGAACCGGGCAAGGCGCTGCGGGGATATTTGAATTGCTTTAATTAGTATCGAGATATGAGTATGTAGTATCAAGATTTAATAATAGGTGAATAAACCAGTTTATAAAATCATCCCGACATATTACTCAGTCACTAATACTAATCATATATGCACAATTTTAAAGAATTAAAAGTTTGGCAAAAATCAATTGATTTAGCAGTTGATGTTTACAAAGCTAGTTCGTTTTTGCCTGTTGATGAGAGATACGGTTTGATTTCTCAAATGAAAAGATGCGCTGTTTCAATATCCTCCAATATTGCTGAAGGAGCGGGTAGAGGAACCGGTGCACAGTTTAAATATTTTTTAACTATAAGTCAGGGTTCTGCTTTTGAACTGGAAACTCAGGTGATTATTTCAAATAGACTGGGATTATTGGATGATCCGCTTACTATTGATCTGATTGAAAAAACTACTGAGGTTCAAAAGATGATTTATGCCCTGGAAAGAAAATTAATTTGATGTGGGTATTAGGAGTCAGGATGTGAGTATCAAGTATCAAGATTGGATTGCATAATAGGTTTTTTTGATATAAACTTATCTTGATACTGATGTCTTGATACCTGCTACTAATGTCTTGATACTTAAATCTTGCTACTAGATACTATAACAATGGAAACAACTGAAAAAAAGACAATTAAAGGTGGCGAATTCTTAATTAAAGACACCACTTATCAGGAAGTATTTATCCCTGAAGAATTTGATGAAGAGCAGCAGATGATTGCACAAACCTGCCGCGATTTTCTCGAAGCAGAAGTTTATCCGAACTTAGATAAAATTGATAAACAGGAAGATCCGGAGTTAATGCCTTCATTGCTGACCAAGGCCGGCGAACTGGGTATTTTAGGTGTTTCAGTGCCTGAAGAATACGGTGGTTTTGGTAAGAATTTTAATACTTCCATGTTGGTTGCCGATGTGGTAGGTGCCGGTCATTCTTTTGCCGTTGCACTTTCTGCCCATACCGGCATTGGTACTCTGCCTATTCTCTACTATGGTAATGCAGAACAAAAAGCTAAATATATTCCTAAACTGGGGTCTGGCGAGTGGAAAGCAGCCTATTGTTTAACAGAACCCAATTCGGGATCTGATGCAAATTCGGGTAAAACCAAGGCTAAATTAAGCGAAGATGGCAAACATTACATCATCAATGGCCAAAAAATGTGGATCACCAATGGTGGTTTTGCCGATATTTTTATCGTTTTTGCCAAAATAGAAGATGATAAAAACCTGACCGCATTTATAGTTGAAAAGGATTTTGGTGGTATTACCATGAACCCTGAAGAACATAAAATGGGTATCAAAGGTTCATCAACCCGCCAGGTGTTTTTTAACGATTGCCCGGTACCGGTTGAGAACATGCTCAGCGATCGGGAGAATGGATTTAAAATTGCTGTAAATATTTTAAATATTGGTCGTATCAAGCTATCGGCTGCGGCAATAGGCGCTTCAAAAGCTACCTTAAATACTGCAATTAATTACTCGAACGAAAGGATTCAGTTTGATCGCCCGATTTCGAAATATGGGGCCATTCGTTTTAAAATTGCCGAAACTGCATCTAAACTCTATGCTGTTGATTCGGCAAATTACCGTGCCGGACAAAATATCGACGATACTTACGATCAATTGGTTGCCGGTGGAATGGAATCGGGTAAGGCCAGGTTGAAATCGGTTGAGCAGTTTGCCGTTGAGTGTGCCATTTTAAAGGTTTGGGGATCTGAAGCTTTAGATTATGCCGTAGATGAAGGCGTGCAGATTTATGGTGGTATGGGTTTCTCTGCCGATGCACCAATGGACAGGGCCTATCGCGATGCCCGTATTAATCGCATTTTCGAAGGTACAAACGAAATTAACCGTTTGCTTACCGTTGATATGATGTTAAAACGTGCCATGAAAGGAGAGCTCGATCTGATGACTCCGGCTACTGCGGTTGCCGCCGAGTTGATGAGTATCCCTGATTTTGGTGAAGAAGATACCACATTGTTCGCTGCAGAGAAAAAAGTATTGGCTAATCTGAAAAAAGCAACCTTAATGGTGGCTGGTGCCGCGGTGCAAAAGCTCATGATGACTTTAAGCAAGGAGCAGGAAATTTTAATGAACATTGCGGACATGGCCAGTTACGTGTATGTAGCCGAATCAGCATTGCTGAGAACCGAAAAACTGGTTGCCATGCGTGGCGAAGCCGCAGTTGCAGGTCAGCTGGATTTACTGCGCATTTACCTGGTTGAAGCGGTTGATGGTATTGCCAAAGCAGGAAAAGAAGCCTTATGGGCTTTTGCCGAAGGCGATGAGTTGCGTATGATGCAGGTAGGTTTACGCCGTTTTACCAAAATGGAACCGTTTAATGTTAAAGATGCCCGTCAAAGGGTAGCGCAACAATTAATCGAAGCTAATAAGTATATCTTTTAAGGTAGAGGGTTAGCAGGTTGAGGGTTTAAGGGTTAGGTGTATTAAGCACTTGACCTTTTTTTATTTTGGCGATTTCGTTACCTCGTCATTGCGAAGAGGAACGACAGCCTGCCCCGACTTTCGGGGAAGCAATCTTACAGAATGATTATGGCAAACGCATTAGGATTGCTCCAACCAATTGAAATTGACTTGGCAATATAATTCAATAGCAAAAAACGACCGTAATAACTCCAATGTTTTGGTTAATAATTGCAGCATCCACATTAAAGTTTTACTTTCGCTGCATGATTAAACTTAGATTGCTTACCGTACTCTTTTGCTGCCTAGTAGCCATTTCAGCCTGTAAAAAAGACGAAGATCCCGAAAAGCAGATTGCCGAATTTATCCAGAAGAACAATATCAATGCAACCAAAGATGCGTCAGGATTATATTACCAGATCATTAAACCAGGCACAGGTTCTTTTACTTATCCGGCCAATACCAAAATTACCATTAAATACGAAGGCCGCTTATTAGACGGAAGTGTTTTCGATAACGGTGGTGGTAAAGCACAAACTTTTAATCTGGCCGAATTAATTCAAGGCTGGCAAATCGGGATTCCGAAAATTCAAAAAGGGGGCGAAATCAGGTTAATTGTGCCACCGGGTTTAGGTTATGGAAGCAGCGCTGTAGGGCCAATACCGGGTAATTCGGTTCTCGATTTTACCATTCAACTTTCCGACACCCAGTAAGGGCAGGGCGCTATTTGTTAAAATTGGTTAAAAATTGTAGCATCCGTATTAAAAGCTTATTTTTGCGGAATGGCTAAGTTTAAATATATTATCCTATTAGTTTGTATTACAGCATGCTTCGCAGCTTGTAAAAAGAACACACCGGTAGACGATTATGATCCGCTACCGCAGTTTAAGTCTGATACAACAGCAATTAGTGCTTTTGTGAAAACCAATAATATTCCAGCTGTAAAAGATGGCTATGGTATTTTTTACCAGATTATTGAACCAGGCTCGGGAAGTATAACCTATACCGCTTCTACCAAAATTACTGCCGATTACGAAGGGCGTCTTTTAAACGGAACCATTTTCGATAGCACCAAAGGGACACCTACTTCGTTTTTACTCGGAAATGTAATTGCTGGCTGGCAGATCGGTATCCAGCGGATACAAAAAGGAGGCAAAATCAGGTTGATTATCCCTTCTTATTATGCTTATGGAACGCAGTCGCCTTCAAGTTCCGTTCCGGCAAATGCAGTACTCGATTTTACAATAACACTTACAGACGTACAATAATAAATGAACAAATTTACTCAACTTAGCCTATTTACGCTTTTGCTGGCTACAGTGATTTTCAGCTCGTGTAAAAAAGAGTATGAGTCTATCCAAAGTATAGATGATGCAGCTATTCAGGCTTACCTGAAAAAGAATAATTTAAGCTTTGAGAAAGACACCAGCGGCTACTATTATAAAGTTACTACTGATGGAACAGGAGATGTAATTAAAAATTCTGATTCAGTATATTATTCTTACACTTTTAAGACTTTATCTGGACAGTTGTTAAATCAAACATCAAATGTCATGATTCCTGGTACTTTTTTAGGTTATACAGATCGGTTTACAATTAACAATGTATCTTATGTATTTAAACCGATAAGAGAAGTGCTGACTAAGCTAAAAAGAGGTGGTAAAGCAACGTTAATTATGCCTTCTAGTATGGCTTTTGGTAAAAATGGAATAAGTTTTTTGAACATTGGATCTAATGAGAATATCCTCGTTGATTTAGGAATATATACAGAATCGAAAGTTCATCAAATTGACGAATTGGAGATTAACAATTTCTTATCGGCTAATTCATTAACCGCAATAAAAGATCCTTCAAGAATACGTTATATCATTACGCAACAGGGAACTGGCGATCAGGTACTGGCATCAAGTACACTGTCGGTTAACTATACAGGTAGATTATTGAGCGGAACTATTTTTGATCAAACCAATGGCACAGCTGTTTCTATCGAATTAGCAAATGCGATAAAAGGCTGGGGTATTTTAACAAATTTCAAGGCGGGAACAAAAATCAGGTTATTTATTCCATCTGATTTAGGTTACGGGCAATTAGGAAATGGTACTATCCCAGGCAATGCCGTTCTGGATTTCGATATCGAAATTGTAAGCGTTACGAATTAGCCAAAGCTTCTTTAAAAACTTTTAAAACTCTTTCCCTTGCAAAAGTATGCTCAACTATTGGTTGGGCATATTTTTTTGTGCCAAACTCTAGTACCCATTTTTTAATATATTCCAGCTTCGGATCGAATTTTTTGGTTTGCAGTTCAGGGTTAAATACCCTGAAATACGGAGCCGCATCGTTACCTGAGCCAGCTGCCCACTGCCAGCCACCTACATTACTGGCCATTTCGTAGTCTAAAAGCTTTTCGGCAAAATAAGTTTCGCCCCAGCGCCAGTCGATGAGCAGGTGTTTGGTTAAGAAGCTTGCCACTACCATCCGCACGCGGTTATGCATCCAGCCCGTTTGGTTCAATTGCCGCATGCCTGCATCAACAATAGGGTAGCCCGTATTGCCTTCGCACCAAGCCTTAAATTCGCTTTCGTTATTGCGCCATTTAATCTTATCGTATTGTTTTTTAAAAGAATCGGCAGCCGAATAGGGGAAATGCCAGAGTATACTCATGTAAAACTCACGCCAGGCCAGCTCAGAAAGCCAGATATTCGATTTTGCTTCAATGGCATCACGTACCGCCTTACGGATGCTTAAGGTACCAAAACGTAAATGTAAACCAATATGCGTAGTACCATCCAAAGCAGGAAAGTCGCGCTCTTTCGCATAACTATCCAGTTTACTTTTGTAGCTGAGCTTTGGAAAGCTAAGCTTACTTTTTTCAAAGCCCATTTCCTTTAACGAAGGCAAGGGCAGATCCTTACAAGGCAACAGATTTTTATAATACTTTTGAGTAGGGTAGGCTTTGGTATAAAAAGGGTTTAATTTGGCATGCCATTGTTTGTAAAAGGGCGTAAAAACAGTGTAGGGTGTTTTATCTGCTTTTAAAATCTCACCTTTTTCAAAAATAACCTGGTCTTTGTAGGTTTTAAAGGCAATTTTCTCGCTGGTTAAAAATTCGGCCATGTTATCGTCGCGTTCGCGGGCATAAGGCTCATAATCGTGGTTGGTGTAAACAGCAGCTACTTCATAATCACCTAAAATTTCGGACCAGATTTTTTCGGGTTTACCGTATTTAACCAAAAGGTCTGAATCGTGTTTTTGCAGCTCCTTTTTTAAATCTGCTATCGTTTGGTAAATAAAGGTTACGCGGGCATCGTCTTCAGGCAGTTTGTCGAGAATGTTTTTATCGAAAATAAAGAGGGGTAAAACCGGGTGACCACTTTTTAACGCGTGGTAAAATCCGGCATTATCGGTTAAACGTAAATCGCGGCGGAACCAAAAGATGGAAATAGCTTTCTTCATATAAAAAGGATGATGCTCAAAGGTAATAACAGCAAACTACAATGCTGGTTTATTTTTTACGCCTTTTATTTCGAAATACTTATTCCAGGCAGGCTATTGTGCTTCGGTTTCCGCCATTCCCAGGGCGGTGTGGGGCTAGCATCACTCCATAAGCCTACCTTATTTTTGCGGGCAGTTATTTCCAGTTGAGCATACAATTGATCTGTAGAATATTTTTTGTAGTGCCAGGCCATACCCTGCTTAATCATTTCCTGGTTTACCACCTGTTTTTTAGTATTGACTACCACAGCAATTAACCTGCGGTAGCGGTCGTACTTTTCGGCGTAAACCGTTACATTTTGCCCGAAACATAAATCTGATAAAGCTTTTTTGGCGTTGTTGCCAAAGGGTTGCCTGCCCCTCTTCTCCGGACAATCTATATGCGCTAAACGTATCTTGGTTGGTGTTTGCTGGTACAGGATTTCCATGGTATCGCCATCCATAATCCGGATTACCTTTGCTGTAAAAATACGTTTCTTTAAATCAGGTGCTTTTGCATAAACGCCCTGCTGACTGACAAAAACCGGATGTAAACATAAAATAAAACCCAGTAAAATTAATCTTCCCATCCACACAATGTTTTTCCGTCGGCTTTAGCCTTTTCCAATGTTATTTTTAAAATTTTATGCTGGCAGGTGCTCAGCCCTTTGCAGTTTTCTTTGAGGTGATATTTTTTGACACCGCTGCTGTTGCAAATATACACCGTTGTAGATTCGGTACAAGTGGTGTTGGCAAAAAAGAAGAAGATGATTTGCAAACTATTGCAGGGACTATTCAACTAGTTCTTTTTTAGTGTATTGTCTTAAATTTAGCTTCCACTGTGATATGATTGTCTGCTTGCATCGGAGGTATTCTTACCACTATCAATTGTTAGTATGCCAGCAAGCTATGTTTGACTGCAAGTATCGTATGTTTGGTCGCCAGTGGCAATTGTTAGTGTGTTAGCTTCGTATGTTTGCCTGCATCTGACGTTTGGTCAGCCTCCAGCTCGATATGTTTAGGGGCAACTGACGTTTGGTCAGGGTGTTAAGTGGTATGTTTTGATGCCAGTAGCTTATGTTTGCTTTTAACCGGTTGGTATATTTTGTGGCTGGTGGTTAGATTAGGGGGAGCGGTAAGTGATGACATATGGTTGTTATCACTCCGTGTTATCGGTGCTTCCGTGGCTGAAATTGGTGGTAAAGTTAAGAGATGCTTCGTTGCACTCAGCATGACAGCAACGGATATTATTATTCTGTGTTTTCAGTGCCTCCGTGGCTAAAATCAACAGGTTAACGCCCGTAAAGTGCCTTCAGTGCCTCATCCAGATGCGTAAACCTGAATTTAAAACCTGCATCCAGAATTTTCTGTGCAGAAGTATTACTACTCATTAAAACCGCCTCCGTGCGTTCGCCCAATAAGAGGTTTAAAGCCGCTTTAGGCACATGAATTGGCCAGAAGGGGCGATGCAGCTGTTTGGCCAGGGCTTTGGTAAGCGCTTTGTTCGTAACCGGAAAAGGCGCACAGGCATTGTAGTTCCCTTCCATTTTTGGGTTTTCGATGGCTTCGATATACATTTCAACCATATCATCAATGTGCAGCCATGGCGTCCATTGTTTTCCGCTATCCAAAGCAGCACCGGCAAATAACTTAACGGGTTGGGCGAGCTGTGGCAATGCACCACCCTTAGTGCTCAACACAATACCCGTGCGCAATTTAACAATGCGCAGGCTTAGTTTTTTGCCTTCATCTACCGCATCTTCCCAAAGCTTACAGCATTCGGCTAAAAAGCCATAGCCATTTGCACTTTCTTCTGTGAGAATTTCATCGCCGCAATCGCCGTAATAGCCCACGGCAGATGAGGAAATAAAAGATTTGATTTGGTGGCTGGCTGCTGATTTTATGGTGTTAAAAAGGAGCTCGGTCGATTTTACCCGGCTATCGATAATCTGTTTCTTGCGTTCGGGAGTCCACTTTTTATCGGCCACCGCCTCGCCGGCTAAATGCACCACCGCATCTACACCAGCTATACAAGAGGCATCAATCGTTCCCCCGTAAACATCCCAGGTAAAATTATGGGCATCTTTGCTGCTTTTTCGCGAAAGTGTATTTACCTCATAACCCCTGCTTAACAGCTGCTTTTTTAGTGCTGTGCCAACAAGTCCCGTAGCGCCCGTAATCAGTATTTTCTTTGCCATGTTTTTAAAACACCAAAGATACAAAAGGGTTTTTTGCATGGAGATTAAAACGAGATTAAAAGGCTGATGATCCTTTTGTTACCTGTTTGTAAAGAATTGTTTAAGGGTTTGATGAAGTGGAAAAATAAAATAAATTTGTAAACGCGTTCTTATACTCCTTTTCGATAAAAGATGTCCAAAAAAATTTTAGTCTGGTTTAGAAACGATCTTCGCTTACATGATAATGAAATGTTGGTCGAAGCGATTGCTAAATCCGATTCGATTTTGCCCGTTTATATTTTAGATCACCGCTTGTTTGGCGAAACCAAATACGGTACCCTGAAAACCGGCAACATTAGGGCGCAGTTCATTTTAGAAAGCGTTTTAGGCTTACGCAACTCCTTAAAACAAATTGGCGGCAATTTGCTTATTGCTGCAGGTAACCCCGAAGATATTATTCCGCAACTGGTGCAGGAATACGAAATTACCGAAGTGTACCACCACCGCGAGGTAGCACGCGAAGAAACGCATGTATCCACATTGGTCGAAAATGCCCTGTGGAAGCTGCGCATCAATCTTAAGCATTTTATTGGCCATACCTTATATAATAAAGAAGATTTACCTTTTCCGATCAAAGATATCCCCGACGCGTTTAACCAGTTTAAAAAGAAAATTGAGCGCGATTCGATTATCAAACCCTGCTTTGCCGCACCCGATCGCATTAATGTGGCCGAAGTAATTGATTGGGGTACCCTGCCGTCACTGGCCGAGCTGAATCTTTCGGCGCCTGAAAAAGACCAGCGTGCTGACTTTGAGTTTACCGGTGGTGAAACCGAAGGTTTGGTGCATTTGCAAAAGGTTATTGTGGCCATGCAGCAGGCTGCTACCACCAAGAATTTAATTTTAGCCTCTAAACTATCGGCATGGCTGGCTATGGGCAGTTTATCGCCCCGTAAAGTATACTGGGAAATTAAAAAAATGGAAGGTGTACCCAATACCAAGGCCATGTTTAACCATATTTTATTAGGCTTGTTGTGGAGAGATTATTTCCGTTTCATGTTTAAGAAATATGGCAATACTTTTTTCCATCCGGATGGGTTTGGAAGTCAGGGTTTGGTTGATGTGGCAAACGAACAGGAGAACTTTAATAAATGGCGTAACGGGCAAACTGGTTTTGCGGTAGTTGATGCGGTAATGACGGAGTTAAACCAAACCGGTTTTATTTCGAACATTGCCCGCCAAACGGCAGCCCTTTATCTGATTAATAATTTGGAGGTAAGCTGGGTTTTAGGCGCCGCTTATTTTGAAGAAAAACTGATCGATTACAATCCGGCAAGTAACTGGGGGAATTGGGCCAATGTTGCAGGCGTAGGTAACGATCAGAAATCGAAAAGTGTTTTCGATTTGGATAAAAACATTAAAAATCTCGATCCAAAAGGTAATTATGCCACCACTTGGGCATCATAGTTGTGAGAAGAGGAGCATTGGTTTTTTGGTGGATTGAATGACTTAGTGTATTTCTTTAACCAATGATTAGGGTTCAGGATATATCTTTCAATAAATCAATTATTAAAAATTCAGTTATTCTTATTTTTAATGTGGTTTTTTGCCAAAAATGTAAGGTAAAATTCTAATTTTGTAATGCTTATAGTAAATAGTTAATAATGGATAGTTTATCTTATCTTAACGGCGCAAATGCCGAATATATAGATGCTTTATATCAGTCGTATCAGCAGGATCCTGAATCAGTTGAATTTGGTTGGCAAAAGTTTTTTGAAGGTTTCGATTTTGGAAGAGGATCGGAAGCCACTGCAGTAACCGTAGAAACTCCGGAACAATTTTTAAAAGAGGTTAATGTGCTTAACCTGATTGATGGCTACCGTAGCCGCGGTCACTTATTTACGCATACCAACCCGGTACGCGAAAGACGCAAACATTTACCAACTTTAGAGCTTTCTAATTTCGGTTTATCTGATGCCGATCTGGAAACCGTTTTTAACTCTGGTGTAGAAATTGGTATCGGTGCAGCAAAGCTGAAAGATATTATTGCTGTTTTAAAACAAACTTATGTAGGCTCTATCGGAGCTGAATTTAAATTTTTACGTACACCTGAAGTGTTGAACTGGATTCAGCAAAAAATGGAAAGTGTACGCAATACCCCTAATTTTTCTATCGAGGAGAAAAAACGTATCCTTCAAAAATTAAACGAAGCAGTAAGTTTCGAAAATTTTCTTGGAACCAAGTTTTTAGGTCAGAAACGTTTCTCATTAGAAGGAGCGGAAGCTTTAATCCCTGCATTGGATTCGGTAATTGAAAAAGGTGCAGAACTGGGTATTGAAGAGTTTGTAATTGGTATGGCTCACCGCGGTCGTTTAAACGTGCTGGCCAATATCATGCAAAAAACCTATAAAGATATTTTTGCTGAATTTGAAGGTAAAAGCTACAACCCTGATACCCCTTTTGGTGGCGACGTAAAATACCATTTAGGTTATTCTACCGATGTAACTACCAATGCAGGTAAGAGCGTTCACTTAAGTTTATGCCCAAATCCATCACACTTAGAAACTGTTGATGGCGTGGTAGAAGGCATGAGCCGTTCTAAAATCGACTTTAAATATGGTGGCGACAACAGTCGTTTAGCACCTATTTTGATCCATGGTGATGCTTCGGTTGCCGGACAAGGTATTGTTTACGAAGTAATCCAGATGGCTGGTTTGGAAGGTTATAAAACCGGTGGTACCATTCACCTGGTAATTAATAACCAGATTGGTTTTACCACTAACTATAAAGATGCACGTACCAGTACTTACTGTACGGATATTGCTAAAGTAACTTTATCGCCTGTTTTCCACGTAAATGGCGATGATCCTGAGGCTTTGGTTTATGCCATTAACCTGGCGATGGAATACCGTCAGAAATATAAAAACGACGTTTTCATCGATATCCTTTGCTACCGTCGTTTTGGTCACAATGAGTCTGATGAGCCTAAATTCACGCAGCCTTTATTGTACAAAACCATCGAAAAGCACCCTAACCCAAGAGAAATCTATGTAGAGCAGTTAACCAAAGAAGGTAAGCTTGAAGCAGGGTTGGCAAAAGAAATGGAAAAAGATTTCCGTGGTATTTTGCAGGAGCGCTTAAACGAGGCTAAAGAATTTGTGGCCAGCAATAGCGAAGTGAAATTTGGCGGTGCATGGGCCGATCTGCGGATGGCTACACCTAAAGATTTTGAAGCTTCTCCGGTTACGGCAGTTAAAAAAACAACTTTATTGGAAATTGGTAAACGCATTACCACTTTACCATCAAATAAAAAGTTCTTCAAAAAAATCGAAAAACTATTTGCAGAGCGGACCAAAATGGTTAACGAGACGCATGTTTTCGATTGGGCAATGGGCGAGCAACTGGCTTATGGTACTTTGTTATCAGAAGGTAAACGTGTTCGTTTAAGTGGCCAGGATGTAGAGCGTGGTACTTTCTCTCACCGTCATGCGGTTTTAACCTTAGAAGACAGCGAGGAAGAATATGTACCATTGGCTAATATTTCAGATCAGCAGGCGGCTTTTGATATTTACAACTCGCACTTATCAGAATATGGTGTTTTAGGTTTCGAATATGGTTATGCCATGGCAAACCCTAACGCTTTAACCATCTGGGAAGCACAATTTGGCGATTTCTTTAACGGAGCACAGATTGTTGTCGATCAGTATATCGCAAGTGCCGAAACCAAATGGCAGCGCGAAAACGGTTTGGTAATGTTATTGCCTCACGGTTACGAAGGTCAGGGACCAGAGCACTCATCAGCACGTATTGAGCGTTTTATGGAGCTTTGTGCCGATTATAACATGCAGGTGGTAAACTGTTCTACTCCGGCTAACTTCTTCCATGTTTTACGTCGCCAGTTTAAACGCGATTTCCGTAAACCTTTGGTTGTATTTACACCAAAAAGCTTACTGCGTCACCCGGCTTGCGTTTCTAAATTAGACGAATTTACCGAAGGTGGCTTTAAAGAGGTAATTGATGATGCAAATGCTAAAGTGGCCGATGTTAGCCGCGTGGTATTCTGTAGCGGTAAAATTTACTACGAATTACTGGAGAAACAACAAGCTGATAAATTGAAACATGTTGCACTTGTTCGTGTAGAGCAATTGTATCCAACGCCGGTTGATCAGATGGAAGCCATCCAGAAAAAATACAAAAACGCTAAAGATATTTTCTGGGTACAGGAAGAGCCAGAAAATATGGGTGCATGGCCATACTTGTTCCGCAAGTTGTACAAAACTGCATTGAAAGGTATTGATGTAATTTCGAGAAGAGAAAGCAGCAGTACTGCAACAGGTTTTGCAAAACAACATGCAAACCAGCAAGCTTATATTTTAGCCAAAGCTTTCGAAATTCCGGTAACAGAAGATGTGAAAGATATTGCTAAAAAAGCAACAAAAAAATTAGTTCAAATAGACTAAGTGCTTAGCGTTAAGCGCTGAGTGTTTGATTATTGAAAGTTGATCATTAGAAAGATAATAAAGACATATTTTATATTATGAGTTTAGAGATAAAAGTTCCACCTGTAGGTGAGTCGATAACAGAAGTTGTTTTATCGCGTTGGATAAAAAACGATGGAGATGTTGTTGAAATGGATGAAGTGATTGCTGAATTAGAATCGGATAAAGCTACATTCGAATTAACTGCAGAACAAGCTGGAACTTTAAAAACCATAGCAGCCGAAGGCGATACTTTAGCCATTGGTGCAGTAGTTTGTAAAATTGAAGACGGTGGTGCAGCTCCTGCTAAAGCTGATGCGCCAAAAACTGAAGAAAAAGCAGTTGTTGCTGAAGAAAAAACTGCAGCTCCGGTTGCTGAAAAATCTGGCGAAAGCTATGCTACAGGTACTCCTTCGCCTGCTGCAGGTAAAATCCTTGCCGAAAAAGGTATTGATGCATCTGCTGTAAAAGGTACTGGTGTTGATGGCCGTATTACCAAAGATGATGCTGTAAAAGCAGAAGCTGGTAAAAAAGCTGAGGCACCAAAAGCCACTGCTCCTGTTGCTGCTGCAGCTCCGGCTGGTAGCCGTGGCGAGCGTCGCGAAAAAATGTCGCCATTACGTAGAACTGTTGCAAAACGTTTGGTTGCTGTTAAAAATGAAACCGCTATGTTAACCACCTTTAACGAGGTTAACATGAAACCAATTATGGATTTACGCGGAAAATATAAAGACCAGTTTAAAGAGAAATTTGGTGTTGGTTTAGGTTTTATGAGCTTTTTCACTAAAGCCGTTACCGAAGCTTTAAAAGATTTCCCTGCTGTAAATGGTCGCATTGAAGGCGAAGAATTGGTTTACAATGATTTTGCTGATATTTCTATCGCAGTATCTGCACCAAAAGGTTTGGTTGTTCCGGTAATCCGTAATGCAGAGAGCATGACTTTGGCACAGATTGAGAAATCGGTATTAGAGCTGGCTTTAAAAGCACGCGATAGCAAATTAACTATCGAAGAAATGACTGGCGGAACATTTACCATCACCAACGGTGGCGTATTTGGTTCAATGATGTCGACTCCGATTATCAACGCACCACAATCGGCTATTTTAGGTATGCACAACATTGTTGAGCGTCCGGTTGCCGAAAAAGGTGAAGTGGTAATCCGTCCGATGATGTATGTTGCTTTATCTTACGATCACAGAATTATCGACGGACGTGAGTCAGTTGGTTTCTTAGTTCGTGTGAAACAATTATTAGAAGACCCGGCCAGATTGTTATTAGGCGTTTAATCTCTTACGGAGATTGCTGTCTTAAATAAAAGAAGTCAAGTTTTAATAGCCATTGTGCTATAAAACTTGACTTCTTTTTTTGCTTCAAAAAATAGAATTAACGTTAAATTTTCTAAAATGAGTCTGTCATCCTGAGCTTGTCGAAGGAGCTGGCTAACCATTGAGTGCAGCTTTTCGATAGTTCTCTAAGCTCTTTATTCAAGTAGGATTGGTTCCACCCTGAGTGTTTATAGTTAAGGATTAAAAATCCTGAGTTCAATCCCGACTAACGATTTCGCTATGTAATCCTATTTCGATAATTCCTTAATTGGTTTAATATCCAGTTGTTTAAACTCTACCTCGCTGCCTTCTGCCTGTAAAGCAATCTGTCCGCTACTCGCCGTACAGTTGGTGCCATCATTTACCAATGCACCGTTTACCCAAACTTTAACTTCGTTATTTAAACATTGAATAATCATGGTATTCCATTCGCCAAGTGGTTTTTCACTGCCATCGGTCAGGTTTTTAATGCGACGCAGTTTATCGCCATTTACGCCCCAGTTCTCTTTCGGGCCACGTCTGGCAACCATATCCGGAACCGTAATGTCTTCTTCAATGCACCAGAAATCGCCGGCATCTTTGTGTTGCATTTGCACCTCTAACGATTTTGGAAACATGCCGTACAAAGCCCTTGGGGTTGAGGCGTGTACTAAAACGCCACAGTTGCCGGGTTTGCCTGCAAAACGGTATTGAACGGTTAACTGGTAGTTTTTGTAAGTTTTATCCGTTATTAAGTGTCCACCTGGGGTACCTAAGCTTACCAACATGCCATTACGTACAATAAATGGATTAATAGTATCCGGTTTTTTATCCATCGCCGGTACATCTACATGCCAGCCTTTTAAATCTTTTCCGTTAAAAAGGCTCTTTTGGGCGAGTACAGGTGTGCTAAATGCAATAAACAGGACTAATGCTGCGTATAATTTCATAGGTATATTTGGTTTTGATTATTTCAAATATAAGATTTTAAAGCGATATCCTGTCCGTAGAGTTAAGCGGAGCATATCTACGGGTGGGGAATGGATTTGAGTTTTCAAACTCAATAAATGCGTACGAGTCGAAGACTCTTTTCCATGCTGAAATCCGTAGAGCCCTTCGGAACTTTACAGATAGATTAGGGACTATTAGAGTCTTAAAAGTGCCTCATAAGGATCTCCTTTTAAGCCCAGCAGTTGTGCAAAAGCAGGTTCGGTTTTAATGCCCTTATTCTTCAACCTGATGATTTCCTGCCTGAAAACTTCACCCTTTTCTAATAAAATTTGATGCTCTATAAGCATGTGCCGGAAGGCATTTTGTTGTGTTGCAGGTATGGCCTGACCGAAAATTTCGAACTCAAAACCAGCCATAAAGAAATTAGTTTTGACGGATTGAAACCTTGGATTCTCTGTAATTTTAAATCCTTTCTCGTTTTGGAAAAGATTAGTTAATGTTTTTGCAAATACTGTTTTATCCTGCACGTAGCAGATGATATCCAGATCGCTGCTTTCAATGTCGATGTTAATCGGGATAGTGCCCGCCAGAACCGGAGTGAAGGCCGCCAGTTTTTCCAGGATCTGATGTTCAGTCAAAACCTGGTAAGCTTTCTGTTGCTTCTCGTTTCCCGATTGGAGATAGGAGATGTGGAGAAAGTTGATCATTGCAGCCGGATTTGTTACCAAAGTTAATAAACGTATTGTTAATGCCCGTTGGTGAGACACCAACCGGTAGGAGAGAATATTTTCATAAAAAAGCCCATCTCAGTTAAGAAATGGGCAATGTTTTTTATTGGGTATTGAGTATTCTTCGACAAGCTCAGAATGACAATTGATTTGATTAATCCTCTACAATTTCGCTGTTGATGCTCACATCATCCTTTACATCTTCTTTAAAGTAGTTTTTCTGGAAGATCAGGATCAATATTACCCCAACCGAAATAGCGGCGTCAGCAAGGTTAAAAACAGGTCTGAAGAAAACAAACTCTTCACCACCCCAGATCGGGAACCAGTTCGGGAAATGTCCTTCCGCAATCGGAAAATAAAACATATCTACCACACGGCCATGAAACCAGCTTTCGTAGCCATAAATTTTGCCATAAAAAACCGAATCGATGATGTTACCCAATGCACCCGAAAAAATCAGGGCCACATTTAAAATCAATCCGCGGTGATATTTATGCTTAATTAAATAATGTAAACCATAGCCAATACCACCAACCGCTGCAATGCGGAAAAGCGATAAAGCCAGTTTACCAAACTCGCCGCCAAATTCCATTCCGAAGGCCATTCCGTTATTTTCGGTGAAATGGATGATACACCATTTTCCGATAATGTGGAACTCCTGCCCAAGGTACATGTGTGTTTTTACCCAGGTTTTAATCAGCTGATCGGCCAATAAAACCAAAAAGATAAGTATTAAAGGTTTGGTATAGCCTTTCATTAACCCTGCTTTAATTTAGCTTCCATACTTAAAGTAGCATGAGGTACAGCACGTAAACGTTCTTTCTGGATCAGCTTACCGGTTTCGCGGCAAATACCATAGGTTTTGTTTTCAATACGTACCAGGGCATTTTCCAGGTTATCGATAAACTTTTTCTGACGGGCAGCCAATTGATTGATTTGCTCTTTCTCCATCGTTGCCGAACCGTCTTCCAGTGTTTTGTAAGCACCTGAAGTATCTTCTGTTCCATTGGCATTCGGATTACTTAACGATGCAGTTAATGCATTAAGTTCCTCTTTAGCCATGCGCAATTTATCTTGAATTAATTCTTTAAATTCCTGAAGTTCACTGTCTGAGTAGCGCGTTTTATTACTGTTTTCCATGTTTGTAATTTAGTTTTCTAATATATGGATTTATATTTTAGTTACCGAAATGCTTAACTCAACATCATCAATCACGATTTTGTTTGCATTATTTACAGTATCTGTTAATTCTAGTGTATCAGCTAAGATCTCATCGCAAATGTAAGCCTTGTTGCCGGCCACAGCATTGGCCACCAAGTTATCATTTTGTAGCGAAACTTTAATCCTGTCGGTTACCTCAAAGTTCAGTTCTTTACGTAAATTCTGGATACGGTTAACCAGCTCGCGCGAAATACCTTCCTGTTTCAGCTCTTCCGTAATGGTTACATCAAGGGCTACTGTTAAACTGCCCAGGTTGGTTACCTGCCATCCCGGAATATCTTCAGCAAAAATTTCCACATCATCGTTTAAATCAATGGCATGCTGAATATTGTCACTTCCAAAAACATTAATGTAACCATCAACTTCAAGTCGCTGGATATCATCCTGGGTCATGTTTTCTAAAGCCTCTTTTACGATGCTCATATCCTTACCCACTTTTTTACCTAACGATTTAAAGTTTGGTTTTAGCTTTTTCTTCACAATGCCATGCGTATCGGTAATAAATTCGATGTGCTTCACATTGGTTTCTGAAAGGATATAATCGGCAACTTTTGAGATTTTTTGTTCGAAATCGCCATTTAACGATGGGATTAAGATTTTCTCTAAAGGCTGACGTACATTAATTCCTGATTTTTTACGTAACGATAAAACCATCGAAGAAATATCCTGTGCATAAAGCATTCTTTCGTTTAGGGCATTATCGATCAGACTTTGATCAGCTTCTTTCCATAACGTTAAGTGTACCGATTCTGCTGCCTGTGCATCGGTAACGCTCAGGTTTCTGTATAACCAATCGGCAAAGAATGGTGCCACCGGGCTCATTAACTGGGCCAGGGTTTCTAAACAGGTATAAAGCGTTTCGTAAGCTGCGCGTTTATCTTCGGTCATTTCGCCTTTCCAGAAACGGCGACGGCTTAACCTGATGTACCAGTTACTCAAATGCTCATCAACAAAGGTTTGGATAGCACGGGTAGCTTTGGTTGGCTCGTAAGTATTGTAACTTTCATCAACTTCGCTGATCAGGTTCTGCAATAACGATAAAATCCAACGGTCTAATTCCGTACGGTCTTCAACTTTGCTTAAGTTGTTTTTGTCTATTTCGAATTTATCAATGTTGGCATAAAGTGCAAAGAAAGCATAGGTATTGTAAAGCGTACCGAAGAATTTACGGCGCACTTCATCCAATCCCTCCAGGCTGAATTTCAGGTTATCCCATGGCGATGCATTGCTAATCATGTACCAGCGGGTAGCATCGGCACTGTAAGTTTCGATAGTGCTGAACGGATCAACCGCATTACCCAAACGTTTCGACATTTTATTGCCGTTTTTATCGAGTACCAAACCGTTCGAAACTACATTTTTGAAAGCCACACCCGGATTGCCAACTTTAGCATTTACCGCCTTAATCTCATCGCTGGCTTCGCTTAGCATTACTGCAATGGCATGTAAGGTAAAGAACCAGCCACGGGTTTGGTCAACACCCTCTGCAATAAAATCTGCAGCATAGGCGTTCTCAAACTCTGCTTTGTTTTCGAACGGGAAGTGCCATTGTGCGTAAGGCATGGCACCACTGTCAAACCAAACATCAATAAGGTCGGTTTCGCGGGTCATTTTTTCGCCTTTCGATGAAGTTAAGATCACATCATCCACATAAGGGCGGTGCATATCTTTCAGTTCAAAACCTGCCGGCATAAAACCTGCTTCAATTGATTTGGCAATTTCTGTATTCAGCTCAGCAATAGAGCCAATACATTTCTCTTCCAATCCATCGGCAGTACGCCAGATCGGTAGTGGTGTTCCCCAATAGCGCGAGCGCGATAAGTTCCAGTCAACCAGGTTCTCTAACCAGTTGCCAAAACGGCCTGTTCCGGTCGATTCTGGTTTCCAGTTGATACCTTTGTTCAATTGCACCATTTTATCTTTAACTGCAGTAGTTTTGATAAACCAGCTATCCAGCGGATAATATAATACAGGTTTATCGGTTCTCCAGCAGTGCGGATAAGTGTGCACGTATTTTTCTACCTTAAAGGCTTTATTTTCTTCTTTTAACTGGATAGCGATTTCTACGTCTACTGATTTTTCAGGTGCTTCGCCATCTTTGTAATATTCGTTTTTAACGTATTTACCACCGTAGTTTCCGCCCAATGATGCAATAAATTTACCTTGCAAATCTACCAGTGGCACAGCGTTGCCTTTTTCATCAAGTACCAACATTGGTGGTACTTCTGGTGTAGCAAGTTTAGCTACCCGCGCATCATCTGCACCAAAAGTAGGCGCCGTGTGTACAATACCAGTACCATCTTCTGTGGTAACAAAATCTCCCGAAATTACCCTGAAAGCATTTTCCGGATTTTGGTAAGGCAACGCATAAGGCAATAATTGCTCGTATTTAATGCCCACTAAATCTGCACCCACAAATTCGGCCAGTATGCTGTAAGGGATTTTTTTATCTTCAGCTTTATAGCTCGCAAAAGCTTCGTCGCTTTCGGCTAAAAAGTATTTGCCGGCAAATTGTTTGCCAACCAAAGCTTTAGCCAAAACTACCTGAATCGGCTCGAAAGTATACTGGTTAAAAGTTTTAACCAATACATAGTCAATTTTTGGGCCTACCGTTAATGCCGTGTTACTTGGTAAAGTCCATGGCGTAGTAGTCCAGGCTAAAAAGTGAACTACTCCAAAACCTTTTAAAGCTTCAGGTAAAGTGGCTTCGATGGTTTTAAACTGTGCCACAATTGTGGTGTCGCTTACATCTTTATAAGTGCCCGGTTGGTTTAACTCGTGCGAGCTTAAGCCAGTACCCGCGGCTGGAGAGTAGGGTTGAACAGTATAACCTTTATATAAAAATCCTTTGCTGTAAAGTTGTTTTAAAATCCACCAAAGGGTTTCAATGTATTCGTTTTCGTAGGTGATATACGGATTTTCAAGATCAACCCAATAACCCATTTTCTCGGTCAGGTCGTTCCAAACATCTGTATAACGCATCACCTCGGTACGGCAGGCTTCGTTGTATTCGTCTACGCTGATTTTTTTACCAATATCTTCTTTGGTAATGCCCAGTTTTTTCTCCACAGCAAGCTCAATAGGCAAACCATGCGTATCCCAGCCACCTTTGCGTTTTACCTGGTAGCCTTTTAACGTTTTGTAACGGCAAAAAATATCCTTAATCGCTCGCGCCATTACGTGGTGAATCCCCGGCATGCCATTGGCAGAAGGCGGACCTTCGTAAAAAGTAAACGGATTAGATTTCGGGCGGGATGAAATGCTTTTTTCAAAGATATTTTCCTTTTTCCAGAAATCCAGTATTTCTTGCCCTATTTTGGCAAGTTCCAGTTGTTTAAATTCGCTATACATCAATCAAGTACCTCAAAAAATTAAAGGTTGCAAAGTTAACAGAATTGAGCGGATTTTGGTAGTTTTGATGTAAATACTTTTAATGTGAAATTATTTAATATCGGGCTTGCAATGATGGTGGTGGCCGTAATTGCTTTGCCAATTGTGGCGGTAGTAAACCCCATAAACCGCGATTTTGTACTTTATGCTTTTTATTTCTGCGGCCTGCTCGAACTAATTGGGTTAATCTTTGTTTTAGTACATATCATAAAACTTAAAAAAAGATAATTCATGATCAGGCTCTTAAAGTTACAAAAGGCAGCTTGGGTGCTTGTTTTGGGCATCCTTACGTATATTGCCTATAAGGTTTTAGAAAGTAATGATGTAAGTGGTAGCCGCTATGTGCAAATGCTCTCCGGGGTTTTGGTTATGGTTGGAGCCTTGTGGTTATTATATCCCATTCTTTTTGCCAAAAAGGACAAAGATGGCAATGCCGAAATTATTACCGATCCAACGGTAGAAGTGCCTGTAGATGAGGAAGAGGAAAAGCCCATAAAAGAGTAAGCTGTTTACACTTCCTGTCAATTTTACTATCATCTTTAGAAAAGCAAAGCCTGCATTTCATTTTAACGTTAGCCCTGCTGTTCGTTACAAGTCCTCGTTGCACTGCGGGCTTTTCACTGCCATCAGGTTTAATTCACTTTAGCCTGTGCTGTAAACCTAATGCGGTACCTTTCAACCGCCAAAATTTTTTAAAACCGCTCATTATTCCCGCTTTTAGTGGCGCACTCATTCGCTGTCGTGTCATCGTTTAGGGATATCGTATGGATAGCTGTCAACTATTTTTTATTTTTGAATATGAACAGTTTCATCCCCTTGTTTAAAGTGCGTAATATGCGTGCAGCGATTCAGTTTTATACAGAAGTGCTGGATTTTCGCATGACCTGGCCGGATGATACGACAGATTCGCCGGTAGTCGATCTCGGTCACGAAAACATGGAACTGCAAATTACCACTTACGAAAGCGACGGCCTGTTTGGTTCTGTTGTTTATGTATATGTTCAGGACGTAGACGTTTTATTTGCCAAATTTGTGAGCCGCGGTTTAAAAGTTAAAACCGGATCACCTGTGCACCAGGGACCAGTAGATCAAACCTGGGGCCGGAGAGAATTTTATGTGACCGATCCAGATGGCAATACACTGCGTTATTGTCAAAATATAGCCTAATTGCAAACTTTTAACCTGGCCTTATCAAATTATTTGCACCATTATGAAAGAAAAATCATTTTTTTTAAAAAAACTAAAAGCCACGTAGGGGTAAAATCCTTTTGAGTTGTATTAGCTCTAAAAAACAGAGAAAATATGATTCCAGCATTAGTAATTTGGCTGTGTAAGAAATACATCCTGCCAAGGTTAAACAAAAAAAGTGGTTTAAGCAGTGTCTCCCTGTCAACTAAATCTGCCACTGTGGTGGTAGTGTTGCTCGCCCTAAATTTTTCTGCATTTGCGCACAAGCTTACCCAGGTTTACAACATCAAACGAAATGGCGAGGTAATAGGTAAACTTGCATTCAATCAAAATACTGATGGCGAAAGTACTTACCTCAAAATTACTTCTCAGGTAAGCACCCGTTTTGTGTTCAAAATCGATGTGCAGACCGAAGATCTGGCGCATTTTAAAAACGGCCGATTAATCTCCTCAGAAGTAAGCCGCCTGGTTAATGGCAAAGCCAAAGAATGCAAGAAAACCATTTTCCAAAACAATGGCTACCAGTTACAATCAGGCAATAAATTTAACAGCTTTAATCAGGCTATTGCCTATAACATGATGCTGCTTTATACTACCGAGCCTGTTGCTATCAGTCAGGTCTATTCAGATAATTTTCAGTGTTTTTTGCACATCAAAAAACAGGCAGCACATCAATACCGGGTTAATTTGCCCGATGGTAACTATAACGATTATTATTTCGAAAATGGAATTTGTAAGCTGGTGGTCGTTAATCATTCATTGTACACCATCAAAATGGAGTTGGTTTAATATGGAAGCCATTAATCATAAATATCTCAGGGTTTTAGTAACCGGAGCTTCGGGTTTTATCGGGCGTAAACTTTGCCTTAGCCTTGCCGAAACGGGCCATGATGTAGTAGCACTTTGTCGCGATACCGAACATCCTTTCCTAATCAGGCACCGCAACATCCATTTTGTAAAAGGTGATATTTTAGAGGTTAAAAGTTTAGCAAAAGCGATGAAAGGTTGCGCCCAGGTTTATCATACCGCGGCCATGGCCAAAATGTGGTGTAAAAACGAAACCGATTTTTACGATGTAAATGTAACCGGTACCGCCAATGTTTTAAGTTGTGCATTAAAATCGGGGGTCGACCGCGTAGTGCATACCTCAACTTGTGGGGTTTGGGGTCCAACGCTTAACCTTCCGGTTTCCGAAAACGATCCGCGGGCGGTAGGTTTTCCCATTAGCTACGAGCGTACCAAATACCTGGCAGAGCTCGAAGTAAAAGCCTTTGTACAGAAAGGGCTTGATGTGGTTATTGTAAATCCTTCTCGGGTATATGGCGATGGACCAATAACCGATAGCAATACCGTGAGTAAAATGGTTACCGGGTATATTGGCGGCACCTGGCATTTTATTCCGGGCGATGGAAAAGCCATTGCCAATTATGCCTTTGTAGACGATGTGGTTGAAGGGCATATTGCGGCTATGCAACATGGCCGAAATGGCGAAAGGTATATTTTGGGAGGCGAAGATGTTTCTTTTAATGGCTTTTTTAATACGCTGAAGCAAATCACCGGAAAAAAACGCAGTCTGTATAAAATCCCGGTAAGTATCATTAAAGCTTACAGCATGCTCGAGTTTTTAAAAAACAGGTTGTTTAAGCTAACGCCATTTTTCCTCCCCGAATTTGCCGATCGTTTAAAGTGTAATCAACAATATTGCAGCAATAAGGCCATTGCCGAGTTAAACTATCGTATTACACCTTTTGCGGTTGGTTTAGGCAAAACAGTGAACCATTTTCAACGTAATTAAAGATAGATGAAAAGAATGCATGCAGCTAATTTGGAATTTAAATCCGTGTTTATCTGTGCAATCTGTGGCTAAAAAATGCTTGTGGTCGATACAATCGACATGCCCAGTCATCCTCGTTATTCTAAAGGAATCACTTTGTGACAAACGAGGACGGGTGAGAAGAAAACAATAAGAAAATAAAATGAAACAACTAACAGCTTTAATTACAGGTGCAAGTGAAGGTTTAGGAAAATCTTTTGCCATTGAGTGGGCACAACGCGGACTTAACCTGGTGCTGGTTGCTTTGCCAAACAGTGGGTTAGATTATCTGGCCAATTACCTCAGGGTTAATTTTAACGCTAAGGTTTTTTGTATCGAAATAGACCTGACCGAAAGTACTTCAGCCAATCAAATATTTGAGCAACTGAAGGTGATGGAGATAGAAATTAATGTGCTAATTAACAATGCAGGGCTGGGTAACTGGTCGTGGTTTGAAGATAAAAACACCGATTTTTACCGCACCCAAATTGAGCTGAACATTACCAATACCGTTTTGCTTACCCGCTTGTTTTTAAACCACATTGATAAGGCTAAAGCCAGCTATATTTTAAATGTAGGGAGTTTGGGCGGCCATTTTATTGTGCCTAAAAAACAGGTTTATGGGGCAACCAAGTCGTTTATCGGCTATTTTACACGCTGCCTGCAGCTCGAACTCAGTGGTACCAATGTGCACATCAGTTTGCTTAGTCCCGGAGGGATTAATACCAAGCCCGAACTGCTGGTAATGAACCATACATTGAAAGGTTTTGCCAAAGCCACCATTTTGGAGGCCGATTATGTAGCTAAAACTGCAATTGATGGGATGTTTAAAGGTAAAAAGGAAATTATCCCTGGTTTTGCCAACCGTTTTCTGGTGCTGCTGGATAAAATAATCCCCACCTTTTTAAAAGAAATTATAATAAGGCGTAAATTGAGGACGATTTTAACAGCATAGGATGTAAAATATTAACCACAGATAAAAAGGATGAACACAGATGAAGGTCTATCTTTTGTTTTCATAAGATTGACTTATGCTGACTTATTATCTGTGGTAAAAGAAACGAAAAACATTAATAACAGGCTTGGAAAGTAACGATACACATCTTATTGGATTAATCAAAAGCGGCAACAAGCAGGCTTTCGACGAAGCATTTTTAATACATTTTAAAAGCCTGCACGCCTATGCTTTTACCATGGTTAAAGATCGCGATGATGCCGAAGAGATTGTGCAAAATGTGTTTGTGCGCATCTGGACCCGTCGTGAACAGCTTAAAACAGATGGCTTTTTAAAATCGTTCCTTTATCGGGCTGTACACAACGAAAGCTTAAATTATTTAAAACATCAAAAAGTAAGATCGAATTTCAATGTACATTATGCCGATGCTGTAAAAAACGAGATGGGAAACTTAAATACTGAAATTACAGTAACTGAACTGGAGAAAAATATCCATTCAGCAATTAACGATCTGCCAGAGAAATGCCGTCATGTATTTCAGCTGAGTAGGTTCGAGCAAATGAAATATCAGGAAATTGCTGCTGCCCTTAACATTTCGGTTAAAACGGTCGAAAATCAGATGGGAAAAGCGCTAAAGATTTTAAGGCACCGGGTAATCGATTTTCTGATCCTCATTTTTATTCTTTTAAAATAAACGTATGGATAAAAATTTTACACCTATAAATGAAGATTTGCTTGCAAAATACCTGCTTGGCGAGGCTACTGTGCCCGAAAGTGAGCAGGTAGAGTTATGGGCAAAATCTTCTCCCGAAAACCTTAAACAATTAACGGATTTCAGGACCATACTGGAAAAAAGCAAACTGCAGCATGATTCAGGGATTGATGCGCAGGATGCTTTAGCCAGATTAAACCTGCGTTTGGAAAAAGAAACTAAAGCCAAAATGTGGGCTTACAAAAACGTGCTGCGTTGGGTAGCAGTTATCGCAATTGTTTTTGCGGCCGGCTTGTTTGCTTATCAAAATCTGGTGGCTAACAAATTAGCGGTAACCAGCAATGCAATGGCACTAACCCAGCAACTGCCAGATGGTTCTACAGTGATTCTGAATAAACAATCCTCTGTGTCGTTTGTAGGCGGCTTTTTTAATAAAACCCGGCAGGTAAAACTTAAGGGTGAGGCTTTTTTTAAAGTGAGTGCCAACAAAGCAAAACCCTTTATTATTGATGTTAATCAGGTGCAGATAACAGTTGTGGGCACAGCATTTAATGTAAAAAGCAATAACAACGAAACGGTGGTGATTGTAGAAAGCGGCATTGTTAAAGTGAATAACCGACAGGATAGTGTGCGCTTAACTGCGGGTGAGAAAGTAGCCGTTACCCAAAATCAAACCAAATTGTTTAAAGGCGAAAACCAGGGTAAACTTTATAACTATTATTACTCTGGCGAGCTGGTTTGCGATGGAACCCCACTCAGCGAGCTGGTTCCGGTGCTTAACGAAAAATTTAAAACCAATATTGTTATTACGAATCCGGCAATCAAAACTTTACCGATTAGCACCACCTTTAAAAATGAAAAGTTAACCGAGATCTTAGAGGTGGTGGCTCAAACCTTAAAAATTAAAGTCGAATATGGTCAGGGAATTATTAAACTGAAATAAACCATGCGCATAATAGTCAGACTGATTTGTTTTTTGTTGTTGTGGTTTAGTTTTTCTGCTCAGGCGCAGTCGCTTTTAGCCAGGAATATTTCGCTTAATATCGAAAAGCAACAACTGGGTAAGGTACTGAGCATGATTGAAACGCAGGGGGCATTCCGTTTCTCTTACAACAGCAATATATTGCCAACCGATAGTCTGGTTAGCATTCACGATAATAATTTAAACATCGCTGAGGCGCTCGATAAAATCTTAAATCACCGGTTCGAATACCGCCAGGCCGGCAATTTCATTATCATCAGGTACGCGCCCATGGAGCTGGTGTTGCTCGTTAACGAATCGGTAGGTAATACAGATTTGTATACTATTACCGGCCAAATTGTTGATAAACAATTGCACAAGCCCATTGCCGATGCCAGTATTTACGAAAAGAACCTGCTGGTTTCCGAAATTTCGGATGGCAACGGGTATTTTTCCATGCGTTTAAAAAATATTAGCCAGCCCATTTCTTTAACGGTTAGTAAAGAGAATTATAAATCAACCGTTACCCATTTTCTGGCAGAGGTTAATGTAGTTCATACCAAAGGCCAGGTTAGTGAGCGTTTTATTAGCGGTAATTTGGATGAAGTCGAAAAAACCTGGTTAGGCAATGCCTTGGTAACTACCGGGCAAAAAATCCAGTCGATTAATATTGGTGGCTTTATTGCTAAAGCACCTTTTCAGTTTGCCTTGCTTCCGGGCTTAAACTCTCATGGCTCCTTAAGCGGGCAAGTGGTTAATAAATTTTCTTTCAATGCCATTGGTGCCTATAGCGCTGGTGTTGATGGTGGCGAAATTGGTTTAATTTTCAATATTGATAAGAGCGATGTACGATACTTTCAGTTTGCCGGTGCTTTTAACCTGGTTGGTGGTAATGTTCACGGCGCTCAAATAGCCGGTTTTTTTAATCAGGTAATTGGCGGAGTAGAAGCTGCACAGGTTGCACTTGGTTATAATTATATAGGTAAAAGTTTTGAAGGCTTTCAGGTTGGTGGCATTTACAACCACATTGGCAATGATTTTAATGGTATGCAGGTCTCTTTAGGCTTGAATACTATTGGCAGAAGGCTGAATGGTTTTCAGGTTGGGGCATTTAACCTCATTGCTGAAAAACAAGAGGGACTTCAGGTTGGAGTTGCAGCAAATCTGGTTAGAGGTAAATCCAGAGGGATGCAAATTGCGGGTATTGCCAATTTAAATCAGCAATCAGAAGGGGTGAGTGTTGCCGTATTGGGTAATTACACCGCAAGTACAGCCAGGGGCTTGCAAACCGGAGTAATTAATTATGCCGGGAAACTTAAGGGAGTCCAATTGGGTATTATTAATATTTCGGGGCAGAACGATGGTTACTCCATTGGTTTAATTAATGTTGCCCTAAACGGCTACCATAAATTGAGCCTGGGTACAAACGAAAGTACGCCCTACAATGTGGCTTATAAAGGAGGTAGCAAAAACCTGTACAATATGTTAATGTTTGGAATGAATAGTAAAGCAGGCGAGAAAGTATATACTGCAGGTTTAGGCTTTGGAAAAGAAATTGGTCTTTTCGGTAAGTTTTCCTTAAACCCCGAAATCAGCAGCCAATATGTTTATCAGGGTAGTTGGGATTACCTTAACCTGCTCAATAAATTCGAATTGCCATTAAATATCCGTATAAATAAATGGCTGGCCATACAAGGTGGTCCTTCGGTAAATATGTATTACACCAAACAAAATACGGCTATTAGTAATTTTGGTTTATTACAGCAAAAACATCAGGATTTTTCTTTTAAAAATCCGCGCCTTACCGGCTGGATTGGCTGGAATGTGGGGCTGGTAATTTTGTAAATTCACAGACCTATAAGGTTTTTAAAACCTTATAGGTCTCAAATTCAGATTTCAAAATCTACAAATTTTTCTTTTTGATGAAATAATATAAACTCTTCTATGCCTCCAAACCAGTCAAAAACAGCATTTCGTTCAAGCTTTGTGTTTTTATTGACAGAAATTATTGAATTATAAGAAGAGTATTCCCAGTCTGCTGCGGACTTACAGAAGCCGTGATGAACCGGGTTCTGGTGGATATAGTTAATTATTCTGGAGAAATAAAATTCGTCATTAATCGCTTTTCTCCGGGTGAAATCCAAAAATAAAGCACCTCTTCTATTATGCTGCTTGTTAAAGGCTTTTGCGTAACTATTTAAGAAATTACTGAGTTGTTGCATAATGAATTTATGGAAGTAAAACTCATCATCGTTGTTTCTGGCCAATCGTCTAATTTCTTCCTCATTCTTCACCTGTATCAAGAAGTGAAAATGATTAGGCATTAAACAATAGCTAAAGGTCTTAGCTATTGGAGAGATGTATTTATTATACCTGTTTAGGAAAAAAATAAAATTATCATGTATCCTAAATAAATTTTCGTCTCCTACAGCATGGTTATAAATATGGTAAAAATTGTCGGGATGAAATTTGTCAAAATATTTCATAGCAATTTTTATATAAATGTAATAATCCTATAAGGTTTTTAAAACCTTATAGGATTTAAGATCAATTAATGATCAAATTCACTCGCATTCTTTGCGCTTTCTTCATCAGAAATTACTTTTCTTACTTTCTTTTTATCTAACCATAATACTAAAGCAGGTAATAAGGTGAGGTTAAAAATCAGCGCCACTAAAAGTGTTATTGATAGGAGTAGACCCAATACTACTGTTCCGCCGAAAGTTGAAGCAGTGAAGATACCAAAGCCAAAGAATAAGATTAAGGCAATATGCGTCATACTTACACCGGTTTCGGTAATCGTATCGGTAATTACTTTAGGCACACTGAAATTGGTCAGGTTAAGCTCTTGCTGGTACCGGGTAAGGAAATAAATGGTTTGATCGGAGGCCAGACCAAAGGCAATCGTAAAAATTAGAATGGTTGAAGGTTTTAATGAAATACCAAAATAGCCCATAATACCAGCGGTAATAATCAAGGGCACAATGTTGGGCAACAACGAAATAAACATAATGCCCAAACTTTTAAACTGAGCCAGCCTTAATAGCGAAATCAGCACTATGGCAAGGGCAATACTTTCTACCAGATGCTCTAACATGTAATCGGTACCTTTAGAAAAAATGATACTTGAACCGGTTAGTTCTACTTCAAATTTCGCCGGAGGCAAAATGCTGTCAATCCTTGGCTTCAGTTCGGCCATAATTGCATCAAGGCGTTTCGAACCCACATCAGCCATCTGGAAACTGATTCTGGTGCTTTGGTTGCCTTTGCTGATAAAATTGGTTAATAAACTTGCGTTGCCTTTTCCTCCGTTGGCAATATAGGCCAGAATAAAGTTCTTCTCGAGATTGTCAGGCAAACGGAAAAAGGTAGAATCGTTATTGTAAAAAGCCTGTGTAGCATATTTTAAGCCCATGTTTACCGAAATTGAACGAGAAAATTCCGGATAGGCTGAAATCATTTTCTCCAGCTTTTCTATTCTTTTCAGGTTGGTTAGGTTGAAAACACCATTCTTTTTCCTGGTATCTACGCTTACCTCAAGTGGTAAAATCCCTTCGAAGTTTTTCTCAAAGAATTTTAAATCGGTTAAAATTTCCGAGTTTTTGGGTAAATCGTCAACCACATAGCCATTAACGTTAATTTTCATTACTCCTATGAAGGCGATGATCGAAATCACAATCGTTCCGATGTAAATTAAACTGCTTTTTTGCTGTACCAGTGCATCGGTTTTAACCAGTAATTTGTGTAGAAAGCCTTCTTCAACATGGGTTTGTGCTTTCAGCTTAGGTGCCGGCAGGTAGCTGAAAATAATCGGAATTAAACACAGGCACATTAACCAGGTTACCATTACGTTGATGGATGCCACACTGCCAAACTGCATCAATAGCTCGCTGCCGGTAAAATACAATACGCCGAAACCAATGGCTGCGGTAATGTTAGCGATTAAAGTGGTAATGGCAATCCGCTCAATAGTTACGCTTAAAGCCAGTTGTTTGTCGCCATGTTTTCTCAGTTCGTTCTGGTATTTGTTTAACAATAAGATGCTGTTTGGAATACCAATAATTACAATAAGTGGTGGAATAAGTCCTGTTAAAATGGTCAGTTCAAAACCAAACAACACCAGTGTGCCGATACTCCAGATTACACCCATTACTACAACCAAAATCGGGAAGAAAACAGCGTAGAATTTCTTAAAGAAAAACAGTAAAATTAATGCCGAAACTAAAATCGATAAACCTAAAAACAACACAAACTCGTTGCTGACCAATTTACTCACCGCAGTACGGATATAAGGTAAGCCCGAAATATGCACCTGTATTTTAGTCTTACTCTGGAAAGCTTTGGCTTTGGCCTCAATTTCTTTTAAAATCGGATTGCGCGCAGCGGTATTTAATATTTTAGTATCGAAAGTAATGGCCATTAAAGTGGCATTCTGGCGGTTGTACACCAGTCCCTCAAAAAAAGGATTGTTATAAATGGTGTTTTTAATCGAGTCCATCTCCGTATCTGTTTTAACCAAGCCACCTGGTATTGGTTTTAAAACAAATTTTTGGTTCACGGTATCCTTCTCCAGTTGGAAAATCCTTCCTGATGATAATACCTGCTTAATACCTTTTAATTTCTGGATACTGTTAGAGAGTTCTACCCACTGGTTGTAAACTTCTTTCTTGAAAATATCTGGCGATTGTATCCCCACAACCATCACACTGCCATCTTCTCCAAAGGTTTTTTTGAAGGCATTGTATTTAATAAATGCACTGTCGGTTACGGGTAAAATTTTACTTCCTGTATAAGAGAGTTTTACGTTTTTGGCCTGATAAGCCATAAAAATGGTTCCGAGAACGAAAAATAGAATGATTGCGATACGGTTCTGAAGAATAAATCTCGATAGCTTAACCCACATGTGCAGCTTTTTTTAATGATAATATTAACGGCAAAACTAATCTTATTTGTAAAACGTGATTACTTTTTGCACAATTAAATTTGCACAAATAACATACTTTTGAAAAAAATGTTTTAAACGCATGTTGCATAAAGTTAGAGGTATTGTTTTAAAGACCACCAATTACAGCGAAAGCAGTGTGATTGTGCAGGTACTTACCGATAAATTTGGCATGCAGTCTTACCTGATAAATGGGGTTAAAAAGCCAAAAGCTAAGATTAAGATGAACATGCTCCAATCGCTCCATTTGTTAGATATGGTGGTGTACCATAAGGCCAATACCAACATTCAGCGAGTAGCTGAAGTGCGGCAAACGCCAGTGTTTAAAAGCATTCCTTACGATATGGTAAAAACCAGTATCGTTATTTTTCTTAACGAGGTATTGTATAAAAGTATCAGGCAACAATCAGCTGATGAAGACCTGTTCGATTATATTTTCAATTCGGTAGCCTGGTTTGATGAAGTGGAAGAAATCAGCCCGAATTTTCACCTGTCTTTTTTACTAAAACTGACCCGTTTTTTGGGTTTTGCACCAAACGAAAAAAGAAGAACCGACCAGATTTATTTCGATTTGCAGGAGGGAGAGTTCTTTTCGCGGGTGCCTATTCATGCCAATTACCTGCAATTAGACGATGCTTTACAGTTTACTTCACTTTTTAATACACCACTCGAAAAAAATTCTGAAATAAAATTAACCAATAGTCAGCGCAGGTTTTTGTTAGATAAGATATTGGTTTTCTATACCTTACATACAGCTTCGTTTGGTACAGTTCAGTCGCATAAAATCCTCGAAACTTTGCTGAGCTGAAAAAAAAGAAAAAAAGATTTGCAGAACAGTTTTATAGCGCTATATTTGCATTCCCAAACGGAGAGTTGGGCATTAAATTGACAAAATAACAAAAGGGAAATTAGCTCAGCTGGTTCAGAGCACCTCGTTTACACCGAGGGGGTCGGGGGTTCGAACCCCTCATTTCCCACTAAAGCCTTTCAGGAAACTGGAAGGCTTTTTTTGTGGCTAAATTTTTGGATTTAATTGCAAGGCTCACTTGGGAAATTAGCTCAGCTGGTTCAGCGCATCCCGTTTACACCGCGGGGGGCGTCCCGATTTGAACATCGGGATCATTTTCCACAAAAGCTTTTCAGGAAACTGGAAGGCTTTTTTTGTGGTTGAAATTTTCGGTTTTAATTGCAAAGCTCACTTGGGAAATTAGCTCAGCTGGTTCAGAGTACCTCGTTTACACCGAGGGGGTCGTCCCGATTAGAACATCGGGATCATTGCCCAGCCAAAGTTTTCATTACGTTCACAGATTTTATTAAGCTAATCCTTATATTTATTATATGTTTTATGCTTACATTCTATATTCAGATACTCGAAATAAATATTATGTAGGATCGACAAGTAGTCTGCAGGATAGGTTAAAGAAGCATAACACAAATCACTCAGGTTTTACCGGTCATACCGGGGATTGGCGTATCGTTTGGAGTGAAATTTTTGAAACAAGAACACTTGCAATTCTAAAGGAGAAAGAGATTAAGAGATGGAAGAGCAGATTAATGATTGAAAAATTAATTGCTTCGGCAAAAGATATTAAGATAACCTAGAAATTATTCAGTTCAGCTGGTTCAGCGCATCCCGTTTACACCGCGGGGGGCGTCCCGATTTGAACATCGGGATCATTTCCCACCAAAGCCTTTCAGGAAACTGGAAGGCTTTTTTTGTGGTTGAAATTTTCGGTTTTAATTGTGGTATTTGTTTTACCATATAAGTCATTTAAGCTTAGATGGCCTTATGTTTCTTATATGGTTAAGTTTTACATAAATTGGCTGCAGAAAACACAGGCAATGCTCGGTAAAATTATCAGGTTCATTTTTTTTGGAAACTACTTTGTAGGGATACTTGCTGTTGCCTTAACCATCGAAGCTACCGTGCAGTTGAGGGTACCTTTTAATTCGCTAAATTATTACCTGCTACTTTTCCTGGCGCCAACCATTTATTACACTTACGCCTATAACAAAGTATCGACAAAACCATCTACAACCAATCCGCGTAATCAGTGGTATTTTAAACATAAGCAGTTTATTAATTACAGTCAGGCAGTGCTTTTTATCAGTTGTATGTTGCTGACAATAAACCTGCTTTACCAGAATTTTGATCACTTTCTGGCCCTGCCACTTAGTTATTGGATAGCTATACTGATTATTGTGACTGCCGGTGGTTTGTATTATGGTTTGTTGCCCCGATCGTTTTTAAAGTTTAACCTGCGCAATACCGGCTGGCTAAAAGCCTTTGTTATTGGTTTTGTATGGGCCTGTTGTGCCAATGTATTGCCGCTCATTATGCTCAAAATCGAGACCGGTATAGGTTATCACGATTCGGTATTGTGGACCTGGTTATTTATCAAGAACTGGATGTTCTGTACCGTAAACGCCATCATTTTCGATATTAAGGATTACCCTACTGATGCAAACCGGCATTTAAGAACTTTTGTGGTACGTTACGGTCTGAGAAGAACCATTTTTAATATCCTCATTCCCTTGTTAGTCGTGGGTTTAATTTCACTAGGCATATTTGCCAGTTACAAAGGTTTTGCCTGGCCCCTGGTATTTTGCAATGTGTTACCCTTTATCTTTACCATTTATGTGGCTTATTCCATGCACCGGCGAAAAAATATTCTTTACTATTTAATGGTGATCGACGGACTGATTTTGTTCAAAGCCATTTGCGGGATAGTAGGAATGCAATTTGTAGGGTAGATGGTTAACTGTTAGGATCGGTTAACTGGTTAATTGTTGGGTATTACAATTAACCGATTTGTACAATTTAAACAATTAACCAACATGGATAACAACTACGATAAAATAGCCAGACATTATGATACGCTAAGTCGTTTGGTGTTTTTTAAAGCGCAGGTAAATGCGCAGGTTAATCAACTGCGTTATATCCAAAAAAATAGCGAAGTGCTGATAGTAGGTGGGGGGACGGGATGGATTTTAGAAGAACTCGCTAAGGCGCATCCTGCCGGGCTAAAAATTGTTTATGTGGAAATTTCTGCTAAAATGATTGCGCTTTCGAAAGCGAGAAATTGTGGAGGCAACGAAGTGGTGTTTGTGAACGAAGGCATTGAAGCCTTTACCGCCGAAACAGCATTTGATGTAGTGCTAACGCCATTTCTGTTCGATAATTTTTCAGAAACAAGAGCCAGCGAGGTATTTGAACAATTAGATAGCTATTTAAAACCTGGCGCATTGTGGTTTCTGGTCGATTTCTCGCTCGATGCAAACAAAGGAAAATGGTGGAAATTGCTCCTGCTGAAATCGATGTACCGTTTTTTTAAATTATTAGGCATTGTAGAAGCCAGTAACCTGATTGATATGCATCCTTATTTTTTAGGTAAAAACTACGAAGTGGTGGAAGAACGTTTTTATTATAGCGGCTTTATTAAAGGTGCGATCTATAAAAAATGACATTCTTACAATGCATCTTTGTTGCATTTAATGGTGTCTTTGCTCATTTTTGTTCCAAAAGAAAGATATATGAATTTTGATGTAATTATAATTGGTGGCAGTTACTCGGGTTTATCTGCTGCGCTTACTTTGGCCCGTGCTACGCGTTCAGTACTTGTAATTGATAGCGGGAAACCTTGTAACAGGCAAACACCGCACTCGCATAACTTTTTAACGCATGACGGCGATACACCCGCTGAAATTGCCGCAGAGGCTAAAGCTGAGGTTTTAAAATATCCAACCGCTAAAATGATAGCCGGCAAAGCCATTAAGGCTAGTCAAAAAACAGGTGGCTTTACTGTTGGACTTGAAAGTGGCGAAAGTTTTTCGGCCAGAAAACTACTGATTGCTACCGGTTTAAAAGATGTATTGCCAGAAATTAAAGGTCTGGCCGAATGCTGGGCCATATCGGTAATTCACTGCCCGTATTGCCATGGTTACGAGGTTAAGGGCGAGGCAATTGGCTTAATGATGAATGGCGACCAGGCTTTTGACATGGCTAAAAACCTTTATTTGTGGAATAAAGATTTAACCTTGCTTACCAATGGAAAATCGGAATTAACAGCTGAACAAACTGAAAAGCTAAAAGCTAAATCAATCCTGATAGTAGAAACTGAAATTGTTGAATTTGAACATACCAACGGGAATCTTAGTGAAGTGGTTTTTGCCGGAGGAGAAAAACTGGCTTTAAAGGCGGTGTATGCCAGACCAAATGTAGAACAGCATATCGATTTTGATGCGCAGCTCAATTTCGAATTAACAGATTTGAAAACAATAAAGGTTAATGAGCAGCAGCAAACTACTGCAAAAGGTGTTTATGCGGCAGGCGATTGCGCAACCATGTTCAGGTCGTTATCGTATATCACGGCAGCAGGCACTATGGCCGCTGTGGTGTTGAATAAAGAAATGATTTCAGAAGATTTTTGATTGACCATCTGAAATTTAGAATAAAATTGCGCCTATTATCGTAGCAATAAACATCACTGCAATTACAATTCTGTCGGCAGTTATCCATTGTGCTCTGGTAAGCTGTACAGGCGTTTTTTTTATGGTTTCAGTTTTGGGCCTGAAGAACCTGAAAACAGGGGTGTGTAATTTAATGAGCATGGGATTGAGTTTTATAGGTTAATAAACATAAGGCAAAACCCAAGCCAAAAAATGTAAAAAATGTGGAATTGTGAATAACTTATGCAGTTTATGTTCAGGGATTTACAGTTTGCATAGTTGCGACGGAAATGGTACTAAAATATTGCGATTAAGCTGTACTGAAAACCGAACAGCTTAATCGTGCCATGTATATGATAATGAATTTATTAGGAACGCAGTATTTGGCTATAATGTTGATGAAGATTCCTCATTTGCAGTATGTAGTTTACTGTGTTTTTTACCATACCAAAAGTAAATAGCCAAACCAATAATTAGCCAAACGGCAAGCCTTAACCAGGTTTCCCAGGGTAAAAATACCATCATGGCAATGCAGGTTAATATACCCAAAATTGGAATTAAAGGTACCAGAGGTACTTTGAAAGGACGCTTAGCTTCAGGATCAGTTTTTCTCAGAATCAATATGCCCACACAAACCATTAAAAAGGCAAGTAAGGTACCAATACTGGTCATTTCGCCAACTACATTCATGGGGACAAATGCCGCAAACAAGCCAATAAATAAACAAAGAATCAGGTTTGATTTATATGGCGTTTTAAATTTGCGATGCACATCAGAGAACATTTTAGGAAGTAAGCCATCTTTACTGATAGAATAAAACATGCGCGACTGGGCCATTAAATCGATCAGGATTACTGAGGTATAACCAATTAAAATGGCTAGAATAATGGCCTGACTTAACCATGCGTATGGTGTTTTTTCTATAGCAATGGCCACTGGTGCGCCGCTGTTGGCAAACTCTTTATAGTTGGCCAAACCTGTCATCACGTGACCAAACAAACCAAATAAAACTGTACAAACCACTAAAGAGCCAATAATGCCAATAGGTAAATCTCGCGTAGGGTTTTTGGTTTCCTGAGCCGAAGCCGCTACCGCATCAAAACCGATGAATACGAAAAATACCAGTCCGGCACCACGTAAAATACCACTCCAGCCAAACTGGCCAAAAGTGCCTGTATTTTGAGGAATGTAAGGATGATAATTGGCCGGATCGATATATTGCCAGCCCAGCGCAATGAAAACCAGTACTACACCAACTTTTAAAAATACAATAATGCCATTTACAATGGCCGAGCCTTTGGTACCGCGGATGAGAATGGCCGTCATAAGGACTACTACCAGCGCAGCAGGAATATTGATCAAACCATGCACGGTAGAGCCATCGGCCAGTTTTGCTGTTTCGAATGGCGATAAGGTAAGTTGTGCAAGGAGGTAAATATGTAAACTGGCCAGGAATTTGGTTAAATACTGCGACCAGCTAATGGCCACGGTGGCACAACCAACTGAATACTCGAGCACCAGATCCCAACCGATAATCCAGGCAAAAAGCTCGCCCATGGTGGCATAAGAGTAGGTGTAGGCACTGCCTGCAACCGGAATCATTGAGGCAAACTCGGCATAGCACAATGCTGCAAAACCACAGCCCAATGCGGCAATTACAAAAGATAAGGTAACCGCTGGCCCCGAGTGATTGGCTGCTGCCAAACCGGTAATGGAAAATAAACCGGCGCCAAGCGTTAGGCCCACACCAATTAAAATGAGGTTAATTGGCCCCAGCGTTCTTTTAAGCGTGCCTTCGCCGCTTTGGTTTGCTTCAGCAACAATGCTGGCAATAGACTTTTTCATGAAAATAAGTTAAGCAGTTGCAAAAATATTAAAATATATTAATTCTATCGTATTTATATAGTTTAACTGTTCGAACTGTTTACCCTTCGACTACGCTCAGGGGGTTAATTGTTGACGTTAGTTTAGGTCAGTGAGGTGAAAATTTCAGAAAGTTTTGTTTAAACCTGCAACCTAAGCCCAACTGTCCCTGCAAATTAAACCCGATAGCGCCAGATAGCTCCCGGTTTTTTTCTTCAAAAAAAAACGGGACTATGGGCAATAGCGGGACTGCTGCAACCGAAGCATTACAGCAATTTGCTTTACTAAAAATAATGCAAATCTTTCACTTTAACAGATTTTTCTGCTCATCTCAAAATTTTTGTTAAAAATTAATTACCTGACAATCAATTGTTTGTTATTTTATTTTGAATTATTTTAGTACTATGTATTGCATGGTAGTTTATAAAACATATATCTTTGTATTATGATAGCAGAAAATACGCAAACACAAATGCGGAAGGGAATTCTGGAATACTGTGTTTTATCAATCATCTCGAGAGGCGAAATTTATGCCTCTGATATCATTGCTGAATTAAGGTCGGCAAAACTGTTGGTGGTTGAGGGCACACTATATCCATTATTAACCAGGCTTAAAAACAATGGTTTGTTAAGCTACAACTGGGTAGAATCTACCTCAGGCCCGCCCCGTAAATATTACACCTTAACCGAAGTTGGCAGAGGCATTTTAGCACAATTAGATCAAACCTGGCAGGAACTGGCCTACGCGGTAGGGGTTTCGCAACAAGGAGCCAATTCATAATCATTAGTAACAAGGAAATGGAAAAGACCATCATCATAAATATAGGGAACACGATTATTCACATTGAAGAAAGTGCCTACGAACTCTTAAAGGCGTACCTGAACGAGGTAAAAGGATATTTTGCCAATCATGCCGACGATCTGGAAATTGTAACGGATATTGAAAACCGTATTGCCGAATTGCTGACCGAGCAACTGGAAGAGCAGAAAAAGCAGGTTGTTGATGCGGCCAACGTAAATTCGGTTATTGCGCAAATGGGCAGGGTACAGGATTTTGATACTACGGCCGAAGGCGAAGAAGAACCGGTTGCGCAAAGTGCCTACCAGTATCAGTACGCGGAGAAAAAATTATACCGCGATATGGACGACCGGGTTATTGCCGGGGTGTGTGCAGGTATTGCACATTACGTTAATGCCGACGCGAAATGGATCAGGCTGGCTGCTGTTTTAACCATTTTTGTGGGTGGCTCGGGATTGTTGGTGTATGCCTTACTTTGGATTATTATGCCGAAGGCGAAATCGCGCATTGAAAGAATGGAAATGAAAGGTGAACCTGCCAACCTGCAAGGTTTTCAAAAGAACCTCGACGAGGAGTTGCAGGCTGTTAAAGAGCGCTTAAGTGAAGTAAATAAACATGCGCAGCCTATATTTACACGTTTCGGTATTTTTATAGGCGAGTTTTTTGAGTGGCTGGGCCGTTTTATATCGGGTACCGGCAAAGTGATTTTTAAAGTTATTGCCGGCTTTATTGTAGTTTTTGGTGCTTTTTTACTGTTAACACTAATTGTTACTACCGCCGCTTTTCAGGGTTTCTGGGATTCGAGCATTTATGAATATTTCCCCTTCTCGATTGTAAACGATGGCAACCGTAGCGCCATTTTGTTTGGAGCGTTTGTGGTATTGTTTATCCCGGTTTTGGCTTTGGTACTTTTTTCTATCAGGGTAGCATTTAACAAACAAGCCATTAATAAAACACTTTCTTTTGCCCTGTTGATTATCTGGTTGGTTGGGGTAGCAATTACCGGATATCAGGCCGCAAAAATATCGACGGAGTTTAAACAACATGCAGAATTAACGCAAACTGTTGACCTGAAAAGTTACGGTACTTATGTAATTGATATCGATAAGAGCAAGTATTTCAGTAAAGAGGATAGCATTACCTACCACATCGACATGAACCAAAAAAATCAGATTGTGGTTGATGATTTTGAAGATGGTCCTTTTGTTACACCGAATAAAATCCGCATTAATATTGAAAAGAGTGAAACCAATGTTACCCGCTTAACACAGAAATACGAATCGCAGGGTAAAACTTTTTCAAATGCTTTGCAAAATGCGCAAAACATAAGCTATACCTATACTTTAAAAGATTCGGCTATGGTATTTAACCCACGTTTCCGCTTAAATAAAGGTACTACCTGGCGTAATCAGGAGGTGAGGTTAACCCTCGAAGTACCGGTGGGTACCCGACTGATTTTAAAAGAAGATTCGTATCGCTACATTAACAATTACTGGGCCTGGAGCTGTAACGATGCCGAAAACGATCATAATGATAATAGCGTTTGGGTGATGACGGAAGATGGTTTGAAGTGCGTTGCAGAGTTAAAACAAGAAGCGATAAAAAAGCAGAAGCTGGAAGAAGAACTACATGATTTAAAACTCCAGCTCAGAGATAAAACTACCGATAGCATTTATCAGGACTCTGTATTGAACAGGATTGGCGAAGTGAAAAAGGAATTGGGTATAGAGCCTGAAGAATAATTCAGTTACTTAAAACGTTGGTCATCCCGATCTGATCGGGATGACGAACCGACCTAAAAAGAAGAAACCATGAAAACATTATTTACGCTAATTGCATGCCTGCTGGCATGTGGGGCTTCTTTTGCCCAAAAATTAAATACAGTTTCGGGAAAAGTGGTTGATGAAAAGACCGTTCCGGTATCTTTTGCCGTAGTTCGTTTGCTCCAATATCCGGATACGGCCCTGATAAAAAGTGTATCAACCAGTATTGATGGCGAATTTAAAATTACCGGGATAAAAGCCGGCGAATACCAGCTGTCAATTTCAATTGTAGGTTTTAAAACCAAAAAAACAGCACAGTTTCTGCTCAAAGATGATTTACAACTGCCCACCATTGGGATGGAAAGTGTAAGCAAACAACTTAAAGAAGTAAGCGTACAGGGGCGAAAACCCTTTGTTGAACACCAGATTGATAAAACAGTTTTAAATGTAGAAAACAGTCTTACCGCTACGGGAAGTACAGCTCTGGAAGTTTTAGAGAAAGCCCCCGGCGTACAGATAGACCGCAATAGTGACCAGATTAAACTGAATAACAAAAGTGGTGTAGTGGTGATGATTGATGGCAAAACCAATTTCCTTTCGGGCGCAGATATTACCACTTTGCTGAGCAACATGAGCAGCGACCAGATTGGTACAATAGAACTGATTACCAATCCTTCGGCCAAATATGATGCTGCCGGTAATGCAGGGATCATTAACATTAAGCTTAAAAGAAATAAGGCTTACGGTACCAACGGGACAGTTTCTTTTAATACCGGTCAGGGCATTATGCCCGATTCGCCCAGCGATTTATTCCGTGCCGGGGTTAACCTGAACTTAAACCACAGGGAGGGCAAATGGAATATTTTTGGAAATGGGGCCGTAGCGCGGAAAGCACAGTTTAACAATACTTTTTTAACCAGAACTACTGCATCTAACGGCCTGGCGAGTGCCTTAACACAGAATTTCGACCGTAAAAATAATGGTGTTGGTTTTCAGGGGAAAATAGGTGCTGATTATTATGCTTCGGAGAAAACGGTATTTGGTGTAATGCTGGATGCGAACACGGTAAATACGAAGCTGACTAATTTTAGCAATACTGATATTAATGCCGTGCAAAACGGAGCTTCGAGCAAGAGTTACATTTTACAGGATGCCAATTCTAGCTCGCCGGTGGGCAATTTAACAGCCAACTTTAACCTGAAGCACGATTTTGATAAAAAGGGTAAGAGCTTAAGTTTCGATATCGATTTTTCGGGTTTCAGCAATAAAAAGGACGAAAACTTTCTGGCTAATTATTTAAATGCCAGCGGTAACCCGACCAACCAAACCAGCTTACGTAATAATACCGATGCCGATATAAAGGTGTATGCCGCGAAAACAGATTTTACCTTACCAGTTTCTAAAACGATGAAAATAGAAACAGGTTTAAAAAGCAGTTATGTGGTTACCAATAACGATTTTCTTTCTGAGCAATTGATTGGCGGGGTATGGCAGAACGACATCGGCAAATCGAACAACTTTGTGTACAAGGAAAACATCAATGCGGTTTATGGCAGCTTCTCTAAAGAGTGGAAAGTATGGCAGGTTCAGCTGGGTTTGCGTGCCGAGCATACCCATTCAAACGGTACCTCGGTTACCGATAATAAATCGGTAGAACGCAATTACCTTTCGCTATTTCCAACAGTATTTGTAAACCAAAAAATTAGCGAAAACCACAACATTAGGTATTCTTACGGGCGCAGGGTAGATCGTCCAAATTACCAGCAGCTGAATCCTTTTGTTTTTTACATGGACCCGCTGGCGGTTGATCAGGGCAATCCTTACCTTAAACCCCAGTTTACCAACAGCTACCAGGTTAGTTATAACTACAAGGAAATCTCGTTTTCTTTAAGCTATTCAGATACCCGCGATATGATTACGCAAATCAGTCAGCAGGACGATGCTACCCGGGTAATTAGCGTAATTCGCCAAAACCTGGGGCGTTCGCAAAACTACTCGGCCGATTTGTATGTGCCTGTCCGTATAGCCAAATGGTGGAATATCCAGAACAACGTTAGTGTTTACTACGGTAAATTTAACGACGGCAATATTGAAGGTGCTGCCTATAGTGCCGGTAAAGCTTCGGTAAACTTATATACTTCAAATGCTTTTACCTTGCCGCAGAATTTTAGCATCGAAATTAGTGCCTGGCTAAACTCGCCAAGGGTAAACGGGGTAGAGCAAACCACCATTTACCAGGGGGCATTAAATGCCGGGATCCAGAAAACACTGCTGGATAAGAAGCTGAAATTGCGTTTAAACATGGATGATATTTTGCTTACCAACCATTGGGAAGGAAAACTGGTTTACCAGAACATTAACATGAAAGTAGTGAACCGATATACCAGCCGGAGGGCAAATTTCAGCATCAGCTATAATTTCGGAAACCAGAATGTAAAATCGGCCCGGTCGAGAAACACGGCAACTGATGATATTAAAGGCCGGGCAGGAGGCTAGGTTTTAGTTTGGAGTCCAGAGTCTTCAGTTTGGAGTCGGGAGTAGATAGTTTGGAGTCTGAACTCCGCTTATGCGGGGTTCGTCCCCCTTTGAAGGGGGCAGGGGATGACAAAGCAGATCTTACAATTAACCAATTTCAACAATTAACAGATTAACCAATAATAATAAACCATGAAACATAAACTATATCTAACCGCAATCTTATTTACCGCCTTAACCTTCGGGTGTCGTAACAGCGGTGGTCGCTTATCACTTAGTACTACGGATAGCGATACCAACTTTAAGTTTGAAGCAAAATATGCCGAAAGTAAAACGGCTAAACTGGAGAAATACCTGGATAGTGTGTTGGATAATGAACTTCCCCTGGATCAGCATATCGATTTATTTGTGAACCTGAATGGCAGCGATAAATTTAACCTCAAAGCCCAAAAGGGTTGGTTGACCATCGATTTCGATAAAAGAAACAGTTCTTTAGCAGGCTATATGAAAGTGAAAAAATTAACTGAGGGGATTAAGGAGAAGCTGACGGAGTAATCAGTCGGTAGTCTTTAGTCCGAAGTCCGGAGTCTGAGGACGGAAGTCTGGGAGCCAAAGCACTCCATAATCGTCATTGCGAACTGAAGGGTTGGGGGGAAGCGCAGGAGTGAAGCAATCTTTTTAGTCCGGAGTCTGGGTGCTTGAGCATGGTGCGGAGAAAGCAAAGCAAATAAATATTATTTCATTAGTTGTTTAATCATTACCTCCATTTATTTACGTGCTCGACCTTGTTTTGAAACTGTGCGGATAAAGATTTGATTCTCGATTTTAAGAGTAATTTTCTGCCTTCCAGTGTTCTTGTGTATATCAGATCGCAAGAACCTACATAGTTTTCCCATTGTTGCTTAAAGTACTCGGCCAGGTTTTTATTACGTGCAATAAGTTCTGGTACCGCATGGTAGTCTTTTTGTTTTGTAAAAAGCATAAACCTGTTTTTTCTGATGATAACATAACGTGGATTATCAATTGGTGCAATTATTTCTTGTAAGGCATTGATAAAGGTTGATTTTTCAAAAGTGGATGCACCTTCCAAATGACAAAAAACTGCTCCATGTTCATCTACTGCACTTTGAACATATACTTGTGAAATATCGGTTTGGATAACTCCGGTTTTTATCAGGCCTGCTAACAACGCTTCTCCAATGTGTTGGATATCTTTCGAAATATCCCGGTATTTTAAATAAAGTCTTAGGGTTTTAAGGGTTAGCCTGCCAAAGATGAGCAGGCCTAATGTGCCGATAATCCCCAGAATGAAATAGAATTGATCTGGCGATTTGATATGTCTGCTACTTCGGGCGAGGATTTCGAGGCTTTCGAAACCAAAGCCCAGTAGCCCGGAACCAAGGGTTGCAAAAAGATGGGCAATTGTTTTATTGAGATACATGGCTTTAACTTCCTGGTATGGCCTTTCTTCCCGAAAAGGAATCTTAATTTCTTCAACTAAACTTATGCCTTCCTCCAGAGCGGTTTGCCAACGCTGTTTCAGATTTTCGCGATCTGCTGCAAAAGCAAACATTTCGCTGTTCTTTTTCGAAGCTTCTGTCTCCTGAATAATATCTTCGGGTAGGTTTAGGCGGTTTATGCCATTTTCAATGCCAGGTTCACTTTTAAATGAGATGCCTACGAAACTTTTGAAGCGCCTTTTTAAGAGGCCAAAATCGTCGCCACCAGTGGGAGATGTTGCGTCTATTGTAGCCAGGTGCCAGATATTACCTGTTTTACCTGTATTGCCTTGTTGGGTCCTGATAGCCCTGCCGCGCATTTGATTGGAAGAAACGAAAGAGCCAACGAAACTGGCCAGGATTAAAGCATTGATAGCCGGTGCATCCCATCCTTCGCCCAGTAAGGATTTGGTTCCGATTAAAATTTCAATTTCCCCTTGCTGAAAAATTTCGGTTATGATATAAATCAGATCGTTTTTGATTTGTTCATTCTGGTAAATGATGAGATAATCTGTATCGAATGGTACAAGTGTACAACTAATTTGTGCAATACGTCGCTCGCGGGCTTTATCTTCAAATGCACGACGGGCGGAAGCAGGGATAATAACCATTGAACCTGTAAGCACGCCAATTTTTTTGTGTATGGTGTTTTGGCGGCGCAATTGTTCAAAAATCGGAATTACGCCTATTTTGGTCAGTTCGAGTTTATTTTCCGGGGTATTTGAATAAAATTCTTTACGGATATAATCAGAAAGGATAACCATTCTTAAGCCATGTCCCAGTTGCTTAAATTCAAAATCAACTATAGTGTTGATTCCATTTAACTTGCTCAGGCTCGAAGTAAGCGACTGGCTTACCACCTTATTGTTGCTGAAATTGATTTGCCTTTTTTCCATGGCCCCGCAACGTTTCAGTTTATTTTCCAGCTGCTTAGCATGTTCTTCAAACAGTTTGAAATGTACTTTTTCCTGATACAGATAGAAATTAAGAAGGGTTTCCATCCAATGATAATCCAACTCTGGTATTTTCAGTTTTTGATCGCCGATTACTTCAATGTGCAACTGGTGTATCTCCCTGTTATTGGCGTGAAGAAAAATTAAGCAGGCCGAATAACAAGATAAATTAGTGTAAATCCACTCCAAATGCTCAGCAGGGTTTATCCATACCGGGTGATTTTCAATTGCATTGATCAGTGTCTCATCTGTTTTAAGATCGAGAAAAAGCGCTTCAATCTGCGCTCTGAATGCTTTTATCTTTTCATTCTCGGCAGCAGTTGGGAAGGTGAAATGTATGTAATCCTGATGCGGGCATAAATCACCTTCAATAACAAGTTCGGGCACTGATATTTCAGCATCTACCGATCCGTTAAATTCGATATACCGTTGCCACTCGTTTGGGCTAACATCATACGGAGGTGTGGCCGTTAAGCCTACAATAACCGGGTTTAGTTTTTCTTTTACACGGGTCAGGGTTTGCCACCATTCATTTTTTAAGTGGTGGGCTTCATCAACCACAATGGTGTTTATACGCTGTAATTTTAATCCCTTAACAATATTATCCAGATTAGGATTAGCTGATTTTATAGTCTGCAGAATATGCTGCTCCTCTTCATCGGTTTCGCTTTCATACTCCTGTAAATTATTGCAGGCTGCATGCAATCCCTGGTAGGTTACTACCGTCATAAATGCAGGTTTCCTGATGTCGTTCGATATCCATTCGGGGACAGTATTTACCCGGAGAAAAAGTTCGCAGAAACGCTGTATCCATTGGTTTCGGATGGCAATGGTAGGGGCAAGAATTAAGGTTGGTTTATTCAGCCTGATGGCTACTTCGAGTCCCAGAACTGTTTTTCCGGATCCTGGTGGCGCTATGATATGCAAATGCCCGTTGGCCATGTGCTCATCTAAATGATCGAGTATGCGTTGCTGGTATTTTCGCCAGCTGGAAGTAAATTGTATTTCTTTGGGATAAGTAATTGGTTTTTCGGGAGCGTTAGTTGCTTCAATCATGGCTTAGCTGGTAAAGTTTGTTGCATAATTAAATGCTATGGTTGTGGCCGTATAAAGTAGCCATGCCTTTTTCATTTATTGCAAGCTGAATTAATTCCATTTGAAGCCCGAATGTTTTTTCTTTAAATTCCTGTTCAATGCGTGCTGTTATTTGTTCGTCTGTCATGAATGAGCGTTGGCGCATAAAGTTAATTATTTGCACCGTAAATTCTCCCGCAGATTTTAGGTGATTTACGCAGAATAAATCAGTCGGAAGTCTTTAGTTCGAAGTCCGGAGTTGGAGGACGGAAGTCTGGGAGCCAAAGCACTGCGTAATCGTCATTGCGAACTGAAGCGTTGGGAAGAAGTGGTGGCGTGAAGCAATCTTTTTAGTCCGGAGTCTTTAGTCCGAAGTCGGAGGTCAGAAGTCTGGGTGCTTAGGCATGATGCGGAGAAAGCAGAGCAAATAAGTATTATGCAGCGATAAAATCGTTAAGCTCACCCATCCTCGTTACAAACGAGGACGATGGAGGGGTCTTTAGTCTGAAGTCGGAGGACGCAAGTCTGGGAGCCAAAGCACTGCGTAATCGTCATTGCGAACTGAAGGGTTGGGGGAAGCGCAGGAGTGAAGCAATCTTTTTAGTCCTGAGTCTTTAGTCCGAAGTCGGAGGTCAGAAGTCTGGGTGCTTAGGCATGATGCGGAGAAAGCAGAGCTAAATGCAGTAAAATGATTAGCGGATCCCCCTAAAACAAAATCAACCGGAGATCTTTGATCATTTCCGGTTGATTAAGTCGTTTCTGAGCTGAGCGCGTCAAAATCTGAGCATTATGTTGATACGGGTATTTAATCTTTCACTAACCTTACCGCACTACCTGTAGTTTTACTGTAATCGGTTACACGCGGTTCGCTGTATTTGTTAAAATCAAGGTAATAAGCAAAGCTGTCGCCGCTTGATTTGGTAGTAGACGACCACCAGTAGCTTAACCATATGCCATACTTGAAAGACTGACCGCCACCATATTCATCGCCACTGGCACTGCCGTTGGTCAGCAAATTAAGTCCTGATGAATTATCGCCATTGCCGTGTGCAAATTTGTATGAGTCTTTAATGTCCCAACCGGTGGTACCACGCATTTTTTTACCGGCTACCTTTTCACCTCCTAAAGCCGCAATTAGCGTTAAAAATTCGTTGCTGCTGGGTACATGCCAGCCTGCTGGTGCTAAACCACGGCGGTCGGTAACTGCATAAAAGTTGTACAACTTGCCATATTTCTTTTCGTTACCCGGATCGAAATTAAGGTAGCAGTATGCCGGAATTTTTTCCCTACTCACCTTTTCCCATTCCTTTTGGTTGGTAGCATAATAAATCTGCTCACCGTTTCTATAGGTACTCACATTTAAATTGGTGCTGGTCCAGATCTGGTTACCAATTTTTACCGGACCAGTAATTTCGGGCGAAGCATTATATATTTCATTTAACTGAGCCGCTTGTGCCGAATTACAACTCCAGACAAAGTTAGTTGGTTGGGTGCCGAAGCTTCTTTTTAAACACTCTTTAGTAGCTATCGCATCGGCCTCTTCTTTCGTTTTAGCTATACCCCAGCCAAATGCTGTGCCTACATTGCCATTAATGGTGCGGTAAGCTGCACAACCTGTACCCGAGTAAGTAAGTACAATGCTGCAGGAACCACCACGTTTGGTACACTCATCTATTGCTCGTTTCTCGGCTTCAGGCCGGCTCGGCTGATCGAACGAGAAACCATAATAAAAACCATTCGACCAGTCTATTGCTAAAGCTCCGTATTTAGTTTTAACAGGAGCCGCCTTGGCTGGCGATTTTTTTACCTGCGCCATTACACCAGATGCTGTTGCCAATAGCACAAGCACTGGTGCCATTAGCAGGAGTTTGTTAATTTTCATGCCCTAAATTGTTTGTTTAATGCAAGCAAATTTCCCAAACACTGTATTCAGCATCAATACCATTTAATGGGTATATTTTTGGTTTATAGTTTATAGTCTATAGTCGTAAGTCCGGAGTCGGAGGACGGAAGTCTGGGAGCCAAGCCACTCCATAATCGTCATTGCGAACTGAAGGGTTGGGGAAAGCGCAGGAGTGAAGCAATCTTTTAAGTCGGGAGTCTTTAGTCCGGGGCCGGAAGTCTGGGCGCCAACCCACTCCATAATCGTCATTGCGAACTGAAGGGAGGGTGGAAGCGCAGGAGTGAAGCAATCTTTTTTAGTCCGGAGTCTTTAGTCTTTAGTTTTTAGTCCGGAGTCGGAGGTCGGAAGTCTCGGAGCCAGCCTCACTCCATAATCGTCATTGCGAACCGAAGCGTTGGGGAAAGCGCAGGAGTGAAGCAATCTTTTAAGTTAGTTTCTCTGGAAGTTTGTCATGTTGAGCTTGTCGAAACACCTCATATATCGTCAAGCAGATCCTTCGACAGGCTCAGGATGACAATTCTATATTGATGATACAGTCCATTGGGTTAGTTTTTGAGTATGGGTTTTAATGAAAGCACAAGTCAGGCTATTGCACAGGCTAAAACGCTAAGACTTGCGCTAGAGTTGGGATGATATAGCCTAACTAATGCTTCACATCAGCCGGTGCATTGGTGGTAGAATCGGCAGTGCTATCCGTCACTATACTATCGGCCACTATATTGGTATCGGTATATTGATGTAAGCTGTCGGCATTTTGCTGATCGGCTTTGTTGCCACTGCAGGCCGATAATGCTAAACCCAGGGCTGCGGCTAATATTATTGCTTTCGTTTTCATATGATATGTTATTGATGTACTTTATACAATCCTGATTAACGTGCAATTGTTTTACGAATGTTTAAAATCATATTTCTACCCGTATATGTTTAAATTTCCCTGCTACTTATATTCATAGGTCCATTTCAGATAGGGGGTTTTATAATCGGGTTGCAAACTGATCTTTTCAATCAATTTGCCTTTTGAATTATATTTGAAATTTTTTTGGTTTAAATTTATGGTATAAACTGTTTGCTTACCTAAAAGACTTGTTGGATTGAGCGTGGTATCCCTTTGTGTTGAAAGTAAGTTGTTTGCGTAAACATATTTCGAAATTATAATTTCAGGACTACCAACAAGCTGTTTTTTTCGCATAATTAAGCTGTCGTTGCTGTTATAGAACATGGTCTCCTGATATTTGATCCACTTATTACTGAAGGTATTGAATTCTGTGGTCAGCCTGGTTCTTAATCTTGATCTATTGTCGTAAGTATAAGTTTCGGTTGTTGCCAAAGAATCAGCTCCAATTGTTTTTTTAACCAGCAGATTGTTCTGATAGGTATATACTTCTGATACGTATTCTAAACTATCCAGTTTTGATACATTTATTACTTTTAATAAACGGTTATACTCATCATAAACGTACTTGATTTTAGCAGGTATCTCACAGCTTCTTGGGCAATATTCTTCTTCAATTACTTTCCCTTGTGCATTGTATTTATAAAATTGAGTACCATTCGAACTTATTTTTTGGCCTTTGTTGTTAAACGTTTCATAGGTAGAATCGATAAAAGACAACTTATATTTTCCGTTTTCAAATTCGTAGCCTGTAATTATGGTTACTAAGCGTTTTTTTTCCTGGGCGAAGTATTTTTGTTGCCATTCATAAACTGGTGCTCTACGGTTGGAGCAGCTCAGCAAAACGAATATAGCAATTAGATAAATGAATGTTTTCATGAGGGTTTATCCTGAAATTTGTTTTCCCTAACGTAGCATATTAATCAATTATACTAATTTTTTGATTAACTTAATCTAATATTTTATAGTTAAAAGATGCATACCCGAATAGGCAATCTCCCATTACAGGTATGCAATAAAATTAAAAAACACTTAGCCCACAACCGGCTCTTCACCCGTTCCGGCTGCCCTGCGCGTTTGCAATAAAGCATAAGTACTAATATGCTGGTTAAGCAGGTTTACGGTACCGGCCCATGGCTCTGCACCATCGTTAATATCGAGGTTAGAGTTAATCCGCGTGCGGAGTTTATAATACAGGTTATTGGCAATGTTGCGTAACTCGCGCAGTTTTTCGGTAGGTGCCACAGCAAGTTCTTCGTTGCGTTTAAGGTAAGCCTGGTTAAATTCGTTATTGGCCGTTTCTAACTCGGTTAACCAGTTGACCAGGTTTAAAGCCGTTACCGCAGCCTGCAGCTCAGGTTTGTTTTTCCAATCGTTAACAATATTGCGCAGAATGGTGGTTTCGCTCTGGTAGTTCTCTATAGCGATACGTGGACCAAAGAGCGCCAAATGTGCCGAAAGGATTTTGGCATGCTGGTTTATTTCCGGATCTGAACTATAGGTTAAACTTTGAACATGTAAATTAATACCGTTTATGGCATCATCACGTCGTTTATCTAAAGCCTCTATCTCTGCAGTTACCAAACTGGCCTGACTAATTTTAAACAGCTTTTCAACGTTGTCGGTTGCCGTACGCAAAGCTTCATACTGTTCGCTTACATTCAGCGCCTGCGGATTACTTTTAGATACAATGTTTAAAGTATCGGTTAAGAACTGGATATATTCACCATTTCTCAGTGGTTGTAATACAATTGAGTTAATCATAGGTTTTTAAGTTGATGGTTGATGTTATTTTTCTGTTTTTACTTTGATTTGTTGCCACCCATGGTAGGAAGGTTTCAAAGTAACTTTGATTTGTTGCCACCCATGGTGGGAAGGTTTCAAAGTAACTTTGATTTGTCGCCACCTATGGTGGGAAGGTTTCAAAGTAACTTTGATTTGATGCCACCCATGGCAGCAAGGTTTCAAAGTAATTTGCCCTTTTTAGCCAAAAAAGATGTTTTTTTAAATGCTTTTGTGCTGTGCTTACAGCTATTGCCGAACGCGGAGGTTCCCTGATCATTCCTGTTATTTTCATAACCTGTTAATTTTATGGGCATAAAACCCGTTAATAAAATGTTGGGATGATTTTTTTTATAACCGTTTGGAAAGAAACTGCCGCCCGGTTAAAAGGGATATATCTAAGATAACGAATAGGTTAGTTACAAGCAAGGAAATTTTTGAGAAAGTATTTAGTCTTTAGTTTTTAGTCGGAAGTCCGGAGTCCGGGGTCGGAAGTCTGGGCGCCAGCCCACTCCATAATCGTCATTGCGAACTGAAGGGAGGGGGAAGCGCAGGGGTGAAGCAATCTTTTTTAGCCGGGAGTCTTTAGTCTTTAGTCTTTGGTCTTTAGTCTTTGGTCTGGAGTCCGGGGTCGGAAGTCTGGGAGCCAGCCCCACTCCATAATCGTCATTGCGAACTGAAGGGTAGGTGAAGCGCAGGAGTGAAGCAATCTTTTAAGTTAGTTTCTCTGGAAGTTTGTCATGTTGAGCTCCCGATGAAAATCGGGACAAGTAGTCGAAACACCGCACATGGTATTAAAGTAGGCTCTTCGACAAGCTATCATAGACAGAAACTCATAAAATTCTCGTCATTGCGAGGAACGAAGCAATCTTAATGCGTTTGCTAAGTAGCGATCGTTGTAAGATTGCTTCGTCGGCTGAAAAAGCCTTCTCGCAATGACGATTCCACCAGTAGAAGCCGTTAATTGGCACTCCTTTTTAATAAAGCTAATCTTCAAGGATAACAATTCTATATTTATGATAAGCCTCAGATTTCACACGCAGTACGCGTGCGCTAGCGGAGGGGTATTTAAAGTAACCCCCAGGTTCTTTACCGATTGCTTATGATCTTAGAAATGTTGTTTGAATTTGTTCATGTGTTTAGCGATTCAGATTTCATATCCGGGATGCATGCGCTAGTAGAAGTAATACTTGATTAAAACAGTTTAAGATAATTATTAATCTTCCTTAACACATATTTTAACCAATGTTAACATGAATTTTAATCAATTCAAAAAATGATATTTTTATTGCCGTTTTTTCTATAATTAATCAAATACATTAGTTTTTGTAAACTAGGGGTTATCAAATTCTATCCCTTTGTACTTATTTTCGCAAAAAAAAACTTTCAATATGAAAAAACAACTACAAATTTTATTCATGATTCTTTGTCTTTTTGCTTCTTGTAAGAAAGATGAAGGCTTGATAAAAGAATCTACGAATCCTAGACTTTCCAAGCAACTTATGGAAGGAGAAAGTAGTACACCTGCAAGGGATCCCTATGTCGAGTATTTTTTTAGCAACTATAATGAGCTGACAGGCAAAACCCATGTCAAGCTACAAATTGAGGGAGGAACTGACTATCCTGGCGCTAAATTTTATCTTCAATATCCTGGTAATGGATCTAGCGTAATAAACTTTGGGGAGGTCGGCACAGGATACGAAACCGATATTGTTCTGCCGATTGGTAGATGGACATTCGGTATGTCTGATGGTAGCATTTCTCGCGAAAGTAGGCCATTTTCTGTCAAAGCAAGACCATCAGCTCCTCCGGCGGGGAAATTAAATTTATATCGCTACTACAATATCATCACCAACCGTCATTATTATACCACAAACTGGGCAGGGCTTGGCAGTAACGGAGATAATTATGAGCTCGAGCAGGTTCAAGGACTATTATACGATTCACCAGGAACTAACCGAACAGCCCTGTATGAATATTACAATCTTTCAATGGATGATCATTGGTACACAACCACTACCGATGGTTGGCCCGGGTATGTTCTTCAAGGAACGATCGGATATATTTCAACAGTCCAAACTTTAGAGGCAACGACACCTTTAGATGAATATTATGCTTCAGCAACTGGCCATGTGTATTCATCACCGCCAGAAAGGTTACCATCAACGTACACATTGTTAGGGAATGTTGGATATCTTGAAAAGAAAGTAGACACCTCTCCGGTTCCAATATATCTATTTTATAGTCCGTCACAAACAGATCATTTTACTACAGCAGATCCCAATGCTGTAGGCGGTTTACAAGGTTGGGCTGCTCAGGGAAGTGAATTCAAAGCCTATATCACTCAAGTTGCTGGAACAGTACCTGTATATGAATTTTATTACCCTGGAGATCACTACAACTCTATTAACAGAACAGCGGTAGCTGGATTCCCCGGGTGGTCGAATTACGGAATAAAATATTATGCTTATAGTGAACAGGTTCCCGGGTCTGTACCAATTTATGAATTCTATCATTCAGGGGGCGGAGACCATTACCTAACACCTAATCCGAATATCGCTAATCTCTTTAGCGGCTGGAGCAATCATGGAATTGCGTTTTATGCTCTTCCAAACTAAACATCTTTTAACCGGCAAAGAGTTCAAATACGACTCTTTGCCGGTTGCTTTGCGAAACTTCATCAAGTCTGGTTTCAGCATAGCAACCTCTCCGTAGTGTTCAGCGCAGCGTCACTACGGAGTAGCGTATAAGCTTATTCATCAACCTCAATAATTAAGCGCTAAATGAAACCTTGGTGCGTGCCAGGTAGCTAAGCCCTGTAATATAACAGACAATTACATCTGTAAAGTCCAAAGAACAAATCGGTATCTGGTTTTATACCGCAATTTAATATGCATGCATTATAAATCTGTACCTTTGCAGCGTTTATCAATTATCAGCATTATTAATACATGGGCAAAAACAGCATCGGCTCTACCATTACCTATTTCTTTTTGGGCGAATATTTTTCTGATGCATTGCGCACCACCATTACGGTTGTGCTACCCATTATTTTGTTCTTTTACCTGGGCAATCCCGATGCGGCAAAAGGGATAGGCGTAGGGGCTTTACTCATTAGCCTCACCGATTTACCCGATAACCGCTTAAATAAACTCAAAACCGCGGTATGGAGTATTTCGGTTTTCTTTTTAACCACGCTCGTGGTATCGTCGGTATTAGATCGGGTTTACCTCAGTGCTGCCGTGGTGGTGCTGGCTGCCTTTAGCTTTTCGATGTTCGCCGTTTATGGGCAAAAGCTGGCTTTAATTGGCACCATGGCTTTAATTGTGTGCACCTTTGTAATGGGCTTGCACCCGGCCAGGCCGCTGTATTTCAGTACCTGCATCTTAATAGGTGGCGTGTGGTATTATGTAATCAGCTTAATTCAGATCCTCATCAGGCCCTACCGCTCGCTGCATCATGCCATTTTTGAATGTTTAATGAGCAGCGCCGAGTTTCTGCACATTAAAGCCAAAAATTACGATGTAACCGTACCGCTCGATTTGCAGCAGAAAGCTGCCATTAAGCTGCACATTAAAGTAAACCAGAAACACGAGCTGATACGCAATTTGCTGCTTACCGATAAGTACGCCATGAACCCCGATAATGTTAAGGGACAATTGCTGTTGGAGCGCGCCCGCTTGCTGATTGATTTATATGAGCAGTTAAATGCGGTACATTACGATTATGGCCTGGTGCGCAAAACCCTTGATGGAGGTAAAAGCCTGCAGCTGATTGCAACATTGATTGAGATTTTAGCCAGGGAGCTGGAGCAATTGGGGCGGCATGTACGCTCGGCCAAAGCGTATAAAGGCGAGGTAGCTACCAATATGGCCTATCACCAAAACCGCATACTGTTGCAGCAGGAGCTGGAGCGCTTAAACGAAACCCAGCGTTTAATTGTGCTTAAAGTAATGGCCAATATGAACGATATTGTGCGCATTATCGAAATGATCCGTGGCAATGAGCGTGTGCCCGAAAAGGAGCAGCAAGAGTTGAGCGGCAGTATCGCTTACCCCTTGTTTATTACCGGCGACCGCTTTTCGGTTAAAGAACACCTTACTTTAAAATCGCCCATTTTCAGGTTTTCGCTGCGGCTGGCCATTTGTTTCCTTTTTGGTTTTTTACTCATCTGGCAACTCGAGCCGAGTAAATACAGCTACTGGCTTTTTTTAACCCTCGTAATTGTAGCGCGGCCCAAATTTTCAATCACCTGGAAACGTAATTTGCAACGATTGAAGGGCAGCATGGGTGGTGTGGTTATTGGTTTGGTACTGGTTTACCTCATTAAAAGCCCTGCCGTGCTGCTGTCTTTTTCGGTTGTTTTCTTACTGGGCTTTTATGCCTTTAACCGCTTAAATTATACCATTAGTGTGCTGTTTATTACCCCGGCGGTAATTTTAACACTGGGCAGTTACCAGGGCCATTTCGATCACATTGTGCACGATCGGATTATGTTTACCCTGCTGGGCTGTGTAATTGCTATTTTTGCCACTTACCTGTTCCCGGTATGGGATAGCCGGCAGCTGAAGGTAAAAATTGCCAACGCAGCAAAAGCCAGCCTGAATTACCTGGAGGTCGCTATTCAAAACCGGGCAGAGCGTGATGAGAATCAGTCGCGCATGGCCCGTAAAAATGCCAATTTAAGTTTGTCGGCCCTGAGCGAAGCCATTGAATCGGCAAGTCAGGAGCCCATGCAGAAGCAGATTGATTTTAAAGGGCTTTACGATGTACAGGCCATTATTTACCAGATTAATGCCATTATTACCTCCATATATCTTTCGCTTAAACATAGGGCTGAGCAAGCTGATTCACTTTTGGTAGGGCAGATTGTAGCCGATTTAACAAAGGATGCAAACAGCGGTAAAGCGGATGCCATTAAAGTTTTACCCATGGCCGAAACCGAACTGTACAACGAACATTCTACGCCGCAAAAACTGGCGCATATTGCCGCTTTATCGGCTGGTTTTAATGGGGCTGTGGAAAGGAGCTTTGAAGAGGATTTTGAATAGGTTATTGATCAGTGTAGGGCATCTTTTATTGGGATTCGTCATTGCGAGGAGGAACGACGAAGCAATCTTTCATATTAGCACTCCTTATTAAAAGATTGCTTCGTCGGCTGAAAAAGCCTTCTCGCAATGACGAATCTCTCAGCTAGAATATAAGATCATCCCTCCGTGTTTAATCTGCGCATCTGTGGCAACTCAACCTAAGCCAGCCGTAATAAATTTGTTTGATTTAACCACAGCCAGCGGCATAATGCTATATTGTGCCCGTTTAATACAAAATAATATGAAAAGACTATCCTTCGTTCTGCTTTGCCTCTCTTTTTTAACCCTTACAGCTACTGCGCAAAATAAACCCAATTTCTGGGATGATGTACAGGTCATTAAAAAGTACGATCAAATGTATAAACCACCTGTTAATCCGGTGTTATTTGTGGGCAGTTCTTCTATCCGCAAATGGGATGATTGTACACAGATCTTTGCCAAATACAATGCCCTGAACCGGGGGATTGGCGGTGCCGTGATTAACGATATTACCTATTATTTAAATGATGTTGTTTTTCCGTATCAACCAAAACAAATTGTACTATATGTAGGCGAAAACGACCTACCCAACGATACTGTAACACCAGATACCGTGTTGAACCGTACCATTAATCTGTACAAAGCCATCAGGGCGAAACTGCCAACGGTACCTATTGTATACATTTCAATTAAGCCGAGCCCAAGTCGCGATAAGTTTAAAGAAAAGGCTGTAGCCTCTAATGCCTTAATACAAAAGTTCTTTGCAGGCGAAGCCAATACTAAATTTGTTAACATTTACCCTTTAATGCTCACCAAAAAAGGCCAGCTGCGCCCCGAGCTTTTTGTTGGCGATATGCTGCACATGAATCCTGCAGGTTATGCCATCTGGAGAAAAGCTGTTGAACCGCATTTGTTGAAGAAAGCTCAAAGCTTAAAGACCAAAGACTAAAGCTTGAGGAAAGCTAAAAGCTAAAAGACCAAAGCGGAAAGCTTAGATGCCCTTAGGTGTCTTAGGTGGTAAAAAGAGTCTGGGGTCCGAAAGTCGGAGGTCCGGGATTAGGAGCAAAGAGACTAAAGCTTGAAGAAAGCTCAAAGCTTAAAGACCAAAGACTAAAGCTTGGGTGTGCTCAGGTGTCTAAGGTGGTGAAAAAATATTGGTACGCATTAAACGATACAATCGTTAAGCTATTTCTGCACGCGTTAGAAACGCGCGCAAGCTAGATTTAAAATCACGGCCAACAAAATTTCCTGCAGTGCTGAAGTTAATTAGCCCCGATAGAACGGAAAGCCCGCATCCCGATTTTTCATCGGGAGAGGACTTGCAGAGAAAGCGGGACCGAACCCTACCCATTAACTACAGGTATTGCGCTTCAACTAAAATTAAGACTAAAGCTTGGGTGTTCTTAAATGTCTTAGGTGGTAAAAAGAGTCCGGAGTCGGAAAGTCGGAGGTCCGGAGATTGGGAGCAAAGAGGCTAAAGCTTGAAGAAAGCTCAAAGCTTAAAGACCAAAGCTTAGATGCCCTTAGGTGTCTTAGGTGGTAAAAAAGGCAGCGCATTAAACGATACAATCGTTAAGCTATTTCTGCACGCGTTAGAAACGCGCGCAAGCCTGAAGCTTAAAGACCAAAGGAAAAAGCCTGGATGCGCTTGAGTGTCTTAGATGGTGAAAAGTTTAAAACCGAATGGTAAGCGCGGCTAACCGGAATTAAAATTATATATTTATGATTGCGTTTTAACCGTTCCCCGATCTTATATGAAGAAACTTCTACTAGCCATATTATTCTTCCCGATTGCTTATTGTGCCCATGCCCAGGTCTTACTGGGGATTCCGCAAGTAGTAAATTACAATAACGAACAGTATAATGGCGGTATTCAGAACTGGGATGTGGAGCAGGATAAAAACGGGATCCTCTACTTTGGTAACAACGAGGGCTTGCTTACTTTTAACGGCCGCTATTGGAACCTATACCGGCTGCCTAATTTTACATCGGTACGTTCGGTAGGCATCGATTCTAAAAACCGCATTTATGTTGGCGGACAAGATGAATTTGGTTATTTCTACCCCAATGCGCAAGGTGTTTTAAAATATACTTCGCTGCTAAACCTGCTGCCCGAAAACATGCGGAAACTGGCCGATATCTGGGGTGTTTCGATTGTGCGCGATGAAGTGTTTTTTAGATCGATACATGCTATTCTGCATTATAAAGACGGCGTGGTTAAAAGTTATAAAACCAACACCACCTGGATGTATATGGGCACTGCAAAAGGGAAGGTTTTTTCGCAATCTGCCGATTCAGGCCTGATGATTTACGACCAGGAAATGTGGAAGCCATTTTGTGTGGATAGTGTGCTGAACCGCTCGGGCATTACGGCGGTGTTGCCTTATGGTGGCGATACCTTATTGGTTTCGATGTTAAAAAAAGGTTTCTTTCTGGTGGTTAATCATCAGCTTAAGCCTTTAAAAACAAGTTTGGACCAGGTTTTTTTAAACGAGCGGATTTATTCTACCAGTCAGATTGGTCCGGGTTTATATGGTGTAGCTACCACTTCGGGTGGCGTGTATATTATGAACAAACAGGGCAACCTGGTGCAGAAATACAACTATAAAGAAGGTTTACAGAACAACAATGTGAGGGGCATATTGCTGGATAAGGATAAAAACATGTGGCTTGCCCTCGATGATGGAATTGCCTATGTGGCCATAAACAGTGCCGTTAAAAATATCTTCCCCGATCGCAATAAGCAGATTACCAGTTACGCTTTTCGTAAATATGGCGAATCGATTTACATCGGTACCTCAAATGGCTTGTACCGGGCTAAAATAAATACGGCTATGCCCGATTTAAGTTATACGCCTGTCAATTTTGAAGAGGTAAAGAATTCGAAAGGGCAGGTATGGGGGCTTGATGAAATTAACAGCCAGTTGCTCATGGCGCACGAAGATGGCACCCTGCTGGTGAGAGATAATACGGCCACGCCGCTGTATAGCCTCATTGGTACCTGGATGTACCAAAGCATGGATAATGTTTACCCGAGTAAAGAGGTAATTGCAGGTACTTATGCCGGATTGCAGGAAATAACTTACGATGGAAACCGCTTTATTAACGGCGGCAGAATTGCCGGAATTAACGAAACCCTGCGCTTTATTGTTGCCGATAACAATAACCCTGATCTGATCTGGGCTTCGCATCCTTATCATGGCGTATATAAAATAGAACTCAACCCCGATCATAAAAGTATCCTGCATACAACCTTATTTTCTGACCGGGATGGCTTGCCCACCAAGCTTTATAATTACGTGTTCCACCTGAAGAACCGGGTTGTAATTGCCACTACAAGCGGCATTTTTGAATACAATGCGGCCAGTAAAAAGTTTACCCGTTTTAAATTGCTGGGATCGGCACTCAATGGTGTGCCTATTCAGTATCTTAAAGAGGATAATGATGGCAATATCTGGTTTGTAACCAATAAAAAGGTAGGGGTAATCGATTTCCACAGGCCACAGGGCAAAAATGCTTTTAGTGTTTTATACCTGCCCGAGCTAAATGGCAAAGTGGTTGGTGGTTTCGAATCGATATACACGCCGGATAGCAGGAATATATTTATAGGGGCCAATAAAGGGGCCTACCACATCAATTACCAGAAATACATCCAGAATATAACCCGGCCAAATGTGGTGTTAGGCACGGTTAAATTAATGGGGAATAAAGATAGTGTGGTTTTTGGTGGCTATTTTGTAAATAAAGGGGGCATTGTGGCCCGGCAGGATCTGCACGAAATACCCGAATATGTGTACAGCCTAAATTCGATCCATTTCGAATATGCTTCTACACTTTTTGAGCACGATAAAAACATTAAATTCAGCTACCAGCTTATGGGCTTTGATAGCGAATGGTCGGCATGGGGTACTAAAAGTGAAAAAGACTATACCAATTTGCCTGCCGGAAAATATACCTTTAATGTTAAGGCCAGTACAGGGGTAAATAACGAATCGGAAGTGGTGAGCTATACTTTTGTAGTGCTGCCTGCCTGGTACAATACCATCTGGATGCGCATTGTTTATCTGGTTTTAATTGTGATGGCGCTGCGGTTAATTATCAGATGGCAAAAAAAGAAACACACTAAAGAGCAGGAGCGCATGAGTTACCTGCACCAGCTGGAGCTGGATAGAAACGAAAAAGAAATTGTAAGGCTTCAGAACGAAAAGCTCGAAGCTGATGTGAATTATAAAAACAAAGAACTTTCTACCATGACCATGCACCTGGTGCAGCGGGGTAAGGTTTTGGCCAAAATAAAGGAAGTGATATCGGCTGTAATTAAGAACCATGACCTGAACGAAAGCTCGCCAAGTTTCAGACACCTGATCAGGCTGATTAAAGATGTTGAGAAGAAAGACCAGGAACTGGATCACATGAGCGTGCATTTTAACCATGTCAATACCGAGTTTTTTACCCGGCTAAAAGATCTTTACCCCGACCTCAGCCAGAACGATCTCAAGTTCTGTGCTTACCTGTCGATGAATCTTTCTTCAAAAGAAATGGCACAGCTGATGAACGTAACGATTAAGGCTATAGAAGTGGGCCGTTATCGCCTGAGAAAGAAACTTCAGCTTAAGCCAGAAACCAATTTGTACGAGTTTCTGATCGAAATAGCGCGACAAAAAATGCCTTAAACGCATGTTTTTGTTACAATTACTGTTATTTTCTGTTAAAAATTTTAAATAACTGTAATACAGTTTTTTATGTTTCTCTTGTAGGGCTTATGTAGGCCCTTTTTTTGTGGTTTTTAGCCAATTTGAGGGTTGGTGTATGGTTGGTGTAGTAGTGGTAAATTGTGCTATTGCGCATCACCTCTATAGATTTGATTTATGAAACAGCAGCCAATAAGTCTGTATCATGAACTAACCAAATATTATTAACTAAAAACTAATTTCTATGAGAGGAAGATTTACATTCGTATTCTTCATTTACTGTCTCCTGGCTTTCCCGTTTGCCTTAATGGCGCAAGACATTCCGGTTACAGGAAAGGTAACAGAGCAAAGTGGCGCGCCACTACCTGGCGTAACTGTTAAGTTAGAGGGAACTACCAAAGCGGCATCGACTGATGTCAATGGTGTATTTACCATTCAGGCTCCGGTAGGGGGAAAGCTCAGCATCAATTTAATTGGTATGGCGGCACAAACGGTAACTGTTCCAGCAGGGGGCCGTATTAATGTAACGCTGGTTGCCGATTCAAAAGACCTTACCGAAGTGGTAGTAGTGGGTTACGGTACACAAAAGAAAAGTGTGGTAACCGGATCTATCTCAAGCGTTAAGGCCAAAGATTTAGAAAGCATGCCCATTAACCGGGTTGAACAGGCTTTGCAGGGTAGAACATCTGGTTTAACCATTGCCAGTGGTAACGGTCAGCCAGGTACCTCTTCTACCGTTCGGGTAAGGGGATATACTTCTTTTGCTTCGGGTGGTAACAACGATCCGCTTTGGGTTGTAGACGGGGTAATTGTAGATAATGGCGGTATAGGTTATCTTAACCAGGCCGATATCGAATCTATCGAAGTTTTAAAAGATGCTGCTTCGCAGGCTATTTACGGTGCCCGGGCTGCTAACGGGGTAATTATTATCACAACCAAAAAAGGTAAAGCAGGTTTAATCAGCGTAAACTATAATGGTTTCTATGGGACTTCTGCACCGGCTAAAAGACTCGATTTATTAAATGCTACCCAGTATGCTACCATCAGAAACGAATCGGCAGCTAATTCTAATTTACCACAACCTTATGCAAATCCGGCTGCTTTAGGCGTAGGTACCAACTGGCAGGATCAGGTGTTTAACGATGATGCCCGCCGCCAGACGCACGAGTTCAGCGTGAGCGGAGGAAATGACAAGTTTACCATCTACAGTTCTATGGGTTACATTAAGCAGGATGGTATTGTGGCCAGCCCGATTTCTAAATGGAACAGGGCCAACGTAAGGATCAATTCGACCTATAAACCTGCAAAATGGATTACTTTTGGCGAAAATTTAGGTTACAGCCACGCGGTAAACAGCAGTTTAGGCAATACCAACAGTGAGTTTGGCGGACCATTGAGCTCGGCCATTAACCTCGATCCGATTACACCGGTAGTAGAAACCGACCCGGCTTTAATTGCCAAATCGCCTTACACCATTGCCAATACACTTAGAAACCCTGATGGATTTCCTTATGGTATTTCGCCGATTGTTGGTCAGGAAATGACTAACCCGGTAGCTTATATGCAAACCCGTCTGGGTAATTACAGCTGGGATCACAACATTGTAGGTAATGCTTTTGCGGAGATTGAACCCATCGCCAATTTGAAATTCAGATCGAGCTTAGGTACTAAAGTAGCTTTTTACGGCGGCGATTCGTACACCCCGCTGTTTTACTTAAACTCTTCTTCTAAAAACGATAAAAAATCATTTTACCGCGAAATTAATACCGTATTAAACTATAACTGGGAAAATACCTTAAGTTACTCGCGCAACTTTGGTAAGCACCATGCTTTCATTATCCTGGGGCAGGGTTATTACATGGATAACAATACCAGAAGTTTAAATACTACTTACCAGAACATCATTGCCAATAGCTTTTACGAAGCGAATTTAAATTATGATCCGGGAACCGCTAACAAACTTGTTGGGGGTGGCGACGGAACGTTACACGTTGTAAACTCATTATTTACCCGTGTTACTTACGATTATGATGAGAAGTACCTGTTTACCGGTATTATGAGACGTGATGGTTCATCACGCTTTGGTACCAACAATCGTTTCGGTTATTTCCCATCGTTCTCATTGGGTTGGGTGCCATCAAAAGAGGCTTTCTGGAAAGAAAATGGCGTTGTAAATTTCTTGAAAATCCGCGGAGGTTATGGGGTTACCGGTAACGATGCTTTAGGAGATTTCAGGTATGTTTCTTTGGTGAGCAGTGGCCGTAACTATACTTTCGGTACAACCGATCAGAGTACTATAGGCTGGAGCCCGGCTGCTTTGTCTAACCCTGATTTGAAATGGGAAGAAACGCGCCAAACCAATATAGGTTTTGATGCAACCTTATTTACCAATTTTACCTTATCGGCAGAGTACTTTAAAAAGAAAACTGTTGGGGTATTGCAAACGCCAGATATTCCGTTGTACGTTGGTGCAGCCGGAGGCCCAACACAAAACGTGGGCGATATGCAAAATACCGGTTTTGAGTTCGAACTGGGCTATCGCAAAAAAATCGGAGATTTTAACCTGGGTGTAAACGGAAATATATCTTTCCTTAAAAATAAAGTTACCAAGTTGTTACCGGGTAAAACCTTTATCGAAGATAATGCACAAAGCTTCCAAACCATGGGTAACTTTACCAGAACGGGTTTAGGCAGATCGTTTAACGAATACTATGGCTATGATATGCTGGGTATTTTCCAGACACAGGCCGAAATTGATAGTTATGTTGGTCCGGCAGGAACTAAATTACAGCCTAACGCTAAACCAGGCGATATTAAGTTCGCGAACTTAAATGGCGATAATGAAATTAACTCATCAGATAAAACCTTTTTAGGTAGCCCAATCCCGAAATATACTTATGGTATTACCATTAACCTGGCTTATAAAAACTGGGATTTGGTAGCTTTCGGTAATGGTGTTGGCGGAAACCAGATCTTCCAGGGCTTACGTCGTTTAGATGTTACCTATGCAAACTGGCAAACCAAAATATTAGACCGCTGGACCCCTACAAACCCATCTACTACCATGCCGCGTATTGTAGAATCTGATCCAAACGGAAACTACATCAAGTTCTCGAAACTATACCTGGAAAAAGGCGATTATTTCAGGTTAAAAACCTTGCAGGTAGGTTATACGCTTCCTCAAAATGTATCGAAAAAAATTGGTGCACAAAAAGTCAGGGCTTATTTAATGAGCGAAAACTTATGGACCATTACTAAATACACAGGATATGATCCTGAAATCGGCGGAACAGTATTGGGTGTAGACCGTGGTGTTTATCCGCAGGCGCGTTCATTTATGATTGGTTTAAATGTTGGATTTTAATAGTTGAACAATGAAAAAGAGTATTTTTTATATCGCGGCTATTGTCGCTTCATCGCAATTGTTTGTCTCTTGCAAAAAACAGTTGGATGTAAACCCAAGGGAGCGTATTCTGGAGACCGGTTATTATAAAACTCCTGCAGAAGCATTAACCTCACTCATTTCGGTGTATGATGTTTTGGGAAATCAATCTTCAGGATACCTGACCAAAGTGAATATTTTATCGGCAGGTTCTGATGACCATTTTGCGGGAGGCGATTCGCCATCTGATATCGGCGATTTACAAACCATCAATAACTACACCTTAACTTCTACCTCTGGGGCAGCCAGCCATTTATGGGGCAAGGGCTTTACAGGTGTTTACCGGGCAAATGTATTTTTGCAAAAGGTAAATGGTGCAGGTTTAGACGATGCCACTAAAACGCGGTACATTGCCGAAGTAAAAGCTTTAAGGGCAATTTACTACTTCGATCTGGTAAGGTTATTCAAGAATATCCCTTTATTAACCGATGTGGTTGAGCCTAATGCCATGTTTGATGTATTGCAGGTTCCTGCAGATCAGGTTTATGCTTTGATTGTTAAAGATTTATCAGATGCTATTCCTAATTTACCCGCTACGGTGCCGGCTGCTTCGCAAGGCGGCAGGCTTACCCAGGGTGCTGTACATGCGGTTTTGGGTAAAGTGTATATGTGGCAGCAAAAATGGACTGAAGCTGCAGCAGAATTTGCTTTGGTTAATGGACCAACTCCTGGAGCCAGCACTTATGGTTATAAATTATTACCAAACTTTGCCGATTTATGGAACGTTAAAAACAAATTCAATTCAGAGTCGATTCTGGAAATTGTGTACAACACCACTTCTGATATGGGCTGGGGAACAGTAGGTAGCCGCGAAGGTAACGTAATGAGTATTTTGGTTGGCCCACGTAACTATGTGCCTGTAAATTCAGCTTTAGCTCCCGATTATATTTCGGGCTGGAGTTTCCTGCCTTTCACCAAAGATTTCTTTGATCAGATTCATTACGACCCGAGAAACAAAGCAACTGTTGCCAATCTGGATAGTTTGGAAAAGGCCAATATTGTTACTTATAAACATGCAAATGCCAATACCGGATATTTTATAGAAAAATACGCCGGCCGTACCTCTACTAAAGCTGCCAGTGGCCAGTTAGAGCTTAATTTCGGTCAGGATATGTACGAAATCCGCTTAGCCGATACTTACTTGTTGGAAGCAGAAGCCTTGTTGAAAAGTGGTGCCGGTGTTGGTGCAGGAACAAAAGCTTATATCATGTTTAATGCAGTAAGGGCAAGGGTAGGCTTAAATCCGCTACCGGTAACCATGGATAACATTATGCGCGAGCGCCGTGTAGAGCTTGCTGCAGAAGGACACCGCTGGTTTGATCTGGTACGTTGGGGTTTAGCACCGACTGTATTAGCCGGTAAAGGTTTTAAAGCAGGCAGAAACGAAATCTTCCCGATTCCGGAAAGAGAACTGGCCAACTCTAAAATTTTACAAAGTAAAGAATGGGGTGGCACAAAATAAATTCCCGTCTATATATCTTTAATGTTTAATTGTTACAGGGAGAAGGCTTAGTCTTTCTTCCTGTTTTTTATCAGCTCATCTTTCTTATATGCTATTCACCAAGTCCTTTGGGCTCTTATTGGGTTGTGCCTTTACTTTTTCGGTTGCTGTTATGGCACAGGGCCAGCCACAAGTATGGTTAACCAAAGCCGATCGTACAGCGCTATTTACCCGTCAGGCTACAGGCTTAAGCCTGGCTACAGCTAAAAACAAGCAACCCACCATTGTTGTAAACGATAAAGAAACTTTTCAAAGTATAGATGGTTTTGGCTATGCTTTAACCGGCGGTAGTGCCCAGCATATTGTTAAAATGTCGGCACCGGCAAGGGCAGCACTGCTTAAGGAACTTTTTGCAACCAATGGCGATAATATTGGGGTAAGCTACATCAGGTTAAGTATTGGTGCATCCGATTTAAACGAAAAAGTATTTTCATACAACGATCTTCCCGAAGGCCAAACCGATTTAGAACAGGCTAAATTTGATTTGGGCCCCGATAAAGCCGATGTTATTCCGGTAATGAAGGAGATCCTGGCCATTAACCCTAAAATTAAAATTATGGGTTCTCCGTGGTCTCCTCCCTTATGGATGAAAACAACATACGATGCCCGGGGTGGCATGCTGAAACCCGAATATTACGGTGCTTATGCTAAATATTTCGTACGTTACGTCCAGGAAATGCAAAAGGTAGGTATTGCTATCGATGCTATTACCGTGCAAAACGAGCCTTTACATCCGGGCAATAATCCCAGTTTATTTATGGCAGCACCCGATCAGGCACTTTTTGTAAAAAAGTTTCTGGGCCCCGCTTTTGCCAAAGCCAGCATTAAAACCAAAATTATTATTTACGATCACAATGCCGACCGGCCCGATTATCCAATCAGCATTTTAGATGACCCGGAAGCAAAGAAATATATATCAGGTTCGGCCTTTCACCTTTACGGCGGTAAAATAGAAGCTTTAACTGATGTGCATAATGCCCATCCCGATAAAAACATCTATTTCTCTGAACAAATGGTGGTAGAACAGCCCGATGCCGCAACCATCAATATCGTAAATCCGGTAAAGCGCTTAATTATTGGCGCTACACGTAACTGGAGCAAAAACGTTTTGGAATGGAACCTCGCAGCCGATCCGGAAAATAAGCCTTATACCGATAGGGGAGGTTGCTCTATGTGTCAGGGGGCAGTTACCATTAATGGCGATCAATATAGCCGCAACCTGGCTTACTTCTCCATAGCCCATGCTTCGAAGTTTGTAAGGCCGGGTTCCGTACGGGTTGCTTCTAATGAACTAAATGGTTTGGCCAACGTTGCCTTTAAAACACCGGACGGTAAATATGTGCTTATTGTGGCCAATAGCGGTAAGGAAGCTGCATCCTTTAATATCAGTCAAAATGGTAAAACTTACGCTGCGGCGCTCGATAAGGGTGCAGTAGCCACTTATATCTGGTAATTATCAATCGTCTCAACTATGTTTTTTAAAAAATCACTTTTATATATTTTACTGCTTGGCGGTGTTTCGTTTACCGGTTTTAGTCAGGGCTTTTTAAAAGCATCGGGTACTAAAATTGTTGATGGCCAGGGCCAGAATGTATTGTTGCGTGGCGTTGGCCTTGGCGGCTGGATGTTGCAGGAAGGCTATATGCTAAAAATTAATAACGAGGCGCAACAGTACCGCATCCGCGAAAGAATTGCCGACCTGATGGGGCCGAAGCAAACGCAGGAATTTTATGATGCCTGGCTGGATAACCACATGCGTAAAATTGATGTCGACTCGATGAAACGCTGGGGATTTAATTCCATCCGCCTGCCTATGCACTATAATCTTTATACCCTGCCGGTTGATCAGGAACCTGTGGCCGGAAAAAATACCTGGCTCGAAAAAGGTTTTGCCTTGACCGATAGCTTGCTCAACTGGTGTAAAGCCAATAAAATGTACCTCATTTTAGATCTGCATGCCGCACCGGGCGGTCAGGGGAACGATTTAAACATTGCCGATCGCGACCCATCAAAACCTTACCTTTGGGATAGTGAGGCCAACCAGGAAAAAACCATTGCCCTTTGGCGCAAACTGGCCGAACGTTATAAAAATGAACCTTACATTGGTGCCTACGATATTATAAATGAGCCAAACTACGGTTTCAGTAATCCGCAGGAAGATAAAAATGGCACTAAAGAAAAAGTAAACGCGCCTTTAAGAAAACTAATGGTAGAGATTACCAAAGCCATCCGCGAGGTAGATCAGCAGCACCTCATTATTATTGAAGGTAATGGTTGGGGCAATAACTACAATGGTATTTTTCCGCTGTGGGATAAAAACATGGCCTTAAGTTTTCATAAATATTGGAATTATAACGATCAGGCTTCAATTGCGCATATTATCAAAGCCCGCGATGAGCAGAATGTACCCGTTTGGCTGGGCGAAACAGGCGAAAACTCGAACGTTTGGTTTACCGATGCCATACAGCTTTTAGAAAAAAACAATATCGGCTGGTCGTGGTGGCCTTTAAAGAAAATCGGATTTAATAACCCGATGGAAATTAAATCGAACCCCAATTACGATGCACTGGTTAAATACCTGAACAATGGGGGTAATAAACCTAAAGACAGCAATGTGTATAGCGGATTGATGGAACTGGCCATTTATTCGAGGTTAGAAAATACCATTATTCACCACGATGTAATCGACGCCATGATTCGTCAGCCTTTTACGAACGAAACCAAAGCTTTCAAAGCCAATCTGATTAACAACAAAAGTATTATATATGCAGTAGATTACGATTTGGGTAGAAATGGTTTTGCTTATTTCGATACCGATACTGCCGATTACCATACTGTAACCAATAAAAGATCGGCAGGAAACCGCGGCAGGATTTATCGCAATGATGGGGTAGATATTGCCAAAGATTCGCTCCAGTACGAAAAATATTATGTAAACCACATCGAAAAGGGCGAGTGGTTGCAATACACGGTTAATGTTGCGCAGAAAGGCACTTACACCTTAAAAATAAATGCAGCAGCTGAAAATGCTACCGGACAGATCACGATTTTAATAGATGGTAAAGCCGTTGCCAAAGATGTAAGGGTTCCAAATACGGGCAATGCAAAAAAGTTTGCCACTTTCGAAATTAAAAATGTATCCTTAAACGCCGGAAAGCAAAAAATCAGGGTGCTGGCCGATAGCGGTGGTTATAATTTTAGCTATATTCAGTTTGTAAAATAAAAAGCAAGCATCATCTTGAAAGGTATAAAACGAATCCTGGTTATTTTAGGGGCGATGGCAGCAGTCATTATTATCCTTTCAAGATGCATGAATGCGGGCAATGATTTGCCAAAAGATATCAGGGGCGAAGCCTATACCGGTGCCGCCACCTGTATCAAATGCCATAAGGAGATTGGGCAATCTTTTACGCACAATGCGCATGGGTTAACTTCTAAACCAATAGCCAATCATCAATTACCGGTTTTTAAATCCGATTCGAATGTTTTTAGCTACGATGCGCACCAAAAGGTAGTGATCGAAAAACGAGCTGAGGGTATTTTTCAGGTTGCCTATGTAGATGGAAAAGATGTGCGGGCCCAAAAATTTGATATGGTATTTGGCTCGGGTGAGAAAGCTTATACTTATGCCTACTGGAAAGGCAAAAAATTATATGAATTGCCACTTTCTTATTTCTCGGCCATCCGGAATTGGGCCATTAGTCCGGGTTTCCCTAAACAAACCTTTTATTACGACCGGCCAATTGGCAGTCGTTGTTTAGAGTGCCATGCCAGCTATGTAGAGAAAAAAGTAACCCAAACTTCGGGTGTTTCTACAGATGAGGAGCTGGAACGTGGTGCCTTGCTTTATGGCATAGATTGCGAACGCTGCCACGGACCAGGCCGGCAACATGCAGTTTTTCACCTCGAAAACCCTGGAGAGAAAACGGCAAAGTTTATAACCATTTATAAAACGCTTAGCAGAAAGCAGAAAATGGATGCCTGCGGAGTATGTCACTCGGGTAATGCATTGGTTGCCCAAAAATCGGTTTTCGGTTTTCAGCCAGGTGATAATTTAGATGATTATTATGCTCAAGACTTTGCGGGCTTTGGTGGTGCCGATCCAGATGTACACGGCAACCAGACCGAGATGCTTAAGGGAAGCAATTGCTACCGCAAAAGCGAAACCATGACCTGCCAATCTTGCCACAATACGCACGAAAATATTAAAGGCAATTTAAAAATCTACTCGCAACGTTGTATCAGTTGCCATCAGCATAGCCAACACAGCGAAGCCACGCTTGCAAAAGGGGCGCTCAGCACCAATTGCATTGATTGCCATATGCCCAAAATAGCTTCCAAACTCATCACTTTTCAGCAGGCAGGTAAAGCTGATTTAAGTGCTTATTTATTGCGCTCACACCATATCGGCATTTATCCCGTTAATAGTAAGTAAACCAAATTCGGGTGGCAGAAATGCACAATGTGCTGATAAAGAACTTTGATTTCGTACATTTGGTTTCCTTCATCTTAGATAGTTGCCGATATGCTCATAAAAAATTACTTTGCCTTAATTACCCTTCTTCTTTTAAATACAGTTGTTTTTGCCCAAAGTAAATTTACCCTTAGTGGTACTATCCGCGATGCCGGCACCGGCGAAACTTTAATCGGCGCAACCATAAAAGTAATTGGTCCGGCAACCGGTGCAACTTTAACCAATGCTTATGGCTATTTTGCCTTAACGCAGGTGGAAGGAGAGTATACCGTATCGGTTAGCTATACCGGTTATGCACCCATCGTTAAAAAAATCAATTTGACAAAAGATACCAAGTTAAACGAAGAGCTAAAAAGTGCAAACGATCTGGCCGATGTAACCGTGAGCGCCACTAACCGCAAAAATGAAAACGTTAAAAGCGCACAAATGGGGCTCGAGCGGGTTGATATGAAAGCGCTCAATTCCATACCGGTATTGCTGGGCGAAAAAGATATTTTAAAAACCATACAGCTGCTGCCCGGTGTAAAATCGGGAGGCGAAGGCAATACTGGTTTTTATGTGCGTGGGGGAGCTGCCGATCAGAACCTGATAATACTCGATGAAGCGGTGGTGTACAACTCGTCGCACTTGCTGGGCTTCTTTTCTACTTTTAATGCCGATGCCATTAAAGATGTAAGCTTGTACAAAGGAGGCATGCCGGCACAATATGGTGGCAGGCTATCGTCTGTGTTAGATGTAAAAATGGACGATGGTAACAACAAAGAATTTAAGTTTCAGGGCGGTATAGGTTTAATTGCTTCGCGGATTAAAGCCGAGGGACCTATTGTAAAAGACCGCGGCTCGTTTATGGTAAGCTTTCGCCGTACCTATATCGATTTGTTTTTAAGGGCATCGCCAGATTCATCCGTAAATGGAAGCACCTTGAATTTTTACGATATTAACGCCAAGGCCAATTATAAAATCAACGATAAAAACACCATTTATATCTCCGGCTATTTTGGTAAAGATAATATCGGGGTAAAAGATTTATTTGAGAACAACTGGGGTAACGTAACCACCACCATCAGGTTAAATCACATTTTTAACGATCGTTTGTTTTCTAATACCTCGTTAATTTACAACAATTACAATTACACCGTTCGCTTGCTCAACGATGCGACTAATTTTAAGGCCACTTCGCTGGTGCGCGATTTTAATTTTAAAGAAGATTTTCAGTATTTCAGCAATAAACATATCCTCCGGTTCGGACTAAACGCTACCCAGCACCGCATTTCGCCGATTGATATTGATAGTGATGTGGCCTCGCAGGTAAATTCGCTTACACAGGAGCGCCGTTACGGAATCGAATCTGCCGCATATATTTCTGATGAGTGGAACGTTAACGAACACCTCAACTTTTTGTATGGAGTAAGGTTGGCTGCTTTCTCTTTAACGGGCCCTGGTAATTTTAATAATTACAATGCAGCAGGCGAAATCATTTCAACTGAAAATGTGGCTAATGGTAAATTCTACAGAAACTATTTCAATCTGGAACCCCGTTTTTCGGTAAGTTACCTGTTTAATGAAGAAAACTCTATTAAAGCATCATACAACCGCAATACGCAGAATGTTCATATTTTAACTAATGCCACTTCCAGTTCGCCTACCGATCAGTATGTGTTGAGCAGTAACAACATTAAACCCGAAATTGCCGATCAGGTGGCTTTAGGTTTTTTTAAAAATATTAAAGAAAATACTTACGAGCTTTCTGCCGAAATTTATTACAAATGGTTGCAAAACCAGATTGATTATAAAAACGCCGCCCAGTTATTGGCCAATTCAAATGTAGAATCGGAACTGATTTATGGTATTGGTCGGGCTTATGGAATGGAACTGTTTTTCAAAAAGAAATTTGGCAAGCTGAATGGATGGGTTGGTTATACCTTATCGCGCACCGAGCGTAAATTTACCGAATTAAATAACGGCAAATATTTTCCGGCGAGGCAAGATCGTACGCATGACATTTCACTGGTTGGTATTTACAACATGACCGCCAGGTGGACATTCTCATCGAGCTTTATTTACAGTACCGGTAATGCCGTTACCTATCCCGCAGGGAAATATACCATTGGCGGACAGCCGGCTTACTATTATACCCAGCGTAATGCAGGTCGAATGCCTTATAATATGCGTTTAGATGTAAGTGCAACATTAGAAGGAAAGAAAAGGGGTAAATACCAGTCGAGCTGGAATTTTGGTGTTTACAATCTATTGGGACGTAAAAATCCTTACTCCATAGAGTTTATTACCGATCCGGAAAATCCGAATAAAACCGCCGCGCAGCAAACCTCGCTTTTTGGGCTCATTCCTTCCATTACCTGGAACTTTAAATTTTAATGCCATGAAAAAACTGACGATATATTTTGCCCTTTTTACCTTGTGCCTCGCTTCCTGCAAGAAAATCATCTCAATTAAAACTGAAAACGCCGACCCGCAACTGGTAATCGAAGGTATTATCAATAACCAGCTGATGGATCAGGAAATAAAAATCAGCAAAACCATTGGTTATACCGAAGAAAACATTTTTCCAAAAATTTCAGGTGCCACCGTTACCGTTACCGATAACAAGGGAAATAGCTTTGTATTTAAAGAAAGTACTAAGCCGGGTACTTATATTAACAGGATGAAAGGTGAGCCGGGCGTTACCTACAATTTAAATGCAACCGTTGAGGGGCAAAACTATACCGCCAGTTCTAAAATGCCTAATGTGGTTAAAATGGATTCGATTGGGATCATTAAAAATACTTTTTTTGGGCGTGACCGTAAAACAGCGGCTGCATTTTTCACCGATCCGGTTAATGAAGTTAATTACTATCATTTTAACTTGTATGTAAACGATGTGCTGTCAAGACGCTATTATGCCAGCAACGACAGGCTAACCAATGGCAATGATTTACGGATTCAGCTCTTTTTTAAACCCAATAACGACCACGACAGCGACGAACTGAACACCAATGATAAGGTTAGGGTTGAAATGGAATGTGTAGACAGTAACATTTTCGATTATTGGTATGCCTTGAGCCAGCAGGCAGACCGCGGGCCTAATCAGGGTACCACGCCGGCCAATCCAACTTCCAATATTTCGAATAACGCCTTAGGTTATTTCAGTGCAAACACTTATCAGGTACTTACCACAACTGTGAAGTAAGCATTAGTTAAAACTGCTGATCAGATTTACTGTTAAATTAAGATGAAAGTATTTATAAGCGGCAACATTGCTCCGGTTGGTTTAAAGCAACTGGAAGAAAATAATATTACCATTACCCAATGGAAAGAAAACCGGCAGATTACTGCCGAAGAGCTGATTGAAGCCTGTCAGGATCAGGACGCTTTGATTAGTGTTGGCCCCAATAAAATTAATGCAGCTTTTTTAAACGCCTGCAGTCATTTAAAGGTTATTGCACTCCATTCAGTAGGCTTCGATCAGGTTGATGTGGCTGAGGCTAAAAAATTAAATATCCCAATTGGTAATACACCCGGCGTTTTGAGTGCAGCAACTGCAGATACCGCCTTTTTGCTGATGCTGGCCGTATCACGCAAAGCTTTCTTTGCTTACCAGAAAATTATCAGGGGCGAATGGAAAAAATACGAGCCATCTCCGGAGCTCGGGATCGAATTAAACGGTAAAACCCTGGGTATTTTCGGTCTGGGTAAAATAGGTCTGGAAATGGCTAAAAAATGTGCAGCAGCCTATCAAATGGATGTGATTTACCACAACCGTTCGCAAAATATCGAAGCCGAGCAGGAAATCGGCGCCAGGTATGTTTCTTTCGAAGAGCTATTGGCTCAAAGCGATGTGCTATCCGTGCATACTGCCTTAACTCCCGAGACCAGAGAGAAATTTACCTTCGAGGTATTTAGCCAGATGAAATCCAATGCTATTTTCATCAATACAGCCAGGGGAGGCATTCACAACGAAACCGATTTGATTCGTGCATTGCAAGAAAAGGTGATTTGGGGTGCAGGACTTGATGTTACCAATCCCGAACCCATGGATAAAGAAAATCCCTTGCTCAGTATGGAAAATGTAGCTGTTTTACCTCACATTGGCTCAGCCACCGAAGAAACAAGAGCAGCCATGGCCAAAATTATTGTACAGAATATTGTTGCCGGACTGAAGGGGGAGCAGTTGCCTTTTGAAGTGAAATAAATACAAATTTTATTGGTTGATGGTCAATAGTTTATGGTTGATAGGCATGGTGCCAATTCCTCATGGCTATTAACTATCGACCATTGACTCTTTTGAAGTGAAGTAAGCAGAAAGACTATTGGTTGATAGTTAATGGTTGATAGACATGGTGCCAATTCCTCATGGCTATTAACTATCGACCATTAACTCTCTTGAAGTGAAGTAAGCAGAAAGACTAGTGGTTGATAGTCAATGGTTGATAGACTTAGACCTATTCTTCAAGGCTATTAACTATCAACCATTAACTAAAGACTCTTTCTATTTAACGGTGTACTTAAACACCGATCTGCCCAGGTTTCCGTTGGCATCAATACCTTCAATAATTACTTTGTACTGTCCTCTGCCATCAGCGTTATAATATTCGAAAGAAGCGTTGCCGGTTGCATCAGTAACTACTTTAGGGTTCCAGTAAATGGTCGTTCTTAAGTCGTTACGGTTCATGTTGGCAGGTACATCGTAGCGTGGCGAATAGAACTGCTTTTCTTTGTTATAGCCCTGTGGCGAGAAAGTAAGCTCGTAGTATTTAGGCAGCATATCCATTAGCTGTGCTTTCGTAATTTTAGTTCCTTTAGGCGCTTTTTTCTGGTTAAATACAATTACACCATTTACATTGTTGGCACGGTTAACCAGGCCTAAATCGTCTCTTAAAAACACCTCAACCGATTCAAGTTGATTGGCATCTAAAGTATTGATCTGGTTTACATCCACATTCATTCCGTTAATAAAAATACCCATTGGGATTCTTTTACCCTGATTATAATCGCGTGTTACGTAAAAGTTATTGTCGGCATAAGTAACACCTGCCAGCATTCCCTGTAAGCAGTTAATCAGTAAACCACAACCTTTTAAGCGGTCGCCAGGTATTTCATGGTCTGCCATCTGACTAAGCCCTGAAAGTGACGGATAATCTTTGTGGCTTACTTTCGGTATTACTGCAGCCTTAATGTTTACATCTTTCAAAGTGTGTAAATAAGCATATTGGCGCTTACTGTTATCCAGATAAGAAGTTAAGGCACTATCGATATTTAAAACCTCTTCGGCCGCACTGAAATTGCGGGTAAGGGTAGGTACCGGTGCACCGTTTAGGCTCAAGGTCATGTTTTTATAGTTTACGTTATACTTAGCGGTAACCGTAACCTTTGATGAATCGTTAAATACCAGGTTTGAGAATTTAAAGTTTCCTACCGGATCGGTTGTGCCTTCCTGGTTAAAACGTTTATCGGGGATACTTAACAATAAAGCTCCTTTTCTAACCGGGATTCCGTTGTTTTGTCTTAAAATTCCAGAAATTTCTATCCCTTGCTCAGGTAGGAAATCAATTTTAGGCAGTTTATTGGCAATAATGTCGGTATATTTAAAGCTGCGGTAACCCTGGGTAAGTAAAAGCACATCTAAATCTGCATTTTTCTTGGCATCGGGTGCATTGAAATAGTAATTGGCTTTTTCGATATAACCTTTAACATCGCTGCTTAATAAAAGCCCGGTTAAAATGGTACTGGTTGCATCTTCGCTTGATGGCACTTTGGTTTCATCTACAACTGCTACCGAGAAGCTACCCTCAACAGGGGCGCCATCTTTTTTGGCTGCAACGTTAATTTTAACCTTTTTCTTAACACCATAAGTAGTTGCCGCACTGGTTAAAGCCACTGCCATATTGTTTTTATGCTGTACAAAAACAAGTCTTTCGCTTAGTGGCTTACCATATTCGTTAAACAGCGTTAACTGTGCAATTCCGGTCGGGAATTTAGATTTAAGAATAGTTGTATTGTACTCTTTATTTGATAAAGCTGTTTGTGCACCATAGCAAATTACGCCTTTGCTTTGTGCAATGAGGTAAAGTTTTTTGCCCTGGTTTTCCGCAAAAAAAGCGTCGTTGGCCGCAATTTTAATAACCACATTGTCGGCATTGCTGTTATCTACATTTAGCACTACGCCATTCGCAGTTACAGCAGGTAAATTATAGCTTTGTGTGGTGCCATCGGCATAAGTAACGGCAGCTTTATAAGTTTTACCAGCTTCGGCAAGTAAATTAAAGCTGCCCATACCCAAATGCTGATCGCTAAAAGTAGCTACAGTTTTGCCTTCACTATCGGTAACGGTACCTTTGGCGCCAATACCTAAACCATCGCTCTTAATGGCTTTAAAGGCTACTTTGTTGGTTAAGCCGGCCACTAAATTTCCGCCTTCAGGGAAAAACTGAATATCTTTACTTACAATGGCATTTTTAAGGGAGAATGAACTGCTCGCTACGTCTTTATCGGTAGTGTTAATGGCGGTTACCAGCTCTCCTTTTTGCAACTGATACTCGGCTTTTTGCGCATTGGTCATGGCAATGGTCAGGTAGCCGTTTGCATCGGTGGTTCCGCGACCTCTGGCAATTACCGTATAACTGGTTACCACTTGCCAGCTTACATTTCTGTTAGCGTAAGGTTTATTGTTGGCATCTTTAAACTGTACGCGGGCATCAATTTTCTCCTGCTTGTCGGTTGAAGTATTTTTGTAGGTGATGTGCGTTTTTAATTCCTTATCAATGGCTTCGCCAACGTAAAATGTTTTGTTAAAATAGGCCGGGTCTGGGTTGTTAAGCATCCATAAAGTATAGGCCCTGATGTGGTAATTGCCTTGCTTGTAATTCACCTGATCTAAAGGAAAACTGCCATAGGCAAATCCTCCGGTAATGGGAAGTTTTAGGGTTTGAATCAGTGAATCTTTCTGGTTAATTACATCCACATAAATGATTTTACTAATACCTGATAAAAAATTCTGGTTTTCGGTAACGTAGGCTTTAAACCAAACGGTATCGGCCACGGCATAATAAGGCTTATCGAAATGAAGATAAATTTTCTCGTTAGGATAATCGGTCAAAACCTTATTGGTTTTGCTGATAATTGTATTTATACTCACGGTGTCGGTTTGGGCCGACGAAGAAAAATTTAGTGCTAAGAGAAATGAAAGTATAATAAACGATAATCTATAAATCTTCATGAATTGGATGTTAAATGCTAATCCTGTAAATATATCCAATTATCAATAGAGCTCCTAAATTGTACGGCGGTTTAACACTTTTTTACAAAAGTTTATGATTCCGCACCAAAGTCGTCATTGGGGCTCACGCTCGTTTACTGTCTGTCCGTAGTGTTCCGCAGGGCACTACGGATTACAGCATAGAATAGAGTCTCTGACTCGCTCTATAATCATTGAGTTGTAAACTCAACATTATTCGAAAATCCGTAGAGACGCTGCGCTTAACTCTACGGACAGTATGTAAAATAGAAGCGTAGGGCTATTAAAATCGCTAAAACAAACCCTGTCTGTCCGTAGTGTTCCGCAGGGCACTACGGATCGCAGCATATAATAGAGTCTCTGACTCGCTCTATAATCATTGAGTTGTAAACTCAACATTATTCGAAAATCCGTAGAGACGCTGCGCTTAACTCTATGGACAGTATGTGCTATTAAAGCACGCGTTAGAAACGCGCGCAAGCTACAAACAAAAACAGGCCACTAAAGAGCGGCCTGCGTTTGAAATATAATGGGTGTTTGCCTTTTAATTTAATTCGATTACGAATTCTTCTTTCGGAGAACGTACTTTTTTAAGGTTTACCAACCAATCGCCTGCTTCGTCTCTGTGACCTAAAGGCAATAGGGTAACACTTTTTAAACCTTTTTTATCTAAACCTAAAAGTTCATCTAAAGCTGGTCCGTTAAAGCCTTCCATTGGGGTAGCATCTACTTTTAATAAAGCGGCTTCTGCAATGGCAACGCCAAAACCAATATAAGCCTGACGTGCAGCATGGTTGAAGTTTTCTTCGGCACTTCTCGATAAAATCATGCCTTTAAGTTGTGCTTTGTAAGCATCGGTACCTTCTTGTGGTAAACCACGCTCAGCATTCATTCTGGTAAATACTGCATCAATTCCTTCTTCAGTATAATTTTCGTTTGCAGCGAAGATTAGCAGGTGCGATGAATCAATAATCTGCGATTGGTTATAAGCAATCGGAGCAATTTTCTCTTTTAACTCCTGGTTGGTAACTACAATCACTTTAAATGGCTGTAAGCCTGATGATGTTGGAGCCAAATGCGCAGCCGCAACAATTTTATCAACTTTTTCTTGTTCAACGGGCTGGCCATTCATTTTTTTAACGGCATAACGCCAGTTTAGGGCATCTATTAAACTCATATCTTTTGATTATTTTTTTAAATTTTACGAAGCAAATATGGGGATAAGCTTTTTGCCGACTGTTGATGTATGGTAAGAAAAAATAATTTTGAGCAAATTGTATAAGCTGCTGACTTCAGTCTGCAGCAATATGGGGCATCAGATCAGACCCCGGGATTGTGCGCTGGCAACCTCAAAAATGGAACACTGCTTTAGCCTTTTAGCCCCGGTTGAAGCGTTACCCTGCAGCAACGAGGTACGAGGAAGCGAAGCGTAAAAGCGAAAAACGGGAAGAAACTTATTGCTTATTACAGGCATTGCGCTCCAATAAAAAAACGGGTCACTATTGAACTATGATTTTTGTATGTTAATCCAAAAACCTCAAATCGCTGCGTACGGGGAAATGGTCTGACAGCTTGGCCTGCGTAATTTTATAGTTAAGTACCTCAAGTTCTTTAGAAGTGGCAATGTAATCGATCTGAAAATTAGGGAATTTACCGTTATAGGTTTTGCCAAAACCACTACCTTTTTTAATGAAACTGTTGTTGAGCCCGGCAGTAATTTGGGTAACCACGTATGAGGCAGGGGTATCATTAAAATCGCCGGCAATTAAATAAGGGGTTTTACAGCTGGCCATCTCCTTTTTCATAATATCTACCTGACCGCTCCGCTTATAAAAAGCACTTTTCAGCATCCTTAAGATGCGTTTGGAAGGCTGTAATTCGGTGTTCATTTCTTTTACCTTATCCAGATAGTCGTAATCTTGTTTTTCGAAAGAAATAGATTGAAAGTGCACATTGTAGACCCTTAAGGTTTTACCTTTTATGTTTAAATCGGTATAAATACTCATGTTGCCCGCATAGCCTTCAACAAAGGGGATTTTACCCGAATCTTTAATCGGGAATTTGGAGAATATGGCTAAACCCGTTGCTTCGTAATCATTTTTGTTGGTAGGTACAAAGTAATAGTCCTTGGTGTTTAGCAACAATTTTAAACTGTCTACCGTGTCGAAAGCACCTTTATAGCGGGTAAAAAACTCCTGGAAACAGATGATGTCGGGGTTTTGATCTTTAACCACCTGCAGCATTTTTTCTTTAACCGATTCGGTATTGTCTTTGCCGTAAAGCTTAAAGCTGTGCACGTTGTAGGTCATCATCCGGATGGTGTTATCAGCCCTTTCAACAGGGCCTTCATCGCCGCCTATGGCAAAAGTTGCTTTTAAAGTTTTGGCTCCAACAGCTATAACAAGGATGGTTGCTACAGCAAAAAGCCATTTCTTGCTCAATAACCACCAAACGAGAAAAATAATATTGCAAAAAAGTACATAGGGGTAGGCCAAGCCGAAAAATGCAATAATGGCATGTTTGCGCGGATCCATGTTGCCGGCAAGTAAACCCACGAGCAAAGCTATTGCCAGTGCTACAGCAATGGGCAGAAGAAGTTTATCAAAGAAATTGTACTTTTTCTTTTTTGCCATTAATCTTTACTTGCCTTAAATAATTTTTCTTTTTCTGCTGCCGTCAATTTATCGTATCCTGAAGTAGATATTTTGTCTAAAATGGCATCAATTTCCTGCTGCGAAACTCCAGCTTTAGCGTCTGTCTTTTTGAGGGGCTTGTCGTTTCTTACTACCTTCAGTTTTGGTTTGCGCTCAAATAATTTGCTCCAGTCGTTTCCGTTTTGCAGGCTTTTGATGTAAAAGAAACCCAGCAGGGCTCCACCAATATGAGCGAAGTTGCCGCCAGCATTTGCTGATGATAGGCCGATAAACGAAATCAGGAAGTAAACAATCGCTATCCATTTAATCTTTACTTCGCCAAAAAGCAACAGCATAATGGTATAATTGGGCACCAGGGTGGCGGCTGCTACCATGATGGCCATAACTGCTGCAGACGAACCAATAACGGTTTGCCCCAATAAAGTATCGGCAAATACAGGGATGGTATTTAAACAAATCAGGTAAATTAAGGCTCCGGCTAAACCTCCCGTAAGGTACACAAAATGAAACTGCCTGCTTTTCAGGAAATTCATGAATATGCTGCCGAACCAAAATAAGCCCAGCATGTTAAACAGGATGTGAAGAATCCCATCATGAAAAAACATGTAGGTGAAGGGGGTGTAAAAACGTTCTGTTAGTTTAGGAAGGTTGGAAGGTAAGCCTACATATTCTCTAACCAGTTCGCCCATATCTAATGTTGATTTGCTGAAAAAAACGAGCACACCGATAATGGCGGTAACCAGAAACAAAATCACGTTAATACCAATGTAAAAAAACAGCGGATTGCCGGATTGAAAAATCTTGTACTTTAAATCTTTAACCGTATTATTCATAGAGCGTATAAAATGTATCGTTCTTGTCTTTCCATATTTTAACCAGTATAAAGCCGATTAAAGCGCCACCCAAATGCGCATAGTGGGCAATAGAATCGCCTTCGAACCGGGCAACACCTAAAGATAGTTCTATTAAAATATAAATTGGAATAATGTATTTGGCTTTTACGGGTACCGGAATAAACATAATCAGCAACTCAGCGTTTGGATACAGCATACCGAAAGCAACCAATAATCCAAAAATAGCTCCCGAAGCACCTACCATGCCGCCAAAGTAAATGCTACGCAATGTAACAGCTTGTGCCATAGAGAGCTGTTGTGTATTAAACTGACCCTCCAGTAATGCAGCCATATCTATTTTACCATTGTTGATTACGCTGCCTATAATTTGATGTACTTCGTATGCCTGTACTGCCCACTGTAAAGCCAGTGCTCCCAAACCGGTAATAAAATAAAAGATAATAAATTTCTTCCCGCCCCACCTTGATTCCAGTAAACTTCCAAAAGAATACAATGCAAACATGTTAAAAAAGATGTGCGCAAGACCTCCATGCATAAACATGTAGGTAACAGGCTGCCAAAATCTATATTTGGGCGAATCAAAATAAAAAACCCCAAAAAGATCGTCGAGATGCAGATTGGTAAGTAAAAAGGTTGCTGCGAAAAATAAGATATTAATAATCAGCAGGTTTTTAACTACTGGTGGGATATATATGTTGTTCATTTAATTTTTAAAGTTGTTTAATCGGTTATTAACGGTTTAACTGGTTAATTGTTTAAATCGGTTAACTGTTATTTTATCGTATTTAACATCAAAGCTTTAGTCTCTGATTTTTTTACCACCTCAGACACCTAAGGGCACCTCAGCTTTTGCTTTGGTCTTTCAGCTTTGGTCTTTGGTCTTTTCACCACCTAAGACATCTAAGGGCACCTAAGCTTTGTGCTTTGGTCTTTCAGCTTTGGTCTTTTCGCTTTCCTCTTTTCACCACCTCAGACACCTAAGGGCACCTCAGTTTTTCGCTTTGGTCTTTCGGCTTTAGTCTTTCGGCTTTGGTCTTCTGCTCCAAATCTTCGGTCTTCCGACTTTCGGACTCCGGTCTTATTTTTCAAACTTCTTATCCAGCTCCGCTAAAGTAATGGTTTGGATAATTGGTTTACCACTCACACTAAAGTTAGGGGTTTTGCAGGCAAAAAGTTCATCAATAAGCGTATTCATTTCTTCCTGAGCCAAACTTGTACCTGCTTTAATGGCGCTGTTTTTAGCCAGGCTTCGCGCTAAACTGTCGCGCTTGTTCAATTTTAATTCCTGTTGCGAGTTTTTAAAGCCCTCAATCAGTTGTTCAAACAACTGTGTTTCATTGATGTTGCTACTGCCTAAATCGACCGGAACACCTTCTACCACCAGGGTATTTTTACCAAATTCGCGTACATCGAAACCTAAGCTTTTAATATCATCTAACAAACTTTTAGCCAGTTCAAAATCCTGTGCATTCAGCGTAATGGTTTGCGGAAACAAACTTTGCTGCGAAGCACCTTTGCGGTCGTCGAGATGTACGAGGAAACGCTCGTAAAGGATTCGCTCATGTGCCATTTGCTGATCGATAACCATTAAACCCGATTTAATCTGCGAAACAATATAACGGTTGTGCAACTGCATATATTGCTTTTGCTTGGTCTCTAAAACCGCATCGTCAGCCTCGTAAAAGCTGGTTTGTTCTACTACAGGTTGTTCGGTAATATCGTAAAGCGTACCCCAGTTTTTAGCACTGGGCTTGGCATCATAATTTCTTGGCGAAGAAGCATAACCCGAAGTAGAACTTTTGTCGCTGGCAAAAGGGTTAAAATCGGGATTGAAGTTAATGCTCGGCGGCACAATGTCTTCAACCGCTTTGTGCGTAATCATATTGCTGAAACCTGTTTCCTGATCAAAATCAAGGGTAGGGGCAATGTTATACCGACCAATAGAACGCTTAACCGCCGATTTTAGAATGGCATAAATCGATTTCTCGTCGAGGTATTTAATTTCGGTTTTAGTCGGGTGAACGTTCACATCTATTTTTGCCGGATCGATTTCGATAAACAGTACGTATAGCGGGTAACTGTCTTCTGGTAAAAGATCTTCGAAAGCCGTACTTACCGCATGGTTTAAATACGGATCTTTAATAAAACGGTTGTTCACAAAGAAGAACTGCTCGCCACGGGTTTTCTTGGCAAAGGCAGGCTTCCCGATATATCCTTTCAGGTTAATGATGCTGGTTTCTTCTTCTACAGGTACCAGTCGTTCGTTATAATTGTTGCCAAAAAGATGGATAATGCGTTGTTTCAAATTACCCTTAGGCAGGTTAAAAATTTCTACCCCATCATGGTGCAGGCTAAAAAATACCTCGGGATGTGCCAGGGCCACACGTTGAAATTCGTCGAGGATGTGGCGCATTTCTACCGGATTACTCTTTAAGAAATTTCTTCGTGCAGGGGTGTTAAAAAACAGGTTCTTAATTGCAATCTGCGTGCCTGGTGAAGTAGCTACAGGTTCCTGCGCGATTACCTGTGCACCTTCAATGGAAATACAGGTGCCAATTTCATCTTCGTGCCTGCGGGTTTTCATTTCTACCTGCGCAATGGCCGCAATAGAAGCCATGGCCTCGCCACGGAAACCCATGGTGCGGATGGCAAATAAATCTTCGGCCTTTTTTACCTTTGAGGTGGCATGACGTTCGAAACACATGCGCGCATCGGTAACGCTCATTCCACAGCCGTTATCGATAATCTGAATCAGGGCTTTACCTGCATCTTTTACCACCAGTTGAATTTTATCTGCACCGGCATCTATCGAATTTTCGAGCAATTCTTTTACTGCAGAGGCAGGTCGTTGAACAACTTCTCCGGCAGCAATCTGATTGGCAACAGCATCAGGCAATAAGTGAATAATATCAGTCATGTATAAGGGCAAAGTGAATTCGCTAAATTATGCAAAATAAGCTTAAAGAACCGGAATTGTTTAAAACTCAACATGTAAATGACTGTAGGTAAATGGGATTAATTGGTTCACTGGTCATTAGTTCATTTGTTTAACCGGTTAACTGTTTGAATCGGTTAACCGGGCATCGTCATCTGTAAATATGTCGAAATCTGTTATAAAGTGGGATGGTTTTAGGAAAGTGAGCTATCCTTTCTACTTTTTGGTATTCGGAACGAAATCGCCGGGGTTGGAAAAGTCGGAGGTCAGAGGTCGGGAGTCCGAAGTCTGGGGGCCTAATCATCGTTCGCTGCTTAGGTGTGCTTAGGTGTCTGAGGTGGTGAAAAAGCTTAAAACAAAAAGACTAAAGCTAAAAGCTTAGGTGTCTGAGTTGGTCGAACGAGTTTGGAGTTGAGAATTTGGAGTTTGGGAGGGGAAAGGATGGAAAATGTAAAATGGACGATTGAATGAAACGCCCAACTCTGTGTCCTCTGCGTCTTTTCCTCTGTGTGCTTTGTGGTTAAAAAAATGTCGGAGGCTGGGAGTTGCAAAAAGCCCGTCGGTGTTCAGAACGAGGTCAATGGTGTTCGGAACAGGGTCGTCGGGGTTCAGAACAAGGTCGTCGGGGTTCGGAACGAGGTCACCGGGGTTCGGAACGGGGTCATTGGTGTTCGGAACGGAGTCATCGGGGTTCGGAACGAGGAACATCGGTGTTCGGAACAAGGTCGTCGGGGTTCAGAACAAGGTCGTCGGGGTTCGGAACGGAGTCATCGGGGTTCTGAACGGAGTCATCGGGGTTCGGAACAAGGATAGTTGGTGTTCGGAACGAGGTCATTGGTGTTCAGAACGGAGTCATCGGGGTTCAGAACGGAGTCATCGGGGTTCTGAACGGAGTCGTCGGGGTTCAGAACGAGGTCATCGGTGTTCGAAACAAGGTCGTTGGTGTTCAGAACGGGGTCATCGGTGTTCGGAACGGGGTCGCCGGTGTTCGGAACGAGCTCATTGGTGTTCGGAACGAGGTCCTCGCCATTAAAATTCATCCCCCAACCCCCTTCAAAGGGGGACGGGATTTCCAACAGGATAAATGCCGCTTTGATTTCGATTAGCATCTGCATTAAAGTAGATCTTTTCCCCTTTGAAGGGGGCAGGGGGATGATAATTGAGATAATAAAGTTAAGGAGTGGTACACAAAGTTACCTCCGGACAGAGTCGCCGAGGTTGGGAAAGTTTGGAGTTTAGAGTTTAGAGTTTGGAGTCTGAGGGGGTGAAAAAGACTAAAGCAAAAAGACCAAAGCTAAAAGCTTGGTGCCCTTAGGTGTCTTAGGTGGTGAAAAAGCTGAAAGATGTAAAATGGACGAAGGAATAAAACGCCCAACTCTGTGTCCTCTGCGTCTTTTTCCTCTGTGTGCTTTGTGGTTAAAAAAGTCGGAGGTCGGGAGTCAGGAGTCCGAAGTCTCGATGCTTAATCTATCGCCCGCTACTCGGTTGTGCTTAGGGGGTGAAAAAGCTTAAAGCAAAAAGACTAAAGCGAAAAGCTTAGGTGTCTGAGTTGGTCGAGCGAGTTTGGGAGGGGAAAGGATGGAGGATGTAAAATGGACGATGGAATGAAACACCCAGCTCTGCATCTTTTTCCTTTGTGGTTAAAAGAAAAGTCGGATGTCGCCGGGGTTCGGAGTCTGGCCATTTTCTAAACTTTAATCACCCAGGATTTTGATCATTGACGCCTCACTTCCGGCTGAATACTTCCAACTAAAACACTATCTTTATCAGCATGAAATCTATGCTATGCGGCCTTTTTCTGGCCTTGTTGTTTGCTTCCTGTACCAAAAAAGAAGCAGTAGATCTAATGGTGTACAATGCAAAAGTGTATACCGTTAACGCCGGTTTTGATACGGTTGAAGCCTTTGCGGTGAAAGATGGTAAAATTTTAAACCTGGGCAAAACCAGTGAAATCCGCGGTAAGTACGAAGCCAAAGCAGAAATTAATGCCGAAGGCAAAGTTGTTTACCCGGGCTTTATTGATGCACATGCCCATTTTTTTGGTTACGGGCAAAGTCTGCAGACTGCCGATTTACGCGAAACCAAATCGTGGGATGATGTACTGAACCGTTTAGTAGCCTTTGCCAAAACCCATCCCGATGGCTGGTTAATCGGTAATGGCTGGGACCAAAACGATTGGGAGAACAAAGCTTTCCCAACCAATCAAAAACTAACCGAATTGTTTCCAAACCGACCGGTGTTTTTAAACCGCATTGATGGCCATGCCGCTATTGCTAACCAGAAAGCGTTTGATGATGCGGGGATCAAAACTGCCCAAAAACTAACCGGTGGCGATATGCTGACCGAAAACGGCAAGCTCACCGGTGTTTTAATTGATAATGCAGTGGCCCTTGTTGAAAGTAAAATCCCTTCGCCAGATGCCAAACAGGCCGAGAAAATTTTTACCGATGCCCAGCGGAATTGCTTTGCAGCAGGTTTAACTACAATTGATGATTGCGGACTGAGTTACCTGGCTGTTGAATTTATAGAAAAACTGCAAAAGGAGCAGAAGCTCAAAATGAGGTTGTATGTAATGCTTTCTGATGCACCCGAAAATTATAAATACCTTTTTGCCCGTGGTCCCATTAAAACCGACAGATTGAATGTGCGGGCATTTAAAGTTTATGCTGATGGAGCTTTAGGCTCGAGAGGCGCTTGTTTATTACATCCTTACAGCGATATGCCTAACAAAACGGGCTTCCTGTTAAGCAATCAGAAACATTTTGAAGAAGTTGCTGCCAAAATAGCCGCCAATAACTTTCAGATGTGCACCCATGCCATTGGCGATTCGGCCAACCGCGTAATGCTGAATATTTATAATAGAATTTTAAAAGGCAAAAATGATAAGCGCTGGCGCATTGAACATGCACAGGTGGTAAACGCCAGCGATTTTAATCTCTTTGGTAAAGCCAGTATTGTACCATCTGTACAGCCTACACATGCCACATCAGATATGTACTGGGCCGGACAACGTTTAGGTGCCGAAAGGTTAAAAGGTGCCTATGCTTACAAACAATTGTTGAAACAGAATGGCTGGATCCCGTTAGGAACAGATTTCCCGGTTGAAAACATTAATCCATTATTAACGTTTTATGCTGCAACGGTGAGAGCAGATGCAAAAGGTTTTCCGGAAGGTGGTTTTCAGGTAGAAAATGCCCTAACACCAGAAGAAGCACTCCGTGGAATGACCATTTGGGCCGCTAAAGCCAATTTTGAAGAACAGGAAAAGGGAAGTCTGGAAAAAGGCAAATTGGCTGATTTTGTCATCCTCGATCACGATATTTTAAAAACAACACCACAAAACATATTAAAAACCAAAGTTTTAAAAACCTACCTGAACGGAGAGAAAGTATATGAAGCGAAGTAAATTGTATATCCTGGCTGCGGCAAGTTTCTTTAATGTTTTATGTTTAGCGGCCTGTGCACAAGAGCATGCCGTAAACGAGAAAAAACTCGCCATTGCCAACAGCATAACCAGTACAACTATATTATTAAACAATCAGGATGCGGTTGTGCCGTTAAAATCGCTCGATAAAAAGAATATTGCATCGGTAAGCCTGGGCTTTGCTTACAGTACCGCTTTTGATAGTTTGGCCAATAAGTACACCAAGGTTACTTCGTTTTCGGCCGATGAGTATAAAGACAGCTTAAATCTTAATAATCTGGAGGATGATCTGAAATATTTCAATACCATCCTGATTACCATTGACGATCAGCATGTAAACCAGGCCAAATACATTAATTTTATTAACAGCATTAGTAAAAGCAAGCAGGTTATCATATCCTTTTTTGGCAATGGTCCTGGCTTAAAATCTTTCGATTTATTGCAATCGCCTATAATCTGGACCGCACAAAACAATGCCGATGCGGCGAACCTTTTACCACAGTATATTTTTGGAGGAATTGCAGCAACCAATAAATTAACCACAGCTTACTCTGCGCGTTATACCATGGGCTCGGGTTTTACCACAACCGCAACCCGTTTAAAATATACCGTGCCTGAAGATGCCGGTTTAAACTCCAATAATTTAAAGGAAATTGATGCGATTGCAGCCGAAGCCATTGCGCAGCGGGCAACACCTGGTCTGGTGGTTCTGGTGGCTAAAGATGGGAAGGTAATTTTTAATAAAGCTTATGGTACACATACTTACGATACTCAGGTGCCCGATAAAGTAACCGATATTTTCGATCTGGCTTCGGTAACCAAAGTTACGGCTACAACGCCTGCCGTAATGCGTTTATTTGAAGAAGGCAAACTGAAACTCGATACCAATATCGGGGCCTATATTCCCCGGGCTCGTACCACGCCAATGAACAACATTCAGGTACGCGAGGTAATGCTGCACCAGGCAGGTTTCATCCCTTATATTCCGTTTCACGATTATGTGAAAACCGGCGATTACAGCAGGGATTCGTCGGCAGCTTACCCCACTAAAGTAGCCGATAACTACTACATTAAAAAAGGTTTCTTTAAGGATTTTATGTGGCCAAAGATGCTCAATTCGCCTATTAAAACCCGTGGTAAATATGTGTACAGCGATATCAGCATGTATGTAATGAAAGATATTGTAGAGCACATCAGCGAAGAACCTTTAAACCAATACACTTACGAAAATTTCTATAAACCACTGGGTATGCAAACAGCTGGTTTTCTGCCACGCAACCGGTTTAAGCCCGAGCAGATTATCCCGACTGAAGATGATAAATATTTCAGGAAAACCTTACTGGTAGGTTATGTTCACGATCAGGGGGCGGCTTTGGCTGGGGGGATTTCTGGTCATGCGGGGTTATTTGCCAGTGCAAACGATCTGGCCATTATTTACCAGATGCTGTTAAACCGCGGGACTTATGGTGGCGAAACTTATTTCAAAAATGCAACGGTTGACTTGTTTACCTCCAAACAATCGAATGTGAGCCGCAGGGGCCTGGGTTTCGATCGCTGGGATCCAGATACCACCAAACATTATCCTTCTGATCTGGCTTCGCCACAAACTTATGGCCATACCGGTTACACCGGTACCTGCGTTTGGGTAGATCCTTCGCGTGGTTTGGTTTATGTGTTTTTATCTAACCGTGTTAATCCAACCGTTACGGATAAGCTGTCGAATTTAAAAATCAGGGGTCGTATTGAGGATGTGGTGAATAAAGCAATTGACGATTCGAGGAAATAGCAGGATGTAAGTCTGATTATTATTTGTAAATTCAGCGCATAAACCTAAAAAAACAAATTAATATGAAATGGACTAAAACACTGGCTCTTCTGCTGCTTTTTTGTGGAACGACAGCTATCGTTAAAGCACAGCAGATTAAAGATGGAGAAACCGTAAACGTAAATGGTATTGCCGTAACCTATACCATCGTGAACAAAGAAAAGGTAAACATCAAAGACCAGGACTTTGATCGTTATAAGGTGCTGGCTTCGGTGAAGAACAACAGTGGCAAATCGTTTAATATTCGCCTGGCTAGTTCGCTTGATTTATCTGGTATATCCAATTCAAAAATTGTAGAATTAGATTGTACTAATGCTACGGGTGCGAGGTTAACCTCAAAAAAGCTACAGGTTGGCATGAAAACGCATTTAATTAATGTTACCTATGCTACCAAAGACAAAGATGGGAAAACCATCAGTGCAATATTGCCGGTTACCGCCGGGTATTATTTCGATCAGGGCCAGGTGATAGAAAATGATGCTATTTTTATTGTACCAGCTGGCGAAACGCCACAGGTTACAGTAAGGAGTTTGTTGAAGAATTAAAAAGAGTATTGCCTGTATTAGATCAGTATGACTGATTTAATAGTAATACTAATGTTTAATAACAAAAAAAGCACTGGTTTTTAACCGGTGCTTTAATTTTTGTTTACGTTTTGTCAGCGACTGCAAACTGAATACTGAAAACTCCAAACTATTTCTTCAACCCAATCTCCCTCAATCGTTCATCCAGATATTCACCTGCAGTCATATCGCTGTAGGCTTTAGGGTGCTCGGCATCGATAGTTGATGGTAAGCTGGTTAAATCCATATCACTGCGTGGGTGCAGGAAGAAAGGAACCGAGAAACGCGAAGTTTTCATCAGCTCGCGTGGAGGATTTACCACCCTGTGCGTAGTTGATTTTAATTTGTTGTTGGTTAAACGCTGTAGCATATCGCCCACGTTTACCACAATATCAGTATGGTGTGCTTTAATTGGTAACCACTCGTTGCTGCGGGTTAAAACTTCTAGACCATCGGCACTGGCACCAATTAATAAGGTAATTAAGTTAATGTCTTCATGGGCACCTGCACGTACAGCATCATCCGGAATCAATTCGGGGTTTTCGATCGGGAAGTAATGGATTCCCCTTAAAATCGAATTGCCATTATGTACGTGCTTGTCGAAATAGTTAATTGGCAATTCCAGATAAGTAGCAATGGCACGCAATAAATGCGTTCCGTTTTCCTCCAGTTTCTTGTAAATTTCGCTGGTAACCGGATTAAATTCGGGTAATTCAGTTAAAACCTCGTTGTCCGGATATTCGTTTTTAACCGGATCGCCATCGGTAACCTCCTGACCAATTTGCCAGAATTCTTTCAAATCGGGTGTTTTGGCACCTTTTGCAGTTTCTTTTCCTGCACTGGTATAACCGCGTTGGCCAGCCAGCTCAGGTTTTTCATATTTCCTTTTTGTTTCTACCGGTAGAGCAAAAGCAGCTTTAATGTTTTCGTAAAGTTTATCAATCAGTTCCTGGCTCAGGCCATGGTTGGTAATGGTTACAAAGCCCGAATCGTTAAAGGCCCTGCCCAGTTCATCAGAAAATTTTTTGCGTTCTTCTTCGGTGCCGTTAATGTACGAGCCTAAATCTAAACAAGGAATATAAGGTGTTGACATAATTTTAAATTTAATGTTGTACGAATTTAGAAAGAATTGTTAATAACTGATTTTTGTGTTAGTGATATCCTATTAATGGATTAATATACAGTTTTTTAAGTTATTAACAAAAACAATGAAATGCATGAAATGTTCGATTGTCACACTAAATCCATTATAATTTTAAAGCAAACTACACCATTATTTATTTCGTATAATTAGATGTAAATAATCCGGTAATGCTGTAAGGATAAAGGCTTGTTTGCGACTAATAAAAATAAACACACAATGAGAAAAATAATTTTAATACTATTGGCTGTTTTGGCCATCAATCAGGTACAGGCACAGGGAAAGAAAACAGAAAAGGCAACCTTTGGTATGGGCTGTTTCTGGTGTACCGAAGCCATTTTTCAACGTTTAAAAGGTGTAGTTTCGGTTAAATCGGGCTATGAAGGCGGTACGCTAAGCAATCCAACTTATGAGGAGGTATGTACAGGCGCAACCGGACATGCCGAAGTACTCGAAATTACCTACAATCCATTGGTAATTTCTTATGATGAATTGCTGGAAGTATTCTGGAAAAGCCACGATCCTACAACGCTAAACCGCCAGGGTGCCGACAGCGGAACGCAATACCGCTCGGTTATTTTTTACCACAGCGCCGAGCAAAAGGCCTCAGCCGAGAAGTACAAGGCCGAATTGAATAAAACCAATGCTTTTGGCAAAAAAGTAGTAACAGCCATTGAGGCTGCCAAGCCTTTTTACGTTGCCGAAAATTACCACCAAAACTATTTTAATAAAAACGGAAGCGAGCCTTACTGCCGATTGGTTATTCAGCCCAAAATAGAAAAACTGGAAAAAATATTTAAAGCAAAGCTTAAAAATTAACCACTTGTGCTTTTATGGTTAAAAGAATAGTAGTTAATGTAAACACTTCAGAAATTGCCAGAGCAGCCAGGTTTTATCAGGATATTTTAGGCCTGGAAGTGATGATGGATCACGGCTGGATAACAACTTATGGTGCACCCGGACAAAAAATGGATGTGCAAATCAGTTTTGCTGCTGAAGGTGGATCGGGTACAGCAACACCCGATCTATCTATCGAGGTAGAAGATGTTGACGATGTATTGGCAAAAGTAAAAGCGGCCGGATTCCCTGTTGAATACGGCCCTGTTAACGAAGATTGGGGGGTAAGGCGGTTTTACACGCGCGATCCATTTGGTAAACTGATTAATATATTAAGCCATATTGGTTAAGATCATTTGCATAATTAGTTGATAAAACCTTTAGCTTTTTCGAGTAGTTCGCTGCATTTTTTACCAATTTCTTTTTTGCCTTTTTCTAGTGTTGAAGCCTGGGTATATTGGCTTACTGCGTTAGACAAGGCTTTAAATTTACCTATTCCTGCAAACACTTCTCCCGTGTACGGAACGCCTTGTTGCTTCATTACTTTTTCCCAGTCTACCTTTGCCAGTACGGCAAACATGTAACGGGTGGCAATTTTACCCATAAAGGCCTTGTCGTAAACGCTGTTTAAAGCCTTGTCCGATTTGCGGTCTTTTACGTAAGCAATGGTTTGTTGCAGGGCTTCGCGCTCGGTATTTGAAATTAAAGGGCTTGTACTAAGTTTTTCTAAGGCTGGAATCGATTTTTCGGGCTGCTCTTTCTTTAAGTATAGGTAGGCGGTAACTCCCCAAACCAGTTCGTTCTGGATGCCAAGTTTATTCATGTCAGTTAAAAACACCTCAAAATCTTCAAGCGATCTTTCTTCATCTATTTTACGTTCCATCCGCATCCGGTCGAAACCTCTGAACAGATAATTCATGCTGTGAAAAGCCAGGTGGCTTTGCTCATCATTCAGGCGGCTCCAGCCAAAAAAGGCTTTCGTGTAAGGCAACGGGATCTTTTCATTTTTATCGAGCCATTTAATATTTCTCGAAAGGCCATCCTCCGACAAGTAAAAGAGACTATTACTAAAAAACAGAAAACCCCTTACAAATTCGAGCAAGGTCTTAATTTCGCAATCATCAAGCAGTTCGGGTTGCGTTTTGGCGCATTCGTAAAGTGCAAAGGGTTGTCCCAAATCGCGTGTTGCCAACACCACCATACTGAGTACGGCATGTTCAATGTTTTGGTAGTTTGCCTTTTCGGCATTTTTAAAAAATGGCAGTGGGGTTTTAGAACCTGTTTTCATGGCGATAAAACCACTGGTTAAAAGCGGGAAAACGTCTTCGTCGGTTTCTTTTACAAATTGCTTAACCGAGCGGTATTCCTGGTAAATCCTCAGCGCATCAATTACCGAAATGCTTTCGTTTTGGTGTGCATTTACTGCATTTAAAGTTTTTACAACACTTTGTGCCTGTTTGCTGAATTTCTGATACTCGGGAAGGGTAGTATCTTGCAACGCAGAAGAGCGTACAGCGATTTTGGCAAACTTGTAGAAAGTGATTTTATCATAATTAATATTTTCTTCCAGTTTCTTTTTGTCCAGTTCGAGCAAAGCCTGGTCTGTTTTTTCTTTAGAACACCTGGCAAGAAAAAGCGCAAGGCAGATTAAAATTAAATTTTTCATAGCGTTGTGGTAAATAATAGATCTATAAAACTAGCATTTTAGTAAGTAAAAAAATAAAAATTGCTCATTATGCTGGTTTTTGCTTTTCGATTTTCAAATTCATTATCGAACTTTTAAAAAATGAACGACTTTACGAGCAAAATGGTAAATATCTTGAGGAAATATAAGTCTCATTTAGTAAATTAATATTACGGCCTTTTGTTTATTGAATGTCTTTTTTGATGCATCTCTGATTCGGGCGAAAATTTGGATTAAAATTTGATTAGAATCAATTAAAAAGAGAGCAGTATTTCTCGTTTTTACGCAATTTTTTTCAGATTTAATGCCCTAAAATTCGTAGGATGTTTAAAATCGTGTTAAATTTGTAACTCCTTTAGAATAAGATGACAAAAAAGAAAAAGACAGTTGGTAAAACTGACGCTGATGTAATTTTAATAGGGGCGGGCATCATGAGTGCAACCCTGGGTGTTTTATTAAAACAATTAGAACCCAATTTAAGCATTGAAATTTACGAACGTTTAGATATTGCGGCAGCAGAAAGTTCTGATGCCTGGAATAACGCCGGAACGGGACACTCTGCTTTTTGCGAATTAAACTACACGCCCGAGAAGAAGGACGGCACGGTTGAAACAAAAAAAGCCGTTCAGATTGCCGAGCATTTCGAAGTTTCCAAACAGTTTTGGTCATACTTAGTAACAAAGGGACTGGTTTCAGATCCTTGTAATTTTATCCGCAACATTCCGCACATGAGTTTTGTTTGGGGTAAAAAGAATGTCGATTACCTGAAAAAACGCTACGATGCATTAACCCAATGCGATTTGTTTAGCGATATGCAGTATACCGAAGATACAGAACTCGTAAAAACCTGGGCACCATTAATTATGGAAGGCCGCAAAAAAAACGAGAAGGTTGCTGCAACTAAAATGGATTTAGGTACCGATGTTAACTTTGGTACGCTTACCCGCGATATGTTTAATAACCTTAAACAACAGCCTAACGTTAATTTGTTCTTCAATCACGAAATCCGCGATTTGAAAAAAAATAAGGATGGTAACTGGATTGTAAAGGTAAAAGACCTGGATAGCGGTGATAAACGTAAGCGTGTAGCTAAATTTGTATTTATCGGTGCTGGCGGTGGCTCATTGCCATTATTAGAAAAATCTGATATTCCAGAAGGAAAAGGTTTTGGCGGTTTCCCGGTGAGCGGGCAATGGTTAAAATGTACCAACGAAGAGATTATTAAAAAACACCATGCCAAGGTTTACGGTAAAGCTGCAGTCGGTGCGCCGCCTATGTCGGTACCACACCTGGATACCCGCATGATTAATGGCAAACAAGCTTTGTTGTTTGGCCCTTATGCAGGCTTTTCAACTAAATTCCTTAAAAATGGTTCGTTTTTAGATTTGCCAAAGTCGATTAAGTTCAACAATATCCGCCCGATGATTTCGGCCGGGTTGCACAATTTGGATTTAACGAAATATTTAATTGAGCAGGTTAGACAATCTCCTGAAGACAGGTTAGAAGCGTTAAAAGAATATTTACCAACTGCCGAATTAAAAGATTGGGAACTGGAATACGCTGGTCAAAGGGTACAGGTAATTAAAAAAGATGAGAAAAAAGGTGGTATTTTGGAATTCGGTACTGAAGTGGTAAATGCAGCCGATGGTTCTATTGCGGCTTTATTGGGTGCTTCTCCTGGTGCATCAACAGCCGTTTCTATTATGCTCGATTTATTGAACCGTTGCTTTGCAGAAGATTTAGCTACCGACGAGTGGCAGGCTAAAATCAGAGAGATGATCCCAACTTATGGTAAAGCTTTGGCTCAGGATCCGACGCTTTGCAAAGAAACGAGAACAAGAACATCTAAGGTGTTGAAAATAGAAAATACGGTGGTTGCTTAATATATAGCCACTAATAAATTATATCAAAGGTCTGTGTTTACACAGGCCTTTTTTGTTGGCCTCATCGGTCGGTGGCCCACCGACCGAAATAAAGCCATATCCTTTCCGTAGAGTTAAGCGCAGCGTTTCTACGGATTGATGAATAAGATTGAGTTTATAACTCAACTTTTAAGAACGAGTCAGAGACTCTTTTCTATGCTGTAATCTGTAGAGCCCTTTGGAACTCTACAGACAGATAAAGTTCTATTCGCAACCCTATTGGTCGGTGGCCCAACGACCGAAACCGAGATCAATAAAGCTGGTTGGTGGGCCACCAACCAGTAATAATCAAAAAAGGGTATCCAATTGCTTGAATACCCTCTGTTTATCAAATTATTTTTTTATTGCTTAAGCTGCAATTACTTCTGCCACTTCTTCAGCAGAAATATCGCTGTGAGAAGCTTCCAATACACATTCACCGTCTTTAATTAATAAAATTTGTGGTGATTGGTGCGCAACCTGAAATATTTCGGCAATCTGGTTCGAAATATCACGGTAGCTAATCAGATCTAAAAAGAAGAGTTTAGTATCCGATGGAATCACGTCCCAGTCAAACTCAAAATTCTTTTTAGCCATCAAGCTGATTGAGCAACGTGTGCTGTGCTTGAAAATAAGACTGTAGCCACTTGCATTTTTGATTTCTTCAAGTTGTTCTACTGAAGTTAAATTAACCCAATTCATGAATATATTTATTGTTTTCAGAATAACACCTGCAGTCGAATAAAGTTCTGCAAATGACCTGAATATGAGAATTAAAAGATTGTAGATTAATTTCTTCTGCGTTTTCCTTCCGGATAAGATCCGTATGCGGGACAAAGTTTAGAAGAACAAGATTCTAAAATGGTAATGGTGCAAAACACCGCCAATAATAAAATGGCTACTTTTTTCATCTGTATAATTTTGTTTCAAATTGATGAAGTTTTCATGGAAATCATGATCATTTCATCAGATCGGATTAATATTGAATCTCTAAGTTACAAATAATAATTAAAAGGCAATGTTAAATGTTTGCAGAAAAATCGGCCATTTTAATGGCTGTAATTGCGGCTTCATCGCCTTTATTGCCATGTTTGCCACCTGCACGATCTTGTGCCTGCTCAAGATTATTGGTAGTTAAAACTCCAAAAATTACAGGTTTGCTATATTTAATGCCAACATTGGTTACTCCTTGTGCTACCGCATCGCAAATGAAATCGAAATGTTTGGTATCGCCCTGAATTACACAACCCAGGCAAATTACCGCATCAATATCACTTCTTTTGCTCAATAAAATTTCGGCACCACCGGTTAATTCGAAACTGCCTGGTACAGGTAATGAAACAATGTTTTCTTCTTTTACACCATTGGCCAGCAAAGTTTTTAATGCACCATTGTACAAAGCGCCGGTAATTTCGGCATTCCACTCGGCTACGATAATACCGAATTTATAGTCTGCTCCGCTAGGAACCGTGGTATGAGAGAAATCGGATAGATTTTTTAGTTGTGTTGACATGCGTGCAAAGATAAGCTTATGCTTTGAATGTTAAAAACGATAATGTTTGTAACTTGTAACATTTAATTGGTTAATAATACATTAGTATCTAAATCAGATAAAACGCTAAACCTTTATGGAATTTCAGCGCAATGCCCATCTATATTAAAACCTCAGTTATTTATGAACCTATATTTACGCTTTTTCGCTTCCGTATGCTGTGCCTTTTTACTTTCGCTAAATGTATCGGCGCAGCAATATACTTTAGATGATTTTCACCGGGTAGATTCAATTGCCAACCGCGCCCAGCCTAAAGATGCCCTGGCATTGATTGGAAAAATTAACAAACAGGCACGCGAAACACATAACACGCCTTTAATTATCAAATCGGTAATTTACCGCATGTTGTTTCAAAGCTATCTGGAAGAAGATGCCTTTAACCAGATTCTGATCGATTTACGTCAGGATATCAACATCGCCAAACAACCCGAAAAAAGTATCCTGCAATCGCTCCTGGCCGAAACCTACTGGAATTACCTGAGAGATAATAACTGGCAGATTATGCAACGCACCGAAGTACAGGGCGAAATTGGCGATGATATTAAAACCTGGGACATCAAAAAACTGAATAAGGAGACTGTAAAATATTACCTGTTATCGTTAAATGAAGTTTCGCTTTTACAACAAACTAAAGTTGATGTTTTAGATGCCGTTTTAGCAGGAGATAAAAGCAACAGGAATTTCAGGCCAACACTTTACGATTTACTGGCACACCGTGCTATTGATGTTTTTAGCAATACACAAATCAACCTGACCAGTTACGATGATGAGTTGCTGGATAAAAACAATCCGGCATTATTGGGTAGCCGCGCTGATTTTTTAGCCGTTAAATTATCTGTTGATAGTATTTCATTTAAGCTACAGGCGCTGCAGTTATTCAAAAACCTAATCAGTTTTCATCAAAGCAATAATAATTTACCTGCCCTCACCGATGTTGACCTGAGCAGACTCAAGTTTGTTCGGCAGTATTTTATGAGCGATAATCCCGAAGCTTTTGCATCAGCTTTAAGCAATTTGGCCGATCAAAGTACAGGGAGCGAAGTTTATGCCGATGTTTTGTATGAGCAAGCTTTGATTCATAAAAATACAGCGCTGCAGATTGATACCAACAAACAAAATCTGATCACTGCAGTTGCCCTGGCTGAAAAGGCTATCAAAAGTTATCCTAAAAGTATCGGCGCAAAAAATGCTGAAAATTTAATTAGCCAGATCAAAAGCAGTCAGCTTACTATCCAAACCAAAGGCTATTTACAGCCCGAAAAAGCTGCCCAACTCCATTTGTCATATAAAAATGTTGATATGGTATATTTCAGGCTTTTTAAAAAACCTGAAGATAAAAATGAGTATCAGCAGTTTGATAGCAAAAAGGATTTTTTCGATTTCCTGAAAAATAAAAAGACTTTAAAAGAGTGGATGGTAGTAGTACCCAAAACCAGCGATTACCAGACACATACTTTAATTGATAAAATGGAGGGTTTGCCCTTTAACGATTATACCTTAATTGCTCAGGCCATTAACCGTGCACAGCAGGATACCGTTTACAGTATAATCAATTTTGAGGTCACCGGTATGGCAGTAATTAACAGGATTAATATCGATAAACACGAATATTTTGTAAGTCAGCTTAACAATGGTACTCCTTTAAAAAACGTTAAAATTCAGCAACAGCAATACGATTACAATACCCGTAAATATGTTAACGGTGCTTTGCTCACCACTAACGATCAGGGGTATGCCAGCACCAGTGAAATCAATAATAACATCTCCTGGGCACTGGTTACATTGGGGAAAGATGAACTGAAATTAAACATCAACAATTACAATTACTATCGGGATAGGGAAGACGAAAACCGTGTAATCTTTTTTACCGATAGGCCCATTTACCGTCCGGGGCAAACAGTTTACTATAAGGGTTTGTGCTTGTTATCAAACGATGGCAAAAACAAAATTGAGGTAAATAAAACGCTCGAAGTTTATTTTAAAGATGCCAATGGAAAGAAAATTGCCACAACCAGTGTAACGAGTAATGATTATGGTACTTTTCAGGGTTCTTTCAGTGTTCCGATTGGTAAATTAAACGGTCGTATGATCATTGGTACTGAAGATGGTGATATTGGCGTGCAGGTAGAAGAGTATAAAAGGCCAACTTTTGAAGTCGTTTTCGATAAACCCAACCAGCGGTATAAACTAAACGACAGCATTAGGGTTATGGGCAAGGCCAACGCTTTTTCGGGATATTCGGTAAGTAACGCCAGTGTGAATTATAAGGTTTTTCGCAGGGCGCTTTACGATTACCGGTTAAATAATGTGGAGCAATCGGCTATTTATGGTTCACGTGCCTTTGAAAGAAAACAAGTGGCTATTGGTAAAACAACAACCAGGGCTGGAGGCAAATTTGATATTACATTTTTTGCAAAAGCTATTGATACGAAACTGAATTACAGTTATGATATTGAAGCAGAAGTAATCGATTTAAATGGCGAAACCCGGAGCAAAACCACTTCAGTTAATGCGGGGCGAAAAGATATTAATCTGAGCGTGAGTGGCGAGCAGGTCATCTATGTGGATAGTAAGCGCGATAGCCTTGATTTTTGGGTGAGCAACTTAAATAACGAACCCATTAAGGCCAGTGTTAAAGCCGAATGGAGTTTGTTGCAGGCCCCGTCAAGGTTGATGAATAAAAGTCCTTTTTATGCCGAAAAGTATACGATGACCAAAGAGGAGTTTATCAAAATTTTCCCTGATGAAGATTACAATAACGAATTGGAAGTAGCCAAATGGCCGGTAAAATCGGTAGAACTGAAGCAAAATCTTACTGTTAAAAATGGCCGGGGCAATTTGGAATTTAGTCAGCGCGATTTAAAACCAGGCTACTATAAAATTAATTTAACGGCCATTAACGGGCAAAATGATACCATTAAAGTAGATAAATACCTGGTGGTTTACCATGAGCAACCAGCACAAATTCAATCCAATGCAGAGTGGGTGAGTACAGTGGCAAGTGTAATTAAACCTGGTGAAAGTGCTGTTTTTCGTTTAGCGGGTTTATCTGATAACAGTAAGGGCTATTATGAAGTGTATTACCGCGATAGTGTTACCCGCAAAGTTTGGCTTAACCTCTCAACTAAACAAAGCATCGTGACCATTAAGCCCGATGCCAATTATGAAGATGGCTTTGCTGTGCAGTTTATTATGGTGCATGAGGGCATGGTTTACAATTCAATGCAGCAGGTTAGAATTATTGATCCTAAAAAAGCGCTCGATATAAAGTTTTTAACCTTCAGGGATAAATTGCAACCGGGCGAAAAGGAAAGCTGGAAATTGCAAATCAGCAATAGCAATGGCGAAAAGCAGATGGCCGAAATGATTGCCACCCTTTACGATGCCAGTCTGGACGACTTTAAGAAAATGGATTGGAACCCTTATTTACAAACCAGTTTTAATTACTACTTCTACAACTGGACATTTAATACCAACAATAAGGCTAACCCAGGCTATTTGTGGTTTTTAAGATCGGGCATCGATTACGCTACCATTACTCGTAAGTACGAAAACCTTAACCTCTTTGGTTACAGTTATTATGGCGGTTACAATTATGCTTACCGCAACTACCTTAGTAACCTAAAGCGGGGCAAAAAGAAAGGGTTATTGCCAGAAGCTATTCAAAAACTGGCTGAGCTTGAAAAGGGCAAGTTGACCTATGGCGTAGTGTTCGATGATCAGGGAGAAACAGTCCCAGGCGTGCAGATCAGGTCAGGTAAATTGGCAACCACCAGCAACGTGTTCGGTATTTATACTATCGATGCCAAAGCCGGCGATAAGATTAGTTTTGCTTATATCGGTTTTAAGAACCAAACCGTGGTTGTGGGCAATAAAAAGAGAATGGATGTAACCCTGAAGCCAGATGGGGAAGCCTTAAAAGAGGTAATGGTAGTGGGATATGGAACACAACGAAAGGAAAGCATGACTGGCTCTGTGACCCAGATATCGAGTGCGCCGTTGGAAGGTAAAGCGGCAGGGGGCCAAGTAAAGTTAAGGGGGCTCTCAACTGTGGTTGAAGATAATAAAGTATACGATTTTGTAAGCATTAACAGTTACGATCCTAAAACCGGGTTGGAAATTGTAAATGGCAAACTTGTTATCAAAAACAATAATATAGTACCACGTACCAATTTCAACGAACTGGCGTTTTTCTATCCGCAATTGTTAACCGATGCCAATGGCGAAATTAAGATCGAATTTACCATTCCACAATCGTTAACACGGTATAAAATGATGGGTTTTGCCCACACCAAAGATTTAAAAACGGCATCGGTTACCAAAGAGCTTGTTACTCAGAAACAACTCGCCATTGCGATTAATACACCACGGTTTTTCCGCGAAGGCGATACCATTTTGTTAAGTGCTAAGCTAAACAATTTAGCTGGTAAAAAACTGGATGGTAAGGCTCGTTTAGCTTTAACCGATGCATTAACAGGTAAGCGAATTCAGATTTTTGGTCTGGCAGACAAGCCAGAAAAGACCTTTGAAGTGGATAATGAAGGAAGTTCAGTTTTAAAATGGACATTAATTATCCCATCGGGTATTAATGCCATTACCTACAAGGTTTTGGCTGAAAGTGGCAAGTTTAGTGATGGCGAAGAAAATACCATTCCGGTGTTACCCAATGCGATGCTCATAACTGAAAGTATGCCGGTAAATGTGCGGGGTAACAGCACTAAAACATTTAATATGGAGAAACTCGAAAAATCGGGTGCATCGAAAACTTTGCGCAACCAAAGTTTAACCTTCGAGTTTACCTCCAACCCGGTTTGGTATGCCGTACAGGCCTTACCTTACCTGATGGAATATCCTTATGAATGTGCCGAACAAACTTTCAGCCGCTTTTATGCCAATAGCTTTGCTACAGGAATCATCAATTCATCGCCAAAAATTAAAACAGTTTTTGCGCAGTGGCAAAACACCAACAAAGGCGAAGCACTTTTGTCCAATCTAGAGAAAAATCAGGAACTAAAAGCCGTTTTACTCGAAGAAACACCATGGGTACGTAATGCCGATAACGAAAGCGAACGTAAAAAACGCCTGGCTGTACTTTTCGATTTAAACCGGATGACCTATGAATTGAAGAACAATTACGATAAGCTGGCCAAAATGCAGTACAACAATGGGGCATTTCCGTGGTTTACCGGCATGAGAGAAGACCGCTACATTACCCAGCACATTGTTTTAGGTATGGGGCAGTTAAAAAAACTGAAAATGGTCGATGAAAAAGCTTATCCAGGTTTTAATACCATACTCAATAAAGCCATTGCTTATTTAGATGCACAATTGGTTCAGGATTATAAACAGGAACTGAAAGGAAATCACTTCGGCTATCTGCCACTACATTATTTATTTGCAAGAAGTTATACCAACCCCAAAAATAGCAGTGCAGATTTTGTAAAAGCCAGAGATTTTTACCTGAAAAGATTAACCGCAAACTGGAAAACTTTCGATACCTATCAGTTGGCGCAAACCGCTTTGGTTTTAAGCAGGAATGGCAATACTGCCGAAGCTCAAAAGATCATCACCTTACTTAAACAGACCGCACAACAAAATGAAGAGCTGGGCATGTACTGGGCCAAGAATAAAGCTGGATGGTGGTGGTACCAAAGTCCGGTTGAAACACAAGCTTTGCTGATCGAAGCCTTTGATGAAGTAGCCGGTGATGTGAAAGCAGTTGAGGAAATGAAAATCTGGTTGTTAAAAAACAAACAGACTAACGATTGGAAAACTACAAAAGCTACAGTTGCGGCCTGTTATGCTTTGTTAATGAAAGGCACCGATTTGCTAAGTGAAAGCTATGAACCGCAAATCACTATCGGTAACCAGAAACTGAGCGATTTGCAAGGTCCGGAGGCTGTAAAAGAAGCGGGCACAGGATATCAAAAAGTAACCATTGCAGGAGCAAACGTAAAACCAGAAATGAGCAGGGTGCAAGTTAAAAATAACAACCAAACAGTTGCCTGGGGTGCCTTGTACTGGCAGTATTTTGAGCAACTGGATAAAATTACACCGGCTAGTACAGGAGTTAAAATTAAAAAACAGCTGTTTTTACAAAAGGCCGGCAATACGGGAAATATCTTAACCCCTTTAACCGCTACTAATGTTTTAGCGCCAGGCGATTTGGTAAAAGTAAGGGTAGAAATAGTTTGCGATCGCGATATGGAGTACATCCACTTAAAAGATATGCGCTCATCGGGCTTTGAACCGGTTAATGTAATTTCGAGATATAAGTACCAGGATGGTTTGGGCTATTACGAAAGTACTAAAGATGCTTCGACCAATTTCTTTATCAGTTACATGCCTAAAGGAACTTATGTGTTCGAATATCCGTTAAGGGTTACACACCCCGGCAATTTTTCGAACGGTATTACCACTTTGCAAAGCATGTATGCACCAGAGTTTACGACCCATTCGGCAGGAATACGTGTGAATGTAAAGTAAGCTAGGTAAGTTGGATGCCGCTATAGGTAGCACCAATTGGAATAACTTTCTCTTCTATCCAGATTTGGCTGCGGTCAAATCTGGATATTTTGTTTTTAGCTACAATAAACGCCCGGTGACAACGGATAAAATCCGCTTTTGGTAGTAAATCGGCCAGATCGTTAATGGTAATGCGCGAGCTCAGCAGTTTGTTTTTGAGCTGAATTTGGGTGTAGTTGCCCGATGCTTCGATGTACAAAATTTCATCCAGTTCTACTTTTACCTGTTCGTAGCCATCTTTTATAAAAATGTGGCTGGCTTTGGCCTCCTGTTTTTCGCTCCGCAGGTTAAACAGCTCATGTGCTTTATTGCAGGCTTTTAAAAAGCGCGAAAGGGAAAAGGGCTTGAGCAGGTAATCAACCGCATCAAGTTCGAAACTTTGTACGGCATGTTCAGTATATGCGGTGGTAAAAACAACCATTGGGGGCTTGCTCAGACTTTTTAAAAAATCAATCCCACTAATATCCGGCATTTTAATGTCGAGAAAGATCAGGTCAATTTTGTGTTGCTGAAGGTAAGTGATGGCCGCAAAAGCATCGGTAAAAGTTTCCTGCAAAGTGATAAACGGAACTTTTGAGGCATGCGATTTTATAATATCTAATGCAATGGGTTCATCATCTATAGCAATGGCAATCATTTTTTCTCGTCGGTGTCAGGCTGAGCGGAGTCGAAGCCTACTGTTTTTTGTAATTTTTATGGCTGGTTATATTGTTGCAAACTGAAAGTGGCCTAAGCTTATCCCAATTGTCATTTATAATCGCCTCTTTCTTTTTTCGTGACCAGCCTTTAACTTGTTTTTCAAATTCTATGGCTTCATTCACATCTTCAAAGTGTTCGCAAAATACTAAAACTAATGGTCTTCTCCCAGCAGTATAACAAGTTGGGTTTACCGCGTTTTCATGTTCATAGATTCGCCTGTCTATATCGTTTGTAACTCCGGTGTAGTAAGAGGAGTCGGCACATTTTAAGATGTAAACGGTATAGGTTTTCATGTTTTATGCTTTAAAGACACTTAGACTCCGCTCAGCGTGACAGGCTTTATGAAGGCATCTGATTGCCATCGTGAGTGGAGTGGAAGAATAAATATTTAAAAATAATAATATAAGCTGTTCTCTATATCGCTTCGACTCCGCTCAGCGTGACAGGCTTTAAGAAGAGATCGAATTGCCATCCTGAGTCAATTCGAAGAACTAAACCAACTCCAACGTTAAATGTACAAAAAACTCATTGGCACTTTCGCGGATAATTAATTCGTGCTTACCCGGATAAAGCAACGAAAGACGTTGTTTTACATTTTCGAGCCCGATACCACTTTTTAATTTTTCGGGGTCATTATCTGCCTTAATGTAAATGCTGTTGCTTACATCAAAATACAGGGTACTTTCTTTAGTCTGTAAAGTCATTTTGATGTAGGAAGGTTGTTGCAGGCTGATGCCATGTTTAAAAGCATTTTCGATAAAGGGGATCAGCAACATAGGGGTAATCTGCAGATTATTGATCTGTTCTTCAATATGTGCATCAATCCGGATATCTGCTGACCGTGAAGTGCGTAATTTTTGCAGGTCGATGTAATTGTTCAGGTATTCTACTTCGCGCGTAAGCGAAATTTTATCCTGTGTGTTTTCGTGCAACATAAAACGCATCATATCGCCCAGTTTCTGAATACCTTCGCCTGTTCTTTCGGCATTTTCCTGCAAAGCCGTACCAAATAGTGTATTTAAAGCATTGAAAAGAAAATGCGGGTTAATTTGAGATTTTAAAAAATTTAAACTTGCATCTGATTTACCCAGTTCAGTTTTCAGCATCTGGATTTCCGTTTGCTTCTCGAATTTGTTTTTATAAATGTACCAGGCCAATGGGGTGGTAATACAAACCATCGCTATGGCTGCTAATATTAAAGTAACCGGCACAGTCTCGCCATTGCGCATAAACGGAACCAGCATAATTAACAACAGGAGCGTGATGAGTGAACTAACAGCCACATTACCCCAAAAGTAACGGCCAAAACCTTTCTGGTTTTTACGCAGGTTTGGAATAATGTAATAAATAGAGCAGAAGGCAAGAAAAATATTCACCGGAGGCGCAATTAGCCAGATAACCAGTAAATCATAATCGAGCTTAAACGAAAGCACTGCTGCAAACACCAAAAGCGAAATGAGCCAAATCCGGGTGGTGGTAAAAATCTCCTGAACAATATTGTGATTGTAATCCCTTAAAAACTGAATTTTATTTAATAGTTCAAGACCCCTTTCGTTAAAGAAGGCGTATGCATTAAATAAAAGGTACAGGAAAAATACGTAGGTAAAAGCCTCACCAAAAAGCATATCGTAAGCATTGCTCATGTTGTCGAAATCGACTAAGCGATAAGCCTGTGCATAAGTATTGGCCACCATCCAGCCTACAATAGAAAAGCCAGTTACCAAAATTGAAAGTATAATGTTTAGTGCAATATTATTCTTCCTTGATAGTTGTGGCATAAAACAGAAGTTGAACAGCAGAAAACTGATATAGACCACACTGATTTTGAACATTTCGGGCAGGAAAAAGTTCTTCATTACGCTGTAGTCGATGCTGCTTGCGCTAAAATGATAGGAATACCCCGAATTATAGGTTGTTTGTGTACAAATGCTGATCAATGCCAGGATATAGAGTGTGGTTGAGATCCAGAACTCCAGTTGGTTAATGTTTTTTGCTTTTTCGGAAGCAGGATTGCCAGAAATAATTTCCATTGTGTTGATTTGTTTATGCCACAATTTTACAAAGCGCAATAATACCAATATTTAAAATGTGACAGACAGGGCTAAAAATGTGACGAACGACTACAGTTAATGTGTTGGATAGGATTTTTAGGATTGAAAGATTTTAAGATCAGGTAGTATAAGACTGTGCCATTGAATATTTCCATCTTCCACATCTTACATGAATGCATCAATGTGCCGTCAGATGTTTCCATCTGATGGTTATTTTAATCAATCAGCTATTTGAATTACGCCGATCATAATCAATCGCTATCGGGTTATTCATTGTGCCGTCAGATGTTTCCATCTGATGGTTATTTTAGTCAATCAACTATTGGAATTACTCCTATCGTAATCAATCGCTATCAGGTTATTTATTATCTTTGACTAAATTTTTAAGATTAAGTATTTTTCATTTAATCATTCAATAATTCACTCATTTAATTTATTATGACCGTTTACGGAATTCCAAATTGCAATACAGTAAAAAAATCGCTCGATTGGTTAAAAGCAAACCAAATTGATTTCGAATTTCACGATTTTAAGAAAAAAGGTATTACTACCGAAAAGTTAAACGAGTGGTGTAATATTTTTGGCTGGGAAACCGTGCTTAACCGCAAAGGTTTAACCTGGAAAAAGCTGACTAAAGAAGAGCAGGCAGCAATCAATAATCAGGACTTAGCTATTGCCTATTTAAAAGAAAATACCAGTGCCATTAAGCGTCCGGTTATTGAGCAAAACAACAAGGCTGTATTAATCGGTTTTGATGAGGATAATTATTTAAAAACACTAATCTAATTCCGGTTGTTATAATGTTAAAGTTTGTTAAAAGCAGATTTTAAACGAATAACTAAATTACTTTTGAATATGCGCAAACTAATCATTTTTCTATTGCTGGCTATGCCTTTTGGTGCTTTTGCACAAACGGTTACTACAGGTACAGTTTTCGATTTTTCGAAGAAAACACTTTCATTACCTGGTGTAACCATTAGAAATTTGAACAGTAAAAAAACAACTACTACCAATAAAGAGGGAAGGTATACCATTGGGGCCAACGTTGGCGATCTGATCGAATTTTCTGCCGTAGGTTACCATACCGATACCTTATATTTAACCAATCTGCTAAACCGGACCATTTACCTGCCGGTTAAAACCAATAATTTAAAGGATATCAACATCAGCGCGGTAAGAATGAACAGCCAGATTACTGATGCAAAAGACCCTTTGGCCGAAAAATATACCTTGCTTAGTACCGGAGGGAACCTGAACCGTAAACGAATGACAGATAAAGTTGGTGGTTTAAACCTGAACCTGGGCTACGGCAAGTACAAAAGGCAACAGCGTAAAGAAGCCGATTTAGAGGAGAAAGAGATGTACATGGAGGAAATTGACGAGAACTTTACCGCGAAGGCAATTACCGACTTAACCAAGCTGGAAGGCGAAGAACTTAAAAATTTCATGATTATTTACCGTCCTTCGGTTGAGGCTGTAAAAGGCGAAAGACCATTCCGCTATAGCTTCTACATTTCGCGGGCTTTTGTTGCCTGGAAAAAATTAACCCCACAGGAAAGAAAATTGCAGGATTTGCCGAAATTAAAGGCAGATCAATAACCAATTACTGGCTGATTGGTAACATTATAACCACATATAAATCTATATGTGGTTATTTTTTATATTTACCTCCACAATACAACCTTATTATATCATGAATATGACTAAACTATTTACTTTTTGTATGGTTTGTTGTGCTTTTGCGTTTTCAGCATCTGCCCAACAGGCTACTACACCTGCACCAACCAGCAATTATAATCCGGCTGAGGCATTTGGACCACTATTTTATACCCAAAATGGAAATGAATTCCGTTCTGCCATTGGCGCACCAGGACCTAAGTACTGGCAAAACCGTGTAGATTATAACATTACAGCTAACCTTGATGATACCAAAAACATGGTTAGCGGAACGGTAACCATCACCTATAAAAATAACAGTCCAGATAAATTGCCTTACTTATGGTTGCAGTTAGACCAGAATACCTTTAAAGAAACCTCGCGTGGTTATGCAGTAACCCCTGCACGTAGCCGTTATGGTGCCCAGGGCGAAAAGTTTGATGGCGGATATAAAATCCAGAACATCAGTGTATCGCAAAAAGCTGCTGCGGTAAAATTTACTTCATTGGTAGAAGATACCCGTATGCAAATCCGTTTAGATCAGCCAATGGCTCCAAATGGCGATATCATTACCATTAAAATGGATTATTCGTATATCGTACCCAAAGAAGGATCGGACAGAACCGGGCATTTAACTACTAAAAACGGGGAGATTTTTGCCATTGCACAATGGTTTCCACGTATGTCTGTGTATGATGATGTAATTGGCTGGAATACTTTGCCTTATTGGGGCGGAGGTGAGTTTTACTGCGAGTACGGTGATATCAATTTCGCTATTACTGCTCCGGCAAGTCACATTGTTATGGGATCTGGCGAATTGTTAAACCCTGCCGAAGTTTTTACCCCAACACAATTGCAAAGATGGAATGCTGCTAAAACCAGCGATGCTACGGTGCATATTCGTACAGAAGCCGAGGTTACCGATCCGGCATCCCGTCCGGCGAAAGATAAATTAACCTGGAAATTTAAAATTTTAAATGCCCGCGATGCGGCCTGGGCTTCATCAAAAGCTTTTGTTTTAGATGCGGCAAGGTATAAACTGCCAAGTGGTAAAACAGGTTTGGCCGTTTCGGCGCAGCCGGTAGAAAGTAATGGTGTTGATAGCTATGGCCGTGGTGTAGAGTATGTAAAATCTACAATCGAGCACTATTCGTCAAAATGGTTCGAATATCCATATCCAATGGCGGTTAACGTAGCAACCAATATTGGTGGTATGGAATATCCGGGTATTGTATTTTGCGGCTGGACTGCCAAAAAAGGAAGTGCGTGGGGCGTAATTGATCACGAATTTGGCCATACCTGGTTCCCGATGATTGTAGGTTCGAACGAACGTAAATATGGCTGGATGGATGAAGGTTTCAATACTTTCATCAATGGGATCTCAAAAAGCAACTTTAACCACGGGGAGTACGCCAGTGCACCAACTGATATGAACAGAATTGGTAAAGCTGTGATCGGCAATCCGGCTTTCGAAAATATTATGCAAATGCCTGATGGAATGGCCGAACGTAATATTGGTGTTAACCTTTATAGCAAACCAGGCTGGGGATTAGATATTTTAAGAAACCAGATTTTAGGCGAAGACCGTTTCGATTATGCTTTCCGCCAGTACATTAAAAACTGGGCATTTAAACACCCAACGCCATTCGATTTTTTCCGCTCGATGGAAAACGGGGCAGGCGAAGACCTGGCCTGGTTCTGGAGAAGCTGGTGGTTAAACAGCTGGAAAATGGATCAGGGAATTGCAAGTGTTGAAGCCGTTAAAAAAGACGATAAACTAGCTGGCTATAACATTAAAGTAGTAAACCTGGAGAAAATGCCAATGCCGATTATTCTGCAGATTAAAACCAAAAGCGGTAAAACAGATATCGTAAAAGTACCTGTTGATGTTTGGATGAAAAATACCAGCTGGTTGGTACGTTACCCAACAACCGAAGAAATAGAATCGGTAACTTTAGATCCTAATAAAGTATTACCAGATTCGAACCCTGATAACAATACCTGGACAGCCACAGGTAATTAAGAAATTGCTATCAAGCAGGAAGCCTCCCGATCTCCAGGATCGGGAGGCTTTTTTTATTGCAAAGTACCGACGGTTTAATCTTCCATATCACTTAGTTTAGCAATAAATTAGATGTCATGAGTAATCCACTATTAGAAATAAGCAATCCCGAAGGGATTTATGATCCACGTCCACATGGTTATTCGCATGTTGCCGCAGTTCCTGCCTGGAGCCAGCTGGTATTTGTTGCCGGTCAGGGAGGGAGCAGAACCGATGGTATTTTAAGCGCCGATTTTAGCACACAGGTGGCCATTGTGTTCGAAAATATCGCCATTGCTTTGGCTAGCAAAGGCTTAAAAATGGAAAATATTGCGAAGTTAACTACGCTGGTGGTCGATTACGACGAAGAAAAACACCAGATACTGATCGAAGAATCGACTAAAATCTGGCCCGACTTAAAGTTTCCAGTAAATACGCTTATTCCGGTGCAACGTTTGGCTTTACCCGGCATGCTGATTGAAATTGATACAACCGCAATAGGCTAAAGGATGGAAAAGGGAGAACGCAAAAACGTTTATCAGGTTTACAATAAAATAGGTGATTGGTTCGCCGAAAACCGCTATGCCGATTCGGTAGAACGTGTTTATCTGGATGCGATTATTGAACAGCTCCCGCCAAATGCCAGCATGCTGGATGTAGGCTGCGGTAATGGAAAACCGATATTGGAATATTTCATTACCCACAATATTCGTGCTGTGGGTATCGATGGGAGCGAAAAAATGATCGAACTGGCAAGGAATAATTTTCCCGATGCCCGGTTAATGCTTTTAGATATGCGCCAAATGCAACTCGGCGAAAAATTTGATGTGCTTATTGCCTGGCATAGCTTCTTCCATCTACCAGCAGAAGATCAGCCCGCCATGTTCGAAATTTTTGGCAATCACCTTAATCCTGGGGGTATTTTATTATTCACCTCGGGCACCGAAAGGGGCGAAGCCTGGGGCATGAACGGTGGCGAGAACCTGTTCCATGCTTCGTTAGCTACTGAAGAATATCGTGCACTGCTCGAAAGCAATCATTTTGTGGTGTTAAAACACCGGGTAAACGATCCCGATTGTGGTGGCGCAAATGTTTGGATGGCAAAGTATAAACCTCAATAATTTTGCTTTAACTTTGCAACATGGCCGAACAGCAAAAGAACAATCCCCTGCATGGTATTACCTTAGAGAAAATTGTAACCGATCTTCAGATGCATTACGGATGGGAAAAACTGGGAACACTAATCAGAATTGATTGTTTTAATAACAACCAAAGCATCAAATCGAGCTTAAAATTTTTAAGAAGAATGCCTTGGGCACGTAAAAAGGTAGAAGATTTGTATCTGGATACTTTTCATTAGTGATTGCATTTTGAATGATTTTAATATCACTAAATAATTCACGTCACCTTGCAACCTTTCCGCTAAAATGTCCGTCATCTTTTTCTAAACCTTATCCTATGAAAAATATTGCCTATTGTTTTTTGCTGATACTTGCTTTAAGTAGCTGCGCCTTTTCGACTATGACAACTGTTTATTCCAAATCGAAAGGAAAGATAGATGTAACCCCTAAAGAAAATTATACCGTAACGTATCAGGTCGGTTTTGAGGAAAACTTAAAAGCCGACGTTGCTTATACCGATGAAAGTGGTAAGCAAAGTAAATTAGAAAATATTAGTGGTGAATGGGAAAAGCAGGTAACGCTAAAGGCAGGCACCCATGTAGAACTTAAAACACTGGCTAAAGCGAAAACAAAATCGCGGGCAACATACAAAATCCTGGTTGATGGAAAAGTGGTAGCCGAATACATCCAAACCGGAAAAAGGTTAAGTTATATGCTTGCTTTCGATTTGCCTTAGTTCATCAAATCTTCATATTGATTTTAGAGATTTAATAAACAAAATAACAAGGTTTATTCATCTTTAAATTAAATAGACATGAAAGCAATTAAAGTTTTAGTAATCGCATTAGTAGCCGCTTTTACCATTAATACCGTAAGCGCACAAACCACCACACCAGCCAAAACAGGAACTGAAAAAACACAGACCAAAAAAGGCTATAAACATCATCATCACAAAAAACACAAAAAAGCAGCAGCAAAAGCTTAAAATAGAAAGTCTTTCAGGTAACCTGAAAGACTTTTTTGTTACAGGCCGGATTTATATTAAGTATAAGTTGTTGATCTTAAGTTGTTTTATGGTACAAATGGAAAGGATTTAACGCAAACGTTTGTTTCGCATTTCAACTTAACCAATTTTGCCATTTTGTATCATAAATCAGTTTTAAAAACGAAAGATAAAAATACACGGAAAATTCGTCAATTTATTGATTTACATATGCCTTATTCAGCTATTTAAGCAGGATTGATAATTTTATAAAAAATAGATTTTTAATCAAACGTTTGCGTAAAGTTTTAGCGCTTTTATCTCCTCCAAAATCTATAAATTAGGTTATTAGAAAATGCAGGCTATCCCAAACTAACTGCTGTTATTTATCATCTTATAGAAAAAGAATATCAGGTTAAACCTTAAATAAATCAAAATATGGAGCTATCGGTGCAGGGAGGTTTAACTAAGGAAGCAATAACGCTGAGGTACCTCTTTTTTACCTTTTTTAAAATTGGTTGTGTAAGCTTTGGTGGGCACATGGCGTTGGTATCTTTAATCCAGACCATTATGGTAGATCAGGATAAAAGTATCGATAACGAACTGGTTTTGGATAGCGTAACCGTGGCTTCTTTTATGCCAGGGCCAATGGCGGTAAATGTTGTGGCCAACATTGGTTATACACTTAAAGGTAAATGGGGTGCCATAACGAGCATGTTTGCGGTGCTGTTACCTGCCTGCCTGCTCATCCTGTGCCTGGCTTATGTTTACTTTTCAAATGGTTTTAAAATAGAATGGACTTCGGTAATGCAGTATGTTGGCGCTACCATAGGCATCATTATTTTTTCTACCGGCTTGCAGTTGTTTCGAAAAGAAATAGCATTCAATTATAGTAAAATAGCGCTTTTCTTGTTAGCCATTGTACTCGATTTATTTGCCGGAAGTTATATTTTAACCATCTTTTTAATGCTGGTTGGAGCCATGGGCGGTTTATTAATAGATAGAGAAAAGAATAATTACAAAGCAATTTTAGGTAGCCCTAAAGTAAAATACAAACTGCAGTTAAGCCCGGTTTCTTTATCCATCCTTGTTGTTTTATTGGTTAATCAGGTATTGTTTGTAAGTAACTTTTTTAAAAATTATCCTAATATTTTTTTAAAAATTACGACGGTTTTTTCTGGGATCAGTATCTCTTTGTTTGGGGGAGGGTACGTTATTGTGCCAATTATGCAATCTCTATTTGTTAAAGATTTAAACTGGTTAAATACCAAACAGTTTATAGATGCCATTGCTTTTAGTCAGGTTACACCCGGGCCTATTTTAGTTAGCTCTACTTTTATCGGTTATAAACTGGCCGGCTTTTCGGGCGCCTTGCTGGCCACCTGTTGCATGTTTCTGCCAGCAGCAGCACTCATGATTACGGTTGCTAAAATCTTTAACCGTACAAAAGACCATCCCTTAATTAAAAGCATGATTGGAGGCATTAAAGTAGTCGTAATCGGCCTCATTATTTCTTCTGCCTTTAAAATATTATTAATGCAACCCCGCACCATTTTAGTTGGTGCTACAGCACTAATTGCATTTGTGCTAAGTTTTAAATATAAATTGAGTCCGGTATATTTAATATTGGGCGCAATCCTTTTCGGCATTTTAAACACTTTTATTTCATGAACAACATTTCCAGTCCACATGGCATCCAGATAATTGGTACGCAACGCTCAGGCTCTAATCTGTTGAGGGTGATTTTAGATCAATCGGACGAAATTGCTTCGCCACACCCGCCTCACATTTTGGTTACTTTTGTACCCTTATTAAATTTATACGCTCCCTTAACAGCTGAAAGATACCTGGAGCTGGTTAGCGATGTGGTAGACTATGTAAATGCCAATCCCGTACCTTGGGATGGGGTTGAGCTGGATAAAGTCTGGATTTACGAAAACTCGAAAGAGCAGAGTTTATTTGAAATTAACCGTCTGGTGTACGAATCTGTAGCCCGTACAAAGAAAGCGAAATATTGGTGTTGCAAAAGTATGGCTAACGTACACTATGCCAGCGAGCTGGAAAAGTATTCGCCCAAACTTAAATACATCTATTTATACCGTGATGGGCGCGATGTAGCTTTATCTTTTAAAAAAGCCATCGTTGGCGAAAAGCATATATACCATTTGGCTCAACAGTGGTTTAAAGACCAAACAGCTTGTATTGAGCTGTCAAAGCAAATTGAGCCTGAACGTTTTTTTGCCTTGAATTACGAAGAACTGATTGCCAACCCTGAAGAGGTGATCAAAAAGTTATGCCATTTTCTAGAGATTGAGTATTTTGAAAGTATGCTAGATTTTCACCACTCAAAAGAATCGCTGGCTACAGCCAATGCAGGCGAAATGTGGGAGAATTTAGCTAAACCCATCATTAAAGACAATACCCGCAAGTTTTTAAAAGAACTTAGTGCCGAAGAAATCAATATATTTGAGCTAATCAACCAGCAAACTTTAACAGCACTTGGCTATACTTTGGTAAATCCTTCAGTGGAGGGGCAATATATTCCTGAAGCGGATATTTCGCTTTTCAATAGCGAAAATGCCCAAATGAAACAGCAGTTTATGGATAATGCCCGCCAATCGGATTTGGATAAGCGAAATCCACAGCTTGAAATATTAAAACGGATTAAAAACTCAAAAATAGTGCTCGATGCAAAGTAATATTAGTGAAAGTATCGATATCCAGGCAATTTTGGATATTGCTGTGGCTGCTGGCGAGGCAATATTAACGGTGTATAACCGCGAAGAAGGTTTTGAAGTAGAAACCAAAAGTGATGCATCGCCTTTAACCATTGCCGATAAAATGGCAAACGATATCATTTGTGCAGGGCTGAAAAAACTATATCCGGCAATTCCAATCATATCCGAAGAAGGAAAAAGTATAGCCTATGAGGACCGGAAAGATTACAATTATTTCTGGTGTGTCGATCCGCTTGATGGAACAAAGGAGTTTATTAAAAAGAATGGCGAGTTTACTGTAAATATTGCACTTATTAAAGCGGAAACGCCTGTTTTGGGTGTGATTTACGTGCCTGTACAAGGAAAATTATATTACGGTAGCGAAACCATCGGTAGCTGGAAACAATTGCCAGGAGAAGCACCGCAGCAAATTAAGGCTGTAAATACTTCTTCGTGGACAGCCGCGGTAAGCCGTTCGCATGCCGATGGGAAGGAAAAGGAAATCCTTAGTCAATACCCGGTTACAAACGCTATTGCTGTGGGTAGCTCGTTAAAATTTTGCCTTTTGGCAGAAGGCAAGGCGCAAATTTATTTAAGAACAGGCCCTACAATGGAGTGGGATACAGCTGCAGGTCATGCCATTATTTTGTTCAGTGGCTGCAGCATTACTACCTTATCCGGAAAGCCCATGTTGTACAATAAAGAGTCGCTGTTAAATGAAGGCTTTTTATGTAAAGTTGATTAATTTTAAAAGCTAACATCTCTATTTCATGCCACAACAAACAATGCCTAATCTTCCATCTTCTATTTCTGCTCAAAACGGACTGGTGATTTGGTTATTCGGCCTTTCTGGTTCAGGAAAAACAACCATTTCTAACCTGTTGGGGGAGCAATTGAAAGCAGAAGGTTATTTTTCGGTTGCGCTTGATGGAGATGCATTGAGAGAAGGTATCAATAAAGATTTGGGCTTTAGTGAGCAAGATCGTACAGAAAATATCAGGAGGGCTGCAGAAATAGCCAAACTGATGTTGAACAATAATATCATTACCATTTGCTCCTTTATTACTCCGTTGCAGACTCAAAGAACCTTAGCTGCAGAAATCATTGGTGACCGCTATTTTGAGGTTTTTATTGACTGTCCGCTGAATATCTGCCAGGAAAGGGATGTTAAAGGTTTATACAGGGATGCCAATCAAAATTTAATAACCAATTTTACGGGAGTAAGTGCAAAATTCGAGCCTTCAACCCATGCCAATCTGGTTATCAAAACCAATACTGAAAACGCTACCCAAAGCACAAACAGGCTGTTTAGTGCAATTAGTCATCAGCTTAAATCTAGTAGCTAAGATTTTGCCATTTGCTGGTAGCCGCTTAAAATATCTCCATTTCTTCATTCATTTTTGATCGTTTCCGGCGTTAAGTCCGATTAGTCAATCGATTGCGCAGTGTTTTGCTGTACAAGTGAATTGTTTAATGACTAATATTATATAAGCAAGAAGCAAGAGTCGTTGCTTTTTGCCTGCTATCAACTATCAAACGAATCATCATGACTAAAATTTACAGAACCACAGCTCATTATAGGGAGAGGATTCCTATAAGAAGACGCAATCTTTTTAACGCACTCTTAAAAAATATTTATTGTTGTTTGTTTTTGCTCATTCCCGTGGCTGTTAGTGCCCAAACTGTAGTAACGGGTACGGTAAAAGACGAAAAAGGTTTGCCGGCGGTCGGAGCCTCGGTAACCGAAACCGATGTGAAGAATGGCACCTCGGTTGATGCGAACGGTAAGTTTACCTTAACCTTAAAAGGAAAGTTACGTGTTTTAAATTTCACCTTAGTAGGGTATAAAACACAAAAGGTTACAGTTGGTGTTTCTAACGTGGTGAATGTAAACCTGGAAGAAGACTTAAATAAACTGAACGAAGTTGTAGTTGTAGGTTATGGTACCCAGCGTAAAACAGATTTAACCGGCTCTATCAGTTCTATTAAGAGTGACGACCTGAACTTAGGTGGTACTACATCCAATATCGGGCAGGCCATTCAGGGTAAGGCAGCGGGTGTTCAGGTACAGCAAACCAGTTTTGCACCGGGCGCAGGTATGCAAATTACCGTAAGGGGAGGTAACTCTATCAATACCACCAACAGTCCGTTGTATGTAGTAGATGGTTTTATCTCTGATAACGGAAGTACGATTAACCCGAATGACATTGAGGATATCCAGATTTTAAAGGATGCTTCTTCTGCAGCTATTTATGGTGCCAGGGGCGGAAATGGTGTTGTTTTAATTACAACTAAAAAGGGTAAAGCCGGCAGGGTAGCTATCGATTTGGATTTATCTAATGGTAACCAGTTTTTAACCTATAAACCCGCTTTATTAAATGGTCAGCAGTATACTGCCATTCAGAATGCTACAGCGCTTGAAGATGGCAAACCAGTATTATTCCCACCATCTTTCAATATCGCAAATACCAACTGGATGGAAGAAGCTACGCAAAACGCTTCGGTACACAACAGAAGTTTAAGCATTAGCAGTGGCGATCAGAATTCAAAATTATATGTATCGGGTAACTACCTTAACCAAAAAGGAGTTTTAAAAGGAACCGGACTAGAAAAATATACAGCAAGAATTGGTGCAGAAAAGAACCTTAATGAGCGTTTAAAATTAGCTGGTAACTTTTACGGTTCTACTGCTAAAGTATTACAACAATCTTACTCTGCCGATATTACCGCACCATTGTTTGGTTTATTAACCGCATTGCCTAATATCCCGGTATATAATGCTGATGGAAGCTATTTCCGTTATCAGGGTAAAAACAATGCACTGGCAAGTTTGCTGGAGCCAACCAATACCAGTACCAATAAACTGGCTAATGCCAATGTTTCTTTGGATTACCAGATTATTAAAGGACTAACCTATCACTTAGGGGCAGGTGCTGAGTACACCAACCTTAACGAAGGACAGTACATTCCAAGAACATTAACCGCAGGTGCAGTAAATAATGGAATTGCCGCTCAAAAAGCCTCAACCACATTTAGGTGGCTGGTAGAAAATTATTTAACCTATAAATTTAACTTCGGTAGTCATGATTTTACTGCCTTAGCAGGGGTTTCAAACCAAAAAGATGTGAACGAATTTATCGCTGCCGGTAGTAAAGGTTTTCCAACCGACGAATTTTTATTCTACAATCTTGGCGCGGGTTCAACACCAAACGGAACTAACGTTACCATAACCAATTTGGGTAATGGCTACAATAGCTTTAAGGAGCAGTCTACCTTTAACTCAATGTATGCCAGGTTAAACTACGGTTATAAAGACAAGTTGTTAGCTTCCTTTACCTTAAGAAGAGATGGTTCATCGAAATTCGGACCTAATAACAGTTATGGTATTTTCCCATCAGGTGCTATTGCCTATAAATTTACTGATGAGGAATTTATCAAGAACTTAAATACTTTTTCTAACTTAAAATTGCGCGCCAGTTATGGTGTTACCGGTAATGACAGGATTACGAACTATTTGTATTTACCTACTTTTACCAATTACAGTACGGTACTTAACCCTGGCGATCCATTACAAATTGGAACAGAGCCTAAAACCTTAGCAAACCCAAATCTAAAATGGGAAAGTACCAAACAGTTTAACATTGGTTTGGATATGGGTTTCTTTGACGGACGTTTAAATGCCACTATCGATTTGTATGCAAAAAAGACATCCGATTTATTAATCAATATCCCAATCGAACAATACTGGGGATTTAGCTCTCAATTAGTAAATGCAGGTTCGATCCAGAATAGGGGAGTTGAATTGTTAATCAATACCGTAAATATCCGAACTGATAACTTTACCTGGAATTCTAACTTTAATATTTCGCTAAACAGACAAAAAGTATTATCGTTAGGTCCAATAAACCAAATCTCAGTAAATACAGCAAATCCAAGTGGTACGGTATCAGGGCGTGAATTTTCGAGGGTAATGCCAGGCAGAGAGCTTGGAGAGCTTTTTGGATATGTTTACACAGGCGTAATTAAAACCGGAGAAACTTATGCCCCACAACCAAATTCTAAGCCAGGCGATCCGAAATACCAGGATACGAATGGCGATGGAAAAATTACACCGGATGATATGACCTTTTTAGGTAATTCGAGCCCCCGTTACAGTATGGGTTTAGGTAACGATTTCCATTATAAAGGTTTCGATCTGAATATTTTCTTCCAGGGTGCTTTTGGTTATTCTTTATATAACATGAACAGATTGGTATTGGAATCGACCACTGGTGCCGATGCTTTGAACAGGTTTGTGGCTGGTGTTAACGAAAATACAGATATTCCACGTGAAGGATACTTTTTAAGTACCTATGGTAGTTATGTTAACTCACGTTTCGTAGAAAATGCATCATATGTAAGGTTAAAATCTGTTTCTCTTGGTTATAGCTTACCAGCTAAAATTTTCGATCGCATAAAGGTGATAAAAGGCTTGCGGGTATATGCCGAAGGACAGAATTTATTTACCATTACCAATTATACCGGAACCGATCCGGAAGTAAACTCGCACTCAGGTAGCAACTTTGGCGGCGGGATAGATTTTAACGCATTCCCGGCTTTCAGAACATTTTCGGCAGGTGTAAAATTAACCATCAATTAATAATTTCTATCCATTAGGAATAATAAAGATAAAGAGATGAAAAGATATAAGATTATTATAGCCATAGCTGCAATTGTACTTTTGCAGTATTCTTGTAAAAAGGATCTGGATCCTGTAGTATATAGCAGTTTAACCAGTACCAATGCCTTTAAAACAAAATCGGATGCCATTGCTGCAGTAAATGCAGTTTATGCCCGCTTAAAAGGCCCTTCAGTTGGCGACAATTTTGATTACTGGACAGTTAGACACTTTGCATTAACAGATTTAACTACCGATGTAGGGCACTGTAGTTATGGCGGCGACCCTGGCCAACTATCTAATGTTCAATGGAATTCGGCAAATGGTTTAATTGCTGAAGATTGGAGGCAGATTTACAAACTGATTTCGAATGCGAATAATGCAATTTTCAATATCAGCCCCATGACCAGCCTTTCGCAGGCAGAAAAAGATCAGTTCCTGGCAGAAATCAAATTTTTAAGGGCAGTTGCCTACATGGATTTAACAGATGCCTGGGGGCCTGTAATTCTGGCAACAGAAAAAGATTTGGTAAATCCTGATTATACCAAAAATGCAACGCTAACACCACTTGATCAGATAGAAGCGTTTTTGATTAACGACTTGCAGGCAGCAGCCAATACCTTACCTGCTAGTTATGCAAACAACCCAATATATTCAACTAATGATGCCGGAAGAGCTACAAAAGGTGCAGCCCTTACTTTATTGGCTAAATTATATTTGCGCCAGCACCAATGGCAAAAAGTGGTAGATGTTACCAAACAGGTGATGGATTTAAATATTTACTCGCTTTATCCTAGTTATGCAGGGCTTTTTGCCGAAAGTAACAAATGGTGTGCTGAAAATATTTTCTCGGTATTAAGCGATGCCAATGTAAACGGGACTGAACTATTGAACCATTTTGGTCCATCAAATCACCCGGTTTTAACCGATAGATGGCAATATTATGCGGTAACCTGGGATTTTTATAATAGCTTCGACGCAGCAGATGATAGAAAAAAACTCTTTTTTGCTGAGTATACCGGTGTTGATAAATTGGTATACAAACAAGCACCAACGCTTGGCGCCACACCCCCTGCAGGTACTTTTTATATGCAGGATGTGGCCACCGCAAAATATGCAGACCCGAACGGTGCAAATACCTATTACGATGGCCATAGTGTAAATATTTTGCGCTATGCCGATGTATTGCTAAGCAGAGCAGAGGCCATTAATGAATTAAGTGGTCCAAACGCCGAGTGTATCGACCTGATTAACCAGGTAAAAGGTAGATCGCATGCTAAATTGCTGGTTGCAGCCAACTATAACCAAACCACATTAAAAGATGCGCTTTTGCAGGAACGTGGCTGGGAATTATTTTATGAAGGCAAAAGAAGGGCAGATTTAATGCGCTTTGGTAAATATGAAAGCATTGTAAACGGGTATTTAAAACGCATTAACCAAACCCCAACGGTAGTTATGCCGCGCGATCAGTATTTCCCGTACCCTTTAAACCAGGTAAATATTAACCCGAATTTAAATAACTCGGGCAGACAATAATTTCATATTTTTATGATTACAAAAAGGAATATATAGTTTTTACTATGTATTCTTTTTTGTTTATAAGCAATATCCCACATATCTTTAATGATCAGAAGTTTATGAAGTATATTTTAAAATCGGTAGTATTTTTACTGGTGCTGGCCCTTTCAGGATGCTCGGAAAAAGCCGGTATTAAAGAAATTAAAGTTGGCCTCCACAACAACAATGAATTGAAAATCCAGATTGATGTAAATACCGGTTCGGACGCTGATGTTTATATCAAATACTGGCCCAACAAAATTGCCGATTCTGCCAAACTCGTTACAACCCTGTCGAAAGGGAAAAGTAAACACACATTGGTATTGTGCAATATTTTGCCCAAAACCAGCTATGCCTATCAGGTAATTACGGTAAATAAGGGCGTTGAAACAACCAGTAAAACCTATACATTCGAATCGCGCGAACTACCGGAGTGGTTAAAAGACCAGTTTAAAGCCAAAAGTGCCGATGATAAGTTGATTCCAAAGGAATTTAAAAACGGATTAATCCTCATCAATAAAAGGTATTCGCCGGGGATGGCTTATCTGGTTGATTATAAAGGGAGGCTAAGGTGGTATCACCAGGTTGATAATGTGGGTTTCAAAGTCATCAATTTTAATAAAGATAAAACCTTGCTCTCTATTCTCGGAAGTAATGACGAGCCTACAAGTTATGGTAGCCAGATTTTGGAAATTAACCTCAATGGTGATACACTTTTGCACCTGAAAAAAGGACAAGCCGATTTTAAACAGACCATCCACCACGAAATTTTGAAAAATACCAAAGGCGAGCTGGTAACCTTGTTTATTGATCAGAAGATAACCGATTTAAGCCGTATTGGAGGAAGTAAACAGGATACCATAAACGGTGATGGCATTATGGTGATGGATCAAAAAGGAAAACAAATCTGGAAATGGAGTGTATTTGATGCCCTTGATCCATTTGCTGATAAAGCATTGCTCAAAACCAAAAAAGACTGGATGCATGCCAACAGCTTAAATTACGATACAGATGGCAATTATATCATTTCTTTCTATAACAATGGGCAGATCTGGAAAATCGATTCGAAAACGGGTAAGGTAATCTGGAAGTTTGGCAAAGGAGGGGATATGACCATGCCTGCCGAAGCCAGTTTTTCTCAGGCACATGCCGTACACATTAATGCCGAAGGCAATTTAATGTTTTTTGATAATGGGATAGATAAACACCAATCGGGAGTGTATACTTTTAAATTAAACCAACCGGCCAAAAGTGCAGCATTGGATATGCACATTAAATTACCCCCTCAGATTTATAACGACCGTATGGGGAGTGCTTATATGATTACCCCTGAAAATATACTCTGCTGCAGTTCAAAAAGGCACATTATGGTATTAACCAATAGAAAAGGTGTGTTGCTGTGGACTTTAGAAGCATCGGTGCCTGCTTACAGGGCAATTTTTGTAAATTCGGAACAGCTAAGCCCCGTTTTAAAACCCTGATACCAACAACAAAATAAACAAACCAACTCATTTTAAGCCTATGAAAAGAACTTTACTCTTAATCACTTTCAGCGCCATTTTATCTTTTGCAGGATGCAAAAAAGACCGGATTAATAATCTCAATAGTATCAGTTACGGTACCTCATTTGGAATGTGCGTGGGCTATTGTTCCAATAATCTGTTCATCAGCGATTTGAAACTCACCTTTTCCAAATCAAAAAACGGCCAGGCCACCGATACCAAAACCTGTAGCAAAACCATTTCTGAAGCAGATGTGAACGCCATAAAAAACGAACTGAACATGGAAAAAATTGCTGCCCTGCCCGAGACCATTGGCTGCCCCGATTGTGCAGATGGAGGTGCCGAGTGGATTGCGATTAATGCCGATGGTAAACAGTATAAAATTACCTACGAGTATGGTAAAGCACCTAAAGAACTCGAGGCTGCGGTAGCCAGATTAAAGTTGTTGAAAGATGGTTTTAAGGATTGTAATTGAGTAATGTTGGCCAGTTAATACCAAGTGTCATCATTTTGGAGTAGATAGCGCTTAAGCCGAAAGTTCCCTGCATACCATAATCCTTAATAACTTTTGTTGATTTGTCTTTAAATGTAATTTTTAATGTAGCTGTCTGATCGTCGGTCCAGTTTACTGCGTAGTCATTTTTTAAGCTTTTAATATTGATATAATTGGCTAAGGCGGCTAGCTCATTAAAAGTATCGGGAGATAATTTTTTTGTTGATTTGCCCGTTTGTTTGGTGTAGCCAATGCCCTCATAATAAGCCATTCCGCTTTTAACAAGCTTTAAATTAAAAGACGGGCATGTTCCAAAGCAATAACTGGTGTTAATTTCAATCGCTTCGATTTCATCCTTTTTAGCCTCATGTGCATTAAATTCAATAAAATCATTAAACTTAAAAGTCAACGTATCAAAAACCAATAAGCTTTTATATTGGAATGGTTGGTTATTTGCTTTATCCGGTTCATTCGTTTTACGAAATATTTTAAGGTGATTTCTTGAAGCAATTCGTGTGGGTTTTACAAACTCACAATTTTCGAAAGTATTTTTAGAAAAACTGTAAAACTTAAAATTGTTACTGCCAATATCTACTACTGCAGCTGAAAAATAACCACTCCAAGAGCCAATAAATATTAAATCTGTAAGGCCATCATTGGTTATATCAACTTTTTCCCAGTTTTTCATCCTCCATTTTTGGAAAATCCCTTCACAATCCAGGTTTTTGGCAAGCTGTTCTGTTGTTTGTATGCTGAAATTAGTGTCTTTGGCAAAGTCTTTATTTATTTGCTTAAGAAATCGTTCAACATCCTGGTCGGTTTTAAGCGAATCGATTTTATTTGAAAATGCATGAGTGCTAAAAAATAAAAGGATAATTAATGGTATACGAGCGTAATTATTCATGTTAATCGTTTTTTCGAATTTACATTTTAGCAATGTGTTTTTAAAGAAACTGCATACATCTTTTACAAAGTAAAAAAACGTTCATCTCTGCACGCCATGACGATTGTCTGATGTGAATTAATCGGGAAAACTGATAATTGAAAACTTAAAACCGCAAACCGGCCCGCAACTCCTTAATCTCCAACTGAAAACTGGCAATTGCCCACTGAAAACTTTTTACGCTAACCCCTTGATTTTTAAAAAGAATTGTTCTACTTTTGCAGTCCGTTTTATGGGCTATCTGTAAAGAAGCCGGGGGAGCGGTAAATTTTTAATAAAAAAACATAAAAAAGCACAATGCCAACCATTCAACAATTAGTTAGAAAAGGTAGAGTAGCACTGGAGTTCAAGAGTAAGTCTCCAGCGTTGGACAGCTGTCCACAGCGAAGAGGTGTATGTACACGTGTGTACACCACTACCCCTAAAAAACCAAACTCAGCAATGCGTAAAGTAGCCCGTGTTCGTTTAACGAACGGTAAAGAGGTGAATGCTTACATCCCTGGAGAAGGTCACAACTTACAGGAGCACTCAATCGTATTGATCCGTGGTGGTCGTGTTAAAGATTTACCAGGTGTACGTTACCACATCATCCGTGGTGCATTAGATACATCAGGTGTAGCTGGTCGTAACCAACGTCGTTCTAAATATGGTACTAAACGTCCTAAACCAGGACAAGTAGCTGCGGCGCCAACAAAAGGTAAAAAGAAATAATCGGGAGGAAATAAGAAATGAGAAAGTCAAAACCAAAAAAGAGAATTATTCTTCCTGATCCAAAATTCAATGATGTTCAGGTAACTCGTTTTGTAAACAACATGATGTACGATGGAAAAAAATCTATCGCTTACTCAATCTTTTACGATGCTGTTGAAATTGCTGAGAAAAAAGCAGGTGAAAACGGTTTAGAGGTATTCAAACGTGCATTAACTAACATTATGCCAGCTGTAGAGGTTAAATCTCGTCGTGTTGGTGGTGCTAACTTCCAGGTTCCAACTGAGGTTAGGCCAGAGCGTAAAACAGCTTTAGGTATGAAATGGTTAATTTTATACGCTCGTCGTCGTGGTGAAAAAACCATGAAAGAGAAATTAGCTGGTGAAATCGTAGCTGCTGCTAAAGGTGAAGGTGCTGCTGTTAAGAAGAAAGAAGATACGCACAAAATGGCTGAGGCTAACAAAGCGTTCTCTCACTTCAGATTCTAATTTAGGATTAACAGACTAGTAAGATTACACAGATTTAATTAGAAGATTATACTGATTAGATAATTTGCACCGATTTGTTTCTACATAATCGGTGCAATCATTTAAAATCAGATAAATCAAAAACATAACATGGCAAGAGATTTAAAATTTACAAGAAATATTGGAATCGCGGCTCACATTGATGCTGGTAAAACTACCACAACTGAGCGTATCCTTTATTATGCTGGTGTAAGTCATAAAATTGGTGAAGTGCACGAAGGTGCTGCAACAATGGACTGGATGGCACAAGAGCAAGAGCGTGGTATTACCATTACTTCTGCTGCAACTACAGTTAACTGGAAATACAGAAACCAGAACTATCACATGAACATTATCGATACACCGGGACACGTGGATTTTACCGTAGAGGTAAACCGCTCGTTACGTGTATTAGATGGTTTAGTGTTCTTGTTTTCTGCTGTTGATGGTGTTGAGCCTCAATCAGAAACTAACTGGCGTTTAGCTAACAACTATAATGTTGCCCGTATCGGTTTTGTTAACAAAATGGACCGTTCTGGTGCTGACTTCTTAAAAGTTGTTAAGCAGGTTAAAGACATGTTAGGTAGTAATGCAGTTCCATTGCAATTACCTATCGGTGCTGAAGATCAGTTTAAAGGTGTGGTTGATTTGATCAACAACCGTGGTATCGTTTGGAACGAGCACGATAAAGGTATGACCTTTACTGAAGTGCCAATTCCTGATGATATGTTAGATGAGGTTGCTGAGTGGAGAGAGAAATTATTAGAATCAGTTGCTGATTATGATGAGTCTCTAATGGAGAAATTCTTCGATGCTCCTGAAACCATCACTGAGCGTGAAGTTTTAGACGCTTTACGTGCAGCTGTTTTAGATGCTAAAATTGTTCCTATGGTTTGTGGTTCATCTTTCAAAAACAAAGGTGTTCAAACCATGTTGGATTACGTAATGGAGTTATTGCCTTCACCTTTAGATTCAGAAGGTGTTACTGGTACTAACCCTGATACTAACGAAGAAGTTTTATTGAAACCAAGTATTGATGAGCCATTTGCAGCTTTAGCATTTAAAATTGCAACTGACCCATTTGTAGGCCGTTTATGCTTTATCCGTGTTTACTCGGGTAACTTAGAAGCTGGTTCTTACATTTACAATACCCGTTCAGAAAGTAAAGAGCGTATTTCACGTATCTTCCAAATGCACGCAAACAAGCAAAACCCTGTGCCTAATGTGGCTGCTGGTGATATTGCTGCTGTAGTTGGATTTAAAGATATCAAAACTGGTGATACCCTTTGTGATGAGAAACACCCAATCGTTCTTGAGTCGATGGTATTCCCTGATCCGGTTATCGGTTTAGCTATTGAGCCTAAAACTCAGGCTGACGTTGATAAATTAGGTATGGGTTTATCTAAATTAGCTGAAGAAGATCCTACATTCAGAGTACAAACAGATCAGGAAACTGGTCAGACTGTAATTTCTGGTATGGGTGAGCTTCACTTAGATATCTTAATTGACCGTTTAAAACGTGAGTTTAAAGTAGAGGTTAACCAGGGTGCGCCACAAGTAGCATACAAAGAGGCAATCTTCGGTACTGCAGAACACCGCGAAGTTTACAAAAAACAATCAGGTGGTCGTGGTAAATTTGCCGATATCAAAGTGGTTATCTCTCCAATTGATGCTGACTTTGAAAAAGGTGGTTTACAATTCGTAAACGAAATTGTTGGTGGTGCTATTCCTCGTGAATTTATCCCTTCAGTTGAGAAAGGTTTTGCATCTGCAATGGCAAATGGTGTATTGGCTGGTTATCCGCTTCCTGATATGAAAGTACGTTTGATTGATGGTTCATTCCATGCAGTCGATTCAGATGCTTTATCATTCGAGCTTGCTGCCCGTATGGCATACCGTGAGGCTTTACCTAAATGTAGACCTTCATTGATGGAACCAATCATGAAAATCGAGATCTTAACCCCTGAAGAAAACATGGGTGATGTAATCGGTGATATGAACCGTCGTCGTGGCCAGTTACAAGGTATGGATACCCGTAACGGTGCACAGGTAATCAAAGCATTGGTACCACTTTCAGAAATGTTCGGTTATGTAACTCAGTTACGTACCATCACTTCAGGTCGTGCAACTTCTACAATGGAATTTGACCACTACGAGCCAGCGCCTAAAAACGTTCAGGACGAAGTTGTTGCTAAATCTAAAGGCAGAATTAAATCTGAAGACTAGTATAAAGGATTACACAGATTAAAAAGATTACACCGATCGATATTTGAATCGGTGTAATGCTTTAAATCGGTGAAATCACGCTAAGATAAATCCGGTTTCTGTTGTTAATAGCTCTAACAGGAAACCATAATTAAAAACAAGATGAGCCAAAGAATCAGAATTAAATTAAAATCTTACGATTACAACTTAGTAGATAAATCTGCTGAGAAAATCGTAAAAACTGTTAAGCCTACGGGTGCAGTTGTAAGTGGTCCGATTCCACTTCCTACAGAGAAAAAAATCTTTACTGTATTACGTTCTCCACACGTAAACAAAAAAGCTAGAGAGCAATTCCAATTATGCGCTTACAAACGTTTATTGGATATTTATAGCTCTAACTCTAAAACAGTTGATGCTTTAATGAAACTTGAATTACCTAGCGGTGTTGAAGTTGAAATCAAAGTTTAATTGATTTTAAAAGAACGGAAAGTCCTGGTGCAAACCAGGACTTTTTTTATGCCCGTATTTTTAGAACAAAAGGGATATTTCGTTGGTTCTATTGATATGAAAAAGCAAGTAAAAACAGAGAACGAACCATCAGTAATTGGGCAGGATTTTGCCAATCCGGATAAAGAGGTAAATAAAAAACAGCCATCACATGGTGAAGTGGCTAATCAAAAAGGTGGTGATTTTTCTGAGCTTGAAAAAAGCAGGATGGAAAATCCACCTCAGCATAGAGTAAACAATGGTTCTGATAAAGATGATGTGGATAACAGTAGCAGAAGTAATCAGAGCAAAGGCGTAAAATAATGAAGACCTTATTAACAGATATTGATGCAATATTGAGTGGACTTAAATTAAAAAGGGAATATCCATAAAGAATAATCCCTTTTAAATCTTTAATGCTTTTCCGGTAGATGGAAATTAAGTAGAATTCCACAACTGAATGCGTTAATCAAGTAGCAAATGCCCTTAAATTTTAGTTGTTAATGATCGTTTAGTTAATCTTAGTCGCGAATCCTATAGCCTTGCAAATTTCATAAACAGCTGATGAATTTACAAGCTCTATCAGATAAATATCTTGATTTATATCAATTTTTTGTGTCTGTAAAATTTCAAATTTTGTCAGTATAGATCACTGGTTTGTCTGTAATCATGTCTTATTCTTTCTCCAAAATCATTGACATCGTCGAGATATTGAGTGGCTTTCACCTTAAAATCATCTACCATCGATTTGCCGTCTGAACTTCTTTTTCTGGTAGCATATTTAAATCCGTAAATTGCTGCCGCGCCTAAAATGGCGTATTTTAATAATCCCATGGCTATATGCTTTATATTCCTGTGTCAAGCGCATGATCCTCATCGGATTCATTAATGCCCGTTTTTGTTTTAAAATCATCAGACGAACTGCCCGTATGGCTTTCGGCACTTTTTAGGGTAGGGTGCTTGTCGGCACTATTGTAGGCATCGTCGCTTAAAGAATCAGCACCTTGCGTGCCGGTGTTATCCAAACCATCACGCGGTGTTGTTTTATCCAGGTGCATGGTTTCGGCGTTGTATTTGGCAATCGTGTCTCTGCCAAAGCTGGTTACCTCATTGCCCTCATTTCCGGCCTCGTAAGCTTTCTGTACCTCCGATTTCTCTTCACTATTACCTTCCTTGCCAATATAACCTTCCAGGTGCTCTGCTTTATTATAGATGCTGGTTTTCATAATCTTAACATTAAATATGTGTATATAAAACCCTCCATCAGGTAAAAGGTTTGATTTTTGTTGGTGTTTTGCTGACATAAATTTAATATTTAAATGCATTAAATATTTGATATTTAACTCCTGTAAATTGTTTACCTAATTAAAACATCGCTATGGCAAATGCCGAACAAAAAAGAATCAACGCACAATACCAGCAAGGTGCAAAGTGGCTTAAATGGGGTTCATATGTATCAGAAAGGCAATGGGGAACCATACGCGAAGATTACAGCAATAATGGCGATGCCTGGGCATATACCACACACGATACGGCCCGGAGTAAGGCTTTTAGATGGGGCGAAGAGGGGCTTGCTGCCATAAGCGATGATCAGCAACTGTTATGTTTAGGGCTGGCCCTTTGGAACGGTAAAGATGCCATTTTGAAAGAGCGGCTTTTTGGACTCAATAATGGCGAAGGAAATCACGGTGAAGATGTAAAGGAGGTTTATTATTATCTGGATAATACACCAACGCATAGCTATATGCAAATGTTGTATAAATATCCGCAATCTGCTTTTCCTTATGCCCGGCTTGTGGAAGAAAATGCCAGACGTAGCCGGAACGAAGCAGAATTTGAATTGATGGATACCGGCATTTTTGATCAGGACAAATATTTCGATGTATTTATCAGTTACGCGAAAAATGAGGGAGAAGATATTTTAATACAATATACGGTTATTAATCGCGGTAACGAAGATGCCGAAATTCACCTGTTACCCCATTTCTGGTACCGTAACAATTGGAGTTGGGAAGGAAGTGAAGCTAAGCCCACTATCAATTACCTTGGCGAAAATCAACTGCTTTTTCATTCCGATAAGGAAGGGAAAATGTATGCTTATGTTGATGGTGATCCTGATTTTCTATTCACCAATAACGAAACCAATAATGAGCGCCTGTATCAGTCAGCCAATGCTTCACCCTATGTAAAAGATGGTATCCATAATTACATTGTTAACGGAGAAAAAGATAAAGTAAATCCCACTAAAAGTGGAACTAAGGTGGCGGTGCATTACCACAAAAAGGTATCTGCAAAGCAAAGTATTACTTTTAAGTTAAGGTTGTGTGATAAGCCAATTGAAAAACCCTTTGGAGATTTTGACCGGATTTTTGAATTACGAAAAAATGAAGCAGATGAGTTTTATGCAGGTAAGTATAAAGACAAGAGTAGCGTTGAGGAGCAGCAGTTACAACGCCAGGCCTGGGCTGGCCTGCTTTGGAATAAGCAGTATTATAACTACGATGTAAATGTCTGGCTAAAGGGGGATGCCGGTTTACCCAAACCATCAGCACAGCGGGCTTGTGGGCGCAACTTTCACTGGAGTCATTTTATGGCAGCCGATATTATTCTCATGCCCGATAAATGGGAATATCCCTGGTTTGCCGCCTGGGATCTCGCCTTTCATTGTATTGCACTGGCACCTATCGATCCCGATTTTGCCAAACAGCAACTCCGGTTACTGGTAAACAATAACTACATCCACCCCAACGGGCAGTTGCCAGCTTACGAATGGGATTTTACGGATACCAATCCGCCGGTACATGCCATGGCCACCTATAAGGTTTACCTTACCGATAAAAAGAACAAAGGTGTTGGTGATCTGAAATTTCTTGAAGAAGTTTTTCAGAAGCTGCTGCTTAATTTTACCTGGTGGGTAAACCAAAAGGATAGCGAGGGCAATAATATTTTCGAAGGCGGTTTTCTTGGTTTGGATAACATAGGCGTATTTAACCGGAGCGAACCGGTACCTGGAGGTGGATTTTTAGAGCAGGCTGATGGTACCAGCTGGATGGCCATGTATGCTTTAAATATGTTGCAGATAAGTATCGAACTGGCGTTGCATAATCCTGTTTACGAAGATATGGCCATTAAGTTTTCTGAGCACTTCCTGTTTATTGCAGGCTCGATCGATAATATGGGCGAACACCATATCGGGCTGTGGGATGAGCAGGATGGTTTTTACTATGATTTATTAAGAAAACCTGATGGAGGTTGGGATAGGTTGCGAATCAGGACATTGGTAGGATTGATCCCGATGTTCGCCGTAATCGTTTTTAGTGATCAGGATTGGAAAGATTTGCCCAAACTTAAAAACAGGCTAGAAACGTTTATGCAACAACGGCCGGATTTGGTTCAGCTGGTAAGCCATTGGGCCGATAAAAGTGGTAACGATAAGCATTTGTTCTCTCTGTTACGCGGTCACCGCATGAAAATGTTATTGCGTAGGATGCTCGATACCACTGAGTTTCTGTCTGATTTTGGGGTGCGTTCTATTTCTAAGAAATATGAAGCCGAGCCTTATAATTACTGGTTAAACGGTAACGATTATTCCGTTAAATATATTCCAGCTGAAAGCGATACCGGAATGTTTGGGGGCAACAGTAACTGGCGGGGACCGATTTGGTTTCCGATTAATTATCTGCTGATTGAAGCTTTAAAGCATTTTCATGAATACTATACCGACGATTTTAGGGTAGAATACCCTACAGGTTCCAATAACTATTTTTCGCTCGCCGAAATAGCTGATTTGTTGGGGAAACGTCTAAAAAATATCTTTTTAAAAAACGAAAAAGGAGAAAGACCTGTTTTTGGTGCGTGTGCAAAGTTTAACCACGATGAACACTTTAGAGATTATGTTTTGTTTTACGAGTATTTCAATGGCGATAATGGAACAGGTTTAGGAGCCAGTCACCAAACCGGTTGGACAGCCTTAGTAGCCCTTTTATAGTCAGTTAACCATAAATAATGGAAAGATTTAAAGATAAAGTAGCACTGGTTACCGGTAGTAGTCAGGGAATTGGCGCAGCATGCGCTTTGCGTTTGGCAAGTGAGGGCGCCGATATGATTTTAAATGGAAGAAAACTGGATGAACGTGGCGAAAAGCTGATTGCTGCTATTGAGCAAATGGGCAGGCGGGCTGCCTTTGTAGAAGCAGATATCAGTCAGGTGATGGGGGTAAACCATCTGATTACGCAGGCGATCCAAACCTATAGCAGGCTCGATATTTTGGTAAACAATGCCGGGGTTGAAAAGAACCACAACTTTTGGGAGGTTACTGAAACTGATTTTGATCTCGTGATGGATACCAATTTGAAAGGAGTATTTTTCGGTACCCAGGCTTTTGTTAAACATTGCATCGCCAATAAGGTAGCTGGTGTTGTGGTAAACATGAGCTCAGTGCATGAGGAAATTGTTTTTCCGCATTTTGCACCTTATTGCGCCAGTAAAGGAGCGTTGAAAATGCTAACCCGTAATTTGGCTACAGAGCTGGCTCCCTTCAATATCAGGGTAAACAATGTAGCACCAGGTGCCATTGCTACACCAATTAATAAATCGTTGCTCAATGATGAGGAAAAATTAGGGAAGTTACTGGAGAATATTCCAATGAAAAAACTGGGTACGCCCGAAGATGTAGCCGGTATCGTGGCTTTTTTGGCTTCTGATGATGCGAAATATGTTACTGGTTCTACTTATTTTGTGGATGGCGGACTGACTTATCACTATGAGGAACAGTAGCGGATACTGCAAACGTATCAGAAGAGAAGAGTAAAGCACTTACAATTATCTTGACATAAAAAAGGCAGATATTCCTATCTGCCTTCTGTTTAACTTTTATAAGGAAAGTTTCTAGATATTTTCCGCATCATTCGTTCAATCATATCATCGGTAGAACTCATGATATTGTCATCCATAGTTTTAAAGAAACGCCAAAGTAGCTCGCCATCAGCACCATTGTTTATGGTTAAGAACATTGTTCCTGAACCAGATTTCCCCCCAAAACCACCAAATAAAACTGCAGAAGCAATTGCTCCCGCTTCAGACTTGCTTTGTTCTGTTTCAAAGCGACCGCCAATTACGGCATCTACACCAAGTATCTTGGCTAATTCATCTTTAGTTGTTTCATCTAACTTTCCAAGTACACCGGCCTTTTTCAATAAAATGTTTGTTTTATCAACATCTTGAAATGAAACAGTATAATCGGATGCCCTTCTTAATAAAAAAGTATACATACTGGATTGGATCGATTTTGCCATCGACTCTTCCTGGCTTTTATTAGCCTCTGCACTAAAGTTTTTTGGTTGCTTTCTGTAGGATATTTTTACCTCGAAAGGTAAAATGGCTACAATTTTTTGTGCTTTGATCGTTTCCTTTAGTTTCGGACTTTCAAAAATTTGCTTCGAGCCTTCAAATTGTGCTTTTGTTAAAATAGTAAAGCAGCATAAGATAGCGAGCGTTAAAAAGATTCTCTTCATTATTTTGTTTGTTTAATTTGAGCCGAATATAGATAATCTTTTAATAATTGTAATATAAATTTTACTTCAAATTTTATGCTTAACCCTTTTAGTGTTTTTGTTTAACTTGCGCCAAAATTTAAAGGTTTAAGAGATAAATGGAGTGGAAATATTTACTTTCGAATAAAAGGTTTGGACAGGAACAGTATGGTGCAAGCACCGATCGGGCACGTTCAGATTTTCAGCGCGACTACGACCGCCTGATTTTTTCATCGCCTTTTAGAAGATTGCAGAATAAAACCCAGGTTTTTCCCTTGCCCGGAAGTGTTTTTGTGCACAACCGTTTAACCCACAGTTTAGAAGTAGCCAGTGTAGCCCGCTCTATGGCCAATATTTTCCTCAACAGTGTTGAAGAGCATAACCCCAGCCTGATTAAAGAAGTTCCGTTAATTAACGAGGTAGGCAATATTGTGGCCGCGGCAGCTTTAGCCCACGATTTGGGCAACCCGGCATTTGGCCATTCAGGCGAAGCAGCAATTTCGCGCTATTTTACCGATGGCGATGGTAGGGTTTACCAGAATGAAATGAGCGAAGCGCAATGGCACGATTTGATTAATTTTGAAGGTAACGCCAATGCCATCCGCATTCTTACCCACCCGCTCAAAGGGAAAGGGAATGATGCTTATGCGCTTACCTATTCTACTTTGGCCTCTATAGCCAAATATCCATGCGCCTCTATTGCTGGTAAGCAAAAAGGTTTGTTGCATCGAAAAAAATATGGTTTCTTTCAATCGGAAGAAGAAAGTTTTAAAAAGATTGCTGCAGAACTTCAGCTGGCACAGGAAGATAATGAGTATCTTATCTACAAACGCCACCCATTGGTTTATCTGGTAGAAGCCGCTGATGATATTTGTTACAGCATCATCGATTTGGAAGATGCGCACCGCTTAAAAATCCTTTCGTATGAGGAAGTGAAAAATTATCTATTGCCATTTGCCAATTCAACAACCATCGAAGATCGCCTGAAAAATGATTACGAAGATGATGATGCTAAAATTGGTTTATTGCGGGCTAAAGCGATCAATACATTAACCAACTTATGTGCGGGTATATTTTTTAATGAGCAGGAAAGGTTGTTGAAAGGTGAATTGAATCAGAGTTTAACCGATATGATTCCTGAGCCTTATTTGTCGGCCTGGAAAGCAGTTGAAAAGGTTTCGGTAGAGCGGATTTATAATTTCTCATCAGTAATACAAAAAGAAGTTGCTGGTTATAAAATTATGGCTGGCTTATTGGAAGAGTTTGTTCCTGCATTGATTCATAACAATACGCATTACTATAAAAAGCTGGTTAAGCTTATCCCTAAACAATACCATACCGATTTAACTGATATTTATTCGATTATTCAAAGTGTGCTCGATTTCGTTTCGGGCATGACAGATTTATACGCGGTCGATTTGTACCGCAATATTAAAGGCATATCTTTTCCGTCAGAAACTTAATTGCCAATAATTTCAGGGATATATAATTATAGCCTGAACCTCTATTAGGGGCGTTTTTTCTTCTGTTTTTGCGCTATAAATATTGCGAAAATAGGGTGTTGGTGTAAAATTACAAAATAAGATATTGTTTATCTTGTTGATTGTCAGTATTTTACGATTTGTATTGTATTTGCAAATCGTCTTTTGTGTAAAGTAGCCCCCACCGGATATACTAATTTGTAGATTTGAACGTAAGGCCATAATTTTTTCAGGCCTGTCAACTTAGATCTCGTCCCGGTTCATGAAAAAATTTCTACTCATCACACTGCTGAGCTTTGCCCTGGCATTGACTGTTAAGGCACAGGCACCAAAACAATTTAACTATCAGGGAGCAGCCAGGAATGCCAACGGCACACCAATGGTCAATAAGAACATTTCTTTGCGCATCAGTATATTGGATGGATCATCAAGCGGAACAGCACAGTACAGCGAGGTAAGGAATATTGTAACCAACGCTTACGGTTTATACGCGGTAGCGATTGGCTCAAGTGGTGCAACCTCAGTGAGTGGAACTATTGCTGGTGTAACCTGGGCCAGTGGATTAAAATTTGTTAAAGTCGAAATCGATCCCGATAATGGAACCAATTTCAGTTTGGCTGGAACTGCGCAGCTATTGAGCGTTCCTTACGCGCTATATGCAACAAATGGCCCCGCCGGACCAAAAGGCGATACGGGAGCTACAGGTCCTGCTGGTTCACAAGGTGTAGCTGGCGTTGCCGGTCCGCAAGGACCTGCAGGTGTTGCGGGAGCAACAGGTGCCCAGGGGCCTATCGGTTTAACTGGTGCTACCGGTGCGCAAGGGCCTGCCGGTGTTAAAGGAGATACAGGAGCTACAGGTCCTGCCGGAGTTCAGGGTCCACAAGGTGTAAAAGGAGATAAGGGAGATAAAGGTGATACAGGTGCCACAGGGCCAGTTGGACCATCAACCGGAGTTGCAGGTGGCGATTTAACCGGTAATTATCCAAATCCAACTCTTGCCAACATCCAGGGAAAAACCTTAAGTGCCAACGCACCGGTTAATAATCAGGTGTTATTGTTCGATGGCGCCGTTTGGAAACCAGTTACCTTAGATGTTGCCCAACTGGCAGGAGCAAAAGGTTTAACTTCTACCGATTTATCGGTAAGTGCAAATGGCGGTACAGCATTACTTAAAGATGTGGTGGTTGATATCAATGCCGGTGCAGTAACAACCGTTAAACTTGCAGATGCTGCTGTTACCACATTAAAAATAGCCGATGGGGCTATTACTACTCCTAAGTTGGCTGATGCAGCTGTTACTTCTGTAAAAATTGGTAATAAAGAAGTTAAAAATGTAAATATTGCCGATGCCGCTGTAAATACATTGCAACTGGCCGATGGTTCGGTTACCACGCCAAAACTGGCCGATGCAGCCGTTACCTCAATCAAAATCGGGAATAAAGAAGTTAAAAATATCAATATCGATGATGCAGCGGTAAATACCCTGCAACTGGCAGATGGTTCAGTAACTACACCAAAGCTGGCCGATGGGGCAGTTACCTCAATCAAAATCGGGAATAAAGAAGTTAAAAATATCAATATCGACGACGCAGCTGTAACCACCTTGCAACTGGCAGATGGTGCGGTAACCACGCCTAAACTTGCTGATGCCTCGGTAACATTGGCAAAATTAACGACGGCGGGTGTAGCCGATGCCAATAAAGTATATATTACAAATGCTGTTACTGGTAAACCCGAGCTCATTAGTCGCACCTTATTTGCCAACGCCAACGCCTGGGCATTAAAAGGAAATACCGGTAACGTCGATCAAACCAATAATTTTTTAGGCAATACCGATGATGTGGCCATCAACTTTCTGGTAAACGGGCAAAAATCTGGTCGTTTAGGTAATTCGGGCGAAACCAATGTTTCTTATGGTTATAAAACCATTGCCAGCAATGTTTCGGGTTTTTACAACAGTGCATTTGGTAAAGAAGCACTTTCGGTAAACATATCAGGTTACGAAAACAGTGCTTTTGGTCATATGGTACTGCAGAGGAGTTTCAGTGGTATTAACAACAGTGGCTTTGGTTCGCAGGCTTTAAGTGTTAGTACGGTAGGTTCTAATAACAGTGCTTTCGGTACTCATACCTTAATGGCCAACGGTACCGGAATTAACAATACAGCGATAGGGAGTTTAGCATTAGAAGCCAGTAACGGCGATAACAATACTGCTTTAGGCTATGCAGCCGGATCAAAAAACAATGGTTCTGGCAATATTTTTATTGGTAGCAATGCAGGCAGTACGAGTACCGGTGTGAACAATACTTTGATGGTGGCCAATACCAATACCACCTATCCGCTTATTGCTGGAAGTATAACTACCGATGGTGGTACTTTAACGCTTAATGGCACTAACTCAGCTACATCAACTACTTATGCGCCGGCAAATGCAAGCACGCTCAATGTAAATGGTTCGGTTTCGGCAAGTATCTTAACTTATACCACCGGTGGAACATTAACACTTGATGCCAGTCATTATACTGTTAGGCTAAAAAATACAGGTTTGGCTGTTACTTTAAACCTGCCCGGACCGGTTACCTGCAAAGGCAGGATTTATGTGATTGTAAAAGCGCTATCAACGGGCAATGTTACTTTAAACAATGCCATTACGATGGACGACGATACAACGCTTACTACGATTACCGGCAACAAAACATTAACCATCCAAAGCGATGGCTCATCGTGGATCTCTTTAAATTAAGCACGATGAAAAGGATATATTCCCTGTTTGTTTTTTTGCTGTTGCTCTGTTTTGGGGCTCAGGTTAAGGCGCAGAGTTTGCCTTACGTACTTAATTCGGCCAGTGGCTCAGGTAAAATCAATAACCAGCTCTACGATTTCAGTATTGGCGAAATGACACTTGTGCAAACTTTTCAGGTGAGCAATACCAGCTTAACACAAGGATTTTTGCAGCCCTTTTTAATTATCGATACACAGGCAGAGGTAAGCATTGTAAATAACATTCTTACCCCAAACGGCGATGGCAAAAACGATTTTTTCGTTATTAAAGGCCTTGACAAATATCCAAACCACAAGCTCACCATTTTTGACAGGGGAGGGCGGATGCTTTATTCTGCCGTAAACTACAAGAACAACTGGGATGGTTATGTAAACGGATCGGCACTTTCCGAAGATACCTACTATTACATCCTCGATTTAGGTGGCGAAGGTACGGTTAAAGGGTTTATTTCTATTTTATATAAAAAGTAACGGCATGAGCAGCAGGAAAAGCATAATAACAGGGCTGTTGGTTTTATTAGGAATACCGGCATTAGCCCAGCTTAACCCCATGGGCAGTATTTATTATCAAAACCAGTTTTTGGCCAATCCGGCTATGGCAGGGATAGAAAAGGGACTAAACCTTAACGCAGCATTAAAGACCCAGTGGACTGGAGTAGAGGGCGGTCCCCGGATTCAATATTTAACTGGCGATTATGGTTTGCAAAATGATAAGGTAGGCCTTGGCATACTTTTTTATAACGAAGGTGCCGGAGCCATTAACCGTACCAGGGCAACGATAACCTATGCTTACCATTTACCTTTAAACGGTGGTACAGAATTTATCGATTTCGGTCTCTCGGCCGGGATTATGAATGAGTGGGTAGATTTTGGCAAGGTAAAAGGCGACCTGGATGATGATGTGCTGAATAGTTTTAACGACCGCAGATTATATTTGGATGGCGATTTTGGTGCGGCTTACCGTACAGATAAATTGACTATTCAGGGTGCTTTGCCTAATCTGAAAAGGTTTTTTAAAAGAGACCAGATCAGAAATGTGGTAGATCGGTCTATCTATTTCCTGGCTGCAGGTTATAAGTTTACTACCGATAAGTTGATTAACAGCATTGAGCCCAAACTGGTTTACCGCGGGGTACAGAACTACGATGGTATTTTTGATGCAGGCGTAAATCTTCAGTTTTTAGATCAGAAATTAATGCTTAATGGCATATACCACAGCACCAACAGTTTTACCGGAGGTTTTGGCGCCAACTATAAGAATCAGTTTTCGATTTTATTTCAGTACACTACCAATACCTCAAAAATGCAGAATTACAGTAATGGAGAGTTTGAGGTAGGGTTAAAGTATAGCTTGAAGAATTAGCTATCGTTGATAGGGTTTGCGACGGGGTTTAGCAGCCTACAAGGCAAGCCTGAAGTAAAATAAACCAGACAGCAGCGGTTCCGGTTTTTCACCGGAAATAGCGAATGGCGGGGCTGGCGCAACCGATTAGCACAAGCACTGCTTTTCAAATGAAAGTGACAGTTTTTAATAGAAAGATTGTCATCCCGACTGAGCGTAACGAATGGAGAGACCTATGTTTTGAATGATTGAATTTTGAGTGACTGAATAATCAATCATTCAAAATTCAATCCTTTGGCTTGCCTATCTGCCGCGGCCTTCGTCCCATTTATTGCGCTCATCCTGCAACTCGCGGGCCAGTTTCATTTCTTTATCTTTGGCTTTTACCTTATGCGCCTGAAATTCATCGGCCACTTCCTGGTAAAGTTCTGTACGGTATTTGGCTTCGTGCCTTAATTTGCCCGATTGGAAAATAATAAAGGCCAAACCAAGGCCCAGTACAATAATAATGGTCCAAACAATGGTGTTATAAGTGCCCTTGTCAAAAGAAATTCCTAAAAACTTAATTTCATTAACCGAAGCGGTAGCATTAGCCAGCGAGCTTTCTTTTCCGCTTACTTCGCCTTTTAAACTCGAAATATTGCCAGCCTGGGCTTTAATTTCCTGCCTGGCCTCCTGCAATTGCTTGCGCTCCTTTCTCAGCGTATCGTTAACACTTTTCCATAAAGATGATAACCGGTTTGGGTTAATCAGCCTTGCGCCGTTAAAGCTTTTAGATTTCTTTAACATGAACTGATACTGGCCATTTAAAGATGGGTCGGTATTCTTTGTCGTGTCGGGTAAAGTTTGCGCAAACGCAACATTTAGAAAGAGCATAGCGCCTAAAAACAATAGGGTGTGTTTAATTTTTTGCATAGTTTAAATATAGGTGTTATCGTGTAAAACTACATTTTTATCCATTTTCCGGGTAATAATTTTATGTGAAGTTTAGGGATGAAAGACAAAAATGTTTGTGTTTAACATGTTAAATAACAATTTTATCGAAGTTTTATTATAAAATTATTTGCGATAGGTTACATTTGTTTCATGCAAATAGGAATTATTGGTTTAGGCGATATGGGCAAATTGTACGCTGTATCGTTTGTAAACGCTGGTTATAAAGTATGCGGGGCCGATATGCCCCTGCGTTTTTCGGATTTAAAAAATGAGCTCGAACCTAAAGGAATTGAAGTTTTAATTGATGGCCATGAGGTAGCGCGCAAATCTGATTTTATAATTTATTGCGTTGAAGCCGAAAAAATTGATGAAGTGGTGGCTACTTTTGCACGTTCTACCAAGTATGGTGCAATTGTTTCGGGCCAAACATCGGTTAAGCATCCCGAAATTGCAGCTTTTGAAAAACACCTTCCGCATGATACCCAGATTGTAACCTGCCATTCTTTGCATGGCCCGGCTTTTAGTCCGGAGGGGCAAACCCTGGTAGTGGTGCGCCACCGCGCTACAGACGAAGTTTATGCTCGGGCATTGGAAGTTTATCAATCACTAAAATCGAACATTATCGAGATGGACGATTATCGTGAGCACGACCGCATTGTGGCCGATACGCAAGCTGTTACCCACATGGGTTTCGAAAGCATGGGCTCGGCGTGGAAGAATGCTGGTTTTTTTCCCTGGGATAATCCAGCCTATGCCGGTGGGATCGATAACGTTAAGATTTTAACCACCCTGCGGATTTTTAGCTACAAATCGCACATTTATGCGGGTTTGGCCATATTAAATCCTTACGCACAAAAGCAGGTTAAATATTATGCCCAGGCCGAATCTGAGCTTTATAAACTCATGATCTGCGAAAATGAAGTCGAGTTCAGAGAAAAAATTTACGCTGCGCGCGATTTTGTTTTTCACGAAAGCCGCCAGCTGCTGCTGCTTGATGATAACATCATGAAAGAATTCAGTCTTTCGGATGCTGACCATAAACAAAAACCCAATTCGCATTTAAGTTTGCTGAGTATGGTGTATGCCTGGTATAAAATGGGCGTAAATCCGTATGATAACCTGATTTGCCAAACCCCGCCTTTTAAATTAAGGTTGGGTATTGCCGAATATCTTTTCAAAAACAAGGAAATGCTCGAGGAATCGATCCAAACGGCCTTGTACGATAAATCTATCCGTGGCGATGACCTCGAATTCCATACGGCTGTGCACGAATGGGCCTCGATTATAGGTTATGGTGATATTAACGGCTATAAAGCACATTTTGAAGCGGCCAAATCATTTTTCGCCAACCGGCTGAATGATGGCAGGGATTTGAGTGCGGAAATGATTAAAAGGTTGGGTAAGTAATGTAAAATGGAAAAATGTTAGCTGGATGAGGGTTGATATTCCATCTTTACATTTTACGTCTTCCATATTTAATTAAATGGCAGCAATAGGACCGTAGAAATATCAAAATAGTAGATCTTATCTAATTAGTGTTAAAAATAAATAATGGTTCCAAACATCAATATCCAGCAGGATCAAAGTAACCCATTTTACGATCTGGTAAAGACCATTTATCGTTATTACGCAATTGGCGTAGGCGAACCTAATACATTTTATAAAGGATATCAGGATCTTACCAATATCATAACAGAAAAAATAAATCGACTGATTGCTGGGGATATGCCAGTGGTGTGCGCTGAACTGTCAGGTGAGGTTAAACAGGCGTTTCCAAACTATACAGTCAGAACGAGTTACCATAAGCAATTTCCGAATTATGCGATAGAAATAGAGCTGCCTAAAAAGGAATATCCTGAAATCCATTTAATTTATCATTTAAAACTAAGGATCTCTCTTTTAACTAAATATTATACCTTATTTTTTGAAGAGATGACCCTACATCAAAATATTAAAAGCGGTTTAAGTGGTCAACAGCCTTTAAGGTCAATCGCCGTTTCTTCCGCATTGACCAATTTGCCCGAGAGTGAGCAAATGGTTACGGCGCTAAAAGAGATCATTAAAAAGATTTTTCCTGATTACCATTTTGTAAGCCATAGATTGCTAATGTCAAGAAAAATAAAAGGAGGTTATCCACATGGTGCAGATCACAATCCTTACAAGGATGAGTTCTCCATATATAACTTTTTGTTTGATAATGAATATGAGGTTTTTCCTGGCATTAGCATTTGCTAATGATGAAATTCCTCTGAAATTAACTACCGGGTCTGTCATTCAATTATTCGAAACTTATTCCTTCAAAATTATCATCCAGCTTCCATTTTCCATCCTCCATTTTACATATTCCATATATCATATAGACTTTATTTTATTCCTTTAATCCTTCGTTTCCCCAAAAACAGTACATTATATTTGCCCGCATGTCGGTATTGCTGTTTACCATTATCGTTTTATTGGGGGCTTTTTTAGCCGGTTTATTGGGCTCGTTAACAGGCTTGGGCGGGGGAGTAATTATTATTCCTTTACTTACGCTGGCTTTGGGTGTAGATATTCATTATGCCATTGGCGCTTCTATTGTTTCCGTTATTGCTACCTCGTCAGGTTCGGCGGCGGCTTATGTGAAGGAAGGAATTACCAATATCCGCATCGGCATGTTTTTAGAAATTGCCACTACCATAGGTGCCATTTGTGGTGCAATTGTGGCCGTTTATTTAAATGCTAACTACATTGCCATTCTGTTCGGTTGTATTCTCATTTTTTCGGCCATTATGACCCTCAAAAAGAAAGTAGACCATACCACTTTAGATGATACCGATAAATGGGCCAGGTTTTTTAAACTCAACGGCTCTTATCCCGATAGGGGCGAAGATCATCCTTATGCTGTAAAACATATTCCGGGTGGTTTCTTTATGATGCTTTTTGCCGGAACCTTATCAGGTCTGCTTGGCATAGGGAGCGGGGCTTTAAAAGTGATTGCCATGGATAATATTATGCGACTGCCTTTTAAAGTATCGACTACTACCAGCAATTTTATGATGGGGGTTACAGCAGCAGCCAGTGCAGTGGTTTACCTGCACCGTGGCCAGATAGATCCGGGGATAGCCATGCCGGTTTGTATTGGAGTTTTAACCGGTGCTACAGTAGGCTCGAAAGTTTTACTGAAAACCAAAACCGATAAACTTAAAATTGTGTTTGCTGTAGTTGTTGCATTTCTGGCATTGCAGATGATTTATAAAGGAATAAGTGGATTGTAATGAATTTAGCCAATAAAGAAAATATAAAGGATAAAGATATTCAATTGATACTGGGTACGCTTTTGCGTGCAGGCGTAATTATTTCGATGGGGATTGTACTTGTTGGTGGGGTAATTTTCCTGATCCATAACAAAGGTGTAATTACCGATTATAAAGTTTTTAAACCCGAACTTGCCAAATTCTCTTCTATCTCGGCCATATTTAAAGGGGTGCTTACTTTACAGGGCGATGCAGTAGTACAGTTTGGCATATTGATGCTGATATTCACGCCAATAGCCCGGATTGTGTTCGCTATTTTTAGCTTTTTGGTTGAACGCGATTACCTCTACGTGCTGATCGGAATTATCATTTTAGCGATTATAACCATCAGTTTAAATGGTGGTTTAGCACATTAACACTACTTTTAAAGTTAAATCGCATCATATCAGCAATTTATTTGAAAAAATATTTCGCTAACTATTTGAAAATTAATAATTCTTGTCTATCTTTGCCGTCCCTTTCGGGGGATGTACAACCACCTTGAACGAAGCCCTACTGCTTCGATGGGTGTTAAAAAGAAAAGATAAAATGTCAGGAATTATTGGAAAAAAAGTAGGAATGACCAGTATTTTCGATGCAGAAGGAAGAAACATTCCTTGTACTGTAATCGAAGCTGGGCCTTGTGTAGTTACACAAGTAAAGACCGAAGAAAAAGACGGGTATTCAGCTGTTCAGCTAGGATACGATGAGAAAAAAGAGAAAAACACAACTCAACCGTTAAAAGGCCATTTCGCGAAAGCAAACACAACTCCAAAACGCAAGCTGGTAGAATTCAACTCATTTACAACTGCACTTAACTTAGGTGATGTTGTAACTGTAGATGCATTTGCAGAAGGCGATTTTGTTGATGTTGTAGGTACCTCAAAAGGTAAAGGTTTTCAGGGTGTTGTAAAACGCCACGGATTTGCCGGTGTTGGTATGCAGACTCACGGTCAGCATAACCGTTTACGTGCCCCAGGTTCATTGGGAGCATCATCATTCCCATCACGTGTATTCAAAGGAATGCGCATGGCAGGAAGAACAGGTGGAGACAGAGTGAAAATTCAAAACTTACAAGTTTTGAAAGTTTACGCTGAGCAAAACTTATTAGTAGTTAGTGGTTCCATTCCAGGAGCTAAAGGTTCTTACGTAATCTTAGACAAATAATCAGATGGAAGTTAAAGTATTAAACATTTCAGGTAAAGAAACAGGTGCCAAGGTGCAACTTCCTGAATCGGTATTTGGTATCGAGCCTAACGACCACGCGATTTATTTAGATGTTAAACAGTATTTGGCTAACCAACGTCAGGGTACTCACAAATCTAAACAACGTAATGAGATTGCTGGTTCGACCCGTAAACTATACAAACAAAAAGGTACAGGTGGTGCCCGTGCCGGTAGCATTAAATCTCCGTTATTTAACGGTGGTGGTCGTGTTTTCGGTCCTCAGCCACGTGATTACAGTTTTAAATTGAACAAGAAATTAAAATCATTAGCACGTAAATCGGCTTTAGCTTATAAAGCAAAAGATAACAACGTGGTAGTTTTAGAAGATTTCAGCTTCGATACAATTAAAACTAAAAACTTTACAAGTTTATTGGCTGCTTTAAAAGTAGATACTCAAAAAACTTTGTTGGTTTTACCTGCGCAAAATAATAATATCTATTTATCAAGCAGAAACGTTCAGAAAACTAAAGTAATCTCAGCAGCAGATTTAAATACTTATGATGTATTAAACGCTGGAGTACTTGTGTTAACTGCTGATTCTGTTAAAACTTTGGAGGAGGCGTTTGCCAAGTAATATGGAAATTTTAAAAAAACCAATATTAACCGAAAAAGCTTCAGCTTTAACTGAGAAATCTAACCGTTTCACTTTTAGCGTTAACCACAAGGCTAACAAAATCCAGATCAAAGCAGCTATTGAGAAATTGTACGGTGTAACCATCGTTGCAGTTAACACCATGGTTGTTGATGGAAAAGCTAAATCTCGTTACACTAAAGCAGGTTTTGTATCTGGCCGTAGCCCGAAATACAAAAAAGCAATCGTAACGTTAAAAGACGGCGAAACAATAGATTATTACGCAACTCTTTAATTTAATAATTCATTATAACTATGGGCTTAAGAAAATTTAAACCAGTTACTCCAGGTACCCGCTTCAGAGTTGGTGCTAGCTTTACGGAGATTACAGCAACCAAGCCCGAAAAATCATTGGTTGTATCATCAAAAAAGTCTGGTGGACGTAACAATACAGGTAAGATGACTATGCGCTATATCGGTGGTGGTCACAAAAAATCTTATCGTATTATCGACTTCAAACGCGATAAATTCGATATTCCTGCTACAGTTGCTACTGTAGAATACGATCCAAACCGTACTGCCCGCATCGCATTGTTAAACTATGCTGATGGCGAGAAGCGTTATATCATTGCTCCTGAAGGATTGCAAGTTGGTTCGGTATTATTATCGGGCGATACTGCAGCTCCAGAAGTAGGTAACACTTTAAAATTATCAAACATTCCATTAGGTTCTATCATCCACAATGTGGAGATTCACCCTGGAAAAGGAGCACAATTGGCTCGTAGTGCAGGTGCTTACGCACAATTAGCTGCCCGCGATGGTAAATATGCTACTTTAAAAATGCCTTCAGGCGAAACCCGTTTAATTTTAGTTACTTGTTTAGCTACAATCGGTGCAGTATCTAACTCAGATCACGCAAACGAAGTATTAGGTAAAGCAGGTCGTAAACGTTGGTTGGGCCGTCGTCCGAGAACTAGACCGGTAGCGATGAACCCAGTTGATCACCCAATGGGTGGTGGTGAAGGTAGATCATCAGGTGGTCACCCACGTTCAAGAAATGGCGTTTTAGCTAAAGGCTACAAAACCAGAGAACTTAAAAAATATTCTAATCGTTACATCATAGAGAGAAGGAAGAAATAATGGCTCGTTCGATAAAAAAAGGACCTTATATTGACCATAACGTAGAGAAAAAAGTAAACTCTATGAATGATTCAGGCAAAAAGTCTGTAATCAAAACTTGGTCTCGCAGATCAATGATTTCACCAGATTTCGTTAATCATACATTTGCAGTACACAACGGTAATAAATTTATTCCTGTGTACGTAACAGAAAACATGGTTGGTCACAAGTTGGGAGAATTTGCTCCAACCAGAACATTCAGAGGACACGCTGAAAAGAAAAAATAATTAGACAATGGAAGCAATAGCAAAATTAAACAATTGTCCAACCTCACCGCGTAAGATGCGTTTGGTTGTAGATCTTATCAGAGGTGAACGTGTAGAGAAAGCATTAAGCATTTTAAAGTTTACCAACAAGGAAGCAGCAATAAAAGTTGAGAAATTATTATTATCTGCTATCAAAAACTGGGAAGCTAAAAATGAAGGTGCCCGCCCTGAAGAAAGTCAACTTTTTGTTAAAACAATTATGGTTGATGGTGGCCGTCAGTTAAAACGCTTACGTCCAGCTCCTCAAGGCCGTGGATATAGAATTCGCAAACGTTCTAACCACGTTACGCTGATTGTAGATAGTAAAAACACAGAAACAACTCAAAACTAATTAGGAAATGGGACAAAAAGCAAATCCAATAGGTGCCAGATTAGGAATTATCAAAGGATGGGATTCTAACTGGTTCGGTGGCAACAACTACTCCGATAAATTAGTTGAAGATGAGAAAATAAGAAAATACCTTTCTGCCCGTATCGCTAAAGGCGGTGTTGCAAAAGTAGTTATTGAGCGTACCTTAAAACGTATCACTGTAACTATCCACACAGCTCGTCCGGGTATCGTAATCGGTAAAGCAGGTGCTGAGGTTGATAAAATCAAAGAAGAGTTAAAGAAATTAACCAAAAAGGAAATTCAAATTAACATCTTTGAGATTAAACGCCCTGAACTTGATGCACAATTAGTTGCAGAAGGTGTTGCAAAACAATTAGAAGCAAGGATCTCATTCCGTAGAGCAATGAAATCTTCTATCGCATCAACCATGCGTATGGGTGCTGAAGGTATCAAAATCATGACTTCTGGTCGTTTAGGTGGTGCTGAGATGGCACGTACTGAGCAGTACAAAGAAGGAAGAGTGCCTTTACATACTTTGCGTGCTGATATCGACTATGCTTTAGCTGAAGCTTTAACCACTTACGGTAAAATCGGTATTAAAGTATGGATCTGTAAAGGTGAGGTTTATGGAAAACGTGATTTGTCTCCAAACATCGGTTCGACAAATAACGGTCCAAAAGGCCAGTCAGAGAAACCAGCATTCGGTGGAAGAGATAACAGAGGTGGTGGAAGAGATAACCGTGGCGGGAACGACAGACGTGGTGGAAACCAAGGCGGTCGCCCAGGTCAGGGTGGTGCAAACAGAGGTGGTGGCGCAGGCGCTAACAGAGGTCCTCGTAAATAATTGATTTATTAACATCGTTTAACGATTAGAACAAAATAAAATGTTACAGCCAAAAAGAACGAAGTTCAGGAAGATGCAAAAAGGCAGAATGAAGGGTTTAGCTTCTCGTGGAGCTGAATTAGCATTCGGATCTTTCGGTATCAAATCTTTAGAAGCAACTTGGATCACAAGTCGCCAGATAGAGGCTGCCCGTATTGCCGTAACACGTTTTATGAAACGTGAAGGCCAGGTATGGATCAGAATTTTCCCTGACAAACCGGTAACTAAAAAACCTGCTGAGGTACGTATGGGTAAAGGTAAAGGTGCTCCTGAGTATTGGGTAGCAGTTGTAAGACCTGGACGTGTAATTTTCGAAGCTGAAGGTGTGCCTTTAGAAGTTGCTAAAGAAGCATTACGCTTAGCTGCTCAGAAATTACCAATCCAAACCAAATTCGTAGTACGTAGAGATTACGTAGAAGCATAGTAAAGTGTTGAGGTGAATGTTGTAAATACTTGTTTATTATAACCGCTACACTCAACGTAAAAGAAAAGAAAAATGAAAAATTCAGAAATCACAGGGCTTTCAAAAGAAGAATTAGTAGCTAAGATTGCGGAAGAAAAAGAGAACTTATCAAAATTGAAGTTCGCTCACACTATTTCAGCTATCGAAAATCCTTCGCGTATTGCAAAAGTAAGGAAAGACATAGCCCGTTTAAACACTCAGTTGACTAAAGTGAAAAACAGCGAGTCAGCTACTGAAACCAAATAATTTGAGAGTCGACATGGAAAGACAATTAAGAAAAACAAGAACCGGGTTAGTGGTAAGCAACAAGATGGATAAATCTGTTGTGGTGAGCGTGGAGCGTAAAGTGAAACACCCGATTTATGGTAAGTTCGTAAAGAAAACTACCAAATTTATGGCTCACGACGAGAAAAACGAATGCGGTATCGGTGATACCGTATTGATTATGGAAACTCGTCCTTTGAGTAAAAACAAGAACTGGAGATTGGTACAAATTTTAGAAAGGGCTAAATAAGATGGTACAACAGGAATCGAGATTAAACGTTGCTGATAACAGCGGCGCGAAAGAAGTATTGGTAATTCGTGTGTTAGGTGGAACCGGCAAACGTTATGCTTCAATTGGTGATAAAATAGTTGTTACCGTAAAAAGCGCTTTACCTTCGGGTAACATTAAAAAAGGTACAGTTTCTAAAGCAGTTGTTGTAAGAACTAAAAAAGAAATCCGTCGTAAAGATGGTTCTTATATCCGTTTTGACGATAATGCGGCTGTATTATTGAACGCACAGGATGAGCCAAGAGGTACACGTATCTTTGGCCCGGTTGCGAGAGAACTACGTGAAAAACAATTCATGAAAATCGTATCATTAGCACCGGAGGTATTATAAAATGGGAAACAAAGTAAATACACCAAAACTTAAAATCCGCACTGGAGATTTAGTTAAAGTAATTGCTGGCGATTCAAAAGGTCAACAAGGAAAAGTACTTTCAGTACAAACAGATAAAAACAGAGCCATTGTAGAAGGCATCAACTTAGTTGCTAAACACACTAAACCAAATGCTGCAAATCCTAACGGTGGTATTATTAAAAAAGAGGCTGCTCTTCACATTTCTAACTTGATGTTGGTTGATCCAAAATCTGGTAAAACTACCCGCGTTGGTCGTAAACTAAACGCTGATGGTAAAATCGTTAGAGTTGCTAAAATTTCAGGGGAGGAGATTAAATAATGGCTACACCTAGATTAAAAAGCAAATACAAAGAAGAAGTTGTAAATGCATTAAAAGAGAAATTTCAGTACAAAACTGTTATGCAGGTTCCTAAATTGGAAAAAATCTGTATCAATCAGGGTGTAGGTCGTTTTTCTGTTACTGATAAAAAGATTATGGATACTACAATCGTTGAGTTGACTACCATTACTGGTCAGCAAGCGGTTCCGGCACAATCAAAAAAGGATATCTCTAACTTTAAATTACGTAAAGGTATGCCGGTTGGTGTACGCGTAACATTACGTGATAACAACATGTACGAGTTCCTTGATCGTTTGATTTCTGTTGCTTTGCCACGTATCCGTGATTTCAAAGGTATTAACGATAAAGGTTTCGATGGTAAAGGTAACTACACTTTAGGTGTTACTGAACAAATCATCTTTCCTGAGATTAATATAGATAAAATCAATAAAATTTTAGGGATGGATATAACTTTCGTAACTTCGGCAAAATCTGACGTTGAAGCGCTTGAGTTATTGAAACAATTCGGATTACCATTTAAAAATCAAAAAACAGCAGAATAATGGCAAAAGAAGGTGTAAAAGCACGCGAAGTTAAGCGCCAAAAATTGGTAGCTAGATACGCTGAAAAACGTGCAGCATTAAAAGCTGCAGGAGATTTCGAGGGTTTGGATAAATTACCAAAGAACTCATCTCCGGTACGTTTACACAACCGTTGTAAATTAACTGGTCGTCCTCGTGGATATATGCGTACCTTTGGTATTTCAAGGGTAACATTCCGCGAAATGGCACTAGACGGTAAAATACCAGGTGTTAAAAAAGCATCTTGGTAATATAAAGTATCAAGTACAGAGTATCAGGTATCAAGACGGAATGGTTTCTTGATACCTGATACTTATGTCTTATTACTAGAAAAAGAATTTTAACCGATAGCAGGTCCCACAGCTGGGTAGCAGAAGGAAACCACTATCAAAAACAATAAATAATGAATACAGATCCAATAGCAGATTATTTAACAAGAGTAAGGAATGCCATTAAGGCCAACCACAGAGTTGTAGAAATTCCTGCATCAAACCTTAAAAAGGAAATCACTAAAGTACTTTTTGATAAAGGTTACATCGCGAACTATAAGTTTGAAGATACTACAGTTCAAGGCACCATTAAAATTGCTTTGAAATACAATCCGATTACTAAAGTTCCTGCTATTCGTACATTAGTGCGAGTAAGTAAACCAGGTTTGAGACAGTATGCAGGCGTTGAAAATATGCCAAGAGTATTAAACGGTTTAGGTATCGCAATCTTATCTACTTCAAAAGGTGTAATGACCGATAAAGAAGCAGCCAAATTAAACATTGGTGGTGAGGTATTGTGTCACGTTTATTAATATTTAGGAGAACAACACAATGTCAAGAATAGGAAAAGCCCCAATTACAATCCCTGCAGGTGTAACCATTACAGTATCTAACGATAACGTTGTAACTGTAAAAGGCCCTAAAGGTGAATTATCACAAGCAGTTGATAAAGATATCACTGTAAGTCAGGAAGATGGAATTTTAACAGTTCAACGTCCATCAGATCAAAAGAAACACAAAGCATTACACGGTTTATACCGCTCTTTGCTTAACAACATGGTTGTTGGTGTTACAGCAGGTTATACACTAACTCAAGAATTAGTGGGTGTTGGTTACCGTGCTACAAACCAGGGTAATACATTAGACCTGGTTTTAGGTTATTCTCACCACTATGTATTCCAGTTACCAGCAGAGATTAAAGTAACTACGCAATCAGAAAAAGGTCAGACTCCTAAAATCATTTTAGAGAGTATCGACAAACAATTGATTGGTCAGGTAGCAGCGAAAATCCGTTCGTTACGTGCACCAGAGCCATACAAAGGTAAAGGTATCAAGTTTGTGGGTGAAGTGTTAAGAAGAAAAGCAGGTAAATCAGCATCTAAAAAATAGTAATCATGGCAGGTAAAAAATTATCAAGAAGAGATCGTATTAAAAAAGGGATCAGAAAAAGACTTACCGGTTCGGAAGAGCGTCCAAGGTTATCTGTATTTAGAAGCAATAAAGGGATTTATGCGCAGGTAATTAACGACGTAACCGGTACAACAATTGCTTCGGCATCATCATTATCAAAAGATTTTGCAGGTACAGGAAGCAAAAGCGACCAATCAGTTGCAGTAGGTAAATTAGTTGCTGAAAAAGCAATTGCTGCTGGTGTTAAACAAGTTGTTTTCGATAGAAATGGCTATTTATACCACGGTCGTGTAAAATCGTTGGCAGAGGGTGCCCGCGAAGCTGGTTTAGTATTTTAATCTGAAGAAAAAGTAAGATGTCAACTATTAATATAAAAAGAGTAAAAACCACCGATATCGAATTAAAGGATCGTTTGGTTAGTATACAACGTGTTGCCAAAGTAACCAAAGGTGGCCGTACTTTCAGCTTCTCGGCAATTGTTGTTGTAGGTGATGAAAACGGTATTGTTGGTTTCGGTTTAGGTAAAGCGAAAGAGGTAACTGAAGCTATTGCAAAAGGTGTGGATGATGCCAAAAAGAACTTGGTAAAAGTTCCAATTTTAAACGGTACTGTTCCTCACGAACAAATCGGTAAATTCTCAGGTGGTTTTGTATTAATCAAACCAGCTGCAGTAGGTACCGGAGTAATTGCAGGTGGCGCGATGCGTGCTGTTTTAGAGAGTGCCGGTGTACACAACGTATTGGCAAAATCTAAAGGTTCATCTAACCCACACAACGTGGTAAAAGCAACTGTTGATGCATTAACTAAAATGCGCGACGCTTATACAGTAGCTCAAACCCGTGGTATTGATTTAAACAAAGTATTTAACGGATAATATCATGGCTAAGATCAAAATAACACAAGTAAAAAGCGTTATCGACAGAAGCGAGCGCCAAAAAAGAACCGTTCAGGCTTTGGGTTTATCTAAATTGAACCAAAGTGTTGAGGTTGAAGCTACACCGCAAATTATCGGTATGATTCGTAAAGTGAATCACCTGGTAGCTATCGAAGCAATCTAATAAAAAAAGTTAAAGGTAATATGGGGTAAAATCCGTATTACCTTTATATATGTTTAATCGTTGTACCTGTTTAGTGAAAGCGAAGGGCAACACAAATTCAAAAAAATGAATTTAAGTAATTTAAAACCTGCAAAAGGTTCTACAAAAAACAGCAAAAGAATTGGTCGTGGTACAGGTTCAGGTCGTGGCGGTACTTCAACTCGTGGTCACAAAGGTGCGGGTTCTCGTTCAGGTCACTCAACCAAAATCGGTTTCGAAGGTGGTCAAATGCCTTTACAACGTCGTGTGCCTAAAGTTGGTTTCAAACCAATCAACCGTACTGAATACGTTGGTGTAAACTTAGATGTATTACAAAACTTAGCTGAAAAATTCAGCTTAACAACTATCGATTTCGCCGCTCTCCAGGCGCATGGTTTAGCTTCAAAAAACGACTTGGTTAAAATCTTAGGTCGTGGTGAAGTGAAAGCAAAATTAGAAGTTACAGCACATGCGTTTTCTGCAACCGCACAAAAAGCTATTGAAGCTGCAGGTGGTTCTATTGTAAAATTGTAATTATTAAATGAAGAAGCTATTTACTACTTTAAGTAATATCTGGAAAATTCAGGAATTAAAAGAGCGTATATTGTTTACGCTCTTAATTCTTTTGGTATACCGTTTCGTTTCTCACGTGGTTTTACCAGGTGTAGATGCAACTGCTTTAGGCAATAACGAAAAATCAGGACTTTTAGGCTTACTTGATATGTTTGCCGGAGGTTCTTTCTCTCGTGTGTCTATTTTGGCGTTGGGGGTAATGCCTTATATCTCTGCATCAATTGTGGTGCAACTATTGGGTATTGCTGTTCCTTCTTTCCAAAAAATGCAGAAAGAAGGCGAAAGTGGTAGAAAAAAAATGAACCAGATTACCCGTTACCTAACGGTAGCGATCACAATCGTTCAGTCTGTTGGTTATGTTAAAACACAAGTTCCACCAGAAGCTATTTTATTACCAAACACTTTATTTTTAGTGTTATCTACGTTTGTATTAACGGCAGGTACCTTATTTGTAATGTGGTTAGGTGAAAAAATTACTGATAAAGGAATTGGTAACGGTACCTCACTAATCATTATGGTTGGTATCATTGCCCGTTTACCTGTTGCAATTTCTCAGGAGTTTAGTGCACGTGTGGGTTCGTCAAGTGAAGGTGGAGGTCCGGTAGCATTAGTTTTAGAAATTGTTGCCTTATTTGCAGTTGTAATGTTCACCATTTTAATTGTTCAGGGTGTACGTAAAGTACCTGTACAATACGCTAAGAAAATTGTGGGTAACCGCCAGTTTGGTGGTGTTCGTCAGTATATTCCGTTAAAGGTTAATGCTGCCGGTGTTATGCCAATCATTTTTGCTCAGGCGTTAATGTTCATTCCAGGTGCAATTATGCAATTTGTTCCTTCATTACAAGGTTCTTGGTTAATTCAGTTCAGCAACACTACATCGTTGGCTTATAGCTTAACGTTCGCATTTTTAATTATTGCCTTTACTTTCTTCTATACTGCCATTACAGTTAACCCAACTCAAATGAGCGATGATATGAAGAAAAACGGTGGTTTTATCCCAGGTATTAAACCGGGTTTAGCAACATCAACTTTCATTGATGATGTAATTTCTAAAATCACTTTCCCAGGTGCAGTATTTTTAGCGATCATTGCTATTTTACCTTCTATTGCGGTTAAGTTCGGTATTAAACAAGAGTTTGCTCACTTCTTTGGCGGTACATCTTTATTGATTTTGGTAGGTGTTGTTTTGGATACCTTACAACAGATCGAAAGCTATTTATTGATGCGTCATTATGATGGTTTAATGAAAACCGGTAGGGTTACTGGCAGAACAGGTGTACCTGCTGCAAGTAGCAACGCTGCGTTGTAGTGTAAAGGATGTCTAAAATTTATTACAAGTCTCTTGAAGAGATCGAGTTAATAAGAGAAAGTTCCATGCTTGTTTCTAAAACTTTAGCCGAAGTGGCCAAGGTGATAAAAGCAGGCATGACTACTATCCAGTTAGATAAGTTAGCTTATGAGTTTATTGGTGATCACGGAGCAATCCCTGCATTTTTAAACTACAATGGTTTCCCTTACTCATTGTGTATTTCGCCAAATGAACAGGTTGTTCATGGTTTTCCGGGCGAATATGTAATACAGGAGGGAGATTTGATTTCGGTTGACTGCGGCGTAATTAAAAACAATTATTTTGGCGATTCGGCTTATACTTTCTCCATAGGGGAGGTTGATGCTGAAAAACAAAAACTGGTTGAGGTTACCAAGCGTTGCCTGGAGTTAGGCATTGAAAAAGCAGTAGCAGGCATGCGGATCGGTGATATCGCTTTTGCAGTTCAGCACCACGCAGAAACTAATGGATTTGGTGTAGTAAGAGAACTGGTTGGACATGGCGTAGGTGTAAAGCTTCATGAGAAACCAGAAGTTCCCAATTATGGAAAGCGTGGGGCAGGACCAAAACTTGAAGAAGGAATGGTGATTGCAATTGAGCCCATGATTAATGCAGGCGTTGCCGGTGTTAAATTCCATAAAGACGGATGGACAGTAACGAGTAAAGACAATAAGCCATCGGCACATTTTGAACACACAGTGGCCATAAAAAAGGGCAAAGCAGATGTTTTATCGACGTTTTCTATTATAGAAGAAGTTTTACAACAAAAAAAATAAATAATTAAAATTTTTTATTTAATTTTGCAACCCTGTTTAGAAGCAGCTAATTAAGTAACAATCAATAAAATATGGCTAAACAAGCCTCAATTGAACAAGACGGAGTAATAAGAGAAGCATTGTCTAATGCGATGTTCAGGGTTGAACTCGAAAACGGACATGAAATTATTGCGCACATTTCAGGAAAGATGCGGATGCACTACATCAAAATTCTTCCTGGTGATAAAGTGAAACTAGAGATGTCGCCGTATGATTTAACAAAAGGTCGCATCACTTATAGATACAAATAAAATGAAAGTTAGATCATCAATTAAAAAACGTAGCGCTGATTGCAAGATTATTCGCCGTAAAGGTAAACTTTACGTTATCAACAAGAAAAATCCTAAATACAAGCAACGTCAAGGGTAATTAGAAAATATTGTAATTTACCGTACAACGGTGGCCCGCCGTTCGGGATTACTTCAAAACAACAATAAATATGGCAAGGATTTCAGGTATTGATTTACCAAGAAACAAAAGAGGAGAGATCGGTTTAACCTATATCTATGGTATCGGTAGAACAACTGCACAACGTATTTTAACTACTGCAGGAATCGATTTAAACAAAAAAGTACAAGACTGGTCTGATGATGAGTTATCAGCAATCCGTACTATGATTAACGATGAGATTAAAGTAGAAGGTGCTTTACGCTCAGAGGTTCAGTTAAACATCAAACGTTTAATGGATATCGGTTGTTACCGTGGTTTACGTCACAGAAAAGGTTTACCTTCTCGTGGTCAGCGTACTAAAAACAACTCACGTACTCGTAAGGGTAAGAGAAAAACAGTTGCTAACAAGAAAAAAGCTACTAAATAGAAATTGATAGATATGAGATGTGAGATCCGATAGCTATCGGATGTAGATATGAGACCATATCTTCAACTCTACTCAATCTGGATTAAAGATAATAATTAGATATAAAGTACCGAGGTAGAGCAATTCTCATATCTCAATTCTCATATCTAGCATCTAATAAAAGAAAATGGCTAAAAGTAAAAAAGTAACAAAAAAACGTATCGTTGTAATTGAGCCTGTTGGTCAGGCGCATATCAATGCTACCTTCAACAACATCATCGTTACCTTAACAAACAACAACGGACAGACTATTTCATGGTCTTCTGCTGGTAAAATGGGCTTTAAAGGTTCTAAAAAGAACACGCCTTATGCAGCTGGTCAAGCAGCTTCAGATTGCGGTAAAGTTGCGTTTGACTTAGGTTTACGTAAAGTTGAAGTATTTGTAAAAGGTCCGGGTTCAGGTCGTGAATCTGCAATCAGAACTTTACAGGTAGCAGGTCTTGAAGTAACATCTATCAAAGATATTACTCCACTTCCTCACAACGGATGTCGTCCTCCTAAAAAGAGAAGAGTTTAATTAATTTTAAAGCTAAGAATCTCCAGCTACAGGTTGGATGATACTTTAAAAACAGAAAAAAAATGGCAAGATATACAGGCCCAAAATCAAAAATCGCCCGTAAATTCAGAGAACCAATTTTCGGTCCTGATAAGGTGTTAGACAGAAAAAATTATCCTCCTGGACAACACGGTGTGTCTAAAAGAAGAGGAAAACAATCTGAGTATGCAATCCAGTTAATGGAGAAACAAAAAGTAAAATATACTTATGGTGTATTAGAAAAGCAGTTCAGTAACTTGTTTAAAAAAGCATCTTCTCGTGCTGGTATTACCGGTGATAACTTACTTCAGTTATTAGAAGCACGTTTAGATAACACAGTATACCGTTTAGGTATTGCAACAACCCGTTCTGGTGCACGCCAGTTAGTTAGCCATAAACACGTAACCGTGAATGGTGAAGTTGTAAATATCCCTTCATATCAGTTAAAAGCTGGTGATGTGGTTGCTGTTCGTGAAAAATCTAAATCATTAGAATCAATTAGTAACTCAGTTGCAGGCAGAACAATTAACAAGTTCGCATGGTTAGAGTGGAACGCTGGTGAATTAACCGGTAAATTCTTAACTTACCCTCAACGTGATGAGATTCCTGAAAACATCAAGGAAAACTTAATCATCGAGTTGTACTCAAAGTAATAAATAAGCTAGTTAATTACCTCAAAAGGGTAATTAACTTTTTTCTTGTTACTATATATTCAATAACGAATTTAAAAAATTATAAATGGCAATTTTAGCATTTCAGAAACCTGACAAAGTGATCATGCAGAAATCAACTGATTTCGATGGCACATTTGAATTTCGTCCTTTAGAGCCCGGTTTCGGTGTAACAATTGGTAATGCCTTAAGAAGAATTTTACTTTCTTCGTTAGAAGGTTATGCTATTACTACTATTCGTTTTTCAGGCGTTTCTCACGAGTTTTCTACCATGAAAGGTGTTGTAGAAGATTTAACTGATATCATCTTGAACTTAAAACAAGTTCGTTTTAAGAAAACAGGCGATTCAGGTGATTCTGAAAAAGTTTTCATCATCGTTAATGGTCAGGATCAGTTCAAAGCTGGTGATATCACTAAATTCTCTAACAACTTTACAGTTTTAAACCCTGAGCACGTAATCTGCAACATGGATAAATCTGTTACTTTGGAAGTGGAATTAACCATCAATAAAGGACGTGGTTATGTACCTGCTGAAGAAAATAAAGTTGCTGATGCTGTTGTAGGTGTTATTGCGATCGATTCGATTTATACTCCGATGAAAAATGTAAAATACACGATCGAAAACTTTCGTGTTGAGCAAAAAACGGATTATGAAAAATTAGTATTGGATATCTCTACTGACGGTTCAATTCATCCTGAAGAAGCATTAAAAGAAGCGGCTAAGATCCTTATCCAACACTTCATGCTATTCTCTGATGAGAATTTAGTATTAGAATCTCAGGCTAAAGAAGAAACTAAAGAAGTTGACGAGGAAATTTTACACATGCGTAAAATCCTTAAAACTGAATTGGTAGATATGGACTTATCAGTTAGAGCATTAAACTGCTTAAAAGCTGCTGATATCCGCACTTTAGCTGATTTAGTTTCTTACGATGTTGCTGATATGTTAAAATTCAGAAACTTCGGTAAAAAATCTTTAACAGAGATTCAGGAACTTGTAAAATCAAAAGGTTTATCATTTGGTATGAACCTGTCTAAATTTAAATTAGACGAAGAGTAAAAAGCATGGCGCCATGCGCTTAGCGCTAAGCGTTGAATAAAATAATTTATAACAGTGTATAATTCCCTCTGAGACAGAGACGGTATACACTTAATCCAAGAACAATGAGACACGGTAAAAAAGTTAATCACTTAGGCAGAACCGACAGCCACAGAAAAGCGATGTTAGCTAACATGGCTACTTCACTTATTAAAGCAAAAAGAATTACTACAACTTTAGCTAAAGCTAAAGCTTTACGTACTTATGTTGAGCCATTAATCACTAAAGCGAAAAATGACACCACTCACTCACGTCGTACAGTTTTCTCTTACCTACAGGATAAAGAAGTAATCACTATTTTGTTCCGCGAAGTGGCTGAGAAAGTTGCTAACCGTCCAGGTGGTTACACTCGTATCATTAAATTAAACAATCGTCAGGGTGATAACGCTGAGATGGCTTTAATTGAACTGGTAGATTATAACGAAGTTTACGGTAAAGAAGTAGAAGCTAAAGAAGAGAAGAAAACTACTCGTCGTGGTAGAAGCAAATCTGCTGCTGCTCCTAAAAAAGCTGCTGAAGCGAAAGCTGAGGTTGCTGAAGAGGCTGCACCAGAAGCTGCTCCTGCTGAAGAAGCTCCAGCTACTGAAGAACCAAAAGGCGAATAATTTTATTCACCTTAAAATAAAAAAAGTCCTGTTCGAAAGAGCAGGACTTTTTTGTTTTATATGCTTTTGATCGTCATTGCGAGGTACGAAGCAATCTTAATGCGATCGTTGTAAGATTGCTTCGTCGTTCCTCCTCGCAATGACGGGTAAATTTGATCAAACGTTTGTCTCATTTTTTCATTACATGGTTTTATTTCAAGCAGCTATGCATAAATTAGCTTCAAACAAATTAAACATGAAATTTAGGTTTTTTCTATTCTCCTGCCTTTTGTGGCAGTCAGCTCTCCATGCACAAACACTAAAATATGCCAATGGCAACAACTCATGGAATGCCGATTCGCTGGGTAACCATAGGGCAGTGGTTCAATTTTCGGGTACGGGCAAAGTTGCACATGCCAAAATTGACTGGCGCAGAAGAGATGAACATCCGGAAACGAAGGGACTCATCATTCAGGATGCAAATGGTAAAAATGTAGCCATTTTTGGTACTGATAAATTAAACCGCGAAAGTGCTGATATTTATTTTCAGCCTTCAGGCGCAGGAAAGTACTATGTGTATTACCTGGCTTATAAAAACGAGGGTAGAAGCAATTATCCTAAAGGTGTTTATTTAAAACCAAAGCCGGTTGATCAGAACTGGTTAAACCAGGCTAAACGTACAACTGTAAATACTTCGGTAGTCGAGATCCAGTCTGTTGATGCCTTTAATAGTTTCTATCCAATGGAAGTGATTGCTACAGCGAAAGAAACAGCGGTAGTTAAAGCCAGATACGCTACAGATGCTTTTGTGGTGTTTCCTGAGGACAGGATGTTTCCAATCAAAATGCAAAGCGATTTACCTTACCGCTGGATCCAGAGAGGAGCTGCCAGTACTTTTACAGGTACAGCAAGCAAAGGGGAAAATTATGCTTTTCAACTCGGGGTATTTGCCTTAAAAGACTTAAACAATTTAACTGTAAGCTTTGGCGATCTAAAAACAGCTGCTGGAAAAGTTATCTCATCGAAATTTATTAACTGTTTAAATACCAAAGGAACAAGCTATGACAATAAACCGCTGGTAGAAGTGGTGAATGTAGCTTCGGGTAAGGTTCAGCCGATGTGGATTACCATTGACATCCCTAAAGCTACAGCTGCAGGTACATATACTGGTAATTTTGTAGTTAAAGCCAATGGTAAATCGAAAGTAATTGCCGCTAAAATTACAGTTGGCAACCAGGTTTTAGCCGATAACGGTGTAGGATCGCCCGATAAACAAACCCGTTTAACCTGGTTAAATTCAACCTTGGCGCAACCCAACACAGTAGTTGCACCTTATACGCCGCTAACAGTTGCAGGAAATGTAATTTCGCTTTTAGGTCGTAAATTTGAGATTAATGCAGATGGCTTCCCTAAGCAAATCCAGACTTTCTTTAACGCCGAAATGACGGCTTATACCGACAAGCCTAACAACATTTTAGCTGAACCCATTCACTTTCACTTTTTTAATACCCCAAAAACACAGGAAAAATTTGTTCCTGCTAATTTGCAGATTACCAGCAAAGCGGCAGGTACTGTAAAATGGACAGCCACCAGTACTTCCGAAAATTTGAAAATGGATTTGGAAGGCGCCCTGGAATTTGATGGTTACGTGCATTATGTGGTTAAGGTTACCGCCTTAAAAGATGTAGATTTCAGCAATGTCGATTTTCATATCCCGTTTGATAAAGGTTCGACCAAATACTTGATGGGATTGGGAGAAAAAGGAGGTATAAGACCAGATACTGTTAAATGGAAGTGGGATGTAGCCAATAAAAACCAGGATGCCGTTTGGATAGGTAATGTAAATGCCGGCCTGTATTACAATTTAAGAGATGAGCGCTATGTTCGTCCGTTAAATACCAATTTTTACCTGCAGAAGCCTTTATTGTTGCCTAAATCGTGGGGTAACGAAGATAAAGGTGGAATCCAGATTAATGTTAAAGGCAGTTCGATGCTGGCCGATAACTTTACCGGTGCAAGAAGCATGAAAAAAGGCGATGTATTGTATTACAATTTTAACTTGTTAATTACGCCTTTTCACTTGCTCGATACCGATTTTCAATGGGATAACCGTTTTTACCATAAATATGGCGATTTAGATGCCATTAAAACTGCTGGTGCAAGTGTGGTAAATATCCACCATGCTACGCCGATCAACCCGTGGATCAATTATCCGTTTATCGAATGGAAAAAGATGAAAAGTTATATCGACGATGCACACAGCAAAGGCTTGAAGGTTAAAATCTATAATACCGTTCGTGAGCTTTCTAACCACGCTTATGAATTACCTGCTTTAAGAAGCCTGGGTACAGAAGTATATTCGCCTGGAAAGGGGGGAGGATTTAGCTGGTTACAGGAGCATTTAGATTCTAATTACATTGCCGCCTGGTTTGTACCCGAAATTAAAGATGCTGCTGTAATTAACAGTGGAATGAACCGTTGGCACAATTACTACGTGGAGGGGATGAACTGGCTGGTAAATAACGTAGGTATTGATGGTGTTTATTTAGATGATGTGGCTTTCGACCGTGTTACGATGAAGCGGATTAAGCGTGTATTAACCCAAAATGACCATCCGGGCATTATCGATCTGCACTCGGCCAACCAGTACAACAAGAGCGATGGTTTTAACAACAGCGCCATTTTATACATGGAGCATTTCCCTTACCTGAACCGTTTATGGTTTGGCGAGTATTTCGATTATCAAAAAAACAACCCCGATTTCTTCTTAACCGAAGTGAGTGGTATTCCATTTGGTTTAATGGGCGAAATGTTGCAGGATGATGGAAATCCATGGCGTGGGATGATTTATGGCATGACAAGCCGTTTAGGTTGGTCGGAGAAGAGCGACCCAAGACCGCTGTGGAAAGCCTGGGATAATTTCGGAATTAAAGGTTCTGAAATGATTGGTTATTGGAGCGAAAACTGCCCGGTTAAAACAGATAATCCAAAAGTTTTAGCTACCGTTTACAAAAAACAAGGAAAAACCATGGTGGCCTTAGCCAGCTGGGCCGAAGGCGATACAAAGGTTAATTTAACTATTGATTGGGCAAAATTAGGACTGGATGCTGCCAGGGTTAAAATAGCCGCTCCGGCAATTGATAAATTTCAAACGGCGGGTAATTATGCGGATGGAAAATCGGTTCCCGTTGAAAAAGGAAAAGGTTTGATTCTGATTGTGGAGTAATACTACGTGCCATGGTTTGTGTCTGCACGAACCATGCATTTGGACATGTAATTTTCGGTACGTGGAGACACGTACCGGTGCGATAACAAAAAAATAGGTCAGGGTTTAAACCCTGACCTATTTTTTTAATGGATAAATTATACTTTCACATTTTCCATGCCGTATTGCTTCAATACATCGGCAGGCACGCCCGCCCATTGGTTTGGTGCGTTACCTACATAACCAATATCTTTAACGCCCATTTCGGTGGTGTAAAAGCCCGATGCAGTTAAATCTCTCATGCGGTTAAAAAATGTTACGCCTGCCCTTACTTCCGGTTTGGCTTTTTTAGGGTAGGCAATTTCGTCTACAATTGAAATCTGTTGCTCGGCTGAGGCCTCTATAAACGGTTTCTGGAATTTATTGAAACAATATACATCCAGCCATTTTAAGCCGCCACGCATAGGTACTTTGTGCTCCGGAATATCTTTTACAATAAATTCGATAAATTCGGGTACTTTGGCATCCGATGCGCTGCCGGAAACATCATCTTTAGGGATAATGATATCAGCTAAAACCGTAATCGTTGCCATCTCGTGCTTGGTAAAAAATGTTTCTGCTTTCAGGTTTTTATCACGGTCTACTTCCCATTGCTCCCTGCCGGCATCTTTTGCTGTTTCTTCGGTTGCAACCGCTTCTGTTTTATTTTCGGGTTGCTTACAAGCCTCCAGGATCACTGCGGTGCTAATGGCGGTTAAACCCAATGCTTTTATGGAATCACGTCTGTTCATGTTGTAATTCTTTTAAATGTTTTGTTTTTTCTTTTGAGCTAAAATGTATTCGGCAGTACGCATAGAAAGTGCCAGGATAGTCCACGTGGCGTTTTTATCGCCTTGCTGTACAAACGGACCTGCATCTACCACAAACAGGTTTTTACAATCGTGTGCCTGGCAGTATTTATTCAGTGCCGATTTTTTAGGATCATCGCCCATGCGTATGGTTCCAACTTCGTGGATAATTTTACCAGGATTCAATAAGCCATAATTGGTATCACCTCCCTGTATTTCAGAAGTGACCACCGCACCCATTTCTTTCATAATGTTTAAGAAAGTTTCCTGCATGTGCTTGGCCTGAAGAATTTCATCTTTATCCCATTTATAGTTAAATCTTAAAACAGGAATACCATACTTATCTACCATGTTCGGATCGATTTCGCAATAATTGCTTTCTCTGGCTATTGCCGTACCACGACCAGCCATACCTACACCAGTACCGTAAAAACGACGATAATCATCTTTTAACGATTTTCCGTAGCCGCCGGCTTCTTTCATTTTGCCATCTCTGCCAGGTACCATGCCATTCATTTCGGCAACGCCACCTCCAAAACCGTAAGCAGGCATACCCATGCCGCCCCAATATTCGATGTGGTAACCACGCGGGAAGTTTAAGCGTTTGTTATCCAGCCACCACGGCGAGTAAATGTGTACACTACCCAGACCATCTTCGTTGTAGCGTTTCCGGTCCATCAATTGCGGTAAAAAACCCGATACACTGGCTCCAGTAGAGTCGTGCAGGTATTTACCTACTACGCCGCTGCTATTGGCTAAACCATTAGGGTGCGAAGTTGATTTTGAATTTAATAAGATCCTTGCCGATTCGCAGGCACTGGCACCTAAAATAACCAGTTTGCCATTAACCTGATATTCCTGCAGGTCTTTGCGGTTTACATACGAAACACCTTTTGCCGAACCATCTTTATCGGTAATTACTTCGCGTACCATGGCATCGGTAATTACAGTAAGGTTACCTGTTTTTATAGCCGGATTTACCAGACATGATGATGAAGAAAAATCGCCGTAAACTTTACAGCTTCTGCCGCATTGACCGCAGTAAAAACAAGGTGCACGATCATTGTTGTTAGGCAATGCTTCTGTAAGTACCGAACCGCGCCCGGCAATTACCTTTACACCTGCTTTTTCAGCCCCTTTTTTAATGAATAATTCATTTAAGCGCGGCTTTGGTGGTTTCATAAAGATTCCATCAGGTTCGCTTTCTATGCCCTCTACCGTACCGTATATACCAATCATGCGGTCAACCTTATCATAAAAGGGCTTTACATCAGCATAGGTAATTGGCCAGCTATCGGTTAAGCCATCCTTAGGTTTAAAATCGTCTGGCCCCATGCGTAAAGAAATCCTTCCCCAGTGGTTGGTACGGCCACCCAGCATACGCGAGCGGAACCACTCGAATTCACTTTTGTTTTTCTGGGTATAAGGTTCACCTTCCAGTTCCCAGCCGCCGTAAGAAGCATCGAAATCGCCAAAGGGGCGGACTGTACCTGCTCCTCTGCGGGGCGACTCCCAGGGCCATTTTAACTGGTGTGAATCTAATCGTGGATCGAAGTTTTGGCCGGCTTCGAGCAATAAAACTTTTTGACCTGCATGTGCCAATACGTATGCAGCCATTCCGCCACCGGCACCCGAACCAACAATAATGGCATCGTAAACGGTAGGCGATTTCTTTATCTGAAAGTCACTCATGTAAAATGGTTAGATGTTTAATACATCTAATCTAAAGTTTAATTTTTTTAAATAAAAGCGATCGTCTTCTTTGGAATCAATATAGATAATGAAGCTGTATGTGTTTCTAAATCGTATTACGTCATTCATTTGTTTAATTCAGCCTCAGCGGTTTTCAAAGAGGGGGTATTCCCATTTTTGTATTTTACTTCTTCCATTAATTCCATGTATGGTCGCTCTATTGTTACATTATTTCAAGGCTATGCATTAGCCCGTAAACTTGATTATCTTTGCAGCTTAAACTTTACCAATGCCAGTATCTGCCCATACCGAACAATTTATTGCCGCTTTAAAAGCAAGTTTCAATGCCGGAACTTTTGTAAAGGTTTCTTTTGGCAATTATAAAGGAACAGAAGAAGCCTTAAAGCAAATCCTCATGCGTAGGGTGGTGATTAAACGCGAAGATAAACTGGCTTTTACCTATCGTTATAAAACCCGAGATGTGGTTAAAAACTATAATCTGGATGAAGCCATTAGTTTAGTTACGGCTTACCTGGATAATGGCTTTAAAATAGGCACCTTATTTACCACCGAAAAAGATCTGATTCTCGAAGAATTGAATAACGGGAAAGTGGTGCTCAGAGAGAGCAAAGCATCGGGTAAAGCGGTGCCATCGGCCAGCCATGATCAGGAAAAAGTGAGATTGATTAAGGCAGATTCGAAACCTTATTTAACGGAATTGAAAATTACCGATGCGGAAGGAAAGGTATTTAAAAATGCACAGGATAAATTCCGTCAGATTAATCACTATATCGAGATTTTAAGCGCCTTAATTAAGGAATTACCTGCAGGCACCATTAAAAAGGTTGCCGATATGGGCTCTGGTAAAGGTTATTTAACTTTTGCACTTTACGATTACCTGCATTCGGTTCTGCAACTGGAAACGGAAGTGATTGGCGTAGAATACCGCCAGGATATGGTCGATTTATGCAATCAGGTTGCCGCTAAATCTGATTTTGCCCAACTGAGCTTTGTACAAGGAACTATTGAAGATTATCAGGCAAACGATGTAAACTTGCTGATTGCGCTACATGCCTGCGATACTGCGACCGATGATGCTATTTTTAAAGGTATTAAAGCCAATGCTGAGCTGATTGTGGTTGCACCCTGCTGTCACAAACAAATCCGCAGGGAAATGGAGAAAAACAAAGCGAAAAATGATGTTTCTTTTTTAACGAAATACGGCATCTTTTTAGAACGCCAGGCAGAGATGGTTACGGATGGAATAAGAGCTTTAATTTTAGAATATTTTGGCTATAAAACCAAGGTTTTCGAGTTTATATCCGACGCGCATACACCGAAGAATGTGCTTGTAGTAGGGGTAAAGAGAGCAGAAAGCTTAAAGACCAAAGCTGAAAGCGAAAAGCAAGCAGAGATTTTAGAGAAGATTAAAGCGAGCAAAGCATATTTTGGCATTGATTACCATCATTTGGAAAGGTTGCTGGAGTTGTAGTTTAACAAAATTCATCGTCATGCTGATCCGATAGCTATCGGATTTAGTTCAGCATCTATCCTACATTTAGAAAAATAAATGGAACGCTATTGATTAATGTCTCACCGACTTAAAAGATAAATCTCTTTGCAAGATAGGCCCTGAAACAAGTTCAGGGTGACGATCGCCTTGTTTAGTTGGTCACTAAGAATAAATCCATAACAGTACTGATTTTTTCTTAGTTTTTAACAATGCATCTATTTTTCGCATTACAGCATCTGCCAAAACCGGGCAGCCAGCACTTTGGCCAAACAGGGTTTGCGGATAAATTTCATGATCAGGCACGGGGCTATACGAATGTAAAACCACAATTCTTTTAAAGGCATTGTTGTTGCTTTCTTCCATGCCATACATTTTATAATGCACATTAATGCCCCAGTTGCTGTATGCACGGCCCTTTACCTTATATTTTCCCAATGAAGTACAATAACTCCCCACTTTATTACTGAAAATTACTTTGGTAGGCGTGCTGCCGCCACCAACGCCATGGGCACACAAGCCTTCTACAGTAATTGCTTTCTGTTTAAAATCGTAAACGAAGAACCTGTTTTTACCGGAATGGATGCTCATATCAACCATAATGGCAATAGAAGTATCCATGTTATTTTTCTTACAGAAAGCTAAGGCCTCATTAATTTTATCGGCACTTATTTTTTTGTTTGCGTCAGGCTTAAAACCAAACAGGGTAAATAAGAGGAGGAGAGCGGATAATTTTTGCATTGATTAGTTAATGAGCGTTGGATTTAAAGCTTTAGTTGGTGCGACACCAACCAATAGGACCAGTTATTTCGGCTGGTGAGGACACCAGCCGCTAAGACAGGGTTACAAATGCAATAAAATAATAGCAATGAGTGCAGGGATGGATTGCACATACAAAATTTTCTTACTGGCTGTTGCAGCACCATAAATACCGGCAATAATTACACAGGTTAAAAAGAATATCGCTACATATAGGCGCCAATGGTGATCGGTTATACATAGCGACCAGATTAAACCTGCTGCTAAAAAGCCATTGTATAAGCCCTGGTTGGCAGCAAGTGTTTTGGTCGGGGCAAATAAATCTTTAGGGATGGTTTTAAAAACCTTAGGCGCTTTGGTTGTCCAGGCGAACATTTCGAGCCAAAGGATGTAAATGTGAATAAAGGCAACAAGCCCGATCATGATTTGTGCTGCTATCTGCATTATTGTTAGATTATATGATTACACCATTTTTAGATAATTAAAGATATAAAACATTGGCCGCATTTAGCCCAATCCATTTTCATTGCGGTTAGGTTTTATGCGCTCTGTCCGGCAGGCCTGAGTGCTGTTGTGACCTGAACCAGATAGGAGCAGGCATCCCGATGTAAAATCGGGATAAAGCGGATAGCTCCAAAGGAGTACCTTTGGCACGGGGCTGAATCTCCCGAAGAACTATTGGCTTTAATTTTCTAATGATTTTAAGAATTTATTTTGATCGTCCGCTTTTCAATTTAGTCTTTCAGCTTTAGTCTTTAGTCTTTTCGCTTTTTTTCTGTCATGCTGTCAGTATCAAGTCTGGTTCTTTTTTACATTTTATCAGTTTTTTGTTCATATTATCTGCCAAAAACCAATTGGCACAAGCATTGTTTAATAGGAGTAGAAATTATAATACTTTTAAAAAGAGAAAATAAAAATACAATGGGAAAAATTATTGGAATAGACTTAGGAACAACAAACTCTTGCGTGAGCGTAATGGAGGGCAACGAGCCTGTAGTTATCGCAAACAGTGAGGGTAAACGTACTACACCGTCTATTGTTGCTTTTGCAGAAAACGGTGAGCGTAAAGTTGGCGAGCCTGCTAAACGTCAGGCTATAACCAACCCAACCAAAACGATATATTCGATTAAACGCTTTATGGGTAACAGCTACGACGAAAGTGCGAAAGAAGCTGGACGTGTACCTTATAAAGTAGTAAAAGGCGATAACAACACTCCACGTGTTGAAATCGACGACAGAAAATACACTCCTCAGGAGATTTCTGCAATGATTTTGCAGAAAATGAAAAAAACTGCTGAGGATTTCTTAGGTCAGGAAGTTACTGAAGCGGTAATTACTGTACCTGCTTATTTTAACGATGCACAACGTCAGGCTACTAAAGAAGCTGGTGAAATTGCAGGTTTATCTGTAAAACGTATCATTAACGAGCCAACTGCAGCTGCTTTAGCTTATGGTTTGGATAAAGCACACAAAGACATGAAAATTGTTGTGTTTGACTGTGGTGGTGGTACACATGACGTTTCTGTATTGGAATTGGGTGATGGCGTTTTTGAAGTAAAATCTACTGACGGTGATACACACTTAGGTGGTGATGACTTTGACCACATCATTATCGACTGGTTAACTGAAGAGTTTAAATCAGAAAACAGCATGGACCTTTCTAAAGATCCAATGGCGTTACAACGTTTAAAAGAAGCTGCTGAGAAAGCTAAAATCGAGTTATCTAGCACCACTTCAACTGAAATTAATTTACCATACATTACTGCTGACGCTAGCGGCCCTAAACACTTGGTACGTACTTTATCACGTGCTAAATTTGAGCAATTGGCTGATAGCTTAATTAAACGTACTATCGATCCTTGTAAATCTGCATTGAAAAACGCTGGTTTAAGCACAAGCGATATCGACGAAATTATCTTAGTAGGTGGTTCTACACGTATCCCTGCAATTCAGGAAGCCGTTAAAGCTTTCTTTGGTAAAGAGCCAAGCAAAGGTGTTAACCCTGATGAGGTAGTAGCTATTGGTGCTGCCATTCAAGGTGGTGTATTAACCGGTGATGTGAAAGATGTATTGTTATTAGACGTTACACCTTTATCATTAGGTATCGAAACTATGGGTGGTGTAATGACTAAATTAATTGAGTCGAACACAACTATCCCAACTAAAAAATCGGAAACTTTCTCAACTGCAGCTGATAACCAGCCTTCAGTAGAAATCCATATTTTACAAGGTGAGCGTCCAATGGCTGCTCAGAACCGTACAATTGGCCGTTTCATTTTAGATGGTATTCCACCAGCACCTCGTGGCGTGCCTCAGGTAGAAGTATCTTTTGATATTGATGCTAACGGTATTTTACACGTAAGTGCTAAAGATAAAGCTACTGGTAAAGAGCAAAAAATCCGTATCGAAGCATCTTCAGGTTTAACTGATGCTGAGATCAAAAAAATGAAAGAAGAAGCTGAAGCTAATGCTGCAGACGATGCTAAGCAAAAAGAAGAAGCTGATAAAATTAACGGAGCTGATGCTTTAATTTTCTCGACTGAGAAACAGTTAAAAGAATTTGGTGATAAATTATCTGCTGATAAAAAAGCACCTATCGAAGCTGGTTTAGAGAAATTAAAAGCAGCACACTCTTCACGTAACTTTGCAGATATCGATGCAGCTTCGGCTGAATTACAAGCTGCATGGAACGTAGCATCAGAAGAAATGTACAAAGCCGGTGAGCAGCCTCAGGGTGGTGAACAACCACAAACTGACGGACAAGCTCAGGGTGGCGATAACGTTACTGACGTTGACTTTGAAGAAGTAAAAGAAGAGAAATAAGTCTCTTGAGTCTTTAGTCCTGAGTCGAGAGTCTTGGGAGCATAAAATAAAAGCGTTTCTGATTATTTCAGGAACGCTTTTTTGCTTTAGATCAATAAACCTCGCAGGTTTTAAAAACCTGCGAGGTTTGGGAAAGTATTTAAAATGTCTTATAAGGTTCAAAATAATATGAAAACGGACGGTTCTGTACTTTTCGGAAAATGTAGCCCCGCCACTCGCTATAGCCCTCATAAAAAAATCGGAGCTGTCGCTGCTGTCGGGTTTAGGAAAGAGAGGGTAATGCTTTTGGGGATGGTTTGAATAGCGGAGGTTTATATGTTGCTATCGTCATGCTGATCCGATAGGTATCGGATTTATTTCAGCATCTTTTCAACAATTAAGACCCTGAAATAAATTCAGGGTGACGAATAATATCTAAACCAAATTATCTTCTATAATATCCTGCAATTCCTTCTCGTTTACGGCGATTTCGGAAAGCAATTTAAACTGGTTTTTAGCCCGATCAAGGTTTTGTGCGGGATAATCGGTAGGATAGTACTTATTGTCGTTTAAAAAGTCGGTTAAAAAGCGCAGGGCCTGCATGTAAATGATGTATTTACCCGAGAATAAGATCAGCTCTTTTTCTGTTTCGGTTAAAATACTTTTCATCTCGGCTAAATAGCCTTTTATCATGGCCTCAAAATAAGGCAAACGGATTTTAATCTTGGTTAAATCGGTTTCGTTTTCTGAGTATGCGCATAGATAAGTACGCATCATATCGCCCAGGTCAGAAATAAACTTACCGGGCATAATGGTATCCAGGTCAATCACACAAATACCCTCATAGCTTTCATCGTCAAGTAAAACGTTGCTTATTTTGGTATCGTGGTGCATTACCCTGTTTGGGAAATCTTTCCGGTGGGTATAAGAAAGGTAGTAATCTAAAATGTACCTGTGGTTTATCGCATTTTCAATTTGTGCTGCTGCCTCATGCTTTAGGCCATCATTAGCCTGATTAAGTGCCTCATTAAATTGCTGGTAACGCAAGCTCAGATCGTGAAAGCCGGGGATAGTTGGCTGCAGACTACTGGCATCGAAATTATCGAGTAACCTGCTCAGTTTGCCAAACTGTTTGGCAGCTTCGTAAGCTTGCTTTGGATCTGCTAAAACATCTAAAGAGATGGTGTTGGGTACAAAAGGAAGCATCCGCCAGTACTCGTGTTGGATATAAGCCATCTCTTCGCCTTTGGTAGTAGCAACAGGCTTAATAAAAAGATAATCGGGGTAAGCAAAACTCAGGTAATCGGCTATTGCCCGCAGGTTGCTGGCAATGGTTTGTGGTGAAGTAAAAACCTCAGTATTGATGTTCTGAAGGATGTATTTATGCTCTTCAGTAAAAGGCGAAAGCAAATAAGTACGGTTAATTAAACCCGTACCTATTTGTGTAATCGTAATATTCTCTTTAGCGTATCCGTAAGCTTCTAAAACTTCGTCAGCTAAATTTAGTCCCATAATTTTTCAGGGTATGTTCCGTCTTTAACCAATTGGTCAATGCAATCCTGAACAAAAGGTTTATCTTCTTTATAGGTTACGCCAAACCATTTGTTGGTAGTTGGTACAACTTTAAAGGTAGCAGTATTGCTTTTTACCAGATTTTCGCCAATTAAGGGGATAAAGAACTCTGCTTTAGGTTTATCTTTATTAGCCATTGCAAATTCTCTGAACATATCTTCAGTAATTTTGAAAACAGCAGGTGTAAAACCCCAGAAATTCATCGATACAGGAGTATCAAAACTTAACGGGAACTCTTCGCCATCTTCTTCATAAAAGATATTGCCATCTTTCGGGTAAACTTTGGTACGCTCTACAATTTCTTCTAAATTGCCGGCAGCATCTACTTTACAAACCCCACGCGAAACTGCGCCAAACTCAGAAAGTGTATTGCCTACCTGATAACCGATAATGGAGTAGTTGCTATCGGTAACTTCGGTAGTTAAGAAATCAACCATTTTTTTAAAGGCATCATAACCATAAAAGTCATCAGCATTGATTACGCAGAAAGGTTCTTTAATTACATTTCTACCCGAAAGGATGGCGTGTGCGGTACCCCATGGTTTTTCTCTGTATATTTCTTCTTCAATACCAAACTGTTTTAAATCGAAGTTTTGAAAAACATAATCAGTTTCAATTCTTCCGGCAAGTTTTGGTTCGAAAATAGCTTTAAACTCCGTTACAAACTCTTCTTTAATGATGAATACAATTTTGCCAAAGCCAGCATTAATTGCATCATAAATGGAGTAATCAATAATGGTTTCGCCGTTCGGACCAAAGCCATCAATCTGTTTCATACTTCCGTAGCGGCTTGCCATACCAGCAGCCAATATTAATAGGGTGGGTTTCATCTATTTATTGTTAATTTATTTTAGGGATAAAGGTGATTAGCATTAAAATCCTGCACAGCTCATGGTGCGAAAATAGCAATTTGAATGTTTATAAACTTAATTATTTGTTTTTTAGAACCCAAAGAGTCCGCCGCCAGACTTTGATCTTGTTTTTTTACCGGTAAGCATGCCAAATATACCACGTACAATTTCCTTACCGATTTGGCGGGTAATGGTAGCACCCATTACCTGTTCTACCAGACTTTTTTCGCCAGGTTTAGGTTTACTTTCTGCTTCGGCTTGTTTTTGCGCTTCTACTTCCTGCTTCGCCTGTTCTTCAGCAGCAGCTTGTTCGTTAATGCGTTTGGTTAATATTTCGTAGGCACTTTCCGGGTCTATTGGGTCTTTATATTTGGTAAACATTGGGCTGGCATGCACCACCTGATCAAAATCGGCAGCAGTAAGCGGCCCCATTACTGCCCTTGGTGGTGTAAGCATGGTAGCCGAAACTTCTGTCGGAATACCCTTCTCATTAAGTACGGTAACCAAAGCCTGTCCAGTACCTAACGAAGTTAAAATTTTGTCTATTTCGTAGAAATCAGATTTAGGGTAGGTGTTTACAGTTTTCTTTAAAGCATCTACATCGTTTGGCGTAAATGCCCTTAAAGCATGTTGTACACGGTTACCCAGTTGACCTAAAACACTTTCAGGTACATCGGTAGGGGCTTGTGTACAGAAGAAAACCCCGATCCCTTTTGAACGGATTAACCTGATAATGGTTTCAACCTGCTCTAAGAAAGCTTTTGATGAGTTTTTAAACAAAAGGTGGGCTTCGTCGAAAAAGAAAATAAGTTTAGGCTTATCCAGATCGCCAACCTCGGGCATGGTGTCAAAAAGCTCGGCCAGTAAACTCAATAAAAAGGTAGAGTATAAAACAGGTTGGTTTTGAACATCGGCAATATTTAATAAACTGATGGTTCCTTTACCATCTACACGTTCGAAAAGATCTTCAATATCAAAAGATTTTTCGCCGAACATGCCACCTAAGCCCTGTTGTTCAATGGCTACAATTTTTCTTAAAATAGTGCCCGATGTAGCTGTAGAAATGCTGCCATAACTGCTTTTAATTTCAGCTGCACCAGCACCTTCAGATAAATAAGAAACGAGTTTCTTTAAATCATTTAAATCGATAATCGGCATTTTGTTATCATCGGCATATTTGAAGATAACGGCCATAACGCCAGCCTGGGTGTCGTTTAAATCTAAAATTTTGGAAAGCAGGGTAGGCCCGAATTCCAATACGGTAGCCCGCATTTGTGCCCCCATTTTGCCCGAAAGCGAATAAATTTCGATAGGAAAGCCGGTCGGGCTAAAAGGTTTGTTTAACTGTTGTGCCCTTTCTTCTATTTTGGGGTTAACAGTACCGGGTTGGTTTAATCCGGATAAATCGCCTTTTACATCTAACATAAAAACAGGAACGCCGGCATCTGATAGCTGTTCGGCAAGTAACTGCAGTGTACGGGTTTTACCTGTACCCGTTGCACCAGCAATTAAACCATGCCTGTTCATCATTTTTAATGATAAATTAACCTCGGCTTCACTGTAAACCTGTCCGTCTAAAATTCCGGCGCCTAAATAAATGTACGAACCCGTTGGGGCATAGGATGATTTTATTTTTTCGATGAATTTTGAAGACAAATCGCTCATTTTTATAAAATTAGACCGCCAATTTAAGAAACTAATCTTAAAAAGGTTGTGTTTTGGTATGCACTTTTAATGCAAATTTCTGCACAAACGGTTGATTAATGTTGCTGGTTAAGTTGCTTATAATAATTAATTTCGTTTTTAAGCGCCTGTATTTCATCCTGCATGTCCTGTACCTGATTGAGCAGATGTGAAACGGCATAAATGCCTTCGAGATTGATCTCTAAATCCTGGGCCAGGCGCAGGCATTGCTCTAGTTTTGTTAATTCTGCTATAGGTAAAAAGGTTGCTTCCTTTTTTATAGTGGTATGAATCAAACCAAAATCTTCGAGAGACTGGATAAAATTAATCTCTACATGATGATAAGCGCAAATTTCTTCGACTGGAATTAGCTTATTTTCCATGATGTTTAAAGTTTAGAGAGTTTTTCGAATAGTTCTTTTTGCTCCTGATTTAGCCCGGTAGGTAATTTAACCTGCCATTTGATGTATAAATCGCCAAAATGGTTTTCCTTTTTATAAACCGGGAAACCTTTTCCTTTTAAACGTAAAGTGGCATCGGGCTGCGTACCTTCCGGTACTTTTAATTTTACTTTACCATTCAGGGTATCTATAATTTTTTCGCCACCCAATATGGCCGTGTATAAATCTATTTCTTCCTGTATGTAAATGTCGTTGCCTTTCCGCTTAAATTTAGGATCATCGGTTATGCTAAATTTGATGTATAAATCGCCTGGAGGGCCATTGTTTACTCCGGGTGCACCATAGCCCGGCAATTTAATTTTTTGCCCGTTTTCTACACCCGCAGGGATGGTAATCCGCACCTGTTTGCCATTTACGGTCAATGTTTGCTTGTGGGTAGTGTAGGCATCGAGCAGGTTTAACTGCAGGTCGGCATTATAATCCTGCCCTTTAAAAGGTGAATTCCTGCTACTTCGGCCACCACCACCAAACATTGATGAAAAGAAATCGGAAAAATCTCCTCCGTCAAATCCACCACTGTAGCTACTACTACCGTAACCTCCACCTTGCGATTGATATTGCCTTTGTTGCCGTTCCTGGGCATCTAATTGATCGGCATGTTGCCAATCTTTGCCATATTTATCGTATTTCTTCCGCTTTTCAGGATCGCTTAACACCTCATTGGCTTCGTTAATCTGCTGAAACTTTTTGTTGGCTTCCTCGTTGTTTGGATTAAGATCGGGATGGTGTTTCCGGGCTAATTTTCTATATGCTTTTTTAATATCCTCGGTTGTGGCATCTTTCTTTAAATCGAGAATTTTATAATAGTCTATGTAGTCCATAATGGCTTAACAAATAAGTAGGGCTAATGTTCAATGATATAGTATAAATGTAAGGTTTTAAAGCGAAATGGCATTGAGCAAGGTGCAGAGGACAATGAGCTTGGCGTGATGCGCGAGGACAGGAGTATTCTTAGATGTGCTGTCAGTTGTTACCAGCTGACAGATGGTCGCTGAAATATTGGATTTTGGAATGTGATCAGTGTCAGATAGAAATATCTGACACCACGGGAAAAAATAACAAAAAAAGTGCCTCACATGGAGGCACTTTAATCGATAAAGGTAGAGAGAAATTTATTTTTTGTTTTTTACATATTTTTCTAACCATTGATCTTGCTCCCACAACATGTGTAACAGGTTTTCTTTGCCGCGATAACTGTGGGCTTCGTAAGGTAAAAATACAAAACGGGTAGTGCCACCTGCTCCTTTAATGGCGTTAAACAAACGCTCACTGTTAATCGGGAAGGTGCCGGGATTATCGTCAGAATCGCCGTGGATTAATAACAAAGGTGTTTTAATCTTATCTGCATAACTAAATGGACTCATTTCATAGTACAATTGAGGCGCCTGCCAGTAGGTACGTTCTTCGTTTTGGAAGCCAAAAGGGGTTAGCGTACGATTGTATGCACCGCTACGCGCAATACCTGCTGCAAAAAGATTGGTATGGGCCAGTAAATTAGCGGTCATAAAAGCACCATAACTGTGGCCGCCAACAGCCATGCGTTTTTTGTCGCCTACACCTAAATCTGCCAGTTTATTAATGGCCGCTTCGGCATTTAACTGTAGCTGATCTACAAAAGTATCATTAGGTTTTTTACCGTCTTTGGCAACTATAGGCATTTCGGCATTATCTAAAACAGCATAACCACGGGTTACCCAAAATATAGGCGAAGCCCAGCTAATGGTGGTAAACTTATCTTTCGATCCACGGATTTGAGCTGCATCTGCAGCAGAGTTAAATTCGCGTGGGTAAGCCCAGATCAAAGCAGGCAAAGGACCGTCTTTTTCCTTGTTGTATCCTTTTGGTAAATACAAATCGCCCGTTAAATCAACTCCATCGGCACGCTTGTACGAAATCTTTTCTTTGGTAATACCTGCTAAAGATGGATATGGATTGCTGAAATCCGTTATCGGCCTGTCGGCAACGCGGAGTATCAGGTTTTTGATAAAATAATTGGGAACCAGTTTCTGGCTTTCCTTACGGGTAAGTAACACCAGTTTGTCAGGATCAATTACTTCACTTACATACTCAAAGGTTCCTTCGGCGCTGCGCCAGATAATTTCATTTTTCTTAGTAGCGAGGTCAAACTTAGCCAGAAAAGGCAAATCTCCTTTTTCTGAAGAGCCAACCGGGTTATTCAACAGTAATTTTGTACCGTTATCTACAGTTTTAATCACCTGACGGCCATACTTATTTTTAGCCGTTACCGGAGAACCCGGATTGCCATAGGCATCGGTTTGGTTTCTGCTGTATAATTCTTCTACAGCACCAGTTGTTGGGTTATAACGGCTTACAGTAATGGTTTGCTTACTGCGCAGGCCTTCCATAATTAAGGCCAGGTTAGCATCGCCCCATTGTATACCGCGGAAACGTGTTTTGGTTTTAAACAGTTCTTTTTCTGTGCCGGTAAATGGTGCACTTAGGGCATATACGGCATCGTGATAAGGAACGTCTTTTTTAATTAAGCCGCTATCTAAAGGTTTAGACCACACCAGTGTTGCCGCTTCATCATCGCGCCAGTCAAACCCATGTGGTACGTTTTGGGCATTATCATAGCCTGATGGCGTGCCTTCTGATGAGGGAAGTTCGGCAATTACTTTAACCGTTTTACCTGTTAAATCGGTAATGGAAACAGTTGATGGAAAACCAAATGCCGAAACCAGATAAGAAAATGGCTTGCGAATGGTTTCAATCAGCATGTAGTTCTTATCTGGCGATAAGCTAACTGAACCATAAATAGCAGGTTTGCCTATGGGCGTTTCTGTCCCTGCAGTATTTTTTACCAGCTGCGAAGTAGCAAAGAACTCAAACAATTGCTCATCAAAAGGCGATTTAATTAAATCCTGATAAGTTACACTCGGTGCTGCTTTACCCAGGTTTTGTTGTATGGTTGGCCCTTTAGGCATTAATGGTTTGGCCGGTGCTGCACTTGCAGGTTTGGTTGCGGTACGGTAAATTAAAGTATTATCGTTTAACCAGGTAATACCACTTCCTAAAACCACATTTAAATAGGTTTTATTGGTTTTTGTCGCTTTTTTGGTTGCCAGATCAATTATATACAGATCAACTCCCTTTTGTGTGGTCTGCGTAAAGGCAATTTTGTTTTGAGATGGGTTCCAGCTGACGTTGCCTGCAAACAAAGGTGTGGGCAAGCCTGTAACCGGAAAAGTCTGGTTAGACTTGATGTTTTTAAGGCTAAAATTATTAATATAAGTTTGCCTGCTCGGCGAATAATTGTTGGGGTTTAGCCTTAAACCGGCAATACGATATTCTGGCATGGCCAGCTCTTCTACCGATGGATAAGAATTCCGTTCGCTGAATAAGATCCATTCGGCTTTGCCGCCTATGCTCACACCTGGCGTAGGTTTGGCCAGCAATAAATCGGCAATTTCTTTTGGCGGGGTTCGGTAACTTACCGCATCCTGCGCAGCTGCTTGCAGTGAAATGCAGGCCCCCGCTATCCATAAATAGAGGTGTAATTTTTTAATCATTTCCAGTTAGTTTGTTCGAAATAAGGAATGATCAAATATTGTAAAAAATAAGGATGTACAGCGTAACTTCTTATTTACATCATTTAATAAAGCCATGAAGGTTGGCTAGCCTTAACCAGCATTTTGAAAAGCTTAAGGATACAAGCTTTGGATATGTGCTACAGAATTGAGGATCATTTCCCTGAGTACCGGAATGTCGATATCGCTCATTTTTTTTACATAAACGCAGGCTTTGGCTGTTTTATGTTTGCCAAATCTGGCCAGCAGCTCATCGCGGTTTTTAAAATGAGCTGATAGATAAAGTGCTATGGCATCTTTACGCGGCGAGAACCCAACCAGGGGAGCATCACCTTCGCGGCCACTTTCATACTTATAGTGATAGCTTCCAAAACCAACAATAGCAGTGCCCCACATTTTAGCTTTAAAGCCTGTTGTTTCGGTTATAATGTGCGATAAGGCAAAACAATCTGTGCGTTTGGTTTCAATTGGTACGGTATTGATAAAGTCAGTAACACTTAACTCATTTTCGGTGGTTTTATTCTGTGCCATATCTTTTTTTATGATGAATATAAGGGTTTAATAGCTAATTTCCATTCTTAAGAAACAGTATGAGTACTAATATTTTACAGGTAATGTATTGTTTATTATTATATTGAATATAAATAAGGGAAGGTTAACACTTACTTCACACAATTTTGCTGAAGTAATTTGACAAATGTCAAAAAATCAACACTTTTTATACAACGTTACACACTTATTCTTACATTTAACCTGTCAATCGTCCCCGATATATGATTTAATTATTTTTTAATTAAAAATTAATTATCTCAATGACAACAACACTACTAAAACAAGGAGAAATTCTTGAGCGCTTAGTGCGCAGAGATCGCATGGGCATCAGTGAGCTTTCTAGGAAGCTTAATGTAAGCCGCAGAACAATTTACAACTGGTTTGGCCAAGACAGAATTGGACACGAAGTAATTTGGCAGGTGGGCAAATTATTAGGTCAGGATCTTTCTTCATCCTTTCCGGAAGCCTTTCCCAAGTACAGTTCAGAACCTACAGGCCAAACTGCCGAAACCGGCAAACAAAGCAGTTCAGATTCAAATTCTGTATATTTTTGGATGAATAAGTACATTCACTTATTAGAAAAGTACAACGATTTGTTAGTAACAGAAGAAGCACATGAAAATGATCAGGTTAGCAAAGAGTTTCCGTTAAGGAACAGAAGATCTGAAACATTTTTGTACCAATAGCATCATCAGTACACTTTAAGTTGTAATGTTTTATTAAATGAAGAACTAAATCGTCCCTTAAGTTTTTTCTTTTCCATCTCCCTATCCCGAACTTGTAATATTTTAAATGGTTTGTATTAAGCCCTTCATAAATTTCTAATTTGGTGGTTATCAATTTAGAAAAATATGATCAAGGTATCTTACTGCATTTTCAGGTCGCTGTTGCGCACCCTTAGCTTTATCGTTTGTCTGTTACCAGTTTCTCTTTCTGTGTACGCGCAGCAAAAATTAAATGTGGCCATTGCCGGGCTGAATCATGATCATGTTTACCTAATCATGAACAGTTACCAAAAGGCCGAAGTGAATATCATTGGCATTGCCGAAAGTAATCCCGAACTGGTAAACAGGTTTAAAACCCGTTATAAGATACCAGATAGTATATTTTATCAGAACCTTACCGATTTACTCAGCCGTAAAAAACCGGATGTGGTTTTGGCTTATAATGCCATAAGCGATCATTTGGCCGTTGTAGAAGCAGCTGCACCATTGGGCATACCCGTAATGGTAGAAAAACCTTTAGCAGTTTCGGTAAAACAAGCCGAACGGATAGCCGCCCTGGCCAGCAAGTATAAGGTGCAGGTGTTCACCAATTACGAAACAACCTGGTACCCAAGTAATCAGGAAATTTATAAAAATATTAAAACTGCCAACAGTATTGGACCATTGCGTAAAATAATTGTGCACGATGGGCATCAGGGTCCAAAAGAAATAGGGGTAAGCAAGGAATTTTTAAGCTGGTTAACCGATCCGGATAAAAACGGAGCAGGTGCACTGGTTGATTTTGGTTGCTATGGCGCTAACCTTATGACCTGGTTAATGGATGGACAATTGCCCATTTCAGTTACAGCCATCACGCATCAGATTAAACCCGATGTTTACCCGAAAGTTGATGATGAGGCCACCATTTTACTTGAATACCCAACCGCTACCGGAATTATAGAAGCCTCATGGAACTGGCCTTTTAGCATTAAAGATATGGAAGTGTTTGGTACAACAGGGTACCTTCAGGCGGTTAATGAAAAAGATTTAAGGAGTAAAATTAAGGGTAAAAGCGATTATCAGGTATATAAAGCGCAACCTTTAGCCCCGGTGTACGCTAATCATTTAAGCTATTTGTCGGCTGTTTTAAAAGGTGATATCGATCCAGGTAATGATTTGTCATCACTAAAGAATAACATAACCGTAGTCAAAATTCTCGAGGCTGCTAAAATTTCGGCCAAAACGGGTAAAAAAGTAATGTTAAAATAGTGCCCGATCCTCAATAAAAAATAGCCACCGGTTTGATGGCTATTGATGAAAGATTTTTGGTCTTTTTATGGTGTGCCTGCCCTCCGCGGATCTCCCGCTCACAGGACTTTTTTGTCGTGTTATTATGATAACAATTTAAGCAATTGTTGGTTTTGAAATGTGAAATAATTATGCACATCCTGTGGAAAATGTTAATATCTCAAAAATACATCAGATCTTTTCTCACCCGGTCTTTTTGATCGGGTAAAAACTTTTTAGCCAGCTTAGTGTTTGTCTTGTAATTATACCATGAGGAAGTGTCTCCTCAACGCCCGGTAATCATCCAATTAGTACACTATGGCTCAAATCGATACAGCTATCTTTTGTCAGCTAGGCAGTTTATCTGCCGATGGATATTTTATTTTTGAACTTAAGACGAGTCGGTTCGTCTATCTCAACGATTCAATTGCTAAACTTTGGGAGTTACCTCTTGACGATATTTTTGAAAAACCGGCCCTGCTTTTAAAAAATATTCATCCCGAAGATGCCGATCACGTGGTATCGTGTTATGAAGAAAGCCTGGAAAGTAAAACTGAAAAGAAATACGAATTCAGGTTATTGTTTAATGACTACGAAAAGTACCTGCGTACAAGCGTTTTTACCCTCACAGATAGCACAAGCTTATATTTATTAGGTATTGTAGAAGATACTACAATAATGAGGCATAATAAAATTCATATTGAGCAGATTAACTCCCGTAAGAATATTACCCTCGAAGTTTTGGCCCACGATTTAAAAGAGCCTTTCGGGATGATAAAACTTGCAGCTTCATCAATAGAAAACAGCCTGACCAATACTGGTGATTTGAAAGTAATGGAAGCTTTGGCTTTCATTAAAGATATGTGCGCACGCAACCTGTTATTGGTTCGAAGCATGATTAACCGTGAGTTCTTAAAATCATCGGCAATAGAAATAGGAAAGGAGCGGGCCGATCTGGTTTGGGAGCTAAGAGACGTAGTTCGTTTTTACAAACGCTCTAAACTGGGCAGAACAAAAAACATACAGTTTACCAGTTCGGCAGAAACCATTTACCTGCGTTTAGATACCATGAAATTTCTGCAGGTTATCAATAACCTCATCTCAAATGCATTAAAATTTACCGCCGAGGATGGTTTTATTGGTTTGCATGCCGAAGCCTATGAAAATACAGTGCTGATTAGTGTAACTGATAATGGTATCGGGATTCCGGAAGAACTTCAGGCAGGACTTTTTGATCATTTACCCCAAACCTTGCGGTCGGGTTTGAAGGGTGAAGAATCGGGTGGTTTTGGGATGGGCATAATTAAGGCCATTGTAGAATTACATCGGGGAAAAATCTGGTTTACCAGTAAAGTTGGTGTCGGAACCACCTTCTATATTGAGCTCCCGAAGTAGGCGTTTTTAATTTTAAAATACCGTAAGTTATATTTGAATTATGATTAACATTATTCTTGCGGATGATCACAATATTATCCGGGCTTCACTTAAAGCACTTATTGAAAAATATGAAGGCATCAAAGTTATAGCAGAAGTATCAGATGGTTCAGCCGTTTTGGATCTTCTTGAAAAGGGAATAAAAGCTGATATTATTTTATCAGATATTGTAATGCCAAAGCTCGACGGCATAGCACTAACCAGTACCATAAAAGCAAAAGGATACCCGGTAAAAGTGGTTGTTTTGTCGATTTTAGACGATGAAAAATATGCTTCAAATGCCTTTACGTCAGGGGCTTTTGCTTACCTGTCCAAAGATATTGAAGAAGACGAACTTTTGTTTTGTTTGCAACATGTAATGAAAGGAAAACGCTACCTTTCTTCTGATTTATGTATCTCAATTTTGGAACGTTTCAACAATCAACTTAACATGCTGGCCCAAAATATGAGCAACGGAATCAGCTTTTCTGAACGCGAAATTAACGTGTTAAAGCTCATTGCAGATGGGCTCACCAACCAGGAAATTGCTGATAAATTGTACCTGAGCAGGCGCACTGTAGAGAGCCAGAGAGAGGCGCTGATTAGTAAAACCGGCACCAAAAACTCGGCTTCACTCGTACGTTTTGCCATGCGAAACGGCTATGTTGCCTAGCAATTCAGGCCATTTTTGGGGCTGTTTTTTGCCGTTTTAAATAAACCGTAAAAAATCGGGTATTTCTACAAATAACACAATGCTGCTGTATTTGTTCAGTACTTACACCATCCCCAAAAACAAGTATGGAAACCTTAAATTTCAATTGCGACATTTACCAATACAGGCAGCCACTTTTTGACCGTGCTTTGGCTTACACACGTGACGAAGATGATGCAGCAGATTTAGTTCAGGATACTTTTATGAAAGCTTTTCGCTTTTCGGAGAAGTTCGAACTGGGCAGTAATGTAAGAGCCTGGCTTTTTACCATTTTAAAAAATACTTTTCTAAACCATTATTATAAGGTGAAACGCAAAAATGAAATGATACAGCAGGAAGAAGATTTAACATCCGTACAACTTGCACCAAGTGCCTCAGCTAACGCTGGAAGTGCCAAGTTTATGATGGAAGATATTCAGCGATCGTTAAATGCCCTGCCCGAAGATTGCCGTTTCTGTTTTTGCAGATATTTTGAAGGGTATAAATACCATGAAATCGCTGCAGAGCTGGATATACCTCTGGGTACCGTAAAAACCAAAATACATGTGGCCAGGGGACTCTTAAAAAAGATGCTCAAAAATTATAAGGCTGATATGGTGGCTTAAAGCGATTTGAGCGAAAAAGCATGGTGAAGAAAAAAGGGACAGACTAATTAGTCTATCCCTATATCTAAACTCAAACATGCGCTCAAACATGAATGAATCAAACAACTAAACATTTCAGTTTAGTATTGGTTTTAAAATTCGGTTAAAATAAACCTCCTTTTATTTTATTTTTTGTTTCAATTCTAATTTTAACTCTTTTATCTCTTCGCGGGCCTGCCTGTTTTCGAGATAAAAATATATAGCCCCGGCCAAAAATACCTTTCCTAAAATAAATACAGCAATAAAAACCCATTTCCAGGCTTTATTTACACGCATCTGATTCGACTCAGCTTCTACTTCAATGTATTTTTCTTCTTTGTCGGCCCTGCCACTTTCTGATCCGGTGTTTGGAACTACAATTTTTTGCACCACCTGGCTACGGCGCTGAATTTCGTTTATTTCGGTTTCAATTTTTTCAAGAGTACCGGCGGGAGGCATAATAGCCATTCCCTGTGCCAGAACTTCCATATCCATTTCCAGGTTTTCAAGTGCATCCTTAAATTCAGGATATTCTTTTTTTAGCAATAAAACCTGTTGGACCTCTTCTTCTGTGGCAATACCCATTACATAGGTTTCCATTAAACCACTTTCTATAATCCTTTTAATTTCCACGGCTCCTCCTCATTTTATCTATTGATCGTTTCAATTGATTGCGGATTTCATCTTCTTCGCTGCTAAAGGCGGTAGCCAGTTGCGAAATCGATTTTCCGTGATAATATACTGCACAAAAAATTTGTTTTTGCAAATCGTCTAACAAATCCAGGTTTCCATTGCTGTTTACATGAGCCGGAGTTAAGGAATGATGTTTTTCGGTAAGCACTGCCAGTTTGCTTTGTGCATATTGGCGCAGCTCCAGCCAAATGCTCAGCTGGCTTTTTTCAGTTGTTCCAAATTCTGCTGTAAAAGCGGTAAGAATGGAAACCAGATAATCTTCCGATTTTCGGTGATCTTGAACAATGCCATTAATATAACCAAGCAGCATGGCGGCATACTTGTCATAAAACCAACGGATATCCTTGGGTTCGGCAGACGGGACGTTTAAAACTGCTTTCGGCATAGGTATTGAGTGGTGTAATTAGAATTAACGCGCAAGATAAGTGCTAAAATTTAAATTACCTTTAATTATTTTAAATAAAAGTATTTAAAAAGGTAAAGGTTTTGAAACAAATTAAGTGCAAGGGTTCTGTTTTCAAATATTATTACAGAGATTTATAACATGAAGATAGCTACTTATAATGTAAACGGCGTAAATGGCCGTTTGCCTGTTTTATTGCGCTGGCTGGAAGAAACACAGCCTGATGTGGTTTGTTTGCAGGAATTAAAAGCACCTGAAGAAAAATTTCCGGAACAGGCCATTAAGGATGCAGGTTATAACGCCATCTGGCATGGGCAAAAAAGCTGGAATGGTGTAGCTATTTTGGCCAGGAATTTAGAGATAAAAGAATCAAGGAGAGGTTTAGATGGCGATCCGGAAGACTTACAGAGCCGCTATATCGAAGCAACTGTAAATGGCGTACTTATCGGTTGCCTTTATTTACCCAATGGCAACCCTGCACCCGGACCCAAGTTCGATTATAAATTACAGTGGTTTGAGCGTTTTGCAGCGCATGCGGCTAAACTCTTGGCAAGTGGTACGCCTGTAATTTTAGCAGGCGATTATAATGTGATTCCGACTGAGCTGGATGCCTATAAGCCTGAGCGCTGGGTAGAAGATGCCCTATTCCGACCGGAAACGCGTGAGGCCTTTAAAAATTTATTGGCTCAGGGCTGGACAGATGCCATTAGAAAGTTATATCCTGATGAAACCATTTATACCTTTTGGGATTATTTCCGTAATGCTTATGGCCGTAATGCAGGCTTAAGGATCGATCATTTTTTGCTGAGTCCAACGGCCAGTGAGCGCTTAATTTCTGCAGGAGTTGACAGGGAGGTAAGAGGTTGGGAAAAAACCAGCGATCATGGCCCGGTTTGGATCACCTTAAAAGCAGAATAATTGATAAAAGAAATACTATTTCTTCATATCGGTTATATCTAATGTAGTGCCTACCAGTTTTAAAGATTCGCCGTCGGGTTGCGACATGATCGCGTCTGCTCTGAGCCACCTGATTTCTCCATCCGGACGGCGAATTCTGTATACCGAATGAAAAATACCCTGCTCGTTAGATACGGTTAGTTCGATATCATCCTGAACACGGTCCAGGTCTTCGGGCAGGATTAAGCCCAATATGGTTTCGTAAGTTAAGACCCTATCGGCCGGGTAGCCAAAAATCTTTTTAAATGATGTGCTCGATCGGAGGGTACATGTTGGCAAACTTAGCTCCCAAAAACCCAGTCCAAGCTGATTAAAAACCACATCCCAATGCCCGTCGCAAATTAGTGAAAGATCCAGTGTCCTATGGTTTAATCTCATAAAATTGAATAAACTATCTGATAAATATAATTAAAACAATGTAGAGATAATTTGGGCAATAATATAAAAAAGTGTAATCCTGTAAGTTTTAAGTCAATTGCCCTTATCAAGTTAGTTCAATTTCTTACTGCACAAAAAAAGGAGTTAAGTTTAAGACCTAACTCCTTGTAAATTTATTTCTTGAATCTGTTATTTAAATTCCCTGAAATCCTGACCATCGCTTATGTTTAATAAACTTTGGTAAATCAGGCTGATTACATTATCTACATCTTCTTTGTGCACCATTTCTACAGTTGTATGCATGTAGCGTAACGGTAAAGAGATTAATGCCGAAGGTACGCCACCATTCGAGTAGGCAAATGCATCAGTATCCGTTCCGGTTGAGCGTGATGAAGCCTGGCGCTGAAATGGAATATCGTTTTTCTCAGCCGTTTTGATCAATAATTTGTTCAGATTGGTTTGTACTGCTGGGGCATAAGAAACCACTGGTCCTTTTCCTGCAGATAAATCGCCCTGGGTATTTTTATTAATCATTGGCGTGGTAGTATCGTGTGTTACGTCGGTAACAATGGCCACATTAGGTTTAATGCGTTGTGCAATCATTTCTGCCCCGCGTAAGCCAATTTCTTCCTGTACCGAGTTAACGATGTATAAGCCGAAAGGCAGTTTTTTCTTGTTTTCTTTTAATAGACGGGCAACTTCGGCAATCATAAAACCGCCTACACGGTTATCTAATGCACGACCAACATAATAACGGTCGTTTAACACCATAAACTCATCTTCGTAGGTAATAACACAACCCACATGGATCCCCAGTTTTTCTACTTCTTCTTTTGAGGTACAGCCACAATCTAAGAAAATGTTTTTAAGCTCAGGGGCTTGTTCTTTTTCGCCATGACGGGTATGAATAGCCGGCCAGCCAAAAACAGCTTTAACCAAACCTTTTTCGGTGTGGATATTTACCCGTTTTGAAGGTGCAATCTGATGATCTGAACCACCGTTACGGATTACGTAAATTAAACCGTCAGCAGTAATATAGTTTACATACCACGAAATTTCATCGGCATGTGCCTCAATTACCACTTTGTAAGCAGCTTTCGGATTGATTACGCCTACTGCCGTACCATAATTATCAATAAAATGCTCATCGATATAGGGTTTTAAATAGTTTAACCAGATTTTCTGGCCTTCCCACTCGTAGCTGGTAGGAGCAGGGTTATTGATGTATTCTTCTAAAAACTGTAACGATTTTTTAGTGACTACACTTACATGTTTTTTCTTGTCGTCGTCTTTTTTCTTAGCCATAGGATATTTGTTTTATAGCAAACTGCAAAGCGCATGGCGATATGCGTTTTGCTATCTTTGTCAATTAATGCGTGAATTCTTTTTCCATTATCACAAAATCATTTCCATCTTTTGAAAAGACTTTATCGGTTTCGTGGAAGCCAAATTTAAAATAAAATTCTTTAGCCTGTACACGGGCATTGCACCATAGTTTTGTCGCTTTTTGAATTTTACAAAAATCAATCATATAGGTCATCAATTGCGAGCCATAACCTAGTTTTTGTGCAGATGGCAGTACCGCTAGTTTTCTGAACTGATAAACATCGCCTTCATAAAACAGCGAAACCACGCCGGTTAGTTTATGATCGGCATATAGCCCAAAATGAATGCCCTCAAAATCATCTTTCAGCTTAACAATATCAAAAGGCTGATCGGGATACATGGCTTCGTGACGGATACGCCAGGTTAGCGACGGGAATATCTGCTCAATTTGAACCATTGGTAAACTTTCTTTGCCCATAAAATTTATAGATCAGGATATTGATTATGGTAATACCTGTCATGCCGTAGCAGAATAAAGCCCAGCCACCCTGTCCCCAGAGCCATAAACCTAAAGCTGAACCACAACTTGCACCTATAAAACTTACCGACATAAATATGGTATTCAACCTGTTTCGGGCTTCAGGTATTAAGGTGTAAATGCGGGTTTGGTTGGTTACGTGAATGGCCTGCTGCGCAATATCAATTAATATAATCCCGATGATAAATAAGTATAAATGACTGCCTGTGAAATAAAACAGGGCCATACTTACAAGCTGAAGGATAAAGCCTATCATCAGGTTTTTACGTGGATTGCCGCCATCACTTAATTTACCAACAAGCGGCGCCGCTAAAGCACCTGCAGCACCGGCAATACCGAACAAACCAATTTGTAAGGTTTGAAAGTTAAATGGCGGATTGGCCAGGAATAATACCATGGTGGTCCAAAAGGCGCTGATAATAGCGAAGGCTAAAAAGTTAATAATGGAGGTTTCTCTTAAAGCAGGCTGGCTTTTAATGTAGCCAAACATAGAGCGCATTAATTCCCGGTAGGTACCTTTAAAGTTAGGGTAACTCTGGGGGAAACGCCTGGCCATGAGTATGATTAATAAAGCGCAAATGGCTGCGGCAATGTAATAAACTGCCCGCCAGTCTAACCAATAGCCAATACTTCCGCTAACGGCCCTTGATGCCAGGATGCCCACCAGCAAACCGCTCATAATCATGCCAATGTTTGCGCCCCGGTTTTCGTCGCTACTCAGGTTTGCTGCCAAAGGTAAAATAAGCTGCGGTACAATGGAGCAGGCACCAATGAGTACAGAGGCAATTTCCAGCACAAAGAAAGTGTGCGAAACGGCAGCGAGTAACAGAGCAAAAATAGCAAGGCCAGTAATGAGGAGAATCTGTTTTTTTCGCTCAAACATATCGCCAAGCGGTACAAGCAGAAAAAGTCCTAAAGCGTAACCAATTTGGGTAAGATAAGTAATCCGGCCCGCTACTGTTTCGGTAAGGTTAAAATCTTTGGCAATTAATACGACCAGAGGCTGGCAATAATAAATGTTGGCAACAATAAGGCCTGTACAAAAGGCCATCAGGATAATGTCGGTTCTTGATAATTTTTGATTAATCTCCATTAGTCTTAAATCTTAAGCCCTATGTCTTGAGCCTAAAGGATCTGTATGAATGTATTATCAGACGATGGACTTATGACGATGGACTATTTTACAAAGGTATATTTCCGTGTTTTTTCCTCGGATTATTGACAACCTTATTTTCTAACATTTTAAAAGCTTTTATCAACTTTGCCCTGGTCTGGGCTGGCTCAATTACTTCATCAATAAAACCACGTTCGGCAGCGCGGTAAGGGTTGGCAAAAATATCAGAGTAAAGTTTTTCTTTCTCCAGCCATTTTTCTTCGGGGTTTTCTGATGCGGTAATTTCTCTCTTGAAGATAATTTCTGCAGCACCTTTTGCACCCATTACCGCAATCTCGGCACTTGGCCATGCATAATTCATGTCTGCTCCAATATGTTTGCTGTTCATCACATCGTAAGCGCCTCCATAAGCTTTTCTGGTAATTACGGTAATGCGTGGGACGGTTGCTTCGCTAAAGGCGTACAATAACTTAGCTCCGTTGTTAATAATGCCATTCCATTCCTGATCGGTTCCAGGCAAAAAGCCTGGTACATCTTCAAATACCAGTAGCGGAATGTTAAAGCAATCGCAAAAGCGAACAAATCTGGCAGCTTTATTAGAAGAATTGCTATCCAATACCCCAGCTAAATAGGCAGGTTGGTTGGCTACAATACCGATACTGCGACCAGCCAATCGGGCAAAACCCACTACAATATTTTCGGCATAGGCGGCATGTACTTCTAAAAAACTATCAGGATCAACCACGGTTGAAATGACTTCGCGCATATCATAAGGTTGCGAAGCATTCTCCGGCATAAAGTTATTGAGTTCCGGGCGGGTTTCATCAGCAGATTGGTAAGGCAAATGACTGGCTATTTCTTCGCAGTTTTGAGGCATATAGCTGAGCAATTTTTTTACATGGTTAATGGCATCAATTTCGTTGGCACAGGCAAAGTGCGTAACGCCTGATTTTGTTGCATGCGTACTTGCGCCGCCCAGTTCTTCAGAAGTTACTTCTTCGTGCGTTACAGTTTTAACTACATTGGGGCCGGTAACAAACATGTACGAGGTATTTTCAACCATCAAAATAAAATCGGTTATGGCAGGCGAATATACCGCACCACCTGCGCATGGGCCCATAATGGCCGATAGCTGAGGAATTACCCCTGATGCCTGAACATTTTTATAAAAAATATCGGCATAACCACCTAAAGAAACCACACCTTCCTGGATACGCGCACCACCACTATCATTTAAGCCGATTAAAGGTGCGCCGTTTTTCATGGCCATATCCATCAGCTTACAGATTTTCTCGGCATGTGTTTCGGATAAAGATCCGCCAAACACGGTAAAATCCTGAGAGAATACATAAATTAAGCGTCCGTTTATGGTGCCATAGCCGGTAACCACACCGTCACCCAGGTATTTTTCGGCTTCCATACCAAAATCGGTACTTCGGTGGGTAACCATCATACCAATTTCTTCAAAACTGCCTTCGTCTAATAAAAAGTGAATCCGCTCGCGGGCGGTAAGTTTACCTTTTTTATGCTGACTGTCTATTCTGGCTTGTCCGCCGCCAAGGTTTGCCTGTTTTATTTTATCCTGAAGTAATGCTATTTTTTTATCCATTGCCATACGATGAGATTTTAAATTTAAAAATTAACGCCGGTATTGCAAGGGTAGGAGCATGTAATTTTATAGAAATGCCAGCGTTGTTTTGGGCTGAAGAATAATTAAATCTTCAGGTTTTTAAAGTCTGTAAGGTTTAAGATTACGACAAAACAGCCGTCAATTTTTAGTATATTACATTTTTTTTACAGCTTTAAGCATTGAAAAACCAAATATCCGTTTATTTTTGTAACATCACATTAGAATAAGATTAGAAATCAATCGATGTTTTTAAGGAAGTACAAATATTTAATCGTTGCCTCATTCATGTTTATCTTCATGGCGAAGATGGGCATTTCTGGTGCGCCGGTATTTTGTACAAGCATTGATAAGGAAATTATGAACGCAGTAATCATGCAAATTGAGTTAGAGCATGAAGGCGGAAAGGATGCCGCCAAAGACACTGCGAAATTTACCGATTTCAAACTTATCGAACTTAATCATCCTATTTTTGCTTACGAGTTCTCTTCAAGCCATTTCTTTTTGAAGAGCAGTTTTATAGAGCATTTTAAGCGGTATGTAGATCCATATCACCCAACTGTTCCAACACCTCCACCTAACTTTATCTAGTTTTTTCAGGATAAACCATTTTACATTACCTGATGCAGGCTGCATTTAGGTAGTGGTCAGGTTATAGCATTTTGGTTTTCCACACGATTTTATTCGTTAAAATTTACCAGATAATTTTATTGTTATGCAAAAGTTTAACCCGGCCTTTTCAGGCACGGATGTGAAGAAATATTTTCTTAAAAAGAATTTAAAGAAGGATTTACCCTCGAGTATTGTAGTTTTTTTGGTGGCTTTGCCGCTGTGTTTAGGTATTGCGCTTGCCTCAGGTGCCCCTTTGTTTGCCGGTTTAATCACCGGAATCATAGGTGGTATTGTAGTGGCATCCGTTAGTGGATCTCAGTTAAGCGTAAGCGGACCCGCCGCAGGTTTAACTGTAATTGTTTTAGGGGCAATAACCTCTTTGGGCAGTTATCCAACCTTTTTACTGGCTGTTTTTCTTGCCGGGGCACTGCAGGTTATTTTGGGTTTAATAAAAGCCGGAACGATTGGTAACTATTTTCCTTCGAGTGTGATTGAAGGAATGTTAGCTGCTATTGGTTTGATTCTGATCCTTAAGCAACTTCCACATGCTGTAGGCGTAGATTCTGACTTTAGTGGCGACGAGGGATTCTTACAACAAGACCACGAAAATACTTTTTCGGCTATAACTGCTGCACTCAGCCATTTTAGTCTGGCCGCGGTAGTCATTAGTGTGTTATCTATTTCCATTCTGCTCTTTTGGCCAAAGTTTAAGAAACTTAGCATCATTCCTGCGCCTTTACTCGTAGTGGTTATGGGTGTAATTGCAAGCCTTATTTTCTCCGGAACGGCTTATCAGTTAAGACCCGATCAGATTGTAAAAATCCCTGTAGTAAATGGTTTTTCTGAGTTTTTGGGTTTATTTACCATGCCCGATTTTTCTGCGCTGGCCAATAAGGATGTTTACATTGTGGCTGTAACTATTGCAGTAGTGGCGAGTTTAGAAACTTTACTGAGTATAGAAGCGGTAGATAAGATTGACCCAATTAAACGTGTTTCGCCAACCAACAGGGAATTGGTTGCCCAGGGAGTTGGAAATATGACCAGCGGGCTGCTGGGCGGTTTACCATTAACTGCAGTAATTGTGAGAAGTTCGGCCAATGTAAATGCAGGTGGAAGAACCAAAATGTCGGCGATATTCCACGGAACATGGTTGTTGCTTTCGGTATTGTTTATTCCGCAATTAATCAATATGATCCCCTTATCTTGTTTGGCTGCTATTCTTTTAATGACCGGTTATAAATTAACCAGAATAAGCTTATTTAAACACATGTACCACAAGGGATGGGATCAGTTTGTTCCGTTTGTAGTAACTATTTTAGCCGTTCTGTTTACCGATTTACTTAAAGGTGTGGCTATCGGTATGTTAATTTCGGTATTCTATTTATTGCGTACCAATATGCGTAATCCGTTTTTCTACCGCGTTACCAACGAAGGCGACAAAAAGCATATCAGGATTAAACTGGCCGAAGAGGTTTCTTTTTTAAATAAAGCTGCAATACAGGTAGTTTTAACAAATATCCCTAAAGAAACAGATGTAATTATTGATGGTACCAATGCCCGTTTTATTGATCCGGATGTTTTGGAAACGATATTCAATTACAAGCATAATGCCTATACCAAAGGGATTATTGTAACCCTCGAAAACATTCAGAAGCATTACGCTGTTCCAAAATTAAATATTAAAGTAGAAGAAGATATAAATAAATTATAATTATGTGCGCTAAAACAATTGAAACACAAGATATAACATACGATAGCCTGTTACAGGGTAACAGAGACTGGGTTAAAGATATGATCGATAATGATCCTTCATTTTTCGATAAACTTTCGGCAGGACAGAGCCCACCGGTATTGTGGATTGGCTGCTCGGATAGCCGTGTGCCCGCAAACCAGATTACAAACACTAAACCAGGCGATGTTTTTGTACACCGTAACATTGCCAATGTGGTGGTGCATACCGATATGAATTTACTTTCGGTACTGGACTATTCGATTAATGTTTTGAAAGTTAAACATGTAATTGTGTGTGGTCATTATGGTTGTGGTGGTGTTAAGGCTGCCCTGGGCAACAAACAAGTAGGTATTATTGATAACTGGTTAAGAAACATTCGCGATGTTTATCGTACACACGAACGCGAAATGTCTACCATTAAAGATGAAGACCAACGTTTCGACCGTTTGGTAGAGTTAAATGCTATTGAAGGTGCATCGAATGTGATGAACACTTCTATTGTACAAAGTGCGTGGGCAAATGGCCAGGAATTAGCCGTTCATGCCTGGGTGTACAGCTTAAAAACAGGACTAATTAAAGATCTTAAAGTAACCAGCACAGGTCTTGATGATGTGGCGGCTGCTTTTAAGGTAAGTTAAAAGCATCTTTTAGATGTTATTTTTTAGTTGTTAGGAAAGCCCGGATTTATCCGGGCTTTATTTTTTTGAAGTATTAGGCATATTACCTGCATGACCTTTATTGCCTTTTTCGGCATCAGTTCTGGCTTCTTCAGAACCAAAATCTCCCATTCCGAAATCGCGGCCCAGGTTACCGGCTTCGGTCTCAACCGTATTCTTTTTCTCTTTATCGTTGCTGCGGTGGCGGGGAACCTGTTGATTGGGCATATTGCTCTTATCAGCCGTATTATCGATATTTTTATTGCCGAGATTTTCGTTTTTTTCTTTTTGCTTTTCCATGATCTGTAGCTGAGGTGTTTATATCAAAACACTGCAAAAACAGATTGGTTTTATATTCCTGCTGGCAGGCTTAATGTTTGGTAACCGCGTATATCAACACTCCTAACAACAGCGTACAGCCTGTAAAAGTAATTACCCCTAAAATATAGCCGCCAAGTGCCTTTAGGTAATTAATGTATTTGTGTTTATCGAAAAATTGCCCTACGGCCCATGAAAAGTAAACCATAAAAAGCATAGCCGAATATTGCAAAAGGTGAACATGGGTGAGCCCTTCAAGTACCGCAAAAATGGCAAAAATCAGCATGCCCATTCCCTGTAAAAAGCACAGAAGAATGAGTAATTCGAAGAAATTATAATCATATTTTCTGAAAAAGAGTTTCAGCCATAAGGCCATAAATATGCCCATAAGCATATTGGCATAACCATAATGACTCTGCACCCACTCATTAATCGGGTTTATGGCTGCAGTTGTGGTTTTGTCGAAATTAAAGTAACCTTCCTCAATATGGAAAAAGTGATTGATCAGCGTATAAATTAAAGAAGTTACAACAACAAATACAACCGGTTTTACCAATCTGCTCCTGTCATTGGATATAAAATTGTGGATAGTTTGTCCTGGCCTGATCAATAATTCTTTAATTGTATAAAATATTCCCTTTTCTAAATGCAGCACATGTTCTATTTCATGCTGAATGTATTGCCGGTCAATTCTTTTAAGGATTGCTGGTTCACCGCATTTGGTACAGTAATTTTCGGGTATGTCCTGCTGGCAGCTGGTACAAATCGCTATCATGGCCAATTAGTTTTGATTGCGTGATTTTATTTCTTTATTAATCTGAGCCATGCTGTTCATTGCCGGTAAAAATGTAAGCGGCACAGCAATAAGGATAGGTAAAAATGGGATAGCCGATTTAGATTTATATATGAAAAGGTATATTACTGCTAACAACAAAAACAGCCAGACAATTGCACCTGCAGCAAGTATTGCCTTTAATTTTGCTTTGTTTTTACTGAGTTCGGTAAGGGTTAGTTTAGTTGATTCTTCGGTTGCCATAATGAGATTGTAATAAGCACAAAATTCAGCAATGTAAACCGATTCGAGACTACACTTTAGTGTAATTTTGTTACTTTAGATGTTCCATGAAAGCCGATAACCATACAGGATTACTGACTAAAAATAAAATAGAAAAGGTAAGCTACGAAGATAAGCTCCAGCTGGAGAACTATCTGGAAGCCATTAGTGCATTCGAAAAGCTAACTTACCAAAGCGTATATGTTATCGATTATGCCGAAATGAAATTCGAATATGTATCGGGTAATCCGCTTTTTCTTTGTGGCCATACCGTAGCCGAAGTAATGGAAATGGGGTATGGTTTTTATTTTAACAACGTGCCTGAAAAAGATCTGCAATTGCTTGATCTGATTAACGAAACCGGATTCGATTTTTTTGAGAAATTGCCCATTGGCGAAAAAAAGCAATACAGCATCACTTACGATTTTCATTTGCAGAATAAAAACGGCAAATCCACATTGATCAATCATAAACTTACGCCACTTTTTCTCAATGCAGAAGGGAAAATGTGGAAAGCGTTTTGCGTAGTCTCCATTTCTGCTAATAAAACAGCAGGCAACGCGGCAATCCATAAACAGGGCTCCGATCAGATCTGGCATTTGGACTTAAACAGCCAGCTGTGGAAAAAGCAGGTAAAACCGCAGCTTACAGAGCGCGAGCTTGAGGTTTTACGTTTGTACGCACAGGGCTTAACCATTAATCAGATTGCTGATAAAATATTTGTATCTCCTGATACCGTTAAGTATTACCGGAGGCGGATATTTGAGAATTTTGGGGTTAGTAATATTGTTGAGGCGCTTTCTTACGCGGTAAATAATAAGGTGATTTGATTTTTGGATGAGAGGTAATTTTTGGTAACCTTCACTTGATGCATTGAAATTTAGCAAAGATTCTTCGACAAGCTCAGGATGACACATTAATAAAAAGAAAAACCTCCGGGATTTCCGGAGGTTTTCTTATAATGTAATGCTTAGCCTGAATTAATCTTCAGCTAAGAATGGGTAACGGTAATCAGTAGGCGATTCGAAAACCTCTTTAATCGTACGTGGAGAAACCCAACGCAATAAATTGATCATCGAACCCGCTTTATCGTTTGTACCAGAACCTCTGGCACCACCAAAAGGCTGCTGACCAACTACTGCACCAGTACATTTATCGTTAATGTAGAAGTTACCAGCTGAGTTGCGTAATGCATGGCTTGCTTTCTCGATTGCATAACGGTCTTGTGCAATTAAGGCACCTGTTAAAGCGTATGGTGAAGTGGTATCAATTACCTCTAAAATCGAATCAAAATCCTGATCGGCATAAACATAAACCGTTAATACCGGGCCAAACAATTCTTCGCACATGGTGGTGTATTTTGGATCTTCAACCACAAGGATAGTTGGCTCAACAAAATAACCTTTGCTCTTATCGTAGTTACCACCCGCAATAATTTCTACACCTTTGTCTTTTTTAGCCTGATCGATGTATTTAGCCAGTTTATCAAACGAACGCTCATCAATTACCGCATTAATAAAGTTGGTGAAATCTTCTGTACCACCCATTTTAAAGGTAGCCAGGTCAGCTAACATTTGTTCTTTAATTTCAGGCCAAAGGCTTTCTGCAATGTAAACACGACTAGCTGCCGAACATTTTTGTCCCTGGTATTCAAAAGCACCACGAACAATAGCTGTGCTGGCTACTTTAGTTTGTGCAGATGGGTGAACCAGGATAAAATCTTTACCACCTGTTTCGCCTACAATGCGTGGGTACGATCTGTATTTATGAATGTTGGTACCAATGGTTTTCCAGATTTCCTGAAATACTTTGGTAGAACCTGTAAAGTGAATACCTGCAAAATCAGGGTGGTTAAAAATTACATCACCGGTTTCTGGTCCGTCGGCATAAACCAAATTTACCACACCATCAGGTAAGCCTGCTTCGCGGAAAATTTCCATCAACAGGTTAGCTGCATATACTTGTGTATCGGCAGGTTTCCATACTACTACGTTACCCATCATGGCTGCAGAAGCAGGCAAATTCGCTGCAATTGCAGTAAAGTTGAAAGGAGTAAGGGCAAATACGAAACCTTCTAAAGGGCGTTGCTCCACACGGTTCCAGCTTCCGCGTGGCGACACCGGAGGTTGTTGCTTGTAAATATCGGCCATGTAGCTTACGTTAAAACGTAAGAAATCGATCAGCTCGCAAGCGGCATCAATTTCTGCCTGATAAGCATTTTTGCTTTGGCCAAGCATAGTAGCTGCATTTAATTTATAACGGTATTTACCGGCAATTAAATCGGCAGCTTTTAAAAAGATTGCAGCTCTGTGCTCCCAGGCCAGGTTTTCCCAGTCTTGTTTAGCAGCTAAAGCAGCATCAATAGCTTGTGCAATGTGCGTTTTATCGCCAATGCTGTATTGGGCTAAAATATGTTGATGATCGTGAGGTGGAACAACTTTACCTTTTTTGGTAGTATGAACCTGCTTACCACCAATATACATCGGAATGTCTTGCTGGTGTGCGCGGGCTTCGGCCAATGCTTCTTTTAAAAGAGCACGCTCTTTACTGCCTGGTCCGTAGTTTAAAATGGGTTCGTTTACCGGGGTAGGTACGTTAAAAAATCCTTTAAGCATAGTGTATTTTTTATGAGTTGCGCAAAGATACTGCTTTTTAACATAGGCCATTCCATTATTCTGTAAAGAAAATAGGGCAAACGTTTGAGTAAAGGAGGTGGATTAAGAGCGGGTTAAATTCATAGGAGTTTTGGTTAAGATTTAGTTAATGGTGTAATGGTGTGTCGGATTCAGTATTTGATGGCTTAAATATTTCAACCGACTCTTTCTCAAATAAAAATATTTCTAAAATAATTTCATTTTATTAACAGTGTTAATTATGTTTGCACTGTAATTGTTTTATCATGGGAATAAAAGAGCGTAAAGAGAAGCATAAGGAAGATTTACGTCAGCGGATTTTGGATGCGGCGAAGGAACTTTTTTTAAAGGATGGCTACGAGGCCACCTCAATCAGAAAGATTGCGGAGAAAATAGAATTCAGCCCGACTACCATTTACCTGTACTATAAAGACAAGGCCGATATCATGTATGCCCTGCATCAGGAAGGCTTTAAATTATTGGGTTCGCAGTTTGGCGTTTTGCAGCATGTAAGTGAGCCTTTTGAGCGTTTAAAGGCTATGGGGCGTGTTTATATGAGCTTTGCGCTAAACAATCCCGACTTTTATGAACTCATGTTTATCATGAAGGAACCCATCGAATTTGTTAAGGCGCACTGCCATGACGAAGAGTGGGAGGAGGGCGAGCAAGCCTTTACTGCCTTAATTATGACGGTTGATCAATGCAAGGCTGCAGGTTACTTTACCAGTTTCGATACCACCACCTTTGCGCTTAATGTATGGTCGTTAATGCATGGTTTGTGCAGCTTAAAGTTGCAGGGGCACCTCGATCACATGGCTACTACTAAAGCCCATATATTAGAGGAAGGCGACTGGCTGGAGAAAACTTTTGAGGGCTTTATCGCTATGTTGAATAGTTTAAAATAACATTAAATTAACACTGTTAATTATGAGAACGAAGTTATTTAGTTTGCTGTTTTTCTCGGTTATGGTTTGTGTTTCGAAGGCTAATGCGCAACAGTTGCTGGATGGTTATGTTGCCGAAGCTTTTAAGAACAACATTGTTTTACAACAGAAAAACATTTCGCTGGATAAAGCTCAACTGGCGTTAAAAACAGCCAGGAGTTTATATCTGCCAACTGTTGCTTTTTCTACCACATGGTCTACCGCTGATGGTGGTCGTAACATCCCGCTGCCACTCGGCGATTTGTTAAATCCCGTTTATACTACGCTGAATCAATTAACCAAAACAAATAATTTTCCGCTATTGGAAAACCAGAGCATCAACTTCTTACCCAAGAATTATTATGATGCTAAAGTGCGTACAACGGTGCCCATTATTAATACCGATTTGGGTTATAACAAACAAATTTCAGAACAGCAGGTAAGCTTGCAGGAATTTGAAGTGCAGATTTACAAACGCGATTTGGTACGCAGCATTAAAACGGCCTACTACAATTATCAGAATGCCTTGCAGGCGGTTGATATTTATAAATCGGGTTTACAACTGGCCAGCGAAGGTTTGCGGGTAAACGAAAAATTACTCGATGGAGGCAAAGGTTTACCAGCCTATGTATTGCGTTCAAAGAGCGAGGTAGAAAATGTAAATGCCCAACTCGTTTCCGCTGAGCAGCAGGTAACCAATGCCTGCATGTATTTTAATTTCCTCTTAAACCGCGATGGTGGCGAAAAGATTGATGCAAATTTTGATAACCAGGCAGATTTGAACAAAGCCACAGCACTCATTGCCGATTTATCGGTAACCGGTGGAAGAGAAGAATTAAAGGCTTTAGATCAGCTCATCAGCATCAATAGAACCGCACTTAAAATGAACCGGCAATTTGCAGTGCCAAAATTGGGTGGTTTTGTGGATCTGGGCTCACAATCGGAAGGTTTTCATTTTAACGACAATACCCGTTATTATATGATTGGCTTGCAGCTCGATATTCCGATTTTTACCGGAAACCGCAATAATTTTAAAATCAGGCAAAGCAATCTCGATCTTAAAAATGCCGAGCTAAATGCCAGTTTAGTTGCGCAACAGCTCAATCTTTCGGCTAAAACAGCACAAAATAATTTAAAGGCTGCTTACCAAACTTATCAGTCTTCGCTCAAACAGTTCGAGGCGGCTTCCAGTTATCAGCGCCTCATTGAAAAAGGGTATAAAGCGGGTACAAACTCATTTATCGAAACCATCGATGCCCGTAACCAATACACAGCGGCCCAATTATTAGTTAATATAAACCGGTATAAAGTTTTGTCGGCAATGGCCGATGTGGAACGCGAAACCGCAACCTATTCAATAAATTAATTTTATGAAGAAGATCTTTATTTACTCAACCCTGCTTGCTGCGGTTTTCACCATAAGTGCCTGCGGTAACCATAAAACCGATACTGCCGGTGTTGGTAATCAGGATACTGTTCCTGTAAAAGTAATGCCGCTTCAGGTAGAAGATGCCAGTCATGCCATTGCAGCTTCCGGACAATTTACCACCAACGATGAAACTTTCCTGTCTTTTAAAAACGGAGGCATCATTAACCGGATTCTGGTGAAAGAAGGCGATGCTGTGCATCAGGGACAGTTGCTGGCAACAGTAAATCAGACGGAAATTTCGGCGCAGGTGCAGCAGGTTAACCTGTCTTACCAAAAAGCCGAACGTGATTACAGCCGGGCAAGCAAACTGTATAAAGATAGTGTGGCTACTTTAGAGCAAATGCAAAATGCCAAAACTGCACTACAGGTAGCTAAACAACAATTGGATGCCGTAAAATTTAATCAAAACTATTCCGAAATCAGAGCTACAAGCAGTGGTTATGTGCTTAAAAAACTGGCTAACGATGGTCAGATAGTAGGACCAGGAACCCCGGTTTTACAAATAAACGGTGCAAAACAAAGTAAATGGATTTTAAAAGTTGGTTTAAGCGATACGCAATGGGCAGCTTTAAAAACAGGCGATGATGCCACCATTACTACGGATGCTTTACCTGACAAAAGTTTAGCTGCAAAAGTAAGTCGTAAGGCGGAGGGCATCGACCCCCAAAGTGGAACTTTTGGCGTAGAGCTGAGTTTAAGCGATGCAAAAATTCAGGGGCTTGCCGCAGGTTTGTTCGGTAAGGCTACCATTATTCCAACCAAAAGAAGTAGCGGCTACACCATTCCTTATGATGCCCTTTTAGATGGTGGCGAAAATGAAGGCTATGTTTTTATTACAAACGATAATAAAACGGCCCAAAAAGTAAAGGTTCAGTTAGGAGCTATCCAGAACGATAAAATCAGTATTACCGGAGGTTTAGAAAATGCAGCTGGCTTAATTGTTTCGGGTAGTGCTTATTTAACCGATGGTTCGAAGATTAAGGTGGTAAAATAAGCTGAAGGACTAAAGACCAAAGCTGAAAGCAATCTGAAAATCGGTGTAATCACTCAAATCTGTGAAATCACCCTTACGACGGAAAAGAAATATAAACCATAGCTAAGAAGATGAAAATATCAGAATACGCTGTAAAAAACTACCAGTTTACGCTCATCATGGTACTCATGGTGTTGGCGCTGGGCATTACCACTATATTCAACATGCCACGGTCGGAAGATCCCGATATGAATGCACCAAATTATCCTGTGGTGGTGGTGTATCCTGGGGCAAGTCCGAAGGATATGGAAGAGCTGGTAGTAAAGCCTTTAGAGAAAACCATCTATGGCCTGGATGATATCAAGAACATTAAAACTACTATCCGCGACGGCTTGGCTGTACTTTTTGTAGAGTATAAATATGCCGTAAATGTCGACGATAAATACCAGGAACTGGTACGTGAGGTAAACAGCGAGCGTGCCAATCTTCCTCAGGAAATTTATAGCATGGAGGTGCAAAAAGTTTCCCCTTCTGATGTAAATGTATTGCAGATAGCACTGGTATCGGAAAATGCCTCGCGCGATAAACTGAAAGCAAAAGCCGAAGATTTACAGTCGGAGCTCGAGAAAATCCCGTTCTTGAAAAATGTAGAAATTATGGGTTTGCCAGATCAGTTGGTTCGGGTAGATTTAAACCTCGAAAAACTGGCGCAGTTGCACATTCCGGTCACCTTTATTGCCAGTGCCATTCAGAGTGAAGTGGCCAATATCCCCGGTGGAAGTGTAAACGCTGGCACCAAATCGTTCAACATTAAAACCAGCGGTAACTATCAGAATATCGATGAAATTAAAAATACAGTGGTTTTTAGTGGCAACGGTAAAAACACGGCTTTAAAAGATGTAGCCAATGTGTATTTCGATTATTCGCAGGAAAAAGACATTACCCGCTTAAACGGACACCGTTGTGTTTTTGTGGTAGCTGCACAAAAATCGGGTGGAAACATTACCGCGGCCCAAAAAGCCTATTTGCCGGTAATCGAGAAATTCAGGAAAACTTTGCCTGCCAATATCGATCAGCAGTTAGTGTTCGATCAGGCCGATAATGTAAACAGCCGTTTGGGTGGTTTAGGTACCGATTTTATGATTGCCATTTTATTGGTTTTGGTTACGCTTTTACCTTTGGGTACTCGGGCTTCAATTGTGGTAATGGTTTCTATTCCACTTTCTTTAGCAATCGGTGTGGTTTTGTTGAGTGTTTTGGGTTTTAGTTTAAACCAGTTGAGTATTGTTGGCCTGGTGGTATCGCTGGGTTTGCTGGTTGATGATAGTATTGTGGTAGTCGAAAATATCGAACGATGGATGCGCGACGGGCATAGCCGGTTGGAAGCTACACTGAAAGCCACCAAACAAATTGGAATGGCTGTAATGGGGTGTACCGCCACGCTCATTATCGCTTTTATGCCTTTGATGTTTTTACCCGAAGCTTCGGGCGAATTTATCAGGAGTTTACCCGTAGCCGTAATCTGCTCGGTTATTGCCTCAATGTTAGTGGCATTAACCGTAGTACCTTTTTTATCGAGCAAACTGTTAAAACCACATGCCGATGCCAATGGCAATATTTTTCTGCGCACTTTACAGAAAATTATCCACGGCTCATATTCCAAATTACTCGATAAGGCACTTGCTAAACCTGTTTTAACCATTGTAATTGCGGTAGCCATTTTTGCAGGCTCTATTATGCTTATTCCCGTTATTGGTTTTAGCTTATTTCCGGCATCAGAAAAACCACAGTTTTTGATCAATATTTCTACCCCTTTGCAATCGAACCTCAATTATACCGATTCGGTTACTAAAGCCATTGAAAAGGAATTGAAAAAGATTCCTGAAGTCAGGTATTTTGCATCTAATGTGGGGAAAGGTAATCCACGGATTTATTATAACGTATTGCCTCAAAATGAAAGAACAGATTTTGCCGAACTTTTTGTGCTGCTGCAACCTGATATTAAATCCGATCGTAAAATTGAGATTATCGAAATGCTACGCAAAAAATGGACGCCATACCCGGGTGCAAAAGTAGAAGTTAAAGATTTTGAACAGGGACAGCCTATTATTTCACCGGTTGAAGTACGTTTACTGGGCGATAATTTAGATACTTTAAGAAGTATTGGTGGCCGGGTTGAAAATATGTTGCTTAAAACTGCCGGCACCATTTATGTAAACAATCCGCTTAAAAACTTAAAATCTGATATTAAAGTCGATATCAATAAAGACAAAGCACAGGCACTGGGCATTCCTACCGTTAATATCGACCGTACCGTTCGGATGGCAGTAGCCGGTTTGGAAGTAGGCAAATTTATCAATCCTAAATCTAACGGCGACGATTACAATATCCTGCTTACCACCAAACGTCCATCTTATCCTGATTTAACTGTTTTCAATAACCTATACATCAATAACAACCAGGGCACATCCATTCCGTTACTGCAGGTGGCTTCGTTAAAACTCGAAACTTCGCCTTTAAGCATTAACCATTACAATAAAACCCGTACCATTTCGGTAAATGCTTTTGTACAGAAAGGCTTTTTAAATGATAAAGTGATTCAGGATGTAGAAGCGCAGATGAAAAACCTTAAACTGCCCGATGGTTATACCTTCGAAATGGGCGGCGAAATTGAGAGCCGGAACCAATCTTTTGGAGGTTTTGGCAGTATATTGCTGGTAACCCTTTTTCTTTTTATTGCGGTGCTGGTGCTAGAGTTTAAAACCTTTAAAAGTACGCTTATTGTACTTTCGGTTATTCCACTGGGTATTGTGGGGGCTGTATTGGCACTAATGGTTACAGGCAATTCCTTGTCGTTTGTGGCAACTATCGGTATTGTGGCTTTGGCGGGTATTGAAGTGAAAAACACAATTTTGCTGGTCGATTTTACCAATCAGTTGCGCGCCGAAGGAATGCCTTTAAACCAGGCCATTGAAGAAGCTGGAGAGATCAGGTTCCTGCCCATCATCTTAACTACCTTTACAGCTATCGGGGGTTTGTTGCCTATCGCACTTTCCAGCAACCCGCTTATTTCGCCACTGGCCATCGTAATGATTGGTGGTTTAATCAGTTCTACGCTCTTATCGCGGATTGTAACACCGGTGGTTTATAAATTAATGCCGCCAAAGGTAGAAAGCTAAAAGAGTGTAATTCAATATATTTTGAAAAGCAGGGGCTGGCATTTTATAGGAATGTCAGCCCCGTTTTTTGCTTCAATCTTTTTGTTTAAGTGCTTTTCTGAGCGTTATTGATAATGTAGGGGGAAGAAGTATTCTTTTAATACCAGCGGAACAAAAAGTATTTCCGCTTCAACCGGGTTTAAACCACTCCAGTAACTACAGGGAAATGATGTGTGATAAGCAATGTCGAGATCGGGCGGCTGTAAGTTAAACGGCAAATAATTAAGTGCATATCTCTAAATTATTGATACTTTAGGGAAACTAAATTAAAATCTAAATGCGCCACCTCTCCAAATACTTCCTGCTATTTTTCTCGTTTTTATTTTTTTGCTTAAGTAATGTTTTTGCCCAAAAGGTAATTAAGGGTCGTGTGCTTAACGCAGGTAATAAAGGTCTCGAATCAGTGTCTATCTATCATCATCAGATATTGATTGCGTTAACCGATAATGAGGGTAATTTTAGTGTTAAAATCGATTCGCTAGGCAAAGGTCAGTTGCTTTCTTTTAGTTCTGTGGGCTATGAGAACCACTCAGTGAGGGTTGATGAAAGTACAGCTAACGCCGATTTTATAGTTAAATTAAAAGATAAATATATTAGGCTAAACGATGTAGAAATCTACTCACCAACTTTTGTGCAAACTTTGATTAAAAACGCTGTAGCTCACCTGGGCGATACTGGTGTAGTAAGCAAAAATCTGATTTGCAGGCAATACCTGGTCAGAGATGGAAAATACAAAACCTTTGCCGAAGGTGTTTTTGATCTACATACCGATGAGTATAAAAATGACATACGCTTACAATTAAACGGATTAAGAAGACTCGATAAATTAAGGGGAGGCACTTCAGGTAATTTTCAGGTTAACTACGCGGTTGACTTAAGGGTTGAACTTAAGTGTTATTTTGTAACCAACTTAAACGATAATCTTTTAAATGAAGATAACGAATATGAAATTGAAGGTCAGGTAGAATATGAAGGTGTAAAGTGCTATAAAATTTATTTCAATAAAGTCAAAAATCTGGCGTACAGGAGCCGTAATGGCTGGGTGTATATTACTGTCGACGGACACTTGATCAAAGGTATGGAAAGTAATGTGGCAACCATTAATAAAAGCATGATTTGGATAAACAGGCAAAATTATGATCTGAAAAATGGCCAGTCGTACCTGGCTTCTACCTATTTAAAATGTAATGTAGTGGCCGGATTATTCTCAATGGGAGAGCCCTCGGCAGAAATGGAACTTATTTTTTTAGATGATATTGATCCCTTGCAGAAGAACAGCAATAATTTCTCAACAGTTAAATTAAGGCAGGATTTTTATAAATACCCAAAGAAAAATGACGCAGAATTTTGGCAGGCACTGTACCAAAGGCACCATTTAAGCATTCCGGCAATTATTGTTGAAACCTATAAATCAGATAAACCTATTGAATTGCAGTTTTAGTTATTACTTCTTTAGCGGTTGGTGTCTGCACCCCACCACATTAATCATGCAATAAGCTTATCTGTCACTCCGTTCTTCCATATTCAAATCCGTATCGAATGGGCTTTTGGTAAAAGGATAAATGGTTTGTTTCACAAATCCTTTCGGGTAGGCCGCTTCATGCACACCTGTTCCGGCTGGCCATTCTTTTCCGGGTAAATAATAGGTGCCAAAAATCATGTCAATAAATGGAAATATCGAAGCGAAGTTATGCCCATAATATTTGGGGTCTTCGCAATGGTGCCAGTGGTGGTATTGCGGTGTGGTGAAGATATATTTGAGCGGACCAAAATTAATGCGCGTATTGGCGTGAATTAAAACCGCGTGAATGGCAATAAAAATGATGTAAACATTAAACACAGTTGACGAAAAACCCAGGATATACAAAGGGATGAAAGTCATGGCACGGGTAAAAAAGATATCGATAAAGTGTGTGCGGCTTCCGGCAAGCCAATCCATGTTCTGGGTAGAGTGGTGAATAGAATGAAAACGCCACAAAGCTACTTTAGTATGGAAAAAACGGTGCGCCCAATACTGGAAAAGATCGGTACTGAAGAACGCCAGGAACAAGGCCAGGGCAAATGGCAGGCTTTGCACCCAGGTATGGATTTTATCTAAACCCATCCAGCCAAAAAACAACACCGCAGGTTTTTGCGTAACAATACCAAAAAACTGGATAAATAAATGGCTGACTACAAAATAGGTTAGATCGGTACGCCACTCTTCGTGGAATTTAGTCTGGTTGGTGTTTTTTGGGAAAAACAATTCCAATGGAACAAAAATAGCCACCATTAACAGTAAATCCAAAATCATCCAGTCTAGGCCAAAATGCCAGTTTGATTTGGCAACATCCCGGCCTTCAACAGTCACGGCACCCAATAATACAGCAAAAGCAGCCAGTAAAAAACCAGGCCAGGCCCACTTTAGTTTTTTGCTTAAAACGATACTTAGTGCCGAAAAGAAGAAAGCCGCAATTACCCCGCCCAGCATCATAACTTCGACACTGTCTTTGGTGTAAATTTCTCGGAATTCGGGGGTTGTCAATTTCTCGGGATAATGAAAACAAAGGATGCCGAGTAAAGCCAAAACGGCTAAAAATATAGAAATGTAGCCGCTAATCTGACCTTGACCAACTACTAAGCGTTTATTTGGAGACATTTATTTATGTTTTGATAGAACAACAAGTATAAAAATAAAATTCAGGCTTATCAATTTAAATCACACCTGTGTTCAAAAATGGGTGAGATTTGGCAAACATTTTTAACCACCACAGGTTCATTTAGCAGGCATTGCCAAAAGCAATGCAGTTCTTTTTTAAATAATCAGTATTTTTGAAAACACGACACTATGCTAGTTAATTATTTACGTCTTCTGCTGCTTCCTTTTTCATGGGTTTATGCTATGGCCGTTATACTCCGGAAAAAGCTTTATGATTGGGGCATTATGCGGAGTGTATCGTTCAATTTGCCAATAATTTGTGTAGGCAACCTGGCTGTTGGCGGCTCCGGAAAAACGCCAACAACCGAATATTTAATAAGGCTGCTGGATGGTTATAACGTGGCTATTTTAAGCAGGGGCTATGGGCGTAAAACGAAAGGTTTTATTCTGGCTGATCACCGCGCTACAGCCGAAACCATTGGCGATGAACCTTTACAATATTACCAAAAATTTAAGCAGGTTACCGTAGCAGTGTGTGAAGATCGCGTGGCAGGAGTAAGGCAGTTGCAAAATAACCACGATGTTATTATTCTGGATGATGCTTTTCAACATCGCGCCATTAAAGCGGGTTTTAATATCTTGCTTTTTGAGTTCAGGAAACTGGGCACCCTACAGTTTTTGCTGCCTGCAGGGAATTTAAGGGATGTTTTCGCTTCGCGCAAAAGAGCCGATGTGCTTTTGGTTACCAAATCTCCGGTGCCCTTTTTACATGTTGCCCAGCAAGCATCGATAAACGAATTACAACCCGATAATAACCAGCCTGTGCTGCATGCTTATTTAAAATATGGCCAGTTACAGCACCTGTACCACGAAGAAATCATGCCGCTTGAATCGATTAAAGATTTTGAAGTTTTTCTGCTTACCGGTATTGCCAATCCCGAACCTTTGATCGAAGAACTGCAAAAATACACACAGACTATCAAGCATCAAGCATTTCGCGATCATTACGCTTTTAAGCAAGCCGATATCAGCAAGTTAAAAACAGCTTTTGTGGCTGTGACAAAAAAAGAAAAAATCATCATCACAACAGAAAAGGATAGCAAACGTTTAAGAGCTACCGGATTTGAGGATTTACTGGTAAATTTACCTGTATATTATTTACCCATCGAGGTTGAATTATTTGAAGAAGATAAGATTACCTTTGACGAACTCATTTTAAATTATGTTAAGAGCAATAGAAGAAACCGTTGAATATATAAAACGTAAAACAGAGAACTTTAAACCCGAAATTGGCATTGTTTTAGGCACTGGCTTAGGCGGATTGGTAAAAGATATTGAGGTAGAGCACCAGCTCATGTATTCCAATATCCCTAATTTTCCGATTTCTACTTTAGAGTTTCACAGCGGTAAACTCATTTTTGGTACCTTAAACGGAAAGAAAATTGTAGCCATGCAAGGTCGCCTGCATTATTACGAAGGCTACAGCATGCAGCAAATTACTTTTCCTGTGCGTGTAATGAAAGGATTAGGGATCGAAAACCTGATTGTTTCGAATGCTGCGGGCTCTTTAAACCCCGAGTTTAAAAAGGGCGATTTGATGATTATTGAAGATCACATTAACCTGCAGCCAGATAACCCGCTAAGGGGTTTGATCGAAAGCGAACTGGGGCCACGTTTTCCAGACATGAGCCAGCCGTATAAGCGCGCCATCATTGCTAAAGCTCTAGAAATTGCCAAAGATGTAGATGTTAAATGCCATAAAGGTGTTTATGTAGCCGTTTCTGGCCCTAATTTAGAAACCAAGGCCGAATATAAGTACCTGCGTTTAATTGGTGCCGATGCCGTAGGAATGAGCACAGTGCCCGAAGTAATCGTGGCCAACCATGCCGGCTTACCCGTATTTGCCATTTCGGTATTAACCGACGAAGGTTTCCCTGAAGATTTACAACCTTTTAACTTAGACGAAATTTTAGAGGCTGCAGCTAAAGCCGAGCCTAAAATGACCGAAATTTTAACCCGCTTAATTGCCGAACTGTAAAATGCGTAATATTGTTCAGATCTGTTTTTTGATTGTAGTGCTTTTGGGCATCAATAAAGCTTTTGCACAAGATTTAAAAACGAGCGTAGGTACCAATAAAGAACTTGATTCGGTTAGGAAAAAGCTGGATGGGGGTAACGATACGGTAGTTTTTACAGCGAAATATATTCGTTTTACCAAGCTTTCTTTAACTAAAGATAGCATTGTCCTGTTGCCATTGGATACATCAACGGTAAACATTCAGAATTACAGTCCGCTTTTACAGCCCACCCACCCAACCATTAGCAATGGTAACATGGGGCTTGCTGCCCGACCGCTGCTTTTTGAGCCCAGCAAGCGCATAGGTTTCGATGCAGGTTTCCATTCGCTCGATTACTACGCCTTAACTCCCGAAGATATCATCTACTATCAGGCCCGGACGCCCTTTACCAGCCTGTATTTTGTAAGTGCCGGACAGAAAGAACAGCTTTTCAGGGCTATTCATACACAAAATATTAAGCGCAACTGGAATGTGGGTGTAAACTTTAACCGCGCCGATTCGAAAGGGTTTTATGCCAGGCAACGGGGCGATAACTTAAATGTGGCCGTATTCTCCTGGTACCAATCGCCAAGCAAACGCTATAACATGTGGGCTTCGGCAATTTTTAATAACATGCGTGCTTATGAAAACGGATCGGTAACTTCTGCCAATCAGATATTTAATCCCGATTATGCAACAATCAGCAGGGAGGCCGAGCCGGTAAATCTTTCAGCATCGCGAAATATTTACAAGAAAAACACCTTGTTTTTAAAGCAGACCTATTATGTTGGCCGCATCGATACCTCTGCCAATGCCAATAATGCTGTTTTACCCACCAACAAGGTTACCCACACTTTTGAATACAATAACAATACCTACGATTTTTTAAAAAATGAAAGTGACATAAATAATGTGTTGCCCCCTGGAATTGCCAGCACTACTTTTACCAACGATTCGACCCGTGTGCTGCACATTAAAAATGAGTTTATTTACAGCTTCTTTTTAAGACCTAAAAACTCATCGGTAATTAAAAATGAGCTAAAGGTTGATGCAGGGATCAGGCACGAATATTTCAAGCATGAATTTTTGGGGCTTAAACTGGATGGTACCAGCTATGAGCAAAGCCGTGCCTACTATCAGAACATTACCGTTTTGGGTGCTGCGGGCTATCGTTTCTCAACCAACGTCGATTTTAATTTAGATTTACAGCAAATTCTGCAGGGCGAAAATGCAGGCGATTATCTGTATGAAGCCAAAAGTAAAATCCTTTTGGGTAAAACCATTGGCCGCATAGAGCTGGGGGCTTATGCACAAAACCAAAGCCCAGCTGCGATTTACGATTATTACCACGGAAACCACTACAAATGGACGAATAACGATTTTAAAAATACTAAAATCCTGAACCTGTCTTTCAACTACATTAACGATAAATACGACCTTATTGCCGGTGCAAGATATTTCTTAACCAGTAATTACCTGTATTTTGGTGCCGATCACAGTAACGGAACAACTGCTATCCTACCTAAACAGGCTACTGCCGATATCAGTTTAATCAGAATTGATGTATCAAAGAAATGGCGTTTTGGTAAATTCGCATTAGAGAATTATATAGCCTACCAAAAAACAGATAAAAACGCTGTTTTAAGAACGCCTGAAATTTATACTTATAACAGTATTTATTTCAATAATACCTTTTTTAAGGTACTGAAAGCAAATATTGGCTTTGATGTAAGGTATAATTCTGAGTATGCCAATTATTTATATTCGCCGGCTACTGCGCAATTTTATATTGATGAAGCTAATCCGGTTAATTTGCCATCAAAGCCTATTGTGGATGTCTTTTTTAAGGCCAATTTACGGCGGGCTAATATTTTTGTTAAATACGATTTCGTAAATCAAGGTCTTTTCCAAAAAGGGTATTTTACCGTAAATCGTTACCCCATGCAGGATGCCTTATTGAAATTTGGTGTAAGCTGGAACTTTTACGATTAGGCAACCCGATCAAAAAGCATAAAAAAAACCTTCCCGACATTACATCGGGAAGGTTTTTTGTTTTTCATAGGTATTTTTTTATTGCTTAGAAAGAATAACCTACCGTAAATCCAAGCACACGGTTGGTAAATTTATTGCTGTTAGCCTGTCTGTCTTTTGGAGTCAGATCAGATAAACCTAAACCATAGTTAGCACCTACCAAGAAACCTGATGAAGTACGATAAGCTAAGCCAAAGTTTGCTCCGAAATCTGTAGTGCTCTGATCTTTATCATTTGCGCTACCGAAGCTTAAATCCCTGTCATTACTGCTGGTACTGGTTACACTCGAATTGGTGTTGTTATTTACCGTGGTAGTGGTGGTATTTCCTTTGTTTTTACCAGAAATATTAAATCCGATGTAAGGACCTGCACTGATTTGCACTGCACCAGCATCGCCGGTTGGAATATTAAATACCGCATTAACCGGTACTTCAATAGCCATTACATTTGTTTTTACGGATGAAGTAGTAGTTGTAGTAGTAGATCCTACAGTTGCACTACTGGTGCCTTCAAATTTAACCCCTTTGTTTTGCAACGAAATTCCAGGCTGGATAAAGAAGTTATTGGCCACACCAAAATCTCCGAAAGCAGTAACGTTATAACCAACATTGTTTTTAGCATTGTCATTGTAGAGAGATTCATTATCTCCACTTGAATGAATTTTAGCTAAGTTAACTCCGGCTTTAATACCGAACCTTGAAGTTGTACCCGTAGTTGATTGTGCGAAAGCACCAGTTGCCAATAAAATAACCGATGCACTTAATAATAACTTTTTCATAATATTTTTCTTTTAGAAAGATCTTGTTTAAAAAATCAGGCTTTTTACCTGTTGTTAATTACTAACCTCATTTCCAAAAGCTGTGCCAAAGTATCAAGTGTGTTACAATTCGGTTTGTAAGGTGTTGGTTTACAGTATGGTATTTGTGATGATTTGGTATAATTACGGTATTGCGCTACGCAAAGGAATTTTGTTCCCTATTGTATACAGAATAGGAATACGGGGCATAAAGCAAGTAGTTTAAAGCCCGAATTGGATAATGCCAGAATTGCTTATTGCAGAAATTATGTTTTTTGCGGTTTCTTTTTAGCCGCAGGAAAAAGTACGTTGTTTAAAATAAGGCGGTATCCGGGCGAGTTGGGGTGCAGATTTAAATCGGTTGGCGGATCGCCTACAGCATGCTGGTAATCTTCCGGATCATGGCCACCATAAAAGGTAAACTGGCCTTTTCCAATTTCGCCATGCAGGTAGCGAACCTCTGCAGCACCTTTATTTTCGCCTAAAACGGTTACACTTGTTTTAACCAGACTTTTCTTAAAGGCAGTGGTTTGTCCCATAAATCCCTTAATTACCTTGTCGTGGTCTTGAGTAAGCATGGTGGGCACCAAATCCCATTTGGCCGAAAAATCGAAGAGGGTAAAATAATCGTTGGTTTGATTTAGCGTGCGCGTTTGGGTAACATCAATGTCCGAAAATTCATAATTCATCGGGTTGTTGTCGAGCCTGAAATTCTGAAAAGCCAATGCCTTGTTAAAATCAAGTTTCGATTGCGCATTTGGGTCGGCGGCATCACCATCAAACATCTGGGCACAAATATCCACCCCTTCGGCGGCAAGTGCAATATCAAAACTATCGGTACCCGAGCACATGGCAAAAAGGAAACCACCGCCGGCACAATACTCTTTAATGTGTTTGGCTACGGCCAGTTTCATTTCCGATACCTTTTTATAGCCCATCCGTTTAGCTAAAGCCTCCTGGTTTTTTACATCTTCCTGGTACCAGGTGGCATACCTGAAATTGGCCCAAAAACGGCCATACTGACCTGTAAAATCTTCGTGATGCAGGTGCAGCCAATCATATTTGCTCAGTTTATCCTGCAAAATATCATCATCGTATATTACATCGTAGGGTATTTCGGCATAAGTTAAAACCAGGGTAACAGCATCATCCCAGGGTAATTTACTTTTGGGCGAGTAAACGGCAATTTTTGGGGTTTTCTCCAGTTTTACCATTTCCATATTAACTGATGGATCGCTGATTTCATTTAACAGACTCACCACCTTGCCATCGGCCATTACCTCGTAAGATACGCCTCTGATTTTTAGTTCATCCTCTACAGCTTTATTGTATTTGATCAGAAAACTGCCTCCACGGTAATTTAAAAGCCAATCTACTTCAACTTGTTTGCTAATGGTCCAATAAGCTATACCATACGCTTTAAGGTGGTTCTTCTGGTCTTCATCCATGTAAATTAACAACGATGAAGCCTTAAGCCCCGTAGCGAAGAGCAGACAGATGAGGAGGATATAATATTTCTTTGCCAAAACCGAATTACTTAAAATACTAAAATACCTCATTTATACTGGATAGAAAAATTTAATGGTGTTATAAGTTATACAATTTTGTTATTTTTGCCCTCTACTTAAAAAACTTCGTGCTTTTAAGTGGACAGATTTATAAAAATTAGTACCGATATTAAGATGAGTAAAGCAATAATAAAAACAGAAAAAGGCGAAATGACCGTAGAATTCTACGATAACGATGCGCCAAAAGCCGTTGCAAACTTTAAAAAATTAGCTAAAGAAGGCTTTTATGATGGAGTAACTTTTCACCGTGTAATTCCAAACTTTGTGGTTCAGGGTGGTTGTCCGAATTCAAAAGACCCTGCTACTGCACATTTAGCTGGTACTGGTGGTCCGGGTTACAAAATTGATTGCGAATTAGATGGCGATAACCAATATCACGATCGTGGTGTTTTATCAATGGCACACGCTGGCCGCAATACCGGTGGTTCACAGTTTTTTATCTGCCACAGCAGAACAAACACTGCACACCTAGATCGCAACCACACTTGTTTTGGTAAAGTTATCGAAAATGTAGATCTTGTTGATGATATCCGTCAGGGCGATAAGATTGTAAACATTGAAGTTTTAGAAGATTAAGAAAGCAAAGCGCCAAGTGCTTTGGGCATAGCGCTCTCTGCACTTCGCACCAAGCAAAATATTAACGCGTTAAGCGTTTGGTCTGAAGTTTTGTAACGCTACACGCCAACCGCTGGCCGCTTAACACATACACATATGAACTTAAGAGGAATTGTTGCCGTATCTGGCAGACCGGGTTTATTTAAACTGGTTGGACAAAATAAAGTAGGTTACATTTTAGAAAGCTTAGATGCGCAAAAAACTAAAATTGTAGCCAACATCACCAACACCAAATTAGCTTCGTTAGAAGATATTACGGTTTATGGTGAAGAAGAAGAAATTAAACTGGCTGATATTTTTGCCAAAATTTCGGCTAAAGGAAGCACACCTGATTTAAAAGGCGATTTACGTGCTTATTTTCTTGAAGTAGCCCCAGGCCACGATCAGGAGAAAGTTTATGCTTCGGATATGAAGAAAATTATTACCTGGTATAACTTGCTTAAAGATCTTCCTTTGTTTACAGAAGAAGCTCCTGAAACACCAGGAACAGCTGCAGAGGTTAAATTAGCTGAAGAAAAAACAGCTGATAAAAAAGTAAAAGCTACCGGTGCTAAGGCATCTGCCAGTGCAAAAGCAACTACTAAAACTTCGGCCCCGGCTAAAAAAGCAAATATGACCAGCAAAAAAGGCGTTTAAGCTTTTTATTGCAAAAGGATAAGAAACACCAGGCATTTTGTCTGGTGTTTTTTTATGCGCTTACCCGAAATACCAGATTAAACCACCGATAATCAGCGAAATAATAATGCTGATCCATAAGTATTTGTTGCTGCCGCCCTGGTTACTTTTGTACCTGTATTCCCGTTTATATTTATCTAGTAACATTGTTTCTTTTTATTTAATGATGATTTTTATTTCCTTTTTCCATATTCACCCACCTTTTCATCTTCCTTTAAGCGTGATGATAAGGCTCGCCCTTCAAAATACTAAATCCGCGGTAAAGTTGCTCTACAAAAAACAACCTGATCATCTGGTGCGAGAAAGTCATATCCGATAGCGAAATTAAACCATTTGCCCGCTTGTAAATACTCTCGTCGAATCCGTAAGGCCCGCCAATAATAAAGATTAAATGCTGAACACTGCCAATCATCTGTTTGTTTAAATAATTGGAAAACTCAACCGACGAGTATTTCTTCCCTTTCTCATCCAGCAAAATTACCATATCGCTATTGTTGATCTGTTTATGCAGCAGTTCGGCTTCTTTGGCTTTTTGTTGCGCCTCGCTCAGGTTTTTTACATTTTTTACATCAGGTATTGCCAAAAAACTGAAGTTAATGTAATGTTTTAAGCGGTTAATGTATTTATCAATCCCCTCTATTAAATATTTATCTTCGGTTTTGCCGATGGCGATGAGTGTAATCTTCATTTAATATTTTCCCTATCTTTAGAATTTCGAGATTCAAATATAATGTTAAAATTACAAGCGCAGATCATATCGGGTTACAGTGAAAAAATTAAGGCGGTTACTGATGGTATCAATCAGACCAAAAAATTAATCGACAAACTTTCTCTGGTACGGGTAGGTTTGTTCCTGGCCGAGATCTTATTTTTTGTTTTATTGGTGCGTTCTGCTGATGATGGCTTTCGAACCCTGATACAGATCGCCTTATTGTTACCTGTAATTGCTTTTGCTTATGTGGTACGTAAGCAAAGCAAGCTCGATCTCGAAATTGATTACAAAAAACAATTATTGTGGGTGTATCAGAACGAATGGAATGTTTTAAACGGTCAGGAGAACGGTTACGATCATGGTACAGCATTCGAGTCTGAAGCCCACCCATACACTTCTGATCTCGATATTTTTGGGAAAGCATCTTTATTTGCGCTTTTAAATCGCTGCAGTACCAAAAACGGTAACGATGTGCTGGCGAAAAAACTGGCCAATAAATCGACACGCGATAACATTTTAAGCCGGCAAGAAGCGGTAAAAGAAATAATCACTAAAATTGAGGAGACCTATAGTTTCAGGGCCAATTTGCATGGTTACGATCCCGATAAAATAGAGCAAATTAAACTACAGCTCAAACTGCAGCTGGGGCCACAACTGGAATTTGCGAAAGGTAAATTTTTGCGCTTTTATGTTAAGCTGGTACCCTTTGTTACTTTTGGTTTAATTTTGGCTGCCATTATCATCAGCAGTGCTTTTTGGAAAATACTGGCATTGGTGTTTGTCATCCACACCGGCTGGAATGTATTGCTTAGCGCAAAAATTAATAAGGTATTTTATAGTTTCGGTGGCAGTTCCGGCTTGTTAAATGGCTATGCCAGTGCCATTTTGTGGACAGAAAATCAAAACTGGAAAAGTGCTTACATTTTAGATTTATTTGATTCGCGTATTCCCGTAAGCCAGGAAATTAAAAGCCTGTCTAAAATTATCCAGAACTTTGATGCCCGCCTCAATATCCTGGTAGGAGGTATACTGAATGCACTTTTACTGTGGGATTTAAAATGCTGCATCAATCTTGATATTTGGTATAAATCTTCATCAAAAGATGTAATTGCTGCGTTGAACCACCTGGGCGATTTTGAAGAACTGATTTCACTGGCTACTACCGCTTATAACCAGCCAGATTGGATTTTCCCTGAAGTAATGGAGCAGTTTACCTTAAAAACCGAACAGATAGGCCACCCGCTTATCCGTCGCGAGTTAAGGGTAGATAATGATTTTCATGTAAACCAAAACCCAACGGTTGATATTGTAACCGGCTCGAATATGGCTGGTAAAAGTACTTTCCTGCGTACGCTGGGTATTAATATGGTTTTGGCCTATTCGGGTGCACCGGTTTGTGCCACCAACCTCCAGTTATCTGTTTTTTCGATTAACACCTACATGCGGATTAAAGATTCGTTGAACGAAAGCACCTCGACATTTAAAGCAGAGCTAAATCGCCTGAAAATGATTTTAGAAAATGTGGTGCGCGATAAAGATACTTTGGTATTGATTGATGAAATGCTGCGCGGAACCAACAGCCGTGATAAATATCTGGGTTCGAAAGTTTTTGTTGAAAAACTGATTGCCGAAAAAACACCAGCACTCTTTGCTACGCACGATTTACAGCTGGCAGATCTGATTAACGATTATCCAACTACGGTACGCAACTTCCATTTCGATATCCAGATTAGCCATGGCGAAATGAAATTTGACTACCTGCTGAAACAAGGCCCATGCAAAACCTTTAACGCGGCCATTTTACTCAAACAGATTGGGCTTACTTTAGATTAACGTGGTGTGATTTGCTAATTGTCTGTAGTTTAGTTGGTTATTCGTAATGATTCATTAATAACATCTGGGGCAGAAAAGTATAAATAACCGCTAACAGCATGATTAGCTAAACCTGTTATCACGGTATTGTTTGGGCGAAATTCCCATCACGTTCGAAAAAAGCCGGCTAAAATAGTAGGGATCGTTAATACCGATTTTCTGTGCAATTTCATTAATTCTCAGGTTGGTAAAAAGCAGGTATTGTGTTGTTTTCTGGATTTTGAGCTGGTTAAAATAATCAATAGGTGAGGTGCCGGTTTTCTTTTTAAAAATGGCCGATAAGTGTGAGGGGGAGAGGCAAACCGCCAGTGCCATTTCCTTCAAACTCATCATCTTTTCAATATTGTTGCGCATCAAATCGATGGTTTCTTCCACTTTATCCGGTACAAGCTCCCTATCGTTTGCAAGGTGTTTGTCGGCATAAATAAACTCGCCGATGTACTGATGAAAGCACAAATTGGCATAAATCATATGCTCACGGCTAAAGCCTCTTTCCAAACGGCTGTAAATGGTATTGAAAAGGGTATTCCTTTCTTCGCTAAAACCACCATAAGCTTTAGGGTTTTGCATTTGACTTACCAGCAGATCGGCCCCTGGGCCCGAAAAGTGAAACCAGTAAATTGTCCATGGTAAAACAGGATCGGCTTCGTAAACATGTTCCTTTTTTTTCGGAATAACGATAAAATTACCGGCTTCAACGGGATAATTAACCTGCTCCAGGCAAACGTTTCCCTTGCCTTCAAAACAATAAATCAGAATGTGCTGTTCGGCTCCGTTAATTCTTTTCCGGTAATGGTTCTGTGCTTTGGGGTAATATCCAATATTGGTAATATAAAGATTGTTGATAATCTCATTACCAATACATTGTTTAGCTAACACATTTCGCGGAACAATAATAGATTTTTGGTCCTCAAACCCATCTTTTTTTCTAATCGGTTGTTTTTTCATCAGGTATTTGAAGGCATTGATTTGGCTTTACAAAAGTAATATAATCCATCTTTTGCGCAAGTTAATGCATTTTTGTATTTTATATTTATATTGACCTTTGATTTAAAAGGGATTAGGCCCTTATTTATTTTAACCAGATATAAGTTCCCATAGTAATTTCAGCTATTTAAACGGCAGGCTTTACCGCGGATAAGTTTCTGTATTAAATACACACACAAATGTTATTGAAGAGGAAAATACTATTTGCATCAGCTTTTACGCTAATTGTGATCGGTTTAATTGCTTTTTCACTTTTTTCTGCTGAGAAAGCAATCGATTTTAATTCGCAGGTTAAGCCCATTCTCAATAAAAAGTGCATAGCCTGCCATGGTGGCGTTAAGCAACAGGGTGGTTTCAGCGTGCTGTTTAGAGAAGAGGCTTTGGCTAAAACCAAAAGTGGTAAACCAGCCATTATCCCCGGTAATCCGGAAGACAGCGAATTTATTAAACGCCTGAAATCTAACGATCCGGAAGAAAGGATGCCTTACAAACACCCTGCTTTAAATAGCGATGAAATTGACATACTGAGCGACTGGGTTAAGCAAGGAGCAAAATGGGGTAACCACTGGGCCTATATTAGTGTAAAACCAACTGAAGTGCCTGATGTAGATAATGACTGGGTACGCAATGATCTGGATAAATTTATTTTTGCCAAACTCGAAGAAAACAAGCTGAAACCAGCCAAAACTGCTGATAAGGCTACTTTACTCCGTAGAGTAAGTTTAGACCTGATTGGTACCTATCCGTCGGATAAACTGGCCAAATTTTACCTGAACAGCAAAGATGAAGAAAAAGCTTACAATATTTTGGTCGACAGCTTACTGGCCTCACCAAAATTTGGCGAACGCTGGGCTTCCATGTGGCTTGATGTTGCCCGCTATGCAGATACTAAAGGTTACGAAAGCGATCCAAACCGGAATATCTGGAGCTATCGCGATTGGGTAATTAAAGCATACAATGCAGATATGCCTTATGATAGGTTTATTACTGATCAGATTGCGGGCGATTTATTTCCCAATCCAACTGATGCACAATATATCGCTACTGCATTTAGCCGCAATACCCCAACTAATGATGAAGGCGGAACCAATAACGAAGAATTTAGAACTGCGGCGGTGCTGGATCGGGTAAATGCCACCTGGGAGGGATTGATGAGTACCACTTTTTCTTGCGTACAATGCCACAGCCATCCTTACGACCCTTTTAAGCATGATGAATATTATAAATTCATGTCCTACTTTAACAATACGAGAGATGAAGATGTATCGGCAGAATACCCTTTGCTTAAAAATTTTAACGACAGTCTGAAAAATGAACTCAATCAGCTAACCAGTTGGGTAAAAACGGTAGCCGGTAAAGAAAGGGCCGCTGAGGTTGAGTTGTTTTTAAAAACCGGACAGCCAGCCATTAACTCTACCACGGCCGATGAGCTGATGAATTCGGTAATTGGTAATCATAACATTGCGTTGTTCTTTAAAAATAGCTCATCGGCCAGGTTAAAATCGGTTAACCTCGAAGGTGTTGATGAACTGATATTGCGTTACAACTGCAGTAAGCCAGGTGGTACCATGAGCCTGCATTTGGGTTCACCCAATGGGCCTGAGCTTAAATCGTGGAAAGTGCCGCAAAGTCAGGGCTACCAAAATGTAACTGTCGATTTTCCTAAGCAAAGTGGGGTACACGATGTATATCTGAAATACAGCAATGCTTCGGTAAAAAATCCCGATGAGTTTATGGTTTACTTCGATTGGTTTTATTTTACCAAACAGTTTCCCGGAAAAGATAAACCAGAATATTTAGCCAGAAAGAAAACCTTTACCGATTTGATGGATGCACAGGTACCCACAACTCCTGTTATGGTCGAAAATCCACTAAGCATGAAGCGTAAAAACTATGTGTTCGAACGCGGAGCGTGGACTTCGAAAGGTAAAGAAGTAAAAGTAGGAGTACCTAATTCACTGGCTTTTGCCATGCCTAAAAATGCACCCGATAACAGAATGGGCCTTGCCATGTGGCTTACCGATAAACGAAATCCGCTGGTATCGAGAACCATGGTAAACCGCTTATGGGAGCAGTTGTACGGCGCGGGTTTAGTAGAAACCTTAGAAGATATGGGTACGCAGGGTATGGCACCCACCCATCAGGAATTACTCGATTTTATGGCTTATCAGTTTATGCACCAATACCACTGGAGTGTTAAAAAGATGCTCAAAGAAATGGTGATGATGGCTACCTATCGCCAGGATAGTAAAGTAACTGAAGAGCTAAAAGAAAAAGACCTTTTTAATAAGTTTTATGCCCGTGGTTCGCGGGTGAGGTTGAGTGCCGAACAGATCAGGGATCAGAGTTTATCTGTTTGTGGTGTATTAAGCAATAAAATGTATGGTCCGCCGGTAATGCCATGGCAACCCGAAGGGATATGGTTTTCGCCATACAACGGTGCAAAATGGCGCACCAGCGGAGGTGAAGATCAGTACCGTAGGGGCATATATACTTATTGGAAACGTACCGCACCATATCCATCAGCTATTGCTTTCGATGGCGCATCGAGAGTGGTTTGCAGCCCAAGGCGTATTCGCACCAATACGCCGTTGCAGGCTCTGGTAACCCTAAACGATAGCGTTTATATCGATATGGCCAGAAAACTAGCCTTGCGGATGGAAAAAATAGGCGGAAATACCAATGCAGCCAAAATTTCGAAAGGATATGAATTGATGTTGTATAAAACTATTCCGCAAAACAGGTTAAAAGTATTTGAAGAATTGTATGCAAAAGCTCTTCAGGCATTTAGAAAGAATGCAACAGATGCATCGGCATTTATGGGCGATAAGCAGAAGAAATTTAAACCAGAAGAAGCTGCGATGGTTTTAGTGGCCAATGCCATGTTAAACCTGGATGAGGTAGTTACCAAAAATTAAGTGACCGGTTATGACAAGAGACGAGCTAAACGCACACAGATTACTTAAAGAGGCACAAGAGGCCAATGCGAGACTGCATTCGAGACGACATTTTTTAAAAGAAAGCGCAATGGGTTTAGGGGCTTTAGCCATGGGTTCGCTGCTGGGTAGTTGTGGTAATCTTTTTTCCAGTCCGCAAACTAAAATTGCTTACGACCCCGCGCATCCGCTGTTGCCAAAATCGCCACCCATGATGGGCAAGGCCAAAAGTGTAATTTACCTGCACATGGCTGGCGCACCTTCGCAGTTAGAGTTATTCGATTTTAAACCCGAACTGATGAAAATGGATGGCCAGGATTGCCCGCCATCGTTGTTGGCAGGAAAGAAATTTGCTTTTATTACCGGTGTACCTAAAATGCTTGGGCCACAAGCCAACTTTGCCAAACATGGTCAGTCTGGTGCTTTGGTGAGCGATAACCTGCCGCATTTTTCTACCATGGTTGATGATGTTAGCTTTTTAAAAGCGGTAAAAACCGATCAGTTTAACCATGCGCCCGCGCAACTATTGGTGCATACCGGAACGCCACGTTTGGGCAGGCCAAGTATTGGTAGCTGGGTAACTTATGGTTTGGGTTCTGAAAATCAGAATTTGCCCGGTTATGTGGTGCTTACCAGTGGTGGCAGTTTCCCCGATGCCGGAAAAAGCGTTTGGGGCAGTGGATTCTTGCCTTCCGTTTATCAGGGCGTACAATGCCGGAGCGAGGGCGATCCGGTACTGTTTATTAAAGACCCCGATGGTATGAACCGCGATTTGAGGAAAGCCTCTATAGATGCCATCAATCAAGCCAACGAACAGCAATATCAGGAATATAACGACCCTGAAATTTTATCGCGGATAGCTCAATATGAAATGGCTTACCGTATGCAGATTTCGGCACCGGAAGTGATGAATATTAACGATGAACCAGCTTACATTCACGAAATGTATGGTACACAACCCGGAAAATCTTGTTTTGCCAATAACGTATTACTTGCACGTAAACTGGTAGAAAAAGGTGTACGCTACATTCAGCTGTTCGATTGGGGTTGGGATGCGCATGGCGATAATCCGAATAACTCACTCAACATCGGGCTTAAAAATAAATGCAGAAGTATCGACAGGCCAATTACAGCTTTGCTACTCGATTTAAAACAGCGGGGTCTTTTAGAAGAAACGCTGGTGGTTTGGGGCGGCGAATTTGGTCGTACGCCAATGATGGAAAACCGCAACGGGATACAAAATCCGTTTAAAGGCAGAGATCACCATACCGAAGCCTTTACCATCTGGATGGCCGGAGGCGGTATAAAAAAAGGCTTTACCCACGGCGAAACTGATGAAATTGGTTACAGTGCTATCAGTGGTAAGGTTGATGCTTTTGATATTCAGGCTACCATTTTAAACCAGCTGGGCTTTAACCACGAGCAATTTACCTATCCTTTCCAGGGGCGCCCGTTCAGGCTAACCGATGTAGGGGGGAAAGTGATTTCGGAGATTGTGGCCTAGGGCGTAACCAATTAACAATTTACAGTTAACAGTTAACAACTACCAATAATCAATAACCAATATTCAATAGGGCGATAACGAATGAACCAATGACTAATGAACTAGTGAACGAATAATAGATTACTTCACACTACGCACATACTCCAACCCTTCTGTTCGCAATGACGATGGGAGGGATAATGATCAATAAGCAATTTGCAGTTACCAGTTTTCAGTTGGCAATTAACAGTTTGTAAGTACCAATAATCAATAAGCAATTTGCAATGACTAATGAACTAATGACTAATGAACTGGTGAACGAATAAAAGTGAACCAATGAACAACTAAACAAATGAACCAATAAAATATGTCTCAAACCCGAAGAAAATTTTTACAAAATACGGCGGTTGTAACTGCAGCCTCATTTTTGGCGCCTATTAATAACATCCATGCAAGCGAAGCTACGCGCGTAAATGCAAAGGCAGGTTACCAGCTATTGTTTATGCAAACCGATTGGGGCTTTGCAGGTACAAGAGATGAATTTTGTGCTGCAGCCAAAAAAGAAGGTTATGATGGCATTGAGGTTTGGTGGCCAGGCGAAGCCAATGCTGTAAAAGAACTTTTCGATGCCGTAAAAAAGCATAAATTAGAAATAGGTTTTTTGTGTGCCGGATCGCAAACCAATATTAAAGAGCATTTAGCTTCTTTCAAAAGCAGCTTGGATGCCATTTGTGCAAACACCTATCAAAAGCCGGTGTATATCAATTGCCATTCGGGTAAAGATTATTTCAGTTACGAAGAAAATAAACAAATTATTGATTATGTAACCGCCAAAAGAAAATCTACAGGTCTTCCCATTTACCACGAAACGCACCGTGGCCGGATGATGTTTGCAGCGCCTATTGCTAGAAATTTTGCAGAAAAAAATCCGGAAGTAAGATTTACTTTAGATATTTCGCACTGGTGTAACGTACACGAAAGTTTACTGAGCGATCAGAAAGAAACTATCGACTTTATTTTAGAGAAAACAGATCATATCCATTCACGTGTTGGCCATCCTGAAGGACCACAGGTTAACGATCCGCGGGCACCCGAATGGACTAAAGTATTGGAAGCCCATTTGGCCTGGTGGGATAAGGTGATTGCGCGTAAAAAACAAAATGGAGAGCGTATGACCATACTAACCGAGTTTGGTCCGGCCGATTATATGCCTACCTTGCCCTATACCCGCCAACCTGTTGCCGATCAATGGGCAATTAATGTGCACATGATGAATTTATTAAGAAAGAGATACCAATAATTAAAAGATGCTAGAGTTTTTCGGTCGCTTTCACCCGGTTTTTGTACACCTTCCAATCGGGATCTTACTGCTTGCCTGTATTTGTATCATTTTGTCATTTAAGACGAAATTCGCCGGTTTAAGGCCTGCACTCCCCATCATGCTTTTGCTGGGCATGCTTAGCGCTGTTGTTTCCTGTCTTACCGGATATTTTTTGGCCAATGGCGGAGATTACGACGGCAAACTTGTGAGCAATCACCAATGGATGGGCATTAGTGTGGCAGTTTTATCACTCATTTTGCTAATTATTTACCGGAAGGTAAAATCTAACATGGTGCTGGGAAGCATTAGCGGCATTTTAATCATCCTGATTTCTATTACCGGGCATTTAGGTGGCTCTTTAACCCATGGCGCCGATTATTTAACTGCGCCCTTAAAATCAGATGGTGCAAAAGGTGGTGCAGCTATTCCACCTATTGCCAATGTGCAGGAAGCTTTTGTTTATCAGCATGCCATTCAACCACTTTTTAAAAGCCGTTGTTACAGCTGCCATGGAAGCGAAAAACAAAAAGGCAAATTAAGGCTCGATCAGGAAGTATTTATTTTGAAAGGTGGCGAAGACGGACATACACTGGTAAAGGGCAAAGCCGATGAAAGCGAACTGATTAAAAGGTTACTGCTGCCACTGACAGATGAAGACCACATGGCGCCAAAAGAGAAACCACAACTTACGCCCAACGAAATTACCTTATTAAAATGGTGGATTGATAATGGGGCAGATTTTAAAAAGAAATTTAAAGAATTGCCTCAACCCGAAATGATAAAACCTGTTTTGGCGGCATTGCAAAAAGGCGAAACGGTGGGTGGAGAAGTTAAAGCAAGCGAAATCCCGGTTGAAGAGGTAGATGCAGTTGATAGCAAAGTATTACAGCAATTTACCAATCTGGGCATTTCGGTTTTCCCCGTGGCCCAAAATACCAATTACCTATCTGCCAACTTTATCAATGCCACTTCGATGGGCAAAGAGGTTCAGGATTTAATCAAATTGATAAAAAAGCAGTTAATCTGGCTTAAATTAGAAAATGGAAAGGTTACCGATCAAACACTCGAAGTAATTAAAGATTGTAAAAACTTAACCCGGCTGAGCTTAAACTATACGGCCGTTACCGATGCCGGATTAGCGCAGCTTAAAGATTTAGATCAGCTGCAATCGCTCAGTCTCGTAGGTACAAAGATTACTTTAAGTGGCATTAATCAACTTAAGAAGCTCAAAAACCTGAAGTTTCTCTACTTGTACCAAACCAATGTAAACAAAGCCGATTTGTTGAAAATAAAGCAACTATTGCCTAAAGTAAGTTTAGATAGCGGTAATTATAAAGTACCCATGCTGGCACAAGATACAGCTGTGATTAAAGCCCCATAGTTATTTGATAACCTTGCCGGTTGAAAACCGGCAAAAAAGGTATCTCCGAGGTATTAAAAGGTACTTCTGACGTATTAAAAGGTACCTCCTGGGTATTAAAAGGTACCTCTGAGGTATTAAAAGGTACTTCTGAGGTATTAAAAGGTACCTCTGAGGTATTAAAAGGTACCTCCGGGGTATTAAAAGGTACTTCTGAGGTATTAAAAGGTAGCTCTGAGGTATTAAAAGGTACCTCCGGGGTATTAAAAGGTATCACCGAGGTATTAAAATGTACCTCTGAGGTATTAAAATGTATCTCTGAGGTATTAAAAGGTAGCTCTGAGGTATTAAAAGGTACCTCCGGGGTATTAAAAGGTATCTCCGAGGTATTAAAATGTACCTCTGAGGTATTAAAATGTATCTCTGAGGTATTAAAATGTATCTCTGAGGTATTAAAATGTATCTCTGAGGTATTAAAAGGTACCTCCGGGGTATTAAAAGGTAGCTCTGAGGTATTAAAAGGTGGGTTTATTCAATAAACTGTGTCACTGATTAAATCTGATTACCTGATCAACGTTACCGAACCCGAATATTTAACACTGTTATTGGCGATGTTAGTGCCAAGTATTACGTAATAATACACACCAACAGGTAGCGGATTGCCTTTAAAAGTACCATTCCAGTTTTCAAATATGTTATCGGTAAAGAAAACCTGGTTACCCAGACGGTTATAAATTTGAACACAATATTTCTTGAGGTTGGTTATACCAATAATCAATTCATCGTTAATCCCATCGCCATTTGGAGAGAAAGCGTTTGGAACAAATGTAGATGCATTTTTTTTGATGGTTAAATCGCCCTGGGTAACTGAATTTGAACAGCCATTTTTAGAAAATGCAGTTAAAGTAATGCTGAATACTCCTTCACTTTGAAATATATGTGTAGGGTTTTGTTCTGTTGAAATAAGGCCATCGCCAAAATTCCACTCAAAAAAATCGCCATAAAGCGATGTATTGGTAAACGTTATAGGGATGGGAGCCGCAAATTTGGTATTAAAGGTGGGGTCGGTATAAAAATTAGCAACCGGAATTTTGGCAATAGGTGGAACAATAATACTGGCAGGGTCGGAGCTACAGGTTCCTGAGGTTAATACAACCTCATATCTTCCTGCCTGATTAAAGTCTGTAATGGGAATCTCTATCGCATTTGTGGTTGCGCTATAATTGTTTGGTCCGCTCCAGGCATAAGTTATGCCAGCCTGTTCGGGTACCGATAACCTGATCACATCTTTAATGCAAAATAAAGGTTGATTCATGCTAATCTCAGGTTTTTCGGGCTTTATTTCAACCAAAATATCTTTGTTAACCGTAGAAATACAGCCATTATTGGTTTCAACCGTTAAAGTGATTGTTTTAAGCCCGGTTGATGCAAAAGTTAAAATTTTACTGTCGTTAGCGGTGGCCAGCTGGCTTTTTATGTCCGGGCCAAAATCCCAGGTGAGTTTTGTATAATTTTTAGAAGTGTTAACGAACGAGAAGGTCTGATCTGGCTCGCATTTATTGTTAACAACAATTGAAAATTCGGCTTCAGGCTTTAAATCGACAGATAAAATATCGACAGAATTTACCTCACTCACACAATCCCCAACCTGAACGTAAAGCTTATATGTGCCAATTATTTCCGGTCCTGTGGCCGGAATTTCGGGGTTTTGAACTTCAGAAGTATAACCATTTGGCCCCGACCAGTGGTAGGTAGCTAAATTTAAAAACGGCGTTGATAACTTTAACACATCTCCCTGGCATAAATTAACCTTTGAAGCGGTTATCGCTGGTTTAGCAGGTGTATTTGCTACAATAAAAGTTTGGGTAGTTACTACATTACAGCCATTTGTACCCTTTGCTTCTAAAACTACAACCTTCTCTCCCGGGGTATTATAAGTGATGGTAAAAGGACCGGCTGTGTTAGCCGATGCCAAACTTGCCCCCTCACCAAACGACCATTTTAAGGAAGCGAAATTAGTGGCTTTACTTTCAAAAATATAGGCCTGACTATCCGTACAGGGATTTATTTTCTGAACATCAATTTCGGCAGTTGGGCCTGCGAAATCAGCGGTACCATCAAATTCTAAGGTAAAACCATTGTTTCCTGAAGAAAAATTATCAATAAGTATGGCGTAAACATGGTCTTGCTCAAGCTCGACATATTTTACAAAACCATTTTGACCGGGTGGGCAGCCAGATGACTCGGTTAAATCGGTTTCTGTCATGCTCAATCCGGTTTTATAATAAGAAGGGCTACAAGTTACGCCACTACCCGATGCACAACGTATGGCAGTTGCGGCACTTATTTTACTACAATCGCCATTCACTCCTAAATCATAAAAAATCCAGTCAATATCGTTCGTGGTAACTGTTGGCGTTATTACAAAAGTAAAATCGCCGGGTTTGGCGGCCTTAAACATATACCAGGCAGAGTTAGATTCTGTACCCAGGCAAGTTCCGGCTGATTCGTGATTATTTGCTCCCGTACCGCTAACATTTAACTGGGTAAAGGTTTCTTTTGTGCACAGTACCGAAAACGTTCCGCAATCCTGTCCTGGTTTTATGGGTGGGAAATAATTATCGATACAAAGTTTAAAAGTACCGGTCGCATCATTATTCGCGCTTACCCTAACATAATAAACTTGTCCCACGCTTAAAGCGCCTTTGTATAACGAACTAACATTATTTGATGTGGCCACCGTGCCGGGGAGCTCGCTTATAGAGCCTGTTGTGGCATCAAATGAGTACAGGGCAACCAGGGGATTAACTAAAGTATTTGCATCGTTAGCATTGATTTTTCCGGTAACAGAAATATTTACATCGAATTTAGATGCCGTAAACTTAAACCAAACATCTTTGCCAACGGCAGGCCAGCTTAAAGCTTTATTATAGTTACTTGAAGTGGCTTCCAGATTGTTAAATTCGGCATCACCACTACAATAAGCACTTGTATTGGTAATATTGATGGCGTTTATCAGTTCATCATTCACAGGAGGTGCAAACTTTCCAAAGACAGAAAGATTTAGTGATACCAAAAACGTGAGAAGTAATGAAAAGCGCATATCGTAAAAATATTAAAAATTGCATTCATTTCGAATCATTTTGATTGTTAATGATTTGTTAATATTAAACTTGCAACTTATGGCAACTAATGCATAGCAAATGATTAAGGCAAGCGATTTTGGTCAGAACTTTACCTGGGGTGTGGCTGCGGCTGCGGCACAAATAGAAGGTGCAACAAACCAGTATGGCAAAGGGCCTTCTATATGGGATACCTTTGCGGCAAAAAGCGGTAAAATAAAACGAAACCATAAATTAGATCCGGCCTGCGATTTCTATCACCGCTATGTGGAGGATGTTGCACTGGTAAAACTGCTTGGCTTTAAGGTGTTCAGGTTCTCAATTGCCTGGTCGAGGATTTTACCACTGGGCAGGGGGGAAATTAATCAGGAAGGCATTCGCTTTTACCATAACCTGATTGATGAATGCCTTACTCAGGGCATTATTCCTTATGTTACGCTCTACCATTGGGATTTACCCCAGGCGCTTGAAGATGAAGGCGGCTGGACCAGCTTTAGCATTAATGCTGCCTTTAATGCTTTTGTGAGCATTTGTGCACTTGAATATGGCGATAAAGTAAAAAACTGGATTGTACTGAACGAACCTTTTGGTTACACTTCTCTGGGCTATATGCTGGGTGTACATGCGCCTGGTAAAACGGGTCTAAGCAATTTCTTTCCCGCAGTTTTGCATACCGCCTTAGCACAGGCCGAAGGTGGTAAAATTTTACGTGCTGAGGTAGCCAAAGCCAATATTGGTACAACCTATTCCTGCTCCGAAATACTTCCCTATACCCAGAGTGATAACGATATACTGGCTGCCAAAAGGGTAGATTGTTTAATGAACCGTTTATTTGTTGAGCCTGCCCAGGGCGTGGGCTTTCCAACTGCCGATTGGGATGTGCTCGAGAAATTTCAGATGGAATATGGTACCTGGCGACTGCAGGACAGGATGAAGTTTGATTTTGATTTTATCGGCCTGCAAAATTATTTTCCTTTAACCGTAAAATACAATGCCTTTATCCCGGTAATACAGGCCTGGGAAGTGAAAGCCAAAGGCCGGAAAAAGCCGCATACCGCTATGGGTTGGGAAATAAATGCCGATAGCTTTTACAATATTGTAAAACAGTTTGCCAGCTATCCCAATATTAAAAACATCATGATTACCGAAAATGGTGCGGCCTATCACGATAAGCTAAGTAATGGAAATATTGTTGATGCTGAGCGCATCGATTATTTTAAACTTTACCTGGCCGCACTGCTAAAGGCTAAAAACGAAGGCATTAACATTACCGGTTATATGGCCTGGACACTGATGGATAATTTTGAGTGGGCAGAAGGTTTTAATGCACGCTTTGGTTTGGTTTATACCGATTTTCATACCCAGAAACGAACGATAAAGTACTCTGGCTATTGGTGGCAGGAGTTTTTAAAAGTTTAGACTTTTGGGAAGCTATCTAAATATTACAAGTAAGTTTTTGGTAACAAATGCTGGAAATCTTTATCTTAACAGAGACTTAAAATTTTCGCTAACCATAAAACTCACTCATGAACGACAGAACCATAGTTTACAGTACCTATTACAATCCCATCGAGGCCAATATTATTAAAGCCAGATTGGAAGACAGTGGTTTTTCATGCTTTCTGGCCGATGAAAATGTTTCTACCATTCAGCCGCTTTATAACCAGGCCATAGGCGGCGTTAAACTGATTGTTTTTGAGCGTGATGTGGAAGCCATTAATACTTTGCTGGCCGAAGATCACAGCAACATGGTTTACGAATATGCAGATGAAGCTGATGAAACAGAAGAAGAAGTAAGCGCTGTTGACTGCACCAATTGCGGATCTAAAAACGTAAGCTATGGCATGGCTACCAATAAAAAACACAGTGTATGGGCAACTATATTGGCTTTTTTAACCCTTACTACACCAATTCAGGCCAATAAATGTTACCACTGTTATGATTGTGGAAATGAGTTTGAAAGAGTGTAATTCTATTTTTTTACACCGTCAATTTAACCGCAGAGCGTGAATGACTGCTTTTTTATGCGCGATGTAATTCCCCTCTGCAAGAGGGGTGTCCGTAAGGACGGGGTGTTTAATTTGCTCTACTTCTTTTACTGACCAAAAACAAAAAATCCCGTTCTGATTTAACAGAACGGGATTGATATTTTACATCCAGACTTCGGACTTCCGACTCCAGACTTTCCGACTAAAGTGCAGCTTTTGCAGCAGCTTCAGCCCTGATGATATTTAACGCACCACCAGCTTTAAACCAGTCTATTTGTTGCGCATTGTAACTGTGGTTAACCGGGAACTGCTCGGTAGTGCCATCAGCATGGTGCAATACCAATGTTAACGGTTTATCAGGAGCAAACTCCGTTAAGCCTAAAATGTCGATCGTATCGTCTTCTAAGATTTTATCGTAATCGTCTTTATCGGCAAAGGTTAAGCCCAGCATACCTTGTTTTTTAAGGTTGGTTTCGTGGATACGGGCAAAAGATTTAACCAATACCGCACGTACACCTAAATGACGAGGTTCCATTGCTGCATGCTCGCGTGATGAGCCTTCACCGTAATTTTCATCACCCACTACAATTGAACCTAAACCAGCGGCTTTATAATCGCGCTGTGTAGCCGGAACAGGTCCGTACTCACCGGTTAATTCGTTTTTAACAGTATCCGTTTTATCGTTAAAATAATTTACTGCACCGATTAACATGTTGTTAGAAATGTTATCCAGGTGACCACGGAATTTTAACCAAGGACCAGCCATCGAAATGTGGTCGGTAGTACATTTACCTTTAGCTTTTATTAATAGTTTTAGGCCTTTAAGGTCGGTACCTTCCCATGGAGCGAACGGATCCAGCAATTGCAAACGGTGCGAAGTGGGCGAAACCAAAACCTGTACTTTTGAACCATCGGCAGCCGGTGCCTGGAAACCTGCATCTTCTACAGCGAAACCTTTGGTTGGTAGCTCGTAACCGGTAGGAGGGTCTAATTTAACCTGTTCACCTTTATCGTTGGTTAAAGTATCGGTTAGTGGGTTAAAACCTAAATTACCCGAAATGGCAATGGCGGCAACCATTTCTGGCGAAGCTACAAAAGCATAAGTATTCGGATTACCATCTGCACGTTTAGCAAAGTTTCTGTTAAACGAGTGTACAATGGTGTTTTTTTCTGCTTTCTCTGCACCTGTACGGTCCCACATACCAATACATGGTCCGCAGGCATTGGTAAAGATCGTCGCATTTAAATCTTCGAAAGTTTTTAAATAACCATCGCGATCTGCAGTGTAACGTACTTGCTCAGAGCCTGGATTAATACCAAACTCAGCTTTGGTTACCAAACCTTTGGCAATAGCCTGGTTGGCAATAGAAGCTGCTCTCGATAAATCTTCGTAAGAAGAGTTGGTACAAGAACCAATTAAGCCCCATTCTACTTTTAAAGGCCAGCCATTTTTCTCCGCTTCAGTTTTCATTTGCGAAACCGGAGTAGCTAAATCTGGTGTAAAAGGACCATTTAAATAAGGTTCTAAAGTATCTAAATCGATCTCAATAACCTGATCGAAGTAATTTTCAGGATCGGCATAAACTTCAGGGTCGCCGGTTAAATAAGCTGCAATTTTGTTGGCCTCATCTGCTACTTCGTTTCTGTTTGTGGCGCGCAGATAACGCTCCATACTTTCGTCGTAACCAAAAGTAGAAGTGGTTGCACCAATTTCGGCCCCCATATTACAAATGGTACCTTTACCGGTACAGCTCATTGATGTAGCACCATCGCCAAAATATTCAACAATTGCTCCGGTACCGCCCTTTACGGTTAAAATACCCGCAACTTTCAGAATCACATCTTTTGCGGCAGTCCAGCCGTTTAATTTGCCCGTTAGCTTTACCCCAATTAACTTAGGGAATTTTAGCTCCCATGGTAAACCAGCCATTACATCGCAGGCATCGGCACCACCAACGCCAATGGCTACCATGCCTAAACCGCCGGCGTTTACCGTGTGCGAGTCGGTACCAATCATCATCCCTCCGGGGAAAGCATAGTTTTCTAAAACAACCTGGTGGATAATACCTGCTCCTGGTCTCCAGAAACCGATACCATATTTATTGGATACAGATGATAAGAAATCAAAAACTTCTGCACTTTCTGTTCTGGCATGAGGTAAATCTATGGCAGCACCTTCTTTAGCCGTGATTAAGTGATCACAATGCACGGTTGAAGGAACCGCAACCTGCGGGCGCCCCGCCTGCATAAACTGCAATAAAGCCATTTGGGCTGTAGCATCTTGCATCGCTACGCGGTCTGGTGCAAAATCTACATAGTCAGCACCACGTTTAAATGCCGTTTTAGGATCTCCATCCCAAAGGTGTGCATACAATATTTTTTCAGATAAGGTTAAAGGTCTGCCTACAACTTTACGTGCCGCCTCAACGCGGCTACCAAAGTTTGCATACACCTTTTTAATCATGTCTATATCAAAAGCCATACTTTAATTTTTTATAATTATTGTCAATAAGGTACTATCTAAATTAAACAATTTTAAACACAGTTATTTTTAAGATTTGTCATAATCTGTTATTTAAAACCATTCTATGCAATACTTTCTGCAAAAGAAAAGGCTACCTGATTGTCTCGGATAGCCTCTTCTGTTATTTAACAATTAATATGTTTTTTTGTTTCCTACTGTTTTGTAGAGATAGGGGTAAACTTGGTTAAGTTAATGCCTTCTACCGCTACTTTGTATTCTTCGATGCTTGGAATACGACCTAAGATAGCCGAAAGTACAACTACTGGTGTAGAAGCCAGTAAAGACTCACCTTTTTTACCATCTCTGTCTTCTACCACACGACCCTGGAATAAACGTGTAGAAGTAGCCATTACGGTATCGCCTTTAGCAGCTTTCTCCTGGTTACCCATACATAAGTTACAACCCGGACGCTCTAAATACATGATGTTTTCATATTCGGTACGGGCTACGCTTTTAGGAAGTGCATCGCTGAACTCAAATCCAGAGTATTTTTGTAAGTATTCCCAGTCGCCTTCTGCTTTCAACTCATCAATAATATTGTAAGTAGGAGCAGCAACTACCAATGGCGCTTTAAATTCTACTTTACCGGTTTGGTTCTCTACGTTTTTTAACAGTTGAGAAACGATTTTTAAATCGTCTTTGTGTACCATGCAAGAACCTACGAAACCAAGGTCTACTTTTTTATCGCCACCGTAGTAAGTTAAATCTCTGATGGTATCGTGAGTATAACGTTTAGATACATCGGCGTTATTTACATCCGGATCGGCAATCATCGGTTCGTTGATTAAATCCAGGTCAATTACTACTTCGGCATAATATTTAGCATTGTCATCTGGTGTTAAAGCAGGTTTAATACCCGTTTTAATTTCTTCAATACGTTTGTTTGCTTTGTTAATCAATCCCTGAAGCACCTGGTTATGGTTGTCCATACCTTTGTCGATCATGATTTGAATACGGTTTTTAGCAATTTCCAGCGATTGGATTAAAGTATCATCCTGAGAAATACAGATAGATGCTTTGGCTTTCATCTCCGCAGTCCAGTCGGTAAAGGTAAAGGCCTGGTCAGCCAGTAAAGTACCGATGTGTACCTCGATGATACGGCCCTGGAATACGTTTTCGCCATCAAATTGCTGCAACATTTGCAATTGCGTAGCATGAACCACATCACGGAAATCCATGTGCTCTTTCATGGCACCTTTGAAGGTTACTTTCACCGACTCAGGAATTGGCATAGAAGCCTCGCCAGTGGCCAGTGCTAATGCTACAGTACCAGAATCGGCACCGAAAGCCACACCTTTTGACATACGGGTATGCGAGTCACCGCCGATGATGATTGCCCATTCATCAATAGTAATGTCGTTCAATACTTTGTGAATAACATCGGTCATTGAATGATAAGTACCTTTAGGGTCGCGAGCAGTAATTACACCGAAATCATTCATAAACTTCATCAGTTTAGGAATATTGGCTTGCGCTTTTTTATCCCAAACAGATGCAGTGTGGCAACCTGACTGGTAAGCACCATCAACAATCGGAGAAATGACTGTAGCAGCCATGGCCTCTAATTCCTGAGCTGTCATTAAACCGGTAGTATCTTGCGAACCTACAATGTTCACCTCTACACGCACATCAGAACCAGCATGTAGTACTTTACCTGGTGTTAAACCTACCGCATTTCTGTTGAATATTTTTTCTACAGCTGTTAAGCCCTGTCCTTCAACAGAAACTTCTTTAGCCGGAGCAAATACAACCGGAGCTTCGATACCTAAAGTTTTGGCCGCAAATGTTTGGATTTTTTTACCGAAAACGATAGCGTAAGAACCACCGGCTTTGATAAACTCCATTTTTTGAGGAGTTAATGCTTTCGCGATATCAATTAGCTCCTGATCTCCGTTATATAATTTTTTGGTTTTGGTATTAATCGTTAGCACAGTTCCGGTTGCTACTGAATATACCTCTTCTAAAACCGGTTCGTCGTTTTCATTGCGTACCACATTGCCGTTCTCATCAGTTTTCTTTACCCAGTTTTTAAGGTCGATACCAATACCACCGGTTACATCAACTGTTGTTAAGAAAATCGGCGAAATACCATTGGTACCACCCACAATTGGGGCAATGTTTACAAAGGGAACATACGGACTTGATTGTTTACCTGTCCAAAGAGCCACATTGTTTACACCCGACATACGCGAAGAACCTACACCCATGGTGCCTTTTTCGGCTACCAGCATTACACTTTTATCAGGATGTTGTGCCTGAAGGTCTCTGATGGCCTGTTGTGCTTCTGGCGTAATCATGCATTTACCGTGTAACTCACGATCAGAACGTGAGTGCGCCTGGTTACCCGGAGATAATAAATCGGTAGAAATATCGCCAATACCAGCAATAAAGGTTACTACTTTAATTTCTTCGGCAACAGCAGGTAATTCAGTAAAGAATTCGGCTTTTGCGTAACTTTCTAATATTTCTTTGGCAATGGCATTACCATTGTTGTAAGCCTCTTTTAAACGATCGGTATCTGCATCGTATAAGAAAACCTGTGTTTTAAGCACATCAGCTGCTTTTTTAGCTTTATCGCCATTGTCAGCTAAAGCGATGTCCAATAAAACTTTAATAGAAGGACCACCCTTCATGTGCGATAACAGTTCGAAAGCAAAATCAGGTGTAATTTCAGCAACAACAGTTTCACCTGCAATAATTTCTTTCAAAAACTGGGCTTTAACACCCGCTGCAGCTGTGGTACCCGGCAGGGTATTGTATATGAAAAAATTAACAGCATCTGCCCTGTTAAAATTATTTACATTTTTAATCTGATCGATGATTTCGCTCAATAATTCGGCGCCATCAATAGGTTTAGGGTGAAGATCTTGGCTTTTTCTCTCTTCAATCTCCTGGATATAATCGTTATAAATACTCATCTTAGATATTTTATTCTTTTTTCGCTAAGTTTTGCGTAATAAAATACACCTTTCCCAAAAGAATACTATTATTTGTAATTAATTTGTGGTTATCAACCCAAAAAAATGAATTTTTGGATAAAACAAAAATAATAAAAAGCAAGCTTTAAATGGAATTAAAGCAGGTAATTGCGCAATTTGGAATTGTTCTAAACTACGAAAATTGATGTTAATGGCAAGTCATAAAAAACGATAAACCTTCTGGGAAAATCAATCAAATTTATTACCTCATCTTAACTTTTGTAAAGTAGAAGAATGATTAATCTAAACAGGTATTACTATCAACATCATAATAAAAGCCCAGGCTTTTTGCTTTTAAATTCCCCAGAGTATCAATGTAAACTTTAAATGGTTCAGTTTTTACTGTGCATTTATGAAATTTTACGAGGTACAATTCGTAACCGTTTTTAACTTTTTTGAAAGAGCTGCCAATGGGGCGGTTATGATCGACATCAAAGCCTTTAATGCTGGCAATAAGTAATGCCTCTTCAATTGAGTTGACAGAAGTCAGAAACCGGATCAACTGCTTCTCATTTGTCACTAAATTTACGCTGTCTTTTTCTATATATGCAATGTAATAATAACCGCGCCACATTTGATTTTTGAAACCAGATTTAGGTGTATTAAACTTGATGTTCATTAATTTTGAGATATTACCTTTTGAAGTAATGATTTCAGTTTGTGGATTACGCACTCCTCCCATATCTTGGCGAAAGCATGCCCAGTATTCATATTGCCTTGTTGGTAAAATACCCTTAATCAGATCTTCAGTTTTTAAAAGCTTATCCGGAATGCGTTCAAAACTTTTATCCGGCTTAGTTTGGCATGATAAAAAATAAATTGAAAAAGAGGACACTAAAACATAAAGCATTAATCGAAATTGTTTCATAAATCTTTTTTTATTTGATGCCTGAAGTGGTAGATTTCCATAACCGTTCAATTCCGTACAGTTTTGTCCGTTTTTGAACAGCAGAAAATTGATGAGCTGGTTAAAAGCCTGTTATAGCTCATTAGCGTAAGCGCTGCAACTTCTGGCATAGCAATGGCTAAAGCGTAGCGAATGTAAAACCCTTTTCGGTAAAATGGGCTAAAACCTTTGGAAGTGCGTATGCCAAACGATCAAATGCTTTTAAACTATCGTGAAAAACAATTATAGAACCATTTTCGGTATGTTTAATCACATTTTGGAAGCATTTTTCGGGCGAAAGATTAACGTCGAAATCGCCGCTGAGTACGTCCCACATTACGATTTGCAGTTGGGAGTTTTCAGTTTGGAGTTTGGCGTTGGGGTTCAGGTTCCAAACTAACGACTCCAAACTCCGAACCTGGCTCTTTTTGATTCTCCCGTAAGGTGGACGAAAGAGATTGGTTTGGGTAAGTTGCTGGCATTTTAGCGTGTTTTCGAGATAGGTTTTATTGTCGGTTTTCCAGCCCTTTAAGTGGTTGAAAGTGTGGTTGCCAATGGCATGTCCGTCGGCTTTTAAGCGTTCAAAAACTTCGGGATGTTTTACAATATTATCGCCGATGCAAAAAAATGTAGCTTTTGCGTTAAAGACTTTTAAAGTTTTTAATACAAAATCTGTAACATTGGGTATGGGTCCATCGTCAAAGGTCAGATAAATAACTTTTTCGGTGCGGGATTTATTCCATAACAATGATGGATAATACCATTTTAGCAGAAGCGGTGATTTGATCAGGTACATTTAAGCTCAAAGTTAGTAAATGCCTGTACAGATTGAAATTATTAAAGTTGTTTATATAGATTTGAAACAAATTATGAAGATGTTTACCAAGAAGAAGTTAATTACCGGTTTTACTTTTGTTGCTGCGCTCGGTTTTGTCAATATTGTCAATGCCCAACAAGTAATCACCATCCAGCAAGCTGTTGAAAATACCTTAAAAAATAACCTGACAATTAAACAAGCTCAATTCAGCGCTGCTATTTCTGAGGAAAATTTAACACAATCAAAATATTCAGTTTATCCAAATTTAAACGCCAGTGTAAATCCGAATTTAACATTTGGACGTGGTTTGGATCAAACAACTTTCCAGGTTACCAATCAAACATCATTATATACCAGTGGTAACTTAAGTACAAATGTTGATGTATTTCAGGGTTTCACGAAAATAAACCAGATCAGACAGAACAAAATTCTTTTGGATGCCGATAAAAGCAACATAGAAAAGGTTAAAAATGATTTGATTTTAAATGTTGTTAATGCCTACCTACAGGTGTTGTATAATACCGATCTGGAACGTGCTTCTAAAGAACAATTGGATATTGCCAGAAAAACCCTGGCCCGCGAAAATGCTTTGCTTGATGCAGGTAATAAAACATTGGCCGATGTTTCTCAGGCTAAATCTCAGGCTGCTACTGCAGAACTTAACCTAACAAATGCCCAAAATGCACTTGCTATTTCCTACCTAACCTTAGGGCAGTTAATGGAAATGCAACCCAGTCAAAAATTTGTGGTGCAAGCGCCTTTAATTGATAATATTAAAGCAGCTTCGAATGCCGTGAGTGCAGAAGAAATTTACAATAATGCATTAAATATTTTTCCGGATATTAAGCTGGCTAATTTAAGATCGCTAGCCGCAAAACAGGGCATTGCCGTAGCAAAAGGTGCATATTCACCTTCGTTAAGCCTGGGTGCCGGATTAAATACTTCATATTCTTATCAGTTTAACTACAACGGATTAACACCTCAGGCCTCATTTGCAGACCAGATTAATCAAAGATTAGGACAAAGTATAGGCATGAGTTTGCAGATTCCAATTTTCAATGGCTTTTCTGCCCGTACAAGTGTGAGAAAGGCAAAAATAAATTACCAGAATACCTTAGTTCAGGAACAATTGGCCAAGAACAACCTCAATAAAGTTATTTTTCAGGCCACGACAGATTTAAAAGCTGCCGAAAGCCGATATACTTCTACACAAAATGCTTTTAATGCGCAAAAAGATGCCTTTTATGTAGTTGAACAACGTTACAACGTAGGTTTGGTAAACTCATTGGATTATAGTACAGCGCAAACCAACAGAAATAAAGCTGAGATCGATTTTATACAAGCTAAATACGATCTTATCTTTAGAGCTAAGGTTATTGACTATTACTTAGGTAAACAAATTACTTTTTAAGATTAAAGCAAAAGGTAACATTAAAACCTTCCAACTTTAAAACATTACAACTTTAATAAACAAACGAAATACAATACATAAATTATGAAACTGAAGCATATTATTATTACCGTAGTTGCGATTATAGCGCTCCTGGTTATACTAAAACTCGCTGGTGTAATTGGTGGCGATAAAACTGAAAAGGTAACTACAGAAAAAGCATCAGATAAAACTGTTGTTGAAACAGTTACGGCCAGTGGTAAAATCCAGCCGGAAACCGAAGTTAAATTAAGTTCGGAGGTATCGGGCGAGGTAGTAGAACTTAAAGTAAAAGAAGGCGATATTGTTAAAGCAGGCCAGTTGTTATGTAAAGTACGTCCGGATGTATTGCAATCAGGTTACGAAAGAACCGTGGCTACTTTTAATGCACAGAAAGCCAGTGTAGCTGCGGCACAACAGCAACTTGCCCAGAATCAGGCTAACTTTGTAAATGCTGAGGCAACTTACAAACGTAATGTCGAGCTTTTCAATAAAAAAGTAATTTCGGCTTCAGAGTTCGATTCGGCTAAAGCCGCATTTTTAACAGCTAAAGCAAATTTAGCAAGTGCAAAAGAAAATGTAACCGGTGCTAAATTTACTTTAGAACAAACGGGAGCAAATGTAAAAGAAGCAGGTGCTAACTTAGCTAAAACCACTATTTATGCACCAGTTGATGGTGTGGTTTCTAAATTATCAATCGAGTTGGGCGACCGTATTTTAGGAACTTCGCAGATGGCAGGTACCGAGATTATGCGTATTTCGAACCTTTCATCAATGGAAGTTAACGTTGATGTAAACGAGAACGATATTACCCGTGTTAAAGTTGGCGATAAAGCTTCAATCGAAGTGGATGCATTTTCAGATAAAAAATTCAGAGGTGTGGTTACCGAAATTGCAAGTTCATCAACAGCTGTTGGAACTACAACATCTACATCGGTAGATCAGGTAACCAATTTCTCGGTAAAAATCAGGATCAGTGAAGAAATGGAGGGCAAGCAGCAATCTATTTTCCGTCCGGGTATGTCGGCAACTGTAGATATTGAAAGCGAATCGTTAACCGGATTGGCCATTCCGATCCAGGCGGTATTTACCGATAATGCAAAATCGGGTAGCGATAATAATAACCAGGGCAATCAGGAAAATACCGATAAGCAAAAATCGAAACTAACCGATAAAAAGGTTAAGCAATATGTGTATGCTTATGATGCTAAAAGCAAAAAGGTTAAAAAAACAGAGGTTACTACAGGTATTCAGAACGATCAGTTTATCATTGTAAAATCGGGTGTTAAAGCTGGGGCCGAAATTGTAACCGGTCCGTATTCTGCCATTCAGAACAAATTGAAAGACGGTATGGTTGTAGAAAAAACATCTAAAGACCAATTGTTTAGCAAAGACGCGAAGAAGTAAGGTATATTTAACCATAATAAATAATTAAATTGTCCCGGTTTAAAACATTAAACCGGGATTTTTATTTTATAATCATGGTACCTAAAATAGCAATGATAGGGGGCGGGAGCTGGGCTACTGCCATCGTAAAAATGCTTGCAGATAATTTATCTGAGAAAGAGATTTTTTGGTGGATGCGTAATGAAACAGCGATTGAGCACATTAAAAAATTTAAGCACAATCCGCATTACCTCAGTTCTGTTGAGTTAAAGCTCAACCAGGATAATATCTCATCAGATATCAATTCGATTATAAAATCGGCCGATTTTGTTATTTTAAATGTTCCTGCAGCCTTTTTAAAAGAAACACTCTCGGTTATAACGCCCGAAGATTTAAAGGGCAAGAAAATAGTATCGGCCATTAAAGGGATTGTACCTGAAGATAACCTGATTATTGGCGAATTTTTGCACCAGAATTACCATATTCCGTATCACGATATTTTGGTAGTGAGCGGCCCATGCCATGCCGAAGAAGTAGCCCTGGAGAAATTATCTTACCTTACCATAGCCTGCACAGATATTGTGAAAGCGGCGGCATTTGCCTCTATTTTAAATACCCGTTACATTAAAACCAACGTTTCTGATGATATTTTCGGTACCGAATATGCTGCGGTTTTAAAAAATATTTATGCAGTAGCTAGTGGCATTTGCCATGGTTTGGGTTATGGCGATAATTTTCAGGCAGTGCTCATTAGCAATGCCATACGCGAAATTAAGCGCTTTGTAGATGTTGTGCATCCCATTGACCGCGATATTAAAGAATCGGCTTACCTGGGCGATTTATTGGTAACTGCTTACTCGCAATTTAGCCGCAACCGAACCTTTGGTAATATGGTGGGTAAAGGGTACACCGTAAAATCGGCACAGTTAGAAATGAATATGGTGGCCGAAGGTTACTATGCTGCAAAATGCATGCATATCAAAAACCAGGAGTATAATGTTGATATGCCTATCTGTAAGGCGGTTCACAGCATCATTTACGAAAAACGTTCGCCGCAGATAGAGATGAAACTACTGGCCGAAAGGTTGAACTAAGCAGCCTTTACCTGCACTTTATAATGTGCTTAGCCCTGGGCGCAGCGGCATCCCCGAAGCGCAGCTATCGTGTAGATACAGCTTTTGCAAATCCCGCTACACTATACGTCATTGCCAGCTTGACTGGCTATCTTAATGCAGTAAAAAGGCTAGTGAACATAAAGTTGTAAAGCAGGTTTTGTGCTTATCGGTTACTGCAGTCCTTCTTTTCGCTATTATCTTTTTGTGAGGGCTTAGTTGAAACATTTTGGTTAGTGCACCAAAAAGGATAACCGCTGCAATAAGGTTTATTTAACAAAAGGCAGTTTAAGAAACCAGGCAGCGCTTTGCAAATTGCTGGTACATCCTGAACTTTGTGCTTTGCAACAACTGTGTTTTTAGCCCCCTGCCCGTTGCAGGCGGGTGGGCGCAGCGGCATCCCTGAAACGCAGCGAAAGGATATAGCGGAGCACAGGAACAGGCTTTAATATTTGGTGCTGCACTTGCGCTTCAAAAAAGAATAAGAATTACTTGTAAATCAGTTTTGTGGCCTTTAAGCACGCCAAACATCCTTATTAAATTACACGTGGCTGCTTAAAAAAATATATTTTAAACTTTATTTATATCTATGTAACAGAAATAAAACAAATGTTACCATCAGCTGTTATCAGTTTAAATAAAAAATATAGCTGTCATGAAAAAGAAATTAGTAATGGGTTTATTAACAATGGCCTTAATTGGCGGTGTAACCCTTAGCGTTAACGCACAAGAAAAGAAAAAAACTGAGGTTGGTAAAGCATTAGATCATACCGGTAAAGCCATAAGTAAAGGGGCTAAATCTGTTGGTAATAAAACCGCCGAAGTAGCCGTAAAAGGCAGCTCTAAAGTAGCCGATAAAACCTGGAAAGGTAAAATGGCACCAGACGGTTCTGATGTTTATATTAACGGAAAGAACGAAAAATATTATGTAAATGCTAAAGGGGCTAAGATCTGGTTAAAACCAAGCCAGATTAAAGACAGGCCAGCGTCTAAAAATTAGACTATTCGTCATTGCGAGGAGGCTTTTTCAGCCGACGAAGCAATCTCTATGAGGATTCGCTGATATAAAAGATTGCTTCGTCGTTCCTCCTCGCAATGACGATACTATAAGTGTATTGGTTAATGGTGCATAGAGCGAGCATTTCGCCATCCTCAATATGGCAAACTTCTAAAGGAAAATAAGGCTTGTGATAAATCCTGCTTTTATTATAAGGAGTTGAATCAACACAATAGCCCTGAAACTAAAAATCCCGAAAGCAAGCCTTCGGGATTTTTAAACAGTTATATTTTATTAAACAATTGTGCCGTACAAATCGAAATCTTCTGCTCTGTCAACCTTAACATTCACAAAGCTTCCGTTGGCAGCATATCCTGTAGCCGCATCAATTAATACTTCATTATCTACCTCAGGCGAATCGAATTCGGTTCTGCCTACAAAGAAATCGCCTTCTTTTTTATCAATCAGTACTTTAAAGGTCTTGCCTACTTTTTCCTGATTAATATCAAATGAAATACCTTGCTGTATTTCCATAATATCATCTACGCGTTGCTGTTTTACTTCTTCAGGAACATCATCAACCAGTGTATGGGCATGTGTTTTTTCTTCGTGCGAGTAGGTAAAGCATCCCAGGCGATCAAATTTGGTTTCGGCAACCCATTCTTTCATCTCTTCAAAATCGCGTTCTGTTTCGCCCGGATAACCGCATATTAAAGTGGTACGCATGGCAATATTAGGTACCTTATCTCTAATCTGGTTAACCAGATCGATGGTTTTCTGTTTGGTGGTACCACGACGCATTGATTTTAGCATATTATCGGTAATGTGCTGCAATGGCATATCCAGGTATTTGCAGATGTTATCGCGCTCGTTCATGGCATCTAAAATTTCCATTGGGAAACCAGAAGGGTAGGCGTATTGCAGGCGGATCCATTCAATACCCGGTACATCTGATAAGCGGCGCATCAATTCATCCAGTTTACGTACACCGTAAAGATCCAAACCGTAGTAGGTAAGGTCCTGCGCAATCAGGATCAGCTCTTTGGTGCCATTTTTAGCCAGTATTTTGGCTTCGTTGACCAATTCTTCCATCGGCTTGCTCATATGCTTACCGCGCATTAGCGGAATGGCACAGAAAGAACATGGACGGTTACAGCCTTCGGCAATTTTAAAATAAGCAAAGTGAGATGGGGTAGTGAGTAAACGCTCGCCAATCAGCTCATGTTTGTAATTTGCACCCAGCTCGTGCAAGATGTTTTGTAAATCGTTGGTGCCAAAAAAGGCATCAACGTTGGTAATTTCCGATTCCAGTTCGGGTTTATAACGTTCAGAAAGGCAACCGGTAACCACAACCTTACCAATTTTACCAGCTTCTTTCAGCTCGCTAAATTGGAGGATGGTATCAATTGATTCTTGTTTGGCGTTATCGATAAAACCGCAGGTATTAATTACTACGATATCATCTTTACCCATTTTGTCTGATTCGTGGGTAACATTTAGGTTGTTGCCGCGCAACTGACCCATTAATACTTCAGAATCGTATATGTTTTTAGAGCAACCTAAAGTTATCACATTGATTTTAGGTTGTTTAATTGCTGTTTTACTGCGTACTACTTTAGTATTCATCTTTTACACTTAATCTTTACTGTTATTAAAAGTAAGGAGATCGTCACCCTAAATTATTTCTTAAACAAGAGATGCTGAAATAAATTCAGCATGACGAATGGTTGATAGTTTACTTAAACAAACTATTCACAAACTCCTTTTTATCGAAGAGTTGCAAATCATTAATTTTTTCGCCTACACCAATATATTTAACCGGAATTTTAAACTGATCGGAAATACCGATTACTACACCACCTTTAGCTGTTCCGTCTAATTTGGTGATGGCTAAAGCATTTACATCAGTGGCTTCGGTAAACTGTTTACACTGCTCAAAGGCATTTTGGCCGGTTGAGGCATCCAGTACCAGTAAAATCTCGTGAGGTGCACCCGGAACTACCTTTTGCATTACCTGTTTAATCTTACCCAGCTCGTTCATCAAGCCGATTTTGTTGTGCAAACGACCTGCTGTATCGATAATTACAACATCTTCGTTGTTGGCAACAGCCGATTGTAGTGTATCAAAAGCTACAGAAGCAGGATCTGAGCCCATGGCCTGCGCCACAACCCGAACACCTACACGCTCGCCCCAAAGTTTAATCTGGTCAACTGCGGCAGCCCTGAAAGTATCAGCAGCACCTAAAACAACCTTTAAGCCCGATTCTTTAAGTTTATGGGCAAGCTTTCCAATAGTAGTGGTTTTACCAACACCATTTACGCCCACAACCATAATTACATAAGGCTTATGGTCGCCATATTCAAACTGGCGGAAATCGTTGCTGTTATTCTCTGATAAGAGTAACTGGATCTCATCGCGAAGAATAAAATTCAGCTCCGAAGTATTCAGGTATTTATCGCGTGCAACGCGGTCTTCAATACGTTTAATGATTTTTAAGGTGGTACTAACACCTACATCAGAAGTAACCAGCACTTCTTCGAGGTTATCGAGTACTTCATCATCAACAGCAGATTTACCGGCAACAGCTTTGGTAATTTTACTAAAGAAACCGTCTTTTGTTTTCTCTAAACCTTTATCCAGTGCTTCCTGAGCTTCAGGTGCGGTTTCTTTCTTTTTGAAAAAGTCAAATAAGCCCATATCTAAATTTTATATAACAAAAAAAGCCCTCCCGGTTAAAACGGAACGGCCTGTAATATTTTCAATATTAAAAAATATTAACCTTATTTAGATGCAATAGCATCTTTTACGTGGTCGTTGTGTACGATAAGCTCTTTGAATGAGTAAGCACCAGTTTTAGGTGATTTTACCATTGTAATTACTTTCGAATATTCTTTACCTGTACCTGTTTTAAGGGTTGCAACTACTTTCTTTGCCATGTTCTTATAATTTTAATTATTAGATTTGAGATATCAGACATTAGATTTAAGACTTGCAAAATGCTTTAGTCTTTAAGCTTTGGTCTTTTATCCTTAACCTATTTAATTTCTTTATGTACGGTTACTTTTCTCAATACCGGGTTGAATTTTTTCAATTCTAAACGCTCAGTAGTGTTTTTACGGTTTTTGGTAGAAATATATCTAGACATACCTGGCATGCCACTTTCTTTGTGCTCAGTACATTCTAAAATAACCTGAACTCTGTTACCTTTTTTTGCCATTTTAATATTAGTTGTAAACTGTTAATCTCAACAGTTAATGTTTTTTACAAAAATCCTTTTTTTACGAAACGGTTGATTGCTTCGCTAATACCCACTTTATTGATGGTTTTAATCGCTGAAGTAGAAACTTTCAACGTAATCCAACGGTCTTCTTCAGGGATATAAAATTTCTGAAGTTTCAAATTAGGATAAAATTTGCGTTTGGTTTTAACGTTCGAGTGTGATACGTTATTACCTTTCATTGCCATTTTTCCTGTTAAATCACAAACTCTTGACATGACTTGTAAATATAGTTGTTAAATATCGTCGCTTAATTTTTTTAAGAGTGTGCAAATATCTGAATAATAATTGTAAAAGACAAGAGGGCGTGTGTTATTTTTTTAAATTTACATCTATATCCCACTTTCCAGGTTCTAAAAGTTCAAAATCAAGGCTTTCACCCATAAATTCTACAACCAGATGGAGAGGGAACTCCGGGTTTGTTAAGGTATAAAGTGTTGCTGTTTTGCTAGCTGTTTCGGCCTTCATATCAACATACTTTCCTTTAAGAATTTTTACATTTGAAATGGTTGGGTTTGTAGCTTCACCATATTGCTTATTGCCCTGCAATATTGCAGTTTTAACAGTATTTGAATTTGCATCTGTACTCATAAAACCGATTTTTAGGTATAAAACCTGTTCCTTAGATTTTTTATTCCTGCTAATAAAAACTTCATTTATATTTTCAGTTTTACTGATCAATAAATATTGACTGGTTTTTTTTAGTGTGTCTGTTGTTTTAGTGAATAGGTTTTCAGACGCAAACACTTGAAATGAAAGCGTTAATAAAAAACAAAATAATACTGAGCTAATTAATTTCTTCATACCTGTAAAAATAAATAATTTTGATCAAACGTTTGATATTCATTTTGATACGATTTAACTATTTCTCCTTATTTTTATTTATTTAAATTAGCCGCCACTAATCCAAAATATAAAAACGAGCAATGCAAATTACATCTTTTAAGCAATACGAAGAAGATTATAAGAAAAGCGTAGAAAACCCCGAGCAGTTTTGGGGTGAGGTTGCGCAAAACTTTCAATGGCGTAAACCCTGGTTCAAGGTATTGTCCTGGAATTTTAACGAGCCGAATATCAAGTGGTTTGAAGGCGCTAAACTTAATATCACCGAGAATTGTTTAGACCGTCATCTTGCACTCAATGGCGATAAACCCGCGATTATCTGGGAGCCCAACAATCCGGAAGAAGAACCCGTTACCTATACCTATAAAATGTTGCACGAGCGCGTTTGCCGCTTTGCCAATGTGTTAAAACGTAATGGCGCAAAAAAAGGCAACCGTATTTGCATTTACATGCCTATGGTACCTGAGCTGGCTATTGCGGTTTTGGCTTGTGCGCGTATTGGTGCAGTACATTCGGTTATTTTTGGTGGTTTTTCAGCCAAATCTATTGCCGACCGGATCAACGATTCGCAATGTAAGCTGGTAATTACTGCCGATGGTTCGTACCGGGGCAATAAACAAATTCCGCTTAAAGATGTAATTGACGACGCTTTGATTGGTTGCCCAACGGTAGAAAAATGTATCGTTTTAACCCACATCCGTACTCCTGTTTCCATGTTGAAAGGCCGTGATGTATGGTGGGAAGATGAGGTTAAACACGTGAACGATATTTGCGAAGCGGAAGAAATGGATGCAGAGGATATGCTTTTCATTCTTTATACTTCGGGTTCGACCGGTAAGCCCAAAGGTGTGGTACATACCTGTGGGGGCTATATGGTTTACGCAGGTTATACTTTTGCCAACGTATTTAATTATCAGCCGGGCGAAGTGTATTTCTGTACCGCTGATATTGGCTGGATTACCGGTCACTCTTACATTGTTTACGGACCGCTTTCGCAAGGTGCAACCTCTGTGTTGTTTGAGGGCATACCAACTTACCCAACCCCATCTCGTTTTTGGGATATTGTAGAAAAACATAAAGTAAATACCTTATATACCGCACCTACAGCCATCCGTTCATTAATGAGCTTTGGCGAAGAGCCTTTAAATGGTAAAGATTTAAGTACAATCAGGGTATTGGGCTCTGTAGGTGAACCAATAAACGAAGAAGCATGGCATTGGTTTGATGAGAAAATTGGTCATGGTAAAGCGCCTATTGTAGATACCTGGTGGCAAACGGAAACCGGGGGCATTATGATTTCGCCTATTGCTACCGTAACGCCAACCAAACCTAGTTTTGCTACTTTGCCTTTACCAGGTATTCAGCCTATTTTGGTTGATGAAAATGGTAACGAAATAACCGGGAATGATGTAACGGGTAACCTGTGCATTAAATTCCCTTGGCCAGGCATGTTGCGTACTACTTATGGCGACCACGAACGTTGCAAGCAGACTTATTTTTCTACTTACGAGAATTTATATTTCACCGGAGATGGTTGTTTGCGTGATGCTGATGGTTATTACCGGATTACGGGTCGTGTGGATGACGTGTTAAATGTTTCGGGACACCGCATTGGTACTGCCGAAGTAGAAAATGCCATTAACATGCATGCTGGTGTGGTAGAAAGTGCTGTTGTGGGTTATCCGCACGATGTTAAGGGGCAGGGAATTTATGCTTTTGTAATTTATCCTGAAATGCATGGCGAGGCTGATCTTTCTAAAAAAGATATCCTGCAAACCGTTACCCGTGTAATTGGTGCCATTGCCAAGCCTGATAAGATTTTATTTGTGTCTGGTTTGCCGAAAACCCGTTCAGGTAAAATTATGCGCAGAATTTTGCGGAAGATAGCCGAGGGCGATACCAGCAATTTAGGCGATACTTCTACTTTGCTGGATCCGGCAGTTGTGGAAGAGATTATCGAAGCGGCTAAAGCGCTAAAATAATTGATGTAAAATCAAGAAATATACCATGCCTCCGGAAAACCCGGAGGCATTTTTTTTAGGTGCAGCGTATTTGCTTCCCTATCTGTTTTTTTAAAACAATAATCAGCTTTGCCTGTTTTTTAGATATAACATTAACATTTAGAAAAACATACACGCATGGATAAGTTAGAATTAAAAGGAAAGTGGAATGAAATAAAGGGTAAAGTTAAACAGGCTTATGCCGATTTAACAGATGATGATTTAAAACATGAAGAGGGACAAGACGATGAGTTGTTGGGGAAACTGCAACAAAAAACGGGAAAAGGCAGGGAAGAGCTGGTAAAGTGGATAAATTCCCTCTAATAGTAGTCATGCAACAAAGAAAGCAGTCCAAATTGGGCTGCTTTCTTTGTTTATGCTTTTTTGTTAATGTAGCCTTTAGGTCATAAGTAGGGCTAACCGAAGGTAGTTGAAGGTTTTAAGAATACTTTTGCCCTTATTATAATTTCGGATAACCATGGATGCTAATTCATTAAAAAATATACCTTTCTCGGTACTCGATCTGGCCACTGTTTTGGATGGCCATACAGCCGCCGATACTTTTAAAGCCAGTCTAGCCTTGGCCAAGCAATCAGAAGATTTGGGTTACCGGCGTTACTGGTTTGCCGAACACCATAACATGGCTGGTGTAGCCAGTTCGGCCACTGCTGTGTTAATTGGCTTTATTGCAGGAGGTACCAAATCTATTCGTGTAGGTTCTGGTGGCATTATGTTACCCAACCACGCACCTTTAATTGTGGCCGAGCAGTTTGGTACACTGGCTTCACTTTACCCTGATCGGATCGATTTGGGCTTAGGCAGGGCTCCTGGTACCGATCAGGTTACCGCAATGGCCATCAGGGGCGAAAATATGCACGCGGTACATAATTTTCCGGGTGATATTGATAAGCTGCAAAGGTTGTTCTCGGCCGAAAACAATAAAGCCAATGTTCGCGCCATTCCCGGAGAAGGACTTGATATTCCGATTTGGGTGTTGGGATCGAGCACTGATAGCGCCCGGTTGGCGGCAGAAAAAGGTTTGCCTTATGCCTTTGCCAGCCATTTTGCACCAGCTTACTTTGAGCAGGCCATCGCCATTTACCGCAATAATTTTAAACCCTCTAAATTTTTACAGGAGCCTTATGTAATGGCCTGTGTGAATGTGGTTGCTGCGGATACCGATACAGAGGCTAACCATTTGGCTACTTCAGTTAAAAGAATGTTTTTAGGGGTAATTACCGGTAAAAGAGAGTTGTTGAAACCTGCTGTTGATAATATTGATATTTACTGGGATCAGCTTGAAAAAGAAGCAGTAGAACAAATGCTGTATTATTCTTTTATTGGCAGCCCCGAGACTATTAAAACTGAGTTGAGTAGCTTTATTGCTAAACATGGCGTGAACGAAATCATGAGCACTTCTCATATATACGATCATGAGGCAAAACTGCATTCGAATAAGCTATTCGCCAGCGTTTTCGGATAATTGATCTTTTAAACAAAAAGCGTTCTGATAAGAGATCAGAACGCTTTTCTTTTTTTGCTTTGAGCCTTTTCACCACCTCAGACACCCTAAGGGCATCTAAGCTTTTCGCTTTGGTCTTTAAGCTTTCCTAGTATCCAAAAATTTGCTCCAGGCTTAATTTCGTTACCGGACCAAATTTATTTAAATCGGCCATGTTGATTTTCTTTTCAGAAGCAACGATACAATAGCTGTAAGGTTTGCCCGAAAGGTTATTCTGGTGGAACGATTTTACGTCTGCAAAAGTAAGTGGTTTCAGGTTGGCATATTCGTCAATTCTCGAATCGTGATCGAAACCTAATTTTTTATCTGCAAGGTAGCTGTAAATGATACCATCTTTTGTAATACGGCTGGTTTCCATACCATTCAACGAGTTGGTTTTAGAAAGCGCGAATGATTTATCAGACTCTGGTAAAGTAGTTAACAATTCGTTCATGCCTGCTACTGCCTCATTCATTTTATCGGCTTGGGTTCCTACGTAAGCAACAATGGCATTTTCTTTATCCTTGCTGTTTGGCGAAGAATATACCGCGAAAGTAGAATAAGCCAGCGCTTTAGATTCACGGATGGTTTGGAATACTACCGAACCCATGCCACCACCGAAATAGTTGTTAAATAAAGCAATTTTTGCCGCATTAGCCGGATCATATAAACCTGCATTACGTACCCAACGGATTTCTGCCTGAACCATATCGTAGTCTGCAAAGTAAACTTTGTTCGAATCGGTTTTGGTGTAGGTAAATTTCTTTATTGGGGCAGCATCTGTAAATTCTTTAGCCAAAGGGTGTGCTTTCACAATATCAGCTGAGAATGCAGCAAGTGTTTTAGGACCGTAATAAGTAATGGTGTGTTTGTAATTGGTAAGATTATGTAAGATGTAAATCAGGTCGGCCGATTTCATGTTTTTAATCTCATCGTTAGTTAAACCGTAATTGAAAGGGTTAACTGCACCATATTGTGCATAGCTCATTAAACCACCAAGAATTGATGATTTGTTTAGTTTTGCGTTTTCTCTTGATTTTAATAAACGTCCTTTTAAATCTTCAAGGGCTTTTTCGTTTGGTTTGCAGTTAGCCAAAACATCTTCTACCAAAGCAACTGCTTTTTCGAAGTTTTCCTGTAAGCCGCTGATTGAAACGGTAGTTACATCAGTACCTACATTTACGTTATAGCTGCACGCAATGTTGTAAAAAGCTTTGCTAATATCTTCTGCAGAGTATTTATCAGTGCTTAAGAACGATAGGTATTGCGCTGCATAAGGCAATAATTTGTAATTGTAAGAACCCATATCAAAACGGTAGCTCATACGGAAAATACCATTTTCGGTGTTTTGTACAGCAATTACATCGGCAATGCCTGCTTTACCAAAGTTAAGGTCTTTGGTATAATCCAAAAACTTAGGTGCAATTGGTTTTACTGGTGCAGCAATAATGTTTTTGGTAAATGGAGAAACCTCGTTTACATTGGTTTTAACCGCAGTAATGGCAGGTTTTTCTACTTTAACAATGCTTTTATCTTCGCCTTTGTGTTTCAATATAGAAACATAATTGTTGATGAAAAACTTGTTGGCGAAATCTACAATTTCCTTTTTGGTTATTTTGGCCATCGCATCAGTAGAAGCTAATGTTTTATCCCATTCAGTACCACGGTTTTGGATAAAGGCATTCATGGTTGCATCCGCACGTACATCATTATTATCGAAACCTTGCAGTTCAGCCAGTTTAATGTTAGCCACTGTGGCTTTAATCAGGCTCTCATCAAACTCACCTTTTTTAAGTAATTCTACCTGCTCTAATAATAATTTTTGTGCTTCTTCTAAACTTTGTCCCGCTTTTGGCGATCCCGATAAAATGAAAATACCATAATCTTTCATCGAGTTATAACCTGCACCAGCACGCAACATTTTTTGTTGTTTGTTGATGTTGATATCCATTAAACCGGCTTTGCCGTTAGATAAAATACTACCGATTAAATCCAGCAATAAGCTTTGGTGCGTGTTTTGAGCGAAACCTCTGTAAGCAACATATAAATTCTCGGCACTTGGACCGTAAATATCAACGGTTTGTACCTGAGTTAAAGGTTTTTCAGGAGCCGGATTATAAAGCGTAAATGGCTTTGGAACCATGTAGGCAAAATCTTTGTCGATTTTTTTAATCAGTTCATCATAATTAATATCACCCGACATGATTAAGGCCATATTGTTAGGCACATAATATTTGTTGTAATATTTTCTGATTTCGACCAACGAAGGGTTTTTTAAATGCTCAATGGTACCAATGGTCGTTTGCTGACCGTAGTTGTGTGTAGGAAACAAAGCATAAAGCATTTTTTCGTACATTTTACGTCCGTCGTTATCCATGCCAATGTTTTTCTCTTCGTATACTGCTTCTAACTCAGTGTGGAAAATACGGAAAACCGGTGCGCGGAAACGCTCGGCCTGTACAGCTAAAAATTTATCAATGGCGTTTGATGGAAGATCTTCTTCATAAACTGTTTCTTCAACCGAGGTGTGTGCGTTTGTAGAGCCACTGCCGATTGATTTCATCATCTTATCGTACTCGTTTGCAATAGAGTAGTTCGAAGCCTCCCCAGAAGTTTTATCAATTTCTTTATAGATCTCTTTACGTTTTGCAGGATCGGTAGTTTTATTATAAACTTCGTAAAGCGATTCAATTTTATCTAAAAGTGGTTTTTCTTTAGCATAGTTTAATGTTCCAAACTTATCGGTTCCTTTAAACAAAAGGTGCTCTAAATAGTGCGCCAAACCGGTATTGGTGCGTGGGTCGGTATTGCTACCCGCCCTTACCGCCATTTTATAGGTAATGTTAGGCTCTTTGTTGTTTTGCGATAAAATTACTGTCAAACCGTTTTTTAGCGTGTAAAAACGTGTTTTAGTAGGGTCGTTGGTTACATATTTATATGTAAAGCCGCCCGAGGTTCCTGTTTTCCATTGATAGGTGGTCTGTGCTTTCGCAATAGAACCCGTAATCAGAAAACAAGCCAATGTAAATAGTTTGAATTTCATTGAAATGGTTTTGGTTTATGATCATGCGCTTGTATTTTAGTTTTTTATGATCTGATAAAATACAGCATTCATTTTTAATAAGTTATTTGTTCAAATATATATGCTTTCCGCTAGCTTATGAAATACTTTTTCATTTCAGAACTAAATACACAGGAATAAATGATTTTAGCATATAAAGCAAGTTTATTGTGCCTTGAATTTATAATCTGTATTTTTACCGGCATGACAAAGCAGGGCACAAAACCGAATATTTTAGTTGTAAACGATGATGGAATTACAGCTACAGGTATAAAGAATTTAATGGAAGTAATGCAGGAGCTGGGCAATGTGGTAGTAGTTGCTCCCGATAGCCCGCAAAGTGGCATGGGCCATGCCATTACCATTGGCAAACCCATCCGTTTTGATAAGGTTGAGCTTTACGAAGGCGTTGAAATGTATAAGTGCAGCGGTACACCTGTTGATTGTGTTAAAATTGCCGTTAATAAAATTTTTAAAGGCAAAAAGCCCGATTTATGTGTATCCGGAATTAACCATGGTTTAAATAATTCGGTTAATGTACTGTATTCGGGTACCATGTCGGCCGCGGTTGAAGGTGCTATTGAGAAAATTCCATCTGTGGGTTTCTCTTTGGATGATTTTGCCGCTGATGCTGATTTTAGTCATGCCAAACCTTACATCAAAAATATTTGCGAACAGATACTTGAAAATGGCTTGCCCGAAGGCACGCTGTTAAATGTTAATTTCCCGAAAGGTGATAACCTGAAGGGTGTTAAAGTTTGTCGTCAGGCCAATGCCAAGTGGATGGAAGAATTTGAAGAAAGAACCGATCCTTACAAACGCCCATATTACTGGCTTACCGGCGTTTTCGAAAACTTTGATAAAGGAGAAGATACCGATGTTTGGGCTTTAGAAAACGGTTACGTATCTATTGTTCCGGTTCAGTTCGATTTAACGGCACACCATGCCATTCAAACGCTTAATTCCTGGAATTTTACAGCAGGAAAAGGCTCGTCTAAACAGGTTGGCACAGCTACAAAGGTTTCGGCACCTGATGGCATTAATTTAGGTTAAGGCTATTTTGCTGTCATGAACGAACAGTTAATGAAAATAAACAACTCGGTTTGGGCTGGTCTGGCCATTGGTTTATTGTTGCCGGCTTTCCTTTGCAGTATGGCCTGGTATATCATTCACCATGTGGCTTCTTTGGCAAAAGCCGATTTGCTTTATATTGGTGGTATTGCTATAAATGCCTATACCATGCAGTACTTTTTTAAATACAACAGGGAAAATATCGGGCGGGGCATTTTGGCGGCTACATTTTTATGTGCCTTTGCTTTTTTTGCCTATAAAGTTTCTTAAATGATGGAAAATGGAATAAGTGGGATGGATGGGGCTTACCTTATATCTGCCGTTATCCATTCACATCTTACATATAACCTATGAAATACTACCTTGTAGCCGGAGAAGCATCGGGCGATTTACATGGCGCAAATCTGATGAAGGCCTTAAAAGCCGAAGACGGTGATGCTGTATTCCGCTATTTTGGTGGCGATAAAATGGCTGCAGAAGGAGGGGAGCTGGTAAAACACTATGCCGATATGGCTTTTATGGGTTTTACTGAAGTTATTTTTAACCTGCGTACCATTTTTAAAAACCTGAAAGCCTGCAAGGAAGATTTGTTGGCCTGGAAACCTGATGTATTGATTCTGATCGATTTTCCAGGTTTTAACCTCAAAATTGCCGAGTTTGCCAAGGCACATGGTATAAAAGTTTGTTATTACATTTCGCCAAAAGTTTGGGCCTGGAACCAGAAACGGGTACTTAAAATCAAAAGGATTGTAGATCACATGTTTTGCATTTTACCTTTCGAGGTAGATTTTTATAAAACCTGGGGCATGCAGGTAGATTATGTAGGCAACCCTTTGCTGGATGAAATTGCTCAGTTTACACCTGATCTGGCTTTTCGCGAGAAGCACCAATTGGGCGATCAAAAAATTATAGCCTTATTGCCTGGTAGCCGGAAACAGGAGATAGAACGACTGCTACCTGTAATGTTAAGTGTGGTCGAAAATCACAACGACTATACATTTGTAATTGCTGCTGCACCAACTTTTACTGCCGAATACTATCAGCAGTTTATGGGTGATAAAAAAGCTGTTTTGGTTTTTAATAATACTTATAACCTGTTGCACCATGCCCATGCTGCAATTGTAGCTTCGGGAACAGCCACTTTAGAAACTGCTTTATTTAAAGTACCACAGGTGGTGGTATATAAAGGCGGTGCCATTTCTATTGCGATTGGCCGTTTGGTGATTAAAATTAAATTTATTTCGCTGGTTAACCTCATTGTAAATAGAAAGATCGTATCGGAATTGATTCAGGAAGATTGTAATACACAAAAGATAAACCAGGAGTTAGATCTGATCATTGAAGGCAAAGGTAGAAGCGAAATGCTTGCTGGTTATGACGAGCTTTTGGATCTGATGGGTAAACCAGGTGCATCGGCAAAAACCGCTCGGCTGATTAAGGGGTATTTAAGTTAAATTATTCACTTGTGTTAAGCGGACCGTCATGCCTAACTTGATCCGATGCATTAGCTTTAAGTTCCCGCTTTCGCGGGAATATCGATTTTTCTCACATAACTTGTCGTAGGTAGGAATAAATAAGGTGTGTGATAGCTGGTTTTTCACATTATCTGATGATTATTCAAATAAACTTTAAGATAATTATTCCCTCCTCTTTCTTTCTAAAACGATTAACATAAAAAATGTTAAATTGCGTCTTTTAAGTTGGCAAAAATTTAAAAACTATAATTTTTGTTTAGTTTTGAAATATTAACCTAATAGAACTCCCCAGCACATGAAATCGCTTTCTATCAAAGATATCGCCGTTAAAGCAAACGTATCTATCACTACAGTTTCTTTTATCATTAACGGAAAAGCAAAAGAGAAGTCGATTAGTGAGGCGGTAATAGAAAAAGTAGAGAAAATTATTGCAGAGAGTGGTTATAAACCCAATCAGATTGCACGGAGCCTGCGTACCGGAAATTCGAATATTATTGGTTTAATTATCGAAGATATTTCCAACTCCTTCTTTTCTCGTATAGCAAGGCTGATTGAAGATAAAGCATACAAAAGAGGTTATAAAATTATCTATTCGAGCACCGAAAACAGTATAGATAAAGCGAAAGAGCTGATCAATATGTTTAAATCGCGCAAGGTAGATGCCTATATCATTTCGCCCATAAAAGGGATTGAAGAAGATATCCAAATGCTGATGAATGACGGTAATCCGGTAATTCTTTTCGACCGGAACCTTCCCGACATCAGTACCAGTTATGTAGGTGCCGATCATTTTAATGCTTCTTACCAATCGATCAAAAACTTTATCGACCAGGGTAAAAAGAACATCGCATTGGTTACCATCGATATTAATGTAGCCCAAATCACCGAGCGTTTAGAAGGTTATAAAAAAGCGCTTGAAGATAGTGGAATCAAATACAACGAAGATTTGGTTTTAAAAATCCATTTCAACCAGGAGGAGAGTGAAACCATTGCCCAAATCCAGAAATTATTGCAGCACAAAGCAGTAGATGCAGTATTGTTTGCAACCAATTACCTGGCTATTAGTGGTTTAAAGGCTTTGAAACAAATCGACAAAAAAATAGGCGACGATTTCGCCGTTATCGCTTACGATGACCACGAAGCTTTCGAATTGCATACCCCACGCATTTCGGCCATTCAGCAGCCTTTGGAAGAAATCGCCGAAACCATTATTAAAATGATCTTAAACCAGCTTTCTTCAAAAGCTAAATTGCCTGCAGAAGAGGTAATTATCCCCGCCCGTTTAGTACTCAGAGACTAACAGCAAGTCGGTCTGTTGTCGATTGTCATATTTTTTTTACTTACTAAAACGTTTTATTAATAATTATAATACTTAATATTGATGCGCTAAAACGTTTTAGCCTTACCGGATTAAATTTTTATGAGCATTACACCAATTCCCTGCTGATTATTAAGGGATTGTATCAAGCACAGGTATGAGTCTTGTCATCGCGATTGTCTGTGGTTATCCAATCAAATCTTAATTACAACAATAACATACATATCAGGCACTAGCCCTGTCTGGTTATCGCTCTCGCAGATAAACAACACCAGAAAACAATAACTAATCAATTATAATTAAAACAAAACCGTTAATGAAAATTAATTTACTCAAAATTACGGGGCTGTCTGCTGCCATTGTGCTGCTAAACAGCCCTGCGTTTTCGATGAACGCAAAATTGGGAGTTACAGGAGGACGATCGGGCGAGAGCAAATTATTGCTGCATGCTCCGGTAAGAAAGATCGTTTCAGGAACTATTCTCGATGAAAGCAATCAACCAGTACCCGGCGTAGGTATTAAGAATGTAACTTCAGGTAAAGGTGCTGTAACCGATGTAAATGGAAAGTTTAACATAGAAGCGAATGTAGGCGATCTGATCAGGATCAGCTACGTAGGCTATATAACGCAAAACATCACCATAGCAAACCAAACCACATTAAATATCAAATTAGTGGTATCTGCTGATACCAAGCTGGATGATGTTGTAGTGGTAGGTTATGGTAGCCGCAGTCAAAGAGAATTAACATCTGCTATCACTAAAGTAGACACCACTCAATTCAGGCAAAGTGGTGCCAGAAATGCTTTAGATTTATTACAAGGTAAAGTTGCTGGTTTACAAATTACCAGGAGTAGCTCAAATCCCAATACTGGCGTAGCTATTCAGCTTCGTGGTGTGACTTCAATTTCGGGTACAGCGAGCCCGCTTATTGTAATTGATGGAATTCCTGGCGGTAATTTAGATTTGTTGCAACAAGACGATATCGAATCTTTTACTGTATTAAAAGATGGTTCTGCTGCAGCAATTTACGGTACCAGAGCTAATGCAGGTGTAATTTTGGTTACTACTAAAAAAGGCCGCAAAGGAGCTGCTCAATTCAGTTACAATGGTTACGCCAAGCACGAAACATTGTACGAACGTCCTGATTTCATGAATGCAACTCAATTCAGGGAAAAAATTGCAGCTGGACAATATACTGCGAAGGATTACGGTGGCGACTTTAATTATTTTGACGATCTTATTAATAAAGATAATTTAACGAACTATCAAAATTTATCAGTTTCTGGAGGTAGCGATAAATCAAACTATCGTGGATCATTTACTTACAATAAGTTAGATGGTTTTGCAAGAGAAAACAGCAGAGAACAATATCAATTTAGAATGAGCTTAACACAAAAGGGCTTTAAAGATAAAGTTACTGCTATGTTTAATGTTGCTTCGAACATCAATAGAGCCAATTTATTAGGTGGCGGTGGCTGGGAAACTGTTTTAACCAAAAATCCTACTGAATCATATTATAATCCTGATGGTTCTTATTTATTTACCAGGAATATTACAAATGAGATTGCTCGTTTAGCACAAGAAACAAGTAAAAGAAACCAGCAAACTTATTCCGTTGATGGTAAAATAGACATTGACATTATGAAAGATCTGAAAGCATCAGCATTTGTTGCTTATCAGAGAAATCAGTATATCGATAATCAATATCGTCTACTTGGAAGTCAAAATTCTGTAGAGAATGGTGATGCACCAGGAGGTGGCTATGCTTACAAAGGGACTGAGTTAAATGAAAACTTTAACTTTGAGCCAACAATAGAGTATAGTAAAACGATTAAAGATAAACATCGTTTAACTGGTATGATCGGTTATTCTTACCGTTATGAAGTAAACGAATCTTTCAGTGCAAACAATCGCGGTTATACAAACGATATTTTCGGGGAAAATAACCTGGGTAGTGTGCCAGTTGCAGTAAACAGAATCGGTATTGCCAGTAATAAAAATGATAATACCTTAATCGCTTTATTTGGTCGCGTGCACTATACCTTCGATGGTAAAGTTAACTTAGAGGCTGTACTAAGAAGAGAAGGATCGTCAAAATTTGGAGCCAATAATAAGTGGGCAAGTTTCCCTGCAGTTTCTGCATCATGGGAAATTACCCGCGAAAAATTTATGGAAAATGCCAAATGGCTTAATTTCTTAAAAATTAGAGCGGGATATGGAGAAACTGGTAACTCAGGCTTCGCAAACTATGCATCTTTAGTAACCTTAAGTACAGGTAATCTTTATCCTTTCCCTGGAGGCCAATGGTTACAAACTTACGGCCCATCGCGTAATCCAAATCCTAATTTAAGATGGGAACGTAAAAAGGAATATAACTTAGGATTGGATTTTGCCCTATTCAACAATAAATTGAGTGGTTCTGTTGATGTTTTCAAACGTGATATTGAAGATTTACTTTATACGTATACATCTCCACAACCTCCATATGTTGCAAATAGTATTTATACAAACGTAGGTACAATTTCTGCAAAGGGTATTGAATTAACATTGAGTTATGCCGCAATAAAGAATAAAGACTTTTCTTGGAATGTTGATTTTGCAGGAAGTACCATTGATAATAAACTGGTAACTTTTTCAAATGATGAATTCAGAAGAGATATGGAACAATTTGGAAGTATTGGTGGTGCAGGTGATCTTGGGAACGCGTTCCGTACATACGAAGGTCGTAACATTGGTGAGTTTTGGGGTAAACGTTTTAACAGCTTCACGCCAGATGGTAAATGGTTATTTACTAATCGTGCTGGTCAAGCGGTGCCAAATGCGCAAATTAATACGTCTCCTTTCCGCGATCAAACCGATTTACAGGTCATTGGAAATGCAATTCCGAAATATTACTTGTCTCTAGGAAACACTTTTACTTACAAGCAATTTGACTTGAGGATTTTCTTAAGAAGTAAGTTAGACTTTGATGTATTAAACACGGTTGCTTTATCTTATGGAAACAAATTCGGAACACAGGGTAACTTACTAAACAGTGCTTTTACCAAATATGCAGAAATCAATGATACGTATATGTATTCTGATTATTATTTGGAAAACGGAAGTTTCTTAAAAGTTGATGAGGTAACTTTAGGCTATACTTTCAAGTTTAAAGATAAGGCAGTTAGAAGCTTACGTTTATATGCTGTTGGTCAAAACCTGGCATTATTAACTGGTTACACAGGTAACGATCCTGATTTGATTCAAGATACAGGCTTGGGTCAGGAAATTAATGGACGCAGTTTAGGTATTGATACCAGAAGTCCTTATCCAACAACCAGAAGTTTTGTGTTCGGTGTTAATCTTGGTTTTTAATAATAAGAAAATGAAAACATATAAAAAAATTATGCTATCTGCGCTCTTAGTTTTACCTGTATTATTTAATGCATGTACAAACTTAGATGAGAAGATATATAGTCAGCTAATCACTGATAATTATTACAATAACAAAAACGAAGTTTTATCTGCGGTTTTAAGACCATATACCCACGCAAATGCCTGGGCAACTCCATCAGGTCAGGATGGGTGGTGGAGACCATCAGAACTTTCTGGCGATCAGTTGGCGTGGCCAACCAAAGGAAGACATGGTGAAGATGGTGGTAAATGGAAACGTTTACACTATCATAGCTGGTTGGTTGATGACGGACCATTGAATAACGCCTGGTCTTTAATTTACGGAGGTATTGGATACTGTAACGATCCAATCGAAAACTTAGAAAAGCGCAGCCTGGCACAAATGGGCATAACGCAAATAGAAAAAGATGGTTTTATTGCCGAATTGAAGCTTTTAAGAGCATATCACTATCTAAAATTGATGGATCTTTTTGGAAATATTCCGGTAGTAACCCAAGTGGGTACTCCTGCAAAACCCGAGACCAGACCACGTGCTCAAGTCTTTGCTTTTGTAGAAAAAGAAATCAAAGAAAATATTGATAAGGCACCAAACTTATCAAGAAATATGATTGGCCGAATGACTAAAGCTGGTGGTTATGCCATGTTGGTTGAACTTTACTTAAATGCTGAAGTTTGGACAGGAACTGCCCGTTGGGATGATTGTATTGCTGCTGCTGATAAATTAATTAACAATGAAGCTGGTGGACAGAATGGAACTATGGCACTTGATGCAAACATTACCGATCAGTTTAAAAGCACAAATGATTTATCTAAAGAAGTGATTTTTGCTATTGCTTACGAATTTAGAATTGCTAACTCACAGCCATCATGGACTGGTGAATTCTTCCATTTCCAACAAGATAGAATCTATGGTGGTTCCAGAAATGGAAATAATGGAGTGGTAATGGTTCCAGGTAACTACACCAAGTATAACAATGATGATTTGAGAAAAACAACCTGGTTATTACAAGGCCCTCAAGTTAGATTTGACAATGGGCAGCCAGCACTTGCTTCTGGTGGTAATGAGTACGATGGTCAGCAAATTAATTTTGTTGATGAAATTCGTCGTGCCAAAGTAGGCTCTTCAGTATCTAACATGAGTGAAGGAGAAGAAAACAGTGGTATTCGTTTTAATAAATATAAATTAGGAAACAACGTTGCTGGTATAGTAGGAGGATTGCCTGTTGCAGTTGATCTTAACTATAATTGTACAGACTGGAATTTATATCGCTTAACCTGGATTTATTTTGCAAAAGCCGAAGCATTAATGCGTAAAAATGGTGGTACAGCAAATGCTCAGGCAGTTCAGTTGGTTAACGATTGCAAAAAACGTGCATTTACTTCAGCAACATGGGCTGCAAATGAATACACCACTGCAACTTTAACACTTGATGAGTTATTGAACGAAAGAGGTAGAGAATTTGTATTTGAAGGCTTCCGCCGCGATGATTTAATTCGTTTTGGTAAGTTTACTACAGGAAGCTGGTGGGATCATGCCCCTTCTGCAGCATTCAGAAATTTGTTCCCTATTCCTCAGGTGCAACGTACGCTTAATGTAAATTTAGCACAAAACCCAGGCTATAATTAATAAGTAACTTAGGGATATAGAAAGCCGCATCATAATCAATTATGATGCGGCTTCTTTTTTTGAAAGATTTTTTAGCTAATTAATGTAGATAGTAGCTTGTTTTTATGTTAATGTTGTGTAACCTATATGTTACGAACTGAAGCAGTGAAAAGTGTATTATTTTTTATTAATATTGATTTAGTAAAACGTTTTACTTTGTTTAGGCTTTTACAACCCGAAATCCATTTTTAAACCAACATCATCTTTCGCTCCTTAATCAGGCTTGGCATAAGATATTTGGAAGATAAATTGGTAAAACGTTTTATCAACCGCAATGAACCAAATATTAATTTATGAGAAAATTTTCCTTACTAACACTTTGCTTGTTGCTTAATTTATTCGTTAGGGCACAAGATAAAGCTCCCGCTTATCCCTTAATTACGCACGATGCTTATTTCAGCATTTGGTCATTTGGCGATGGCCTTACCAATTCTGCTACCAAACACTGGACGGGCAAAGAACAATCGTTATTGGGTATTATCAAAGTTGATGGAAAATTATACCGATTCCTGGGTGAGGAAAGTAAAACATTCAAAACCATACTTCCGGCAGCCGACGAATCAAAATATCAGGTAAGCTACAGCTTCGATAAACCACAGGAAGGTTGGGATAGCAATGCTTTTAACGACGCCAGCTGGAAAAAAGCTGAGGCACCTTTTGGCGATGATGAACGTGCCAAAACAAAATGGACCACAAATGATCTTTATTTTCGCCGCACCTTCGATCTGAGCAATGTTTCTGCCACTAAAAAATATTTAAAGCTTAATCACGATGATAACGTAATTGTTTACTTAAACGGTAAGGTTATTTACCGAAAAAACGGCTGGGTTTCTGATTATGCTTACCTCCCAATCGAAAACGGAGTGTTGCAAAAAGGCAAAAATGTATTGGCCATCTACGTTAAAAATACAGCCGGTGGTCGCCATTTAGATGCAGGCATTGTTGAAGAAGAGGCAACAGAAATTAAAACAGATGTAGCCAAACAAACCCATGTAAGCATTCAGGCCACCAGTACACAATACACTTTTAGCTGCGGTCCGGTAAATTTAAAGGTCGATTTTACCTCGCCTTTATTGGCCGGCAATATAAAATTAACTGCCCGCCCCATTAGTTACATCAGCTATGCCGTAAATGCAACAGATGGAAAAACACACCAGGTTGATATTTATTTTAGTGCCTCATCAAACATTGCGGTAAATAATCCTGCCCAACCCGTTTCGGCCTGGAAAAGCATTGGCAATAATTTATCGGTACTCAAAACAGGTACCGTAGCGCAACCTATATTAAAAAAACGTGGCGACGATGTGCGCATTGACTGGGGTTATCTCTACGTTGCTGTTCCTTCAAAATTTAAAGCTACTCAGTTTATCGGCACACCAAACGAAAGTCTTAAAGCTTTACTATCGGCTAAATACCCAGCGCAAAACCAGGTGTTAAATATCAAAAACTTAAGCCTGAACAGTGTGATTCCTTTTGGCACAGTTTCTTCTGCTGTGGTAGAGAAATATGTGATGCTGGGCTACGATGATTTGAAATCGATAGAATACTTTGGCGAAAAACTATTACCGGTATGGCGACAGGCTGGTGGAGAGCACTTTGAAGATCAACTCGCCGAAGCCGCTGCACAATATCCGGCGCTTAAAACTGAATGTGCAACATTTGATGCTAAATTATATGCCGATGCCAAAAAAGCTGGTGGTGTAGCCTATGCCGATTTATGTAAACTGGCTTACAGGCAGGCCATTGCTGCCCACAAAATTGTGTATGCACCAAATGGTGATATCCTTTTCTTATCCAAAGAAAATTTCAGTAATGGTTCAATCAACACGGTTGATGTTACCTATCCTTCAGCCCCGCAATTTTTGGTCTATAACCCCGAGTTGTTAAAAGGTATGCTGAACGGAATTTTCTATTATTCGGAAAGTGGCAAGTGGAAAAAACCTTTCGCTGCACACGATTTGGGTACTTATCCATTGGCTAACGGGCAAACCTATGGCGAAGATATGCCGGTAGAAGAAGCAGGCAACATGATTATTTTAACTGCTGCCATTACCAAAGCCGAGGGCAATGCCAAATATGCCGAAAAGCACTGGGAGGTTATGTCGGTATGGGCAAACTACTTATTAAGAGAAGGATTTGATCCGGCAAACCAACTTTGTACCGATGATTTTGCAGGTCATTTGGCCCGCAATGCAAACTTATCAGTTAAAGCAATTGTAGCATTGGGTGGTTATGCACAAATGGCGCAGCAATTGGGCAAAACAGATGTTGCCACCAAATACAGAACTGCAGCTTTACAAATGGCACAGAACTGGATGAAAATGGCCGACGATGGCGACCATTATGCCTTAACCTTTAATGATAAGAATACCTGGAGCCAGAAATACAACCTGGTTTGGGATAAACTCTTAAAGCTTGATCTCTTTCCAAAAGAGGTTTACAAAAAGGAAATCAATTTCTACTTAACCAAACAAAAAGACTTTGGCTTGCCGTTGGATAGCCGCAGAACCTATACCAAATCGGATTGGATCATGTGGACAGCTACTCTTGCCGACAATGATGCCGATTTCGGGAAATTTATTAGCCCGGTACATCGTTACGCAACCGAAACCCAAAGTAAAGTGCCACTAAGCGATTGGCACGAAACTACCAATGGTAAAATGACCGGCTTTCAGGCCAGGAGCGTAGTTGGGGGTTATTTCATTAAGATGTTAGCCGATAAATGGGAAATTAAATAAACTTTTTAAACCAGCATGGCCTGCAGTGTAAGCTGTAAGTAATGCTGTTTTTTTTATACAGCTCAAAAAGCACAAAAAATAAACACACAAGCAAACAATGAAAATTAAATTAATCGCATCCGTTCTGTTTTGCCTTTCTGCCAAGGGGTTATTGGCACAGCAAAAAGATTGGGTACAGTATGTAAACACTTTGCAGGGAACCAACTCCAAACATGAGCTTACCCGTGGCAACACTTACCCCACAACCGCATTACCTTTTGGCATGCATACCTGGACACCCCAAACCGGCAGAAATGGCGATGGCTGGAAATATCAGTATTTTAAAGATAAAATAAGAGGTTTTCAACAGGCACACCAATGTAGCTCATGGACCAGAGATTATGCTGTATTTTCTTTAATGCCTATGCTTGATGAGCTGGTAGTTGATGAAAACAAACGTGAAGCGAAATTTAGCCATAACAATGAAATAGCCAAACCAAATTATTATAAAGTAAAGTTCGAAAACGACATTACGACCGAAATTTCACCTTCAGAACGTGGGGCACATCTGCGTTTCAGCTATCCGAAAAGCAAAAGAAGTTTTCTGGTTTTGGATGGTTACAACCGGTTAAGCGGAGTACAGATTTTTCCAAAAGAAAATAAAATTACCGGTTGGGTAAATAATGGCGAAGGATTTAAAAGAGGCTGGAAAAGCTATTTTGTAATTCAGTTCGATCAGCCCATTAAATCATACGGAACATGGGAAAACAAGAACAATACCGTTTCAGCCGATTCTGTCATGGCCGAAGGTTTGGGTAAAGGTGCCTTTGTGCAATTCGAAGCCGGAGCAAAAGTGCAGGTTAAAACGGCTTCATCTTATATCAGTTTAAAACAAGCCGAACTTAATTTAAAAAGAGAATTGGGTAGCGATAAAACGCTGGAAGATACCAAAGCAAATGCTGCTGCAGTGTGGAATAAATCACTCGGTAAAATTGAAGTTGAAGGCGGTTCTAAAGCCGATATGGAAACTTTTTATTCTTGCTTTTTCAGGGCAAGCTTGTTTTCGAGAAAGTTTTACGAACTGAATGAAGCTGGTAAACCATACTATTTTAGTCCTTATGATGGCAAAGTACATGATGGTTATATGTTTACCGATACCGGTTTTTGGGATACTTTCCGTGCGCAGTTCCCATTAAATACATTGGTGCAACCCGAAATGCATGGTCGTTATGTGCAGGCTTTACTCGATGCCTATCAGCAATGTGGCTGGTTGCCCTCATGGTCTTTTCCTAGCGAAGCCGGGAGTATGATTGGAAATCACGCCATTTCGTTATTGGCTGATGCCTGGGCAAAAGGCATCAGAACATTCGATCCTAAAAAAGCTTTGGATGCCTATTACCACGAAGCCATGAATAAAGGGCCCTGGGGGCCGGCAAATGGAAGGGATGGCGTAAAAGAATATAACGAACTGGGTTATGTGCCCTATCCAAAATACAGAGAGGCAACGGCTAAAACTTTAGAATACGCTTACGATGATTATTGCGCTTACCATTTAGCCAAAATGATTGGCGATAAACACTACATGGAAGTGTTTGAGAAACCCATGTACAATTATAAAAACGTTTACGATGCTTCTACCCGTTTTATGCGGGGTAAAGATGCAAGCGGAAAATGGTCACCAAATTTCGACCCGACTGAGTGGGGTGGGCCTTTTACCGAAGGCAACGCCTGGCATTATCACTGGTCGGTTTTTCAGGATACCAAAGGCTTAATTGACCTCATGGGTGGATATCAGAATTTTACCACTAAACTCGATTCTGTTTTTAGTGAGCCCAATAAAGTAAATGTAGGTACTTACGGTGGCATGATACACGAAATGACAGAAATGGTAATGGCTAACATGGGCCAGTACGCCCATGGCAACCAGCCTATACAGCACATGGTGTATCTGTACAACTATGCCAATCAACCCTGGAAATCGCAATTCTATGCCCGCGAAGTGATGCGTAAACTTTACGATGCGACCGAAAATGGTTATCCCGGCGATGAAGACCAGGGTCAAACCTCTTCATGGTATGTGTTAAGTGCGTTAGGCTTTTATAGTGTAACCCCAGGCACAGGCGAATATGTTTTGGGAAGTCCCGTGTTTAAAAAAACAACCATCAATTTGGAAAATGGTAAAAAATTCGTGATCGATGCAGCAGCAAATGATGCGGACCATGTTTACATTAAATCGGCTACCCTTAATGGTAAAAACTTTACCAAAAACTTCATCAATCACAGCGATTTGTTGAAAGGAGGGGTGCTAAAATTAGAAATGAATGTTAAACCTTCGTTAAATAGAGGGTTATTAGCTGAAGATAAGCCATTTTCGCTTAGCAAATAGATAATGATTTGCTACTTTTGCAAATTATTAAAAAGTACGAAGAACAATAAAGAAATATAAAATATAGAATGGAAAAGCCTGTTGCATTAGGTGTAGATATTGGCGGCTCGCATATTACGGCCGCATTGGTGGATTTAGAAACAAGAACTTTGGTGAAAGATTCTATCAAGCGTAGCCCTGTGAATTCGCAGGAGAGTAAAGAAGTGATTTTATCGGCATGGTGCGATATTATTGATAAGGCTTTTGAAAACATTAAAAATGGAGTGCGCAATGTGGGTATTGCCATGCCTGGTCCGTTTAATTACAGCGAAGGCATTTCGTTAATTAAAGAACAGGATAAATTTAAATCACTTTATCAGATCAATGTTAAAGAAGAACTTTCTAAAAGACTGGATATTCCTACAGATCATATTCACTTCATAAACGATGCAGCAGGCTTTTTGCAAGGCGAGGTTTTTGCAGGCGCAGCCAAAGGAAATGCAAGTGTATTGGGGCTAACATTGGGTACTGGTTTAGGTTCATCGCTGTGCCTCAACTATAAAGCTTTTGATGCTGACCTTTGGAACTCCGAATTTTTAGACGGAATTGCAGAAGATTACTTATCTACGCGCTGGTTCGTAAAACGTTTTAACCAACTAAGTGGTAAGGTGGTGGCAGGGGTTAAAGAGCTTGTCGAGATTGTAGAAACCGACCACCACGCAACCATGGTTTTTATGGAGTTTGGTAACAATCTGGCGCAGTTTTTAATTCCGATTATCAAACAACATAAAATTGATACCGTCATTATTGGTGGCAATATAGCACAATCGTTTAGTGCATTTGCACCCGAACTAATTGCCACACTTAAAGGAAATGGCATCGAAACGGAAATTAAAATTTCCGAATTGAAGGAACATGCAGCCCTTATTGGTGCCGCAAGTTGCTGCGATTTGAGCTTAATTTAAACTTCTGCTTTAAAAAATGCAACTAATTTGATTTTAACTACAGAATTAATGATTTTTTATCAATTCTGTAGTTAATTTTTCTCTTTTTCCTTCCTGATTTCAGGTTAGTTACGCAATATCGGTGTTCAAGCTGTATCTTATACTGCTAAGTAGCTGATGAATCACAATTTTTAGTGCGTTTTATTAAAAAAAATCAAAAATAATTTTGGAATTGCAATAATATGCTTATAATTGTTTAGTTAAACGTTTTAGTAGTGCTTATGGGGTTGTTCCTCCTTGGCATTCAATCTTTTATCGGCCTTAGCAAGAAGTTTTAATAGCATTGAAGCTTTTTTTTATAAGAGTTTGCTAAAACGTTTTAGTTTAATTAAAAAACATTATCTGTTCATTTAAAAGCAAAGGAGTGCCTATAAGAAGAAAATTTACACCACTATTCGTATTTATCGTTCTCAGCGAAAAACAAACAACCAAACTAAACAACCAATAATACCATACAAAAAACCGACTAAACCAATTTTAGCCGTTAATTGGCAGGCGCTGTGTTTCTGGTACTGAAAAAGACGGCAGAGTTTAACTAAGCTACATGCCTGGGAGTATCTCGTATACACTACCAATCTGAGTAACTGGCATTATAGGTCAGAAAATAATCAGAAACGAGTTCTTGCCTGGGCTATTGGAATTGGCAGTTAAACTACTGTACAATTTACTTCCCCTTTAATCAATGTGCTATACTGTTTATTAAACTGCCGCAAACTATAACACTTTTACTAACTAATAAATCTTAAATTAATTATGACTGTTTTAAAAATGACAAGGGGCGCTGTCGGGCTATGCTTAGCTGCAGTTTTACTTCTTGGATGTGGTAAAGAAGAATACCCTGCAGTGGATCTTTTTACCTGGAAGGCCAAAGTGGATGTGACGGCAAAAGCTGCACTCACGGTTAACATCGAAAATTCGGGTGGCGCATCGGCTGGCGAAGGATCTTTAAAGTTGATTGATAACGACATCAACTCAAAATTCCTGATCAATCCCTATCAGGCAAGTCTTTACATGCAATTAACTTTCCCTTCAGCTCAGCAAGTTGCATCTTATACTTTAACATCCGGTGGCGATGCTCCTGACAGGGATCCTAAAAACTGGAAACTAAGCGGGTCTACAGATGGTAGTAATTGGGTAGACCTCGATACCAGAACAGGCGAAACATTTTCGGGTCGTAACTTAACCAAAACATACAACTTCAAAAATAAGGTACTGTACAAATATTACAGGCTTAGTGTTACTTTAAATAATGGTGGTTCTTTATTCCAGTTATCAGAGTGGAGAGTAATTGAGGTGCCCGAGGAACAACAATAATCACTTTCTGTAAATCAAGACAGATCAAAATTTATTCGTCCACACTAAATGGATGGGCTATAATTTTCAACCAACCAAACAGACCAATAACAGTATATCTGTTAAAATAAAAAATTTATGATGAAAAAAAATACAAATTTAACTGGGGGCAGGCTCAGGCTTAAAAATTGTGCTTTTAAGGCTGTAGTTTTTGCACTAGCCCTAAGCAGTGGTTTTTATGCAACGGCTCATGCTGCTGCTGTTAATATAAACACTACCGTTTCAATCAATCAATCAAAGGCTGATATTGTGATTCGCGGTATTATTAAAGATGAGGCAGGTTTGCCACTGCCTGGAGCTGGCGTAAAAGTAAAAGGCAGTTCTATAAGTGCTGCTGCCGATGTTAATGGAGCCTTCACCATTACTGTTCCAAATCAGGATGCTATTTTAATTGTAACATACGTAGGTTACGATACAAAGGAAATTCCTGTTGGCACGCAAACCACGTTGGATATCCGGTTGAAAGAAACAACCGGTGCTAACCTGCAAGAAGTGGCAATTGTAGGATTTGGAACACAGAAAAAAGAAAGTCTTGTTGGTGCGCAATCATCGGTTAAGGCCGACGAATTAAAACAACCGGTTTCGAGTATGAGCCAGTTATTGGCTGGTCGTATTCCGGGTGTGGTAAACGTATCCAGAAATGGCGAGCCAGGTGCAACCGGATCTGATATTTTCATTCGCGGTATATCGTCGCTAACATCAGGCGACAGAGGTCCGCTTATTATTATTGATGGGGTACCTAACCGTAATTTAAATGATATCAGCGTATATGATGTTGAGAACTTCACCGTGTTAAAGGATGCTGCTGCAACGGCGGTATACGGTATTCGTGGTGCCAATGGTGTAATCTTAATTAACACTAAACAGGGAAAAACGGGGTCGCCGCGAATTAATGTAGAGTATTATGAAGGGATAAGTCGTTTTACCAAAAAACCGCAATTGATTGACGGAGTAGATTACATGAACTTAGCTAATGAGGCCAAGTATTCTGATTATTTAAGGGGAGGTGCAGCAGGCGCTTTTACCCCTGCATATTCAATAGATGCCATTCAAAAAACTGCCGCAGGTACCGATCCGGTTCTTTATCCAAATGTGAACTGGTTTGACGCCATCTACAACGATTTTGGTAGAAACAGATCAGCAACTGCTAATCTTTCGGGCGGCGTTAGCAATGCCAAATATTATGTTTCGTTAGGCTATTATGGCGAAGACGGATTGTTTAAAACCGATGAAGCGGTAAATTCAGCTGTTAAGCAAAATTTTAGTCGTTACAACGTAAGCACCAATTTAAACTGGGATATTACCGGAACTACTAAAATGGATTTAGGTATCAAAGGTATTTTGGCACAAAGTAACTATCCAAGTAACTTAGGGGCACAAGATATTTTTAGTCAGGCTTTCCTGATCAACCCAACTTCTTTCCCGGTTCTTTATCCAAATGGTAGTTTACCAGGTATAAGTCCACAGGCTGATCAGCGTAACCCTTACGGAGATATTACCAGAAACGGTTATAGAGTTGGCTATAACAATCAGTTGTACTCTAATCTTCGTTTAACTCAGGATTTAAAAGAGCTAACACCTGGTTTGTCGGTTACTACAATGTTCTCTTTTGACGTAAACAACAACAATTCTATAGCCAGAACGAAACGTGAAACGATATACAGGATAAACCCCAACGATCCTTACCTCGTTGCAGGAAATCCTGCTTCAGGTTATAAATATGGTTTGGTATTGCAGGGACAGGATTTCCTGAACTACGGTATCGGAAATGGTGGTGATAAAAAAATGTATTTTGAAGCCGCTATTAACTATAACCGTACATTTGGCAAACATGCAGTAACCGGTTTGTTGTTATATAACCAAAACGATAATACAACACCATTTGCAGGTAATTTAACCCTTTCTCTTCCATACCGCCTGCAAGGTATCGCCAGTCGTGCTACTTATGCTTACGACAATAAGTATTTCTTCGAGTTTAATGTTGGTTACAATGGTTCAGAAAACTTTGCACCAGATAAACGTTATGGTTTCTTCCCGGCATTGGGTATTGGTTGGTTATTGTCAAGCGAGAAGTTTTTTGAGCCACTTAAAAATGCTTTTCAGATGGTTAAATTCCGTTATTCTGATGGTATAGTAGGTAGTGGCGGTAGTGGTGCTGGTTACGCGGGTAGCGAAGGCGACCGTTTCTATTATTTAACAAAAGTGGGTAGCGCAAGTGGTTATACATTCGGGCAAAACGGAAACATTTCGCCAGGTGGTTTAGGCGTAACCGCTTACGGAGTAGACGTAACCTGGGCCGAAACACGTAAGCAGGATTTAGGATTTGAATTAAAAACACTAAACAACAACTTATCATTAATTGTCGATTTCTTTAAAGAAAGAAGAAAAGATCAGTTTATACAAAGAGGTACTGTTCCAAATTATATTGGTTTAGCAAACACCCCAATTGGTAACCTGGGTATTGTAGAAAATAAAGGTATTGATGGTACTTTACAGTACGATGCGCAGTTTGGCAAAGATTGGTCGCTTAATTTAAGGGCCAACTTTACTTTCAATAAAGATAAGGTGATTGAAAATGATCAGGCACCAAAGCCTTATCCATGGATGGAACAACGTGGCTTAAACGTGTTGGCTGCTACACGTGTGGGGTACATTGCAGAGAAATTGTTTGACAGCCAGGCAGAAATTAATGCAAGTCCGACACAATTTGGAACGCTAATGCCAGGCGATATTAAGTACAAAGATTTGAATGGTGATGGCAAGATCGATTCATTCGATCAAACTGTAATTGGCAGAGGTGATGTGCCAACTACAACTTATGGTTTTGGTTTTTCTTTAACCTATAAAAACTTCGATTTTGGTTTGTTCTTTCAGGGGCAGGATAATGCAGATATTTTGTTAAACATTCCATCATTTGCCAATTCGGGCGGTTTGGGTAATATGCTGGCCGTTGCTGCCGATCGCTGGACTACTACCAATCCTCGTCAGGATGCAGTTTACCCGCGTTTATCTTATGGAGGTACCAACAACAATAATTATCAGTCAAGTACCTGGTGGAAACGGGATATCAGTTTCTTAAGATTGAAAAATGCGGATTTAGGTTACACCCTTAAAAATGGCATTAAATCTTTAGGCGTTAAGCGTTTAAGGATATATGCAACTGGCTACAATGTATTTACCATCAGCAAATTTAAGCTTTGGGATCCTGAACTGTTAACCAACAATGGTACCAGATATCCGCTAACATCTAATTATTCTTTAGGTCTTACTGCTAATTTTTAAAATAAAAGGAATGAAAAATATATTAATATATACCGTCGGAGCATTACTTATTGCAGGTAGTTATGGCTGTAAGAAATTTTTAAATCAGGTACCTGATGATCGGTTAACTTTCGATCAGATGTATCAGAAAAAAGCAACTGTTGACCAGGCTTTGGCCAATGTTTATTCAACGTTACCCGATCAGAATCAGGATCGTTCTGCCTCTGCAAGCGGGAACATAGGCCCATGGACGGCAGCTTCCGATGAAGCAGACTACACGTTACCCAATTTTACTGAAAATGTGAATTCGGGTGCCTGGGATGCAACCAGCGGGCAAGTAAATTACCACTGGCAAAATTATTACCGTGGCATACAGGCAGCGAGTTCATTTATGGCCAATGTAACGAAATGTACCGATTGTAATATTGGGGGTATCGACATTGTAAATCGTTATTATAATGAGGCAAGAGCACTTAGGGCCATTTATTATTACTATTTAGTAAGGCAATACGGACCTGTAGTTTTATTAGGCAATGATCCAATTGCTTCAGACGCGCCTTTAGCCGAAATCAGTAAGCCACGTAATTCTATGGATGAGTGTATTGACTATATTGTAAGCGAATTGGAAGCCGTTAGCCAAAGGTTGCCAGCTACGCCACAGGCTAATGAAGATTATGGCCATATTAATGCCGCTGTAGCCGACGCCTATAAAATAAAAGCGTTATTAACCGCTGCTCGCCCGTTATTTAATGGCAATACAGATTATGCCAATCTTAAAAATCAGGATGGTAAACAACTGATTAGCCAGACCTATAATGTGGCAAAGTGGACAAGACTTGCAACAGCAGCAAAAGCATTTTTAAACAATCCTAATTATTCTGGCTACGCATTATATACGGTTGCTGCAACACCGTCAGGTTTACCAAATACAGCATTTAACAGGGCGTTTATAGCCACGAGAGATGTGTTTTTGAATGGCTGGAATTCGGAGGTTATTTTTGGCAGAGGTGGCGATGTAACCTTCTATCAATATTCGTTAGCCCCTAACCACAGTGGTGCCTCCGGTGGAGATAAAGGTGGCTCTTTCTTGTCTCCATCTCAACAGTTAGTCGACGCATTCTTTACTGCAAATGGTTTGCCAATAGAAAGCGACCCTACTTATTCGGCAAATGGAACTTCAAGTTATCAGGCACCAGATCCGAATGATCAGGGCGTTAGCAGAAACATTAGTAATATGTACGTTAACCGCGAACCGCGCTTTTATGCTGATATTACCTACAGTGGCCGTAAATGGATAAACCCATCATCCAATATTGTTACCAGTTTTGAGTTTAACGGTAATGCAGGTAAAAGTGCTATTGCTAATAATGATTATACCAAAACAGGTTATACTTCCAGAAAACATTTAACTGTTGCCGGCTGGACAAGTGGCAGAACAATTTTTACCGTAATCAGGCTCGCAGAAATTTACCTGGATTATATTGAGGCTTTGCAGGAATCAAATCCTTCTGATCCGGATATTTTAATCTACCTAAACAGAATCCGTACAAGAGCCGGTATCCCGGTTTATGGAAGTGGTGGTTTGCCTGTGCCAACAGATATGAAAGATGCTATCCGTAGAGAGAGGAGGGTAGAACTGGCTTTCGAGTTAGATCGTTATTTCTATACAAGGGAATGGAAAATTGCAGAAACAACTGATACCCAGATCAGGGGATTAAATATTACGCAAAATGCCCCAGGATTTTTCACTCCGGTTGTAACTGAAAACAGGGTTTTCCAAAAGAAACACTATTTGTGGCCAATACCAAGTGGCGAAGTTCAAAAAGTGCCTTTGTTGGTGCAAAATACAGGGTGGTAATATAGGCATTCAGCTTGCTTTCCATCAAGGAAAGCAAGCTGTGCTTTATAATAATGGGCGTCTTTATTTATATCTTGGCCTTTGCTAAAGTAGAAGGTATGTTAATTGAATACTTCTGCCCCTTTAGGCAGACGCCTTATTTATCATTTTGCTGTTGATAAGCTGCTAAATGACGCTCAATCTTCCTGCTCGCCAGCTGCAAAACCTTCTGTAATATTTTTATTTCTAACTGCCGCTGTGGCGCTAAGCTCTGCGTTTACTAAAAATTTATCCCGCAAAACCCGCAATTAATTTTTGCTTACGTAGTAATATGCTTATTATTGCTTACTTAAACGTTTTAGTTTAGTTTTAAAGCTGCATTCTTTCAACTTTTTATTTAGGAAATAGCCAGGTGTGTTTTAATACATGAGCACTACATCCTGCCAGGTTTCTGCTGCGTTGAATTTATTTTAGTCTGACGTTTATATTTTATCATACACCCAAACAAACCAAATGAAAAAGAAATTTTTAATCCTTGCTTTGGCCTCATTTTTAGGCGCAGGTGCTTTTGCTCAAAACCGCGGGCAAAGAGAATACAAGATTACCATCAACGATAAAGATAGTGCTACCAATGCCGATATAGATGCCAAACTAAAAGCTGCTTTTTTTCAGGTTTATCCAAGTTTCGCCCAGGCAGATGGTTACCGTACCAAAAGAAATGTGGTGCTCGATTTTGTAACCGACGAAACAGCAACAATTAAGGCAAAAGCTGGCGAAATCAAAGTAAACAGCGAATGGGTTAAAAATAAATCGCAAAAGAAAATAGAAAAAGAATTGTTTACAGCACTTGCTAAAAACTGGGTTTCTTACAGCAAAGAAAAACACAAAGGTTATAGCTTAACTTTCATTAGTAAAGACCCGGATTTAGATCCGGTGGTTAGAAAAAACCTGATTAAAACCTATTTCGAAATTTATCCTACTTTGGTTAAAACCTTTAACGAAAAATCTACACACGATGTACTTTTTGTAGTCGACACGGCATATAAGGCAGTTGCCGAAGCCAGTGGAAACCGGATTCTTTTCAGTGCAGGGTATATGAAGGCGCATCCAACAGATATCGATGTAGTAACACACGAAACCATGCACATTGTACAAGGTTATGGCTACAGCGCAGGCCCGGTTTGGTTAACCGAGGGCATTGCCGATTATGTGCGCTATAAATACGGGGTAGATAATGTGGGCTCTAAATGGAGTTTGCCGGCTTATAACGAGAAACAGAGCTATAAGAACAGTTACCGTATTACCGCACGTTTTTTCGCCTGGTTAGAGCAAAATGTAAAGCCAGGTTTAATTGCCGCATTAGATCAGCAGTTAAGGGCACACCAATATACCGAGCAATCTTGGGCAGCTTTAACCGGTAAAACCGTCGACCAGCTTTGGGAAGATTACGGTAAGGAGCCGCAAAAAGTAACTTTAACCTACAGCAGTAAATAACAGTGCCTGGTTAGGGGCGGGGAGTAAAATAATCAATCAATAAAGTAAAATTTTTGATCATTTAGTAAAACGTTTTACATATTATATTTATTTTGCAGAACCAAACGTGCTAACCAAAGCCATAAATCCCAGATAAATGAAAAAAATATTTACCCTTTCGATTTGTGCAATGCTGATTTCAGCCTTTTCTGCACAGCTAAAAGCACAGGAAATTACCAAAAAGAGCGGTTACACCTTATCCTTCGAAAGCAATTTTGCAGAACTGGATCCGCAATTGAAAAAACGTTTAATTAAAACTTTTTTCGAAGTTTATCCAAAACTGGCCAAAGAGTATAATCCCTCAACCATAAAAGAGGTGAAATTTTTTGTCGATACCGCTTACAAAGGTGTTGCGGCAACCGCCGATGGCAAAGTAACATTCAGCTCGTTGTGGATGGTTAAACACCCCGAAGATATCGATGTGGTAACCCACGAAGTGATGCACATTGTACAGGATTACGGTCGTAGTGTTGGCCCAGGTTGGTTAACCGAAGGAATTGCCGATTATGCCCGCTATAAATTTGGTGTTGATAATGCCGGTGCCAAATGGTCGCTGCCAGCTTTAAAGCCCGAGCATAGCTATAAAAACAGCTATCGCATTACCGCTGCATTTTTTGCCTGGATGGAGAAAAATGTAAAGCCTGGTACTATTAAAGCTGTCGATGCTTCACTAAGAGACCATACTTATACCAAGGAAATCTGGACAAAATTAACAGGAAAAGATTTAGATGCACTTTGGGCAGATTACGTTAAAAATTCGCAAGTTTAAATAATAATTACACGCATATAAAAACACGGACAAAACAAATGAAACGACTATTTATCGCCTTATTGGGTTTTGCGGCAACAACCAGCTTCGCACAAACCGTAGGTAAGGTTACAGATCCGGTTGATTGGATAAATCCCCTGATGGGAACCGCGTCCAAGCCGGCATTATCAAACGGAAATACCTACCCGGCAATTGGTTTGCCATGGGGCATGAACATGTGGACACCACAAACCGGTAAAAGCGGTGATGGATGGGCCTATACCTACGATGCTGATAAAATCCGCGGTTTTAAACAAACCCACCAGCCATCGCCATGGATGAACGATTACGGCGCTTTTTCTTTAATGCCTGTTACCGGTAAACTAAAATTTACTGACGATGACCGCGCAAGCTGGTTCAGCCATAAAGCAGAGGTTTCTAAACCTTACTACTACAGTGTTTATTTGGCTGATGCTGATGTAACTACTGAAATCACGCCAACCGAAAGAGCTGCACAGTTCAGGTTTACTTTTCCTAAAACCGATAGCTCTTTTGTGGTAATCGACGCACAAAATCGTGGTTCTTACATTAAAATCATTCCAGCTGAAAGAAAAATTATCGGTTATACCTCTAAGTATGCCCGTGGCCCGTTGCCTAAAAATTTTAAAAACTACTTTGTAATTTATTTTAACAAAGATTTTAAACTGGCTAAAACCTGGGATGATAAAAAATTAAATGATAAAGATTTAGAACTTACAGTTGATCATGCTGGTGCTGTTATCGGTTTCGCTACCCAAAAAGGTGAGCAGGTAATTGCAAAAGTGGCTTCATCTTTCATCAGTTTCGAGCAGGCAGATTTAAACCTGAAAAGAGAATTGGCTAACGATGCTTTCGAAGCTACAAAAGCAAAAGGCCGTGCTACCTGGAACAAAACTTTAAGCAAAATCGCTGTTGAAGGTGGCACCATCGATCAAACCCGTACATTTTACTCGGCCATGTACCGTACCTTGTTCTTCCCGAACAAATTGTACGAAATTGATGCACAAAACCAGATTGTACACTGGAGCCCGTATAACGGTCAGGTGTTGCCTGGTTATATGTTTGCCGGAACAGGTTTCTGGGACACTTTCAGGGCATTATACCCTTTCTTAAACCTGGTTTATCCTTCAATCAACAAAGAAATGCAGCAAGGTTTAATTAACGACTACAAAGAAGGTGGTTGGTTGCCTGAGTGGAGCAGTCCAGGTTATGCCAATATCATGGTAGGTAATAACTCTGCTTCGGTAGTTTCTGATGCTTATATTAAAGGTATGCGCGGTTATGATATCGAAACCTTGTGGCAGGCGGTAAAACATGGTGCCAACAACGAAGGCCCTATGGAAGCAGTTGGCCGCGATGGTGTTAAATACTACAACGAATTGGGTTATGTACCTTTCGATGTTAAAAAGAACGAAAACGCAGCTAAAACTTTAGAATATGCTTACGATGATTTCACTATTTACCAGTTAGGAAGAGCATTGGGTAAACCTGCGTCTGAAATTGATATTTACAAGAAAAGGGCAATGAACTATAAAAACCTTTTCGATCCGGCTTCGGGTTTAATGCGTGGTAAAAACCAGGATGGAACTTTCCAAAGCCCGTTCAGTCCGTTTAAATGGGGTGGTGCCTTTACCGAAGGTAACAGCTGGCACTATACCTGGTCGGTTTTCCAGGATATTGATGGTTTAGCCAAACTTATGGGCGGTCACCAGAAATTTGTAACCAAACTGGATTCAGTTTTCTCTATGCCTCCGGTATTTGATGAAAGTGCTTATGGTGGTGTAATCCACGAAATCCGCGAAATGCAGATTGCCAACATGGGTCAGTATGCACACGGAAACCAGCCGATCCAACACATGATTTACCTTTACAACTATGGTGGTGCACCTTACAAAACACAATATTGGGTGCGCGAAACCATGAACAGGATGTATAAAGCAACACCTGATGGTTATTGCGGTGATGAGGATAACGGACAAACTTCTGCCTGGTATGTGTTTTCGGCAATGGGTTTCTATCCGGTAACGCCTGCTACAGATCAGTATGTTTTAGGAGCTCCTTTGTTTAAAAAAGTAACTGTTACTTTAGAAAACGGCAAGCAGCTAGTCATTAACGCACCTGCAAACAGCGATAACAACCGTTACGTACAGTCGTTGCAGATCAATGGTAAGCCATATTCAAAAAATTGGATCAGCCACAGTGGAATGCAAAAAGGTGCAGTGTTAAACTTTAACATGACTGCTTCTCCAAACAAAACCCGAGGATCAAATCCAGCCGATTTCCCGTATTCATTATCAACAGAAAAATAATTATTTTTACCTTTCCATTGAGTAGTAAACACCTGCTCAATGGAAATTTTAAAACACAGCCTGCCCAAACGAGGCCGGCACAAATGAAACCAAATATATGATACGAAACGTCTCAAAGACGGGTTTTACAGCCATGCTCTGGCTTTGTGGAACCATGCTGGCCTACAGTCAGCGCATTGAACTAAAAGATCTTTCTGCTTTCCGTAACCCAGGAAATTCCTGGTCGCTGGCCGAAAATGTTGTAGCCGATTTAAACGGTGAAAATGTTTTAAAAGCAACCAAAGGCGAAGGCATTCTGGTGAATCAGTCTTCGGCTAAAAAGGCCGGCTCTGATTTATTTACCGTAAACGAATATGGTAACGTAGCAGTAGAACTTGATTATTTAACCACAAAAGGTGCAAACTCTGGTATTTATCTGCAAGGTAATTACGAAATCCAGATTGATGACGCCTGGGGATTGAGAAATGCAACCTCATCTAACAATGGTGGTATTTACCAGCGCTGGGATGACAGTAAACCAGAAGCCGAAAAAGGTTTTGGTGGCGTAGCTCCACGTCAGAATGCAAGTAAAGCACCTGGTTTATGGCAGCACATTAAAATTGTTTTCCAGGCACCTCAATTTGATGCTTCGGGAAAGAAAACCCAAAATGCTAAAGTAATCAGTGTAGTGCTTAACGGTGTAACCATTCACGAAAATGTTGAATTGTTTGGTGCTACCCGTGGTGCTGCAGGTGCCGAGAAAGCTACCGGACCATTGCGCTTACAAGGCGATCATGGTAGTGTTGCTTTTAGAAACATCGTAATTACAGCATTATCCGATATTCCTAAGTCTGACCAAAGAGGTGGCGCAGATCCGATCTATATCGAAGCTGCCAGCAACAACATGATCAGAAGTTTCGTAGATGTACAGCCAGGCGTACGTTCAGTACATGCCATTTCGGTAGGCGGACCAGAAAAAACAGCTTACAGCTATGATTTGGACAACGGAACACTATTGCAAGGCTGGCACGGTGATTTTATCGATGCAACACCCATGTGGGATGGCCGTGGTAATGGTACCTCGCGTGCATTAGGCAGCGTAACCCGTTTTACACAAAAACCTGTTTTAGCCATTTCTAAACTGGCTAATGCACAGGATAAATGGGTAGCTGATACTGCTGGTACAGGTTTCCGTACAAAAGGATATGTACTCGATAAACAGGAAAGACCTACGTTTAAATACAGTATCTATGGTACCACTGTTACTGATGCAGTAAAAGTGATGGAAAATGGACAAGGTTTAAACAGAGAAATTACTATCGACAATGCTTCAAAAGATCTGTATTTCCTTTTAGCTACTGCTTCAAATATCGAAGAAGTATCGAAAGGTTTGTATCTGGTTGATGATAAATCTTATTACATCCAGCTGGCTGATGGCACTGCCAAACCGGTAATCAGAGATGTAAATGGCAAGAAAGAAATGGTTGTAGCCATTGGAAGTAAGTTGAATTATACCATTTTGTTTTAATTGTGATAGTAATGAGAAATACATTTAAGAAATTAGCAATACTGGCCTTAAGTTTTAGCTTTACTACAGTTTTTGCACAGGAAACACCGAAAGAAGAAGATTTTTTCAAAATAAATAAAGTACGCGTACCCGAAGGACCTATTTTAGAGGTTGGTGGATTAATTACCTTACCCAATGGAGATTTAGCGCTTTCTACCCGTAGGGGAGAAGTATTTATTGTAGAAAACCCAACAACAACCAAACCTTACTGGCGCAGATTTGCTTATGGCTTGCACGAAATTTTAGGTATTGCCTATAAAAATGGGGCTATTTACGTAGCGCAACGTGGCGAATTGACCAAACTGGTTGATAAAGATCAGGACGGCAAGGCTGATGTGTACGAAACCGTATATGCTTGGCCTTTAAGTGGTCACTATCACGAATATAGTTTCGGACCTAAATTAATGCCTGATGGTACTTTTATGGTTACTGCTAACGTTGCCTTCGGCGATGAAGAATGGTGGCGTGCAGAAAGCCGCGTACCGATGCGTGGTTGGGCCATGAATATTACCGAAGATGGTAAAATGAGCCCTTATGCAGCTGGTTTCCGTTCGCCTGCAGGTATTGGCGAAATTGACGGTAAGTTTTATTACACCGAAAACCAGGGCGACTGGGTAGGATCGGGTGGTTTATGGAAAGTAAACAAAGGCGATTTTATGGGACACCCTGCAAGTTTAAGGTGGACAAACCTGCCAAACTCTCCGGTTAAACTACAGTCTGATTTCTTTTATTCGCAAATAGACGAACGTAGAACTAAAAACGAGCAGGGAAGATACATTAAGCCAGAAAACAGGGTTAATGAAACCTTCAAAACTTTGTTCGATATGAAGAAAGTATTTCCTGAGTTGCGTTTACCATCAGTTTGGTTACCTTACGGTATTTTGGGTATTTCTTCTGCTGAGCCGGTTAAAATTCCTGAAAATACATTCGGGCCATTTGCTGGTCAGATTTTAGTTGGAGATCAGGGGATGAGTATCATTTCGAGGATTTTTATGGAAACCGTAAAAGGTGAAGAGCAAGGCGCCGCCTTCCTGTTCCGTAAAGGTTTCCGTTCAGGTGTGTTAAGATTAGAGTGGGGTACTGATGGTTCGTTATTTGTTGGAGAAACCAACCGTGGTTGGGGATCAGCAGGTGATGCCAATGAAGGTTTAGAAAGATTGGTTTACAACAATAAAATACCTTTCGAAATGAAAGCTGTTAGGGCAATGCCTGATGGTTTCGAAGTTGAGTTTACCATGCCGGTAGACCGTAAATCGGCCGAAGATTTAGCTTCTTACAACGCAGAGAGTTTTATTTATAAATACCACCCGGTTTATGGTTCGCCACCGGTAAATACCGAGAAATTAAAAATCTCAGGTGTTAAAGTTTCTGCTGATGGATTGAAAGCAAGAATTATTGTTCAGAACCTGCGTCAATATTACATCCATACTTTAACTTTAGATGGTATCCGTTCGCAGGATGGTTTCTATTCGCTGATTCACCCTGTAGCTTATTATACCTTAAATCAGATTCCTGATGGAAATAAGCTTAGCATGAGCGAAGTGAGTACTAAAAACTCTGAAGCTACCCCTGCAGCGCCTGCACCAGCTAAAAAAACAGCAGCACCTAAAACAGCTGCCGCAAAAACAGCCGAAACCAAAGCACCTGCAACAGCAGCTACTACGGCTAAAGCACCAACCTTTAAAGAAGTAGAAGGTTTATTAACAAAAAACACTTGTCTGGCTTGCCACAACCAAACCAAAAGACAAATTGGTCCGCCGTTTGCAGAAATTGCAAAACGTAAATATTCACCTGAGAAAATATTTCAGTTAATCCACAACCCTCAGCCACAAAACTGGCCGGGTTACTCAACTGAGATGCCTCCAATGCCTCAGGTAACCAAAGCTGAAGCATATAAAATTGCCAGCTGGATCAATTCTTTAAAATAAAATTAGCTTAAGTTAGTAAAAGGCGGTTGATGGAAACATCAGCCGTTTTTGTTTTTATGGGGGTAGCCTTACTTCGCCAGAATCAAATAGAATGCTCGTCTTTGCGAGGAGGAACGACGAAGCAATCTTTTATGCAGGAGTTCTTTCCTTTAAAGATTACCTGCCTGCAGCAGACAGGCTTCGTTGGCTGAAAAAGCCTTCACGTAACGACGATTTTTTTATGTAAGGGAGCTGAAAAGAGATCCTTCGACTACGCTCAGGATGACAGAAAAAAGAAATGGAGATTCCGCAATTGCAGAATCCCCATCATCTAAATTAACGCTCTCATATACATAAACGCTGTAAATCGGATTTATTGTGTTGACTATAATTTTTTTGCATTGGTTTGTGTCAACACGAACCAAAATTTATATCAAACCTAACACGGAGAGAAACGAATTTTAATGTTTTCATAATCTGTAACATTTAACTCCTATTTTTACTGTATGGAAAAGATCAACCAAAACCAGCAAGATGCCGAAAAGCAGGCTGCAGCCCTGGCTGCTGTAAAATATGTTAAAGATGGAGATGTGGTGGGCCTAGGAACGGGATCTACCACCACTTTTGCTATTAAAGCATTAGGGGAGCTGGTAAAGGATGGTTTAAAAATTACTGCTGCTGCCAGTTCTGTTGCAACAGAAAAACTGGCCAAATCTTTAGGGATAGAAATTCTTGATCTGGGCAGCTTAAGCAAAATCGATATCAGTATCGATGGTGCAGACGAATTTACCGAATCGCTCGATTTGATTAAAGGTGGAGGTGGGGCACTTTTCAGAGAGAAAATTATTGCTTCTTTAAGTAAAAACGCTATTGTAATTACCGATGCTTCGAAAAAGGTAAAAAAGCTGGGCGCCTTTACCGTGCCTGTTGAGGTTATTCCATTGGCCTACCAATATGTTTTCGATCAGATTACCCTATTAGGTGGGCAAGGTAAACTCAGGGTAAAAGAAAATAAAACCTTTATTACCGATAACGGAAACCTGATTATCGATGCTGATTTCGGCCTCATTGATGATCCTGCAAAACTGTCTTCCAGTCTCAACCAGATTAATGGTGTGCTGGCGCATGGTTTGTTTATCAACATCACCTCAAAAGTAATAATGAGCGAGGGGATGGAGATTATCGTATTTGAATAGGATGGTTCAGTAGTTCATTAGTCATTAGTTTATTGGTCAATAGTCAATAGTCCATAGCCTGGTGCGTTATTATTCCATGGTCACGAGTTGTAAATTGATTATTGGTTTTTGGTCATTGATTATTGGTACTTGATCATTATCCCTCATCGTCATTGCGAACCGAAGGACAGGGAGGGGGGCGAGCGTGAAGCAATCTTATCCGAAGTTCATACATTATTGATCCATTGAAAATTGTTAACTGCTAATTGCTAATTGAGAATTGATCATACTCCATTCACCGGTAAAATCACCGGATTTTAAATTCTCCGAAAATTTTTACCGACACTTTTATTTCACTCACCGATAAAACCTGATCACTGAGGGAAAGGCTATTCTCCGGCGTGCATATCCGTGCTACATTTGAAGTATAAAAACAAAAGGTCATGGAAACTTTCATCAAAAAAAATCACGCTGATAAACAATTTGGTTTAGGCATTTTAATCTTAGTAATCGGTTCTGTTTGCTTACTTAGAAATTCGGGAATAGATATTCCACACTGGATCTTAAAATGGCACACGATTATGTTGGGCGTTGGTTTATGGTTAGGTTATCGCAAAGATTTTAACGGTAGCGGCTGGTTGGCCTTAACCATCATTGGTGGTTTATTTACCCTTAAATCTATAACTGTTTTCGACTTCGATCTATCGAGAATCAGCACAGCTTTGGTATTGATTGGTTTAGGTTTATATGTCATCTTAAAACCTAAAAGGGTTCAAAACTTCGATCAGTATTTCGAAAAGAAACCAGTTGACTTTAGCAATAAAGCAGAATAAAAATTATAACTCTATCATATACTTTGGAAAGGGACATTTTTGAACAGGTGTCCCTTTTTTTGTGGAAATAGCAGAGGGCAAGGGGCTCTGAGTATGAGGTGCTTTGAATGATAAAGAATCATCAGCAGTAAAAGGCATGTAGAAAGCACTTTGCTCTCTGCTCTATGCCAAAAAAGAAACGGGGATTCCACCCTTAGGCAGTATCCCCGTCATCTAAATTAACGCTCTCACATACATAAACGCTATTAATAGAATATATTGTGTGCAGGTTAATTTATTTTTAACTTTTTTTAAAATTAATGGTTTTGCATTCAGTTTTTTCAAATTAAACCTGTTGTAATACCGGTGCTGCTTTATGGTATTTATTGCGGTATTCAATTGGGGTTAGGCCGGTAATTTTTTTAAAAACATCCCTGAATGATTTCGTATCGGTATAACCCACATCGAACATCACTTCAGTGATATTTTTTCGGCTCGATTCGAAACTCCGTTTAGCTGCTTCAATTTTAACCCTTTGGATATATTCAATTACCGTATTTTTGGTTGCACTTTTAAACCTTCGTTCAAAACTCCTGCGGCCAAGAGCCAGCATATCCGCCAGTTGATCGACGGTAATTTTATCCTGATAGTTCCCGTCAATAAATTCCTGTGCTTTTTTAATCTTGGCATCCTCATGCCCTTTCTGCCCCTGAAACATCATAAAAGCCAGCTGACTTTCCCTGTCAATATCAATAGCAAAATATTTCGCCGCCAAAATAGCGGTATCGCGGTCGGTATATTTTTCTACCAGGTACAAAAGCAGGTTCCAGTAAGAGTTTGCCCCACCACTAGAATATAGCCCTTGTGCATCGGTAATAATGCTGCCATCTACCAGCTCAACATCCGGAAACATTTCTTTAAACTGGTTGGCAAACAACCAATGGGTAGAACATTTTCGGCCGTTTAACAAACCTGTAGCAGCCAGCAAGAATGCTCCCAAACATAACGAAGCTACTTCGGCACCTTTAGCGTGATGTTTGGTAATCCAGGGCAGCAAATCGCGGTTTGTATCCATGGCATAATCTACATTCCCACTAATGGCCGGCACAAAAATAAGATCGGTGTTTTCAACTTCGTGCAACAACTTATCTGCATGTACCGAAAAAAGGCTGTTATTTAAACGTACTTCTTTGGTCATGGCTACAAGTTCAACTTTAAACAATGGCAGCTTGCCCGATGCCTGTAAAAATTCGTTAACGGCAGTAAACAGATAGCGAGGGTCGGCAATGGCTTCGATTACAGCAGTTTCGGGAATTAGGATAGATACATGTTTCATTAGTCTATGCTTATTTTTATTGGTTAGGTAAATCTCCAACGGGTTGGGAGCTGGTGTTATCAATACAAATATAACGAGGTGTATTGTCGTAAACAACCCCTGCAATTGTCGTTTATGCAGGTTTAAGCTGTCGGTTTCTGCCCGTATGTTTGTATTGTTAACTGTTAAATTATGGAAACTTACACAATAGAAGAAGATATTAAAGTGCTTTGCATTACCGCGGGTTCTTTTCCGGATGGTGTTTTGGCTGCACATCAAAAATTGCATGTGCTGTTTCCACCCAATAACAAGCGCAGGTACTTTGGTATTAGTCGGCCAGATGGAAACCGCGGAATTGTATATAAAGCAGCTGTGGAAGAATTGGATGAAGAAAATTCAGAGCTAGAACATTTTACCATCAGGAAAGGGGACTATATCAGTGAGCTGATTCCTGATTTTATGCAGGATGTATCTCAGATAGGAAAGACTTTCGAAAAGCTGTTGAACGAGCCCAATATCGATCCCAATGGTTGTTGTTTGGAAATATATTTAAATGAAACCGATGTACGCTGTATGGTGGGCATCTTAAAATAGAAGCACGTGGCACATATCAACTCCTACCTTACGTTTAACGGCAATTGCCGTGAAGCAATGATTTTTTATCAGGATTGCCTTGGTGGCGAACTAACCCTGCAAACCATTGGCGAATCGCCCATAGCTGCTAAACTACCCAATTATTTAGAGCAAAGCATTTTGCATGCAGTTTTGGCTAAAGATAACCTGGTAATTATGGCTACAGATATGGTAGAAGAAGTAGGTTTAATTAAAGGAAATGCCATTTCGATGATGCTCAATTGCAACTCGGAAGAAGAAGCCCATCAGTTTTACAATAAACTGGCTCAGGGTGGCAAGGCTGTACATCCTTTGCAGGAAACATTTTGGGGGGCTATTTTTGGCGATTTGACTGATCGTTATGGAAACAACTGGCTAATTAATTACGATAATCAATAGAAAAATGAAAAAGTTAAGCACGTGGTACTGGATTGCCACTATTATTTTTGCCCTGATGATGCTCATGGATGGCTTTGGTGGGATAACACAGCAGGAAGCTGGTAAAGAGGTGTTAAAACATTTAGGGTACCCCATGTATCTCCTCATTATAGTTGGCATTGCAAAGCTACTGGGTGCTTTAGCTATTTTACAACAAAAGTTTGTAGCCATTAAAGAATGGGCATTTGCAGGGTTTACCATTAATTTTATTGGCGCTTTTGCCTCGCGCGCTTTCGTTGGCGATGGTGTGGCGCTTTTAATCCCACCTTTGGTAGCATTGGTTATCATGTTTATCCCCTATATTTTATGGAAGAAGATACAGGCAAATGTTAAAAATAGTTAAAACTAAATGGCTCGTTTGTTTACAGGCTTTTGCATACCAAATATTATTAACTTTGGTGTAAAGCACTAAACAAACATAGATGAAGAAAAGTATCCTATTCATAATTGCCTTACTGTTTACCACTACTGCATTTTCTCAAAATGTAATTCAGTTATTTAACAGTGCCAACGATTTTTTTAAACTGTTACAGGAAGAAAAGTTTACCCAGGCACACGCCTTTTTTGATGATACACTAAAAACTAAACTGCCGGAAGAAAGTTTAAAGAAACTTTGGGGCGATATCGGGACTAAATTTGGTAAATCAGAATCTTTCGATGCCATTCAAAGTAAAACGCAGGGCGAATTTTTTTCAGTTACGGTTGAAGGTAAATTTGCCAATGGCGATCAGAACTTTATTCTTGGCTTCAATAAACAACAAAAGATAGTTGGAATATTTCTGGCACCATCGAAAAAAGTCGCCAGTTACCTAAAACCAAGTTATGTAGATACCAGCTTGTACAGTGAAAAATCGGTATATGTTGGTCCTGCCGGAAAGCAGCTGGCTGCAATTGTAACCACACCCAAAAATGCCAAAAACTTTCCTATGGTGGTTTTTGTGCATGGTTCGGGACCTGGCGATATGGATGAAACTGTTGGCGCTAATAAACCGTTTAAAGATTTGGCTGGTGGCCTTGCTTCAAAAGGCATTGGTTCCATTCGTTATGTAAAACGGACTTTGGTTTACCCAAATGAATTTGCAAGCCCTTATACCGTAAAAGAAGAAGTGCTGGATGATGCTGGCGCAGCTATAGCAATGGCTAAAACCGTTGCTGGAGCTGATCCGAAAAGTGTTTATGTATTTGGACATAGCCTTGGCGGTATGCTGGCGCCTAAAATGGCAACACTTACACCCGATTTAGCTGGAATTATTCTGGCAGCGGCACCTGCCAGAAAGCTGACCGATATTATTGTTGATCAGAATAATTATATGTTTAATCTGGCCAATGATACCACTGCTGCCTTTAAAAAGCAATTGGCCGATGCCATGGTTGAGATTGACAAAAGCAGGATTACACAATTGGGCACAACCATAAAACCTGATTCTGTAATTTTAGGTTTGCCGGCAAAATATTGGGCCGATTTAAATTCGTACAACCAGGTAGCAGTTGCAAAAAGCCTGAGCAAACCTAAAATTTATGTTTTACAAGGTGGAAATGATTTTCAGGTTGGTAAAACAGATTTCGATCTATGGAATGCGGCATTAGGGAAAAAGAAAAATGTTGTGCTGAAATTCTATCCCGATTTAAATCACTTGTTAAGTTCACAAACCGAAAAGGGCACCATGGCACAATATCAGGCGGCGGTCAGTGTATCAGAAACTTTGGTGAACGATATTGCCCAATGGATTAAAGCCAAATAGTTTATATCAAGCGAATTGAGTATAAAGCCCTGGTTTTAAACCGGGGCTTTGTTGTTTAAGCCATCAACATAATCTCAAACAATTCGAAAAAACGGCGGTTTAAATATTAACATATCATCCTTAAACTGCTTATGGCTAAGAATAAAATTACTTTTAAAGCAATCTGGTGTATTTTAAAAGCATCATTTACAGGTTTCACCGATCATAAGGTTACCAAGCTAAGTGGCTCCTTGGCTTACTACACTGTATTTTCGATGGCACCGTTGTTAGTTGTAATCATTTCGCTCTGCGGCATATTTTTAGGTCGCGAAATTGCCGAAGGACAGGTTTATGCCCAGTTGGAAAGCTTTTTAGGTCGTGAGTCTGCAACGTCCTTACAGCAACTTATCAAAAATGCCTACCTGGATGGAAAAAGTACGATAGCTTTAATCATTGGTATATTTACGCTCTTGCTCGGGGCTACAACGGTTTTTGGCGATATTCAGGATTCGATTAATACCATTTGGGGACTGAAGCCCAAACCTAAAAGGGGATGGGTAAAAATGCTGCAGAATCGTTTTTTATCGTTTTCCGTAATTATTAGCCTTGGTTTTGTATTGCTGGTATCTTTAGCCATTACTTCTTTACTGGATGCTTTTAGCAAAGGATTACAAGCCAGGTTTGAAGATGTATCGATAGTGGTTTTTTATATCTTAAACCAGGTGGTTACATTGGCCGTTATTTCATTGATATTTGGTGTCATATTTAAGGTTTTGCCCGATGCAATTATAAAATGGAAGGATGTTACCGCCGGTGCAGTTGTTACCGCCGTTTTATTTATGGTTGGCAAGTTTGCCATTTCATTATACATTGGGCAAAGCAATGTGGGCGGTACTTATGGTGCAACAGGCTCGCTGGTGGTTGTGCTTCTATGGACGTATTATTCTTCCATAATCCTGTATTTTGGTGCCGAGTTTACCAAAGCCTATGCAGTGGCTTTTGGCTCAGAAATTTACCCTTCACATTATGCGGTTACCACAAAGGAAATTGAAGTAGAAACCGGCAATAATTCCATTCAGGATAATCACCCTGAAATAAAAGAAGAGGTAAAGAAATCTTAAGCTGTAGCTAAGCGCCCCAGGCGGTAATAATCAGGTTCCTTTGCCCGCCGTAGTTGCGGTGTTCGCAAAGGTAAATGCCCTGCCAGGTGCCCAGTGCAAGCTGGCCATTACGAATAGGGATCGTTACCGAACTGCCTAAAAGTGCTGCTTTTAAATGTGCAGGCATATCATCCGATCCTTCATAGTCGTGTTCATAATCCGGATCATTTTCCTTTACTGTTTTATTGAAAAACAGTTCGAAATCGGCCCTGACGGTTGGATCGGCATTTTCGTTGATGGTTAACGATGCTGAAGTATGTTGAATAAAAACCTGGCACATTCCAACCGAAATTTCGGCAATCTGGGGTAGGGCATATTCAATCTCGTTTGTAATGATGTGAAAGCCTCTTCTTCTTTCTCTGAGTGTTAGGGCTTGCTGGTATATTTTCATTAATTCTAATTGATTTTAGACTTTCTAAACACCTTAGAAAATATGGATATTTTCAAATTCGTCAGACAGCGTCTGACTGTTTTAATTTAGCCGGCAGTTGCGATCCCTCGACTTCGCTCAGGATTATAACTTAATAAAATGGTCGTCATCTCGACTGAAACGCAGTGGAATGGAGAGATCTATTTCAAAAACTCCACATTCCATATCTTTTCGGCTTTTCGTCCGATAAGCCAGAAAGAGGCCGCCAGAACGGAAAAAAAGAGAGCTTTATGCCAGCTATCCCAAAAGTACTCAAAGTAGCGTGTATAAAGGTTAATGAACAAAAAAGTGATGCCAAACTCTCGGGCAATATCATCACGGTATTTTAAACCAAACAACGTACTGGCTACACAAATTGCTGCAGAAATTAATGCCCAGTAGAATAAACTCAATTGCCTCACTTTGTACCACTCATCTAGACTGGCGAAATTCCCAAATACCGACAGCGCCCATAGCGATACAAACAGATACACCATTCCTGCGATATAGGTTGCAAGGAAAAAATGCTGAGTTTTAGGGATGGCTTTCATAATGAACGATGCTGCAGTTAGAATTGCTCCGAAAACAACAAAACGCAATGGATAATTCATACCCAGGAAATAGTAATTCCAGCGACTGAGGTAGCCCGTTTCAGTACCAAACCAGGCACCTAAAGAAATCAGGGCAAAAATCCAGATTAGCCTTGAATTAAATATATAACCAAGGGTTCCGTAAATGAAAACCGAAATCAGGATGAGAATTGAAAAATTACCAGAGCCATTATCCAGTACTTTGCCAAAATAGGCAATAGCATTTGCCGTTAGTAAAATGGCAGAGAAAACAATGGCTTCGTTGCTGAATTTCAGATGAGGCAGATTTTTTTTACGTCTGAATCCCAAAATATAGAGCCAGCCTGCTAAGCCACCCGATACTATTGCAATTACAATATTGGGCGTATTATAAACCCTTTTCAAGTAGTTTAAAATCGAATTGTCGATCAGTAATGAGCCCAGGGCAATAAATCCGCAGGCCAAAGCTACCCAGAATGCATATTGCGCCAGACGTAACCAGTCGAAGTTTTTAGCCTCATAACTTTTACGGAGCTTATCGCCGGTTTCTTCGTTAATTAAGCCATCGCTTTGCCATTGCTCAATCATATCATCCAGAAATTCACTCTTTTCTCTGTCGACTTTCATAGGTTAGGTTCTGTACGAAGATATGTTTTTTAATTCATTAGTCCGAAGTTTTTAGTTCCAGCTTTTGGCACTCTGACTTCCGACTTCTGACCAATGACCTCCGACCTTTAAATAACCTCTTTAATCTTCTTATTGTTTCCTACAATCCAGATTACGTCTCCTGTATCGAAAACAAAATCAGATGAAGGATTTAAAATCCGGTTAGCGCCACGTTCAATACCCACAATCAGGGCCTGTGCTTTTTCGCGGATTCCGGCATTTCTGATACTTAGGCCATATACCGGCGATTCGGCATGTACCACTACTCTTTGCAAGGTCATTTCCTTGTTCGGGAAATTGTTTTCCTCTGCATTTTCTGGTGGATCAACTTCTAAAATGGTTTTTACTGCAGCCAGTTGGTCGTCGGCGCCAATCAAAAGCAATTTATCGTTAGGGTAAAGCCTTTCATCCCGGCCAGGCGTTGGAATATTATTTCTCCCACGTTCAATCAATGCAATATTTACCCCGTATTTTTCCCTTATCATTAAATCGGTAAGTGTTTTGCCTACAACTTCCGACTCAGGTGAGACAGTCAGTTCAGTTAAGTGTGTATCCCAGGGCAGGATAGCAGGTTTTTGGTTCTCGCGGGCATTTAGATTTAACATAAAACGCCTTTCCAACCTGTCGTAAAACGATTGTAGTTTCCTGGAGAAAATAACCATACCGAAAATAATCAGACCCAATGCAATAACTGCTGCAATCCAGGTGTCGAAGAATTCGTACATTAAAAAACCTACAAAAAATATCCCCAGGGCAATCCTGAAAACCTCAATGGCAATTAGTGGTCCGCGGGTATATTTTTTATTCAGCCAAAGGTGTGAATAAGCTGTTTTCTGAATCCTGCGAATAGATAATGCCCATAAAAATGGCGACATCAGAATGAAGGAAACAATTACACTGATAATAATTGAAGTCAGGCTATTGGCAATGTTGCGTACAATAAAAGGCTGTACATAACGATAGGCCAGAAAAATAATGGCAATGATAATTACCGAATGGATGATGGTATTAAAAATGTACGATCTTAATAAAATTCTCCAGTCGCTTAAGGTTGTAATGCCCTCTGTACTCGAACTGTAGCGCTCAATTCCATCCTGCCATTTTTTGGGTAAAACACGTTTTAAAAACTCGTAAAAAGGCTCTGAAAGTTTAATCAGGTAGGGCGTGGTAAAGGTGGTAATGGCTGCTGCGGCTACGGCAATGGGGTAAAGAAAATCGCTGGTAACTTTTAAGGTTAAGCCCAATGAAGCAATGATGAACGAAAACTCACCAATCTGCGCCAAACTCATACCCGATTGCACCGAAGTTTTTAAAGGCTGACCAGAAAGTAGTGCTCCCAGAATGGTGAAAATGATTTTTCCAATAATAATCACCAGTGTCGCAATTAAAATAGGTACCCAGTATTTAACCAGCATAGCCGGATCGATCAGCATCCCTACCGAAACAAAAAATACTGCGGCAAATAAATCTTTCACCGATTTGGTAAGGTGTTCGATTCGCTCGGCTTGCGTAGTTTCGGCCAGAATTGAGCCCATGATAAATGCGCCCAGCGCAGGTGAAAAGCCTACCTTGTCGGCCAGTAAAACCATAACCAGGCACAATGCTAATGATACTACCAACATGGTTTCATCGTTCATTAATTTCCTGGTGGCTTTTAAAAATGACGGGACTAAGAAAATGCCGCCTAAAAACCATAAAACTAAAAAGAAGGCCAGTTTTAGAATAGAGTAAAGCATTTCGGTTCCGGCCGATTGTTGGCTTACGGCGAGCGTAGAAAATAACACTAACAGTAAAATAGCTACCAAATCTTCTACAATGAGGACACCAAAAACCAATCCGGCAAATTTTTTATGTTTTAAGCCAAGCTCCTCAAAGGCTTTGATGGTAATCATGGTTGAGGAAATGGATAAAATTCCACCCAGGAACAAGCTGTCCATATCGGCCCAACCCATCGCTTTACCCACAAAATAACCAACCAGAATGATGAATAGCACCTTTACAATAGCGGTTATGGATGCAGAACCGCCTACTTTGACTAATTTTTTAAAACTGAATTCTAATCCTAAACTGAAGAGCAGGAAAATTACACCAATTTCGCCCCAAATATTAATACTCTTGGTATCGGTAACAGAGGGGAAAAAGTTAAGGTGCGAGCCAACCAGGAGGCCAGCTAGTATGTAGCCCAAAACAAGGGGCTGTTTAATTTTTTTAAATATAAGTGTGGTTATTCCTGCGGCAGCAAGAATTAACCCTAAATCGGCAATTAAATCTGGTAAATGCATCTGTAAAAACGAGTAATGATATTAAATAATTTATGTTCGGGGCATGTCCCCGGCATTTTTAATCAGGCCACATCACTGTGGTTAAAAAATGAAATTACTTACCAAAAAACATGTTTTGGGTACAGCATTTTAAAAAGGCACCAATAATTATAATTTAATCTTTTAATTGCAGCTTTGGTATCGGCAACATTATGTTTAAAGAAAAGAAATACCAAAAAACCAAGTAGTAAAAAAGCCGATGAGGATATTTTAAGCACAGGATTATTAACCAGATCTTTTTGCAGGCTATCGTTATCGGGTTGAAAATCGCTTTTGAGTTGCTTACTTTTTTTACAGGTTACGAAAGTTGTTTTGTGGTTTTTGGGTAAGGCATCAGCTTGTTTTTTCTGCGATGCGCATACCGCGAAAGGAATAGAAATAGCGCAGAAGAAAATGATGTAAAAAAGCCTCATTGCCGCTAATATAACGAAAATAAGGCTTTTTTGAAAGGAAAAACGTGATTTTGTGCTTTTAAGCCGTTGTTTCGAAAAAAGCTAAAGTAGCCTCTTTGTCTTTTTGTAACTGAACAGTTAAAGCTTCTAAACCAGTAAATTTTACATCGTGGCGAAGGAATTTTAAGAAGTTCATTTTAATATCCTGGCCGTAAATTTCCTGGTTAAAATCGAAGATGTTAACTTCAATATTCCTGGTCATACCGTTGATGGTAGGGCGTTGCCCGATGTAGGCCATTCCCTGGTAAGTTTGGAGTTTGGGGTTTGAAGTTTGGAGTTGATCAGTCGCCAAGCTCTCAACGCTCGGCGCCGAATTTATTTCAACCGTTACTGCGTAAATCCCATCGCCAGGAATAAGTTTATACGTTTCTTCAACAAAGATATTTGCTGTAGGGAAACCAATGGTACGACCAATTTTATCGCCTTTAATTACCCTGCCGAAAATAGAAAAGGGATAGCCCAGGTAATCGCTGGCTAAACTTACATCGCCGGCCAAAAGCGCCTGCCTTATTTTGGTCGAGCTTACCGCTACATCGTGGATATCCTGTTCCATTATCTCTTCAACAGTAAAGCCATAGTGCAGGCCGGCAGCTTTTAAATCATTTAAATTGCCCTGGCGATCTTTACCAAACCGATGATCGTAACCTATGATAATGTGTTTGGTGCCAATATTATCAACCAACGTATTTTTAATATAATCTTCAGGCAACTGATTAGAAAAATCGCGCGTAAACGGAGTAATAATCAAATGATCGACGCCCAGGTTCTTAAGGATATCGGCTTTTTCGTTGATGGTATTGATCATTTTTAAATCCTGGTTTTCAGGATCAATAATCATTCTGGGATGGGGAAAAAAAGTGAGGATCACACTTTCTCCCTGATCGGCTTTTGCCTTTTGCACCAGTTGGTTAATAATTTTCTGGTGACCAAAATGTACGCCATCAAAAGTACCGATGGTTACAATAGCATTATCTAATTTCGAAAATTCGGATAGGTTATGGTATATTTTCAATGTAATTAAATTAAAATCATTGCCTGTTGGCAAAATAAATAACCGCAGATTAAAAGGATTAACACAGATTTAAATATTCAAGTGTCTGTGTTTAACTGTGCAAATCCGTGGTAAAGTTCTAATGCAAGGCATGTCGTTTAACAACGCCTCCTTTTAAATCTGCAATCTGTTGCTGTATTACAAAAGCATCGGCATCTATTTGTCTGATGGCAGTTTGTAATTTGCTCATTTCTAGCTTGGTTACTACGGTAAAAATAATATCTATATCATTTTTTTCTCCATAACCACCTTCGCCTTTATAAATGGTAACCCCACGTTTCATCTCGTTAATAATAAAGTTTTTGATATTCTCCTGATGTTCGGAGATGATGGTAACGCCGGTATACTGTTCAATGCCGTTTACAATAAAATCGATGGTGCTCGATGCCGATAAGTAGGTTAAAATGGCATAAAGCGCGGTCTCGATGTTTAAAAAGTAGGCTGCAAAGGCAAAAATGATGATGTTTAAAATGAGAATGATATTGCCTACAGTTAAAATACTATTCTTACTGATATAAAGAGCTAGCACTTCAGTACCATCAATTACACAGCCGCCACGCATGGCCAAACCAATGCCTCCGCCCAGGAATAGTCCGCCGAAAAAAGCTATTAGCAATTTATCGTGGGTAATGGGTTGGAAGGGTAAAAAAATTAAGGCCAGCGAAAGTGCGCCAATGGCAATTGCAGTTTTTAGGGCAAAACCTTTACCAATTTGCCGGTAGCCGAGTATTACAAACGGGACGTTGATCAGTGCAATAAGGTACGATAAATTCCAACCGGTTAAGGTGCTTAATAAAAGTGAAATACCGGTTACACCACCATCAATAAAATGGCTGGGCATTAAAAAGCTTTTGAGGCCAAAACATGCCGAAGTTACACCTGCAATGATTAAAAAGATTTCTTTTACAAATCTGGTGTTCCTGTTTTTAATGTGGTTCATACCTCCGCCTGGGTTTTAGCTTCTTCTTTCTTGTTACGAATATAATTAACAAGTTCTAATACCTCAAACGCATCTTTAAGCAAAAAGTTTCCGCTGCGGGTACGGGTAAGTTTAGAAAGATAGGCGCCGTTGTTAAGTTGCTTACCAAAATCGGATATTAACGAACGGATATAGGTTCCTTTGCTGCATACCACCCTAAAATCAACTTCGGGGAGTTCAATGCGCGTAATCTCAAACGCTGGAACGCTAACAAAGCGTTTACGCAGTTCTACTTCTTCACCCAGTCTGGCTTTAACGTATAAACGTTCGCCATTTACCTTTACTGCAGAGTGCGCTGGCGGGTATTGTTCAATATCCCCAATAAAGGGTTTGCAAGCAGCATAAATTTCTTCGTTGCTGATCTGGCTAACATCAAAAGTTTCGTCAACCTCCGTTTCCATATCGAAAGATGGAGTAGTGGCGCCCAGTATCATGGTGCCTGTATATTCTTTTTCTTCGGCCTGGAAGGTGTCAATCTGCTTGGTTAACTTACCGGTGCAGATAATGAGCAAACCTGTTGCCAGGGGATCTAAAGTGCCTGCATGGCCAACTTTTAGCTTGAGCGGTTTTAAAGAATTACGGATTTTACCAACCACATCAAATGAGGTCCATTTGTATGGTTTATTAATCAACAGCAATTCGCCTTCGGCAAAATTGAAATCTTTAAATTTAGGATTTTCGGTACTCACAAATCTTTTTTGCGCAAAGATAAGGATTCAATATTGTTTTTTACCACAGATGCGCACAGATAAACACAGATGCTTATTGCCTGTATTTATCTTTTTTGTCTGTGGTTAAGATATTTATGGCGATTATATAATTTGTAAGTTATGGCCACTCAGTAATAAGATGATAATAACTAAGCCGGCAGCAATCCGGTACCAACCGAAAACTTTAAAGCCATTTTTGTTTAAATAACCAATAAAGCTTTTAATGGCTAAAAGGGCTACAATAAAGGCAACAACATTACCAATAATTAAGAGGTTGGTTTGTTCGTGCGTAATGGTGTGACCTTCTTTATAAAAATCATAAAGTTTTTTAGCTGTAGCGGCAAACATGGTTGGAACGGCTAAAAAGAATGAAAATTCGGCGGCAACTTTTCTGCTTAATTTCTGGCTCATACCACCAACAATAGTGGCTCCCGAGCGCGAAACGCCAGGAATCATGGCAATACATTGGAAAAAACCAATTTTTAAAGCCGTCAAATAACTTACATTTTCTTCCTGGTCAACTGTAGCTTTGTTAAACCATTTATCAACAAATAACAAAATTATACCACCTACCAGCAAAGAAATGCCAACTGCCATCGGGCTTTCTAAAAGTTCATCGATCTTTTTGCTCAATAATAATCCAAAAACAGCAGCCGGGATAAAAGCAACGAATAATTTGATGTAAAAATTGATTGATTTAAAGAATCTTTTAAAATACAATACCAAAACCGAAAGGATAGCCCCCAGCTGTATGGCAATCGTAAATAATTTTACAAATGGATCTGATGCAATGCCCATAAAAGATGAGGCAACAATCATGTGTCCGGTACTTGAAACAGGTAAGAATTCAGTTATTCCTTCAATAATGGCAAGGACAATGGCTTGAAAAGAGTTCATATGCTTAATGGGCTATTCCCACAGTAATTTTATTTTATAGTTTTTTAATTTTTTATCCCGGGAAATTAATATTAAATTTTCTGAGAGGGCCTGTGATACTATAATCCGGTCAAAAGGATCATTGTTTTGTAAGTCGAGGCTTAGTAACGTAGTAAGATGAGTTTCATTAATAGAAATGATTTCAATCTGATTGCGTTCTGCAAAGCGAAAAAGTTCCTCAAAGCCTATTTTTAAATCAAGCTTTCCGATTTGTTTTTTTATGGCAATTTCCCATAGGGAAGCAATACTTAAAAAGCAAGATTCATTAATATCCGATAACTTCTTTTTAATCGAGGCCGGTAATTGATTATCTCCGGCAACAAACCATAAAAAAGTATGGGTATCTAATAAATAAGCCATTACCTATATGCTGAAAACATTTCGAGGGGCTCATCAAAATCGTCAGATAATTTGATCTTGCCTTTTGCAAAACCAAACTCGCGTGATTTTAATTTCGGGGTGTTTTGGTGTTTTGTTTTTAAGAAGGCCACAAAATCTGCAACTTCCTGCCTAAGATTTAGGGGAAGTGAATTAATTTCGAGTTGCAGATTTGTTGTAGTCATACTTTAAAGTTAACAAAAACAGGGTAATTGCCGAAGCAATTATTTTTTTAAAATGGCGTAAATCCCGAAAGCGAAACCAAAAAGCACAACAACAGGTGCAAGGAGGGTTCTTCTGAAATCGTAGATATCGCCGGTGGTACCCATCATTAAAATGAAACCAACCACTACAATAGCAATGCTGATTAACAATAACTGATAGTTTTTTTTGGTAAAAACCAATTCGCTTTTAACGTCCTTAACAACCGGACTTGTTTTTTTTTCTGCCATTATCTATAAAGATGATAAGATTTTAAACGTAAATATCTGCTTACTGCAAACCAGGTACTAATACCGGTTATAAAAATGCCCACAATTAACAGGCCTATAAATACGAAGCCAAATTCGGTATAATTATTTAAAATTATAATTTCAGGTACTTCCTTACGGGCATATATTAAAGTGGCCAGCAGGATAATAATGGCAATAAAGGCCGCAATTAAACCGTGCAGGGCAGCATACAGTAAGAAAGGACGTCGGATAAAATTTTTCGTTGCACCAACCAGCTGCATACTTTTAATTAAAAAGCGTTGCGAGTAAATGGCTAATCGTATAGTGTTGTTTATCAGTGCTATAGATATAATTAGCAATAAGATGGCAAATGCTAAAATTATTAAGCCAATGGTACTGATATTTTTATTTACCATATCAATTAACGAACTCTGATAAACCACTTCTTTAACCACCGGATTTTTCGAAATACTGGCTTTTAAAGCATCGATGCTTTTGTTGTTCGCATATTCTGCTTTTAAATACACATCGAAAGTAGAGGTTAAGGGGTTGTAACCTAAAAAGTTAACAAAATCTTCACCTAAATCCTGTGTTAAATTTCTCGCTGCAAGCTCTTTATTTACATATTGTGTTTGCTTAACAGCCGGGTTAGTGTTTAACTCTTTCTGAAAGGCCAGTACATCAGCTTCTTTAGCGCCTTCATCCACAATAATATTTAAAACAATGTTCTCTTTAACGTAGTTAGACAGGTTTTTGGCGTGTACAAGTACCAACCCAAGCAGCCCCAGCATTAATAAAACCAAAGCAATACTGATGATAGTAGAGATATATACGGTTTTGGTTTTCTTAGATGCATCACTTACTTCGAATTCTTCCATGTATTTCATTTTTGTTTCTGCGAAAATATAAATTATACCTGATAAACACCAATTTAAAAGGCCCTTAAATGAACATTAACGCATAGGTTAAAGTTTTAGTTCAAAGCATAAATTCTTTAATTAATTCATTCTTTTGTAAAAATGCGGTACGAAATTTGTTGAAACGCCGTTAATCATAAGAACTTAAGACTAAATCTAAACTATGAAAAGACAAATAGCGTTATTAAGCCTGCTATTAATTGTTACCAGTACAATTATTTCTTGTAAAAAAGACACTACCTCATTAAAAGCCCAAATGATGGGCAGATGGCAGTTGAACAGGATTGTTACTACCGGTTATACAGCCGATGCGACCTTAAAAGATCCTACCAAAATTAATGGCGATGTAACTTATGGCAAAACCAGCGATTATGTTGATTACAAATCGAACAACGATGATCAGGTAGAAATAAGCCTTTCAGGAAACAGAACTATCGGTACTTATCAGATTATTTATTCCGATCAGTTTACCATGGAGCTGAATGATGGAAATAATTTCTGTATGGTTAACAGCTTGACAGGGAGTCAATTTCAGTTTACCGCAACCATTAACAACAGGATAAAAAAGGTTTACTACTTATCGAGATAATATTCTGATCTCCTTATTATTTAAATGCGCCATTGGTTTCTAATCAATGGCGTTTTTTTTACTTGCTTAGCTACCAGTAAATCAATTTTGATGGGGTAAATTCACACACAATTATTTCGGTATCTAACTCGATGAAAACAATAACATACTTTTTTCTATAAGTTAAACACTTGTACCCCATTAAAATTCTCTGCGGTTCCCTACATGTGCGGTATCTTTTTCGGTTATCGCCCAATTTTTCAATAAAGTTGTAGACATCATCTGCGAATTTTTCTGCAGTTGCCGGAAGACCTTCCGATTCAAGATACCAGGCAATTCCTGCAATACTTTCTGCAACTGACTGCTTGATAGTTATTTTTCTGTAGCCCATTTCCCAATCAATTTTTTACTATGGGCTCTCGCCTCATCAATAGAAAATGTTTTTTCGGGATGGTTTTTTAATGCGGCTATTTTTTGTAGCGCCTGGTAATTTTCTTCAGGGATGAGTACGTATTTCTTGTTTTCTATAGTAAGATGTGTCATAACTACTCATTTTGATACTCAAATATACTGAATAAAAATTAAAGCGCTTACTTCTGTTTGTTTTAGCTGTTTTAAATTAATAACATTCATACTGTAACTCCTTATCATTCTGCATTCCAATAGTCAAAATAATATCGCTGATCTGCTTTTTTAAGCCCCTTTATTTGCGTAATTTCGCGCATTAAAAAAAATTAAAACCTGCAATGGATTACCAATTCAAAGAAATAGAACAAAAGTGGCAGAAATTTTGGGCAGACAATCAAACGTTTAAAGCCGAAAGCAATTCTGAAAAGCCAAAGTATTATGTGTTAGATATGTTTCCGTACCCATCGGGTGCAGGCTTGCATGTTGGCCATCCACTGGGTTACATTGCATCTGATATTTTTTCGAGATACAAACGCCTTAAGGGCTTCAATGTATTGCATCCAATGGGTTACGACTCGTTCGGTTTACCTGCTGAGCAATATGCCATACAAACCGGTCAGCACCCGGCCATTACCACCGAAGCCAATATTGCAACCTATCGTCGTCAATTAGATCAGATTGGTTTCTCTTTCGATTGGAGCAGGGAAGTGCGTACCAGTGAGCCATCTTACTACAAATGGACACAGTGGATTTTTATGCAGTTGTTTAACTCGTGGTATAATATCGAAAACGACAGGGCCGAAGATATTACCACTTTGATCGAAAAGTTTAATGCTTCGGGATCAGCTGATGTGAAAGCTGTTTGCGATGACGACGTTAAATCTTTCCTGCCAAGTGACTGGGCTACTTTTACAGAAGAGGAAAAACAAGAAGAATTATTAAAATACCGCCTGACTTATTTAAGGGAAAGTACCGTAAACTGGTGCGCTGCCCTGGGTACCGTTTTAGCAAATGACGAAGTAAAAGATGGTTTTTCTGAACGTGGCGGTTTTCCGGTTGAGCAAAAGAAAATGATGCAATGGAGTATGCGCATTACAGCTTATTCTGATCGTCTTTTGCAATGTTTGGATACCATCGATTGGCCGGAGCCGATCAAAGAAATGCAGCGCAACTGGATTGGGAAGAGTGTAGGGGCATCGGTTAAGTTTGCTGTTGACAATTCGCAGTTGGCAGTTGGAGAAACTGAAAACTCAAAACTGAAAACTGAAAAATATATAGAAGTTTTTACCACCCGTGTAGACACCATTTTTGGCGTTTCTTATCTGGTACTGGCACCAGAGCACGAATGGGTAGCCGAATTAACTACACCTGAACAAAAACAGGCTGTTGAAGCTTATATTGCTTTAACCAAAAAGAAATCGGAGTTAGACCGCATGGCCGATACCAAAACGGTTTCGGGTGCTTTTACCGGTACTTACGTAATTAATCCGGTAAGCGGTGAGCGTATCCAACTGTGGATTGCGGATTATGTGCTGGCTGGTTACGGAACAGGTGCGGTAATGGGTGTACCAAGTGGCGATCAGCGCGACTGGTTATTTGCTACGCACTTTAACTTGCCAATTGTTCAGATTTTAGATGCACAAAAAGATATCGACGTTCAGGCCGATCCAACCAAAGAAGGGAAATATATCAACTCGGGTTTCATTAATGGAATGGAATATAAAGAGGCTGTTGCATTTTTAAATAACTGGCTGGAAGAAAAAGGCTTTGGAAAAGCGAAAGTAAACTTCCGTCAGCGCGATGCGATTTTTGGTCGCCAGCGTTATTGGGGAGAGCCAATTCCGGTTTACTTTAAAGATGGTTTGCCTTACCTGGTGCAGGAAGAAGAATTGCCTTTGTTGTTGCCCGAAATTGATAAATATTTGCCAACCGAAACCGGAGAGCCACCTTTGGCCAGGGCCGAAGATTGGGTGCCTGCAGCAGGTCAGCATTACGAATTGAGCACCATGCCAGGCTGGGCCGGTAGTAGCTGGTACTGGTACCGCTATATGGATGCCAATAACAATGATGAATTTGCATCAAAAGAAGCGGTTGACTATTGGAAGGCAGTTGATTTGTATATCGGTGGTTCTGAGCATGCTACAGGGCACTTGTTGTACAGCCGTTTCTGGAATAAATTTTTGAAGGATTTGGGTTATACCAAAGAAGAAGAACCTTTCAAAAAGCTGATTAATCAGGGCATGATTCAAGGTAGAAGTAATTTTGTTTACCGCGTTAATGATGAGAACGGTAAACCAACTAATACCTATGTTTCTGCTGGTTTAAGAAAAGAATATAAAACATCGGCATTGCATGTTGATGTAAATATTGTAGAAAACGATACACTGGATTTAAATAAATTCAAGGCCTGGAGAGAAGAATATGCCAATGCCGAATTTATTCTGGAAGGTGGAAAATACATTTGCGGTGTTGAGGTAGAAAAAATGTCGAAATCGAAATTCAACGTGGTTAACCCCGATGATTTGATTGAGCGTTACGGTGCCGATACCTTGCGCATGTACGAAATGTTTTTGGGTCCGTTAGAGCAAAGCAAACCCTGGAACACCAACGGTATTGAGGGCGTATTTAAGTTCTTACGTAAATTCTGGCGTTTGTTCCACAATGAAGAGTGGGTATTCCATGTAAACGATGCGGTACCAACTAAAGCCGAGCATAAAGCCTTGCACAAAATCATTAAAAAAGTGCAGGATGATATCGAACGTTTCTCGTTCAATACTTCTGTATCAAGCTTTATGATTGCTGTAAATGAGTTAACCGATCTGAAATGTAAAAACCGTCAGATTTTAGAAGATATGGTAATTATCCTTTCGCCTTATGCACCGCACATTTGCGAAGAGCTTTGGGTATTATTGGGTAACGATGCCGGAACGCTTTCTTATGCAGCTTTCCCAACTTTTAAACCTGAATATCTGGTGGAAGATGAGTTCGCTTATCCGGTTTCTATCAATGGTAAAATGAAAATGAACCTGAATTTGAGCTTAACTTTAGCTCAGCCGGAAGTAGAAAGCATTTTATTGGCCGATGAACATTTCCAGAAGTTTTTAGATGGAAAAGCACCTAAGAAAATCATTTTCGTAAAAGGAAAGATTATTAATGTGGTAGTTTAATAAGCTAAAAGCATAAAGACTAAAGCGCAAAGCTTGAATAAACTTTAATAAAGAAACCCCGGATTGAGTAATCAATTCGGGGTTTTTTATATGTAACCGAGCTTTAGTCTTTATGCTTTGGTCTTTCAGCTCAAGTTAGTCTCTCTTCCTTCTGTTCCCGCCGAATCTCCTGTTGTTGCTGGCGTTACGCGGTTTGCCGCTCATGTTGCCATCGCCGCCTTTTTTACCGCCTCCACCTTTCGATTGTGCCTGAGGTTTGCGTTTAACCTGGTTTTTAGCCAGCATTTTTTCCCAGGTTAGCGGGTAAGGATGGTCATCAACAACCGGAAGGGTAATTTTAATCAGTTTCTGGATATCCAGTAAGTACTCGTTTTCTTCTGCATCGCAAAACGATATAGCGATTCCGTTTGCTCCTGCACGACCTGTACGGCCGATTCTATGCACATAAGATTCGGGAATATTTGGTAGCTCGAAGTTGAAAACATGCGATAACTGATCAATATCAATCCCGCGTGCAGCAATATCAGTAGCTACCAAAACACGGATTTTCCGGTCTTTAAAATCGGTTAGTGCCCTTTGTCTGGCATTTTGCGATTTATTACCGTGGATGGCAGCCGCTTTAATACCTGCATGACCTAAATCTTTAACAATCCGGTCTGCACCATGTTTGGTACGGGTAAATACCAGGGCAGTTTGAATATCTTTATCTTCTAAAAGGTGAATCAGTAATTTCTTTTTATCAGGTTTATCTACAAAATAAACCGACTGAACGATGGTTTCAGCAGTAGAAGAAATAGGGGTAACCTCAACTTTCGTAGGGTTAGATAAAATCGTATTGGCCAGTTTCTGAATTTCATCAGGCATAGTAGCCGAGAAAAACAAAGTCTGGCGGATTGCAGGCAATTTAGCCACCACTCTTTTCACATCGTGGATAAAGCCCATATCCAGCATGCGGTCGGCCTCATCTAAAACGAATAGCTCGATCGTATTCAGGTTAATAAAACCCTGGTTCATTAAATCTAACAAACGACCCGGGGTCGCTACTAAAATATCAACACCTTTTTTCAGTGCTTCTACCTGCGAGTGCTGGTTTACACCGCCAAAAATTACCAGCCGGCGTAAATTTAGGTTGCTTCCATAAGCTTTAAAACTATCTTCAATTTGGATAGCAAGCTCACGGGTTGGCGTTAAAACCAAAGCTTTAATGTTTTTGTTCACCTTGGTATTCAGGTGTTTTTCGTGTAGTAATTGAAGCATCGGGATGGCAAAGGCAGCGGTTTTTCCGGTACCGGTTTGTGCACAACCCAATAAATCTTTACCTTTTAATATGGTAGGGATAGATTGCTCCTGTATAGGCGTAGGTTGGGTGTAACCCTCAGTCTCAAGCGCCTTTAAAATCGGCTCAATGAGGTTTAATTCTTTAAATAACATGTATGTTTTTATGTAATATTTTGTGTTGAAGAAGCTAGAACAATCATTTGTTGAAGGACTAACTTGCGGATTGCTTTAAATGATAAAGAAATTCTGCTTCGCCGCAAAGATAGGTAAAATATGTGATATGGTAGAGATTGTGGCGAATACTAACGCTAAAGCCGAACTCCAAACGCTAAACTTATTTCTCCTCTTTAAACCTGCTAAAAAAGAGCAATGCAATTAAACAGAGACCGAAACCTACTATTCCGTTGAGGCGTAGCCCAAAATCATTGCCCGGATCTTTGCCGTAAATAGTAAGCATGGCAAAAATAGCAATCCCAAGTGTTTGCCCCAGCTTTACAAAAAGGTATTTTACAGCGAAGAACATCCCCTCATGGTTTTCGCCGGTTTCTAAAGTATCTCTTTGGGCAATATCGGCTAATATCGCGGTAGGTAAAATACCCAGTGCAGCCAATGGAAACGAAGCCGATAAAACGAGCATATAAATTTGGGTATGCGGACCGAAAGGCAATTTGCCCAGGAAAAAAATAGTTACGAAAATGAGGCACAGTACTCCAAATGCGAGCAGTACAAAAGGTTTCTTACCAATTTTAGCCGAACCAAAGTTTACCAGTGGATAGAACAGCAACGAAGCAAACACCATTGATGCCATAAATTTTCCCCCCTCTGATTCGTGCAAACCTAACAATACCGTGCAGAAGTATAGCAAACCACTCGAAATAATGCTCAAAGCAGTGTAAAAGGCAAAATCAGAAATCAGGTAATATTTAAAGTTGCTGTTTCTAAAGGTGTTTTTCATGGCTGCCCAAAGTGGTACATGGCTAGGTTTAGCTACCGAAAAATCTTTCTCATTGATAAAAAAAACGGGTAGCAACATTACTAGTCCGGAGAGTGCACACAAACCCCATATAGCCATCTGCACAGCTTCACTACGGTTGGCAACCTGAAAATGATCCTGTACCAGATCGGCAAAATTATTGGTGCAGGCCGATAAAATAATTCCGATAACAAAACCAACCTGCTGGTAGCTCGAAAGTTTTACTTTTTGCCGTGGTGTGTTGGTTACTTCGGCCAGTAAAGCATTATATGGAATGATGTAGGTAGTAACCGATACAAAGAACAGGCAAAGGGTAATGGTTAACCACCAGGCATTGTGCAGGCTTTCTGTTTTTTGAATCGGGTAAAAAACCAGTCCACAGAAAAGCATCGCTGGTATAATGGCCCATTTCATGAAAGGCATGCGCCGACCTTTTTTATTGGTACTGGCATCGCTTTTAGCGGCAATAAACGGGTCGTAAAGGGCATCTACCAAGCGGCCCGATGCAGCAATAATAGAAAGAATGTTAAAGGCACCGAACAAAACCAGCTGCGGCACAAGCGGGGGAAGACCAGCATTACTTGGCGGCAGGTAGAAAAAGGGAAGCATAACGATGATAATGTTCGTCATCGTGCTCCAGCCAATCATACCGGCAGCGTAAGCAATTTCTTGTTTCGGCGAGAGTGTTTTGTTCATTAATTATTTTAAATTCCTTTATGTGTTTTGTAAATCAGGTTTATTATTTCTGTCTGCCTTACGATATTAAACCCGACAGCAGTGGAAATCCTTTTTTGCCCCGAACGTAGTGAAAGGGCCAAAAAGATTGTAACGAATGGCGGGACTATTGTAACCGAATAGCACTGTAACTGCTTTTCAAATAAATATATAGTTTTATTTTTTAAATAACCTTCCGATAAAATAGATTCCCAGAAAGCCAATAAAAATGTATAAACCATTTAGTGCAGCATTGGGATCATCGGCATAAATGCTTAGTGCCACAAAAGTATAAGCTGCAATAAATATAATAGGCAATATAGGATATAAAGGAACAGTATAGATGGTTTTTTTATCAAGATATGAAGTTCTTTTGCGCAGGATAAAAATAGTGGCTGCAGAACTCGCCATACTGATGCTTTCTAAAAAAATGGTGTAGTTTAAAATCTTATCAAAGGTTTTGGCGTAAAAGATAATCACCACTGCAACAACCGTAAAAACGGTTAAGCTTAAGGTAATTACCTCTGTTTTTTTATTCATGCTGCTAAAAACTTTGGGTAGCGCACCTTCTTCGCCCATGGCAAACATGGCCCTGGGGTTGCTCAACAGGTTTACATTAACATAACCCATTACCGAGAAAAAAATAATCACCGAAAGGGCATTAAAACCAGCTGGTCCGAATATTTTGGCGGCCAATATGGCTGCAATACTTTCTGCCGATTTTAGCTCTTCGAAACCAATAACCTTAACATATACGTAATTAATAGCCAGATACAGGATGACAATAATGGTTAAACCGATAATAATTGCTCTCGGAATCACCTTTTTGGCCTCTTTAACTTCGCCACCAAAATTGATGGTTTGCGCATAACCTGCGTAAGAGAATGAAACGGCAATTAAACAAAGTCCGAGGGCTTTGCCATAATCGGCCCAATTGGGTAATGTGCCGCTTGCAGTTTTAAAAACAGGCATAGCAGTTTGGGTACTTCCGCCGAAAAATACGGCACAGATGAGGGTTAAAATCATCCCGATTTTAATAACCGTTAATACATTTTGGGTTTTCGAACTGGCTTTTAAACCCAGCAGATTAATGAAATAAAACACCAGAATGGTAGTAATAGCAATGGCCACCCGGTAGGTTTCGTTTTGCATGGCCGGTGGCAAAATAATCTTGCTCAGGTATTCTGCCCCAATAATAGATATGGCCGCCACCGATGCCGCACTCGAAATAATAACAATGCAATTAATGGCAAAGGCGATGGATGGATGATAGGCTGCCGAGAATATTTTGTAATAACCACCGGTTACCGGAAAACGCGAGCCGATTTCGGCATAGGTTAACGCCCCACAAAAGGCCACAAAACCACCTATAAACCAGGCAAGATAAAACAACTCGGGAATTTGCGCCTTAGCGGCCACGTTTACTGGGGTACGGAAAACCCCCATACCAATAACGAGACTTACCACAATCATGGATAAATCGAATAGCGAAAGCTGCTTTTTCTGTTGCATGAATAAGTTGTTAATATGGGATGAAGATAGGGAATTATGTAATAGGTAAGATGGGAGAGGTATATTAGTTGATGGACCATAGTTGATAGGTGGAGAGATTAATAGTTGATGGTTAATAGTTAATGGCTGGCTAATAATACAAGACCTTTTAATAATCATTTTGTAACACATTTTTTTCGCAAATAGGCTATTAGTGATTAAACTATTGACCCTTGTAGTATTTTGGCTCACGTGTTCGCCAGGTTTAGCAAATAGGCTACTAACTATCAAACTATTGACCATCGACTAAAGCATTTGCTCCATTGTTTGTATGTTGAAACTTTCTTTTGCTTGCCTCACAGAATAAATCTATTATTGTATAATATTTTTGAAAACTGTTAAAACAGCATCAGATTTATCCCTACAACAATTATCAATTTGATTAAAAAGTAACTGAGCCACCGGGCCTGGATACATGATAGCCTGAAACGGGTTTCAATTGATAAACAGATAACACATTATGGCAGAAGTAATTTATAACGACGACAGTATCCGCTCATTGGATTGGAAAGAGCACATCAGGTTGCGCCCCGGTATGTATATCGGAAAACTTGGTGACGGCTCTGCACAGGATGATGGTATTTATGTTTTGTTAAAGGAAATTGTAGATAACTCTATTGATGAGTTTGTGATGGGAACCGGAAAAACCATCGAAATTACACTTTCGGAGCAAAAGGTAAACGTACGCGATTACGGCCGTGGTATTCCCTTAGGTAAAGTAATCGATTGTGTAAGTAAAATCAATACCGGGGGTAAATACGATAGCAATGCCTTCCAAAAATCAGTAGGTTTAAATGGGGTGGGTACCAAAGCAGTAAATGCCTTGTCGACCAGTTTTACCGTTCAATCGTACCGCGATGGAAAAACCAAGAAAGTTGAATTTTCTAAAGGCGAAATTGTTACCGAAAATCCGGTTATCGATACGACACAGCGCAACGGTACAGCCATTACTTTTTATCCTGATGAAAGTATTTTCAGAAACTACCACTACATCCCTGATTTTGTGGAGAGCATGGTTTGGAACTACGTTTTCTTAAACACAGGCTTAACCGTAAATTTCAATAACCAGAAATATTTTTCAGAAAGAGGTCTTTACGATTTGCTTTCTAAATTTAATAAACCCGAAGAAATCAGGTACCCGATCATCCATATGGTTGGACCGGATATCGAAATTGCAATGACCCATGGCCAGCAATATGGCGAAGATTACCACTCGTTTGTTAACGGCCAGCATACTACACAGGGTGGAACGCATCAGGCGGCTTTCAGGGCGGCAGTGGTGAAAACCGTTCGCGAGTTTTTTAAGAAAGAGTTTGATGCTTCGGATGTGCGTTCGTCGATTATTGCAGCTATTTCTATCCGTGTGCAGGAGCCGGTATTCGAATCGCAGACCAAAACCAAACTGGGTTCTCAGAACATGGGGCCTGAAGGGCCTTCGGTAGCTACTTTTATTAACGACTTTGTTAAAAAGGAACTGGATGATTATCTGCACAAAAATCCTGATGTTGCCGATGCCTTGTTAAAAAGGATTATGCAGTCGGAGCGTGAGCGTAAAGATATTGCGGGTATTAAAAAACTGGCTAACGACAGGGCTAAAAAGGCTTCGTTACACAATAAAAAACTGCGCGATTGCAAGGTTCACTTCAATAGCACACACGAAAAGCGTTACGAAACGACCTTGTTTATTACTGAGGGTGATTCGGCTTCGGGTTCGATTACTAAATCGCGTGATGTAGATACCCAGGCAGTATTTAGTTTAAAGGGTAAGCCGCTAAACTGTTACGAGCTGACCAAAAAAGTGGTGTATGAAAACGAGGAATTTAACCTTTTGCAACATGCTTTAAATATTGAAGACGGTTTAGACGGCTTGCACTACAACAACATTGTTATCGCTACAGATGCCGATGTGGATGGTATGCACATCCGTTTGCTGATGATGACTTTCTTTCTGCAGTTTTTCCCTGATCTGGTAAAGGCAGGTCATGTTTATATTTTGCAAACTCCACTTTTCAGGGTGCGTAATAAGAAGGAAACGATTTATTGCTACAGCGACGAAGAACGTAAAAATGCGATAGAGAAATTGGGCAATAAACCGGAAATTACCCGATTTAAAGGGCTGGGAGAGATTTCGCCGGATGAGTTTGGCTTGTTTATCGGAAAGGATATTCGTCTTGATCCGGTTATCTTAAAAGATCAGACCATTAAAAGCCTTTTAGAATATTACATGGGTAAAAATACGCCAGACAGGCAGCAGCATATTATCCGGAACCTGCGTATAGAGAAAGATGAGGTGGCAGAAGAGCCGAAGGTAATTACAGAAGAAGTAGCATAATATAAGGAGTCGGGTTTTAAAAGCCCGACTTTTTAGTTATGGGCGTTCCTTACTGGTTGGTGTCCCACCAACCAGACTTGTTATTTATATGTTCTCCGTTTCGGTCGGTGTGACACCAACCGATGGGGTAGCTTAGCCATTATACTATCACTTTTACTCTTTCGGCAGGTTAACCGTATCTTCAGGATGTTGAGGTGGCAAAACATCTACTTTCTTTTCTACAATGGTAATTTTGGTAAATACCGCATACTTACTTGGTGAAATACCACCATCAAACTTTTCGGCATAAGCCTGTGTAAATTCTGCGCCAAAATAGAGAATAATAGAAGTGTAGTAAATCCACAGCAGAATAATGATAATAGAACCTGCCGCACCAAAGGCTGAAACGGTACTTCCTTTTTCGATGTAAATACCAATCAAATATTTGCCTAGACTAAACAATACCGCAGTAAATAATGCGCCAATAATGGCCGATTTCCATTTGATGTTTACATCGGGTAGCACCTTAAAAATAATGGTAAATACAGCTGTTACCGCCAAAAGTGTTAGCGCATTGTTTAAAATGTAAATGATCAGGGCCATGGTATCGTTGGCAACCGGAATCACATCTTCTACCTTACTTTCCGAGATCAGCGAAACCAGTTTATCGCCAAGCCCGACTACAATACTGTTAATTACGAGTGAAACCAGGAGCAGGAAACCCATGGATACAATGAGCGAGAAGGAAAGTAACCGGTTGGTGAGCATTTTGATCCAGCCCTTTTTGGGCATGGCCTTAACTTTCCAGATCAAGTTAATACTGTCTTGTATTTCGATGAAAATGGCTGTGGCACCAATAATTAAAGTACCTATACCAATAATTAAACCGATGGTAGACTGACCTGTTTTATTCGCATGATCAACAAAGCCCTGGATCTGGGTAGCTGCCGGCTTACCAACCAGTTCGGTAACTTCTACAAAAAACTTGTCTCTGGTTTGCATTTTGTCGCCAAAAAACAAAGTGGCAGCCGAGAGTACAATAATAATGAGTGGTGTAAGCGAAAAGATGGTGTAATATGCCAATGAAGCACTCAATTTCATTACCCGATCTTCCATAAAGCCTTTACCTGCAGCTATAAAGAGGTGATAAATGGCAACGAAAAAATATTTGATCTTATGTAATACTCTTACTCTTTTCATCTAAAAACTAGAACGGATATCCTATCCCAATATTAAAAATTAAATTTTGTCTGCGCCAGTCTTTATTTCCAAAATCGATGTCGTTAAATACCCAACGTTGTCCTTCTGGTAAATAAGGTTTACGTACCGGGAAGGCTACATCGAGCCGAACCACGAAAATACTGGCATCAACCCTTAAGCCAGCTCCTGTACCCACAGCAAGTTCGTTAAATGCATTCTTTAGTTTAAAGCCAGAACCAAGTCTGGCGGTTTCAGGTTTGCCGGGTTCCCCCAGGTCTTCTTTCCTAAGCCAGATATTACCTGCATCTACAAATAACGCGCCATAGAAGATACTCACAATTTTAAAGCGCAGCTCAGAATTAAGCATGAGCTTAATATCACCACCCTGATCAGCAAAAATGGCATCATCCGGAACTTTATAAGTACCAGGCCCTAAAGTACGGGCAGGGAAGGCCCTGACATCGTTACTTCCACCGGCAAAAAACTGCCTTACAAAGGGCAATGAGGTGCTGTTGCCATAAGCAAAACCATAACCCAAATTTAACCTGTTGGCCCAGATCAGATTTTTGGTTATTTTGTAATAATCCCTTAAATCGGCTTCCGCTCTGATAAACTGCGTTAGCGGGATATTAAAAATGGTTCTTTTTCCTTCGTTATTTTTTGACGTAAATAATCCCCAAACATTTCCACCGGTTTCTAAAGCGCCATAGAAATAAGTGTTATTTCTTCGGCTATCTTCCATCTGGTTGGTGTAGGTGAAATTGTAATTGCTACCGATAATAAATTGATTTTCTAAAGTAGACCGTAGTAAAGGATTTTGTTCAAAAAGCGTTTTTTTGGTAAGTGAATCCGGAAAACCTGTAGAAACATAACTAATGGATATTGGATTAAAATTATGCTCCTTGTACTGATTTTCTTTGAAATTATATCCGTATTCTCCTTTTACTGCATGCAAAGTATATTCAGAACCCCTGTTTAGCATCTGGTACGAAAGCGAAGTAATGGTTTTCGGAATAAAGGCATTGGTGCTGTTCGGTTTGTAAAAGGGAACAATTAACCGTGGAAAAGTTAGCTTTCCTTCGGCCGTAAACGACAATGAATTTTTACCCAGTGCAGTTCCCTTGGTTTGGGTTTCAAAGCCACCACTCACACTTATATCAAGCTGCTCGGCATTTCTGAACAGGTTACGGGTGGTTTGGGTAACCTTAACTTCAGATCCCACAAAATTATTCGATTTACTGGTTCCGGTAACGGAGAAGGTAAGCGAGTTTTTCTTTAAGGGGGTTAAATAAATATTCAGATCAAGCTGATTATTCCTGAAACTATCTACAGGTAAAAACTCAGCCCTCACATCCTGAAATGCACCTACATTTACCATCCGGTTTAACGATTGGTTATGGTCTTTACGGTTGTAAGGTTCTCCTTTTTGAAAGAATACCAGCCGATCGAAAAGTTTAGGTTTAAAAGTGTTGCGGTTATCGTAGATATTAAAATCGTTGTAAACCTGTGGTTTTAATCTTCTTAGCGCACTATCTCTCCTCAAGGTATAATTGGGGTAGATGTTGATGTTTTTGATGGTATAAGGTTTTAGTGCAGCATCTGGCGCAATGTCTTTTACTTTTACCCTGATGTTAACCAGGTTTTTGCCTATGGTACTGTCAACCTGTATAATTAAATAATCGGGACTGAAATAGAAATAACCGATTTCTTTCAGGTCGTTGTCAATCCTGATGCGCTCGTTTTTATAAGTATCAATATCGTAAAAGTCGCCAACCTTTAACAGGGTTTTATCTTTGTTGGCATTGATGTTTTTGGTCAGGATGCCTGTATCGGGCGGGAAAGTTACTTTGTTAATTTTATAGCGCTGCCCGGTAACCGCCGTGTAAATGGCTTTACCTTTTTTCTCTTTCACAACTGTATCGCCGGTAACGTTGGCTTGCAGGTAGCCTTCGCTAATGAGGTAGCTGGTTAATACGTCGTTGTTGTATTTCAGTTTTACATCGTTCAGCAGAACAGGTGCTTCTCCTTTTCGGCGCAGCCAGTTCCTGAAACCTTTTGGCTTTTTAGGTTCGCCAGCAAGATTGTAAAGGCCAAGTTTAAATTTGATGCCTAAAATAGAGCTGTTCGGACGCGGCCTTGTTTTAGCTTCAAGATCGTTTTTAATCTGCTTTTCGTTGTCAATTTTACCCGAAGAATCGGGATTGATCTTTACTTCGGCACCCGTGTACAAAATCTGTCCTGGTTTTAAAGATTTGGTACTGCTGCAAGCCCAAACTAAACAGGCCAATACAAATAAAAGCGGTCTAGTTAGTTTTTTCATCCTGTGCTTTCTGTTCAATGTTTCTTATTCTTCTGATTCGTTTCTTCTGGAAAATCTCTCTAAATTTATTGTAATCTACCACCAGGGTAAATCCTAGTCCGGTTTCGATAATCTGACCTTGTACAATAACATCGTTCTGGTTGCGGCGATAAGCCCTCAAGCGGTAGCGGCCGTCGGCAGAAAGTGCATATTCTACATTCACGTTTCCGGCTATATTGGTCGATTTTTCACCCGGAGCCTGTGGTCCTTCCAATGCAAACGAGCTACCCACGGTAACGGTTAAGCGATCGTTCAGCAGCTTTTTAGATAAACCAACTTCTAAGTCGGTTTTTTGCTGCATTGAACCTGTAGAGTAATCCTCTGATGAGTTAACCCCGAAGTTGAGGTCAACCCCCTGGATTAAATCTGAAGTTAAATTATTGAGTTGCTCGGTTAAGAGCTTGCTCACACTCGAGCGCGCAAGGGTAGAAACCCCACCGCCACCACCGGCCAAACTCTGGAAAGGATTGTTGGCAATAAACCGGTTTAAAGCCAGTAAGGCAAATACCTGTTTGTTCAGCTCGCTTTCATCGCGGTTTACATTAATCAGCTTGGTGTACACCTGACCGCTCAAAGCACCACGTTCGTTTTCGGGTAAATCGAGTTTAAACGAAATGGTAGGTTTTAGCAATTCGCCTTTCATCATTAAATAAACCTGAAAAGGCAATTTGGTTCTGGCTTCGTAAAGGTCTGGCTGATTAAGCAAATCGATAGGAGCGGCATTTACTTCGTACAGGGCTGTAATGTTGGCGGTAGCCGAAGTTGGTTCGCCTGTCCAGATAATGGTACTGCCCTTAACCAGTTTAAATTCTTTTTTAACTACGGCCAGGGTAAGGTTGTACGAACCATCTACAATTTCGTACCGGCCTGTCATGCTGATTTTACCACTAGGGTCCATTGTAACGTTTAAATCGGCATCGCCTTTAACGTTCAGATTATCGCCACTGGCAGGGTCTACCACCACATTGAGTTCTGCTTCAGGATCGATTTTTACCGAGGCCACTAAATTTAAGCCTTTAATGGGTGCCTTACTGATGCTATCTACCTTCAGTGGTTTTTTGCCGTTAAACGGTGGGGCATCTTCGTCAATAAATTGAACAATACCTTCCTGGTCGATGATAGAAGGATCGTTTGCAGGCAGGGCAAAGAAAAATTTGGTTCCCTTGTTTACCCTAATGTTCATGTTTACATCGGGCTGGTTCAGGTCGCCACGCACTTTAATGTCGCTGGTTAAGAAAACCGTTCCATAAATCATGTCGTTATCGGCTGCGGTCGAATTCAGTGCCCTGAAATTATCGGTTTTAATATCCAGGCCGAAACGGTAGTTTTTAAAATCGCTGGTGTAAACCTTTCCGTTAATGGTAGCTTTCTGATTTAAAGAATCAATCAATGTGAAGTTGTTAAAGCTGATCCCTTCATTGGTAAAGGAAATCTTTTCATTCGGCATCCGGAAATAAGAGTTTACATAGGCCACATTAAAGCCGGCATTGTTGAAGGTTAAATCGCCCAGTACTTTTGGTGCTGTTAATGCCCCTTTAACCGTTAGTGCACCGGTTAAGGTACCTGTACCCCTTTTAAGCTGACCTGCCGATAAACTCTCGATGTTTTTCATTTCAATCTTATCAATATTTACGGTCAGATCCAGTGCGCTTTGAGGAGCCGTGTAATAAAAACCATTGGCCCGTAATTCGTGTACCCCTGTTAAGGCTACATTTACTTCAAACGCATTTTCGGTATTGTTGTTTACGGCTAAACGCAAAGTGCCCAGCTCATCTTTTTGGTAACGCAATTGGTCTATGGTCAGGTTGGCTTCAAATTTTGGGGTTGAAGCCAGGTCTTTCACATTGGCTGTACCGTTTAAACGGCCACCCACCAAAGTGGTATCAGTTTCGGCAAATTTAGTGAGCGTTTCCAGCTGAAAATCTTTAAACTCAACAGCCAAAGGTGCATTCGGCTCAGTAGGGTTGCTGTTGATTGCCAGTGATTGACCGCTGTTGCTGATTTGAAACTGGTTAACCAAAATGCCTGATGCACCAAACTGGATGTAATTATCTTGCGAAACCACCCATTTCTGATAATCGAGCAGGAGTTTCTGCGGATCGAGGGTGAATTTAAAATCCTTGTTAATCGATTGGAAATTACCGCCAATTACATATTTGTTTTTACGCTGCCTATCGCGTAAGAAAACATTTACGCCCAAATTATTGTTGGCTGCATTACCACTCACTTCCGTATTAAAAAGTGCAATAGACGGGCTTTGTAAACTTTTTACCGTTAAACTGTAATCAAGCTTATTGTTGTCGTTATTGATGTTTAAAACTGTGGTGTCTACCTTAAAATCGCCATAAACTACCTGCGGGAAATTACCCTTAATCTGCAGGCTGTCTTTTTGGGTGTCAATTAGGCCATAAAACTGCGATTGCTTAAACACAGTTAATTCGGGCACAAAACTCTTTAGCAGTTTAGAATCGTACACCCGCACAAAAAACCTTAAACGCTGGTCGGGAACTTTGGTGACTGTACCGAAAGCATAATATTTATTGATTTCGTTAATAATGGCACCACTAACCTTGGTAAGCTGGTATTTGCCATCAATTTTGGCCGACAGGATTTCGGATTTCAGCGTCAGCTCATTTTCGGTAGCTGTAGTTTTGGCGCGCACCGAAATGGTATCGACATTAATCCGTTGTTTATCTTTAACAACCTGTAGCCCGGTAACATCAACCGAACCATTTAAATAATCGGCATCGGCAGTAGCCAGATCTACTTTAACCATACCGGCTGCACTTAAAACAGTCGGACTAAAGTTTAAAGCCTGCAGGTTAACCTGTATTAAATTCAGATCGGCTTTTACACTCGGGTACTTCCCGGCCAGGTTAACTTTTGCATCGAGGGCGAAGTTGGCATTGCTATCGGGCATGCTGCTTTTTACCACAACGTTCTGGTTTGCGTAAGTACCCGCCACATTCAGGTTACGGTAAGTGTATTTATTGTAGTAGGCATTGAGTACCCTGGCATTAAATTTTGCATTGATTTTTTTTGGGTCAAGACCAGTACCTGCTACCCGGGCTTTTGCCGAAACACGACCCAGTTTTGGCTGCATTTTTAACAGGCGACCAACATTAAAATTGTTCAGGCTAATATCGGCCTGGTAATTTTCTTTCCCTTTAGGGCCTTTCATCCCGGCCACAACATTGGCACCTCCCATATCCGTCAGGATGTTCATGTTGGTGTTAAAATCGGTCATCGATCCTTTAAAATTACCTTTTGCATCAATCACATTGGGCAATTCGATGGTAGGGGGGAGCGACTTTTTAGGAACAGCCACCAGAATGTCGCTTTTGGTAACGTGCAGTTTTTTAATGTTTAAATCGAGAAAGGTTTTCTTAATATCAGGCAAGCCTTTTGCTTTCCCGCTGATATCAATCTGGGTATTTTTTAAGCCGCTGATTTGTAAATGTGGAATATTCAGATTGTTTAAATAGCCATTAACATCGGCATTGAGCTTTATTTTCTCATTGCGGTAATTGGCTGGAATCGCATCGCTGAAATAGCCGGCATCTTTTAAACCAATGGTAGTATTTTTAAAGGCCAGGTTAAGTTTTACCCTTTCTGGATGTTTGGTCAGGTCATCCATCGAAGTAAAATTAAGCTCGGTAGCATTATTAATGGTGGTATTGGGGGTTTTGAGAATAAAATTACTCAGCTTAATCTGTTTGTCGTTGTACACCGCATCGCCTTTAAGCTCATTTAATACAAAACCACTTTTTTCCTTTAACGAACCATTTTTAACATTGGCTTTTATGCCGGCTGCGCTATAAGTTACATTGCTGGCACCCAAATTTAATCCGGCAATTTTAAGGTGGTTAAAATCCATGCCCTTTGGTGCAGGTTTAGCGCCAAGGTTATCGAACTGTACATCGTTATCGGCCAGACTAATGTTTTTAATGATGAGCCCAAGGGTCGATTTTTCGGGTAAAACTGTATCCTTTACTTTTTTTAAATCGTTGCTGGGTGCCGGTTTAAAGGCAAACAGGATGTTCGATTGATTTAAATGTGCATCATCAACCGCGTACTGGCTATTGGTTAAATCAACTTTGAGGTTAACCAGGCCAAGATCGTTTACATCGGCAACAGCCTTAGTAGTCGAAATCTGATCGTCGTAATTGACTTTTACCTTGCTGAAAATAAAATTCTGCACTTCTATTAAAGGCAGCTTACCCTGTTCTTTCTCTGTACTATCTACACTATTGGTAATGTGCTGCACCAATTGGGTTAATGGTTTTTGTTGCAGATAGCGTAAAGAAGTATTGTTTAAGCTCAGTTCTTTAATTACATAGTGCTGGTTAGCCAGGTCGAAATCTTTGATTTTGGTTTTAAAAGCGCCCAGGTAAAGTTTCACATCATTGCCGGCCACATCATCGCGGTAGGTTAGACCTATATCTTCAAATGAAACCTTATCCACCGAGAATTTTAGGGTTGAAGTGGTATCTTTTTTGACTTTTTCCTCCGGTTTTTTCTGGTCGCTGGCGAAAGCATCAACCAAAAATGAAAAATTGAATGTAGTATCCGGATTGATTCGTTTTACATTGGCCCGCACACTTTTTAGCTCAATATTATTTACTTCAACAGTATTTTTTAACAGTTTAAACAAACTGATATCGACTGCCAGTTTTTCGGCATATAAGAGGGTATCGCCTTTACGGTCTTCGAGATAGAACTTATTTAGTACAACATCTTTAGGAAGTGCAATTTTAATGCTTTCGAGACTAACTTCAGTTTTGGTTTTGGTTTTAAGGTAATTGATGGCCTTATCCTTAACAAAGTTTTGAACAGCTGGAATATTTAAAGACAGTGCTAAACCCACCACCAATATAATAATGGAGGCAATGAACCATAGTAAAATTTTGAGACTTTTGCGGACGTATTTGTTCAAAACGGTGTGTGTTTGGTGTTTGTTAATAGCCAAAAGCATGGCCATTTAAATTAATTTAAACGGCGTTTTACTAATTAATACAAAAAATAACTTAAATTGTTCGCCCGCTATAAAAATTTAACATGGGCGGTGCAATAAACAGTTTAAAATGAATTCAATAAATCTAAATATATCTTTTGAACAATACAGCGGTATTGATGAATTAATAGAAAAAGATCAGCTATTATGTAAACAGGCTGAGGGGGCTTTAGCCACTTCTTATTCGCCTTACTCTAAGTTCAGGGTAGGCACAGCAATCCGCCTGGCATCGGGTGAAATCATTTTAGGTAGCAACCAGGAAAACCTGGCTTATCCATCAGGGCTCTGCGCCGAGCGGGTAGCACTTTTTGCTATCGGTGCTAAATATCCTGATGCTGTGATCGAAAGTATGGCCATTACGGCACAAACCGATCATTTTGAAATTTTAAAACCCGTTACTTCCTGCGGTGGCTGTTTACAGGTTATGATCGAGTTTGAACGTAAACAGGGGAGCCCTATTGAGGTAATTTTTTATTGTTTAAACGGAGAAATATTGAAGGTGCCGAACGTAAAGAGTTTATTGCCCTTTGCTTTTGCAGAGGATCGGTTGGAGAGATAAGGGAATGCCAGTGATCGTCATTGCGAAGCCAATTTTTCATTGGATGAAGCAATCTGCATAACAAGAACTATAAGCGAAATAGATTGCTTCGTCGGCTGAAAAGCCTTCTCGCAATGACGGATACTTTATTTATATTTGGTTTTTTAACCACAATGAAACACTTATACCTCCTCATTTTTTCGGCTTTCATTTCTTTTAACCTGCAGGCCCAGGGCGTACTCAAAAGTAACGCAACTTATAAAATTACTTATTTCCGCTCTGCCGATGGCAAGCCAAAGGAAGACCGGAATGCCACGGTGGTCATTGCTACTGCTGGTCAGAATTTAATCAGTAACGCCGGCATTCTCGATAATAAGGCCAAATATCCTTACGAGCAAAGCCTGGTAACCAAACCAACACTGCTATTATACCAGGTAGCCAATTTAAGTGCGGGCAATCAGATTGCAACGGTTGATAGCGCTGCTATTGCGAAGCAGGTTTTTGAATACAGTACAGATACAAAAGTAATATTGGGTTATACCTGTAAAAAAGCAACCACGGTTGTCAACTCCAACCGGATCGATTTATGGTATACTACTGATGCCGGCATAAAAGCCGCACCCACTGCTTTAGGCCAAAACCTGGGTTTGGTGTTAGAGCAGGTGCGCAATGGCAGCAGTTATGTCACTGCTACTAAAATAGAAGCAGTAAAAAATGTAAATACTATTGATTTAGCCAAAATAAGCACAAACCTGAGCGATGGTTTAACCTATAAAGATTTGTTGTGGAAAGGCAGGTTTACCACCTTAAGTGTGTTTAATAACGAAACCATCAATTTTGTTGATAAACCACAATCAACCGATTCTATTTTCCGCTTTGCAGGTGGAACAGTGATTGCGCGTAAGGTTAAATTTCCTGCTTACACAGGCAGCCCAAATGTTTTTGTCGATTTAACGGAGCAATCAAACGGCGATGCTTACGACAGAACAGGTTCTGTTTTTGTAATTCCGACAGATAAAACCATCAGCCTGATGGATGCCCTGAAAAAATCGGTAAAAGAACTGCCTGTTTATGATAACGGCAATGGAAAGCAATACCAGGGGGTTGTAGCTACAGCCAATTATAACCCGGTAATTGAACTGATGCGCTTTTTTACCCCTTTTGGTGTGGGAAAATACAACACTTTAAAGCTTAAGGATAAAAACTGGGCAGAGAAAGTATACTACCGTCAGGATATTTCGGAGCTTTTTCCTCTGGTGAACGGAAAAGAAGCCTGGGTAGCGGTTTTTATTGGTAATTACGATAAAGGCGGACATAAAGTTTCGATGAACATCACGTTGCATAATGGTGGTCGTGGCGAAGGCAAAAAAGAGATTATTATGCCGCTGTTCAATTCTACTAACGTAATGGAAATGGCCGGACAGGAATACGCCACCATGTTTAGCAGTGAAAAAGGACTGGAGGTTTCCTTTACCCTCGATAAAGATCTTAAAGATGCCAGGTTACGTTACATTACCACTGGTCATGGTGGTTGGGGAAATGGTGATGAATTTGTGCCCAGAAAAAATACAATATGGTTAGACAATAAAGAAACCTTTGCTTTTACGCCATGGCGACAAGATTGCGGTTCGTACCGTTTATCGAACCCTGCCTCTGGTAATTTTGAAACCGGACTTTCATCATCCGACCTGAGCCGTTCTAACTGGTGCCCCGGAACGGTTACCAACCCGAACTGGATTAGCCTCGGCGATTTAAAAGCAGGGCAGCATACCATTAAGGTTACCATCCCGATGGGTAAACCCGAAGGTTCGAGCTCAAGCGCCTGGAATGTATCGGGGCTGTTGTTGGGTACGGAATAATATCAGTTACTGTGCGTAGGTATGTTTCTTTAGTCGGCTGGTGCGACACCAGCCGATAGGATCATGCACATGCGTTAATTATAAATGAACATACGTTAATTATAAATGCGGGTACGTTAATTATAAAAGCTGGTGCATTAATTATAAATGCGGGAACATTAATTATAAAATCTAGTGCCTTAATTATAAATGCGGGTACGTTAATTATAAAAGCTGGTGCATTAATTATAAATGCGGGAACATTAATTATAAAATCTAGTGCCTTAATTATAAATGCGGGTACGTTAATTATAAAAGCTGGTGCATTAATTATAAATGCGGGAACATTAATTATAAAATCTACTGCCTTAATTATAAAAGCGGGTGCGTTAATTATAAATGCACCTACGTTAATTATAAAGGCACCCGCGTTAATTATAATTGTACAAGTATTAATTATAAATGCACCTGCATTAATGTTTTACCATATAAGACATTTAAGCTGTAATGGCGTTATATTCCTGATGGTTAACGTGACCGGGTTTTTGCGCATGTCAGGTTGCCAGGAATTTCCCGGCATTTTGCAACCCTTAATAGTACCTCAGGACTATTTTTTTCTAAACCGGATTGAAGGGGAGATACTTTTTTGGGCCGGGGCTGGGGGTTAGGGCAAAAAAGATCGGATCGGAAAGCCGGAGGAAACACTTCATAAAACGTACGGAACCCTGCTTTTCAAATGAATAAAAACAAATTTTCCACCTCAAAATGTGAATAACCTCTCTTCTCTCTGTGCCATCATTTTTATTATATTTACGGCTGCCAATTTTTGTATATAAATGAGTGAAGAACTAGACCCAAACATCAACGAAGAACACAAACATACCATAACACCAATAAACGGTTTATACGAAAACTGGTTTCTCGATTATGCGTCTTATGTAATTCTAGACAGGGCGGTTCCACACATTAACGATGGATTAAAGCCTGTTCAACGCCGTATCATGCACTCGTTAAAAGAGATGGATGACGGACGCTTTAACAAGGCTGCCAACGTAATTGGTAACACCATGAAATACCACCCGCATGGCGATGCTTCTATCGGCGATGCGATGGTACAAATCGGGCAAAAAGACTTGTTAATTGATATGCAGGGTAACTGGGGAGATCCGGTTACAGGCGACAGTGCTGCTGCACCCCGTTATATCGAAGCCCGTTTATCGAAATTTGCCAACGAGGTGGTTTTCAATCCAGATACTACCGAATGGCAGTTAAGTTACGACGGACGTAACAATGAGCCCATTACCTTACCGGTTAAATTTCCGCTTTTGCTGGCTCAGGGGGCCGAAGGTATCGCTGTAGGTTTGGCCACCAAAGTAATGCCGCACAATTTTATCGAATTGCTTGATGCCTCGATAGAAGCACTTAAAGGGGTACGCCCTAACATTATGCCCGATTTTTTTACGGGCGGTATGGCCGATTTTTCGAATTATAACGAAGGTCAGCGGGGTGGTAAAATCCGTGTAAGGGCAAAAATTACCGAAAAGGATAAGAAAACTTTGGTCATCAGCGAGGTGCCTTTCAGTACTACCACTGGTTCCGTTATCGATAGTATTTTATCGGCCAACGATAAAGGCAAGATCAAAATCAAGAAAATTGAAGATAACACAGCGGCCAACGTAGAAATTGTAGTGCACCTGGCACCCGGTATTTCGCCGGATGTGACCATCGATGCACTTTATGCTTTTACGGCCTGCGAAGTTTCCATATCGCCCAATACTTGTATCATCCAGGGAGATAAGCCACACTTTTTAAGTGTGAACGATATCCTGATCGAAAATACCAAACACACCAAGGGCTTACTTAAAAAAGAGCTCGAAATCCGCCTGCACGAACTGCAGGAGAAAATTTTCTTCAGCTCCCTGTTAAAGATATTTATTCAGGAGGGAATGTATAAAAACCCTGAGTACGAAAATTCGAGCAATTTTGAAACGGTGGTTGAGGTGTTGCACATGTTGTTTGATCCTTTTAAACCATCGCTTTATCGCGAAATCCTGCCAGAAGATTTTAAGAAACTGATCGATAAGCCAATGAGTAGCATCACCCGTTTTGATGTGAAAAAGGCCGATGAGCAAATGAAGAATCTGGAAGATGAAATTAAAGTGGTTAAAAACCATTTAAAACACCTTACCGATTATGCCATTGCCTGGTTTCAGAAACTGAAAGACAAGTACGGAAAAGGGCGCGAGCGTAAAACTGAAATCCGCTTGTTTGATCGCGTTGAAGCTTCGAAAGTTGCTTTGGCCAACGTAAAATTATATGTAAACCGTACTGATGGTTTTGTGGGTTCGGGTTTACGTAAGGATGAATTTGTAGCCGATTGCTCGGATATTGATGAAATTATTGTTTTCCGCGAAGATGGTAAATGCATTATTACCAAAGTGGCCGACAAGACCTTTGTGGGTAAAGGCATTATCCACGTTCAGGTATTCAAGAAAAATGACGAGCGTACCGTTTATAACATGGTTTATAAAGATGGCGCCAGCGGAACATCATATATTAAAAGATTTTCGGTTGTGGGGGTAACCCGCGATAAGGAATACGATTTAACCAAAGGATCAAAAGGTTCGAAAGTGTTGTATTTTACAGCTAACCCGAACGGAGAGGCCGAAGTGATCAATGTGGCCTTAAAACCGCATTCTAAATTACGTAAGCTACAGTTTGATCTTGATTTTGCCGAAGTGGCCATTAAAGGTCGTGGCTCGCAGGGTAATATTGTATCGAAATATCCGGTTAAAAAGATCATTCTAAAAAGCAAAGGGGTTTCTACCTTATCAGGACTTAAAATCTGGTACGATGATTTGTTAAAACGCCTGAATGTTGATGGTCGCGGTAAATACCTTGGCGAATTTGATGGCGACGATCGTATTTTACAGGTTCATAAAGATGGTTACTATGAGTTGAGTTCTTTCGATTTAACCAACCACTTTGACGATAATTTGTTGCTGATCCAGAAGTTTGATCCCGAAAGGACTTTTGCTGCGGTTCATTTTGAAGGTAAGGCGCAGAATTACTTCATTAAACGTTTTGCATTCGAATTGCAGGCTAATGGCAAGAAAACAATCTTCATCAGCGAGGAGCCAAAATCGAAATTATTGCACTTAACCGCTAACCCGGCTGCTAAAATTATTGTCGATGTGTTAAAAGGTAAAACACAGGTTCCGGAAACCCTTGATTTGGTACTGGCCGAGTTGATCGATGTTAAAGGTTTAAAGGCTAACGGTAACCGTTTATCGCCACACGATGTGCAAAAGGTTGTTTTAGAAGAACCGGAGATTGAGGAGGAAGAAGTAGAAGAAACACCGGTTGAAGATGATAACGAAGGTAATGTAGCGGGAGAAACAGGTGAAGAAACGAGCGAACCTGCAGAAGCAACAGAAAAGGCCATAGATGAGCCTGTTGCGGAGAAGGTAAAACCAAAATTCGAACGTACTGAAGCCCCTGCGCCTAAAACAGAAAAACCTGCGACAGAACAAGCCAAAAAGGAAGCACCAAAAGCTGAAGAAAAAACTGAAGATAAACCTGTAAAAAAGGTAGACTTCGAAATTACCAACCCTGATGATATCGATATTGATGACAAAGGGCAAATTGGTTTGTTTTAATAAAGATTAGATATAATTGGCGGAGCCCTTCGCCCCGCCGCTCGTCATTCCCACGCAAGTGGGAATCTTAATGCTATTGCTTTAGGATTCCCATCCTATAGTTATCGTGGCAAGTTGGGAATGACGATCTCCTTATAATGTTTAACTCAAATAAACCCACTCCAACGTCACAAAGTCGAATGAAAAGCAAAACCTTCCATTTTTAAACCTATATTTGCCTTGCTCAAAGGGGTGCTTACTGGTTTAAAATTCTTTTATAATCAGTTTGCTGAGATTACACCCATTGGTTTAGAAATTCCAATCACCAAAATCAAATGTTCAGACCTTTGGTTATTGTTAAATTGATTATTGGAATTTTAAAACCATGTACCTGATGCGGATAATACCGACGTAGGAAGGAGGTTAGCTTTACCATGCTGTTTCGCCCCGAAAACAGTTTTCAATTATTTTTAAATGAATTTTCAGGATTGGTTTAAGCTTTTTCAGGAGCAGATTGCACATACATCTTTTATAGAGTGGTTAGCTGTGGGTTTTGGTGTAGCCGAAGTTTTGCTGGCCAAAAAGAACAGCATTTGGTTGTACCCAACTGGTATTATCTCTATCCTCTTATCTATGTTTCTGTTGTTAAACGTAAAACTATACGCAGAGACGCTGTTGAGCATTTATTACCTGGTAATGAGCGTATATGGCTGGATCATCTGGAAGAAAAGAAAACAGGATGCCGAAAATCAGGTATCATGGTCAAGTAACAATGAATTAACCATTGCTGTGCTCATTTCTGCTATTGGTTTTGTGGGATTATTTCTGGTATTAAGGCATTTTACCGATTCGGATGTGCCTCTTTTCGATGCCTTTGTATCAGCTACTGCCTGGGCGGGTATGTGGTTACTGGCCAAACGTAAAATAGAAAACTGGATTTTTCTCAATATTTCCAACATTGTAGCTATTCCCTTATTGTTCCATAAAAAGCTGCCATTAATGGCTTGTTTAACCACATTTCTATTTACAGTAGCTATTTTCGGCTTTTTCGATTGGAAGAAAATTATCGATAAAAGCAGGCTCAAATTGGCCCAATCTTAAACTGTCAGCATCATGGAAGATACCTTAAACCTTAACTGGCAGGAAAAAATGGCCGAATATGCCGCCCTTTCAGAAGAAATGGGCAAGCTGCATCCCGAAATATTAGCACTTGCCTACCAGGAAAACTGGTTTAAACTTTTTGTACCGGAAGTTTATGGTGGTGCCAATAAAAAGTTGCCCGAAATCCTGCGTTTAGAAGAACAACTGGCAGAAGCTGATGGCAGTCTCGGCTGGACCGTTACCTTATGTGCCGGTGCAGGTTGGTTTGCTGGCTTTCTTAATCCTGAACTGGCAGCCGAAATTTTTGCCGACAGGGAGGTTTGTTTTGCCGGGAGTGGAGCGGTAGGCGGCGAGGCGGTTAAAACCGAAACAGGTTATCGTATAAACGGGCAATGGAATTATGCCAGTGGTGCATTACATGCCACCATATTTACGGCCAATTGCACCCTCAAAACCGAAAACGGCGATGATATCCTGGATGAAAACGGAGAACCCGTAATCAAATCATTTATACTCAAAAAGGCCGAAGTTAATATTTTACCCGGCTGGTCTTACTTTGGTTTAATAGCCACCGGTAGTCATGCTTTTGAAGTAAAAAACCTTGTAGTACCGGAAAACAGGACCTTTACCATCAATAAAGATATCCTGGTAGCAGATTCGGGTTTTGATTACCCCTTTTTACAGCTGGCCGAAACTACCTTAACGGTAAACAGCCTGGGTATGACCAACCATTTTATTAAATTGGTAGAACAATCATTCCATTCGCGCTCCAGTATGCGAAGGTTTAGCAATCCACAAATACAGTTCTTTACAACCGAGTTAAACCGGTGCAAAAAAGAGGTGCAAACGCTGCGTGAGCAATTCTATACTACATTTGATGAATCCTGGATTGAGTTAATGGATAATGGTCAAATAAGCGATGCTAAGCTAAGCAAAGTCAGTGCAATCTGTCGTAAATTGGCTCATGCCTGTTGGCGTAATGCAGGTATTTTGTTTCCGTATTGTGGTTTAGAGGCGGCCAAAAAAGGATCGGAGATTAATCGGGTATGGAGGGATATTCACACGGCCAGCCAACACGGGTTGCTTACTTTTGAGGTTTAATTATTCGAGCAGTTCAGGTTTAATTTTGTTCCTGAAATCAGTCGCAAACTTATTTAACTTAGGTTGTATTACAAAAGAGCAGTAAGGTTTTCCCTGGTTATCGTTAAAGTAATTCTGGTGATAATCTTCAGCCTCATAAAATTCAGCTGCGGGTACCACCTCGGTAATTATGGGTTTATCAAAAATGTTTTGCAGGCTTAAAGCTGCTATAATTTGCTCTACCTGTGTTTTTTGCTCAGCATTTTCGTAAAATATCACCGAACGGTATTGCGAACCCACATCGTTGCCTTGCCTGTTTGGTGTAGTGGGATTGTGGGTTTTAAAAAAAATAAATAAAAGCTCGTTAAAGGAAATAACGTTTTCATCAAAAATGATCTGAACTACCTCTGCATGTCCGGTATCGCCATTGCAGATTTCCATATATGTCGGATGCTTTAAATCGCCCCCCATATAGCCAGATGTAACCTTGCTTACTCCACTCAGGGCCTGAAATACGGCTTCAGTGCACCAAAAGCAGCCTCCACCAAATGTTGCTGTTTGCATATCCTAACCTGTTGTAAAATCTAGTCGACTAATTAATTGAATCAAAAAAACGATATTTTTTGATATTAATTACAGTTGACTACCGAATATTCCTGAAAGTTTTAACCATGTGTTGTCATATGTCAACAAACCTGATAAAAAACGCTGCAAATAATGGATTATTTCATCAAAAAAGCTGTTTAAGCAAAAGGCCCGTAATTTTACGGGCCTTTTGTAATATTTTACTTATTGATACTGGATGTAAATCGGTTTTGGTGTAAGTTTTAATAACTCTTCGGGAGTCATTAACTTGTTTGGTGCTTTTTTCAGGTCGTTTTTGTAAAACAGTTTGAAACCTGTAAACTGTACCGGCTCGCTTTGAATAAAGTGTCGGTAAGTACCTTTCTTTAACTCCGGTTCACCCCATCCATCCATATGCATTACAATCTGCACCTCAGGGCGCAATTTGATGTTTTGCGAGTTGGTTACCATTTTCTTGGTAAAACGGTGAACGGTAAATACTTTTGGCGGTAAATTGTGTTTTTTAACAATATCAGCAAGGTAACCTGATACATAGTTGATATCTGCTGCATCATAAGTTCCGATTTTCTTACCCGGTAATGAACCATCTTTCATCGAAAACTCAGGATCGATACCTAAATGCACATAAGGCAGTTCAAGGTATTTTTCGATGTGTGGTAATTCGGCTTTGATGTTACTCAATGCCACCTGTAAATCTAAAAATACAATGGTATTGGGTTGCATTTTAGCAATTTTCAATACAGAATCAATCTGTTTGTTACCCATTCTATTAATGTACTTGCCATCTTTACCTGGTGTGCCACTGGCCACTGCAGCAATGTAGTGCAAGCCTGGTTGTACTGGTGTAGATGGGTCTGCTTTTTCCCAATGTTTAACCTCGGCATTTAAGCGCGACCACATTTCTTTTGGTGCATATTCGCCTAAGGCGCCCATTTTTTTAGAGTGAAGATTACCGTAATAAACCACAATGCGTTTAAAAGGCAAAATAGCACCCGCTAAAGGATAAGGTTGCTTTTTTACCGGCCATTTACCTGTAGTATCGCCATTAGCCAGTTTTTTAGCTAAAGAATCGTATAATTTCGGATCAACAGGCTTCATTACATTTTCTGTCGAATCTGTTTTTTTCTTCGTCGAATCGGAAGAAAATATTTTGCCGATACTGCTGCTGGTTTTGCCATCAGAATTACAGTTGGCAAATAAGCTTATTGCGGCGAAACCAAGTATTAGTGTGCCCGCTAATTGTGGGAATTTCATAGATTATTAAAGTAGTTAAAGTTTAGACAGTTTTCCGAATCTGTTTGGGATGAAAGTAAGATGGAAATCTGGTAGTTTAAAATAAAGTAATTAACATTTACACATTGCAGAATTTGCCAAAAACACCCAGGGGTAATTTTACACCTGCTGTGGCCTGTAAATAAAGCTCGCCGGTTTCGAGGTTCTTCACCTTTGGAAACGAAGTGCGGATCAGGTTTTCTACAATTACAGATGAGAAACCTAAAGAATAGGTATTCAGGATCAGGAAATGTTCCTTTTCGTCTAAAAGTTGTACCACATCCTGCATCATTTCCTGTATATGGTCTTCCAGTTTCCACTTTTCGCCGTTAGGGCCGTGGCCATAAGCAGGTGGATCGAGGATAATACCATTATACTTTTTGCCTCTTTTAAGTTCTTTTTTTACAAATTTCAGGGCATCTTCTACCATCCAGCGGGTATCTTTCAAACCAGAAAGCTCCTGGTTTTCATTAGCCCAGGTAACCACTTGTTTAATCGAATCAACGTGTGTGGTTTCTGCACCGGCCGCATTGGCAATTAACGAGGCAGCACCTGTATAGGCGAAAAGGTTTAATACTTTAGGCTGTGGTGTTTTAAACTTTTTAATAGATGAGGAAATAAAATCCCAGTTTACAGCCTGTTCAGGGAAAACCCCAACGTGTTTAAAAGAAGTTAAGCCTAAACGGAGTTTAATGGCCACTTCGTTGTTTTTATATTCTACATGCCAGCGATCGGGGATGGAATGGTTTTTCTTTACCCATTCTCCTGAGGTAGCCGAGCGGCCTTTAAAGGTAATGTTAGCGGTTTTGCGCCATTCTTGTTCTGACAAGGTTTTTTTCCAAACGGCCTGCGGTTCAGGACGGATTAAAATCACATTGCCAAAACGTTCTAATTTTTCAAAATCCCCGCAATCAATCAGTTCGTAATCTTTCCAGTGGGTGGGGGCTAGTAATTGTATCATTTAATTTATAGTATGCCGTCATTGCTTTGTACCTCGCCATGACGATTTGGTTTTTAAGAGAAATTTAAAGGCTCATTAAAGTCTTCAGCTATGTAAAGTATTGTACCCTTTGCTGCACCATATAAAACTTTTGGCTCTTCAACTATTTTATCCTCATCAGCTTTAGAAAAGCTTTTGGCATGTTTGGCTTTTAAAAAATCAATAAAATCTTCTACCTCATTTACCATGCTATCTGGTAAGGTTTCCAATTTATGAATGATATTTTTCGTGGCCGCAGTCATGCCCAAAGATACAAAATTTTTAAAACTTATCTTTTGCTGCTTTCATAAAGCGGCTGGCAAACACAAAGTCATTCAGCTCTTTAATGTCGGTATGTGCAATTTCTTTGTTGCTGCCTTCCCAGAATTTTTTTCCTTCGTGCAAAAACAAAATGTAATCGCCAATGCCCATTACCGAATTCATATCATGCGTTACCACAATAGTAGTTGTTTTATATTCTTCTGTTAATTCCTTGATTAGCTCATCAATTACAATAGAGGTTTTTGGATCTAAACCTGAATTGGGCTCATCACAAAACAAATATTTAGGATTCATGGAAATGGCACGGGCAATACCCACACGTTTTTTCATTCCTCCCGATAGCTCAGCTGGGAACAATTTGTTTTTACCGGCCAGGTTAACCCTTTCCAGGCAAAAATTTACACGTTCTATTTTCTCTTTACGGCTCTGATCGGTAAACATATTCAGCGGGAACATAATGTTCTCTTCAACAGTCATACTATCGAAAAGGGCCGATCCCTGAAACAACATCCCGATTTCTTTACGCACATCAATCCTCTGCTCGTAGGTCATGGGGGTAAAATCACGTCCATCGTACAATACCGATCCCGAATCGGGTTGGTGCAGACCTACCATACATTTCAGTAAGGTGGTTTTTCCTGAGCCGGAACCTCCGATGATCAGGTTGGTTACGCCTTCTTCAAACTTGCCGGAAATGCCTTTTAATACTTCATTTCCCGAGAACGATTTATAAATATCTTTAATTTCGATCATTACAATAACAATTGGGTCACGATATAATCGCAAGCTAAAATAGAAATACAGCTAATTACAACGGCTCTTGTACTGGCCTGCGAAACTTCTAAAGCACCACCACGCACGTAAAAACCCTCGTAAGCAGGTACCGAAGTAATAATAAAACCAAACACAAATGCTTTAACCAGCGCCACAGTAATGGTGTAAGGGTTAAAATCGGTAGTAATACCCTGAATATATTCTGCAGGTGTTACCGCTCCTGAAACTGAACCGCCAATGTAGCCACCAGTGATGCTTAAAAACATTGAAATGATAACCAGCATAGGTACCATGGTTATTCCTGAAATTATTTTTGGCAAGATGAGGTAACCTGGTGCGTTGATACCCATAATTTCTAAGGCATCAATCTGTTCGGTTACACGCATCGAGCCAATTTCTGATGAAATAGCCGAACCGATTTTACCGGCCAGAACAATAGCACTAATGGTTGGACTTAACTCTAAGATACTCGAATCGCGGTTTACCGAACCAATAATGGTTTTAGGAATAAAATCACTAACCAGCTGGAAAGCGATCTGCAAAGTCATAACTGCACCAATAAAGGTAGAGATGATGGCAATAAGCCCCAGTGAACCTACGCCAACATAATCCATCTGTTTGGCGATCTCTTTAAGGTATATTTTCAGCTTTTCCGGCTTTCTGAATACAGACTTTAATAGCAGGATGTATCTGCCGAAATTGGTAAAATTCATTCCGTAGGTGTTGCTTAATTTAAATGATCATTATTATACTACTACAAAGAAACGATAAAAAAGTTGTCGCTCTTTGCTAATTGTAAAAATATTCGTGCTTTTAAATATAAATATGGTTTTTTGTCAACAAAAATTAAACCACAAAAACATGAAAGCTGTAATAACCGGTGCAACTAAAGGAATTGGCAGGGCAATAGCCATTAAATTATGGGAAAATGGTTACGATTTAGTGCTTGCAGCACGAAGCGTAAACGAACTCGAAGCCCTCCGCAATGAATTATTTATTACCGGGCGAAGCATAGCCATTTATTCGGTCGATTTTTCGGTTAAAACGAGTGTATATCAATTTTTAAACCAGGTTGATGAAGAAGCAGGCTTTATCGATGTATTGGTAAACAATGTGGGCACTTTTTTGCCTGGCAGTATGCTGGATGAGGCTGATGAAACCTTTGAAAAGCAGCAAAACCTGAACGTAAATGCAGGCTACTATACCAGTAAATTTTTTGGTAAAAAGATGCGTACGGAAGGCCGTGGCCATATATTTAACATTTGCTCGGTGGCCAGCAAAGCACCTGTAAAAAATGGTGGCAGCTATAGTGTAACAAAAGCAGCGATGTTAAGTCTTAATCATGTATTGCGGCAAGAGTTAGCCCCTCACAACGTTAAAGTTACTGCGTTTTTGCCCGGCTCTACAAAAACGGCATCATGGGAAGGAACAAGCATCCCTGACGAAAAATTTGTACAGCCAGAAGATATTGCAGAAACATTATTTACCATTTTAAACTTAAGTAAAGGGGTAAACGTAGATGAGGTTTTAATTACACCGCTCGATTTTTAAACACAAAAATGAACAACGTTATGGAAAAGAAGCTTTTTAGAAACGACCACGATAAGATGATTGCCGGTGTAGCTTCGGGACTTGCAGATTACATGCAGGTGGAGGTTACCATAATCAGATTATTGTTTGCACTATCGGCTATATTTATGGCTGGAGGTGGCTTAATTGCCTATATAGTGATGTGGATTATTGTTCCGGTAAATCCTGATCCGGCAGCAAGATTCTCAAAATTTAATGATTTTTTTAACAAACAAAACCCTGGTGCACCTTTTGGTGCCGGCGACCAGTTTACTGGTCCTGTGGGTTCTGGTAACACCAACTGGACACAGCCGGTTGATAATACACAGAAAACGCCGTTCGAAACCCGTGCCGATTTTAGCGGCTTTAACAAATCGAACGATACCGGCCGCACCATTGGCGGATTGATTTTACTGGTAATAGGCTGCTTTTTTCTGATGCGCGAACTGGATTTTATACCCTATTGGTTCAGCTTTCGCAACCTGTTTAAATTCATGTGGCCATTAGTATTCATTGGATTGGGTATTGCTGTTATTGCCAAATCAAAAAGAAAAAACGATTGGGCAGCTTTTCAAACCCAACAAGAAGCAGAGCAGCAAAAGAAGGCCGATTTCGCTGAAACCATTGTGGAGCCAACGCCCGAAAGCCCTGTTAACAAAGACGATAATTCAACAACCACGAACCCTCAAGCATAAATAAAATGAAACTAGATAGATTAATGTGGGGTATTTTACTGCTTTTTATTGGCGGTGTACTGCTACTCGAAAACTTTAATATTATTGATTTTTACTGGCGCAGTGTCTGGAGCTTTTGGCCAATATTTCTCATCATTGCAGGTGTAAATATCCTCTTCAATAAAAATAATTCTCAAACCGGAAGCATCATTTCGATTGCGGTTTTAGTAGTTGCTTTATCGTTCCTGTTTTATAAAGGACAGCAAGTGCCCGAAAGGGGCAACTGGTGGGGACATCACTTTAAAAAAGATGTTGACATTAACCTAAATGATAATGACTACAACGATGATAACGATAATGACGACATTAAGGATACCGCTTTTAACCAGTTAAAACTGAGCGAACCTTTTGTTGAGGCTGATAATGCTAAAAAAACAGTATTAAATATTTCTGGTGGCGGAATTTCATTTAATTTGGATGGCGAAACGCCCGAGCTGATCAATGCAGATATTACCAAAAAACATGGTAACTTTTCGCTAAAAAAAGTACTGACTGATAGTGCTACAGTGCTTACCTTCAAAATGGACGATAAAAAAGGTAAATGGAATTTTGGCGATGGTGGTAACGATGTGAACTTTAAATTAAACAAAGCCGCTAACTGGGATGTGATCATGAAACTGGGCGCAGGTGAAGCTAATTTTGATTTCAAAGATTATAAAGTACGTACTTTCCGTTTTGATGGCGGTGCTGCAGCCCTCGACATTACTTTTGGCGATTTGTTGCCAATTACCGACGTGGTAGTAAAATCGGGTGTTGCCGATGTGAAAATTAAAGTACCAACCAATTCAGGTTGCAGAATTAAAACCAAAACCGGTTTATCGGCCAAAGATTTTGATGGATTTATAAAACTGAGCGATGGCGTTTACGAAACTGCTAACTATAAAGCCTCGACTAAAAAAATCTTTATCAATTTAGATGGCGGATTGAGTAACTTTGAGGTGAGCAGATACTAGGGAGGCGGAAGGTTGAGGGAATGAAGGTAGAAGGTGTAGGGTTTAAGGCATAAGGTCGAACTTCGTTAGCAGAAATCTTTTAAAAAAACCTGACCTTACAATTCTAAAAACCCAACAATCCTGATTTTAAATGAGTACTGATCAAGAATATATAGTTGTAGTTAACGGTAAGCCTCAGGGGCCTTATAGCTTAACCGAACTTAAAGATTTAGACATTAAACCAAATACATTTATCCGCAAACCGGGGATGGATGACTATAAAGAAGCTCACGCGATTCCCGAATTGCGTGAGCTTTTGGGTTTCAGCTACCAGCTAACCGCCCCGCAGTATTTTGCAGCCTTTGATCAGCGTTTATTGGCTTCGGTAATCGATCATTTTATTATTTTCGGCTTTTACACCGTCATTATTTTAACCAGTTATATTTTTATCGAGGGGAAAGACCAGCGAATTATGGCTTTTTTAATTCCCTTTCCGGTTATATTTGTAGTTAAGCTCATTTATGGCAGCATTGCTGAGGCAACCCAAAGCCAGGCTACCATTGGTAAAAAACTGCTGAACATTAAAGTAACCCGTATGGATGGGAGCCGGGTTTCTTTTGGTATTTCTTTGGTTCGAAATTTTTCTAAAATTTTATCGGTAATTCCGGTGTTTTTTGGCTACCTCTATAGCTTCTTAAACAAGAAAAACCAGTGCTGGCACGATATTGCCGCCAACACTTTGGTAATAAAAGACAGGTTGATTTAGATTAGAAAAGCTGGTGCAGTAGTCCTGTTGTCGTTAGTCGGGCTGTTCGCTATATCTTTGGCTGGCCTTCCACAACACTCAGGCCTACAGCCAAAGTATGCCGCTTCCATCCCGTTTACATAACCTGGGCCGGTACAATGTGGCCAAATCCACCCATCGCTAAAAATAAACCCGATCAAAGCGAGATGCCGGTTTTTCCACCGGCAGAAGCGGGAGCGGGGCTGTATTTGCCAAATGATACTGCGCTTTCATTTCCAAAAAAAAATAATTTTGTCTTTATAATCCGGTTGATTTAATTACAACTTTCCAACAGTAAAACATATACACAATCCTTATCTTTGCATCCAAATGGAAAAAATATTGGCAAAACACGATTTGGCAGGAGGATATTGCAATAGTTTGGCAACTTATTCGAGGTATTTAACCCGCGAGGTAAATATCGGCGATATCGCTTTAGGCGGTCACAATCCCATTCGTATCCAATCGATGACGACTACTGATACCATGGACACGCTGGCCACGGTTGAGCAAACAATCCGCATGGTAGAGTCGGGTTGCGAGTATGTTCGTATTACTGCCCCAAGCATTAAAGAAGCCGAGAACCTGGCTAATATTAAGAAAGAGCTACGTTACAGGGGTTATAATGTGCCTTTAATTGCCGATATCCATTTTACACCCAATGCTGCCGAAATGGCCGCGCGGATTGTAGAAAAAGTGCGCGTAAACCCAGGTAATTACGCCGATAAAAAGAAATTCGAAAACATAGAGTATACACAAGACGCTTACAATGCCGAGCTGAGCCGGATTTACAAGAAGTTTATCCCGCTGGTTAAAATCTGTAAAGAATACGGTACGGCGATGCGCATTGGCACCAATCATGGCTCGCTTTCCGACAGGATTATGAGCCATTACGGAGATACACCGCGTGGAATGGTAGAATCGGCGATGGAGTTTATCCGCATGTGCGAAGACCAGAATTATTATAACCTGGTTATTTCTATGAAAGCCAGTAATACGCAGGTAATGGTGCAGGCTTATCGTTTGCTGGTCGAAACCATGGCTAAAGAGGGCATGAATTATCCTTTGCACCTGGGTGTAACCGAAGCGGGCGATGGCGAAGATGGCCGCATTAAATCGGCTGTTGGAATTGGTACTTTGCTTGAAGATGGTTTAGGCGATACCATTCGCGTTTCTTTAACCGAAGATCCCGAATTTGAAGCTCCCGTAGCCAAAGCTTTAGCAGATCGGTATACTTTGAGGAGTCAGAAGTCAGAAGTCGGAAGTCCGGAGTCGACCAGTCTACGCCCTACGCTTAGCGCTCAGCGCCAAACTTATTCCCCTTACGAGTACAACCGCCGCGTTACTACCCCCGTACAACACATTGGCGGACACCATCATCCGGTAGTGATGATTGATGTTTCGAAAGAAAATTTAAAAGATCCTTATTTTTTAAGTGCTGTGGGTTACAACTACAGTGCGGGTTTAGATAAATACAATTTGGCCGATCAGGCCTGCGATTTAGCTTATTTGGGCGATAATTTGCCTTCTTTTTCTTTTCCGGGCAACTTAAAACAGGTGTACAATTACCCAACCTGGTTAAAACTGCAAGACAAAAATAACTGTCATCCCTTATTTTCACTTGAAGAATTTGGCCAGGCAGAGATTAAGGACGAACTGTTAAACTTTATTGAGGTGGATGCCGGAACTTTCCAACCTTCCAACCTTCAAACATTGAAACCTAATGTTGTTTTGATTTTAAAGACATCAGCTGCACACGGCATGGCCGAACAGCGTACATTTTTTACAGCCCTGCAAGCACAAAATATTCAGGTCCCTGTAATCATTAAACGAAGCTATCAGGATGCAGATGCCGATAATTTAATGCTTTATGCTGCAACCGATTTAGGTGCTTTGCTTACCGATGGTTTCGGTGATGGGGTTTGGATTGATGCGCAAGGACAAAATCTTTCGCTGATTAATTCAACCAGTTTTGGTATTTTACAGGCTACGCGTACACGTATCAGTAAAACTGAATATATTTCGTGCCCAAGCTGCGGCCGTACACTTTTCGATCTGCAGGAAACCACACAACTCATCCGTTCGCGTACCGACCATTTGAAAGGTATTAAAATTGGTATTATGGGCTGCATTGTAAACGGACCTGGCGAAATGGCCGATGCCGATTATGGTTATGTAGGCACCGGACCCGATAAAATTACCTTATACCGCGGTAAAGAAGTGGTAAAGAAAAATGTAACTACGGCTTATGCCTTAGATGAATTGATCGATATCATTAAAGGTGACGGCAACTGGGTGGAGAAAAACTAAGCCGTGGTCTGTGTCCTCACAGACCATAATCAGACCACGAGCACCATTTAATTTTCTGCCCAATAAATACTAAATTGCCTTGATGAATATTCCCGAGTTTCATTCCCTTTTTAACGAACTTCGAAACTGGCTCAGCGGCAAAGGCCTTTCAGGCAATGAGCTGGTGTATGCCTATTTTTTCATAGGCATTATCGGGGTAGTACTGTTTTTATTCATCACCATTTTCTTAACCCGGCAAATTTTTATTGGCGTGGTTAAAAGCGCAAAAACCAAATCCGACTGGCAAAAAGCCTTGTTCGAATTTAGGGTATTCAGGGCTTTTGCTTTGATTTTTGGCGCTTACATCATTTACAATGCCGTTCCTCACGTATTTATTTATTTTAAGAACTGGCTTTTTTATGCACTCATTTTTGCTAAAATCTACATGGTTTTGGCCGTCATGTTTGCGGTAAATGCTTTTCTCAATGCGGTGGTTTCTATTATGGAATCATCGAAAAAGTATGCCGATAAACCTATCAGGAGTTATAAGCAGGTAGCTAAAATTGTTTTTTACATCGTAGGTTTCGTACTTATCCTGTCCATTCTGTTAAACGAATCGCCATTGTATATTTTTGGTGGTTTTGGTGCCGTTACTGCAGTTTTTATCCTTGTTTTCCGCGATCCGATTTTAGGTTTCGTAGCCTCTGTGCAAATGAGTGCTATTGATCTGGTTCGGGTGGGCGATTGGATTACCGTTGAAAAATATGGTGCCGACGGCGAGGTAACCGAAATTAATTTAACTACCATTAAGGTGCGCAACTGGGATAAAACGGTAACCATTGTACCGAGTTATGCCATTGTAAGCGAATCGTTTAAAAACTGGCGGGCCATGGAAGAAAGCGAGGGGCGAAGAATTAAAAGGCACATTAACATTAAAATTTCGAGTATTAAATTTTGCGACGAAGAACTGATCGGGCGCCTGCAGAGTATCGATTTTTTAAAAGATTATTTAAAAGAAACCCAGCAACACATCGCTACTTTTAATGCCGAACATACAGTAAATCCGAATAACCTGGTAAACGGTCGCCACATGACTAACATTGGTACTTTTAGGGTTTATGCCGAAAAATACCTGCAAAGCAATCCATACATCAATACCGATTTAACCTTTATGGTGAGGCAGTTACAGGCTACAGAAAATGGTCTTCCCATCGAAATCTATGTGTTTTCGAAAGAGAAAGGCCTCAAGAAATTTGAGGAAGTTGCAGCCGATATCTTCGATCATTTGCTGGCTGCAGTACCTTATTTCGACCTCGAAATTTTCCAAAGCCCTAGTGGTAGCGACATGCGGAATTTGGTGAGAAGAGGGGATGATTAATATTGGCTGATACACTAAAAATAACTCCTGCCGAAGTAATTTCGTAAGAAAATCAATGAAATAATAATTAAAAAGACCAAAATTCCCTGCAGGGTGGTGTTTTGTGCTAATTTTTTGTTGAAGTAAAGTATTGTCGCAATCACAATGCCAATGATTGTAGTAATCAGGCCGAATAATTCTTCATTAATTAGACGGGATCTGCAGATAATGATCTTATTAGGTTTCTTTAGACCATAATACAGGATAAAACCTGTTATTTTTGATCTGTAGATTAACAATGAGTCATTATGGTTTGTCTCATTAAAAAGCAGGGCCGGGATTTTGTATGTCTTAGTTGGAGTTTGAGCATTGAAAATATATGTCCTTCCGTTGCTCGAACGACCACCCCATAAATCATTAATAAATTCTGACTTTGATTTTACCGGCGAAAAATTACTATCCAGAAAAATAATCAGGCATGAAAATAAAGTTAAGGCAATTGTGGCCTGCTTTAATATCTTTTTGTTTGAATCTGAAAGGTTAATTCGATCTTGAGCCATAAAATATAATGGCTCAAGATAAGTAATTTACGCTTCCTCCAAAAACATCAAAACCTTCTCGCAAACTTTAAACAAAAGCGGCGGTAAGGTTTCGTTGGTGTAAGGTTGCGATGCGCCATAAACATGGTTGGCACCTTCAATTTTTACCAGTCTGCTGGCCGGGTTGGCATCTGCAAGTTGCTGTGCAGTTTCAAACGGAACATTTACATCATCATCGCCCTGCACAATTAACCAGGGAATGTTAACCCTTTTGGCAGCTTCTAAAATATTTAGCGTAGCTTCGTTTTCCTCAAAATCTTTTAACAGGCTAACATTTAGCGGCATTTGCTCTTTGGTTCGTGCGTTGGTTACAAATATCTTTCCGTTCTTTTTCCATTCGGCTTCCTGCTCTTTTTTCCAAAGGCTGCTAAAATCAGCAATGGCACTCCAGGTAATCAGTTTGCCAATCCTTAAATCGTTGGCCGCTTCAATAATCGATAAGCCTCCACCGCGACTATGGCCAATTAAATTTACCTTGGTGTCGGCCCCGTAAGCTTTTTCTATGTAATCGAGCACTGCATTTACATCAAACAGCTCTTTTGATACGGTATTGCTTGCAAAAGTTTCGAGATCGGTTACATCCTTTGGATGATCGGTTGGTACGCCACTATGCGATAAATTAAATTTAATATACCGGTAACCATTGCTGGCAAAATACCTGGCCACCAGGTTATGCGCCCCCCAATCTTTAAAGCCTTTAAAGCCATGTACAAAAAGGATAATGGGCGTGTTCGGATTTTTTTCGTCGAAAGTAATGTCGCCAATAATTAGTTTTCCATCGGCTCCGCTAAGGCTAAAATCGTTTTGTGTAATCATAGTTTAAGGTATTGATATAAAATATAAACCTGCTAATTAAGATTTTGTTGTCAGTTTTTGAAAGTACCGGGTTTCGCAAAATATTTTCATTTTCTGCATCACAATAAATCCGGTGTTAACAAAGTTAAAGATTAAATTACTTGGCGAGGCAACCATTTAGTTCAAAATCCGTAATATCAATAAGTGGATCAAATGGGTTGGAAACCAGTTAGAACGGAATTGAAAGTTTAAAATCTGGCCTTGTTTTTAAAGGCTTTAAAAGGATTGTCAGCGCTGTATAGCTATTTAGAGCCGTTCTAAATTAATGTAAATTACAGATTAATGACGCTGACATGCACCAACCATGTTACTTTTGTATCCCGATAATAGTTAATAACGGAGCAATTGGAATATTTAAAAGTAATAGCTTTTACGCATCACCACATCGACCTGAAATCTTTAGGGAAGTTAGTTATATGTGATCAGAGTCTGGATAGCAGGTTGAAGAATATTCAATCAGAGCTTCCGGTAAGCGAAATTTTTTATATCGGTACTTGCAACCGTGTAGAGTTTGTTTTTCTTACTAAAGAAAAAACCGACAAAGAATTTGTAACCAGGTTTCTTACTGTTTTAGACATGGGTTTACCGCCTGAGTTTATGGAGCGTTTCCTGGATAATGTAACTGTTTACGAAAACGAAGAAGCCTTTAACCATTTATTAAGAACCTCTTGCTCTTTAGAGAGTTTGGTGGTTGGCGAAAAGGAAATCCTGGCGCAAATCCGCAGGGCTTACGAAAGCTGTCGCGATGCTGGTTTTACCGGCGATTACATGCGTATGATTATGGATCGCGTGGTTAAGACAGCCAAAGAAGTTTATACCCATACCAATATTTCAAAAAATCCGGTTTCTGTGGTATCATTGGCTTACCGCAAGTTAAAAGAGTTAAACATGTGTGGTAACTCGCGTGTTTTAATTATTGGCGCCGGCGAAACCAATCAGAATATTGCCAAATACCTGAACAAACATAAATACTCTAATTTTTCTGTTTTCAACCGTACTTTGGCTAAAGCCGAGTCGTTGGCCGAAGAGTTAAACGGTAAAGCTTATCCGCTTACTGCGCTCGAAGATTTTAAAGAAGGATTTGATGTAATTATTACCTGTACAGGTGCTACTGAGGCCATTATCGACGAAAAACTGTATGCTAAATTGCTTAACGGCGATACCAGCAAAAAAGTAATTGTCGATTTAGCTATCCCTAACGATGTTGCCCCGGCGGTAATCCACAACAATCCGGTTCATTATATCGAGGTCGAATCTTTAAAAGAAGTGGCCCGTAAAAATATCCAGGAGCGTTATAACGAACTTGTTCACGCCGAAGATATTATCAGCAACAACATCACCGAGTTTTTCTCAGTTTTAAAACAACGCCGCATCGAAATTGCCATGCAAGAGGTGCCCAGAAAGATTAAAGAAATCAAAAACACCGCTATCAATGGTATTTTTGCCGAAGAAATTAGTCAGATGGATGAAGCATCGCGCGAGGTTTTAGAACGTGTAATGAACTACATGGAGAAAAAATACATCAGTGTACCAATGGTTATGGCCAAAGAGATTCTGGTTAATCAATCTTAGATTAACCGCAAAGCGCGCTAAGTAAATGCGCGAAGAACGCAAAGCTATTTGTTTTTATTGTTACTATTTTCCCTTTGCTGTCATTCTGAACACAGTGAAGAATCTCATTGTAAATAAGTTTTTCAAAACGATTGTTTGAATATAATCCGTTAACGTTTTGCAAGCGAAGTTGGAAGCATGATCCAATGCATCCTGCTATTCGGCATAGGAGGTTTTCGTAGGAAAAAGCACGAAAAACTTTGCACCACCTTTCATGTTAACACAGATCAAGGCAGAATCAAGTGCGAGCGATGGAGAGGAGTGATGGCTAGCGCATAGATACTGCCGCTATTTAGGTTTTCGTAGGTTTTTACAAGAAAAGATCCAGGCCTTGATCTTTTGTTACTTTTGGATCAAGCCAAAAGTAAGAGCCCATCGGCGGCGGCGAGCCGAGGCAAGACTGCGGCGTGAGGGAAAAAACACTTTATTAATAGTTTATACAAATCACTCGCAGATTCTTCGCTATACCCAGAATGACAAAGCTTATCACCTAATGTCATAGAAATCCCCTTAATTACGCCCTCTGTAACCTCACTGTCTCATTTTTAAACAAATCATGGTATAAACCACTATTTAATTTAAATTTGCAGCTCATTTAATCTTAATAGTGAAGAAATTAACCATCGGAACACGCGGTAGCGACCTGGCTTTATGGCAGGCTAATCATATTCAAAATGAATTGGCAGCTATTGGAATAGAAGCAGAGATAAAAATCATTAAAACGCAGGGCGATAAAATCCTGAATTTAAGATTGGACAAATTAGAAGGCAAAGGTTTTTTTACCAAAGAACTGGAAGAAGAGCTTTTGGCCGGAACAATTGATCTGGCTGTACACTGCCTTAAAGATTTGCCTACAACACACCCTGAAGGATTAACCATTGCAGCTTTGCCTCCACGCGAAGAAGCGAGCGAGTACCTGTTAATTTTAAAAGATTGTGTAGATGTTTCGCAGAAACTATCGCTTAAAAAAGGGGCTATGGTAGGTACTTCGTCTAACCGCCGTAAAGCCCAGCTTTTGGGTTTACGTCCGGATTTGGAAGTAGAAGATCTGCGCGGAAACGTGCCTACCCGCATTGGTAAACTGCGCGATGAGGATTATGATGCGATTTTGATTGCTAAAGCCGGTGTAAAACGTTTAGGTTTAGATGTAAGCGATTTACATATCGAAGAACTCGAAACTACCGAATTTATACCTGCACCTGCACAAGGTGCCCTGGCTATTCAGATCAGGGAAAATGACACCGAACTTTTCGATGCATTACAAAAACTGCACGATCCGGCAACTGCCGAAGAAGTAGGTGTTGAACGTAAAGTGCTAAACCTTTTTGAAGGGGGCTGTCACATGCCTTTGGGCTGTTACTGTAAAAAGGAAAACGGCCAGTTTGAAGTGTGGACTGCAAAGGCCGAAACTGCCGATCATTTTCCTGAGCGTTTGTTTTTACGTGCCGAAACAACAGAAGGCCTGGCCGAAAAAATTGTGGCCAAGTTCAATACCGAAAGAAAAAAACCGGCAAAGGTTTTTATTTCCCGCGAAATTGGCGAACACAGTTATTTCCGCAGGGCATTAGAAAATAATGATATTGAAATTGAAGGACGTTCATTAATCCGTACGTTCCCGATTGTTACCGTTTTGGATCAGTTTATTCTGCGTCATGTCGACTGGATTTTCTTCAGCAGCCGCAACAGTGTCGAATACTTTTTCAACCTGAAACCAGTGCTACCAAAGAAAACCAAGTTCGGTGTAGTGGGCAGAGGCTCGGAAGATGCTTTACGTAAGTTTAACCATTTTGCCGATTTTGTTGGTGCAAGTGGCGATATTACCGAAGTGGCAGAAGATTTTGCACAATTGGTTGGCGGACAGCAGATTTTATTCCCACGTGCCCAGGATTCACTACAGTCAATCCAGAAGTCGTTACCGGCAGATGCTAAAATTATCGACTTACCGATTTATGAAACAGTAATTGAAGATGATATTGACCAGAGCTATGCTGATGTGCTGATTTTTACCAGCCCATCGAACGTGGATGCTTATTTCGCCGATAATTTATTGGAGCCTGGTCAGCAGGTAATTGCAATTGGCAATTCAACAGGAAAGAAATTTGATGAAATGGGCGTAAAATATACCTTGCCGTACTCGCCAGATGAAATCGGATTGGCTGAGGCAGTATTTGGGATAGAAATGAGATAAGCTTAAAGCCAAAAGACCAAAGCATAAAGAAGATCCGGGCGCTGTCTTTCTGAATCTTCATGCTGAACTTCCACCCGGCGAGTCCGGACAGGTGTTTCAGCATCTCAACAGTGAATGCTTCTCATACAACAACAGAACAAAAGTAAAGAGTTAACGCTCGATACTAAATACAATAAAATATGTTACATCGTCCGCGTAGATTAAGAAAAAATCCATTAGTGAGAGAGATGGTGGCCGAAACCCGGTTATCAAAAGATATGTTTGTGTACCCTTATTTTGTGGTACCTGGTAAAAATGTTACCCATGCTATTGATGCCATGCCAGGTGTTAACCATTATTCGGTTGATACGCTGGTACAAGATGTAGAAGCCGGATTAAAAAAAGGCCTCAACAAAATTATGTTGTTTGGGGTTGGCGACGAAAAGTCGGCTGATGCCAAATCGGCTTATCACGATCATTCATTAGTGCCAACCGCAGTTCGTGAGCTTAAAAAACAGTTTGGCGAAGATTTATATGTTGTAACCGATGTTTGTGTGTGTTCGTACACTACGCACGGGCATTGCGGAATTATGGAGAACGATTACGTTCAAAATGATAAAACCGTGGATGTTATTGCAAAAATGGCATTGACACATGCAGAGGCAGGTGCTGATATGTTTGCACCATCTGATATGATGGACGGAAGGATTGCTGCCATGCGCAATCTTTTAGATGAAAACGGCTTTGTAAACGCGGCCATTATGAGCCACGCTACAAAATTTGCTTCTGCTTACTATGGTCCTTTCAGAGAGGCTGCCGATTGTGCACCGAGCAAAGGCGACAGAAAAGCTTACCAAATGGATTTCAGAAACCCGTTGGAAGCTTTACGCGAAGCGCAATTAGATGAGCAGGAAGGTGCCGATGTTTTAATGGTAAAACCAGGCCTGGCTTATCTGGACATCATTCAGCGCTTAAAACAAGATACCAATTTACCCATTGCAGTTTACAATGTTTCGGGCGAATACTCGATGGTTAAAGCAGCAGCCGAGCGCGGTTGGATTGACGAACAAAAAGTGGTTATGGAAACCATGCACGCCTTCGCAAGAGCCGGAGCAAGTATTATTACTACTTACCACATTAAAGATATTTTAAATAACGATTGGATGTAATTAAGCAGAAAGCTTAAAGCTGAAAGACCAAAGGCCGGATTAGGTAATTGATCTTTCTTTAAGCTTTAGTCTTTCTGCTTTTAGCTTAATAAAATGTTAGATTCATTAAAAAAAATGTTTTCAGGTAACGAAGCCGATATTCCGGTAAATACGGGCAGCAAACCTGATATTTCGAGGGCAAAATCTGCCGAATTGTACGAAAAATCAAAAACGTATTTCCCGGGTGGGGTAAACTCGCCTGTAAGGGCTTTTAAATCTGTTTATGGTACACCGCTTTTCATAGAGAAAGGTGATGGCTGCTTTATCTGGGATGCAGATGGCAATCAGTTTATCGATTTCTGTGGCAGCTGGGGACCACTGATTTTGGGACACAACAATCCGAAAATCAGAGAGAAAGTAACCGAAGTAATGCAGAACGGTATGAGCTTTGGTGCACCTACGGCTTTAGAAAATGAACTGGCAGAGTTGATTATCAAAAACAACCGCTTTGTAGAAAAGATTCGTTTTACCAGCTCAGGTACCGAGGCCGTAATGTCGGCCATTCGTTTGGCCCGTGGATTTACCGGTCGCGATAAAATTTTAAAGTTCGAAGGTTGCTACCATGGTCACAGCGATTCGTTGCTGGTAAAGGCTGGTTCGGGTTTGGTTACATTTGGCGAAACTTCATCGGCAGGAGTACCTAAATCTTTTGCTGAAGAAACCATTGTAGTGCCATTGAATGACAAAACAGCAATTGAACAGGCTTTTGAGCAGTTTAAAGGTCAGATTGCTGCAGTAATTATTGAAGGTATTCCGGCCAATAACGGCTTAATTATGCAGGATGAAGAATATATTCAATTCTTGCGTAAAATTTGTACCGATAACGGTTCGCTTTTAATTTTTGATGAAGTAATTACCGGATTCAGGGTTGGTTTTGAAGGTGCTGCTGCACATTATGGCATTACCCCTGATATTGTAACTTACGGAAAAATTATCGGCGGTGGTTTACCTGTGGGTATGTATGGTGCACGTGCCGAAATTATGGCGCATATTTCTCCCGATGGTGGTGTTTACCAGGCCGGAACTTTATCTGGTAATCCCGTAGCCATGGCGGCAGGAATTGCCACTTTAACCGAGCTGAGCAAATCTGGCTTTTATAAAGATTTAAATAACAAAGCACAGGAATTTGTGGCCAGCATCCAACGTTTTGCCACTGCACGTAACTATAAATTTAAAGTGTTTACCATTGGTTCTATCTTTTGGTTTGCCTTTACTGATAAAGATAAAATCCAGTCGGCCGATGATATTGATGCCAGCAGCATGGAGAAATTTAAAATTATGCACCGCGAATTATTAAACCGCGGAATTTATTTAGGCCCATCGGGATATGAAGTTGGTTTCGTATCTTCAGCACATACCAAGATTGAGCTGGAGAAAGCGAAACGTGCGATATTTGAGGCTTTAGATTTAGTGTTTAAGAAATAGAAAGTATTTAGATACTGAAATATACGCTTTGATGGTTCGTGGGGACACGAACCATGGAAAGAATAATCGGTGTAATCAAACAAACCAGTATAATCAACTCGAAAGGAATGAAGAAATCTATAATCATATTTTACGCGTTATTGCTTTATGCATTAATTCAACTCATTTCGTGGGGTACTTTGGTGGTGCGTTTGCAACCAAGCCGCATGACAATGATTATGGGCGAGGGGTCGGTATTTTTATTTTTGTTATGCTTTGGTGGTTATTTTTTACATCAATCGTTAAAACGTGAAGATAAATTGCGGGAGCAGCAGCAAAATTTCCTCATGTCGATTACACACGAGCTAAAATCGCCACTGGCAGCCATTAAGCTTTCTATACAAACCATTGTTAAGCGCGATTTGGATAAAGCCAGGCAAGTTTCTTTGCTCAATAATTCGTTAAAAGATATTGAGCGTTTGGATGATCTGGTCGAGAATATGCTACTGGCAACCAAGATCGAAAACCGTTCGTATAGTTTCCCAAAAGAGCCATTTAACTTTTCGGAGCTGGTGGCTAAAATTACCGACCGTTTACAAGTACACTCGTGCGGCTGTGAGCAGATCATTAATGCTAAAATTCAGCCAAATTTGCAGCTTGTGGGTGACAAATTTGCCTTATCGTCAGTAGTGACCAATTTAATTGAAAATGCGGTCAAGTATTCTAACCCTTGCGATGAGATAAATGTACATTTAAACGAAATGGACGGGCATATTCACCTCAGTGTAATGGATAAAGGGCCAGGTATTTCAGATGCCGAAAAAATGTTGATATTTGATAAGTTTTATCGCGTTGGTAACGAGAATGTCAGAAAAGCGAAAGGAACAGGTTTAGGCTTGTTTATTGTGAAAGAGGTTTTACAATACCATGATGCAGATATTACAGTAAAAGACAATCTGCCCCAGGGAAGTATTTTTGAAGTAACATTTAGTTAATCTCAATTATGTCACAAAAATTAAGAATTCTATTGGTAGAAGACGAGGATCACTTGTTAGATGCTATTAAATTAAACCTCGAACTTGAAGGATATAAAGTTCATGCCGTTAAAGATGGCAAAACCGCTCTTAAAGTATTTAAAGAAGAACGTTTTAATCTGATCGTATTAGATGTAATGCTACCCGAAATGGATGGCTTCCAGGTTTGCGAAACCATACGTTTAGAAAATGCAGAAGTTCCGATTATGTTTTTAACAGCTAAAAACACTTCAGAAGACCGTGTTTTAGGGCTAAAAAAAGGAGCCGACGATTATTTGGTTAAACCATTTAACTTAGAAGAATTGATTCTTCGTGTGGGTATTTTGGTTAAACGCAGCTTAAAATCTGACGATTTAAAAGAATTAAACTCTTACAAAATTGGCGATAAAACCATCTATTTTAACTCTTTTGAATTGAAACACGATGATGGTACCATTACACCGTTAACCAAAAAAGAAACCATGTTGTTGAAACTCTTAATTGAGCGTAAAAACGATGCCGTTTCGAGAGAGCAGATTTTAGAAACCGTATGGAATTATGATGTTTATCCTTCAACCAGAACGATCGATAACTTCATTTTAACTTTCCGTAAGTATTTTGAACCGGATCAAAAAAATCCAGTTTATTTTCACTCTATCCGTGGGGTAGGTTATAAATTTACCGATAGTCATTAATGTACAATAATAACAGCAGGTATGCTTTAATGGCAGTTTTTCTGCTGGCAGGTTTGGTTTGTGTTTTTTACCATCAATACCAGTTAGCAGCACTTTCTGCACTTTTACTGGCCTTTGTGATATGGAGCCACTTTAAACACAGTTCTGTTTTAATGGCTTCGAAGCATTTCAAAAACAACGAATTTGGTAAAACCAAAGTCTTGCTGGCTGAAGTAACCAAACCAGAACGTTTAGCCAAAAGCCGCAGAGGTTACTACGAATTTATGCAAGGCAACATGGCATTGAAAGAACAAGACTGGGATAAAGCCGAGTATCACTTTCAATTGGCCAGCCGTTTTCCGGTAGGAGGAAAGAATGAGAAAGCTTATGTGCTGATTCATCTGGCTAACCTGGCACTGCGTAAAAAAGACAGGGAAAGGGCTGAAGCTTATACCAAATTAGCCAAAGAACTGGCCGAAACACAAAGGTCGAAAGATATTATTGTAAAAATAGAAAAGGAAATCAGCAAAATATAATAGGACTATTGTCATTTTGAACAACGAAGCGCCAGTTTAGCAATAAAAAGGTACTTCGTTTTTTTTTTATTTATACCTTTGCAAAATTAAAATTTTAGCTCAATCGTCATCCTGAGCGATTTCAGGATCTAGCTAAACAGAGATGCTGAAATAAATTCAGCATGACGATAAATGAAGTACCAAATACAAATCATGAAGAATAATTTATTTTTAGACGCAGCATTTTCAAAACAAACAGAACGTCCACCCGTGTGGATGATGCGCCAGGCAGGCCGTTTTATGCCGCAATATTGGGAGATTAAAAACAAATACTCTTTTTTAGAGATGTGTAAAACCCCAGAAATTGCTGCAGATGTAACGATGTTGCCTGTTGATTTACTGGATATTGATGCTGCAATTTTATTCTGTGATATTTTGGTAACAGGCGAGGCCATGGGTGGCGACTTAAGTTTTACCCAGGGCGTTGGACCAAAATTTGCCAACCCGGTACGTACCGCTCAGGATATCGAAAACCTGAATGTAGATTGTTTAAGCGAATTACAATATGTAGCTGATGCGATTAAAGTGATTCAGCAACGTTTGGATAACAGGATTCCGTTAATCGGTTTTGCCGGTGCTCCTTTTACCGTAATGAGCTATTTAATTGAAGGTGGTTCATCTAAAGATTTTAAGTTAACCAAGCTTTTTATACACAACCAGCCTGAGCTGGCGCACAAACTTTTGGCTAAAATTGCCAAAGTAACTGCCGATTATCTTAACCTGCAGATTGCTGCTGGTGTAAATGCACTTCAAATTTTCGACAGCTGGGCTTTGGCTTTATCATGGAACGATTATCAGGAGTTTTCGCACCGTTACATTCAGGAAATTATTGCCAACTTAAACAGAAAAGACATTCCGGTTATTTCTTTCTGTAAAGGCAGTTCGGTTTTTGCCCCAATTATGGCCGAAGCTAAGCCAGATGTAATTTCGGTTGACTGGAATGCTGATTTATTGAATATTAAAAATGCTTTACCAAAAGGTATTGCCGTACAAGGTAATTTAGACCCACACATTTTATATGCGGATAAAGCGGTGATTAAAGCGCAGATTCACAAATTATTCGAGCGTATGCGCGGTACCGAAGGCTTTATCTTTAACTTGGGTCATGGCATTATGCCTGATATTCCTTTCGATAATGTAAAATATGCGATTGAGGTAGTGAAGGAGTTTAGGTACTAACCAAATTACTTATAAATGCGTCACTCTGATCCGATAACTATCGGATTTATTTCATGGTCTCTTTTAGAATGAGATGCTGAAACAAGTTCAGCATGACGTGTGTAAGAATAACTAAAATGATAGAAACCCTGTTACCATATTACCAATACTTTAAAGCTGTTCACATTGTATTTGTGATTAGCTGGATGGCGGGTTTATTCTATATTTTAAGTCTTTTTATTTACCATACCGAGGCTAACGATAAGCCTGAACCTGAAAAAAGTATCCTCCAGAAACAGTTTATTAAAATGGAGGCTACTCTATGGAAAATTATTGCTACTCCGGCAATGATTATTTCAGTTTTGGCAGGGGCTGGGATGCTTACTTTGAACAATGCCCTTTTACAAGCTAATTGGATGTGGGTAAAGCTTGCATTTGTGGTTGGCTTACTCATTTATCATTTCATCTGCCAAAATATCGTAAAACAGCTTAAAAACAATCAGTTTAAGCTTAATAGTTTTCAGTTGCGTTTGTGGCGTGAGCTGGCTACTATTTTTATGATTGCAATTGTATTTGTGGTAATCTTAAAAAGCGCCCTCAATTGGATTTATGGCTTAATTGGTATTATGGGCGTTGCCCTGGCCATCATGATTGCGGTTAAATTATACAAGAATTATCGATTGAAGAAGTAAAGTTGGTGTTAAGTATTTAGTATCAAGTATCGACGTATTTGAGGATTTGTCATGCTACTTGATACTCAAATCCTGCCCTCAATACTTGCTACTCGAATAAATTTTGTTGCCTTTTCGTAAACTTGTTTCAACTTCTCAATACTTGATACCCAGTGCCTGATAATTTAATAAAAAACTATCCTAAATTTGGGCGATAAAAATCCAAGCTCATGTTTACAGCCACGGGTCTGAAAAAGACCGTACTTTTTATATCTTTTCTTTGCAGTTCTTATTTAGCTTCAGCACAGTTTAATCAGTCTGCGCTCGAAAACCGGATTCGTCCCGATAGTAGTTTAACCAACGAGGTACATTTTAATTTCTACAATTTCAATTACGTACGCAATTACGAGTACACCAACGATTTTCACGATGGATATACCTTGTATGGTACGCAGCTACAACCGCAGATTGTTTACTATGCACACCCTAACCTGGCCATCACCGCCGGAGCTTTTATCCGCAAAGATTTTGGCAGAAATGGTGTAAGTGATGCGAAGCCTTTATTCAGTTTAAAGTACCACAAAAGAAACCTGACCCTGATTTTCGGGAGTTTAGAAGGCGGTATTCAGCATAAATACATTGAGCCGCTTTACGATTTTGAAAGAACCATTACCAACCCGGTTGAATATGGTACACAGCTTTTAGTAGAACGCAAACGCTTTAATTTAGATGCCTGGATTGCCTGGCAAAAAATGATCTATAAAGGCGATCCGGCTAAGGAAGAAATTATAGGTGGTTTATCTACAGAAACTACACTGGCCGAGGCAAATGGCTGGAAATTCAGTGTGCCTGCACAGTTTCTGGCTTTTCACCAGGGCGGACAGATTGATATACTTAAAGAAATTCCAATCAGTACTTTATTTAATGGGGCAGCAGGTTTAAAACTGCATAAAGCCATTAACAGCAGCATTAAGCAGGTGTATACCGATAACTATGTGGCAGTATATAAAGACCTGTCGCCTGATAAAAGAAGGGCTTACGAAGGTGGTTTCGGTCTTTGGTTAAATGCCGGGGTAGAAAGTAAATGGGGAAGCCTGGTTGCCTCGTACTGGAAAGGCAATAATTTTATTTCGATCAAAGGTATGCCATTGTACGAATCGGTTTCTGATAATTTATATAGTCCAGGCTTAAGACAAAACTCAAGAAATATTGTCTCCCTGCGTTATGCTTACCAAAAGGAACTTATTCCGCATTTATACCTGGATGTTCGCTTCGAACCGCATATTGATTTGGATAATACCGATAAACAGCTTCAGTTTAACCATTCATTTTTCTTAACCTACAAACAGGATTTTAAATTATTTAAGGTGAAAAAGGATGGAAGGTAGAAGGCAGGAAGGTAAAAGCTGAAAGACTAAAGCAAAAAACTAAACTCTTGTTTCTCATTCCTGGCCTCCGACTTCAGTCGGAGGCATTAGATAAATTGCTAGCCCCGCAGTTTTTAAAAAACTGCGGGGTTTATCGTTTTTAAACCCTCACCGTTCATTTTCAAATAAAAATATTATCTTTCGTAATAAAATTGCGCTGATTTATCTTATTGATAATCAGTGCTAATAAAAATAAATTTAACTTTATTTAACTTTTTTTCTCTCCCCATGCAACCATTGTGTGCAACTGACCATCTTCTCTATACAAACACACAATGAAATTGACGCGAAGCTATACGATAAACGATTTGATGGAGGGCTGCAAAGCCGGCGACCGGAAGATGCAGGAGCTGCTGTATAGGCAAACTGCATCGAAAATGCTGGCTGTTTGTATGCGCTACGCCAAAGATAGGATGGAAGCTGAAGATGTACTGCAAATGGGTTACATTAAAGTTTTCCAGAAAATTAAAGAATACCGGGGTGAAGGCTCTTTTGAAGGCTGGATTAGACGGGTAATGGTAAATACGGCTATTGAAAGTTACCGTAAAAACCTGCGCAGTTTAAATGTAGTTGAAATTGATGAAGCTTACGAGCAGCCATCAACCGGATTTGATTTTAGCCGTTTGGGCATGCAAGACCTGATGAAAGTGATTCAAAAACTGGCAGATGGTTACCGGATGGTTTTTAACATGTATGTAATAGAGGGCTACTCGCATAAGGAAATTGGTGAAACACTGGGTATCTCAGAAGGGGCCAGTAAATCGCAGTTATCGAGAGCCCGGGCAATATTAAAGGAAGAAATTTTAAAAATGGAGGGATTTGGTTATGCAACCTATACAGGATAAGGATTTTGATCAGCTGTTTAAAAATGCTTTTGACGATGCCGAGATTGCACCATCAAGGGATTTATGGAGCAATATTGAAAGCGAAATTGAACCAAAGAAAAAAAGGATTATACCCGTTTACTGGTTATCGGCAGCTGCTGTATTATTGGTAGTTGCAGCGGGGATTCTGGTTTACCAGCAACAAAATGTTAACCGTAAACAGTTAACCAGTTATGTTGCACCCAAAGTGCAGCAACCAGCTGTGGTAGAACAACCTGTTAAAGATTCGGTAATTACACCAGTTAAGCCAATTGAAAAAGTAGAAGCCGTTTTACCGGTTAACACTAAACCAGCTACCAGTTTAGCAAAAACTACCATTAAAAAGGAAATTAAACCAGTTGAAAAACAAAAGATAGCTACTGCCCCGGAAGTTTTTAAACAAGAAATGGTAATCGCTAAAACTGAAGAGCCTAAAAAGGATATTAAAACCAAAATTGAGGAAGCAATTTTACAGCCTGAAAAAGAAACTGTAATTGCGGCTAACCCAACAGCTGTAAAAATTGATGAGCCCATTAACGATAACGAGGAGCAAAATATTAAAAGCATCCGTAATGTGGGCGATGTGGTAAACCTCATTGTAAACAAGGTTGATAAAAGGAAAGATAAGTTTATCCAGTTCAGAACAGACGACGACGATTCTTCCCTGTCATCTATCAATATCGGGCCTTTTAAAATCGGTAAACGGAAGAAATAACAGTTTTCAGTTGGCCGTTTTCAGTTCACAGTTATCAATTGGCAATTTTCAGTTATAAACATTAAAACATCACAACATTTAAACCTTACAACTTTTAAACATCACAACATTAAACATAACAAACACATAGATATGAAACGTCTAATTTTTACAACACTTTTGGTAAGCGGGCTTGCCGGTGTTATGGCTCCAGGTGCTTTTGCACAACAAGATACCACCAAAAAGAAAATGGATTACAGCGAGGGGCATGGTATTATTTTAAAAAGTAACTCAGCCGATTCAGCTAAAAAAGGCCGCTTTGTGGGTGGGATTACCTTTACAAGGGTCGATTTGGGTTTCTCGAGGCTAATTGATAACGGAAGCTTCAATTTATCGCCCAATAACGATTTTTTGGATTATAAAGGTGGCAAAACCAGTACATTTTCATTTGATATCTTACAATTGGGCTACCGTTTTAACTCGAACTTTAAAGTTTACGTAGCGGGAGGTTTTGATTGGACACTGATCCGTTTAAGAAAAGACATTACCATTGCCAAAAACTCAAGCGAGTTTGTTTATACCGATCAATCGCCGGTACATTTCTCTAAAAATCGCTTTTCTAGCAGCTATGTGCATATTCCGTTAAATTTTGAATTCCGCACCTCAGAAAACAAAAACGGCAAAAGGTTTTACCTGGTGTTAGGTCCGGAAGTAAGCTTTTTGTTAAACGGAAAAATTAAACAAATCAGCGAGGAAAGAGGCAAAGAGAAACAATACGATAGCTATCACTTTCAATCGGTTCGTTACGGTGGTACAATCCGCTTTGGTTACGGTGGTTTAGGATTGTTTACCAAATACTATTTTAACGATATGTTTACCACTTCGCAGCAAGCTGGTTTAAAAAACATGAGCTTCGGTGTTACTTTTGGGTTAAACTAAGGCCCCTAAATCCCCTCAAGGGGACTTGATTACGGCAACACACAAATGAACAGATCCTGTTTCGGTTAGGCGAGACAGGATTTTTTCTTATACAACAGTTTCGCTGTCATTATGCTCATCGATCAAAGATTTAAAGCAATTCTCTATAAATTCATCTAAACTTATTCCCTGCTCTTCCGCATAAATTTTGGCCTGCTCTATAACAGCATCATCAAGTGTTAGTGTGATTTTAGCTTTCATTTTTTTTGTATTTTTTTGATTTAAAGGTAAATACCGTTTTTTTGAATTTCTAAATAAAATATTAACAATTAGGTCAGTTTTAACCTTATACCTTCTACCTCAAAACCCTCTACCTTTTTCTTATCTTTACCCCGTGAGCAATATCCTAATCAGCGTTAAAAATTTAACCAAGCAATATCAGGCAGAACAGGCCGGCGGAATTAGAAATGTAAGTTTCGATATCAATAAAGGTGATGTGGTAGCCATTATTGGCGAAAGTGGAAGTGGAAAATCGACCTTATTGAAATCGATTTATGGCTTGTTAAAAACCGACGAAGGCGAAATCTATTTCGAAGATAAGCGCGTTAAAGGGCCTGACGAACAATTGATTCCGGGCCATAAGCAAATGAAAATGGTAACGCAGGATTTTTCACTCAATATTTATGCGAAAGTATACGATAATATTGCCTCACAATTGTCGAATACTGACCTGAAAACCAAAGCTGAAAAAACTTTGGCCATTATGGAACATTTACGGATTTTACCCCTTCAGAATAAGAAAATAATTGAGCTGAGTGGTGGCGAACAGCAGCGTGTAGCCATTGCCAAAGCCATGGTTTCTGATACGCAGGTTTTGCTTTTGGATGAGCCCTTTAGTCAGGTTGATGCCCTGCTTAAAAACCAGTTACGCGCCGATATTAAACGTATAGCTGCCGAAACGGGGGTAACGGTGATTTTGGTATCGCACGATCCTGCTGATGGTTTATTCCTGGCCGATCAGTTATTGATATTGCGCAACGGACAGCTTTTGCAAACCGGCAAGCCAGCTGAAATTTATCAGCACCCAGCCCATATTTATACCGCGCAAATTTTAGGCAATGCAGTAGTACTGCCAGCTGCTGATGCCGAAAAAATTGGCTTAAAAACGCAAAAAGATACTGTTGTTTTTTATCCTGAGTGGGCAGAGGTGAGCAATAATTGGAGCAGCAGGCGTTACGAAGTAAAAGATGTGTATTACAAAGGCTTTTACGAAGAGCTGCTGGTAGAAAGAAATGGCGTTCACATTCGTGCGCTACAACTGAACAGAGGGGAGCATAAAAAAAACGACCACGTTCAATTGAACATTAGTCGTTTTTTAGAATTTTAATCAATTTTATCTAATCAGAAGACGAAGCAACCAATACAATACGGGCACCAATACTTGCTGTTGGTCTTACCGGTGCTGAATTTCTATTTGCGCTGTTTTGTAGATAAACCCTGATCCTTCCGGGGAATGAACTATAGCTGTATGAGTCTGTTCCGTAAGTAAAAGGTAAGGCATCGTAGCCATCATCGTTAAAACGGGCGAATGATAAAATGATACCGTCATCTTCGTATTGTTCAATTCTGTTGTCGCTAATATCTACGTATAAATAAGAACCATTAACATCACTAGTTGAAACCCAGGCACTAGGTTGTATAGTTTTATAAATGGTAATGTTTGGTGTGTTTTGAACAATAGTGTCTTTTTTGCAGGAAGCCAGACCTAGTGTGGCAATGCAAAGCAATAGGATAGTAAGTTTTTTCATGTTGATTAGTTTTTATTTGTGTGTGTGATTTTGATATTACAAATCTGCTGCCAAAAAATGTAACCTCCCATTTATGGATTAATTATTGTACAGTTAAACGCAGACACCCTTTGTAAATTTGCATTTATTCCCATTATATGAAGATCTTTTTTCGCCTCTTACCCTGGTTAATTCTCCTGATTGCAGGTTACTTATTTATCGCTAAAAAGTTCAGTATCAATACCTCTGTAGAAAGTAAACATCAGCTACTGGTCGAGAAAATTGAGGCTATAGGTAAACTGGAACTGGTTAAGTATCAAATTAGTGACGTTTTGGAGCACAAAAACAAAACAGATTTTTTGCCGGAAGCCAGTGTCTTGCTAATTGTTAAAGCCGAAGCAGTGGGTTGTATCGATTTAACTAAAATTACCCGCGAAGATATCCGTATTGATGCCGATACAGCTGTAGTAAATTTGCCACAGCCCGAAATCTGTTATGTCAAAATTGATCATAAGAACTCGCGTGTGTACGATACCAAAATGGCCTTCTTCAGGGAAGCTGATCTGGTAGATGAAGCTTATAAAGCAGCAGAGAGAAAGGTAGCTGCTGAGGTGAAAAAGTCGGATATTTTAACGCAGACTAAAACCAATGCGACCAATGTATTGAAACCGATTATTGAAGGCTTGGGCTACAAAAATGTGAGGCTGAGTTTTGAGTAGGGTAGAAGGTAGAAGGTTTAGGGTGTAGGGTTTAAAGTTTTTAAGGAGGAAGGTTATCCTCAAACCGTCATCCTGATCCGATAGCTATCTGATTTATTTCAGGGTCTCAATACTTAATAAGAGATGCTGAAACAAGTTCAGCATGACGACTTAATTAAAAATTACGTCAAAAAATCCTCGCGGTGTGGATTGAAAATATCAACCAGTAATCCGGCTTCCAGGCATACCACACCATGATATACATTTGATGGTGCAAAGAAAACATCGCCTTCGTTCAATATTTTTTTATCCTCGCCCATACTCACTTCAAAGCTTCCTTTAGCCACATAACTCATTTGGAGGTGGGGGTGGTTGTGTACCGATCCGATAGCGCCTTGTTCAAAAGCAACTTTAACCAACATTAACTGATCATCATATGCCATGATTTTCCGCTTTACGCCAGCGCCTAAGTCTTCCCAGCTGATATCGTTATCTGAAATTAATGTTTTATTGGCTAAATCTTTGAAATTCATTTTTTATAAGTTATGTCATGTTGAGCTTGTCGAAACACTACGATTGTCCTTCGACAGGCTCAGGATGACAATTTAACAAAAACCTAAACCAAATACTCAAACAAAGTCTGATCCTGGTTCAATTCGATAATTTCGAATTTAAAATCTCTCATGCGTTGCAGTAAGCTGGCGTAATCGTTTTTATTCGAAAGCTCAATACCTACCAGCGCCGGACCATTTTCCCTGTTGGTTTTTTTAATAAACTCAAAACGGGTAATGTCATCCTGAGGGCCTAAAACTTCGTTCACAAATAATTTTAAAGCACCTGGCCTTTGTGGGAAACGTACAATGAAATAATGTTTCAGCCCTTCGAAAAGTAAAGATTTCTCTTTAATCTCCTGCATACGCTCTATGTCGTTGTTTCCGCCGCTAACAATACAAACTATTGTTTTACCAGCAATCTGCTCTCTTAGCTGATCTAAAGCCGCTACAGACAGTGCTCCGGCAGGTTCTACTACAATTGCATCCTCATTATACAATTTTAAGATGGTGGTACAGATTTTTCCTTCCGGAATCAAGTGCATCTGATCCAGCAATTCCTTACAGTATTCGTAGGTAATGTGGCCAATCCTTTTTACTGCAGCTCCATCTACAAAGCGGTCTATCTCATCTAAAGTAAAAGGACCACCATGCTCCATCGCTGTAACCATTGATGGAGCACCGAGAGGCTCAACGCCCACCAGTTTAACATCAGGTTTAACCGTTTTCAGGTAAGCACTTACGCCTGATGCCAGGCCTCCACCACCAACAGGCATAACCACCATATCTAAATCTGGCAGATCTTCAAAAATTTCTACTCCTACAGTAGCCTGTCCTTCAATTACCTTTTCATCGTCAAAGGGCGGAATAAATGTAGCATTGTGTGCCGCACTGTAGGCCAGGGCTTCCTTCAAACAATCATCGAAAGTATCGCCAACTAACACCACTTCCACATTTTCGCCACCAAACATATACGTTTGTTTTACCTTTTGTTTCGGCGTGATTTCGGGCATAAAAATTACACCTTTAATGCCCAGTTTTTTGCAGGAGTAAGCCACACCCTGCGCATGATTTCCGGCACTTGCACAAACTACCCCGTTTACTAACAATTCCTGAGGCAACGAACTAATTTTATTGTAAGCACCACGCAGTTTGTAAGAGCGTACAATCTGCAAATCTTCTCTTTTTAAATAAATATTGGCATTGTAGTAAGAAGAAAGTCCGGCATTAAACTCAAGCGGGGTACGTTTTACCACGTTTTTGAGTCTTTCAGATGCAGATTTAAAATCTAATGTATGTGGTGTTGTAGTGTTCATTTTTATAGTATCAAGTAGGGAGAATCTGGTATCAAGATCAGTGTTCTCCTATATTTTTCTTTTCGTCATCGCGAGGTACGAAGCAATCTTAAAGCGTTAGGTTTACTAACAGCTATAGTAGTAGGATTGCTTCGTGCCTCGCAATGATGAGTTGTTGCTAGGCTAAATGCAGCGCAACCAATTGGTTCAAATCAGTATCGTTAATGCCTTGTTTGCTATCGGCCAAAACCAAAAACTGTTTGTAAACAATATCCAGGTGTTCTTTTTCTAATTTATGGCCTAAGCGCTCTAAATGGTGTTTTAAGGCATGGCGACCGCTTCTTGCTGTTAAAACAATGGTCGCATCAGGGAAACCAACATCTTCTGGTTTAATAATTTCATAGTTTTCGCGGTTTTTTAAGAAACCATCCTGGTGAATGCCTGAACTGTGCGAAAATGCATTGGCACCAACAATAGCTTTGTTAGGCTGAACTGGCATATTCATCTGGTTTCTCACCGTGTGGCTGATATCGTAAAACTGGGTCGCATCAATGCTGGTGTTTAAGCCCAACACCTTGTGGGTTTTTAAAATCATCACCACTTCTTCCATTGAGGTGTTACCTGCGCGCTCGCCAATACCGTTAATGGTACATTCTACCTGGCGGGCACCATTTTGTAAACCGGCAATAGAATTGGCTGTAGCCAGACCTAAATCGTTGTGGCAGTGAACCGAAATAATGGCGTTATCGATATTTTTAACATTTTCCTTTAAGAAAAGGATTTTTGAACCATACTGGTCTGGTAAGCAATAACCGTTAGTATCGGGAATGTTTACCACAGTTGCACCGGCAGCAATTACGGCCTCAACCATTTTAGCTAAAAATTCGATATCGGCACGGCCGGCATCTTCTGCGTAAAACTCAACATCTTCTACATATTTTTTGGCATATTTTACCGCTTCAACCGCACGGGCTAAGATATCTTCGCGGGTACTGTTAAATTTATGTTTAATGTGGAAATCAGAAGAACCAATTCCGGTGTGGATACGTGGTCTTTTGGCATAACGCAAAGCATCGGCAGCCACATCGATATCGTTTTTATTGGCGCGGGTTAAGGCACAGATAATCGGGTCGTTAACCGCTTTTGATAACTCAATAACGCTGTTGAAATCGCCCGGGCTTGATACCGGGAAGCCTGCTTCAATCACATCTACCCCTAAAAGCTCGAGTGATTTTGCGATTTCTACTTTTTGGTTTGTATCTAACTGGCAGCCTGGAACCTGCTCCCCGTCACGTAACGTCGTGTCGAAAATATAAACTTTATTCGGGTCGTGAATCATAATCTAAGTTTTAGGATGTGATTAATTTTTGTGATAAGAATTTCAATACCAATTTACCCATTTCGGCAGTGCCTAACACTTTAAAACGGTTAGTGGTTTGGTCGGCTATATCATGTGTTCTGAAACCTTCTTTCAATACCTGGTCAACAGTATCAACCAATAGTTTCGCTTCTTCTTTAAGTCCGAAACCAATTTCGAGCATTAAAGCAGCCGATAGGATAGAAGCCAACGGGTTGGCCAAATCTTTACCGGCAATATCGTGTGCAGAACCGTGGATAGGCTCAAAGAAACCTGTGCTTTCGCCAACAGAAGCCGAGGCCAGCATACCCATCGAACCTGCAATTTGCGAAGCCTCGTCTGTTAAAATATCCCCAAATAAGTTAGCGGTTAATACCACGTCGAACTTTTTCGGGTTTTTAATCAGCTGCATGGCTGCATTATCGATAAACATGTGCTCCGTTTCTACATCAGGGTATTGTTTGGCAATTTCCTGAACGGTTTCGCGCCATAAGCGTGAGCTTTCCAAAACATTGGCTTTATCTACCGAACATAATCTTTTGTTACGTTGTTGTGCGGCCTGGTAGGCTTTATGCGCAATACGTTCTACTTCGTAGCGGTGGTAGATCATTAAATCTGAAGCGGTGTTTCTGTCTTCAGAACGATTTTTCTCTCCAAAATAAACATCACCTGTTAACTCACGGAAGAACAAAATATCGGTTCCTCTTAAAATTTCTGGTTTAATGCTCGATGCCTGAAGAAGTTCATCAAATAGTAATATCGGACGGAGATTGGCAAACAGACCCAATTCTTTGCGGATTTTTAATAAACCTTGTTCAGGTCTAACTTTTAAACTCGGATCATTATCGTATTTGGCATGGCCAATGGCGCCAAATAAAATAGCATCGCTTTGTCTTGCCTTTTCTAAAGTCTCATCTGGCAGAGGTTCGCCGGTAACTTCGATAGCCGCGTGGCCCATTAAAGCTTCTTCAAACACAAACTCATGGCCAAAAATTTCGGCAATTTTTTCTAATGCTGCTTTTCCCCAGGTAGTGACTTCGGGGCCAATACCATCTCCAGGTATTACTAAAATGTTCTTCTTCATGTTAAATTTCTCCTTTGCCAGATCAGGATTTGAAGGATTTAAAGTTTGTAGGATTTTGCCTTTAGCTCTAAATTCATCTTCGTGCCCTGTTAGCTCAATATTTCTATATTTAAACTTTCGACGACTTTTACTTCGCCTTTTTCCAATACTATTCTTTTTTCGAGGCAGGTTGGCAGCTGCGATTCAAAATGGCCAACATAAATTACGGTCATGCCGTTGCTGCACAATTCATCAACCAGTTGGTTAAAACGTTGTGTTTGCTGCAGGTCTAAGCCCTGACATGGTTCATCCAGAATTAACAATTCGGGATTTTTGATGATGGTTCTGGCCAGCAAAACCAGTCGCTGTTTACCCAATGGCAATGAGGTTAACAGTTCATTTTTACTTTCAGTTAAACCAAAATATTCAACCAGTTCATCAACTTGGCTGCTTTTGGTGTAAGGCAATTGCTGAAACAGGCCTACAGTATCGTAAAAGCCCGAAGCAATACTTTGCCAAACGGTGGCTGTGGCATCGAAATACCAGTGAAACTCTGGCGAAATGAGCCCAATGTGCTGCTTAATGTCCCAAATGCTCTCACCACTTCCACGACGGTTGCCAAAGAGATACAGCTCATTGGCATACGATTGGGGATGATCGCCATTTACCAGACTTAGTAAAGTAGATTTACCTGAACCATTATGCCCCTGTAAAAGCCATTTTTCGCCAGCCTTAACTTCCCAGTTGATGTTTTTTAGTACCTGTTTATCGCCATAGCTGATGTTTACATCAACCATTTTAACAATATTATCTGACGCATAAACCGGCGATTCTTTTAAAAAGTCAGGAATTACCCGGTTGTGCGTTTCGAAAGCAGCCAGTGTGTTTTCCCTGGTATAAGCCGTTTCGATTTGTCCGTCTTTAATTTCGGCAAAACGGTGAATAGAGGTTGGCAGCTCCTGATCATTGCTGATTAAAATCAGCTGCACACCTTCTTCTGCAATCTGATCGAGCAGCATGTTCAGGTTTTTACGCGATGCGGCATCTAAACCTGTATAAGGTTGATCGATAACCAACAACTGCGGTTTTAACCACAAAGCCTTAACCAGTTGTAATTTTTTGTGCTCGCCGCTCGACAGTTCAATCAACTGCGAACTGGCAAAAGTAGAAAAACCCAGGGCTTCTAAAATCGGTTCAACCCGATCGAAGTGAAGTCCTTTTTCTTTTCCAAAAAGTACCAGTTCGGCGTGTACGGTTAAAGTATCTTTCGCCTGTTGGCTGGTATAGCGTTGCTGATAATAAAAGTTGGCAACACCTTCTAAGTTTTTAAACTGGTACCAGCTGTCAACAAACAAAACTTCCGCTGGTAGCTTGCTTAACGGGTCGAAATCAATTTCAATACTTCCCTGTGCGGCAGTTAAGCCTGCTATGGCTTTCGCCAAAGCTGTTTTTCCGCTGCCACTTTCGCCCCACAAAACCCAGTTTTCGCCAACATTTATTTCCCAATACAAGTCCTTCAGCACCGCTTTATTGCGGTAACTCAAGTTTAGGTCTTGTATGTAAACAAATGGTTTAAACATTATCTTGCTTGTTCGAATGTTTCGATTAATTGTTTTTGAGCGAGGATGAAATCAATATCATCGTAACCGTTTATTAAACATGATTTTTTATAAGGATTAATCTCGAAAGATTCTTTTGCACCGGTATCTACAATGGTAACGGTTTGATTTTCGAGATCCACTTCTAAGGCTGATTGTGCATTAGCATCAACTGATTTAAAGATTTGTGCTAAAAAATCGTCGCTAACCTGGATTGGCAGCAAACCATTGTTTAAGGCATTTCCTTTAAAAATATCGGCAAAGAAACTGCTGATTACGGCATCAAAACCTGCATCCTGAATAGCCCAGGCTGCGTGCTCGCGGCTACTGCCACAACCAAAGTTTTTACCGGCAACCAAAACCCGGCCGCTGTAGGTTGGGTTATTCATTACAAACTCTGGCTTCGGTGTGTTGTCGCCGTTATAACGCCAATCGCGAAACAGGTTTTCGCCAAATCCCTCGCGCGTGGTAGCTTTTAGAAACCTGGCCGGAATAATCTGGTCGGTATCTATATTTTCTATGTTTAAAGGCACTACTGCCGATGTTAATTTTGTGAATTTTTTCATTTTTTAATGATGATTACACAGATTTAAATAATTTCACCGATTAAGGTGATTTCACTAATTTTTTATTTTTTGACCTTAAACCTTCTACCTTACCACCTTCTACCTTTTAAAGGCTTTAACTCTTATTCTTCTGTAGTCGGCTATCCATTCTCCGTTAATAAAGTAACCGGGTTTCAGGATTTCAACTGCCAGTTTTTTGATGGCTTCGGCCTGCGTTTCGTTTAAATTTTTAAAAGCATGCTGGGCAAACTGGTTAATCCAAATATACATACCTGCTTCGCCAATCAGTTTGGTAGGTCTGTCAAACAACCACACCTGCTCTACTTCAAAACCTTTCGATTCGAGCAGGGTAGTATAGGTGCTAACTGACGGGAAGTACCAGAAGTTGGTTACTACCTGATCTGAAAAACCCAATTGACTGGCTGCGGTTGCAATGGCATCAGTAATGCTTTTCACATTTCTGTTGCCACCGAATTCGGCTACTAATCTGCCGCCAGGTTTTAAGCTTTTAAATAAACCTTCGGTTAAGGCCTGCTGGTTTTCAATCCAGTGAAAAGTAGCGTTGCTAAAAATGGCATCGAAGTTTTCCTGATAGGGAAGGTGTGCTCCATCTACCACTTCAAAGCTGAGGTTGGGATACGCGGCTTTTGCATTGGCTACCATATCGGCAGAGGCATCGGTTCCCAGAACCAGTGCACCACTTGCTGCAATCTGTGCCGCCAGCTGACCTGTGCCACAGCCTACATCCAAAATATGCTCGCCACTTTGCGGCGCCAGCCATTGCAATACATCTGCCCCGTAATCTGATACGAAGTGATGCTGCTTATCGTATAATGTTGCATCCCAAACTATTTCTGGCATAACTAATTTTCTTTAATATTTTACTATTCTATAGACATATAAACGATTTAAGTTTATAGTCGTGCACTTAACATTCAGCCTTCTACCTCTACATAGTGCTCAACGGTTGGAAAAGGATCATAAAAATGATGCAATAACTTTTTCCAATCCTGATAAGCTGCGGAAGCTCTAAAGCCTACTGTATGATCTTCGAGTGTTTCCCAGTTCACCAGCAGGATGTATTTATCGGCAACCTCAAAACACTTTTTTAGCTGATGTGAAATGTAGCCATCCATCGAACTGATTATTTTTTCGGCCTGGTTAAAGGCTTTTTCAAAATCGGTGGATAAACCCGGCTTTACATTTAATATGGCAACTTCAAGTATCATGTTTTTGAATTGTCATGATGAGGAATCAAGCACCTGCTTATTCTTCAACATGACAGTTTATTTTAAGCCTTTTCAAGCATTTCTCTTACATCCGTAATTTTTCCGGTAACGGCAGCAGCAGCGGCAGTTAAAGGACTTGCTAACAAAGTACGGGCGTTTTGTCCCTGTCTACCTTCGAAATTTCTGTTCGATGTAGACACACAATATTTACCAGCCGGGATTTTATCTTCATTCATCCCTAAACAGGCACTACAACCCGGCTCACGTAACTGGAAACCTGCAGCTTCGAAAATTTTATCCAAACCTTCGTTTTTAGCTTGCTGTTCTACTTGTTTCGAACCCGGAACAATCCACACGGTAACATTTTCCGCTTTGTGTTTGTCTTTTACAAAGTTGGCCACCTCGCGCAAATCTTCGATGCGTGAATTGGTACAGCTACCGATGAAAACATAATCAATTGGTTTACCAATTAAAGCAGAGTCATCATCAAAGCCCATATAATCCAAAGCTTTTTTGTATGATACTTTTTCGGTTTCGGGTTGTGCTGCGGTTGCAGGAATATGTTCCTGGATACCCATTCCCATACCCGGGTTGGTACCATAAGTAATCATTGGCGCAATATCTGCAGCATTGAAAGTTAAAACACTATCAAATTTTGCATCTGCATCGCTGTATAAAGTTTTCCAGTAAGCTAAAGCTTTATCCCACTCTTCGCCTGCCGGAGCAAACTCACGTCCTTTAATGTAATCGAAAGTAATTTGATCTGGTGCGATTAAACCGCCACGGGCACCCATTTCGATACTCATGTTGCAGATCGTCATGCGGGCTTCCATGCTTAAAGATTCAATTGCTGAACCTGCATACTCAATAAAGTAGCCGGTACCACCTGCAGCAGAAATCTGAGCAATGATGTATAAAATAATATCTTTTGCGCCAACACCTTTACCAAGCTCGCCGTTAACCTCAATTTTCATGGTTTTCGGTTTCGATTGCAACAAGCATTGGGTAGCAAAAACCTGCTCTACCTGCGAAGTTCCGATACCAAAGGCAATGGCACCAAAAGCACCATGCGTAGAAGTATGGCTATCGCCGCAAACCATAGTTTTTCCAGGTAGCGTAATACCTAACTCAGGACCAATTACGTGAACAATGCCCTGAAACGGATGGCCCAGACCATACAATTCGACACCAAATTCAGCGCAGTTTTTGGTTAGCATATCTACCTGATAGCGTGAAAGCTCTTCTTTAATGGGCAATAGCTGATTTAACGTTGGTACGTTGTGATCGGCAGTAGCCACAGTTTGTTTCGGACGGAAAACAGGTAATCCTCTTTTACGCAAACCATCAAAAGCTTGCGGAGAGGTAACCTCATGGATCAGGTGCGTATCAATGTATAAAATATCAGGAAACCCTTCCTCACTTTTTACAACGTGTGCATCCCAAATTTTTTCTACTAATGTTTTTGACATTTTTTATGAATTTTTTAAACCTAACAGGTTTCAAAAACCTGTTAGGTTTGGTTTTAACTATGCAGTTTTAATTGCTTTCATGGCAGTCATGGCTTTACGTAAAGTAGCACCAATCTGCTCAACCTCGTGAGAACGGATCGCTTCGTTCACTTCAATTAGTTGTCTGTTATCTACAGCACCATCTTTACCTGCGTTAAAGTTTTTACCTACAATATCGGTATCAACTTTTTTCATGAAATCGCCTAAAAGCGGTTTACAAGCCTGATCGAATAAATAACAACCATATTCAGCAGTATCAGAAATTACACGGTTCATTTCGAATAATTTTTTACGTGCAATGGTATTGGCAATAAGTGGTGTTTCGTGTAACGACTCGTAGTAAGCCGATTCTGGTTTAATACCAGCCTGTACCATGGTTTCGAAAGCCAATTCAACACCGGCACGTACAAAAGCAACCATTAAAAGGTAGTTGTCGAAATATTCCTGCTCACCGATTTTAACATCACCAGCCGGAGTTTTTTCGAAAGCAGTTTCGCCGGTTTCAGCTCTCCAGGCCAATAGGTTTTTATCGCCATTTGCCCAATCTTCCATCATGATACGGCTAAATTCGCCACTCATAATATCATCCTGGTGTTTTTGGAACAACGGACGCATAATGTCTTTCAACTCTTCAGAGATTTCGAAAGCTTTGATTTTAGCAATGTTGCTTAATCTATCCATCATGGCCGTAATACCACCTTGTTTTAAGGCTTCGGTAATTACTTCAACACCATACTGAACCAATTTAGAAGCATAACCTGCATCGATTCCTTTTTCTACCATTTTATCGAAAGAAAGGATAGAACCAGTTTGTAATAAACCACAAAGGATGGTTTGCTCACCCATTAAATCAGATTTTACCTCGGCTACGAAAGATGATTTTAATACACCAGCTCTGTGACCACCAGTACCTACGCAATACGCCTTAGCCTGAGCTAAACCTTTGCCCTGAGGATCGTTTTCAGGGTGAACCGCAATTAGGGTTGGTACACCAAAACCTCTTACATACTCTGCTCTAACTTCACTACCCGGGCATTTAGGCGCCACCATAATTACAGTTAAATCTTTACGGATTTGCATACCTTCTTCAACGATGTTGAAACCGTGTGAATACAATAAAGTTGCACCTTCTTTCATTAAAGGCATAACCGCATTTACCACTGCAGTGTGTTGTTTATCTGGGGTAAGGTTAATTACCACGTCAGCAGTTGGGATCAATTCTTCGTAGGTACCTACTTTAAAGTTGTTTTCAGTAGCATTTTTCCACGAATCTCTTTTACCTTCAATCGCTTCTTTACGCAATGTATAACTAACATCTAAACCGCTGTCTCTTAAATTTAAACCTTGGTTTAAGCCTTGTGCTCCGCAACCTACAACTACCAGTTTTTTACCTTTTAGTGCGCTTACGCCATCTAAAAATTCAGCACTGTCCATAAAGTCGCAAACGCCTAATTGGTTTAATTTTTCTCTAAGCGGTAATGTGTTAAAATAATTTGCCATTGTTTTTATTGGTTAATTTCTATTTAATTATCGGGTTTATATTTTCTTTTTTGGTTGATTTCACTGATTTAGTGATTTCACCGATTTTTTATTTTATATCTTCTTCTTTAATGCAGAGGCGTAACCGTAGTGCACATTATCGTGCCCGATGGTGGTAATCAATACCTCTTCAATGCTGTTCAACTGTACACCGTAGGTTGCCGTTAAAAAAGGCGTAATGTTCGCAAATGTTCCTTTTGCATAATCGGCTTTAATGGTTTCAATACTTGTTAAAGCTATAGCCTTCAGCTCTGCTACTTCTGCTTCGCTAACAGTATAAGTTGGTTTAGTGTCTTTTTTGTAGAACTCATTAAACTTTACAGCGCTTGCATCGGGCCAGATACCGGTACGGAAATAACAAAGTGTTTGCGTGCTCACTACAATGTGGCCAAAGTTCCAGATGATGTTGTTGTTGTAACCATCGGGAATTTTATTCAATTGTTCGATAGTTAAGCTATCAAGCAACTTAATAAATGCCGTTCTTGAGTTGATAATAAATTCAAATATCTGGTTCATGTTGCTTTCTGGCTTAATTAGTATTTTCGCTTTGGTCTTTAGCCTCCGAGCTTTCAGTTTCACTTAACTCTTCGTTAAAGATAATTTTGTTGTAAAAGGGATCGTTTACAGTTACTGCCCATGTACCGTAAAATGTTTTTTCAAGTCCGGGGCGGTTGTATTTGTAATTTTTATCAATCAGGGTTTTATGAAATGCTTTCAAGCCGGTGCAAACCACAAATACGCTTCCTCCCGGAGAACAATCGCCATGATGCTGACTTAAATGTAATTCTATACCATTTAACGAAACTTGCATGTAAATGGGTGCATTTTCATCAAAAGTATGTTCCCAGTCTATTTTAAAGCCAAGCCAGTTCACGTAAAACTCGATAGCTTTATCGTAATCGAATATTCTTAAAACTGGTATGGCTTTATCGCATTTCATATTCTAAACTTATCGTCATTGCGAGGCTGGGTTGTGTGAGCCGAAGCAATCTCATTTTGAATTCTTAAAAAGATTGCTTCGTCGTTCCTCCTCGCAATGACGTTTTGGCTTTACATTGTAAAAATCTTCTGTCCTTTATCTAAAAACTCATTTTCTACCAGTTCTTCACCTGGTTCAAAAGCTTCAAATTCTTTTAATTTTTCGTGGAAACCAGCGCTGTCTTTAATAATGGCAACTCTTGCCGAACGCACAAACTCAATTAATTCGTAAGGTTCTAAAGCTTTTACCAGGGCATCAGTCTCTTCGCGGTGACCCGTTACTGCAAAAACAGTATAATCTTTACGAATCACTACAGCGCTGGCACCATATTGCCTTAATAAACGCTCAACAGTTACTCTTTCTGCAATTTCATCGGTAGAAACTTTGTAAAGTGCCAGTTCCTGCCAGATAATCTCGTCGTTGGTATTAAAATAAACTTTCAATACCTCGATTTGCTTCTCAATTTGGCGGGCCAGTTTCCGTATAACTTCATAGCTTTCGTGAATGACGATGTTGAAACGGTGGATACCATCAATTTCAGAAGGAGAGGTGTTAAGGCTTTCGATGTTAATTTTTCTTTTAGAGAAAATAATCGCAATCCTGTTTAATAAACCGATGCGGTTTTCGGCATAAACCGTAATGGTGTATTCCTGCTTACCTTCTAAATCGGCCTTATCTATTTTATGTTCAATTGTGTTTTCAGTACTCATGATAATTTCTTTTTAACTTTTCGTCATTTCGACCTTTTGGAGAAATCTTTTTAAAAAGATCTCTCCGTTTCGCTGCGCTTTAGTCGAGATGACGATTACGCTAACTTTAGTCTTTAAGCTTTATGCTTTTAACTTATTTCAATCTGATTTCGCTTACACTCATTCCTTGTGGCACCATCGGGAAAACGTTGTTTTCTCTGCCAACCATAACTTCAAGCAGGTAAGAACCTTCGTGGTTAATCATGGTTTCCAATGCTGCTCTCAGGTTTGCACGTTCGTCAACTTTAGCGGCCTCGATGTAGTAAGATTTAGCCAACGCCACAAAATCAGGACTGGTAATGTTTACAAAAGAGTAACGTTTATCGTGGAATAACTGTTGCCACTGGCGAACCATACCTAAGAAACGGTTATTCAGGATCAGGATTTTAACAGCTGCACCGAATTGCATAATTGTTCCCAGTTCCTGCGGAGTCATCTGGAAACCACCGTCGCCAATAATCGCAATTACTGTTTTATCAGGTGCACCATATTTGGCACCAATTGCAGCCGGTAAGCCAAAGCCCATGGTACCTAAACCACCAGAGGTGATGTTGCTCCGGGTATTGTTAAACTTGGCATAACGGCAGGCTACCATCTGGTGCTGACCAACATCGGTAACGATAATGGCATCACCACCACAGATTTCGTTGATGTTGCGTAATACTTCACCCATGGTCATCTCATCGCCTGCTGGGTAAAGTTCAGAAGTAATTACCTGATCAATTTCCTGCTGGTTGTACTCCCTGAATTTCGCAACCCATTCTTCGTGTTTATTTTCGTTAACCAGGCTGGTTAATAGCGGCAATGTTTCTTTACAATCGCCCCAAACACCAACCTCGGCTTTAACGTTTTTATCAATTTCGGCAGGGTCGATGTCTAAATGCACAACCTTGGCTTGTTTGGCATATTTATCTAAACGGCCGGTTACACGGTCATCGAAACGCATACCTACGGCAATAATTACATCGGCCTCATTAGTTAAAACATTTGGCCCGTAATTTCCGTGCATACCCAACATTCCTACGTTTAAAGGGTGTGAAGTTGGGATGGCACCTTCGCCCATGATCGTCCAGGCAGAAGGAATACCAGCTTTTTCGATAAAGGCTTTAAATTCTTCTTCGGCTTTACCTAAAATAACCCCTTGGCCAAACAATACAAACGGACGTTTAGCCGAGTTAATTAAAGCTGCAGCCTGTTCTATAAACTCAACCCTAACTTTTGGTTTCGGGCGGTAAGAGCGGATATGGTTACACTTTACATATTCAGGAAACTCCTCAATCTGTAATTGCGCATTTTTGGTAATATCGATTAAAACAGGACCTGGTCTGCCGCTTTTAGCAATGTAAAAAGCTTTGGCCAATACCTCCTGGATTTCTTTGGCATCGGTAACCTGATAATTCCATTTGGTAACTGGAGTAGTGATGTTGATTACATCGGTTTCCTGGAAAGCATCTGTACCCAATAAGTGGGCAAATACCTGACCGGTGATGCATACTAAAGGTGTACTGTCTATTTGCGCATCGGCTAAACCGGTTACCAGGTTGGTTGCGCCTGGTCCGCTGGTTGCAAATACCACACCTACTTCGCCGCTTGCGCGTGCAAAACCCTGAGCGGCGTGTATACCACCTTGCTCATGGCGAACCAGTATGTGTTCTAATTTATCGGCATAATCGTAAAGGGCATCATAAATAGGCATGATTGCTCCACCCGGATAACCAAAGATGGTGGTTACGCCTTCTTCGATTAAGCCATTCAACAAGACCTGTGAGCCTGAGCCTTTAAAGGTTTTTGAGGTTTCTGCTTTCGCCCCGGTTTGTTGTATTGTATCTTGTGCAGTTTCCATAATTATGTTTTTGCGGTTCTTTTATTCTTTAAGTTTAAACCCAATTCTTTCTCTATCCTTCCATTTCAATTGAGCAATTTTTTCGTCGATTAAATTTTCCATTGCATCATAAAGTTCATTTAACTGAACATCATGTTCTCCAATCCGTTCCTTAATTTCTGTTAGTTGCTCATTTATGCTGTTTTGTTTTAGCAAAACCTTCCGAACATCAACAAAGGCCCTCATAATGGCAATATTCATGTTAATCGCCTTATCACTCTTTAAAACACCACTTAGCATGGCTACACCTTGCTCGGTAAAGGCATAGGGTAAATATTTGCCTGTCCTATTTTGTGGCATGTTAGCCATCATCACAAATTGTGATGATGGATTTGTAACTTGGGGTACTGTCGCAATTTGTGACAGCATATTTTGCCACTCTATGGACGTGAGTTGAAACATAAAATCATCTGGAAAACGCTTTATATTTCGCTTTACTGCTTGATTTAGTACTCTTGTCTCAACTTCATAAAGTACTGCCAAATCGAAATCCAACATTACTCTTTCACCCCTGATTTCATAAATCCTGTTTTGAATACTCTTAATTATTTGCATAATATTTTGTTTAGTATTAATTCAGCTCAGGGATGATTTTTTGCTGTGGTTCGTGTCTCCAAGAACCATGTTTTGTTTTATTATTCGTCAGTTACACATCCTTCCGATGCATCTGAAACTGTTTTAGCATATTTATATAGCACACCTTTGGTAACTTTCAATGCAGGTTGTATATAGTTCTTTTTGCGTTCGGCAATTACTTCATCGCTAACCTGCAGGTTAATAATGTTGTTTACAGCATCGATTAAAATGCGGTCTTCATCTTCAACAAGGCCAATTAAACCGCCTTTGTAAGATTCTGGTGTGATGTGACCCACCACGAAACCGTGTGTACCGCCCGAGAAACGGCCATCGGTAATTAAAGCCACCGATTTACCCAAACCAGCACCGATAATGGCTGAAGTTGGTTTCAACATTTCTGGCATACCTGGAGCACCAACCGGACCTGAGTTTTTTATTACGATTACATCGCCAGGCTGAACGCGGCCGCTCGAAATACCGGCAATTAGATCATGCTCACCATCAAATACGCGTGCCGGGCCTTCAAATTTTTCACCTTCTTTACCGCTGATTTTAGCTACAGAGCCTTTTTCGGCCAGGTTGCCATAAAGAATCTGCAGGTGGCCGGTTGCTTTAATCGGTTCGCTTAATTTTTGAATAATCTTTTGATCGTAATCCATGATCGATTTTACGTCAGCCAGATTTTCAGCTACTGTTTTACCGGTTACAGTTAAGCAATCGCCATGTAACAAACCTTCATTCAACAAATATTTCAATACCGCAGGGATACCTCCATATTGGTGTAAATCCTGCATCAGGTATTTTCCGCTAGGTTTGAAATCGGCCAATACAGGTGTTACATCACTCATGCGTTGGAAATCATCCTGCGTAATTTCGATACCTATTGCTTTACCCATTGCAATAAAGTGCAATACGGCATTGGTACTTCCACCTAAAATGATAATCGAACGGATCGCATTTTCGAATGCTTTTCTCGTCATAATATCAGATGGCTTGATATCTTTTTCTAATAAAACTTTGATGTATTTACCTGCATCTAAACATTCTTGTTTCTTTTCTTCGCTTATAGCTGGGTTAGAAGAAGAGTAAGGTAAGCTCATACCCAAAGCTTCAATTGCCGATGCCATGGTATTTGCCGTGTACATACCACCACATGCACCTGCACCAGGGCAAGTATGTTTAATGATGCCCTGATAGTCTTCATCAGAAAGATTACCACAGATTTTTTGACCTAAAGCTTCGAAAGCCGATACAATGTTTAATTCTTCGCCTTTGTAGTGGCCAGGGGCAATTGTACCACCATAAACCATAATAGAAGGACGATCTAAACGTGCCATAGCCATAATTGCACCAGGCATATTTTTATCGCAGCCCGGAATGGCAATTACACCATCGTAGTATTGTCCGCCGCAAATGGTTTCGATACTATCGGCAATTACATCACGACTAACCAAAGAATAACGCATACCGTCGGTTCCGTTACTCATACCATCACTTACCCCAATAGTATTAAAAACCAAGCCCACTAAATCATTTTTCCAGACCCCTGCTTTGACGTCTTTTGCAAGGTCGTTCAGGTGCATGTTGCAGGTGTTACCATCGTAACCCATACTTGCAATACCGACTTGTGCTTTAGCCATATCAGCATCGGTTAAGCCGATTCCGTAAAGCATGGCTTGCGCCGCCGGTTGTGTTGGGTCTTGTGTAAATGTTTTACTGTACTTGTTTAATTCGCTCATTGTTTAAAATGTATATTCTGGTTCTGTTAGTTGTACTTTTTTGAGGCAAAAAAAAACCGCCTCGTTTCGGAGGCGGTTTCGATTTTGTATATTTTTATTATACGCAACGATATCCACCTCTCTGCTGAGAAATGACAATAATTAGGTTGCTAATAATGCTTGTGTTTAAATTCATGTTTTCTACGAATCACAAACATACTAACTTATTAAAAAATGCAAAGAACTATTTTTGTTTATTTCTCTATTTTTTAGACTCCGGACTCCTGACTTTCCGACTTCGGTCTATATAATTACCTCGTAATTCACTTTCTCCAATACCAGATTTTTATAGGCCCGTTGTATGGTGTAGCCGATTGATTCGCGCCATAAAGGGCGGTAAACGATATCATCAATAGAGGCTATACCTGCAATTTCTGTCGCGGTTCCACATAAAAAGGCACTGTCGGCATTCTTTAAATCTTCGACAGTAAGCTTTTTTTCGATGCATTCGATATCTAATACTGTGCAAAGTTCTTTAACTGTTGCCCGGGTAATACCTGGTAAAATATTGCCTAAAGAAGGTGTATACAGCTTGCCATCCTTTTCAAGGAAAATATTGGCACCTGACGCTTCTGCAACAAAGCCATGCATATCAAGCAATAATGCTTCGTCGTAACCTTTAATGTTGGCGGCAGTAGTGGCTAAAATAGAGTTTACATAGTTTCCACTCAGTTTAGCTTCCATAGGGCTCGATTTAGGATTTGGTCTTTCGTAATCGGAAACCGTTAATTTTAATAATTTATTGCCCGAATAAGCGTCCCATTCCCAGGCACAAATCATGATCGAAACACCACTTGGCGAATTGAGTTTCATGTTGGGATGGCAAAAAACCAAAGGGCGGATATAGGCATCTTTCAGTTTATTTAACTGAAGTAATTTATATGTAGCATCAATTAATTCCTGTTTATCCCAGGGGAAGGGGATGTTAGCCAATTGGCAGGAACGCTCTAAACGATCAAAGTGGGCAGCAGCCTTGAAAATACGGTTGCCATTATGTGTTTTATAAGATCTAATGCCCTCAAAAGCTGCATAACCATAATGTAACGACTGACCATAAAGATCAGTGCTGCTGTTTACAGCTTTCTCAAAAGCTCCATCAAGGTAAATAATCGTATTAGAATTGTAGTATTTCATAATACTCTCTGTTTTGTTATTTAAAAAAAGCGTCCCGTTTGTATCGGGACGCTTCAGGTATATTTAGTTTCTTAATTACTATTTAAACTGCGCCCGCTTATTGCCTAAAAGGTTTAGGAGTAGGAGGTTAAGTAAAATGACAGGAAACAACACCACGCTAACAACTGTTGCTGCTAAAGCTTTTGGATTAAAGGTGTGATTTTGGATCGTCATCATTATCTTATTGTTTATAAAACCAATTTAGTTTTTGGTTCATTAATATGCAAGAGAAATCAGAAAAAAGTTAAATCGGAATATAATTCTTGTATTTTGTTTAAAATCAAAACATAATTCTTAATTGGAGTGTAATTAGTGATTTAATGCCGATAGCCGTAGACTAAATATCAAAACGGTATACGGTATGATTATTATGCTTGCATTATAAATTTTCTGATTTTCTGCCTAAAATGACTAAAACGCTGTTGAAACTTTAAAAAATCACCTCAAAAATTACTTAAAAACAGGGGAGCTGTTAAGGGAATTTGGGGTTTGGATAGTGCATCATTTTCATACCATAATACCACCTGTCGCGAAGGTTTAATAAGTTACCTTCGAACTCATAACCGGGCATTAACCGTGAAAAGAAATTTTCTTTGCGCAGTAACTTTTCCAGTTTCTTAATGGTAGCTGCACTTAGCTCTTGATAATAAGGTTCGATAATTTTTTGTTCTTGTAATAATAAATCTGCATCCCAGGTTTCTGCTGCTTTCCCGGTCAGGGGTTTTGAGGTATAAAGTAATCTCAGGCTTTTCCAGATATCATCGAATATAACGCGGCTGCCTTCGGTAACAAACGCGCATATTTCGGGGTTGGTAATTCCGGAGAGTTTTGCAGGTTGCGTTAAAAGTTTTTCGAGCTTTCGGGTAGTAATTGTAGCAGCATAACTCCATTTCGTTTCGAAGCCCAGCGAATCTGTCTGGTGCTGAAACCAATGGTAAAAAGCAGAGCGTTCGGCAATATCTGCATATTCTTGAAAACCATTTTCGAGCCGGATATTAAATTTATTGGCATTTTTCCAGGCTGTGGTGTTTTTTAGGCGATCGGATTTGAGCCAGTTGCCGTCCTTTCCATTTGGTATGGCTTTAGGGAAAACTTCAAGATAAGCTGCAATAGAACGGAATTCTTTGGCTTCTGCCAAATTAATGATAAAGAAGAGCAAGCATGAAATCAGGATTTTTTTAACCGGAAGCATATTCGTGTATCATTAGTAGCTATAAAAGATACGATAAAATCGGCGTTCGGGTTGCTGTTACCTAGAAATAAACTGGTAATATTGTTTTAAAACAAAAAAGCCTTTCCGAAATTTATCGAAAAGGCTTTTCTTATTAATGCGTTTCTAAATCAGAATTGCATGTTATGTTTTATGCAACACCTTCTGCTAAAACAACAACTTTATTGTGGATGGCTTCAACTACGCCGCCTTTAATAAAAAAACGTTGCTCTTCAGCTTTGTTTGCTTTGATAATAACTTCTCCATCTTCCAAAGTTGAGATGATAGCGGCATGGTCTTTTAAAATCTGAAAAGAACCTAAAGTACCAGGAACCGTAACTGCTGTTACTTCACCTTCGTAAACTTTTTTATCTGGAGTTAATATTTCTAAATTCATCTTTGAATAGATTTGAGATTTGAGATATGAGATTTGAGATACTCATCTCTTCTCACATCTCATATCTAATGTCTCTTGTCTTAATTCGCTTCTGCTAATAATTTTTTACCTTTTTCGATAGCATCTTCGATACTACCAACCAGGTTAAATGCAGCTTCAGGATATTCGTCAACTTCACCATCCATAATCATGTTGAAACCTTTGATGGTTTCTTTGATGTCAACCAATACACCTTTTAAGCCTGTAAATTGCTCAGCTACGTGGAAAGGTTGAGATAGGAAACGTTGAACACGACGTGCTCTGTGTACAGTTAGTTTATCTTCTTCAGATAACTCGTCCATACCTAAGATCGCGATGATATCCTGTAATTCTTTATAACGTTGTAAAATTTCTTTAACACGTTGAGCGGTGTTGTAGTGCTCATCGCCCAATACTGCAGGAGAAAGGATACGTGAAGTAGAATCCAGTGGATCTACCGCAGGATAGATACCAAGCTCAGAAATTTTACGTGATAATACTGTAGTTGCATCCAGGTGGGCAAATGTTGTTGCCGGCGCAGGGTCAGTTAAGTCATCCGCAGGTACGTATACCGCTTGTACTGAAGTAATTGAACCGCGTTTAGTTGAAGTAATACGCTCCTGCATTAAACCCATCTCAGTTGCCAATGTTGGTTGGTAACCTACCGCAGATGGCATACGACCTAAAAGAGCCGATACCTCAGAACCTGCCTGAGTAAAACGGAAGATGTTATCAACGAAGAAAAGGATATCTTTTCCAGCGCCTTCGCCATCACCATCACGGAAATATTCTGCAACAGTTAATCCTGATAATGCCACACGAGCACGTGCACCAGGAGGCTCGTTCATTTGACCGAAAACCAATGTTGCTTTAGATTCTTTTAATTTTTCTGTATCAACAGCGTTAAGATCCCAACCACCTTTTTCCATTGAGTGTAAGAAATCATCACCATAGTTGATTACACCTGACTCGATAAACTCACGAAGTAAATCGTTACCTTCACGGGTACGCTCACCAACACCTGCGAATACTGATAAACCAGCATAAGCTTTAGCGATGTTGTTTACCAACTCCATAATTAATACCGTTTTACCTACACCAGCACCACCGAACAAACCAATTTTACCACCTTTTGCATAAGGCTCTAATAAATCGATTACTTTAATACCTGTAAAAAGTACTTCAGTTTCGGTAGATAAATCTTCGAACTTAGGAGGAGTTGAGTGGATAGGACGACCATCTGTTTTATCAACAGCGTTGATACCGTCAATCGCTTCACCAACTACATTGAATAAACGACCTTTAATCTGGTCGCCAACTGGCATTTTAATCGCAGCGCCAGTATCAACTACTTTCATACCGCGAACTAAACCGTCAGTAGAGTCCATTGAAATTGCACGTACACGGTCTTCACCTAAGTGCTGTTGAACTTCTAAAACAATTTTTTGTCCATTTTCTTTCGTTATCTCTAACGCATCAAAAATTTTAGGTAGATGGGCATCATCAGCAAAGCTAACGTCAACCACTGGGCCGATAATTTGTGCTATTTTTCCTAAGTTAGGCATATCTGTTGTGAGTAAATTTATTACAGTCAATGAATTAAAGCTGTTTGTAAGGTCTCCAATTCGGTTGGCAAAGTTAAGTTATTCTTACTTAATTTTAAATATATATTATAAAATTTTTTAACAGTATTTTTATAGATAATTTCGGGACCTAAATCGTACAGATGAAAAGCATTTTAACAACGGGCAGTAATGGCCTTTTAGGGCAGAAAATAACCGAAAAAGTTCTTGCCGAAGGCAGGGTAAAACTCATTGCAACTTCAAAAGGAGTAAACCGGTATCCGGTAAAGGCAGGATATGAATATGCCGAAATGGATATACTCAATCCTGAGCAGGTTAGGCAGGTTATAGAAAAATATAAGCCCGATGCCATCATTCATACAGCAGCCATGACCAATGTTGATACTTGCGAAGCCAATAAGGAACTTTGCCATCAACTTAATGTAGATGCGGTTAAAACCTTATTATCTATTTGTGAGGAAAAAAATATCCAGCTGGTTCATTTAAGCACCGATTTTGTTTTTGATGGTGCTAACGGGCCATATAAAGAAGAGGATGCGGTATGCCCGGTAAGTTATTATGGCGAATCGAAAGTGTTGTCAGAAGATTTATTGAAGCAATCGAAAGTACATTGGGCTATTATCAGAACAATTCTGGTTTATGGTATCAGCAGTGATATGAGCAGGAGCAACATTGTACTTTGGGCCAAAGGTGCTTTAGAAAAGGCATCGCCTATCAATGTGGTAAACGACCAGTGGCGCATGCCAACCCTTGCTGAAGATTTAGCCGAAGCCTGCATTTTAGCCGTAGAGCAACGCGCACAAGGCATTTACCATATCTCAGGTAAAGATTACATGAGTATTGCAGATTTAGTGCGAAAAGTTGCCGATTATTGGTCGCTTGATCAGTCTTTTCTGCACGAGATCAGTTCCGCCAGTTTAAATCAAACAGCTAAAAGGCCGATACGAACAGGTTTTATTCTGGATAAAGCAATTAAAGATTTAGGCTATAATCCACATAGTTTTGAAGAAGGATTGGCGATTTTAAAAGGGCAAATGTAAAATATGCTGCCGGATAGCCATGATCAAGTGATAAGTTAGCTGCCTTTATTAATAGATTAACAATTAAGCAATTTATATAATTAAACATTAAAAAAATAATATGTCATTACAAATAGGCGATCAGGCCCCTGATTTTAAATTATACAGCTCTGAATTAACAGAGGTGTCTTTGTCTGCTTTCAAAGGAAAAAAAGTAATTATCCATTTCTTCCCAATGGCTTTTACAGGTACCTGCACCGAGCAGTTATGCACCATGAGGGATAATTTTAGCTATTATGAAGGAATTAATGCACAGGTAATTGGTATTTCTGTCGATTCGCCGTTCTCATTAGCAAAGTTTAAGGAAGTACAGCATTATCAGTTTCCGTTATTATCTGATTTTAATAAAGAAGTATCGGCTGCTTACGGCGCATTTTACGATGAATTTGTGTTCGGATTGAAAGGTGTTTCCAAAAGAGCGGCTTTTGTGATCGATGAAGAAGGAAAAATTGCTTATGCTGAAGTTTTAGAAGATGCGCATGAATTGCCTGATTTTAAAGCAATTAATGATGTTTTGAGTGCCTAAAGCAACATTTGCAAAGAAATTTTTTATTTTTTTTCTCTAAAATAGTTGGAAATTAAAAACTCAACTCATACCTTTGCAGTCCGTTAACGATACGGAAACGCATTCGTAGCTCAATTGGATAGAGCATCTCACTACGGATGAGAAGGTTTGGGGTTCGAATCCCTACGAGTGCACATCGAAAGCTTCAGAGAAATCTGGAGCTTTTTTGTTTTGCTGATTTTCTTTGGCAAAATTGATTAGCCTGAATGCTGCGATTAATTAGGATCAAGTGGAAAAAGGTGTTGATCTACCAGCTGGCTAATCTCTTTCAGTTCCGCTTCGAGCCTTAGAATAGCATTTTCGTATTCCCTTTTGATCTGCTGATATTCTTCTGTAGATATGGTGCGTATTTCACTGAAACTATCCACCTTGTTTCGGGCTAAGCTTTCTACATGAGATGATCGTGAGTTCGCCCAGACCATTAAATTTTGCTATCTCCGCGATATTTTATATTCAATAGGGCGGACTTCATGTTAGTCTTTTGCAGCACTCAAGCCTCGGCTTGAATGGTTCTTGACGGTACCTCACTCAAAAGCATTGGAGTTCGTCTTATTGGTGTCTCACCAATCTGGTTTCCACTTGCTTTTAGGGTACATCGTTTTACATAAAATTACCGTTTATGAAAACGAACAAATTAACCGCCATCAATTGTGATCACTTCAAGGATTGATAAAAGATTATTCCCTACAAAATGTAAACCGGAGCGTATGGACGCAAATGAAAAGTTTCCTTTTGACTGGCTGTATGCTATTAAGCCTAAGAATCCTGTTTGAGGGATGGCAGGGCAGGCGGGACCTAAATGGTTAATGATTCTTATGGGTTCTTTAATAATGCAGCCTGCCCTGTTTTTTGCTTTTGGGCTTTAGCTTCTGGCGCTAAAAAAAATCATTAAAGCTTTTTGACATCGATTCAATGAGTTCACCTTTATATTCTTCTGGAAAACCTGCTTTAAAATCAGCCCAACAGGCACTTGAGGTATTTTGTGAAAGTTATAGTTTAGAAAAGGTGAAACTTGTGCTGCTGGAGGTGTTTCAAGGATATGTCCTTAATGATAAAAAAGGTTTTCTGGAACTGGGTATCAGTGAACAGGAGGTCGGTGAGGTTTTCGATGGGCTGATCGAACTGGTCGGAGCGGTACAGACGTTGGTTGAGCAGGGTGAGACTAATGGGCTTGGTTCGGAGGCTTAAGGACAGATTACAGTTTAATTTCTAATTTTTTACGGTTTAAATCAATCAAAATGAAGCTGAAATTATGCTTCCTGCTATTGCTATGTCCTTTTTTATGGGGCTATGCTCAGGATAATAAAATATCGGTTACTTCTACGGCTTCGGGTAAGGTTGGGATAGTGATCGGACAGCCGGTGCTGGAGGTAGTGATACAGAATGTTTCGGGGCTTGATAGCGCCGGGCGCAATTTTAAGCCGGTGCTGTTTTCTGCTTTTAAGGGTAAGCTGGTGATCCTGGATTTTTGGGCGAGCTATTGCGTACCCTGTATTACCAGTTTCCCGAAAATGAAAATGTTGCAGGAGAAATATCAGAACGATTTGCAGGTGATCCTGGTGAATAACGAACCTGTAGGTAGGGCAAAGGTTTTTTTGCAGAAAAGGAGAAAAGAATATGGCGAAGCTTTTATTTCTGTATTTGCCGATACAGTGCTGAATAAAATGTTTCCACACCGTACCATACCCCACTATGTATGGATCGGCAGGGAGGGCAGGGTGCTGGCGATAACAGGCGAGGAGGAACTGGAGGAAGAGAAGTTGCTACAGGCTATGGCGGGTGAGGGTTATAGGTTCGTCAATAAAAAGAATATTGATCCGGCTTTGCCTTTGTTCAGTTCAGCAGATTTTCCTGCTGACAGTTTGGTTCGCTATAGCCTGTTGACTAAAGGGCGGGTTTCAGGGTTGGCCAGCGGTACGCAATTTCGAAAGTCAAAATCTTCAGGCGTGCTGGTGGGGCGTGCTTTTACCAATACTGATTTTTTTAGCCTTTATGGTACTGTTGGCAGGGTGCTGAAGCGTGCAGAGGGGCAGCGATTTTCTGATAAACAGATCAGGTATTTAGGGGCGGATTCGCTGGGGTTTACTGGTGATAACTACAATTATGAGTTTGTGGTACCTGAATGGTTATCTGCCAGGTTGTACCCCATGATGCTGGATGACCTGAATACCTATTCTCCATATGTAGGCAGTTTCGGAGCTGAAGTGGCTGATTGCCTTGTTCTTGAGCGTTTTGATGGTCCGGAGGTTCGCTTGATCCGAAGTGTTGATGAGGGAGTTTTGGGTGGCCCCAATTATGATAGCGGCAATAAGAATAAGTTAAGCTTGAAAAATGTTTCTGTCGAAGTGCTAGTCGATCATCTGGAAAACTTCGCCTGGAACAGGGTTCCGGTTATCAATGAAACGGGGATCAGTGATCGCATATGGATTGCGATTAGGGAAACCGCTGATCTAAAGCAGGTAAATGCGGGGCTTCGGCAGTACGGGCTGCGCCTGCGTCCGGCGAAGAAAAAAATGGAGGTAATGGTGATCCGAGACCAGATTAAGCAAACTAAACTAATGAATTGAAATGACGAAAATATATATACTAATTTTTTTGATGGGATTTTGCCCGGTAATAGCCTTTGGGCAGGTAGTCTTTGGCGGAAAAATTTTAAGTGCTGCTGATAGCATTGCCGTTCCTGCCAATGTCGAGCTTATGGGTGCTGATGGGCTGGTACGTAAATTACAGGCAGATAGAAACGGGATCTTTTCTGTTAGTGTGCCTGGTGGTACTTACCGTTTTGTGGCCACTGCGGTGGGGTTTAAAGCCTACGCAGTTACTGTCTCTATTCCGCTGCCAAAGGGATTTGTCGTGAGCCTGCTTCCGGCGGATAACCAGTTAGGGGAAGTAACGGTTAGCACGGGTTACCAGGTGCTGGACAGGACGCGGGCCACAGGATCTTTTGATAAACTGGATAAGACCAGGCTGGATCAGCAGGTAGGTAAGAACCTACTCGACAGGTTGGAAGCCATCGGCAACGGGCTAACTTTTGACAGGAGTACCTCAGCTACGGGGAAGTTTTCTATACGCGGTACCAGTACCATCCGCGGGCCAAGAGATCCGCTGATTGTGGTGGATGATTTTCCTTATTCTGGTGATTTATCAAATATCAATCCTGAAGATGTGGAGAGCATAACGGTTTTAAAGGATGCTGCCGCAGCATCCATCTGGGGTACCCGCGCGGGAAACGGGGTGATTGTGATTACTACCAAAAAAGGCAAGAAGAATACGCCCCTTTCGGCCAGCTTTTCAGCTAGCTCGGCTTTTGTGCAGAAGCCTGATCTGCGTTACGAGCAGCGTATTTCCTCTGCCGATGCACTTGATGTAGAGCAGTTTTTATTCGGCAAGGGTTATTATACCAGCCAGATTAATTCCTCGCAGAAGTCTGCCTTAACGCCATTTGTAGAGCTGCTGATTTTGAATGCCTCGGGTAAATTGTCTGATACTGATTTGGCACTAGCCAAGACAGGCTTTGCCGCACACGATGTTTATGAAGATTTTGACCGCTATGTGTACAAAACCGGAGTCAACCAGCAATATGCACTTTCGCTGTCGGGAGGGGGTGAAAAGCATTCCTGGCTGGTTTCTTCAGGCTATAACCGAAATATAGATAATCTGGATGGGGAGAACGCGAGACAGAACTTGCGACTGAGCAACAGTTTTGCGCTGCTGCGCAACCTGAACCTGAATACCGTGTTCAGCTATACGGGAGGCAAAGTTAGAGCGGGGCGGCCGGGCATTGGCGGCATATTGAGTACATCTTCACTTTATCCTTATGCTGCCTTTGCCGATGCTAACGGAAACCCTTTGCCCATAACCAAAAATTATCGCTCTGGTTATCTTTCCTCGCCAGCAATAGCACAGCTATTGGACTGGTCATATTACCCGCTTCTGGATAATCAATACACCGATAATGTAACCAGGCTTACTGACCTGGTGGCCAGTTTCGATCTGGGTTATAAACTGCCACTGGGTTTTAAAGCTTCGCTTAAATACAATATCGAAGAGCAGCGGACCAACAGGGAAATTTTGCAGCAGCTGGGAAGTTATTACACCCGGAACCTGATTAATAGTTTTGCGCAATTAGGCAGCGGTGGGGTAGTAAGTTATCCTGTTCCAATAGGCGCTATTGTTGACAGGAACGAGGGGCGCCTGCGGTCTGAGCAGTATAGGGGACAGCTTGATTTTAACAGGGCATGGTCTTCGCACCGGCTGGATGCTTTGATCGGGGTAGAGTGGAGGAAGGCACAATCAACAGGGGTATCGGGCAGGATGTATGGTGTAGATACCGATAAGCTCACCACAGGGCCGATTGATTATACCCGCACTTTCCCCAACTCGGTTAGCGGAAGTCTGGCTTACATTCCTGATGGTAACGGGCTGAGCCAGGTGGCCAATAATTACTTTTCGCAGTTCGTGAATATGGCCTATACGTTTAAAGATACCTATACGCTCTCGGCAAGCGCAAGGGCCGATGCTTCTAACCTCTTTGGTGTTGCTACCAATGATAAGTGGAAACCTTTATGGTCGGTAGGAGTGGCCTGGGATATTTCCAGGATGTCTTTTTTCAATTTGGGATTTGTAGACCAGCTGAAAGTAAGGTCCACCCTGGGTTTCAGTGGCAATGCCGATCCTTCCATGAGCGGAGTGAATACCATCCGCTACCAGGTTAATTCACCTTACACGCAATCGCCATATGCCATTTTTGACAAATATGCCAACCCTGAGCTGAGGTGGGAATCGGTTAGGATGCTGAACGTAGGCCTGGATTTTGGTTTGCTGAAAGGGAGGCTTTCGGGGAGTGTAGAATATTACAGCAAACATGCGTCTGATCTTTTCGGGGTGTACCCGGTAGATTATACCACCGGGGTAGGAACTACGGTATTGCGCAACGTTGCCGGAATTAAAGGTAGCGGTGTGGATTTGCAGTTGAGTGGCCGGATTTTGCAGGGCGGTTTAACCTGGAGTTCCACGCTTAACCTTTCTTGGTACCGCGATAAAATAGCTAAGTATTACCTTCCATCGGTACAAGGGAGCAATTTTTTGCAGTCTAATGCAGTGGTTTCGGGTGTAGAAGGTTTGCCTGTATATTCGATTTTCTCATACCGCTGGGAGGGCCTCGATTCCGCTACGGGCGAACCGATGGGATTTGTAAATGGCCAGCCCAGTAAGGCGTACAGCAGTATCATCAGCGGTACAAAACTTACTGACCTGGTTTTTCACGGTTCTGCGCTGCCCAGGTATTTCGGCAATATGGTAAACGACTTTGGTTTTAAGAGATTTACCCTGTCTGTAGCGCTCAGTTTTAAGTTTGATTATTATTTCAGGCGCAGGGGTATTGACTATACCAGTCTGTTTGCAAGCGGTAGTGGGCATGCCGATTTTAGTGACCGCTGGAAAAGTCCGGGTGATGAAGCTTTTACCCAGGTGCCCTCAATGCCCTATCCCATTTCAAGCAGCAGGGAATCTTTCTACCGCTTTGCTGAAGTACTCATTGACAGGGGTGACCATATCCGGATACAATACATCAACCTCGATTATGCTTTTGATAGATCCCTTGCAAAAAAAATCGGTTTAAAAACGCTGAATGTATTTGCCAGCCTGGCTAACGTTGGGATCATTTACAGGGCAAATAAACACCAACTCGACCCTGAATATGTAACGAGTAGCTTTAACTTACCTCCGGGCCAAACCCTGGCTTTCGGCTTAAGGGCGAGCCTTTAAAATTTATGATCATGAAAAAGAGAAACTATTTGGGATATTGCCTATTACTGGCTGTTATATTTGTTGGGATTTCAGGCTGTCAGCAGCTTTTGGATGAAAAACCCGATCGGCGTCTGGTGATACCTTCAACCCTGGTCGATTTCCAGGCACTGATGGATAATTTCGGGGTGCTGACTGCCAACGATTTGATCTCAGCGGAAATATCGGCTGATGATTATTATCTTACCGACGCCGACCTTGCGGCACTGCCAAGCGAATATGAGCGCAGGATGTACAGCTGGCAAAAGGATAATCTTTTTGAACCGGGAAGCAATGATTGGGCTTATTTGTATAAAGCTGTATATTCATGCAATGCTGTACTGGAGGGCTTGGAAGCATCCACAATTGTCAGGGATGCTGGGTTTGATAATGTAAAAGGTCAGGCACTGGTATACCGCGCCAAGTGCTTTTTGCAGGGGCTGGGTGTCTGGGCAAAGGCTTACCAGGTTTCATCTACTGCAGATCTGGGTATCCCTTTGCGACCCAATGCCGATTTCAATACCCCCTCTATAAGGGCTACCGTACAGGAAGGTTACCTAAAGGTACTCACTGATCTAAAAGCTGCGGTACCGCTTTTGCCAGAGAAAGCATTAAGTGCAACCAGGCCATCAAAAGCGAGTGCCTATGGGCTTCTGGCGCGTGCTTTTTTATACATGGGCGATTATCAGGCAGCTGAAAATTATGCAGATTCCTGCCTTCGCATTAATGGGGTGCTTTTGGATTACAATAAATTCAATAAAGCAGACCGCTATCCGGTGGCGCTTTTTAATCCTGAAGTGGTTTTTAACACGTTTGTTCCGCCTTCAACCATTGTAAGCAGCACCAGGGCAAAGATTGTTCCCCAGCTTTTGCAGGCCTACCAGGCTGATGACTTAAGAAAGCAGATATTTTATTTTGAGAGCGGTGGCGCTTATTATTTTAAAGGCACCTATTTCCAGCCCGCACTTTTTTTCGGCCTGGCCAGCGATGAGATGTACCTCACGCTTGCCGAGTGTCAGGTAAGGAACGGAAAAACAGACCTTGGCATGCAAACCCTGAACAAGCTTTTGGTGACCAGGTTTAAAACCGGAACATTTGTGCCTTTAGTAGCAAGTGATAAAGCAGTAGCACTGGATATAGTATTAAGCGAAAGAAGGAAAGAGCTGGTAATGAGGGGGCTGAGGTGGATGGATGTTAAGCGTTTGAATGCTGATGGTAGAGGAATTGTGCTGAAGCGTACCACAGGGGGGATTGATTACTCATTGACACCAAATGATAAGCGGTATGCACTGCCGCTGCCTGAAGATATTATTGCGTTAACGGGAATGGTCCAGAATGAGCGGTAAACAAAGGGCCTGGATGATTTAACCAGGCCCTTTTCCTCTTACAGTGCACGTTTGGCTGGAGCTCCATCCCTTACATCAGCTGCATTGCTGCCGTAAGTATCCTCAATGTACTGGGTCAGCTTTTCCTGTGTATCGATCGTTTCCGGTGTAGTCAGGTAACAAGGTGCTGCAGTGCCCGAATTACAGCTGGTAGGCGGACTCATGGTAGTAGAATATTTATGGCCATCTGTTGCGTCGGATAGCTGGGTGCCAACAAAATTCCACTGGATATCTGCTTTGGCAGATTTGAATGCGCTGGTGGTAATGGTTAGGCCGAACCCCAATACAAGGGCTGCAAGGCCAAGGTTGAATTTTTTTAACATAGTATTTAGTTTTTTAAAATGATCTCCCTAAGGGAGGATAAATGAAGTCGATCTGGTTAGATGGTCTCTTGATCGGTTGATTTTTGCTGTATTGGATAGGACCAATATCCGGGTCTGTTGATTACTCTTTGTCACGGACCTCCTGCTTTAAGTGAATAGTTAAGCTAGTTATCGCTAGTGTGGTGAATACAAGGTTAAAAATGAGGTGCGATTTCCATCCGAGGCCATTTAATACTCCGCCACAGCTGCAGGGTGTCTTGCTGAAATAACCTGCCAGTACAAGCGCGATGTAGCCGGTGAAAGCTAGCAGCAGTAAAGTTGAACCCAGCAGACCAAGTATCACGGTCCTTTTGAAACATAGCAACAGAGCGGTAACAAGTTCTGCCGGGATCAAAAAATACAATAGAAAATCTGCCAGCCAGCCTGGAAAAGCCTGGTTGTGGAGCTGCTCATCAAAAGTTGTAATGGTGAAGAGTTTACTGAACGCCGCATAACTAAATAACAGTACGAGCAGTGGCGGCACGGTTAATTTGAAGATTGTTTTCATGATAGACGAATTATGAAACAAATTAATGGGGATTAGAAAAGTTAAAACAGTATGAGATGGGTATTATACCCTTTTAAACAAGGATGAGATGAAAGAAAGCGGGTCTATGGTTTACCGGTTTTTACCAAAGGTATTTTTAAGGGCACCTTATTATAGCTTCAGTGGTTATGATCTTTCGCGATTGCCAGAGGTACTTCAGGAGCAGGCTTTCCTGAATGCAGTATTTCTGGCGAGTGCCGGGTTTTATCACTTGCTGGAAAAAAAGGAATTTGATTTTGACAGGTTAACAGATAAGGAGAAGCATACCCTATCTAAATATTACAACCGGATGTGTTTCAGGTCTACACCCTTCGGTAGCTTTTCGTCTTTTACTTTGCTAAACTGGGGAAACGGTGGTCAGGTGAGGCTCTCTGGGGCAGATGAGTCGCTACTTCACCTGTTGCCAGACCAGGCAATGTTAAGGGAACTGAGAACCAGGGCGGATAGCGATCTGGCTGAAACGTTGATGGTTAACCCGATGTTGTACAGGTTTAATGATGTTTTGCGCTACACGAAATCAGCTTTGGATGATCGGGGCAAGTTTAACTTTTCCCTCCAGGGTATAGCTGCCGAAAAATTCAATGTGAATCTGCTTGCATTTTTAGCTTCAAAAAAGGTGTCAAAAAAAATGGCATTAAGCTGGGTGATTGAGCGTGGTGACTGTTCGGAAGAAGAAGCAGCAGATTACATTGGTTTTTTGCTTGATGCAGAGGCTATATTTGCTGCCAGTCAGGGCGGAGTCATTGATCAGGAGTTGATTCAGGATTTCCCCGGCTTACCCGGCTGGAAAGATTTCTGGAGAGATAATACTAAAACCGCCTTATCAGAAGGTGTATCCCTATCGGCCTTGGCCCGGGATATCACCAGGATTGGGGCTGATCCAAAACTTAACAAAGAACAGCCCTTTTATGCAGCCCTGGAAAGGCCGGTTAAGGTTGGAGGGCCTGATAGCGCCCAACAGGAAGAGCTCTCCCGTGCAATCCGTATTTTACAGTTATTAAACGTGGTGGAGCAGCCTGCTGATCTGTCACGCTTTATCCGGGATTTCCGGTCTCGCTTTGATCAGGAAAAGGTGCCTTTGCTATTGGCGCTGGATCCCGATAGCGGCCTGCATTATGCGGATATGGAACCGTCCATGACTGAGCAGGATGTCTTAGCGAATATGCCGTTTGCTAACGGTAAAGAAAAAAACAGGAGCCTTGCCTGGCATTCCACGCAGCAGTTTATCTTCAGACTGTGGGTAGGGGATACCCTCCGCGACCCCTGGGCGCCCTTACAAATCAGAGAAGATGATGTGGCCAGGCTTGAAAATGAAGTAGGACCTGGTTTGCCTTTGCCGCAGACGCAGGCACTGATGTACCGCTCGACAGGAGAATACCTGATTATGGAGAGTTCGGGCGGAGTTACTGCCACCGCGCTTATCGGCAGGTTTTCATGTTTTAGTGACAGCGTATACCGGCTATGCCGTGAACTTGCTGAAATTGAAGCTGTAGCGAATCCCGATATTGTCTTTGCCGATATCGCGCAGCAGTCTGATAGCCATGTAGATAATATCAATCGCCGCAGACCGATTTATGATCATGAGGTGCCACTTAATGTATATTCTTCGCAGCCGGCTGAAAACCTTGTGCTTCCAGCAGATCTCCTGCTTTCCCTGAAGGGAGAGGAACTGATACTGGAATCCGCTAAATTGAACAAGAGGGTAATACCCCGCCTGGCAACTGCCTATAATTTTCGCAATAACCATTCCCCGGTTTTCAGGCTTTTATGTGATCTGCAGTTTCAGAGCCTGCAAGCAGGACTTTCATTTAGTCTTGAAAACTTTTTCCCGGGCCTGAATTATTATCCACGGGTTTGTTATGGAAAAGTTGTTCTTTGCCTCGCCAAATGGGTTTTCAGGGATGCTGATATCGCACACTTATCCATAAAGGATAATCAGGTTTTGGTTCAAGCCCTGGATATCTTCCGCAAAAAGCATCATCTGCCTCGTCACATCTCTTTGGGGGAAACAGATCAGCAACTGGTGTTTGATCTGGCCGACCCTGCTGAAGCCAGGTTTTTCCTGCAGTGCATTGAAGGATCAAAGCGCGTGACGATTCAGGAATACCTATTGCCTGACAGGTCTGTACTTGCTGGTAAAAAGCCGGTTGCCGGACAAATGGTCGCTTTCCTGGCTCACCAGAATAATATTTATAAGCCTTTTAAAAAGGAAAATATCTCTATCAAGGGCGAAAAGCAACGTGATTTTTTACTGGGAAGCGGCTGGTTATACTTTAAAATTTTTTGTATCCCCCGTGCCTCGGATGAAATCCTTACGAACGTGATCTTCCCTTTTATCAAAAGTCAGAAAAAGCGGATCAAAAAGTGGTTTTTCATCCGCTATAACGAAAATGGTTATCACCTGCGCCTGCGTATAATGGCAGCCGAAGATGATTTGGGAGCGATAATAGTAGCCTTGCGTAAAAAAATTGAATCATCAGGACATGAGAAACTCATCCGGGATTTTCAGGGAGATACCTACCGCAGGGAGATTGAGCGGTATGGCGCTGCGCTCATAACAGAGGTTGAGTACCTTTTTTACGCAGGGAGTAATCTTGCAGCAGCTGTCTTAACCTTAAGGCGGAAAAGAACGCTTGAACTTAGCGAATTTGAACAGGCGATGTTTACGGCCTATCACATGATTACTTGTTTTTTGCCGTCTCTGGCGTCTATCACGGAATACCTCTCAAAGATAGCCGGACGCTTTATGGCTGAGTTTAATGGCGGTAAACCCTTGAAAGTTGCAATGGATGTCAAGTACCGGGAAATGAAATCGGTTTTGGCAGACTTATCCGAAAGCTGCGCTTTATCAAAACATCTTTCGCCGGTTTTAAAGCAAATGTCGGTTCTAAATGAGCTTACAAAAAAATATTCGAAGGATAAAAAAATGGAGCTGTTGGCAAATTTGGTACATATGCAACTGAACCGGACTTTTTCCGTCAACCAGAGGCAGCAGGAATTGCTGGTTTATTATTGCCTGCAAAAGTACATGGCCTCGCTCAGGGCCCGCGAAAAATCTTTGAGTTAGCGATCGCTTTTGTCCCTTTTACTAATCAGTAAAGTTGGCTGAATTTTTTCCCGGAAGGATGTGCGGTAGGTGCTACCGATTGGGATGCTAACCTCCCTGGTCAATCTTACCTGGCCGTATTCCAGAGAATTAATGACTGCATGGTTGATGATATAGGACTGATGGATCCTGGAAAAACTTTCGGTGGGCAGTTTGGAAAGGACTTCTGCCAGAGTAAGGTAAGTGGTCACTTTTTCATCATTCATATGAATAATGATATAGTTGCCAATGTTTTCAATATAAAGAATCTTCGAGATCGTGATCCGGTTAAACTTACCTTTGACGTTACTTTTAACAAAAAAGAATGGATTAATACTGGCCTGATCTCTCGCACTGCTGATGTTTGAGCGTACCCGGGTAACCGCCTTTAAAAACCGGGTGTAGTTGATAGGCTTTAACAGGTAATCTAATGCGTTTTTCTCAAAGGCTTCCGGCGCATATTCCCGGTAGGAGGTTGTGAAAATAATGTTGCTTGCAGAGCCGATAAGGTCAGCCACATCAAGGCCATTGAGTTGGGGCATGTCGACATCTAAAAGGATAATATCAGGTGTGGTAATCTTACACAGTTCTTCGAGCGCTAGCAGCGGATTAGTAGAACTGCCGGCAAGTTCGAGGCCCGGCGTTTGGTTGATATATTTTTCGAGTATCTCTATCGAATGATATTCATCATCAATAATATAGCAGGTTAAGTTCATAATTGAAGCGTTAAATTGAGTTCGTAAAAGCCCCCGGGCTCATCGATTTGCAGCTGGTAGTTGCATTTATAAAGTGCATCCAGGCGCAGCCGGATGTTTTGTAGGCCTACTGCTTTCCGCATGCGGGGATGTTCGTTTTTTGATTTTTTCAGGTTCCGGCTGTAAAAAGTTAACAATCCATTTTCGTCTACTGTCAATTTCAGGACGGCGGGTGAATTAACTTCTGTCAGGTTCCCATGCTTGAACACGTTTTCAGTCAGCGTAAGCAGGATAAGGGGGATTATTTTATAGCTAGCGAAATCACCAGCCCTCTGCAAATTAAGATGTAAGGGTTCTTTGAACCGGTAGCGGTTGATCGCGATGAGGTTATCGATCTGTTCAACTTCTCTACCTAGTTTAATCTTTCCATCAGGATCTGCTTCTTCCAGGCTAAACCGCATGATCTCGGACAACAGCCAGATACATTGCGCGGCATCATCTGAATATTTTTGTGTGCTGTTGTAAACAAAATTGAGTGCGTTGAAAAGCATGTGCGGGTTAATCTGTTGTTGGAGGTAAGCGTTGCGTGATCTGGTAAGTTGAGTTTCCAGCTCTGCGTTGTCTTTTTCAATAAGTAATTGACGCTTTTCTGCTTCCAATACTTGTCGCTTATATTGGGTAGCATACTTCGCTGAACAATAAAATATTGCTAACAAGGTGAAGTATACAGCCCGGGCAATATTTCGTGGAAAAAACTTGTGGATAAATATAAATGTATTGTATTGCGAAGGTTGGGGATTTCCCAGCGAATAATCAGCTAAGCCTTTCATAATTAGGTAAAGGACAAGCAATCCCAAGTATGACAAGAAACCTTTGAGGTAATTAAGTCTCGATCCTTTTAAAGTAAAATTTAATACTAAAAGGCAAGCATAAAATAGCGCAATATTTATGCTGTAAAACACAACGTATATCAGCGGCCTTTCCAGGGATTCTAGTTGATAGTATATTATCGCCAACTCATACGCTATAAAAAGCACCCAAAATGAAGTGTGGATTATTATTGTCTTTATCGTCAGCGGACTGAACTTCAATCTTATCAAATCTATCATCACAGCTAATGTTTTACCTACGAATTCACTTGAATCTGTAATAAATTATATGATTAATTCTTAGACTCTTAATTTAACATTAAAAATTAAAATTATATGAAATCAAACAGACTTCCGAAAAAAAGCACGCAAGTTCTTACACAGTACAAATCTCTAACTAAACATGGTAAGAGAATTGAGACTGACACGACTACTATGACAACTACAATCATTTCAAGTTCTCATATTGTCAACCAATAAGAGAACGGTTAACTAACGCACCGGGAAATTTTTTTGGTATGCTTAAAAATGAATTGAAGGATATAGAAGAAATATTATTTGAACAGAAATATTCCGACAGCAATAGAATAGTTCAGATTGATATTGAAAAATGCTTTAGTCAAATTCATAGGGCATGGGAAAAGGTTATATTTTCCGATATACCAGAAAATAGTCTGGTGCGTTATTTTCATTATCACCTCGAGGTGATCACAAATATTTCTGATAACTTATATAGGTTAGAAATAGACGAAAAACTTATAGTTCCGCAAAGTAAGCTTTTAGAGCTTATCGACCATTTGCGAAAATATTACTCAAACTATTTCAATGAAAATGTATTGGCACCTTTAATGTATCATCAAAGGTTAATGTGTCAACTTTCCAACAGTATCAGTTATATCCGGCAAAGACTGCAGGCAAGCAACCTGAATGCTTCTCTAATTACCTGTCTCGTAAAATGGTTCGATTTGATGTCTGAAGATACTGATATAATAAAATTTAATTTTTGCTCGCTGCATTATTTCGAATATGTAGTTAAGCGATTATCTTCAATTGATTACGATTCAGAAGACGCAGAGACATCACTTGTTTCTCTGCTTGTTCGTTCAAATTTTAATAATCTTACTTTTCTTGTTTACTACCAAGATTATGTGGGGATTGCAATTGGCGATTTGAAAGACAGTCACGAGAAACTCAGGTATTTGGTTGAGCAGAAAGCAGAAGTTTTTTTATCGCCTGAAGTAAAAAAATTAGCATATGACCATACATGGCCTCCATTAAAAACAATGATAACGGATTGGTTGCAGGAAGAGATTTTGCTGACTAAAAAATCTGCATGTAATAAAAATGCAGTGGCAGTGCCCAAGATACCGCTAGCGATGTCAGTCGCACACCTGTCCTGCCTGATTCGGTTACTCTACGAAGAAAGTGTTTTCGCCACGCAGAACCTCCAGTCCATTTTCAAAGGTTTTGCCGGTTATTTTCAAAGCAAAAGACAAGTCATAATTTCGCCCGGAAGCTTGAGCAAAGAATTCTACAGTATTGATCAGCATACAGCTGCACGTGTGCGGGATTTATTGCAGCGCATGATCCAGCGGATCAACCGAAATTTTTTTCCTATGGTCTTTGCAATAAATGCAACAGTCCTTTCTTATCTAAGTATGCGCTGAGTTCCCCCAACCAGCTGTAACTAAATCCTTTTTTATTTATCAGTTGTTCAGGCAGAACAGATGTGATGTCGTTTAGCGTGCTGACATTCATGGTATCACAAGCCCTGCGAAAATTAGAACTAAAACCAAGTTTTTCAATCGGGATATCTAGTATGTCCTCCTTTTCCATATTTTATTGGTATTTGAAACATAATAAAGATACAATTTTGTTTCTTATAAGATGTATCTAATATGATGTTTCTTTTTAGAAGTACCTTTGGCGCATCATTTTGGTTTACTTTATCCTATGAGTAGAGCCAAAAACGATCAGAACAGCGAGAATATTAAGCAGGTTTTAAAATTGGTTGGCGAACGGATTCGTTTCCTTAGGGAAGCTAAAGGGGAACGCAACTATGAAAAATTTGCTTTTAAGCATGACCTTAACCGCACGCAGCTCTGGCGGTATGAGAATGGGGAAGATCTGAATTTTTCGTCTTTGCTCAAGGTCCTATCGGCATTGGATATAAGCCTTGCGGAATTTTTCAGCGAGGGTTTCGATCAATGAGCTAAGTGATCGCAGAGATGATAAATGAGCCAGTAATGAAAAATTAGGGGAACTGGCATATTGAACATAATTGATAGCTGAATGCTGCGATTAATTAATATCTTAGTTGTATAAATTAACGTAGCTATGAATTTCTTTAAAAAACTATTTTCTGCTAAAAGCGAAAAAAATCAAAATGAAACTGATCAGGAAACACCTTTTAAAGAGATCGTTTCTACCGAGTATTTTGATGAAAGATATGATGAAGATTTTATAAAGCCCGAAATGCTTGAAGGCTGTCTGAAAATGATTGAAGGCTTTGCTGTTGCTAACAAACTAGACAGAAAGGTTGAGTCTCCAATAAATCATCCATTAAATCTGGATCAGGCGGTTGAGGATGGATTTGGTTTCGAATTGTATTGTAAAGCGCTTAATTTAGGAAAGACAGATTCGGCTATGATGCTCGCCTATGCTTTTAGCGATTTTCTGATTAAACGTTATGGCTTTAAGCTATTTCATGATAAAAAACCTGAATATCCATTGAGAGGTATGACGCTAAAGTATGACCGGGAAGGAATGTTGCTATCGCTTTATCCATTTGAATATGCTGTTAAAGTTTTGAATTATGAAGCCCGTTTTGAAGATTTGGTAATAAGGCTGGAGTCAAACCTAAAAAGTTTGCCAGAAGTGGATGATGTATTGAAGCAATTTTTAAACCCCAATAAAGGGTAAGTTGTGTAAAAGGAAGAATTTATTGGAAGAGATATTGAAAATAGTTTGGTTAATTAACAGTTTGTTTAAAAGAATATTCTGCTAAATATAAAAATGGCACAAGAATCTTTGTACGATAAGAGAAATGTCATTAAAACAGCGCTTTTTTAAATAAATTCTCAATTATAAATGGCTTATAAATTAATAATTGTATATTTGCAGCCTCGAAAGGGCGTAGTTATTTAGCTGATTATTAACTAAAAGGTGCGTTACTTTCGGTAAAGCCATAGGAATAAGGCTTTTTTTAATTTTGAAGACAACCTAAACAACCTGAATGCTTAATTTAGTACTCTTTGGCCCTCCGGGGGCGGGTAAAGGCACCCAATCTGAAAAACTGATTGAAAAATATCAGCTGGTACACGTTTCAACAGGCGATCTTTTTAGAGCACACGTTAAAGGTGAAACCGAATTAGGAAAAAAAGTAAGTCAGTTGTTGGCGGATGGAGAATTGGTTCCGGATGCAATTACAATTGCCATGCTTGAAGAAGAAGTAGACAAAAACCCTGATGCAAAAGGATTTGTGTTCGACGGATTTCCACGCACTGTTCCACAGGCAAAAGAACTTGATTTATTTTTAGAGCGTAAAGGCAGCAAAATTGCAGGCGTTATTGCTTTAGATGTTGATCAGGAAGAATTAACAAAACGTATTGCTGAGCGCCAGAAAATTAGTGGCCGCCCGGATGATGATGCTGAAAAACTAAAAAAACGGATTTCAGAATATTTCGATAAAACCATCCACGTATTACCTTACTATGAAGAACAAGGTAAATTAAGCAAAGTGAATGGCATTGGTGAAATTGAAACCATTTACAGCAATCTTTGCGAGGTGATCGATCAGTTTAGCAACGGTATCGAAGTTAAATAAATAGCTGCAAAGCAAAATTAGTATAAAGAAGTATCGGACTAATTTTTTCGGTACTGCAGTATAAAAAACATCAGAAGAGTTATAATGTTAAAGCGTTATAACTCTTTAATTTTAACGGAACTGTGGTTGTAGCAGGTTAACGTTAAAACATTAAAACATTCAACAATAATAATATGTCACAGGGTTCAAATTTCGTAGATTATGTAAAAATCTGTTGCCGTTCTGGTAAAGGTGGGGCAGGTTCGGCACATTTACATCGTGATGTTTTAACTTCTATGGGTGGTCCTGATGGTGGTGATGGTGGCCGCGGCGGTCATATCATTGTTAAAGGAAGCATTCACATCTGGACATTATTACACCTTAAATACCGCAAGCACATTATTGCTGAAGATGGTGGTGCCGGTGGCAGTTCGCATAAATCAGGCAAGCAAGGTAAAGATGAAATATTAGAAGTACCCCTTGGAACCATTGCCCGCGATGCGGAAACCGGAGAGGTGCTTTTTGAAATTACAAAAGATGGCGAAACCAAAATCTTAACGGCCGGCGGTCGTGGAGGATTGGGTAATGCACACTTTAAGAGTCCAACGCAACAAACACCGCGTTTTGCCCAGCCAGGTGAGCAGGGACAGGAAGTTTGGAACATTCTTGAACTAAAAGTTTTGGCAGACGTGGGTTTGGTAGGCTTCCCGAACGCGGGTAAATCTACACTACTTTCGGTAGTATCTGCAGCTAAGCCCGAAATAGCCGATTATCCATTTACTACCATAGTGCCAAACCTGGGCATTGTAAGTTACCGTGGTGGCAAATCGTTTGTAATGGCCGATATTCCGGGTATTATTGAAGGTGCTTCACAAGGTAAAGGTTTAGGTTATCGCTTTTTACGCCACATTGAACGTAATTCGGTATTGCTTTTCATGGTTCCGGCCGATACCAGCCGCTCGATTAAAGAAGAGTACGAAATTTTAAAAAGAGAGTTGGAATCGTACAACTCCGAATTAATGCAAAAACCGCACGTACTGGCCATCACCAAATCAGATATGCTGGATGAGGAATTAATGGCAGAAATGAAACAGGATTTGCCAAAAATACCTGCTATTTTTATTTCTTCGGTTGCAGAAAAGAATATTCTCGAACTGAAAGATATGCTTTGGAAGGCGATTGAAGGCTAAATCCCATTCTTATTTTAGGTCAAAAACCGGCTCCTAACTTCTGCCGTTGGGATCATGCAGCTCTCTGTTCGTCCGAATAAGCTATAACGTTTTTTAGCAAAGGCGGTGTAGAACCAGTTCCTGATAATGTTTGGAATCAGATAGGCCAGATTAATTAACGGCGACCACCAGACATTCAGATTTTTCAGGATGTAGAGTACAGCTCGGGATTGGGTTAAAAACCCGTTTTCCCTGACCACAATAATGCTGTTGAGCCTTTCAAAATCAGTTTTGTACTTTTCGCTTAACACCGCTGCAGTACCACTCTGTAGCGGTGCAAAATTAAACTGGTTGCGATGATCGTATGCAATAACATAATTGATATAACCATTACAGAAATTGCATACTCCATCAAACAGGATAATATCTTTCGGTGTATTTAAAACAGGTTCCATGAAATTTGGTGGTTAACAAAATAAATTGCCGGATAGGTTGCCATAAATGCCCAGAAGAAAGCGTTTAGTCCCATAATTACTGCTGTAAAAAAGTGGAAGATAAATCCCCATACCAGAAATATCAACGCAAACGGCCAGGGTAGAAACAGGCATAGCGGAAAAATCGTTTCCATAATGATGACATTCCAGCATAGAAAAAGATTGGCTGCGGGATATTTCTGCAAGAAAAGCGTTGCCTTTTTTGAACCGTATGTTTTGGTTGAAAACACGTCTTTTATCGCAGTGCCCGACCGCCATTCAGCCGATACGAGTTTGGCAATGCCTGCAACTGCGTATGAAAGGCAAGCCTGTAATGCAATAAACCAAAGTCCGATGTCCCTTAACTTATTACTGGCAAGTGCTGGCATATTGCATAAAATAAGGGTAATAATAATCAGCATACTCATCTGATCGGAACCATCGCTTCCGTAATGCGTAACCAATGAGGCCAGGAGTAAGCTCAGCCCTAATAAACTGATCAATACCCATCCAACTGTACTTTGTAGCGGAAAAAATAACAGACCAGTAATAAGTAAACATCTGATTAAAAACAGCATCGCCAGGCCGGGAACACTAAACAATTTGAAAAACGGTTTCAGCAAAGGACTTTGATTCTCTTTAGTCCATTTTAACTGCATCACATTCCAGGATAACAGCCCTTTTGTAGAAAATATCTGTACTTTTTTGAGGTATTCTAAGGTAGAGATCAGTAAACCCACACTGAGTATGATCAATACAATTTGCGATATGTTGTTAAATAAAATCATGGCTAAATTTGATGAAAAACAGATAACAGGATTAATGATGGAGTCGTTTCTTTTTGATAACCCGCCGATTCGGCCAGCATAAACTGGCGGTAGCAATTCTCTGTATGTTTTTTATAGTGGCTAACTGCATGCAATACAATAATGTAAGGCGTAGAGAACATGAGTAAATTTAAATTGCCTGTTTTTTCGCGGTAAGATGGGATACTTGAAACAAGGCTCTGTACCACATCTGAGAGGATTTTTTTATCCCGTTTTTCGGGGTTCCATAACCACGACCAGAATGTGCGTTCTTCAGTAATATCCATTTCATGCCATTCGGTATAACTGTCATCTGTCTTGTCTCTGAATAACAGATGATAGTCTCTTTTGCCTGGATGGGGCGCGAAAAATGTCCATAATGGAATCAGGTTAAAGAGGTCGATTTTATATCTGATGAACCAGGATACTCCGGTTTCTTTGAACTGGCATAATATGGTGGCTAAAAACCAGCAGGCCAGGATAACGGTTATTACAAGTTCGTAAATTGCCGTAGGTGTTAATTTCAACATCATCATTTTTAAAATAAGATTGTAGAAAAAGGGAGGACAGCAGAACTGCCCTCCCCAAATAGTTAATTGAACTTTTTACGGAGTTCGATCAGTTTATCTAACGATAAGCCATTGTTGGCCTCTTTAGAAAGATCGCTGATTTCTGCTTCGTTCAACGCATTGGCTGCGCCCACAGCTTCGGCTACTTGGGTAACTACCGGTGTAGCCTTAACGGTTACTTTTACTGCTTTTACAGCAGTACGTGCTATTGCTGTAATAAATAGGGGGGCTGCTGAATTTGATTCAACAATTTCATTGTCGCCTTGTAAATCGGCGATTAGTGCATCAAGGATTGCTAGTTCTGCCTTGGATAAGCCTGATTTTGCCATTTTGTTTTCTTTTTGAGGTAAATAAATAATTGTTTATGTGCGTTGGTTTTGAAGCTTCGTTTGCACAATGTAAAGTTCAGGAGGAGATGGTTTTGATGCCAGCGTGATAATACCTAATCAGAAAACTAAGTATTTCTACGTAGTATTAGGATAAAATGCAGGGGTGTTCGGGCGTAATAAAGGAAGGAAGGAACTTAGTCTATAACGCCGTTTTTGATGGCAAACATCACTAGACCAGCGGTATTGCGCACGCCTGTTTTTTCGATTATGCGCATTCTGATACCTTCCACAGAACGTGGACTTAAGAAAAGTTCGGTGCCGATTTCACTGGCTGTTTTCTCGTCGCAAATCAGTTTTAACACGTCGAGTTCGCGTTCTGAGAATTCTATTGTCTGGTCAAGCGAGAGTTTGGAGGTGCTTTTAATGGTAAGTTTTTTGAGCAAGGCTTTAGTTACAATATCGTTAAAATAATAACCGCTTTCATGTACGGAGTAAATGGCCTTTCTGATTTCTTTTGGATCGGTATTTTTGAGTAGATAACCATTGGCACCGTTTTCCATCAGGTGAATGATAAATTTAACATCATCATACATGGTAACAACCAGTATTTTAATATCGCTTTCGTATTTTTTCCGGATCAGCTTGATGGCTTCGATACCGTCCATTCCGGGCATTTTGAGATCCATCAAAATCACGTCTGGTTGTACCTCTTCGAGTTTTTGCATCAGTTCATGCCCGTCTGATACTTCAAATATCACTTCAAGGTTTTTATCGCGTGTGAAACCAACTTTTAAGCCATCTCTAAAAATGCTGTAATCGTCTGCTATAGCTATCCTTATTTTGGCCATGGTTACTTTATTTAATCTTTTAAAATTAGTTAATTTTCTATAAATAGACGGTATAAATTACATTCTAATACTACTTAATTGTATTAATTATTTGTCATTTGGTTTTCTTTCCCCAACTGGTATTTTTAATTCGATCTGGTAATGGCCAGCCTGTTCCGAAAAATTAAGACCGGCTTTAAGCATGATCATCCTGTTCTGTATGTTTTTTAAACCCAGGCCATCTTTAGTGAACCGGAGTTCTTCGAACTGATTTTGGGTAATTCCGTTTCCGTTGTGTGTAATGGTAAAGATCAGCTGGTTGTTTGTGCTTGCCGAAGAGATATGGATATTGCTGGCCTTCGCATGCTTGTTAATATTATGGAGCAATTCCTGAACAACCCGGTAAATGCTAATGTCGTCAGGGCTGGCTTTGGTATTGTGTCTGTCCTGGAGATCTAAGCTAATGTTAATTAAACTGCTATGGCCAATCTTATCGCAGAAGTGACTAATTGCTTCTTTAAGGCCCAGTTCCTGCAAGATGTTGGAGTGCAGGTTATGTGATATGCCCCTGATTTTGCTGATTCCCTCATCGAGCAGGCTTTTGCTTTTGGCATACATTTCCTTACTGGTTTCATCACAATTATCGAGGTTAATTCCATAAAAATGCAAACTGGATGCTCCGAGTATGGCTCCCACTTCATCATGAAGTTCTTCGGCAATGCGTAGCTTTTCCATTTCCTCGCTTCTTACAGCTGCAGCTATCAGCTGATTTTTTTGTGCATTTTGCAGCGCTTGTAAATTCATTTTGTACTGAAGTTTTTTGCGCTGCATAAAAATAAAAATGAGCAAAATGCTAATAAAAAGCATCAGCATACCAGCCATACCTGCCATTAACATTAGGGTAATCTTATTGCTTTCCTGATTCATAAAAACCTTTTGCTAAAAACAGGTTTAAAATAATATACGATATGTTGTGCACGCTCCACAAACTTATGGCAAAGCGCTGAAAGCGTATAGTAAGCTCATTATAGAGCAGGAAAATGAAAAAATTGAGGGCTACAAAAATGCCCAGGCCGGTAACAATCCAAAAAACGTTATCCGTAATCTTTGTGCCTATGTTATCGTTTATTTTAAACAGGTAATACTGTAATACATAAAAAAGCAAGAGCGCGGCCTCGATTGAAAGCAACCGATTGCTGAATTTCCAGTAATCGAAAAAGTTTTCGAAAAAAGTAAAGTTGATAATCATAAAGAGCGTAAAACAGACAGGCACAATTTTTTTAACCTTAACCAAAAAAGGCTGCTGAAGATGGATAAAAAATGCACTGAACAGATAAAAACGCACCGTTGAATGCAGGTTATAAAGAAAGTTGTTGGAGTTGTAATCTGCTGGCAGCAACATCCTGAATTTCCAAACCAGATCTATAGCGAGGTTAATAATCAATGCCGCCCATACATAAGCAACAACCAGCTTAAGTTTTGCTGGTTGTTGCTTAACCATTAAAATGGTTATTGGGGTAAATAGTGCCCATACTTCAGACCAATCGAGAACTAATTGGAATATTTTTAGCATCTGAGGTGAGGGTTGTTGCTTTAACTTATTGTTGCCGGTGGCGAAGGATTGGTTTTAATTGGATCGGGATCGTTGCTGAACAGCAATTCTACATCTCCGGTATCAATCCTTTTAAATCTTTTTACATTGTAAAGTACATGTCCCTGCGCTAAATTGGGGATAAATACAAGATAATCTGGCTTATCGCCATTTACATCAGGCGTGTTAATTAATAACTGGATATCGGCCAGGGAAATGAGGTTATTACTCATGATGATCGGGCCACTAAGATCAAGGGCACTATTGTTGTAAACCTCCAGTTTATCGAAATAACTACTGTATTGGTTGGTGTCGGCCATATAACCATAGGCAATCAGCTGTAAAGGCTTTTCTTTTTTATCGGTGTCGGGGAAAAAATAGCAGAATACAAATTGATCAATGCCTGGGGAATTTAAGATCATAGACTGGATTGTGCTAATCTCGTACTTGAGCCAATAAAATTTTTGGGTTTGTTTTTCTTTAGTGAGCATAATTTTTAATGTATTTGTAATGATATAAATGTATACAAATAATGTATTTAAAAATATACTTGTTAAGTAAAACTTTGAATACTGTTGTAAATCTTGAAGGTGTACTGCTGTTTAATAATGTAAATAGGCCATTGGGGCCCTTTAATAACGCGCCTACAACAGGATTATGAGTAAATAAAAGATATAATTGATTGAAGTATCAATTGCGAAAGTTGTCGATCAGAAGGCCTAGCCACTCTTTAAATAACACATCCCAGGTGCCGAAAGCACCAGGATCTGGGATGATAAAATCGTCGAAATTGTAATCTGCCTGGCCTGCATAATTGGTGGGCAGATAATCTAGGCCATCGCCAAAAAAACGTTTAAAAATTACCTTTGTTCTGGGGATATGCCATGCAGTGGTGACCACTACAATTTTCGCATCAGGCACGGTTTTCTTTATTAGCTCCAAACTAAATTTGGCATTTTCGATGGTATTTCTGCTTTGGTTTTCGATAAGTACTGCACTATCGGGAATGCAGATCTGGTGCAGGAATTTTTTAACCAGATCGGCCTCTTTTACCTCGTTGTTAACCAGACTGGCGTTGCCACTGGTAATTAATATCTTTTTAACCCTGCCTTGCCGGTAAAGTGATAGCGCCTGAAACAGGCGATCGCTGTGGCCGTTCAGCTGTATTTCATTGTTACGCTTGTTTAAACCCGAAAAGCCACCTAGCACAATGGCTACATCGTAGCTTTTCTTTTGCGTAGGGTATGCAGGTTCGTACAAGTTAACTGCTTTTCCGGCCAGAAACGGATTAGAGAAAAACAGCAGCACCAATCCGGATGCAATGAGTAATTTCTTTCTTGGTTTATCCTTTTTGGCTAAAATAGCGGCAACCAGCAAAACGCAAAACCAAATAAATGGCTTGATCAAAAACAATAAAACTTTGGAGAGGATAAAAATCATGATTTGCAGACTGGAGCTGCAAAACTAAGATTTTAATCTGCTTTACCGCAATTATCCCTGACCTTCCTGCACCTGTCCGTTTTTATAGGCGTCATCTAATATTTCTTTCACATCAGATTTACGCTTTTTTTCTATTTTATGTTTAAAATGTGGCACTTCGTGTTCAACAATATCATTTTCGATGGCTTCAACACCAAATACCTTTTCTTTTAAAAGGTTATATTTATCCTGAAAGCCATAGCGCAGGTTTTTGGCTTTGCCTGCAATTTTGCCACGGGTACCAGCGCCGCTATCGGGAGCAAATAAAACACTGATTACGGCACCTGCCGCTAAACCTGCAACTAATGCGAGTGCAACCTGAACATTGTTATCGGACCTTTGCGTTAAATATTTTCTGATTAACTTTCTGTATTTCATAACATCACATTTCGAAAAAGAACAAATGCCGTGAAATAATGTTTCAAAAAAATAACTAAAAATAAGATTAAATAAGATTGAGGAATAATTGTCCAGAGGATAAAATTATTTGTAAAAGCCACAGATTTACAGATTTTATGCCTGGAACTTATTTTTAATAGCACAGTTTGCCCGGGTAAAATAAACCTGACAGCAGCGGGCATCCCGATTCATCGGAATAAAGCGAATGGCAGGGCTACCGTTAATAGTTGTACAGACCCTGCTTTTCAAAAAAAATAATGCAGGTAAGTAAGGTAGAGATATGGCTGGGTACCCTTCAATCAGGAAATATTTGTTAAGTTTAGCGTTTTTAAGAGCTAAATTAATATGGTAAAAGCAACAATAAACCGCGAGCATTATGCTTGTTCGGTAAGCAACGGATCGCATGAAATTATAGCCGACGAGCCGTTGGAATATGGAGGTACCCACCAGGGGTTTGCACCCAAAGGGCTGCTGATGGCTTCGCTGGCATCATGTGTGGCCATTACTTTAAGGATGTATATTGACCGGAAAGGCTGGCCGGTTGACCGGATTGAGGTTGAAGTTAACGTGGATACCGAAAACGGCGAGACTATTTTTTTGGAAGAAATTACCTGTACAGGTGTGCTTACTGAGGAACAAAAATTACGACTGGAAGATATTGCAACAAAATGCCCGGTGAGTAAGATTTTGGCTGCAGGTAATGAAATCAGATCAAAAGTGCTTTAACCCTAACGGTGCAAAACTCGGTTATACATTGATGAAAAGCTTTAATATCTTTGTAGTTCCCCTGATTTTTTAAGGAGTAAAAATATTTATGCCTACCGAAATAAAATGCCCCAACTGTGCCCATGTTTTTCCGATGGAAGAAGCCATGGCCGAAGATTATAAAAAAGAGTTGCGTGAGAAGATGGTAACCTTTACCAAGCAAAAGGACGAAGAATACCAGCGTAAGCTTGCTGCTATAGAAAACGAAAAACAACAGCAGCAAAAGGCGTTTGATGTTAAACTTGCTGAAGAAAAGGTTAAACTGAAAGATGATTTGGAAGGCAACCTGCGTAAAAGTATTGCAGCCGATTTTGAAACCAAGCTGCAAATGCTGGAAGGTAATGCAAAAGATAACGAAGAGAAATTGAAGCTTGCCCGCGAAAAGGAACTTGAATTTTTAAGACGCGAGCAGAGCCTGAAGTTGAAAGAGGAAGAAATGGAACTTGCCTTTCAGCGTAAAATGCAGGAACAACGCAACGAGTTGGTAGAGCAGATTAGAAAGCAGGAGGCTGAAAAAAATAGTATCAAAGAAACTGAACACCAGTTGCGTTTAAAGGAACTTGAAAAGCAACTTGACGACCAGAAAAAACTGGCCGAAGAAATGAAGCGCAAAGCAGAGCAGGGCAGTATGCAGTTGCAGGGCGAGGTACAGGAGCTGATTTTGGAGGAGCTGTTGCGCAGCAATTTTCCTTTCGATTTGATTGATGAGGTAGGCAAAGGCGTACGTGGAGCAGATTGTGTACAGGTGGTACGCAACCAGTTTGGACAGGAGTGTGGCAAAATTATATATGAAAGTAAACGTACCAAAGATTTTGGTGGCGACTGGATTGAAAAGCTGAAAAAAGACATGCGCAGCATGGGGATAGATGTTGCCGTGATTGTGAGCCAGTGTTACCCTAAAGGCATGACCAGCTTTGGCCAGCGCGATGGCGTTTGGATTTGCTCTTTCGAAGAAGTAAATGCCGTAGCTTATGTTTTGCGCGATGGGATTCTGCGTTTAGCGAGTGCGATGAAATCGCAGGAAAACCGGGGCGATAAAATGCACATGTTGTACGATTATTTAACTGGAGTAGAGTTCTCGGAGCAGTGGAAAGCCATTCGCGAAGGATTTATGAGTATGAAACTTTCTATACAGCGCGAACGCGATGCGATGGAGCGTTTGTGGAAAGCCCGTGAAAAACAACTTGAAAAAGTGCTTTTAAATGCCACACACATTCGTGGTTCTATTGAAGGTATTGCCGGTAGCGACAGCATTCAGTTGAGTTTAACGGATGAGGATGATGCGTTACTTTTAGAATAAGTTGTCGCAAATATTTGACTTACAGGTTATTATGGTATGGTTCGTGGCTACACGAGCCATGGCTGTTTTGAGTATTGCGAGATATGAATTATATTTAATTAAATACTTTTCGACGTTGCACAAACCAAAACTAATGTGATATATATACGTAATAATAAATAAATGATAAGATGAATAAGAAACCAAACCAATTCTTTAACGGCATTAAAATCCTTACTTTAATATGCGCTATGCTATTTTTTGGGGATGTTTTCGGGAACGTTCCCGGAATGGAATTGAAATCGCCGGATGGCAATCTGGTAGCCAGCTTTGCTTTGGCTGATGGGGGAGTACCTACCTATAGCTTAAAGTATAAAGGAAAAGACGTGATTAAAACCAGCAAGCTTGGTTTAGAACTTAAAGAGGGTAAATCTTTATTAAACGGCTTTGAAGTAACTGATACCAAAACCAGTACGTTTAACGAAACCTGGAAACCGGTTTGGGGCGAGGTAAAAGAAATTGTAAACCATTACAACGAACTGGCCGTTACCTTAACCCAAAAGGAAAGCAACCGCTTTATTGTGGTGCGTTTGCGTTTATTTAATGATGGCCTGGGCTTCAGGTATGAATTCCCGGAGCAGAAAAACCTCGATTACTTTGTGATTAAAGAAGAGCGAACGCAGTTTGCTTTGGCCGGCGATCATAAAGCTTTTTGGTTACCTGGCGATTACGATACGCAGGAATACAGCACAGTAACGTCGAATTTATCGGAAGTGCGTGGCAAAATGAAAGCTGCGGTAACACCTAATGCATCGCAAACCACTTTTTCGCCTACAGGTTTGCAAACACCTTTAATGATGAAGAGCAAAGATGGATTATACATTAATATCCATGAGGCTGCTTTGATCAATTATTCGTTAATGTCGCTAAATCTCGATGATAAAAATATGATTTTAGAGTCGTGGTTAACACCCGATGCGGTTGGCGATAAAGGTTATATGCAGGCGCCTTGCGTATCGCCATGGCGCACCATTATTGTGAGCGATAAGGCTGGCGATATTTTAACTTCAAAACTGACTTACAACTTAAATGAACCCACTAAATTTAAAGATGTATCGTGGATTAAGCCAACCAAGTATGTAGGTGTTTGGTGGGAAATGATTACCGGAAAAAGTACCTGGGCGTACAACGATTTAACCAGTGTACAATTGGGGGTAACCGATTATTCGAAAACAAAACCTAACGGAAAACATGCGGCCAATACAGCACATGTAAAAGAATACATTGATTTTGCAGCCAAAAATGGTTTGGATGCGGTTTTGGTTGAAGGCTGGAATGAGGGGTGGGAAGACTGGTTTGGTAAAACGAAAGATTATGTTTTCGATTTTGTAACGCCATACCCCGATTTTGATGTACAGGAATTGCACCGCTATGCAGCAAGCAAGGGCATTAAAATGATTATGCATCACGAAACCTCCTCTTCGGTACGTAATTACGAACGCCATTTAGATACGGCCTACAAGTTTATGAAAGCCAATGGGTATGATGCAGTAAAAAGCGGTTATGTGGGTAATATGATACCAAGGGGAGAGCACCACTATGGTCAGTGGTTAAACAACCATTATTTGTATGCTATACAGAAAGCCGCAGAATATAAAATTATGGTGAATGCCCACGAGGCAGTTAGACCAACAGGTTTGGCACGCACTTATCCGAATTTAATCGGTAACGAATCGGCCCGTGGTACAGAGTACGAAGCTTTTGGTGGTAACAATGCCGACCATACTACCATTTTACCTTTTACCCGTTTAATTGGTGGACCAATGGATTATACCCCTGGTATTTTCGAAACGAAGGTAAGTGCCTATAATCCTGCAAATACTTCTTTTGTGCACAGTACGCTGGCACGTCAGCTGGCTTTGTATGTTACGATGTATAGTCCGCTGCAAATGGCTGCCGATTTACCTGAAACTTACAACAAGTACATGGATGCTTTCCAGTTTATTAAAGATGTGGCCGTTGATTGGGATGATACCAAGGTGTTGGAAGCAGAACCTGGCGATTACATCACTTTTGCGCGCAAAGCAAAAGGTAAAAACAATTGGTTTGTTGGCCGTACCAACGATGAGGTGGCGCGTACTTCGAAAATAGATTTCAGCTTTTTAGATCCGGGGAAGAAATATACGGCAACCATTTATGCTGATGCAAAGGATGCACACTATGAAACCAATCCGAAAGCGTATACCATCCGCAAAATAGAGGTGACCAGCAAAAGCAAACTTAGCCAGTATTGTGCACCGGGTGGCGGTTATGCAATTAGCATTATGGCCAAATAATTTCTCTGTGGTGTCAGCTGTTACCAGCTGACACTGAAAGTTATTTTTTTGCCACAGATGCCACAGATGAACGCAGATAAGATTTTGTATCCGTTTTGTGGTGTCAGTTGTTACCAAATGACGCTGAAAAGTTATTTTTTGTTACAGATAAACACAGATGAGATTTGCTTGTCTGTGTTTTTTTATTTCTGGTCCATTTTTTGGGTTTTAAATGTGTTTGTTTGGTGGTTATTCAGGGTTTTTGCTTAGTTTTTACTTAATTAAGGCGTTTTTGTGTATTGAATTGATTCATTGTTAAGTTTTTGTTAAAGAAACATGATAAAAATCATAATTTCCTGTGCTTGTAAGTGATTTTGTAATATATTAGCGACATAACAACCAAACCTTCTAATTATTATCAAAATGGCACGACCCAAAAATCATATCGAACTTCAATTTTTAAGCGAACCCTCTGACGTAAACTATGGAGGCAAGGTACATGGGGGGATGATGATGAAGTGGATTGATCAGGCAGCTTTTGCCTGTGCCTTACAGTGGAGCCAATCGTATTGTGTAACTGTATATGTTGGGGGGATCCGTTTCTTCCATCCGGTACACATTGGCCATTTGGTTAAAATGGATGCACGCATTATTTACACGGGCAAAACCAGTATGCATATTGCTGTTGATGCCTACTCGAAACCTGTAGGGAAAATTGATTTTGTGAAGAATACGCATTGTATTATTGTTTTTGTGGCAGTTGATGATAACGGAAATCCGCAACGGATACCTGAATTTAAACCTAAAACTGAAAAAGAAATTGCCATGCGGGGCTACGCCGTTAAACTAATGGAGCTGCGCAAAAGCATTGATAAGGAAATGGAACCTTATATCGTTTAGCGGATGGCAAATTTAACCACCGAGGAACAAAGGTAAGGCACAGGGGTCACGAAGTTTTAAATGCTGTGAGCCTCTTTGTGTGCTTAGTGTCTTTGTTGTAAAAAAATGTTTCTTGTAATATGTAAAGTGAGATAAAATCGCTTTGCTATTTAAGCACTCGTTAAAAACGAGCGCAAGCTGCAA
>NZ_FMZH01000002.1:748203-802763 GCF_900101435.1 Pedobacter soli
AAAATGTTTTTTGTAATATATAAAGTGCGATAAAATCGCTTTGCTATTTAAGCACTCGTTAAAAACGAGCGCAAGCTGCAATCTTTAACCACAGAAGAAACAGAGGTAAGGCACAGAGGGCACGAAGTTTTTAAGTGTAGTGAGTATCTTAATAGGTCTTTGTGGTGAAAAAATATTACTCTTTTTCTCTGTGCAAACATTGTGCACTCTGTGGTAAAATGAAAAAGATTATGCCACTGGCAGCGTAAAACAAAACTTACTACCCTCGCCAAGGGCACTAACCACCCATATTTTCCCCTGTTCGGCTTCGATAAAATCTTTAGAAATGGCCAGGCCTAAACCAGAGCCCGATTTGTTCTGCCCATCGGTTGGTACCTGAAAATAGCGATCGAACAGACGTTTCTGGTATTTCTCTTCTATGCCTTTCCCAAAATCCTGAACCGAAAACTGGATAAACTGATCTTTTTGAAAAACATCGATAATTACCTTCGATTTCTCTGCACTGTAGCGCAGGGCGTTAGACAAAAAGTTAACCATTACCCAGGCTGTTTTTTGAATATCGGCATACACATTTGGCAGGTTTGGATCGCAGTTTAAACTCAGTTGAATAGATTTTTGCTCAGCCTGAAATTTAACGGCCTCAATGGCATACTGTACAATAGCCTCCGGACTGGTAATGGCAAAATTCAGTTTCAGGTTGCCGGTTTCTACCTGCGAAAGATCGAGCAATTCGCTTGTAATTTTCAAAAGCCGGTCGCTATCTTCTTTAATGTGGGTGAGCAATTCCTGCTGTTCTTCGTTCATGTTGCCAACGCGCGAATCATTAAGCAGCTTTAAACTCATTTTAATAGAAGAGAGTGGGGTTTTTAATTCGTGCGAAACCGTGGCGATGAAGTTCGTCTTCGCCTCATCGAGCTCCTTAAATTGAGTAATGTTTTTCAGGATATATACACTGCCGGCTGATTTAGTGGCTGAAATTAAGGTATCATCACCTTGTTCTTCATAATTCGGGATAATAATTTCGCGGTTTTCGAGCTGAAAATAAGATTCCTTATCGTCTGCATAAATTTTTAAGGTATGTTCGTTGGTATCGGGTTTAATAATCCTTTTCAGGAGTTCGTTTTTCTGAACCAGTTCGGTTACATTCTGGCCAATAATTTTATCACCATCCAAACCCATCAGTTTTGCAGCAAGGTGATTTAAAAAGAGTATTTCTCCTTTTTCATTGAGGCCAATGATGGCATCCTGCATTTGCGCAATAATGGCTTCAATGCGTAATTTTTCTGATTTAATGGTAGACAGATTACTGTTTTCCCATTCATTCAGTTTCACCACCATGCCGTTAAATGAGTCGGCCAGTTCGGTAAATTCATCATCATTTTCAAAATGCAGACGTTGTTTATAATTTTTGCGACTAATCTGTTTAATAGCAGCACCGAACTCGGCTAATGGATTAGCCACAAAACCCGGAAAGTTGACGATAAAAGTAAACAGGATAATGAAGCTCAGTGTAGCCGCAATCATGATATAGAGGTTAGCCCTCGATGAAGTTTCGTTGGCGCGCTCATTTTTATCGTATATGGCAGCCAGGTTTACCTGTTCAATCTCGTGTAAAGCAATCCGTATGTTTTTTAAACTATTTCCGTTATTCGCTGCAGCTGATGGATCATTTAATACGTTGTAGGTACTTTGGAGCTTTAAGAAAGCTGTTCTTTCACCTTGTTCGGTAATATTCTGGCTTTCGTTGTTTAAATTTTCTGTAAATGTTAAGCGTTGCGCTTCACTTAAGGGGAAGTTATTTTCGTCTATAACCTTGCGCATGGAAGCTACATATTGCAAGGATTTGTAGTTGTCTTTCAAAATCATTTTCGATTTATCCGAAAGCTCATTCAGGAAGAATAAGGCTATTAAGCCAAAGGATAAGACAATGATGAAGAGAAAGCCGAATCCGAGACGAAGCTTGGTTTTTATTTTCATGGCATTTTTTATTAACCGCAAAGGACGGAAAGTTTTTCGCAAAGGGCTCAAAGGTTTTATCATACATCATGAGCTATTACGTCTTCTCCTCTGCCTTTACCTATTATTCATTTTATTATTTGTTTAATATTTGCTGAGGGGCTGAAGCTTAGTTTATGTAAGGTTTAGCCAGTTTTGTACCATGCTCTTTGCCCTCTGCATTTATTAAGACAGTATCACCAGATCTATTTCCTGGCTGGCTAAATTACGCAACAATTGATTAAAAATTGCCGTTCGGAGAATGACCTGAAAAATATTTAAATGGGGTTTTCCGATGCATATAGTGGTAATTTCCTTTTCGGTAGCGGTATTAATTATGGTTTGGGTAATCTGATTGCTTTTGATCTTAATCACTTCGGCGCCCAGTTCTGTAGCCAGCTTAAAATGGTTGATCAGGTGTCGCTGTTTATCCAGTTTAATGCGGTCTAAACTTTCCGCATCGCTCTGCACGTACAAAACAATCCACGGAGATCGGTAATAGGAGGCCAAACGGGCGGTTTTCCGGATTACTACGCCGGCTGTTTCAGCATTGGATGAAATACAGGCCATAAAACGTTCGGGGCGAAGTTTAATCGATTTGGGAATTTCGGTCTGTATTTTTCTTTCCACCTGATGTACCACTTCTTTGAGGGCCAGTTCGCGGAGCTGTAAAATTTTATCGGCCTGAAAAAAATTACCCAACGCACTTTCGATCTTGGTTTTATCGTAAATCTTGCCTTCTTTTAAGCGGGTAACCAGTTCATCGGCTGTTAAATCGATGTTTACAATTTCATCGGCAATCTGCAATATTTTATCGGGGATGCGTTCAGTAATCTGAATACCGGTTATTTGCTCAACTTCTTCATTTATGCTTTCCAGGTGCTGAATGTTAACTGCCGAAATAACACTGATTCCTGCTTCGAGCAAATCGAAAACATCCTGCCAGCGTTTGGTATTTTTACTGCCTTCTGCATTGGTGTGGGCCAGCTCATCAACAACTACAATTTCGGGGTGACGGTTTAAAATAGCCTGCAAGTCCATTTCATCTATTTCCTTACCCCTGTAAAAGATATTTTTGCGTGCAATTAAAGGCAAGCCAGCTACAAGTGCTTCGGTTTCGGCCCTTTTATGGGTTTCAACATAGCCAATGCAAACATCTATTTCACCACGTAAAAGCGCATGGGCTTCCTGTAGCATCCGGTAGGTTTTGCCTACGCCGGCGCTCATCCCAATGTAGATTTTGAGTTTTCCTCTTCTCGATTTTTTAATCAGCTCGAGGAAATGTTTAACCGAATCTTCTTTTTCTAACATGGTTGTTGATGTAATTGTAATTTAATAATCTATTACCATTGTATAGCTATAATGTGCTCATTTACGAGTACGCACACACACAAGGTGAAAAGAAATACTCCCGAGAGGATCATGACGAGTTTATACAGTTTAGCCCTTTGCATGGCCAGTAGCATTTCTTTTCTGTTATTGCTTAAACGGGTGTAAAGCCGCTTCAGTTTTTCGGCTTTTTTGCGGTGCTTTATAACTATAAAAGCGATACCACTGCCTAAAAGTAGTATGCTGAATAATATTTCGATATATAGTTTCATCTCATTGGAAATTGAGTATCACCCTACAGTTTTGCAATAGGGTGATACAGTTTATTTAAAACGCTACAGCGATACTTGCCGTTAAAGTAGTATTGGCATTTACAGCGTTGCCTTCGCGGCTAAAAATTTTATCCTTACTATCAAAAGTTTTACCTTCTAATCTGATTACTGCATTTGAAATTGGTGCGTAATCTAAGTTGAGCGAATAACCTTTGGTTTTAAAACCATTTGGTGTACCGGTAGTAATAAACACCCCGTTTTTATCTTCATAGTATTCAAGCCGTCCGGCAACAGCCCATTTATCGGCAAATTTGTATTGTGCAATAACCACAGGCGAAAGTATTTCGTTTTTATCGCTGCTACCTTTTGCCTTTTGTTGTGTGCCGTAATCAAAGCCCAGGGTTAAGCCAAATTTATCGGTAACCTGAAAAACACCATAAACATTGTGGTAGAAACGGTTTACACGAACCGAATCAGCACCTTCAGTACCTAAATAATTGCTATAGTTTACCGTAATTTTATCAGTAGGTTTCCAGGTGAGTTGCACGCCTCCGGCAGGTTTATTATTGCCATCAGTACGGGTAATTCTTTGCCATCCATTTAGGTAGAGTAGGGTCGCGGTAAGTTTTCCATCCTGGGTACCGTAGGTAACTTTAGCGCCCGATTCGTAATAAGGGGTATTTTCTGAAGCGATATTCCGGGTAAGTACCCAGCAATCTTTAGAAATTGCACTTTCAAAACCAATGTGTGATGCGAATACCCCGGCATCAATCCACAGGTTTTCGGTTTTGGATAGTTTAACACCTGCGTTGGCTTCGAAGATATTTTTTAACACACCGGGTTCGGCCGAGAGGTTGGCATTGGCATAAGTACCTGCCATTACAGCCAGGTTGGCACGGATATTCCCGCTATCGTAAGCTGCTTTAATGAAACCTAAATTTAAATTTACCTCGTTGGCCCTGTTGTGCGAATATATAAAGGCCGGGCGGTTATGATCTGCTGGTTTGTTAAAGTCGTAGCCGTAATAGGTTTCTAAATAACCGGAGAATTTAACTTTTGGGTCGTTTTGTGCAAATGCACTTAATGTTGCCGTTAATGTGGTAATAAGGGTGATTAATTTTTTCATTTTATTAAGGTGATTGCACCGATTTTTATTGTGATTTAAAGTAATTACCAGCCCGATGGTCATTCCCGAACAGGCGGTAATCTTAATGCATGGGCTTTATGATTGATCAATTAAAGGTTATCTAAAGCCAGGTTTAACTTTAATACATTTACAGATGAGGGGCCAAATAAGCCCATCAATGGTTTTAATGTGTTCATGGCAACCAGTTCTTTTACTTTTTTCTCGTCTATTTTTCTGGCTTTGGCTACCCGGGCAATTTGTATAGCAGCGCCTTGCTCAGAAATATTAGGGTCTAAACCACTGCCTGATGCCGTAACCATATCGGCCGGGATGTCTGATTTCTTAAGTCCGGGATTATATTTTAAAAGGGTATCAATTCTCGACTGAACTTCTTTTAAGTAATCGGGATTGGAAGGGCCTTTGTTCGAACCTGCAGAACCCGCTGCATTGTAAGCTACTGCTGATGGCCGTCCCCAAAAATATTCAGGTTTGGTAAACGACTGACCGAGCATGGCGTAGCCAACTGTTTTTCCTTTTTTGACTATTTTTTCGCCTCCTCCCTTGCCTTTAGCGAATTTACCGGCCAGCGCAATGCTGATGGGATATAGGATGCATAACAATACGATTAATACTAAGGTTAAGCGTATAGATGGTATGATGTACTTTTTCATTTTTTTATAGATTACACTGATTGATATGATTACTGATCTTTTTAAATAAATACACCCACTAACAGATCAATTAACTTAATGCCGATAAAGGGAGCTACAACGCCACCAATGCCATAAATAAAGAGGTTTCTGCGCAGCAATGCCGTAGCGCCAATGGGTTTGTAGGCCACACCTTTTAAAGCCAGTGGAATTAAAATCGGGATGATAATCGCATTAAAAATTACTGCCGACATAATTGCGCTTTCGGGGGTATGAAGTCCCATGATATTCAGGCTTTGCAGGGCCGGTATTGAAGCAATAAACAAGGCTGGCACTATTGCGAAATACTTGGCCACATCGTTGGCAATAGAGAAGGTAGTGAGTGTTCCTCTTGTAATCAGCAATTGTTTGCCAATTTCAACAATCTCGATCAGCTTAGTAGGATCGTTATCCAGATCGACCATGTTGCCCGCTTCTTTTGCAGCCTGGGTACCACTGTTCATGGCTACACCAACATCGGCTTGGGCCAGGGCCGGTGCATCATTTGTGCCATCGCCCATCATAGCCACCAGTTTACCTAAAGCCTGTTCGTCTTTAATGTAATTCATTTTATCTTCAGGCTTGGCCTCGGCAATAAAATCATCTACACCCGCTTTTTCGGCAATGTATTTGGCCGTAAGCGGATTATCGCCGGTAACCATTACTGTTTTAACACCCATTTTACGCAACCGTTCAAAACGTTCGCTAATACCTGGTTTAATAATGTCCTGTAATTCGATTACACCCAGGGCCCTTTCGTTTTCGGCTACTACCAGCGGGGTACCACCATTAGTGGCAATACTTTTAACATGGTCTTCAATATCAGAAGGGAAGATGTTTCCAGCTTTTTCCACAATATTCCTGATCGAATCGAAAGCCCCTTTTCTGATCCGGCGACCATCTTTGGTATCCAGTCCGCTGGAGCGTGTTTCGGCTGTAAATTTGATAAAGGTCGAACCTTCGGGGGTAGTTAAACTTTTAAAACCTTGCTCTGCGGCCAGTTCGATAATCGATTTGCCTTCAGGGGTTTCGTCGGCTAACGAACTCAATACACAAGCATCGGTAAAATCTTTAATGATCACGCCGGCAGTAGGGTAGAAGTTGGTTGCCTTACGGTTACCAATGGTGATAGTTCCGGTTTTATCTAGAAGTAAAACATCGATATCACCTGCGGTTTCTACTGCTTTACCCGATTTGGTAATTACGTTAGCCCTCAAAGCCCTGTCCATACCGGCAATACCAATAGCAGAAAGTAAACCGCCAATAGTAGTCGGAATTAAACACACAAACAGCGAAATTAAAGCTGCAATGGTGATGGGGGTATTGGCATAATCGGCAAATGGTTTTAAGGTAACGCAAACGATAATGAATACCAGGGTGAAACTGGCCAAAAGAATGGTTAAAGCGATTTCATTAGGTGTTTTCTGGCGCGAAGCACCTTCAACCAGGGCGATCATTTTGTCCAGAAAGCTTTCGCCAGGTGCAGTGCTTACTTTAACTTTAATCTCGTCTGATAAAACCTTTGTACCTCCGGTTACGGATGATTTATCGCCACCCGACTCACGGATTACAGGAGCTGATTCGCCGGTAATGGCCGATTCATCAATGGTAGCAATACCTTCAATAATTTCGCCATCAGTTGGGATGATATCGCCGGTTTCACAGATGAAAATATCGCCTTTCTGCAAGCGGCTTGAAGAACGGATTTCGGTTGTTCCGTTGCTTAGCAATACTTTCGCCGGTGTTTCTTCTCTGGTTTTGCGCAAGCTGTCGGCCTGGGCTTTACCTCTGGCTTCGGCAATGGCCTCGGCAAAATTGGCAAAGAGAACAGTGAGCAATAACACCAAAAAGATGAAGAAGTTGTACAGTGCTGAGCCTTGTTCGCTATGGCTAAAAGAATATACCGTTACGTAAGCCATTACCAGGGTGCCGATTTCGACTGTAAACATAACAGGATTGCGCACCATTACCCGTGGATCGAGTTTGATGAAAGATTGTTTTAATGCAGTTTGCACTAAAGCAGGTTCGAACAATTTATTATTGGGTTTCATTTTTTTATTTTTTATGTGATGACACTGATTGGAGTGATTTCACAGATTTGTTTATGTATGTAAGGCGTTTGATGGAAGAAAGATGAAGGGCGTATGTTCCATCTTCCATCTCACATTTACCATAATTTATTTAAGCATGGTAAAATATTCTGCCAGCGGACCTAAAGCCAAAGCCGGGAAGTATGAAAGTGCATTTAATACGAGGATTACGGCAAAAGTCATGAGGGCAAATGTTTTGGTATCGGTTTTTAACGTACCTGCCGATTCGGGGATGAACTTTTTACCTGCAAGTAAACCAGCAATAGCTACCGGACCGATAATTGGTAAGAAACGGCCAAGGAAGATGATTACCCCGGTTAAAACGTTCCAGAAAATATTATTGTCGCCCAGTCCTTCAAATCCCGAACCATTGTTGGCATTAGATGAGGTTACTTCGTACAGCATTTCAGAAAAGCCATGGAATCCGGGGTTGTTTAACCAGGCTTTAGGCTGCACTGCCCAGGCGGCATTACCGTGGTTGGTAAATACATAACTGGCAATTGCGGTTCCGGCGAGGATTAAAAAAGGACTTAGCAGCGTAATTAGTGCGGCAATCTTAATTTCGCGGGCTTCTACCTTATGGCCTAAGAATTCGGGAGTACGGCCAACCATCAGTCCTGAAATGAATACCGCAATAATTAAATAAACGAAATAGTTTAACAAACCTACACCGCAACCGCCGTAAATGGCGTTAATCATCATGGCCAGTAACTGCCATAAACCTGTAAGCGGCATGGTGCTGTCGTGCATTCCATTAACCGATCCGGTAGAAATTACAGTGGTTAAAGTACTCCAGTAAGCTGTAGCAGCCGGACCAAGTCTTACTTCTTTGCCTTCCATAGCGCCTGTAGCCTGCGAAATGCCCATTTTGGCAATGGCCGGATTTCCACCCAATTCTGACGATAGCGTCGGGATCATCAGCATAAATAAGCCAATAGTCATCACACCGAATATTGTCCAGGCCAGTTTTCTCCTGCGAATGAAATAACCAAAGGCGATAATCATGGCGATTGGAATAATGGTTTGGGCAATCACCTCAACCATATTGGTTAAGTAGCTTGGGTTTTCGAATGGGTGGGCAGAATTTGCACCAAAATACCCACCACCATTCGTGCCCAGGTGTTTTATGGCTATCATTTGTGCAGCGGGCCCGCGCGAAACGTTTACGGTATCGCCCTGTACCGAAATAAACTGATCCTTGCCTTCGTAACTTGCCGGTGTGCCGTTAAAGGTTAAAATCAAAGCTACAATAACTGATAGTGGAAGTAATAAACGCGTAATGGACTTTACAAAAAACTCCCAGAAGTTACCGAGCTGGGTTGCTGTTTTATCTCTGAAAGCTTTAAACAGTACTACTGCTGCGGCGATGCCCGTTGCGGCACTCACAAACTGCAGGAACATGAGTACAAACTGCTGGGTGAGATAACTTACGCCACTTTCGCCCGAATAATGTTGCAGGTTACAGTTGGCCACAAAGCTGATGATGGTATTAAAAGCCAGATCAGGTGTCATTCCGGGGTTTCCATCCGGATTAAAAGGCAGTTTATCCTGAAATATCAATACAAAAAAGCCATATACCAGCCAAAGGAGGTTGATGGTGAGCAGGGCTTTTAACTGTTGTTTCCAGTTCATCTGTTCTTTAACGTTGATGCCTGAAAGTTTATAAATTCCGTTTTCGAGCGGTTTTAAAAAGTCTGTCCAAACTTTTTCTCCTGCAAAAACCTTAGCCAGGTATTTACCTAAAGGGATGGCAATAATTAAGGTAAGCAGGAAGGTGGCGATAATGCCAATTAATTCAGTGTTCATTTTTTTGTTTTTTAATTTCCCTTTAAGGGTAAGGGGTTAAAATTTTTCGGGTTTAATCAACACGTAAATCATATAGATAAATACGGCGATAGAGATGATAAATAGTGCTAACATGTTTTTCAGATTTTTTCGAACCAGTCGATAGAGCGGTAGGTTGCCCAGCAGAGCAGGATCAGGATTAGAAATAGGATAATTGTCATAACTTAAATGATTAATGATATCGCTATTGCCAAAGCCTGTGCCGTAGAAGATGTTTTTTTTGTAAGATGTTTATTTATAGTTGTTTGCGTTGTTTTCTGCCTGTTTGAAAAAATTTTAACACAAAAAAACCCTTCCGTTTTGGAAGGGTTTTTTTCAAAAAAGAATGATTTTGGTGAGGTTATTTAAACTGTCCTTCGGTATGTAACAGCTTAAAAAAATCATTGAGTTTAGAGCCCAGCGATTTTTCAAAAGACGCTTGCATATCTTCCGGTGTTGGGTGTTTGTTTTTCCATTCATTAAAATATGTTTTAAAAGCGAGGTCAATTTTATCTCTGCCAACAGCAGATTCTAATAAATATAACCAAATTGCTGTTTTCATATACGAAATCAATCCATATTCATCAGAGGTAGAAAAATTAGCTGCAGGTGTTTCAATAGCAGATTTCATCGGGATATTTGACAGCGCTCCATAAATACTCGTTAGAAATTTATCCGTTGGAAGTTCTTTTACCTGTGCAGGTATTGCATCTCCAAAAATTGAGTTGGTTTTGTACTTCTCAGCCTCATATCTAAATTGGAAATAGGTATTTAAGCCCTCATCCTGCCAGGTATGCATTCTTTCATTACTGCCCAGCATACTCATAAACCAATTGTGACCAACCTCATGCGTAATTACTGCGTCCAAACTGGTTGCCTTTGCATCGGGACTGGTAATCAAAGTAATTGTAGGGTACTCCATTCCACCACTGGTGTTATTTTTAGGTCCTTCAATTGCCTGTACAACCGGATATTCATATTCGCCAATCCACGCACTATATTTTCTGGTGGCATCTTTAATGTAATCGATACTGTTAACCCAAAGCGATTTCTTTTTATTGTGATAATAACTAAAAGCATCTATTGTTTTTCCGGAGGCCAGTTTTACTGTGTCATATTGTATAATCAGGTCTTTATCGGCAAACCAGGCAAAGTCAGGTACGTTGTTAATGGCATAACTAATCTTTTTTGTTCCGGTTCTTGGTTCATACAGAAAGGGTTTACCTTCTCTGTTGGCTGTATTCTTTGTTCCTATCGATTTATAGATTTCAAGCTCATCGGCATTTTGCATTACACCTGTTGCGGCTAAAACATATGATGCAGGTAAGGTAATGTTTACCCGGTAATCGCCATATTCACTATAAAATTCGCCCATATCGAGATATGGGAATTCGTGCCAGCCATCTTTATCAAAAACTGCAGGCTTAGGGTACCATTGAGTTACCATAAATTGAGTTTCTGCATATCCTGAACGGGAAAAATAGCTGGGCAGCTTAACCTTAAAGTCAGAATTGATGGTTATTGAATCGCCAGGTTTTAATGGCGAAGGGAGTAATACCTTAATAACATCTATGTATTGGGGATTGGGGTGCGTCTCTGTTTTGGCATTTGCTCCGTTTATTTTAAAACTAAGATCCTCCATGCTTCCATAGGTGTAATTAGTTAATTTCTTTTTTCGGGAGGGATCGTTTTTTATTTGTTGAAACATTGCTGTGTTTTCATTTTTATAGGCATTGGGCCATATATGAAACCAGATAAATTCCAATGTTGAGGGCGAATTGTTTTTGTAAACAATCGTTTCTGTACCGGTTAACGATTTTTCGGTATCGTTCAGTGATACATCGATGTTATAGGTAAGGTGTTGTTGCCAATAACCTTCCTGCGCAAAAATAGAAAGTGAAATGAATGAGAGTAATAGCGTTAAAATATTTTTTTTCATATCTGTTTTTTAAACTACCAAATAAGCAAAAAAATAACTGATACTAAAATACTCCCGAAAGTTTATTGTTATAGCATTTATTAAAGGAGGTTACTATTCAATAGACTTGAAGCCTTAGCCCATTAAAGCACAAGTATTAAAAAAGAATAAACTTATCGATTTGTTCGTTCGTAAACTTAACTGTATCTTCTTTAATTAAATTTCCATCTGCATCCAGTTCGGTTTTAATGTTGGGGATATGGAGGCGCAAGGGTAAAATATTTAAATGGATGTAATGGCATACGCCTGTAAAGTGATCAACGCCGCGAATATTGCCATATTTACCGGATGAAATGCCTACTAAAGCCGTTTTTTTATCGTAAAAACTATCGGGGAAATTACAGGCATCGATCAGCACTTTCAGCACACCGGGGTAGCTGCCATTGTATTCGGGCATCACGAAAATGAATTTTTGGGTCTCATTAATCATATCCTGGATTTTCTGGAAAGCTTCAGATCTTTTGCCATACATATCCGTATTGAGCACATCAATAGGCAGGTGCTCCAAACTGAAAACAGTAGCTTCAACACCTTTTTCTTTTAGTTGCTTTTGGTAATATTTGGCAACTTTTAACGTATTGCTATTGTACCTGTTGGTAGCGGCTATTATTGTAATCATGGATAATTGTTAATAAGATGTTCAAAACCCGAATGCGCTTGTTGCTAAAATTGCCATATAGTTTGTATCTTAGCTGATTGTGAAAAAGGCCGTAAACAACGCAAAAATAGAACTTTTTGCCAATTAATAACACAGCCCCAGTAAACGTTAAGTAAATTTCTGATACATAGATGAGCAAAATTATTGCATTAGCAAATCAAAAAGGTGGTGTTGGTAAAACAACTTCATCAATAAACCTGGCTGCGAGTTTAGCCGTACTAGAATATAAAACTTTGTTAGTTGATGCCGATCCACAGGCAAACTCAACATCCGGTATCGGTTTCGATCCACGGAATATAAAAGATAGTATTTATGAGTGTATTATTAACGATATCGACCCTTTACAGGCGATACAAAAAACAGATACACCCAATTTAGATTTATTACCAGCACACATCGATTTAGTGGGTGCGGAGATTGAAATGATTAACCTGAACAACCGTGAGTACAAAATGAAAGCGGTTTTGGAGAAAATTAAAGATCAGTACGATTTTATCATTATTGATTGTTCTCCTTCATTGGGTTTAATTACCATTAATGCATTAACAGCTGCCGATTCGGTAATTATTCCGGTTCAGTGCGAGTATTTCGCCCTAGAAGGTTTGGGTAAATTGTTAAATACCATTAAAATTGTACAGAACCGTTTAAATACCAATCTGGAAATTGAAGGTATTTTATTAACCATGTACGATGTACGTTTACGTTTATCGAACCAGGTAGTAGAAGAAGTTAAAACACACTTTAATGAACTGGTTTTCGAAACCATTATTCAGCGTAACACCCGTTTAAGTGAGGCTCCGAGTTACGGCGTTTCGGTAATTATGCACGATGCAAACTGTAAAGGCGCCATTAACTACCTTAACCTTGCCCGCGAAATTGTAAAAAAGAACGGTTTGTTAAGAGAAGAAGAAAATATTGGAACAGCAACTTTATAAATTATAGATGACATCTTTTCAGCGAAAAACAGGTTTAGGAAGAGGGCTAAGTGCGCTTTTAGATGATAGCGAAGCTGCTCATCCACCCAAACAGCAGGTAAATGCTGTGAGCGAAACCGAGCAGGTAAGCAATATCAGTCATGTAAATTTAACCGAAGTTGAAACCAACCCTTATCAGCCACGTACCGAATTTGATCAGGTTGCTTTAAATGAGCTTGCCGATTCGATCAAAGTTCAGGGCTTGATTCAGCCAATTACCGTTAGGAAACTTGGCGCAAACAAATATCAGTTAATTTCAGGTGAGCGCAGGTTCAGGGCTTCGAAACTGGCTGGCTTAACCCAAATTCCGGCTTATATCCGCAGTGCCAACGATCAGCAAATGCTGGAAATGGCATTGATCGAAAATATCCAGAGAGAAAATTTAAATGCCATTGAGGTGGCTTTAAGTTTCCAAAGGATGATTGATGAAGTGGGTTTAAAGCAAGAACAACTGGGCGAGCGCGTAGGTAAAAACCGTACCACAGTAACCAACTACTTGCGTTTGCTAAAGCTTCCACCGGCAATTCAGGCTTCTATCCGCGATCAGCGGATTTCGATGGGGCATGCCCGTGCATTAATTAATGTAGACGGCGTAGACAGACAATTATATATCCATCAGGAAATTCTCGAAAAAGGCCTTTCTGTACGTAAAGTAGAAGAACTGGTGCGGAACCTGCAGCAGGTACCTTTAAAAGCAACGGATAAGCCAAAAGTTAAGGCAGTTTCTTTCCAATACCAAAAACTGCAAGACGATCTGGCCTCTAAATTTGCAACCCGGGTAAAATTAAAAGTTGCCCAAAATGGTAAAGGAGCAATTGAAATTCCATTTATGAGTGACGACGACCTGAACCGGATTTTAGAATTATTAGACTGGTAATGCAAAAAACGAAGCTTTTAATACTGGTTTCTTTATTTACATTTTTGATTGTAAACCTGGCTAATGCACAGGTGAAGGATACTACTGTATTAAAACCAGCCGATACCACTAAAACCAAATTGGTTACGCCAATTGGTAAGGGAGGAGCAAAGCAACCGGTAACCCGTCAGGATTCGATGAAAGCCAAATACGTTAATCCAGGCAAAGTTGCGGGTAGAAAAGCGGTTTTCAGATCAATGATTATACCTGGTTGGGGGCAATTGTATAATATGCAGTTACTTAACGATGGTTACGGAACCAGGGCTGGTAAAAGCCAGTTTTGGCAAAAAATTTATACAGGTGGCAAAATTGCAGCTATTTATGGTGGTATTACGGTACTTACCATGTCGTATATCGAAAGCACCAAGCAATATAATTTATCGTTAAAAGAGCTTCAGTATCGCGATTCGCATAATGGTGAATTTGATCCAACAGGTCCTTTTGGTGCCAGATATTCAACCTCTGGTATAACCTTACGTAAAGATACGTATAGAAGAAACAGGCAAATTGTGCTGTTTTCTTATGGTCTGGTCTATTTTGCCAATATTGTAGATGCTTATGTTGCCGCGCGACTGCATTTCTTTAACATAGACGACAATCTGGGTACAGTTAAGATTATGCCATCTATGATTAACACCAACAGTGTATATGGTTTTAATGCCACGCCTGCACTAAAATTATCCCTTACTTTTTAACCTCAACAAACGATCATGATATTACCAACATTAATCACTTATAATTCATGATCTTTTAATCACCTTAATATATACTCAGATGAAAATTGCGCTTTTAGGTTATGGCAAAATGGGGCAGATTATAGAAAAATTTGCACTCGAACGCGGTCACGAAATCGTTTTAAAAATAACAATCGATAATCAGGAAGATTTAACCCGCGAAAATTTAAAAGCTGCTGATGTAGCCATCGATTTTAGTACGCCTGATTCGGTTTTAAAAAATATTGATGTTTGCTTTGATGCCAACGTACCAGTCGTTGTAGGTACAACCGGTTGGTATGGTAAATTACAGGAAGTTAAAGATGATTGCGATAAGAGTAACAATACCTTGCTTTATGGGTCTAACTTCAGTATTGGCGTAAATTTGTTCTTTAAGCTAAACCAAACACTGGCTAAACTGATGAATAATTATCCGGCTTACGAAGTGCAGGTAGAAGAAATTCACCATACCCAGAAACTGGATTCGCCAAGCGGAACAGCCATTACCCTGGCAGAAGGTATTGTTGAAAATCTGGAGCGCAAGCAAGAATGGTTAAACGAAGTAGTGGGTACAGATGTAGAGTTGTTCCCGAAAGCTGAGCAATTGCTGATCGAGTCGCATCGCATTGAAAATATACCCGGTACGCATACGGTAATTTACAGCAGTGAGGTTGATGAAATAGAAATTAAACATACTGCCCATAATCGTGCAGGTTTTGCTTTGGGTGCGGTAGTGGCAGCAGAATGGGTGAAGGATAAAAAAGGATTTTTTAGTATCACTGATATTTTTGAATAGCCGAAAGTTTTAAGTTAACAGTTGGAAGTTTTCAGTTGATTAATTTATGCAGTTAACCGATTAACCGAACAAGAAATAAATTAGTGTAACCAAACAGAAAGATAACAGGCAGCCGGTTAAATAAAATCGCGGACCAAAACTAAGATATATGAATTATAAATTCTGGCAGAGAAAAAAAGATGCCACTAAGAAGAAGAAAACCAAAACCCGCGAGTGGGTAGATGCTATTGTTTTTGCGGTAGTTGCGGCAACTATCATCCGGGTATTCTTTATCGAAGCCTATACCATTCCATCAGGATCGATGGAGCGTTCGTTACTAATCGGCGATTTTCTTTTCGTAAGTAAGGTAAATTATGGCGCACGTATCCCGATGACACCGGTTGCTTTTCCTTTTGCACACCACACCATGCCTTTAACCACTTCAACTAAAGCTTATTGGGATGGCGTTCAGTGGAAATATCACCGTTTACCGGGCTTGTCAAAAATTAAAAGAAATGATGTGGTGGTTTTCAACTTTCCTGAAGGCGATACTGTTGCTGTAGAAAATCAGGTGGCCAGTTATTACGAACTGGTAAGGAGCATGGGTCGCGAGCAGGTACGCAGCACTTATACGATTGTTGACAGACCAGTTGATAAACGCGAAAACTTTATTAAACGCTGTATCGGTATTCCGGGCGATGTAATTTCGATGAGCAATGGCATTACAAGTGTAAATGGCAAAACAGAGCCCTTAAAAAATACAGGTATGATGCCATACCGTATCGAATTTAAAACAATGGATTTTAACTATGCGGCACTGGATGAATTTAAATTGAATCTGGGGAGTTCGCCTGCGGTGGCAACCAATACCTACATTGTAGATGCATCATCAGAAATTGCCGATAAATTGAAGGCGCTGGATTTTGTTAAATCGGTAACCTTAAGTCCCGATCCGGCTGGGGCTGTTCCGGGAGGTATTTTTCCTAATGATCCTAACCGGGTTTGGAACCGCGACAATTTCGGTCCGGTTAAAGTTCCGGCAAAGGGGTGGACGGTTCAGATCGACAGCAATACTATGCCGCTTTATTACCGAGCCATCAGGACTTACGAAGGCAATAAAGTAGAACAAAAAGATGGTAAATGGTTTATTAACGATAAGCCGGCTACGAGCTATACCTTTAAAATGGATTATTACTGGATGATGGGCGATAACCGCCATAATTCAGCCGATTCGCGCTATTGGGGTTTTGTTCCTGAAGATCACATTGTAGGTAAAGCGCTGTTTGTTTGGATGAGCTGGGATAGCACAGCATCATTCTTACACAAAATAAGATGGAGCAGGTTGTTTATGGGGATCCACTAAACAATTTCGAAAAAAATTTAATGAGGCCTGCATTTTATGCGGGCCTTTTTTATGCTAAAATCACCTTTTTTATCGTCGATTTTTGTGTATTACGACTTATCCGTCATCCCAATCCGCTTATATTGATTTCTCCTGGTTAGTATAAAATGGCATTTATAGGCAATATAAATAGCTATTGGCTCATTTTACTCATTCCATTTTTCAGATTAAATTGAAATTTATAAAATGCTAATGATTGACTTTCTTTTTAATTTTTTTAAAAAGATTTCTTTTCTTTTAATTTTTTTTATAATTTTATGTAAACCAAATGTAAAATGTCAGCAACTATTAAGAAAGCACAAAGATTAAGAGCCGACATCATTAAACTGCTTTACTATAAGAAGAAATCGTCCCTAACTGATTTAAGTAAACGCACAAAAAAAAGCTTACCGCTAATTACATCCACTGTTAATGCTTTAATAGAGGATGGTTTAATTATCGAGCAAGGTTTAGCTCCCTCAACGGGAGGGCGTCGTGCATTGAATTTTTTATTGAATCCAAATTATAAAAGATACATAATCGCAGTAGCCATGGATCAGTTAACCACACAGTTAACCATATACGATTTGTCAAATCAAAAGGTTTTACCTACGCAGACTATTGATTTAAATATGGCTGAAGGAAAGAGCGTTGATGATTTGATCGCTTTTATAGAAGATTGCATAGCAAAATCGGCTATTAGTAAAGAGTATTTATTGGGCATTGGTATAGGGATGCCGGGTTTCGTAAATGCAGAACGTGGCGTAAACCATTCTTTTATGCAGGTTGATGGAGATATCAGTTTGCAGGATTATTTATCACAACAATTAGACTTGCCCGTTTATATCGACAATGATTCGAGTTTGATTGCCTTAGCAGAATTGAATTTTGGAGAAGCAAGGAATTTAAAGGATGTTTTGGTGGTTAATATTGGTCTTGGAACGGGTTTAGGAATGATTATCAACGGTAAATTATACCGGGGCAGCAGTGGCTATGCCGGCGAATTTAGTCACATTCCATTATCTGAATCAAACGCCTTATGTTCTTGCGGTAAACGCGGTTGTTTGGAAGTAGAAACATCGCTACTGGTAATGGTTCAAAAGGCAGAAGCTGCAGTAGAAAATGGAGAAGAAACGAGTTTAAGAACTTTGTTTAAGGATGAGAGTAAAAGCCATGTTGACCACTTTTTGCATGCGGTTATTAAACAAGATCCTGTGGCTATTTCTATTTTAGCTGATGCTGCATTTCAGATTGGCAAAGGCTTGGCCACTTTAATCCATATTTTAAATCCAGAGCGAATCGTTTTAAGTGGACAGGGAGCTAAGGCAGGTAAAATGCTGCTTCCACCAATACAACAGGCATTAAACGAATTTTGTATTCCCCGTATCGCCGAACAAACAGATATTAAGTTTTCTACCTTAACCAATGAGGCTGAACTATTGGCTGCGGCGAGTTTAATGGTAGAAAACAGCTTATTTGAATAACTAAGACCAAACAATAAACAAAACCAATTTTTTAACTAACCTAAAGTATATGAAAGAACAAAAAGGCTGAGAAATTAGAATCCCAAATTATTTTAACTAATCTTAAACTAAACAAAATAAATTATGAAAAAAATGTACTTAAGGTGCTTGAGCATATTGTTATTGTGTTTTTTAACAATTACTGCTTTTGCACAAAAGAACGTTACTGGTACGGTTAAAGACGCTACCGGTAACCCGATTCCCGGGGTAAGCATCCTCGAAAAGGGAACTCAAAACGGAACTTCTACCAATGCTGACGGTAGATTTAGCCTTACCGTTAAAGATGGAGCGAAATTAATTATTAAATCTATAGGCTTGGTAACGCAAGAAGTTTCGGCTGCTGCTAACCTGAATATAGTGATGAATGATGATTCCAAATCGCTGAACGAAGTTATTGTTACCGGTTTTGGTGTTAAAAAAGAAGTAAAAAGACTAACTTATTCAGCAACAGCAGTAGGCGGTGCAGAATTGGCACAAGCTAATAATGCCAATGTGGTAAACGCGTTGCAGGGTAAAGTGGCTGGTGTGATGATTAATCAAGGTGCCAGTGGTCCTTCTTCTTCTTCAAGAATCAGAATCAGGGGTAACTCATCATTAAGCTCAAATACACAACCCTTGGTAGTTTATGATGGCATATTATTAGAACCTGGTACTTCTGGAGCAGACTCTTGGGGAGATGCTGCAGATTTTGGTAATATTATGAAAAACATTAACTCTGATGATATCGAAAGCATTAGTGTGCTAAAAGGTGCTGCTGCATCGGCACTGTATGGTTCTAAAGCTGCAGGTGGTGTACTCCTTATTACTTCTAAAAAAGGTAAAACTACCAAAGGTTTAGGTGTAACCGTATCACAAACCAGTTCTTTTGATGATGCATATAAATTTGTAGACCTTCAAAATGAGTATGGAGGTGGTATTTCGCCAGTATTTGCAAAAGATGCAAATGGAATGGATGTTGTTGATCAACAAGCAGGTTATTACGTAGGTGGTTATTCTTTTGGTCCTAAATTGGATGGAAGAATGGTTAAAGATTTAGATGGGGTAGTTAGACCATGGGTAGCCAATAATCCTTTAGATTATTTTAACACAGGAAAGTTCATCAATACCAACGTATCGGTTGAAGGTGCAAACGAAAATACAACTTATCGTTTAGCTTATACCAATTTATATAACTCAAGTGTTTTACCTGGAAATAACTTAAAAAGAGATGCGTTTGCCTTAAGAGTAACGCGTGTAATTTCAAAAGCGATTTCGGTTGATGCCAGTGTAAACTATACCATGTCGAATTCTTTGAATCCGGCAAGACAAGGTAGTGCCAATAACCCTTTATTTGCATTTACTTATTATAAACCCAGAAACGTCGATTTAAGTACTTATATCAATAACAATATTAACCCGGTAACTGGTGGAGCTTTAGGCTCAAGCAATCGTAATCTTTACGATCCTTATGGTATCGGATCATTTGCTTTTACCTTGCAAAATGATAACAGAACCCAAAAAGAAAATAACTTATTGGCCAATATTGATGTAAATATCAAAATCCTTCCATGGCTTTCTGCTTTGGTAAGAACCAATACAAACTTTTATAACATAGCTTATGAAAGAAAAAACAGAGGTAGTGGCGTTGCTTTTTCAGGTGGTGATTATGAGATCTCACAAAATACCAATAAGTCATATCGTGTTCAGGGATTGTTAAATGCAACTAAACAACTTTCGGATGATTTTGAATTGAATGCTTCACTAGGTGCTGAGACTTATCAAAAAAACCTGGGCAACTCTGCATTTTACAACAGATCGTATACCAATGGTGGACTTAAAATTGCTGATGTATACTCTATTGCGAACTCGATTAATCCAGCATCAACAACTGCTTATCCAAACTTAGGCGAACGTACAGATGCGGTTTATTTGTATGGTGATATCACCTGGAAAAACATGTTAACCTTAAACTTCAGTGGTAGAAATGACTGGTCATCGGCACTTACTTATAAAGATGGCCATGGTAGTTATTCGTACTTTTACCCAAGTGTAGGTTTATCATGGATATTCACAGAATTACCAGCATTTAAAAATAGTTCGGTATTGTCATTTGGTAAGTTAAGAGCATCTTACTCTTATACAGGTTTATCAGCCAGACCGCAACTTACTAATACTGATGGTTACTACAGACTGCAAGATGGTACTTTTAGCAATGCTAATGGCGGTAACCAATCAGTTTATGGGTTTAGCGATAACATTCTTAAAAACAATAATTTAAAGAATGAGTTAACCAAAGAACTGGAAATTGGAACCAATTTAGGTTTCTTAAAAAACCGTATCAACATTGATTTTGCTTACTATAAGAAAAATTCTTACAACCAAATCTTAAGTTTTTCATTACCACAAGAATCGGGAGTAAGTTCACAATCATTAAATGCGGGTAACATCCAAAATCAAGGTATTGAAGTTTTGTTAACTGCTAAACCAATTGTATCGAAAGATTTTAACTGGAATGCTTCAGTTACTTTTACGCGTAACCGCAACAAAATTTTAGAATTGGCTCCTGGTGTAGAAAATTACGATCTTGATTTAGCTTTTGGTAACGATATCACTTCAGTTGCCAGAGTAGGCGAAACATATGGTTCATTGATTACAGGTTACGGTTATTCATATTATCAAAAGAAAGATGCCAACGGTAATCCAATTGCAAGTCCAAGTAATGGTAAAAAAGTATTGGGTAATACTGGTTATGGAACTACTGGTGGTTATTATACCTATGTAAGATCTCAGGATTATGATGGTACTAAGAAAAATTTAGGTACCATGATGGAGAATTATCTTGCAAGTACCAGACAAGAATTATCTTATAAAAACTTCACTTTAGGATTCCAAATAGATGCTAAAATTGGTGGGTTAATGGCTTCAGGAACGCACCAATATGGATCAGCTAATGGTTCGTTTGCCAATTCTCTTTTTGGTAGAGATGAAGCATCTGGTGGTGTAACTTATACTGATGCGAACGGTGTGACACAGCATGATGGTATTATCCCTGATGGTGTATTAAACGATGGTTTAAAAGCAAATGGAGTAGATTTAGGTGGAATGACCTATGCAGATGCGGTTAAACAAGGTTTGTTAAAACCAATTCCGGCTTATGCTTATTATGAAAACTTAAGTCAATGGTCAAGTGGTATCAGAGAGTATTCAGTATTTGAAAATTCATGGGTAGCGCTTCGCGAAGTAACGGTAGGATATAACGTGCCAAGCAAGTATTTAACTAAATTGAAAATAAATACTTTAAGCTTAAATTTAACAGGTAGAAATATAGCTTATTTGTATAAAACGGCTAAGGATGGTATTAATCCGGAAAGTATTTTTAGCAACAGGGCAGGTGCCTTTGCTGAATACGGCGGCTGGCCTTTGGTTAGAAGTTTAGGTTTTAATATCAGAGCGTCGTTTTAATTATTAAAGAAATACAGATATGAAAACTATAAATAAAAGAAAAATATATTTCCTGATGGTTTCGGCTTTGCTTGTAGCGGGCGGCTGTAAAAAGGAAAGCTTTGTAGAAGCAAATTTAAATCCTTCTACCTTATACGAAGTTAAACCTGAAGATCAGTTTCTTCGTGCGGCAGTGGGTTCGCAAGACGATTTCGAATATTTTGCCGACGTTTATCGCGCAGCCAATTTATGGATGCAATATGCTACTCTAAGTACGGGAAATGGGTTGAACTTTAATAACGTTGGTTCACAATTCAACACCCGTTATGGCAAAATATTTTACGGCAGGTTAGGTCCGGCTTTAGTCGATGCCATAAAAAATATAGAAGCCATGCCTGATGCCGATAAAAATGCCAGGGTAAATATGAAAGCGATTTCACAAATACTTTTATCGTATTATGCTTTTTATGTAAGCGATATTAACGGAAGCATTCCATATACTCAAGCTTTTCAGGCAAGATATGGTGGTACTACAACGCCAGCTTACGATACGCAACAGGCTATATTTGCAAAAGTAGATGCAGAATTGAAAGCAGCGGTAGCTACATTGAAAAGCAATGCTGCCGGACAGATTAGCCTTGGAGGTAATGATCCTTATTTTAATGGCGATGCTACACTTTGGGCCAAAGCAGCAAATGCATTACGTTTAAAAATTGCTATACGTTTAATTAAGGTAGATCCGACCAAAATGAAAGCTATTGCTACTGAAGTATTAGCTGATCCGGTACAAATGGCTGGGGTTAATGATTCATGGATGCTTAAAGTTGGCCCATCTTATGCAGATGGTGGTGGTAACTTTAGCCCGGCGAATTTCGCAGCAGGTAAGCCAGTATTGGATTTTATGGTAGCCAAAGGCGATCCGAGGTTATCGGCATTCTATCGTCCAAATGCAGCAGGAAATTATGTAGGTAGTTTTACCAGTCCTGATGAAGCAAAATTACCAGCAAATGCACCATTATATGCATCGATCAATAATTTATCACAATTACAGCACAGACTATTTACTCCTAACTTTAACGAAGCTGATGGTTTAGGTGCTGGTACTGGTAAAGGATTTTTCCCTGTGTTAACTTACGCAGAGTATTGCTTTTTACGTGCAGATTTAGCAGCCCGTGGCGTTACTACCGATGTAGCCGAAACCTGGTATAAAAATGGAGTTTATGCTTCAGTTCAATTCTATAGTGATAGAGCAGTTGATGCCAAGGTAGCAAACTTTAATGCTGTAACAACTCCGGCTATTGATACCTACTATAACATGGTTGGTGTTAAATATGATGCAACTAAGGCAACCGAACAAATTGCTTGTCAGGCTTATCTTGATCTTTTCAGACAACCATTAGAGGCATGGGCCTGGTGGAAAAGAACAGGCTTTCCTAATACTACATCAGTTGTAGCCTGGTCTGATCTGAAAGCAAATGGTACACCACTTGTTTTAGCACGTAGAGCTGGTATCGATTTATTAAGCACTACCAACTTAAACTATGCAAACCAACAGGCAGCTATTGCTGAAATGGCAAAAAATCCTGATTTTGGTAGCGGACCAAACGATGCTTTTGGTCGTGTTTGGTGGGATAAAAAATAATCACTAAATTAAAAGAACCCTTAGTATTTTTACTAAGGGTTCTTTTTAGTTAATAGCAATGAAATTATTTAATGTTTTTTTTCGATTGGTTTTTTTCTTAGCCATAAGCCTAACACCGCTATTAATCCGCGCTCAGGAAAATTTAATATCTGCAACGAAAATAAAAACAATCAAACTGATAAATTTAAATGGTAAAGAAGGCCATCTAAATTTAGAAAAAGCAATAGTGATTGTTTTTTTAAGCCCTGAGTGTCCTTTGTGTAAAAATTACTTACCAGGCCTGGTAAAACTTCAAAATGCCAATAAACAGCTAAATTTTTATGGTATCATTCCGGGTACCAGTTATTCATTAAAAGATATTAATCAACTTAAAAATGAATATGGTATTAACTTCGGTTTATTAACAGACAGGAACAAGCAGTTGGCTAAGTATTTAGGTGCTACCACTACGCCTGAAGTTTTTTTAATCAACAAGATGGGGGCTATAACCTACAGCGGATTAATCGATAACTGGGCTACCTCACTTGGCCAAAAGCGGCTTGTAATTACGGAGAAATACCTGGAACAAGCTATAAAAGACCAACTAAACGGCAAACAAACATTTAAAAAAACGATCCCCGTAGGATGCTTAATTAACGACATATAATGAGTTTTAAATCTTTACCCTTATTAAAAAGTATTGCCGTTGCCTTGGGTTTATTCACTGTTTTAAATAGTGCTAAAGCCCAAAAAATAACTTACTATAAAGATGTTGCACCCATTATTCAGAATAAGTGCCAGCCCTGCCATAGGCCCGGAGAAGCTGCTCCATTTTCGTTATTGACTTATGAAGATGTTGCCAAAAGAGCTTCATTTATTAAAAAAGTAACACAATCTGGCTATATGCCCCCGTGGAAGCCAGATAATCACTATCGCTTGTTTAAAAATGATAGATCTTTAACCAATGAAGAAAAGCAAACTATATTAAAATGGGTTGATGCTAAAACGCCAATGGGAGATGCTGGCGAAACACCAAAAACAGCCATTAAAACCTACATTGAGGGCACTCAGTATTCAAGAAAACCAGATCTTGTTTTAAAAACAACCTCTGCATTTAAAGTTTTGGGCGATAACAAAGAGCGGTTTATCGTTTTTAAAATCCCTTTTGACATTGGTAGCGAAAAAAACGTTGAAGCCATGGAGTTTTTCTCTTCCAATAAAAAAGTAATACACCATGCCAACTTTGCTATCCATCCTGTAGCCGCTGATATTGACATTAATCAGGGAGTTGAATTTTTGAACCTAACAGAAGACGACAGAACAAAATATTCGCAATACTTTCCTTTTAAAAAAACAATGACCTATTACGGTGGTTGGATTCCCGGAACATCATACGAATCTTACTCAAATAACTTCGGCTGGGTAATGCCTAAACGTGGGGTTATTCTTTTAACCATTCACTATGCACCGGTTTCAAAAGATGAAGAAAATATTTCTGGTGTAAATTTCTTTTTTAAGAAAACACCAATTGAAAGGAAAGTTGAAGTAATTAGTTTAGGATCGGCCGGTGTAGGCGAAAAGTCTATTGAGCCTTATTTTTTTATCCCTGCTGATTCGGTTAGGAAGTTCGAACTAAAAATTACCACACCACAAGATCAATCCTTATTATACATTTGGCCACACATGCATTATTTGGGCAAAGTATTCAAATCATACGCGGTTACACCTAAAAAAGATACCATCCAGCTTGTTTCTATCCCATCGTGGGATTTTAGATGGCAGGAAATTTACCAGTTTAAAAATTTAGTAAAAATTCCGAAAGGCTCCATTTTAACCATAGAGGGTACTTACGACAATACAAAGGAAAATCCTCATAATCCAAGTAGCCCACCGCGAAACGTTTACTCAGCAAACGATATGAAATCGACTGATGAAATGCTGACTATGTTACTCGTGTTTTTGCCTTATAAAGAGAATGATGAACAAATTATCTTAAAATAAAGAGACTTACAAACGATAGTGTTTTTAATTTTTGGCTTGATTTAATAATAATTATCATGAAAATAACAACGTGGTTATCTGCACTCCTATGCTCAGTGCTTGGGTTTATTGTTAAAAATGCCAACGCCCAAACACCTTTATTTACTTTACTAACGGCAAAAGAAACCAATATCAGTTTTGTAAATAAAGTAGTCGAAACCGATTCGTTGCATATTATGAATTACGAATATTTGTATAACGGATCAGGTGTTGGGGTGGCCGATTTTAATGGCGATGGCTTACCTGATGTTTTCTTTTCAGCCAATGAAGCAGACAATAAATTATACCTGAATAAGGGCAATTTAAAGTTCGAAGATATTACCAATAAAGCACATGTAAGTGGCAATGGCACCTGGGCAACGGGTGTGTGTGTTGCCGATGTAAATGCCGATGGACTACCTGATATCTATGTTTGTCATTCCGGGAAATTTCCCGATAACAAACTTAAAAATGAGTTATTTATTAATCAGGGAGTAAAAGGGGGGATACCTGTTTTTAAAGAAATGGCCGAGGCCTATGGGCTTGATGCGCCAGGAACCCAATCTACCCAGGCTGTATTTTTTGATTACGATAATGATGGTGATTTAGATATGTTTCTATTAAACCATTCTAATCAAACTTATAAACCCTTCTTAAATACCAAAAAAGTACGCGCTACACCCAATATGAAATTTGGGAACCGTTTGTTTAGAAATGATTCTAAAGGCAATCAATTTCATTTTACCGATGTAACCTTAACCGCTGGAATTGTTAATAATGCCTTAAATTTCGGGCTAAGTGTTGCTGTGAGCGATTTGAATAACGACGGCTGGCCTGATATTTACACTTCGAGTGATTATACCGAGCAGGATTGTCTTTATATCAACAATAAAAATGGCACTTTTTCAGAAAGTATCCGGAAATCTATCAAGCATATTTCCAAATATTCAATGGGCTCTGATATTGCCGATTATAATAATGATGGCCGCCCTGATATTATGACATTGGATATGCTACCAGAGGATAACCACCGGCAAAAATTGCTTAAAGGGCCAGATGAATACGATCAATACCATTTGCTAATTGATAGCGGATATTACCAGCAGCAAATGCGAAATATGCTCCACTTAAATGAAGGACTTGCCGAAGATGGTAGCTTGCGTTTCAGTGAAATTGGGCAACTGGCAGGCGTTTCTAACACCGATTGGAGCTGGGCACCTTTATTTGCTGATTTTGATAACGACGGCTGGAAGGATTTATTTGTCTCTAACGGTTACTTGAGAGATTTTACTGATATGGATTTTCTTAAGTACACAGTAGCCAATGCGCAAAAAGAAGCGCTAAAACAAGGCAGTTTAAAATTCCAGACCTTTGATTTGGTGAAAAAAATGCCCTCAAATAAAATATCAAACTACATTTTTGCTAATAATCATGATCTTACCTTTACAAATAAAACAATAGAGTGGGGCGTATCAACACCTTCGGTTTCAAATGGTGCTGCTTATGCTGATTTAGACAATGATGGCGATTTGGATTTGATTGTTTGTAACATCAACTCGCCGGTAATGGTGTATAAGAATAATTTAGAGCTACAAAAACCAAATTATTTAAAAATTAACCTTAAAGGATCAGGCCTAAATACGGCAGCAATAGGTGCTAAAATTTATGTTAAAACAGCCGACAATCTGCAGTATCAGGAAAAATATGTAGTCAGGGGTTATCAATCCAGTGTAGATCAAAGTATCTGTTTCGGTTTAGGTAAAAATACCGATATCAGTTATCTGAAAATTATCTGGCCGGATGGCAGAGAAAGTTTGATGGAGCATGTAAAAGCTAATCAAACACTAGCCATTAACCAGGAAGAAGCAGTGAATAAAAAAACAAATATGGTTAAAGCAAAACCATTATTTGTGGATGGCACAACAGCAGCGGGGTTAAACTTTAAGCATACCGAAAACGACTTTGTTGATTTTAAAGGAGAAACACTTTTGCCGTATCAGTTATCCAAATATGGCCCTGCTTTGTGCAAAGCTGATGTTAATCAGGACGGGATAACAGATGTTTTCATCGGCGGTGCTATCGGCCAGTCGGGCAGGTTATTTCTGGGAAATAAAGAAGGTAAATATAGCGAGAGCCAAAGCCAACCCTGGGAAGAAGATAGAGCCAGCGAAGATGTGAACGCTGTTTTCTTTGATGCAAATGGTGATGGAAACCCGGATTTATGGGTGGTGAGTGGTGGAAATGAATACGATGAAAATGCTCCTGAATATCAGGACCGGTTATATCTAAATAACGGAAAGGGAATATTTACGAAAGCAAATGATGCATTACCCAAAATGTGGAGCAGTAAACAGGCAATTGCTGTCGCCGACTTTGATAAAGATGGTGATTTGGACGTTTTTGTTGGTGGCATGAGCAAGCCAGGCTCTTTCCCATTATGTAGTAAAAGTTATTTATTACGGAACGAATCAAAAGAAGGGGTTTTTAAGTTTACTGATGTAACAAAAGAAATTGCTCCCGAATTAGAGTATACTGGGATGGTTGTATCAGCTGTATGGCAGGATTTAAATGCCGATGGATATCCTGAGTTGCTAATTGGAGGAGATTGGATGCCATTAAAGAAATTTAAAAACAATAGGGGGATTTTACAATATGACAAAGATTCAGGTTTAGAGAATTCTGATGGCATGTGGAGTAAAATTGTACCTATGGATGTGAATAACGATGGGGCAATCGATTTCATTGCAGGAAACTGTGGCTTGAATAATCAGTTTAAGGCCAGTGGTCAACAGCCATTAACCATTTATGCCTCAGATTTTAATGGTGATGGCGTGATGGATCCAATCATGTGTTATTACATTCAGGGTAAAAACTATCCAATGGCATCCAGAGATGAGTTACTCGATCAGATGGTGCAGTTAAAAAAGCGCTTTTTGAATTATAATGCTTATTCAGATGTAACCATAGATCAGCTATTCAAGCCAGAGCAATTGGATAAGAGCCAGAAGTTTTTCTGTAAACAACTTGAAACAGCTGTCTTATTAAATGATGGAACCGGAAAGTTTACAATTAAAGCACTTCCTATAGAAGCACAGTTCTCGCGCACCTGGGGCATCGTTGTCGATGATTTTAATAAAGATGGAAAGGACGATATTCTTTTAGCAGGCAATTTTTATCCTTATCGGGTACAGCTCGGTCAGGCAGATGCCAGTTTAGGATTACTTTTAATTGGAAACGGTAAAGGTGATTTTAAACCCCTTGCTCCGTATGATTCAGGATTATATATTGATGGAGATGTTAGAAATATCATTGAAATTAAAGAAGGAACAAAAAAAATCATTATAGTTAAAAATAATGATCAGGTTGAACTTCTAAAGGCTACTAATTAAAACATCATGAAGAGATATTTGTTTTTGTTTATTTTCAGCATTGCGATAAATGCCAATGCCCAATGGCATAAAAGTGAAAACGACCCTTTACCTTTACACAGGTCACAAAAAGCACTTTCCGATATTATCGTAAGTGATATCTTTTCGCCGCCGGTTGCGAGCAGAATATTTGTCTATGCAAACATTGCTGCCTACGAAATTCAGGTTAAGAACAGTAAGCAGTTTTTATCATTAAAAGGGCAATTGAATGGCTTTAAGGGAATCCCTGATCCTGACCAAAAACAAATCAGTTATTCGCTTGCTGCAACATATGCTTACTGGCAGATTGGAAAAAGACTTGTTTTTGCAGAGCAAGTGGCCTTAGATAGTTTAAATAGTATTCTTTCCTGGTATAAGGCAAAAGGATATCCGGACACCGTGGTTCAAAACTCGGTTTTATATGGCAAAAAGGTGTCAGATTCGGTTCTAAAATGGGTTGATCAGGATCAGTATAAAGAAACACGTAAATTAAGACGGTATAGTTTGGTGAAGAAAGAAGGCAATTGGGCGCCTACGCCTCCAGGCTATATGGCAGCTGTAGAGCCTTACTGGAATAGAATAAGACCTCTAGCGATGAAAACTGCTGATCAATTTAAGCCAGCAGCACCTCCGCCATATAGTAAAGATAAAAATAGTGCTTTCTATATTAATGCAAACGAAGTTTATACAGCTGGCAAGAAATTAGACGAAAAGCAGCTCGACATTGCTAAATTCTGGGATTGCAATCCATTCTTTTTAAATCTGAACGGGCATATGAATTATGCAACGAAAAAGATATCGCCGGGAGCACACTGGATTTCAATTGCTGGCATTGCGAGCCGCTTGAAAAACTTTAATTATATACAAAGTAGCTCGGCCTATACTTCTACATGTATAGCCCTGTTCGATGCTTTTATAAGTTGTTGGGATGAAAAATACAGGAGTAATTATATCCGGCCAGAAACATTCATTAATGCTAATATTGACGAAAACTGGAGGCCAATTTTACAGACACCGCCTTTCCCTGAATATCCCAGCGGGCATAGTGTAGCTTCAACTGCAGCTGCTTATGTGTTGACCGAAATATTTGGCGATAACTTTAAATATCAGGATAATACGGAGATTGATTATGGACTGCCTGTACGAGGTTTCACCTCTTTTAACCAGGCAGCTAACGAAGCAGCCATTAGCAGGCTTTACGGTGGTATTCATTACCGTCCAGCCATAGAAAATGGACAGGTTCAAGGCCGGAATATTGGCGCCTATCAGTTAAAAAACATCAAAATGAAAAAAGACAAATAATCTCGTATAACATGAAAAAAATATACATAACCCTCATTTATTTAGTTGCTTTGGTGAAATTCTCGGATGCCCAGCAAAACGATATTATGCCGCAGTCCGAAATTTACGAATGGCCTAAAGATGCTGCCGTTAAACAAAAGCTCGAATCCTGGCAGGATAAAAAATTCGGTATGATTATACACTGGGGACTTTATGCCGTTCCGGGTATTATCGAATCATGGTCGATCTGCTCTGAGGATTGGATAGACCGGGATAGTACCATCAAATACGAAGACTATAAAAAATGGTATTGGGGCTTTAGCGAAAAGTTTAACCCAACCAAATTTAACCCCGAACAATGGGCTAAGGCAGGTAAAAGTGCCGGTATGAAATACCTGGTTTTTACCACCAAACACCACGATGGTTTTGCCATGTTCGATACCAAACAATCTGATTTTAGTATTGCCAAAGGGCCTTTTGCCAATAACCCCAGAAAAGATGTGGCCAAATATGTTTTTGAAGCCTTCCGCAAAGAAAACTTCATGATTGGCGCCTATTTTTCTAAGCCCGACTGGCATTCGCAGTACTACTGGTGGGATAAATATGCCACAGCCAACAGGAACAATAATTACGACATCAGAAAGAACCCATGGCGATGGAACCAGTTTAAAAGCTTTACCCAGAACCAGATTGGCGAGTTGATGAACAATTACGGAAGCATTGATATTTTATGGCTCGATGGCGGTTGGGTACGTCCGCGGGCGAGTGTTAACAAAGAAGTACTTTCATGGGGAGCGCCAATTCCAGATTGGAGCCAGGACATCGATATGCCGAAGATTGCTGCTGATGCCAGAAAGGCACAACCTGGCTTAATTGTGGTAGACCGTACTGTGCATGGTCAATTCGAAAATTACCAGACACCAGAACAGAAAATCCCGGAAACACAGCTGGATTATCCCTGGGAGAGTTGTATGACTTTAGGTGGTGCCTGGGGCTTTGTAGCTAACGACAGGTATAAACCTGCTCGCGAAGTGGTACATAAACTGGTCGAAATTGTGGCTAAAGGCGGTAGTTTACTTTTGGGTATTGGCCCTAAAGCTGATGGAACTTTACCTGATAATGTAATTGCCAGATTAGGCGAAGTAGGACAGTGGACAGCAAAAAATGGTGCCGCTATTTATGGTACAAGGATCACCAAAAACTATCATGATGGCCAAAACTGGTTTACCCAGAGTAAAGATGGTAAAACAGTGTATGGCATCAGCTTAGTGGATAATAATCCCGTTAAAGAAATTTCGTGGAAGGGCAGCATTCCTAAAAAAGGAACAGCCATAACACTGCTGAGCAACAACCAAAAAATAAAATGGAAACTGGTTGATGGTAAGGTACATTTCGACTTCCCTAAAACCGACGAGCATATTGCACTGGCCTTTTCATTTACACCCGAAACCCAATAATGATGTTTAACCTTAAACGAAATACTTTTTTACTTTCAGCATTATTACTTTCGGCTGGTGTTTGTGCGCAAAATAAAAGCGTGCAAAATCTGCCTTACAAAAATCCTAAACTCAGTGTCGATTTAAGGGTTAAAGACCTTGTATCGAGAATGACGCCAGAAGAAAAATTCTGGCAGTTGTTTATGGTGCCTGGCGATATAGATGGAATTGCAAAAGGCCATTATAAAAACGGAATTTTTGGCTTGCAAATTAGTGCTCAATCGGGCGGGGCAGGAGAAGCCCAGCAATTGTTGAGCTACAATACTACCGAAAATGCCCTTACCCTGGCTAAAAAAGTGAATCAGTTACAACGTTACCTGATTAACAGTACCCGCCTCGGTATTCCAATGCTGGTGTTTGATGAAGCTTTACACGGTTTGGTACGCAAAAATGCAACAGCTTTTCCGCAATCGATTGGTTTAGCTGCAACGTTTGATACGCTAATTATGGCTCAGATTGGCAAACGGATAGCATACGAGGCAAAAGTGAGGGGCATAAGAGATGTATTAGCTCCGGTAATCAACATGGCTGACGATGTACGTTGGGGGCGTGTAGAAGAAACTTATGGCGAAGATCCCTATCTAACCAAAGTGATAGGAGCCGCGTTTATGAATGCTATCGAAAAAGAAAATGTGGTGGTAACACCGAAGCACCTGATCGCCAACGTTGGCGATGGGGGCAGAGACAGTTATCCCATTCAGAAAACGGAAAGGTTTTTACGCGAAATACACTTCCCTGCATTTGAAGAAGGAGTAAAAAGGGTAGGTATCCGTTCGGTAATGACTTCTTACAACAGTGTCGACGGAACGCCTGCAACTTCCAATTACTGGCTTTTAACCAAGACCTTAAAACGCGATTGGGGCTTTAAAGGTTTTGTGATCTCTGATGCTGGTGCAGTAGGTGGGGCAAATGTGTTGCACAATACCTCAAAAAACTATGCGCAATCTACCGTTCAGGCTTTAAATGGTGGTCTTGATGTTATTTTTCAGGTCGAATATGAGCATTACAAACTTTTTAAACCACCATTTTTAGATGGAAGTATTCCGATGGCGCGAATTAATGATGCCGTTTCGAGAGTTTTAAGGGCCAAGTTCGAATTGGGATTGTTCGAGAATCCTTATGTTTCAGAAAATGAGGCAGAAGCTTCGCTTACTGATTTATCGGCTAAGGCTTTGGCTAAAAAATCGGCTTTAGAATCCTTTGTTTTGCTCAAAAACAATCAAAATGTGTTGCCGCTAAAGCAAGCCAAAAATATCCTGGTACTCGGGCAAGATGCTGTAGAAGCCCGTTTGGGAGGCTATAGTGGAACCGGGATAGATAAAATTAGCATCCTGGATGGAATCAAATCACGGGCTGGCGATTTAACTAAAGTAAATTATGCGCAGGGAAGTTTTAGGGAAAGTAAAAAGTATACTGTAATCGATTCAACATTTCTCAGCTCAAAAAATGGTAAAGGCTTAACCGGCGAATATTTTAGTACAACTGATCTTTCCGGCAAGCCGGTATTAACCAGAACCGATAAGCAAATCGATTTTATGTGGACGCTCTACTCGCCCAACGAGAAACTGGCAACCGATAATTATTCGGTGAGGTGGCAGGGAGAAATTAAGGCTCAAAAAGCAGGTACCTATCAAATCGGTTTAGCCGGTAATGATGGTTATCGGTTGTATCTGGATGGAAAGCTGATTATCGATCAGTGGGACAAAGCTTCTTACCATACACGTACTGAAGGTTTTGATTTTGAAGCTGGTAAAGCTTATCCGGTTAAAATCGAATTTAAAGAGCCAAAAGGTAATGCCTACATCAAATTAATCTGGAACTATGGCGTTGAAGATAAAGAAGCCCAAGTATTAGAGGAAGCCAAAACAATGGCTAAAAATGCTGATGTCATTGTAGTTACTGCAGGGATAAAGGAAGGAGAGTTTTTAGATCGTGCCATGCTGAGTTTACCCGGCAATCAGGAACAACTGATTCAGGAAATGGCCAAAACCGGCAAACCTGTAGTGGTATTATTGGTTGGTGGCAGTGCCATAACCATGGGTAACTGGATTAACGATGCTTCGGCTATTTTGAATGTATGGTATCCGGGTGAAGAGGGCGGAGCTGCTGTAGCCGAGACCTTATTCGGCGATTACAATCCTGCCGGCAGACTTCCAATTACTTATCCGGTGCATGAAGCGCAATTGCCACTGGTTTACAACCACAAGCCAACCGGCAGGGGCGACGATTACAATAATTTAAGTGGCGAACCATTGTTCCCTTTTGGTTACGGTTTAAGTTATACCACATTTGAATACAGCAATATTGCATTGGCTAAGCAAGCCATTAAAGCGAACGAGGGCACAACAGTAAGCTTTACGCTGAAAAATACAGGTATCAAAGATGGTGAAGAAGTGGCACAATTGTATATGCGCGATATGCTGGCAACTGTGACCCGTCCGGTTCTAGAACTTAAAGGATTTGAACGCGTTAAACTTAAGGCGGGTGAAAGCAAAACCATCAGCTTTAAAATTACACCTGAAATGTTGCAGATGTTAGATGCTAACCTAAAAACAGTTATTGAACCCGGCGATTTCAGGGTGATGATCGGATCGTCAAGCCGCGAATTGCAATTAAAAGAAACCCTAACGGTAAAACCATAAAGATAATTCTCAGCCCTTGTATGATGGGTTATAATCGTACATGTTGCCGCAAGACCTGGTTAGTTTTGCGGCTTTTTTGTTTCTTAATCTTTATAATCCTATCGGTCGGTGACTCACCGACCGAATCTAGCAGTAAACTTGGTTGTGAGGACTCCAACCAATAGATAAAAACCTTATCGCTTCTGTCCGTAGAGTTAAGCGTAGCGTCTCTACGGATTGCGGAATAAGATTGAGTTTCTAACTCAATTATTACAAAACGAGTCATGGACTCTTTTCTATTCTTTGGTCCGTAGAGCCCTGCGGAACTCGACGGACAGATTGGGAGAACACCAACCAATAGATAAAAACCTTATCGCTTCTGTCCGTAGAGTTAAGCGTAGCGTCTCTACGGATTGCGGAATAAGATTGAGTTTCTAACTCAATTATTACAAAACGAGTCATGGACTCTTTTCTATTCTTTGGTCCGTAGAGCCCTGCGGAACTCGACGGACAGATTGGGAGAACACCAACCAATAGATAAAAACCTTATCGCTTCTGTCCGTAGAGTTAAGCGTAGCGTCTCTACGGATGGCGAATAAGATTGAGCTTTTAACTCAATTATTACACACGAGTCACAGACTCTTTTCTATTCTTTCGTCCGTAGAGTCCTGCGGAGCTCGACGAACAGATTGCGGTTAAATGAAGAGTGATTATTTCAGCCCTTCAATCCCTAATTTCTCTGCCAGTTCATTGAGGTCGTTAACAACCACATCAATCAGAGGAATACCACTAATTTTTCTTTCCTGCTCAAATTCGTGCTCAGGCTCACCCGGAATAATTACTTTCTTATCTGGATAGATGGTTTTTGCACTTTTAAAACGCTCTACCCAATTGTCGAGGTGGTTTTTAAAATCCGCTGCCGGCCTGAAACCATCTACGCGCATGGCGCCCAGAAAGTGACCTAGTCCTTCTCCCACCGGATTTGCTGACGGTTCTAAAAAAGCCACAAAAGGCGGTACCCACGGACCGTAATTGGCTCCTGATAGCACAGCCGATAAAATATCAACTGTAGCACTCAAACCATATCCTTTATGACTGCCATGATCCTTATCGCTACCTAAAGGCAACAGCGAACCACCATTTTTCAATTCGTTTGGATTAGTTGAGTTTTCGCCAGCTTTATCCTGTACCCAACCATCGGGAATACTTTTGTTGGCGCGTTGCGCAATTTCAAGTTTACCGTTGGCCGCTGCTGCAGTGGCCATATCAACAATAACCGGTGGATATTTGCCGGCCGGAAAAGCATAACACATGGGATTGGTTCCCAACAAACGCTCATTGGCATAAGTAGGGGCAACCAGCGGGCTGGCATTGGTCATGCTGATGCCTATCATATCTTTTTCTACCGCCATTAAAGCATGGTAACCGGCAATGCCATAATGGTTCGAATTTTTTACCGATACCCATCCACTGCCATATTTTTCGGCCTTTTCTATGGCTACCTGCATGGCAAAAGGCGCCACAACCAAACCTAATCCGGCATCGCCATCTATGGTTGCCGTGGTTGGCGTTTCGTGCACAATTTTAATATCAGGAGTAGCATTAATCCGTTTCTTTTCCCAAAGTCTGACATAGCCGCTTAAACGGGCAACGCCGTGCGAATCGATACCACGCAAATCAGAGCGGATCAAAACATCGGTAGCTAATTCAGCATGTGCATCAGAGCAGCCCATTTTTTTAAAAACGCTGTAGGTAAATGCTCTCAGGTTGGTTTCAGAAAAGGTGATGAAGTTCATAATATATTAATTATCGTCCTGATCCGATAGCTATCGGATTCATTTCAGGGTCTCTCATGATAGATGCTGAAACAAGTTCAGCAGGACGGATCTAAAAATAAACTAAGGTAATAGAACAGTAAAATCACCGCCCAAAGGTTCAAAGTTTTCAATGCAGGAGGATAGAAAATCTTCTCCATAGTTTACATACATCGGAGCAATATTTAATATGCGCTCTTGTAGTGTGCCATTCGGGAAAAGTCGTTTTTTAACATTGTCTATCTGTAAAAGCGCCATTTCGTGCTTGCGTTTTTCGGCCCTGAACAGTTTTTTTTCCAGGTTGGCCAGCAAATGGTTGGTACGTTGCTTGGCCGTATCAGTCGATACCGATAAAGTTTTGTCTATTTTATAGGCGTTCAGCTTAATCTGGTCGAATATGCTGTTAATGGCTCGGGTTTCATCGGCTAAGCTGAGCTGGGCAGTGGTATTGCGCTTTACCCAAATGTTTTTTAGCTCTTCAACCGGCAGAAAAATATCTTCTAATGAAAATCCCAGTTTATATAAATTCTCTGCACTGCGTTTATCAATCAGCAAAGCCGAATTGCGCAACAATAAAACCGGAAAATCTACCTGGTAGTAATCGAAATTGGCTTTCAGCTGCATCCAGTAAGCTACTTCTGCACCGCCACCAATGTAGGCAATGTTAGGCAGAATTACTTCCTGATACATGGGGCGCATCACCACATTCGGACTAAAGCGCTCGGGGTGAGATTCAATTTCAGCTAAAAGCTCCGCTTCAGTGAAACTGATATCGGTATGGTTTACCCGGTATTTGCCCTGTTCAAAAATCAGGCGTTCGCGCAGGTTATCGTTCAGGTAAAAGAAATTAATATCACGGCCGTTTACCTGTGTTTTATAACCTAAATCTTCAAGGTTTTGAGAACTTGTGTCAATATTGCGGGCACTGTTGTGATGTACAATATCTTCGGCAATGATGTTGGCAAATTGTTTTTTCAGGCGGGCATCATCGGCATTTACAATCACCAATCCGTATTTTTCGAAGAGGCTATTGACTAAAAATCGGGTGGCATCGGCCAGGTTATCGTGTTGCAGGTAGGCTTGCTCAACCAGTTTGGCAATGCGTTTTCCGTTTCTTGAAATGCCCAGATAACCTTTGTATGCGGTTACCGCTGCGGCAACAGTTTTAGTGCTTAACCTGCCCGTTGCACCATTGGTTTGCTGTATCCAGCTGATGTTTTTCTCATCAACGCTTACGTGGTTAATTTCATCAAAATCATGGTCCTCGGTAGCCATCCAGTAGACAGGTACAAAGTTTTTATCCGGATGAGCAATTTGCAACTCAATGGCTAAGTTGATCGTAGTTACAATTTTGTAAATAAAATAAAGCGGACCGGTAAACAGGTTTAGCTGGTGACCTGTTGTTACGGTAAAAGTATTATCGAGACCTAAAAGCTCGATATTTTTGGTAACCGATTTATTGGGCTGTAAATGCTGGTATTGATCCTGCAGAACCTGCACCAAAGTAGCGCGGTTCCCCAGAAAATTTCTACGTTCCATCGCATTGGCTAAACCCGCCATATCAGGACGATAACTGTAAAAAGCCCTAAGCTGTTCTTCGTTGTTAATATAATCTAAAACCAGTTTTGAAAATGATCCGGTTTCCTGATATGAGATATATTTTGCCTGCATGATGTGCGAAAGTAATGCAATTTAAGGATAATCGTAAAGTGCGCTAACTATTTTACATTTGTTAAATAATTATAAATTGCTTTCTATTGCCCCAACTTTTTCACGGTATAAATCAATCGGGCCATCCAGAAGTACGGCAATTACGGTTAATTCGCTATCTAATTTATCTTCCGGTATCGGGATGTAAACAATACCCGGTATTTTGCTCCAATACAGTTTGTTATAAATTTCGTGGTTAAGCATGGTGCCTTCGCCAACCACACGGATGCGGCTGATGGTATTTTTTAAACCTTTAATGGCAATGGGGCCTGTTGGTTTTCCTTCAACAAAAAGATAGAGGGTTTGTTTATCGGCAGAAAGGGCTGTGTTGCCTTGATAGTGACCAGATGGGATGCCTTTGCCGGTTTTGTAAAGCGCCTCAGCATTTTTAATTACCCAGTTGCTGATTTTTTGATCCACATTATTAATTCCCGGATTAAAATCTAAACCATCAGCAGGTAAATTGGTATTTTGAAATATATTTATGCCAGCGTTTAAGTTCATGGCCAGTTTACTCAGGTTTAAATTGGTTAAATCACGTTGTTTGGGTGCAGCATATAGGTTTGCCAGCGAAAGGGTTTCCTGTTTTTCTTCAGCCAGCTGAATAGGACCATTTACCGATACTTTTACTACGGTTACATCACTGTCGAAATCTGCTTCTTTTAAATTTAGCAGGTAATCGGTTTCATTTAATTTAATCGAATATACCTGTGCTTTGTTTCCAACCACTTCAATTTTATTGATTTTCGATTTAATTCCTGATAGTAAAATGCCATTTTTGGTTTTATAATCGAGATACAGGTATAAAACATCTTTATTTTTAGATAAAGTGGTTTTTCCGTCAATGTGCCCCTGAGGAATCCCTGCCTGTGTACCATAAATGGCTTCGGCGTGTTTTTGAGTCCAGCGGCCTAATCCTTTTAAAATTTTAACCTGCTCGGGTGCAATGGTTCCATCGGCTTTGGGACCGATATCGAGCAATAAATTGCCACCCATGCTGATACAATCAACCAGGGTGCGGATAATCATATTCGGCGATTTGTAGTGGTTATCGTAAGGTTGGTATCCCCACGAATCGTTCATCGTGTAACACAATTCCCACTCTGGCGAAGCAGGTCTTACTACCGGTACACCTTGTTCAGGTGTATCGTAATCACCGTGGCCATTTAAACGCGAATTGATGATAACGTTTGGATTTACCTTACGCAGGTTTTCTAATATGTTTTTGGCCTGCCACTCTTCGCCGCTATGCTCCCAGTCGCCATCAAACCATACCAAATCGGGATTGTATTGGTTGGAAAGTTCATTAAGCTGCCCCTGGAAGTAATTCTGAAATTTTTTAAAACGGGCCGAATCCTGTTTATAATCGTAACGCTTGCGGTCGCGTGTAAAACCATCATAATCGGTATAACTCCAATCAGGCAACGAAAAATATAATCCGGTTTTTAAGCCCGATTTTTTAAGATTGGCCACAAAGGGCGTAATTAAATCTTTTTTGGCTGCACTATGTTTTACAGTCGTGGTGGCATTTGGCATTTTACTGTCCCAAAGTGCCACACCATCGTGGTGTTTCGTGGTAATTACCGCATATTTTGCGCCACTTTCTTTAATCAGATTTACCCATTCTGCAGGCTGGTATTTGGCGGCATTAAAACCATCAAGCTGTTTCATATAGGCATCGTGGTTGATGTAATTGTTAAAAAACGACCACGATTCGGAAATACCGTTAACTGAATAAATACCCCAGTGAATAAAAATACCCAACTTGGCATCGGCAAACCATTGCATTTTTGGGTTTGAAGCGGCTTGTTGGGCAGATAAATTGAAGCCCGAAGCTAACAGGAAAAAAGTAATATAAAGCTTTAAATAACGCATAATATTTGGTTGTACAATAAACGTTAAATATAATGCTTTATGGGCTTATTTTGTATGAAAAACGGGCTTTATTTGTGCCAGAAATGGGTTATTTTTCTCTCTAAGGATTTAATTTGAATGAAAGAAAGAGAAAGGTGGGTCGCTGTCAGTTCCTGATAATGCTCAGGAAAGAAAATTCGCGTGCCGTTCCATCGGAACGCATCCCGGGTAGCAAATAACAGCATGTTAATTGCAAAAAAAAGCCGCCCCGAAAAATCGGGACGGCTGGTAAAAATATTTGGTTTAGTGATTTACCATTTTTTACGGCGCTCACCGCTTCCGCCTTCTCTGCGTCCGCTGCCACCTTTATCTTCACGGCTACGACCAGAAAAATCTCTGAAACCGCCACCGCTGTTTCCGCCTTCACGTCTTCCGCCACCTGATCTTCTGTCGCCACCACGGTAACCACCGCCGCCGCCGCTTCTGCGTTCACCGCCGAAACCACCGCTACGTCTTTCACCGCCACCGCGTCTTTCGCCACCGCCTTCGCCGCTTCTTTCGATACGTACCTGGCGACCGTTAAATTCAACTGATTTAAAGCCTTCAAAAACTTTGTCGGCTACTGCATCTTCTACTTCAAAGAAAGAGAAAACACCTTTTAAATCAATTTTACCAACGCTCTTGCCACCAATTTTTCCGTTGTTACAGATAAACGATAACATATCGCCACGGGTAAACTCATCTACAGAACCTAAGTTGATAAACAAACGGGTGTAACCTTCGCTACCACGTCCGCGTCTTTCGCCACGCTCACCTCTTTCACCACGATCATCACCTACAGCAGCATTCAAATCAGGTGCTTTCGAGTAATAATCTAAGAAACGGTTAAACTCTAAAGAGGCAAAACGTTTAATTACTTCTTCTTTGGTTAAATCAGCAAATTCATCCATAATACGTGGGATGTACTGATCGATTTGCTCGTTGTTAACCTCTACATTGTGTACTTTATGTACCAAAGAGAACAATTGTTTTTCGCAAACATCAAAACCGGTAGGCAGCTCAGCTTTAGTAAATTGTTTACCAATAATGCGCTCTAACTGACGGATTTTACCTAGTTCTTTAGAGTTGATGATACAGATAGAAACACCGGTTTTACCAGCACGACCAGTACGGCCAGAACGGTGGGTGTAACTTTCAATCTCATCAGGTAAAGAATAGTTGATTACGTGCGTTACATTGTTTACATCGATACCACGTGCGGCAACATCGGTAGCAATTAACAATTGCATGTTACGCTCGCGGAAACGTTGCATTACCTTATCACGTTGTTGTTGCGATAAATCGCCGTGTAGTGCATCTGCATTGTAACCATCTTTAATTAAATGCTCAGCAATATCCTGAGTATCTAATTTCGTTTTGCAGAAAACAACACCAAAAATATCCGGGTTAAAATCTACAATACGTTTTAAGGCTGCGTATTTATCACGTGCACGAACAATATAGTATTCGTGATCGATGTTTACGTTACCTGTGTTCTTGGTGCCCATGGTTAATTCGATCGGGTTATCCATATAGTTTTTAGCAATACGGCGAACTTCCGACGGCATGGTAGCCGAGAATAACCAGGTTTTTTTGTCATCAGGAGTAGTTGATAAAATGTCGTTGATGTCGTCCTGGAAACCCATGTTCAACATCTCGTCAGCTTCATCAAGCACAACATATTTAACGTTTGAAAAATCAATGGCTTTACGGCCAATGATATCCAACATACGGCCGGGCGTGGCCACTACGATTTGAACGCCTTGGCGTATTTCGCGTAGTTGTTGCATAATGTTCGCGCCACCGTAAACGGCAACTACGTGGGCATTAGCAATGTTTTTAGAAAAGTTTTTAAGGTCGTTAGCGATTTGTAAACACAACTCACGGGTAGGGCATAAAATCAATGCCTGTGGTTTATTTACTTTAAAATCGATTAGTTCTAACAGCGGCAAACCAAATGCGGCTGTTTTTCCTGTTCCTGTTTGGGCCAAACCAACAAAATCATTAGTGCCTTCTAACAGTACAGGAATACTTTGCTCCTGAATAGGCGTTGGATTTTCGAATCCAAGGTCCTTTACGGCATTAACGACGTCATCACTTATCCCCAATAATTGAAATGGGTTTGTCATTCGTCTTTTTATTTTTTAATTGAGCCGCAAAGGTACGGTTAATATTCCGTATTTCACAGGTAGTCAGGTAAATAGTTTTAAAGCTTAATTATTTGGTAATAAGGAGGTAATGAATGGGGGATGATGGAAGAGGGAAAATGAGAGAGGGAAGGCGCTCAAGTAGTGGCGCAAAAGTAACTAGGTTAATAACATTAATACACCATATAAGAAATGTAAGTACAATTAAGTTTAGGTGTACTTATGTTTCTTATATGGTAAGAATTGTAGCTTTACCTCAATCTTTCAGCCGAACATGTTAATCTTTCATCTTTATTAATCCCAAAGATGGCCAGTACAATAAATAGAATGGCCAGAGCTGGTAAATAAGCACCAATACCAAAGTTTGCGCCTTCGATACCACCAGGTAATTGTTTGGCATAAATGCTGCACCAAAAAGCAAATCCGCCAATTAATACAATCGAAAGGATGGCAAAACGCTTTTGAAAACGGCGTTTTTTATAGTTGAAAATATTAAAAAAACAAGCGATTGTTAAGGCAATATTTGTCGCAAGCAATGGATATGTTGGTTTAATACTTATTGCCAGAAACTCTCCGGTATCCCAACTATAAGCATATCCTTTTGTATATAATAATGGAACGGATAATCCATTTAATGTCCCTGTTACCAAAGGAAAGAAAAACATGAGTAAAAGGGCAATCGTAGCTAATAAGAACCAGACTGTTTGAATTCTTTGAAGCATAAAACGTTATCTCAACCGTTCAGCCGATCGGATTAATCTTTCGTCTTTATTAATCCCGAAGATGGCCAATACAATAAATAATATAGCCAGAGCTGGTAAATAAGCACCAATACCAAAGTTAGCGCCTTCAATACCGCCTGGTAGTTTTTTAGCATAAATGCTGCACCAGAAAGCAAAGCCGCCAATTAACACAATCGAAAGAATGGCAAAGCGCTTTTGAAAACTGCGTTTTCTGAAATTGAAGATATTAATGAAACAAATAATTGCAACAGCAATATTGGTAATCAGTAAAGGTAAAAATGATATGATTTTAAAAGGTGAACCTGCTTTTCCGGCAATAATCTGAAACAGTCCGCTTGTATAAATTGCAGATTCTGTTCCGCCGATTTCTTTGCTGGCAACAGGTAAAAACAACATTAAAATCAGGGTAAAAGCGGCTAAGAAAAGCCATATCGATTGAATTCTTTGTATCATGTTGGTTTAATAATTTAAAAGCAAACTTAGATAAAAATGATTTTGCTTGCAATTAAACTAAATTTATAATTATATCATTTTTTATTTGGTTGAAGTGCCATGAAGTGAGAATCAGAATAAAAGAACTTATGTGAGCCATCTGGATAAAGTATTAGTGATGTTCCGCAAATTGTTTTCCTTGTAAATATATTTTTGCGTAGATAACCACCATCAGTAAGAATTTTGTTATTCCAGAGTACGATCTTATTAAAGTTTTTACCACCTTCCTTGATTTGGTATACAGAAGTACCTGGATGTGCAATTTTATACTTTGAAATAAAATCATTTGTAGAAAGGATAATATTGTTGATATAAAGATCGGTCTGCTGGTCAAGGGTATTCCAACAGCTTTCGTAATTGAAATCGTATTTAATAATTACGGTATCTTTTACTGGCTTGTTGGATAAAACAGATAGATAATTTTTTATATTTTCAACCTTTACCAATGTAAAATGATCGTTTTGTTTTTCATTTTTTGAAACTGCTTTCGGTCCGGCACAGGCAATAACAGATAAAGAAAAGATAAGTAAAATAATAGTTTTTTTAATTTTCATAGCACATTTTAGATTCAAAGAGGTTATAAAATTATAATTTTTCGTAACTATTTAATGTTTTATGATTAAAACACAAATAATTTCAATTTGCTACATTATCTAATTAATTTGAAAAAAGTATTTTTACTTCTCATTGAATAAAAAACATTTCTTCCGATTGTTTATAATGGAATTTGTTTCAATAAATTGAATTTAACATACCTATTTTATAAAACGATTTATGTTAAAAAACTTACTCTTTTTAACCTGCCTTTTTGTTGCAACAAGCGCTTTTGCACAAGATACCCTCAAATTTGAAAAGGCTTTAACGGTAGCCAGTGGTAGCCGCTATGGCCGCGAAGCGGTTTATACCGATTTGCTGGCCTGGAAAATGGCTAACAATCAGTTGCAAACGCCGATAGAAAACGGAGAATTTTCAACCGGTAAGAATGGTGAAAAAGTATTGTGGAAAGCAATTACGGCTGATTCTAAAGGACGTTTTAGTGCTTTTTCCAGAAGGGCGTTTCAAACTACCAACAATCCATTTCTTAATCCGGGTGGGGTAGATCGTGGTTCTGATTATATTTATCTTACTTATACTTCTCCTACGGCGCAAACCGCAATACTAAATGTCATCGGTGGCAACAGTTTATTCTTTAATGGTATTCCACACATGGGCGATCCTTATGCCTCAGGTTATATGAATATCCCCGTTCAGTTGAAGAAAGGGGTAAATGAGCTTTATGTTCGGGGTGCCAGCATAGTGCCAATGATTATTGTCAACGCTAAAAAACTATTAATCCATACAGATGATGTGACTTCACCCAGTATTGTTCTGAATGAGATAAATGGCATATTGAAAGGTGCAGTAACCGTAAGCAACTCCTCATTAAAAGATTATAACGATTTACGTTTTAAAACCACTTTGAATGGTAAACAACGCGAGATAGCCGTTGCGCGTATTGCGAAACTGAGCATGCGCAAAGTGATTTTCGAATTCGATGCAAGTGCTGTAGCTACACCCGGCAATTACAATGTCGAATTGCAATTGTTACAAGGCAATAAAAAGGTAGACGAGAAAGTAATTGTAATTGAAGCTTTAAATAGTGCATCAACCCATAAACAAACTTTTGTGAGTAATATGGATGGCAGTTTGCAGTATTTCGCCGTAACGCCACAACTCAATGGCTGGAAACCAAATTCGGCCTTATTTCTGTCGGTGCACGGTGCCGGAGTTGAAGCCATTGGTCAGGCAAAGGCCTATAAATCTAAAGATTGGGGCACATTAGTGGCTGCCACCAACCGCAGGCCACGTGGCTTTAACTGGGAAGATTGGGGACGTAAAGATGCCCTGGAAGTTTTATCGCTGGCAAAAAATCAATTTAAACCCAACGCGCAACAAATTTACCTTACTGGCCACTCTATGGGTGGGCATGGTACCTGGTTTTTGGGTGCTACTTATCCCGATAAATGGGCGGCCATTGCACCCGCTGCCGGTTATGCTTCGCTTAAAGATTATGGTTCTGCTGATGGAAAAATTCCTGATAGCAGTCAAAATAGTGTAGAGCGCATGTTGTTAAGGGCGGGGAACCAAAGCGATGTTCCGAAACTTGCAAGCAATTATACGCCTCTGGGCGTGTACATTTTGCATGGCGATGCTGATAAAGTAGTTCCGGTTAGTTATGCCCGGCAAATGAAGAAACTACTGGCTGATTTTCATCCTGATTTTAGCTATTACGAATATCCGGGTGGCGAACACTGGTTTGGCGATCAAAGTGTAGACTGGCCGGCAATTTTCAGCTTTTTTAAATGGCACACCATTCCGGTAGATTCGGCTGTAAACCACATCGATTTTATGACCTCCAGTCCGGGGATTTCGGCTAACTACCGCTGGGCTAGCATTGAGCAGCAGGAGCAGCCTTTGCAATATAGCCGCATCATTTTAAACCGGGATAACAAGCAGGCAATGATTACAGGCAAAACTGAAAACGTAGCGACTTTAAAATTCGCATTAACCAGTTTTAAAGCAAATACTGCGGTTAAAATAACTTTAGATAGCTTAACAGCCATTGATTATACTACACGCAGTGCCAACGATACGGTAGTTTTAGCCAAAAGTAATGGAGCCTGGCAAGTACTTACCCAGGTTAATCCCCGTGATAAAAATCCGATGCGATCAGGCACCTTTAAAGAAGCCTTTAACCATAAAATGGTTTTTGTGGTAGGAACAGGAGGTACAGCTGAAGCAGCGGAGACCAATTTAAACAAAGCCAAATATGATGCAGAAAGCTGGTATTACCGCGGAAACGGGGCAGTTGATATCATTACCGATAAAGAATTTTCAGCAGCCAAATATCAGCAACGGAACATCATTTTATATGGCAATGCCGAGAATAATGCCGCCTGGAAAATTTTATTAAAAGATTGCCCTATACAGGTTAACAACTCGCAAATTACAGCAGGCCAGCAAAGCTGGAAAGGTAACGATCTGGCCGCTTATTACATTTGGCCACAACAAGATAACCGGCTGTTGGTTGGCGTAATAGCCAGTACTGGTGTTGCCGGTATGAAGGCGGCCTATGCCAATCAGTATTTTGCAGGTGGTAGTGGTTTTCCTGATTTTATGGTGTTTTCGGCTGATTTACCCAAAGCAGGGAGTAAAGGCATTAAACTGGCAGGTTTCTACGATAACAAATGGCAGTTTGACGAGAAAAACACAGCTAAGCCATAATTATGCTGTTTAAGAATAAATGTAAAAGTGCTTACCCGCTAAATAAAAGGAAAAAAGTACTTTTGCATCGCTTTGAGTAAAAAAAGATATTTCATCCAAATCGCTTATGATGGCAGCCTGTACCATGGCTGGCAGGTGCAACCCAATGCCGTAACCGTGCAGGAGTTGTTGGATAAGGCCATGACCACGGTTTTAAGGCAGCCTATCGAAACCCTGGGGTGCGGCCGTACCGATAGCGGTGTGCATGCGAAAGATTTTTATGCGCATTTTGATGTTGAAGGAATAGATGAAAACAAAGTTTTAAATGCTTTGGGTGGAATTAACGCCCTTTTGCCTTATCAAATTGCTGCAAAGCGGATTATTCCGGTTCATGAGGAAGCGCATGCACGGTTTGATGCTACAGCAAGGGCTTACAAATACCATGTTCATTTCGAAAAAGATCCGTTTAAATTAAATCGGTCCTGGCTGATTAAAGATCAACTGGATGTAAGTGCAATGAACGAAGCAGCAGCATTGCTTTTAAACTATACCGATTTCTCATGTTTCAGCAAATCGAATACGCAAACTTTTACCAACAATTGTAAAATAGTAAAAGCTGTTTTCGAAGAGGAGGAAGATGGGTTGGTATTTACCATAGAGGCCGACCGTTTTTTAAGGAATATGGTGCGGGCCATTATGGGAACACTGGTGCAAATTGGTAAAAAAGAAATAGATTTAACGGCATTTAAAGCAGTAATAGAAAGTAAAAACCGCAGTATGGCCGGTCAATCGGTGCCTGCCTGTGGTTTGTATTTGGTGAAGATAGAGTATCCTTACCTGGGTTAATTGTGAAACTGGTTAATCGGTTAATTGCAACCTAAGCAATTAACCAATTAACCAATTACCCCAAAAGGCAGTTAACCAATTTTAACAATTAAACAGTTAACCACAAAAATGGCAGTTACCGGCGACGTATACAACACAGGATTACTCAAACGTATTTTTAAATACGTAAGGCCTTACCGTGCTGTTTTTGTCTGGTCGGTTATTTTAACCATTCTGCTTGCGGTAATTTCACCGGTGCGTCCGTTCCTGATTAAATACACACTAGATCATTATATTTTAGCCGGCAATTATTCGGGTTTGGTGAACATGACCATGCTGATGATTTTTATGCTGATACTGCAAACGCTGATCCAGTATAACCATACACTGTTAACCAATACCTTAGGGCAATCTGTTATTAGAGATTTAAGGATAAAAGTTTTTAACCACATTACCAGTCTTAGGTTAAAGTACTTCGATAAAACGCCTATCGGACAACTCATTACACGTACCGTTTCCGATCTGGAAACCATTGCCGATATTTTTTCGGAAGGCTTAATTTCGATGATTGGCGATAGTTTGCAGGTGGTGGTAATTGTTTGCGTAATGCTGTACACCGACTGGGAGCTGAGTTTGGTGGTGCTTTTGCCTATTCCGCTATTAATTATGGCCACTCGTAAGTTTCAGCAGGCCATTAAAGTGGCATTTCAGGAAGTGAGGAATGAGGTTTCTAACCTGAATACCTTTTTGCAGGAGCACATTACCGGTGTGCCTATTGTGCAGTATTTTGCCCGAGAGAAACAGGAGTACCGTAAATTTTATGCCATTAACAAGCGTTACCGCGATGCCAATATTCGCAGTAACTGGTACTATTCTATATTTTTTCCGGTTGTAGAACTCATTTCGGCCATGTCTTTAGGTTTGTTGGTGTGGTATGGAGCAAAAAGTATCCTGGCCAAACCTTTAGATGTTACTCCAGGAACCATTACGCAGTTTATCATGTACCTGGGCATGGTGTTTACCCCAATCCGCCAGCTGGCCGATAAATTTAATACCCTGCAAATGGGAATGGTTGGCGCCGAACGTGTTTTTAAGGTTTTAGATACCGACGAAACTACGCCTAACATGGGTATGCAACAACCTGCTAAACTGGAAGGAAATATTAAGTTCGAAAAGGTTTGGTTTGCCTACAATGATGATAATTACGTTTTAAAAGACTTATCTTTCGAGGTAAAAACTGGCGAAACGGTAGCGCTCGTCGGGGCAACAGGTGCGGGTAAATCATCTACAATCAATATCCTGAACCGTTTTTACGAAGTTAAAAAAGGCGAGATCACGGTCGATGGCATCCGCATTGAAGATTTTGATCTCGATTATCTGCGGAGTAACATTGCTACAGTACTGCAGGATGTTTTCCTCTTTTCAGATACCATTTTAAACAACATTACCCTTAACAATCCCGAAATCACATTGGAGCAGGTGGTTAATGCCGCCAAAAAAGTGGGCGCCCACGAATTTATTGAACGTTTACCCGGCGGTTATCAGTACAATGTGATGGAAAGGGGCGCTACGCTTTCGGCTGGTCAGGCGCAGCTTATTTCTTTTATACGTGCATTGGTGCATAATCCAGCCATCCTGGTGCTTGATGAGGCCACCTCATCGGTTGATACCGAAACCGAATTGCTCATTCAGAAAGCTATCGATAACCTGATGGAAGGCCGTACATCAATCGTAATTGCACATCGTTTATCTACCATTCAGAAAGCGGATCAGATTATAGTGCTCGATAAGGGCGAGATCAAAGAAAAAGGTACGCATCAGCAGTTGCTCAAATTAAATGGGTATTATAAAAAGCTTTACGATCTGCAGTTTTCTTCAAAAGGGATTGCAAAAGTTTAAATTGCTGTCTGGTAATTTACGACTTTTTTTAATCAGCAGATTGTATTTCGTTTAAAGATGTCCTGTTGTACACACCCATGTTTACTTTTCTTTTGAAAGAAGCTTTAAGAACGGTACCTGTCTCAAAATTTATTTCGTGTTGTGTAGACTCCGAAACTTCATAATTATTATTGCTGAATTGCTTTTCTATTGTTTGTGCTTGATTTTTGTTGTTTTTGATGAAGAAATCTTTTATCGCTTTAGTTAAAGCCACTCCATCTGCAATTTTACTGCTTTCAATTATACAGGTAGATTTCTGTTGATCGATATTTTTGCATTTGACTTTCTCTATCGCATTAAAAGGCGCACCACCAATAGCATTTGGTACCAGAACATTATTTACAAACTCTTCATTAAGCTTGAAGCTGTGATCGAAACAATAATGATAGAACTTTATCGGTTTTATAATAGCTGATTCAATGCCTTGAGGAGTTGAGATTAAACGTTTGGCACTGGTTAATAGCATTTTATAGCTTTGATTTGAGGTGGTAGCCATCAACCTGTCAATAGTTTTGTCTGCAACAGTTCTTAACTCGTCTTCGTTAACAAGTGAAATAAATCTTCCATAGCTTGAAAATTTTATCCTGATTTTTTTATTTACCAGATTGGCAAGCAGAATATTTTCAACAATCTTGTCATTGCTTGCTAATTTAGCATCGGTAAACGTCCATTCAATTAAGTACTCATCATCATTCTTTTCTAACACTTTAAAGTTTGCGTTAAAAGTTGATGAATATTGAAGCGTTACTTTGTTCGCAATATCCGTTGTGGTACTCTTAAGCGAAATTTTATGAATTTCATCCTTCTCCCAATGTGGATAAATATCTACAGCTGCTTTTTCGCTTTGTGCAACCGATAAAAAGGGTAAGAAAATTAATAAGAATTTTAGGAAAATACTGTAAGATTTCATTTTGGTTTGATTCGCATTAATATGTCAAAAATAGAATAAACCTGCGGGATTTTCTTAATTTAACAACTTCTTAAATCCTGTAGTGAGATGAAGTTTTTCAAAATAATAAGCTTATTTATGCTTTTGGCCTTAGCGGTTAATGTTTCGGCGCAGAAAAAATATGTAATGGTTATTCACGGTGGTGCCGGTACCATTTTAAAAAAGAACATGAGTGCTGAGAAAGAGGCTGCCTATATTGCTGTTTTAACCCAGGCCCTGCAAGCTGGTTACGCGGAAATTAAAGCAGGTAAAACCAGTTTGGATGCGGTAGAAGCCACCATTCGTGTGCTCGAAAACGACCCGCATTTTAATGCCGGTAAAGGTGCTGTTTTTACCCACGACGGCCGTAACGAACTCGATGCTGCTATTATGGATGGAAAAACACTAATGGCTGGAGCTGTTGCTGGGGTTACCACTATTAAAAATCCGATTTCGGCGGCCAGAGCAGTAATGGAAAAATCGGAACATGTAATGCTGGTTGGCGCAGGTGCCGATCTTTTTGCCAAAGAAGTAGGCTTAGAGATTGTAGATCCGAAGTATTTCTGGACAAAAGAGCGTTGGGAAGGTTTGCAAAAGGCAATTAAAGAAGACTCTACCAAAGCGGTACTCGATCATGGTAGTAAAAAGTCTGAACTTTTCGGGGTGAAAAACCTGGATTACAAGTTTGGTACCGTAGGTTGTGTGGCGTTGGATAAAGCAGGTAATTTAGCTGCAGGTACTTCTACCGGTGGCATGACCAACAAAAAATATGGCCGTGTAGGCGATGCCCCAATTATTGGTGCCGGTACCTATTGCAATAACCAAACTGCAGGGGTTTCGTGTACGGGCTGGGGTGAGTTTTATATCCGTAATGTGGTGGCCAAAACCATTTCCGATTTAATGGAGTATAAAGGACTTTCACTCGCCGAAGCCTCAAAAATTGCCATAGATAAGGTGGACAAGATGGGCGGTAACGGAGGTTTAATTGCGTTGGATAAGCAAGGGAACATGACCATGCCTTTTAATACCGAAGGCATGTACCGTGGTGCAATTACAGCCGATGGAAAGATTGAAGTCAGTATTTATAAGTAAGGCAATTCATGAAAAAAATCTTTTCCAATTTAACCTTTCAGGTTATTGTAGCCATTATTATCGGAATTAACGTTGGTGCTTACTTTCCGGGATTTGCACCTACAGCTAAGCTGATTAGTCAGGGTTTTATTAACCTCATTAGCATGCTAATTGCTCCGATTATATTTTTTACCATTGTTTTGGGTATCGCACACATGGGCGATATGAAAAAAGTAGGAAGGGTAGGCGGTAAAGCTTTATTGTATTTCGAAATTGTGAGTACAGTGGCCATTGCCATTGGTTTGCTGGTAGCCAATTTGTTAAAGCCCGGTGCCAATATGGTGGCTAAAGCAGGCGATACCACCAAAATTGCCGGTTACGCCGAGCAGGCTAAGGATATGAACTGGGCCGAATTTTTCCTCCATATCATTCCACACAATATTATCGCATCTTTCGCTGAGGGTAATATTTTACAGATCTTGTTATTTGCCATACTTTTCGGTTATGGCTTAAATAAATTAGGTAGCGAAGGTACTGTGGTACTCAATGCTTTTGATAAAATTTCGAAAGTGTTGTTTAAAATCATGAAAGTGATTATGCGTTTGGCGCCCATTGGGGCTTTTGGCGGTATGGCCTTTAGCATTGGTACGCATGGTTTGCAAAGCATAATTGGCATGGCTAAGTTAATGGGTTCGGTTTATTTAACTTGTATTCTCTTCATTTTTATCGTGCTGAATGGGATCTGCAGGTATTATAAATTCAGTTTATGGGCTTACCTCAAATACATCCGCCAGGAGATATTGATTGTTCTGGGAACTTCCTCTTCCGAATCGGCCCTGCCCAGTATGATGCAAAAAATGGAAAGCATTGGCTGCGATAAATCGGTTGTTGGTTTAGTTATTCCAACGGGTTATTCCTTTAACCTCGATGGAACAGCTATTTATCTGGCTATGGCCGTGATATTCTTGTGCCAGGTTTTTCATGTTGATTTAACCCTCGGACAGCAAATTACGATTTTAGGCGTACTGATGGTAACCTCGAAAGGTGCTGCAGGTGTTACCGGTAGTGGTTTTATTGTACTCGTATCAACCCTTACAGCACTGAAAATTATGCCCATTGAGCACATTTCAATCTTAATAGGTGTAGATCGTTTTATGAGCGAAGCCAGGGCTATCACCAACGTAATTGGCAATGGCGTGGCTACCATTGTGATTGCCAAAAGTGAAAACCAATTCGATCAGGAAAAATATTTAAAAGCCATCCAGCCCGCAATGATCGAAAAAGGAGAGGAGAGCTAGTTGGGAGTTTGCAGTTGTCAGGTTGGAGTTAGTTTACGCTAAGGTTTCCCTCCCAACTAAAAACTCCGAACTCCAAACTAATTAAGTATCTTTGCAGCAGAAACAGGCAACACAGCATGTTTAATTAAACCAGATCACATTGGCTCAGGAAGAACAAAATAACCGCAAAGAGAAAAGCGAGTTACACCCACGCAACAAACACCGTGCGCGTTACAATTTCAAACAACTTACCGCTACTTCAAAAGAATTAAAACGCTTTGTTTTTAAAAACGAACACAACGACGATTCTATTGATTTTGCCGATCAAAATGCTGTAAAAGCATTAAACAGAGCCTTATTGAAACAGTATTACGATGTTTCGCAATGGGATATTCCAAAAGATTACCTTTGTCCGCCTATTCCGGGCAGGGCCGATTATATTCATTACGTTGCCGATCTTTTAGGTTCGAGCAATAAGGGCAAAAATCCAACCGGACCTAATGTAAATGTGCTGGATATTGGTATTGGAGCCAACTGTATTTACCCCATTATCGGTCACCGGGAGTATGGCTGGAGCTTTGTAGGTTCTGATATCGATCCGCTTTCTGTTGAAGCAGCTAAAAGAATCGTAGAGGCCAATAAATCATTACAAGGGGCTATCGAGCCACGTTTGCAAGGTTCTAAAATGGGTATTTTTAGAGGAATTGTAGGTAGAAACGAACGTTTTGATGCGGTAGTTTGTAACCCGCCTTTCCATTCTTCATTAAAAGAGGCCGAACAGGGTACCCGTCAAAAATGGCGCAACCTGGGCGGTGGCGAAAAGGAAGTAAAACACGTACTGAATTTTGGTGGTAACAAGGCAGAGCTTTGGTGCCCGGGAGGTGAGCGTGCTTTTGTAGAACAAATGATTATTCAGAGTGCACAGATTAAAAACCAGGTTTTGTGGTTTACCTCACTGGTTTCGAAAAGTGCTAACCTGAAAAGTATTTATAATGCTTTAATTAAGGTAAATGCCTTTGAAGTGAGAACTGTGCAAATGAGCCAGGGACAGAAAATCAGCCGCTTTGTAGCCTGGACTTTCCATGATGAAAGAGCACAGGAAGCCTGGGCTAAAGGATGGAAATAAGTTTGGAGTTAATAGTTGTGAGTTTTTAGTTTACTAGCTGACGTTTCAAAATAGTTTATAATATAAAGTCGTCATTGTGAGGAGGAACAACGAAGCAATCTTACAACTACCGCTACTAGCGAACGCTTTAAGATTGCTTCGTCGGCTGAAAAGCCTTCTCGCAATGACGATTGTTTTATTTGAATCCCGGCTCTAGAGATTATTAACTGTTAACTGCCAACTGTTAGCTGCCAACTGAAAACTGCCTATCACTTCCGCTCATAAGCAATCAAAATAACCAAATCGTTACCGGCATTCGGCTCAATACCATGCGAACTCCCCGGACGGGTTAAAATGGCATCGCCGGGTTTAACCGGGAAAACCTTACCATTCATTTTCATTTTGCCGTTGCCACTAATAACATAATAAATTTCGTCTTCTTTTTGCAGGTGGTAACCTATAGAAGAGCCCGGTTTTAAAATGCGTTTTCTGAAAATGGTTTTAAGGTTTTTGGCCTGTGCAAAGAAATTAAAACCTATGGTTTCGCCACCACCATTGTGTGTGCCTGGTTCGGTTTTGGCCACTTCAATATCATTTTGCAAAATGTATTTACTGGTATCGGCTGTTTGGGCTTTTACGGCAATTGAAATGAAAAATGTAAAAAATAATACTGCTAATGCTTTGTTGCTCATGTGCTTTGTTTTTATATCTCGTTATCGGCTTTAAGCTTTCCGCTTTGGTCTTTAAGCTTTAGTCTTTAGTCTTTCCGCTTTGGTCTTTCCGCTTTAGTCTTTGGTCTTTCCGCTTTCGGCTTTGGTCTTTAAGCTTTAGTCTTCAACCGTAAATCTAGGCGTTTGCATGGATGTTGCCAAAAGCATCTAAACTTTGTTACTAAACCAGATCGAAGCGGGCATGGAGTGCAACGGAGTAAAGCGGAGAGGTACTGTCTTCAAAACCAAATTAAAATCGATATATTTTTAATAAATTTGTTTAGTGAAATTTTTCTTCGGAAATTTTATCATGTGTAGCCTCTGCTTGTTCAGAGGCTATTATTTTTTGAGGATAATTAAAGTCAGTCTGGCATTTTTGTTTTTTTCTCCATAAGTAATACGCCATTATCAGTAATTTTTTCTGCACAGCAACGTATCCTTTCATCTTTATACCTGTTCTTTTATAAACTCTTTCGTATAGCATCTTAAACTGCGGCTGATCATCACGAACAGCACATAGGGCTGGCATATGCAGGATTCTTCTTATCCTTGAATT
>NZ_FMZH01000010.1 GCF_900101435.1 Pedobacter soli
CTATCTGGAAGACGGGCTGAAACTGAAGGTTAACAGGATGAAGAGTAAGGTCAGCAGGCCGAGTGAAAGCAACCTCCTTGGGTTTTCATTCTATGGTAGCAAAGAGGGATGGAAGATGCGAATTTCATCCAAATCTCTAAGAGCGATCAAAGAGAAAATACGTGAGCAGACCAAACGGAATCAGCCCCTTCCATTGTATCAACGGATATCAAAGCTTAAGGAAATCATCCATGGTTGGGTCAACTACTTCTCTATTGCAAATGCAAAGGGATACATGGAAAAACTGGACGAATTGATGAGAACCAGGCTGCGTATTGTTCTTTGGAAACAATGGAAGGGCATAACGGGCAGAGCCAGGAATCTGATGAAGGTGGGCGTAGTGAAATCAAGGGCTTATCAGCTGGCTAATACCCGCAAGGGATATTGTAGAACTGCAAACAGTCCCACACTACGTACTACACTTAACAAAAAGTTCTTTATGGGGCTTGGGCTTGACGGATTTGGGAATTATTACTATTGGAAAACGACACACCAAACGAAGTTATTCTGACAAACCGCCGTATACCGAACGGTACGTACGGTGGTGTGAGGAGACAGCAGGGAAACTAATTCCCTGCTTCTTACTCGATTACGAAATCTAAGTTCCCCTTTTTGAAACTATTGTATGGAAACATCTTTTGTAATTCCCTTTCCGTATCCGTCATTGCCAGCTTGACTGGCAATCTTAATGAAGTAAATAGGCTAGCAACTAAAACCTGTTTCGGTCTCTCTGACCTGAAGCGGAAAGCTACACAGTAAATTTATTTCAGGGTCTCTCCAATCATGAGATGCTGAAACACTCCTCCGACCGTTGGGGCGGAAGTTCAGCAAGACGAACTTGAGGATATAGCCAAAGCTTTAAGATTCCCGCCTGCGCGGGAATGACGGTTTCCGGTAAGGGGTAATTCTACAGGCTTTGCCATGAAAGTTTAGCCAGAAGAGGTAATCTAAGTTTCCCCTTTGAAGGTAAGCCCCTTATGGTCGTCACCCTGACCTGGAGCGAAGCGGAAAGCTACGCAGTAAATTTATTTCAGGGTCTCTCCAATCATGAGATGCTGAAATAAATCCGATAGCTATCGGATCAGCAAGACGAGACAGGGAAATTCTATCGTAGAGATGCTGAAACAAGTTCAGCATGACGGTTCTCGTTTTGGGAAGTTTTTAATTTTACCCCTCACCATCCTTACTTAACGAATTCATATACTCCTGTGGCGATACCTTAAAATACCTTTGAAAGTTTTTATTAAACAGACTTTGCGAACCATAACCCACCATTTTAGCAATTTCGAAGAAACTGAACTCGTTCTGTGCTATGAGTTTGGTGGCTTTTTTAAGTCGGGTAACATCAATCAGTTCCTTTGGCGATAGCGCCGAAATGGCTTTAATCTTGCGGTAAAGTGTAGGCCGGCTCATGTGCATGTGCTCGGCAAGCTGGTCGATATCCAGGTTGGGGTCCTGAATATTTTTGCGTACATATTCATCCAGCCGTTTTAAAAATGCTTCTTCGGTTTTAGAATTGGCCACTACGCGTACATCTTCGAAAGGTGCACTGGCGAAATGCGCTTTAATTTTTACCCGGTTTTGGAGCAGGTTGGACACTTGCAGGCGTAACAATTGCGGCGAAAAGGGCTTTTTGATATATAAATCGGCCCCAACTTCTAAACCTTCTATGTGCGCCTTATACGTGTTTTTGGCGGTAAGCAATATAATTGGGATGTGGCAATATTCTACGTTTGATTTAATGAGCTGACAGAGTTCAAAGCCATCAATTCCAGGCATCATAATGTCCGAAATAATCAGATCGATAATCTCCCTATTCAGAATTTCCTGTGCAACCTCTCCATTAATGGCCAGATGTAATTTATAGGTGCCTGCAAAAACCTGAGTCAGAAACTCCAGGATATCTTCATTATCATCAATAATTAAAATACTGTCGGTCATATCTATTTTATCTTTTTCCAGCTACTCAGCTTAAATTCAAATTTTTGGTGGATGGGTAAAGTTAACTCGAAAACCACCTGGTTAACTTCACTTTCTGCTAATTTTAACGAACCATTATGCAATTCGGTTAGCGATTTAGCCAGTGAAAGGCCAATTCCCGTTCCCGGTTTATCTTTGCCATACAGCCTGAAAAATGGCTCGAAAATCTGCGAGTGGTATTGTGCCGGAATGCCACGCCCATCGTTGCTAAAGGTAATAGTAAAGTGCCCTTCTGTTTCGGTTGAGGTGTTTAAACGTACATTTACCATACTATTCCCATATTTAATGGCGTTCGAAATGAGGTTGTTGCAAATCTTTACCAAAGCTTCCCGATCTGCAAAGGCAATTACCGGATTTTTAGGCAGCTCCAGATCGAGTGTAATATTGCTTTTCTGCGCTTCTTGTTTAAAAATCTCAATTTGTTCTTTTAGCAGGCTGTTGATATTGGTGTTAACAAAGTTTAAACCAAACTGGTGCATTTCTGTTTTACGGAAATCGAGCAGCTGATTGGTTAGTTTAGCCAATCGGTTGGCATTTTTTTCAACCATTAATAAACTGCTTCTAAAAGGTTGTTCTTTGGCCTGCTCCATCATCATCTCAACCGGTCCCAAAATTAAAGTTAGCGGTGTTTGGATTTCGTGGGCTATATTGGTGAAAAATTCAATCTTAGCCTGGTAAATTTCCTTTTCCTTTTCGTGTTCGAACAGTTGTAATTTGTTCAGGTTTTTACGTTCGATATATCGGTGATAGTAACGGATCGCCAGGAAAAGTGCAGTCGCAATCATCACCAGATAGCAAATATAAGCCGTAATGCTTTTCCAGAAAGGTGGCCTGATTTTGATAAAAAGGCGCCGCTCTTTACCTGTCCAGCTTTCTACATTGCTTTTTGCCCGTACTAAAAAGGTATAATTACCGGGCGATAAATTGGTAAAATAGGCTTTCCGGTTGTTGTTCAGGTAGGTGGTAGCCAGATCTACACCTTTCATTACATATTCGTAGCGCGTAACTTCGGGCGAGGAATAGTTAAGGGCGGCAAACTCAATGCTGAAATTATTCTGATCGTGTGCGAGCACAATGGTATCGGTAAAGGAAATCGATTTGCTAAGCGGACTGTTTTTATCATTCGGAAGCACCTCTTTGTTGTTGATCTCGAAACCTGTAATGAAAGTGGGCGGGGCCGTATCTTTCTGCTCAAAATCTTTGGGGTTAAATGAAATCATACCCCTTACTGAGCCGAAATACATGCGTCCGGTTGGATCTTTATAGGCAGAACTGAAGTTAAACTGATCGGTAATCAAGCCGTTTGATTGGGTGTAAACCTTAAATTTTTCTGTGCGCAGGTCAAAACAGATTAAACCTTTCAGCGAGCTTATCCACAGGTGCTTAGAGCTGTCTTCGAGTGCGCGGAAAAGAATATTGGTGGGCAAACCTGTTTCGGTAGTAAATTTTTTAAGCTTTTTCCTGTCCGGACTTAACCTGATTAAACCTCCGCCCTCAGTAGTAAACCACATGGCCTTATTGCTGTCTTCCATAATGCCGCAAACCGGAAACTCGCGCACGGTACTGTTTTTAATTTTATCGCCGAAGGTAATGTTGCCCTGTTTGCCGGTTTTAGGATGGTACCAAAATGCACCACGCGAAACGCTACCCGTCCAGATATTGCCAAAACGATCTTCCCAGATATCGTAAACATAAGAGTTCACTGGAATTTGCTTAACCCGTTTAAAGGTTTTGTTTTTTGGATTAAAAATAAACAGGCCTGAGCCCATGTTGTAGCCGGTACCTACGTAAATGGTACTGTCTTTAGCCAGGTGAATTGAAAGTACAAAGTCACTTGTTTCCTCATTTTCTTCACCAATGGTTTTAAAACGTTCCCTAACCGTTCCTTTGTTAATATCGATAATTTCCATTCCGTGCAAAAACGGGCCAACAAACAGCTGGTTGCCCAGGGCAAGCAAGCCATGTATATTGGGGTATGATAAATTACCTGCTTTGCCATTGGCGGCGTAATTGGTAAAGATTCCGGTTTTGGGGTTAAACTTATTTACACTCGCATCTTCAGTACCAATCCATAAATTTCCTTTGTTATCAGGGCAGATTTCGCGCACTGCATTGCCCGAAATAGAATTGGTGCCTACCAGTGGATAATATTTCTCAAAGCGGGCATTGTTCTTCGAAAAGTAACTCAGGCCCCCAAAATAAGTACCTGCCCACATGCCTCCCTCATTATCCCGACAAACGGTATAAACAGCATTATCAGGCATAGAGTAAGGATCGCCGGCACGCTTGCGTAAGTTCTGGCTGGTGTTGGTGGCTAAATTATAAATGTAAATGCCCGATTCGGTCGCGATCCAGTATTCCTGTTTTTCGCCGGCAGTGATATCACGTACATAAATATCGGTATTGTCGCTGCTTTTAAGTATCAGCGATTTGATAGCCCCGGTTTTGGGATTATAACTTTTTAAGCCTTGTTTAAAGCAGCCCACCAGTATGCGGTTACCATCAATGGGGAAAACTTTACTAATCGAGCGCCGGTTTGCAGGCACACGCTGGTCGATGATACTCACCGTGGTTTTAGTGCCATTTTGAGGATTGTAGGTAACCAGTTGCCCATCGTCATTGCCAATTACAATATTACCACGGTCATCAAGCGCAATGCAGGCAGCATTAATTTGCAGGTTTACCACCCGGTTATCGTGCTGGGTATATTTATGAAGTTCTCTGTTGGCTAAAAAGAAGAGGTTGTTTTGCCCGTCTACCAAAATGGAGTTGATATACTTTTGAAGGGTAGGCTCAAGTGGCGTAAATACTTCCTTGCGCGGATCGTATTTAAAAATACCGCGACCGGTACCAATCCACAGCATGTTCTTTTTATCTTCAGCCAGACATACAATAATGTTGTTGCCTACATTACCAAATTTACTTTTTTCGTTTTTAAAGGTTTTAAAAGTATAACCATCAAAGCGGTTCAAACCACCACGGGTACCCACCCAAATCATGCCTTTTTTATCCTGTAAAATGGTATTTACCGAATTGTGGGCCAGGCCATCATCTGCCTGGTATTGCTTAAAATAATAAGATTGCCCTTCGCAGGTAGAAACTGCAAAAAAAGAAACCAATAACCAGAAAGATAAAAGAAACCGCATAGTTAAGCCAATATCAAATATAGAGATAAATTGAAGTGTTGAATCTGCACAGGGTTAAACCTGTTATGAGTATAGGTTTGAGGCTTGTTGTTATGGATTGATTATCAGATTGTTGTTCTGTTTTGAGTTTTTGTACAACACTCGATTTGAGACATATCGACAAAAAGATGAACAAATTATACGGCCCTCAATGTTTTACTTTGATTTTGCAATTAACCAAATTATAAACCTTACTGCAAAATCTTCTACCGGCTAAACTATGCCATTGCAGTTTTAGTATTTTTTTTATGAGAAACAAAATGTTAGCTAAACTGGCCGCTGCGCTGGTAATTTTAGCGGGTTCTTGTCAAAAAGGGCCATCAACTGGTATTACTGAAGAAGGACTCCAAACTGAAAAGCTTCAGGTACAAAATGTTATTGCTGCTGCACCTGTATTGGGCACTTTAATTGACGGGGCTATTTACCGGATCAGGGGAGTATCATCCTTATCAAACGGGCCGGTGGTCGAAGTTACCGGTAATTCTACAGCCGAAAATGCTGCTATACAACAATGGTGGTGGTTCCCCAACAACGGACAGAAATGGAAACTGGTAAAACTTGATGCCACTTACTACAAACTGGTCAATGTAACGAGTAATAAATGCCTCAAATCGCCATCGGCAACATCGGGCGATATTTTGCAGCAAGGCACCGACGATGGTAGTGATGCACAACAATGGGCCATTAATTATACTGGCAGCAACAATGTGTACACGGTTACCAATAAAGCTACCGGAATGAAAATGACAGTAGACCCCGAGAGCAGTACACCTGGTGCCAAAATAAGACAAAAAACAACGGTAACGGGTACACAGGATCAGTTTAATTTCCATGACACCAATTTTCAGAACCCGCTGATTGATGCCAGCAGACCAGACCCTTACGTGGCAGAGAAAGATGGTTATTATTATTTTATGTACACCAGGGGGAATAAAATAGGCTTGCGGAAAACCAAAACCATGTCGTTACTCTCTACAGCGGTTGAATCGGTAGTATGGACACCGCCTGCCGGAATGGCTTATTCTTCCAACATCTGGGCGCCCGAACTCCACTTCCTTTCAGGCAAATGGTATTTATATTTTGCAGCCAATGATGGGGGAGATGTGAGTCACCGCATGTTTGTGCTCGAAAATCCCAATGCCGACCCAATGACGGGTACCTGGACATTTAAAGGAAAAATCAGCGATCCGAGCGATCAATGGGCTATTGATGGTTCGGTGTTAACCATTGGCTCGGCAAATTATTTCATTTGGTCGGGCTGGGAAAACGTAGCCACCAAGTTTAAGCAATACATTTACATTGCGCCCATGTCAGATCCGTGGACCATTAGCGGCGACCGTGTAAAAATATCATCGCCAACCAATAACTGGGAAAAATATGAGCCCAGTGGAAATTTAGGTGCAGGAGTTAACGAAGGTCCGATTATGTTGCAGAAAGATGCCAGCAGCCCGGTATTTATCATTTACTCAGCGAGCCGTTACAGCAGCGATAATTATTGTTTAGGGCAAATTCAGCTTAAAACAGGTGGTAACCCGCTGGTAGCCGCCGACTGGATTAATAAAAAACAGGTTTTTGTTAAAAGTGATGCCAACGGGGTGTATGGTCCTGGCCACAACGGTTTCTTTACCAGCAGTTACACCGATCCGAACGGCGTATTGCATAAAGAAAACTGGTTTATATACCATGCCCGTAGCGTTGCCAATACCACCAACGGAGCAAGAACCCCGCGGATGCAAAAACTGAGCTGGAATGCAGATGGATCACCAAACTTTGGAACTGCAATGGCCACCGGGATCAACATTCCGATTCCGGTTGGTGAGTAAGGTACTTTAAGTAAGAGCAGCCCCCAGTGGTTGCTCTTTTTGCTTTTACAGCACAATTGATATAAAACGACAAAAGAATGAACAAATTTTTCAGGGTACATTCTCTTACTTTGAAATGAAGAAACCAAATATCCACGCCCGCATACCAGATTAAAAAATGAATGGGAAGTAAATTGCTCCATAAGACTGTCATCCTGAGCCTGTCGAAGGACTTCTGCTAACAAGTTTGAGTTATTTCGACTGCGATTTATCCCGAACAACCTGAAACAAAACTTAACCAAATATGAAATATAGTGTTTTACAAAAAAAAATTATAGCGCTCACCTTTCTACAAGTCACCGTATCTGCTGCTTTTTTAAATGCAAATGCTGAAAATACGGCGGCAGATAGATTGGCAAATAAAAAGCTTTTAGTTGCCGGCTATAATCTGGCCGATATTATCATAACCGGTAAAGTAACTGACGAAAAAACAAAATCGCCCATCCCTGGCGTTACAGTTAAGGTAAAAGACAGCCAAACCATCGCCGTAACCGATGAGAACGGTGTTTATAAAATAACGGTTCCGAACGAGCAAGCCATTCTTTCCTTTAATTATGTAGGTTACGATGTGCAGGAGAAACAGGTTGGGAGCCTCAAAAACATCAATATCATATTAAAATCGGCCCAGGCTAACCTCGAAGAAGTAGTGGTAGTAGGCTACGGTACGCAAAAGAAAGCCGATGTAACTGGATCGGTTGTGCGGGCAAATTTAGACGATTTTAGAAATGCGCCTACCACCAATGTGGCCAACCTTTTACAAGGAACGGTACCGGGCTTAAATGTAGGTCAGGTTAACCGCGCCGGTGCAACCCCTGGCATCAGCATCAGGGGACAGAACACTTTGGGCGGTAACCAGAATGTGCTGATTATTTTAGACGGAGTGCAATACAACGGTTCGCTAACTTCAATTAACCCCGATGATATAGCCTCTATAGATGTACTTAAAGATGCAAGTGCCACAGCAGTTTACGGTGCACAAGCCGCAAATGGAGTGCTACTAATTACCAGCAGAAAAGGTACTGTTGGCCGCACGCGGATTTCTTTTTCAACCCAATATGCTACCCAAAAGCCAAATATCGATCTCAGGCCCATGGCGCGCGATGAATATTTAGATCACATTAAATATTTGTATTACGATCAGGCTTTCCTGGCACCAGATTTTACCCAACCCAATCCGGCATTCGATCTGATTAGTAAGGTAGACCCATCTATGAAAGATGCACAGGGAAACCTGTTGCCGAACGATTTTAGCTGGTATGATGAAGCAACTAAAAGAGGTTCGATCGTTGATAACCAGTTAAGTGTATCGGGCGGAACCGATAAAATCAATTACCTGTTGTCGGGAAGTTTAACCCGCAATTCGGGCTTTATTGAAAACGATAATTTCAAGAGAAAAAGCATCAGGGCCAATATCGAAACCAAAGCTACCAACTGGTTGACCATTGGCTTGCAATCGTTCGGAACCTTTGTAAACGAAGATGGCGTAGAACCCAATTTTACCGATATCAACCTGATGTCGCCATTAATTTTGCCCTGGGATAACAGCGGAAACCTGAAAATTAATCCTTTTGGTACTAATTTAACCAATCCTTTGTTAAGCTACCAAGCCGACGATTACGATCGCCACAATTATTTCTTCGCCAATGTGTATGGCAATGTACAGTTGCCCATTAAAGGCCTGAGCTACAAAATCAGCTTCGGTAATAATTACAGGCTTGATTTTAAAAACATTTCGAATATGTACGATGCCAACCTAACCGGGCAGGCATCAAAAGAAACCACCACTTATTACGATTATACCTTCGATAACCTCTTAACCTACAACAAAACCATTGGCAAACACAGTTTTACCGGAACATTATTGTACGGCGCTATTGAGCGCGAAAACAGTTATACCAGGGCTTATTCAACCGGCTTTTCGCGTTTAACATTGGGTTACGATAATTTACAGCAGGGAACCAACAGGTTTGCTATCTCAAACGCCTGGAAAGAGTCTTTAAATTACCAGATGTTCCGCTTAAACTACAATTACGAAAGCAAATACCTGTTTACCGGTACCATTAGAAGGGATGGATTTTCGGGCTTTGCAGAAAATAATAAATACGGTATTTTTCCTTCCGTATCCGTAGGGTGGGATATTTCTAAAGAATCGTTTTTTAAAGTAAACTGGGTTGATAACCTGAAATTAAGGGTAGGTTACGGTGTAGCCGGAAATCAAACCTCACGGTATTCATCACTGGCTAATGTTGGGGTAAGTGCGGCTTATGTTTTTGGCGATGGCGGTTCTACCCAGTTTGGTCAGCAGGTAAACGGTATGGCTAATCCCGATTTAAGATGGGAGCGTACCACCGGTGCCAATATTGGTTTAGAATTTACACTCCTTAAAAACAGGTTATCGGGTACTGTAGAGTATTACAATACCAAAACAACCGATTTGCTTTACTCGGTTAATATTCCGGTAATCACCGGCTTTAGCAATGTGTTAACCAATATCGGGCAATTAAATAATCAGGGTGTAGAGTTTTCTTTAAACTCAAAAAACATCAATAGCGGCGGTTTTCAATGGAATACCAGCCTCAATTTTGCCCGCAATGCCAATAAGATTGTTAAACTTCTGGGCGATTTAAATGGCGATGGTGTAGAAGATGATTTGCCGCAAAGTGGTTTGTTTATTGGTCAGCCTACGGCTGTAATTTACGATTATCAGGTGAACGGAATCTGGCAGGTAGGCGAGCAAATCCCGACAGGTTATTCGCCGGGTACCTACCGTATTGTAGATCAGAACGGTGATGGCGTAATTAATGCCAGCGACAGGGCCATCTTAGGTTCATCGGCTCCGGCTTACCGTTTAAGTTTGCTCAATAATTTCCAGTATAAGAACTTTACTTTGAGCATCTTTTTAAACTCCATTCAAGGCGGTAAAAATTCTTATCTGGCGGGTAATACACCGAGAATTATCAGAGATGATAATGCCATCAGAAATAACTACCTGAGTGGTATCGATTACTGGTCGCCAGATAACCCCAATGGCAAATATCCCCGTTCTATTGTATCGGCCACATTAAATCCGCCACTTTTTCAAAACCGCAGTTTTGTGCGTTTACAAGATGTATCGCTCTCTTACAAATTTACCGGAAAACTGATTGAACGCATGAAATTGCAAAACTTAAATGTATTTGTAAGTGGCCGTAATCTGGCTACCTGGACCAACTGGGAAGGCTGGGATCCGGAAACCAATCAGGGATTAACCAATGATGGAAGACCCGTATTTAAAGGATATGCGGTAGGCCTTAACGTTACATTTTAAACCAAAAGCGATGAAAAAGATAACCCTAACCATTATAGCTGCATTTACCATCCTGTTTTCTGCCTGTAAAAAAGATTTCCTGGATGAAGAACCTCTCGATTTTTTAACCACCGATAATGCTTATATAACCGCTAAAGATTTCGATGCGGCAGTGAACAACCTGTACAGCCGGATAAGGCTCGAATTTTACAGCAGCGGCGAGCAAAGACCATTCGATTATGTATTTGGCTGCGATCTTGTTTTTGATGGTCAGCCCGCTACCACCAGGCATACCAATATGGTGGCGGCCTATTCGCCTTTGAGTACCGAAATTCCGCTAATCCACTGGACTTCCTTGTATAAAATCGTAGCCGAATCAAATACCATTATCGACAGGCTTCCTGCCTCATCGTTAACCGGTGCAGAAAAAACATTAATGGAAGCCAGGGCAAAGTTTTTCAGGGGAATGGCTTACCGTACGCTGGCCTATTTATATGGCGGTGTACCTTTAAATACTACTGAGGCTGTAGGCGCAAAAACAGACTACGTGCGCGCACCTAAAGCGGAGGTATTGGCTCAATCCATCAGCGATTTGAAATTTGCAGCGGCAAACCTGCCAGCAATAAATCAGGTCCAGGATGGAGAAATCAATAACCTTGCAGCAGCTCACCTTTTATCTGAAGTTTATCTCGCTGCAGGGCAGTTCCAAAATGCTGTTGATGCAGCTACTACCGTGATCAGCAATCCAAATGTGGGCCTAATGACCACCAGATTTGGGGTTAAAGCTTCAGATGCGACCAAAAACGTGTATTGGGATTTATTTCAAAAAGGAAACCAGAACAGAAAAAACGGCACCAATAAAGAAGGCCTTTGGGTAATCCAGTTCGAAACCGATGTGCCGGGCGGTGGTACCGTTTCAACAGGTATTGGTGGTTCTTACCAAATGGAAAGACATTTTGCGCCGCAATTTCTCAATTTCCGACTTGCAGGGAGCAGTGTTCAGCCATTTTTATATCCCATTAGCGATTATACCGGCGGCAGGGGCATTGGTTGGGCCATTCCAACCAAATATTTTTCTGATGTAATCTGGCAGAGCGATTTTAACAACGACCTCAGAAATGCACCTTTCAATTTTGTGCGCGAATTTAAAGTAACCAATCCGGCACACCCGCGTTTTGGCCAAACCATATCTACCATTAATCCACCGGCGGGTATAACCGTACCACGCAGAGATTTTTATGCTTTCCAGTCGAAGGTTACTACACCGGGCGATCACCCAGATGGCATGTTCCAGGATAAATCGCAGCTTTTGCTTAAAGCCAGTGCTGGTGGAACCTATGCCGATCAGTACATGTTCAGGCTGGCAGAAACCTATTTGCTCAGGGCAGAGGCCTATTTAGGTTTAAGCCAGCTGGATAAAGCTGCCGCTGATATTAATGCCGTAAGGAGCAGGTCGAATGCCTCAGCAGTATTGCCTGCAAACGTAAATATCGATTACATTTTAGATGAACGTATGCGCGAACTGGGCTCGGAAGAGAAAAGAAGAATTACCCTGATGCGTTTAGGTTTGGTCTACGACCGTGTAAAAAAATGCAATCCTTACTACAACGATGTTTTAACTACTTACAACCTGTGGCCTATTCCGGCTTCAGAAATTGAACGTAATAACGGTGCTAAACTGGCACAGAACCCAGGTTATTAAGCGTAAGGTAAAAAATAGCAAATGAAAACAATTGTAATTGCATACTTGCTTAGTTTATGTCTGCTGCCCGTACTCGGTTATGGGCAGCAGCGTAGCAAACAACCCAATGTGGTTATTATCACGGCCGATGATCTCGACAGCCGGCAGCTGAGTTGTTATGGCGGTAAAAATCTGAAAACCAGTAATATCGATCAATTGGCGGGCGAAGGCTTACAGTTTAACAATATTTATGCTTCTCATGCTACCTGTGTGCCTACGCGGGCATCGCTTTTTACCGGTTTGTATCCCATCAGGCATGGTTCGTACCAGAACCATAAACCTGTTTACCCCAATGTAAAAAGCATTGGCCATTATTTAGCCGATTTGGGGTATAAGGTGGGGCTAACCGGCAAAGATCACAGTACCAAACCTGCCAGTTCTTTCCCTTTCGATATCATTAAAGGTTTTCAGCCCAATTGTGTGTCCAGTAACGATGAATATGATCTGGCTGGTATTGAAAAATACATGACCGCGGGCGATAAACCTTTTTGCCTTTTTGTAATGAGTATCAATCCGCACATGCCCTGGGATCAGGGCGACCCGACAGAATTTGATGCCGAAAAACTGATTTTGCCACCCAATTTGGTCGATACCAAAGAAACCCGCGCACAGTTCAGGAAATACCTGGCCGAAGTAAGGCGTCTGGATAATCAGGTGGGTGATTTAATGCAGCTCATTAAAAAGAATATGCAGGAAGAAAATACCATTTTTATTTTTCTGGGCGAACAGGGACCGCAGTTTGCCGGTGGCAAATGGACCTGCTGGGATTACGGACAAAAAAGTTCGATGATTGTACGCTGGCCGGGTGTAATTAAAGCAAAAACAACAACAGCTGCCATTGTGCAATATGAAGATATTACCCCAACCCTGATTGATATTGCCGGAGGAAAACCCATTGCTGCGTTAGATGGGAAAAGCTTTTTGCCGGTATTGAAAGGCACCTCAAAATTGGCCAGAAACTATGCTTATGGTATGTACAACAATATACCCGAAGGACCTGCTTATCCCAGCAGGAGCATTCGCAGCAATCAATATAAGCTGATTTTGAATTTATCGCCAGAGAAAACCTACGGCATAAAATGGTACAACACACCCGGCGATTTAGGCGTGTGGCAATCATGGAAAGAAAAGGCAAATAACGATCAGGTAGCCAATGTTTTGGTGAAAAGAATAACCAACAGGCCTGCTATTGAGTTTTACGATGTACTGAAAGACCCCTACGAACTGCATAATCTGGCCGGTAACGATGGCTACCAAAAAACGATATCAGCTTTTAAAACCGAACTCGAAAAATGGATGAAAGCTCAGGGCGATGAAGGCGCTGCGGTTGATGTGCCTTTTAACCATAAATAACAGGAAAGATGCTAAAAAGAGTAGGTATACAACGAGTGATTTTATTGTTTAGCGTTCTTGCTTTATTGGGTAGTTGTGGTACCCGTAAGGAAAAATTACAAACCCATCAAGGTTTAGACATCTACATTTTAATGGGGCAATCGAATATGGCTGGCAGAGCGGCGTTACGCGCTGAAGATAGTCTGGTGCTAAATAAAAACGTATTGATGTTTACAAAAAATACGGAATGGGCGGCTGCCAAAAATCCTGTACATTTTGATAAACCAGGCATAACCGGTGTTGGTCCGGGTTTATCTTTTGGGCTGGCCATGCAGCAGCAAGCCAAAACAAAACGGATAGGTTTGGTTCCAACGGCTGTGGGCGGTACCTCTATCAATGCCTGGGTGCCCGATGGCTACGATAAGGCTACCAAAAAATACCCCTATAACGAGGCCGAAAAAAGAATTATTGAAGCAATGAAGGCCGGAACAGTAAAAGGAATTATCTGGCACCAGGGCGAGGCGGATAGCCAGGCAGACAGCGCCCGGCTTTACCTGCCCAAACTCATTACACTGATACAACGATTAAGGAAATTAACCGGAAATGAGGCTTTGCCTTTTGTTGCCGGAGAGTTGGGTCACTTTAATCCGAAATACGCAAATATTAACCAGCAATTGGCCAAACTGCCCGGTTTAGTAGCGCATACAGCTGTGGTAAGCGCGGCAGGGTTAACCGATAAAGGCGATCATACCCACTTCGATACCCAATCGGCCATTTTACTGGGCAATCGCTTTGCGGCAAAAATGATCGCATTACAAAAACAGAAATAGGGGGAAGCATGATGAATTTGATGTATAAGAATGAAACAACAAATCCTTTAAGGTTGCGCAGTAAGCGGGCAACGGAACAAGAGATCAATAATGTAAACGTATTGATTGACCTTTTGGGTTATGGCATTGTTGAGCTGCCCGTAACCTACCGCTTAAAGTTTGAATATACCAGCCCCAGGGTTTGTCATGTAGCCTGCCACATTAGTTTACCCGATCCGGCAACTCATACCTGGCTGTATTCGCCCGATTTCAACATGGTTTTTGCCGAAATTGATGGAGGTGTCGGACATGTGGTGAGCTTCAGTGGCGCAGGCCTCAACAAAAATGTTTACTACCAAACCATGGTAAATGTAGTTTCCGACTATATTTTTCTGAAGGAGAAGTTTTTTGATTAAGGGCGTTCTGTTAAACTAAAAGGAATGTAAATGCTTAGACATTTTGTTTGCCATTAAGTAAGGCCATAGCACTGCATCTACGTTTTGCTTAAATCCGGCCTAACAAATTTTTCGGAATGAACAGGCCTTGCCAGCCCGGTAGCTTCAAAAGAAAAATTTTAAGCCGGTGTTTTTTGTTTCTTTTTGACATCAAAAAGAAAGCCGGTCCGGCCAGGACAAAAAGTAATAACAATGAACTCAAAATATAAAAAACTAACACAAACCTGGCGTTGGTATGGTCCAAACGATCCGGTTTCCTTACAAGACGTTAAACAAGCCGGGGCAACCGGAATTGTAACGGCCTTACACCACATTCCTCACGGCGAAATATGGCCTGTTGAAGATATCCTGGAACGCAAGGCAATTATAGAGGCTTCGGGCTTAACCTGGGCGGTAGTAGAAAGTGTACCCGTACACGAAGCCATTAAAACCCGGAGGGCAGATGCCGGTCGGTATATCGAAAACTATAAAATATCACTCAAAAATCTGGCAGCCTGCGGGATCAAAATTGTTTGCTACAACTTTATGCCGGTGTTAGACTGGACCCGCACGCAGCTCGATTTAGAAATGAAAGATGGTTCTAAAGCGCTGTATTTCAATTGGATTGATCTGGCTGTTTTTGATTTATATATACTAAAAAGAAGCGGGGCAGAAAGCGATTATCCCCAATCTGTTTTAGAAAGGGCAAAAACCAAATTTGCGACTTTAAATCAGCAGCAGTTAGATGAGCTGCGGGTTAATGTTTTGATGGGGATCCCAAACGAAAAGGAAATTGAATTAGAGGCACTTCGCAGCAGCATTAATGAATATGAAAAAATTGGCTTCAATGGCCTGCGTCAAAACCTGGTGTACTTTCTGTCAGCCATTGCTGACGTGTGTGAAAGTGAAGGGATCAAAATGACCATTCACCCTGACGATCCGCCTTACCCGATTTTAGGCTTGCCACGAATTGCCAGCAGCCTCGATGATTTTAATTATATCCTGCAAAGTGTAAACCAGCCTTTTAACGGCGTGTGTTTCTGTACCGGATCTTTAGGCGCGGGGATGGATAACAATGCTCTCGAAATATTTAACGTCGTTAAAGAGCGGATTTATTTCGCGCATTTGCGCAATGTAACCAAAGATGAGGATGGCAGCTTTTACGAAGCAGATCATTTGGGAGGCGATGTAAACATGTACGAAATCATGAAGGCTTTATCAGAAGAAAATGCTTTGCGTGAGCAACCAATCCCGTTCAGGCCCGACCACGGACACCAGATGCTGGATGATTTGGCCAAACAAAGCAACCCCGGTTACTCGGCCATTGGCCGTTTAAGAGGTTTGGCAGAGCTGCGCGGACTGGAGCTTGGCGTAACCGGCAATTATTAAATCAACATTAACCAAATTATAAACCTATATGACTAAAAAACTCTCTACTTTACTCGTATTGTTCATTTCCTGCCAGTATTTATTTGCGCAGGGCAATTTGCTAAAAGACTTTCCTGAAGGCTTTGGCCCCAAAGAAGTAGGTAAGCGGCTGGCTTACCGCTTTGTGGATAGAAAGCACATGCTACATGCCGGCAAGTGGATCAGCTATCCGGAAACTTTCAACTGGACGGGTGCCCTGAAATATGCCGAAAAAACCAAAGACAAAAAGTTGTTTTCGCTATTGGAAGCACGTTTTGATAAGCTAACTGCCGAAGAAAAGCAGCTACTGCCGATTATGAACCATGTAGATTTGAACATGTTTGGAAGCCTGCCACTGGAATTCTATCTGGCTACCAAAGACAAGAAATATCTGGAACTGGGCTTGCCCTATGCCGATACGCAATGGCAGCTCCCCGAAAATGCCAATGCCCAGCAGAAAGCCTGGGCCGATAAAGGCTTTACCTGGCAAACCCGCCTGTGGATTGACGATATGTACATGATTACCATTGTACAGGCACAAGCCTATAAAGCTACCGGCGACCGTAAATACATCGATCGCGCTGCTAAAGAAATGGTACATTATCTGGATGAGCTGCAACGTCCCAATGGCCTTTTTTATCATGCGCCAGATGTTCCTTTTTACTGGGGAAGAGGTAATGGCTGGATGGCCGCAGGGATGACCGAAATTTTGCGCCTGCTACCAAAAGACAGTAAAGAGCGCCCACGCATACTGGAAGGTTATAAAAACATGATGAAAAGCCTGAAAGATTTTCAAAGCCCTACAGGCATGTGGAACCAGTTGATTGATGCACCCGATTGCTGGGCTGAAACATCCGGAACAGCCATGTTTACCTACGCCTTAATTTCGGGCGTAAAACAGGGTTGGTTAGATCAAAAGGAATATGCTCCTGTAGCACGCAAAGCCTGGTTGGCCATGGTGCCTTACATTAACGAAAAAGGCGATGTGCGCGAAGTTTGTGTAGGTACCAATAAAAAGAATGACCGGCAGTATTATTATGATCGTCCGCGCAACGTTGGCGATTCTCACGGACAATCGCCATATCTGTGGTGTGTTTTGGCACTCATGGAAAAATAAGTTAAAAAAATCTTCATTGTGCTGTATTTGGTTTTACGCCGGCCGCCTCATCCGGCCGGTTTTGCACAATCTGATAGTCCCGGGGTGCTTACCCCGGGTTATCTTTTTGCCACAGATTAGATAAAATCTGTTAATCTGTAGCTTTATAACGAATTTCATTGGTTTAGTTCAGCATCCAGGAAGTTTCATCTATATACATTTATTTGATGAAAACGCATTTATTTTAATTTTCACCTTGTCATTTGTCAATATCCGTTTGCAGCGAGCAAGGTTGAAACTTAATTTCGGTCAGATTATTTTAATGAATAATGAACGACTCAACAAAACTGGAAGATTTAAAAATAGCTTTACTTCAAAAAACTAAGCCAGCCACCATCGACCGGAACTTTTGCAACTTACTCTCTATAGCAATATTTAAGGCACAGAACGATTATCTCAGCACCACTACATTTATGCGCTTGTTTGGCCTTTTACCCATGGATATGCGGAGCCTGAACCCCAGAGTGATTGATATGCTTTACCGTTATGCCGGTTCTGCAGAGCCAGGACTTTTAAGAGTCGGATAAATACATTGCATTTTAAGCTTATCGTAATATTTTGGTACGTATCTTGTACCTGAAGATAAGTTTAAAGAAAATGACGAAAAGATCTATATTTTATATCCTCATGCTCACATTGCTATTTGGCTGTACGGGTAAACCACAAGAAACCGTACAGACTGAAGAAAAACCACAAAGCCCGGCGGTTGCTTCAAAGCATCCCGATGCCCCAAAACCACGTTATGAAAAAGGTTTGCTTTACGAAAACCAAAATTTTTCCTCATACATAGATGAGGTGAAAAGAGGAGCAGGGGTAATTTCGTTTACACTTGAGGTAAATGACAGACTGGATATCTGGAATCTGGACGATACCAAATTTGGCGAAATTGTGATGAATGAAGATTTGACTTATTTTACCCTAAATCTGCCCAAAAAAGTAATTGCCCGTAAATTAATCCCCGAAAATGATTTTGCAGCTTTCGAATTTGATGCCGAAAAGCCTGAACCGGATGCCAAGTATTTGTTTATTTATGTAAATAGAGAAAAACGGAAGGTTGAAAAAAAGGGAACTCATTTTGCTTTCACCGCCTGGAAATAGATTAAGCCTGTATTAAAAATAACATTTGGGCCTGCGACTTTTTTTGGTTACGAGGTAATAACCCACTGAGATTTCGTGCGAGCCATAATCATAATTGCTGAGTTTATTTAAGCTGTAATCGTAACCATAACCAATGCGCAGGTTGCTGCGTACAAAAAGTTCCGATATCAATCCTACGGCACTTCTTGCGGTTAAATTGCTTTGCAAATTTGATTTCGGATACAGCTTAACCGAGCTGCGGTATACTCCGCCAATCCAGAAGCGCTCTTTAACCAGCAGAAAAGCATTTAAATCAAGGGAGGTTGGCCCGTGTAAATCGTCTTTAATTAAAAAGGTAGGTTTAAACACAAAATCATCAGCAAAAGGTAAAGCCACACCAGCGCTCAGGTAAAAATGCGGCTGCATTTTAACATTCAGTAATTTATAGTCGCCAAAAAACGATAAGCTTTTACCCAGTAAGTTATTGGCCGAGAAACCAATAAAGAATCTCTCATTCGAATAATGAATACCAGCGCTGATATCGGGCGTAATCTGGCTCACACTACCCGTCGGAATACGGTTATCGCCCTGTTCAATCGGATCAAGTAAATTGCCGTTTAAGCCCGCCTGCATTACGCCAACGCCCAAACCAAAAGCCAGGATGTTGGTTTCTGTGCGGTCGAGCTTAATACGGTAGGCAAAATTGGCCGAGGCGTTTAGCGAATTTTGTGCCCCGATTTTATCTTTGGTAATAATGGCACCTATGCCCAGGCTCTCATCGTTTATGGCCTCATCAGCCGAGATCGAAAGTGTTTGCGGTGCGCCTTTAACACCCGTCCATTGTGCGCGGGCGAATGCCTGCAAGTATAGCTCTTCTTTGTAACCCGTGTAGGCAGGGTTAATGTACATACCGTTAAAAACATATTGTCCAAACTGTGCATCTTGCTGTGCAAAAACCATTTTGGTAAAGCAACACATCAGCACCATCATTAATTTCAATATCCTTTTCATGTTGTCTTAATTTTATCTGATCACGGTTACATATCCTTTGTACACAATCCAGTCGGCATTGCCATTTTTTACTTTTACTACATAGAAATAAGTACCATCACTCAGGCCTGGAGCCATCCAGTCGTTCTTATAATCGTTGGTTTGGTAAACCGTACTTCCCCAGCGGTTAATAATGGTAACTTCGTTAAACTGATAGGAATTCAGGTGTTCGAGGTAAAACGTTTCGTTCTTGCCATCCCCATTGGGCGTAAACACGTTTGGTATCCTTAAACCCGAAATTTCCTTGTTATCGGTTGAAGTATTGTTGCTGAGATTTGGATCGGCCTCATTTGCACTTACGGTTGCTGTATTGCTCACCATTCCCATTTGTTTCGAGCGCACTTTAATCACCAGCTCTGCAAATTTGCCGTTGGCCAGCCCGTCAATTTTCCATTTCACGCTGCGCAGTGAAGGGTCGTAATCTGCAGTGCCGTCTGTTGGTGCCGAAAGGCTTTCAAAACTGAGGTATTCAGGTAGCTTATCTTCAATAACCAGCCCTGTAGCATCATCTGCACCATTGTTTCTTACGTTGAGGTAATATTCAAAAACCTCATCCTTTACTACCGTTTTCGATGCCGATCTTTTGGTAATCGACACATCGGCCGAACGGGCCGGTACTACCAAAACACGTACATCTTCCGATAAATCTGAAGTACAGCCGCTTTTGTTAATCGAGGCTACCTTATAAAGCCCTGCTGTGGCGGTAATCAGTGTCGGTTTATTTTGCCCCGGAATCAGTATCCCATCTTTAAACCAGATATACGTACTGGCCCCAACCGAATTGGCACGCAGGATTACAGACGACCCTTCGGCGATCGTAATCGTTTGGCGCCCTGGCGGAGCATCCTGACTGTATCCCTTTGTGTTAAATAATAACAGGAATAGCAGCAACAAGAAGGTATAAAACCTCAGTTTCATGTATCAGATTTTACCGGGAATAGCAGGTTTATTTAAAAAGTTACTGCAGTGGCTGTACCTTGTGCCGTGCCAATGCTGATGGTTGGTTTGGTAGGTTTAGCTGTTACCGTAATGGTTTTATCTACAATTTGCGGGCAATATTTGCTGCCATTAATTTCATATCCAACCTTTAAGCGGTAAGTAATGCTGCCAACGGTTGGAGCTGTTGGTGTATAACTTAATGTATTTGCTCCGGCAATAATGGTTTCGGCACCTCCGGCTACAGTATACCACTGGTAAACCAATGCAGCTTTAGTTGGGTCTTCGGGGTTAGTAACGCTACCTACCTGTGCCAAGGGGCTTTCCACGCAGAAATCAGTAGGCGCAATGTTTGGTGTCAGTGGCTTTAAAACATAAACCGGAATTTCCTGCATTTCCGATTCGCAGGAACCTGGAGTGCTGGATTTTGAACTCAGATAATAGTAACCGGTTTTTAAATCGGCATTCGCCACCTTATTTCCGCCGCTTAAAGTGATTCCGGTTGAAGGTGTGGTGGTAGCAGTTGCACTGTATTTTACTATCCAGTCGGTACCCGCAGTAGCCGCAGGGAGGGTAAGCTCTCCGTCTGAGCAAAAAAGGTTTACACCGGCTGTATTTGGCGCTAAAGCTTGTGCCGATGCGGTTAAAAAGCTACCTGTTAATAAGATGGTCGCAATGATTAAAAGGGTTTGGGTAAAGAAATTTTTCATGGGGATTCTTTTTAGTGAGTTAATATTGTGAATTGGCATTAACCAGCACATGCGGTGCTGTCGGTTTTGGATTTATTTTGATGTTAAAATTGATTTGCGTGGTACAGCCGGCAGCATTTTTTAAGGTTAAAATTCCGGCATGAGTACCTACAGGCGCATCGATTGGAACACTAACGGGGATATTGGAAGCTGGGAGTGCCTGGTTGTTTTGAGCCGGAAAACCTGATGATACCCAGCTAATGCTGTAAGTAAAAGGACTATTTACCGGGTTGGTATAACTTAATTGCGTGGTATTAAACCCCTGGCAAAGTTCAGGGTCGCTACCCAGTGTGAGACCCGGTGGCGGATTTACCGTAACTACAAAAGTTTCTGTTTTTTCTTCGCAGCCTTTTGCTGTTGCAGTGATGGTGGCTGTTCCTGTAAAACTAGCCGACCAGGTTAGCTGCCCCGTTGAAGCATCAATTAAACCTGCCGACAAAGGTGATAAGCTGTAAACAATGCCTGTGGTGTTGCTGGCTGTTGCCAGATAGGTATCTGTGCCGGCACCCATGCAACGACTACTGGTTAAGCCGCTGTTAAATAAAAGGTTGCTTACGTTGCTGGTTACAGTGATGCTACCTGAGGAGTTAAAGCTGGATGAAGGTATGGTAGAAATACTATAAGTAGCTGCGGCACCCGCTACTGTAGGTGTACCATTAATGGTTAATTTTCTGCTTGGTTTATCGTAGTTGGGAGTAACTCCGGCAGGCAGGTTACTCACCACAACGCTGTTGGTGCCATTTGGCATGGTATAAATAATGGGATCCATAACGGTGTTGATACACACAACCCGGTCGCCAGATCCCGTAGTGGTAGATACGCTGCTTTGATCGTTATACGTTACCTGATCGGGTTGTGAGCCTGTAATCGTAGCTGTATTGGTAAGCACTCCGTTTTGTACCACTTTGGCCGTAATTTTTAAGGTAACGCTGGCCAGGCTGGCCAAATCGCCTATCGTCCAGATCCCCGTAGTTGCATCGTAGCTGGTGCCCGAAGGCGATACGCTGGAAACATAAGTATAGCCAGCCGGTAATTTATCGGTAACCGATACCCCAACGGCATTACCATTGCCCAGGTTTTCGGCTTTTAAGGTAAACACTACATTACTGTTCAGCTCGGGGTAATCCACATCAACTGTTTTAGTAATAGCCCTGTCAATATTACAAAGTGAAATGTTGATAGGCAGTGAGGGGGCACTAACCCCGCATTCGAGTTGATAGCTTACGCTATAATTGCCTGATGTGCTTGCTTCGTAAGTATTGGAGGTGGCACCACTAATGGCCACTCCATTTAAATACCATTGGTATGGGGCAGCATTAGCAACAGCTGTTAGTGTAGCCGATGCACAGTTGGTTTGGCTTACGTTCGGCTGCTCTGCCATTTCCGGAAAACGCGTAATAAAGTTCGACATGGAGAAACCAGCTCCCTGTTGCACCATCGAAATGGTAAGCCTGCCCAAACTGGTAATAGAAACAATGCCGGGCTTTCCGATCGTGGTATTGGTAAAGCTGATTAAAGAAAGGCCGGTACTGCCCAATGGCTTGCGGGTGCCGGCAATCGTTTCGATATCCTGATTGGTATAGGTTGGTGTGCCGCCAATTGTGGTTAACAAAATCGGATCCGCACTTTTGGTTAAGATATAACCGAAATAGGGCAGATCATTGGTAGGAACATAACCTGTAAACTTGGTCGTTTCTACGCGTTTGGAACCCGAACATCCTGATATGGGAACCAGGGCCGATACGTCTACCTCACAACCTCCACCACCTGAAACCCCACCTGTTCCTGAAAAAACTTCGATGTTTTTATTGGCCACAATCATCGAAGAAGAATACCTTCCGGTGTTCGTGGTGGTATTATAAGTACCGCTAATATAGCCGTGGTTAAAAGTATACTTATCGCCAGGCTGCAGAAGCGTAATGGTTTGTGTAGTTTTCTGAATTCCATTAACATCAAAATGGGTTATGGTTATCGTTGTATTGGCTTCGCTGGCAATAATGGTCGATTGTTCCGCTGTAAGATTTCCTTCCCCTCTAACAATTACATATTCTTTTCCCAATGAGGAAATTGGTGGAACAGGGTTAAAGGCTCCATCGCCACAGCCCCCGGGCGCATCGAGATCGGCAGACGTGTTCATCACTGCCGAAGCGGAAGATTCGACAAGTGTGCCTATAGGGGCATGAAAAAGATAACTTTGGCCGGCATTTAAAGTGGCTGTGGCCACACCACCAATTTTAACAATGGTGTTATTTTCAATGGCCATGATGCTGTAAATGGGGGTGTGAGTTGGCCCGGCCAGCTCGCCATCTCGATAATAACCAACCCTGAAAGCATTGCCAATGGCTGCATCGCCAAAGCTAAACAAAGAGGCATTTCCTTTAATGTCACTATCCGTTCCATCACTGCCCAGGGCATCCGAAGCTATATTTCTTAAATTCACAGCAATTGAAGCGGTAGCCTCTACAATAATGCCGGCAGCCGATATTACCGTGTTTAAACTGTAAGCAGGAACATCTTTTGGCAAACCAGCAAAACGATAGGTAAAAGGGGTGTTTTGCGAGCAGCTAAAAGTGGCAATCAGCGTGCCGTCGCTTTTTTTAATGGTTCCGGTAACTGTGGTAGTGTTATCGGTAGTAATTACAATTTCGTTGGCCTTGCTCCAGTATTGCCAGGGGGCAGGTGCAATATAGTGTTTGGAATAGCTAAGCGCCCTTGAATAATAGTTGGTTTTAAGTGTTTTTTCAGTAAGAGAATTTGTAAAAGGGATAGCCTTAACCGAAATAGGTATGGCATAGGCAAACGCTCCCGTAAAAATGGGAAAAGAGGCAATAATTATAGAAAATACTAACCTAAGTAGCGCTTTAATCATGTTTGGTTTAATTATCCCTAATTCCAATACTGTACGCGTCAAACACTCATCTAAACCTGCAAAGCAAGTCAGACTAATTTTTGACAATAGATTATTACTCCTTAGTAGGATTATTAATCTTATTTGGGATATGAAAACTCAGTTTGAGGATTTCTTCAACACTAAATTAGTTCAAATATTGTTTGCCAAAATACGCGCTGTGTTAATTTTACACCAACTTTAAGTGCTGTTTTTTTATTATTTTCATATAGCTATAAATAGGTATTATTAAAGCTACATTATAATTAGGTGTTTTGAATTTCTTGTCTACTGCGAAACGTAAAATGCTGCTAAATAAACTACTCATAAATAAGTAATTAGAGCTTTTAAGAATGTTTTTGTAGCGGCTTTGTCTTTTTGTTGCTTATCTGTTGTAGATAAAGCCCGTATTTGATAGTTTTTTTGATGAAACGGCATAAATGCAAGATGAATTTTTAATTCAAAGCATTGTAATATTAAACTTTTGTAAATAATAGAAGGGTTAGTTTTGGCCTTAAGTTAGCCTGTTAGCTAGCTCATTAAGTTAGCACAACTGCAGATTTGTAAACTTTCACTGCAATAACTAAATCCATTATTACTCAAATCGCAAAGTTGTGAAGTACAATAGGCTAATATTTAAGAATAATTTGACAAAATGACTAAATTTATATTAAACAGTTATTGTTTAATTGCAGTATTCAAAGAAATAGAATGCTAACCACTCAAGAACATTTTTATAAAACCGCTTATTTAAGTTGTTTTGTTAAATGTTTAATTTTTAGTCTCTGCTGATACCGTGTTCAAAAGTAAATCTGTTAATGTAATTTAGTTGAAATTTTAGCTGCTAAAATTAAATGTCTATCTATAAATCACTTAGCGACCAGGAGTTGATCATTAGGACTAAAGCCAATGATCACATGGCTTATACTGAAATATATGATAGGTATAAAAAGGATTTACAAACGCACATTTATAAAAAAACTGGGAATTTTGATGAAGTGAAAGATATTTTACAAGAGATTTTCATCAACCTCTGGATAAATAGAGCAAAATTACCTGTAACAGATAATCTGAGTGGTTACCTTTATATTTCAGCAAGAAATAAAATCTTAAATATTATTTCGCATAAAAACGTTGAGTCAAATTATATCAGATCATTACAACTTTTTATTGATGAAGCAAATTATGTTACTGATCTAAGCATCAGGGAAAACGAATTAACAAGTCTCCTAAAAGATCAGATTGAAAATCTCCCGCCAAAGATGGGTGAAGTATTTAGCTTAAGCAGGTTTTCTAATTTTAGTCATAAAGAAATTTCAACTAAATTAAATATATCTGAACAAACAGTTTCTAAGCAGATTAGTAATGCCATCAAAATTCTAAAAAGTAAACTTAATCTGGATTTAGTTAAAAGTTTATTTATATGATAATCAGTTGATTATGTAATTTTTTGTCATTTTCTTAAAATCATCTACCTGTTACACCTTAGCTACCTGTCTTACAATCATAACGATAACCTTGTATTATTGATATGGTGCAAAAAAAAGACGCAAAACAGTTGTTAAAAAAATATCTCGAAGGTAACTGTACCGACGGAGAAAAGGCACTGGTAGAGGCTTGGTATAATCAATTTGAAGAAAATGAACGCCCCCTGATTACAGCGCAGGATCAAGAATTACAGTTAAAAGAAATTCAAAATACACTTCCTCCGCATTTTAAGTCACCGAGAGTTATTCCATTATGGCCGATAATTGCCGCAACAATAGTTATTGCATTATTGGCAACCTTACATTTTTACACCAGTTACAGCAAAAAAATAGCAGGTAAACTAAATAATGATGCCCGGGCCGCAGTAAAAGTACAACCAGCAGGTAACAAAGCCACCTTAACCTTGCCAAACGGGAAAGTAATAGTTCTTAATGATGTTAAAAGCGGAGAAATTGCCCAGGCAACTGGTTTTAAGATTATGAAATCTAAAGATGGTAAGCTTTCATACGTGGTTGATGAGCTGGGAGGCAATAAGGAAATCGGATCAAATACAATTGCGACCCCAAGAGGCGGACAATATCAGATTAACTTACCGGATGGGAGCAAAGTTTGGCTTAACGCCTGCTCTAACCTGCGTTTCTCAGTTGGTTCTTCACCATTTAAGCGAGAAGTAGAATTAACAGGTGAAGCATATTTTGAAATAGCAAAAAAGACTGATAAGCTAGGCAATCGGCTTCCTTTTTTGGTTAAAACATCAACTCAGACAGTCGAGGTTTTGGGTACTCATTTTAATATTTCTGCCTATCGTGATGAACAAAAAACGACAACTACACTGCTTGAAGGTAGTGTGAAAATAAACCTTCCAACAGGTTCTAAGCTGTTAAAGCCAGGCCAGCAAGCTACTGTACAAAATAACCACATTAATACCCAGGAGGCGGATATAGAATATGTAATGGCCTGGAAAAACGGCATGTTCATTTTCGATGATGAACCTATTGAAGAAATCATGAAGAAAATTAGCAACTGGTACGATGTAGATGTCGTTTACCTCGACGCGGATAAGAAACAATTATTTGGCGGTAGTATTTCGCGTTATGCGGAAATTGGTAAAGTGCTCGAAAAATTGGAATTAACAAACGGCGTTCATTTTAAAATTGAAGGGAGGAGGGTTATAGTTATGAAATAAAACAAAACGTTAACTGCTCAATCTAAAGCGAAAAGAAGCCGAAAGTGCGCTAACACTTTCAGCTAAGTTTAAGATTGCATCGAATGCCCCTTAATAAACAAACTATACAATAAAACTAACCAAATATATGATTTTTAACTATTTGTTAAGGCATAGGCCAGCCGCCTATTTCCTTAACCCAGCTAGTGGTATGCTTGGCAAAATTTCCGACACCATAGGCAAAAACAGCAGGAGAACACTTATGCGTATCAACCTTACAATTATTTTACTCTTTATCATCTTAGCACAGGTTACCGCAACTGGCTTTGCACAAAATTTAACCATTAATAAAGATAACGCAAGCATAAAATCGATCTTTAAAGATATCAAGAAGCAAACTGGTCTTGCGATCATTTATCAAACACAGCATATTTCAAGCTTCACACCCATTTCTTTGCATGTTAGCAATACCAGTTTAAATGAGGTACTTACCATGCTTCTTGCCAAAAGAGGACTTTCCTATATTATTAAAGATCAGACTATTGTTATACGTGAAGAGGTTAAAAAAACTCCTGAAGCCTCTTATAAACCTCAAAACTCAATAGAAACCATATTAAATGGAATAGTTACAGATGAAAAAGGAAATACCTTACCATCGGCAACAATAAAATTAAAAGGAAGTACATTAACCGTATTAACCGATCAGGAAGGGAAATTCAGGCTGAAATCTCCAACCGAGGAGGGTACATTAGTAATAAGCTATATAGGTTATAATGTACAAGAGGTAACCTTTGATAAAAAATCTACTGTTCTGAAAGTTAGTTTAAAACCGCTCAATAATGTAATGAATGATGTGGTGGTTGTGGGCTACGGTACGGTAAAAAAATCAGATCTAACGGGGGCAGTATCTTCTGTTTCTGCCGATAAAATTACACAGGTTAAAGGAATATCGAATGTTGCCCAGGCGCTACAGGGAAATGCAGCCGGCGTACAGATAAACCAGTCATCAGGACAGCCTGGTGAAGCGATGATCATCAAAATCAGAGGTACAAACTCTATTAATGGGGGAAACGCCCCGCTTTATGTGGTAGACGGATTGCCAACCGATGGTATTAGTGCCCAGCTTAATCCTGATGATATTGAAAGAGTAGAAGTATTAAAAGATGCGTCTGCTACAGCAATATATGGTAGCCGTGGGGCAAATGGTGTAATCATGATTACAACCAAAAAAGGAAAGTCCGGAAAAACACAGGTAAGTTATAATGGCTATTACGGCTTTCAAAATTTAAGGAAAAAATTGGATATTATTAATGCCCATGATTATGCGATACTTCAAAATGAAGTGGTAAGTAATGATAATGCATCAGGCGTAAACAATCCTGCTAAACCTTTGCCCTGGAAAACCAGTCAAATTGATTCATTAACAGGTAAAGGGACCGATTGGCAGGATCTTGTTTATCAAAATGCACGTGTTCAAAATCACGACCTCTCTTTTTCCGGTGGCAATGAGAATACGAAATATTATACTTCGTTTGGTTATTATGATCAGGACGGGATTATTAAAAATTCAAACTTTAACAGACTCTCATTCAGGGTAAATCTTGATCAGAAATTAACTAAAAAGCTTTCGTTAAATACAACCTTTTCTTTACAAAACTCTACCTACACGCAAGCTGTATATGGTGGCGCCGATGGTGGTGGAGGGATCCCATGGACTACAATGGTATTGCCACCAACCCAGGGAGTATATGATGAGAAAGGAAATTACACCAAGTTTACCGGTGTATCATACGGAGAAACCAATCCTGTTGGTATATCAAATGAATTGTACAACCCTTCAACCAATTTAAGAATATTGGGCAGAACCAATGCAATTTACGATATAATTGATGGATTGAAATTAACAGCCAGCGCTGGTATTGATGCCGGTTTCGATAAGTCCGATTATTATGCCCCATCTAATATCAGCATCGGGCAACCAGGAGGCCGTGCATCGAAAAGTTATGGCAACAGCAGGACATTTACGACCGAAAACTACCTTAACTATGTAAAATCTTTTGATAAACATAATCTGGATATAACCGCAGGCATCAGCTATCAAACTACAAAATCACAAAACCTGAGTAGCGGAACCGGCACAGGTTTTATTTCTAATGTATTTCTGAATAATAATTTAGGGGCGGCAGTTACACCTGCCCGTCCGGGAACTGGTTTTAATGATAGTAAATTAATTTCTTACCTGGGTAGGTTAAACTACAACTATGGGGGTAAATATTATGTAACCTTAACAGGAAGGTACGATGGCTCATCGAAATTTGCCGAAAATAAGAAGTTTGCATTCTTCCCTTCAGCAGCAGCTTTTTGGAGAATTTCAGAAGAGCAGTTTATGAAAAGCATTCCAGCCATTTCTAATCTAAAAATTAAAGCCAGCTATGGGCATTCTGGAAACCAGGCTATTGCGAACTACCAAACCTTAGCCAGAATATCCAATACAACCGTTGTATTTAATAATCAGGATTATACAGCTTATTTTCAAGGTGGGCTACCCTATAACAATCTTAAGTGGGAAACTACAAAACAACTCGATTTAGGCTTAGAATTAGGATTATTTGCTGAAAGATTGCAGTTTACATTTGATTACTACAACAAAAAAACAGTTGATTTATTGCTTAATGTAGACCTGCCAACTTCTTCCGGCTTTGGTTCTGTATTACAAAATATTGGAGAGGTACAAAACCGGGGGCTTGAATTTCAGCTAACTACACTAAACACAAATGGTGTTGTTAAATGGTCTAGTACACTAACCGTACAGCGAAATGTAAATAAAGTATTGTCTCTTGGCTCAACACCTCAAGGCCAGCAGGTTACCTATAAGGAAATTGGGGCAGGTGGAAACTGGTTTCCGACCATCGTAGGCTTGCCAACCGGCCAGCTTTATGGTTATGTTGTAGATGGCATTTATAATAGCAATGCTGAAGCTATTGCAAATGGCGAACCAAACAAACGTGCCGGTGATTATAAATTCAGTGATCTTGATGGGAACAAAATAATTGATGGTAACGATAGGAAAATATTAACGCATATGCAGCCAAAATTTACGTTTGGTTTTAATAACAATCTTAGCTACAAAAACTGGAATTTAAGTTTGCTTTTCGTAGGATCGTATGGCAATGATATTGTAAATGAATTCAGTAAATACCGAAACAGTTTAAATGGCCAATGGGCACCTAGTCAGACTGCTTTTGATAATAGATGGACTGGCCCGAATGCCGGCGCCACAATCGATAAACCATCGGTAAATAGTGCCGCATCATTACGGGATTTTGCCAACAGTACCTGGGTATCACCTGGTTCATATATAAAACTGAGGGATATTACATTAGGTTATAATATCTCGGCTCCGCTATTAGAGAAGTTTAAAATTTCATCCATAAATATATTTATAAGTGCCCAAAATTATGTCACGTTTACAAAATATGATGGTTATGACCCTGAAGTAGCGTGGAGTGCAACTACGGTTAATGGTTGGGATAGAGGAAACTACCCTTCGATGAAATCGTTAACTGCTGGCATTAAGTGTAACTTTTAAAGAATAATTGAAATGAAAAAATACTATATCATATTCACCTTCGCTATCCTGTTTATTGCCTTACAAAGTTGCAAAAAAGGTCTGGAAGAAAACCCAAAAACATTTGTTAGTCCTTCATCATTTTTTACCAATGCAGATAGTTACGAACAGGCTGTTTTAGGCATATACACCAATATTAGGGGAGCATATACCCAAAACCCAATGATGATGCGCGAAATGTTTAGCGATATCTGTGGAGCTCCCGGAAATGCAGAGCAGGCTCAGGCATCCTATGAAAATAACCATCAGCCTTTTTTCTATAGCGTAAGAGCCGAATGGTCTAATAATTATACCATTATCAAAAATGCTAACTTTATTTTAAGCTACATACCTGTTGCAACATTGATTAATGCTGAAAAAAAAGCACTTCTTACTGCCGAAGCGAGGTTTCTCAGGGCCTATGCTTATTTTCAACTGGTGCAGTTTTATGGTGATGTGCCATTAAGAACAACGCCATTAACAGACTATTCTGAAGCACAAAGCCCCAGGGTAGGACAGGCAGATATTTATAAATTTATTCTGGAAGACCTGAATTTTGCTGAGGCCAATCTTCCTGAAAATGCACCTCAACAAGGCAGGGTGTATAAAATGGTTGCCACAGCATTACTGGCCAAGGTTTACCTTACCATGGCGGGCTATCCACTCAAACAGATCCAGTATTTTCAAAATGCCAAAGAAAAGGCATTGTTGGTAATTAACTCTGGTAAGTTTCAATTGGTAAGCGAATATGCCAAGGTATTTCATAACACTGCTTACACTACCGAAAGTATTTGGGAACAATTATTTCGTGTAGATGTTGGCGGAAATGCGATGCAGGGCCTGACTAGTACTGCCGAAGGTTTTGTGCCTATATTAAAACCTGCAAGTTCATTTATGAATAGTTTCCCGGTTGGCGATCAACGCAGAACCTGGGGAATACAGGATAGTTATATCGGTCCGAAGAAAAATACCTTAGCACCCTTTTTTCAAAAATTTGTAAACACCAGTTTTATCGACGCCGGAACAACACCTTCGGGAATTATAAACAACTATAGCATTCCATTTATTCGCCTTGCAGAGATGTATCTTATTGCTGCAGAAGCAGAAAATGAATTAAATGGCCCAGCTGCAGCATACGATTATATTAATAAGATAAGAGCAAGGGCAAGAATAAATAAAACCGATCCCACTAATGTGCCAGATCTTAACGGCCTTACAAAAGAGGCTTTCAGAAAGGCAATATATATGGAAAGAAAATGGGAACTTCATTTAGAAGGCAGTACCTGGTTTGATTTAAAACGAACACAGACTATAGATGTAATTCAAGCGATGAGAGGTGCAAGCCTTGTGCATCCAATTGGTACTTATAATTATAACTGGTATATTCCTGATAGTGAAATTTTAAATAATTCCATACCTCAGAATGCTGCTTACCAATAAAATAGCTATTAAATAAAATTTTAATATATAATTCGTCCAGTTCTTTTACTGAGTGAAATTGAAAATATTTAGTTAAAAAAAATAACCCCACAAAACTCTGAAAATGATAAAGCAATTTTTATTAGTTGTTTCTATTTTGTTTGTTTGCTGCACTTGCAAGGCACAAACCATTTACATTTCTACAAAGGGAAATGATAACAATGCAGGTTCCATTTACCATCCGGTAAAAACGTTTGCAGCAGGCGTAGCAAAAGCTATGGTTCACAAAAATAAGAAAGTAATTATCGAAATAGATGGTGGTACCTATCCGGTAGATAAAACTGTTGAAATTACATCAGAAAAATTTCCTCTCCGCGAGCTTACAATTAAGGCTAAGGCAAATGAAAAAGTAATAATTTCAGGAGCGCAACAGTTTAAACTGTCATGGAAACCCTACAAGAACAATATGGTATCGGCTAAAATAAAGCTAAACAAAGCGCCTGATCAGTTATTCATGAATGGTAAAAAATTACCCATGGCAAGATACCCTGACTTTGATTCCACCTCAAGAGTATTTAACGGAACAGCCGCCAATGCAATTTCTATTGAGCGTAGCAGAAAGTGGCTTAATCCTACAGGTGGTTATATACATGCTTTACACCAGGGTGAGTGGGGCGATTTCCATTATCGCATTACCGGAAAGGATGCTACAGACAAATTGCTTTACGAAGGTGGATGGCAAAATAACCGTCCGGCCAAAATGCATACACAATATCGTTATGTAGAGAATATTTTCGAAGAACTGGACCATCCAGGTGAATGGTTTTATAATCAAAAAGAAGAAATGCTTTACCTGATTCCACCTGTCGGATCTAATCTGCAAACGGCCGATTTTGCCTTTACCATGATAAGTGATATCTTACATATTAAAGGAACATTGGCAAATCCGGTTAAAAACATAACAATAACAGGCGTCGATTTTGTGCAAACAGCACGAAGTTTTATGGAGGTAAAAGAGCCCCTTTTAAGAAGCGACTGGGCAATTTACCGTGGAGCAGCAATATTGTTGGAAGGCACTGAATCTTGTATTATTAATAACTGTAATTTTTACGATTTAGGCGGAAGTGCTGTTTTTCTAAGTAATTATAATAAAGAAGATCGCATTAGTAACAACCATATTTATAACATTGGGGCTAATGGAATTGCATTTGTAGGTAACCCAAATGCGGTACGTTCGCCTGCTTTCAGGTATGAAAATTTTGTGCCGTATGCTCAAATGGATATGGAGCGCGGGCCAAAAAACGCAGATTATCCCCAGCATTGCCAGGCCATCAATAATCTGATACATCATACAGGTTTAATAGAGAAACAATCAGCAGGAGTTCAAATATCTATGTCTGCCAGTATTTTGGTTAGCCACAATACTATTTACCATGTACCAAGAGCCGGCATAAATATTAGTGAAGGAACCTGGGGCGGACATATTATCGAATTTAATGATGTTTTTGATACCGTGCTTGAAACCGGAGATCATGGAGCCTTTAATTCATGGGGCAGAGATCGTTATTGGCGGCCAGAAAGAAGTATTATAGATAGTGTTGTTGCCGCAAAACCTGGAATAGAACTTTTGGATGTGATTGCGCCGATTGTTTTACGTAATAATCGTTTCCAATGTGATCATGGTTGGGATATCGATCTTGATGATGGAAGCACTAATTATCAGATTTATAATAACGTTTGTTTAAGTGGTGGTTTAAAACTTCGTGAAGGCTATCATCGTGCTGTATTTAACAATATTATCATAAACAATACCTTTCATCCACACGTTTGGCTAAAAAACAGCGATGATGTTTTCAAAAATAATATTTTAACTGCTGCCTATGCTCCCATACTGATGGAAAGCTGGGGAAAAGAGATTGACCATAATTTCTTTTTAAGCAAAGAAGCATTAATCAAAACACAGAAATTAAATGTTGATGCCAACAGCTTGTCAGGCGAGGCAGGTTTTCTTGAGGCAAACACAGGGAACTATCATCTTAAAAAAACTTCAGCTGTGTTTAAAACTGGTTTTAAAGATTTTGATATGAATTTTGGTGTCACAAATCCCCGATTAAAAAAACTGGCTGCTTCGCCTGCTATAAAACCATTGAATGATAATTCAGACAATATTAAAACTACAATAGTAGATTGGTTAGGTGCTAAGTTTAAAAACATCGAAACCCTGGGCGAAAGATCTGCAGCCGGGCTTCCAGATAACAATGGTGCTTTACTTACGCAATTAACCAAAGGTTCTGTGGCAGAGAAAAATAATTTAAAGAAGGGTGATGTGGTTGTACAACTGGACAATAATGAAGTGAAATCTGTTAACGAACTAATGAAAATTTATAACGAAATCCGCTGGAAAGGGCATAGTCAGATTATTATTATCAGAAATCAAAAAGAACAAAAGATGGAAATATCACTTAAAGATTAATACCAGCGCAATTACCTGGAATCTATAAAGCTTTAGTAAGGCTGGTGAGAGGTAGTTATGTAAACGGATGTTTCGAATAACCCTAAACTAAAAATTGCGAAGTAGGCAAATTGAGTGGCTTACCGCGTACGATAAGTTTAAAAAGCTACCAGAAAAAAAAAGCACCTGTAAATTATTGGTTTACAGGTGTTTTTTCTGTAAGCGACAAGAGAAAGAACTTGAACTGTTTTATCAATGATTTAAAGGTTTTGATTCATTTAAGAGGGATTTAAAAGGAGGATACGGGGTTAAAATTGAGCCAAAACACTAACGATTTATCATAAAGTACAACCTTTTTTATGTGAATTTTCATTCAGTTACTTGCTAACTTTTAAATTTCTGAAATATCCTTCCGTTCCCGGACCTACCCAAAGGGCAATTGATCCCTTACCTTTAGCGCCTTGCTTCATCTCTGCAACCACTAGTGAAGGTTGTTCATTTCCGTCAAGATATAAACTTGCTTTCTTTCCCTTTACTACAATTTTCATCTTAATCCATTTATTCATTTTCATATCGCTATAAGATTCATACTTCTCTGGCTCTTCCTTTCTTAATTTATCGAATTTAAAATCTGGATAGGCAAAATATTGTGTTGAATGATTTCTACGCACCTGATCTTCTGCTCGTCCATTATCTGGTCTAATGTAAATCGATTCAAATTTCGAATCGTACTTATCCACTCTAAAAGCAACACCAATAAAGCCTCTGGCCCATTCTGGGGCATTCGGAAGAAATTTACTCATCACTTCAACCTCAATGATACCGTTGCTAAACTCAAAATTCTTTAGTTTCGCATAGGTCGGCTCATCAAACAGTTTTACTGTAGGATCCATAATCACCTTCAAAACTTCCTGTTCATCAATTTCAACGCTTGAGAAAGCAGCTCTACCCGGGATAAGCGTGTTATTATTTAATTCGATATTTTGTGCCTTAGTAATGGTAAAAGAAACTAGAATAACATAGAAAATACCTAAAACCTGTTTTTTAATACTCATGATGATATTTTTATAATGAATTACAAAATTATCTTAATACACTTCTATATATCAGCACATTTAAACACAAATACAGTAAATTTGTAACATGAAGAATTTCTCCTTGTTTCAGGAACTAGATATATCTACTCATCTATGGAACAAAGAAATACATGGAAACCACAGACATAATTTCTTTGAAATACTCTATGTATTTGAAGGCAAGGGAAGGCACATGATCAATGGAGTGGCCCACAAGTACACAGGAAACAATCTTTTTTTACTGATGCCTGGCGATGAGCATTACCTTGATATCGAAATACAAACCCGATTCTGTGTACTCATTTTCAACAGGTCTTATTTTACCCATGAAAATACTGGTGCTAACCTGAACTTTTCTTCAATCTTTAGAAAAGTCGAATTTATTTTACAGAATGCTAATCATCTGAAGCAGAATAAAGAAGGTAAAGATTCAGATGATATTTTAATCAAAATACTAATAGAGAATATCATCCATGAGCGGGAAAAGAAAGATTTCTTTCATGAAATTATCATAAAAAATACCATATTTCAGATTCTTTGCCTTATTGCTAGACAAATCAAAAACAATGTAGTAACAGATTTTATTGCCAAAGGTTCTGATGCCGATATTGCAGAAATTGTATTCTATTTACAGGAACACATTTACGAAAATGAAGAATTGCGTTTAGATAAATTATCGCAAGTATTCAATAAATCTAGAAATTACCTCAGCACTTATTTTAAACGACATACTGGATATAGCATAAAAGAGTACATACAACATTATAAGCTAAACCTTATCAAAAGTCGATTACAGCATAGTCAACTAACCGTTCAGCAATTGGCTTATGAGTTTAGCTTTACAGATGAAAATCATCTCAATAAATTTCTTAAGCAACGTTTAGGAATGACAGCAACAGATTTTAGAAAAAACGCGCCCTAATGGCGCTCAAAATATTTTTTTATATCTATCTGTAATTACTATTTTTTTACAGAAATCTAAATATAATATGTAGAGCATTTTCGAATCGGCAGCACTTTTACCGAAGGAGTGCATATTTCAATGAAACTTTGGAGCGAAAAAGGGTGTCAGCATAAATGCGAAACGCGCGTACACTTGTGCCGAAACACCCATTCAATAAAAGTTAACAATTTGATAATGTTGAAAATTGCATGGATATTCAGCAAGTTTCTTTTTTTGTGTAAAGAAAAACTTCGGTTTTTTTGAATTTTCCTATACTAAAACGCTCCAACTTCAATGAAAAAATCACTTTTCCTGATTTTAATTTTTTTTAGCCTCATTACCTTCTCTTCCTGTAAAAAGAAGGAGGTAATTGAACCTGCACCCACTTTACCTGAAATAACCCAGTTGGGACTGAATACATTTGGTTTTATGTTCAGTAATGAAGTTTGGACCCCTAACCTACTCGTTTCTACACTATCAGCAAATTATGGAATGCAAGGTGATGAAGTAAAACTAAATCTTTTCTGCAGAAGAAAAAGTCCCCAGAACCAAAAGACTTCCGATTTTTTTAATCTAAAATACACCAACCCGGATATCAGCACGGGAACCTACGAACTCAACGAGCAAAACTGTAAAATCGATGTTGAGACCATTTCAGCAGACAACCACGCAAAAGGCTATAAGCTTGACGGTAAAGGAAGTATAACATTCATCCGCTGGGACCTAAAAAACAGGATCGGCTCAGGAACCTTTACGCTTACGGTGAAGGAAGAAACAACAGGTGAAACTGTTGCCATCACGAAGGGAAGGTTTGATATGGTTCTTGGAGATTAAATATCTTTAATAAGGGGTGTGTCGTGTTGAATATCTGGCGTCCTGAGATATCCTTCTATAAGCGTTTCCACATCGGGACTTACGCGCCTTGCACTGTAATTGATTAGTTTATGCTGCGATGAATTGAACTTTTCTATAAACATAGCTTCGGTTTTGCTGAATTTGAGATAGCCTTGTTCAAAATAACGTTCTTCGATCGCTGTTGATGAATCCGAGCTATGGAACCAAAGTTTTACCAGTGAACCCGAAAGCTTATCAAAATACAACCAGTGAAAAGCATCCCAGCTGTTAGCCATTGGAGACGGCTGGGCAAGCTTGATCTTGATTATGATCAGATCAGGGTTTTCAAAAAGATAGATAACTTTGTACTCCGTGGGCATATCTGCAAAGGTAGCAATAGGGGGAAAATCACGCTATTCTAATTATCAACAGCACTTAACCGTATGGGTATAAAAAACTTTGTTCTGAGCATCAGCGCCTTATCTTTTTTGATTTGGAGTTTTGGTCAATGAGTTTATTTTTGCTTTATGACCGTGACCGTGCTACCTATTTTAGAGACAGATTTTAAGCCCGAGAAAGCCCTTGCAAAGGTGATGAACGATAGGTTGATCCGAACCGCGAAGGATTTGCAGGATAATCATTTTAGAACCCTTACAGGGTGGGGATTTCCAAACGATGACCTTGTTGTTTATATAAGTTATAACCCGAAATATAAGATTCGCTTTCGCATTGTCAATGATGTGCCGGCGGATGTAGAATATTTTGTGGCAGAGTGCTGCGGAAGGCTTGGCTTCATCCTCTGGAGGGCAAATGCGATTGGGGTTACCAATGAGTATGGTGCACTCTAAGTGCTAACTAAATTTTGCTTTTGCATGGATTTGTTTAGTTTTGTCCACGGAAGAGAATTCCCTATAAGAATATTTTGATAACGGGGCTTATGCCCGCTAACAACACTAAAGATGGACAAATTTAAGCAGGTACAGGAAGTTATCGCTTCAGTTGAAGCTGATGTAGCAAAATTTTATGATGGTGGAAACGCAGCAGCTGGAACACGCGTACGCAAAGCGATGCAGGATTTAAAAGTTCTTGCTCAGGAAATCAGAACTGAGGTTACAGAGAAAAAAAACAGCGATAAATAAAACATAAAATGTTTTGGGAGAAAGCCACTGAAATAAACTCAGTGGCTTTTTTTACGTATCCATTTTCCTGAGTGGGTATTTCGGAGCAAACTGGCCGCACTTATCTTTCGATTGGACTTTTCAAGTATAGCTTTTCCTGATCACTTTTTAAATTAAAGTAAAATGAAAGCCTCAGGGCCTAGTTTGGAGCTGAAGGTAGGTCTTGTTTAATTCTCATTTTAAAAGCGTTCTGATGGCTTTTGAATGGGGTTTTAGATATGTAAGTTGTCAGACCTTAATCTTTGGGCAGACTGAATAGCGTAACTATCACTGAAAATAAGTAGAAAGGAAGGCTTTAGCTTGGAAAGGAATTTGAAATCGTTCTTAGTGTTTTGTTCAAAGGGAAAGGAACTATTTACGCTATAGTCCGGCAATCAAATTGGCGGCCAGTTTGGCCCGAAACGAGGTGGCCAGTTTCGTTGAAATACACACAAATGACATCCCTGAATTAATAGGATATATATCTTTTGAATTTGTTGATATCTATGATAATGCTTATAGGCAAAAATTAGTATTTAAGCCTCACCACGGAGGTTTTTTTCAAACAGCAGAGTATTTAGGAAAAAGGTAAAATATAATAGAGCTTTAGCATGGATAAAAAAACACCCAACTACACTTTTTGGGTGTAAAATTGGGTGTTAATTATGTAACTATTTGATTTTTAAGTTACTTTGTGGAGCCGAAGGGAGTCGAACCCTTGTCCAGTTGTGAGATAAATTATACCTTCTACATGCTTATTTTTCAATTGATTTTCGGGAAATAAACGGGCTGAAAACCGACCTTATTTAGATCCTTAGATACTTGATCTCACTTTAAGTCGTATCTCCTTAAAGCCAGCTTTGTTGTTTCGATGCCCCAGATTCTAACCCAACAATGCAGCAGTTAGAGGGACAAAAGCTAAGCGTAGTTCTAAACTAGGCAGCTAAGGCGTAAGTATTTTCGCCAATTAAAATGTGATCGTTCACTTTAAGTGCTCTCCGAACAACGCACTGCATGCTAACATAACCTTCGCCACCCTGTCAAATCCAAGAACGGCCCCAGTTTTAGTTTTCAGTTTGCAATTATCAATTATCAATTATCAATTATCAATTATCAATTATCAATTATCAATTATCAATTATCAATTATCAATTGCAAGATCGAACTACAAATATACAAAATTATTGCTTAACTGGTTAATTGTTTAAACCGGTTAACTGTTTTGTTCTGCTAACAATTAACCGATTTATACAGTTTCAACAATTAAACTTTAAAATTGGTTAACTGTTTTGTTTTGCTAACAATTAACCGATTTATACAGTTTCAACAATTAAACTTTTAAACAGTTTTAACAATTAAACAACTCGACCAGGATATTGTTGTAAAGCGATTTCCAAACAATCCATGGCTGCATTTAAATCATCAGTATTTAACACATAAGCCATGCGTACCTCGTTTTTACCCGATCCTGGTGTAGAATAGAAACCTGTAGCAGGTGCCATCATCACCGTTTGGTTATTATGACTAAATTTTTCTAAAATCCATTGGCAGAATTTATCTGCATCATCAATCGGGAATTTAGCCACCACATAAAATGCACCACCCGGATTAGGGCAGTAAACACCTTCAATGCTGTTTAAGCGCTTCACCAAAGTGTCTCTGCGTAAAGTATATTCGGTATTTACTTTTTCAAAATAACTATCTGGCGTATCAACTGCAGCTGCACCGGCAATTTGCTCAACCATACCCGGACTTAACCTGGCTTGTGCAAATTTTAATCCCGAAGCAATTACTTCCTTGTTTTTAGTAATTAAACAACCTAAGCGCGCTCCACAGGCACTGTAACGTTTAGATACAGTATCCATAATTACCACGTTTTCATCCAGGCCATCTAAATGCATTGGCGAAATAAATTCCCTGCCATCATAACAGAATTCGCGGTATGCCTCATCCGAGAACAAAAACAAATCGTATTTTACGCATAGCGTTTTTAAAGCTTCAAGTTCTTCTCTCGAGTATAAATAACCGGTTGGGTTATTTGGGTTGCAGATGATAATGGCCTTGGTTTTTTCGGTAATCAGTTTCTCAAATTCTGCAATTGGTGGCAGAGCAAAACCATTTTCGATATACGATAAAATAGGTTTTACCACCACATTACTCATGCAGGCAAAACCATTGTAATTGGCGTAAAAAGGCTCTGGAATGATGATTTCATCGCCTTCATTCACGCAGGTTTGCATGGCAATGGTAATGGCTTCTGAGCCACCAACTGTTACCAGTATATTTTCAGGGCTAATGTTGTAGCCCAGTTTATTGTAGTATTCGGTAAGTTTTAAACGGTAGGCGAGGGTACCTTCTGATGGCGTATAGGCCCAAACATTAAAATCAATGTTTTTGATGGCGTTTAACATCCCTTCAGGTGTTTCAATATCAGGCTGGCCAATATTTAAATGGTAAACCTTTTTACCATCTTTTTTAGCTTGATCAGCAAATGGAGTTAACTTTCTAATGGGCGATGCAGGCATCTGCACGCCTTTTTGTGAAATTTTTGGCATGGCACAAAAATAAAAAAGTCCCGATGAAAATCGGGACTTTTTAAAATAATATCATTTAAAAATTACTTTGAAGCAGGTGCAACAGTTTCGCCTTTAATGTAAAGTACTTTAACCGGTGTTTTAGCATTTGAAGTAATGGTTACCGCTTTAGAGAAAGTAGAGGGTCCTGCAGCAGCGTTAAAAGTTACCGAAATTACACCTGTTTCGCCTTTTTTAAGTGGAGTAGAAGTGTATTTAGGTACTGTACAACCGCAACTTGCTTCAGCTTTGCTGATAATTAACGGCTCTTCACCAATATTGGTGTATTTAAAATCATAAGTTACCGGTTTGTTTAAAACAATTTTACCGAAATCATGTGTTTCCGATTCAAACTTAAATTCAGCAGGTTTAGTTTGTGCATTTGCTGCGATACCAAAACCTAATACAAAAGCGAATAATACTAAGATCTTTTTCATGTTATGTGGGTATATTTTATTTTTAATTTACTCAAACAAATTTAATGTTTTCAAATTAAAACAAAAACTATTCCAATTATATTTTGCTATTCCATATATAATTTTACATAAGAGGATAAAGGCAAACTTTTAATTTTGTCTATATTTGCCGCAACCAATCTTTGATTACTATGCAGAATGAAAAATTGATTACCAATGCTATTGATGCTGCTGAACTGAGTTTTAACGATTTTAAATCAATCGTGATAAACGACTACAGAATAGCGGTTGAGAGCAGGCAGGCCAGTATTTTAGGACGAAGGGAAGTGTTAACTGGCAAGGCTAAATTTGGCATTTTTGGCGATGGTAAGGAAGTACCTCAGGTGGCGATGGCGAAAGCATTTAAGAACGGAGATTGGCGTTCGGGCTATTACCGCGATCAAACCTTTGCTTTTGCAACCGGTATTTCAACAATTAAAGAATTCTTTGCTCAGCTTTATGCCAACCCGGCTAAAGGTGCCGATCCTTTTTCGGGTGGGAGGCAAATGAACTGTCACTTTGCAACCCAGTCTATTAACGAAGATGGTAGCTGGAACGACTTAACGCAAATTAAAAACTGCTCATCTGATATTTCTCCAACAGGTGGTCAAATGGCCCGTTTGGTTGGTTTGGCTTATGCCTCCAAATTATTCAGGGAGAATAAAGAACTCGATTATTTAAAGCATTTTTCGGTTAACGGAAACGAAGTGGCTTTTGGTACTATTGGCAATGCCTCTACATCAGAAGGTGTGTTTTTTGAAGCTATTAATGCTGCAGGAGTATTGCAGGTGCCCATGGCCATCTCGATCTGGGATGATGCTTATGGTATTTCTGTACCTGCAAAATACCAAACTACCAAAGAAGATATTTCTGAAGTTTTAAAAGGATTTCAACGCGATTCGGAAAATCCGGGATACGAAATTTATAAAGTAAAAGGCTGGGATTATCCTGCCCTTTGCGAAGTTTACGAGAAAGCCATCAAGGTTTGTCGTGATGAGCATGTACCCGTTTTAATTCATGTTACTGAGCTTACCCAGCCACAGGGGCATTCTACTTCAGGTTCGCACGAAAGGTATAAATCGAAAGAACGCCTGAGTTGGGAAACTGAGCACGATTGTATCCTGAAAATGCGTGGCTGGATGCTCGATTCGGCAGTGGCTACTGAAGAAGAAATTCTGGAAATTGAAAAAGAAGCTAAACTTTTTGTGCGCAATGCCCAGAAAGAGGCCTGGAACGAATTTTTAGATAGTATCAGACCTGAGCAAAAACAGGTTGTTGATTTAGTGAGTGATATGGCCAAACACCAACCGGAATTGGCTAAAATTGCCGCTACATTAGCTGCAACTGCCGATGCACAGCGCCGTGATGTTTTTGCCGCTGCCCGTAAAGCCCTTCGTTTATCAACCAGGCTTGCTTCGGCTGAACGTGATGCACTTTTAACCTGGTACAAAAAGCAAGAGTCGCTTAATTACGATCGCTATAACTCTAAATTACATACCGATGGGATGGAAAGCCCCGATATGATCCCGGTTGTGGATGCGGTGTATGATGAGTTTTCTAAAATGATTGACGGCCGTGAAGTACTGAATGCCTGCTTTAACGAAAACTTTGCCCGCGACCAGCGTTTGGTAGCTTTTGGCGAAGATTTAGGCAATATAGGTGATGTAAATCAGGGTTTTGCAGGTTTGCAGGCCAAATATGGCGAATTGAGAATTACCGATACCGGCATTAGGGAAATGACCATTATGGGGCAGGGCATAGGCCTGGCGCTACGTGGTTTAAAACCCATTGCCGAAATCCAATATTTAGATTATTTAATATTTGCCTTAAACGTACTGAGTGATGATTTAGCATCGCTTTCATATCGTACAAAAGGTATTCAGAAAGCACCTGTAATTGTGCGCACCCGTGGCCACAGGCTCGAAGGCATCTGGCACTCAGGTTCGCCTATTGCCATGTTGCTAAGCTCTTTAAGGGGAATGCACCTTTGCGTACCACGCAACATGACTCAGGCTGCCGGCATGTACAACACTTTGTTCAGGGCCGATGAACCTGCGGTGGTAATCGAATGCTTAAACGGGTATCGCCTGAAAGAAAAATTACCGGTTAATGTCGGCGAATTTACCGTGCCATTGGGTAAAGCTGAGATTTTGGAAGAAGGTACTGATATTACCGTAATTTCATACGGATCGTGTTTAAAAATTGTGCAGGAAGCTGCTGAAGAACTGGCATTGTTGGGCATTTCTGTAGAAATTATTGATCCGCAAACCCTTTTACCTTTCGATAACAGCCAGGTTTGTGTAAGCTCACTGGCTAAAACCAATAAATTACTGGTGGTTGATGAAGATGTCCCCGGAGGCGCTTCTGCTTATATCCTGCAAAAAGTGCTCGAAGAACAAAAAGGTTATTTCCATCTGGATGGACAGCCCAAAACCTTATCGGCCAAAGCGCACCGCCCGCCGTTTGGTTCAGATGGCGATTATTTTAGCAAACCTTCGGTTGATGATGTAATCGAAACCATATACCAGATGATGCACGACGCCAATCCAAATAAATATCCGGCGCTTTTTTAAGGCTACTGATTGATTTGTTTTTAGGGTAATTTTTTTTTCCTTTAAATGATTGTTAATCATTTAATTAAGGGTGTTTTGTATGCTTGTTCGCAATAAACAGGCTGTGTTTTTAACTACAGCGTAAACATTTGATTGCCCAAATGATCAGATTTTTATATACATTTATATACCAAACCCTATTTTTTGTTATTTCAGTATGTTCCAAGTCATCCCCATTGGAGATTACTGCATGATGCAGGTTTTTTGTTTATCCTTTAATTACTAAACATCAGTTTTAATTTCAGGATGAATAAACGCCTTGTTTTCAGTCGGTTGATTAATAAAACTTATTTCTGTAAGATAGGTATTGCATTTACTTTGTTTTTACTTCTGGGTTTAAACGGCTTTGCACAAACCAATGCTTCACAAAAAAAACTCGACAGCCTTTTATATCTGAACGAAAGAAATCTGAAGACAGATTCATCTAAAATAAAAATTCTGACTGAGATTTACCGCCAGTACATGCGGATGAAAAATGTAGATAAAGCAGAAGAATTTCTAAATAAAAGTATTCAGCTTTCGCACGAAAAAAACATGAAAAAATTTTCGGCGATGGCTTATTACCGAAGGGCTTTAATGTACCATGGCAGGTCTAATTATCAAAAAGCTGAAGAGAATTACCTGATTGCCGTTACTGAATTTACAGCTGTAGGCAATTTGGATATGACTGCGGGTACCTATCTTAACCTGGGTGCCTTATATGGCAGTATACCTGATTATGTTAAAGCTTTGGAGGTTAACCAAAAAGCAATTGCCATTTACGAAAAATTAGGCAACGAAAGTGATATGGCAAGCTGCTACACCAACATTTCGGGTATTTATCAAAGTTTGGGTAACCAGAGTCAGGCCCTGGTTTATCTTAAAATGGCTTTAAAAGTATTTGCTCAGGAAGGCGAAAATTCGCGCGGAGTAGCCGTTGTTTATGGTTTAATCGGCAGCAATTATTTCGAAGCTTCAGACCGTGAATTAACGGAAATGAATGTTTTGCCAGGTCAAAAAGTGAAACTGGCACTGGACTATTACAATAAGTCGTTAAAGGTTTCAGAGGCGATAGCCGATAATGGATTGATTGCCGGTGTTAAACGCAATCTGGCCGATTTGTACAGTTCGATAGGGCAACAGGAGCAGGCTTTAAAATCTTATCAGAAATCGGTAGAGCTGAGCAGGGATGGCGAAGATCAGGAAAGTTATGCTTCCAGTTTATATGCACTGGGTAACTATTACCAAAAAGAAAATGATTTGGGCAACGCCATTGTTTTACTTAACCACAGCTTAAAAATTGCCGAAGAAAACAGGTTGCTCGATATCGAGAAAGAATCGTGTTTAGGCTTAAGTGCAGTTTACGAAAAAAAGAAAGATTATAACAAGGCATTGGCTTATTACAGGCAGTATATTGGTGCAAGAGATCAAATTTTCGATCAGGAAAAGGAAAAAGAAATTACCAGGCGGCAAATGCAGCTCGATTTTAGTGTTAAGGAACGCGATTACCTGCTTAAACAAAAAATTACCGAAGGTGAACTTAAGAGGCAGCAACAGGAATTGGTGTTGAAGCGGCAGCAGCTGGCCCTGAGCGATAAAGAAAAGGCCTTGGATTTGCTTACTTTTCAAAAGGCAAAGGCCGATCTGGATCTCCAGCGTTTGGCCCAGGAAAGCAAATTTGAAAAGGTTAAATTCCAGGCACAAATGGCTGCCGAAGTAAAAGACAAGCAAATTAATAAGCAACGCCAGCAGATTAAGCTCGATGAGCGCGTAAAGCTGTTGCTTACTATTGCCATTACCTTAATTCTGATTATTGCAGTGGTAATTTATTTTAACCAGCGTAAAACCACCCGGCTTAATAAAATTATCAATACGCAAAAACGCGAGCTCGAGCAGCTCAGTAAGGTGAAAGATCGCATTTTTAGTGTGGTGAGCCATGATATGCGTACCCCGGTTAATTCGCTTATTTCGTTTATGCAATTGCTGGAAGGCGGTAACATTGAACAGGAGAAATTAAACCGTTACGCAGCATCGCTGAAGAACAACCTATCTTATACTTCTACCATGATGGAAAACCTGCTCAACTGGGCTGCCAGTCAGATGCACGGTTTTAATCCTTGTTTAGAAACACTGGATATTCAAGGCCTGGTAAATGAGGTGCTTGGCTCACTACAGGATCAAGCCAATGAAAAGGAGCTGAAATTGCAAAACATAATTCCTGACGGAACAACTTGTTTGGCCGATGCAAACATGCTCAGCCTCGTTATCCGAAACCTGGTGAATAATGCCATTAAATTTACCCCAAATGGAGGGGCTATCGAGGTAAGCTCGGTTAATGGCTCCAATCATCTCGAAATTAAAATTGCTGATAATGGTATAGGCTTAACCCCGGTTCAAATCGATCATTTTAATAAACCAGGTTATCTAGGTGGTGGGGTAAGTACGCCAGGCACCAATAAAGAAAAAGGAACAGGATTGGGTTTACTGCTCTGCAGAACATTTATCGCCCTCATGAACGGTAAAATTACTGCCGGTGTTAATGTGACAGGAGGGAGTTACTTTAAAATTTTACTTGGTAGATAATTACTTTAAAAAACGCGAAAGGATTTTCTTGTCAATCGATTTTTCTAACAACTCCTGTCTGTTGGTTGCACTGATTGGAACAGTAAAATTATGATCTAAATGCACCTCGTGGTTGGTTAAGGTAGCAATGTGGTTTACGTTAATGATATACTGCTTGTGCACACGGGCAAAAAGTTTTGCCGGTAATTGTTTCTCCAGGTTCTTCAGGCTAACTAAAATCACGTGCTTATCGGTGCTGGTAAACAGCTTCGAAAAATCGCCCATACTTTCGATGTAAATCACATCATCGTACCTTAGTTTGGTAATGCCTTTGGTTTCTCTGAAAAAGAAGTGATCATCTTCTTCTCCAACAGGTTGTTCATCCTGTGAAGTTTCCTTTCCAACCAGTTTTTTAAGTTCAAGATATTCAATAGCCTTATTGGTGGCTTTCAGTATGCGCTCAAAGGTAGCCGGCTTTACAATAAAATCTAAAGCATCGAGGTTAAAACTTTCGGCAGCATACTCACTATATGAAGTAATGAATATAAATAAAGGCTGTTTTTTAAGGCTTTTCATCAGATCCATGCCCGAAAGCTCAGGCATGTCAATGTCCGAATAAACAATATCAACCCTGGTTGAGGCTAAGATTTGTGAGGCCTCGATTCCGTTACTACAAACTGCTAAAATGTTTAATGAAGGGATTTTTTTAAGGTGCATTTCAATTGCATCTCTTTCTATTTCGTTGTCATCAACAATTAGGCAGTTGTAGGTCATTTAGGGATAGTACTTAATTTAGTTAGAGAACAAGGGATTTACACTTAATGTTTCAAATTTAATTGAAAATGTGAATTATTGTGTAAATCCCCGTGATTTTTTATCAATCCCCGATCGGGAATTATTTGCGGTGTTTCTTTTCGCCGGTGTATAACTTTTCGCCTGCTGCTACTGCCAGTTGTAAGTCGTTTTCTTCGGGCGGTACCGGACAGCGATAACCCTCGCTATAGGCGCAATAAGGATTATAGGCCTTGTTAAAATCTATTTCAATTTGGTTATTCGCAATTGCTTTGCTATCCAAATCAATATATCTTCCGCCACCGTAGGTGGTTTTGCCATTTGTTTCGTCGGTAAAGGGCAAAAATAAATGATCTTTATACACCGGGTTGGCCGATAGCACAACACTCTTGTATAAAGTCATTTGTAGTTTTTTACCATTTAAACTGAAATTCACATGTGCATACCTGTAATAATCGCTGCTGGTGCCATCGTAGGTGGGCATTTTAAAAACCTTTTCGTTTTGCAGCAGTGCTGCATCAGCTAAAACTTTATAAGTACTGTCTGCATCGTAGAAATGAAGGTTTTCGAGATCTTTTTTCTTTAATGGAGATCGGCTGTCGGTAATAAAATCCTGCTTGTACGCTTCCCGGTGCTTTGCAATTTTTGCTGAATAGCTTTGCGCAAAGGCATTTATACTGATAAAAACGAGTAGAACAGGCAGGAATCTCATCATAGGATTTATAAGGTACTTACTTTATTTCTTAAAAACTGATCGGCTAAAACCAATGCAGCCATAGCTTCTACAATAACAACCGCGCGAGGTACCACACAAGGATCGTGACGACCTTTACCTTTAATTTCGGCAGCTTCGCCGGCGGCGTTAATGGTTTGCTGGTTGTGCATAATGGTGGCAACCGGTTTAAAAGCCACTTTAAAAGTAATATCCATCCCGTTCGAAATGCCACCTAAAATACCACCTGCATAATTGGTAGTGGTTTTAAATACTTTCGAATCGGCTGCTTTAGGCTGGGGGATATCGTTATGTTGCGAGCCTCTTAATTCGCTGCCTGCAAAGCCAGAGCCATATTCAAAACCATGAACAGCATTAATGCTTAACATAGCCTTGCCTAAATCGGCATGTAACTTATCAAAAACAGGTTCGCCCAGTCCGGCAGGGCAGCCTTTTACCACGCAACTGATCTTTCCGCCAACGGTATCTCCATCTTTGCGTACCGCATCAATAAATTCGACCATTTCGTGTGCAGTAGCAGGATCAGCACAACGTACAATATTTTCTTCCCTGATTTGAAGTAAGGCTGATAAATCGTTGCTTTCCAGATTTGGAGCTTCAATTGTTCCTACTGAGGTTACATGCGCAAATATCTCAATACCCTGTTGTTTTAAGAACAGCTTGGCAATTGCACCTGCAGCTACACGGGCAGCAGTTTCGCGCGCCGATGAACGGCCTCCGCCACGGTGATCGCGGATACCGTATTTGGCATCGTAAACATAGTCGGCATGACTCGGACGGTACACATCAACATTATGGCCATAATCTTTTGATCGCTGGTCTTCATTTGGAATAAGCAAGGCAATTGGTGTTCCGGTACTTTTTCCTTCAAAAATACCCGATAATACCTGAACGGTATCGCTTTCTTTTCTTTGCGTTGTAATTTTCGACTGACCTGGCCTGCGTTTATCCAGTTCTGACTGGATAAAATCCATATCAATATCCAATTGTGCCGGACAGCCATCGATAATTACGCCAATAGCTACGCCATGAGATTCGCCAAAGGTCGTGATGCGAAAAAGTTGTCCGAAAGAGTTACCTGCCATATTTTATTTTAGATGTTGGAAGTTAGATATGTGATAGGAGAAATATCCCGGTTATCATGTCTAAACTTCAATTTTTTAAGGTTAATTATTTTACTCCAGCTGTTAGCGTTGTCTCAAAGCTCACTTATCAAATCTCCTGTACGTCAAATCCCGCCTTTTTCAAATCCTCCCAGTAATATGGATAAGATTTTTCTACAACCTGCATTTCTTCAATTTCAACTTCGTTGATGAGTAGGGCAAGTGGAGCAAAGGCCATTGCCATACGGTGGTCCTCGTAAGTTGCAATGGTAATTTTATCAGGGAAATGAAGGTTGTCGGTATTTAAAGTATAAACCAGGTTATCTTCGGTTAAAGTAACACCGATTTTAGCCAGTTCGTTTTGTAATGCGGCAATACGGTCGGTTTCTTTAATTTTTAAGGTCTCTAAACCTGTAAAAGCCATGTTTTTGCCTAATGCAGCTGCAATAACCACAATGGTTTGTGCTAAATCAGGGCAGGTTTTAAGGTCTAACACCTGATTGGTATCGAGTGAAAGCCCAAGGTTGCTGATCGAAATTCCTTTTTCAGTTTTGCTGGTTGCGATGCCAAAAATTTTCATGATTTTCTGGATCTGGCTATCGCCCTGTAAGCTTTTATCTTTTAAAGCCGGTAGGCTGATCTCTGCTTCGTCGGCTAATGCAGCGATGCTATACCAGTACGATGCAGCACTCCAATCCGGTTCAACAACCAAAGTGCCGGGCTTAAAAGCCTGCGGTTCGATGGAGATTGAATTTCCGTTCCAGGTGTGTGCAATACCTACTTCAGCCAACATGTCCAAAGTCATATCAACATAAGGCTTAGAAGTAAGTTCGCCCTCAATTTCTAAAGTTAAACCTTGTGGTAGCACAGGAGCAATCATCAACAAGGCAGAAATGTACTGACTGCTGATATCGCCTTTAATTTTTATCTGGGCAGTTTTCTGATCCAATGGACCGATAATATTTAGTGGGGGAAAACCCTCGTTTTCTGCATAAGAAATGTTTGCACCAATTTTTTTAAGTGCTTCGGCCAGAATACCGATTGGGCGTTGTTTCATACGCTCGGTTCCGGTTAACAGGAAGTTACCGTTTTTTGCCGAAAGATAAGCCGAAAGAAAACGCATTGCAGTACCTGCAGGTCCTACATCAACCAGTTCTGAGTTTGCAGTTTTCAATTTAGAGTCTACTGCAGACTCACCATTCTCAACTCCCAGCTTGTTTAAGATACCATTTAAAGTCACAGTATCAGCGGCATTCGATAAGTTTTCTACTTTAACCAGTTTCTTGCTTAAAGCGCTGATAATTAACGCTCTGTTACATTCGCTTTTAGAGCCTGTTAATTGGATTTCCGTATTAATATTCTTGGTTCCTTTAAAAGAAACTAAGGCATTTTTTGACATTTTGTTTTGTTTTATGCTCAAATGTAAGTGTCAGATGGAAACATCTGACACTTCATTATATATTGTTAATCGTCACATTCCTTCGACAAGCTCAGGATGACATCGCTGTCAGACGCCGCTTTTAGCTTTAGTCTTTGAGCTTACCTATGCTTTAACTTCTGTATGTTGCTCAGCAGCAATGCCTTGCTCAGCTTTGCCAGCATTCATGATTTCAGTTTGCTTGCGGATCGACTCACCGTGTACCAATTCTAAGAATTTTTCGGTAAAGTTTAGGTCTAATTTTAATGCTTTTGCAAAAGCCTGACCTTTTTGGATGATGGCATCCCAACGGTTAACCTGTAAAATGGTTACCTGGTTATCGCGTTTAAATTCACCAATTTTAGCAACAATCGCCATACGCTCACCTAATTTCTGTAATAAAATATCATCAATTTTATCGATTGATTTACGTAAATCAGCTAATTTATCAGCCGAAGCTTCGTTTGCTACCTCTGGTTCGCGTACAGTTAAACGGTCTACCAGTTCTGCTAAAGCAGCAGGAGTAACTTGTTGTTTAGCATCTGTCCAGGCTACTGAAGGATCAACATGCGATTCGATCATTAGACCTTGCATATCTAAATCCAGGGCTTTTTGCGAGATGTAAGGGATTAACTCACGGTTACCGCAAATGTGGCTTGGATCGTTAATGATTGGTAAATCAGGGCAAAGCGTTTTTAACTGGATAGCAAGTTCCCACATCGGTTCGTTACGGAAAGAGCTTTTCTCGAATGAAGAGAAACCACGGTGGATAGCACCAATTTTAGTGATACCTGCGCCATTGATACGCTCAATTGCACCAATCCATAACTGTAAATCAGGGTTAACAGGGTTTTTAATCAATACCGGAACATCATGACCTTTTAAAGCATCGGCAATTTCCTGTACGGTGAAGGGGTTTACTGTAGAACGTGCACCAATCCAAAGGATATCAACACCAGCTGCCAAAGCTTCTTCAACGTGTTTTGCATTTGCAACCTCAACTGCTGTTGGTAAACCGGTTTCTGCTTTAGCGCGTTTTAACCACTCTAAACCAATGCTGCCAATACCTTCGAACTCTCCCGGACGGGTACGCGGCTTCCAGATACCGGCTCTTAAAACCGATACTTTACCAGTTGCAGCCAATAAATGTGCGGTAGTTAATAATTGTTCTTCGGTTTCTGCACTACAAGGGCCAGAAATGATTAATGGTTCGTTGTTTACGTTTAACCAGGTGTTTAAAGGTTGAATGTTTAAATTTAGTTTCATGATGATTGGTATTTAATTCCGGAGTCCGGTTTATATTTTAAATTGTTTAATTGTTGTGTTGTTTTTTGGTTAATCGGTTAATTGTTTAAATCGGTTAATTGACAGTTAACCAGTTTATACAGTTAACCATGTTATACCTTATCGTTCTTCTGATATTCGCCAAGGATATTAAAGTTCGAGGTATATTTTAATGCTTTCCTAACGGCTTTATCGTATTTATCGGTGCTTGGCCATTCTAAATCGACGTAAAAGTAGTATTCGTTTCGTTTACCTAATACCGGCATAGATTGTATTTTTGTTAAGCTTACATCCTGTTCGGCAAAGATGTTTAACACGGTGGCCAGCGAGCCGGCTTTGTGCCCAACCTGGAAACAGATAGAAGCCTTGTTTATTTTTTTGCCTTCGTCTGTTTTATCTTTTTTGAGGATGAGGAAACGGGTGTAGTTTTTCTTGTTCGATTCTACACGGCGTTCTAAAATGTTTAAGCCGTAAAGTTCAGCAGCTAAGTTGTTTGCAATTGCCATTGTATCTGTCAGTTTTTCTTCCTGAATGCGTTTGGCACAGGCTGCAGTATCGTTACTCTCCACAATTTTAATGTGCGGGTAATCGTAAAAGAAATCGATACATTGACGGATGGCGATAGGGTGTGAGGTTACCACTTTAATATCCTCGAATTTTACACCAGGTAAAGCCATTAAGTGCAATTGGATAGGCAAATACACTTCACCAACAACCGAGAAACCATAATCACGAATCAGGGTATAGTTTGGTAATAAACTACCTGCAATGGAGTTTTCGATGGCCATTACCACGAAATCTGCTTCGTTTTTTTCAAGCTTATCGCAGGTTTCTTTAAATGAATTGCATTCTACAGTTTCAATGCTTTTACCAAAGAATTTGTAGGCTGCTTCTTCGTGAAAAGAGGCCTTAATACCCTGAATTGCTACTCGTTTTGTCGTTTCCATTTTTTGCGTTAAACAAAAAAAGTCCCGGCTGTTTGCCGGGACTTTCTTATACATTTTAATATTTTTTATATATCTTTTTGCATATTAGCCCCGGCTCTCACTAAAATAGTAAAAGTAACCAAAGTAATATGTGCTAAAATTTTTCATCTCTTTTTTTCGTTGAGCCAAATGTAGTAACAAAATTTAATTTGTCAATAGGAAATTGAAAATATTTTTAATAAAATTTAATTTTATTGATTTTAGACCGTTTTGGTGCATGGTATAAATTCTGTTAAAGGTTGGTTTGAAGTAATGAAAATGAGCGTTTGTTATTGGGAATATGTAGGGCAAGTGATTTATACGTTGTTAAGGAATTGAACATGTATCACAAGGTATCAATTATTTTCTGTATGTCTTTTTTAGTAATAGTAGCCTCTTCTGATTTGTCATAAATGTAAATCATATTGATTTTATTTTTAACTTATAAGTAGGTAATTACTCTATAACCTCCACTTTTTCCTTTCCCCTTACTTTTTACAGCTAATCTTATTTTGAAAATGCCATTGCCTAAATCAGTACCTGTTCTTGGGTTCTCAAGTAATACGGATTCTAATTCAGATAAGTCGCTAATTAATGATGCATGTTTCTTCTTTAGCTGCTTAGCTTTTTTTATGAAAATTGGCGAGTAGACTATGGTAATTTCTGCCATATCATACATCTTTCAATGATAATGGCGCAATTTTTCCGGCTTTGATTTCTTTAGCTTCTCTTATTCCTTGCGTAATGCCATCAAGTAAAAGTTGCTTTTTAGAAGTTTGGATCACTTTCGCATTAATTCTTTTTAGTACCTCTAAAAGAAATTCTGTATCGTTATCTTTAACTTGTATAGTCAATGTTGTCATGGCAATAAACTTTATATCAAAAATACGAATTATATCTTTAAATATTTTGGCGCTGTTTGTCCATTTCTATAGGGATTAAATCAAAAAAAAACGGCCCGTAATAGACCGCTTAATTTTATACTGCCGAACTTAATTCGGGTTGTTCAGACTTTAACTTTTTTGATTTTTCGAGGATCTCAGCATCCCTCAGCTCCTGTTGCATAATTTTAGCAATTTTGGTGCTGCCATCGTGGCTCCATCCCGGCGGATTGAAAACGTATTTTACTTTATCCATAAAAGTTGGTGCCTTTTTTACATCAGCGGTTAAGGCAATAAACTCGTGGAAAATGATATTTACAGGCCCGGTATCAGTAGGTTGGGTAGTTAAACCGTATTTTACTTCATCTTCAGGTAATTCGGCCTGAAAAGTTCCAAACCATCTGTCCCAAAGAATTAAAACCATACCCATATTTTTATCCAGGTAACGCACATTACTGGCGTGGTGTACACGGTGGTGAGATGGCGTTACAAAAATATATTCGTACCATTTCGGGAATTTGATATTGTATTGGGTGTGCACCAGGTTGCCGTAAATTTGCGTAACCAGGTAGGCAAAAAGAATATCAACCGCGGTAAAGCCCATAAAGGCTAGTGGCAGGTAAAAGAATACGCGGTACAAAGGTTCAAAAACAGTAGAACGGAAACCAGTGGTTAAGTTAAAGTGCTCTGACGAATGGTGGGTAACGTGCATGGCCCAGAAAAAGCGCACATAGTGGCCAACGGTATGCAAAAACCAATACAGAAAATCCTGAGCTAAAATTAACACCAGCCAGTAAATCCAGATGTTGCTGATTTGGAACAAACGGAATTGGTAGCAATATTGCAATAAGAAAAAAGTACCTGTTTTGGTAGCCAGATTGATTACAATAGCGGCTGTCATCAGGTAAATATTGGTCCAGGTATCGCGTTTGGTATATAATTTCCTGTCGTGCAGGTAACTGAAATACATTTCAACCAGGGTTAAAACGATTACGAAACCAAAAAGCCCGATTACAGAAATATCACTTCCGGTAAACTTCATGTTATAAACTGTTATAATAATCTAAACTGCTTAAAATATCGGCTTTGGTAGCACGGCAGTTAAACGCGCATTTGCCTGTTGTTTCTAATAAAGAGAACAAAATGTTACCATCTTCGTTCTTTTTATCACTTTTCATCAATTCTAAAAGCGTATCGTAGCTTTCTTTTTTGATGTGGTATTTAGGATATAGTGATAAGATATATTTACTGATATCTTCCAGCTCTTCGGTGGTAAGTGTGCTGTTGTTAATCGAAAGCGCAGCTTCGCAGACAAAACCAATAGCAATGGCTTCGCCGTGGGTTAGTGGGTTTTCGTCGTTAGCCAGCGAGTAACCTTCAATGGCATGACCAATGGTATGACCGAAATTTAAAATCTTACGCAGATTTTTTTCATGCGGATCGATGGTAACCACTTCGTTTTTAATTTCAACAGAGCGGTAAATATCTTCTGCAGATGGTGTCAGGTAGCTGCCCGCCTTTAATTTTTCGTAATAAGGCTTATCGTAAATTAAACCGTGTTTAATCATTTCGGCAAAGCCTGATAAAAGTTCGCGCTCAGGGAGGGTTTCTAAAAAGCCGGTTTCGATAAAAACCATCTGTGGCAGGGTAAAAGTGCCCACCATATTTTTTACGTTATCGATATCAATTCCGGTTTTGCCACCTACGGAAGCATCAACCTGCGAAAGAAGGGTAGTAGGAATGTTTACGAAATCAATTCCCCGTTTGTAGGTAGAGGCAATAAAGCCTCCCATATCGGTAATTACACCACCACCAAGGTTGATCATTAAACTTTTGCGGTCGGCTTCAAAATCCAGTAAGGTTTTCCAGATGCCGATACAGAAATCGATGTTTTTATTTTCTTCGCCTGCTGCAGTTTCAATCAGGTCAAATTCAGAAAAATCTAAAAGTGATTGAAAAAGCGGTAAGCATACTTCACTGGTATGTTCATCAGCAAGTACAAAAACTTTGCTGTATTTGTTGCTTTCTAAAAGTACTTTTAAAGCTGCTAAATTGCTTTCGAAATAAACGGAGTGGCCTGCGCTCGTTAGTGGTTCCATTAAATAACTTCTATTTTATTTTCCCCAAAAGTAATAATATCGCCAACTCTAACCTTATAACGTTTGCGGTAATCTACTTCGCCGTTACATTTTACCAAGCCTTCTGTTACAACGGCCTGGGCATCGCCGCCGCTTCCAACCAACCCGGTAGCCTTTAACAGCTGAATTAGTGGAATAAATTCGCCTTCTAATTTGAATTGTATCATTTTCTGCAAAAATACGATTATTTAAACCTTTTTAGTTTTAACAATCAATGCTTTTTATAATTTTGCACCAATCTGACTTAATTTATAGCATACAAATGGATTTATCCCCCAATAAGCAACCAAATTTCGATAACACGGAAGTTGCATTCCGCCAAAAAACCAATACAGAATTAAAAAAAGCTTACTGGCTTTTTAAAATCATCGCCAATAATTTTCTAACCAAAGTTGGCCCGGCCATTACCAATTTCTTCTTAAATATCGGACTACCGATTCAGGGTGCGATTAAAGCAACCATATTTCAGCAGTTTTGCGGTGGCGAAACCATTGCTGAGTGCGATAAAGCAATAGAACAATTACATAAAGGTGGTGTGGGTACCATTTTAGATTATTCGGTTGAGGGAGAAGAAGAAGAGCAGGTGTTTGATGAAACCTGTGAAGAAATTATCCGCACCATTGTTCGTGCCGATGGAGATATAAAAATTCCGATTACGGTATTTAAAATTACAGGTATTGGCCGCTTTGCCCTGTTACAAAAATTAGATGCGAAAGAAACGCTTACAGCAACAGAAGAGGCTGAGTACGATAAAGTAAAAGTGCGTTGCGAAAAAATCTGCCAAACCGCCTATGATAAAGGTGTGCCGATTATGATCGATGCGGAAGAAACCTGGATACAGGATACTATTGATGCACTAGCTTTGGATATGATGCGTAAGTTTAACCGCGAACGCATTATTGTGTACAATACTTATCAGATGTACCGTCACGATAAACTGGCTGATATGAAAGCCGATCACTTAATTGCGAAGGCCGATGGCTTTATTTTAGGTGTTAAAATGGTTCGTGGCGCTTATATGGAAAAAGAACGCAAACGTGCAGCGGAGATGGGCTACCCGTCACCAATACAGCCGGATAAAGCTGCTTCTGATCGCGATTATAACGAATCGTTACGCTACTGTGTAGATCATATTGAGGAGATTGCAATTGTTGCCGGAACGCATAACGAAGATAGCAGCCGTTTGTTAACCTATTTGCTGGAAGAAAAAAATATTGACCATAACCATCCGCACGTATATTTTGCACAATTGTTAGGCATGAGTGATAATTTAAGCTTTAACCTGGCCGATTCGAATTACAATGTGGCTAAGTATGTGCCTTACGGACCAATTAAAGCTGTAATGCCTTACCTGTTTAGAAGAGCACAGGAAAATACTTCTGTTGCCGGCCAAACCGGTAGAGAGCTTGGTTTAATTGAAAGAGAATTGAAAAGAAGGAAACTGTAGGCCAGTTTTCAGTTTTCGGTTGACAGTTTTCAGTTGACCAAATACAGTGAGCAGTTGGTAGTTTCGGTTTTAGGTAGTTTACTGCCAGCTGAAAATTGCCAACTGTTTTTTTGAACTGAAATCACTTCTTCACCACGAAAGCCTGTTTTCCGGTTAGCAAATCATAAAAAAGGATAAAATCGCTGGCTAAACTGTAACCCGGATATTGGAAGGTAGCAGGTTTATTCTTCTCGAAAAAGAAATGCCCTACCCAGGCAAAACTATAGCCTACCAAAGGCATTAACAGGAAAAAACGCCAGTTATGGAAGAGAAAGCCGGCAAAGAAAGCCAATACGACTAAACCCGTACCCACAAAATGCAGTACACGCGAGGTGGTATTGGTATGCTCTGATAAATAAAATGGATAAAACTCTTTAAGCGATTTGAACTTTTTCTCTGCCATATCCTAATTTACAAAATTCCATTCGCTTTCAGAAACGCACCTAATTGTGCTGGTTTTTCGGTCATGAGTAAAGTATTTAAACCAACTTTTTTAGCGCCTGCTATGTGTTGGGGGCTATCGTCAATAAACAAGGTTTCGGCTGGGTTTAAGTTATTTTCTTTCAGTACCTGCTCAAAAATATCGGTATTGGGCTTACGCAATTTCATGTGCTGCGAAAAATAAGCCTTTTCAAAATAATCGTCGTAATTGTTCATTTTGAAAGTAGCCTGCAGGTAATTGATAATCCAGTCGTAATGGATTTCGTTATTGTTGCTTAATAAAAATGTGCGGTATTTTGCTTTAACCTGCAAAAGCAGATCATGGTTTTGTTGTATGGTACCAATCAATAAACTATTCCAGGCGTCATCAACCTGCTGGTCGGTAAGCTGGGGTTGGTTGGCTGCGGCTCTAATGCCTGCCCTGAATTCAGCCGGAGAAATGGCTCCTGTTTCGAAATCATCAAAGAGGCTGTTATGTGCTTTATGTGCAAAAAAGGTTTCTACATCAGTAATGCCCAGTTTTTGGAATGATGCCTGTGCGATTTTGAAATCTATATCGAATATTACGTTTCCGTAATCAAAAATGATGTTTTTAATGTTTTGCATGTGCTACCAATTTGCTGCAAAGATATTATTGCTGCATTAAAGAAATGTATAAAAGCTTATCTTTTTACAATAAAAAAGCCCGGAAATTTGGTGTTCCGGGCTTGTTGTTTATTTTGGTGCGACCACTATTGACTGAATAACGAGCTTGCTATTCTTATCTTCAGGTTTTACGTCTTTAAATACAAAATAAAGGGAATGAAGTTTTCCATCAGTGAGCAGGTTTACCGGTGTGGCGCTGGTAAATGTCGATTTTCCGACCAAAGCGCCATCTTTACCGTCCAGCCGGATTTCAATTTCGCCTGCTGTGCCGGGTGCCAGGTTTGCAAATGAAAAGCCAAAACTGGCAATATCGGTTAAGTCGATATCTTTTAAAGCCAGCCAGCCATTATCACAGGTTAAAACCAGTTTTTCTCCGCCATAAATATCTTTCTTTTCAAAACCTCTGAATTCTTTAATGTCGTCGGCATCAATTGTGCTGCTTCGCAGGTTAATCAGGTTAGTTGTGGTTAAAGGTTTTAAGCCTTTTGCACCTGCATCGGTATAACTTGCTTTAAGTGTCATCACCGATTTCTTTTTATCTACATTGGCAGGTGGCACAATTTTACCTGAAGCAGGTAACGAAGCTGCAACCGTTTCTTTGTTGCCTAATGTCATAATCCATTCGGTAATCTTTTTCACTTCGGCTTCTTTCATGGCACTGTGCGCAGGCATGGGCACTTCACCCCAAACACCATGGCTTCCACCAATTACTTTCGATGCCAGATAATCAACGGCTTTACTGTCGTTTTTATATTTTGCAGCCACTTTTTCAAAAGCAGGACCAATTGAAACTGCCGATTCTTTATGGCAGGTACTGCAATCAGATTTTAACATCAGTGCTTTACCAACAGCTGTCTGTGCAGCTTGCTGGTGCCCAAGCTGTGCGCCAGCCATATCTGTTCCCTGCGTATAGGTGTTGGAGATATAAATGCGGTTATTGTTAACTTTAGCTCCTTTATCGCTTACCAGTACCTTATAATTTACAACCTTATTTGGAAAGTAAAAGCTTTTGTTACCAGCCAAAACGATATCAACAGCAGGGTGCTCGTTGCCGGCAAAAACCGGAATAACCTGACTTTTGGCAGCAGCTTTACTTTTATCCATAACGGTAACGCTCACCGGGTATTCGCCGGCTTTGGTATAGGTGTACTGTACAGTTGGTGTGGTAGTGGTTTTGGTAATTCCTTTGCCCAGGTTCCACACGTAAGTAAGTGCATCACCATCCGGATCTTTAGCTTTAACCGCAGCAGTTAATTTATAAGGGAGTAAACCACTTGTTTTTGCAATATCGAGGCTTTCTACCCTTGGCGGGCGGTTTCCTTTGATATAATCGATACGCGAGATGGCTGCATCAGGATTTTTAGAGAACCAGCCCTTTCCATATTCCAGGATGTAGAGTTTCCCGTCTGGTCCCAGTTCCATATCAATAGGCGCTGCTAACGAAACTTTAGATAAAAAGGGTTCCATGCTTACATAATCGCCGGCAGCATTCATGGTTACAGCTTTTACCCAACCACGTACCCATTCGTAAATAATCAGTTTTCCATCGTAGTAAGCCGGGTAAGGCGAGTTGGCTTTAGCATAATAAACAGGACCTGCCATAGCCGTACGGCCGCCGGCGCCAACCTGAGGAAATTCGCTTGATAAGCCATAAGGATACCAGATGAAGGCTTTTTGAGCAGGAGGGAGCTGCGTTAAACCTGTATTGTTTTGCGAGTTGTTAATCGGCGCAGCCGGATCGAAAGCACTGCCGTTTTCGCCATTGGTAAAATCATAAGCTTTGTAAGGATAGTTGTTGCCAATAAATAAAGGCCAGCCAAAATTACCAGCTTTACGGGCCTGGTTAACCTCATCGTAGCCCCTCGGACCTCTTAAAGCATCATCATCACTGGCATCTGGTCCAACCTCGCCCCAATATAAAAAGTTGGTTTTCTGATCAACTGAAATGCGGTAAGGGTTGCGATTACCCATCACATAAATTTCGGGCCTGCTTTTCGGGTCGTTTTTAGGGAAAAGGTTTCCATCCGGGATGCTGTAAGTGCCATCTTCGTTCACTTTAATCCTTAAAATTTTACCTCTTAAATCGTTAGTGTTCCCCGATGATCTTCTGGCGTCGTATTGTTCAAAACCTTTGCGGTTATCAAGCGGAGCATAACCCCTGTTTACGAATTTTTGATTTGGTGCATCAAAAGGAGTGGAGTTATCGCCTGTAGAAACGTAAAGCAAACCGTCTGATCCAAAAGCGATTGAGCCGCCGGTGTGACAACAAATATCGCGTTGCGAATAAAATTCGAGTACAACTTTTTCTGATTCTTTTACTATCTGATCGTTAACGAGTTTAAAACGCGATAGCCTGTTTACGGATTTATCGAAAGGACTGTAAAAAAGGTAAACATATTTGTTTATGGCAAATTTAGGATCTGCGGCCATACCCAGTAAGCCTTCTTCGGCATTTACCCCCGGCGCATTTGTTTTAAAATAAACATCGAGTTTACCGGCTTCTTTAAGTTTTTTAGTCTGATTTTTATAAATCAATATTTCACCTCTTCGTTGGGTAACTAAAATATCGAGGTTAGGTAAAACCGCCATTTCTGTGGGTTCGGTAAATTCGCCTTGTGCTAGGGTAGCTTTTACAAAGCGATCCTGATCTGGCGTATCGATAGACAGGAAGGATGTTTTTTTACTTTCGTAGGTGTTTTTGTTAAATGTTGCTGCAGAAATAAGGGCAGCAGCAGACAGCAATAGTGTAAACGTTGTTTTCATTTATTTGGTTAATGGTGTGCTGCGTAAATATATGATATTATTTTATGCAATCGATACATTGTATCAAAATTAATGCTTATGGCCAGATTTGGCTTAAAAATAGCCCTTTGGTTCAGCACCCATTAACCGTAAAATTTAAAATGAAGTCTGCTTTTTAAGCCCGGTAAAACCTAAGTAAGGCATTGCTTAATGACGAGGATCGTGCCATCGTTTTTGAGCTTATAGTAATATTGTTTTTCCCGCCGGCGGTTTAAAATTTCGATGTGCGCCACTTCTCCCTGTTTCCCGGTATCGTCCTGGATGTTGTCGCCTTCTTTAATGTTATCTAACTCTTTTTCCGAACTGTTTTTTGTTAGTTTTTTCATGTTTTGATCTGTTGATGTATAGTATTAACAGGTAGTAGATTATATGGTTTTGAATTTGTTTAACAACTATAGGTTGTAAGCTTAACAAATTTAACATTTTGGGTCGATCGGTCAGTTTTGCACATCAACTAGTCTGTTGGGGTTATCTATTTATTTCAATGTAATATCTACTGCTGTAATAGTGTAGTGTTAATAAGCCTATATTTATGAAGCTAAACGCTTAAATTATTTTTGTATGACGGGAGTGATTACTGCTTATAATAAACAAAGGGGATTTGGACTCATTTCTCAGTTAATGGTTGCCGAAAGTATTTATTTCGATATTTCAGAATGCAAGGCGAGAGGCTTGTATATTGGTAGCTCTGTAGAGTTCGATACCCAGATTACAAAAAGAGGTGTGGTGGCTAAAAATATTACGGCGGTGGTAAAAAATAGGTCTAAAATGAAAGCCTGCCTATAATTTAGATTTTACCTGTTGCCGATTCTCTCAACCAATTTTAAAACTATTACCCTTTACGCAATAGTTTTTGTATGTTTATGTTAAAAATCTAAATTAAATGCAAGGAACAGTAAAATTTTTTAACGAATCTAAAGGGTTTGGATTTGTAATTACCGAAAGTGGCGAAGAGGTTTTCGTTCATGTTACGGGTTTGGTTGATAAAGTAAAACAGAACGATAAAGTAACTTTCGAAATTGCGCAAGGCAAAAAAGGTCCTAATGCCATCCAGGTAAAACTGGTTTAATTTATTCTATCAGGCTAACCAGGAAGAGATAAATAAATCTTTCCTGTCTCAAGTAGTTGTCTGTCTTTTTTGTTTCCTAAACCAGCATGTGCATATATTTGCCTGTGCGGGAATTATTTTGGCATAGTTTTTTAGGCTAAGGTGTAAATGAGCTTAGGCCAAAATGATAAAACAAATGGGGATAATAGGATGTTATAGTGAAACAGAGGGTTTTGGTAAAATTAAAACTGATTTCGGAGAAGAGGTTTTGTTTTACCGCACCGGAATATTAAATGGTGCTGAGTTAAAAACGGGCTTAAATGTGTCTTTCGAGTTGCATCAAACCCTATCAGTGGCCATAAACATACAAGTAATTGATCAGTCCGGTATTACTCAAAAATAGGTATATTGGTTGTTTTTTATAGTATTTGTCATACATGTTGATAAGTTTTATCTTTAGCCATGTAACCAGATAATATAATGTTAGTCATACTGATGTTTATTCCATTAAGTTTATATGATACAGCTGGAGCCCATTAGCGGGATTTTTAAGAGAGAGCGTGCGCTTTTGGCAGCATTTCCGATGCGGATGTTAATTGTTAAAGAGGGTGCAGGGTTTTTATGCATGAATTCTGGCGATTACATGCTTGCAAGCGGGAGGATATTCTTTATTCCGGAAGAAGGTTTGGTTCGGCTGGAAGGCGAAATTAAATCGGGTTACTGGCTCACTTTCAGTAGCTTGTTGTATGCCGAATTTTTATTGCAACACCTCGATCCAATGGCTAAAAACTTGTTCCTCAACTTATCCTTCAGAGATTTAGCACAACAAGAATCAACCAAGACTTATAGTTTGCTCGATCAGTTGCGCAGGGAAATTAATGCCCGCAACGATTTACCTTTTCTGGCTCAATATTTATCCTTGTTCTTAGGTTATACTGCAGGTTTAGATGGTTACCTGGCGGCCTTAACCCTCGATGAATTGCAGCAGGTACTTCGTTTCAGGGCCATTTTAGAACAATATTACAAGCAGGAACGCGCTATTCAGTTTTACGCCGAAGGGATGGGTATGAGTGCAAGTAAATTAAACCGTTTTCTTGATCGTGTTTTAGGGAAAAGCCTGGCTGCGCTGATTAAAGACCGCATTATGCGCGAAGCAGAGGCATTATTAACCCATAGTGATTACAGCATTGATGAAATAGCTAACCTATTGGGGTTTGAGCAAACCGCTAATTTTAACAGTAGTTTTAAGCGTTACAAAGGAATATCGGTATTTCAGTTTAGCAAGCAGGCGCTGTTGAATTGAAAATTGGTGCGTCTGGCAAAGAAATGGGCATCTGTTCGATTTCATCTCTTCAAGAAAACAGGTTTTCCCGACCTCACCACATTAATTGCTATGGCGCCTAACGCGTAAGGCCTTGCTCGCTGCATCTTTAATTCAGTCGCACCAATTTTACAAGGACTAAATTATAAAATCCCGCTTTAAGAAAGAAAACATTTTTTAAACAGATATAGAATGAGCTGTTTTATCTATTGTGTTTTTGACAGGCAAGATTCAGGGAAAAACGACTAAAAAAAGTCTAGTAAATTTGTAGTCTATTTGAAAAAAATTATATTTGCCAAAAATATAATCATTATGAAACAAGAATTTACAGAAACTTTAAGCCTGGCTAAGCGGCTGGTTAAAATTTTAAAAGAGATGGGTTGTTGTTGCTGATGGTAAAGATTTTTGATTCCAATCCATAAACGGATAGGGCAAAAAAAAGGAAAATACAATTTGTATTTTCCCCAGGCAAATTAACTGAACAGGGATTCAATTGGCGTTGCGCCCTGTTCTAATTCATTCAAATCACCTATTTCAAAGTTATGCAAAATTTTGAGAAAGTCAATCCCGTTCACCGGGCTTTGGCTTTACCATGCCTGTTATCCGGGGTTAAACTGGATATCAAGCAAATGGCGCGTGTTTTAGCACCGCTTTTATGGCTTATTGTACCGCTAGTGGTGCAAGCCCAAAATCCTACCGAACCAACTATTAATGCCACCTTAACCGGTACCGTTATCGATTCCAAAACAAAGGAAACCTTAATCGGCGCAACTGTTAAAATACAAGGTACAACCAACGGTGCTTCTACCGACCGCGATGGCAAGTTCAGGTTAGTTACAGGACAAAAATACCCCTTTACGTTACTTGTTAATTTTGTTGGCTACAAACAAAGCGAAATTGTGGTTACCCAGAGCCAGATAACAGTAGCGCTGGTAGAAGACAACAACCCTTTAGATGATGTTGTTGTAGTAGGTTACGGTACCCAAAAAAAGATTAATCTTACGGGTTCCCTGGCTATTGTCGATGCCAAAACATTAGCCAACAGGCCTATAACAAATGCAACACAGGCTTTGCAAAATGTACCGGGCGTTTTTACTAACCAAACTAAGGGCAGGCCAGGGGCTGATGCTGCTACAATCCGCATTCGTGGGGCAGGCACACTGAATAACAACAATCCGCTGGTGCTGGTTGATGGTATCGAATATCCTTTGGGCGATGTAAATCCAAATGATATTGAAAGTGTTACTGTTTTAAAAGATGCTGCCTCTGCAGCTATTTATGGTAATCGGGCAGCCAATGGCGTTATTCTGGTCAAGACAAAAACCGGTAAAAATGGAAAATTTTCTATCGATTACAATTTTTATGCTGGTTCGCAAAAGGCCACCCAGTTTCCGGATGTGGTAACCAATACGGTTGATTATATGATTGGCAAAAACAGGGCACTGGCCAACGAAGGCAAGCCTGCCGAAAGTAGTGAGGCACTGATTAATGAATTCAGGACTGGTACCGATCCGTACATTTACCCCAATACCAACTGGTTTGATATTATGTTCCGCAATGCCGCCATTCAGGAGCATAATCTCCGCATTTCTGGAGGAACTGAAAAAACTGCTTTTTCGATCTCTTTAGGTTATCTGGATCAGGATGGGATATTAATTGCTTCTTCGGGAAAGCGCTATTCTTTAAACACAAACGTCAGTTCAGAAATTACCAAAAGATTAAAAGTTGGCGCAAGCTTAACGGCTAATTTCTGGAATAGTAAAGAAAGCGCTTACAGTGCAGATGATGGAAATGGTGAGGGTGGATTGATGGGGCTAACCTATCGCGGCCTGCCTTTTCAAACTGCTTACGCCCAGGATGGAACTTATGCCGATCAATGGATTCGCGTACCCGGGCACAATTTTTTTAGAAATACTGTTGCGCTGGCGAATGAGGGGTTTAATAAGAACAATCAGTACCGTACGCTGGCCAATGTATTTTTAGAATACCAGCTACCCTTTAATATCAGGTATAAAACCACTTTGGGGGCAAATCTGCTTTATGGCATCAACAAATATTCTTACCCGGCCATTAATTTAACCAATCCTAAAACAGGGGCGATAACACCAATTGGCAATACGCCGGCCAGGGGGGTAAGACAAATTAGCCAGAACAACATCAATATTACCAATTTCCACACTTTAAACTGGGAAGGAGCTTTAAATCAACATCATTTTGGTGCTCTGGCAGGTTTTAGCCTCGAACGTTTTGATGATGGTAATTTTTCGGCTTATAACGAAGGTTATTTGGGTAATGATTTAACCGAACTGAATGCTGGCAGCACTTCGCCACAGGTAACAGGTACAGGCGGAGCTTCCCGCTTACAATCATATTTTGGCCGTTTTAATTACAATTACAACGAAAAATACCTTTTCGAGGCTAATTTCAGGTATGATGGCTCATCGCGCTTTGCAAAAGATAAAAGGTGGGGCTTTTTTCCTTCCTTCTCGGCCGGATGGCGGGCCAGCGAAGAAGATTTTATTAAAGACCTGAATATTTTTAGCAATTTGAAAGTACGTGCTTCATACGGCAAGCTGGGCAACCAGAATGTTTCGCTGTTTAGTTATGTAGATGCCATAGCCCTGGGCCAGAATTATAATTTTAACGGCACAATTGTAAGTGGGGCAGCCATTACCCAGCTTAGCGATCCAAATATTACCTGGGAAACAACCACCATGAGCGATATAGGTTTAGAAGGAAGCCTTTTTAAAGGTAAGTTAACTTTCGAACTGGATTGGTTTGATAAACAGACTTCGAAAATTTTGCGGCAAATCAGTGTTCCCGGGCAGGTGGGTAATTTGGCCGGGCCGGTAAAAAACATTGGGGCAGTTAACAACAGGGGCTTCGAAGTTACGGTAGGTTTTAAAGATGCCGTAAACGACTTCAGGTATAACTTAGATGCCAATCTCACCTATGTTAAAAACAAGGTGACCAATGTAAACGGCCAGAAATATTATAGTGGTAACACCATTATTCAGGAAGGTTCTGCTATAGATAGTTTTTACGGATTGCAGGCCGAGGGGATTTTCCAAACGGCAGATGAAGTTAAAGCACATGCTTTTCAAAATGCAGGTACTGTTCCGGGCGACCTGAAATATAAAGATGTAGATGGCAATGGTGTAATCGATAACAACGACCGGGTGGTAATTGGCAACAGCATTCCAAAATTTGTATACGGTTTTTCTGGTGGTTTTGGCTACCAACGGTGGGATTTTAGCTTCATTTTTCAGGGATTACAGGACGTAGATACTTATTTAAGCGGTAATTTGGCCCAACCTTTCAAGAACGGTGCCGGAGTAACCAAAAATTGGCTTAGCGATTCGTGGACACCAACCAATACGGGGGCAAGTTTACCACGACTCACTACTTCGAACGGATATCCGCAGAATTTCCAGACTTCGAGTTTTTGGGTACGCGATGCTTCCTATCTGCGACTGAAAAATGTTCAGATAAGCTATTCATTCCCCAGTAAATGGCTAAGCAAAGCAGGAATCGATGTGTTAAAGGTTTTTGTAAATGCCCAAAACTACCTCACCTTTTCTAACTTCAAATTTAGCGACCCTGAACGCAATTTAACACGTGCTGATTTAATTGAGTATCCCAATGCCAAAACAATTAGTGCCGGACTTAATGTATCATTTAAATAAAAAGGAAATGAAAAAATATTTGCTGCTGTTAACGGTTTCGTTGCTCTTTTTCGGTTGTAAAGATTACCTTGATGTAACGCCAACTGATCGTTTTACACAAGACACCTATTGGAATACCAAAATACAGGCCGAAGCTGCTTTAAACGGAACCTATGCCGCTCTTTACTATAATGTATATGCTGCAAATTCAATTTATCTGGATGCGCTGACGCCAAATACTTACCAATACAATAACGATTACAATATCATTTCGCGGGGTTTGCACAATGCAGCTACCGGTTACTTTAACGAAACCTGGAACGGCAGCTACAAAGGAATTGGGCGTGCCAACAATGTGCTGGCCAATATCGACAAAGTAAATATGGATGCTACGCTGAAAGAAAGATATAAAGCAGAAGCAAAATATCTGCGCGCTTTGTATTATATACCATTGTGGAATCTGTTTGGTGGTGCGCCATTAATTACCGAAGCCACCAATTACGAAACCCAGGCTACTTTGCCAAGAAATACAGCAGATGAACTGTTGGCACAGATTTTAAAAGATCTTAACGAGGCCTCATCTGGCACGGTGCTTCCGTTGAGCTATTCGGGAGCAGACAAGGGGCGGGCTACTCGGGGTGCAGCTCTGGCTTTAAAAGCGAGGGTGTTGCTGTATGCCAAACGCTGGAAAGAAGCCGCTGAAGCGGCCAAAGCGGTTATCGATTTAAAAAACTATAGCCTCTTTCCCGATTATCGCGGTTTGTTTTACCTTGAAAATGAAGGCAATGCCGAAGTGATTTTCGATGTACAGTATAAATATCCTGAGTTTACGCACTCGCTCGATATCAGCCTGGATCAGCAATTGGGCTCGGCTCCATTACCCGATCTGGTAAATGCCTATTATGCTACAGATGGCAAGCCAATCTCCGGATCGGCTGTTTACAATGCTGCAAAACCATTCGAAAACCGCGACAGTCGCCTGCAGGCAACTGTAATTTTACCCGGCACCCAATTTAAAGGTGCTGTAGTAACCGCCATTCAGTATCCAAGTACAGGTTATGGTTTAAAAAAATACACCATTTTTAAAGATAACGAAAAACCAGTTTCGGCCCCAACCAGCGGCACTTCTGAGCTGAATCTTATTTTGTTGCGTTATGCCGATGTGCTTTTAATGTATGCAGAGGCTAAAAACGAAGATACGGGGCCCGATCAATCGGTATTTGATGCCTTAAATCTGATCCGTGCGCGGGCGAAAATGCCTAATGTTACAACTGGCTTGAACCAGGAAGATCTTCGGGCAGAGATCAGGCACGAACGGAGGATAGAACTGGCCGGAGAGGGTTTGTATTATTACGATATACGCCGGTGGAGAATTGCAGACCAGGTGTTGAATGGAAATATAACCAATAGTGCAGGTGCGAGGATTGATAGCCGCCTTTTTGATGCCAATAAAGATTACCTCTGGCCGGTACCTTCTATAGCTATCCAAAATAACCCCGCCCTGAAACAGAACCCTAACTACAATAAATAAAATATGAGACACACTTTAAAATATATGGCTTTAGCCTTACTGTTAGGCAGTGGCTACGGGGTGCAGGCGCAAAGCAAACGGAAACCCAATATTATTTTTATCCTGGCCGATGATTTAGGTTATGGCAACGTGAAAAGTTTTAATCCAAACAGCAAAATACCAACCCCAAACTTAGATCGGCTGGCAGGAGAGGGCATTAAATTTACCCGTTTCTACTCAGGCAATACGGTTTGTGCACCTTCACGCTGCGCTTTAATGACGGGGTTTAACATGGGCCACGCCTGGGTACGCGGAAATGCTAAAGCGAAAGATGGGCTGGCTGCTTTACGTGCACAGGATACCACTTTGGCCCAGCGTTTAAAAGGCAATGGCTATAGAACTGGTATGTTTGGAAAATGGGGGTTAGGAGATGATGACAGTCAGGGGGCACCACATTTAAAAGGCTTTGATGCTTTTTATGGCTACCTGGATCAATCGCACGCCCATGATTATTATACCAATCATTTATACGAAATAATTGGTGGTAAAACCGTAGAAGTACCGGTTGATACAACGCAATACACCGAAGATCTGATTGTAAATAAAGCTGTTGATTTTATTAACGCCAATAAAGACCAACCTTTCTTTCTGTATTTGCCTTTAACGGTGCCACATGCCGAATTGAAAGTGCCGGCAGCGTTGCTCAAGAAATTTCAGCATGCCGATGGCTCGAGTAAATTCCCACCCGAAACACCCTTCGAGAAAAAAGGGAATTACGATAGTCAGGCGCAGCCGCATGCAACATTTGCAGCAATGGTAAATAAGCTGGATACGGATGTAGGTACGATTGTAGCCCTTATTAAAAAACTTGGACTGGATAACGATACCTATATTTTCTTTACCAGCGATAATGGCCCGCATAAAGAAGGTGGGGCAGATCCGGTTTATTTTAACAGCGGTGGTGCATTCAGGGGGGTAAAAAGAGACTTGTACGAAGGGGGTATCCGTGTTCCGCTTATTGTAAGGGCGCCAGGTAAAATAGCCGCAGCACAGGTAAATCCTTCTCCCTGGGCTTTTTGGGATATCTTGCCAACTTTAGGCGAGCTTACGGGCACCGCTACACCAAAAAATATCGATGGTCTTTCTTTTTCACCACTACTAAACGGTAAAAAAGCAGTAAAAGAGCACGACTATTTTTACTGGCAGTTTAATGAAAATGGTTTAAAGGAAGCTTTAACCAAAGGAGATTGGAAACTGATTCGTTTTAAAGATAAGGGAACCGCTGAAAAGCTGGAACTGTATAACTTAAAAAGTGATATTAGTGAAAAACATGATATCGCTGCTAAAAATCCCGATACAGTGAAGGCTTTGTACGCATTAATGAAAAAGGCCAAAACTCCTGCCGAAAACCCAAGATTTGATTGGTCGGAAATTGAACAATAATCCTTAAAAAAAAAAGTTTCACACCGCCTCATGAACTGAAATTAGTGTGAGGTGGTGTGAATTACTTAATCTTCAAATAAATAACCGCTGTAGGCCAATCCTTTGGCTACACTTTTAAAGTTATCGCCCGAGTTTAGTGGAATATGCGGGAATTTATTTTTGAAAAGCTGTTGTACAGCCGCCACCATCGATGTTCCACCGGTTAAAAACAAGCAGTCTATATCCTGAGGTGCCACTTTGTAAGTTTCCATAAACTGATCGAGGTATTTTTCAATTTTTTGGATATCTCTTTCGATAATGTTGTTGTATTGCGCTATTGAAATATCTTCATCAATTTCGATTTCCATATTGGAATAGGCGAAGTTGGATAAAGGCTGATCTGAAAGCTCGATTTTTGTTTTTTCGATTGATCTGAACAACGAATAACCCAGGTTATTTTCGATCAGGGTAATCAGGTTTTTAAATTTAGGATCGTTGCCCGAATAGTAGTAATATTCTTCAATCTCCTTCTGGATTTTTAAACCATTAAAGAAGTTCATCTTATCCCAGGTACAAATATTAGCAAAAAGCGATTTGGGTACATTAAGCACTTTGCCAGGTGTGGCTTCGTACATGGTGTTTTTACCAAAGTAAGGCGTTCCCTTTTCCCACATAAAAGCCGAGTCGAGGCTATCGCCACCAATATAAATACCACCTGAGGCAATCATGTCGTTTTTGCGGTCTTTGCTGCCTACCTTGTCAGGATCAAGTACCAGATAAGTAAAATCGGTTGTTCCACCACCTAAATCGGCTACCAATACACGTTCCTTTTTAGTGATGGTTTTTTCGTAGGCAAAGGCCGCGCCTATGGGCTCGAACTGAAAACGTACATGGGTAAAACCTGCATTTTCGGCCGCTTTTTTTAAACGGGTTTGCGCAAGGGTATCTTTCATGGCGCTGTCATCGTCAAAGAAAACCGGACGACCAATAATGGCCCTGTGGCAATCTTCGCCAATAATTTGATCAGCTTTATCTTTTAAGTCTTTAAGAATTAAAGTAACCAGATCTGATGCTGTGTACCGTTTATTGTGGATGCGTGTTTCGGTAAAGGTTGTACGCGAAAGGATTTGTTTAATCGATTTGATAAACCTTCCTTTCATGCCATCGTTCAGGTAAGCTTCAATAGCCTTTTCGCCCACAATGTGGCTTTCGCCATCTACCATGCTTTTGGTTTCTGTAAAATAAATGAGCGAAGGAATGGAAATGGTTTCTACAATTTCTCTTTTTTCTTCATCGTAAATGGAAAGGGCCGAATTGGTTGTTCCAAAATCTATTCCGTACAAAAACTTACTCATGGGCTTGGTATAAAGTGTAGTGACTAAAATGGGGCTGCGAAAGTATTAAAAAAACAATTAGCAGGCTAAACTTTTTTAAAATAACTCGCTCGTGCCTAAATGGGCATTAACAATACGGGTAATTTGCTGGCCAAGTTCTTTTGCATTGCCTATACCCACGCTTTTTAATGCAGCCAGTTGATCGGTTGTGCGCGGCATCCGTTCGGCAATGGATAGCAGGGCCAGATCGGAAAGTACTGCATGATCGGCAGTACCTCTTTGTGTTGCAATGGTTTTTCGCCACTCAACCAGGTTTTTGTACACCTGCGGATTGCTGATTTCTTTGGGCTTGATGCTCGTTTTTACCTGTTTCTTTTCTCCAGGCTGCTTGTTGCTGCTGGCATGCAGCGTATCGATATAGTTTTTAATCGAAAAAGGATTCCATGAAATATGAAATAAGGCCAGCTTGATATTCAAGGCATCTTTGCAATCTTTAAGCAGGGTTAACAGCTTATCTGAATGGGCATCGTTGTAAAAATTGATAGCCACAATTCTGTCCATTAGGGTAATAACCTGTTGCAGTTTGGGGATGAAATAATTAGCAGCTTTTTGCAAACGCTCCATAAAAGTGCTTTCTGTAGCCGGATGGCCTGAGGTAGAAACTTTGTCATATTCTTTTACAATGAAGCTGCGGGCCACTTTAAAAATCTCGTTTTGCAGGAGCTGATTTCCCTGTTCATATAAAGCCAGGAAAGCGTTCTTTTCGTCTTTGTCAATCAGTTTGGAACGGCCGAGTTTTTCCCAGTCTTTGGCCACCAGTGTAAAGTCGAGCAATTCGTGTATTAGTCCCCAGGCATATTGCTGGCTGCGGCGTTCTAACAGTTCGGCTGTGGGTTTTTCCTGGTGACTGGTTTTGGTGAAACTGATTACTTTGGCGTCGGTAATGATATTTGCTGCCGCCACCGGCGATTTTAAAATCAAACCTTCCAGGCTTCGGCAACGGCTGAGGGCAACATAAGCCTGGCCATGCGTAAAAGCAGTACTTACATCGAGTATGGCCTTATCAAAAGTTAATCCCTGGCTTTTGTGTACGGTAATAGCCCAGGCGAGTTTAAAAGGGTATTGTGCAAAAGATCCGGTGCTGTTTTCGTTTATTTTGTTGTCTTCTTCGCTGAGGCTGTATTTAACATTCTGCCAGATTTCTTTTTCAACTTCAATCTCGCGACCACCAGCTGAAAAGGCAACCTTAATACTATCCTGACTAATGGCTGTTACTTTTGCTGCCTTTCCGTTATAATATTGCTTTTTACCCGATGAGTCATTTTTGATGAAAATAACCTGTGCACCAGGTTTCAGTTGCAGTTTTTCATCGGTAGGGTAGGCATCTTTCGGAAAATCGCCGCTTACTTCTGCATCGAATTCAAATATTTCGCCATCCAGTTTTTCCAGGCAGCTTTTATTTATTTCGTTTACCAGCTGGTTGTGCGTGGTTAGGGTAATGTAGTCGTCTTTCCATTCCTGGTTAAGCGAGGCGTCGTAGCGTTCGTTCAGTTTGGCCAGCAAATCGGCGCTCAGATTATTTTCGCGCATGCCATTTAAGATATCCAGAAATACCGGGTCGCTTTGGCGGTACACTTTTTCCAGCGTAAACGTGAGCATTGGGGTCGATTTGAAAATCAGACTATCAAAGAAATAAGGGCTCTGATAATAGCTGCCCAATATGTGCCAGGCATCGTGAAAGATGGGCGAAAGCTGATATAAATCGCCAATCATCAGTAGCTGAACACCCCCAAAGGCACGGTTAGATCCTTTTACCCTTTTTAAAGTACGATCTATAAAATCGATAATATCCACCCGCACCATACTGATTTCATCGATAATTAAAAGATCAAGGCAACGGAGCAACCTGGTTTTCTCATCAGAATATTTAATCGGAACCTCTGTATTTTCATCAACAACCGGCACCAAAGGTCCAAAAGGAATCTGAAAAAAGGAGTGGAGTGTAACGCCGCCTGCATTTATGGCAGCAACAGCTGTGGGGGCTACCACGGCGTAGTTCTTTTTGGTTAGTTCTCTGATTTTGCGCAATAGCGTGGTTTTTCCTGTACCGGCCTTACCCGTTAAAAATACGGGTTGATTGGTTGTGGCTAGAAAATCTAAAAGGAGCTGGTTGTCCGGATCGGGCGTATTCATATCTAATACAAAAATAGCCTATTCGAAACGCATTTGATAAAGGAGGGAAGACCGTTTTATCCACAAAATAGCCTGATTTGGCTTGTAGTGCTGAATAAAATACCTGTATCTGGCTAATAAATCCATTTTAAAACTTTAAATTAAGGAGTTGAAAATGAGTTTGTAGCTGAAATAATTTGATTTTTAGTGAAAAACATTTTCGAAAATTGAATGCAAATTTGTAACATTGCACTCGCAAAAAGCCAAGGCTTTTTTCCGGGCCTATAGCTCAGTCGGTTAGAGTAGAAGACTCATAATCTTTTGGTCCCTGGTTCGAGCCCAGGTGGGCCCACTGACAAAAAATCGCCCTTCAAGTTAGCTTGAAGGGCTTTTTTGTGCCGTTTGAGGTCATTCAATCAGACTTAAGGCATCAATTTCCGCAACCACAGCGGCCAAACCCTCACAGCGCAAAGCTTCCTCCATCACCCACAAAGCATCCTGCTCAGCTTTCACATCCATAAAAATGATCCTTTCCGTTCCACATTAAACGACCTTAACGCAGCAGGGAAAAGCCTCCTTGAAGTACTGATCCACACACAAGCCGCGCCATCGCGCATTAATGAAGCAAGTATCCCCGCAATAAAACCATCACTGGCAGCAGCATCTTCCGGAAAAACAGTAATGAATTCATGGATCGCCCTTCTGGGAAATACCCCTCCAGGAAAAGCATCCTCAATCCCGCCAAGGCCAATCCGCTCTGCACATGCAGCAGAAGCAGGCTTAAAGCTCTGCCACAGCAGGATATCCTGCTGAAGTTTAGCCACCAATTCGCTTTTCGATCCCATGCCTGAATACTAAAATTAACTACCAAAAAAAGACTTTAAGAATTATATTACAAATATAATACTAAAAATATTAGCAAAAAATAAAATATTGAAAAGAAAATATTTTTGGGTGATAAAAAGCGCTAAAAGAGAAAATAGTTATTGGATATAGCCATTTGGAATATTTAACAATAAGTTAATACCCGATGGTTTTCAGTATCAGAATCATAAGCTAACTTTACAACATTAACCTCTTAATTTATCTACCGTGAAAAACAAAACAATCGTATTCCTGTTTTCGGCCTTGGTAATCCTTTTTTCATTCGCTTGCAAAGACAATAGTCCCTTAAAATCTCCTTATGAAGGTGCAGTAGGCACAGTGATCGCAAAAGAAACCTGTAATACAGACCAAAGCAAAGACTACTGGCTGATCGAAATTTTTTCAGCCTCATCACAGCAACAACAGTTTGGGGACAAGCTCACCTTAAACGGAATCACTTACACCAATGTTATCAAAACAGCAGGTCTTCCAGAAAACTTAAAAAAAGTTGGGCAGAAGGTCGGGTTTGACTTTACGATTGCAGGCACTGCTACTTCAACACCGAATTGTAATGTTACCAGTCCTGTGATATATACCCTGAAAATCGCTGAATTCGTACATATCACTCCAGCTGTATTTTAATCCATCTCTCTTCTAAATTAACAAACCCAACATGAGAATACTTTTAGTTGTATTTTTGAGCACGCTTTTGTTTTCTGCTCATGCACAGATTTTAAGGGTAACAAGCTCCCCATTACTGATCAAAAGCCAGGTGCCAGGCTATTCAGAGCTTAAAACCATTAACACAAAAACTTTGGCTTATTCGCCAAAGCTTTCAAAAGCCAAAAACCAGCCGGTCATAGACGGTGATCCCAATACCGAAATCAATAAGATTGATCATTACGCAGACATTCTGCCGGTAAGCATCACTATGGCCGATGGAACCATCAGCTCAACTTCAGCAGGAAAAGCCTGGGCATTGCGCATCAGCATCACCAATGCTACCAACCTCGGATTGATTTTTAATACTTTTAAGCTTTCACCCAAAGCGGAGATGTATGTATTCAACGATGAAAAGACCGAACTGGACAGTTGTATTAAACAAGATAATTTTACGCGCTCCAGCACGCTTGCAATATCCCCATTAAAAGGCAACACCGTTATCCTTTATATTATAGAACCACTGAGTACAGCAGATTTTCAGAGCAGTATCTCTATCAACAAAATTGAAGCCGGATTCAAAGATACTCCAGTTGCTACTTCAGCAGTCACCTCACGCGAGGCTTCCACCAATTGTAATCCAACCATTGCCTGTAGTCCATATATGATGCCCTCAGCAAGGGCAGTAGCCAAAATAATCTCCAATGGATACATGGGGACAGGAACACTGATCAATAACGAGTTAAACAACGGTAAAGCCTACTTTTTAACTGCATTCCATGTTATAGATGCTGATGAAAACAACGTATTGGACCCTTCAGAAATAAATGCCCTTGCCAACTCCAGAATGATATTTCAGTACTGGCGCAACAACTGCAACAGCAGTGTGAATGACATGGGCATAACCTTCTACGGAGCAACACTAAAAGCCGCTTCCAAGGAAACTGATATCGTATTGCTTGAACTCAGCAATCCACCCGGCGTAGGGGATGGGGTAAACTATGCCGGCTGGAACAGGCAGACTACACCACCAGCGGATTACAGTTCTTATATTCTGCACCATCCAAACGGAGAAGATATGCGTATCACCAGTACACGCGATGTTGCAGACTGGCTTTGGGGAAGCAAATTCTGGACCGCCCATTATAACCAAGGCGTAGTTTCGCCCGGATCCTCAGGAGCGGGCCTTTTCAACCAATACGGTCAGGTTGTCGGTCAGCTCAGGGGTGGATGGAGCAGCTGTGATTTCACCGACTTTGGCGACCGCTACGGCAAATTCTATTATTCCTGGACAGAGGCCGGCCTTCAACCCCTGCTTTCCCCTTCAGGAGTTCAGGCAGTAAACCCCCTTATTTTAAGTACAATAACCATGAACGGTGATGAAAATATTGACTACTGCGATAACGGAAACCATACCTATTCAGTGCCCAATCTGGTGGGTTGTACCTATAGCTGGAATGTTCCTGGCACCTTAAACCTGCTCAGTGGCCAAAATACCTCAAGCATCACAGTCAACAGAAATACAGCTGTATTACCCGCTTATACTCAGCTTAGCGTCACCATCACAGACAGCAAAGGCTACAGCCGGACCCAAACCGTTAACAAAACCATTCAGGTTGGGGTTGCAAACATTACCTTGGCCTCAGGACCACCTCCGCCTGCACCAAGATATGTTACAGTCATGTTTAAATACAATAACACCTATCCCGGGAGCTATTTTGATGTGGAAAGCGCAGACGGAAACCCCTTCATTCCCCTAAATACCCTCAATCCTGCAACCAATCTGCAAAACGTAACCGGAGTTTCTTTTGATACTAATTACGGCATGTATCGCACCATCACCGTACGCTATACCAATACCTGCGGAGTAAGTGCATGGCAGCATTTCGGAATAAATTTAGACGATTACCCGCACCTGCCTACATCTGCGGCATTTAAAGTCTATCCAAATCCGGTTAGTACAACACTCTTCATTGAACCGGCGACTATTACTGAAGATATTACCCCAACAACCAGTTTTTCTCCTTTAGTCACGGTAGAACCCCGTCAAGCTAGCCTGACCGTTAACACTAAAGCCAGCCAGGGATTTTCGGCGGTCTTATTGGATATCAAAAGTAAAGTGGTAGCAAGACACCCTTTTTCCAAAGAAAAAGTCACTCTTAATATCAACAATATCCCTAACGGAACCTACTTTCTTCATATTACAAAAGATGGAAAAACAAGTAAACAGCAGATCATTATCAGTCACTGATGATCTTTACCACTTTGGCAAATGGACAGCGATGAAGTAATGAACATACAAATCTTTGTCAATGGCGGGATAAACAATGGATTTATACCGCCTCAAAATTTAAAGTAAAGAATTTGATCGCCAAAGGTGGAATCGTAATAGCGGTAAGGAATATCGGGCTAAAGCAAAAAGAGGGTACCCGGATCAAATAGAATACTGCGATATGTGAAAATTCCTTGCGGATAAAATCACCATCCTGCATGGCTTTGTTATCTCAATCAGCTTAGCTTAAAGTTTCCCCTTTAATCGATGATGGCTGATCTGCCAACCTGCCTCTGCAGCGCTGCTTACGAAATATATTTTCAGCTCTGCCATACCAATAGAAGTAAAAAACAGGAGTGAGGTGGCATCCTGCTGCTCTGGAGTGATATACCATCTCGCATCTCCTGATGCGCTTCCCCAGGAAGATACCCGGTAAACCAGCAAGTCAGCCTGCACTTTTTCGGCAACTACAGCTGCCCTTATCCGTGCTTCGCCCATCGTTGAACATTGATAAATTCTCGCCATCTTAAAGTTTATGTGAAAATGTATCTATAAATGAAGTTTATTGTGCCCATAAATAGCATACTGATTAAGCTTACATCAAAAGTTTTATTAACAACAAGACGATAATGACGGCTACCGCAACCAGTCCCCAATTAAAGGATTTTTCTACTGAATGGGAATCCTTCAGGTTAGCCAGGTCATTTAGAAACCTGTTCATAAGCTCATTTCCTTCTTCAGTCTCTGTTGGAGGGCTGCCTGATCCGGCACTGTTATTCAGCACATCAACCGCGTAGAACTCCAAAAAAATCTGATTAAGGGAGATAACAAGCGGATTGTGTATCCCAGCCCCAGCGCTACTTATCTGCTCAGCGATCCCATTAATCCCATCTTCCCATGCCTTAAACTGCATATCAATATATGCTGCCCTATCTTCTCCCTCCGGTACCCAGCCAAAAGAAGCAGGATAGCCCGAAAGGCACCGGCGGAAAAAAGAATTAATCAGTTCAGTAAAACTATTATTTCTGATGGTTAAATTCTCCCCATCCCGGCTATCCCAAAACTCGCTCATGATCCAAACCTGTGGATCATCTTCTCCCATGTGAATAAGACTAATGTATTCATACCTTCTTTCCGAAATCACCAGAAAAGGAGATTCAGGCTCCCGCGCATTTCTTTTGAAAGTCCTAAGGGCAAACTGATTGATATCTCCCAGATGATCATAGGCCATATTTTCCGCGTCCATAAAATCAAATAAGAACTTTTTGCCAATCGTCCGTAAGTAAGCTTCATAGGTAGCCGGAAGCTCGCCTTTTTCTCTGATCAGTGAGGCAATCTCTTCATCACTGCATCCAGCTAGCCCAGTATTTTTATCAATCCCCAATAAGCTTAAATAAGCCTTGAGCGTTTGAAAATATTCGATATAGATATTCATTTAGATTGTTTTAACAGGGGCTTAAAATATGAATGATCCCGCTTTAAGATTCGTTTATGTCCTCCAATGAGAGTTTTTGTATTTTAGCAGAAAGCAACCTGGTTAGTCTGTCAGTTGTACCCGCTTTAAAATACCCACAGATATACAACGCATTTAACGCCCGGAAATTTAAAAACAACTGCTCATCTAACTGATAATATTGCTTTGCCCCATCAGTATCATAGGAGTAATTGCAGATAAGATCAATTTCCAGTGTCTCCAGGCTTTCAAAGCCAGAGGATAGCAGCAGATCAAGCGTCGCCTGCGAGATAAAGCCGAGCTGCTCATCAGTTACCCAATAAGAATGAATGCCCAGTTCCACGAGCTTTGGTAAATTTACCCTACTACTAAGCGCGAACACACCATATAGCTTCAAACGCTCCAAAGCAGGCATATTTCCAAGCGCCGCAGAAACGTCTCCCAAATAGGGATAATAAGCATCCTGATTAGCTAAAAGAAATTCATCACCATATACAAAAGTTTTCAGTTTCGGGAATTCAGCCCTTGATAGCAGTTCCGATATCCTTGCATAGTTTTTAAAACCATACTGATAACTCGAAATTTGAGAACCGATTACTAAATGCTCCAGCTGCTCATTTAAACCTCTTTCTATCAGGTTTTCAATGATCTCAAAATTCCCTTCAGCAAAGTAAGCAAACACGCTGGTTGTGCTACCGGGCAATTTATCGATTGAGGGAAGCGGGTTGTTATAATGAGGAATTCCAAAGATGCAGGAATTACTGCGCCAGCCCTCAAAGCCAGAGCGCTCAGACTTAAAAAGCCTTTGATCTTTAGGGTATTTCTTTAAGAATGATCTGGCCATATTTTAGTTTCAGTATCAACTCTTTTAATCAGATCAGGCAAGCGGAAATCCCCAGACATCCCCTGAACCAAACCTGATGCATCTTCTAAATCAATGCCTATAGCAGAAACATATATCCCGTTTTTACTCTGTCCACGGAAAATTTCCCTGACAAAGGCATTGTTATTGTAAAACTTTGATTTAGCCACACCTATTACAGGTATAGCTCTACCAAGCGATTCATAAAGATAAGCACCCAGGCCTTTTTTCCCGTCATCATCCAGATAGATAAAACCGTCAATGATAATTAGTGCTATTGCCTTCAAATCGATATCTTCCAGAAAAGCTAAAATACAAGGCAATTCCCGCTTATAAAACTCCCCGGAAATATACTCACCCACATGATCCACGAATTTTGAGCTTATCCCGAGCAGCGAACCATCATCCCAGGATTCGAAGAAACCGCCGACAACTTTTGCACGGCTTGCGCTATAAGCTACATCTATAATTAACTTCATTTACGCTAAATAACCAGCTCTATCTTAAGCTATACCCTTGATCATCATTTAATTGCCTTGTTGCGGAATTCCTTTTGTCTTACCAGTTCCAGTACCCTGAGTAAATCCATATAGTGTTTTTCCATAACTGAGGGGCTAATATCTTTTGAGTCCATGTGGTTAAAGCCCGTAACGACATATTCATCTTCTATCTTCTTTAAAGCTATCGATACTTCTTCCTGATAGAATTTAAAACTTGCCTGGTTACCTTTGAAAGAGACATCGCCCGCAACAACATGGTGACTGTCAATTTCAGCCGTCAATAGGGGCACTCCGCTTCTGCGTTTAGCGTAATCAAAAAACTTTCGGATAAAATCAACCGTAGCCCTGTCAGATACCGACTCCAGGTATTTAAAATTATTATCTTTAAAAGCGGGTTCAAGGCCAGGGCGAAAGATATCCATGATGCGCATTACCGAATCCCTGGCAGGTTTATCGACCAGAAAAAGCTGATACTTCCGTATTTTTTTCCGAATAGCCAAAAGCTTATCCGGGCTAGCATAAATCTCGTTCTCCCCAATTACAATCCAGCGATCACCCTTTTTGATCAGGTTTATATAATAAAACTCATCACCGCTCATCTTACATGTTGCCCGGTTTCCATTAATAGTGACCTTCGTTGGATAAATATCCAGATTTGGTCTCATGGTCGGCGCATCCACAACTTTGATGTACTGTTCGTTGAGCATGAATAATCTAAATAAAGAATCTTCCATAACAGACTTCAGCTTCAAAGAATCCCCATATCTCAAGGCAATTCTACCACTGATAAAAGTGCTGCAGACCTCATGAATTTTCCCCTCTTCACTTTGCTTACAGCCTAAGACCAGAGCAAACAGTAAACCAATAAGATAAAAGTTAAACGGCAGGCGGAATGCCTTTCGGGCGGAGAGCGTGTTGGTGTTGAGCATTATTGATTTTGATTAGTTAACAAATATACAATAAGTATAAATATCCCGATGAGAGAATAGCTCATCTATATTCAGGACCGCTTTCTCCGTCTCTTACTTAATTGACCTTAAGATAATCAAACTTTATCGGCAGTTAAATCCAGCGTATACCTGCAATGCGGATAATTATTACAGCCCAGAAAACGCCCTCTGGCTGACTTCCGTTCCACCAGTTTTCCATCACACTTAGGGCAGATACTGCCGGCAGCATCCTGCCCACCCAGAGAAAACTCCGAAATAATTTCCGTTAAAAATTTACTGGGCTGCTGCGGGTTGTACATCAGGTAAACCTGATGGCGTGCCCGGGTTAAAGCCACATAAAACAGCCTGCGTTCCTCTGTATTTTCAAAGGTTTCGCCTTCATGAAGCAAATGGTTCAAAATCGGATCGTCCGCCATTTGAAGAATAAATTGGAGACTGAGGCCAGACAGCACCTTGCTAAGATTCAAGAACTAATTGATCACTATCATCAAATCCCGTTTATACAGGAATATCTAAAAAAGCCTATTAATCCTCGAAACAACGAGGAAAATAAATGGCTTACTTTCTATAAACGGACCCTGGCCAAGCGCGATGAAATTGTCCAATACTTATTGCATGATATATTGGAACGAGCGATCCAAAAGTCTTCATCATCTAAGTCTAGCTGGGGTGAAAATTTGGAAGACATTCAACGGGAATTTCAGCGTGCAGATGATTTTCCATATTTGGAAATGCCCTATGGATGGTCCATTCATTTCATCCTGAACATGGAAAAATTAGATTACCGGATGATAAACCCGCTTTTGAACAAAGTTGGCTGGTTCGATGTTGATAAACTGTATGGGATTGATTATACAGATCAGATCAATAAAACAATTCAGTTTCGTGTCAGTAAAAGTCGTTTTTTTGAAACCTTGATCTCGGAGTTAAGACAGATTCCAGTGGTACGTGAGAGAGAAGATATTTTTAATCAGATGTCAGAACTTTTCAATACGTCTATTTTTTAAGAAATCACCAAAAGATTCTGGAAACGGTAATAAATTCAATGGTATGTATGTCAACATCTTCAAATCATTTAAGAGCAGTTTTGGATCAATGTTCTCGCTGAGTCCCTTATTCCATTATCAAAAAGGCCGCAAACAATGCGCGGGGATTCAGGAAACGCCCTCTATTTTATACTGTTTTTATTAAGCCAGCCCCACCTTTCCCCAAAACCTGAATAACCCGCATGCACTCAAAGGAAAGTCAAATACTACCGCACCAATAAGGTTTCACCAGATAACCCTAAACAAAAGCACAGATTAATTGACTGCCCTACTTTCGCTCAGCAAAATAATCATCCCCAAAATAAAGGAAATTAACAACTAAGACCATTTTATTCCATAGCAGACATGGCACTTTTTGAGACAGGATAATAGATTTTTTTATTCTTGATGACCACAGGAGAGTTGACTACTTCGTAGTCAGTGTTGATATCCTTGACTATTTTACCTGTTGCAGTATCATAAACAATTGTATGGGTAAGGAAGGTCCCCACAGGCGAGTAAATCCTGTCGCTCGCAAGGGTGAAGAACCGGTTGAACTTAGTCGCCACAGACCAAATGACACTGCCATTGTTCCTGTCGAGTCTGGTCAGCTGGGCTAAAGTGCAGAAATAAACTCCATTCTGATCTGCCTGGATAGAACTGACATCTTCATAACTAGCAATAGCTTTTCTCCAGACCAGTGTACCCGTAGCCACATCCACCGCGTGCAGGTTATGCTGCTCATATAGACTTGTAACACTATTATATACAGGAATATAAATCCTGTTGCCATAGATCGCGGGAGCTGATGCCCCTTCCAAATAGAGCGAAGCGCCAGTAAAGGTGTACCGCCACTTAATCGCACCGCTTTTGGCATCAAATGCGTAGAGTGATCCCGGCTTATCACCGCCACTGCTGCTCAAGGCATAGACTACGCCGTTTCTGGCCACCAAAGAAGAGAATAATCCTTCTGTCGTGGTGGCCGCCCATTTCTGCGTGCCGTTCTTGATATCAATAGCTAATAGTTTCTGCGCTGAAGCGATATAGGCTATCCCTTGAGATACGATTACTTCCCTGGCCACAAAGGTATAAGGAATTGTCCACAGCAAGTTGCCGTTTCTGGAATCGACCGCATTAATTTTGAGGTACGTGCTGAAAATTAGCATACCACTGGCATAGGTAATTCCTTTGCCTTCATTGACTACATAAGCGTAGTTCTCCCACAGTTTCCTGCCATCTTTAAGTGAGCGTGCATAAAGGGTGCTGCCGTCATTTACAAAAACTGTATCATTGCTTACTGCCGGTGTAACCGGCATTTCCGGCAAAGCTTTCCACGCCCGTTGTCCCTCTACGTTATAACTGGCAAAACCCAAAGTCCTTCCAAACATCAATAGCTGCTCCTGAACGGGGAAGATAGTAAAGTTCACTGGCCTTTGAGCTCCTTTGGGATCAGTGGCGATCACTTTACCTTGATAGCTTTCCGTTGCAATCAGGCCGTTAATGGTAAAATTGGTTTGGGTGATATCCCTGGCAACAATACTTCCATTCAGCTCCACCGTATAGCTTACCACATCTCCATCAGGATCGATAGACGATTGCCAGGTCAGTTCAGCAGTTGTTTCGCCACGATAAGTGATACTTGCCTCGAACTCACCGGGAGTCAGGTTCAGTTTATCATCAAGTTTTTTACAGGATAACATACCAGCCACCAATAGGCAGAGTAAAAGAGCGAAAGGGAATTTCATTAATTAAGATTTCCATAAAGGTAATATATTCTGGGAATAAACTACCGTTAGTGACCTCTAGGAAAGAGAATAATCGCTTAACAGCGAAACAAAGCAATCAGAAAAGTAAATGTGCTCCCCGCCGGGCGAAAGCCGGCAGGTCAATAGGAGCGAAGGCGTTTCCTGTCCCAGCTCCAATACGCCAAAAGCTCAGCCTCCAAACCAAGAACCACCAAACCCAACCCAAATAAACCTGGTAGGAGCGGGCACCGAGCGTAGCGAGGTAAAGCGGATAACAGGACTGCAGCAACCCAAGCACCACCGAAACCTGTTTTCCAAAAAAATAAAAATATACTAACAAAACCATCAAATCACTTAGCACCTAAGCAGGTAAATCTTTTAGCTATCAACACCCAAACAATCTACCTGATTTATTTATCTTTGATCTCCAGAGACAAAAAAGATCCCCACATTACTTAAAATCTTTTTACCTACGGAACCTAACACCTGAACACGACCTCTCATGAAAAAAAATGCCCTCTATCTTATCCTGTTTCTTTTAAGCCAGTCCGCCTTTTCCCAAAAAGTACTCGAGCCCAGTCAGCTTAAAGGAAAAGTCAAATCCTATAGCAGCTATGAGGTTTCACCAGATAACCCAAAACAAAAACTCCGGTTAATTGACAGCGTAACCTATGACAAACAGCAAAACATAAGCACTGCTTTTTATTTCCGCCGTATTGGGAACAAAATCCAAAGGGAGAAACATATCCACAAAGGAGATACCCTCATTGTCTATAGCTGTTCCTGCAGCCAGATTACAGCATTGGATCAGCTTGAAAAAGACTTCAAAATACAAGACAACAAAACATTCCAAAACCAGCCCCAGCGCTACACTACACGCCAGCCAACCCAATTTGTAGATTATACCGTTTTTGACAAACAAAAACGTGTTACCCTAACAATAGCCTATTCCGCAAGCGGATACAAAAGGAAAGAAACAAAATACACCTATAACCATTCAGGCAAAGTCATTCAGGAAGAAAGCAGGAACGGGGAAGGAAAACTTATCCAAAAAATCACTAACCGCTATGACCAAAAAGGAAACTTAGTCGAAATCAACGACAGCACGCTCAGGTCAGTAAACATCCCCATTCCAACGATTGAAAAAAGCACCTTCCAATATGATAGTAAAGGCAGGCTAATGCGGGAAAGCAGGTATAGAGATTTCGTTTTATATGCCGACTACCAGTATTCCATCCAGGAGGATAAAAACAGCCAAAGTTTCATCTGCCTGGATAAAATCAGCAATACCAGCAGCATAGACAGCACCATATATTACGGCTTAAACCGGACCAGATTAAAAAAAGTAAAACAAAACATCGAAGGAATTGATGAAATCATCACATTTGATTACTATTCGGATGGACTGCTAAAAACCGAGTCTCACTTTGACAAAGCGGATAATCTGAACAGTAAAACTTTTTTTACCAGCGACAAGCACAATAACCCATACAGAAAGCAGGTATATCAAACCGTTATGCATTACAATAGCAGTAACGTCCTGGAAAAGACTGAACGCAAATTGAGCGAATATCAAATACAAATTGAGTATTACCGTTAAACAGCAGCAATTGCCATTGCGTATTTCGATGAAACTGTACAGTCCATTTCGGACCAAACTGTACGCGAATTTGGCTGCCGGGAGGTTGCCTAAATTGTCCCTTTCCCTCTGAACAAAATCAAGTCTCGACCTCCAATTTCCTTCTTCCTGGAAACACCTTGATTTATCAAGTTCACGGTTCAGCCTCATCCCTTTTTCTGGATCAACAAAGGATCCTTCTCCAAATTAAAGCTTAATCCCATCAAAAAAGGTGCACTGAAGCGCTCAAATCCAGTTCGACAGGTCCAAGACTGTATCAAGGAGAATCCAAACGACTGGCGCCTTTATTTGGCCTGAACTTAAAAAATTAAAAAGAATTGCTAAGTGAAGAATTTCTGATCCGAAGATCAGCGCCGTCAGTTTGGCCCGAAATAGCCTGTCAGTTTGCAGCGAAACAGGGTGTCAGTTTAAACGCGAAACGCGTGTACACTTTTGCCGAAATACCCACTTATTTGGCCTGAACTCAAATTGGAGCGAAAAAGCGTGTCAGCATAAATACGAAACGCGCGTACACTTTTGCCAAAATACCCACTATACCCTTTTCAGCATTAAAAGCATCCATTCAAAAAGAAAACCTGCTGGAATTTTATTCAACGAAGTTGCCTTGAAAAATGCTGACGACAAGGATAGTTCGGAAGCTGCTGAAGTTGAAGAAAAAAAATGCTTACACTCTAATCAATATTTTATTTTCTGAGGTGATCAAAAAAAATGTTCAAAAATGGCCTTTTGTGTACAAAAGCAAACCATTTCCGTACAAAAACAAACCCTCCCAATTGGTGTTTCACGCTAGTTTTGTCTTAGCCAGATATAACAAAAAAACAAACAATGAAAACTTCCCAAGTGATTATTTCTGATTTTCATGCCGAACTGAATATCTCTGAAACTAAAGTTTTACGAACCGCCGCACAAAAATCAGAAAAGAAAATAGAAACAAGAGGTAACCTTATATTACTTGCTTTAGCAAATACAAAAATTAATGCTTCAATAACTTAGTTTTCTGATTACTCCTCGCCGAGAATCATTAAAGCATTGATAATTCTTGCTCTTCAGCTGAGAATTATCAATCCATACTACAAAAATGGCATTTCAGCTTTGCTCAATTGTTGAAAAAATCCTTGATGATAATGAAACAAGTTTAACACTTAAATAAAACGCCTATAGAAAAACAGAACCTATAAACCATCTTCATTTTCTAAAATGAGCTTGAAGACGAAGAAAAAACAAACTAAATACTAACCATATATAAATCTAAATGATAAAAGAAATACACATCAAGCTTAAAGGCTACATCATGGCTTTTGTCCTGCTTTTTCTTGCAGCAAGCATGAGTTATGCACAAGAACTTATTAAAATTAAAGGAACTGTTACCGATGAAAAAGGAGATGTAATGGTGGGCGTTTCCGTTCGTGTAAAAGGAAATACTACCGGTACTTCGACAGATGGTGATGGAAATTATACCTTACAGGCAGCTCCCACGGCATTACTGATTTTTTCTTATGTGGGCTTTAATAATCAAGAGGTTAGAGTAAACAGCTCTGGGACTGTAAATGTTAAGATGGCAGGCGATAAGCAGCTAGACGAAGTTGTGGTGGTGGGATATGGTACCGCCAGGAAAAAAGATTTAACCGGAGGTTTGGCCGTAGTTGGAAAAGATCAAATAAACATGGTTTCTACCCCTAACTTAATGGATCGTTTGGTTGGGCAGGTTGCGGGTTTTAACATTACCACAGGCAATGCTGCTCCTGGCCAGGACCAAAGCTTGCTTATTCGTGGAGAAAATTCCCTATCCGCCAATAACTCGCCTTTAATTGTTTTAGATGGAATTCCATATAGCGGTTCACTGGTTGACCTGGATCCCAATAACATCGAAAACCTAACCATTTTGAAAGATGCCTCAGCGGTTGCTATTTATGGCTCACGTGGCTCAAACGGGGTAATTCTCATTCAAACTAAAAGAGGGATGTTGGGAAAAGCACAGGTTGCATACAAAGGCCAGATTGGCTTTGCAGAGCCTATGCAGCGTATCGATGTAATGGGGCCTAATGAGTTTATCAAATTTAAACAAGATATTGGTCGTTTGAGATTAGGGTATACAGGTGAGCAGCTCGATCCAATAGCGGGGAATATCATCAGTGTTACCGAACGCGAAAATTACAAAAATGGTGTTACCAATAACTGGCAGGATTATATCTTTCAGAGAGGTATTACCATGGATCATCAGATAAGCATAAATGGGGGTACGGAGAGCACGAAATATATGGCAGCTGCATCTTCACTCCAACAAGATGGTGTGGTTTATAATTCTAAACTTTCCAGGTTAAATATTACCGCCAATATCGATCAAACGTTCAACAATTGGTTAACCATTGGTATTGGAACACAATTCTCTCAAAGAAGTGATGGCGGGGTAACACCCAATATCGAACATGCCATTAAGCAGAGCCCGTACGGGAAATATAAAGATGCGGCTGGTTATTATGTTCCGGAGCCAATGGAATATTCGCTTATCGTAAACCCAATGCGTAACGTAAACGCCGATCAGGATCGAATTAACCGCAATTTCTTCCTTACCGGATATGCAGATATTAAGCTGCCACTTAAAGGCCTGTCGCTAAGATCTAATTTCGGTTATAACTACAGAAGTAGCTTTACCGGCACATATTATAGTCGCGATACTTTTGATGGCAGAGAGCAGGCAGGTTTAGTAGGTGGAAAAGCCAGCATCAATAATGGACATTATAATGATTATACCTGGGAAAATGTGCTTAAATACGAAAAAACAATTAGCAATCATCGTTTTGATGCCACAGGATTATTCAGCATGCAGCAAACCAAAAGTGTTGGTGCATCTCAAAGTGGTGAGGGATTTGTGACCGATAATACCAGCTACAATATGATGAGTACTGCTGCCCGTAACCTTTCCATGTCTTCGAGTTTATCAGAAACAGCACTTTTGTCTTATATGGGGCGTTTTAATTATTCTTATAAGGGGAAATATATCGCTACCATTACTGGCAGGTCGGATGGAGCCTCAGTGTTTGGAGAAAATAACAAATATGCTTTTTTTCCATCAGCAGCTGTGGCCTGGAATATTGGTGAAGAAAATTTCCTAAAAGATAATTTAAAATGGATTGATTTACTGAAACTTAGGGTTTCGTATGGTGCGAACGGTAACCAGGCCATTACCGCTTACCGCACGCTCGATCGCCTTTATTCAAATGTAAAATATATTTGGGGCGATGGAGGAACAGCAGTTAATACAGCCTATTTGGCAGGCGATGGTATTGGCAATCCAAACCTGAAATGGGAAACCACTTACACCAAAAATATTGGAATTGATTTTCAATTATTTAAAAATCGGTTAAATGGATCAATAGATGCATACTTATCTAAAACCAAAGATCTGTTGATGATTCGTACAGTGCCCATTATGAATGGCTATAACCGAATTTGGGATAACATTGGGCAAACCCAAAATAAAGGTTTTGAGGTAACCGTAAATTCGATCAATGTAGACTCAAAAAACTTTAAATGGAACTCTACCGCGGTGTTTTCTTTAGATCGTGATAAGATTGTTGAATTGAGAGGAGATGGGTTGGATGACGTAAACAACAATTGGTTTATCGGAAAACCATTAAGGGTTTTTTATGACTACAACATGATTGGTATCTGGCAAAAAGGAGAAAACTATACCGGACAATCTGGAGCAGCCGCAGGGGCGGCAAAGCTGGAGGATGTTGATGGAAACGGCCTGATCGATTCTAAAGATAGAAAAGTAATCGGCTCGAAAATGCCAAGATATACCGCATCATTAAGCAACAGGCTTAGCTATAAAAATTTCTATATGTCGGCCTTGTTAACCGGAGTATTTGGCGTTTGGCGCGATGATAACATGGCCAATATTGGCTCATGGACCTTTGGTATTACCAACTACGTTCATGGCGCAGATTACTGGACACCTGAAAATCCTGATGCCACAATCGTTTCTCCAGGATACACCAATAGTTTCGGGCATGGCTACTATAAAAAGGTTTCTTTCGTACAGGTAAAGAATATTACCCTTGGCTATAGAATCGGGCAACAACTCGCTAAAAAAATTGGCGTAAGCGGCATTGATGTAAACGTTAGTGTAAACAATTTGGATACGTTCTCCAATATCAGACAGGTACTTAATTACGACAATACCTGGATGGCATCTTACCCAACTGCCCGTTCTTATATGTTCGGTTTAAACGTAAACTTCTAACCAAAAACGACAAGATGAAAAAAATGATAAAAACGGGAGTGGTACTAATGCTTTTAATTTCAATGAGCGGCTGTAAAAAGTTTCTTGTAGAAGATTTAAAAACAGAATTGGCACCAACAAATACTTATACCAGTACCTATGGTTTTGAAGTTGGCAGTGCAGGTTTGTATGCACTTACCCGCTCAGAATACAATACTTTTGGAGAGGGTGGCGCCTATATTCACAATGGTGCCTGTCCTTACGAGGCGCTACAGGCTGCAACCGATATTGCAGATGTAATTAACAGCGATGCATCATTACTTCCTTTTGCCAATTTAACACTTACCTCTTCAGAGAGATTTGTAAATAGTTATTGGAACTGGGCATACAGCGTAATTTCATCAGCCAATTTAATGCTTATTTATGCCGAAAAAAATACCAATTGGGACAGCCCCACAGATAAAGAGCGTTTTCAGGCAGAGGCCCGTTTCTTTAGGGCTTATGCTTACCGTACTTTGGTCTATTTATTTGGTGATGTTCCCTATGTAGAAACCATTCTATACGATTTTAAACTCAACTTTACCCGTACGCCAAAGGCAGAGGTGCTTGGGCATATCATTGATGATTTAAAATTTGCCAGCCAATATTTGCCGGCAAACCCCGATCAGGTTAAAGATGGAAAGTTGACGAAATGGGCAGCATACCATCTTTTAAGCGAAATGTATCTGTTAAATAAAGAATATCAACCAGCAGAACAGGCGGCATTGGCGGTAATCAACAGTGGCTATTACAGTTTAATGAAAACACGCTTTGGTGTAAATAAAGATAAACCTGGAGATGTGTTTAGCGACATGTTTGTTGAAAACAACCAAAACAGGCTTAAAAATGCCAACAAAGAAAGTATTTGGGTATTACAGTTTGAATTTAATACCATAGGCGGCGGTACCAATTCTGATGATTGGACCCGTAGGGCATGGATTCCGAACTATTCTGGCATTACTGGATTTGTTTTGGCCGATAGTTTAGGCGGACGCGGTTTAGCTCAGCTCACTCCCATGAAATGGTGGATTGGTACCACTGGTACCAGTGCTACAGGAAACGTGAATGGCATCTTTGAAGGTACCGATATCCGCAACTCAAATTATAACATTAAGCGAAACTGGTACTATAATAACCCGGCTGAAACTTCCTTGTTTGGTAAAAAAGCCAATATAACAGAGCAAACCTGGTTCTCTACCAAGACCTTAAATCCGGCCATTACCAAATTTTTCTATGGTCGGGCAGAAAACTTAAGCCTTACCGGAAGTTACAAAGACCGAATGAAATTTCGCTTGGCAGAAACCTACCTGCTGCTTGCTGAGGCTTATTTAGGAGAAGGAAACACCAGCAAAGCGGCTGATGCGGTAAACGAAGTACGTAAACGTGCAGGGGCATCGGTAATCACCGCCAGCCAAATGACCATAGATTTTCTGCTTGATGAGCGCATTCGCGAATTGGTTGGTGAAGAAACCCGTCGTTTTACCCTAATACGCACCAATAAATTAGTCGATCGGGTAAAAATGTATAACACAGCCATAAAGGATAAGATTATGGATTTTCACACGCTTTGGCCAATTCCTCAGGCCATTATCGATGCAAACCGCGATGCTGTGTTTCCACAAAATCCGGGCTATGGGAAATAATAAAAATGGCTTTTTGATCTTAACCGATCAAGGTGCTGCTTACTTCAGATTAGAAACAACATGATGAAAAAAATAAAATTTTTATATAAAACATGGTCTTTACTATTTCTCCTAATTGGTTTTTCTGCCTGCAAAAAGGGAATTAACGATATTAAAAAAGTACAGGAACAATTGGAACTGAATATTTCATCGGCAAGTATTGCGCTTGATGAAAACAACCCTGCAAAGGATATTGTAACCTTTAGCTGGAAAGCAGCAAGACCACAATCTGATGATCACCTGGTTTCCTATACCACCAAACTGGATGTGGTAGGAAATAACTTCGGTTCATCTACAGCAATTATGAATTATGAGGATGATGGCACATTCAGCAGAAGTTTTACTTCAGAACAACTACAAAACTGGGCAAATCAAAAATGGGGGATACCTGCCAATAAATCTTTTACACTAGAATTCAGGGTAGTAGCCCAATGGGAAGGAGGTACTACATTTGAAGCGCCCGAGGTTAGAACTGTCAGGGTAAATGTAACACCAATAAAAACCGTTGTATTTGATGCAGATAAAGTATTTTTAGGGGGGAGTGCCGTGCCGGGATTAAGCAAGGTTGAAATGTCTAAAACCTTGGAAAATCTCAATCAATATGCTTATTTACTTAACCTGCAACCTGGTGAACTGCAAATCCCGGTAGAATATAGCGGCGCTACCAATTACATTGCATCTGCCGATGCCAGCACTGCCTTAAAAGATGGCACAGCTATAGGCATCAAGATGAGAGACAATGCTTTTTCATGGAAAATAGAAACTGCCGGACAATATCGCGTGGTGGTAAATATGCAAAAGGCTACCGCTACAATTTATTCCCCTGAGCAGGCACTTACTCCAAAAGTGGTAACCTGGAATGGAGATGGAGGTGTTGCACAAACTACTACCGTAAGCGAACTGTGGATGCATGGTGCGATAAACAGTTTTGGTACGCCGGTTAAAATGGATTGTAAAGTAAGCTTAGCCGACCCACAAATTCTGGTTTATACCGGGGGTAAAGTGGGTAAAACTAAGTTTATCGTGTACGGTGGAGCCGATAATAATAAAAACCTGGCTTACGCATTTAGCTGTCCATTAACCGCTACGGGAGCATTACAGGAACTTACGCTTGTACAGGGTACTGTTGCCAGTTTATCGGGAGGCTCAACGAGTGCACAGCGCAATTCTTATTACACCATTCCTGCAGGTACGAACACACTCATATTCGATTTGCGAAATATGACCATTCTGGCCGAAAAAAGGTAAAATAATTTAACACCAGTTAATTTTAAGAATTTCTCACAATGAAAAAAATGAATTATAAGACATTAGCCTCTCAGACATTGATGGCAATTTTGTGTGTGATGGTTTTTGCCTGTAAAAAAAATAATGATGAAGACACTCCTCAAGCTGAGGGCACTCTCGTGAAACCAAAATACAACAGAAGCACCGTGTTCCGCAACCCTCTAAATGGTTGGGTAATGTATGGTTCGGGCTCTGGGAATGAAACTTATTGGGATACAGAATATTATGTGCCCGATTTGGGAAAGAAAGTGAAGGCAATAGATTACGCATCAGCTTGCTACATACGCACCAGCTGGGCAACATTTAATCCGGCAGATGGAGTTTACGCCTGGAGAAATCCAAACTCTGCAATTTATAAAATGATTAAAGGCGCCGAAAGCAGGGGGGTACCCATTGCATTCCGATTTGTAGCAGACGGACAGGATCAAGGCTTGAACACCCCGCAGTTTGTAATTGATGCAGGTGCCAAATATTATATAGTAGATAGTAAATTTCCAGACCGGAAATCTCCTTATCCACAAGATCCTATTTTCCAACAATACTACGCCAAATTTATTCAGGCTCTGGCAGAAGATTTTAATGACCCAAAGCGCACGGCATTTATTGATGGTTATGGTCTTGGGAAATGGGGAGAAGGGCATGGTGTGATATATGAAGATCCATCCAAAGCAACAGTTGCCAGTACCGAAAAGTATAAAGCAGAGGTAATGGATTGGATAACTACTCTGTATACGAAGTACTTTACAAAAGTGCCTTTAATGATGACATATCATCGTTTAATTGCTGATCCTGCCAGCGGCGGTAGTGTTAATGCTAACAGTACGCGTTTATTAGAAATGGCTATTAATAAAGGGTATAGCCTTCGGCAGGATGCATTTGGGATGACCGATTACTATCAAAGTTGGGAAAAGAACTTTGCTAAAACCTGGAATTTTAAACGCCCGATTGTTATGGAAGGAGGTTGGATTACAAGTGGTACACACCGGTATTGGATCGATCCCAGTGGAAAATATAGAGAGGGGCATCCCGAAGATGTTCGTCAGGGGGAATTTGATTCTTCGGCAGAAGCCGCAGTTAATATGATGGATTTTCGCGTGGGCGATATTGAAACCTGGTTTACCAAATCTTTTAACTTATGTCAACGATTCATTTCTGAAGGTGGTTATCGTTTATATCCAGATCAGGTTTACCTGCCAGAAAATGTTAACAGTGGTACTGAAACTACCATCACGCACCGTTGGCGAAATATGGGGTGGGGATATTTCCCAAATAATATTCCACAATGGAACTATAAATATAAAGTTGCCTTTGCACTTCTTGATGGTAGCAATGCCGTTAAAAAACTTTTTGTAGATAATGCCAGTGAACCGTCAACATGGCTTAAAAATCAACCATCAACATACCAGTTAAAAGCAAATGTTAATGTTGCTGCGGGAACTTACACCTGGGCGGTGGCTATAATAGATACTACCAAAGATAATCTGCCAGGAATAAAACTTGCGGTTAATGGAGATCTTACCACAGATGGGTGGTTAAAGTTAATGAACGTAACTGTAAAATAAACGAAGCAAAATTGTTGAAGCTATTGTCTGTTTGCTTACAGGCAATGGCTTTGACTTTTTTACTCAGCACACTTATTTGTCTAAAATTATAGAATAAGATAAATTGCAATTTAAATCAATGCTATGGGAAAAATAACTTTGGTAACCTTTATGCTGTTGGGAAAGCTAATCTCCTTTCAAGCCCATGCTCAAATAAAAACGGATAAATTTATGGGGGAGATTGTAAATTATGATGAAACTAAGGTTCCCGCCTATACCTTACCCGGCATATTACAGAAAGCCGATGGTCAGTTGGTGAAAAACAAAAAGTCCTGGGAAGAAGACCGAAAGCCTGAAATCATCTCCTTGTTCAAAAAAAATATTTATGGGCAGATGCCCACCACATTTGATAGCATCAAATTTGAGCTTACCCGAAAGGTTACTGATGCTATGGATGGCCGCGCCTGTTTAAAGGAGGTAAACATTAACATCTGGAACAAAGGTAAAAATGTGGTGATCCCAATTGTGCTTTTTATCCCCAATAAAAGGGAAAAGCCAGTACCTGTTTTCTTACTCATTAATAATCGCAGTAAGCGAAATACAGATCCAAACCGCAACGTAAAAAGTACATTTTGGCCAGCAGAAATGATTATTGATAAAGGCTATGCCATAGCTAGTTTCCATGTGGCCGATGCTGCCCCAGATAAAAAGGACTCCTATCAACATGGCGTAATTGATCAACTCTATCCAGAACAATTGAATAGTGATGATGGAATGAAAGCCATTGGTGCCTGGACCTGGACAGCCAGCCGCGTAATGGATTATTTTGAAACCGACCAGAACCTTGATGCCCAAAAAGTAGCTATTGTGGGGCATTCAAGAGGAGGCAAAACATCTTTGTGGGCTGGAGCCTTAGATCAACGTTTTGCTTTAGTATTTAGCAGCTGTTCCGGAAATAGTGGTGCATCGCTTGCCCGAAGGCAATATGGCGAAACCATTAGCTTAATTAATAAACAATTTGGGTATTGGTTTGCTAATCGTTACAAAACATACAGTAACCGGGTTAATGAACTACCTGTTGATCAGCATATGCTGATTGCCTTAATGGCACCCAGACCAGTATATACCACTAACGCTGTAGAAGACCGGTGGGCAGATCCGCGAGGTTCTTATTTATCGCTGACAAACGCAGTTCCGGTGTATAATTTGTATGGAAAGAAATCTGCGCTGGGCCCGGAACCGCCTGCCGTTAATTCACCAATTATTAATTCATCAATCGGGTATCACCTGCGTGAGGGCATACACGATCTAAATGTTTACGATTGGGAGAATTTTATTCGTTTCGCCGATTATCATTATAAACAATAACGTTTTTATCGACAGGTAAAACTAAAGAAAACCAATAATTATAGTAATTTCAAGCCAGGAGGCTTTAACATGCTTCTACTCATTTAGGTTTATGATGTTCCGCAAATTCTTTCTTTTGCTTTTTTGCCTGAGTATCTTACTCATTAAGGGAGCCTTTGCTATTGATATTTCAAGATATAGGTTCCATGTAATGCCTGATAATTCTTATTATGGAGGGATACAAAGCATTACTAAAGATAGTTTAGGCCGAATTTGGTACACTGGTCCGGATGCAGTTTACATGTATGATGGAAATAGCTTTTATCAACTCAATGATGTTGTTTCTGCCGGTAATCCAAAGGTAAAATGGGCCTATGGCACGCTGATTACCGATAAACAAGGACGATTGTTTTTAGCCACGAACCAGGGTTTACTTAAATTTAATTACGAACACTTTTCTTTCGAATTAATTATGCCGGGTAGAATCCGGTCGCTGTGTTTAGGTGACGATGGTAATTTGTATATGCTCTCGGGTGAGCGTTTATTTTGGTACAACCCTAAAAAAAAAATAACCCAACAGTTGCCACTGCCTACCAATAGATATTTCAATAATGTACTCAGCTTAAAAGGAAATATCTACGTTGCCCAGGAGAATTTGCTTTATAAAATAGATACCCAAAAGAAGGCTTTTATTTTATACGCTGATTTTGGTTCGCTATCTAACATAACAATTGATGCGATTGAATTTAATGGGGCCTATTATTTTCTTACCCAGCGGGGAGGAATTTACATTACTGATCCTGCAGGAGAGATTAAAAAAAATATTACTATAGCGGCTAATAAAGGCCAACCCATAATGTCTAAGAAATTGTTTTTAGATCAGAATGGGATGATCTGGGTGGCAACACAAGCAGGGCTCTTTCTTTATGATCCGGTTAAGGAAAGCAGCAGCCTGTTAAAAATGAATTTAAACGATGCCTTTTCTTTGCCAAACAATTCTATATGGACCATTTATCGCGATCCAGATCAAGGGGTCTGGATCGGGACCTATGGAGGGAAAATTGCTTATTGTTCTTTGTATGATGCTTATGTTCGCTATTTCAACCCTAGCCCCGGTGGACTTAACCACCCTGTTGTAAGTAGTTTTCAGGAAGATGAATTGGGCAATATCTGGATTGGAACCGAGGGCGTTGGACTTAATTACTGGAATAGATCGGATGATTCTTTTAAATATTTTCCCAAGCGAAACAGCAATTCGCTAAACTCTAATTTGGTTAAACGCATGCGTTTTGATGAAGGCAAAAAACAACTTTTTGTCTCAACTTTTAACGGAGGAATTTCTGCCTATGATGTTGCTCAGCAAACTTTTAGCGATCTGGGTTTTCTTTCTCCAATTAGCAAACAGCAGTTGGCAATTTATGATTTTGTGCGGGATGATCAGGGTACCTGGTGGATGACAGATCCGGATAAACCTTTTTTCTATAAACGAAAAAATCAGGCAGAAACAGAGATCGTTCGAATCGTTGGATCAGACAATAAACCAATGGATGTAGAAATCGAGGCTTTGTATATTGATCAGGCAGGACATCTTAGATTAATCACCCATCAGGGATTATTCGTAGTCGAGAGGAATAATCTAAAAGTATTGAAACACTATTTTATCAGGAATGGCCCTTATGCGGTTAACCATTTGTGTTGCTATTACCTGGCTGCAAATGGCGATTTATGGCTCGGAACTTCCGGAAGAGGAGTAAATGTGCTAAAAAAGGATGGTCAGTATATCAATTATAACAGTGAAAACGGCTTTTTACCCAGAATGGTATTCGCCATTTTGGAAGATGATGTATCAAAAAATATTTGGTTTAGTACAAATGATGGCCTTTATCATTACGATCAGAAATTAGGTAAGTTTGAGAAAGCGAAATTTTACAAAGAAAACAGCTGTGGCTCTTTTTACATCAGGTCGGCTTTTAAAACGAAAAAAGGAGAAATACTATTCGGGGGTACAAATGGTTTTATTCTGTTTGATCCCGGATTTCTGAATAAAAATCCCCAAAAACCAAAAGTATTTTTTACCGGCTTTTCCATCAATAACAATCGCGTAACAGCAAATAGTCAAGATTCGCCATTGTCAAAAGACATTTCAATTTTAGCTGGGCAAGAACAAGACAAAATTCATCTCTCAAGCGAGCAATCAAATATAGAGATTCGGTTTTCCTCAAACAGTTACCTATCGGCAGATAAGAACCAGTTTGCTTACCGTATGGTAGGCCTAAGCGAAAAATGGCTGCCTGTTAACTCCAACCAAAGATCGGTACACTTTTTTAACCTCCCTAGTGGGAATTATACTTTTGAATTAAAAGCTGCCAATAACGATGGTTTATGGGGTAACGAGGTATCTAGATTGTACTTACATGTCGATCCCCCATTTTTCCTTTCCTGGTGGGCCTATCTTATTTATACGCTGATTGTTTTGGCGCTATTATACTTCATTGCGCGGTATTATACCAATAAAAAAGTTTTTAAAGAACGGCTTGCGCTCGAATCGTTAAAAGAACAGAATATGCGTGATTTGAATCAGGCCAGAACAGATTTTTTCACCAATATTTCTCATGATTTAAAAACGCCGCTCACTTTGGTGCTCGAACCGCTTAAACAATTGAAAGAAACAATGGCGCATAGTGACCACAAAGTAGTAAGCCACATGCAATTGATTGAAAAAAATGTAGCTCGGATACAACGTACCATCAGTCAGTTGCTGCGCTTTAGGCAGATAGAGAGCCAAAAGATTACCCTAAGCCCGCAAGTTGGCGACTTTATAGGCTTTGTGCGTGATGTATTTGGCCTGTTTGAATTATATGCGAACAGAAAGGAAATTGAAACCAGTATAACCGCTTTTACCGATCATTTAAACATAGCTTTTGATTACGATGTTATTGAGAAAATATTAACCAATCTGTTCTCTAATGCCTTAAAATATACCACAAATAAGGGCTATGTTGGGGTGCGCATTTATGAATCGACCGACGAGGAAAAGCAAAAAATATCCGATAAACTGGATCAGGAAAGAACCTACATTTCTATTGAGGTATTAAATACCGGAGCTGGGTTTTCTGAACTTCAGATTGAAAACCTTTTTACCTCTTTTAACCATTTATCTTCATTTCGGCCAACTTTTGAAGAAAGCTCTGGCCTTGGCCTTGCCATTGTTAAAGAGTTGGTAGAAGTAATTGATGGTGAAATTTGGATGGTCAATAAAACCAACAAAATATCTTTCACCATTATGCTACCACTCAGAAAAGAGGCAAGCCCGGCTGATCTGCAAGAGAGTGTTTATGATTATACGATTTCGGAAATTGACGATATCCTGTTAGAGCCAGTCGAAACGGATTTTGCCATCAAAAACGCCCGAAAATCGACTAGTCTTTTGCTTATAGAAGATGATTCGACCATGAGGGGGTATTTAGAGCATCGGTTAGCTGAAAAATACAATGTTTATGCCGCAAGCAATGGTGTTGAGGGGATTATCAAAGCCGAAAAAATTAATCCTCAACTGGTGATTACCGATTTAATGATGCCTAACGCCAATGGATTTGAGGTTTGTAGCCGTTTGCGCCAGAATTTTAAAACCAGCCATATTCCGGTTATTATGATATCTGGAGCGGGTGACGAAAATCAGCATAAAATAAAAGCGCTTGAACACGGTGCAACCGTATTTATTGATAAACCCTTCGAGGTAGAATACCTGTTACAGCAGATTGATACTATACTTAAGAACAGGCAGGAGCTGAAAGAAATGTATAGCAAAAGGTTGGTTGTCGATCCCTCAAATGTAACCATTACCTCGATGGATGAAGAGCTTTTAGTTAAGGCGATGAAATTCATAGAACTTAATATGGCCAATACCGATTATTCAGTTGATGCTTTTGTTTCGGATATGAACACCGGCAGGACGATTTTATATCAGAAAATTCATGATATAGTGGGCATGTCTATCAAAGAATTTATTCTCAATATCAGGCTAAAAAGAAGTGTCTATTTGCTCGAACATTCTGATTTGACGGTAGCTGAAATCGCCTATCAAACAGGTTTTAACAATGCAAAATATTTTAGCGTGTGTTTTAGAAAACAGTTTGAATTAAGCCCCTCGGAGTTCAAAAAGAAAAATGCTTCTGAAGCTGGCCTGAAGTAAACGTAACAATATTAAGGTTATTTAATTATTTACCAGTAATCGTCAAAGGTATTTGACCCGCGGCTTTGATCTTTAATTAAAATTAACTTACTTGTGGCTATATACATTACTAGTCACTCCACTGCTAGTAAATTATGCGGTATTTTTATCGTGAACCAGATATGAAAAGTAATCAAACCACCATAGTTGATATTGCTAACGAACTTAAAATTTCGAAGTCGACTGTTTCCAGGGCACTTACCGGGCATCCCTCTGTAAAAACCGAAACCAGGGCAAGAGTTTTGGAACTGGCAGAAAAATTAGATTATCAGCGCAATATGCTTTCCATTAGTTTGATAACCAATAAAACAAAGACCATTGGTATCGTACTGCCCGAATTTATCACATCCTTTTTTCCGCAGGTAGTAGTGGGCGCCCAGGAAGAGGCTGCAAGACAGGGTTATAGCGTATTGATCTCTCAGTGTAACGAAAGTTACGAAACCGAAGTTGCCAACTCAAAAGTGATGCTGGCCAATCGGGTTGATGGCGTGATGGTATCGCTTACCAAAGAAACCCTAAACTACGATCATTGGAAAGCATTTATCCGTAAAGGTATTCCGGTAGTGTTTTTTAATCGGGTTTGTGAAGAAATGATGGTTCCAAAAGTAGTGGTTAATGATTACGATGCTGCATTTAAAGCTGTAGAGCATTTGATTAGTATCGGTAAACGTAGAATAGCACATTTGGCTGGACCAAGTTCGCTGGTTATCACGCGTAAAAGAACGAATGGTTATCTGGATGCGCTTAAAAAACACAATATTCCTGTGGATGAGGAACTGATTATTGGCTACGATTTAACTTTGAATAAAGTAAAAATGTATGTCAAACATTTGGTTGAGCTGGACAATCCTGCTGATGCTCTATTTGCAGTAAATGACCCGACTGCAATTGAGGCTATACAGGTTTTGAAGCAATTGGGAAAGCGAATTCCCGAAGATGTAGCGGTAGTGGGTTTTAGTGATAATTATGGGTCAAACTTTATCGAACCCAGCCTTACCACCGTGGCTCAGCCCGTTCGAGAAATTGGCAGAAACGCAATGGAACTGCTTTTGGGCTTAATGGATAAAGATATCTCGGAATGGAAGCCCTTAATCAGAACGCTTGATGCTGAGCTGATCGTTCGCAATTCTACTGTGAAGGGGAGTTAACCTGTAATTTCCGGAAATCAGCGTAATAGTTTAAACAATGTTAACAAAGAAAATGGGACAAAAATCAACCCGAATAAAGGGAACGTTCCCAAATTTCGGGAGCGTTCCCACAACATTTTAGCGCTTTTCATCACTGTCGTCCACTTAAAATATAAATATCTTCGAAATCAATTAAAAATCAAGCGTAGGTTGCTGCCTAACCAAATACAGTTTCCTACCTATTCGAAAGATATTTCATGAAAAGAGAAGAACCATCTTTAAAAAGAGATTTAAATCAGGTTAATTTATCCGCTGACTTGATTATTGCCGGCGGAGGTTTATCTGGTGTTTGCACTGCCATTACCGCGGCCAGGCAAGGAATTAAGGTGCTTTTAGTTCAGGACCGGCCGGTACTCGGCGGTAATTCATCAAGCGAGGTGCGTCTTTGGATTTTAGGGGCCACATCGCACATGGGCAACAATAATCGTTGGGCACGTGAAGGTGGGGTAATCGACGAACTTTTGGTAGAAAATACCTTCCGTAACCCAGAGGGAAACCCAATGATTTTGGATATGATCTTGCTGGACAAGGTGGTGCAAGAGCCAAATATTCAGCTGTTGCTTAATACGGCCGTTTATGAGATAACCAAAAAAGACAATGATACGATAGAATCTGTTCAGGCGTTTTGCAGTCAGAATTCTACGCAATACAATTTATCTGCCCAGTTATTTTGCGATGCTACCGGTGATGGGATTATGGGATTCTTATCGGGAGCTGCTTTTAGAATGGGCGCAGAGCCCAAAGAAGAATTTGATGAAGGCATGGCGCCAACTGAGGAGTACGGCGAGCTTTTAGGGCATTCGCTTTATTTTTACAGCAAGGATACCGGTAAACCGGTGAAATTTATCCCGCCATCCTTTGCGCTGAATGATATTACTGAAATTCCGCGTTTCCGTAACTTTAATGCCAATGAATTTGGTTGCAAATTGTGGTGGGTAGAATTTGGCGGAAGATTAGATACCGTTCATGATACCGAAAAAATTAAGTGGGAACTTTGGAAAGTTGTTTATGGCGTTTGGAACCACATTAAAAATTCTGGCAATTTTCCAGAGGCTGAAAATCTGACCTTAGAATGGGTTGGAACCATCCCCGGGAAGAGAGAAAGCCGCAGGTTTGAGGGAGACTATATCATGACTCAGCATGATTTGGTAGAGCAGCATAAACACCATGATGCAATTGCATTTGGTGGATGGTCAATTGATTTGCACCCAGCCGATGGCGTTTACAGCGAACGCCCGGGTTGTAACCAATGGCATAGCAAAGGGATTTTTCAAATTCCATACCGTTCAATTTATAGTAAGAATATCAAAAATTTATTTTTGGCGGGGCGTATCATCAGTGTTAGTCATGTTGCTTTTGGCGCTACCCGAGTAATGGCTACCTGCGGCTACATTGGTCAGGCTGTAGGGATGGCTGCTGCAATTTGTATTAAAAACGGGCTTCAGCCCAAGGCTTTACTCGCAGCAGAAAATCTGAAGAACTTGCAGCAGAATTTAATCAGAGAGGGGCAATTTATACCCGAATTTGCATTAAGGGATGAAACTGACCTGGCACAAAAAGCAAAATTAACTGCATCAAGCGAATACCAGTTTAGGGGGTTTGATCAGGTTGATCTGTGGAAATCGCTGGCGGTTCCATCCGCTCAAATGTTTCCTCTTAAGGTGGGTAAATTACCAGTTTTTGCGATTCAGCTCAACGTTTTGATTGATACTGAAATTGATGTAGAACTCAGAATTTCTGATAAAAAAGGAAATTTTACACCCGATAAAACATTAGGCCTAAAGAAAATAGCCGTTAAAAAAGGAAAACAGACTATTGAAATTGATTTTGGTATTGAAATAGAAACTGACGATTACGTTTACCTGATGTTTGCCGGTAATCCTGATGTTGAAATCGGATTCACCGAAAGCCGGTTAACAGGGGTTTTGTCGGTGTTTAATTCTAAAAATAAAGCGGTTTCGAACAATGGGAAGCAGGTTCCTCCAGTCGGAACTGGTGTTGACGAGTTTGAATTCTGGTGTCCTCAACGTCGTCCAAACGGGCAGAATCTGGCGGTTAATATTTCCGGGGTACAAAGTGTTTTTAGGGTAGAAAATCTATTAAACGGTATCGATAGACCCGTTTCACAACCTAATGCCTGGGCTGCAGAGCTAAAAGATCCAAAACCATCCGTTAATTTGTTATGGAAAACGGCACAAGTCATCAAAAAAATTGATCTTTGGTTCGACAGCGATTTTGATCATCCCATGGAATCTGTTTTAATGACGCATCCGGAAAATGTAATGCCTTTTTGTGTGAGAAACTATATCATTAAAAATGATGCAAATGAAATCATTTTTGAGCAAAAAAATAATTATCAAACGCGTAATCAGGTTGTTTTTGAAAAAGAAATCGTAACTAAAAATTTAACTATTGAGCTCCAGCATCCCTCAGGAAATATTCCCGCAGCATTATTCGCTGTTCGTTGCTATGCCGATCAAAAAGAACAATAATGGTAAGACTGGATTTTATAGTTATGGGCATTTTTGCCCTGTTAATTTTCGCCATTGGGCTAACTTTTACCCGTGTTGGCAGTAAAAACGGTCAGGCGTTTTTCGAAGCAGGAGGCGAAACACCCTGGTGGATAAACGGACTTTCGTTATTCATTAGCTATTTTTCTGCAGGTACTTTTGTGGTTTGGGGATCTATCGCGTATAAATATGGCGTAGTGGCCAATGCCATACAGTTAACCATGGCTATAAGTGGTCTAATTGTAATGCTTTTTATCGCCGCCAGATGGAAAAAAACAGGTGTTGCTACTGCTGCCGAGTTCATCGGGAAGCGTTTTGGAGATAAGGAGAAGCAGTTTTATACTTACATGACATTGCTTTTAAGCCTTTTTACAACAGCTGCGGTACTTTATCCGGTTGGCAAAATGGTTCATGTGGCTACAGATTTACCGGTAAATACCTGTATTCTAATCATTGGGCTAATCATCGTTCTCTACACCGCAGCTGGTGGACTTTGGGCTGTTCTGGTTACAGATGTAGTTCAGTTTGTAATCCTCTCTGCTGCTGTTGTTATTGTTATTCCCATTGCATTTGCACAAATAGGCGGTTTCGACAATCTGCTTTCAAATGCACCGGCACATTTCTTCGAACCGTTTAACGAAGATTATACTTACGGATTTATGCTTGCCTTTATTGTTTATCAAACATTTTATATTGGCGGAAACTGGTCTTACGTTCAGCGTTACACCAGTGTTAAAGATGAAAAGAATTCGAAAAAAGTAGCAGGAATTTTCACCATTCTTTATTTTGTAAGTCCTGTAATCTGGATGCTGCCACCGATGATTTACCGCATTATCAATCCTAATTTGCAGGGCCTGGAAACAGAAGACGCCTACATGATGCTCATTCAGAAAGTAATGCCTGCAGGTTTAATCGGATTAGTTTTGGCAGGTATGGTTTCGGCAACTTCGAGTAAGGCAAATACGACCATTAACATGGCTGCAACGGTTTTTGCGCAAGATATTTATAAAAATCTGATGCGCCCTTCGGCCTCAGAAAAGCAGGTAATCTGGATGGCGCGTTTATTTACCTTAATATTTGGGGTACTGACAATTTTGGTGGCCATGTGGATTCCAAGTGCTGGTGGAATTGTTGAGGTGGTTTTAAGTACTGCCTCAATTGCCGGGGGAGCTTTGTTTGCGCCCATCATCTGGACACTTTTTTCGAAAAGACAAACGGGCTTATCTGTAGTAACTGTAACCATCAGTTCGCTAGTAATTAATCTGTTTTTCAAAGTGATTTCTCCTTCATTGCTTGATTTAAAACTAAGCCGAACAATGGAAACGGTTTTAGGCATGGGCATTCCGATTACTTTGCTTTTGATTTTTGAATTCTACTACTTAAACCGTGGTTTTATCTCTTCAAAAGCAATTAAAATGGAGGAAGATAAATCCTTGATACGGGAAGCACATTTGCCAAAAAACACAGAAGTGCATTTCGCAGCAGAAAAGCAGAATATTTTTGGCATTCGGGTAATTGCGATATCAATGGCTATCGTTGGATTGGGGATCGTGTGCCTTGGTATTTTAGCAAAAGGCCATTCAAATGTGATTATTGTAGTGGGTACAGTTATTTTTGCCGCTGCCCTAGCCATTTACAAAGCAACCCTAAATAAGAGCACCATTAAAGTTTGATTATGAAATTACTAAAGAGTATATTATTTGTATGGCTAGCCTGGGCATTTAGTGCCCGGGCAGAGGTTAAGCTTCCTGCATTATTTGCTGATGGGATGGTGCTGCAACAAAAAACAGCTGCAAAAATATGGGGTTTTTCAAGTGGTAAAAAATCAATCCGCATCAAAACCTCATGGGATAATAAAACTTACAAAGTTAAACCCCAGGTAAATGGCGAGTGGCAAGCCTTACTGGCAACGCCTGGTGCTGGTGGACCTTATAGCATTGACATTGAACAAGAAAACAAGATCGTTTTAAACAATGTATTAATTGGTGAGGTTTGGGTTTGTTCGGGTCAGTCGAATATGGATATGCCGATGAAAGGATACGGTGGTTCACCAATTGTGGGTTCAATGGATATATTATTGGATGCACCTAATCCAAATTTAAGGCTGTTCCATCTTGAAAAAATATTCTCAACAACGCCAAAAAACGATGTTAAAGGAACCTGGGCAGAGGCGGATGCGGGTTCTGCAAGTAGTTTTAGTGCGGTCGGTTACCAATTTGCCAGTTTTTTACAAAAGCATTTAGGTGTTCCGGTTGGCATTATCCAAACCACCTGGGGTGGTTCGCCAATTGAAGCATGGACAGATAAAACTGTTATCGAAAATCTTCTGGGAGATCGGTTGGCTACTGATAAGGCGATAACGAAAGCACACTATCAAATACCTGGGAATTTATATAATGGAATGGTTAAACCTTTAGTTGGCTACAATATTGCAGGCGTAATTTGGTATCAGGGAGAACAAAACAGGCATAACAATCAAGATTACCTGGCCTTACAAATGGCGATGGTAAAACTTTGGCGAAAGGAGTGGGGCATAGGCGAATGGCCTTTTTATGGCGTACAATTAGCCCCCATGTATTATGGTAAAGAATCTGGTCTTTCGGTTCCCTTGCTAAGGGAGGCGCAGTTAAAATTAACCGATACCTTGGTCAATTCCGGCATGGCCATTTCAATTGATGCCGGTGAAGAACATAATATCCATCCTGCAAATAAAACTATTGTGGCAAAACGATTGGCATATCTGGCACTGGCCAAAACATACCATAAGCAGGGAATTGCCTTTAGTGGCCCCAGGTATCAATCGATGCAAATTAAGCATGATACCGTAGTCGTTAAGTTTTCTGAAACTCCATTGGGAATGACCAGTTATGGTAAAAAGCTAACGCAATTTGAAGTCGCTGGTCGCGATAAAGTTTTCCATCAGGCACTTGCTAGGATAAAAGACGATAAGGTTATTATAATCAGTGCAGAGGTTAGCCAACCAGTGGCGGTTAGGTACGCATTTAAAGATTGGTGTGTGGGCGAGCTTTATAATGTGGAAGGATTGCCAGCTTCACCTTTCCGAACAGATAATTGGTAGTCGTTATATTTGGTTTAATCCCTTGTATAAAAGTGCAAGGGATTTTTTTTGATCAAAATTCCCATTCTAACGAAGATTTATAGCAATTTTTATAATCTGTTTTTATGATTTTGTATTGATTTTCAGTGTTTTGTGTTATTTATGAGAACGTTCCCAAAAAATGGGAACGTTCTCATAAAATTTAGTCAACAGATCATAATATCAAAAATTAAAAGCTGAATATCTTTGGTAAACAGATTTTAACCAAATCAAATTAACCAAATAATTATGAGAGAATTTTACTATCACAAGTTACCAGCTTTAGCTTACTTTCCCGCCAAAATTTAGGTGCTGGTAGTCCGATTATTCGAGATCGGCAAACTAATCAAAGCATCAATCTTTTAACTCTTAAAAATTAAACTAACCATGTCGATTTTTATAAAACCATTTATGGTATTGCTGTGCTGTCTTTTTATTTTCATAGACGGGACAGGTGCGCAGGAGGTTACGGTAATCAGGCCCTACAATCAACTTAGGAACGATTCTTTATTAACTGATTCCTTAAAGAATTTAAAACAGCTGATCTATTTCAATACACCTAAAAGATTATCAACCACCTCATCTGCAATGGTGCTGGGTAAAGAATTTAATACTACACCTGTAGTTGCTTATCCCTTGGCACTTGCCGGCCGCTTAGCAGGATTATCGGTTTCGCAAGGCAACGGAGAACCGTTAAATGAAGGCTTTTCCTATCGTTTGAGGGGGCAAAGCCCGTTAATTTTTATCGATGGTATTCCCCGCTCGGTAACCGAAATCAGTATGGAGGAAATTGAATCTGTTACGGTATTAAAAGATGCTGTATCCCTTGCCATGTTGGGCGTTAGGGGATCTGGAGGAGCAATTTCAATCGTAACTAAAAAAGGAAGTCCGGGTAAACAACAAATTAGTTTTACCGGCCAGTGGGGTACCCAAAGGCCTTTACAGAATCTAATTTCCCATTCGCTTGATGCCTATAATTACGCTCAGCTTTATAACGAGGCCCTGGTTAACGATGGACTATCGGTTGCCGGTAACGGATTTAGTCAGGTAGCTTTAAATGGTTTTCAAACGGGCAATAATCCATATTTGTATCCAAATGTTGATTGGCGGGATCAGGTGCTAAAAAACTCGGCAACAATTGCCCGTTACAACCTCAATACCAGTGGAGGCAATAACTACGTGAAATACTTCATTAATCTGGAACACATTAATCAGAATGGATTTTTTAAGGAGAGCGATATTAATACTAACTACAGCACCAATGCTGGCGCAAAGGGGTACTTTATCCGCTCTAATGTAGACGTAAATCTTACCGATAAAATTACTGCTGGAATTTACATCCAGGGCAGGATTTTAAATAAAAATAATCCGGGTAATGCAGCAGCAGATAACATTTTTTCATCTTTATTGGCAACTCCAAACAGCGCTTACCCCGTGTATAATGCCAATGGAAGTTATGGAGGCTCATCTCAGTTTACCAACAATATTTTAGCCCAAAGCATTAATTCTGGCTACTCGCTGAGCAATACCAGAACAGTTTTAACCGATGTTTATTTGAAACACACACTTGATGATTTAAGCAAAGGTTTATGGGTTAAAGTTCGCGCATCTTTTTTTAGCAATCTGAACGAAAATTTGGTCAGGGTTAAATCTTTTGCCGTTTTTGAGCCAAATGGTGTTTCTGGTACGGGCGAAACTACTTATCGCCAGTTTGGTACCAATAGCGAACAAGGGAATACCAATTCTATCGGTTTTCAAAACCGTTCTGATTTTCAGGAACTTTCTATAGGTTATAACCGTACTTTCAGCAAGCATGGTTTCGATGCGGTAATTCTTGCCAATCGGGATAATCTGGTAAATGGTACAAATTTGCCTTATACAATTCAAGGTATCTCTGGTCATGTAGCTTATAATTATGATGAAAAGTATTTAGCAGAATTGTCTTTTGCTCAAAACGGGGCTAATCGTTATCCTAACAATGGTGGTTTTAAATACGGTTTTTTTCCTGCTGCTGGTTTAGGCTGGAATATCAATAAAGAATCGTTTTTAAAAGATGTGAGCTGGTTAAATAATTTGAAGCTTTATACTTCATATGGTAAGAGTGGTAAAAATAACACTGCTTATTATACTTACATGCAGGTTTATAATGCTTCGCCCACTGCTTATTTTGGATCGAGCGCTGCGGCCGGAACCACGGTTGGCGAATCCTATCTGGCTAATCCAAACATCACCTGGGAGAAAGCCAAAATTTTCAATGCAGGGGTGGATGGAACTCTATTCAAAAACCAGCTCTCATTTAATGTTGAATATTACTCGAATGTGTATAGCGATTTGAGCATCGTTCGCGGTAACAATTCAGGTTTACTTGGAATCTCATATCCCGAAGAAAACATTGGAAAACAACGTTATTACGGATGGGATGCGCAAATAAACTGGGCGCAAAGGTTTAACGATTTCGGTTATTTCATCAGTGCGAATGCCAGCTTGCAAAATTCAAAATTAATTTATTCGGCCGAGGCCAACCAACGGTATGAGTGGATGTACAGAACTGGTCACCCCGTAGGGCAGAACTATGGTTACCTTGCCGAAGGTTTGTTTCAAAATCAACAGGAAATTACAGGTTATCCAACAATTGAAGGTTACAGCCCTCAACCTGGCGATATCAAATACCGCGATTTAAATGGCGATGGGGTAATTAACCAATACGATCAAACCACATTTGGATCTGAGAAAGCAACAGTTTTTCTGGGTTCAAGAATTGGTTTTAGTTTTAAAGGAATCGATTTTAGTGCCTTGTTTCAGGGCGTATTAAATCAACAGGTTTACTTGTCGGGAAATTCATACCGTGAGTTTCAAAGCGGAACAGCTCAGGCATACGAAATACAGCTAGGTAGATGGACTCCGGCAACTGCCACTACAGCAACCTATCCCAGATTAACAACAAGCTCGGGCCCGAGAAATGGCGCGCAAAATAATTTTGTAAGTTCTTCTTACTGGTTAAGAAGCGGAAATTATGTGCGCTTAAAAACCATCGAATTGGGATATACCATTCCCGGAAAACTCACCAAAAAGATCGGACTGCAATCCACGCGGATATTCTTAAACGGATTGAACCTTTACACCTGGAGTTCAGATACATTTAACGGTGCCGATCCGGAAAATTATACTGGCGGTTATCCGATTGGAAAAGTATTTAATGTGGGCCTAAACATTCAATTATAGTTATGAAAAAGATATTAAGCTTATTAATCATAGCGCTGACGATGATATCGTCATCATGCAAGAAATTTGAAAATGAACCTGAAGAGCGCACAACAGAAACAGATGTATTTGATCCCACGGATAAAACCGGAACACTTTCTACTGCTTATTTATTAGGAATTTATTCTTTTTTACCAGCTGGATTTAATAGAATTGATGGTGATTTCTTAGATGCGGCAACTGATGATGCTGTGCCGTCTTCGAACCGATCGGGCATTAGTTTGTTTACCAACGGACAGTTGACGGCAGTTAATTATCCGGACAATAATTGGAACAATAGCTACACGATCATTCGCCGCTGCAATGTATTTTTGAAAAATATTGGTATTGTGCCTATTGCTGATGCAATCAGGCAAAGACAGGTTGCCGAGGCTCGTTTTTTGCGTGCTTTTGCATACTTTGAACTCTTAAAACGTTACGGTGGTATTCCGCTGGTTGGCGATAAAGTATTTGCATTAGAAGAGGATCTAAATGTTCCCCGAAATACATTTGCCGAGTGTGTAGATTATATTTCAAATGAATGCGATTATACAGCAGCAAATCTGCCCAATGGATCTGCAGTTATTGCTGCAGAGTTTGGCAGAGTGCCATCAGAGGCAGCTTTGGCTTTAAAATGCAGGTTGTATTTATATGCCGCAAGCCCTTTATTTAACGGTGGAGGTATTGAATCAAACAATGCACTAAAATCCTTAACGGGTTATTTAACTGCTGATCAAAACAGATGGTTGCCAGTAATCAGCGCTGCAGAGGCTATTATTGCCAAAAATTATTATAAGCTGCCAACCGGAACCGGAACTACAGCTTATTCAGCGGTTTTCACTACAAAAATTAATACCGATATTATTTTTTCCAAACAATCGGCGAACTCTACTGTAATCGAAAATGCGAATGCGCCAGTGGGTTATGTAGCACCAACTACCAGTAACGGGCGTACCAGTCCGACGCAGAATTTAGTTAATGCCTTCCCAAATTTGAACGGTTCGGCATACACAGGTACACAAACTGAAGCAACACAATATGATAATCGCGACCCAAGATTAAAATCAATACTATTTTATAATACGGTTGCCTGGTTGGGCAGACCGGTACAAACTTTCGAGGGTGGTTTGGATAAACCTAATCAGGCCTTTAAAACACAGACCCGAACGGCTTATTATTTAAGGAAATTTATGGCCGATTTCTCTACCTCCACAACTTATTCTAACCAAAGCCACAACTTCCCTTATTTCAGGTTTGCAGAGGTTTTATTGAACTATGCCGAGGCCTTAAATGAGGTTAACCGTGTTGAAGATGCCGTTAAGCAGATTATTTTAATCAGGGCACGGGCAGGAATTACCGCCGGCACTGGTAACCGTTATGGCATTAGTGTGGGCATTACGCAAACTCAGCTACGTGATTTAATTAGAAATGAACGCAGAATTGAGCTTTGTTTTGAAGAACATCGTTTCTTCGATGTTCGTCGCTGGAAGTTAGGATCATTATTGGCCGGCAGTTTTCAGGGCTTAAAAATTACGCAAAATGGAACGGCTTTCAGTTACGAATTGCAAAACGTAACCGATAATGTTTTCAACGATAAATACTATCACATGCCAATTCCATACGCTGAGCTTACCAGGAACACGAGCTTGCTACAAAACCAGGGTTATTATTGATGCACTGTATGGTTTAATTTTTTAAAAGAACGAAATGAGAAAATATATATACATTTTAAGTGTGTTTCTTTTTGTGCTCAGTTTTTCTGCAATGGCACAGAGAAGAGAAATTACCGGCCAGGTTAGCGATAAGGATGGCGGTTTGCCAGGTGTTAGCGTTATCGATAAAACAAATCCTAAAAACGGAACATTAACAGATGCAAACGGAAAATTCAGATTGTTTGTTGATGGCAATGTGATTACCCTTAAAATGGTTGGTTACACCACCAAAGATGTTTCAGTACAAGGTATAAGTAATATTAAGGTAACTTTAACCGAAAATCAGACAGATTTAGATGAAGTAGTAGTTGTTGGTTTCGGAGAGAAGAAGAAAATAACTTTAACCGGTGCAGTAAGTGCCATAAGTGGTAAGGATATCAAACAAAGTCCATCGCCAAGTTTGCAAAACACGCTGGCTGGCAGGGTAACGGGTTTTAGCAGTCAGCAACGTTCTGGCCAACCTGGCAGAGATGGGGCAAGTTTTAATGTCCGTGGTGTAGGTTCTTATGTAGGAAATAATAATCCATTGATTTTAGTTGATGATATTGAGTTTACTTATGATCAGTTTTCATCCCTTAACGCCAATGAAGTAGAATCAGTTAGTATTTTGAAAGATGCCTCTACTACATCAATTTATGGTATAAAGGGCGCGAATGGTGTAATTTTGGTTACTACCGTACGTGGTAAGGTGGGTAAACCGCAAATTACTTTCCAGGCAGAATATGGTTTAAACCAGTTAACCAGAAGGCCAGAATATTTAGATGCTTATCAATCTGCATCGATCATCAATCAGGGCGAAGTGAATACGAATGCGCTTAACCCTAATCCGAGTTTTGTGCGTACATTTTCTGATCAGGATTTAGAACTCTACAAAAATGGCACAGATCCTTATGGTCACCCCAACAACGACTGGACGGACATTTTACTCAAGAAATTTGCGCCACAGCTTCGTGGTAATTTTGACATCACCGGAGGTACAGAGAAAGCTAAATACTTCGTTTCTGTTGGTTACCTCAACCAAGGTGGTCAGTTAAAAGATTACAGTGCAGATTTAAACAGTGAGTTTTACTACAAACGTTATAATTACCGTTCGAATGTTGATGTTAAATTAACCAAAACACTCGATGTAAAATTCGATCTGTTTGGTAATGTTGATGAATTGAATACCAACAATGCCAGTGCCAATAGTTTATTTAGCGATTTAGGCCGCACGGCAGAAACGGCTCCTTTTAACTATCCAATTTATAATCCGGATGGAAGTTTGGGTTACAGCTTGTGGCAGAGAAATTCATCTGGAAGAAATAACAATAACCTGATCGGCCGGTTGATGTACAATGGCTATTCCCGTACTTATTCAAACAATGTTAATTTAGCCACATCGGCGGTACAGAAGCTGGATTTCATTACCAAAGGTTTATCTGTAAAGGGAACTTTGGCTTACCGCAACCTTTATGCTTACAGCCGTAACCTGCAACGCCCAACAAGTGGTACTGGTTTCATTTCTTATATATATGATCCGGCAACTGATGCTTATAATTTCGGGCAGCGAGATAACGTGTATCGCATCAGTATTCCAGCGCTTAGCTCTCCTGCCAGTAGTACCAATAGCTCGCTTACCTTGCAGGCCATTTTAAATTATAACCGTTCATTTGGCAATCACAACGTTACAGGCTTGGTTTTGTATAATCAAAATAGCAAGACATTTCAGAACAATGCAGATGGAAATCGCTACAACTTTATTCCCGAAAATTTTAGAGGTTACACCGCCAGATTGGGCTACGATTATAAGCAGAAATATATTGTTGAAGCCAGTGGTGCCTATAATGGTACCGATCGTTTTGCAGTCGGAAAAAGACTGGGTTTCTTCCCCGCAGGATCGGTAGGGTGGAACATTGCCGAAGAGAAAATCTTTAAAGATAACCTGAAGTTTATCGATCTGTTTAAAGCGCGTGCATCTTACGGTTTAGTTGGTGCAGATGGAACAGGAGGCACCTATGCTTACCTGCAATCTTATACCGCAGGTTCAGGAACCGGGCTTTTTGGCTTAGCTACCAATAATCCCTATGGTACGGCAGTTGAAGGTACTTTAGGTAACGATCAGGTAACCTGGGAGAAAGAAAAGAAACTGGATATTGGCCTTGATATCGCTTTGTTCAAGCGTAAATTCACCGCTTCATTCGATTATTTTAACAATAACCGATACGATATTTTAACTACCAGGGGGACGGTTTCGGCAGTTTTTGGACAAAATTTGCCACCAGTTAATTTGGGTAAAGTAAACAATAAGGGTTTCGAGGTAGAATTTGGATTCAATAATTCCATCGGTACAGATTGGAGATATTCGGTACGTGGCACATATTCATTGGCTAAAAATAAAATTGTTTTCGCCGATGAGGCTATTCAAACCTATGATTATCAGACGCTGACGGGTCAGTCAATTGGTTCGGTTCTAAAGTACAATTGGACGGGTGAGTTCTACAGCGTTGCAGATATTGCAGATCCTGCCGTTCCAAAACCTATTATTGGTGGTCGCCCAGGCGATTTAAAATATAAAGACTTAAACGCTGACGGAGTAATTGATGCTAGCGACCGGTCGTATTTTGGTTATACCAATTTACCAAATACCACTTTGGGTTTAACCTTAAGTGCAGCCTACAAAAATTTCAGTTTAACGGTATTATTTCAGGGAGCAACGAATTTTGTGGCCAGCGCTCAAGGGGCAGTGATTCATCACAATGCAAGTAAGGCTTTGCCCATTCACTTAGAGCACTGGACGCCGGAATTAGGGAACAATGCAAAATACCCTCAGTTGTACACAACTGCATTAAGTCAAAGTCCGAGAGATTTTTACTCTGATTTTTGGGCAATCCCAGCCGATTATGTCCGGTTAAAGACAGCTGAAATCAGTTATACTGCCGGGCCGAAGTTGTTGAGTAAACTAAGATTAAAAGGTTTAAGGCTTTATACAAATGGCTATAATTTGTTCACCTGGACCAAACTCGACAAGCTTTACAACTTAGATCCGGAGGTATTAGAATCAATAGCGGATTTGCCGTATCCGCCAACAAGAATTTTGAACTTTGGTATTAACGTTACTTTTTAACTGAGTGATATGAAAAAGATAATTACAATATTGCTACTTGCAGCAGTTCTGTTTTCGTGTAAAAAATCTGGTTTTTTGGATGATAAAACCAATGGATTGGATGAAAATGCCGTTTTTACCGACAGTATTCAAACCATTAATTTTTTAAACCGAATTTATGTTGATGCAGGTTATAGCTTTGGGCCATCGCGTTTTAACTCCGCCGGAGGAACGGGTAATACAGAGCTTGCAACTGATAACGCTGAAGGTAACAACAATCTTTCGGTATGGGCAGATTCTTATGTCCAGGGGATAATTGGACCAAATAACGTTTCTACTAATTTTGCAACCGATAAGGATTTTTGGACGGCACCTTATAAAAATATCCGCCGGATTAATCTGCTGCTTTCCAAATTGCCCGATGCACCTTTAAGTGCGGCAATGAAGAACAGAATGCGTGGAGAGGCCCGTTTTTTAAGGGCATATTTTTATCATTACATGGTTGTTGCCTTTGGCGGTGTTCCGGTGATTGAAGATCAGGTTTTCGGTATTAACGATATCATTAATCTACCACGAAACAATTTTGCCGATTGTGTAAACTACATCACCTCAGAGCTTGATGCTGCTGCAGCAGAATTATCGACGGTTGTTTATAAAGATATCGATTACGGAAGAATAACACGCGGCGCTTGTTTGGCGCTAAAATCCAGGGTGTTGCTGTATGCAGCGAGTCCTTTATTTAATGGTGGGGCAATTACAAGCAGTGCGCCTTTGGTTTCTTTAATCAGTTATCCAACTGCCGATAATAACCGTTGGATGGCTGCAGCAAATGCTGCTGAAGCTGTAATTAATACAGGCTTATATTCACTTAATGTAGACAATACCACCAGGCCTGGAAATGGTTTCTACCAGCTGTTTTTAAAAAGGGTAAACAGTGAGTATATTTTTGCCTACAATAGGCCGGCGCAAAAAGAATTTGAAACTTTTTATTTACCCCCAACAAGATCGGGTAGCAGTGTGATGAAACCTACGCAGAGTTTGGCAGAGGCTTTCCCGATGCGGGATGGAAAATCCATTAAGGAGAGCACGAGCTACAATGCAAACGATCCTTACCTAAACCGCGATCCTCGCTTCGAATTCTCGATGATTTACAATGGTTTGTCTTATATCAGCAATACGGGTGTAAAAACGCAGGTGTTTACCTACACAAGTACTGGTTCTACAATTCTTAATACAACCTCTGATGCCTATACGCCACAAAATAAGTTTACCGGATATTTTTCACGGAAAATGCTCGATGAAAATTTAACTAACACCAGTTCTGGTACAACCGAACGAGCCTGGCCATTAATTCGATATGCCGAAATTTTGTTGAACTATGCTGAAGCAATCACCGAGGCCGGTCAGCCGGAAAAAGCTTATGATAAATTAAAACTTTTACGTGAGCGTGCCGGCATTTTACCCGGAACTGATGGTCTATATGGCTTGAAAGCCAATATGACTGTTGCCGAAATGCGTGAAGTAGTGCGTAACGAACGCCGTATTGAGCTGGCTTTTGAGGATCATCGCTGGAACGATATCAGAAGGTGGAAGATCGCCTCAACCGTTTTGAAAGGTTTTAACAGTGTGGATATTATTACCAGGAGTGCTACTAATACTTATAAACATACCATTGGAACTGCACCCCGGCCGTTAAATTTTAGAGATGCCATGTATTTATTGCCTTTGCCGCTGGCAGAGATACAAAAAATGCCTTTGATGTTGCAGAACCCAGGTTATTAGTAACGCTTATCATTTAATTTAGCCCGTTGGTTGTTAAACTAACGGGCTTTTTACATGTTTGTTGAGGCTCATTTTACCTTTTTTGGAAACGTTCCCATTTTTTGGGAACGTTTCCATCTAATATTGTGCCTGCAGGGCGAAGTATTTTAAAACATAGACTTTATCTTCGAAACATCGATTGGGAATTAAACTACAGATCTGTTTCGGTCTCTAGAACTGCACTTGTCCTAAGTCGCTTTTAACCAGATAGTAATACAATGAACAAACTTAAACGAAAACTTATTCTTTACACCGTCCTGTGCCTGATCTTCTGGCTGGGCTATCAAAATAAAATATACGCCAGTGATCAACCCGGAGGCATGCACCCGCAAAGGCAAATCGACTTTGTTAAAGCACAGATCAGGAATAAAAAAGAACCCTATTTTACTGCTTTTAAAGCCTTAATAATCAAAGCCGATTCTGGCTTGCTGATTAACCAACATGCTGTTGAAGATTTTAGTATTCCGGGTTTTTATGCTGATAAAGAGGGGCATCGCAGAACTTCATTGGCCTTACAGGTTGATGGTTTTTCGGCTTATAGCTGTGCCCTGGCTTACCAGCTTACAGGTCAGGCCAAATATGCGCTCAAGGCTATTTATTTTTTAAATTCATGGGCAGCAACAAATAAGAAATATTCCCAATTGGACGGTTCTTTGGTGATGTCGTATTCAGGCACAACCATGATGATGGCTGCAGAACTGTTAAAAAATAACAAGAGTTGGAAAGCGAAAGATCAGCAGCAATTTATCTGGTGGACAAAAAATGTTTTTCGCCAGGCTGCCAACAGCATTCGCTACCGAAATAATAATTCAGGCGATTGGTCGAGGTTTGCCTCTTTATTAGCCGATGTTTATTTAAATGATCAGGAAGATTTTCAAAAGAATGTTGAAATGATCAAAAATGAACTTTTTAAACAAATCGCTCCTGATGGGCATATGGTTGAAGAAGTTAAACGTCAGGGTAATGGTATCTGGTACACTTATTTTTCGCTGGCTCCCATCTCTGCCTCATTCTGGGTCGTTTATAATCAAACAAGCGAAAATTTATTCAGTCTGGAACAGAATGGAACATCCTTAAAAAAGGCCTTAGATTATCTTTTATACCACAATCAGCATCCTGAAGAATGGACATGGTTCAAAAAACCGGTAACCGGAAATAAAGATACCGCAACCGGTTTTTGGCCAGCAAATTTATTAGAGGCATTGAATGGAATTTACCACAGCAAAGATTTCGATGATTTTGTCGCGCCTTATCGCCCAATTGTTTACCCGCGCCATGATTATGCATGGACCTACCCAACCTTATTTCCCTTAAGTTTAACGCAATACCGATAGGCTAATCAAATTTAGCCACAGTTGAGGCTTTTAACCCCAATAAATCAATATGAAAAAATATTTTTTGAAATATCTGCTGATTGCTTGTTACCTGCCTGTATCGATTTCGCTATTTGCACAACAAAGCGAGAATGCAAAACCTCCCAAATTAGAAAGTGATGGATATAAACTGGTTTGGAAAGAGGAATTTAATTACAGCGGAGCACCCGATAGAACCAAATGGAAATATGAAAATGGCTTTGAACGAAATGAAGAATTTCAATGGTATCAGCAAGATAATGCCTGGTGCGAAAACGGAAGGCTAATTTTAGAGGCGAGGAGGGAAAGCAAAACGAATCCGAATTTTGTTGAGGGAAGTGACGATTGGAAAAGAAACAGAAAGCAGGCAGATTACACTTCTTCGAGTATCAAAACACAAGGTTTGCACAGCTGGCTTTATGGCCGTTTCGTAATGCGTGGCAAAATTGATACCCGCGATGGAATATGGCCGGCATGGTGGACTTTAGGTATAAAAGGCACCTGGCCAGCTACTGGTGAAATTGATATTATGGAATACTACCGCAAAAAACTTTTAGCCAATATTGCTTACATGGGCGCGGATAAAAAAGACGCCTGGTTTAGCGTCGAAAAAAATATCGATTCATTGGGTAGCCAGGCCTGGGCCAATAAATTTCATATTTGGCGTATGGATTGGGATGAAAAAAGTATTGCGCTTTATGTAGATGATCAATTGCTGAATAAGCTCGAGATGGATAAATTAATTAATCAGGATGGAACAGGCAATAACCCATTTAAACAACCTCATTACATGCTTCTTGATTTGGCTATTGGCGGAAAACAAGGTGGCGATCCATCGAAAACTAGCTTTCCTGCCCGATTTGAGATAGATTATCTGAGGGTTTATCAAAAATAAAAATGTTAAGCAAAAATGATGAGCAACTCCATATTAAATTTCCAAAAACTAATTGTCGTTCTGCTAACGGTATTTATTGCTTTTGGTGCTAGTGCGCAAACAATTTTAATCCCAGTTGAAAGCAAAAATAATGCAATAGTCTTAAGAACTGATAAGGGCGGTGTGCCAAAGATTGTATATTTCGGGAAGAAACTCAGCAACAAAGAAGAGTACAATAAAATTGCAGGTCTATATCAGCAAGGCGATGATTATTCAGGAATTTTGAATGCTGCTTACACCGCCTCAGGGTCTCAAAATCTGGTCGAGCCTGCCATGGCTGTTGTTCATGCCGACGGAAATACCTCGCTTGATTTGCACTATGTTAGTCATGAAGCTAAGATGCTGGAAAACAACGTTTTTTTAACTACTGTACTGTTAAAGGATCCGGTTTATCCATTTGAGGTAACGCTGAACTATAAAGTTTATGCGAACGAAGATGTAGTGGAGCAATGGACAAATATAAAGCATAACGAAAAAAAAGCCGTTAGGTTGGATAAATACGCTTCGGCAAATCTTTATCTCAAAGCAAATGGTTTTTGGCTAAAGCAATATCATGGCGATTGGGCCAGGGAAATGCAGCCAGAAGAATCTAAACTTACGCATGGATATAGGGTATTAGATAGCAAACTGGGTACAAGGGCGCATCTCTATCAACCACCAACTTTCATGATTTCGTTAAATGCACCTGCAGAAGAAGATCATGGCGAGGTGCTTTACGGTAGCATGGAATGGTCGGGGAATTTCAGGATCGATTTAGAACTAGATCCTTTGAATAATCTACGTATTATCGCAGGGGTAAATAATCATGCTTCAGCCTACGAGCTAAAACCAAATACTAATTTTACCACGCCTGCATTTCTCTTTACTTTTTCCAGTTTAGGTAAAGGCGATGCCAGCAGAAAGCTCCAAAATTGGGCCAGAAATTACCGCATTTTAGAGGGTAATGGTTCTCGTTTAACCTTGTTAAATAATTGGGAAGCTACTTTTTTTAATTTCGACAAGCAAAAACTGGCGCGGCTACTAAGTGATACAAAAAAATTAGGTGTAGATCTTTTTTTACTTGATGATGGTTGGTTTGGCAAAAAATATCCCCGGAACAGCGATAACGCTGCCTTAGGCGATTGGCAGGAAAACAAGAAAAAGCTTCCTAACGGGATAAGTTCATTAGTGAAAGAGGCCGATGCCAGGGGCGTAAAATTTGGTATCTGGCTGGAGCCTGAAATGGTTAGTCCTAAGAGTGAACTTTATGAAAAACATCCCGACTGGATAATCAAGCAGCCCAAGCGGCCTGAAAAATTGTATCGAAACCAATTGGTTTTAGATTTGAGCAATCCTAAAGTACAAGATTTTGTTTACAAAATTGTTGATGGTCTTTTAACTAAAAATCCAAAGCTGGCATACATTAAATGGGATTGTAATGCGGTAATCTACAATGCTTACTCAAGCCATTTAAGCAATCAAACGCATCTCTATTTGGAATATGTTAAAGGTTTATATCAGGTTTTGGAAAAAATCAGGGCAAAATATCCACAGGTTCCCATGATGTTGTGTTCAGGTGGCGGCGGTAGGGTAGATTATGCTGCTTTAAAATATTTTACAGAATTCTGGCCGAGCGATAACACCGATCCATTGGAAAGAATTTTTATCCAGTGGGAATATTCTTATTTCTTTCCCTCAATTGCAACTTCCAATCATGTTACCGATTGGGGCAGGCAAAACCTGAAATTTAAAACTGATGTTGCGATGATGGGCAAACTGGGTTTCGATATCGATATGGCTAAGCTTGATGAGAAAGAACTTAAATTTTGCCAGCAAACAGTAACAGCTTACAACGAAATAAAAGACATTGTCTGGCATGGCGATCAATACCGCCTGTCCGATCCATGGCAACGTGATGTGGCTTCAATCATGTACATTAGCGCCGATAAATCCAGTGGCGTGGTGTTTAACTATCTTGTAAATAACCGTTATGAGAAAGGCTCGAAAGAGCCTATTAAATTAAAAGGTTTAGATGCCAAAAAGCAATATAAACTTTCCGAAATTAACCTTTACCCAGATACCAAAAGCAATATTAATGCTGAAACCGTTTACTCGGGTGAGTTTTTGATGACGATTGGTTTTAATCCCAAAGTAAACTCAAACCGCAAAAGTGTTGTTCTAAAAATTGAAGAAGTAAAATAATAAAATGATGATTACACAAATGAATTATTTCAAAATAAAGCTGATGTTTTTCTCGATAGCCATGTTATGTAGTACTTGGTTTACTGGCTTTGCCAACGTTGCAGATAGCAGAGATTCATCCTTTAAAACCGAAGACATTGCTAAGATAATGAAGCGCGTGGCCGATTGGCAATTTAATACCTGGCATACCAAAGGTTTTAATCATCGCAAGGCAGATTGGACCAATGGCGCTTGTTACACCGGGATTTTCGCTTTAGGAAATATGAAAGGCAATGAAAAATACCTCAAAGCCTTGGTTGATATCGGAAATGATGTAGGGTGGAATACCGGACACATTCGTTTTTATGCTGATGATTATTGTGTAGGACAAACGTATGCACAGCTATACAGCAAATACAGAGAGCAGAAAATGATTACACCTTTCACACTTTTAGCCGATAGTATTGTCGCAGCTCCCCATGATGAGCCATTAAACTGGCGAAACAATATTCAGAAACGGGAGTGGGCATGGTGCGATGCGCTTTTTATGGCACCACCATCTTTGGCGTATTTGAGTACAGCAACGGGTAATCAAAAATACCTGGATATGGCCAGTAAACTTTGGTGGAAAACCACCGATTTCTTGTACGATCCGGCTGAGCGTTTATATTTCAGAGATGAAAGTTATTTCAATAAAAAAGAGAAGAATGGAGCTAAAGTATTTTGGTCGCGAGGCAATGGATGGGTACTCGGAGGCCTGGTACGGGTATTAGAAAATATGCCTGAAAACCATCACGATCGGGAAAGATTTATAAAACTATATAAAGATATGCTGGCCAGAATTGTTAGATTACAGCAGCCTGATGGCAGTTGGCATGCCTCTTTGTTAGATCCGGCTAGCTTTCCAGTTAAAGAAATGAGCGGAACGGGATTCTTCTGTTATGCAATGGCCTGGGGATTAAATAAGGGATTATTAGATGAAAAAACTTACTTGCCCGTTGTTAAAAAATCGTGGGTGGCATTAACTTCTGCAGTTCATCCGGACGGTAAGTTAGGCTATGTTCAGCCAATTGGTGCCAGCCCAGATAAAGTAGATGCAAATAGTACAGAGGTGTATGGAGTGGGTGCATTCTTACTTTCCGGAGTAGAAATCTACAAATACATGAAAGCCCATCCAAAAGCGAGGTAGAAATAAAAATACATTTAAATGAAATCAAATTTTTTAAAATTTAAAGGCAGCAGTATACTGTTTTTTTTGCTGGTTTTTAGCTTTAATGCTTTCAGCCAAACCGGCAATAACACCTTACGCTTGTTTGTAATCGGAAATAGTTTTTCGCAAAATGCAACAACTTTTCTTCCTCAAATAGCCAAAGAAAAAGGTAAAACATTAATTATTGGCAGGGCAGAGCTTGGTGGACATTCTTTGGAGCAGCATTGGAGCTATGTAGAAAAATTTGAAAAGGATTCAACCGATACAAAAGGAAAGCCGTATGGCGGCAAATCGTTAAAAATGCTATTGTCAAAAGGTATCTGGGATGTAGTTACCATTCAGCAATATTCATACCTTTCCGGCGATTCATCAAGCTATAACCCATATGCACAAAAACTTGTTGACTATATTAAGAAACTTCAGCCTAATGCTGAAATTGTAATTCATCAAACCTGGGCTTATCGCACTGATGCAAAGAAGTTTGGGAGAATAGACAAAACTCAATCAGCTAAAAATCAAAAGGAAATGTGGCAAAGATCGCAGGCGGCCTATCATAAATTAGCAAAACAATTTAATGCCAGAATTTTGCCTGTTGGCGATGCGTTTGAGGAAGTAGCCACCAGTAAAAAGTATGGGTATAAAAAAGATGCAGATTTCGATTTCGAACATCTGTTAGCACCAAATCTTCCAGATCAAACCAATTCTATTAATGTAGGCTATTTCTGGAATAAACAGGAGTTAGCTTTCGATCCCAATCATGCCAACGATGCCGGAAAATATTTGGGCGGACTAATTTGGTACGGTTTACTTTTTAAAGAACCAGTTAAGCAAATAGCGTTTAAACCAGAGACTGTTTCAGGTGATTTTAAAAATTATATGATTAAAGTTGCCGCTCACCTCGTAAAGATTAATACAAAATAATTTCTGGCAATATTCTTCTAATTCAACATATTTTACATTCAATCTTGAAATGATATAACAATCAAAGCACTATCGTTATCAACTTTTATACTCGCATAGTTTTTGGTTAAGTACAATAGTAAATTAACCCGATTGGTATCAGCAGGTTTTTTATGGAATTTCTGCGAAAAAATTCTTATGACTTCTATCTAATTTCGCTTCCGCTGAAGTTTGAACCGTACTGAACAGCCGTATAGAAAAAAGCATTTGGTTCTTTATCCGTCTAAATTACCAACTATACTGCATATTTCACTAAAACTGTACAGTCCGTTTCGGGCCAAACTGTATACGAATCTGGCCGCCGGGAGTCGCCTAAATTGTCCCTTTCCCTCTGAACAAAAACAGGCCTCGACCACAAATTTTCTTCCACCAGGAAGCATTCCCAATCATCCGGTCAGATGGTGATAGCTCATGCTTTTCTACAGATCGGCAAAGCATAATCTAAAGAGCAAAGCTAAATATCGCCCCCGCCAAAAAAAAGAAGCCCCGAAACGCTCAAATCCCATCCGACGGATCCAAGATCACATCAAGTAGCATTTAAACTGATGAGCCCTTTATCTGGCCTGAACTTAAAAAATTAAAAGGAATTGCTGAGCGAAGAAATATTGATCCAAAGATCAGCGCCTACACTTTTGCCGAAATACCCAGTCTGTTAAAAAGCTAAGATTATATTGTTAAACTTAGAAGCAAGTTAATCCAAAAATTAAACATTCTGCTATTTATCTACATCTGAAATATTTTTAGCCAAATCTGCGATTAAACGTAAATCAGATAGGAAGTGGTGTGTCAAACACCCAGCTAGGCCCACTGACAAAAAATCGCCCTTCAGGATAACCTGAAGGGCTTTTTTGTGCCTTTTAAGACCGTTTTTTTAGGTTTTACAATCAATTTGTGTTCATTTTCACAGTTCATTTCAACAGCAACTTTTAATTAATTTAGAACAAAATGTTCAATGATTTTGGCAGAAACGATTTGGTACTTAAGAAATATTTAAAGAAAACCGAAACAAAAATTAATCCCTAACCAATATTTATGTTTAGCGCGTGTCGTTCTGAAGGAGATTGCGAATCTCGCGCGTGAAAACGTATGTTTTAAGTTTCTAGTATGATTGAAGAGACAACAGGTGCGATTAAGTTATTCGCTGCGGCGCTTGTAAACCTTAAACTTATCGAGGCTTGCGGCCGTTGTTATAGTGAGTCCGCAAGGATGGAATAAAAGGAGTCGCCGAAAACCTCAAACAGAGTAGGCATTATTAAAATTAGAAACGTTATGAAACTTCAAGAGTTAAATTTAAACGAAATGAAAGAAATCAACGGTGGTGGTTTATTAGGTGGTAATGATTCGTCAAATTCGGGCGGTCTTTTGGGATCGATCGGCATTGGTAACTTGTTATCATTTTCAAACGAAACGCACGACGGTGATGAATCGAGTAAAACCTCGTTCTCTTTGGGGAATAACATCGGTGGAAGCTTGGAAGGATTATTCAAAAGCTTAACCAGCTAATTTGACGTAAAAACTCAATTTTATAAAAAGGACTTCTTCGGAAGTCCTTTTTTATGCGCTCGTTTTTAGCCACTTGTGCGCATTAACACCTCGTAGCGGTTAATTGTTTTAATTTATCGACAACCACTATGGTTAATGTACGCTGAGTCGTTGTTGAAAACAGGCTTTTAGGCACATCCGTATTTGTAAAAGATGCGTTTGTTATAATAAGGGGAAGCCGAAAACCTTTAAGAGTAGGCAAAATTAAATCTATTTATTATGAAAATGCAGGAATTGAATTTAACAGAAATGAAAGAGATTAATGGTGGCGGCCTGTTTGGAAACAATGATTCTTCAAATTCAGGCGGTTTATTGGGATCGATCGGTATCGGCAATTTATTGTCATTCCAGACCGAAAGCAGGGATGGTGATGAATCAAGTGCCAGCTCCTTTTCTATCGGGAACAACATCGGTGGTAGTTTAAAAGGCCTGTTCGAATCATTAAGCAGATAATTACCAGTTCATACTAGATTTAGGGGGGTAAATTTTTTATCCTCCTTTTTCTTTTTTAATAAATATGACCTTATGGAAAACCTAACAGAAAAAGAATTAACCCAGATTAGTGGTGGCGCTTTACAAAGCGGGAATGCGGCGGGTTTTGGCATTTTGCTCAGTGCAGGTGCCGATAGTTTGTTGAGTATCACTTTTAAGAATGCTTATGGGGACCATCAGAGCAGTACAACGCTTTCCATTGGAAAGGATATCGATCTGGGGCTGGGATGGTTTGGCTAAAACAATAAAATGACAATCCTGTTAAGATAGGGCTTGCCGGCTGTCACCGGTTTCAAGGCGATAGCTATGGATTGGCAATTGAAATTAATTTATGGACAGCGATAAATACATATTCCCGAAAGAGGTTATTGAAAATACGGCCGAATACCATTTTCATACCCATAATTCCTACACCAAGGTGATCTATCAGGTGATGCTCGCCGTTTTGATCGCAGCTTTTCTGGCCATGTTCCTGATCCGGGTAGATGTGAATGTAAAAAGTACAGGGCTGTTTAGGCCCGCTGCTGAGCGCAATGAGATCAAGCCTCTGGTAGCTGGTAGGATCGATTCGCTTTTTATCGAGGAAAATATGCATGTCAGGGCAGGGCAGGTGCTGCTGACCATTAAAAAAGAGAATATCGAAAGTCAGGGCGAACTTAATGAGTTCCAGCAGCAAGATGTCGAAGATCAGCTGTATGACCTGGGCTTGCTAATTAATGCTTACCGCAGAAATGACTGGTCTAAGAAACTGCCGCTTAAATCAGGGGTTTACGGTCAGCAGTACAGCCTTTTTATGCAGCGGGTTACCGAGGCAAAAGCCCGTTATCAACTGGCCTATAAAAATTATGACCGCTATGCTTATCTCTACAAAAGAAAGGCCGTTTCTGCGCTGGAATACGATGAGGTAAAACTTAAAAAAGACAATGTGTTTAATGAACTCTCGCTGATCGGGGAAGAGCAGGGAAGTAAATGGCAAACCGAACTCAATCAGTTAAATATCCAGAGGCAGCAGCTTGGGAGTAAGGACAGACAGTATCGGGAAGAAAAGGAATTTTATACGATCAAGGCGCCGCTTACCGGTACCGTGCAGCAACTAAAAGGCATCCAGCCGGGCAGTTCGATTTCAGCTAATGAGATTCTGGGCGAGATATCACCTGACTCAGGCCTGATTGCCGAAACTTACGTTCAGCCCAAAGATATCGGACTTTTGCATGTGGGCACAAAGGCACGTTTCCAGATCGATGCCTATAATTATAACGAGTGGGGGTTGGCAACGGGCAGGGTAATTTCCATCTCCAGCGACGTTTTTATGCAAAACGGCGCACAGCCGTTTTTTAAGGTGAGGTGCTTGTTAGATAAAAACAGTTTAAAGCTGCGTAACGGCTATCTGGGAAGGATCAAAAAAGGGATGACACTCCAGGCGCGTTTTTTTGTAACCAGAAGGACCCTTTTCCAATTATTATATGATAAGGCGGATGATTGGCTGAACCCGAATGTCATCCCGGAAAGTAAAACAAAACAGCAGGCAGGTCTATGAAAAGCATCAAACAGTTTTTTAAGGGCTTTTGGTCCGGTAAAAAGACAAGGAAAACCATTATCAAGCAGCATGATGTAACCGATTGCGGTGCGGCATGTCTGGCATCTATCGCCATCCATTACGGACTGGATATGCCCATTGCGCGTATTCGCCAATATGCTTCCACCGATAAGAAAGGAACCAATGTACTGGGGCTGATAGAAGCCTCGGCCAGGCTCGGTTTTTCGGCAAAGGGTGTCAAAGCAGCTTATGATAATCTTTTTACCATTCCGCTGCCGGTTATTGCACATGTGAACCACAACAACATTGCCCATTATATCGTGCTGTACCACATTACCGAATCCTATGTAGAGGTGATGGATCCGGCTTACGGCGAAATGCAAAGGCTGACACCGGATGAGTTCAGGGGAAAATGGACCGGTGTGCTGATTATGCTTTTACCTGGAGACGATTTTACTGCAGGAACCGAGCGGATTTCGCTGGAAAAAAGGTTTCTGTATCTTTTAATGCCGCATAAATCGGTACTGTTACAGGTACTGATAGGAGCAGTATTTTATACCATACTGGGGCTTTCTACCTCAATATTCCTGCAGAAGATCGTAGACAATGTGCTCCCGGAGGGAAATATGAACCTGCTCAACCTGATGGGTACGGTCATGATCATCATCATTCTGGTACAGATCTTTATCAATTATGCAAAAACGCTACTAACCATCAAGACCGGGCAGCAGATTGATGCCAGGCTCATTTTAGGTTACTATAAGCATCTTTTAAGATTACCGCAGGCATTTTTTGATACCATGCGGGTGGGTGAAATCATTTCCAGGATGAACGATGCGGTAAAGATCAGGGCGTTTATCAATGATGTACTGGTTGGCTTTGCCGTCAATGTTTTTATCCTGATCTTTTCCTTTGCCCTAATGTTCACCTATTACTGGAAACTGGCGCTGATTATGCTCACCGTCGTTCCTTTGTATGCACTCATTTATTATATATCCAACCGGCTGAATAAGGCTACCCAGCGACAGTTGATGGAAAAAAGCGCTGAGCTGGAAAACCAGCTGGTAGAATCGGTAAATGCGGTGAGTACCATCAAGCGGTTCGGACTGGAGAATTTTTCCAATCTGAAGACCGAGATCAGGTTTATTAACCTGCTAAAAACCGTATATACCTCAGGTACCAATTCGCTTCTGGTAGGGAATGCCAGTGGTTTTATCTCCAGTATTTTTGCGGTAATCCTCCTTTGGGCGGGCGCGGGTTTTGTACTGCAGAATATGATCACCCCGGGAGAGCTGTTATCGTTTTATGCCATTATCGGCTATTTTACTGGGCCGGTGATCAGCCTGATCGGTATGAACAAAGTATTTCAGGATGCACGTATCGCTGCCGACAGGCTTTTTGAGATCATGGACCTGGAACGTGAAAAAATAGAAAACAAGACTGATCTTACCCCGGATATGATTGGCGATATCGTATTCAGGAATGTACATTTCAGGTACGGAACGCGGGTAACGGTATTTGATGGTTTTGATCTGCAAGTACCCAGGGGAAAAATCACGGCTGTTGTGGGCGAAAGCGGCTCGGGAAAAACTACACTGCTTTCCTTGTTGCAGAATATCTATCCTTTGCAGTCGGGTAATATCATGATCGGGGAATTTGACATCAATTACCTTACCAATGAATCGCTGCGCAAACTGGTTGCCGTCGTGCCACAGGATGTACATCTTTTTGCCGGGAACGTAATCGAGAATATTGCTGTCGGGGACATGGAACCAGACATGAAAAAGATCATCCGTATCTGCGCCCAACTGCACATCATGGATTTTATAGAGCGCCTGCCCAATGGTTTTGATACCTATCTTGGTGAAAATGCAACCAATTTATCGGGTGGACAGCGCCAGCGGTTGGCTATTGCCAGGGCACTTTACCGTGACCCGGAGATACTGATACTCGATGAGGCTACTTCTTCACTCGATTCTTCATCCGAGGAGCATATCCATCACGCTATTTCCCTACTTAGGGAACAGGGGAAAACGATTATATTGATTGCACACCGGTTGAGTACAGTGGTCAATGCCGATAAGATTGTGGTACTAAAAGAAGGCAAACGCATTGAGGAGGGAAGCCACGAGGAACTATTGGGCTTAGGTGGAATGTATTCTGGAATGTGGAGCAAGCAGTTTCCCCAAATGCCTCAGAGCTGATCAGGAGGGTTAAGTTCAGTTATTTTGATTGAAAAGAGTGCAGCCTGGTTAGTGCGTGGACTGCGCTTTTCTGTTTTAGAAATTCAGCTGCTAAAGCCTGGTAGATTACTGTAGTGCTGGCCAGATTGCATATTTCAATGAAACTGTACAGTCCGTTTCGGACCAAGCTGTACGCAAATTCGACTGCCAGGGCGGCTGCCTAAATTGTCCCTTTCCCTCTGAACAAAAACAGGCCTCGATCTCAAATTTTCTTCCACGAGGAAACACTCCCAATCATCCGGTCAGATGACGATAGCACACGCTTTCCTAAAGATCGGAAAAGCATAATTTAAAGAGCAAAGCTAAATATCCCTCCAAAAGAAGCCCTCAAATCCCATCCGACGGATCCAAGATCATATCAAGTAACATTTAAACTGCTGAGCCCTTTATCTGGCCTGAACTTAAAGAATTAAAAGGAATTGCTGAGCGAAGAAATATTGATCCAAAAATCAGCGCCTACACTTTTGCCGAAATATCCAATATCATAACAAAATAAAAATTTGCATTTAATTGACATATCAATTATTATTGTGTCAATAAAATATGGAAAAGTTAGAGGACATCATTTTTTATACACTTGAACGTGCAATAAAAAGTTACAGGCAATACGCCCAGCACAACATAACAGCAGCCGGCATCGATATCACAATTGACCAATGGTTGCTGCTGAAGGCCATACAGGAAAATCCCGGAACTCCACAAAACGAACTGGCCAAAACTGTTTTTAAAGATATGGCTTCTATAACCCGCATGATTGAACTGATGGTTACTAAGGGATTTCTGATCCGCAATATCAACAGTAATGACAGGCGTAGGTCTTTACTGGATTTAACAGAAACAGGGCTACTTATTTTAGAAGTTATTCAGCCGGTAATTGAGACTAACCGAAATACCGCACTTGATACTTTGAGCAAAGATGAATTGGTACTATTGGATGATTTACTCAGCCGGATCACAAGGAACACTTCATTCAAAGCTGAGCGCTCCGGCAACTAAGATAAAATCAATCCATACCTGCTAAAAAAAAACTATGAAAAGGAATTTAGTAATACTTTCGATGCTCTTGTTTGTGTGCATGGGGGCCTTAGCTCAGCAGTCAACACAGCTTTCCAAAGAGCAGATCCATCAGACTATTAAACAATTGGGGGCCGCTCTGGTGACGAATTACGTTTTTCCGGAAAAAGCAGAATATGCTTCGGTGTTTTTACATTCCAAAATTGATAGTGGTTCGTATGACAACATACTTGATCCGAATTTGCTTGCAAGTACACTTTTCAAGCAATTGCAGTCCGTACTCAACAATAAACATTTTCGTATTGTTTACAATCCTTCACTTGAGAAAGAAATATTGAGTTACAATAGCAGGCCAACACAGCTGGTTACTGATCTGCAAAGTGAAAAGAAGAAGAACTTTTACTTCAAAAAGATTGAAATGCTACCAGGTAACGTTGGTTACCTGGAGTTCAACGGATTTGCGTTACCCAATAAAGATTTTAGCAAAACGCTTGGTTCGGTAATGGGCTATCTTGTCAATTGCGAGGCCCTGATAATTGACCTGCGTTCGAACCGCGGTGGCAATGGAAAAGCTTCAGGAGAGATACTTTCTTATTTTTTTCAGCAAAAGACAAACATTGGCCGGTCCTATAGCAGGATCGGTAACAAATGGACTAACAGCTATGTTAAGGGATATAAATCCAATCGTAACCCCATACATCTTAATATGCCCGTGTATTTGCTGACCGGGAGAAATACTTACTCCGCTGGTGAAGGATTTGCATATGTATTACAACAGCAAAGGGGAGCAACGGTAGTGGGAAGCCCAACCAGTGGAGGAGCACATCTAACCCGTAGCTTTAGTTTAGGTAATGGCTTTGTAGGATTTATACCTTATCAGCGAACAGAAAATGCGAAAACTGGAACTGACTGGGAAGGGACAGGAGTGATTCCTGATGTTAGCACAATGGAGAATCCTTTGACCACCGCCCACAATTTAATATTGTCGGATAAAATTGCTAAAACCACCGGGAAAGAAAAAGATGTTTTGGTGTGGATAATCAATTACAACAAATCGATGCTTTCTTCTGTCAGGATCACTGAAACTAATTTAGACTCTTTTACAGGTAGGTTTGCAGAATTTGAGATTACCGGCAAAGGTGGACAACTTTTCTTCAGGGATGTAAATCAGAAGAATATCGCTCCAGCTGTTATGGTACCGATTGAAAAGGATTTTTATCAGGTCGGGAAAGATTACCAGGTACGATTTGAATCGCTCGGGAACGGGCAGTACCGGAACATCAGGATATTTTGGAGCGATGGCTATTCGGAAAAAATCGAGCGGCAGCAAACTCCGGAATAAAAAGCAAAGGCTGTTTAGCAGGCAACTGACCCCGCTTGAAAAGGAAAGCGATGCGGAGGTCGGGTTAAAACAAAAAGACAGCGCTTGAATGAAATATGACTACGTGATGTTTGAGGATCCTTCTGGATGAAATCGCCAGTTTGGGCGGCTTTGTTATCCCTAAGACATCGTTTAATCAGCTTCTTTTGACCGATGATTTTTGCACCAGCCCGCTGAGGTAATGCTCCAGCGTGGTCTTTCCAAAGTAAGGATCCGGGGCCTTAAATTTTTCATTTATGGTAAGCTCAGTCATGCCGGTAAATGAGCGGATTGAAGCAGCAGAGAATCCTGCCTTCTGCAAATAAGCGGCCCAATCTTTTTTAGGAATTTCGTTTGCCCTGATATTTTTATCCAGGATATCATTTAATATACCCACCGCATCTGCTGCACTATACTCCCCGGCTGCCTGAATATAAAAAGTTCCCGTCCGCATCTCATTGATTACTTGCGCCGCAAAATGACCGATATCGACAGGCGAGACCATCGGTAATTTAAAGTCAGCAGGCAACAGCGTATCAAATTTTCCGGATTCAATCGCCATTTCCGCAGGCATATCTAAATTGCTCATGTAATAAGCACTTCTAATAATGGCAAGGGGAGATTCATGGGCTTTGAGTCCCCGCTCAAGCGCATAAAGGGTGCCCAGATCAAATATCCCTTCCTCATCCCTGGCGCCATAGGTTGAGGCCATCACAATTTGCTCGGGCTTTAGCCCTGCTAGTGCACTGAGTATGCTCTGAACTTGTTTTCGCTCCTGTGCCTCAGCATCCTTGCCAGGATATGCAGGCGGATTTAAAATGAAAAGACGATCAGCCAGTCCAAAAAGCTCATGTAGTTTTTCGCTATCCAGCACATCCGCAGTCTCAAAACCTGCGCCCCGACTCCTCCAAACTTCCGCTTTCTCCTCGTTATGCCCGATAATGAGCACAGATTTCTCCTGTTTTAAAAGTTGTTCGGCCAGAGCCGATCCGATATGACCGGTTCCTCCTAAGATGACAAAATTAGATTTCATAACTAACTAAACCGCCATAACAGGCAGAAGTTTTATAAAAAAAGGAATAAGTAATAGCGCAGCAGAACTACAGCTTAGCTTAAAGCTCCTCCCTGAACCGATGAATGCTGCTGCCAATCTGCCTCTGCAACGCTGCTAAGCAATTGCTGCCTGCCAAAATTGGGGAAGAAATAACTTTTAGGGATATATGCTCATTATTCAAGCATAATCGCATCTTGACAAGATAAGCCAAATTATGGGCTATTGGGGCGGAATGCCGAAGCCTTTTGGGCCACCCGCCAGGATCTCCTGCGGCAGCCAGGATTTATTGGAATACAAATTAAGAAAGACAGTTGCGGTTTTTTCTACTACCGGAAATGATCCAGAAGCAACTCACCCAGCTTAGCAGAGCAGTAGAAATTCCTAATTCCGGATCGGCCAGTGTGAAAGAGGACAAAATAGCTACCAGCGAAACCGCAGTTGCAAATAAAAATGGAAGATACTTTTTCATACCGGGCACTATTCAAAAATCAAACCAGGCAGGCCAGAAAGGTGAGGGGCATTATCAATATTTCACTATCCTGACATTTCTACCAAAAAAGTCAGATTTATCTCGCTTTACGGTCAGCTGTGAATTGCAAAAAGGAGGAGCAGTTTATAAACTAACTGACTCAAATAATCTCCACAAAAACCTTACTGACCTAAAACAAACTCAACTGCACCTTAGCCACTTTCACCTTTGCAATATCATTCTGAATGCTACTTTTTTTACCCTTGAAAGTATTAAACATCGTATCTGCTCTATCTGGCCTAAGATAGCAATTATGCCGGAGGAAAACCTGCCAAATCTACGACTGCTTTTTTACCCTGCAGCTGCTTTTTCCTTTCCACCACAAAAGCCGCTTAAATGCTCCGGGCAAAAAGCTTTTTTATCGGTATACCCCCCAGCTGATAACCTTCGGAAATAAACGGCAGAATTCTGCTGAGGAAGAGCATCCTTAAAATAACCTGAACACTCCACCAATAAGCCCACTAAACCTACCTCCAGAATGATCCGGTAACGAGCATTAAAATTAACTTTCCCTTTTCTAAACCATTCCAAAACCAACTAAATAAAACTTTTTGGGTTAATGAAAGCCTTTCTTAAGCTTTAAATAAGTTTAGACCTGAAAGCGAGGAGCATTAACCGGGCAAGGTATGGAATAAAAAATACCCAAACATATGAATGCCTGGGTATTTTCCGTTGTTAACAAAATATTATTTGATTCTGGTAGGTGGAATAGTATCTCTGCTTATTTCTTCACCGGCAGCACCATAATTGATCACAACATTATCATCTTCTATGGTAGCCATGGTAGCAACGGGAGCAACTTTCGATAAAATAATATATTTCATGCTTCTGGCTTTAACCCATTTACCTAATGTTACGCTATAAACCCCGCCGGCTTTATAATACCAGCCCAAATCTGCCACGCTATTATTATGGTAATTAAACTTGAGTGTATTGGTTCCTTGTAGGTAATAGGGTTGATATCCTTTGTTGGAATCGGAAATATCGACCTCTAAAGGATCATAAACATCATAAAAATCGGTATTGGTAATTAAATAACCCTGGGCAGGCGGACCTGGTGTAAATAAACTGCCTCCGTTGTGTATAAATACCACATCCATTGGTCTGGTGGTAGATGTAACGGTTGTGCCTTTAAATGCGGCAATACCGTAGGCATTACCACTATTGGCTAGTAAGGTATTGGTAATCGAACCGAAGCCATCACCTGCAGTGGTAGAATAGTTAATTGCCCTGATGTATTGCGCTGCAGGAATTGGGGTCGAATTCGAACTGTTAATCATTTTGCCTGTTCCGCCCACGTAAAAATAACCTCCTTTTTTCACTGATCCGCTGGTTAAATTAAATTTATAGGTGCGGAGCCCACCAGTGGCCCAACCATTTGCAGGAAAACCTGTTGGTGTTGAGGCGCCGGCATTATTTGTGGTCACTACTGAAAATGGCGTAGCTGCAAAATCGATATCTCTTGTTGCGATAAACTGGATGTAATTGTTGTTAGCATTGGTTCCTTTAGGATCAGGAATCCACCCTGAGATAATGAAGTCAGGAATTTCCGGCGTTGAACTTAAGGTAATTACATCTTTTATTGTTCTCATGTGGTGCTCTGGAACCAGGTCTCCTGTGCTATTCACTTTATTGATGATGATCCCATAATAGTTAGCCGAAAACTGCAGCCTATTGTTTGCAAAAGTTGCATTGGCAGCTGTATGTAAAGTAATGTCGCCAAAACCATCATTTAATTTTTTATCACCCGATAAGATATCGGTAGGTGTAGGGAGGGGATCAAAACCACCCTTTACAATTGCCAACAACGTACTTTCGTATTTATCAGGATTAGCAAGAATAAAACTGCTGGGAACTCTGTTTTTGGCAATTGTTCGGTTTGATGCTACTTTTTTAACAGCTGATGGACTTACATTAGTGATTTGTAAGTTACCGTTAACGCGTTTTAACACACCGCCTTCTACGTTTATCTGAACAGAATCGCCAGGCACGTATTTAGCAGCTTCTGTTCCTATAGGGATTTGAATACCACGCAATTCATTTAACCGGATACGATCCTGAACAATAAGGATACCTTCAGGCAGGTTTTTACCAGAGTGATCTGAAATAACTACGGCGGCAATGCTGTTAGCGCCAAACATGTTATCTGTACTCAAAGTCACATCCTCACCTTTGTAAAGGCTTCTCAAATCGAAAAGCGGAATATAGTTACTGACAACACCTCCCGGATAATTCGATTTTTTACAACCGCACCATATAAAAGGAACGGTAAATAAAAGAATGCTATATAATAATATCTTTTTCATGTTAATAATTTTAATACTTCCGAATTAGGGTTTTTGCCACCAAACGTTTGTTGATATTACATCTGGCCCTTGCCCTGCCACAGCAGCCTGGTAATTTGTTGGGTTTGCAGATTGAACATAAACAGGGTAAGTCATCCTTGCAGGCATTACACCGCCGTTTCTTAAACCTGGGCCTTTTGGCAGCACGGGGTGCCCCGTACGACGATATTCGAACCATTGTTGCATGTCTACCAGAAATAATGCATAATACTTCTGTACATGAATTTGTTCGAGCTTATCTTCAGTTGAGCCTGTATTTAACCAGTCGATATCTGCCTCATTCACATACTTGGTAAATACGGGACTGGTAATAGAGGTAGGAAAATTGGGTACCCAATAGTTTATCGCCGCGGTCATACCACCATAGTAATAGTTTTCTGCCGAGCCACCGATATAACCTTTTAATGCAGCTTCGGCTAAAATAAACTGAACCTCGGCATAATTCATTAATATTCCGGTTTGTGCCGATTGTTGCAAAGATCTTGCACCAATTGCTACACTTGAACTGGTTTGATCATAAGAATAGAAATAGGCTTGTTTAACCACGCCGGCACCAATAGCATAGCCACTTGGCACCCCTACAAAGCCGCCAGGTCCCTGTGAGATACCCAATCGGTTGATACCGTTATTTGCATAGCCATTGGCATTGTTGATATCTATGCGCGGATCATTCCAGTTTGCCAGGCGCTCAATGAAAAAGCTTCCAATGGCTGGCGATCTGAAATCCTGTACCCTTACGCCATTTACATATGGATTAACAAAGGGATCGGTTCCGGTTAAACCAGTCCATTTTAAAGTGGCCGATTCTGCATTATTGGCCATGATAGGGTATTTTGCAGGATTGGTATCTACAATCTCTTTAATTTTTGCAATTACCTGCGCAGCTACTTCTGTTTTACCCGAAACCCTTAACAATAACCTTAAATATAAGGAATTGCAGAATTTTCGCCATTTTGCGATGTCGCCTTTAAAGATTGGATCGCTTGAAGGTGTAATAGCAGTTCCTTCAGTTAATAAAGTATTTGCTTCTTCCAGTTTTTTAAACATATCCAGGTAAATAGCCTGCTGTTTATCAAAGGCGGGTTCTAAAACGCCACCCGTTGCATTATTGGACTGAAAATAGGGGATGTCGCCATAAGTATCAGATAACATAGAGTATATCCACGACTGGCACACCAAAGAAATACCCTGGTAAGATTTATTTTCCGTGCCGGGTTTTCCGGCCTGTTTATAAATATCTTTAAAATTGGTTAACTGTATGTACCAGGCATTCCAGAGATAATCTGAATAGGTATTCCGGTATTCATATCTGAAAACAGTACCCTCTCCATCGCTAATGCTAACTGTAACTTGCATGAGCTCGTTATTGAAGTTACGGTTACGCATCATGCCAGGGGTAAGGGAATTGACCAAAGCCGGAGCCAATAATTTATCTGGGGTAGAAGTGAGGATATTGATCGGATCGATATTAACCTCCTGAAAGTTTTTATCGCAAGCTGAAAGTGTGGTCATAGACACACCTAAAACTGCAATAACTTTATATAGATTCTTTTTCATTTTTTTAAAAGATTATATGCCTATTGATAAATTGAAACCATAAGTTCTGGTTGAGGGAAACTGACCGATTTCGAAACCTGTCACAATATCAGAACCACTAAGCGTACCAAATTCGGGATCGAACATTGGCCATGGCGACCAGATAAAAAGGTTACGTCCGTACACACCAAAAGTTGCAGAAGAAAGGCCTAATTTTCTTAAAAATTTAGGATTAAACTTATAATTTAAAGAAGCTTCCCTGAATTTGATAAAATCGGTACTGAATGTACTTCCTTCAGCATTATCAGCGCCCATATGTGAACGGTAATATTCGTCAATATCATAAGCTACAGTAGTGTTGGGCACATAAGAGCCATCAGCGAGCTGCACCACACCATTACCAATAATGCCATTATATCTTCCCGGCAAAGTGCTGGTTAGTTTACCTTGCTCTACCATTTTGTAGTTTAACAAAGAGTGTGCAACTGCACCTACCTGTGCATCGAACAATACACTTAAACTCAAACTTTTATAAGCGAACGTGCTTCCAATACTGAATTTATATTTAGGCATGGTATTACCTAAGTAAACTACATCATTGGTAATTTTAGCAAAGCCGGTTGTTGCATCGTAAACCACATTTCCTTGCGGATCGCGTACGTAACCTCTACCGTATAAGTCGCCCATACTGCCACCAACTTTTGCCACAATCTGGCCACCCGCTACCGGACCGGTACGCAGGATGATCGAACTATCAGACAATGCTTTAATGACATTGGAATTGGAAGCAAAAGTGGCGTTCATGGTCCATTTGAAGCCACCTTTTGTCTTAATTGGTGTTCCGTTTAACGCTACCTCAACACCTGTATTATTTACCTGTCCGGCATTGATCAGGGCCTGGTTAAAACCAGAAGAACGATCTACAATCCTGGTTAAAATCTGGTTTTTGGTATTTCCGGCATAAACAGCAACATCAAAGCCTAATCTGCCTTTAAATAAACTTACCTCAGTACCAACCTCATAGGTAGTAGTTTTCAAAGGTTTTAAATTTTCATTCGGTAAAATAGTTGGGTTTACTAGTGAACTGTCCGGATAGGTACCATTGGCGGCTAAAGAATACGTGTAGGCGGTACGGTAAGGCGTAGTACCACCACTACCTACCTGAGAAACCGAAGCTCTTAATTTGGCGAAACTGATTACCTTCGGTAACTTAAAGAATTCTGAAAGCACAAAACTGGTACTGATTGCCGGGTAAAAGAACCCAACATTGTCTGTTCTGGTGGCTGTGGCCAATACGCTACTCCAATCTTTACGGCCGGTAAGCTCTACATACCAGTAATTTTTATAGTTGGTAGATAAAACCCCGTAAAAACTATTAATCCTGTATCTGCTTGTATCGGGAATAGAAATTAACGGATATAAATTGTTGGTCAGTTCATATACATTCGGAATCACAAGTCCATCGGCACGCAGATCTGATTTATTGTATTTGTTCCTTAACTGGCTACCGCCCAAAGTGGTATTGATCGTAAAATCTTTACTGATCTTTTTTTCATACCTCAATAAGAAATCGATATTGGTTTCCTGGGCCTTGATGTGCTGTTGACGTACAGAACCCTGTGGTAAACGGCTTCCCGCATCATACGGACGCTCCTGAGCACGTCTTTCTTCAGAATAGTCGATACTCGATCTAACTAGCAAGCTCAATTCTTTATTGAATTGATAACTGGCCTGGATATTTGCAGTAACATTGTTACGGCCGGTTCGGTTTATGAACTCATTGACTACCGCATATGGGTTTTCTGGAAATGAGCTGAAGGGATATTTAATTGATAAATTTTCTTTCCCATTTACCCAATAGTTCTTGATCCAATCGATACTGGCATTTGGCTGCCAGAAAATGAACCAGTACATTAAAGATTGGTTACCATAACCTGCGCCGGGTAAGTTATCGCTAAAACGGTTGCCATAATTGATTTTGGTAGCAATTTTTAACTTCGAGGTTATATCTGTATTGGTTGATAAAGTGATTGTTGTACGCTCGATACCCGTTTTAGGCACAATCCAGGTGTTGTTCTGGTTGGTAATCGAAAAACGGGCGGTGGTGTTTTTATAACGGCCATCTAAACTTAAAGAGTTGGTTAAATTCTCCCCGGTGCTAAAAAAGTCTCTGATTTCGTTTTTATAAGGTACCCACGGAGTTCTGGTTTTACCTGTAGTTTGCGTAACCGGATCGTATTGAAAAAACATCTGACCATCGAAACGCGGTCCGTAAGCCGAACTGGTTCCGCTTGTACTTGCACCATCGGCAGTTGTGCCGTAAGAGTAATAGGGAGCCCCGTCCAAACCCTGACCATATTCATATTGCAAATCCGGCCAGCGGTTTACTTCTTCAAAAGATCCGTTAGAAGTAAATTTGATGCCCACTTTTTTACGTTTCGAGTTGCCCGATTTAGTGGTAATGATAATTGCTCCGTTTGCACCACGTTGTCCATACAAAGCGGCAGCTCCGGGGCCTTTTAATACAGTTACACTTTCAATGTCTTCCGGGTTGATATCGTTGATCGAACTCCCATAATCGGCTGGCATATTATCGCTGCCGGTACCATACACACCATCAGAACCGTTTGCAGTCCTTCTGCCTCCGCTGTTGTTGATGACTACTCCATCTAACACAATCAAAGCCTCATTGTCACCGGTAAGGTTATTCTCGCCCCTCAAAATAATTTTGTTTGAACCCGCCGGACCGCTGTTCGATCTGATCAGGTTCAAACCCGCAACCTTGCCCGAAAGAGCGTCGGTCCAGTTGGTCGATACCGCATCAGTTAACTGTGTACTATCGATTTTGGTTACGGCATAACCAAGTGCTTTTTCCTGTCTTTTAATACCTAAAGCCGTAACCACTACTTCATTTAGTGAATTATCAGCCGCCTTTAGCTTAAAATTAACCTGGGTTGTAGCACCGCCAGTTACTTTAACCTGTTGTTTACGTGCTATTTCATAAGCGATAAACCTCGCTTCGAGGGTATAAGTACCGGCAGCCACATTCAGGTTAAACTCACCATTAGTATTGGTTTGGCCCAGCAAGTTTAATTCAACTACTTTAATCGTTGCAGCCGGTACCGGATCGTTATTTTCATCAACCACTACGCCGGCTAATTTCCCTGAAACTATATTTTTTGAGGTAATAACAATACTACCATTCGCATTAATCTTATAACTAAAAGGTAATCCTTTTAATAGCAGATCCATCACCTCGTTTACAGGGCGTAAACCACGGGCAACGTAAACCTTTTTCTGATCGTTTAATTGGGTATTGTTGTAAGCGATTGTATTTCCGCTAAGCTTTTCTACATTTTCAAAAGCTTTTTTTAATGTTATTCCGTCTGCTTCGAATAAGATTTTCTTATCCGATTGTGCATTTGCATCATTGCTGACCAAGAGCATACCAACAAAAATGAATGCCATTATGATGATCAGTTTGGAGTGATACTGATGGATGTTTTTCATCCATCTGGTATTAATTTTCATATCTTTACTAAGTTTTACTTTTCAAATGAGTTTAAACAGTTTTCCGGGTCCGGAATGTGTCCAGCATTTCGGGCCATTTTATTTTTGTAAGCTTATTCCATATCTACTTTCCTAATTTATTGTTCATAAATAATTACCTTGTTTTCATAGATTTTATATTTTGCACCAGATAGCCTGGCAATTACTTCCATAACCTGATTTACAGTACTCTTATTAAATTTTGCGGTAAGTTTCATTGCATTTAAGGCTTCGCTTTTAATTACCACTTTAACATCATATTCCCTGGCAACTATTTCAGCAATCTCGCTTAACGGCTTATTATAAAAAAACAGTTTGTACTCCCGCCAGCTGTCAAACTCAGCAGCGTTTACAGTAGTTTTTGTGGCCGCCCCATTTTCTTTGATGATGTTTAGCTGTTCGTTTGGCAAAAGAAATTTAACCGCTTCTGCTTTGTCGTTATGCTTTACAATAACCCCAACCTTACCGCTTTGAACGGTTATGCTAATTGTTTTGGCAGATTGGTAAGCATTAATGTTGAATGAAGTACCCAAAACAGTTGTGCTTACTTTTCCGGTGTAAACTACAAATGGCTGTTTATCGCGGTGTTGCACATCGAAAAAAGCTTCACCCTGCAGATAAACCAGTCTCTTGCCCGTATTAAAGTTTTGGGCATAGCGGATTTTACTATCGCCATTCAGGTAAATATTTGATCCATCGGGCATGGCTACAAGTCTTTTCTGGCCTTTGGGATTATAGATCTCATGGTAAGTAACCGCAACAACTGGTTTGGTACGGTTTAGGGTAAGGTAGATAACCGGCAGCATTAAAATAACGATTGCAGCTGCGGCGATGCTGATGTACCTGCCGTAACTGATTTTTTTAATTACTGCAGTTTGCACAGTGGTGTTTTTTGCCAGGTGCTGCTGAATGGATGTCCAGCTTTGCTGCTGATGTGCAGGCTTGTTCAAAAACTGATCTGCTGCTTCGAAAGCCTGTAGCGTTTCCCTGAAAAGCTGCTGGTTCTGCTGACTGCTCTCTACCCAGATCAATAAATCGGTAAGGTCTTCGCTTCGGATCGTTTTATTGCTGTAATCTTCAATTAATTTATAGTAATGTTGGTCCATTATTCCTGCTGTTCTATTTGTAAAGACAGGAGAAACGAAGAAGATACGTAGCTGAAAAGGTTAAGTTATGATTAATAAAGTGTTAACAACCCGAATCGGTTGCCTCGAATTAAAACTGGCATTTAAATGGCCGGCCGATCGGCTGCCAGCTGCCTGAAGCTTTTTACTGCCTGATACAACAATGTTTCTACGGTTCTGACAGAGATGCCCAACATCTCTGAAATCATATTTTTTTCAAGCATGTCGATCCGGCTCATGAGAAGCACCTCGCGCTGACGTTCGGGCAGCAAATTAATCAAGCTGATAATTTCGGTATACGATTCGCGGCTGGCCAGTAAATCATGCGGGTTTAAATAAACATCAGGATAATTCAAATAATCTTCTTGATCGTTTAAGCTTAACGTGTTTAATTTTACACGTTGTATTTCATTAAAAGAAAGATTTTTGGCTGAGGCAAAAAGATATTTTTTAATCGACTTAATTTGTAAGTCATTCCGCTTGTCCCATAATTTCACAAACAAATCTGCAACGAGTTCTTCGGCTTTGCTAAAATCTCTGATGTAAATGGAAGTGAATTTGCATAAGGCCGGATAATACCTGTTAAACAGCGTTTCAAGAGCAAGGCTATCCTCATTAATTAACAAAGACATTAAATCTTCATCACTTTTGCTTACATATATATCCTTCATGCTGGCGCAAAATTAGCCCGCGCACGTTACCGAAACATTAACAGAACTTTGCGTTTATGTTAGCGATGTATTAATGCAATGCATGTGTAGAATATGTAGTTGTGTATGATTTAGCTACATTTCTCTGATAGCTGTTGTTCACTTTCTTCATTTTGGTCAGGATAATCCTCGTTCTGGCAACGCGCCTGCATCCATTTAGAAGCAATTTTGAATTACATTAATACAATTCAAAAATGGAAAAGCACCAGGCTTTTTATTTTTATGTCCTGAATAATACCAATCGTACGGCCAATACCTTCAGTTATACCTATGATAGCTTGAATCGCTTAACTAATGCAGCCGCAGGCAACAGAGTAACTGTTGAAATCCCCCTCATCTTACATTCCTTCAAATTTTACTCTGATAAACCTCGGTCGGTAAAGATTAGGATGTGTTTGCAGATCCTTTAAAAAATCGAATGAGTTTACATTGTAACTAATCAGTAGTTCTCCTTTTTTTGATAAACTGGGATGTGCTTTTGCATTATAAGTAAAAAATGATTTCAACTCAATGGCTTCCGAAGTATCCCACAGTTTAATTACTTTACCAAAAGGGCCGTAAGGTGTTTTGCCCAGCTGCATACAAATCTGTCTGCCAATACCGCTTTGCTGAAACACCAGTGCATAACGTCCATCAGGCAGTTGCGAAAGATTGAGCTCGTTTGAAACCTGATCTGTTACCGCTGCCGATTGTTTAATGTCGGCCTGCCAGTTGGCTCCGTCCCAGTAGCTCCATTTGCTATAGTTTTCAAAATCTTTTGGCAGAACCCTGGCAACTAAAAGCTTCTTGGTTTTTCCGGAAGTACCATATACATAAATGTAACCATCGGCATTTACTTCGCCGGCCTGTTTGGTATTGATATAAATGCCTGCCCCAAAAGAACCTGTTTCACCATCGTGGTCGAGATAAAATGGGGTATCTTTTTGTTCGTAATTTTGAAAAGGCAAGGCCTCATCAGCCTTAATTTTGATTAAAGTATTGCCCACTTCGGCAAAGCCAAAAGCACCACCACCTGTACTTTTAATGCGGTAACCAAAAATGAAAGTGGCATTATCCAGTTCCTGGTTTACAAAACCATCGCCAAGCCAGTAATAGTCACCAGCCTGCGTTAATGGTGTTTTGGGCACGAAGATAGATTCGGGTTTTTGACTGACCTTTTTCCAGCTAAAACTGATTTTATTGGGATCGGGCTCATGACCATCCAGCACCGCAACTGCATTGTGGATCATTACGGCATTAGGCTCCATTTTGCCATCACTTACCTTCCCGATCATGCTGTCGCTAAAAATAAACAATGTTTTTTTCGCTTTAGGCGGCGAAGATTCCTTCCCGTTTAATGCAATGCTGTAAATCCCGTCGCCACCGAACCAGCCATCCGTTCTGTTAAACAGATTGGTCCATTCGGGTGCAGTTGCTACTTTAAACCTGATGCTATCCAGTTCTTGTGCATTTAACGATAAAGAAGCAACAGAACTTAACAATAACAGGGATACAAAAGCTTTCATAGAATGGATTAAATTATATTTTTTATCCTGCCATAAAAATATTTGAAGATCGGAAGATCAACAAAAATCATAGTCAGGAAGGCTAAAGCAATCAATAAAAATAAAGATATGATATTTACCACTATCATTTCACGCATAGCTGGTTTTCTGGTCTGATTATAATGTATCCCGTTGCAAAATATACACCTGGCGGGCCAAATGTCATGTGTATCAGCGCATGCTCTGCCTGATATATTGGCTAATCTACCTTACAATGAAAAAAAGCCTGCGGTAAGTTCCAGCAGGCTTCTAACTAACCATTGTAACCTTTAAAAAAGGGTATCTTATTTAATAACCAGGGTTTTGTTTCAACTTGGTGTTGGTGTTCAGGATATCCCTGCCAATCGGGAAAATCTCAGTATGGTTATCCGCATCGGGTTTTTTATCCCACCAGCTGCCTTTGCTGAATACTCCCCAGCGGATAAGGTCAGTACGGCGGCGGTTTTCACCAATAAACTCACGGCCCCATTCATCGAGCATTTCCTGATCGTTTAGCTGATCGCCTGCGGGATTATACAAACTGTTTGAGCCCGCAGGATAGTTGCGCTGCCTTACCTGGTTTAAATACCCGGCGGCCCCTGCTTTATCACCTGCCCGGTACCTGCACTCGGCCAAAGTATAATAAACCTCTGAAAGCCTGATTTCAGCATAGGCAGAAGTAATGCGGTTGGGATCGGGAGTAGGGTATACAGGATATTTCACCAGAAAAACCCCCGAATTATGATCTGCATGATTCATATTAGACTCTTTGTCTGTAATTTTTTTTCCCGGTTTGGTGTCCAGGAAAAAGCCTACCTGATCACGGATAAATAGCGCGTATGGGCCTTTATTTCCGCGAACGGTATCAGGAGTGGATACACCATTTACAGATTTGGTATAAGGAAGATAACCGTAAAGAAACATTCCTTCACGCTTGCTGTTCCCCAGGTTTTTATATTTCTTAAGGCGAATATCGTCAGGATATTTCTGGAACTTAATAAATGGCTTTCCGAGCTGATGCGTATATTCCACACTGTCTACATCACGTCCGGGTTGAAGTGCAAAACGCGGATTTGACTTTCCGAAATCTGTGAAACCACAATATAGGGGAGCGGCATCATAAGTCATCCCCCAAAAGAACATCCCGCTATCGTATTGCCAGTGCGTACGGGCAAGCGTGCCAGGGAAACCGTATATTACCTCGGAAGTTAAACTCTTGTTGGTATAATCAAAAGGTGCATCCCAGCGGGTATCAAGGGCATAGTTTCCATATTTTCCGGCGACGATATCTTTGCAAACCGCTTCGCATTCTATAAATTTATCTACACCAATGTATACTTTGGCATTGAGGTATAAGCGTGCCAGTAAGGTTGCTGCGCCAGCTTTTGTCCACCGGCCAATGCCATTCTCACCAAGTTGTTCCCGTAACGGCAAATCGGCAAGTGCTGCCTTCAGCTCTTTTTCGATATAGGCAAAGGTTTCTGCAGGAGGAGATTGTGTTCCTCCCTGGGTACTGTTTTTAACATCGGTAACAATTTCGATATTACGATAAAAATCGAAAGCACGTAAATAAAACCAGGCCCTGAGCGTTCTCAGTTCAGCTTTAAAATCGGTGAGTTCAGCAGGGGTTACATTTAGTTTGGCAGGGTCTGCAATGCCTTCCATATCCTGTAACGAGTTGGTGGAAAGCACAATACCCTGGTAAAAGTTTCGCCATGCCCCGTTGGTAAAGTTATCTTGTGGGGTCCAGGTATGGTAGTGCATCCGCTGGTAATAACCACCATCCTGCCAATCGCCCTGGCGGTTATAGGTGCCCAGCTCATCGGTACAATCTTCGCCTACGGCATACACGTCATTACCCTGAATGCTCCAGTAAGCGTGTTCAAAAGGCCGAAGGAAATCTCTGATTACATCATCCCTGCGGGTGAGAAAATTTGCTGCATCGACCTTATCATAAATTTGTTCGTCTAGTTTGGTACATCCTGGAGTAAGTGTAAGCGATAGCAGGATGCTGCAGATTAAAATGCTAAATTTTTTCATCGTTTTATATTTAGAATGTTGCCTGTAATCCGAAAATTAGCTGAAGAGTTGAAGGATAATAATTTAAAGAGGTATTTACACCTGGCGTGAGACCATTAACAGGTACACCCTCCGGATCGCCTCCTGTAAAGCTGGTAAAGGTATGGAGGTTACGACCAGTAGCATAGAGCCTGATTGATTTGAGATATTTGCTGGCAAGTGGCTGGCGGTAACCGAGCGAAACATTATCAATTTTTACAAAGGAACCGTTCTCCAGAAAATAATCTGAGGCAATAGAAGTGGTTGCACTATTGGTGAGCAGGGAGTATTTACTGCTGCTGTCGTATGCCGATTTGAGCACATTAGCATCACTTTGACTGGATGGCGTACCAATGTAGAAAGCTGCAGTATTGAAAATCTTGTACCCAAAGGTGCCACGTAAAAAGATACCCAGATCAAAACGCTTGTAACGGAAAGTGTTCCCGATGGATCCGATAAATTTTGGGAGTCCGTTACCTACAAATTGTTTATCGTCATTTGATGCCTGGTTGGCTGGTACGATTGATCCGTCTTTACGGTATACCAGCAATGCTCCGGCATCATTTACGCCGGCAGAACGCAGGGTATAGAATTCGCCAATACTATGCCCTTCCTGTATTCGCTGGATATTTCCGGGAGAGCCCGGTGCCGGAAGGCCTGCTACATCCTGAAAGGTGCCGCCTTTATAAATTTCGTTGGAGAATGAAATAAATTTGTTGCGGTTGTAGGCTAGCGCAACATTGATATTATAACCGAAATCGGTTTGTTTAATGGCTTCAGCGCTAATGGCGAGTTCTAAACCATAGTTTTTCATGGTACCTACATTACTGAAGGTAGTAGCCTGTGTATTGGGCGGCACCGGAACATTATAATAGCCCAAAAGGTCTTTGTTGGTTCTGATGTAATAGTCTAATGAACCGCTGATGCGGTTATTCAGGATAGTAAAATCGATCCCCGCGTTAAAATTTACCGATTTTTCCCAGCTTAAATCGGGGTTTACGTTTGAGGAAGGACCATACACCTGATAGTACTGCCCGTTATAAGGAAAGTAACCTGCACCGCCATAAAGCAGAAGCGAGAGGTAATTGTCAAAATCCTGGTTACCGGTAATCCCGTAATCGGCACGGACTTTAAGTTCATTAACCCATGGCAAAGCGCCTTTCATGAAAGCTTCCTCAGAAAGCCGCCAGGCAGCAGAAACAGCTGGAAAGTTTCCCCATTTATTATTTAGCCCAAATTTAGAAGAACCTTCGCGGCGCAAACTGGCGGTGAAAATGTACCGGTTGTTAAAATCATAATTTAAGCGGCCGAAGAAAGATATCAGTGTAGAGCCGTTCTGTGTAGAGCCAACGGCAGATTGGCCCTGACCAGCCGCACCGCCGTTATAAAGGCCTGAACCTAGATTGTTCCACAGGTAACTGTCAAAAGGGAAATCGTAATTTTGTGCCTTTACCTGTTTGTAATTGTAAAGGGAGTAGGAATACCCGCCCAGTAGCTTAAAGTGGTGGCGCCCCAGATCCAGGTTGTAGTTGCCCGTCCACTCGATATTTTTCTGGTCATTTTCCTGTTGTTCCTGCGATGCATAATTGGTTTGTGTGGTTTTATTGGCATAAACAATTGAGGAAAGGGTAGAAGGGGTAAAGTTAAGGAGCTTAGCCGATCTGCTAATCTGTGACAGGGTAACGGTTGTGTACAGGTTGGAAAGGATATTCATCCTGAGCGAACCGTTTATATCCAGCTCCTTGATTTCAGCATCCGATTTAATCACATTTGCATTTTCTACCGGGTTATTGGAAAAGAAACCGGTATTGATGTAATTGTACTTCCCGGCATTATCGAAAATTGAATAGGTAGGATTTAAAGTGAGTGCATTATTGAAATTACCTTGATCCGAATTGCTGGTTTTCATGTAGCGCGGCGCAACGGTAAGGGCAGCTACAAACATATTGTTATCTGTAGCATGGTTGATGGTAAGCCGGGCCCCATATTCGTTTTTATGCGCGCGAAGGTCAACACCGTCAGCATCGCGATAATCGGCTGAAGCAAAATAGTTTGTTTTGGCCGATCCCCCCGAAAACTGGAGCGTGTGTTTTTGTGCAAATGCCGGCGAATTGGTTACTGCTGCCAGCCAGTCGGTGTTGCCTTTGTAATCCTGTCCTTTCTGGTTTTTTACGCGGTTGGCGATAAATTCATCAGCAGAAAGGTTTTCCAGTTTATTGGTGAGGTAGTCAAAACTCGCATAACCATCATAAAACATTTGCGATTGCGCGCTACCTTTCTTGGTAGTGATGATGATTACCCCATTACTACCACGTGTTCCGTAAATAGCAGATGCCGCGCCACCTTTAAGCACATCAATACTTTCAATGTCGTTTTGATTGATGTTATCGATATTTCCGCCAGGTACACCATTAATAACGTAAAGCGGGCCTAATCCGGCGTTTCGCGAAGAAACCCCACGAAGTTGAACACTCGGACTTGAATTGGGATCGGCCCCTGCAGTATTACTGATGTTTAGTCCAGGCACTTTTCCCTGTAAAGACATGAGTGGGCTATTGGCCGCCACCGCCAGCAAGTCTTTACCAGAAACGTGTGTGATGGCGCTGGAAACCTCGCGCTTGTTGAGGGTACCATATCCAACGCTAACCACCTGAACTTCTTCTAAAGTGTTTGTGGTAGATGACAGCACTGCATTTATGGTATTGGCAGCGCCAAGGGAAACAGTTACTGCCTCATAACCTACAAAAGAAAAAGTAATAGCTTTTGTACCTGCAGGGATATTGAAGGAGTAACGCCCGCTTTCATTTGTGGTGGTAGAAGCAGATTTATTATTATCGGCAACAGTGACCCCAGGCAATGGCTGCCCGTCTGCCTTATCGGTCACCTTTCCGGATATCGTTCTGGTTTGTGCCTGCACGGAAAGCCCGAGCGCGCAAAATAATGAGCAACAGCTCAATAGGCGTAAAAAGTTTTTGTACATAGGAAAATGTCTAGTTTAGTTAAAATGGTTAGCCGGTTTATTCAAATCAAGGTGGTTGCCGGGTAATAATTTAAACCTGCCCGGAGCCACGATCTTTGATGATGGAAACTAGGGAGAATTGTTATTGCTCATACTGCTTTTTTCCCAGCCCGAACAGTTCAAAAAGATACCGTTTCAGGAGAATTAATATTTGGTTAAAGGTTTTAGTTTCTTGTTAGGGAAGAATCATTGGGCTAAAATATTACACCCAACGGAAAGAAAATGAGCTGTATCACCTGGTATGTGGAATATATAAGCGAAAACTGTATTTTTAAAAGGTATTTATTTGTATTTCAGTTGTATGTGAAACTTGTGTGCCCGAAAAATATAAAGTATTTAGAACAGCAGGAGCCTAAACGTCTGATTACATTTACGTAAAATGAAAGGTTCTTTCATCCGGTTAAATGATGCTTTAGATTATTATTCGCTAAAAAGCGCCAAAACGGAGTTAAGCACTGACCGGGATCAATTTTAAGTACCATTATCTTTGTGTTTATTAAGGGATAATTTGCGTTAGTTAAATACTGATTTTAGCCGCTTCAAAACAGCATTATCAAACAGTTATTGCATGCTTAATTTCAGCTAAATCCTTATCATTGCCATCCAAATCTACCCAAAATGAAACCTGTCTTTTTTATCTTATTTACAATTGTAATTTCTGCCCATGCCAAACAGGTAACTTCGCCAGAAGACAACCTAAAGGAGCTAAAGACTGAGTTGGCTAAAAAACATGCTTATGACAGCCGTAAACTTTCGAAAATTACCAGTTTAAAATACAGACTTCAATTAAAAAGCGACTCCCCATACGAAGTTTTACAGCAATTGTTTGATGAATATGAATATTATACTTTCGATTCTGCATATGTGTATGGTAAAAGAATGCTCGATTGGAGTGTAAAGAATAGAGATGCAGATCAGGTTAACATCAGTAAGATTAAAATGGCTTCGCTATTACTTCACGCAGGAATGTTTAAAGAAACTTTTGATTATTTGAAAGAAATCCATGCAGGAACCCTGAATAAAAAACAACTATATGAATATTATAGTTTGCAAGCTGGTGCTTATGCCAACCTTGCCATTTATAATAACGACAACAACTTTACGCAAAATTATAATGCAAAGTCTGTAGCTTATTTAGATTCAGCCATTGCGCTTTGCGCGCCAAACTCTTTTGAGATGCTATTCGCGCAAGGTAACAGACAGATTATATCCGGACAAACCAATCAGGAGCCTCGCTATTTTACGAAATTGCTGAAAGCATATCCACTAACAATTCATGATAAAGCCAGAATTTATACTGCACTGGCCGCTTTTTATCGTAAACCTGCTGATTATAACGAGCGCATACATTTACTTGCCCAATCGGCAATCTGCGATATCCGTTCTTCAACCAAAGAAACCCTGGCCACATTACTTTTGGCCGAATCGCTATTTCATCATGGCGATTTAGAGCATGCTTATCTGTTTATTCAACGTTCACGGGATGATGCAGGGTTTTATGGAAACAAACTGCGCAAGCTAAAAATCGAATCGATATTGCCCGATATTGCTACACAGATTAATCTGGCTACGCAGCGCGAAAAGAATAAATTTTTGATTTATTTTCTGTCTATTTCCCTGATAACCACCATCATCTCTTTTGCATCCTTTCTGATCTTTATTCAGTTAAGAAAATTGAAAGTGAAGGAGCAGATCATTCAGGATAAAAACCTGAGCCTTGAAACGCTAAACAAGCAGTTGTCTGCTACAAACGATAAATTGCGCGAATATGCCACGGTAAATGAGAAATATATCGGATATTTTTTTAATGTCATCACCGGATACATCCTTAAACTTGACCGGTTAAAAAAGAATGTAGAACGGAAGTTCTTAGCCAAGCGCTATACCGAGATTTCACAGTCACTCGATGAAATTAACATTAAAAAAGAACGGCAAAATCTGTTCGCTACTTTCGATCGTGTCTTTATTAGTATCTTTCCGAACTTTACCAAAGTTTTCAATTCCCTGCTCAAAGCAGATGACCAGATTTGGCCCAAAAATCCTGAATTGTTAAATACCGAACTGCGGATTTTCGCCCTGATTAGGTTAGGGGTTCATGATATACAGACTATTGCCACCATTCTGGAATATTCGGCTAATACCGTTTATGTATATAAAATGCGTATAAAAGCCAAGGCCATTGTATCGGGTGATGAATTTGAAGCCAGAATTATGGCTGTGGAAGCCGTGTAGACGGACCAAATGAGAAATGTTACCTCAGCTGCGGGGAAGCGTGTGATGATAATACCTTAAAGATATACTATTATGCTTTTTACTGGATGATTAGCTATATAAATGATACGCATTATGGCCTTGCATCAAAAAAAGATACAATATCTACGGATTTTTATTGTTTTTCAGTGCTTGTATGTATTGAAGAGGCGATTTTCCAAATTCTTTCTTGAATGCTCTTGAAAACGTCGAGCTGCTTTGCAACCCGGTGCGTTCTGCAACTTCATAAAGTGGAACATCTTCGTGGGTCATAATTTTAATGGCTTTTTTCAGTCTTGTGGTTCTGATGAAATCGCCAACTGATTGATTAGAAATGCTTTTGATTTTCTGATATAACTTGGTTCTGCTGATAAACATTTGATTGCACAAAAAGTCAACATCCAGATCAGCATCTTTAATATTATCTTCAATTACGCCCAAAAGTTTCGATACAAACTTCTTATCCTTATCAGAATGTACGAGTTCGGTAGCCTCGCTCAGATAGTTTTTAGTGTACCTTTCTTTCAATCTTTCCGACTGCTCAAAGATATTAAGTATGGTTAAAAGGAGAAGTTCACTGCTTAAGGGCTTGGCGAAATAATAGTCAGCTCCCGATTCCATACCTTCAATTTTAGCTTCTAAGGCATCCTTTGCCGAAAGAATGATAAAAGGAATATGGCTGGTTTCAAATTTTTCTTTAACCTGCTTACAGAACTCAATGCCATTCATACCGGGCATCATTACATCGCTGATAATCAGATCGGGGATATGCTCAATGGCTAATTTAACCCCCTCAATTCCATTTTCAGCTTCATATATGTGGAAGTCTTGCTGAAAGGTCTGCTTTAAGTAATTTAACAGTTCGGGGTTATCTTCTACTATTAAAATTCTTTTATTGTATTTGTGGTGTACTTTGGCAACATCATTTTTTTCTTTTTGCGCCAATGGGATTAAAAGAGAGTGATCTATGGGCTCTAGTTTAGAAGCCGAATGATTCTTTAAAGGCAAATATTCCGATTCACTGTAATCATTTTTACTTAGCGGTATGCCAATGAGAATATCAGTCCCCTGGTTTCGTTCACTGTAAACATAAATGTCGCCTTTATGTAGTTCTGTAAGGCTTTTAACCAGGGCCAGGCCAACGCCAGAACCTAAATGTTCGGTACTGATCCGGTAATAGCGATCAAAAATTTGGGTGATAGAGTCGTTTGAAATTCCTATCCCTGTATCACATATCCTAAAATAAATATATTTCCCAGCCCTGTATCTGGTATATAGTATTTCAAACCCTGTAGGATATGCCGGACTGAAGTATTTGAAGTCTTCAAATATTTCAAACACCACTTTGCCACCTTCGGCGGTGTATTTAAATGAATTGTTGAGCAAATTGAAAAGAATTTTCTCTACAATCTGAATATCAAAATAGCCTTTAGCCCCCTCCTTTAAATGGTCGGTAATCTGAAAAGATATGTTTTTGCTGATGGCCAGCTCCTCAAATTCCTGCGCCAGATCGTGTGAAAATTTATCGATGGCCACCTGTTCAACCTGTAGCTTGATAACCTGATCGGCAACTTTTCTAAAATTCATAATTTCACTGATCAGGTTTAGTAAACGCCTGGCATTCCGGTGCATTAGCTCGTATGAATGATTTAGCAGGGTATTTTTGTTTTGGTTAATCAGGGTTTCAAGAGGTCCGAGAATTAAAGTCAGTGGCGTACGGAATTCATGAGAAATGTTGGTGAAAAACATCAACTGCTGATCGGATAACTCCTCGCGGTGCCTGTGCATTTCTTCTCTTTTATTTTCGTTCACTTCTCTTATTGCAATTTCCCGCTTTAACAGGTACCAGCGCGCCTGAAAAATATAAATAGCAGATAATGCGGCAAAGAATAGCAGAAAATAGATAAACTTAGCCAGGCTTGATTTCCACCAGGGAGGGGTAATTGATATCGAGGTTTCGGCATTTTGATTACTCCATAAACCATCGTTATTTGAAGCTTGCACAACAAATTTGTATGTTTTAAAATCAAGATTGCTGTAAGCCGCACTTGGGTTTTTACCATCAGTATATTTCCATTCGTTATCAAACCCGATCAGCTTATATCTGTAATTGCATTTTAACGGGTTTGCAAAATGCATTGCGGAGAAATAGATGATGAAATTATTTTGGCGGTAATTTATTTCCAGCTCTTTGCCATATCCAATTGCATCACTGCCAATATATACCTGCGATTTGGTATCGTTGTACTCAGGTTTTAGGTTATTTATCTTGATATCTGTAAGTATAGGTTTGGCCAATATCCTGTTATACTTAATATCTTTCGGAAAAAAGTAGTTTAAACCGTTTATACCTCCAAAGTATAAGGTGCCATCGTCTCCTTTGTATGAAGCACCAACTTTAAAACTATTGCCTTGTAAACCATCATTTTTTTCATAACGTGTTAATTTTCCCGTTTTAGGATTCAGGCATTCCAGTCCGTTCCCACCCATCCATATATTTCCTTCGGTATCAATTTCCATGCTTTCTACATCATTGAAAACACCATAATTACCGTTGAATATCTTTATGTTATGGGTATTGTTTTTTTTCAACTCAAGCCGGTTTAATCCGCCTCCAATTGTACCAATCCAGTAAGTGCTGTCGTTTTGCTTGCTGATGGGGTAGGTGTAATCTGAACTTAGTGCGTTTTTCTTTTCTGATGCGCGGTACTCGAAAGTATTAACTATATTTCCTTCCTTGTCGATAGAAAACCTTCTTAAGCCGTTTGTGCTGGATACAAATAATTGTGGTTTATCCTTGTCAGCAAAGATAAAGTACCCTTCACCATAATATTTTACCTTAAAATTAGCTTGCGAGTCCCGGTAAATTACGCCAAATTTTTGAGTATGGTTTCCGAACCATATATTTCCATAATAATCTTCAACCAGGGTTTCAATAACATAAGATGGAAATTTGTCGTAACCACTGGGTTTTAAAAGGGCTGTACCACCTGGGTTTAAAATTTCTATTCCATTGTTTGTGCCAATCCATAAATTCCTGTTCCTGTCTTTCACTAAAGCTGTAACTGCATCACTCTTTAGTCGTACAGATGAACTGTAGGTGTTGTAGAATGTGAATTTTTTGGTTTTTAGATTATAGAGATTCAAGCCATTCGCAGCTGTCCCGATCCAAAGATTTTCGCCCTGGGCCAATACCGATCTTACGAAATTCCCAGAAAGGGAACTCGGTGACTGTGGATCATTTTTAAGTGTATAGAAAAGCTTTTCATTTAAATCGCAGTAATTTACACCGTTCCCGAAAGTGCCTACCCACAAACAGCCCGACCGATCTATTATTGCCTTTGTAAGTGCATTTGAATTAAGGGAGCCCGAATTCTTATTGTTTACCAACTGGATAAAATTCAGGTTTTTGTCCAATCTGATTAAACCACTGCCCGTGCTGAGCCAGTAATCAGTTTTTCCGTTCTGAATAACATCTTTTAAGGTGTGGATACCGGGATGCTGAAATTCTTTTTTCACTGTGAAGAATCGGCCGCCTGCAGATGGCGAAGCAAGGTATATTTTGTCTTTTTGTGCGGTGATCAGATTGTTTTCATGGTCAAAATAAATCAGCTTAAGTTCCTGATCAGCTAATCCGTTAAACTGTATATGTGTAAAATTATTGCGTTTATCTATCGTCCAGATCCCTTTGTTGCTCGATAGATAAACCAAACCATTCGGATGTAAAAATATATCAGAGAAACGTACAGCTTTGGGTGGGTTTATTTTTACCGGTTCCAGGGTTTTTCCTTTTATCGCATAGACCTTTAACTCATTATCACGAAGCGCATAAAACACATTGCCTTTAGGTTTAACCATTTTAGCCAGGTAAGGAGATGTATTACTTTTTTCGTCAATCAGATCTACATAGTTTTCTTTGCGCGGATCAAAATATTGTAAACCATCCTCTGTACCCAGCCATATTAAACCTTCCTTATCCGGATAAACAAACCTAATTCTGTTTTTATAGGCATTTTTTAAGGGAAGGTTGTTGTTGTAATATTGTTTGATGGCATATCCATCAAACCTATCCAGCCCGAAATAGGTGGCAATCCAGATATAGCCCCGGTCATCCTGGGCAATATCATTCGCATCAGTATGCGATAAGCCCTCATCAACCGTGAGGTGCTTAAATTTAAAAGTGTATGATTGAGCGAAAACTGCAGGACTATACCATAATATATTAAACACTACCAGAAGGGCCAGTTGTAATGGCCTTATTAACGTTTTTTTCGAACGGTTATTAATTTTCATTTGAGTGCATAATGTTTGGTTAGCCGGGATATTGGTACTGACAGAATCAGCGATTTTTAGCAGCACAATTTAAAAACTATAATTAAAAAACTCATTTTATTCTTTAACAGGTTTTCAATTTATGCACAGCAGCACCATTTCTACAGCCTATAACAAAAATGAGCTTATAAGTTGATAATACAGCTTTGAATGCAATTAAATGTATTTCCTGCTAAAAAATAAGCATGATTTGACAAACTACTTAGGGGCTTATTTTGGGTAATTTGTTCAAAGCAATAGTTACTAACCATCAACCGGCTGTTGTACCATGCGGCTTAAAACAGCCCGCTATTGTACACCATAACACACAAATTAGTAAAACCTTTTATGAGTAAAATTTTTCCTAAAATCATTACAGTTTTTTTCTTGTTTTTTTTATGCTGCGCTATCGTAAGTGCCCAAAATAAAGAAGGTAATTTCCTTTCGGCGCAAGATACCACTGCTGTGCCACACGAAATTGAGGATCCTGAAAATATTGGTATCAATAAAGAAGCTGCACACGCAACACTGATGCCTTATGGAAATTTAAATGAAGCGCTGCTGGCCAGGCGGCATTCATCATCATTCAGCAAAAGTTTAAACGGAATGTGGAAGTTTAACTGGGTAGACTGGCCACAAAAACGTCCTGTTAATTTTTATAAAACAAATTATGATGTTTCGGCATGGAAAGAGATAAAGGTGCCATCAAATTTTCAGGTTGAGGGATACGGGACGCCTTACTACAGTAATTTCAATTATATTTTTCAAAAGGATTTTCCAAGGGTAATGAGCACACCACCGGAAAGGTTTACTGCTTTTAAAGAAAGAAACCCGGTTGGAAGTTACCGGAGGAATTTTACCGTTCCGGCCAATTGGAAAGGACGCAAGACTTTCATCACTTTTGATGGGGTTGATGCAGGCTTTTTTATATGGGTAAATGGCCAAAGGGTTGGCTATGGCGCAAACAGCAGAAATGCAGCCGAATTCGACATTACCAAATACCTGAAACCAGGCGAAAATATTTTAGCTGTTGAAGTTTACCGCTTTACTACAGGAAGCTACCTGGAAGATCAGGATATGTGGCGCCTGAGTGGCATTTTTAGAAATGTGACTTTGTGGAGCGCACCGCAGGTACACATCAGAGATTTTTTTGTCAAAACGGAGCTTGACAAGCAGTATAAAAATGGAGAGATCAGTGTTTCGGCTAAAATAAAAAACTACACTAAAACGGTAACTACCCCCCGCATTTTAGAAGCATCACTCTATAACGACAAAATTTTAGTTGCCGGTACATCCACAAAAACGAATGTACCCGCTTTAAAGCCAGGGGAGGAGATCGAAGTTAATTTAAAATTTAAGGTTCAGAATCCTCAAAAGTGGACTGCCGAAACACCAAAACTCTATACAACCGTACTGAAACTAAAAGCAGGCAATTCGGTTGAGGAGATCTTATCTGCCAAAACCGGGATCAGAAAGATCGAAATCAGAGGTCGCCAGTTGTTGGTGAATGGGGTAGCTGTTAAATTAAAAGGGGTTAACCGCCATGAAAACTGGCCTGATGTGGGGCACGCCGTTACTGAAGAGCAGATGATAAAAGATCTTGTTCTGATTAAACAAGCCAATTGCAATCACGTACGCACCAGTCATTATTCCAATGATCCGCGGTGGTATGAGTTATGCGATGAGTATGGGATTTACCTCGTAGCTGAGGCAAATGTAGAATGCCATGGTGCGATGAACGAGTTTAATGAAGAACCCCGTATTAAAGCGGCTATTATTGACCGCAATGTGGCCAACACAGAAAATTTCAAGAACCACGCATCTGTTATTATCTGGTCTTTAGGCAATGAAAATGGAAGCGGCGGAACGAATTTCAAGGCAGCACTGAAAGCAATTAAAGCAATTGACCCCACCCGTCCGACACATTATGAAGGATTTGGGATCGGCAACCGAAATCCGGCCGATATCGATAGCCAGATGTATACCGATGTGGTAAATCTCGAAAAACATGCGAAAGAAGAAAATCTTACCAAACCCTTTTATTTATGCGAATATGCACATGCCATGTTCAATTCGATGGGCTCAGTGGATATATACAATGATTTATTTGATAGATATCCTTCCTTATTAGGCGGGGCAATATGGGAGTGGCAGGATCAGGGCATTTACAATAAACGCGATCCTCAGCATCCGATAACAGCATTTGGTGGTGGTTTTGGTGAATATCCGAATGACCAGTACTTTATCCATAAAGGCGTGGTTTTTTCTGACCGGTCGCTCAAGCCTCACTTTCCTGAACTGAAACATGCTTATCAGTGGATCAGTATCAAAGAAAAAGATCTGAAAAATGGTATCGTAACCATTAAAAATCGTTATCAGGTTTCCAATATCAATGATTTTGCTGCTAAATGGGAAGTTAGTGAAGATGGAAGGGAAATCTCCGCAGGCAGCTTAACTACCGGATCTATTCTACCTGGCACCGAAAAAGAGGTTAAAATTCCATTCATGGTACAACCTAAGCCAGGATCGGAGTACTTTTTAAGGATATCTTTTGATTTAAAAGAAGATAAAAACTGGGCAAAAAAAGGATATGAGGTTGCAGCGCAACAGTTTCAATTGCCGGTTTCTGTTCCTACCGCTCCAGTTCAGGTAACAGGAAACCTTAGCTTAAACAATTCAAACGAAATTATTGAGATTAAGGGGAGCAGCTTTACAGTAGCCTTTGATAAACTAAAAGGCACTTTCTCCAAACTGGAAAAAAACGGAAAAAGCCTGTTGCAGCAAAATGGTGGCCCAATGCTGCATCTATGGCGCGCACCACATCGCAAAGATGATATGTGGGCCTATAAAGACTGGGAGAAAAACGGATTAAAATCAATTACATGGGTTACCAATGAGGTGAAGGCTAAACAGCTTGCTGCAGGGCTTGTAGAAATTGCCGTAAAGCTAACGGGTACAGGCAGCGCAGGTTTTACGGTTCACCATAACGTAGTGTATACCATTAATGCAGCTGGCTTAATCACTGCTAATAACGATGTTGATTTTAGCGATCCCAATTTGATTTTGGCCAGAATTGGAGTTCGTCTGTTCTTAAATCAGGAATTAAACCAGTTAGCTTATTTGGGTAGAGGGCCGATGGAAAATTATGCCGATAGAAAAAGCGGCTTTGATGTTGGCTATTATTCAGGAAGCGTAGCCAAACAAATGACAGGGTATGAAAAGCCAATGGAGAATGGCAATCACGAAGATGTAAGATGGGCAAATATTAGCAACGCTAATGGTTTGGGCCTAACGGTAAAAAAGGGAAAAGATTTATTTCAGCTTGGGGTACTTCCATACAGCGATGAAGAAATGGAAAATGTAGAATATAAAATTGATTTACCCAAAAGTAAAGGAACTGTACTATGCATCAGTCATAAAACCCTCGGTGTAGGCTCGTGGGGATGTGGCCCTAAACCATTAGAACCCTATCTGGTATATGCAAAACCGACATCGTTTAGCTACGAAATATTATTGAGCGACAAAAAGTAAAACAAACTATTTCCCCGATTAAAATATGACCAGGTTTACAACCATAGATTTTTTTCGCCCTTTTTTGCAAGGCTATATGGTATGCCAGCTATTGTTCGTGCTTCAAAACGCTAAATCATCTACCTATGATTTACACATATGGAACATTAACAAGAATTAGAAAAGAGGAAAGGAGGACCGCCCGGATGCAATAAACTATTTCGACTATTGGCAAAAAGATAATGAGATCTTAATGTGCGCTTTAGCAACAACTGAAGCGCCGCCAATAGCCTGTTACCCAACACAAATTATTTAACTTAACCAAATAGACAAATGTTTAAAATTTACACCTTAAACCGGTGTGGGAAATCATTCCACATTGCACACCGGTTGTTATTTGTTATTGGCCTTACCTGTCTGGTAATGCTCACAACAGCTGGGTTTAACCCATTATTGGCACAACAAATTCAAATAACCGGTAAGGTAACCGACTCAAAAGGCGGACCACTCCCAGGCGTTTCTGTAAAAGTAAAAAACGGTACAACTTCTGCTTTAACCACAAAAGATGGAACCTATAGCATTGGCGTTAACGGCAACAATGCAACTTTAGTTTATACTTTTATAGGCTATCTTGTTCAGGAGGTACCTGTAAATAATCGCAGGCAGATCAATGTTACCCTGAAAGAATCAGAAACGGGGCTTGATGATGTAGTTGTGGTTGCTTATGGCCAGCAAAAGAAAGTAACTTTAACCGGAGCGATCAGTACGGTAAAAGCCGACGAACTTAAGCAGCCTGTTGCCAATCTTACAAACTCCCTGGCTGGCCGTGTGGCCGGTGTTATCGGTGTACAGCGCAGTGGTCAACCGGGTTATGATAACTCTGAAATTTATATCAGGGGTATTTCGACCTTTACCAGCAGCCAGCCACTCATCCTTGTAGATGGCGTACAAAGGGAATTTGCCAATATTGATCCTGAAGATATTGCCAGCTTCAGTATTCTGAAAGACGCCTCTGCTACAGCTGTGTACGGGGTTCGCGGAGCAAACGGCGTAATCATCATCGAGACTAAAAAAGGTAAGCAAGGTAAGCCTTTAATCAATGTTCAGTATGATCAGGGTATTACGCAATTTACCAGTACACCCAAATTTGCCGATGGGGTAACCTATCTGCAGATCGCAAATGAAGCTTATAAAAGCAGTAATCCAACAGATCCAAATCCGAAATATTCGGCAGACCGGATCAACAAAACAGCATCGGGCGTAGATCCGGACTTATATCCGAATGTAAACTGGTTCGACGAACTATTTAATAAAACCGGTCAGAACCGCAGGGCCAGGGTGAATGCAAACGGAGGTTCTCCTAACGCTCAGTATTACCTTTCATTGGGTTATTATGATGAAGAAGGACTGTTTAAAACAGATGAGCTTGCCAGCTATAACTCAGCAATTAAATTTACCAGATACAATTTTACTTCAAATCTAACGCTCAACGTAACTAAAACAACAAAGGTAGATTTTGGAGCCTCGGGATGGATTAGTAACGGTAATTATCCAGGTAGTTCAAATGAATCTATCTGGGGGTCGGCTTATATTATGCCGCCTATATTGGTACCTAAAGTTTATTCGAATGGTCTCAACTCAGCAATCAGAACAGGTGATATTTCCAACCCCTATACACTATTGACCCAAACGGGTTACATTACAGAATTCAGAAGCCAGTTATGGAGCAACATCAGGGTTACCCAGGATTTGGGGATGATCTTAAAGGGACTTTCTGCAACAGCTATGTTTTCTTTTGACAATTATAACTCGCATACCATTAGAAGAACAAAAAGTGTTGATGGCTATCTGGCAACAGGTCGCAACGCTGCAGGTAATCTCATTTTAGATAAGGTTTCTACCGGGACAAGTTTCCTGGGGTATGACAGAAGTAATGGTGGTACAAGGCAGTTCTCTACCGAAGCACAGATTAATTATTCCCGTAATTTTGGTAAACATGCCGTTGGAGGAATGATCATTTTCAACTCGCAGGATAGAGAAGATGCCTTTGCAGGCGATTTCATCGCATCCATACCATACCGGTATTTAGGTGTTGCCGGCCGCGCAACCTATGCCTATGATAATAAATATCTTGCCGATGTTAACTTCGGTTACAATGGTTCAGAAACATTTGAGCCAGGCAAACGTTTTGGGTTCTTTCCTGCATTTAGTGCAGGTTGGGTATTGTCAGAAGAGAAATTCTTCGAACCCCTCAAAAGCGTGCTTCAATTTGCCAAGATCAGATATTCATACGGTGAAGTTGGAAACAGTGCCATTGGTGGCCGCCGTTTTGCTTACATCGGAACAGTAGACGGCGGAAACGGTAACTATTCTTACGGTAATGGGCTAGACCAAAATATCAATGGTTACGACATTGGCGATTATGCTGTAGGCGTAACCTGGGAGAAGGCAACTAAACAAAATATAGGTTTAGAGCTAAAAGCACTCAATAACGACCTGTCTTTAACTGCAGATGTTTTTCAGGAATTCAGAACCGGTATTTTCCGTGAACGTGGTGATGTGCCCGAATATGTAGGTATCAGAAAATTACCATACGCAAACCTTGGTGAAATCCATAACCGTGGTATTGAAGGTACGTTAGATTATAATAAGCGTATTGGAGATGACTGGCAGCTGGGTTTCAGGGGCTCACTTACCTGGACGAGGGCCATCGTAATTAACGATGCCAACGCACCCTGGCCATATCCATGGCAGCAACGCATCGGGCGCAAATATGGTCAGCGTTTTGGCTATACAGACCTGGGGCTTTTTGAAAGTGATGCCGATGTGGCAAACAGTCCTTACCAAACCGGTACCAATAAAGCAGGTGATATAAAATATAAAGACCTTAACGGTGATGGCCGGATCGATGGATTTGACCAGGGACCCATTGGTTATGGAAGTATTCCGGAGGTTGTTTATGGATTTGGTCCAACAATTAACTGGAAAGGTTTTGCCTTATCTGCATGGTTTAAGGGAATCAGTAATGTGGATATTAGTCTTAATGGAGATGGTTTACAGCCATTTAGCCAGGGTGGAGAGCGCGGTAACTTGTTGGCACAGATCACAGATCGATGGACACCTGAAAACCCTAGGCAGGATGCTATGTATCCCAGACTTACCTATGGTAATGACAATATGAATTACGCAAACAGTAGTTGGTGGGTGCGCAACGGAGCTTTTTTACGCCTGCAGACTGCCCAGTTGAGCTACGACTTTGCCAAAGCGAAATGGCTTAAAAAAACCGGGATGTCAAACTTAAACATCTACTTCATCGGCTATAACCTTTGGACAGCAAGCAGTTTCAAATTATGGGACGTAGAACTTGGTGATGGTAAGGGCGCAAATTATCCGCTGTTAAAAACCTACAACCTTGGGGTCAAATGTACTTTCAGATAATCTTTGAAAAATAAAGAAATGAAAAATAAAATTATCAAAATCAGCACGGTAATGATCGCTACGACATTGCTTTTCAATTCTGGTTGTAAAAAATATTTGGATCAGGTGCCCAATGACAGGATTACCATTGATCAGGTTTTCCAAAAAAAAGGCCCCTCAGAGCAATATCTGGCTAACGTATACAGCTATGTTGACGACCTTTCTGACACCTGGAACGGTACCCCATGGGAAGGAAATACTGATGAAATAGATATCACCTGGAGTAAATACAATAATTATAGCCTAAACATGGGGAATATCAGTCCCACAAATGCACTTTTTGACAGGTGGGGATATTATTACAAAGGAATAAGATCGGCAACCTATTTTATCAATCATATCGATGGCAATAAAGAAATAATTGCCTTAAATGGGCAGCAGTTAATAGATCAGTACAAAGCTGAAGCACGTTTTTTAAGGGCTTATTATTATTTTCTACTCATGCGCCAATACGGCCCTGTGGTATTGGTGGGGGAAACTGAAATTCCTGTTGATATTCCATCTGCTGAAATGCAGTTTCCGCGCAGTACTTACGATGAGTGCGTAAATTATGTGGTTAGCGAACTGGATAAAGCTGCGGCAGTTTTACCCCGCGTGCCTTCAAGTAATGGCCAGGCAAGCAACAACGAATTTGGGAGGGCCACTGTTGGTATGGCTTTGGCTGTAAAATCGCGGTTGTTACTTTACGCTGCCAGTCCGGAATTTAATGGCAACACCGATTTTGCAAGTTTCAAAAATAAAGATGGCAAAGTGCTGATTAACCAGACTTACGATCAACAGAAATGGAAGAAAGCCGCAGATGCTGCTAAGGCGGTAATAGATCTTGGCCTCTACAATCTGTACAAAGATGCGGGCGGCGATCCACTGAAATCTTATCAGGGCATCTTTTTTGAACAGTGGAATGCAGAGCAGATTTTCGACCGGAAATCAAACAATTTGCCAGGTTTTGATACTAATAGCATGCCGAGGCAGGCTGGCGGATGGAATGGTATCGGGGTAACCCAGGAAGCTGTTGACGCTTACTTCATGAACGACGGAAAAACCATCAGCGAATCTCCCCTTTATACTGAAACCGGTTTTACAACGGTAAATAATGTTAAGGTATATAATATGTATGTTAACCGGGAGCCCAGGTTTTATGCATCGGTAACCTATAATAACGCTGTTTTTCAAGGCGGTAACATGACTGCGGCGGCACCAATTTCATTTTTCTTTTTAGGTGGAAGCGGTAAAAACGGCCATGCAACTGACTTTACCAAAACAGGATACCTGATTAGAAAAAATGTAGGAACCCAGACTAACGATGGTTCGGGTGGAAATGGCAGAAAACAAACCCGCACCCTGGTGCTGTTCCGTCTAGGTGAGATTTATTTAAATTACGCTGAAGCCCTTAATGAATTTTCTCCGGGCAATGCAGATATATTAAAATACTTAAACCTGATCCGTGAGCGCGCTGGCATTCCTCAATATGGTAGCGCTAATCTGGCAATACCTGCAAGTCAGGCCGATATGCGAACCCGTATCTGGCAAGAACGCAGGGTTGAGCTTGCTTTTGAAAGCCACCGTTGGTTTGATATCAGACGCTGGAAAATTGCCCCGCAGGTGATGGGTGATGTGCATGGAATGGATGTAAATAAGAACGATGATACTTTTTATAAAAGGGTAGTCGCATCCACTCACATTTTTCGTGCGCCTGCATCCTATTTCTTCCCTATAAGGCAATATGAAATGGACCGTTCCAAAGATGTAGTTCAAAATCCAGGCTGGTAATTCGTCATCTTATTAGATTTTAAAATTATGATAACTCAAAATAAATATAAAATCCTTTTCATCCTGCTGGGATTAATAAATGCAACAGCCTGGTATGGTTGCAAAGACGAGGTTGATCTTCCCGATCAACCCATCGATAGTTATACCAGTGTTTACATGCCACAGGGAGTAAATGGGGCTGTTACCACAACACTTAAGGTAAAAGATAACCTCGTACAAACAGCTGTTTATGGTGCGGCCTATGGTGGCTACGGAGTGCCAGATGCAGATGTACCGGTAAGTTTTAAAGTAGATAATGGACTGGTTGCCTCGTATAATACTGCTAATAAAACAAATTACCAGGTTTTGCCGGCAAGTTCATACGCCCTTTCGGCCACAACTTCATTTATCCCTAAGGGCAAAACCAGCAGTGAACCGCTTAAAATTACCTTTAAGGCAAAAGGTGATGGAGCGATGGATGCCTTTAAGACTTACCTGTTGCCCATTACCATTTCAAGTCCGGCAGTTAAAGTAAAAGAATCGCTTAAAACAGTGTATTATATTGTAAGGGCATTACCGGATTTAGCTGACTATCCGGCTTATGAACGTTCAAAATTTGCAATTGCCGGGTTTTCTTCGCAGGAAGCCAATGGCGAAGGACCAAATAACGGCAGGGCAGTTTTTGTACTTGATGGAGATAATAATACATTCTGGCACTCGCAGTGGCAAGGAACTTCGGCGCCTCCTCCACATTTCTTAACCATAGATATGGGCGAGGTTAAGGTTTTTCATGGATTATCTTTTCTGCCAAGACAGGGCGATCAGGGTGGTAAACCGAATGAAGTGAATGTTCAGATCAGTACCGACAATATCACCTGGACAGATGCGGGTAGTACGGTTTTACAGAATAATAAAAATCTTCAGACCGTATTTTTCGAACAGGGCTTTAATAAACAGGCGCGTTATTTCAAAGTAACGATCAACTCTTCTTACAGTTCGAGCGTAACACATTTGGCCGAATTGTATGCTTTTTAATTAATGAAAAATTGATACGCTCCCAATAACCATCGTGTGCTAACCGGGCAAGTAGCCAGTTTAGTGCCGATGGTTACTAAAGTATGTTGAATCAGGAGTTACAAACATTCAATTCCTGGTGAAAGCTGGTGATATCTGGGGTTAAGAGCGCTTATGTCAGGTTGTAATCAGCCATTAAACACAAAAATACAAATAATGAAAAAACACATTTTCTATATGGTAAACACCCGATGCTTAATGAAGCGCATTCCCTTATTTTTATCAATCGCAGTACTTGTTGTACCACTATCTGTTATTGCACAAAATGTTACTCAGCAAGAAAAGGCCAGCAAACCTATTCCACCGTTAACACTGGCGGTTACTGAGGTAACAACCGGGATTCAGGCACCAACCGCTTTAGTTTTTCCCAATAAAAATGAAATCTGGGTTAGCGAACAGTCAGGTAAGGTACGTATCATCAGCGCAGGAAAGCTTCTTGCCGAACCCTTAATTGATTTGAAAAATAAGTTAATCAAATTAAACAGGGGATATGAAGAACGAGGTTTGCTGGGGATGGCCTTACATCCTCAATATAGTGATAATAAAAAACTATATCTTTACTACGACAGGGTTTCTAAGCAGAAATCAAATCATACCGGGGTATTGGCAGAGTACCAGCAAAATGCAGATGGGTATGTAAACGAAAATAGTGAGCGCATTATTTTAACTGTTGAGGAACCAGATGGAAACCATAATGGTGGTTGTATACAGTTTGGTCCCGATGGATATTTATATCTTTCGCTGGGTGATGGAGGTGGTCAGGGTGATGAGCATGGTAAAATTGGCAATGGCCAGGATCTTTGCAACTGGCATGGCAAAATCCTTCGCATCGATATCAATACTCCCACGGGGTATTTGGTGCCCAAAGATAATCCTTTTGTTAACCGGGCAGATGTAAAGCCTGAAATATGGGCTTACGGATTTAGAAACCCCTGGAGGTTTTCGTTTGACAGTTCCTCTGGTAATCTATTTGCCGGGGATGTCGGCCAATCAACCTGGGAAGAAGTAGATATTGTGGTTAAAGGTGGCAATTACGGATGGAGACTGATTGAAGGAAACCATTGCCATAATCCTGCTTCAGGTTGTGAAATTACTAAAACGATTAAACCGATTGCCGAATACCACCACAGGGAAGGAGTATCGGTAACAGGAGGATACATTTATAACGGAATGACCATACCTCAGTTGAAAGGAAAATATTTATTTGCAGATTGGACGGGGCCTATCTATTACCTTCAAAAAAAGGGTAGCAAATGGGATCGCGGAAAGGTAACATTGAAAAATTTACCTGGTGATTCGAAAATTACCGCGTTTGGCAGCGATGCCGCGCATGAGATTTATATTTTGACTAATACAGATACTGGTCCGGAAAATGCACATGGAGCTGTGTACAAGGTGGTTAAAAATTAACCTGAAATACAAAAGAAAATAAACCCCGGACTTCAAGAAGTTTAACCTAAAAGAAAGAATAAATACCACAACTGAAATTAAATTATAAACTTTAAGACTCAAAAAATAAGCAACACACAACCTAAATTATACATGAATTTTTTTAAACAAATTACATTTTGCCTGATTAAGCTGACCATACTATCAGTTCAGCTGCGGGCACAATCAAAACCGATCGATTTAGCATCTCCCAATGGCGAAATAAAGCTGTCGGTTAGCCTTGGCGATAAAATTTATTATGCAATAGCAGGGCGAAACGAGGAATTGCTGAGTAAAAATGCACTTTCACTAAGCCTGAAAACAGGAACGCTTGGCGAAAACCCGAAATTAATATCAACCAGGAAAACGAAAGGGGATGGGGTAATCAAACCTTATGTTGCTTTAAAGTTCTCTACCGTAAAAAATGACTATAATGGCTTAATCTTAACTTTTAAAGGCGATTATGCTGTTGAATTCCGTGTTTTTGATGACGGAGCGGCTTATCGTTTTATTACAACTAAAAAAGGAGAGGTTGAAGTGCTTAACGAACAGTTCGCGGTAAATTTTCCGAGCGATTACCTGTTGCATGTACAGCAGAATAATGGCTTTAAAACCGCTTACGAAGAGGCCTATCAGCATATCGAATCAAAAGACTGGAAAACCACCGATAAAATGGCCAATCTGCCCCTTTTAATCGATACCAGAAAGAAATATAAAATTCTCATCAGCGAATCTGATCTTTCCGATTATCCCGCACTTTTTTTAAAAGGCAATGGTAATAACGGTTTGGAAGGTACTTTTCCCAAAGCTCCGCTTGAATTTGCCCCAGATGGCGATCGTAGTCAGAAAATCACCAAATCAGCCGACTATATTGCAAAAACCAAAGGCACCAGGAATTTTCCATGGCGTTATTTTGTAATCACTGCTGATGACAAACAGTTAATGGAAAACACCATGACCTTAAAACTTGCTGCAAAAAGCGAAATCGCAGATCCAAGCTGGATTAAGCCGGGGCAGGCCAGTTGGGAATGGTGGAATGATGCTACCCCCTACGGACCTGATGTGAATTTTGTCTCAGGATATAACCTGGACACCTATAAATACTACATCGACTTTGCTTCCAAATACGGAATAAAATATATTGTTATGGACGAAGGTTGGGCTAAGAGCACTACAGATCCATATACCCCAAATCCAAAAGTAGATGTTAAGGAGCTGATCCGCTATGGCAAAACCAAAAATGTTGACATTATGCTTTGGCTAACCTGGTTAACTGTGCATAATAACATGGGTTTATTTAAAACCTTTCATGATTGGGGAATTAAAGGCGTAAAAATCGATTTTATGGATCGCAGCGACCAATGGATGGTAAACTACTACGAAGATGTAGTGAAAGAGGCAGCTAAACATCAGATTTTTGTAGATTTTCATGGTTCATTTAAACCTGCAGGCCTGGAATATAAATACCCGAATTTGATTTCGTATGAAGGGGTGAGGGGATTAGAACAAATGGGCGGATGTACGCCAGATAACAGTGTATTCTTACCTTTTATGCGTAATGCTGTAGGGCCGATGGACTTTACGCCCGGCGCAATGCTCAATATGCAACCAGAAGTAAACCGGGCTGTTAGACCGAATGCAACTGGTGTAGGTACCAGGGCCTACCAAATGGCCCTTTATGTGGTTTTTGAAAGTGGTATTCAAATGCTGGCCGATAATCCAACCCTTTACTACAAAAACCCTGATTGTACAGAATTTATTGCCAGTGTACCCACCACCTGGGACGAGACCAAAGCCCTGGCTGCTGTTGCCGGCGAAGTGGCTGTTGTGGCCAAACGCAAAGGGGCACAATGGTTTATCGGTGGAATAGTTAATGGTAAAGAAAAGGAAAGAAACATTGAGCTGAATTTTGATTTTCTTGAAAAAGATAAGACCTATACCATGACTTATTTTGAAGATGGTATAAATGCCGGAAAACAGGCAATGGACTATAGGAAAAAAACGGTTCAGGTTAAAGCAGGTGATCACATCGCTATAAAAATGGTCCGCAACGGCGGATTTGCCGCTATATTAAAGTAACTTTCATACATAAGTATCCCTGACCGAAACTCCTCCCGATTTTTATTCGCGAGGAGTTTTCGTTTTTATCAGCCTATACATCCAAAGTATTTAATCTGCCATTCGGAATTGTTGTCTATACTTTTCAGTCAAGTTTAAGTTAGCCTTTTGAGATTTACGTGCTTTCATCCACCTAAAAGCATGTGAAGTCAAAAAATATGAATGATAAGACAAATTTGATCTGTTATTAAGCATTTAATTTGTCTTATTAATTTGTTTTCAAGGAGTTATTGAAACGGATTTTTCGATTTTAAGAATTTTTTAAACCGAATATATAAACCTTAAATTTTTACTTTATGAGACACCAAAATCTGAATCGCAGAATGGTTTACGCACTATTTTGCTTGTTCGTTACCGCCCTTAATTTTACTTCCTGTAAAAAATCCGATCCGGAGCTATCCGATTTAACCCTTAAAAATTCAAAATCCCAAATGGCTGTAGGCCCTAATGCCTTACTGTTGGATGTTAATGCCAACGCAGATGCAGCTTTCGATGCTTACAATACTAGTTTTCTGGTCACTTCAGGAAATACGCAGTATTACAAAGAAGCGCTCAACGTTTCATCAAAAGATTATTTTTGGCGACAGGCCCTAGACATACAAATGGTTGAAGATGTTTATCTCAGAACCAAGAGTGCTGCACATAAAACTTTGATTACCAATTTGCTGAATACATTTTTGCAGCAAAATCAAGGTAGCGGCAGTTTGTACGACTGGGATTGGAACGATTATAATGATGACCTCCAATGGGCTGGCATTGCCTTTGCCCGCGGTTATCAGATTACCGGAAATACAACTTTTTTAAATCAGGCCAAATATGCCTTTAACCGAAGCTACGATCGTGGATGGACCACCGAATTAGATGGTGGTTTATGGTGGGATGTTTCTCATCAGGACAAGTCGGGTTTGAGCAATAATCCCGAAATGATTTTGGGTTGCTATATTTACGAAGCGACCAAAGATATTACCTATTTAAATAAGTCAATTGCGATATACAATTGGGTGAAGTCTAAACTCTACAATGCGTCAACCGGCGCTGTTTACGAAAATATTTTACCCAACGGCACAGTAAGCTCTTCTGCCAATGTTTATAATATAGGTGCTTTTGTAGGGGCAGCCAATCATCTTCACCGGTTAACGGGCAACTCTTTGTATTACGATGATGCCAAACGATCGGTTGATTACGTCAGGAATAACAAAACAGTAAATGGCATTTTGACAAACGGAACGCGACAAGGTACCTGGCAGTCGGAATTTGTGAGAGCGTTAGGCGAATTTGTTAGAGACAACAATCTTTGGAGTACTTATTATACCTGGATGAAACAAAATGCAGATGCCGCATGGAGTGTTAGGCGAACAGATAAAAACCTGATCTGGAACACCTGGACAGCAAACACACCAAGCGATAACATCACTACCGCTTTGGAATGTGTGGGAGGAGTTATTATGCAGCAGGTAACTCCAATTACTCAGCCGGCCGGCATCGTTAACAACTCGATATATAGATTAAGCCCAAAAATTAATGCTAACAGCGCTTTGGATATACTTGGAACACCAATTGGATCGCTTGCTGAGATCTGGCAATGGAATGCTGGGCCAAATCAAAAATTTAAACTCATTTCTGCTGATTATGGATATTACAGGCTGGTTCCTCAGCACAATACAAATGCATCATTAGATGTTACAGGGGCAAATCCGGCAAACGATACGCCGATTGAAATTTATACTACTCAAAACAATAATTCGGCTCAATTATTTAAGCTCGTATATGATTATGACGGATACTACAAATTGAAACCTAAATGTGCGCCATCAAGCTGCCTCAATGTAAAGGCCAATAATCCGGCAGATGGAGCAAAAATAGTATTGTGGCAAGAGGCGAATGGAGATAATGAGCGTTTTTCTTTAAGCATGCAATAAATTGATGGTTTTTTCAATTTGAAGATGACTTATTATGCCAAAATGCTTCATGAAACACCAGATTGGTTTTTTTGATTAAAAATCGCCCTTCAGTATATTCTGAAGGGCTTTTTTGTGACTTTTAACCTGTTTTAATCTTTGAGAAGTTCATTTCGTAAATACCCTATAATGGGGATATAGCATTTAAAATGATCAGTGTATTTTTGGTTGCAGAGACAATCATAAACTACGGAAAAACCAGACAGACTTAATTGCATATAACCATGAACAAATCTTTAAAATATTATACCGGTACAGTGCTGGCACTACTTTTAATGCTGAGCAATATAAATGTATATGCACAGTCGCGTGCGCAAATTGCAGCACAATTAAGTCGTCTTATTAACAGTTCGAGCTATTCAGATGAACTGCAGTATTACAATAATGCTATCGATGCAGGATGTAATACGCTAACCCACAGTTTCGACACCTTTATGTCGGTAAGTTTTACGCGTACGGAGAAATTTGCTCGGGTGAGCAGTACTTACCGTAATATTCCCTGGAAAGACCTTCAGTTTATCACACACGAAAAAATCAGGACATCAACCGTATATCTGTTTTTTTTAGAGCCTGTGGTTCAAAGCCGTGCACTTAAATACGGCGCCTATTACAAAAATAAATATACCGATAATACCATTGAACGCCCGGTAAGGAGCATTGCGCTGCACATACAGAATAAAGACCTGCTCGTATTTGAGCGTCTTTGTTTTCAGTTAAAATATGCAGATGCTCCTCTGGCAGTACAAGCGGTACCAGCAATTAAAGCGTTTCCACAGTTTACTGCCCCCAAAATATTACCTCCATCAAAAAACGATGCACAATATGTTGTATTCGATGCAACAACAGGCTATAAATGTGGTACACAGGAGTGGCCTTCTTACTGGTGCAGGTTTTTTAAACTCCAGGGAATTGATATTTCAAACATGGGATCGGATGATATGAAAGCAAAATCGCTGTTGATGCAGAATTATTGGAACAAATACTGCTACAGCTTTACCACTAATAACTGGCGCGGTATTACCGGCGGAAGCATCACCACCTTACTGGATATTAGTCAGGATGCCGGCAGCAATGATGCATTCGGGCTTATTGCCTACAGAGTAAAGGGCAATGTGAACTTTCTGAATCCTTTCAACGGCAAAAATTACTTTGATAATTTATGCGCTTCCTTTGCAAAAAAAGAACATTATGTAGAGTATGAAAAAGAAGAGGTGCAACGCGAGTGGGAGTACCTGCAGAGTAGGATGAAAAGATGGGGTACCAAACCATCGGCCCAGATGCTGTATTTATATAAGTACAGCGCAAAAGACCACGCAGAACTTATCGAAACCATCCTGTGCAATTCGCAGGGCGAAGGTGTTTTTGCAGGTTTAAAAAGTGATCCTGCCCAATATCTCCTGCAGGTTTACAACACTGGCTTAAGAAATTTTGATGAAGCTGTGCTTTTATTTGAAGGTACATTTAAAACCCAGATTTCTTCTGTTGATAAAGCAACGTTTCGTAAAACACTCAAATACCAGGAGGTGTTGTGGGACTAAACAGTTTAACCTAACAGTTATTTCGGTATAGAACCCCAATAATTTTGAGTACTGCACCAATTGAAAGCATACCTGCTATATGAATGACTTTAACTCAGCCATTCATATAGTAGTTTAAAATCCAGAAAATTTGAAAAGCAATAAATGCTAAAACCGTAAACAAATGCACCCATTTGTTGTCTGTTCTTGCTGCAAACAGGCAGGCGACAATATGAACGCTTTCTCTTACCGGGTATACCTTTAACATTGCCATGTGATAGTCCGGTCCTTTTAAATAAGTATCGAAGGCATCGAATAAAAAAAGTACGGCCAGGATATAGAAAAACCATTTCTTTCGCGATAAAAAATAGGATTTGAAATCTTTATAATCTTTCATATCCTCTGGAAAAAGCAAAGCTGCCAGGGTATAATACGTGATCACATAAATCACTAGAAAGAGATACTTCAAAAAATCCCAATGTTTTATCTCGGTTAAATGAACTTCAAACCACCAAAAATATACCGTACTTAAAAACATATAAAAGGCCCATAACAAATGGGTTGTATATACTTTGTACCGATCGGGATGCTCAATAATTTTTACCACACCTTTTAAAGAATGTGTAATACTAAGTCCTAAAATAATACCAAGTACAGTTTTAATATGGGTAAAGGTTTCCATTGGGATGTTGATGAGATTATTTGTGCTTTACCAGAGGTAGGCTGTAAGTTCAATAATTAACCCGGCTGATTACTAAAGATATACATTTTATATCATAGCTTAGCCTTATAGCCTTAGTTCTTTAAGATTATCTCAGATGTATCCGTTCGGTCACTTATCAAAGGCAAAGTGGTTAATAAATATCTTTTTGAAAATAAATTGATACAGATAGTGGAAATATTGAGACTGAATGTATTACTAAAAGGAGGCTAAAATTCCTTACTTTGAATCGGGCTTTGTAAAAAGGCTGCTAACCAAATTACTAAAACGCATCATCATGAAGTTTAAGCTGGCACTTTCTCTTATTTCACTTGGTCTTTTATCCTTTAAAGCCATGCATACAGAAGATCCTCCAAAGCAGAAAGCAGATAATTACGTCAAGCCCAAATATATGCCTGTACCATTGGGCGCAATTAAACCGCAAGGCTGGTTAAAAGATCAGCTCGAAATTATGCTTAAAGGCACAACCGGTCATTTAGATGAAGTATATGGAAAGGTTAAGGACGATAACGGTTGGTTAGGGGGCAAGGGCGATTCGTGGGAAGAAACACCTTACTGGCTCGATGGCGCTGTTCCGCTGGCTTACCAGCTGGGTGATGCAGCATTACAACAAAAAGTGCTGAAATACATTAACTGGGTATTGGATAATCAACGCCCATCGGGATATTTTGGCGCCATAACCAAAGCAGAGCGCGAAGGCAAAGAAATTACCCTTCAACATCCTGAAAATGGCGACGACTGGTGGCCAAAAATGGTCATGCTGAAAGTATTGCAACAATATTATACTGCAACTGCCGATAAAAGGGTGATTACCTTTATGGAAAAATATTTCAATTACCAGAAAGAAGCGCTTAAAAAGGTGAAAATTGGTAACTGGACGGAATGGGCTACTTCCCGCGGGCACGACAACGTGCTCATGGTGCAGTGGTTATATGGCATTAATGGCGATAAATTGTTGCTCGAATTAGCAGACCTGATTCAAAAGCAATCTTTTCAATGGAGTAACTGGTTAGGTAACAGAGATTGGGTAATTAATGCGGCCACCTATCAAAATAACGACCAGTGGATGAGCAGGCATGGTGTAAATGTGGCCATGGCACTCAAAACACCAGCAATTGATTATCAACGCAGTGGGAATCCCCAATATCTTAAAGATTTGAAAGTAGGCTTTAAAGATCTGATGACTTTGCACGGTTTACCCATGGGGATTTTTTCTGCAGACGAAGATTTGCATGGAAATTTGCCTACGCAAGGCACTGAGCTTTGTGCTACTGTAGAGGCCATGTATTCGCTGGAAAAAATTATAGAAATTACCGGCGATGAAACCTATATGGATGCTTTAGAACGCATGACATTTAATGCGCTTCCGCCTCAAACAACCGACGACTATAACAATAAACAGTATTTTCAAATGGCCAATCAGGTGCAGATCAGCCGTGGTGTTTTTGATTTTTCGTTACCCTTCGATCGGGAAATGAATAACGTATTGGGGATGAGAAGCGGTTATACCTGTTGCCTGGCTAATATGCACCAGGGATGGACAAAATATACCCAGAGCCTTTGGTATAAAACAGATGGAAATGGGCTGGCGGCATTGGTTTATGCACCTAATGTGTTGAAAACAATGGTAAACGGCCAGGAAATTAGCATTAAAGAAGAAACCAGTTATCCCTTTGAAGATGAGATTAACTTCGCATTTTCTACCAAAAAAGCAGTGGCTTTCCCTTTCCACTTAAGGATACCCGCCTGGTGTAATGAAGCTAAAATTATGGTGAACGGCAAAGAAATAAAATCGGCCAAAGGCGGTACAATAGCGGCGTTAAACCAAAAATGGAACAATGGCGATAAGGTTACATTGAAATTGCCTATGACGATGGCTACCTCTAACTGGGGGCACAATTCGCGGACTATTGAACGTGGACCTTTAGTATATGCGTTAAAGCTGGAAGAGAAGTGGGAAAAAGGAAACAACAAGGTTGAAGGCGATTATTTTAGTGTATACCCTAAAAGCGACTGGAATTATGGTTTACTGGAGAGCATTATCGCAGATCCAGCCAAAAATCTTTCCGTATCGTTTAAACCCATGCCGCAAAGTTTTGTATGGAATTTGAATAGTGCGCCCATCGAAATCAAAGCTAAAGGTAAAAAGATTCCCAACTGGAAGGTAGTTGACGGGGTTGCGCGACAACCCGTAAGCGATCGGTCGGGATTGTATAAAGGGGAGGTGAATAACGAAGTTGAAACCTTAACACTCGTGCCATTTGGTTTTACCAAGGTTAGAATTGTTGCTTTTCCGGTAGTTAAATAACCTCAACATTCAAATCAAATATTTAATAAGCATGCTTAAATATATCCTGGCCATTTCGATTTTGTTTTGCGTATTTAACGTTAAGGCCCAACATCCTAAAATGTATTATGCCGATACTACCGCTACAGGCGTACCATTCAGCAAAGATCCCTCTGTTATCAAATTTAAGGGCAAATACCTGATGTATTATTCCATTAAAAGCCCTAAAACAGGTAATGGTATGGATGGCTGGAAAATAGGGATTTCTGAAAGCAGCGATCTTTATCACTGGAAAAAAATTGGCGAAGTTAATCCCGAAGCGGCTTATGAAAGTAAAGGACTTTGCGCACCTTGCGCTAAAGTAATTAATGGTAAGGTGCATATCTTTTACCAAACTTATGGCAATTTCGAAAAAGATGCCATTTGCCATGCTTTTGCCAATGATGGCTTAAATTTTACCAGAAACGCTACAAACCCCATATTTCACCCAACAGGAAGCTGGACAAATGGCAGGGCCATAGATGCCGATGTTTATCAGTTTAAAAATCAGTATTTCCTGTATTTTGCTACCCGCGATGCTACAGGTAAAATCCAGAAACAGGGGGTGGCTGTAGCACCAGCTAATACCAATTTCGATAGAAACGATTGGAAGCAGGCGGTAGATAGCGCTATTTTATCGCCTAAGTATGCGTGGGAGGGCGAATGCATCGAAGCCGCATCGGTTATTCAGAAAGGCAAATACCTGTACATGTTTTATGCAGGCAGTTACAACAATGTGCCCCAGCAAATCGGGGTAGCAAAAAGTACCGACGGTATTAGCTGGCAGCGGTTAAGTGATAAACCTTTCCTGGCTAATGGAAAGCCAGGCGAATGGAACGCCAGCGAATCTGGTCACCCGGCTATTTTTATGGACGACGATGGTAAAACCTATTTATTTTATCAGGGCAATAACGATAAAGGACGCACCTGGTTGCTATCGAATAGAAAAATTGGCTGGAAATCTTCAGGTCCTTATCTGCTAAAAGACTAACAGTATTTTTTTTAGTAATCGATACTTAGGGTCGATTTTTACGCGTTAGTTTCAAGCCTGTAACCTTTACCGCGTATAACTACAATATTGATATTCGGATCGAATTCAAGTTTTTTTCTAAGTTTTGAGATAAACATATCCAAACTGCGGCCTACAATAACGCCTTCATCTTCCCATATCTCTTTTTGCAACCGGCTTCTTGCTATAGTTTGGTTAGGCGATAAGGCGAAAATGAGGAGCAAACGTGTTTCAGTTCCGGTGAGGTCAATCGTGTTTCCGTTGGCCAAAAGCTTCCGGTTCTTCGCATCGAAAAAGGCCGGGCCTAAAGGTATTATGTCTGTATGCTGAACCTTCTCAGTCTCAGTTAATGCTTTTCGCGGTTTAGCAGATCTTAAAAAAATAAAGCCCACAAATGCTAAAAAAGGCAGGCTTCCCAGCAGATATTCAGGCTTTGCAATGTTTATACCCTCCGGTTTAAATTTAATGTTGATAAGGTAAGGTGCTTTGGGCTGCACTCTGCCTTTGCAGGCTATAATATCATCTTTTTTATTTTTAGATATAGCAAATCCATAGGCTACACCCGGTTGGTTACTGTTTATTACGTTTACAACATAATCTTTTGCCAGCGGATCTCCGGCCAGCAAACGGTGGGTAGTATTTACGAGAAGGTCTGTTCGAAAAGTAAGCTCTTTTTCAAAACTGATTTGATATTCATTTTCGGAGATCTTTTTTACAGGCATCACCCTCGATGTACCATCGCCCGATTGTAATAGCAGTTCGTGCCCGATCTTGCGAAGCAAAACTTCCCTTCTCGCTGTTTCAAAATCGTTATGATCTGCCATACTGAGACAGATTACCGTAATAAACGAAAGCAGGATGAATCCGCAAAAGTATTTGCCTTTCCCTGAAATGATATTTAGGCTAATCTTCATAATGTCAGGTTTTTATTTACAAAGTTGCAATTTTATTTGCAATTCAAATTCCCCGGGCCGAAAAAGATACTGGCAGGAATAATTGATTAGCCAGCACAGGCATAGCACTGATTGACTAAAAAACAATAATATGTTCACAAGCCGTTCTTCTGTTAGAAAAATGGCTTGTGCCAGGTGTTGGACCTAAATAATTTAATTCGCAAACTTTACAGTTAATGAGATTACCTGCCGGGCATTTCGGGGTTTCCTTTTTTCTCCCTCGATAATGATCCGGAATGGACCTTCATCGGCAGCAAGCAGTTTATCGTCTTTTCTATTGGCCAGTATAATTTTGCGGGAGGTAAAAGCAGGATCGATTTCGGCCAGTGAAAAAATAACCTGATAACCATCGCTGGCCTCAACCAGCAGGTATTTGGTCAGGTTTTCACCTTTCAGTTCTTCAGCAAGTGTTACCCCGGCATTTTTAAGCACAAGCCCTAATTCAACCCCGCTGTAGGTATGTTCCTGGTCTGTGCGGTCTTTTTGGCTGATGGAGGTTTTGGGCAGCTTATCTACATCTGTCGGCGTTAAAATGAGCTCCGATTTAACTTCTCCTTTAATACTGGCCGAGGCCGTTTTAGCCTGTGCATTAACCTTAGAGTTGCTAAAGAATAAGGCTATAGTTAACAGGGAAGTCAGTAATGCGATTTTAGTAGTTTTCATGTCTTACAAGTTATTAAAAACTAAATTGATAAAATAATTTCTTCCCGCTTCAGGGTAACCTTCGCTGATGGCGTAATTCTTATCAAACAGGTTGTTTACGCCACCCTCTAATGAAATCCAGCGATAAGCTTTAACCCTTGCGCCCACATTGGTTAGGGCAAACCCGGCGGCTTTAGTGCCATAACTGGTGCTGTAGCGCGATGAGTTGTATTCAATGCTTGCGAGCAACGAAGCGGCTTTTTTTAACTGATATCCTGAAGAAAGTAATAGTTTATGGTCAGGTGCATCGGTAAATTTCAAATCCCTGTTACTTAAGTTGGTCCGCTTAAGGTAACTGTACTGTCCGCTCAGGTTCCAATCGGGTAAAATGCTGTAATCTGCTGATAATTCGGTGCCGTAAAACTCCGCTTTACCGGCATTTTGCAGCTGAAAGATATTCGGCAATACGTTATTTACCTGCATAATGGCATCAGAAATCCTGCTGTAGAACAGGTTGGCGGTAATTTGCAGCTGGTTCATCACCTTACCCGTATAGCCGGCTTCGTAATGCAGGGCTGCTTCCGATTTCAGGTCGGGATTGGGAATAGCAGTTCCCATGCGGTAAGAATAACGGTCTTTTATCGTTGCAAACCGGGTTTTACGGGCAACAGATACATTGATTTTTTGCCATTCATCCAGCTCATAAACTGCACCCAGTTGCGCATTTAAAGCATAGTTATCGTTTTTAGGGTGCTCAGTAATCGTTTTGGTTGTTGCATTATAATTCTCAGCCTGCAGGCTTTTGCGCAGGTTAATGCCTATTCCCGGTAATAAGGTCAGTTTTTCGTTCAGGCGAAAAGCATCTTCCAGGCCCAAGGATGCAGTGTAATCGCGGGTAGTGCGGATAGGTTCGCCAACATTGTATTCTTTATGCCTGTCGTTTTTAAGCTGGGCAGATGCACTCAGAAAATGTGTAGCATTTAACTGGTTGTTGTACACGATCGATCCGCCATAAGTATCATCATTATAAATACTTTGGAATGAAGAACCTTTTTTCTGCGTGGTATAAGTATTGTCGTCAAATGCACTCAATAAATTGCTGAATTTATCATAATACAGGCGTGTTTTGATTGAACTTGCTGGTGTAATGGTGGTGTTTGACAAGAAATAATAGCTTTCTTTGTTCCAGTATGGCCATTGCCAGAAACGGGTTGTAACCTTTGTATCATCGCCAACGTAAGGCGGATTACCTTTTTTGCCATCCTGTTTTACGTAGTTGAAAGCGTATTCATCGCCTTCTTTTGGTGTAAAGCCAATTTTAGCCGTGTATTTCGTGTCTTCTCGGTAAGCATTTTCACGCCTCCCGCCATCTTCGTTGATTTTAGCTATAAAGCTTTCAGAAAGTGGAAAACCCTGTTGTTTCAGCTGTGAAATGCTTCCCTGAAAATAGAACTTGCCCAGTCGCGAGCCCGCATTCAGGTTCAGCCGGTGCCCATCGCCGCTCATCAATCCCGAACGGGCATCAATTTCAAACTTGTTTACCGGCTTTCTCGATACGATGTTGATTGCGCCTCCCAGTGTATTGGCACCGTAGGTGATAGATGAAAAGCCTTTGGCGACATTGATTTGCGACACATCAAAAGAGGTAAAACGGCCCAGGTCAACATAGCCATCGTATGGCACGTAAACCGGAATTCCGTCAATATAAACGGGCACCTGCCGCAGGTCAAAGCCTCTGATGAGCACAACCGATTCATTTCGGGCGCCAACTTTACTTAAGCTAACACCAGGTAATATATTTAGTGCGGTAGCAACGTCGAGCTTGCCATTTTGCTCAATTTTATCGCTGCTTATCGTATTGCTGCTGTTGTCTGTTTTTCCTTTAATGTATATTTCTCCAAGCTTAAATATTCTTTTGGTTATCGGAAGCGAATCTGTGTTTGTGGTGTGGGTTTGTGCCGCTGCACACAGGCAAAATGCCGAAAAAAGAAGGGAAAGATAAAGTTTAGTCATAGTTGTTTTTAGGTGGTCGTTTTATTGGTTTAAGGATGGTTGGGATTAGAAAATTCAGGATTATGGATAAATGTGGTATCGGTAAGCATGTTTAAAAAGGCAATTACAGCTTTCTTTTCGTGTGCGGAGAGTTGGAGTGATGTTCCGCCTATTTTGTTCGAACTGCCTTTTAAGAATGGACTGAGGTGTTTTTGTTTTAAATGTTCACTGTAATGATCGAGCACCTGTTGCAGCGAATTGAAGCGACCATCGTGCATATATGGCGCCGTTAACGCTATATTTCTAAGTGTTGGAATTTTAAAGCGTCCATGATCGCTGTCCATACCCGTAATCGCCGCTATTCCTTTGTCGGTAGAAATTTCATCAAGTCCGTTATTGTGAAACAATTCCAGATAGGTTTTCGCACCACCATGGCAATGGGCACAATCTGCTCCTCTGATTTTTTTGCGTGGTTGTGGCATAGTATTGAACAATCGCATGCCTTCCAACTCGATGGGGCTGGGCTTGTAGGTATTTTTGAGGTACCGGTCATAAGGCGAATCGGCAGAAATTAATGTCCGTTCGAATTGGGAAATAGCCATGGTAATCCTGTTGACTGTAATTGCGGTATCGCCAAATGCTTTTTGGAACAAGATCGGATACTTGGGAGACTGCCTTAATTTGGCTGCCGATACGGTTAATGCCTGTCCCATTTCGTGTGGATCGGACAGTGGAAATGCCGCCTGTGCTTCAAGCCCGGTAGCCCGGCCATCCCAGAAAAATCTGCGTGCCCATAGTAAATTAACCAATGCCATCGAGTTCCGGCTTGTTAAAGTGCCATCAACACCGCTGCTAAAGACTTTACCATCGGTAAAAGCCCGTTTCTGCTCATGGCAGCTGCCGCACGATATTTTGTTGTTTGCCGAAAGTAAGGGTTCGTAAAAAAGGTTGCGTCCAAGGTAAACGCCTGCCTGGGTTGTCGGGTTGTTTTGGGGGATCGAAATGCGGTTGCCAAAATTAGAAGGATAGGTAAGGGGATAAGGTGCCGGATCCAATTTACCTACCCAAATCAGTAATGTAAACGATCCGATAAGTGTGGTGATAACCTTAGCAAAGCTGTTCATCTGTTAGGGATTTGCCCGTAATTTGATTTTATCGTTATGTTTTTAAAAGTATAACGGTAAAATTAATAACAATAATTGCTTTTGCAAGGTTATTTTTGATATTTACTGGAAGGTAAAGTTTAAGTTGGGTGTGTTTTGGAAAGTAGGGCGGGGAATTTTTTAAATTTTGATCAAATTTTCTTCTTCTTTCATGAAGTCGATGAATTTTTTTTGGATTTTTTTGAATTCTGCAATTACCTGATGTCCTTTTTCTGTTAATATGGCCTTTCCTCCGCCAGTACCACCCCTCGAAAGTTGGACCAATGGCTCGGTAAACCCTTCGTTAGTGTGTTTTACCAGATCCCAAGCCTGTTTATACGACATTTTCATTTGCAAAGCCGCCTGGCGCAGCGATCCTGTAACATGTATACGCTCCAATAATTCTACCCTGCCATGGCCTAAAACTTTGCCCTCAGGGGTTTCAATCCAAATCCGTCCGTTAATCGAATAATTAGTAGCACTCATTAAGATGCAAGTTAGTAAATATCGGCTGAAGTACAGAAGCCGTAAATATTTTAGCAGGAAAGTATTCCACTGCGTAGTGGTGTAATATTTGATCGTTCGGAAAAGCTTAATTGATGAAAAGCATCAAAACTTTCCTAATTTTAGGCCAGATAAAACTAAGCGGAATGAGAAAGCTGATTTATGGTATTAACATCACACTAGATGGGTGCTGCGATCACACCAAATTTACTGGCGGCGATGAAATTCAGGATTATTTCAGGGAATTGTTGGAAGGGGTAGATTTGATTGTTTATGGCCGTAAAACTTACGAATTGATGGTGCCATTCTGGCCCGAAGTTGCTGAAACACAATCGATGGACAGGGCTGCAAATGCTTTTGCGAAGGTATTCTCGGGTTTAGACCGCGTGCTGGTTTCGCGCACGATAAAAGAAGTTAACGACAAGAAAACAACCCTTATTGGCGATAACCTGGAGGCAGAAATACTCAGGTTAAAGCAACACCCCGGTAAAGCGATTTCTACCGGTGGGGTAGAATTGCCCGCCAGGTTAATTGAGCTGGGTTTGGTAGATGAATTTCATATGGTGGTGCATCCGCTAATGGTTGGATCAGGCCGGCGCTTGTTTGCTGAAATGCAGTTGCCTGCAAATCTGGGCTTAAAGCTGATGGACACGCAAACTTTAGCTAATGGTTGCCTGGCATTGCGGTACGAAAAGATTTAAATAAATTAAGTTCGGGAACACCTGCACCCATTCGTCATTGCGAACAGCAGGGGTGTATGGTGAGCGGGGGTGAAGCAATCTAAATGGGTTGTCAACCAGATTTCATTGCATTTGACTGAGATTGATTTGGTAAGGCACAAGTCAGTCCATTTCACCAGGCTGGGGGGCTAAGACTTGCGCCAGCGAAAGGGATTTGTATCCCGTCCGTATTAGCATAATCTTTTTAGAGATACTTCGCTGCGCTCAGCATGAAAAAAGGCTAAGGTGTCTTAGTTGTCTGAGGTGGTGAAAAAATGTATAACATTCTCCTGAAGCCATTATTTAACCATTTAAGATAAATAAGCCTGTATTGGTTGATTACTTTGTTCAATGCCTGATATGGTAAAAAATAGCTTCGTTTCAGAGAAATTATAATACAGCCTCTTTTTAATTTTTAGCGAAAAATACAGTTAAAAATGCTGCAATTCGGTACAGATTTTAAATCTTTGTAAATGCTAAAGATATCTATAAAAACAACCCTGATTGCAGTTACTGCATTATTATTTAACACTATTGTTGCCGCTCAGCAGGTAGTAGAACCGGCCAATAACCCGGCTGAATGGTCTAAACCCTATAAACCTTTCCGCATTGCAGGCAATTTGTATTATGTAGGCACTTACGATCTGGCCTGCTATCTTGTTACAACCCCAAAAGGGCACATTCTGATTAATACCGGATTGGCCAATTCGGCCAGCCAGATTAAGGCCAATGTAGAAGCGCTGGGTTTCAAATTTGCTGATATTAAAATACTTTCTACCACACAAGCCCATTTCGATCACATGGGGGCAATGGGTACCATCAAAAAACAAACCGGAGCTAAGCTTGTAATCGATGCAAAAGATGCTGATGTATTGGCGAGTGGTGGCCGTACCGATTATGCACTGGGCGGTAAGGTAAGTTCATATACGCCGTTAAAGGCGGATAGACTGCTAAAAAATGGCGATTCGATTAAATTGGGTAATATGGCACTCGTATTATTGCATCACCCTGGCCATACCAAAGGATCATGCAGTTTCCTTTTTAAGATTAATGATGGTAAAAAAACGTATCGGGTACTCATTGCCAATATGCCAACCATTGTCACTCACGAGAAGTTTGATCAGATTAATGCTTATCCGGAGATTGCGAAAGATTATGCCTATACACTTGCAGCCATGAAAAAGCTTTCCTTCGATATTTGGTTATCTTCTCATGCCAGTCAGTTTAACCTGCATAGCAAACACCAACCTGGCGATGCCTATAACCCCACTGTCTTTATCGATAGAAAAGGTTATGATGCTGCATTAGCCGATTTGCAGAAAGAATACGATAAGAAGGTGAAGGAAAAATAATTGAATGTTGGAAAGTTGAAATGTTGTAAGGTTGGAATGTTTGGGAGCAAAGACCGTTCTCTCATTCAAAATTCAATCATTTTTAAATAATGTGTAGTGCTTGCGAAAATTCGTCATTGCGAGAAGGAACGACGAAGCAATCTTTCATGCCCGTAATTCTTGCTATAAAGATTGCTTCGTCGGCTGAAAAAGCCTTCTCGCAATGACGACATTCTTATGTGTTTGTCAATGTAGCCTGTCGAAGAACTGTCTGTTATAATTTGAGCAAGCTTCTTAATGCACTTAATTTCTTAATGATAAATAACGAATGATTGAATATTGAAAAGTTAAGACGTTATAAGGCTGAAATGTTTTAGAGACCTAAATTAATTATTGAATGAGTGAATTTGAATGATTGAATGTTTAACGTGCGAAGATTATTCTCTTATTCAAATTCACTCATACTTACCTTAAAGCCATTATGGTAAAGTAGTTAAATTAACACTTGGCGCTGTACCTGTAGCTGTTCTGCTCAAAGCAGTACCATAATTGGTATAAGTAGCGAAAAAGCCTCCGTTTTTAAGGTAAAAGCTATTGCCGGTTACACCACCCTGATAATCCATTCTCTGCTCTGCTGAAGCAGTAGCATCATAACTGAAACTCGCATTGGTAACCTCAGTCCAGCTGCCTGCGCTGGTTTTGTACCACTGGTTGCCATAATTACAGCTTCTTTGTAAATAGCCCTGATCTGGATTAAAGTTTTCGATAAACGAATATACACCGGTTAAGTAAGCGGTAGTATTCGGACGTTTCCATTGCGCCAAAACTTTCCATACGCCATTTTCGGGTGCATAAAACCAGGCTGTATAATCAGAACCACCGGCACCATCTGGTTTACCTTGCAGTAAAAACTTGTAGGTAGTACCGGCCACCCAGTTAAACAGCATGTACGATTGGCCTCCGGTACCTTCGCCGCCAAAACCATTGGTGGTTACATCCGTTCCTTTTCTTACCAGCGTAGTAGATCCTGTAGATGGATCCCAAACAGAGAATAAAACCCTTCTTTCCGTAGCCGAGTTTACCTGCATGCCAAAGTATCCGCCGCTAAAACCATCGGCCATAAAGTAAGAACCAATTTTATCCTGTCCGCTGGGAACATTCAGCTCGCTGTAAAACCATTCGGTACCCGATGGAACGGTGTAGTTTAAGTGGCACGATGGGCCTCGTCTAGACCAGTAATAATTGGTTACATCGTTGGCATATTGCACGTTTGAGGCAACTGTTGGTCCGCTGATTACCAGATCAGAAATGTCGCCAAAATAGCTGCCTGTTTTGCTCACCCCCTGTATATCTACCCTAACATAACCGGCTGTGGTAATGTTTACGGTACCAATATTAGTGGTGGTGGCTGTGGTACCGGTAATGGTTTTATTAAACACGGTACCATTAATGGTTACTTTAATGTTACTGCTTCCTGATGGTACCGTACCTTTTACTGCTACAGTTAAACTACCCGTAAGCCCTAGCCTGAACCAAACACTGGTAATGGTGCTGGCCGAGGTCCAGTTGTGTAAGCCTGTATCATTAATTAACCCGCCGGTGCCGGCAGTGTAGGCATTACCACCCAGGCCCACGTTTAACGAGGTGCCCCCTAAGCTCTCGGTAACGGCGATGTTTTTTTTAATTTCTGCGGATTGGGTATCCTGTAACGATTCAGTTTTTTTACAGGAGAAAAGGCTAAGCAAAAAAAACATGCTTGCAGCAAATGAAGTTGTTTTTTTCATTTTTTGTGATTTTGGTTAGTTATATGGTTGTTTTAATTAAGTTGCACTTATCCAATCGTCTTGTAAAAACAAGAGATTACTTTTGCTTAACCTAGCCTCAATATTCAACCCGGAATACTTTGTCTGTATGCAGACGATGATTTTGCTATACTTAGCCGCTAACCCGAAATAGAAGACTGTAGCACAATAAAAGATAAATTATTGTTGCTAACCTCACTCAAGTTAGCCACTGGAAGCAGAAAAAAAATAAGTTTCTAAGCGCAAACGTTTGCCTGTTTACAACTTGTATTTTTAAATAAACACAGCTACAATTTTTTATGCTACAATTTTTATTGAGGTTGTAGTTTTAAATAGCGTGTATTGAGAGTTAAATGTAAAATAAGATAGAATGTTGTTGTAAATCAGTTGGTTAATAAAATTTTAGTTGGTTTTTTTACCCCTGATTTTCGAATGGAGCAAACGTTTGTGTAAAGAATTTTTGATTAATTACTATTTTATTAGTTATTTGTTATTTTTACATTGCTTGGCTTTTATGAATCTTTTTTTTGATGCATGGGGGCTGTTTAAAGCGCTCACACAAATACCTGTCTTATGAAAATGTTTACGAAACTCTTTTTTAACCTGGCCATAATCATGTTGCTTTGCTCTTGTAAGAAACCAAATGCAGAGTTACCCGCTAAAATGCCCTACGTTCAATTTATCAAAATGCAAATTGCAGGGCAATCGCTTGAAATCAAGGGTTCAATCGATCAAAACAGGGACAAATTTAGCGGAAGCTGGACTGGTATCGGTTACGGAGATGGTACACAAAAAGAAATGTATACCGTAAATGTAACGGTGCCAAAAATGTTTTTAAACACAACAACGGATTCAAAATTCCAGGTTCGTATTTTCGATATTGAGAAAAAGGAATATTTGTTGTCAGACAGCGATCCATACAAACAAAGTTTTGCTAGCAGCATTTACCTGGTTACTAATTTAGGATCAGCCGATTTAAAAGTATACACTACTAATGAAACAAAGCCACCCTTCAAAGTGCAGATTACCAGGTACGAAAAGCCTAAAGATAGCGGTGTGCCCTTTGTTGGCGGTAAATTAAACGGAACCTTATATAATGTTAATAACCTGCAGGATTCGGTTGTAATAAAGGATGGCGTTTTTGATGTTAGATTCTGACCTTTATTTATTTCCATTTGTCGTTCATTTGCTGGTTGTTCAATTTTTTAAATAAAATCAAAGTAGTTATGAAGAAAATCTTAACGCTTTCTGCTATAATATTCATCAGTCATTTTGCTTTAGGCCAACAAGTAAAATCTTACGAGATCGATGGTATGGTGAAAAATATTCCCTCACGCATGCTATACCTGGCTACGATGAAACGAGATTTGGCTAATAATTTAAGCCAGCCTGTTATCGATTCTGCATTGATAACTGATGATCATTTTGTTTTCCACCGGGATACAACTCTTCTTGAACCATCATGGGCAACAGACATTTATTTTGTTGATTCATTGACGAAAAAGAAAACAAATCTTTCTTTTCAGAATAAATTTAATGCTAAAACGAGGTCGGTTAGTTTTATACTTGAAAATGCTAAAATGAGTATTGCCGGAGATATAAAGGACAGTAAAGGTTTAGTATTAGCAGGAGCAGCAGAAACTGAGATATTGAACCAGTTTGGTTTATTAATCCCGGGGGTATATAAAATGAACAATCGGATAGACTCATTAAAGAAAGCTGGAAATAAGGAAGCCCTTTCACAAGCTTTGAGCATTAAAAACGATAGTTTAATTTCTTTTAAAAAAAAGCTTTTAACACTAAGCAAACAAAACACTTCAAGCTGGGTGATGATGGTCAATGTTTATCAAAATGCTGATTTGTTTACTCCAAATGAACTGAATGAAATTACAAAAGTATTTTCTCAGGAAGTACTCAATACGCCAAAAGGTAAGCGCTTATTGATTTTTAATGAGCAAAGTAAGAATCTGGTAGCTGGTGCCAGTTTTCCTGCTTTCAGTTATAAAGATCCGGCTGGAAAAACCATCAACTTAAACACCGTAAAAGGTAAAAACGGAACCATAGTGGTTTTTTGGGCCAGCTGGTGCGGCCCTTGTCGGGCAGAAATACCCGAATTGAAAAAAATATACAATGAGTATAAAGTCAAAGGAGTCAATATGGTAAGTATTTCTGTTGATCACGATATAAATGCCTGGAAAAAAGCATTGGGCATTGAATTGATGCAATGGCCAAATATTTCTAATCTGCCTGGCGACAAAAATGAAATCTATAAAAAATATAACATTAATGCTATTCCAGCCATTTTTTTACTCGATGCGAAGAATAACATCGTAATGACTAACGATTACCGTATGCCTGTTTTGAGAGAAAATTTGAATAAAATGCTTGAATAAATCCGAACACCATGCTCCAACAATTTTGCAGCTATAACAACTGGGCCAACTCAACTTTGCTGGCTGCCTTAAAAACAAATGCAGATGTACTGCCTCAATCCTGTGTCAATCTGTTCAGCCATATCATGAATGCCCAGATGATTTGGTTGTATCGTATTAACGGACAGCAGCCTACAGTTAGCGTTTGGCAGGAGCACAACCTCGAAACCTGCAGCGTATTACTGGCCGAAAGCGGGCAGGGGCTTGCAGCGATTGAAAATCCTGAAGACCACGCTTTACCCTTAATTCAATACCGCAACTCTGCCGGTACAGCTTTCGAAACTGCTGTACCAGATATTTTACTGCATGTTTTTAATCATGGCACCTATCATCGGGCACAAATTGCCAAAGAAATGAAACAGCATGGCATTGATCCGGTTAATACCGATTATATCCAGTTTGTGCGTCTTAAAACCTCACAATCTTCTTAGTATGCTGATTAAAAATACATTATCCCTGATTTTTGTGTAATTATAAATTGGTTTTACTACCTTTGCAGCAGTATTAAAAAATAATAACCTATTGCGTCATGTAATCTCATTTGCACATTCATGTTAAATGACCTTTCCAAATCTGGAAGGGAGTAATTACTATTTCTTTTATTTTTACTGATTACAAGATGACTATTTCACAAAAATATGGTCGTACGTATCATTATCCGTTTTCGCCGGGTACAACCAGCGATGACCGGATACAGCACGACTATTGGGATAACATACAACAGATCCCAACATTGATACATACCGAAAAATTAGATGGCGAAAACAACTGCCTGTCCCGCTATGGGGTTTTTGCTCGCTCGCATGCGGCGCCAACTACTTCACCGTGGACAGCAAGCTTAAGGCGTTTCTGGCAAATGGTAAAACATGATCTGGGCGATCTGGAATTTTTTATGGAAAATTTATATGCTACACATTCCATCGCTTACCGTAAACTCGAACATCATTTTTACGTTTTCGGCATCCGCGAGCATGGCCGCTGGCTAAGTTGGGAAGAAACCGAATTTTATGCAAAACTGATTGATTTACCAACCGTGCCGGTACTTAAAACAGAACAAACACCGGTTGATCAGAAACAATTTGAAAGCGAAATACTGACTTTGGTTGCTGGTCGTGGCGCTTTCGACCCATTCGATGTGTATGATAACAAAGCAACCACCATGGAGGGAATTGTTAGCCGCAATGCCGCGGGCTACGAGGCTGATGCCTTTGCCCAAAATGTATTTAAATATGTACGTAAGGGGCACGTTAAAACCGATGAACATTGGACCAGAAACTGGAAACGTGCAGCCTTAATTAACGAAGGAGGTAAACATGTGGACCTTTAGCGAAAATAAAAACTGGGAATACCTGGAAACGCAGTTCGACTGGGTAAATCGGATGAATGGGGTGGAGCAGGATAAACGATATCATGCCGAAGGCAATGTGGCTATACATACACAGATGGTCTTGGCTGCCCTGCAAAATGAAGCTGATTTTAAAGCTTTACCTGCACAGGAGCAGGAAATTTTGTGGACAGCCGCGCTGTTGCACGATGTAGAAAAGTACAGCACAACCGTATTTGAACCCGATGGGAGCATTACATCAAATGGGCATGCACGTAAAGGCGCGCAGTTTGCCCGTAAATTGTTGTATCTGGATGGTAAGGTGCCTTTTCATATTCGCGAGCAGATTGTTGGCCTGGTGCGTTACCATGGTTTTCCGATTTGGTTGTTCGAAAAACCCGATCCGCTTAAGGCTTTGGTTAAAGTAAGCATGGAGGTAAATACCCAATGGCTGGCTTTACTGGCACGTGCCGATATGCTTGGTCGCATCTGTATCGATCAGGAAGATATGTTATACCGGATAGCCTGTTTCGAAGAATTTTGTAAAGAGCACCAGTGTTGGGGGCAGGCACGCTCGTTTGTCTCAGCCGAAGCTAAAATACATTATTTGCAGCACGAAGACAGCTATCTGGATTATGTACCTTTTGATGAGCCACAAGCTGAAGTAGTGTTAATGAGCGGTCTGCCCGGTGCAGGGAAAGATACTTTTATCAGGCAGCATTATGCCGGTTGGCCGGTTATTTCTTTAGATGCCATCCGTGTAAAATGGGGTATAAAAGCAACCGATAAGGCTGGTAATGGCAGGGTAATACAGGAGGCCAAAGAACAAGCGCGCGTGTATCTGCGTAAACAACAGCCTTTTGTGTGGAATGCGACCAATATTACCGGGCAGATGCGTGTGCAACTGATCGAGCTTTTTAATACCTATAAAGCGAAAGTGCGTGTAGTGTATATCGAAGTGCCACATCAGTTGCTGTTTCAGCAGAATAAAAACCGCGATGCCATAGTGCCAGCGGCTGTTTTAGAGAAACTGGTGCATAAACTCGAAGTGCCGGCTCTTTGGGAAGCACATGAGGTAATTTACCAGATCAGGTAATTGGCTTGCCCTACCAAAAAGTAAGTCGTCATTCTCGACTGGCGCGCGGCAGAACGCCCGCCTGCTTCGGGCCGCTCGAAATGACGATCTGCTTTAAGTTTTAGTCTTGCGTCTTTGTCTTTTTATCATTAAGAGATTAAGGTCATTAAGTTTTAGTTCTGCGCCAAAACTTCCGTCCCCGGTCTCCGGATCTTAGACTTTCTACTTTAGTCTTTAAGCTTTCCGCTCTTCTGCACCATGTCTTCCGACCCCGGTCTCCTGACTTCCGACTTTCTGCTTTGGTCTTTCTGCTTTCAGCTCTAGTCTCTTCACCATTAAGAGATTAAGATCATTAAGTTTTGTTTTTACACCTTTGATTCTTAAAAGTGATTTTTATTCTTGAAATGTATCATTTTGATTGTTGATTATTTTTTACATTGGCGAAGCAATGTAAAAATTAAAGGCATTATTATTGTTTAAGGCAGATGAACATTGTTTTTGTTTAAATTAGCGTAATTTTATGATCATAAAAACGAAACAATTTTAGCTTTAATTGATTTAAAGAAAATGCATTTCCTTCAAAACCACACTTTATCACAGCCCGAATACGCTCATGAACTATAAACAATTGCAGGAAGATGTAGCCAGCCATGTAAGCCATTACTTCCAAACCCATAACGATCCGAGGCTGGTTTACCACAATTTAGCACATACCGAAGAAGTGGTTAATGCCGCGCAGCAAATTGCCAACCACTACCAGTTAAGCGATGAAGATTTCTTCACCGTAACCGTTGCGGCTTATTTTCACGATACCGGCTATTTTGAAGACGCATTAAACCACGAGGCTAAAGGGGCCGAATTGGCTGATCATTTTTTAGAGAAACATAACGTAAGTACCAATATTTGTGATGGGGTTAAAAGCGCTATTCTGGCTACTAAAATTCCACAGCAACCTACCAACCAAATTGATAAAATACTTTGTGATGCTGATCTTTTCCACCTCGGATTACCCGATTTTCGCAAAAAAGGTAAGCTTATGCATAAAGAGGTAGAACTGATTTACAAAAAGGACATCAGCAAAACCGAATGGCGCCAGAAAGATATTCAGTTTATGGAATCGCACCATTACCATACCGATTATGCAAACCTGTTGTTAAGCGATCAGAAACAAGCCAATATTGACAAATTAAAAAGTAAACTTACAGCCCAGGAAGAAATCAGTGCCGAACTGGCCGAAACCAAAAACTTTGCGCCAGAAGTGGTAACCGGAAAGAAAAAGAAAGATAAAGACGATCGCCCTGATAAAGGCATCGAAACCATGTTCCGCATTACCTCGGCTAATAACCAGCGCCTGAGCGATATGGCCGATAATAAGGCCCATATTTTAATTACTGTAAACTCCATTATGCTATCGTTAATTGTGAGTTTGCTGTTGCGCAGGCTCGAAGATCACGGTAACCTCATTATACCCACCTTTATTTTGCTTTTGGTGAGTTTAACCTGTGTGGTGGTTTCCATCCTGTCAACCCGTCCATCTATCCCCAAAGGAGAATTTACCAAAGAAGATATGGACAATAAAAAGGTAAACCTGCTGTTTTTTGGTAACTTTTATAAAATGAGTTTGCCCAGCTATACCGAAGGGATGATTAAGGTAATGAACGATAAAGACTTTTTATACGGCACCTTAATTACAGATGTGTACTCGCAAGGTGTGGTTTTAGGCCGTAAATACAAATTGATTCGTCTGGCCTACAACATCTTTATGTGGGGCTTAATTGCCGCAGTATTTGCTTTTGTTATTGCTTACGCAGCTTACGGTAAACTGTAATGGAACAAATAACCGAAACCACTTTCTTTAACCGCGATTTAAGCTGGCTAAAATTTAACGAGCGCATTTTAATGGAAGCCGAACGCAGTACAGTGCCTTTGCTGGAGCGTATTAAGTTTTTGGCCATATTTTCATCCAACCTCGATGAATTTTACCGCGTACGCATGCCTATTTTACTCGCGTTGGAGAAATTGAGCAACCGCGAAGATAACGACATTAAAATCGACGATAATTTATTAAATACCGCTAATCAGTTTATTTCCGATCAGCAGCAACGCTATGGTAAAGTGCTGCGCACAGAATTAATCCCGTTGCTTAAAGAAAATAAGATCAACTTAATTTACGGTCAAGCCATCCCGGCACAAATTGAGCAAAATCTTACCCGTTATTTCTTGAGCCAGGTAATGGCCTTTTTGCAACCGGTGCATTTGAAAGATAACAAAGACTTCTTTCCTGCCAACAACGAATTATACTTTTTAGTTACGCTTAAGCAGGGAGAAGAAACCGAAGCAGTTATTCTGAACATTCCTTCCAATCAGCTGCCGCGTTTTTACAAAGTAGATGCCGCAGATGGTACCTTTATTGTTTTTCTGGATGATATTATCCGTTTTCATCTCGGCAGGATTTTTCCTGGTCAGGAAATTACCGGTTGTTACAGTTTCAAAATTACCCGCGATGCCGAACTCGATCTGAAAGATGAATATCCGGGCAGTTTATCCGATCAGCTCGAAAAACAGCTTTTAAAACGCGATTTAGGCTTAGCTACCCGCTTTTTGCATCAGCCCGGTATCCCCGGTGAAGTGATGGATGGCCTGAAAAAACTCTTCAATTTAAAAAAAGCCAACAGGATAGAGGGTGGGCAATACCACAATCTCAAAGATTTTATGGCTTTTCCGGTAAATTCGCCAAAACTATCAAATGAAAGTTGGCCAAAAATCTGCAATACCGATTTAATTGAAGGCACTTTAACCGAAACCATTTATAAAAAGGATATCATTGTACATACTCCTTACCAGAGTTACGACAGCATTTTGCGGTTTTTTAACGAAGCTGCCATTGATGCCGATACACGCGAGATCTATGTAACCCTTTACCGTGTAGCCAGCGATTCGAAAATTGTAAATGCACTCATCAGCGCAGCTAAAAATGGTAAAAAAGTAACCGTTTTGGTCGAACTGAAAGCCCGTTTTGATGAAGCCAATAACATCAAATGGGCAAAGAAAATGCGCGAAGTGGGGGTGAATATTATTTATAGTGTAACCGCTTTAAAAGTACATGCCAAAGTAGCGCTGGTTAAACGGCAGGTGGGCGACAGGATGCATTATTCGGGATTATTTTCAACCGGAAACTTTAACGAAAGTACAGCCGCGTTTTATACCGATCATGTTTTAATGACCGCCAATAAAGAAATGCTGCGGGAAGTTGAGCTCTTGTTTATTTTTCTGGCCAAAAGGGTAAAACCACGCGCTTCCGATCTGATTCATTTTAGGCATCTTTTAGTCGCACAGTTTAACCTGCAAACGGTTTTTCTAAGCTTAATTGACCGCGAAATTGAACATGCCAAACAGGGCAAAGCAGCAGCAATAACCATTAAAATGAATAACCTCGAAGAGAAGGTTTTGATCGATAAACTTTATGAGGCTTCAGCTGCTGGTGTAAAAATCGATATGATTGTGCGCAGTATTTGTCGCCTGGTACCCGGTGTACAGGGAATGAGCGAAAACATTAAAGTTACGCGTATTGTTGATCGCTATTTAGAGCACGGCCGTATTTTTATTTTCCATAACTTAGGTAAAGAAGAGGTATACCTTGGCTCAGCCGATTGGATGAACCGCAACATTTACCGGCGTATTGAAGTCTGTTTCCCGATTTACGATGCACAAATCAGGCAGGAAATTATCGATATCATAGCCATTCAAAAACAAGATAATGTGCAGGCTGTTTGTATTGATGAAAATATGGATAATATACCGGTTGAAACCACAGGAACGCCTGTTGCTTCGCAATACGGTATTTACCAACTATTAAAAAACAAGCATTAAATTTTACTTCCTATGAATTATAAAAGAACTTTCATTGCCTCAGGCCTTTTGGTAGCAACAGCTTTTTTAGGCATTTCATGCGTAAATAGTACCCGTGATGATAAAGAAACCACAGGTGCCGAAAATACAGCTGTAGCCGAAGCCCAAAAAACAGGCTTACCCTACGATTTAAGCAAACCAGTGAAATACAATATGCCGCAAAGTTTGTTCGAAATTTCGGGTATTGTTTTCCATAACGGCGATGCTAAAGAGGTATTTGCCATTCAGGATGAGGACGGAGATCTTTTTCACCTCGGTTTAACCGATAAAACAGCAAAGTTTACCAAATTTGGCGGCAAAGGCGATTACGAAGATTTGGCCATTATCAATAATTATGTAGTGGTGTTAAAAAGCAATGGCGAACTGCATACTTTCCCTATTTCGGGCATTAATGCTCCTGAAGTTGCTAATGTGGTTAAAACGAAAGATCTTGTGCCAAAGGCCGAGTATGAAGGTTTGGCAGCCGATGAAAAAGCAGGGATGATTTACGTGCTGACGAAAGACAGTAAAGCCGATGCCAAAGCAAAATCAACAAGTATTTATGGCTTTAAAGTAGCCGCTGATGGAACTTTTACCCCAGCTGGTGAATTTGGTATTTCGCACAAAGAAATCGAAGAGAAATCTGGAGCCGGAAAAACCAAATTCCGCCCGTCGGCCCTGGCTAAAAACGTAGCTACCAACGAATGGTATGTGCTTTCATCAATCAATAAACTGCTGGTGGTAACCGATGCCGGTTTTAAAGTGAAGGCTACTTATCCTTTACCGGGCAGTTTCTACAACCAGCCAGAGGGTATTGCTTTCGATAAAGACAACAATCTTTACATTTCCAACGAGGGAGGCACTTTAGCCGCCGGAAATATTTTAATGTTTAAACTGAAAAAGTAGGCTCGCGGAGCTTACTTCCTTGCGATCGTCATGCTGAACTTGTTTCAGCATCTCATAAACCTTGAAATACCTGTTCGACTGGCCGGGCCGAAATCCGATAGCTATCGGATCAGGGTGACGATCGATATGGATAACTGATGAATAGATAAACAAACTCTAAAATTAACTATCTTTATACAAACACCGGAATATGATTAAAAGATTTACCCTTTTTTCAATCTTATGTTTAACCAACCTCATTGCTTTTGCACAGGATGACGTAAAATACCGCGTAATTCTTTTTGGCGATGCCGGTGAAATGAACCCTGCACAAATGCAGGATTTAAAAAATGCCGCCAAACAAGTCATCCCTAAAAAGACTACCGTACTCTATCTTGGCGATAACATTTATCCAACCGGAATGGGCTTGCCCGGCAGTGTTGAAGAAGAAGAAACCAAAAAGATATTACACTCTCAGTTCGATCCCATGCGTAAAATGGGGGCTGCAGTATATTTTTTGCCCGGCAACCACGACTGGGATAAATCGGGACCAAAAGGGCTGGCCAAAATACAGGCCCAGGGCGATTACCTCCGTGCCCAGAACGATCCATTGCTAAAACTGATTCCCGATAACGGTTGCCCCGATCCCGTAGCCATTAAATTAACCGATAAATTGACCATTATTGCCTACGATAGCGAATGGTGGTTATTCCCGTACAACAAATTCAACAATAGCGGCGATTGCGATTGCCGTACCAAAGATGAAATACTGGTAAAAATGGAGCAGTTGCTCGAAGAAAATAAAGATAAAATGATTCTTCTGGCATCGCACCATCCGTTTCAAAGTTATGGGCCGCATGGCGGCTATTTCAACTTGCGCAACCACATTTTTCCGCTCACTTCGCTAAACAAAAACCTGTATATTCCTATGCCGGTTTTGGGCTCGGTTTATCCCTTGTTGCGTTCAACTTTACTAAGCCCCGAAGATTTAAACCACCCCGCCTATAAAGATATGATCAAATCTGTTACTGGCGTATTTGGCGATTATCCAAACGTTACTTATGTGGCGGGGCACGAACATGGCCTGCAGTTAATTAAAGGCAAACATTTACAGATCATTAGTGGCTCAGGTTCAAAAGTTTCGCCCAATAAGGAAGGTAAAACCTCACTGTTTCACGAAATGCAGCAGGGCTATGTAGTGGCCGATCAGCTAATGAACAACGATATGCGCTACGAATATTACATCTATTCCGATACCAGCGTTAAACGTGTTTACAGCTACACCAAGAAATACGAAACCATTAGCCAAAAAGTGCGCAACCGCGATAAACCCATTCCTGCCGATAGTATTTTTGTACGCATCAAACCCGAATATGATAGTGTTGGGCGTTTCCACCGTTATATTTTTGGCGAGAACTACCGTAAAGAATATGCCGAACGTACCAAGGTGCCGGTACTCAGGGTTTCGCAAATGATGGGTGGTTTAAAAGCTACGCAACGTGGTGGTGGTAACCAATCGCGGTCTTTACGTTTAGAAGATAAAAACGGGAAAGAATATGTACTGCGCAGCGTAGAAAAATACCCTGAAGTACTTTTACCCCCGGCCTTACGCGAAACCTTTGCCAAAGATGTAATTAAAGATAACATGTCGGCACAGCATCCCTTTTCGGCGTTGGTAGTGCCAGATTTGGCAAAAGCTGCAGGCATTCCACACAGTACGCCCATTATAGGCTGGGTTTCTCCTGACGATAATCTGGGCGAATTTGAACCCGCTTTTGCCAATACCTTATGTCTTTTTGAAGAACGCGAACCTGTTGGCGAATCGGACAGTTCGCCTAAAATGGATAAAAAATTAACCGAAGATAATGATAACCGCCTGGATGGCCCCGCTTGGGTAAAGGCCAGGGCTTTCGATGTGTTACTGGGCGACTGGGACAGGCACGAAGACCAGTGGCGCTGGAAAGAAACCAAAACCAAAGACGGATCGCGCTATACGCCTGTACCACGCGATCGTGATCAGGTATTTTTCAGCTCAGATGGCAAGTTGCAGCGCTATACCCAATCATCGTCGCTTTTGCCTATGATGCAGGGTTACGAACGCGGTATTCAGAATATTAACTGGTTTTTATGGGAAGGAAGAGAAATCAGCAGTCGCTGGACAGCCAATATCGGTGAAGCAGAATTTGATAAGATTGTAAAAGATTTTTGTGCTAATTATAACGATGCTGTTTTTGAAAAAGCATTGAAAAAACTGCCGGAGCCGAGCTACTCGCTGCATCACGATGCCTTTTTGGCACAATTGCGCAACAGGATTGCCACTTTGCCTAAATTAATGAACCAGTATTATCATTTCTTTAACCGCATTGTAGATATAGAAGTAACCAATAAGAACGAGCGCATACAAATTACCGATGCACCCGAAAATGGCCTGAACGTTAAAATCAATAAAATTTCGAAAGAAGGTAACATTAAAGACGAACTCTTTAACCGCTCTTTCGATCCCAAAGTAACCAAAGAGCTTCGGGTGTACATGCACAACGGAAACGACAGCCTGATCCTGAATAATAAAAATTCAGGCATCAAAATTCGCATCATTGGTGGCAAGGGAGCTAAAGTTTACGATTTTGCGAACAGCAATGGCAATGTGAAACTTTATGGCCGCACAGATAAGGCAACTTACCTTGGCGAAGATCAGCATAAAATCAGGAAAATTATCTCAAACGATACCGCCAACTTTAGCTACATTCCTAAAGATATGTACCGCCGTAATACCTGGTTGCTAAACGCAGGCTACAATAATGATGATGGGGTTTTATTAGGTTTAATTTATAAACAAACCAATCCGGGTTTTAGAAAGCAACCTTACGGCAATGCGCAAACCATTTCGTTTTTACATTCCTTTTCTACAAAGGCTTTCAGGTTTAACTACAAAGGCGAGTGGTTAAAAGCTTTAGGGAAAGGCGATATTGTGGCAAAAGCCGACATCAATGCGCCTAATAACACCCAAAATTTCTTTGGCTTTGGTAACGAAACCCATTTCGATGAGCATGGCGACGATATCAGGTATTATCGGGCACGTTTTAACATTTACCAGTTCGATGCTGCCATCCGCTGGCGCCGGCCAAAATCTACTTTCAGCGTGGGACCTGCTTTTCAGTATTATAAATTTAACGAAGAAGATAATGCCGGCAGGTTTATCGAAAATGGCGCGCAGTTGCACTCATCCGATAGTTTAACTGTACGCAACGAAAAGATGTTTGCCGGTGCATTTGTAAACTTTACCAACAATACCCGCGATAACGACCTCCTGCCAACATTGGGCAGTTTTGTCGATTTTAAACTTTTGGGCTACAAGGGTGTAAACAAGTACTCCAATTCTATAGCACAGTTTACCGCCAGTATTGCCCTGTATAAAAATTTAGATGGCAGAAAGAACTTTATCCTGGCCGATCGTTTTGGCGGTGGGGTTACGGTAGGTAAACCGGCTTTTTATCAGGCTTTATATTTAGGCGGACAAGGCAATCTGTTAGGTTACCGCCAGTTCAGGTTTGCCGGCGAGCACATGTTTTACAACAATTTGGAGCTCAGAGCAAAGCTTGGAGATTTGGTAAGTTATGTTTTACCCGGACAAGTTGGCTTGTTAGGATTTTACGATGTTGGCAGAGTTTGGAAACGTGACGAACCATCAACAATATGGCACCACGGTGTTGGAGGAGGAGTTTATTTCGCACCTGCATCACTAACAGTTGTACGATTTGTGATGGGACACTCGAGCGATGGCTGGTATCCGTACGTATCGTTGAATTTTAGGTACTAAATTTGTGTAACATAATTATGGATGTTTTATCGAAGTATTACGTTCAGCAGACTAACATTGCATCAGGTAGTAACTACCTTTGCAATAGTTTAGTAACTAATTAGATAACTATAATTTTTACACTATAGCAAAACTTATACAATGAACACCAATGTAATACAGATACATAAAAATGAATGTATTCATTGCCAGGTAGAATCAAGTCTGTCTTTTCGTCCACTTGTGGAGTATTTAAAGGGCCGTTTGAAAACAGAGAAATCGGTAAAATCAGAATTTTACAGGTTTCTACTTCAAAAAATAGAAAAAGACGATGTGCTTTTAGGTGGCATTAGCGCCGAAGATTTATCAAAATATAAAGATACGTTAGAATTGATTTTTACCATTCTAACACCTTTAATGGATAATGAAGACGATTTGTTTTGGGCATTAAGTACCCCAATTCCAGATCAGATCTTTTTTAGTACCAATGCTTTTTACCAGTTTTTTAAAGATCATGATCCTAAAAACAAGGTAACCAAAGATAATGAGCCGGTAGAAAAGAAACAGCTGAAATTTATTTACAATACCATTTTAGCTCGTTTTTACAATTTTACTTCGGTACTTAAAAATGAAATTATTTATGCCCATTTAAATCAGGAAACCAAACTTACGCAATACTATAATATCCAAACCGATACCAAGTTTGTAGATATTATGCATAAGGGCGATTTACCTGAGCTGAATTTTGAGGCACTGGGTAAACATTTTCAGGAAGAAACAGAGTTAGAATACCTCGTAGAACACCTGCCTTTAAAAAACTTTCATTTTGAAGGTTTTAGCATCATTTCCATTACCGATGTTACTTTGCAGCACTCTATTGAAGGCATTCGTGGTGCTCTGGTTGATCACAATTACCAAACCGAAGCCTACACCCACGTAATACATGCTTTAAAAACATTAAGTGGTAACAGTAAGCTCGAATTTGGTTTAATGCCATTTTTAACTGTTAACGATAAGCTGGTATTCGATAATCAGGAATTTTCGCAGAGCATGCTCATCAATTCGGCAAAAGCTTCCAATTTAGAAGAAGAAGTTTTTTATTCGCTGGTTGATAAATATAAGGAAAATCCACGGTCTATTTTTGTAAGTGCCATTAACGATGATCAGATCGAAAAAGATCCTTTTTTAAAGGTTTTAAAGGCCGCAGGCGTTTGTTCTTACTCTGTATTGCCTATTTACTACAATAAGCAGCTTGCAGGCGTGTTGGAGGTTTATTCTAACGATGAAGTAGTGGTTGACGATAAATTATTGTCAAGGTTACGTCCCGCATTGCCTTTAATTGGTCAGCTTTTTCAATACAGTATTGAAGAGTTTGATGCCAAAATGGATGAAATCCTGATGGATAAATTTACCGCTTTGCAACCTTCGGTGCAGTGGAAATTTAACGAAGCCGTTTGGCATTTCCTTCAGCAAAACAATGGTTATCACAAGTTAAAGGAGATCGAAACCATCACCTTTAAGCATTTGTATCCGCTTTTTGGTGCTATTGATATCCGAAACTCCACTATCGAACGTAATAAGGCACTTAAAGATGATATGGAAGTGCAGTTGAATACGTTGATTGATACTTTAAAACTCATCCGCAAGCATGTTTCTTTAGAGCTGATTGATAAGCTGATTTTCAACTGTCAGGATTGGATTAAACGTATTGGCGATTTTGCTTCATCGAACGAGGAAAGTCAGCTGAATGAGTTTTTGGAGGTAGAGGTTTATCCTTTCCTGTCAATCATTAAAGGTAATCACCCTAAAACAGCCGAAGTTATTGATCAGTATTTCGAAGTAGTGGTGCCCGAAACTGGTGCTGCATTCGAAAATCGCAGGCAGTTGGAAGTTTCCATGCAGCTGATCAATACCGAAGTAAGTCAGTACCTGGAAAAATCGCAATCGAAGCTGCAGGCTTCTTATCCTTGCTATTTTGCCAAATTCAGAACAGATGGGGTGGAGTATGATATTTACATTGGTCAGGAAATTGCACCCGAAAAACCTTTCGATTTGCTTTACCTGAAAAATATCCGCCTGTGGCAACTGACTTCTATGGTTGATATTGCCCGTTTATCCAAAAGCTTGATTGCCGAAATGCCGCGCGAGCTTGAAACTACGCAATTGATTTTTATTCATTCTAATGCTATCGATATTAGTTTCAGGAACGATGAACGCCGTTTCGATGTAGAAGGAGCGTACAACATCCGTTACGAAGTGGTTAAAAAACGTATCGACAAAGTATTGGTTAAAGGTACTGCAGAGCGATTAACACAACCGCATAAAATTGCCATGGTTTACTTTAATCCCGAAGAAGCCAAAGAGTATTTAGAGTACATTAAATACATGCAGGTGCAGGGCTTTTTAAACGATGATTTAGAGCAGCTTGAATTGGAAGAATTGCAAGGTGTTTCGGGTTTAAAAGCTTTAAGGGTTGGTGTAAAATATGCCGATGAGAAAAAAACAAAAGCAGATGTGACCAAAAACTTAAAGCCAAAAGAAATCAAATCGATTGAAAAAGAAATTGCTAAAGTATTGCAACACTAATTCAGTCAGGCTAAATATAAATCCTCCAATTTAATTGGGGGATTTTTTTTGCTGTTATCCTGAAATTCAAACTGTTGATAGATGCATCAAATTGTAGATTTATTAATCAGTTTTTGTATGCTTTTGAATAATTGTTTGTATCTGATTTCGATCAGTTTAGAATTTTTCCACATTTTTATTTTTTGTAAAACGCTTTTAACAATTCGTAATAACGCTTTCTGAACCGCTTTTGCATTTTGTTAGTGCTTCTGTATGAGTATTATAGGAATTGTTGGCCTGATATTTGGTTTTGAATATGCGATGTAGCAGAGGCTACTCATAATCGATTTATAAACCTTTAAATTTTAAAACTATGGCTTTCAAAGCTAGATTAAATTTTTCAGGCAAGGAGTACGATGTGCTTCATTGTGCCTATGCGTT
>NZ_FMZH01000019.1 GCF_900101435.1 Pedobacter soli
GCTGTAAACGCTCTGCCATAAACTTCCTGTTTCCTTTGCCATCCCAACATTCAGTCCTTCCTGCATTTGTATTGCAGTACTACTACCGCTGCTGACTTCTGATTGAGGCATTTAGCATCACTGCTAAATGTTTCTTCTCCTGTAATCGCGCTTACTCTTGACAGAACTCATTCAGATCTCCCGGGGTAAGACAATCTACTTCCTATGGATGTGGCCCCTGTATTTACGTAATAGTCCCCGTGCAGTATTGGGCTTCTGTTTGGTTAGCAACATCACCCGGACTAAATCCGCCTTATATACAGTTTCTGTTCGTAGGCCCCCATATTTGCCGCCGACTTCCTTCAGATTCGCAGTCACCCACGACACCCTTGTCTTAAGCTAACACTTCCTACTGCTAAGCGTGTTCGGGACTCTAACCCTATAGTCGATTGCCATGCCCGGCGCACTAAAAACAAAAAAAGGCCGGAAGTGATTCCGGCCTTTTTCCATATTAGTTTTTAACTCAAATTATTTAACAGCACCTGGAGTAGTGTAAGCTAAAGTTTGTGCATCAACTTGTGCCCAACCAGAAGCCCAGTTTGTTGTACCAAAAGCACCTCTGTAATCTACTTTATCAAAGAATGCGCCTGATACTTTTGCATTTGTAAATGCAGCACCAGTTGCAGCAGCAGAACCAGTAGATAATGTGAAATCAGCATTTCCCGCAGCACCAGCAGCAGCGAAGTCTGTTCCGTAGATATAAGGATTTGCAAATAATGAACTTGCATATTTGCTACCATCAAAAGTACTGGTTAATTTTAAAAGATCAGTAACCTGAGTCGCAACACCAGCTGTACTTACACTGATATCAGTTTTGCTACCATAAACCAGGTTGTTAGCAAAAACAGCTGAACCTGAGATAAAGTTGGTAGAAGTAGAACCAGCAGTTACCACTTTAGTATCATCAACATAAATTCCGATAGGGAAACCTGAAATTACAGAGTTTAAAATGCTGATTGAAGAGTTACGACGGATTTGAGCACCGTGGTAATAGTTTGCGTTATATGAATCACCAGCTTTTTTAATCGGGCCTAAAATCGTAACGTTTGAGAAAACAGCAGAAGTTTTAGGCGTTTGATCTGTACCTGTTCCGTTGTTATCAGATTCGAAACCATTTGATTGCGATTGATCGGCAACAGTTGCAACACGTTGTGCCAAAGCAAACTGAACATTACCTGAATAACCAAAATCTGTATCGAAATCATCATCCCAGGTACCGATAGCTAATAAGTGTTTTGCGTTTACTGTACCACCAAACCATTCGAAAGCATCGTCACCTGAACGGTAAACCTGGATATAATCTAAAGTAGTACCTGAACCAACACCGCCCATGGTTAAACCGTTAATCTCGTTATCAACTGAATAAGCAATACCGCCAAACTCGATACGTACATATTTCATTGTACCAGAGTTATCAGCTGCGTCTGTTCCACCGTAAAAAATGTAAGCTTTTTCGTCTTTACCAGTTGGTTGTACTAAACCACCTTCAATTTTAACGTCAGTACCTTGATTAACCGGTGCTTTACCCAATAAGATAACACCACCCCAATCTCCCTGACTACGTGCACCAGCATTTAAAGCAGATGTAAATACAATTGGTTTATCAACAGTACCAGTTGCATTGATTTTAGCGCCACGGGTAATAATTAAAGTACCTTTCGAAGCTTTATCACCTTTGATAATTGTACCTGGTTCGATGGTTAAAGTAGCACCGCCGCTTACAAATACAAAGCCTTTTAATAAATAGATTTTACTTGCAGACCAGGTTGTATTAGCTGAGATCTCGCCAGAAACTTCTACAACGTTTGTATTGTTTGTTGGAGTTTCGGTTGAAGGGCCTTCAACAATTACGTTCTTTTTACAAGAAGTTGAAAATAAAACTACTGACAAAGCAAGTAGTAAAAATTGGTTTTTCATTTTTTCTTATTTAATATTTTTATTTACAAATAGAGATTTTTAATTTTTCTTGTGGATTAATATCCTGTTAACATATTGTTAAAGACTAGAATGTGTAGTTAAATGATAATGAAATGTTTGTCCCCGGCTTATATGACATCATTGTCTCATCTCCACCATCACCAACGCTTCCGTTATATTTTTTATCACCATTGTAATCGAAATAGATTATGCTTCTTTGATTTAAAATATCACCAGCATTTAACTTAAACTCACCTTTAGATTTCAGCACTTTATAGCTTACCTGCAGATCTAACACGTCTCTTGGATTTTCCCAGGTACTAGGAAAACGGATACCACCAGCTTGCACAATTCTTCTTCCTATTTTATTATAAAGGATATTGAAAGTTAATTTATTATCAAGTGCACTGTGCTGCAAACCAGCATTGATCAAATAAGGTGACTGACCAACCATTGGACGCGTTTTATCTATATAATCCTGATCTGTAGGGTTAGTAACCTTCGATTTGATCAGTGATAAATTGAAATATGCAGTTGTATTTTTAAAGAAATCACTTTCGTTAATAAAGTTCAAATTCTTCCTCGCCTCTAACTCAAGACCGTAAGCGTATGCTTTTGGCGTATTGAAAAAAGAAATATCGGGTGTTGATAATACGTCATAGCGATAAGACTCAATTGCATTGGTAAAGTGCTTATAAAATGCTGAAATTGAGAATAACTGCCCTGCCTCCGGATAGATTTCATACCTTAAATCGGCATTATCAATGAGCGATCTTTTTAAATTTGGATTACCTTGGATATTCGCTAATTGCTCATAATCATAATATGACGATAACGAAAGCTCTCTAAATTCTGGTCTCGCTAAGGTACGGTAATATGAAGCACGTAAATTTGCCTTTTTTGTTAAGCTATATGTTAAATTAACTGACGGAAGAACATCTAGCTGTGTATCGTCTACATACGTTTTAATTGTATTTAACAATTGTACATTGTAGTTTTCTACCCTGGCTCCATAAACTGCTCTAAAATTTTCGCCGAACTTTTGATCAAGCATTAAATACCCATAATTGGTAAAAGAATTAGCTTTATAACTATCCAACTCTAACCCTACTTCATCAATTTTATATACACCCGATTCAAACAATGATTGAGAGAATATTTCCGTAATCGGTAAACTTCTAATCATTGGTTGTAATTGTGGATCATTTGTGGTTAACTGAGCACCAATAAAACGGGCATCAAAGGTACGCTCGCGGTATTGTGAACCTAAACCAACCTTCATGGTTGTTGATGCATCAAACAGTTTAAATGGTGTGTTGTAATTTACATCGCCTGAGTAGATATTTTCATTTAGATCTGAAAACAATCTGGTGTTATCTTTTCCTAAAGAAGTTATGTTTGCTTGGTAAGGAACAGATGGATCATTCTGAGCAGATAACGGTTTCTGATAATTAATTTTTAACTGATTAGGTTGATTATTTCCAATGTTACTGTAAGATGCCGTCCATTTTAACTTATTGTTTCCTTCGCCAATTTGATGATCACCTTCTAAAGTTGTTTTAAAAAGCGACTTCTGCATGATATCATAGGCATAAAATTGGTTTAATACGGTTTTTTCCCTTAAACCAGTACGTACAGTATAGTTATCGTCGTAATTTTTATTGTAGATATTTTTAAAGCTGATTTTATTCTTACCGAAACTGTAAGCAAAATTAGCTAAAGCGCCTAAGTTTGTAGAAAACTTGTACTGGTTATCTCTATAATCGTAAACGTAAAAATTACGTTCAACATCTTGATTTATAGTTTGTGAATTTCTATAAGTTGCTGACAATGTTGCTCCAAAGCTATTTCCACTTTCAAAATGTTTTACCCGGCCTAAATTAAATTGATAATTCTGTGTAGGTAAAGCACTTGTATTCTTAATAGCATAATCATTGGGTAATGATTTTAAAGCAGCAATGTTCTTTGAAGGTGATAATGTCCCTTTAGAAATTGCCTCACGGCTTGGAAAGTTTTCGGCCAGTTGCTTCGAACCATCCTCATAGCCTAAATAAGCCAGTGCATTTTTCTTAGTACCAAGAAAATCTTTAAATGTAGATTGACTGTTGTAACCGTAGCCAACTCCGATAGAAAAGAAATTCTGATCTGGGATATCTTTAGTTAAAATCTGAACCGCTCCACCAGCAAAGTCTGCAGGTAAATCAGGAGTAGCTGTTTTGCTGATGGTAATTTTATCAACCAGGTTAGAAGGAACAATATCAAAAGAGAAAGCTTTTCTGTTTGCTTCCGTACTTGGTAATGTAGATCCATCTAAAGTGGCAGTGTTATAACGGTCACTTAAACCACGAACAACTACGAATTTGTTATCCTGAATAGTAGCACCACTAATCCGCTTTAAAACATCAGAAGTATTTTTATCTGGTGATTTTTTAATCTGATCGCTAGAAATACCGTCAGAAATTAAAGCACTGTTTTTTTGCTGTGCGTATAAAGAATTAACTGATTCCTGTTTAAAGCTTGCTTTTACTACAACCTCCTGTAGGTTTTGCCCACCGGCTTCGCTCAGCACAATATTTAAACTGGTAACTGATGGTCCTTTTACTTCTACATCAGATACTTCTTTGGTTTGGTACCCTACGTAAGAAAATTCAAGGGTATGCTTGCCATTGGCCATGGCCTGAAGGACATATTTACCATCAACATCTGTTGAAACGCCTTTGGTAGTACCTTTAATTTTAACAGTTACACCAATTAGTGTTTCGCCTGTTTTTTTATCTGATACAACACCCGAAATTTTGCCTGTTTGCGCATAAGCTGTTATGCCAAGAAATAAAACCAGCACAGTCAGTGCTGTTCTTCTAAAAATTGTGATTAAGTCCAATTTGCCTGTATTTAATTTTAGGCAAAGCTATTACCACAATGTTAGCTATATGTTAGATGTTAATTAAGCTTAGTTTATTTAAAAGTTAATTTAATGTTAACCTCACTCATTTTAATATTTAATACCGGTTTTCTTGCAAATAAAGTGCAATAACCAGATTGGGCCGATTAACAGGAATTTAACGTCATCCAGAAAGGATGGTTTTTTCCCTTCAATTTTATGGCCGATAAACTGCCCGATCCATGCGGCTACAAATATTGCTGCATAAATACCATAAGCCGCCCCAGTACCCAGGCCAACAGCCTGCTCTATTTTAACAATGAGATAGCTCATAATACCCACCACCCAAATCATTAAGAAGAACAATACGGGTGATAAGGTAAAATAATAATATAAGCTAAAGGCCAGCAGAAAAGAGGCCCAGTTGAAAAAACCATTGTAACTCCCTAAAAAACCAATATGCGGAAAAGGAATTTGCCACACTAAGCCCAGTAGGCTAAACACAATTAAAGGTACGCAAATCCAGTGCACCAGTTTATTGGTTGGGTTTTGATGACTCTCGGCATATTTATCGAAAAGTACATCAACCGGACGTTTGGGTTCTAATGGTATGGTTTGTTTGCTCATTATGTAAAAATAAAAAAAAGCGACGGAATATCCATCGCTTTATATAAGAGACCTTATAGGTTTTTAAAACCTATAAGATCTTAAAAGTATTACTTCGCAAAAGCTACCGAACGGGTTTCCCTGATTACTGTAACTTTGATTTGACCCGGATAAGTCATTTCGGTTTGGATACGGGTAGAAATATCAGCTGCCAGTAATTCGGCCTGTGCATCGGTAATGCGTTCGCTTTCTACAATTACGCGTAATTCTCTACCTGCCTGTATGGCGAAAGTTTTTTCTACACCCGGATAAGATAAAGCCAGTTCTTCTAAATCTTTCAAACGTTTAATGTAGCTTTCAACAACCTCTCTACGGGCACCAGGACGTGCACCTGAAATGGCATCGCAAGCCTGGATAATTGGTGAGATCATCGATGTCATTTCGATTTCATCGTGGTGAGCACCAATGGCATTGCAAATTTCAGGGTGTTCTTTATATTTTTCTGCCAGTTGCATACCTAAAATCGCGTGTGGTAATTCAGGGTTATCATCAGGCACTTTACCTATATCGTGTAATAAACCGGCACGCTTAGCCATTTTTGCATTTAAGCCTAACTCGGCAGCCATGGTAGCACAGAAATTAGCTACCTCACGAGAGTGGTGCAACAAATTCTGACCGTAAGACGAACGGTAACGCATACGGCCAACCATTCTGATCAGCTCAGGGTGTAAACCGTGAATACCCAAATCAATTACGGTACGCTCGCCAATCTCTACAATCTCATCTTCGATTTGCTTTTTGGTTTTGGCTACAATTTCTTCAATACGGGCCGGGTGAATACGACCATCGGTTACTAAACGGTGTAAAGCGAGACGGGCAATTTCTCTTCTTACCGGATCGAAACCAGATAAAATAATGGCCTCAGGAGTATCATCTACAATAATTTCGATACCTGTAGCTGCTTCGAGTGCACGGATATTTCTACCTTCCCTACCAATTACGCGACCTTTAATTTCATCGCTTTCGATATGGAAAATAGAAACCGAATTTTCGATCGCCGCCTCAGTAGCTGTACGTTGAATGGTTTGGATTACTACCTTTTTAGCTTCTTTACTTGCTGTTAATTTGGCTTCATCTACAATATCTTTCACCTGCATCATGGCCTGTGTACGGGCCTCCTGTTTCAGGTTTTCTACCAATTGTTCTTTTGCCTCTTCGGCTGAAAGACCTGCGATAGTTTCCAGTTGTTTAAGGTGCTGATTTTTCAACACTTCAACTTCGTCTTGTTTTTTAAGGGCAAGATCAGTTTGCTTTTCGAGGTTACTTTTTTGCCTGTCCAGCTCCTGTTCTTTCTTATTGAAGTTTTCCATACGCTGGTTCACCGATTGCTCTTTTTGTTTAATGGTGTTTTCGCGCTGGTTTATGGTGTTATTTTTAGCGTTTACTTCCTGCTCGTGTTCAGCTTTTAACTGTAAAAATTTCTCTTTGGCTTCGAGTAATTTGTTCTTTTTTAAGATTTCGGCATTATTTTCTGCATCTTTTAAAATCTTCTTTACCTTGTTCTGAGCAGCCACTTCCTGCTGTTTCAGTAAGTTACGCAGGAGGAATCTTCCCACCACTACTCCGATAGCGATACCTGCAATTACGGCAAACACGTATCCTAATATTTCAACTATTTCCATTTTGTTTTTTAAGTAAAAAAAACCGCAACTAATTTTTAAAGTCTCATACATTTTAAACCTCAACTAAGCATAATTAGGGTTTAAGCCATTTTCAGGTGCAAAGCAAATGAAATACGCCCTCTTAACCCTATAGATATTGAAGTGTTAAGTTTTATAAAATTTGAAACTCAAAAACTAGCTGCGGCTATATTTTTGTGCTAATATGTGTTCTGTCGAACTGGCGAATAGAGCATGGCGCATGGCGCTAAAACTACTCCAGAAACCGGAGACAACGCCCAAGTTCCTTCATTGCATTCAGTACGACAAAAAATATAAAGAACGATCCTATTTTGCAAAGAAATTATTGAGTAAAACATCCAATTCTTCGACTTTATCGGCAACAGCAGTATCCTGGTTTTGTACTTTATTTTCTGTTCTTAATACAGCCGTTGCATAATGTAGCACAGCCATAGAAAGAAGGTCCTGCTTATCTCTAACCGCATAATTATCCTGATAATCTTTTATGCGCTCATTGATCATTTTTGCTGCCCGTCTCACAATCTCTTCCTCTTCCATATTTACCTTCAGTGGATAAATACGGTCGGAAATGGTTATTTTAATCGAGATTTCTCCCATTTGTTTAGCTTAGTTTCTGATTTCCCCGCATCATTTATTTTTTCAATAATGCGATACTTTTATCAATCTCCCGCACAAAATCGTTAATTTTTTGTTTAATGTCAAGCGATTTCTCACTTGCTCCCTCAATACTTTTGGCCAGTTTTGTAACCCTTAATTTCTCTTCAAGTTCTACATTTTTGCCTTTCGCCGTATCGACCGCAACTTTTAACGATTGATTTTCAAGCTTTAATAAATCATTTTCTTCCTGTAGCGCATTACATAACTCCAATACTTGAGCCGTTTTTTGTAATACTTTATCTAATTGATCTGCAACAGAAGCCATGAATTTATTTCTAAAAATACGAATTTATATTTTATTTCCTAATTTCTGCGCCAGCTTGTGCAGTTAAATTCGCGATTAATTTCTGCATGGTATTTTCAATCTGTTTGTCGGTTAAGGTCTGCTCCTCATCCTGTAAAATGAAATTTAATGCATAAGATTTTTTACCATTTGGCAATTTATCGCCCACATACACGTCAAAAACGCCAACTTCTTTAATCAGCTTCTTATCGGTTTTAAAGGCAATACCTTTTAAAGTATCGAAAGTAACCTGCTGATCGATTAATAAAGAAAGATCGCGGCGTACCTGCGGATATTTTGCAACATCTTTGTGAACGATTTTATTTTTCTTCACGATATCGAGCAAAACTGCCCAGTCAAAATCAGCGTAGAAAACTTCAGCATTTACATCAGCCACCTTACGATCTGCCTTTGAAACTGCTCCGAAACTTACCAATGTTTTATCGCCACGGAAATACTTAATGCCATAAGCAAAATCCTCATTCATTAAAGCATCGCTTTGGTAAGTCGTAATCCCTAAACGGGCAATAATGGCATCAACAGCCGATTTTAAGTTGTAAAATGTAGCTGGTTTCGAATTCTGGTTCCATTGCTCGCCTTGTTTTGCACCTGAAATCAACAACAATAACCGCGGACGCTCCACATACTGTCCGTTAATCAGGTGATAGGTTTTACCGAATTCGTAAAACTTCACATCCGCATTTTTACGGTTCTGATTATAAGCTACACTTTCTAATGCAGGCATCAACAAATTCTGACGCATTACATTTAAATCGCTGCTGAGCGGATTTAAAATAAATACAGCTTCATCTATCTTTTTCGAATAGGCCGACTTGGTTAACGAATTACACAAAATCTCTGCATAACCGTTAGCACTAAGCATATCGGCAACAGTATTGTGCGTATTCTCTTTCTCTGGCTTAATGCTATAAGATAAAGAGGCATTTACCTTAGCCGGGATCTCGATATTATTATATCCATAAATACGCAAAACCTCTTCGGTAATATCGCACTCACGCGTTACATCTACTTTAAATGAAGGTACTCTTAAAGCCAGGGTATCATCAGAAGTACTGGTAGCTGAGATACCTAAAGCGGTAATAATGTGTTTAATTTCTGCTGATGGAATATTGGCCCCAATCAACTTATTGATATTGGTATAACTTACCTCAAACTCAAACGGACGAATGTGTTTTGGATAAATATCAGAAACTGAAGAAGAAATTTCGCCGCCTGCCAGTTCTTTAATCAATAAAGCCGCATATTTTAATGCAGTAACGGTAATTTCAGGATCGGTACCACGCTCAAAACGGAAAGAAGCATCGGTTTTTAATCCGTGTCTTTTAGCTGTTTTACGTACAGAAACTGCATTAAAGTAAGCACTCTCTAAAAAGATATTCTTGGTTTCGGTATCTACACCCGAAGTTTTTCCACCAAAAACACCAGCTATACACATTGGCGCTTCTGTATTGCAGATCATTAAATCGTCTGCACTTAATTTACGCTCAACATCATCAAGCGTTACAAAAGGTGTACCCTCAGCAACTTTTTTAACAATCACTTTTCCACCGGCAATTTTATCGGCATCGAAAGCATGTAGCGGCTGACCTAAGCCATGCAATACATAATTGGTAATATCTACCACATTATTAATCGGACGCAGGCCAATTACTTTAAGCTTATCTTTTAACCACTCAGGCGATTCAGTAACGGTTACACCAGAAATGGTAACACTGCTATAACGCGGGCATGCCTCTAAATCTTCAACCTCTACCGGAATAACCAGATTTTCGTTGTCTGTTTTAAAAGCAGTAAGATCAGGAATTTCGTATTCGCTTCTGAAATAAGCGGCCAAATCTCTGGCTACACCTAAATGCGAAGCCGCATCGGCACGGTTAGGTGTTAACCCGATTTCGAAAACATAATCATCGTCCATTTTGAAATGATCTTTAGCCTTGATTCCCACTTCGGTATCTTCAGCTAAAACCATAATTCCATCGTGCGATTTACCCAAACCAATTTCATCTTCAGCACAGATCATCCCCTGCGAAAGTTCTCCCCTGATTTTTGATTCTTTGATTTTAAAAGGTTCGCCTTCTAAAGGATAAACGGTTGTACCCACGGTAGCCACAACTACTTTTTGTCCGGCAGCTACGTTAGGTGCGCCACAAACAATCTGAAGGTTTTCAGTTCCGCCAACATTTACAGTAGTTACACGTAAACGATCGGCATTAGGATGCTGCACACAGGTTAATACTTCGCCAATAACCAAACCCTCTAAGCCGCCCACAACAGGCTGCACTTTTTCTACACTTTCTACCTCCAAACCTACATTGGTGAGGATTAACGAAAGTTCCTGAGGAGTTTTGTCTATTTGTACAAATTGTTTTAACCAGTTATATGATATTTTCATTTTAGAGAATCAAGTAGTGAGTATCTCGTATTGGGACAAGCCCAAAGGATAATCAATTTATTAAAACGCAAAGATATTATTTAAAGCCAAAAGGAGAAAGCCAAACGGGAATAAATGATGGAAAATGGAAGAGGTATGATGGACCTGGCATTGATGTTACGTGGTCCATATCAACGTAGACCTGATATCAACCTACTTTTGAAGAGTTGTCGACTTTAATTGCCTGTTTGCTATTAAAAGTCGACAACTCTACCCCTCCTAAAACCAAAGTCTGGCAAAAACAGGTAAATGATCTGAGTAATATCTTTTCTCCTTACTATCTGATAGTACAGCAAACTTCTGCACTTTAAATCCTTTGTTTACAAAAATGTAATCGATACGGTCTTTCAAGTCGCTATCAAAGTGAAAAGCATTAAAAGTACCGGTTGGTCCGTAAGGTTTTTCGGCCGAAACTTCTTTTGCATCAATCAGGAAGGATTTGATGGTCGCAATGGCTTCAGTTTCTGGTGTTACATTTAAATCGCCTGTAAAAACAACAGGCAGAGTTGGGGCAATTTGCTGTATTTTTTGCTTTAATAATTTGGCCGATTCAATTCTGGCCTGAACGCCAATATGATCGTAGTGCGTATTAAAAACCAGAAACTCTTTTTTATTCAGTTTATCATACAGCCTTACCCAGCTACACACCCGGTTAAGCGCAGCATCCCAGCCTTTTGATGGCACATCAGGTGTTTCTGATAACCAGAAAGTTCCACCATCTTTTTTAGTAAAACGGTCTTTATCATAATAAACTGCAGAGAATTCGCCTTTTCTTTTGCCGTCGTCACGGCCTACACCTACCACATCAAAATTTGAATCTTCCAGTAAAGCATCAAATTGCTCGGGCAAGGCTTCCTGAACGCAAAGAATATCGGCATCGTGAAATTTCACCAGGGCCTTAACATTATCTTTACGATTAGGCCAGGCATTTACCCCATCTGATGCAACATTTAAACGGATATTATAGGTTATAATATTAACAGGTGTACCCTTTTTCTGGGCAAAAGCTGCCACTGTTAGCAACAGGGCAATAGGAAGAATTAATAATCTTTTCATTTGTGTATAATTGTGCTTAATCACTGTCGCCATTCCGGCGCATAAATTTAATAAGCTGCGATGATAACAATTTAAGATTAATTCTACTTTACCCAGTTAATATATTTTTAAATTAAATCTTCATCCCTGTAACTATAATAATTGTTACGGGCAAAAATAATGTGATCGACCACAAAAAGACCAAGCATTCGGCCCGATGCAACAAGATCGCGCGTAAGTTTATTGTCGCTATCGCTTGGCTTTAAATTACCTGACGGATGGTTGTGGGCCAATATGGTATTTGCTGCATTATTTTCGAGGGCGATTTTAAAGATGATTTTCGGATCGGCGATGGTTCCGGCCTGCCCGCCTTTGCTGATTTGGAATTTACCAATTACGTGATTTGACCTGTTTAAAAGCAGTATCCAAAATTCTTCGTAATGAAGATCTTCGAAAGTCTGGTGCATATAATTATAGGCCTGCCTGGCTGTAGTAACCTGCACAACCTGTTCATCGTCGGTCTCTTTGCGGCGCAAACCCAATTCCAGTGCAGCGATAATCGTAAGTGCTTTTGCTTCACCAATTCCCTTAAACCTGGATAGTTCCTGAATAGAAGCCTTGCCCAGCCGAACTAAATTGTTATCGTAAAAAGCCAGAATCCGTTTGCTGAGATCAAGGGCCGTTTCATTCTTATTGCCAGAACCGATTAGAATGGCAATTAATTCGGCATCTGTTAAATACCTTCTGCCATGTTGCAAAAGCCTTTCGCGAGGCCGGTCGGCCTCAGCCCATAACTTAATGCCTAACTTTTGTTTGTTGTTTTCCATTTTTTTCGACAAAAAAAGGCATCCCAACTTTTGGTTGGGATGCCTTTTACTAATATCGTAAAAAAATTGGCTTATTTTAAACCGTTAACGAATTTCGTTAATTTTGATTTGTTGTTAGCCGCTTTGTTTTTGTGGATGATGTTCTTTTTAGCTAAACGATCTAACATAGAGATTACTTTAGGCAATAAATCAGAAGCAGATTTTTTGTCTTCTGCAGCACGTAATCTTTTAATGAAAGTACGTGTAGTTTTTGCCTGATATCTGTTACGTAAACGTTTTGTTGCGTTTGCTCTAATTCTTTTTAATGAAGATTTATGATTTGCCATTTCTATTTAGCCTTTTATTTTTCTTAATCGTTTCCTATAATTCGGGTTGCAAATATAGAATTAATGTTTTAAAAATACAAAACACTTTTAACTTTTTTATTTACTAAAATTCAGCCCGCTTACCGAACCGCAAAAATACACTAAATTTATTCATTAATAATACTTTAAGCGCTTACAATAAAAATTAATTTCGATTAAGAAAACAGCCCTAAAAATACTATTTTTGGGCAAAACCCTTTTTGAGTGAAAAAACGAATAGCCATCTTTGCATCAGGTTCTGGCTCAAATGCCCAGAAACTGATGGAGCATTTCAAGCGGAGTAATGAGATAGAAATTTCTTTGGTACTAACCAATAATGCCGAAGCCTATGTATTACAAAGAGCCGACAACTTTGAAATCCCTACCCATGTTTTCGATAAAAATGAGTTTTATAAAACCGATGAGGTAATAGAACTGCTCAAGAATCTGGAAATAGATTTCATTGTGCTTGCAGGCTTCCTTTGGCTTATTCCTAAAAGCTTAATCCACGCCTACCCTGGCCGCATTGTCAATATACACCCTGCTATTTTACCCAAATTTGGAGGTAAGGGTATGTATGGCGACCATGTACACAATGCTGTAATTGCTGCCGGCGAATCTGAAGGTGGTATCACCATTCATTACGTTAACGAAAATTACGATGAAGGCGAATACATTTACCAGGCCCGTTATAAGATCGACAAAAACGACAGTTTGGAGATGGTTAAATTTAAGGGGCAACAACTGGAGCATCAGCACTATCCGCGCGTTGTTGAAAGCATTGTAAAGAAAATCAGCAAATAACCATCATCCGCAGATTATAACTGGTATTGTTCAACTGCATTAGCCTGACTAAATGCAGGTATTTTTTGTTATACCTTATACTTATAATGCAAAGCATATACATATAATAGTGTAAGCCGGTTTTAAACTCAACTGTCAACCTTAAAAACAGATTTTTGCTTAATTACTTAAAATCATCATATCGGCGACTACTTAAACATTTATAACTAGTAATTTAGCAACATTTAACAGATCAAAATATTCTTTTTGTTTTTTTAATCTGGCAGGTAATTTTTTACCAATAAAACATAATAAAAAAACAATCCTGTTTTACTACCTTTGCGGCTCAAAATTTACAGTAAAATGAGTCAGCCAATTAAGATTAAAAACGCTTTAATTTCAGTATATTATAAAGATGGTTTAGAACCATTGGTAAAATTGTTAGCCGCACAGGGAGTACAGTTATTCTCTACAGGTGGAACCGAACAATTTATCAAAGATTTAAACCTTCCGGTTACGGCGGTTGAGGATTTAACAGGATATCCTTCTATTTTAGGCGGACGTGTTAAAACTTTACACCCAAAAGTATTTGGCGGTATTTTAAACCGCAGGGCTTTAACCGGCGACCAGGAGCAGATTGCTGAATATGAAATTCCGGAAATTGATCTGGTAATTGTTGATTTATACCCATTTGAAGAAACCGTAAAAGCTGGCGGCACACCTGAAGAGATTATCGAAAAAATCGATATCGGTGGTATTTCATTAATCCGTGCAGCGGCGAAAAACTTTAACGATGTGGTTATCATTGCATCGAAAAACGACTACCCTACCTTACAGGCACAATTAGAAGCGCAAAATGGCGAAACTACTTTAGCACAGCGTAAATCGTTTGCTAAAACTGCATTCCATACTTCTTCGCACTACGATACGGCTATTTTCAACTATTTTAACCAGGAAGAGCCACTTGATGTTTTTAAACAAAGCGTAACTGAAGCTAAAACTTTGCGTTATGGCGAAAACCCTCACCAGGGAGCTGTATTTTATGGCGACTTAGAAGCTATGTTTACCAAATTAAACGGTAAAGAACTTTCTTACAACAATTTGGTTGATGTGGATGCCGCTGTTGCCTTAATTGACGAATTCCAGGATCCAACCTTTGCAATCTTAAAACATACCAACGCTTGCGGTATTGCTTCACGCCCAACCGTAAAACAAGCCTGGATTGATGCCTTAGCCTGCGATCCGGTTTCTGCTTTCGGTGGTGTTTTAATTACCAACGTTGAAGTTGATTTAGCTACAGCTGAAGAAATTAACAACCTGTTTTTTGAAGTATTGATTGCACCTGCTTACCAGCCAGAAGCTGTTGAGTTGTTCAGCAAAAAGAAAAACCGCGTAATTTTAAAACGCAATGAGGTTGAGTTGAGCAAAAAACAATTTAAAACCTTATTAAACGGCGTAATTGAGCAGGATAAAGATTTAATTATCGAGGGTCCGGAGCAAATGACAACCGTTACCGATAAAGCACCTACTGCACAAGAATTAAAAGATTTATATTTCGCTAATAAAATTGTAAAACACACTAAATCGAACACTATTGTTTTGGTTAAGAATGACGTGTTAATTGCAAGCGGTGTTGGCCAAACCTCACGTGTGGATGCTTTAAGACAAGCGATCGAAAAAGCGGCTTCATTTGGTTTCAGTGTACAAGGTGCTGCAATGGCTTCTGACGCCTTCTTCCCTTTCCCTGATTGTGTTGAAATTGCTGCCGACGCAGGAATTACCGCGGTTTTACAACCAGGTGGATCAATTAAAGATGCCGATTCTGTTGCAAAAGCAAACGAGAAAGGTATTGCTATGGTTACCACTGGTGTAAGACACTTTAAACACTAATATAAGCATAAAGCTGAAAGACTAAAGCTTAAAGCACCCTGCATAAGCGTTAGTCTTTTTGAATTTATTTAAACTTTAATTTCCTAAAACATTTTAATTGCCTAAAAAACAATTTAATGCTTAAAGAAAATAGAAGTTAAAACAATAAAAAAGCTATTTTTACATTAGGAATAGTATACATTTATTAAAATTAAAGAAACATACCTCATACATGGGATTATTTAACTGGTTTACGCAAGAAGTTGCCATTGATTTGGGCACTGCGAATACCCTAATTATACATAACGACAAAGTGGTGGTGGATGAGCCATCAATTGTTGCTTTTGACCGCACTACAAACAAAGTTATTGCAATTGGTCGCCAGGCCATGCAAATGGAGGGTAAAACCCACGATAATATTAAAACCGTTCGTCCGCTAAAGGATGGTGTAATTGCCGATTTCAACGCTGCTGAAGCCATGATTAAAGGTATGATCCGCATGCTTAACGGTGGTAAAGGCTGGATGTTCCCGTCGTTACGTATGGTAATTTGTATCCCATCTGGTATTACCGAGGTAGAAAAACGTGCAGTACGCGACTCGGCCGAGATTGCCGGTGCTAAAGAAGTTTACTTAATACATGAGCCAATGGCTGCTGCTGTAGGTATTGGTATCGATGTGGAAGAACCTATGGGTAATATGATTATCGATATCGGTGGTGGTACTACCGAGATTGCGGTAATTGCTTTGTCTGGTATTGTTTGCGATCAATCAATCCGCGTTGCAGGAGATAACTTCGACTCTGACATTGTAAACTATATCCGTCGCCAGCACAACATTATGATTGGTGACCGTACTGCTGAGAAAATTAAAATCGAAGTTGGTGCAGCTTTACCTGAATTACAGGATGCCCCTTCTGACTTTGCTGTTCAAGGTCGTGATTTAATGACCGGTGTACCTAAACAAATTACAGTTTCTTATACCGAAATTGCACACTGTCTGGATAAATCGATCTCTAAAATTGAAGAAGCGATTTTAAAAGCATTGGAGATTACCCCTCCTGAACTTTCTGCCGATATTTACCAAACCGGTATTTATTTAACAGGTGGTGGTGCCTTATTAAGAGGATTAGACAAACGTGTGGCTGCTAAAACAAAATTACCGGTACACGTGGCAGAAGATCCGCTTCGTGCAGTAGTTCGCGGTACTGGTATCGCCTTAAAAAATATTGGCGGATATAAATTCTTGATGCAATAACATTTAGTTTGGAGTTGAGGGTTTTGAGTTTGGAGTTTTCCACTCCTACATCAAACTTTTAACTCATAACTCCAAGCTTTTAACTCCAAGCTCAAATGCGTAACCTTTGGATTTTCATCAGCAGATACAACGCATTTTTCCTGTTTATTATCTTTTTTACGATAGGGATTTACCTAACGGTGAAAAACAATGCCTACCAGCGTAGTGTAACCTTAAATTCTTCAAACGAAGTAGTAGGTACCGCATACGAAAGGCTGAATGTTTTTAAACGCTATTTAAACCTGGGAATGGTAAACGATAGCCTTGCAGCCGAAAATGCCAAACTTAAAACCCGCTTATTGGGTTTAACTACCGTTGATAGTGCTAAAGATGTTAAGGTAATTGATACTGTTACCAATCAGCAATATTCTTACCTGGCAGCTAAGGTGGTTAAAAACTCCATTACCCTTCGCAACAACGTAATGACCATTAATAAAGGTACGGTTGACGGGATTAAAAGCGGGATGGCTGTAATTGCGCCGCAAAAAGGTGTTGTAGGCTTTATCCGCGATGTTTCAGCCCATTTAGCCACTATCCAATCGCTGTTGCATAAAGACACCCGAATTAGTGTTGTGCTAAAAAAGAACAATGCCCTGGGTTCTTTAGTTTGGGGTGATGGCAATTTCGACATTAAGAAAGCACTTATTAAGGGAGTACCCAACCACATTAAAATGCAGGTGGGCGATACAGTTGTTACCTCCGGTTTTGCTTCTTTCCCTGCCGGGATTTTGGTAGGTAGAATTACCAAACCCAATGTGGCCACTAACGATAATTTCTTATCGGGAGAATTGAATTTATTTACAGATTTTAGCACATTGCAATATGTATATGTGGTTAAAGATAAACTCGCTGACGAGCAAAAAGCTTTAGAAAGCCTAGCTAAGCCCAATGAATAGTAGAATCATAATTGTAAATGTGATCAGGTGGTTTTTACTGCTTTTTGTGCAGATCTTTCTGCTCAAGAATATGGGCTTTTATGATCTGTCTACCCCTTTTATCTACGTATTATTTTTGTTGCTCCTGCCTTTTGGCATCCCTAATATTTTATTGTACGGATTAGCCTTTGCAACAGGCCTGACACTCGATGCATTTTACGATACCATGGGGGTGCACGCAACTGCTTGTGTGGTGCTGGCTTTTGTTAGGATCTCATTTATATCCATAAGTTTAAACCGCGACGCAATTGATGACCCTGAACCTTCGTTAAGTTATATGGGTTTCCAATGGTTTTCACTTTATGCTTTTCTCTGCGTTATTACACACCATTTGGTGCTGTTCTTCTTAGAAACATTCAGGCTAACCGAAATTGGTTATACCTTAATGAGATGCGGCCTAAGTTGTATCTTTACACTGCTTATTATTTTATTGGTAGAGTTTATATTCTATAGAAGAACGCCACGCTAATGGATCAATTATTTAATCGAAAATACATCGTTCAGGGATTATTTATTGTTATTGCCCTCATTTTACTGGGCAAACTTTTCTACATCCAGATTATTAGCGACAAAGCCTTTATTTCGGCCGAGAGTAATGTACTCAGAAAGATTTATAAATTTCCCGCACGTGGTGCAATTCTAGACCGTAACATGAAAGTTATTGTGCAGAATGAGCCGGTTTACGATTTAATGGTTACACCAAACGAAGTACAGCCTTTCGATACTTTAGCTCTTGCACAAGCTCTGGATATTAGCTTTGAGGATGTACGGAAAAACCTGCGTAAAGCGAGGGGAAAATCAACGTATCAGGCTACACCTTTTCTTAAACAAATTTCAGTTCAAAGTTATGCACGTCTGCAGGAAACGCTCTATCGTTTTCCTGGCTTCAGAACTCAGGATCGTACCGTGAGGCATTATCCGGATAGTGTTGGCGGACAGCTATTTGGATATGTAAAAGAAGTAAGTCCTACAGATATTGAAAAATCGGAAGGTTTTTATAAACCAGGTGATTATAAAGGAAAAAGTGGATTAGAATTTTCGTACGAAGAAACTTTGAGGGGTGAAAAAGGAGTGATTAACACAGTTTATGATGCCCACAATACCCCGCAAGGAAGTTATGCTGATGGAAAATATGATATCAATGCAGTTTCCGGAGAACGACTTATTTCTGGCATTGATATGAGAATCCAAAAACTCGGTGAGCAATTAATGACCAATAAGGTTGGTGCCATTGTTGCCATCGAACCCTCTTCAGGCGAAATTCTTTCGCTGGTAAGTAGCCCGGGCTATGATCCAAATTTGTTAGTTGGCCGCAATCAGGGAAATAATTATATGGAGTTTATTGTGGGTAACCCCTACCGCCCGTCGTTAGTACGGCCAATAATGGGTTATTATCCTCCAGGCTCTTCTTTTAAACCTGTTGATGCCTTAATCGGATTACAGGAAGGCGTGATTGATCCCAACACCACTTTCTTTTGTCCACATTATTATCAGGCTGGTAACAGGAGGATCAAGTGCGAGCACTTTGATGGCCCTATTTCGCTTAGAAGAGGTATAGCCCGTTCTTGCAACACCTATTTCTGCTATGTTTTTCAAAAATTAATCACAAAGAATGGCATGAAAAACCAAAGGCAAACTTATCAGGAATGGCGCGATAAGGTTGCCAAATTTGGCTTTGGTGCAAAACTGGGTATAGATATGCCTTACGAGAGAAAAGGTTATTTTTATACCGCAGACCATTATGATAAAGTTTACGGTAAAAGATGGGGTTACACCAACGTAATCTCGCAAGCCATTGGACAAGGCGAAATTACAGCTACCCCATTACAAATGGCTAATGCGATGGCCATTATTGCCAATCGTGGCTATTACATTAAACCACACCTGATTAAAGGCATTGGCGATAAAAACCTGGTTAGAAAAGAATATGTGGTTAAAAATTATGTAGGTGTAGATGCCAAACATTTCGAACCAGTAATTGATGGCATGCAGGATGCCGTAAACAGCAGCTGGGGTACAGCTATATTATCGCGTATTCCCGATGTAGTATTGTGTGGAAAAACCGGAACAGTACAAAACCCGCACGGCAAAAACCACTCGGTTTTTATTGGTTTTGCCCCCCGCGATAATCCAAAAATTGCCATAGCGGTAATTGTAGAAAATGCGGGTTACGGTAGTACTTATGCTGCACCAATTGCCAGTTACATGATTGAAAAATATCTTAAAGGTACAGTTAGCGGAGAAAGGTCTGCTCAAATTGAGTGGATGAAAAGCCAAAATCTGTTACCTGTTTTAAAAGACAAAGCCAAAGCCATTAAACTCACAAAAGCAGACAGCCTGTTAATTAAGAAAGCAGATTCTACTAAAAGAATAAAGGATAGTTTGAGGATCAATTCGGCAACCCTAAAACAAAGCGCAGCAACCAAACCTAAAGAACTTAAAACTGTAACCATCGATAAACCTGTAACCATTAAATAAAATGCAGCAGCAACAGGGAAACCGCTTTTTCTTTAACGTAGATTGGATTACTGTTTTAATCTACATCGCTTTATGCGCTATTGGTTTTATTAACATTTACGCTTCAGTTCCCCCTGAACAAACAGCCGTGTTTGGTTTTAGTACGCTATATGGCAAACAGCTAATTTACATCATTACGGGCTTGGTGTTAGGCTTGTCAATCCTGCTATTTGACGGAAGGTTGTTTAATGTCTTTTCTCCTTTTATTTACGGTGGTACATTAATTTTATTGATGGCCGTATTGCTGATCGGAAATAAGGTTGCAGGTAACCAGGCCTGGATTGCCATTGGTTCATTTAAATTACAACCCGCTGAGTTTGCTAAATTCGGAACAGCCTTGCTATTAGCCCGGTATGTGGGGGCCTTTAATCCAAAATTCAGGGATATCAAATCCATTGGCATTGCAGGTTTAATTGTAGGGGCACCATTATTATTGATTATGCTCCAGCCCGATACCGGTTCGGCATTGGTTTTCCTTGCTTTTATGTTTCCACTTTATCGCGAAGGTTTATCAGGCTACTTCCTGCTGATATTTTTGGGAATGATTGTCTTGTTTGTGGCAGACTTTTTAGTGCCAACCTATATTTTAATCATCATTATAACCACTATTGCGGGTCTTTTTATTTACAACAATAGACGGAAACAAAAGATTATTTTCTCTACCATTTTAGTAACCGTTTTTGCAATTGGCTATTTGTTTCTCATTAAAGTAGCTTACGAAAAAGTACTGGCACCGCACCAGCGCAGCCGTATCGAGTTAATGCTCGGTCTTAAAACCGATAATAAGGGTGCGGGCTATAATGTAATCCAGTCGCAGATTGCCATTGGTTCTGGTCAGGCAACAGGACGTGGCTTTTTACAGGGTACACAAACCAAATATGGCTATGTGCCTGAGCAAAGTACCGACTTTATCTTTTCAACCATTGGCGAAGAGTGGGGTTTTTTAGGTTGTTCAGTTGTAATTGGCCTGTACATCTTTTTACTGCTCAGATTAATTAATCTGGCAGAACGCCAACGTTCTACATTTTCGCGCGTTTATGGTTACAGCGTGGCTTGTATCCTGTTTTTTCACGTGTTTATCAATATCGGGATGACGATTGGCATTATTCCGGTTATTGGGATTCCGCTACCTTTAATTAGCTATGGAGGATCATCGCTTTGGAGTTTTACCATCCTGCTGTTTATCTTTCTAAAGCTAGATTCAAACCGGATGGGTTTTATTTAAGCATCAAGAGGCATTGCAAATGCCGGGTTCCGGCATCCGCGTTACAAACGCGGACGATCTTTAAATTTTACCACCTTGCTATTTATCTTAAAGCTCGATTCGAACAGGACGGGTTTTATTTAAGGAGCAAGAGGCATTGCAAATGCCGGGTTCTGGCATCCGCGTTACAAACGCGGACGATCAAGGCTCAGCGAAGCTAAATCTATTTTGAAAGAATTTTTGATTTAGATCTCTCCCCGCCTGTACGGGCAGGCATTCCGCTACGCTTCAGTCGAGATGACGATCAGCAATTAACGTCTGTCGCCAAACGCTTACCGCTAAACGCCTTACCTGCTAAACCTTCTGTTCAACAATTCGTAGAACTGATCTACTGTGCCCTGCTTGCTGGCCCAGTTATTCTTTGCAGCGTAATTGTTTTGTAAGAAAGCATCAGCAGCTTCAAAGCTGTTCATTTTATTTACAATATCAATCGCTTCAGAGTAAGCCAGGTTATAGCCGTTGAAAAGGTCTTTAATAAACAACAGTTTTTCGTTTAAGCTAATCGCTTGTTTTAAATCGGATATTGGTGCTTTTACAGGATCCTCGTTTTTGCCATTTGTTTGCGCCAATAATTCATTTAAACTTTGAACAGGTTTTGCTGCCACAGGCTCTGGTGTTGGTTTTACCGGAACGGCCTCTGGTGTAAACAGTGGTCTTTCATGCTCAACAGGTGGCGAAATAATAGGCTCATCCAATTTTACATCCTTAAGTGCCTCGATAGGCTTCGTGGCGACAGCTACCGGTTCTTCTTTCGGTGTAGGTGTAACAGCCACTACTACTTCTTCTTCCGCTTCATGATCAATTAAAAAAGGTTCCGGACCAATTTCATCTTCTTCGGCAGGCAAAGGAGTTTCATCAGCGGGTAATGCTCTTTCTTTTTCGTGTATTCTTTTCTTTTGAGCCAGAATTTCTGCTTCTTCCTTACTTAAAGGCCGGTCAAAGATTTCTTCGGCAGGTTTTAACTCGTAATCAAACTGTGCATTTTCATCATGCGTACCCAGCACAAATTCAAAAGTATGATCGTCCTGATCGGGTTTAAAGAAATCGTTATTTATTGCTGAAGCTGTTTTTTCTACCTCAACGGCTTTTTCAACTTCAGCAGCTTCTTCATCAATAATCTCCTGTGCAGGCTTAATATCAACGCGTTCTTCTTCTTCTTCTGCAGTAGCTACCTCTTCCAGTTCCTGCGGATCGAAGCACTCATCATCTTCTGCATAGCTTTTAGGCGCTTCGGGCAAAATAATTGTATTTTGTTCAGCTAAACGCGGGTGATTGCCCGGTTCAGGTGTTTTATCTTCAATGATGGCATTTAGTTTTTTTACGATATTAACGTGATCGGAAAGAAAATGTGCGTTGGCCAGGAAAAGTTCGAGTTCCAAATCATTCAGCTGCTGAGGATTTTGAGCTAAAAACTGGTATTGCTCATTCAACTCTGTTAAAATACTGCCTATCTTTTTGAAAATATCTTGTTGGTTCATCATAAAGTTAAAACGAATTTCTGATCGATTTATGTTGGTAACTATCTCTTCAAAAATAACACATAATTCTCATATTTGTTCGGTTTAAAAATTATCGGGCTGATACTGGGGAATAAAAAATAAGGCATGTTATTTAGCGAACAAAATTTTAGAAGAAGGGGCGAATTTTCGGGAAGTATTGAAGTGGTATGCGGCTCCATGTTTTCGGGTAAAACGGAAGAACTGATCCGCCGGCTAAAAAGAGCCCAGATTGCTAAATTGAATGTCGAAATCTTTAAACCCAGAACCGATACCCGTTACCACGAAACTGCTGTGGTTTCGCACGATTTAAACTCGATTAACTCCACACCTGTTGATAGTGCCTCGGCCATTTTATTACTGGGTACCAACACCCAGGTGGTAGGCATTGATGAAGCCCAGTTTTTTGATGATGAATTGCCTGATGTCTGCAATAAATTAGCCCTCAGGGGTATCCGCGTAATTGTTGCAGGTTTGGATATGGATTTTACCGGCAAGCCTTTTGGCCCTATGCCCGCGCTAATGGCCATTGCCGAACATGTAACTAAGGTAAATGCAGTTTGTGTTTGCTGTGGTAACCCTGCCCTGTACAGCTACCGCACGGCTGCCGATGAAGCTACCGTATTGCTTGGCGAAAAAGAAAGCTACGAACCCCGTTGCAGGGCTTGTTATAACCTGGGCAAGGGTTAACCTTATTGATCGTAAATCTGTATCTTTAATCAGAATTTTACTTCTGGTATGGATAAACAGTCTCAACTTGCAGCATTTAGAAAGGGGATTACCCAATTTGTAACCTTTAGCGATACAGAGTGGGAAATCTTTAGCACTTACCTCAGTTTTTCGAGCCTAAACAAAAAGGAACATTTTGCTGTAGAAGGAAAAGTGTGCGACTATATGGCCTTTATTACCCGTGGGGCTGTACGCTATTACCATATCAAAGATGGACAGGAAATTACCGGATACTTTAGCTTTGAAAATGAATTGATGAGCGCTTACAAAAGCTTCGTTAAACGTACCCCAAACCGCAATTACATTCAAGCCCTTGAAGAAACCGAACTGGTAATGATTTCTTACCAGCATTTGCAGCAAATGTTAAACCACCCGCTACTGGCCTTAAAAATGGAACGTTTTGGCCGTTTAATAGCCGAATATTACATCTGTTGTTACGAAGACCGGGTAACCGCTTTTATTACACAAAGTCCCGAAGAGCGTTATACTGCACTCGAGAAGACTGCCTGCGATATTTTTCAGCGGGTTCCGCAGCATTTTATTGCCAATTTTCTGGGCATTACGCCTGTTTCACTTTCGCGCATACGCAAAAGAACCTTACTACAGCACTAAGCCTCTTCTTATACTTTTTGTAATCATTATCTTTTGTTAACGTTTTCTGCATCAAAGCTCAGCTAACTTTGAGTCAATCAAAAAAAGAAAAGCTATGCACACGATATTAGGCGCCGGCGGGCCAACAGCAAACGCATTAACCCAGGAATTAATTGCCCATAACCAAACCCTTAGGCTGGTAAGCCGTAAACCGGTAGCGACCAACAATCCCAATGTAAGCTGGCAAAAGGCCGATTTATTGAACGAACAGGAAGTACTTGCCGCAACAGCAGGTTCGACCATCATTTATTTGTGCGCCGGTTTAGTTTACGATGCCCAAATATGGCAGCAACAGTGGCCGGTTATTATTCAAAATGTGATTAGTGCCTGCAAGCAAACCGGCGCACGATTAATCTTTTTCGACAATGTTTACATGTATGGGCTAGTAAAAGGTCCGATGACTGAAAATACACCTTACCATCCTTGCAGCCTGAAAGGCGAAGTGAGGGCAAAAATAGCTCAGCAATTAATGGATGAGAGCCAAGCAGGCCGCATTAATGCAACCATAGCCCGTGCGGCCGATTTTTATGGCACTAACTCTATGAACAGTTTCTTCGACATGATGATACTGGACAAATTTGCCAAAAATACCAGCGGCCAGTGGATAGGAAATCCCAATACCTTACATAGCTTTACTTACATTCCGGATGCCGGCAAAGCGCTCTTTCTCTTGGGCCAAACACCCGATTCGGGCAACCAGATCTGGCATTTACCAACCGCAGCTCCTTTAAAAGGAAAAGCTTTTATCGAAATGGCCGCCCAGATTTACGGCACCAAAGCCCGTTATTCGGTAATTAATAAACTGATGCTCCGTTTGGTTGGCTTATTTAAAAAAGTAGTAGCAGGTACCGTAGAAATGTACTACCAGTACGACCACGATTATCATTTCGATTCTACAAAATTTGAAAAGGCTTTTAACTTTAAACCAACCAGTTACCACGATGGCATTTTAGCCTTATCAAAAAGCTTGTACCAGAAGCAGAATTGACAAATAAATTACCGGTAGAACGCTATCTTTAGGCACTATGATTTCAGGTTCTAAAGTGCATCAAAAGGCAATTAAAAAGGTTTCGGTTTTAGGTTGTGGCTGGTTTGGCTTTGCATTTGCCAGAGCACTGGTTGCTCAAGGCTATTCAGTTAATGGTTCATCGACCACCGAAACCAAGCTTACAATGCTGGCCGATGCGCAAATTGTGCCTTATCTGGTTAATTTCACAACGGCAAAAATTGAAGCAGATCCTTCCTTTTTTGAATGCGATGCCTTGTTTATTTGTATCCCGCCAAAAAGAAACTCAGCCGAACTGCAGGATTACCCGGCAAAAATTAAGTCGATTATAGCGGCTGCCAAAGGCAAGACAACACAAATTGTACTCATCAGTTCGACTAGTGTTTTTGCAGATGAAAACCGGTTGGTAAACGAAAAAAGTGAAACTTGTCCGGATACCGATTCGGGTAGGGTTGTCGTAGCTGCCGAAGAAATTTTAAAAGCCGAAACGCCCAATTTTACCATCATCCGCTTTGCAGGATTAATTGGCCCCGACCGTAACCCGGGAAGGTTCTTTGCAGGCAAAACGGGTGTTCCCAATGGTTTAGCACCGGTAAATCTCATCCATCAAACAGATGCGGTTGGTATCGCGATCCGGTTATTGGAAAAACAAGCCTTTGGCCGCATTTATCATGCCTGTTCGCCATTGCACCCCGCGAAAATGGATTTTTACATGGAAGCGGCCAAAACATCGGGTTTAGCCATACCTGAGTTTATTGCCGAAAAGAAAAGCTGGAAAATTGTAGAGAGTTTGCATGTACCGAAATATTTGGATTACGATTTTGAAGTGGGGATTTAAATAATTGCGTCATTGCGAGGAGGAACGACGAAGCAATCTTACAACGATCGCTAGTTGAAAATTGAATTAATGCTTTTACCCACCCATAGTAGTAAGATTGCTTCGTTTCTCGCAATCACGAATAGTCTTAATCCAGCAATCCAAGCAATTCTTTTTTGGTTAGATTTTTGAAAAAACTACCCTCAGTTTGGATCAGGTTACTGACCAAATCCTTTTTAGTGGCCTGCAGTTTCATAATTTTTTCTTCAATGGTATCGGGGCAAATAAGCCGCACTGCCATTACGTTTTTATGCTGGCCAATGCGATAAGCACGATCGATGGCCTGGTTTTCTACTGCAGGGTTCCACCAGGGATCAACCAGGTAAACATAATCTGCTTCGGTTAAATTCAATCCCGTTCCCCCGGCCTTTAGGCTAATCAGGAAAACCGGAATATCTCTATTTTGTTGAAATGAAGCTACCACTTCTTCCCTGTTCCTTGTCTGGCCAGTGAGATAAGCATAACCTATACGCCGTTTGTCAAGTTCTTTTTTAATCAAATCGAGCATGGTTACAAACTGCGAGAAAACCAGAATTTTATGTTTACCGGCTTTGCTTTCAATCTGCTCCAGCAAGACATCAATTTTTGATGAAACCTGCAGATAAGATTTACCACCGGCCAGCAAAGCAGCCGAGTTACAAATTTGCCTAAGCGTGGTAATACTTTTCAATACATGCATCGAGCTTTTAGGCAAATCATCTTCCTGTTTACCCAAAATAAAATCCTGAATTTCCTTTTTATTCGCCTCATATACTTCGCGTTGCTCCTCACCCATTTCGCAATACAATATAATTTCCGTTTTATCCGGAAGTTCTTTTGCTACCTGCTCCTTAGTCCGGCGTAAAATGAATGGCCTTATCTTTCTTTGAAGCTCATCTGCCCTACGGCTATCTTTAAACTGATCAATCGGGGTAGAATATAGATCGGCAAATTGTTGCTTGCTGCCAAACAGGCCGGGGCAGGCAAAAGATAACTGTCCGTACAAATCGAAGGTATTGTTCTCAACGGGCGTACCTGTAATGGCCACTTTGTTGCGCGATTGCAGCATCCTCACGGCTTTATAACGCTGCGATTCAGGGTTTTTAATGAGCTGCGATTCATCTAAAAAGATGTAATTGAAGCGATAATCCTTTAAAAAGCGAATATCAGAAAGCAAGGTGCCATAAGAGGTTAAAATGATTTCATACTGGTCAAAATCTTCGGTGGTTTTGCTCCTTTCGCCGGCATAAATGGTTTTAACCTGTATAGATGGTGCAAACTTTTCTACCTCAGCTTTCCAGTTAAAAATCAGCGAAGCCGGAACCACAACCAGGTTGGTATTGTGTTTCACTTTTTCGCGCTGCGATAAAATAAAGGCTAAAATCTGTATGGTTTTACCCAGGCCCATATCATCGGCCAGGCACGAACCAAAATTAAAATCATCTAAAAAGTTAAGCCAGTTCAGTCCGTCTTTCTGATAATGACGCAGGGTTGCCAGTAAAGCTGAAGGTACTTCTACTTCTTCAATTGCATTTGCGCCTTCGAACTTCTGTTTATAAAGCTGTAGCTCATTTTTAACTTCGCCATCCAGCAGAGCATCTTCGTACAGTTCGTTTACTGTAGCAAATTTAATTTTCGGCGTCAGAAGCGCTTCTTCAGTAATTTCGCCTGCATTAAAATAAGCCGCAAACTTCTCTACCCATTCTTGCGGCAAAATACCTTCGGTGCCATCGTCGAGCTTGACAAACCTGCTCTTATTGCGAATTGATTTATGCAAATGCTTTAAGGGAACCACCTGCCGGGCAAATTTTACCTCAACTTTTGTTTCAAACCAATCCAGTCCGCTAATTACCTCAATGTTTATTTCAGGTTTAAATTCGCTCAGCTTGTTATTTTTCAACTGATTGAAGCCTAAAACCTGAATTCCCTTATTCCGCCAGATTTCAAAGGCATCTAAAAACCAGGCTTCTTCTAAAAATCTTTTCCGGTGCAGGTAAAAGGAATCATATTTATTCTGCTCAAAGAGGAAATCGTTTTCAATTTGTTCGTAAAAGTAGGGGTGCGACCTAATGATGTTAGAAACGAACTGAAGTTCAGCTTTTTCATCTCGGTTAAGCTTAAAAACATTACCCAATTTATCCTGCGCCTGAATTTGCTTTTTCGATAAAACCGGAATTTCTAAATTTCCGTAGCGCATTACCGGCGTTAACAGGATAAAATCTTCAGATTCGGACAGATAAATTAATTGTTCATTTTCGAGGTCGAAGCCTTTTTCTTCCATCTGGCTTTTGGTGGCAGGCTTTAGATAAGCATAATCAACATGTATACTGCCTTCCAGCTGAATCAGAATGGCTTTCTGAAATTCGGGATATTTGCTTTTGTGTAAGATTAACCGATTACTTTGTTTTTTAAAAAATCCAATCACCCTTAAAAAATCAAGTCTGCCAATCAGATAAAGTTGATTTTTGAGCTTGACAAAGTACTGGTGTACCAATTGCAGGTTGTCGAGTTCGTACGATTTGCCCTCGATGATTAAACGGCCGGTAATTTCATAATAATCCTCGCGCTGGTTTACCGCAAGCCTCAAATCGACATTGAGTGGTTGCACATCAACTGCCGAGATGCTGGACGGCTGAATAACCGACGATTGTTGCGCATCCTGCAGGTAAACCGGAATTTTAGCGGGATTTTTAACAATTGCCTTTAAAGCTTCAATTTCTACCTCGCTTTGGTCGGTATTGTAGTTTTGCTGAAAGGTGGTAATGCCGCTAAAAAATTTTAGCAGATCGCTATCTTCTGTTTTAAAAATTAAATCTGCCGGATGAATACCTTTTAATGGATTTTTAACCTTTCCGGTCCTGGTAATGGCTGCTTCAAAAAGCTCGATGGTTAAATGGTTGTAATAACGGTGCTGCCCCAATACCAGGATCATTTTACTCCAATCACCTTTATCCCGGGCCTTAACCTGCGGTTTTGTCCTGGGTAGCAGCAAATCGGCCAGGTTTTGCTGAGCTTCTTTGTTAAAAGGTTGCAAGGCTTCCATTTTGGGTTTAATTTCAACCTCATCCTGGTGATAAGTGAGGTTAAAAAGCAGATCGGGGTTTTCTTCCTTTTCCAGCCCATAATTGACGGCTATTTTAATCAATTTTTCTCTGCGTAGATTAGCATCGAAAAAAATACGCAGCGCTTTGCGTTGAAGAATATTGTATAAAACCTGAGCCTGGTGTGCACAGAGTTTGTTTTTTGGCGTAGCGCAGCGGCAGGAAAGTTTAACCGAATTATTTTGTTGCTGAACCATCACCACAGGAAAAGGTTCAGCTGCTTCTTCCTGACTAAATGCGGCAAAATCAATTTCGATCTGTTCGGGATGCAAATGATAAAAACCTTTTACATCGGTATGTACCAGCCCACCCAAATGCTTGAGGATAACAATTTCGCTGAGATCTTTGAGATTAAAATCCCTTAAAATATAATCGTAAGGGTTTTCTTCTGATCGCAGCTGTGTAGTTACCGTTTCACTCATTTAAAAAAGTTAAACGATAAAAGTAATGAATATTCGGTTTGGGGTAAAGTTGGTTTTAAGGTTTTTATACACAATTGAATATCGTCATTTCGAGCGAAGTGCAACGAAGTCGAGAACCCGTAGGCTCAGCGAAGCTAAATCTATTAAAGATCTCTCCATTTCGCTACGCTTCAGTCGAGATGACGGATCAACTACAAACTAAAGCGATTTCCTCAAATTCAGGTAAAAAGGTACCTCTACCCTTTCGGTTTTGCCACTCAATACAAACTCAGCGGCTTGGGCACCAAGTTCACTAAAATCAGTCGAAATGGTGGTGATGCCATCTAAAATGATCCTTTTTAATGGCGTTTCGTTATAAGAAATTACCCCTACATCTTTACCAATTTTGAGCTTTTGTGCAATCAAACGTTCAATCAGCATCACCAGGTCGTCTTCCATCAGGTTGATGTAAACCTCACCCGGATTAATTTCTTCATCTTTAATATTGTGGATCACTTTATGATCGAAAGCATACTGTTGGCAAAAACGGTAGAAACCGGTTAGTATTTCGTGTGGGAAATAGCTGTTTCGGGGGAAAATAATTTTTAAAGTGCGGTAGTTGGAAAGACGGTCTAAGGCCTGCTCAAGCGCTGCATAAATATCCTGTGCAAAGTTTTCATAGGCCGCAGCATAATTTCCGGTTACCCCTGGTAACAATTTATCCAAAATCACCAGTTTTTCTTTAGGTATGGTGTTGATGATTTCATGTGCATTTTCTCCCCCTTCCAGAAAGTGCGGAATAATTACAAAGTGCGAATATTCATCTCGCTTGGCCACAATCATCTTTTTAAACAGCGCATAATCGTTGTTATAAATATAAAAATCGATGGCTGCCCGTTCGCCTATGGTTTTGGTAAAAGAATCGTAGATGATCTTTTTATGCGTACTGAGCTTATTAAACAGCAAACAGATTTTAAGTTTGCGCGAAAAATCGGTATTGATGATAAAATAGCCCTTCCCCGGAACCGAATCTACCACCCCTAATTTCCGCAAGTTCCGGTAACCTTTCTCTGCTGTATCGCGCGACATTTCCAAACTAAAACTGAGCTCGTTAATAGAAGGCAGCAAACTATTTTTAAGCAATTTACCACTTTCTATTGCCGCTAAAATGGCATTGGTTAACTGTTTGTATTTGGGTGTCGACGAGTATTCATCAACATTGAGATAAGGTATTAGATCTTCTGGTTTCAAAATGGTTAGGGTATTAGGATTTCTAATATAAGGAAATTCCTAAAAATCCAGTGTACGTTGTATGGCCGAATAATATTTTAACTGAATCATATCCGTGGGTGCCGGGTTTTCATTCCAGGCATCGTTAATGGCTAAAGCGGTTCCAATAGCGGTAGCCTGCGAAACCGATGAAGCATATACCTCTATATCAGGAATAGCGGTAGCTAACAAATGCATGTAAATGGCATTTTTACCAAATCCCCCGTCAACAAAAATCCGTTTTACGCCTGGGTTTAAAATCAATTTTAACGAATAGAGCTGCTGTTTTACCAGATCAAAAATAAGCTGGTGGTAAGCTTCTTCGGCCGTTTGAAAAATATTCAGATCGCGATCTGGAAATGCCGAATTCGCCAAAAATCCCGTCTGCGCCTCCTTATTCTCCGGAATCTTATTGGCCAGTTTCAAAATCATAGAAGGATTAAACTTCAAATGCTTAAACAGGTAAGCTGCCCGATCAAAATGCTCGGCAATACGTTTAAGCTGCACCTCATGTTCGTAACCAGCAAAAATACGCGAAGCTTTAACCGCTTTGCCTTTATAGTGCATGTAACACAGACAATCTTGTTTCAGTTCTTCGGCTGTTAAAGGTTCCTGGTTAAAAGGATTTAAACTGATGCACCAGGTACCGGTAGAAATGAGTACAAAAGGGGTATTGAAATTAGCCAGATATGGAATTAAAGCAGCTGAACTATCGTGCAAGCCTACCCCTACTTTGATGCTGCTGCCTTCAAAATCTGTTTTCAGGCTCGAATCTGCAGGTGTAAAAGTGCCGAACTTGCCATCGATCTTTTCTGTCGATACCCAGTTGTGGTACTGGTTTTTGTTAAAATCCCACAGCTGGGTGTGACAGCCAATGCTGGTAATATCGGCCACAGCTTTACCTGTAATCAGATAACTCAGGTATTGAGGCAAATGCAAAGCCCATTTTACTTTATCAAATAACGCAGGCTTTTCGTGTTTTAAACGGTACAACTGCATACCCGAATTTAAACTGCCCAGAACTGGTGAAGCGGTTTCTAAAGAAATCTTATCCTCACCCCCGTACGTAGTGTAAAAGCGCTGCTTAAGTGCTTCTGGATAGGCTTTTAAATAATTATAAAGTGGCGTTAAAGGCTCACCTTTTTCATCGAGGTACACAAAACTGGCACCGTAGGTAGAAAAATTAATGGCCTTAACATCAAACTCTTTTAACTGCAAAACCTGATGCAGGGAATCGTACACAGATGAGCGCAGGCTTTCCAGGTTTTCGCAAACTTCGCCATCTTCATCAACGGTTTCTACAAAACGGGCTGAACGCTCGTAAACAATCTGATAATTTTCATCGATCAGAAAGAGTTTTTTATTCGTTTTCCCTACATCAAATATGGCAATAACAGGTTTTGGCATTTCTATTCTCCTCTTTACAAACCTGTAGCAACAGTTTTTCCACGGTGATTAACTAAATGATTACGCACATCTAAATCGCGGTATAAGCCAATTGGTGATAATGCCGCTCCGGCTCTTAAACGCGCCTCGGCAACCAATGCCCTTAAATCGCTGCGGAAGGTATGTTGTAAAATTTCCTGTGCTTTGGCCACATCGTTGTTATCCTGTGCTACATTTAATGCTTTTCTATCTACCAAAAGTGCCTGTGCGTAAGCAATCATAATGGCTTCGACCGATTGAAGCAGGTCTTCTAAAGGATCTTTGACATTGTGCGAAGCATCGATCATCCAGCCCAGATCTTTAGCATGGTTCATGCCTTTTGCATCCATTCCTTCAACCAGCTCATTAAAAATCAGGAATAACTGGTAAGGCTTAATGCTTCCAGCAGTTAAATCATCATCGCCATATTTAGAATCGTTGAAGTGGAAACCACCCAATTTCCCTTCCATTAACAATAAAGCTACAATTTGCTCGATATTGGCATTAGGCAGGTGGTGACCTAAATCAACCAATGTATAAGCTTTTTTGCCCAGTTTGCTGGCATACAATAATGACTGACCCCAATCGCCCACTGTAGTTGAATAAAAGTTAGGCTCAAAAGCTTTGTACTCTACAAACATTTTCCAGTCATCAGGCAGGGCCGAATAAATTTCCTGTAAGCTTTCCAATGTATTCTCGAAGGCTTTGCGAAAGTTAAGCTGGCCAGGGAAACAAGATCCATCGGCAAGCCAAACCGTTAAAGCATCAGAACCTAATGCTACACCGTGTTTAATTACTTCTATATTGTGCTCAATCGCCTGTTTGCGAATGGCTTTATTTACATTTTGTAAGGAACCAAATTTGTAACTGTGTGCCGAACCTGCCTGATCCTGAAAGGTATTAGAGTTCATGGCATCGAACTTCAGGCCATAACCCGCAGCCAGTTGCTTTAGTGTTGCTGCATTTTGAGGAATATCCCATGGAATATGAAGCGAAATTGCTCCACTTGCACCATTCAAGGCATGCAATAAACCCACATCTTCAATTTTTTCTTCAATGGTACGTGGCTCTCCGCCGGTAATGGCAAAACGACCAAAACGTGTACCACCTGTTCCCAAAGCCCAGCTTGGAATGGCAATCTGAAAATCGACCAGTTTTTGAATTACAGCTTCAAGATCAACGTGTGCCCAGTCTTCTTTTAAAAAAGCAAGCTTACGCTGATGTGCGGTTAACAATGAGTCGTTGTGTTTTTCTATTTGGTTCTGCCCGATATTCATGAGGATATTTGGTTTTTATTAGGTTAATTATTTTGGCGATATAATCGCCTTTCTCGTTCATCCTCGTTAAAAACGAGGACGATAACAAAAATTTAAAGTCATTTTCGATCTGTGCCTAAACACAGACCGATGAAACAACTTACTAAAACTGAATTTAAAACAATCGCCGTGGTCAGTGTCCACACTGACCACTATTTTTTATTTTACCACAGATGCACACAGATAAATACAGATTTGTATTGCTGCATTTATTTCAGTTGATGGGGACACCAATCGATAGATCAAATTTCATCTGTGTGCATCCTTTTTATCTGTGGTTACATTTTTATTATCTTACAAATGCCATGGCTACACCGCCATCTACATTAAGCACATTGCCGGTTGATTTTTGCAACAAGCCACCAACAAAGGCAAAGCAGGCATTCGCAATATCATCCGGTAATATAATCTGATTAAGCAATGTACGTTTTGCGTAGTAAGCAGGTAACTCGGCCACGGTAATTCCATAAGCTTTGGCACGACCTTCGGCCCATCCACCAGCCCAGATATTGCTATCGCTGATTACCGCATCAGGGTTAACCACATTTACCCGGATGTTATCGGCACCCAATTCAGCAGCGTTTAATCTGCTTAAATGTAACTGCGCTGCTTTCGCACTGCCGTAACCTGCATTATTTGGTCCGCTAACTAAAGCATTCTTACTTACAATATTAATAATATCGCCACCGATATTTTGCTTTTGCATCGTATTTGTTGCAGCCTGGGTGATAAAAAACTGTCCTTTTACCAAAACATCATATAAAAGATCCCAGTCTTTCTCGGTATGGTCGGCAATGGTTTTAGAAATCGATAAACCTGCATTGTTTACAATAATATCTACCCCGCCAAATGCCAGTGCAGCGGCATCGAAAGCATTTTTAATGTCTGCTTCGCTGGTTACATCCAGAATGGCTGTACTGTACGAATCTTTTCCAAACTGTGCCGCAAATTCTTTACCTGCTTCTTCCAAACGCTCGGCATTCATGTCGTTTAAAATAACCACACCACCTTCTGCCACGAACTTTTTAGCAATGGCCTTACCAATACCACCGGCACTGCCTGTAATTAAAGCAATTTTACCGGTAAGCGGTTTAGGTTTAGGCATACGCTGTAATTTGGCTTCTTCCAGCAACCAGTATTCGATATTAAAAGCTTCCTGGTGTGGTAAAGAAGTATATTCAGAAACAGCTTCAGCACCTTTCATTACATTAATGGCATTGATGTAAAATTCTGCCGCAACCCTTGCCGTTTGTTTATCTTTTGAGAAAGTAAACATACCAATACCCGGGTATAAAATTACAACAGGGTTGGTATCGCGAATAGCTGGACTGTTTGGATGCTTACAGGTTTCATAATAATCGGTATACATGGCTCTGTAAGCTTCGAAAGCGGGCTCCAAAGTTTCTTTCAATGCCTTAACATCCGATAAATCGGCATCGCTGGCTAAATCTAAAACCAGCGGACTGATTTTGGTACGCAAAAAGTGATCAGGACAACTGGTTCCCATTGGCGCTAAACGGCCCAAATCGTTCGAATTAATGAACTCCAAAACACGTGTATCGTCGGTAAAATGACCAATCATGTGCTGCTTTGAAGAACATAAACCACGTAAAACCGGTGCCAATGCAGCGGCTTGTTTTTTACGTTGATCTGCTTCTGCACTTTCTATTTTCTGTCCACCAAAAACAGGGCCCTTTTTACCATAATTCTGGCTAAGGTAATCTGAACAAATTTCGATTACTTCTAAAGTATTTAAATAACTTTCGTAAGCGGTATCGCCCCAGGTAAATAACCCGTGCGAACCTAACATAATACCGCGGATACCTGGGTTTTCATCTAAGCACTGCTTTAACTGTAAACCCAGCTCAAAACCTGGTTTTTTCCATTCAACCCAACCAATGGTACCATTAAACAATTCCTGCGTAATGCGTTTACCATCTTTTGCTGCTGCAATGGCAATGGCGGCATCAGGGTGCAGGTGATCGATATGTTTGAAAGGTAAGAAACCATGTAAAGGGGTATCAATTGACGGTGCCTTAGAGCTTAAATCAAAAATGCAGTGATTAAACAATTCAACCATCTCATCTTCGTAAGCCACCCCGCGGTAAATGTTTTTCAGGCTGCGTAAACGGTCTACATATAAAGCAGCCAAACCGCTTTTCTTTAAGGTACCTAAATCGCCACCAGAACCTTTTACCCACATCACCTCGGTTTCAAGGCCCGTTAGCGGATCTTTTTCCAACAGTTTACAAGAAGTATTGCCACCTCCGTAATTGGTAAGGCGTAAATCTGCACCCAATAAATTTGAGCGGTAGATTAACAAAGCAACTTCATCACCAGCCAGTTTTGCAGCTTCTTCTTCATCCCACAAGTAGCTTACATGCTTATAACTTTTCGTATCGATTGACATTATATTATTCTATTTAAATTTTTCTATTTGATTAACCTTTTATTGAGTTGCCGTATCCCACAATGAGCACCGAAAGAATGATGGTTACTATACCCACCAAAACCGTTACAAGTGTTTTGCGCGACACGCCTTTCCATTCTTTTAATATCAGCCCCCAAACATTTGCAATTAAGATGATAAAGGCCATGTGTAAAATCCACGAGCTGGCACCGTTACCCATTTTACTTTCGCCCATCCCGTAAAAAAAGAATTGCAGGAACCAGGTGGTACCAGCCAGGGCTGAGAAAATATAATTTTTTAAGAGCGGGGTTGTTTTATTGGTATAGTCGCCAAATGATTTGTTGCGGGCATTAAGCACCATACACCAGATAAAATTAGTGGTAAGTCCGCCCCAAAGCACAATTACATAAGTAACGTTGTTTTGAAAAAGAAAATTACCCGTTTCGGCAGGGTTAGCGGCTTTCCAGATGGCATTGGCTGCATCGGCCATGGGTTTACCGGCTTCGATACCAAAATTGAAACAAGCACTTAACACGCCTGAAACGATCCCTACAAATAAACCCAGACCAAATTTATATTCGGTTTTTACCTCCATACCATGCGGATCGGTAATATCGGTTTTCATTTCCTTTTCCTTCATCATTCCGGCCCTGCCGCAAATCACAATCCCCAGCACACATACCAGTAAACCCAGTAAAACCATGCGACCCCAATCGGTTTGCAAAAACATGGTGAAAGTATCTTTACCGGCTTGCGGAAAAAAATCGAAATAGATGGAAGGCAAAATAGAGCCCAAAACCATGCATAAGCCCAAAATGATGCTACTGCCCAACGATACGCCCAGGTAACGAACACCTAAGCCGTAAGTAAGGCCACCAATACCCCAAAGCACGCCAAAAAAATATGTGAGCCATAAAATGCTGCCATTGGTACTGCTGATGATCGCGCTAAAATTCGGGATAGTTAAATAAGCTGCCAGCGGTGGAACAATCAACCAGGAAAATATCCCGCCAACGATCCAATAGCTTTCCCAGGCCCAACCTTTAACTTTTTTATAAGGAATGTAAAAACTTCCGGAGGCGAAACCACCGAAGAAATGAAAAATAACGCCTAAAATTGCCTGCATGCTGTTAATTAATATTTGGTTGCCCTAAAATAGAATTTACAGCAGCTTTAACTGTCATGCACTGTTATGGATTTAAAAAGGGTAGAACATTTTTTCACCATTTAAGACATATGAGGATATTCAAGAAAGATTATTCAATCTCTGCGGTGATCCGCGAAATCAGCGGGAGATAATATGTAGATGGAGTTCGTGAAACCAACTGGATTAAAAGCAATATTTGAGAACTGTCAGATGGTAAACCTGAAAGCACAAAGTTTTTTTCACCACCTAAGACACCTTAGAACAGCTAAGGTCTTAATTTTGTTTAATAACCACAAAGGTGCTGAGCGTACAAGACTGTCAGCTGGAAACAGCTGACAGCACAATTAAAGACAGATAAGATTAATTTAAAGGCCCTTACTTTAGGTAATTCAGCTTATTTACTTTGAAACCTTCCCTCCATGGGTGGCGTCAAATCAAAGTTACTTTGAAACCATCACACCATGGGTGGTACCAAATGAAATTAAAAACAGAAAAATTAACTTAATACTTGAATCTGGTGCGCAATATCTTCGATTACTTCAACCGATTTAAGGATTTTATAATGCCCAACATCTTCGAATGATTTGGAGGTGATAGAAGGGTATTTATCTAAAAATTCTTTCAGAAACGGATAGGGCGAAATATGGTCTTCGGGATCGAAAGCCAGAAAGTGATTAATATCGTTTTTTAACTGATATAAATTCGTCAAATTAAAATAACTGGCCGGAACCGGGAACTCCTGCTCAAAATTAGCAAAGAAAATTGCCTGGTCTTTGCTGGCAATGTTTACCGAATCGAGACTTTGTTCAAAATTCTCTTTCAGACGAATTAAAGGAGCAATGCTAACCAGCAATTGTGGTTGTATAGCCAGCTCCTGCACGGCAATAACATTGGCCATTCCGCCCAGCGAGTGCCCGATAAGCACATCGGGCTGTGCATAATTAAGTGCAATTGATTTTACCGAATCGGCATAGAGCATCAGGTTCGAAAATTCCGAAACAGAACTCCCATTGCCCGGCGCATCAAAAGCGATCACTTCCAGGTCATCATTTTTTAAAAGGGCTAAAATAAGCTCGTAAAAATCGAGTGCTTTTGAAGCCCAGCCATGGGTAAGCAACACTTTCCTTTTACCTTTGCCCCAGCTAAAACAATTGATGCTGATTTCGGAACGGGTAAAATAGGTATCGAAAACGGGCAGACTAAATTGCTTCGATTCGGCGATAAGCTGCTCCTGATGCAGGCGTAGCGGCATTTTAGGCGAGTAAAAAATAAACTCGCGCATTAAAGCAGCATCGGGATTACCCTGTTGCTGCTTCAAATCGCCAATTAGCTGCTTTAGCCTTTTCAAAGCTTAATAAATTAAATGTGATTTTAAATCAGCAGGCGAATAGTTGATGGATTTCAACGTTTTATCGTCTGATTTGCGGAATACTAGAAATAATCCGTCGATTTCTTTATAATAAGATTCTGTTCCGTCTTTATCTAAATAGAACTGAATGGTATTTTCGGCCTCTTCGATGGTTTTGCAGGCTTTACTCATGTTTGAGCGGTGTACCTCGTCAAATAACGTTTTAAACTTTCCACCCAAACCAAATTCATGGATTGCACCGGCCAAAACATACTGCAAATCGCACAATGCATCGGCAACTTCTACCAAATCATCATTTTCTACCGCTTCCTGCAATTCTTTTAACTCCTCAGCCAAAAGCGAAATACGCAAATTAGCCCTTTGCTTTGAAGGGATAACCGGATTTTCGAGAATAGGGTGTTTAAAAGTAGTGTGGAATTCGGCAACCTGGTTTAGCGAATTGGTTTCTTGCATGCTCATGTTCTATTTAATCTTTGTGCAGCAAACTTAAAAAAATAGAAAGAAATAATCGGGAGATTTTATGCACACTTCCTGGGGTTAATCGGTTAATTGTTTAAACTGGTCACCTGGAGATAATCTTTAAAGATTTTTACCATTAAGAGATTAAGAAAATTAAGGTGGAAATACTGAATTGGAGGTCAATCCCTACAATCGAACAATTTAGCAATGGAACAATCGTAATTGGTTAATCGGTTAATTGCTGAAACTGGTTAACTGTAAGTTCATCATAACAATTAACCAGTTAACCGATTTATACAGTTAACCTATCCATGCTTCTTCCCTTCCCTGATTACCTTAAAAAACTCTTCTTTATAGGTTTCGCCAACAGGAATGGCTTCATCATTAATAAAAACCGTATTACCATCAATCATTTTAATCTTCTCAATCGATATGATGTACGATTTATGAACGCGGTAAAAGGGTGGCTTGGGCAATTGTGTTTCCAGCTCGCGCAGGGCCTGGTAGGTAATAATCCGCTGTGTGGCAGTGTACACAGAAACGTAGTTTTTAAGTCCTTCTATGTACAAAATATCATCGTAGTTTACTTTGATGAATTTATTCTTGGTATCGCCTTTAATAAAAATAAAGTCGTTGCCTGGTGCCACCTGTTGTATCATTTCAGGTTGAACCACTGGTACCGGATTTATAATTTGCTGCGCTTTTGAGGCTGCTTTATAAAACCGCTCGTAAGAAATGGGCTTAAGCAGGTAATCAACCACATCGAGTTCAAAGCCCTCCAACGCATATTCGGGATATGCTGTAGTTAAAATCACTTTGCATTTGCCTCCACAAATCTTTAAAAACTGGATCCCGGTTAATTCAGGCATCTGGATATCAAGAAAAACCAGATCAACCTTACCTTCCTGCACCATATTCAGCGCCTCAAAGGCATTGGTAGTGGTTCCAACCAATTCAAGAAAAGGGGTTTTATTGATAAAGGCCGCAATAATATCTGAGGCGTAAGATTCATCATCAACAGCAAGGCAACGGATCATGTTGGGCTTAGGGTTTAGGTAATAATTTCAATGATACTAATTATCTGCTAGAGATTCAAAATCAAGGTACTTTTATAGGTATTGCCGTTATTAGAAATCAGCAATTCATGTTGGTCAGGATAAATGAGATCTAACCTGCGGTGTACATTTACCATGCCTACCCCACTGCTATGGTCTTTTTGTGCATGACTGATCTTATTGCTCACCTCAAAACTCAGGCGTTTTTGCTGTACTTTAAGTTTAATGCGCACGGGTTGCTTTTCATCGTTTACCACACCATGCTTAAAGGCATTTTCAACGAAGGGAATTAAAATCAATGAAGCAATTTTCTGATCACTAACTCCTTCTGAGGTAAAACTCACAAAGAAATTGGGCTCGAAACGCATTTTAAACAGTTCAACATAACTTTCCAAATAGCCTACTTCTTTATCTAAGCTCACTTTTCCATCCGGGCTATCGTTTAAGGTATAGCGCATCAAATCAGATAAACGCAAAACCGCATTGGCTAGTTTATCCGAAACCGGAATAGCCAGCGAATACACATAATTTAAGGTGTTGTACAAAAAATGTGGATTAATCTGCGATTTGAGGAAGGAAAGTTCAGCTTTAACCACTTCTTCTTTAAGTTTCCGGTTTACCTGCTCCGATTTAAAACTCTGTTCGATACCATAAACCGCAGCGGGCACCACTATAAAGGCTAAACTCCAGTAAATGTTATCAGAAATGTAGTGCCATGCTGTTGTACCCTCTGCATAGTTATGAAAACCGAACCATTTTAAATACAAAACTTCCTCAATCAGATATCTTAAAGCAATAAATATGGCAATGGTAAGTACAATGCCGCCAATGAGCTGAGGGGTTTTACCTTTTTTCAAAAAACGCGGATATACCCACAGATAGCAGATGTAAAACTCAATGATCTGTATAAAGTTCATGGAGATGCTAAAGGCCGATTCTCTTAAAGTAATGCCTTGTATGAGCGAGCCACCGTAAAAATAACCCAGAACCAGTACCCAGCAAAGTATATGTAGTGCAACCGTTTTTAATGTTTTCATGCCCTAAAACTATACAAAGCATTTTTAACCACCTATTTTCTTATGCCAAACCAGTAAATATTTATCCCAAACCTTGCTTTTTTAGTACGAAAGCTGTTTCAGGTACTAAAACCTGTTGGGATAATATTTCGGGTGGTTGGGATGATATAATTTGTTGGCCAACGCAGCCACCGCATCTTTGGAACATCAAATTATAAAACAAACCCCATGATGAACCGCTTATTTAAAACTGCTCTTTTTATATTACTGATTTCAGGCATTCAAACAGCCTGGGCACAAAACACCAAAATATCAGGAACGATAACCGACAAAAGCAATAAGCCATTGGATTATGCCTCAGTTGCCCTCATCCGCCTGCCCGATTCGGCTTCGGTTGGATTACAGGCCACCAATCAGCAAGGTGTATACGAATTTAGCAATGTTAAAGCGGGCCGTTACCTGATTAAGGCACTGATGATGGGTTATCAAAAAAACCAATCGGATCCTTTTGAAGTAAAGGCAGCTGCTGTTCGGGTTCCTGCGCTTACTTTAGCCGATCACAGCCAGAACTTAAAAGAGGTGAATATCATTTCCAAAATGCCGGTTATCGACCAAAAAGCCGACCGGGTTATTGTAAATGTAGAACAGATGAATACTGCCGGCGACAATGCATTGGAAGTCATCAGCCGGTCGCCGGGCGTAAAGCTGGATAAGGATGATAATATTGTGCTGAAAGGTAAAAGCGGCATTAATGTGATGATTGATGGCAAGATGAGCTACATGAGCGGTCAGGAATTAACCACCTATCTGAAATCGCTGCCTGCAACGGTACTGAGCAAAATTGAACTGATCTCGAACCCACCCGCTTCTTTTGATGCGGCAGGTACGGCAGGAATTATCAATATTAAACTGAAAAGAAACAGCATGCAGGGTTTTAACGGCAACATGAACCTTGGCGGTGGCTACGGCAGGTACGAGAAAGTGAACGCCGGTACCAACCTCAATTACAATATCGGTAAGGTGAGTACCTACCTGCGCCTAAACGCCGGACATTATAATTCTTACAACCGCTTAACCTTAAACCGCACCATTGGCGCCGAACAATATAACCAGCTTAATTTCTGGCACCCGGTTACCAATAGCCTCAACTACTCTACCGGTGCCGATTATTTTATCAATGATAAACATACCTTAGGCGTAATGGTGAAGGGATTTACTGCACCCGAAGAAACCAAAGTAAACAGCAACTCCATTAATTACAGTGCTACAGGTGCAAAAATGGGGTCAACTGCAATGTTTAATCCACAATCCAACACAGAGAAGAATCATGCTTTAAACCTGAATTACCGCTATAAAACCGATAGTCTGGGTGGCGAACTTGGCTTCGATGCCGATTATGTCCGGTACGATAACAGTAAAAATGAAACTTTTACCAATACCTATTTTGATGTAAATGATAACATAATGGGCAATCCCATCGATTTACGCAATATGGGCATGGGTAATGTTGCTATCTATTCGGTAAAAGCCGATTATACCCTAAACTTTAACAAAACCTTTAAAATGGAAACCGGTTGGAAAAGCAGCTGGATAAAATCCGAAAGCGATGTGCGTTTCGATTCGTTAAAAACTGCTGGATGGATAAACGATCCCCGTCGTACCAACCAGTTCTTATACCGCGAGAACATTAATGCGGCTTACCTTTCTTTAGATCAAAGCTTTAAAAACATCCAGATTAAAGCAGGTCTTCGGGCAGAGCAAACATTGGGTAAGGGTATATCTTCGGGCACCAGCACTTTAATTGACAGAAAGTACTGGAAGCTTTTCCCAACCGTTTTTGTATCCCTCAAAATTGATTCGAACAACCTGGTTACCGCTGCTTACCGCAAAAGCATTAACCGGCCATCGTATCGCAGTTTAAATCCATTTACTTTTTACAGCGATCCATATACAGCTTTGCAGGGCAATCCACTGCTGCAACCGTCTTATGCCAATGGTTTCGAATTGAATTATTCGCTCAAAAGCTTCAGGGTATTAACTTTAAGTTATTCGGTAAATAACGGATCTATGTGGGAAGTGGTTTATCAGAACGATGCTACTAAAGAAAGTATTTCGAGACCGGAAAACCTGAACCGCACCACCAATTTTTACATGGCAACCGGAAGCCCGATTGATATCACCAAATGGTGGAACAACAATACCGAAGTTTCGGCTGGTTTTAACCGCACACAATCTGCTGTGCAGGGCAATGGCTTTAATGCTTTTTCGTGGAACTGGTCGGTAATGATGGATAACACCATCACTTTACCTAAAAATTATAGCTTAACCACCTATGCTTATTACGATTCGCCATCCGTTTCCGGTCTTTTCCACAGTTTAGGTAGCTATCAGCTCAATATCGGGGCAAAAAAATTATTCTGGAACAAGAATGCAACGCTGGCCTTAAAAGTGAATGATATTTTTAACACCAGTGCCTTCAGGGCTAACCTCGAATACAATAACATTAAAACCTACTGGAAAAATGAATGGGAAAGTCGCAGGGTAAACCTGAGTTTCACTTACAAATTCGGCAATATGAAAATTAAAACCGCACGCAACAGAAGTACCGGTACCCGTGAGGAGGAAAACCGTGTGGGAGGCAACTAAATTAGTTGGTTAACTGATCTATTTGGTTAACTGTATAAATCGGCTAACTGGTTAATTGTAGGAGTATCTACAGTTAACCAGTTTCAACAATTAATCAATTATAGAGTTGCAAGACAGTTAACCAATTATAAAGTTGCAAACCGTTAACCGATTAACCAGTTTCAACGATTAACCAATTACAATACCAATAACATCCAAACATTACAGGCAAAGTGACCCGAATTGCCTAACGGAGCCGGTAGTGTGATAAAGCCTGCCTTTTTGTACATATTGATGGCCGTGGTTAGCTCTGGGAAAGACTCAAGGTAAACTTCATTGTAGCCAAAATGCTGCGCCGATTCGATACTTTTTTGCATCAGCATTTTACCAATTCCTTTTCCCCTGGCCGATGCAGCAGTATAAAGTTTCACCAGCTCTACACAACCTTCGGGTAAACCTGAGGTGGGATAAATGCCACAGCCACCTAATATTTCTCCATCTTCTTCGGCAATCCAGTAAGCCGATTCAGGGCGCTCAAATAATTTGGATAAGTGATCAGTTGTCGGATCAGTATAAACCGTACCCGGACGGTCTATCTTAAATTCGCGCAAAATTGTTCTGATCATTTCTGCCGCAGCCGCATCATCTTCTGCAACAATTTTCCTCACTGTAATGGACATAACTGTTTTTCTTTCAAAATTACTGTAAATAGGGTTAATTCATATGTAGTATAAAAATCAGGCAACTGGCTCTTTGTATAGGGGAAGAAAACAGTTACTCCATTTAAGCGTTTCAACAATTAAGCCAAATAAAATAGTTTTATTATTTTGGCGTTATGATTAACATGAAAAACATACTAATGATTTGCCTGTTTGTAACTACCGTATTCGGTTGTGGCATTAATAAACAGGCGCAGCAAATAAAAGCGCTGGAAAACTGCACCTACAAAATTACAGGCGTTCAGCAGGTATCTATTGCGGGCACCGATGTAAAGAAATTAATGGACCAGCAAAGTTTTAGTCTTGGCAGCCTGCCGGGCGTGGCATTGGGTTTATTGCGTAAAGATATCCCTTTAAAAGCCAACCTTAATTTAGAAATCAGCAATCCATCCAGCAACCTGGCTGCTATAAACCAGTTCGAATATAAAATACTGGTAAACAATACCGATTTAGCCGAAGGCTTGGTTAATCAAACGGTAAGTATTGCACAAGGCCAGACTGTAACCGTTCCGGTGCAACTGGTAAGCAATATTTATGGCCTGGTATCAAACGGCAATGTATTTAACGACATTGTAAAAGCTGCACAAAAAGGATCATCAGCTAAAGATGAAAAACTGGGTTTATTGACGATTAAAATTAAGCCAACTTTTATGTTAGGTAACACTCCATTTAAATACCCGGGTTATATTACCATCAATAAAGATATCAGCAGTAAAATATTGTTGTAGCTTTTGGGCTTACAAAAAGAAAGCGCGGTTAATTATTTAAGTTAACCGCGCTTTTTTTATTGTTTCAATCAATCTTTTACAATTTTCCGTGTGGGGTCATAATCATTCCTTTAAACCCATTCGGGTCTAAACGCATATCAACAGATTTAATCTCTTCGGTTGATAAGGTTGAAGAAAGCGGCAAAGTGCTTGTTTTTAAACTGGCAGTTTTTGGTGCCGTAAGCGGGAAAGCCCCTGTGTTGGCATAGGCCAATGCATAATATAAATAAGTTTCGGTTTCATCACCCCAATCCTTTTTATAGTCTTCGTAAGCGTCTTTATCCACACTTAAACCAGAATAATATCCGCCAACACCGGCCTGGTTTTTGGTTTCAAATTCGGGAATATACATATCCAGCTTATCAATCCTGATCGGAAAGAAACCCACTGGTTTACCATAAGTCGTTTTACCAATCAGTTTTACATCCATTACCGGCTTTAAGCTATTAATGGTTAACTCACTTGCCGAAGCTGTAGAGCCGGTTACAATAAAATAAATCCGGCTTAATGCCAGGTTACCCGATTTTGCAAATCGCTCGATATTATCGGCAGAGCTTGCCGAGTAATTTAAATCGGCGTATGTAGCATATTTCCCATTAACTCCCGAGGTAAAAGTCTGCAATTTACCCGCATCATCCAGCAAAGGCTGATGAGCCAAAATAGAAGCTTTACGCTGCGCGGTAGTAATATTTTGTAAATAGCTGTTGTAATACGAGGTAAACATGATGTTACCGTTTTGCGCAATTGGTGCCGCCAGGTTAATGATTTGGGTTGCAGTAGATACATATCCGCCACCATTATAACGTAGATCGACAATAAGCTCACTTACCCCTTGTGTGGCAAAATTAGCAAAAGCGCTGTTTAAGCCAGCGGTTGCATTGTTGGTAAAACTGTTAAAAACAATATAACCTACCTTTTTAGTCCCAACAGTATACACATGCGTATATAAAATTGGGTTGACTGTATAAGTGGTACTTGTGATCACCACGTTTTTAGTATTATTGTTTAAATCGGTAAAACCGAGGCTTACACTAGGATTGGTTCCAAAAATAGCATCGTATAAGAAGCTAACATTGGCAGTACTGTAGGTAAGACTGGTACGGCCGTTTACGCTGGTTATCCTGCAGCCACGGGTTAACCCTTGCAGCGCCGCCGGAGAATTGGGATATACATATTTCACCCTTAAATCGTCGGTAGAGCTGTAATTTATAGAAAAACCATAATCATTTGCCGATCCATTCACATCGGCCTTTAAAGCGCCGGTTTTTCCGGTAGTAGCTGCCGTGTAATCAAAAAACGAATATTTGGGCTCTGCAGAACCGCTTACGTACTCGTAAGGTTTCCCAGTAGTCGGATCGTTCGAATATTGGGTTACAGCATATAGCTCGGCCTCGTTTGAGCTAAAGCTGCGCGGTTTAAACGTCTCGTAAGTGGGCAAAGAGGTATTCCAGTAATACAGCTCTTTGGCATATAAAAAGATCGAATCCTTAGTCAGCTCTTCGCGGGTGCCTGGAGGTGTAACTTCGGTCGGCGTAACTGGCTCATCGGGGGTAATACTACTTTTTTTACAGGCAGCAGTTGCCATGAGGCCCAAAAAGCCAAATAGTAACAGCCTGTTAAATTTATTATTTCTCATGGAAGTTGGTAACATGGTGTTGTATATACGTAAAGGGATGCAATAAAGTTGTTTTATTGTTTTATGGTCAAGCCCGAAAACAGTCCCGAAAAACGCTTTACTGAGAACTGTTAACTGAAAACCCACCAAGCAACAACTAAATTTAATCCAAAATATTGTGCAGCTTAGTACATGTATCGTTGAATTACCTAAATATACCGATTAAATTACTTAATCCTGAGATTATAATCGTGAAAATATGTTAAATATTAATGCAAGGTTTAATCAGTCGATTTACGGTTTATGGTTCAAAAACCCAAATTTCAAAGTTCATACAAATATTCAGCTCTTCTGCCCCCATAATTTGTCGTCTTTACACCTTAAAAATCAATCAAATACTTTACAAATTTGTTTAATCAAGTAATAATGGAAAACAATTAAAATCAAAACCATGGAAAAGATTGAATTTAAAACCAGTATTAACGCCAGTGCTGAAAAGGTTTGGGATGTATTATTTGGTGTAGAAAGCTACCCGAAATGGACTTCGGTTTTTGCAGAAGGATCGAGCGTAGAAACCGATTGGAAAAAAGGAAGCAGGGCAGTGTTCGGGGATGGCAAAGGATCAGGAATGGTAGCAGTTATTGCCGAGAATATCCCCAATCAATTTATGTCTATTAAGCATATAGGCGAGATAAAAGATGGCAAAGAAGAATTACATGATTGGGGCGAATCGCTGGAGAACTATACCTTAAAAGAAAAAGACGGGCAAACTGAGCTTATCATTGATATGAGCATTGTTGAAGAATGGAAGGATTATTTTAACGAAACCTGGCCTGCGGCCTTAAAAAAGGTAAAAGCTATGTCAGAAAGCGAATATCATGTAGAAACATAAAATAGCTTTAAAACAAAAAAGTCTCGATTTTCATCGAGACTTTTAGAAGTGGTGCCACCTGGATTCGAACCAGGGACACAAGGATTTTCAGTCCTTTGCTCTACCGACTGAGCTATGGCACCCTCCGTTTGGGAATGCAAATGTAGTGTTCTTTTTCACAATTCCAAAAAAGGATTTCAGTTTTTTTCTTCGAAACAGCACCATGAAGTCACATCTTTTTGATAAGCAACAAGATGCGCCGAAAAAATATTTTCATTTTATTAAGCAAACTTGCCCTTACTTCACTTTTCTGTAGATTTAAAGATTTTAATGCTGATCTAAAACATAATGAAGTTTACATGGGCTCAGATATTCGCCGGATATTAAGAACTATGTAAGCTATTTCAGGTATATCGAACCAACACAATTCTGCTAAAAATGATTAAAAACCAAAAAAGCCTCTCATTTCTGAAAGGCTTTTGGAAGTGGTGCCACCTGGATTCGAACCAGGGACACAAGGATTTTCAGTCCTTTGCTCTACCGACTGAGCTATGGCACCATCCGTTTGGGATTGCAAATGTAGTGTTCTTTTTTCAAAAGCAAAACTTTTTTTCGATTATTTCACTGCTCAACTGATTATCAGCGAATTAATTTTTAGCACTTTTAAAAAATGGCCTTCATAACTGCTTAGAATGAATACAAACAAACAATTTTATCTATTTTTTTATGCATGCATAGTATTTTATTTAGATTAATATCCTAATTTAGCGTTAACAATCTAATAATTGCATGGTAGCACAGATCCTTTTTCTAGTACTTACGCTTGCAGCAATTGCGCTGTTTACAATTAACCTCCGTAAAATTATCCGTAATATCCGGTTGGGGAAAGCAGTTAACCGCAACGATCAGCCTGCAAAACGCTGGATAACGATGTTACGTGTAGCTTTTGGTCAGTCAAAAATGGTGGTACGCCCTATTCCGGCTTTCCTCCATTTCTTCGTATACATTGGTTTCGTCATTATCAACATTGAGGTGCTCGAAATCATGATCGATGGGATTTTCGGTACCCACCGTATTTTTAATGGCCTGGGTGGCCTATACAACTTTTTAATTGCCTCTTTCGAGATCCTTGCACTTACCGTATGGGTTTCATGTGCCATTTTCCTGATCCGCAGAAATGTTTTAAAATTGAAGCGTTTCAGTGGTGTGGAAATGAAAAGCTGGCCAAAATCAGATGCCAATTACATCCTCATTACCGAGATATTGTTAATGAGCGCCTTTTTACTGATGAATGCCGCTGACGCAAAATTACAAAGCCTGGGTGTAGGCCACTATGTACAGGCAGGTGCATTTCCGGTAAGCCAGTATTTAATCAATCTGTTGCCTTCTACCGAAAGTGCTTTGGTAATTATTGAGCGCAGCTGTTGGTGGTTCCACATTATTGGTATTTTAGCTTTCCTGAATTACCTACCCTATTCTAAGCATTTCCACATTATTTTTGCCTTTCCAAATACTTATTTCTCTAATCTGGAGCCGAAAGGTGAATTTACCAATATGGCATCGGTAACTAATGAGGTTAAAGCCATGCTCGATCCTTCTTTTGTACCAGCAGAAAGTGAACCGGGAAAATTTGGGGCAAAAGATGTGACAGATTTGACCTGGGTAAACTTAATGAATGCCTATACTTGTACCGAATGCGGAAGGTGTACTTCGGTTTGTCCGGCAAATATTACAGGCAAGCTTTTATCGCCACGTAAAATCATGATGGATACCCGCGACCGGATTACCGAAGTTGGTCAAAACATCGATAAACATGGCGCTGAGCATCAGGATGGTAAATCTTTACTGGATGATTACATCAGCAGGGAAGAAATATGGGCCTGTACCAGCTGCAATGCCTGCACCGAAGCCTGTCCGGTTAATATAGATCCATTACAGATTATTGTAGAGTTGCGCCGCTATGCGGTGATGGAAGAATCGCAGGCACCTGCAAGCATTAATGCCATGATGGGTAATATTGAAAACAACCAGGCACCGTGGAAATATTCTCCAGCCGACCGCTTTAACTGGGCTCAGGAAAGTTAGCAATTGGCAGTTTCCAGTTGGCAATGAATTAAAATAATAATTACATCAGGTCTCGATACTTGATACTAGATACTAAAAGGAATGGAATTTAAAGTACCTACAATGGCCGAGTTAATGGCTGCTGGTGAAGAACCGGAAATTTTATTTTGGGTTGGATGCGCAGGAAGTTACGACGAACGTGCCCAGAAAATAACCCGCGATATCTGCAAAATCTTACATCATGTAGGCATTAAATATGCTGTTTTGGGCACCGAAGAAAGCTGTACAGGCGATCCGGCTAAACGTGCAGGTAACGAATTTTTATTCCAGATGCAGGCCATGACCAATATTGAGGTTTTGAATGCCTATAATATCAAAAAAATCGTAACAGGTTGTCCACACTGTTTCAATACCATCAAAAATGAATATCCTGGGCTGGGTGGCACCTACGAGGTAATTCACCATACACAACTTATCCAGGATTTAATTAACGAAGGTAAGCTCAAAGCCGAAGGTGGCGAAAGCTTTAAAGGTAAAAAAATCACTTACCACGATCCCTGTTACCTGGGCCGTGCCAACGGCATTTACGAAGCACCTCGTAAAGCATTCGAAGTGTTAGATGCCCAGCTGGTAGAAATGAAACGTTGCAAAAGCAATGGCTTATGTTGTGGCGCCGGTGGTGCACAAATGTTTAAAGAGCCTGAAAAAGGCAACAAAGATATTAACGTTGAGCGTATTGATGAAGCTTTACAAACCAATCCACAAGTTATTGCAGCAGGTTGCCCTTTTTGCATGACGATGCTTAGTGATGGTATTAAATTGAAAGATAAAGAACAGGAAGTTAAAGTATTGGATATTGCTGAGATCACCGCAAGAGCGAATGGTTTGTAGCTATAAATTAACCCTATAAATCAATTAAGAAATTTAAGTCTTGGCATATTGCTGAGACTTTTTTTATTGAAAGGAATATTCTCGCAGCAGAAGCATACAACAAGATCGTCATTCCCAGCTTGATCCGATAGCTATCGGATGGGAATCTTAAAGCTTATGCACAACGACCCCGAATGCGCAGAAATGGAAAACTACTAATCAGGTTTCTATCCGTAGAGTTGAGCTTAGCATCTCTACGGATGGTGAATAAGATGAGTTTATAACTCAATAATTACAAACGAGTCATAGACTCTTATTCATTCTTTAATCCGCAGAGCCCTTCGGAACTCTACAGACAGATGATTTTTCTGCGTAGTCTGTCAATCCTGAGCCTGTCGAAGGAATGTTGCGTACTATTTTGAAATTAACCCCTAACTAATCAGTTTCCTACTCCTCCACTTTTGCCACTTCCTTTGCTGGCTGGGCAGGTATTTTAACAATCTGTTCCAAATTATCCCTGATCTGGTTTAAATCTTCCGCCTCGATGTTTTTAAGGGGAATAATAACTTGCGTGGCCATCGAATCTACATCACCTCCCCTGTCCTTATACGTCTGCACAATCACATCATCTCCTTTGGTATGCAGATACAGTTTACCGCTCACTGTATTACCATAATAATCCATATCTTTAAATTTCGACAACTTAAATGCGAAATACTCCGTTTTTCCGTTATTAAAATAACGTTTGTAACGGCAAAAGCCATTGTTAGTAACATTTAGCTCGTAGCGCTTAATCTGGTTGTTTTCCTGTGCCGAATCGTAATGGTCAGTAAATGTTTTTTGCAGGAAACCAGCGTATTGCTCTAAGGGGTCGGGATTGGAAAAAGCATAAAAAAACACACAAAGCGCCGAAATAAACGACATTTTCAAGCAAAGTGTAAACTTTTTCATATGGCCAGCGTTTTAAACACAGCAAATTAATTAAAATCATAAATTTGTATATGAGTTTTTCTCCACAATCAAGAGTTTGGATCTACCAAAGCGATCGTAAGTTTACTTCCGTTGAAGAAAACCAGATCCTGAATAAATTAGCTGCTTTTACCAACCAATGGAAAGCACATGGTAATGAATTGCTGGCAAAGGCCGAAATCCGTTATGGCTTTTTTATTATCCTTACCGTTGATGAAAGTCAGGCTGGTGTTACCGGATGCTCTATTGATAGTTCGGTGAGACTAATCAAAGAAATCGAAAATGAGTATCATGTCGATCTTTTTAACCGCTTTAACATCGCCTACCGGGTTGACGATGAAGTGAAAGTTCAGGGTAAAGAAGATTTCGAAACACTGGTAAACATTAAACAGGTTACTCCAGAAACGATTGTTTTCAACAACATGGTACAAACACTGGCCGAGTTGGATAGCAAATGGGAAGTTCCATTTAAAAATAGCTGGCACTCTTCTGTTTTTGCGCACCTGCTTTAAAAATTTTGATTAAAATTCTTAAAACTTACAACTCTATTATTAGTTAATTTTCGTTAACCTCCAAACAATTAGCAGCCAAAAAGCATTATATTGGTTAAACCAAAAGTAATGTGTATGAAACGCTGGCTCAAAATTTCCTTAAAGATATTAGCTGTTCTGGTGGTGCTGGTTATTTTAACCTGGCTTGCCGGCGCATTTTACATTAGCCGCAATAAGAAAGAAGTACTTACTTCTATCCTCTCGCAGCTGAACAAAAATCTGAATGGTGAAATAACCGCCACCAGCATGGAACCTACCCTGCTGAAAAGCTTTCCTGGTGTTTCGGTATCGCTAAATGGCGTATTGCTGAGAGATAGCTTGTGGGCACAACATAAACACGACCTCTTAAAAGCGCAGGATATTGATGTATCTTTAAATGTGCTTTCGCTTATTGTGGGCAATGTAAATATTAAACAAATTGCCATTAACAATGCCTCCATTTACATTTATACCGATTCTACCGGCTATAGCAATACCAGTATATTTAAAAGCAAACCTGCTTCAGAAAAAAAGTCATCACCTAAATCTTCTGCACTGGAGATTAAGAAAATAGATTTTAACAAGGTAGATCTTGTACTTGATAACAAAAAGCGCCACAAGCTTTTTAATTTCAATATCGACCAGGTACAAGGCCGCATGGAATATCCTGATAGCGGCTGGACGGGCAAAATCAAACTGAAAACAGAGGTTAACAGTTTCGCCTTCAACACCCGTAAAGGCAGCTTTTTGAAAGATAAAACCTTAGACGGAACGCTCTCTGCCCACTACAGCCGTAAATTGGATGCGGTAATTTTAGATCCTGAAATCTTAAACATCGGTGGTCATCCATTTAAAATCGGCGCTCAAATAGAACTGGATAAATCGGCATTTGCCATTAGCATTGCCGTTGATGACATTTTATTTAGAGATGTTGCATTGCTGCTCGCACCTAATATCTCTTCTAAACTCCTGAAATTTGGCATAGAGAAACCTATCGATATCAGGGGGAATATTATCGACGATGGATCTGGTAAATACGGCGACCCACTGATTAAAGTTGGGATAACCGTAAGGGATAATGTGGTTTCTATTCCGGCAGGTAAATTAACCGCTTGTAATTTTGATGGCTCGTTTACTAACCGTGATACTGTTGGCGGTATTATTGGCGATGAAAACTCGGCTATCAAGTTTCATAAGCTTACTGCAAAGTATTTCAACGCACCGCTAAAAATCGATACCTTTACGGTTAACAACTTATCACGCCCCATTGCAACAGGACTTGTTACCTCACAGTTTCCGCTTTCAAACCTTAACAATTCATTAGGAACCAACGATTTTGAGTTCAAGAACGGAACAGCTGATTTAAGACTGTACTGCCAGGCAGATATTGATAACTTCAGGTTTACCAAACCAGTAGTTTCAGGCGAAATAAAGATCGCCGATGCCGATATCCTTTACATTCCGCGTAATCTGCACCTCGTAAAAAGTGCCTTGAATATCAATTTCAATCAAAATAACTTATCCATCCGCAACGGACGTTTCCAACTGGGTAAGAGCGAGTTAAATGTAAACTGCGACATTGCCAACTTTGCCAATTTGTATTATACCGCCCCCGAAAAAATATTGGTAAATCTTAAAATGAACAGTCCGCAACTCTATTTAAAAGAGTTTTTACCTTTTTTAGGCCCGCGCAATGCTAAAAAAACAAAATCAAGCGGTAATAAGCAGGTGGTTTCGAAAGAACTGAGTAACGTATTAGAACTTTCGCAAATGAATATCCGCCTTACCGTGAATAAAGCTATTTATGAGAAGTTTATGGCCAAAAACCTCGATGCTGATATTTCTTTACTTGGCGGAGGTATATTCTTCAATAAAATCAGCGTAGCGCATGCAGGTGGTCAATTATCGCTTAATGGAAATATTATCCAGCAGGCCGCTTCAAACAGCTTTAAAATCAATTCAAAAATCAGCCATGTAAGCGTTAAAGATTTCTTTTACTCTTTTGATAATTTTGGGCAGAACACCATTACCAATAAAAATCTGAAAGGTTATTTGTCTTCGCTGGTGAATATCTCTGGCCGTATTTCGCATACCGGTAAAATCTTACCCCGTTCCATTAATGGCAAGGTGGTATTTAACCTCAATAATGCAGCGCTGGTTAATTTCGAACCTATGGTTAAAGTAGGCAAGTTTGCCTTTGCCAACCGGAATTTATCTAACGTAGAAATTAAAAACCTCGATGGTACTTTAAATATTAATGGCGATAAGGTTGAAATCAGCCCGATGCAGGTCAGCTCAAGCGCACTGAACTTTAATGTAAAAGGAACTTATGCCTTAGGTCCGGGTACCAATGTAGCGATGGATATTCCACTCAGAAACCCCAAAGGAGATGAAAACCTGACCAAACAGGAAAAGCGCGAAGCCCGCATGCGTGGTATTGTATTGCACCTGAAAGCAGTTGACGATGAAAAAGGTGGGATCAAAATCAGATGGAATAAGGATCATGATTAGTCGTGAGTCATAAGTCTTTAGTCCCGAGTCTCCTTACTTACTAATAAAAATAGACTGAAAACTAAGGACTAAAAATCAAGCGGCCCCAGCCTGTTCATATTTCTTAAAATCAGATACTGACGGTGCCTGATATATGGTGTTGCATTTTTAGGCGTCCAACGCAATGGATTAGGGAAACAAGCGGCAATTAAGGCAGCTTGTTTTTTGGTTAATTTGGTGCAGGATTTACCGTAGTATTCCTGCGCTGCAGCCTCGGCACCGTAAATACCATCTCCCATTTCAATTACATTGAGATAAACTTCCAGAATACGTTCTTTGCTCCAGAAGAGTTCAATTAATAAGGTAAAGTAAGCTTCAAAACCTTTTCTGATCCACGAACGGCCTGGCCATAGGAAAACATTTTTAGCCGTTTGTTGCGAAATGGTACTCCCCCCTTTTACTTTTTTGCCTTTGGCATTGCTGGCAAATGCTTTTTCGATAGCCTTCATATCAAAACCAATATGTTTTAAAAACAGCTGATCTTCGGCCGATACCGCGGCACGTTTCATGTTATCCGAAATATCATCGAAATCAACCCATTTTTTCTCAGTTTTAAAAGGCTTTCCATCAGCTTTGCGTTCAATGTTACGCAAAACCATCAATAAGGTAATTGGCGGATTAATAAAACGTAGCGCAATTACCCACAAAACAGAAACCAGCAGGAAGTATAAAAATACCTTCGATGCAATCTTGGTAATCTTCTTTAAAAGCGGGTGTTTTGCTTTACTTTTCGCTCTGGTTGTCCGGGTTTTCGCCATAGCGCAAAGGTAATTAAAGCGATGGAAAAGGAAAATGCAAGCTGAAAGAATTATTAACCAACGGCCGATTTGTAAATTAAATACTGAAATAAAATTTAATGCTCCGATTTTCTGTATTTTGGGGTTTCAAATTTACACAGATGAAGAAAATCGGATACCTTTTTATGTTGGTCCTTTTATGGGGTTGCAGCACTACAAAAAACACCACTGGCAATGGAAAGTGGATTTCACTTTTCAATGGGAAAGACATTAAAGACTGGAATGTTAAAATCCACCACCACGATTACAATGTGAACTTCGGAAACACTTTCCGCGTAGAAGATGGCATTATAAAAGTACGTTACGATCAATATGGCGATTTTAATGATCAGTTTGGTCACCTTTACTACAAAACACCTTTTTCATACTATCACCTAAAGTTAAAATACCGTATGGTTGGTGAGCTGCAAAAAGGCGCACCAGGCTACACTTTACGCAATAGCGGTGTGATGTTCCATTCGCAGGATCCGAAAACCATGCCTAAAGAGCAGGATTGGCCAATTTCAATTGAAATGCAGTTTTTAGGTGGTTTGAGCGATGGCAGGCCACGCCCTACCGGTAACATGTGCTCACCAGGTACCGAAATTTTCTACAATGGTAAAATGTACGCCGGGCACTGTTTAGATTCGAGATCGAAAACTTACGATGGCGACCAGTGGGTATCGGCAGAGCTAATTGTATTGGGCGATTCGCTGGTTACACATATTATTAATGGCGATACCGTGCTGCAGTACAGCAAACCACAAATAGGCGGAGGCGTAGCTAACCGTTTCGACCCCAAAATTAAAATAGATGGCAAAGCGCTTAAATCGGGATTTATCGCCTTGCAAAGCGAAGGTCAGCCTGTTGATTTTAAAGATATCGAAATTAAACAGCTCCCCATCCCTGCCAGCTCAAAATCTAAGTAAACATTTTTGACAGATATACGTTAAGAGAACATGAAAGTTGCACTAATTACAGGAGGAAGTAAAGGAATTGGGCTCGGTGTTGCCGAAGCCCTTTTAAAAGACGGTTATAAAGTAGCCATCACCAGCAGAACAATTGACGCAGCCAACCAGGCCGCTGCCGGTTTAGTAGCGCATGGCGATGTATTGGCCATTGAAGCAGATGTTAAAGATTTCAAATCGCAGCAGGAAGCAGTAGACCTGATTATTCAGAAATGGGGACAGCTTGATGTACTGATAGCCAATGCAGGTGTAGGACATTTCGCACCAATTGATGAGCTGGATATTAATTCATGGAACGAAATTATCGATACCAATTTAACCGGTGTTTTTTACAGCATTAAAGCTACTGTAGAAGAGATCAAAAAAACGAAAGGGCATATTTTCACCATTTCTAGTCTGGCAGGCACTAACTTTTTTGCCGGAGGCTCGGCTTATAATGCCAGTAAATTTGGTTTAACCGGTTTTACTCAGGCGGTAATGTTAGATTTAAGAAAATATGGTGTAAAAGTAAGTACCATTATGCCGGGTTCGGTATCCAGTCATTTTAACGATCACAATCCTGATGCCGAGGCAGATGCCTGGAAAATTCAGCCAGAAGATATGGGCAAACTGCTGGTAGATTTATTAGCCATGCCGGCAAGAACACTGCCAAGCAAGGTAGAAATCAGACCAACCACTCCGAAGGGATAGGAAAGATCTGAGATTTGAGACATTAGATGTGAGATTTAGTTTGCATTTCGCATGTCTCACGTCTCAAATCTATTTCATAAAAAAAGTCCTTTCAGAAAACTGAAAGGACTTTTTTTATGATTCTTAAAGAATGCTTATTCAGCAACTACTTCGAAAGGAACCTGAACTTTAACTTCTTTGTGTAAGTTTAAGTTAGCAACATATTCGCCAACAAATTTAGGTTCAGTTTCGAAAGTAATACGACGACGGTCTACATCAAAGCCTTGAGCTTTTAATGCTTCAGCAATCTGGATGGTGTTAACCGCTCCGAAGATTTTTCCGCTTTCGCCAGCTTTAGCGCCAATTGAAAGTTTAACAGCAGTTAAACGCTCAGCAACACCTTCAGCATCTTTCTTAATTTTATCTTGTTTAAAAGCAGCTTGCTTTAAGTTTTCTGCCAATACTTTTTTAGCAGAAGAAGTAGCTAATGCAGCAAATCCTTGAGGGATTAAATAGTTACGGCCAAAACCTGGCTTTACTGTAACTACATCATCTTTCTCACCAAGGCCTTTAATATCTTGTTTTAAAATAATTTCCATATCTCTAGCCTCCTATTTTAATTGATCAGCAACGAAAGGTAACAAACCGATGTGACGGGCACGTTTAACAGCCTGAGCCACTTTACGTTGGAATTTTAACGAAGTACCAGTAAGGCGTCTTGGTAATAATTTACCTTGATCGTTAATGAATTTCAACAAGAAGTTTGCATCCTTGTAATCGATATATTTAATTCCGTTTTTCTTGAAACGGCAATATTTTTTACGGTTATCCTCTACTTTAGGGGCAGTTACGTATTGAATTTGTTCTCTTGCCATTACGCTGCAACCTCCTTAGTTTTTTTGTTAAAAGCACCACTACGCTTTTTCTCATTGTAAGCAACAGCGTGTTTGTCTAAACGGATAGTTAAGAAACGTAACACACGCTCATCGCGTTTTAATTGAAGCTCTAATTTTGCGATCAAATCACCTGAAGCTTTGTATTCAGTTAAGTTGAAGAAACCATTTGACTTTTTGTCAATTGGATACGCTAATTTTCTCAAACCCCAATTATCCTCCTGGATAATTTCGGCTCCGTTATCAGTAAGAACCGCTTTGAATTTAGCTAATGCCTCTTTCGCTGCGTCTTCAGATAACAACGGGGTTAGAACGATAACAGTTTCGTACTGATTCATTGTTATTAATTATGTTTTTAATTTTTTAATCCCGAGGTATATTACGGGGATGCAAAAGTAACAATATATTTCTTAAAATCAAACGATTAATCAGAATATATTAATGAATAATGTAAAATGGGAAATGACAAATGGAAGATAATAACGAAAAGCTACATCTTCCGTCTTACATCTACCCTTTTACTGCAAACAAAAAAGGGAGATTATCTATCCGACAATCTCCCTAATCAATTAGCTGTTAGTTTTTAGTAAGTTTCGATCGTTTTAACAAAACTCTCATCTTTAAACTTTACTACGAAAGTTAACGATCTTGAATCTGTTTTACTGATGTTGAATTTCTTAGTTAACTGTGCTTTGTCTTTAAACGATTCTGCATAAACCTCATCGTTATATTCGTTGTAAACTTTTACTTCGATCGGGCTTTTATCCAGGTTGTTTAAGCTCAGGGTAACCACTTCATCAGTTTTAGTATAAACTGGTTTAAAAACGTTAGCAATTTTTGGCTCAGAAACAATTGCCTCACCATTTTCAATTACTACATTATATTTTGCAAGTTTAGCTTCCGATTCTACCTTTAGCACATATTTTCCGTCAGGAAGTGCGTTTAAATCATATACTTTGCTTGTTGTAGCAGAAGCATGAATGGTTTCTTCGAACAATACTTCATCATCAGCACCTACTAATGATAAATTTAGATCTTCTGCTTTATCTGCAGAAAAACGGATAAACTTTTCTTTTTCACCTTTTACTTTTAAAGTAAAATCATCATCGTTAGCGTGTACACCCGTAGCAGTAAAAAATAACGCTGCTATTAAACCGATTTTTAAGAACTTTTTCATAACCAAATATTTTAAAGAGTTAATTACTTTATGATGGTACTAAGGTAGGCAAAGCTTAAATTCCCAGACGATTGCATATTGGCCAATATCTATGCTATATTACCCCTAATTCAGTCATATTTCGGTAAAACACATAATTTAACATATTTTTAACCTATTTTAGCATATAAAATTAATCAACATGAAGCCAAGTTTTGAAGTAGTAGAGCCCTCTTTCGGCAGCTCTTTTTATTACTCGAAATACATTGCCAACGAAAATAACATGGCGCACCTTTGGCATTACCATCCTGAGATTGAAATGGTTTTTGTAAACGGCGGTACAGGTAAAAGGCAAATTGGTAGTCACGTTTCTTATTATACCGAAGGCGATTTGATTTTAATTGGTAGTAATTTGCCTCATTGCGGCTTTACCGATACCAATACCGGTAATAAAAATGAAACCGTAATCCAGATGAAACCCGATTTTTTGGGCACCGGTTTTTTAAGCCTGCAGGAGACAAAAGGCATACAGGAATTGTTCGATAAAGCAAAAGGTGGTATTGCATTTGGCAACCAAACCAAGGCCCTGATCGGCGACAAAATAGAAATGATGGATGACCAGCCTCCTTTTGAGCGCTTGCTATCCTTATTATATGTATTAAAGGTACTCGAAAACGCCAGGGATTATAAAATTTTAAATGCCAGGGGCTTTTCGATGGAAATGCAGGTCCAGGATAACGACCGCATTAACATGATCTTCAATTTTGTGAAAGATCATTTCCAGGAACCGATTAGTTTGCATGATATTGCAGAAATGTCGAGTATGACCGTACCTTCGTTTTGCAGGTATTTTAAAAAGATTACTAAAAAAACTTTTACCCACTTCGTAAACGAGTATCGAGTGGTACACGCTTCAAAACTGCTGGCCGAAAAACCGATCAGTATTGCCAATATTGCTTACGAAAGCGGTTTCAATAATTTTAGTCACTTTAATAAGCTGTTTAAGGAGTTTACAGGTAAAAGCGCATCGGAGTACAGACAAGAGCTAAAAGCAATTATGAAATAAGCCCAAAATAACCTTTAAACAAGGTATATTGCAATATGAAAAAGCGCTTGATATGTTTATTGGTTAACTTGATTAGTCTTGCCTCCTATGCCCAGTATGTGGAGATTAATACCATAAACTGCAAAATAAGCGATACGGAGCAAAAGAAAATCGAAAAGCTAATTGCTTACGAGCGCATGTTTTGCAACGAAATTTTCGAAACCCGGGAGAACATTACCGCTCCGGTAAAAATAAACTTGTACGGCAAAAACAAAGGTTACCGGTTGGAGCAGAAAAAATATAATGCACCAGCAAGTAGCGACGGCTTTTATATTGACAACATTAACCAGGCTTTTGTATACAAAAACCGCGATTTCATTGCCATTACCTTACACGAGGCAAGTCACAGTATTTTTCAGTTTAATTTTAAGCAATCGCCAAGGTGGCTAAATGAAGGACTGGCAGAGTTTTTCGAAACACTCGATTTTGATAGCGAAGGCAATTTATATGCTGCTCCGCAAGATTTCCGTATTAAAAGTATAAAAGCAGGTATAGATTTAAAGGATGCCGAACGGTTAAAAAAATTCTTCGGCATTTACAATGGTTCATTTTATGGCCATGAGGTACAAGACAATTATAACACCGCTTACAGTGTGATTTACTTTTTTATTAAGGGCAAAAGAACCGAAAATTTAAAACAAATCATCAGGCTTACCAATCAGGGCTACGATACAGAAAAAGCCATAACGCAGGTTTTTGGCAGTTTTGAATCCTTTGAACAAAGCTATAAGCTATTTTACAACTACCATCACTAGCGGTTTAATTTCATTATTTTGATTTTTACGGTTTTGATGTACAATTTATAACTTTTCCACATTCCAGTTGCTTCAGGGCTCAACTCATAAAAAATTCCTATTTTCGTGCCGATGGAAAATTTTATTGTTTCTGCCCGTAAATACCGCCCGGCCACGTTCGAAACTGTGGTTGGTCAGCAGCACATTACGGGTACTTTAAAAAACGCCATCAAAAACAACCAGCTTGCCCAGGCATTTTTGTTTTGCGGTCCGCGGGGTGTGGGTAAAACTACTTGTGCGCGTATCCTGGCCAAAACCATTAACTGTACTAACCCTACAGCCGATATGGAAGCCTGTGGTACCTGCGACAATTGCCAGTCTTTTCAGAACGGGCATTCTTTCAATGTGCACGAGCTCGATGCGGCATCAAACAACTCTGTTGATGATATCCGTAGTTTAATTGAGCAGGTGCGCATACCGCCACAAGCCGGAAAATACAAGATCTATATCATTGATGAGGTTCACATGTTATCGCAAAGTGCATTTAATGCCTTTCTGAAAACTTTGGAAGAACCACCTTCGTATGCTATTTTTATTCTGGCTACTACCGAGAAACACAAAATCCTGCCAACCATTTTATCGCGTTGCCAGATTTTCGATTTCAACCGGATCCAGGTAGAAGATATTGCCAATCACCTGTCGACCATTGCCAACCGCGAAAACATTGCTTTTGAAAGTGATGGTTTGCACATTATTGCGCAAAAGGCTGACGGAGGTTTGCGCGATGCCCTTTCGATGTTCGATCAGATTGCCAGTTATGCCAATAAGAACATTACCTATAAAGCGGTAATCGACAACCTTAACATTTTAGATTACGATTACTTTTTTAAACTTACCTCTTTTTTAACCGCTGCCGAAGTTAGCCAAACCCTGCTCCTGTTTGATGAAATATTAAACAATGGCTTTGATGGCAACAACTTCATCAATGGTTTGGCAAGTCACTTCCGTAATTTACTAGTAGGTAAAGACAATGCAACCATTAAGCTTTTAGAGGTAAGCGAAAACATTAAACAAAAATATTTAGAGCAGTGCAGGCAAACAGAATTGTCATTCTTGCTAACAGCCTTAAATTTGGCCAATACTTGCGACTTAAATTATAAAAACTCTAAAAACCAACGTTTACAGGTAGAGCTGGCACTGATCAAAATGTGCCATATCCGGTCCGTCGTCAATTTAGCACAACAGCCTTTAAACACCAATAACACAGCAACTGACGGAGATCAGGATAAAAAAAAAACTAATGTCGTAGCCGAAAAGGCAGTGCAGGCCGAAAGCATAAAGCCAAAAGCAGAAAGTGAAAACGCAGCACCGGCAACAGTAAATATCCCAAAGGCAGAAGTTCCGCCCAGTATACCTTTAAATACACAGAGCGAAGCGCCAAGGCCTGTAAGCATGCCTACGGCTACTTCAATCAGCATCAATATACCCAAAAAAACAGCGGGCACCTTAATTCCTTCGCTAAACGATTTTGAACGAAATGCAGATAGCAACGACGACGGTAAGCCAAAAGCTATAACCGGCGAAGCACGCGAAGTTTTTAGTTATGACCGTTTGCTTGAAGTATGGAGCAATTATGTGCAAATTCTTAAAGCTGCCGATAAAATTAACCTGTTCACCATCCTGAACAACTTTGCACCGGTACTTTTAAAGCCCGAGCTGATTGAAATTTCAGTAGAAAGTAAAACCCAGGAACACCTCATTCAGCAGGAATCTGTTGAACTTTTAAATTACTTAAGAAACGAGCTTAAAAATTTCGGGGTACTGGTAACTTATAAACAGGTAGAGCGTAAGCTCGAAAACAGGTTGTATGGTAACCGCGAAAAATACGATTACCTGGTAAACAAAAACCCAAAACTGGATGAGCTGCGCAGGAGATTTAACCTGGATATCAACCCATAAAAAGCAATTAAAATTAAGGCATAAAACAAAAGCAGGACTACACCGAATGTAACCCTGCTTTTCCATTTATATGATTGTTTCGTCAAATCACCATCTTCCCGACGGTATGCTATTGACTATTTTTGGGGCGTATCATTAACCGGATAACCCTCTTCATCCAAATCATCGCGGTTATCTTCAGGCGTGCGGGCCAGAATCTCATCTTCAGCACTTAGTTTTACACTTTCACCATTATCTACGTGCATACCTAATTCCTCCAAATCATCGTTTGCAATTTCTTCATTCCGTGCGTATTCGTCGCCTACGTATGGGTTGGCTTCATCATAAGTAGAATCATCGTCGCGGGCACCTGCAGCAACCGTTTCGTAACCCATCGGGTGATCGTAGTCTTCATCTGTACCTTTTACATCAAGTTCATAACTCTGCTTACTTTCATTGTATGATAAATTTTCTTTATTAATGCCACCATTTTCGGTAGTACTGTGCAGTTTATCGCGTGAAGGTTTATTATTTGCCATGTGATGAATCTCCTATAATTTAATATGAATATAACAAATTGACAGGACTTTGGTTTGTGAATGCCTGCACAATATTGAAAATATTTGATTAACATATAACTGGGAAAGCGGGTAATTTTAGATGCCTGCTCACAAAAATTTTTAATTTGCCAGCAATACATCTTTTCTATATTTTAGAATAAGCTGAACCACAATGGAAGAAATACTACATAAATATAATTGGCCCAAAAGGTCAATTCCATCACCAGAAGCGATTGCCGAAATAGAACGGATTACAAATTTTCGAATACCACAGGATTACAGACATTATCTCAATAGCTATTCAGGATTTGAGATAAACATTGGAAAAGAGTTTGTGATACTATGGGATTTGGATGAGTTACTGGATCAAAACCTTGGTTATGGTATCTTTGAAAACTTACCAAATACATTGGCAATCGGAGGAAACGGTGGCGGTGAATTTATTGCTATTGAAAGAGATGAAAATGAACAATATCGTGTTGTACTTTCACCATTTATAGATTTAGATAAACAATATCATATCGAAATTGGCATATCATTTTCCGATTTCCTAACACGATTGGATAAATGGGGAGTGTGGTTTGAATAAACTTGTTATTACGGCTACAATCCTCTTTTAAACAAAAGAAGCTGTATCATAAAGTGATAAAGAGTAACCTAAGTCCTTCGACAGGCTCAGGATGACACTCACACTATGATACAGCTTTGTTTTTAGCTATTTACAATGCTTACAACGATGCCAAAGCAGCATTTAATGTTCCGCTAGGACGCATCGCTTTGCTGGCCAGTTCATCATTAGGATTATAATAACCGCCAATATTCTGCGGCTTACCTTGCGAACCGATCAACTCTTCGTTGATTTTAGCTTCGTTTTCAGTTAAAGCTTTTGCCAATGGTGCAAATCTGGCTTGTAATTCAGCATCTTTAGTTTGCGCTGCCAAAGCCTCAGCCCAATATAAAGCCAGGTAGAAGTGCGAGCCACGATTATCAATGGTACCTAGTTTTCTGCCTGGAGATTTATCAGTAGCTAAGAATTTAGCATTGGCCTCATCTAAAGCATCGGCTAAAACTTGTGCTTTTGCATTGTTTTGCGTTTGCGATAAATGCTCTAAAGAAGCCTGAAGCGCTAAAAACTCACCTAGTGAATCCCAACGCAGGTAACCTTCTTCAATAAACTGCTCTATGTGCTTAGGGGCAGAACCACCAGCACCGGTTTCGAACAAACCACCACCGTTCATTAATGGAACAATAGAAAGCATTTTAGCCGAAGTACCCAGTTCTAAAATCGGGAAAAGATCGGTTAAATAATCACGTAATACGTTACCGGTAACCGAAATGGTATCCTCACCTTTGCGGATACGTTCTAAGGTAAATTTAGTCGCTTCAACAGGTGCTAAAATGCGGATATCTAAACCAGCAGTATCGTAATTTTTTAAATAGGTATTTACTTTAGCAATAATCTCTCTGTCATGTGCTCTTTTTTCATCTAACCAGAAAACAGCTGGAGTTTCAGATAAACGGGCTCTGGTTACTGCTAATTTAACCCAATCCTGAATTGGTGCATCTTTAGTCTGGCACATGCGGAAAATATCTCCTTTTTCAACTTTTTGGTCGAAAAATACTTTGCCATCAGCATCCGTTACGCAGATTGTTCCGCTTGCTGTAGCCTGGAAAGTTTTATCATGCGAACCATATTCTTCAGCTTTTTGTGCCATTAAACCTACGTTAGGTACCGAACCCATGGTGGTTACATCAAAAGCGCCGTGTGCTTTACAATCGTCAATTGTTGCAGTATAAACACCAGCATAACAACGATCAGGAATTAAAGCAATGGTATCTTGCGATTTGCCTTCTTTGTTCCACATCTGGCCCGAAGTACGGATCATAGCCGGCATTGAAGCATCTACAATTACATCACTTGGTACGTGCAGGTTGGTAATCCCTTTATCAGAGTTAACCATAGCCAATGCCGGACCATTTTCAATCGCTTGCGCTAACGCAGCTTCAACTTCAGCCTGTTTAGCATTGCCTGCAATTTTCGCGTATACGTCGCCTAAACCATTGCGTGTATCGATGTTAAGTTCTTTAAATAAATCGGCATATTTTGCAAAAACATCGGCAAAGTAAACCTCTACAATGGCACCAAAAATAATCGGGTCAGAAACCTTCATCATGGTTGCTTTTAAGTGCGCTGATAATAATACACCAGCCGCTTTAGCTTCAGCAATTTCTTTGGCAACAAAAGCTTTCAAGGCAGATAAACTCAAAGCAGAGCTATCAATCACCTCGCCTGCTTTTAATGGAGATAAACCTTTTAATTCAGTAACGGCGCCATCAGCAGCTACAAACTCAATTTTAAACTGGCTTGCAGCATCGATGGTTACCGATTTTTCTGAACCGTAAAAATCGCCTTCAGTCATGCTGGCTACTCTGGTTTTTGAATCTGCAGACCATTTACCCATCGAGTGTGGGTTTTGTTTGGCATAATTTTTAACCGCTTTAGGTGCTCTGCGGTCAGAGTTACCTTCGCGTAAAACCGGGTTTACTGCCGAACCTAAAACTTTTGCATATTTAGCTTTAATTGCTTTTTCTTCTTCGCTTTGTGCGTTATCAGGATAATTTGGCACGGCGAAACCTTGTGCCTGTAACTCGGTTATAGCACCTACCAGCTGCGGAATTGAAGCCGAGATGTTAGGTAATTTAATAATGTTTGCTTCCGGAGTGGTGGCCAGTGCACCAAGCTCAGCTAAAGCATCACCAATTTTTTGGTCGTCTTTTAAATACTCAGGAAAGTTGGCCAAAATTCTTCCTGCTAAAGAAATATCTCTGGTTTCTACATCAATACCTGCTGACGCGGTAAAAGCTTGTACAATAGGTAAAAGTGAGTAGGTTGCCAACATTGGCGCCTCATCGGTTTTGGTGTAGATAATTTTTGATGTATTTGACATGTTTATATTGATTTTGCTTATTAAGGTTAAATATCTGACCGATTTTACAGATTTGCAGACCAGTCTTTTTAAAATCGCCTAAAGATAAAATAATCAGTCGAATTAAGGAACATCGTAATGTTATTTGTCATGCAGGTTTGTACTGCATAAAGTAAATAATAAGATTGCAGGTTGTTTTTGGAGCGCAATGTTATTCGTATTTTTTAAAGTCACTCCTGCTCATATCTTTATATTTATGGAGTTGCTACATTTGACTAGAGGGATTTAGTCGTCAGATTTAGAAAGAAACTTTTAAATTTGATTATATGAGCAGACGAGTGTTTGATGAATCCTTCAGAAAGATGGCTATAGAGCTTTCTTACAGCAGAGGATCTGTAAAAGAAGTAGCTGATGAGTTAGGTATCAGCCAGACTCTTTTGAGTAAATGGAGACAACGGGAATCAGAGTCCTTTCAGGGAGCGACAGAATTGACTGAAGATCAGAAACTGATTAAAAAGCTACAGAAAGAGCTAAAAGATGCTCAAATGGAACGTGACATATTAAAAAAGGCTGTCGGCATCTTTTCCAAGGGAGACGGGAGATATTCGGATTTATAAATGAACACCGAAGAATATTTCCAGTTGAAATGATGTGTAGGATATTTCGGGTAAGTAACAGCGGTTTCTATTATTGGTTAAAATATCCCAAAGGAAAACGTCAAGTTGAAAGCACCTTGCTACTAGAGGAAATCAGTAAGATTCACCAGGAAAGCAAGAAAATTTATGGTAGCCCGAGAATTGCAGCTAAGCTTGCTGAAAAAGGTATTCAAGCTTCCAGGCCAAGAGTAGCCAGGATAATGCGGAAGGCAGGGATTCAAAGTGTTATACGTAAGAAATGGGTAAAAACAACGGACTCAGATCATATGCATCCTGTGGCAGAAAACGTTCTTAACAGAGATTTTTCGGCTGCAAGACCAGGAGAAAAATGGGTTTCAGACCTTACTTATATACGCACAGGATCCGGATGGGTTTACTTGACAACGGTTATCGACCTTGCGGACAGAAAGGTAGTTGGCTGGTCACTAAGTGATAATATGGAAGCCAAAAACACAACGGTTAGGGCATTTCAGATGGCAAAAGCAAACAGGAGGATTGGGGATAAACTAATATTCCACTCTGATCAGGGGGTTCAGTATGCTTGTTCAGAGTTTAGGAAACAGTTGATGGGATTACCAATAATTCAAAGCATGAGCAGAAAAGGGAATTGTTGGGATAATGCAGTTGCAGAGAGTTTCTTTAAAACCATGAAAACTGAGATGGTTTACCAAAGAAATTTCAAAACTAAAAAGCAGGCATACTTGGCAGTATTTGAATACATAGAGATTTGGTATAACAGAAAAAGAATCCATTCATCATTGGGTTATCTGACTCCCTTAGAGGTTGAAGAAACCACAATGAACAAAAAAAGAGCCGCATAATTTGCACCCAAAAGGAATCTAAATTAATGCATCTCAAAAAAATATCTGACAAAAAAAAA
>NZ_FMZH01000014.1:0-8824 GCF_900101435.1 Pedobacter soli
TATTTAAAGCTAATTCAAAGCCATAGGTTCGAAAAGACAAGCCTCAGCTAAGCTTTGGGTCGTGAGACGATTTTGAACGCGTTTAAGCACTTTTTTAAGGTGTTTTGGATAGATTCTTTGGTTGGCTGAAATTTAAGAGGATCAGCATCCCTTAAAAGAGATAGCCTGGAAGGCTTAGTATCAAGAAGAAATTTGAAAACCGTCGGCCTATATTTGTTCAGAGGGAAAGGAACTTTTATGCCAAAGCCCGGCAATCAAATTGGCGGCCAGTTTGGTCCGAAACGGAGGGGTCACTTTTGCCGAAATACGCAGAATGGTTATTATAGTATGGCTGATGATGGAATAATTTAAAACTTTGAGATAAGATTAGTACTAGATTTCGCACTAGTACTAAGATTTATCACTATTAAACAACAATTAAACAGTTTCTTTGTTAAACTAATAATTAGGTTATCTTTGCGCTACGAGCGTAAAATCAACTTAGGTTGCAATTGCCGAAATAAAGTATGCCAGTTGCCGGTTAACACTGTTGAGGAAGCATTAACGCACATACAATAAAGAAAAATAGATGAATATTTCACCAAACTCAGTAGTTGCATTAACTTACGAATTGCATACTACTAACGAAGAAGGACAACAGGTTTTTGTAGAAAAAGCCGATCAGGAAAATCCTTTAGTATTTTTATATGGCGTAGGCATGATGTTGCCTAAATTTGAAGAGCATTTAACCGGTTTAAAAACTGGTGATGAATATGCTTTCGAATTATCAGCTGAAGACGGTTACGGTGCTATTGATCCGGGTGCTTTTGCCGATTTGCCAAAAACCATGTTTACCGAAGCTGGTGGCGAATTGCCTAATGTTGGCGATGTAATTCCTTTGCAGGATAACAACGGTAACCAGTTCAGAGCAGGTGTTACTGCTGTGCATGAAGATACTATCTCTGTAGATTTAAACCACCCAATGGCAGGTAAAAACCTGGTATTTAACGGTGTGATTTTAAATGTACGTGAAGCTACTCAGGATGAGTTGGCTCATGGTCACGCTCATGGTGCTGATGGTCACTCAGGTCACTAAGTTATAAATAAGCGATTTCAATGAAGTCAGGTTTAAATGGCAACTTTGCCGTTCAAACTTGACTTTTTTCGTTGATATCTACCTTTAATCCTCAAAAACCTTTTCCAGCACCAGCGTAAAGCCCGGTAAAATGCTTGTGGTTACTTCTTCGCCAATTGTGAGTAGTTTGGTAGGCTGAAACTTACCATGATCGTCCAAAATATACCTGAAGAAGCTTTTGTCTGACGGGCTTACAATCCAGTATTCTTTAACGCCAGCTTCTTCATAAACTTCATATTTGTTAATCAGTTCTTTTTTATTGTTACCTGGCGATAAAATCTCTACCACAATATCGGGTGCACCGATGCAGCCACGCTTATCCAGCTTGCTTTGATCGCAAACCACAACAATATCAGGTTGTACCACAGTGAAAATTTCTTTATCCAACTGGGTTTTCTTCGCCAAGCGAACATCAAAAGGCGCCGTGTACACTTCACATTTATATCCATTCAATGCATTATAGATTGGATTAGAAATTCGTCCAGATATTTTTTGATGGATGCGGTTAGGAGCAGGACTCATTCTGAAAATATGTCCCTTAATAATTTCTAAGCGCTCTTCAAATTCAAAACGCATATAATCCGCATAGCTGTAATAGCCTGCAAAATCTACCTCGTTAACGGTTTGGATAGGAGGAAGCTCTTCCTCAGTTGGATATGGTTTAATATTTTTCATAGCAGCGTTAACCAAATATAATAAAATATTAAACGACTAACTAGAAATCGATCTTTATACGTAAGCCGCCATTGGTCAGATTCAGGTTTTCTTTAGAGAAAGTTTTCATGGGCAATCTTAAAAAAGGTTCAATGGCAATGTTGTTCTTTTTCGAAATTTTTTGCTTATAACCTAACGAGAAGTTGTAAAAACCAATATACTTATCCGGATCTAAATTGTTTTCAGGCTGCGGTTCAGTTGTTTTTTCCTGTACAATCAACATTTTCGAATCGGCCAGACCATTTGCCGTTGAATAAGAAACATTTTGTACCTGGTTTACGATATAATTATTCTGCTGGCTATTGTTAATTACGGCTAATGCCGAAACCCCCACGCCGGTATACAGTTTATCGCTAATGTTATACTTTAACTCTAAAGGAATGTTTATTCCGCGGACTTTAGCATCAACTGAAGATAAATTTTTGCCCGACAAGCTTTGTGGTGCCTGGGCATTGAGTGATTCGGTGGTGCTGATCGAAGCATAAGAAACACCAGAACTGATAGACAGCTTATTGGCTATAGCATACGATAAGGAAACACCATAGTTCATGGTTACCTTATTGTCGTTACCCATAGCTGGGGCTACATAAACATCTGGTGTCCATTTAGATGGCTGACCAGCTTTTGCAACCGGTTTATTTTGATTGTCGCGACTATCCTGCGCCAGTAAATCCTCAAACCTCATTTTTGGTGTCTGAGCAGGTGCAGGTGCAGTTTTTTTCTGCGTATTTAAAATATCGACAGGTTTATACGAAGAACCCGCCAGATTAATGCCTTTAAGGGTGTTTTCAAGCAAATTAACATTCGTTAATTCAATTTCATTAGTAGCTTGTTGCAGTGTAAAACTGGTGTTTTCAGTGGTTAGGGGCTTTGTAGTCCCTGTATTTTGAACAGGTTTGTTGCTGGCCAAAAGTGGTGCATTCGTATCATTAAGGCTGGCTACCGGTGCAGGATTTTGTTTAATGGCTACATTTTCGTCAGCTGTTGCTTTAGGGCCATTGTTATGGTGTAATTGAGTATGAGGTTTAACGGCAACAATATCGTTTTTCTGATCTTGTGTATTAAGCGCAAAAAATACGCCTCCAAGTACAAAAATTAAGGCAGCAGCAGCCCATAGCGGCCAAAAAGCAATGCGCCGTTTTTTCTCTTCTGTTCCTGAAAAGCGCTCCCATGCCCCCGCAGGATAATGTTCCTCGTGGCTTTGAAGCTGTGATTTGATATGCTCAATTAATTCCTTATCCATTTTTTTCATATGAATTAACCAAGGTATTTAGGTAAAGGGTACGTAACTTATTTTTGGAGCGTGTAAGGTAAACACGGCTCGAACTTTCGGGTATATTTAGCATTTTCGATATCTCATCGTGTGCAAAGCCTTCAATTTCATATAAGTTAAATACCAGTCTCTGCGTATCTGGTAAGTGATTTAGTAAGTTCAAAATATCATTAACATGCAGCTCGGAAGCAACCGAAACCTGGGTAACCGGATGTTCGTGCTCTGCCAGATCATCAACATAAAACTGAATTTTTGAACTCCGTATTTTATCTATAGCCGTGCGCGAAGCAATCTGCGCAATCCAGCCTTTGAATGATCGCTGTAATTCTTCTGGATTTTTGGGCGCTTTGAAAGTGCCAACATGCTTGAAAATTTTGATAAAAGTATCATTTACAAGCTCTTCACTGTCCGAAGGATTCTTGGTATACCTTAAAATAATGCCCATTAAATAGCCATAAAATGATTTATACATCATTTCTTTACAGCCATTGTCGTTTTTTACACAGCCTTTTAAAATTTCCTCAAAACTGAGTATTTTTTTTACCACCCCTGTAAAGGACTATTAATTAAAGGTTTATCATGATTAATTTTTGCAAATTTAAGAAAATAACACCGCGCAAAAGTTTGTGCAGTGTTATTTTCAGTTTCCACAGGTAGGTAGATTATTTGTTTGTCATAACTGACAAGCCAACTCCGGTGCTATCGGTTTTAGATGATAATCCTTTAGCCCAGATGGTATAAATTTTTCCCTTTTCAATTTTTACAGCTGGCAAGCTAACTTTAACTGTTCCGCCTTGTTTTAACTGGAAAGTATAGCTATCGTTTGGTGCAATGCTGGTAAAAGGTGTAAATTCTTTAAATGCTTTAGCCGTAAATAAAGGTGCATCAGTACCTGCTACAGCTAAATCGAACGGACTTGAACCAGGGCTTAGGTTTACGAAACGAACTTTAGCCTTATCAGTTTCAGGTGCTTTTAAATCGTCTTCCAGTACTAAAAGTTTGGTCGATTTTAAAGTGTCAACTACGAAAACAGAGTAAAAAGAGCCTGATTTTAAAGTTGCAGTGGTGGTAGTTAAATACTTTAACGAATCTTTTTTAGCTACACCAACCAATCTGGTACCTGGATAAGCGGCATAATAGCCTAAATCTTTGGTATAAGTAAAGCTGTTTATTTTTTGGTTATCGAGCACAAAATCTAAAGCAGCAGTTCCTGGTGATGCGTGTACGAAGCCAATACCGGCAGCCTCGATAGGATCGTTGTTAAAATCTTTTTTACAGGCGGTTATGGTTAATGTAATTGCTAGGAGAGAGAAAATAATTTTAGTAGTGATACCGAAGTTTTTCAAATTAGTTTTCATTTTAATGTTTTAAATCAATTTTTTAATAAAATTGGTTAATGGCCATTAACGCTTTTTTCTTGTAAAACGATTAAGGCAATGAAAACGCTACAGCAGGCAGGTATTTTTTTTAAAAGAAAAGCCGCCCAGGTTTTTCGGGGCGGCTTTCAAGGCAATTATTTTTATATTTTACGAATACATTTCTTCGCGAAGTTTGGCAACATCCGCATTGTTAATGTATTCATCGTAAGTCATTAACTTATCAATAGTACCTTTTGGCGTAATTTCGATAATCCTGTTTGCAACAGTTTCAGTTAACTGGTGATCTCGCGAGGTAAACAATATTGCACCTTTAAAATCTTTCATACCATTGTTCAATGCTTCAATCGATTCTAAGTCTAAGTGGTTGGTTGGCTCATCAAACATCAATAAGTTAGCTTGTTGTAACATCATTCTCGAGAACATACAACGCATTTTCTCACCTCCCGATAATACTTTAACGTTTTTCAATACTTCCTCGCCCGAGAATAACATACGGCCTAAAAAGCTACGTACAAATTGCTCATCGGCATCAGTGCCAGAGTATTCACGCAACCAATCAACCAGGTTTTCGTCTTTACCGGCAAAGTATTCTGAGTTATCGTTAGGGATATCGGCCGTGCTGATGGTAACACCCCATTTAAATTCACCCTTATGGTCAGCATCGCGACCGGTTAATACATCGTAAAATGCTGCGGTAGCCAAACTGTTTTGTGATAAAATGGCAATCTTATCGCCCTTATTTACCATGAAAGTGATTTTATCGAATAATACACCGTCATTTCCGCTTTTACCTAAGTTTTCTACCTGTAAAATCTGGTCACCAGCTTCACGGCCTGTATTATTGAAAATAATGGCAGGATATTTACGGCTTGAAGCTTTAATTTCGGTGATATCAATCTTATCTAAAGCTTTTTTACGTGAAGTAGCTTGCTTAGATTTGGAAGCATTGGCACTAAACCTGCGGATAAATTCCTGCAACTCCTTAACCTTATCTTCCATTTTCTTGTTCTGGTCGCTACGTTGTTTTAACGCCAGCTGACTAGATTCGTACCAGAAAGTGTAGTTACCGGTGTAGATACTCATTTTAGCAAAATCGATATCCACAATATGCGTACAAACAGCATCTAAAAAGTGCCTGTCGTGCGATACTACTAATACAATGTTCTGGTAATCGGCTAAAAAGTTTTCCAACCAGGCAATGGTTTCGATGTCCAAATCGTTGGTAGGCTCATCCAATAATAAAATATCAGGATTACCAAATAAAGCCTGAGCCAATAACACACGTACTTTTTGTGTATTATCAAGCTCTTTCAATAATTTATAGTGGTTATCTTCAGTGATACCCAGGTTGCTCAACATGGTTGCGGCGTTGCTTTCCATGTTCCAGCCATCCATTTCAGCAAAAAGATTTTCGAGTTCTCCGGCACGTTCGCCGTCTTTCTCAGTAAAATCTTCTTTCATGTAAATGGCATCTTTTTCTTTCATGATGGCATAAAGTTCTTTATGACCGATCATTACTGTTTCTAATACCGAAAATTCGTCAAATTCGTAGTGGTTCTGTTTTAAAACCGCCATTCTTTCGCCCGGAGTAAAAGCAACACTACCCGAAGTCTGGCTAACTTCTCCTGATAAAATTTTTAGAAAAGTAGATTTACCTGCACCGTTAGCCCCAATTACACCATAGCAGTTGCCCTGGGTAAACTTTAAGTTAACATCCTCAAATAATGTGCGTTTGCCGTATCGTAACGATAAATTAGAAACTGAAATCATGCTATAATTGAAATAAGGCGCAAAGATAGGCAAAAAGGTTGAGGCTGGAAAGGATGGAAGGATGAAAGGTTGAAGGTTTAAGGCTGGAAGATATCGAGCCCTCTCCATAAACAATAAGGTTTAATGTGTAATCTGTGGCAAAACATTTATTTTAGCCTTATGGAAAACCATCCACTACTCGAAACCATCAAAACAACCCTTCAAAAGAATAAGGTAGAAAAACTAGCCGCCATTGCATCAGAAGATACTTTTTCGGTTAAAGATTTAATTGATCTCAGTTTCTATCATGACGAGCAGATCGGTTTCAGGGCGGCATGGATATTGGAAAATGTGTGTAGCAGCCATCAGGATAGGTTTTTGCCGCATTCACTTTATTTTCTGGAGAAATTTCCTCTGCAACGCAATTTTTCGGCCCTCAGGCATTTTGTTAAGATTCTGGCTTTTATGACTAAGAAAAATGCTTCGCCTGAAATAAAAGAAATTATTCACGATTATGATACCGATCATTTGGTTGAAGTGGTTTTTAGCTGGTTAATTGACGAAAAGGTACCTGTTGCCATTAAATCGCACTGCTTAAATATTCTTGCTAATTTGAATACGAAGCACGAGTGGATTAAAGACGAACTCATGGAGACCATGGATTTTTTAGTAGATAAAGAAAGTATTGCGTTTTTTGCCAAGGTTAAACAAATCAGGAAGCAGTTGGCAGGAAGCAGGGAACCGAGAATCAAGTAAATTGGGTATAGAGCGTTAAGTATGGAGAATCAAGTAGCAAGTACTCAGCTTGGGTCTTTTTGCTTTAGTCTTTAATCTTTCCGCTATATTTTTGGTTGATAAAAAGTCAAACCTTTAAGCATTTTGACCTTAAACCTTAAACCTCATGCCTTTTACCTTATATTTACCAGATGAGCACTAATTACGAAATTGTATCAAAAGTTATAAAAGAGCGCCGCAGTATTTTTCCGGCCAGTTATATTAAAAAGGAAATTCCGGTTGAAGTGATTAACCAGATTTTAGAAACTGCCAATTATGCGCCAACCCATAAATTAACAGAACCCTGGCGTTTTGTGGTAATCAGGAAAGCAGGTTTAGCCAGATTAGGTGAAGAATTGGGGCGCTTGTATAAAGCCCTGGTTAGCCCGCAACAGTTTTTGCAGAAAAAATACGATAGTTTTGCGGAGAAAACAGGTCAGGCCGATTGTATTATTGCCATTAACATGCAGGTGAGCGGCAAAATACCTGAATGGGAAGAACTGGCAGCTGTCGCCTGTGCCGTACAAAATATGGCCATAACTGCTGAAAGTTTAAAAGTTGGCGCTTACTGGAGTTCGCCACCGCTTATTGATGATCTGGACGATTTTTTAAACCTGAAAGCAAACGAGAAATGCATCGGATTGTTCTACATGGGCTATCACAACGAAAAACCCTGGACTACAAACCGTGGGCCAATGTCCGAAAAGGTGAGTTGGATTGAAGAGTAGTCAGAAGTCTTGAGTCCTAAGTCAGGAGTCCGAAATCACGATTTACTTTGCTATCTTTCCGTAATGTTAAACCCTTTAGATAATTATTTCGAGCAAAAAGATGAACCTGTTAAAAGTTGCCTTCAGTATTTAAGGTCGCTTTTAACAGGTTATGCCGATATTACTGAACATTGGAAATATGGCATGCCTTTTTATTACCATAAAGGAAAAATGTTCTGCTATCTTTGGGTGCACAAAAAACTCCATCAGCCTTATATTGGTTTGGTAGATGGAAAACACATCGAACACGAAGATCTGTTGCAAGAGAAAAGAGCCCGAATGAAGATTTTATTAATCAACCACCTGGAAGATATCCCTAAAAGGAAAATCGAAACCATTTTAGCGCAGGCTTTTGCCCTTCGACAGTAATTTCACCCATCTTCCCTCATCTATTTTACATCATTACATTTCGCATTATGTCTGCTTTAAAATCGAATTTATTTCAATTGTGTTTAACTTTTATTCAAAAAAGGATAGAGAATATAACCTATTCCATGGAGCAGGCCCGTCAGGCATCAAATGATGATACCAAGAGTAGTGCCGGCGATAAATATGAAACCACCCGCGAAATGATGCAGCAGGAAATGGATCGCAACAGTAAGTTGTTGTACGAAGCCGGGCAACAGAAAATAGCCTTGCAACTGCTTGAAAATGTAGAACCAGCTAAACTGGTCAAAAATGGAAGTGTGGTATTAACTTCTGAAGGTAATTTTTACATCAGCATTAGTGCGGGCGAATTAAATGTAGACGGACAGAAATTCTTTGCGGTATCACAGGCATCGCCCATTGGCAAATTGCTGATTGGAAAGGCTAAAAATGAAAGCTTTAAGTTTAATGGCAAAGAATATCTGGTGAAAGATATTTTTTAAGATAATAATGGAGGATTAAACTCTGCGTTAATCCGCGTAATCTGCGGGAACTACTTTTAGCTATTTCTTCCCGCTGATTTAAGGTGATAAGCGCAGAAATTATCAGTTGGCAATTGGCAGTTTGCATTTCGAATTGAGTAAAAAAGGATTCAAATTTTAAACTCTGCGTTAATCCGCGTAATCTG
>NZ_FMZH01000014.1:9019-119158 GCF_900101435.1 Pedobacter soli
CGCAGAAATTATCAGTTGGCAATTGGCAGTTTTCATTTATCCTCGCGCTCGTTTCTAACGCGTGCGTTATAATTAGGCGTTTTTAACGCAATACAGCAGTGAAATTTATTTCAACCCCATTCTTGTAACAAAAGCTGGCACGAGGTAAGCTTTTAGTTCAGCAAAAGGAATAAACACCACAATCTGCCCCTGCGCATAGCTGGCCACTTCGTAAGGGTTGTACATAAAAGCAAGCCCGCTGCTATTGAAGTAAAAGTTTTTGTTAGGCTTTAAAAAATTATCAAACAAAACCGAGTTAAGGGCATCGCTAGCTTTAACGTTGTATTCTTTTCTGAAGTTTTTTTCTACAATTCGTTGTAAGGTATTGCTATCAATCTTAACTACATCGCTTAAAGTCATTTGCTTTTTGCTCTGCACGTCTAAGCAATACATGGTACTGCTATAATTACCATGGGCTCCACCGGTGTAGCTATCAGCCAGAAAATCGATTACCACATAACCACTACCATTAAAACTTATGCTTTGCTGGCTGTTATTGGTATAATTCATCCAGGCTTCAAAATCGTCAGTCCTGCCATTTTTTTGCTGGTCGGCCACTTCGCTTACATAATCTTTGAAGTAGGCCTGTGCGATAGTTTTAAAGCCAGTTTCGCGATTTGCATTGTTTTTAATACCAACTATCTGTTTAAGCTGCTTATCTAACCACATGCCATAATCATCTTGCTTTTTAGCTTGTAAATATTCGAAGCTGATTTGTGCTGAAGGCGATTTGGCTTTACTCGCAAAAGCCTTTGCCGAATCCTGATAAATACCGGCTATAAATTCGTAACTACCTTCGGGATAGGTCTCTGTTAGTAAAACCGGATGTTGTTTGGTTTTATCGCCATTTTCCCAGGTACCTTTAAATGCGTTACCGGTCCATTTTAAAGAAAAATGGGGTTGTTTGGCGTTCTGGTCGAAGTAATAATCGTAAAAACTGTTCTCGCGCAACACTACGCTATCTGCTCCAATTAAAGTATCGCTGGCCAAATTAAGCCAGGAGCCATCATAATAATAGTTTCCATCATATTCGCCATTTACTTTTTGCAGATTCACTACAACTGTTTTACCGGCAATTGTACCTGTTAAACGTTTGTAAAAGTTTTCAGGTAAAGCGGTTTTGGTCGTTTGGGTACTGTCAGCACTTTCGGTACTGTTTGTATTGTTTTTAGGGTTGTTACAAGCCGATACAATCAGCAATCCGAAAAGGCAAAATGGGATAAGATATTTCATAAAGCAACAATTAATTCGCTTATAACTTACAGTCGAAACTAAGGTTTTGTTTTATTAAAGCTCTTGTTAATGCTGTAATACAGGTTTTTTGCGGTGTATCTTCCCGGGTCAATTATCCTCCTGATGGTAAGGAGGGGATAGTTTTCATCGCGTGCGGTCGATAAAATAAAAGCGGCCTTAAATCCGTGCTCTTTCAGTTTATGCAGATTTGCCGCTTTGTAAACCCCATAAGGATAGGCGAAATATTCCACTTTTTTGCCTGTAATTTCTTCCAGTTTTTTAGTTGGCTCGTCTATCTGGGTTTTCCAGTCTGCATCCGTAAACTGGGCAAAGTTTTTATGGTCGTAGGTATGGCTTGCAATGGTATTTCCTTCGTCAGAAAGTTGTTTAATCTGCTCTTTGGTCATGTAATTAATGCGGCCTTTTCTACCGATTGAAACCGTCATGATAAAATAAACGCCTTTAAACCCGTATTTTTTCAGTGTGGAGTTGCCCACCGTAAACTGATCTTCGTCGGTATCGTCGAAAGTAATCATAATGGGTTTCTCCGGTAATTTGGCACCATATACCAGATAATTGTACAGCTGATCGGGTAAAATAGAATGGTAACCACTATCGGCCAGCATTTTCATGTGTTCCCTGAATTTATCGGGCGCTATAATATCATCGTGCGCCCTTTTGCTGTCGCTCGCTGTGGTGTTTCTAATCTGGTGATAACACAAAACCGGTACTTCCCGGCGGGCGAGGATCGTTTTGGCATCAGCAGGTTTTGTATTTACCGAATCTGTTTTAACCGCTTCAGTAGCCGTTTTTGCGGCAGGTTTTTCCTTTGCTGCGTTTGATGGCTGGCATGAAGCAAATAACACAGCAGAAAGGGCGCCGTAGAGCAGAAATTTTTTCATGTTCCTTTTTTGGAATTAAAAGCTGTTTTTAATGCTGTTGCTCAACGTTTTTGGCGACCAGTAACCGCTTGCTATGATTCTGCGGATGGTAAACAAAGGATCTTTTTCATCACGTTTGGTAGAAAGCTGATAAGCCATTCTGAAACCGCGTTTTTTCAATTCAGGAATACCTTCTGCATTCCATAAACCAAATGGATAAGCAAATTCAGTCATTTTTTTACCTGTAATCTCTTCCAGTTTTTTGGTTGGCTTATCCAGTTGCTCTTCCCAGTCTTTGCCAGCATATTTTTTAAAGTTTTTATGGTCGTAAGTGTGGCTGCCAATTACATTGCCTTCATCAGCAAGTTGTTTAATCTGCTCCTTAGTCATGTAATCTACAAATTTACCCTTACGGCCAATCGAAACCGTCATGATAAAATAAACTGCTTTAAAGCCTAGCTTATCTAAGGTCGGACGTACAATCGTAAATTGGTCCATGTCGGTATCATCAAAAGTTAACATAATGGGCTTACTTGGCAAGGCTGCACCTGTGTTCAGGTAAGCATAAAGCTGATCGGGAAGGATGGTGTGGTAACCACTGTCGGCCAGCATTTTCATCTGATCTTTAAAATTCTGGATTTCTACGATATAATCTTTACCCACTTTTCCATCAGTCGGTTTCCAGTTTCTAACCTGGTGGTAACACAAAATAGGCACTTGTTTGCGGGCTAAGATGGTTTTGGCATCAGCCACTTTTATTTTCGATACATCAACGGCAGCAGCTCCGGTATTTGCAGTGGTTTGCACTGTTTTACCAGTCGAATCTTTTCCTGTTGAACTTTCTGTTTGTGATTTAGATTGGCAGCTGGCGAATAGGATGGCACCTGCTGTAATTAGCGTTAGTAGGCTGTATTTCATAGTTATTATATATGCTTGCAAAACTATAAAATCCCTTAGTTATTTTATATCAAATGTAATGTTGTTGATAATTATTTGTGTGGGCGTGATATTTAAATAAACTATCGTATTTATTACATAATTAAACACCTTAATCGGCTTTAATTAAATAATTTAGCCGCTCCAAACAATTATTCATGAATAAACTTTACAAACTACTTGTTTGCGCGCAGTTTTTGTCGCTAACTGTTGCCGCACAAACCAAAACATTTACCATTACCGAAAATATTCAGCCTCAACCCAAGGCAAATTATCAGCTTGCTTCGCGTTTTTCGCCAAATAAGCTGAAGAAAATGGTATATTCTACTGCTGTAGATCCACATTGGTTAAAACTAAGTAACCGTTTCTGGTACACTTTCGAAAGCCCAAAAGGCAAATTCTGGTACCTGGTTGATGCCGCTGCCAAAAGCAAAAAAGTAATGTTCGATAATGCCAAACTGGCTGCAGATATTACTTTAATTGTACGCGATCCTTTTGATGCCGAGCACCTGCCTTTAGAAAACCTGAAGTTTGCAGCTGATGAAAAAAGCATTTCTTTCGAAGTTAAAAGTACGGTTGATGAACTGAAAAAAGACCGCAAGGATAAAAAAGCGGCCGATTCATTGCAGAAAAAAGTCTATTCTTTTAAATACGACCTGGCTACGGCGAAATTAACTGAGATCCCTAATTTCAGCAGACCTAAACCAAAACCAGGCTGGGGTTCTGTAGCACCCGATTCATCGGCGATTATCTTTTCGCGCAATTACAATTTGTATTGGATGGATAAAGAGAACTACAAAAAAGCAGTTAAAAATGAAGACGATAGCACCATTGTAGAGCACCAGTTAACCAAAGATGGCGTTAAATTTTATTCGTACGGGAGTGATGGCGATGGTGAAAATAACGTAGAGAATGAGAAAAATAATAAAAAACGTCGGGGAGCTTATGTGCTTTGGTCGCCAAATTCGAAGTATTTTGTGTTAGATCGTACAGATTCACGTAAGGTGAAAGATCTTTGGGTAATTAACAGTGTTACACCTGGCCGCCCAACGTTAGAAACTTATAAATATCAGATGCCAGGTGAGGCAGAGGCCCCTCAGGATGAAGTATTGTTGTTTGATTTTAATGCAAAAACCTACAAAAAACTCAATGTTTCGGCGTTTAAAGATCAAAGCATTTCCGTTTGGAGCAAACCAGCCTTAAATAAAGATCGCGATAACGAATTCCGTCCGTCGGTTTGGCTGGGTAACGATAGCCGTTTCTATTTCTCGCGCACCAGTCGCGATTTAAAGCGCATTGATATCGGTACCGTTGATATTGCTACCGGTAAGGTTACTCCATTAATTGACGAGCGTTTTAATACCTATGTCGAAGTAAACCGTCCGGGTTTGGTAAACGATGGTAAAGAGTTGATTCACTGGAGCGAGCGCGATGGCTGGGCACATTTTTACCTGTTTGATGAAAATGGAAAACTGAAAAACCAGATTACCAAAGGTGCTTTCCACTGCGAAAGTATTGTAAATATCGACGAGAAAAAGCGTGTGCTTTATTTCACTGCAAATGGCCGGGAAGGTAAAGAAGACCCTTACTATTTACATTTATACAGCATTAATTTCGATGGCTCGAACATGAAATTGTTAAATGCGGGCGATTTCGATCATGCCATTAACATGAACGATAACAATTCTTTCTTTGTTGATAACTACTCGAGGGTAAACACAGCGCCAAAATCTACTTTGTATGATGGTTCAGGCCGAAAAGTAATGGAGTTAGAAACTACTGATCTTTCATTGCTGATGGCTGCCGGTTATAAATTCCCCGAGCCTTTTAAGGTTAAGGCTGATGATGGCATAACCGATTTGTATGGTGTAATGTATAAGCCTTTCGATTTCGATCCGAATAAAAAATATCCGATTATCGAGTATGTGTACCCTGGACCACAAACTGAGGCGGTAAACAAAGCCTTTAGCAAAAGCATGGACCGTACCGAGCGTTTGGCGCAGTTTGGCTATATTGTTATTACAGTGGGTAACCGTGGCGGTAATCCTTCGCGCTCTAAATGGTACCATACCTATGGTTATGGAAATCTGCGCGATTATGGTTTGGCCGACAAGAAAACTGCTGTTGAGCAGCTGGCTTCAAAATATGCATTTATCGACGATACTAAAGTGGGTATTACCGGTCATTCTGGTGGCGGTTTTATGTCTACAGCTGCCATGTTGGTTTACCCCGATTTCTTTAAGGCGGCTGTTTCAAATGCAGGTAACCACGATAACAGCATTTACAACCGCTGGTGGAGTGAGAAACACCATGGGGTGAAAGAAACCATTTCGTTAAAAGGCGATACTTCATTTAAATACAGCATTGATAAAAACCCTGATCTGGCTAAGAACCTTAAAGGACATTTATTATTGATGCACGGTGATGTGGATAACAACGTACACCCGGCAAACTCTATCCGTGTGGCTAATGCTTTGATGAAAGCTGGTAAACGTTTCGATTTCTTGCTTATTCCAGGGCAGCGTCATGGTTTTGGCGATATGACCGAATATGCCTTCTGGAAACTGGCCGACCATTTTAATAAATATTTAATTGGCGATTTTTCTACCCCAGCCGATGTGGATCTGGTAGAAATGGACCGTGATATTGAACAAAACGGAAAGTAAGGTTTTTGTTTTTGAATTTTTATGAAATGCCTTGTGGAAACACAGGGCATTTTGCATACCGCCATGGTTTGTGTCATCACAAACCATTTTTTATCTATCCAAAATGCCATGTCTTAGGTCTTTATTCCCTATCTCCATTTCCTAACACCATGGTACATGTCATCACAAACCATCAATTATTATCATTCGAAAAGCAATTGCAGTAGTACTTCGGCTATTGCAGTCCTGCTATTGCCCATAGTCCCGATTTGAAGGAATCGGGAGCTATCTGGCGCTATCAGGTTTGGTTAACTTTGTTCAGTGTTTCAAATGGCAGGGTCAAGGTTCGTGGTCATGGTTTTTGTCACACAAACCATATATCAAAAAACAAAAAAAGGTTCCGGATTCATATCCGGAACCTTTAAGGTAATTAGCTGATCTGATCTGATTTGTTTTTTACTTGTAAAGGTAGTTTACTGCAATTACGTCGTTTGCATTAAAGGTACGGTTACCACCATTAGAGCAGGCTAACATAAATGAAGCTGCATCAGGTTGAGAAGGGGTTCCCGGAATCTTTACGGCTCCTACGGTCGATTTACCTTCGTTACCGGCACCACTTGCCCCGCAACTAAAGGCACGGTTCATGTAATCGGTATGGCGGAAACCAATGCAGTGGCCTACTTCGTGCTGGATCACAGAAGCCAGGTACAATAAATTCGGGTTGCTGCCATAAGCCGCTTCATTGGTATTCATTTTGATCTGATTGTAAGGATTACCTGTAGAAGTTGGGAAACCGGCCGAACCTAAAGTAATGAAACCGCCGCTAGGGCCTTCGTTAAAACCAACTACATCAATGTTGCCTTTTGATCCTGTAGCTGCTCTTTGGAAAGTAATGCGCAGGCCTAAAGAATTATAGCGCGAAATCATGGTATTAACAGCATCGCTGTAAACCTGTGGCAGGTTGGTAACCGATACGGTAATTACACGTGGTAAAGATTTAACCAGGTTTGTGGTTCTGTATTGCTCGGTTTCAGCAATATTCAGATTCGCATCTGTGGAAACCTCGGTTAAATTATCTTCAGTTAAAAGGATATCTCCTTCAACTAAATAGCCACCCTCCACTTTACGGATATTATCGGTGCTAAAGCCCAGCGTTTTTACTTGTGCCAGGGTATTATTCGAAATATCAGTTTTATTCTCTACTGCGTTTTCTGTATTATTACTCTTACAAGAGTATGAGGCAGTGAATAGCAGGCACGCAGTTGCCAATGATAAAAATCTGGTGTTTTTCATTTCTGTTAGGTTTAAATGAATAATGATTGAATAAGTTAGTTAATAATATTTGCTAATTACCTTATAAATACTAATTTAGAGAACAATTGTGATGTAAACAAAATTTTACAATAAAATATTCTTGAAAGTCAGCACTGTATTTTTAGTTATATTATTATGTCTTTGCGTGGGTGCTTTAAACGCACAATCACAACCCGGTGGTGTGGATAAAAATTTTCAAAAATTTATTGCTACTAAAGGTAATATCGAATTATTACAGCCGAACGAGCTCTTATTAGTGAGGTTTAACCATGCCTTAACCGCAAGTGAAATTCAATTGTTAAAGCCCAAAAAGAAACTCGCCAGCGATTACTTTATTGCAGAGAAAAGCACAGTTTCAGTGCTTTCGTCTAGTTTGGTTTACCAGGGGGCAGCCAGTGGTTTGTGGAAGGTAAGCGATGGGTTAATGAAACTGCTAAGCAAAAACAGCAAAACAAGCGATTCGTTGCTGGTTAGGCTCGCTGTTAAAAATTTAGCCGTTTCGCCGGCTTTTCTCAAAAATTTAAAGGTTAAATCGGTTGATAACAATAACAATATCTGCACTGTTTATATCTTACCTGACGATCTACAACAGGTTTTAACTTACGGTGAAGTGCTCTATGCAGATATTATTGCACAGGCAAAAACCGAAGTAGTAATTAACGGTTTAGATTTGGGCCTCAACCAGATTGCCAACGCACATAGTCTGTTTCCCGGTATTGATGGAACGGGCATTAACCTTTCGCTTAAAGAAGGCATGTACGATGTAACCGATCTTGATATTTTGGGTAAAACCGTACAGGGAGCTACACTTACGGGCAAAGCTACTGCGCATGCAACTACCATGGCAACTTTGGCCATTGGTAATGGTAACTCATTTATTAGGGGGCTGGGGGCAGCACCAAAAGCAAAGCTGGCTTTTTCGAGTTTCGATAACCTGCTGCCCGATTTACCTACTGATTTGAATAAATTTCAAATTCGGGTTCAAAACCATTCGTATGGTGTGGGCATCGATAATAACTACGGTATTGAAGCTGCTGCATACGATAAACAGATTTTTGAAACCGATACCTTAATCCATGTTTTTTCGGCAGGAAATAGCGGAACCCAAACGCCTTCTGCAGGTTTTTATCAGGGTATAGCTGCCAGGGCCAATTTAACGGGGAATTTTAAACAGGCCAAAAACGTATTGGTTATTGGCGGGATAAACCGCGAAAATGTTGCTGAAAATTTAAGTAGCAAAGGCCCGGCTTATGATGGACGTGTAAAACCCGAAATAGTAGCTTTGGGCGAAGATGGTACTTCGGGCTCTGCAGCCATTACCAGTGGATCGGTAATACTCTTAGAGCAGTTTTATCACCAGAAATTTAAAAAGGCCCCTTCAGCTTCGCTCATTAAAGCTGCTTTAATTAATGCTGCCGACGATTTAGGAACGCCACACGTAGATTATGTATACGGCTATGGAAAATTAAACGTAGCACAGGCACTAAAAACTTTGGATGAGAACAGGGTTGCTGTTTATACGGTAGCCAAAGCCCAGGATCTGGTTATTCCTTTAAGCATCCCGGCCAATGTTGCCGAAGTTAAAATTACGCTGGTATGGAACGACCCTGCTGCGGTAGTAAATGCTGCACAGGGCCTGGTAAATGGTTTAGACTTGAGCCTCGAAAGTCCTGGTGGTAGCCTAACCTTGCCATGGGTTTTAAATGGAGCAGCCGATTTAAACTCACTTTCAGCGCCAGCTGTGCGTAAGGCCGATTTAATTAATAATATCCAGCAGGTTACTTTAGAAAATCCAGCGGCTGGTAGTTTTAAGATTCACGTAAAAGGGGATAGAATTACACAGGGCAACCAGCAAAATTTCGCTTTGGCCTATAGCTACAGACTTAAAAATACCTTTACTTTCATCACGCCCGAAAAAGAGGGCAGTTTTTTTGCCACAGAAAGCAATTATATCCGTTGGGATAATACCTATAATTCCCAATCGGGCAATTTATCCATAAGCTACGATGAAGGTAAAAGCTGGGAAACTATCGCCGCAGGTGTTGATTTGAGCAGAGGACTGTATAACTGGAATGCACCAGATCGTTTTGTGAAAGCCATTTTAAAAATGGAAGTAGAAGGAAATGTGATTTTGAGTCCTGCTTTTACAATTTCGAGCCCCCGCATATTGAGAGTAGGCTACGCATGCACTGATGGCATTGTTCTAAACTGGAATCCACAGCCTGGCGCCAAAGATTATACCGTTTACAATTTAGTTAACAATGTATTGTCGCCGGTTTTAAACGTAACCGATACTTTAATCAAGCTTGATATGGCTAAAGTTAGCAGTAAGTATTTTGCTGTAGCTGCGAACGGGACTAATTTTACTGGTTTAAAGAGTTATACCATCGATTATACCCAGCAGGGTGTTGCCTGTTATGTCAGGAGTTTATCGGCCAGTAATACCAGTGATGACAAAATCAGGCTCGACCTGAGCATTGGTACTACGCTCGATATTAAAAATATCATTTGGGAGAAACAGACGGGCGTAAATACCTATACGGTTTTAAAACAAACACAGCCCGTTCAAAATCAGCTGGATTACAGTATTTTGGACGAAAACCCAAAACTGGGGATCCAGTTTTACCGGGTTACTTTCGAAACCGCCAACGGGAAGTATAGCAGCGATTTAGCTTCAGCGGTATTTCTTAAAGAGAACGACTTTTCTTTTTATCCTAATCCCGTAAGCGATTACCTCACTATTTTAAGCGGTTCGTTTAAAGATTATAGCCTATCTATCTATAATATGCTTGGACAAAAAGTTTTCGATGAAAAAGCATCAAGCACTAACCGGTTTGGGGTAAATGCATTGGCAACCGGGGTGTATGTGGGGGTAATTGTACAGGATGGGCAGCAGGTTAAAAAGTTTAAGTTGATTAAGAAGTAACTGATTATATTCTCCCTATTTCTTCGTATTTTTCAAAAAATGACACCTTGATATGAAAAAAACATGCCTGTTTTCTGCTTGTGCGCTCTTATTTTTTGTTTCCTGTAAACAAGGAGCAAAAACAACTGCAATTACTGCCGATTCTTTGGCCATCAAAGCCATTAACGATAGTAGCTTAACGCAGTACCTTTCGGTTATTGCTGCCGATAGTTTACAGGGAAGAAAACCCTTTACCCAGGGCGAAACCAAAACCATTAACTATTTAAAGGCACAGTTTGAGCGACTGGGTTTAGCACCCGGCAATGGCAAGAGTTATTTTCAGGAAGTGCCCATGGTTGAGATCAAATCAATACCTGAAGACAAAATGGTGCTGAAGGGAAAAACAGCATCCCTCACACTGAATTACCTAACCGATTTTGTTGCAGGTACAAGGCGCGTGCAGGAGGAGGTAGGTATCAGCAATTCGCCTTTGGTTTTTGCCGGCTACGGTATTGTTGCGCCAGAATATGGCTGGAACGATTATGCCGGTTTAGATGTGAAAGGAAAAACGGTAGTGGTATTGATTAACGATCCGGGTTTTGCCGATTCGACCTTGTTTAAAGGAAAAAACATGACTTATTACGGCCGCTGGACCTATAAATTTGAAGAGGCTGCCAGACAAGGCGCTGCAGGGATTATTATTGTGCATGATACCGAGCCTGCCGCTTATCCCTGGACAGTAGTAAGAAGTGGCTGGTCTAAATCCAAACTCAATCTCCAATCGGCCGATAATGGCATGAACAGGGCAGTGGTTGAAGGCTGGATTGCTTTAGATAAAGCGAGACAACTTTTTGCACTGGATGGAAAATCTTTTGATCAGCTCGCTGTAAATGCACGCAAAAAAGGATTTAAGGCTGTTGATTTAAATGTTACTACCTCTCTTAAAATTAAAAACACCATTAAAAAGTCGGTCACTTATAACGTATTGGCCACTATACCGGGCAACAAGCGTAAAGATGAAGCCATTATTTATTCGGCCCATTGGGATCATTTGGGAATAGGGGAAAAAGTTAAAGGCGATTCGATTTACAATGGTGCGGTTGACAATGCCACCGGAGTAGCTTCGTTGTTCGAAATTGCCTCGGCTTTTAAAAAACTGCCCAAAAATCCTGAGCGCACCATCTTATTTATTTCCTACACGGCAGAAGAGCAGGGTTTATTGGGGTCAGAATTTTATGCCAAACATCCGGTTTTTCCGCTGGCTAAAACGGTTGCCAATATCAATATGGATATGATGGGTATAGCTGGTAAAACCAAAGATGTCGTGGTGTATGGTTTTGGTCAGTCAGAACTCGAAGATTATGCGGCCGAAGCTGCTAAAAAACAGGGAAGGGTAATTGTTCCTGATCCCGTTCCATCGTCTGGCCTGTACTACCGTTCCGATCATTTTAACCTGGCTAAAGTTGGTGTTCCGGCGTTATTTACGGGTTCTGGTGTAGATAATGTTAAGCATGGAAGGGAATGGGGATTAAAACAGGTTGCCGATTTTACCAAAATGCGCTATCACTCGCCACAAGATAATTTTGATGCCAAAACCTGGGATTTATCAGGTATTGTAGCAGATGTACGGATGCTTTTTGACTTGGGCTACCGCCTAAGCAATGAAGATACCTTTCCAAAGTGGAAAACAGGCTCTGAATTTAAAGCCATTAGAGAAGAGAAATAAACAAAAAGCGCCCCGTAGGTATTCGGGACGCTTTTCGAAAAAAAGTCATTAGTTAAATGCTTCCTGTTGGAAGGATTTAATTAAAAGTGAAACTGTACACCTAATTTTGGTGCGAAAGTATTAGCTTCTAAACCGAAAGAGTTGGTAGTAGTTTTTGCACCGGTTGCTTCAGCTTTGATTTGGTTGTTTGCATAACCTAAACCATTAACCGATACTTCGATACCGATTCTTTTGGTTGGGAAGAAAGCAAAACCTGGAGCAATGTTTACACCGATTGAGGTAGTAGTACCTACTTTAGCACCTGTATCGCCGTTAGCATCAACTGCTTTTACGGTACCAAAAGCCATGGGAACTGATAATTGTCCGAAGAATTTAAATTGCTCTGATAAACCAACATAGTAACGGCCAAAAGGCGAAACCTGGAAAGCACCAATTTGGTGTGGAGCTGCACCACTTACAGTTTTAGCATAAGTGTAACCTACACCAGTACCGATGGCAAAGTTGTTGCCTACAAAATAACCAACACTTGGGATTACGCTAAAGTCGATATCAGATTTAGCAGCACCTTCTACTTTGGTTGAATTAAAACCAACATTACCGCCTAAAATAAATTTTCCTTTTTCAGTTTGTGCTTTTGCACCAAAAGCTAAACCTGCTACTGCTACTAATGATAATAATAGTTTTTTCATTGTTTTATTAATTATATTTTGTGTTAAAAATATAGCCAGTTTTACTATTTTAATGTCTGACTATATTTGCCTAAAAGTCAACACTTGTGCCAAAAAACTTCCTTTAAGTCATCAAAAAATCAGTTTTCTGTCAACCCCTTAGTTTATAGTTAGATGTAAATTTAGTGTTAACTCAATATTATTTTCGTGTGACTAAAAATCAATCGATTGATTAATTTTTTGGCTATGACAAATTGACAATCTGACTTTTTTTGTATAAATGTCAGATTTTATTGTAGCAGAAATGGCAGTTTTGGAGAGGAGTGTGCCAGGAATTTTTTTATACTTTACAAGCTGAAATGAGGTTGTCTATTTTCTTTTTGATAATCGCAACAGTTCTTTCATCTGTTAAATTTCCGGTTGCATCGAATTTATTTTGGGCTTGGGCAATTAAAACTTCAGGTTGCAAAACAGGGTTCATATTTAAGAAGGTAAAAACGGGTAAAAAAGCAGTTTGCATTCTTACAGTGCCCCACTGGCCCTGGGTAGCACCCATTACCGCAACGGGTTTATGAAGCAGTGGAGAGTCTTTGCCCCGGCTGGCCCAATCTATGGCATTTTTTAATCCGCCCGGAATAGAATAATTATATTCTGGCGAAGCAATAATAAATGCATCGGCAAGAGCCAGTGAATCTCTGAATTGGGTAACACTTGCTGGTCTTTCAGCAGCTTCTGGTAAATCCTGATCGGCATTATAAAGCGGAATGTCTTCGAAAGATACTATTTCGAAATCAATACCTTCAGGAATCAGGCTTCCGGCAAATTTGAGTAACATGGCATTATAAGAGCCCTTTCTTAAACTTCCGCAAAGGCCAACAATTTTTCTGTTCTTTTCCATAGCTACTAAACCACAACATGATCAAAATGTTTGGCTTTTGCAAGGACAAGAGGTCTCCGTTAAAAAAATATAATCCTTATTTTTGGGACATAATAACATTTTGCTATGACCGAAAATACCTCTACCACAGCTATTATTGAAAAAACTGTTTTTCCGATCCTGTTTGCTTTAAGCTTTTCACATCTGTTAAATGATACCATTCAGTCGCTCATTCCGGCAATTTATCCTATCATTAAAACCAGCTATCACCTTAGTTTTTCGCAGATTGGCTTGATTACCTTAACGTTTCAGCTGGCAGCCTCATTATTGCAACCTTTTGTGGGCTTGTATACCGATAAAAAACCACAACCTTATTCGCTGGCGGTTGGTATGGGCTTTACGCTAATTGGTTTGGTATCGCTTTCACAATCCACGCACTTCTATACCATCTTGTTATCGGTTTGTTTTATCGGTATTGGTTCTTCTATTTTTCATCCTGAGGCTTCGCGCATGGCTCATGCTGCATCAGGAGGGAAGAGGGGCCTCGCACAATCTGTTTTTCAGTTAGGTGGCAATGCAGGCAGCTCTTTAGGACCATTGTTGGCGGCCTGGATTATTGTACCTTACGGACAGTTTAGCGTAGTTTGGTTTTCAGTTATTGCCCTTTTAGCCATCATCATATTAACTTATGTAGGCAACTGGTATAAAGGTTTTATGCTTTCCAGAAGTAAAAAAGTTAATATTCAGACCGTTGTTAACCAGTTTTCTAGAACCAAGGTTATCTTTTCGGTATGTATTTTATTGCTGTTGATTTTCTCTAAATACTTTTACATGGCCAGTTTAACCAATTATTTTACCTTTTATTTAATTGATAAATTCCATGTTTCGGTACAAACTTCGCAGGTTTACCTGTTTGTATTCTTGTTCTCGGTAGCTGCCGGAACGCTATTGGGCGGACCAATTGGCGATAAAATAGGTCGGAAATATGTAATCTGGGCCTCTATTTTAGGAACTGCACCCTTTGCTTTATTGTTACCTTATGCCAGCTTGTTCTGGATAGGCGTTTTAATTGTACCCATTGGGATGATTTTAGCTTCGGCATTTTCGGCTATACTGGTATATGCGCAAGAGCTTATTCCGGGCAAGGTGGGCTTGGTAGCCGGCTTGTTTTTTGGCTTCGCCTTTGGTATGGGGGGGATAGGGTCGGCACTTTTAGGTAAGCTGGCCGATTCAACCAGTATTGAATATGTATTTAATGTGTGTGCATTTTTGCCCTTGATTGGTTTGCTCACCGGTTTCCTTCCCAATATTGAAACCAAAAAGAAATAAAACAAAAAATCCCATCGCTGATGGGATTTTTGTTTTAATTGAGAATTTTGAGGTTAAAATAGGATATAAATTTTAAAGCCCAGGTTGTTGATAAAACCCTGGCTAGTTAAATAAGCCAAAAAGAAATAAGATAATCCCACTCTTCATACTAAAGAGCGGGATTATTTGTTAAAAGTGGAAGTTTAATCCAAGAAATGGATTAAAGGTATTAAGGCCAAATTCAAATGCTTCAGCTTCATACCAGCTATAAGTTGGCGCAGGGCCATCATAATCTATTTTATTATATGATAATAATGAGAAACCTAGTTCAATACCCAGTTTTTTAGTCGGAAAAAATGCTAAGCCAGGATTAATAGAGGCATTGTACTGGATGTATTTGGTATTTGGTTCAAAATTATAAGCATAGGTACTGATTTCATTGGTCTTTACAACTCCTATTGTTCCACTAAATTGACCAAAAGCTTTAAATTTTTCAGTAATATCAACATAATACCTCACTATTGGGCCTACCGAAATTCCCTTTTGTTTACTCGTTCTTGTCGAGGTAAGGTTACTGTTTGCATCATAATTATTATTCAGCGTTTTACCATAATTTGCCCCGATAGTTAATCCAACAGCTAAGTTTTTAGAGAAGAAATGTGCATACCTTGGAGTAATGCTGTAATAATTTCTTTTTTCGTAGTTAGAAGACTCTGTTTTTGAGGTAGAAATACTGAAACTCCCACCAATCATATTGTCTCCTTTTTCGGTTTGGGCATTAACTCCCATGGTGATAGCGCATAATGCTACCAGCGTTAATAATTGTTTTTTCATTTGTGTGTGTGTTTTTGTGTATTCAATTATAAACTAAAAAAATGATATAAAACTAATTTTTTAGTTAAATAATTGTTAAGCGATTGATTTTCAGAAGTAAAAATATTCTGTCCGGTAATCATCTGAATTCAATAGTTACTGGCGGTTAAGTTTTTGGATAAAATAATAGGTATCCAAGGCATCTTCCGATGCTGCATCATCATTTTCATTGGTGATTGATTTTACTTTACCATCACTTTTTGATGAACCAGTGTTATTGTACTCAAATTTGATGTTGCCAATCGATTTCATCTTTCCATCTTCAGATTTAAAAACAGAATTGTAATATTCAATTCTTATATCATCTATCGATTTGATTTTTCCATCCTCTGAGGCGAATACACTATTATAATATTCCACTTTTTTATCACCAATTGATTTTACTTTTCCATCTTCTGATTTAAAAACAGAATTGTAATATTCGATTTTAGTGCCATCAATAGATTTGATTTTTCCATCTTCAGAAGGGAATACACTGCTGTAATATTCTATTTTACCCCGAAAGCGCTGGGCATTTGCCTGATTGGAAAAACTTAATAGGAAAAGCAAGCTTAAACCTGCCAGGTTTAAAATTGAGGTTGTTATATTTTTCATGAGCGGTTAAGATTAGAAATGAATATTGACCGTGAAAGTAGGGGTGAAGTTCTGCAGGGCCAGTCTCAGGTTATTGGTCTTATCGTAATTGTACAGCGATTCAGAAGCATAGTAATTCTGATGAAAGAACGTTACGATCGGAAAAGAAAACTCGAGCGTGGTATGATCGGATATGGAATAAGTAAAACCAGGGCTTAAACTGGCGCCATACCCTTTAACCTTGGCATCGGTCTTAATTAAGTAGCCCTCCTCATCAATCCGATTAAAGGTATTAACCTGAAGCAACAGATTGGCCTGCATAAAGAACTTAAAATGGTCTTTTACGTCTACATATTTGCGCAGAAAAGGAGAAAAACCAAAGCTAAATTCCTTCGGACCATAACGGTCTTCGTAGCGACCATCTTCTTCATCCCACGAAATGTAGCTTTCGCCACGTAATTTGGAAAGGTTTAAAGGCAGCTCGAGGCCAATGGCCAGGTTATTGGCTAAAAAATAACCTCCTCGTGGAGTTACGGTAAAGGTGTTGAGACTTGGGGCCGAACTGTTTTGTTTAGAGGTACCAAAGCTTACGCTGAGGCCGGCAAAGCCTGTTCCTTTTTCAGTTTGGGCATAACAGCGCCAACTGACGGCGCATAGCAGCGCCATGATGATTAATTTAGGTTTCATTATGTTGTGTTTTTGTGTGTAATCAATAATAATCATTATTGAAACAAAAAGCAAGAAATGAAACTATTATGTTAGTTACTTTAAGACGGCTTAAACAAAAAAATCCCATAGACGTTAATCTATGGGATTTTGATTACTATGTTTTAATCTGCCTTTTGGTTCAGGAACACAAAATTATGATCGAACATATCTAACTTAATTTTACTGTCTTTATCTACCTTGCCCGCCAATATCTCTTTCGACAGCTCATTTAAGATTCTTTTCTGGATAACCCTTTTCAGTGGTCTTGCACCAAACTGCGGGTCGTAGCCCAGTTGCGCCAACCAATCTAAGGCTTCGTCGCTAGCTTCCATTTCAATGCCCATCTCGGCCAGGGTATGTTGCACCTGTTTAAACTGCAGGCTCACAATATTCCTGATTTCGCTGCGGTTAAGCGGGGTAAACATAATCAACTCATCAATACGGTTTAAAAATTCCGGACGAATGGTCTGTTTCAACACTTCAAACAGCTCATTTTTGGTTTTGGCAATCACTTCATCGCGGTTTTCATCACTTAAGTTTTTGAAATTATCCTGAATCAAGTGTGCACCAATATTAGAGGTCATGATGATGATGGTATTTTTAAAATTTACCGTCCTGCCTTTATTATCGGTTAAACGGCCATCATCCAGTACTTGCAACAGGATGTTAAACACATCAGGGTGCGCTTTTTCAATCTCATCAAGCAATACTACCGAGTAAGGTTTCCGCCTTACAGCCTCAGTCAGTTGTCCGCCTTCATCATAACCTACGTATCCCGGAGGTGCACCAATTAAACGCGATACCGCATGGCGTTCCTGGTATTCACTCATATCGATACGGGTCAAAGCATTTTCATCGTTAAATAAGAACTCAGCCAATGCTTTGGCCAATTCGGTTTTACCTACACCAGTGGTACCTAAAAAGATGAATGAGCCTATTGGTTTACGCTTATCCTGCAAACCGGCACGCGAGCGACGGATGGCATCTGAAATGGCTTCAATAGCTTCGTCCTGACCAGCCACACGCTGATGTAGCTCCTGTTCTAAATTCAGCAGTTTTTCGCGTTCGCTGGCTATCAGTTTAGTAACCGGAATGCCTGTCCAGCGGCCAACTACTCCTGCAATGTCATCAGCTGTAACTTCTTCTTTCAGCATGCGGCTGTCACTTTGCTGGCTTTCTAAATCGGCTTTTAACTGCTCAACCTTATCTTGTGCTTCTTTAATTTTTCCGTAACGGATTTCGGCGACCTTACCATAATCTCCGGCACGTTCGGCCTGCTCAGCTTCTAATTTATAGTGTTCAATCTGCTCGATCTGGTTGTTTACCGCATCAACTAAATCTTTTTCACCTTGCCATTTGGCCTTAAACTCATCGCGTTCGGCTGATAGATTGGCAATCTCTTCTGATAGTTCTTTAACTTTCCTGTCGTCTTTTTCGCGTTTAATGGCTTCGCGTTCAATCTCCAGACGCATAATTTCACGTTCTAGCGCATCTACATTTTCAGGTACGCTATCCATTTCCATGCGAAGCTTAGAAGCAGCCTCGTCCATTAAATCGATGGCTTTATCGGGTAAGAAACGGTCGGCAATATACCTTTGACTCATTTCTACGGCAGCAATAATGGCCTCGTCTTTAATCCGCACTTTGTGGTGGGTTTCGTAACGTTCTTTCAATCCACGCAGAATGGAAATGGCATCCTGGGTATCAGGTTCCTCAACCATTACCTTTTGGAAACGGCGTTCAAGGGCTTTATCTTTTTCCAGGTATTTCTGGTACTCATCCAAAGTAGTTGCACCAATTGCCCTTAGTTCGCCACGTGCCAAAGCTGGTTTTAAAATGTTTGCGGCATCCATGGCACCTTCGCCACCACCTGCACCAACCAGTGTATGGATCTCATCAATAAACAGGATGATATCGCCATCACTTTGGGTAACTTCTTTAACAACCGCTTTCAGGCGTTCTTCAAACTCGCCTTTATATTTTGCACCGGCAATTAATGCACCCATATCAAGGGAGTAAACGGTTTTGCTTTTCAGGTTTTCGGGCACATCGCCTTTTATAATCCTGAAGGCAATACCTTCGGCAATCGCCGTTTTACCCACACCAGGCTCACCAATTAAAATCGGGTTATTTTTAGTCCGGCGCGATAAAATCTGAATCACCCGGCGGATTTCTTCATCACGGCCAATTACCGGATCTAGCTTTCCACTCTCGGCATATTCGTTTAAGTTCCGGGCATATTTACTCAAAGCCTGGTAAGTGGCTTCGGCATTTTGATCGGTTACACGGTTATCGCCACGCAACTCGATAATGGCTTTTTTAAGGTCTTTCTCGTTAACGCCCTGTTCTTTTAATAATTTCGAAACAGAATCGTTTACGGCTAAAATGCCCAATAATAAGTGCTCTACCGAAACAAATTCGTCTTTAAACTCTTTTAAAAAGGTTTGTGCTTTTTGTAAAGCGCTATTGGCATTTGATGACAGATAGACATTGCTTCCGCTCACTTTCGGGAATTTGGCAATCTCCGCATCAAGGTTTTGATTTAAGGTATTCAGGTTAACGTTTAACTTCTTTAATACATAAGAAACTACGTTTTCATCAACAGTAAGCAAACCTTTAAGCAGGTGTGCTGTTTCAATAGCTTGTTGCTGGTTGCCCTGGGCTATTGCAGAAGCCTGTTGAACTGCTTCCTGGGCTTTTATGGTAAAATTGTTGAAGTTCATATTCCCTTTAAGGTCAAAACAAATGCCATAGCGATTTTGATTTTCAGAATCGGAAATTTTGTCGGTATGAAATTGTTTTTTATGACTAAATTGCTGATTTTTAGTGTTTTATGCTGAAGTTTTGTCGTGTGGTTTGCGTGGTTATTATTAATTGCGAAGAGGCATCTGAATGCAAAAACGATTTTTATTGTTCAGGTATATGTAATCTGCTAACTGATTTGGGCGTTACCCAAGCTGCGCAAGGGTCGGGCTTTTCAGGGCTGCGCTGCGCTCCGGTACCGATTTTTCATCGGTACTAAACCCTTACAATCCCTAACGCGGGATTACCGCTATCAGACCTCGCAGGTTTTTAAAACTTGCGAGGTCTGAATATCAATTTACCTATCGGTCGGTGTCTCACCGACCGAAACCCAACATGCAGGTTTAAACCTTACAGGTTTCTTTGCTACCGCGCTATTAAAACCTGTAAGGTTTATTTTGTCTCTATGGTATATTTTCCTGCTGTAAGTTCTATTTTGTTACTGCTAATTTTACCATTAACCAAAATTTCCATATTGCGAACAATAGGAAGTTCCATGCTGGCAGTCGAATTAGGAGGTATGACAATGTTATACGTCACACCTTTTTGTGTTCTTTTCCAATTACTGATAATTTTTCCATAAGGCCCAACGTGACTCGCATCGAAACCATCCAAACCTGCTACAACATGAGGTTCTAAAATAATATGTTTAAAACCAGGCTGCTTTTCATCAGGTCTGATACCACCCGGCGATTTATACAGCCAGGCGCCAATTTCGCCAAACATAATGTGGTTCATCGAAATATCCGATTTGGCATCAATTGGCCAGTTTTCGTACAACGTAGTGGCTCCGTTTTCCATCCACCAGCCCCAGCTTGGGTAAGTTTTTTGTGCTGCCACTTTATAGGCCATATCCGCATAACCATTCTCACTCAAAGCATTTAAAATGGCTTTGGTACCCAGCAAACCTACATCCAGGTGGAAACCATCTGCCTCAACGCGTTTGGCCAGGTTTTGAGCCACCAATTGTCTCGATTCTTCTGGAACAATTTTCCAATATAAAGGCACACTCATTTCCGTTTGTATACCGGTGCCATAAATACCTTTTTGCTTATCCAGGTATTTAGCGTTAAATGCATTTTTGATTTTCAGTGCCAATGCATTGTATTTTTCATAATCGGCATTCTTGCCTAAAATTTTGGCTGCTTTGGCCAGAATTACCACATCAGCATAATAATAACAGGTAGAAGTAAGCTCTACAGGCGATTTAGATTTCACCGGAATCCAGTCGCCCAAACCCCAGGTTGTTAAGCCAGTAGGGTAGTTTTCATCAATGTGGTTAACGTATTTTCTGATGTTTTCGTAGCAATCTGCGAGTAATTTTTTATCACCATAAAACAGGTAAACATTCCAGGGGATAATGGCAATGGTGCTGGTCCAGTCGGGGCCGTTGCCCCATTCATACCCCCAGCCATCGGTTGGGATAATAGAAGGCAATACACCATTGGGTTGTTGCTCGTCGCGGTGATCGGCCAGCCATTTTTCGTAAATGGTAATGCCATCAAAGCCATAGAGACCGGTTTCTATGGCAATTTGCGCATCGCCTGTCCACCCGTTTTTTTCACGCTGCGGGCAATCTGTTGGGTAACCGAAGAGGTTCGATAAATAAGAATTATTGGTTGCGTAATAAATTTTATTGATGATGGGATCGGTAGATTTAATATCGCCAACCGTCGGAACATCACTATGCATAAAATAGCCTACGAGGTCTTCTTTTTTTAATTCGATAGGAGTAGAAGTGGTAACCTCAACATACTGAAAACCTTTATAATTGAAGTGAGGCATAAACGATTGTGCACCTTTGCCACTTAAAATCAGGATATCGGTTTGAAATGGATCCGTATCATCAGTAGGGCGGTAGTGAGCATCGATATTCGAAACATCCAACCGACCATTTGCATATAAACGTTCACCATGTTTTAACCGAACCACAGTACCTGTCGGACCATTTAAAGTGATTTTACTTACTCCCGAAATGTTCCGCCCCAGATCGAAGAGGTAAGTGGTATCGTTAATTTTTTTAACCGTTTTGGTCGCAATTTCTTCCACATTACGAATGGGATGAAGCGCCTGCGCTACAATATTTCGCGATGGTGCCGAGCGGTAAATTACCGCTTTCCAGTCTTTATCATCAAAACTTACCGTATTCCAGCCTGTTTTTTCCATGGGGGCATCGTAATGCTCGGCGGTGTAAATGCTGTTAAAAACAATGGGGCTTAGCGCCGTTTTCCAGTCTTTGCCCGATTTAATGGTTTCGGTGGTGCCATCTTCGTAGGTAATCTTTAAATCGAAGCAGAAAGTAGGCCTGTTGCGCCAGGGAGCACGATCGAAATACCAAACCGCTGTAGATTGGTGGTTGTACCAACCATTTCCTAAAAGCACACCAATGGCATTATTGCCCTGGTTTATTTCCTGCGTTACATCGTAAGTTACATATAATGTTCTCCTGTCGAAACGGGTGTACATTGGGTCCATGCGGTGGTTGCCAATCTTTTTCCCGTTAATGGAAAGTTCGTATAAACCGGCAGCAGCAATATAGGCCCGGGCCGATTTTATTTTTTTACCGGTTGAAAAGGCATGACGGAAATAGGGGGCAGGCTTTAATTTAACATTTTCATTATCCGAAATCCAGGCACCCTGCCAATTGGCCATATTCATCATGCCCATTTCGAAAGCCGAAATTTTGCTTGCCGTTTTTTTATTTCCGTTGGTAATATCTAGCCGCCAAAAATATTTGGTAAAAGGTTTTAGTGGCTGGCCCGAATAAGTGGTTAAGTTCAGGTCTGACTGCTGCCAGCCCGTATTCCACAAAGTAGCTTTTCCATTAAGCAGTGCTACAGAATCGGTGTTGACCAAAATGCGGTAGGTAAGCTGTCTGGCGCCGGGCGTAGCATCGTTCATTTGCCAGGTAAACCGGGGATTGGGGTTATCTAAACCTATTGGATTGATTAAATATTCGGTTTTTAATGCCGTTAGTGTAGTTTGGGCAGATACACTGGCTACTGGCGCGAGCATTAAAAATAAAGCAGAAAATTGCAGCAACTTAGATTTCATTTGTTTGGTATTTGAAACTAAGGTATCAAAATAATGCGTGGATGGGCAAAGCGCAATGGATTTTTTACGCATAAAAAAAGCGAAGACTATGCTTCGCTTTTTTGAAATAAGATGCTAAATGCTATTGGTATAGTGTCAGGAGCTTATCCTAATATCTCTTTCAGCTTTTGTGTCTGATGATCGACCAGTTTTTGTAATGGGCCCGAAGCCAGCATTTTCATCATCATATTTAAATCAGCAGAGATGATGTGTTTTGCTGTGGTGGTACCATTACCATTATCGTTTAACGTCCATTTTAATTCTACTTCAAAAGGTGCTTTCTCAGTAGGGATGGCGGTTAATTCTTGATTTTCAATACGATTAGAGATTTTAATGGCCAGTTTTGCCATGTTTTGGATGGTAAAACGTGCTTCATCCTCTGTCGATTCCCAGTTATAGATATTCTCTGGCATCAGTTGCTGATGATTGTTCATGTTAGATAGAAAGGCATAAACCTCTGCAACGGGTTTATTTACTTCTACAGCGCTTTCAATAATCGTCATTATATATGGTTTTGTTTTTGTGTGTTAAGACTCTGAACTTAAAGCCTGGCCCCATTCTGATGGGTTTAAGCGCCATTTGCTCAATAATTCCATGTCGCTTTTCGCAATAATGCTGTGCTCGGCAGCATATTCGATTAATGCACCATAGTTTGATAGAGTTAAGTAACGGCATTTTGCAGCTGAAAAATTTTCATCCGCTTTTTCGAAACCGTACGTAAAGATTGCAGCTAAACCGGCAACTGATAAACCTGCGGCTCTTAAAGCCTCAACAGCCTGTAAGCTGCTTTTTCCGGTTGAGATCAAATCTTCGATTACCACCACACGTTGTCCTTCTACCACTTCACCTTCAATTAAGCTTCCGGTACCGTGTTCTTTGGCTTTCGATCTAACATAGATAAAAGGAAGGCCTAATTCCTGAGCTACCAAAACGCCTTGCGGAATTCCTGCTGTTGCCACTCCGGCAATCACATCTACCGAGCCAAACTCTTCCTGAATGGCTTGTGCAAGTTTCTGACGGATGTAAGTTCTAACCTGAGGGTGGGAAAGGGTAATCCGGTTATCGCAATAAATTGGCGACTTCCAACCAGACGCCCAGGTAAAAGGATTATTAGGTTGTAATTTAATTGCCTTTATTTGTAATAAAAATTCAGCTACCTTTAATTCAATATCACTTTTATTATACATGGCCCAAAATTACAGAATTTATATTAACGATAACACCTTGTTTATATCAGATGTTTTACCAGAACAAAAAGAAAAGATTCAACAGCTTGAATTTCAGGATTTTGATTTGCAAACATTTTATAAAAAATTAAAAAATGGGTCTAAAAAAAGCTACATTTTCTTAACAAAGAATCCTCAGGAGACTTTTAGAAAGCTAAAAAAAGATTGTACCATAATTAAAGCGGCCGGCGGATTGGTAGAAAGTGCCAATAACAACTACCTTTTTATTTTCAGGAACAAGAAATGGGATTTGCCTAAAGGTAAGCTCGAGGATGGCGAAAACATGAAAGAAACCGCAGTTAGGGAGGTAGAAGAAGAATGTGGCATTAAAGTTTTAAGGCGGGAAGAAAAGTTGTGCAAAACCTACCATGTTTACCCAATGGGTACCAAAATGGTAATTAAAAAAACGAACTGGTACAAGATGATCGTTAAAGGTGAGCCCAATTTAATTCCACAGAAGGAAGAAGGAATTGAGCAAGCAGTATGGCTGGATAAAAATCATGTTGGTCCGGTAATTAAAAACACCTTTCCATCTATTATGGATGTAATGCGCGCTGGTGGGATTTTGTAGGATATAAAGTTTCTGTGGTGTCAGATATTACTATCTGACGCATTGATAATCAATTAAATAGGTATTGTGAAACTGTCAGGTGGTAACACCCGACAGCACGCACAAAGTTTTCATTAGTGGTGTCAGATATTACGATCTGACACAGCGATAATCAAGAAAATAAATAACTCGGGCCAGTCAGATGGTAACACCTGACAGCGCTTTGGTTCCACTTATTCAAAATCCAGTTCATCTACCACTTTTTTAACCCGTTTTAAATATTTACCATAATAGTACCAGGCCCAAAGCTCGGTAATTATGCCAATAATCAGGATGCTGATAAAACAGTTCAGCAGGACATACACAGGCGAGAGTCTGGCTAATATTTTAGAAAGATCTGCGTTTTCTTCTACCAGGATATAGATTGCACCAAAGGCTACGGCGATAAAAGCTACGATATAAGTTAATGCTTTGTAAAGCTCTATATTCAGTTTCATTTCGTAATAAAACCACAGGATGCTTTTCCTGCTGTCCATGCTCATGTCGTAAGAGTTTTTGTAGAACTTGTAAAACTTAAAAAAGTAATAAGCAGAAAAGCCGCAAATAATAGCATAACAAGCTAAGTAAGCCATTTGTGTCGTGGTAGAAAATGATATCGTCACGGGTAAAAAGAACATAACAACCAGAAAGAAAATCTGGTAAAAAAACTCATGTTTCATTTTTTTTCTGATGATATCGATCGGGGTATAGGCTTCCTTTACCTTTAACATGCTGGCAGAAATGGTTTCTGATCCCGCATCCGGATTATTCCAGTCATTTTTAATGTCGTCAAAATTCATAACCGTTTTTCTTGATAATGATTTGTAATTTTTCTTTGGTTCTGTTGAGGCGGACCCGTGCATTAACTTCACTAATGCCCAGGTTTTCGGCAATCTCTTTATGCGATTGATTTTCGAGAAAAAGAAAAATCAGTGCCTTTTCAACTGCATTTAATTCCTGTACAGCTTTGTAGAGATAGGCTAGTTTTTCTTCTTTCCGATCGCTTTCGTTGTTATCTACCACATCAATGTGTGCATCCAATGGTGTTTTGTCTATTTTCCGCTGATCTTTTTTAAAATAAACCAGGGCGGTGTTTAAAGAAACCCGGTACATCCAGGTCGAGAATTTGCTGTTGCCCATAAAGCTTGGGTTCAGAGCTGCAAGACAATTTCCTGAAACAGATCCCGCTGTTCTTCAGCATCATCCGTATACATTTTCGAAATTTTATGTATAATCGCTTTATGCCGGTTAATCAGGTCGAGAAATGTGCTTTCAGTTTCTTTCATTGAATGTATAACACATTAGTAACAGATTCTTTTAAACGTTACAGATTAAGTTATAAATAATATTTAACCACAGATAAAAAAGATAAACACGGATAATTATTGGCGTCAGATATTACTATCTGATACCTTAGCTGGAATTTTTTACAGAAATACGATAGATAATGGATGAGAAATCTGTCGGATGGTAACATCCAACAGCACGGTCATAGGGGACTAATAAATAACCCTAGTCTGTCAGGTGGTAACACCTGACAACACGCGTAATTACAGAAATTTAAGCGCCTCTTGTGGCACAAAGGGACTCACGTCGCCGTGGTTTCTTAAAATATCGCGTACAATGGTGGAGCTAATGGCCGAATATTCGGGTTTGCTTAACAGTAAAATGGTTTCTACTTCCGGCATCATGGTTTGGTTAATCTGCGCAATGGCCCTTTCGTATTCAAAATCGGCAGCCGAACGGATGCCACGCACCATGTAGGTAGCATTAATTTTGCGACAAAAATCAACCGTTAAACCTTCGTAGGTTTGCACTTCGATGTTCTGATAACCTTCAAAAACGGTATTTAAGATCTGTAAACGCTGCTCTGCGGTAAGGAAGTTCTGTTTCGAACTATTTAAACCAATACCGATTATAATCTTATCGAACAGGGGAGTAGCACGCTGCAGAATGTTTACGTGTGCAATGGTTATCGGATCAAAAGAACCAGGAAATAGCGCTATTTTCATGATTCAAATATAGCTGTTTGTGATGGAATTATTAACCACCAAGACACTAAGGCACAAAGAAGGTTAATTTTTTGCCATGGATGCAAAGATTTACACGGAATTATTTTACCATTAAGAGATTGTGAATATCAAAGCATACTAAAAACTTTGTGTCTTCGTGCCTTTGTGGTAAAAACAATCCAGTTAACTTAATTCAAAGAAACTAAACGATGAATTTCCGTACTTCCTTGTTTCCTGGTAGCCAGGCTGGTTATTTAGCCGCATGTTGCTCTGATGTTCTACTACCAGCAAACCTCCGGGTTTGAGTAACTGTTGTTCCTGCACCAAAACAGGCAGTTGCGGAATATTGGGTAAATGGTAAGGTGGATCAGCAAAAATAAGGTCGTAAGCACCGGTAAGCTGTTTCAATAATTTAAAAACATCGCCTTTACGCACTTCTACCTGGTCAAATTCATATTTCTTTGCCGTATTTTTAACCCAGTTTACGCAACCGTAATCCATATCCACAGCCAGAATGCTTTCAGCATCGCGCGATGCAAACTCGAAAGTTAAATTACCCGTGCCACAAAACAAATCTAAAACTGCACAGTTTTCGAAATCGTAGCGGTTGTTAAGGATATTGAACAAGGCTTCTTTAGCCATATCAGTTGTAGGGCGTACCGGTAAGTTTGCAGGAGGCTGCAAGCGGATCCCCTTTAATTTGCCACCAATTATTCGCATAAATCTAAAGCAAGCAAACCGCTGAAATAGTGTTTGGGCATATCAGCTAACAATTCGCTGTTTTGTTTCCCAGCCGGGAGAAAGAAATAAAGTTGATTGAAATATTTTAACAGGCAGTTGTAATGCTCGTCGTCTTCGTTGATAATGCCCTGAATGTAAACCGGAATGCTGTCGTTTAAACCCAGCTGTTCTATAATCAGCAAAAGGAAATAATTAAATTCTTCGGCATTTTCTGACTGGTAATGGTTTTGGAAAACAACCTTTTTCTGCTTGGTGTACAATACATTGAAAGAAATTGCTGTGAAATCAATCAACAGCGATTCATCTGCCAGGTGGTTAAACAGTGCAACCAATGGTTCTGATTGTGGAAACAGATTCGCGTTTTCAGGTAAATGCGCCTTTACCTCATCATTTAAACAGAAAACGGTATTAAAACCTAAAGCGGGGTTACGTTTGTTGTAGATTTTTGCATCTGTACCCAGGTAGTTGGAGTAAACAGACAGGTTTTCGGCATCAAACCATTCATCCGGAATAAAGATAAAATTAGCAGTATGCACTGCAGCTTTAATTTCGGCATAATTGAGTGAGAGGTACTGATCGGTTTCAAAAGCTGTTTTTAAATCCTCTTGCACATCATCACAGCCTTGTTTGTCGAAAATTAATTTAATCTCATCCGTATCCTTATTTACCACTGCATAAGAAAAGCTATCATTCGTTATTTTTAATAATAAATGGCAGTTTACAGATGCATCAGCTTTAAAATTCGGGTCGACTAATAAAAGGCTGTTGTTACTCATTGAAACAAAAATAGGTTTTTTTAAGGATTAACAGCAAGGTATAGGCTAAATTTTGATTTGGAGGAGAAAGATGTGAGATTGGAGATATGAGATATGAGACTTGAAATTGCATGAAAACCTGACTTTGTTTCTTCACGTCCTGGTGGTTAATATGATAATTGAACTGATTATATTTTTTTAACACAGAATGTGCTGAGGTTTCTATAGTTTAATAAACTATGCAGTAAGGCATAGTTAACCGATTTAAACAGTTAACCAGTTAAGCACATTTTTACCTAAATCAAACCTTTCGGTTATTCAAAAATCAAAATATTCGGCTTAAATTCGGAACATGAGTTACAAGCCTACCTACAAAGCAGCAAACACGATTGCCACCACTATTGAGCAACATTTTATTAAACTGCATAAAAATGCCATTGCACAAGGTGAGGTAGATTTGGCTACCCAGCCCGGCAGTAATGTTATTGAAGCGATTATTGATGTGGCTTTCTGGAGCAGTTTGCGTAAGGAGGAAGGGCATTCACCACGGATCTCTATTGCCTTTTTGCCACCCGATCAGGCTTCTAAACCACTGCGTTTTGCTAAAAAACTGGCTTTAAATGCCAATACTTTAACTAAAATAGCACCGGGGATTGAACGTTCAGGGATCCATTTGGGGGTATGGGAAGAAGATGGCGAGCTGTATATCTGGGGAACTACGCTTAATATCCCGAACTTCTGCTTTGTGGTTGATGTTTCAGAACCGGGTTTGATTGTAATTAAACACCGCAGGATTTATGGCATAGGCAAATTTACCAATGTAGCGGTGCTTAAAGGAGAGCAAATCAGAATTGTGGATGACACAAGCTGTATCAACCGCGATTGCCCGCCTATTTTAAAAGCTTTACTCGATTTAACCGTTCTGGCCAGCTGGAACGATCCGATTAATATTCTTATTCAGTTTGCGGTTTCCATGCGTGCCCATGGGCGCGGCGGAGCCTTGTTAATTGTGCCCAAGGGCGATACCAAGTGGGAAGAATCAATAATTCATCCCATTCAGTATTTGGTTGAGCCTCCTTTCTGTGGCTTGTCCAATCTGGCCAGGCAAAGTGGTAACCAAAGCGAGATTTTCTCACAAGGTGCGGTTCGCCGTGAAGTTGATCATTTAGCTGGTTTAACTGCTGTTGATGGGGCTACTATTATTAATGAAGAATTTGGGCTGATTGCCTTTGGCGCTAAAATTGGTCGGGCAAAAGGTAAACCCACAGTTGAGCAGATTGCTTTTTCTGAACCCATTGTAGGTGGAGAAGATAAAATCCTATATCCTGGTCAGCTGGGAGGTACGAGGCACTTCTCTGTAGCTCAGTTTGTAAACGACCAACCCGATGCCATTGGTCTTGTTGCTTCGCAGGATGGCCATTTTACCATTTTTAGCCACAGCAAAAAACAAAATATGGTAATGGCACACCGTATAGAGACGCTGCTACTGTAGGGAGTATAGTGATAGCATTATTCTTTTGAAAATGTAAGCTACTGCATTTCGGAAAAAGCAGTCCGTCTTTCCATTTAATCTTTTTTGTGAATGTAAATGCTAATTTTGCCGTTAATTGAACAAAAAAGGATATCACTGCAATACGGTTTATTCAACATAACCTGTACTATATACTCAGGTTTCCTTGCAACACCCAAAACAATTAACCATTTCCAGCAATTTAAACAGTTAACCACTGATAAAAAATGATTACCGATAAAAGTCAACTGATTGCCCAGGCTTACGCACATCCACCAACCAAAGAGCAGATGCTTTTTTGCGAGCGGATGTCTGCCTTTTTGCAGGATGATGACGAAGAACGTTGTTTTGTATTAAAAGGTTATGCCGGTACGGGTAAAACCACATCGGTGGCGGCCTTGGTAAAGGTTTTAGCTAAATTTGGCCTCAAGAGCGAGCTACTGGCTCCAACCGGTAGGGCGGCGAAGGTAATGAGCCAATACACCAACCGCAAGGCCTTAACCATACACAAAAGAATTTACCGTAAACGTTCGGCCACCTCGCCCGAAATGCAGTTTCAGCTGGCACCCAATCTGGTTGATAATACTGTTTTTATTATTGATGAGGCCTCGATGATTGCCGATGAGTTTAACGAAACCGGTTCGTCGATACTACGCGATTTGCTGGAGTTCGTGTATAATGATAAGAATTGCTTTTTGGTTTTTGTTGGCGATACTGCACAGCTTCCTCCCGTGGGAAGCTTAGATAGCCCGGCCTTAAACGAGCAATACCTGAAAGATCATTTTTATCTCTCGGTTACTTCAATAGAGTTAAAAGAAGTAGTGAGGCAGGAAAAAAAGTCGGGCATTTTGGCTAATGCTACCATGCTGCGTAACCAGATTGCTAAAAACCCTGAAAAGCCTTTACCTAAATTCCTGACTAAAAATTATCAGGACATTTACAATATGCCCGGTGCACGTTTGGTAGAAGGGCTTGAATATGCTTACCGCAAATTCGGCATTGAAAATACACTGGTGGTTTGCCGCTCCAATAAAACGGCCAATGTGTATAACCAGCAAATCAGGGCACGCTTGCTTTACCGCGAAGAGGAGCTAACCGGTGGCGACCAGATTATGGTGGTTCGGAATAATTATTTCTGGCTGCCCGATAATGATGAAACGGCTTTTATTGCCAATGGCGATATGGCTCGGGTAATCCGTGTAAGGGGAGAAGAAGAGCGTTATGGCTTCCGCTTTGCCGATGCTACACTCGAATTTATGGATTTTCCGGCTGCGGGGCAGATTAGCTGTAAGGTAATGCTCGATACGCTGAATTTAGAATCGGCCAATTTACCTTATGAGCAAAATAAAAAACTTTTCGATGGGCTTAACGAAGATTACGAGCATATTGCCAATAAGCGCCAAAGAATGCTGGCCATTAAGGCTGATCCTTTTTATAATGCCTTACAGATTAAGTTTGCCTATGCAGTAACCTGTCATAAAGCACAGGGTGGACAGTGGGAAGCTGTATTTGCCGATCAGGGTTATTTAACCGAAGATATGATCGATCTCGATTTTCTGCGCTGGTTATACACCGCTGTAACCCGTGCAAAAAAAGAACTATATTTAGTCAATTTTGCGCCACAGCTTTTTGCAAAGACGGCACAGGAAGATTACTATTAAAGATGATCATTCGATTGATTATTTTGGAGTTTGTTTTAATGAGAGACCCTGAAATAAATCCGATAGCTATCGGATCAGGGTGACGGTTAACTAAAAATAAATATTAACCAAATTATACTATGAAATTTGCTTTTAGCCTCAAAAACAAAGTTAAAATTGCCTTTTTGCTGTTCTGCATCATGTGCTGTACGCTGCTGATTCGTTTTCTGGAAGATAAAAGTGTGAAGAAAATCAACGAATCTTTTATTTCAATGTATAACGACAGGCTGGTGCCGGCAACCGATCTTTATTTTATTGCTGAAAACCTGTACCATAAAAATGAAGTGCTCCAGGATGCTTTTATTACGGATAGTACAATACCTGTTGCGCATACCATTTCTAAAATAGACCAGCATAATCAGAAAATTGATTCGGCAATGCATAAATACGGGCTAACCTTACTGGTAAAACAGGAGAAAAGCTTCTTAAACGATTTAAAAAATGCACTTGCTGTGCAGAAAGCACTAGAAAATAAAGCGCTGAGCCTGGGTATTGCAGAAGGTAAAAAAGTTTACGAATCGGTTGGACGCAGTGCTGCCCATCAAACTTTCGATAAGCTTTCGGCTCTGATTAAAATCCAGTCGAAGGTAGGTGATGAACTGATTAAGGATTCGAAAATCTTTGTTTCAGGCACTAAGGTTTACTCTACCATGCAGGTTATCCTGGCCATTGCAATCGGGATTATGATTGTGGCCATTATTTCGGCATCAAATGCAGTTAAGATCAATAATGAGAAGTTTAATCTGAATTGATTTTTAGCCACATATTAGACTGACCAAAGGTCATTATTTTTTTACCACTAAGACACAAAGTCACTAAGTTTTTTTGCCACAGCTGCCCACCGTTCAGGTAGAGGAAACACAGATTTAAATCTGTGTTAATCCTTTTTATCTGTGGTTGAATATTGTAACTGATGCACGGAAAACACAGAAAAATAATCCGTGTTAAATCTGTGCATCTGTGGCTAATGATACGGAATTACTCCGCATCATCATCGCTTAACAATCTGATCGAGTCATCAGAAAGCATAATTAAACGCTCTTTGTATAAAGAACCAATGGTTTTCTTAAATGCACTTTTGCTGATCTGGAAACGGTGGTAGATCTCTTCAGGGGAGCTTTTATCGCCCAGCTCAATTACACCGCCACTCTTTTTAAGTGCAGCTAAAATCACTTCTTTCGAATCTAAAATATGGCCGTAACCACTTGGCTGTAACGTAAGATCAATTTTACCTTCTACACGGATTTTTTTAATCCATCCTTTGCGTGTATCGCCAATCTGGATGTTATCAAAAACCTCGTTGTGGTACAATAAACCAATGTAAGTATTGTTAATAATGGCATTAAAACCCAGGTCGGTTTCTTCGGTAATCAATAAACTTACCTCGTCGCCTTCTTCGAAATCGAAATTTTCTTCTTCTACAAAATCGTAAAGTTTAGATGAAGCCAGTAAACGGTCGTTACTTTCATCCAGGTAGACGTAAACTACATATTTATAGCCTTTTTGCATCGGCCTTTTTTGTTCACGGTCTGGAACATAAACGTCTTTATCAATACCTAAATCCATAAATACGCCATCCTCGTCCGATACAACCTTTAAAAAAGCAAAATCGCCAACCTCGGCGTAGGCTTTTTGTGTAGTTCCCGTTAAACGGCCATCTTTTTGTACAAATACGAAAACAGAGACATTATCGCCAATTTCGAGCCCTTTGGGTACGTGAACATAGGGCAGGATCACCATTTTATCACCATCGGTTAAATTTAAACCAGCTTCGCTTTTACTTAATACTCTTAATTCGTTGTATTTTCCTATTTCAATCATTTTTTGTGGGTTTAACCATTTTCTTCAATGGCTTTTGCTCTGCAAAGGTAACAATCTTTAGAGGCTATGCCCGATTTAAATTTTTAATAACGATTAGCCAACCAAATTTGTACAACTATGCCGGTCTACCCTGCATAAGCCTGTGGTTTTTAGCCCTGACAGAAGCGGGCACGCAGTAAAGCGGATGGCAGGACTGTACTTTAAAAAAAGCGAATATTCCTGCGCTTCAATTTTAAAAAAAAACATCCGATTCCCAAATTGCGGGTGTTCATTAAATTTTTTATATATTTTAGCAGCTTATCTAAATATGATCCATATATGAATAAGCAGATTCCAACATTTTTTCTAAGCGACGAGTATTTTATTGACGAAAAAGTAAACTTCTTAAAGTTTGCGAATGAGTACAAGGTTTACAACGACCAGGGTGCACAAATCGGTATCATTAAACAGCGCATTAGTGGCTGGCAAAAGGCCCTGACCTTATTAATTGATAAGCGCATGATGCCTTTTAAACTGGAAATAACGGATGTAAACGACCAGTTACAGGCAACCATTAGCAGAGGCTGGACTTTCTGGATGTCGAAGATTACCGTTACCGATCCGATGGGTGTTGAAGTGGGCATTATTAAACAAAAATTTAAGTTTTTTAAACCTACGTTTACCATTTCGAACCCGGTTTCGGGCGATGAGATTGCCAAAATAACCGGCGATTGGAAAGCCTGGAATTTTAATATCACCAATAATGCAGGTGCCGAACTGGGTAAAATTAACAAGAAATGGGCTGGGGCGATGAAAGAAATATTCACTACGGCCGATAAGTATAATGTTTCTATTGATCCCAATTACGCAGAGAGCGACCAGAAAGTGGCCATTGTAGCTACTGCCATCACCATTGATATGGTTTTGAAGGAAAGCAAATAGCGGTTAATTGCTCAAATTGTTAAACTGTTTAATTGTTGGGAGTGCCAATAATTAAAGTGAGCGAATTATTGAGTGAGGGTTTGCATATACATTCGCTCATTCAATAATTCAATTATTCAATCGTTTATTCATAATTTTCTTACAAACGAAATCAAATAATTGGGTTAAATTTGAGGTCAACAATTTAAGGTACCTCGTTGAATGGAAAAACCCAAAGCAGCCAAGAAACCCAGTATTTTCAGTTTATTGGGAAATTACCGCGGCCTGATATTAATGCTGATCCTGTTTGCCTTGCTTAGTAATGGTATAAACCTGCTCTTACCCAAAATCATTGCACACGGAATCGACTCTTATACCAACAAAACATTTCACCTTCAATCTATTCTGCTTCAATTTGCCGGTGCCATTGCACTGGTTTTTATCTTTACTTATTTGCAGAGTATTGTACAAACCTATGCATCAGAGCGGGTAGCGCGCGATTTGAGGACTAAACTTTCTGATCAGATATCGAGGCAGAGCCACGCTTATATCATTCAGGCCAATCCCTCAAAGTTGTTAACCAACCTTACCGCCGATGCCGATTCGATTAAGATGTTTGTTTCGCAGGCCATTGTTTCTATCTGTTCTTCTATCTTTTTAATTCTAGGTGCAAGTATCCTGCTTTTAAGTATCAACTGGAAACTGGCACTTTGTGTTATTGCCATTGTACCCATTATTGGCGGGGCTTTTTTCTTTGTGTTGAGCAAGGTACGGGTGCTTTTTAAAAAGAGCAGGGAAGTAATCGATTGGTTAAATAAAGTAATCAGTGAGAGTATTTTAGGTTCGGCTTTAATCCGCGTTATTAACTCGCAACAACTCGAATACAATAAGTTTTTAGATGCAAACGCCAAAGCCAGGGATTTAGGACTTTCTATTCTGCGCCTTTTTGCCGGTCTTATTCCCATCATCATATTTGTTTCCAATTTATCGGGCTTATGTATTCTGGTTTTGGGAGGTCATTTTGTAATCACCGATTCGATGAGCCTGGGTGAGTTTGCCGCTTTTAGCAGCTACCTGTCGCTCATTATTTTTCCTATTTTGGTTATAGGTTTCATGAGCAATGTTATTGCCCAGGCTACAGCTTCTTACCAGCGTATTGAAAGTGTATTAAACGCCGCAGAAGTTAATCATCCTGGTACCTTAACCACCACATTGGAGGGCGCGGTAGCGGGAAAGAATATCAGCTTAAACTTTGGACAAAAACCTATTTTAAAAGACGTTTCTTTTACTGCCAAAGCAGGTTCTAAAACGGCCATTATTGGCCCAACAGCAGCAGGTAAAACGCAACTGCTTTATATTTTAACCGGTTTAATTGAGCCCGAAAGCGGCGAAGTACTGTTTGATGGCCACGAAATTAAAAATTATAACCAGGAAGAGTTTCACAAGCAGGTAGGTTTTGTATTTCAGGATAGCATTATGTTTAACATGAGCATCCGCGAAAATATTGCCTTTAGCGATACCGTTACCGATGAATTTTTGGCCAAAGCCATAGCCACAGCCGAGCTTAAAGATTTTGTGGAGGCATTGCCCGATCAGTTAAACACCATTATCTCTGAGCGGGGCAGCAGCCTGTCGGGTGGACAAAAACAGCGCATTATGCTGGCGCGTGCACTCGCACTCAATCCTAAGGTTTTGCTGCTCGATGATTTTACTGCACGGGTAGATACCAACACTGAAAAAAGGATTTTAGCCAACATTCAGCAAAATTATCCCGGTTTAACCCTGATTTCCGTTACCCAAAAAATAGCTTCTGTTGAACATTATGATAAAGTAATTTTGCTGATGCAGGGCGAAATTATTGCAGAAGGAACCCATCAGGAATTGCTGAAAAGCAGTCCTGAGTACGTTCAGATTTACAATTCACAACAGAGCACCAGTAACTATGAACTACAATCTTAATCAGCTTAGCGAAAAGCGCGAGAAGCAATCGACTTTTAAATCGCTTAATAACCTGCTTAAACTGATCTCGGCCGAGCGTAAAAACCTTTGGCTGGCGCTTGTTATTATTTTAATTAACTCAGGTCTGCTACTATTGGGGCCATTGCTGGTCGGCCACACCGTTGATACTTACATTCGCACCAAGCAGTTTCATGGTGTACTCGTTTTTGGTGGCATCTTGCTGGGCATGTATATGGTTGCAATGGTTACGGGCTATACGCAAACCAAATTAATGGGCGGGATAGGTCAGCGGATGTTGTATACCTTGCGTAATGCCATTTTTAACAAACTGCAGGAGTTTCCGGTTTCATTTTTTAATGAAAACAAGGCTGGCGACCTGATTTCGAGGGTAAATAACGATACAGATAAAGTAAACCAGTTTTTTTCACAGTCGCTCATGCAGTTTATCAGTAGCATTGCAACCATGATTGGTGCAGGTATTTTCCTGCTTTCCATCAATTTCGAATTGGGTGCAGCAACACTGGCGCCTGCTGTAGGGATTGTACTTTTCACCATCACCCTATCACCCTGGGTTAAACGGAAAAATGCTGTAAACTTAAAAAGTATAGGCGGTATGAGTGCCGAAATTCAGGAAAGCCTGAATAATTTTAAGGTGATTATTGCTTTTAACCGGCGCGATTATTTCAGGAAACGTTTTGATGAGGCCAACAAACAAAACTATAAAACTGCTATTGCTGCAGGTTTGGCTAACAACATTTTTGTACCGGTATACGGGCTCTTATCAAGCACAGCACAACTGATTACGCTGTTATTTGGTATTTATTTGATCTCTGCAGGCAGTTTTACATTGGGTTTATTGGTGAGTTATATTGCTTACACCACCAATTTTTACAATCCATTGCGGCAACTGGCAGCCCTTTGGACGAGTTTTCAGGTAGCAATGGCCAGCTGGGACCGTATTTCGCAGATCTTAACACTCGAAAGCGATTTAAAGCAGATCGAAGATAAAGAAACTGCATCGTCTGATGCTTTGCTCGAGTTTAAAAACGTACATTTTTCTTATGATGAATCGAAAGAGATTTTGCACAACATTAACCTCAAATTCGAGAAGGGTAAAACTTATGCGCTAATTGGGCCAACTGGTGGCGGCAAAACCACTACGGCCTCTTTAATTTCGCGCTTATATGATGCTACTAAAGGTACGGTGCTGCTAAATGGCAAAGATATCCGTTCATTTTCGACGGCTGAGCGTACACAAAAAATAGGCTTTATCTTACAGGAGCCCTTTTTATTTACCGGAACAGTGAAAGATAATATCCTGTACGGCAATAGTCAGTACCAGCATGTTAGTGATGAGGAACTGGAGAAAATAATTAAAGAAGCCAATTTAAATGCCCTGCTGGCCATTTTTGATGAAGGATTGAATACACCAATCAACTCTTTAGCAGATAGCATTAGTTTAGGACAGAAGCAGTTAATAGCCTTTATGCGCGCTGTGCTGCGCAACCCCGAACTGTTGATCTTAGATGAAGCCACGGCGAATATCGATACCATAACCGAACAACTTTTGGGCAGCATTTTAAATAAGCTGTCGAAAGAAACCACCCTGGTTATTATTGCACACCGTTTAAATACCATCGAAAATGCCGATGAGATTTATTTCGTAAACGAAGGTGAAGTACAAAAGGCCGGAACATTAAACGATGCACTAAATATGTTACTCAAAGGAAAGCGCGTAAGTTAATATTTTTATAGACCTTACAGGTTGGTAACCTTTAAGTCTAATCAAATCATCATTAATGAAAAGATATTTTTTCGCGCTGGCATTTTCGGCCATTAGTTTAGCGGCAGTTGCGCAAACCCCGAAACAAAACATTTTTGTTCAGGATAGCTTAAAACTGGTTTCATCGCAGTTTAAATTTACCGAAGGTGCTTCGGTAGATAAGCAAGGCAATGTTTTTTTTACCGATCAGCCAAACGATAAAATCTGGAAATATGGAACAGATGGTAAACTGACGGTATATATGGATAAATCGGGCCGGGCCAACGGTACTTATTTTGATAAAAAAGGCAATTTAATTGTTTGCGCCGACGAGCACAACGAAATCTGGTCGATAGATAAAAATAAAAAGATTACGGTACTTTTCAGTGATTTTGAAGGTAAAAAAGTAAATGGTCCAAACGATATCTGGCTAGATGCAAAAGGCGGTATTTATTTTACCGACCCTTATTATCAGCGCGATTACTGGACGCGTAAATCTCCTGAAATTGAACCTCAAAGGGTGTATTATCTGCCGAAAGGTAAGAAAACAGCTGTTGTAGCTGCCGATAATGTTTTGAAACCTAATGGAATTGTGGGCACACCAGATGGAAAGTTTTTGTATGTAGCTGATATGAAAGCCAACAAAACTTACCGCTATAACATTGAGCCTGATGCCTCTTTAAGCAACCAAACCCTGTTTTTAAACCAGCACTCGGATGGGATGACTCTCGATACCGATGGCAATCTGTATGTAACCGGAAAAGGTGTGAATATCTACAAACCATCGGGCGAATTAATTGGCCACATTGATATACCAGAAGAATGGTGCGGAAATATTTGCTTTGGTGGAAAACAAAGAAATATCCTTTTCATAACTGCTTCAAAATCGCTCTACACTATTCCGGTAAATGCGAGAGGAGTAGAGTAGGCCGTTCAATGGCGTTTAAACTTAATTAGTACCTAAAAAACTCTCTGAATTAAACTTTATTTTTTTTCTGTTCAGTTTATTCAGACGCCAAAAATATTAAACGCATTAATTAGTTTTGGGTTCCTACTTATAGGGATAGACGACTATGAAAAAGCCCTCTCAGGATTGAAGGGCTTTTTTACTTTTCTTGCAGTAGTTATGGCTTTAGGTTTTGCATATAGCCTGTTGGTGTAACGCCAAACTCTTTTTTAAATGCCTTTGTAAAATACGATTGCGTTTGTATACCGATGCGGTACATCACTTCGGTCATTAATACATCTTCGTTTTTCATAATTTCAATAGCTTTTCTAAGCCTTGCTGATCGCACAAATTCACCGATAGATTGTCCGGTAATGGATTTTATTTTTTGATAAAGTTTGGTTCTGCTCATGCCGATTTCTTTACAGAGGTAATCGATATCCATTTCAGGGTTAATCATTTCTGCATCGATGATGGCCAGTAATTTGGTTAAAAAGGCTTTATCCTTTTCTGAGTGTGCCAGTGCTTTAGGTTCGGTATCTTTATGCTTTAAGTAATGATCTTTCAGTTTTTGCCTTTGCTCAAAAATATTTTTAATGGTTAAGCCGAGCAGGTTAATATTTATAGGTTTGGTAAAATACAAATCTGCCCCTGATTCGGCTCCTTCTATTTCGGCCTCTACGCTGTTTTTAGCGGTAAGCATTAAAAAGGGGATGTGGCTGGTTTCAATATCATCTTTAACCAAACGGCAAAATTCCGTTCCGTTCATGCCGGGCATCATCACATCGCTGATAATTAAATCGGGTAGTTCTTTTCGGGCCTGCTCAAGGCCGGTATGGCCGTCAACAGCTTCGATAACCTGATAAGCTGGACTTAAAGTATCTTTTAAAAAGGTTCTGAGTTCTTCGTTATCATCTACAATCAGAATGCGGGTTTCGTTAGCCGTGCTAGTTGTTGGTGTATTTTGAACCAGTATTTCGCTTTCTGAGCCGTAGCTGATACTTTCTAACCGTGTGCCGCCCGCTTCTGTTTGTGGGCTAAATTGCTCTGCCAGGCTGTAGTCTTCCTGTTTGTAAGGGATACCAATAATGATTTCCGTTCCTTTATTCCGCTCGCTCGATACCTGTATTAATCCCTTATGCAAAAGGGTTAGGCTCTTTACAAAAGCAAGTCCCACGCCTGAGCCCAAATGCGTTTCTGTAATGCGGTAATAACGTTCAAACAAGTGCTGGATAGATTCTTTTGAAATGCCGATACCACTATCAATTACACGAAGGTAAATGTAGGTCTTTGCTTCATAATCGCTTTTTACAATCAGCTGGTGCTCAAAAGCCGATTGTAAACGGGTTGTATCTGTAAAAATCTCGAGCTTTAAATTACCTCCTGTTTGGGTGTATTTAAGCGAATTGTTGATCAGGTTAAGGATAATTTTTTCGATTACCTGCCTGTCGAACCAGATATCAGCCGGGAGGTTTTCCTTCTCTACAGTAAAACGGATTGATTTTTCTGCTGCCATGTCCGAAAATTCTTCAGCCACTTCATCAATAAACAGGTTTAGGTTCCCATTTACCACATTTAGTTTTAACGCACCGGAAGCAGTTTTTCTAAAATCCATCAATTCATTAATCAGCCTTAACAAACGGTTGGCATTCCGGTGTATGGTCTGGTAATAGTTTTGGAAATTTTCCTGGGTATCTTCTTTTAGTAAACGCTCAATAGGCCCAAGTATTAACGAAAGCGGCGTGCGGAACTCATGCGAAATATTGGTGAAAAACTGAAGCTGTGTCTGGTGCATTTCTTCCCTTTTTTCTTCCTCGATTTTCCTGATCTCCAGCCTGCGTTTAAAGCTGAGTGCTGCATAAATGAGGTAAAGGGTAGTGGCTATAACCAATAACCTAAACCACCAGGTGCCCCAAAAAGGAGGCGAAATTACAATCTTTACTGATGTGCCTGTATTGTTCCAAACATTATCATTGTTAGCAGCTTTTACGCTAAAGGTATAAGTGCCCGGATCAAGGTTGGTGTAAAATGCCTGTTGGGCATGCCCGATATCGATCCAGTTATCATCTTCACCTTCTAATTTATAGGCATAATTGTTATTCTCGTTAGCTACATAATTTAAGGCAGCAAAACGGAAAGATATTGTAGCCTGATCGTAATCGAGATAGATTTCTTTGGTATAACTGATGTCGTTTTCGAGCACCGAACCACTTTCATGGGGTAAAATCAGTTGGTTAAAAATCCTGAATTCGGTAAGGTAAACCGGCGGAATGAATTTATTGGTTTTAATATCTTGGGGAAAAAAGGAGTTGAAACCTTTGGTTCCCCCAAAAAACATTTCACCGTTTCTGGCTTTTAAATAGGCATTGGTTTCAAATTCTAATCCCTGTAAGCCATCGCCGGTATTGTATTTTTTAAAACTATGATTTTGCGGGTTAAATTTGGTTAGCCCTTTTGCAGTCGAAATCCAGAAATTACCTTTTGTATCTTCGGTTATACCTTTTATAAATTCGGTAGTGAGGCCGGCCTTTGTGGTATACAGTTCAAATTTATTCTGGCTGTGGTTAAATAGATACAAACCCGCCTGACCAATCCATAGAACGCCTTTACTGTCAATAAAAATTACACGCAGATCGGGCCTTTTACCGCTGCCCATAAAATAATGGGTAAATACCTGTGTTTTCAGGTTGTAGCAGTTTAAACCACCATCATCGGTACCAATCCACAGGTTTTTGTATTGGTCTTCATTAATCGAAACCACATTGTTACCAATAAGCCGCGTGCCGTTATTGCCTTTTTCGATCCGCTTAAATTGCTGGCTTTGTGCATCAAAAAGGTTGAGGCCGCCATAGTATGTACCTACCCAAATATTTTTGTTGCTGTCTTCGAAGGTTTTCTGCACATAATCAGAGGAGATGGATGTTGGATTTGCGGGATTATGGTTAAAACGGGTAAACGTACCATCGCGGTGCATGAGGTTAAGACCACCTCCCCAGGTGCCCACTAATATTTGCCCGTTATGGCTTTCTGCTATATCGAGCACGGCATCAGCCCCAATGGTATTGGTGTTGAAAGGATTGTAACGGTAGTGCGAAAAGGTTTTATTAGTCCGGTTGTAAATGTCAAGACCGCCACCATCGGTGCCAACGTAAATATTACCACTCCGGTCTTCGAGAAAGGCCTTTACATCGTTATAGCTTAAACTGTTTTTGTTGTGCTCCTGCCTTACGAGATTAAATTTTTCTGCCTGCGGACTATAAAGATTTACACCCCCGCGATGTGTGCCAATCCACAAATTTTCCTGCCTGTCGACAAACAGGGCCGAAACCGTACGTTGCGATAAACTTGATGGGTTTCCGGGTTCGTTTTGGTAATGGGTAAAGGTTCCGGTTTTAGGATTTAAATGATCTAGGCCTCCATTTATTCCACCAATCCAGATATTGTCTTGCTTATCGAAGGCAATGGCCCTTACCAGATCACTACCCAGGCTGTTTTTGCTGGTTTCGAGGTGTTGGTAGCTTTTGACCGAATTATTGCCAGGGATATAGTGAATCAGACCACTTTCTTCGGTGGCCAGCCAGAAAGAGCCGTCTTTTGCTTTTCTTATCGCTCTGAAAGATTTGTTGCTTAATGCGCTTAAGGCATTGGCTAATCCTGTTTTAAGGTTTAATATACGGATCCCGGCATCGGTTGCCATCCAGATATTTCCATTGGTATCGCTATAAATATCGTTAATGTAATCTTCACGGCCGGTTTTAGCCGGTGCTTTAAAGGGATAACGGCTAAAAGTAAAACGATCTGCATGGAGCAGGTTTAATCCGCTGCCATAAGTGCCAACCAAAATGCCTTTGGCAGTTTCAGTAATAGATGTAACAGCGTTGTTGGTTAGGACATTTTGCTCTTTGGTGCGGTAAACTGTAAAGTTATCCTGTTGGGCATTAAATTTGTTTAATCCATCTGAGGTACCGATCCAAAGGGTATGGTTTTTATCTTCAAATATGCACCTGATAAAATTATCGCTTATGCTGTTGGCTTTTTTATCGTGTTTATAGACTTTAATCTGATTGCCATCGTACTTATTCAGTCCATCGCGTGTACCGAACCAGATAAAGCCCCTATGATCCTGAAAAATACATTCGATGGTGCTGTTCGATAAGCCATCTTCTATACTTACCTGTTTAAACCTTAATTGCTGGGCCTGCACATTTCCCAGAGATAGAATAAAAAGTAGGAGGAAAATGGTTCTAATTGGAGCAATCATTTGGTGTTTCGTCAGAAGGTTCTGATGGGGTAAATATAATTTATTTTTTACGAATCAGAATAGCAATGTCATTCCCAGCTGGCGTGAGAATCTCAATGTTTTGGCTAAAATTATATTTGCTTTAGGATTCCCGTTTTCACGGGAATGACGGATCGTGGCAGGGGGGGATGCTTGACAGATCGTGTTAGAAAGTATACTAGAGAATCACTCGTAGACAATCGTCATTCCCAGCTTGACTGGGAATCTTAACACTTTAGCTGGGTTGATACACCGCTTTAGAGATTCCCGTTTTCACGGGAATGACAGATCACGGCAAGGGGGGATGTTTGACGGATCGTGGCAGGGATCATACTTTAGCATCACTCGTAGACGATCGTCATTCCCAGTAAAAACCTGCTCCAATCCCTTAAAATGTATATAATATGTCTGTTAGCACAAAAGATATGAACAATAGCACAAAGCCAATTGAGGCATATCCTGTTCATTTGTCCTAATAATTCTAACCATAATATTCTATGCACATTTTTACATCTTTCTTCAATGGTAACAAGCGTATGTTGATGCTTTTACTTTTGATTTTTACCCACGGATATCTTTTTGCGCAGCAGGCTACCATTTCAGGTGTGGTGAAATCGGCTCCTGATAATCTGGGATTGCCCGGCGTGAGTGTTCGATTAAAGGGTACCAATATTGCCACCTCAACAGATGGAATGGGTAGTTTCAGTATCAAGATTCCCGCAAAAGCCGGAATTTTGGAATTTAGCTCAGTGGGTTACCAAACACGTGAGATTCCGGTATCGAAAACCACGATTTTAACGGTTACCTTAACCGAAGATGCAGCTACCTTAAATGATGTGGTTGTAGTAGGTTATGGAACAACCAGAAAGCAGGATCTGACCGGTTCGGTAGCAGTGGTGGGAGTAAAGGATTTCCAAAAAGGAAACATTACCACGCCTGAGCAGATGTTATCGGGTAAGGTTTCGGGGGTCGCCATTACTTCTAACAGCGGTCAGCCGGGCAGTGGTAGCACCATCCGTATTCGCGGTGGTTCTTCGCTTAATGCCAGTAACGATCCTTTGTTTGTAATTGATGGTGTTCCACTAGAAAATGGAGGGGTTTCGGGCGCATCAAACCCACTCAGTTTCATCAATCCGAATGATATTGAAACTTTTACCGTACTAAAGGATGCCTCGGCAGCGGCCATTTATGGTGCCAGGGCAGCAAATGGGGTAATCATCATTACTACTAAAAAGGGTTTGAGCGATGGACTAAAAGTGAGTTTCAATTCAGTTAATTCGATTTCGAAAATTGTTAAACAGCTGGATGTACTGAGTGCAGATCAAATCAGATCGATTGTAAATGCAAATGGTACTACGGCGCAAAAAGCCATGTTAGGCAGTTTTAATACAAACTGGCAGGACCTGATTTACCAGGATGGCATTTCGACTGATAATAACATCAGTATTAGCGGTGGAATAAAGAAATTGCCTTACCGTTTATCTATCGGCTACCAGAATCAGAGCGGTATTTTAAGAACTGATCAGCTGGAAAAAAAATCTGCTGCATTTATATTGAATCCACGCTTTTTTGATAACCATTTAAAAGTAGACCTGAACTTAAAGGGGAGTATGCAGAAAACCCGTTTCGCTAATACATCAGCTATTGGTGGAGCGGTGAATTTCGATCCTACACAGGCTACCTATACCAACCGTGCAGATTATAACGGTTACTGGGAGTGGCTCGATCCGACCAGCCCAACAGGTTTGGTTAACCTGGTAGGGCGTAACCCTGTTGGTCTTTTGGAACAACGCGAAGATCGCGCTAAACCTTTGCGCAGTATCGGTAATATCCAACTCGACTATCAGTTTCACTTTTTACCGGAACTGCATGCCAATTTTAATGCCGGTTACGATGTAGCATCGGGTAAGGGAACGGTATATGTAGATCCGAATGCGGCCGAATCTATTTTAAGCAAAGGGGTAAATAACCAGTACAAAACTAACCGGAGAAATACGGTGGTAGATTTTTACCTCAACTATATCAAAGAATTTAAATCGATCAAGAGCAGGATAGATGCAACAGCGGGTTATTCGTACAACGATTACTTAACTACCCAATATTTTTATCCGTCTTTTGATGCTTATGGCACTAAAGTACCCAATTCGGATCCTGCTTTTGCCACTAACAAACCGCAATACCGTTTAATTTCTTATTTCGGCCGGTTAAACTACAATTACGATGAACGCCTTTTATTAACGGCAACGGTTCGCCGTGATGGTTCATCCCGTTTCGGACCTGCTTATAAATACGGTGTTTTCCCATCTGTAGCTTTAGCCTGGACGGTTAAAAACGAATCGTTCTTAAAAGATATCAAAGCTATTTCGGCCATGAAACTGCGCGCCAGTTACGGTATAACCGGTCAGCAGGATGGGATTGATAATTATGGCTACTTATCTACCTATGGTTTAAGTACACTTAATGCACAATATCAATTTGGCAATAGCTTTTACCAGATGTACCGTCCGAGTGCCTACATTGCCAACATCAAATGGGAAGAAACGGCAACAGCAAACATTGGTTTGGATTTTGGCCTTTTCGATAACCGCATTACCGGTAGTTTGGATGTTTACCAGAAAAAAACAAGCGATTTGTTAAACCGGATTCCACAACCTGCCGGAACCAATTTTGCCGCTACGGCTGTAGTTAATGTGGGCGATATGAAAAATGAAGGGGTAGAGCTTACCTTGAATTTTAACCCGGTTAAAGCGAAAGATTTCGATTGGAATTTCAGCTTTAATGCTACTTATAACAAAAATACCATTACCAATTTAACCGTGGTGCCGAACGATCCGAATTATGCGGGCTTCCCGAGTGGTACCGTTGCAGGCGGTGTTGGTGGGCAAAATGCATTTATTAATGCTGTTGGCGGACCAAAAAATACATTTAACCTGTTCGAACAGGTTTACGATCAGGCAGGAAACCCGATTGAAGGGGTGTATGTAGATCAGAATGGTGATGGCATCATTAGTCCAGGCGATTTTAAGAAAGGTAAACAGGCCGATCCAAAAGTGTTTCTGGGTTTTAGCAATAACCTGAGCTATAAAAAATGGAACCTGTCTTTCACTTTACGGGCTAACCTGGGGAATTACGTGTACAATAACAACTTTAGTCAAAGTGGCAACCTTACACAGATTTTGGGCACTGCGGTTATTTTAAATGGCTCGCCCAATTATCTGACCACCAATTTTAAAGGCCAGCAATTGCTGAGTGATTATTACGTGCAGAATGCTTCTTTCCTGCGCATGGATAACCTGAACCTGGGTTATTCTTTTGGTCAGCTGTTTAAAAGTAAGGCCAATCTTCAACTTACTGGCAGTGTGCAAAATGTATTTGTGGTTACCAAATATAAAGGACTCGATCCAGAAGTGGCTTCCGGTGTAGATAATAACATCTATCCAAGGCCCCGTGTATTTTCTTTAGGCTTAAACCTTAATTACTAAACCATGAACTGCTTTAACAAAAAATATATGAAACCGCGTGTTTTACAACTCTTCATACTTGCCTGCACAGCTGTAATTTTTACCACATCGTGCAACAAATTAGATTTGGTACCCACCAACGATTTAACGGCAGATAAGGTTTATACCAGTGCCGCAGGTTACAAACAGGCTTTAGCCAAAGTGTATGGTGCTTTTGCGCTTACCGGAAATGCATCAGTAGGGCAGCCCGATATTCCTTCAGAAATTATTAAAGACGAAGGTAACTCAGATTTTTTACGCCTGTACTGGAATTTACAGGAATTAACCACCGATGAAGCGGTATGGTCGTGGAAAAATGATGCCGGTATTCAGGGCTTGCATGAATTAAGCTGGTCGTCAATCAACTCGATCATCAATGGCCTGTATTACCGTTCTTTCTTCCAGATCACCTTGTGCAATGATTTTATCAACCAATCTTCTGATGATAACCTGAGTAAAAGGGGAATAACAGGTGCTGATGCCGATCAGGTACGTAAATTCAGGGCTGAAGCGCGTTTTATCAGGGCTTACCAGTATGCTGTGCTGATGGATATTTATGGCAATCCGCCACTGGTAACCGAAACAACTGAAATTGGAGGAAAAGACCTGCCAAAGCAAATTCAGCGGAAAGATCTGTTTGTTTATGTAGAATCTGAATTAAAGGCCATAGAAAACGACCTTGCAGCACCCAAAGCCAATGAGTATGGCCGTGCAGATAGGGCTGCAGACTGGGCTTTGCTGAGCCGGATTTACCTGAATGCCGAGGTATATACCGGAACGGCGCGCTATACCGATGCCATTACCTATTGCAATAAAATTACTGCCGCAGGTTACACCCTTCATGGCAATTACCGCGAATTAACCATTGCGGATAACCACTTAAATACCGATGAAAATATTTTTACCATTAATTATGATGGTACCAGTACCCAGAACTATGGGGGTACAACTTATTTAATGCATGGTCCGGCAGGTGTGCCCGCTGATGTTTCAGGATCTAACGGTAACTGGGGTGGTTTACGCATTACCCAACAGTTTGTAAATCTATTTGCCGATAAATCAGGTAATACCGATACCAGGGCACAATTTTACATGTCGGGGCAAAATATGGAAGTAAATGATCTTTATACTTCTACCGATGGCTATTCGAGCACCAAATACCGGAACAAAACCCGTTCTGGCGGACCTGCACCACACCAGGATGTGGCTAAAGATTTTTCGGATATCGATTTTCCACTTTTCCGCCTGGGCGAAACCTATTTAACTTATGCCGAAGCTGTTTTACGCGGTGGATCGGGTGGTAGTTTAGCAACTGCGTTAGATTATGTAAACAAATTGCGTACGAGGGCATACAATGGCAGCACAGCCGGTAACATTACTTCGAGTGCCTTAACCACCGATTTTATTCTTGATGAACGTGGACGGGAGCTTTGGTATGAGGCGGCCAGAAGGACCGATTTGATCCGCTTTGGCAAATTTACTACCGCTGCCTACTTATGGGCCTGGAAAGGTGGGGTTAAAGCAGGTACGGCTGTAAACAGCAAGTATAACCTTTATCCATTGCCACCAACCGATCTTTCGGCCAATCCAAATTTACGTCAAAATACAGGTTATTAATTTTATATAGCATGAAAACGATATTTAAGCCATTTTCTATTATTTTTCTTTTCTGCAGCATTTTATCTGCCTGTAAAAAAGATGCGAGTACCAATGTGGTAACGCCTCCGGCTTCAGCTTCGCTGGCCTTTAAAAGCTCAGCAGGAGCGGTGGTTCTAACGGCTGCAAACGATGCCGAAAAGGTAATTACCTTTAGTTTTAAAGCTGCCAACTTCGGTGTAAGCATAACACCAACTTATTCTTTAGCTTTCGATCTGCCATCTGATACCAGTGGTGCCAATGCCTGGGGCAATGCCATAGAGGTAAAATTGCCGGCCGGAGCATTGGAAAAAGTTTATACAGGTGCCGATTTAAATGCATTGGCTGGTGTTCAGCTTAATTTACCTACAGGTGCGGTTAGCACTTTAGCGGTACGGTTAAAGGCCGAGGTTACACAAAATACCGGGGTTGCCTCGAGCATTAAACCCATCTACTCGACCATTACTTTTACCGTAAATCCTTACAAAGCAACTGTCGAATATCCTGCGTTGCTGATTAGGGGCGGCAATTCATGGAAAACGCCTGAAGTGCGTACCAATGGGTTGATTTTAACCTCATCGAAATTCAATTCGAAATATGAGGGATACCTGAACCTGCCAAATGCCGATGGATGGGGAGGTGACGGCTTTCAATTGGTATCCTCAAAAGAACCTGCAAAGGTTTATGGCTGGGGCACTTCGGCTACAACCATGAGCCTGGGCGGTGGCAATTTGTGGCTAACCCCTTCGCCAGCTTACATGAAAGTGAATGCCGATGTAGATGCTTTAACCATTTCTTACACGCCAGTTAAGTTTTTCATTTCTGGCGATGATAACGGATGGAGCACTTCATCAACCCCAATGGTGTACAATGCCGGTACCGGTAAATGGGTGGCGGCAAATGTAGCCTTAACTGCCGGAAAAACCTTCGTTTTTACCTGTAATGGTGGTTACGATATCAGTTACAAAGTAGATGCAAGCGGAGCTCTGGTTTATGCAGGCGCACCAACCTGGGGCGGTATCAATATTCCGGTAGCCAAAACAGGTGTATACACTGTTACTTTAGATTTAAGTGCAGGAGATGGAAATTATACCTATTCAGTAAAATAAAATGATTATGTTAACCATAAAAAATATAAAACGCATGAAATGTTTTGCACTAATTGCTTTGTTAATTACGGCCAATGTGAGCTGCAAAAAAAATGTTAAAGGTGAAACGCAGCTTTATCCTGCACCCGATCCGGTGGGTACTTATGCCAAAGGTGCCGATGTAAGCTGGATTACCGAAATGGAAGCTGCAGGTAAAAAGTTTTACAACAACGCCGGCGAACAGCAAGATATTTTTAAAATATTGAAAGATAAGGGGATGAATACCATCCGTTTACGGGTTTGGGTAAATCCTTCATCGGGTTATTGCAATACGGCAGATGTATTGGCTAAGGCTAAGCGCGCACAAGCTGCCAATATGCGTTTGCTGATCGATTTTCACTATAGCGATTCGTGGGCCGATCCTGGTCAGCAGAATAAGCCTGCCGCCTGGGCGAATCAGGATTTTGCTACCTTAAAAACTTCGGTATACAACCATACCGTAGAGGTATTAACGGTTTTAAAAAACAATAAAATTGTGCCGGAATGGGTACAGGTGGGCAACGAAACCAATAATGGCATGTTGTGGAATGACGGGAAAGCCTCAGTAAATATGAAAAACTTTGCCGATCTGGTACTATCCGGCTACAATGGCGTTAAAGCGGTTGATCCGACCACTAAGGTAGTGGTGCATATTTCCAATGGTTATGATAACGGCTTGTTCCGCTGGATTTTCGATGGATTGAAAAACAATGGAGCCAAATGGGATGTAATTGGTATGTCGATGTATCCTTCGGCAAGCGACTGGGCTGCAAAAAATACACAGTGTTTAGCCAACATGAATGATATGATTTCGCGTTACGGTTCAGAAATAATGATTTGCGAACTGGGGATGCCGGTTAGTGACGCTGCTGCCTGCAGGGATTTTATTAAAGATTTGATGGCGAAGAATAAGTCGTTGCCAAACAATAAAGGCCTTGGCGTTTTCTACTGGGAGCCACAATCTTACAACAGCTGGAAAGATTATAAGTTAGGCGCTTTTGATGATTCGGGCAAACCAACAGTTGCCATGGATGCCTTTTTACCCTAATATGCTGTTGGTATGATGTTGGTCCGGATTTGTAATCCGGACCAGTTAAATCCCGACTAATGAAGATCATCTATTTATTATAAGTAATCATTTCTATACATGTCCCTATTTAGAAAAATATTTTTTACCGTTTTAGCGCTTAACCTTTTTTACTTTAATGCTGTTGCCCAACGAACAGAAGTACTGTTAGATGAAGGCTGGAAGTTTTCGAAAGGGAGTTTTCCTGCCGCTATTGAACCTGGTTTTAACGATACACGCTGGGAAACCGTAACGGTACCGCACGATTGGGCCATTAGTGGTCCCTTTGATAAGGAAATTGATAAGCAGGTAACTGCCATTATGCAGAATAATGAAACCAAGGCCACCGAAAAAACCGGTAGAACCGGGGCTTTGCCCTATATTGGCGAAGGATGGTACCGGAAGAATCTGAATCTGCCTGTAATTCAATCCAATCAAAAAGTTTTATTGCAGCTTGATGGTGCCATGAGTGAACCCCGTGTTTACCTGAATGGGAAACTGGTAGGGCAGTGGAACTACGGTTACAACTACTTTTATATCGATATTACCAATGCGCTAAGGGCGAAGGATAATGTGCTGGCGATCCAATTGCAGAATAAACCTAAATCTTCGCGTTGGTATCCCGGGGCAGGTTTATACCGTAATGTGCATATCATTATTAAAGACAATAAAAGTATCGATCAATGGGGAATTACCATTACTACACCGCTTATAAAAAAAGAATTTGCCAAGGTTAACCTCAAAACCAGATTCACCGGCAAAGGATTAAAACTGGTGACAAGGATTTTAGACAGTTTAGGTCATCAGGTGGCGGTAGATACGGCAAAATCAATTTTTGGTAGCGAAGCAGATCAAAATATAGCGGTACAAAATCCACATCTGTGGAGCCCTGAAAATCCTTATCTCTACGCTGCCGTTTCAACCCTTTACGAAGGAAATATACCAAAAGATGTAGTGCGCACCCGTTTTGGGATCAGGGAAATAAAATACACTGCAGGTACGGGTTTTAGTCTGAACGGTCAGGTGCGCAAGTTTAAGGGGGTTTGCTTGCACCACGATCTAGGTCCATTGGGAACGGCGATTAATACAGCGGCGCTGAAAAGACAACTTACCATTTTAAAAGAGATGGGCTGCGATGCCATCAGAAGCGCGCACAACATGCCTTCGCCCGAGCAGCTGGAGCTTTGTGATGAAATGGGTTTTATGTTCCTGGCAGAAAGTTTTGATGAATGGGCAAAAGCCAAGGTCGAAAATGGCTATCACCTGTATTTCGATACCGATGCAGAAAAGGATGTCGTGAATCTTGTACAGGCCAATAAAAACCATCCCTGCATTGTGATGTGGAGTTCAGGAAATGAAGTGCCCGATCAGTTTGGCGCCGAGGGGGTAAAAAGAGCAAAATGGTTACAGGAAATCTTTCACCGCGAAGATCCAACTAGGCCGGTAACTGTTGGGATGGATCAGGTTAAGGCCACCATGCAATCGGGTTTCGGCGCATTGTTGGATATTCCGGGATTAAATTACCGCGTACATTTGTATGAGGAGGCCAATAAGGCTTTTCCGCAGGGTTTTATCCTTGGTTCAGAAACCGCTTCAACTGTAAGTTCGAGAGGCATATACAAATTCCCGGTAGAAAAAGGAGCAGATAAGCAATACCCTGATTTTCAGTCTTCTTCATACGATATGGAATACTGCAGCTGGTCTAACCTGCCTGATGATGATTTTGTGCTGCAGGACGATAAGCCATGGGTAATTGGCGAATTTGTTTGGACAGGTTTCGATTATCTCGGTGAGCCTACACCTTACGATACCAGCTGGCCATCAAGAAGCTCTTATTTCGGGATTTCTGACCTTGCGGGTTTACCTAAAGATCGCTATTATTTGTACAGGAGCCGCTGGAATAAAACCAAACCAACTTTACATTTATTGCCACATTGGAACTGGGAGGGTAGAACCGGGCAAACTACACCAGTTTTTGTGTACACCAGTTACGATAGCGCCGAATTATTCTTAAACGGTAAAAGTTTGGGCATTCGAAAAAAAGATAAATCGTCGCCTCAAAACCGTTACCGTTTAATGTGGATGGATGTTAAATACGAACCCGGTACTTTAAAAGTTGTGGCATTCGATAGCCAGGGCAAGCCAGTAGCCGAAGAACAGATTATCACAGCAGGCAAACCTGCTAAAATTGTGCTTAGTGCTGACCGGAAGGAAATTATGGCAGATGGTAAGGATTTATCTTTCGTAACCGTTTCGGTGGTAGATAAGGATGGAAATCCATGTCCTACGGCAACTGATCAGTTAAATTTTGAGGTAAGCGGTTCAGGTAAGTTTAGGGCCGTATGTAATGGCGATGCCACTTCGCTCGAATCGTTTGTAAAGCCTACCATGAAACTTTTTAGTGGTAAACTGGTGGTTGTAGTACAAGCTGATAAAAAAGCTGGGGAGATAAAACTGAAAGTAAGTGGTAAAGGTTTAAAATCGGCACAGGTTGAAATGCTGGCTAAATAATTTTAGCCCAGGTAGCATACTGGCTTTTTTGAATAATAATTACTAAACCAAAAGTTTAACCGGCCATTTGTGTTAAATACCGCTAAAACTGAAAGTTTTAAAAGGCTGCAGCATTTTGCTGTGGCCTTTTAAATTTCCCTTCAATTGTAAAAATAAACATACCACACAATTTCTGCTGCATTATAGGGTTTAATGGTAAAGGTTTTTATGCAAAAAGTTGAATGTATAGGTACTGTTACAATTCACCACCATTCAGATAATTTTTTAAATTAGCATATATTAACAAACCTGATCAGCTTATGGAAAAACTTAAAGAAGAAACCAAAATCAAAGCTTTCTTAAGCAAGATAAAAACAGAGTGGCCTGGAATAGTGGAGCGCTTTGAGTTTAAAACAAAAAGTGTAATCTACGTACATTTAAAAGAGGGCGTATCCAGTATCGATTTTCTGGGTAAACTTTCGAGGCAGGTTGAACGTTTTGTCGATTTTACCATGCCAATTATCCTTTATCACATCGAAAGTGATGGTATGAATTTAAGATCACATCCAATTAACTGGTATTCATCTATTGCACAAAGAAATAGTCAATAAAGTGGTTTTTGTGCCTGCTTAAAGCATATTTAACGGTCAAAGTGTAAAGTTAAACGGAATAGTTGTAAAACTTTTTTTCCATTATTGTCAAATTTATTTGCCTGTAATTTTGGTTTTTGGGTTTTAATCCTATTTTTGGGTCTTTAAATTTAAAAACATCCAGTATAATGAAAAACGGAACAGTAAAATTTTTTAACTCAGAAAAAGGCTTCGGCTTTATTAAAGAAGAAGGCGGAACTGAGATTTTTGTGCATGCATCAGGCCTGATTGACGAAATCAGAGAAAATGATACAGTTGAATACGATGTTCAAGAAGGCAAAAAAGGCCTTAATGCAGTGAAAGTAAGAGTTGTTTAATTCTTCCCCTAAAAAGATTTTGAGCAGGATTTAGTCCTGCTTTTTTTATGCCTTATTTTTGGGTTTTGACTTCTTCCTGCCCAATTAAACGGAAATTAAACCTACAATAATATCGTTCAGAAAATGAACAGCGTTCGTTGAAAAAATTTCAGGCTCATTTCTAGTGAATTACCTTTTTTAACACTTTAGCGAAGCTTTTACATAGTTGTTTTCTGGATTGGATTTTTATTTTTGTTATTGTCGATACAGTCGGCCGGAACCAGAAAACTACTTATTTTTGCAACTTTCTATTTTTTCAGTATCTACGCCCGCTACACACAATAAACGTCTGGATGAAGGCACTTTTATGGCAGCAGCACAGTTTGTAATGGCACTTAACTTTGCCGCTGAATTTGAACTGCTAAGCCTTTCGGCCATGAATGTGCAGGCGACCGCTAAAAAGGGTGGATTGGTATTTGTGCGAAATGGAAAACTGAAAATGCATCCCGAAATTTACGATCACCTTTCGCTCATTTCCATTTCTTCTATTTGTGCTTCGAGCGTATATGTTCATGGACTTGATAAGATTTCAACAGAAATTATACACCTGCCATACAGCGATGGTTTGTTGGATGTGAAAGGAGCAGAAGAAGATTATATGTCGTTTAAGCGCTTATGTAGTCCCATTTGCAGATTCTTCTTGCTTCATCCTAAGAAAGTGCAGTGGTCGGCAATTCTGGCTGCATTCAGGTTCTTTTTAATGGATGGTGTTTGGGAAGTAGTTGGCTTTGTAGCTAAGGCCATTCATCAGGCCGATGCTGATGTGTGCTCGTGTGCACAACTTTTAGATGAAATGCAAAAACAGGATTGGTATCCCGGTTTTGCTGCAAACCTCCAAAATTTTCACCAATCCAGATATCCGTTAAGCAAGCAGGGTTTAACTGCTGAACTTCCTGAGATGGCTTAAAACGGATCTACTTCAGATAATTTTCGAGCATTTCAACAATAGGACCATCAATAGTCCTGTTGCCCATATTATTTAGCTTTTGCTGAGAAGAATTGTGTTTTTCGATGTATGTAGCTTCGGTTTTGTTGAATTTTAGATAACCTTGCTCAAAATAGCGCTCCTCAATTTCCGATGAAGAATCGAGCGAACGGAACCATAATTTGATCAATGAACCTGTCATTTTATCAAAGTACAGCCAGTGGTAAGTTGTTTCTGCATCTGCATTTGGAGGTAAATCAAGACGTTGTATTTCCAGTATAATTGTTTCTGAATTTTGGAAGAAGTATAAAACCCTGTATTTAGCCGACATGCGGCAAAAATAAGACATAATTTTTGATCAGAAAAGGGAATTATGTTGTTTAGATTGAATTAAGATTAATACGTTAATTGTATAAAAATACAGATCGCCTGGTAATCAGGCGGGTACTTCTAGCAAATCGTCATTCCCGAGCAAACGGGAATCTTAAAGCGAGTGAGGGATGTATCCAAAGCATTAGGATTCCCAGTCAAGCTGGGAATGACGGATTTTCTTTAGACAATCTTTTCTAGCCTAATGTTTTTCGCCTTTAATTACTTTGAACAAATGAAATACATGCGGAAATAAAGCATCCATACTTTCTTCTACACCGTTTTTTGATCCCGGAAAGGTAAGGACAAGCGTTTGGCCAATAAAACCGGCTACTCCACGCGAAAGCATGGCGTAAGGCATGCGTTCCTGTCCATAATGGCGGGCAGTTTCCATAATGCCTGCTATGGGCCGGTCAATTAAAGGTAAAATGGCATCAGGGGTTACATCTCGCGGCGATAGACCAGTACCTCCGGTAAAGATCAACAGCTGGAAACCTGCATTGCTCAGTTCAGTAGCTTTATCGCCAATGGCTTTAACTTCATCAGGCACGATTTCGTATTTTATAGTATCGATACCAAATTGCTCCAGGCGGGCCATAATGGTTTTGCCAGAGCCATCTTGCGCTTTATTTTCGTAAACAGAATCAGAGCAAACCACAACTGCTGCCTTGATTTCAGGGAACCGTGCATTTTTAAGGTCGGTTTTACCCCCCGATTTTTTAAGCAATTTAATATTGGCTATTTCTACACCTTTATCAATCGGTTTCAGCATGTCGTACATGGTCAATGCTGCAACAGAAGCACCGTGCATGGCCTCCACTTCTACACCGGTTTTGTAAACGGTATGCACTTCAACGGTTATGATTACCTCCAAATTAACGATTTCGTAAGTAATTGCGGTATATTCTACCGGGAGCGGATGGCAATCGGGAATAACATCACTGGTTTTTTTAACGCCAAACAGCCCTGCTGCGCGAGCAAATTCGAACACATCACCCTTGGGTATTTTACGCTGTTCAATGGCATCAATCGTTTCCTGTTTCGATACTTTTACCGTTGCGGTAGCAATGGCAATCCTTAAGCTGTTCGATTTTTTTGTGATGTTAACCATATTAAATATTTTCTTTCCACTGGTGGGTTGTGTCTTCAAAAATTTCTTTTCCCCAAACCGGTAATTCGGCTTTTAAACGTTCTACCATTTCGCTACAGGCATCTATAGCCGGTTTGCGGTGGGCAGAAGAAGTAAACACAAATAAGCAGATTTCACCTGCCTCAATGGTGCCTAAACTGTGGTAAACGTGCATGCAGCTAAGCGGATACTTTTCAAAAATAGCTTCCCTGATTTCGTGCATTTTTTCGAGTGCAAGGGGTTCGTAGGTGGTATATTCGATTGCAGCAACCTTTTTACCTCCAATTTCATCTTTTCGCACCTGACCCATAAAAATGCTGTGGCCACCAATACCTGTTTTGCTACTGTGTTTGGCAATGCTATCGGCAATAAAGGCAGGTTCAATCTTTCCCTGTACAAATATGTTTTTGATCTTCTTGTCGCTCATGTTAAGGCCTCATAAAATAGTCTCTCGATTTAACAATTCCACCTTTTAAGCTGTATATTTTCTTGCTGTTGCCAAATTTTTCCTGTAATGTTTCGGCAGCAGCAACACTTCTGATTCCATGCTGACAAATTAAAACGACATGTTTTTGCGAAAATCCTTTGGTAATAAAAGCATTCAATTCAGACATAGGAACCTGTGTGAAAACCTGTTTATCCAATACCGGTACCTCGTGTTTTTCGCGTACATCGATGAGTATCACCGATTCTTGCTCCCTGAGTTTGCTTAGTGCAATTGTATCTATCTCTTCGTATCCGTGGGGCGCTTCGCAGGTATCCTGATATTCCATATTTAAAAATTCAGCAACAGATTTGGGCAGCACATAATCACTGCTCTGGCTAATGTTGATGATATATTGCTGGTGTGTAAGTAAGTTGTAGTTTAATATTTTATTGCGCAAAGGCTCGCCGGTTTTGGTAATCAGTTTAATGGTTTCGGCTGCTGCCATAGTACCAATTATACCAGGTAAAACACCCAGTACGCCGTTTTCTGCACAATTTGGAATTTCGCCTTTATCGGGCGGCACCGGAAAAATGTCGCGGTAATTGGTGCTTCCTGCCAAATTATCGGCTGCGTTAAATATGGCCAGCTGACCTTCAAAGCCCGAAACGGCTGCAAATATTAAAGGTTTGCTGAGTATGGCACAGGCATCGTTAATTAAATACCTCGATTCAAAATTATCGGTACCGTCTAAAATATAGTCGTAGCGGGATAAAATATCAAGGATATTGCCTTTTTGCAGCCGGATAGGGTGGGTAACGATCCCAATCTGGGGATTCATTTCCTGTAATCTTTTTGCAGCAACCTCTGTTTTTAATTTACCGATATCGGGCGTCGTAAATAGAATCTGACGGTGCAGGTTAGATAAAGAAACGGTATCATCATCAACAATACCCAAATGGCCTACACCAGCTGCTGCGAGGTACTGCAACGCCGGGCAGCCCAATCCGCCAGCACCAATAACGAGCACTTTTGCCTTTAAAAGCTGCTGTTGCGCCGCTTCACCAAACCCTTTCAGGATAATTTGCCTGTTGTATCGTTCTGCACTCATTTTTTATCCTCCTGAAAAAGGCGGCATGATGGCCAATATATCGTTTTGTTCAATTGCGCTGTTTGCCTGTACCAGCTGGTTGTTTAAAGCAAATTTGTATTTGATAGCTTTCAGCTCCGGAAATAAAGTTTCCAGATGTATTTTTAAGTTATCGGTATCGGTAGTTTCAGCGATGTCAATTTTTTGATTACTGACAAATTCGGCAATTTTCCCAAAACTGATGATTTCAATTTCCATCCGGCTAATTTACCTGTAAGATCTCTATTTTGCTCAATCCTTTTACAAATTGTCTGCCAGTGGCAAAATCACTGGCTTTCACCTTACGCATGGGTGAAAAGGAGTTTATAAGCCGCCATGGCCAGTACGCAGGCCAGTACATTTTTCAATACCGTTTGCGGAAATTTTAAAGCCCCGAAATAGGCCCCGCAAATTCCTCCTGCAAAGGCAACGCCTACATAAGCCAGCATGTGACTGTTAAATTCAAATCCTTTAATTAACTGACCACCCAAACCTGAAACAGAGTTAACGAAAATAAAAGCAGCGCTAATGGCTGCGGTTTGTTTCTGATCTGTCCATTTTAGCAATAATAATATAGGTGAGAGGATAATGCCGCCGCCAATGCCAATCATGCCCGATAAGAGGCCAATAATGCCGCCAATGGCTAGCGATAACGGAATATTGGATGGTTTAAAGTCTTTGGGATCGGTGTTTTTAAAGAAGAAAAAACGAATTACAGGGATCAGTAACAATACGCCCAGTATCTTTTTATAGATGGAACTTTCGATTGCCATCATACCGCCGACAAAGGAAAGGGGGATGGACGCAAGGGCAAAAGGCCAAAAGGTTTTCCATTTAAAATGCCCGCCACGGTAAAACTGAATAAAAGAAGTGGAGGAAACAAAAAGGTTGAGTAATAAGGCTGTAGGTTTCATTACAGCGGGCGAAATGGCAAAAATAGCCATCAGGGCTAAATAGCCGCTTGCTCCGCCATGACCTACTGAGGCATATAAAAAGGCTACAATAAATAGTAAACAGTAAAACAGAATAAAGCTCTCTTGCATAGTTATTGGGGTAAAATGAGTACGGTTACAGTTTCTCCGGCTTCGAAATTTTCTTGTGTTTCGTTTAAGCAAATGAGGCAATTGGATTGGGCGAAGGAACTCAGCCGGTATGATTCCTGCGCACCGAGTGGGCTAACTTTTCCGTTTTCGTAGCTGCCTTTCAGGAAATGCGTAAGTCCGGCAGGTTTGTTATAGCCATGGCTAAGCACGGCCTGAACTTCGGTTACAGGATTGCTTTTTAGCGATAAAACCTTAATAGCTGGCAGTACATAATTATAATAGCAGCTTAGTACAGAAGATGGATTGCCGGGTAAACCAAATACCAGTTTTTGGTTATATGTACCAAAGTATAACGGTTTGCCTGGTTTCTGTTTAACTTTATGGAAAATCTGCTTTACCCCACAACGGTTAGCCGCTTCAATCACGAAATCATAATCACCTACACTCACTCCACCGGTTAAGAGCACTAAATCATGTTTATCTAATGCTGTTTGCAGCACGTTTTGCAGGATGTTCAGGTCATCATCGGCCTCGTAAACTGTAATGCTGATTATACCCTCTGCTTTTAAGGCAGCCGACAACGAATAGGAATTAGATTCGTATACCTGACCAAAGGCCAATGCTTCACCAGATTTTTGTAACTCCCTGCCAGTTACAATTAGGGCTACCTTTGGTGAAGGAAATACGCTTACTTCGGTAATGCCGATACCTGCTAAAAAACCAACTGCAGCCGGACTCAGCAAATCTCCTTTTTCCATAGCCAGTGCACCTGCGGTAATTTCAGAGCCTATGCCGCGTACGTTTGAGCCTGATTTTAAGTTGGTATCCTGCAAGGTGATTTTATTACCTGTACGGATAATTTTCTCCTGCATCACCACGGTATCGGCTCCGTCAGGAAGTGGTGCACCGGTAAATATCCTGCTGGTTTCGCCCTCGCTAATGGTTAAGTGGGTTGAAGTACCCGCTGCCATTTCGCCAATCAACTGTAATTCTTTTTCATTGTCTGCAAATTTCATGGCATAACCATCCATTGATGATTGTCTGAAAGCGGGAATATCGAATCGTGCATAAATATTGGCCGCCAGTATAAGTCCCGAAGCCTGCCCAAGATCAATAACAACAGGGGCTAAGGGTGTAATATTTTCAGAAATAAGGTCTTTTGCTGCTTTAACGCTAATCATGAATGTTTTATCCTCCAATGGTAATCATACTCCGGTTTTGAATGGTGGTGGCATCAATTTTTTCAAAATCGGGTGCCAATTGTCCTCCAAGGGCTTTTTTCTTGCTCCAAATGGCTGCTTTAATGAGTGGGAGTATGGCTTCTTTTTTCCTGAGCGCCGTAAGCAAATCGGTTTCACTATCCGAAAAGAGACAGTTTTTTAACTTGCCATCAGCCGTTAGGCGCATGCGGTTGCAGGTATCGCAAAATGGGTTAGTCATGGTGCTGATCACGGCAAATGAGCCATCGTGACCGGGTATCATAAAGTTTTTGGCGGTATCGTGTGCTTCACCTTTTAGCGCAAGTACGGTAAAATCTTTTTCTATAATGGCTAAAATTTCGGCTAAAGAAAACATCTTGTTGCTGGTCCATCTGTTGCCGCTAAAGGGCATAAACTCAATAAACCGTACCTGGATGGGGTTATGTTTGGTCCAGCTGATAAAATCGGTAATTTCATTATCATTGAGGCCCTTCATCACCACCATGTTAATTTTGACCCTGATTTTGTGCTGCAAAAGCAATTCGATATTGCTACGTACCTTATGGAATACATCTCTCCGGGTAATGAGGAAAAATTTTTCGGGTTGCAGCGTATCGAGACTGATATTGATGGATTTAATGCCAGCTGCGATTAAAACCGGTAACATTTCGGCAATCCGGGTTCCGTTGGTGGTAATGGTCAGCTCAACGGGCAGTTTGCCAAGCGCGGTAATGATCTCTGCAGCATCTTTGCGTACCAGGGGTTCGCCACCGGTGAGCCTGATTTTTTTTACCCCATTGGCTACAAATATTTCAGCAAGTTGGATGATTTCGTCAGTTTGCATTAACCGCGAAGCAGGAGTAAAATCGTATTCTTCTTCGGGCATGCAATAAAAGCAGCGGAAATTGCAGTTATCAGTAAGTGATATCCGTAAATAATTGTGCACCCTACCAAAAGAATCTGTTATCATTTACCACGTGTGATTTGATGTAATCCTGTTCTTGTTGCACTTTAATTAGCAATATTGAACAGTTTTAAATCGGGTTTTCTGGTGAAATACGTTGGCTGATGCTAAAATATTCCGTTATTTAATGCTAATTTATGTATTATCTGTTAAAAGGTAATGAAAAATCAGTTAAAAGAACGCAGAAAATGACAATTCGTTGCGGTAAAAGCAGTTGTAAGCTTGTTAAAACGGATCGGAATGGAAAGCTTCGAGATGGGTACAGTTTAAACCAATGCTGTTAAACAGTTCGGTAATTTCTTTTGTCCAGTCTTTATTCGAATCTACCCGGAGAATCTTATCGTTATCCCACAAATCGATGTTCCATTTAATTTCTTTGAAGTAACGGTTCAACAGCGGACTAATTTTACTCAATTCACTATCGGTGAAGACATTTGTTTTGAAAACAGAGATCATAACGTAAGATTTTAGGTTTATTTTATGCTGTAGACGGATGACTTCAGGAATTACTTTAAATTTTTTGAAAATAATTAAGTTTTTTCTCAGCAGGAGGTTTATTAGGTTTTTCCCGCAGATTTAAGGAGATAATCGCAGATTTAATTTTAGTTTTTTCTGCGTGCATCTACGTTATCAGCGGGAGGCTTATTAGTTTTTCCTGCAGATTTAAGGAGATTTTATTATAGCTTGTGGAAGCCTAAAAACCTTCGTAAGAAATGACATTTAACAAGAAAATTAAAATATTTGTAAGGATTTAAGTTTTTCTCAGACTAAAGAATTAAGCATTACATTTATAATAGAAAACAATCCAAATGCAAAATGAAATAAGTAAAGATGTTGATCATAAGCGGTTTGTAGCCGAACCGCTTACCTGGGTAGTAAACTATGCCGACTATTTATACGCATTTGCGATGTCGCGGTTAAGGAATGAAGCGGTAGCCAAAGACCTGGTACAGGATACTTTTTTGGCTGCTTTGCAACGCTTGGATACTTTTGAAGGTAAAAGTCAGGAGAAAACATGGTTAACAGCAATCCTTAAAAACAAGATTGCCGATTTTTACCGTAAAAAATCTTCTGTGGCATTACGCGATTTAAAAATAAGCGATGCAGAAGGCGAACAGCACAATTTTTTTGACGCAGAAACAGGCCATTGGAATAAGGAACATAGCCCAGGGGCATTTGGATTGGAAGCAGAGGATCCGTTAATGATGAAAGAACTCCGTGCAATCTTAAACGATTGTATTGCCAAACTACCTGGGCTTTGGAGTGCTGTATTTTCGATGAAACATATGGATGACCTCGAGTCTGAATTGATCTGTACCGAGCTTAAACTTACTGCTGCCAATTTCTGGGTAATTATGCACCGTACAAAACTTAACCTGAGGGCCTGCCTTCAAAAAAACTGGAACTGATATGACCAATGCACTTAAAAATATAATATACAATTGTAATCAGGCTACTTTTTTGATTGAAAAAAAAATGGCCGGAAAAATTTCTGCCGCACAAACTTTACAATTGAAGGTTCATTTAGCAGGTTGTTCTGTTTGTAAGCTATATATGCAACAGAGTTTGCTAATTAACAGGTTATTTTCCAGCTTTTCTGCAGCTGATTTTAAACTTGATGAAGCTTTTAAAATAAGCCTGACTAAAAAAATAGAGAGAGAAATAAATAAAAATTAATTTTTGTTGTAAGGTATTCCATTATTCTTCGACAAAGGTTTAAAAACAATTAAAATATCAGTAAAACGCTAAAGCATTAAAAACATGAAAAGAATTATCCTATCCCTGGCGCTGGTTGGTACACTGTGTTTACAGGTAAAGGCACAAAAAGGGTTAGCAGTAGGCTCAAAAGCTCCTGTATTTACCGGAACAGACCAAAACGGCAAAGAAGTGAGCCTAAAAAATGCACTTAAAACGCATCGGGCTGTTGTATTGTTTTTCTACCGCGGACAATGGTGCCCATATTGTAATAAACACATTAAGGAACTTCAGGATTCACTGCAATTGCTTACCGCTAAGGATGCTTATGTAATTGGTGTTACCCCCGAAACAAAAGAAAACATTGATAAAACCATAAAAAAAACAAGTGCTGGGTTTTCTATCGTGCAGGATCAGGATGATAGTATTATGAAGGCTTATGGTGTAAACTTTATGATGGATGAAGCCACTTTTACAAAATATAAGGGTTATGGCATCAACCTGGAAACCAACAATGGCAATAACAGGCACACACTTCCGGTACCGGCAACTTATATAATCGATAAATCAGGAAAGATTAAATATATTCATTTTGATCCCGATTATAAGAAAAGAGCCTCTGTAAAGCTTTTGCTGAGCCAGCTTTAATTAATATTTAGTTTTTGAATGCTCTTATCAATCATCTTTTTATCGGCTTCGGTAACCGCTAAATCTGTCGCAGTTTTAAAATGCTTTAACGCCTTTTCGTTATCGATACCACTATACAGATTGCCCAGTAGCGAAAAATAAAGGTGGTTATCGTTGAGTTCCAGTTTTTCTGCTTCTGCTATTGCAGCGGTTTTTCCATTGGTTTTGGCCAAAGCAAAAGTACGGTTCATGGCTATAATGGGCGAATATTCGAGAATGAGCAGCTGGTTGTACAATTGCAAAATGTTTTCCCATTTTTCAGCACTGTCCGCTTTATGCGTGTGCCAGTAGGCTATAGCCGCCTCTAAATGGTATTTACTCAGCGTATTACCTGTTGAGGCCCGGTTGAGGTAATAAATGCCCTGATCAATTAACTCCCGGTTCCATAATTTTTCGTCTTGTTCCTCGTATAAAACAGGAGTGCCGTCAGCATCCGTACGGGCATCGAACCTGGAAGCATGGAAACACATGAGTGCAAATAAAGCATTAGCTGCCGGTAAATCGGTAATGGTATTGCTGATGAGCAGGTGATTTAACCGCATGGCCTCGGCACAAACATCTTTGCGTAGCGTAGCATCGTTTGATACGGAATAATAACCTTCTGAGAAAAGCAGATACAGCGTGGTGAGCACAGTTTCGAGTCTTTGGTTAATGGCTGTAACTTTGGGCTGTTCGATTTTGATACCCGCTTCTTTGAGCTTTTCTTTCGCCCGTTTTAATCTTTTGTAAATGGTATCCTTACCGGTCAAAAATCCATCGGCAATTTCCTGTACCCCAAAACCACACAGCAGGCTTAATGCCAGCGCAATCTGGGCTTCTTTCGAAATTTCCGGATCACAAATGGTAAACATCATGGCCAGCTGACTATCGTTGATGTTTTTGTCAGATAAATCGAGCTCGATTTCTGTTTCTTTTTCTGCTTCGATCTGGATTTGGTTAACCAACTTTTGTTCGAAAATAGCATGGTGCCGCAGGTAATTTTTGGTTTTGTTTTTAGCAACGGTATACAGCCAGGCAGTCGGATTTTCGGGGATGCCTTTCATGCTCCACGATTCGGTAGCGTTTAGAAAAGTGTCGCTCACAATATCTTCGGCAGTTTCGATATGTTCAATACCGAAGCGGTAACAGAGTACCGAAACGATTTTGCGGTACTCTGTTCTGAATAAATGTGGTATCAGTGCGCTTTCTTCCATTTACGGCTAAAGATAAGCTTTTTGGTTATGCAGTTGGGGTAACAGCCATTCTGATTTCGACATTACCACCTAATTTTAGAATCGGGCAACCTTTGGCAATTTCTGCTGCTTCATCATAGTCTTTGGCTCTGATTAACACCAAACCGCCAATAGATTCTTTAATTTCGGCATAAGGACCGTTTATTACATTTTTATCGGCATGCACTACGCGGCCTTCCAGATCCCAGCGTTGCAGGGGCCTAACCAGTTTATCTTGTGCAGCGATGCCACCAAACCAGTCTTGCCATTGTTTAATCGAATCCTGAAGCATCTCAGGTGAGGGCTGATCTTCGTGGGTAAAGGCCCTGCGGAAGATCAATAAAAATTCGTTCATCTTATTGCTTTTAAAGGTTAATTATCTTGTTTCGCGCAGAGGTCGGTGGGGACACCAACCTCTAAGACTAATACTTTTGAATGAAAGAAAAGATGTTATGCTGAACATTCTCTTATCCAATCATTTCTCTTATCCAAACATACCAACTTTATAGCTACCTACTGCATTTGGAAAAGCAAGATTTAAGCGGTTCCAGGTGTTGATGTTGGTTACCAAAAGGGTAAGTTCAATCATTTCTAACTCTGAAAAATGTGCAGTAGCTTCCTGATAAACTTCGTCGGTAACGTGTGCAGCAGTAACGGCTTCGGCCCAGGCCAGTGCAGCTCTTTCGCGATCAGTATAATACGGCGTTTCTCTCCAGGCGCTCAATCCGTAAAGGCGTTGTTCGGTTTCGCCGTTGGCACGGGCATCCTTCGAGTGCATATCCAGACAGTAAGCGCAGGCATTAATTTGCGATACACGGAAATCAACCAGCTCGATAATGGTAGGGCCGATTGATGATTTTTTTAATTGCTGTCCCATTGCGAATAATGGTTTTAATGCGCTCATTCCTTGTTCGAATAAATTAATTCTCTTTTCCATTTTGTTTTAATTTTGATTGTTAAAACCTAATGACACGCGAACGCTGGAAATTGGACAGATTTTGAAAATTTTTTGAAAGAAAATTTTGAAATTTATTTAAAATATTGATTATAAGATAATTACATTTGTATGTTTGGCTTCTTTCTATTGGATTTTAACCCTAATCTTCAGCAAAGAGCCGGTTAAAATGATTTTCGAGGTGATTGCGCATGGCATTGCGGAAAAGCTCAGGCGATCCGTTTTCCAGAATATCAACCAGGCCTTTGTGCGATACGAACTTATGCAGCTGGCCCTGTTTTTTGAGTAAGCCGCTGTTGTGCACAAAATCAAATATAGGCAACAGCATGCTCTGGAATTTTCTCAGTGTCTCATTCCCGGTAATATCGTACAGTTTACCATGAAAAGCAATTTCGTGTTCGATATTAAATAAATGATCCTGAGATGCTTCGGGTTCGTTATCAACTATCGTTCTCAGTTCTTTTAAATCCTCGTCTGTAATGCGCTGGAATAAAAAGTCGGCCATCCCGATTTCTAGCACCAGCCTGATTTCGAAGATCTCTTTCAAGGTACCCTGATCCAGAATGTGTGGATTCATGCTTTTAGAGAGGATTCCAAACAAATCCGGACTGGTTATAACGGCGCCTTTCTTCTTTTTCGATTCAATCAGGCCCATCATACGTAAACGGAGCATAGCTTCTCTAACAACCGTCCGGCTTACGCCCAGTGCAGCACAAAGTTCGAGCTCCGTAGGGATGCTATCACCAACCTTTAGCTTTCGTTCCTGCAAAAGCTGAACAAGCTTATCTTCTACACGATCGACCAACGAACTGGTATCCACTTGTTTAAAATCACTGATGCTATCCATTATTATGTATAATTTATTTTTATTCCAAAAACGGCTTTTAAGGCTGCTTAAAGCGCAAATATAAAGCTAAGTACTTAAAATATAGTTGAGAATAAGCAGAAATTATTTGCAATTAAATAAAATAAATCGGTACTTAGTATTATTATGTATAACATAATACAAATAAAGATAACCAAATTATGAAAGAAACTTACTTCAAACTCATCAGGCTTAGCTTGCCCATGTTGCTACTCTTTGCAACGATTTCGGCATTTGCCCAGCAAACCATTACCGGTAAGGTTACCGACGCCAGCGGGCAGGGGATTCCGAGCGTTACGGTAATGATTAAAGGAACTAAAAACGGAACTTCAACAAGTCCGGCGGGCGCATACAGCATCAAAGCCAATAAAGGCGATGTGCTGGTTTTCAGTTTTACAGGCTACTTAAGTCAGGAAATCAGTATTCAGGAACAAAGCAGCATTAACATTAAGCTTTTAGAAGATAGTAAAGGCCTTGATGAGGTAGTTGTAGTGGGCTATGGTACGCAAAACCGCCGCAGTGTAACCAACTCTATTGCTAAACTGGATAAAGAGGTACTGGCCAATACGCCACGTTCAAATGCGGCTTCGGCATTACAGGGTACCGTACCGGGTTTGCAGGTGGTTACCGCATCTGGTCAGCCAGGAGCTGCGCCTGCTATTTTATTGCGTGGCGGTGCATCTATTAACAGTCCGGGCGCACCACTGGTAATTGTAGATGGAGTAATCCGTTCGTTGAGTGATATTTCTTCGGAGAATATCGAATCGATAGAAACCTTAAAAGATGCTTCTGCAACAGCCATTTATGGCGCAAGAGCCAATAATGGGGTGATTTTAGTAACCACCAAAACCGGTAAATCAGGCAGTTCGCAAATTGCCTATAAATTTACGGGCGGCTACAACCAGGAGCGTAAAGGCTATAACTACATGGGGGCGGGCGATTACATTTATTATACCCGTTTAGGTTATTTAAATGCAGGCCGCACCCTGGCACAAGCCAATGCATCGCGCGGTTTAGGCCTTTCTACCAATGCTGCAGATCTGGCCAGTTTTGATATCAGAACTTACATTCCAGGTACTACCGTGCTGCCTGATGGCTGGCAAGTGCTAAACGACCCTTATGGCGGACAGATTATGTACAAAGACCATGGCGGAGAAGTTGAAGACCTTGTTTTTCAGAACACTTACACCAAAGATCATTACGTGAGTGCAAGTGGTGGTAACGATAAAGGCAAATATTTTGCAGCTTTCGATGCTTTTAACGAAGATGGGGTAATTGTGGGTTCTAAATACAAACGCTATACAGGCGATATTAATGGTTCGTATAAAATTAAGCCGAATCTGGAAATCAGTTCAGGTGTAACGCTCTCTACTTCATCACAACTGGGTACCATTGGCGGTGAGGTGAATACTTTATACCGGAGTTTGGCCATCTGGCCAACTTTTAATCCTTGGATTGACGAAGCTAAAACCGTGGCAAACCCCGGCAATAGCGCCAGTGATGGTAACCCTTTATATTGGTTGGGACGTTTAGACCGCTCGAACGAAGTAAACCGCGTGGTAGCCAATGCCGCCGTGAAATGGGATATTATTCCCGGACTTTACTTTAAAGCAACCGGAAACGCTTACTTGTTTGAAACCCTCGATCAGTCGTTTCAAAAATCGACACAAACCTACGCACAGATTTTTGCTAATTCAGGAAGCAGCACTACCAGGACTTCGAGCAGTACTTTTGGCCGCGATTTCCAGACACAATACAATGGAATATTGAACTACACCAAAAGCTTTGGCAAACACAATTTTAATGTAATGGGTGGAGGCGAGTATTTCGATGTAAAATCTTACGGTTCGCAGGTACTGGGACAAAATGCACCTACCGATGATATTCCTACGGCCAATGCCTCAACTACTTTTGCCGCTGGAAACAATTATACAACCCGTACCGAATATAAAATTCAATCTGCATTTGGCCGTTTTGCTTACGATTTCGATCAGAAATACCTTTTCACAGCAGTATTCAGGATGGATGGAGCTTCAAGTTTGGTCAAAGACAACAGAAATGGTTTCTTCCCGGGTATTTCGGCCGGCTGGAATGTACACCGTGAAGCTTTTTTCAAAAATTCAAAAATCAGTCAGGTAATTTCGAGCCTGAAACCAAGAATCAGCTACGGACAGAATGGAAATATTGCAGGTTTAGGCCGTTACGAAACACAAGGGGTGTACAGCTTGCAGGGAAATTATAACGGAAGTGCAGGATTTTTAAACACCGGTATTATCAATAGTGATTTGCGTTGGGAAAAAAGTAAAACCACCGATTTAGGTTTGGATATGGGTTTACTAAATGATCGCATTACCGTAATTTTTGATTATTATAACCGCAAAACAAGCGATTTGTTGACCAATTTAGACTTGCCAAGTTATACCGGTTTCTCTAGTTTTAGGACGAATTTAGGTACTTTTCAGAATAAGGGTGTTGAGATTGGGGTAGATGCACGGATCATCAGCAAAGGCGATTTGAAATTAAATGCTGGTGCCAATGCCTCTTTTGTTAAAAATAAAATCTTACAACTGCCATTTAACGGCAACGCCAATAACAGACAAGGTGGATTACAGATTTACGATCCGGCAGTAGGCCAGGTAGTTTGGGTAGGTGGTTTACAGGAAGGTCAGCCATTAGGCAATATTTATGGTTACCGTCAGGTTTCCATATTTAAAGATGCTGCCGAGATTGCCGCTGTTGCAGGTAACCGAACCGATGCCATTGCAGGCATTACCGGCCCTAATTTGCCGGCCGGAACCAACGGAAGAATTACCCCGGGCGATGTAAACTGGGAAGATGTAAACGGCGATAACATTATCGATACGCGTGATCAGGTGTATTTGGGCAATATTTATCCAAAATGGACAGGTGGATTTAACTTCAATGCCAGTTATAAAGGCTTTGGTTTATACAACAGATGGGATTTTGCATTGGGCCATACCATTTACAACGATTTGGTAGCGCGTACGCTGGGTAATTATCAGGGTACTTTTAATTATATCGATTTGCAGGCGCAAGCCTGGTCGCCAACCAACACCGATACCGATATTCCAAAAGTTTATTATGCCGATCAGGTTGCCGGTTCGAAACAAAATTATACCCGTGCAAACAATGGTAACGCTGTGTTAAATGGTAACAATTCACGTTTTTACGAAAAAGGCGATTACCTGTGCCTGAGAGAAGTTACCCTTTCTTACGATTTACCAAAAGGATTGCTGCAGAAATCGAAATTCTTTAACAATGCCAAAATTTATGTAACAGGCAGCAATTTGTTGTACATCACTAAATTTTCTGGCCCATCGCCAGAGCCACCGGTATCAGGCGGAACAATTACCGGCATATATTCGGGAACCTACCCAACTCCGAGAACATTTATTATGGGCGTACAACTTGGGTTTTAAAAATAATTAAGGATAGACATGAAAAAGATATTTAGAAATATAGGATTAGTAATTGGCCTGTTCGGATTAACCTTAAGTGGGTGTAAAAACGGATTAGACCTGAGTCCGGTAAGCAGTTTAAGCGATGCCAGTTACTGGCAAACTGCCGATCAGTTTGATGCTTTTGTAAATGGCGTTTATGCCAGGTTCAGGGGGCACAATTCAAGTTTTCAGTATTTGGGTGAGCTGCGGTCTGATATTTTTGGTACCGATCCGGGATCTACAGCCACCTTTACCGGCGAGGCAACCCAGGGTTTAGAGCGCATGTGGCTACAAACTTTAGATGGCGATAATGCGGGGGTAAGTGCTTTTGGTGGTTTTTACAGCAATATTAACCAGATCAATCTGCTCATCCAGAAATTAAATACAACCAGCATTTTAGCCGATGCAAAAAAGAAAAACTACCTGGCCATGGCTTATGGTTTGCGGGCTTTTTATTACTTCCAGATGTACCGGAGCTGGGGAAAGGTGATTATACAAACCGAACCAACCACCACTGTTGATGTTGCCAACCTCGCCAAACCCGCTTCCAGCGAAGCCGAGGTAATGGCATTGATTAAGGCCGATATCGACCTTTCGAACAACAATTTCGGAACAAGCTATGCTTTTGATAGCAAAAACAAAAAAGGATTCTGGTCTAAAGCCGCTACTCAAATGCTCAAGGCAGAAGTTTACCTATGGAATGCACACCGCAGTGGAGGCAATGCCGATGCTACCGTGGCTAAAACAGCTTTAACTGAAATTCAAAGCAATGTTACCGCCTCTTTATTGCCTAACTATGCCGATGTTTTTTCAACCACGAATAAGGATAATAATGAAATCATCTTCGCTTCGAAAAATAAGCTCGATGAAGCAACTTTAGGTTTTATTGGCAACTTTGTGCCTCAAACCGGGCTGATTGTTAACTTTTACGATTCGCTGGCTAACCGCAAATTTGATGTAGCTACCGATAATTATGGAGGATTGTTGCGGGCACCGACTAAAATTGCAACTTACCGCAAATTCAGTAATCTTGATGTTCGAAAAAATATCAGCATCCAGGCGGCCTACGCTAAAAATACAGCAGGTGCTTATACCATTGCAGGTGCTTTCCTTAAAAAATACCTGGGCGAACAAAATGCAGGAAACAGAATTTATACCAACGATTACGTAATTTACAGATATGCAGATTTGTTGCTTTTACTGGCCGAAGCCAAGGTAATGCTGGGCGAAAACCCTGCAGCGGAAATTAACCTGGTAAGGGCAAGGGGTTATGCTGCAAATTACAACGTGGCTACTTTGGGCTATCCGAATCAAACGATAGACAGTAATCCGAACGAAGCCATTTTAAAAGAACGTTTTCTGGAATTTGTAGGCGAGGGCAAGCGCTGGTACGATTTAAGGCGTATGGGCGACACTTATGTTTACGAATATACACCAGTTACAGCGGCAACAGCTTATAAATTGTTATGGCCATTAGACCGCGGTACATTAACCAATAACAGGGCGCTTAACCAAAATCCCGGCTATCCTGTATTTTAAAACATTGCTGGTATGCACTTGGGGTGCATACCGGCACTTAAATTAATTATTACCAATATATCATATGCAAAACATTAAATTAGAAGGTCTTATAGCAGCTCCTTTTACCCCCTTTCATGCTAACGGCGGATTAAACCTGGAAGCCATTCCGAAATACTATCAATTTCTGAAAAAAAATGGTGTTACAGGAGCCTTTATCTGTGGATCAACAGGCGAGGGAGTTTCCTTAACCAAAGAAGAAAAAATGGAGGTTGCTGCAGCATGGGGCAAGGCAACGGCGCAGGATGCTGATTTTAAAGTAATGACTTTATTAGGGGGAACCTGTCTGGCCGACTGTAAATCGCTGGCTAAACATGCTCATGAAGTAGGGTTATACGGGGTTTCCTTTACCGCACCTTCTTACTTCAAACCGGGTAATGTTGCTGTTTTAGCTGAAATGTGTGCCGAAATTGCAGCCGAAGTTCCCGATATGCCCTTTTATTACTACCATATTCCAGTATTAACCGGTGCAAATCTCAATATGATTGATTTGCTGGCCGCTGTAGATGGTAAGATCACCAATTTTGCCGGTGTAAAATACACCCACGAAGATTTTATGGATTTCCTTTCATGCATGAATTTTAATGGCGGTAAATACGATATGCTGTGGGGCCGCGACGAAAATATGCTTTCGGCATTGGTTTTAGGCACAAAAGGGGCTGTAGGCAGTACCTTTAATTACCTTACGCCATTATATAAACAGTTAATTGATGCTTTTGAACAGAACGATCTGAAAACTGCAGCCACACTTCAGCAAAAATCCATAGATTTTATCCGTTTACTGGGTAAATATGGCGGCATTGCGACAGGTAAAGCTTATATGAAACTCGTAGATATGGATTGTGGCGAATTCAGGCTACCTGTAAAAAATATGGACCAACAGCAATTTGAAGAATTTAAAAGCGAGGTTGAAAGTTTAGACTTTGCTGCTTTCAGGTCTGCACATTAAACAAATTAACAGAAAAGGTTTAAAGGTAAAGTGCATCGCCTTAATTATCGTTGGGCAATGGTTATCTTTATTTAAATCCCGATTCGCATTAATGAAAAAACTCTTTTTATACCTTATTTTCTTGCTCACCGCTATTTCATTTTCAAAATTACAGGCGCAGCAGCATATTCAAACCATAGGTTGGAATGTGGTAGCTAAAATTCCGCCTGCGCCAATGCAGAGCCAGTCAATTGGTTTGGCCGGCGCCATTACAGGTATTCACCAGCATTTACTTTTTATTGCCGGGGGGACAAATTTTCCCGATAAAATGCCTTGGGAAGGCGGTAAAAAGAAATATTACAATGATATTTTTATCTATCGTAAAATGGCACGTGGATTAGCCTTAAGGCCCTATCAAGCCAAATTACCTTTCAATCTTGCTTATGCGGCAGTATGCAGCATACCCGCTGGAATTGTTATCGCTGGTGGCGAAAATGAAACCGGTTTAAGCCCAAAAGCTTTTATCATGCAGTGGGAAAACGGCAAGATAACCTTTAATTCGCTTCCCGATTTACCAGAAGGCCTAACCAATGCTGCTTTAACCCTGGTGGGCGATATTTTGTACCTGGCAGGAGGCGAAACAACCGGTGGGGCCACCGATCAGTTTTTAACGCTCGATTTGAAAAATACAGCAGCAGGCTGGAAAAGACTAATTAACCTGCCTCAACCCGTTTCGCATACGGTATTGTTAACTGCAGGAACGAAAATTTTTGTTATCGGTGGCCGGAAAGGCAATTCGGGCGATACCAGTACCATTTATAAAAATGTATGGATGTTTGATGTCAAAGATCCTGTTTGGAAGGCCAAAACATCTTTGCCAGTCCCATTGTCTGCAGCTTGTGGTGTTGGTGCTCAACAGGAATTGCTGGTATTTAGTGGCGATGAGGGCAAAACTTTCCATCAGGTAGAAAGGCTGATCGGGGAAATAAACCGCGAGAAGGATGAAGAAAGAAAAGCAAAACTGAACCAAAGTAAAGCGGTTATTCAGGCTGCACACCCTGGTTTTAGTCGTAAAGTATTGAAGTATGATATTGCACGCAATGTCTGGACAGTAATCCCGGGCACAATGCCTTACGGAACGGTTACCACCAAGGCCGTGTGGTTCGAGAATGAAATTATTATTGCAGGAGGGGAAATTAAGGCGGGGGTACGCACGCCTAAAATTCTATCGGGTAAAATAAAAACAACCAAATGAAAGAAACAAAAAGATATGCATGGGTAGTGGTTGGTTTACTTTGGTTTGTGGCCCTGCTCAATTACATGGACCGCCAGATGCTCTCTACCATGCGGCCAGCCATGCAGCTGGATATTGCGGACCTGCAATCGGCCACTAATTTTGGCTATTTAATGGCCATTTTTCTGTGGATTTATGGTTTTATGAGCCCCATATCGGGCATTATTGCCGACAAATTGAACCGCAAATGGCTTATTGTGGGGAGTTTGCTCGTATGGTCGGCGGTTACTTTTTTAATGGGCTATGCTACTACTTTTAACCAGATTTACTGGTTAAGGGCTTTAATGGGAGTAAGCGAAGCATTATATATTCCTGCTGGTTTATCGCTCATTGCCGATTACCACAGCTCCAAAACAAGGTCGGTAGCTATTGGTATCCACATGACGGGTTTATACATGGGGCAGGCCCTGGGCGGTTTTGGTGCAACCATTGCTTCGAAATTTTCGTGGCAGGCCACTTTCCATTCCTTTGGCCTGGTAGGTATTGTTTACGCACTCGTGTTGGTTTTCTTCTTACAGGAGAAAAAGGCTTCAGTCGTGCAGGAAAGTGAAAGTATTCGGGTAAAGCCAAATCTTTTTAAAGGCCTGGCACTGCTTTTTAGCAACATTTCTTTTTGGGTAATCCTCATTTACTTTGCCATTCCAAGTTTGCCGGGTTGGGCAACCAAAAACTGGTTACCTACTTTATTTGCCAATAACCTGAAAATAGATATGGCGCAGGCCGGGCCAATTTCGACCATTACCATTGCCGCATCCTCATTTTTGGGGGTAATTTTTGGCGGAATTTTGTCAGACAGGTGGGTGCAGAAAAATATTAAAGGCCGCATTTATACCAGTGCTATTGGTTTAGCCTTAACCATTCCATCGCTATTGTTAATTGGTTTTGGCCACTCCTTGTTTAATATCATTGGGGCTGCATTTTGCTTTGGTTTCGGTTTTGGTATGTTCGATGCCAACAATATGCCCATACTCTGTCAGTTTGTTTCTGCCAAATACCGGGCTACAGCTTATGGTATTATGAATATGACTGGTGTATTTGCCGGCGCTTTTATTACCGATTTCCTGGGTAAATCGACCGATTCGGGCAGTTTGGGTAAAGATTTTGCCATGCTCTCAGTTATTGTACTGATTGCTTTACTGGTTCAGCTCTATTTTTTGCGACCAAAGTTTAATGATTTTGAAGATGCTTAATTCAACAAAAATGATGATGAAATTGATTAAAAATAAAATACAGTTTGGATTATTAGTCCTGCTTACACTTTGTACACTCCATGCTTTTTCGCAAAAAGGTATCGAAATTAACTCCACAACGCAGGTTATTCCGGTTTTAAAAGGCATAGAAAGCAATCAGCTTTTGCGCTTAAGGATATATGTTCCGGCAGGAGCTGAAATCCCACTCAAAAAAATAACAGCAAAGCTCAATCCTGATGGAATAAAAGCCATCGAAAAGCTGGAATTGTATTTTACAGATGTAGAGCCGCTTTTTAACGAAAAAAATAAACTGCTTAGCCTTAATCCTTCAGCTGTAAATATCAGTTTCGATGTAAATCTTAACCTGAAACCGGGGGTTCATTACCTTTGGTTTACCGCTAAACTTAAGGCAGATGCCGATATCGATTCGAAAATTGAATTTCATGTTAACCAGCTGGAAGATGCCCAGGCAAAAGTTTATCGTGTTGCGGAAGAAGGTGCAGGATATGTGAAAAGATTAGGCGTAGCGGTTAAAAAAGCCGGCGATGATGGCGTGAATACTTTCCGCATTCCGGGAATGGCTACTACTGATAAAGGTACTTTAATTACCGTTTACGATATCCGCTATAAAAATTCGGGCGATTTACCTGGCAATATTGATGTAGGAACAAGCCGCAGTACCGATGGAGGGCGCACCTGGCAAGCCACAAAAGTAATTATGGATATGGGCGAACCCAATGAAAATAACGGTGTAGGCGATCCGGCTGTGCTTTTCGACCCCATTACTAAAAAAATATGGGTAGCTGCCTTGTGGAGCAAAGGAAACCGCTCGATTGCAGGCTCTAAACCCGGTTTGTCAGAAGACGTTACCGGACAGCTGGTATTGGTAAGCAGTGATGATGACGGCCTCACCTGGTCGGCGCCTAAAAGCATTACAGCGGGAACCAAAGATCCGGCCTGGAATCTGTTTTTTAACGGCCCCGGCAGTGGTATCGCCATGGCTGATGGTAAGCTGGTATTTGCCGCCCAATATTGGGATGAGCATGCCATGCCTTATTCTACTTTGGTGTACAGCGCCGATCATGGTAAAACCTGGAAAACTGAAGACGGGCCTAAAGCCAATACCACCGAGAGTCAGCTAATCGAAACTACACCCGGTGTGCTGATGTTAAACATGCGCGATAACCGCGGGAGTTTTAGAAGTGTAGCCACCACAAACGATATGGGTAAAACCTGGCTCGAGCATCCTACCTCTTACCGAACCTTAGCCGATCCGGTGTGCATGGCCAGTTTCATTAAAGCAAGTGTAAATGTTAAAGGAAAGCAAAAAGAGGTGGTATTTTTCGGCAATGATAATGCACAAACTGCCCGCTACAATTTAACCATTAAAGCCAGTTTAGACCTGTGCGAAAGCTGGGATGCTAAAAACCAGTTGCTTATTGACGAACGAAAATTTTATGGCTATTCTTCGCTGACTAAAATCGACGATAAAACCATTGGCTTCTTTTACGAAGGGGTGAGGGATCTGTATTTTGTCCGCATTCCGGTGAGCGAAATTATCAGGTAAATCAATCATGAAGATTTTTTGGAGCTTAATTTTGCTGGCTTTTTTAGGCCAAACCAAAGGCTACGGACAAAAAATAAAAGTGGCTTGTATCGGCAATTCGGTCACCGCAGGTTATTTGTTGGCCCAGCCCGAAAAACAAGCTTATCCGGCTCAATTGCAACAGCTTTTAGGCGATGGTTATCAGGTAGGTAATTTCGGACACAGCGGAGCAACCTTACTAAAAAAAGGCCACAATCCTTATTTTAAAACAATAGAATTTCGTGAAGCGCTGAATTTTGGGGCAGATATTGCCATCATTCATTTGGGTTTAAATGATACCGATCCGCGCAACTGGCCAAATTATAAAGATCAATTTCAGGCCGATTATCAATGGTTAATTGATACCTTAAAACAGCAAAACCCGAAGCTTAAAGTGTATGTCTGTAAGCTTACTCCAATTTTTAGCGGCCACCCCAGGTTTAAATCGGGTACACGCGACTGGTACTGGCAGGTGCAGGAAAAGATTCTATCCGTAGCCAAAGTCAATAAGCTGGTGCCGGTTGATCTGAATACACCTTTACACAATCGTCCGGAGCTTTTTGCCGATAATCTACATCCCGATAGTACAGGTGCGGCAATAATTGCCAAAACAATCTACCGTGCCATAACGGGTAATTTTGGTGGCTTTCAACCAGACAGGCTGTTTAGCAGCAATATGGTATTGCAACGCGATAAAAATATCCCCGTTTATGGTACTGCCAATGCAGGTGAGGAAATAACGGTCAGTTTTAACGGGAAAACCAGCCGCACAGTTACCGGTGCCGATGGAAAGTGGAAGGTTGTTTTTCCTCCCATGCGATATGGAGGTCCTTACCAGATGAAGATCAGTGGACCAGATAGCAGTCTTGTGCTTAAAAATATCCTCATTGGCGATGTCTGGCTTTGCTCAGGGCAATCGAATATGGCCTTCCCGTTAAAATCATCAGCTGCAGGCACTGCTACTTTACAGCATTTAAACACCAAAATGCCCCTCAGGCTCTTAAAATTTAAGCTTTTGGCCGAAACCGATAACACTGCCTGGGATAAAACAACATTGGCTCAGCTCAATCAGCTTAACTATTTTTCGGGTACCTGGCAAAATCTGAGTGGCGATGCTGCCGCAGATTTTTCAGCCGTAGCTTATTACTTTGGTGAAAAACTAGCCAGGGATGAAAACATTCCCATTGGCTTAATTGAGCTGGCTGTAGGTGGTTCGCCACTCGAATCGTGGCTCGATAGAAGGACTATGGAGCAAGATAATTTACTGGTAGATATGCTGGATAATTGGCGCAAATCAGACTTTTTGCAAGATTGGGTACGCGAAAGAGCCGGTGTAAACCTAAAAAATGCGGTTAATCCAAAGCAAAGACATCCTTATGCACCTGCTTACAATTATGAGGCCGGCGTAGCAGCTATTACGGCATTCCCAATTAAAGGTGTAATCTGGTACCATGGCGAAAGTAATGCGCACAATGTCGAGCTTTTTAGTCATGAGTTTCCTTTGTTGGTTAAAAGCTGGCGGATAAAGTGGAACGATAATTTTCCTTTTTACTACGTACAGCTGTCGGCCATTGACAGGCCATCATGGCCTTATTTTAGAGATGCACAACGAAAATTACAAGCCGTTATTCCCAATTCGGGCATGGCAGTAAGTTCCGACCTTGGCGACTCACTAAACGTGCATCCCATACACAAAAAAGAAATCGGCGAACGGTTGGCTTTGCTGGCACTTAAAAATACCTATCATCAGAATGTAGTGGCCAGCGGCCCCATAGCTTTGAAAGCAGCGAAGGTTAAAAATACCATTGTGATCAAATTTATCAGTGCTCAGAAGCTTAAAACTACCGGGGCAAGCGTATTAACAGGATTCGAACTGGAGGACATTACCGGTGCGCATTTTCTAGTTAAAGCCAGCATTATTCAAAACAAGGTGCACATTTATATTCCACCAGGCAAAACCATAAGCCGGGTTTTGTATGCCTGGCAGCCTTTTACAAGGGCCAATTTAATTAACGAAGCAGGATTACCCGCTTCTACATTTTCCATTTCTATACCCAACTAACATGAGTTATACTTCAAAAGATTTGCAGGAACTAGCCGTATTTTACCAAAACCAGTTGCTTCAAAATACCGTTCCATTTTGGTTTCCAAGATCGATTGATCAGGAACATGGTGGGTATTTGTTTATGCGCGATGCTGATGGCAGTCTGATCGACGATGATAAGGCTGTTTGGATTCAGGGGCGCGCGGCCTGGCTGTTATCGACACTTTACAACACCATTGAACCCAAACAAGAATGGCTCGATGCCGCAAAATCGGGTATTGATTTTTTGAACCAGCATTGTTTTGATACCGATGGGCAGATGTTTTTCCATGTAACGAGGGAAGGGAAGCCTATCCGCAAAAGGCGTTACTATTTTTCTGAAACTTTTGCTGTGATTGCGAATGCCGCCTATGCAAAAGCCAGCGGCGACGAAACAGCAGCTGCAAAAGCCAGGTATTTGTTTGGAAAATGTATTGAATATGCTACCCAACCCGGTTTACTCCCTCCGAAATTTACCGATACCCGGCCTGCTAAAGGAATCGGCGTACCTATGATTATGATGAATACCGCGCAGCAGCTGCGCGAAACCATTGGCGATCCGCGCTGTGACGAATGGATTGCGAAGTGGATTGAGGAGATTAAAAATGATTTTGTTAAAGATGATATTCAGTGTGTAATGGAGCAGGTGGCGCCCAATGGTGCTATCATCGACCATATTGATGGTCGCACGCTAAACCCCGGTCATGCCATTGAAGGAGCCTGGTTCATTTTGCACGAAGCCAAATACCGCAATAACGATCCTGAACTGATTAAGCTGGGCTGTAAAATGCTCGATTACATGTGGGAAAGGGGCTGGGATGAGCAGTATGGTGGTATCCTGTATTTCAGGGATGTATACGGTAAGCCTGTGCAGGAATACTGGCAGGACATGAAATTCTGGTGGCCGCAAAATGAAACCATTATCGCCACGTTACTGGCCTATACTTTAACCGGCGACGAGAAATATGCACGCTGGCACAAAATGATCCACAATTATGCTTACAGCAAATTTCACGATCCTGATCATGGCGAATGGTTTGGCTACCTGCACCGTGATGGCACTGTTGCCCAAACAGCCAAAGGCAACCTGTTTAAGGGGCCTTTTCACCTGCCCAGGCAAGAGTGGTACTGTGCACAACTGTTAAGCCGTTTGGACGATTAAATCCGTTCAGGAGGCCGCATGCAAATCGGCAACCAAAAACTTTGTGCTAATTCTGCTCATGGTTTCCAAACGTATGCCTAAATAACTGGCCAGGTAGCGTTTGGGAACCTTATCAAAAGCTAATCCATTGGCTTCGAGCTTACGGTACCTTTTCGATGCATTCGGGATCCGTGCCAGAATAGCCCTGTCAGATGCCGCATAATAATGCAATTCAAAAAGTTTTCTTCCAATCAGATTAGCTTCCGGATAATGCGAGTAAGCGGCTTCAATCAGGTTGTAAGGGATACTGATTAAAACACAATCTTCAAGTGCCTGTAAATATTCAATTGAGTGGTTATCATGGTCAAACGGATGGCGAATGGCGCCAATAATCTCGTTGCCGAAACTAAACCAGGTACTGATATCTTTTTTACCATCTTTAACAAAACCACGCACCAATCCGCTCACCAAAAAGTAAAGCGAAGTATTGTTGTCGATCGGTGAGAGTACATGTTTATACTTTTTTACATGAATTACCTTACAGTTTTTTTCGTAAGACGCTTTAAATTCACCCGATAGGGGATGAAACTTTTCCAGGTATTGAAAAAGCGGAAGCATAGAAGAATGAGTGCTCAGATATTGCATTTATTAAACCTGCTAAATAGAAAAATTAATGGGACAGCTTTTTTTGTGTAACCATAAACCTGCGCGCCTGGCAAGCGGGCTGATTTGTTTGGTTGACTATGCAAAGTTATCTGTGGATGGTAAAATCGTTGGCTAATTTAGGGCCATCGGCCTCTAACTATTCAGCCGTTAGACCAAAAACAGGCCGGAAAGGCACTTTTTAGCTCAATTCTTTGTTGAAATAGTTGGTAGGCATTACGCCCTTTTCTTTTTTAAAAGCGTTGTAAAAAGTGGCCAGACTTTTAAAGCCTGATTCGGATGCGATGGCTTCGATAGTTAACTTGTCGCTTTTTAAAGGATGTTGGATTAAAAAATGAGCGACCCTGTAGCCGTTAATCCAATCGCGAAAATTTTTACCAATCGTATTGTTGATGATAAAAGAGCAATGGTGAACAGGAATATTGAGTTTTGCCGCCAGATCGATAATCTGAAAATCGTGAAGCAAATAAAGCTGTTCCTCCTCCATTAATGTTGCCATGGCGTGGGAGAGTTCAGTTAGCTGTTCTTCGGATAAGTTTACTTTTTTTGCTGGTTTTGCCGGTTGTTCACCCTTTGTTATTTGTAAACCCAAACTTACAGCCCCTGTCGTGGGGGTATCAGATTCAACCTGTTCGGGCATATTTTTTTTATCCAGTTCTACCGATACCAGTAAATAACCATAAAAAATATGCGGCTTGTGCAAGGCGTATAATACCAGAAACAGCAGTAAAAAGCAATTGGTAATTACAAACGAGGATTGGGTATAGGGAATGTGTAATCCTCTTAAAACTACCGGTGTCAAACTCATTAACTGAAAAAATGTGGCCACACGCAGAAAGAAAACAATCCAGCGTTTACCCGGTTCGTCTCTTTTATCGGTTTTATCCATTTTCCGATAATAGTGCACCCAGGCAAGGCATAAATAAGTAAATACCAGAATGGGGCGTAAGGTGTAATGGAAATAATTTGGAAAGAGCCCTGTTTGAGTCTTAAGCGAAAAATAGCCATTATCTGCCAGCTGTTTCGGGATGGTGGCCCAGTCGAGCTCAGGCCAGCCCTGCCAGGGGAACACATGGATGAGTGCTAACAGTGCAGGAATAAAATGTAGCCACTGCCACTTTCGTAAACCAGTACTTCCATCAATAAAACCCGAAATATAAAGGTAAAAACAGGCCGGTGCAGCGTAGTAAAGCGGTGTGAATGCCTGAAAAACATATACCAATGTTACTGGTTTTTCGGCTGCAATGAGTGCAGAAATTAAAATCTGGCCAAAACGGGCAAAAAATAAAAGTGAAAGTAAAATATTGAGTGTTTTATTCCCTTTTTTAGCAAAAAACAGGTTTATAGCGAATAGAAGCAGAAAGAGACAACAGATGCCGACTAAAAGATTCAAAAACTGCATATTTTCAGCCAAGATAAAGCTTTGTTGGAAAATAGCGCTGTACGAATTTGTTTACAACCTTATCGGCTTGTTTTGTAAACGAAAAGCCGCAACGCCGATTCAAATTAAGGGTGTTATTGCTACAAATTACTCATTTGGGCGACTTATAATGATAAAAGTTGCATAGAAAAGAATAGGTGGCCAGGGATTGAAAATAAATGAGTACGCATAGTGGTTACATTTCGTGTATTAAAAAAGCATGCCCCCATATGTTGGACGTTTTTAACGGTTATAATTTTGCATTGATTAGGTTATATTTACAGGCAAATAGCCTTCAATTATTTAAAATGATCAAGAGAAGTTTAATTATAGCCTGTTTGTCGATTCTTTTTAGCGGATTAACTTTTGCGCAACGAAAATCCGGACAAAAGCCCAATATCGTTTTTATTATGGCCGATGATTTGGGTTATGGCGATGTAGGCGTTTACGGACAAAAGCTGATCCTGACACCCAATATCGATCAGTTGGCTAAGGAAGGGACTAGGTTTACCGATTTTTATGCCGGCGCTCCGGTTTGTTCACCATCAAGGGGTTCAATTCTTACCGGGCTAAATACCGGTCATGCTACCATCAGGGGCAATGCAACCGATCAGGGTGGTCTTCCGGGCAAAAAAGGAAAAAATGTGGTTTACCGGGCTAATCTTACTAAAAACGATTACACCATAGGCAACCTCATGCAGGATGCCGGATACAATACTGCGCTGGTTGGGAAATGGCATGTTGATGGCTACGATTCGCTGGCTACACCTTTGCAAAGGGGATTCGATCAGTTTTCGGGCTGGCTCGTCAACATACCGGCTACATACGCCAGTACCTATTGGCCCGACCATCGTTATGTAAATGGCAAACTCCAAACAATTGAAGCCAATATCAACGCCAGAAAGGGTTATTACGAAACTAACATTTGTACCGACGAAGCATTGGCTTACCTGAAAACACAAAAAGACAATACAAAACCCTTCTTTTTGATGCTGAACTTCAACAATCCGCATTCGCCACTCGATGTTCCCGATCAGGCCATTTATAAAAATAAGAACTGGCCTGAGGATATGAAAACCTATGCCGCCATGGTTTATTACATGGATCAATCAGTAGGAAAGATAAAAGATTACCTCCTTAAAAGTGGATTATCTGAAAATACGATTGTCTTTTTTGCTTCCGATAACGGTCCGCGGTCAGAACCTACCAGTCAGCTCAAAGCTGTTTCGGAGTTTTTCGATTCGAACGGGCAACTAAAGGGCTATAAAAGAGATTTGTACGATGGCGGCATCCGCATTCCGTTTATTGCATGGGCACCTTTTATTAAAAATGCACCCAAAACGAGCAGTGTACCGGGATACTTCCCCGATATTATGCCCACATTTGCCGAAATTGCAGGTAAAACCAGTGGTTTTAAAACAGATGGCGCCAGTATTTATCCCGTAATTAAAGGGAGCAAGGCTAATGCAGACCGTTTTTTGTATTGGGAATTTTTTGAGCTAGGCTTTGAGCAAGCTGTGCGTTATGGCCAGTGGAAAGGTGTAAAAAGGCACCATAAACTGGAACTTTACGATTTGAAAACCGATATCGGCGAGACTAAAGATGTAGCTGCAGCCCACCCTGATTTGGTAAAGAAAATGGAAGATTACCTGTTAACTGCAAGAACGGAGTCGCCATATTGGACGGTTAAATAAAACAGCACTTAGAACTTGTCTTGTAGCATGCCAAAAAGGTTAGCTACAAGGCGATATTATGATCTCTTTTAAACGATAGCGGAGATAAACCTGCATGTTTTTTAAAGTACTTTCCGAAGAAGGAAGGATTACTGAAATGGAGCTCTTCGGCAATTTCCGAAATGTTCATTACATGCCCGGTAAGTAATAATTTGGCTTCTCTGATTACAAAATCATCTATATGCTCTCCGGCCGACCTTCCGGTAACCTGTTTAACTACCTGCGAAAGATGCCTTGGTGTAATGTGCAGGCAGTTGGCATAATAAATTACCCGTTTTTCTGCTTTAAAACGCTCCGATACCAACGATAAAAACCGGTTGGTAAGCTCTACCTTGCTGTTAATAGCCGCTTCAGGCAGTTTCTTTTGCTTCTCGTTTAGTAAAAAGATATCGTAAACAATAGATAAAAAGCTATTGTGTATAATATCATCAATGTGGCGGGTATGTTTAGAGATCGAAAGCCGGTTTTGAAGTGCCATCATATCAGCCAATACCTGCTCATATTCTGCTTTCGAAAGCGAAAACTTTAACAATTCGTTCCCGTTAAATATTTTATAGGTTTCGGCAATATTAAAGAATATCCCTTTCCGTGCCAGGTAGCTTTTATTAAAATGCGTAAAAATAACCGTAGCATCGGGTTCTTCTGGTATTTCGTAGATATGATCGGGCAGCATACATAAAATGTCGCGGGCGTTTAAAATATGCGCTACAAAATTGATCTTGATTTTCAGGCTCCCTTTTTTAACCATTAAAATCCCGAAATCGGTTGATCGGAAAGGTGATTTGGGGCACTCATTTCCACTGGCACTATTGTATATCGATACCATCAACTCAACACCTCTAAGGGTATCGGCGTGGCCCGATGACGATAGCTTTTTGCCTGGATGCAATTGTCCCATTCTGGTGTTAAATTATTGGTCTTATTAGTCGTTAAAATCGTTTAGGTTTTTGTGTTTCAAATTGTGCTTAAACGAGCCGGTTTTTCCTGGTTTCAAATGTATGTTTTGGACGATAATATTTTTTTATTTTTTAAAAATTTGACGAAATTTTGATTAAAAATCAATCGTTTGATTAATTTTTTAGATAATGTTTTAATGCTTTAATATGTTAAATATTAGTGTTTTGTGTTTGTTTTTGAAGCTTGTTAGGCCTTTTTTAGGTCGATTTTTGAATTTTACCTTTTTATTTAAAAAGTCAAATAGTAGAACGGTCAATTCATCTAAATGTCATATTCAACCGATCCACCTTTTTGACCAATATATCCCACTTTTCAACCTTTTTTTAGGTCAGATTCTGCGTTAAAATTGTGTTAACAAAACATCAGATAAAAGTGAAGGGCTACCGGCTTTTTGCTAATGGAATTGATGCGTTTGGTGTAAAATGATATGCTTCAAACAAGACAGAATAAAGCATTTGGCATGCGTAAAAAACTACAGGATAGAATTGCTTCATTTAAAGATGCAACACTTATAAAAGAAAAAGGATTGTACCCTTATTTCAGGTCAATTGAATCGGCTCAGGATACTGAGGTGGTGATAAATGGGAAAAAAGTACTGATGTTTGGCTCTAATTCTTATTTGGGGCTTACCAATCACCCAGAAATTAAAAAAGCTTCAAAAAATGCCATCGATAAGTATGGTACAGGTTGTGCGGGTTCACGTTTTTTAAACGGCTCACTCGATATTCACCTCGAACTTGAGCAACGCCTGGCAAATTATGTCGGAAAAGAAGCTGCAGTATTATTTAGTACCGGTTTTCAGGTAAATCTGGGCGTAATTTCCTGTCTGCTCGATCGCAACGATTACCTTATTCTGGATGAATACGATCATGCTTCAATTATCGATGGGAGCAGGCTTTCTTTTTCCAGAACGATAAAATACGCCCATAACGATATGGATGATTTGCGCAGTAAACTAAGCCGTTTACCAGCCGATTCTGCTAAGCTTATTGTTTCTGACGGTATTTTTAGCATGGAAGGCGATTTGGTTAATTTGCCCGAAATGGTCGAAATAGCCGACGAGTTTGGCGCCAATATCATGATGGATGATGCCCATAGTCTGGGTGTAATTGGTTTTAATGGGGCAGGTACCGCTTCGCATTTTAACCTGACCAATAAGGTAGACCTGATTATGGGAACTTTCAGTAAATCGCTGGCTTCGCTGGGTGGTTTTATTGCCGCCAATACCGAAACCATCGAATTTATTAAACATCGAGCCCGCTCGCTCATGTTTAGTGCAAGCATGCCACCTTCGGCTGTAGCCAGTGTTATTGCCGCACTCGATATTATAGAAAGGGAGCCCGAGCGTATTGATAAACTCTGGGCCAATACCAATTACGCCAAAAAACTTTTGCTGGATGCCGGATTTGATATCGGTCACAGCAATAGCCCGATTATTCCGGTGTATATCAGAGACAATACGGCAACCTTTATGATTACCAATATCCTGCAGGAGAATGGCATATTCGTTAATCCGGTCGTATCGCCTGCTGTGCCTTCTGATTCTTCGCTCATCCGTTTTTCGCTGATGGCTACGCATAGTTTTGAGCAAATAGAAATGGCTGTAGCACAATTGAAAGCTGCCTTTGTTGCGGTGAATGTTAACCTCTTAAATGTAAGGTTATGAGGGTAATTAAACCGGTCACGGATAAAAAAGATTTAAAGGCTTTTATTGATTTCCCGCATACACTTTATGCCGGCGATCCCAATTATGTGCCCGAACTTTTTATCGCCCAAAGAGATCTGCTTACGCCGGGCAAACATCCGTTTTTTCAACATTCTACCATAGCGCTTTTTTTGCTATTGGATGGAAGTGAAATTATCGGCCGTATTGCAGCCATTGAAAATACACGCCACAATCAGGTTTACGAGGCAACAGATGGTTTTTTTGGCTTTTTTGATTGTATAAACGATGAGGATGCAGCCGAGCTATTAATCCAAAAGGTACATCAATGGCTCGAGGCCAGAAAGCTTACCCGCGTACTAGGACCGGTAAATTTCTCTACCAACGAGGTTTGTGGTTTATTGATTGAAGGTTTTGATGGTCCGCCTGTGGCCATGATGCCTTACAATGCGCCTTATTATTTGCCCCTGCTCGAAAAAATGGGCTACGCAAAAAATGTCGATCTGCGTGCTTATCGCTATACCGTAGAAAATTATAGTGACCGGTCGCTTAAGCTGATGGACCGGATTAAGGAAAGATTACTCCGGAACAACATCACCATCCGCCACATCAACATGAAAAAATTTGCTGAAGAGCGCGATGCCCTGAGAGAAGTGTACAACAAAGCCTGGGATAAAAACCTTGGGTTTGTACCCATGAGCGATGCTGAATTTGAGTATACAGCCAACGATCTTAAGCTGATTCTCGATCCTAAATTCTGTATCATGGCCGAGCAGGAAGGCAAGATTGTCGGTTTTGCACTGGCCATACCCGATATCAATCAGGTGCTCATTAAAATCAAACGAGGCAGGTTGTTTCCAACGGGGTTAATTAAGCTACTGGCTAACAAAAAGAAGATAAATGGCATCAGGATTATGCTGCTGGGGGTGGTAGATGGCTACCGGAAGATGGGCATTGAGGCTTGTCTTTACGGGGAAATCATCAGGCATTTTCTGGAAAAGAAAATGAAATATGCCGAGGCGAGCTGGACACTGGAACATAATGATATGGTAAACAGGCCGATTGAAGATATTGGTGGAAAACTCTATCGCAAGTATCGAATTCTGGAAAAAAATCTATGAAAAAGCGGATTCTGATTACCGGTGCTACAGGTTTTGTGGGTTTTCATTTAATCGAAGCAGCCTTATCAAATGGCCTGGAGGTTTTTGCCAATGTTCGTAAATCGAGCCAAACCGGTCATTTACAGGGTTTAGCTATCAGTTTTGTGGAGCTCGATTTCGAGTCTATTTACCAGATGACCAGGCATATTGAGGAGTACAAGTACGATTATGTAATCCATGCGGCAGCGGTAACCAAGGCCGAAAACCTCGACCAGTACAACAAATACAATGCAGCCTATACCCGCAACCTGGCCATAGCGGTTACGCAGGCAACACATCAGGTAGAAAAGTTTGTGTTTGTAAGCAGCCTTGCTGCATTGGGACCGCTAAAAAAGGTTGGCTATCAGCTGAGTGATAATGGGGCCTCAAATCCGGTAACCTACTATGGTAAAAGTAAAGCTTTGGCCGAAACCTATTTACAAAATATAGAGAAGCTGCCCTGGCTGGTCTTTCGACCAACGGCAGTTTATGGACCACGAGAGCGCGAAATACTGATGGTAATTAAAGCTATAAACCGCGGCGTTGAGGTGTACATGGGCGATAAAGAGCAGCAGCTGAGCTTTGTTTATGTCAAAGATCTAGCCCAAATTATGATCAGTTCGCTGCAATCGGCAGTGGTTAACAAAAGCTATAATGTTTCTGATGGGCAGGTTTACAGCAGGTCTGCCTTTTCTGAGCATACGCGGGCCATTATGCAAAAGAAAACCTTTAAAGTGCAGGTGCCGTTGCCACTCATTAAGGGCATTGCCTGGGGCCTCGAAAAAGGGTATAAGCTCCTCCGTAAAATACCTACGCTAAACATCGATAAGGTGAATGAGCTTACGGGTATTAACTGGAGCTGCGACATTAAAAATATTAAAAACGACCTCGGTTTCAGTCCACGATACCAGCTGCAACAAGGTTTAGAAGAAACAATAAAATGGTATCAGCTTAACAAATGGTTATAAGCATTTAAATAAGATAAGATGACAGAACAAGTAAAATCAGCAAATGGCAAACTGGGAATATTAATGCCAGGTCTGGGGGCGGTAGCTACAACCATGATTTCGGGCGTAGCAGCGGTTAAAAAAGGATTATCAAAGCCAATTGGTTCACTTACACAAATGGGCACCATCCGCATTGGTAAACGTACGGAGAAGAAAGAACCTAAAATTAAAGATTTTGTGCCGTTGGCTGCACTGGAGGATTTGGTTTTTGGTGGCTGGGACGTTTACGAAGATAACGTTTATGAAGCGGCTATGAATGCACGCGTACTGGATGCCAATTTACTGCGCGATGTAAAAGAAGAATTGCAGGCTATTAAGCCTATGCGTGCCGCTTTCGATCGCAATTATGTTAAAAACCTGGATGGCAAGTTTGTAAAAGATATCGATAACCGTTACGAACTGGCACTGGCTGTAATGGATGATATCACCAATTTTAAGGCCGATAACAATTGCGACCGCATTGTATTGGTTTGGTGTGGTTCTACCGAAATTTACTTCGAGCCTTCTGAGGTACACAACTCGCTGGCTGCTTTTGAGCAAGGTTTAAAAGACAACGATCCGCGCATTGCGCCAAGTATGATTTATGCCTATGCGGCACTAAAACTTGGAATTCCTTTTGCCAACGGTGCTCCAAACTTAACAGTCGACATTCCGGCCTTGATCGAATTAGCAAAAGAAACCAATACCCCAATTGCCGGAAAAGATTTTAAAACCGGACAAACCTTAATGAAAACCATTCTGGCTCCGGGCCTTGCCGCCAGGTCTCTTGGTGTAAACGGCTGGTTTTCGGATAATATTTTGGGTAACCGCGATGGTTTGGTGTTGGATGATCCGGATAACTTTAAAACCAAAGAAGTTTCTAAGCTGGGCGTACTGGAAGATATTTTCAAGCCTGAAATCAACGCAGATTTATATGGCGATATGTACCACAAAATCAGAATCAATTACTATCCGCCACATGGCGATAACAAAGAAAGCTGGGATAACATCGACATTTTTGGCTGGTTGGGTTATAAGATGCAGATTAAAATCAACTTCCTTTGTCGCGATTCGATTTTAGCTGCCCCAATTGTACTGGATTTGGCTTTATTTATTGATTTGGCTAAACGTGCAAACCTTTCGGGCATTCAGGAGTGGCTTTCGTTCTATTTAAAATCGCCGCAAACCATTCCGGGGGTACCAGCAGAGAACGACATTTTTAAACAGCTGATTAAGCTTCAAAATACCCTGCGCTACATCATGGGCGAAGAGTTAATTACCCATTTGGGGCAGGATTATGAAGAAGAAGTGGTAGAAACGGCATAGTGTTTTTTCACAAGCTCATATCTACTGCCTTCGGCATTGGCTACATTGGCAAGGGTGCAGGTACCGTCGCTGCGGCGGTTACCTGCGCCCTCTGGTGGTTTTTGCAAACCCCATACACCAATCCGTACCTGTGGCCTTTTTTATCGTCGATATTTATTTTGCTGATTGGCGTAATTACCGGCGATGAAGTAGAAAAAGTATGGGGAAAAGACCACCAAAGGGTGGTGATAGATGAAGTAGCCGGAATGGGCATTGCCTTGCTCTGTGTGCCCTTAAAATGGCCGTATTACTTAATGGCTTTAGTTCTTTTCAGGTTTTTCGATATCGCCAAACCCTTTTACATCAGAGATATGGAAGTATTACCCGGTGGATGGGGCGTAATGGCCGATGATGTACTGGCGGGAATTTATGCCAATGTGGTGTTGCAGGGGATTATTCTTTTAGGCCTGTTTTAATATGCTTACTTTTTTAAAAGCCCAGGCTTCATCGCTAACCGCCTCGGCTACCGATTTTTTAGTTACCGCCCTTACCGTAAGCATTTTTGGCTGGTGGTACCTGGCCGGAAGCATTACCGGTACCGTGGCTGGCGGACTTGTTAACTTTTACATCAACCGGAACTGGGTTTTTAATGCCGGCAGGGCAGAAGTGAGGCAACAAATGATCAGGTACATGCTGGTTTGGGTTGGCAATTTATTACTGGTAACCTCATTTGTTTACCTGCTTACCCATTTTTTTAAGCTCAATTACCTGTTCTCCAAAATAGCAGTTTCTGTGGTAATCGGAATCAGCTACAATTATTATATGCAAAAGCAGTTTATTTTTCCCTTAAAATGAAAGTTGTTTATTCATTTTTTATAGCCATGGTTTGGTTGGCAACAGGTTTAAGTGCTTTTGCACAAAAAACGGTCGTTAGCGGTACCGTGCGCGATGCCGTTTCTAAAGAGCCCTTGCCTTATGTATCTGTTTTTTTTAAAGGTACCACTATCGGCACCCAAACCGATCTTAACGGGAATTATGTACTTAGTTCGGTGAGCCCGCAAGAGGGATTGAGTTTTAATTATGTGGGTTATATCACCCTGTCGAAGCATATAAATCCCGGTTTTGAGCAAAAGCTGGATGTTACCCTGGTACCCGATGCAAAAGCTTTGGGCGAGGTTACTGTAGTGGGGGGCAAAAAAGCGCGTTATCGCAATAAGGATAACCCTGCGGTAGAACTGATCAGGCAGGTAATTGCCCACAGGGAAGAAAACCGGATCAGCAATTTCAATACAGCCGCTTTCAGGCAGTACGATAAAATGCTTTTTTCGATGAGCAATGTGTCTGAAAAGTTTAAAAACAAGCGGATTTTCCGGAACTATCAGTTTCTTTTTCAGGAGCAGGATTCGACGCTTATTGGAGGCAAAAATTTGTTGCCCATTTACATACAGGAAAAGTTAACTGATAAATATTTTGCCAGCGATCCAACACGGAACAAATCAGTGATAATTGGCGAAAAACAGGTTAATTTCGATCAGCAACTGGTTGATAACAACGGTATGAAGGTTTATTTTGAGCGGATGTACCAGGATATTGATATTTATAAAAACAATATTTCGGTTATCAGCAATGAGTTTTTAAGCCCCATTGCCAACGCTGCACCTTCCTTTTATAAGTTTTTTATTACCGATACCATTAAAACGGGCAATGGCGAGGTGATTGAGCTTGCTTTTACGCCAAGAAACGGCACCGATATGCTGTTTGAGGGTAAATTGTACGTGAGCAACGACAAGCATTATGCCGTTACAGGTGTATCAATGGGGGTAAATAAAAACATCAACCTTAATTTTGTACGGGCTTTAAAAATCGACCTTGATTTTGAACCTACAGTTTCGGGTAAATACAGTTTAGCCAAAAGTAAGCTGATTGCCGATTTCGGCCTGGGCAAAACCAAAGGCATGGGTTTTACCGGAGAGCGTTCTTCAACCTATAAAAATTATCAGTACGATATTAAACTCCCCGATACCATTTTTCAGGGCAGGAGTATTGTTGCAGTTGCAGGCGCATCTGCGCGCGATGAGCAATATTGGGAAAAGAACCGTTTAGATCCCTTATCAAAAGAGCAGGCGAAGATTTATCACAACATCGATACCCTGCAAAAAATACCTTCTTTTCAGCGTACCGTAAAAATTGCCACCTTGCTTTTTGCAGGTTATGGTAATCTTGGTCCTTACGAAATCGGTCCCGTTAACACCTTTTATAGTTTTAACAACGTAGAGGGTTTTCGCCTGCGTTTTGGCGGACGTACCACACCCGAACTCAGCAAGAGGTTTTATTTCGAAAATTATGCTGCTTATGGTTTTAAAGATGAAAAATGGAAATTCTTCCTGTCGGCAACCTATTCCATTAACAATAAATCCATTTATCAGTTTCCGCAAAATTATGTGCGGGGAAGTTTTCAGCGCGATACCAAAATTCCGGGACAGGAGCTGCAGTTTGTGCAGGAAGATAATTTCCTTTTGTCGTTTAAGCGTGGGCTGAACGATATGTTGCTCTATAACGATTTCTATCGACTGGATTATGTGCACGAGTACGAAAACCACTTTTCTTATGCTTTTGGCTTTAAAAAATGGAGCCAAACGCCTGCCGGAGGCTTGAACTATCTGGCCAATGGCGGAGGATTGATTAACCGCTTAACCACAAGCGAACTTTCAGTGGCTTTACGCTATGCACCTAACGAGAAGTTTATTCAGGGCAAGATTTACCGTGTACCCATTGCCGATCGTTACCCGGTGTTTAACCTGCGTTATACGGCAGGGATAAAAGGTTTGCTCGGGGGCGAATACAATTATCATAACCTGACCGGAAGTGTTGATAAGCGTTTTTATCTATCGCAACTGGGTTATAGCGATGTTACCGTAGAAGGGAGTTACATAGCTGGCAAGGTGCCTTTTCCGCTGCTGGCCATCCACAGGGCTAACCAAACCTATGCCTATCAGCTCAATTCCTATAACCTCATGAATTTTCTGGAGTTTGTGAGCGACCATTATGTGAGTGTGAACATCGATCATAATTTTAATGGCTTTTTCTTCAATAAGCTACCCCTCATTAAAAAGCTGAAGTTAAGGGAGGTTGTCTCATTTAAAGCGCTTTATGGTGGTTTGCGCGATGAGAACAATCCGGTAAGCGGTAGTGGTATTTACCAGTTGCCTGCATTCGATAACGGTCTGCAAAGAACCTATTCGCTGGGTAACCAACCTTACATGGAAGGTAGTGTAGGCATTGGCAATATTTTTAAGTTGTTGAGGGTTGACCTGGTCAGGCGTTTTACCTACCTGGATAATCCGGAAGTAACTAAATGGGGGATAAGGGCAAGGGTTAAATTTGATTTTTAAATAAAAATATATGGAAAGCGTAAAATTAAGAGATCGCCTTCAGCTGGCTATTTACAAGGTGATTAATCCCTTTGTAAAAGGGCTTATTAAAATGGGTTTAACCCCTAACATGGTAACCAGTATAGGTTTGGTGCTGAACATAGGAGTGGCGGTAATTTTTGTGCTGGGCGCCGAAAAATCTAACCGTGGCGACATGTCATACATTGGCTGGGGAGGAGCACTCGTGCTGTTTGCAGGCTTATTCGATATGCTCGATGGGCAGGTAGCCCGCCTGGGCAATATGAGCTCCAGGTTTGGGGCACTATACGATTCGGTACTCGATCGCTACAGCGAAATGATTATGTTTCTGGGTATTTGCTATTATCTGGTTGCACACCATTACTTTTTAAGCTCGCTATTTGCTTTTATTGCGCTTATTGGCTCAATGATGGTGAGTTATACCCGTGCCCGCGCAGAAGGTTTGGGCGTAGAATGTAAAGGCGGCTTAATGCAACGGCCTGAAAGGGTAGTAACCATAGGTGTATTTGCCATTGCTTGCGGGGTAACCGGACATTTTATTGGCGGCGATTATAAAATTTACCTTCCGGGTATTTCTTTTCATGTATTCGAAACCATGTCGGTTTTTACTTTACCCATTACGTTGATGGCTGTTTTAACCAATATTACAGCGGTAAAAAGGTTGCAGGAAGCTAAAAAAGGCTTGGAGGAGCAGGAAAGAAATGAAAAAAAGACCAGCAATAAAGCAGCTTTAGTGGCTGCTGCCTTGCTGATTGCAGGAATGGGTGCTATGGCGCCGGCTAATGTAATGGCACAGGGAGATAATCCATCGCCAATTGTTTTTCCAACACCAGAAGGTATAGCCAATCAGCTTTTTTATTTACAGCGCGATCCCAATACCAACACCATTGTTTGCCAGTTAAATGTAGATAAACATGGCGAAGTAATTAAAGAGCAGCCCATAAATGTTTTCTGGATGCGCTATGGCGATAAAGGAGAAAAGAAAGAGCTCAGCTACATACAGCGCAAATTTGCCTACGGCATTGTGAGTAAAGATTTGGGGAACGGGCAATTCGAGCTTCGCTTTGTTTCCCATAAAAAACTGCCCATGTACCTGCGTAAATCAGCAGCCGATAAAAAGTACCATGTTTACGCCACCATCAACGATAAAAAGATGGAAATCGAACGCATATTTCTGCGCATAGAAGGGGGCACTTTCTGGTTTCCTAACGTAAAATATGTCGAAATAAAAGGTCGCGATGCTGCTGCACCAGCCAAAGCATTTACAGAAAGGATTAAAATTTAAGGTATGAAGAAGAATTTTGTATCCAACAGTACCGCATCGGTAAGGATGTTTAAAAGTGATTTGATGGAAAGCCTGTCGAAAGTTCGTTTTTATGTTCCCCTGATTGTATATGTTCCGGTAATTGCTTTTTTGAGCTATAGATCACTGTGGCAAAACCAAATGCCACTGGTTAATTTTGTATTGTGGTTGCTATTTGGACTGGGGATATGGACCATAACCGAATATTTTTTGCACCGATATGTGTTTCATTTCGAACCAAAATCGGGCTGGGGACAACGCATCCATTTTATTTTTCATGGGGTTCACCATGATTATCCAAACGATGCCAAAAGGCTGGTGATGCCCCCTTCGGCCAGTATTCCGATGGCATTGGGCTTTTACTTTTTGTTTAAGTGGCTGCTACCACAAAATTGCGATTATCCGTTTTTTATTGGCTTTATAATTGGCTATCTGTTTTACGATATGGTACATTATGCCCTTCACCATGCCAATTTTAAAAGCGGTTTCTGGAAAAAATTGAAACAACACCATATGCTGCACCATTACTCCGATTCGACCAAAGGTTACGGGGTAAGCTGGACATTCTGGGACCATATATTTCGCTCAAATTTTGATAAGAAGGATGGAAAAACAACCGGGAACTAAAGGTTTTTACCACCGCAGTTTCGTGTATGCTGCTTTATCTGTGTCAGCAGGCTATTTGTTGCTTTCAAAGTTTCTGGTAGGCTTTAAAACCGATCAGCTGGTACTGGTTTTTATCTTTAACGCGCTGTTCTTTTTTTCTAAAGCCACACGCAAGTTTATTTTGGGTTTTTCTATTTTTATCGTGTACTGGATCCTTTTCGATTACATGAAAGCATTCCCCAATTACCGGTATAACATGGTGCATATTCAGGATCTTTACGAGGCAGAAAAACACGTTTTCGGGATTAGCCTGCATGGCCTGATCGTAACGCCCAACGAATTCTGGAAAGCAAACAGCAGTGCTTTTTTAGATGTATTAACCGGCCTGTTCTACCTGATGTGGGTTCCTGTTCCTTTGGCTTTTGCAGTATACCTGTTTTTTAAAAAGAAAACAGAATTTGTGCATTTTTCGCTGGTGTTTGTTTGGGTAAACCTGCTGGGTTTTGTGGTGTATTATCTTTTTCCGGCTGCGCCGCCCTGGTATGTGCAAACGCATGGTTTTAACTTTATAGCGGGTACGCCTGGTAATACCGCTGGTTTGGCCCGCTTCGATCAGTTTTTCAACATTACACTTTTTAAGGGAATTTACAGTAAAGGCTCTAACGTTTTTGCGGCGATGCCTTCATTGCATTCTTCTTACCCGCTTATTGTGGTATATTATACCCTCAAAAATAAACTGGGTGGCATTAATATCTTTTTTATTACTGTAATGGTAGGTATCTGGTTTTCGGCAGTTTACAGTAGTCACCATTATTGTTTAGATGTGTTGGCCGGAATAAGCTGCGCCATATTGGGTATTGTTTCCTTTCAGTTTTTAGTGAAAAAAGCTCCACTAAAACACTTTGTGGCTTATATGGTGCAGAAAATAGCTTAAAAATAACCGGAAGGCTGATCAATTTACCTTCCGGTTAATTCTTCCCCTTTCATTTGCCTGCCGTTCTGGCTGGTAAGCCTTCCCGCTATGCTAACAGCTCGTTTTCACATTTGTTAAGACAGGCTGTCTCAGCTCATTATTTTCTCAAACTGAATAATGTATTTTGTTTGTAGTGTCTGATTTTCAGTTGTCTATGGGTTTGTGTTGTTGATTTTGTCTCACAATTTTGAGACAAATCGACAAAAGGTTGAACAGATAATAAAAGCCGTATTGCTTTACTTTGATTCAGTTAACCAAATAATAAACCACAATGCAAACATCTTAAGCCGGTAACCCTGTGCTTTTTGCAGCTCTAGTACTTTTTATGAGAAATAAATTATTTAATCGCGACGGCTAATTCATGGCAATTTACCCCAAACCAATTTATTAACGGAAACCCAAAACTATTTTATATGATGCTCAAAAAACTTTACTCATCCTACCTACATTCCAATACCATTAAACAAATCTGTAATTGCTAACCTGACAAATGCCGAAAAAGGTATTTGCAGACGTTTTTTAAGTTCCAGACATTTTTCAGAAAACAGAACGGTCATCTGCGTTTAACGTAAATGCTTGTCTCGCATATGTCTACTGAATAGGCTGGATCAAGAAAACGATCGCTGATATAGGTTTCAATTTTTAGCAACAGGCAGTTCAGGCTTCCAATTGCTGTGGTGTTTAAAAACATCGCAGGGATATGCTTATGCCATTTTTTGAAGGTATTCCGTCTGCTAATGTCTTCATTTTTAGCTAAAAAGCGTTAAGCGGTCTTTATAAAAACGTTTTATCAGGCTCAATTCAAGCAGCAATCAATAAGTAAATGTGATGTAACCTGGCGCGGCAGCCGGGATAAAAGCAATATGTATATGAAAACAAAAAACAATGTTAAAACCAAACGTTGGCAAATCCATTGGATGTTGCTCAGTTTCATTGTGCTTAGCTTAACGCAGTGTAAACACGATGAGCTAACCGAAGAAGTGGGGTATGACCCGGGAAAAGAAGTGGTGATTACCGATTTCTACCCCAAGCAAGGCGCTGTAGGGAACAATCTGGTGATATATGGCGATAATTTTGGAAACGATCTTTCTAAAATAAAAGTAACCATTGGCGGAAAGCCCGCAAAAGTGATAGGTGTAAAAAACAACAGCCTGTATTGTATCATTCCCGAAGCAGCCTATGCCGGCGATATTAAAATCACCATTTTGGGAGGCGATAACCAGCAACTGGCCCAGGCCATATCGAAAGAAGCATTTTCGTATACCCGGAAATTGCTGGTTTCTACCTTTTTGGGGAAATATTATGAAGTAGCCAGTAATTTTGAAGAAAAAGAAGGCCCTTTTAACGATTGCGGCGCATTTAAAGGCATTACCTGGCTTACCATCGATCCGAAAAACCCTGATCACATGTATTTTACCGGTGATGTAAATAGTTGCCGCTTTATCGATTTCGAGAAAAAATACGTGAGCTATTTCAGAACCGACCTCGATCGTGTATCGATCATGAACTGGCGCATTGACGGAAACCAGGACATGATTGTTTCGCACAACCACTCGAGCGATACCAAAAACGGTAATTATATTTTTAGCCGCGAATCCAATTTTCTGCAGAAAAAGGCCATTGAGGTATATGCACGTGGTGTAAACGGAACGATGGTACATCCGCAAAACGGAGAACTTTATTATTCGAGATACAGGGCAGGCGATATCCGCAGGTACGATTTTAACACCAAAGAAGATAAGCTGGTATTTTCTAACCCTTATAGTGCAGTTGCGGTTTATATGGTTATGCACCCTTCTGGAGACTATGCCTATCTGGTTGAATATGAGAAGCATTATATCATGCGTACTGATTACGATCGCGATAAGAAAACCTTTAAAACACCTTATACCATTTGTGGTGCTGCAGGTACTGCCGGTTATGCCGACGGAATTGGTACCAATGCCCGTTTAAATAACCCTGTGCAAGGCGTGTTTGTTAAAAATCCTGATTATGAGACCTCAGGAGGAGATCAGTACGATTTCTATTTCTGCGATAAAGCCAATCATGCCATCCGCACTTTAACGCCACAGGGTAGGGTAAGCACCTTTGCCGGTCGCGGTAATAACGGAACCAACGGATATGCCGATGGCGATTTACGTACCGAAGCCCGTTTCAATAGTCCGCAGGCAATTGCTTACGATGAAACCCGAAAATGCTTTTACATCGGTGATACCGGTAACTGGCTGATCAGAAAAATAGCAAAAGAAGAATAATTAAATATACCCACGATATAATGATGAGATTTATTTTACTAACATGCATCGTCTTGCTAGGCATTACCTTTAATGTGGCTGCACAGCAGGAGGTGATCATAAAAGGGACGGTAACAGATGTCGGGAAACTACCCTTACCCGGGGTAAGTATTTCTGTTGCCAACCGGCCCGGATTGGGTGCAATAACCGATGGAGACGGAAAATTCAGTATAAAAGTGCCTCCATATCAAACCCTCGTATTTACCTCTGTAGGTTACGAAAAACAAGAAGTACTGATCAAAGAACAGCGCGTGGTGAATGTAACCATGAAAGAATCTGATGCCAGTGTGTTAAACGAGGTAGTGGTTACCGCTACCGGTGGGCAGAAAAAGATTTCCATTACCGGCGCAGTTACCACAGTAAACGTCGATCAGTTAAAATCAAACCCATCTACCTCTATGGCCGATGCCCTGGCAGGAGTAGTACCCGGTATACAGGCCATGCAAACTTCGGGCAGGCCCGGTAGTATTTCCGAATTCTGGGTGCGTAGTATCTCTACTTTCGGAGCCAGTAATGCCGCATTGGTATTAATTGATGGTTTTGAACGCGATATGAATGAAATTAACGTAGAAGATGTTGAGTCATTTTCAGTGTTAAAAGATGCTTCTGCAACCGCCATGTATGGCAGCAGGGGTGCCAATGGGGTAATCTTAATTAAAACCAAACGCGGTAAAGAGGGTAAAGTAAACATTAATGCCAAGGTAGAAGGTTTTTATAATCAGCTAACCAAACTGCCCGAATTTGTTGATGGATATACCTATGCATCGATGGCTAACGAAGCCAAAATTGTGCGTAATCAGGAACCACTTTTTTCAAAGTCGGAGCTTGAAGTACTGCGCCTGGGTTTAGATCCGGATTTGTTCCCTAACGTTGACTGGATGGATGTGATTTTACGTGATGGCGCAAAAAGCCAGCGCAGTATGCTCAATTTAAGCGGTGGTGGAAAAACAGCCCGTTACTATTTGTCTGGTAGTTATCAGGATCAGGAGGGGATGTATAAGGTAGACGATGCACTGAAGAATTATAATACCAACGCCAATTTCAAAAAATATACCTACCGCTTAAGTGTAGATATGGACATTACCAAATCGACCTTGTTAACTGCGGGTGTTTCAGGCTCATTGCGCAAGCAAAATGACCCTGGGGTAGGTAGTGATGCCATTTGGACAGCACTTATGGGCTACAATGCTATTACAGCGCCATTGCGTTATTCGGACGGAAAAATTCCGGCCAGCGACGACCGAGATGGTAACCCGGATAACGATCAGGACCGCTTTAATCCTTGGGTTCAGGGAACCATGACCGGTTACAATGAAAACTGGAGCAACAACATCCAAACCACCTTAAATTTAGACCAGCGATTGGATTTTATTACCAAAGGCCTGCGTTTTCTTGGTCGCTTTGGTTACGATACCTACAACAACAACTGGATTAAACGCTACAAGTTTCCCGAATTGTGGAGCGCAAACCGCTACCGCAATACTGCCGGAGACCTGGTGTTTAAACGCATCAGAGAAGAGCAGAAAATGACCCAAACTTCTGGTTCTGATGGCGAAAAACGCGAATTTTTTGAATGGGAAACCCACTACAACAACAATATCGGTGCACATAATTTTGGTGCCGTAATTAAATATACCCAGGCTTCGAAAGTATTTACGCAGAATATCGGTACCGATCTTAAAAACGGTATTGCACGTCGTAATCAGGGATTTGCTGGCCGCGCCAATTACAACTGGAACTCGCGTTACTATGTAGACTTTAACTTCGGCTACACCGGTTCAGAGAATTTTCATAAAGATTATCGCTTCGGTTTCTTTCCGGCCATTTCTGGAGCCTGGAATATTGGCGAAGAAGCTATTGTGAAAAAGTTAGGTTGGATCAACATGCTAAAAGTCCGCTATTCTTACGGAAAAACCGGAAACGACAATATGGGCGATATCAGGTTTCCTTACCTGTACACCATCGAGCAGATGGCAGGCGGAGGTTACAATTTCGGCGATTACGATTCTTCAAACCAATGGACCGGAATCCGCTATTCAAGCGTAGCATCGCCCAATGTAACCTGGGAAATTGCTACCAAGCAGGATTTAGGGATCGACTATTCCTTATTCCACGATAAGTTTAGCGGAGCTATAGATTTCTTCCGCGAGCGCCGCGAAGGAATTTACATGAGCCGTAATTCCCTGCCTGGATTTGTTGGCTTGGAGAACAATCCATCGGCCAACGTAGGGGAGGTAAAAGCCGAAGGATTTGATGGCAATTTTACGCTTAAACAAAAAATAAGCAATATAGATTTTACGCTGCGCGGCAATATTACCTATAGCAAGAACGAGATTATTGAACGTGACGAAGAAAACACCATTTACAAATACAAACTGCAGGAAGGCCACCGGGTTAACCAGGCCAGGGGATTGATAGATTTAGGCTTATTTAAAGATTACGAGGATATTCGCAACAGTCCACGGCAATCTTTCGGCGAAGTAATGCCGGGCGATATCAAGTACAAAGATGTTAATGGCGATGGCTTAATTGATGATAACGATATCGTAGCCATTGGTGCCACAACCCGGCCCAATCTAACCTACGGTTTTGGTTTATCGGCCAGCTGGAAAGGTTTAGATATCAATGTACACTTCCAGGGGATCGGAAAGTCGACCTATTTCATTAATGGTTCGTCTGTTTACATGTTTAGTTTGGGCGAAAACTGGGGTAACGTATTGAGCGATGTGGCCAATGGCAGCCGCTGGAAGTTAGGCGAAAATGAAGATGTGAATGCAGCTTATCCACGTTTAACCTATGGTGCCAATCCCAATAACTACCGGGCTTCTACTTTCTGGCTCAGAGATGGTTCTTACCTGCGTTTAAAAACTTTGGATATTGGCTATTCGCTACCAAAAACACTGGTAAACAAAGCGCATTTAAGTGGTGTACGCTTCTTTTTTATCGGTACCAATCTGTTTACGTTCACCAATTTTAAACTATGGGATCCCGAACTGGGAAGCTCAACCGGTAAAGCGTACCCGCTTAACAAAACACTATCGGTTGGGGTATCAGTTAATTTATAAGCAATGAAGAACATGAAAAAAATAATTACAGCCTTAACCTTCGTAGCTGCCATATCAGTAATTAGCGGATGTAAAAAATACCTCGATTCGGATTATTTGTTTGATGAACGAATGACCACTGAGGAGGTATTTAGCAACCCCGATTATGCCAACAGATGGTTGGCACAGGCTTACTCTTTTATGGCAAGCAATTACATGCAGGATGTAAGCAGCAAAAAATCTGTGCCCTTTAATTTTGCCGATGATATGTATTACGGCGACGAAAGCGACGGATACCGCAGGTGGAAAAACGGTCAGTACACCGAAAATGGCCTAAATGGCGAAAGCAAGGAGATCTGGAATACGGCCTACAAGGGTATCCGTCAGGCTTCTATTTTCATAAAAAATATCGATATCAATAAAAAGTTTACCGCAAAAGAAATTGCTGACCTAAAGGGGCAGGCACGCTTTTTAAGGGCTTATTTTTACTGGATATTGTTGCGTACCTATGGCCCAATACCAATTGTACCTGATGAAGGGATTGATTATACCAAAGAGTACGATGATATTGCACAGCCCCGTAACAGCTACGAAGAATGCGCAGTTTATCTCTCTAACGAACTGGCAGAAGCCGCCAAAGGCCTTTCGCTTCAGCAAGGTATACAACAAATTGCACGGCCAACCCGTGGTGCTGCACTGGCCTTACGTGCCCGGATATTGCTTTACGCGGCAAGCCCCTTAGCCAATGGTAAAGCTCCCGCAGAAGTTGCTGCTGCACTGGTTACCAAAGATGGTAAACCTTTACTTTCGCGCACTTACGACGAATCGAAGTGGGCCAGGGCTGCAGCTGCGGCAAAAGATGTGATGGATTTAGGGCAGTACCGTTTATATGTGGCCTATAAAAAAACAACGGGCGATGCCGCTTACCCGGCAACCGTTACCCCTCCGTTTGACAGTAACTTTTCGAATAGTGCATGGCCTGCCGGCTGGAGCGATATCGACCCTTTCGAATCTTACCGCGCTTTATTTAACGGAACCGTTCCGGCTTACCAAAATTCGGAATTGATTTTTACCCACGGACAAAATCAAGGTGGCGAAGGCATTAACGTGCTCGTATTGCACCAGTTGCCACGTTTAGAAGGTAAAGGTTATAATTCGCATGGTATGACCCAAAAACAGGTTGATGCCTATTACATGAACGACGGTACTGACATTCCCGGAATGAACAACATGTATGCCGGCAGACCAGGATATGAAGGCCGCTACAACACAGCAAACCGTACCGGAGGCTATGTAAAGCAGGAGGAACTGGCCACTTACCCTGAATTAGGTCCACTGGGGGTAGGTGTAAATAAACAGTTTGCCCGTCGCGAGCCCCGTTTTTATGCTTCAGTTTCTTATAACGGCGCCACCTGGAACCTGCTGAATGCTGAAAGTGTGCGTGATGAAAAAAGCAATGTGCAGATCTTTTACTACCGCGGCGACCCGAATGGTTATAAAAACACCACTTACTGGCCACGCACAGGTGTTGGGATTAAAAAATATGTGCATCCCGATGATATCAGTAATGTATCGGTTACGGCTTACGATCAAAGCAGGATGAAGCCGAAGGTAGATCCATCTATCCGCTATGCAGAAGTGTTGCTGATCTATGCCGAAGCCTTGAACGAAATCAATGGTTCTTACAACATTGCTTCGTGGGATGGCAGCAAAACACACGCCATATCACGTAATATTTCAGAAATGAAAAGGGGAATTCAGCCCATCCGCATCCGTGCAGGTTTACCTGATTATGCAGGCGATGTATATTCCGACCCGAATAAATTCCGCATTAAATTAAAAAGGGAGCGCCAGGTTGAGCTGTTTGCCGAAGGACAACGTTATTTCGATTTGCGCCGCTGGGTAGATGCACCATCAGAAGAATCGGCACCGGTTTACGGCTACAATGCTTATGCAACCAAATTGCAGGCCGATCTTTTTCATGTACCCGTTGAAACGCCTTCGCTGCCTTCAATTTTTACCTTAAAAATGTGGTTTTGGCCTATTCATTACGATGAGCTAAGACGCAACAAATACCTGACCCAAAACCCAGGCTGGACAAATCCTGAATAATTATTAGAATCTGCAAAATGAAAAAAAGTATCTATATACTATTTTTAGTGATAACAACAGCGGTATGCTTTGTTTCATGTAACGATGAATGGAAAGAAGAACAATTTGTTCAGATGGCCTCATTCAAATCGAACCCAACGGCGCAAGGGGTAACCTGGTGTTATGTAAGGTATAATGCCGAAGGAAAAGTGCGCTTTAACCTGCCTATAATTATGAGTGGCTCTACGGCAAATGCGAAAAACCGAACCATTCACATCGGTTTAGATCCCGATACTCTGGCCCGGTTAAACCAGGAGCAATATGGGCATCGCCAGGAATTGTATTTCAGACAGCTCGATAATAAATACTATACCATGCCCCAAACAGTTGATGTACCCGCTGGCGTGAGTACGGTTACAGTGCCTGTTGATTTTAAACTCGGCGACCTTGATCAGGCCGATAAATGGGTGTTGCCATTACAGATTTTAAACGATGCTTCGTACGATTATCAGGCCAATCCGAACAAATACTATCGCCGTACCATGTTGCGCATTACGCCGTTTAACGATTATTCGGGCGAATATGGAGGTACTTTGTATAAGATATTTCTCGAAGGCGATACCGAACCCTTAACTTTAAATACCTACCGCACTTTTGTGGTTGATGATAAAACCATTTTCCTTTATGCCGGAATCAGGGATATCGATTATCTTGACCGTAAGAAGTATAAGGTGTTTATCAGGTTCACGAACGATAATATTGATATACAGAAGAAAAAACTGGAAGTCTGGAGCGATAATCCGGATAATAAATTTAAGCTCGGTGCAGCACAATCTTACTACACCAGAGACGAAGCCTGGGATGCCAAACTGCCATACCTGAAACATGTTTATACCACATTGTTTCTGTCGTATGAGTTTGAAGATTATACCACCATACCAGGCCAAAGGTTGAAATATAAGGTAGAAGGTACTTTATCGATGCAGCGCGATCTGAATACGCTGATTCCTGACGAAGATCAGCAGATTCAATGGTAAAATAAAATTGGTTTAGTTTTGTATAAGGAGGGCTGTCCGTAATTTTTCGGGCAGCCTGTTTTTGTTTAAAGCGTTTTCCGTAAATGATTCGTGTGGACACGAACCATTGCTGTAGGGTGTTTTCTTAGTTTGTAAGTCTGAGCCTGTCGAAGACCGTTTGGTGGCGAGGTAGGTGAGACCATGATCCCGATATGCCCCCTCGTTGCGTCCTGCTGATCCGATAGTTATCGGATTTGTTTCAGCATCTCTTCTTTTTATTCGTTATCATCCCCCTGCCCCCTTCAAAAGGAGGACTTGATAAACTCAAGAGTTAGGCCTGGTTTGTCAGTCAGAGCGAAGTAGAAGATCTTTTTATGGGCTTTATTGAAGTCCTTCGACAGGCTCAGGATGACAGATTATTAGATGTTTACACGATTTTTGCTGACCAAAACCAATATTCGATACTATTAAAATACCTATATAGTTTGTCAGTCTGAGCTTATCGAAGACCGTTTGAAGAAAGTAGGAGAGACCCTGAAACACCCGTCCGACCGTCCGGGCGGAAGTTCAGGGTGACGTATGTCTTAGCAAATCCCCTCGTTGCGTCCTGCTGAACTTGTTTCAGCATCTCTTCTATTTATTCTTCATCATCCCCCTGCCCCCTTCAAAGGGGGATTGGATAAGCTCAAGAGTTAGGCCTGGTTTGTCAGTCTGAGCGGAGTAAAAGATCTTTTTATGGGCTTTATTGAAGTCCTTCGACAGGCTCAGGATGACAGATTATTAGATGTTTACACGATTTTTGCTGACCAAAACCAATATTCGATACTATTAAAATACCTATATAGTTTGTCAGTCTGAGCTTGTCGAAGACCGTTTGAAGAAAGTAGGAGAGACCCTGAAACACCCGTCCGACCGTCCGGGCGGAAGTTCAGGGTGACGCGTGTCTTGGTAAATCCCCTCGTTCGTCCTGCTGAACTTGTTTCAGCATCTCTTATTTTTATTCTTTATCATCCCCCTGCCCCCTTCAAAAGGTGGACTGGATAAGCTCAAGAGTTAGGCTTAGTTTGTCAGTCTGAGCTTCCCGATGCATCGGGACAGGTAGTCGAAGACCGTGGGTAATCCATTAGAAAAACGTCATCTCTACTGAAGCGCAGCGAAATGGAGAGATCTATAAACAGTTTTCTCGACTTCGTTGCACTCCGCTCGAAATGACGACCCCGTGGAGAATTTTAATTTGTCAGTCTAAGTGGTCAAAGACCTTACAGTTTAAACTAGTTATTCCTTATCAAAAAACTACTAAACAACCCTTTTTGCGATGGGTTTCCCTTTACCACAATACCAGCGCGGTAGCCCATGCCCCAGGGCACATATTTAGCTGCTAAAAATTCCGTACGGTGCAAGCTCACCCAATCTGAATCCGTTTTTTTATAGAAAAATTCGATCTGTTTGCCATCATCACTAATCTGCATTTTTAGCTGTACAGGCCCTGTCAGGCTTTCTTTATGGCTTTTAAGCTCCGTATAACTTCCTTCAAAATTGTCAAAAATCACCAGGCCCTCTTTGGAAGCTGTAATGCCTATTCCGCCAAGTTCCCCCGGCCATTTGCTTTTAAAAATAGCGCCACCCAAACAAATCCCCGCTTTGGCATCGCCAGGGTTTACCTGAGCCTCGATATTAAAGTTTACCGTTTTGATATATTGGCCCAGAAAAGTACCCAAAGCATGATTTTCGTCAGAAGCAGCCAGACTTAAGCCATTAGCAAAGGTCATTTCAGGTCTTTGCGCCTTTGAAGGCCACTGCCAGGCCAGGTTCAATTTGCTGTCTTTTTCAAAATTGTCTGTAAAATCAAGATCTGATTTAGGCCGGTTAGGTACAGTTGCATTGTGCAATACCGGCCAGCCATCGGCCCCCACAATTAACTCTTCAATAACACCCTCCCTGCCTACAAAAACATCATAACTTTTGTTAAAAGCATGGTAAAGCATAAACATCCTGTCGTCAGCAGTTTTTACCACAGTTCCGTGCCCGGGGCAATTCCATTTTTCGGTACTGACCATAATTGGATTGTTGGCGTATTTCTCCCAAACCCCGCTCGAGAGGTCTTTGGTGCGCGCTATTCCGGTTTTGTAGTTGCACCTGGCATCGCAGCAGCCTCCAACCGAGTATAAACTGTAAATGTATTCGCCGAGACTAAAAAAACAGGCCCCTTCAACCAGTCCCGTTTCCCAGGGCTGGTTATTGGTAAAAACTTTACTTTTTTGTCCAAGCAATTGTGTACGACTTTCGTTAATTTCCTGTTTCCAGATCCAGCTTTCTTTACCACAGCCGTTGCCGTCGTTTTTCCAGAAGGCATAAATTTTACCATCGTGCTGAAGTTCAAAAGCATCAATGGCGCCGCAATCATCTTCTATAATTACGGGGCCGTTATCGGTAAACTTTCCGGTTTCAATTTTATCTGCATTAATCCAGGCAATACCACATTGTAAACCCGGATTGCCTTTGGTTGCCCGGTTGTGGGCAGTATAATAGGCGTATATCCGCTTTTGTTTCGAATCGTAAACCAGCTCAGAAGCCCAGAAATTATTTTCGCCCCACTGGTTTTTCATATCCTTAAAACCTTCAGGGAAAACATGGTTAACCAGTTTCCAGTTTTTAAGATCGGTTGATTTGTAAATGGTGAAATAAGGCGCCCACTCGTTTGTCGTAGAAGTGGCATAGTAAACATTACCAACCCTGATGATGGATGGATCCGGATTATCGCCCGGTAAAGCCGGATTAACCAATTGTGTAGGGACGTGTGGTGTGCTGGCATTATCTACGCGTGTTTTCTTAATTCCACAAGCGGTTACACTTAAGCCAATAAACATATAAATGATGCTATTTCTTAGGTGATGCCTGGTTAGCGATTGTTGGGTTTCCTGCGTTTGCGGGTACTTTGCTTTCTTTTTTAAAAATCTGGATAGCGAAAAATGAATCATGTATTTCGAGGTGAAAAAGTTAGTCTGCTATTGGTTTGTTTTTCGAAAGTAATGAATTCTGAACACGATGAAAGTAAGGTCTGGGCACTGAACGCTGGCATATCAGACCTTTTTTATTACGGATTAATGCAGCGTTTTTATTAGGTTTTTTGTGTTTAAGTTTCTGTTTGTCAGTGTTTTGTTTATATTTAATCGATCGTTTACAATTTAATTTTTCACACAGAATTTCGTTTTTATATCCATTTTTTGATCAGGTAATTGAGACGAATCGACAATAAATTGAACATATTTTACAAAGAGCATTGGCTTACTTTGAAAATAAGAAACCAATTATAAACAGTGTTGCAGGCTCGTACAGCAAATGCCGGCGGCGTAAAGCAGCAGGATATGAATAAAACTGAAATGATAATCATCAATTTTGCTGCATGTAAATTATCATGCACCGATGCCCAAACCAACCATTTTTAAACACATATAAATCACTATAAAATTAAAATTAATGAAAAACTACAGGTTAATTTATACGCTTCTCTTAGGTGTTTTTGCAATAAATATGGCTTATGGACAAAATACCTTAAGCAAAACCGAAAAAAAAGAAGGATTCAAATTGCTTTGGAATGGTAAAGATGCCACGGGATGGCGTGCCATATTTAAAACGGAATTTCCGGCCAAAGGTTGGGAAATTAAAGATGGCATTTTAACTGTATTGCCATCAAACGGAAAGGAGCAGGGTTCGGGTGGTGATATCGTTACCAAAGATGAGTATTCGGCCTTTATTCTAAAATTCGATTTTAAGTTGACTCCAGGCGCCAACAGTGGTGTAAAATATTTTGTAACCGAACAGGAAAAAACCAATTTATCGGGTATTGGCCTGGAATTTCAGGTGCTGGATGATGAAAAACATCCGGATGCAAAACTGGGTAAAAACGGGAACCGTAAACTGGGTTCGTTGTATGATCTGATTCCTTCAAATAAGCCTGCTTCGGTAATTAAGCCTATTGGCGAATGGAACAGCGGCGAAGTAAGGGTTTATCCAAACAACCATGTAGAACACTGGTTAAATGGTGTAAAAGTGGTTGAGTACGAACGCGGATCAGCAGATTTTAAAGCTTTAGTGGCAGGTAGTAAATACAAAACCTGGAAAAACTTTGGCGAAGCCCCAAAAGGTCATATTCTGATTCAGGATCACGGTAACCAGGTTTCTTACAAAAACATTAAAATTAAAACCCTTAAGTAAGGTTATGGAAGAATCAAGAAGAGATTTTATTAAAAAGGCTGCTATTGCCGCTGCAGGTACCTATGTGGGTACTTTCGGCATGTCTGCAAAAAGTTATGCCAATATTCTCGGGGCTAACGATCGTGTGAGGATTGGAGTGGTTGGTTTTTCCGACCGTTTTAAAGATACACTGTTTCCCTGCTTTTTAAACCACAATAAAGAACTGAATTTTGATATTGTAGCCCTTTCCGATTTATGGAATTACCGCCGCAATTTAGGCACCGACTATATCAAAAACAAGATTGGTCACGGCATTACCGCCTGCAAAAACAACGATGAACTTTATGCCCTGAAAGATCTGGATGCGGTAATTATCAGCACGCCCGATTTTGCACATGCCCTACATGCTATCGAAGCAGTTAACCATAAAAAAGATGTATACTGCGAAAAACCTTTTGCCGAAACCATGGATGATGCCAACGCAGCGTTAAAAGCCGTGAGATCATCTAAACAGATTTTACAGATTGGCTCGCAACGCCGTAGCGGACAAAATTATCAGGCCGCTGCCGATTTTATTAAGCAGGGCAAATTTGGCGATATTACCATGGTCGAATTAAGCTGGAATGTAAATCAGCCTGGTCGCTGGCGCCGTCCCGATTTGGTAGCGAAACTGAAAGAAGAAGATACAGACTGGAAACGCTTTTTGCTGAACCGGCCTTACGAAGCTTTTGATCCAAGGATTTATCTTGAATACCGCTTATTCTGGCCGTACTCATCGGGTATGCCAGGGCAATGGATGAGCCACCAGATTGATACCGTGCACTGGTTTACCGGATTGCAGCATCCGCGCAGCGTTACGGCAAACGGCGGCATTTACCAGTGGAAAGATGGCAGGCGGAATTGGGATACCACAACTGCTGTTTTTGATTATGGCCCGCTTGATGATATGACCAAAGGTTTTCAGGTGGTATTTACTTCGAGAATGCACAATGGAGATGAAAAACCCGCCGAAATTTACTACTCGAATGGGGGGGAATTGAACCTGATTACCAATACCATATCGCCACAAGGTGGTTTAACTGCAAGGGCTGCCGCTGCAATGAAAATGCAAGCCAACCTGTTACCAGAAATTAAACTGGCTGCACCATCGGCTGCGGCTGCATCGGCCAATACCGGGGCAGATGTGCTGAGCTCTAACCACATGCGTAACTGGCTGGAGTGCATCAGAAGCAGAAAAGAACCTAATGCACCTGTTGAAGCAGGTTACCAGCATTCCATCGCCAATATCATGACTAATGCTGCTGTGCATACCGGAGAGAAAGCAACCTTCGATGCCAGCCGTAAAGAAGTAATGGTAGGGGGCAAAGTATTTAAATACTAAATTAATCTCAATCAATGAAAAATGCCTGGATAAATTCCGGGCATTTTTGGTTTTAGTGCGCCGGGCATGGCAATCGACTATAGGGTTAGAGTCCCGAACACGCTTAGCAGTAGGAAGTGTTAGCTTAAGACAAGGGTGTCGTGGGTGACTGCGAATCTGAAGGAAGTCGGCGGCAAATATGGGGGCCTACGAACAGAAACTGTATATAAGGCGGATTTAGTCCGGGTGATGTTGCTAACCAAACAGAAGCCCAATACTGCACGGGGACTATTACGTAAATACAGGGGCCACATCCATAGGAAGTAGATTGTCTTACCCCGGGAGATCTGAATGAGTTCTGTCAAGAGTAAGCGCGATTACAGGAGAAGAAACATTTAGCAGTGATGCTAAATGCCTCAATCAGAAGTCAGCAGCGGTAGTAGTACTGCAATACAAATGCAGGAAGGACTGAATGTTGGGATGGCAAAGGAAACAGGAAGTTTATGGCAGAGCGTTTACAGC
>NZ_FMZH01000030.1 GCF_900101435.1 Pedobacter soli
AACCTGTATTCTATGGTTTTTGCAAATAAATTTTGAAATATTTTATGCTGCGAAATTCAAATCTTTCTCATATGGCCTATCTTTTAGTACCGCAGCAAATGCCCTACTGATTAGTTTATTTCTAAGTACATTTAGGATGGATGAGTGATGTTTACCTTCCTTTATTTTCCTATCATAGTATCTTTTGAATTCATTGTCTTTTTTTATGGTGTTTAAGGCACACATCGTTAACAAGGTTTTTATTCTTTTATTTGCCAAATGACTGACTTTTGGTTTTCCTTTCAATGTTGTACCGGATGTATTACCAAAAGGTGCTAGTCCACAATAGCAGGCAAACTTTCTTGGGTTTTCAAATAAGGTAAAGCCTTGTGTGAGCACCACTATGAACATTGCTGTCTGTGCTCCAATACCATGCACTGTTTTTACAAGGTTATATTGTTTTTCAAGTATGCTGTCTTCTTTTACACAAGCCAGAAGTTTTTCCTCCAGCATTTTAATCTTGATCTCGTATTCAGTAATTAGTGATTTTCTAATATACAGAGTAAAATCTGCAGCTTCTTTATCGAAAACCTCAAGTTCTCCGGAGGCATTCTTCAATGCGGTTTGTTGTTTTACCAGTTGCTTTCTACAGCTCAAAAGGTGTTTTAACTTACTGATGGTCTCGCCTGGCAGTTTAAACAGAATTGCCTTGCGCCTATGCAGAAATCCATAGTTGGCTATCTCTGCTGCATCCGCCTTGTCTGACTTGCCTCGTTTTAAACCAAGCGAACGCTTCAGCCTGAGCGCATTCTCCACCCACAGATTACCGCCCTGTTCATCAAAAAAAGTACAGACTGGGAGAGTGTAAAGTCCCGTATCTTCAACACAGAAAAACATATCTGTGATTAAAAGACCACTAATCTGATTTATCCAGGAAACCATCTTTGAACAGCCTTCATCACTGTTGTCAAAGCATTCATGGAATTGCTTGTCTGGATTCTCGGTAAGAAAAAACACAACATCTATTTTCAGTTTTGAAACATCAATGCCTGCAAATAATCTGTAATTCATAACTTTGGGTTGTTAAGTGGAATAAATAACCTTGATGTTGAATGAAACTAAATCCCTTAACAGTCCGGCGAAGACTAAAATTCTATATGGTTCTTGTTCAACAAACGGCAGTGCTCTGATACAGGTTTTAGATATTTAATCTAGACAGAGTAATAGTTCAGCACTGCCGTTAAGGTTTTCTGTACAAATCTCAAACTTTTTTGATTATAACAAACCTAAGGGA
>NZ_FMZH01000024.1 GCF_900101435.1 Pedobacter soli
ATGTGATGAGCTCGATATTTTATCGGGCTCATTCCTTTTAGATTGAGTTTTATTCGATCGTTATTATAGTATTCAATGTAATTTTTTATATCCTGTTTAAGTTCATTGATTTCACTGTACTTATTAAGATAGAATAGTTCCGACTTTATGATGCCAAAGAAATTCTCAATAATGGCATTATCCAGGCAGTTACCTTTTCTGGACATGCTCTGCCTAATGCCTTTCTTTTTCAGCATTCGCTGATATTCTTTCATCTGATATTGCCATCCCTGATCAGAGTGTAAAATCAGGTTTGTGTTCCTATTTATCTTTTTGAACGCATCTTTCAACATAAGGGATACCTGTTCAAAATTTGGAGACTCAGATAAGTTATAGCTGAGAATTTCCCCATTAAATAATTCTATGATTGGAGATAGATACAGTTTTTTATCCCCCACTTTGAATTCTGTAATGTCGGTGGCCCACTTCTGGCAAGGTTGTGCTGAATTAAAATCTCGATTCAATAAATTGGGTGCAATTTTTCCTAACTCACCCTTATAGGATCTGTATTTCTTTCTCCTGATCAAGGATTTCAGCCCTAATGTACCCATCAGCTTTGAGACTGTTTTATGATTAATGATACAACCTTCATTCTTCATTTCTAGGGTAATCCTTCTATAACCATACCTTCCTTTATGACGATGATAGATCTTTTTTATTTGATCTTGGGCGACATCATGTTTTTTTAATACTGATTTTGTTTTTAAGTGGTAATAGTAACTACTTCTGGCCATTTTTAGTATATCCAGCAACAATTCTAATGGATATTTATGCCTTAACTCCTCAATGGCTAACGCTTTTTCTTTTGCAGCGTTTCTTTCTTTTGAGTTAAGGCTTCTAGCTTTTTTAGCAACTCATTCTCCGCTCTTAAATATAGATTCTCCTTTTCAAGCTCCTCAAGCCTGGTCAACGTTTTAGTGGTTGTTTTTTTGGCTTCTTTTCTTTCATCGTTTTACGGCCTCTCTGTTGAGCATTTAAGCCATCCACCCCAAAACTCTCATGAATTTTTACCCAAGAACTAACTATGCCAATGGAAGGGATATGAAAATGTAAACAGCAGTCCCTCAAAGATAATTCTTTTTTAAGATAAGCTTGAACGACCGTTAACTTAAATTCTTTGGTATATTGTTGATTGGATCTTCGTAATAAACCCTGTACACCTGATGCATTGTATTGGTCAATCCATTTTCTGATTTGCGATGTGGAGATGCCCCATTGATTCGATAATCCGTTGACCGACTTCCCACGTTGATGCTCTCTAACCAGCTTCAGTTTAAATTCGGCTTTGTGTTTTTTGTATTTAACCATAAAAATGCCCCCAAATAGTGTCTAACTTTTTGGGGGCAGTGTATTGCGGCTGTCCTCTTTTTTTATACTTAATTATTTAAAGAGCAATGCGCTAATGGCCGCTATATTGTTGCTTAATTTGTCCTGTTCTTCGTCAGTAAGTTTGCCAATCATTTCTTTTACCTGTTGATTAGAGGCCGCATCGAGGCTGTTAAAAACAGTATGGCCGGCAGCTGTGAGCGTTAACAAACTCATTCTTGCATCAACAGGCGAAGGCTCTTTGGCAATCAGGCCGTTTACTTCAAAACGTTTTAAAACTTTACTCAGATAGCCTTTGTCAATATCAATCTGCAAGATAATGTCAGAAGCACTTACGGGCATATTTGCATGTATTTCGTAAAGGATTCTGGCTTCGGCTAAAGAGTAACCGCTGGCCAGCAAATGACTATCAAGCAGACCAATTAGTTTGGTGTAATTGCGGTTAAATGATCTGATAGCCTGAATAAGCGGGGTTTCGTTTTTCATCCCTTATGTTGTTGATTGTTCAGGTATTTTTAAGTCAAAACGCCTTTCCAGTATTGCTTTACCAAAATGATCGGATGGGTTTTCTGCTGTCAGTTTGAATCCAAACCTTTCATAAAGTGCTGTTGTGGTATCCTGATCGGCGGTTGTCCAGAGGTAAGCATGTTTAACATTTCTGGAATGCATAAAATCGATAAATTCCTGCATCAGCAATTTGCCTAAGCCAATACCGCGGTACTCAGGTTGCAATATAAAATACCTGAACTGCAGTTGTTCTTTACGGTGCTGGGCTACTAAACAGCCAATCATTTTTTCCTGATGTTCACAAATCCATATTTTATCTTTTTCTGGATCGTATGCCAGGGCAAACTCCTTTAAGCCTTCCAGTACATAGGCCTCAAATTTCAGTCCGTAGTTACATTCTTTTGCGTATAAATCGCCATGGATATAGGCCAGGTAGCCCAGGTCGCCTGGTGCAAGATGATTTCTGATCTGTATATCCGATAATTTAATTTGTTCCATATCACGATATAGTTGACTTGTTCAACTATATGCAAAGTAAATTAATTTTGTTGAATTTGTCAACTAATTAATTAAAGTATATTCGCTGTGTCCTGAAAATTGGATATTTGTTGAATGGCCTGTCTACAAAAAAAGTGTTGGGTTACACAACTACATGAGGCAATTGTTATTCAAGGCTTTTGTAATGAGGTAATGACGAAAATGTTCTTGCCTTTTTATGTCCGGTAGGCGCAAGCTGGTAGAACAGTACCCAATAGGTAATCACCATAATCAATAAACCTAAGAGCGCACTGATTATATCTTTCGTTTTCATACCGCCTGTAGTAACAATAATAATGCCGCGTAACCGAAATGCGCATGGAAAATGTAATTTTAGGCTAAAACCTGCATCTTTGCAAAAGATGCAAATTCAATACTACGATATACTGCCCGTACTGAAACCTTATATTCGTTCCATTTGTACAATGGATTGCGGGGGCGATGCTGATACCAGCCACATCCGCGTTTTGCCCGATATCTGTGCAGAGCTTTTTATCAATTACACAGCAGCTCCGGTTGCCATAATCGGTAATGAATTGTATAAAGGCAGCATTGTTAGTTTTAGAACGAATAAGCCGGTTGATGTGCAGATGAGGAAAGGAGCGGGCTGCATCGCCATTTGTTTCCATCCGGGCAAGGCTTATCCTTTTTTTAAAATCCCCTTTCATTTATTATCCAATACAACCACATCACTCACCGATCTTTGGAGCAAAAGCGCTGCAGCTTTGGAAGATCTTGTGGTACATGCTGGCAACAATAACAGTCGCGTGGTTTTATTGCAGCAACATTTGTTGCAGCAGCTGAGTAAAGCCGATGATAAGCCACAGATCAAATATTGCCTTCAACAGGTTCGACTATCTAAAGGTTTAATTTCTTTGGCTGCACTTACCCAAAATATTGGCATGAGTCAGCGGCATCTTTCCAGGCAGTTTCAACAATTTGTGGGTTTATCGCCGAGCGAATACCTGCGGGTTTCCCGATTTATTTATTCGCTCGAAAACCTGAAAAGTGATGCTCCGGATTCCCTCACCAATATCGCTTATCAGAGTGGCTATTACGATCAGGCTCATTTTATCCGCGATTATAAGCAATACACGGGTCTTACGCCCGGCGAATTGTTGCGAAGCCTAAATGTTTAATGCTAAATATCTTTATTGTTCTTGTCCGTTCTGTACAATTGAGCGGGCGTAGCTTTGTTCATATTTGTATCCTAAATATAAAAAACATGAGAAAGTTAATACTGGGCCTGGCCATTAGCCTGGATGGTTACATTGAAGGAGCAAAAGGCGAATACGATTGGTGTTTTACCGATCAGGATTATGGTCTTAAAGCTTTTTTCGATCGCATTGATGCTATGTTTATTGGCAGGAAAAGTTACGAAATGATGCAACAGCACGAAAGCAGCAGCGATGCCGCTATACCTGATATGCCTGTACTGACTGAATATGTATTTTCTGAAACATTAGAATCAGTAAAGTCGGGTGCCATACTCATTGCTGAAGATACGATAACCGAAGCGAGAAGAATAAAAGCTGAACCTGGTAAAGATATCTGGTTATTTGGCGGTGCATCGCTCAGCGAAAGCATGATGCAGGCCGGCCTGGTTGATGAGTTGTGGTTGTCGGTTCATCCGGTTTTATTGGGAAGTGGTAAACCGCTTTTTCATCAGCACAGCAACCGGATAAGCCTACACCTGCTCGAAAGCAAAACTTACGAAACGGGCTTGGTATCTTTGCGGTATAAGGTGATTAACAGTTAACGTTTACATTTTTACCATATAAGACAATTAAGAATTTGAGCTGCAGGTTTATGTAATCTCATATCTACAGGTATTTAAGCAGGTATGAGATTGCTTATTCCATCTCCCACATACTCTTCCAACTTCGGACCTCAGACCCCGGACTTTTTTTCACCACCTCAGACATTTAAGCAAAAATAAGATTGCTTATTCCCAGCTTCTATTTTCCAGCTTACCGTTCTTGTAACGCTCAGATTTTAAAAGAATTTTGTTGTAGTATTAATTATATGTAATTGAAAATCAGAATATTATTTTCTTATTGACATTTGTAACATTGTTTTTAGAATTAAATACTGATTTTTTCAATTAAAGCTCCCTATATTCGTGGCCACAACGCTTATTGGCTGCTGGCAGCGAATAAGTTAAGTGTTAGCCGTCTAAAATATTAATATGAGCTCCCGAACAATTGAGTACAGCAATTGGTGCATGTCCTATGCGCTATCCATCCAAACACAACACCCAATTATTCCCGCAACTTTAAAGTCTTGTATTAGAAATTAGCATCATGGCTAACAGGAAGCGCTAAGCTTAATTTTAAAAAATCATCCCAACTCTCGTCGTTAAATCCATCTATCCCTCTTGTATGAATATACTTTTACTAAACCGTTTTATGCGACCTTTATCCAGTGTTGCTGCTTACTATTTCTTAAGTCATACTTTGTTGATTTGATTGATTGCGAATCAAATCAAGCTTTAAGTTAAAAAATATACGATTCAGTGCGTATGGCTGAGCTAATCAGTCAAATCCCTGTTTAAAATCTATCCCCATCCCTATTATCATGAAAAGACTACCATTCCGGAGCCTTTATGCGCAAGCTGTATCCGGTACCTGTTATGCCAAGCCCTATAGGGCAGGTGTAACCCATTGGCCTGCTGCTTCAAGTTACTTGCCGGCTAACCTGAGCAGCATAAGCTGCCCTTTCGAAATAAGTTCTCACCTGATTATAGCATCCCTTTTTTAAATTCTATCCCTAAATAACATGAAAAAACTACTACTACTCAGTTTTTTAATGCTGATCATGTCAAGTGTTTTCGCTGCCGACTACTATTGGGTAGGTGGCGCAGGAAACTGGACAGATTTAAGCCATTGGGCATCCACTTCTGGTGGCGTAGCCAACAGATCAATTATCCCCGGAACAGGTGATGATGTTTATTTCGACGCCAATAGCGGTCTGGCCAATAATACTTTGGTTACGCTACCTACCACCGGGCATGCTTACTGTCGTAACATGTCGTGGAATGGTGTAACCACCAATGCCATTTTCAGAAATACAGGCAGTTTTCAGCTGCAGATCAATGGTAATCTGGAACTTGCAGCCACTGTACGCTACGCCATTATGACCATCAATTTTACAGGCAGCAGCAATGCTACTTTCCGGACAAATGGAGCGGTGAGGGTAAATACTGCAGGGCTTTATAATTCCTTTATTGTAAACAAACCCAGTGGGTCGCTTACCTTATTGGATGGGATTCCAAATGATTTGGCTGTTCAAAATCTGACACTTACTGCCGGAACTTTGAATTTATCAGGGCAAACCCATGGGTTTGTTAACCTTGTTGCAGGAGGTAGCACAGTTAGAAGTATGAATATTACTAATGCTTCGCTTACACTGGGCTCAACCTGGGATACCCGCGGATCGAATATGACGCTTACCGCAACTGGGTCGACCGTTACTGCCGATATGTTTCATTCTGCAGGCCTTACCTTTGATAAAGTATTTGCCATGCGGGATAATCCGGACATGGATATCAATAACAATACTTTCTCAGAGCTGACACTTGCAAGTACAGTTTCACAAATAGGAACGCAACGAATTGGCTCCAACAATACGATTGGCAAGCTTGAATTTAAAAGCGGGGGACGTATAGCAGGTGGAGGCAACATAATCGGACAACTGATTCTGGCACCTGGGAAAGGTTATATTTTTCATGGTACCAATACAATAAATACATTGATGCAGTTGAACACCGAAGACTGTGATGCTTTGGGCGAGTTGAGAGGGATAGATGCGAATGCGAAATTGAGTTTTGGTGCAGGAGCTACTGCAAATATTAAAAATGTTTTCATTACCAGTCTTACTGCCTTAGGCAATATTGCTCCAATACCTGTTGTGGGTGTTGATGGCGGCAGTAATGTCGGATTTAATATCACCCCGCGTACTTCAGGTAATGCTACTTTATACTGGGTAGGCGGCGCAGGCGATTGGAACGATAAAAGCCATTGGAGTGCTACAAGTGGCGGCTCAGGAGGAGCCTGCGTACCTTTTACATCAGACAATGTAATATTTGATGCCAATAGTGGCTTTACCAGTGGCAATAATACGGTTTCAGTGACCAGTACGGTTCGGTGTCATGACATGACCTGGACAAACGTAACAGGCTCGCCTGTTTTTGATATTGGTGGGTATACGACGGAAATCTGGGGTTCGGTTGAATTGGATCCGACCTTAACACTATCTGCCGCCAACACGCAATATGTTAGGGGTAATATACAGTTAAAAGGTACCGAAGCTTCTACTTTTTTAACCAAAGGAGCAAGTTTAGGAAATCCTTTATTCAATATAGATAAAACAAGTGGAGGCGGAATTACCTTGATGGACGACATTAACTTTCCAAACCTTAGCCTCACGCACGCAAGGGGAGGCTTGTCAATGGCAGGTAAAACCGTCAATATATTGTTATTCAACAGTACTACAGGAGTAGGTCGTACAATTGATATTAGCAATGCAACCATTACCGTAAATAATTGGAACCTGGGCTTGACCAATGTAACCTGGGTTAACAATGCTGCGGGTTCATTTATTACCGCCAACAGAGCTTTTACTGCAAATGGTTTAACCTATCCAAAAGTATACTGTAACACGGTACTGGATGAGGTTAATATTCAAAATACAACTATTGGCGAATTGACGTTCACCAATACCGCTCCTGCAAATGGTTTAAGAGGGCTGTTAGGTGGAAACACCGTTGGCACCCTGGAGTTTAAATCAGGCGGTTTGTTACGGGGTAACAACACCATCACTAATTTATTGTTGGCACCATCTAAACCATATGCCATTTGGAATACCCAAACAGTTACTGGCCTGTTTCGCTTTAACAGTCCGGATTGTAATGGTTTGGGTGAGTTAAGAGGGGCGGAAGGAACTTCGGCAACGATTAATTTCGGACCAGCAGCTACGCGCGACCTTAACAATATATATTTACAGAACATGACTGCTACAGGCAGTGGGGTGCCTGTAACGGTTACAGGTGCAGATGCAGGTGGCAACAGTGGCTTTACGATTACCACATCTGGTGCGGGTGCAAGATACTGGGTAGGCGGTTCTGGCGATTGGAGCGATTCGGCGCATTGGAGTAATACCAGTGGAGGTGCCGGAGGTGCATGTGTACCAACCGCAGCTAATGATGTGTTTTTTAATGCCAGCAGTTTTACCAACGGTAGCAGTGCTGTAACCATTAACAGTACGCAAGCCTATTGCCGTAACATGAATTGGACAGGTGCAAACTTTAGTCCGACTTTCACAAAGCCCGCCACATTGGATTTAGAAATCTGGGGTGATTTGGTAATGAACAACAATGTGAGAATGGATGCAGCCCTTACGTTTACAGGTGCTTCCAATACCAGTATTACTTCTAATGGAGGTGGTACGGGTGCAACACAGTTCATTTTCTTAAAGCCAATAGGTTACACAGTTACTTTACTCGATAATTTCAGTAACCCGGTTGCCTATTTTTTCCCACGCAGTGGAGGAGTTGATTTGAGTAACCGCACAGTTGTTTTAAACGGTTTTGATAATTCAGGGTCAACCGTAGCTACGAATATTAATATTACCGGTGCAAACATTACCGGTGCCTGGCGTTACCAGGGAGGCATTAAAACCTTAACGGCAACGAATTCGGTAATCAAAGCACGCCGCTTTTTAGTAGACGGTGGTACTTACAATATTGTAGATGCCACTGGTGGAACTGCGAGCGATTCTTACGTGAATAACACTACAGTAAACGACTTACTTTTCAGTAACCCTTCAGCAACATCAGCAGTGTTTATCAATGGAGGTAACACGATTGGACGTTTAGAGTTTAAAGGAAAAGGAAATATTGCAGGTACAGGTAATACCATCGAAACCTTAATCTTCTCTCCGGGAAAAGTATATACATTCTTAAGCGGTTCTACCAATACCATTTCCAAAGATTGGTTTGGAAGTGGTACTCCATGTAACCTGACCGAAATCAACAGTTCGGCTGCGGGTGCATTTACAGTGAATAAAACTGCGGGTAACGTAGAGTTCGATTATGTGCGTTTGCGCAACATTACCGCAACAGGTATTACGCCATTTAAAGCTTTAGAGCACTCAGAAGATCTGGGTGGCAATACCAACTGGAGCATTTCTCCTTATAATAACAGTACACCGATACTGGGCCTTGGTCCGGATAAAACACTTTGTGCCGGCGATTTCCCATATACCATTAAAACCGATGGTTTCTTTGCCTCGCCAATAGCTACTTATACCTGGGGTGATGGCAGCACAAATTCGAGTTTAGCTGTTGCTGGCCCGGGTACTTACACGGTAACGGTGAGCTATCCTGACGGTTGTTCGCGTACCGATAATATCGTAATTACCAGAAGTGATGTAGTAATTAACCCCATTACCGGAACACCTGACGTATGTGTTGGAGCGGTAACTAACCTGACTACTACAACTACAGGAGGCGTTTGGAGCAGCAGCAATACTGCGGTAGCTACAGTAAGCACTACAGGTGCGGTAACCGGTGTTACTGCAGGTACAGCTGATATCATTTACACGGTAACCAACAGCAACGGCTGTGTAGGTGCTTTAACACAAACGGTTACGGTAAATGCTATGCCAACGGTTAATGCCACAACCGGTCCGAACACTTTATTTGCGGGTGATAACATTACTTTAAGCAACACTATCCCTTTGGGCGTTTGGAGCAGCAGTAACACAGCTGTAGCTACCGTAAGCGCTGCGGGTGTGGTAACCGGTGTTGCAGCAGGAACGGCCAATATTTTATATACTGTTACCGGCACAGGCGGTTGCTCGGTGAGCAGTACAACAGCCATTACCGTTGATGCATTCGACCCGGCTAAACGCGTACTGAGCATTACCAAAACAACCGATGCAGCCGAACCGGCAACTAATGGTGCTTTTGCCATTAGTTTACCAACCGGTATAAACGCAATAGAACCGGTTACGGTGAATTATACCGTTAGCGGTACCGCTACTTCGGGCAGCGATTACATCGCATTAACAGGCACTGCTACCATTGCTACCGGTCAAAACAGCGTTTCAGTTCCGGTTAATGTAACAGACGACAGCATTATCGAAGGTGCTGAAAGCGTTATTGTTACTTTAACTTCAGGTACTTCAGCTAAATACACTTATACCGTTAATGGTGCTGCGGGCAATGCTACCGTAACCATTGCTGACGATGACAATACAGTAGCTAATCATTTATTGGGGGTTACGGCTCAGCTCAATGCCAACGAACCAACCAATACCGGTACGTTTACCATTGCATTACCTGCCGGCATTTCTGCAGCAGAAAATATCACGGTAGCCTACACCATGAGCGGCACATCAACCAATGGTGTTGATTATGAAACGCTTTCGGGAACGGCAACCTTACTGGCTGGTCAGAATAGCGTAGTTATTAATGTGAAAGCACTGGATGATCAGATTATTGAACAAACGGAAACCATTATATTAAACTTAACAGGAGGGACTTCAGCTTCGGCTGTTAACTATCCTGCAGATGCAGCTAAAAATACGGCCACTTTATTACAGGCCGACAATGATAATACTGCAGCGATTAAACAGCTTGCAGTAACCAGCAATGGCAATGCAGCAGAACCTGCTACCAACAGCAGCTTTACCATTAGCCTGCCAACAGGTTATGTAAGTGCCTTGCCAATTACCATTACCTATGCCTTTACAGGTGCAGCCACTTACGGTGCTGATTATAGCAGTACTTCGGCTACTACGGTTACCCTGCCAGCAGGACAAAACAGCATACAGGTTCCGGTAAATGTAATTAACGATAATTTGATCGAAACCGCTGAACCGGTTATTTTAACCCTTACAAATGGTGTAGCAAAACAGGGCGCAACTACGGTATTTACCTTAACTCCTGATCCGGCTGCTACCAGCGCAAGCCTGAGCATTGCTGATGACGACAATACCCCGGCAAATAAAACACTAACTGTAACCGCCCAAAACGGGGCAGAGCCTTCAACCAATGGTGCTTTTACCATTAGTTTACCGGCAGGTGTACTGGCTTCCGAAAATGTTACGGTAAATTATAGCGTATCGGGAACGGCAACAGCAGGAACAGATTACGCAGCATTACCGGGTACTGCGGTAATTCCGGCAGGCGCTAACAGCGTTACGGTTCCATTAATTGTGATCGACAATAAGGTGATTGAAAATACCGAAACGGTTATTTTAACCCTTACCGGTGGAACTTCTGCCAATTTCACTTATACCCCTGGAACAACCAACAGTGCTACTGCTGATATTGCGGATGACGATGCGGCGAGCAATACTACAGTAGTATTGTTAACCAAAGTATCAGATGCGGTAGAAGGTGGAACAAAAGGCCAGTACCGCGTTTCATTGCCTCCGGGTATTACCAGTGCAGAAGACATTACCATTACTTTATCTACAGGAGGAACGGCAACGCGCCCTGCAGATTATTCACTTACCGGACTTACAGGCGCTAACCTGGTTATCCCGGCAGGTACCAACGAGGTATTTGTTGGCGTTGATGCTATTAATGATAGTCAGGTAGAAGGACCTGAAACGGTTACCTTAACCCTTAACAATGCCACATCGGCATCCACAACCTATAGCATCGATCCGGCTGGAAACGGTGCAGCAGTAACCATTATCGATGTAAATGCAGCAAGTACTACTGCTTTAGAAGTGATAGCAGGTACCAACGCAGCAGAGCCGGCAACTAACGGTGCTTTCAGCATTAAGCTGGCTGGTGCAGCTACTTCGGCATGGCCGGTTACTGTTGGTTATACCGTATCGGGTACGGCTGTTTCCGGTTTAGATTACCAGAGTTTTGGCACCATCACCATTCCGGCCGGACAAAACAGTGTTGCGGTTGATGTGCATGTATTAGACGATCAGATTTTTGAACCAACTGAAACCATTAACTTCAAAGTGCTTTCGGGTAGTGCCAAAGATGGATCAGGTAATGCTTATATCTTCCCGGCCGATCCTGCCAAAGAAACCATTACCGTAAATATTGCGGATAATGATGTACTTCCAGCTAATCAGGTATTGCAGGTGGTGAAAACTACCGACGCAGCAGAACCGAATGTACCGGGCAGCTTTACAGTAAGTTTACCTGCCGGTTATTCATCGAGCGCCGACCTGACGCTTAATTATACCATGAGCGGTACTGCTATACGCAATACCGATTACAGCGTTTCAACTGTAACTCTTCCGGCTTATGCCAACAGTGTGTCTATCCCGGTTTTGGTAATCGACGACCAGATTGTAGAAGCTACAGAAACCGCCACACTTACACTAAACAGCGGAGCTGATGGAAACGGTTTTAACTATACCGTTGGCACAGCAGCTGCAGCCACAGTAAATATTGCTGATGACGACAATACTGCTGCCAACAGAATGTTGAGTGCAGTGGCTACAGCAAATGCTACAGAAGGCGGGGCAGCCGGTAGCTTTACCCTTAAATTACCTGCGGGTATTACGGCATCTGCCCCGGTAACGGTTAACTATACGGTAGGAGGTACGGCAACCAATGGTGCCGATTATACCGCATTGAGTGGGACAGCCACCATCGCAGCAGGCCAAAACAGTGTAGCTGTGGCGGTAACTGCAATCAATGATAACATTATCGAACTTCCTGAAAACGTAATCCTGACCATCACAGGTGGAACAGATGTAACTAATACGTTCACCGTTGACGCAGGAAGCGAAACCGCTTCGGTAGATGTGTTTGATAATGATGATGTTGCAGCGAACAAAGCCTTGAAAATAACCAGGACAGCACATGCTGCCGAGCCGGCTACCAACGGTGGATTTAGTATTGCTTTTGAGGCTGGTACCGGTATTACTTCTTCGGAAGATGTTACTGTAAATTATACCATTGCAGGAACAGCCACCAATGGCACAGATTACGAAACCTTAAGCGGTACAGTGGTACTTCCTGCAGGAAGCAACAGTGTGCCTGTAAACGTCATAGTGAAAGATGATCAATTGATAGAGCCTATAACTGAAACAGTTACACTAACGATTACAGGGGGTACTTCCAATAACTTTGCTTTCACTCCATCTGCTTCAGCAGCATTACGTACAACATCTCTAAATATAACTGACAATGAAAATATCTCGGCCAACAGGGTAATTACTTATACCAAAACAGCAGATGCAGCAGAGCCGGGTATTAATGGAAATGTACGTATCAGTTTGCCACCTAACATTTTTTGTCAGGTTCCGATTAATTTAACTGTATTTCGTAGTGGTACAGCTACCGGGGGTACCGATTATGCTAACCTCCCGGCGCTGGTAATTCCAGCTGGTCAAAACTATATTGATGTACCCGTACAAGTGATTGACGATAATCTGATTGAGCAAGATGAAACAGTTGTAATTACCCACACAGGTTTAAGTACTGCAGGTTTGAGCGCGGGTTCTACTTTTACAACAGCAGGTTCCCCTATTACAGTAAACATTGCAGATGATGACAATATAACTACTAATCGCGTAGTAACGGTGTCTCTTGGTCGTGATGCCACTGAAGGTGGTGTGGGCAATAATGGGAGTATCCGGTTTAATTTTGCTTTCCCTACCAATATAAGTCCTTCGGAAAGTGTGGCCGTTAACTACACCGTAACGGGTACCGCTATAAAAGGTACAGATTACACTCCACTAAGCAATCAGTTTAACGGAACAGTAAATATGACTACAAATGCATCTGCCATTGTGGCCACTGTGGTGGATGACGATATCATTGAGGGCAATGAGGATGTGACCGTAACCATCAACAGTGTTACCTCGCCTAACTTTACCTATACCTTTAGTGGTCCGGCTAAAGCAACGATTTTCGATAACGATACCACTCCTGCAAACCTGGAGCTTTCGGTAGCCAAAACAGCCGATGCTACAGAAGGAGGAGCAAACGGCGAATTTGCCATTAGCCTGCCGGGTACAACTGCAACGGCTACAGAAGCCATCACCGTAAACTATATCCTTTCGGGTACGGCTACCAATGGTACCGATTATACGGCCTTAACGGGTTCAGCAGTGATTCCGGCCGGAAGTCATGATGTAAAAGTACCGGTAACCGCTACTGCCGATCAGCTGATCGAAGGTTTGGAAACGGTAACCATGACGCTAACCGGTGGAAGCTCGACCAGCTTCACCTTTACGCCAAATGCCAGCAATATCAATGCTACAGTAAACATTACCGATGCAGACAATATGCCAGCTAACCTAGTGCTTAACATTACCAAGTTAAACGATGCTGCCGAGCCAGGCGCTTCAGGTCGTGTCAACATTGCCTTGCCGGCAGGAATCAGCAGCAAGGAAAATATCACCGTGAATTACTCGGTTTCGGGTACAGCAACACCAGGTACAGATTATGCCACACTTTCAGGTACGGCAACTATCCTGGCTGGCCAAAACAGCGTAACGGTTCCAATTTCGGTAATTGATGATCAGTTGATTGAGCAAACCGAAACAGTTGTGCTTGCGCTTGCGGGCGGTAGCAGTACCAACTTCACTTACACAGCTACTGGTAATGTAAGCGTTAATCTTGCAGACGATGACAACATCCCAGCTAATCTGGTACTTAACGTTACCAAAACCCAGGACGCATCAGAACCCGCAAGCAACGGTAACTTCAATATTGCCTTGCCAGCAGGCTTAACTGTACCAACAGATATTACGGTAAATTATACCGTAACAGGTACCGCAACTGCCGGATTGGATTATGCTTCACTTTCTGGTACGCTGACCATCCCGGCAGGAACCAACAGTGTGGATTTACCATTAACGGTAACCGACGATCAGCAGGCTGAAGGTACCGAGAACGTAACCTTAACGGTAACTTCGGGTACAGCAACCGGTTTAGCCTTTACCAGCGGAACCGCGGCAACTATAGACCTCGCCGACGACGATAATATTCCGGATAACCTGGCCATCAGCATTCAGAAAACAACTGATGCTGCAGAACCGGGAACAAACGGAAACTTTAACATCACCTTACCGGCAGGCGTTACTTTAACGGAAGATATTACGGTAACTTATACCGTAGCGGGAACAGCAACTGCAGGTACAGACTACACTGCCTTAACAGGATCAGCAGTAATTCTGGCTGGTCAAAACAGTGTATCGGTTCCGGTATTGGTGATTAACGATAACATAATCGAGCGAACCGAAACTGTAACGGCTACTTTAACCGGTGCTACTGCTACCAGCTTTAGCCTTACTGCTGCCGGAAACGCAACCGTAAACATTGCCGATGATGATTCGGGTAATGCGGCTAACAAAACATTGAGCATTGTAAGAACTGCGCATGCAACTGAGCCTTCAACTAATGGTGGTTTCAGGATTCAACTGCCAACAGGCTTTACATCTGTTGAAGATGTTGTGGTAAACTACACAGTTACCGGTAGTGCAATCGCAGGGACCGACTATCAGACCTTAAGTGGTACGGTAACCATTCCTGCAGGGCAGAATAGTGTGCCGTTAGTAGTACAGGTAATCGACGATAAGGTAATTGAGCTAGCCAAAACGGTAGTGGTAACATTAGACGGAGGGTCTTCAACTAATTTTACATTCCCGATTACTACGGTATCGGCGCAAAGATCGACAAGCCTGAATCTTAACGACGATGATAATGTCGCGGGAAATAAGGTGTTAACCTTTGCCAAAATAACCGATGCCGCTGAACCAGCTACAAATGGACTTTACCGCATTAGCCTGCCAACCGGTATTACTGCTTCGGTAGGTATAACCATTAGCTACTTTATTAATCCTACAACAAGTACAGCTAAGGCTGGGGTAGATTATGCTAACCTAGGGACGATTGTTCTTGCGGCAGGACAGAATTACGTAGACATACCGATTAATGTGATCGATGATAAAATTATAGAAGGCACAGAAACCATACAGATGCAATTAAATGGCACTGCAAGTAGTTTTTCATTTAGCTTTAACCAGGCACCTTATACCGTTTTAAATATTGGCGATGATGAAGATACGTCATTAACACGTACAGTCAGCATCACGAAATCGGCAGATGCCTCTGAACCAGGTACAGCAGGTGGTTTTAATTTTAGCCTGCCAACAGGTGTTACTTCAACAGAGGATATAACCGTACACTATAGCGTTTCGGGTACCGCAACTGCCGGAACAGATTATACTGCACTTTCAGGAACGTTAATCATCCCGGCCGGACAAAACAGTGTTACAGTTCCTGTGTCTGTAATAGACGATCAGTTGATCGAAGGCATTGAAACAGTAGTAGCTACCTTAACCGGAGCAAGCTCAACAAACTTTAGCTTTACCGCAACCGGTAACGCAAGCTTGAATATTGCTGATGATGACAATACAGCTGCTAATCGTACTTTAGTCATCAGCAAAACAACGGATGCAGCAGAGCCAGCAACCAACGGTGCATTCAGCATCAGTTTACCGGCTGGCGTAACTGCTACAGAAAATATCACGGTAGCTTATACTGTGAGCGGAACTGCAACCGCAGGCACAGACTACACCGCATTGAGCGGATCGGCTGTGATCTTTGCAGGTCAGACCAGCGTAAACGTTCCGGTATTGGTTAAAAATGATAACATCATCGAAGGCACTGAAACGGTAGTGGCTACCTTAAATGGTGCTACTTCGGCTAACTTCAGCTTTACCGCAACGGGTAATGCAAGCTTGAATATTGCCGATGATGACAATACCCCAGCTAACCTGGCTATAAGCATCAGCAAAGCAGCCGATGCGGCAGAGCCAGCAACCAACGGTGCATTCAGCATCAGCTTACCAGCTGGCGTAACTGCTAGGGAAGATATCACGGTAGCTTACAGCGTGAGTGGAACTGCAATCACCGGTACAGACTACACCGCTTTAAGCGGATCGGCTGTGATCATGGCAGGTCAGACCAGTGTAAACGTTCCGGTACTGGTTAAAAATGATAACATCATCGAAGGCACTGAAACGGTAGTGGCTACTTTAACCGATGCTACTTCGGCTAACTTCAGCTTTACAGCAAGTGGTAATGCAAGCTTGAATATTGCCGATGATGACAATACCCCAGCTAACCTGGCTATAAGCATCAGCAAAGCAGCCGATGCAGCAGAACCAGCGACTAATGGCGCATTCAGCATTAGCTTACCTACTGGCGTAACTGCGACCGAGGATATCACGGTAGCTTATACCGTGAGCGGAACTGCAACTGCAGGTACAGACTATACCGCCTTAAGCGGATCGGCTGTGATCTTAGCAGGTCAGACCAGTGTGAGCGTTCCGGTATTGGTTAAAAACGATAATATCATCGAAGGCACAGAAACCGTATTGGCTACCTTAACCGGCGCTACTTCGGCTAACTTCAGCTTTACCGCAAGTGGTAATGCAAGCTTGAATATTGCCGATGATGACAATACCCCAGCTAACCTTGCTGTAAGCATCAGCAAAACAACGGACGCTGCAGAGCCAGCAACTAATGGTACATTCAGTATGAGTTTACCAACCGGTGTAACTGCAGCAGAAGATATCACGGTAGTTTACAGCGTGAGTGGAACTGCAACCGCCGGTACAGACTACACCGCCTTAAGCGGATCGGCTGTGATCTTAGCAGGTCAGACCAGTGTGAGCGTTCCGGTACTGGTTAAAAATGATAACATCATCGAAGGCACTGAAACGGTAGTGGCTACTTTAACCGGCGCTACTTCGGCTAATTTCAGCTTTACAGCAACGGGTAACGCGAGCTTGAACATTGCCGATGATGACAATACGGCTGCTAACCTGGCTATAAGCATCAGCAAAACTGCCGATGCAGCAGAGCCAGCAAGCAACGGTACATTCAGCATTAGCTTACCTACGGGCGTAACTGCTACAGAAGATATCACGGTAGCTTATACTGTGAGCGGAACTGCAACCGCAGGCACAGACTATACCGCCTTGAGTGGATCGGCTGTGATCTTAGCAGGTCAAACCAGTGTGAATGTTCCGGTACTGGTTAAAAATGATAATATCATCGAAGGTACAGAAACCGTAGTGGCTACCTTAACCGGCGCTACTTCGGCTAACTTCAGCTTTACCGTAGGTGGCAATGCGAGCTTAAAGATTGCCGATGATGATAACACCCCGGCTAACCTGGCAATCAGCATCAGCAAAACAGCCGATGCAGCAGAACCAGCAAGCAACGGTGCATTCAGCATCAGTTTACCAACCGGCGTAACGGCAACAGAGAATATCACCGTAGCTTATACTGTGAGCGGAAGTGCAACTGCAGGTACAGACTATACCGCATTAAGCGGATCGGCTGTGATCTTAGCAGGTCAAACCAGCGTGAACGTTCCGGTAGTAGTAAAAGACGATAACCTGTATGAAGACCCTGAGACAGTTGTTTTAACTTTAACGGGAGGAACTTCATCTAACTTTGCCTTTACTGCAACAGGTAATGCAACAGTTACCATAGCCGATGATGATAAGAAAGACCAGGTAATTACCTTCACGGCTTTACCGGTTAAAATTTTAGGCGATGGTACCTTTACACTTAACGCAACTGGTGGCGCATCAGGAAATCCGGTTACCTATACCAGCAGCAATCCGGCGGTAGCAACCGTTACAGGAAATACCGTAACCATAGTAGGCGTAGGTACAGCAAACATTATCGCTTCGCAGGCCGGTAATGCTACCTATAACGCAGCTGCAAATGTTACCCAGGTATTAACGGTTATTGCACCACTAAACACCGCACCAACCCTGGCAGCAATTGCCAACCAACAGGTGTGCGTAAGCAGTACCACACAAAGCATTGCATTAAGTGGTATTACGGCGGGTGCTGAGCAAAACCAAAGCACTACTTTAAGTGTAAGCACCGATAATGCAGCACTGTTTGCAGCAATTTCGGTAACTCAAGGCACAGCTGGTAACGCAGTATTAAACTACAGGTTAAACCCTGCAGGCGGTACTGCAACCATTACGGTAACTGTAAAAGATAATGGTGGCACATTAAACGGCGGTACTGATACTTTTAGCCGAACATTTACCTTAACGGCTGCTCCGCTACCGCAAGTTCAGGTAGTGGCTACACCGGGCACAAGCGTAAGTAAGGGAGAAACCATTGAGTTAAAAGCAAGTGGCGCATTAAGCTATAGCTGGGCAACTGCATCCGGTACTATCAGCGGTCAGAATTCAGCTACGCTCACCGTACGTCCGTCGCAAAATACCACTTACACCGTAACGGGCACTAATGCCTCGGGTTGTACCAGTACAGCAACCATTACCATTACCGTAATGGAAGATTATAACCTGTTGGCCAATAATGTGCTTACACCGAACGGCGATGGTAAAAACGACTTCTTTGTGATTAAGAACATCGACATGTATCCAAACAATCAGGTACGCATATTCGATCGTGCAGGTAGGGAAGTGTACGCCAAAAAGAACTATAATAACGAATGGGATGGTACCATCAACGGCACTCCGCTGGATGAAAATACCTACTACTACATTATAGAACTGGGTAACGGCGTAAAAGCGAAAAGAGGATTTATCACAATTGTTAGAAAATTTTAATACTTCAAAGCAATGAATACAATTAATCAATATAAAAACAAAGGATTCATCCAATGGTGTGTGGCGCTGCTCTTCATCAGCTTTCCTTTTGTGCAAAGCAAAGCACAGCTTAATCCGATGAGTGCAATATATTATCAGAATCAGTATCTCACCAATCCGGCTATGGCCGGATTGGAACAAAAGTTAACCTTGAATGCCGGTATTCGCAGTCAGTTTAGTACCATGCCAGGTTTACCCTTTACCCAGTTTGTATCGGCCGACTACGGCTTTGCAGAAAAACTGGCGGTGGGATTACAGGTAAACAACGATCGTGCAGGGCTGTTAAAGCACACGCGTGCTGCGACTTCTTTTACCTACCATCTTCCGCTCGATCAGGGCAATCAGCACCTGAGCTTTGGTTTAGGTCTATCGTTTTCAGACGACGACATTAACATTGCCAATGTGCAGGGCGATGCCGATGATATTGATATTTACAGCGTAAATCAACGTAAAACGTACCTGGATGCCGATTTCGGTATGGCTTACCGTACGGGCAGGCTTCAGGTACAAGGTGCCGTAAATAACCTGAAGCGCATATTAAAAAAAGATGCGTACCACTCATCCGATCAGCCTTTGTTCTTTACAGCAATAAGCTACCGCATACCGGCCAACTTTGCTACTGTAGAGCCTAAAGTGGTTTACCGTGGTGTTAAAGGTTACCACAATTTGCTTGATGCAGGGGTAAACATTGAGTTTGCTTCGCCATCTGTAAATAAGGTAAATGTACTGGCCCTTTACCACAATGCCGGTAGTGCCACTTTCGGTATAGGCATTAACTGGAACAATAAACTGGCCGTTAATGGCATGTACACCACCAATACACGCGCATTAAGCGGTTATACCGCCGGCGATTACGAGCTTGGTATCAGCTATAGTTTGTTTGCCAAACAAAAGTAAACTCCTTACATAAATTTAAATCCCGGTTACTTCAGGTAGCCGGGATTTTTTGTTTAGTGCGCCGGGCATGGCAATCAACTATAGGGTTCAAGTCCCGAACACGCTTTGCAGTAGGAAGTGTTAGCTTAAGACAAGGGTGTCGTGGGCGACTGCGAATCTGAAGGAAGTCCGAGGCAAAAATGGGGGCTTACGAACAGAAACTGTATATGAGGCGGATCTAGTCCGGGTGATGTTGCTAAACAAACAGAAACCCAATACTGCACGGGGACTATTACGTAGATACAGGGGCCACATCCATAGGAAGTAGATTGTCTTACCCCGGGAGATCTGAATGAGTTCTGTCAAGAGTAAGCGCGATTACAGGAGAAGAAACATTTAGCAGTGATGCTAAATGCCTCAATC
>NZ_FMZH01000011.1 GCF_900101435.1 Pedobacter soli
TTTAATCTTCACAGCCTGCTCCGTATCGATAACTGAAAGACAGCAGTGGAAATCTTTTTTGGACACATCAATCCCGATTGAATACTTTAGATTACTCATAGTCTATAGATTAGAATAAGACAATCAGAAACTACTCTCAGTCTTTGCTCATGTTAATCGCTGATCCAGATACTCTGATCTGGTCAATAGGTACTGTTCTGACTTTAAGAAGTAAAAAAGAGAGGATAATCCTCTCCGTCAACATCTGTAATATTTCGTGTCTAGCGGGACCTCAACTTGCCTCTCTTTTCTGATTGTTATATATAAATATAAAGATATGAGCGGGACTGCAGCCCGCCAAAAGAACCTGACTGTTCATTTCTTAATCAAAGCGATAATTTTTTTATTTGGAAATGAAAGGCCTGTTTCTTACAATGTGCCAAAAAGAGTTTTATCCTTCGTCACTAAATCCGATCACAACAGTGTAGGCTACGCCCAGAACAGGCCTCTGGCAGGCATAAAGCAATTCCTTACATTTTCCTGAGAAAACGGGGCAAATAATATGCTTTTCGGTTTGACTTTCCAGTCAATAATATTAGCTTTGCACAAAAAAAATTGATACATGAGCGTTTTAGTAAATAAAGATTCTAAGGTTATCGTTCAGGGTTTTACCGGAAACGAAGGAACTTACCACGCAGAACAGATGTTGGCGTACGGTACAAACGTAGTTGGTGGTGTTACCCCTGGCAAAGGCGGGCAATTACATTTAGATAAGCCTGTTTTTAATACTGTTAAAGATGCTGTTGATAAAACAGGAGCAAATGTATCGATCATTTTCGTTCCACCGGCTTTTGCTGCTGATGCGATTATGGAAGCTGCCGAAGGTGGTATTAAAGTAATTGTTTGTATTACTGAAGGTATCCCAACTAAGGATATGATTCAGGTAAAAGAATATATCTCAGACCGTGATGTTACTTTAATTGGCCCTAACTGCCCGGGTATTATCACTGCTGATGAAGCTAAAATCGGTATCATGCCAGGTTTTATCTTCAAAAAAGGTAACGTAGGTGTAGTTTCTAAATCAGGAACTTTAACTTACGAAGCTGTAGATCAGGTTGTAAAAGCTGGTTTAGGTATTACTACAGCTATTGGTATCGGTGGCGACCCGATTATCGGAACGCCAACTGTTGAAGCTGTTAAATTATTAATGAACGATCCTGAAACGCACGGTATCATCATGATTGGTGAAATTGGTGGTGGTATGGAAGCTGAAGCTGCCCGTTGGATCAAAGAACACGGGACTAAACCTGTTGTTGGTTTCATCGCTGGTCAAACTGCGCCTCCGGGACGTAGAATGGGGCACGCTGGTGCAATTGTTGGCGGTGCTGATGATACTGCTGCAGCTAAAATGAAAATCATGGCTGAGTGTGGTATCCGTGTGGTAGAAAGCCCTGCTGAAATCGGAGCTGCAATGGCAGAAGAATTAGCGAAGTAAGATTTTTAAATTTATATAAAGAAAAGCGTTTCGATTTGGTTCGGAGCGCTTTTTGTTTTTGGTTACCCGCTGTTTAACCGCAAAAGGACGCAAAGAGTTGACGCAAAGAGCGCACATTTTTTAACCGCCGAGTGCACAGAGAAGGGCACGGAGGACGCTGAGTTTTTTCAACACTCAGGTGTGCTTAGGTGTCTTAGGTGGTAAATCTATATTTTTTAACTTATTTTACCACCGAGTACGCAGAGTGAGGCACAAAGGGCACTGAGTTTTTACCACCAAATGCACAGAGAAAAACGCAAGCACACAGAGTTAGGAGCATTATAACTTAACATTAAAACCAATTCGCTCGGTGCCTCTCTGTGAAACCTCTTTTCTCTCTGTGGTTAATACCTAAGTGCTGGCTTATATTTTTTACCTACTTTGGTTTTGCTTTAAGTCTCAGGTGCGCTTAGGTGTCTTAGGTGGTAAATAATAGATGTCATTACATACTTTGTCAGTAGGAGGTAAACACTATTACAAACCATTGAAACAGCAAACCAAAACCTATAGCTTTAACGTATATTGTAACATGAGAACGATGTTAAATAAACTATTTTTAGTTTCAGCTGTTGTTTTAACTACAGGGCTTTCTGCCTGTGCACAAAAGCAGGATAAGAAAGAAGAAAAACCAGCTAAGGAAACTACACAAATTATACCCAAGAAAAAAATGAACTGGAATCCATTAACCCCCGAAGAAGAAAGAGTAATTGTAAATAAAGGTACCGAATACCCGGGGACAGGTAAATACGAGCATACTACAGATAAAGGAACCTATACTTGCAAACGCTGCAATGCGGCCTTGTATCGCTCAGAAAGCAAGTTCGATGCGCACTGCGGCTGGCCTGCGTTTGACGATGAAATTAAAGGTGCTGTAAAACGCATTCCCGATGCAGATGGTTCGCGTACAGAAATTGTTTGTGCCAATTGCGGTGCACACTTGGGTCACGTATTTTTAGGAGAAGGCTTTACCAATAAAGACACCCGTCATTGTGTAAATTCGATCTCGATGAATTTCGTGCCCGATCAGAAATAAAGGTGGATATAGAAGGGTTAGGTAGAGGTGTATGGCTATAGGCTATACACCTTTTTTTATAGGCTTTTGTAATAATTCAAATGGTCAATCGTTTGCGCGTTTTTTTAAGATACGAGTATTTGCCGAATGCCTTATTTTAGTTGTACTAACCAATACAAACCAATTATCAGGAAGCAACAATGAAACGTAAACTCTTGCTCTTCGCCCTAAGCTTATTTACTTTTTACTCAGCCTTTGCTCAAAATGGGGTAAAAAAAGCTAACCAGTCTAAACCCAATATCGTTTATATCCTGGCCGATGATATGGGCTATGGCGAACTAGGTTGTTACGGACAAGATAAGATTGAAACACCCAATCTGGATGCTTTAGCCAAACGCGGCATGAAGTTTACCCAGCACTATGCTTACCCGGTGTGTGCACCTTCGCGTTATATTTTAATGACCGGACAAAATTCAGGAAAAGCCTTTATACGTGGTAACCACGAGTGGGGCGAACGTGGGCCAGTGTGGGATTTTAAGGCTATGGAAGAAAACCCTTATCTGGAAGGTCAGTACCCAATACCCGATTCGACGGTTACCCTGGCAGAAGTGTTAAAAGGTGCAGGTTACACTACGGGTATGGTAGGTAAGTGGGGTTTGGGCGCACCCTTTACCACTGGTTTCCCAACGCAACAAGGCTTTGATTATTTTTATGGTTACATCTGTCAGCGACAAGATCATACCTATTATAGCGGTCACCTGTGGGAAAATGAAAACCGCGTTCCTTTAGATAATAAAATTCAGGCACCTACGGTAACTTTTCCAAAGGGATTGGATAGCCTGGATGAGAAAAATTACGAGCGATATGCGCAAAAGGATTATGCCCCTGATTTTTTGATCAAAGCAGCATTAAAATTTATTGATAAAAATGCAGCTAAACCATTTTTCCTGTACTACCCAACGCCATTGCCGCATGTTTCGTTACAGGCACCTAAAGACCTGGTAGCTTATTACCATCAAAAATTTGGAGATGAAAAGCCATTTCTCGGCGATGGATCTTATTTTCCTTGCCGTTACCCGCGCGCTACCTATGCAGCTATGATTACCTTGCTGGATAGGCAGGTAGGCGAATTAATTAAAGAGCTAAAGGCAAAAGGGGTATATGACAATACCATCATTCTGTTCTCTGCCGATAACGGTGTAGCTTTCAATGCTGGTGTAGATCCTGTCTTTTTCAACAGTGCTGGTCCGTTTAAAGGTAATTTTGGCTGGGGTAAAGGCTTTGTTCACGAAGGTGGCATCCGCGAGCCCTTTATTGTTTCATGGCCCGGAAAAGTAAAACCTGGTAGTACCAGTGATCTGATTGCTTCGACTATGGACATGATGCCTACCTTTTGCGATCTGCTTGGTTTAAATACTCCAAAGGAGGTTGACGGGATCAGCATTTTGCCAACTTTACTGGGGCAACAACAGAAAAATACCCATCCTTATTTGTATTTCGAATACCCTGAATATGGTGGTCAGCAGGCTATCCGTTTGGGCAACTGGAAAGGTGTACGCCTCAATATGCTTAAGGGCAATGCGAAATGGGCTTTGTACAATCTGGAGAGCGACATTAAAGAAGAAAACGACCTGGCTTCAAAGCATCCCGATATTGTCGAAAAAATGATTAAAATCAGTAAGCAGGAACACCGGACCCCGGCATTATCGCGCTTTTTAATTCCGGTTTTAGAGCAGGAAATGAAATAAATTGTAGCAGTAAATCAAGTTTTTTTCAACAGGTAAAAATCTTACCTGACGGGGTGATAGGCAGCGATTTTTCGGGTAAAACGTTGCTTCGATATTGGAACTGAATTGCTGTGTTTTGCCGGGCAGGGGCCAATTAACAGCTTCATTTTAAACTAAATGCTTATATTTGCCGGCTCGATAAAGAATTTTAGCCTATGAAGTATCTTCTGTTATTAAGTAGTTTGTTCTTGTTTTTACACAGTAATGCACAAGATTCTGCCTCGCCGGTAAATACCGCAGACAGTATTCAGAAAACAGTTCTCGCCACTTATTACCACAGAAAATTTGAAGGCCACCGCACCACGAGTGGTGCCCGCTACAGGTCAAAAAAACTCACCGCCGCACATCGTACCCTGCCATTCGGTACAATGGTTACTGTAACCAATCCGGTTAATGGAAAATCAGTGGTTGTAAAGGTAAACGATCGTGGCCCTTTCTCTAAAAGACTGGCTATCGATTTGTCGGAAAGCGCCGCTAAACAGATTGGTATTTACCGCAAAGGCATTGCTAAAGTTAACCTCAGTTATACTGTTGAGTAGCACTCCATTTAGCTCTATTTTGGGCTTAAAACACCCCTCAAATTTAAGTTATTAACACTTGTTTTTGTTTGCTAAGTGCTTGAAATTAAATGATTAGCTTTTTTTTGGCTTGAAAATGATATTTAGCTGATCGTTTTTCCCCAGCAATAGACAAGGGTGTTAACAACTTTGGTTCACTAAAAAGAGCCATGGTATATATATTTGTTATAACAAAGTTCTTTAACTTCTTGCACTTGAAAACAATTATAAAAGCTTAGTTTTTAGTAATTTATGCGTATATCTCTCAGATTGCAATTTTAAATTTTCCGAACTAAAAGCTAAGTTGTTCGTCAGGTAATAGGGTTAGCACTTTCACTACAGCGTTTTGATAAAAGACATTACAATCATCATATAAAATTGATGGATGCGTGCCTTTGTCGGCTCTGTTAAAAAAATAGATTTTAAAAACATCAGCGTATGGAACAGGAATTATTACTACAAGAAAACAAAGACAGGTTTGTGCTTTTGCCGATCAAGTATCCGAAAGTTTGGGAGATGTATAAAAGAACAGAGGCGAGTTTCTGGACTGCCGAAGAAATCGACCTTTCTGACGACTTGAAACATTGGGAAAACCTTAACGATGGTGAAAGACATTTCATATCCCACATTTTAGCTTTTTTTGCAGCCAGTGATGGTATTGTAAATGAAAATCTTGCAGTAAACTTCATGAGCGAAGTTCAGATTCCTGAAGCCCGTTGTTTTTATGGTTTCCAGATCATGATGGAAAACATCCATTCAGAAACCTACGCTTTATTAATCGATACCTACATTAAAGATCCGGAAGAAAAAGACCGTTTGTTCCACGCCATTGATACTGTTCCGGCAGTAAAAAGAAAGGCAGAGTGGGCTTTACGCTGGATTGATAACGGAACTTTTGCAGAGCGTTTAGTGGCTTTTGCCGCGGTTGAAGGTATTTTCTTCAGCGGTAGTTTCTGCTCAATCTTCTGGTTAAAGAAACGTGGCTTAATGCCGGGCTTAACTTTCAGTAACGAGCTTATTTCGAGAGATGAGGGTTCTCACTGCGAATTTGCCTGTCTGTTGTACAGCATGTTAAGCAACAAATTAAGCGAAGAGCAAGTGCATGGCATCATCAGCGATGCAGTTGAAATTGAAAAAGAATTTATTACCGATGCATTGCCAGTTGCCTTAATTGGGATGAATGCAAAATTAATGAGCCAGTACATCGAGTTTGTTGCCGATAGATGGTTACAGGAATTAGGTTACAAAAAAATATACAACGCAACCAATCCTTTCGATTTTATGGAAATGATCTCGTTACAGGGTAAAACCAACTTCTTCGAAAAACGTGTTGGCGACTATCAGAAAAGTGGTGTATTAACCGCTGCCGATAACAAAGCCCAGGCGTTTTCTTTAGATGAAGATTTCTAAGGTAGAAGGTTAGAAGGCGGAAGGCATAAGGTCTTGATACCCGATACTTACTACTCGATACTAAATAACAAAAATTACAAAAGTGATGATTAAGTCTTGATACTTGATACTCACGACTTGATATAAAACTTAAATCTCATAAAATATGTTCGTACTAAAAAGAGATGGCCGGAAAGAGCCGGTGCAATTTGACAAAATCACAGCACGTATTCAAAAGCTGTGCTACAGTTTAAATTCAGATCTTGTAGATCCGATCGATGTGGCCAAAAAGGTAATCGAAGGTTTATATGATGGGGTAACTACCTCTGAGTTGGATAACCTTGCTGCAGAAACAGCTGCATCGTTAACGACAAAACACCCTGATTATGCTTTGTTAGCTTCGCGTATTGCGGTTTCTAACCTGCATAAAAACACCACCAAATCATTCTCGGGTACGATGAAAATGTTGTACGAATATTTCGACCCGAAAGCGCAGAAAGAGGCACCTCTTATCGCTGATGATGTTTATGAGATTATTGAAAAAAACAAAGATATTTTAGATAGTTCTATCATTTACGACCGCGATTTCGGTTTCGACTATTTCGGTTTTAAAACTTTAGAAAAATCTTACCTGTTAAAAGTTAATGGTCAGATTGTTGAGCGTCCTCAGCATTTGTTCATGCGCGTTTCAGTTGGTATCCACAAAGAAGATATCGAAAGCGCAATTAAAACCTATAACTTAATGAGCGAGCGTTGGTTTACACACGCTACGCCAACCTTGTTCAATGCCGCTACACCAAAGCCTCAAATGTCGTCATGTTTCTTGTTAACCATGCAGGATGACAGCATTGAAGGTATTTACGATACTTTAAAACAAACCGCTAAAATTTCACAAAGTGCAGGTGGTATTGGTTTAAGCATCCACAACATCCGTGCAACCGGTTCATACATTGGTGGTACCAACGGTACAAGTAACGGTATTATTCCAATGTTACGCGTATTTAACGATACTGCCCGTTATGTAGATCAGGGTGGAGGTAAACGTAAAGGTGCTTTTGCTATTTATTTAGAGCCTTGGCATGCTGATGTTTTCGAATTTTTAGATTTACGTAAAAACCACGGTAAAGAAGAAATGCGCGCGCGCGATTTATTCTATGCACTTTGGATCAACGATTTGTTTATGCAACGTGTTAAAGATAATGGCGACTGGACTTTATTCTGCCCGCACGAAGCACCAGGTTTAGCAGATTGTTTCGGTAAAGAATTCGAAGATTTATATACCAAATATGAAGCTGAAGGCCGTGGCCGCAAAACGGTTAAAGCACAAGAGCTTTGGTTTGCCATTTTAGATTCGCAGATTGAAACCGGTACACCTTATATGTTGTTTAAAGATGCAGCGAACAGCAAATCTAACCAACAGAACTTAGGTACCATTAAGAGCTCTAACCTGTGTACCGAAATTATCGAGTATACCTCTAAAGATGAAGTTGCGGTTTGTAACTTAGCTTCACTGGCTTTACCACGTTTCGTAATCAACGGTGCTTTCGATCACCAGAAATTATACGATGTAACTTATCAGGCTACTTTAAACCTGAACAAGATCATCGATCACAACTATTATCCTGTTCAGGAAGCTGAAAACTCTAACATGCGCCATCGTCCCGTTGGTTTAGGAGTACAAGGCTTAGCTGATGCCTTTATCTTGTTGCGTTTACCTTTCGAAAGTGATGAGGCTAAACGTTTAAACAAAGATATCTTCGAAACCATTTATTTTGCTTCGATGTCGGCTTCACACGATTTAGCTGTGAAACATGGTCCTTATCAAACGTTTAAAGATTCTCCGTTATCAAAAGGTAAATTCCAGTTCGATCTGTGGAATGTAACTCCAGATAGCGGCCGTTGGGATTGGGATGCATTGCGCAAAAAAGTAGTTAAAGATGGTGTGTACAACTCATTATTGGTTGCGCCAATGCCAACTGCATCTACTTCGCAGATTTTAGGTAACAACGAGTGTTTCGAACCTTACACTTCTAACATTTACACCCGTCGTGTATTAAGCGGAGAGTTTGTGGTAGTAAACAAACACTTATTGAAAGATTTAGTGGCCTTAGGTTTATGGAACAACGATATGAAAAACAAAATCATATTGGCTAACGGTTCTATTCAGGCGATTGCTGAAATTCCTGATTACATTAAAGAATTGTACAAAACCGTTTGGGAGATCAAGATGCGTAATATCATCGATATGGCTGCCGACCGTGGTGCCTATATCTGCCAGTCGCAATCGTTAAACCTGTTTGTAAATGCGCCGAACACTTCAAAATTAACTTCAATGCACTTCTATGCATGGGAGAAAGGATTGAAAACCGGTATGTACTATCTACGTACACAAGCTGCTTCGCAAGCTGTTAAATTTACAGTAGAGAACCAGGGCGGTAAAGCAATTGAAGCGGTTATCCCTGCTGAAATGACACAAGATCAGGTTGCAGAAGAAATCATCGACGGACCAGTTTGTTCGATGGAAGAAGGCTGCATTAGCTGCTCGGGCTAGTCTTGCACAATCGTCATGCTGCCCCGATTTTATATCGGGATCAGCATCTCTTCTAATAGTTCCTGAAACAAGTTCAGGATGACGAATCTAATAATATCGTAAGGTTTTGGGCAAACGCTCAAAACCTTATTTTTTGTCCTTACTTTTGTATTCAGTTCAATAGTTCATTAGGCAATTGGTTCATTGGTTTTGCCAAACGCAAATAGCGAACATCCATACTAATGACCATTGAACCAATGAACCTATAAAATGTCTGCACATACCCATAGCGCCAAACACGAAATCATTCCCTGCGAAAGATGCGGAACGGCTATAGAGTGCAAGGCCAATGCTTATACCAAATGCCAGTGCAGTGTAGTGCAACTCAGCATCAACGAAGTACAACATATCTCTGAGCTTTACGATGGCTGTCTCTGTGCCAAATGCCTGTTCGAGCTGCAACAGGAATACCGGGAAGAAATAGGAGCATAATACTTTACAATCTTTATTGCCGGCATAAATCGATCTGTGGCTCACAGACCGAATCTGTAAATCATTGCAGGTGTCGATATCATAATATGAAGGAACATCATTTGAAAAGCAAGCTCCTGTGCTTTTGGGTTGCTTTCAATCCCGCTTTTTCTGCTGCAGATTGAAGGAATCGGCATTCGTGCAATCGGGTTTAGCTTACAGCGGTTCCGATCTTTTCTGAATTTTTTATGTCAATACATCTTTTCTGATTCAAAACTGTTTAATTACTGTATCTCAATTCGGTCAATTGCATAGATTCAAAAAAGGACACCTTTCTTCTTTTAATTGTTGAAAGTACAATTAAAATTTCCGTAGCTATCAGGTAAAAGGAAAAAAGTCGTTTTTGGCTGTTTTTAAGCGTTTGGTTAAGCAAATTCTGAAAATGTCATCTGCAGTTGGTATTCCCGTAATCGTGTTTCTTAACGCTTCTTTCAGGCCTTAAAATCAATGAAAAATAGTTTGAAAATAAGTGTTAAATCTGGTAACAAAGCATACAATTTGATATCTATATCATGCTTAATAAATGGTTTATTAGGCTTAAAAAAACATAAAAATCATATAAATTATGGAATCGCTCATTTCAAATTACTGGTGGGTTTTAGTGGCACTGTTGTGCTTAGTTTTATACAAATATATTTTACGTTTCCTATTCGGGATGGTCATCGTACCCGAAGATAGAATCGGCTTAATTACCAAAAAATTCGTGCTCTTAGGTTCCGATCGCGAATTGCCCGACGGGCGCATTATCGCCATCAAAGGCGAGGCAGGTTTCCAGGGAAAAACACTCGCTCCCGGATTGTATTTCGGGATGTGGTTCTGGCAATACAGCGTAACTATGGAGCAGTTCACCGTCATTCCTGAGGGTAAAATAGGGCTCATTATGGCCAAAGACGGGGCCGAAATCCCAACAGGGAATATCCTGGGGCAAAAAGTAGAGTCAGATAATTTTCAGGATGCCGTTAAGTTCCTCGAAAACGGTGGCCAGCGAGGTCGGCAAACGGCTTATATCACTTCCGGATCGTACCGGATTAATACCATGTTATTTCAGGTTTCGGTTACCGATATGGTTCGTATTCAGGAAAGCATGGTAGGTATTGTAACTACACTGGATGGTTTACCAATCGAAGCTAACCAGATTGCAGGTAAGCTGGTAGAAGGCCACAATAACTTTCAGGATTTTGATGCCTTTGTAAAACAAGGCGGTAACAGAGGTTTGCAGCCGCAGGTTATTCTAGCGGGTTCGTACAATTTAAACCCCTGGGCAATCCAGTTAGAAGAAATACCCATGACCGAAATTGCTATTGGTTATGTAGGTGTGGTGATCTCGTTTATTGGTAAAGAAGGCGACGATTTAACCGGTGCCGATTTTAAACATGGTAATATCGTAGCTAAAGGATCAAAAGGGGTTTGGCTGGAGCCACTTGGGCCGGGAAAATATCCGATTAACAAATACATTATGAAGGTAGAGCTGGTACCTACAACCAATCTGGTATTAAACTGGGCATCGGCACGCAGCGAGGCACATAATCTCGATAAAAACCTCTCAACCATTACCGTACGTTCGAGAGATGGTTTCCCTTTTAACCTGGATGTGGCACAGATTATTCACGTGCCTACTACCGAGGCGCCAAAAGTAATTGCCCGTTTTGGTAACATGGTCAACCTGGTTTCACAGGTGTTGGAGCCTACTATTGGTAACTATTTCCGTAACTCAGCGCAGGGCAGCGATGTAATTGCTTTCCTGAGTACACGTAAAGAACGTCAGGAGTCGGCAAAAGAGCATATTCGAAAAGTACTTGACGAGTACAACGTAAATGCGGTTGATACTTTGATTGGTGATATTGTGCCACCAGAATCGTTAATGAAAACCTTAACCGACCGTAAAATTGCGGAAGAGCAAAAGGTGACTTACGAAACGCAGAAACAGGCTCAGGAAACGCGCCAGGGGATGGAAAAAGAAACTGCCATTGCCGATATGCAGAAAGATATCGTAAAAGCACAACAAAGTGTCGAAATTGCCGAGCGTACAGCAAGTGCAACGGTAAAAAAATCAGAAGGTGATGCTGCCGGCGTAAAACTGGCAGTAGGTGCTGAGGCTGAAGCTACTAAAATGCGTGCGCACGCAGAGGCTGAGGCAACCAAGGCACGTGCACAAGCCGATTCGGAAGCGATTAAATTACGTGCATCAGCAGAGGCAGAACAAATTTCGTTAACCGGTAGTGCCGAAGCTGGTAAAATTTTGGCGGTAGGTAAATCTACAGCCGAGGCTTACGAGCTTGCCGTTAAAGCTTTGGGTGGCGAAAACTTTACCCGCTACAAGATTACCGAAGAGTTATCGAAAGGTAATGTAAAACTGATTCCGGATGTATTGATCGGTGGAAATGCCAATGCTGGTGGTTCGGCCATGGATGGTTTATTAGGGCTTAAACTGATGGAGTTAATGGACCCTGAAAAACGTAAGGAAGTGGTTGCAGTAGCCGAAATTGTAGAAACCAAAACGAAACCGAAAAAGGATAATATTAACCCTTAAATTTGTTAAATTAGCATGGAAGGCCTTGACGTAAGTTGAGGCCTTTTTTGTAAGAAAAAAATCATCCTGCTTTGTGTTCTTCGTGTTTTTTCCTCTGTTTTCTTTGTGGTTAATAAACTATTACACAATTATGCCGTTCTACTCTTAAACAAAATAGTAACTTTGCAGCCGATTTAGAATGATAGCATTTTGAATGGCTGAATGATACTGCGAAGCACTCATTCACTCATTCTTTCATCCAATAATTTTAAAAAATGAAGAAGGTAAATGTTGGCCTGGTGCAGATGAGCTGTACTAAAGATAAGCAGGAAAATTTAGATAAAGCGATTGCGAAAGTAAGGGATGCCGCTGCAAAGGGTGCACAAATTGTGTGCTTGCAGGAGCTTTTTACTTCACTATATTTCTGCGATGTTGAAGATTACGATAATTTCGATCTGGCAGAAGCTATTCCAGGTCCATCAACCGATGCCTTGCAGGTAGTTGCCAAAGAATTGGGTGTAGTAATTATTGCTTCACTGTTCGAAAAACGTGCTGAAGGTTTATACCACAATACTACTGCCGTTTTAGATGCCGATGGATCTTATTTAGGTAAATACCGTAAGATGCACATCCCTGATGATCCCGCGTACTACGAGAAATTTTACTTTACACCGGGCGATTTAGGTTACAAGGTTTTCCAAACCAAGTTTGCGAAGATCGGTATTTTAATCTGCTGGGATCAATGGTATCCGGAAGCATCACGTATCACTGCATTAATGGGAGCCGATATCATGTTTTATCCAACTGCAATTGGTTGGGCTACCGATCAGGATGAGGAAACCAATAAAGATCAGTACAATGCATGGCAAACCATTCAGCGCTCACATGCCGTTGCCAATGGTGTTCCGGTTGTGAGTGTAAACCGCGTTGGTTTTGAGCAGGATGGTGCTATGAAATTCTGGGGCGGAAGCTTTGCTACCAACGCCCAGGGGCGTTTGCTTTATCTGGCTTCACACGATCAGGAAGAAACTGAAGTAGTCGAGCTGGATTTAACCCAGTCAGACTTTTTCCGTAAACACTGGCCATTTTTAAGGGATAGAAGGATCGATTCGTATCAACCAATTACGAAAAGATATCTGGATGGGGACTAAGCTGAAAGCCTAAAGACCAAAGGATAAAGCGAGAATCCATAAATTAAAAATCCATGGTTCGTGTCCTCACGAACCATTCATTTTATAAATAAAATTAGATGTCAAATTTCCCTCCTAGAGAAAATTTAAATATTAATCACTTCGATTATTCTCCTAAAAAACAAGGCTATGCGTTCCCTGCCGAGTGGGCTAAACATGAAGCTACCTGGTTAAGCTGGCCGCATAAAGAAGCCTCATGGCCGGGTAAGATCGAAACCATTTACGCCCCTTATTGCCAGTTTATTAAATTGGTTGCTGAGGGTGAAAAAGTACGGATCAATGTAAAAGACGAAGAAATGAAAGCTTTTGCCATTGCCGAACTTCAAAAAGTAAATGCCGATTTAGCGCAGATTGAATTTTATTTTAACGAAACCAACGATGCATGGTGCCGCGATCATGGACCTGCATTTGTGTTAAAGGGAAATGAAAAAGCAGTGGTAGACTGGGGCTATAACGCCTGGGGAGGAAAGTATCCGCCTTTTGATCTGGATGACGTTGTGCCCACCAAAATAGCCAAACACTTTAATCTGCCTTTGTTTGCACCTGATATTGTAATGGAAGGTGGTTCGGTGGAGTTTAATGGTGCAGGTACGGTTTTAACCACTACTGCTTGTCTGTTAAACGAAAACCGCAATCCGCATTTAACTAAAGAACAGATAGAACAGTATTTGCTCGAATATTATGGTCAGGAGCAGGTTTTGTGGTTAGGCGATGGCATTGTTGGCGATGATACTGATGGCCACATTGACGACATTACTCGTTTTGTAAATGAGGATACCGTTTTAACCGTAGTAGAAAGTAATCCACTGGATGAAAACTATGTATTGTTACAAGAGAATCTGGAGGCCTTAAAGGCAATGAGACTGAAAGATGGTCGTGCCTTAAATATTGTAGAGTTACCTATGCCTTCGCCGGTAATTTATGATGATACCCGTTTGCCGGCTTCTTACGCTAATTTTTACATTGCCAATTCAGCAGTAATTGTTCCGGTTTTTGATGATGTGAACGACCAAAAAGCTTTGGATATTATTCAGGGTTGTTTCCCTGACCGTAAGGTAGTCGGCATCAATTCGGTTGATATTATCTGGGGTTTGGGTAGTTTCCATTGTTTAAGCCAGCAGGAACCAGCTATTTAAGTTTGGAGTTGGCAGTTCAGAGTTTTGAATTGTTAACCATACGGCAATCAAACAATTTGACAATATTTCAGTAGAGTTATTAACTTTACAACATTAAAACATTTCAACTTTACAACATTTCATAATGAAATTACTAGAAGGAAAAACAGCATTAATTACCGGCGCATCAAAAGGAATTGGCCGTAAAATAGCGGAAAAATTTGCAGAGCAAGGTGCTAATGTAGCATTCACCTACTTATCATCAGTAGAAAAAGGCCAGGCTTTAGAGCAGGAATTGCAAAGCTTCGGTACTAAAGTTAAAGGTTACCGCTCTGATGCATCTAAATTTGATGAGGCTGAGCAGTTGATCAATGATATTGTAGCTGAATTTGGAACTATTGATATCGTAGTAAACAACGCTGGTATCACCAAAGATGGCTTGTTGATGCGTATGAGCGAAGAAAACTGGGATGATGTAATCAATATCAACTTAAAATCGATCTTTAACGTAACTAAAGCAGCTTCTAAAGTGATGATGAAAGCCCGTAAAGGTGTTTTCATTAATATGAGTTCGGTGGTTGGTGTTCAGGGTAACGCAGGTCAGGCTAACTATGCCGCTTCCAAAGCAGGTATTATTGGTTTTACCAAATCAGTAGCCAAAGAACTGGGATCAAGAAATATCCGTGCAAACGTTGTAGCTCCGGGCTTTATCCGTACCGAAATGACCGAGGTTTTAGATCCTAAAGTAGTTGAAGGTTGGGAAAAAGATATTCCGTTAAAACGTGCCGGCGAAACTGAAGATATTGCCAATGTTTGTGTGTTCCTGGCTTCAGATATGAGTGCCTATGTAACCGGACAAACTTTATCGGTTTGCGGCGGAATGCTGTAAAGGAGGTTAAAAGGTTAAAGGTTGGAAGGTTTTGAGCACAGAACTTTGCAACATTCCAACCTCTCAACTTTAAAACTATTTAATAAACATTAAAGAAGTCAAGTTTTTAAAACTTGACTTCTTTTGTTACCAGGTATTGTCCTTTAACTTCCCTAATCTCCGTAAGATATTTATGCTGCTCAAAAGCTAAATAACCTGGTTGTAACGACGCCCAAAAGCTAGCCTGGGCCGGGAAATGCATTGAATATTTCTTTAAATTTTCATTGGTCATTTTGAAAGGGTAAATATTTACTGGAATCCTTTCCTGACCAGTATTTCTGGCTTCGACACCCAAAATATAAACTTCCTTAATTTTTTCGTCCGTTAGCGGGATGCAGCCAACTGTTACACAATTACCGTGGATGTAAATGTCGCCTCCCGGTTTCCTATCCTTACCTGTACGGGCATAATCAACACTGTTGGGGTAATTTACGCCTAACGACAGGTGGAAATTACTCATCGGGTTAAAAACATTGATGTAATAAAAACCTTCAGGTGTTTGCCCGTCGCCTTCAGTTACTTTCGGGCCAAGCGTTCCTGAATGCGCACAGAAATCATAACTGCGGAACAATTTATAGCTTTTACCGGTATTAGCCTTTAGCCAAACTTCTAGTTTGCCTTCACTTTTGTAGGCATTGATTACCATCGAAAACTGATTGCCAAAGCCATCTGCCTGAACAAATTTTCGCAGCGTTTCCCACTTTTCATCGTATGCTTTTTTTACTCTTTCAAATTTGATTTGTGTTGCTTTAAAATTATTTTGGGCATTCACCATAAGGCTGAGAGATAGCAGAAACGTTAAACAGATTAATTTCATACAAATTGATTTGGTTAAAACTAACGATTTTATTTTTTTAACCGCAAAGGCCGCTGAGATTTGTTTACTGGAATGGCGCAAAGAACGCTAAGTTTAGTTAATTACCGGATGCATAACAGCTTTGCTGTGCTTTGCGTAATTCTTTGTATACTTTGCTGTTAATTAGCCTTGAAAATACCATCAAATTTACCATCTTTATGCAATATGAATAGCTTTTTTTCCGGTACTTCTGTTTTATCCTTTCTCGGTTGTTTGGCACTGGGCCTGTTGTATGCCTGGATACTTTATCGAAATAATAAAAATCTGGATAAAAAGCTTCAGTATATACTTGCCGTATTACGGATTTTGGTGGTTACTGCTATTGCCTGGCTTTTATTTGCTCCATTAATTAAAACCTTAAATTATACGCTCGATAAGCCCGTTATCATCATTGGGCAGGATAATTCGCTATCGGTAGGGCAGGTTAAAGCCCCGGGTTTTGATGAGAAACAGTATGCGCAAAACCTAAAGGCCTTGCAGGATAAATTATCTGATAAATACGAAGTAAAAACCTATCACTTTTCAGATCAGGTTGCTGATGGCCTGGAATTTAAAAATCAGGGTAAATTAACCGATGCTGCGGCATTTTTCCGTAAAGTGCAGGATGAATATACCAACCGTAACATTGGGGCGGTTATTTTGGCTACCGATGGTATTTTTAACCACGGAGGCAATCCGCTGTATAGCATTAATCAAATCAATGCGCCGGTTTATACCATCGCGTTGGGCGATAGCATTCCGAAGCGGGATGTCTTGATCTCAAATGTAAATTACAACAATATTGTATACTTGGATGATGATTTTACAGTTGAAATTCAGGTACAGGCCTTTCAGGGCAATGGTGAAAGTACCAGCTTAACGATTGCCCAAAATGGGAGTAAAGTAGCAGAACAAAATATTTCGATTAGTGGAAATTCCTTTGTAAAAACCATTCCGCTTAAACTACATGCCGGTAAAATTGGGGTGCAAAAGTATACCGTACAGCTCGGTAGCTTGCCAAACGAAATGACCACGAGAAACAACAGCCAGAGCTTTTACGTGGAGGTTATTGATGGCAGACAAAAAGTATTGCTGGCAGCCGCTGGCCCACATCCCGATTTAGGTGTTTTAAAGGAAGCTATTTCGCTCAATAAGCATTACGAGGCTAAACTGGCACTGGCCGATGATTTAGGCGCTACAGATCCCGCCAAATTCGATTTAATTGTACTCTATCAATTACCAGATGTGCAGAACCTTTCAGCAGGCTTTTTTCAAAAACTTAAATCGGTAAAGAAACCCATTTGGTACATTTTGGGTGGTCAAAGTAATATTACCGCCTTTAACCAGCTGCAGAGCCAGGTTAATCTAGCTTCGGCAAATGGTTCCGTACAGGAAGTTTACCCCGATTTTGCCAATGGTTTTACCAGTTTTAACTTAATTGAGGAGGATAAAAAGCAATTTGCCACTTTCGATCCATTACTGGCTCCCTTTGGCAGGCTTACCGTTAATGCCGGCGCTACACCTGTTTTTAACCAACGTATTGGTAAAGTGAGTACGCAGCAACCACTTTTGTTTTTTACCAGCGAAAACGGTACGAAGGCAGGCTATTTAATGGGAGAGGGGCTATGGCGCTGGAAACTTTCGGAAGCTGAAAATGAAGCACCACAATCGGTGTTAAACGACCTGATTTCAAAAACGGTTCAGTATCTTTCTGTTAAAGATGATAAGCGCAGGTTTAAAGTATTTACGGCCAAAGCAGCTTATGATGAAAATGAAAGCATTCAGTTTAACGGAACGCTTTATAACGACAGCTACCAGGCCGTTAACGAGCCAGAAGTAAATCTGCAGGTTAAAAATGAAGCCGGTAAGGTTTTCAACTACACTTTTTCCAAAACGGAAACGGGTTATCAGTTAGATGCAGGTGCCATGCCTGCGGGTAATTATTCGTATTTGGCCAATACAGTATTGGGCGGAAAGAAATTCAGCGCCACAGGCAGTTTCTATGTAAACGCTTTAATCGCCGAATACCAGCAAACAACTGCCAATCACCAGTTGCTGAATACCATTGCCAAACAAAGTAATGGTAAGCTTTTTATGCCCGCCGATCTGCTCAAAATTGCAGATGAAATCCTGAAAAATGAAAACATCAAAACCATCAGCTACGAAGACCGCAAGTACGATGAGTTAATTAATATGAAATGGCTGTTCGGATTGGTGCTGATTTTACTGGGTACAGAGTGGTTTTTAAGGAAACGGAATGGGGAACTGTAAGTTTGGAGTTAGGTGTCGTGAGTTTGGAGGCTCATAACTCCGAACTAAGAACTCTCAACTATTTTAGTGCCATTCATCCCGGTAAACAAACTTCGGCATGTGCCACTCATAGCGGATAGAAAGGAGCCTTAAAGCTAAGCCAACCACAGCCGCTGAAATAGTTGCCAGCATTTCTGAACCATGAAAATGCTCTACACCGATATAAACAGCACCCGTAACAATGGCAGCACTTGCATAAATCTCTTTGCGGAAAAGGAAAGGTACTTCATTACAAAGTACATCACGAAGTACGCCACCTGCACAACCGGTTATCATACCGCTAAATAATACAATTAAATAAGGTAAATGGATTGTTTGAGCCACCTGACAGCCAATGATCGTAAATACCACTAAACCCAAAGCATCCAGATAAAGGAACAGTTTTTTGAGTTTGGTCATAATAGAAGCAATAAATGCCGCCAATAAAGCTGCAGCAGCAGTTATTACCAAATATTCGGGATGTTCTACCCAGCTCATGGGATAATGGCCAAACAATACATTGCGAACTGTGCCACCACCCAATGCCGTAACCCAGGCAATAATACAAACGCCTACCCAGTCCATATCGCGTCTACCTGCAGAAAGTGCTGCGGTCATGGCTTCGGCTGTAATGGCTATAATGTAGAGGATGTGGAGCATGACCTAAGTTGAAAGGTTACCTGTTGTAAAGTTGGAAGGTTAAATTATTGCTAAACTGTTAACTGCAAATTGTTAACTGAAAACTGCCAACTAATCCTTCTTCTCTTCCTGGATAATCACAAAAACATCTTCATTGTCTTTTTTCATGAAGTATTTTTCGCGGGCAAATTTTTCGGCTGTATTTAAATTGGTATTCAGCTCGTTTAAATCTTTTTTCACCTGGGCAGTTTCTTTCTCAAAATACTCTTTTTCCTCCTGCAGCTTATTTGCCTGACTACGGTATTCGTATTGCGACATCATATCGTTTTTATCGAAAAATAGCATCCACATGGCAAAAGCAACTGTTGCCAGGAAATATTTATTGCGGAAAAGGTCTATTAAGCGTTTCATATATTGATATGAGATTTTTGATGTCAGATCTTGGAAGATCAAATCCAACAAGCAAATATAGTATTAAAATAAAAACATCCGAAGATTTAAAATCTCCGGATGTTTCACAAATAAGTTTTTCAACTTATTAACACTATGCTATTATTTTTTAGCGTATTTGAATTTTGAACCGATGAAACGTGCGTTTTCGCCCAATTCTTCTTCAATACGTAATAATTGATTGTATTTTGCAATCCTGTCCGAACGTGAAGCCGAACCGGTTTTAATCTGTCCGCAGTTTAAAGCAACAGCTAAATCAGCAATTGTAACATCTTCAGTTTCGCCAGAACGGTGACTCATTACCGAAGTATAACCACTGTTTTGTGCTAAAGTTACCGCATTGATGGTTTCAGTTAACGAACCGATTTGGTTAACTTTTACCAGGATAGAGTTTGCAGTTTCTTCGTCAATACCACGTTGTAAACGGGTTACGTTAGTTACAAATAAATCGTCACCAACTAATTGAACGCGATCGCCAACTTTATCAGTTAAGCTTTTCCAGCCAGTCCAGTCGTTTTCATCCATACCATCTTCGATAGAGATAATTGGATATTTAGCAGAAAGATCAGCTAAATATTGTGCCTGCTCTTCGCTTGAACGAATTACACCGGTAGCACCTTCAAATTTAGTATAATCGTATTTACCATCTTTGTAAAACTCAGATGAAGCACAATCTAAAGCTAAGCAGATTTGCGAACCTGGTTTGTAACCAGCAGTTTCAATTGCTTTTAATACGGTTTCAATTGCATCTTCAGTACCATCAAAAGTTGGTGCAAAACCACCTTCATCACCTACAGCAGTAGATAAACCTCTGTCGTGAAGAATTTTTTTCAAGCTATGGAAAACTTCAGTTCCCCAACGTAATGCCTCAGAGAAAGAAGGTGCGCCTACTGGCATAATCATAAATTCCTGGAATGCGATAGGTGCATCAGAGTGAGAACCGCCATTGATAATGTTCATCATCGGGATAGGCAAAGTGTTTGCATTTACACCGCCAATGTAACGGTATAATGGCTGGCCAATTTCATCAGCAGCAGCTTTGGCTACAGCTAAAGAAACACCTAAAATAGCATTAGCACCTAAGTTACCTTTGTTTTCGGTACCATCAAGGTCTAACATAAGTTTGTCAATTGCATTTTGTTCAAAAACATCAATACCTCTTAATGCATCAGCAATTTTAGTATTAACATTTTCAACTGCTTTTAAAACGCCTTTACCTAAATATGTAGATTTATCTCCATCACGTAATTCAACAGCTTCATATTGTCCGGTAGATGCACCACTTGGTACTGCAGCGCGGCCAAATGCACCGGCTTCTGTTGCAACTTCTACTTCTACTGTTGGATTTCCTCTCGAATCGAGGATTTGTCTCGCATGGACATTAACAATTATGCTCATTTTATTTTAATTTTTTGTTGATTTCTTAACCTGCTTAGTGTACAAAGTACAATTACTAAGCGCAACATCAAAGTTAGTATAATTTTTAAATAAATAAAGCCTTTTGAGGCTTAATGTTATGATAGTTGTTCGAGTTAACCGATGGTTAATTTTAAGTTAATATTGGTTGCCGTTCACATTGCAACTGATGATCTTTAGCGACTTAGGTCATAATACTTTTTTTGAAAAGCAATTGCAATAATGCATCGGTTGGGGCAGGTCCCGCTTTTTACTACAAGCCGCTCCCGATGAAAAATCGGGATTGCGGGCTTTTCGTTTCATCCGATAGCTATCGGATCGGGTTTATTTACCTGGCTTCGATATTTTAAAGGGAGAAACATATTTCATTAATATTGTTGCCTTTATCCGATAACAATCTGATGGAATGCCAGCCAGTAAAGATCTTTATGTAGCTCCTTAAGCTAACCCGTCATTGCCAGCTTGACTGGCAATCTTAATGCAATATAAAAATTAGCTAATTCTATCGGTCGGCGTCAAACCGACTGATAGAATTTAGTTAGATGGTGACGTTTATTATTTCTTTGCTTGTGCTAAAAGTTCAGTATTCAGACGAACATATTCATCAATTTTTTGTGCTTTGGCAGCATCAATTCCTTGTTGTGCGGTAGCCATTGCAGCCGCTTTGTCACCCATTTTTAACTGAATACGGCCTTTCCATAGTTTAAACCAGGGCGCTTTTGGATCAGATTTTTCTGCCTCAGTCATCCATGCTAAAGCTGTTTTTAAATCTTTGCCAGTTTGGAAGTAGTATTGTGCAGCGGCAAAATAAGGTTTCTTTTCGCCTTTCATCGCCTCAGCAATATTGGCCATTACTTTTTCATCAATAGAAGTAGTAATATTTACAGCGAAAGCACTATGTTCCCACATTACATTTAGCTGGGCAGAAGTTTCGGTTACATCGCCAAATTGCATGGTAAGGGTTTCAACTTTATCTTTTAAAGGGGTGGTTTTTACCGTTACACGCAATACATCATCGCTTTCCTTATATTGGTAAGCTCCCCATTGATCGGCAATTTTGTTAAAAATAACCGTCCATTCTTTTTTACCGGGAATACTAAACAGTCCATATTCACCTGCAGGCAGATCTTTACCTTCAATTTTAACGTCTTCAGTAAATTTAATACGTGTGGCCGCATTGGCACCTGTGCGCCAAACTACCCCTAAAGGCTCCATACCGCCAAAAATTGTGCGCCCTTTAACATTCGGACGGGAGTAGGTTAAGGTAATTTTACCTAAGCCAAAATCTTGTGTAATGGTTTGCCCACTGCTGGGTTGCGGAATTTTTAAACCTTGCGCACTGGTTAAATTGGCCAGGCCCAATAGCACGATTAGCAGTGCTACAGCTTTGTTAAATAATTTCATGGTTTTGTTGTTTTTGGTTTATACTAATTTACGGATAAAGCTTCGGTTTTAGCAAGATCTTTTAACTGTTTGGTTTAAGCCAGCTGATGCTTGCGGAAACCAAAAATCCGCTCGTCAAAATATTCACCGTGCTTAAAAATGGTCGATTTCAGCTCTGCTTCGAAAATGAAACCTGCTTTTTTCAGCACCTGTTGCGAGGCCAGGTTGGTATGGGTAGTACGCGCGAAAATCCGGTCGATATCAAAAGTCTCAAAACCATACTTTAGCATTTCTTTTACGGCCTGCGGCACAATTCCTTTCCCCCAGTAAGATTCACTAATCCAATACCCTATTTCTGCGCTTTTGCTATAAATATCGGCCAGTTGGTGTATCCCAATTGATCCCACTACTTCATCATCCACCACTATAGCTTTAACCTGTAAAGGCTGATGGCTTAAAGCAAATTGAATAAAGCCTTCGCCATCTTTTTGTGCGTATGGAAAGGGAAATTTATTGGTTAGGTATTTAGATATGTTGAAATTATTGGCATGTTTTACCAGGTCATCAACATCAGTAAGTGAAAAAGGGCGTAAAACGAGTTGCATGGTATAAGGTTCAGTTTGGATGGGCACGATTTGTAACTTTTTATCAAAATCCAAGTCGAAAATAAAATGGTTTTATGCTACACTTCAGTCAGTTTGAAAAATCTTATTTCGGCCATCAGGTTTTAAAGATAGCTAATATTAAACTTCCTGCCGGAGTTTTCTGGATAAAAGGAAGCAATGGATCTGGAAAAAGCACGCTGTTAAAGGCAATAGCTGGCATACTGTCTTTTCAAGGCGATATTGCAATTGGTACCACATACTTAAAAAATCATGGAGTTGCCTATCGGAAGCTGGTCAATTTTGCTGCAGCCGAACCTTTATTTCCTGAATTTTTAACAGGAGCAGAAATGATCGGTCTTTTTGCTAAAGTTAAAGGTGCAGGTGTGGATCAGGCGCAAGCATTGCTTACCGAAATGGGGATGCAAGCGTATATAAATAATCCTTTAAGTTCTTATTCAAGTGGTATGCTGAAAAAGCTTTCGCTGGTACTCGCCTTTTTAGGAAAGCCCAGGTTGATTTTATTGGATGAACCGTTGAATGCGCTTGACGCTGATTCGCTGGAGGTACTCTATCGCTGGATTAATGAAAAACACGCACAAGAGCAGATTAGTTTTCTTTTGTCCTCGCACCAGTCATTGGATGAGGTAAAACTGTCCGGACTAAAGCAAATTAATATTGGAGACAAAAAACTAAGCCTGAACTTTTAATGCTGCAGCTTTCAAACCTGGCTTTAAGAAAAATATTTGTCGACGGATTTTACCGGAGCCATGCCGGTATGCTGCTGTTTGTTTTTGTCATGTTGGTGAGTTATTGTTTGTTTATCAATACATTGGGTACAGTAATGCCTGATCAGATTGATTTCTGGCAGTTTTTCTTTACCATCAGTTTGGTAAGCAACCCCTTAATAATGGGCTTTTATCTGATGGCAAGTGTATTGTATGCTTATAAAGGGTTGCAATACGTATTAAGCCAGTTTGCCTTACCACAGCAGGAGTTTTTGTACTATAGTTTTACCACTTGTCCTAAAAGGCAGCAGTTTACAGTTTGGTGTAAAGTGCAGGTTTACTTATTTATCCCTGTATTGTGTTATACCTTATATGCGGGCATTATCGGGCTCGTATTTGGTTATTATCTGATTTCAATTGGTATTTTGTGTTTCCAGCTGTTGCTCATTATGGGCTGCGCTTACATCTGTTTGAAAGAAAATAACCGTTTAATCGCAGCTAGTAAATTTAGTTGGTTGATCAGGATCAGCAGGAAATGGAATAAACCTGGTTTTTTATTGTATGTATTTCAGGTATTTAACCAAGCTAAGCTGCCTTACCTGTTAACTAAATTACTTTCGTGGGCCTTAATTTCTAGTGTTTTTATCCTTTTTTCAGATCTGGAAGATAATTTCAGGTTACTCATGCTCATTACTTCTTGCGTGGTTGTAGCCCATGTTGTGCTTATTTATCAGGAAAAGCTTTTTAACGATCGTTATTTGTCTTTCCTCGCTAATTTCCCTATCCCTAAAGTAAAAGTGTTTTTTAGCTTTGGTTTAAACTATCTCATTTTACTGCTTCCCGAAATATGCTGGCTTTTGACGCGCTTTGACACACTAACTGCTCTGTTGCTGATTGCATTTGCATTTTCAGTCATCCTGTTGTTCAGGAGTTTTCTTTTACTGGATAAAATGCAGGTTAAAACTTTTTTGATTTTGGTTTTCTGTCAGTTTTTCTTCTCTTACTTGTTTATTCTGTTTGGCTTAGGGCTGATACTGGTACCTGTAAATGTGGTAGTGGCGTGGTTAATATTCAAAATCAATTTTTTGAATGATAGTGTTTTAGATTGATTGAGATGGTTAACTTACAAAGCAATCAATTCTAAATTCATAATTCTTTCGAAATGTTTTTTATTTAATGTAGCTATTTTTATGTTTCTGGATAAAGCTGTTGCGCCAATAAAAATATCTGGAATTTCAATTAAAGTGTTTTTATTCTTAAGGTATCTGGTGATTTCTATGGCCTTATCATTTGCATCTTTATCAAATGGAAGTATAGTTATTTTATCGAAAAAGGCTTTCCAAAAAACTATTTCGTCTGGTTTAGCGCCAATCATAATTTCATATTCAGTAATGATCGACACGGCAAAAAGTTTGTAGACTTTAGTTAATTTATAAAAAGCACTTTTCTCTTTTATTTGCTTTCTATAAAAATCAATTAAAATTGAAGTGTCTAAACAGACTATTCCATTCTCCATGAATTGAAGTTTTTTCTGTCGCTTTTGTGTTTTTCATATTGCTCTTTGCTCATAATAGGAGCTTTGAGTAAAAAATCCTGAAAATCTGATAAGTCATTAGAAGCTTTTTGCTCAATAAACTCGTCATTTAAAACCGATTTTAATTGTTCGATTTTTGCGGCAGGAAGTTTTCTTATCGCTGCAAGCAATTGTTCATAACCAATATCGATCGTTATTTCCATAGATCAAAAATACAAAATATTAAAAATTTAATCAAGTTGCTGATTTTTAGTCTACATAAGGAAGCTTAAAGCAATTAAATATTCGCAAATATAAAATTTAGCCGAGCTAACTCGGTTTTAACCTGCTTCATACCTATTAAGCCGCCAGACATACCACTCGATTGCTGAAAAACATTTACCGTAAGTTCGTTATCGCTGTCTGAGACCATGGTTACACTAAATTTATAATAGGTTGCAAAAGCACCCAGCAGGAGTCTTTTTGTACGGTTACCTTTTTCTAAAATTAAATTGCCGAATTGCTGGTCAATTACCTTGTAGCCCTGTAGATCAAACAGGTCGGTAATCTTTGTCGTCATTTCTTCAACAGTAATATCTTTATAAAGGTTCGAAATCAATCCATCAACTGTTTGCAGGTTTTTAATAAAATGTACCATCAGATGCGTTTTTTTAGCTTTAAGTCTTTATTTCAATTCATCCAGTACCTTAAATAATTTCTTATTGATGCCGCTTCCGCTATAGTTGTTGATATTAATCACCACAATATATTTGTTCCCGGCGGCATCGGTATGGTAACCGGCAAATGCTGAAACATCATTTATAGTGCCACTTTTGATTTTCATTCCGTTATATTCTGGAAAGGCTTTGTAATAATCGGGAAACCAGATCTCTTTTTGTGCCTGAAATAAAATGCTGGCCATAGCTGCTGTTGTAATCCTGTCGCCCGGCGAAAGCCCGCTACCATCGATAATGTTCAATGCCGATTTTTCTATGCCCTTGTTGGTCCAGAAAGCAATTTCGGCTTCAGCACCTTTTGCGGTACTGGCTTCCTTTCCCGATTTTGAGGCAATGGTTTTTAATAAACTTTCGCCATACAGGTTAATACTCTTCTTTAAAAACCAATAGGCCATTTCGCTCAGGGTAGGAGAACTGATGGTACTTATTTTTTGCGTTACCGCCGGAACAGGCTGATTATTTAAAGCCATCAGGCGGGTAGTAGTAGCCTGCTGATTGGTGGTTATACCCAATCTTTTTAGCGTATCCTGCAAACGGTATGCACAGTCGAAAGCGGGATCTGGTAGAGCAACCGAAATACCTGTTTTACCAATTCCCATTCCCCAGCTGCCGCGAAGGTAAGCCACATTGCTGTAGGGTGGGAGGAAAGCATAACTTCTGTCGCCAGTGCCAGGAGCGCCGGTTTTCAACTCGTTTACAATCTGAACATAGGGCGTAGCCGGAACAGTTTTTACGATTTTTACTTCATCGGCTGTACTGCTGCCAGGTCTAAGGTGGATATCGAACTGATTTTCGCGCCACGCCAGCCCGGAAGTGCCTGCACCATAGTAGTTGCCTATGTCTTGCCAAACCCAGCCTTCGGGAGTGGTTTGGGTACCAAAAATACGGTCGTCACCAATGATGGCACCTTCAATTTTCTTTATGCCAGCCGATTTTATGGCAGCTACCCACTGCGTTAAAACTGCATTTTCTTTGTTTTGGTAGCGCCAGGAGCCCAATGTAGGGTCGCCGTTCCCAATGATAATCAGGTTACCTTTTAAGGTTCCATCGGTAGTGATGTTACCCGAATAAGCCAAGGTAGTCTGATACTGAAAATCTTTGCCTAAAACACTAAATGCAGTGGCTGCGGTAATAGTTTTTAAGGTCGAAGCTGTGGCAAGGCCAATCTGCTCGTTATGGGCAAAAAGCGTTTTGCCGGTATTGGCATCTAACACGCAAAGCGATACCAGGGCATGTTTGGCCTGTTCATCGTTAAGGAGGTTGTTGAAAGCTTTCTCAATATTTTGGATTCTGTTCTGCGCAAAAGTTCGTGTAAAAGAAAGAGCCAGGAGAATAAAAAGGAGTTTTAAAAATTTCATTTTTAATGTTGTGGGTATTATTTATGCCAGAAAACTGGTGTAATTCAATTTATTTATAACGTGGGTTTCGCTGGTATGATATGCAGCTAAAAAGGTTGAGGGGAACTTTACTTTTTTATGCTCGTTCCATTTTATTTCTATTGCATTTATCTTCCCATCAATTTCTTCAACCAGATCAATTTCCTGTTGCTGAAAGCTACGCCAAAAATAATATTTTGCCATTTTTCTTTTGTTGTTATTGGCCTTAATGTACTCTGAAACAATATAATTTTCAAAAAGCTGACCAGTATCCTGTCTTAGCCCAATTGCACTAAAGTTTTCTATAATGGCATTACGCACGCCTGTATCATAAAAATATATTTTTTTACTTTTTTTAATTTCATTACGTAAGTTGCTACTGTATGCGCCTAATCTAAATACAACAAAGCATTGTTCTAATAAGTCTATGTAGCGCTCAACTGTTAGTTTGTCTGCCTCTATCATTTGCCCCAGCTCTGTATAAGAAACTTCGTTGCCAATTTGAAGTGCTAAGGCTTGTACTAATTTCTCTAGCTGTAGAGGTTTTCTAATGCCAGTAAGCGAAAAAATATCTTTAAAAAGGTAGCTGTTAGTTAAGTTTAACAGTAATTCTTTTTCTTCACCAGGATAATTTATCGCATCGGGATAACTGCCATATATTAATCTTTTTTCTAATGCTTGTTCTTCGACAAGTATATTGGTGTCGTCAATAAGTTCAGCTACCGAGAAAGGATAGAGGTGATATTCAAATTTCCTTCCGGTGAGTGGTTCCTTTATGCCCTGTGCTAAATCCAGAGAAGAGGAGCCTGTAACCAAAAGCTGTACGTCGGTAAAATTATCTACAATCAGCTTCAGGGTTAAACCGATATTGGTTACGCGTTGTGCTTCGTCAATAAAAATAATTTTATTTGTACCAATAATCGATTTTAACCGCTCTATGCTAATATCGGTTAATGTGGTGCGAACGTTAGCTTCGTCGCAATTTAAGAATACAAAAGGTAATTCTGTTTTTTTTACTAGCTGCTTTAACAAGGTAGTTTTGCCAACTTGTCTGGCACCGGTAACGATAATGGCTTTTCGTTTAAAAAATTTAGATTCGATATGAGCCTGTAGGTTTCTTATAATCATTTTGCTACATTTTATCTCCCCTCACAAATATAGTAAAATATCAGCCTAATCACTAAATTATATATAATTTAGTGATTACGATCTCTTTTTTACATATAATTTGGTGATTATAATCGCTAAATTATATGTTTTTAGCTTCTATCCGTTAAACAGCTTATTCCGTTTAATTTCTTTTCCCTTCCTGAGTTTTACTGCATGGTAAATGGTGGGGACATCATTTGTCCATTTTTTGAGCGTGAAAACAATAGCCAGAATTTCTAAACGGGTGGCCAAACCAACCCAAAGACAAAGCTCAAACAATACAACCGACTGGCAGTGTGCCATTACCTCAACCAGGGTGGCAAATAAAATGAGGGTCCATATTTTGGCCCCAATGGAATGGGTTGCAATCTCTCTTTTAAATTTAAGATAACTTACCAAATAGGTTGAAGCTTCAAATGCAAGCAGAACAATGAGCTTAACCAGATTGTCTTTAAAAAAATCAGGACATTGGATGTAAGTAGCCACAACCACTGAAATGAAAAATACCTGGTCAATGCTTGAATCTAAACGCCTTAATTTTTCGGATGAGATATTGAGCCTGCGGGCAATGATGCCATCAAAAACATCGGTTAATAAACCAACAGATAAAAGGGTAATGGCTAACGCGGGGTAGTAAGCAGTTTGAAAAATACTGAGCAGAATTATTGCAAAACCAATTAACAGGCGGGAGTAAATTAAAGCAATAGGGATATTTTTCATGAATGGAGCGCGCATAAAAAAGCCCCGATTTTTGATCGGGGCCTGTAATATTGATTAAACCAATTCTTTTTGAATCAGATATTCTGCAATTTGAACCGCATTGGTAGCAGCGCCTTTACGCAGGTTATCGGCAACAATCCAAAGGTTTAAAGCTTTAGGTGCTGAATCGTCTCTACGGATACGGCCTACAAAAACTTCGTCTTTTTCGTGTGCATCTTTAGGCATCGGGTATTTTAAATTAGCCACATCATCAACAACGATAACGCCTGGCGCTTTTTCTAAAATGCTGCGTACTTCTGCTAAATCGAAATCATTTTCGAACTCGATATTAACCGACTCAGAGTGACCGCCCATTACCGGAATACGAACGGTTGTAGCGGTAACTTTAATGCTATCATCGCTCATGATTTTGTTCGTTTCCTTAATCATCTTAATTTCTTCTTTAGTATATCCGTTTTCGGTGAAAACATCGATATGCGGAAGCACGTTTAAGTCGATTTCGTATGCATAAGCTTTAGGACCATCAATGCCTTTACGCTCGTTCATTAACTGCTCTACAGCTTTTACGCCGGTACCGGTAACCGATTGGTAAGTTGATACCACTACACGTTTAATTTTATATTTATCGTGCAAAGGTTTTAAAACCACTACCATTTGAATGGTAGAACAGTTAGGGTTGGCAATAATTTTATTATCGATAGAAAGCTCGTGCGCATTAACCTCAGGTACAACCAATTTAATGGTTGGGTCCATTCTCCATGCAGAAGAGTTATCGATTACTGTAGTTCCGGCTTCTTTAAAGCGTGGAGCATGCTCTAAAGAGGTACTTCCGCCGGCAGAAAATAAAGCGATATCCGGTTTCATGCTAATAGCGGTATCCATGCTAACAATTGGGAACTTCTTACCCTTAAAAGTAATTTCCTTACCAACACTCTTCTCAGATGCTACGGGAATTAACTCTGTTAAAGGGAAATTTCTTTCCTCCAATACTTTTAACATGACAGTACCTACCAAACCGGTGGCACCCACTACTGCTACTTTCATTTTAAATTTTAATTATATTTTATTAAACATTTGATGTAAGCCCAAATATGCTAAAAATTAAGCTTATATCCCTATTGTTACCAATTTAATTTGCTTTTAATGGCAGAAATATTATTTTCTCAATAAATAATATGGTTTTTTGAAGAAAATATAATAGAAATCAGGTGAGGTACAGCTTCGAGCTGGAAGGGGAGAGTAAACCTTGCAGGTATGGAAAACCTGCAAGGTTGTGATAAGTTTATGCCAGGTTGGCTTTAATGTAGTCGCAACTGGTTTTAATAGAACCGATTGGGTCGGGTTTATAATTGGTTTCGTGCTCAACAAAGAAGTGTTGCATGCCCGAAAGTTTAGCCTGTGCAAAAATGGTTTTGAAATCGATTGAACCATTACCTACCTCGGTATTCCACTCGCGTTTGGTTTTGTCCATATCTTTAACGTGCCACATCGGGAAACGGCCTGGATACTTTTTAAACAAAGCCAGCGGATCGTTACCTGAGCGTACTACCCAGTATAAATCCATTTCAAAGTTAACCAGGTTTTTATCGGTTTCGCTTAAATAAACATCGTAACCAGTGGTATCACCTAATTTTTTAAATTCGAAATCGTGGTTGTGGTAGGCAAATTTTAAGCCTGATGCTTTTGCAATTTCGGCAACTTTGTTAAAGTTTTCGGCAGTTTGTTTAAAGCCATCTGCGCCTTTACTCATATCAACATGTGCACCGGCAATGGTAAAGTATTTACCACCAATAGCTGCCGATGATTCGATATCTGCTTTTAATTTATCGGTTTTTCCGGTTTTAACAAAATCGTCCATACCGTAGTGACCGCTTGGCGCTTTTAATCCGTTTGCATCTAAAAGTGCTTTAAACTCTTTTGGAGTTAAACCCCAGAATTTACCATTAGAAAAACCATAGGTTTCTACTTCTTTGTACCCAGCCTGAGCTACCTTTTCGATAACACCTTTTACATCTTTTGGTAATTCATCGCGTAGTGTATAAAGTTGTAAACCGATATTTTTCTTGGGTTTATCGAATGCGAAAGAGGGAATCAGTAAGGCTGCTCCGGCAGCTAGTCCTGCTTGCTTTAAGAATGTTCTTCTTGAATTCATCATTTAAAAATTAAATAATTTCCTTTTTAATATAAGCGCAGCTTGCTGCAACCGAAGCCATTGGATTTGGTTTGTAATTGGTTTCGTGCTCTACAAAGAAATGTTTCATGCCCGAAAGTTTTGCCTGGGCAAAAATCGGTTTGAAATTAATAGAACCAGTACCCACCTCTGCATTTAAGGCTGGGTTAGCTTTATCCATGTCTTTAACATGCCACATGGTAAAACGGCCCGGATTTTCTTTAAACAATTTTAAAGGATCGTTTCCTGAACGTACTACCCAATATAAATCGAGTTCGAAATCAACTAATTTTTTATCGGTATTTTTTAACAGAATTTCGTAACCAGTAGTATCGCCAATTTTGTCGAATTCGAAATTGTGGTTGTGGTAGGCCAGGCGGATACCTGCAGCTTTACACATTTTACCGGCTTCGTTTATGCGTGCGGCAATTTTCTTGTAATCTTCAGCATTTTTTCTGATACCCGAATCCAACCATGGAATGGTTACATACTCGCTCTTAAGTACTTTAGCAGCAGCAATTGCAGCTTTCAATTCGGTAGTGTTACCGTCGCTTAAATAACTTCCTAAACCATAGTGGCCGCTTGGGGCTTTTAATCCATTATCATCAAGCAGTTTTTTAAACTGAGCAGGTGTTAGACCCCAGAACTGATCTTTGATCGAAAAACCATAGGTTTCTACTTCTTTGAAGCCGGCTTTGGCAATTTTTGCAATGGTTCCTTTTACATCTTTTGGCAATTCATCTCTTAAGGAATACAGCTGCAAACCAACTGCTCTTTTATCAGCAGCCGCGAATACAAATGATGGAACCAGTAGTGCTGCTGCTGCAGCCATACTGCTGTTTATTATAAAATTTCTTCTTGATATCATAATGTAGATTAAATATCGCAGATCTCAACTGCCTTTTTTAACGAGGCTATTTTATCTGCATGTTTAGGTATAAATTCTTGTGCAACGTAGCCTTTAAAGCCTGTTTCGGCAATGGCTTTCATAATTGCAGGGTAATACAACTCCTGGGTATCGTCTATTTCATTTCGACCAGGTACGCCAGCGGTGTGGTAATGTGCAATATATTGGTGATAGTCTCTGATGTTTCGGATTACATCCCCTTCATCAATTTGCATGTGATAAATATCGTAAAGCAATTTGAAGTTTTCTGAACCCAAACGTTTGCAAAGCTCAGCACCCCACGAGGTTCTGTCGCACTGGTAATCTTTATGGTTTAGTTTACTGTTTAAAAGCTCCATTACCAATACCACATTGTGTTTTTCGGCCAATGGGATTAATTGTTTAAGTCCTTTTACGCAGTTGTTCCATCCGGTTTCGTCGTCTTTGCCACGGCGGTTACCGCTAAAGCAGATCAGGTTTTTATAACCGGCAGCCGCCACAAGCGGAATCATTTCAGTATAGTTTTTGATCAGCTTTTCATGGAATTTTTCATCATTAAAACCATCAACCAGGTTAATTTCGGCGCCATTGCACATGGTCGATTCCAAACCGTGTTTTTTTAAGGTAGGCCAGTCTTTCGGACCTACCAGATCAATGCCTTTAATCCCAATTTTTTTGGCTTCAACGCAAAGTGCTTCTACATCGAAACTACTAAAACACCAGCGACATACCGCATGGTTAATATTTCCTTTTAGCCTGAGCGGCTCGTTTGATTCTGGTTTATCCATTGCGAGGGCTGAAAGTCCTGAAGAAACACCCACTGCCGCAGTACCTGCAACAATGTTCTTTAATGCATTTCTTCTGTTGATTTTTGAGGCCATATTAAACAGTTTTAGCTTCTACTTCCGATTTTGTTTTATCGTTGAATACTAATGCAAAAAGCAAAAATACAACCAGGGCAATACCAGCAGGAATGATCCAGATCATTTTCCAGTCCATGGTGCCATCTACTGCTTTGTAAGCATCAGATATTTTACCAGCAACAGCAAAACCGATTAACATACCTACACCGTAAGTAGCTAAAGTGATTAGACCCTGAGCAGAGCTTTTAAATCTTTCGCCCGCTTTAGAGTTGGTATAAATCTGACCAGAAACAAAGAAGAAATCGTAGCATACCCCGTGTAAGGCAATACCTAAAATCAGCATGAAGCTTAGTTCGCCGGCGTTACCATAAGCAAAGAGGGCGTAACGTACAGCCCATGCCAGCATACCTACCAAAATGGTCATTTTAAAGCCGAAACGTTTAAAAAATACAGGTATAAACAATAAGAATAACACTTCTGAAGCCTGACCGATAGTCATTTTACCAGTTGGGTTATCCATACCAATATTAGAAAGGAATGGGTTTGCATTCTGGTAATAAAAGGCCAATGGAATACAAATCAGGATTGAAGAGATAAAGAAAATCAGGAAGTTCCTGTCTTTTAATAATTTTAAGGCATCAAGACCCAATACATCCGAAATGGTAATTTTTTCATCTGATGAAACTTTCGGTGGCGTTTTAGGTAAAGTAAAGCTGAACAAGCCTAAAGCTAAAGAAACAATACCAGCCATCAGGAAAGTATTTTTTAGCAAGCCTGCTTCTGTGCCTTCTTTTGAATCCCAGTGGAAGAAGTAGCTGATTAATAAACCAGCAGCAATCCAGCCAATGGTTCCGAAAATACGGATAGAAGAAAATTCTTTCTCCGGATCTTTCATCTGATTAAAAGAAACAGAGTTTACCAGGGCTAGGGTAGGCATGAACAAAATCATGTAACCTAAAACGTAAGGATAGAATACGCTAACATCGGTTGCATTGTACATTTGGTACATCAATACAGCGCCGATAATGTGTAAAACACCTAAAATGCGCTCTGCATTAAAATACCTGTCGGCGATTAAACCAACAATAAAAGGGGCAATAATTGCACCCCACGATTGAGTAGAAAATACAGCACCGGTTTCGGCACCTGTAGCTTTTAAGTTATTTCCTAAGAAAGTACCAAGGGTAACAAACCAGGCGCCCCAGATAAAAAATTCCAGGAACATCATGGCAGAAAGTTTAAAGCGAGTAGTGTTATTCATTTGGTTTATATAAGGTTTTTAGGTTTACGGTTTAAGGCGTAAGGTAAGCTAAAGATATAAATCTTCGGCCTTACTTTACGCCCTGCCTTATTATTTTTAAGGTTTTAGGTGTCGGGTTAGAGCAAAAGAAAGAAAATCCTTTCAACCCTATACCTTTATGTGGTTAAGGCGCATGAAAGGAAACCTCTAGCCTTCAACCTTACACCTTCTACCTCTATTATAGTTCTTTTATAGAGATATTTTTGTACCAAACCTCATCACCATGATCTTGCAATGCAATTTTACCGGTTTTGAATGTTCCCCAGTTTTCCCAGGTAGCAAATTTACTGCCTGCTACAATTTTTTTCCAGCTCTCATCCCAAAGGGTAGTTTTTACAACTTCAACACCGTTTAGGATTAAGGTTAATTTACCTTTTTTGCTGATAATTTCAGCTTTGTTCCATTCGCCAACTGCTTTAACAGGCTCTGATGAACTTTTTACAAGATCATATAAATCGCCCGCGCGGTGTTTCGTAATTTTACCATCAGGGTGACCATCGTTATCAATTACCTGCATTTCTAAACCAGTAGAGTAAGTTGCATGGTATTTAGGCTCTTCGTGCACATAAAAAATAAGCCCACTGTTTGCTTTTGGTGCAACTTTCCACTCGTATTTTAAATGGAAATCGCCGTATTCTTTATCGGTAACCAAATCACCACCACCATCTTTTCCTTTGGTAGCTAAATCTAAATGCAATGCACCATCTTGTACCTGCCATGCACTGCCGACAGTAGTTTTGTTATAAGTGTGCCAGCCGGTTGTAGTTTTACCATCAAACAATGGTTTAAAGCCTTTTTGCGCTTTTGATATTTGTGTAACTGCTAACAGGATGCAAGCAGAAAGAAAGATTTTTTTCATGTTTTTTTATATTAAACCTCGCAGGTTTTAAAAACCTACGAGGTTTGTAATTATTAAAGTGTTAAATTATTCCAGCCTTTGCGATATTCGCGTTTTACAAACTGGTTTGCATCATCAAAGTTGGTTACCTTCATGTTGTCGTTATCCCAAAGCATTTTAGTGTATCTGCCCGGATAGGTTACCTTACCGTTTACCGTTTTCTGGATGTCGAAACTTCTGATTGCAAGGTTAGCCATTAATAAAGCTTCGGTTAAAGGGCCTGCAATTTCGAATGGCGAACTTACTTCCTGCTTACCGTAACCTGCAATTGCTGCTTCTACCCATTGTTTGTAATGGCCATTGGCACCATCAGGTACACGTGCATATTTAGGTTTAACCTTAATGTCCTTATTTCTGCTTAGCGGCAATAATTTTGGATTGGCGCTGTAGGTTTCAGACATCATTTTACCTTTGGTTCCGATAAATAGGGTACCGTTGCCACCATCACCAAAAGTTTCATTGGCTTCCAGTTCTTCCGGACGCTCTGGCTGGATACCACCGTCCATCCAATGTAAGGTTACTTCGCCTTTGGTTTTTTCGGTTTTAGGGAACCTTAACGTAACATGGCTTGATGGCGGACAGCTTTCCGGGAAATAACCGCGTTTAAATTCATCAACATACACAGAGCCCACACTCGCCTCAACTTCTTTAGCGTATTTTAAATTTAACACACTGAAAGGAGCTTCGATTAAATGGCAGCCCATATCGCCTAATGCACCTGTTCCGTAATCCCACCAGCCACGCCAGTTAAAAGGAACCAGTTTATCAACAAAATCTTTTTCAGGGGCAGTTCCTAACCATAAATTCCAGTCTAATTCTTTTGGAATTTCGGCCTTTTTAGTTGGCCATGGAATACCCTGAGGCCAAACCGGACGGTTGGTCCAAGCATAAACAGTATGTACATCGCCAATTAAACCGGCTTCGTACCATTCTTTCATTTGGCGCGGACCATCATTTGATGCCCCCTGATTACCCATTTGCGTAACTACCTTATATTTTTTTGCGGCTGCAGTTAAAATGCGGGCCTCATAAATATCATGCGTTAAGGGTTTTTGAACATACACATGTTTACCCAGTTGCATGGCCGCTAAAGCCTGGATGGCATGGTTATGATCAGGAGTGGAAACAGAAACCGCATCGAAGTTTTTATGCTCCTTATCCAGCATTTCGCGCCAGTCTTTATAGTATTTGGCTTTAGGGAAAGCTTTTATGCTATTGGCAGCACGACGATCGTCTACATCGCACAGAAAAGCGATATCTGCTTTTCCACTTTTGTAAAACATATCTAAATCACTCTGGCCTTTACCGCCAACACCAATACCGGCAACCAGTAAACGGTCGCTTGGCGCTAAATAACCCGGACCGCCCAAAACATGGCGCGGAACAATCATAAATGCAGCAGCAGCGATAGCTGTTGTTTTAATAAAATCACGACGGTTACTCGTGTTTTTATTTTCTTGCTCTGTTTTCATATGAGGTAAATCGATTTGCTAATGAGGTTAAATTATTTCTTTTTAAGAGACAAAATATATTTTACCATTAATTTTGCATCATCTTTTTTAAGTGTAGCATGTGCAGTCATTGGCATGTTACCCCAAACTCCGGTACCACCTTTAATAATTTTATCAGCCAACATATTGATGTTTTTCTCTGTAGCAGGATATTTTTTTGCAATATCTACATAAGCAGGGCCAATAATTTTATTGGTTTTGTTGTGGCAGCCTAAACAGTCGTTTTTATTGATCAGTTTTTCACCCGGGTTTGATTGAAAAGCATGGTTTGCCATAGTTGCTGTAGCAACTGCACTTTTCTCTTTCGCTAAATCTGCTTTCGTGAAAGACGCCATAAAAATGACCACAGCGCCTAAAATTAAAAATGTTTTTTTCATTGTGTGTTTTGTTTTTATTCGTATTCGGGCTGGCATAAGCGGTAAAATTAATTTGTTTTGCTTATCCAGGTTTCATTGCTTTTTAATGTTATAGTCCCAATATTTTTTTATTGAAAGCACTATCACTACCCGATGCTGCAAAATCGTCGAATGCTTTATCGGTTACATGGATAATGTTCTTTTTAATAAACTCGGCACCTTCACGCGCACCATCCTGCTGATTTTTAATGCAGCATTCCCACTCCATAACGGCCCAACCTTTAAAATCGTATTGTGCCAGCTTACTGAAAATGGTTTTAAAATCTACCTGACCATCGCCAGGCGAGCGGTAACGGCCTGCACGATTTGCCCAGCTTTGGTAACCACCAAAAGTACCTTGTTTCCCAGTCGGATTAAATTCTGCATCCTTAACATGAAAGGCTTTAATTCTTTCGTGATAAAAATCGATGTATTGAATATAATCTAACTGTTGCAATACAAAGTGTGATGGATCATACAATAAGCATGCCCGTGGGTGATTATTTACTGCCGAAAGGAACATTTCGTATGTTTCACCATCAAATAAATCTTCGCCGGGGTGTATTTCGTAGCATATATCTACTCCACATTGGTCAAATTCGTTCAAAATAGGTGTCCAGCGTTTAGCCAGTTCGGCAAAGCCTTCTTCTACCAAACCAGCAGGACGTTGTGGCCACGGGTGAAAATATTGCCATAATAACGAACCACTAAAAGTCGCATGAGCGTTTAAGCCCAGGTTTTGCGATGCTTTGGCCGCGTACTTCATTTGTTGTACTGCCCATTCCGTTCTGGCTTTTGGGTTTTTATGTACTTCTTTTGGTGCAAAAGCATCAAATAAGTCATCATAAGCAGGGTGCACCGCAACCAGCTGACCTTGTAAGTGGGTAGATAATTCGGTTATTTCTAAACCATGAGCTGCGATTTTACCTTTTAAATCATCAGCATAGGTTTTGCTCTCAGCTGCTTGTTTAAGATCGATAAAGCGGGCATCGAGCGTTGGCATCTGGATACCTTTAAATCCTAAATCTGCAGCCCATTTGCAAATATTATCAAGTGAATTAAACGGTGCTTCGTCGCTTATAAACTGTGCTAAAAATACAGCGGGTCCTTTTATTGTTGTCATGCCGGATGATTATAGTTTATAGTCGAACCATTTTTGATCTGATTGGCTTGAAGCCACTACATTTTCGATAAATGCCATTCCCCTGATACCATCTGTGGTGCCCGGGAAATCGAGCATTTCTGCTGTAGGTTGCTCATTATTTAATTTTGCATTTACAGTTAATGCAAAGTTTCTATAAATGTTGGCAAATGCTTCTAAATAACCTTCCGGGTGACCACCTGGTGTGCGGGTATTGTGTTTGGCAAAGCTACCCATGTAACCATTACCCGTTCTGTAAATTTGTGCAGGTGCGTTTAACCACCTTACAATAAGGGTATTTGGTTCCATCTGGTGCCATTCTAAACCACCTTTTTCGCCATAAACCCTGATTTTTAATGCATTTTCTTCGCCAGCGGCAATTTGCGAGGCTACCAATACGCCGTTAGCACCGTTATCGAACTTTAACAATACGTTACCATCATCATCAATAGCTCTTCCGGGTACAACAATGTTTAAATCAGCACAGATTTTTGAAATTTTTAGGCCAGAAATGTACTCGGCAAGATGCGCAGCATGCGTACCGATATCGCCCATGCTACCACTTTTTCCGGTTTTAGAAGGGTCGGTACGCCAGGCTGCCTGTGCATTACCTTCGCGCTCAGAAAGCGTACTTAACCAACCCTGAGGATATTCTACTACAATTTTACGGATAGCACCCAGTTCGCCTTCGCGTACCATTTGTTTGGCTTGCTTAACCATTGGGTATCCAGAATAGGTGTGGGTTAAACAAAGTGTTAAACCGGTTTCTTCTACTTTAGCCTGTAGCTGTTTAGCTTCTTCTAAGGTTAAAGTCATTGGTTTTTCTATTACCACATTGAAACCTTTATCCAATGCCATCATTGCAGGTGCAAAGTGGGCAAAATTTGGGGTAACAATGGTTACAAAATCAATTCTTTCATCAGCTGGCAATTCACTCTCTTTTGTCAGCATTTCTTCGTAATTGCTGTAAATCCGGTTGTCAGGAAGAAAAAGCAGTTTTCCGGATTCATACCCGATTTCAGGGTTTACACTTAAAGCTCCGGCAGTTAATTCAATAAGGCCATCCATGTTAGCGGCCAAACGGTGTACAGCACCAATAAAGGCGTCTTTTCCACCGCCTATCATGCCCATTCTTAATTTTCTTTTCATGTTATAAAAGGTGTGGGGTGTAAGGTGTAAGGTTTAGGGTAAATTTCCTATACCTTAACGCTTAAGCCTTTTCCCTATTTAGATGTTGTTTTTATAAGGTTTGAGGTGTAGGGATTAGGAGATAAGACCTTACGCCTTTTACCTTAAACCTTACACCTCAGTTTTAAACCTTTTCTAGATATTCTTTTTCTTTAATTCTTTTACAGCGTAATCTGCAGCGCGTGCTGTTAACGCCATAAATGTTAATGAAGGGTTCTGACAAGCGATAGAAGGCATGCACGATCCATCGGTTACGAAAACGTTATTCACCTCATGCATCTGGTTCCATTTGTTCAGTACCGATGTTTTAGGATCGTTACCCATTCTGGCAGTACCCATTTCGTGGATAGCCATACCCGGGTAGCAACCATTATCGTAGGTTTTGATGTTTTTCATGCCTGCTTTTTCTAACATTTCAGCTGCATCATTCATCATATCCACACGCATTTTTTTCTCGTTCTCTTTGTATTCGCAATCAATCGCCAATACAGGTTGTCCCCACTTGTCTTTTTTGTTGTGATCGATGTAAACTTTGTTTTCGTAGTAAGGTAACATCTCTCCGAAACCACCCAGACCCATGCTCCATTTGCCTGGTTTGGTCATTTTTTCTTTAAGATCGGCACCAAACGATAATTCGGCTACATCATTTTGCCAGTTCGATCTGCTGGCACCACCCTGATAACCAAAACCACGCAGATAACCGCGTTTATCGTTTCCGATGTTTTGATACCTTGGAATGTAAATACCATTTGCACGACGGCCATAGGTGTATTTATCGTCGAAACCTTCGGCTTCGCCTGATGCACCGCAACGGAAGTGGTGATCCATTAAGTTGTGACCTAACTGACCGCTACCATTACCCAAACCATTTGGATGTGCTTCTGAAGTAGAGTTTAACAAAATGAATGTTGAACCTAAAGTAGACCCGTTAACGAAAACAATTTTAGCATAAAACTCCATTGTTTTGTTGGTTTGTGCATCAATAACCATTACACCTTTAGCTTTTTTGGTGTCTTTATCGTAAATGATATGGTTTACAATAGAATATGGCCTTAACGTTAAACGCTTGGTAGCCATTGCAGCAGGCAGGGTAGAAGATTGCGTACTGAAATATGCACCAAACGGGCAACCGCGGCTACATAAGTTTCTGTACTGACAATTGCCACGGCCTTTATGCGGAACGGTAAGGTTAGCCACACGACCAATCATCATAATCCGTTCTCTTTTATAATGTTCTTCTATACGTGATTTTACCGATTTTTCTACAATGTTTAAATCCATTGGCGGCAAGAATTGTCCATCCGGACAAGTTGGCCAGTTTTCGTTAGAACCACTGATGCCAGCGAAACGCTCGGCATAATCATACCATGGCGAAAGTTCTGCATAACGCAATGGCCAATCGCTTCCGTGACCATCTCTTGCATTATCTTCAAAGTTATGATCGCTTAAACGGTAGCTCTGACGGCCCCACATCAGCGATTTACCACCCACATGAAAGCCACGGTACCAATCGAAACGTTTATCTTCGGTATATGGGCATTCCAGATCGTTTACCCACCATTTTTCGTTCGCTTCCTGGTAAGGGTAATCTCTTTTTTGTACCGGGTGGGTACGTTTTTGTTCTTCCGTTAATTTACCTGCATGTTTAAAATCCCATGGATTTTTCATTGCAGTTTCGTAACCGGTAATGTGCTCAATGTTCATCCCTCTTTCGAGCATCAAAACACGTAAGCCCTTTTCGGTAAGTTCTTTTGCAGCCCAGCCGCCACTAATCCCCGATCCTATAACAATAGCATCGTAAGTATTTTCTGCTTTTAAATTTGTATTTAAATTCATGATGTTTTGTCGTTGTTTTGATGTTAGGTAGCCCAAGATTTTTGGCCTGGCTTTAAGGTAGTATTGCCATCGTAGCGGCCTGGAACAAGAACATAAGCTCTTGCTTTGGTGCAACCAATTTCGGAAGAGTAATAGCCTAATAAAGTTAAATCGCGTGCGGTAACAAAGAAATAAGCTAAATCTTTGTTGTCTTCTGATTTAGTTTCTTTTTGCGCAATGGCGATGGTTCTTAAATCGGCCATTAACTTTTTGCGGTCGGCAACGGTTAAGGCCATGTAAGGTTTACCGAAATCTTTCATCGATTTAGCCTGAAGGGCTTTAAATCCATTTGCAAATGAAGTTTGCATGGTAGCAGGATAACAGTCTTTCATCATCATTGGTATAAATTTACCTAATCCGGCAGCTTTGGCACCGGCAGATGACTGTGTGGTTGGCACAATGATATCAGCAAATTCAGCAAAAATCTTCTCATCCTCAATAGAATACTGTACGAAGTTTTTTTCGTTTTCCGGGAGCGTAAAACTTTCGAATAAAACGCCCATTGTACTTGCCGAGATTGCTCCTCCCAGCAAAAATGCAACGTTTTTGAGTGCTTCTCTTCTATGCATCGTATTTATGGTTTTATATATTGGTTATGTTATGTGTTGAATGAGTAATATTAGAAAAAATATAATGGAAACGTTAAGGTTATACCGTTAAATTATTGATACGCAACGCAATTGTTACTCCGAATAATAATTCTAAATAATGCGTTTTTTGTAGGTTTAAACCATGTTGAGGCCTGTTTTTTTATCAGATTTACTTGGTGTAAAAAGTACATTTAGTGCGAATGAACATGTTATTTACCAGTAAATTTCTAAACAGGCCTTTTCATGGCTTGAATGACTGCCTACAGCAAGTTGTTTTTAATATAATTGTAGCTTTCTGTAATGCTTTGAAAAGGTTCTTTTTTAATCAGGTCCTGTTCGGTAAAAATGTAATCAACACCGGCCAGTTTAGCGCTGGCAAAAATGGTTTTAAAATCGATTTTGCCCGAACCTACTTCGGTAAACACGGCTTTATCCTGTTTATCCATATCCTTAACATGAAACATTTTATATCGCCCCGGATTTTTACTGAACATGGCTACGGGATCTAAGCCTGCATTTACGGCCCAGAAAATATCGAGTTCAAAGCCTACCAGTTTGGCATCGGTTTCATTGAGTAAAATGGAATAGCCTGTAACACCGTTACCCTGATCTTTAAATTCGAAATTGTGGTTGTGGTAGGCTAATTTTAGGCCTGATTGTTGACAGAGCTCTGCGGCCTGATTAAATTTGGTGGCCATGCGCTTGTAATCATCTAATGTGCCGTTTGCTCTGATATCGGTAGGTAATGCCGGAACCACAAAATATTTTTGACCTACGGTTGCAGCAGTTTCGATGTGCGATTTTAATACTTTATCATCGCCGGTAGAAAGGAAGTCGGTTAAATTGTAATGGCCACTTGGCGAAGTAAGGTTATTGGCTGTAAGTAAAGCTTTAAAATCTTTGGCTTCCAACCCCCAGAAGCCCTTAACTTCATATTTGCCCGGATAGCCATAATAAGTTTCTACCTGGTTATAGCCAATCTGGGCCACGCGGGCTATAGTGGCCTTAACATCGGCTGTTAATTGTTCTCTCAAGGTAAATAAACCAATGCCTATTTTAGAAATTTTGGCTGGTTGTGCCAGGGCAGAGGTAATAACTGACGGGCTTAAAAATGCTGCAACTGCAGCTAAGCTTGTTTGCTGTAAAAATGATCTTCTTGTTGTCATGATGTTTTGAATTAAAAAAGGCCGGAGCGTAAACTCCGGCCTTGCTGTTAAAATGAATAAGCCAATGATCCCCAGAAAGTACGTTGAAGTAAAGTTCTGCCAATCATTAATTGACCAGGGCTTACTGTTGAGAAATCTCTGAACTGATCTCCACGAACATCGCCTTCGGTCAACACTTTTGCATTTAACAAATTGTCTGCCCAAAATCTTATGGCTACTTTTTTAGTGAAATTATAGCCTGCGCCAGCTTTCATTACCACATAACCGGGTAATTCGTAGCTTCCGCTTGGTGAGGTAAAGCGGCTGCCCACGTAATTTGCTGCAACATATAAGTTAAAGTTTTTGTAATCGTAGTTTGCACCAAGTTCGGTGTTAAGCACCGGAACCCGTTCTGTGCGGTTACCGGTAAAGCTGTAAATGCGGTTACCAAATTCGGCGGCAACGGCAGCGTTGCCACTGGTATTGGCTTCATAATCGGTATATTTAGAATCCTGAAGCGTTCCGGTTAAGCGTAAGCTGAGTGGTTTGGCAATTTTGTAAGAAACTTCATATTCTGCGCTCCAGGTGCGGGTAGAACCAAAAGCCACCAAAGCCTGTGTACCTGCCGCTGTGGTTGGCACATTAATGCTTAACGATACATTTTTAATAGCCGAGTAACTTCCGGAGGCAAAAATGGCCAGGTTGTTTTTGGCATATTTAAAGCCTACTTCGCCTAAATAAACCGGACGTTTTTTAATATTGGCGGCATTGTAGGCCGATGCATTGTAATCGCCAATGTTCGGCGCGTTGTAGGCTTTGGTTGCCCGGGCAAAAATGCTTGAAGTATTGCTGATTTTATAATTTGCACCTACAGAAGCCGCCCAATTAGTTAATGTTTCGTTATAAGCAGTATAGCCTAAAATAGTCGGTGTAGCACTTGCACTTGCATTTACAGTACCATTGGTGTTTAATGCATAATAAGGTCTGTCGCCTTTTACATTTTGATTGTCGATCCTCGCCCCAATATCCAGACGCCATTTTTCTGATATTTTAATCTCATCACCAGCGTAAGCGGATAAGGTTCTGGTATCGCCTATGAAGGTATTTTTAGTTTGAATGGTGCGCTCTGCAGCAGTTGGCGATTGTAAGATAATACTTGGGTGTTCTTTAAACTCGGTAAACGAACGGAAAGCATAACGTACATCGTCTCGGTTATATTGGTGGATGCCCAATCCGATATTAAGACTGTGGTTTTTTACTTTCTTTTTTAGGTCCAGATAATCTACAATCTGCACGTCGCTGTTAATTTGCCCCTGGGCATTTGAGGTAATTACATAATCGCCGGCTACAAAAGGTGCAACAGCACCGCCAGGGTAGTAGTAAGGTGTTGTGCTGGTTCTGGCTGTAATTCCGGCAGGTGCAGTATAAGTAGCATTGGTGTGGGTATTCTGGTAACGGAAATTGTTTACGATCTGCCAGCCATTATCAGTTAGGTAGTTAAACTGGAAACCAGCAGAACCTAATTTGGTATGTATCCCGTCTGTTAAACTAAAATCATAGTTTCCGTTTACAGGGTCGTTATAGCTCCAATCGGTTTGAACAGGAGTAATGGATTGAGAAGCCATATTGTAATCTCGGTAAGTGGTTGGCTTTCCGGTTCCATCGTAAGGGTAGTAACTGGTTAACAGGAACTGAACTTTATCGTTCAGGTACTTTCCGTAAAGGCGGATAAAACCTTTGTTATTCTTGAAACTAAAAGTCATGTTACCTTTAATTTGTCCGCCTCGATTGGCCGGATTAAAACCCTGATCTACCACGCCATTATCGGTACGGTAAAAACCACCAATGTTGTATTTAACCTGATCACTTATTTTTCCACCGGTATTGCCATCAAAACGGTACAAGCCCTGCGAAAAGCCTGTGGTGAATTTAAACTGGCCATATTGTTTATCGGCACCCACATAACTGAGGTTGTTAACCACTGCACCAGGTGTATTGGCCTGAATAATAGAAGCGTTACCTCCTCTAATGGCTTCGATGTTTTGGATAGTCAAATCGGTTTTGTAGTATTGATCTACTGATGGATTGGTGTTGAAGCCTGTAGGTAACAAAGGCAAACCATCTTCCTGTATACCCAGGAATATATAACCACCTTGTTGCGGAAAGCCCCTTACCCAAACGTTTCCGGGCCCATCACCACCTGTACTCTCTACAGTTAAACCCGGAATGGCTTTTAATAAATCGGTACTGTTTAAAGGTGCCCTGTTGGTAATGTCTTTATTGCTTACCGAAGTAAGGGCTACGCTGCTTTCGAGCTTCTTTTTCGGATTACCACCGGTAACCATTACACTTTCGAGCTGTAAGTTATCTTCTGATAAGCTGATGTTCAGGTTTTCGTCGGCATTGCCTGGCGATAGGTTAACTTCTTTAGAAATATAGCCTACGTACCTTACTACCAGCACGCGACTGTCAACCGTAAGGCCTTTTAATGCAAAAGCTCCGTTTTCATCGGTGGTAGTACCAATGGTTTTGCCTTTTACGGTAACCGATACCCCGGGGATGGCGTTGCCTTTGCTATCGGTAACTTTACCGGTAACAATCCCTTCAAAGGCTTTTAACAGTGCGAGGTTGTTATTGGCGGGAATAGAATAGAGCAGAATCTGATCTTTAACTATCCTATATCCCACGTCATAACGTTTTAGCGAATTCTCAAGAAAGTATTTAAGTTTTTGGTTAACAACGTTTACAGATATTTTCCGATCGGAGTTAATTAATTGCGGACTGTACACAAATTTTACATTGGCCAGCTGTTCGGTTTTTTCAATAATGGTTTTAATATCGGTTTGATCGGCTTTGATCGAGATTGCTTTATTCAGAAATTCCTGTGCGCCAACATTTTTTGCAAATGCAGCACAGGTAAAGGTTATTATTGCAAGTATTTGGTAAATCGAAACTCTCATTGCATATATCGCCAGCGAAATAAGTTGATTTTTTTTCATAAATTTGGTTGTTGTTCATTAAATGATTGGATTTATTGGACATAGGAATACCATGAATACATTTCTATGTATTTAACTCGCCGGCAATGCCCCACATTGTCGGCTTTGTTTTTTAGAAAAATATTATGGGAAGTGGTGCCGCGGTTACGGGCTGTTGATAATCTGGTACTGTTTCATAATGTTTATATATTTTGGTTAGTTGGTATTCGAAACCATAATGCTGGTTCCTTTGATTTTATATTTACCTGATATAGATCCGCAAATCAGATCGAGCTGCTCATATAGCCCTTTATTGCTTAAATCTCCGGTAAAGGTGTAGTTTAAAATATCCTGCTGACTGGTTAAAATATCAATACCGTAGGCTTCTGATAAGGTACTGAAAATCTCTTTCAGGCTTTTTTCTTTAAAATTATAACTGACCGTGTTGGGTACATTGTAAGCCACGGCTAAAGGAATAGGGTGCTCTACCAGGGTTTTGCTTAAGTTATGATCGGTATAAATTCCCTTCTGATTAGGTTTGAGTAAAATAGGTTTGGCTACCCTTTTATCCGAAAGGCGGAACAGGCTGCAGTTTTCGTTTTCGTTTACCTGTACCTTGCCTGTGCGTACCGAAACTTGTGCCGGTTGCTGGTTAACTGATGATTTAACAAAAAAGCTGGTACCTAAAACGCGTACAACCAATGTTCGGTTGTACACGTAAAAAGGTCTTTTCGGATTTTTGCTTACCGAGAAAAAAGCATTTCCTTTTAGGTAAACGGTTCTTTTATCGGTAGCAAAATCCTTTGGGTAAATAATGTTTGCCTTTGGATCTAAAGTAATTTTACTCTCATCGCTCAGCGAAACTATGATGGGACGATTTGTATCGTTGGTTTTGCTAATTAGTTCCAGACCTTCATTATCGCTCATAAAGGCATTTTCGGCGTTGTTCTTGTTTGCCCAGTACAAGCCACCAATTAGAAATGCAACAATAAACGATGCTGCAATGGCAAATTTTGGCCAAAGTCTCTTTATGGTAGCCGTTTTTACCAGTTTTGTGGCATCTGGATTGATATTTTGCCAAACACTTTGCTGCATCTCATCCAGTGCAGCATCAGAAAGATCTTCAAAACTCTTACTGTTTAAATTATGATACCATTTATCTACCCAAAGCTTTTCGGCTTCAGTACAATTTCCGTCGTGATAACGGGTAAGTAAATCGTAGAATGATTTTTGGTTCATAAGAAAAAATATTTGGCTTTATACTTACAAGTAACACAATGAGGGCTAAACCCTAAAGCAAATTGCAGAAAAATGAAATTATTTTGTAATTATCTGATATACAGCTATAAAAAGATGTAGAAATTTTTAATATATTCTTTAATCCTTTTAATAGACTGGGTAATGTGGTATTCCACAGCCTTTTCAGAAATGTTTAATCCGGCAGAAATATCTTTGGTAGATTGGTGCTGGTAACGGCTGAGCCTGAAAACTTCCCGGGTTTTTTCGGGGAGCGAATTGATGCCTTGTTCGATAATGGCTGAAAGGTCATGAAAGTCGACCAGGTTGGCGGTATCCTGATGATCTTCTGTATAGGTGAGGCTTTGGTATTGCACGTATTTGTTTTCCATCACCAAACTCCTGATATGGTTAATTACACTCAGTTTTAGTGCGCCAAATAAATAAGCTTGCAGGTTGCTGATTTTGGCTTCAGCACGTTTTTCCCAAAGTGAAATGAAAATATTCTGCACCAGTTCCTCAGCAATTATCCTTTCTCCTGTTTTTTTGTAAGCTGCTAAAAGCAATTCTTTACTATAGGTTAAATAAATGCGCTCATAAGCCTGCTTATCGCCCAGTTTTAGGCGGTTAAGTAAATCTGCAGCATATTCAGGCTCAAAAGGAGTCATTGGTTTATTTGGAGGTACGCTAAGGTAAATGTATAAATTTTAAGTTTTAAAGCTGAGATATTGGTGTGTTTTAAAGTTGAAAAGTTGAAAAGTTTTAATGTTGGAATGTTGGCAGTTCGCAGTAAACCAGTTTGCAATTTACAGTTTTCGGTTGACAGTTAACCAGTTTCAACGATTAACCAGTTAACCTTGCTGAGTTGGCAGTTTTCAATTTACAGTTAACAGTTTTCAGTTGACAGTTAACCAGCTTAAACGATTTACACAGTTAACCTTGCTGAGTTGGCAGTTTTCAATTTACAGTTAACCAGTTTAAACGATTTACACAGTTAACCTTGCTGAGTTGGCAGTTTTCAGTTTGCAATTTACAGTTAACAGTTTGCAATTTACAATTAACCAGTTTAAACGATTTAAACAGTTAACCTTGCTAAGTTGGCAGTTTTCAATTGACAGTTAACCAGTTTAAACGATTAAACAGTTAACCATATCAGTAGGCAGTTTGCAATTTACAGTTAACCAGTTTCAACGATTTAATCAGTTAACCAACTTACACACTAAGTATAAATATTTTATCACCTTTTATCTCATTTTTTTACCTTTGCTCAATCTCAAGAAAAATATGCAGGAAAAAATTGTTGTTTTAGGCTCTAACGGACAGATTGGCACCGAATTGGTTACCACTTTACGTAAGATATATGGCGATGATAACGTAGTTGCATGCGATATCCGCAGACCTGATTATGATATCAAAAACTCTGCGCCATTCGAATTTGTAAATGTGCTTGATAAGGAAATGGTTAAAGGCATTTTTCACAAGTACAGGCCTACACAGGTTTACCTGCTGGCGGCATTATTATCAGCAACGGGCGAACAGAACCCTAAATTAGCCTGGGATTTAAACATGAATGGTTTGCTGAATGTACTCGATTTAGCACTCGAATATAAAACAGCAAAAGTGTACTGGCCAAGTTCTATTGCTGTGTTTGGGCCAAATTCGCCTAAAGATCATACCTCGCAATATTGTGTAATGGACCCGAATACGGTTTATGGTATTAGTAAACTGGCTGGCGAGCGTTGGTGCGAATATTACAACCAAAAATATGGTTTGGATGTACGCAGTATCCGTTATCCGGGATTGATTAGCTGGAAGGCAGCACCGGGAGGAGGAACTACTGATTATGCCATTCATATTTTTCACGATGCGTTAAAAAAAGGCAGCTATCAGAGTTTCTTAAATGCCGGAACCGAATTGCCGATGATGTATATGGACGATGCGATTCGTGGTACGATTGAATTGATGGATGCACCAGCCGATCAGATTTCGGTGCGCAGCAGTTATAATTTTGCTGGCGTAAGTTTTACACCAGAAGTTTTAGCAGCCGAAATCAGGAAGCACATTCCTGATTTTACCTTAACTTACACCGAAAACGATCCGCGCCAGCAAATTGCCAACAGCTGGCCACGTTCTATTGATGATACCTACGCGGCTAAAGACTGGGGCTGGAAACCGGAGTTCGATTTATCGAAGCTGACAACTGATATGTTAAAGAATTTAAAAAAGAGCTAAAAGACCAAAGCTAAAAGACTAAAGCAGAGGTATTATATTAAATAAACAAAATAAAGGGTTAGGAACAAGGATCATCTTGATACTTGATTCCAATTACTTGATACTACAAAATGGGAAGAGCATTCGAATTTAGAAAAGAAAGAAAATTTAAGCGTTGGGCCAAAATGGCGGTTCAGTTTACGCGTATTGGTAAAGATATTGTAATGGCGGTTAAGGAATCGGGGCCTCATCCTGAAACCAACTCGCGTTTACGTACGGCTATGCAAAATGCTAAAGCTGTAAACATGCCTAAAGATAGGGTAGAGGCAGCTATTAAGCGTGCATCTGATAAATCGTTAGCCAATTACGAAGAAATTGTTTACGAAGGTTACGCACCTCATGGTGTGGCGGTTTTAATTGAAACTGCAACCGATAATACCAACCGTACCGTTGCCAACGTGCGCAGCTACTTTAATAAAACCAATGGAACTTTAGGCAAAACCGGTTCTTTGGATTTTGTTTTCAACCGTAAATCTATTTTCCGCTTTGTACCTGCTGATGATTTGGATTTGGAAGAATTAGAATTTGAATTAATTGATGCAGGTTTAGAAGAACTTTACGTTGAAGCGGATGAAGAAGGAAATGATGTAGCAGTAGCTCAGGGCGCTTTTGAAAACTTTGGTTCTTTACAAAAAGCACTGGAAGAAAAAGGCATTGAGTTAAAAAGCTCTAAACTGGAGCGCATTGCTTTATCGCACCATGAGGTAACCGAAGAGCAAGCTGCCGATGTTTTAAAACTGATTGATAAGCTGGAAGAGGATGATGATGTGCAGGCGGTTTATCACAACATGGCTGAATAATAAATACCTTATTTATAGCAAAAGGCTTGGGGATTTTCCTCAAGCCTTTTTTGTTATTTAAGACCTCGCAGGTTTTTAAAACCTGCGAGGTCTGGAAGCTAAATAGGTGATTTGATTTTACTTGATTTTATTTAAATTTAAGTATGATTAAAACAATTCCATTAGAATACGAAGCCTATTATCACATCTACAATAGAGGGAATAATAGTGAAATCATATTCCGGGAGGAAGATAATTATCTATATTTTTTAAAATTGTTAAAGAAATACATTTCGCCAGTTGCGGATATTTTTGTCTATTGCCTTTTAAATAACCATTTCCATCTTTTAATTAAAATAAGAGGTGAAGAACATTGCGGCGGAAGTGTAGAAAAGAGCTTCTCTAATTTATTTAATGCCTACGCCAAGGCCTTTAATAAGCGATATGATCGCACCGGTAAACTTTTTGAAGAAAGATTCAAAAGACGAAAAATAGAAGATGAGGAATATTTAACAGAATTGATATATTATATTCACTCGAATCCACAAAAACATAAAGTATTACCAGACTTTAGAGATTATCCCTATTCTTCATTCAATAGTATTTTATCTGATAGAGCAACATCCTTAAAAAGAGAAGAAGTTATTAAATGGTTTGACGGGCTATCTGGCTTTAAAGAATATCATCAAAAGAAATATGAAGATCTTAAGCGCGTATAAATAGCATTTATTTAGACCTCGCAGGTTTTTAAAACCTGCGAGGTCTTGCTGTTATTTCTTATGCGAAAACAACCAGGGCAATAACTCAGGCTCCGCAAAGGCACTATCCCAGCTATTGTGGTTAGCTGTAGGGTAAAGGGTAAATTTAACCTCGTCGCCAACTGTTTTTAAACGTTCGGCAATAGCGATCGATAATGCGGGATCTACAACATCATCTTTTGCCCCATGGAAAATCCAGAGGGGTGTTTTTTTGTATTTTTCGATGTTATTGGTATTGTCGCCACCACAAATGGCAATGGCTGCAGCAAATTTACGACGCTCTCTTCTCAGCAGCTCATAAGTACCCATGCCACCCATGGATAGACCACCAACGTAAACCTGCTCGCGGTTTACGTAAGGTTTTTTAAGGAAATCTTTAATCATGCCCTGCAATGCGTGCATAATTTTGGTTGGCTTGCCACCTTCAACAAAACTTAATTTCCTTTTACCTTTAGTGTCTTTATCGATGTTAATATTGGCCCAGAAATCGTTAGCCGGGCATTGTGGAAACACTACAATGGCAGGAAAATTTTTGCGCACATCGTTTTTTAAAAACAACTTTCCACCGTGTACCAGCTGACTGGCATTGTCATTGCCTCTTTCGCCACTGCCATGCAGGAAGATCACTAACGGGTATTTTTGTTCGGGGTTAAAGTTTTCCGGAAACAATACCCTGTAGTAAATAGAATCTTTGCCTTTAATAAAGCTGCCTTTATCGTATTTTTTAAAATCCTGAGCGTTTAAAAAGAGTACAGAAAAAAGGATGCAGATAGTGAGAGAAAAAGTTTTCATCAGGGATATTATGTTAAATAAGTAGTTTTCTAGCAATAGTGGTCTTCTATACTTAAGGTAGTTTTAGACGATAAATCCAGCCGATTTGGTTGTCGGGGTTAAAATCATTATGCTTTCCTCTCACAAAAATAGAAAACCCTGGCTACTTTACAATAGCACAGGGTTAACAACCAAACCTAATTGTCTTTATTTCAGCGTAAAAGATGCTTCTTTTACATCGCGTGAGTTGGTGCCGATAAATACTTTGAAATCGCCGGGTTCTGCCACAAATTTTAAATCCGAATTATAGAATTTAAGATCGTTTTCGGTTAGGGTAAAAGTGATGTTTTTGCTTTCTCCAGCCTTTAAACTTACTTTCTGGAAGCCTTTTAGCTCTTTAACCGGTCGGGTAATACTACCCACCAAATCGCGGATATAGAGTTGCACAACCTCCTGTCCGTCGTATTTGCCGGTATTGGTTAATGTAACCGACGCGGTAATAGATTTGCCTTTGGTTAATGTATTCGAACTTAATTTAATATCGCTGTAGTTAAATGTGGTATAGCTTAAGCCAAAACCAAATGGGTACAAGGGATCATTACTTACATCTAAATAGTTAGAGCGGAATTTTTCGAACCATTTACCGTCGGCTAAAGGGCGACCGGTATTTTTGTGCGCATAATAAAGTGGCACCTGACCAACATTTTGCGGAAAAGTAGCACTCAATTTGCCAGAAGGGTTTGCATCGCCAAAAAGTACATCGGCAATGGCGCTTCCGGCTTCGCTACCCGGAAACCACACATTTAGAATAGCAGGGATATTTTCATCTTCCCATTTTAAAGCCAGCGGGCGACCTGTAAACAGCACCATCACAACCGGTTTACCCGTTTTAACCAAAGCTTTTAAAAGATTTTTTTGCGTTTCGGGGATTTGAATATCGGTAACGCTGCTGCTTTCGCCTGAAAATTCAGAACCTTCACCAACAGTAGCCACAATTACATCCGATTTTTCGGCAACAGCCAAAGCTTCTTTAATCATTTCTGCTTCTGAGCGCGAATCGTGTTTGTAAGTAGGGTTGTGGATATTTACATAGCGGTGCTCTAAAGCCGAATCGGCCAGGAAGTTAGCACCGCGGGCGGTTAATATTTTTGCATTGTTGCCTAAAGCATTTTTTAAACCTTGCAAAACCGTTACCGATTTGTCGAATAGAGCCGCTACACTCCAGGTACCGTACATATTGGCAGTGTTATCGGCCAGTGGACCAACTAAACCAATTGTACCTGATTTTTTAAGTGGTAAGATATTGTTTTTGTTTTTAAGCAATACAAAACTTTCGGCAGCGATCTGACGGGCAACGCTACGGTTTTCAGGGCTGAAAACTTCTTTCTCTGCGCGGTTTGCATCACAGAATTTGTACGGATCGGCAAATAAGCCCAATTTGTACTTAGCCTGAAGAATTAAGCGGCAAGCCCTGTTAATCTGATCGATGCTCACTTTCTTTTCGGCAAGCGATTTTTTTAGTGTACCTAAAAAACCTTCACCCACCATATCCATATCTACACCTGCATTTAAAGCCAGTGCCGAAACTGTTTGTAAATCGCCCATTCCGTGCGCAATCATTTCAGGAATACCAGTATAATCGGTTACCACGAAGCCTTTAAAGCCCCACTGGTTGCGTAAAACCTCGGTCATTAGCCATTTACTGCCCGTAGCCGGAATGCCGTCAACCTCGTTAAATGAAGCCATAATACTGGCGGCACCAGCGTCAACAGCTGCTTTGTATGGCGGAAGGTATTCGTTATACATTTTTACCTTACTCATATCAGTCGTGTTGTAATCTCTTCCTGCTTCGGCTGCGCCATAAAGGGCATAGTGTTTAACACAAGCCAGAATTTCGTTGTTGGCCTGCAATTTACCCTGATAACCTTTTACCATGGCTTTGGCAATTTGAGAGCCCAGATATGGATCTTCGCCATTACCTTCCGAAATCCTTCCCCAGCGTGGGTCGCGCGAAATATCAACCATGGGAGAGAAGGTCCAGTTGATGCCGCTTGCACTGGCTTCAATGGCTGCAACACGCGCCGATTTTTGAACAGCATCCATATTCCAGGTGGCACTCATACCTAAAGGGATCGGGAAAACGGTATTGTAACCGTGTATTACATCCATACCGAACAACAAAGGGATTTTCATCCTGCTGTTTTCTACAGCAACCTTTTGTACTGCTCTGATCTTTTCAACGCCCTTAATGTTGAATAAACCACCAACCTGGCCATCTTTGATCTTTTTACCGATATCGCTGCTGTTGGCCTGCCCGGTGGTAATATCGCCGGAGCTTGGTAAATTCAGTTGGCCAATTTTTTCATCGACCGTCATTTTAGCCATCAGGTTATTGATAAAGGTGTTCATCTTTGCTTCCTCAGCCGAAACCGGTTTTTTGGTCTGCGCAGATGCGTTCAGTACGAAGGCTGTAAAAAAAACAGCCAGGATTTTCGCTCTTTTCATGCTATGTGTATTTTATTCTTTTTCGTGTTTTAATCGTTATAAACGATTGATTATTTCCGCGCGCGTTACAAACGAGCGTGAGCTATATTTTTAATCTACCTTTTTAACTGCTGTTTTTGCCGAAACACCATTCTCGTTTATCGCTTCGATAGCGAAGTAATAAGCTTTTTGGCTATCCATTGCTTTAAACCAGTATTCGTTAAAGTCATGAATCATGATGCAGTTATAAAGTTTATCGGGCGCGGTGCCATAATACAGGTTATAGGCAAAGGCATTATCAACCGGTTGCCATTTGATATAGGCACTGCGTTTATCTTTCTCGGTGCGCAATACAATCAAGTTTTTCACTTGTGCTGGTTGCTCACCGTTTCCGTTACCAAAAACGCGCAAACCACTAATGGCAAATTTTCCGGTTGGCATGTGGATATTTACCATTTTAATAAACCTGGTTTTAACCGGTTTTGGCAATTCGATATAATCATGCGGCACATCTGTTTTGTTCTGACTTTTATCAACCAAGGTCGTCCATTTTTTGCCATCAACTGATGAAAGGATTTTGTACTGATGAAAAATACCGGTTTGTTTACCAATAAATTCGGCATCCTGATCGGCATAGTTGATTTGAATGGCATTAACAGTGGCCAGGCTCCCTAAATCTGTTTGGATCCATTCGCCATTGTTAGCAGTTTTGGCGCTCCAATAGGTTTTTATACTTTCATCTACAGCATTGTTGGCCTCAAAAGCACCTAATGTAGAAGAAACAGTAACTGGTTTTTTATAGTTAATCAGCATCCATCCCGGACCAGCAGGGCCATTTGCTTTTCTTTCTGAAGGCAGGTAGAGTGGGTAATCGCCAAATGCGGTATTGGTCCACATCACATCATCCTGATCAAAACCGGTTGGCCAGATGCCCATCCGGCGCTCCCAGGTATTTTTTACACAAATAATGCTGGTAGAAATGTGCCAGTAATTTTTGTTGTTATCCTGAAAGGTTGCTCCATGGCCTGCACCTCTTGAAAAGCCACCGCCTTTATAACTCAGCGGATCGGATTGCGGGGTAGCCTGTATGCCATCGAAAAGCGGCTTACAGCCTACCACAACCCCGTCAGAGTATCCGCTAAATTCGGTTCCGGGTGCACCATACTGAAAATAATACTTGCCATTGTGTTTGGTCATCCAGGCACCTTCGGCAAAAGGATCGAGAAAGGTATCGTCCATATACTCGCCGAAACGCTGCCAACCATAGCGCCAGCTTTGCAGCAGGTACATCGGGGTACGGGTGCCTTTAGGCTTAAATGTTTTGCGGTCTAATTCAACACCATACATCGGGTAGTTATTGCTGCTGCCGTTGTACATGTAAAATTTGCCGTCATCATCGGTAAAAAAGGCCGGGTCCCAGCCACCTATTTCCAACGAATCGACCAAAGGAAACCATTTGTTTCCTTTGGGATCGGTACTGCCCCACAGGGTGAAATTTTTGGTGTAAGTACTCCCAAAAACCACCATGGTATCGCCAACTATGCCTACTCCGGGTGCGCAGAGTTCATCTTTGGTTTTATTCCACGGGCGCAGAAACTTTCTTTCTTCAAACTTCCAGTTGAGCATATCCGGACTGTGCCAGTAACCCCATTGATTGGTACTGAACAGGTAGAAATCGCCTTTGTAGTTTACAATAACCGGATCGGCCGTAGCGCGGTGCTTACCCCATTCGGTAAAAGATTCAAAAGGGGTATAGCCATAATCCACGTTGATTGGGTTGCAATAGGTTTTTTGCTGTGCCTGCAATCCAACAGTTATGCTGGTTAATATGATGAATAGAATATGCTTCATTTAATGTTATGCTTATCAATTTTATTTCTTCAATGCCGGACTTTCAAAGCCTAATTTAGTTAAGCCTTTCTGTACATCTTCATTGCTCATAAATAGTTTCCAAAGTAATCCAGACCGGTAATTTTCAATCATCACCACCATTGGTCCCTGATCTATGCCTAAATATCTTTGCGGATACCAGTTGTCGGTTTCAGAAAAGGCATCATAAAAGCCATATTTGCCCCATACTTTGGTACCTAAATTTTCGTAAAGGTGTCTGATTACCTTCATCGATTCTTTTGGCGTATAAGGAATAGATGAAATGGCAGCGGTAGGAGAAATTACGCCAAAATCTTCCTGCGGATTATGGGCTGCATACCCCTTAACAGAATAGCTGGCGGTTAACCCCCAGTTGTTTTGGCCATAGCCTTTAAAGCCTTTTGGGTTAGCTACACAATAATCGTGGATAGCCAGGGTATGGTTTACATTGTTTTCCCAATAGTTGGCATAACGGTCTTTTAATCCTTTTGGATTTAAGCCCAAGTAAGAATAGTGTGCCCAGAATAAAGGGCCAACCGAGTTTTTCTGACCCTGATAATCGAGCGTAAAAGGATGGCCGTAGACCTCAAAATTGGTTTTAATTTCGCCGTTTCTGGCCCAACCCTGATGATAAACCTCGGCAGGTACAGTATGGGTAGGAGAGGAAGCCGCTAATACGTACATAATTAAGCATTCGTTATACCCTTTAACAGGAAAGTTCATTTCCCATTGATATTCGGGCGACCAGTGCCAGTACAATACATTTTGGCCATCATTGCGGTACCAGTTAAAATCAATGCCTTTCCAAAGTTCATCGGCTTTTTTAGCCAATGCTTTTTCTGCAGTTGTGCCGTTTTTATAATAGCTGTTAATACAGATTAAGGCTTGCGCCACAAAAGAAGTTTCTACCAAATCGCCGCCATTATCTTTGCGGCCAAACGGACGTACTTTACCGGTTTCGCCATAAATCCAGTGCGACCAAGCCCCATGAAAACGATCGGCTTTGCCCAGAAAATCGAGAATTTTGTTTAAACGTTCCGCTCCATCTTTTTTGGTGACGTACCCCCTGTCGATACCACTTAAAATTGCCATTAAACCAAAACCTGTAGCGCCGGTTGCAACAGTGCTTTTATCGTTTTCGGGATATATGTTATCTACGTGATAACGCTCTCGGCCAGCACCAGATGTAGGTTCTGCACCATCCCAGAAATACTGAAAGGTTTGCTTTTGTACCAAATCGAGCAATTGCTCGTCGGTTAAGTTTTTACGGATGGTAAGATCGGGGTTGTAGCCCGACTTTTTACCCTGAGCGCAGGCAGAAAGGGTAATTAGTGTGAGCGAAAAAAATAAAAAGTGTTGAAAATTGAGTTTCATTTGTGTGTGTTGTTAAAGGTTGGGGCTGCTAAAACCAAGATTTTTCATTCCTGCTTTTACTTCTGGTGCACTCATAAATAAGTTCCAGATTAATTTTGTTCTGTAATTTTCGATCATGACCACAATTGGCCCCTGGTCTATCGCCAGGGTAGAAGTTGCAAACCACTGGTCTTTTAAAGAAAAAGCATCGTAGAAGCCATAATCGCCCCAGGTTTTATTGCCCAGCTTGTAATAAAAATATCTTAAGGCCTGCATCGATTCGGTAGGGGTGTAAGGCATAGAGGCCAGTGCTGCAGTAGGTGCTATGGTACCCACATCATTGGTTGGTGAACTGGCAGTATAACCACCTTGAATATCACTGGCGGTTAAGCCCCAGCAATTTTCGCCATAACCGTAATTGCCGAGGGGGTTAGCTTTGCAATAATTGTAATTGATTAAGGCATGTGCTTTGGTTTGGCTTTCGTAATTGGCATAGGCATCTGTCAGGCCGGTTGGATTAATACCCATAAAAGAGTAATGTGCAAAAAATAGAGGGCCACCATTTGCTGTTCCTAAAGGGAGTTGAACCCCATAGTAGCTGTTGCCGTTTTTCATGGCTCCGTTTTGCGCCCATCCGGCATCATAAACTGATTTCGGGATAGAGTAGGTAGGAGAGGATGCCGCCATTACATAGGTAATTAAACATTCGTTCCAGCCTTTAATGGGTAAATTCATGTCCCAGTTATAGTTGGGGCTCCAATGCCAATACAGCGTATTGCTATTGTCTTTTCGGTACCAGCTCCATTCTACACCATTGTAAATGGTATTAATGTCGGCTCTTAAAGCAGTTTCGGCAGCGTCAGTTCCATTAAAATATTGTCTGGCTGTTATTAAACCTGCCATTAAGAAAGAGGTTTCTACCAAATCACCACCATTATCTTTAACGCTAAATGGAATTACCTTTCCGGTATTCCCATCGAGCCAATGCGGATAAGCTCCATGAAAGCGATCAGCTGTTTTTAAGAAGGCTACAATTTTTTGCATCTGGGCCAAACCATCGGCTCTGCTGATAAAATTGCGGTTAATGCCGGTGATTAAAGCCATAATACCAAATCCTGATCCACCCGAAGTAACTGTATTGCCAGATGTATTACGCTCCCGGGCTAATCCGCTAACAGGATGACCAAAATCCCAGAAATATTTAAAAGTTTGTTTTTGAACCAGGGTGAGTAGTTCTTCGTCTGTGATGCGGGCAAATTTGTCGGTATCATCTACTGCAGTAATCAGGGTTACGGTTATAGCTGTTTGTAATTTGTTTCCGGATTTTGATAATAGTCCGGTATTGATGTTTAAAATATATTTTGTAATAGGTTGCAAAGCCGAAGGGCTGATTACAACGGTATTATCGTTATTTTCTAAAGCTGAGGTAAATGCTGCCGGGTTTCCGGTGGCATCGGTTAAGGTAATGTTTCCGCTAACAGAAGATAGGTTGATAGGGGAAGAGAAGGTAATTTTAACAACAGGCGTATTGTTTAAACCATAATAGGTAAAGCCGTTGTAAGTGCCATTTACTTTTAAATCGGCAAAGGCATAAGTTGATGGAGGGGCTACCGGGTCGATTACGGGATCGTTACTGCCTCCTTTTTTGCAGGCAAAGAAAAAAATGGAAAGGATTAGAATAAAGCAGTAGTTTTTTTTCATTTCGGGAGATTTTTAAAAAGGGCTGCCAGCCGGCAACCCCTTTTATTTGTGCCTGTTTTAAGGTGGGAATTTTATTTTCCTCTACCTTCTAGCTTAGAAAGCGCACTGATTTCATCTGCTGTTAAAGCTTTATTGTAAATACGAACTTCATCTAATTGACCAACGAGGTAACTTGCCCAATCTTGCTTGCCAGTTGATGTGGTCAAACTTGGTGTAGTTTGGAATTGAACTGTTCCAAAAACCATTTTACCTGCATCCTGGAAAGTTAACTGACCCAGGTTAGCAACAGTTTTTTCACCAATTTTAGATCCGTTGAAGTAAACTTTAAAGGTTGAGGTAGTAGCATCGTATGTGTATGCTATTTGGTTCCACTTGTTCCATGGATCTGTTAATTTTAAGAAATTATCACCTCCATTATTAACAACACCTGTATAAGTTCTTGCAACTAATTTCCCGGTAGTAGCATCGCCACCGTTTTCAAAGAAAAATGTAAGGTTGCCCCAGAAATCAGAAGATTTAGCTACATCAACCAAACCAACAATCCCTTTATCGTTTAAAGGCATTTTCTCCCAAAGGGTAAGCGTAAAACTTTTTAAGTTTTGAACCGCAGCAGGAGTATTAGATACTACGTAACCGTTTAAAGCACCTTGTAAGCCCTGTCCTTTAATCCCTTTGGCAAAAGAAGTTCCGGTATTAACCCCAGCGGTATTAGAAATACTATCAGTATAACCGCCATCAAAGGCCCAGTAAGCTACTAAGCTACTGGTAGCAATTTGCTTTGAGCTGGTGTAACCGCCAATGTTTAGTGGTGGGGCATAGCTTGCCGGATCAAATTCTTTTTGGCAGGATGATAACCCTAGTGTTACTGCCGCCATCAATAAAAAATATTTTGTTTTCATTTTTGTAAAATTTAAAGCGATTAATAACCTGGATTTTGTGTTAAAGTACCTGCACTTTTATCGATCTCGGTAGAAGGAATTGGCCAAACTTCGTTTTTACCAGCTTTCCAACCTTTAGCACCAAAAACTGCAGTACCACGACCTTGACGAATTACATCAAAGTAGCGATCAGATTCCATTGCTAATTCTACTTGTCTTTCTTTCCAGATGGCCTGGCGTAATGCTTCTTTATCGTTTGTGGTAACATCAGGTAAAACACCGGCCACGCCACCACGGGCACGGGCACGAACCCTGTTTAACGAGGTTTTAGCTAAAGTTGTATTGCCTAGCTCATTTGCGGCTTCTGCATTCATTAATAACACATCGGCAAAGCGAAGCACGCGTACATTCTGCTGAGAACCTTCAGTGTAACCAGAAACAATTAAGCTAAATGGCACATAAGATTTTTCATTATACATTGGGTTATCACCTGTTGGAGCAATTGCATCCCCTTGCGGAGTAGTTTCTCCCCTGAAGATAATTGTTCCATTTCTTCTCACATCGCCTGTTTCAAAAGCAGCAGCTAGTGCAGCTGTTGGTACGTTAAAGCCCCAACCTGCAACCGAACCACGAACACCTTGAACCTGGCTATACTGAGAGTTCGAAGCATCTTTATTGTTTAGCAATAATTCGCATTGAATTTCGAATACAGATTCGATATTATTTTCGCGTGTGGTACGGAATCCTTCCTGAAAGTTAGGATATAAATCGTAACCTAAAGTCATAACGGTATTGGTATAAGAAAGCACGGCATCCCATTTACCCAAATACATAGCCACTTTGGCGTGTAAGCCTAAAGCTGCACCTTTTGTTGCTCTACCTAAATCAGCTGCGGGATAAGTTTGAGGCAATACAGCTGCTGCATCATCTAAATCTTTCTCAATTGCGGCATAAACCTGAGCCTTAGGTGTTCTTGGAATGTTAAATTCTGATGCATCCTTTGGAACGTTTAAACGTAGTGGAACATCACCAAATGCACGCACTAGCCTGAAGTAAGAATAGGCACGAACAAATTTTGCTTCAGCAATATAGCGCGCTTTTAAGCTTGCATCCATACTAATAGCCGGAATGTTATCTAATACCTGGTTACACAGGTTGATATTTTGATACTGAGCTTCCCAAAAACCACCAAATTGGCCTTCAGTTGATGAAGCTGTATAGTTATCGAAATTGTTTAAATAACTGGCATCATTTGCAGAGCTTCCTTTCTCAGCGTCATCGCCGGGGATACTCTCAACTGCCAAAGCCGGGAAAGCGGTATTTCCCCAGGTTCTTAAATTGGCATAGATCGAGTTAACTGCTTTAGTTGCATCATCCTGGGTTTTCCAGAATGTTACCGCTGGTTGTTTGGCTTGAGGATCTACATTCAGGAAATCCTTTTTACATGCAGGTATTACTAATGTACTTGCGCATAAAGCAATAAGTCCAAACTTTTGAATATATGTTTTTTTATGATTTAATTTCATCGTCGTATGTATTAGAATTGCACCTGAAGACCTAATCTATAAATAGCAGAAAGTGGATACACGCTGGCATCAATACCTCTTGAGATCGGGCCAGTACCAGCATCATAACCAATTTCTGGTGTAAAACCTTTATAACCGAATAGGTTGATTGCATTTTGAGCATCCAGAAACACCCTTACTTTTTTCATTGTCCATTTGCTCATTAAGCTTGCAGGAAGTGCATAACCTAACTGAACTGTTCTTAAACGGATATATGAACCATCTTCAACATAGAAAGAGTTTGGCGCAGCATTAGTGGTTGAGCCAACGTTAGCTGATGGATAAGTGTTAGAGGTACCAGCTCCATGCCATCTGTTATCGTAAAAATCTTTGCTGAAGTTCTCATTACCGAAACGGTAAGCGATATTGGCATTGTAAACATCTACACCTGCAACACCTTGAATGTCGAATGATAAATCCCATCCTTTATAATTGAAAGTTGTATTTAAACCATAGCTGTATTTAGGATTTGGATTTCCTAAAACAACACGGTCTTTTCCATCAATAACACCGTCACCATTTTGATCTACATAACGGAAATCACCCGGTTTAGCACCCGTTTGTGCTGATGCTGCAACTTCTGCAGGGGTTTGGAAGATACCGGCTACGCTGTACCCATAAAATTCGCCAATAGCACCACCTTGAACAGTTCTGGTTGCCAAAGCTCCGTTAGCAATGCCTTGTCCGCCACCGTAAATTGGGTTTAAACCAGTAACAACCGATAATACTTTGTTGTTGTTAATTCCGATGTTTCCACTGATTGAGTAGCTAAAGTCGCTGTTTGGCTGATCCCTCCAGGTAGCTAAAAATTCAAAGCCACGGTTTTGTAAGTCGGCCTGGTTACCAATCATTTTGCTTGAAGCAGTACCAATTGAGCTTAAGATCGGAATTTCGAAAATAGCCTGTTCAGTTTTCTTATTGTAATAATTAGCTTCAATGTTTAAGCGATTTTTAAGGAAAGCTGCTTCAATACCGATATCAGTACCTGTAGTGCGTTCCCAATTAAGGAATGATGGTACTAATGAAGCAACGTTTGCGCCTGTATACGCTACTCCGTTAAAAATAGCAACATAACCAGCACTTTGAGTTACTGTTAAAGTGGTTGGATTTACAGGAACACCTGCATTACCTACTTTACCCCACGATCCCTTTAATTTTAAATTGTTAAATACAGTTTGGTCTTTCATGAAATCTTCATTCGAAATTACCCAACCAGCACCAATTGCAGGGAAATAACCCCAAAGATCGCCTCCGCCAAAAAATTGTGAAGCAGCATCGGCACGCAATGTAGCGTTCAGTAAGTATTTGTTTTTGAATGAATAATTTGCTCTACCAAAGTAAGACAAGTAAGTTGATAAGCTACCGCCATCAAGTACTTCACGATTTGATGCTGTACCTAAAGCGAGGTACAAATCGCCATCACTTGAATATGGAACATTTAATGCGCTAGAGTTGATGAAATAATTCTTTCTTCTTTGAGCCGTTGTACCAGCCAATAAAGTTAGACTGTGATCACCAAATGTGTTTTTGTAGGTTAAAGTGTTTTCAAGAATCCAGTTTCTGTTTTCATCTCTGTTAACTGTTAACTTACTGATGTCATTTCTCTGACCTTGAGTTGCCTGATAAGCAGGGGTATAGCCTCTTACTTCATTTTGACCGAAGTCGCCACCTGCACTTGTTCTAAAAGTAAAATTTTTGGCAAAAGTCAACTCAGCGAAAACATTACCATTAATACGGTAGTTTTTAGATTTTTGATTGAAGAAATCTAAAGTCACCTGAGGGTTGAAGTTGTTACCACCTCCTAAACTGAAATCATTTGCATCACCATAAGTTCCATCAGCATAGTAAACCGGTACAACCGGACCTGCAGCATATAACTGACGGAAAATACCACCATTGATATCATTTGAGTTAATAGCGGTACCTGAGATAGAATAGCCTAGTTTTAAAGATTTTAATACTTGAAAATCATTTGAAAATTTAGCGGTATAACGTTTCCAGTTTTGCGTTTTAACAATACCGTCTTCATCTGTATAACCGAGTGAGAAATTATAGGATGTTTTTTCCGTACCACCATTTATTGAAATCTGGTGATTGGTTTGCAATGCATTTCTAAAAGCCTGATTATACCAGTTGGTACCTTCGCCATAGCTAGAAGGGTTTGCAAATAATGCCGGAGCAGCGTTTGATGCAGACAATTCGTTAATAATTGTTGCATATTCCGTTGCATTAGCCATTTCAATTTGATTGGTTACTTTTTTGTACCCAACAGAACCGTTATAGTTAATTACAGGATTGCCGGTTTTACCTTTATTGGTAGTTACCAGGATAACACCGTTAGCCGCACGGATACCATAAATAGATTGAGATGATGCGTCTTTTAAGATACTCATATCAGCAATATCTGCAGGATTTAGAAAGCTGATATCGTCATACCACACACCATCTACAACATACAACACGCCGAGGTTACCATAAATTGTACCTGTACCGCGGATGGTTATTTGTGGAGTTGAACCTGGAGTACCAGAGTTGGTAATGTTAACGCCGGCAACTTTACCTTGTAATGCACTAACGGCATTTACTGAAGCTTGCTTTGAAATATCTTCACCTTTAACTGAAGCTACAGATCCGGTTACATCAATTTTTCTTTGTGTACCATAACCTACAACCACAACCTGCTCTAATTGTTGTGTTGATGAAGCTAATGATACATTGATTGTAGTTTGATTATTTACAGCCTGCTCTTGTGCTGTATAGCCAACAAAGTTGAATACCAGTGTGGCATTGGCCGGCACACTAATAGAGTAGTTGCCGTTTACATCTGTTTGTGTACCATTTTGTGTGCCCTTAATTAAGATAGATACGCCTGGCAGCGGAGTTTTATCACCGCCATCAATTACCTTACCTTTTACAGTAATGTTTTGCGCAAATGCTACGTTAATTGCGAGTAAACAAAATACGGCCAGAACAGAAATTCTCGTAAAGATTCTTTTCATGCTTATTAAAATTTAGTTTAATTGTTAGTTAAATGTGAGGTTGTTTTTGTGGATGTGCAAGTGGTTTTACCTCTACATTAATACATCAACAGGGGCTGTAAGGTTTCACAACCAAATAAACCGAATGCGATTTCAGGTCAAAAACGCAGTTTTTTTGAATTTTAACAAAACATTAACACTGAGGCAAGTGTATAAAGTACACCAAGTGTTTTGTGGGGTTTTAAAAAGTGCTATGAGAGGTAATGATGTAGTGCCTGATGGGGAAGAAAGTTCAAAAAAGCAATAAAAACCATTTTTTACGCAAACGTTTCCGTAATGATGATGTGATGATTTTACTCTGTAAATAGGGAAGCACGGAACCCTAAAGCTCCATCAAAAATTCGGTTAAATTTTTATCGTGTGGTACTTCCAGTTTTTTGCGCAAACGGTATCTGCGGATTTCTACACCTCGTAAACTGATGTTCAGTAACGACGACATTTCCTTACTGCTCATGTTCATCCTTAAATAGGCGCACAGCTTTAAATCGTTCGGAACCAAATCAGGATGTTGTGCCTTTAACTTTTTAAAGAAACTCTCGTGTGCTTCGTTAAAACTGTTTTCGAACAGGTGCCAGTCACGCTCATCGTTCATACCATCGTTAATAACCTTCTGTATTTTGCGGGTCTGCTCATCCGAAAGTTTTTTCCCGTTTTCGTCTTTTAACTTGGTAATATCATCTGCCAGTTTTTGAAGCAGCTCATTCTTGTAAACTAATGTCATCGCCGAATTAGCCAGCTCTCTGTTTTTTGATGCCAGTTCGGCCTGAAGTTTCTCGGTTTGCAACTTGATAATTTGCTTTTCGCTGATTTCGGCTTCCTGTCTTAGTTTTTCCTGTTGTTCGGCTTTTAAACGATCGGTAATCTTCTGACTATCGCGCTGCAATTTCCGTTCGTATATCTTTTTACCTAAAATTAAAACCACCACAAATAGAATGGTATAAAATAAAATGGCCCAATTGTTCAAATACCAGGGGCGCAGGACGGTAAAATTGTAAACTGTTTCCGCACTTACTGTACTGTCATCAATTTTTGCCCTCACTTTAAAAGTATAGGTGCCGGCGCTAAGGTTCGTGAAATCTTTTTGAGTGGCGTAAGTCCAGTCAGACCAGGTTCTGGAGTATCCTTCCAGGTAAAACTGATACTTCACCTTAGCTTGCCTGTAATAAGGAAGTGCGTAAGAAATGCGGATGTTATTCCTGCTGTTCTGTATTTCAGTAGCCTCTTCGCCATTGCCGGTTTCACTTATCAGCGAGAATTTGTCGGTAATATCTTCAACTCGTCTGATCAGCACTGCAGGTAACTTTTCTTTTTGGATATTCAGCGCTGCAGTAGGATTGTAAATTACGAAGCCATCATCAACACTAATCAGGTAAATAGAATCGCTTATACGGCTAATATTTTCATAATACTGTACCATCCGGCCATCCAGAATGCTGAACTGGTTCGAATCGATTTCAACCTTACCAGGCTCGCTAAAGTTAACCAATGCGGTTTTGCCATGGTTAATGAACCAGTATTTTTTACTGCCTGCAGGAATAATCTTATTAGAGGTTTCGAAAGAGCCCAGGCTTTTATTGAGTACCTCGTATTTGGTAAATTTATTGCTCAGCTCATCGTAGGTATAAAAACCCGCATCTGAAGAAAAGACAATCTTATTCTCCAGATTGAAGATGTTAATATTGTAATTACCCGGCAAACCGTTTTTCTCGTCGAAATATTTGGTGCTCGTTACTTTGGTATAATCCGGGTTAAGGCTCAATTTATATAATCCCTTGTAGGCGTGGCCAACCCAGATATCGCCTCTGTTATCCTGCTCAACATATCTTGATGGTGCATTAAAACCAGCTATTTTGGTCGCAAACTTTAATCCAGCACCCGGCGTTTTGGTAAATAAAGATAAACCCGTGTAAGTTCCCTGAACAAGATAATTTGGGTTAGAATTTAATTTCTTAATGGTCCAGCCACCAGATGATCTCGATATCCATTCTATTTGATCGCCCAGAACCTTAAAGGTACCGCTGTTATGACCGCAAATTAACTCGTTATCGATAATTGCCAGCTCCCAAACCTGCCCCTGCGAATTGGGTATTAAACGGAAATTGAATGGAAGGAGGTTGTAGGGCGACCATTCACTATAAAATAAACCCTGGTTAGTACCGAGGTAAATTTTGTTGTTAAAAATAATACTGGAATACACCGTACCAAACTGGCCAGTTTTATCAAAGTAAAAATAAAGCGGCGAATTAAGCTCAATTCGATCTATTCCATTGTCCAGTCCCGTCCAAAGGTTTTGCTCATTATCGGCGTATAAACTTAAAATGGTATTGTTTTGCAGCCCGCTCGATTTATTAATACGCTGCACAACTTTGCCGTTTTCATCGATAATGATTAAACCATTTAGAATAGTACCATAAGCATAATATTTACCTAACAAATTAACCCCATTGTTAAGCTGATAGGTTTTCAGGTAACTGTTTGCAGGAGTATTTAGCGGAGTGAAGCTTTTACCGTCATAAGTAAAAAGACCGTTTTTACTGGTTCCGATAATCAGTCCGTTGCCCCTGTAAGGCAAGATAGAAAGTATTCCTTCTTTGCCCATTTGCTCGCTTTGAGGAAGGTGTACCAGTTTATTGCCTATGAGTTCAAACAGACCCTGCTCCAATACTTCTATAAAATACCGTTGATTAACCTTATGCAGAAACAAAAAGGAAGATGGCGATTTTACGACTTCAATTTTATTGTTTTTGTAGATAAAGATTTTGGAAAAAGACTGGAAAATTACCCGATCGCGATCTACATAAATTTTCCAGACTTCATCATCTATTTTTATACCTTTCGGTAACAAATTTGTAAGTGAGTTATAGCTTAACTTGTTGTTTTTAATTGCCCAATAGCCAAATTCGCCAAAGCTACCGGTATAAACTCTTCCATTGTTATCAGTAGCAACTGCCCTCACAATCTGGCGGTTAGGCATCCGGTATTTCTGCCAGTAACGGCCATCAAAAGTGAGCAGACCTTCGGCATTGCCAAAGTACATTACACCATTTTTGTCTTTTGCTATGCTCCAGTTCTGGTTACCCGAAGCGTAAACAGATTTGGGGTAATTTTCAATATAAGGTACCCCGATGCTTTTGATATCGGCAGCATAGGTGTTTATGGTAAAGCATAGCAGCAGTAAAAGCAAGCGGGGATAGTTTAGCATAAAATGGATTTGGGATGAAGCCCTTGATACACAAAGTAAATGAAAAAAATTAAGAAGAGGCAATTGTTGATAGCTAGCAGCTAATAGTCAATGGTTAATAGCTTATTGTGCAAAAGCAATGAACGGCCAATTTGCTATAATGTACTTTTTAGCTTGGAAATCATTTTGCAAAGTTGCTCATATTCGGAATATAATCTTTTAAACTCTGGCTCGGTTATATGATTTCTTGATGAAGCCATGAATAAACAGCTTACAACCTCTAATCCAGAACGTACAGAATAAGTTAGAAATCGTGAAAATTCTGCTTTTGATTGACCAATACAGCCTTCAGCAATATTAAGATTTACTGAATCTGCTGCTTTTTTAATTTGATTGGCTAAACTGAAAAGCTCAATGCTGGGGAATTTTTTCGCGATGATGTCTATTTCATTGCTGAGTTTTAATGAAATCTGCCAGATCTTAAGTTCCTCAAATTTGAAAGCCATAACTTTGAATTTGAAATAAATATACTCATCTCTATTTCATTTTGTAGCGGTTATGTTTAAAACTTAGCCAATAGTCAATTTACCTTTATGTTAATCAACTATTGACTATCGACCGAATTACCCTTTCACCGCAACCGGCTGCGGTACCTTAACATAGTAACCCGTACCATCATACGGGCGTTTACGCGGATTGGTAGTGCATGCTTCAGAGCAACAACCTTGAAGCTGCTCGCCACAGGAATCACATTGTGTTACGTGTTCATTGCACTCCGGATTAGCACAGTTAATCATTTTTGGGGTAGTAACACCGCAATTGTAGCAAACTGACACTACTGTTGGGTTAACCTCGTTTACATCAACCGCAATCCTGTTATCAAACACATAACACTTGCCTTCAAAATCTTTTCCGCCAGCTTCTTTACCATATTTAATAATACCGCCATGCAATTGGTACACATCGTTAAAACCATGATGTAGCAATAGGGCAGATGCCTTTTCGCATTTAATACCACCAGTACAATAGGTTAAAATCTTCTTGTCTTTATATTGGGCAAGCTGGTTAATTTGCTCAGGGAAATCGCGGAAATTCTCGATATCAAGGGTTACTGCATTTTTAAATTTACCCAGGTTGTGCTCATAATTAGAACGTACATCCAGAATCACCACATCTTCATCATCTTTCATTTTCATGAAATCAACTGGTTCTAAGTGCTTGCCAGTTCTTTCGTTCGGATTGATGATCGAAGTATCTCTTAAACCTGAGTGTACAATTTCTGATTTGTAACGGCAGTGCATTTTCAAAAACGAAAGCTCTTCCACATCATCAATCTTAAACTCTGTTTTGGCAAACCTTTCATCGGCATGTATGGCTTTCATGTAAGCTTCGCAAGCTTCAGGAGTACCCGAAATGGTACCGTTTAAACCTTCATCGGCAACAATAATACGTCCAACAAGGTTTAAAGATTTACAAAATTTAAGGTGATCGGCAGCAAATTGTTCTGCCTCCGCTATGTAACTATAGCAATAGTAAAGTAGTGTCTGATATTTTTTCATAACGCTGTTGATACCGTTGCAAACGGCGTTTAAAGCGGTGCAAAAATAGGGAAATTATGTAAGATGTAAAAATGGAAAATGGATAGTGTGTTCTACCGGCCATCTTACATCAAACAGCTTCCATCCTAAAATCCGTATGATATCCTGAAACCTTGTGTCAGCTTGCGGCCGCCATCGTAGGCAAAACCATAGCTGGCCCTTAAAACCAAACGTTGTAAGCCAAAGTAAAACTCCTTGTAATTTCTTTTCTCGGGCGACGAAAGGTAACCACCACCAATAAACTCTTCCAGTTTGGCTTTACGGAGTAAAGGGATTTTATTCATGAAAAAGCCAGCAAAATTATGCTCCAGATGTGCTTCGAAATATTGCTGATTGGTGCTAAATTGGTAAAAATCCAGATATTGGAATTTCCTGATGTTGGGTGGAAAAATGGTAGATATGTTACCCGAAAAGTGTTTGAAATCGGGATAGTACATTTTTTTGTTGTTGACAAATTTGCCTACTCCTGCCAAAAATGAGGTATAGCCCAACAAACCTAATCCAATTCGCTCCTGAAACACCTCAGCTTTTATAAAGTCATAATCGATATCGCTGCTTAACACATTATTAAATCCTTTTTTATACAAAACGGTAATCTTTGGGTATTTCGATTCAGTATAAAATTTACCATCCGGACGGGTAATGTATTTTTGTCCGATGGTATAGGTTAAACTTGCTGTAGCACTAAACGAATTGTAGGTTGGGAAAAGTGGTACTTCTTCTGCCGGATTGAAAGGGTTGTTAGATGTAAATTCCCGGTCTTTGGCATCAATAAATTTAAAATTGCTATTGTTGGTAAGGCTTTTGTTTCTGCTGTAATCAACACTTACACTGCCCTGTAACCCGGTAGCCAGTTCTCTTGTGGTATTGATATTGGCAAAACTCTTTTCATAAAATTTCGGGAAATTCTTTTCGTAAAAGAGCGAGTTAATACTGTTACCCAATGCGGTCATTGATCCCAGGTTATTCAGATCGAAAATACCATTTCCGAATGAAGCACCAACACTTGCGCTTTTTAGCGGGTTGTAATAATAGCTTCCGGTTAAACTTCCGGTTAGTTTCTTGTTGGCAAAACCATATCTCAGTTCCGGACGGATGGAGTATGATCTCCTGTTTTCGAAAGTTTTGCGGTAAGTAACCCCATATTTTATGGCGAAGCCTTCTACCGTATTGTAAAAAATAGCCCGTAGTACCGGGTCAAAATACCAGTATTCTTTATCGTAACGATCGTTAATGCTGTGCCCGCGGAGTAATAGCTTGCCAATGCCGAATTTGTTATTGTCTTTTTCTAACGAATCGAGATATTTTTTCGATTCTTTTAGCTTGGCTATACTATCTTTCTTAATGTAATTTATCTTTTCGTCTTCTGTTAAAGGTATAGGCCGGTTGTTAGCCCAATAGGCAGAATCTTTTTTGTTAACCATTTCGGTTACTTTTAATATCTCTCCGCTAAAGAAGTTTTTAGAAAATTTAGGATCGATATTGTAATTGCTGTACACGCCTACATAATAACCGGCAATTTTAAACCCCAGTACATTACCGGCAAACTGGAAATTAATTGAGGTTGGCATGTACACCTCTTTTACCTTGGTAAACTGCTGATTGATGTTTAACGTATCGATGAAATTGATCCCTGCATTTTTGGTCAGGAAGAGATCGGTATTGTAAATCCGCCAGCTATTATCTATGATGTAAATTATGCCTCTGAATACCGGATCGTTTTCGCGGCGCGGAATTACCTGTATCTTGTGGATCAGTTCCCCGTTTTCGTTGCTTTCGCCAAGCAGTTTGTATTTGTAATAAAACAAGGCATTGTCGGCAATAGGAGATATAAAACCCCTTGCACTTAATTTATTTTCAAGCAGGTAATTGTCGTAAAAATTGATAATCAGATCTGAAGCTTTATTAAAGCTGAAAGCATTATTGCGCCCGGCCACTTTCGATGAAATCATTTCCTCATGGATATCGTTAGGGCGGCTGAAGTTAAATTTACTCTGAGATTCTGAAAGATAAATTATCCCTTTGCGGTTCGTATCAAGCTCTAAGACTTTTTGAATATCCTGTCCGAAAAACTTTTTGGGTGCACCTTTTAAACGCTGAACTCCTTTGATATAAACATCGCAACTAAAGCTTTTAACTTCGTTTAAATGTGTTTTACGCTCCTTAATGGCTTTACGAATGATGGCATAAGCGGGATCTTCGGCATTTGCCCTGATATTTATATTCTCTAAAGTATAACTTTCTGCTGTCAGCGTTACATTCAGGCTAATATCATCGCTAAGGTTAATAATGTGGTCTTGTTGCTTGTAGCCCACAGCCCTGAAACTCAGGGTTTGTTCGCCATTTTTTAATTTAATTGAATACTTACCATCTATATTGGCTGATGTGCCTGTAGTAGTGTTTTTTAAATATACTGATGCAAAGGGAACCGGCTGTCCGTTGGTGTCTTTAACTGTACCGGTTACCGAGAATTGCTGGGCGAATACGATGTTGGTTAGACCACAAAATAACAGGAGCGCGCAAATTCTTATCATATTTAGATTAGTAAACTATAAATATCGAATAACTTTTAAGACTATACACATAGGTATGTGTTAAAGTTTGTTAAGTTGATAAAAAAATAATAACAACACTAATTTTTATAAAAGAATACATTGCTGAGGTAATGGTTTCGCTTTATATCAAACGTTTGTCTCTTTAATGAAGGCGTTGAAATTGCGTTTTTGGTTCTGTAAGGCTTTTTTTTATAACTTTGGAGCCAACAATCAACCATATTAAAGGCCATGTATAAAACATTACAACCGGTTCTTCAAAAAGAACTAGAAGAAATTGAGAACGCTGGATTATTTAAGCGCGAACGGATTATTATTACCCCTCAGGGTGCCGACATTCAGGTAAGTGGCGGAACTGAAGTGGTTAACTTTTGTGCAAATAACTATTTGGGACTTTCTTCACACCCAAAGGTGATAGAAGCGGCTAAAAAAGCGATCGATGATCATGGTTATGGAATGTCGTCTGTTCGTTTCATCTGCGGAACACAAGATGTACATAAAGAGCTTGAAGCTAAAATTTCTAAGTTTTTAGGTACTGAAGATACCATTTTATATGCTGCTGCCTTTGATGCCAATGGTGGGGTTTTTGAGCCTTTGTTCAATGCAGAAGATGCTATTATTTCGGATGAGCTGAACCATGCTTCAATTATTGATGGGGTTCGTTTGTGTAAAGCACAACGTTTCCGTTATAAAAACGCCGATATGGAAGATCTGGAAAAGCAATTAATTGCAGCTAAAGATTGCAGGCACCGCATTATTGTTACCGATGGAGCTTTTTCTATGGATGGTTCTGTTGCGCCTTTAGATAAAATTGCCGATCTGGCCGATAAGTACGAAGCATTGATTATGATCGATGAATCGCACTGTACAGGTTTTATTGGTAAAAATGGTCGCGGAACACACGAACATTTTGATGTGATGGATCGTATCGATATCATTACCGGTACTTTAGGTAAAGCTTTAGGTGGTGCATCAGGTGGTTTTACTTCAGGTAAGAAAGAAATTATCGATATGTTGCGCCAGCGTTCACGTCCGTACCTATTCTCTAATACTTTGGCTCCGGCTATTGCAGGTGCCTCAATTGCTGTGTTGGATATGTTGAGCGAAACTACAGCCTTGAGAGATAAATTGGAATCAAATACAAAATATTTTCGCGAAAAAATGACAGCGGCAGGTTTCGATATCAAACCTGGTTTCCATCCAATCGTACCGGTTATGCTTTACGATGCCAAAATTGCACAAGAGTTTGCAGCTAAAATGCTTAACGAAGGTATTTATGTAATTGGGTTCTTCTATCCGGTTGTACCTCAGGGTAAAGCCAGGATCAGGGTGCAGTTATCGGCAGGTCATGAGCAACATCACCTAGATAAAGCAATTGCTGCCTTTACCAAAGTTGGCAAAGAATTGGGCGTAATTTAGTACAACTTAAATATTATATCATTCAAAAGCCGCTTCCTGCGGCTTTTTTTGTTTCGGGTTCATTTTCTTTTATAATGCTAGTGTAAACTCATTATTTGAACCCTGCAAGCATAAAAATATTAGATAATTTGCTGTATATTTGGAGCCATGTTACAGGATAAAATAACACAATATACCGAAAAAATCAATGCTTTTGTAACTGAAAAAGCAGATGAGTTAGAGCAGTTCCGTATTAAATATTTAGGAAGCAAAGGCATCATTAAAGAGATTTTCGAAGAATTTAAAACAGTTTCTGTCGAAGAAAAAAGATCTTTAGGTAAGGTGCTTAACGAATTTAAGCAACTTGCCGAATCGAAATATCAGGTGTTGAAAGAATCGACAGAAAGTTCGGAGCAGAAAACAGACAGCGCTCAGCTGGATATGACTTTGCCTGGAGAAGGTTTCGAGATTGGTTCCCGTCACCCACTGGCTTTGGTACGCAGAGAGATTGTGGAGATTTTCGCCAAGCTGGGCTTTACCGTTGCCGAAGGACCCGAAATTGAAGACGACTGGCATAACTTCTCGGCGTTGAACTTCCCTGAAGAGCACCCGGCAAGAGATATGCAGGATACTTTCTTCATTAAAAAAGGTGGCGAAAAAGGTGATATTGCCTTACGTACGCATACCTCTTCGGTACAGGTGCGTATGATGGAGCAGGGGCAGCCGCCTTTCAGGGCCATTATGCCGGGCCGTGTATATCGTAACGAAGCCATTTCGGCAAGAGCACATTGCTTTTTCCACCAGATAGAAGGTTTATATGTTGATGAAAATGTTTCATTTGCAGATTTAAAACAAACCCTTTTTTACTTTGTGCAGGAATTATATGGCGAAGGTACTAAGGTGCGTTTCCGTCCTTCATATTTCCCTTTTACAGAGCCTTCTGCAGAAATGGATATTTCTTGTACCATTTGTAAAGGTTCAGGTTGCCAGCTTTGTAAACACAGCGGATGGGTAGAGATTTTGGGTTGCGGTATGGTAGATCCGAATGTGTTGGAAAACTGTGGTATTGATTCGAAAAAATACAGTGGATTTGCCTTTGGAATGGGTATTGAACGCATTGCCAACCTGAAATACGTAATTAAAGATTTACGTTTATTTTCAGAAAACGATGCCCGTTTTTTAAAGCAGTTTAAATCAGCTTTAATCTAAACCATGAGGTACCTGTTCAGCATATTGTTCGTTTTGATCCTGACCACAGGTTGTGGTAAAGATCAGGGCTACATTCCTGAAGTTCCGGTGAACTACAATGTAACATTAACTGAATTTAGTATTAAGGCTGTTAATAACGTTTTGGTTGTATCTGGCTATGGCGTTGGTGGATTACTTGTTGTTAAAACACCACTGGGCACTTATGTTGCCTTTGATCGCTGTAGTACGGTAAATCCGGAGAAGATTTGTAAAGTAGCACCCGATGATAGTGGTGTAACGGCAACAGATCCTTGCTCTGGAGCAAAGTTTTCATTGCTCGATGGCAGCCCGCAAAAAGCCCCTGCTGAAAGAAGCTTAAAAAGCTACAATGTTTCGGTACAGGGTAATACATTAATACACGTAAGCAATTAGAATGGAAGCTGAAAAAATAAAAGAAACAGTAAAAAAGGCGGCCAAAGAACTTTTCAGAAAATACGGTTATCATAAAACCAGTGTAAACGAAATTGCTAAAAAAGCACGTATAGCTAAAGCAACCATTTATAAATATTTTGAAAGTAAAGAACAGGTTTTAGATAGTATCCTGATGGATTATCTGGATCAAAACCTTTACGAAATATTAAATAATAAAGTAAGTTACACTACTGAAGAAGAGCATTTAAAAGCCCTGGTAATGAAAACCAGCCGATTGTCTTTTACGGCTTGTAACGAGTTTATCGGTTGGGATTTTGTACGCGAAAATGCAAACTCGCAAGAGTTTTTAAAGCACTTGTCTGATCAGCTGGAGGCTTTATTACTAGCCGCTTACCTGCAGTTAGATAACTTTAAAAACAACCCAGCCCGCCGCGAAGGATTAGCTTTCTTGCTTAAAGCAAGTAAAAGCATTGTATTTTCGTTCGCTTTCACATCTGTTAGCGATTCGGATGTGCGCAAGAACTTCGTAAGTTTTCAAAAAGAAATATTGCCATTTTTGGTAAAAGCAGCACTTTAATGCTTAAAACCGTGCATAAATTCAGTGTTTATTGGTTGTAATAATCTTTAAACTTAAATTTTTGCACGGTTTTTTTCATCTTTCCATCAACCAGTTTTTGGGTAATTACAGTAACATAATCTGCAATGCTCGAATCTTCGATAACCGAAGAATCTTCATAAAGCCCCTGCTTTGCATCATATTTATAGTTGATAGTTTTATCAAAGCAACAGCCATTTTTGATATGAATAGAAAGCTGTTTGTTTTTCTTGTCAACATCAAACAATCCAAGATTTTCGCTGGCCAGTTTGGTTAAAGGCGCATTCAAAACAAATTTGTTGTTTACCGACAAATAAACATCGTATGACGGGCTGGCATAAGCACCGTTATTACCGTTTCTGATGGCAAGATCTTCGATGCCGTCAAAATTAAAGTCTCCAAAAATTAATGGTGTTTGGTATTTGCCCAGGTCGAGCCAACCCAGCTGGGCATTTTGCATTTCGGTTAAGCCGAAATCCAGGTCTTTTGAAGTAAAAGTTTGCATTTCCTGGTCTGTAATTTTATCGTACAAAATGATGGTCGCCTTTCCATTGCAATGCCCTGTGGTGCAGTTTTCTACAAATATTTTAGCTTTAAAATTGTTAGAGCTGTTATTTGCCGTAAATTTAAATTGCGCCTTTGCATAATGGCTAATCAATAAAAAAGCGCAAGCGAATATTAAGTTCTTCATTCAAAAAATTTCGATAAAATTACAGCAATATCCGCTCGCTAAAAGTTAAAAAAGGTTAACGTTTCCTTTTGCGGTTGGTTATGTACGATTTTACCGCTGATTTGGTAGTTAGCCAGTCTTTCCCTTCTTTATAGGCATCAATTTTACCCTGACGGGCCAGTAGGCTTACATATTCCTGGCCGTATGGTATATCAGGTTCAGAAACGATAAACGATATGGGTTCGTAATCCCCATAACTGTTTCCCGGCAGGGCATTAATGTACATATTTAAGGAACGCTCTAAAGCTTGCAGCATGAGCAGGCAGAGTTTACTGTAATTCCCCTTGTTGGCCTGGTTTAATGCTTCATAATACTTTTTACGATCTGCTTTTAAAATAATAGCAGGGGGAAAGCCTTTTCGCATTAACAGCAGATTCATAGCAAGCCTTACCGTACGCCCGTTCCCATCAAAAAATGGGTGGATCCAAACCAGTTTATGGTGGAAAATGGTACTCAATACAATATCATTTAAACCTAATGGGTTATCATTTACAAAGATGATCAGTTCATCCAATAAATCCGAAACTTTGTTTGCATTCGGAGGAGTAAAATTAGCCCCAACAATGCGTACTCCTCCGTTTCTTAAACGACCTGCGTAATCATCTTCTATGCTGCGCAATACAAGGCCATGAAGCGAAAGGATATCGATGCTTCTAAGGATATAATTTTCTTTTACCAGGGTGTAGAGGTAATCGATGGCTTTTTCGTGGTTAAATGCTTCGAAATGTTCCCGTAGCGATTTGCCTTTAACAGTAATGCCTTCCTGTAACACCATTTGGGTTTCTTGCAGGGTAAGGGTGTTCCCTTCAATACTGTTAGAGTTGTATGTCCACTCGAGGCTTAAATCTGTTTTAATGCGGTGTAGCGCGCTAGAGGGTAAGGGCCTTGATGAATCAAGCCTTGCTTTTTTCTCGTACAACCGATCTATAGTAGGTTGGAGTTCCGCTAAATTTTCTAAATTTAAATTCCACACAACCAAATTTACTAATATCGTTTCGGATTAAAAAGTATTTAATCCGATATTAAAAATTTTCTAAAAAAATACCGGATAATTTGTGGTTATCCGGTAGTTGATTATTTTTTTCTGATTATTCCCATTTGAAAACCTTTACGGCAACGGCATAAATACCTATTCCCCAGATTAACAGGATCATGATCTGGAATTTCACGTCCCAAAGTCCCAGGCCTTCAAAGGCTACTTTACGCATTGCATCGTTTAAATAGGTGAGTGGTAAAGCTCTGCTGATAGGCTGTAACCAGTTCGGGAAGGCTTCGATTGAAAAGAAGGTTCCCGATAATAAGAATTGCGGAAGGGTTACAATATTTGAAATAGGAGGGATCATGCTTTCGTTTTTTGCAATACCCGAAATAATGAAGCCGAAGCCCATAAAAACAATTACCCCTAATGTTGCCAACAGCAACATGTTGACGACCGTGACTGCCCCATGAATAAGCGTAAAACCAAAAAAGAAATGACCTAATAAGATGATAAACAAAGCGCCTATCAATGCAAAACCTATCCGTGCAATACCCTCGCCAATTACTATGCTCGATCGTTTTACGGGTGTAGCAAAAAAGCGTTTAATCACCAGTGTTTGGCGCAAGCTTAAAAACACAAAAGCTGTTCCGAATACGCCGGTACTTAGTAATGAGAAGCCTAACTGACCCGGCAGGATAAAATCGATCGTTTTATACTCGCGGCCGGTTATGGTACTTTCCCGTATTTCGGCAACAGAAGGTTTTAAGGTTTTATCGTAAAACAGGTTGTTTAATACCGATTTTAAAATGCCGCCTTTATCTCTTGATGCCGAAGTGTAAACTACATTTACCGAATAGGCTGGCGCATTTACTTTCCGGTGCACATCAATCATTGCATCAACATTTCCTTTTTCAAGGAGCTTATCAAACTCCGCTTTGGTTTTATCCTTTACCAAACGAATCATGCCTGTTTTCTCCATCATGCCAATAACCGGATTGTTAACATCCGATCCTGGAGTAATACCCACATCAATATGGGTACCGCCACCACCTAAAAAGCCGAAAACTAAAATGAATATCAAGGGGAAGGCAAGTGTAAAAACCACAGCCGAAGGGCTGCGCATAATTGAACGGAAGCTGGCTTTTGCCAAAGCCAGGGTAGCTGTGGTATTGCTGTATCCGTTTGCTCCTGATGGAGCATTTGAATTTTGTATATCTTTTTGCATATCTTTTTACTGGATGCTGTTTCGAATCAAATATTGTATTATAAGTTCCCATTTAAGGGGTGGAGGGTTATTCTCGCCATTCTTTTCCTGTTAGGTTGATGAAAACATCCTCCAGATTGGCTTTTTTAACCTCTTTTTTGCGCTCAAAGCCGCTGTTTACCAACTGATCGATCAGGTTATCGGGGGTGTCAAGCGCAATAATTTCACCGCGCTCTACAAAGGCTACACGATCGCAAAGCTGTTCGGCCTCATCCATGTAATGTGTGGTGATTACCACAGTTGTACCAGCATTACGGATTTCAGTAATCAAATCCCATAAATTTCTCCTGGCCTGTGGATCTAAGCCTGTTGTTGGCTCGTCAAGAAAGATAATTTTAGGCTGGTTAATAAGCGTGGTAGCAATAGAAAAGCGTTGTTTCTGTCCACCCGAAAGGGCTTTGTATTTGGCTTTGGCTTTATCCTGAAGGTTTACTTTCTCCAGCATTTCCATAGGCTTAATGTCTGCGCCATATAAACCCGCAAAAAGCTCAATAAGTTCTACAAGGTTAAGGTTAGGGTAATAGCCTGCAGCCTGCAGTTGTACGCCAATAATTTGTTTTATTTCCTGTGCCTGTTTATCTACCGAAAAGCCATCAACTGTAATTTCGCCCGATGTTTTATCTCTTAAAGTTTCAATAATTTCGAGGGTAGTGGTTTTGCCGGCACCATTTGGACCAAGCAGACCAAAAATTTCATGCTCGTAAACGTCAAAACTAAGGCCCTGAACGGCCACAAAATCATCGTACTTTTTCACCAGGTTTTTAACACTGATAATAGCTTTGGGTGTTTCCATGCTGCGAATGTAAGGAGCTTTAAATGAATTGAAAATGAATTTTATCAGTTATGACTTAAAATGTCGGTAAAATGATGTTTTATTCAGGTGAAACAGGTTAAAAAAAGAAATCTGCGGATCTCCAGCTTAAAATTTGCCGTAGATCCGCAGATTGTAAATATGGTGCTTTGGACTTTAGTCTTTAAGCTTTGGTCTGTTCTACCTTAATATTACCAGGTTAATTCGCCTTTAATTACTGATACGAAATCATCGAATAAATAGCGAGAATCGTGCGGACCCGGAGAAGATTCAGGGTGGTATTGAACCGAAAATGCTTTTTTACCTTTAACACGGATACCTTCAATTGATTTATCATTTAGGTTTACGTGGGTAACCTCAACTTTATCCGATTTCATTACTTCTTCTGGTACAACACCGAAACCATGGTTTTGAGAAGTTACTTCGCAGTGGTTTTTGATGATATTTTTAACCGGGTGGTTTAAACCGCGGTGACCGTTAAACATTTTCATGGTGCCAATGCCGTTAGCTTCGGCCAATAACTGGTGACCTAAGCAGATCCCGAATAAAGGTTTATCTGCAGCCAGGATTGCATTAATGGTTTCTACAGCGTAAGGCATAACCGATGGATCGCCAGGACCATTTGAAATAAAATAACCATCAGGGTTAAATTTTTCCATTTCAGCAAATGTAGTTTTGGCAGGGAAAACCTGAACGTAAATATCGCGGCTTTCGAAATTGCGCAAAATGTTTTTCTTGATACCCAAATCTAAAGCAGCGACTTTTAAGCTTGCTTCAGGGTTGCCATAAAAATAAGGCTCGGTAGTGCTCACTTTCGATGAAAGCTCTAAGCCCTCCATCGATGGAACTTCAGCCAATTTTTGCTTTAATTCTTCTAAATCAGTAATTTCTGAAGAGATGATCGCGTTCATTGCGCCTTTATCTCTGATGTGGCGAACCAAAGCGCGGGTATCGATATCAGAAATAGCAACCAGATTATCATTCTGGAAATAATCCTGAATGGATTCGGTAGCTTGTTTACGGCTATAAATGATGTTGTAATTTTTACAAACTAAACCGGCAATTTTAATCGAACCTGATTCGATTTCGTCTTTATGGATACCATAATTACCAATGTGCGAATTGGTAGTAACCATTATCTGTCCAAAATAACTTGGATCGGTAAAAATTTCCTGGTAACCTGTCATCCCGGTATTAAAACAAATTTCGCCAGTTGTGGTACCAATTTTTCCGGCCGCTTTGCCGTAAAAAACTGTGCCGTCGGCCAGTAATAAAATCGCAGGTAACTTGGTGTAGTTAGTCATGGTAATTACAATATGGATTTTGATTTAAAAAAGAGTTGAAAAAAGGGTTGCTCTCAGCATTAAAGCTGTATTTGCGGGCTGCAAAAAAAGATGAATATATCCCTTCCATTTCGGGGTACAAAGATAGGATTTTAGATTTATAATTTAAAGAGAAAAGTGAAATAACATTAGAGCGGAAAGCAAAAAGACTAAAGCAGAAAGCAATGAAACAGGATTTAAGCAAAAAATGATTTTAGCTTGAGATTGCTTTGGTCTTTTAGCTTTGGTCTTTTCGGCTTAATTAAATAAAAAACAATACTTTTGGCAACACAAAACAAATCCCATGTCGGTACATAAAGAAATTAAACGGATCACCACACATACGCTACAGGAAATGAAGCAACGTGGTGAAAAAATATCTATGCTAACGGCCTACGATTATTCTATGGCAACCATTCTGGATGACGCAGGTTTGGACGTTTTACTGGTTGGCGATTCGGCCTCGAATGTAATGGCTGGACACGAAACTACTTTGCCCATTACTTTAGATCAGATGATTTACCACGCGGCTTCGGTTATCCGGGCAGTTAAACGTGCTTTTGTTGTTGTCGATTTACCATTTGGTTCTTACCAGGGCAATTCGAAAGAGGCACTGAACTCAGCCATCAGGATTATGAAAGAATCGGGTGCGCATGGGGTTAAGTTAGAAGGAGGCGAGGAAATTATAGAATCGGTGCAGCGTATTATTACTGCCGGAATACCGGTTATGGGGCACCTGGGTTTAACGCCGCAATCTATTTATAAATTTGGTACCTATACCGTACGCGCAAAAGAAGAGGCTGAAGCCAATAAACTGAAAACCGATGTCCTAGCCTTGCAAGCTGCAGGGTGTTTTGGTATTGTTCTAGAAAAAATTCCGGCGGCCTTGGGTAAAGAAGTTACCGAAAGCCTAAATATTCCAACCATTGGTATTGGTGCCGGCCCGCATTGCGATGGCCAGGTGCTTGTAGTAAACGATATGATTGGGCTTACCAAAGGTTTTAAACCCCGTTTCTTACGCCAGTATATTAATTTGTACGATGAAATTTTGGGAGCTGCACAATCGTATATCCGCGATGTGAAAGCAAACGATTTTCCAAACGAAAAAGAACAATATTAACCTTAACCTCATAAAGGAGCTTTATGAGATGAGGTTAATATTTTAAATAATAAACAATTTTTAAATAATTTGAGTCCCCTCTAGGGGCGGAGGGTTAAATGCCAATTACCGATAACGACATACTTTTTGAAGATAACCACCTGATTGCCATAAACAAAAGGGCAGGAGATATTGTGCAGGTTGATGAAACCGGCGATGAGCCGCTGGACGAGCAGGTAAAAAAGTACATCGCTAAAAAGTACAACAAACCCAATGGTGCTTTTTTAGGGGTGGTACACCGTTTAGACCGGCCGGTTAGTGGAGTGATCCTTTTTGCTAAAACCAGCAAGGCCCTGGAGCGGATGAATGCTGTTTTCAAAAACAGGGAAGTAAAGAAAACCTACTGGGCAGTGGTTAAAAACAAACCAGAAAAAGAATCGGCTACACTGGTTCACTGGTTGGTTAAAAATCCGCAAAAAAATGTGGTTTCTTATTACAATACCGAAGTTACGGGCAGCCAGCGGGCAGAACTTTCTTATAAAGTAAAAGCTAAGGTTGGTGATTACTATTTACTGGAAGTTGATCCTTTAACAGGACGGTCGCACCAGATTAGAGTACAGCTTTCATCAATGGGTTGCCCCATTATGGGCGATAACAAATATGGTTACCCGCGCGGAAGCAGAAAAGGAAGTATTTGTTTACATGCACGCCGCCTGCAGTTTATTCATCCGGTTAAAAAAGAACCCGTAAATATTTTTGCCAAATTACCTGTTGATGGTTTCTGGGAAAGATTCGAAAATCTTTAATTTTATTTTGCTTTTTTCTGGTTTTGAAAGGATTAAGATTTTTTGGCACAATCTTTAATCATTATCCGATAAAAACCAAAGAACAATGAAAAATACCATCTGCGCTGTTACTGCAATAGCTTTATTTGCTGTAACACTTGTTTCGTGCGAAAATACCCGGAAAACGGAGACGACTAAAGATTCGAGTATCGTTTCTGCTAATGGAGACACGACTACAAAGGTTACTACAAAAACAACCGAAATTGTCAAAACCGATGCCCCGTCTTTTTCGAGTGAAGAAGTGAACAAAAGTTTAGCCGAATATGCTAAACTAAAGGATGATTACATGGCGGCATTAAAAACAAAAAACGCTGCCGAAATTAAGGCTGTTAGTGAGAAATATACTGCGTGGGCCAACCAGGCAACAACGTGGGCTAGTAAGCTCAAGCCTGATGAAATACAAAAGTATTCAGACTATGTGCTAAAGCTAAGTGAAGAATGGTCGAAAGCAGCAAAAGAAGCAATCAAGTAATTAAATTACTCAAAAAATCGTCATTGCTAGAAGGAACGACGAAGCAATCTTTCATGCCGGTAATTCTTGCTATAAAGATTGCTTCGTCGGCAGAAAAAGCCTTCTCGCAATGACGACATTCTTTTATTTGCAATCTATTTTGCTGAATACTATTGAATTGTCGAATTTCAGTTTACTAATGTCTTTAAATTTGATATTTCCTTTAATTTCCTCCACATCCCCAAAACCCTCAATAAACTGATCACCTTGTTTGAGTAAGGCAATTTCCCGCACCGAGATTTTACCTTCTGAGTGGAAAGTGTAATCGGCAATTAATGTATCGCCTTTTACATGTCCGCTAAAAGTGCCCGAATTTTTGTCCTTTTCGTAAAGATTGTAACCTAAACTTCCGCTAACCTCATTTCCTGCTGTTTTTACAGTTAAGGTAGCTGTATCGCGATTTTTAATGTATTGATAACAGGTTACGGCATTCTCAGGAGTTGAAGCATTGCTTACAATTGCTGAATCTATTTTGGCCTGTGTCTTTTTGGCTGTACCACCCTGGCACGATGCAAACAGGGCTATAGCTAATATTACAAAGATGTTTTTCATTTTTTTTACGGTTTGATTTTTATATTAAGCAAAGGCTTTGCCAAAATATATCACAAACGGTAGGTAAATTAATCAGCGCTGTTTTTCAGGTTAGATATGCCTTTATCCGATTGCGTCCCTTTTAAAAAGAAGAGAGATACGGGTACCTTTGTGCTCTTCTGATTGGATATCTATATCAATTTTATGGAATTTTGCTATACTCTGAACAATGGCAAGTCCTAAACCAAATCCATTTTCTTCGCTGTTTCCTCTTTTAAAACGGTCGAAAGCATCTTCAACCAAAGCCGGGCTCATGCCTTGTCCGGTATCGCCTATAGTAAGGATATATTGCCCCTGTTCTGTTTTATCTGAAATATCAATTGAACCGCCGGTTACATTATATTTTATAGCGTTGTTAATAATGTTTACCAAAAGCGTATGTATCAGTGCTTTATTTCCCGTAAAATGAAAATCTTTTAACAGGTTAACCTTGAAAATAATTTTTTTATCGATAATCCGGTCTTCCAGATCTTCATAAATATCTTCAATTTCTTGTTTTAAGCTAATCTCTTCTGTTTTCAGGTATTGATTGTTCTCTACCTTCGAAATTAAAAGCAGGCTATTGATGATTACTCGTAAGCGATTCAGGGTTTTTAAAGAAGCATATATTTTATTTTCGTGCTCAACCGGAATACCGGGCGTGCTGAGCATATTTTCGAAACGCGTACTTAAAATAGAGATAGGGGTGAGCAACTCGTGCGAAACATTGGCTATAAACTGTTTTTCTAGGGCGAAAAGGGTGTTTATTTTGCGCATTAAGGAGTTGATACTGTTATCAAGAATCTTAAAATCGTCGGTATTAGTAGGGATATTCTGGTAATTGAAATGGGTTGGGTCATCTACCCGGTTAATTTTCTTATCGATAATGAGATAAAAGGGTTTTAGCAGAAAGTTGGAAAAAGTATAATCGGCTACCAGGGTAACCAGTAAAGCAGCCACCAATACCACCAGCATGTAAAAACGGATGGAGTTTTTAATCGACTGGAGCGCTGTCATGGTTTCCCCAATTTCGAGGTTATACCAATTGGTATGGTAAGAAAATTTATAGTTTAAAATCCGGTAAACCTCAATATCTCCTTCAATTTCCCTTTTTTCGGTAAAAACCTTAGCACTGGAGTCGGTTTGATTATCTGGAATATCGGTTAAAACAATAAATTCTTCCTTTAATATGTTGTAATCTGTAAATGATTGTTCCTTGTTTAACAGGCTGTCAATTTCATTATCCGTAAGATTTCTGATGATTTTGTTCTTCTTTTTAATTAGCCGGTTATCGAACTGGTTGTAGGCAAGTTTATCCAGCGAAAATATAATGATAGCCCCCAAAACCAGGATAATGGCAATTTTGGTGATCGCATTATATAAAGAAAACTTAACCTGTAACTTCATTTTTATTTAAGATGTTTGAGGTAGAATGGCATTAGGTTAATTGTTTGAATTGGTTAACTGAAAATTGCCCATTGTAAACTGAAAACCTATTGGTTAGCAATTAATCCGGTAGCCAATACTTCTTACCGTTTCGAACCAATCAATCGGTGTGATATTGGCCAGTTTTTTTCTCAAATTTTTAACGTGCACATCAACAAAGTTCGAATCGGAGTTTACCTCCAAAATATCGCCCCAAACATGCTCCGTTAAGCTCATTCTCGATACTACACGATTTTTATTCAATACCAGGTAGTTAAATATCTCGAATTCTTTTTTCGTTAAGTTTAGTCGTTCCTCGCCAAAAGAAACCGTTCTGTTTTGAATGTTTAATAAAAAGTTGTGGATGTTGATTTCATTTTTCTCAAGCTTGTGCTTGCGGCGGGTAATGGCGTGCATGCGTGCCAAAAGCTCATTTAACGAAAATGGTTTGGGTAAATAATCATCAGCACCTTCATCCAGGCCTTTAATTCGGTCGTCTACAGCGCTGCGGGCGGTTAAAATAATAACGGCATCATCACGGTCTTTAATGGCTTTAAGTTGTTTTAATACTTCAAATCCATCACCATCGGGCAAGCCCAGGTCCAATAAAATGAAATCGTAATTGTTTACAAAGATTTTTTCTTCGGCCGATGATTTTTTCCAGGCATGCTCCACAATAAAGCCTTCCTTGCTTAAAAATTCGTCCATTTCGAGCGCAAGGCTCTTTTCATCTTCAACTATGAGTACGTTCATTTTATATCGCTAAATTGTTTTATTATTCAATTGTTTGTAAACTGAAAATTGATCACTGTGAACTGAAAACTGAATTTACATTTTTAAGAATGATTGTGCAAGCTTCTTCAATTTCTTCTTTGGTGATAATTAAAGGCGGAGCAATGCGCATGGAATTGCTGCAATGTAGGAACCAATCAGATAAAATACCATCAAGGATACAGGCGTCGATAATTTTTTTGTTGATTTCGAAATTTTCGAATTCAACCGCCAGCATTAGTCCTTTTCCTCTAATTTCGTTAATCGCCGGATGTTGAAGCAGCTGTTTAAACAATTGTCCTTTTTCTTCTACTTCAGCTACAATGCCATTATCAACGAGGGTGCGTAATGTGGCCAATCCTGCAGCACAGCAAACCGGATGGCCACCAAAAGTAGTCATGTGACCTAAAATCGGGCTGTGCGAGAGTACCGACATAATTTCCAGCGAACTGATAAAGGCTCCGATAGGCATACCCCCACCAATACCTTTTGCCAAAAGCAATACATCGGGCACTATATTATAATGCTCAAATGCAAACATTTTGCCACTTCGGCCAAAGCCCGATTGTATTTCATCGAAGATAAGTAATGTTCCGGTTTCCTGGCATTTGGCTTTTAAAGCCTGCATATAGCTGAGATCTGCCACGCGTATGCCTGCCTCGCCCTGTATAGGTTCGATAAAAACTGCAGCTATATCAGTTGTTATTTTATCAAGATCAGCAACATTATTATGCTCCATAAAGCTTACGTTGGGTAGAAAGGGACCGTATCCTGATGAATAAAAATCGCTTTCCATTAAGCTTTCGGCTCCCTGAGTACTGCCATGGTATGCATTTTTACAGGCAATAAAACCTTTCCGGCCAGTATAACGTTTGGCCAGTTTCATAGCGCCTTCTACAGCTTCGGTACCTGAATTTAAAAAATAGGTGCAATTTAAGCTTGTAGGTAAAATATCGGCCAATGCCTTAGCGAAATTTACCTGGGGGCTTTGCACGTATTCACCGTAAACCATTAAGTGCATGTAGGTTTCTACCTGCTCCTTTATGGCCTTAACCACGTTTGGATGGCAATGGCCAACATTACTTACACCGATGCCTGCAATCAGGTCGATGTGTTTCTTATCTTGTGCATCGTAAATGTAAATTCCCTGTGCCCTTACAAATTCGAGCATTAAAGGTTCCGGAGAGGTTTGCGCATTGTGTTGTAAAAACAACTGACGTTGGGTAAGCATACCGCAAAAGTAAGCATTTACAGAAAATTCTGGTCTTTCCTGGATAGCTTGTGATAAAAACTGAGATACTTCCTCCCAATATTAAGTTTGGTATCGTTGTTTAAAATAACATACGACCTTTCGAGCGTTTTAATTTGATTTTCAGCGATAATAAATGACCTGTGGATTTGCGAAAAACCTTTTTCGGGAGGTAATAAAGTTAAAGCTTCTGCAAAACTTGAATTGGAGAAAATAATCTCTTGCTCTAAATGAACTTTGATTTCGTGCTGCTGGGCTTCAACAGCATAAATCTTATCCAGTTTAATTTTGATAAACCTATTTCTTTGCTCTGAACTTTTTAAAAGGACAAAATCTTCAGTTTTATTCGTTTGTGAAGGGGTAGGTAATGAGAATATTTTCTTAATTGTCTGATCAAATTTTAGTTGTGAAAATGGTTTCAATAAAAATGCATCGGCTTCCAGTTCATACGAATCAATAGCATAATTGGCGTGAGCAGTAGTAAAAACAAGTTTTCTTGTTTTATGTTTGATCAGTTTGGCGAGATCAATGCCGTTTATGCCCGGCATTTCGATATCGAGAAAAATTACATCAACCGTCTTTGTTATATGCTCAATTTCTTTGCCTGCAGTTTCTGCAATGCTGTAGGATTTCAGGAGTTTTAATTGTGAATGTGCCGCAACATAATCGGTAATAATTTCTAAGGCTGATGGTTCATCATCGATAATAAGACAGGTATACATATTCCCTAAATATTTAAGACAACAATTAATTAATTCAGGGATGTTAACAACTAAGTTAATCGTTCGATTTCAAATTACCAAATGGAGAAAATCTTCAAAAAACCTTAGACGGTCGTTCATGTCTACTGGATGGTTGTTCGTGTCGATTAGGTGGTAATCGGTGCAGAAAATTTTATTTTAGATTTTTATCAATGAGGTTTGAGGTATAATTAATCAAATAAATTAACCTTAAAACTTAAAAAAATGAAGAAATTATTATTTGTTGGAATGATGTGTCTGATGAACTTAACTACGTTTGCTGAAAAAAACTCTTCAAACTTAAAGGAATGTACAGTGCATTATACCGTTGTAAATGAAGATGGCGGGGTAATCTGGGGACCAGCTGATGTGACAGCTGACACATGTGAACATGCATTAGGACTTGCGAGGACGTTTTACCATATCGCTACTGGTGATAGCTCAGTTTTTCCGCAGTAAATGAAGATGCCAGGAACTAATTGGGTGTCAGCTAACATACCTGAAAATATAACAGTAGATGTGAAGTATTTTTATTTCAAAGCCACATGTAATGGCTCTGTTTTTTTATTGTGAAATTAAGTCTAAAGTAATTAGTTCGTTTATGTTTCAATTTACTATGAAGGTTTACCATAGACTAGAATATAGTTGATTGTGATGTAGCGAATTAAATTTGGCTATCAAATCTTAAATGATGTATTGTGCTTAGAAAATATTTATTAATTTTTTTCCCTCTAATTTTTGTTCTTCATTCGTTCTGTGCAAACGCGCAAAGAGGTACTGTTAGTTATAAACTAATCGTTAATGAGAAAAATCTCGGCAAAAAGATGCAACAGAATTTAATTATCTATTTTGATAAATTGAATTCTGTGGAATTGAGGATTAAGCCAAAAAATCCAGGTGGCAATATTCCTGTCGATGATTTAAATCAAGTTCGGATACTTAAATCAGGAAAACCAACTTTTGTTTATAAAGATTTTTCAAAGAAAAAAATGTTGCTATCTGATTATATTGGTACTAAAAAAGTAATCTTAACAGATACTTTAAATAATTTTAAGTGGAAGATATTAAAGGAAAAGAAGAAAATAGGGAATCTTAATTGTAGAAAAGCAGAAACCGCATTTAGAGGAAGATTATATGAAGCTTGGTATGCTGAAGAAGTTCCTATTCAAAATGGTCCATGGAAATTTTGTGGTTTACCTGGCTTAATCGTTATGATTAAAGACACAGAATCTGATTTTTTATACGAATTAACTGGTATTGATTTGAAAGCAAGATTTGAAAATAAAATAATTGACATTCCCTTAGCTTATGAAAAAGATAAAGCTGTTACATATAAGGAATTTAGAATTTTGTATAATAAAAAAATTGAGGATTATATTAGACTATCGAGAGTTGAACAAGCCACACATGAAGGTATTACCGGAAAGATAAACATACATATGCCCGAAAAACAAGAAAAATTTTAATGAGCAAATTTTTCATCTTTTTGTTTGTTATTTTTATCCATCATCTATCTCTAGCACAATCTGTACAGTTAACCGGTTCTGTAATATCTGGAACTGAGAAACTTCCCTCTGCTTCGATCCAACTTAAAATTTTTGGAAACGAAGACCTCTTTACTTACGGCTTTTCTGACGAAGAAGGAAATTATAAACTTAGCTGCGAAATAAGCCAATCCGATAAATTCCTTTTAATTGCTGCCTATATCGGTTATCAAAGAGATACATTGATTGTAAGTAGGACTGATCTTTTAAAACAAGCTATTTTTCAGCATAATTTCAATTTAAAGGAAGATAAAAAACAGCTTGATGAAATTTATATTAAAGCGCCTAATGCCGTTGAGGTAAATAACGACACTACAAAATACAATGTATTGCGTTTTACGAGTCCTGAAGATAGAAATCTGGAAAGTGTTCTAAAAAAAATGCCTGGCATGGAGGTAAATAAAGATGGAACCATCTTTTTTAAAGGTAAGAAAATTAGCAAGGTATTATTGGAAGGTGATGATTTAACAGGTGAGGGGTATAAGGCCATTACCAAAAATCTAAAGCCTGAATTTGTTGAGGAAGTACAGGCATTGGAGCATTATGTTGAAGATAATTTACTTAAAGGTATTATCAATAGCGACGATATTGTTTTGAACCTGAAGATAAAGGATAAGGGAGTAAAGAAAATAGTAGGAAGTATTGATGCAGGCTTGGGAACGAACCAACGAAGAATGTTGTCTACTAACCTGATTTCTTTCATTAACAGAACGAAAGCCTTCGCCTTTGCTAACCATAATAATTTAAGTAGCAGCTAATAATAACACTCTGGAACTTGTAGACGAGAATAGGGCATTTACCGGCAATAATCAAATCATTCGTCATGAAGTAGGTACTTATAATCCTTTCGATGGAAGTTCATATACATTGAATAATACTACTCAAGGCAGTGTAAATGCAATAACCAGATTTAGCGATAAATTTAAAATCAGTTACTCCTTATATTATGTATGGAATAAGCTGTACGGCCAGACCAGTATGCAGCGTACTTATTTTTCACCAAACTATGTACATATCGAAGATAATGACAATAGAACCAGTTTAAACAAAACGCTTAAAGCAGACTTTAGTTCCGATTATCTGGTAAAAAGCAATGCCCGTTTGTGGGCAAAACTATCTTACAGGCAAATACCTGAAAAATTTAACAGTACAGCTTTTTCTTTATTCAATAATGTTGCTGGCGATAGTATTTTGCAAGATCAGGTTGATTTAAACAGGAATATAAATGCCCAGTTAAAATATACCGTCAAGGTGAACCAAACAACGGCTTATTTACTTTCGGCCCGAGTTTTGGCCGATGATGTTGATCAAAATTATCAAACCAACTCACTGCTTTACCAACATATTCCGGTTTTTAGGGGAACACAAAACCTAAATCAGCTTGTAAACAATACCAATTTTAAGTTGAAACTGGACTTTGAAGGATTAAAACGCTACAATACAAATTTCTTATATTTAAACCTTGGCAATGAGCTGAATCATTTTAATATTAAATCGAACTTGTTTGGCGAGTATAATGGCAACAAGCAATCCATTGGTGGCAATTTCAGGAATGATAATTTCTTTAGGCTAAATCAAAGTTATATTACCGGTAAATACGTATATGATAAGGATCCTGTTAAAATACAGGTACAGTTAAAATCGACTTTGCAATTGCTAAAAAATATGGGGAAGGATAGTAAATATCTTATTTTAGAGCCAAGTTTGGCTTTTTCTTATAAATTATCTGATATACAGCTAATTTCCTTAAACTATCAGTATAAAAACATAAATCCTCAACCAATTGAGTATTATGAAAATAGTATCCTTACCGATCTCCGTAGTTTTAACAATGGTTTAACGCAATTTTATAATTACAACATGCACAATTTAAGCATGAATTATAATTTTAATGATTTTGCCAACAGCTATTTTACCTTCAATTTGGGTATAAACGGGAGCTATAGTTCCAATGGTTTTCTGTATACCAACTTATTTGCAAATACTTTAAATTACACCAGGAAAGAAGCCTATAAAGGGGTGAAAACAATAACAACTAACCTCAATGCAAAGAAATTTTTTCCAGTTTTATCCATGTCTGTTACTGCAAATTACGCTCCCACTTTTTTAACCTATTTCAGTAAAGCGGTTAATGAAATAAATGAATATCATACTTTTAATCAAACTGCACTGCTAAAAATTAATACAGGGTTTAATTTGCCGATAAATTTTGGATTGGGTGCAGAGCTGCAAATCAATACAACCAAAAGTAGAGGAGAGCAGGTTGCACAAAATAAGGCTTATCATTATATACTGGAATACAGGTATAAAATAAGTGATCGAATTTTTAATATTTTATCTTATAACTACTACAGGATGAATCATCAAAAATTTAACTTAATTGATGCTGAGCTGCAGTACAACCCTACTAAAGGAAATTTTAAATACAGTATTCAAGGGAAAAATCTCGCTAATCTTAAAGCTTTTACCAATTTAAATATTAATGAAATCTCTGCTTCGAGTTATTCATCATCTATTTTAGGCAGATATGTTAGTTTTAATATTTCAATGTCTATCAAATAAGCTTTAAACAAAAAAGACCTACATCGCTGTAAGTCTTATTTCTTTAGGGCCTTTGGCCGCCTCTAAATCTGTTAAGCAGTTCGCGCTTAAATGCTTCCTGCGCCCGGTAAAATTTACCAACAACTTTAATCGGTAGCGAAGATTTAAGCTTGTTGTAATATTTTTTATCGAGATTAAGATCCCTTTGTTTAAAATCAAATTCGCTGGTGATTAAGGTCTGAACCTGTGCATCGCTTAAATTATCTATTTCATCTACTTTTCTGAACGAGATCATTTTTTGCATGCGCTCTTTACGTAAAGCGTTTTGTTCGGCCTGCATATCGTTATAAATTGGCCAGAAAATCTTCGCCTCTTCGGGTGATAAATCTAGTTTTTGGGTAAAAAACGCAATTTTAAGCGATTCTATTTCTTCTCCTTTTGGTTTTTGTGCCAAAACTGTAGCGGGTAATAGAAACATTAAAGCAACAAAAAGTAAATTCTTCATTTCTTAATTAATTATTTAGTTCCTGTGATAAATCATTTGATGAAAAATGATTCAGGATATAGTTTTCCATTTCTGTATCTGACGCAGCATTCGTTTTTGATGAGTTGGTATTCTGAGCCTCTAAATGCTCAATAATGGTATTCTCATCAATATCATAAAGCAATTGCTCATTGGCAAGATCGGCTGTTGGTGTTTTTGCTACCGGTACCGATGGATTATTTTGATAAAAATAAGCCCCAAATGTTGCCATTAAAACAAAACAGGCCGCGCTTGCATATTTAACTATGTTTCTTCTCCATAGCGGAACAATCTTAGCTGCCTTTTTAGGTGTTTCTGCTGCAATTTTACTATTAATTCTACTTTGTAAAGTATCAAAGTAGTTTTCCGGTACAGCAAACGGTTGTGCTTTTGGCATTTCCGACAGGCTGATCCGCATTTCAATGCGTTCCGTTAAATCTTCAAAATAATTTTGCGGAACCTCAAAACTATTCTGGTTTGTTTTATCCTTCAGGCCATCTAAAAAAACAGCAGTAAGAACTTGCTCTTCAACACCTTCGAAATATCCATCCGGAACGGCAAAAGGATTCCGTTTGCCCATTGCTGCAAGGGTAGGGGCTTCGTTTATCCAATCGTTATTTTCTAAATTCTCGTTCATCACAGATATATGATACAATTCAGGTGAAAAGGTTTAATATTCAATTTCATCATTTGTAATAAAAGCTTCAATTTTTTTTGCCGCAATATGAAACGATGCTTTTAAAGCACCTACAGAAGTGCCAAGTACCTCCGAAATTTCTTCATATTTCATATCATCAAAATATTTCATATTGAAGATAATGCGTTGTTTTTCAGGCAAAGTGAGGATGGCTTTTTGCAGTTTTAATTCGAGTTTATCGCCGTTGAAATACGATGAAGCAACCAGATTATCGGCTAGCTCAGATGAAACTTCATCTAAAGGAGTATTGTTTTTCTGCTTTTGCTTGTTTAAAAAAGTGATCGATTCGTTGGTAGCAATGCGGTAGATCCAGGTGTACAGTTGTGAATCACTTCTGAATTTATCGAGGTTTTTCCAAACTTTAACAAATACTTCCTGCAAAAGATCGTCGCAGTCGTCGTGATTGAGTACCAATCTCCTGATGTGCCAGTAAATTTTTTGCTGATATTTTTTTAAAAGCAGGTTAAAGGCTTCATTACGGGTCTTCTCGACGGCAAACATTTCAAGAATTTCTGAATCTTCAACTTGTCTCATTTATGATAATTATAAAACCACAAAGACACTAAGAACACAAAGGTTTGGTTATGCTCGGTGCTCCTGGTGTCTTTGCAGTTAAATTTTAACTCTATTTTTTTCTGCCGATTACTTTTTGCACAGCTTCAACAATGTTAACGGCATCTAATCCGTATTTAGCCATTAATTGATCCGGTGTTCCGCTTTCGCCGAAAGTATCGTTAGTGGCTACAAACTCTTGCGGAGTTGGCAATTCAGTAGTTAACAAACGGGCAACGCTTTCGCCTAAACCACCAAATTTGTTATGCTCTTCGCAGGTTACTACACAACCAGTTTTTTTCACTGACTTTAAGATTGCTTCGTCATCTAAAGGTTTAATGGTGTGGATATTTATAATTTCCGCATCAATACCCAGTTCTGCCAGTTTTTCCCCGGCTTCGATTGCTTTCCAAACCATGTGACCGGTTGCAATAATGGTTACATCGGTACCTTCGTTAACCATCCAGGCTTTACCAATCTCGAATTTTTGATCAGGATCTGTAAATACAGGGATAACTGGACGACCAAAACGCAGGTAAACTGGTCCTTCGTATTCGGCAATGGCCATAGTTGCTGCTTTGGTTTGGTTATAATCGCAAGGATTAATTACCACCATACCCGGCAACATTTTCATTAAACCAATATCTTCTAAAATCTGGTGTGTTGCACCATCTTCGCCAAGGGTTAAACCCGCATGCGAAGCACAGATTTTTACGTTTTTGTTTGAGTAAGCTACAGACTGACGAATCTGATCGTAAACACGGCCTGTAGAAAAGTTGGCAAAAGTACCGGTGAAAGGAATTTTACCGCCAATAGTCATACCGGCTGCAATACCAATCATGTTCGCTTCGGCAATACCAACCTGTGTAAAACGCTCTGGAAAATCTTTAATAAAAGCATCCATTTTAAGCGATCCAACTAAATCGGCACATAAGGCAACCACATTTTCGTTTTTCTTGCCTGCTTCATGTAAGCCAGCGCCAAATCCCGAACGTGTATCTTTTTTTTCTGTATATGTGTATTTTTTCATTATTTCTTTGATATCAGATTTTAGATATTAGATATGAGACTCAAATCCCATATCTCACATCCCAATCTGGTTTTAGTAGTCCCCTAAAGTTTCTGGTAATTGAGCTAAAGCAGCAGCCAACTGTTCGTCGTTTGGTGCTGTACCGTGCCATTTATGCGTACCCATCATATAATCTACGCCTGCACCCATTTGTGTGCTCATTAAATTTAAGATTGGTTTACCTTTTCCTGTTAAAGTTTTAGCATAGTGTAAACCTTCAACAATTGATTGCATATCGTTACCATCGGTATTGATTACATGCCATCCGAAAGCTTCGAATTTAGCTTGTAAATCATCTAAAGCAAGTACTTTGCTTGTAGGGCCATCAATTTGCTGACCGTTATAATCAACAGAAGCAATTAAGTGGTCTACTTTATTAAATGGAGCAAACATTGCTGCTTCCCAGTTTTGGCCTTCCTGTAATTCTCCATCACCCAATAATGCAAAGATGATAGATTTATCGCCGTTTAATTTTTTGGCTAAAGCTGCACCAATAGCAACAGATAAGCCCTGGCCTAGTGAGCCTGAAGCTACACGGATTCCTGGTAAATGTTCGTGTGTAGTTGGGTGACCTTGCAATCTAGAGTCTAGTTTACGGAAAGTTGCCAATTCACTTTTGTCAAAATAGCCTGCATGAGCCAAAGTACTGTACCAAACCGGAGAAATGTGACCGTTAGATAAGAAAAACAAATCTTCGCCTGCACCTTCCATGGTGAAGTCGGTTTTGTGGTTCATTACTTCGAAGTATAAAGCGGTAAAAAAGTCTGTGCATCCAAGTGAGGCACCAGGGTGGCCAGACTGACATCCGTGAACCATTCTAACGATATCTCGTCTGATCTGAGAGGCAATATCTTCTAGCTCTTTAATTGTATGTTTCATTAAAATTAGAGGTTGTTGTTACATAGCAAAGTTAATATTTTACTTGCTATATCATAATTAGTTATTGATTAAATCGAGTACTTGCTGTGTTGAATTTTTAGTGTCAACTTTATTAATGATGTGAGCAATTTTGCCTTCGCCATCAATAATAAAAGTTGTACGTACGGTACCCATATACTTTTTGCCGTACATGTTTTTCTCGGCCCAAACGCCATAATCGTTTACGATTTTCTGATCGGTATCGGCCAATAGGGTAAAAGGTAAATTGTGTTTGGTTACAAACTTCTGGTGCGATTTTTCGTCATCAACACTAACCCCCAAAACCAAAATGCCTTTAGCCTGTAAGCCCTGATAGTTATCTCTAAAATCACAAGCTTCGGCGGTGCAGCCTGGAGTATCGTCTTTCGGGTAAAAATAAAGCACAACTGTTTTTCCTTTATAATCGCTTAACGATACCTCAATGCCATTTTGATCTTTTGATGTAATTGCAGGTGCCTGATCACCTTCTTTTAACTCTGCCATATTATAAATGATTGAATTTTTGACTGATAAAATGATTGAATGTTGCAAGTTAAACAGTTTAAACCATTATCGTGTTCAATATATGTTAAAAGATGACTTTACATTAATTAATAACCGATATTTAAATGATCAATAACCAAGTACCAATAACCAAGCACCAATATTCAATTATCAAATGCCAATAACCAATTATCAAAGTTTCTGTTAACAGAACTAACCAATTAAAGGTTTGTGCCAGGTTTGATAATTTGTGCTTGTAATTTGATTATTATGTAATAACGGATTTGTGCCCGGTTTGATAATTGGTGCTTGTGATTTGATTATTTAGTAATAAAGGGTTTGTACCAGGTTTGATAATTGGTGCTTGTGATTTGATTATTTCAGGCTTACCTCGAAAAGCCCACGCTATAATGCCTGGTGTTTTCTTTCATATCAGTTACCACCAGTTCGAGGCTGTGTTTACCACTGCTTGTCCGTTCGTCGAAACTGTGCCAAAGTGTAGCGGTTTTGGCATCAAATTCCATTAAAACCCATTTGCCATCTATATAACCGTTAAAACTTTTAATTCCGGATAAATTATCGCTGATTTTGAAAGTCATTTTCGATAAACCAGCCATATTACGGCCCTCGGAAATATTGACTGTTACAATTCTCGGCGCAATAGTATCAACAGCAATGTAAAAGCTGCCAAAGTTTTTTGGGGTGGCTTTCACAAAACCGTTATCGAAACTACCGCCCTGCGATGAACCATTTGTATTTACAATCAGGGCCTTGCTCCTTAAATTTTCTGGCAGATTATCTGCTTTGATCCATAAATCGAAGCCAATATGAAGCGGGGTGTAACGGTTATGGATCTGGTGTATAGCCGACCAGGCATTGCCAGCTGGTTTAGGTAGTTTTTTGTAGCTGAAATTGAGGTCGTTGTATAAAGTGCCCATCGGGAAAACCACCTTAATATCTTCATTATTAAACTCGTTAACCTTATTGTATGGATAAATGATACCAGGCGGAATAGTTGGTGCTGCTACAGGTGCTGTTCCTGCATTTACTGTAAAGGGTAAAACAGATGAATTCCCTTTCGAATCGGTAATGATATAACGCAACTGGTGGGGAGCACTATCGTTAAAATTGATTCTGCCGTTATTTACCAAACCGCTGTATATTTTTAATGGATTACCAGGGTCAACAAAGCTTTTTTGAATGCTTCTCTTCGTATTGATATAAGTTGGATAATCGATATGGGAATTAATGGCTTTACTGTCTTCAAAGGCGAAACGTTCTAATGCCGAAGTGTAAATTTTCTTGCCATCGAGTTCCAGTTGGATAGAGTAAACACCATTGGTGCCCGATAAACCATTGTGCCTGTCGGTTACTACAATGCCAAAGCCCACCTCGCCGGTTAAACTGATTGGTGCTGTTGTTTTGTACTGGCCACTTCCACCCGAAATGGCGATGGCTTGTTTTGGGGTAAATTCGTTAAAGGTTTTTCCGTTTAGGCGGTAAACGTAAAGCCCATGGATAACCGGGGGGATATTATCGGGAATAATAATGCCAAAAAACTGTGGATTGATGGTTTCTTCAGTCTTGGTATCCCTGATTTCGAAATGTAAATGCGGTCCGCCAGAGCTGCCACGGTTGCCCGACCAGGCAATAATTTCGCCTTTGTGTACCGGGATTAAGGTTGCATCAGGAAATTCATCAATTTCGAACGATTTCTTTTCGTATTCGAGGTTTTTAACCACGGTTGCAATTTTAGGTGCAAAACGCTGCAAATGACCATAAACTGTGGTGAAACCATTGGGGTGGTTAATGTAAAGTGCCTGACCAAAGCCACTGTTTTGTACCCTTAGCCGCGAAATATAACCATCGGCAACGGCGTATACCGGATAACCTTCCCGCTGGTTGGTTCTGAAATCGATACCAGAGTGGAAATGGTTTCCCCTGATTTCGCCAAAAGAACCTGCGAGGGCAGGAGGGGTAATATCTAACGGTTGCCTGAAATCGGTAATAGGGTATTTATTGGTGCTGAAAATCTGTTGTGCCTGTGCGAAATTAAAAGCTGATAAAAATAAGAGCGCAAGTTTACTGAAAAGGAGGATCGGATTTTTAGTCATTCGTTACTTTACATCAAAATTTAGTAGTTGTTTGCCTTCCAGCCAGGCTTCTAATTTATCGCCTTTGTTTATTTTACCCACACCTTCGGGGGTTCCGGTAAAAATTAAATCGCCTTTTTTTAAAGTAATGTATTGCGAAACAAAGCTGATTATCTTCTCGAACGAGAAGAGCAGGTCTTTAGTATGGCCAACCTGACGGCTTTCTCCGTTTATTTTTAACTCGAAATTTAAATTGTAAAGGTCTTCGAAATCGCTTTTGGGGGTAAAAAGGCTGATGGGGGCAGAGTTATCGAACGCTTTGGCCAGTTCCCAGGGTAATCCTTTTTCTTTGTGTTTGCTCTGGATATCGCGCGCAGTAAAGTCGATACCTAAGCCCACTTCGTCATAGTAATTGGCGGCAAATTTTTCGGCAATGTGTTTTCCTTCCTTACAGATTTTTAAAACTACTTCGAGCTCGTAATGTACGTCATCGGAAAAATCGGGCAGGTAAAAAGGTTTGTTGTCTTTTAGTACAGCAGTATCGGGTTTCAAAAAAATTACCGGTGTAGTTGGAATCGGATTGTTCAGTTCTTTGGCATGTTCGGCGTAGTTGCGGCCAATGGCTATGATTTTCATCTTTAAAAATTGTGGTGTAAGCAAATAGACTGGGTTAAACCCGGGTCAAATTCAAAAATAGAAAAGAAAATGGTGTTATAAAACTGAGATGCGTTTTACCTGGCTTTCTGTTCCGGCAATAACTCTTAAAAAATAGATACCCGCATTAATTCTGCTCGGGATGGTAAAGGATTTGGTTTGCTCGCCGGCGTTTAAGCGCTCATTTGATAAAGTAGCTACTTCGTTACCCAGTAAATCGATAATTTTTATGGTAGTTTGTGTACCATCTTTACCAATAGAAAGAATAATATTTAGCTGATCTTCAACTGGATTGGGGTATATTTTTACAATCGTCAGTAATTTATCTTTTGGGGTAACGGTTGCAGCCCTGGGGGTAGTAGAATAAGAATTGAATAAACCACTGCCACCAATTGACATGTAAAGCGGTTTATAAGGGGTAATATTGGCTTTAATTTCGGGGATTCTGCTTACTTTTTTGGCTCTGTTTTTAAGGCTAATCTTAATGCTATCAGCCTGTTGCGACCAAGAATTTACGCTGCATAACAAAACCATGCACAATGTGCAGGCTAGTTTGGTGAGCAACGTTGTCTTAGTGTAGAGTTTCATCAAATTGGTAATGCAAATGTATTAATTTAAAACAAAGAAATTAAACATTTTGTTTAAAAGCCATAATTTAACACAATTTAACAATAATATTTAAATTTCAAAGTGTTGAAAATACACAATAATTTGGTTGTTAAATTGTTATAGTTAGATTACTTTTGCCCCACTTAAATAATCAACGAAGTGTCAAATCATAAAAATGTCAACGCGTTAACCGCTGGTGGGGTTCTAATTAGTTTGGGAATTGTATTCGGCGATATTGGTACATCACCATTGTATACCCTCAACGCAATTTTCACCAGTATTTTAGGCGTAAAAGATGGCGTGGCTTCACATCCGGGAACAATTACCAACGATATTGTACTCGGGGTACTTTCCTGTATCATCTGGACGCTAACTTTACAAACAACTGTTAAATATGTTATTATAACCCTGAGGGCCGATAACAAGGGTGAGGGAGGAATATTTTCGCTGTTCTCATTGGTGCGTAAAAAGGCCAAATGGTTAATTTTACCCGCCATAGTGGGTGGTTGTGCCTTGCTTGCCGATGGGGTTATTACTCCCAGTATTACGGTAACTTCGGCCATTGAGGGATTAACCAATAAGTTCGATATTCCTGTTGTACCGGTGGTAATCGCCATTTTAACCGTGCTTTTTGTAATCCAGCAATTTGGTACCAACCTGGTTGGAAAACTGTTTGGACCGGTAATGTTTGTGTGGTTTACCGTTTTGGGGGTTGCCGGATTACTGTTTATTGTTAAAGATTTCAGCATTTTACGAGCGCTTAATCCTTATTATGCTGTGCACCTGCTGGCTACTAACAGTAAAGCTTTTATTATTCTGGGAGGCGTTTTTCTATGTACAACCGGAGCCGAGGCACTTTACTCGGATTTGGGGCATTGCGGTCGCAATAACATCAGGATCAGCTGGATTTTTGTTAAAATTACACTCATTTTAAACTACCTGGGACAAGGGGTATGGATTTTACAGAACGAAGGTACTTTCGTACCCAGCTCTAAAATGAACCCGTTTTTCCAGATCATATCGAGTCATTTCCAGGTACCGATGGTAATATTGGCCACTATGGCTGCGGTGATTGCCAGTCAGGCGTTGATTAGTGGCTCTTTTACGCTGATTTCGGAAGCTGTACGTTTAAACCTTTGGCCGAAGATTAAAATCGTTTATCCATCTGTTTCAAAAGGACAGTTGTATGTACCTTCGATTAACTGGATGCTCTGGTTAGGCTGTTGCAGTATCGTGTTCTTCTGGGAAGAATCGTCTAAAATGGATGCCGCATACGGGCTTTCTATCACCATAGCAATGTTAATGACCACCATTTTGGTTAGTGTATATTTGAGGAGCAAGCGATTCCCGAAATACCTTATCGCTATTTTTATTTCAGTTTATGTATTGATTGAAGGTACCTTCCTTTTTAGTAACCTGCATAAGTTCTCTGATGGTGGTTGGCTTACTGTACTTATTGGTTCGGCACTCTTTACCGTAATGTGGAGCTGGTTTGTAGCCCGTAAAATCAAAAACAGATTTGTAAAATACGTAGAAATAGAAGATTACTATCAGATTTTGAGTGAGTTGAGTAGTGATGAATCTGTACCGAAATATTCTTCACAACTGGTGTACTTAACCAGCGCCAATTTCAAAACCGAAATTGAATCGAAAATCATCTATTCTATTATTCAAAAAGAGCCCAAACGTGCCGATGTGTATTGGTTGGTGCATGTTGATGTGATGGACGAACCTTATACTTTAGATTATAAAGTAGAGTTCCTGATTCCTGGTAAACTGATCAGGATCGACTTTAAATTAGGTTTCAGAATTGAGCAACGTGTTAACTTACTTTATCGTAAAGTAGTTGAAGAACTGGTAAAAAACGGTGAAATTGACATCACGAGTCAATACACCTCGCTAAACAAACATAAAATTGCCGGCGATTTCAGGTTTGTGCTTTTAGAAAAACACTTATCTAAATTTACCAAACTGAGTTTCTATGAACGTACAATTATGGATTATTACTTTATCCTGAAACGTTTAAGTTTATCAGAAGAGCGGAGTTTTGGTTTGGATAGCAGTTACGTAGATGTGGAGAAAGTGCCGCTGATTTTTGTTACGCCAGATGATATTGAATTGAACAGATTACCGGTTTAATGGGTAGGAATCTAATTATTTTGCTTGCGATAGTTTTATTTATTGCAGGTCCTGCAGCAAAAGTAAATGGCTTGCCGCATAGCGAATACTACCTCATCCTTTCGGGAATTGGTTTGGTTATTTTGACGACTTTTCTTTTTAAGAAAAAGTCTTCGTAGAACCTCAAACTACTTTGGTTGGTGAGGACACCACCATTAGATATTCTATCGGTCGGTGTCTTCACCGACCGAAATAAATTACTCCATAAAGTGTGTAAGGAAGCCAAATTCATCAACTCCCGTTTCATAGAAGTTTGCGCTACTCCATCTATAATCTTCTGGCTGTGCCGATAAATTCCATTTCTCCTGAATGGGATTATCATGGATATAATCTAATTTCTGAATTAGAATACTTTCACGACTCAGTGGGATAGCCAGCGGATCTCTTTTCCAAAACTGGTAGGATCTGTCATTCTTTTCAGAATGGTATTGATTTAATAGGAGGGGATTGTTGGCCGCTAGATATTTCTTAAATTCGTGTGCAGTAAATTTTGTAAAACTTGCAGCAGGGCTTTCCTTTCCATTTATTTTTAGCATATTCCAGATTACATGGATATGGTTGGGCATGATTACGTAGCCATAAACCTCAATAACTTTTCGAAAAACTAAAAATTTCAATGAATTGATAACGATCATTTTTAAATGGTCATCAACTAATAAATGAGCAAAATTACAGATCGTATCTGTATAAAAATATGGATAATTGTAATCCATTTGCCCCTGTCTTTTGTGGTAGATGTACATAGTTTCAAATTAGCTGCAGGGACAACTTTTGATACAAGATACAAAAAAGCGGGTAAATAAGTTGGTCGGTGAGAAAGCGAACTACAGAATAAGGTAAAAGAAGTGCGGGGATCAAATTAATGGATCAAATCAGTTGGTCGGTGAGGACACCGACCAATAGAAAGATGATCTATCGGTTGGTGTCTTCACCGACCGATTAGTGAATTGTTAAATTACTCCCTTACCCTTAGGTATTTACTCATCGTATTGGTGTAATTATCATCAAAAGAAACAGCTGAAATTTCTTTATATTTTATCTTTGTTGGCTCCTCATCCAAATAGCCTGCAGGGTCGAAATTCAAAATTTTTAAGCTTCTTTCTTTTACTTTTGTAATTTCTCCGATTCTAAAAAAGAACAGGTCATCATTTTCATTTTCTATGGCACAATTTAAATTAGTTTGCTTTATAGAAGTGAAGATCGTTTTCCAATTCTCGAGATCAATATGATGGGGGATTGTAATCAGTTTTTTCTGACCTTCCTGCTCCATAATCCCGTCAAAAAACTGATCATAATCGTTGTTTCTAATTTTGGCTATAGAGGCAATTGGGAATATCTGAAATCCGTTAAAAACAAAATCATCATTTTCAATAATCAGTATAAAATCAAATGAGTGATCTAAAATATAGCCATGTGAAAGCTTGTACGACTTGTTGCCAACGTCTCTTTTAATTTTGACGTAATTTCTCTCTGCCTGATGCTTTTCTATTTTTTCAAAAATAGTCATATCGATCTTTTAAACCTCCTGACTTGCCAATTTACTATGCTTATACCCATAAGCAAAATACACAACCAGGCCTACAACCAGCCAGATGCCGAAGCCAATCCAGTTCGAGATGCCCAGTTCGCACATCATGTACAAGCAACTGATCAATCCTAAAACCGGGATTAATGACAGGTTTTTAGTGATGCAATAAAAGGTAATGATTACGCAGATAATCAGGAAAATCCACATAGGTATTTTGTGTTTAAAGAGGCTCCAGCCGCTTTCATATTTCTTTTCAACGCTAACCTTCGATGCAGCGATAAACTGCTCGTAACGATCACCAGGTAATGCACTTAGGTAAGATTCTGCATCTACTTTTTCGGCAAGGATGATCTGCGGAGCTGAATTTTTTACAATTTCTTCCTTAACAATTTTAAGTTCTTCGCCATTTAATGAAGTGACAAAATTTACAGTTTCAACCGTTTTAGGGGAATTAAAGAAGAAAGCTTTGGTTTCCTTTCCATATTGTGTAAAGGCAAATACAATGCTTCCGATAAAAATAACAGGAACGATAAATTTACTGTTTACATAAGGGATTTTGAATTTTCCACGTTGTACATCTGGTCTGTTCTGCAAGACCAATACACCAGCACATACGAGTACGAAAGCGAAAAGCGTTCCGATAGAGCAAAGGTCGGTAACGATGGTGAGGTTCATGAATAACGATGGAACAGCAACCACAAAGCCTACCACAATTGTGGCAAACGAAGGTGTTTTGTATTTTGGGTGGATTTTTGAAAAAGATTTCGGTAACAATCCATCCCTGCTCATACTCATCCATATACGAGGTTGACCCATCTGGAAAACCAAAAGTACACTGGCCATAGCAAAAACAGCACTCACGGCAATAATTCCACTCATTAATTTGAGATCAATCTGATCGAAAACAAAGGCTAATGGATCGCCAACGGCTAAAGTATCAGACTTTACAATACCTGTTAAAACCAGCGCTATAGCTACGTAAAGCAGTGTACAGATGATAATGGCCCACATCATCCCGCGCGGTAAATCGCGCTGTGGGTTTTTACATTCTTCGGCTGTGGTAGAAATAGCATCGAAGCCGATATAAGCAAAAAATACCGCCGAAACACCTTTTAATATACCCGAAACGCCATTTGGTGCAAAGGGATTCCAGTTTTTAGTATCTACGTAAAATATACCTACAGCCAGTACCAGTAAAATTACAGCCAGTTTAACCACTACCATCGCATTGCTGGCGTTACGGCTTTCTTTCATTCCGCGGTAAATTAACCAGGTAATTAAAATGATAATCGCTAAAGCCGGGATATCGGCTACCAGGTGGAAACCACCAATTTTAGGTGCAGTAAGCCAGGCATTGTTAGCAAGGGCTGTGGCAGAATCTAAATCGGCTAAATTTTTGCCTGCCGCCAATAAAGCTTCGGCATGTTTATGGCCATTGTAAGCGCTCAGGTAATCCATGGTCATCCAATCGGGTACATGGATACCATCAATGCCCAAAGGTGGTATTTTGATGGTAGAGAGTAAACCTGTAAAATAATCAGACCAGGATATGGCTACGGTAATGTTTCCGATGGAATATTCCATAATGAGCGACCAGCCAATAATCCAGGCGATTAATTCGCCGAAAGCCACGTAAGAATAGGTATAGGCACTGCCCGAAACCGGTACCATTGAGGCAAATTCGGCATAGGCGAAAGCTGCAAAACTACAGGCAACAGCTGTAAAAATGAACAGAAAAATTACCGCCGGACCACCATCGGCACTGGCTTTACCAATCGTACTAAAAATACCAGCACCAATAATAGCTGCAATACCAAAGGCGGTTAAATCGCGTACACCGAGGGTTTTATGTAAAGTGTTTTCGTGGTCGCCATAGCCTTTTGCTGCATCTTGTAATATCTTGGAAATGGATTTCTTTCTGAATAGCTTTTCGAACATTTGTTGCTTGATTGTTTCTTCAAACTTATAAAAAGTTTGGTTAAAAACGTTTAAAGCAGGATATAAATTTCATTACACGCGTGGAGAGATGAGAATGCAATGTAACTTAATCGCTGGTGTTTTATGAAATTAATGTCAAAAAGTTCGATTATTTGCTCGTCATAAGCCTTTATTTGATTTGCATAATTTTAAGCGCTACGAAAGCATTAATTTTGCCTCATCCAATATAAACAGAGAATATGCGGGCATAAAATCCTGTTTGATTGGAATATAAACAACTACATTTTTTATATTTATGAATACGGGCACTTTAGACATTAAATACATCAAAGAACGTCATCAGGGAATAGCCACAATATTGGCTTTTGCCCTAATTCCCTTATCGGGTTTTGCTACCGATATTTACATTCCTTCATTGCCCACAATGGCTGGCGAAATGCAGGTTAGCAACGTTCAGGTTCAGCTTACGTTAAGTATATTTTTGATTAGTTATGGCGTTGCACAATTGTTTATCGGGAGTGTGCTCGATAGCTTTGGCCGTTATAAAATTGGCTTGTATTCGCTGTTGATTTTTGCTGCAGCGAGTATTGTCATTGCCACCACGCGTAACATTTACCTCATTTATTTAATGCGTATCATACATGGGCTCACCGTTGGGGCTATTGTGGTGGCTAAACGCGCCTATTTTGTCGATCTTTTCGAGGGCGATCAGCTTAAGCATTACCTCAGTTTGTTTTCCATTATCTGGTCAACCGGACCTATTGTAGCACCTTTTATTGGGGGCTACCTGCAAACGGTTTTTGGCTGGGAGTCTAACTTCTATTTTTTGGGTGGTTTTGCTTTGGTTTTTGCCTTACTCGAGTTTATGTTCAGTGGCGAAACCTTAAAACATTTTACCGATTTTCAGTTGAAGAAAATAGCCAATATTTATGCTACAATGATTAAAACCACCAGTTTTACGCTGGGTATTGTAATGTTGGGGTTGGCTTATTGTATGGTAATGGTTTACAACATGACGGGGCCGTTTATCATCGAACACCATTTGCACCTCTCGCCCGTTATTGCAGGTTATAGCTCACTGGTATTGGGTTTTGCCTGGATGGTAGGTGGCTTTATAGGTAAGGCAACTATTAACCGTCCTTTTTTCAGGCGATTGGCCATTAACTCGGTTTTACAGCTGGTATTTGTGATATTGATGATGCTGAGCCTTAATTTTATCAGTAATCTTTACTCGCTAATCTTTTTTGCCTTTATCATTCACATTGGGGCTGGTTTTACCTTTAACAACTACTTTACTTTCTGTTTGAGCAAATTTCCGAAAAATGCGGGTATTGCCGGAGGTTTAACAGGCGGTATTACTTATGTTATTGTATCGTTTTTGAGTTATGCAGTGGTAAGCCTTGTACCGGCAAAAGATGAGCGCAATCTGAGCTACAGCTATCTGATCATGATCGTTATATCGTTAATAGTAATGTTTATGATTTTAAGGGTAAGAAAAAGGGAACAGGTAAATTAAAACAGCTTGTTTTTTCGGATTTAAACATCAAAAAAAAGTCGTAGCATTTTGCTACGACTTTTTTTATTTTTTCAGTGAAAAACCTTCCACCGTTAAACCTGTGGCCTTATGTTATCCCAGTTTGTCGAGTTCTCCTTTTACAAAGCTGGCAAGCTCTTTAACATATTCGGCGCTGAAATCGAATTTAATGCCGGCAGTTTCATAAATCTCGTTCATGGGTTTGGTGTAACCCAAAGCAAGGGCTGCCAGGTATTGGTCTAATGCTTTTTCAGGGTTTTCCTTGTAGTTTTTCCATACGGCAATGGCACCCAATTGGGCAATTGCATATTCGATATAGTAAAAAGGAACTTCGAATAAATGCAGCTGTTTTTGCCAAACATTGCCAAATTGTTGTTCCTGACCATCCCAGTTGGCAAAGCCTGCACCAAAACGGTTGTAAATTTGTTTAAAGGTTTCTTCGCGGTCTGCAGCAGTATGGTTCGGGTTGGTATAAATCCAGTGTTGAAACTGATCAATTACCGCTACCCAAGGCAATGTTTTTAACACATCGGCCAGTTGTTCTTTTTTAGCACGAAGTAAATCTTCTTCATTATCGAAATAAACATCCCATTTATCCATGGAAATCAATTCCATACTCATAGAGGCTAATTCGGCAACTTCTGACGGGCAGTGTTTAAAATCGTTCAATTCTAAATTTGCTGTTAAAAAAGTATGCACAGCATGACCGCCCTCATGTACCATTGTAGTTAAATCACGGAGTGAGTTGGCCGAGTTCATGAAAATAAACGGGGCTCCGGTTTCGGCCAAAGGATAGTTATAGCCTCCCGGCGCTTTGCCTTTTCTGCTTTCTACATCAAAAAGGTTATTGGCTTTCATAGTTGCCAGTTTCTCTCCCAGTTTTGGGTCAATAGCATTGAAACAGGTAATACTCTTATCAATCAGTTCTGCGCCATTGTTGAAAGGTTTTAATGCAGGTTTACCGCTTACACTTACTTCTAAATCCCATGGTTTTACAGCCTCTAAACCCAGTGCTTCCCTGCGTTTTTCGGCCTGTTCTTTCAAAATCGGCACAATTTCCTTTTCTATGGCATTGGCAAAATCGTAGCAATCTTGAGGGGTATAATCAAAACGGCCCAAAGCCTGAAACATATAATCGCGGTAGTTTTCGAAACCTGCGTTTAAGGCTACCTGATTGCGCAATTTAATCAGTTCATCAAAAAGGATATTTAAATCGTCTTTATCAACCAGGCGGCGTTGCTGGATCGTTTTCCAGGCATTTTCGCGGACTTCGCGGTTCAAATCCTTTACCAGGATAGAAGCCTGCTCCATGGTGTATTCCTGACCGTTAATGGTTACGCTCATGGCGCCGGTAACACTCTGGTATTTTTGTTGCTTAACCTGAAGTTCGGTAAACAATTCGATATTTTCTTCGCGGAAAAGTTCCAGTGCTTTTTTAACCGACCTGTTGTAAACGAAATATTTTTCCTTATCCAGCTCATCCAGGTATGGACTTTCTACAAATTTCTTGTTTAGCTCATTAGATAGCGGAGAGATTTTAGGCGAAATTTCGGTCGCGAAATACTGGAAACTTTTAACCAGCTCTTCGTTAGCCGTATCGCAGGTCATTTTAATGTAGCGCCAGGCAAAATCTTCTTCTAAAGCAGCTTCCAGCTCCGAGCGGTCTTTTAGCCATTGCTCTATGGCTGCTTTATTTTCAATGCCGCGGTTTTGGAGCTCGTCAAAAATAGGGGCTAGGCTTTCCCAGGTAATGGTCAAATCCTGCGGAATATATGTTCTTGGTTTTTTGGTGATGATCATGTTTAGTTTAATTATGGAATGATGGTATGACTGATTGTGGTAAGCTTAAGGCTAAGCATTCAATCCTTCAAAACTCAAATTCATTCATTTTTATTTATGTCTCAAATATGCGTCTATTAAAAAGCAAATGGCAAAAACCACCGAAGCATAACCATTTAAGGTTTGAAATGCGCGGTTTACCTTGCTAATATCGTTTGGTTTTACAAGCAGGTGCTGATAAATTAACATCGAGCAGAAAAATACAATCCCAACATAATACACCCAGCTAAATTCGGTAAAGAACACGGGTAAGATTACGCAGGCTGCCGAAAATACATGCAATAAAACCGAAACGTTCAGTGCATTTTTTATGCCAAGAGCCGACGGAATGGAATGTAAATTTTCTTCACGGTCGAAATCTTCATCCTGCAAGGCATAAATAATATCGAAACCGCTTACCCAAAACAATACGGTTAACGAATACAAAACCGGCACCAAAGCAAACTGACCGGTTACAGCAATATATGCACCTATGGGCGCCAATGATAAGCCAAGACCTAATACCAGGTGACAAAGTGCGGTAAACCTTTTGGTGTAACTGTAAAATAATACCACAAAAAGGGCAACGGGCGATAAATAAAAACAAAGTGGATTAATAAAATAGGTGGCAATGGCAAATAATACGCAATTGATGATCACAAAAGTGAGCGCTTCGCTTGCCGAAACTTTTCCTGCCGGGATATCGCGCATTTTAGTGCGCGGATTTTTGGCATCAATATTCCGGTCCAAATAGCGGTTAAAGGCCATGGCCGAGTTACGTGCAAAAACCATACACAACAAAACCAATATCAGTTTATACCACGAAAAAGGATTATCGGTAGTGGTTACGCCCAGAAAAAAACCGATCATGGCAAAGGGCAATGCAAAAACCGAGTGTGCAAATAATACGAGTGAAAAGTATTTTTTCATGAATTGGTAATGGTTAACTGTTCTGTTTGCTGATGGTTAATAGTTGATGGTTAATGGCCGATTGCCGATACTGATGAAACCAATGACTAATGAACTATTGAACATCAAATATTAAAACCGCTTATAATCGGTCGGTACTACAAAATCTTTATTTACTTCAGAGATGAAATTCAAAACTTCATCTTTACCCAGGGCTTTTTCGGCCGAAGTAATAAAAGTTGCCGGGATTTCTTCAAAAAACTCACTCAATTTCCGCTTAAAACCAGCAACATTTTTTTGTGTAGTGGTCATACCTTGTTTATCGGCTTTAGTAAAAATCAGTGAGAAAGGAATTTGCTTTTCGCCCAACCAATAACAAAATTCAATATCAATTTGCTGGGGTTCCAAACGGCTGTCAATCAAAACAAAAACACATTGTAAACTTTCTCTTTTGGTGATGTAAGCACGGATAAATTTCTCCCATTTTTCGCGACTTGTTTTCGAAACTTTTGCATAACCGTAACCCGGCAAATCGACAATATACCAGGCCTCATTAACCAAAAAGTGGTTAATAAGCTGTGTTTTTCCCGGACGTTGAGATGTTTTTGCCAAACCATGCTGATTAACCAACATGTTGATTAAAGAAGATTTACCCACATTAGAGCGGCCAATAAAAGCGTACTCGGGCATTGTTGGTGGCGGCAAAGCCGAAACCTGGGTGTTGCTGCATATAAATGCTGCTGTTTTGATAACCATAGGGCAAAGGTAACAATTAGTTTTGAGTTGGGGGGTTGGAGTTGGGAGTCGAAATTTAATGAGGTCAGCAATTCGTAAAGTTTAGAGGAATAACTAAACTGCAAACTCTAAACTCCCAACTGCAAACTCTTTTCTTTATCTTTGCCACATATCATGAATCAGAATATCACTCCATACCAGGTAGCAGATGCAACCAAAAAAGAACAGGTTGCAACCATGTTCAATAATATTTCGGGCACTTACGATTTTTTAAACCATTTTCTTTCTTTGGGTATTGATGTGCTTTGGCGCAAAAAAGCCATTAAAGAACTGGTTCCGATCCATCCCAGAACGATGTTGGATGTAGCTACCGGAACCGGCGATTTTGCTTTTGAAGCCATTAAAAAATTGCATCCCGAAAAGGTAATTGGTGTAGATATTTCTGAAGGGATGCTCGAAGTAGCCAAAAAGAAAATCAACGAACGCAGTTTGAACGAAGTATTTTCGGTTCAGGTTGGCGATTCGGAAGGTTTGCATTTTGAAAACGACACCTTTGATGCGATTACCTGTGCCTATGGTGTGCGTAATTTCGAAAATTTAGAAAAAGGCCTGACCGATATGTACCGGGTATTAAAGCCTAATGGAAAAATGGTGATCCTCGAATTTTCTAAACCTAAGGTTTTTCCGGTTAAGCAGCTTTACAGTTTTTATTTTAAACAGGTAACGCCTTTTTTCGGTAAGCTGTTTTCTAAAGATCACCGGGCCTATACTTATCTGCCCGAATCGGTAGCGGCTTTCCCTGATGGAGAAGATTTTACAACCCTGATGCAAAAAGTTGGTTTTAAAAGTACCAAACACAAAAGTTTAACGTTTGGAATAAGTTCGATATACACCGGAACTAAATGATAAAAAAATTAAGCCTCATTCTTTCACTCTTTACCATTTCTACAGCTGCTCTTGCTCAAAACTGGGGTGGTGGTATAGATGATGAGGACTGGAGTTTTGGTTTTAATTTTCAATACATTTCGGCAGAATACAAAATCCTTAAAAAACAGAACTGGCGTTCGCCATTTTACGAGGTGCCCAACAGCAATGGCGTATCTTACGATCCTGCTTCGGGTACCATGGTTACCAATTCGCTAAATTCGATTTCGAGTAAACCTTCACAGGGTTTTGGTTTAGGTTTTGTAATGAACAGGAATATTTCCGAGAATTTCGATATCCGTTCTACCCCTTCACTCATTTTTAGCGATAGGGTAGTGAGTTACGAATATGTGCCAACCGATCCGGTAAATGTGGGCAATGGGCAAACCAAAAACTATCAAACCCTGGTTGATAAGAAGGTGCAGGCTACCATGTTCGAGTTTCCGCTGGGTATTAAAGTCAAATCGAACCGCTTAAATAATTTCAGGGCCTACTGGTTAGGTGGGATGAAGTATTCAATCGATATTGCTTCAAAAAAGAAAACTTTTGATGAAGGTGAAACTGCAGTAAACAAATTGCTCAAAAACGATCGCAATTACTTTTCATACGAAACGGGAATTGGTTTTGACCTTTATTTCGAGTACTTCAAAATGTCGCCCGAAATTAAACTCTCGTATTCTACCAGCGATATTCTGAAACACGACGATACCGCTTATGCCAATCCGATCGATAAGTTGAAATTGCGTCAATTCACGTTCAGTTTGATTTTTCAATAGCCCATACCATTCAAAAAAACTTATCTTTGTCTACCCAGGTAGATTAAACAGGTTTTTATCTGAAATATTACCTTGACTTAAAATTCATAAACATGTCTAAAATCGCATTAATTACAGGTGCAACTTCTGGTATTGGCGAAGCTTGCGCACATACATTTGCCCAACAAGGCTATCAATTAATACTTTTGGCTCGCAGGGAAGAAAGACTGGCCAAAATAGCCCATCATTTGGCAGATAAATATGCGATTGAAATTAAACAGGTTATTGCCGATGTACGTGACAGGGAAAGCTTAACTGCTGCCTTAGAAGTTTTACCTGCCGACTGGAAAAAGGTTGACGTGTTGGTAAACAATGCAGGGTTAAGCCAGGGCCTGGACCCGATTGATAAAGGCAATACCGACGATTGGGATACCATGATCGATACCAATGTTAAAGGATTGCTTTATGTAACCAAAATTGTTTCCAACTGGATGATCGCTAACCAATCGGGGCATATTATCAACATTGGTTCTATTGCCGGAAAAGAAGTTTATCCAAACGGAAACGTATATTGTGCCAGCAAACACGCCGTTGATGCACTGAGCAAAGGGATGCGGATTGATCTTTTGCCCCACGGCATCAAGGTTACGGAGATTAATCCGGGCATGGTTGAAACCGAATTTTCGGTGGTGCGTTTTAAAGGTGATGAAGACCGGGCTAAAAAGGTCTACGAAAATCTGGAACCATTAATTGCAGATGATATTGCCGATGCCATTTGGTATGTAGTAAGCAGGCCTAAGCATGTAAACATTAACGATATGCTGATTATGCCAAGTGTACAGGCAACGGCAACGATTATAAATAGAGGATAGTTAGGTTAACTGTTTAAATTGTATAAACTGCTTAACTGTAACTGGTTCGCAGTTGACAATTTGCAGTTAACAATTAACAATTTCGCAATTAAACAATTGTACTTATCGAACAGTTAACCGATTTGAACAATTAACCAATTAAACAGTTAACCGATTAACCATTTTAAAAAAACAATGATATCAACAACAATAGATCAGGAAATAAAAAAAGCCATGTTGGCTAAAAACAATGCACAGTTAAGGGGTTTAAGGGCAATAAAAGCTGCTTTACTTTTGGCTAAAACCGAAAAAGGTTCTTCAGAAGAAATTACAGAAGAAGCAGAGCTTAAAATCCTTCAGAAACTGATTAAACAACGTCGCGAGTCGGCCGATATTTACAGACAGCAAAACCGCGAAGATTTGTTTCAGGTAGAGGAAGAAGAAATTGAAGTAATTAACCAGTTTTTGCCTAAGCAATTGGATAGGACGGAGGTTGCGGCAATTATCGAAACAGTAATCAAACAATCTGGCGCTACATCGGTTAAGGATATGGGGAAAGTAATGGGCATGGCTAACAAAGAACTTGCCGGTAAAGCCGATGGTAAATTAATTGCCGAAATTGTTAAAGAAAAACTAGCTTAGTTTAAAGCTAAAAGCGGAAAGACTAAAGCTTAAAGCGTATTTATCGCTAACCGCTTGCCGCTTCACGCTTTGCAAAAGACGTTTTTAGACCGTTTTCGATTTTATTTCAGAAAAATGGCAAAGAAATGCAAAAATTTAATTTTACTCTACTAACTTAGTAGCACAGTACCATCTATTTATATATATGACATACCAGGTAATAGAAGAAGACGGATTTAAATACATCGAAGCTGGAAAAGGCGAAACGCTGGTATTGCTACACGGCTTAATGGGCGAACTGAGCAATTGGGAGCCGGTTATCGATCATTTTAAAGATCGTTACCATGTGGTAATCCCTATTTTGCCGATATACGATTTACCCATTTTAACACTGGGCGTAAAAGCCCTTTCGCGCTACCTGCACAGATTTTTAAAATTCAAGAACTTAAGTCAGGTGGTGCTGGTAGGTAACTCGCTTGGTGGCCATGTTGGTTTGGTATTTACCGTGGCCCATCAAGAGTTTGTTAAAGCTTTGGTTTTAACAGGGAGTTCTGGTTTATACGAAAATGCTTTTGGTGGTTCTTTCCCGCGTAGAGAGAGTTATGATTATATTAAAGAGAAAGTAGAATTTACATTTTATGATCCGGCTACGGCAACCAAAGAGCTGGTTGACGACGTATTTAAAACAGTTAACGACAGATCGCGCGTAATTCGTATCTTAACCATGGCAAAATCGGCTATACGCCATAACATGGCTAAAGAATTATCGAAAATTACCATACCGGTTTCGTTAATCTGGGGTAAAAACGATAAAGTTACGCCACCAGAAGTGGCCGAAGAATTTCACGAACTGTTGCCCAATTCTGAATTGAACTGGGTAGATAAATGCGGGCATGCACCAATGATGGAGCATCCCGAAATATTTAATGCTTTTTTAGAGAAATTTTTAGACAGAATATTGTTAAAATAATGTTTGCTCAGGAAATCATATCGAATGTTATACCCACACTAAGCAGCGATGACACGGTGCAAAAGGCTTTAGATCGGATGAACGATTTTAAACTAAAGCATTTGCCAGTTGTTAACGAAAGTGCTTTTGTTGGGCTCGTAGCCGAAGATGATTTGTTGAGCATTCTAGATCACGATACCCTTTTAAATAACGAGTCGGTACATCTGCTGAACGTTTTCGTACAGAGTGATACACATACTTACGACGTAATCAGGCTGTTGAGCCAGTTAAAGCTTACCGCTGTTCCGGTTTTGGATCAGCAGAAAAATTATGCAGGCATCATTCCCATCGGCAATATGGTTGATGCGGTGGCACAACAGTATGCCGTAAACGAGCCTGGAGGCATTATTGTACTCGAAATCAGTAACCGCGATAATTCGCTGGCACACATTTCGCAGATTGTAGAAGCCGATAATGCACAGATTCTTTCTTCTTACGTGAGTTCTTTTGCAGATTCTACACGTTTAGAAGTCACATTAAAAGTAAATAAAACTGAAATTACTTCATTGGTAGCTTCTTTCGAAAGGTATGATTATCAGGTAAAAGAAGTATACAACAACACACAGATTGATGATGGGTCGCAGGAGCGTTACGATTCGTTCATGAATTATTTAAATGTATAAACCTACTTTATGAGGATTGCAATTTACGGGAGAGATTTTAACGATACGGTTTTACCATACGTTCAGGAGGTCTTTAACCATCTGGCCAGCCATCATATCCAACCCGTTTTATATTCGAAATTCAAAACTTCACTTCAGGGCAAAATTAAACTGCCCGAAAACACGGTTGTTTTCCATAACCATAGCGAGTTAAAAGAGCGGGCAGACGTATTACTGAGCTTGGGAGGCGATGGTACGCTTTTAGATACCTTGTCGCTGATCCGAAATTCCGGTATTCCCGTAATCGGGATTAATTTTGGCCGTTTAGGCTTCCTGGCCAGCATCAACAAAAATGAAATCGGCGAGGCATTACACGCCCTGATTAATAAAGAATATACCTTAGATACCCGCTCATTGCTTACTCTCGAGTCGGAAAACGGTTTGTTCGGCGAAGAAAACTTCGCATTGAACGATATTACCATTCACCGTCGCGATAATTCGGCGATGATGATCATCCATGCCTCAATGAACGATGAGTTTATCAACTCTTATTGGGCCGATGGATTGATTATTGCCACGCCGACAGGCTCTACAGCCTATTCTTTAAGCTGCGGTGGTCCTATTATTTATCCCGATTCAGAAAATTTTGTGATTACACCTATTGCACCGCACAATTTAAATGTAAGGCCGGTAGTGGTGCCTGATGATAATAAACTCTCTTTTGAGGTCGAAGCCAGGGAATCTAAGTTTTTGGTTTCGTGCGATAGCCGTACCGTAACCGTAGAACGTTCGGTAAAAATTACCATCAAAAAAGCCGATTTTTGTGTAAATCTTATCCGCCTCAACAATGAAACGTATTTAAACACGTTAAGGAATAAATTATTATGGGGAATAGATACCCGTAACTACTAGATATGACGCCAAATAAACTACGCTTCTTAATCCTCTTTTTTCTTTTGGGCGGACAGCTTGTTCGTGCGCAGGAGATGGGAGAGCCATCATGGGAGGTGGGTTTAATGGCAGGCGGTGCAGGTTATATGGGCGATTTGAACCAGAATAATCCTTTGCAAATCAGTGGACTTTCTGGTGGAGCTTATGTTAAACGCAATTTTAACCAGTATCTGGGGGTGCGTTTAAATTATACCCTGGGGCAGGTACAGGCAGATGATGCCAATTCAAGTAATGAGCAGTTTCGCGAAAGGAACCTGCGTTTTAAAACTACCCTGAACGAATTTAGCGGAATCATAGATTTTAATTTCTTCAATTTTAACCTTGGAGGCGGAACCCGTCAGTTTACGCCATATTTGTATGCAGGTGCTGGCTTAGTGGTTTTTAAACCCACTGTAAAGGTTGATGGCGAAAAATACCGTTTAGACCGCCTGGCTACCGAAGGTCAGGAAAATGGCTATAACAATGTGGCCCTAACCATTCCATATGGCCTGGGCTTAAGGTATAACTACAAAGATACTTGGAGTGTTTTTACCGAACTGGGCTATAGAACCCCCATGACAGATTATATTGATGATGTGAGTGGCCGCTATCCCGTTAACCCCGTTTTAGTGAGAAGTGGCCAGAATTGGGTGAATTTATCCGATCCTTCCGCTAATCAAATCGGATATCCCGGTACCCAAAGAGGCGATTTTAGAAAAAGGGATACTTATCTATTTGTTAGTGTTGGCATATCTTTTACCTTTGTATCCTCAAAATGCTATTCCTTTTAAGCTGATTTTGACATAATTAATGGGATTTAAAGAACAAATAGACTATAGCCGCCTGCCAAAGCACATTGCTGTAATTATGGATGGCAATGGAAGATGGGCAAAAGGCCAGGGAAAAGTGCGGGTTTTCGGACATGAGCAAGGTGTACTTTCTGTAAAAGATATTGTAGAAGGTTGCGTAGAGGTAGGTATTGAATACCTTACCCTTTATGCTTTTTCTACCGAAAACTGGAACAGGCCGAAAGAAGAGGTTGATGCTTTAATGCAGATTCTGATTTCGACCATCAACAACGAAACCGAAACACTTAATAAAAACAATATTAAGCTTAATGCCATTGGCAATATCGAATCATTACCGCAAGCCTGCATCAACGATTTGAAAGAAGCTATGGAGAAAACGGCCCACAATGAAAAATGTACGCTAACCTTAGCGTTGAGCTACAGTGCCAAGTGGGAAATTTTAGAAGCAGCCAAAAAAATTGCTGCCGAAGTTAAAAACGATACCATTTCTTTAGCAGACATAGACGAAGACCTGTTTTCGTCTAAATTAACAACAGTAAATATCCCCGATCCGGAGCTGATGATCAGGACAAGTGGCGAGCACCGGATTAGCAATTACCTGCTTTGGCAGATGGCTTATACCGAGTTTTATTTTACTGATGTTTTATGGCCGGATTTCCGTCGCGAAGATCTTTTCGAGGCCATTGTTGACTATCAAAAACGCGAACGCCGTTTTGGTAAAATTAGCGAACAATTAAACTAATTTTTCTTTTAACACTTTTTAACAAGCGTTTAAACTAACTTAGCACCACTTTTATACGATAAATGAAACCATAACGGGGTAACGGTTCAAAGAAAATTTGCTAGAAAAAACATCGTTGCCTTAGTGGCCATTACTGAACAAATTATTTTAATGAAAAGAATATTTCAAGTTTTAATCCTACTAGTTTTAGCCGCTCCGGCCTTCGCTCAAATACGTCCACAAGGTCAGGCGCCGGCAACCCCCTCTTTAAAGGTTGGTGGCTTAGATCTCGATTATTTTAGTCCAAAAGAATATATCATTGGTGGTACCACAGTAACCGGAACCCAATACTTAGATAAGGAGGTTTTAATTACCCTTTCTAAATTAACCAAAGGCGATAAAATTGTACTTCCGGGCGAAGCTACTTCTGATGCGATTAAAACGCTTTGGGCACAGGGCTTGTTTGATGATGTAAAACTCAATATCGAAAAGTTTGTTCAGGATTCAGTTTTTTTTGAAATTGAAGTGGTTGAGCGTCCGCGTTTAAGCTCTATCGATTTAAAAGGAATCAGCAAATCGCAAAGAACTGCTATTCAGGAAAAGCTGAACGATAAAACCGGTAAAATTGTAAACGATAACTTATACAATACCACTTCGGCTATCGTAAAAAAATACATGCTGGATAAAGGCTTTTTCTTTACCACTATCGATTATAAAACCCGTAAAGATCCGAATGCCGAAAACAGTGTGGTTTTAGAAGCTAACATTAACAAAGGGAGCCGTGTAAAAGTACAGCATATCGATTTTACCGGAAATACAGAGTTTAAATCGGCCAAGCTTAGAAAATTCCTTAAAAACCCTAAGCAATTTGCCTGGTGGCGTTTCTGGGGCTCAGGAAAATTCTCAAAAGAGAAATACGAAGAGAACAAGATCAAAATGATCGGCAAAATGCAGGAAAAGGGTTATCTGGATGCTACGCTTTTAAAAGATACCATTTTTCAGCACAACAGCAAAAGGGTAAATATCCGCATGGACCTTTACGAAGGAAAAAAATACTATGTGGGTAGCGTAACCTGGGCCGGTAATGCCATTTATCCGGATAGTATTTTAAATAAAGTATTAACCATCGAAAGAGGTGATGTATTTAGCGAAGAGCGCTTAAACAAAAAACTAAACGGTGGTGGCGAAAACGGTGGTGACATTAACAGTTTGTATACCGATAATGGTTATTTAACTTTCAACATCGATCCGGTTAAAACCATCCGTGGCGATACAGTTGATGTAGAGCTGCGCATGTACGAAGGTCCGCAGTATACCAACAACCGCATTACTTTAAAAGGTAACACCATTACCAACGATAAAGTAGTATTGCGCGAGATCCGTACCAAGCCGGGACAAAAATTTAACAAAAGTGATTTAATCCGTACCATTCGTGAGATTGGTCAGCTGGGTAACTTCGATGAGTCTAAAACCGTTCCAACCCCGCGCCCTAACCCGGCCGATGGTACAGTAGATATCGAATATGCCGTTGAAGAAAAACCTTCAGATCAGATTGAGCTTTCAGGTGGTTTTGGCGGTGGCCGTATTATCGGTACCCTGGGTTTAACCTTCAACAACTTCTCGTTGCGTAACCTGTTTAACTTAAAGGCTTACAAACCACTTCCAAAAGGGGATGGACAGAAATTAAGTTTACGTGGACAAACCAACGGTAAATATTACCAATCATACAGTTTCTCATTCTCTCAACCCTGGTTTGGTGGCGAGAAACCGGTAAGCTTCGGTGTAAGTGCATTTACTTCACTACAATCAAACGGTTTAAGCTCTGATAATGCTTCATTCCAGAAAATCCGTTTAAATGGTGTAACCGTAAGTTTGGGTAGAAGGTTAAATTGGCCTGATAACTATTTCCAGTTAAGCCATGCCATTAACTTGCAGCAGTACATCTTAAATAACTATGCAGGTTATTTGTTCAGCACCGGTACCTCTTATAACTTAAACTTATCACAAGAGATAAGCCGCGATTCAAGAGATTCGCCTATTTTCCCGAAATCAGGTTCGTTCCTGCGTTTCACTATTCAGGCTACGCCACCGTACTCGTTGTTTAACAAAACCAACTATGCAACGGCATCTGATAAAGAAAAATACCGCTTTACGGAATATCACAAATGGAAATTCGATTCGCAGTGGTATCAACGCGTAGTAGGCAATTTGGTTATCAAGGCTCAGGCACAGTTTGGTTTCTTAGGTCAGTATAACAAAGCCGTAGGTCAATCAGCGTTCGAGCGTTTTAAACTGGGTGGTGATGGTATGCAAGGTTTCGATTTCTTACAGGGATCTGAGCTGATTGCCATGCGTGGTTATTCGAACAATACCGTTATCCCGGTAGGTTCTGATCCAAACATTGCACAGCAATCTGGTAGCCCGATTTATACCAAGTATGTATTAGAGGCGCGTTATCCGGTTATTGCTAGTCAGCAGGCAACAGCTTTTGTTTTAGCCTTTGCTGAGGGTGGTAACACCTGGAACAGGTTCAGCGATTTTAACCCGTTCAATATCCGCAGATCGGTAGGTGTGGGTGCACGTATCTTCTTACCGATATTTGGTTTATTGGGTATTGATTATGGTTATGGTTTCGATGCGATCCCTGGATTGCCAGATGCGAACAAAGGACAGTTCCACTTCAGTATCGCACAACAATTAGGTGGATTTTAATTGATAAAGAGTAAAAAAATAACTAATTATGCAATAAATCGTTGCAAGTTGAGTTTAAACAAAACTTAGGTTATTAAAGATCATTAAAACACAAACACTTACAAATGAAAAAGTATCTTTTTATCGCATTCCTGCTTTGCACATCATTCGGTGCTTTTGCACAGAAGTTTGCTTATGTAGACACGGAGTATATTTTAAAACATTTACCGGAATATAAATCCGCATTAAGCCAGTTGGAAGTAGCTTCTAAACAATGGCAACAGCAGGTTGATCAGAACTTTTCTGAAATAGACCGCATGTACAAAGCTTACCAGGCCGATCAGGTTTTATTAACCGACGATATGCGCAAGCGCCGTGAGAATGAAATTATTGAAAAAGAAAAGCAGGCTAAAGAATTTCAACGTTCTAAATTTGGACCTGACGGAGAGCTTTTTCAGAGCAGAAGCAAACTGATTAAACCCATACAGGATAAAGTAGCGGATGCCATTAAACAAATTGCTAAAGCTAAATATCTGGATTTCATTTTCGATAAGAGCAGCGAAGCAACGATGATGATTTATGCCAGCAGCAGTTACGATGTAAGTAATGATGTAGTGGTAAAATTAGGTTACAAACCAGGGACTGTAAATAATTAGTATATTCGGCCCTTTGAATTTTAAGGAACAAACAATTAGAAAAAATAAAAAAAGTAAAATAGAACGATGAGAAAGTTAATTAACGTATTCTTTGTAGCAGCAGGTTTATTGTTTACAGCGAATATGGCAAGTGCACAACAAAAATTAGGGCACATTAATTCTGAAGAGGTATTTGCAAATTTACCTGATGCTAAAGCAGCTCAAACGACTTTAGAAACCTTGGGTAAACAAAAACAAGCTGATATTGATGCAATGATCAAAGAATATCAGACTAAATTGAAAAACGCACAAGACAAAGAAAAAACTTTAAGCGAGGCAAACAAAGAAACTGTAGGTAAAGAATTGCAGGCTGCTGGTGTTGAATTGCAGGATTTAGAGAAACGTATCACTGATGCCCGTACAAAAGCTTCACAAGATATCGGTACTAAACAAGGCGAATTGTTCCAGCCAATCCAGGCTAAAGTAGCAACTGCAATTTCGGCAGTAGCTAAAGAAAAAGGTTTAGCTTATGTTTTCGATATCGCAAACGGACAAGGTGGTAACAACTTAGTTTTCTGGGATGGTGGTGATGATATCACAGCTGCAGTTAAAACTAAATTAGGTATTTCGGCAACTGCTGCAAAACCAGCTGCACCTAAAAAGTAGTCCTGAGTCTGGAGTTCGGAGTCCAAAGTCTCCTTCCCGGTTCAAAATATAAAGCGGAATTAAGTTTAACTTAGTTCCGCTTTTTTGTTTTAGCCCATCTGGCGCCGTCCTGCTGAACTTGTTTCAGCATCTCAAATGAAATCATTATTTCTATGGTAATACTCTTTAGGGAATGCGCACTAATAGTGTGTCATCCTGAGCCTGTCGAAGGACTTTCTTAACTATTATTACATGACTTAGGAAGGTTTTAAAACGGGGAAATTTCCCTGAACACTTAAACCTCCCAACGTTTTAACTTTCCAACCCCCAGAGGCTGTAAGGTTCTGCTCCCTGAACATTACAACCTTCCAATGTTTTGAACTTTCCAACATTTAGATGTTGTAAGGCTCTGCTCCCTGAACATTCAAACCTTTCAACCTTCTAACTTTCCAACATTTAGATGTTGCAAGGCTCAGCTCCCTGAACATTTAAACGTTTCAACTTTCCAACATTTAACTTCTAAATTAAAACTACCTTTACAACCAGAATAAACAATTAACCCTAAATAAGCATGCAAGGTAGCGCCCCGATAGGTATTTTCGATTCAGGTTATGGAGGTTTAACGGTATTCCGCTCAATTGCCGATAAATTACCCGATTACAATTATATTTATTTAGGCGATAATGCCCGTTCGCCTTATGGCGATCATGCTTTCGATACCATTTACAAGTATACTTTAGAATGCGTTGAATGGCTTTTTGCCAAAGGTTGTCATTTGGTGATCCTGGCCTGCAATACCGCTTCGGCTAAGGCGCTTAGAACCATTCAGCAGCGCGATTTACCAGCTAAGTATCCCGATAGGCGTGTACTCGGCGTAATCAGGCCTACAGCCGAAGTAATAGATCAGTATACAACCACCAAACAAGTAGGAGTAATGGGGACCAGGGGAACGGTTAATTCGCAATCCTACCTGTTAGAAATCAATAAATTTTTCCCCGAAATACAAGTATATCAGCAGAGTTGCCCGATGTGGGTACCGCTGATTGAAAACAACGAACACCTGGAACCCGGAGCAGATTTTTTTATTAACGAATACTGCAATCAACTCTTGAATCAGTCGGCCGATATAGACTGTGTGCTGCTGGCCTGTACACATTACCCTTTATTAATGCCTAAACTGAAAAAGGTATTTCCTGATCATATCAACGTTCTGGCGCAGGGCGATATCGTAGCCAATAGTTTGGTTGATTATTTGACAAGGCATCCTGAAATCGAAGCAAAACTAGGTAAGCAAGGCGAAAGACATTTTTATACCAGTGGAGATCCGGCTGCATTTGATGCGCATGCCTCTATCTTTTTCGGCGAAGCATTGAAATCGGGTAAGATGTAATTTTTTTGGTTCATTGGTTCAATAGTCATTTGTTCATTGGTACTGTAAACTGCCCATTGAAAACTGTAATGAGGTTAATTGTTTAAATTGGTTAACTGAGAACCGCCAACTGTCAATTGCAAACTGGAACGGTTAACTGGTTAATTGTTTAAATTGGTTAATCGACTGCAAACTTCAAAAGAATATCGTCATTGCTAGGCTGGATTAGTGCGAGCCTGAGCAATCTTTTTTATAGGTTCTTCAGGTTTAATTGATTAAAACACGCCCAACGCTAAACTCCAGACTTTTTACTTTGATTTGTCGCTGCACACTGCAGGAAGGTTTCAAAGTAACTTTAATCTGTCGCTGCACGCTGCAGGAAGGTTTCAAAGTAACTTTGATTTGTCGCTGCACACTGCAGGAAGGTTTCAAAGTAACTTTGATTTGTTGCTGCACACTGCAGGAAGCTTTCAAAGTAAAATATGGATTTAGGCTATTTCGTTAGCTCACTCCAAGCTCCAAACTTCCAACTCCCAACTAAATGGTTAACTGGTTAATTGTTTAAATTGGTTAACTGAGAACCGCCAACTATCAATTGCAAACTGGAACGGTTAACTGGTTAATTGTTTAAATCGGTTAATCGACTGCAAACTGATAACTCCAAACTGCCAACTAACTACTGCGGCAACTGCTCAACCCTCACCAACACCGTTGGCGATGACAATGCATCTAAAAAAGCAACAACAGCATCTTTTTCGGCAATGCTTAGCTTTAAACCTTTTAGCAGCTTATCATTTTTAGGTAAAAGCGGATCGTTTACCTGCTCGGTTTTTACCCTTTGTACCGGCATGCCCACATTGTACATGTTCATTACACCATCCATATCGGGGAATAAACCGTTGTGAAACCATGGGGCGGTTTTCATCACGTTCCTTAAGCCCGGGGTTTTAAACTTACCCACATCTTCGGCCTTTTTAGTCACGTTGTACAAGCCTAAATCTTCGTATTTACGGCCATAATAAGTTAAACCATCGTTATGGAACTCGTTATCGGTAAAAAACGGACCGTTATGGCAATTGATACAACGTGCCTTGGTGCGAAACAAATTTAAACCCACCAATTGCTGATCGGTAAGTGCTTTTTTATCTTTGGCCAAAAAACGGTCGAAAGGCGTTCTGCGACTCACAATGCTGCGTTGAAAGGTAGCCAGACTTTCGAAAATGCGTTTATTGGTAATTTCCTTTGAGCCAAATGCGGCCATAAAGTAAGGTTGGTAACCTTTAATCTTACTCAGCTTTTTAGGCAAAATTTTCATGTCCTGGTGCATCTCGTTATGTGCCGCCACCGGACTACCGGCCTGCTCCTCGAGGCTGTTGGCCCGGCCATCCCAAAACAGTCGCTTGTAAAACCAAACATTCTCTAAAGAAGGGGCATTGCGGATATTGGCCAAATGATCGTGACCAATGGATACCTGACGACCGTCTGTCCAGTGCAAATCTGGCGCATGACAGCTCGAGCACGAAATCTGGTTGGAACCCGATAAACGCGGATCGAAAAATAAAATCTTACCCAGTTCAACCACCTTTTTTACTGAATCATTTTTTAAATCAACCGGAGAGGGTGGAAGTTCGCCCAGTTCCTGAAATACCGCTCCTGCATCTACGGTAGGCTTTGGCCATTGGCTGGTAGGTTTTGAATAAACTTTGCGCAGACTATCAATACTCAACTCATCGTCGTCATTAAAATTAGCCGATTGAAAAGAAAATAGGATTAATCCGGTGAGGGCAAGAGCAAGAATGGCAAAAATTTTATTCATGGGTTAAAAATACAGGTTTAAGCTGATATTAGAAGAAAAACGGTCTTTGCCTGGGGTATAGGTTAATACCCGGCCAAAATCTTTTAAATCTTCTCTTCTCCAGTAAGTAAGGGCAACTTTAATACCTGCCTGAATTTGTTTAAACATAGGGATACTGTAATCTCCAGATAGGTTAGCGCCAAATTTCGAGGTTGTGTTGTAAGCGTAATCGTAGTAAATTACATTTCTGGTGAATACGCCCTCATTAGCTAAAAGCACGCTGAAATCAGAATCAAGATATTGATTGTATAAGCCAGTTAAACTCAAACCCCAATTATGGTTGTTTTTATTCTGGTGGTTTATGCCATAGCTAAGTGAGTAATTCAACTGGTTAAATCCAATATCATTTCCGGCAATACCATCTTGCTTGCGTTCTTTGTATTTACTTAAACTTAAGCCAAAATTATGGGTGATTTGATTCTTAATTAACGAGAAATAGCCTTTTGCTGTGATAGTATTGTTTTTATACAAATAGCTATTAGCGAGATAAACATTTAAATAATTATAGCCATTATTTTTAGTGTAACTTAAGTCTGCGCTAAATCTGTTTGAAGCATTCTTTTTTAACCAAAAAAGTCGATAATTTTCACGTACTAAATTAAAACTAATATATTCTAAAATCCCTGATGAAGTTCGATAATCAAACTTTTGCTTTTCTTTTGATGTTTGAAAAGTGAAATTAAAGCTTCCCATCTTTTCATTCTCAAAAGTTAAATAAGCATCGAGTCCATCTCTTGTTTGGCTATTCTGAAAGGTCCTTCTCTCATTATATTCTTCTCCCTCTCCATAACCATTTATCAAATAATTGGTAAACTCCGGAATTACTTTGCCTTGAGATAGGCTATTATTTTTATAGGCAACATTTACTTTTTCTAAACCATAACCATGCCTGTAAGCCGCTCCTATAGCTAATTCTTTCGTAATATTATAACCAATTGATGCAACCAGATTTAGTTGATAATCGCTAATTTCTCCGCGAGGATCATTAGTAGAATAATGGTTGCCTATCCTGTAATCGGCACCTAAGCCAAAAGGCAAATTCTCATTTAGTAAATTTTTACTAGCTAAAGCTTTTAGGTTGTAAACTGTTCTTTGATAATTTAGATTTTTAACAGAACCAAAATAGTATGGATTTGCTAAATTGTTTCTGGTTTGGTGTGAAAATGATGTACTATCTTCTACAGATCTATTGTATGAAAACAAACCCCATAATGTGATAGATTTAAGTTGTGAAATTCCTTCTGTGCTTAAAGCTGTTGTGTTAACTTGTGTCGCATCCTGGGCTTTCATCAAATGTCCCTTCTCGAAAATTTGATTAATACTTAAGCTATTAAAAGTTAAAGGCATTAACTTTTTAATAAAAAAAGGACTCGTTTTTGCAAAGTCATAGGCGCTGAATTGAGCTGAATCTGCAGAGAATTGTCTGTTATTTGTTGCTGTATTTAAAGCATCATTAACCTGAGCTGACCCGGTAAATGCGATGCCAAAAAATAAGAATATAGATAGAAAGGTATGCTTCATTTTAATTTTATGAGATATTTTGACCATGGATAATTATTTAAATCCTCTCGGATTGGCAAGCGGCAGGTAGTCAAAATCCTCTGCTGAATTATTGGTATCTTTTAAAATTATCCTTCCATTTACGATAGCTTCCGTTTTTCTGATTACAGATTGGGAGGAATATATTCCGTTGGGAACATACGTATACAAGGCATCCAGGCTTGCAACAAGCTTTTTAGGTACTCGTGATGTCGCTACGTTGGTTTGAGTCTCCACGGCATCGATAATTAAGGAGAGTGGAATCTGATAATATTTATCAGCACTTGCGCTTGGTGGAGCAATGGTTGGATATGGATATTTAGGTAAATCTTTAATAGGCGTTGTACCTGTGTTTTTAAAAATAACATAACCCATTCTACCACTAGTTTCCAAAATTAGATCGGTTCCATTGTAAGATAAAACGTCAACATTGGGTACTAAAGGATTGTCGATATCTGAAGCAAGAGGGCGTGGCAGGAAAGGGGCATAATAGGCTTCGAAATCTGCACCACTCAAATCAATTGTTAAAGATGGGTCTCGTGCCGTAATTACTTTCCCATCAGAGCCAGTAAAAGGGGCTTTATGGTTTACAGCAGTTTGTGCCAATACAATACTCTTGCCTGGTTGCACCGGATATTGCTTTCCGGTTCCAGGGATCATCAATAAGGCTCTGGTATAGACATAATCATTATTGGCATCAACATCCGTAGGCATTCCCTGGGCTTTACTCCAATCATACTGGCTGTTCGTTTGTCTGTAAATATTCACAGCAGTAAAGTTTTGGATGCCTAATGCTTCGCCGATATATAAACTATCGGCATACAATACAGAATCTGAGTTGTTATAAATTTCAATAAATTGATCTCTAAAACTAGCGCCTGTTGTAGTGTTAGATCCAGCAAAATAGATTTGCTTAATTACCCATGGGCCAGTTGGGCCAGCAATAAGTTTTAAATTGATACTTTGGCCGTTTTCAATGGTGATGATTCTTGCTTTTTCTGATGCATTAAAAACCACATTTTTAGTCACTGTTTCTCCTGTAAGGGCAGAATATTCAGAAGCTGAAATTTCTATCGAGGCTGAAATATCATAGGTTCCTGGTGAAATAGAATCTAGAGAAAATGTACCATCAGCTTTAGTGTCATAAATGTTTTCTTTATTGTTCTTGTTGTTCTTAAATGTAAGTTTAACTTTTGCAATTGGTAAAATCTTTGCAAGATCAGCAGAAGCATATGATGCGATAACTTTGAATTGTACCGGATGGATTTCTGGCGTATTCCCCTGGTATTTTTTACAGGCTGTGAACAGAAATATAATAGCAGTTGCTACGAATATTATTTTTTTCATCATCTTATAGTTTAATCGATAATTCGGCACCAAATGTTGGGCTGGTATTTGGATATTTATATGTACCAGCTGGGGTAACATAATAAGGCTGGTAATTAAATACATTGTATACATTAAAAGCGAATTTGAAACGCTTCTTAATCTCCTTTGCAATGCTCATGTGGTAATTTGAGAATATACGAGGAAGATTTGCTTCGGCCTGTTGCTCTGGAGTTTTATATAAATGACCATAGGAAGTATTATTCTTATCGAAATTTGTAATGGCTATATATTGATTGGTGCTTGTGTAATAACCAAGCGGAATTCTTGAGCTTTCTGGGCTGATAACTTTATCTAATAATTGGAATTCTGCAATAAAAGAAACCACAAGGCTTAGCTTTGGGATATGGGTTAAACTGGTAATTCTTCCTGTGCTGAAATACGCTCTCGTATTTTTTGGTTCATAAACACCAATATATGCGTAGTTTGGATCATTAGGTACAGTGGTTGGGATTTCACTACTTAATGAATTATAGAGCGAACGTGATTTAGTTTTAAAAAGCCCACCACTAATGTTAAATGAAGTTTTGATCTGTTTAATCTCCGGGGTGTTTAAAATCAGTTCAAAACCTTGATTATCAGATAAAAGATCATTTTTGAATACTGAATAATTAATGGCATATGCTTTTGTGCCTGTTTGATTAATTGTTGGTTTTGCACCACTATTAATCGTTGCAGTATAGGTTGGTAGAAAAATGCTCTGTAAATTTTGAACGGTAGATATGCCACCCCGCGATTTTTTATTGAAAGCAGTTAAGGAAAGGTTAAATTTATCAATTTTTAATTGTGCAGATAATTCAATGCTTTCGCTCCTTGATGGTTTTAACCCTACACTAGTAGGTTCGTAACGCTCTACATAAACCAGATAGGTGCTTTCATTTACCTTGCCATTATAGGCATTTAACAATGGCACTTCAAAAAACGTTGGCCCTGGAAAACGTTGTGCTAGGCCAGGCGATTTATACGATAAACCATAAGCTACACCAAATCTAAGGTTTTTATTTACTTCGTAATTGATATTTGTTCTTGGTGATATTGAAGTATATCCATTTTGTATATCAGATCTTATTCCGGCACGGATATTTAAGGGTCTACCCATTACAGTTGCGGTAAAAAGATCTTCAATATAAAAACCAAGGTCTTTCTGAGCAAGTGCTAGCCTGAAGTCGTAATAGCGTTCTGAACTTTTTGTACCTAAAGAAGTACTTGCAATTCTTGTTGTACCCCTCGGCTCATTCGGATCAATGGTTTGGCCCAACCCTTTGTTTGCGCTATAGCTAAAGCTGGTACCAAAAGACAGGTTGTGTACCAAATTTCCTGTTGCAAACCCTCCCGTGAAATCCAAATTAGCTGATGCGGTAATCGGACGGCCATCTATCAGCGATTTTGCAGTATAAACTCCTGAATCATAATATCCTTCATGTATTCCTGTGGTAGTTGCTGTACTATATAATACATACGCATCATTTACTAACTCTTCTTTATAACTAACCTGATGTCCTTCCGCATATCTTAAATTTAGGCCCACATTTTTTAGGAAGCCGTTGTTGAAACGATAATTGCTTCTGTTTGCAATACTAAAATTCCAGCTGTCAAATTTGGTTCTCGTACTTTTTTCATCATCCGGATCGAATTTAATCCCATCTAGATTCCTGCCATAATCTAAACTAAAAGTATTCTTTAGTTGTTTACTTTTTCCAAAAGAATTTGTCCACATGGTGTTGGTGGTTACCCTCCGGTAAGCTTTTAATTTATCGCGGTTATCTTGAAACGAATTAACGTAATTTACCCCAACATTTATTGATCCATATTTTGGACTGATTTCAAAACCCTTGGAGAAACTATATGAAGTGGCATTATCGCGCAACTGCATGCGTACATAAGCAGGCGATTTACCGGCCTGGCGTTCAATAATGATCGCTCCATCTGTTAAATCGCCATATTTTACTGGTGCCACACCTGGAATAACCTCAATACTTTCAATATTATCGGCAGGGATTTGACGTAAGTCTGTTCCGCCAAAGGTGTAATCTCCGGTGTAGCCTGTTCTGTCCTGCTCGCCAGTTCCTCTTATCCCGTATGATCCACTTTTTACAAATGATAAGCCTACTCCACCTGCTCTACCAGCATTAAAACTTTGCATGTTGGCATTATTGCTAATGGTGTTTCCATCCATAATAATGGCAATACCGAATGCATTATTGAGCTCGAATGCGCCTTTCCCATCAGTAGTAGGTGCATAGGCAGCCCTTAAATTAATATTTTGAACATTTTGTAGTGAAGGTGGCTGGATTTTCCTATTCGGAATCTGATTCAGCAAATCGTTTACGCTCAATGCCGGAGTTTGTTCAATCATATCTCTGGTAATAATCAGCGAGGAGTTGGTTGAACCCGAATAATTCCGCTTGGCGTTGATCTCGATATTCTCCAGACTTAGATCTAAAACCTTTAACTGAATATTTCCAAGATTAGTTTCTCCGGCTTTAACAGTTACGGGGACGCTTAACTTCTGGTAGCCGATGTAAGAAAACTCGAGGGTTAAAACGTTGTTCGTTTCCGAACCGTTAACCCTGAACATGCCATACTTATCGGTAATGGCATATTGGTTGGTTTCTACAATTTTAATGTTAACAAGCTCCAATGGCTTATTTTGCGGGTCGACCACTTTTCCGGTAACCACGTTCTTGATTTGCGCCAGCGCAGTGTAACAAATAAAGAAGAATAATAGGGATGTGTAAAGTTTTTTCAATTTAGACTAAATCTTAATAACGTTGCAAAGGTGTGAATTCTACACTAACTATGCAAATTATTTAGAAAGATTCTAATTAATAATACGAATTGTAGGGAAATAAAGGATCTTTAAGCTGTCTGTCAGCCTAAACTCATCATAATAAAAGAAAGCATTTTTGTTTAGGTTCTGATGATTTAAAAAGATAACTTTGCCGCTTCAAACCCACACAATGAGTGATCAGATAAAACACGAATGCGGAATCGCTTTCATTCGCCTGTTAAAACCACTTTCTTACTACCAGCAAAAGTACGGTACAGCACTTTACGGCCTTAACAAATTATACCTTTTAATGGAAAAACAGCATAACCGGGGCCAGGATGGCGCAGGTATTGCTACCATTAAGCTGGATATGAAACCTGGAAGCAGGTACATTAGCCGATACCGGAGCATGGCCTCTAATGCGGTAGCGGATATTTTCGAATATGTGCAGAACAAATTTGTCGATATCCAGGAAAACACGCCTGAATTAATGCAGGATACAGAATGGCTCAAAAACAACGTAAGCTTTATTGGCGAGGTGTTATTGGGTCATTTGCGTTATGGTACACATGGTAAAAACAGTATTGAAAATTGCCACCCCTTTTTAAGGCAAAACAACTGGATGACCCGTAACCTGGTAATTGCCGGTAACTTTAACATGACTAATGTTGACGAGTTATTGGAACAATTATACGAATTGGGACAACATCCGAAAGAAAAGGCAGATACGGTTACAGTACTGGAAAAAATCGGTCACTTTTTAGATGACGAGAACCAGGAGCTTTTCGATCAGTACAAAAAAGAAGGACATGACAATGTTGCGATTACGCAAAAAATTGCCGAACACTTAGACATTGCCAACATCCTTCGCCGCTCGGCTAAAACCTGGGATGGTGGTTACTCGATTTGTGGTATGGTTGGTAATGGCGATTCGTTCATCATGCGCGATCCTGCAGGTATCCGCCCGGCATATTACTATTACGATGATGAAATTGTGGTTGCAGCTTCTGAGCGTCCTGCATTACAAACTGCATTCAACATTCAGTTCAAAGATGTTAAAGAGATTGATCCAGGTCATGCTTTAATTATCAAGAAAAACGGCGAGGTAAGCATGGAGCAGTTCCGCGAGCCTACCGAAAGATTATCTTGCTCATTTGAGCGCATTTATTTCTCGAAAGGAAGTGATGTTGAAATTTACCGCGAACGTAAACAGCTAGGTCGTTTATTGAGCGATAAAATTTTGAAAGCCGTTAACTACGATTTAAAAAACACGGTATTTTCTTTCATCCCGAATACTGCCGAAGTGGCCTTTTTCGGTATGGTTGATGGCGTACAGCGTTATGTACGTAACCTTCAGAAAGAAACACTTTTACATAAAAAGGAGCAGCTAAACGACGAGCAGTTAGACGAGTTGTTATCGCTGGCGCCAAGGGTAGAAAAATTGGCGGTTAAAGATGTGAAGCTACGTACTTTTATTACGCAGGATGCGGATAGAAGCGAAATGGTAGCTCACGTGTACGATACTACTTATGGTATTATCAACAACCACCAGGATACTTTGGTAGCTTTAGACGATTCGATTGTTCGGGGTACTACACTTAAGCAAAGTATCATTAAAATTGTAGATCGTTTACATCCTAAGAAAATTATCATTGTTTCTTCGGCACCTCAAATCCGTTACCCTGATTGTTATGGTATAGATATGAGCCGTATGGGACAGTTTGTAGCTTTTGATGCAGCGATACAATTGCTTACCGAGCGCGGTATGTGGCAGGTAATTGAAGATGTTTACACCAAATGTAAAGCTTCGTTATTATTGCCTAAAGAGGAGATTGTAAACCATGTTAAAGATATTTACAAGCCTTTTACACCAGAAGAAATTTCGGCCAAAATTGCGCAGATTATTACCCCAAAAGGTACTGTTGCTGAGGTTGAAGTAATTTACCAAAGTTTGGAGAACCTGCACGAAGCTTGTCCGAAAAACAAAGGTGACTGGTATTTCTCTGGAAATTACCCTACCCCGGGTGGTAACAAAGTGGTTAACAAAGCTTTTGTTAACTGGAAAGAAGGAAATAACCAAAGGGCTTACTAGGCCCCTAAATCCCCTAAAGGGGACTTGAATAACGAATAGCTCATATCGCAGATATGGGCTATTTTTTTTGTTTTTTACCACAGAGAACATGAAGCTTGCACAGAGAAATAGAGAGTAGTATTCCACTCGAAACGACGATCCTGTAGGCGATTTTTACCACTAAGGCACAAGGGTACAAAGCAGATTTCCAACATTTGCTCCGGTGATATTCCGTTAATGTATTACCTTTTCGTACCTAAACCTGACATTCGCGGAAAGCCCGGAGGCCGGTTTTTCACCGGGCGAGGACTTGCAGCATTGGCAGGACTAACGTTTAACAGCAGCACAGGCATTGCTTTTCAAAAAAAAATACACAACTAAAACACAAGGGCACCAAATGGCATTTAATACGCGGAGGCTAATAAATTGTGGTAAATTTTATGCGTAAAACTTAAGGTAGGTTTTAATAATGAGCCAGAAAGCGAAAAAGATGATTACCACACCAGCAATTTTATTCAGCTTTTTAAGGGCATCTTCCTTTATTTTATAACGGAGTTTACTGGAGTAAAAACTCTTGGCGCCATCGATACTGAGTTGGGTGGCCATGGCAATGAAAAAGCAAACCAGCTTTTCGTTAAGCATGTTGTTAAGCTTAACCGATATAATACCGCTCACAATAATCCAGAACATGAGGGTAGAAGGGGTGAGGATGCACATTAAAAAACCTTTGAGCACATAACCCCGTTTGCTTACTTTTTGAAGGGTGGTACTATCGTAATGCACAGTGATTTTAGAAACCAGGTAATATATGCCGACAGCAAGCAGAAACACCCCACCAATACTCCCTACATATTTATCGAATTCGGCTTTATAATCGAAAAACTGACTGCCGAAAAGTACTAAGCCAATGAGGATAACATCACTGATAATCACCCCAACTGCTAAAGAAAAACCTGCTTTGAAGCCCCTTTCTATGCTGGTTTTAATCATTGCGAAAAATACCGGCCCTGTTAAAAACGACGAAATAATCCCTGCTCCTATACCTAGTAATATGGCTTCAAACATGCATTGTGTTGTTTAGAATATGCGAATATGCAATTTTATACCTAAACATATAACATTTATTTTTGTTGCACAGGTTGCATAAAAAATACTGGTTATTAATTTTTTTTATTTATGTTTAGACCCACTAAAACTAAATTTATAATATGAATTCAGAACAAACACAAACCAAGTGGGGGCAGTTTATCCCGCTGGTCACTGTATTCTTCTTTTGGGGCTTTGTAGCCGCCAGTAACGACATTCTCATCCCGGTATTTAAAAAGGCTTTTGATTTATCGCAAGCCGAAAGTCAGTTAGTTTCTTTGGCATTTTACATTGCATATACGGTGGGTGCAGTAATCTACAATGTAATCTCCGTTATTATGGGACAAGATATTGTAAATAAACTGGGCTATAAAAATTCATTGTCACTCGGTTTGGTTATCTCTGCAGCAGGTACCTTACTTTTTTACCCGGCTGCTAATCTTCACTCTTTCCCATTAATGCTTTCGGGCTTGTTTATTGTAGCTTTGGGTTTCTCTTTACAGCAAACTGTTGCCAATCCGCTGGCCATTGCTTTGGGGCCAATTAAAACAGGTTCACAACGTTTAACATTAGCTGGCGGTATTAATAACTTTGGTACTACCATTGGACCGCTTATTGTAAGTTTTGCCATTTTTGGTTCGGCTGCAAATGCAAACACCAACATTAGTGTAGAAAGTGTTAAAATTCCTTATTTGATTTTGGGAGTAGCTTTTATTGCAGTGGCGATTTTCTTAAAAATGTCATCGTTGCCTGATCGACCTGCTTTAGTGGAAGCCTCGGCAGAAGATACTAAATCGATTAAGGGGTCAGCATTGAACTATCCACAACTTGTTTTGGGTATGATTGCCATCTTCGTTTATGTAGGTGTTGAGGTTTCGACGGCGAGTAACTTGCCAGCCTACATGGAGAAAGATTTAGGTTTCGAAATTAAAGATATTGCACCCTATATTTCGTTATACTGGGCCAGCATGATGATTGGTCGTTGGACCGGTGCTGTTGAAGCTTTTACCGATAATGTGAGCACGCAAAAAGTATTGCGTTTTATTGCACCTTATTTAGCCTTTGGTATTTTCCTGGTAGTAAACGCAATTGCAAAACATGATTTAGCTCCTTTTTACGTTTATGCAGCTATTATTCTGGTATTAATTGTAGCAGATATGGCCAGTAAAGGTAACCCGGCCCGGATGTTATTGATTTTCTCGGGTATCGGTATTACTGCTTTATTAATCGGTATGTTTACTACAGGTATGACGAGTGTTTATGCCATTACAAGCGTTGGTTTGTTCTGCAGTACGTTATGGCCATGTATTTTTACTTTAGCTGTTAGTGGCTTAGGTAAACATACCAGTCAGGGTAGTAGCTTCTTAATCATGATGATTATGGGCGGTGGTATCATCAGCTGGTTGCAAGGTTATGTTTCTGAGTTTACAGGTATTCAGTATAGCTATATTGTAGGAATTATCTGCTTTGCTTACCTGGCATTTTATGCCTGGAGAGTAGCAGCGATATTAAGATCACAAGGAATTAACTTCGATCAGAAAATTTCTGGCGGACATTAATTTTTAATCAACTAATTTAGCAGCCACAAAGATGCATTTCTTTGTGGCTTTTTTATTTCAACAAATGACAGATAAACCGAGTTTCGATTCTATTTTTATGAACCTGGCCACCGATTTGGCCGCCCGCTCACATTGTGTGCGTGCGCATGTAGGTGCAGTTTTAACAAAAGATACACGCATTATTTCTATCGGTTACAACGGGCCGCCGGCAGGCACCCATAATTGTGATGAGGAATGGCCGGAGCATGGTTGTGCCCGCGACAGTAAAGGAAGCTGTTCTCTGGCTCTGCATGCCGAAGAAAATGCAATCCTTTACGCCTCTAAAAACGGAGCGAAGATTGAAGGTTGTACGCTGTATACTACTTTATCGCCTTGCATTGCCTGCGCGCGGCTTATTTTATCATCAGGTATCAAACTGGTTTATTATTCTAAATCTTATGCAACCTACAAAGGCTTACCAAGTGATGAAGGTGTTGACTTTTTGAGAAAGTTTGGTGTGGAAGTGATTTTGCTGGAATCGTAGGTGTTCATTAGTTCATTTGCCATTGGTAACTGCAAGTTGTATACAGGTTAACCGGTTAATTGTTTAAACCGGTTAATTGAGGAAACTAATTAGCAATTTATCTGTCCATTTTTAACTTCGGACTTCGGACTACCGACTCCTGACTTTTCTCGTAAAAATCTCAAATCTACCGTCTCAAATCTCATATCTAATTGGTACCTTTGCGGATGCAAGAAAAAATCATTATCGTCGATTTTGGTTCGCAGTTTACACAACTCATTGCCCGCAGGGTTCGCGAACTAAATATTTACTGTGAAATATATCCATACAACAATCTTCCTGAGATTAGCCCCGATGTAAAAGGGATCATTTTTTCAGGTAGTCCATACTCTGTTCGTCAGGAAGATGCCCCTCAAATCGATCTATCGAAATACCATTTAAAATACCCTTTACTGGCTGTTTGTTATGGTGCACAATACATTGCCCAACACTTAGGTGGCGATGTACAGCCTTCTTCAACACGCGAGTATGGTCGTGCAAACCTTAACTTCGTTAACCAGGAAAACAAATTATTTAAAGGCATTAACATCGATTCGCAGGTATGGATGAGCCATGGCGATACGATTACCAGCATTCCTGATAATTTTGAACTGATTGCCAGTACGGATAGCGTAAGGGTTGCTGCTTACCACATTAAAGATTCTGATACCTATGCCATTCAGTTTCACCCGGAGGTAACGCACAGTATCGATGGAAAGATTCTTTTAGAAAACTTCCTGGTAGATATTTGTGGTTGCAGCCAGGACTGGACATCGGCAGCTTTTGTTGAAACTACCATTGCCGATATTAAAGCTACTGTGGGTAACGATAAGGTTGTTTTAGCCCTTTCGGGTGGTGTAGATAGCAGCGTGGCCGCGGTATTATTGCATAAAGCAATTGGAACCAACTTGCACTGCATATTTGTAGATAATGGTTTATTGCGTAAAAACGAATACGAAAGTGTTTTAGAACAATACAAAGATTTTGGACTGAACATTAAAGGTGTTGATGCAAAAGATAAATTTTTAAGCCAGTTGGCTGGTGTAGAAGATCCGGAGCAAAAACGCAAAATCATTGGTCGTGTATTTATCGAAGTATTCGATGAAGAATCGCACTTAATACAAGATGTAAAATGGCTTGCTCAAGGTACTATTTATCCTGATATCATCGAATCGGTATCGGTAAAAGGCCCGTCGGCTACAATTAAGTCGCACCACAACGTGGGTGGCTTGCCAGATTTCATGAAACTTAAAGTAGTAGAGCCACTTAAAACTTTGTTTAAAGACGAAGTAAGAAGAGTTGGTACTGCCTTAGGTTTAGAATCGTTTATTTTAGGCCGTCACCCTTTCCCTGGACCAGGCTTAGGTATTCGTATTATTGGTGAAGTGACTGCCGAAAAAGTGGCTATTTTACAGGATGCCGATAAAATTTATATCGATAACCTCAAAGAAGCAGGCTTATACGATAAAGTTTGGCAGGCAGGAGCAATCTTTTTGCCGGTAAGATCTGTTGGTGTAATGGGCGATGAGCGTACTTACGAAAACGTAATTGCTTTAAGAGCGGTAGAATCGCTTGATGGTATGACTGCCGATTGGTGTCACTTACCTTATCCGGTATTGGCTAAAATTTCTAACGAGATCATCAACAAGGTGAAAGGTATTAACAGGGTGGTATATGATATCAGCTCTAAACCACCGGCAACTATTGAGTGGGAATAGCTTCCAGTTTGGAGTTGTGAGTTTTTGGTTTGGAGTTTTTAGTCCAAACAACATAAATAATAGGCTTATGCTGGCAAGGTGGAATAAACTTTGCTGGCATATTTTGTTAAAAACGATAGGTATGAATTTCAAAAAGGTTTATGGATTACTGGTTTGGTCTGCGTTGGTTTTAGCGGCATGTTCGCCTAAAATTAGGACGCCTAAACCCGAAGCAGCTAAACCTGTTGAGAAAGAAAAACCTGTTGAGAAAAAACCGGTTAAAAAGTTTGCGCAGGGTGCCAGTGTTTCCTTACTGGTTCCGTTTAAGTTAAGCGAGCTGAATTTAAAAACGGCTACCAAAGCAGAAATTGAAAAGTATGCCATGCCCATCGATTTTTATCAGGGTTTTAAACTGGGTTTAGATTCGGCAGCTGCTCAAGGTCTAAATTTCAAGCTCAATGTTTTCGATACTGACGATGACAATGCACATATTGCTACCTTGTTTAAGAACGATCGTTTTAAGCAAAGCAATTTAATTATAGGTCCTGTTTTTCCGGATGGCTTGAAATTTATTTCCAACTATTCGAAAGAAAACAATGCACTGGTGGTATCGCCCCTAGCAGCATCGCAACCTGCCGATTTTAACAACCCGAACCTAATTTCTATTGTAAACAATATCGATTTGCACGCGAAAAAGATCGGGGCCTACATTGCTAAAAACTTTAATCCAGCCAATACAATTGTGGTGCTTATCAATCCGCGAAAAACGGAAGATGAGCAATTTGCAGCACCAATCCGCACTTATTTTCAAGGCAATACAAAATTCATTGTGCAGGAATATACTTCCGCCTATGCTTTCGAAACCAAAATGATCAAAGGGAAACAATACGCGGTGGTGGTAACTTCATCCGATCGTGCTTTTGTGCTGCCTACCATCGAAAAACTGTACAAATTAAAACATCTTCCGTCAGGAGGTTATAATATTTCACTTTTCGGGCATCCAAATTGGGTAAAACAAAACTACCCGACTGATAAAATGCAGGATTTGAATACCATTATCAGCTCATCTTACAAAATCGATTATAAAAATAGCGCGGTTACTACCTTTATTAAAAAATACCGCTATCAATATGGTTTCGAACCGGGCGAATATGCCTTTAAGGGTTTCGATATTGGCTATTACTTTGGCCGCTTGTTAAGCACTTATGGCGAAGATTATAAAGATTATCTGGTAAAAGACCGCTATAAAGGTTTACACAATAATTTTTCGTTCATCCATGATGAAAAATTAGGTTATATTAACACCAGCTTAATGTTGTTAAAGTTTAAGAACTTTGCCTTAAACATTGTTGAGTAAACGATAAATTTCTTCCATCCCAATTATACATGAGAGTAGACCATCAGATCAGGGCTTTTGAACAGATTTTAAACAGTTACGACGGAAGTTTGCCTTTACATCGCTTTCTGCCCGCTTATTTTAAGCAGCATAAGCAGATGGGATCCTCAGACAGGAGATGGGCTACCCGCCACATTTATAGTTTTTTTCGCTTAGGAAAGGCCTTGCCGGCACTCAATAACGAAGAACGTTTAAGTATTGCCGATTTTTTGTGTCACGATACGCTTAGCCTGATTGTAGAGAAGAACCTGCCTGATTTATCAAGTGATGTTGCTTTGCCGCTTGAAGAAAAGCTCTTGCGGATTAAGACAAAATATCCTGATTTCGATTTAACACAGGTATATCCTTTTCATGCGGCGCTTTCTGAAAATGTAGATAAAGAGCAGTTTTTTGCTTCCTTTTTTCAACAGCCTGATTTATTTATCCGTGTGGCTGAGGCCGATTCAGCCGCTATTGTAGCTAAGTTGCAAGGTGAAAATATTGCTGTAAAAGCCATTTCTAATACCGCTTTGGCATTGCCCAATGGAACTAAACTCGAAACTATTTTAGCAGAAGGCAGTTACCAGGTGCAAGACCTTTCGTCGCAGCATACAGGCGAGTACTTTAAGCCCAATAAATGGGATAAGTGGTGGGATTGTTGTGCCGCATCGGGTGGGAAGACCTTGCTCTTACATAGCTTTGAGCCTGTAATTGAGCTTCTGGTAACCGATCTGAGAGAAAGTGTACTCCAGAACCTGGATGAACGTTTCCGTTTGGCAGGAATTAAAAAATACCACAAAAAAGAACTCGATCTGTTGCAGAACAACGATCAGGTTTTACACCACTACCAGTTTGACGGGATAATTTTAGATGCACCATGTACCGGATCGGGCACCTGGGGGCGTACACCCGAAATGCTGACCTTTTTCGATGAACGCAAAATCAATCAGTTTGCAACGATACAGAAGGGGATAGCTCAAAACGTAGTAAAATACCTTAAACCGGGCAAACCTTTAATTTATATTACCTGTTCGGCCTGTGCAGCAGAAAATGAAGCAGTGGTTAAACACCTTACCGATACACTACCGCTCGAATTGGAAAAAATGGAATTGATAAAGGGTTATGAAAATCAGGCCGATACGATGTTTGTGGCAAGGCTGATCAAAACCTAGCCATGTTCAAACCAGGATCTGAAATTCTTTTTGAAGTATTTTACCGCTTCGATTAAAACGGCTATTGCTCCAATAATTAAGGTATATTCTTCAAAGCTGTTCATAATGTAATGAGCTTTCTGTTTAGATGAATATACGGAATTTTTGTTACATATTGATGTAGGAATTCCAATTTATTCAGAGGAAAAACTTTTTTCGTCATGCTGAACTTGTTTCAGCATCTCCCGCTTTAGAGAAAGCCTATATTCTACAACCCCGTATTATTCCTGAACAGCTTAATCGCAATAGCCAATAGAATTACTCCAAATGCCTTACGAAGTATATTTAACCCTGTTTTGCCGAATAGCTTCTCTAAACGGTTAGTATTCTTTAAAACGAAGTACACGAACAGCATATTCAGCAAAATACCAACGAGAATATTTTGTGTATGGTATTCGGTTTTTAACGAAAGCAGCGTAGTCATGGTTCCGGCACCGGCAATTAAAGGGAAGGCGAGGGGCACGATCGAAACCGTTTCAGGTGCTTCTTCTTTAAAAATGGTTAGTCCTAAAACCATTTCCATGGCAATAAAAAAGATTACAAATGAACCTGCAATAGCGAAAGATTCTACATCCAAACCAATTACTTTGAGTAACGATTCGCCCAGGAAAAGAAAGAGGATCATTAAGCCTGCGGCTACTAGCGAAGCCTTTTCCGATTCGATATGACCAGCCTTTCTGCGCAACTCGATCACTACCGGGATGGCACCCAAAATATCGATTATGGCAAACAGTACCATCGTTGTCGATAATATCTGGCTTAAGTTGAACGTCATAAAATCAGCTTTCATAGCAGGGCAATTTTAAGCAAAGGTAGCGGAATTTGTATCAATTCCTCAATCAGTATATTATTTATTAGAAATAGAACTGGGTACGCAACGTAAGCACATTGTCTTTTCTATCAGCTGTATAACCAGAAATCTGGGTTGATTCATTTTTAATGATATCGTAATACAATACAGCTTTAAAATGTGGATTAAAATGGTGTAAAAAACCAAAGCCAAAAGTATCAAAACGAACATCGGCAGGCGAGAGGCCTTTATCGGCCGAAATGTCCATCCCCTTAACTTTAGCATTCGGATCGTACCAGTCGTATTTTAAAATCAGTTGATTATCGGTACTGTTTAAGGTTTGTACAAAGGTAAAGTAAGCACCGTTAAAAGTACGGGTATAAAAAGGTAGCGCTATAGCCTTATTGTCTACAGGATAAGAGCCAGGCGTAGTTGATGTAGTTGAAGTACCGGTTTGTAAGCCTGATATTACTTCGGCCCTAAGCTCCGATTTCCAGCTATTGGTTTTGGTTGCCAGTTGTATATCGGCACCATAATACCTTCTCGGGGCCACCTTATTTACGGTAGCAGCTGATGAATCTTTAACCATTTTCCAGACATTGTTGGTTTGTTCCATTTTGTAGCTCACCGGCAAACGATGATCTAAGCCGCCCTGCAATGTGCTTACCCCGCCTGCAATGGTAAAGTTTTTAAAGGCGTAAGTTTTATGGCTTAACCTTAAAATATAATCCTTGCTATTATCAAACTCTCCGTTACCAGCTAAGCCCTGCCCGTTATAAACACCAAAATCGAGTACAAAATTTTTGAGTTTGGCATCTTTCCAGCGTGGGTTTAAAGTAAAGGTCACCCCAAGATCACGTTCGGTTTTCATTAAAATCTGCGACATTCTGCCACGTTCCGGAGCTTCTCTAACCGATGATGACAATTGGAGCTCATTACCAAAAGGTCGGCCCGATAAACCCAGCGTTACGGCCAATATTTTCCATTTGTTTTCGTAATAACGCCCCCAGAAATCGCGTATTGCAACGCCTTGTTCGGTACCATCAAATTGAAGTACAAAATAAGTAGATGGTGCGCCATCTTCGGTTAACATCATATAATCGGCCCTTAAGCGGCCTCTTCTCAACCTGAACCGGTTATTGGTAAAATCGCCAAAATTTCCACCCTGAAACTCAGCCTGTGTACCTTTCGATTGTGCCAGCTGAAACTGAGGCTGTAAATAACCGCTAAAAGACAATGAACCATATTTCTTCGAGATAATTAACAAGTGATTTACGGTTGTCGAATCCATTACATCGTTAATTGTTCTTTGCGCATAACCTTTTGAGGAAATAAAAAGCAATAATATCGTTGCAAAAATGAAAATGTGCTTAACAGAAGCAGAATAACGGTTCATGTAATGATTTTTTTGCAAAGGTAATTTATTAACAATAATTTAACACAAAAAAAGCCCCGACTTTTGATCGGGGCTTATGGAAAATATCATTTTTGATTATAATTCTGGTTTGGGAGGATCAACAGGATCAACTGTTTTGCCAGTATTTGCTAAAACCGAATGTTTACGGCTGTAACCAAAGTAAATGATGAAGCCTAATGCTAACCAGCCGAATAACCTTAACCAGTTAGTCCAGTGTAAGCCTAATATCATTAACGTACAGGCAATAATACCTAAAATAGGCAATAAAGGCACAAATGGGGTTTTAAACTCTCTGTGCAAATCCGGATCTGTTTTTCTCAGTACAATTACCGCAGCACACACTAAAATGAAGGCAAATAAAGTACCGATTGAAGTCATATCACCTACCACATCACCAGGTACAAAGGCTGCAAATAAAGCACAGATTACAAAAATAATCATGTTGGCTTTGTATGGCGTTTTAAATTTAGGGTGCAAATCGCTGAAAACTCTAGGCAATAAACCGTCTTTACTCATCGAATAGAATACACGGCTCTGACCTAATAACATTACCAGAATTACTGAAGAAAAACCTGCAAGAATAGCTACTGTTACTAATTTGGCTAACCAGCCATAACCCGGCATGTAATCAATAATGGCTGCTACAACAGAAGCTTCGCCACCTTTGGTTCTGAAGAACTCGATAGGTGCCATACCGGTTAAAACGTGAGCAAATAAGATGTATAAAACCGTACATACTGCAAGTGAACCTAAAATACCAATTGGCATGGCTGTTTTAGGGTTTTTAGTTTCCTGTGCTGCGGTACTTACTGCATCAAAACCAATAAAGGCAAAGAATACCGTACCTGCGGCACCCACAATACCCCAAAAACCACCGAAGTTATGGGTTAAGCCTTCTTTATCAACATATTTTGTAGCTTCAGGGATGTATGGTGTATGGTTAACCGGGTTAATGAACGACCAGCCGAAAGCAATGATTAACAATACAATGGCTACTTTGGTAATTACAATTAATCCGTTTACAAATGCCGATTCTTGTGTGCCTTTTATCAATAAAAGACTTAATAAGAAGATAATGAATAAGGCGGGTACGTTCATGATCCCGTTTACGCCACCTTCACTTTGGAATGGAGAGTGACACCATTCGTAGGGTATGGGACTGACGTGTATAACTTCTGTGAGTAATTTATTAAGATACTCGCTCCAGGCGATACCCACTGTAGCAGCACCCACTGCATATTCTAAAACCAAATCCCATCCGATAATCCAGGCCATAAATTCACCCATAGTGGCATAAGTGTAAGTGTAGGCACTACCAGAGATTGGAATAGATGATGATAATTCTGCATAGCAAAGACCCGCAAGTGCGCAACCAATGGCAGCTAAAATAAACCCGAAAGTTACTGATGGACCAGCACTTTGGGCAGCTGCATTTGCAGTACGAACAAAAAGGCCTGCGCCTATAATTGCTCCGATACCTAGCGCAACTAACGAACCCGCTGATAGGGTGCGTTTTAAGCTTTTCTCAGATTCGGACGAATCTGCTAAAAGTTGAGTAATTGATTTCTTAAGAAATAAACTCATAAAAGTTAGTTGTTGTTTTGATTTATTTGTGAATATAAATTTTTCAGCCCCAAACGTAATTAAAAATTACGGAAAAGTAAAAGGGATCCTGTTTAAAAATCCCTTTTACACTTTTTCTATCTAGGTTTTTACAACTAACGTTGCAAAGTATCTGTTGTATTGGTAATAGTGTCCGTTATTGTATGCCCTGCACTATCCGTTTTTTGCTCTATTCTGATTTCTTTGCGAACTTCTGTGCGGTGTTCGCCTGCAATTGCCTTAACTGCGATGTAAGGAGCAATAACCAGTGAAACGATAGACATTAATTTGATCAAAATATTCATCGAAGGGCCCGATGTATCTTTAAAAGGATCACCAACTGTATCTCCGGTAACCGAAGCCTTGTGTGGTTCTGATTTTTTGTAGTGTGTTTCGCCATTAATGATTACACCTTGCTCGAAGGATTTTTTGGCATTATCCCAGGCACCACCGGCATTGCTCTGAAAAATTCCCATCAATACACCAGTTACGGTAACGCCAGCCAGTAAACCACCCAAAACTTCAGGACCAAAGGTAAAGCCCACAATAACAGGGGTGATTAAGGCAATGGCACCCGGCATTAACATTTCGCGGATAGAGGCTTTGGTAGAAATGGCCACACATTTTTCGTACTCAGGTTTGGCTTTGTATTCCATAATGCCAGGTATTTCGCGAAACTGGCGACGTACTTCCTGTACCATATCCATAGCCGCTTTACCTACCGCCTGTATACATAAAGCTGAGAAAATGAACGGAATCATTCCGCCAACAAATAAACCAGCTAAAACCGGTGCTTTATAGATATCAATGGCCGAAATACCCGCAATGCCTACAAAAGCTGCAAATAAAGCCAATGAAGTAAGTGCAGCCGAAGCAATGGCGAAACCTTTTCCGGTAGCTGCGGTAGTATTTCCAACCGCATCCAAATTATCGGTACGTTCGCGTACTTCTGGTGGCAATTGGCTCATTTCGGCAATGCCGCCAGCGTTATCGGCAATTGGTCCAAAAGCATCAATAGCCAGCTGCATGGCGGTAGTGGCCATCATTCCGGCTGCAGCAATGGCTACACCATATAAACCTGCAAAATGATAAGAAGCCATAATACCACCTGCTAATACCAGGATCGGAACCACTGTCGATTTCATCCCAACCGATAAACCTGCAATAATATTGGTAGCATGACCGGTAGATGATTGCTGGATGATAGAATTAACCGGCTTTTTGCCCATGGCAGTAAAATATTCGGTAACCACACTCATAATGGTACCCACTACTAAGCCTACAATAATGGCATAAAACACATTAATGCTCGAAAACTCGTAGCCGCGCAGGTTCAAAGTTTCTGGCAACATCCATTTAACTATAAAGAAAGAAGCTACTGCGGTAATTACAATAGACGACCAGTTACCCAGGTTCAGGGCATTTTGAACGTTCGATTTTTCGTCTTTAATCGTTACAAACCAGGTTCCGATAATGGAGAATATAATACCCAGACCACAAATTACCATCGGTAAAAGAATTGGCGACATGCCGCCAAAGTTATCGGTTACATTAATTTCCTGTCCTAAAACCATGGTCGCTAATATAGTCGCTACATACGAGCCGAATAAATCGGCGCCCATGCCGGCAACATCGCCCACATTGTCGCCTACGTTATCGGCAATGGTTGCAGGGTTACGCACATCATCCTCAGGTATACCAGCCTCAACCTTACCAACTAAATCGGCACCCACATCGGCTGCTTTGGTGTAAATACCCCCGCCCACACGTGCAAATAGGGCAATAGATTCGGCTCCTAAAGAGAAACCAGTTAAAACCTCTATGGCTGTTTTCATTTCGGTGCTGTTAACCGAAACAACATTGAAATGCTTTAGAAAAACAATAAATAAACCACCTAAACCCAAAACTGCTAAGCCGGCAACGCCCAGTCCCATAACTGTACCGCCTGTAAACGAAACTTTTAAAGCTTGTTTTAAACTGGTTCTTGCTGCCTGTGTGGTACGTACATTGGCTTTGGTAGCCGCTTTCATCCCAATATAACCAGCAGTTGCCGAAAATACAGCTCCAATAATAAAGGAAATTGAGATGATCCAGCTCGAATGCAAGGGAATACCTTTAATTTCTGTAACCGTACCCGAATAAGCCAGTAAGGCTGCTGTAAAAACAGCAAAAATACTCAAAACCCGCCATTCGGCTTTTAAAAAGGCCATTGCGCCATCAGCAATATAGCCGGCAAGCTCCTGCATGTTTTTTTCACCGGCATCCTGTTTGCTTACCCAGGCACTTTTAATTAGCATAACTATAATACCGACAAGGCCCAGGGCCGGAATACAGTAAATTAAATTGTTTTGTAAAAAATCCATAGTTAATAATTGGTTTATATTTGGTTATTTGTTTTTCTGGTGATTAATTGTTTAAACTGTTAATTGTAAACTGCCAACTGAAAACGGTTATATCTAGCAAGTTAATAAAATATTTATCATCCGTATATAAATGTAGTAGCGAATAAAAAATTGTTCAGTAAAATAATACATAGATTGTCGTTTTTTTCAAATAAATTAGCCCCTAAACTAAATCAAACTGAACTGAACAATATGAAAATTCAAAACGAAGAAGGGGCTTCCAAACGGAAATTAACCCTTTTTGATGCCACCATGCTGGTTATGGGCTCCATGATTGGAAGCGGTATCTTTATTGTGAGTGCCGATATTATGCGAAATCTGGGCTCCGGATACTGGCTAATTGTGGTGTGGGTAATTACCGGGGTAATGACTGTTGCTGCAGCCATTTCTTACGGCGAACTTTCATCTATGTTTCCCAAAGCCGGAGGGCAATATACTTACCTGAAAGAGATTTTTGGTAAAATGATGGGCTTCCTGTATGGCTGGGGGCTCTTTACGGTAATCCAAACTGGTACCATTGCAGCCGTTGCGGTGGCTTTCGGTAAATTTACAGCTTATTTAATTCCTGCGCTAAACGATGCAGCTCCGATTTTTCAAAGTGGCAGTTATAAAATTACCTGGATACAAATTTTAGCCATTGGCGTAATTATGCTCCTTACCTATATTAATACCAAAGGTGTGGAGAGTGGTAAGTTGCTGCAGAATATCTTCACCGGATCTAAAATTGTAGCTTTAATAGGTTTAATCATCTTAGGTTTCCTCTTGGTTAAAAATAATTTCTGGGGCGATAACATGAGTTTCGGTTGGGCGGCTTTTAATAACCTCAAAACCGATCCGAGCGGTAATTTTCTTAAATCAGGCTGGGAATCTATTTCAGGAATGACCATTGTAGGCGGCATTGCTGCTGCCATGGTTGGCTCGGTGTTTTCGAGTGTGGCCTGGGAGAATGTAACTTTCGTTTCGGGCGAAATTGAAAATCCAAAGAAAAACGTAGTGCGCTCAATGGTTTTGGGTACTACCGCGGTAATGATTCTGTATTTATTGGTGAATTTCATATATCTCAACACATTAAACAGAGGTAGTATTGCTTTTGCGCCAAACGATAGGGTGGCCGTAGTAGCTTCCGAGCAGATTTTTGGCAGCGGCCTTGGTACCATTGTTATTGCAGTTTTGGTAATGATTTCTACCTTCGGTTGCGTTAACGGGATCGTGCTGGCAGGGGCAAGGGTTTTTCAAAGCATGGCGCAAGATGGTATGTTTTTTAAAGCAGCACTCCACAACAATAAAAACGGTGTTCCCGAAAAATCACTTTGGATGCAGGGCATCTGGGCTTCAGTTTTATGTTTAAGCGGGCAGTACGGCAATCTTTTAGATATGATTTCTTTTGTAATTGTACTCTTTTACATGATTACCGTTGCCGGTGTAATTTATTTAAGGTTTAAAAAGCCCGATTTAGAAAGACCTTACAAAACCTGGTTATATCCCGTTACCCCAGTTATTTATTTATTAATCGGTGCGGCATTTTGCATCTTACTCCTTATTTATAAACAACAATACACCTGGCCGGGCTTATTAATCGTATTATTAGGCGTTCCCGTTTACTTTTTCATAAACAAGAAAGAATCATAAGGCTAGTTTAACGCCTAAACTTCATATCAAACCTCGCAGTGTTTAAAACTGCGGGGTTTTTTGTTTCTTAAGTTTCTCTATGTGAAGCGCACGTCTCATATCTAACATCTCAAATCTCACGTCTCTTGTCTCCAGTCTCCTTTTTGCATTTTGAAAAGCAGGCTCCGGCATCAATCGGTTCCGATAGTCCCGTTATCCGCTTTACTTCGTGCCGCTGCTACCGGGTTTAGTTTACCCGGGCTTATGCAATATACATCCGTTTACTAACCTGCCCTATAAATTGGGGCTTAATCATTAGCAGTTATTAATGAAACTAACAGTGTTTAATTGGCCTGATATTTGGACTGGTTAGCGCCGGCAGTTAAGGCTGCATTAATCAATAATATCTCCCACCTTAATATATATATACATGTTGCGTTCAATAGTTAACCTTAAAGTACTTTCAGTAAGCCTTGGTATTCTTATGCTTGCTACCTTTATAAGCTGTAACAATGCAAAGCAAGAACAGAAAGTTGTTAACCAATCTAAGGCTTCAGGTACTCAGCAAGTTTCAAGGGTGCAAATGTTTATGAGCTATATCGATGAAATAGCTAAATTGCCTTTAACTGATTTTGATCAAAGCCATATTGAAGCGTTAAACCAGGCAGCGCCAGCCTCCTTGCAACTGGTTGTTTTTGCCGGCGAACAGGCCAACGAGGCCAGTATCATTATGCAGCCTTATCGAAATAACGATACCGCCAACCCAATTAAAGCCGGCGCCATTTTTCTCCTGCCCAAATCGCTTTCAGATTCTGCCCGCGTGGCCGATTTTACCCATCATTTTGGAGAAGTTAAAAAAGAAGATGCTGCTATTGCAGCAACCGGGCAGCCGTTGCCGGTGAACTTAAAAGTTGATGAGGCAACCGCATTAAAGCTAACCGTTAACCATAACAGGCAGTTAAGCCAGGCAAATGTAATTACAGTAGAGGTGCTAAAGTATAAATAAAGGATAAATCGGCTGGTAAATATTAAAGCACTTGATGTATAACATAGTGGTATATAAGTTAATGTAGCCGTACTTTACTGCTCAATTTTCATCCTTTTCACATCTTCTTTTCCGTAAAACGGCATTGTAAAACTAATTGCGTATTTTTGCAGCCAATGGGAACACAGGTAGATTTAGGTATAAAAGGATATAAAAATTACGGCACGCACCTGCGCGAGAAATATAAAGGGCAACGTGTATTTAAAGTAATTGTTGATGGCGGTTTTACCTGCCCTAACCGCGATGGGAGCAAGGGCTACGGCGGCTGCACCTATTGTAATGTCGATTCCTTTACGCCTGAGCCTTCGCGTAAAAACCCTAACATCAAAGATCAGTTGGTTGAAGGGATGTTCAGGGCTAAAAATTCTTATAGGGCAGATAAATATATTGTCTATTTTCAGCCCAACACCAATACCTATGCACCTGTACATTATTTAAAGATGATGTACGATGAAGCTTTATCCATCAATACCGAAGATATTGTAGGCTTTGCAGTAGGTACACGGCCAGATTGTATCGATGCAGAAAAGGTAGCCTTACTCGAGAGTTATACCGATCGTTTTGATGTCGACCTCGAAATGGGTATGGAATCTATTTACGATGAAACCCTCGATCAGATTAACCGGGGCTGCAGTCATGGCGAGTTTGTTGCTGCGGTCGAATTGTTAAAAGATAGCAAGCTCGATCTGTGCGTGCATACCATTTTTGGCTTCCCATGGGAAACCAGAGAGCAGATGCGGGGTTATATTCATGAGATTAACCGTTTTCCGCAGATTAAATTCGTTAAATTCCACCATTTGCATGTAGTAGATGGTTCTATTATGGGCGCTAAATACAAAAAAGAGCCCTTTAAGCTATTTACTCTCGAAGAATATACCGATTTACTTTGCGAACTCATTCCATTGCTGCGTCCGGATATTGTTATTCAACGTCTTTTTGGTATTTCAGACTGGGATTTACTAATTGCGCCGAATTGGGGGCTTAATAAATCGGCAATTCAAACTTATATGGATAAAGAAATCGAAAAACGCGGGATTATTCAGGGTTCTGAATATTTTTGTTAAAATCTGATATTTTTTATAAATTTTTGGAAAAACACATGAAATTTCATGTGTTTTTTTGTTTTTGTATGATTTTATTCACTTCTTTTTGGTGTATTTTGATTAAATATCGATAAAAGTGCTGTATGTGGTGTTTTTGTTTTTATTAAAAACTCATATCTAAAATGCCTGTTTTTTTTGCTATTTTCATTTTTGAGCTATTTTTTTGTTGTGTTTTATAAAAATCGCGTGTTTTTGTTAGAAAAATTCAATTTTATGGTGTTAAAATTGCAATATGTCGTATTTTTATAAAAATAAATGACAGCATTTTCAAATATTTAAACAATACAAACTAATTAAACTAAAAACTATGAGTAGATTCTCCTTTAAACAGTATGCGCCCTTCGCGATATTGATGATTGTCGCAATTTTAGCTCTATTTACTCCACTTCTACCTAATTTTGATGAAGGCAAGTACAGCGCAGCTGATACAGCTTTTATTTTAATCGCTGCTGCACTGGTATTTTTAATGACCCCAGGTCTTGCATTTTTCTATGGCGGTATGGTTCATCGTAAAAACATTCTCTCTACCATGATTAAAAGTGTGGTAGCAGCAGGTGTAATTACCGTTTTATGGACAGTTGTTGGTTTTAGTTTAGCTTTTGGCGATACCATTGGCGGTTTCATCGGTAATCCTTCAACTTTCCTTTTCTTTAAAGGGGTTAACTCTGGTGCTCCGCATTTACAGGGAGGTGCCGATTTAACAATCCCACTTTCACTATTTGCAGTTTTCCAGTTAATGTTCGCCATCATTACACCAGGTTTGGTTGTAGGTGCCGTTGCAGAACGTATCCGTTTTACTTCTTATATCCTGTTTATTGTATTATTCGCCGTATTCGTTTACTCGCCATTGGCACACTGGACCTGGCATCCACAAGGTTTCTTGTTTAAAATGGGTGTATTAGATTTTGCTGGTGGTACCGTAGTTCACATTTCTGCTGGTATGGCTGCATTAGCTGGTGCATTGGTTTTAAAACGTAGAAAATCACACTTAGAGCACAAAGAAGTGCCACCTGCAAATATTCCTTACGTACTAATTGGTACCGGTTTATTGTGGTTCGGTTGGTTCGGTTTTAACGCGGGCTCGGCTTTAAGCGCAGGTAGCTTAGCTGTTTCGGCATTCTTAACCACAAATACCGCTGCTGGTGCTGCAGGTTTAGCCTGGATGTTCTTCGATGTAGCACGCGGTAAAAAACCTTCGGTATTAGGTTTCTGTATCGGTGCAGTTGTAGGTTTGGTAGCCATTACTCCGGGTGCAGGTTTTGTAAGCATTCCTTCAAGTATTTTTATCGGTGCAATTGCAGCTGTAATTTCTAACCTTGCCGTTTCATGGAAACAAAAAACCAGCTTAGACGATACTTTAGATGTTTTCCCTTGCCATGGTGTGGGTGGTATCGTTGGTATGTTATTAACTGGCGTTTTTGCAACCAAAACAGTTAATGCTGCCGGAGCCGATGGTTTATTTTACGGTAACCCTGCCTTCTTTATTACACAATTAAAAGGCGCTGTTATTGTAATCGCATTCAGTTTCATCGTATCCTTCGTAATTTTCAAACTGGTTAACTTAATCAATCCAATCAGGGTTTCTGACGAAGAAGAAGAAATCGGTCTTGATGAATCTCAACACGATGAAAAATACTCACAAGGTACTTTATTGGTCGAAGAAAGAGCCATTTATATCGAAAAAAACAGTCCGATAACCGAAGCAATTTCTTAAGGATTTTTAATATCTAAACTCAAAAACAAGCTCAAACATGAAGAAAATTTTAACCGCTATTTTCGCGATGGCCAGCGCAAGCTGTGCCATGGCTCAGGAAACCACTACATCACCACTTGAAATTTCAGGGTCGGTTGATACCTATTTTAAATACGACTTTGCCAAAAAACCAAACAATATTACCACTTCTTTTGCCAGCGACCACAACTCGGTTTCATTAGGAATGATTGATATTGCATTGAAGAAGAAAACAGGTAAAGCATCATTTGTTGGCGAACTTTCTTTCGGACCGAGAGGACAGTCGCAGTCTATTCCTGATGCTGCTGCCGGCGGTTCATCTTTTCACATTCAGAACTTATATGTAAACTACGATTTTACCGATCAGTTTTCAATGACTGCAGGTTACATGGGAACCTTTATTGGTTATGAGGTAATTTCGCCGGTTGGTAACTTTAACTACTCTACATCGTATTTATTTACCAATGGCCCGTTCCAGAATGCTGGTATTAAAGCCACCTATAAATTCTCTGATAAAGTGAGTTTAATGGCTGGTGTATTTAACGACTGGAATCTTTACAGTGCAACCCGCGGCGTTTCTGCAGTTGGTGGTCAGTTAATGGTTGCTCCGGTTGAAGGCTGGACCGCCTACCTGAACGTATTATCAGGCGCTGGTGCAGGCGGTTATGGTACCATCGAAGATTTAACTACTTCTTACCAGATCACCGAGAAGTTTAAATTAGGTTTAAATGCGGCCAACTACGATATCGATAACGATGGTGGTGGTTATGCCGGTGCTGCACTTTATCCTCAATATGCTGTTGCCGATGGTGTAACATTAGGATTAAGAGGGGAGTACTTTAAGTATAAAAATGTAGGTGCTGTGCAGGGATTGAAATATACTGCGGTAACTTTTACGGCAAATATTAAATCTGGTGGGTTAACCTTTATCCCTGAGGTAAGGTTAGACCACAGCGGCGATAAACCATTCTTTAAAGAAAGTGGCGCAGCAGCTCCAAACGCAGGTCAGTTCTCTTTAGCCGCAGTTTACGCGTTCTAAGAAAATAAAACAGATTAAATATTAAGCCGTCCCGGTTAAAATCGGGACGGCTTTTTAGTAACTTTACCTATTCAGCTTAATTGTTTAACCCATTTGCATGAAATATATCCTTTTTATTGTACTCGCCACTTTTTCGATCAGCTTAGCCGCTCAGCAAAAACAGTTTTCGAAAGATGATTCAGGAAAATTTATTTACTATCAGGTTGTCGATTCGCAAGCTGTAGCTAAAGATACTTTGCTGCAAAGGGCTAAAACTTTTGTGAATGTGTTGTATAAAAAAACGATGAAGCCGGAAAGCGTTAGCGATTCATCTATTTCGGCAAAAGGCAGGATGGTTATCGATAAAACCATTCTCGTAGCTGGTCACCCAAGTGGTGAAGTAAGCTATCAGTTTGTTTGCGAAGTACGAAATGGAAAGTATCGATTTTGGTTAACCGACATGCAGTTTATTCCATACCAGCGCGACCGTTATGGAAATTTTGTGGCCACAACCCAAATAGGTACCCCTTTAGAACGTACACCTGGTAAATTGAGTGCCGGTGCATGGAAAGATATTTTAAACAGTACTTATACTAAAGTAGAGAAGTTTGGCGCAGAGTTTAAAAAGTTTATGGCCACCAGCAGGGTAGCAGTACCTGCTAAAAAGAAACCCGAAACCATCTCTACCAAAAAGTGGTAATAAGCAAAGGGCTATAAGGTGCCAAATAAACCGGCCACTTTCTGGTAACGGAATTTAAAAATTTCGTTTACTCTTTTATTTACGATAAGTGCATTGGCAATACCACCAATTGGGCCCCAGCCAATAGCATAGTGCAGGATATCGTGCATCAAAACCCCGTCTGCAATTTTTTCGAAATGGTGCTGGTGATGCCAGAATGCAAATGGGCCGAATCGCTGTTCGTCTATAAAATATTCCTGGTCTTTTACGTGCGTAATTTCGGTCACCCAGTTTAATTTAATGCCGGCTATTGGCGCAACTTTATAGGTAATAATCAGGCCCGGATACATTTTGGTGCCCTCCATATTGGGCGAAGTTACATCGAAAGTCATATCCGTTGGCGTAATTTCGGCCAGGTTCATTGGCGAAGAGAAAAAATCCCAGGCCGTGGCCAGGTCAACAGGAAGTTTTTGTGTAAATTCTAATCTATAAGTCTTCACGGCTATTGTTTTAAAAAGACAACAGCAAAGATGCGGTTTTGTTGGTAATAACCGCAATTACGTGACGAAAGATCTTCATCTCGACTGGAACGCAGTGGCATGCCTGCCCAAACAGGCGGGGAGAGATCTGCCTTGACGGATTTAGCTCCGCTGAGCACTTAGTGGTTCCCGACTTTATTGCACTTGGCCCGAAATGACGGTTTTGAAGACCTCGCAGGTTTTAAAAACCTGCGAGGTCTGATTTATTAATGCACCATTTTATCGGCACAGGTAGAGCTGGCAAATGCCTCTGGCTTCGCTTTAAAAATAAAACCCATGCTTAAAATGTAGCCCATGGCATCGTTAAGTGCCTTGTTCGATTTAAATGATGGATTGGTGTTAATATCGGCATGTACCTCCAAAGCCACATCGTAAATATCAAGCAAATCGCAAATAGAATAGGCCGTTTCAATCGATTTTTGCACTTCCATTAACATTCTTTCCTTAATCGTTACCTGAGCCGAGTTTTTTTCCTGGTGGATGTACATAAAACCACCATGATGCTCTCTTAACAGCACAATAACTGTTGCAAAATCGGTTATAGCACCTTTAACCTGCGAGTCGGTACCGATGCAAACTTTTAGCTTAAAGCCATTTTCTGTTTCTCTGATAATTGCTTTTTCAATTTCTTCGAGGATCGAAGATTGGATCACTTCACCACTAAATTTTTTCCACGTCATACATTGTAGTTTTTTGAGGTTAATAAATGGTAATCAGGTTTTTAATAAAAATAGGCGCTAAAAATTAAATATGTGTTAAGGCTTGATTGTTTATTTGCTAACAAAAAGTTAGTTATCAACAAGTTAGTAAAAATAGTCCGTTTTAAGCCGCTAATTTTTGAAACAAATGCAATTAAGAGTCGTTATATTTACATTAATCAACAACAATTCTTTATTATGAAAGCAGAATTAATTCAGGAATTACAGTTATTACAAAACAGTAGGGCCAATAAATTTGCCGATGAATTGACCGACAGGATTTTATCATCAGTTGATGCAGTAAACGAGAAACTCACTTCGTCGGTGTCGCTGCGTGGCCGGATGCTGATGCTGTTAGATAAAAGATTAAATTTTGAGACGCTCCGTAAACTGCGGACCAGATTTTTTAAGCGGTAAGCGCTTATCTCGGTTTAGCCGTAAACAGAAATGCTTACCTTTATGGCCGAATGATAGCAAACACCTTAAAAAAACTAAATATTACTGCGCTTAACCAAATGCAGGAGTCGGCCGTACAGGCGGCCAGAACCGGCAAAGATGTGGTATTAATTGCGCCAACCGGTTCGGGCAAAACGCTTGCCTTTTTATTGCCTGTGCTGGCTAATTTAAAGCAAGGTGTTAAAGGTGTGCAGGCTTTGGTTCTGGTTCCCTCGCGCGAGCTTGCCTTGCAGATTGAGCAGGTATTTAAGCAAATGGGTACCTCTTTTAAGGTAAACTGCTGCTATGGCGGGCATGCTGTACGCGTAGAAAAGAATAATCTTGCGCATCCGCCGGCCATACTTATTGGTACCCCAGGCAGGATTGCTTATCACCTCGATAACCAGAACTTCGACGAATCTTTTATCGAAACGCTTGTTTTGGATGAATTTGATAAATCGCTCGAATTTGGCTTCGAAAGCGATATGTCTTATATCATCGGTTCATTATTATCATTAAAGCAACGTATCCTTACTTCGGCTACCAAAATGGAAGAAATTCCAGCCTTTGTAAAAATTAATGCACCTGCCGAAGTAGATTTTTCGCAAAACGTTGCTGTTAAGCCGGCCTTAAAACTGAAAAAAATCACTGCACCTGCAGCCGATAAACTCGATTACCTGTTCAGATTGCTGAGTAAAATAGGAAATAAAAACACACTCGTTTTTTGTAACCATCGCGAAACTGTCGATCGCATTAGTGATCTGCTGTTTGAGCATGGCCTCGGGCATGATGTTTTTCATGGGGGTATGGAGCAGTTCGACAGGGAAAAAGCACTGCTAAAATTCAGGAACGGGAGTCATAAAATTTTAATTACTACCGATCTGGCTGCCCGTGGTTTAGATATTCCAGAAGTTGAGCACATTGTACACTACCAATTGCCTTATACCGAAGATGCATACATTCACCGCAACGGTCGTACGGCACGTATGCATGCAAAAGGAACAGCCTACGCTATTTTAACCAGCGAAGAAAACTATAAATACCTGCCCGATGATATTGAGGAGGAAATTTTGGAAGACCGCTATGCTTTACCTGAGGCGAGTGATTGGGTAACCTTATACCTGGCCCATGGTAAGAAAGATAAAATTAATAAAATCGACATTGTAGGCCTGTTTCTACAAAAAGGAGATTTAGCCAAAGATGATTTGGGCTTGATTGAAGTTAAAGATACCACCAGTTATGTAGCGGTAAAGCGTAGCAAGGTTAACCAATTGTTAAAAAAACTAAACGGCGAAAAAATTAAAGGAAAGAAACTTAAATTAGAGATAGCCAGTTAAAAAAGTCGGGAGTCTGGGGTTAACGGTTCAGTTTTTCATTAGTTCAATAATCATTAGTTTGGATAGGGTAACATTTCAACCTTAAAACTTTCCAACCTTAAAACATTTGGGCATTAAAATTCTCAAATTTTGCAACATTTCAACATTAAAACGTTCTAACATTAAAACATTAAAATTGCATGAGCAACAACGATATATTAAAAAAACTTAGAGTAGCCTTATCACTTAAAACGGAAGATATTATTACCATTTGCGATTTGGTAGGTTTTAAGGTTACCAAGGCAGAGCTGGGCGATATTTTCAGAAATGAAGACCACGAAAATTTTAAGCCTTGCGGCGATCAGATCCTGCGTAATTTTTTAAACGGTCTTGTCATTTATAAAAGGGGCCCAAGAGATGAAAAAAAGCAATAATTTCTGCTTTTTATTATTTTTTGTACTGCTTATTCTCTCTTTTAACGCGCGCGCTCAATCTAAAGTAAATGGTACCGTAATCGATTCACTGAAAAAGCCCATCGAAGGGGTGAGCATTCAGGTAATGACCGATAAGGATACCTTGCGGACCACCACCGATAGTAAGGGAGGTTTTGCCTTCGCCAAAGTAAACAACAATAAGTTTTATCTTGTTGTGAAGGCTTTGGGCTATAAACCTTTTGCTTCCGTTTACGAAATCGAATCCTCTAAAAAAGGGACAGTTTTAGACCCCATTATACTCAAAACCGAACCTATCCATTTAGAAGATGTAGAGGTTAAGGTTAAAGTAGATCCCATTAAAATTAAAAAAGATACCATCGAGTACAATGCCGCGGCCTACACGGTAAGGGAAAACGATAAGGTAGAAGACCTGCTGAAACAGCTCCAGGGTGTTGAGGTTGATGAGAAAGGTGCTGTTACCGCTATGGGCAAAAAAATGACCAAGCTGCGGGTTAACGGCGAAGATTTTTTTACCAGTAATGTAGAAGATTACATCAGGCAGTTGCCAGCTGATATTATTGCCAAACTACAGGTTATTGACGATTATGGAGATGAAGCCAATTTTACCGGCATAAAAATAGGTACCCCACAAAAAATGTTAAACCTGGTTACCAAACCGGGGATGGATAAAGGTGTTTTTGGTGGTGTAAATGTATCATCTGCTACCAATAATGCACATAACCTGGGTACAAATGGCAGCATCTGGAAAAAAACAAAGCAAATTGGCTTTGGCGGCCGGTATGGAATGACCGATAATGAATTTAGTAAGCTATATAATGCCGGTTTAAATGGAAATATAAGAGATAAGATTTCAAAAGAATTTAGTGTTAATGCGAATTACAACTTTAACAATAACCGCAATAACTCCATTCAGAGCACTTATCTTGAAACGTTTAATCCGCAAGGAACCATTTACGATTTAAGGGAAAGTGCCAACAACAGCAGTTCGGTTAACAACAGCATTAACCTGGGACTAAACGGAGCTACCAAAAAGAATTATTTTAATGCAGCGCTTTCAGGAACGTTAGGGAGCAGCCGGAACAATGCTTTTTCTACTTCTGATAAAACCGGGATTATTAAACAAGATCTTATTTCCAATTCCGGTTCGCGAAACAGTAACCCCAACATAGGGGGTAACATCAACTGGTCGCGACGCTTATCAAACAACAGGCGGTCGCTGTCAATGGGGTTTAATTTTAGTAGTAACGGAGGGAAATCGAACAGCAGTATTAACGATATTATCCGTTATTACAACGAAACTACCAACGTATTGGTTAAAGATTCGCTCTTAAACCGGCTGGTCGAAAATGATACCCGGAGTTCCAATGTGGGCGGAAATATCCAGTTTTCCAATTCGCTGAAGAAGGCAAACGATAGTACGGGCTATAGTTTTATCAATTTATCGTACCGCTTTTCGGTAAGCAGGAGCCAGAACACCCAAAATACTACCGTTACCGATAAATTTGGCGCCAGCTTTCTGGTCGATTCGCTTGGGCAGGATTATGTTTCAAATTTCATTAACCAGAACATTAGTATCGGGTTTAATACGAACGCAAAAAAGATCAGTTATAATTTCGGGTTAAATTTCTCGCCCAGTATCATTATTGGTAAATACCAGAATACCGGACAGCAGCTGCGCAATTATCAGTTAAATTTTTCGCCCTCTGGCAACCTGAGCTACCAGATTAAAGAAAACCGGAGTTTAAGTTTCGGTTACAATGGTTATACCAGTTCGCCTGATTTTAATAAACTTCAGCCTATCCGCAATAATAACGATGTACAAAACCTCATTATCGGAAATCCCGATCTGAAAGCCACCACCAGTCATTCGGCCGATTTAAGCTATAACCAGTTCGGGGCTAAATCGGGCTGGAGTATTATGGCTGGCCTATCAGGCTCTTTTGCATTTAACAGTGTGGTGAGCAATACCATATTTTTGCGCGATACTTTAAACAGTTTAAAGCAGCAAACTACCTACGAGAACGTAAACGGTATTTACAACATGGGGGGCAATTACTCGTTAAACAGGCGGCTAATGACCAACAAACTTTCTCTGTCATTAAATGGAAATGTGGGCTATAGCCATAATGTATTTTACACCGATAACGTTTTAAACAGAAGTAGCGGAATTAATCTTTCCAATGCTTTCAGGTTTAATCTTAATGAAAAGAAATTTTCGGTAAACAGCAGTGTATCTTATAGTTTTAGCTCAAATACCTACTCTGTTTTGAACCAGAACATTAAAAATGTACAGATTTTAGCCTTAAATGGCGGTGCCAGCTGGATTCCGGGCAAACGTTTCAGATTGAATGCTTCGGCCTCTAAAAGCCTTAATTTTGGCTACAATTTAAATTCAGGTAACCCATTACTGGTAAACATGGGTATGAATGCCAATTTCTTAAAAGATAACCGGCTTAGTTTTGCAGTGCAGGCGAACGATCTTTTTAACCAGGGTTCGCTGTTTCAAACCAGCATTAGCAATAACTCCATTTCTGAAAACAGAACGCGGTTCATCAGCAGGTTTGTGCAAGCCACGCTTACCTACAACATCAGCACCTTCGGCGATAAGAGAGTCCGTACCCGGGTTAACAACTTTAATACAGGAGAATTGAATTAAAGCAGAAATTAAATTTTAGTTTAGCGCTTCTGTTGTAACCCTAAAACGTCCCATGAAAAGTTATATCCTGGTTTTCCTTCTATTCATTATTACAGGCAGTGTATCAGCACAAGATGCTAATGCCGATTCGTTAAAAACTAAACCTAAAAAAGAAAATTTCGCTGATGATTGGGCTGCGCTAACCAAATACCGTAAAGAAAATGCTGCTTTAATACCGCTAAAAAGAAAAGAGAAGCGGGTGGTATTTTTGGGAAGTTCGATTTTTGAGTTTTGGAAGCAGAAAGATCCCGAATACTTTAATAATGGAAGATACCTGGATAGAGGCATTAGCGGTCAGATTTCTCCTCAACTGTTAATCCGCTTCAGGCAGGATGTAATTAACCTCAAACCGAAGGTGGTGATTATTTTAGCTGGTAGTAACGATATTGCCGGAAATACCGGGCATGTTACGCTCGAAAAGATTATGGATAACATTAAATCTATGGCCGAGCTTGCCAAACTGCATCACATTAAGGTTATCCTCTGCAAATACTTACCTGTTTACCAGTATCCGTGGAATAAAAGTGTGCCTGCTGCCGAACAAATTATGGCCCTGAATGAGCTGATTGTAGCTTATGCCAAACAAAAACATTTTACTGTTTTAGATTACTGGACACCATTGGTTGACGAACGCAATGGCCAGCGTGCAGAACTTACGGTTGACGGGGTACACCCCAATTTAGCAGGCTACAAAATAATGGAAACTGTTACCGAAGTAGCGATTAAAAAGGCACTTAAAAGCTGGCACTAGTGTAAAGTTTTCTGAGCTTTAGTGATTAATCTAATACAATCGATCGTCATTGCGAAGCCAATTTTTCATTGGATGAAGCAATCTTAATGCGGTGGCTATTCGCTTCTAGTTAGATTGCTTCGATGGCTAAAAAGCCCTCTCGCAATGACGATTTTTTATTGTAATGTCAGTCTAAGTAGGAGTTAGTAAATATTTTTAAAATAAACTTTCAATAATATTTGAAATTTCAATAATATTATTTTATGTTTACATCATCAAAAGCGAGAAAGAAAATCGGTTGAAACAGTAGGGGAAGCACCCCTAAATTTTTTAATCCATATTTTCAATTTTTTCTGAAAGTTTAATTTATTGGTGTTAAATCAGCTTATCATGGATTACAATATACTTGGCTATGGCATTTTTATTTCGATCATCGTATTCATCATTGTGGTGGTGGGAAAAATATGTTATCGCAATGGAAATATATTTGTAGCCGAATTGATTCCCGAACATCTGGAGCTTTGCCAGCAGATTAATAAATCTTTGTTGGTAGCTTATTATCTGGTCAATATTGGCTATGCCAGTATGACATTAATAGGTTGGGAGACTATCACCTCATCGCTACAGCTTATTGAAATTATGGCCGTAAAAGTGGCTACTATCATTTGCCTCCTCTCGGTGCTTCATTACTTAAATATCTTTTTGCTCACCAATACCATTCATAAATTAATTAAATAACAATCTAAAAATCCGGATTATGGAAACGACAAAAATTTTAATCGGCTACGCAGTTTATTTACCTGTTGCACTTTTCTTAACTTTTTATGTTTCAAAAACCTTGTTTAAAAATAGTAAGGTGTATATGCTTGATATTTTTAAAGGGAGGGAAGAAATAGCCTTTGCCACGAACAAACTGTTTGAAACAGGCTTTTATCTCTTAAATATCGGTTTTGCGTTGAGGATTATGAAGATCGAAATTAGTGTTAATGATTACAGGAATATCATTGAGGCCTTAAGTTCTAAAATTGGTGGGTTTTCTATTTACCTCGGTATAATGCTTTTTATTAATCTGTACTTCTTTTTCAGAGGTAAACGCAAAGCGAAAGAGAGTTTAAGACCGAATCCTTTTACTGCTTCTATGTAATCGCTATAAGAGAAGTCAAGTTTTAATGTGCACCGTACTATTAAAACTTGACTTCTCTAAGGAAAACTTCCCAAGTATCTGGTTTTAAACTTCGGGAATTTATAATGCTTTTCAAATTGCGCTTCTCAAACAAAAAGTCCCGATTTTTGGTCGGGACTTTGCTTTAACTTAATTTTTTATACCTGATGCGTTTCGGCGTTACATCTCCTAAACGTTTCTTGCGGTTTTCTTCGTAATCAGAATAGTTACCTTCAAAGAAATACACTTCTGAGTTGCCTTCAAAGGCCAGGATATGTGTACAGATCCGGTCTAAAAACCACCTGTCGTGACTAATCACCACTGCGCAACCACCAAAGTTTTCTAATGCTTCTTCCAGTGCACGTAAAGTGTTTACGTCGATATCGTTGGTAGGCTCATCGAGTAACAATACGTTGGCTCCTTTTTTCAATGTAATGGCCAAATGCACGCGGTTACGTTCACCACCAGATAAAATACCTACTTTTTTCTGCTGATCGCCACCGTTAAAGTTGAATTTAGAAACATAAGCACGTCCGTTAACGGCTTTATTACCTAACTGGATATTATCTAAGCCATCGGTAATGTTTTCGTAAACAGTTTTATCTGCATCTAAATCGTTGTGCATCTGATCTACATAACCCAGTTCAACCGTTTCGCCCACGCGGAAAGTTCCGGCATCGGCTTCTTCCTGTCCTGTAATTAAACGGAATAAAGTGGTTTTACCGGCACCATTCGGACCGATAATGCCCACAATACCTGCCGGTGGGAGCGAGAAGTTCAGGTTATCGAACAATACCTTATCGCCATAAGCTTTGGTTACATTGGTTGCTTCGATTACTACGTTACCCAAACGTGGTCCGGCAGGGATGAAAAGCTCCAATTTATCTTCTCTTTCTCTGCCATCTTCAGAGGCTAATTTGTCATAGTTGGCAATACGTGCTTTTGATTTGGCATGACGGGCTTTCGGTGCCATACGTACCCATTCCAGCTCACGCTCCAAGGTTTTCTGGCGTTTGCTTTCGGTTTTCTCTTCCTGAGCCAAACGTTTCGCTTTCTGATCTAACCAGCTGCTGTAATTTCCTTTCCACGGAATACCTTCGCCACGGTCTAACTCTAAAATCCATCCGGCCACATTGTCAAGGAAGTACCTGTCGTGAGTTACTGCAATAACAGTTCCTTCGTAATTTTGTAAAAACTGCTCTAACCAGTCGATACTTTCTGCATCCAGGTGGTTGGTAGGCTCATCCAATAACAATACGTCTGGGTGCTGCAGCAATAAACGGCACATGGCCACGCGGCGGCGCTCACCACCTGAAAGTACAGCAATTTTAGTATCCGGATCAGGGCAACGCAAAGCATCCATCGCTCTTTCCAATTTCGAGTCGATTTCCCATGCACCCAACGAATCTATTTTATCCTGAAGCTCGCCCTGTCTAGCCATTAACTTATCCATTTTATCTGGATCAGAATAATTTTCCTCCAAACCGAAAGCTTCGTTTACTTCTTCGTACTCTTTTAAAATAGCAGTAACTTCTGCGACACCTTCTTCTACCACCTCACGAACGGTTTTTTCGGGATCAAGAATTGGCTCTTGTGCCAGATAACCAACCGAATAGCCTGGCGAGAAAACAACTTCGCCCTGGTAAGATTTATCTAAACCTGCAATGATTTTTAAAAGTGATGACTTACCAGAACCATTTAAACCGATAACGCCGATTTTGGCACCGTAAAAGAAAGAAAGATAGATATTTTTTAAAACCTGTTTTTGTGGAGGGTAAATTTTATTTACACCTGCCATAGAAAAGATTATTTTTTCGTCTGACATCGTATTTATGTTGTTTTTATAATGTTAAACCTTGTGTTTTATCCTTGGAGGACGTTTAGATTTGAGATCCGTTTTACGCTTTAAATGCCAGGGTAAATTCAAATCGCTACAAAGATAGAAACAACAGGGCTATTACAAAGGACTTTATTGGGTAAAATTGGCTTTGGTCTGGTTTAAATACCGTTCGGTCAAAAGCCGATAATTTTGTATTATTGACGTTAATTTCGCCGCCTATGAAAACTAAAAGTCTGCTGCTCTTCCTTTTGTTCCTGTTTGTTTCGAATCTGGTGCCGGCGCAAGGCACAGATACTTTAAAAGCTAAGCAGGCTGCCGATAGCTTAAAGCGAAATTTTGTAGCCAAAATGCAGGATTTTGCCAAAAGTTCGGCAAAAAAAAGCAAAGCAGAGCTGGAAGCCGATAAGGCGGTTATCGATCAGATCAGGATATTTGAGCAGGTACGCAAAGCCATGCAAAAAGCCAAGAACTACCTCAGTAATGGCTTAGATACGCCGGGCATAAAAACCGAATTAAAAGCGATTGATGATGACTTTACCCGCGCAAGTGATGGGGTTTTTATCAATAAAGGCACTGCCCAAACTTTTCGAAACCTTACAGCAACAGCTAAAATATTAACCGAATTACTCAATAAGGCCAATACCCGTAAAATCAATCTGGATGCCAACCAGCAACAGCTGAATAATTTTCGCTATCAGCTCGATTCTTTGTCGGGCGAGCCGGCTCTTTTTAAGTTTCCGCAAGATTCTGTTTCGCTAACCAAATACCTCCAAAAGGTGGTATTGGTGGCCTACGAAATTAAACCGGTTGATAGCATGCTGAAAATTGCCAATACCAATATCCAAAGCCTGTTGGCACAGGTAAATGTGACGGTGTTTAAGCTACAAAACCATTTGGATGAAATAGCTGCCTACCAGCAAGCAATGGCCGATAATAGTTTTAAACGCGAATTTGGTGATCTTTCAAGCCCTGAAGGGCATTACAGGCCTTTTGGTGATATATTGTCGCACTCCTGGGTAAAGGGTGGCATGACACTCGGTTTTTATGCCGAAAACAATTACGGGAAGCTGTTTACCTTGTTGCTATTGGTGTTTTTATCTTACACTTATCTTAAATCGCTTAAGGGCATTTATACCGAATCAAACCTGCTGCGGCCGGATATGGAAGGACAGCTGGTAATCAGATATCCTTTTCTATCTGCCCTGCTCATCGTAATCAGTATATTTCAGTTCATTTTCAGATCGCCACCCTTTGTACTCAATGTCATCTTCTGGCTCATATCCTGTGTATCACTCAGTATCATTTTCAGCAAGTTCATCAATAAGTACTGGATGCGGGTATGGACTTTCATGGTGATACTTTTTATGCTTGCTGCGGTCGATAACCTGGTGCTGCAGGCATCGAGAACCGAAAGATGGCTCATTCTGATCATTTCGGCGGTTGGAGTTGTTTTTGGTTTATTTACTTTGTTGAAAGGCAAAAGGGATACTTTGAGAGAGAAGTGGATCGTATATTCGATAGGCTTTATGGTATTGCTGGAAGCATTTTCGATGCTGGCCAACATCCTCGGTAGGTATAACATGGCCAAAACACTGTTTATCAGCGGCTATTTAAATGTAGTGGTAGCCATTCTGTTCCTTTGGACGGTAAGGCTCATTAACGAAGGATTGTTTCTGGCTTTCAATATTTACTCGGGGCAGGATAAAAAACTGTTTTACCTTAATTTTTCTAAAGTTGGTAAACGGGCACCGCTATTATTTTATGGTTTGCTGGTTGCAGGTTGGTTAGTATTGTTCGGGCGCAATTTTCCGGCCTATAATTATTTTTCGAAACCCTTAAAAGAATTTTTTAGCGCCGACAGGACTATTGGCGATTACACCTTTAGCATCAATACCGTTTTACTGTTCATTGTCATTATTGTGATCTCGCTAATCGTTTCGAAAGTAGTTTCGTTCTTTGCTACCGATAAGCATTTGGAGCATAAAGACGATCAAAAGCGGTATGGCATTGGCAGTTGGTTGCTTTTGGTGCGTATTGCCATTTTGGCCATTGGTTTGTTCTTGGCCATCGCCGCTGCGGGCATTCCTGTCGATAGGATTACGATTATATTGGGGGCATTGGGAGTAGGTATTGGTTTTGGTTTGCAAACATTGGTAAATAATCTGGTAAGCGGTTTAATTATTGCTTTCGAAAAACCGGTAAATGTGGGTGATATTGTTGATGTTGACGGGCAGGGGGGAACCATGAAATCGATAGGTTTCAGGAGTAGTGTCATCTCTACCTGGGATGGCGCGGATGTGGTAATGCCCAACGGCGATTTACTCAACGCACACCTCATTAACTGGTCGCTGGGTGGTAACCGTAAACGGTTATCAATCATAGTTGGGGTTGCCTATGAAACCGATCTTGAAAAAGCCAGACGGGTTTTAATGGAGGTATTGGGTAATGAAGACCGGATAGCCAAAAACCCAGGCCCGGTAGTACAGTTCGAACAGTTTGCAAGCAGTGCTATTGATATTAAGGTTTATTTCTGGAGCAGGCACATTGGACAGGCACTGGCCACCAAAAGCGATTTAATTGTAGCCATTAACGAGGCTTTTAAAGCTAACGATATTAACATTCCTTTTCAGCAGCAGGAAATTACTGTACGCTATCCGAAAGCATAAAAGCATTTCTAACCTGGTTTTAATGTAATTATCAGCATATTTTCATAATAAAATACAAAACAGCGTAAGCAGTATAAATGTTATACTTTTAACGTACGGATTAGTTCTTAGTAGATACCGTAAACGTTAGTAAACTCAAAAAGCCTTTCAGGATTGAAAGGCTTTTTGTTTAGGTTATATCTAAATCTAACCTTGTTTTTTACTAAACAAAAACAACCAATTTTATGTTAATTCCGTATAGTAGTTTAGATAGGTGTTTTAGAGGAGTGATTAGATTGTTGACTTTTGTCTCAATAAAATGTTAAATGATGGCATGTTCCTTTTATTTTTCTGTCAAAACTTGTAAATTGCCTATATAAATAGATACAATTTGTCAGTTTTTAAGTGTTGGGAAATACTTACAATAAACCGACAATAGAATTATTTTAAGCGGATGTTTTTGGCAAAAATCCCTTTAAAACCTTTATAACACTTAATACGTAGATAAATAGGAATAAAATATTATTTATCACGACGACATTCTTACATTAATTTTAGGGCTTTCAGGCGTGTATAGGCCTCTTTATCCACCCGGATGGCGCAATTGTTGATAAAATAAAGAAAACAGCACCTACTCTTTTTATAATTTATTTTATAGTTTAGGGACGTAGCTGTTAAGAAAGGTATTATGGAAGCAAAATTTTCACCACAGGTTAAAGATGTAATCTCTTTTAGTAGGGAGGAAGCGCTCCGCTTAGGGCACGATTACATCGGAACCGAGCATTTATTATTAGGCCTCATCCGCGAAGGCGATGGTATGGCAATAAAAATTTTACGATCGTTAGGAGTTGATACTGGTAAATTGCGCCGCTCAATTGAAGATGCCGTTCGCGGTACGTCGAGTGTTACAGTAAACTTAGGCAATATTCCGTTGACGAAACAGGCCGAAAAAGTTTTAAAGATTACTTACTTAGAAGCTAAAATATTTAAAAGCGATTTAATTGGCACCGAACATTTATTGTTGTCGGTTTTGAGAGATGATGATAACATCGCCTCACAAATCTTATTACAATACGGCGTTACTTACGATGTTTTTAAACAAGAGGTAGAAGTAAATAAGAACGGCTTCAGAGACGATATTTCAAACAGCGCCTCTACAGGTGGCGACGATGATTATCGCGAAGAAGAAAGCTTTAGTACACCTAAAAAGGTTTCAGATATCAAATCTAAAACACCTGTTTTGGATAATTTCGGTCGCGATTTAACCAAGGCTGCAGAAGAGGGCCGTTTAGACCCGATTGTAGGCCGCGAGAAAGAAATTGAGCGTGTATCGCAGATTTTATCCCGCAGGAAAAAGAACAACCCGATTTTAATTGGTGAGCCAGGAGTTGGTAAATCGGCAATTGCAGAAGGCCTGGCCTTGCGCATTGTACAACGTAAAGTTTCGCGTGTGCTTTTTGGCAAACGTGTAGTTACGTTAGATTTAGCTTCGTTGGTAGCTGGTACCAAATATCGTGGTCAGTTCGAAGAGCGTATGAAAGCGGTAATGAACGAGCTTGAAAAATCTACAGATGTAATTCTGTTTATTGATGAGATTCATACCATTGTTGGCGCGGGAGGTGCATCTGGTTCGCTTGATGCCTCAAACATGTTCAAACCGGCTTTGGCCAGGGGCGAAATTCAATGTATCGGTGCCACTACTTTAGATGAATACCGTCAGTATATCGAAAAAGATGGTGCTTTAGACCGCCGTTTCCAAAAAGTGATGGTTGAGCCGGCTACTCCTGATGAAACCATCGAGATTTTAAGCCGCATTAAAGATAAGTATGAAGAACACCACGGTGTAACGTATACCCAGGAAGCAATTGAGGCTTGCGTTACGTTAACTTCACGCTATATTTCTGATCGTTTCTTACCCGATAAAGCCATTGATGCTTTAGATGAAGCAGGATCGAGGGTACACTTAACCAACATCCATGTTCCGCAGAACATTATTGATATTGAAGCTAAAATTGAAGATATCAAGTTAGAGAAAAATAAGGTTGTACGTAGCCAGAAATATGAAGAAGCTGCAAAACTCCGCGATACTGAGAAAAATTTAATTGAAGAATTAGATAAAGCCAAAGCAGAGTGGGAAGCCGAAACCAAAACCAAACGTTACGAAGTATCAGAAGATAACGTAGCAGAAGTGGTAGCCATGATGACTGGTATTCCGGTGCAACGTGTTGGCCAAACTGATAGCCAGAAATTGTTGAACATGTACGATAAAGTGGCTGAGAAAATTATCGGTCAGGATGATGCGATTAAGAAATTAACCAAAGCCATCCAACGTACAAGAGCTGGATTAAAAGATCCTAAAAAACCAATTGGTTCGTTCATTTTCTTAGGGCCAACCGGTGTAGGTAAAACTGAATTGGCCAAAGAACTGGCTCGTTTCATGTTTGATAGCGATGATGCTTTGATTCAAATTGATATGAGCGAGTACATGGAGAAATTCGCTGTATCACGTCTGGTAGGAGCGCCTCCGGGATATGTGGGTTACGAAGAAGGTGGACAGTTAACTGAAAAAGTTAGAAGAAAACCTTATGCGGTAATCTTATTGGATGAAATTGAGAAAGCGCACCCTGATGTATTTAATATCTTATTGCAGGTATTAGACGAAGGACAATTAACTGATAGCTTAGGCCGTAAAGTTGATTTTAGAAATACGATCATCATCATGACATCGAATATTGGTGCACGCCAATTGAAAGATTTTGGACAAGGTGTTGGTTTCTCTACTTCAGCTAAAAACAACCAGGCAGAAGCACACAGCCGTGGTGTGATTGAGAGCGCTTTAAAACGTGCTTTTGCACCAGAGTTCTTAAACCGTGTAGATGACGTGGTTGTATTTAACAGCTTAGGTAAAGAAGAAATCTTCAAAATTATCGATATCGAATTAAAAGCATTATTCGGTCGCGTACATACTTTGGGATACGATATTGCCTTAACTGAAAACGCAAAAGAATATATTGCCGAAAAAGGTTTCGATAGTAACTTCGGTGCCCGCCCGTTAAAGAGGGCCATCCAGAAATATCTGGAAGATCCGATTGCCGAAGAAATCCTTAAAGGTGAATTAACTGAAGGAGATGTGTTGGAAATCGATTACGATAAAACAACAGATGTAATTTCGGTAAATCACAAAAAAGGCGAAAAGAAGAAAGAACAATCCGCCGAAGAAGATTCTTCAGCTAAATAATTTAAAACTCCCGGTCAAAAACCGGGAGTTTTTTGTTTCAATGCAGTTGTGGATAGCTGTGTAAGGAGTATGAAATTGATTCGGGAATAGTTCTTTTTATAAAAAACATAGTATCTTTCGATGAACAAACTATAGTCATGAAATCTATCGTCCCCAAATTAATGTGCGTAGCGCTATGCTGTGCGTTTTTGTCTTGTAAAAAAGGAACCGATTCTACCTCGCCTGAGACCCCTACAACCTTAAAAATAGAAGCTTCTGCTACTACAAATATCAATAACGATGTGCTTTTAAAGCTGGTTAACGATATCCGTTTGGCAGGATGCAATTGTGGCAGCACTAAAATGCCACCGGTAGCAGCCTTAACCTGGAATGCTAACCTGGCCTCAGCTGCGATTTATCAAAGTAAATACATGGCGTCGATCAAAAGCATGGTACATACCTCTGCAAATGGCGAAACAGTTGGTACGAGGGTTACCGCATCAGGTTACAACTGGACCACTGTAGGCGAAAATATTGCTACCGGACAAACTACCGAACTGCAGGTTTTTAATGATTGGATGGCAAGTGAAAGCCACTGCAAAAACATCATGACGGCATCTTTTAAAGAAATGGGCGCTGCCCGCGCCGATAACTACTGGACACAGGTTTTTGGTGCAAAATAAAAATACGGGTATCATCGCGGTGAAGTCAGATGTTACCATCTGACTTTAGATATAAAATTTATAGATTCAACCCAATTGTCAGGTAGCAATATCTGACAACACGGGGTTATTGTAGTGAAGTCAGATGTTCCCATCTGACTTTAGATATAAAATTTATAGATTGAACTCAATTGTCAGGTAGCAATACCTGACAACACGTGACATAAATAAAAGCTAATAGCATACGCTTTAAGATTGCTTCCCCGAGAAGTCGGGGCCGGCTGTCGTTCCTCCTCGCAATGACGATTATCTTCACATCAACTCCTGTAAAGCTTTATAATAGCGTTCATAATTTTGCGGGTCGGTATTTAAAAATAAAAATGGTTCAATAAGTTCCAGTTCCATCAGTAAAAACTCGCCGTTTACGAAAGTGCCATCTACTCGTGCATAAAGGCAGTTATTGGCAAATGAATCTATATATTGCTGTGCCGTGGCAATCTGTTCTTCACCAGGGGTTTGCGGATGTACAGAACCGCCGTGTGCGGGCTGCACTCTAAAATCGCCTGGTTTTGCTTGCTTAACCAAAGAATGACTGTATACGCCGTTAAAGAAGATAAACGACCATTCACCATTTTCGAGGATCTCGGGTAAAAAAGGTTGTACAATAAAATCTTCTTCCTGCAGCAGGTTGTTTAGCTTCTGGTTTACTTCAGCCACATTATCAGCTGTAACCTTAAATGTATTTTTGGCACCACCACTTACGCAGGGTTTTACAATCAGTTTATCTACTCCATATTTTCCGAAAAATTCGTTCAGATTAGCACTTTCCTGTTTGCGGATGAAAGTACTGGGGGTAATTTTCAAGCCTGCTGCTTCAATTTCCTGCAGGTAAAGTTTATTGGAATTCCATTTTACAGTTTCAACTGGATTAAGTAGCCTAACTTTTAAATTTTCCAATTGATCTAGCCATTGGTAAAAATCATTAATCAGGTCGAAATAATCCCATGGCGATTTTAGAATAGCCAAATCATAGCTTTTCCAGTTCACATTGGGATCGTTCCAGATTACAGTTTCTATCTTCAGCCCTTTTTCCTTTAAAAAAATTAAGAGTTTATCATCTTCGCTTTCAACAGTGGCACTATCGTAAGCGCCTTTATCAAGGTAGGTAACTAATGCAATATTCATGGTGCTAAAACTAAGTTATATCCCAATGGATTGCAAATCCACAATCCCTGCAGTCCGGAAAACATTTCCGGACCAACACATATTATTGGTTAAAACAAACTGATCTGATCACTTGGGATTTTAAACAGGCTGTGGTCTAAAATAATATCCTTTACGTTTAGGCCATTTAAGCGGCAATGCAGTCTGAAATTATCTCTTATCATTTGCGAAATGTTGCCATCTCCACGCATGCGGTCGCCAAAGCGGCTGTCGTTTACCTGGCCGCCATGGCAGCTCTGGATCATGTGCCAGACTTTATCAAAACGATCGGGGAAATTTTTACGCAGCCAGTCTTCAAATATCTGCCCAATGGCACCATTTAAGCGTACAACAGTATAGCCTGCCTTTATGGCACCAGCACTGGCAATGGCTTTTAATATTTTGGGGATTTCATGATCGCTTAAACCGGGCACCAGCGGCGCTACCATCACGCCCATGGGGATGCCGGCTTTGCTCAGTTCTTCAACTACCCTTAATCGCTGCTTCGCTGTGGCGGTACGCGGCTCCATCACCTGCCTCAAATCTTCATTTAAACTGTTAATAGAAACATAAACCATGCAAAGATTGAGCCTGGCCATTTCCTGTAAAATATCTTTATCGCGCAGGATTAACGAATTTTTGGTAATCATGCCAATAGGTTGTTTATAAGCCAGGGCAATTTCGAGTAGTTGCCGGGTTAACTTAAATTTTCTTTCTGCAGGCTGGTAGCAATCTGTATTGCCCGAAAGGGAAATGGTAGTAGCATCCCATCCTTTTTTCTCTAAAAATTTTTTAAATAGGGCAGGAGCATCCTGTTTCACAATAATCTTCCGCTCAAATTCAATACCTGCACTATAGCCCCAATATTGATGAGAATTACGGGCATAACAGTAAGTGCAACCATGTTCGCAGCCCTGATAAGGATTTAAGGAATAAGCCATGCCTACATCCGGACTATCAACCTTATTGACAATGGTTTTGGAATGCTCAAAAATAAACGAAGTTTTGCGGTCGCTTTCTTCCCAGTCATCTATCCCTTCGTCGTGTTCTTTTACGTAAACATCTTTCAAAAAGCGATTGTGCGGGTTAACATGAGCGCCCCTGCCCTTAAAATACTGTTTTTCATCTCCACTAGTCATAGTATAAAATTACTAAAAATATTAGCAATTTTAAATTTTAGTGAATGCTACTTTTCCACAATAAACCTGCTGATTTTACTTTTTAGGAAGCGGAATATAATCCATCGGCACCATATCGGCTACTTTTTCGTAAGCCCAGTAACCTTCATACAGCAACGACCTGGAATCGTAAATGCCGCCATTTTCATAAAAACGAACACCTTCTCCGGTTAAATTGGCAACCGAGATTTCATTTTCGGGTACATCCAGTGGCCTGAAAATCCAGAAACCGGTTTTGGAATAAGCCAACGACTCTTTTTCTTTGGTGTACTGAATCAGTAAGGCATCGGTATAACTCAGGTATTTTAAGTTTTGATTGTAGTAATGTACCAAAGTATCGGTAAGCACATCAGCCCGCGAAAATCTATCAATGGTACGCGGCATTTCTTTTTGCTTGGTCCAGAACGCGAGCAGGGCTGTATCTACTTTGCCTTTGGTTTGCCTGATCCCCGTTTTCTCAGGCACAGCTTTTATTTTCTCGAGATTAGTATTAATTACATATTCCGGATAACGGTTTGGATTAGGTACTTTGATCATTTTGTTGATGATAAAGCCTTCCTCCTGGGCCTTGTTGGCATACAACGAACGGAAGAAATGTTGGGATGACCCATAGTAAGCCACTTCTCGTGCTGTAATGTATTTCTTCTTTTTTGAGGCTGATGCTTTGAGCTCTTCGAAAAACGGGTGACCAGAATAATAAATAATATGCGTACGCGAGTTATACTCAAAACGATCGAGCATATATTTCAGGCGGTAACCCAAAGCCTTATTTTCAACCACCAGAAACTCAGTGGTAGAAACGGTTAAGGTACTTTTAGTTATATCGAAATCAACATTTAAAACCTGCGGATTTAGTATTTTGCATTGCAGTGCATTGGGCGTTTTGCCGATAAAAAACTCTTTAAACTGGTTAATGTATTTTTGACGGTTGGGGTCGGCCCTGACGGTTACCTCATCCAGCTGGGCAACATTTTCTTTTAAAACCAGCTCAACTTGTACCGATTTATCAGATATGATTACGCTTTTGGAATAGGGGAGGTAGCCTACAATCTGAACCAGCAAATCGTAGCTGCCCGGTTTTAGATTCGTTAATTTGAAACGCCCATCGTTATCGGCCACAGTGGCAATTTTATATCCACTTAAATAAATGCTTGCACCCGGTAAGCCATCTTTCTGATCGCGTACTATGCCACTGATAGAAAAGGTATCTTGAGCAATGGCATTAGCGCCCCAAATTAGGAAAATTAGCGACACTAAAAGACTTTTAATCATGGAGACGAATGTAACCAAAAGGCTTAATATTTATTAAAAAGCTAAAATATTTTTAACGATTTTAACACTTAGCCACGATTTTTTTACGGTTTTGGGGGTAAATAATCCATAGGTACACTATCTGCAATTTTTTCCCAAGCCCAATAGCCTGAAAAAAGCATCGATCGAGGATTGTAAATCCCTCCGTTTTCGTAGAAATAAACCGGTGGTTGTTGTAAAGTAATGGTTGAAATCTGATGACCAAAGTACTCGGGTGGTCTGCTGATCGAAAAACTAAGTCTGCCCGTAAATGCTGCATCCTCAGGTTCTTTGGTGTAAACCACATAAAGTTTATCGGTAAAATTAATTTCCTGAATGGCCGGCTCGCTTGTAGGGCGGGCTAATGTATCCTGTAATACCGGAGCTTTGCTCAGTACCGAAACTTCTTTAGGCAGGTTTTTCTTCCTCATCCAGTAATTTAGCGAATCGCCAACGGTGAGGTGGATGTTACCCGTAAAAGTTTGTGCCTGTGTAAAACGCCTGATGCTGGCATTAATCAGGCTATCTTTAGGCCGGTTACTGTTGGGAACGCTTTTTAATTTGTTGATGATAAAGCCTTCTTCGGTAACTCTTTTATTGAATAATGATTTGAAAAAGTGCTGCGGAGAGCCGAGGTATGCGGTTAAACGCATTTTATCCCAGGCTGCTTTTTTGCGTTTAGAACCTTTTAAATCTTCGTAGGTAGGAAAGCCCTGGTAATAAACAATATTGGTTTTGCGGCTATATTCGAAATTATTAATCAGGTATTTAATGCGGTAGCCCAGCGCTTTGTTTTCGATGATGAGAAACTGATTGCTTTTAACGGTAAGGAAAGCATTGTCCTGATCATAATCGATAATGAGCACATTGGGGTTAATGAGTTTACACTGCGCGGCGTTAGGCGTGGTGCCGACAAAAAAATCTTTAAACAAGGCAATATAATAAGCCCTGTTGGGGTCGGGTTTTATGGTTACTTCTGCCAGCTGGGTAACACTTTCTTCCAGAACCAGATCAAGTTTTACATCTTTATCGGCAATAACCACATTTTTGTTCAGCGCTTTATAACCGATCAGCTGTACCAGGATATCGTAGTTTCCGGGTTTTAAGCTTAGTTTATAAGCCCCGCTATTGTCAGAAGAGACGGCAATTTTATAACCACTTACATATACGCCAGCACCGGGTAAAACTTCTCCGCGCTTATCTTTCACCACACCGGTAAGGGTATAGTTTTGCGCGGAACATAGGGTACCGGCAATAACCAGCGAGAATAAGATTAATAATGATTTCATTGATTAAATATAAACTAATTATTTAGTTTTAATAATATTTAATGAAAATTTTTGGTGATGTCAGATAGGAATATTTGACATTGTATTTTGCTATCAAAAGATTTATTGTCAGATGGTAACATCTGACAGCACAAATAGGTGTTACCATCTGACAGCACGAATGCATTACGCCAACAATTCCTTTGCGTTTTCTACAGCCGATGCACCTGGGTTTTTACCGCTTAACATTTCGGCGATAATACCAATACGCTCTTCCTGCTTTAATTTACGAATTCCTGTGGTAGTTTTTCCGTTGTCTTCGTGTTTATGTACAAAATAATGCGATTCGCCTTTGGCAGCAATTTGCGGTAAGTGAGTAATCGAAATTACCTGCATGTTTTTGCCCAAACCGGCAATTACTTCGCCAACTTTCAAGGCTGTTTCACCTGAGATACCGGTATCAATCTCATCGAAAATAATGGTTGGGAGCGAAGTATGCTGAGCCAACAAAGCTTTAATAGCCAGCATTAAGCGCGATAATTCACCGCCTGAGGCTACTTTACTTACTGGTGCAGGTGCCTGACCGGCATTGGCCGTAAATAATAGGTTGATTTCGTCTAAACCATCTTTATTCAGGTCGGCTACTACTTTCTGGTCTAAAAATAACCTGGCGTTAAGCATGCCTACTTTTTTCAGGGTAAGGCTGGTTTGTTCTTCAACCTGTTTGATTGCTTTTTTTCGATTGGTGCTTAACTGCGTGGCTTTTTTGTGTAGTTCTTGTCGCAGTTGAGCAATTTCTTTTTGCAGTTTTTCAATATGCTCATCTGAAGATAAAAGCTGATTCAGGTTATCTTCCAGTTGTTTTTGAAGAGCCAGAAGCTCAGTATTATTGGCTACACGGTGTTTCTGTTGCAGCGAGTAAAATAAATCGAGTCTTTGGTTTACGATTTCCAAACGATCGGCACTATGCAGGGTATTTTCTTCAATGGTTGCAATCTCGTCGGTAATATCTTTGATTTCAATAATCGACGAGCGCAGGCGCTCGTAAAGTACATTAATCGCAGGATCGAATTTTTCTATCCCCTGCAATTGTAAAGATGCTTCTTTTAAAATTTGCAGTGCCGAAGGTTCGCTTTCGTTAATTAAACCTGAGGCGGTAAGCAATGCCCTTTTAATGGTTTCGGCATGTGTTAAGCGCTCCAGTTCCTGTTCCAGTTCTTCCTGTTCGCCTTCCTGTAATTTAGCTTGCTCCAGCTCGTTAAACAAAAACTGCTCGTAATCCTGTCTGTTTCTGGCTTCGCTTGCTTCGTTCACCAATTTTTTTAACAGGTTATTGTCTTGCTTCAGTTTTTTAAACCCGCTGCGGTAGTCGGCTAGAAGTACCTCATGGCTGGCGAGCGAATCAACAATCAATAACTGGAAATCGGTGTCGTTAATTTCCTGTGTGGCATGCTGCGAATGGATATCGATTAGTTTTTCGCCAATCTGTTTCAGTACCGATAAATTAACAGGGGTATCGTTAATAAACGAACGCGACTTTCCATCAATAGAAATTTCGCGGCGCAACAGGCTTTCTTTGTAAAAGTCGAGGTCGTTTTCTTCAAAAAGTTCTTTCAGATTTTCGTCGGCCAGGTTAAAACTGCCTTCAATAACACATTTTTTATCCTGGTTAAAAAAGTACTTGCTTTCTGCCCGCTGACCGAGAATAAGCGATAATGCACCAAGTATGATGGATTTACCAGCACCAGTTTCACCTGTGATAATATTTAAGCCTTTATCGAATTCGATATCCAGACTGTCAATTAATGCGTAATTACGAATAGAAAGTTTTTGAAGCATAGCTTTGCGAAAATACTAAAAAGTTATTTCAACAAGTAGATGCAAAACAAAAACAGCGAAGAATATTCTCTTCGCTGCTCAAATCAATTTGTGTGGTTTAACTTCTTTTATTTAACTACAATACTGATGTTATTGTTGTCCAACAGATTTACATTGTCGGTTTTGATAAAAGTTTTTAATGCCAGCTGATCGGCAACTTTAAAGTCTTTGTTTTTATAGGTTACCACAGCATTTTCGGTATTTAATGCTTTAACAGGGCTGGTAAAGTTTTTGTTGTTGTAAAGCATAACTGCAGGAATTACACGGGTACCTTTGTTTCCGCGTTCAACTTTTTCTTTTTTCTCAATCTTCTCTTGCAGTTCTTTTACCTCTTTATCAAATTTTTCTCTTAGCTTTTTGTACTCTTCGGTTTGTCTTACCTTATTGTTACTGTTGTCTAATTTTAAAAAATAAGTATCTCTGAATTGATGGCCCAAAGAATCAGCACGGATAGCTGATAATCTGGCTAAATCGCCATTTAACTTCATGTTCTCAATCTGCGCCCTGAATTCAGGTGTATTAACTCTTGCGGCAATATCTTCTCCAAATTTTTTCCATTTGGCCTGCGCTTCTGGTGAGCTGAATTGTTTAGACATGTCTTCAGCCATTTTTTTCCATTTAGCCTGTGCTTCTGGTGAGTTCATTTTCTTTTGCATGTCCTCTCCGAATTTTTTCCATTTAGCTTGTGCTTCAGGCGAATTGTATTGTTTGGCAATATCATCTCCAAACTTTTTCCATTTGGCCTGTGCTTCCGGCGAGTTATACTGTTTGGCTATATCTTCTCCAAATTTTTTCCATTTAGCCTGTGCTTCAGGCGAATTAAACTCACGATCAATTTTAACCCTGAATAACGAATCTTTAAACTTAAATCCACTATCCATCTGGATTCTGAATGCGTTTTTACCTGCAAAAAGTTCATCCCTGTAAAAATCTTTGCGGATGCTATCTGGCATTTCCTTTACCGAATTGTATTCAGTTTTCTTGCCGTTTGCATCGATGGTTACAATTTTGATTTTGCGTTTCTTGGTGGTATCGGTGCAGGCAGCAGGGTTAAAAGTTGGAGTTGAAGCAACAAACCTCACCATTTCCCGTTTGATTGTTTTTTTAGTTTCTTTTTTCTTCTCTGTCGGATTGATCCAGGCTATAGAAAACAGGCAGGCTACACCAAGCGTTAGGGCTGCCATTTGTTGTTTGGCATTTAAATAATTCGTTTTCATGTTGGTTATTCTTTTAATACGTTGATATAAATTTTGGGTTTTGCCGGTTGCAGCCAGTGCATAAGCTGGACTGTTCTTGTCTTTAAGCAATTCGAGCTTAAGCAAGGCATGGGCATAGTTTAATGGTTTTCCGGTAATTTTGAGTACCAGGTCATCGCAGGCATGCTCGCGTTCGATATGGATAAAACGGCCTGCCATCCAAACAAATGGATTGTAGAAAAGCAAGGTTTCTATGGCTGTTTTAATCAGGTTTAACAGAAAATCATTTCTCCTGATGTGCGATAGTTCGTGGATAAGAATGGCTTCTACCTGATCGTTATCCAATTGATTTACCAATGCGAGCGGAAACAATACTACCGGTTTTAAGTAACCAATAACTAAGGGTACATTAACTATAGCCGACAAGTGGAACTGAATGCTCTTTTTAATTTTAAGCTGCGTAGTTACCTGGGTGAAAATGGCTTTCCAGCTTTCTGGGATCGCGCTTAAGCTATCTTTTTTCAGTTTTCCCAACTGATTATAACCTTTAATAATTACAAACAGCTGTAATAAGATACCAATAATATAGAAAGCTACCACTACCGGGAAATACTGTTCGGCCTTGCTGCTAAAGCTAGGGGGCAGATTATTAAAGTATTGATAGACCTGAATATTTTGCGGGGTAATTTCGGGTGCCTGGTTATTGCTGCTCAGCAGCATCTGGCTAATAAAATTATAGCCAAAGCCAATAAACATTAAAATAATAGCGCCAAAGGCAAGGTTATGCTTGTGCCTGGCTGCCAGCTTAGGTAAGCTAAGCATTACGATAAATAACACACCGTAAATAAGAGCACTTTGCCATAAGGAGTTTAAAATGCTCCAGCCAAATGCTTTGATGAATTGTTGTAATAAAGTTTCCATAATGGTGGTTTTAATTTTTTAACGGGTTAAACCCGGGTAATCATTTCAAATTAGGGATCTAAACCCTACACCTTTCAACCCTCAACTTTTGACCTTATTTAAGGCTGTCTAAATATTTTTTAATTTCATCAATCTCATCTGCACTTGCACTGTGGTTACCCAAAGCTTGCATTACCAGCCGTGCTGCGGATCCATTAAATACATTATCGATCATTTTATTAACCAGTTGCTTTTCAGTTTTATCTCTGCTGGCCAATGCTTTATAGATATGTGTTTTTTGGTTAGTGTCTCTTTCTACCATTCCTTTTTCGTGCATAATCTGCATCAGCTTTAGGGTGGTGGTATAGCCAGAGTCTTTTTTGTTCAACGCCTCATGCACTTCTCTTACCGTTGCATTCCCCTTTTGCCAAAGCACCTGGAGGATTTCCATTTCGCCTTCTGTTGGTTTGATGTTGTTATTCGCCATATGTTACAGGTTGTACGAATTATTTCGTAATCAAATGTACGAAGATATTCGTAATATCAAAATGTTTTAACAAAAATTTAACTTATTGGTTAATTGCTTAAACTGGTTAACCGGTTAACTGTAATCTGGAGTCCAATAAAGGGTTAATTGTTTGTTGGCTATAAGACGCAGGAGAGGTGGGAAAGTTGCATCCCTTGAAAGGTTAATCGTTTGAACTGGTTAATCGGTTAACTGTCTTCACCCCTAAAGTCTAAGCGTGTTCAGTGGTTCATTAGTCATTAGTAACTGCAAACTGTATAAAGCGGTTAATTGTTCTAACTGGTTAATCGGTTAACTGTTAGGTGGTGACCGATAGAAGGTTAGTTGTTGAATGCGCAACTGAACAGTTAACCGATTTAAACAATTAATCAGTTAACCATTGAGTTAGTTTTTCTTCAGGCCTTCATACTTACCAATATTTGCCGGATCGATTTCGGCCAGCATGTTGTAGGCTTTTAAACGTTCCTGCACATTAAGTTTAGCCAATACGTTGGTTACTTCTTCGGCTTTTGAGGCAAAATAAACATTCGGGAAAATGGAGCCCAGTTTCTGTTTATCCATTTGTTGCAGGGCAGGTAGTGCAGCTACAATTTGGGTTAGGCCCTTATCGTTATCGGTTAGCTGATCTAATCCACTTAAATGGTAGCTGTAAATAAAGCTGCGCAGCTCGCTAAAAATCGGATTGAGCACGTTCTCGTTAAACCAAAAACGGTTGCGTAAACCATCGGCGGCTTTCCAGCCTGTATTGCCCGAGGCCTGTGCCAGGTTAATGATATTTTGAGCTTTTTTATAGAAAGGTGTGCCACCCATTTTGCTAAAGCTATCTTTATCCATGCCAATAATGGTATAGGCATAATAGGTGAGGAGGGCACTGATATTCGAAATATAATTCTGATCAGAAAAATCGATGGTAGAACCATCCAGGTAATTGAAATCGAAATTTTTGTCGCTCATGTTCAGCAGGGTGCTATTGTACGAGCTGTTAAAAACCGGTCGGCTGCTTTGAATCTGGGCTTCGGCTGTATAGCCTGATCCACCATCCCAGGAGTTGATGGTGATTACGAAACTACATTCGATACGCTCCTGAGCTTTGTAGCTTTCGTTGCTGAATTTGTTGTTGTTTAAAAAATCGCGGATGGTTTTTTGAAGTGCATCGAGCGTAGGCCGGCTAATGTTCGACACCTGAGGCGCCAATACAGTTACACGCGCATTTAACTCCTGCGCCTGTAGTTTACCAAAGCCGGTTAACAATACCAATATCCAAAAAATCCTGTTTATCATTTTGCAATTTTTAAAATAGCTGAGCAAATATCTTTGGCTACATCGGTTTTCGATTTCATTTCAAACACCGTACGTTCTAAAGCCCTGTTAAAAATAGTAATTTTATTGGTATCTGATTTAAAACCTGCACCCTTATCGTTTAAAGAATTTAAAACTACCAGATCGAGGTTTTTCTTTTCCAGCTTACCTTTGGCATAATTCTCTTCATCATTGGTTTCTAATGCGAAACCAACCAAAATCTGGTCAGCCTTTTTCGCCTGACCCAGGGTTGCTAAAATGTCGACCGTTTTTTCGAGTTCGAGTATCAGATTGCTATCCTGTTTTTTGATTTTGTTTGCGGCTACTGTTTTTGGGCGGTAATCGGCCACGGCAGCACACATTACGGTAATATCTGTTTCAGGGAAAACCGAGTTGCAAGCCTCAAACATTTGTTGTGCGCTTACCACATCTTTCCTGATAACATTCTGATCAGATTTTTGAGCCGTTGGCCCGGCTATCAAAGTTACATCAGCACCTAGTCTGGCCAATTCGTCTGCCAAAGCGAAACCCATTTTACCTGATGAGTGGTTGCCGATAAAACGTACCGGATCTATCGCCTCATAAGTTGGACCAGCCGTTACCATTACCTTTTTACCATAAAAGGGCATCGACTTTTTAATGGCCTCGTCCAGAAACGAAATAATTTCTTCAGGTTCTGCCATTCGGCCTTCGCCATATAAACCACTGGCCAGCTCGCCGCTGCCTGGTGCAATTACGGTATTGCCGTAGCTGTTAATTTTTGCAATGTTAGCCTGTGTACTTTCATGTTTCCACATGTCTAAATCCATCGCCGGAGCAACATAAACCGGGCATTTTGCCGAAAGGTAAACTGCAGTAAGCAAATTGTCGCAAATACCGGTAGCCAGTTTAGCCAGGGTATTGGCACTAATGGGAGCAATAATGATGAGGTCGGCCCATAAACCCAATTCTACGTGGTTGCTCCATACGCCTGTTTCTTCTTCGAAATATTGCGTATAAACCGGGTTTTTAGAAAGCGTAGCAAGGGTAAGTGGTGTAATGAAATTAGCACCATCAGGGGTAAGAATAACCTTTACGTTTGCACCAGCTTTTACAAGCAACCGAACCAAAAAAGCTGATTTATAAGCTGCGATGCTGCCGCAAACGCCAAGGATTATATTTTTATGTTTTAGCATAGCGTTTACGCATGGGGGCATAGAGCATAGAGCGTAATGCTATAAAAACGCTTTGCTCCAAACACTATGCGCAATGCTTATTTTTGTTCTTTAGCAGGGTTTCTGTGATAAATTTTATCGTTCAAAAATTCATCAATAGCAACTAAAACAGGCTTAGGCATACGCTCGTAGTGCTTGCTGATTTCAATTTGCTCGCGGTTTTCGAAAATTTCTTCCAAATTATCGTTGCTCGATGCAAATTCTGCTAATTTACCGTGTAACTCCTCTTTAACGTTGTTCGAAATCTGATTTGCTCTTTTAGCAATTACAACTAAAGATTCGTATAAGTTATCTGTAGTTCTATCTAAATCGTGTACGTTTCTAGTAACTGTAGTGTTTGGTACAGCAGGTTTGTTAGTATTCATGTATTACTTGTTTTTAATATCCGTTTTATTTGTAGCAGCAGCGGTATCTTTCAATTTACCGGCTCTGATCAGCATTTTTTTGTACTTTTCCTGTTCGCTGTTATACAGGGCAATTTCTTGTTTAGTAGCAAGGATGCCAGCTTCAACATCTTCTTTCAGTTGTTTGGCATCTTTGGTATATTGGCTTTCAGGGTGGTTTTCAGTAAATTCGGTATATAAAGCAAGCGCTTCATTATAACGATCTTCCTGACGGTAAACCAAACTGTTTTTAGCGTATAAATATTGTGCTTTAATCATTAAGAAATCCATTTCTTCCGCATATTTAATATCCGGATAATCTCTTTGTGCATTTTTTAAAGCAATAACTGCAGCTCTGTAGTTATCAATATTACTAGGGCCGGTAGTTAAATACATTTTGGCATTCTCAAAAGCCTTATCTTCCAGTTTGCCCCTTAAAGTGGCAATATACTTACTCGCTGCAGCTGCACGATCGCTGGTAGGGTATAAGTTAATGAAAAGCTGTAAAGCGTCAATCGCTTTATAGGTATTTTCTTGGTCTAATGAGAAATTTGGCGATTCTAAATAATAGCAATAAGCTGCCATGTACCTTGCTTCTTCTGCATTTTTACTCGCAGGATAGGTATCTGCAAAGCTTTTAAACTGATACCTGGCCGTAGTATAATCACTTAATCTATATAAAGTATAAGCATAGTAGTAGTTCAGGTCTTCAGCTTCTGCACGGCCACGGTATTTTTGAGAAAGATCCTCAAAAAGCACCAATGCTTTACTGTAATCCCTTTTATTATACAAACGAAGCGCCTCCTGGTATTTTTTAGCCACGTCGTTACTCGCCCTCAATTTCTCGAACCGACTTTTACAACCCGCCACACCCAAAGCGGCAACAAATACTAAAATAATTAAGTGTTTAACTTTAAACATTCTGCAAAGATAATTAATAATACGATAACATCAATAAAAACAATTCGGCGCTAAGCTATGCAAAGCAATTCAGTACAAATATACAGTTAACAAATTTTAACATATATTATATAGATGGCATTATGGGGCAGTGGTCGTTATTTATTGAGTTTTATCTTATGTATATATAATAGTAATGTCTTTAGCAAAGCAAGTTCCTGTGCATTGTAGCATGTGGTAGTCCCGCTATTCCTTCAAGTCCTCACTCGTACCTCGCTCCAGGCTTTACGTTCTATCGGGTTTAGGTGGCACGGCCGGTGCGAAACACCCTGTCAAGGCGCCCAAAAAATAAAAAACGTGCCTTGGACCTTAATTTCCTTAACTCCTTAATGGTGAAAAAACGGTTGGCCTGCGCCTAAAAATCCCCATATAACACCCCAAATCCCCAATTGTTTTATGGCCATGAATATTATTTTTATCTGTAAACCAATTATTTAGCATAAACCTGCCCACAAAACAGCCGAAATCCTTTGCGCGGGTGTTAATTTTTTCTACTTTTGCAACCCGCTCGGAAGGAGAGGGCAATAAACTGAAAAGCTGGCAATGGAGAAAGAGGAGTAGGATTTATTTTAAAATAAAGCTTGCAGATAGCGAAAAGATTGTTACCTTTGCAGCCCGCTTCGGAAGGAACGGGAAGTTAAATAAAATTAGCGTATTGAAATAGCGAAGAGAAGGAAAAAGTGAAACGAAAAAATAAAAATTATTTTATTTGGAAGTTAAAAAAAGATTCCTACCTTTGCACTCCCAACCGAAAGGAAGGGCAAAAAAGCTGAAGCGGCGGATGTCGCAGAAGGCAAACAAAAAAGATTGAAACGGACGAAACAGAAGAAAGACAACTAAGACTTTCTGAAACTGAAATCCGAAGATATATAAAGGCAACCGTGAGGTTACTGCCGAATAAGTTCTTAAAAGAGATGTCAATGTAGCGAAAGCGGGTTTAATGAAGTACTGATCGAAGTACATGATTAAGG
>NZ_FMZH01000012.1 GCF_900101435.1 Pedobacter soli
CCTTGATCAGGAGAAAGAAATACAGATCCTATAAGGGTGAGTTAGGAAAAATTGCACCCAATTTATTGAATCGAGATTTTAATTCAGCACAACCTTGCCAGAAGTGGGCCACCGACATTACAGAATTCAAAGTGGGGGATAAAAAACTGTATCTATCTCCAATCATAGAATTATTTAATGGGGAAATTCTCAGCTATAACTTATCTGAGTCTCCAAATTTTGAACAGGTATCCCTTATGTTGAAAGATGCGTTCAAAAAGATAAATAGGAACACAAACCTGATTTTACACTCTGATCAGGGATGGCAATATCAGATGAAAGAACATCAGCGAATGCTGAAAAAGAAAGGCATTAGGCAGAGCATGTCCAAAAAAGGTAACTGCCTGGATAATGCCATTATTGAGAATTTCTTTGGCATCATAAAGTCGGAACTATTCTATCTTAATAAGTACAGTGCAATCAATGAACTTAAACAGGATATAAAAAATTACATTGAATACTATAATAACGATCGAATAAAACTCAATCTAAAAGGAATGAGCCCGATAAAATATCGAGCTCATCACATTAATAATTAATTGCTAATTTCGTCCAACTTTTGGGGTGCACTTCACAAATACAACTGTCCTCTTTTTGATATGCATCCTATCAGTTACCCTTTCTCATCCAAAAGATACAAACCAAACTCGGCTAATGTAGGGTTTAACCGCGAAGCCAATATTTTAAACCTCACCTGCTTAGTGGTAACGGCATTAAACTTCAGCAAACGTTTGTAGCCTACTGTAGTGCCCATTGCAAAATTCTTCCACTGCTTACCATCAAAATACTCAGCTTCAAACTTTTCAATACGTTGCCCCACGGCTATGTTTTCTTGTAAAGCAAGTACATTAAAAGTTGCATTATTGGTCCAGTTTAACTGGATAGTAGCAGTAGTATCTTTACCTGTAGTAGTAAAATAGGTATTTAATTTACCATCAAACATGGCTTTTAAACCTTTGCCAGTTGTTGATGTAGCGGTTGCCGTCTGAGCAATATTGTGGCTAAACGTACTTTTCATTTTGCGTCCAAAAGCAGCCAGGTTTTTAACATCACTTTCGGCAATAAGCCCTTTTTTATCTGGTGGAATATTTAAAAGCAAAACACCGTTTCTGCCTACCGAAGTGAAATAGATATCCATTAGTTTAGCGGGCATTTTTACTTTTGCATCTTCATTGCTGTGGTAAAACCATCCCGGACGGATACTCACATCGGTTTCGGCCGGATACCATACCAAACCTTTTGCATTGGCCAGTTTACTGCGGCTGCCACGATCCTGATCTTTGTACGATCCGGTTAAGGTTGGGATCACATTTACATCTTTTTGAGATAAAGCAGCAATTTTTTCCTGGCTCTGCTCGCCCATAGGCAACACACTCCATTCAGTTTCGCGCCCAACGCCAGTTTCGGTACCCACCCAGCGTACATCAGGCCCCTGCACAGCAATAACCGCCTGTGGTTGTAATTTCCTGATTAAGGTGTACCAGCTATTAAAATCATATACCTGCTTTTTGCCATTAGGGCCTTCGCCATTTGCGCCGTCAAACCAAACCTCATCTACCTTACCGTATTGGGTTAACAGTTCAGTTAACTGGTTAACAAAATAAGTATTGTAAGCATCAGTTCCGTACAAAGCATTATTGCGGTCCCAGGGCGATAAATAAACACCAAAACCAATGTTATATTTTCTGCAGGCATCGGCTACTTCTTTTATAATATCGCCTTTACCTTGTTTGTATGGTGTATTTTTGATGCTGTGCTCCGTAAACTTACTTGGCCATAAGCAAAAACCATCGTGGTGCTTGGCGGTAATAATGGCCTGCTTAAAACCAGCCTCCTTTATGGCTTTAACCCATTGTTCGGCATCTAATTGCGCGGGATTAAAAGCCCTGATATCTTCCTTGCCATCGCCCCATTCCCTATCGGTAAAAGTATTAATACCAAAGTGAAAAAAAGCCGTTAACTCGAGCATTTGCCAGCGCAACTGCCGTGGCGAGGGGGTTACATTGGCAGCCTTGGTAATGATGGTGCTTTCACTATCGTCTGGCGAAAGGCTAACAATGCTTTTTTGTGCATAGACCTGCGTGCAGAGCAGGGAAATTAAAAAAATAATCTTTTTCATTTGTGTTGTTGGTTGTATTGGATAAACTCAATTTGAGGTTATAAATTTATGCATAAAAGCAACAGCAATTCTGCTGCTGCCTTTAAAGAGCGCATATTTTAAAGATTGTTATAGCTGGCTTCAAAGTCTGCCCCGGTTTACCATCCAGGATTTTGAACCAGTTTGGTGCTTTTCTGAATTTCTGCCAGTGGAATAGGCCATAAATAATAGGCACGGGTAAATACCCTGGTCTCGTATTGTGTACGTTTAAGAAAATCGGCATCGGTTTCGGCCCCAACGTTCATACCATAAAAAGGCCCTCCCTGTGCGCCTTGCCCCGAAGCATTTTCGGCAATCATCCACCTGCGCACATCAAAATACCGCTGTCCTTCAAAACAAAGTTCTACCCGGCTTTCTTTTCTGATGGCCTCGCGCTGCAAAGCCTGGTTGCCAATTATAGCCGGATTACTTACACTCCATTTTGGAATACCTGCACGTTCGCGAACCAGATCTACATACTGTGCAATTTTAGGGTCGGCCGGATTAACTTCATTTAATGCTTCGGCATATAAAAGGTAAAATTCTGCCAGGCGAAAGATAAAAGAAGGGCGGTAAAAAGTTTTCGGTGCCGTGGTTACCGACTGGCTTACTGTTCTGTTTAAACGTTTGTACATGTTGTAGCCGGTAATCGAATAGTTAGAAGCAATGTCGTTACCATTCCCTTTGGTGAACTTAATCAGCGCATTGGTTACCGGCCATCTTTTTCCATGATAAACAATCGAAGCATAAAAACGGGGTTCGCGGTTTACATACATGTTAAAAGTTCCGGCTTCCGATCTTCCTGCAGGCACCTCGGTTACGGTAGAAAAACCTACCTCACTGTAACCCGATCCCGGATCGTTAATGGATTTACCGTTTTTCATAAAAAAGGCATCTACCAATTCCTGGGTAGGTCCAACATTTCCGTAGCCACCCTGACTGCGTGGGGTTGCCCGGCGCACCATACCATCTCCGGAAGAAATACTCCCGTAAGCTTCGTTACCGCTTGCCCAGATTACTTCACTGTTCATGGCCTGAAACAACTGATAAATAGATTTATCGGGATCTAAAACGCCAGCCGTAAATTCGCGGTACAAATCATATTTACCCACCGAGAAATTAATAAAATCCTGAAGTGCACTAACTGCCTTTTGCCATTTGTTATCATCTTTTGCCGGGAACAGTTTTTTACCACTTTTATTGGTTAAGGCCATGGCTTCAGCAAAACCTCCGTTGTACAATGGGCTTGCGGCCAGAACCAGTATTTTGGCCTTTACTGCCAGCGCAACACCTTTAGTTGGTAAGCCAAGATTATTGATATCAGTTAGGGAAATATATTCATCCAGATCAGGTGCTACCGCATCCATCTCTTTAGTCACAAAATTAACTACTTCGTCTACACTGTTGCGCTCAAAATCCAGATCGGCATCGTTTGGGTTAACGGTCTTATCCATAATCGGAACCGGCCCATACAGTTCGAATAACAAATAGTGATAATAGGCCCTTAAAAACCTGGCCTGTGCCATTAGTTTTTTGTATTCAGGCTCTTCAATGGCATCGGCAACGGTACCACCGGATGAAGTGCCACCAACACGGGGTATAATTTTAGCATTGGCCATAAAAACATTGGCCTGGCGGATATACAGGTATAAATCCCAGCGACTAAAGGGTGCACTTGAAGCATTAAAACCAGCAGGTGGTTCTACCCTGAAAGCGCCTTGCTGATTTCTGTTTTCATCGGTAAAAGCTGGCCACGGGTTGTCTACTCCCCTAACGGCTGTAGTAGATAACTGAAAAACCATTGCCGATGAAGTGCCAATACCTGCAAAAATATTGCGGTGAAAGGCACGTGCATTAGCCGGTGTAGAAAAAATCTGGTCGAGTGTAAGCTGACCGGCTAATTCATCAGATACATTTAAATAGTTTTTACTGCAGGAACCCATACTGATGATTATGCAGCATAACAACAGGGCTTTATATATTTTTGATTTCATCATTTCTTCTTTGGATTATAAATTAAACTCAATGCCAATGGTGTACGAACGTGGAATAGGATAATTTAGCCCTTCATTGGCATTGCCGATCTCAGGATCCCACATTTTAATGCTATCCCAAACGGCTATATTGTTACCCATTAAATATATCCTGCCGGTTTCGAAACCAATTTTCCGCAGCATTTTTTTAGGGAAACGATACCCCAGTTCAATATTTTTTAAACGTATAAAACTGGCATCACGCAGCCACCAGGTGCTTGCTACCTGATTGTTTGCAAAACTGATAGAATGTAACCTTGGGAACATTACATTTTGGCTGGGATTAGCTTCTGTCCACCTGTCTGCCACTTCAGCCCTTAAATTTGATTCTTCTACACCAAAAGCAAACGGGAAAAAGTTACCTGCAGCGTTTTGGCCAAATACGGTTGAGGTTTTGGCTACGCCCTGAAAAAAGATACTTCCATAAAAGCCTTTATACTCGGCATTGAGGCCGAAGCCATACACAATGCCCGGGTTTGCAGGATTGCTGCCTGTATAGTAACTGCGGTCGAAATTATCAATCTTCCCATCACCGTTTAAATCCTTGTATTTAATATCACCGGGCCTAACTACTCCCCCCAGGGTGCTTACCGGCAATCCTGGTTTTAAGGTATAGGTGCGTTTTCCTGCCGCATCGGTAGTCAGGGTGAAATCATTATCGGTATGTAAGCCATCGGCGGTATACAAATTCCACTCCCCTATGCTTGTACCGGTTTGGTTCATCCAGGGATAAGGTTGTGGCAGCTCATCAATCTCAAGTATTTTATTTTTGGCAATAGTTAAATTACCCCTTGCTGTTAATTTCAGCTCGCCAATATTTTGTTTAATGTTAACTGATCCATCCATCCCTTTGTTAGCTACGGAACCAAAGTTTTGCCATGGCGACTGCCTGAATCCGGTAACGCCCGAAACGGTGCGGCGTTGCAATAAAATACTGGAACGCAGGTTATTGAAATAATCGACAGAAAAATCGACAGCTCCTTTAAAAAATTCGATATCTATTCCGTAATTCCTTTTGTTTTCAATCTCCCAGGTTAAATCGGGTGCTTCAAAACGTCCTTCTACAATACCATTTAGACCATTCAGAGAGCCGGTGCCACCAATTCCGATCGGATACCCGGTTGTGCCAGTGGTGTAGGTACCGCGGTAAAGAAACCTTGCCCCACCGGTATTATCGTTACCTGTTTTCCCCACAGATGCCCTGAATTTTAATGATGATACTACTTTGCGCAGTGCTTCGGGATAAAAAGGCTCATTGCTGGCAAACCAGGCACCACCTACTGCAGGGAAAAACCCAAACCGGTTTTCGGGTGAAAAAGCTTCACTACCGGTAATACCAAAATTCCCTTCTATTGAATATCGGTTGGCATAATTGTAAGTTACCCGGCCTACGTAGGCTTGCTTTTTAAAGGCCAGGGCTTCACCTTGTTGCTGCGCCTCTTTTTGATAGGTTAACAACATGGCACCAACGGTGTGGTCGTTTGCGAAAACCCGGTTATAATTTAATGAACTCTCTAAATAGATATTTTTTTGGCCGTTGCTTGTTTCTACAGGCTCGCCCAAAGTGGTTTCAGGATTTCCAACCTGAACATAGATTAGTTTTCCATTGGCATCGCGCGAGGTTGCATTGAATTGTTTAGGCGATTTTAGCCTGTTCATGTAATAGTTCATGGTAGCATCGAAACTAACAATGCCTTTAAAGCTCAATCCTTTGGTTATAAAATCTAATTTCTGATCTAATGATAATTTGGATTGCAAACTTGTTCTCCACTCTTTGGCATAACCAGACTCCATTAATAAATTATATGGGTTTACCCTGTTACTACTTGGAATACCAGGGTGACCGGCTATGGTGCCATCAGAATAAACGGCCGGGAAGAGATAACCGGGCACGCCCATCATCCTCGAAAATATGGCTGCAGTTCCGGTACCGGGGTAATTGGTTAAAAGATACTGTCCGCTCAAATCTACCCCCAAAATGGTTGTTTTGGTCACATTTAAATCGATATTGCTGCGCAGGTTATAACGCTTAAGACCTAAATTATTATCGTAAATATTGTTGGGATTGGATTTAAAAATCCCGTTTTCCTGATAATAGGCCCCGGAAACAAAAAACTTAGCGATATCACCTCCACCCCTGAAATTTAAAGTATGGCGGGTATTAAAGGTATTATCCCTAAGCATAACATCCAGGAATTTGGTATTCGGATATAAATCAGGGTCTGTTCCGTTTTTATACAAAGCCAGTTGTTCATCTGTTTTAAACACTGGACTATCTTCATTCCTCAAGGCCTCATTGTAGGCAAAAAGGTAATCGTACGAGTCCATAAACTCGGGGAGCCTGGTGGGTTTATTCTGCGTATACTCGCCGCGGTAAGTAATTTTTGTTTTTTGTACTATACCACGTTTAGAAGTAATTAAAATTACACCATTAGCGCCTTCAGCCCCATATACCGCAGTAGCCGCGGCATCTTTCAATACGTTAAAGGTTTCAATTTCATCGGGCTCAATATCGGTCATAGCGCGGGGTATCCCGTCAACCAGTACCAGCGGATTGGTTCCACCTGCAAAAGAGCTTACCCCTCTGATCCAGAACTCGGCATTATCATAACCCGGTTCTCCCGATCGCTGAATAGCGATAATACCTGGCACCTGGCCTGCAATGGCATTGGTTAAGCTGCGCGTGGGTACGCGCAATGCATCGCCCTTTACCGAAGCTACTGAACTAACCAGGCTACTCTTTTTTTGTTTACCAAAGCCAACCACGACCACATCACTCAGGTTAGCCTCATCGTTTTTAAGCACCACGTTGATCACTGTACGACCATTTAGCGGTTGTTCCTGACTCTTGTAGCTTAACAAACTAAAAACAAGTACCGCCCCCTCCGGCACTCCTTTTAATACAAAGGCACCGTTTCCATCAGTAGCAGTGCCGATAGTAGGTTTATTTTTAACCTGTACCGTAACACCCGGTAATGCAAGCCCCGAGGTATCTTTTACTGTTCCGGTAATGGTTAAGACCTTTAGGGCAATTGGATTTATTTTAGCTGTTTCTAAAATGGTGATGGTTTCTCCGTGAATCCTGAACCCTAAACCCGAGCCTTGCAAAGCTTTACTTAAGGCGGTATTGATATCGGCATTGCTTACTTTAAAGGTAACCCGAAAAGCCTTTTGGATGATTTCTTCGTTATAAAGAAACCGGTAACTGGTCTGTTTATTCAACTCGGCAAAAACAGTTTTTAGTTCCGCATTTTTTACCGAAATATTAACCTGCTGTGCCCTTCCCTTGGCGAATACACCAATCTGAAGCACAAAGATTAAAAGGGTAATAAGTTTCATAATTCTGATCACTATAGGTATACCGGAAATTGCTTCCCGATGGGCAATATTTTGTCTGTGACAAAAGAAATTCATACTTTCGTTTGATTTAGGTTAGAGAAATAAGTTCGGTTTTACACTGTTTTTTCGTGTCTGAATTACTTACCGGAGGTGGTGGTACACTTCCGGTATTCATTTTTTCAGACATGGATGGTTCTGTCTGCTTTTACATCATATTTTTTCGGTTTGGTTTATATTTGGTTAATTGATAATCAGGTTGCGGCCTTCTATACCGAAAGAGCGGTTACTTACATCTTTAAGCATATCCAGTACCTCGCTTAACTTAGCCTTTCTGCTTACATGCCCAGTGATATGGATTTCTGGTATTTTAGTTTTATAAATGAGTTTTAAATCGTACCATCTGCTTATTTCAGTCAAAACGGGCTCCAGTGCATCATTACTGAAATAGAAATCGCCTTTACACCAAGCCACGGCTTTATCTAGATCACCTTTTGCAACTACAATGTTCTGCTGATCAGACAATGCCTGTTTTCCGGGAACGAGGATACTACTACTTTCTCCGTTTCTTACCTTAACTGAACCTTCTAAAAGTGTGGTTTTGGCAGTTTGGTTATAGGCTGAGACGTTAAAATGGGTACCTAAAACTTCAACTTCCGACCCGTTAAGCTTTACTTTAAAGGGACGGGCAGCATCTTTTGCTACTTCGAAATAGGCTTCGCCCTTTAAGCTTACCAACCGCTCATTGTCTGCAAAACTAACCGGAAATTCCAGTTCAGACATCGCATTCAACATAACTTTTGAACCATCAGGCAAGGTTACTTTATAAGTACCGGCTTTAGGTACAATAAGCGTATTGAATTTTGTAGCTGCAAGCGCATTGGTGGCCGACTGACCATAACTGATTTCCCCCTGATTACTCACAATAGTGGTTCCTTTTTCATCACCGATTATCTGCTTTTCTTTATCTAAGGTTATTTGGGTTCCATCCGAAAGAATCAGTTTAGCGGTTTGGGTACCTGGCAAAACATCGTTCTGGTAGGTCTTAGTAATATCAGCCACAATTCCCGGATCAGCTTTATTTAAATTAAAATAGAAAAGAAAAACTCCAATAACTGCAATCAAAATAGCGGCATATTTAAGCCATCCATACCGGTTCTTGCGTTGAACAACCTGAGGTGTCTGAAAACGGTTATTAACCTTGTGCCAGGCCTGATCTACATCCACACTATCCATGTTGGACAGACGCGCTGCAGTGGGCTCGGCAGCACGGTAAGCTTCCAATATCCTATACCTTTCTTCATCAGCTGCCAATAGTAACTTCAATCGCTCCTCCTCTTGAGGGGTTAAGGTACAAAGCAGATATCCGGAAATTAATGCTGACAATTCAAAGGCTTCTTCTTTCATCGTTTATATTGGCTATATAACTAAGAAACCTGAAGGGCAAAAAAGGATGGAAAATATTTTAAAAAAATTAATGGTGGAGATACATGACCGTAAAAAGTGCCATTGCAGCTTTACCAAGGTGGATTTTCATTAAAGATAAGGCACGTTTTTTCTGACTTTTAACGGTATTTATGCTAATATTCATCAGCTTGGCAATTTCGCTGTTGCTTAATCCTTCTAAATAGCCATATCTGATTACCATAGCACATCCTGGCGGAAGGGCATTGATCTGATCATAAATTTCAGCAATAATCTCGGTATGAATAATACTTTCCAGAATCTGCGGATCAGAATAAATATCCAGGGGATTGTTTTTATGATAAACATCAACCACATTATTGTGTCTGATTTTATTTAAACAGGCATTTTTTACGGTTGTGTATAAAAATGATTTTACCGCATTGAAATTGGCTGCGATACTTTCCTGCTGCTCTAAATAAACCACGAAAGCATCCTGTGCCACATCTTCAGCCAGTTCTTTATCCTTTAAAAGGTAATACGCAAAATCGTATAAACGCCGGTAAAGCCCCTTAAAAAGCTGCTCTGGTTGCAAAACATCAACAACATCTTCGCCGTTTTTACTGAACATGCTTATCTATTATGGGATAGTCAAATTGGTTACACAAAAATTGGAATTGAATATAAATAAAGGGATTTCCGCCAGTATGGTATTGAGTTAATGTATTTGGTCACAGCAAATTTATAATAATTAAGCTAGGATCAAAATCAAATGAGATATTTAAAGACTAAAGCTGAAAGACCAAGCGTGAATATTTAACCCATTAATACTTATCATCAATCAGTTCTATTTCTTTAAGATTTTTCCCTTTAAAAAAAACTCTCCGGATGAAAAGAAACCTAACCTGAATTTTAGCAGTGAAGCGAATCGTTTGGCGATTTTCTGCTTCAGCAAAAACATAGAAACCTTTTCGTAAAAATGAGAAGTATCACTTGCAAAATAAATATTTTTTCCATTTTCCAGTATTACCGTTTTTGTTCTATGATTTCCCTGATCAATAAATTTCTATGCAACTGTACCTGAATAGGATTCAACCTTAAAGCCATTGAGCCGGTCACAGGCGAGCAACCGGGAAAATTTACGTTCATTAAAATAGGCAATTACCAGAATCAGCATCCCAACTACCGGTAATAGTTTAATATATTTCATCTGATATAACCTATAAAATACTAGCGCTATAGGTAAAGCTTAAAAGGAAAAGGCCAAAACAGATCATCATTTAAACCTTAGCGGAGAAATCTACCCTAAAGAGGACTAAAGCTGAATGTTAAAAGGAACAAAATAAAGGCAGGTGGTAAGCTTGGCTCCCACCTACCTATTATTCAATTTTATCCTTCTGCCATTTTATGGTGGAACGGACATTTACTGATATCTCCCTCTTTCTTTTCCATCACTTCTGGTGTAGAAACCGGCCTTCTGCGGTGCTGATCCTGTGTAAGCGGGAACACCGAAGTAAAGAAGTTAGACCAACCTCCTGTCCTTACCCTAAGCAGGTTAAACTGCTCTGGCGAGCCTACAGCCTGGCTATAGGTATCAGGGCTTGCTACTGTAATAGTTAAAATATTGGATGAATGACCTTGGGCGAATTGCTGCATAACGCGTACGATTCTCTCTGCCGGAAAATCTTCATTCACATTATAATCGGTTGGTGCACCATCGGTCATCAGATCAGTGCCTTCTCCTTCAAAACCAGCTAATGAAGCTTCGAAACCTGCATATTGATGTTCTACCGGTAAATCCATCGGACTTGGTGCTGCGCTCAAATCGGAAGCTACAGCAGTACCCAATCTACGTCCATCTGCACTCGCACCATTCCAGGCACCCATTTCTACGTGGTTTTCGAATGTACCCACCCCCGGCTGAATCTGAATACCAAAAGGATGCTCTTCTGTACCGTAACGTACAGCGAGGTTTTGCAAAGCGCTGTACATTTGCGGCAGTGGTTTGGTAAAAGTCTCTACTGAAATTTTAGCAATTCCACCCACGATAGTATCGCCAAAGGCATCAATTTCGTGATGTCCTCTGCCATAACGCGGCAGGCTTAAAGCAATTTCGCGCAGACGTTTAAAACGATCGGAACGGCTGGTAATGCGCGATTCGCCGGCCAGTGTACTGATAAAGGGCTCGGTCATTTTATATCCCCAGTCGCAGCACAAACATTCCAACAACTCGGGCAATGTGGTAACCGCATTTTTATCGTCAAACACCATTACTTTAATGGCGTATAATGAATTAATGGCCGAACTTAGCGAGATGTAACAAGGTCCGTAAATATTGTATTTGGTACCACCGCTATAAAAATCAAGTCCACGGGCCAGGCAATCGTCCATCAATACGTTTAATATTGGCGAAGGGCAGAATTTGGTGTTGGCACCAAAGCCCATGAGCTGTCCGTTAAAGGCTTTACGGTTTAACAGTTCAAAATGCTGGAAATAAATCCTTACCAGCTCATCAAAGCTCTTGATCTGATCGGCAGGTTTGGAATTAAGCGATACATTTTGTCCGAACAGGTAGGCTTGCCCGGCCGATGAATAGGTACGTCCCTGGTTTAAAGCACACTCCAGCGGCTGTAAGGTAGAAAAGCCACCCAGCGAAAACCAGTTCTCGCCCGGAAACTGTGGCTCGTAGCAACCATCGCAGGCATAATTCTGTGCCGATTGCATGGAAACTGCCGAATTCCAGTTTTTATTGTTATGACTCAATTCGCCTCCTACATGATCACCACTGCGGTAAAGCCCTTCGATAATTTTCTCATCGTTAAGCAAAATCGGATGTGCACCGCCTGAGAGGACAGCATGGGCCGCTTCTTCGAGTATTTCTTTGGGAATATCTTTACGGGTACGCAACGACAGACAAGGTGCATTTAAAGGTAACCTGCCCGAGGCGCGGATAAACAGTTTGGTTATATCGTTATAGGCTGGTTTGCTGGCAGCAAAATCTGTAGTGCCATCGGCAATGGTTCCGCCTACGGTAATTTGCTGAATCCACTGACCTAAAGAAGCGCCCTGCGGGTACGGACCAGAGGCACCACCCATGGCCAGGTTGCCAAAAGGCTGATGATCTTCCATAAAAATACGGTTCTGCTGTACTTTCTCATCCAATTTAATGTAAAAAGCATCGATAATTTCCTGTGCTTCATCTTCAGAAATACCATCCTTTTCATAAAAAGGCTGCAACAGCTGATCCATACGACCAATTGCGGTAGGCTCGCCGTTTAAGTGCAAACAGGTGTGCAGGGTAAAAATAAACTGTACCGCTTCTACAAAAGTATCGGGCTTATCGTTAGCCAGTTTTTTCATCCTTGCGGCAATAGCCAGCAGGTTGGCTTTTTCCCAGGCCTGCCCTTCGGCCATTTTTGCAGCAGTTTCCCGTGCCAGCTTTTCGTAGTTCTGAATGTATTCGGTAATGCCTTGCAACGATAAATATGAAGAACGGTAAAAGTCTTTCAACTCAGCAGTTGTGGCCTTATGCTCGTAAGCCAATACCTCGGTTTTCATTTGCTGTAAACCTTTTTGCAAGGCTTTTTCGTAGTGCGGAATTACGTGCCCTACTCCCGATGCTTCACTCAGGTTGCTTAAAAAGCCATCCATACGCTCCGTTTCTGAAAGGTATTTCATTACATAACGTCCTTCGCCCAGCGACAGGTTTGGCATAGCACCTACAATAATCTCTTCGGGCGAAATGCGGTAGGTATCCGATCCGTACACACATTCGCCTTTAGCTTCGATAAAAGCGGAATAAGGGTGTAGCGAACCATCAGGAAACCTGATTTTACGTCCCCTGAAACCGTAATCGGCCGAGCTGAATAACTGCAGGCTCATGCGTACTGCCCAGCCCTTTCTGATCATGATCGATTCTTTCATGATGTCGGCCGGTTTATCGCTGCCCTCGTAAGCTTTGATGTAATGTGCCAGGTCTTCTTTAATTTCCTCCTGCTTGCGGTTAAAATACCAGTTGTCCTGCCATAAAGAAAAAATATTTTCGAGCAGACTCAGGATACGGTTGCTAGGGGTTTTAAAATAGTGGTTGTGGCGGTTAATACCAGTCGACATGGCAAAAAGATAATTCTGATGGTTGTAGTACATCAGACCGTTTTTAGATGCATCCTGATAATGACGGTCTAAACGTGTCCAGTCTACCCCTGGAAATTTAGACCAATCGCCTTTTTCCATAAACGAGAAGTTATTGCTGTAATCGGGATGTATATCAAGCCCCAAATCATCTACGCTTGGGATGTAAAAAATACCACCCAGATCAGATTTAAGGTGATTGAACAAACGGTCGTTCATAAAGCCTTTATCGCCACCAACCTGGTTGCTCATGATGTTTTCGAGAATACCTGCTTCCTTGGCAAAACCGGCAAAGTAAATACCTTCCTCATCAGAAACAGTAACCGATTTAGGTGCCCTAAAACCAACTGATGATTGTTTAGCTCTGCCAAAAGGTAAACCTAAACGCAGGATTGGTGTGGTATTCCCATGTGCGTCCTGTATCCGGGCCGATTTAATGTGGCTACGCGAATCGCGGTCGGGAATAATGGTATCATCAGTTTTGCGGCCAATCAGGTCTTCAATCTGGTCTTCTGTCATCATGTTGATCTGGTTCCAGTTAATAATAAATCGCTGTGCCAGTACAAACGATCCACCCAGGTGACTAATGTCTTCGCCACCAATTAAAGTATGTTTGGCTATGGTGATCGGGTCAGACGGATTGTTGAGGTTTTCGGAAAAACGACAGCCCAGTACCTTACCTTTATTGCCATCCTTTTGGTTGGATTTAGAAGCCGCATCTTGCGCAAAATAATGTTTGGTTACCCCTTTAAGTCCGTTGGTCAGAAAATCGAGTACAACCTCGCAGGCCTGCTTGCTATCGCTTTTAATGTGAAACCAAAGATCGCCATCCGTATCATCAAAAACCCCTTTCGAGGCGTCGAAAACATCAGAGGTAAAAGGATCATCTTTGGTTGGGAAATTAAGGCGCATGCCCAGCGGTAAGGTTAGTCCTTCTTTTTTACAGATATTGGCCCAGTTTTTAAAAGAAATACCCAGTACTACCGAAGTATTTCTGTTGGCCAATACTTCGTTGGTATTAATTTCTTTCCGTACTGCAGCCATCAGTTCGGTTAATTGCGGCCGGCTTACGGGTGCATTAGTCCAGAAGGTGGTAAAAATGGCAAATGGTGATGGGTACACTAATCCACGCTGACAATGTTTCCACACTTCGTCGAGTCTTTCTTCAAGTTTTAAGGTGTTCATTTTAAGAGATGTTTATGTTTATAGATGGTTAATTTTGCCTGCTCTTTAACTTAAGATTTAGCGATCTACTAAGTAACCATATTTCGATGTATTTTTACACCGTATAATCACCCTATTTTTAACTACACATCTACTATCACGGCCCTTACATCTACTTCTGCAGAACCGCACTTAAAACCGTCGACATAAATCACTAATTACCAACTAAATCCATTTTTAATCCACGGGCTCAGCTGCCGGAAATCCGACGGAAATTTCGATAATGAAAGCAACATTAGTCATCTAATAAATTGATCAAACGTTTGCGTTGTTTTGCATTAAACATTTAGCTTATCTTAGAACCTAACAGCTATTCATCAACAAGTTAACCAGCTAACCAAATTGAAAACAACTCCTAAAATAAGCAGCAACATAATACAGCGATTGGCCTTTATACTCTTGCTTTTAACTGGTGTAAACACCTTTGCGCAACAAAAGAAAAGCAGGCCAAATATCATTTTATTTTTAGTAGATGATATGGGTATCATGGATACTTCTGTTCCTTTTCGCGGCGAGGCAATGCCCTTAAACAAGCGATATCATACCCCCAACATGGAGCGATTGGCCAAACAAGGCATGAAATTTACCAATGCGTATGCGCAACCGGTTTGTACGCCCACACGAACAAGCTTGCTTACAGGAATGAACACGGCACGTACCCACATCACCAACTGGACATCGCCCAATAAAAATGAACCAACAGATGCTAAAGACGAACAGTTTGGTCCTTTAAACTGGAATATTAACGGATTAAGCAACACTCCGCAAACCGAAAACACAGTTTATGCTACTACTTTCCCACAATTATTAAAAAATGCAGGCTACTACACCATTCATGTAGGCAAAGCGCATTGGGGCTCAATGGGTACACCAGGATCAAACCCTTACAACCTGGGGTTTATGGTTAATATTGCCGGTCACTCGGCAGGTCACCCGCAAAGTTATCTTTCCGAGCAACGCTATGGCAATTTACCAGGCAAAGCACAGGCACAAGCCGTGCCCGATTTGCAGGAATACTATAATACCGGTACTTTTTTAACTGAAGCACTGACTCTAGAAGCTAAGAAAGCGATGGAAACGCCTATTGCCAGAAAAGAACCTTTTTATCTCAATCTGGCACATTATGCTGTACATGTACCACTAATGGCCGATAAACGTTTTGTGCAGCGATATTATGATGCTGGGTTAGATAGTGCCGAAGCCAGGTATGCCAGCATGATTGAAGGTATGGACAAAAGTTTGGGCGATATTATGGATTTCCTTAAAGCAAAGGGCATAGCAGAAAATACCATTATAGTTTTTATGAGCGATAATGGTGGCTTGGACGCGCATGGTCGTGGTGGACCGGTGAATACGCACAATTATCCTTTCCGTTCGGGAAAAGGTTCGGTATATGAAGGCGGTATCCGCGAGCCGATGCTGGTAAAATGGCCAGGTGTAACCAAACCACAAAGTACAAATGCCAATCCGGTAATTATCGATGATTTTTTTCCCACTATACTGGATTGGGCAGGCATACGCAATAATAAAACGATTCAAAAACTGGATGGCATAAGCCTGGTACCTACCTTAAAAAACCCAGCTGTTAAACTTACCGAACGCCCACTCGTTTTCCATTACCCAAACAAATGGACCAACGAAAAGGAAAAAGATGAGCAGCTTTTAGGCATAAACTATTATAGTGCGCTAAGGTACGGCCAATGGAAACTGATTTACCGCATGCGAAACCAGGAATTAGAATTGTACGATTTGAGTAAGGATATATCGGAGAAAAATAACCTGGCAGCAGCAAATCCTGCCGAGACTAAAAAACTGGCTGGCATTTTAGGTAAAACCTTAAAAGAACGTGGTGCACAAATGCCTGTAGCAAGTAGTACATCAAAGCCAGTTCCTTTCCCTGATGAAGTGACTATCCGGTAAAACATGAAGATATCTAAATATCCCAAAGGCATAAAAGCGTTGGGATATTTTTCAATGCCATAATAAAACAATAACCATTACCAGAAGCATAACCAGCAGTAAGATAAAAATAAATGGTTTTGTAACCAGGTTACCGAATATTCCTTGCGGATTTGTAAACCAGGAAGTTAACGTCTTCCGTACCCCATGCAGCGAAGCAGCCTCGCTTGATTTAAATTCGTTCCAATTGAGATAACCCACAAATATGGCCAATGCATTTAATGTTGTAATTTGAGGGTGGTAGGACTCTTTGGTTTTCAACTTTCCGAAAACCCTTTTAAGTGTATTTTTACTAATGTATATTTTGGTTTCCCGCATTACAGCTTCCGATAATACGATATAATTAGAGTCAGACCACTTGTTTATTATGGGCATATTTAATTTTTGGGCAATTAAATTGCCACAAACAGTCAGATATGAATTGAGATTAACCAGTTTTCTATGCATTTTCAGTGCAGTTGTAAATTATTTCCCTTTGCTTTAATGCCCCGTTTTCCGGCAGGAAACCGCTATTTAATAGTGAAGGGCTGATATGGTGACAAAGACAACAATTACACCAATAGCCATATACGCACAGTTTTACGCAGTAATTAGCTCATTTATTAACTGTATAATGCAAATAACAGCTGTTTCGGGCCTTTATTTTTTTCAGGCTTAGCTATTTATCTAAAATCAGGGATTAAAAAAGTGTGGAAATAATTCCACGCTTTTCCACAATTCAACAATATTTTATTCCACACTACAAATCCCGCAAACAGCAGCACAAAAAAATCACGTCCATGATTTTGGATGAACAATGGGCAAGAAAAAAATAGGCTACATCTTGATTTTACAATAGTTTTGGGACAATGATTCTTGATTCTGGCATTGAGCCGAATTCAGACAAATAACAAACCCAATGCAACTTCAAATAGACAGTACCTGGATATTGGTTATAGCAGGAGCGCTATTGGGTTATTACCAATTAAAAAACAAAGGGAAGATTTAGCAGCAGTGCTTTAAAAAACATTTAAGATTCTTCGCTCTGGAGATATACCTCGGGATGGGTAATCAATCAGGGTTTAGAGTTGCCCTGAATAGCTTATAGCTATGGATGCAGTTTCTCATCAACTGCATCCTTTTTTTTATTTACGTTGCTAAGTTATCGTAAGCTTAAATAACATTGTTTTAAAAAGAGATTTGTTTAAACCTGTTTGGTACCTACGTGCTGCAAGAATAGGTTAAGATCGTCTTCTTTGCTTAAGCCCAGTTTTTGTTTTATACGGTACCGGCTCATACGCACACTTTTGGCTTCTATGTGCAGAATTTGTGCTATTTTTTTGGTATCCATATTCAGGTGTAGGTAGGCACAAAGCTTCAAATCAAGCGTTGTGAGTTTTTGTTGTGCCTGCTGAATAAGTAATGTAAAGAAATCGGGATGAACTTCCTGTATCTGAAATTTAGCCTGTTCAAAATCATGATCAAGCAACAGTTCCTCGTTCCAGATCTTATTAATGTTAAGCGTACTGTTTGTGCCCAGCTGCTCTTTGATCTGAAAAAGCATTTCTTTTTTATGCGCCAACTGCAGTTTACTGGCCATCATCTCTTTCTGTAATTGCTGTTGCTGGCTTTCTAACAACTGTTGCTCGGCTTTTAACCGCGACTGTTCTTCTTTCTCCAGTCTGGCCTGTAGTTCTGCTTCTTGTTTTTCTAAATCCAGTTCGCGCTCGCGCTGGATAGAATATCGTAACCTGAAATGATAGGATCGAAACATAAATACCAGGCCCAGTAAGGAAGCGATGGCAATGCCGATGTACAGATTTTGTTGCTGACGGGCGTATTTTTCGCTTTGCTTTAATAATTTAACCTCATTGTTTTTTTTTTCAGACTCGTATTGTATTTCCAGTTTCTGTGCATTTAATACCTGTTTCTGATCAAAGAGCTTCTTATTGTATTCGGTTATTTTTTGCTGAAATATCAAAGCTTTCTGAAAATCTCCCTGCTGTTCGTAAAAGTCAGCCAAGCCCATTGCAACGGTAATCAGTGTAGGATAATATGGAGTTTCCTGACTTTTCATGATGCTATAAGCTTGCTGTAAATAAGCTTCTACCAGAGGCATATTCTTGTCCCTTTTGGCAAACTCGCTTAAAATACCTAAACCATTGGCCCTTATTTCTTCGCCGTTAACAGCATTGCGCATTACTTCTTCGGCCATACCAGCATAGCGGATAGCATTGTTTTTCGCTTGCTCATCAGTTTCAGGGAAAAACCTTACGTAATAGTCGGCACTGTTAATACACACAATAGCATAGGTTTTACGGGCCACATCTTGCCCATGTTGCTGATAAAGTTGCTCAGCCCGGTTTAAGTAATAAATGATACTATCGCGCATTACCTCATTTTTGGAAGCAGCATAATTGTAATCAGCTGCAACCGAGCACGCAACATAGCAGTTGCTTAACAAATTATAATCACTTGCCTGAAGTGCATTTACAGTAGCTGCCTTGGCATAACGGTTTACATTAGCTACATTATCCCAACGTGTATTTAAAGCATATAACTGGTAATAAATTTTAGCCGAAAGATACGGATCGGCTGTTTTCTCCAAAGCTTTTAGCCCCTGCTGGCAATATTTGGTTACCAGTTCGGTATTATCAATCGCATTGTACAATAAGGCTTGCGCATAACAGGCGTAAGCCATGGCAAGTGGCTGGTGTGCAAGTTGTGCCATAACCAAGGTGGTATCGGTCATTTTTTTTGCCAAAGCCAGTTGTTTAGTATTGGCATAAACATTTGCCAACATTAAATAAGCCTTTGTGGCTTCCAGATAATTCTTGTGTTTCAAAGCCAGGCCAGTACTTTGTTGGGCCTTAACTAAAGCGGCTGCATAATTGCCACCGGTACGGTCCTTTTCGGCCAGTTTGGTAAGTAATGCAGGGCGGTCTTTCTCGCTAAGCCGAAACAAAGCGCTGCTATCGGCCGGTTTTTGTGCCCTCGCCAGACTTAAACAGCACATAAAGCTGCCTAAATAAAAGGGTATGTTTTTAAAAACGGTAGTTTTCATATCGTAAAAATAACCATATAGATGATAGCTTGAGCAAACATCTGGCCGAAAAGCAAAAGCAAAACACAAATAAAAACAATTAATAATCAATACGTTACATAAAACTGTAGATATATTGTAGACGCGCTTTTTTAAGTTGTAGATGCTCTGTAGCCAGCTAAACTTTGCAAAAAAAAGTCATTTACCCCAGCTTTGCCTTAAACATTTTTAAACTTAAAAACATCAAACCATGGACAACAAGACCTTATCCATCATTTCTTACATTACCATCATCGGATGGTTAGTCGCTTATTTTAGTGGAAAAGATAAAGCCGACAGTTTACTCAAGTACCATTTAAGACAAGCGCTGGGGCTGGGTATAGTGAGTATCATTTTTAATATTGTGTTTACCGCTGTAGCCATGGCGGTACCTGCATTGTCCTTTTTGGGTATAGTGGGTTATGTATTTATTATCCTGTGGATTATCGGTATTATTAATGCAGCCAACAGCGTAGAAAAACCTTTGCCCCTTATTGGTAAGGCTTTTGAAAATAAATTTGCTTTTGTAGGCTAGTAAAAAAGAAGTATGTCTCTCCAATCTATCAGAATTTATGTGCTTATGGTGGCGGTACTAACTGCCACCGCATGTAAATTTCAGCAAAACAGCCCTGAAGAATATTTCGACCAGGCAGCATTAAATACCAATGATATATCGCGCTTTGGTACATACTACTTTGAAGGCTACCAGAAATATCTTAAAAGTACAAGTGGCTCCGGCAAAGTGACCAGCTGTGAGGAATATTTGAAAAATTCTATTTCAAGGGCTGAAAATAATTTAGAAAAAGTAAAACAGCTTAAACAAACTACTGAAACAAGGCAAATGCTGGAGGCCTCGATAGCGTTGCATTCTTATGTTTTAACAAGTTATAAATCAGAACATCTTGAAATAGCGAAAATGATTGATATGCATGAGCCTGAAGCACAAATTAACCAGGCGCTTACAAGCCTGGATAATAAGCCCTACAATGCTTTTATTGACAAATACAACAAGCTTTGGAAACTTGCCTCCAAATATGCTAAAGACAATAAAATTGAAGTAGAAGAGATGCCTTTTTAAGCATTGTTGTTTCAACCATGTAAAAATTTTATCATTAACTGAACAATCATGATAAACATAACAGATTTTAAAGAAAACCTGGGGCTGAAGGAAATCCCTGTTGAACTTGAAAAACTAATTTATTTCCAAAATAACATCTCTTCCTTCGAAAATTATGTACAGGGTTTTGGTGTTTTGATCGATAACAAATGGGGATTGAAAAGCTGGAGCGAAGATGAAGATTTTTTAGCCCGATTATTTCCCTTTGCCCAGGCAAACAGTACAGGTTCTTTTTATACTATCTGGAACGACGGGAGCAATAAACCTTTAAACCAGATGCCCGTTGTAGTTTTTGGAGATGAAGGCGGCGTACATGTAGTGGCAGAAAACATCTTACAATTGCTGCATCTGCTTACCTACGATACCGAAATCATGGTGGATTTTGATGAGGCTTATTTCTATAAAGATGAAGAAGACGACTATCAAAGTGAAGATCTGGATCGGTATTTAGAATGGACAACAGCAGATTACAAGCTCAATAAAATTGAAGTACCCAATGAACTCATTAAAAATGCACAGGAAAAGTATAAAGAAAATTTCGACGGGTGGTTCCAACAATATTTTAAGAACTAAGGGCAGCAGAAATTAAAAATCGGATAAGCTTGTTTAACAGGAGCTATAAGTGTTTTGAATGATATAAAACAGACCGGGCAATGAAAAAGCAAACCCCAACGCTATGATAGGCCGCATATTTTCGATATTCTGGATGGTGTTTATGTTATTTTTCGCTATCCCTTTTCCGATGTTGCTGTATTACAACATCAAGAGCGAAAGTATGCCCAATCTGATCGAAAATGATCCATGGATTTCGCTGGCCCTGGTAGCTTTATCTATTTTACTTTGGGTAAAGCTGTTAATTGGCTACTACTACAAATGGGTACTGGTAAACTTTGCAATAAAACGCAATATCGAGCGCCTCAAAACCACTGGTATACCGCGTGAAGCTAAAATTTTGGCAGCTACAAAAGTACCAGATACTTATGCTGGCTGCGACACTTACAACCTCAAAATTCAATTTAAAAATCTGGTCGATAGTGAAATTACCCATCAAACAGCTGTAAACGATGCCAAACCTTACGAACGTCGCTACGAAGCGGGTAAACGTGTCAGCATCCTGATTGATCCGGGAGTTAAACGGATTCCTTATTTCATTTTTGCGTCTACCGAAGTCAGTATCCGTAAAATGACTATTCTACTCACCTCTCTAGGCTGGCTCGTGCTCTTAAGTGCGGTTGCAGCTTATTATATTTATGCTTATACGACCGAAAGCGAAGGTATGGGCTGGCGTTTTATGAGTATTGGCCATCCTTTACTCATCTGCCCTGCAGTACTTTTGTTTTACCGGTTTTTACTGGCGTTTATTGCAGGAAAATTATCAGGCAAACCCAACGAGAAATTCCTGATTAAATTTAAAGGCATAGCTACCGAGGCAAAACTCCTTGCTGCAAGACAAACCGGAACCTACATTAACGAGCAGCCGATGATTGAATTTGAACTGGAATTTCGCGATAACCACTACCAGAAACATCAGGTGAGTATAAAAAAGGTAATCGACTTGTTAGCACTCGATATTACGAAGCAGGAATATATTTCAATTTTTTATCTGAAAGACAATCCGCAGCGTGTGGCATTTGCACAGGATTTAAATGAAATTAACGGAGAATTCTGATGAAAAACCTAAAACATATTTCTCTGATTATATTGTTGGCTTTACTGTGCCTGGGTTGTCAACACATCAGTAAAAGCATTGATGAAACTTTTCATCCTAACGATTCGCTGGTTAAAGCTTACTATAAGAAACATAGCTTTGCAAGCAATAGAGCGTATACCAGCACAATTAAAACAAATATTACTACCGATACGCTACGTCATCAGGAGAAAATTGTAATTATAAATGGTGATACAATTACTACAACTAACATGGAAAGTAAAGCAAAATTACTTTTCGAGGATATTGAGCAACTCAAACAAAAACAATCGCCTACGGCTGCAAAGGCCATGCAAAAACGGATAAATGATTTTTTAAAAGAAATGAATTTGCCAAACATCGGTCCCAAAAGCCCCCCAGAAGGGAAAACCTTAAAAAAAGCCAGAAAAGGAATACTAAATGAAAGCGAACTAGCCAGGGCACAAGAAAAATTGAAACAGCTTCCGCAATACCAAGGCAAAGAGATATTTTTATATGAGTCTGTTCACTTTTACCAGGATGGATCTATTAACCTTGCACTTCAGCAGCCTGCTAACCCAGCATATGTAGATGCATACCGGTATCGGCATGGAGAATGGTCGACGCCAAAGGCTGTTTTGGCTCGAAATATACCGCGGAGGATCTTTCCTTTAAGTAAGATCAATTTTGCCGATGCGCTTAAAGTAGTGAGCAACTACAATGAGAAAGCAGCACTGGTTGAAGGTGCAGAGCCTACTGCTACCGTCTATATTTCCATTTGGGATGGTGGTATGCGTTGGTTTCCTGGTACCATAACCGGTAGCCGGATGCGTTATGATATACAATTTAACAACGACGGATCACTTAAAAGTTTCAGGGAGGAATAATGGAAATAGTTTTCATTCCAGCGTTTACCACAGAACCATTCTAAATAACGCAATGCAGTTTAGCTTAACATAAGCTTTAATTTTTCGCAACATAGCCCATGTAATTTTGCGCAAACGGAAAACAAAACTTATGAACAAAACACTCTTAAAGCAAAAGGCTTTAGCCCTTGCTGTGGCCGCATTCGTTACTTCGGCAGTTGTAATCAGTGCCTGTAAAAAGAACAATGAGCCTGAAACACCTGAAACCACTACCCCGGTTACATTAAAAGATTATTCAGTAAACCCTTCGCTGGTAAAAGCAATGCCTGGTTTCGAGAACCTGAACATTACTACCTTAATCAGTTCGGATGATGTATTGCCCGAATCACCAAATTTCATTTTCGGTGCACAGCCCGATGGAGCAGGAATTATTAAAAATCCTGCAGGCGAAGGTTTCATTATGATCAACAATCATGAAATTCTTCAGTCGGTATCGCGCGTATATCTGGATAAAAACTTCAAACCGGTAAAGGGAGAATACATTGTTGATTCGGATGGTGGCATGACCCGTCTTTGTTCTGCTACTATGGCCACTCCGGAAGAACACGGCTTTCCTAAACCAGTTTTCTTAACTGCAGGAGAAAGTGGTGCAGAATCGATGATTCATGCCATCGATCCGCTTGCAGCAGCCGACAAAAAGAATAAACAAAGAACCGTTAGCGCTTTGGGCAGATGGAGTGCCGAAAATGCGGTACCACTTCCTAAAGGAGCGTTTGCGGGTAAAACTGTAATCATGATTGGCGAAGACGAGAGTGACGGACAGTTGGCCATGTATGTTTCCAATACACAGGGTGATTTGGAAAACGGCAAGTTATACGTAATGAAACGCAGCAATAACGATCCAATTGAAACCAATATGGATAAAGGACAAAGCTACGACGTAGAATTTGTAGAGCTTGATAACGTAAAAAGCAGTACCGGCGCCCAGTTACAACAACAAACTATTGATAAAAAAGCTTTAATGTTAGCACGTGTAGAAGATATCGACTACAGAAAAGGCAGTGCTGCTAACGGACGCGAAATATACTTTACTGCCACTGGTGTTAGTCAGGGCGATAAAATTACACCTGTAAGTGGTAAAACCATGTGGGGTCGTGTATACAAGCTGGTATTGGATGCAAGCAACCCATTAAAAGGTAAATTGGAAGTAGCGGTTGACGGGAACGACAATCCTGGAAAAAGTATCGTAAACCCGGATAACCTTTGCGTTACCGAAAACTACGTATACATTCAGGAAGATGGCGATTCATTTTACAAAAACAACGATCACGATGGAACCATCTGGCAGTTTGCAATGGCTTCGAAATCGCTAAAACCGATGTTGCAGATGAACCACCGCAGAACGGATGCTACGTTTAATGCAAAATACAACCCATCCAACAACACACAATTAAGCAGCTGGGAGTATGGTGCCATGTACGATATCTCTGCTTTAACCGGTATTCCAGATACATTTGTGGTGAATTTACATCCACATACCTGGACAAATGATAAATACAAAAATGCCGATGGTGGTACAACCAGGTTGGTTAACAACAACGAAGGTGGACAAGTAGTAATTGTTCGCGGCGTTTCTAAATAATCCAAAACGCTTTCTTATCCCTTTCAGCAAAAGCTGGAAGGGATTTTTCTATTTTATTTCAACTCTACCCAAACATGCCTGCGCTTAAAAAATTTGTCTTTTTTGCTTCATTAATCAGCCTGACTACGGTGTTATCTATTTTCTGTAAAACAGAAACTAAAACGACTGCAGAACAGATTAAAACAGATTTCGATGAGCAGCTCACTGAATTTCAAAGCATTATTGACCAAAAATTATTTAAAGCTGCTCAAAACCGGGACGAAAAAGCAATTAAGCAAGCCTTTTTACTGGCAAGGGCAAAATACAAGCAACTGGAATATTATATCGAATATTTTTTTCCTTCAACAGCAGTTATGCTTAATGGCGCCCCTATTGATGAAATTGAACTGGGCGAAAACCTGATCGAGAACCCAACTGGTTTCCAGGTGATGGAAGAAATAATTTACGAAAGTCCAACGAAAGAAAACCGACTTGAATTACTAAACGAGGTAAAGAAAATGCAGCTGAACCTGCAAAGGGTTAGTCGCTTTAATGCGCAATACCAGCTTACCGATGCCCAGCTCTTTGATGCAATCCGTTTAGAAATTTTCAGGATTACAAGCCTGGGCATTACTGGTTTCGATACGCCAAATGCCTTGCAGTCAATTCCCGAAACCACTTCTGCTTTAAAAGGAATTGAAGGTGTACTGGAGAAATATGAGGGAAAAGCAGCAGATCAAACAATCACTTCGGCGATTGCCTACCTGGATAAAAACTCCGATTTTAATACTTTTGACCGGCTAACTTTTATTACGCAATATCTCGATCCAATCAGTAAAAAAATCAACGCAATCCGGTTGAAAAAAAATATCGCAACAGCAGCAAGTGGCTCTGCATTGCGTGATGAAGCGGTAAGCATGTTTGAGCCAAATGCCTTTAATGTAAATAAATTTGTAGGTAACAGCACTTTGTTTATCAGCGACGCTAAAATTGCATTGGGCAAAACCTTATTTAACGATCCGGTACTTTCTAACAGTGGTAACCGCAACTGTGCCGGTTGTCATCACCAGGCGAAGGCCTTTACCGATGGTTTAACTAAAGCGGTAGGAATATCGAAACGCGAAACCTTGCTCCGGAATACCCCAACACTAAGTTATGCAGGTTTGCAACGTGGTTTCTTTTACGATTTAAAAGCTGGGACACTCGAAGATCAAGCCTTGGATGTAGTACATCACAAACAGGAAATGAACGGATCGCTTAGTCGGGCTGCTGAGCGCATCAACGCTTCCAAAAATTATCAAACCTTATTTCAAACAGCCTATCAGGATAAAGCCGGGAAAGCCGACCCCTGGAAGATTCAACATGCATTAGCCTCTTATATCCGGTCGTTATCTCCTTTCAGCTCCAGATTTGATCGCTATATGCAGGGAGACCAGAAACAACTGAGTACAGAGGAAAAAAAGGGTTTTAACTTATTTATGGGCAAGGCCAAATGCGGCAGCTGCCATTTTGCACCGCTTTTTAACGGTACTCCGGCTCCCCTTTTCAATAAAAGCGAAGCAGAAGTTTTAGGTGTACCTGCAACCACCGATACCATTAAGCCTCAATTAGACCGCGACCTGGGTCGTTACGCGCTTTATAATTACCCGCAATACAAGCATGCCTTTAAAACTTCGACTTTAAGAAACATTACCAAAACAGCGCCTTACATGCACAACGGAGTTTACAAAACCCTGGAAGAAGTTATGGATTTTTATAACCGTGGTGGAGGGGCAGGAATGGGCATTGAGGTTGATAACCAAACTTTATCTGCAGATAAACTGAATTTAAGTAAAACGGAGATTAAACAGATTATTGCCTTTTTAGATACGCTTGAGGATTTGCCTTAGACTACTTGCGTTTTTTTACCATTCCGGATCGTCACCCTGAATTTATTTCAGGGTCTCTGGCTAATCTATGAAGTGTTTTTGCCACGGAAGCACAGAATCCACGGAGGAAATTTTATAACTTAGCGTACTTTGCGCCTGCTCTTTATGCGCTTTGCGGTTAAAAAAGGCGATGGGTTATTTTTGCCACGGAAGCACAGAACCCACGGAGTATTATTTTATAACTTAGCGTGCTTTGCGCCTAATCTTTGTATCCTTTGCGGTAAAAAATGGTGGTTAAAAAATTAAAGTAAATCTTTCAGCACCACCCAAACATTTTCCGCCAAAATCTTATCGCCTTCTGCTGTTGGATGAATACCATCTGCCTGATTTAATTTCGGTATGCCACCGACCTTATCGAGCAAAAACGGAATCAGCGCCATATTATTTTTCTTAGCCAACTCCGGAAATATGTTTTTAAAATCGGATGCATATTTAGCACCCATATTTGGTGGCACCTGCATGCCGGCCAATACCAGCTTGGCATCAGGATATTTTGCTTTTACCCGATCTACAATATCCTGCAGATTTTTAGTGGTTTGCGCAACCGGCAATCCCCTTAAACCATCGTTAGCGCCAAGTTCGAGTACAAAGATTGATACCGGCTGTTTCAATAACCAATCAATCCTCCCTTTACCACCTGCAGAAGTTTCGCCGCTCAAGCCGCCATTAATTACCTTATAAGGCAGCTTTAACGAGTCGATTTTATTTTGGATTACCGCCGGATAAGCTTCCGATGGATCGAGCCCCATACCGGCTGTTAAGCTGGTCCCAAAAAAGAGAATATTCTTTTCCTGTTGATTTACCACAACAGCTTTTTGGTCAGCCGAATCTAAAGTTTTATCCGTATCGCTTTTGCTTTGCCCATTACCGCAGCCCAGTAGCGCTATTCCCAAAACAAATAAGCCTAAAATGCGTTTTCGTAACATATTTAACCGGTGTATATCTAATTATAAAACATTATCTTAACAGGCAACATCCTGTTATGTTTGGCAACAATCTATCCGCAAACCTTAAAAAAATCAGCTATTGGAAAGCATATTGAACATCCGAAAAGTAAGCAAAATTTACCAAAGTGCCGGACGCGAATTAACAGTTCTCGATCAAATTAATTTTTCAATCACACAAGGTTCAACTGTAGCCATTACCGGTCCATCGGGAAGTGGAAAAACTACTTTACTCGGTTTATGTGCAGGGCTTGATCGGGCAAGCACCGGCACGGTAGAGCTTAATGGCATTGCCCTCGAAAAATTAGACGAAGATGAACGCGCAGCCGTAAGGAACCAATATGTTGGCTTCATTTTCCAGAATTTCCAGTTACTGCCTACGCTGACAGCATTAGAAAATGTAATGGTTCCTATGGAGCTAAGGGGCGCAAAAAACATAAAGGCACATGCTTTAGAGCTGCTGGATAAAGTTGGACTGGCCGATCGCGCACATCACTATCCCGTACAATTATCGGGCGGAGAACAGCAAAGGGTTTCCCTAGCCAGGGCTTTTTCAAATCAACCGGCCATTCTTTTTGCCGACGAGCCTACCGGAAACCTCGATGCCGAAACGAGCGAAAAGGTAATTAAGCTGCTTTTCGATTTAAACAAAGATGCCGGAACCACATTAATTATTGTAACACACGATCTTGAACTCGCTGCCCGTACAGCAAGAACCATCAAAATTAAAGGTGGCGCAATCCTCTCAGACGAAAACCCTACCTATGCATAATCTCATCCCGAAACAGCGTATTAAACTTTCGTGGCTCCTTAAAATGGCCTGGCGGGATAGCCGCAAAAACCGTTCGCGTTTATTGCTTTTTATTTCTGCTATTGTTTTGGGCATTGCTGCCTTGGTAGCTGTTTATTCCTTTAAAGATAACCTGCAAAAAGATATCGATGCGCAAGCGAAAGAATTAACCGGTGCCGATTTGGTGTTGGATAGCCGGAAAGGGGTAAGTAATGTGATGAACAATATGCTCGATACACTGGGCGATGAGCGTTCGCAGGAGAAAACTTTTGCCTCCATGATTTATTTCCTGAAAGGTGGTGGCAGCCGTTTGGTACAAATGAAAGCCCTGCAAGGAAAATATCCTTACTATGGCAGCATCGAAACCACTCCAATAGCAGCAGCTACAAACTTTCAATCAGATAGAAATGCTTTGGTCGATAAAACATTGATACTTCAATTCAACGCAAAGGTGGGCGACTCGGTAAAGGTAGGTGATCTTAATTTTAAAATCTTGGGTACACTAACCAAGGCGCCTGGTCAAACCGGTATTTCGGCCAGCATTGCCCCCACTGTTTACATTCCGCTACAATACCTCGAAAAAACCAATCTGATTAAAACCGGAAGCCGGATTAACCATAAGTTTTACTTTAAATTTAACGATCCATCAAAAGTTGACGAATGGGTAAAAAAACACGATAGCAAACTCGAAAAAGAAGGCTTTGATGCCGAAACCGTCGAATCAAAAAAAGAACAAACCGGCAGATCGTTTAAAGATGTAAACCGCTTTCTGGCCTTGTCGGGTTTTATTGCATTGCTACTGGGCTGCATAGGTGTTGGTAGTGCCATACAGGTATATATTCAGGAAAAACTGGCAGCCATTGCTACCTTACGTTGCCTGGGTTTAAAAGCGCGCCATGCCTTTTTTATTTACCTGATTCAGGTCTTTTTTATTGGTTTAATTGCAGCAGTTATCGGCGCAGTGCTGGGTACAGCCATTCAATTTTTGCTTCCCTGGGTATTGAAAGATTTTCTGCCCATCGAAATTACCATGCAGGTTTCCTGGCCTGCCGTGGGCCAGGGCATTTTACTCGGAATCATCATATCTGTACTCTTTGCCCTACCATCGCTCTTAGGGGTAAGAAAAATATCGCCATTAAATGCCATCCGGGTTTCCTTCGAAAAAAGCCGGGGCCGTCTCGATCCCCTCTTGTGGTTGGTATATCTGCTTATGGCAGCCTTTATTGCAGGTTTTACACATTTACAGATGAAAACCTGGGTACAGACCCTATTTTTCACCACGAGTATCGCCATTGCCTTTATTTTACTGCTGATCTTATCTAAACTACTCATGTTTATGGTCAGAAAGCTTTTGCCCGGAACAGCTAGTTATTTGTGGCGCCAGGGTTTTGCCAATCTGTACCGCCCCAACAACCAAACTTTGATGTTGACGGTTTCCATTGGCCTTTCTACAACTTTTATCTGTACTTTATTTTTTGTACAAGGTATTTTAATGAACCGCGTTAGCCTGTCGTCAGGCAGCAACCAGCCCAACATGGTGATGTTCGATATCCAGAATACACAAAAGGAAGGGCTCGACAGTTTAACCAAATCCTTTAAGCTGCCCTTAATGAACCAGGTACCGGTAATTACCATGCGTATTGAAGAAATTAATGGCAAAAAATCAACTGCTGATACCAATAACCGAAGGGCCTACCGCAACGAAATCAGGGCTACCTATCAGGATACCCTAACTGCAGCAGAAAAAATTACTGCAGGTAAATGGACTGGAAGCGTAAAAGCTGGTGCAACAGTCTACATTTCGCTCGATCAGCGGTATGCGCAACAAATTAAGGTAGGCTTAAACGACAAAATTCTTTTCAATGTTCAGGGTATGATGATCCCGACTGTAGTGGGGAGCTTAAGGGAAGTAAACTGGAGCAGGATGCAAACCAATTTCAGGGTTGTTTTTCCGGCAGGTGTTTTAGAAGAGGCGCCGCAGTTTCATGTGCTGATGACCAGGGTGCCATCAAGCGAAGTTTCTGCACGTTTTCAGGGCGAAGTGGTGCGGCAATTCCCCAATGTTTCGGTTATTGATTTAGACCTGGTTCTAAAACTGCTCGACGAACTATTGGGCAAAATCGGCTTCGTTATCCAGTTTATGGCGGGATTCAGCATGGTAACCGGTTGGATTGTGCTGATTTCTTCAGTGCTAACGAGTAAAAACCAGCGGATAAAAGAAAGTATTTTACTGCGCACTATGGGTGCCAGCAGTAAGCAGATCATCCGGATTAATGCGATTGAATATTTCTTTTTAGGAGCCTTTGCAGCTGGTGCCGGATTAATCCTGTCACTGGTTGGAAGCTGGACACTGGCTAAATTTAGTTTCGATGCAGCATTTATACCGCCGTTTTGGTCAACGCTGGCATTATTTGGTTCGATTGTATTACTGGTGGTAATTACGGGTGTTTTAAGTACAAGAAGCATTCTGAAACAGCCACCCTTAAAGATTTTAAGAACGGAGGGTTAAGCGGATGAGCGAAATGCGTTTGGCGTTAAGGGTTAACCACTGGACAAACAGAAATAAATCTGGCTTTAACTTCTGGTGTATTAAGCTAATTGCTAAACATCATTTAACCAACGATAAAAAGGATGCACGCAGATATAAAAATCTGTGTGCATCTGTGGTTAAAACCGAACTTAATAACGTTTTGTCCTATGCGGCATTAATCGCTTCGCGAAGTGCTTTTGCTGCTGCTGCCGGATCTTCGGCACCGTAAATGGCCGCACCTGCTACAGCTACTGTTGCACCTGCCTGTATAACGGCGGTAACATTACTAAGATTTACACCTCCTGCTATAGAAACCGGAACACCAGCTCTTGCAGCTTCATCAATCAATACCTGAATCGAGTAACCTGCCGTCCATTGCTCATCTAAACCTGCGTGCAGTTCTACAAACTCAACACCTAGTGAAGTAACTTCCTGCGCTCGTTTAACACGGTCAGGATAACCTATAGTATCTACTACTACACCTTTTCCATGGGTTTTTGCGGCTTTTACGGCTCCAATAATTGTTGCATTTCCGGCAGCACCCATTACGGTAACTAAATCAGCACCTGCTTTAAAAGCAATATCAGCTTCTAATTCTCCAGCGTCAGCAGTTTTTAAATCTGCAAAAACCAATTTATCAGGATGCGCGGCTTTCATTGCGGTAATAACTGTCGAACCCATATTTTTGATCAAAGGGGTTCCCAATTCTATAATATCTACATAAGGTGCAACTTTAGCAGCCAAAGCCAATGCTTCTTCTGTCGTTAATAAATCTATTGCTACTTGTAATTTTGCCATGATTTTATTTTATATATGATTAAATTAATTGTTATTCCAGGTTTGCGTGTCTTGCCCATAACAGTTCTGCCGGTTGACCGCTCAGTTTCCATAGTGACTGAAAAACGGCATCGTTAAGTAAAAGCAGAAACTGCTCAAAAAGGCTACCTGCATATTGCACGGATATTTTCTTACTGTGGTCTTGTTTTTCCGCAGCAGGTATCAGTACCAGATGGCTTGATAATTTCGCCAATGGCGATGCTACGCTGGTAGTTATTGCTACTACATTCGCCCCTGCCGCAATCGATTTTTCCGCAGCCTTTACAATTGACCCGGTTTTTCCCGAACCTGATGCCGCAATCAATAAATCGCCTGTTCCAATTGCCGGACTTGTTGTTTCGCCTACATAATAAACGGTTAATCCAAGGTGCATTAAACGCATAGCTGCTGATTGCATAGCAAAACCCGAACGACCTGCAGCAATTATAAAAATCCGCTTAGCCTGCTGAATATGGTTTACAAAAGGAATAAGCTGATCGAATTCCATTTGTGTAACCAAACGGGCATTTTCTTCAATAATCTTATCCAGGTTCATCTGCAGATCCCAAACCAGTTGCTGGTTATCAAGAAAATCCGTTGCTGATTGCTTATCTATAACCTCTTCATTTGATTTTAAATCCATTTTTAGCAGTCTATTTATTGGCTCAAAGGTATAGCCACATGCTAAAACAATGATTATACATTTAGCTACTTATATAGGACAATTTGGAAATATATCTCACCAAAAGTCATCCATTAGCCACATTAAAAGCATTATTTCCGAATAGTCCACCATTATCATCAATTAATCCAACACCTAAAAAATTAATCTTTTAACTTTAACCATCATGAGTTTATCGAAAGAAGCCAGCTACCTTGAAAAATCGATTATTTACATCCGCGATCTGAGTAATTGCCCTCCCAGCTACCTTAACGATCCAGGTAGAAAAGAGTTTTTCGAGATCGTTTGGCTCAAAAATGAAGAGCCCTTACATGCGCTTCAGTTATCAGAATTCGAAAGTAAAGGCGACTGGATTTACCTTATCCCACCATATCGCGTACATCAGCTAAATAAAGCAGGCAAAAATGGGGTATTGATCTCTTTTAAAAGATCGGTACTGGAAGGAGAAGAGAAAGAATTTTTGCTCGATCTGTTTAAGATCTTTAATGTTCAGGGCGAATTTTCATGCTTAAGGCTAAATCAGGAAACGGCAGCTGAGTTAAGCAATATTTATCGGTTGATCGAAGATGAATACCAGAAAGTTAGCAATACTTTCATCATTACCAGGGCTTTGTTAAAAGTATTTCTGTTAAAATTGATTCAGGTAAAAGAGCATGAATTCACGAGCCATGATGTACAGCAAAAAAGAGTTTACGAATTCCTGATGTTACTCGAAAGCAACTATCAACAGATTAGAAACACTGATTTTTATGCCGGTAAAATCGGCCTCAGTTCAAAACGACTGAACCAGATTTTAAAAGAAAAACTAAATAAAACTGGTATGCAGATCATTCACGACCGTATTATACTGGAAGCTAAAAGAAAAATCATCCATAGTGAGCAAACTATAAAGGAAATTGCCTTTGAACTCGGATTTTCCGACCGCCCTTATTTTAGCCGTTTCTTTAAAAAACAAACCCAGCAAACACCAGAAGAGTTTCAAAAAGAGGCCAGAAAGCACATTGAATCGAAATTTAATACGCTGGTTTAAAAAAACCTACAATTTTTACGAATAATCTATACTTTTATCTTTATGATCAGATTAAACAGTGATACCCCAATTGATGTGCTTCAGGATGTAAAAGTTGGCAGCATGGTTACCGATACTTTCAGCAAAACCGGCCTGGTAGAAAGCATTGAAGTAAAAGATGATGGCTTATACCGAATTTATGAATTTACACTGGTTACCGGCCGAACCATTACAATTAAAAAATAGCTTGTAACTATGGTGATTTAACCACTGATAAACAGGATAAACACAGATACAGTATTTATCCTTAGTAAAAAATAAAACATCGATCCTTAACCCTAACCAAATGTCATTATTCATCTTACTCTTCGGAATCCTGCTGCTATTTGTATTGATTTTGAAAAAAATCAACCCGATGATTGCTTTGCTGGCTGTTGCCATGATAACAGGTTTGCTCTTGGGCATGCCTATCACCAAGGTAATGGGCGCCATAAGCAATGGAATTGGTAGTACGCTGGGTGGTATGGTAATGGTTCTGGCTCTTGGTGCTATGATGGGCAAAATAATTGAGGATAGTGGCGCAGCAAAAAAGATTGTCTTTATCCTGATCAGGGCTTTTGGTCAGCAAAATATCCAGTGGGCAGTCTTGTTAACCGGATTATTGGTTGGCATTCCGCTTTTTTACAATGCTGGTTTTGTGGTACTAATTCCGCTGGTTTTCGCTATTTCAGCAGCTACGGGTTTATCTAAATTATATATCGGATTGCCCATGGCTACTGCACTTTCGGTAACACATGGTTTTTTACCTCCGCACCCGGGCCCGGTAGCGCTTGCGGGTATATTTCATGCTGATATTGGCAAAACCCTGATTTACGGATTGGCACTCAGTTTACCGATTGCAGTTATTGCAGGGGTATATCTACCCAGGCTCATCATTAAACGAAACCCGGCAAATACACCGCAGTTCTTTGTATGGAATGAAGATGAGCATCTCCCATCGGCTACCAGAAGTTTTATTACCGCATTACTTCCGGTATTTTTAATTATTGCCGGAACACTGGGCAGTAGTTTTAAAATGGAGTATCCAGGCAAAGCCATCTTTATTTTCCTGGCCGATCCAACCGCAGCACTTTTGCTTTCGGTAATACTTACCTTATTGCTGCAAAAAGTTGCGATAGCCAAAGCCATGGAATCGTGCACTGAAGGGGTAAAAAGCATTGCCATGATTGTTTTAATCATTGCCGCAGGCGGTGCCTTTAAACAAATATTAATCGATAGCGGTATGGGTGAAACGGTAAAAGCGCTTACAGGAGGTTTAAACTTATCGCCATTATTGCTAGCCTGGCTCATTACTGCATCACTCAGGATAACTTTGGGCTCGGCTACCGTTGCAGCGTTAACAGCCTCGGGCATGGTTTTGCCTTTAATCGGATCAGGTACCCCACCCGAACTGATGGTATTATCAGTTGGTGCGGGCAGCCTGATGTTCTCGCACGTTAACGATACCGGTTTCTGGATGTTTAAAGAATATTTTAACCTTAGCCTGAAAGAAACCTTCAGCACCTGGACGGTGATGGAAAGTTTAGTCTCAGTTTTAGGTTTGGTAGGTGTTTTGCTATTGAACCAGATCGTTTAAAAGACGATTAATCCATTAATTCTTCACCCTGTTCTTTTCTGCATCGGCACCCGATGATTCATGACTGGAAGGTGTGTTAAATGCTTTACCAAAGCGGTAGCTGTAACTCACAACTATTCTTCTCGAATCCTGACGGTTAACCCAATTGGCTTCTGTAGCGGCCAGGTTATTAATTACCCCATTAAAAATCCGGTTTCTGAAAATATCGCCAGCACTTAATTTCAATGTACTTTTGGGACTTAGCTTTTTCTGTACCGCGGCGCCAAACTCATGCACCGATCCCAATAAAAACTGTACATTCGAAAACTTGCTCTGGTATTGTCCGTTCAGTTCGGCGCTCCAGCTCGGGCTGATTTTAAACTGCAGATTGGGATAAGCCCTGAAAAAAGTACCATTGGTTACCAAAAATCCGGTATAAAAATCGGTCTTCGAAACCATCCTGCCCACCTCTGTGTAAGCGTTCAGTTTCAGCCATTTGGTTAAATCGATTTCTGCATTTACCGAAAGATTGGCTACTCTGGTTTTACCCACATTGGCTGGCCGGCTATAATAGGTGCCGTTTAAAATTTCGATGGTTTCATTTACTTCATCGCACACCCAGCTGTAGCTAAAGGTGGTGGTTATTTTATTTTTAAAGGTATGCGATAACTCTAAACTCTGCGTAAACGAGGGCTTTAAGAAAGGGTTACCCACATAATACGTAAACTTATCCAGCGGAGAAAAGAAAGGGTTCAGGTCCTGGTAATAAGGCCTGTCAATGCGGCGACCATAGTTTAACCCGAGCTGGTTATTTCCTGCAGTATCAAGCTTGTAAGAAAAGTAAAAGGTAGGGAACAAGCTGTTGTAGGTACGTTTAAAACTCGAATCGGGTTTAATCAGGTTACCTAACTGATGCCCGTTTGAAACGGTATTTTCGTAACGCAAACCCACTTGCAACGAAAACCTTTTCCCTTCCCTGCTCATGTTCAGATAAGCCGCATTGATATTTTCGCGGTACAAAAAGTGATTGCTCTTTTCGTAATCAGGGCTTGTTTTTCCGTTAGCAGTATTGAAATAACCTGCCGTGTTATTGGTTTTGGTATAAGCCGATTTCGCGCCGGCATCCAGCTTCCATTTATTGGCCAATGGATGGCTGTAATCTATTTTAGCCGTATAAATATCGATATTGGAAGGTAAATCGCCCGTTAAAATATCCTGATATTTCAAAGCCATGTTGGGCAGATAACTGAAGTTGTAATAAGTTTGATCAGTTTGGTTGTGATACAGGAGGTAATCTGCATCAAAGGTTAACTCTCTACCCGCTTGATTAAATTTATGCCTGTAATTTAAATTCACCCCCGCATTCTGGTACTTAATCTGGTCGATATTTTCGGCACGGATTACCGAATCGAGTTGCATGCTGGCATTAGACAGGTTGCTGGTGTTGTTATTTACCTGTTTCGAAATCCTGTTCATCCCTGTAAACACTACACCCCATGTTGTTTTTTCGGTCGCATAAAAATCCAGTCCTGTTTTCAGGTTAAAAGTGTTGCCATGCCTGCGGAAATAAGAATTCTGGTTAAAGTAGGATTTGGCACTACCATCGTCATTTTTATATTTCCTGTTCAGATCCAGATCGGTAAAACTGTTGTTAAGGTTGTAACTGAGCGTTCCGAAAACATTGAGCTTATCTTTGCGGTAATTAAAATTAAAACTGTCGTTCGAGCGGCTCATCTGGCCCTGATTCAGACTAAGGTTAATTCCTCCATTAAATCCTGCCGTTTTGGTTTTCTTCGTTTTAATGTTAATTACCCCACCATTTCCAGCCGCATCATATTTGGCCGGTGGATTGGTCATCAGTTCAATCTGATCGAGTGATGAAGAGGGCAACGAGCGCAGGTAATTTTCAAGATCAGCACCAGAAAGGTAAGTAGGCTTATCATCGATAAAAATAGCCACCCCATTTTTTCCTTTAAGCGAAATAGCCCCGTTCTGATCGACACTTACGCCCGGCGATTTGCTCAGCACATCAAGCGCTGTGGTACCCGCATTGGAAATTAACGCATCAACATTAACCACAGTACGATCTATCTTGCGTTCAACAAAGGCCTTTTGGCCGGCAACCGTTACCTCTTTCAGGTTATTGGCTCCGGTAGCCATTTTAATATCCGCCAGGGCGATATTGGGTTGCGCCGCATCCACCACCAATAAATCTGACTGGTAAATGGACGCTCCCACAACTGATATTTTAATCTGGTATTTACCATAACCCAACTGATCAAAACTAAACCGTCCGTCGGCTTCGGTAAAACTGGTTTTTAACAAAATAGTATCTTTAAGCAACGCAACCGTAGCAAATTCGATGTTTTTGCCTTCGGCATCCAATACCCTGCCATAAATTTTAGATGATGGTGTTTGAGCTTGAGCGAAAGTAAGGGCAATATTCATCCACATGGCAAAAAAAGCCACTATAATTGTTTTCATGAGGGGTTTGGATTAGCGCTTTTTTAGAAATTGGTTTTGTGGTTCTCAATCACATAATTATACATCAGTGAATGGCCCTCATTTTTCAGAAACTTTTGTTTGTATTTTTTCTGCACATCGGCACTTTGCTTAACACCATTTACAATCAGTTCATCTTTGTTAAGCTTGTAAGATAGCTTGTTGGTACTGCTGATAATCCCATCTTTCATCATTTCCTGATTAATTTCACTGGTATAATCGTGGCCATCGCCATTGGTTACTGTTTTAGAAGTAACGGTACGTTCAACACCGGTTCTGGTTGTTGTGGTGCCATAGGCAGGTGGCGTAGGCGGAGTTGGCGGCGTTGCAGGTGTACCATACGCAGCCGGAGTTGGAGGAGTGGGAGGCGTAGGTGGTACCGCGTAAGAATTTATAGCTCTTGGTGCTCTGGCCGGACGTGGAGCCCTTGCCGGACGTGCTGGTCTCGGAGGACGAGGAGGACGAGGCACATCATAACCTTTTCCATCAGCATGCTCTTTTGCCCATTTTGCATCTTCCTTAGCCCATATTGCGTCTTGTTTTGCCCATTCAGCATCTTCCTTAGCCAGTTTTTTGTCTTCTTCCGCGCGTTTTTTATCTTCAGCGGCCATTTTCCTGTCTTCTCTTGCGCGCTGTTGATCTTCCTTCCGGGCTTTAATGTCTTGTTCAGTTGCTAATGCAGCTTTGTTTTTTTCCTGCACCAATTTTTCGTTACGATCAAGCTTAGCCGCTATTTCGCGTTCCATTTGCTCAGCAGATTTACCTTGTTCTGTTTCGCTGGCTTTGCGATTGGCAGCAGTCCGCTTTTTGGTCGAATCCTGCAGTACCTGAATAGCACTTGATATGTTATTTCCGGCAACGGTTTTTGCATTGCCCACACTTTTAAACGCAGCAGTGCAAATCACTACCGAAACCAGTGCGATGGTTAATATTGTCTTTTCCATTTTGTTTAAAGTTGAATTGGTATTGAATAACATCCTGCTTGCCCTATGCAGCAGGCTACCTTTCCTGCCCGTAACCGCCATTGCATAAGCAGGTGCACGCTGCTTAAACTCCTGACAGACAACCAGGGCCTGAACGTAGTTTTTACGATCGTTAACACAGGCAATGGCCAAATCATCGCAGCAGTGTTCACGTTCTGTTTTTATTAATTGCGATACCCAAAGTACCGCCGGGTTGAAGAAGAAAACGATTTCGATAAAGCTCTGTAACAGGTTTACCAGATAATCTTTGCGTTTAATGTGCGCCAGCTCATGGGCGAGAATGGCTTCCACCTCGGTAGTTGATAATCCGTTAAGTAAACCAAGCGGCACTAACACCAAAGGTTTAAAGTGACCTACCACCATAGGCATTTGGGCAATACCCGATTGCATCAGGCTGATTTGCTGGTTTATCCCCAGTTTTTCACTAAGTTCAGTCAGTTTTGCATCCCATTTTTTACCAGCAGCATAAATGGCATGGTTACGCAAATGGTAAACATTATTTAAGCCCACAATCAGCTGAATGCTTTTACCACAAATGATCAAAAACCAGATCAATACAATTTGTATATCGTAGGCATTCCATAATGAAAGTGCCCTGTTCATACCGGCACTCATTTTATCCTGAACACTGGTAACTGCTTGCCCGTCAGCAGGAGAAAGGTTAACGATCTTATTGTGGTTATCGCTAAACAATTGTGCGGCTATTACCGGCTTTTGCAATTCTTTATAAAAGGTAAAAGCGATGGCTATTACAAACAGGCTTAAACAAATGGTTAACAGGTTATAACGCAAAGTAGCACTTGCCTTGCGGGTAGTAAACATAACCAAACCTGCCAGCAGGGCCAGTATTACACCCAGCCAAAGCGAATGAAAAAGCGTTGCGCCTAAGGCATGCAGCCAATTTTCGGGTAAAAGGTTAACCAGTTTAAATTCCATGATTGTGGTTTTTAGCATTAATTAATTATTCCATGCTATCCAATAGCCGCTTAATCTCTTCAATCTCTTTTTTAGATGTCTTTTCATTGCCCAGAAGTTGCATCATTAGTTGCGATGCCGAGCCTTTGTACAGGGTATTTACAAAACGATCTAATAATTGTACTTTGGTTTTCTCTTCTGCCTCAACCGGAATATAAATGTGCTTCATTTGGCTTTCATCACGTTTTAAAATTCCTTTCTCGGTCAGGATTTGCATTTGTTTGAGGGTTGAAGTGTAGTTCACCTCGCGCTGCATATTCAACTGATCGTTCACAAACCGAACCGTAGATGGACCAAATTCCCACAAAACCTGCAATATTTCTAATTCGGCTTTGGTAGGTTCGGGTAGATTATTTTCAGTCTCATTCATTTTCATACGCTAAAGGTACGATAGTTTTCGTACGATACAAATATTAGGTTAATTATTTTTTCACAACCAATCCCGAAAAACATATAATAGCCTCATAATCAATTAAAAATATTTTAAAAATTAACCACTACCAAATGAGAGTTTATATATAAAATATAGAAATGAGATTAAAAAGACACTAAACATCTGATGTTTAAAATAAACATCGTATGTTTGCGACATCATTTTAAAGCTATGGAACAGGAAGGTAAACTTTTCGAACAAGTTTCGGTTAAAATCCGCAACGACATTAAAGCAGGCAAATTTAAAACCGGCGAAAAAATACCGGCAGAACCGGCTTTGATGGAAATTTATGGTGTAGGCCGCTCTACCATCAGGGAAGCAATCAAATCGCTCACCCTCTCAGGTATACTTACAGTTAAACAAGGTTTTGGTACTTTGGTCAATGCAATCCCTGCTGAACCGATTGAACAACGCCTGCGCCGGTCGGATTTTGCCGAAATTAATCAGGTAAGATCGATACTTGAGCTGGAGATTGTACTCCTGGCCGCACAAAACCGTACGGAGCGTGATCTGGAAACCATAGCCACCGCACTGCAAAGCAGAAAAGAAGCGATTGAGCAAGAATCGCGGCCCGATTGTTCCAATGCCGACATCGAATTTCACCTGGCCATTGCCCGGGCATCAGGCAATCATGTTTTAGCTGATCTTTACGAGAGCTTTACGGTAATCATCCGCGACTTCTTTGCCAAAAGGGCACCATCAGGTATTACCCATTTTGCCATGAGCCACCACTTGCACCAATCGTTGTTTGAGGCCATCCAAAACCGAAATGCTGCCGCAGCCCGCGAAATTACCAGTACCATATTGAACAATAACCATTAATATCATGTCAATTTTAACTTTTACCCTAATATTAATCCTGGGGGCTTATCTGGCCGGTCTGGTCGGTTCGTTAACCGGTTTGGGTGGTGGAGTAGTTGTAATTCCGCTGCTTACCCTGGTGTTTCATGTCGATATCCGTTACGCCATTGGTGCCGCCCTTCTGGCCTCCATTGCCAATTCATCGGGTGCAGCAAGTGCTTATATTAAAGAAGGCATTACCAATATAAGACTGGGCATGTTTCTCGAAATTGCCACGACCCTCGGCGCAGTACTGGGTGCGTTAATTGCCATTTATACGCCAACCAATACCATTGCGATCCTTTTTGGCTGTGTATTGCTTTTTTCTGCAGCCATGACACTGAGGAAAAAGAACCAGGAAGCTTTAACGGAAGGCAGCCAGCTATCGGCCATTTTAAAACTGAACAGCAGCTATCCTACAGCAGCAGGCCCGGTAAATTATAAGCTTAGAAACGTGGGTGCGGGTTTTTCCATTATGACAGTGGCCGGGGTAATGTCGGGTTTACTAGGCATTGGCTCGGGAGCTTTAAAGGTACTGGCAATGGATACAGCCATGAAAATCCCTTTTAAAGTGAGTACAACCACGAGTAATTTCATGATTGGGGTTACGGCAGCGGCCAGTGCAGTGGTTTACCTGCAACGTGGCTACATGGACCCAGGTATTGCTTTTCCGGTAGTACTCGGCGTACTGGGTGGTGCATTTACGGGTGCGAAACTCTTAACACATATCAACCCTTCAACACTCCGTATCATCTTTTGTATTGCCATTACTTTTGTCGCCTTAGAGATGATTTATAACGGTTATCACCATCAATTTTAAACACTACCAATATGAAAAATTCAATTTCAAAACAACTGATCGGCGACCGCGATGTAGAAAAAATTGTTGGTCAGTTGTTGCGCTTCGGAGTAATTACCGCAAGTTTAGTTGTGCTGTTGGGCGGCATCCTTTTTTTAACGCAAAACGGCAACGGGCCCCGTCCCGATTATCATATTTTTAAAGGCGAGCAAGACAGCTTTATCACTTTTGAAGGGATATTTATGGGGCTTTTTACTTTTAAACCCATGGCCATTATCCAGTTTGGGGTTTTACTGCTAATCATTACCCCTATCATGCGGATTGTATTTTCGCTATTTGCATTTATGCTGGAAAAAGACAAACTCTATGTAATCATTACGCTGATTGTTTTGGGGATTATTCTGGCGAGTACTTTTGGCGGATTGAAGGTTTAAATTTTCGGTTGTTGCAAACAAGCCAATCATTGCTGTCCGTAGAGTTAAGCGTAGCGTCTCTACGGATTGGTAAATGAAATTGAGTTTTCTAACTCAATCCATAAAAACGAGTCAAAGACTCTTTTCTATTCATAATCCGTAGAGTCCTCCGGAACTCTACGGACAGACAGTGGTCATTAATTTATCGGTCGGTGTCACCACCGACCGAAATAAAATATCTATTCGGTTGGTGCAGACACCAACCGATAGTCCAAAGCCACAGATTAACAGATTGGATTAATCTGTTAATCTGTGGCAAAAAAATAATAGCTAATAGCCGTAAGAATAGTGGTCATTAATCAGCCTTAATCTCTTTTATCACTGCAATAATATCTTCTTCGCCATATTTAACAGCTGCAGCTTCGAAAGTTTGCAATGCCGTTTTAGCGAGTGGCGATGAAATCCCTTCCGCTTTAGCCAGGTTTAAATCTTTCACAATGTGTTTCAGTGCGAAAGCGGCCTGATATTGATCTGCAATGATCGCATCGCCCTTAATTTTCGTAAAGATATTTCCAATGGCGGCATTGTTGATCAGATTGAGCAAATCTTCGGTTTTGATTCCCTGTGCATTGGCAAACAATACGGTTTCGGCCAATCCCTGAGCATACAAAGCCAAAAGTGAATTAATGGCCAGTTTCGCACTATTCCCTGCTCCTGTTTCGCCTACGTGCATGGCTAGTTTTCCCAACCGTTCTAGAATGGGTTTTATGGTATTAAAAGTACTTTCATCGCCTCCAACCATAATAACTAACTGACCTGTTTCGGCCTGCTTTACACTACCCGAAACCGGGGCATCTAAATAAAAGTGTCCTTTAGCCGCGCAATCGGTAGCCATTTGCTTCGAGATAGCAGGTGAAACCGTACTCATGTTAACAATGGTTTTCCCAGTTGTTTCTGCACTCAAAATACCATCCGATCCCTTAAAAACAGCTTCTATTGCGGCATCGTCACTCACCATTACAAATACTACATCTGTTTGTAATGTGAGCTCTTTTGGTGTTTCGGCCAGTAAAGCCCCTGCTTCTGTCAAGGCTCCTTCTTTTGCTTTGTTCCGGTTATATACTTTTACCTGGTAACCTGCTTCAATCAATTGCGTAGCCATCGGGATACCCATGTTACCCAATCCGATCCAGCCTATTTTTGTTGTGTTCATTCTGTCTTTTTGTTGATAAACAAATGTGCCAAACAAAAAGCTGAAATCGTTTACGACAATGGTAAAAATGATGTTGACCAAACAAAATAAAATTTTATTGCGTTAACTTTGATCTTCTATTCTACTCCTATGGCCAGCCCCCTTAAAGATTTATATTCACCAGCATTTTACAACAGGTTAAGCAGCGCATTAACGACTACTATTCCGGATTTTGACACACAAAAGTTTACGCAAAACATTTTTGTAGCGCATTTCGATTCGATGGAGCTGAAGGAAAGAATGAAGCACACCTCGCAGGTATTGCATCATTTTTTACCTAAAAACTATCCGCAGACCATTACAATCCTCAAAAAAACAATAGAACAGCTAAGAATTCAGGGTATTGGCGAAGATGGACTTGCTTATATGTTTTTACCCGATTACATCGAGACCTATGGCATTGATGATTTTGAAAACTCTGTAGCAGCACTGGAGTTTGTTACCCAGTTTGTAAGCTGCGAGTTTGCCGTTCGCCCTTTTATCTTGAAATATGGTAACGAAATGATTTTGCAGATGCAACAATGGTCGTTACACGAGAGCCATAAAGTGCGCCGACTGGCTAGCGAGGGCAGCAGACCGCGCCTGCCCTGGGCCATGGGTATCCCGTTTCTGAAAAAGGATCCGGCTTCTATTTTACCGATTTTAGAAAACCTTAAAAACGATCCTTCCGAATATGTAAGGAGAAGTGTAGCCAACAGCCTAAACGATATTGCGAAAGACCATCCACATATCGTTTTGCAGGTTGCCAAAAGCTGGTCGGGCTTAAGTGCCGAAACGGATGCCCTGATTAAACATGGTAGCCGTACCCTTTTAAAACAAGGCCATGCCGAAATTTTGAAACATTATGGTTTGGATGATACCGGCATTGTACTGAAAGATTTTAAGCTTTTAACACCGACAGTAAAAATTGGCGATAGCCTGACTTTTTCATTTACGATTAGAAACGAAAATCCCACAGAACAAAAGGTAAGGCTTGAATATGCAGTGTACTACAAAAAACAAAACGGACAGAACACCAAAAAAGTTTATAAAATTTCAGAAAGAATTTATCCTTCAGCTGCCGAAATCAGCATCATCCGCAAGCAAAAATTTGTATTAATTACCACCCGGAAATTCCATTTAGGCGATCATCAGCTTTCGATGATTATCAATGGAGCAGAAAAAAATCTGGTAAGTTTTGAATTAATCAGTTAGCTCAAGAAGTCAAGTTTTTAGCACAATGGCATTAAAAACTTGACTTCTTTAAAAAGTTTATATAAATTCATTAATGCCTGTTAATGAAAAATATATCCAAGATTTCATTGAAGATGAGTACATTCATATTATTTGTAAATCTGTTAGTGGCTCATTATTATTTAAAAGTGATGAGAACCGTATATATTTTCTCAAAAAATATGCAGCGTATACCTCAGGATATTTAGATACCTACTCCTATATTTTATTGGACAATCATTCACATTTCCTGGTAAAATGTATTAATTCCGATGATCTTAAATCTTATTTAAGTACTCTAAACAATGGCTCTTTAAAATCACATCAAAAAAAATACCTGCTTGGTAAAATCACCTATAGTGAGGCTGTCGAATTTCAAATGAAAGATTTTTTCATTGCTTATGCGATGGCTTTTAATAAAGAAAATAACCGATCAGGCTCTTTGTTTATTAATCCTTTTCGAAGAATAAGAATCAATGATGATGCGCACTTGCAGCAAATCGTAATCTATATTCATGCTAATGTACTGAAACACAATACACGCAAGAAGTTTGAGGATTACAGATGGTCATCTTACTTATCAATCTTATCAGATAAAGCGACCCTGTTAAAAAGAAAAGAGATTATTGATTTCTTTGAAACCAGAAATAATTTTATCCTTCAACATCGTACACAAAGCCAGTACTTTTATAATTGTGAAGGACAATTGGAATAAATGGCAGGAAACAAAAGAAGTCAAGTTTTAAAAACTTGACTTCTTTGCTAGTATATTGAGAATTTTTTAAATGGTGTTTTACAGCAACCCATACAAACCGTGTGCATAATTCCGCAAGGAAGCCGATACTGTTTTCATTTTATCGGGCGATGGTCCTTTAACTTTATAAGCCTCCGGATGAAGGGCTAAAGGTTGCTCATCGGTTTCTGCTGTCGTGTTTCTGTTGCTTAATGTAGCATGTTGTTCGTCGCTTAATTTTAAAGGTGCCATGATCTCGAATTTATACTACAATAACAGGGCAGATTTAAATATGTTTTCCGGTTAAGCTTAATTTTTCAAATTAATTTTCGAGACTGGAAATCCAGTTTTCAGTATCAGAAATTTTAACAGGTGTAGCGCTCGCCACAATCTTTAAAACACCTCCCGCATTAATATCTTCCTGTGTAATATAATTTTTCTTAAAAGGCTTTCCGTTCAGAAAAACTTCTTTAATGTATTTGTTTTTTAAGCTAAAATTAACGGTTTCAATTTTAAAGGTTTTTCCTTGCGGCAGGTTATAGGTAACCGTCGGGAATAAAGGCACATTTAAGTAATAAACCGGCCAACCCACGCAAGCCGGAGAAAAACCACTGGCAGCAAATACATACCAGGCACTCATTGCGCCAGCATCATCATCCATGGTACGCAGATAAGCATGCGGCTGATTGCGGTAAATTTTACCGATATAACTACCAATGCCGCGGCTGTTGTCGTTAAAGTAATTCTGGATCACCGTATCGGCAGCCAGTTGATGCATCCAGTACTGTGATTTATATCCCGATTTGGTTACATTGTACATTAACGGCACCTGTAAATCGGGTTCGTTGGCATGGTTATACAAATCGCGGTCAAAAAATTCATCCAGTTTGGCTAGGTACGATTCTTCTCCCCCGTCAAGCTCGATCAGCCCTTTAAAATCGTAAGGTACAAACCACCTGTACTGCCAGATGGTACCCTGATATAAACCTCTTGCCTGCATGCGGTCCACATCATTCTTGCGCATGTCTTTAAAATCTTTGTTCCAGTATTTTTTGTACTCCAAAGCCTTAGCAAGGTAATAATCAGCCTTTTCCTTGTTCTTTAAGATCTTGAATATTTCGGCCAGTGCCCAGTTATCGTAACTCGATTCCAAAGCTTTATCCGGCGATTTATAATCCAAACCATTTACTTCTTTCACCAAAGAATCGGCTATTTTATTAAAATCAACCGGATATCCTTTCCGGTAGGCATCCAGCAATACTACAATGGCATGTTCTGAACGTACCGTGTTTGAAGGCTCATTTTGACCTGCATAATCTTTTTTACCTGACTGATACAAATCGGCAATGGAGCTAACCATGCCCGCATAACGGTCTTGTGCAATTAAAGAAAGTAGAGGAAGCTGTGTTCGGTAATTATCCCAAATGGCCCATCCATTGTAACGGATTTCTTTGTCTTTCTGTTCTTCACCTTTGGTGTTCCGGTAGGTACCATCTGTTTCTGAAATAACATAAGGCGACTGCATAGTACGGTACAGGAGCGAATAAAATAGCTTTGCACTTTCTAAATCGCCATTTACTGCAATTTTCGATAAATTGGCATTCCAGTCTTCGCGGCTTTGCGCCTTTACCGCAGCAAATGCATTTTTATTGATTGACGCTTTTGCAGCAGCTACACTAACCGAAGAAAGCGCAATATTGATACCAGCAGAAGTGATACCTGATTGCAGTGTAGCAATTAACTTATGTTCACCAAGTACTTTCCAGGAAACATTTTCTCCCATTTCCAGATAGTAAAACAGTTTGTATTTACCCGCTCCACAGGTTGTGCGTGAGGTAATCCAACCGCTAATGGTATTGCCATTTACTTCATGTTCTTCGGCTACAAATGCACCATTAAAAGCATAACCTAAATCGAGGTAAAAACCTTTTGCACCTACCGGGAATTGATAAGCATGCTTACCGGCCTTTCCCAGCACAGTAAAGCTGGCTTTAATTTTATTTTCGAAACCCACTTCATAATAACCCGGACCAGCCTTTTCTGATGCTTTAATTAATTCTGATTGTGCCGGATCGCTACCTAAGAAAGGTTTGATGAAGATATTCCCACCTGAACCCTGACAACCTACCCCTTCAAAACGGTTATGCGTAAAACCTTCAAACTTCTTAGCCAGATACTCGTAACCGGTATGGGTTTTAGGGTAAGTTTGCGGACCGATACTTAGCATACTGAAAGGGTAAGATGCTGCTGGCGACATTTGTCCGTGATCTGCAGAAGAACCTAAAAAAACATTCACCTGATCGACAGGTTTAGCTGTACTAACGGAAAATAAGCTTGTTTTCTGTTGAGGTAAAACGTTTAACGAGAAGAGTAATAGCACCGCTATTATTGGGATTGAAAACTTCATTGGTGTTTGGTTTTAAAATTGCGCCAAAATAACATTTTAAGATGAAGTGAAGGTTATGTTTTAGCTTCTTTACAAAACAAAAAAGCCATTCCGAAAATTCGGAATGGCTTTTAATATCGTATTTGCCTTAAGCTTATTTTACCGCAACCGGAACAGAAATCTTATCCCAGTCTAAAGAAAAACCGCTTTTGCCAATTTTATAAACCAAACGCTCCTGGGTAGCTTTCAAAGCTTTTGTTTTTACATCAACGCGCAAAGCATCTTTAGCTTCTTCGTATTTGTAAGCACCCCATTGTTTAGGCTCTTTGTTAAAAATAGCTGTCCAGGTTCCGCTTTCTTTCGGGATTAAGAAGAAGCTATATTTACCAGCCGGCAACGCTTTACCTTCTACCATAATGTCTTTATCGGTTTCGAAAGTTGTGGCTTCGTTTGCACCTGCACGCCAAACTTTATCCCATGCTTCTAAACCACCCCAAATTTTACGGCCTTTTACCGCAGGGCTGCTGTAGTTGATGGTAATGGTTGCATTCTTGATTTTACCGGTTGCAGTTGCTGCAGGGCTTGGTTTAGGCTGCGCATCTTGTGCCATTGCACTTACAGAAACCGTAATTGCTGCAAATAACATAGCGATTGATTTGATCATCGTTTTCATAGTATTGTATTTATCTGTTTTTGTTGTTTTTGATTTTACGAATTTATGGCTTTAACACGATAAAACAATAATCCTGAATAAATTGATACCGGAATGACGATTAGCACCATCCGTCCAGATCCTGTCCGTAGAGTTAAGCGTAGTGACACCGACCAGTAGGATGAATGAATTACTCCGTGCGTTCAGTGCTTCCGTGGCAAAAAATGCCGGTTTTGGTGCCAGAGAAATACGCACGTGATATTGGGAAAAAGTTGTAAAAATATTTGTGCTCCTTGTGTCTTTGTGGTTAAATATAAATGATGGTTCGTGTGACACGAACCATGGGAAGGTAATAGAAAAACTCAGTTGGTTGGTGGCGACACCAACCAGTAAAAAAATGGTTCGAGTGGACACGAACCATGGGAAAATAAAATTTATTGACTTACAACCGCCTTAGGTTTATGAAACAGTAAGCCCAGCAGTGAAAACCCAATTACAGCAGCAGCGCCAATTACATTAAGCCACAAAAAGGAAACAATATCAAACTCGTATACGGCAACCACTACAATTTCTGCTAGAATTGCAGCAACAAAAACCAGTGGTCCATCAATTTTTTTAAAGTAAAACGCCACCAGGAAGATTCCCAGTATTGGTCCATAAAAAAGGGATCCCAGTACATTTACTGCCTCGATTAAAGACCCCATCTGTGTAGCAAACATGGCCACAGCAATTGAAAAAACACCCCAGCCTAGTGTGTGTAGCCTGCTGTATTTCAGTTCCGTTTCATCATCTGCAGCTTTGGTGCCGAAAATGAGATGTACATCTTTTAATGAGCACGCTGCAAGCGAATTAAGCGCGGCAGAGATAGATCCCCAACTGGCCAGAAATATCACCGCAAAAAGCAATCCCACCATACCTACCGGCAGTGTATTTTTAACAAAATATAAAAAGATATAATTGGTATCTGTTTTCTCTGCGTTGTAGTTCGATTGGTTAATAGCCTCTTCTACCCGCGTATGCAGGTCTTTCACCTTGCTTTGGGTAGCTCTAAAGTCAGCTATCGAGGCATCCAGCAAAGGTGACTGCTTATCCTTTTCGGCCAAAATAGCACGCGATTGCCGGGTAAACTGCTGTTCGAGTACATTGTGTTCTTTCTCGAAGTCAGCAGCCTGTTGAGGTGATTTTTCCTTTAAAAATTGATAGGAACGTTCGTTAAAATAAATGGGAGCCGGTTTTAAAGAGAAAAAAGCAAAAAGTAAGGCACCAATTAAAAGAATGGCAAACTGCATGGGGATTTTAACCAGGCCATTTAGCAGCAATCCCATCTTAGCATTGGTATTATCTTTTGCAGTGATATACCGCCCTACCTGACTTTGATCGGTACCGAAATAAGAGAGCGCCAGGAAAAAGCCCCCAATCAGTCCGCTCCAGATATTGTATTTATCTTTCCAATCGAACTCAGTAGTGATTACGTTCAATTTACCCGATTTGCCGGCCAGATAAAGCGCATCCTTAAATCCAATACCATCAGGCATGTGCTGAATCAACAAGTAGCCAGCAAAGGCCATGGTGCCCAAAATAATTAAAAACTGTAGTTTCTGGGTATGCGCGATGGCTTTGGCTCCACCCACATAGGTATAAATCAGCAAAATACCTCCTGTAAGGATATTGGTTAAATAAATATTCCAGTTTAAAACACTCGATAAAATAATGCTTGGCGCATATATACTAATCCCGGTTGATAATCCCCTGGAGAACAGGAAAAGCAGAGAAGTGAGTACCCGCGTTTTTTTATCGAAACGGTTTTCCAGATACTCGTAGGCCGTGTAAACATTCAGTTTTTGAAAAATGGGAATGAAGGTAATGCAGATTACAATCATGGCCAGCGGCAGACCAAAATAATACTGTACAAAGCGCATTCCATCGGTATAGGCCTGGCCCGGTGCCGATAAAAAAGTGATGGCGCTGGCTTGTGTTGCCATAATGCCCAACAGCACAATATACCAGGGCATTTTATTATCGGCCTTCAGGTAGGAGGCATTGTTTTTTTGCCCGCGACCAATAAACACGCCATATGCCACTACAGCAAAAAGGGTAAATATCAATACTGCCCAATCGATATTACTCATGCCCAGAATTTAGTAAAGAGGTAATAAAATACAATCTGAAACACCAGTGCAAGCGCCAGTAGAATGTACCAGGTGTTCCAGTTTTTAAGTTGATTTTTCATTTACTTCCCAGCTGATAAAAAGTTAAAGAATAACCTGGCAGCACCAACATTTCCAGCAGGCAACTGTCTGAAGAATGCAAGCGGACTATAAATAAAATTACCTTTACCATATTTGGCATATAAGGTCGATCCCTGCAAAGGTTCCTCATCGGTATCGTGCATTTCAAAAAGTGTTTCGTATTTATCATCCCATTTATCAGGGAAATAAGCACCACGTTCCTGCACCCAGCCTTTAAAATCTTCGGCAGTTATTTTGTTTGGATAGTTCAACAGCTTGTGATCTGGCTTTAAGATTTTTACCTCAGCATTTTCTTCGGTTACCCTTTTCCCGCTAATACTCAACGGATAAATGCCGAAATCCTGCAACGCCATATCCTGAGTGGTGTTATACTGCATTACAATGGTACCACCATTTTCTACATAACTACGTAGCGCAGCCTGCCAGTTTTTAATTCTTTTCTCTGTATTAATTACACGCACACCGGTTACCACTGCATCGTAAGTAGCGAGCTTTGCAGCATTCAGGATATCTGCTTCGGTTAACACATCAACCTGCAAACCTGCTTGTCTTAAAAACTCCGGAATTAAATCCCCTGCACCTTCAATATAACCAATTTTTTTAGCCAGCACTTTTACATCGCCTTTTATCAACCAGGTGGTAGCAGGTACAAAATACTGTAAGGTTGGCAAATGTGGATACTGAATCATTACCTGCCCGCGGGTGTATTCGGCACTTTCTGACGAAAACACAGCTTCAAGTTTATTCTGGCTGGTTTTAATTGCCGCCAGGTCTTCAGCAGGGATTAAGAAATTACGGGTATTGATGGTATTCTCAGCCAGGTTAATCCCTTGGAAGGTTTTGATCACCTGATTGCCGATTTTGAAGCTGATTTTACCATAATTGAGATTCTTATTGGCCCTTAAACGCAGCGTAATATTCAAACCTTCTTTCTCTTTGGCAAAATAAACCGGTTCGGTAAAACTCAAATCAAGCGCCGGAATAATGCGGAGTCCTTCAACCACATCACCTTTAACGGGATCAAGCTTCTTGAACGACAAAGGCAATTGCACATCAAATTTTTCGGTTTCAATTTTTAAGGAAAGTAGTACATTAATAGGCGATTGCACTTCAGGCAAACCAATCAATGTATCGTTAGGCACGCTAAAAGTTGCCGCGTTTTTTGCCGGTTTAGCTAACCAGTAAGGCTCCGTTGGAGCAGCATCGGCTGGAATCTGAATCTTACGTTCGATGGTAATTAACGAATCGCCTGATAATTTCCTGTTGAGATTATCGGTTTGGTTTAACCAGTTTACGCTTTCTAAAATTACCGGGCTTGCCGACCGCGAAATGAGGTTTAAACGGAAGTTATAACTGTTACCTGCAATGGCTTCTGGTTGATTAGTTACTACCTCTCCCATAAAGCCTACACAGCTTAAAATAATATGATCTATAGTCGCAAGTTTATCTTTACGCAAGTCTGCATCAGGCAATGCGGCTATCTTTTTCCGAAGCATGAGCAGGCCATGCAAACTTTTATCGGGCTGGTTGTAATTAAACGATAACAAAATAATATCGATCAGTTCATCAATGTCGCCCACACCTTTGTCAGACCAGTTCATGTTTAAGCCATCAAAAAGCCCTCTTTTAGCCGGCTCGCCAGCTACATGGGTAAAATACTCGGTACGCACACCTGCTACCGACTGCGTGCCCGCGCCCTGGCTTTTGTGCAAACTTCTGCTTAATCCGGCCAGTTCGCCGTAACCCATACCCAATTGCGCATCGTACTGACCAACGGTAAGCTTTAACTGATTTTCGGCAGTGGTGTTAACCGAACCAAACCTGAACGTATTCCACAACAACCTTTTAGGCTGCCAGACCGAAACGTATTTTAGCTGATTGGGAAACATGTTTTTATCTGCCGCAGCCTTAAAGGCTTTTTCGGCTACCACAGCGGAAGCGGCATGTTGGCCATGACCTGCCGCAGCAGTAGGCGGAAAGCGGCAGATAATTACATCGGGCCTGAATTTCCGGATTACCCAAACTACATCCGCGGTAATACTATCGGCATCCCATTGTTTAAAAGTATCGTTGGTGTTTTTAGAGAAACCAAAATCAATAGCACGGGTAAAAAATTGCTGTGCCCCATCCAGTTTTCGGGCTTCTAACAGCTCATGCGTTCTAATCAATCCCAAAGCAGCCCCTTGTTCAGTACCCAGAAGGTTTTGGCCACCATCTCCCCTGGTAAGCGATAAATAAGCAGTTTCTACATTTTGATCATTTATTAACCACGAAAGTAAACCTGTATTTTCATCATCGGGGTGTGCAGCTAAATATAAAACCTTGGGCAAGTGCTTTAGGGTTTTGAGTTCTCTGTAAATCTCGGCCGATTTTGCCGGGCGCACTTGTTGGGCAGCACAGAACATTACCGGTAAGCATAGGGTGAATATGGCAGTTAATCTTTTGAACATACTATTTGTTTTGCGAAACTCAAATATGCTCAAAAAGCTTTTACTTTAGCGCTTCGGAAACGAAAAAGGTACAAAAAATGGCGCTTTGCAGATTTATTGCGTTTTAAAAAGCGTTTCGAGCAAATGAATGTAAAGACTTATCCCCTCCTCTATTTCTTCTATCCTGATAAACTCATCGGCCGTATGCGATCTGGCCGATTCGCCCGGCCCCATTTTTACCGAAGGCATAGTCAGCCAGCCCTGATCGGAACTGGTAGGCGAAACATATGTTTTTCTACCCAGCGCCAGTCCGGCCACTACCACTGGGTGTAGTACATCAATATTGGATGGATTGAGCACATTGGGCCGAACATTGAAACTGCACAGGGTGTGATTGATAATAACATTAAGAATCTCGCGTGGCGTATAGTTGTGATCGAAACGGATATCGACTGTAAAATGACATTCGCCGGGTACAATATTGTGCTGTAACCCTGCATTGATTTGTGTAACAGTCATTTTTACCGGGCTAGGCAAATGGTCTTCTATGGGAAACTGAAAGTGCGAAAACCATTCGATATCTTTTATGGCTTTGTAAATCGCATTATCACCTTCCTCACGTGCAGCGTGCCCTGAACGACCCTTGGCCACGCAGTCAATCACCATCGATCCCTTCTCTGCAATAGCCATATGCATACCTGTTGGTTCTCCAACGATAGCAAAAGAAATGGGTTTAAGATCGTTCAGAATACTTCTGATACCGTTTACCCCCGAGGTTTCTTCTTCGCCTGTCGCTGCTAAACATAAATTAAACGGAAGATCAGTCGATTCATAAAAATAAATAAAGGCCGAGATGAGCGATACCAATGAAGCCCCTGCATCATTACTGCCTAAACCATGTATTTTTTCATCATAAATCAGCGCACGAAACGGATCTAAAGTATACTGCTCATTGGGTTTTACGGTATCGTGGTGCGAGTTGAGCAAAATAGTTGGTTTGGCATTGTCGAAATATCTATTGTAGCACCATACATTATTGTTTTTGCAGATGGTGTTAACGCCGTGTTTGGCCAGATGCGATGCTATTTCGCTGGCGGTACCCTGCTCTGAACCGCTAAAAGAAGGTATGGAAATTAAAGTGGACAAAAGCTCGAGTGCCTCTGTGTACAATTGGTTTAAATCGGGATGAGCGGTCTGTTGTTTTTCTGCGATGTTCATATTAAATGCTTTTAAGGTTGAGGTTTTGTTTCAGTTGGAGCGTATTTTCTGCACTGGCAATAATTTGATCGATATGTTCGGGGCTGAATAACATGGCTGTGCATAAACAGTTACTTCTGTTTTTACTTTCGAGAATTGGATAGTTGATGCAGCTTTTGCAGCCTTCCCAAAACGCGGGATCCTGGGTAATCTGTGCAAAGGTTACCGGCTCGAAACCCAGCTGATTGTTCATTTTCATGATGGCTGCACCAGAGGTAATGCTGAATATTTTCGCATCAGGATATATACGGCGTGAGAGACTGAAAATTCTGTTTTTAATACTTTTGGCAACCCCCGAATTTCTAAATTTGGGTGCCACAATTAATCCCGAATTGGAAATGAAGGTATCTTTTTCCCAGCTCTCGAAATAGGAGAAGCCCACCCATTCGCCAGCAGCAGTTACCGCAATCACGGCCTTCCCTGCATTCATTTTTTCGACAATGGAGGCCGGTGTTCTTTTCGAAATACCCGAACCCCTTAACAATGCTGAGCTTTGCGTTTCAGCTACAATTTCTTCTGCATATTTTGCATCTGCGCTGGTAGCAACCCTGACAAAAATTATTGAATTGTTCATTTTAATAAAATTTCATACTTGTCAGTCATCAAATGCAATACCCACAGTAGCACAAAACGATTAAAGCATTGATTATCAATACAAAAATTTAAATCAAGTCTAAAGCTATCCCAGCAGCAACAAACAAAACCCTGCCATTTTGAAAAGCTTTTTACCATATTGAAAAGTTTTCAAGCCAGCGGAATTTAATTCAGCCCTTTACCAATTAAGCGCCTGGGCTGAATTCTAACAATCGTTAATTATTCGGTATATTTATTGTTAATATTGCAGCATAAATTGAACCTATGAATGGGATGGTGCTCATCATCGATGACGAAAAGAAAATCTGCAGTTTACTTTCCAGAATTATAGAACTGGAGGGCTTTAAAACCTTACAGGCTAACACCGGGAAAGAAGGATTAAAACTTTTAAAAAACAACGATGTAAGTATCGTGATCAGTGATGTAAAGCTGCCTGATGTGAATGGCGTTGCACTGGTAAAGGAGCTTAAAGCCATTAAACCGTTTGTCGAAATCATTAACCTTACCGCTTATGGCACCATTGCTGATGGCGTACTTGCCATTAAAAACGGAGCCTTCGATTACCTGGTAAAAGGCGACGACAATGATAAAATTATCCCCCTTTTATACCGCGCGATGGATAAATCCAATCTGCAACGACGTGTTGCGGACCTGGAAAACAAAATTGCTCAAAAACACAGTTTCGAAACCATTATCGGCCAATCAAAAGCCTTAAAAGAGGCGATTGATCTGGCCCGAAAAGTAAGTGTAACTGATACAACTGTTCTGCTTTTAGGAGAGACGGGTACGGGTAAAGAGGTTTTTGCACAATCTATCCACTATGCAAGCCCCCGGGCAGACAAGCCTTTTGTAGCATTGAACTGCAGTGGTTTTAGTCCCGATTTGCTAGAAAGTGAGCTTTTTGGTTACAAAGCTGGGGCATTTACTGGGGCCAATAAAGATAAAAAGGGCTTATTGGAAGAAGCCAACGGTGGCACCTTGTTGCTGGACGAAATTGGCGAAATGAATCTCGACCTGCAAGCCAAACTATTGCGTGTATTGGAGAGCCAGACTTTTATAAAGGTAGGTGATACCCATACCCAACAGGTAAATGTCAGGGTTTTAGCGGCCACCAATAAAGATTTGAAAGGCGATGCCGCTTCCGGCAAATTCCGTTCAGACCTTTATTACCGCCTTTCAGTTTTTACACTCACGCTTCCGCCGCTACGCGAACGTAAAACAGATATCCCGGCTTTGGCCAAACACTACTTAAAGGCTTTTGCTGATAAAGTAAACCGTGCAGTACCAAAAATGGATGATAAAATCCTTTCCATCCTCACCGACCACAGTTGGAAAGGCAATATCCGCGAACTTAAAAATGTAATTGAACGCCTGGTCATCCTTTCAGATGGCGATACTTTAAGTGCCACTGCCCTGCCCCCTGAGTTTTTCGAGTTTATGCCTGCCGAAAATGAGTATAACTTACAACAGATCGAAAAGCAACACATCCAGAAAGTACTCCTGCATACCAAAGGCAACAAAACAGAAACTTCGAGATTACTGGGCATTGGCTTAACTACGCTTTACCGTAAAATAGAAGAATATCAGATTAAAGAGATCTAGTGGAAAGCTTAAAGACTAAAGCTAAAAGACCAAAGCTGAAAGCAGGTCTCCCATAGGCACATCGTCATTTCGAGCGCAGCCGAGAAATCTATCTTGAGCCTAAAACTCAAATGCCCTTAAGTGTCTTAGGTGGTAAATAAAAGTCGGAAGTCAGAGGTCGGAAGACCGGACGTTAAAAGGATGGAAGGTGGAAGGCTGGAAGGTAGAAGATCAAATGCCTGTCTTTTCAATATACCCTTAAATGCCCTTAAGTGTCTTAGGTGGTAAATAAAAAGTGTAGGATCGGCGCCTTATATGGTGAAACAGCCAGACTAAGCCCCAAAGCGAATCCATTTATCCCCTTCATGACCAAATATAAAAGAGCCAGGATGCAACATTTCGGCAATATCTTCGATTAAAGAAACGGCATTTTCGGCAGTTCTTTCCCGGTTAACATCGTCGTTTAAAAGAATAATGCGATTATTTTGTACAGCCTGCCAATCGGTGTTCAAAGCAGCGGGTACCTCGCGCATTAAATCTGTAAGTGTTTTGCCTGGTTGATAATAAATTATAAATACCGCATTTAAAACATCGGCTTCTACCATTCCACCAGCCAGCGCGATCTCTTCGGTTAACAGATAGTTTGGATTATTGCTGGTATCCAGGCAGGCTACCGGCATTTTATCCATAAATTTAATCTTATGTTCTACTAAATCTAAACGTTCCTGTAATTCTTCCTGTTTAGTAGCTTCGAGGCCAATAAATAAATCGTTTAAAAAAGACATCTGCATTAAATTTATTAATTTGTGCAAAAATAACATTCCTACCCGATGCGAGGCTCATTTAATTATATATTTTGGATTTTTTGTGCTACCCTGATTTTTAGCTGTAAAGAAAACACCAGTCACCAGGACAAAAAAGTCTTCAATATTAACCTCGATCAGGGCCTGACCTCAATAGATCCAGCCTTTGCACGCAACCAGAATGCGATTTGGATGACCAATCAGATTTTTAATGGTTTAGTGCAGGTCGATTCATCACTGCAAACCATTCCCTGCATTGCCAAAAGCTGGCAGATTTCTGCAGATGCTTTGACTTACACTTTCCACCTGCGCAACGATGTGTATTTTCACGACGATCCTATTTTTAAAAATGGCAAGGGACGAAAAGTTGTAGCCAGCGATTTTGCCTATAGCTTTTACCGGTTAATTGATCCGAAGGTCGCTTCATCTGGCGGATGGATTTTTAGCGATAAAGTGAAGGACGAGCATAATTTTATAGCCTTAAACGATTCTACTTTTCAGATTAAACTCGTGCGCCCCTTCCCGCCGTTTATGAGTTTGCTTACCACGCAGTATTGCTCGGTAGTACCCAAAGAAATTGTAGCGCATTATGGCAAAGACTTCAGGAGTCACCCTATTGGCACCGGGCCATTCAAATTTAAATACTGGAAAGAAGGTGAAATTCTGGTGCTTTTAAAAAACGAGCACTATTTCGAAAAAGACGCCAACGGTAAACAGTTGCCTTACCTGGATGCCGTAAAAGCGACCTTTATTACCGATAAACAGAGTGGGTTTATGAGTTTCTTGAAAAAAGACCTCGATTTCTACTACAATGTTGATGGCAGTTATCGCGACGATATTTTGACCAAGAGCGGCAAAATGACCACTAAATATAAGGGAAAATTCAGTTTGACCAAAAGCCCTTATCTCTGCACTGAATATGTAGGCATATTGGTCGATACCAATCTGACTATTGTTAAAAAATCGCCTTTGCGATTAAAAAAAATCAGACAAGCCATTAATTACGCCATTGATAAAGATAAACTCATTAAATATCTCCGCAATGGCATTGGTGTAGCTGCTACCTCCGGTATTATTCCGAAGGGCATGCCTGGATTTGACAGCGTTGCAGTAAAGGGATATGCCTATAACCCCAAACTGGCCGCCAAACTTTTAGCAGAAGCAGGTTTTCCGGAGGGCAAAGGTTTAGCAGAAGTTACCCTGAATACCACTACAACTTATAAAGATTTAATTGAGTTTATACAAGGCGAGCTAACCGCCGTTGGAATTAAAACCAAAATTGATGTAAGCCCAAGTGCAAGCTTAAGGGATTTAATGTCTAAAAACCATGTTAATTTTTTCCGTGGCTCCTGGCTGGCCGATTATGGTGATGGCGAAAATTTCCTTTCGATGTTCTACTCCAAAAACAAGGTTCCGTATGGCCCTAACTATACAGCCTTTTACAATAAGGCCTTCGATGCGTTATTTGAGCAAAGCTATTATGAACCTGATAGCGAAAAGCGTTTTGCGCTATACCGTAAAATGGACCAAATTGTGATGGATTATGCCCCAGTAGTTCCCCTTTTTTACGACCAATCGGTGGTGATGCTACAAAATAATATCTCGGGATATTCTTTTAATCCGCAGAGCCTGATGATTTTAAAGCGGGTTCAAAAAAAGTAAGACGGATTACTTTTTATCCATTAATTTACGTTTCAGAAAATCGGCGGTAGCCTCGCTTACCTTTAAGCCGTTTGAAAATTTCATCCAATGGTGCGTATCATCTGGAATGACTAAATATTCAAAATCAAACTTCTTGTCTTCGAAACGTTTGGCCAAATCAACACTTTGGTTAAAGGCTACATTGCGGTCATCATCGGCATGGATAATGAGTGTTGGCGATGTCCAGGTGTTGATGTAGCTAACCGGCGAGGATGATAAAGCAATTTTAGCTGCCAATGCAGCATCGGGTGCAGGTTCTTTACCTTCGGCAGCCTGATTGCTGAAACGGTTGTTTACACCATGAATATCTACACCAGCAGCAAACAGTTTAGAATCTTTTCCAAGAGCCAACGCAGTTAAATAACCACCATAAGAGCCTCCGTAAACCCCTATTTTGGTTTTATCGATGTTAGGCTGGGTAGCCAGCCACTCTCCGGCGGCTTTAATGTCCTGATATTCTGATGCCCCCTGCGCCCCTGCCCCCATTGGTTTATGAAAATCGAATCCATAACCAATGCCTAAACGGTAATTAACAGCTAGTACCGTAAAGCCCAAATTAACAAGGTATTGATTCAATGCATAATCAATGGAATAATAATCCATAGGGTTCCAGCCTAAAAACATTTGCCTTTGCGGACCGCCATGCACATACACGATTGCAGGCTGGTTTTTGATCGCTTTCTTTGGCGAGAAGAGCTGCCCGTAAACCGTATTACCATCGGCAGCTTTAAACTGTACATGTTTGGGCACCACCATTTCTTTAATTGGAAAATCGGCTGGAATCAGCGAATCACCAATCAGCGTCACTTTTTTCCCTGCGTTAAGTATAGCCGGTAAAAGCGGTCTTTGCGCGGTAGCGCTCAGGCAGAAAAAGGTTTGGTTATCACCCGCAATTACCGGGTAAGCCTCAATCCCTTCGCCGCTGCTTAAAGGCTGCATATTGGCTTCATTTACCGAAACCTTGTAAATGTGCCTCCTATCCAGATCATCCTGATTTTTGCCTGTGTTGGCTGCAAAAACCAGGGTCTTTTTATCGTTGCTCAGTTTAATATTTTCGACACCATAATTGCCCGGAGTAAGCAACAACCTGCCCGTACCATCGGGATTGATGGCGTACAGGTGCGGCCAGCCATCTTCGTAAGAAGTAAATACAATTTTACCCTGTGCCCAGTGTAAATTGGCACCTCCATCAATAGTCGGATAGGAGCCTCTGATCGTTTCAGCCGCTTTCCAAACCTGTATGTCCTGACCGGTTGAAATATTAACTTTGCGAATGGCCCAGGGCTGGTGTTTGCGGGTTAAAACAGAATCCGTTTCGGTACCTGTACCGGGTGTACGGATAAAAGTAATTTCACTTCCATCTGGCGACCAAACCGGCATATTATCCCTGGAAAAAGATGGCGATAACCATTGTACCGGGGTTTCATCGTTGGTGTACACCCCTATAAAAGCGTGATCGCTTCGGTTGGAAACGAAAGCAACTTTTTGCCCGTCAGGCGACCATTTATAACTTCCGTTCAGGCCTTTTGCGTAAAACAGGTTTCTGGCGGGTACTGTGCCATCTATTGCGGCAATTAAAATCTGGCCTGCTTTGCTAAAAAGTACCTGTTTACTATTGGGAGAAATTGCCGGGTTATCCCCCTCGCCAAGCACAATTACCTTTCCTCCACCATAAGGAACCGCCAATACCTGTACTTTAGGTGCAATTGGAGATGAATTTGCATTAACCGGGCCGCCATCTCTGCCACCATGATCTCCGCCGCGCACAAAAACAATCCAGTCACCATCAGGCGAAACAGATAAACTGGTTAACTCCTGACCATCATCTTCGTTGTAGCTGGTAATTTTAATCGCTTTATAATCGGGCGCCGTTGCTGTATAAATATTTCTCCTGCCCTGTTCGTTTGCGGCCCAAGCTATTTTTGAACCAGTAGGCGCAGCTACCAACTGGCTTGGAAAAGGATAAGACAAAACAGATTTTAGGCTAAACGACTGTGCAAATATTTTTGAGGTAAAAAGGAGCACAAACAGAATAAACAGCGATTTTTTCATTCCTTCCGATTTTGGGATAAAGCAGTTAATGCATAGCGTTTGGCGGATAGCGTCTGGCGAAAAGCATATCAAACACTTTCCGCCACACGCTTAACGCTTTACTGATCCCACCACAATTTGGTTGTCCGTGGTACATCAACAGGTACATTGCCTCCGTTTTTACTTCTTTCGCCCTGGGTATAATCTAAACGGCGGATAAAGGTAGGAAGCGCTGCATTGGCTGGCATTCCGAAATCTTTATACTTGTAATCGAAACGGCGGGCATCGTTCCAGGCTTCGGGATTTAAATAAGTAACAATGTACTTTTCTTTAAAAATAAGGTCTTTGGTTAAGGCCGCAGCACCAACCGCCACCAAAGGATTGGCCAGATAAGCATCCCTGTTAGCCGCTGTAACCCCAAGTTTATCCATATTGGCACTGATCCCAGCGAGGTATGCTGCATAAGATTTTACCTTATCAGTACTAAAATAAGCTTCTGCTTCGATAAATTTAAGCTCGGCATAGGTAACAATAAACAAAGGAGAAGTATCGCTCGTCCAGGGCGAATTTCTAGAAATGTAGCACTCATCTTTGGTAGTGTTAGCTCCGGGCAGGCGGTTACCGGCACCATTTACCGTTCCGATATATACGTTATTGATCGTTTTATCGGTAATCTTTTCAATACGGGGATCAAAAACAGTAAAAGTGGTACCATTCATCGCATCAATAAGCTGCTCAGACAGCCAGCCACCTAACGATTGTTGGGAATTAGCCAGTGCCACGTTTGCCCATGGGTTGCGCTCTTTAAAAGTAGCCATGCTTGCATCATCGGCATTGGCGGTAAAAGAATTGCTCAATGCTGCCAATACAGCCGTTGGATTGTAGGCACTTGTTTTACTCACCTTATTCAACAATCTCGCTTTCAAAGCATAAGCCATTTTTAGCCAGTTTGCCCTTTCGGCAGTAGTTTTTCCATAAATCAAATCGCTGGTTGGCGCCAGTTTAACGGTCGATGTGGTTTTAGCCAGTTCTACAATGGCTTCATCTAAAAGCGCCATGGCCTGGTTATAAACATCCTGCTGTTTATCGTACTTAGGCCTCAGGTTATTGATGTTAAAAGCTTCCGAAAATGGTGCATCGCCCCAAAGATCGTTTACCAATGTAATATTGTAGGCTATAATTACATCGGCCACGCCTTTATATTCGCTAGATCCCTGGGCAATGGCCAGTTTCTTCATTTCATTTGCATCAGCCATGGCAAAATAAAGAGCATCCCAGGTGGCACTAAAATCGATAGCCTGATAGGTATCGCCAGCACCATTGGCTGTTGGATTAGCCGTATATTGCACATATGGAGCAGTAATACTTCCAATGAAATAATTGTTGTTTCCAATTTTATAGGTTGAGGTAGCCAGCAAAGTACTAAGCGTTGCCACCGGAACCTGGTTCGGATTATCAGACAGTTTATCAAAATAGCTGTCTTTACAGCTTTGCAATCCTAAAGTTGCAATTAAAGCTGAGCATAAGGTATATTTTATAATCTTTTGCATCGTAATACTATTTAAAAACCAACATTAAGGGTAAACATTATGGTACGGGCAGATGGATAGGTAAAACCTGCCGATCCATCGTTGTTGCTACCTGCATCGAAAGAACTCGATTCCGGATCTACACCATAATATTTGGTCCACAACCATAAGTTATTTCCGGTAACCGAAAGTGAAGCATTTTTAATGGCTTTTGCCGGCAACCAGTTTTGTGGCACGTTGTAAGTTAAACTTGCCGAACGTAAGCGCACCCAGGATGCATCGCTAACAAAAGGCTCTGAAACGTTACGGTAATAAATACGGTAGTAACCCTCACCATAATCTACACCATCCGGTCCAAAACGCTGCCCCATGTAAACCGGTTTGGTATTGGGCTGGCCATTGGCCAATACACCATCAAATACTTTGGTCGTTCTTCTATCGGCAGTATAATCAGGTAAACCGAAAGCGGAATAGAAATCTTCAAGCCAGTTGTATTTTTCAAAACCTAAACGGGCATCGAACAAGATATTTAAACTAAAATCTTTATACCTGAAGGTGTTGCCCAAACCTACAATATAATTTGGCTGCGAGTTACCCAAAAGCTTCTGTTTACCGCCCGAAATACTCGGAAAACCATTGGCACCGATTAATAAAGGCAGATTTTTATCAAGTACAATCGGATCTTCGGCCTGGCTGCCATAGTAACGGTTAAAATAACTGCCATAAATATTACCATAAGGCTGGCCCTCGATGAGTTTCATGGTTACGCCGGCATTTCCATAACCTCTTGCCGCACCATAAACAATCTCGGTTATTCCGTTTGGCATAGTAAGCACCTTATTTCTGTTGGCCGATAGGTTCAGGTTTACATCCCACCTAAAATCTTTTGATACAATGGGTTTACCATTGATTACCAATTCTACCCCCCGGTTCCTGATATCGCCGGCATTGATAGATTTGGTTACATAGCCTACTGCCGAAGAAATCTGCGTCTGGATAATCTGATCCTGGCTCAACGAGTAATAATAGGTAAAATCGAATCCTAAACGATTTTTAAAGAACGACATTTCCAAACCAGCCTCGTAAGTATTGGTAAACTCGGGACGAAGATCGGGGTTACCCAGGTTTGGTGCAATGGTTAAACCTCCGGTGCCTGTTGGTAAAGGCGTGTAAGGTGTATATCCGGTAAAAGTCGAATATTCGGAAGCATCTTTACCTATGCGCGCGTAAGACAGACGTAATTTAGCCTGACTGATTACCTCTGGCAGCTTAAACTGATCGGAGAACACATAACTTAAACTTGCAGAGGGATAAAAGAACGACCTGCTTGCTTTAGGTAAGGTAGAGGTAATATCATTTCTACCGGTGATGGTTAGGAATAGGTAATTTTTATAATCAAAAGTAGCCTCGCCAAAATAACCAACCAGCCTTTTTTGCCTTGAACTCTGGCTTGGTGTCAGCACCCCTGCATTGGCGAGATTAAAGAAATCGTAAACGCCCAATATGCTTCCCAGCGTACCCACTTCTTTTATCTTGCGGTCGTAAAGCTCTTGTCCGAGCCTTAAGGTTCCGGTAAGGTCGTCAGTTAATTTAGTAGTTAGGGTGGCCACAAAGGTGCTGTTAATGGTCCTGAACTTGGTATTGTATTCGCCATAAAAACCCTGCAAGTTATCGTACATGGCCTCAGTTGCATACATCGGGCCACGCGCGGTACGCACCCGGTTATCGTTATAAGTATCAAAACCCAAACGGTAAGAAAAATTAAGCCATTTTGCTGGATCGTAGGCCAGGCTCAATCCACCAATAAAGCGGTTAACATCGCCTTTAAACCTGTTGTTGGCCGTGCCCCAAATGGGGTTGTTGGTACCAATATATTTTTGCGAACCATCTGCATTCTGATAGTCGGAAACATCGTAACGTGGCGACCAGTAGGCCAAACTTTCACCAAAACGATCGGCGCTGTAGGTATAGCCACCCGAGTTGGTAAAATTCATGTTTACCGAGGCTTTAAATTTCGGGCTAATGGTAAAATCGGTATTTAACCTGCCTGAAAAGTTTTTGTTATCGGTATTGGGCATCATCCCTTTCTGGTACAATTGCGAAACCGACGAGAAAAACTTAACTACATCGCCACCGCCTGCTACGGAAACTGAATTTTTAATCTGCTGACCAGTGCCAAAAGCCTGATCGTAGTTGTTAAACAGCTGATCGGGATGTGTAGGATCGATTAGTTTTGCCTCTGCTATGGTTGGGCCCCATGCCGGGCCAATGCCGCCCGGAGGGTTAGTATAAACACCCAAAACACCCTGTGTATATTCGGTTTGCACATCGGGGCTTTTTAATACCTCGTCAAACCCGTAACTGCTGTTCAGGTTAACCGTAACGCCGTTCTGTTTACCTCTTTTGGTTGTAATTACTACTACCCCATTGGCACCTCTTAAACCATAAAGTGCTGTTGCAGCGCCTCCCTTTAAAATATTAATGGTTTCAATATCTTCCGGATTAATATCAGAAGCCCTGTTGGTTACTCCCCTTGCCCCAAAAGCGGTACCATCGGGATTTGCGCCAACCGTTGAGGTTGAATTATCGATCTGTACCCCATCAATTACATACAACGGATCGCCTGAAATATTGGGATCGATAGAGTTTACGCCCCTGATTCTGATATTTGCCCCCTGACCAGGCCCTCCTCCCGTACTTGAGATGGTTGCCCCTGCAATTTTGCCTTGCAAGGCATTTAACAGGTTAGGCTGATGGTTGTAGTTTAAATCGTTTCCACTAACTGATTGCGCAGCATAGCCTAAAGATTTAGCCTGCCGGGTAATACCGAGTGCTGTAGAAATGGTAACCTCCTGCAGTTCCTGCGCATCGGGCACCAATGTAGCATTAATGCTGGTTTTATTCCCAACAGTAATTTCCTGGATTTTATAACCGATTAAGCTGATCACCAATATCGAACTGGAAGCAGGCGCTTTTATGGTATAACTACCGTCGCTATTGCTCGATGTTCCTGTATTCGTTCCTTTTATTTTAATACTTGCACCTGGCAATGGTCCACCATCATCAGACGAGGTTATTTTTCCCGTAATTGTTTTTACCTGCGCCATTGAGGATAGGCCCAGCAGTAAAATACAAAGAAAAAAAATTGAGGTAAAGGTTTTTCTCATTTCTCAGTAGTTTAGGGTTAATAATGTAGTTAATGCAATATAAGGTTTTAGCCTAAAAGAACACGCATAAAACGTGACGGAATGGCCTTGATTTCAAGCAAATTTTTACACAATAGCGGCACATCCCGGCAAAAGCATGCAAAAAAGAACAGTAAAGCCGCAAAAACAAGCTTAAAAGACTATTCCCCTTAAAAAGTGTAAAATGCACCATTCATTTTTAATTGTTTACGCACAAAAAACCTCAAATCGAAACAAAAAATCCTTTCTGAAATGATTCAGAAAGGATTTGAATGTATGTTGATTGGGTATTTTATTGCTGAACGCCGCCACCCATACCGCCACCACCTTGTTGCTGGTCTTGCTTGGTATCGTCGTTTTTAATTTTTTTCTTTTCAGTAAATTTAAGTTTACCAAAAGAGTAACTGAAATTAACACCAAACGATCTTAGCGGATAATAGATATTGGTACTTTGGTATAGGGTACTAATTCTATTGCCATCAGTTGTTACCGAATTATTAACTGTTTTAATGTGTAAATCTCTGGTAAATGGATTTAAAGTGTTTATACCTATTGATCCCTTTTTGTTCAGGATATCTTTCTTAAACGATGCGCCATAAAACACCATAGCATCTGTCTTACCCTGATAGGTTCTTCTTGGCGAATTTACAACACCAAACAATTCGAAATTGTAACCTTTACCAAATCCGTATGCAGAGCGTCCAAATATATTATAGTTTAAGAAAGTGCCTGTACTTACCCCTGTTAAACTATTGCTTACTTCGTAAGTATTCACACCAAGATTGGTCATCAAAGTCCATTTTGGTTTAGGATTGTAAGATGCAAAAACATTGGCACCATAAGTTTGGGCTACACCAACGTTAATAAAGCTTGTTAAAGTTTTATCTACTCCGTTTTCTTTAAAAGAAGTTATAGAACTTTCGATAACCCCTCCGGTACGACGATAAAACACAGATGCATTAATTACCGAACCTTTAATAAAGGTTGAATAGCCCAGCTCCAGATTATCACTTAATTCAGGTGCCAAATCAGGTCTTCCCTCTCTAACGTTAAACTGATCGCTCTCGTTACGGAAAGGATTTAAATAAGATAAACTCGGTCTTTGTACCCTGCGGTTATAGCTTAATTTCAAAGTTGCATTTCCTTTAAGCGTTTGCGAAATAATTACACTCGGGAACAAGTTAAAGTAATCGTTTTTCTGAATTCCTGCCTTTTCAGTGTTAAAGCTAATGCTGGTATACTCTGACCTCAAACCACCTTTAAAATTTAGTTTTTTGCTTAATTTAAAACTGATTACACCATAAGCCGAGGCAACGTCCTGATTATAATCGAAATCACCCTCACTTTCGTTGCTAAACTCACTGCTGATATTCCTGAAAATACCTTTAGCACCCACTTCTAAAATAGTCGATTTGCTAAACGGATAGGTATAATCAGTTTGCGCGGTATACTCCTTGTTTTTACCGGTGTTGTTGTTGTTAATCGGCTTGAAGTTAGAGCCCATTATTTCATTCTGAAATTCAGTAGTATTTCTTCCGGTTGATAACTGGCCTGAAATGGTAAATTCTTCGCCTTCTTTCTTGGTGGTGTGTTTGTAATCTACGTTCCAGTCAAAATTACTGAAACCCATATCCATATCGCTTTTATTTACCAATTTAACACCATTAATCGTATAATCGGCTTCACCAGGACCACCGTTAGAAAAATTATTGTATTTTAAGTTAGAGCTCAGGTTGTTATAAGCATTAAAATCATAATCTACACCAACACTTCCGTTATAACCGTTACGGCTCCATTTTGAGTATCCGTCTTGAGAGATGTTGTTAAATGTAGTTTTGGTTAAACTATCTATACGGGTATTGTTTTCGAACTGTACCCTCGATTTCTGTGCATAAGCCAGGTTTGTACCTAAACTTGTATTGATACTCAACCGACCGGTTTTAGCAGTTAAGTTAAATGCACCATTATTTTGGCGGGTACCTGCCGAAGCATTAACTGTTCCGCTTACACCTTGTGCATTTGATTTTTTAGTAATGATATTGATGATACCACCAGATCCTTCTGCATCGTATTTAGCCGATGGACTGGTAATTACTTCCACACTTTTAATCTGCTCGGCAGGAATCATCTTCAACGCATCAGCAACGCTGCTGGCCATGGTACCAGAAGGTTTACCATTAATTAATACACGTACGGCGCCACCACGTAATTGAACGTTTCCATCCACATCAACCGATAACATCGGTACTTTACGCATTACATCGGTTGCATCGCCTCCGGCGTTCGTGCCATCGGCTTCTGCATTGTACACCATCCTGTCAATTTTATTTTCAATTACCGCTTTCGTACCCTGTACCTGTACATCGGCCAGTACATTCTCAGTAGAAGAAATATAAATGGTACCCATATTGTTATCGGGCTTGCCAGGTGTGGTAGTAACCAATATGGTTTTAGTTTTATAACCCATAAAGCCAATCATCAGCTTGTAAGCATCGGGCGATACATTTTGAAGGCTTAGTTTACCTTTTTCGTCGGTAACACCACCGTTAACCGATTTATTATCTTTTACGTTAATTAACGATACAGTTGCGTAATCAATAGGTTTTTTAGTTAATGAGTCGAGTATAACAGCGGTAATCCGACCGGTAACGGTTGTTTTTTTTGCTCCTCCACCAAAGCCACCTGGAAATTGGGCATGCGCTTTAAAAAACAGGGCAATGGTGAGGGTTAATAGTAGCAGTTTTTTCATGTTAGGAGTTAGTCTTTTGTAATTAGTCTGCGCAAATTGCATTTTGTTACAATGCTGCGCCACACTTTTTACGTGAGTAGTTTAATTTGGTCGGCAAAGATCGTTCTTTTACCGGTGAAAATAAAACTCCTGATGAATATAGGTACCAGAAAAGCAAAAAGACCGCATATAACGCGAAAATGGATGATAAAAATCATCTTCTTATCATCCATTTAATATTTTATGGAGCATTTGGCGCTCCCTAACCTGCTTACCTGCCCGTATTATTTGGCCTCGAATAAACCATTTGCATCACGTTGATATTGCGCATGGCGAAAGCAGCCTCACAATAATTTAAATAATAGTTCCATTTACGGATAAAAGTTTCGCTGAAACCGAGGGCTTTCACTTTATCGATATTTTTATTGAATGCTATAAACCACAAATGCAGGGTGCGGGCATAATCTAATCCCATGTCTTTTAAGTCGACAAGTGTTAAGTCGCCCGTTTCGTTAATGGCCTTATTTATGGCTGCAACCGATGGTAACAATGAGCCCGGAAAAATGTGTTTCTGGATCCAGTCTACCCCGTTGCGTAATTTATCGTAGCGACTATCGGGAGAGGTAATTACCTGAAAGGCGAAAATGCCATCGGGTTTTAAAAGCTCCTGGCATTTTTCAAAGTAAGTTTCCAGGTATTGGTGCCCAACTGCTTCAAGCATCTCGATCGATACAATTTTATCAAAAGTTCCGGTAATCTTGCGGTAATCCTGAATAATAACTGAAACCTTATCTTCGAGTTTTTCGGCATGCACACGCTCCATGGCTAACTTTTGCTGTTCCTTAGAAATGGTTACCGAAGTAACTTTGCAACCATATTTTTTGGCCAGGAAAATGGCATTACCACCCCAGCCACTGCCAATTTCCAAAACATGATCGGTAGCTTTAATTTTTAATTGTTGTGCCAGCCTATCGTATTTGGCATATTGCGACTCTTCCAGACTCGTATGCTCGTTGGCAAAATAGCCGCTCGAATAAGTCATGGTTTTATCTAAAAAAGTAGCAAAGAAATCGTTGTTTAAATCGTAATGCTCGGAGATATTTTTCTGCGAACCGGCCAGCGTATTTGCCCTTCTTACATGGTATATTTTATTTACCCATTTTAACAGTCCCAGTGCAAAAGATTTAACTTTACTACCCGTAACCGAGGGTGCATTTTCGATATTGAGGATTACCCATTTAATTACATTGGTAATGTTGGTGGTATCCCAAAGGCCTTCGGTATATGCTTCGCCAAAGCCTATATCGCCGTAAAGGGCAATCGATTTAAAAAAATCAGCATGGTTAACCTGTATATTGGCTGTTATAGCATGTTCTCCGTTGCCGAAAACCAAAGTTTCGCCATTTGGCAATGAAAGTTCTAACTTTCCTAAAGTCATTTTAGCCAGTGCATTAAGCACTATTCTTTCGAAAAACCCTGTTGATGTTCTGGTAGCGACAAGCGTGTTCATACGGTTATTTTTTCTATTAATTAAGGTTTATATGGCTTATATACGTTACGTTGCAGCGCAGGGTTTTTGGCCTTAGCATGAAATGGTATTTTTTTTAACCAAAGTTTCAGCGCCTGCCAGTGAATCATGCCCATTACCTGTAGCGGAATTAATGGGATAGCAAAGAAACATTTTAACAAGCTGCTATTGTTTAGTGGTTTCTGCTCCCCTTTTAAGGTACTGATAAAAAAACGTTTACCATTTTTATCCAGATCATCAATTTCAATATTGAGCTCAGTGGCAGGCACCTTTAGCCTGAAATCGAAAGCATCATCCAGATCAACAAAAGGTGATACATAAAAATATTTGGTGGTTATTTTTTTAAAGATATCGCCATCCAGTTCTTCTTTTCCAAAGAAAAAAAGTTTCATTTCGCGATAGGTATTACTGATTTCGGCCACACAACATACCGGATTCCCATCCTGATCGAAGCAATAATAAAAAGAAACCGGGTTAAAATTATAGCCCAACACATTGAGGTTAGTAAGCAGTTTTATTTTGAGCCTGCTGCCATCTACACCATTCTCTTTCAAATAATCTTCTAAGTGATGACGTGTATTTTTGGTTTTATCGGGATTTTCTCTTGGCAACTGAAGGTGTTCGGCATCCCGGAAAGAAAAAAGGTTAAATTTATTCCTGCTGAACCAACGTAGTTTTTGCGCCAGCAGATCCAACTCATCCAGATCAATATAAAACATATATACCCTGTACCAAAACGCGTGTTTTTTGGGCGCCAGGCGGTGGTGCATGACTTTGGCGGTGTATATACTAGATTTGAACTCCATTATTAATCAATTTACGAAATTTTTAACTGGTTGTCATTTTGAGCGCAGCGAAGAATCTCTCTATACTAGCGTTCGTTCATTTTAAATCAACAGCTAAAAGATTCTTCGCGGCGCTCAGAATGACAGATCTTTTTACAGCTGCACGCACAAATCCACCGCGCTCTTGTAAGCATCTTCATGAAAGCCATATTTAAAATAACTGCCACAATAGTATATCGGTCCGGTTTCATTTAACCTGTGCAATTGCGCCTGCGCCTGCATGGCAGGTACATCAAACAGCGGGTGGTGGTAATCAATTTCTTTAATCACCTTATCCGGGTTTAAAGTAGTTGTAGGGTTAATGGAAACAAAATAATTCTGTTTTTTAGATACACCCTGTAAATTATTCATCCAGTAAATGGTACTGGGCAGTAATTTATCGCCCTGTTGCTCTACCCGGTAATTCCAGCTGCTCCAGGCCAGTTTTGCCTTTGGCATTTGTGCCTCATCGGTATGCACAACCGCTTTATTGAGCTGATATTTAAATTTGGAAAGTAGTTCGGTTTCCAAAGCTGTTTTATCTTTAACTATTTCGAATGTCTGATCGGCATGACTGGCCATAATCACCTTGTCGTATTCGAACTTTTCACCTTTTGCTGTTTCTACTTCTACCATGCCATTTTCCAGCCTTTTTACAGCAACAATTTTAGTGCTGGTCTTAATCCGATCGCGAAAGGGAGCAATTAGTTTTTCGCGGTAAGCCTGACTTCCCTTTTGTAAGGTATACCATTGATGCTGAGTATTGAGCCCTAAAAAACCATGATTTTTAAAAAAGCGGATTAAAGTAACCGCCGGAAAATCTAAAATCTGCTCCATGGGTGCACTCCAAACAGCGGCACTCATTGGGATAAGATATTGCCACAACATGTTGTCGCTATAGCCAAATTCTTTAAAAAACCTACCTATTGAATAATCCTGGTATTGGGATTGGTCCAGAATTTCGACACTCTGCTTATTGAAACGGTTAATCTGCATCAACATTTTCAGGTAAGCAATATTGAACAGGTTTTTGCGCTGGGCAAATAAATGGTTTAAACTTGACCCGCTGTACTCGAGCTTTTTAGGCAGAAATTGCACACTGAAAGACATATCTGTTTTCATTACCGGCGCATCAATTTCGGCAAACATCTCAGTCAGGTTGGGATAGGTTTGATAATTGAAAACCATAAAGCCGCTATCGAGGTAAATCGGTTGTCCGTCTTCCTCGAGCGTAATGGTATTGGTATGGCCACCAATATAATCCAACTCCTCAAAAAGGGTAATATCGTATTTATGTTGCAGTTTGTGGGCACAACCCATACCTGCTATTCCGGAACCAATGATGGCGAGTTTTTGCATTTTTAATGATTTTGAATTAAGCGTCATGCTGATCTGATAGCTATCGGATTTATTTCAGCATCTCTCAAGAAGACCCTGAACCAAGTTCAGGGTGACGTATCGAGCTACACCTTGCTAAATAAATAATGGCATACCATCCATTCGTTTCCTTTGTTGTAATTAAAAAGCTCGGCGCAGGCCAGGTAAAATAAACGCCAGTACACCCACCATTTTACTGCCTGATCTTTGCCATAAGTTTCTTCGAAGATGGGCATAATCTCTTTTTTATGCTTATCCATATTGCTTAGCCAGGCTTCTGATGTTTTAGCATAGTTTGTTCCGTTTACTACCCAATGTTTATCGATTTTTAAATCGTCGTTAAAGTAAAAAAACAGGTGATTGGAAGGCATAATGCCACCGGTAAAAAAGTATTTGCTCATCCAATCGGTTTCATCAACTACCTCAAATTTATAAGCGAGTGTTTTGTGTGTAAATATGTGCACAAACAGTTTCCCTTCGGGTTTGAGAAAAGAAGCCACTTTATTGAGCAGGAGTTTATAGTTGCGCATGTGCTCGAACATTTCAACCGAAACTATGCGATCAAATGTATCGGCAATGGTAAAGGTATTCATATCGGCGGTTAACACGGTAAGGTTATCAATGCCCCGTTGTTTAGCTGTTTCATCAATAAAAACCTTCTGTGTAGCCGAATTCGAAACCACCGTAAAGGTACTCTGAGGAAATTTTGCGGCCATATAAAGCGAAAGCGAGCCCCAGCCGCAACCCAGTTCGAGCACATTTTGCCCATTTTGCAAATCAGCTCTTTTACAGGTTAAGGCCAGCATATCATCTTCTGATGTATCAATATCTTTTACCCCAGCTTTCCAATAACCACTGCTGTATTTGAGGTTTTTACCCAAGCAATATTGAAAAAAAGCGGTAGGTAATTCGTAGTGCTGCTCATTGGCATCGGCGGTATTTACGGCAATAGGCGATTGCTTTAATTCGGCAATCAAATCCATAAATTTTTCCTGCTGCAATTCTTCATTGTTTAGCGTTTCGTCGTCTAAACGCTGCTTGCATAACTTTCTGATCCCGATCCTCAATGCCGCATCCGGAAGTTTATTATTTTCTAAAAGTTTATCGTACCACATATGTTGAGGTGTAAAATGGAATTAAAGATGGAAAATGGTTGATTTACGTAGGAAACCTGATAACGGATTTATCAATCATCCGTTTTACTTTGCCCCGCTACTATCCTTTTTGCTCCACGGAAAAAAAGCACTGGTTGTATCCTGATATTTTTTATAAGCTACCGGCTTGCTGCGCAGGTTTTGTTCTTCGTTATTGGGTACGCCGGTAACCCGGGTTAACAGGTATAAAATAAGGGCGGGACTAATGATCGCCACAATGCCCCATGGCGATGCCAATGCAAAAACAAAATAGGCGATCCAGGTTAGCCACTCTAAAAAGTAATTGGGATGACGGCTGTAATACCATAATCCGGTATCGCATACTTTACCTTTATTGCCCGGGTCTTTTTTAAATTCGGCCAGTTGCCTGTCGGCAATCATTTCGCCAAAAAATGCAATTACCCAAATACCTGCGCCAATATATTCTAACCAGGACATGGATTGCGAGGTATTGGCTGTGATGATGAAAAAGGGAATTGCCAAAATCACATTAGATATGGCCTGAAACTGAAAAAACACAAAGAAATTGCGCTCGGCCTTATCGCCCCATTCTTTACGGAGTTGCTGGTACCTTCCCTCCTCTTCACTTAAATGACCAATAACACGCTGCCAAAGGTGAACGCCCAAACGGAGCTCTGCAAGTAAAAACATGCCGCAGCTTAAAATTTTTCGCGGTTCAAAGCCTTCCGACAGGAAAAAAGTGATCAGCGTGATTACAGGGAAGTTCAATGCCCAGAATACATCTACTACTCCCGCATTTTTGATTTTTTTTGCCCAGAGCCAAACCAGGGACATAATCAGGCAGCACGAAATAAGCGATATAAAGGCAATAAATAATAGATGTCCTGTTTGGAACGGCATAAGGTTTAGGATAAAAATTTAATGCTAAATCAGCTTGCTTTAAAAATGAACTACTTTTAAGGCAATCTTTACACCTTAAACCCTACACCTCACGCCTTAAAAGTAATTCTTTAACACCTTCGCCGGGTTTTAGTTTAAATAAATGTACTAAAACATAAGCCAGGGTAGCTATACTACCTAAACATACGAACAAAATGGTTATAGAGATTTTAAGAATAATGCTTTTTTCTTTGTAGAACATCCACAGGGTGATGATGAAGATATTGGCATAAAAATCCCAAAGTGTGGCGCGCATCCAGGGGATGCTACCCAGGAAATCCCACTGATCAAATAAGTTACTTTCGAGCGAAGTACTGATCACTTTATAGCACATGAAGACCAGTAGGATAGAGAAAACGATTTTGAGAAAATTAATCATGAATGCAGGCTGAATTTAAAACTACTTTGTTTAATATACGTTTAAACCTGCAATAAAGATTTGGATGTTTAACCTTTAATCCCGATCCCGTCACCCTGAATTCATTTCAGGGTCTCTGACTTACCGCGATATCTTTTATTTACCACCTAAGACACCTAAGGGCATCTGAGAGGATAAAGAATATAGGCATCTAGTCTTCCGACTTTCGGACCTCCGACTCCGGACTTCTATCCACCACCTCAGACACCTAAGGGCATTTAAGTTTTAGACTCAATCCGTCACCCTGATCCGATGGCTATCGGATTTATTTCAGGGTCTCTTATTTTTACTTAGTCTTTAAGCTCCAATTAAACCTTCCTGATCTTAATAATCCGCATCCAGTGCAATACTTTCATAACCGGATACGTTGGATCGAATTCCCACCATTTGGTTGCAAAGTTCGGACTATTGGGTTTTTTATGATGGTTGTTTTGGAAAAGTTCGCCCATTAAGAGGAAATCCCATGGCAAAGAGTTTTTACTGTGATCTTCGTTATCGTGGTTCGAATAACCGTATTTATGGCCACACCAGTTTACAATTGCCCCATGCAATGGTCCCATTAAAAAGTGGATCGGCAATAAAAGGAACATCCACCAGTGGTTGGCAAAAGCAACATAAAACCAGATATAAAATAATCCACAACCTATTCTCCAGAACCATGAATCGCCAATGCGATCAACCAGCGGCCATTCGGGATAATTACCCTGAAAAGCAGGTTCTGGCTGTATTTTAAAGTGCAGGTAATTCATATACATGTTCTTTGTGGCAATCATCATCCCGAAAACATCCTTGAAGAAATGTGGAGAATGTGGATCTTTCTCGGTATCGCTATAGGCATGGTGCATCCGGTGAAGAATGGCATAAGCCCTTGGATTTAAGAATGATGAACCTTGCGAGATTAATAATACCAGATAGAAAAACCGTTCCCAGAAACGCTCCATTTTAAACATCTTGTGCGATGAGTAGCGGTGCAGGAAAAAGGTTTGGCTAAATAATGATAAAAACCAGTGGCAAAGAAAGAATATAAGGATGGTCATGTAAGGTGTGTATACTTTATAAACGAAGTTTGAGGGCGTTTAGTTTTCGGGCGGAAAGATAGACAACTGGTAATGTGCGAATAAGTAAGCCGTACCAATCACTAGCAGATGGATACGGCTTAAAAAAATTTATCTTCCGAAATCGTCCTGAACGCGAACGATATCACTTTCATCTGATGGGTTCGCAGCATCGGTATGTTGCCAGATTTCTGCCACTACACCCCAATCTTCCAAACCGATTAAACGGTGGCGTTCGCCTTGTTGTAATTTAATCTGGTCTTTTGGCCCGTATTGTTTTACTTCACCTTCTTCATCAGTTTGGCTGGTTTTGATACCAACTGTACCGGTTACCACTTGCCAGATTTCAGCTCTGCGGTGGTGGTATTGCCACGAAAGACGTGTGTTTGGGGCAACAATTAAAATTTTCGGGCTTAATTTACCACCAATTTTAAGGTCTTCTACATTTAAACCATCAAAATAAGTATCGGCAAATTGTTGTGCCTGCGCTTCGTCAATTACAAAGAAACCACCCCAAGGACGGGTTTCATCGCGGTTTACTACGTTAAAGCCTTCAATTTTTAAACGTTGTGCTACACTTTCGAATATTTCTTTTTTATCGTTTGTCATCGGTAAAATATTTGTTTTCTAATGATTGTCGAGGTTTACCCGCATTAATAAATGGCTAACGCGGTTTTTATAATTTGCGCAAAAATAAGCCTTATAAATTAAAAAAGGCCTATTGGGCTTTTTATTTTTTAGCCATCACAAAAATCATACACTTCTGCTATAATCGAAAGATAGTTTATAAGCATCCGATAAAGAAAAAGCCTCATGGAATTAGCTGATAATCCCATGAGGCTTAAAGTATAAATGATCAGGCCGATTATTGAATTTTATTCACCACAAGGTCATCAAAATAAATATAACTGGTTTGACTTGATCCCCACACAGCCACATCTTTTCCACCCCTGAAATTGTGGAAAGAAAGTCTGTTGATCAAGCGCTGGGCATCGTTGGTGGTCCAGCGGATGGCTTGATCCAATACCGTGGTACCGTTAATGATTACCTGTACCCAACCGTTTTTGGTCGATCCGGTATTGCTTTTGGCATACAAATGAACGGTATAAGTTTCGCCTTTAACCAGGCTGCCGGTAGCCGGGTAAGATTTGCCAAAAGTATCGCCACAAGGACCGGCCATATCGCGGTGATAGACATAAGGCTGAAAGAACACACGGCTACCGGTATTGTACCACATCAGGCGCAAACTACCGCCATTACCATCGGTGGCAATATCGCAACCGGTATTTCCTTCGCCAATGAGAAAGCCAAAACCTACTTTACCACCCCTGCTCCAATCGAACTGACTATGGAAACGTACTTTAAAAGTGGCTTCGTAGGCCGAACCATCAGAAATATCGGCGCCGGCAATTAGTCCGTTGGAAACTGAATTTGGCGCCAGGGTTGCACGGGCCCAGTTACCCGAAATATAGGCCCTGTCTTCGTTCCAGCCGGTTAAGGTTGCACCTCCGAAATCGGCACTGGCCTCGCTGTAAGAATAAGATCCATCAGCGTGGTTAAAACTGGTATTGATGTTACTGGGATAAGCTTCGGTTACCGCATTTGATTTTGGGGCTGAATCTGCAGGCGCTTTATTTTCTTCGTTTGATGTGCCTGCATTTTTTTTACACCCGAATGTTGCCGAAAGTATAAGCAACAGGCAGCTGATAAAATGTTTTGAAATCATTTTTTGACTCATGTTTTTTTAGTTAAGATTTAAATTTGGTTAGTTTTTTTCCGGATCATAACCTCCTATCCTGGATAGTTTGTTATGGCTTAATGGGTAATTGCTTTCTGTTTTTCGGTTAGTAATTATCTGTTATACTAACTTAACCATAAAAGTAAACCCAGACAGACGACGTGCGAACCAAAAACATAAAAATGCAATTGATTTACAGTTACAACGATTGAAATTATCACATTCAACCTGTTTAAAACTAACTAAATTACAACACTTTAACTTGCCTCATGCACTTTGAGATTGCAGTTTACTATTACTTTTTTATAGGCATTTACATCTATTTCACCATTAATGAGTTTTACCACCAGACTTACGGCCTGCTCGCCAAGCAATTCGGGATTTTCTTCGATAGAGGCAATCGGCGATGAACTGAGGTAAGCAATAATCGGATCGTTGCCAAAACCAATACACTCTAAAGATTGATATGCCGGATGATCGACAGATTTTAAAAACCTGAGGGTATCAAAAAGCAGCTTTTCCTTAAAAGCTACCAGGGCTGTAGGACTGTTTTCGTAATCGTTAAACAGGTTTTTAATGGCCATTAAATTATTTTCCTCATCAAAATCGGTATAGGCTACATGTGCTGCATTGAAAGCAACGTTATTGTCTTTAAGCGCATTAATATACCCGGAAAAACGATCGTGACTAAAATTAACCATTTTGGGTCCGCCCAAATAGGCCACTTTTTTATGTCCGCGGTTAATGAGGTATTCTGTAGCCATGTAGCAACCCTGGTGGGTATTGCTCAGCACTTTATGGCAATTGAGGTTAAAACTGGGATTACGGGTGTAATACACCACAGGAATGCCAATTTTTTCGAACCGATCCAGGTGTGCAAAATCAGCGGTTTGTTTGGAAATAGCCACAATTAAGCCATCCACTCTTGATCCCAATAATGCAGCAGCTGCCATCACTTCCATTTCGTAATTATCGTGCGATTGGCTAATGATAATGTTATAACCATGCGTAGTAGCCAGCTGCTCCATACCGTAAATGCTCCGGGTAAAAAAATGATCAGAAAGATTAGGCAAAATAATCCCGATAATCCGCGATTTGCGGTCCCTTAATCTCAACGCAGAAACGTCGGGGGTGAAATTTAATCTGGCAGCCAGTTCTTTTACCCTTTGCTTTGTACTTTCTTTAATTCGCGGGTAATCTTTTAAAGATTTTGAAACAGTTGATATAGACAATTTTAATTCTTTAGCAATCAGTTTTAAGGTAACCGGTTTATTTTCCATAGATGGCAGATATTTACAAACCCTTTAGTTTGTTATGGGTAAACAATACGTATCTGAAAGTAAAAAACGGCCAGAGTGGTGAGCAACCACCCTGACACGTTATTAAACCAACAATTATGAAAAGGTATTTATGCCCCTCTCATTTTTAAGGGGCATTTTATTTTTTGAGCGCAATGATTTCAAACTCCAAACATTGTTTACTGGATTTTGTCAAGGGCGGGCACATTGTTTTCGTAACCACTATATCCCTTATTCTGATTGATACGACCTTCGGTATTGAAACGCTGTGCAGCTGCCGGAACCGGCCAAAGTACATGGTAAGGCGATATTTTAAAGTTTACACCTAATACAGTTGGTACTTTGTTTCGGTAAAAATCATTTTTTTCAATAATCCTGTCGTAAAAGAAATTATTATCAGAAAAAGATGCAAGGCTATAGGTTTTGCCATTGTATGCAGGTTTTCCGGTAGTGGCAAAAATATAAGCGATACGGGTAAGCTCGGTTTTGCGGGGCTCTTCGTAAAACAATTCCCGGGCTCTTTCATCCAGGATAGTGCCAATGTTAACGGCCGATGCATCAGTTAACAAGGCTGCATTTGCCCTCGAGCGTACCTGATTTAAATCGGCCATGGCTAGGGCTAAATTACCTTTCCAATAATAGGCCTCGGCGCGGAGCAAATAGGTTTCAGCCAGGCGAAAAATATACCAGTCGGTGTTGGTTCCTCTTGGTGGTGACCAGTATTTATCAACAGCAAGCGCGTTGGTAGAGTTGATAAAGGTTTTGTAGTGTGGCCAGCCGAAGAAATGGCGAATGGTATCCAAACCTTTATTCAAAAACATATTATTTACGTTGGCTGGCGATACATCAACCAGTGGTTTTCCGTACAATGCCCTTTCGGCAACGTTGCTGGCTGTTTTAATGGCAGGATTGTTATATACCAAATCGGTCATATTCATCCACATACCCGGGGCGTGGCGGTAATCGGTATTATCCGTCCAGATGTTTTTGGTACTATAGGCTGTACCACGGTAACGCCCAATCCCCCTGCCATACATTAAGGTTAAAGGAATTTCGACATTTACCCCGTCAACAATGGCCTGTGTACTCCCTGATGGAGTTCTTAAATTGGCAAAATGCCAGGCTGGCACGCAGTTACGCATAACCTGCGATCCTAAATCTGTTGCACCAGCCAGTGTTTCGCGGTCGATGGTTAAAAACAGGGCTTCGCGGTTGGCCGCAATGGCTTTATTGTCCATCCGGTGTAAATCCCAGACTACATTTTTGCTTGCATCGCCAGCTGTACTGCCAAAACGGTTACGCATTAAACTGTAAGTACCGCCATTAATTACATTGTTTGCTGAGGTAATTGCGGCATCAAAATCGCCCAGCGCTAAATTAACTTTGGTAAGCAAATGGCTGCAGGCACCTTTGGTTACCTCGCCACGGTCTACATTATCTTTTACCCATTTTTCGGCGAACAACAAATCTTCCTGCATCTTTTTCAGGATTACTTCCCGTTTGGTAGAATAATAATCGAGCTTGGGTGTAGTAATATCTTTTAAATTCAAAGGCACATCGCCAAACTGGTGCACCAGGCGGTAATAGTAATAAGCGCGATAAAAATACGCTGCTCCTAAAATGGCATTTCTTTCGGCCTCATCTTTAAAAGTTACATTATCGATGTAAGTAATAATAGTATTTGCCATGCGCACTCCCCTGAAACCTTCTGTCCAGTAAAAACCTATCCGGTTAAAATCCGGATTATCCAGATTGGCATCGGGTGTTACGCGGGTATCCATATCCTGCGCCTGGGTGGTTTTATCGGTTGTACCATCTACAGCAACCTCCGAAAATATAGACTCGGTTACAATGGGAGCCATATCGCCGGTAAATTCTCTTCTTACGTTAGCGCCAATACCGGCAAGTGCAGCTTTCATGGCAGCCACGCTGGTTAAAGCAGTTTGTGGTTCCAGCTGCGAAAGTAATTCAGAATCTAAATCCGATTTTTTACATCCATTTACAGTTAGCAGCATGGCAAAAGCTACAAATGGAATTATTTTTTTATATATGCTATTCATGTGCTTCATTTTTAAAAGGTAACATTCAATCCGAAGGTGTACACCCTCGGCGTTGGAACAGGATTTCCGTTATTATCAGCCGTTTGAGGGTCCCATTGATTCCAATTTGGGGCATACACCCCCACATTGCTAACATTGGCATAAATTTTTGCACTTTGCACTTTCAGTTTGCTGAGCAAATCTTTGGGTATGCTATAAGCCAGTGCAATTGTATTAAGCCTGATGTAAGAACTTTTGCGGTAAGCATTAAAAGTTACCCCGCTAAGACCTGAGTTTAAACGTGCGTAATCATTGATAGGGTTAGCTGGCGTCCAATATGGAATAATGTATGAGCTGGAACGGCCAAACCCCACACTTCCGGGTTGGTTTTTGGCATAAATATCGCTCCTTTGCTGCCCCCAGCTCGATACAAGCTGAAATGAAAAATCGAAATTTTTAAAGATATTAAAATCGTTGCGCATCGACCAGTTAAAACGTGGACTGCGGTACCCTATAAATTGTTTATCCAGATCGTTATAGACATAATTTCCATCCACATCCTCGAGTTTAAAATCGCCGGGTTTGATTCCTTTATTAAACTTATTGGCTTCAGCAACTTCATTCTCCTGCCATACCCCTAAAATTTTATACTCCCAGATCACATCGATGTCTTTACCAATAAACCATCCGTTTCCGGGATCATCGTTCGGGGTTGCCAAAGCCACAATCTTGTTGCGGTTAAGTGAAAAGTTTACAGAAGTATTCCAGGTAATGTTACCTTCGGTAATGTTGCGGCTATTTATACCGAGCTCAATACCTTTATTGTTTACACGCCCCAGATTGGCAATTACATTGGTGTAACCAGATGCAGAAGACAATGATTGACCAATTAGCAGATCAGAAGTTTTTTTATCATAAAGCTCTAACGAACCATTGATCCGATTGTTTAAAAAACCAAAATCCAAGCCCAGGTTTAATGATTTTGTTTTCTCCCACTCCAGGTTCGGGTTACCCAGGCGTGAGCTGTTTACCACAGTATTTACCTCACCCGGCGTGCCACTGCTGTTAACCGATTGATATTTGCCACCGCTTAGGGTTTGAATAGAAACATAAGGATCGATTACGTTATTCGCATCTCTGATTTCGCGATTTCCGTTAATACCATAAGATAAGCGGAGTTTCAAAAAGTCGAGCCATTTTACTTCTTTCAAAAAGCTTTCCTCGCTCAGTGTCCAGGCCAGGGCAGCTGCAGGGAAGTTGGCACGTTTTTTTGATGCACCAAAAGCCGAATAACCATCACGACGAACAGAGCCGGTAAAGGCATAGCGACCTTTATACGAATAATTTAATCTCGCCAGCAAGGCATCCCCTGTGTACACTTTATCGTCGCTGCTTACAGTTGGTTTATTACCGCTTTGCAGGTTATGGAATCCCAAAACATCCGTCGGTGCAAAACCTTCGTTACCAGCAATAGTATACCAGGTCGAATATTTTTCGCCGTTTACCAGTAATGTCACATCTACGTTGTGATCTTTGGCAAAGGTTTTATTCCACTTAATCAGGTTATCCAGTTGCCAGTTGTAGCGGGTTTCCTGGGCGCGTTGCGCCGAACCTCCGGGAATGGTTACGTTCGGATTTTTAGACGATTGATGGTTAAAAGTACGGTACTGATCCAAACCCGGGCTAAAGTTAACCTGATAACTGATACCAAATGGCAATTGTAATTTGGCATAAAGGCTTCCGAATAAGGTGCTTTGTTTCTGCAACCTCGAATTGTAGGTTTGATCGAGGAAAGGGTTCCTGGCATTTAATCCGTTATCATCTGTTGGAATTCTGCGTAAAGAACCATCAGCATTATAAAAATCACCATAAGGAGATAAATCAGGCAGTTGGGAAAACTGAGCTTCAATAGCACCTTCATCGCGATCAGCAAATTGCATATTCATGCCCAGGGTTAAAAATTTAGCCGCTTTCCCCTCCAAATTAAGCCGGGTACGAAAAGTACTGAAACCACCACCGGCAATAATGCTTTCGTTTTTCAGATAGCCTAAAGACATGTAGTAGTTTATTTCTTCCTTTCTGCCGCTAAGGCTCAAAGTATGGTCCTGACGCTTGCCGGTAACCAAAAGCATATCATACCAATCGATGGTTTTGCCAGCCAGGTAATTGGCTTTCTCATTGGCCAGTAGCCCTAAACGGCTTAACCACAAATCGGTTGGATTGGTAGTCGTTTGTCCGTTTAACCATTGGGTAAGGGTTACTCCCTCTGGTAAATTATTAGGATCATTGTAAATATAGGCCGGATTTACGCTACCACTGCGCTGTACATCCGCACGCCAGTTTAAAAAGCCAGGTCCATCGTACACCGGCTGATCTTTAGCCAGCGTTGCCATACCGAAATTGGTATTCACCGTAATGGTAGGTGAACCACTTTTGCCTTTTTTGGTGGTAATGGCTACCACACCAGTAGCCGCTTTTGCACCGTAAACAGCAAGGGAACTGGCATCCTTTAACACATCTACTGATTCGATATCGTTTGGATTAATGTCTGACAATTGACCAATAAAAATAACACCATCTAAAACAATTAAAGGCGTTGTAGTACCGGTAAGGGTGGTTTTTCCACGCACCAGTAAATCACCCCCGCCCTTTGCACTGTTGTTAAAACCAACACTTAAGCCGGGAATATTCCCCCTGAGGATGTCGGTAACACTGTTGGGATTCTCGTTTTCCAATTGAGTAGCTTTAATACTAGAAACTGCTCCGGTTACATCCTTTTTCTGTGCGGTACCATAACCTATTACCACCACATCGGTTAGCCCCTGTGTGGCATCTTCGAGGGTAATGTTGATCGTTGTACGTCCATTTACCTGAATTTCTTGTGTGGTAAATCCCACAAAAGTGAATACCAGAGTTTGGTTACCCTCCGGAGCTTTAATGCTATATTTACCTGCCCCATTGGTAAGCGTACCTACCTGCGTATTTTTAATCCGCACGTTAACGCCGGGCAAGGTTAAGCCTTTATTATCTTTAACAATGCCTGTTATGGTGGTCTGGGCAAAGGCGCTATAGCTTCCACATAGCAAAAGCAGCCAGATGGCTAAAATTTTTGCTGTACACAGGCGCCTGAGGTACAGTAGCACTGCGCTTTTGTTGTAAATTTTACTCATAAGTTTATTTTAGTTAATTGATATTAGGAATGATTAGCTTAGTTGAGAAAACCGGTTAGAAATGACAGGCCTTAACCAGAAGCAACGATTGATTAGCCCATAAAGGCACGAAACTTAGCGAATTAGTGTAGATCATCTGGTTAGACTTATTTCATTACTAATATAAAATGCCGGAAGAGCTGAAATAAAAAGCGAAAACCCGAATAAGCTTAAAATAGGCCTAAATTTCCATTTCCAACGATGTAATAAATTTTGTAAAAACCTAAACCAGGAGAAATAAGCCACGGAAACACAGCGTACACGGAGGTATTGGTTTAAACCAGTTGCTTAATGAGTAGAGAACAAAAATAGTTCCTGTAGATTTAACTGATCGACGCAGGTATTGGGTATCATAATTACGGCATAGATTGCTTCCCTGAAGAAAAATCGGGTTCGCAATGACGGATTAAAAAAAATTAAATTCCGTAAATGCAGTGTTTCCGTGGCAAACATTAAGATTAATTTACTCATTGGGAAGCAAAAAAGGGCGCCCAAAAAAATTTGGGACACCCTCATCTAACAAACCAAAGTATTTTGTTAATAACCCGTATTTTGTGTAAGGTTCGGGTTATTTCTGATTTCGGAAGTTGGGATTGGAAAAAGCAGGTTTTTTGTCTGCAAAGGCTGGTTTACACTCTTATTCACATGCCCAACAAAATTATCAAAGCCATTGGTGCTTTCGTTGTAAACTTTGCGCAGACGAAGCATATCAAACCAAAGAATGCCTTCATAACACAGTTCGTGCCAGCGTTCTCTCCAAACGGCTTCTTCAAAAGTAGTTTGGTTTAAACCCGCAAGGTCGCCTAATTGTGCTCTTTTTCTGATGGCATTTAATGCAGTGTAAGCTGCTGTATTGGGCGCACCATCAGCCCTGTTTTGGGCCTCTGCATAAATTAACAGTGTTTCTGCATAACGAATTTGCGGAATGTTAAGATCGCTACGGCTGGTGCCTTCTGTACCCAAAGTACCATTGGCTACAATATCGAAGTGTTTAAAAATATAAGGCTTGCCACGGTTAATTAGCGGCATTTTAAAACCATCGGTATAGTAATCGGTAAAGAAATAACCTTCCCTGTTTTTGGCGCGTAAATCGCCGGCCTCGTATGAGGTATAAAACTCACCGGTAGGTATAGCTGTGCCAATTCCATCAATTTTAGAAACCAATGGCTGGTGTAGTGGCAAATAAGACGATTGCAGGGGATTACCTGCGCCAGCTGCATCGTTGTACTGAACACCGAACAAATGCTCCAGCTTATTGTCGTTTTTGGCATCGTGTAGGGCAGCATAAGTTGGAAACAAGCCCAGCGTAGTTGGGTTAGCAGTTGAATAATCGATTACTTCTTTGGCTTTATCGGCAGCTAATTTATAATAAGCGGTTCCTTTATTGAGCGGTTGCCCTGCCATGGTGAGGTACACTTTGGCGAGTTCGGTTTTAATGGCAGCGGTTGATACACGCCCCGTAGCATCCATGTATGGCAATCCTGCGGCCTCGGCTAAAACCAAATCATCAACAATTTGCTTGTAAACCTGTTCCTGCGATGTTCTGGAAGGGGCAAAATTGGGATCGCTGGAACTGGTTATGGGCTTAAGGATTAAGGGTACATCGCCCCACAAACGTACCAGATAAAAATAAGCCCAGGCCCTAACAAAAGCAGCTTCGCCTAATATCCGTTTTTTCTGCGCGTTATCCATCGGGTTAATCCCCGGCACTTTATCCAGCACCAGGTTGGCCTGTGCAATTACCTTGTAAAAACCACTCCAGTTTTGATTAACATGTAGGTTGGTACCATCGTAAATTAACGAATAAAGGTTATTTAAATCCGAATTCTGTGCCGTTTCGGTCGATTGGATGCCTGTTGGCGCATCCAGCATCTGCCAGTTACTAGAGTAAATACCTGCTCCATTACCAATAAACCTAAGCTCTGAATAAACAGCCGCTATACCTGCTTCAGCATGCTCGGGTAGGTTATAAAAGCTAGTGGGCGAAAGATTGGTGGGGTCGGTCTCATCCAAAAATTTCTTACAGCCCACAGTACCTGCCAACACTCCACCCAGTAACAAAAGGGCGGCAATGTTTTTTATATTTAATTTCATTTTGATTCCTTTCTTTAATTAATGTTTATAATCCAATGTTTAAGCCCACGGTAAAAGTGGTTGGCTTTGGATAATCGAAAAATGTTTGCCCTTGTGCAAAGGCATTGCCATAAGTGGTTACCTCAGGGTCGTTACCGGTATACTTGGTAGCCAGGAAGAAATTCTGCACCGAAGTGTATACGCGGAGCTTGCTTAAACGCAATTTTTCTACCAGCGATTTGTTAAAAGTATAGCCCAGCAACAGGTTTTTACCCCGGATAAATGAACCATCTTCTACCCAGTGGGTATCTACGTTGGTTACATAACCCGCAGCCTGATCTCTGATAGCGGCAACAGGGGTATCCTGGTTTTGAGGTGTCCAGGCATTTAATACACTGGCAAAACTATTGGCTTGTACCTGTCTGTCTTCGCCCGAGTGATGCGTCATATTCAGCACATCGTTACCGTACGAGTATTGCAGCTCGACAATCAGATCTAAGTTTTTATAGCGGAATGAGTTCGAAAATGAACCCCAGCCCTTAGGTGCTCCGTTTCCAATAATCTGACGGTCGGCATCGGTAATGGCATGGTCGCCGTTTACATCGAGGTATTTAATATCACCCGGAAGCAAGGTTTTACCTCCGCGGTAACTTACATATTTAGCAGCCTCACCTCTTTCCGCTTCGCTCCAGGTACCTAAACGTACCAGCCCCCAGAATGAACCAACCGGCTCGCCAACCCTGATAATACCCGTTTGATTGGTAAAGTTAGGGTTACCTACGCCAAAAATATCATCGGGTGTCGCCAGAGCAAGTACTTTATTCCGGTTTAAAGAAATGTTGAAACTTGTTTTCCAGGTAAAGTTATCGGTTTGGATATTCACCGTATTAATGCCCAGATCTAAACCTTTGTTTTGCATCGAACCCACATTTTTCCTGATTACGGCATAACCTGTAGTGCGTGGAACCGGGGCATCGAGTAGCATATCGGTTGTTTTACGGTAATAAATATCGGCTTCTAAATTAATGCGGTTGTTAAATAAGCCTAATTCTAAACCTGCATCATATTGCGCGGTTTTTTCCCAAACCAAATCAGGGTTGGCCAACCGGCCGATGCCAATACCGGTTACGCGGGTATCGTTAATAATACCGAAGTTATTCACCAAAGTAGCTAACGACTGATATGCAGGAAGCTCAGAGTTACCGCTTAAACCATAACTGGTTCTGAATTTTAAATTGGAGATGGTTTTATTGCCTTTTAAAAATTCTTCATCCGAAATTTTCCAGGCCAGCGCCGCCGAAGGGAAAAAGGCAAATTTGTGGTTCTCGCCGAATTTCGATGAACCATCTACCCTACCCGTAATCGTTAATAGGTATTTATCTTTAAAGGCATAATTAATCCTTCCGAAATAAGAGTTAAAAGCCGAACGGTTTCTGCTCGAACCAACAGAAATAGATTTACTGCCCGAGCCCAGATTATTGTCGCCGTAAAAGTCGGTTACAAAATTTTCGGCATGACTGGTGTTACTGAAAAAACTTGTTGCCTGCCACGAAATACCCAATAAAGCATTAATAGCATGCGATTCGGCAAAACGCTTGTTATAAGTTAAATAATTCTCTAGCGACCAGAAAGTTTCGCGGTCATCGGTAATGTTGGCGGTTCCGTTTTGTCCGTCGGAGATACCATACAGTTGCTTGGCATTGTACTCGTTGGTATTTCTGGTAACAATATTGGCGCCTAACTGGGTACGAAACTCCAGGTCTTTGCTAAAACTGATTGAAGAATAAATGCTTCCGAGGGCGGTTTGGGTAATTAAACCATATTTCCTGTCCGTTAGGATATGTACGGGGTTGGAACCACCTTCAGCCCAGGGGATCAGTTTATTATCGCCCCATTTTCCGTCAGGCAGTTTCACAGGTAGGAAAGGAAAGGCTTCAGTAATCATTCGCACCGAGTTTAAGCCACCTGTGCCTTGATCTATAATGTTTTCGTCCTGGTTGTTGTAGCTTAAGTTACCACCTACTTTTAACCAGGGCTTAATTTTGCTATCGAAATTAAACCTGCCCGAATAGCGTTTTAAATAAGAGTTTAGTAAAAGTCCCTGATCATCGCGATAGCCTGCGAAAACGCCATAGGTATTGTTTTCGTTGCCACCTGTAAAACCCAGCTGGTGGTTTTGCGACAGTTTATTTTGAGTTGATTCTTTTAACCAGTCGGTATTGTACAGTGGATTTCCATTGCTATCGAAAAACTGTGGCAAGGCAATCCTTGCAGCTTTTGGCACAGGTGTAGAGGCATAGTTTCCTGCTGCCCAACCTACCGGATCGTACACTTTAATATTTTCGTAGGCCAGATCCTGCACTTTAACATATTCAAAGGCATCGAGCATTTCTACATGGTGGGCAGCAAGTGTATTGATGCCAAATTCTGCATCGTAGGTAACGCGTTGCGCATTGGCGGTACCTTTTTTAGTTGTAATTAAAATTACACCATTGGCACCACGCGCCCCATATATGGCTGTCGATGAAGCATCTTTCAACACCTCTACCGAAGCAATATCGCTGGGGTTGATGTAATCGATGGCATTACTGTTTTGCGTTTGCGACCCCACTGGAAGTGCTACCCCATCAACCACATACAAGGGGTTATTACTGGTATTGATGGAACTGAATCCCCTGATTTTAATGCTGGTTTGCCCACCTGGACGGCCCGAGTTGGTGTTTACCTGCACCCCGGAAATCCTTCCTGCCAGGGCCTGGTTTAAAGATGAAGCCGGACGCTCCTGTAATTCAGTGGCTTTTACTACCCCTACAGATCCTGTTAAATCTGTTTTTTTAACAGTACCGTATCCAATTACCACTACCTCATCGAGCTTGTTATCGGAAGCTGCTCCAAGTTTAATGGTGATGTTATTATCAGCACCAACTGTTACATCTTTGTTTTCGTAGCCAACGTAAGAGATACGCAATACGTCGCCAGGGTTTGCATCGATGCTGAACTTGCCCGCTTCGTTGGTAACTGAGGCTTTGCCCGATGTGATGTTTTTAACCCCAGCCCCAGGTATGGGCAGGTTCTTTTCGTCGAGCACTGTACCGGTAATTACCTTACGGTTTTGTACCTCTGCCAATGGTATTTTACTGATGGAAAGTTTGATGGGTTTCTCAGCATCCCGATGCCTGGAGAAGGCAGGGCCATTGAGCAAAAAAAGCACAGAAAGCCCTGTAATCTTTAGTAGATTGATTTTCATTAGGTTTTAGTTTAGTAAATGATGTTTGAAAAACGTTTTAGCTATTATCCAAAGATGATCTGATCAGGGTTATAATCAAGCTAATAAAAGGTACGGGCTACCATTTAACCTGTGTGTTGCAGACATACAGTCTTGTAAATTTATAGACAACTATTAAATCTGTTCACACCAGTTTATACTGCAAAACAAAGGCAGTTTACCCGGCTCATATCATATCTGGTTATTTTGATAAAACGATTTATCAACTCAATATTAACCATTATGATACAAATTCAAAAATTACTTTCTGCAACATAAATGTTACCAAAAAGTAAACCATAAAATACAGACTGATTAGGCTTACAATGTCAGTTTATTTTGATTGAAGACAAAAAGCACATCTGGTTCAAAATCATAGCCAGTGTTAATGCAGGCAAACTTTAGGCATAACAGGCAAATTTTCAGAAAATAAATGATAAAATTTTCTCCATGGTGATAGATTTGGGTGCTAATCCCAGCGTGCAGGTTTACCATTCCCTTATTGCTACTATTTCACCATATAAATCATTTCAGAACATTTAAGCATTGGATTTTATATTTCTTATATGGTAAAAATTTTCTGCCATTTACTTTCACCTTTCCAACAGTCTATCTCAGGTTCAATATTGCCCATTTCGGGTATAAATAGGTGGTTTAGGGAGCTGTTTTGAAGCAATTTTGTTTCAGAAACTTAAAAAAAGAAATATTATGAAACTTAAAATTGCAAAAAGAATTTACTGGATTGGTGCTGCATTAACAGCTTTATGGTTTGGCGCAAGTGGCATTTTTGAACTCACCAAAAATCCTATCGTATGGGATATCACGCTACAACTGGGCTACCCAGCCTACTTTATTTATGTGCTTGGGGTAGCCAAATTATTGGGCATTGCGGTTCTTTTAACACCAAACCGTTTGCTCCGTTTAAAAGAATGGGTATTTGCCGGGATATTTTTCGATATCATATTCGCTTTTTCTTCCAAACTCAGTGTTATTGGTGCCGCAGCAACAGTTGATGCCATTGTAGCCTTTGTTATGGTATCGGTAACCTACATCATGTTCCGCAAAATTTACCCAGCAACTTATTCGCCAGCTGTTGCAGAATAAGCAAACTAACTACACCCAAAATTTATTTAACCTGCATTGGATTTTAACCGGTGCAGGTTTGTTGTATTTGGCAACGATCAAAAACTCCTATTTACGACTTTTCTCTTAAGCGTTGCCGGTGTGCTTTGCCCCATTTTATCATTTCTAAAATAATGCTGCCAAAAGAATGGCAGTAATCCGTTGGCGAGTATTCGATAATCACTGGTGTATCATCAACCACTGTGCGTTTAATGAGTTGGTTGGCGCTCATTTCCTTTAACTCTTTAGAAAGCATACGCGTGGTAATGCCCGGAATGCTCCGTTCAATGTCACGAAAACGTCGATTTCCATTGCAAATAGAATTGATAATCGGGATTTTCCATTTACCACTTAAAACGTACAGGGTATCCTGCAAAGCCTGTATTTCTTCGTCCTGGTTGCGTGGACTGGATAAAATTTCGTTCGATTTCTCGAGTAGTTCTTTGTCGTTCATACTGGTATACTTCGTTATACTACTTACAAAAGTATACCAATATAGCTTTAATTTTGTTCAAACAAAAAAGTAATTCTCATGGAACATTTAAAAGGAAAAATAGCACTGGTAACCGGCGGAAATAGCGGCATAGGTTATGCCACCGCAAAAGAATTAAAAGCACAAGGTGCGGAAGTAATTATTACAGGCCGAAGAAAAACTGCGGTGGACGAAGCTGCCGCTGCACTTGGTGTTACCGGTATGATTGCCGACCAGGGTAGTGTAAATGATATAGAACAATTGGCTTTTGCAGTAGGGCAGCAATTTGGCAAAATCGATATCCTCTTTATCAACGCCGGCGTACTCGAAAATACTACGATAGAAAATGCAACCGAGGCAGCTTTCGATAACGTAATCGGCGTAAATTTTAAAGGAGCCTATTTTACCCTGAGCAGGTTTATTCCCCTGCTAAACGATGGCGCTTCTGTTGTTTTCCTATCATCGAACACCGCCAGTATGAATGCTGCAAATAGCTCTATTTATTCTTCAGGTAAATCGGCTTTAAATGCGGTTATGCGCATTGCTGCTACAGAACTGGCACCCCGTAAAATCAGGGTAAACAGCGTAAGTCCGGGGCCAACTGCAACAGAAATTATGAACAAAGCAGGCTATACACCTGAGCAACTGAGCCAGGTTAACGCGTGGATATTAGACCGGGTACCATTAAAGCAAATCGGTAAGGCTGAAGATGTAGCTAAAATGGTGGCTTATTTTTGTGGCGAGGCAGCAAGTTTTATTACGGGTGCTGAAATTGTAATGGATGGTGGCATGAGCTTATAATGGAAACAGAAGTTGCCAACTTATGGTAAAGCTACAATTTGGCAACTCTGCTCATACTGCATTACAAACAGTCATTCTTCCTGCAAGGTTCTCCCGACTAAAATTAATGCATTTCCTTTTCATACTCATATCAGAGCATAACTTGCTTACAGAATCCATCCGAAATTTACTCAGCAATCTCATCTGCTGCATATTCCCATTCAGCTGTGATATCGTTTCGCCAGGCACTCCAACCATATTGTAAGTGATATATTTCGTTTAAAGACGGATCGAGCCTAGTCAATTCTTCTAAACATACCAACCTGGCATCATCAAGGTTAGGTTCAATACTGGTATGAAACTGCCAGTCGCCGTCATCATTGTGATATACATATAGAATCGGGTCGCCTTCAAAAGCCTGTTTTGTGGTGTAAACACCCAAGTTTTTTTCTTCGTAAAATTTAAAATCAATATTGCGGTCTAAAAGCGGTTGCTTAAATTTCCAATCAGCATTAAAATTCTCTTCCCATGGAAATTTTTGCTGTTTATCTGGCCAGATCAGTTGCAGAACGGGAAAATCAAAATTCATATCATAGAACCATCCGGCGTACCCTAAATAACCGGGATAAAATGCTTTGTTCACTTCAACAAACTGAACCTGAAATCCTTCTAAAAAACCTGAATATAGTTTCCCAGTAGTTAATACCGCTCCATCTTTGATTAAATCACAAGCATGATTGATAATTGCAGACATCACATCGTTATGTAATCCGAAACAAATGATTTCAGGGTGCGCATATTTTTTATACAAGCCTATTGAGTAAACGAAACCCGGCAAATAATTATCCGCCTCGATTAAAGAAAGGTGACATCCAAAATCTTCTATATTGGCCAGTATAGCTTGTTTGGCCTCTATATCGTGGTGCTTATGCTGATCGTCCATAACGATGAAGTAAAATTTGGTGAGAAATATACACTTTTAACACCTAAAAGATTTAATCATTGGATTTTGTATGCTATTAAACATATGAGTTAAATCTAAAAAGCTGTAACCATGTTGAAAAACAAGCTACAGCCTCTTAATTTTACCTAGGCTGCTGTTGCGTAACGCAATGCACCATACCACCATTGGCAAAAAGGTTACGGCAATCAATCCCCACCACTTTTTTACCCGGATATAATTTTTGAATAATTTCGTTTGCTACCACATCATTCGGGTCGTTATAGTTGGGCACTAAAACGCGGTTGTTGGCAATGTAGTAATTGATATAGGATGCCTTACCTAAATTTTTACCATAAGTAGTCACCACGTCATTTTTAGTCAGCGGAACTTTTACAAAGTTATAACTAGTTCCTTTTTTATCGGTTGCAGCATATAATTTGTCTACATCAGCTGCAGGTACCTGCCAATAATCCAAATCAGCGGCATTCATGGTAATAATGGTCGAAGGGTTGGCAAACCTTGCAAATCCGTCGATATGCATGTCGGTAATATCGAGTCCTGCCTTGCCCTCGAGCCAGATAAATTTGCTGATGCCTAAATATTTGGTAAAAATGGCTTCAGCTTCCTGCAGGGTCATTCCCCTGTTCCGGTTTTTATTGAGGATAGAACTTTTACAAGCCATGAGCACGCCCTGGCCATCAACCTCAACACTTCCGCCCTCGTTAATCATCACCGAATTCAGATCTATTCGTTTAATCTGTTGATCGGCTGCTATTTTTGATGGTATAGCATTGCACTTGCTGTATGCGGCTTTTTCACCCCAACCGTTAAAGCCCCAATCCTGAATAAAAAGCTGACCATTTTTATCTTTTACATAAATTGGGCCGTTATCGCGCACCCATACATCGTCTGTCGGATAAACTTTAAAATCGATGTTACTCAATTGAACATCAGCCGATTGAAGTAAGACCATAATCCGACTTTTCTCGGTTTCATCATAAGCAATAACATGCACCTTTTCACTTAAAGCCAGTTCTTTTGCCATTGCAACCCAGGTGGCATCGAGCCTGTTGCGGTAAGTTGCCCCATATTGGTACTGGTGCGGCCATTGCAGCCAGGTACCTTCGTGTGGAGCCGATTCATCGGGCATGGTATAAGTAATTGTGCTATCTGCTGGTTTTGTAACTGTTTCTACTTCACCTTCGGTGCACGATAATAAAACTGCTGGTAATAACATCAGTATGATTCCCATTTTTTTCATGATAAGATTCTTTTTTTTATAGGGCAAAACTAGCCGTATAAAAAACTGCAAACTTGTCTCAAATTGACAAGTTTACTTTAATGGCAACAGTATGGCTGTTAACTGCTCTTCTTCCCGTTCGGTATTATCAACATGTTTAATGTAACGTTCAATAATGGGGTTCTGCGAAAATTCGAGTCCGCAATCTAAAATCCAGCCCGCATAAATTTTCTGGTAGGTATCATCGAGGGTATCATATTTTCCTTTGTGAAGAAATTGTGCATAGCGGCCTCCCATGATGATTTTGGAGGGTAGTTTCTGATCGGCTGCCGGTTGCGAAGCACAGGCATCGTACTTACAGGCCAGCTCATCTCTAATCAAAGGCTCATCGGCAATAATGCCAAAATATTCCGTCTCTCGTTGCGGAAATGTGTGCTTTACAAAATCGCTCCATAACTGCTCTATTTCGGGATTGGTATATTGAATAAAGGTACTTTTGTAATAAACTTTTAACGGAGGCAGGTACACAATTTCGGGCTTAAGCGTACCCCCTGCTTTTACCGGAGTAAGATTGGTAGTCCTAAACAATTGTACTTTGCCCGATTTGGCCAGTTTGGGCGAAATGCCGAAATGTTGTTTAAAAGCTTTTGAAAAGGAAGCCAAATTGGCAAAGCCAACTTTTAGCGCGATGGTGGTTAGGCTTTCTTTGGTATAAAGAATTAATTTATAGGCATTTTCTACCCGCAGCCTTTGCTGGTAAGCACCTATGGTTTCGCCGCAACTGTACTTAAAAATCCGCTGAATATTACGGTAGGAATAATTGGAAACCGCTTCAATTGCTTTGATCGAAATGGGCTGATCGTACTGCTGCTCAATCAGGTTGATGGTATTGTAAACACAATACAGGTTGGCAACATCAGCATTTATCATTATTTGAATGGATTGATCAATGAAATTTACTTAAAAACGGATCGTAAAAAAAGTAAAACGGCAGATTGTGCACGAAATTGTTAGCGCACCTTGGGGCTGGTAAAATTAACTACCTATGCCCTGTACACCTTAAGCTATCTTTTTGTAAACTGAAATATCAACCATACCATATTAACTCAACATTAACAATACCGCCATTTGCATTCAGGCAAATAACATCGCATTCAAAATCAAGCGTATACTAAATGAATACATTGACAAATATCAATACCTAAATAACAAAATAGCTTTAAAATTGTAATATTAGACATACAAAAATTTTGGTTTAAGCAAAAAAGATATACTTTTGTGGAAACAAACCAAACATGAAAATTGCCGCCTCTTTTACGCTAGTACTTTGTTTTATTGCGCTGTTTACCCATGCACAACATAAAGGTCTGATCCAGGTAAATCAAATGGCAAAAACAGGTGCAAACATGTTTGAAGTTTCAAATAAATTAAATGGCGATGCGCTGATTGACCGTTTAGCGGCACAAAGACGTGCTTTCAACAACAGCCGCAGCAATTCTGCTCCACAAGTGGCCAACCTGCCAAACCCCGAGCATATTTTCGACAGAAGCAGCCTAACCACCATTACTTTTGATGGTTTAGATTATTACATATTAAACAACCGTGTAATTGGCATTAAGGGATTGGAGCTATCGGATGAAGTTTTGGCGCAAATAACCGACAAACTATTGTTACTGGATAAAGTTCAGTACGACTACTGCGAAAAAGCGAATAAAGAATATTTAAACGCTAACACCAATTTTCAAAATATCAGAAACATGGACAGGTGGTTTTTTACTACCCTTAAAATATTAAACACTACTGTAAATGATATTGCTTCGTTTACCAAAAACGAAAATCCATCTTTATCGGTAGCCACAAACATCAGCAAAATGACCCAGCCCAATATCGATGCCTGGAAAGGAAAGCAAACTGATGAGGTGCTGGTGCAACTAGCAAAATAAACCAACAAACCAAACAAGAAGAAGCCCCGTTTATATTGAACGGGGTTTTCTGTTTAGTTAAAAATTGGTATCAGATATTTGCAGATCAACGAAACTCGCATCCGACCATTGGATTTGCAATGGCTTTCCTGCATCCATTATCGTCTCCTTGCTTACATCTTTTCCGCTGCCATAGTTAATTTGTGCAAAAGGATTTTTATCGATATTGAGGACCAGCAATAGCCTGCTTCCTTTACTTAACTGGCGGCTAAAAAACCTCGACCGGTAAAAAGGTATGGTTTCCGCTTTACCCGGAACGAGAAGCTTACGCTGAGCCATATCTTTGGCATAACTTGCGCGACCTAAAAAATACGAGAGCTGAAAATATTTGCCCTCAGGCGTAATTTCATAAAGCACGAGACCAACATCCATATCTTTTTTATTAATGATGGCCTTTAGCTCGCCTTTCAAATAACCACTTACCGATACCGCGTGGCTGAATGGTTTGGTTACAAAGAAAAGGCCATTTGTTTGATCAATTTCCTGCTTGATAATCTGGCTGGGATAATAATCGTTATTGAAAGTACGCCTGTCAGCCAAATCAACCTCTTGCCTGATAAAGGTTTCTTGCTGTGGTTTAATGTCCGATAAAAGACTGTTCTTTTCGGTTCCGCTGAGGTAAAACCTTACTGTATTTTCTTCTACCCGATCCATCGAAGGTACATGCTTCCATAGATTAGCCCCCATCACTTCGAAATTAATTTTATCCTTTATTAAGGCTGGTTTTGCTTTTCCCTTCAGTACATAATCCAGCCACTCAAAAGTGATTTGCCGCGTATTTATCAATGCAGCTGAATCAACCTGATACCCTTTTAGCAAAGGTTTACCTCCCAATTGCGCTCCAAAATGGTCGTACGGACCAATAATGAGATAATGTTCGGCAGCAGGCCTGTACTTGTAGTGCTCTCTCAAATATTCGAGTGCTGAAACCTGCCCGTCGTCGTAATAACCGGTAATGCTAAGCACCGGGATATTGATTTTTGCAAAATCATCATGGTAAGGTACCATGGCTTGCCAATAAGCATCGTAAGCAGGGTGCGAGATCCACTTTTGCAACCAGGGATTCGGCGTTCCATCCACGCTATCGATACGGTTATAGGCTGCTCCGCTCTCCCACCAGGCATTTCGCATGCGTTGCCATCTGGCATTATCTTTATTCACCACATCATCGGTGTATTTGTTATTGGTAACATGGAAGGCCCACTGGTAATTGGCATTTAAAAAAACATTGTTCTCCATGGGCAAACCCAATCCCGGAATAGCTGCAACGTAGGGCACAATGGTTTTTAAGGCTGGATGCAAATACTTGGTTGCCGCCCACTGTGCAAAGCCCGAAAAACTTCCGCCGTACATGCCTACGCGGCCATCGCTCCAGGGTTGGTTTACAATCCAGTCAATTACTGCATTCACATCGCGCGCTTCATGCTCGTAAGGTTCTGGCTGATCAGGACTCAACCGCTTACCCCGGGCATCGGCTACCATGCCAACATAACCCTGATCTGCGGCAAATTTAGCTTCTGCCAAACTTCTGTTCAGGTCAGAATAAATCAGATACATTAATGCACAGGGTAGCTTTGTGCTAACTCCTTTCTTTTGCACCACTACAGCCGAAAGTGTTATGCCATAACTGGTTTTAATTAAAACACTATCTTGAATAATGTAATTGGCGGTATCGGGCAAACTTAGTTTCTGTTGGGCGATACCAAATTGGGCTATTAAAAGGCATAGCAAAGCCATACCGAAAAATTTTCTGTTCATTTTCATGCTATTTAAATTTTAATTTATCTTTTTTGAAGGCTCCTGAACCTCACAGATTGGCGTTCTGATAATTGTACGGCAGTTCCTGAATGAAGTGTTACCAAAATTCTGCTTCCGGTATTTTCTACTGATGCTACATTATTGATATTGAACATCCGCTCTCTGGAGGCCCTGAAAAACATGGCGCAATCAGGGTTTTTCTCCAAGTTGTTCAGCGAGTTTTTCATCAACACCTGTTCTTTTCCATAGTAAAGCCGCACATAATTTTCTTCAGAAGTAATCAACTCAACTGTACTCCATTTTAAGAGGTGAAGCTTATTTCTGTCTTTAATAAAAAAAGTCGGCTCAAATTGTCCCTGGCAACGTTCAGTAACCATGTTTATGGCTTTCTCCAGACGTTCACTACGTACGGGTTTCATCAGGTAATCGAGCGCGCTTACCTCAAAGGCCTGAAGCGCGTAGGTATCGTAAGCGGTTACAAAAACTACCTGGGGAATGTGGCTCAACGATTCGAGCATTTCGAAGCCAGTTTTACCCGGCATCTGGATATCTAAAAAAATTAAATCGGGCTGTAAAAGTTCAATCATTTTTTGTCCTTGCTCAGCATCTGCCGCTTCGCCCAATACCACAATCTGCGGATAGGCCTTTAACATCCTGATCATTTCGGCCCGGGCCTGGCGTTCATCATCAATCACCAATGTTCTTATTGTTTTCATGCCATTGGAATAATTAAGGTTGCTAAAACATTTTCTTCATGCTGACTGATATTAAATTTAGCCGCTCCTTTGTATCCTATATCGAGCCTGTTTTTTAAATTTTCCAGACCAATCCCTGCATTTTCATTATCCAGTTCAAGCTTGCCAGGGTTAGTTACCTCCACGCATAAAAAATCTTTCTGCTGATATGTGGCAATAGTTACCTTACCACCTGTCAGCCTTTTGGCTATTCCATGTTTTACCGCATTTTCGACCAGCAGTTGCAAACTCAGCCGCGGAATACTTACCGATAAATCCGGAACATTGATTTGGAATTCAAAACGGAGCCTTTCTTCCATGCGCATACTTTCCAGCTCGAGATAATCTTTAACCAGTGCTATCTCTTCATCCAGGCGTACCATCATTGCGTTTCCGCGGTACAGGCTATTGCGCAAAATTTCGCTTAACAAATCTATTCCTCTCGCTGCACCATCAGGCCGGGTATAAATAAGCGATTTAACGGTATTGAGTGCGTTGAAAAGAAAATGCGGATTGAGCTGGCTGGAAAGATTATCGAGCTGCGCCTGCTTGAAACCCAACTGCAGCACGGCATTTTCATTGGCCAGTGCTACTTCTCTCCGGGCATAATGGTAAAGATGGTAAGCCAGCAACCAAATGGACATTAACCGGATACCGGCCATAAATATGCCCGAAATATTAGTAAGTGCAAACTGATCGAGATCCAGTCGTCCGCTATTTACAAACATGGTTCGCAAAAAATATACTTTTGGGATTGTACAGCAGGTATAAATAATGCCCATTACTGGAACTGCAATAAACATCCTAACCATCAGGCTATTTAAAGGCAGGAGCTGCCATTTATTGCTTTCGGCGAATAGTTTATAAAGATGGGTAATACCTGCATAAAGTATCACATCGGTTACCAGCTGAGCAAAACCTAAGCCCCAGAGAAACTGGCCGCTGGTAATGGCTACAAATGCCCAATAGAGCGAAGCGGTAGTCCACCCGATGAGCTGGCATTTCCAATACAATGAAATTTGAGTTCGTTCCATTATTTTTCTTTACAACAAAGCAATGCAAACTAACAGCAATATAAAAGATAAAGTACATGGACGCAAGAAAAGGGAGGATGAATGCGGCGGTAGCTGCTGATGCGCTAATTTAGCAGATGCAAAAGGGGTAGCACGGCCCCTTAAGTTAAGTGGTAAGATAAGAACTGAAAAGTTTGGGGTTAATAAAAATAACCCCAAACATGATGATACAAATTTTATTTTTTAGCACTTTCCATGGGATGCTCTTTCAGTAATTGCTCTGGTGAGTAAAAATCTTTTTTATTTTGAATAGCTTTTCTGATTGCTTTTACTTTCTCGGGCGAAATTGCAGTTCCCTTATTGCCAAATGAATTACGGACATAAGTGAGCACTGCCGCTACTTCCTGATCTTTCAGCAATCCGCCAAAAGGTGTCATCGGAACCTGGCCGGGGTATTTTTTGCCATTCACTTCAATTGGCCCCATTACTCCTTTCAACACGAGTTTGATCAGTCGGTCATCGCTTCCGTTTACCCAGTTATTAGGGGTTAGCGGTGGAAAGCCAGCAGCTGCGAGCCCTTTACCATCTGCCTGATGGCAGGTTTTACAATAGCCTTCTTTGTTATAAATAATTTTTCCTTCTTTAAACAAGGCAAGTGCCGGGCCAGTTAGTGCTGTTTTTTCATCCTTTTCTTTTCCTTCAGCTACATTTCTGCCATTTAAATGTGCTACAGCAGTTTGGTAGGCGGGCAACATCCAGCTATCCATTGGCAATTTATTCGCTTCGGCTAAAACAGGAAGTCCTTTGTCCTTACCAATCCACGATGCAGCAGCAATAGCCGTTAACCTTACCCTGCTATTTTTATCCCTCGCGGCTTCCATTAGCAAATTTGCCTGGTCAGGAAGCTGATGACCGGTATAACGTACCACTTCTACCGCAGCAGCTCTTACCCGATAGTCATTGGCTTTCAACAACTTTCTTAATAACGGTTGATTTACTTTGTTCATTCCCCAGCTTACCCAAAGCGCTTCGAGTAAATGATGTTCGTACCTGGTATCATTGGTATCCAGCTTGGCAACCCAGCTTGTCAGTTTAGCCAGCACCTCATTAACGTCACGCCCTCTTAGCTCACGGCGGGTGCGGTATCGGGTACGGTACTCGGGTAGTTTCAGGTGATCAAAAAGTTCTTCAATGCTTGCTCCGGCAATTTTAGCAGGTTTTACCAGGGGCCTGGATGGATAAGTAATGCGATAAATCCTGCCATGCGAGTGATCACGCAGGGGATCGCGGGCATTGTGCTGCATGTGCCCGATGAGGACATTGTGCCAGTCGATAACATATAAAGAACCATCAGGAGCAAACTCCAGATCCACCGGACGGAAATTAGGATCGTTACTCACCAGCAAATCCATACGGAAACGGCTTTTATAACCTGTACCGTCATCCTCCAGGGTATGCTCTTTTGTTCCCAAAAAACCAATGGTATTGTTGATCAGAAAGTCTCCCTGGTATTCGTCGGGGAAATGGCGGCTGGATACAAATTCAATACCCGATGTAGGCCTTACCAGGTGTTTTTCTTCTATCAGTTGTTTTGATTTAGGGTTAGCCTGTCCGTATCTGGGTAAAATTGTACCCGGAAGCATCCAGCGAAAATCAGGACTGGAAGTTTCGGCATAGAAAGGCTGCCCCCAATCATCAAATGCAATACCCCATGGGTTAGGAATAGCCATTTGTGCAGTGCGCTCTAATTTTCTGCGCCGCGAATCGTACCTGTAAAAACCGCCATTGGTGGCATAAATTGGCCCGTAAGAAGTTTCGATGTTGGTACGGAGAAATACCCCCTCACCTGAAAAAATGGCCCCGGATGGATCTGTAGTATAAGCATGACTACTGTGGTGAGAGTCATGGTCGTCAAAACCACTCAGCAAAATCTCTTTTTTATCGGCTTTATCATCTCCGTCAGTATCTGTAAGCAGAATAAAGTTATTTCCCTGGGCAACATATACCCCTTCTGAGGCAATCTCAAAACCGAGCGGTAAATGAAGTCCATCGGCAAATACGGTTTGTTTATCGGCTTTTCCGTCGTTATTGGTATCTTCCAGAATTATGATTTTGTCGTTGGGTTTTGCATCGCCAACTTTATATTGCGGGTAAGTAGGCATCACGGCCACCCACAAGCGCCCCTTATTATCGAACGACAATTGCACAGGTTTGGCCAAAAAGCTGAATTCAGTTTCAGAAGCAAATAGCTCTACCTTGAAGCCCGGCGGCACAGTTAAACTGTTTACGGCTTCCTGCCCGATCAGGTATTTAAGATTACCATTTTTTTTGCTGGGTGTATAATTGGTTTTAACCTCGGGCAAAACTGTTGTATGCTTATCGGCAGCTGCAACATCCATTTTTTGTCCTTTCGCTGCTGCCAGCCAAATGGCCGTATCCCTGATAACGGTCATTTCACGAATCTTTTTGATCTCTGCGGGGAAATTATCAGGCCCGTAAGGTTCATACCTTCGACCATATACATGCACCCCGTTAGGGATCTTAAAATCATTCAGCCACATCCAGTTTTTTTCCATTACAGCATCGTGCACCAGTTTCCGGTTATTTTCTGCTTCTGATGCCTTTTCTCCAAAAATCTGATCGGCAAGCAAAACCCCCAGTTTTTTATATCCTTCTTCGTTGAGTTGAGAACCATCAACGGTTAAGGGGCTCGGGGCATTTTTATACCACGCCAATGTTGGGTTAAATATATCAACAAAGCGAACCCTGTTTGCAGCCGCAATTTCTCTCATGGCATTGGTATACAGCAGCAGGTTTTCATTTTCCTTTTTACCGTCTGGCAAATCATACTGGGTTTTGCCCTTTACGTTTTCAAATGCAATAGGCGATACGATGACAAGCTCTGGCGTTGAAGTACCATTATATTTTTGTTTCAGTGTCCATTTGATAAACGCATCCAGTTCGGCTTTATAATTTTCGAGCCCCGCTGGTCCTTCAAAAGATTCGTTAAATCCAAAAAAGGAAATGATCACATCTGTTTTTAACCTGGTAAGCCATTGATCGGGTGTTTCAAAAAAGCCTTGACCCGGATCTTCCATTTCTAATGTGCCACCTGCATCTTTTCTTTTAACCAGGTTAGCACGCTCTACCTGAAACTTTTCGGCACCGGGAAACGCCCATGGAGAATTCCTGGCGGCATGAGGCCTGAAGCCGGGCGTTTCTGCCGGGTTGCACATATTGCGAATGAACAATTGTTGCGTGGGGAAACGGAGCTGCAATTCTGTTTCAAAATTATCGTAATTGATCATCCTCGAGCCCAGGTTATTGCCGATCAGGGCAATGCGTGTACCTTTAGCAACAGCAAGCGGCGAAGATTTATATTTAAAGGCGTTTATCAATATCATCGCAGGTACTAAGGCGATGAGGCACAACAGGCTGATTTTGATTATTCTCGTCATCTTTACACAAGTTTACTTAGCAACACGATAGGGTACCTGGATATCCATTTTACCTTTCCATTTCTTTGGTACCTTCAAACCTAATTCGTCATGAATGGCGTTAATTACAAGCCGTTGGAAAGCTTCAACCCTGAAATCTTCGGGATGCCCCATGGTGGTCATAAAAACCTTCCCACCGAAAGAATTGATGCCGGTCCAGGCGACAGGATTTTGTACTGCAGGCCTTTCGGGTTTCACCGCTGTGCCGGTAAGCAATGGAGTTGATCCGTTTGAAGGATAATCAGGCACCACATGGTACAACCATGAGCGAACGTGAAAATCTTTTGCCACGCCGGTAAGGATAGGGTTATTGGCTTGCGCGGGAATAACACTCACATCGGTACTGCTGGTGTGTCCGTAGTGTGTGTGTTTAGCCTTCCCTCCCCACCCCGGAGGCGCATTTAAGGCAAATTCGCCGAAAGCATTCCATTTTTCGCTGGGGTGCCCTTTGGGGAAATTAAACGCATGTGTAGTGGTACGAAAGCCCATTACTGGTTTCCCCGACTTCAAGTAGGTATCAATATGCGCAAGTTGTTCGGCAGGAAGTCTTCTCCAGCGCAAATAAAAAACAACTAAATCTGCATCTTTTAATATTTCCAGTCCGGGAATATTTTCTTCGCTATTGTGGTCGGGCGATGCCTTAAGTACAACTGTTCTCATGCCATAGTTCTTTTCAAGTTCTGCAGCAACAATGGGTAGCGTTTCTTCTCCACTATATTCATGATCGCCACAAACAAAAACAACCAGCGGCTTTTTAACTTTTTGCGCAGATGCCGAACAGCAAAAAATGGTACTCAGGGTTAATAAAAAACCAACACAAAAATTATTCATTTTATTAGGGATTAATGGTTATCAAATAAAGGAATCGCGATTATATACACTATTTAATTCAGCCGCTCCGCCACCAAGTATAGCGAGCACATTTTTCACAGTAAGCAGGCACATGCGTTGGTAGGTAGCAGCTGTAAGACTGGCAGTATGCGGTGTAATAAGTGCATGCGGATGCTGTACTACCGAAAGATTCTCCACCGGTGGTTCATCCGGCAGCACATCTGCGGCAAAGCCGGCAATGGTATTGGCATTCAGGGCATCGAGAAGTGCTGCATGATTGATCAGCGCTCCCCTTGCTGTATTGATCAGGAATGCTGTAGGTTTTATTAAGGCCAGTTGCGCTGCACCAATGATCTCATTCGTTTCCTGAGTTAAAGGAAGATGTAAACTAATAACATCCGATTGTTTTAAAATCTCGTCCATTGGCAGGTTCTGTGTTGTTCTACTCCAATACAGCACCTTCATACCAAAGGCCTCACCCAGTTTCGCCACACGTTTGCCTATATTTCCCATCCCCAATATACCCAGCGTTTTGCCATTCAGTTCATCGCCGGCATATTGATTACGCCAGTTCCAGTCATGCTGTTTAACACGTTCTACCGACTGATATAAATTACGCATTAACATCAGCATTAAGGCAAGCGTATGTTCGGCAATAGTGGCCGCATTACTGCCCGGCGCATTAACTACCCTTATTTTTCTTGCCGTCGCCTCAGCCACATCCACATTATCAAGTCCAACGCCGCACCTGGCTACCACCTCCAAATCCGGGCAACCATCCATCAGGTGCTTATCAATCTGTCCCTTGCCCCTGGTAATAGCTGCATGTATTTCTACGCGTACCAAAACCTCATTTAGCCCGTCTTCTGTATATCCTTCAAATACATTCGCATTTTCCTCCAGTAGAGCAAGTGCCTCATCCGCAATGGTTTCGAGTAACAATACGTTTTTCTTCATTACTTTTTATGGTATAAAGTAGCGTTATCAGATTTTAAGCCTCTGTAATCGTTCCTCTTCGAAACGTATAAGCCTTCTTCGTACAGTTCATCTTTAAAGATCTGCTCATCCACTTCCGACCCGGGGATAGAAGAAATTTCGACCAGGTTACCAGCGGGATCGCGCACAAACATCTGCATGGCTCCGTCAGGCAATTTCCTCACTTTTCCCCAGGGATTAATATCAATGGCATTCAATGCTTTCATACGAAAAAAAATGCTACTGAAATCGTCTACCTGCACACAAATATGCCCGCGAAAAGAGGTCTGGTCGTCCCATTCAGAAATATGCAGTTGTTGCTCATCATTAAACCTGAAAAACATTACAGGGTAATCGAACTGAAAAGCAGGAAGCGGCTCAAGGCCAAGTTCCTGGGTGTAGAACGCACCTGCTTTTTCCAGATTATCTACGATGAGCGTTACGTGATTAATTTTAAGTGCCTTTGCCATAATTAATTATTTTATACCGGCTGTTTAAACTGTTTTACAAAATCCCAGTCAGGCGTTAATCCCAATCCTGGTGCTGCAGGTGCAGCGATTTCGCCGTTAATTACATTAATTTGTTCTTTTACCAAATCGTACATCATGGGATTTCCTCCCAGAGAGAACTCAATAATTGTTGCCGCGGGCGAGGCAAACGCTACGGTTAACCCTGCCATGAAAGAAAATGCGGAGCCCCAGCAATGCGGTGCCAGCTCTACCTGGTGTACACTGGCCAGATGCCCGGCGCGCATGGCTTCTGATATACCACCGATAATGGCCGCATCGGGCTGAACAACATCTATAGCCCTGATTTGCAAAAGATCGTGAATATCAAAACTGGTATACTCACTTTCGCCTGCTGCAATGGGGATATGTGTAGCAGCCCTTACTTCTGCTGTTCCTTTTTTATTATCGGGACTTACCGGTTCTTCAAACCAATAAATGTTACAATCTTCTACCCCGCTGCAAAATTGTTTAGCCTCGGGTACGCTGAATGTGCCGTGCGCATCAACCATTAACTTAATGTCGGGGCCCAGCGCTGCTCGGGCTGCTTTTACCCTATCTATACTTTTCTGCACAGTATCGTCCATTACACCTACACGCATTTTCACTCCCCGAAAACCTTTACTCACATATCCGTTTAACTGTTCGCCTATATGGTTTACGTCTGCCCAACCTCCACTGGCGTAAGCAGGCATTTTCTCTCTGCAGGCACCGCCAAGTAAATCCAATACCGGAACGTTCAGCATTTTCCCTTTCAAATCCCACAGTGCGGTATCAATCCCACTCATGGCCGATACGGTAAGCCCCCGCCGCCCGAGAATAGGAAATTTTCGCCCCCTCGACAAGGCGTAGTGATCCCTTGTTCCATTATACATTTCTTCCCACAGCCGGGTAATGTCTTTTACTGACTTGCCCAGCAATACAGGCTTTAGTTCATTTTCGATGCAATTTACAATGGAAGCACATACACCGGAAGAGCCGACCGCAGCCTTAGCTTCTCCAAAGCCCTGCAAGCCTGTATCCGTTGTTATGACTACAAGGGTCATATCGAAATTGGTGAGGAGCCCGTAATCTGATATATGTTGTTTGGCTTCGGGTATGGGGCAACGTAACCAAAATGCTTCTACGTTTGTGATTTTCAATTTAAATAAGTTTTGATAAAGTATTAAATGATTGTTGGGTTAGCATGGTATAAAATGCATCGGTAACAGATGAGCTGCCATGATCGATCAGGAATTTCTCCTGCTCAGGGCTAAGGTTTTCAGGCTTTTCATCTACAGCACCGGGATAAGGATTAGCCGGGGTACGATCTAAGGGTGCGCAGAACTCTACAGAAAGTACCTCATTATAATTTATTTCCCGAAGGGTATCGATGATCTTTTGCCAGTTCAGGTTGCCCATTCCAGGTGCCATCCGGTTATTATCGGCCACATGAAAACCTACCAGTTTCCCTTTGGCTTTTCTAATAGATTCGAACAGATCCGTTTCTTCGATATTCATGTGAAAGGTATCGAGGCATACACCACAATTGGGGCCTACAGCTGCTGCCAGCATCAGGGCCTGCTCGGCACGGTTGATAAAATAGGTTTCGAACCTGTTGATGGGCTCAATACCCAGCAATACACCTGCGGCTTCACTGTATTCGTATATTTCTTTCATCGCGTTAACAGCCCAGCCCCATTCCTCTTCCGGCCGGCCATCGGGTACTAACTTACCTACGGTAGCAGGCACAACAGAAACCATGTGGCCATCCAGCTCTTTCACCATTTTCACTACATCTTTTACGTATTGGATGGAAGCCGCACGCTTCTGCTCGTTACGGGCCAGCAGGTTACGCTCACCGAGCATTAGTGTTACAGAACCCCAGCAACTCAGGCCGTGTTCCTTCATTAGCTTTCTTACCTCCTTTGTATTGTACTGATCGGGGTTTCCGGCAATTTCGAGCCTGTTATAACCAATTGCTGCAACTCTTCGTATCGTTGTTTCAATGGTTTCGGCACGCATCCAATTGTGTATCGCAAGTTCCATAACGGATAAAATATTTTTGGTTAGTAGCTTATAGACACCGCACAACGGCATCCTTGTAAAACAAACTTATTCAGATTTCAATGGAAATAAAAATACTTCATTTGCTCATTTTTGATACTATATTTACATTAGTAGCCAAATTTAGCGTTCAAAAATAAGTATTGTACCAAAAAGCAGTAATTATGAAAGTTTCTTACCGACCGATTTCCACTCCTGAAGATGCCAGTTTCGCCATCAAAGAATACTGTCAGCCACAGTTTACCAATACCTTTCATTTTCACCACGGCTACGAATTAATCCTGATTGTTAAAAGCTCAGGTCAGGTGTATGTGGGCAATAAGGTTATTCGTTATCACGAAGGCGAGATTTTTATGTTCGGACCGGGACTGGTACACTGTTTTTCGAGTGATGTTTTGACTGCGATGGAGGAAGAAGTAGCGCATGCCATTGTAGTGCAATTCTCGGCAGATTTTATGGGAAAGGATTTTTTTGAAACCCTGGAGCTGAGGGCAGTGAAAGAATTGTTGCAAGAGTCGGTATATGGTATAAAGTTCGGCACTGCTGAGTCTTCCATCAGTAGCCGCTTCTTTGACTTTCAACCCAACCAGCAATTGAAAAATCTGATCCTTTTGCTACAGATATTGGAAGAACTTTCTCAGACCAGCAAGAAAGGCGCATTACTCATTACCGACGATATCAAAAAAATACGTTATAAAGAAAGCGACGCTAAAAAACTGGCTTCGATATTCAATTATGTATTCGAAAATTATCATCAGGAGATTGCTATTGAGTCGGCTGCTTCTATTGCCTGTATGAGCAAAGCCGCATTTTGTCGTTATTTTAAAAGAAGCACCCACAAAACATTCTCACAGTTTGTAAATGAGATCAGGGTAAGCCATGCCACAAAATTGCTGATTGGCAAAGAGAACAACATCACAGCCATTTGTTATGCCTGCGGTTTTGATAATGTTTCTTATTTTAACAGACAGTTTAAGCTGCATCAGGGTATATCTCCACGTGAGTACCGGAAAGTATTTATGGAAAGTAATGCCGACCGCCCCTTTTTGCGGTCTACTGATTGATAAAGTAAGATTACCATTTAATGACTGGTAATGTAGAATTGCTCCTCTTAGCAGATAAACTTCTTCAACCTCACAATTTTTCTTAAGTTTATGGTAAACGCCCTATTCATGAAGATGTATATTTTAGTTAAAAGAGCAGTACCAGATAAAATGGTACCTTTAGTTGCAGCGCATGCCTCCCTGGCCTGCTTTAGAAAATTTGAACATACAGCAAACATGCAAACCTGGATTAACGGCATTTTTAAAAAAGTGGTTTGCGTGGTTTCTGAAAAAGAGTTTGAAAATGCCAAAAAGGAGGCAGACCATTTGGTGCTAACAGAATCGGCTTTAGACAATCAGGAAGTTTGTATCGCCTTTTCACCCCGGGAAGAATACACTAAAATGTTTAAGTTTTTCAGCATGTGGACACCACAAAATAACTAAGCAACATGCACAACCAGGAACAACAAGTTTATAAATGGCTGGTTAAAAGAGGGTGTCTTTTACTATTTAAAGATGGCGATAAAATACACCTGGAGCTGGATCAGGAAAACAGCGAAAGCTGCTTATTAACCCAAGAAGACACTGAAAGCTTAATTGCTATACTGACATCTTTAGCTGAAACCGTTTGGCATAACCCTGATTATATTAAAGAACCCTACCTAGGACAGTTCTATAGAACCGAAAATGATCTCGTTTATTGGGATTTAGGCGAAACGAAATTATATATAGGTTTTAATGTAAATGAGTATGCATTAACCATAAACTATAGTGGCAATGCTGTTGTGAAAATTTCTGTTAACTATGCTGTGGAGCTTATTCAGATAATGACTCATTATGGTAAACGATTTGGGATATAATTATTACGCCACCTATAGCAAATACTGAAATTCGTTACTTTAGTTAGATCAATCATTACAATGAGAAAAAAGGGAAACCCTAAGTCATTTATTTATTATGATAGCTTAAAACAATGGGAAAGCATTTGCATGCTTTTATATTCTTTAACTACAATGTGCGTAATTCTGACTCTTCTTTTTGCTAAACCGGAAACTAAGCAGATTATAATAATTATGTACGCAGTAATATCACAATTGAGTATGTACTTTGGATTATACACATCGCTACGCAATTTCAAGGCATACTTACTTTGGTTTGGCTTTGGCATAGTACATCTGATACTTTTCTTTTGTTTCAAAGAAAATCCTGCTCTTGAAATGTACGCAGGAAATCCAAGCGTATTTTTATCAAATACCATCGTTCTTTTGTTACTCTTTCAGCTGCTTAGATACCTTAGTTTAAAGTTGCAGAACCGGGAGTTTGTAGCACCTGCAAAAAATGGACTAGATATATTTGAAAACAAAAAGGTAACTCTTGCAGATTCTATAATCTTTATAATCTATATGAGTTCGTGGCTTGGCCTTACGATGCTTCCACTAAAGTAAGGCAATGCTAATCGGAGCAGATACAACTAAACAAAGCGAAATTAATTTGCAATGAAAGCAGCGCCGTGATGACCAAATTAAAAAACTGCAGCTTTTTATCTATCTAAATCTAAGTAAAATGAGTTTTTCAAACAGAATTCTAGTGTATCTCGGGATGTTCCTTTTCATGTTTGGTGGTATATATTGCATTACCCAACTTTTCGCCATAGTGCTTGACCGCCCGCTTTCTTTCCTTACATTCAAAATCGAAAAATTATCCTGGATATTCTTTTTCGCACTGTTGGCAACTTTGATTGGCTTTTGGCTAATTCGCAAACAAAAAAGATGATGAAACAAAAAAGCCGATCTAAATTAATAAATCGGCTTACGTTGTGGAGAATACCGGATTCGAACCGGTCACCTCTTGCCTGCCAGGCAAGCGCTCTAGCCAAATGAGCTAATCCCCCATTTTTTGAATATTCAATAACCAAACCTGAATAACCAATAGGATCATTGAGACAAGCGTTCGCTGCTTGTGCTGCAAAAATAGCAAATACTTTATCGAAAGCAAATGATAATTGATTTTTTTATTGCGGTGCGATAAACGTAGTACAAAAACGGCCGCAAACACCCCAAAAAGCCATAATTGGCTGTTATTTTAGCTAACCTTCCAGGCTATTTTTGATTTAACAGCGCCTGATAGGCATCTACAAATTGAGCCACATGGTAGCCATCCATTAAAGCATGGTTAACATGAATCGAAACCGGCATTATTTTTCTTCCGTTTTCATCCCTCACCTTGCCAAAAGAGATTTTTGGGCAGCTATCCTGAAAAGCAAAATTGCGGGCATGAGATAATGAAGTAAAGTTTAACCAGGGCAGTGCCGAATAATGGATTACATTTTCGCCCGAAGCAGATGGAATTAAGCCTGTTGTAGCCTGTACTTTTTCAATTTCCTGATCGGCTAACAGTTTAAACTCGTTAAAGTCTGCATAAAAATCGAGGTAACCGAAACCAAAAGTACCATTTGGGCGGTTAATGGTGGCCGCAGCATTTACACAGTCGTATTTCCAAACCTCGCCATCAATAATGCGGTAACTAAAAGGCTCGATGGCATTGGCGGCGGCCAGCGATTTGTGTAAATAAAGCAGGAAAAACGAAACTGCTTTCTCTTTAGCTTCCTTGTAGGTAGCCGTGCAATCTAAATCTACGGTAACACCAAAAAATGGTTCCCCAAAGGTGCTAAAAAAATTAAAGTGATCTTTTCTGATCCAGGTGTCTATATCTATTTTCTCTTTCATTCAATTAATTTGACTAAAACTTCTGACAAGCTTTCCATCTCGTAAAAATTGGGATGCTCGATGGTATGGTCGATACTTTCGTGCACCCAGGTGGTGTGGTACGGGATGTGAACGGCATGACCGCCAATGTTAAGTACCGGTAATACATCAGATTTCAAGGAGTTGCCCAGCATTAGAAATGATTCGGGATTACAATCCAGGTGTTTCAATAGTTTTTGATAATCCTTTTCCTGCTTATCGCTCATAATTTCGATGTGATGGAAATAATGGTCTAAACCCGATTTGGTCAATTTCCTTTGCTGATCGAGCAAATCTCCTTTGGTAGCCACCACCAGTTTGTATTTTCCGTGCAGCGCCTTTAGTACTTCCTCTACCCCATCCAGCAGCTCAATGGGTTTGTTTAACATTTCCTGCCCCAGTTCGATTATCATTTCCACAACTTTGGGGTCATTTTTCCCCATTGTGACCCTCAATGCCGTTTCGATCATACTGAGCATAAACCCCTTAATACCAAAGCCATAGAGTGGCAAATTGGCAATTTCTGTTTTGTAAAGTTCTACAATTAAACTGTGGCGTGGCATGAAGTCTTCCAGCAGGGCCGCAAATTTATCTTCAGTTTCGCGGAAGTAAGGTTCGTTTACCCAAAGGGTGTCATCAGCATCAAAAGCAATTACGGTAATCTGATTGTTCATGGTTATGCTTACTTTAGTGCCACAAAAGTAAAGCCGGCAACTCCCATAAAAAAGGACATTTGTCTCGGCGAGAAAAAATATGTTACGAACAAATCTCGATTTTTTATCCTTTATTGAGCGTTTTTGCAGAGAAAATGAAAGCGAAAACATTAGCCTTAAAAGCTTTAGGCCTGGCTATCGTTTAATAGAGCAGGGCGATAAAATCAGCAATATTTATATCATTAAAGAAGGAATAAGCAAGTGTTTTATCTCCGAAGAAAACGGCAAAGATTTCATTATCGAGTTTTTAGGCAAGGGCGAAGTTGTTGGCGAACTGGAGGCATTGAAAAAAATTGACTGTTTATGCAACGTAGCTGCCATAAGTGAAGTAACGGCCTACGTCATCCCCGATCATGTTTTCCTCTCACTGATACAAAAAAGTGGCGAATTTACTACCATCTTACTCCAGGAGCTATCAACCCGGATAATCCAAACCAGCACAAGAGCCTCTTTTCAGCAATTATATACTGTTGAATATGCGTTATTGAAACTGCTGCAGTTACAGGCAAATGAAAGCATTTCACTCTCAAAAGACGATATGGCTGCATACCTCGGCATTTCAGTAAGAAGCTTTAACAGAAGCTTAAAGCAACTCATAGAGAAAGGCAATCAGGATACACCTGAGTTTAAAAACATGCTGCAAACTGCAAACATAAAAAAGCTGGTAGACCGGCTAAAGTAATCCTTACAACTTTATGGTATAATTATTGCTATAAACATTTTTGTTTTTACAGCTGTAACGTTTTCATTGCGGCATACGTTTACCAGACAAAAAACAAACTAAACAATTACACACAAAAAAACCTAAATATGAAAAAAACTTACCTTCCAATCTTTTTAAGATTTCCGAGTTAACGGTATCTGGCCATTTATACAATAGCCACCTATTCGTCGATATCCTTAATTATCATAGAATTAATGCAAAAAACGGTTCACCGAAATTGCTATTTTATTGATTTCAGTAATCTTATTAACAAAATGAGTGCTTTTATACACATCTACACCAACGCCTTAACAGACGATTTAATTCCAACAATTTTAAAACGTCTAAACGAACACGAAAGTGTTTTAGACATTAATTCATCATTTTCATTCAGAAATTCGAACGGGAATTTACCCATTGTATTTAAATGGGAAAAGCCAAGTTTAGAAATATTTAATGAAAATAATTTAAAGCTGAATTTTAGCACGTCAATTAAACCTTTCGATCTAAAAGAATACAAGAAAAAGCTTTTTAAAGATAAAATCATTAAACAAAGTTTTATCCAGAAGTTAACTGCGCTTTTTAAAAAGAAGAAGAAAAAGAAAGCAGTTAAAACCATTAAGTTAAGTGCCGAAATAGAAGCACAACTGCAAAATTACAATAAGGTATTTTCGATTAAATACCATGCCGGTGATGTTTTTGAAAATCACTTTGGCACCTTAATCGGCGCCATTATTACCGAACTTACCAAAGGTGTTTGTCACTTCACTCAGGATAATGTATGGTACGATTCCAAAAATGTTTTAAGAGAATCATTGGTTAGCTTATACACCCTTGAGGAACTTCCTAACCACATCAATAAGAATGTGGTAGCTGTTGCCAGCTAAGAAAATGGCTACTTCCTAAGTTTGGTCAAACATTAAGCTTAGGAAGTATTCAAAATGATTTTCTGTGTTATTACGACAGAAATCCCTCCCCTTTGCGCCAATGCCTGCCATAATTTCATACAAAGCACTAAACATTTAGCAGCTTAATTTGTTATCAAAATCTGGAAATCTTTTATAGTTTTATGCCCGTATAAATACTATATCTTTTCCATTGAATAACATAAACTTATCCAAATAAATTATGAATGTAGCAGAAGTTTTTAAGAATAACGAAAAATGGATTGCAGAAAAACTTTCCATCAATCCGGACTATTTTAGCGATCTGGCTAAAGGACAAAGCCCTGAATTTTTATACATTGGATGTTCTGACAGTCGTGTTACGGCAGAAGATTTAATGGGAATACAGCCGGGACAGGCCTTTGTACACCGTAACATTGCCAACCTGGTAAACAACGTAGATTTAAGCGTAATGACCGTTTTAAATTACGCGGTAAGACACCTAAAGGTAAACCACATTGTAGTTTGTGGCCACTATAACTGTGGTGGTGTAAAAGCAGCCATGCAGCCAGCAGATTTAGGCATTTTAAACCCATGGTTAAGAAATATCCGCGATGTTTACCGTTTACATAAAGATGAATTGAATGCCATTGCCGATGAAGATGCACGTTATAACCGCCTGGTTGAGCTAAATGTACAGGAACAATGTGTTAACCTGCTTAAAACAGCAGCTGTACAGGAAGCCATTGTACACCGTGGCTTAACCGTTCAAGGCTGGGTTTTTGACATCAGAACAGGCCGTTTAATTGATCTGAAAATCGATTTTGAAAAAATCTTGAAAGATATTACGGAGATCTATAAACTTTACTAGTCACAAGTATTAAACCTCGCAGGTTTTAAAAACCTGCGAGGTTTTTTATTATAAATCCAGACTCCGGACTGAAGACTGCAGACTTCGAACTAACCTATCGTCCCATCCAGCCGCCATCAACAGTTAAGATCGTTCCGTGAACATAGTCACTTGCGGCTGAAGCAAGGAATAAAGTTGGTCCTTTAAAATCTTCTGGGTTACCCCATCTTCCTGCCGGAATACGTGATAAAATTGAGGTACTACGATCCTGATCTTCGCGTAAAGCTGTGGTATTATCGGTTGCAATATAACCTGGTGCTATGGCATTTACATTAACACCTTTAGCTGCCCATTCGTTAGCAAATGCTTTGGTTAAAGAAGCAATTGCACCTTTACTGGCGGCGTACCCTGGTACAGTAATGCCACCCTGAAATGACAACAGCGATGCAGTAAAAATTACTTTTCCACTACCTCTTGCTACCATATCCCTGCCTACTTCGCGGGTTAAAATAAACGGAGCAGTTTGGTTTACCGCAATTACCTCATCCCAATATTCATCAGGATGTTCGGCAATAGGTTTACGCAAAATGGTTCCGGCATTGTTTACCAGAATATCAATTACCGGATGATCGGCTTTTACCTGTGCAGCAAATGCCAATGTGTTTTCGCGTTTACCAAAATCGCACTGGTAAGCATAAAACTTACGACCCAGGGCTAAAACTTCTTTTTCTATGGCGCTACCTTGCAATTCAAGGCTGGCCGATACACCAATAACATCGGCACCTGCTTCTGCAAGTGCTAAAGCCATGGCTTTTCCAATTCCTCTCTTGCAACCGGTAACTAAAGCAGTTTTACCTGCTAAATTAAATACGTTTGACATGTGTTTTCTATTGATACTTTTGTAAGATCTCTCCGCTTCGGTCGAGATGACGGTTTATTTCAGTTCTGTAATGGCGCAGTGGTCCATGTCGCCATAATCCAGGTTTTCGCCTGCCATACCCCAAATAAAGGTATAGTTACTGGTACCCGCACCTGAGTGGATTGACCAGTTTGGCGAAATTACCGCCTGATCGCCCTGCATCCAAATGTGGCGTGTTTCTTGCGGCTGGCCCATAAAATGACAAACGCTTTGCCCCTGTGGAACTTCAAAATAAAAATAAGCCTCCATTCTCCTGTCGTGCGTATGTGCAGGCATAGTATTCCAAACACTGCCCGATTTTAATTCGGTCATTCCCATCTGTAACTGGCAGGTTGGCAAAACACTGTTTACCAACAATTTATTAATGATGCGGTGATTTGCTGTTTCCGGTGTCCCCAGTTCAACAATTTCGGCCTCGGCTTTGCTTACTTTTTTGGTTGGGTAAGTATGGTGTGCAGGCGCCGAGTTGATATATAACTTTGCAGCCGTACCTTTATCAGCCGATTCGAAAAACACTTCTTTAGTGCCTTTACCAATATATAAAGCTTCTTTGTAATCCAATTCGTAAGTTTCGCCATCAGCGGTAACAATTGCCTTTCCACCTACGTTAATAATACCCAGTTCTCTGCGTTCTAAGAAGTAATTTGCTTTTAAATCATCAGGGTTTGGCAGGGCTATTTTCTGGTCAATTGGCATGGCGCCACCCACAATATACCTGTCAAAATGAGATAAAGTTAAGTTTACCTGGTTGGCTTCAAACACGTTTTCAATTAAGAAATTATCCCGCAAAGCAGCGGTATCCATTTGTTTAACTTCTTTTGGGCTCTGAGCGTAACGGCTTTCGAATTTGTTCATTGGTTAAAAATTGAGTTGTGAGGTAAGATTTGAAGTAGGATCAAATCTTACCCGCAAATATATTTATACGATATTGATTATTGGTATTAATACTCAACTTTATAATCCTTTTTTATCGTTTCTCCGCTCCAGGCTTTTAAACTCGTCCATGGTGCTGGTGCATCGGTCCAGAATTTATTATCGGCTGGCAAACCCAGGGTTAAAAAGCCAAGGGTAGCCATATACAAACTGCCTGTAGAAGTATAAATATCTGCAATTTCTGGCTGATGCCCGTTAAAACCCAGTACCAGCCAGCCTTTATCGTCAAAATTCTGATTGCCATTATACAGGTTATAAATTACTTTGGTTAAAGCACCGCGTACTTGTGCAGGTTTAACATATTCGGGCAGTTTTTCCATCAGGGCAACCTGTGCCAAAGCCTGAAAAGCGGCAGTACGATAGGTAATGGAACGGCCGTATGCCGGATAAGTTCCTTCCGGAGAAATGATCCGCTCCAGGTATTCTGAGTAACGTACCATCCGTTTCAAAGCCAGATCGTAATCGGCTTGTTGCGCTTTTTTCTTATCAACCAGCACTTTTAAAAGATCAACCAGCATGGGGTGTATTACGTAAGAATTGTAATAATCCATGCTGAATTTTTCGCCATCGCTATACCAGCTGTCGCCTACATACCACTCTTTCATTTTATTGATAGCAAACTGTACGCGAGCCGGATCGTACTGCTCGCCAATGCTTAATAAAAAGCCTTCGCTTAAGCCCGCAAACAATAACCAGTTGTTGTATGCGCCGGTACGGGTGCGCAGCGATTTAAACTCTTCGATAAATCTCTTTTTAGTGGTTTCATCAAGTGGCTCCCACAAGGCTTTTGGTGCACGTAAAAAAGCATGGGCTACATAGGCCGCATCAACAATCGGCTGACTTTCTGATCGGAAACTGATATAATCCGGACTCTCGGGGTTTACCGAATTGGTTAATGCCTTTAAAAGCTCGGTACGCATATTTTTCCGCAGCTTGCCTTCTGCAGTTTCGTCATCAGGTAAAGCCAGCCACGGTGCCACACCGGCCACAGTACGACCTAATGCTTCGAGATAGGTAACTTTGGCGGCATTTAAGCCATAACCAGGCGCTTTTTCTACTGGCATATTCTTTTTTAAAGTTTCATTGGCCAGGTTATAGATTACCGGATAGGCTATACGGTACAAATGTTTTACCCAAATGGCACGGTCTTCTGCGCCTGTAGTTGTTTTTTTATTTTGCGCATTTGCCAGCTGCGTAAAAATCAGCAGGAAAGCAAAAATCAGTTTATATTTCATTATAGTTTATTTAATAATAATTTGAGTGGTATTAAAAGTTTAATATTATTCGGAGAGCAAGTTACAAGCTACTATTTAGGTTTCATCCCGCTTTCCGTTTTACTTCGCCCGATGCTTCATCGGGCTCCGTGTTCACTACATCCGATAGCTATCGGATCGGGTCTAAGTGGCACGGTCTGCATCAGTATTAACGGTTAGGTGCCTTAACCCATAAACATTAATTTAATGCAAAATCAAGTCTAATCTACATCCTGAATAAAATATATACAAACCTCTTGTTTAACAGTTTTCTATAAATACCATTTTTTATAGCGGGCCAGTGCCTCTAAGTAGTAATAATCGGCGTAAACAAGTGGCACATCAATCTCACTGTTTAACGGAAAAGCCCCAGTGCTGTGCATCAGTAAAAAGCCCCCGTTTTCGCCAGCTTTGGCACGATAAGTATCACTGGCTAATGAATAAATCATGGTCTCTGCGGCCGATTTAAAATCAGCTTTTTCCTTGCCATCGGTATATTGTCCCAATTCAAGCAGTGCCGAAGCAATAATTGCACCTGCAGAAGCATCGCGTTTGGCATATGGAATTAAAGGAGCATCAAAATCCCAGTACGGAATCTTATCTGCAGGCAGGTTCGGATGGTTTAAAATATAGTTGGCAATTCCTTTAGCCTGTTTTAAATAGTTCTGATCTTTTGTAAAACGGTACATCATGGTATAACCGTATAAAGCCCATCCTTGCCCGCGCGACCATGCCGAGCAGTTTGCAGCACCCTGCCAGGTTGCTTTCTTAAGCACATCACCAGTTTGCGGATTATAATCAACCACATGGTAAGAACTAAAATCGGGGCGGAAATGATTTTTGATAGTTGTATTGGCGTGTGTGACGGCAATTTCTTTATATTTTGGATTTCCTCCGTTATCGCTGGCCCAGTTTAACATTTCCAGATTCATCATATTATCAATAATTACCGGACACTCCCAATACTTGTTCTTATCCCACGATTGAATAACCTGAATTTTTGGCCTGAAACGCGTAGAAAGCGATTGTGCAGAACGCTGGATAATTTCTTTATAGGCTGGATTTTTAGTGATGCGGTACCCGTTACCAAAACTGCAATACATCATAAAACCAAGATCGTGGTTACCCGTAAAAGTTTGGTTGGGCTCCAATACTTTCAGTGCCGCCTCAGCCTCATTTTTTACCTGCTCATTTTTAGTTTGCTCGTAAATGTACCATAAACTACCCGAGTAAAAACCACTACACCACCATTTAATATCGTAATTAACAGATTTGCCTTTATCGAAACTCTGCGGCGTTTTACCTGCAGGGATATTTTTGGCCAATACCTGATACTGGCTGGCTGCAAATTTAAATTCATCGTTAATTAATTGAGCCATCGGTTTTTTGGGGCTCTGGGCATACGAAACACTCCCCACAAAAAGGAGCAATGTAGCGGCTAGGTTAATTTTTTTCATTTGATCTGTTTTGTTTTTCAATATCAGGTTAAGCCGGTTTTTAAGGGGCAAATCCTGATGGTTTCATAAATTTATGTGTGTTACTCTATTTTAAAACTTGCTGTGGCACCGGCAAAGGCTCCCTCAGGCAGCTTACAGGTTATATTTTTAGGTATTGTTGAGCCGGCAGGTTTAAACTGTACCTGAATGGATGCCTTTTCTTGTGCAGGATCGGCAATATAAAGCACAGGATTTTTGGTGTTTAAATTTTTGATGTACACGGTACAAGGCTGGTCTACCGTAAGGGAGCCACCATCATAAACCAGTGTTCCCGGCTTGTAAAATACGGCTTGCACCATGTTTAAAACGGTATGTTTTACGGCCTGTAGTTCAGCGGTATTTTTTAAAATTTGTATCACAGAACGATTGTATTTTTTTATGCCCTCAACAGTAATGCCGGGAATAACAATATATTGGTAACTGGCATTTTGAGGCGCTATACCATGGTTAACCCAGATTTTAAAGACCTTATCGGTTAATTCGGTTTTGCTCTGCCCCTGATTAATGCGATACCAGCTACCACTTTGCACGGCATTGCTGATTTCGACATTGCTGCGCTCCGGAAAGATATAAGCGATACTATCGTGCAATGCCCAAAATCCTTTTTCGCCTTTTGCAGTTGATGATCGGCTAATAACGCCTCTCAACCAGGCCTGGTTAATCGTAGTAGTCACGCTTTCTTTGGCTTCACTAGTAATACCAGCACCCAGGCAAACCACTTCCTTATCGAAAAAGAACCAGGCTTTTTTGGCCTGAACACTATCGTAATTTAAATCGTAGCACGATACGCCATAAACGCCATCGCTTGCCCCACCAGAAAACTTCGTTGTTCCTGGTATTCCCCAATCTTTGTGGATGGTTGCCCCCTCATCGTCTGGATAATCCCTACCGGTAGTTCCGGGTATCTTATCCCACTCCCATACTGGCATTAAATTGGCATACTCCGACCCGCTGCGCTGGATATTGGTTGCACCATCGGGCAAAAATTTCCCCAAGATATTTTCGTTATTTCCACGTTCGGTACGTAAAGTACGATCAGATGAGCTTTGCACGCTGAAGGTATAGGCCGGCCGTATGTGCAAGGTGTAATTGCTTTTCCAGAAATGGGTATGGTTAGCCACAATACCGTAATCGGCAGGTTTTTTATTGGCTGTTCGCAGCGCAGAAGCCTCCCAGTAACTGGCGTTTTCGGGATCGAACAGCTTAATTTTCTCAATCATACCTCCCATACCGCTGTTTAACGAATCTTTACGGCTAATGCCGCGGCCGCGTACATTAAAATCGTAAAACGAACCACGGATGGTTTGCAGAAAAGTATTTTTAAGGTAGTTTACCAGGATGGCCAGTTGGTCTTTAGGTAAGGCATAAGCTGTTCCGCTTAAATAAAATGCGGCATTTACCGAGTTACCGGCAAAAACGCGACCATAACTGGCAATAGCCTGTTGCTTGCCATGCTGGTAATAACTGCCATCAACCTGTACCCCTTCTTTTCCATCGGTAATGGCAATGGGTTCGAATAAATACTTTCCGGCCGAATCTAATGTAGCTTTATTGCGGGTTAAACAAGCCCGGTAAAGGTAGTGCAGGGCTTCATCAGAAGTATTGGCGCCATCGCCGGTTCTAAAACGACGAATCACCATACGCTGAATCAACGCCTTTTCGAGATCTGCAGGCAACTGCACTTTTGCATTGCGCATTAAAATGAGCGTTTGCCCAATGGCCTGTGGATAGAAAATATCGTTATACCACCAGTTTTTATTTTTTGGATTTTTATCGAACCAGTTTTGTAAAGCTTTAACAATTGATGCATGCAGCTCAGCATGATTATACCATTTGTTAGCAGGCCGGATATAAGCCGTGGCCATATCCTTAATTCTTTTCAGTGGGGCATATTGCGCATCCGCATAGTTAATATCGGCCCAGCTACCATCTGCATTCAGGTTTTTCAGGTTAACACTAACTTCTGCTGCCAGGTTTTTATCTTTAACAAAAGTTTGCAGATCGGTATTAATGCGCTGTAAAATGGTATCATAGGGTTCTTGCTGTGCTTTTGCCTGATTAACAAAAAGCAACAGTACACCTAAAGCACCAATGCTAAACGCTTTAAAAGATGATATTTTATAATTTACGATTTTCTTTCCTGCAAACATCTGTTATTTTTTATTGAAGCCCCAAAACCAGTTTTCATATTTTGTGTAAGAAAAAGCGGGCATCGGTTTTTCTTCAAAACTAGCCGAAACCAGCTGTATCATTTCTCCACTTATCGTTTTTTTTATTTCGATTATGGTTTTTTCGGCTGTTTTTTGAAACTGATAATCAACCTTTCCGCGTTTGTTGGAACGGATGGTAAATTTATCCATATCGGTTACCAAAGTAAGTTTGCCTCCCTTTAAGCTGGTTATTTTTATATTTTGCGTGCGCCCATCCTGCATATCGGCACTAACCAAAAATGCGCCCTCTGCAAGCAATTGTTTAAACGATATATTTTGCCAGTTTTTTGGGATTGCCGGGAAAACCCTGATTTTCTTACCCCAGCTTTGCAAAAGCATTTCCTGTATGGAAGTGGCGGCGGCCAAAGGTGTTTCGATAACCGGGCCAGATTCGCGGTAAAGCGTGTTTTCCTGCACAAAACGATCCAGCAATTCGTTTAACCACTGATAGGCCATATCGCCATTGCCTGTACTTGCATAAATAGAAGCTGCTCCTGTAAACGAAAAACCAGCCAATGCACTTTTGTAGGAAAGCCAGTTTTTTAACGACTGGCTAATCAGCGCCCTGTTTTCGGGCTGATCCCAGTTAATGAGATTATAAGGATAAATCATCAGCAAGTGTGAATAATGCCGGTGCGAACTGTTTAGGGGTACATCTTTACCAATTAAAAACCCACTTTCACCAATAGGGAAAGGCGTAAGATTTTTTAAAATCGTTTTCCATTTGCCGGCATCCGCATCATTTAACTCTTGCTCATCGTTTACCTTAATCAGTGTTTGCAGTGCCCAGCTTAAACTGGCCAAAGTATAATTGGCATCTTCGGCATTTTTATATTCGGGCGAATGCGACATGGGAAAATGATAAATCCCCTGATCGTCTGGCTTAAGCTGGTGAATTAAAAAATTCGCCGATCGCTTTAACAAAGGAAATATTTTGGTCTTAAGCGTTTGTTCGTCGCCGCTGTAAGCATAATATTGGTAGTAATAATAAAGCAACCAGGTAAGATTGGCTGGTTCAAAAGTTCCTTTGCTGATTTCGGCCTCACTGATGGGGCTTACCAAGCCAAAGGCCGAGCTCCTACCAATGGCTGCAGCATCATTACGCCATTTTTCGGGCACATTGTTAATCAGGTTTTGCCGGTTACGGTTTAATGATTTAAAGAGCGATTCACCCAGCTCGAGGTGATTGGCAGTAAAAATTGGCGAATAAGTGAGCTGTGCATTCAAGTTCCACCAAATAGCTGGCCATGGCGTGGCGGTAGTCCAGGGCCCCATTAAATCGGCAACAGGTTTATCGGCCCGGGTTACTGAAGCCAGTTTGTAGAGCTGTATCCAATAAAAGTTTTCCATCCGCTTATCGGGCAAGGCAATAAAACTTTTCTGGTAATACTGGTGCCACCAGTTGCGGTGTGCTACGTTGCTTTGTTTATCCTGCTCAAATTTTTGCAGGTAAGCAGTAGCTTCTTTATTTTCATCAGCAGTGCCTTCGCCATCATAGCCTACACTTACCAATAACTGTTGCCTATAACTATTGTTTAATATTTTATATGCCGTAGTATAACCGCCGTTATTAAGTAAAGGCTGGTTACAAAGCGTGTAACCATTTGCTGTACTCATTTTTACAGGAGGATTTTCGGGATAGTTTACCGGCTTATCGGTTGGGTAGCTCTGAAAATACCGCGGGCTAATGCTCTTTCCGGGATGCCATTTCCAACCCCTTACCTGCTCTTGCGCAGTACCTTTTGCTGTAATACTAATTACATTCTGGGTTGCGGCAACAAAAGCGGTAAAGCTTATTGTGCCCTGCGTGGTAAAAACTGTTCCACTGGACGTTGCATTGTAAATATCAAGTTCTATTTTGGCACCTGTTATTTTTCCTGCGGTTTTAAGGGTAAAATAACCAATAGGCAAGCGCCCCTGGGTATACAATTTACCTACATTGGGTAAAAGTTTTTCGCGGTGATCTACCACATCTGTGCGTCCGATATCAAAACGGATTAAACTGTCGTTTTCCTGATAGATGTTGGTTCCAAGCAAACCGTTTCCGAGAATAATCCCACTATAGTAATCTTTGCCGAGCTGATCCCACTTTAAATTTTGCTTCGCCATAAATACCGGCCAGTTTACTTCGCCGGCAGGCACCTGCGCTGCACACCACAATGGAATGTAAAAAAACAGCCACAGGAAAAAGCTGCAATGAATTAAACGGTTATATTTTAATGATGAGTTTTGCTGCATTTCAGGTTAAATGTTATGATGTTTGGCCAGGTAGGTAAAAAAGCCACCAAGCAAAGGCAAGGTGGCCCAACTAACACAAACTAACCAAATTTGTTGGGGATAAAGCCCCATACGTTTTTTATTTTTTACCAGCCTGCATTCTGTATCAGGGCAGTATTTTTAGCTATTTCAGAAGCCAAAATCGGGAACAAACCATAATGTGCAGGGAAGTGATGCTCACGCACATCTACATATTCATAGTTGTAAACATTTCCGGTTTTGGTAATTTTAACGCCTCTAATTGGTTTCTCAAAATCAACCGCAGCGGTTTTCCACCTTCTGGCATCCCACATGCGGTGCTCTTCCATAAACAGCTCTACACCGCGTTCGGTCTGAATCAGCAAACGCATTTCATCTTGCGTTGCATTGGCTTTAATACCATAATTTCCATCGGCACCTGGTGTAATACCTGCACGTTCCCTGATTTTTCTTAATGCATCATAAACCTCGGCTGTTGGGCCGCTGTATTCGTTTAATGCTTCGGCATAGTTCAATAAAATTTCGCCATACCTGATCAGGCCCCAGCATCTTTCACCATTTCCGGTAGAGTTTTCCAACAAATATTTACGGGGGAAATATCCGGCATTAAAAGCCAGTGGCCCGCTCACGGCATCGGTAGTACCCGATCCTACATAAGTATATACAGGCGCATTGTTGTTTCCGCTTAATATCCATGGAGCACCGTTATAAATTACCGAATTGGCGAAACGCGGATCACGGCTAACATAAGGATTGGCAGGATCGTAGCCCGAACCAGCTTCGGTTATGGCTTTTCCATTGGCCATCGGGAACCGATCAACCATTTGCTGGCTTACCGTGAAGGCATAACCTCCTGATCTGCTTTGTGGCAGTAAAAAGCTTTCGAACTCGCGTTGTGCGCCACGCATGGCTGCAAACAAGTACTCGCTGTTTACACGCATCTGAAAAACCTTATAAAAGCCATAACCAGGTCTGTTGGTTGGGCCATTATCTACATAAAGCGAGTAGTTTCCGGTATTTATAATATCCAGTGCAGCATCAGCGGCCTTTTTCCAGCGCTCTTTGTCGTAACTCGCATAACCGGTTAAATCGTGTACCTCGCCTGATGTAGCATATTGCCCCCCATTAAATAGCGGACTTGCTGCATACAATAGCACACGTGATTTTAAGCCCATGCAGGCACCCTGGGTAATGCGGCCGTAATTTTGCGGCAGAATAGTTAAACTGGTTGGCAAATCGGCCTTGGCTGCATCGCACTCGGCAACAATGTAGTTTACACATTCCTGATAGGTTGATCTTTTGAGCGTAAAATCTTCAGTAATATCATACACTTTATCGCCCAGTAATGGTACGCCACCAAATGCCCTGATTAATAGGAAGTAATACCAGGCACGTAAATAACGGGCCTCAGCTATCATCCCCTTTTTGGTTGCTGCACTAAGCGGAGCACCACCAATATTTTGTAAAAGTACATTTACCCTTCTGATATTTTGGTAAGGTACCGACCACATGTCTCTAAAATCAGTGTTGGTAGTGCTTTTGGAAATTAAACCAAAGGCAATAATTACACCTGAGTTCTGCGTACCGTTGTAACGGCCTGTAACCCCCTCATCGGAAGCTCCCGCATGCCCGCCGGCATCAAGGTACTGGATATCGTATTGAAAACCTACCTGCTGATAAATCCGGGTTAAAAAGGCCTGGGTATTGATACTATCGGCAAAGGTGGTTTCTTCGTTTAAAACAGTTGAAGAGCTTTCATCGAGTAAACCACCTTTTTTACAGGAATAGGTTATAACCATGATGGCAAATAAGGCTATGATTGAAATTTTCTTTTTCATAATCATTTTTAATTAAAATGTAACATTTAAACCCAGGTTATAAATGCGCTGCGTAGGGTACACACTAATTACAGTAGTGGTACTGTTTCCATTTTCAGGGTCAACCTGATACAAATCGGTTACGTTTGTCCAGGTAAGCAGGTTATTACCATTGGCATAAACCCTGATTCCTGATACACGCAGTTTTTTGGCAAATGAATTGGGAAACATATAACTGATCTCGGCAGTTTTTAAGCGCACATAATAGTTGTTTCTGGTCCAGAAATCAGAGAAGTTATTGGATACGTTTGGAAAATTGGTTACTGCGTTCCCCCCCAACCTTGGGAACGTAGCTGTAGCAGCCGTTTCGGGTGTCCATCTGTTTAAGTGTATCGGTTGGTAATTAGAGTTTCCGGGCACAATGGTTTCGGAGTGGAAACGGGTACTGTAACCATACGATCCCTGAAAGAATACGTTCAGGTAAAAGTTTTTATAACCGAAATTAAAGTTGGCGCCATAGGTGGTATTTGGCAGGTTTGGTTTGCCAATTATTCCCTTATCACTGTCATCGATAATACCATCACCATTTAAATCCTGGTATTTCATATCCCCGGGGCCTACTGCAGTAGTTGGTTTTGCCACTTTCGGATCAGCAATTTCTGCTGCAGTATAAAAACCTAAAAAGTGCCAGCCAAAGTACTGGCCAATTGGGCTACCTGTTGCCGCTAACCAGGGGTATGCCGGCTGGGCCTCATCCTGATAAAGGATTTTGTTTTTGGCATAAGAGAAAGTTAACCTTACACCTGCAGAGAAATTGTTTATTTTTTCATTATAGCTTATCTCTCCATCAAAGCCCCTGTTGTTTACCTTACCCAGGTTAACAGGTGGCAAACCTACTCCAATAGTAAGCGGGACACTTTGTCTGGTAGTTAAAATATCGTACCTGTCGTTGTTAAAATAATCGGCGGTAATTTTAAATTTTCCATTAAACATATTTAAATCCATACCAATATCCAGTTTCTTTTCTTTCTCCCAGGTTACATCTAAATTACCCAGGTTGCCTTCGGTAATTCCATTATACGAGGTACTTGTTGTACCAAAATTGTAAGCACCTGAAGCCTGTGTATAAAGCTGTACATATTTTTTAGCACCGCCGATATCATCTGATCCAACCATACCGTAAGATGCCCTGAATTTTAACAGATCTACAAATTTGATGTTATCAGAGAAAAACTTTTCTTCCGAAATATTCCAGCCTATTGATGCTGCCGGAAACCAGCCTTTGGTTTTAGACCCTGTAAATCGGTCGGTACCATTATAAGCGGCATTGAACTCGAGCAAATACTTGTTTTTAAAATCATAACCCACCCTAAAAGTTGTTCCGGTAATTACCGTTGGTACCCCGGGGCCTTGATTGCTATCGCCGGTAGTGGTTGAATTAATTACCCTGTTATCGTTATATAATACCAAACCATAAGCGTGGTGGTTACCAAAATTGCGATCGTAGTTTAATGAGGATTGTGTATTTATAGTACGATAAATAGTACCGTTACCATATGTTGTTGAAAATGGCGGTGTACGGTATTGTGTGGCATTAAGTGGCAAATATAGTCCGGTGGCAGAATTATACAAATAATATGGTAAAGCTGTTCTGCTTGAATTTACACTAGAGCTTTGAGCACTTGCGTAAGATAATAATACCTTGGCGGTTAAGCCATTGGTAAGAAAATCGAGTTTCTGGCTTGCACTCGCAACGATGTTTAAATCATTATCGAAAGTTCTGCTATAGCCCGATTCTGCCAGGCGGCCAATAATACTGGTGTTTGCATTGGTTAACAAAGGATTGTATGGATATGAACCATTTGGATTGGTAACCGGGAAAGCCCATGGCGGTAAGTAACCACCACTGTAGATTTCGCCCACAATACCGTTACCGTTGGCATAATAAGCATTACCCTGTCCTGAATTGAAAGGCTGGTTGGTTTCGCCAAAACGGCCTGTCAAATCTAATCGGATACTTAATGTTTTGGTAGCCTGAATATCTAAATTAGACCTGAAGTTATAGCGTTTATAATAATAATTACTTTTTACACCATTGTCTGCACCAAAATCGCGGACATTACCATTCTGCCACAAATAACCCGCAGAAACAAAATACTTTACACTCTCGGTTCCACCCTGAAAATCTAAATTCTGACGGGTAATTAAAGCACCTGGTTTAAAAATGGTTTTCCACCAGTCGATATCCGGGTGACCATAAGGATCGGTATGATCGCGGTAAGCAGCCAGATCGGCATCACTTGCATACAATTTGTTGTTGGTATCGCCCGAATTTCTAAGCGCCTCGTTATTTAATAATTTTGCTTGGTACGAATTTAAAAATTCGGGGGTATTCACATCCATCTGGTAACCGGCTTCTGATTTTAAATTGATGCGTGGTTTACCGGCCACCCCTCTTTTGGTGGTAATTACCAATACCCCGTTAGCCCCTTTAATACCATAAACTGCAGTAGTAGAAGCATCTTTTAAAATGGAAACTGTTTCTACTTCATTTGGATCAATATCTGAAACCTGGTTGTAATCGTACTCTACATCATCTACAATAATTAACGGAGAAGTACTACCGGCGTAAGTACTCACCCCACGAATAAAGAAAGCGGCACCATCTGCACCTGGCTGGCCACTCCGCTGCTGTGAGGTAAAACCGGGCAACCTACCTGCAAGGGTATTCTGTATACTGGCACTAGGGTTTTGTTTAATCTCTACTGCAGAAATAGAGCTGATAGCACCCGTATTGGTAATTTTCTTCTGCTTGCCAAAGCCCACAACCACTACTGCATCCAAATCCTTTGCATCTGTTTTTAAGGTAATGGTTACAACGGTTTTACCGGCTACATTCACTTCCTGGTTCAAGTAACCTATAGATTTCACAATAAGCACTTTACTACTACCTTTTAACGTAAACTGAAACTTACCTTCGGCGTCGGTCACCGCCCCATTGTTTGGCAATCCTTTTTCTACAATCGTAGCGCCGGGTATCGGTCCCGAATTATCTACAACCGTACCTTTTATAACCGTTTGCGCCAAAGAAATGCCGGGTAAGAGGATAAAAAGGGTTAATAATTTATATAATATTTTTTGCATAACTTGTATGGTTATCATTTAACAATCTGTAAAATCCCGAATTACCAACCCGGATTCTGTGTTAAGTTCCTGTTTTTATTTACTTCACTTGCTGCAATCGGATAGCGGTACATTTTAGTTGCATCGAAAGTTACATTCAGCGCATCGGTTCGGGTATAGGAGAAGGTGCCGTTTGCATTTTTAATAATCTGCATGCCATGCAGGGTACTGTTCAATACAGTTTCTGCAATTTTCCATCGGCGTATATCCCAGAAACGTTGCTCTTCGAAAGCCATTTCTACCCTGCGTTCATGCCTGATGGCCTCACGCATCTCTGCCTGCGTCATGGTGGTTTTTAAACCATGCTGGTAACCTGCTGTGGTACCGATCGGAATACCAGCTCTTAAGCGCAATGCTTTTAACTGGTTAAAAGCTTCGGTACGATTTACCGCATTATCGGCTGCCTCATTCATGGCCTCGGCATAGTTGAGTAAAACTTCTGCGTACCTGAAAATCGGGAAGTTGTGTGTTTGATTGCTATAAACTGTTGCCGTAACAAAAGTCTCGTTCATAAATTTGCGCATGTAGTAACCGGTACGCGTTTGTACGTTTACGGTACTGCCGGGTTTATCCAAACCGCCATCATAAGTTTGAACTGACCGGTTTAGCCATTTGGCATTGTTATGCAGAATAGTAAGGGCAAAACGTGGATCGCGGCCAGTATAAGGATCTGCCGGATTATAACCAGATGCCGGATCGGTAATGGCACGGCCATTGCTCATATCGAAAGCATCAACAAGCTCTTGCGTAGGACTTGTATAGCCCGAACCTGACGCATTGTTAGCGGTGTAACCTATTGGAGCGTTTCTGGTTTCGACATCAAAATTTACCGCTCTCTGGTAAGCCAAAATAATTTCGCTGTTTTTACGGGTATTAAACACGGTAGTGTAAGCCGATGCCAATGAAAATACGTTCAGGTTCATTACATCTTTGGCAGCCTGCGCAGCAGCTGCCCATTTGGCCAAATCGTTGTTTGGATTATTTAATGGACTAGCATCGTACAATAATGCCCTGGCTTTTAGTGCCAATGCAACACCTTGCGTAACCCGGCCAAAGTCTTCGTCTGATGCCAGTGTATTATCTGGCCTGGCAATGGTTTTTAAGGCCTCGCACTCATCCAGCAAATATTTAAGGCATTCTGTGTAAGTATTTCTTGGCATTTCAATATTATCATCAATTCCCAACACACGGTCGCCCATAAGTGGTACCCCACCATAACGTTTAATGAGCTCAAAGTAGGCTATTGCCCTCAATATCCTTGCCTCAGCTTTCCAGTATGCTTTCAAACCTTTTTGGTTTAACGGAACTACATCAATATTGGCCAAAAATACATTGGCTTTGCGAATGGTCTTGTAATTGTTATCCCAGGAGTTATCGACTGGAGTAACTGCCGAAATCCGGCCATTTACAAAATATTCAATTGTACTCGATGGCGATGAACTAATGGCATCATCAGATGCAGCATCTAAAACATCGTTACCAATGCGGTTATAACCATTTGGCAGGTACGAATAAATATCAGCCAGAAAGGCTTTGGCCTGTACCCCCAGCGAATCTGTTTTATCAAAAGTATAGCTTAGATCAGCAGTGGTTGGTTCTGTTTCGTACATTGGTTTTTTACATGCCGAAAAACCAATAATGATAACGGCTAATGTGCCAACGATTTCTTTTATCTTAATTTTCATATCACCCGCATTAAAATTTAACATTCAAACCAGCATTAACCACTCTTTGCAGTGGATAACCGCTTCCATAAACTTCAGGATCTACCCGATCGTATGCAGAAAGGGTGAAGGCATTTACTGCATTTACAAAAAAGCGTACAGAAGCTAATTTTAGCTTACCGGTTACCACTTTCGGTAACGTGTAGCCCAGTTCCACATTTTTTAATCTCACATAACTGCCATCGTGCAACCAGTATGATGAAGTAGCCTCATTATTTGGATTAGCGCCAATGGTTAAACGTGGTTGAGTGGCTGTAGCAGCAGTAGCTGGTGTCCAACGGCCAAGATTCTGTTCAAATGCTTGTCCTAAACCATTGTTTTGGAAAGCCCATTCAGTACTGCCCGAAACGTACACATAGCGGTTCTGAACGCCTTGCAGGAGTGCAGAAAAATCAAATCCTTTGTAACTGAAGCCCAGGTTAAGACCATAAAACCAAATCGGATTATTATTTTTAAGTGCTCTTACATCCAGCTCATTAATAATCCCGTCGTTATTTAAATCCTGGTATTTAATATCTCCGGGAACCGGTGTATAACCCTGTATTTTTGCACTTGAGTTAATCTCGGCCTGATTTTGGAATAAACCTGTTGCCACATAGCCAAAAGTCTGGTCTTCTCTTTGTCCGGTACGTTCCATCCACGAATATGGCCTGCTAATTTCATCCTGATACTCGATAATTTTTTGCAGCGAGAAAACATTTGGTGCAATGTAGTAGTTAAAATTACCCACATGGTTGCTGTATTTCAGATCGAATTCTACCCCGGAATAACGGCTAACCCCTATATTTTCTGCAGGATAGGTAGTACCCAGTAAGGCCGAACTTCTTCCCCTGGTTTGCACCAGATCAAAGTTTTTATTGTTGAAATAATCGGCAGCAACTGATAATTTATTATTAAACAAACTGGCATCAATGCCCACATTGTATTGATTTGCTTTTTCCCAGGTAATATGCGGGTTGGCCAATGTGCCTTCGGCAACACCGGTTATAGCCGTTGGCGTTGGTGCGCCATAATTATAGGTATTGCCTGTTACATAGTACTGGTTATAGGCAAAATAACCAGGGTTAGCGTTGCCGGTATAAGCATAATTTGCCCTGATTTTAAGCGCATTTAACCATTGGATATCTTTTAAAAAGTCTTCTTTAGCCATGTTCCATCCTAAGCCAAAACCATAAAAGAAACCATAGCGTTGGCCTTCTACGTACCGGTTTACCCCACTGTAGCTTAAAGCCGCTTCGGCCAGGTATTTTTCTTTATAGTTATAATTTATCCTGCCCGATAAGTTATTGTTGATTAATACAACCTGATTACCTTGTATGCTTTGCGAGTTGTATTTTAACAAGGCACTAATTCCATGATTGCCGTAGGTTTTATCAAGTCCGGCAGAAAAATCGACAAATAAATTTCGGCTCTGGCCGGTGTTGGTTGTTAAATTAACCTGCTGGCCATCTACCCCAAACTTTTGATATACATCAGGGTTGGTACTGGCCAGCTTATATACCGCGTACTGTTTGGTGCGGATAATGTTTTCGGATACACTATGGTTAAAACTGGCCAAAGCTTTTAACCACAAACCTTTGGTAACATTATCGAGTGTTTTCTTTAACGATATATCAGCAGAAATGTCTCGACTACTGTTGTAAAAATAACCCGAGCGCGTAGTTGCTCCCCACAAGTTGGTCTGATAATCGGAAGTACCGGCCAGCGAACCGTTAGGATTAAAAACAGGATAAGCATTATTTGGAATCGAAGCCAGTTGTGAAAAAACGTTATTACTACCAAAATTGGATAAAGTGGTACCTGTAGTAAAAATTGCTGTACTTGCACTAACTCCACCCGGTTGGTTACCATTCTGGATACGGCCAAACAGGTTTAAGTTTAATAAAGTTGTCGGCGTGATATCGATATCGATATTAGTACGTACCAGATAGCGTTTGTAATCGGTATTGGTACTGTAGGTATTTCTTTCGTCGTCCTGCTTTAAAATACCGCTTTGGTTCAGGTAATCTACATCCAGAAAATATCGGGTAGCATTACCGCCACCATAAGTATTCAGGTTGTAACGGCTAAAAGTTGTATTGGGTTTTAAGACGGTGCTGTACCAATCTACATCAGGGTGAAATATAGGATCAGAACCTGTTGCCCAGGCATTTAAATCAGCTGCAGTATAGCGGGGTGCTTTACCATCGTTGGCCAATGCTTCATTGTAAAGCGTTGCGTAATCAAAAGCACCCAGTGGTTTCGGCAATTTAATGGCCGATTGCAGACCTGCCTGTGCCGTAAGCGAAATGCGTTGCTTGCCTACCTCTCCTTTACGGGTATTAATCATAATTACACCGTTCGAAGCCTGTTGCCCAAGCATTACTGTAGATAAACCATCTTTTAAAATGGTAACCGATTCTATTTCCTCCGGATCGATTGAAGGATAATCTCTCGGGATACCGTTTACCAGGACCAATGGTGCATTCCCCCTTACGGTAATACTGGTTCCGTCGGCTCCTGGCCTGCCATTACTTTGTAAAGTGTATAATCCGGCTAACCTTCCGGATAAAGCATTGTTAATTCCCGCTACCGGAACTTTAATCAGATCGGTATTGTATACTGTAGAAGTAGATTGCAGGTTAGTTACCGTGCTTTGCTCGCCATACAATACCGGTGTAGCAGCCTGGCGTTTCTGGCTCTCGCTAAGTGATACATTTAACAAAGCCTCTTTTACCTCAACCTCTTTTACCAGGTAACCATTGAGTGTAAATGTTAAAATATCGCCTTCAACAGCACTTATTTTATACTTACCATCCTTATTTGTTGTAACACTATTACCGGTTTCTTTAATGGTAACGCTAACGCCAAAAAGCGGGTTGCCAAAGTTATCAGAAACTGTTCCGGTAACCTCCAACCGGTGGCCCTTGTTTTTGCCTGCTACATGCCTTTCGACTCGTATGGTATTGGCATAGGCCAAAGCCGGACATGCCGCATATACGGTTAACGAAAAAAGCATTAATTGCTTTAAGTAAGTTTTCCTCATATTTTGTTTTGGTTTAGTTACTGGTGCGTGTCCGGAGTAATGTGTTTGCCCTTCCGGGTGCACGCTTTTGGTTATCGTCTATTTGGTTATTATCATGCCTTTTACCGGGGGTAAATGCATAGGGTCAAATCTATCCAGAAGCCCCAAAACAAAAGGGGTAAAATCCTAAACAAATGGGGGTAAAATTCTAAAAATATAGCTAAAAGGCTAGCTAACGCAATGCTGTGAGCAGATAAAGTGTTAAAATTGCCGGTGCTAAGCCAATTTGATTTTAATAATAAAAATAGAGTTGTACATTTAATAACATTAAGCTAACCATCCCTGTATTTTGTGAACATGAAAGCCCTGCTCTTCTTTATATTTACACTCTTCGCTATAGCAGGCAAAGCACAAGACCAATACGCTTTTAAACACCTGAACGTAGAGAGCGGACTTTCGCAAAGCTCGGTACTCTCAATTGCCCAGGATGCCCGGGGTTTTCTCTGGTTCGGTACACGTTTTGGACTCAACAAATACGATTCGCAAACGTTTAAAATCTACAGCAGCGAAAAAGGCAATAAAAAAAGCCTGAGTTCTACTTCCTATCTCTCTTCAATAGTATCACTTAAAAATGGATCGCTGTTAATTGGCACCCAAAACGGGCTGAATAAATACAATGAAAAGGACGATAATTTTGACCGTTATCAGCACGATGATAAAGATGCAGGCAGTTTAAGCAACAATATTGTATTTTGCATTTATCAGGACAAAAAAAACAGGGTTTGGGTAGGTACGGAAAATGGACTAAATTTACTAACCGACACTACCCGATATCGCTTTAAGCGTTTTTTATACCAAAACAAACAACGTTTACAAGTTTATACCATTACCGAAGATCACAATGGTACCCTGTGGTTAAGTACAGACAATGGCTTAATGAATATGCGCTTTAGCGGAAACCGGGTTATTTACAAACATTTTAAGGCCTATAGCGACGAGCTCGCTAAAGCCATCGATAACCACATTACCACAATGGTTGAAGATCGCGAAAACAACCTTTGGATTGGCACTAAACAAAGCGGTATAAGTAAGCTCGACCTAAGCACCGAAAACATTACCAATTATAAATATTCGAGCCTTAACCCACAGGGTATCAGCAGCAATAACGTGCGTAAAATTATGCTCGATCAGGAGGGCAAACTGTGGATTGGTACCTTACACGGCATCAACATCTATAATCCGGCAAACCAAAGTTTCAGCACTTTACAAAATGAGCCCGAAAATCCATCCAGTTTAAGTCAGAATTCGGTTTACGATATTTTTCAGGATCGTCAGGGTATTATCTGGGTTGGTACTTATTATGGCGCTATCAATATGGTTTATCCTAATTATACGCCTTTTAAGGTTTATCGCAGCACTGCCACATCAAACGGCCTCAGCAGCAATGTAGTGAGCTCAATCATGGAAGATCAGCACCAAAACCTGTGGATTGCTACTGAAGGTGAAGGCATTAATTATTACGATAGGAAAAGCAATACTTTTACCCGCTACAAAAACAACCCCAATAACCCCGCAAGCCTAAGCGCCAATCTGGTAAAATCGGTTATCCGAGATAAAAACAATAAAGTCTGGATCGGCACACATTATGGCGGGCTAAACCTTTTTAACCCCGAAACCAAAAGTTTTGTACGCTATACCAAGCATAAAAACGACACTTCTTCATTAAGCAACGATGAAATTACGGTTGTTTTTGAAGATAGTTTCGGGAGGTTCTGGGTAGGAACCAACGGCGGTTTAAATAGTTTTAATACACAAACGGGTAAATTTATCCGTAACCGGGTAAATGGCCGTGCCGATGCTGTACTTTACATTTTCGAAGACAGCAAGCGAACACTGTGGGTAGCTACCAACTCGGGGCTTTATCAGTTAAAAAGCGGTGCAACTAAATTTGTAATCCGCGTAGCTGGCAATCCCGAAATTTTAAGGTATAACGAAATCAGCTGCATCACCGAAAATAAAGCCGGTTCTCTGCTTATTGGCACCACCAGGAATGGATTATTTCAACTAAACCCCGAAAAGCACCAATATAGGCGGCTAAGCTTACTGGATGGACTTCCAAGTAACACCATTATGGGGATACTTGAAGATGATTTTCAAAACCTGTGGATTACTACCGATAAAGGCCTGTGTAAGTATAACCCGGCATTACATACCTTTAAGGTTTATAACATTAAAGATGGTTTGCCTGGTAATGAATTTAATTACAAATCGTTTTTAAAAGACAGTAAAGGTCAGTTTTTCTTTGGTAGCCTGAGTGGTATGATCAGTTTCTACCCCAACCAGATCAGAGAAAACAAAACTACTCCACCTGTAATTTTTACGGGCTTAAAACTCTTTAACAAACCTGTGGCGCTAAACAGCGGAGATGGCCTGCTGAAACAGAATATCAGCACCTTACAGGCCATTACTTTTGAATCCGATCAGAATGTTTTTTCAGTTGATTTTACTGTCCTTAATTTCATTAAATCGAATAAAAGCCATTATGCATATAAACTCAATGGTTTCGAAAAAAACTGGAACTATGTAGATGTACCTTCGGCTACCTATACCAATCTTTCGCCGGGTCAATATACCCTGATGGTTAAAGGCACCAACAACGATGGCGTTTGGACCAACACCATAAGCACGCTCGATATTACCGTATTACCACCATTTTACCGTACCTGGTGGGCTTATTTGTTTTATTTGGCAGCCTTTATTGCCATATCGTTTGTATTTATTCGCTATTTGCTGATTAAGGCCGTACTGAAAAAAGAAAAGGAAATTAACGAGCATAAGCTCGAGTTTTTCACCAATATCTCGCACGAAATACGCACGCCTTTAACGCTGATTGTAGGCCCATTGGATAAACTGATCGAAAATGCCAAAGACGATCCATCATTAAACCGCGAGCTGCAGCCCATTAAAAACAATGCTTACCGCTTAATGAACCTGGTAACCGAGCTCCTCGATTTCAGAAAAGCAGAAAGCGGAAAAATGACCCTGCACATTAGCCCCGGAGATATTGTAAAATTCTGCCGGGAGATATTCCTGGCTTTTCAGAATATTGCCATTGCCAAAAGCATCGATTACCGTTTTGAAACCGTGCAGCCCGATATTAAACTTTATTTTGATAAAGTTCAACTGGAGAAAGTGTTATTTAACCTGCTTTCCAATGCTTTTAAATTTACGCCAGATAAAGGTAAAATCAGTTTAAAAATCAGTCAGGAAAATAACCGGGTACAAATTATGGTGAGCGATAATGGCAAAGGGATTGCGCTTGCCGATCAGGCTGGTTTATTTACCAATTTTTACCAGGCTAACCCAACAACCAGCATTGGCACAGGTTTAGGTTTATCCTTATCTAAAAGCATTGTAGAGCTGCATCATGGCGAAATTACTTTCGAAAGTATGGCTCAGAGCGAAAATCGACATGGTGCTACCTGTTTTACCGTAAATTTAAAAACCGGCAAAGCACATTTTAAGCCAGCCGATTTTGTAAAAGATTATGTGTATTATGATGATGCTACCAACTACGAACTCCCGGGTACTGCCGAAGCTCAGATTCAGGAAGCAGAAACTGTAGTATCTGCCGGCCCTAAAAAATATAGTATTTTACTGGTAGAGGATAACGAAGACGTAAGGGCATTTATTAAAAATGCGCTGGGCAATACTTACACCATTTACGAAAGCGAAAACGGAGCTACAGGCCTGGCACTGGCGCAGGAAGTGATTCCCGATTTAATTATCAGCGATGTAATGATGCCTGTTATGGATGGCCTGGAATTGTGCCGCAAGCTTAAAACCGACGAAAGAACCAGTCATATCCCCGTGGTATTGCTCACAGCCCGTTCGGCTTATGTACACCAGATTAATGGTTTTGAGCAGGGTGCCGATGCTTACATCATGAAGCCCTTCAACCTCAAAATTCTCGAACTGAATGTACAAAACCTGCTTAGCGCACGCGAAACCATCAGGCAGAAATTTGCGCAGGTGGTAAGGCTCGAACCTAAAAACCTGGTAATTAATACCACCGAGCAAAATTTCCTGAACAAAATTATCGCAGTTATTGAAGATCGGATTGCCGATTCTGAATTTGATGTGCCTACCCTATCATCGCAAATTGGCATGAGCCAGCCGGTACTGTACAAAAAAATAAGGGCATTGACTGATCTTTCGGTTAACGATTTTATTAAATCGATACGCATTAAAAGAGCTGCACAGCTATTGAAACAAGGTGCAGGTAATATTTCAGAAATTGCTTATTCGGTAGGTTTTAACGATCGTAAATACTTTAGTTCGGAGTTTAAAAAACATTTTGGCAAAACGCCGAGTGAGTTTATAAACGAAGATTAAAATAAGGCAATACAATGGCCAACATCATTGTTTTTAACGCAAATTGTTTATCTCCCGATCAAAATAATTATTCAAAACCCGCTGGTAAACCCGGTTTGCAAGGGGGGCAAGTAGCCTGCCTTTTTCAAACAAGGCCATTATTTCGGCTTCTGTGATCTGGTAATTGTTTTCATAGCGTACTGCCAGGTAGGCTTCATCGAGTAAGTACAACAGGTAAATATCTGTTTCGTTGCCCGGTTTAAAGAGTGTGGCCAGGCCTTGTACATAGGGCTTAATATAATTTTGGTGTACTTGTACACGGTGTGTCTTTTTTTCGGCACCCATAACCAAAAGCTCGATGGCACGGTAGCCCAAATCAAAGAACTGATGCAACATAAAGGCACAGTGCGGTAGGTTTTGCCTTTTTAAATAGAATTTTGCCCCTGCTAAAAAATCATTGGCTTTATTTAATTCTGTAGTGTAAGTACATTTAACCTGTTGTGCAAGTAAGTTACCATCTATATTCCCGTGGTTAAAAAGATCAGTAGAGCGGTTAAAGAGGCAGTTTTGAGGTTTACACAGCTGATTGAAAAATAAACTGCCGTTTTGCAAAGCCTGTTTAACCTCGTGCTCATGAAAAAGCCTGTAGCTAAATTTCTGCTGGTTACTAAACACAATATTAAGTACCGGGACCAGTTCGTTTAAAATACGCACCTGCTTATTGGGTACCACAATAAGCAATTCATTAAGTACCTTTTCGGCAAAAATTTCGGTATAGCAAAAAATATAAGCTGTCTGTACCACAGCACATATACCTTTTATCAGCGCAGCTAAATCTGCATCATTTGCTATTGCTACATGTATATTTTTACGGCTCATGGTTATTTATTCGTCGGGTATGGTAAGTAATGCAGGCGAAAATGGCTGGGTAATCATCAGGAAAAACGCTTCGGTAAGCATCAATAAGGTTTCGTATTGTTCAAAAAGAAATTCCTTATCCATCAGTTTAATGCTGTTTTGGGTACTGAAAGCAGCATACAACCATTCTAGTAGTCCTAAACGCAGACGTTTAATTTTTTCGGGCACAAAAAAGAGCTCAATAAAACGGTATGGATTATTTACATAGCGCACAGGCAGTGTATTTATTTCGTATTGGCCGGCATGGTAATGGCCATCTGTAATGCGGTTTGCTTTATTGGAGCTCAGCATTGTGGTTAATGTATTGCCATTGATGTCGTAAAAAAGTTTACGGGTAGCAATCAGGTAGCCGGCATAAAGCAATTGGGTAAACTGGTTATACAGAAAAAAATAATCTGCAGCGTTACGTACCCTATCCTCTTTACCCAGTGCAGCCTTGTACCAGTTTTTAAGGTAAGTTTTATGGCCAGCCAAATCATCGAGATTAAAAAAAGACTCTACTACTCCAAAGGGATTGGCTTCGAGCATTTCAGTTAAACATAAAGGCGAAGTATTTTCAAATACAGCTAAATCATAATGATAATCAATACTTCGGCTACTGTTTTTACTAATTACCCTTTCGTGGATTAACCAGCAGGCCTCGAGCATTTTTTTTGTGTTTTGGTAAACCGGATAAGTGTACTCGTTCCAATCTTCATCCGTATTGCCTGCCAGTGCTGCCTGCAGCCAGTCTTTATAATTTAACTGATAATGCGCAGCATCATAAAAGAAAAATATAGCCACAAAAGCCTGCCTTGGTTTTGTCATTTCGTTTTTAAGCAGGTGTTTGGCTTGATATTGAATCAAAACCATTTCCTTTTTTAGTTCTGCAGCGTCCATTTGTATGGCTTCGAAGAAAACAAAATCTTGCTTAAAACCTTTAAAAACAGTTTCAGCACCATTTAAAAGCTTAAGCAATTGCTCGTAAAAATTGAAAAGTGCTGCAGGCTCGTTTTTTTGAATCAAAGCTTCATCAACTGAAATGGGGTTTACCCAGTTATCTAAAAAATCGATCCGGTCTGCAATGGTGTAATCGCGAAAAAAATCTGCTATGGCCGCTAAAAAAGACCGGCTCTCGTTTCCAAAATTTGCTGAGCTTTCCATAATTGTTCTTTTTAATTTATATATTAGCTTTACTAACAAATTTAGCAAATAAAAATAAGTAAAACTCATATAAATACAAAAAACTTATTAACATTTTATCCTATGAATGAAAATCAGCGCTTAAAAACTTTAATTGATTTATTGGGATTTAAGAACCAAAAAGATTTTGCGCTGGCACTGAATATCCAGCCAGGTTCTTTATCAGATATTTTAAGGGAAAGGATAAATGTATCCAATGCTGTTAAAGATAGGTTAAACTTAAAATTCAATGTAAATTTAGCCTGGCTGGAAGATGGTATTGGCGAACCTGTTTTAAAAAAAACGCCCATTGTAACTCCTAGCAAAGAAGGTGTGCCTTATTTTAACCTCAGTTTAGAAGATACCGATAAATTTATTGTAGAAGAAGAACAGGCAGAATACCTGGTAAATTACCGGCCTTTTAACGATTGTACAGCCTATTTACCGGTATATGGCGATAGCATGTACCCAAAATATGCTTCGGGCGAAATTATAGCCGTAAAAGAAATTACCAATTACGATATTTTACAATGGGGCGAAGCTTATATGGTAATGACCGATGAGGAAAGCAACAGCCTGCGCACCATTAAACTGATTTTCGAACATTCCGATTCGGCTAAAATAATTCTGCGCTCATCAAACCCTAATTTTAAAGGCGATACCATCATTAACAAAAAGAACATTCAAACCTTGTATATTATTAAAGGTAAAATTACGCGTAATGCGATTTAAACAACATTAAAAGAAAAAGCGGGCTGATCAGTTCAATCAGCCCGCTTTCTTTTATCTAACCCGTTTAGTAACCCGGATTCTGGTACATTTTCACCGGATCGAGTTTTACCTCATCAAAAGGAATCGGGTAGAAACGATCTTTTGTGGTTACATTGGCCAGCTTGGCTATGCCGTAGGAGGCTTGTGGCTTGGCTTTTAAATAAGTAACCAATTCGGTGGCAGTAAAGTATCTGATCAAATCGAACCATCTTTGGTGCTCAAAAGCCAGTTCTACCCTGCGCTCGTGCAAAATAGCCAGTTTTAGCGTCGGGAATTTTGCGGCATAAGTAGCATCGGTTTTAGCCACAGCATAAAGTGGCATTGCAGCCCTCGCCCTTACCATATCCAGATACTGAATGGCAACTGCATCGTTACCCTGCAACATATTTACTTCGGCAAGCATTAAAATTACATCGGCATAGCGCATTAAAATACAATCGTTACCGCCGTAGCCGTTTTTAGTAGCTGCATCGCTCGCGTCGCGAAATTTGGTAATAAACCAATCTTTAACCGTGGCATCGTTGGCATACTTGATTGAAAAATCTTTTCTCAAATCGGCAGTTTCATATTCATTAACCAAATCAAGCTTAAGGTTGCCGCCTATACCAGTTGATGCTTTTTGCGAATTGATGGTTTCGCCTTTTGCCTGGTTGTTGGCTGCAATGCTCGAGCTGTAGTTAATATCGCCCTGTTTGTACACAATTTGAAAAAGCAATTCTTTACAGGTTGTTTTTTTGGTAACATCGAATACCTGGCTATATGGAATTTCGCTAAGGTTACCAAAAGTACGCATGTTGTAAGCGGCCAACAGGTAGGTGTTTGCATTAGTCAGGTTTTCAGCCTTATTATTTGGCAAAGTAGCCGCCATAGTTAAATACACTTTACCCAGGTAAGCATTAAGCGCTGCTTTAGAAACACGTCCAATGCCCGATTCGGGTTGAAAGTTAGGCAGGCTACTGTTTAAACCATCTTTTAAATCGGCCACAATCTGGTTGTATACATCAGCCTCAGGCACGCGGAAAGTACTGGCTTTTACCTCATCAATGGTATTTAATTGTTTGGTTACCAGAGGAACAGCTCCCCACTTTCTAACCAGCTCGAAATACATAATTGCACGGATAAATTTAGCCTCGGCGCTGTAGTTTTGCTTGTTTGCCTCATTGGTAAAAGTAACCTTATCGATATTAGAAAGGATTACATTGGCCCTGGTAATAGATTGATAAAGCGCCAGCCAATGCGATTTCAGGTACGAATTACTTGGTAAAAGAGAGAAATCGTTAAACTGGAACGGCTCGCCGGCGTTACTCTGATTATCATTTCTTCCGGTATCATCTGATCGTTCGTCGGTAAATAAACCACTGTTCTCGCCCATGGTGTTACTGCTCCTTAACGATTGGTACGCGCCATTAACAGCGAGCAATACATCGTTTTCGGTTTTGAAATAATTTTCAACCGTAACTGCATTTGGATTGGTTTGCGCTAAAAAGTCTTTTTTGCAGCTGCTTAAACATACTGCAACGCTTAAAGCCGAAACTAAAATATATTTTTTCATTTTCTTAAATTCTAAAAAGTAAGTTTAACACCCAGATTATAAGCCCTGGCCAATGGATAGTTACCATAATCAACCCCAGGTGTTAAGTTAGAACCACCACTGTAATCTACCTCCGGGTTATAACCTTTGTAATCGGTTATGGTAAAGGCATTATCAACACTTGCATAAATGCGGATGTTAGTTACTTTAATGGCATTAGCAAGCGATTTCGGGAAAGAATAGCCCAGTGTAATGTTGGTACATCTGAAATAAGAGCCATCCTGAATGTAAAATGACGATAAACGGGTAGAGTTACTTTGTGTACCTGCACGCGAAGGGCGGTAGTTTAGGCCGCTGCCCGGATTGGCTTCGTTACGGTAACGGTCTGCTACATCTACATACTGGTTGCCCGAACCTTCAAAATTGTACAGGTAATAATCTTGTCCATCTAACACCTGGTTACCATACGAGCCATTAAATGATGCCCTTAAATCGAATGTTTTATACGAAGTATTCAAAGCAAAACCATAGGTAAATTTAGGATACGGTGTACCAATAACCGTTTTATCTGCATCGTTCACAACTCCGTTTCCATCGGTATCCTGGAAATACAAATCGCCAATTTTTGCCGGATTGGTTGAAGCTGCTGAAGGTGCAACTTTACCTAAATTATCGGCAGTAATGCGACCCAATACTTTAAAGCCATAAAACATACCTACAGGCTGCCCCTCTTGTGTAATGTGTGTTAAATACGAACGCTCGGCACCATTGGTTAAAATGGTACTGGCTCCACCCATATTTAATACTTTGTTGCGGTTAACAGCAATGTTTCCGCTTAAACCTAAGGTAAAATCCTGGTTTTGAATAATGCGGCCATCAATTTGTACATCGAAACCTTTGTTTCTGATTTTACTATCGGCCAGGTTGGTTAAGATAGAAGAAGTACCCGAAACCGCCGAAATTGGCTGGTTAAACAACAAATTGTAAGAATAACTTAAGTAGTAATTGGCAATAATGTTTAAACGGTTATTAAACAAACCGATATCGGTACCAAAGTTATACTGAGAAGTAGACTCCCAACCCAATTTAGGATCCTGGATGGCATTTGGCCAGATAGCTGTAGAAATAGCATTACCGAACACCACACCACCCGGTGCACTCATTTCTTGTGCTGTTCTGTAGTTAGGGATGTTGTTGTTACCGCTTAAGCCCCAGCTTGCCCTTAATTTTACGGTAGAACGCTCGCCTAAGAAACCATTATAAAAATCTTCGTCAGAAAGGTTCCAGCCTGCAGCAACAGAAGGAAAATTACCATATTTGTTTAGCGGACCAAACCTCGAAGAACCATCGCGACGGAATGAACCGGTTAAGAAATATTTACCGGCATAGTTATAACTGAAACGACCAAAATAAGATAGTAAAGTATTGGCAGTTTTAGAAGCTGCATCTAAAGCAAAGAAACTTGGATCGGCACCTTTATCGGTGATCTCTCCAATATTATCGTTCTGGAAACCCTTTGCCGATACTTTAATCAAATCGCTGGTTGTTTTCTGTGCAGAATATCCGGCCAATACATCCAGTTTATGTTTACCAAAGGTTTTATTGTAGTTTAAGGTAAACTCAGCCAGCTGATCGATCTGTTTTAAATTTTGTGCAACAGCAGTAGCCGCAGCAATCGATTCGTTAGAATATGGCCTGTTATTACCGTTACTCAAACTGGTTGGCAAATAGTAATCATATTTTTCACTGTATGTTTGGGTACCTAAGTTTGCTTTAAAATCAAGGCCTTCTATAATTTTGTAAGTGGCATTGGCATTATAAGTACTCCTGTCGCCTCTTCTTGCAATTTTTAACTGCTCTACTGTAGCCAACGGATTTTCAGGGTTTTGGATTCCGTATTGCGAAGCCAGGGCCCCCATTCCAAACTGAATCGGATTACCGTTTGCATCTCTCGCAGGCAGGTAAGGCAAATAAATCAGCGCCGACATCATCGGACTTAAGTTATAACGGCCTTCCTGTACCTCGCGGTTATTGTTCTGGGTATAAGAAATGTTGGCGCCCACACGTAAACGCTCACTCACGTTTCCATCTATATTGCCCCTGAAATTGATTACCTTTTGGTTGGTGTTGGTTACAATACCATCGTTATCCTGGTAACCGCCACTTAAAAAGTATTTTACGTCTTTATTACCTCCGCTAAATGAAAGGTTGTGGCGTTGAAAGGCTGCATTGCGGTACAGTTCATCCTGCCAATCGGTATTGTAAGCCGCAGGAATAGCCTGTTGTGTGCTAAAATTATACAAATCAGCAGGGATACTTACACTGCTTCCATTACCTACGTTTGCAATCCGTGTAGCATTATTATCGCTATACATAGCATCGTTCCAGGTTTTACCGGCATTTACCCATAAATCTTTGTAGGCATTATTACGTCCGTCTATCAATAATTGTATAAACTGATTGGCGTCAAGCAGCTTTACCTTTTTGGCCAGCTGAGAAATACCACCCTGCACATCATATTCAAAATGGCCTTTACCGTCTTTACCTCTTTTCGTGGTAATTAACACTACCCCACCAGATGCCCGTGAACCGTAAATGGCAGCAGAAGCCGCATCCTTTAAAATGTCGATAGTTTCGATATCCTCAGGATTAATGGCTACGTTATTACCTGCCGGATAACCATCAATAACATATAAAGGATCGGAACTGGCATTGATAGAACCAATACCCCTTACCCTGATTTTGGTACCTGAGTAAGGTGCACCGCTGGTTTGCGATACCTGCACACCGGCAACCTTACCCACTAATGCCTGCCCTACTGTTGGTGAGGTTAAGTTTAGTTCGCTGGCTTTAACGCTGCTAATGGCTCCGGTAACATCCGATTTTCTGATCTTTTGGTAACCAATTGCTACCACCTCGTTTAAGGTGTTGCTGCTTTCTTTAAGTTTAATATTAATGGTTTTGTTGCCTGATACGATAACTTCCTGCGTATCGAAACCAACAAAAGAAAAAACCAGTGTAGCGCCATTATTCGCCTCTATCGAGAATTTTCCGTTACCATCGGTAGAAGTTGTTTTTTTGGTTTGTTTATCGTAAACGCTAACGCCCGGAAGCGGTTGTCCCTTCTCGTCGGTTACAGTTCCGTTAATGGTAGCAAAACGGTTGTTAAGCTCGGTAGCCGGAACTAATTTGCTATTGCCTGAGGCCATGGCGGCTGGACTGCATGCAGCGAGCAAACCAACAGGCAAAAGCAATTTCCTGCAGGCACTTTTCATGCTTGCGGTGAAAAAAAATGATGTCATCTTTTTGTGCTTAGTAATAAATTTTTAAATAGTATTGGGGTTTGTGTTTTTGTTTGGCAGATATGTAGATCATGCATTTACATAGGCTTATCCTTAAAGGTTAACAACTTGTTTCCTGAGCGTTCTACGGCGACAAAAGTAGAGGTGTATTTTTAACACTATGTATCCGTTGTGTTAACTCTATGCAAAGATCATGGGAGCTATTTTAAGTTTACATTAATTCTGCATCAAGCATTACTAAATCGATTTAAATATGCTTAAGAATAACATCTGCTTAATACTGATTTAATAGCTGATGCGTTACTTCGCTCCCAAAAAATTTTAATGAAAGTCTTCTATCCCTTTTTTATGCTTTGCCTGTTGTGGCAAGGTTTACAGGCGCAGCATAAACCCGAACAAGCTTATCAGTTAATAAAAAGCAATAATGCGGTACAGTATAAAAACTACTATCTGCTTACCCTTTTCCAGCAGCTTCCAGAGCTGAATAAAATGCTGAAAACAAACAGCACGCTCAAAAAAATTGCCGATACCAAAAACGCACAGGTAAGTGAGGCTTTAAAGACCTGCAAAGCCGATATTAGCTGCTATGCCAATGCTTTAAAGTTTAGTACCGAAGAAATTATAGCAATTAGCCAGGAGTTAAGCAACAGTTACAAAGAAAATAATGAACTTGGAAAACTGGTAAGCAATCACCTGATTGCTTCGGGCTGTTATAATTTGTATGCTAATGAAAATCCTAAAAACCTGCTTATAAAAGCCTGGGAACAAGATGCCAATGCCTTAAATTACACCATTGGCGTATATGTAGCAGGCAATAAACCCAATTATCCCAAAATAGATTCGATTAGTTTCAACATAAAAGATAAAGAATATGCAGAGCTTACCGCCGCAAACGCCACATTAGCTTTGCAAGGCCAAAACGAATTATTTTTTGAGCCTGCATTAAATTTTGCGCTGGTAGCTTTAGAGCTGAATGAAAGAAATGATGCCGCCGATTACGAGCCAATGATTAGCGGGGTAAACCAGCCAGCCATTAGCCAGATTAAAAAAATCGATTGGAAAAAATATCCATACAGCGTAATTCTGGTTCCCGGAGCTGGTCCTGAAGATAAAGAAACCGCCTTAAGTGCCGGAGGGATGATCCGTTGCAGGTTAGCGGCCATACAATACCTGAAAGGACAGGCGCCGTTTATTGTCGTATCTGGCGGACGCGTACACCCCTACAAAACCAAATTTAGCGAGGCGTTCGAAATGAAAAAATTTCTGATAGAAACCTTACAAATACCAGAAAGCGCGATCATTATGGAACCCCATGCCCGCCACACTACTACCAATATGCGTAACTGTATAAGGCTGATGTTCCGCTACGGCATACCTGTTGATAAACCTGCTATGGTGAGTACTGTTAAATCGCAAAGTTACTACATTACTACAGTGCTGTTAGAACGTTGTAAAAAAGAGCTTGGTTATTATCCTTATCAGAACGGGAAACGATTGAGTGATACCGAATCAGAATTCTATCCAAACACAACCTCCTTACAAATTGATTTCGACGAACCTTTAGACCCTTAGCCATGAAAATTTTGAATCCCATATTGGTACTGTTGGTCATGTTCTTTGTAGCCAAAAGCAGTAAAATGGACGGAAAAATCACTAAAAACATTACTGTCGATTCGCTGGGGGCCTGCCAGGGTATTAGCTATCAAAACGGGCGGTATTTCCTCTACGGCGACCGCGAAGTTGGCGTAATGCGCGAATATAAAATGGAAAAAGATTCGTTAAGTTATCTCTATAAAGAATACCGCTTTACTGTAAAAGGCGAAAATGTCATTAAACATCCTACCGGAATAGCCTATCATAAAGGTTTGCCTACTTTTGTGGGCAATTCAGTAAAGCAAAACGCAGCAGGAACGTTGTGGAAAGCGGTAATTAACTGCATTAACTGGGATGGATTTTTAAAAACCGGAACATTAGATGGCAATTTGCTGCAAACCATTGATGACGATGCCTGCATACAGGGTGCAAGGCCAGAATATGTAAAGTACAAAGGAAAATGGTATGTGGCTACTGCCGATTATGGCAACAAAACCAATCAGGTTCGCTTAATGGATCCGCAAGCTTTAGCTAAAGCGACTAAAACCAGCGAAAAAGGTGTGGTGGTTCAAAAATTTACCTGCTCACCCTGGGTGCAAAACCTCCACTTCATTGCCAGTAAGGGTATCCTGGTATTGATTCAAAACCAGATTGAGGGACGCAAATGGCGGTTAACGTTCCTTGATCTGGAAAAATCAATCTCCACCGGGCATGAATCAGTTTTGAGCGTAGTGGATACCGATAAGCCTGATGAACTTGAAGGTTTTACTTTTACCAACCAGGCCGATAAAGGCATTGCGGTAAGTTCTTCGCGCAAAAACAATGTTAGTTTTATGGATTTTGCGTTTGGCGGGTAGTGATATAGTTTGGAGTTGGGCGTTTGGAGTCGGGAGTTAAGGCCCCTCAACAATGAAACAATTGAACAATAAAATTTTCCGCTTAGTGGTCGGTGGCGCACCGACCACCTTACTCACCTTTACTCTAGTGGTTGGTGTCCTCACCGACCACCCGAGATTGTTAACCATCGCATGGCCTCTTCTTTACTTTCCTTTTACACATCTTCACCGTATCTTTATTCAATAGAAAAAGGAGATACATATGAATACTGAAAAAGCCATTCTTGCTGGCGGTTGTTTTTGGGGAGTAGAAGAATTGATTCGCCATTATCCGGGAGTAATTTCAACTGTAGTTGGATATACCGGTGGCGATGTACCCAATGCTACTTACCGGAACCATGGGACGCATGCTGAAGGCATCGAAATTACTTTTGACCCCACCATTTTATCATACCGCAAATTATTAGAATATTTTTTCCAGATCCACGATCCTTCAACACGTAACAGACAAGGAAATGATGTTGGTACTTCTTACCGTTCGGCTATATTTTTCGCTAACCCAACCCAGGAAGCTACTGCAAAGGAACTGATTGCCGAAATGGATGCCTCGGGTATATGGCCAGGAAAAATTGTTACAGAGGTTGTACCGGAAACGGCTTTCTGGAATGCTGAGGAGGAACACCAGGATTATTTACAGAAAAATCCTTACGGCTACACCTGCCATTTTGAAAGGCCAGACTGGAAACTATAAATTAGTTTGGAGCTGGGAGTTTAGAGTTAATTACAGCAAATACACCAAAACAAAAAGGCAATTTTCTCATCGAAAATTGCCTTTTTGTTTGCACTAATCATCGTCATCTTTTTTCTTCTTTTCGAGAATCACAAAAGCACTTCGTTTTGGTGCAGGCATTACCGATTGCTCGCCCTTAACTGATTTCCACACCACTTCATTTAAGTCTAAATCAGGTGCCGAATCTTCTTTTGCAAAATTGAAAAATTCTGAACGCCTGCTGCTTTCGTTAACAGCCACATTCCGGGTATCCAAATCAATAAGGGGTTGTAAAACGTTGTAAGGCGTAAAATCTGGCTTCGCCGTAAAGCATTCGTACAAAGGCATTGCTCCGGCATCATACTGGCTCATTGGCGGCAAACCTAAAATAAGCTCCATGGTACGCAAAAATCCTGAAGTAGAATACATGGTATGTACTGCTGCATTTCTTTTTACATACGGACCAATTACATAAGCCGGAGAACGGTGCGCATCAACATGGTCTGGCCCGTTTTGTGCATCATCTTCCAAAATAAATACAACAGATTCATTCCACACCTTACTGTGCGAAAGGTGTTCAATAATACGGCCTACTGCTAAATCATTATCGGCAACGGCTGCCTGAGGTGAGTATTTTCCTTTCTTCTGGCCACTGGTATGATCGTTTGAAATACGCAAAGTACTAAACTGAGGTACCGCACCGGCTACCAGTAACGAATCGAAATCGTGCTGCCAGGCATCTACACGTACCTGATCTTTAATATCCATATCAAAACCTGGCGAAGACGGGCACATATGTCTCTGCAAAGATTTAATATTGGCTTTATCGTAAGAACCAAACTCGCCATAACTGCGGTAACTTATCCCAGCCCGCTGGCAATAATCCCAGATAAAACCTCCTTTGGGATAGGTTACAGGTCTGCCGCCTTCGAAATTGGTACTGCCGCCGCGGGCACCATAGCTGGTTGGCCATGTTTTTTCTACCACATCGGTTGCATAAGCCGCCATACTCCAGTTATGCCCATCGGCACTTACTTCGGCATCTACATAAAAATTATCAAGCAATACAAAGTTCTCGGCCAAAGCATGCTGATTAGGCGTTACTTTGCGTCCGAAAAGAGTTAGCGTAGAATCGCCGTTGCCTTTTTTAATATCGCCCAACACCTGATCGTAAGTACGATTTTCTTTAATGATATAGAAAACATGTTTGATTGGCGATTTTTCACCCTGTTTTCTGGGAATCGGGTTTCCGGCTTCACCATCGGCAGTTATCGCCCTTTTATCGCTGAAAGGTGTATTGGCATAAACTTGTTTGGTATACACTTTTAATTGCTCGGGCTTTGGCGCATCGATAAAGGATAAAGTACCTTTAAACAAACCGGCAATGTATTGCAATCTGCTATTGGCCGTGCTCCCCATGTGGTAATCGCTGTTATCTACTTTCGAAACGGGTTGTGGTCCTTTCGGGTTCGCCATTGAAGTATTGCCCTTACCATTGGTAACCAACACCTTCGAGCCTAAAACCTTAACACTGGTTGGGTACCAGCCTACAGGTATAAAACCCTGACTCTGGCTCACCCCTGGTTTACTTACATCGAAAACAGCCAGGCAATTGTTATCGGCATTGGCAATGTATAAAGTTTTTTCATTGCTACTCAAAGCCAAACCATTGGTAGTTGAGCCCGTTAACTGGGTAGCATAAAGCGTGGTAGAAATGGTTTCAATTACCTTGTTGCTAAGTGTATTGACTACCGAAACCGTATTGTCGTTTGCATTGGCTACATATAGGATATTACCTTTTTTATTAAGCAAAAGCTCATTAGGGTGGTCGCCAACGGGGATTTGCTGAACAATGCTTTCTGATTGCAAATCAACAACCGCAACTGCTTTTCCACCCCAAAGCGAAACATATAATTTGCGTTCATCGGCAGCCAGTGCACAACTATAGGCGATAGCCGGAAGTTGTACCCGTTTTAAAATCTTTTTAGCCACTGGATCGATGATATACAAGGCACTGTCTTCTTTAGTAACCGTAAATAATTTACTGTTGTTTTTATTTACGACGATGCCGGCCGGACATATTTTACCTTTCGGCCAAACCGGCCCCAAAGTAATGGTATCGCTCTTGCCCAGTTTATTGTTCTCAATGTTAAAATCCAGAATCCAGTTGTCGTTACCACCCGATGCGTAGAGGTGTTTTTCATCTTTACTAAAAGCAATGCCGTACCACGATTTGGCCAGCACCTTTTCATCGATAATTTGTTCGGTTTTAGGATTGATAAGCTGCAACGACTGCGTACTCTGACCGTTGTTGGTGATGGCCAGGTATTTACCCGATGCACTCAGTTGCATGTTTAAGGGTAAATCGCCAAGTTGTACCGAATGCCCCGCCGGGCTTAATTTCCAGCCATTGGGTAACAAAATTTGTTGTGTAGTTTCATTTTTACCAGGCCATTGTGCAAAACCACGCTGTACCAGCAAAAACGTTAAAAGAATAAGGATATATGATTTTTTCATTGTTTTGATTTTTGAAAAATTACCGGTGAAGATTAAAGTTTACCAGGGCCCTGATACTATAACCATTCCCCGAAGCTACGTTGCCGATTTCGCGTATCGCTGCAGGAGAGGTAACCTGACTCCGTGTAGCATAAAAAACCGGTCCTCCGGAAATAGAAAAGGAAAGTTTACTGTGGTTAGGCTCCAGATTAATAGATGGGCCAATTAACAGTTTTGCACCTCCTTCTGCCTCGTCTTTTTCCCAAAAACCTTCCAAATCCTGACCAAGGGCTTCGAAACCCAGATATAAAGCGCTTGAAATGCGATGCTGAAAGCCGATGCTGGTGATGAAATCTAGCTTATCTCTTGTGCGGCTAAAGGCTTTTTCAAAACGTAAATTACCCGCCATGCGCCAATTGGTACGATCGAAAGCGGCTGTGATACGACTAATGGCCGAACCAGTGTTAGACCAATCTCTGCTTAAACCAAGGCCCGCTCCCAATCTAAAGCCCGAAATACCTTTGCCACCTATTAAATCCCTGATTACCTCGGCTTGCTCTGCAGAAGCTACGCCACCACCATTGGCAAAACCCAGGGCAGCTGTGGCGTACAAAGTAAAACGGCTTCCTAAATAACCTTTAACCCCAAATTGTTGACCTAAACCATCATAACCAAACTGTCCGTTAGCACGTTCGCCGTAACTACCCGAGTAATGGATATTCCAGCGCGGGTTTTCCGCAGTAAGGGTGTTTATCGTAAATAGAAAGGGTTGGGCAGCATCATTACCCGTTTTTAATACCGGGTTAATGGTTGCCTGATTCTGAGCTGAACAATTGATTGCAAATGCAGCAAAAACAGCTGCAAAAAATATCTTTTTCATTTAAAAATAGCTGAAGCTGTTAAAATTTGGTTTCGTTTAACAAAGGCGATTGACTTGCGTTTACCTGATAGGTTTTAATCTTATCATTTTCATCAACCTCTACAATCCTGTAGCCTTTGTAAGCCGTGCCCCAGTTGCCGCCAATGTGCGCATCAAAAAAGTGTGGTAACTTGTCGGTATAAAATACAGCGTCTAAACTGTGGTCGTGGCCATGAAATACAGCCTTTACATTAGCGTAGCTATGCAAAAGTTTAATAGTATCGGGGCACTCAACAAATGGGCTCTCTGGCACCCAGAAATGTGGCGGAATATGCAACACCACAAATACAGTTTTTAAATCTTTAAACTTATCCAGCTCCTGCTTTAAAAAATCGTTGTTCGGGCAGCGGTATGTTCCCTTAGTATCTGATGTATTGGCCAAAACAAAACCTACTCCGTTTTTTTCGAAAGAAAAATCATCCTCATAACCAAAAACCGATTTCCAGAGTGGAGTATCGGCATGGTCGTGGTTACCTGGTACCGCATAAAAAGGAACTTTTAAACGGTCGTAATAATCCTTTTTAACTTCTTTCAGTAATTCAGGTCTATCGTGTACCAGATCGCCGTTGATAATTACAAAATTCAGCGGATTTTGCTCATGCGATGCATTAAGCCATTTTACAATATTCTCGTGGTGAAGTTTATACTCAGTTCCCGGTTGTCCGTAATGCCCGTCGGATGCGATGGCAAAACGAAGTTTTGGCCCTTTTCCCGTTGTGGCTGGAATACTGTTTTCTTCAGCAAATGAAGGGAGCACTGGTGATAAACCGGCCACTACTGCAGCAGCCAGACCACTTTTTAGAAAAAACCGTCTGTTAGACATAATAATTAAATATGTTTTGTTTCAACTGGCAAAATTCGGCCAGTCAAGCTTCTTAAACATAAATTTAATGTTATGATTAGGTTAACAGAACCTTATCTGTGTATCAATTTTATAACAAAGAACCTGCGCTAAAGAAATGATCTGTGTATGCAGTGCGTCTGGTAAGAAAGAAAATGGTCCGTGGCGACTCGAACCACGGCACCCGCATTCCGTGTATACCGTGTCTCTGTGGCAAAAAAAGATATGATTCGTGGTGACACAGGCCATGATTTATAAATCTGTGTATTCCAGATATTAAATATAAAATCTGCGCTTATCTTCTTATATCTGCGGGAGAATGACAGGAGTTTCCCGCTGATACCGCAGATTTCGCTGATGAGTATTCAACAGTGTTAATGACTCGAATATCTGAATACTACAAATGAAAAGCATTCCGTGTGTACCGTGCCTCAGTGGCTAAAAAGAAAAAAGTATTCTGTGGCGTCACTGTCTCCGTGGCAAGAAAAAAGATATGATCCGTGGAGACACGGATCATGACTTTAAAAAATAACAATCGCTTGTTTCACCATTAAATATCCTGCCAGTGCAAATAGAAATATGGCGATAGATTTATTGATAATCAAACTGCTCAGTGCAAATTTTTCCTGAATATAAGTAGCAAAGTGTGCATATAAATACAAGGCCAGTGCCGAACCAACGCCCGAACCCAGGCTGAAAATCACCAGCGAAAGATAATCCGTTTCAATCCATTGGTGTAAAATTACGTAGTTACCAAAAAACAACCAGAACGGAATCTGAACAGGATTGAGTATTCCTAAAATCAATCCGTAAAGTACACTTCCACTCCGTTTATCTTCTTTTGTGTTGCTTGTTTTTGGCACTTTCTTCCGGTTTTTCCAGGTGATGGTACCCATTACCAGAAACATCACAATCATAAAGCAATCTACCAAAGTGCTCAACCGGACCTCACTAACGGCCTCATTTGGATTGATATCACTCATCGCCCAACGGGCAAAACGCATCATACCAAAGGTAAAAAACACTTCCACACAGGAGAAGGACAAAATGAAGTACCAAACCTGCCGCATACCTTTATTGATGGCAAGTTGTGCAACAGTGAGATTGATGTTACCTGGGGGGATATACCCCATTGCGTTAAGGATAATGCCTATGAAAAACGTTAGAAAAAGCATTGCCGAAATTATGGATTTAAATTTAAATGCGCAGCCAAATATTTTCCGGTATACGAATTTTCTACTTTAACCAGCTCTTCGGGTACCCCTTCAAATACCACATTACCACCACCATCGCCACCTTCCGCACCAATATCGATTACCCAATCGGCACATTTAATCATATCCATATTGTGTTCGATCACCAAAATGGTATTGCCTTGTTCAATCAGCGTATTTAATGCTTTTAAAAGTTTTTTAATATCATGGAAATGCAAACCGGTAGTCGGTTCATCAAAAATAAATACCGTTTTATTGGCATTATTACCCTTAATCAGAAACGAAGCCAGCTTAATCCGCTGTGCCTCACCGCCTGACAAAGTATTTGACGATTGCCCCAGATGTACGTAGCCTAAACCCACATCAACCAGCGGGTTTAACTTATTCAGGATTTTTTGTTCGTCTTTAAAGAAATCGACTGCTTCATCAATGGTCATGTCCAGAATTTCAGAAACATTTTTTTCTTTATAGGTTACATCCAACACCTGTTGTTTAAAACGTTTGCCGTTACAGGCCTCGCAAGGCAGGTAAATATCGGCCATAAACTGCATTTCGATCTTCACTTCACCTTCTCCCTGACAAACATCGCAGCGCCCACCTTCTACGTTAAATGAGAAAGCAGCAGGTTTCAGTCCGGCAGCTTTTGCAGCAGCCAATCCCGAAAACAAAGCACGGATATCATCCCAGGCTTTAACATAAGTAACCGGATTTGAACGGCTTGAGCGGCCAATCGGGTTTTGATCCACCAGTTCTACGGCACTTACCAAATCGTAATTACCAAAAATACCGTCGTACGCACCTGTTTGTTCGCCTGCATAGTTTCCAATTGCCTTTTGTAGCGCCGGATATAAAATCTTTTTAACTAAACTGGTTTTTCCAGAGCCGGAAACCCCACTTACCGCGGTAAATACACCTAATGGAAATTTAACATCGATATTTTTAAGGTTGTTCTCTCTCGCTCCTTTAATCAGAATATGGTCTTTCCATTTACGGCGCTGCGCAGGAATGGCAATTTTCTCCAAACCAGCCAGGTAACGACCGGTTAAACTGTTTTTATCTTTTAAAATCTCTTCGTAATCGCCACTGAAAACCAGGTTACCGCCATGAGTACCTGCCTCCGGGCCAATATCAATAATGTGATCGGCTGCACGCATCATTTCTTCTTCGTGCTCTACCACCAAAACGGTATTGCCCACATTACGTAAAGAGACTAAAACTTCAATTAATTTGTTGGTATCGCGCGGGTGTAAACCAATACTCGGCTCATCTAAAACATACACCGATCCTACTAAACTACTGCCCAGCGAAGTGGCCAGATTTATCCTTTGCGATTCTCCACCTGACAAGGTGTTAGACAAGCGGTTTAAAGTAAGGTAGCCCAAACCAACATTGTTTAAATAGAGAAAACGGTTATCGATTTCGGCCAGTAAACGTTTGGCTATTTTAGCATCGTTTACACTTAATTTTAGCTCATTAAAGAAAACCAGTGCTTTCGATAGCGGCATTAAAACCACATCAATAATCGATTTTCCGGCAATCTTAACATACGATGCATCTTTGCGCAGGCGCGAGCCTTTACAATCAGGGCAAGTTGTTTTTCCACGGTAGCGTGATAACATTACACGATACTGTATTTTATAGGTCTGCTCTTCCAGTTCTTTGAAAAAAGCATCCAGTCCTTCAAAATATTTATTTCCTGTCCACAATAGCTGCTGTTCCTTTTCAGTTAAAGCGCTGTAAGGCCTGTGTATCGGGAAATCGAATTTTGGCGCTGCTTTTACAAAGTTCTGCAGCCAAACACCCATTTTTTCGCCACGCCATGGGGCAATGGCATTGTCGTAAACACTTTTGCTTTTATCCGGAATAACCAGGTCTTCATCAATGCCAATTACATTGCCATAACCTTCGCAACGTTTGCAGGCCCCGTAAGGATTATTGAAAGAGAAAAAGTTAGGAGTAGGTTCTTCAAAACGAATTCCATCCAATTCAAATCGATCGCTGAAATGTTTGGTTTCGCCTTCGGCTTCTACATAACAATCGCCCTTACCTTCAAAAAAGGCAGTTTGCGCCGAATCTGCCAAACGGCTTAACGTTTCTTCTTCCTGATTGGTTACAATCCTGTCGATCAGGATCTGAACTGTTTTATCGTCAGTTAGTTCAACATCTTTAAAACCGGCATCATCTAAAATACCTTCTATTTTTTCAATTTTATTGTTTATGCGTACCCTTAAAAAGCCCTTTTGCAACAAAATGGCCAGTTCTTCTTTAATGGTGCGGTTATTATGCGGGTAAAGCGGACAGAAAATGGTTACCGTCGTATCTTCTGGCATGGCATTAACATAATCTACCACGGTGCTTACCGAATCTTTTTTTACTTCATTGCCCGAAACCGGCGAAATGGTTTTACCAATACGCGAAAAAAGCAACTTCAGGTAATCGTAAATCTCGGTCGAAGTACCTACCGTTGAGCGCGGGTTTGAAGTAATTACTTTCTGCTCAATTGCAATTGCCGGGGCTATACCTTTAATATAATCTACATCCGGTTTATTCATCCGCCCCATAAACTGACGTGCATACGACGATAAACTTTCTACGTACCGGCGTTGTCCTTCTGCGTATAAAGTATCGAATGCGAGCGAAGATTTGCCCGACCCCGACATACCTGTTACCACTACCAATTTATTTTTTGGAATGGCCACATCGATGTTTTTAAGGTTGTGCACACGGGCACCTTTTATAATAATATTTCTATGCGGATCTTTTTCGGCCTCTTTTTTGCTCATGTATTCTAAAGGATATAAAGGTATAAACCCAACAAAGTAATTTGGGTTTTAAGAAGATACAAAAATAGGGTACTGGGATGGTTAATTTATTTTTTAACATTTTATTTTTTGTTTTTTGATAAAAAAATAACTTTCTTTGAACATTAACAACCTCAGAACCAAACTAACACATTTCAAAAACATAGGAGAGCAGCTATAGAAATTATACATCTACAAATTAATTTTTAGCAAACAGTACGGGATTTAGTGTAGGTAAACCTATGAATTTACAATCATATAATGATCAGGACCTGGTAAAGGTATATATTGCCGGGAATGAGAGCGGATTGCAGGAACTTTTAAAAAGACATAAAAGTAAAATTTATACTTCTATCTACTTATTGGTGAAAGACCAATATCTGGCGGAGGATATTTTTCAGGATGCTTTTATCAAAGTGATTAACACCCTGCGATCAGGAAGGTATAACGAAGAAGGTAAGTTTTTACCATGGGTAATGCGTATTGCGCATAACCTGGTTATCGATTATTTCAGGAAAGAAAAAAGAACACCCATTATCACCAGTTCTGATGGAATGGATGTATTCAATATGCTACACTTTTATGATGAGAGTGCAGAAGACAGGATGCTCCGCGACCAAACCCATAAAGATTTAAAGGCGATGATCCATTTATTGCCTGATGAGCAGAAAGAAGTGCTTTTAATGCGTCATTATGCCGATTTGAGCTTTAAGGAAATAGCCGATTTAACCGATGTAAGTATCAATACAGCCCTTGGTCGTATGCGTTACGCATTGAGCAATCTGCGCAAAATGCTTAAAACAAAGGAGGTGAGCTATAAAGGGTAGCGTAATTGTTACATAAAATATAGTAGGGGTTGAAATAAAGCATCTGAACTATCGTTAAGTTTATAAAACTTATCGCGTTTGCTTATGACAAAAACCTCTACATCAAAAAACAATGTAAATTTACCAACCCCGAACATGTTTCAGCCTAAAATGGATATGGAATCTGACGCAGAAATCGACTTATTTTATGAGCAAATCAAAAGTAAGTTAGATAGGCTGGCTAAAAACCCACAAGATGAAACCATCAATAAGATTTTAGCCTACAGCAGGTCTTTATAAAATTTACACTAGTCAAAGAGGTTGCTCCACAGGGTGGGGCAACCTTTTTTTATGCAATCTGGTTAATGATCAATGGTTGATAGTTAATAGTCCAATTATCTATTCTGCCATGAAGTATTGACCATCGACTACGCCCCCGTCTTAAAAGCAAACAGCCTGACTACCCGGATAAATGGCCTAATTTTTACATTCCCTTAAAATAAAAAGCCCTACCTTTACATAGTGTAATTTTAACACTAAGCGCAATGAATAAAAACTTACTTCCACTCACTTTAGGCGGTTTAGGCATCGGTATAACAGAGTTCGTAATGATGGGCTTGCTTCCCGATATTGCAAACGATTTAAGGGTAAGCATCCCCGAAGCCGGTCATTTAATTTCGGCCTATGCCCTCGGTGTAGTAATTGGTGCGCCTCTACTGATTATGATTGCGGGTAAATATCCACCTAAAATGATATTAATTGCCCTGATGATTATGTTCACGGTTTTTAATGCATTTTCGGCCTTTGCCCCTACTTTCAACACTTTGTTTATTGCACGCTTACTTTCAGGTTTACCACATGGTGCGTTTTTCGGTGTGGGTTCTGTAGTAGCCAGCAGAATTGCCGAGAAAGGGAAAGCCGCACAAGCGGTATCGCTCATGTTTATGGGCTTAACCATTGCCAATATTGTTGGTGTACCTCTGGGTACTTTTATCGGGCACAACTTCTCCTGGCGCATCTCTTTTGCTGTAGTGGTATTGGTTGGGCTGATTACTTTATTAAGCTTAAAACTTTGGCTACCTGCTTTAGAAGCTACCAAAAACCGCGATCTAAAAGCAGAATTGAGTTTCTTCAAAAAAAGAGATGCCTGGATTATCATTTTCATGATTTCTATTGGTACAGGCGGCTTGTTTACCTGGTATAGCTATATCGCTCCGTTAATGACCGAAGTTGCCCATTTCTCGGCCAACGCGGTAACCTATATATTAATGCTTGCGGGTTTAGGTATGATGTTCGGCAACTACGTTGGTGGTCGACTGGCTGATAAATTTTCGCCGGCTAAAGCTTCTGCTGCCTTATTAATCACTATGGTGGTTACCTTAACCATCGTGCATTTTGTTTCGGCTAGTCAGCCATTGGCTTTAATCATGACCTTTATTACCGGCGCCGTCGCTTTCTCATTAGCTGCCCCTATCCAGATGTTGATGATTCAGAGCGCTAAAGGATCCGAAATGCTGGCCGCATCGGCTAGTCAGGCAAGTTTTAACATTGGTAATGCATTGGGTGCCTTTTTTGGTGGCCTTCCGCTGGTTTATGGTTACGACTATACTTCGCCGGCCTACGTTGGCGCTGCAATGGCCCTGGTAGGTGCTTTGTTTGCCTTCTGGTTAATTAAAAGCAACAGCAAGAAACCCGTAACCAAAACTACAGTAACCGAAGAAGAAGAAACCGAAGAACAATTTGTAGTGATGCATTAGGTTTTAGGAGCGCGATCCCGAAGCTTCCTTTACCGAAGTTTTGATTTCACGAGGCAACAAGCCCATACAGTCAGCAAAATAGATTTCATAACCTTAAGCTTTAAAATTCCAGTTAATTAAAGGCAGTTTTCTTTTCTGGTTTACATTCCAAAGCCCAACCTGCAAGCCCTTTAAATTTTTGCTTTTATTAAATAATCCAATCTGTATCCCACGGCTTTTTAACACGTCGTTGCTTAATAAACCAATTTGAATGCCTTTGTAATCTACAGCACTATTACCTATACCCACCTGCAATCCGTTTCCTTTATGCACATCATTAAACATGGAGAGTTGTAGGCCATTCTGCTTTTTAATTATAGTACCCACAATCGAAATAGATATACCATTTGAAGCATACAAATATTGCCCGATAGCACCAACCGTTAACCCGTTTACTATACAATCTCCGCAAACTGTTCCCGAACCGGAAATATTTAAACCATTGATCTTCTCGGTAAACTCAAACTCCCTGACACTAAAAAGATTATCATTTTCATTTATAGGGCTACGGGGTATAAGCGGTAGCAATAAACCCAAACCAATCAACTCTAACCTCGTTCCATTAGTTACTACATTAGTATGTGTTTCTTTAAATCCCGAAGCAATTCCAAATGAAAGCCCTGTTATTTGGGCATTGCCCTGATGGAATGTTGCTGCAGGAAAATGATTTTTTCTGTCCTGACCATAACCTTTTACGCCGGAATAAAGAAAGATCAGCATAATTAATATAAGTCTGTTGTTCATGATATTTTGAATTAGTTTATAACCAAAGATCGACAGTTAAAAACAAGCAATTTATCTTTAAAAATTACAACAGCTTCCATTTATCCTCTATAAAGCATCATACCGTCCATTAATTACCCTAAAAGATTAATACAAAATCACTTATTAATCTAAAAAACTTGATTGATGATATAATTACCTTATCTTCATTTCATAAATTATTCTTTATGGAGAATCAGCAAGCAATATTCTTTCAAACTATTAAAGCAGCTTTGCCCGAATACCAGAATATGGCGCTAAGTATAGCCGAAGAACTGGGCATCAGCACCAACGAAGCTTACAAAAAAATCAGGGGCGACAGCAATCTCACGCTTCAGCAGATTATTAAACTGTCTGATTCTTTTAATGTACCTTTTGTATATAGTCCAAAGCAATCTTTATCCGTTACCTTCAATTACCTCAGTGTAAACGAAGACCTCAACATGGTTAATTACCTGAAAGACTTGCTCGATAACCTTCAAACCATTAAAAACAGCAAGCAAAAGCACATTACCATTACTACCGATGATATTCCGGTATTTCACTTTTTTAAGTACCCTGAATTAACCAGTTTTAAATTGTTTTTCTGGGCAAACAGTGTCAATAACTTCGAAGTTCCGTTTAATTCGACCTTTCTGTCGGATGAGATCATCGAAATATCAAAAACATTGCATGCTACTTATTTAGAAATTCCCAGTACAGAAATATGGTCGAAAGATACCATAACCGGCACTTTAGAACAGATCAGGTATGCTTTTGAAGCCGGCCACCTGAACGACACCGAACTGGCCGTTAAAATTGTAGAGCAGGTAAAATATTGCCTTACCGATATGAACATGTACGCCATTGGCAGCAAAAAAACCATTGACCCCAACCATACTTTTAACTGGTACAACTGCGATGTGCTGGGTAGCATTGCCTACCTGGTCGATTTCAAAGACCGCATGGCCTGTTACAACCGTTTCAATACCTTTAACTATTTACGTACCGAAGACCAATCATACTGCCTGCAAACCAGGAAATGGATGCAGGGATTGATTATGAAATCTGTTTCGTTCAGCGGTCAGGGAGAAAAGCATCGTAACAAATACCTGTACAGTGCCTTTTCCGAATGCGATAAACTATTGCAGGAGATTGGTCAGGCACAGGGTTAGTTTTGATTTGGCATAAATAATAACCAATTATCAATGCGTTGAGCGTTTGGCGGCTGGCGTTTGGTGTTGGTTTACCAAACTAGATTAACGCAAGGCCCTTCGACTCCGCTCAGGGTGACAGCGCGTTTGGAGTTTGCAGTTGTGAGTTTGGACGGAGACAGTTAACCAATTTAAACAATTAACCAGTTAACCAATTAGCAATTACTAATGAACAATTGAACCAATAAACCAATGAACAAGTTTATCTATTATATTTGCGCATGCTTAAAAAAGAACGTTATAAACTTTTTGTAGAACACTTTTCGGCCAAGCAACCCGATGCCGAAACCGAACTGCATTACAATAACCCCTATCAGCTTTTAGTAGCCGTAATTCTGTCGGCACAGTGCACCGATAAGCGGGTAAATATGGTTACTCCTGCCCTGTTTCAACGTTTCCCAAATGCCAAAGCACTGGCAGAAGCTACCCCAGATATTGTTTTTGATTACATCAGAAGCATCAGTTACCCCAATAATAAAGCGAAACATTTGGTGGGCATGGCCAATATGCTGCTTAACGAGTTTAACGATGTGGTACCATCGGGAGTAGATGACCTGCAGAAAATGCCAGGTGTTGGCCGCAAAACTGCTAATGTAATTGCATCGGTAATTTATAATGCACCTGCTATGGCGGTTGATACCCATGTTTTCCGCGTGGCTAACCGGCTTGGCCTAACCAATGGTAAAACCCCGCTTGCCGTAGAAAAAGACCTGGTTAAAAATCTGCCCGAGCACGACATTCACATTGCCCACCACTGGTTAATCCTGCACGGGCGCTACGTTTGTGTAGCCAGAAGCCCTAAATGCGATGTTTGCGAAATTACCTACATGTGCAGGTATTTCGAGCGCTTAACCGCGCAAAATGAGCGTAATAAATTAAAAGCTTAAAAAATTATTTTCACTTTACTATTGACATTAGCTAAAAAAGATTTACCTTAGCTAAATATATTAGTATTTTAAATATCAACATTCAAGTATATTAGCCGATAATCGATTATATTTACGCCGTAATGAAAAAAGAAATGAGCACTTCAAATCCAGATAAATTAAAAGCCCTTCAGCTTACTTTAGATAAGCTCGAAAAATCTTATGGTAAAGGTACCATCATGAAACTTGGTGATACAGCTGTTGAACCTATTGAATATATTTCCACAGGATCAATCAGTTTAGATATCGCTTTAGGTATCGGCGGTATTCCAAAAGGCCGTATCATCGAAATTTATGGTCCGGAGTCTTCTGGTAAAACCACTTTGGCTACCCACATTATTGCCGAAGCACAGAAAAAAGGTGGTATTGCTGCATTTATTGATGCAGAGCATGCTTTTGATCAGTTCTATGCGAAAAAATTAGGCGTTGATACCGATAACCTTTTAATCTCTCAACCAGATAACGGTGAGCAGGCTTTAGAAATTGCCGATAACCTGATCCGCTCAGGAGCTATTGATGTAATTGTAATTGACTCTGTTGCTGCTTTGGTTCCTAAAAGTGAGATTGAAGGCGAAATGGGCGATAGCAAAATGGGTTTACACGCCCGTTTAATGAGTCAGGCACTACGTAAATTAACCGGAACGATTGCCAAAACAGGATGTTGCTGTATTTTCATCAACCAGTTACGCGATAAAATCGGTGTAATGTTCGGTAACCCTGAAACTACAACAGGTGGTAATGCGTTGAAATTCTATGCTTCAGTACGTTTAGATATTCGTCGTATTTCTCAAATCAAAGATTCTGACGAAGTTTCAGGTAACCGCGTAAAGGTTAAGATTGTTAAAAATAAAGTAGCTCCTCCTTTCCGTATTGCCGAATTTGATGTCATGTTTGGCGAAGGTATTTCTAAAAATGGCGAGATCATCGATTTAGGTGTTGATTTCGGTATCATCAAAAAAGCAGGTTCCTGGTTCTCTTATGGCGATACTAAATTAGGACAAGGCCGTGATGCAGTAAAACAACTGTTGAGCGATAACCCTGAGCTGGCCGAAGAACTGGAAATTAAAATTAAAGCCGAAGTAACCGGTGATAAACTGGTAGAAGAATAAGTCTTCCGGCACGTCAATAATAAAATATAAATGCCCTCCCAAATCATATTCGGGAGGGCATTTTGTTTTAAAAAACTTATATCTGCTAAAATTTAGTTTTGACTAAAAATAGCGTTGAAATCTTTGGTCACATACACAATAACCAACAATGCGGCAATAACCAAAGCGCCAAGTATAATTACCCCCCAGCTCCCTTTAAGTTTGTTTTTATCTTTCCTGATTAGCCAGTACAAAAGACCAATTAAAGGTATGGCACAAACAATCCAAAATATTAACGATGCTCCAGTCATTTTTAAAGTTCAATGTTCAATAATCAAAATTGCAATTATCGAACGGTTATAATCTAATTATTTCTATGTTTATTTCAACACAAAGGCTCAAAGATACAAAGTCAATTCACAGTTTACAGTTGGCAGTTATCAATAATCAAAGTTTGCAATAAGCCCTTCGACTCCTCTCAGGGTGACAACCGGTTCTGAATTGGCAGTTTACAGTTAACCGGTTTAAACAATTAACCTTATGCAATTGGTATTTACCAATGAACAAATGACTAATGAACCAGTGACCCCGCTTAAAATTCCATTCTAGCCATCGGCGATACTTCCTGACCTACAAAATCTTTTGCCAGAAATTTATGGTAGCCAGCAATGGCAATCATACCTGCATTATCAGTACAATATTGAAATGCCGGCACGTATACTTTCCAGCCTAATTCATCTGCAGTTTGCTGTAAACCATTGCGCAAACCTGAGTTTGCCGAAACACCCCCAGCGATGGCAATTTCATTAATGCCGTATTGTTTTGCCGCTTTCTTTAGCTTGTTTAACAAAATCTGTACAATGCTGTGCTGTACCGATGCACAAATATCATCTAAATGCTCAGCTATAAAGTTAGGGTTTTCTTTCTCCTGCTTCCTGATAAAGTAAAGGATAGACGTTTTAAATCCACTAAAGCTAAAATTCAGCTCAGGTATTTGCGGTTCGGCAAATTTAAAAGCCAGCGGATTACCCAGCTTAGCATGCTTATCAATTAAAGGACCACCGGGGTAAGGCAAAGCCAGTAGTTTAGCTGTTTTATCAAAAGCTTCTCCGGCAGCATCATCCAGCGTTTCGCCCACAATTTCCATATCAAAATAATCCCTTACCAGAACAATCTGCGTATGCCCTCCTGATACGGTTAAACACAGGAAAGGAAAAGCCGGTTTCGGATCATCGATAAAATGTGCCAATATATGCGCATGCATGTGATTAACAGAAATTAAAGGTATATTTAAGGCTAGTGCAAACGATTTTGCAAAAGAAACACCAACCAAAAGTGATCCCAAAAGACCAGGCCCCCGTGTAAAAGCTACGGCAGTAATGTCCTGTTTTGTAACTTTGGCATCAATTAAAGCCTGCTGTACGGCGGGCACAATATTTTGTTGATGTACCCTCGAAGCTAATTCAGGGATTACACCACCATAATTTTGATGAATTGTTTGGTTTGCAATAACATTGGCAGTAATTTTGCCGTTGTTACAAATAGCAACTGAAGTATCATCGCAAGAGGACTCGATAGCAAGTATAACAGACAAATTATTAATATTTAAGTCGCAAAATTATTAAAAAACTATTTAAAATACTCCTTTGGGTAATTGCATCAATAATTTTGCTGCTTGCGCTGCTCATTTTTTCGCTACAATTTAAGCCTGTTCAAACTTTTTTTGCACAGAAAGCAGCCGCATACCTATCAAAAGAGCTTAAAACCACCATTGCCATCAAGAGTCTTTACATCAAGCCTTTTAAATCAATCGTTTTAGAAGATTTGTTGGTGCTCGACCTGCAAAAAGACACATTACTGAGTACGCCCCAATTCATGGTGGATATTAATCAGCTGTCTATTGACAAGCGCATTATCGATATCAACACCGTTCAGATCAACAATGGCCGCTTTTTCCTAAAGGATTTCAAAGATAAGTCTTCTAACCTCGATTTTATCATCAACTATTTCGATTCTGGTAAACCTACTGTAAAGAAAAAGAAAAGTAAGCCCTACGATGTAAAACTGGGTCGCATTATCTTAAACAAATTTGCCTTCAGATATAAGAATTTTGCTGCCAAAGATACCACCCTGGCTAAAAGTGTAAATTTCGAAAACGTAGATGTTAAAGAACTTAGCGGTATTTTTGAAGGGCTCGACACCAAAAACCATTTGGTTAAAACGAATATCAAAAACCTGACACTGAAAGAAAGAAGTGGCTTTTACCTTAAAAACCTTACTGCACAAACCACTATTGATAGCAATGCAATTGAACTGAAAAACCTCTTGCTCGAAACCAACCAGAGCCGGTTGACCAATTACTACCAGATGCGGTTTAAAACCTATCGGGATTTTAACCACTACGTAGATAATGTGCGCATGAAGGCTAACTTTAAAGATAGCCACATTACTTCAAGAGATGTAGCCTTCTTTGCCCCCGAACTCAGCACAATGAAACTCGACCTTGATGTTGACGGGCAGATTACGGGACTTGTAAATAACCTTCGCGCCAAAAAGCTTTCGATAAAAACCGGAAAGGCAACCTACATTAAAGGCGATTTTATATTAAAGGGCTTACCCAAGTGGAGAGAAACCTTTATGGACCTGAACATCGAAATGGCAGGTACCAATAAGGCCGATCTGGATGAAGTACTGGCGGGCATTACCAACAGCAAAAAGCAAATTGTGCCAACTGTTGTCAATAAGTTTGGTAACATTAACTTTAACGGAAGCTTTACCGGTTTTCAAAACGATTTTATTGCGTACGGCGAGTTTAAAACAAAGTTGGGCCGTCTGGTTTCGGATGTAAACATGAAGATCGATAAGAACGATATTCCAACCTACACGGGAAACGTAAAAAGCTACGATTTTAACCTGGGCAACCTGGTTGATGAAAAAAGTCTGGGCCGCATCAGCTCTTCGCTCTATGTAAAAGGCCGCGGTACAGAACTAAAAAATCTGACGGAAAAAATAAACGGCGATGTAGATTATATCGACTTTAACAATTACCGCTACCATAATGTTAAGATCGACGGAACCTTTGATAAAAAATACTTCGATGGTAAACTGAGCATCAATGACCGTAACGTAAAACTGGTTTTTGATGGCGGGGTTAACCTGAATCCGAAATTACCGGTATTTAATTTCAATGCCACCATTTCTAAAGCGCGTTTAAAAGCCCTTAAATTGCTTAAAGATTCGTTGATGGTGGATGCCAGATTTAAAACCAATTTTTCGGGCACCAACCTCAACAACATTTCCGGTAAATTATTAATTGAAGAGGTTAGATTACAAAACCCCAAAGGTATTTACAGTGTAGATTCGGTGCAGCTAACCGCCAACGGTACCGGCGCTAACCGTGTGCTCGATATCCGTTCAGATATCCTTGATGCGGGCATACAGGGCGAGTACGACCTAAACTCAATTGTTTCTTATTACAAGGCAATTGCCAAAACCTATATCCCATCGCTAAGAGCAGATATTTTTAAATACAAGAACCAGATTTTCAAGTTTAAACTGGCGATTAAAAAGTTCGAGCCGATTGCACAGATTTTTATGCCGGGACTTGAACTGGAAGAAGGCGCTACGTTTAACGGCGATTTCGATTCGCGCAACAATACGGCAGTGCTGAACGGTTTTGTTAAAAAACTGAAATATAATGGTGTAGTGGTTAACAATATTATTGTCGATGAAAATACCACTCCACAGCAACTGCAACTCATTGTTACTTCAGACCGGGTGCAGCTTAACGATAGCTTGTACATTAAAGATGTAAACGTTTCGAATATCCTGCGCAACGACAGTCTGGCTTTCAACGTTAAAATGTCGAACGCAGATGAAGACAATCAGCTCGATTTAAACGGTCTGGTAGAGTTTACCAAAAACCAAGATACTACTGCGCGCCTGAGTGTGCTGCCTTCTATTTTAAAAATTAATAACGAAGAATGGCGCATACAGGAGAAAGTACGTATTGTGCTCAACAATGGTAAAACCGAGATTACCAATTTCGACCTCACCAACGGCGCACAGCAATTAACCATTGATGGATTGATTTCGGAAGACCCGAAAGACCTGATTACAGTAGGCTTTAAAGATTTTAACCTCAAAACACTTAACCCTTTTACCAAGGGCGCAGGTATTAAGCTGGGTGGTAACGCTAACGGGAAAACCAATTTATATGGCATACTTAAGGCCCCACGAGTAAACGACGACCTGAAAATAGATTCGCTTAAATTTAACGACATCTACATTGGTACACTTACCGATACTTCATCGTACAACAACGCCAGTGGTAAAATTGATGTATTTACCCGCATAGAAGCAGAAAATTCAGAAACGTTTAAACTGACTGGGAACCTGGATCTGAAAGAGAAGGAAATAGATCTGGCCATAAAAATGGATGAAAGTAAACTCACTATTTTAGAACCTTTTGTAAAGCAACTGGTATCTAATTTAAAGGGAAATATTTCTGCCGATTTAACGGTTAAGGGCAAATTTGACAAACCACAAATTAATGGCACTGTAGCTTTGGATAAAGGGCAGCTGATGGTCAATTACCTTAAAACAACTTATGTGATTACGGATGAGGTGAAAGTAACCAACAGCGTAATTGATTTAGGAGAAGAATTTACGCTGACCGATTTAGAAGGGCACGAAGCCACAGCAGATGGTACGGTAGACCTGAACGATATTAACTACCCTACTTTGGATGTTAGGGTAAACGCCAACAGTTTAATGGCTTTAAATACTACTGCCAAAGATAATTCGGTTTATTATGGCCGTGCTTATGGTACGGGAGTATTTAAATTTACCGGGCCTACCAATAAGATGAAAATCGACATTAAGGCTAAGACTGAGAAAGGAACGGTTTTCAATTTACCTTTAAACAGCTCAGAAACCATATCGGATAAAGATTTTATCAATTTTGTAAGCCGCGATTCGACGGTAGCCGTTAAAAAGACCACCAATTTCGATGGTTTAACACTAACCTTTAAATTAACCATCGATCCGAATACCACAGCCAATATTTACACCACACTGGGTAATTTGAGCGGTAAGGGTAATGCCGAGCTGAACCTGAATATTAACAGCTTTGGCGATTTCGAGATGTCGGGCGATTATATTATCGAAACCGGAAGTTTTGATTTTACCGCTCAAGAGGTGATTAACAAGAAATTTGAGATCAGACAGGGCGGTACCATCCGGTGGACAGGTAATCCTACAGCGGCACAAATTAACCTGAAAGCAGTTTACGCACTTAGGGCCAGTTTAAACGATTTATATAAAGCGGCCAATCGCGATGCCAGCAGCAATGCCAACCAAAGGGTAAATACGGAGGTTGAAATGGGCTTAACAGGGCTTTTATTAAAACCTGAGATTAAACTCGATATCAATTTTCCGGCACAGCCTTCTATTAAAGAGGAACTGCAAACTTATTTCAGCGATCAGAACAACCTGAACTTACAGGCTTTTAGTTTAATTATCAGAAGAAGTTTTGCGCCAGGAAATGGTGGACAATCGATTGGTAACCAGTTGAGCTCAACGGCTACCAGTACCGCAACTGAGCTGGTGTTTAACCAGTTTAACAACGTACTTTCTTCTTTAAACCTGAACTTTGTCGATTTGAACGTGCGTTCGCTAAGTGAAGCCAATGCATCATTTAAGTTCTTTAACGACCGCCTGATTATTAACGCTGGTATTGTTGACCGTAATAGTGTAAACGATTTTACCATCATCGATTTTGGTAAAGATAATGTGGGTAGAGAGGTTGAGGCCGTATTCCTGATCAGAAAAGACGGAAGCTTAACCATTAAAGCCGCCAATAAACCACCTACACAACAAAGTATCTTCTTAAACAGCGGTATTAGTCCGACGGCCAATGTAACGTCGTTTGGTTTGGTGTACACGCAGCAGTTTGATACGTTTAAAGAGTTTATACAGAAAATCTCGGGTTCTTATCGCCGCAACCTGAAAAGGAAGCAGACCGAAGCACCGGTTAAAACCAATAAATCGCTGAATAAAGATGTGATTATTAACCAGACAAAGGGGAACCAGAGGAGGTAGCTAATAGTCGATAGTCCATAGTCGATAGTTCAGAGTCAACAGTGGAGTAATCTGTCATGCTGAACGCAGTGAAGCATCATGCTTGCGCGCGTTTCTAACGCGTGCAGGAATAGCCATACGATTGTATCGTATAAAAAGCGTTAGCAATAGTTACGTACTTTTAAAAGAGATGCTGAAATACCCGTCCGACTGGCTGGGCGGAAATCCGATAGCTATCGGATCAGCATGACGAAAAAGGTAAGAAACTCAACAAAAAAAGGCCGGCATCACCTGCCAGCCTTTATATTATTCTGTACTCAGCTATTATTCAAAAGAAAACAGCTAAAGCAGGTTAATTATCCTTTCATAATGGAGTGACCCATTTTGTCCCTTTTGGTTGTTAAATAACGCTCATTGTGTACATTACTGGCAATCTCAATCGGGATATTTTCTACCACTTCCAAACCGTAGCCAATTAAACCGGCCCTTTTAGTTGGGTTATTACTCATCAAACGCATTTTTCTAACGCCTTCCGATCTTAAAATCTGGGCACCTACGCCATAATCGCGTTCATCGCCTTTAAAACCAAGCTTAATGTTGGCTTCAACAGTATCAAAACCAGCATCCTGTAAGTTATACGAACGCAGTTTATTAATCAGCCCAATGCCTCTGCCCTCCTGGTTCATGTAAACCACAATACCTTTGCCTTCTTTTTCAATCATTTCCAAAGCTTTGTGCAACTGCGGGCCGCAATCGCAACGGCAAGAACCGAAAATATCGCCGGTTACACAAGAACTGTGTACACGGGCTAAAATCGGTTCATCGGCACTCCACTCTCCTTTAGATATGGCTAAGTGTGTAGCGTTATTGTCCAGTTGGGTATAAGCCGTCATTTTAAAATCGCCCCATGCAGTTGGTAAAGCAATGCTCACCTCGTGTTTAATCAGGCTATCTAAATTTAAGCGGTAAGCAATCAGATCTTCAATTGAAATAATTTTTAACTGGTGCTGCTCAGCAATTTTAAACAAATCGGGAAGACGCGCCATTTCGCCATCTTCTTTTAAAATTTCGACCAATAAACCTGCAGGTTTCATGCCTGCCAAACGGGCTAAATCTACCGCAGCTTCGGTATGGCCTGCCCTGCGGATTACGCCACCATCTTTGGCAATTAAAGGGAAAATATGTCCGGGTCTGCCCAGTTCTGCCGGATCGGTTTTCGGATCGACCAAGGCCAACATGGTTTTAGAACGGTCGCTGGCCGAAATACCGGTAGTACAACCATGGCCAACCAAATCAACCGAAACGGTAAAATTGGTTTCGTAAGCGGCTGTATTTTTACCCACCATTAAATCGAGGTTAAGCTCCTTACAACGCTCTTCGGTTAAAGGGGCGCAGATTAAACCACGACCATAAGTAGCCATGAAATTGATCACTTCAGGTGTTGCATTTTCGGCAGCAGTTAAGAAATCACCTTCATTCTCTCTATTCTCATCGTCGACAACAATAATCACTTTACCAGCTTTTATATCTGCGACAGCTTCTTCTATTGTGTTTAATTTTGTTTGCATTTTATATAGCATTATGGAGGAAAACGCGGCTAACCAGCTTTAAACAAGTTTTTAACTAACGGCGTTAACTTGTACAAATGTACAACCTTATTAAGCAATATTTGGATTAAAATATCATTTGTAAGTAAAGGAAATGGGGTTACTTTTCCTTCTTTTTAAACACTTTAAGCAGCATTTGCTTGTAATAATTTACATCAAAAAGTGCCGAATCAACCGTGGCTTTATAGGTTAAGAAAGCAGCCAGTGGCGACAGCACAATCATGGCCATCCACATTCCTACTATAGGGTTCAGATTACCCTCGCGCGCCGATTTTTCGGCAACAGTGGTAATGATGTGGTACACCAGGAAAAATGAAATGGCTACTACTACGGGTAAACCCATCCCTCCTTTTCTGATAATGGCACCCAGTGGCGCACCGATAAAGAACAGCAGGATACACGATGCGGCAAGGGTAAACTTACGCTGATACTCTACGGTGGTAAAAATAATTTCGCCGGTTAAATCGGTTTGGCGTGGCGCCCAGTTGGGCACATGCTGCATGATGTTGGCCACTACATTGGTTGCATTATCCAGGGCCTGCTTGCGCGATCCGTTGGGGATACTTTTCAATATCACATCATCAATTTTGGCTGGTGCAGCCTTGATCCGGGTGTAACCCTGGGTTACGTTAAACTGCTTAAAGTTACCCTTTAAATTCTCGATGGTACGCATCTGAATAGTATCCAGCTGCTTGGTAAGCGAATCGCGCTTGCGCACAATGCCTTTCAAATTTAACATAGGCGTGCTGTTACCGAATGCATTGGGGTCGGTTTTATTGCCATCAAACGACGACATGTCGAAACGCGGGGCAGTTTCTTTAAACCTGCGGCGCGAGAAAACCTGTCGCGGGTTATACATACCGCTGTTGCTGGCCTGCTCTTCGTACTGTACGCCGTTTTTAAGGTTCAGCACCAGAAACTTACCATCGGCCGTTTTTTCCATCTTACCTTCTTTGGCCAGAATTACCTTCGGAATACCATTATTTTCTTTATGATCGTAAATCATAATGTTATGCAGCGTACCATCTTCTTCTTTCGAATCGACACGGATGGCATAACCGGGTATGGCATTGTTAAACACACCTGGTTTGATGAGGAAAGAAAGTTTTTTATTGCGGATATCGTATAGCAGCGAGCCAAATTTTAAATTGGCTTTGGGCAACATGTAGTTGGAAAAAAGAAACGACGATACCATCAGGATTAAAATCACCACAAAAAGTGGTCGCATGGCTTTCTGCAACGAAATACCTGCCGATTTAATGGCAACCAGCTCGTAGTTTTCGCCCAATGAACCGAAAGTCATGATAGAGGAAAGCAGCACCGAAAGTGGCAGCGCCATCGAAACGTTTGCCGCCGAAGCATAATACATCAGCTCCAGAATGGTGTACCATTCGAAGCCTTTGCCAATGAGATCATCAATCCATTTAAACAGAAAAAACATTAGCAAGATGAACATCATTACAAAAAATGTTGCAATGAATGGTCTTACGAATGCTTTTATTAATAGAAGATGTAGTTTTTTCACCCTACAAAGGTAAACAATGCGTAGCGAATATTATGCACCCAAAACACTTATCAGGTAATCGATCTGGTTATCCCAGATTAATTTCTTCTCGGCCATGAGCTCTTCTGTGGTAAAATCGGTAATGGCAAGGGCTACATCGTTGGTTAACTCATCCTGTACAATTTCCATCTCAAAATAATACTGAGGGTCATCGTCAAGCCATTTAAACTTTACCAGCTTATTTTCCTTAACGGTAACCATTTTCGCCTTCTGCTGCTCATCATCCCAGGTAAAAGTATATATCTGATCGCGGAAAACCACGTCGTCGGCAAACCATTGCGACAAGCCATTGGGCTCGCTTATAAAACTGTATAATATTCTTGGTGACGATCTAACTTCGTACTCCAGAGTAAATTTTTTCTTTTCTGCCATGTTAGTACACTACCAGAATAATTCCGGATTATTTTAAATGTTATTTTTCTAAAGAAAGGTATTTTATTCTATATCTGCAACTCTTATCATTTTTTTGCTGAACTACCGTATTTAACGGATTTGATAGTTGATTTTTTAGCTGGACAAGGTTAACTGGTTAACTGTTTGAATCGGTTAACTGTCGCCATCCAAACTCACAACTCTAAACTCTAAACTCTAAACTTGTTCATTGGTCATTGGTCATTGGTAAAGCAAATTGTCACAAGGTTAACTGGTTAACTGTTTGAATCGGTTAATTGTCTCCTGTCCAAACTCACAATTGCAAACTCCAAACTTGTTCATTGGTCATTGGTTCATTGCTAACTGCAAATTGCCAACTGCCAACTGCATAAGGTTAACTGTCTCCTGTCCAAACTCACAACTCCAAACTCCGAACTTGTTCATTGGTCATTCGTTCATTAGTAAAGCAAATTGTCAACTGCCAACTGCATAAGGTTAACTGTCTCCTATCCAAACTCCAAACTTATTCATTGCTAAGTGCAAACTGACAACCACTATTGTTTCTTTCCCCTAAAACACTTATCTTCAACTGGAGTTGCTACATTTGACTAGAGGGATTTAGTCGTCAGATTTAGAAAGAAACTTTTAAATTTGATTATATGAGCAGACGAGTGTTTGATGAATCCTTCAGAAAGATGGCTATAGAGCTTTCTTACAGCAGAGGATCTGTAAAAGAAGTAGCTGATGAGTTAGGTATCAGCCAGACTCTTTTGAGTAAATGGAGACAACGGGAATCAGAGTCCTTTCAGGGAGCGACAGAATTGACTGAAGATCAGAAACTGATTAAAAAGCTACAGAAAGAGCTAAAAGATGCTCAAATGGAACGTGACATATTAAAAAAGGCTGTCGGCATCTTTTC
>NZ_FMZH01000013.1 GCF_900101435.1 Pedobacter soli
TTGTAAAAAGCTACGAAAAGCTGAATGGCGGCAGTTTCTAGGCGCTTATCCACGCCCTGGCCAATGCACGCGCTTGTTCCTGCCTTGGGCAGTGGTGGTATGAAAGTCAGTGCAAAGCTATTCGTGCTTTTTCCTGCGAAAATCTCCTATGCCGGAGGGCAGGGTGCAGATAGCATGGTGCAGAAGATCCCGGGCGCATAAAACCCTACGCGTCATGCTGTCCCGATTCATCGGGATCAGCATCTCATTACAGCTCGTGTTGGTTAGGGAGAGACCCTGAATCGAGTCCGATAGCTATCGGACCAGGGTGACGGCGAGAGGAGATCCCTTCACACAGTCTCGCCTCGGTTAGCCACCGAACCGCTCTTACTTTTTTCAGCTGCGTTTATTTTTTTATCGGCCTTCAAGCTTGCTTCGCAGGTTGGCTTGATCCAAAAGTAACAAACTTGAGCGCAGCGAAAGCATGCCAGCCGATGAAAACAACAACAAAATGGCATAACTGAAAGGCTTGGATCTGATGTTGGATAAAATCGTCAAAGCTTTTATTGCGGCAGCGCAAGCCCCGACGAAGAGTCGGGAAGGAAGCGCTGCCTTGGGCAGTATTATTTGAACGTTTGTGCAAAAGCTTTAACGTTTTCTCCGGCCATCATCTCCTATGCCGGAGGGCAGGGTGCAGAGGATCCCCGGTGCAGAAAATCCTACGCGTCATGCTGAATTTATTTCAGCATCTCTTTACAGCTCGTGTTGGTTAGGGAGAGACCCTGAAACAAGTTCAGGGTGACGGTTGAGGGGGAGCGCTAAACATTTCTCTTGCATCCTTTCCCTTCCAGAGGAAAGGTGCCGTAGGCGGATAGGGGCCTGGTACGCTGGCTGTGAAGGTCCTTCGTCTCCGCTCAGGATGACAGGCTAAGTGGGATGTGCAAACGGGATGGACAATAGAGATCCTTCGCTGCGCTCAGGATGACAATAACAAAAAAGCCGTTCCGGGTTTTACATCGGAACGGCTTATCTTAGACATTGCTTTTCAGCGTGAAGTACTAGGGTTTCTTGCTGATGTTTACGCGTACATTTACTTCAAAATCGCCGCCGGTATAACCGCTGATGGCTGAAGTGGCCGTGTTGTAATAGGCCATGAAATACAGGGTAGATTTATAGTTCATGCCGAAACCTACGGTAGCATTCTGTGTATTGTGGTACATGGCCATCAGGTAGAGTTTATCGTTGGCAAAGTTGGCGTTTAAGCCCGCATCCCATAAATTCTGGTAGTTTTTAATGCCTCTGAATACACCCTTCGGCTCCAGGCTAATAGCATCCATACCCGAGCTGAGGTTAAACTTATAACTCACTGCCGAGTAAAAGGTGGGTTTATCGGCAAAGTTTAAATCGTCTTTCCTGAATACCGAACGCATGTTGGGTACGGCACCTTCGATGGTTAAGTTTTTCGAGGTGTAGGATACACCGAAATCACCATCGAGGTAATAACCCCTGTCGTTAAAGCGGGCAATAGAAGGGTCGTTAATGTCGCTGTTTCTTACACTGCTTAAATCGAGCCTGTCCTGACTGGCGCCGAAAGAGATACCAAAGTTTAATTGCTGCTCGTCATTGCTGAGGGGCAGGTGATAGGCAAAGGTACCTACGGCTTTGGTACGCTGGATACCGCCCGATTTTTCGTTGTAGAAATTTACACCCCAGCCCACTTTGTTTACCTGCTGATCGAGCGTAACGCTTTGGGTAAGTGGTGCACCGGGAATGTTTGACCACTGCTTGCGGAAACTGCCGTTGATGTTAAAGCCTTCGTTAATACCAGCCATAGATGGGTTAACCAGGTAACGGTTCTGGAAGTACTGGGCATTTAAAGGCAGCAGCTGTGCTTTTGCGCTTTGAAAAAAGGATAATCCTGCTGCAAATAGAAACGTTACACGACCTATTTGCTTTATGTTTTGTGTAATTGCTTTCATGTCTGTAATTAGTCTCTAATGATATTGATAAAACCTTTAAATGTGCCAACGCCTGTACCGAGGTCGATGATGTAGTAATAGGTGCCTTCAGAAAGCGGGCTACCGTTTATGGTGCCGTCCCAATCGTTGGCATAGGTGTGTTTGGTGTACAGGATCCGTCCGGTTTTATCAAAAATCTTGAGGGTATTGTTGGGGTAATAGTCGATGTTTTTGATGATGAACTTATCGTTGTACCCATCGCCATTTGGCGTAACAACGGTACTGGCTTCGAGTTTATAATCTTCAATTACGGTAATGGCAATGCTTTGCTCGCTTGTACAACCACTGGCATTGGTTACGGTTACCCTGTAGGTTCCGCTCTGTTTTGGCCTGATGGTTACCGAGGCGGTGTTTTGTCCGCCCATGATGTCGCTACCAGTCCAGTTGTACTGGGTGCCACCTGTTGCGGTTAAAATCAAAGCTTCGCCTTTAGAGATGGATGCACCTTTATTGCTGCTGATGGTAACAACTGGTAAAGCATTTACGATTACCGTTGCTGTTCCGGTTTGTGCCTGACTGGCATAAATATCGGCTACGCTAACCAAAGCATAGGTATAGGTACCTGTAGCACTGGTTGGCACGCTAACCGTTGCCGTGTTCGAACCTGAACCGGTGTTTACGGTACGGTTGCTTCCGCCATTAATGGTATAGGTAAAGGTATACGGACCAGTACCAACTGAGCCTGTAAAGGTAATGTTCGGCGAAGCGGCAAAGTTACAAACCGAAGTACTTCCTGAAATGTTGGCTACCGGTAAAGGACGGATTAATACCGTTGCCGAACCGGTTTGCGGCTGACTGCAATTTGCATCGGCCACGCTTACCAGGTTGTACACAAAAGTACCTGCCACATTGGTTGGCGCTGCTACTGTTACAGTGTTTCCTGTAGCGGTTACGGTGCGGTTGGTACCTCCGTTAATGTTATAGGTAAAGGTGTAAGGCGCTGTTCCGTTTGCACCGGTAAAGGTGATGTTAGGTGCTGTAGCTAAGTTAGGTACAGCGGTAGAACCGGAAATGGTTGCCGTAGCAAGCGCTCTAACGGTAATAACGGCAGTACCAGATTGGTTTTGACCTGCATTTACATCAGATACACTGATGAGGTTGTAGTTAAAAGTTCCGGCAAGGTTTGTTGGTGCAGTTACAGTAGCCGTGGTATTGGTGCCGGTGGTGCTAAGGGTTTGGTTTGCACCGCCGTTAATGTTGTAGGTAAATACATAAGGGCCGGTACCATTGCCACCGGTAAAGGTAACCGTTGGTGCGGTACTGTTTAAGCATAGAGCAGTAGTTCCCGAAATGCTGGCCACAGGGATCGGGTTAATTTTAACAGTTGTAGAAACGTTCTGCACCTGGGTACTGTATGCATCGGTAATGCTGGTAACGGTATACACAAATGTACCTACAGTATTGGTTGGTACGCTGAGTGTTGCGGTAGCGGTTGCCGAAGTTAAGGTTTGCGGTGCAGCCCCGTTAATGTTATAGGTAAAGGTAAATGGTGCGTTACCTGCTGTGGCGGTAAAAGTAATTACGGGTGCAGTGCTGTTAAGGGGCACGGAAATATTGCCACTTAAAGCTGCAACAGGTTTGGCATAAATGCGCAGGTTGGCAGTTTGGTAGTTTAAGGCATAATTACTGCTTAAAGCCAGTGTGCCCTGCTGTATGGCATAATCGCCGGCAGTTTCGCCTGCTGCACGTGTTAAAGTACCGGTAAAGGTATCGGTGCCGATAAGTGCAGGGGCAGCGGTATAAGTTAAAGCGGGATCTGCCGTTCCTGCTACCTTGGTTTTGGCATCGGCAGTTACCGTAATGGCTTTAGGGGCAATGGTTAATACCTGTTGCTTAGCTACTGCGGGATTAAAGAAAGTATCGCCAGGCTGTTCGGCGGTAATGGTTACGGTACCTGCTTTTACAATGTGGATATTGTTATTGCTGATGGTTGCAATATTGGTATCGCTGCTGGTGTAGGTAATGTTAATGCTGGTATTGTCGCTGGTGGCTCCGGCTGCAAGATCGGGGTCGCCATAGGTTGCGCTACGTGTTGGAGCAAAGGTAATGTTCTGGTCTTTCTTAACGGTTGCATCATCTCTGGTGTACCAAATGGGCGAGGTAATGATCCTGCTTCCATCGGCTTCAACAATATCGGCATAATAATAACCGGTAGCCAGGTTGGCCAAAGCATTATCGGTATAGGTTAAGCTGGCAGTTGTACTTGTGGTTAACTCAACGGGATTGGTACCGCTGCCAGGTGTTCCGTATAAAATCCTGATGCTGGTTACCGGATTGGTGGTAATTGAGCTTACGGAAAGCTGTGGCGCGCCGGCAGTTTTAAATATACTGCCCACAGGCTGCTTATTGATGGTGAAAATTACTTTGGCTGCGGAATCTTCTGAAGCATAAAAACGCATCTTTTTAATGGCATCCAATAAATCGTTTTCGGTAAGGGCAGGAGCTAGTACCACTAACCGGGCACGGGTGTGCTTACCAAAGGTCATGTTGTGGTTATCGTGATCGATGGAGGCACCGAGGTGGTATCCCTTGGCCAGCATGCGGTTGTAATAACTTAAATAGCTCATTGAGCTTGCCGGATCGGAATAGGTAACATTGGTAGAAAACGCCGGACCACTGGCTAAAGCGGTTCCCACAATGGCACTGTCAGCACTTAAATCGTAGGTGGCTGCCAGGTTGTTAAAATCGGTTGTATTGGGGTGGGCCAGGGTAGCTACAGCATTTAAGCCATGCCTGTTTATAATCCTGAATAAGCCATTGGGGCCAACATAGGTACTTTTAGGTACATAAATCTGGTTTTCGCCGGGTTCCCATCCAATCAGCGAATCGATACCGTACACAATTACGTGTCCGCCGCCGCTGATTACGCCCCACTCCATACCGTGCAGGGCAACGAAGTTAGCAGTAGTTGCTTTTTTAGCGGCATCGATACCGGGTTGCCAGTTGGCTAAAGACATGCCTGCCTGGGTGTGGTTATGCTCAGATATACCCAGGAAATCGAGGTTCATGGCCGTTTTGGCGAAAGCATAATCATCTTCAGGTTTTTTGGTTAAATCGTCTTTGTTACCATCAGAATAACTACTGTGGCTGTGTAAGTTGCCATAATAGAAATTCAGTTTATTTACATCGAGTATACCGGTTCTAAAATTGCCTAAAAGGGGTTGGGCAGTTAAGTACAAAGGCCCGCCGCTGCAGGCACTGTTTACAGCATAGGTAAAGAAATAGTAATTGGTGTTTTGGGTAAGGCCGTTTCTAATAAAAGAAGTACCTGTACCTCTTTTTACCACAATACCGCCACCCAGCATATCGCCAACGTTATAAACGGTTTGGTTTTGAGGTGCAGCGCTTAGCGTATTGCTGGTGCTCATTACCACCAGGTACTCATCGGCAGCTGCTGCTGGTGTAAATGAAGCCTGGATAAAGTTATAGTTGGATGAGGTAATGGTAAATGCAGTAGGCTGTGCCGTTGGAGTAGCACATGGCAACAGGGTTTTGGTGGTTTGTGCAGCCGTTAAGATGTTGCTGGTTAAATATTTTGGTCCGCCGGTACACGACAGGTTATTTAAAGGAACAATAAAATAGGTATAGGTGGTAGCACTGTTTAAGCCGTTATCGGTAAAAGTATTGCTAACAATTTTATTGATTACAGTGCCACCGCCCAAAGCAGCACCTACAGGATAAGCGGTACCATCGGCAGGCAGGGCGCTTAAGGTGTTGTTTAAGCTTCTGATAATGAGGTATTCGTTGGCATCAGCCGATTTGGTGAAGCTGGCCGTAATGCTGCCCGTAGTTACTGCGCTAAAGGTTAAAGCAGTTGCCGGACTTGTTGGGGCGGCACAGGCCGGTAAATTAGGCGGGAAATGAACACCCAAGCGGTCTGCATCGTCATCATCGATGGCATTTTGTACCGTAGCCAGTGGTGTTCTGGTCCAGTCGTTATCTACATAGGTTGGACTTGGAGCAGTTACGTTTAAGCTTCTTACATAAGAAACATCTTTAGCATTAACCCCTTGTCCGAAGGCATCGATAATGTTGTTATTGGCATCTAAGAGGGCCACACCATCATTACCGTTAAAGTTGATAACGGTATTGCTGTTTAAAATGGCACTGGCGGGGGTTAAATAAGGAACTTCGGTACCATTACCTGTATTGCCCAAAAGTACTGAGCCATGGGCAGGGATGGTAAAGTTTAAGTTTACAGTTTGTGAGGGTGCACCGGTGATGTTGATGTTACCCGCATCGCCAGAAATATTGTATAAGGCTAATTTTAACTGTGGCGATGCCGTATTAATGGGGGCATTGCTGAGGTTGGTTAATTCGATCCATTTGTTTACAGATGTACCTTCGTAATACTGACTGATGATTACGGGCGCGCTCACCAAAGGAGGATTAGCCGTTGTGGCATCAACAGTAGCCACAGTGGTTTGTAAATTGCCGGCAGCATCTTGTGCTACTACGTATAAGGTATAAGCGGTACCGATTGTTAAACCGGTGATAGATGCGCTGGCATCGGTATTGGCGGTATTGGCAAAAGAGCCCGATTTTAAGGCTGCAGTGCCGGTGCCGTCCTGTGCGGCTTTAACCTGCGCAGGGCTCGGGGCAGTGCCGCCCGTTAAGGCCAGTACGTAATAAGTGGTACCTGCTTCGTTGATGTTGTTCACAAAATCGACTGAAGTGGTGGTTACCGTTGTGGTTTTTGGGTAAGTAGCCGTTGTTACCGGAGGGGTAACGTCAGCCAAACCCAGTGTAGTTACATTAAGCTGGGCTACGCTTGTTTGTAAATTGGGTGTGGTAGCGGCATCTTCTGCCACTACATAAACCACGTAGTTTGTGCTTGCTGTTAAGCCCGTAATAGTAGTACTTACATCGGTATTGGCTGCATTGGTTAGGGTACCTGCCTTTAGTGCTGCGGTGCCTCCGGCGTTTAAGCCTGCTTTTACCTGGGCAGGTGTAGGTGCTGCCGAAGGAGCTGGCGTTACTACGTAATAGGTTTTGCCGGCTTCATCAATATTGTGGGTAAGGTTAAAAGTAGTTGATGTAATGCTGGCTGTTTTGGGGTATAACGCAGCGTTTACTGGCGGAGTATTATCGGTACCCGAAACTGCCGAGCCGGCAATGATCACATCATCTATACTAAATGTGCCACCACTTGCCTCGGCATTATAGCCGTAAAACCTGAAGGTGGTAGCTGTTGTTATGCCGGTAAAGCCGGTTAGTGTAATGGTACTACCGGTTTCGGCAGTTGTTGCAGCATCGGTAACCTGAAATACGTTGCTGGCTACTACCTGTAAATCTGCATTGGCGGGCGATATCGATGCAGGTAAGTTGCTCGCATAGCTATCTTTACTTGAGCGTACACTGTACTGCCTGATTCCGGTGCCGGAACGTTGCATGGTAAATTTAATGCTGGCGATGTTTAAGGTGTACCCTGCAGCTGGCGTAACCGTTACTTCGTAGTATTTGGTTAGGTCTATTGCGCCTGTAAAAACATCGCTGCCATTGGTTGCACCGGTAGACTGACTGGTGAAAGAGAACCTACCAGTTGCATTGGGATTGGCCGAAACGGCTCCATTTGCAGTAAACGATCCGAATGTTAGGCCTGTAGCAGTTGGAACTGCGGTTGGGTCGGTTTTTCCGGTGGTGGTAGAAACACTGCCAAAATTGTAGGTTCCTGAAAAGCTTTGAGCAAATAGCGAGGCTGCCAGGAACATGGTGAAACAAAACAGTAAAAGTTTTTTCATATAATTTTTTTAGGGATATGAAAGGATGAATAAGCTTATTTATGAATAGTTAAAGCGTGGTACCTTGTTGGTGTACTACGTCCAGGTGGTTTTCAGAATTATTCTGACAGGGATTAAGTTAATGGGCGTAAAGTTTTTACCATATTCGGGAGATAAGGGTGATTTAATGAAAAATGATATAGGTTTGTTAGTTGTAGCAAATGTATGTGCAAAAGCTTAATAGTCAGGTTAATTTAATGTTAATTAAAGCGATTGTGGAAAAATAAATGTAATGCAGGGTAATTTTTTGATGGTAAAGGCGTTGGGAAGGTTTTTTTTCAGGTGAAACGCTTAGGTAGTCTTCTTCTCGCCGTCATGCTGAACACTTGCCAGGCTGGTGGAAGGGGTGTTTCAGCATCTCTCTATTGCTTGTGACAGTTAAGGAAAGACCCTGAAACTAGTCCGATAGCTATCGGACCAGGGTAACGGCGATCCCTTCCCCGATCCGTCATTGCTAAGCCGGGTTGTGCGAGCTGAAGCAATCTGTCTAGAGGAGCAATCTCTTCCACAATCCGTCATTCCCGCGCAGGCGGGAATCCTAATGCTTTCGCTGTTTTTTCCTTCGCACTGTCTCGCCTCGGCTTGCTGCCGAACCGCTCTTACTTTTGGCTTGATCCAAAAGTAACAAAAGATCAAGGCTTGGAGCCTTTCTTGTAAAAACCTACGAAAAGCTGAATGGCGGCAGTTTCTAGGCGCTTGCCCGCATTTAGGCCAATGCACGCGCTTGATCCTGCCTTGGGCAGTGGGGGTATGAAAGTTAGTGCAAAGCTTTTCGTGCTTTTTCCTGCGAAAATCTCCTATGCCGGAGGGCAGAGTGCAGATAGCATGGTGCAGAGAAACGCCGCGCGTCATCCAGAACACTTGCCGGGCCGGGTGGAAGGGGGGCAGCATCTCTCTATTGCTCGTGACAGTTAGGGAGAAACCCTGAAACAAGTCCGATAGCTATCAGACCAGGGTGACTGCGAGAGGGGATCGCTTAGCAGATCCGTCATTCCCGCGCAGGCGGGAATCGTAATGCTTTGGCTGTTTTTCCCTTCGCACTGTCTCGCCTCGGTTAGCCACCGAAGGGCTCTTACCTTTTTCTTGATAAAAAGGTAACCAAACCTGAGCGCAGCGAAAGCATGCCAGCCGATAAAAACAACAGCAAAAGGGGCATAAATCAAGGCTTGGAGCCTTTCTTGTAAAAACCTACAAAAAGCTAAATGGCGGCAGTTTCTAGGCGCTTACCTTCGCCTTAGCCAATGCACGCACTTGTTCCTGCCTTGGGCTGTGGTGTTATGGAAGTCATTGCAAAGCTTTTTCGTGCTTTTTCCTGCGAAAATCTCCTATGCCGGAGGGCAGGGTGCAGGGAATCCTCATACGTCATGCTGAACTTGTTTCAGCACCTCTCTATTGCTCGTGGCGATTAGGGAGAAACCCTGAAACTAGTCGGATAGCTATCGGACCAAAGTGACGGAATAGGGGGATTGAAAGGCGCCGACAGGTGACCAGGTTTACAAAAACTCCGCAATATCTCCTTTACCTTCCCTGATTACTTCAAACTCTCCCAGTGTGCAATCAATAACGGTAGAGGCTTCGTTATCGCCGTAGCCGCCATCAATAACCAGATCGACCAGATCTTCGTATTTTTCGTGAATCAGTTCGGGGTCGGTAGAATATTCTATCACATCGTCATCATCTCTGATTGAGGTAGAAAGGATCGGGTTACCCAGTTCTTTAACAATGCAGCGGGCAATGTTGTTATCTGGCACACGAATACCGACTGTTTTTTTATTCGAACTTAATAGTTTGGGTACATTATTATTGGCATTAAAAATAAAAGTAAACGGACCCGGCAGCGCTTTTTTTAGCACCCTGAAAGTGGTATTATCAATCGGTTTAATGTAATCGGAAATGTGCTTTAAATCGTGGCAGATGAAAGAAAAATTAGCCTTTTCGGGTTTTATTCCACGGATACGGCAGATCTTTTCGATGGCCCTCTGGTTGGTAATATCGCAGCCCAAACCATAAATTGTATCGGTTGGATAAATGATGAGACCGCCTTTTTTCAGCACCTCTACAACCTGTTCAATGGCTTTTTCGTTGGGGTTTTCAGGATATATCTTAATAAGCATAGCGTAAAAATAACAATTTAATGGTGTCAGTTGTTTAATAATCCTAATCTTTGTAACAACAAAACATCCGCTAATCTGATTATATGAGAAAAGCTTTCGTCGCAATTGCCGCATTTTTAGTAGCCCTTACCATTATGCTGGGCCTTTATCACCCATTTTTATGGTGGACATTTATTTTTACCGGTCCCTTTGTTATCTTGGGTATTTACGATTTGTACCAACCCAAACACAGTATTGTACGTAACTACCCGGTTTTTGGTCGCTTACGTTATTTTATGGAAGAACTGCGACCGAAGGTTTACCAGTATTTTGTAGAGAGCGATACCAACGGAACACCTTATAACCGCTTAAACCGCTCGCTGATTTACCAGCGTGCCAAAACCGATAACGATACCATTCCATTCGGAACACAGTTAAATGTGTACGAAAATGGTTACGAGTGGTTAAGTCATAGCATTGCTGCTATTTCGCACCATGAATTGAATTTAGATCCGCGCGTGCTGGTAGGTGGTCCGGATTGTAAAAAACCTTATTCGGCCAGTATCTACAACATTTCGGCCATGAGCTTTGGTTCCTTAAGTCAGAATGCTATCCTGGCTTTAAACGGCGGTGCCAAAATGGGTAATTTTGCACACAATACCGGCGAAGGTGGTATCAGCGATTACCACAAGCAACCGGGAGGTGATTTAATCTGGCAAATTGGCACGGGTTATTTCGGTTGTCGCAATGCGGATGGTACCTTTAATTATGATGCTTATGCCGAGCGCGCGCAGCATGATCAGGTAAAAATGGTTGAGATTAAACTTTCGCAAGGGGCTAAACCCGGGCATGGTGGTATGCTGCCAGCTAAAAAGGTAACGCCAGAGGTGGCGCGCATCCGTTTGGTGCCCGAAGGTAAAGATGTATTGTCGCCACCAGCACACTCCGCTTTTAATACACCTATTGGTTTATTGGAATTTGTTAAAAAACTACGCGATTTATCGGGTGGTAAACCAGTTGGATTTAAATTGTGTATAGGTCGCAAAAGCGAGTTTTATGCCATTTGTAAAGCCATGGTAGAAACGAAGATTTACCCTGACTTTATTACTGTTGATGGGGGGGAAGGCGGTACCGGTGCAGCACCGCAAGAATTCTCGAACTCTGTAGGGATGCCTTTGCGCGAAGGGGTTGCATTTGTTTACGATGTATTAAATGGTTTCGACCTGAAAAAACATATTAAAATTATTGCCTCAGGTAAAGTGGCTACAGGATTTGATCTGGTTAAAAATATAGCGCTGGGAGCCGATATGTGTAATGCGGCCCGCGGAATGATGTTCGCGCTGGGTTGTATTCAGGCACTGGAGTGTAACAGCAATACCTGCCCAACAGGTGTAGCTACGCAAGATCCGAGTTTGATGAAAGGTTTGGTGGTAGAGGATAAGACCGTACGGGTTAAAAACTTCCATAACCTTACCGTGGCCAGTGCTGTAGAGTTGCTTGGTGCTGCGGGGCTAAGGGAAACGCATCAGTTAAGTCGCGCTTACATTAACCGCAGGGTAAGCCCGAGTTTAATGCAGAGCTACCTCGAAACTTTCCCTTATATCCCAACAGGTAGTTTGTTGCAAACGCCTTATCCAACGCGTTACGAGCTGGGCATGGCCTTAAGTACTTCGCAAAGTTTTGCACCTACGGATTATAAGGTTTCGGCGGTTGATTATGCACATGCCAATCCGTATGGGGATCATGTGCATGAATAACAAACACGATTAACGCCAATTTTACAATTGGCTACCCGGGAGTCGTCCCGATGGGACGATTGGTAGCTTTAAAATTATACATATAATCTAATTAGGAAGGTGAGCGCATAAAAAAAGAAGTCAAGTTTTTAAAACTTGACTTCTTTGATATTGAATATTTGTTTCTCCTAAACCCTAAACCCTAAACCCTAAACCCTAAACCCTAAACCCTAAACCCTAAACCCTTATTAGAATTCTGCATTTTTAGGGAACCTTGGGAAAGCGATTACATCACGGATGTTGGTCATACCGGTTACGAACAATACCAAGCGTTCAAAACCTAAACCGAAACCTGCATGTGGTGCGGTACCAAAACGACGGGTATCTAAATACCACCACAATTCATCCTGTGGAATATTTAAAGCTTCCATGCGTTGGGTTAAGCGGTCTAAGCGCTCTTCACGCTGCGATCCGCCAATCATTTCGCCAATACCCGGGAACAGGATATCCATAGCGGCAACAGTTTGTCTGCCTTCAGCATCCGGCTCGTTCTGGCGCATGTAGAACGATTTAATATCAGCAGGGTAATCGGTTAAGATTACCGGTTTTTTAAAGTGTTTTTCTACCAGGTAACGTTCGTGCTCGCTTTGTAAATCAGCTCCCCACTCGTCAATCAGGTACTTAAATTGTTTCTTCTGGTTAGGTTTAGAAGATTTTAAGATCCTGATGGCTTCTGTATAGGTTAAGCGCTCAAAATCGTTAGCTAAACAGAAATCCAGTTTCTCTAATAAACTTAATTCGCTGCGCTCGTTTTGTGGCTTTTGTTTGTCTTCTTCGGCCAGGCGGTTGTTTAAAAATTCTAATTCCTCTTTGCAGTTATCTAAAGCATATTTAATTACATACTTCATCATGTCTTCTGCAAGCTGCATGTTATCTTCCAGGTCGGCAAAAGCAAACTCAGGTTCAATCATCCAGAACTCGGCCAGGTGACGGGTTGTATTCGAGTTTTCGGCCCTGAATGTAGGTCCGAAGGTATAAATTTTACCAAAAGCCATGGCTGCCAGTTCGCCTTCCAGCTGACCAGATACAGTTAAGTTTGTCGCGCGGGCAAAGAAATCCTGCGAGAAATCAACTTTACCTTCTTCGGTACGCGGCGGGTTGTCGAAATCTAAAGTAGTTACTTTAAACATCTCGCCTGCACCTTCAGCATCACTGGCAGTAATTACCGGGGTGTGCATGTACACAAAGCCACGTTCGTTATAAAACTGGTGGATTGCGAAAGCCAATGCATGACGCACTTTAAAAACGGCGTTAAAGGTATTGGTACGGAAACGCAGGTGCGCAATTTCGCGTAAAAACTCCAGACTGTGTTTTTTAGGTTGCAAAGGGAATTTCTCCGGATCGCTATCGCCTAAAATTTCTACACTTATTGCTTTAATCTCAACAGTTTGACCTTTACCTAACGATTCGATCAGTTTACCAGTTGCAGCGATTGCTGCACCAGTGGTGATTCTTTTTAACAGCTCATCAGGTAAATTATTAAAATCGATCACAACCTGGATATTGCTCATGCAAGATCCGTCATTTAAGGCAATAAACTGATTATTACGGAAAGTTCTTACCCATCCCATAACCGTTACTTCTGTGTCAAATGCTGTCGACTTTAATAAATCTTTAATTTGCTGTCTCTTAATCATATTGTTATTTATAAAAGCCGCAAATTTAGAAAAAAAGTTGATCAGTTGGCAGTTTTCAGTATACAGTTTTCAGTTTTTTGCATAAGCCTGGTTTAAATAATTAATTGCGAATGGCAAGCTGCCAACTGAAAACCGCTTACTGTTGCTGTTGTTGCTGCATGGCTTCTATGTATTGCTGATAGCTGTTTTTTGCCCTTGAGGTAGTAATCGGAGCAGGTTTACTGTAGTTTACTTCTTTGGGCTGAAAATAGGTTTCATTATCGTTAAAATCGTCGTCGTTATAACCTACAGAAACATTTACTTCCATAACCTGCTCAAAACCGCCCTTGTAAACCCCTTTTACCGGAGAGCAATCGGCAAAATTCCTGCCTACAGCCAGGCGTACATGGTTTTCGTTGGCAATACAGTTGTTGGTAGGATCGAGGCCCAGCCAGCCGTATTCGGGTAGGTAGGCTTCTGCCCAGGCATGGGTTGCCCCTTCGCCACGCATGCCATCCCTGTTGGGGCAAATATAGCCACTTACATACCTTGCCGGGATGCCTGTTAAGCGTAACATGGCTGTGAGTATATGTGCAAAATCCTGGCAAACGCCTGCTTTTAGCTTTAAAATCTCATCTATGGTGGTGTCGACAGCTGTAACACCCTTAATGTATTCATAGTTGTTAAAAACATAGGCGCAGTATTTAATTGCGGTTTGGTAGGGGGTATCTTCATCGGTTTTAATACCCAAAGCTGTTTCTTTTAATTGAAGAATGCCTTCAAAACTCTCCTGTCTGAGGTAATCGATATAAGGTACTTCATACTTAAGCTTGCTTAAACTATTCCATTGGGCACCGCTAAATATATCGTCCTGTGGAAGTATTTTAGGGAAAGTTTCTACACATACTTTAGAGAAGATTTTAAGTTGGGTATGCGGTTCGTTCTGGGTAAATGTGCCTACTTCATTACCATAGTAATCGATAAAAATTTCAATTTCCGGACTTCCGGAAATATTAAGGTCGTGCTTAATTACTTTCTGGAAATCGTCTTTAATCGGGAAAAGGATAATCTGGTTGGCACTATCGCGCACCGGCGATTCGTATTTATAGTTGGTAATGTGTTTGATTTTGAAAATTGGCATATTGACTTTTGTTATTTAATATGATACCACAGATAAACACAGATTGGAAATTTGTAAAAATATCCGTGTTAATCTGTGTCTATCTGTGGTTAAAAATCACTTGTTTATGAGTTTGCGAAATAATACTCGTTAAGCAGGTTTCCGATACCGTATAGTTCCGACCTGATTTCGGTAAGGTAACTGTGGAGTTCTGCTTCATTCATCTTATTAACCGAGCTATAGGTAATCATGCTTTTTAACCTCCCGATTTTAAATGACAGGTTATTGTAATGCTCAATATTGCTTTCGCTCTTTAACCGGTTAAAATATCTTTCAATGTTGCCCATGGCATACAGTGCCGACCGTGGGAAATCGTTATTGAGCATGGCCAGCTCGATGATGTTTTTGGCATCAAAACCCTGCCGGTAGGTTTTTAGGTACAGTTCGTAACCACCTATCGATAGCAAAAGGTGTTTCCAGTAGGAAATATCGGTCAGTAAATCCGGATTGCTGCTAATCGAACTGAATTTAATATCGAGGATATCGATAGATTGGATACTCCGCTCGAGATGCTTGCCGATATTCATAAAACTTCTGCTTTCGCCACGTTCCATTACACTATCGGCTGTTCCGTTATACAGCATTACCTGTTTAATCAAAATATCTAATGCAGTAATCGGATCGTCTTTTTGTACATACCACAACAGTTTTTCGTCTTTAACGGTATGGTAATATTCATTCAGGCATTGCCATAAATCTTTAGGTATATGTTCCTGCACACTCCTTGCATTTTCGCGTGCCAGGGTAACGATGTTCAGAATCGAATTCGGATTTTCGCGATTTAGCAGGAGATATTCTATCACTGCACGGCTATCGTGCTGGATATTTAATAATTCCTTTTCATCATCGGATGAGAAAATCCTGATCACCGGTTTCCAGGTAAATTCCTGTATGGTATCCTGTGAAGAAGCGTAATTTATTTTCAACATGCGCAGCATCCCGTCGCTGCGCTCAACATATCTGCTTAACCAATATAAGCTTGATGCAACTCTACTTAACATAATGCCGTAATTTAAGAAGTTAAAACCCAGGTATCTTTACTGCCGCCGCCCTGCGAACTGTTTACCACCAGCGAGCCTTCTTTTAAGGCTACCCTCGTTAAACCTCCGGGAACAATCGAAACGCCATCCGGGCCATTGAGGGCAAAAGGACGTAAATCGATTCTGCGTGGTGCTAGTTTTCCGTTAATGAAACATGGTGCGGAGGACAGGCTGATAGTAGGCTGTGCAATAAAATTGCGCGGATCTTTCAGGATTTCGATTTTGTATGCTTCGGTTTCCTGTTCGCTGGCCGCATGGCCCATCAGCATACCGTAGCCACCGCTTCCGTTGGTTTTTTTGATTACCATGGTATTGATATTGGCAAAAACATGCTCCAGTTCATCCCGGTTGCTCAACTGATAGGTAGGTACATTTTTTAGAATAGGTTCTTCGTTCAGGTAATACCTGATCATGTCGGGTACATAGGTGTAAACCGCTTTATCGTCGGCCACACCATTACCCACGGCATTTACAATAGCTACATTGCCTTTGCGGTATGCGCCCATTAATCCGGCAACCCCCAGTACGCTATTGGGGTTAAATACCAGGGGATCGAGGTAATCGTCGTCTACACGGCGGTAAATCACATCAACCTGTTGCAGGCCCGTAGTGGTTTTCATAAATACTTTCTGGTCTTTTACCACCAGGTCTCTTCCTTCAACCAGTTCTACCCCCATCAGGCGGGCCAATGTAGTGTGTTCGTAGTAGGCCGAATTGTACATGCCGGGGCTTAACAATACAATTGTAGGGTTGGAAACTGCTCTTGGAGAGAGCGACATTAAGTTTTTGTACAGTAAGGCGGGGTATTCGGTTACACTCCTTACGCCACATTGCGGAATGAGATCAGGAAATAGCCTTTTGGTAATTTCGCGGTTCTCCAGCATGTAACTTACGCCCGAAGGGGTTCGGAGGTTATCTTCGAGTACATAAAAGGTTCCGTCGTGGTCTCTTATCAGATCGATACCTGCAATATGAATGTAAATATCATGCGGTACATTAACATTGTGCATCTCTCTTAAAAAATGCGGACATGAATAAATCACATCTATAGGTACTATCTGATCTTTTATGATAAACTGATTGCTGTAAACATCTTTTAAGAAAAGATTCAGCGCTTTTAAACGCTGTTTTATACCTTTTTCTATAAAAAGCCACTCGGTTGAGGTGATAATTCTCGGAATAATGTCGAAAGGAAAGATTTTTTCAATTCCTTCGCCACTATCATACACGGTAAAGGTAATTCCTTGGCTCATGAAGAGCTTTTTGGCAAGTTCTTCTTTCTTGTTTAAGTTTTCTAATGATTCTTTAGAGAAATTGTTGATAAAGTTTGTGTAGTGATTTCGATAATTATCACCATTTAAAAACATTTCGTCATAAGTTTTGGGATGATTTAAGTAGTTTTTAATAAAATTATCTATCATTTCTTTTAATTATTTCCTTAAATTATGATATTTTGTGTAAAAATTAGTGTTTTTTATCATAAAAATAACTAAAAAATGTTTTTTATGCGAATTTATGATGTTTATTTATCTATAATTTAGTGTTTTATGTGTTTTTTGCGTGAAATAATTTGAAAAAATATGTTAAAAAGTTTGTAATTATTAATAAAGTGTCTATTTTTGTAATGCTCGTTAATTATTATTATATATTTGGTTTAAAAAGAGCGCTGGCAACGGCGCTTTTTTTATAAAAATTGAGACTTATTCATAAAATCAACATAAACTAAACAACCTAAACTAAGGAAGCTCCAATTAAATTGGGGCTTTTCTTTTTATGGAGATTATTTTTGCGGAATTTTGGTTAACAAGCTTGATGTTTTTTAAAGCTTACATTTTAGGTGTGTGTGGTTAAAGGCTTAAAGCTTTAAAATTTAAAATCGGTTTAATCTGTGTTTCTTATCTTTTAAATCAGCGGGGAAGATAGGTGCTAAATCTTAGGTTTCTGCAGATTACACAGAAAAGTAGCGCAGATTTAAAGGGAGGTATGATTTTTATTCTCCCGCTGATTAAAATGATTACCGCTGATCAAAGACAAGTGATTTATTTCATTGTAATGACGGGCATTGTTTTTGGGCTGCCAAAAATGAAAATCAATGCAAAAAAAAAGCTACCCAGTTAGGAGTAGCTTTAAACTATGTTTTGTTGTTGTTTATTCTTCAGAATAATTGATTTTGTTCACGTGTTTGTCGATTTCCCATCTTCCGGTACCTTCTTCTCCAATTACTTCGAACAATTCTAAAGCTCTGCGAGCTTTGTATTCTTCTTCGCGTTGCTCTTTCAGGAACCAGTTTAAGAATTCCATGGTTACGAAATCTTGTTCCTTGTGGCATTTAGCTGCAATGTTTTTGAAGCTCTGGGTAATGGCAATTTCTGCTTCCAGTGCATCTTCGAAAACTTCCCTGAAGCTGGCAAATTCTGTTTTGATGCTGCTAACCTCCGGAGAGATTGCATTTCCGCCCATATCCAAAACATATTTGAATAGTTTAAGCTGGTGTACTCTTTCTTCTTCAGATTGCTTTAAGAAATAATCTGCCGAATAGTCGTAGCCATTTTGATCGCACCAAGATGACATAGATAAATATAGTGATGAAGAGTGAGCTTCTTTTTTGATCTGCTGATTTAATAATGTTTCAATATCCTGTGATATTAAACATTGAATGCGCATTAAGTCTTTCATAATTCTGTGCTTTAATAACAATACAAATGTAGATTGAATTTGTTCGGCTTTATAATTTATTTACAATATGAAATTAGTCTAAATTGCTGATAATTAGTTATTTGTAATCAGTTTAAATAAGATGGAAAAGGAAGGTGGAGGAGCGCGATAACGCGAAACGGATACTGCTTGAAAGTCAGGAAGTAATGGAGTACAAATAATCAATGACCAATAATCAAACACCAATTATCAGTTTTTAATTACCAATATGCAATAATGAATGTTCAATGGATCAGTTATTAGTTGGGTGTTTGGCTTAAATTAATGCCAATAGGTTAAGTGCGAGTTGTTGATACTAGTGGTGATCGACCTAATGAGTTTTAGGCAGATGCAGGTACCCATGAACTAATGACAACTGAATAATGCACTTTATGTGAGTGCAAGTACCAATGAACTAATGACTAATGAACTAATAAACCAACCTATAGAGGCAGTCGCTGATCATGTGATTTAGCTTAAACATGGTGAAAGTGCCTTGTAATAAATCTTTCAGAGCGATAATTTCTAAAGCATTTAAAAGATAAATGTGTTCGCAGCCATTAAAGGTAACCAATTCGAAATCGGCTTTATGGGTATTTAAAAGGAGTGCTTCGATATCGATATCTTCTACTACTTTCTTAAGTTTCTGAAGTGATAGGCAGTTGAAACGGGCAAACTTGCCGCCAAAATCTACGTAAAAGCAATTTAACTTATCAGACTGATAAATAGAACCTTGAGCATTTGAGAATACGTTAACCAGTTGGTTGATATCGATACACGCTTTTTCCATTGGGTACAAAAATTGTGATTATTTAGATTAAATACAAATAAAAGTGTAAATAAATTTTGCAGCGCGTTAGGCGGGTTGCGTTTGGCGTGGGAAGGAAGGAAGGAAGGAAGGAAGGAAGGAAGGAAGCGCGGTCGTCATTGCGAGAAGGCTTTTTCAGTCTTCGAAGCAATCTTAATGCAGTCGCTATAAACCTATAGTTGTAAGATTGCTTCCGTGAAAACGGGATTGGCAGTTCCTTAGCAATGGTGAATTTCTATGGAATTCGCTATTACGCTATTTAACTTTAAACACCATATGATGATACAATCCACCCATAAATTCCTTTTCATTTTGGATTACAAAACCCAGGTGCTGATAAAGCTTCAAGGCACGCGCGTTATGTTGTTCGACCAATAAGCCTATAATTTTATGTCCTTGTTGCTGCCCCCAGGCAATGCCGGCTTTGACCAGCTGCTTGCCTATACCTTTGCCCTGTGCATTAGGATTAACACTAATGCTGTCGAGGTAAAATTCGCCACTTTGCGTTTCGGCATCCGGGGCATTCCCAGCTGGGTTAGCTTCATTAATAGTAACTAAAAAAGGTTTTCGGAGTTCAATTAGCTTTCCTCCATCATAAGCGGTTAACGAACCCAGAATTTTGTCTGCATCTTCAAAAACCAGTGTATTTTCGTAGCTGTACTGATTGGCTGGCTGCTTAAAGAGCTGCTCAAAAATATGGTTAACGGCGGCTTCGTCTTGGCTATGCGTTAGTTTGTAAGCCAGCTCGCCCATGGCCTGGAGTAGCAAGGGCACAACTTGTGCTGCATCTTCTGGTTTGGCGGCTCTGATCATTAAATATCGCTTAAATTAAAGGTATCGGCCACTCTAATGCCTTTTTCTGTATGTTGTAAGGTGCAGCACTCGTTAACAGGGTCGTGCTCCAGGTAAAGGATATAATTGTTTTCTACCGCTTCTGCTAAAAAGGCTTGCTTTTCGGTTAGTGTTTTTAAAGGAAACATATCATAAGCCATTACGTAGGGCAGGGGAAGGTGACCAACAGATGGTAAAAGATCGGCCATGTACACAATGGTATGGCCTTTATAATTAATTTTTGGTAACATCATGGCATCGGTATGGCCATAAGCAAAGCTGATGTTGATGTCTTTTTGCCAGGCGATATTTTCCTGCTCGGCCACAAATTTAAGCCGACCGCTTTCCTGCAGAGGTAAAATATTCTCTTTTAAAAAGGATGCCTTTTCGCGTGCGTTGGGTTCTACTGCCCACTGCCAGTGCTTTTCGTTACTCCAATAGGTGGCATTGCTAAAAGCTGGTTTCAGCTGCTCTCCATCTCTTACTACAGCGCCGCCTACATGGTCGAAATGTAAGTGGGTTAAAAAAACATCGGTGATATCGCCGGTACTAAAGCCCAATTGTGCCAGTGATTTTTCCATGCTATCGTTGCCGTGCAGGTAATAATGACTAAAAAACTTTTCATCCTGTTTATTGCCAATTCCGGTATCGACTAAAATCAATTGATTACCTTCTTCAATTAATAAACAGCGCATAGCCCAGGTACACAGGTTATTGGCATCGGCCGGATTGGTTTTCTGCCAGATTACTTTGGGCACCACGCCAAACATAGCGCCGCCATCGAGTTTAAAAAAGCCTGTGTTTATGGTGTGGAGTTTCATTTAGGGTTTGGGGTTAAGTATCGAGTATTAAGTATTAGGTGTCAAGTATTTAGTATCGGGTATCGAGTTTCAGGTATCAAGTATTTAGTGTCAGGTATTTAGTATCAGGTATCAAGTATCAGGCGTTGGGATTGGTTAAAAATAAGAAAACCCTTTAGGAGTAACTAAAGGGTTTTTGCAATATTATTGGTTTTATGTGGTTTTAGGATCTTATGCCTTCCACCTTTAAACCTTCTACATTATAAGTGGATTACCTCTCCGTATGCATCAGCGGCAGCTTCCATGATGGCTTCGCTCATGGTTGGGTGAGGGTGAACCGATTTAATCATTTCGTGTCCGGTTGTTTCTAATTTACGGGCCACTACAATTTCGGCAATCATTTCGGTAACATTGGCACCAATCATGTGCGCACCTAATAATTCGCCGTATTTAGCATCGAAAATCAGTTTAATAAAACCATCTTTAGCACCTGCAGCACTTGCTTTACCTGAGGCTGAGAATGGGAATTTACCAATTTTTAATTCGTAACCTGCTGCCTTAGCTGCTTTTTCGGTATAACCTACTGATGCAATTTCTGGTGTGCAATAAGTACATCCCGGAATGTTGTTGTAATCTAAAGGCTCTGCATGCTGACCGGCAATTTTCTCTACACAGATAATACCTTCTGCAGAAGCTACGTGAGCCAGCGCTTGTCCGCCAACCACATCACCAATAGCATAGTAACCTTTTACTGATGTGTTGTAAAACTCGTCGGTAACGATTTTACCTTTTTCGGTTTTGATACCTACTTCTTCTAAACCAATGTTTTCGATGTTGGCAACAATACCTGCTGCAGAAAGTACGATGTCGGCTTCGATGGTTTGCATGCCTGAAGCAGTTTTAACCGAAACTTTGCAACCTGCACCGCTGGTATCAACAGCTTCAACACTAGCTGAAGTCATTACATCGATACCGGTTTTCTTTAAGCTGCGTAACAATTGTTTCGAAACGTCTTCGTCTTCAACCGGTACCACATTTTCCATAAATTCTACAATGGTTACTTTGGTGCCCATAGTAGCATAGAAATAAGCAAACTCAACACCAATAGCGCCCGAGCCTACTACCACCATACTTTTTGGTAACTCAGGAAGTACCATGGCCTGGCGGTAACCGATAATTTTTTTGCCATCTTGTTTCAGGTTAGGCAATTCTCTTGAACGTGCACCTGTAGCAATGATGATATTTTTAGCTGTAAGTTCTTTTTGCGAACCATCAGCACCTTTAACTTCTAATTTGTTGCCTGGTTTAACTTTACCAGTACCCATAATTACGTCAATTTTATTTTTTTTCATTAAAAATTGAACGCCTTTACTCATGCCATCGGCAACCCCGCGGCTGCGTTTTACTACAGCAGCGAAATCGGCTGTTGCACCAGCTGTTGTAATGCCATAATCGGCAGCATGGTTAATATATTCGAAAACCTGAGCACTTTTTAAAAGCGCTTTAGTAGGGATACAACCCCAGTTTAAACAAATACCGCCTAATGATTCGCGCTCAACAATTGCAACTTTTAGTCCCAGTTGTGAAGCTCTGATCGCAGCTACGTAACCACCTGGGCCGCTGCCTAAAACAATAACGTCGTAATTCATCTGTTTTTTCTAGTTTATTTTTAATCTGTCAGATGGAGCCTGCCTTAATTATGACTGGTTGATCTATGTAAACAGATTTGTTTTTTTAATCGCCTTGTGTTGCTGTAAGCTTTGGGTAAAGGAGTCTCTGTGTATACAGATTAATCTCGTGTTAATAGTTGCCTATGTTCACCTTACAAGAAGTTAAGGAAGCTAATCACTTAACAATCGCTCAAAACTAAAAAAAAAATGTCAATTGGCTAGACCAATGTTGAGATAGCAGTTAAAATTTACAATGGCTGAATATTACACCTTTAGATTTAACATCGCTTTTTGTTTGATTTCGTATTTGTAAATAGGCAAATCAGTTGCGGTACCTGCTTAGGGTAACTGTCTTATTTTTAGGGGTGTATTTCTGGTGAAAACTCATTATTTGCAGAATGTTATTATTGGTGCTTATTTTCTGCCTAAATATCAATCAATTATAGCTTTTGTTATTAAAAATTTAGTTAGCTAGTCAAACGATTGATAAAGTGAAACTTGTTGGTTTTGATGTATTTGTTAAATGTTGAAAAATTATGACCAACTTAACCATAATTTAACATTGGATGTTAAAATGTGTTAAATTTTATTGGGTACATTTGCGGCATTAATTATCCTTTAGATTATTATTCAACAACAAAAAAACATTTAAAAAAAGAAAGTATGAAGAAATCTTTACTTTTAAGATTAGTACTGGTTATTGTTGCTTTTGTAGGTATCACTTTCGGTGCGGATGCACAGATTACTACTTCAACAATGACCGGAACAGTTAAGGACGCCAAAGGTGCCTTACCAGGTGCAAGTTTAAAAGCTACGCACGTTCCAACAGGTACAGTTTATTCTGTATCGACAAACAACGACGGTCGTTTCACCATTACCAACATGCGTGTTGGCGGACCTTATACCGTTGAAGTTAGCTATATTGGTTATGAACCAGAGAAAATCACCGATTTGACTTTAAAGTTAGGTGATCCTTATGTTTTAAATGTAATACTTGCTGATAACAGCAAACAACTTAATGAAGTTGTAGTTGTTGGTAAAAACGATCCGGTTTTCAATAGTAAAAAAACTGGTGCTTCTACAAACATCAGTAAAGAACAGTTACAAAGCCTTCCTTCGTTATCACGTTCGTTAACTGATTTTACACGTTTAACACCACAAGCAAACGGAAACTCTTTTGCAGGTGCAAACAACAGATTTAACAATATCAGTATTGATGGTGCCGTAAATAACGATGTATTTGGTTTAGCAGGTAATGGTGCGCCAGGTGGCCAAGCTAATACTCAGCCTATTTCACTGGATGCGATTCAGGAATTACAGGTTGTTTTAGCTCCGTTTGATGTAACATTAGGAAACTTTGCGGGTGGTGGTATTAATGCTGTAACCCGTTCAGGTACAAATAAAGTTGAAGGTTCGGCTTATTTCTTTGGCAGAAATCAGAATACAATTGGTAAAAGTGTTGATGGTTTAAATACAAAGGCAGCTGAGTTTTACAATACTCAATTCGGTTTCCGTTTGGGAGCGCCAATTATTAAGAATAAATTGTTCTTCTTTGTGAATGGTGAGATGGGAAGAATTCAGCAACCAACAACTCTAAATGTTGGTGATCCTGGTTCAGTTCTTTCTGCTGCTGATGCTCAAACTATTACCAGTACACTACAATCAAGATATGGTTATGATGCCGGTACTTCAGGTGCAATTGATTCTAAAACTCAAAACAATAAGCTTTTTGCCCGTTTAGACTGGAATATCAATGCTAAAAACCAATTGACTTTACGTCACAACTACATTAAAGCATTTGATGATAACATCAGCAGAAGTACTACTCAATTCCGTTTCGGTAATAACGCTTACAGGTTCAATAATAACCAAAACGTATCTGTATTAGAGTTAAGAAGTTCTATTTCTCCAAGTGTATCGAACAACTTAATTGTTGGTTACCAACGAATCCGCGATTTCAGATCTACTTCTGGAGCTTTATTCCCTCAAATCCAAATCAATAACATCAATGGTATTTCTGGTAATTCTGTACTTGTAGGTTCTGAGAGAAGCTCGACTGCCAACGAATTAGATCAGGATATTATTGAGTTTACTGATAACTTAAAAATATTTGCCAATAAGCATACATTTACTATTGGTACGCATAATGAGTTCTTCAAATTCAGAAACTTATTTATGAACAATTTTGCAGGAAGTTATACTTACAGCAATTTGAACGATTTCGTTACCAATGCAAAACCAAACGTTGCAGCAGCAACTTACTCTGTAGTGCCGGGAGATCCTACTCCTGCGGCGAAGTTCAGTGCAGCACAGTTAGGTTTCTACTTCCAGGATGAAATTGAAGCATTCAAAGGTTTTAAATTAGTAGCTGGTTTACGTGTTGATGTTCCATTGTTCTTCGATGATCCGGCGGCGAATCCTTTGGTAGCATCTACATTCTTAAACCAAAGAACTGATCAAACTCCTAGCGGACAAATTTTAGTATCTCCACGTATGAGTTTCAACTGGGACTTAACAGGTGATAGAGCGTTACAATTAAGAGGTGGTGCGGGATTATTAACCAGCCGTGCGCCTTTCGTTTGGTTATCTAATCAATTTACCAACAGCGGTATGTTATATGGTGCTGTTAATGCTACTAATGGTACAGGTACTTTTATTGCTGATCCAGCTAACCAAAAGGCTGCTGGTGGTTCAGTATCAACTTACGAAGTAAACCTTGCTAATAATAATTTTAAATTACCTCAGGTTTTCAGAACAAACATTGCTGCTGATTTTAAATTACCTGGTGGAATTACCGGTACTTTGGAGGCGTTATACAGCAAGACAGTTAACAATGTATTGTATAAAAACATTAACATGAAACCAGCAATTGGTACCATCCCAGCAAGTATCACTGGTGGTGCTGATCGTCGTCCATTATATAATTATCCAGCATCTGCCGGAAAAGTAAATACAACTTTCACTAACGTATATTATTTAGATAATACTGATAAAGGAAGTACTTATAACTTAACAGCACAATTACAAAAGTCGTTTAACTTTGGATTGTTCTTGTCGGGATCATATACTTATGGTAAATCTAAAGATATTAACTCTGGTGCAAGTAGTACCGCTTCTTCTAACTTCGGTTTCGTTCAAATTGTTAACGATCCAAACAATCCGGATTTAGCATATTCTAACTTTGATATCAGACACAGAGTTACAGGCGCGTTGAACTATTCTGTAAAATACGGTAAAAATAAAGCCTTCGGAACTACCTTCTCGTTATTCTATGTTGGTAAATCTGGTTCTCCATTTACATACTTGTATTTTGGTGATCTTAACCAGGATGGAAATAACCAAAATGATTTACTTTATGTGCCAAGAACACAAAGCGAAATCAACTTAGGTACATTAACTGTTGGAACACAAACTTTCACTCCTGCACAACAGTGGGCTGCACTTGATGCATTCATCAATAGCGATCCTTATTTAAGTTCAAGAAGAGGTCAGTACACTGAACGTAATGGCGCAAGAATGCCTTGGGAACATCAGTTTGATACCCGTATTATGCAAGACTTAGGTTTTGTAGGTGGTAAAGGCACTAAAAATAGCTTACAGTTATCTCTTGATATCATTAACGTAGGTAATCTGATCAATAAAGATTGGGGTAAATTATATTCATTATCTAATAATGCCTCTACTTTGATCAATTATAACTACAATGCTACTACTGGTGGTAACTATACTTTCCGTGCACCAACTAATGGTACAGCCTATCAGGTAGCTCCATTTGCTTCAAGATGGCAAGCTCAAATAGGTGTTCGTTACAATTTTAACTAATACTTGAAGAAATAAATATTAAAGCCCTGATCAATTCGATCAGGGCTTTTTTTGTTGCTATAGTTGGTTTGGATAGACGATTATCCGTTTAAACAATTGCCTTTTTCACTCTTGCCGGAACCCCTGCCACCATTACATTTTCGGGTACATTTTGGGTAACCGATGCACCTGCAGCAATGTATGCACCTTTACCAAGGGTTAGCCCGGGTATAATGGTTGCGCCTGCACCTATAAACACACCTTCCTGAACATGAACATTACCCGCAATGGTAACGCCTGGCGAAATGGTTACATAATCATCAATCACGCAATCGTGGCTAACGTTGCACAGTGTGTTAATGATACAGTGATTACCAATATGCACCTGTGCATTAATTACCCCTCCGGGGGCAATACAATTGCCTGTGCCCATTTTTAGCGTCGGACTTAAGTAATTGTGCGGATGAATGATATTAATGAAGGTATAGCCGTTATTTGCCAATAGTTCAATAATAGATTTTCGTTGGTAGTTACCTATGGCCCCAATGAGTGCTAGCTTTGATGAGGGCGGATATTGTTTAATGAATTCCTGCAGCTGGATAACCGGTTTACGAATACTGGAATGCAAATCGTGATGATCGACATTGATGACGTAGCCTGCTAAGTTATATTCCTGGAAACCGATTAAATATTCGCTCACTTCTGTAGCGTGTTTACCTGCACCCAAGACATATACGTCGATCATAAATTTATTCCAATTAGGTGTAATTTGTTAACGTTGAATATACGTTTCTAGATGTTGGTTTAGACAATGTGTCGGTAAAAAGGTTTAATGTATCGATAAAGATAAAATTGCTTTAATGGGAATTTTATTTTTTGTAAGTGTTAAATGGGTGTTGGTGTAATAAACTAACTACTTGATGTAATAAAATGGCAGTTAACATAGATGTTGAGAACTTTGGCGCTGAAAAACAATACATTACCTATATGAAAACGCTCTCTCTTTGGAAAATAAACTTCTTCCTCGATTAGAAAATTAACTTTAGCTACTCAGCCCCTCCTGATTTCTAATTCAACTTCATCCCATTTATGCGCTTTTATGATGTGTGTAATGTTATTAATTAACATACTTTAAACATTTAAAAACATTTAACATGAAAAAAATTTTTTGTATTGTCCTTCTACTAACGATGATTTTTAGTGCCTGTAAAAAAGATCAAACAATTCTTGATAATAAATCTCAAATAGCGGAAGATATTATTCAAAAACTTAAAACGGCAGGTTTTGATACTACTGAAGGGTTAAGTAAATATAAAAATGGTTTTTTGGTAGAAGGCGATATTTTCATGACTATAGAAGATATAAATAAACTTAGCGAAAGGTCAAAAATCAATATCCCAATATCTTTAAGTCTCAAAAATTTAAAAACTCAAAGTAAAGACCCTATAAGTCATTACAGAACCAATGATCTGATAAGTTTAAACTCAAGCCGTAGAACAATAAACATATTTATGAGTTCTGCTCTAGGTACTTATATGCAAGATTGTTTGGATGCAGCAATTTCGAGGTATAATAGTTTAGATTTCGGTTTGGTGTTTAATAGGACTTCGAGTAGTTCCAGTGCTGATATTATTATTTCAACAACGTATATAAGCCCAGTAACAAATCCAAATGATGCATATCTGATGGCTGCAGGATTTCCAACTTCAGGTAATCCATATAATGAAATTACCGTTAATACATATTACTATAATAGTTCTTATAATAGGCTCGATGCAACCAGTACTTTGGTTCATGAGATTGGTCATACTGTTGGTCTGCGACATACAGATTACATGAATCGTGCATTTAGTTGTGGAGCAGTAAAACCTGGAAATAATGAAGGAGCTGGAACTATCGGTGCAAATCATATTGGTGGAACTCCAACTGGTCCAGAATATGGCTCAGTGATGTTGGCATGTGCTGATGGAAGTGATCGCTCGTTTACACTTGCTGATATTTTGTCTTTGAAAGCACTTTATCCTTATAGGAAAAATATTTATATTAAAGAGATTCATGAACTGATCTATGATGATTCATATAATTGGGGAGCTAGTGATTATGATAAAAGATCTTACGATATAACTTTAGAATTTTATCAGGATGCATCGGGAACAATCCCTTACGTAACATCGAATTACTTTATGTTAACGGTATTTAGTTTTGTTGGTGGTGTAGATTCTAAAGTTAATTTGCTTATTGATAATGGAGTGTCTTCTTATCATTTAGGTGAATATACTGTAGATAGGGCATGGGAATTTGGAAATCAAGTATATGATAATACCAGTGGTTTTCAAGTTGCTTACTCGCCCTTTTCTTATTATGATCGAGTAATCTGGTAGTTGATATTTTATAGGAGCAGTTCGAAACAAACGCATAACCATGCAACAATTAAAGCATGGGCAGAGGAGCACGGTGGTGTGCCGGCAATCGTTGCTGATACAGCCAAAAGTAACAATGGAGGAATATTACGGATACATTTTCCCAAACACAGCGATCATTCATCCGATTTGAAAGAGATAGACTGGGATACCTTTTTTAAAACTTTTGATGAAGAAAAACTTGATTTTTTATATCAGGAAAAAAAAGCAGATGGAGAAGAAAGTACCTTCCATAAATTTGTAGCCAGAGATTAAAAATACGAAAGCCTGATCAAAGGATCAGGCTTCTTGCTTTTCGTAATTTTTTAACGGAAGCTTCTTACTTAGCCGGCTCTGTTTTACCATTGTGGCAGGTTACACAGGCAATTTGGGTAATGGTTTTGCCTTCTGCTAAAGCCTTGTGGAAATATTTTTTGTTGATCTTAGCTGTCATGCGCATCATATCGCGTGCAATTTCCTTCTCTGGTTTTTCATCACTGGCGAAATCCATTTTGCGTGGGTTATCTTTCATAGAGGCATGACAATGGCTGCAGCGTACACCTAAGGCGAGCTTAAAATCGTCCATTACCTTATCCAATTCTTCTTTACTGATATTTTTAGGCAATACCTTTAAGTTTTTTGCCTTTGGCTCGGCTTTTGGCATAAAGGCACTCAGGCTTATGGTAAGGCAAGCCAGTAAGCCCAATACGATGGTCTTTTTATAGTTCATGTTTTGTTAATTGGTATAACTAAGATAATCCCTTTTTATGATACGAATATGACTTTTATAGATTGTAATGGATTTATTGCAATATTGAAGGTTGGCGATCGTCATTCCCGCGCAGGTGCGAATCTTAATGCTTAGATTGGTTTAGATAGCGTCTCTTATTGATTTTATAGCGCTTTAGGATCCCCATCCGATAGCTATCGGATCAAGTTGGGGATGACGGGATAAATCTATGGAAATGAAATCTTGCAAGCTGAGGATGAGATCGTAAAAAAAAAGCCCTAAACGATGTGTTTAGGGCTATGGCTGATGGAATAATTTAAAGTTTAATTGTAAACAAATGTTCCTTTTTCGCTTGTTATAGTTACTTGTTTTTGATCGCCTTTTTCTACATGGCCAATAATTTTGGCGTCGATATTAAAGCTTTTAGAAATTTCGATGATGCTGGCAGCAATTTCCTGCGGTACATACAGCTCCATACGGTGCCCCATATTAAACACTTTGTACATTTCTTTCCAATCGGTACCCGACTCTTCCTGGATCAGTTTAAACAATGGCGGAACCGGAAATAAATCGTTTTTAATTACATGGATATCGTCGTTAACAAAGTGTAATACCTTGGTTTGCGCACCGCCACTGCAATGTACAATGCCATTAATCTGGCCGCTGTGTTTCTCCAGAATTTGTTTAATTACCGGGGCATAGGTACGGGTAGGAGAGAGTACCAGTTTACCTACGGTTATTTTACCATGACCTTCGATGTCGATTTCGTCCGTTAATTTTTTACCGCCTGAGAAAACCAGATCAAAAGGCACTGCCGGATCGAAGCTTTCAGGGTAGGCATTGGCAACTGATTTATCAAACACATCATGACGGGCAGAAGTTAATCCGTTTGAGCCCATGCCGCCATTATATTCGGTTTCGTATGTAGCTTGTCCGGATGAAGCCAGTGCTACAATTACATCGCCAGGCTTAATGTTGTCGTTACTGATGATCTCTTCGCGCTTTAAGCGGCAGGTAACGGTAGAATCGACAATAATGGTACGTACCAAATCGCCCACATCGGCTGTTTCGCCACCGGTTGAGTAAATGGTAATGCCTTGCTCACGCAAATCGGCCAGGATTTCTTCTGTACCGTTAATTACAGCAGCAATTACTTCGCCCGGAATGAGGTTTTTATTGCGGCCAATGGTCGATGACAGGAGGATGTTATCGGTAGCACCTACGCAGATCAGATCATCAATATTCATGATAATGGCATCTTGTGCAATACCTTTCCAAACCGAAATATCGCCGGTTTCTTTCCAGTACACATAGGCCAATGATGATTTGGTGCCTGCGCCATCGGCATGCATAATATTGCAATAGGTTTCATCTCCACCTAAAATATCCGGGATGATTTTGCAAAATGCTTTTGGGAAAATTCCTTTATCGATGTTTTTGATGGCATTGTGCACATCTTCTTTTGAGGCAGAAACGCCGCGTTGATTGTACCTGTTATCACTCATGTTGCGCAAAGATAGCTTTTTAAGGTAAAAGGTGGAAGGCACATCTAAGTTTTTTACCACAAAGCACTAAGGAATAATAAGCAGTTTACAGTTTTCAGTTGGCAATTTTCAGTTTGCTGTTTCAACTTAATAACCAAAATTCCATAACCAATGATCAATATTACAATTTAGGTGTTTGTCATAAGAAATAGATAAGTAGATTTCTCCATTCAGCTGCGCTCCAGTCGAAATGACGATTGGGACAGTTTGCATTACTAATGAACCAATGACCAATGAACGAATGACTAGTTTGCAGTACCAGGAGATTTTTACCACCTAAGACACCTGAGAACACCTAAGTTTTACCACAAAGGCACTTGCGTATGCTGCCTATTGCCTGTTAACCGATTTGTACAATTAACCGATTAACCAGTTGTCATTACTAATGAACTAATGACCAATGAACTATTAATAAACGAAAAGAAAAGGGCGTAAAGTTTAAACCTTACGCCCTATACCTTAAACCTTACGGCTTAAAATCTATTTCATGAATAACAATTCTCTGAATTTTGGTAACGGCCAAACGCTGTCGTCAACAATTTGCTCTAGTTTATCAGCGTGGTAGCGGATGGTGTCGAAGTAAGATTTAACTTTCTCATCGTAAGCAATCGCTTTTTCGCGGGTATCTTCCAATTTGTTGGTCGTTTTACGTTCTTCTAACATCGCATCGATATTGGTTTTAACGATATCTAAGTGCTCAGAAACTTTTTTAACAATTTCTAAAGAAGATTTGCTATCCACACCAAGTTCTTTTAATCCTTTAACGTTTTCGATTAATGAATTTTGGTAAGCAATTACAGCAGGGATAATGGCAGTGTTAGCAACTTCGCCCATTACACGTGCTTCGATCTGTAATTTTTTGTAGAAGTTTTCTAACATGATTTCATGACGGGCATGAATTTCACGTGCACTGTAAATACCTGTTGTTGCAAATAACTCAGCCGATTTTTCAGTTAAGTAAGCATCTAAAGCTTTAGGTGTGGTTTTGATGTTTGATAAACCGCGTGCTGCAGCTTCATCTTCCCACTCCTGGCTGTAACCATTACCTTCGAAACGGATGGCTTTAGATTCTTTGATGTATTTTTTGATTACAGTTAATAAAGCGATGTCTTTTTTGTCACCTTTCTTAATTAACTTATCAACTTCACCTTTAAATTTAACCAATTGCTCAGCCATAATCGCGTTTAAGATCGTCATTGGAGCAGAAGAGTTTGCAGACGAACCTACAGCTCTTAACTCAAATTTGTTACCTGTAAAAGCGAAAGGAGAAGTACGGTTACGGTCGGTGTTATCTAATAAAATCTGAGGGATTTTAGGGATACCTAACCAAAGTGCATTATCTTCTTTAATTTTTTTGCTGATACGTGAGTGCTCGATCTCATCTAATACATCGTTCAATTGTGAACCTAAGAAGATAGAGATAATTGCAGGTGGCGCTTCGTTAGCACCTAAACGGTGATCGTTGCTTACCGATGCAATACTTGCACGTAATAAATCTGCATGCTCGCTAACAGCTTTAATGGTATTAACAAAGAAAGCAAGGAACATTAAGTTATTTTTTGGCGTTTTACCTGGAGCCAATAAGTTTTTACCAGTATCGGTAATTAACGACCAGTTGTTGTGTTTACCTGATCCGTTGATACCTGCGTATGGTTTTTCGTGTAATAAAACACGGAAGTGGTGACGACGGGCAACTTTTTCCATCAAATCCATCAACAATTGGTTGTGGTCGATAGCTAAGTTGATTTCTTCATAAATTGGCGCACACTCAAATTGAGATGGTGCAACCTCATTGTGACGGGTTTTTAAAGGAATACCTAATTTTAAAGCTTCGTTTTCGAAATCTACCATGTAAGTGAATACACGCTCAGGAATAGAACCGAAATAGTGATCTTCTAATTGCTGACCTTTAGCAGACATGTGTCCGAATAATGCACGACCAGTTAACAATAAATCCGGACGGGCGTTAAATAACGACTCATCAACAAGGAAATATTCTTGCTCAATACCTAAAGAAGCATTTACTTTAGTGATGCTTTTATCAAAATACTGGCAAACATCAACAGCAGCTTTATCTAATGCAGCTAATGCTTTTAATAAAGGTGCTTTATAATCTAAAGCTTCGCCAGTGTAAGAAACGAAAACAGTTGGGATACAAAGTGTTTTACCAGCTTTGCTTTCCATAATGAAGGCTGGAGATGAAGGATCCCAGGCAGTATAACCACGCGCTTCGAAAGTATTACGGATACCACCGTTAGGGAAACTCGATGCATCTGGCTCTTGCTGAACTAAAGCACTACCTGCAAATTTTTCGATTGCACCTTCACCGCTAGGCTCAAAAAACGAATCGTGTTTCTCGGCTGTAGTACCGGTTAAAGGCTGGAACCAGTGTGTATAGTGGGTTGCACCAGCAGCCATAGCCCATGATTTCATGGCAGTAGCAATCTGGTTTGCGTCTTCTGCGTTAATTAACTCACCTTGGTTGATAGATGAAATTAATTTCTCATACACGTCTTTAGATAAGAAATCTCTCATTTTTTTCTTATCAAATACATTAGCGCCAAAAAAGTCAGAGATTTTTGCTGAAGGAGATTTAACTTCTGGTGAAATTCTGTTTTGAGCCTCTTTTAATGCGATGGTTCTTAAGCTTTTCATTAATTTGTTATGTTTTTTGTCAAAAATACTATATTTTATTAATTCTCGTAAAAAAATCGTATTTTTTGTATCAATTTTATTGAAAACGAAATAAAAAAATGATTTTCAGGCGTGAAATTTCATTTTTTGTAAAGAAAACAGATTTTTTGAATGTTTTATGGAATCTATGATTTTGTTGCATCATGGTATAAAACTATAAACTATGTTCAACTCATCTATTAACGTATACAAAACCGAGTGGCTCGATCTTGTATTTGCAGACCGCAACAAAAATTATGGCGCTTATGATTTAAGGTCTAAATCATCGTCGATTATGACCCGGGCGCTTTTCATAGCCGGAGGCTTGTTTTTACTGCTGGCCTTTTCGCCTTTAATTTATGCGAAAATCTTTCCGAAGGAAATTGTTGCAGAAACACCTCCAACGGTAGTGGTAGTGGATAATGTGATTCATCAAATGAAAAAAGAGGAACCTAAGCCAGAGAAGAAACCAGAGCCTGCAAAGGCCGATCCGGTGAAAGTTAAAACCATAGCGCTCCCTTCTAAAATAGTAGTAGTAGATAAAGTTGATATCCCTGAGCCACCAAGCTTAAAAGAAATAGAAAAAGCAGTAATTAGTAATGTTACGCAAGATGGTGTTGAAAAGCCTAATGCAGTAATTACTCCAGATAGCAAAGGTACGGGTGATGGTACTGGTGTTGCCAAAGATGGTGCTGGTACTGGTGAGGATAAGGAAATACATTTGGGCGCTGATGAATATCCTGAATTTGCCGGTGGCGCCAAAGCATGGTCTAAATATATGGAGCGTAATTTAAGGTATCCTTCGAGGGCACAGGATGAAGGTGCATCGGGCAAGGTGTATGTGAGTTTTGTAGTAGAAAAAGATGGTTCGATTACTGATGTGTCGGTAATTAAAGGGATTGGTTTTGGTTGCGATGAAGAAGCCATGAAAGTAATTAAAAAATCGCCGCTTTGGAAACCTGGAAAAAATAAAGGTGTACCAGTTCGCGTACGATACAATATGGCCATTAATTTCCAGATGTCTAATTAAGATTTAATTGTCCCTGTCATGAAAAAATACACTTTATTCTTGTTTTTCTTTTGCCTTGTTGCTGTTCAGTTAAATGCTAAATCTGTGTTGAGGGTTGATAGTATCCATGCAAAAAGCATTAAACAGGCCAATGCCGACATTAAAAAAGGTACGCTAAAGTTCATGATTCAGGGCGGTATTGCACCAACGCGTGTTAAAGGTCAGGAAATATTTGAGCAAAAATATGATGTAGCATATTATGATCTGGGCTGTGTAGGGCCTTCTGATATCAGGATTGATGCTTATAATAAGGTAGTAGGTAATTTTATGGATCGCAAATATGGCAAGGGCTGGAGAAAAGAGGTGAGGAAGGATGTAAGGGGGATTTGAGTCTTGAGATGTGAGTATCAAGTATCAAGTATCAAGTATCGAGATTTGAGACGGGAGATGTGAGACTTGAGATATGAGATGGAGAGGGAAGGATAAACTGATTGGTTGTACTTCCATCTTACATTTACCATTTTACACCTTATTATATTAACGCACTTGTTTTTGGAAAACGTAGGGTTGGGTAAATTGAAACGGTTTGGGCAATGCTCAGGCCGTTTTTTATTTCGGATCTTCATTTCCCCCGGAGTCTAGCGGAATGCTGCACATTACATGTGTTTCGTGGTAACACATCTTGCAATTCCCTTTTGCACTATCCGTCATTGCCAGCTTGACTGGCAATCTTAATGCAACAAAAAGGTCAGTAAGCCATGCTTAAGGCTTTATTTAGCTCCGTTTAGTAATCCCCCTCGTTGCACTCCGAAATGACGGTACTGTTTCCAAAGCAAAAAAAATGGATGAAGGTTTTTATACCCTCATCCATTTTACATCTTCCATCAATTAATTACCCGTGGTTTTCGATCCACTTGCGGGCGTTTACAAAAGCTTCCATCCATGGCGAAACTTCGTCTTTTCTGCCAGCCGGATAATTTGCCCAGTGCCATTGGAACAATGAACGTTCAATGTGCGGCATCATTACCAGGTGACGGCCGGTTTCATCGCACAACATTGCGGTGTTGTAATCAGAACCGTTCGGACTGGCTGGATAAGTTTCGTAAGCATATTTAGCTACAATTTTGTATTGATCTTCTGCGTATGGTAACGAGAATCTACCCTCACCATGCGATACCCAAACACCTAAAGTGCTGCCTGCAAGGCTTGATAACATTACCGAGTTGTTTTCCTGTAAGGTTAATGAGGTGAAAATACTTTCGTGTTTACCACTTTTGTTATGCAACATCTTAGGTTTATCGGCGTGGTCTTTATTAATTAAGCCCAGTTCAACAAACAACTGACAGCCGTTACAAATACCTACAGATAAAGTATCAGGGCGGGCAAAGAATTTTTCTAAAGCAATTCTAGCTTTCTCGTTGTATAAAAATGCACCAGCCCAGCCTTTTGCTGATCCTAAAACATCAGAGTTAGAGAAACCACCTACGGCACCAATAAATTGGATGTCTTCTAAGGTTTCTCTGCCGGTAATTAAATCGGTCATGTGTACATCTTTCACATCAAAACCTGCTAAATACATGGCATTTGCCAGCTCGCGCTCAGAATTACTTCCTTTTTCGCGGATAATGGCTGCTTTTGGTCTAGGTTTGGTTTCGTCTATTACCGGTTTTTTACCATCAAAAGTAAGCGGGAAACTATAATTTAAAACGTGGTTTTTATAATTATCGTAACGCTCTTTGGCTAAACCATTACCGGTTTGTCTGCTATCTAATAAGTATGAAGTTTTGAACCAAACATCGCGCAGGTGATCGATATCGAAACTAAAGCTGTCGGCAGCATTTTTAACTTCAAGCGTAGCCGAAGTGCTTACGGTACCAATTTTGTGGAAAGTAACGCCGTTTTGGGTCAATGTGGCTTCTACAGCGGCATCGGCCTGGAAAACTACGGCAATATTTTCTGCAAAAAGCAATTTAATGCTATCCTGCTCTGCTAAAGCCGATAAATTGATTTGAGCACCTAATCCACGGTCGGCAAAACACATCTCCAACAGGGTAGTAATTAAACCACCGCTACCAATATCGTGTCCGGCCTGGATCTGGCCAGCTTTAATTAATTGTTGTAAGGTGTTAAATGCATTTTTAAACTGATCTGCATTTTTAACATCAGGGGTTTCGGTACCAACCTTGTTTAAAATCTGCGCGAATGATGAACCGCCCAGTTTATAACTATCGTTTGATAGGTTGATGTAATAAATAGCACCACCATCTTTTTGCAATACTGGTTCAACTACTTTGGTAATATCATCGCAGTTGGCACCAGCCGAAATAATTACGGTACCAGGTGCAATCACATCTCCATTGGCATATTTCTGTTTCATCGATAAAGAATCTTTCCCGGTTGGGATATTGATTCCTAAACCAATTGCGAAATCAGAACAAGCTTTTACGGCTGAATATAATCTGGCGTCTTCGCCTTCATTTTTACAGGCCCACATCCAGTTGGCAGAAAGTGAAACGCTTTTTAAACCATCTTTTAAAGGAGCCCAAACCATGTTTGAAAGTGATTCGGCAATGGCGTTGCGGCTACCTGCAGCCGGATCAATCAGTGCAGAAATAGGCGAGTGACCAACTGAAGTGGCAATACCTTCTTTACCCTGAAAATCTAAAGCCATTACGCCACAGTTGTTTAGCGGCAATTGTAACGGACCTGCACATTGTTGTTTGGCTACACGGCCACCCACACAGCGGTCAACTTTGTTGGTTAACCAATCTTTCGAAGCAACAGCTTCTAATTGAAGCACTTGCTCCAAATAGGTGTTTAATTGGCTGGCATCGTAATTCAGTTCGCTGTATTTACGATCTACGGTGCTATCTTCCATTACAATTTTCGGCGAGCTGCCAAACATGGCTGCAAGTTCTAAATCCATTGGTTTTAAACCGGTGGTAGCCGATTTAAAGGTGAAACGGTGATCGCCGGTAACCTTACCTACGGTATACATTGGTGAACGCTCGCGGTCGGCAATTTTTTGTAAGGTTTCGATATGCTCGTTACCAATTACCAATCCCATTCTTTCCTGCGATTCGTTACCGATAATTTCTTTTGCCGAAAGGGTGGGGTCGCCTACCGGAAGTTTATCGAGGTTAATTAAACCACCAGTTTCTTCAACCAGTTCTGATAAACAGTTTAAGTGACCACCTGCTCCGTGATCGTGGATAGAGATAATCGGATTATGATCGCTCTCCACCAAACCGCGAACAGCATTAGCAGCACGTTTCTGCATTTCAGGGTTCGATCTTTGGATGGCATTTAATTCAATGCCACTTCCGTGCTGACCGGTATCAGCAGATGAAACTGCTGCACCACCCATTCCGATTCTATAATTTTCGCCACCCAGGATTACGATATTATCGCCCTCTTGTGGTTTAAGTTTTTGTGCCTGGCTGGCCTTACCATAACCAATACCACCGGCAAGCATAATTACTTTATCAAAACCAAGGGTACGGTTATCTTCTTCGTGTTCGAAAGTTAAAACCGAACCTGTAATTAGCGGCTGACCGAATTTATTTCCGAAATCGGTAGCACCGTTCGATGCTTTGATCAGGATATCCATTGGCGTTTGGTATAACCATTGTCTCTCTTCAACACCTTGTTCCCATGGGCGGTTATCTTCTAGGCGAGAAAGAGCAGTCATGTAAACTGCTGTTCCGGCTAAAGGCAAAGAACCCTGTCCACCAGCTAAACGGTCTCTGATTTCACCACCAGAACCCGTTGCAGCACCATTAAAAGGCTCTACAGTAGTTGGGAAATTGTGTGTTTCTGCTTTTAAAGAGATTACTGAATCGAAATCGCTTAAGGTGTAAAAATCAGGCTGATCGGCACGTTTAGGTGCAAACTGCTGTACTTTAGGACCTTTAATAAAAGCAACGTTATCTTTATAGGCCGAAACAATATCGTTCGGGTTTTCTTCAGAAGTTTTACGGATGAGCTTAAATAAAGAGGTAGGTTGCTCTACACCATCAATCACAAATTTTCCGTTAAAGATTTTGTGGCGGCAGTGTTCTGAGTTTACCTGCGAGAAACCGAAAACTTCCGAATCGGTTAGCGGTCTTTCTAATTTTTGTGCTAAAGAATTTAAATAATCTACTTCTTCATCACTTAAAGAAAGTCCTTCCTGTTTATTGTACGCTGCAATATCAGTAATTTCTAAAATTGGCTCAGGCTTAATGTTAATGGTGTAAACCTCTTGGTCAATCTTGTCGTATTTTTGAGCAAGCATCGGGTCGTAATCTGAAAAGGCTTCGTCAACCTGTTTAAATTCTTCGATCCTGATAATGCCCTGCATGTCCATGTTCTGGGTAATTTCTACCGCGTTGGTACTCCATGGAGTAATCATAGCTGCCCGTGGTCCAACGAAAAAGCCCTTCAGAGCTGTTTCTTGCGAGATTTTGGCGCCGCCAAATAACCATTCGAGTTTAGTAATATCAGTTGTAGAAAGCGCTTTGTCTGTTTGTAAAACAAAAACCGCCTGCGATTGACTAAGGAAGAAATGAATCATGCTTTTTTTTTGAAGTCGCAAATTTAGCGTTTTTAATTAAGAATAGCTGTCTTTTGGTAGATTGAATGAGAGAATTTTGAACGATTTTAAAATAATGACCGAATGATTGAATTTTGAATTAGAGAATGCAGAACTTTGCAAATCATTCAAGCCTATAATCATTCTTCAATTTACTCCTTACTTATGTTGCGTATCCATCACATTGCTATTATTTGTTCTGATTATGAAAAATCGAAAGATTTTTACGTGAATAAACTCGGTTTTACGGTGCTGGCCGAAGTTTACCGGGCAGAACGGAAATCGTATAAGCTAGATCTGGCAGTAAATGGTATTTATCAGATCGAACTTTTTTCTTTCGAGAATCCACCTGCAAGACCATCGCGACCTGAAGCACAGGGTTTACGTCATCTGGCCTTTGAGGTAGCAGATATTGAAAAGGAAATTAAACGATTAAATGATCAGGGGATTGTTACCGAGCCTATTCGTATTGATGAATTTACGGATAAGCGCTTTACTTTCTTTGCTGACCCTGATGGTTTGCCTTTAGAATTGTACGAACAATAGATTTTTATCAAAATATATAACGCTCAAAAATGAAAAAAACGCTCTTGGTTTGTGGATTGATTTATTGTTTTGTCAATTCACAGGCACAATCTCCAATTAAATATACGGCTAAAGTTGAAGCAGGCTATCATTTGTTCCTGTCCAGACCACTAAAAATTGATGCCGTTGATGGAGGCATAGGTTACCAGTTAGGAGGAAAACCTAATGGATTGGATTTAAGTTTAGTTAATGGTATAAGCTTAAAGCGTAATGTTCGGTTGGGTTTAGGTATTTCTTATTTAAATTATGAAGGAATTAATGGTTTTTCAGTGTTTGGCGACTTTGATTATGTAATTATAAAGGCTAGCCTTGCACCGGTATTTAATCTGAAGTTAGGAAGTAGTCATATTAATAATCAATATGTTAATGGTTCTACTGTTGCCTTTGTTGATTTTAGTGGAGGTGTTGAGCACAAAGTAGGTGAAAAATTAAGTATACAATATAAAGCAGGCTTCAGGTTTGTACATCAATCCATTTTTTTACCCATAAGGATAGGAGCAAGATTTTAATAGTAGATGAGTATCTTTAAATTCAAGCAGTTTGAGGTCGATCAGGCCGGTTGCGCCATGAAGATTAATACGGATGGCGTTTTAATTGGGGCGATGGCCAATTACAACATGCCTAAAAACATATTGGATATAGGAACAGGCACCGGTGTAATTGCCCTGATGCTGGCACAGCGTTTTCCTGATGCGAACGTACATGCGGTAGAAATCGATGAGCAAGCTGCGAAAACTGCTGAACGGAATTTTCAAGAATCGTCGTTCAATCATCGTTTAACCATCAGCAATATAGCAATTGAACAGTATAATTCTGCTGAAAGATTTGATCTTATTGTATCCAATCCACCTTTTTTTGTAAATGATTTGAAGAATGAGGAGGTGCGGAAAGGGATTGCCAGGCATGCCGCGGAGGGTTTTTTTAGCATGCTGGTGAAAAAGATAAATGAATTGTTGACAGCCGATGGGGAAGCATGGCTGATCCTTCCGGTAAAGCAAGCCGATGCGGTGGTGTTTCATGCCAGGCAATATGGAATTGGACTTGTAGAAAGGGTTCATATCCATTCTGACCGATCTAAAACTGCGTTCAGGCAAATCATTTGTTTAGGGAAAAATAATGCGGCACTACAGGAAAGCGATTTCTATCTTTATGAAGATTTAAAAGTGCATACCGCCGAATATAAAGTGCTACTTAAAGATTTCTTTTTGGCTTACTGATCTGATCTTGCAATTGATGTCAAGATTGTACAATTAAAGCGGCATGTTTTTGTACGTAATTATAGTCTTTTTGCAATTGTTTTGACGTTTGTATGGAGTGATTTTTGATTGAATTTTATGCTTTGCAGCTGCCATCTCCTGTAAATTAAGCACACAATTAAGTTTACATAATGAAAAAAATAGGATTAATTTCTGATACACATGGTTTTTTAGATGATGCGGTTTTTAAACACTTTGAAAGTGTAGATGAGATTTGGCATGCTGGCGATTTTGGTCCGGATGTAGCTGAGCCCTTGGCTGCTTTTAAACCTTTACGCGGTGTGTTCGGAAATATAGATGATGCAGCGATCAGAAATGAATTTCCTGAGAAAAATCGATTTAGCTGCGAAAGGGTAGATGTGTGGATGACGCATATTGGCGGATATCCGGGGAAATATTCAGCTTTGGTTAAGCCAGAAATATACACTAACCCTCCAAAATTATTTATCACCGGGCACTCGCATATTTTAAAAGTAATGTTCGATGAAAAGCTAAAATGTTTGCATATAAACCCCGGTGCAGCGGGAAAACACGGTTGGCACAAAGTGAGAACCCTGATCAGGTTTTGCATAACTGACGAAAATATTCATACCTTAGAGGTCATAGAATTATCGGGTAGATAATGTAAAATATACACTAAGTATGGTTTGTGGCGTTAAAACACTAGGACAATTTATTATAGAAAAACAGGCAGATTTTCCTTATGCCAAAGGCGAGCTTTCGAGGCTGCTGCGGGATATAGGGATTGCTGCAAAAATCGTTAACCGCGAAATTAACAAGGCAGGTTTGGTTGATATTCTCGGCGATATGGGAACCACCAATATTCAGGGCGAAGAGCAGAAGAAACTTGATGTGTATGCAGATGAACAGTTTATTGCTGCTTTAACCAGTGGTGGCGAATGTTGTATTGTAGCTACCGAGGAGGAAGATGAGATTATCCATATTGATTCGCCTGTTTCTCAAAATGCAAAATACATTGTGTGCATCGATCCTTTAGATGGTTCGTCGAATACGGATGTGAATGTTGCGGTAGGGACTATTTTTTCTATTTACAGACGAAAATCGGTTGAAGGCCGCGCCAGTTTAGCCGATGTGCTGCAAAAAGGTACTGAGCAGGTTGCTGCGGGCTACGTTATTTATGGTTCTTCTACCATGCTGGTTTACACTACAGGCAAAGGGGTTAACGGTTTTACGCTCGATCCGTCCATTGGTGAGTTTTGTCTTTCGCATCCGCAGATGAAAATCCCTGAAAACGGTTATATGTATTCGGTAAACGAGGGTAATTACGTGCATTTTCCGGATGGGGTGAAAAAGTACATCAAATATTGCCAGGTAGAGGATGAGGCTACAAAACGACCTTACACCTCGCGTTATATTGGCTCTATGGTGGGCGATATCCACCGCAACTTAATTAAAGGTGGTATTTACATTTATCCAACTACTGCGCGCTCGCCTAAGGGAAAACTGCGCTTATTGTATGAATGCAATCCCATGGCTTTTATTATTGAGCAGGCAGGGGGCAAGGCCAGTACCGGTTTTGATCGTATACTGGATATTCAGCCAACAGAACTGCACCAACGGGTACCGGTATTTATCGGATCGAAAAATATGGTAAATAAAGCAGAAGAAATGATGCTTTTGTATACTGCAAAATCAATTTCGATTGAAGCAAAGGTAGAAAACACCTTGCAGGATTTGGGAGTAGTAGGGGGAATTGATTAGATTCCCTTAGCTCTTTCTACTTCAAATACGGTGTCGATAGCAAGATTTGCTTTGTCTTGTGAGGCAAAAACCGCTAAACGGTCGCAACGCTCATTCTCCGGGTGGTCGTTGTGGCCTTTTATCCATACGAATTTCACTTTATGGAGTTTATAGAGTTCGAGAAAACGTAACCAGAGATCTTTGTTTTTCTTGTCTTTGAAATTTTTGGTTACCCAGCCAAATACCCATTTTTTTTCTACGGCATCGACCACATATTTAGAATCGGAGAAAACAGTAACCTGCTGGTTTAAACTTTTTAATGCCTCTAAACCTTTAATTACGGCTAGCAGTTCCATGCGGTTATTGGTAGTCATCCTGAAACCGCCGCTTAACTCTTTATAGTGTTGCCCTGCCCTTAAAATCGTGCCCCAACCACCTGGTCCGGGGTTTCCGCTTGCTGCTCCGTCTGTGTAAATTTCGATCATAAACGCCGTAAAGTTATGTTTTTAGCATTAAAATAGCTTGTTTTATCTTTAGCTGAATTTTTTTTTCAAATTCAAATAATTGAATGTTAAGGAATTAAAAATTTGTTGTAAAAACTTTAGCAAAAATATTTGCAGGGAATGTTAAAAGTCGTACTTTTGTGACATCAAAAAAAACACGGTGGCTGTAGCTCAGTTGGTTAGAGTATTGGTTTGTGGTGCCGAGGGTCGTGGGTTCGAGCCCCATCAGCCACCCTTTATGGGGCAAAGATTTTTTCGAAGATCTTTGCCCCATTTTTTTTATTTCTAATTCTTTGTTTTTCAGGTAGATATGCTCAGCGATTTCGTTCACTAAAAGTGTTCGATATCGGTCTCCATCGTATTCCATTTTTTCAGGAAAAAGGCAGCTAACTAAGTATCTTTTTCCTTCAACACTGGAATTTTCATAAAATAAATCAAGGTTCGTTAAATTCTCAATAGCTCTCTCTGCAATTGGCCTGATATTCAGAACCGCCTTATTTTTGGTATTAAGCTCGGATAGCTTAGATTCTATAATAGAGATTTTTTCGCCACACTCGTTTTTGATTGCTCTAAAATCTATAGCATCAATATCGTTTTCCAGTAGTAAATCTCTTGCCTTCTCAATTTTTTTATTCAAGTCCTGTATTTGCCTGGAATATAACTTTCGTTCATCTAAAATGGAACCAACCTGATTTTGGTAAGCATCAGCTATAGTTTCAACAAATATTTCCTCGTATCCCTTTCTGGGTAAATAACTCAATAGCTCTAGGGCAAAAGCTTCATTTACTTTTTCTGAACGGAAACGAATGCCACATGATGATGTGCAATGGTAGTAAGTGAAATGTCTTTGTTTTCCTTTAGATGAACTGCCGCTCAAAGATCGATGGCATTTTGGACATTTTAGGAATCCACGAAGAACAAGTGCTTCAGGAGTAGAGATAGGCTGGCCTAATTCTCTCTTCCTGCCATTGAGTATGTCTTGAATGTTAAAGAACATGGTTTCACTTATCAAAGGCTCATGCAGCCCCTGAGCCAGAAATGCTTCCTCGTTTTTGTGCTTTGGTACAATTACTTTACCGCAGTAAATTGGATTTCTAATAATCGTGTAAAAGTTGTTTTTGCTGCAACTTAATCCTTTTTCTCTTGCCGAAAATAATATTTGTTCTCCTGAGTAGGTTCCTTCAGAGAGTTGTTCAAAAATCCATTTAATAAGCGATGCTTCAGGCTGTTTTATGGCAATATATTTTTTTCCATTTTCTGCCGTTCTATTTATATAACCCATAGGAGCCTTTCCAGTCCACCTGCCTTCTTTTTTGGCTTGCCTTATGCCTGCCTTGGTATTAAGGCCTCTTCGGTCGTTTTCGATCTCTGGAGTAGTGAGATAAACGGCCAGCATCATTTTATTTTCAGGCACGTTCAGGTCAAGAGGTTGTTCTATTGCCTGGGGATCTATGCCTAGCTTATTGAGCATTGCAATCGTTTGGTAAGCATCACTGGTATTTCGACTAAACCTGTCCCATTTGGTGAATAGCAGAAGGTCGGTTTTCCGTTTATGTTTTTTAAGATCGATTACCAGCTTTTTCCACTCCGGTCGGTTGAAGGTTTTTGCTGAGTAATCCTCAACGATTACCTTTCTTATCTTAATTCCATTTAGTTCGCAATATTTTTCAAGAACTTCCTGTTGGCTTCTCAATGAATATCCTTTTTCTGCCTGTTCATCAGTACTAACCCTTACGTATAAATCAGCTATTTTCATTTTTAATTTTCCTGGTTTGTCTCTTAAATATTTTCTTATTAGACTTAATATGCCGGTCTGGTATCTGCATAAGAGTCTCTTTCATAGATAAGTTACTTAATTTGTAAACGAGTTCCAAGATTTTTTCCGCTCTTTCTATACTAACTACTGTGCCGTGTCTGTCGAGAATTTTTAAAAATTTCGCCGGTGTCATTGAGCGTTTTTCTGTAAGCTTGTAATAGTCCATACCTTGATTTTTATCAAGGTTCGATAGATTCTAAAAAATGATTACAGGAGTCCGGACGTAATAACGAACTATTTTGTAGGATGGGCAATATCTGTAATACTTTAAGAAGGTAAGGCTAACTTTTGTTTTGATGAGGCTCCGGATGTGATAGGACGATTTGAATGTAAGAAAAATTGCGGTTATATTATGCCCAGATAAAACGCTATTGCCGCATGGTTAAATATGATTATACAGCTCTGAATGATAAAGAGTTCGAAGAGCTTGTTGGGGATCTCATGAACCGGGAGTACAACCTAGGTTTGCAGAGTTTTAAAAAAGGAAAGGATAAAGGGATTGACCTCCGTTACGCTTCAGAGGGTAATGAAAATGCAATAATTGTCCAGGTAAAACAGTATACATCGACCTTTAAAGTACTTTTTGCAAACTTAAAATCCAAAGAATTTAAAAAGGTAAAAAAGCTTTCACCCGCACAATATTGGGTCGTAACCTGTTTGCCTTTAAGTGCGCAGGAAAAGGATCTAATTGCAACGCTTTTTGATGGGTACATGACAAGCGCAGACTGCGTGCTGGGTTATGACGATCTCAACCGGCTGTTGCGAAAGTATAAAGATATTGAAAAGAGCTGGATCAAACTTTGGCTGACCAATACCACGGTGTTAAACAGGGTACTCAACAACGCCATTGCGGGCAGATCCGAGTTTTATCGGGAAAGGATTATTTCACGGATCAAACTTTATGTCAAGAGCCGCTCGCTGGCTGATGCAGGAGAGATGCTGAAAAAGAACAGGTTTTTGCTTATTTCCGGGCAGCCGGGAGTTGGAAAAACTACCCTTGCCGACATATTGACCTATGAGTTTTTGGCGCAGAAATTCCAGCTGGTTTATGTTGATAAAAATATTGAAGAGGCCGGCGATCTATTCGAGGGAGAAAACCGGGACTTAAAACAGCTGATCTATTTTGATGACTTTCTCGGGGCAAACCGATTAGAAATCGAGACCCTTCAGAGCAGTGAGAGTGCAATAGTGCGTTTTATAGACCGTGTGCAGGCATCAAAGAACAAATACATGATTTTAACCACCCGTACAACAGTGCTCCGGGATGCCCGGGAAAATTATGAAAAATTAAACAGGTCCAATATTGATTTGAGTAACCGTCAGCTTGTGCTTACCGATTATAGCACAGAAGATAAGGGACGGATACTCTATAATCACCTGTTTCATAGTTCAATTGAGGCGAACAGAAAAAAAGAAATCTTCCGCAATAAGAATTACTGGAAGATTATTGATCATAAAAATTATACCCCGCGTCTCATTGAGTTTTTTACTACTCGGTACAACCTGGAGGGAATCCCGGATGGGGTATATCTGGATTTCGTTATGCGAAACCTTCACAATCCCAAAGAAATCTGGCGGCATTCCTATACCAAGCAGCTACACGCTGAGGACAGGTTCCTAGTAGGCACGCTGTACAGTTTTGGCAATATGTTTCGCTATGAACATTACCATTTTGACTCATCGGTTGACCTGATTCCCCTCCGGCAAGGCTATGAAAGCCGCCTTCGTTACGAGGTAAAGGAAAACGGGTTTATCAGATCCAACGATTCTTTTAACGCCAGTTTGAAACGGCTACTTGATGGTTATGTTCACAGCACTGTCGATAGGGACAAAAATACCCGGCTCAGTTTTATCAATCCATCCATCAATGATTTTTTAACGCACTATTTTAAAGGTAGCAGGGAAGAAGCCTGGAGGGTTATATATGGATGCTACTTTATACACCAGATCAAGTATTGTTACGAACAATTTATCAATTACCTTGATGGAGATCAGTATGACAGCGAATCGTTAAGCCTGGTTCAATATGCTACTGCGCGCGGAAACACCTTGTTGCCAACGGTACATATTGGGGCTTATAATGAAATGCCGGAAGAGAGCGCCTATCACTGTGAAATGGCAGCGCTGCTTTTTAAGATCCGATATTCAGATGAGGTTTTGATTCACAATGCGCCTTTAATTGTTGAACATCTTGGCCAGATCATCTACGAACAGATTAACGGTACCTGCTATGATATGCTAGTGGAAATTTTTGATGAAGCCGATGAAGATAGTTTGGTCTATCAATTCATCTTGAACAATTGGGAGAAACTGATTATAAATCTTTGGCCCCATACTCGCCATGAGGATGAACTGGAAAAGATCGAAAGATTGTTCGCTAAATATGGTAAAAGTATGGCTGTGTTTATGTTTAGTGCTAAAAATCAAGAGATAGTAAAAGAAGTGCTGGCTGAATTTGTGCATGATGAAACTTCCACCTGGATATCACAGGATGAGGACGAACTGGAAGATGACGGTGATATTGGCGACCTGAAAGAAACGGTTAGAAAACGTCGAGCTGATATTTATGGGCGGTTTCACCTGAAGGATACCGATTATGATGAATATCATTATTTTGCTGATGTGAGTCTGGAGAGAAGTGCCGAAAGGCGCGCCTCCAGGGGCGCAGTTGTGAATCTGCCTGATAAAGTTAAGGATCAGGCGAAGCCTGCAGCGGATGAAGAGGCCAAAAGAATAGTAGATGAGTTATTTGTAACATAGCTCAGGCCAAAAAGTCGAAAAGATGATCTAATAGCAATCTATTGTGTTCGGCCGATAAATTTTTTACGTGTTATAACTTTTTTATAGTATAGCGCTAGTTTTTAAGCGACAAGCCTAAAATGTAGCGTATTTGGTTTGAATGTCGATTTCGATAACATATGCTTTTTTTAGTATAACTATAAGGTTTGATCCCGAATGTTCAGCGTAAAATGCCTTTTCATATTGATCCGGATTGTTTTGTGCTGTAGCCTGGCCATAGCATCTTTATTTTCCGCGATCACGCTGGCAAGGTCCCGGGCAACAGCACTGCCGGAAATATCATTTACAGCCTTGCCGCCCACAAGCACAAGATTGAATGAGTAATCCTTGCGGTTTCCTGCTTCATTGAAAAGGCTTTCATGGAGCTGGATAGAACAAGCGGTAGTGCAGTGTTCACTTAAATCGAGTATGTCTGCAAGTCGTTTTTTCCAGATCGGAAAATATAGTTGTTCGTCCCCCATATGGTATTTTCTATTTTTTGCTAATTTACATTTATCTGTTTATCAAACAAATAGTTATATTTTCTTTAAACGCTGTAATTCAGTCAGTACTGTAAAGTTTTGATCGTTTCAATATACCTGACTTTGGTATTGTTGGTTTGCCCAGGTTTAGAAAAAGCATCGTTATATTTGTGGAAACGGGCAATCTAAAACAGCCTTATAACTATGAATTGTACTTTTAACGATAACAATGGTCATCAGATCAGCGCAAGCGTTTACTTTGATTTCGAGGGAGAAGATACCCTAGCGGTTTTTGAGTGTGAGGTTAACCTGGAGATTAATTGGGATATTGATCTCATTGTGCTGCGGTACCATCGTACAGGAATCACCATTAATACTGGCAGGGGAAACGACATTCCTTTGGATAATGTCATCGGCAAACAGCTTTTGGAGCTGGCAACTCCGGGGCTGAAGATAGCGCTTTACAAACATCTGCCGGAGGCACAAAAGCAGCAGATTATTAATCTTGGCAAAGCCCAGTTCGACAAAGTAACGCCGATTACTTTACAGGAAAAAACTGAATTTGAACTTACAGTGTTGTACTTGGAAGATAGTTATCTTGTCCGGTTTATTAAGAGTAGCGGTTCGACACCAAACGATATGGAATGGGAGATAGACCATATTGAACGGAGATCGCTGTAGTGACAGTGTAGCAACAGTATAATTCTGGCAGGAAGATTAAATAAGCCTGCAATTATCAACCTGTTCTGTGACGCTCGCGGTTCTCCAGTCCTAAGTTGGGATCATGGGTAATCATTTCCCTGGCCAGTTCAAAATCAGCATTTTTTGAAAACAGGCGACGATAGGAACCTTTGACTTGGAAGGAATTATAGTGGATGATGTGCTGTGGGTCTTTAAGCACTAAGACTTCATTTTCGTACTGTTCCACGTCTTTGAAATGGGTTCGTTCCAGAAAAGCAATCAGATATCCGGGGGATAAGGGGAACATGATTTCTATGCCTTTTGAGCGAAATCCGGAATTAGAACGCACCTCGTTATTGAGGTTGCTTTTTTTAGCAACCGGATTATCCGAGGTGATTAAGGGCATATCGCTGACATTCTTGAAGATCAAACAGATGTGGGACATCAGGATACCGGTAAGCTGCGCCGCGAATTTATTATCTGGTAAAAGCTGACTGTTGTGGATAAACCTGGTTTCATCCGGTCCGATATTGAAGCCCAATTGATCAATCTGTTCAGCACTGAGCCAACCGCTGTGCTGAAATTTTTGCTTCATCATCCCAAATAGCTGTTCCATACTTTGGCGCTGTTCCTTGGTGCGTATCGCCTGTAATGCTACGTACCTGCAGATATGAAGTTTGGTATCTTCATCGATCGCCCGGATTTTTCTACTTTCCATCCCCTCAATAAGGTTTTGGAGCAGGGTGGAAAAGCTGGTCTCGATGTCTCCAAGAGTCTTTTCGATAAACTGTTTCCCGAATTTGTGGTCAATGTGCTCCTGATCGTAAAACTGGCCCTCGACACCAATGTTTATTGGATTGGTGCAGTAGGTGTGAAAATCGGTCTTATCAAATACGTAGACCTGTGATTGCTCATTACTGAATCCCTTCAAATAAAACAGGGGCACATAATGCTGTCTTTTAACTCTGGACATGATCAATCATTATTTGCTGAATTTCCGGAAAGCACTCACCATCTGGAAGATAAAATAGGAGACAACAATCCTGCTGAGGAGGTCGAAAGCATAAATGATCGAAGGAAAGTCATCGATATTATCGCTTAAGTCTTTGATGCGATGGGTAGGGTTTAACAGAACGACCCACATCACTATATTGTCCCATAATACTTTCAGGTTAACGGGCAGGTCGTTCCATGAGGTCGCAAAATGAGTGTAATCGAGTTTAGAAGAAGCGTAAAACCCCACCGGAATATAACTGAGCGCGGAAAAAACCAACAGTCCGGTCAGTGCACGGAGCCAGCTCTGCCCATAATTATTGCTGCCACTGCTCCAAAGGATTAAGTACTCACTCCATTGCCTCGGCCGTTGTACGGCAACAGCCTGTTTATAATAATGCATTTCATGGCGTTGGAATTCAAGCGAGAGGGGCATGTCACCCTGTTTTTGGGAGGCGAATTTCAACTGACGGTAGACTTCCCGCACCGAGCTGAATGCCCGGTAAAGGTTATTGCGTGCATACTCGATTTCATAGTGTTTACGCTGCTTTTTTGCTTTTTTAAGTTCCAGTTTGTTGGTTGTTATCCGGCGGTTCTCCAGCTGAAGCGGACTGAACCAGGTGACGTTCGAACTGGAGATATCTGTCAGTATCACATTATGCAGATCGATGAGATCAAAACTGCTGAAATTACACTGAAAAAACAATGCTTTACCCAGGTTGGTATTGGACATTACAATGGCTGAACTTCTGGTGAGGATAGGTTCCTGGTCGTCCTGCCATTGCAAACGGGATGCCCTCAGGCCTGAAAAAATAATCCCGCCCTGATTGGTCGTCTCACAGATGGTCAGTTCGTTTACGGCTACATTGGTAAAACTGATATTGGCGCTGTTGTTATAACCCTGCATGAATACTTTGCCCACATCCAGGTCGCTGAAATTGATATTGCCAGAAAGATTGGGGGTCAGTTCAATGATGATCATCCTGACCGGTGAAACCCGTCGTTTATCACCCTGGGTACCTTTGATGAAAAGTCCGGAGAAAAATTTACAGCTGTCAATGGAATATTGATAGATCCCTTGTTGGAAAGCGGCCCCTCTGGTGCTGTAATCAATGAAAAAGCCCTTCTCAAATTGGCTGCCGAATAAGCGTAAACCTCCTTTGGTAGTTTCCACTGCCGTGAAATGAACCTCTCCACGAATCAGGCCGTCCAGAAAGATGATATTCATCCTGGCAATATTATAATCCAGTTCCAGCCCCATAGAGAAAACATTTGAACCACTGAACATCAGGTTTTCGGCGCTACAGTATTCAATTACCACAGCACGTTGCAAGTTTGACGAGATCAGATGTATATCTCCCTGGCTCTGGCACTCAGAAATCCTGAGGTGATCTTCCAGTGTACATTTTTCAAGCCGGATTCCTTCATGGCTGGTATGGCTTTTTCTGACCGTCAGCTCTTTTGTGAATTTACAGCCGTAAAATACCAGTGCCTGCCGTAAACTACATCCGTCTATTTCCACCCGTCCGTGAAACGTGCAATTCTTGAACAGGATACTGGTATTCTCCGGCCAAAGGGTATCATCGAAGTGTTTGACCACAACGGCTTCCAGATGTAAGCCCTCCAAAAAGTTGCAGTCCTCGAATAGTATGCCTATGCCGAGATCTGCCCTGTTAAAATGGAGCAGGCTGGTGAATTCCCCTCGTCTGATGTGGACATATTTAGCCTTGTAGTCACCTGGATTGATTTCTAAAAAATCAATACGGATGTCCTCGATCAGTGGGCTAGTGCCGGATTGTAAGAATTGTGCTTTTAAGTCAAAAAAAGTATCAGCAGGCATGAGCGTTGGTTATGATGCTAAGTTATTCAAAATTGAGCTGAAGTTGAAACAGGTAGCAGATCGATTTGTGGCAGTAGCAATTTGATAGCTGGCCATATGTTAAAAATAACGCGAAACCGTTTGACCTGGAGTTACATTAGGGATAATGATATTATTTAATTGGCATCACTTAAATCCAAAATCTATTCCAATGAGCGGAACATATTCTCGATCTGATCAGACTCGCTCATCCCCCTTACAGGGGATGCTGAAACATCTCTGCGCGCTGCGTAGGTTTTGAAATCAGCATAATTATATTTATAGTCAAATCCCCCTGGATAATCATCCCAATATTCATCATTTTCCCTCTGCTGTTGCTCATATTGCAGTTTTTCGATCCGCTTTTCCAGTTCGTACACCGCCTCGCCAGCATAGACCTCATAGCCATTTTCAAGTTCTTTGAGTTCAGCTATCTTTTCCTTCAAGAACTCGATATCCTCTGATGAGGTATCTGTTTTTTCTTCAATAATGGGTGCAAAAATCTGTTGGTAGGCATCCTCATCCGCCTCGCGGTATTTGGCGAATGCATCTGGAAATGCATCTTCCAGGTTTCTCAGCACGGCCAGATCATCATCATAGCAGATCAATGGGGTGAGGTTGTCCAGAATGATTGCAAGATCAATTGCATCATGCTCGTCATAAACGTCGCTAATTACCCTGGCAAACTCATTCAGGGAACTATTGTGGATGTGTTCTGAATACAAAAGTGGCCTGATCGTTTCCTTAATAAAGTGGTAAACCCGGTCTCCCTTTTCATACTTCAGGTGGATGTTCATCCAGTGGAGTTTGGACGCTATTAAATTGTCTGCATGGATTTCCTTGTCAAAATAGAAGGTCCTAGGCGCGAGCAGCATATCAAAATCACGAATGAGACGTGTTTCCAGTACAGCTTTAACCTCATCAGATACATTGAGTCTGTTTTTGGAAAAACTACCTTTCGTCGAAAAGAATTCTACCATTGCCCTGAGCTGTTGCCCGGCACTGATCAGTTGGATCTGAATGTGTTCATCAGCCTGGAGGTAGGCTACCAGGAAGTCATTGATAGATGGGTTATGGAAGCGCAGGAAGACGGTTTGTTTGTGCCTGTGGACCATGATAAATGAATTATCGAGTTCCTTGATTGCGCGTTTAAATTCCGAACGGCTCATCTTTCCGTTTTTGGAAAACTGGGCTGTGTAGATTTGCACCTGTGAGAAAACCTGTTCATACTCGGGATTGGTATCAGCGATGAGCAGGCACAAAAGCACAGCCCGGCATTCTTCGCTGATCTGATATTCAAATGCGTGTTCCCAGACTTTGAACGGGCTTTCAAAAACCTCGAGCATAGCTGTAGGGAACTCTTTTGGCGAATACTTTTCCCAAAGCCGGCTATTAGCGACGTACTCGATGATCCGGGGATTATAATTGTCGTGGTTAATAAAACTCATCAGATAATCCTGGCGTATGATCTCTGAAATATACGCGTAAGGAATCTGATGAAAGAACAGGTGGTTATACAGGATCCGTGCCCTGACCATTGTGGTATATTTGGAAAGGTCCAGTATGGTTTTGACAAAGGCCACCTGGTCAAACTTTTCGAAAATCACGCTTGCCTGCATGAGGATATATTCCCTGGTGGTAAAAATCAGCAGTTTATCCGGTGCCTGCTGGATACGGGCAATGAACTTCAGGATCTGCTTTTCCTCATTGGTGCCGATATTTCGCTCCAGAAAGTTGCTGCCCAAAAAGTCATCAAAGAGAAAGATCTGTTTACGGCCTTCCCGGTAGCTGCGGAAGCCTTCAGCGATCCCTTCCGAGATGTAGATAAACTCTTCATAACCCCTGGCCAATGCATCAAATATTAATACTTCTGCCAGGGTGGTTTTTCCGATCCCAGGTATGCCCGAGATGATCACATACCGGTTTTCGGCAAGGATTTTACTGGCTTCCGGAAAACTATCGTTCTGCACATAGATATTGACTTTTGAGCGGATATCCTCCAGCGCAAAGCTGGATTGGTTGATGATCTGGCTACCCAGGATCTTTTCAAGCACAGTGGTGCTGGAAAGCCAGAGTTTGAAGTTGGCTTTTTCGACCTTTGGATATTGTGTTAACAGGTTGTTGAGGTCTTCACGACCAAAGATATCTTCAGGTCCCAGGATATAAGGAGAAAAAAGCTCGGCGATCTTCCGCTTCCTTTCCGGCAACATCGAGACAGAGGTCACCAGTATATACCGTTTGGGAGCAAGTTTTTCCACTGTTTTGATTTCCTTTTTCAGCGCCTGCAAAAGCACGGAAAAATCAGTGTATCGCTTGCACTGAATGACAAGTCCGCTTCCTTTAGCGTACCTAAGATCAATCCCACTATCTTTTCCCTGTCCGAATGATTCCAGCTGTACCCCAAGGTGGAGTTGCAGGACATCTCTGGTAAGTACTTCAAATTCAATAGGGGATAAATTAAGGAAATCGTAGTCGAGCATTATTATTTTTTTTATCTCTGGAAACTGTCTTTGGTTAAGCCACTAATCTAAGCATTTTAGATTGTTTACCAGTAGAAGGGAATGATGTTTAAACCCTTTGGATAGACCTTTATGTTTTTTAATTATCTTAGGGGACTAAATTTTAGATGTATCCCGGAATGGGAAACTAATCCACAAACGCTCTATATGTCTATCAACACAACAAGGATATGCCTCCTGCGGGAGAATACGCTCAACGGAAACCTCGCGGTACAATTTGTGCCTATTCCAAATCCACTGGAACAGGCCTGGAAGGAATTTGAACCATTATTTAAGTCTGCTATTAAGGGACCTGAACTTTTTAAAAAGATTGCTGAGCACCAAGAGCTTAAAGTGATTTTCAACAATGTAAACTATTGCCGTTATATGAACGCTCCGGAGGGAAACCTCCATTATGGCCTTGAGGGGATAAAAACATACTATGAACACCAGCCCAACAGCGTGCTCGAGAGTTATACCAAAGAACGGATTACGGCCTATTGCCTGAGCCTAAAGCAGAATGAGCTAAAGCAGGATCCGGCTATCCTTGCTATATCTCACCGCAGGATGGGATGGGAGTATCCAGTGCATAAGTTGAATGATAACTTTACTGTGTTTTTTAAAACCAATTTTGGTTACGGAAACTCCAGTTATTTTTATACCATTATACAATACAAGGGAGTATTGGTTGTGCCTTATTCCGATTGGGTAAAATACCGCTTTGTGAATAAATATGAAATCATAAGGTACTCTGCCCATCATTTTGTGAGCAATGAAAGCTGGGAGTGGGCAATGGAATATGCAAAAGATGCCTGGAACCTGGCCAATCTGAGTGAAAGTGCTTTCGTGAACAGGTATCTTTTGGGGCAATGTGAGGAAATGGTCAGCGGACTGGCCAGTATCCTGAGCGGAAATAAATTTAAGGTTTTTACCAAAAGCTGGGGCATTTTAGCTGGCCCAAGCCAGGTTAAGGAAGAAATACAGCTCTCGGGACATGGCCTGATGATATACAGGGCAGAAAAGATCTCCGGGGCGTTAACCTTTATCGAATCCATAAATGCCCTTTCGGGAACGGTGGCAATCGGAGGCATCATTGAAAAGATTGAAAGCTTCAATCTCCGCATGAGGCCGATACTGGAAGCAGAGATCCCAAAAATAGAAGAAAACATATTCAGGGAAACTGCTGCAATGAAAAGCCGTAAGCAGGAGTATGATATTGCCTCTGAAGAAAAGAACACCTATGTGGCGCGCTATAGGGAACTGCGGGAAGAATTCCCTGATGAGGGCTTGGCAGACTTAGATCAGCGGTTTGATCAGGCATATCCTGGATATATGAATGCTATGAAGAAATGTGATGATGCTTATAAACAGTATTGTGATGCTTCGGATAAACTATCCGAATCTGAGCGTGTTGTGGGTGAACTCAAGAAATCGCTCAATGATATTCGGGTTTATTTCGATCGGAAAGCTGAAATTACGGGTGATCTAGTGGGGTGATGAGGTGTTTCTATTGCTGAAAATCTTGATTTACGTTTAGGTTACTTTACCGGTACTAATGTGTCTTTAATACTTTTATTAAAAGAAATTCTAAATTTATCTTTTTTATTAATGCCCAGTTGCGCTAATGATATTAAGCCAGGAAATTATCTATCAAAACCTTTCAGCTGCCAAATACACTGAAATTATAACATTGCTCCATCAAAATGGAAACTCACTCGACCTTGATCCCAGCGTAGCGCTTGCCATAAGGGTTTTTATGGATGAGTTTTTCAAGACCATAGCCAATGCGGATCTGCTGGCTTCCAATGAGCTGAACCAGGACCTGGATATTCTCTATATTAGTCACCGGCAGGGCAACTATGTGCTGCAGGATGAGCATGCAGTCCATCTGATCAATCTGCTCCATCCACGGGTAAGTGATAAGGATCTTTATCCTGTCGCCAAAGAACACTTGTCCGATCCAGTATGTTTGGAAATTACAAAGCGTTATGAAAAGAGGATACTCAAGGCAAAACAGATCGCAGCACAGCCATACAGACCAGATTTTAGTGCTTTATCCAGCAAAAACCTGGTTGGACAAAAGTTTGAGGTTGAGAGCAGGACCAGAGATGGAAATTCCTGGGTAAAGGTCTTTTTGCGGACTGAAGAACTGCTTGATACTGTCGCCGAACATCTGAGAAAGCTCACTTCAGTGGACGGCGTTAATATTACCACTAAAAGTAATGGGATAAAAGACCTTACAGTATACCCGAAGCGGCTTTACGGGATAGAAGAGGTTGAAGATGAGGTTAAACTAAACCTCAATAACTATTTTTCCCGCAATGAGGCAGATCCGATATTCCGGGAAGAAATACTCTCCGGGATCAGCGATGTGGCATATTTTCAGATCCTGGATTATATGCTTAAACTTGGAATGGGATTGGAGGGGTTCAAAGGCTTGTCCGAAAAGATGGATGAAGAACGTTATAGGGATTATTTTGTTAATTACCTTGATTCACTTTCCAATAGCCATACAGCAACCGGCGAGACTTTCCATGGTTCAGGCAAAAGTGACATTTTGATCAGAAATGCGGAAAAGGAGGTGCTTCTTGTGGCAGAATGTAAACTGTGGAACGGAGCTGGCTATTTGGGTGAGGCAGTCGATCAGCTTTTCGAACGCTACGTGACTTGGAGGGATGGGAAAGCGGCACTGCTTATTTTTAATACCAAAATCATAGGCTTTACTAGGATCATCGACATTGCCGTTGAAGTATTAAAAACACACCCGTTATGCATCAGTTATGATGGACAGCGGAAAGAGACCTCGTTCTCCTTTACTTTTAGGAACTTAAAGGATCCATTGAGGTCGATCAAATTAGAACTGGTAATGTTCAATTTCGTTTAGTTTTATCAAGCAGTCAATTTTTTGTGTGTGGGAATAGCGCTAAAAGAAGGACCAATAATGTTTACGCTAGGAGCCGGTTGTTGAAATAATACTAAGATATACGAGAATCCTGACCATTAACCAAGAGCTCATATGGGCCTGAAGCATATTCCTGGGAGCTAGCATCTTTGGGTTACCAAGGCTTAAACTATCAGCCGAAAAGGGCTTCTGGTCGTGACATCTTTGCCAGCTACTAATTTCTAGATTGCAGGCGAAGATTCTATTTTAATTTTGGAATATAGGCCCAGTATGTGTTAATAAAGGGTTTTGCGATTACAGCGGAAAAAGGGAATAAAAACGCGCTTATTCAGGGCCTCAGGTATGGTATTTTAATGTTTTTTGATCAGTTACGGAAGACCTGTCTTTTCAATGAAAGCTTTAGCCTGTGCTACTTTTTTTACCACATACTCATCATTTCCATGACTTTGTTTCGCATTTACAGCTGCTTTGCTTGCCGGACTGTTAGCAGTTCTTTCCATTCCGTTAGGCATAATGTGCTCTAAGTTAATTAATTTCATGCTAAACTTGAAATTTCCAAAGGCCTATGGTGCAATAAAGCGTTATTGTCGATAGGTTTACCCATTAAGGGTTTTCGATATTCGGTATGCTGGACATTTATGTGATATACCGGTATTCCCCCACGCGCTTGCGGCCTATCGGCTTCGCCCAAAATTGCTTTTTTTGTACCTATCCGTAGGGGGAAATCTGTGGGAGACCGCAGGCTTGTACTTCAAGTGGTGGGGACTGTGCTATGCCGATCTGTTCCCATTGTTTCGTGCGACCAAATAGCCCGGTAAATAATGTTTTTCGGTAGCTGTTTTTTTTTCGACCTTGGCTGAAAAATATCCAGTGATACCCTTGAGTGGAAAACATCCGGTGATACCTTTCGCCGACTGTTAATAGAGGTAGGTCAATAAAACAAGCTGACTTTTAATGAGGCGAGTTAGTCCATTTATTCAAAAGCAATGTAGTTCATAAATGGGATTGTAGCCATGCTGTTCATTCGTCCAATGGGAAAACAGACCATAAATTTGACCCGTAGTGCTCCGTAAAAGGTAAATGTTCACTGTGATGTGCCTATTAGTCACTTCCCTCTATAAGATTCAAAAACTAAAATGTAAGGCTCCAGCTCTCGATCATATCGCCACCTTTGTATTTTTCAAAAAGACAGGTTCTTTTGCTTTTATCGATCTCCATGTATATCCCGATAATGTAACCACATACGTGTTCAGGATGGGTAGTTCCGTCGGTAGAATAAACATCCTGTTTCTTGGTCATCGCGCGCAGGCGTTTGCGGTCTGCTGCCTTGTGGAAAGCTGGCCTGCTGGATTTTTTCATTTCGACAGTGATCAGGTTGTCGGGAACCTCTTCACCACGGCTGTGGAGGAGGAGGTCACATTTGATCCTGATGACCTGCATCTGATCATCAATTATCGTTTTGACCTTACCGTTCTGCTTCCGGTTAAATTCGGTGTCCGCATAATAATTACCTTCTATTTTGTAGTCCGGGAAAAGATTTTCCATGTAAATAGCCATACGGCTGCATAACATCGGTTCACTTACGCCGTCTAAAATACTGTTTACGTCTTTTTGAAATAATTTGGAGGCTGAGGCTTTAAATAGCTCGGTTAGTTGGTTTTGTGTGAATCTGACCTGCATATTTGGTTTGGGTTTAGTATTATGTGACGTTGACAGGGTTATTTAGCTCCTGTCTGACATCGAGCATTTGGAGTTTTAATACCTGTACAATTAAGCTGGAAGCCCAAGATCTGTCTTGAAGGACTCCATCAGGTTGATCTTATTGATCAAATGGTCAATCGAAACGCTAAATGAACCTTTACGCCTGAGGGTTTCCAGTACACCCAAGAAATGGCTTCCTCCCAATGTGGGGTCAACGCAGGATTTGACCAATAAGGTATCCTTGTTCTGCTCATTCTTTTCGGTTAACTGCTGCAGTTTCCCTTTCCTGAGCAAACTATTCTGATACATCAACAGCAAAGTAACCTCAGGAACGAGAAAGGCCATTTCATCATCATGATCAATGTTTTTTGGAAATACCTGTGCCAGTTCGTCAATGATATTTTGATAGGGTGTATCCTTTGCCATGAGCATACGGTAAAAGTCTAGCCGGAAATCCTTGATATAGATCAGCAGGATAAATATCGATGGAAAGAGATAATTGTTGATGGCAAAGGTATTGAGTATGGTTCTGGCGGAAGAGAAGACTTTTTCCTGCTGCCTTAGCGTAAGCCCAGTAACGGAAAACAGCCGGATTGCAAAATGTACAAATGCTTCGGAATCCTCCTGAAGTTCACGGTAAGCACTGCGCTCGGGGGCTTTGAAATAAGTGTCAAAATCAAAGTATTCAAACAGATACCTGGCAAAAACGCCGCTCTCAGGAGCAGGCAGTGAAAATTCAAGGTCAATAAACCGTCTCAGGTATTCATTGCTCTCAATCCGTTCACTGCCATAGAATCCCCTCACAGCATTGCCCAGTTGCACTTTGTCAATAGAAAGCACAAAGACAATGCCTGGCACATTAAAAAAATGCTTGATCTGCTCGAGTACCTCGACTGCATAATCCGGTCTGCAGCGGTCGAGTTCGTCGATGATGAATACCAGAGGCTTCCCGTCATTGTGGGCCGCGATATATTTTTTCAGTTCTTCCCGAAATTCGATAAGCCCTTTTTTTCTTTTTGGCATAATTGTCGATCTCTTCCTTAAAAATCTCCGTAGCACTTTCCGTAACCCCTTTTATCGCATCTAGGAGTATCTCGGAATCAAGGTGTTTGCCTATAATTGCCTTCACCAGCCCTGGTGCAATGTTCTTGCTGATAACTGCTGCTTTTTGGATGACGCTGGTAAAAAGCTTTTCATTCTTTTTATTGCGCAGCGTATTGAGCTCGGACATGATGGCAACCAGCGGATCACGGTCAAAATCATTCTCCCAGGCATTGAAATAAAGGGTGCGGAAAGTAAGCTGGGTCAATTGGGCCTGCCACATCTTAATGAATGTGGTCTTTCCCGTGCCCCAGGGATTATTAATGGAGAGTACAAATCCATTCTTATATCCGGCAACTACGCTTGTCAGCGCATCTGCGTATTTTTTGCGGTCCAGTTTGCAGTGCTCGAATGGATTGTCCGCTGGGATGGTGATATCGTTATGTTTGATCTTCATAATTAGGTTAGGCTAAGGATTCTGGTCAAAACCTAAAAATATAAATTGAGGTGGGATAATCGGTATGGGAAACCGTAAAATACCCATAATTGAGTAGGGGGGATTTTTATTGTGGCTGATGGGATTGGTTAAAGGTTACCATTCCACGATGTATAATATTAAGGTTGCGCGTTTTTAGGTGCTTTTTCCTTGGACGGTGGTTTCGCTACCTCAAGCGATTTGTTCGTTTGTTTTATTTTAAGGCTGTCACTAACGAACTGTTTTCGCTCATGTTCTGCAAGTTCTTTCTTTGCCAGGTTTTTCGCAAGCAATTCCTTAAGTATTGATGGATATTTAAAGCAGGCGACGGCTATAACTAAATAACAAATCGCAATCACCGGATAAATAATGCGTAATGAAATTTTACGGTCTTTCAACGACTTATCGATATGCTGCCTGAATTCCTTTTCCGGCAAGAGCTCCTTAGTAGCATTTTTCCAATACATCATTTCTTTCTTGGAAACATTCACGTCAGAAATATCTACAATGCTCTGCATTAGGATAGAAACGAGATAGTATAATGCCAATCCGTAAAACACATACTCCAATAAATCTTCGTTGAGTAGTTTGGTGTTTTCGGTGAATTTGGTAAAAATGGTGAAGCCCACTAATATAATTGCGCCCAAAAGGTCACGAAGGAAGTTGGATAACAAAGTCCTGATCTTGCCGGAATAAAGTTCAGATTGGGTCCGGATATCCTTAAGAAGCTCTTTTAGTTCCTTAACATAAGCATCTTTGCGTTCAATGATCACAAAATTATACCGCTCCTTTGCCTGTTCAGCCGCATTGGATATATTTTTGGAAAGTGTAGTAAGCAGCGTGTCCCCATCCTGCATATCCAGGGTGATACGTTCATTAAACAACTTTTTCCGGACACTTACCCGATCCTCATAAATCCAGCTGATGAGCGAAACCATTTGCTGATAAAATTTCTCATTGACACGTGTGCTGCCATCATCCAATTTAAAAAGCACACGTTTTATCCCATTAACGATCACCTTATCATTGCTATAATATTCGTCTAGCAAATACATGCTCATTGCATTACAGGCTTTATAAAGAAATATTTCTTTGAGGTCGGATGTACCACTACTGTAAGTTTGATAAGCATTTAGGTTAACCTGGATATCTTCAGCAGTTATAAAATGTACACTTTCATGCAAAGACTGTCCGGCAGGGAGCTTAGGGACTGCTTGTGGCGCAGCGGCAGTAGCTGTATTGGATGGCTGAGCAATATTTTGTTCTGCAGGACTTAAAAATTGTATGGAATCTCCTCCAAAAGGATCTTTAAGGTCTGCGATGATTACCCGTAATGGTGTAAATTCATTGAAAGGATGCTTTTTTAGTAAAGGATTACTTAAACGGAGCCAGTTCAAACAGGGCGCAGTACCAAGGAAAATATTATAGTGCCAGCCATCGGTGTTTTTTAAAGAAATTAAAGGGATTTTATTTATGTCGATTATCCAGCTTTTAACTATTGCGCTATTTGTATAGAGATCGAGATCTGAAAGATTTACCGGATTCCCGTTGACCGTAAGATGCGCAAGGTTAGTGAATCCCAGTGCACTTAAAATCTTCCTGATCTCCTTAAAATCCTTTAATAAATCCACGTGAGTGTTTCCTGAAAGCTTCAAATAGCCCCATTGTTCTTCTACCGAAACGGCCTTGGATGCCACTTCCAGTAATAGCTTGACAAAATCGATATGTTGTTGCAAGGCCACTATTTTGAGCGATCTAAATTGTTAATTCGCGAAGTCCTGATGGTTATGGTATAATACCCATCCTCATCGGGATGATTGGGGATATCGATATTTGATTCTTCCGCTTTACCTTCCCATTCAATCTTTACCCGTTCGGCGGTTTCCCTGATATTTTTCACCTGACTTTTACTAAGCGTACCAGCATTGGGCCTGAAGGATTGCCCACTAAGCCCCATGTCATCCATCAGTGCTTTCAGGGAGTTGGCCAATAATTGCCTCCGATCCGCATCTTCATCGTAAATGATCGTATTGATAAATTCATCGGTATCAAATTTATCGGCGTTTTTTAAATACGCAATCGCCCGGCCCTTGTAGGCTGATGGATCTTGCTCCGGATCAAGTGTATCAATATTTTGACCTGCCCAGCGGCTGGCAACCCGCAGGGCGAGCTCGGTTAGTTTCGAAGGTGTTTCCAGCTCAACTACGTCCAGAAATCTACGAAAGTAATCGGTGATTCCGGTGTCAAGTTGCGTAGCAGAACGGTCTTTTGCCAGTACATCCCATTTATAATAATCGGAAATGTCAACGATTGCAGCTTTTTGGATTGCCCGTTTGTCCTCAGAAAAAGTATCCTTGATCTCCTTTAATAGCGCTTTATTCTTGGTGACCTTATATTGATAGACCTTAATGTGGTCAAGTTTGAGTAGAAAGATCAGTTTCTGGCCGCCATTCACGCTTACCAGTGCGGTGATAAACACCCCGTCTGTGGTACTTTTATTATGCTCTTTACGGAACTCATATGTGATGCTTTTTGAGGCGCGGATAAAATTTTTATCAGGGTCGCCAACAATATCCTCACAATCCTTATAAATATTAGACCGCTTTTTGTCACTGAAAATAAATTGAGTCCCTTCGGAAATCTCTGCAAATCGAGACTTGAAGAAAGTTTCCTGTGCCTCGTTGAGTGTAACCTCTTCCAGGTATTCAGGTTGTAGGTCTTCTTTAAATATGATGTGAAATATAAATTTTTCGATCTGAAATGATTCTTTTTCAGCTTTGCTGAGAACGCTTTCTTTAGCCATTGTGTTTAATTTAGTGTAGCAAGTTATTGAATAGAAAAATGATTAGCAACAAAAGCCAAAAAAATGATTACGAATAACGAATAAGTATATATTTTTATCAATTATTTATTGGACTTGAAATAATTTGCGCAATTAAAAAAATGCAGGACTGATCTTGAAAGTATTGCCAATGTAGACGCCAATACCGTTCCCTGAGTTAGAATCAAATATGCTACGTAAACTAAAACAATACGGTGTTCAATCATGGCTAAAATCCAAATTGGCCGGCCTTCTCCGGATTCTTTGCTTCTTGCGCATATTCTCTTCAATTATCTCCACAACTTGATAGTTACACCTCTTTGCTGAATTTGAGCGTTTTATTAAATTCTTGGATTAAATGCCAAAGCCTGGGAATGCTTCTCAACAGTATCGAAGAATAAAAGCCTAATAGACCTCCTATGACAGTACAATAAATCATCATTCTATTTCTTGTTTTTTTTAAAAAAATAATTAAAAAATTCGCCCTTACGTTCGTAAGTCCCAAAAATCATTTAGCGTTTTTGGGAAATTTGTATTCTAACCTTTTATAATGAATACACACAATAAAAACCTAGGAAGAATAAAGCCAAGATCTAATATTTATTATCTACAACTCCGTGAAAATCTTCGAAGTATAATCACCTCAATTGAATTTCCGGAAAGCAAACGAAATGCCTGGTATGATCCAAAACAAAAAAGATCCTAGCCACTTACAAAATAGAGTATCTGTAGGAATACTTTAACCACACGGGTGTTTTGCGAAAACATGAAGGCTAATCTTCCCGAGTTTGTCCTAAAAGACCAGATCAACGGACATAAGGGTCAGATAGATATTAATATTTATTTTAAACAGTCCGGTCAGAGCGAAAACTATTACCTAAATAAGTACGATGTGGCGCTGAATGAAGGCAAACCATTGGAACCCGGACAAAAATATTTGGTCATCTCGCCGAGTGAAACCCCTGGAAAGAACAATGTCTGGAAAAAGGAAAATGTAACTGAAGCTATTGAAGTCTTTAAAAAGCATCAGGGAAATGCAGAGCTCGCCGTGGGAAAAGATGCCGCCCATAAAACCAAACTGGCCTCTATGGAAGAAGGCAAGATCAATTATGTAGATAAAGATTTTGCCAGGATCTTTCGCAATCCCCCATTGCCGCAGACGATCTGGGTAGAGCGTGGTAAAGGTTTTACTGCATCTCAATCAGTAAATCTTATAGAGGGGCGTGCGGTATACCGCGAAGATATGCTTACCCAGGGTGGTCTTCCCTATAGCGCCTGGATGAAGCTTGATCTTGATGGGCCCCGCGACAGACACATGAATTTTAATATGAACCAGTACCATGATCCTTCTTATGGGTTTAACCTGAAAGAGGTATTGGATAAATTCAACATCAAGGAGCTCGAAACGCCGAAGGAAAGGGAAAAACTGGAAGCTCAGTTAAAAAATGGTGACCGTCCAATGATCACTGTAGAGAAGAATGGTGAGCAGGTTAAGCTTTACGTAGAGGCTATACCACGGTATTCACAGCTCAATATGTTTGCTGCCAATGGCAGGTCGGAAAAAAGAGAGCAGTTCCTTAAAGAGAATTCATTGAATAAAGAAGTAACAAAATCAAGGGGAAAAGAGGTGTCGACCGCGCAAGGGTTGGGTGTTTAGATCCTTTTGCTAATTTTGCGGCTCGTTTTTTGTAAAAACTAAAATTATTTAATTTAAAAAGTGGCCTTCGTTGGCCAACAATAAGAAACAATTATGGACAAATTTCAAAAAGTTAAAGAAGTAATCACTTCAATTGAAGCTGATGTAACCAAGTTTTATGATGGTAACAATGGTGCTGCGGGTACCCGCGTACGTAAAGCAATGCAGGACCTTAAAAACTTAGCACAAGAGATCAGAGCTGAGGTGACAGAAAAGAAAAATAGCGCAAAATAATCAAATGCTGTTTTGGGAATTTCAAAAGTCTCGGCCGACGGCCGGGACTTTTTCTATTTTATGGGGTAACTAACTTGTATGATTTATAGAGATCCTTCCCATAGCTTTATGTTGAAATGATGGAAAAACCGTTGGTTTTACCACATTACAAATGCCACTTAATCTTTAAAATTGCCAGTAGCGCTTCGCGCTTTATGTCATAGTTATGGTTTGTAAAATGAGTCCATTTGCAAGATATATTGTCGGTCGAAAGGCAATCTCATTACGGGAACAGAAAACCAGAAAATTATGAATACATGTATGACGTGGATTCCGATACTCAAGAGTTAATTGGCCTGCGTGCTAAAATTGCAACTAAAAAATAATTCCCGTTTGAAATAAACACTCAACAGATGTCGAAGAGACTTTGCACTTCATCAGCAAAAAATAAATGATTTGATTGTGCCGTTTTATTGGCCTACCCCCCCGGTTTGTCTGCTTTTTTTTCGCGTTGGTCGTTTTATATTGATAAGATCGCTTAAAAAAAGCAACTTTAGGTATGCCAATGTTTCAATCCCAATTTTTCGTTTACCCTGGCAGGGGCCTGCGCTGGTTGCAGCATGTTTCGTTTTGGCTGCTGCTACTCGGATTGCGCTTTTATCTCACAAATATCTCCTTTAACGTCTACGGCGGTTTCCCTGTAAGCAGTATGCTGTTACTCAACATTTGCAGCACCGGCATCATTATCCTGTTTTATTATACCCTGGTTTACTACCTCTGGCCAAAGTATTTCACCAGCCATCAATACATTAAAGGTGTATTGCTTATCTTTTCACTTTTGGTAGTTTATACAATCTCTGACGCTATTGCCGAGAAATTTCTGATTAGCAGTTGCGCCCCTTGTATGGCAAGGTTAGCTAAGACGGAACAGGGCTACTTCCAGCTTATGGAATCCGACTTGAGCAATATCGTTCTCGTTCGCCTGGTAACTTTTGGTACGCCATTTTTTCTGCTGCTCACCTTGACTATTCCGATCAGTATCAAGACGGCGCTGAATGCTTATCGCAGCAATATGAGAAGTGTAACCCTGGCAAAAGAAAAGCTGGAACTGGAACTTAATTTTCTTAGAGCGCAGCTAAACCCCCATTTTTTATTTAATTCCATGAATAATATTTATGGATTGATCATTGCGGGGGATACTGAACGGTCTGCGGATCTGGTATCCCGCCTCTCTGAATTATTGCGCTATATGCTGTATGAATCCGAAGCGGACACGATGCCACTCAGCAAAGAGGTAAAGCTGATGGCCGATTATGTTGAACTCGAAAAGGTACGGTTGAATTTTACGGCGGTAACATTCAGCCCTCCAACATTTTCAGCTGATATCAGAATTGCTCCTTTACTGCTTATTCCATTGATTGAAAACGCGTTTAAATTCACGCCTGACGAACCTGGAGCTTTTATCAATATCTTATTAACCATAGCTCCTGATTCGATTAATTTTAAAATAGAGAATACCTTTGACCGCGACAGGCCGGATGGCCTGTCCGGAGGTATTGGCCTGGCCAATATGCAAAAGCGGCTCGAGTTATATTATACTGGCCGCTATCGTTACCAAGTAAGTGCCAATGGAAATATTTATTGGGTAAATATATGTCTGAATCTATGAAAAAGATCAATTGCATGATCGTCGATGATGAGCCCATCGCGCGGGATATCCTCCTAACGTATATCCAGCGTGTTCCGGAATTGGAACTCGTTAAAAGCTGCCGCAACGCCACTGAAGCTTATGAAGGACTTTACGGTCAGCAAGTTGACCTCATTTTCCTGGACATTCAGATGCCGGTCATTACCGGTACAGAATTCATGCGGTCACTGCGTAATCCACCGCTCGTGGTTTTTACGACGGCTTATTCCAATTATGCGGTGGAAGGCTTTGAGCTCAATTCTGTTGATTACCTCTTAAAGCCGATCACTTTTGAACGTTTTTACCAAGCCGTGCAAAAAGTAAGCGAAAGAATGGCCATCAAACAGATTCCCGGTCCTGAAACAGAACATCAGCCGGATTACCTGTTCATCCGCCAGGATAACAGGTTGGTGCGTGTAGAGCATGACCAAATTTTATATATACAGGCGGAAAGAGATTTCAGCTCGGTTTATTTAAAAGAAACCAGGCTGCTCGTTGGCATACACCTAAAGTTATTTGAAGATCTGCTTCCGCTCAAGCAGTTTCTCCGCGTGCATCGGTCATATATCATTAACCTTAAGGCGATCCGCGCGATTAAAGGAAATGTCATTGAATTGGAAAATGCCGAGGTCCCCATTGGGGCAAGCAACCGGGAAGAACTGTTTCAAAGATTGCAGCTTTGAGTCAGTTAGACCGACAGATAAAGTTCCAAAGCCGACTCATTTTGTCATTTAACTAAGTTATTTAAATTGGCTGCAGTGATGACCAGTCTGGCATTTCCTTTTAGTTCGGCTAAGATGTTTCGGGCTTTGAGCGTTCCCAGATCCACCGAACTGCCCTGATCCAAGGTGATGCACAACGTGTCCGTCCGGTTCCCGCCTCTGAAAGTTGCCGTCGATGAATCTTTACCGCCGATGACCAGGTTACTGATCCGGAGATCGTTCATCCTGAGGATAGCCTTATACTCCTGTTTGACCAAAAGCGATCCCTGTTCCAGTCCGCTTAATTCACAATTAACGCCGGAGGTTTTGATCATCGCCAGCGCGGCTACTGTCAGGATCAGTCCGGTGGTGCATTGTTCCGGCAACTGGTAGTGCTGGTTGGAGACTGTAAAATTAATGGACAGCGTATCCTGGTGCTGTTCCATCCTGAAAAACTGTTTCCTGGAATTCATCAACCGGATGGTATAATCTGTTCCGCGCTCGATCCTGATCGTATAGGAATTGCCCCCGCTGATATTCAGAACCTTGTAGGGCCGGACCGGTACCATCCCAAAATTCTTAAAAGGGTCTTTCAGGTCGATCCGGTGGTATTGTATTGCCAACTCCCGGTCCGCAGCGAACAGGCTTGCGACAAAGAAAGCCGCGAAAGCCACTAATACCAGGTTGCTTTTTTTAATCATCATCATGTTAGATTTCTTTTTCCGTAAACTTGAGATAGGCGATATAGCTTAAAAACAGGGGCAGCAAGAAGTTATAGCTGACGTTGATCAGTGCCTGAAGGTTCGCTGGCAGATAGACATAAATATTTTCGCCGTCATGAATGAACTGGAAATAATTAAACGGCAAACTGCTGGTAATACTGCTTTCACCGGTCATCGCTTTCATTAGTACGACATTTCCCGTTGCAGCGATGATAAAATACAGCACCATTAATAAAAGCGTTTTGATCAGTGCACCTTTATGGAAAGCCAGGCTGCCGACCATTAGCCATAGCTGGAAATTGACAAAGATCAGGTAAAAGCTATAAAAGCCATTGCTGAACACATTTGCTTTCGTCATGGTAGACTGTGAGGCGGTTACAATGCTGAAAAACAGGGCTTCGACCAGGTAAAAGATGATAGTGTAAGCCACGCCGTACAGAAACACCGCGTAAATAATCCATAGCATGACCTTTTGGCCGGCTGATGCAATAATACCCAGCAGCCAGATCGTTTTTGCCGGATGGCGGAGATCCTGGTATAAGAATGCGGAAAATGCCGCGCCCCCGCCAAACAGCCCGATCAGGAAAATGCCGTTACCCACACCGCCGGAAAAACTCTCCTGCCAATGCCAGGTAATAAAAAAGAGCAGAAACAGGAGGCCGGTGATAGCGAATGCCAATAGGCTATAAAACTGCCAGTGCTCTAAATACTGGCGCCGGTTCAAGGCGATCATTTTTCTGATATAGTTCATGTCAAGTTTATTGGGTTTGAAAAACAGCCCGGATGCCAGGTAGGTTATAAATGGCCGCGTTAAAAAGCAGCTCCAGATCGAGCGTGGATGTCTCTATTCCGTTATTCCTCCTGACAATTCTGCGGCCCGCCGGTGTATCAATGCCGTACAGGCTGGTATCGTCTCCGGTCTGCTTATCGCCGAAATAAAGCTTTTGTCCGATCTCTTCTTTATCGGCAGAAAGTAGCACCCGTCCCTGGTCAATAATGATCACGCTGTCGATCAGGCCATCCAGGTCTTTGACCTGGTGGGTAGACATGATCGTAATCTTATCGTGCCTCCTTGTTCTGGTAATGATTTCCCGGAATTCGATCTTCGAAGGGATATCCAGGCCGTTGGTAGGTTCGTCCATGATCAGGACATTTGTATTGGCAGCCAACGCGAAAGCGATATGGATCTTCTTCTTTTGACCAAAGGACAGTTTATCCAGCTGGCAATTTTCCGGCACATTAAAAATCCGCAGGTATTCATAAAAAGCGCCTTCATCAAAGGACCGGTAAAATACACTGTAGATCCGCAGAAAAGCGGGAATAGTGACCGGTGGAAGTTCACACTCTTCGGGAATAAAGAATATTTGCGCTAAAAACTCAGGCCGGCGATGTCGCGCCTCCAGGCCATTAATCGTGCAGCTTCCCGTTTGCGGGAAGATCAGCCCGGCCATATTTTTAATGAGGCTGGATTTACCCGCGCCATTCTTACCCAGTAAACCATAAACCTTCCCTGGCGGCAGCGTCAGGTTCAATTCCTGGAAGAGCGTGTTCCGGGAATGATAGCCATAAGTCAAATCTTTGATAACGATCATGCTGCAAATGGAATAACAATCTGGCACCTGTTCAATTTTATTCGACGAAGCTGCCTATATTTCCAACGGGCGGCGCCCAGCAGACAACGTAACGTAGCCGGAAGGATCGGCAGCCATCGCTATCGGTAGTTCGGGCCGTTTGGTTGCCAATTCCCCTGAGTTCGTCGATTTTATTTTCCGGCCTCGCCTGAATAATGTCTTTTTGTGAACAAACCGGATGAAAAATGGAAAAGAAAAAATTGATTAACCAGTTGCCTGTTTGGCTAAGGGTAAACGTTTATTTTACAATTATTATCATAGCAGCTTATGTCGCCGGAGTCGTCCCCGCACTTGACAGTATCTTCTTTTATTTTGGGATCGCTTTACTTTTGAGCTTTTTGTTCCTGAAAGCTGAAGGTAAACCGTTAACCAGTCTCGGATTTGTGCCTGCCTGTGCTACTGATTGGAAAAACTTCTTACGCGGGCTGTTCATCGGCCTGTCGGCACTACTGATAAGCGCCGGGTTTACGATCTGGCTGAACGACGGCCGGCTGGTATATACAGGTCATGTTGATCCCATTTTCTTGCTGATACTGATTTTTATTCATCTCTGGTCGTCCTTTGCGCAGGAATTCACCTACCGGGGCTATCCGTTTCAACGTTTATTGACCTGGTATGGGCCATGGGTAGCTCAACTGGCGGTTACGCTGCCATTCGCTGTCATGCATCTGAAGCTGAATACCAGCATCACCTGGCAGCAGTTCCTGATGACCTGGCTCACCACGGGCCTGGGTTCTTTACTTTACGGACTTTGTTATTTGAAAACGGGGAAACTGATATTGTCCATTGGCCTGCATATGGGCTGGAACCTGGCCCAGGCACTCATTCCCCGTTCGCCTGCGGAAAATAAGACTATGCTTTTTATCCTTGTGCAGGATGGCCGGCGTTATCATCCTTTACATGTGCTGCTGCCATATTTTGGTGTTTCTATCATCATGATGTTCTTTATCTGGCGATCGAATACCCTAAAACCAACAAAAAGAGAACCGGGAACCTTAATTCATGAAACGAACAGTCTATAACAAGATCACCGATGGCCGGATAAAGACTTTATTGCGGGTCCTGCTTTTTTGTATGTTATGTGCACTCATACTGGTTACGGGTTCTGCGTCACTGAAAAACTGGAAAAACTCCTGGGCAGACCTTTCACTCAGCGCATTTGCCGCTACGGCATCATTTCTACTCACCATTCCGTTTGCAAAATGGGAGAAGTTATCATTGGGGCAACTTGGTGTCGTTCCGGGCAAGGCGACCTTGGGCAGAATGCTTCCCGGTTTTTTTATCGGCCTGCTTATTGCCGGTCTTCATTTATCTTTAGTGCTGACTTTTGGGCATATCAGTTTGATCAATACAACCCTGTCATTTAGCTCGGTCGCTTTATCTTTCCTCCTCTATTTGATTTTGGCCGCAAGGGAAGAAATCACATTTCGCGGTTACGCGCTCCGCAGCCTGTCTTACAAGATCGGTCCCTGGAAAGCGCAGATCATTCTTGCCATCATTTTCGCGCTGGAACACATGGCCGGAGGTTTTACCTGGCAGCAAGCCTTTTTTGGTTCCGGCGTAGGTGCCTTAGTGTTCGGCCTGGCAGCATTGCGCACCAAAGGCATAGCGATGCCCATTGGACTTCATGCTGCATGGAATTTCGGGCAATGGTGTTTCGGCCTTAAAAACATACCGGGGATCTGGCAGGTTTCAGTCAGTAAAGGGTTTGAAGAAAAAAATGAGCAAATCACTATGATTTGCTACCTGATCGTAATGGGGCTGGCAATAGCAGCCTTTTACCTGTATCCTTTAAGAACATTATCAAAAGCCGCAAAAGTATGAGACTAACCAGCACACGTCGACTATAAAGGAAAACCCGTATTAGACCAACTGTAAAGTTATTGACGGATAAGACCAAATACGTTTTTACTATTACTGATCATCAGTGATTTAAAGTTATTATCGTAATATTGCAATCAAATGTTTTGGTTTTTTAAAATCATATCATAATATTGCGATATGGGAACGACGAAATCAGAAAAATTTACCGCCGAGCAGAACAGGTTGGCTATACAATTGAAAGCCATCGCGCATCCGGCCCGCATTGCTATTCTGCAACAGCTTATCAAAGTAAATGCCTGTATCTGTGGTGAGCTGGTAAATGAATTTGGGTTGGCACAGGCCACCATCTCACAGCACCTGAAAGAACTGAAGAATGCAGGAATCATACAGGGCAACATTGAAGGTGCTAGTGTATGCTACTGTATCGAACCAAAAGCATGGAAAGCGTTACTCGAAGAACTCAACGGGCTGTTTGGTTCATTTAAAAATGGGCAGAACTGCTGTTAAAAAATTTGACCAAATCAATCGTAATATTACAATCAATATGGAAAAGGATGAAAAACTAAAAAAGCTCGTTAGACACAAGTACAGCGAGATCGCCTTACAGGACAAGGATATCAACTCCGCATCATGCTGTGGTGCGGGTGGGTGCTCAACAGAAGTGTACAACATCATGACCGATGATTATACTGGGATTGATGGCTATAATCCAGATGCTGATTTAGGACTTGGATGCGGCCTGCCAACCCAGTTTGCCAGGATAAAGCCTGGTGATGTGGTAATCGACCTTGGGAGTGGCGCGGGCAACGACTGCTTTATTGCTCGTAAGGAAACAGGCGAGACAGGCAAAGTCATTGGGATCGACTTTACTCCAGCCATGATCCAAAAGGCAAGGGTAAATGCAGAAAAACTGGGCTACCATAATATAGAATTCAGACAGGGAGACATCGAGAAGATGCCTGTCACCTCTGATATAGCGGATGTGATTGTGAGCAACTGCGTGTTAAACCTTGTGCCGAATAAAGATGCTGTTATCAAAGAAATCTTTAGGGTGCTCAAACCTGGCGGACACTTCAGTATTTCTGATGTGGTTCTGGTGGGTGCGCTACCGGATGCACTCAGGAAGGACGCCGAAATGTATGCCGGTTGTGTAGCTGGTGCCATTCAAAAGGAAACCTATCTTAAGCTAATCGATAATAACGGCTTCCAGAACGTGACGGTACAAAAGGAAAAACCGATCATTATCCCTGATGATATTCTTTCGAAATATCTGTCAACACAAGATATTGATAGCTACAAAAATGGCAATACCGGCATTTTTAGCGTAACTGTATTTGCGGAGAAACCAGCAGTTAAGCAGGCTTGTTGTCCAACGGGATGCTGCGATTAGCGATGAAAACCGAAGCGTTCAGCAAGTATGAAAAACCGATCACAATCGCCTTTTCCGTTATTGTGCTACAGCTCATCTTCGGCTTCGACGCGAAGTTTTGTATCATAAACATCATTTGGCTATGCATTTAAAGAATATGAAAAAAATATTGGTACTATGTACCGGAAATAGTTGCCGTAGCCAGATTGCGGAGGGCTACTTAAGGCATTTCGCAGGGAACATCGCTGAAATTTTCAGTGCTGGAGTCGAAACGCATGGGGTCAATCCAAAAGCCATTGAAATCATGAAACATGACGGAATAGATATATCGTTACATACTTCGAACAACATTAACGAATATGCTGAAATCGACTTCGATTATCTAATTACGGTATGTGACAATGCAAATAGAAGCTGTCCTTACTTTCCGTCCAAAGCGATAAAACTCCATTACGACTTTCCAGACCCCGCTAAGGCGATTGGCACTGAAGAACAGGTCATGGAGCAGTTCAGAGAAGTTCGGGAAATGATCCGTAGGTATATAAGGAATTTCGTCAAAGAAAACCTTGAGGATTAATGACTTAAAGCAAAAAGGCAGTTCAGCACGATTCGGATTGCCTTTTTGCTCATAGAAGATAGTTCTTTCAGTCTTAAGGGAGCCTAATTATTTACTTTTTCCTCTTAAAAATTTAACTATTAAGAATAGCGTAAAAATTACAAATGATTTTACCAAAATATCCAAGATACTAGCGGACATCCTACAAATTTAGTTTCCTCGACTATCATGATGTGCTTATCTGAATAATCTTGGGGTTGATTGATTAATCTAATTAAACTCCGAAAAATCAGTTAACAGCAGCAACTGATGGGATGAAATCCGGACTAAAAATATTCGATGTATATCGATATAAAGGTAAGGAATTACCAGGCAACCATCTTTGTATGTTGGACGAGGCGCTTGAATCTTCTCTTTCCCGAAATAAGTGGCCGCTCACCTAGATTAAAATTTGACAGCTGCTTTGCTGAAATCACCAGATTTTCTTAGTTTCGATCAAGAAAATGAGTCTTGACTGCAATTCACTGTTAAGGTGCTTTCCTGATTTTGGTGATTAGGTTGTTTGGAATATTTATTATTTCCCTTAACCCAGGTCATCGCTAGACGTTAATCTGGTTGCATTTTAGAACGTCTTATAAACCATTTGCAAAACTAGCAATCTCCTTAATCCCTGAGTGGTGAGCATATTTGTTCCATTTTAAGACGCTTCAAATTATCAAATAAATTTAAATCTATAATTCAAGATATTACCTATGTTGTTAGGCCAGAAGATAAGAGTTCAAAGATTAACAAAAAAATATAGCCAGCAGTTTATGGCTGATAAATTAGGTATATCTCAGTTCGCTTATTCAAAAATTGAAAGAGGTAAAACTGATATTACAGTACGGCGTATGATCGATATCGCCAATATCTTGGAAATACCTGCTGCGAAATTACTTCCCTAAAAAAAAAGCTCGAAGCCGTCTCATCAATCGATTTAGCTGATCTATCAGTAAAGGTGTACTGCTTCAGCCTGCTTGCGTTCTTATTGGTGCTTTAAGAGCGTTTTGAAGGTAAAAAGCCCGTTTTCTCAGGCTTTCCACTTTCGGAGGTTATGAGTGATGGTCAATAAGCCTATGTCGGCTTCGGTTTTGAACAGTCCTGTAAATAGAGAGTGTCAGAAGCCATGATTCTGCTTCAATTGGGCAAACACACATTCTACATCAGCAGGCCGTCATTTCCGATATTCGATGGGTTGTTCGGTATTTAATCTTTGCTTCGCTATCTGCTTGTGTTTTCTTAGACCGTGATTGATTCAACAATCCTGTTGCCTGCTGCTTTATGACATACACCCCGGATCGGGCCTTCCAGCACAAATTCATCGAAAGGTGAATTGTTACTTGTTTTTGTTTTGGTGCTTTGGTGAGGAGGGGGCATGTGAGTAGGTTTATCCATCAAGATTTATCCGTATCCTTGTATAATTCAGGTAAATTGTTCGAGCTTTCTAACCCGGGCCAACATCGACTTTTCTCAGATCAAGGCCAGCATTATGGAAAATGTATTCAGCAGATATTCCGCCGCTGCAAGTGAATCAGCAATGCCGAGGATAAACGCTTAACCGATAACGGAAGAATTCAAAATGCTGATTCCGTCTGACATCAACTACAGCTTTAATCAGTCATCACTATGGATACAGTAAAAAAAATGGTACTCCAGTTTACTGCAATGTAGAAGTCGTTTATGCTGGCTTGAGAAACGCAGCGAATGGACCGTTGGTTAGAATACCGCTTAAAACAAATTCCATTCAGCTCATTCTACTGTAGCCCGACAGGTAATGATAAATAGCCACAGCGCAGAAATTTTATAAATAAATCGCCAGTGCCGCCACGATAATCCAAATCACTCCAAAAGTGCTGCCTACATAAAGCACCTGTTTATGTTTGTTAAGGTTCTTTTTAATTAATCCGGCGTAAATTAGCCAACCAAAGAATAATATAAAATAAGCGGGTACCAGGAAAAGCAACATGATTATAAGATGATTGTTTCCTAGGCAATATAAGAAAATGAAATCGCATTTTAGTGACATAGTAAGACAATAAAATCGGGTACATTCCCTGCCCAGTATTACAGTTGAAAAATTGACTGTATGATATAAAGGTTTTCGAACATATTATCATGTGCGCTGGTGGCTATTTTAGCTATCTTGGCTAGGGGATCCTCTGAAAAATAAGCTCCTGTGATTTTTTTACTTAGCTATTTTTTGTTCAATTCTTCTCCGTTGTGTATGCGCTTCATATTACCCCGGTCTTTTATTTCCCCGGATCCTCGGATGTCCCGTTTTTTTCTGTTTTCCGTTTTTAGGTCCTTTTCATTGACCTTCAATAAAGCGCATAAAGTACCTGTAGGCATTTTGAGTAGCAAATTTCTGAACAATCCGTTTGCTGGAAAGACCATGCCCTAAAGGGTTTGCTGAAAAAAAATCTTCCTCCTGCGGAGCGTATTTTTTTCGCAAAGTCTTGCCTTGCAGGCCGGATTGTGATCAGGTGAGGTGGCTTAACAAAAAGCCAGGAGGTTCCTGCCGACTGACTTTGAACACTAAAATAATTAAGCCATGTACCCATTAAAAGCAAGAAGCCCGCCGCTCCCAGACTTCCGCAAAGCGGAGCGCAAACACTCTACCTGTTAGCGAAATAATCAATCAATTTTTTATTAAACATTTAAGAAAGAATATCATGAAAAATCAGGATATCAACAACACAAACGTAAATGAAAAAGCAAACTTTATAGATCTAAAAAACGCTAAAAACCCACTCTATCAGCCAATGGCAGGAAAAACAGTGTTAAATATTGAAAATAAAACAACCTCACCAGAAAACACTAAAAGTGCAGAAAACATAGCCAAGGAAAAAGCGGAGAATATCACTGCAGCTGAAGCCACAAAGGAAACACCGCAAAATGTTGCCGTGAAAGTTGAAAAAACTGCACTTAATTTAGAGGGAACCCTGAAACTCGTAGAAGAACTGCATCGCAGAATGGTACAAAGGGGGAGATTGGTATATACCATTGAAAACCTGGACAGGTTCGAAATTGAGCAAAAAGAAGAAGCGGAAGATACTTTATCAAATTATTACCAAGGCTGTGAACTGGAGATAACAGATGATAAACGCAATAAATTCTCCACAAAAAACCCGGTAATTATCAAAGCAGTTGCCCTGTTCGTTCGAAATTTATGTACCGACCGATTGGCAGAAATAGAGGCAGAAATTACTATCCCTGCCTAAGCCGTTATTACCCTGCCCGAACCGGGCAGGGTTTAATCTAAACATCAAGATAAGGTACGATGCATTTTTGAACTTCCTGGCCAATTATTGCAGAGGATACACAGCAAACCTGCTGGAGCAAGATCCAGGGGATTTGATCTCCAGTACAGCCAGTTTTAAACTACTATAACAATAATACCCCATGAAAACAGAAGAAATATTTTTTATTGTCCGTATCGAGGTTAAGACCCAACATGGACATATCAATGAAACGTTACAGGAAATGGAGAAAACATCACGCTTCTTTATTACCAATACCCCTAAAGTAAAAGTTACCCATTCCGAAATCTTAACTACCCAAACCCGAAACCTAAAAAATCGAAACCATGGCGCATAACTTATATTACAACCAGAAAAACAAAGAACACAGTTTCTTTACCGTTAAAGAAAAAGCATGGCATGGACTGGGTAAGGTTGTCGAAGAATACCCTACCAGTGCCGAGGCCATACAATATGCAGCTTTAAACTACACTGTTGAAAAAAGACCTTTATTCACCTTAGGCAACATTAACTTTGATCTGCTAAATGCTTATGCCAATCCAATCGAACCACAGTTAGCAGTGCCGAACTATTATGCAACCATTAGAACCGATACAGAAGAAATTTTGGGTGTAGTGGGAAAAGATTACCAGATTGTACAGAATACAGAGGCCTTTTCATTTTTCGATAGCATAGTGGGAAATGACACTGATATACGCTATGAAACAGCTGGTGCCTTAGGAAAAGGGGAACGGATTTTTATTACGGCAAAACTTCCGGATTATATCCGGGTGGGAAGGGATGACCTGATTGAAAAATATGTTTTTCTCACCACTTCTCATGATGGATTTGGTAGTATTACAGCTGCTTTTACCCCTATCAGGATAGTTTGCCAGAATACCTTGAATGCTGCTATTCGCTCGAAACAGAATAGTGTTAAAATCCGTCATACCGCCAGTGCTGTGGAAAGGTTAAAGCAAGCCCACCTGTTGATGGGAATGACAAACAGTTTGGCCACGGAAATGGAACAACTTTTTAATTATTGGTCAAAAGTCCGCATTAACGATAAAGAACTTAAAAAATTAATAGGTATTGCAATGGCACCGGGCAAAGAAGTGCTTAACAGTTTACAGGAAGAAAAATTTCATCACCTGTCGAGCCATTATTTGAATATGGTAGATGATGTTTTAACCTATGCGCTTGCAGCTCCTTCACAAAGGGGGGCGACCACCAAAGGAACATTGTTTGGCGCATATAATGCCATTACCGGTTATTTCCAGAATGTCAGAAGTTTTAGCACTGATGAGCATAAACTCAAAAGTATCATGTGGGGGACTGGTCAACTGCGCGCACAAACCACATTCAACCTATGTGAAAAATTTGCTTATGGGGGAATCAATCAGTTAAATTGATGGAATGGCTGAAAGGCCATTTCATCTTTAAAATGGTCCGGACGCGCTCCGCGCGTGAAGCAGGATTACCAGATAAAATGAAAAGTTTTATCTTCGCTCAGTCAAAAGCTGGCGTTTCGCTTATTTGTAAAGAAAAATCTAATATCGATTATGTTAAGAGCAGTTCCAACAAAATCAGGTACAGGTATACAGTTCTGGGGAGGCTATGAAGACCTTTTTGCTATGTACCAGACCCTCATGAAACTTACGGGTGAAGAAGAAACCATGTATGATGATAGAGAGGCCAGGGACATTATTATTTATAGCTTCATGCACGAGCTGCGCGCAGCATATTCCGGGAAATTAGACGAAAAAAGCTCAGTCAATTTCCAGGGAGATCTGGAAGGGTTTTATGGCTTTCGATTCAGTTACATTGACCTTATATTTTTAATAGCTTCACTTCGTTACAATGCCAGCTACGCTGTTCTCGACAGTTTCGACCAGGAGAACCTTGGCACACTGGAAACCCTGATGAAAGCAGCTATGATGAGCTACGATGAAATAGGGACTAATGCAATCCTGCCATTTTTGAAACCAGGTGCTATTGATGCAGCGCATCCTTTGCTGATGCAGTTTAACCAGCAACTGGCCATAGATTTCTATCAGAAAAAATCTGGAATTACAAGGTTCAGAAATATCCCCGATATGCTATTGCAAACTGTGGAATTTCATCCCAGTTATTATGCTTTTCATTCACGCTTGTACGCTATGGCAATGGAAGCCGGATGTCCCATAAATCAGCTTGACAGTGTGGAATATCAAAATATCAAATGGTAAATCATTGTTTGGACAGAAACAAAGCAGATATCAGAAATGAGTTTTGATATTGTAAAAACGCTTTAGCCCTGAAGAATATAAATGGGCCTTGTTAATTTTTTTTTCTGTTAACAAGGTCTCCTCGAGCTCAAAGAACCCGGGATATTTCAGTCGGCTGGAGATTTATTGCCCTTATGGGGCACTGTCCAGCCTGGAAATGATCAGGAATCGCTTAGGGCGGGATTTAATCAGAGAATTCCCTGGTTGCGCACAATGAATCAAAATGAGGTCGTAAATTAGACGCACATAGGCTTCTTTGCATTCCAAAATTTTATTGTTCTTTTCGGATTATTCCAGCAAGGTTATCAGCTCATAATCTTTCAATCACTTTTACCCGGCTGGTATATGTGGGTGGATAAACCGAAGCCAATGGATCCCTTTTCGCCAAAAATATTTTACTTATGGGGCGTTATTTATTAAAGACCTTATAGATGAGTTATTGATTGGTCAGAAGGGGGCAAATAAGTTGGTTTTGTCCAGTATATTGGCTATTTCGGCAAAAGTGGCCGCGCGTTTCGCGTTTAAGCTGTCTCCCTATTTCGCTGCATTGAAATACGCATCATCGTACAGATTGCAGGCGACACAATAACAATACATGATAATAGTGATATTTATAATCTAGCCCATTAATGCAGAGGCGCGTGTAAGCAGATCATCAACATCAAATGGCTTGTGCATAAATTCGTCTGCTCCACATTCCCTCGCTAGGATATTTCCGTTCGATTCTGCTGACATGAGTAAAATAGGCGTTTTATTATCCGGGTATTTCAATTTGAATATTCGGCATAACTCATTGCCATTATATCTTGATCCCAGCAACCTGATATCCATGATAATCAAATCAAATTTTTGTTCACAAATATATTCGGGATCTGGGGCGATGTTGAGTATTGTAGTGTGATAATCTTTTAATTCAAAGATTAACTGAAAGATTTCGCTAATTTCCTTATCATCCTCAATGACGAGTATGTGTTTTTCCATCGTTTATCTATAGGGTGATTCCAATACGGTCACAGCGATCAAACTCGATGGCGATAAGAGTATCTAATGGTGTAAACGCATATTCGGTAGAAAAGTTTTAAATAAAATATTAATAACGTAGATGTAGAAGACAATTGTAGTTGAATAGCTACTTTAAAAACACGTAATCACCGGATTTTAAAGATCGTTAACTAAGCACATCTCTTGCTAAGGGTTAAAATGGATATTGATACGACCTTAAACCGTCCGAAATCGAAATGATTGAATCTTGTAATGATTTTGACAGGGCAAGATGCAAGCTAATTATTCCCCCTCCGACACCGGTTATTTTATGGTAAAAAACTAGCAGCCTATGGTTTCCATGCCTTATCTGAACTAAAGTGAACTGGCCGGTTTAGCAAAGCTATCAGTTTAGATTTCTCAATTGCCGTTTTGCTATGCTAGGTTAGACTCAACTCTGGAGCAGTGTTTTATTAAAGCTACACGTGTAAAATTAAACAAGTACTTTGTCAGCGATCATGCTAACTAACGCACACCTAATTAGGGTATTCCTATTTTGTTTATTATTAAATTATTGATAAATAGCATTTTATGTTTTTGTTTGTTTTTTGTTGTTCCATCTCAAATCTGTCCTTAGTCACTATTTCGTAATTGGGCTTATAACAACAAAGACAACAATGAAAAAACTTTTCTCAACCGCATTTGCCCTAGTAGCTATCGCACTTGCAACGAATACCACCGTTTTCGCACAAGCTGAAAAAGGAACCAAAATGGTAGGTGGGGCAGCCATGTATCCTTCAAAGGACATCGTTGACAATGCCGTTAACTCGAAAGACCACACCACACTGGTTGCCGCAGTGAAGGCAGCGGGGCTGGTTGAAACCTTAAAAGGAAAGGGCCCTTTCACGGTTTTTGCGCCAACCAATAGCGCGTTTGATAAGTTGCCTGCCGGCACCGTAGACAACCTGATAAAACCGGAAAACAAAGCTAGCTTAACTAAAATTCTGACTTACCATGTCCTGGCAGGTAAAATGGATAGCAAAATGATCGCAGCTGCCATCAAAAAAGGTAAAGGCAAAGCTGAAATGACAACTGTAGAAGGCGGAAAGCTTTGGGCCTGGATGCAAGGTGGTAAACTGGTACTACAAGATGAAAAAGGCGGAAAAAGCACAGTGAGCATTGCTGACGTCTATCAGAAAAATGGCGTCATTCATGTAGTGGATACGGTTTTAATGCCAAAATAATTGCTGAAAAATAATTAGTGCCCGCCAAAGGGCACTGATTATTTTTTGCAATAGACAATCAACCGACCAAATATCCATCCCGGTCAGCGAAGCTCACCTAAGCCCTCACAAGAACCATGAAAACACGTATACTTTGCCATCCTTCATCCAAACACCTGAACGAACAAGAGCTTACCCACGCCCTCATCAGCGGAGATGAGCAGGCCTTTAGAAAACTTTATAAAATGTATTCAGCCACCCTACTGGGGGTTATCATCAAAATCGTGATTCAAAAGGAAATAGCAGAAGATTTGTTGCAGGATTGTTTTGTTAAGATCAGTAAAAGTATTGTTCACTACGATCAGGCCAAGGGCAGGCTTTTTACCTGGATGCTTAATATTGCAAGGAATATCGCTATCGACCATATCAGACTGGTATCTTCAAGAAACGGCAAAAAAACCTTCGAACTGGATGATGTCCGGAGCGAGATCATCAACAAACCAGCTGAACATTTTAACATCGATACCATAGGTTTAAAAAAGCTTATCGATCAACTTTGCATAAAACACCGCGAAATGATCCATCTGGCATATTTCCAGGGATATACCCATGCTGAAATTGCAGACTTGCTACAAATGCCTTTGGGAAGCGTGAAGACAGCCATACGGCTGGCTATTGTCGCTCTACGAAAAAGATTCTGTTTTGAAAACGGAAGCGACTTTGCTCTAAGTGCATAACATATAAAGGTTATGGGATTGATTTGGAAGCAAATAACGGCAATGCCCGACATACGCTTCCTGTTCCTGCGACCTATATCATAGATCGGTCAGGAAAGATCAAGTTTGTGCATTTTGATCCCAATTATAAAAAAGGAGCATCCATCGGGATGTTGCTGACAAAGTTATAGTCTCAGAGTAGGCCCCCCTTTTTTTGAAATAACTTCTTTGACAGGGAGCCTGTACTGGATGGACAGCGGTGAACCGATCCCTTATTTCCTTGCCGCTTTTGGTGCCAAGGTCAAAAACATCCGTTTTCCTTCCAATTTAGGGAATAACTCTACCTTGCCTACTTCTTCCAGGCTTTGAGCAAATTTCAAAAGCAGAATTTCGCCCCGGTCTTTATAAACAATCGAGCGTCCCTTGAAATGGACAAAGGCTCGAACCTTTTCTCCGCTTTCCAGAAATGAAACTGCGTGTTTGAGTTTAAACTGAAAATCGTGATCATCGGTATTTGGGCCGAAACGTATATCTTTGATTATGGTCTGCTTAGCCTTACTTTTAATCTCTTTTTGCTTTTTTTTCTGTTCATAAAGAAATTTGCTGTAGTCGATGATGCGGCAAACGGGTGGGATGGCTTTCGGGGAAATTTCAACCAGATCTAAATCCAGTTCTTTAGCCATTTTAAGTGCTTCTGGGAGCGGGTAAATATTTGTCTCAACGTTTTCTCCCGTTAAACGTACCTCAGCAGAGGTGATAAACTCGTTTACCTTATGTTCTGCTTCTTTTTTTCTGAAGGGTAAGCGTGGTCCCCTGTAAAATCCTGCTTTTTTTAATGCCAAATTTGATAAGTTTTAATGAAAATTCAGTTATTTGGAGCGTTTATTCTAGATGATTGAGATAATATACCTTTAAAATCGGATAATTCCAAACGTATCGCCAAATCCTTACTTAATAATTACGCTTACGCTAAAGGTGTTTTGATTAGGTGTCAATCAATATTTTGAGAAAGGTTAGTTCTATTCTATCCTTCTTTAGCTTGCCGTAATTTCAGTCGTCACTTTATTTTCGGTTCTTAGCGCTTCATAGGTAATCAGTATAAAACCGGATAGCAGAAGGACCGTTGCCAAAATTTGCAATATCTTTTCTGTGCCTTTGGTGTTTATCATTCTATCTGAGCAGGTAAACTCACCTATCCCGGTGAGTTTCCGCCGTTTGTTTCGCCGCCAGAGCGCGAAGATGAAAATAAAGGTTCCGAAGATCAAGGCTAAAACACCGATAATCAATGGCATTGTTGTAAAATTAAGGGTTTCCTGTGTTTCTATCATATAAAATAGACGATTAGGAAGCTAAAAAGTTTAAAATTTATTTTTTTTAGCATTTATATTAAAGGATTAATTTGATGTGAACCTGATTTTGAAAAATGTTTTTTCTTATATTGTTTTAATGCTGTTTTTTCTAAAAAAGCTTTAAGTTTCACATCTGTTACAGTAATGTTACTGTATTTTATGCCTGGATTTGTAGTTTTGCACCAAATCAGTGTGCACCAATGGTAAGAACAAGAGAAGATTCTTTTTTTAAAATCCGCTCTGCTGTTCCGGAACATTTTCCGTTACTGCTATTGCTTCTGCTGGCTTCCTTTTTTTTACGTTCTTCCCATCTAACCGGGGAACTGGTCCAGGGGGTTTCCTCTATTTCGATAAAGTTTACCAGTATTATGAGCCCCTTTTCAGGGGAGGACCACGAGCGAGCTTCGTTGGCCGCGGTAGATCAGAAGCAGCCAAAATTCCGTAAGAAATTTCAGCACCTCAATGATGCTGCCAGCGACCTTCAGCCGTTCCAAAAGCGCCTGGAGATTCGCTACCATCTTCCTGTTTCAACCCCACCGGGTTATGAAACGCCACATTTCTTTTGCGGGCAACACGCCTTCTTATACAGACTGACCTATTTCTGATTTTCCCCGATTGTAATCCGCAGTTACCCGGATTACAGATTACTTGTTGGAAAAAAAAACATATCAGATAGGTAGCAGTGTACTAACTTATAGTTGTGGCCACTGCTTTAGATAAAGAAATAAGGAAAACACACAGATGAAATTTAAATGGATGGCGATCCCGATCCTTGCTGCCGCAATGCAGGCATGTACAGGGGGGACGGCCCAGAAAAAAGATAACGAGATTGCCGAGATACCGGTGTTAAAGCTAAGCCAGCAGGATACTTCACTTTCCTTTGACTACGTAGCCGATATTCAGGCCTACAAGAATGTGGACATCAGATCCAGGATACACGGCTTTATCGACAAAGTTATGGTAGATGAGGGAGAAAAGGTTCATAAAGGACAGCTACTCTTTCAGTTAAATGACCGGGAACATGTAATTGCACTTAATAAAGCGAAGGCGAACCTGGCCAGCGCACTATCTGCTGCCAGTATAGCCCAGGTTGAACTGGAAAGGATTACTACGCTTGTAGATAAAAAAGTGATCTCTCCTTCTGAACTCTCGCTCGGAAAGGCAAGGTTCTCGGAGGCTGAAGCGCAGATCAAAACGGCAAAGGCGATGATTGATGATGCCAACCAGAAGCTTTCCTATTCCCGCATTCGATCTCCTTTCGATGGGACCATAGACCGTATCCCTTTGAAAGCCGGGAGCCTGATTGATGAGGGCGCACTGCTCACCACCATATCTGATACAAAAGAGATGTATGCCTATTTTGAGATCTCTGAAAATGAGTACCTGCAGTTTACGCGTAATGGAAAAGGAGGTTTTGAGCAGAACAAAGCTGTAAAGCTTATCCTATCGGATGGGTCAGCCTACCCGGTAAAAGGAAAGATACAAACGCACGAAAATGCTTTCTCGGGGAATACCGGATCAATTGCCTTCAGGGCAGTTTTCGCTAACCCGAAAAATATTTTAAAGCATGGCGCCTCTGGAAAAGTGGAGCTGGAATCTAAACTCGCAGGTAGTATTCTCATTCCCCAGAAGTCCGTATTTGAAATCCAGGACAAAAATTACGTTTTCGTAGTGGGTAAAGGTAATATGGTTAGAATGAAAAGTTTCGTGCCCAAATTACGTCTGCCAGGTTTTTTTGTCTGCGCAAGTGGCCTTGATGCAGGTGAGACCATTGTTTATGAAGGTATACAGAACATCCGAGATGGCGCTGTCATCAAACCGGTGTATACCTCGGACAAATCTTTGCTTGCCAAAAAGTAATTCTTTTTTTCATTTTCCCATTCCTCCTGCGGAAAATTTTTCCGGCGGAATAGGATTGCTATAACCCAAAATAAATGGTTGAGACCTTCATTAGAAGACCAGTGCTTTCACTGGTTATTTCACTTATATTGATCTTATTGGGCATCCTGGCCCTCTTTAAGCTCCCGATTACTCAGTTTCCGGATATTGTTCCACCCTCTGTGGTGGTAACGGCAAACTACAACGGCGCCAATGCGGAAGTTTGTGCCAAGGCTGTTGCAACGCCTCTTGAACGTGCAATTAACGGCGTTCCTGGAATGACCTATATGAATACGGTCAGCAGCAATAACGGAGTGACCTTAGTTCAGGTATTTTTTAACGTCGGCACTGATCCCGATCAGGCGGCGGTGAATGTGCAGAACCGGGTAACTACAGTTCTCGATGAGCTTCCCGAGGAGGTGATAAAGGCTGGTGTAACCACTGAAAAAGAGGTAAACAGTATGCTACTTTACTTAAATATCACCAGTAGCGATAAGGAAATGAACGAGGAGTTCATTTATAATTTTGCGGATATCAATGTACTGCAGGAACTCAAAAGGATAGATGGGGTAGGTTTTGTAGAAATTATGGGTGCCAGGGATTACTCGATGAGAGTATGGCTGAAACCCGACCGGATGCACTCATATAATATTTCTGCAGAAGAGGTCATCGATAAGATGCGTAAGCAGAATATTGAGGCAGCGCCTGGTGTGGCAGGCGAGAATTCCGGGAAAGGCAAAGAAGTAAAACAGTATGTGCTGCGGTATACAGGTAAGTTCAACAATAAAGAGGACTATGAGAATCTGGTTCTCCGTGCTGAGCGGAACGGGGCCCTTGTGAGGCTAAAAGATATCGCGGATCTGGAATTCGGAACAGTCAGCTATGATATGGTTTCCAAAACTGATGGCAAACCTTCCGCCTCGATTATGATCAAGCAGCGGCCTGGCTCAAATGCCAGTGAGGTAATAGAAAACATTAAGTCAAAAATGGCTGAACTTAAAGCCACCAGTTTTCCGCCCGGGATGGAATATAATTATGCATATGATGTTTCCCGCTTCCTTGACGCAAGTATCCACGAGGTTTTAAGGACGCTTTTGGAAGCTTTCATACTGGTATTCATCGTTGTATTTATTTTTCTTCAGGATTTCAGGAGCACACTGATTCCCGCCCTTGCAGTTCCTGTAGCCCTTATAAGTACCCTTGCCTTCCTTCAGGTCATGGGTTTTTCCATCAATATTTTAACGCTATTTGCGCTCGTACTGGCCATTGGCATAGTAGTAGATAATGCGATTGTTGTAGTCGAGGCGGTTCATGTGAAAATGAGCGAAGAACACCTGCCGCCTATGGAAGCCACGATCGCCGCGATGAAAGAAATCAGTGGGGCTATAATTGCCATTACCCTGGTGATGTCGGCGGTATTTATTCCTGTAGCCTTTCTTTCCGGGCCTGTTGGGGTGTTTTACCGTCAGTTTTCCCTTACCCTGGCTATTTCTATTGTCATATCGGGCATTAATGCTTTAACGCTGACACCCGCGCTCTGCGCATTGATGTTGAAGCATGGTACCCAGGGAGTGAAAAAGGGATTACTTCAGCGCTTTTTTGATCTATTCAATAAAGGTTATGATAAAACCGAGAAAAAGTTTGGGCGTCTGGTCAGGTTAATCATTTCCCGCAGGCTGGCCACTATTGGGCTACTGCTGCTTTTCATTTTCCTGAGTTGGCTGGGCTCGAGCATTCTTCCTTCCGGATTTATTCCAACTGAGGATCAGGGGATGATCTATGTGAATGTAACAACCCCACCGGGCTCTACTGTAGAACGGACCGAACAGGTTCTCGATCAGATTGAGCGGGTGACAAGCAGTTTCCGGTCCGTTGAAAACGTCAGTACCCTGGCTGGCTATAGTCTGATGAGCGATATTACTGGCGCTTCCTATGGAATGGCAATGATCAATCTTACGGCATGGAACGGTCGAAAGGAAAGTGTCGATGAGCTTATTTCATCGCTTAAAGCCAAAACCCGTGCGATCAGTGATGCTTCTATTGAATTCTTTTCTCCACCGACTGTTCCAGGCTTTGGTAATGCCAGCGGTTTTGAGCTTAGGCTGCTGGATAAAAACAAGAGTGAGGATATGGGTAAAACGGCGAAGGTGACCAATGACTTCCTTGCCGAACTCCGTAAAAGCAGCGCTATTTCAGGTGCATTCACCAGTTTTGATCCTAATTTTCCGCAATATATGATCCATGTCGACCAGGATATGGCTGCACAGAAGGGGGTTACCGTTGAGAACGCGATGGGTACACTACAGACCCTTGTTGGAAGTTACTATGCCACCAACTTCATCCGGTTTGGCCAGATGTACAAAGTTATGCTCCAGGCCTATCCCCAATACCGGGGTAAGCCTACCGACTTGTTAAAACTTTATGTCAAAAATGACCGTGGTGAAATGATACCCTATTCTGCCTTTATTACCATGGAAAGGGTGTATGGACCTGAGCAGATCAACAGGTATAATATGTACCCTTCGGCGATGATCAATGGGGATGCGGCAGCGGGATTCAGCAGCAGTGATGCCATTGCGGCGGTCGAAAAAGCCGCCAGGGAAAAGCTCCCCCGCGGTTTTAGTATCGAATGGTCCGGAATGACAAGGGAGCAGATCCTTTCGGGAAACCAGGCGATTTATATTTTCATCATCTGCCTGATATTCGTTTACCTCATTTTAGCTGCGCAGTATGAAAGCTTTCTATTGCCGCTGCCTGTCCTGCTCTCGCTTCCTGCCGGAATTGCCGGTGCATTTTTTACCCTCAAACTGGCAGGTTTGGAGAACAATATCTATGCCCAGGTGGCGTTGGTTATGCTTATCGGACTGCTTGGAAAAAATGCGATTTTGATTATCGAGTTCGCAGAGCAAAAACGCAAAGCCGGCTTTTCGGTTGCAAAAGCGGCAGCTATGGGGGCCGTATCACGTTTACGTCCTATACTGATGACTTCCTTTGCCTTTATCGCAGGCCTGATTCCACTCTGCATAGCCGCCGGCGCTGGAGCGGTCGGGAACCGTTCCATTGGTATGACCGCCGTCGGAGGGATGTTCATCGGTACCCTCTTTGGCGTACTGGTGATACCGGGGCTCTATGCGTTATTTTCAGTCCAAAAGAAAAAGCAGGTAGATAAAAGTTCCACGCTTAAAACAAATTGAAATGAAATTAAATATTAAAATACTTATTCCCGTTTTTACCATGCTTTGCCTGATAGCGATTATAACTTCGTGCGGCTCAGTCAGACAGGCAAATCTTCCTGAACTGAAAAAACTTCCTGATTCCTTTAATAGGCTCTCCTCGGCACCAGCTGAGGCTTTGAGCTGGAAGGCGATCTTCACCCAGCCGGACCTCAAGGGGCTTATAGATACTGCACTTAGAAACAACCTTAGTTTGCAATCCGGAGTGCAACGTGTATTGGTTGCGGGACTGAATCTGCGTTTAAGCCGCTCAAAACTCTATCCAACACTCAGCGCCGAGATATCTGCAGGGCTCGACCATTATGGAGACTATACCATGAATGGGGTAGGGAATTACGATACCAATTTTTCGGACAATCTGAATAAAAAGCAGCGCATCCCCAAGCCAACACCGGATTATTTTGCGGGTTTCAGAAGTTCATGGGAAATTGACATATGGGGGAAGTTATCTGAGAAGAAAAAGGCCGCTTATAATCGTTACCTTTCAAGCCAGGCAGGCCTGCAGTGGTATAAAACACAAATTGTCAGCCAGGTTGCCGAACTTTATTATGAACTCACCGCGCTTGATAAACGCTTAGAAATTCTCCGGCGAAACATACTTTTGCAAAATAAGGGGCTGGAAATTGTTGAGTCCCAGATGGCCGGAGGTAGAGCAACTGCCCTTGCTGTCAGTCAGTTCAAGGCCCAGCGTACAGCCACCCAGGGCAGGCAGTTTGAAATCCGGCAGGCCATCTACAGAATAGAGAACGAGCTTAACCTGCTTTTGGGCAGGTACCAGAGAAACGTTGAACGTGACACAAGCGCAATTACCCAGTTTTTGCCCAGTGAAGTTTATGCAGGGATTCCGGCAAAAGTTATTCTTTCAAGGCCGGACGTAAGGGAGGCCGAGCTGGAGCTTGCTGCCTCGAAGGCAGATGTGAATGCTGCTAGAAAAGCATTTCTACCTTCACTCACACTTGACGCCTACGCTGGCTATAATTCCTTTAAGCTTCCGCTGCTTTTTTCGCCCGCATCATTGGCAGCTGGATTCCTCGGTGGACTGAGTGCCCCTTTGCTCAATAGGGCAGCGCTCAAAAATAGGAGCCTTGTGGCCACTTCCGAACAGCTTTCTGCCTTTTATAACTATCAGCAGCGGATCATCAAAGCCTACCATGAAGTCTCTGTCCAGCTTTCGGCAATAGAGAATTATAAGCAGGCCTACCGATTTAAATCAAGTGAGGTTGAGGAATTAAAAAAGGCGGTTTCAACGGCAAATGACCTATATTTATCGGGATATGCCAGTTATCTGGAGGTTATTGTTGCTCAACGCAGCGTGCTTGAAGCAGAAATGCAACAGGTGGATCTAAAGCAGAAATCCTATTCCTCACTGATCAATCTTTTCAGGGCCCTTGGAGGATAACACTTATTCGCTCTTACAAACTATATAATTCCCCGGGATTTCTTTTGATGAGATCTCAGGGGTTTTACGGTACCGCACTTTCTCTTTGTTTACAATGCCACTGCCAGTGCGATCCTTGCTCCATAAAAGGACGTTGATTCCCCATTTCTTATCCAGCTTTCATAACGCAGGCCGAGATCTGCGCTAAAGCGATTATTTATCGGTATGCAGGCGCCCAGGGCAGGGGAATAGGTGAAGGCCTGGTAGGGATGTTCGCCGAGGGCGAAAGCTGAGCCTCCCAGAACCTCAGCATAATATATTCCTCCAAAATAGTACCGCAAACCTACCTTTAACGGTATAACCCCACTTATGTGGGTATCTTCGCCATAGTTTTCAAGTCGGGCCCGCACATCTTTGCGATATTGAAAATGCATGTAACCCATATAACCAACAGCATTGAGATTCCCTTTGAGGTTGTATTCGCCGACTAAAGAGCCGCCGTAACCCCGCCGGTATGTTTTTGCAGATTTTCCGGTAGGAAAAGCTAAAGCTCCACCGGCAGAAACTTTGGTTTTTGCGCCCATTTGCTGACTGAAGACATTTAAACTCAAACTGATCAATATGAATGGCAAGGCCGCCCTGACTAAATTCTGGACCTTCAGATATGTCTTAACCAAACTGTACATTCTATATCTAATTTTAGGGATATTTGGTGTGATGTTTAATTGTTCCTGACCTCAAACGCACCATAGGAAAGCATTCCGGCATCGTGGCTGATACTAACCTTTAAACCAAGCCGTTCAATGATTGCCGCTGCCTCGGCCAGGCTCCGGTGAATATCTTTTATTCCACGCACTTCTATTCCATACTCCATCAACTTATATTTGGCAGGTTCAAATTTATCTATGAACAGCTGGATGTCCTCACTTATGCCATTTTCCTCTTCTTTCATAATTGATCTTTTTAGTGATACCCTTTTATGCAAAGAAATAAACTTGAGCTGGGCTTCTGTGCAATTGCCTTGTAAATTTTTCGATATAGCTGATTATATTGGTTTTTTTTAATAGATTGGGCCTGAAAATGCCAGATAAACACTATATTGAATAGTCTTCACAGGAGTGCAGGCTATCTGGAGTTGTAATGGTAAAAAAGATAATAGAAATTCAAAAGATCAGGGCTTTCATGAAAAAAGTGGATATTGAGTGGAATAGTCAGCTCAGCGCTTGTGTGATGGTTGGCTTTGACGAATTAAATATTCACCTCATACCTGGAATCCTTCCGGCGGACTTTGTTTCCAGTTTGATGCCAAGGGCCGGGATGTTCATTGATTTTCACTCCCGGGTAACCCTGCGAATACTTGACTATAACTGTAAACAGGAGCAGCTAATCGTGCTTAACGGAAGTTAACCTCAAGCCCGGCCTTGGGGTGGTTAACGAAATTTTAAAGAAACCATTGAGGCTAATTTATACCTCCGGATTGACGCAAAGGATGGTTTTTGCTATATTTACAATTTGTGACACAATCCCGCCGCCTTATGCACGTACGATTAGTAGATTACCTTGATAGCGTTAACCGATACCGTAAACAAAAGATATCAAACCGTAATTTTCTTATCGTTTTGGCCATTATTGTGGGAATTCTTGCGGGCTTGGCTGCCGCCCTACTGAAAAGTATGACCCATACCATTGAAGATTTTCTTCAGTCGGACTGGCAATGGAAGTACAAATATTATCTCTACCTCTTCTTTCCCCTAACGGGTATATTACTTACGGTTTTATATGTGAAATATTTTATCAGGCGCACAAAATTCGAAACCGGCCTGACCCCGCTCCTGTATGCCATTTCCAAAAAGTCGAGCAGGGTGGAGACCCATAATGTTTATTCCCAGATCATCACATCTGCTATCACAGTAGGCTTTGGAGGATCCGTCGGTCTGGAAGCGCCCATTGTGACCAGTGGTTCTGCTATTGGATCCTCTCTTGGACGTTTCCTTGGATTATCCTACAAGGAGATCACAATGCTTTTGGCCTGTGGTGCCGCGGCTGGAATAGCCGGCGCTTTCAACAGCCCTATTGCCGGAATAGTTTTCGCGATCGAGGTGCTCTTGCCCGAATTCACCATCCCTGCATTTATCCCGCTTCTGCTCTCTGCCGCGACCGCTGCGGTAGTTGCACGCATATTTTATACCCAGCAACTGTTTTTCCTGGTAACCGAAGGCTGGGAGGTAAATGCGCTGTTTTTTTATGTGCTTCTTGCAGTTTTCATCGGCCTTTTCTCGATATATTTTACCAAGGTAAATTATCTTGTTAAGAATTTCTTTTACGGGATCAATCACCCATATAAGAAAGTACTTACAGGAGGCCTGTTGCTCGGGCTTATGGTTTTTCTCTTTCCCACATTGTACGGCGAGGGATATATTACCATCAAAAACCTGTTAAAGGGCGATTATCTCAATGTTATAAATAATAGTATTTTCTCCGGCTATAATGGCTATCCCTCACTTGTTATACTTTTCACACTTATCACAATCTTTGCCAAATCGATAGCCACTCTTGTAACGCTTGGCTCAGGGGGAAACGGAGGTACCTTTGCCCCGAGCCTGATTATGGGTGGGCTTATGGGATTTGTTTTCGCCTACAGTGTCAACCTGACCGGTCTTGTGCATTTAAATACCTCGAATTTTATCGTAGCGGGAATGGCCGCCGCGCTAAGTTCCATCATGCATGCTCCACTGACCGGGATATTCCTGATCGCTGAAATCACCGGCGGATATGTGCTGATGGTTCCCTTGATGATCACCTCAGCGATTTCTTATATGATCAACAGAAGTGTTCAAAAACACTCCATGTATACCAAGGCCCTGGCGGATAAGGGTGAACTGCTATCGTATGAGGACAAAGATACCACTGTGCTCAATCAGATGAAACTCCGTTATCTCATAGAGAAGGATTATGTGCAGCTTCTTGAAGATGAACTTTTGAGCACCCGTATGCCTGATATTTTGAAGTCGCAACGGAACATTTGTGCAGTAGTAGATGCGAGGCAAGATTTTAAGGGGCTTATTTATGTGGAGGAAATTTTCAGCGAGATGATGAAAAATCCTGACAAAGAACTCCTCACTGCCCATCATCTTGTCCATACTGCGCTAAAACTTATAAATATAAACGATGACCTTAAGTCCGTGCTGGGTAAAATGGAAGAGGATAGGGTATGGGTGCTTCCCGTTGTGGATTCGGAGAACACTTTCAAGGGATTTGTTTCCAAGACATCTATCTTCAATAAATACCGTGCGCTTCTGATGAGGCAGGCGGATTACATGGGCTAAAGGCTTTTCTTCTGGTCGAGAATAGAGGGTGTTCCTGTTGGGCTACCTTGGACCTTTTTTGATTCAGTGGATGGGCCAAGGGGAATGCTGAAGAAAAAGGTAGAACCTACATGCTCTTCGCTTTCCAACCAGATCCGCCCTCCATGTAAGCGGACTACTTCTGCCGAAAGGTAAAGACCAATACCAAATCCAGAAATGGTGTCCTGCTTCTTTCGATCAATCCTGTAAAACAGTTCGAAGAGTTTTTCACGGTCATATTTTGGAATCCCCATGCCATAATCTTTTACAGAGATAACGACCTCGGTTGAGCTGTAGTTGCAACTGAGTTCAACTGGTGAATCCCTTGGTGAGTATTTTACCGCGTTGCTGATCAGATTGGAAAGGACCTCTGCAATTCTGGTTCTGTCTGCCCATACCATGATCTGCTCGCACCCGGTAAACTTGAAGGTGTCCCGGCTGTAAATAGTCTTTGATTCGTTAAGTATACTATCCAAGAGCTCATTGAGCTCAAAAAAGCTTTCCTGCAACTGCAGTTTCCCGTTTCCTATTCTGGTCACATCCAAAAAACCCATAATCATACTGCTCATCCTATCCGACTGTTGGGAGGCACGTGCCAAAATAGATGCTATTTTTTCGTCTTGCAAATCTTGTGAAAGCCTGATGGCCAGTTGCACATAGGATTTGAAAGCTGTCAAGGGGGTTTTAAGCTCATGGCTCACCACCCCAATAAAGGACTCCTTTTTTGCTTCAGCCTCTTTCTGATCGCTAATATCCATTATAGTTCCCAGCATCCGCTTTGGTATGCCGTTCCTGTCGGAACGAATTTTTCCCGAAACCAGGACCCATCTTATACTGCCATCGTTCCGGGAAGTGCGTACCTGTATACGTAGCTCTTTTCCTTTGAGGGCCTCATTAAAAGCTGATCGGATACGCGGCCTGTCTTCGGGGAAAATCAGGCTGGAAAGGTGCTCTCCAGTTGTATGTGGCGTGAATTCATCACCAAAAAGCACGGCATGTTTTTCTGAACGTTCAATTATCCCTGTCGGGATATCCAGATCCCAGAGACCCAGACCGGTGGCCTCCATGGAAAGTTCCAGTTGTTCATTGGCTTTCCTGAGCTCATTGTCCATTCTATTAATTTGTAGCCTGGCCAGATAGGCAAGGGGAAAGCTTATCAAAAGAGAAGCGATGATTATCGAAAGCAGTCCGAAGGTCGAAGACTGCCCGGAATTTTTTAGAAAAAAAATATAAAACGCAACCAGCAGCGGCGCAGCGCAGGCCAGGTAGCTGAAGCCGTAGATCAGTAGGTTTCTAGATCTTAGTTTTCCGGAAAAGAAAGCCGTCCAGCCGCTTCCCGAAAGGCTAAAAAACACTGCTGTTACCAACAGTAGAAGGGCTAGCGTGGTGTGGATAGCCACACCCGAATAAAACCCCTGGCGGTAAAGGCCGGTGATGTGGAAGGCATGGCCCAAAATAGACCCATAGATAAAAAGGAAAAGAAGCCCTGCAAAAAGTTGCGCGGAGTGATACCAGCCCTTTGCGGCAAATAGCATAGCTGTACAGAAAAGCAGCAGATTGATGCAGCCCAGAGCCGATACTCTGCCGGGGGCCTCCAGTAATGGATTTTCAATTTTATCGCGGAAAAAGATCTCATCCAAACCCAGGTTAACCTGGAAGATGTGCTCGAAGAGTATTAAAAAACTTAAAAGCGCTACGATCAAAATTAAGGTAATTGCAGGCTTTCGATGTCCAAAATTGTATAGCAGGAACCCCGAGGAACTTAGGATGATCATCAGGCACATATTGAATTTCATCGTGACCTCAGCAGAGAAGAAACTTTTGAGCGCACTATTTCCCGTAACCCAGCCAACGAGTCCCACAGTAGCGAATGCGATGGAAGCGACCGCGAGATAAACAGAGATTTTCTTGGTTATTTTCATCGGTTCTTTAAATTTCTTTGGTTGGTGCCCAAAGTAGTCATTTTAAAATTCAATGAAAAAAATAAACTTGAAAAAAGCCTGCAATAAATTGACCCCTTAATTATTTTTCGTTTAGTGTGCAGTTGCTGCGGCCCCTATCAATATGTATTCTCTCAGAGCCCGTTCATCAAGGGAGAGAAGGTTGGCTACCTGGGCGGCTTCCCTTTAGAACCCCAGTCGCTTCGCAAGCTTTCCGATGCTCAATCCCTGGACAAGGATCGAAAAGACAACAATGATGTAGGTAATCAGTACGAACTGTTCTCGGTACATTGCAGGGCTTAAGGAAAGTGCCAGGGCAACTGAAATACCACCTCTCAGCCCGCCCCAAGTCATTATTGTCACTGCATGCTTTTCAAATTTTACTTTAAAGCGCATCAATGAAACCGGTATGATCACTGATACCCATCTGGCCAGTAGTACGATAGCGATACTGATGACTCCAATCCAGAATACCGTTGACTCAACCTTTATGATAAGCATCTCCACACCGATGAAAAGAAATAGTACCGCGTTAAGGATCTCATCGATCATTTCCCAAAACTTGCCCAGATAGTCCCTGGTAAGGTCAGACATGCCCTCACGCCTGGACTTGTTGCCTGTAAAAATCCCTGCAATGACCATTGCAAGTGGTCCAGATACATGAAGCCTCCCTGCTAGGAAATATCCTCCGGTCACAATTGCCAGGGTGATGAGCACTTCGACTTTGTAGTCATCAATGCTTTTAAGGGCCAGATATCCGATATAACCAAGTAGCAGACCAAAAAACAGACCGCCCAAAGCTTCGATTAAAAAAAGCTTGCTTATCGAGATGATAGAAAAATCCCCTGTTGTAGAACGCGCAATTTCTGCAAGGCTCACAAACACAACCACTGCCACACCATCATTAAACAATGATTCCCCGGAAATTTTAAGCTCTAAACTCGCGGGAATATTTGCTTTTTTAAGAATGCCCAGAACGGCAATGGGATCGGTAGGGGAAATTAGTGCCCCAAACAGCAGACTGTATATCAGTGGAATAGGTATATTAAACCATCCAAAAAGGAAATATACCAATATCCCAACTACAAATGTTGAAATAAGTATGCCTACCGTGGCCAAGATCAGAACAGGCAGGCGCTCGGCCCTGAGTTTACCCGCATCAATATGGATTGCACCTGCAAAAAGTAGAAAGCTCAGCATAAAGTTCATCAGCACATCCTGAAAATCTACCGATGTAGCCAGAGAGATGGCCTTTTCTGAAAGCAGAGATCTGGAGCTTCCCAGACTCACAAGCAGGATTGAGGAAATCAGCGAGAGTGCCATAATGCCGATTGTTGGTGGCCATTTAATAAAGCGATGGTTGATATAAGCAAAAATTGCTGCAAGTACTATGGTGATGGCTATGATTTCCTGTGTATTCATCTGAAATAATGGAGGGGTACTTATGATTTTACGATCCTGCAAAGGTTAGTTTTTTGTCCTTTTATGTTTATTTTCTTCTGTTTCGGTGCGGAACCGGGGTGCAAGGTAGTCACCAGGGAGATACTCTGATGGAATAGTAACCGCATTGCCATCCCGTAGGGCTTTATAATGTGGGGACATAATCTCTACTCCAGCATGGTTGAACTGATCCTGTATATTGGCATGGAGAGCAGAATATATAAGCGCCTGACGGTTGGGAGCATGCGTATAGGCGTTCAGCCGATAACTCACATAATAATCATCCAGGCTGGTCTGCAAAACGTAGGGAGTAGGTTCGGACTCAATGAGCTCGGTGGCCAGTGCTGCATCGATGAGGAGCCGGTGGACAGTTCTCCAGGGTACATCATAGCCGATTGTGACTGTAGTATTTACAATCAGTCCTTTTTCCTGCGCCTCGATGCTGTAGTTTACAGTATGGTTGTTCATTACAGCTGAGTTTGGTATAGATACCACTTCGTTCTGAATAGTTCTGACGCGCGTAACAAGCAGGGTCTTTTCCATAATATCACCCGTAACTTCGCCGATCTTAACGCGGTCGCCGATCTTAAAGGCACGCATGTAAGTAAGTACAAGTCCGGCAACAACATTACCTAGTGCTCCTGCAGAGCCAAAGGTAAACAGTACGCCGATAAATACCGATACCCCCTTGAATATTCCCGAATCTGATCCGGGCAGATACGGAAAGATAACAATGAGCATAAAGGCCAGGATCAGTACGCGGACGATTTGATACGTAGGATTAGCCCAGTCTTTATAAAAACCGGGAATAGTCAGTTTGCCCCTTTCGATCTCTGTTTTCAAAAAGCGAACCAATTTGATCACATAGCGGAAGACAACCAGAAGCACCAATATGGTCATTAGGTTTGGGATATAGTTCCATACCGATATACCAATTTTTTTAAGCGGACTCAGGATGTAGTTTAGTAAGTTTTCCGACAGGTTCCTGGTAAATGGGAAAATACCAAATAGTACAGGGAGCGCCAGATAGACCACCAGCAGGATAACCAAATAGCGGATAACCTTTAACAGGACCTTCAATGCCCCAAGCTGCCTGGAAGGATCAAGGACCTCATAATTTTTAATCTTTATCCCTTTTCCCAGGCGGCTCTCCGCAGATAGCAAACTTGCAGAGAGCTTCCCGAAAAGTTTGTTGATAAAATAGATCAGACCGATAACGATTCCGATAACCAAAACCGTCAGCAAAATTTCCCTCAATAACACCTGCCAGCTGTTGTCTTTACGATATTTTTGCAGGGCGATGGAAATTTTTTCACTGATCTCCCTTGCGTAGGCGCTACGTTCTTTCCTTGCCCAAAGTGCATCCTGATCGGTAATGGATAAAATAAGCGTCTTCCCATAAACCAGGTCCGTCGCCTGTTCAGCAGCGCTGAGGCGGATTGAATCGGCCGAGAAGCCGGCAAGCTCCGCAATGCGCTCGAGTCTTTCTGAAACTGCTCTTGCCCGTTCCGCTGCACTGAAACTTCCCAACCGGGCATAGATATTAAACAGGGTGTCGGACGCAAAACGAACAGGACTGGCTTTAATTATCCCACGTAGGGAGTCGATTTGCGCGAGCTGACTTGCAAGGTGCACCGAGTCTCTTTTACGCAATAGTTTGAGCTCCTGCATCAACGTGTTTTTCTCTACCCGGTCTTTATCGCCCAGGTTACTTACCCGGCGTTCCAGTTCTGAACGCTTGAGGGAATCAGAAAGCCGCTCCGCATATAGTTGACTAACCTTATCAAGTTCATTGTTGAGTTTTCTGGTATTCAGACTGTCGGACTTTCTGCCGTTACTATACTGATGAGGCGGGGTCAGCTGGGCGGAGATAAGTAAGCTTATCGAAAGGGTAAAAATTTTGACCATATTCAGTTTTGATATCACAATGTAACAAAATAAAGCCTTTTAAGCTAATAAGGAACTGTTTTTGTTTCCCGAAAAAGCATTTAATTCATTTTTGCTACCTTTGTCAAATCCCCGGTTAAACCGGAAATATTTTTTGCCCTTTCCTTTACGGGAATCTCGGGGCATGCGGCTTTTCTTTAAAGATCTCATGGCCGCATCTTGTTCACCTTAAATTGCCGTTATGCAGAAAAGACTACTTATCGTTTCCAACCGTTTGCCCATCTCTATAGAAAAAAACAATGAAGGCTATTCATTCCGCCAGTCTTCGGGCGGACTCATATCAGCAGTTGGTGCCTATCTTAAGGGGCAGGGGGCGAAAGTATTTTCCGAAAAACTCTGGGCAGGGGTTCCGGATTGCGGAGAAGATATCTGGGGGCTTGCCTCCCTTAACCATACCGGGGCAGATTATGATTTTCTGCCTGTTTTCACAAGCACTGGTGATTATGAGGATTATTATAACGGCTTTTCCAATTCGGTGCTTTGGCCACTGTTCCATTATTTTCCTTCACTTGCAGACTACCGCCCAGATTTCTTTGAAGCCTACCAAAGGGTAAACCAGCAGTTTGCGGAGAAATTATCCCAGGTTATCCATGAAGGGGATACCGTTTGGATACACGATTATCATCTTATGATGCTCCCCGGTCTGTTGAGAAAGAAGATTCCTGGTATTACCATCGCCTTTTTTCTTCATATTCCGTTTCCTTCCGCCGAGCTTTTCAGGGTCATTCCCAGGGCATGGCAAAAGGCACTTCTGGAAGGTATGCTCGGAGCGGATCTTATAGGCTTTCACACGGCTGAATATGTCAGTCATTTTCTCAAATCCCTACAGCTTTCCATTGGACTCGAGCACGAGGGAGAGTACATTGCCCACCAGCACCGGGAGATAAAAGCAGATGCTTTTCCTGTGAGTATTGACTTCAGTCTTTTCAATTCTGCCCACCGCTCAAAAGAGGTAAGCGCTGCCAAGGATAAATATCTGGCCATAAAAGGGGATAAGAAAATGATCTTTTCCGTAGATAGGTTGGACTACACCAAGGGGATTTTCAACAGGCTCAGGGCTTTCGAGCATTTTCTGACCACCAACCCAGCTTATATCGGAAAAATAGTTTTTATTATGGTAGTTGTACCTTCCAGACATTCTATCTTCCAGTATTCGGAAAGGAAGAAAAAGATTGATGAATTTATCGGTAGGCTTAATTCAACCATGGGAACTATTTCATGGCAACCGGTGATATATCAATATGACCACCTTGGTTTTCATGATCTGCTCGGTCTTTATATGGCATGCGATGTCGCTCTGGTGACTCCGCTTCGCGACGGGATGAATCTGGTGGCTAAGGAATTCGTTGCCAGTCGCAATGATAAAATGGGTGTGCTGATCCTAAGTGAGATGGCAGGCGCCGCCTTTGAACTCACCGAATCCCTGCTCATTAATCCCAATGATGTACTGGAGATGGCGGAAATGCTCTGCGTAGCCCTGGAAATGGATCCCGTTGAGCAGGGCCAGCGCCTTTCGGTCATGCGGGAGCGGATTGAAAGGTATGATGTCAATGCCTGGGCATTGGACTTCTTTACTCAGCTAAGCAGGATCAAAGAGCGCCAGAAAAAATTTGATATCCGCTTTATGGACGCCTTTTCTAAGTCCGTATTGCTTAATGCCTATGCCGAAAGTTCTCATCGCCTCCTGCTCCTGGATTATGACGGAACACTGGTTCCCTTTTCTTCGCAGCCTGAGCATGCCTCACCGGATCAGCTGCTTTTGTCCCAGCTTTCATCCCTATCTTCTGATCCAAGGGTGAGCCTGTATATCATCAGCGGGAGGGATAGTGCTACACTTGAAAAATGGCTCGGGCATTTGCCCATTGGGCTGATCGGGGAACATGGCGCAAAGGTAAAGTCGATTGGTGGGGATTGGGTGGTTGCAATTGAGGATATGGCTGTAGGGTGGAAGAAGAAGATAAGGCTAATTATGGAAGAATTTGTCTCCAGAACTCCAGGGAGTTTTATGGAGGAAAAGGATTTCTCACTCGCCTGGCATTACCGCAGAGCCGAGGTATCTCTGGGCCTTAAGCGGGCAGGAGAACTCGGTAAAAGGCTCCTGGAATTTACAGCCGGACTTTCTTTGGATGTACTCGATGGGAACCGTGTTATCGAGGTGCGGAACCATGGGGTCAACAAGGGCCGGGCCGTGGAGGATATCCTGAAAAAAAAACAAAAAAGTTTTATCCTTTGTATCGGCGATGACCATACTGATGAGGACATGTTCCGTGTGCTTGCAGGCATAGAGGCGGCTTTCACCATTAAGGTGGGAAATCAGGCCTCCCTAGCAAAATATAACCTGCACAGCCCTTATGTGGTTTCTTCGCTGCTGGGTACGATTATCGATTTTCCCGACCCTAATGGATTGCACACTATAGAATAAAAAAATGCAGCATATAAAGAAACTTTCCGAACTGTCCGCCACCGCCATTTGCGGAAATGATATTACCTCATCCTGCCTTTATGTATCGGCCCTGACGATCATATATGCCGGACAATATGCCTGGCTGGCCCTGCTTATAGTATCCGGGGTACTTTTTCTTTTCCGGAAGATTTATGGCGAGGTAGTTGGCGCACTGCCTTTAAACGGCGGGGCTTATAACGTGCTGCTCAATACCACCAGCAAAAGCAACGCAGCGGTGGCAGCCTGCCTGACCATACTCTCTTATATGACCACCGCAGTGATTTCCGCAAGCGAGGGGATGCATTACCTTCATGGGATATTTCCCTCCGTTCCGGTTCTTTTAGCTACAGCTGTGCTCATCACCCTGTTTTTGCTGCTGGTGATTTCAGGCATCAGTGAATCGGCTATCGTAGCGGTAGTGATATTCGTGCTACATATTCTGGCCATGTTGCTATTGATCGGGAGCGGCATCTGGTTTGTCCTTGCCAACGGTCTGGGCGTAGCCAAAATAAACTTCGGTATGCCAATGAAAGGCGGATTCGCAACGGCACTTTTTCTGGGCTTCAGTACTGCGATGCTAGGTATATCGGGCTTTGAAAGCTCAGCCAATTTTGTGGAGGAGCAAAAACAGGGTGTATTTAGAAAAAACGCTCCGCAACATGTGGATTGCCGTTTCTGTGATCAATCCGCTGATGGCGCTTACTGCTGTCGCGGTATTGCCCCTTTCTGAAATTGCGGCCAACAAAGAGGCGCTACTATCCCACCTTGGAGCTGACACAGGGGGACACTGGCTGGCTACTTTTATTTCTGTGGATGCGGTATTGGTGTTAAGTGGCGCATTGTTGACCTCTTATTTGGGGGTGAATGGACTTATTAAGCGTATGACGCTGGACAGAATACTTCCTCAATTTCTGCTCAAGGAAAATAACCGGGGAAGCTCTCCAAGGATCCTTATCCTTTTTTACCTGCTCTGCCTTTCGGTACTTTTTATAACGCGCGGCGCCCTTGGTCCGTTGGCTGGTGTGTATACAATATCTTTCCTATTGGTGATGATCTATTTCGGTTTCGGAAATTTACTGCTCAAGATAAAGCGGAGCAGGTTGCCAAGGCAAGAACGTGCGACCACCATTTCGGTAGCACTAGCCATTCTTGCTGTGGTCTCAGCGCTTTACGGCAATATCATCATGCATGCGGATTACCTCATTGTCTTTCTACAATACTTCATTCCGGCCATCATTATCATCTTTATGCTATTGAGCAGAAACCTATTGCTGAAATATATTCTGGTTGTAGTCGATAGTTTTTTTGACACCCTCAAAAGGGCTGCGGCACTTACCAGGCTGCACCTCAACCGTAGCTTAAGAAAACTCAACGATCAGGAATTTGTATACTTTACCAAGGCTGACGACATCTCGGTACTCAACAAGGTCATGATCTATGTACAGCAGAACGAGATTACCAAAAAATTAAAAATCGTTACCGTTCTGGCAGAAGGGGATGAGGTGGCCTCAGATTTTTTTAACGATCTTAATGTTCTGGACCGCGCATACCCGGATATCAAAATTGAATACCTTAGGCTTCAGGGCACCTTTGGTCCTGAGATTATTGCTAAGCTGAGCCATGAATGGGATATACCTATTAATTTTATGTTCATCAGCTCCCCGAGCGATAAATTCTCTCACCGGGTTTCTGACCTTGGTGGAGTAAGGCTTATTATCTAATTTCTGTATTGGCCCAATACCTCAAGCTCTTTTTTTACCAAAGGAACGAAGATAATCTCATAATGGCCTGATAATTTTTCTGGTATTTGATCTGGCCTCTTAGCCGATTGCAATGCCATGTTAAACAATAGTGGCAGCGCAAGTCGACAATGGGACCTATCTGCATTCAGAAATCCGCTATTTGACGGCTCTCGATTACGCTATGTTTCTTTCCATACGGCTTCCGGATTAAAAATAACATCATCAACCTAGTTACCTATTCAAGAACGGCTTTTAGAGAGTCGGCTTTTATCCTGCTCTTAAGCCAGTTCTCCAGGCGAAGGCGCTCCTCCCTTTTCATCGTTCCCGAAAGGGTCCCGTAGAACAGCGTAAGGCTATCTTTTTTTGTGCTGTCGGTTCGCTTCATTATAACGTTGGAAATGCTGTAGGCCGTAATCTGCGGGAAGAGTGCGGAAAGCTCCCGGCTGATTTCCGGTGTTCTGCTTTCGCCGTTTCCCGAGGAATTCGGACGCAATGTGCTGCTACCACGTTCAAACACATCTTCCATGATACTTGCTTTGATCTGCGAAAAATCAATTTCCTGCCTGGCACTCAGCCCCTGTCGGATAAGGAGTTTGGTACCCTTAAGCTTGTAGCTAGCCAACCTCTTGCGGATGGAGCTGATTGTCGTATCCGGAAGTTCATAGCCGATGAGCAGCAGATCAATTTCCCTTTCTTTTGAGCTGTACCTCAGGGTCTTGTTGACCACCTGGGTATTTTTAAAATTGAATTCTTCTTTAATAAATGTCTGTGCATTATTCTCAAAGATGCTCTTCTGCACGATTCCATAGGCAAGATAGATGCTTGGTAATATAGTGATCAGCACACTCAGGAGTATATAGCGGGAAACTTTTTTTTCGGTATCCTTATCTTCAAAGTGCTTTTTCTCAAAACGCAAAAAACGCACAATCAGATAGGTTGATATGCAAATGAAAAGACTGTTGATGAAAAAAAGGTATATCGCACCAAGAAAAAACAGCCAGTTTCCTGTTGCAAGTCCGTAACCCGCTGTACATAGTGGGGGCATGAGTGCGGTAGCAATGGCAACGCCGGGGATCACATTGCTTTTTTCCTTTCTGGTCACAGCGATAATTCCTGCCAGACCACCTGTAAAAGCGATGAAAACATCCCAGATTGATGGCGTAGTACGGGCGAGTAGTTCGCTCTGCGCATCATGCAACGGAGTGATAAAAAAATAGAGGGTGGAGGTCGCGATGCTGATGATCGTTGCGATAAGCAGATTCCGTCCGCCCTGCTTAACCAGTTCGAAATCATTGGTGCCTATTCCAAGACCAATCCCCATGATCGGCCCCATTAACGGGGATATAAGCATAGCGCCAATGACAACAGCGGCGGAGTTTACGTTCAGTCCGATTGATGCGATGATGATCGCGAAAATAAGTGTCCAGAGGTTTCCCCCAACAAATACCGAATTCCGGGTTATTGAACCCACAACCTCCTCTTCACCCGCCTTGCCTAGATTCAGGTTGAACCGCCTGGAAAAGAATGTTCGGAGTGCACCTGGCACATCGTCTTTTTTGTCTTGCATCTATCCTTAATTGATCGTTATCATTTTATGTTTTCCCTTTCCCATATACCCCTATCTTGATTGTAAAGTGATTGGAAATTTTTCCTAGTACTTATCTTGCAAGTATCAACTTCGGATATCACTTGGTAACAATTCTGCACGTTCTAAACATTTACATAGCTAAACTGTTTGGCTGGTAAAGCTTTTCACATAAAAAGATTACCATGAAGACCAATAGCTACAAAACCTTCGGGCTAATGCTTAGCCTTTCTTTTTTCATTATGTACGGTGTCATGTTTTTAAATGTCGATGACATCAGTCATGTTTATCTAAGCATTACCCGCACATACATGACCTTGCTCATGATCGCTCCGATGGCAGTGCTCATGCTATCGCTGATGCCCATGATGTATAAAAACAAAAAGCTGAATGGGATCATCTACATCTCAGCAGTTGCCATATTTGTTATAGGCCTTTGGATGCTCCGCAGACAGGCTGCTGTCACCGATGCTCAATATATACGGGCGATGATTCCCCATCATTCTTCGGCAATAATGACCAGTAGTCATGCTGATTTAAAGGATCCTGAGCTTAAAAATCTCGCTGCATCCATCATATCTTCCCAGGAACAGGAAATTCGGCAGATGAAAGCTATCTTGGAGAGATTGCATGCCCAAGCAGCAGGAACAGATAAAAAAATGGTAAGTTTTTATTCTAAATGATACTCAGCATGACGATCGCTGCCCAGATAGGGGCAAATATACCTCCAATATAAACGACCGGCTTGTGCCCCTGATGTTCTTTTTGATCAGCTCGTCGTAGATGAGCCAGATGATGTAGAGAACAAAATAAAGCGGGGCGGCGAATAAAAGCATCACTTTTTCAATAATATGAAATTTTTTGAACCGGTCAGCAAGTGCTAAAGGGTAAATTTTAAATTTTCAAAAGCGCGGATTAGGATAATCTTCAGCGCGCAGTCTAAAAAATTGATTTATCGAAACTGTAAAACAGCAAGTTTACTTGTGGTGATGCCCTTAATAAATTTACCTTTGGCTTTCCTAAAAAATACTATGAATCAAGTTAAGAAAACCCCGATAGAGAAGATTATTGCCCCTGTTAGCAGATTTATACACCTGGAATATACTAGTGGAATCATTCTTTTGATCAGTGTGATCATAGCGATCCTATGGGCAAACTCATCCTTTGGCGAATCCTATCACCACTTATGGGAAATTGATTTTTCGATTGCTTTTGGAAAGCATGTACTCAATAAGCCCCTTCATATCTGGATCAATGACGGACTGATGGCGCTCTTCTTTTTTGTTATTGGCCTGGAACTCAAACGCGAGTTCATGGACGGGGAACTTTCATCGCTAAAAAAGGCGGCCATGCCAATGGGGGCGGCGCTTGGCGGAATGCTTTTTCCGGCATTGATTTATAAGTTTTTAAACATCAATGCCCCTACCTCACACGGCTGGGGGATACCGATGGCCACGGACATCGCCTTTGCACTAGCCCTGCTTTCCATGGCGGGAAACATTCCCACTTCAGTAAAAGTTTTCCTGTCTGCACTGGCCGTCGCTGATGATCTTGGCGCGGTGATGGTAATTGCATTTTTTTATACAGATCATGTAAATTTTGCTGCCCTTGGCATCGCCGGCATATTTCTTTTGGCGCTAATCATTGGCAATAAGATGGGGGTGAGAAACAACGCTTTTTATCTGCTGATAGGGGTTTGTGTATGGATAGGTTTCCTACTTTCTGGCGTTCATGCCACCATTGCTGGGGTCTTGGTGGCTTTTACCATTCCCGCGATGACCAGAATTGACGAAAATGCATACTCCAATAACCTACGCAAACTTTCCTATGAATTCGAAAAGGAAATCCCCAGCAATAGTACCCTCACCACCCCAGAGCAGCATCGGACCATTCAGCATGTCAAAAGCCTTAGCCTGGCTGCGGAAACCCCGCTGCAAAAAATCGAGCATGCGCTGCATCCCTGGGTTGCTTTTTTAATCATGCCCCTGTTTGCACTTTCCAACTCGGGTATTTTAATAGGTTCAGATTTCTTTAGCTCAGTGGTCAATCCAGTTACAATTGGGGTTACTTCCGGGCTCATAATAGGGAAATTCACCGGGATTCTCCTCTTTACATGGGCAATGGTGAAGACCGGGATTGGTGTTCTTCCAGCCCAGGCTACCTGGAAACATATCACGGGCATTGCCCTGCTGGCAGGGGTAGGCTTTACGATGTCGCTGTTTATAAGCGGACTTGCATTCAAGGACCCTGTTTTTGTTCAGCAGGCTAAATATGGGATACTGATAGCCTCGGTTTTGGCTGGGCTTGGGGGATATCTGTTTTTAAGGCGCGTTGGGCGGAGTTGATCGCTTTTTTACACAACGAATGTTCGTTTAATATTTTTCCTAGAAATCAGTGAGTTCAAGGCTACCTATAAAAGAAACTACGATGTTCATTAACATTGAATGGAATTAAATTAAAATGCCTGAACGCCTTTTGATACTTACCAAAGACCCATTGTTTGTGTTTCTTAAATGTTTAATATGTGTTGGTAAATGGTAAAGAACACTATTGTAATGATCATCACATCTATGTGTTAGTGGTATAAAATTAAATACTTACTATTTAGAAAGTATGCCTTGGCTGTTATCCGCTATTGATCAAAGTTTGCGTTCGTAAATTTAACTGTAGCTTAATGCAAAAGTAACAGATGAATAATATATCAGAGATAGTCATCATTCATCAATGATTACTAAGATTTTTTATAGTTTGGCCCAGATGGATTTTTGGGCCATTCTTTCTCCAACGGATTGCTGCCCCCCATGTTGATTGACACTATTTCAAAATTTAAATTGCAGAAGGCACAATTTCTATTCATTTCATTCCCAGTTTTCAATGAAATATTTAAACAGCTTTCCCTTCCGGCATTTTGGGCATCTATGGTTAACTATTGTCGTCGGTTGGTTTACGCCTTTAGTGAGGTAACTTGTTTTTTATTGTTCCGTAAAGGTAGGTTCCCACTAGCGCGCCAAGGATAACCACTGCCATACCGGCATATCCGCTTCCCAGGTTGACAAACATGGGGCCGGGGCAGGCTCCGGTGAGTGCCCAGCCCAGGCCGAAAATCGTTCCCCCGATCAGGTATTTGCGGTATGCCTTATCCTTATCGTGAAAAACGATCGGACTTCCACCAATATCCCTGACCTCGAATTTCTTGATCAGATATACCGCAATAACGCCCAGGAGGACGGCGGTACCAATGATCCCGTACATGTGCAAGGACTGGAAACGGAACATTTCCTGTATTCTGTACCAGGAAGCCGCCTCTGACTTGGTCATGATGATGCCAAAAAGTATTCCAGCTAATATATATTTAATGAATTTCATTTTTTATGGTTTTAAAAGATGAATGGCATAAGCAGGAAGGTCATGATAAGACCTCCTATAAAAAAACCGATTACGGCAACCAAAGAGGGTACCTGTAAATTTGAAAGCCCTGATATGGCGTGGCCTGAGGTACAGCCACCTGCATAGCGGGAGCCAAAGCCTACCAGTAGCCCTCCAGAAAGCAGGATGGCCAACGTCTTGAAATCCTTCATCGCCTCAAGCGAGAACAGTGCGGATGGGTTTAAGTTGCCATCAAAACTGATGCCGAGTTGCCCAAGGTCCGCTACCGTGGTTGCCGAAAGCTGCAGCGGGGCCGGCTCGCTCAGGTAATTGGTAGCGATGAAGCCCCCCAGGACAGAGCCGGCAAGGAACATCAGGTTCCAGATCTGGTTTTTCCAGTTGAAATCGAAGAATTTTATTTTCTTCCCTGCTCCCGCCATGCTGCACATGGTGCGTAGGTTCGATGAAAAGCCAAAAGACTTACCGAAAAAAAGTAGCAGAAGCATGGTAAGCGAGATCATCATGCCCGAAAAATACCAGGACCAGGGTTGTTTAATGAAATCAATCATAATGTCTTAAATGAGAGGTGAGTTAGTGTTTTTGTTAAACTCGTTTTTGAAGTCGTAGCTGTCGGGATCATACTGACCTTTGAAAAGAAACAGCTCAGCATAGATAATAATTTATTTGTTTTTTTATTCCGGTCTAATTGATTTTTATCCTTCACAAAACTAGAGAAAAGAAAATCCTGTCTGCTGTGCATTGGGGTAAGGTGTTCATGCTTTTTGGATGCTATTTGGGTAAATCCATTTTTGAAAACCTCCTGCAGCCCCTTCTCATCATATCTGAATACAGGCAGGGCACTGCACTTTTCAGGGCCGGTAGGGGAAAACGTAGCCATAATCAGGTAGTCATCAGTAAACTGCTGTGCCATTGCAACATAACGTTCGATGTCTCCTGCTAAATTAAGGAAGTGAAAAGTGGCACGGTCATGCCAGATTGCATAAGTTCGTTGCGGCTCAAATTCCACCACGTCAGCAACTATCCAATGGACTTGACCAGCCAGATCTCCAAGTTTTCCCTTCGCTTTTTGTAAAGCCCGGGCAGATATATCAACTACCGTAATATTGGTGTAGCCCTCCTGAAGCAGGAAATCTACAAGCAGGCTGTCACCTCCTCCGATATCGATTATCGGAGCGGATTTGTCAAGAGCGAAGCCCTTTATCATTTCCATTGAAACTACCGGATAGTTTTGCGTCCAGCTGACCTGGTCAGGACTTTTTTCAAGGTAGACCTTCTCCCAGTGCAATTTTTTCCTATTGTCCATCTCCTGATTATTTTAAGGTACTTGGGCATACAAAGGCTGTAGTCGGTATATGTCCGTTAAGCTGAATAGCCTTAAAACCACCTGCGATGTCGATGAGGTTGTGGTATCCCCGTGAGCGCATAATGGAATTGAAAATTACAGAACGGTAACCGCCGGCACAGTGGACAAAGTAGGTCTTGTTTTTATCGATGCTGCCAAAGGTTTCGTTGATATAATCGAGGGGAAGATTTGCTGCACCCTCAACATGTTCGCTCGAAAACTCGTTTGCTTTTCTAACATCCAGGATGGTTATTTGGGCTGTTTCCATCATTTCGACCATTTTTTCTACAGAAATGGATTTTATCTCGTCGGTTTCTTTATTGGCCTCTTTCCAGCTGTCAAAACCGCCATCGAGAAAACCTACTGCGCCATCAAATCCTACTCTGGATAACCTGGTGAGTACTTCTTCATTTCTGCCCTCATCAGTTATGAGTAAAATAGGCTGTTTGATATTCGGGATCAATGTTCCCACCCATGGTGCAAAGTTTCCATCTATACCGATATTGATCGAATTCGGGATAAAGCCCCCTACATAAACCTGAGGATCTCTGGTATCGAGAATTACTGCGCCAGTTTCATTTGCCAAACGCTCAAAAGCCTCTGGGGATAGCGCCTGCATGCCTCTTTCGATCACCTTATCCAAATTATCGTATCCATGTATATTCATCATCACATTTTCCGGGAAGTAAGCCGGGGGAGGTAGTAGCCCATTGGTAACCTCCCTGATAAACGCTTCTCTTGACATGTCTGCCCTCAGCGCATAATTGGTTTTCTTTTGATTTCCTAAAAGATCTGTGGTTTCTTTGCTCATGTTCTTTCCGCATGCACTGCCTGCCCCGTGTGCAGGATAAACCATGATGTCATCGCTTAATGGCATGATTTTGTCTCGTAAAGAATCAAACAGATAGCCTGCAAGCATTTCACCGGCTAATTCGCTGATTAGTTTTTGTGCCAAATCGGGCCTTCCTACATCGCCTATAAAAAGGGTATCGCCAGAAAATAGTGCAATTTCTTTTCCGTGCTCATCGCTCAACAAAAAGCAGGTGCTTTCCATCGTGTGTCCTGGAGTGTGCAGGATTTTGATTTTTGCATCCCCGAGTTGCAATACCTCTCCATCTTTCACACTGTAAAATTCAAAGTCAGGTTTTGCATTTGGCCCATAGACAATTTTCGCACCGCTTGCTTTGGCCAGATCGATGTGCCCGGATACAAAATCGGCATGAAAATGGGTTTCCAGCACGTATTTGATTTTTGCATGGCTTTTTTTGGCACGCTCTATATATGGCCTGAATTCGCGAAGCGGGTCAATAATTGCCGCCTCTCCATTGCTTTCGATGTAATAGGCACCCTGTGCCAAACATCCGGTATAAATTTGTTCTATAATCATGCTGATTAAATTAATATGTCAAAATTAATACTTCGGGATCTCCTTGTTGGTGACTTTTGTCACACAGCCTTTCCGCTGTCTACTTGTTATTTGAACAGCACTTCTTTGAGGATAATGTAGCAACCCATGACCAGTATAAACCAGCCGAAACCTTTTTTTAGTTTTCCTCCATCTATTTTTTTATTTATGATTCCTCCAATCACAATGCCGGCAATGGCTACAATAGTGATTTTAGACAGAAACATCCAGTCAATGGCAAAATGCCCAATGTCACCGGTAAAGCCAATCAGCGAGTTAAGTGCAATAATAAAAAGCGAAGTGCCAACGGCCTCTTTCATGGGTAAACCCACAAGAATAACAAGGGTTGGAATAAGTAAAAAGCCGCCCCCGGCACCCAGCAGGCCAGTTGCTAAACCTATAGCGAGCCCATAGAGCAGAAGTTTCGCGAGCTGAAATTTAGGCCTTTGTATCCGGGAATCCTCCTGTGCTTTTCCTCCTTTTATCATAGTGCTCGCAGCTGCAACCATTAGGACCGCAAAGAACACCATCATGAGGATATTTTCCGTGAGCTCGAAATCGCCAATCATTAAGATCGTTTTAGGAATGAGGGGAATAATGAATTTACGGGTTAAAAATACCGTTGAGATAGATGCGCTGCCAAAGAGCAATGCAGTTTTCATATTCACCAATCCTCGCTTAAAATTCCCGAGCGTACCCGCTAAACTGCTAGTGCCCACAATAAATAATGAATAAGAGGTAGCCAGTAGGGGATTAATGCCGAACAGGTACACCAGTACAGGCATGGTTAAGATTGAGCCGCCGCCGCCAATTAAGCCAAGCGAGATTCCAATTAGAGCAGCGGCGAGGTATGCAATGATTTCCATTCTTTTGTTTTTTTAACAAAAATCAGCATATCATATACCAATGTTGGTGACTTTTGTCACACTCGGTTTCTTGAAACAAAATGATGCACCCTTGCTGCGCGGAAATCAACTCTTTGTTTTGACTAGGGTTTACCCAGGTACTCGATGTAATTCCTGTACATCATGATCTCTCCGGCCTGCTCCATTTTTTTTAGCAGCCTGGAAATTACTTCTCTGGATGTGTTCAGATCCGATGCGATTTCACTATGCGTAAGGTGAAGTTGCTTTGTATTTAAATCTCCTGCTTGTTTTTTAAGGTAGAATGCCAATCGCTCATCCATTGCCTTAAAAGCAATATTGTCGATGACAAAAAGCAGTTCCTCAAAACGCATCCGGTAGGTTTCCATCACAAAGTAATACCAGCTCTTATAATCCCGCATCAAGGTATCCATCAGGGCGATGGGGATCATGAGTACCCTGGCTTTTTCGATCGCCTTTGCCATCACCTCACTGGTTTCTTGTCTGGTTGCGCAGATCATCGAAAGCGCACATGCATCTCCAGGCTGAAGGTAGTACATGAAGAATTCCTGTCCGTCTTCCCCTTCCCTGTAGAGTTTGACCGTGCCCTCTACAACAAGCATCGTGGAGCGCATATTCTGTCCGGTTTGCATCAGCCTTTCTTCTCTCTGAAAATCCCTGAGCAATGCATTCGCAGCAAGTATAGTCTTCAATGCAGGCTCAAACTGGGGGAAAAGCCTGTCAATGTACTGCGTAATTGTTGTATCTTTCATGAAGGGTATTTTGGATTTGAAATATTATCATACTAAAATTCTCTCCTTTTCGTGAGCGCTGGAAATTTAGCAAAAGATTCAGTATGAATGTATCTTTTGAAAACGCAGACTACTCAAAATTAGAATTCTTGAATAAATTGGTAACCTTATCAAGTGGGGCAATTGAGCTCGCCCAAACCATCCCAAGTGGATAAATAAACGGTATATCTGTATGGTACTGTCCATTGGTAAAATGGATAATTTTTTTGCTCCGATAAACTTACTCCAATATCATTAATGCAGTATTTAGAAATCAAAATTACTGTTTATCTCGTAAAAACTTTTCAATAAGGTCAAGCTATGAATAGCGTTATTTACTCCATCTTCTGTCAGTAAGGTTTCATCCAGCTCAAAAAAGCCTGGAATGGACTCATGGTTTGAGGCTCTCCCGGATTTAAAGCCCATTGTCCAACCCGGAAATGATCGGGACTGGGTTTCCCCAGAACGCAATAAAAGAACGCCCTGATTTCGTTCATCTTTTAAAATCCGATCATAAATTAAGCGGACATTAGTTTCATTACCCTCCAATAGCTGGATGAAGCGTCCTTCAAAACCTTCTATGAAATTTGTTTCCATATATAACAACATCCCTGTTAATCCCAGCAGATTGTTGTTCGTTCTGGATTGTTCCAAAAGTGCAATCAGTTCAGCATCCTTCAATAACTTTTTTGCCCGGCTGGTATAAACCAGATAAAATAACGTTGTTTCCATTTAAAATGTATTCTGGCTAAAGCTAAACATAATACCCGGAAATTACTTACATCTGGAAGGTGCTGGGCAAGGTCCTCTCTAGGCTACGAACAGGGATTAAGATGGCAGCAGCCTGCATCAATTGCTTAAAGCAGTCTTTTTAGGCTATAGCAAATTACGATGGGTTAATACCGAAAGGGAACTGCGTCGGGGAAGAAAAATGTTGTTTCCCTGGTATTTACTTCTTCCCAAATTATCGGTATTGGACTTTTTCGAGCAAGGAGACCGTATGGGAAAGGTTTTGGATCATTTTATCCTTGAGTTCGATAGTTTTGTTCTTTTCACTCAACAGGCTTTTTAATCTTTTGATTTCTTCTGCTGATGCTTGTGTTTCCTTTTGACTGAGATCGGAAAATAACTTGCCCTTTTCGTAATAGCTGAAAAAGTTATAGCCGAGTATTTCGCTCACTGTCGCAAGCAGCGAAACATCAAGGCTTGAGCTATTGATGATGTCCTGAGCCTTGTTTTTACTAATGGCCATTTTTTCTGCGAACGTCGATACCGAAATTCCACTGATCTTCATTTCCTTCCAGATCATCAATCCTATATGTACACTCATTATTGTCGGCATTTTACAATTCAAATTACCTAAATGTTAGCCTATTCCTGAAAAAATATTGTTAATCATAATGAGTCTAATTATAATTTTTATTTGAATAGGTAATTCAGGTTGTTTTTCTGGAAACTTCAAAATGTCTTCAATATCTTAACAGATATTTGGTTATTATGAAGATTTTAATCGTCGAGGATGAGCTCAGCCTCCAAAAGAGTATCAATGAGTACCTAAGTGGACTGGGAAATACCTGCAGTGCAGCAGGCTCCTATGCCCAGGCTTTGGAAAGACTTGATTTGTATCATTATGACTGCATCCTTTTGGATCTTGGCCTGGGGGATGGGGAAGGCCTGCAACTGCTCAGCTACCTGAAAAGGACCAAAAGAGCTGAGGGGGTGATTATTATCTCGGCCAGGAACTCTCTTGACGATAAGCTCATTGGCCTTGGACTTGGGGCCGATGATTACCTGACAAAACCCTTCCATCTCTCGGAGCTAAACGCCAGGATACTTGCTATCGTGCGCAGGAAGAGTGCTCAAGGGGAGCATAAGATTGCTTTTCGGGAGATTTCAATCGACCTTGATGCCAAGGAGGTAAAGGTAAGCGGAGAACTGGTGCACATGACCAAAAAAGAGTTTGACCTGTTGCTGTATTTCCTTGCCAACAAGGGTAAAGTGATTTCCAAATCCGCTGCCGTGGAACATATCTGGGGAGATGATGCTGACATGGCCGATAGCTTCGATTTTATTTATACCCATATCCGCAACATTAGAAAAAAGCTGATGGATGCCGGAAGTGGCGATTATTTTCAAACGGTTTATGGTGTAGGTTATAGGTTTATCAGCGAATGAAGCTTTTCTCAAAATATAACCGTATACTGATACTGATAAGTTTTTTAGGGCTTATAGTGATCGGTACCCTTTTTTACCAAATGCTTATTTTTTACCTAAACCGTCAGCTCGACCACGACCTGGTAGAAGAGGCAACAGAGGTTAAGGAGTATTCCACAGGTGGGAAATTTTATTCCCCGCACGAATTTGAAGACCTGATTGTGCAATACCACCGCATAAAATCTACCAGGTCATACAGCATTTATGGGGACACCCTATTTTATAATCCGGTGAAGCGCCGCAATGAACACGCGCGGTTTCTACGCGCGGAAATGGAGCTCAATGGCTTACCTTATCAGATCCTGGTGATCGCCTCCAAAATGGAAAAACAGGAGCAGATTAAAAACATATGCCTGATTATCCTGCTACCGGTTTGCTTACTGCTGATTGTTGTGCTATTGGTTAACCGTTTGCTACTTAAGAAAATCTGGGATCCTTTCGGTCAGCTGCTCCAGAATATTACTGATTTCAATATCAACCATGAGAAACCCTATAAATCGGTAGAAATGCCAGTAGCTGAGTTTCGGCAGCTCAATCAGGTCCTGGTAGATTTATCGGGAAAAGTCAAATCCGATTATGAAGAAATCAAGCTTTTTACCGAAAATGCCTCACATGAAATGATGACCCCACTGGCAGTGATTAATTCACGGCTGGATAATATGCTGCAGTCCAATAATCTGGATACCCGGGAAGGCGAGATACTCGCTGAGTTATACCGGGCAACTTCCAAATTAACCCGGTTGAACCAGTCCCTGTTATTACTGGTTAAAATAGATCATAATCTGCTGCAAGAGCAGCAGGAAATAGACCTTAGAACGCTTTTGAAAGAGAAAACGCTGTATTTTCAGGAACTTGTGCAACAGCGCAATATCACAATGGAGCTTAACCTATCACCGGCTGTGATAAGAGCCAACCGTCAGTTGATAGAGGTTCTAATTAACAACCTGTTCAGTAATGCTATCCGGCACAATTATGAAAAAGGCAGGATTGAGGTTTATCTGGATGCCGGGCAGCTTGTTTTTGCTAACACTGGGCATAACCAGGCTTTAGATGCTGCTAAAATATTCGACCGGTTTTATAAAGACAGTACTTCAGATGGAACTGGACTTGGACTGGCGATTTTAAAACAGATCTGTGCCCGTCAGTATTATCGCCTGAATTATGATTATCTGAACGACCTTCACACTTTTACGATCACTTTTAAACCTTAATGCTATGTTAGATGCCCTTCCAATAATCCTTGAACCCAGCGGAAAAGCCAAAAGATATGCCCGCTCTACCAGGGTTTGGCACTGGCTAAACCTATTGATCATCTGCGGATCACTGGGGACTGTTTTAGTCAATTCACTGCTCTTTGACCATGCCCAGCGTACTTTTGTTCGCTCAGAGCTGGCCAATGCCGGCGCTAATGTCAGCGATAAACAAGCTGCTGCAGTTTTGCACGGGCTGGAAGACCAGGTTTGGGCTTTTCACATTTATTTTGGCTATGCACTGACAGTACTTTTTTTATTCAGGCTGATTGCAGAATTTTTTCTATCCGCCGAACAGCGGATTTTTCCGAAACTAAAACGGGCATACCAAAATTTTTGGGTGCTAAAAAAATACCGTATCACTGCCAGGCATGAGCTCCTCGTTAAGGGATTATACCTGGTTTTCTACTTTTTGCTCCTAATTATGACGCTTACCGGACTACTGCTGGCATTCCAGGAGCAGACCGGGTTATCAAAGGATGTAAACCATAGCATCAAGGAGTTCCACGGCTTTTCGATGTACCTGATCCTGGGCTTTATCCTGCTGCATATCGCAGGGGTAATCCTCGCCGAAAGAAAAGATGAAAAAGGAATGGTATCTGATATGATTGGCGGAGGTGATGCTTAGTCGGCTTATTTTGCCGCAGCCCATCCCGGCTGATAAAAATGTGAATATGATAAACTTATAAAAGCACCCTTATGATGAAAAGCCCGCACACCGAACAACACCTCAAAAGCTCGGCCTTTATTTCCGATATCGTTATCGGGATGAGCGATGGCCTTACCGTACCTTTCGCACTTGCTGCAGGGCTCAGTGCAGCGGTAAGCAGTAACCAGGTGATCATTACCGCAGGTGTAGCAGAAATCATTGCAGGTTGTATTGCAATGGGCTTGGGAGGGTACCTGGCAGGAAAGACCGAACAGGAACATTATCAGAGTGAGCTCAAAAGGGAATATATCGAGGTAGAGCATCTGCCGGAAAAAGAAAAGGAAGAAGTGAAGGAAATTTTCGCGGGTTATGGGCTAGATGACCATGCCCAGGAAATGATCGTCTCGCAGCTCAGCAGCAATAAAGATCATTGGGTGGATTTCATGATGAAGTTTGAGCTTGGACTGGAAAAACCAGATATAAACAGGGCGCGCAACAGCGCGGTAACTATCGGCCTTTCTTATTGCGCCGGAGGTATGCTGCCCCTTTCGGCATATTTTTTTACCACAAAACCCGTGGATGGACTGATCCTTTCAGCGGTACTGACTACCATCTGCCTTTTTGTGTTTGGTTTTTTTAAAAGTAAGCTAACAGGCCAGCCGCCGGTAAAAGGAGCCTTCAAAGTAACTTTAATAGGTTTGCTGGCTGCTGGTGCCGCGTTCATGATCGCCAGGGCCATTAGCTAAAATTAAGGATTAACAAATATTTAACAATTTTTGAAACCGAACTTCAGAATCTCTTCAGACTTCGTCTATAGTTTTGTTACAACGATCCTGCTTTGAATATTAGCAGGAAAGGCTGTACCCACGGAAAACAGAACTTTTTTATAGATAGAATTTTACAAAATTTTTCCAGGCCCATCGATACTTAGTGACCATATATCGGGACATCTGAAAAACCGTGTATTAACCTGTTTATTTTAACTATAAAAAAGAACATGTACAGAAAGGAATTTTTAATGAGTGTGGGGATGAGTGCAGCACCTTTTGCCCGGATAAACTGCACCGGGTGCAAGAAAACTGCGGAAAGTAAGGCTGCTGATACCACAGCTCCCAGAGGAGTGGACTTTATATCGGATTTAAGCCTTGCTAGCAATGTTGCCCTGGTTAACAACAGAGCCTCGCTTATGGCCAATGGCGTAATTGTAGCCAGAACAATGACGGGTAGCTATATCGCGGTGCAACGCTCTTGTGCACATGAAAGTTATCCGCTTAGCTATCAAGGGGCAAACGCCAGGTTTTACTGCCCTAACCATGGTGCAACATTTGCTGAAAGCGGGGAGGTAAGCAATGGGCCTGCAACACGTTCCCTGACTGTATAGCCTACCTAGTTAACAGCAACTTTACTAAGGGTTTTTTCTTAAAATTATGAAACTACTATTTATTGTACTATTGGGAATGTTTACGATTCCCCTGACCTGGATGGGGGACTTTTCCCAGGCACAGCAACAAGCTAAATCTACCCATAAGCAGATACTGATCAATTTTTCAGGCTCTGACTGGTGTGGCCCATGTATCCGTTTGCGTAAGGAAATCCTGGAATCTGAGAAGTTTGAACAATATGCTTCGTCCAATTTGGTGTTGGTAAGGGCTGATTTCCCCAGGCAGAAGAAAAACCAGCTTTCAAAAGAACAGGTGAAGCTCAATGAATCACTAGCCGAACGCTATAACCGTGATGGAAAGTTTCCCTATACAGTATTGGTGGATGAAAACGGCAAAGTGCTCAAAACCTGGGACGGCTTTCCCGATGAAAGCCCGGAGGTTTTCGTGGCTGAAATCGATAAGTTAAAACAATAAGAGACATGGAGTCCCAGTTAAGCGTTAAGCGGACTTTAAAACTAATGGGGAACCGTTTTGAGTTCACGGCCCTAGCCGAGGATCAGCTGCACGGCAATGCCGCGATCGATGCGGCTGTAGCGGAAGTGACCAGGATTGAGCGGCTGCTCACCACTTTTAATGAAAGCAGTCAAACCTGTCAAATAAATAGCGCAGCAGGAGTATCGCCCGTCCGGGTAGACCAGGAAGTTATCGCACTAATTGAGCGGGCACAAAAAATTTCTGAAATTACCGATGGCGCTTTCGATATTACCTATGGCTCTATCGATAAGCGGTTGTGGAACTTTGATCAGCATATGACCAGTTTACCAGATCAGCAAACAGCCCTGGCATCGGTTGACCTAATTGATTACCGCAACGTGGTCATAGATAAGGCATCCTCCAGCGTAATGTTGAAAAACAAGGGAATGCGTATAGGTTTCGGGGGAATAGGTAAAGGCTATGCCGCTGACCGGGCAAAACTGGTGATGCAGGACCATGGAATAAAAAGTGGTATTGTGAATGCCGCAGGCGATCTGACCGCCTGGGGAAAGCAGCATGATGGAAAGGCCTGGACAGTGGGGATTGCTGACCCTGCACAAACCAAACAACCTTTTTCTGCCTTAAACATCAGCGATATGGCAATTGCCACAAGTGGCAATTACGAAAAATTTGTAATCATCGATGGGCAGCGTTATTCGCATACGATCGATCCTAAAACAGGTCTTCCGGTAAGCGGGGTTAAAAGCGTGAGCATCATTTGCCCCAGTGCCGAGCTGGCCGATGCACTGGCAACCCCGGTGGTGGTTATGGGAGTTAAGGTGGGCCTTGAGCTGATCAACCAGATTAAACAAGTGGCCTGTATCGTTATAAGTGATGATGATCGGGTCTTTACTTCAAAGAATATTAATGTAATATAGTTATGAAAATTTCCAGAACATTTTCCCTCGTGGTGACTGCTTTAAGTGTAATTTCAGCAACCACGAGTTCCTGTAGTAGCGTAAAACCTTATCAGAAAAGCAAAATCAACGATGCCGATATGATCCTTTCTGCACGCAAAGCCCAGAAGTTTGAACAGAGTTTTCAGTTATACCGGGAGGGGGCTTCTGGTGCTAACGGAGGTAAAAGCGGTGGTGGTTGCGGTTGTAACTAAACAGGAAAAGCAGAGATGAAAAAGATATATTTCCACGTACTTTTTATGTACCTGGGCATGTTGGGTGCCTACGCACAAAGCAGACCTGAAGCAGTAAAACCCGATAGCAGCAGCTATCAATCCAGGAGGTTAAAAATCGATGAGATTAACCTGGTTTCCGCCTATTACAACCAGAATGGTAACAATTCAGCCGTAACGGGCGGGATCGGTACCGAGAAGCTGAGCGACTTCGCCAATACCATTGATCTGCAGATGTCCAGGTTTAATAAACGCGGTAAAAAGAATACCTTTATTTTTGAACTGGGTATAGACCATTATACCTCTGCTTCTTCCGATAAAATAGATCCCAGTACAATCTCTTCGGCATCTTCTGCCGATACGCGGATTTATCCCTCACTCAACTGGACACACTCCAATGAGCAAACGGGTAATTCATTTGGTTTTACCGGATCTTATTCCACAGAGTTTGACTATCAGTCACTCGGGGCTGCTTTTAACCTTACCCGTTTATCCAAAGACAAAAATACACAGTTTGACTTTAAGCTGCAGGCTTTCCTGGATAAATGGACTGTTATATTGCCCATAGAACTGCGAACGGGCAATACGGGTAAACATGGGGAAGAATATGATACCGCACCACGCAATTCTTTTAGTGCTTCATTTTCACTATCACAGGTCATCACCAAGGACTTTCAGGCGGCATTGATCCTTGAACCGTCCTATCAGCATGGGTTGTTGGCTACCCGCTATCAGCGCAATTATTTCACCGACGGTTCGCTTCGGGCAGAGACCTTACCCGATAAACGGTATAAATTGCCAATTGGGCTGCGCATGAATTATTTCCTGGGAGATCGCTTTGTGATCCGGAGTTTCTACCGCTATTATATGGATAATTGGGGAATCAGGGCGCATACTGCAGAACTGGAAGTTCCGGTAAAGGTCAATTCCTTTTTTTCAATCAGCCCTTTTTATCGCTATAATAACCAGAATGGGACACGGTATTTTGCAGCCTATGGACAGCACGACCCTTCAGCGCAGTACTTTACCAGCGATTATGATCTTTCGTCTTTGAAAAGTGATTTTTATGGGGTAGGCCTCCGCTTTTCCCCGCCAAAAGGAGTCCTGGGCTGGCAGCGCCTAAATACGCTGGAGCTCAGGTATGGCCATTATTCGCGCTCTACAGGCCTGGCCTCCAATATCGTGTCGTTAAACCTTAAATTTAGGTAATATAGCCAAGGTCATTTTATCCGCATACCAACTAAGATAATGATAAACTGAAAATATTTATCACTTCTCTGTTATCGGTCCTTTCGTTATTTCAATAGGTCGGTGACAGCCAGCAGGTGCATACTGGAGATAATGTGCGGCCTGAGGAAATGGATAGTCTGGCAAGATGGTATGCGGCTTAATGTACCAAACTGAAAGTTTAAGCTTGCGCGATTTATAATTGCCAGCTGTGCTGTTGATGGAGGATGGCGTTGTTGCAGTGAATGATAGGACCCCACTCAGGACGCTTGATTTAAACACAAAAGCCTAACTATGGGAAAATCATGCTTGGTTCGTCGCACAGTTGGATGATTACTTTCACTTGGCCTGCTGCTGCGTTATGCGCTGAGCCTTTCTCTCTTAAAGGGAAAACACAATTTGTTTGATCCATACCCAATGCATGGATTATCGGTATTTGTTATGGAAGTTTCCATACATTTTGTGAAATAAGGGGGATAAGAACAAGAATCTATGGATTGGCCTACGCTGGATACTTGGTAACAACTGCTAGCGGAACGCTGAGGATGTACAACAACAAATACTGGTTTACCGATGTAGTTGCAGGGCGGGTTTTGGTATTGTATTGCCAAACATTAATATCTAGCCTAACCCCAACTCAAAAGCTTTGGTTAATAAATGCTAAAAAACAACTGTTCATCGTATTAACTATCTATTCTATCGGTGGCGTTCGGCTGGCCTTCTCGGGAACATTTTGATGGAAAAATGATTGTCTGGTTTTTATCTTTTCGACCATGTTTTTATTTTGTCTATTTAGGGGAGGCAATCCTTTGTATATTCGTTTATCTTTTTTGATTTTTAATCTCCTTTTTTTATAGGGGTTTTCTTGATGTTAGGCATCGTCAGACCCTATTTAGCTCAATCTACATCAAAATACACCTGGATAGAATCAAATATTTATTTCCTCAAAATGAAACAATTAGCAGGTGAGTAGGTTTATAATCAAATAGCAGCAACTTACCGGATATCACTTAGTTTTAAGATCTAAATTAAGGTGTTTTTTTTATCCCGCTTAAGCAATATAAAATGAATCACACCTCAACCGCCCAGCCCCTGATGGTATTAGAAAAGGTACCAGCATGCCTGATTATTTATTCTGCTGATTTTTATGTGTTAACCGTTAGCGATAGCCTGCAAATAAAATATAATCAAAGACGCGAAGATTTAGTGAATTTGAGGATGGATGATTTTGCGAGACTCGAAAAACTTTCTGATTCCTGGGGGAATTATTTGGACTGGCCTGGATTATACCAATGGTTTTTGCTAAATAAAGATCATTTGAGTGAGCCAGAAGCCTTGCATGATTTTGCTGAAAAATTTAGTGTTTGCAGTTACCAATTGGTTACCAGCGGAGGTGAGCGTCCGTCCTACATCATTTTTTGTTTTGATCTTTTACCAAATGCGCCAATTTCGGCCGTGCACGCTGAAAAATATTATTCGCAAAATCCAGATCAAGATTCTATGACAAGGGATGATAATCTTAGAGCGGCCTTTGATGCTGCAGATCTGGGGAGCTGCAGCCTTGATCTTCGCACCTTTAAGGCAGAGATGTCGCCTGGATACAGAAAGCAATATGGTCTGGCTGAAAAAGGAGAGATTACCTGGGAGATGGTGTTGGAGGCTGTTGATCCAGCATATTTGGAAGAAGTGAACAGGGTACTGATTGAAGCTGCAAACAATGGAATGCCTATCGACTGTACTTATCCTATCAAACACCTCCGCACTGGCGAACGCAAATGGATGCGCGTGGTAGGTAAAGTGCAAAAAGGAGTTAATGGCCGATATGAATCGATACAGGCAGTAGTAATGGATGTGACTACAAAAATGGAACAGGAAAAGCTCAAAAATGATTTTATATCCATGATAAGCCACGAGCTAAAGACACCTTTAACTTCTATAAAAGGCTATGTGCAGGTTTTAAAGTATAACTATGCTACTGCCAGAGAAAACCCTGAAAGGGTTCTGGCCAGGATGGAACGGCAACTGAGAAGGATGACCGATATCATCAATGCTTTTTTAAATGTATCCAGGTTGGAATCCGGCAAGATTGAACTAAATAAAACCCAGTTTAATCTTGCTGATTTGGTCGCCGAAATACAGGCAGATTATTTAAGCTTTCTTTCCTCCCATGAACTTGTGTTTACAGGTATTGAACCTTGCTTATTGCAGGGTGATCAGGATAAAATCGGACAAGTGTTGCATAACCTTTTGAGTAATGCCGTAAAATATTCTGCTGTGGGAACCCAGATATTCATAGATTGTCATCGAAAACGCAGCAGCATTGTAATATCTGTCAGAGATCTAGGTGTGGGTATTGATAAGGAAAGTCTGCCCAAATTGTTTGACCGGTATTTCAAGATTCAAAACGATTTTACCTCTACAATATCAGGTTTTGGCATAGGGCTTTACCTTTCAACTGAGATTGTAGCACTGCATAAAGGCAGGGTCTGGGCCGATAGTGAGCCAGGCGTTGGCACTACAGTTAGCTTTGAATTACCACTTTAAGAAAAGGATTACTTTTAATGATTAGATCAATAAATATATGCGTAATATTAACCTATATGGAAATGGAGGCTCTTTTCGGATTTTTAATAGCTTGACAAAATGGCTTTAAAAATGGATAGGAACTGTGCTTGATTGTTGAGATACTAGATTACTTACTAATACAAACAGCTTCCATCTCTTCAGTTGATTCTAAGAAATCTTCCCATTTCTCAAATCCGATATATCGTGCTAGTATTTCAAAAATCGCTATGGAAGGACGTTGAAACTGTATTAGCCCAAATATTCTTTTTAATGTGCTCTCACTTACATATTCATCAATAGCATAAAATATAACAATAGAAATTTCGCGGCAAGGGTTTGGTGTTGATTCACTGAAGCCTGATTTCGATAAAAGGGCTACTGTTAAGGCTTGAAGAAGGAATGTTTCTTGCATGTATGCACTTTGTGCAAAAATAGCGCTTTATCCTTAGTATGGCAATTGGTAAGTTCTTTTCTTGTTGGTTTTTAGAAAGGTACCTAGAAAGGCATCTTTCAAGTCAGAGTATTTGATATAAGAATTTTAGTTTCTAGGTAGTTCAATCCTTGAATTTATTATTGAAAATCGTTATTTTGACATAGGAAATTCCGGGTATCGTAAGTGCTTAGTTACTTTTTGCTGCTGTTTTATTACTGTTGATAGTTAGTGTTTTATAGTTTAGATTTATTTAAGAATTAAATCAACGGGACGATTTAGTAAACAAAACAGCCCTTCAATATGGAAGGGCTGTTTTATTTACAGTAATCCTTTGTAATGTTATAAGTATAATTCGGGATTGTCTCGTCTTTCTATAGCTTGTCATTACCACAAGTTAGTTGAGAGGTTCTTCCACGATAATTTGAAAGATAAGTTGCAAAAGATTTAATCTTCAGAAATATTGAGAATCCATTTTTTGAGTAACACTTTTCTAGCTTTCCTTTTAGTTCTAATTTTCTTCTTTTTATCTACGACTTTCGGAATTAATGCTTCTGTTTCTTTTCTCAATTTTATTAATCTTCCAAGCTCATCATACTCTGTCATTTTAATGTCTAGTTCTGCAATTCGCTTTAAATCGGCGATAAATTTGTTGCTTATCCGGACGTTTGGCGACCCGTTAGTAGAAAAGGTTTCGAATTTCGAAGCCTTTTTCTTTTTTAAAACATTTGTAATTAGTTGTTTTATAGCTTTTTACAGGTGATTCTTTCGTTTTAATCTGGTGCGAACTATTTTTGTCTTATTTTCTTTTGACTGGATTTATTGCAATTATTTCCGAATTTTTGTGTCTAAAAGTGATAAAATTTAGCGTTTAGTTTATTTATAAACTGTATTGAAAACAAGTCTGGTTGTTCTTCTTTAGTCATTGTGTTTTGAATTTGCTGAAAAGGGGAGAGGAGTGTTTCTGCGGCAACGTTTAGCCATTCTGTGATGAAAGTGTTTGATTTGTAGGTTATTAGTTCGGTAAATACCGTAACAATGATTTGCTTTTTTGCGTTTACAGGGGCCTTACTTCAAGTCTATACAGTTATTTTGGTACTTATCATCCAAGTTACTTAATTTTATTAATGATGAAATTTCAGCTTAGTTTATTATTTGGGTTTTTGACAGTTCTAGCTTTTGGCCAGAATAAAGGTATGGATACCCTGTCAAAACCCAAAAATGTCAGGGTCGATGGATTTTATTCTTCATCTGATAAAGAACCACATTTGACATCTAAAAATATGCTCGTGTTTACCCCCGATGGGAGAGTTGGAGCAAAACAAGGTGGGACGACGGGCAACGAGCCATTTTCTTGTGCGTTCTATGAAAGCTTTAGGAGAGAGTATATTGGAACCTACCGGGTAGCTGGAGATAGTATTTTTGTCTCGATGAAGTTCTTATTTAAGAAAGGAACTATTCTACATGCCAAATTTGATCGATATAATGCGTTTTTGGCTGGGAAGATAACCGATGGAAACACAATAACGGGATGGAGGGTTGTTCCTCCATTTCCCAATCAGTTAAAGAAAAAGGATTTTGAATTCGGCTTCAACCAGAATTGGATGTTGCCGCAAAAAGTGATTTTTATAAAATCTGATGCAGTTAAGTGTTTGGTTGGGTATTTCAGCGAAAATGGCCGCGCGTTTCGCTTTTAAAGTGTCACCCTGTTTCGCTTCATGGTGGCCGCCTGTTTCGGAGCAAGCTGGCCGCGCTGATCACTTGATCAGATTTTCTTTGTACAGTATTTCTTAACCAAGTTTTTATTTAAAGCTAATTCAAAGCCATAGGTTCGAAAAGACAAGCCTCAGCTAAGCTTTGGGTCGTGAGACGATTTTGAACGCGTTTAAGCACTTTTTTAAGGTGTTTTGGATAGATTCTTTGGTTGGCTGAAATTTAAGAGGATCAGCATCCCTTAAAAGAGATAGCCTGGAAGGCTTAGTATCAAGAAGAAATTTGAAAACCGTCGGCCTATATTTGTTCAGAGGGAAAGGAACTTTTATGCCAAAGCCCGGCAATCAAATTGGCGGCCAGTTTGGTCCGAAACGGAGGGGTCACTTTTGCCGAAATACGCAATCAATACTTACTTACACCCAATTATCGTGATTTATTGAGATTTTTGGAGAAAGATGATTTTCAGGTCTTTGTAATGGGCCATTCTTGTGGTTTATCAGATCGTACCATGTTTAAGGAAATTTTCGAACATGAAAAATGTAAATCTGTCCGTTTATTTCATTACAATGGCGACTTTCATGACAAAGCGATTAATGTGAGTAAGCATTTTAGCAATAAGGGGCATATGCGTAAACTCATAGTGGATCGTAAAGAATCAGATGCTTTTCCACAGCTTAATAAATCAACAGTTTGATTTCTCCGCTTCGCTGCGCTTCAGTCGAAATGACGATTTTTCTTAGTGGTGTTAGCGGTTAGTAGCTGTTAACTTCTTTTCACTATCTTCAAAAACACATACCAACAATCCCCGATAAAACCGATGCGGTTAAGATCGCAAACCTGGCTTCGGCGATATGCACGCGCTTGTTCCTGCCTTGGGCAGTGGTGGTATGAAAGTCAGTGCAAAGCCTTTCGTGCTTTTTCCTGCGAAAATCTCCTATGCCGGAGGGCAGGGTGCAGAAGATCCCCGGTGCAGAAAATCCTACGCGTCATGCTGAATTTATTTCAGCATCTCATTATAGCTCGTGTTGGTTAGGGAGAGACCCTGAAACAAGTCCGATAGCTATCGGACCAGGGTGACGATCGAGGAGTGAACCCTTAGCAGATCCGTCATTCCCGCGCAGGCGGGAATCTTAAAGCTATCGCTGCTTTCTTTCCCTTCACACAGTCTTGCCTCGGTTAGCCACCGAAGG
>NZ_FMZH01000016.1:0-78861 GCF_900101435.1 Pedobacter soli
AAGAAGAATCCTGCATATGCCAGCCCTATGTGCTGTTCGTGATGATCAGCCGCAGTTTAAGATGCTATACGAAAGAGTTTATAAAAGAACAGGTATAAAGATGAAAGGATACGTTGCTGTGCAGAAAAAATTACTGATAATGGCGTATTACTTATGGAGAAAAAAACAAAAATACCAGACTGACTTTAATTATCCTCAAAAAATAATAGCCTCTGAACAAGCAGAGGCTACACATGATAAAATTTCCGAAGAAAAATTTCACTAAACAAATTTATTAAAAATATATCGATTTTAATTTGGTTTTGAAGACAGTACCTTTCCGTTATTTCCGATCCTGGTTGACTTTGTAATATAAGTTGCGGAGAAGCACCGGAACCACTGCGATCGGGTTTAGGTGGCACGGACAGTAATGCTGTTTAGAGTTGCATAACGCAAAGAAAGAAGATCTTGCCTCTACTTAATCTGCGCCGGATGAGATAGCCAATAAAGACACAGATCATGGATTAGGGAAGGAAATCAATATGAAACTATGCTATTCAACCCTCAATAGCAGCAGGAACATTGCCCAATAAACCTGATTGACGCGGTAGCTCCCGATTCCCTTCTAATCGGGACTACAAGCAAAAAGCAGGACGAACATTAAAAAGAGCTTCTGCAATTGCTTTCCTAATCATCATTTTCGTTGATTATAACCTTATTGAAAGATTCCATTAATTTGGTTGTCATTTGAGGGATATATAAGCTTAAATTTATTATAATCGGTACAGGTAGAATATACTTTTTTACAAAAGATCCTTCGCTACGTTCGGGATGGCAGCGTGAGTAATTAACCAATTTAAACAGTTAACCGATTAACCTAAAAAACTATTTATTAAAAGCGGTCATGGTGTGGGCTGGGCCAACAGTTACAAAACTCTTAATCAGCTCGACACTTTTATCAATTAAGGCAGGAAGTTCTAATTGCTCTTCTTTATCAAACAAACCCAATACAAAATCTACCTGGCGACCTTTTGGATAATCGTTACCGATACCGAAACGCAAACGGGCATAGTTTTGTCCGCCGCACACTTCTTCTATACTCTTAAGACCGTTGTGCCCTGCACTTGATCCTTGTAGTTTTAGCCTGAGTTTGCCCAATGGTAGTGCCAAATCATCAACAATTACCAATACATTCTCTGGCGCTATTTTAAGCTCCTTCATCCAATAGTTTACCGCTTTACCACTCAGGTTCATAAAGGTGGTTGGTTTAATTACGTGCAGCTTTTTGCCTTTAAAACCCACTTCGGCGTAATAAGCCAGTCGGATATTGTCGAAACTTCCATTTAATCCCTTAACCAGTTCATCGGCAATATCAAAACCAATGTTATGTCTGGTATGTGCATAATCCGGACCAATATTCCCTAAACCAACGATAAGATATTTCATGGGTGCAAATGTAGAAGCTTAAAGCGAAAAGACCAAAGAATAAAGCTTAAAGACCAAAGCGAAAAGCGGAAAGATCAAAGACTAAAGCTGAAAGCGTAAAGCCAATAAAATAAAAAAGCGGTAAAGAATTGTTTCTCTACCGCTTCTAGAATCTGTGAAATCACATTAATCTGTGAAATCAATACTACTTTTTACCTTTAGCAGCTTCAGTTTCTGCTTGTTTTAATGCTCTTGACATTGCAACAGAAACGATAGTATCTTCAGGAGTGTTAGTGATTACGTATTTATCACCTGAAAGGTCACGAACACGGAATAAGCTACCAACTTCTAATTTCTCTAAGCTTACTTCTACGTTTTGTGGCATGTTAGCTGGTAACGCTTTAACACGTAGTTTACGTAATTTCTGGATTAATTTACCCCCCATTTTAACACCTGGAGAAGTTCCGGTTAATTTAACAGGAATTTCCATTACGATTTCCTTGTCATCGAATAACTGAAGAAAATCTACGTGTAATAATACGTCGGTAAGTGGGTGAAACTGAGTATCTTTAACGATAGCTTTAGTTTTAGCACCATTAACTTCGATTTCCACAAAGTTTACTTCCGGAGTATAAATTACGTCTCTTAAATCAGCAATAACTACAGCTAAGTGTTGTTGCTCTTTACCACCATACAATACCGCCGGAACTTTACCTTCGTAACGAAGTTCCTTGGCATCGCGTTTCCCTACGTTCTCTCTTGGAGAACCGCTAATTGCGATTGTTTTCATTTTTATTTTCTATTTATTTATTAGTATTTAGTATCAAGTATCAAGACTGATTTACAGCTTTTTACCTGCTACTTTTAAATTCATTTTTATGGCCTTGCGTTTGGCGCATATCAAACGCTAACCGCAATACGCTTAACGCTATACCCTAAACAGATCGCTAATTGAGCCATGCTCGTTTACATTGGCAATTGCCCTTGCAAACAAACTTGCTGTGCTTAGCACCCTGATTTTTGCACTTTCCTGTTTTAAAGGAATGGTATCGGTAACGATTAGCTCGGTTAATACCGAATTTTCTACCGTTTCAATTGCTTTACCTGATAATACGGCGTGGGTACAAACCGCTCTTACACTTGCAGCACCATTTTCCATAATCAAAGCCGCAGCTTTTGATAAGGTTCCGGCAGTATCGCAAATATCATCAATCAATACTACATCTTGTCCCTGCACATCTCCAATAATCGACATCGATTCGATTTCGTTGGCACGTTTACGGCGCTTATCGCAAATAATTACCTCTGCATTAAAAAACTTGGCAAATGTACGTGCCCTGTACGAACCACCCATATCAGGCGAAGCGATAGTTAAATTTTTTAAGCCAAGGCTTTTGATATAAGGCACAAAAATAACCGATCCATCTAAGTGATCAACCGGAATATCGAAGAAACCCTGTATCTGTGCAGCGTGCAAATCCATCGTCATGATGCGGTGAATACCTGCCGACTTTAATAAATTAGCCACCAATTTGGCACCAATAGCCACACGTGGTTTATCTTTTCTATCCTGACGTGCCAAACCATAGTAAGGAACTACAGCAGTAATGTAATGTGCCGATGCTCTTTTAGCGGCATCAACCATTAACAAAAGCTCCATTAAGTTATCGCTAGGTTGGTAAGTAGACTGGATTAGAAAAACATCACTACCACGAACTGATTCATCAAAAGAAGGTTGAAATTCGCCATCACTGAATTTGTGAATGGTTACGTTACCAAGTGGCTTGCCGTAGTGTTCGGCAATCTTAAGTGATAATCCCTTAGAACCTGTTCCGGAAAAAAGTTTTACCGGGTTGAACTGCAATGGCATGGGTCCGTGTAGTTTGCTGTTAAAAAAAATCGGATCATGTCTGTTTAAAACATGATCCGACGTTAAATTTTCGTTGTCCGACCTGGATTCGAACCAAGACAAACGGTACCAAAAACCGTTGTACTACCCTTATACTATCGGACAAAAACTTCTCGAAGATATTTCCTCGAAAGGGAATGCAAATGTAGGAAGCTTATTTCAAATTTGCAAGAGTGATTTTAAAATATTTTTTAATTTCTTTCTCGCTCTTCCTGACTGCGATGCAAAGATAAAAAAATCATCTTATAGCGTGCAACATTTTCTTTTTTTCTGCGACTTTTTTTACTACGAACCACTTAAATCATTTATTATCAAAGACTAAATTTTTACTATGAATTACTCAAGGATTAACACCATTGGGGGCTGGCTATGCTTCATTGTTGCCGCAACCACCTACATTTTAACCTTAGATCAATCTGTAAGTTTCTGGGACTGTGGCGAATTCATTGCTTCGGCCTTCCGAATGGAGGTTGTACACCAGCCCGGAGCCCCAATGGTATCGATGATCCAGCGATTATTCTCCACCCTTGCCCTTGGCGACAAAACTAAAATCGCCTATTTTATGAATGTAGCTTCGGCATTGGCCAGTGCAGGTACTATTTTATTTCTTTTCTGGACCATTACCGCCTTGGCTAAAAAAACCATCGTTAAAAAAGACGAAGCCATCAATACCCAAAAAACAATCAGCATTATGGGTGCAGGCCTCGTTGGCGCCCTGGCTTACGTCTTTTCTGATAGTTTCTGGTTCTCGGCCGTAGAGGCCGAGGTTTACGCCTTATCATCACTCTGCACTGCAATTGTGTTCTGGGGTATCTTAAAATGGGAATCGCAGGCCGACGAACCCAAAGCCGACCGCTGGTTATTGTTTGTAGCTTATATTATGGGGCTTTCTATTGGTGTGCACATCTTAAACCTGCTTACCATCCCAGCCTTAATATTTGTTTATTATTTCAAAAAGAACCCTTCGCCTAACTGGCAAGGTGTTGTGAAAATATTTTTTGTATCCATTTTATCATTGGCTGTGGTACAGTTTGGCCTAATCCAGTATGTGGTGGCGTTGGCAGCCAAATTTGATTACTTTTTTGTAAACACCTTAGGTTTCGGTTTTGGTAGCGGAGTATTGTGCTTTGCTGTTTTACTTATTGGCGGGTTGATATACGGCATCCGTTATTCCATCCTTAAAAATAAAAGGGCACTAAATTTAATCATGTTGTTTACTGTATTGCTTTTATTCGGCTACAGTTCTTTTGCACTTTTAATTATCAGAGCACAAGCCAAACCCAATTTAAATAACACAGATCCCGAAAATGTGTTTAACTTTTTAAGCTATGTTAACCGTGCACAATATGGCGACCGGCCTTTATTGTATGGCGAAAATTACAATTCGGAAAAGATCGATATCAAAGAAACCGGCCAGCTTTACCGCAAAGGCGAAAAAAAATACGAATCAGCAGGAACAAGGTCTGAATATGTTTTTGCCGATAAAACCCTTGCACCACGCATGTATAGCGACAAAGCCGAACATGTTAAGTTTTATAAAAATTACATGGGTTTTGACGATACGCATAAGCCAACCTTAATGGATAACCTGCAATATATGTTTTCATTCCAGACCGGACAAATGTATATGCGCTACTTTATGTGGAACTTTGTGGGCAGGCAAGATAATGAAGATGGCCAGTTTGGCGGTCGCGCGGGCAACTGGTTAAGTGGCGTAAAACCCGTAGATGCCATCAGGCTTGGCAATCAGCAAAACCTGCCACCCTCTATCATAGAAAACAAAGCTTATAACCGTTTTTTCTTTTTGCCCTTAATTATCGGATTAATTGGCGCAGTTTGGCACTTTAAACGCAACCAGAAAGATGCAGGCGTTGTAGGCTTGCTGTTTGTTTTCACCGGAATAGCCATAGTAGTATATCTTAATTCAGTGCCCATTGAACCACGCGAAAGGGATTACGCTTATGTGGGTTCGTTCTATGCCTTTGCCATTTGGATTGGTCTGGGGGTATTTGGCTTAAAAGACTGGGCTTTTAAAAAGTTAACACCCGTACGCGCCAGTATTTTCGCTTCCATTATCGCTCTGTTTGCTGCGCCCATAATAATGGCAGAACAAGGCTGGGATGACCATAACCGATCTGATAGCCATGTAGCCCACGATATGTCGGTTAATTACCTGAAATCGTGTGCACCCAATGCGATTTTATTTACCTACGGCGATAACGACACCTACCCGGTTTGGTATGCGCAGGAAGTAGAAAACATCCGCCCCGATGTACGCGTAGTAAACCTGAGCCTGTTTACAGCCGATTGGTATATTGATGGCATGCGGAGAAAACAAAACCAATCGGAGCCCCTCCCACTTACCATAACGCCAAACCAATACGTAGCCGGAACGCGCGACATTATGTATTACCAGGATTATAAAATTGCCCAGCACATTGAACTGAAAGAAATTTTAGATGTGCTGTTATCGGATAACGATGCAGATAAGGTAACCATGAACGATGGCTCAAAATACAACGTGCTGCCAACCAAAAACCTTAAACTTTCGGTAAGTCCGCAACAGGTTTTAGATACCGGTACCGTACCTAAAGAAGATGCAGGTAAAATTGCCGGCAGCATGGAATGGACCTTTAACCAGAATTACGTAACCAAAGGCACACTGGCTTTATTCGATATCCTGGTACACAACAACTGGAAACGCCCGATTTATTTTACCGGTGCAATGCCCGATGAGCAATATGTAGGTTTGAATAAATACCTTTATTCAGAAGGGCTGAACAAAAGATTATTGCCTTTAAAACCAGATACGGCAATTGAACAAGATTTCGACCGCATTAACATTAAGCCATTGTACAACAACCTGATGAACGTTTACGGATTTGGCAACATTAAAAATGCCAACCATTTAGACAGGCAATCATCAGATGATGTAGTTATGTTATCGAACATGTTTAATGGTTTACTAACCGGCCTGCTAAACGAAGGCAAAATTACCGAAAGTAAAAAGGTTGCCAATAAATTTATGGCGGTAATTCCTGCTAAATTCTACAGTATGCGCCAGGTAATGAGCACTTATTATTTTACCGAAAACCTTTATCGCTTAAACGATCTGAACCAGGCAAATGCCATGATTAAAAAAACAGCCGACTATGTGAATAGGGAGCTTACCCATCTGGCAGATGTTTCCGAAAGCAAAAATCAGCTGGCTGCCGAGCAGGATGTACGTTTTTACCTGGCTTATTTAGGTCAGATGGTAAAACTGACCGAAGCTTTTAAACAAAATGAGCTAAGCCAAAGCCTAGAAAAACAATACAATAACCAGATTGCCAGGTTTACCCCTTTTGCTACAGGCTAAGCGAAAAACAGTTTAATTTTTAACCCACGGGCAGATTTTACATTTTAGTCCGTGGTTTTTTATTTTCAGGATTGGCCAAAATCCTCGAAGTGAATGGGATTAAGGCGTTAAATTTTGTTAAATCAATCTAAAAAATTACCTGTTTTATCGACTAGAATAGTTAATTTCGGCAGCATTTTTATGTAAAAACAATTTTTAATATCATTAAACAAACCAATGAATTATTCAAAAGTTAATAATATAGTAGGCTGGATCTGCTTTTTAATTGCTACACTAACTTACGTTTTAACCTTAGAGCCTTCTGCCAGCTTCTGGGATTGCGGCGAATTTATCGCATCGGCATTCAGGATGCAGGTAGTTCACCAGCCAGGAGCACCTTTGTTTTTAATGATCCAACGTTTCTTCTCTATTTTTGCAACCGGCGATTTAACCCGGATTGCTTACTGGATGAACGTAGGTTCTGCTGTTGCCAGTGGTGCCACTATCTTATTTCTATTTTGGACCATTACCGCATTGGCTAAAAAGACCATTGTTAAAGCTGGCGAAGAACTTACAACCGGTAAACTAATTAGCATTATGGGTGCTGGCGCTGTTGGTGCGTTGGCCTATACTTTTTCTGATAGTTTCTGGTTTTCGGCAGTTGAATCGGAGGTTTATGCCCAATCGTCGTTATTTACTGCCATTGTTTTCTGGGCTATCCTTAAATGGGAAGCGCATGCCGATGAGCCAAGAGCAGACCGCTGGTTGCTGTTTATAGCCTATATCATGGGTTTATCTATCGGTATTCACTTATTAAACTTGTTAACCATCCCGGCGCTGGCTTTTGTTTATTATTTCAAAAGAACTGATAAAGCTACTACAGGCGGTATTTTTAAAACCTTACTTGTTGGTATTTTAATTCTGGCAGTAATCCAGTATGGCATTATCCAATACCTGGTTTCGTTCGGTGCATATTTCGATTTATTCTTCGTAAATACATTGGGTATGGGCTTTGGTACCGGGGTTTTATTTTTTGCTATTATATTAATCGGAGCCTTGGTTTGGGGTATCCGTTATTCGATTAAACACCAAAAGAAACTGTTAAACTTAGGATTAATTTCTACCGTGCTGATTATTTTCGGTTATGCTTCTTTCTCGATGATTATTATCAGGGCTAAAGCAGATCCGAACTTAAACAACAGTGCCCCTAAAGATGCTTTCTCTTTTTTAAGTTACCTGAACCGTGAGCAATATGGCGACAGACCACTGGCTTATGGCCCTAACTATAACTCGGAAAGAGTAGGTGTAACCGAAGGAAAAACCATCTGGAGAAAAGGAAAAGAAAAATACGAAGTAGCCGGTAAAAAAACCGATTATGAGTACAACAACAATACTTTATTGCCACGCATGTATAGCGATGATCCTAAACATGCACAGTTTTACAAAGAGTGGATGCATTTAGATGATGCTAAAACACCAAACTTGGTTGATAACGTAGGCTTCTTAGCCAGCTATCAGATTGGCTACATGTACATGCGTTATTTTTTCTGGAATTTTGTTGGTCGCCAAAACGATGAACAAGGCCAGGGTAGCGGTTTTGAAGGCGAGTGGATTAGCGGCATTAAACCTATCGACTCCTGGTTACGTGGTAACCAAACCAATTTGCCACCATCAACCATTGATAACAAAGCTTATAACCGTTTCTTCTTTTTGCCTTTAATTATGGGTATTATTGGTGCTTTATGGCACTTTAAACGCAACCAAAAAGATGCAGGTGTAGTGGGTTTGTTATTCTTCTTCACTGGTATTGCCATTGTGTTATACTTAAACCAAAAACCACTTGAACCACGTGAAAGGGATTACGCTTACGTAGGCTCTTTTTACGCTTTTGCCATATGGATTGGGCTAGGCGCATTAGCGCTTAAAGAATGGGTATTTAAGAAAGTAAGTCCAACGGCAGGTGCAATTGGTGCCACTGTTATTGGTTTATTGGCAGCACCGGTTATTATGGCCGCGCAAGGCTGGGATGATCACGATCGTTCTACCAAACTGGTTCCACATGATATTGCTTTAGATTACCTGCAATCTTGCGCGCCAAATGCCATTTTATTTACCTACGGCGATAACGATACCTATCCGCTTTGGTACATTCAGGAAGTAGAGAATGTACGTCCGGATGTTCGTATTGTAAACCTGAGTTTATTTGATACAGATTGGTATATTAACGGTTTACGCCAGAAACAAAACGAATCTGCTCCATTGCCAATTACCATGAAACCTGAACAATATGTACAGGGCGAGCGTGATGTAATGCCTTACGATGATTATAAACTTGCCGGCAACGTTGAATTGAAAAACGTGGTTGACTTATTATTATCAAACGACGAAAGCGATAAAGTTCCGATGCAGGATGGTACAAAATCTAACTTCCTGCCAACCAAAAACTTTAAAATTACAGTAGATCCACAGCAGGTGGTAAGCACCGGAACAGTTTCGGCAGCAGATGCTTCGAAAATTACTACAGAAATGGACTGGAAGTTTAACAAAGGATATGTAACCAAAGGAACTTTGGCTATGTTCGATATCCTTGCGCATAACAACTGGAAACGTCCGATTTACTTCGCTTCTACAGTACCTTCTGAGCAATATAACGGTTTAGACAAGTATTTATACAGCGAAGGTTTAGCTTTGCGTTTATTGCCTTTCAAAGCTGACACTACCGCAGCTGATGAGCGTCCGGAGCAGTTAAACACACCTGTTTTATACAATAACGTAATGACTAAATTTAAGTGGGGTAATATGAAAACCGCTAAATATTTAGATCCACAATCATCAGATGATACTTTTATCTTCACCAACATTTTCAGCAGCTTAACGGGCAGCCTGATTAAAGACGGTAAAATAGCTGAAGCTAAAAAAGTTATCGATAAGTATTATGAGGTAATGCCTGATAAATTCTTCGGTATCCGTACCGTAGTAGTGAAATTCTACATGGCCGAAAACCTGTACAAACTTGGCGAGACTGCCAGGGCAAATGATATTTTAGAAAAATCAGGCGATTACATCAACAAAGAACTAAATTACCTGGCCGATATCTCGGAATCGAAAAAAAGCTTAACTGGCTCACAAAATATTCAAACGGGTTTATATTACCTGGATAGGATGATTAAAACCAGTAAGGCCGCCGGTCAGGATAAATTGAGCGATAAGCTTCAGAAAACATTTAACAACCTGGAGGGTCGTTTATCGATGTTATTCCCGGCACAAGGTCCGCAACAGTAAAAAGTATCTTAAAATAATTGACAAGCAGCTGCATTAATTTGTAGCTGCTTTTTTTTGGCAAAATAAACCTCACAGGTTTTATGAGCTTGCGCTCGTTTCCAACGAGTGCATACCTAACTTTGCGATTCGATCGCAAATAAAAGTCCATTAACATCGTAAAATACGACGAGCTATTTACACGCTCGTTAGAAACGAGCGTGAGCAAAATGCCAATAAAAAAATCCTGCCCGGCAATGCCAAACAGGATTCAAAATTTATTTTAGTTAATGATGATTATTCGTTAACCACACCCATCTCACAGAATTTTTCAATCCGTTGTTCGATCAGTTTATCGGTTTTTAGCTTACCTAATGAAGCCAAATCTTTAACAATATATTCTTTTAAGGTTTTTCCCATTAATTCAGGATCCTGGTGTGCACCGCCCAAAGGTTCAGGAATGATTCCGTCAATTAACTTATTGCCAAACATATCGTCAGAAGTTAATTTAAGGCATTCAGCAGCTTTTTCTTTAAAATCCCAGCTTCTCCATAAGATAGATGAACAAGATTCGGGCGAAATAACCGAGTACCAGGTATGCTCTAACATGTAAACCTTATCGCCAATACCAATACCTAAAGCTCCACCAGAAGCACCCTCTCCTACCACGATACAGATAATTGGTACGCGAAGGATCGACATTTCTAACAAGTTGCGGGCAATTGCCTCACCTTGTCCGCGTTCTTCGGCCTCTAAACCAGGGTAAGCACCCATGGTATCGATAAAAGAAATTACGGGTTTGTTAAATTTTTCGGCCAGGCGCATTAAACGCAAAGCTTTGCGGTAGCCTTCAGGATTAGCCATACCGAAATTGCGATACTGGCGCTCTTTGGTATTTTTACCTTTCTGGTGACCAATAACCATTACTGTTTGGCCGTTAATTGAAGCAAAACCACCTATAATCGCTTTATCATCTTTAACCGTTCTATCGCCGTGCAACTCAATAAAATCATCACAGATCATGTTGATATAATCGAGTGTTTGCGGGCGGTCTGGGTGACGGCTCATTTGAACCTTGTTCCAACCGGTTAAGTTTTTATATAAGTTATTGGTAGTTTCATCTAATTTACCGTCAAGCTCATCTAAAGTGGCAGACATATCTACCTTAGTTTTTTCGGCAACTTGCTTAACTTTCTCTATCTGCTGAACCAGGTCGGCGATAGGTTTTTCAAAATCGAATGATGTTTTTATCTGCTGCATAATTGAACCACAAAAATAAGTAATTATTTTTAGTTTGCCGCGATGAGTTTTTTGTTTGCGTTTTTACAAGCATAAATTAGCTCAGCAAGTTAACATATACATATAACAAAGGCGATTATAATTTGAAAAGCAATTGCAGTGCTGCTTCGGTTTTGTTCTGTCCTGCTCTACCTCCTGCCGCGAACGGCGGCATCCGTCCGATCAGGTTTATTTTATACGGGTTACTGCAGCTATGCCTCTTTTCTGTGCCACCGCCTTAGTTTACTTAGCCCTGATCCGGTAGCTATCGGATGAAATGAATCCCTGTTTTTTCACCGGAATCAATGGAAAGCAGGAGTAACGATAAATTTTTGTACGGGTATTGCGCTCCAAAAAATTAAAAACCGCTGAATACCCAAAAAAAAGAGGTCCGTGAAGACACGGAGCTAGGAGATGAAAGTTGACAACTTCAATGGCAATTTACCTATAAATTTGTCAACTCTCGATTTATGAATCATAAAATCAATATATCCTTAAAATCCTGATTAAAACTTAGCAGCTTCGCCTGCTTTTGGCAAGGCTTTTTTAATAAACTCGCGGATATGGTTATTAGCTGTTTTTAAATCGTCTTTACGCAGGTACATCATGTGTCCGCTACGGTAACCTTCCCAGCTCATGCGGTCTTGCAACTTACCGGCAGCATCTAACTGCCACATGCTGTATTTAGCGTTGAAATAATCGCATGCTCCATCGTAATAGCCCGATTGTACCAGCAAATGCAGATAAGGGTTTTGTGCCATGGCCTGGCGCAGGTTATCCCCGGTTTGGTCGCCGCTTTTATCCCATGGGTAAACCGAGCCAAACATGTTGTACTTTAAATCAGTTTTATAGTTAAGCTCATTGCGCAGGTACATATTAATAGCAGGGGTAAAAGAATGCAACCATGAGGTTAACTCTGCATTATAATCAGGCCCCTCGCCAGCTGTCATTTTATCTATGCCACGATAGCGCGAATCTAAACGCCCAACAGTAAAACCTTTATCCCTTAACAGTTCTTTCCAGAAAAAATCGGTCGGTACGTTAAGGTTATAATCTAGAATTACCTTTTCTGAAAGGCCTGAGTAACGTGCCATTTTAACGGCAATGGCTTTCTTTTTATCGGTACTAAGCATACCGCCCTGCGAAATGGCCGGGATAAGCTCATTAATGGTAAAGGTTTCTACTTCGGGTAGCATTGCCGTTAAATCTTTGCCTTGTAAATCGGCAGCCAAAGCTTTATGATACCAGGCAGTTGCAGCAAAATAAGGCAAGCGCAAAGCAGCATCAACCGGACCGCTTCTATCAATCCCCAGTTCGGTAGGCGAAACCAGTACTACCCCATTTAAATACATCCACTGACTGTTTTGTAACTCAAGTGCTAATCCCGAAACGCGTGTAGTACCATAACTCTCGCCAATTAAAAATTTAGGCGAGGCCCAGCGGTTATTTCGGGTAATAAAGGTATTAATCCACTCGGCCAGGTATTTAATATCGGCCCGAACGCCAAAAAACTTGTTTGTAGGAATATCCTTGCTTACCGCTCTCGAATAACCTGTATTTACCGGATCGATATACACCACATCGGCCACATCTAAAATAGAATATGGGTTTTCTTTATAACCATAAGGCTGTACGGGATAGCCCTCATCATCGATATTTAATACCACTGGACCGGTATAGGCAATGTGCATCCAAACAGATGCAGAGCCCGGACCGCCATTAAAAGAAATAACCAATGGCCTTTTATCGCGGTTTTGCACATCGCTACGCTCGTAGTAGGTATAAAATAATCCTGCAATAGGCTTTCCATCCTCATCCCAAACAGGCAGGGTGCCCGCTGTTGCTTTATACGGAACGGCTTTGCCATCAATCGTTACTGAGTGATTGCTCACCACTGTACTTTCTACTTTGATACTCCGCTCATTATTACCCGGTTTAGCTTCTTCTTTTACCGTAACCTGTGTAGTGGTAACCGTTTCTTTTGATTGATTTTTTTTAGGCCCTTGTTGCGCCTGGGCCATAAGCCCGCTTATTAAAAAGGTGGTAAGTACAAATCTGAATTTCATTGCGTTAGTTGGTTTGGTTTCTAAATATCAAACTATTGTGTGGTTAATCAAAAATCGCATTAGAAATGTTACCAATAAAAAAAAGCCTGCATGGCGTTAAGCTATGCAGGCCCGCAAAAAACCGCCATGTTTAGTAGTAGTTCTTTATTCAAAGCAATATTAAATTACCACAGCTTCAACACTTACATCAGAAATTTGCCAGCCTATGGTTTGGTTTCCGGTTACCAGTACATCGGCAAAATATTCGTAATAACTCCCTGCTTTATAGCCTTCAAAACGATCAGCGTAAATAGGTCCGGAAGAGTGAGATACCGATGTTAACGGCACATTACCTTCGCCCTGAATAGTTATGGTAATACTCGAATACACCTGACCTGAAGTGTATTGCAGCGTGGCTACTGCGGGCAAGCCATTGCTTGTAGTAAAATTCTTGGTTACCGTAATTACTCCCAGCGGCGTAAGCTTCTGAGTTGAAACTTTTACCTTTTCGGGGGTAAAACTACTGAAGAGAACAACCGTAAAAACCAATACGGGAGCCAATAAACCGATTACTTTTTTCATTTTTAAATAGGGTTAAAGTTTAAGATGTTAATTGAAGGTTTAGGTGAAGTACAAGAGTATAGCTGCTTTTTTTATTATGCAATAACCTGAAGTATTAACCTGAGCCCTGTAAACTAAGGTAAAACATTGGCATTGAGGTAGCGCCAACAAATTAAGCGCAAACGTTTGGTTAACAACATCATAAAAAACATAAAAATTAAACTAAACCTGATATACGCCACTACTTAATACTACAGGAATGCTGTTCTGGTTAAGCTAAAATATGGAGTAAAGAAACCGGCACAGCACAAACGTTTGATCACTTTCCTTAAAAACCTATCTTAATCTCGTTCCATCATTTCTGGATACCCTAATTATAGGGCATAAAAAAACCGACACTGCTTTGAGCAATGCCGGCCAGTAAAAAAGGGATGATTTGTTTTATTTATCCCACCATACTTTACCTACCAGTTTATCTCCACCAGGAACGGCTGCTGATGCAGCTTTGTAATTGGTAGCGTTAGATACACCTTCAAAAAGCGGGTAAGGGAAACGGCGGGGAATGGAGCCACCGGTATTGGTATTTGGATATACAATAGGCACCAAAGCCGGAAGTCCGGTTCTTCTCCAGTTAGACCAGGTTTCGTAAAAATCGAGCATAGTAATGGTATGTGCCCAATATTGAGTGGCAATCATATCTAAACCGTTTGCAGGAACGTAAGGATGTGCAGTAAGGTAGGCTGCAGCATCGGTTGCACTAACTGCCATGGCGGCATCGTATTGCGAAAGGTAAGTCATGGCTGAAGTTACACCAGCGTTGTAGTGCGTAGCAGCCGAACCACCAATACCATAACGTTGTGCAGCTTCTGCCCAAAGTAGCTCGGTTTCTGCATAGGTAAGAATAAAGGTATTCCCATTTCTCTTCAGCATGCCGGGGTTCGGCGAAGAATAATCTGTAAAATCGGTATAAGATGGATCCTGACGCACATCCCTGCCGGCAATGCCACTCAAATCTTTACCATTAGGCATTCCTTTTTGTACCGCAGCAGTAGTTATGTAAGCCGGGTTCTGATCTTTAGTGCCATCAGTTAAATACAACTTGGTTACAGCCACTTTACTTAAACGCGGGTCGTTATTTGTTTTCAGGTAGTTGATAAAAGTACTGCTCCAGCGGGTGTAGAAGTTCTCCTGACCGCCATCGCCGAGTAAAACCTGTGCATTTCTGTTCTGTGTAACACGACTGCCGTTGATATCATGTTTAAAAAATGCATTGTCGGCATCGCTTGTCATGGTTTTGCCCACCGCTTTATTGATATAAGTTTGGGCTAAAGTAGCGTCGGCTTTAGTTAGCCTCATGGCCATGCGCAACATTAAACTTGCCGCAAAACGTTTCCATTTGGCAATATCGCCTGCAAAAACCAAATCGCCGGTTACCGCATCGCCACTTGCATTAAGTGCATTACCTGCCTCATCCACTTCTTTTAATAAATCGGTATAAATGGCTTGTTGTGCATCGTATTTCGGATATAAATTGCCGGTATAATAGCCTTTACCTGCATCAAAATAAGGTACATCGCCATATAAATCGGTTAAACGCTCAAAAATTAAGGCTTTCCAAATCCTGCCCATTTGATAAACGTTATTGTATTGTGCTTTGCCTTTGGTAAATTCTACCAGATCGGCGGCATATTTTACCTGATCGGGATAAGCTTTTTCCCAGTACGCTGCCGTATAACCTTCATTCAGCAGATATTTATCGCCTGCCCAATAACCAATTACCGATGACATGCCCTGCATCATGGTAGAAGCATAAATTAAATTGCCACGCCAGGTTTCGTAAGCAAAATCGATGCTTCCGGTATAATTTAACTGGGCGGTTGATAATAAATAATTGGGATTATATTGTTCTTGCCCAACCGAAACCGGGTCTGTATTAATTTTTTCGAAGTCTTTGGTACAACCTGTTATCAGGGTTAATCCGGATAAGATAAGTGGCACGTATAATTTTAGGATCGTTTTCATTTTCAATTCGTTTAAAGGATTATAACTTAACACTTAAATTTAAACCATAGGTACGTACGGGTGGCACACCACCCAACTCCATCCCCGGAAAAGTGGCATTGTAACTCGATTCGGGATCGATGTTATCTGTCTTTTTCATGATGATGAATAAGTTACGCCCAACAAAACTTAAATTGAGGCCTTTAATCTTATTGTTAAACATTTTGGCCGGGAAATTATAACCTAATATTACCTGCCTGAATTTGACAAAGCTGGCATCCTGAACAAATTGTTTTGAAACATTATTGGCATAGGTGGTGTAATAATTGGCTGCATTTACACCCAGCGCATCGCGGTTTTCTAAAGTAGCCTGGTGCAATCCAAACACATAGCCATAATAATCGGTTGCCGAGAAGATTTTACCACCCCATTTACCATCTATTAAAAACGAAAGGTTTACACCCTTATAATTAAATTCGTTGTTCCAGCCTCCGCTCCATTTGCTATAGGCAGAGCCATAGGCTTTTAATTCGCCTCTTTCGGGAGCTCCATTGGCATCTTTAAGTATATTGCCACTGGCATCGTACTTAAAATCGTAGGCCATTACCTGTCCCACAGGCAATCCGGCTATATTTTGTAAAAAGCCCACATTACTTCTGGAAGTGGCCAGCAGTTGTGAAGCTGTGCCCGGAGCCAGCGTAATTACTTTATTATCGTTATATGATCCGTTAACACTGGATGTCCAGCTGAAATCTTTATTCTTTAGCACCACGCCAGAAATTAAAGCTTCAATACCTTTGTTCTGCAGTTCGCCAATGTTTAAAGTGGCACCATTGTAACCTGTAGTGGTGGAGGTGGGTACATCCAAAATTTCATCGCTCGATTTTTTATTGTACCAGGTAAAATCAACATTTAACCTATCGCCAAAGAAGCGCATCTCGGTACCAATCTCGAGTTCTTTAGCTTTAGAGGCAAATAGTGAAGCATTGGGAATAGATGAATTTACAATATTACCAATCGGACTTCCGTTAACGGTTTCGCTACGCAGATTATAATACAATTGTGTTTTAAATGGTAAGGCACCCTGACCCACTACGGCATAACCTGCCCTTAATTTACCAAAGCTTAAGAAAGATGGTTTCCACAGCTCAGAAAAAACAAATGAACCACTAATGGCAGGATAAAACACACTTAGCTTATTGTCCTTTCCTGGTGTAGCCAAAGTAGAAAACCAGTCGCTTCTTCCGCTGGCAGTTAAATAGAAGATATCTTTATAGGTTAATTCTAAAGTACCGTAAACAGATTGTGTTTCCTGGTCGCTTTGTACCACACTAACAGTTTTTCCACCGGTATTGGATAAAGTATAGATGCCAGGGATCTGGAAAGAGCCTCCCTGATTGGTTGTTTGCGTTAATTTGGTGCGGCGGTAACTGGCACCAATGTTAGGGGTAATTGCGAAATCGTCTATTTTGAACGATTTACCGATTAATCCATCTACATTAATATCAGAAAAATTTGTTAATTGTTCGGTAAAACCACCATCAGTATCGTAAGCAGTTCCGGAAGGTGTTACGCCCAGATAAGTTTCGTTGTAGGCATCTCTTCCAGCCCTTGCCTGTAAAAACAAGCCATTATCAAAAGTATATTTGGCATTTGCCGAACTTAATAAACGTTCTTTTTTGGTGTTGTGGATAAACTCGTAAGCTGCAAACCAGGGGTTGGTAGCATAGGGATTACCTGTATTGTACAGGATTTCGTTTCCTTTATCATTTTTCCAGGGTTTTAAATCGTTAATATTTACACTGGTTGGTAAAAATGCAGCATTGTAATTGGCATTACCAGCACCATCCGAAACCATTGGCCGGTTTTTAGCCTGTTCTAAAATGTAATTGAAACGGGCATCAACTACGAGGTTTTTTATCGGATCGAAAGTACTCGACAAAGTAAAGTTCTGTCTGTTTAAACCTGAATTGGGCACTACTGAGTTGTTGTGCAAGTCGCTGCCCGAAACGCGGATTACTCCGCCTGTAAACGTTTTATTTAAAGCCAGGGTATTGGTAAAGCTATTACCGGTTTTGTAAAAATCTTCGATGTTATCTTGTTGAGCAGAATAAGGCCTGCTTACCCCATCAAACTGCACCACGTTCGAACCATCCAGTCGTGCACCCCAGCTGGAACCACCTGTTGAAGCTGCTGCCAGTTGTGTAGCCGGTTTTTGCCCGTTTACGCCCTGACCATAAACATACTGCCAGTTGGTGCGGTCCATAATCTGCTCGGCCACGTAATTGCTGTTAAATTCAATGCTGTTGCCTTTGCCACTTTTGGTGGTGATTAAAATTACTCCTGATTTAGCACGATACCCATACAATGCTGCTGCAGCGGCACCTTTTAAAACCGAAATGCTTTCGATATCATCGGGATTTAAATTACCAATCGCATCGCCACGATCGGGAGCATTGTCGTATTGTCCGCCAGAGTTGCCCACCGAATTGGCATTGAAACGGCCAACAGGCTCGCTCTCCATAGGGATACCATTAATTACATATAGTGGCTGACTACTTTGGCCTAAACTGGAAACCCCGCGGATAATTACACTGGTTGCCGCGCCTGCGCCACCTGATGTTGAACTCACATCTAAACCGGCAACTTTACCTACCAAGGAATTGAGCACACTATTTTCCCTCGCCTGGGTTAAAGTTTCGCCGCCTACCTGCGTAACCGAATAGCCCAAAGCTCTTCTTTCTTTTTTAATGCCCAAAGCCGTAACCACTACATCCGTTAATTGCTTGGTATCTTCGGTAAGTACAATATCGATAACGGTTTTGGTACTAATTGCAATTTCTTTGGTTTGAAAACCTGCATAAGAAACTACCAGAATAGCATTTTCGGGTGCATTTAAGGCAAACTTTCCATTTACATCGGTTGAGGTACCGATACCCGTTCCTTTTACCCGCACACTGGCACCGGGTAAAGCACCTCCAAGTGCATCTTTTACAGTTCCTGTAATTGGGACTTCTTTATTCTTGCTAATGACAATTAAGCCACCATCAGAAACAGAATATTTCAGGTTCGTTCTGTTTAAAATGGCTGCCAGCACATCGGTAACCAAAGTATTGGTTACAGTAATGCTTACATCCCGGTTTACCGGTACATAAGAAGAGCTGTAAACAAAATGGTAACTGCTTTGCTGCTCAATAATCTGTAAAACCTTTGCCAGCTTTGTTTTCTTCACATCTAACGAAATTTTTTCCTGGGAAAAAACAGATGCTGAAACATTAAGGCAGGTAATGAAAACCATAATACAGGCTAGTTTCATTAGCATAATGAATTTTAAAAGCCTCCGGTATCTCGGATGCCCTTGCAGTAAGTAATAATTAATCATATTTTTGTTTTTTTTGGTTGCATAAGTTCTTGGCAGCAATCTGTTTGCGCATAAACTGCCATTAATTAATCAAGAAGGAAACCTATAAGGGCGGTGCTCCAACACCGTCCTTTTTTTGTTCCTATTTCGAAATGGTGATCTTTTTTCCTTTTATCTCATATTTAAAATTGTTTTCGGTTTGTTGTAATGCTTGTAAAACTTCTGCTATGGTCTCGTTGGTAATGGTTGCAGTAAAGCGGTATTTTTCAATCTCCGGATTTTTGAAGCTGATTTCTACGTTGTACCATTTTTCGAGGATGTTTTTAATTTCATCAAAATCCTGGTCGTAAATTTCGATACGGTTTTGGGTCCAGGCTGTTTCTACAATGGTACTATCCTTAATCTTGGTATAATGGTTAATGGTAATTTCGGGCTTTGGTGCAGTGGGTTTAACCAGTTTAGCGGGCTGCTTTTGTGCAATTGTTTTGTAAAAGGTTACCTTCTGACTTGGTTTTAAGGTAATAATACCGCCATTCCCACTCGTAGCTTCCATGGTAATCAAACCACGAATCAAGGTGGCTTCCGAAGTAATTTCGTCAGCGTAAGCTTTCACATTAAATGCGGTACCGAGTACATTGATGTTAAAATCGGTAGTGTGCACTTTAAAGGGTTTGGCTTTATCGTGTGCTACATCAAAAAAAGCCTCTCCGGTTAAAGTTACTTCACGGCATTTATCGTTAAAATCTTTACTAACGGTTAAATTACTCTTTGCATTGAGCAAAACCGAGGTACCATCCTGCAGCATAATTTTTTTACGCTCACCGCTTTTAGTGGTAAAACTGTAAATCTCCGGCACTGCACTTTGAGTGCTTTTGTTAAGGTATGTACGATATAAAAACACCGAACCCAACACCAGCACTACGGTAGCTGCAATTTTAAGCCATAAGTAATTTTTAAGCTTCACGGTTTCTACTACGGGGAACAGGGTTTCTGCTAAATTTTCGCGCTGTTTGTTTAACGGGCGCTTATTTCCACTCAGTATTACGTATAATTTTTTCGCCTCAGCTATTACTGCTGCCTGCTCGGGGTGGGCATTAATGTATTTCTCCCAATATCCAATGCATAGTGGATCTGTTCCAGCACAATACTGCTGAAAAGTGCTATCCACAAGGAAGTCTTCTGCATTGAATTTACTTCTATCAACCATGCTAATTTGCCTTTTATATAACAGTGCCAAAAAGCTTTACTTTTTCCTAAGAAAATTTTAACTTTTTTTTAACCTAACCAAATATGTGCACTGGAAGTACAGGAAATGAAGAAATTTAATTCGCCATGGTGGTGGCATAGAGTCTTAGTTGGTTGGTGGGCCACCAACCATGGAATTAGAGTCACCAACCATGGGATTAGCTTTTAAACTCTTTCCTTAATATTTTTAGTGCATCGTAAATGGTATTGTAGGCTGTTTTAATGGTTTGGTTGGTTTGTTCGGCAATTTGCTCATAGCTGAAACCATCAAAAAACTTTAAATGGATAAGTTGCTTTTGGCGGAAGGTAAGTTTTTCTAAAGCACTTTTAAGCTGATGTTTCACCAGTTCGTCGCTTTGTACTTTAACAATAAATTCTTCGTAGCTCATTTCCATCCAGTCGCCATCGGCACCTGCATTAAAAAGCGCATCGCTGATTTTACGTTTTCTTTCCAGAATCCGCAGCAGTTTACGTTTTAAAAAAGTACGAAGATAGGCTTCAACATTGTCGACCCGGGTTAAGGTTTCGTGCTTCTCCCAAATGGTTGTAAAAACCTGATCGGTAGCTTCGCCAGAAGTGTCGGCATCGGCACAGACCCTGATGCCGAAATTTACCAGCGGGTAATAAAGTTCCGAATAGAGATCAAAAAACGCATCCTTATCGCCGGCGCGTAGCCGTTCCCAGAGTAAGTGATGCGCTAATTTATCTTTCATTTAGGATGCTTTGTTGTTAAAGCAATATTAACTAAAAACAACAAGATTATTACCAACCGGTTTAATAAACCTCGCAGGTTTTTAATATCAAACCTCGCAGATTTCTAAAACCTGCGAGGTTGTAATTACTTTAAAGCAACTTTACTAAAAATATGGTATTCGCCCGGTGCTAAGTTTGCAGTGTACATGCCCGAAGCCAGACTAACATTGCTGCCTACCGCATCTAGCCATGTACCCGCCGCACCAAAATCGATATTGGCACTTTGGTTTACCACATCAAAATTACCAACTACCACAACAGTGTTGCTGCCTTCAGTTAATTTAATGTATTTAATGCCACCAGCCAGGTTGTAAGTGAAATTAGTGGAGTTAAAAATGCTGTTGCTCTTCTTTAACCTGATGAATTTGGCGTAAGCATCGTACAGTGCTTTGCGACTTGGATCGCTGAAATATTCCCATTTGATGGGTTTATCGCCGGTGCGTCCATTAAAATCGATACTTACATCATAACCGAGTTCGCCAAACTGCCAGATCATTTTAGGGCCAGGCATGCCAAATAAAAATGCGGCAATCAATTCTTCCCTTTTTAAAGATGTAGCGAGGTTACCCTTAATCATATAACTACCAGATCCATTTCCATAGCGGATGTTTTTGAAATTCAGGCGTTCTTCGTCGTGACTTTCGCCATAACTTACCAGGTTTTCTGATTTGGTAAAACCATGATTGGTATAAAATCCCCACTGAAAATTAGAACCTCCTAACCAGCCCATGGTAGCCTCGTTCATATCGTGGTTCAGGTTATTCCAAAGCATCATGCCCTCGTCGGCCAATACTTTTTCTTCCGATTCTTCTGCAAAATGTTCCAATATCACATAAAAATTCGGATCGATACTTTTGATGTAACTGTTGTAATCTTTCCAGATGGCCACCCGGCCGGCATCATACAACCTAAACTGCGCATCATCTGTTGAAGCTTTCTGGGTAAAACCTTTTGATAAATCGAATCGGAAACCATCTATTTTGTACTGCTGCATCCAGAATTTCATTACATCTTTCGAAAACTTTTTAGTTGCCTGGCTTTCATGGTTAAAATCATAACCCACATTAAAAGGATGCCTGGCATCTACATTAAACCAGGGGCTCGAAGTAGTAGGCTTAGCGCCATCAAAATACAACTGTACCATAGGCGATTGACCAAAGGAATGGTTTAGCACCATATCCATAATTACGGCAATACCACGACCGTGACACTCATCAATAAAATTTTGCAATGCCGTTTTGGTGCCATAATATTTATCTGGTGCGAAATAAAAAGATGGATTGTAGCCCCAGCTTAAATTGCCTTCAAACTCGTTAACGGGCATTAATTCAACAGCATTTATCCCCAAGCCAATTAAATAATCCAATTTTGCAAGCGTGGATGCATAACTGTGCTCAGTAGTAAAATCGCGCACCAATAATTCGTAAATCACCAGGTTGTTTTTATCCGGGCGGGTAAAGCTGGTATTTTTCCAGTTATAAACCGGCTGATTCGCCTGCATTGTACTCACAATACCAGTTGTTTTACCTGTTGGATAAGCTTTTAAGTTCGGATATACTGTTGCCGCAATATATTGATCGTTATCCGGATCGAGCACTTTTTCGCAATAGGGATCGGCCACTTTCAGGTTTCCATCAACAACAAACTGGTAGGCATATTCGGTAGCGGGGTTAAGGTTATCAATTTGTACCCACCAGGTATTGCCATCGGATGTCTTTTTCATTACCGAAGCCGTTGCTGACCAGTTATTAAAATCGCCAATTAGCGCAACCGAAGTTTTACCGGGCGCGTATAGGGTTACAATAGCCGAAGTACCATTATTAATGAAGGCCACGCCATCTTTGGCTCCTGCCGGTAAATCGGCTGTTTGATTAACAGGTGTAGGCTCCGGGGTATCTGTAGCCGCTTTTTTGCAGGCGGTATGCGTTGCTGCTACTAACAGCAAGAGATAAAATACTTTTTTCATTTGGTTAGATTATTGTTGGTTCTTACCACCGAGGCCGCAAAGTTTTCACAGAGCACATTGAGACTTAAAATGGACTCCGTTTTCTCTGTGTTTTTCTTTGTTGACTCTGTGGTTAATATTTTGCACTTAGTCAGTGACTATTTTTGGATTAAATTCTGATTAAACACTTCTGTTTTCTTCGACTTCCAGTTTAGCGGCCAATACTTCATCAGTTTTCTTTTCTCGGATAAACACATAGCAAATTACAGCGGCCAGAATCATTAAACCGCCACCCAACTGAACGGCCAGTAATCTGTCGTTATTTAATACATTGCGCATTAGCCAGCCAAAACCCAGCGAGGCTATAATTTCGGGCAGTACGATAAAGAAATTGAAAATACCCATATAAATACCAATTTTATCTTTTGGTAAGGAACCACTTAACATCGCATAAGGCATAGAAAGGATACTTGCCCAGGCAATACCAACCCCTGTCATACACAAATAGAGCATATTTTTATCATGCACCCAGGCCACACTGATTAAGCCAACAGCTCCACAAATTAAACAAAGCGCGTGGGTAGTTTTACGGCCTAAAGCATCGGCTATTTTAGGAAGAATTAAAGCAAAAAGGAAAGTTACTACACTATAATAAGCCAGTGTTAAACTACCAAAATCGGCGCCGTGGGCATAAACCGGATCGGCTGCATCTTTACCGCCAAAGACATTAACCGCAACCGCCGTGGTATAATAAAACCACATTAAAAATAAACCTGGCCAGGTAAAAAACTGAACCAGCGAAACTACCTGCATTCTTTTAGGCATATTGCGCAAGGCCTGAAAAATTTCTTTGGCACCGCCACCAAAACCTTTGTTGCTGGCTTTTACTTTTTCTTTAAAATCAACATCCTGTGGAGGATATTCTTTAGTGGTAAAAACCGTCCACAGTACCGCTGCAAAAAAGAAAAATGCACCGATATAAAAAGAGAACTTTACATTTTCCGGAATGCTGCCCTGCTCGGCTGTATTGGTTAAATGGAAAATATTATTCATGATCCATGGTAAGGCTGAGGCTACGCTCCCCCCCAGGCCAATCATCATGCTTTGCATAATAAAACCGCGGTTAACCTGACTATCGGGCAATTTATCGGTAACAAAAGCGCGGAAAGGTTCCATGGCAATATTTCCGAAAACATCCAAAATCCACAATAAACCTGCAGCCATCCATAATACACTGCTGTGTGGCATAAAAATTAAGGCTATGCTGCTTACAATGGCGCCGATTAGAAAGTATGGCCTTCTCCTGCCCCATCTTGGGTGCCAGGTACGATCACTCAGGTAGCCAATAACAGGTTGCACCAACAGACCAGTTAGCGGTGCTGCTAAAAACAATAAAGGAACCTGATCGGGATTGGCACCAAGGTTTTCGTAAATACGGCCCATATTGGCACGTTGCAGATCCCAACCAAACTGGATACCGAAAAAACCTACGCTCATGTTGATAATCTGAACGAGTGTTAATTTCGGATTCTCGAATACTGTTTTTAAGCTCATTTTCTTTAGTCTAAGCGCTAAGCGTATGGCGCATGGCGCTCTACGTTCTAGCGGTTAATGCATCATTATTTTAAAACGCTATTACCTGCGCCGAAACTGGTCCAACCTTAACGGGTATTGCCGTTCCTGCAGGGATGTTTAATTTTTTATTGGTCAGCAGCTCTGTAACCGGGTCTGAAGATTTTACCTTTAAAATCTGATCCGGGATTTCGATGTTCGCGGTTAAAGTTTCCTTTCTGTCGAAATTAGCCACCACCAACAAACGTTGTTTGCCCGAGTAACGGATAAAAGCATACATGCGGTTATTCATATTTCCACTTAACGGAACTTCATAAATATCGCCATGCACAATTGCATCGCTACTGGTGGTTACCTTTAGCAGTTGTTGATAGTAAGCCCTTAACTTTTTCTGATCATCAGTTAATTTTCCTCCATCAAAAGCACCGCCGTTCATCCATTGCTGATGGTTGGGTACACCCCAGTAATCGAAAATGGTAGTGCGGTTATCGTCGCCACCAAAACCCTCTTCTCCTTTTCCGGGCTCACCAACCTCCTGACCAAAATAAAGCATTACGGGGCCAGCGCCTAAAGTAGCTGAAACTACCATAGCGGGTAAAGCCAGCTCAGCCTTACCGGCAAAACCTAATGAAGCAATACGTTCTTCATCGTGGTTTTCTAAAAACCGCAACATGTGATGGCCAAAACCGGCACTTTCTTTCTGCCAAACCTTACTGATCTCTTTTACATCAGCGTTTGATTCGTTCCTGATCAACCTTTTTAAGCCATCATATAAACCTACTTTATCGTAAAGGTAATCGAATTTACCTTCGTCTAAATATTGTTTGTAAACCTGTGGATTATAGGCTTCGCCCAGGAAAATTAAATCAGGGTTCTCCTTTTTAACTTGTGGAATCACCCAGTTCCAGAAAGCAATAGGTACCATTTCGGCCATATCGCAACGGAAACCATCTACTCCTTTATGGGTCCAGTAGATTAAAATATCGCGCATTTTTAACCAAACCGGCGGGATGGGATCAAAATAAGTTTTCTCTCCATTCTGATAATCAACTCCATAATTTAACTTAATGGTTTCGAACCAATCGTCGTATTTGGGTTGGGCAGCAAACACATTGTTACCCGTTGCTTTTGCGGGATTTTCATCAAACTTTCCATCTTGCAAAACGGCAACCGGCGTTTGTTTAGGTTCATGCTGCGGAACCAGAAATTTTTGTCCGGGAATGTAGTAAAAATCATTTTTCGCACTAAAACCCTGTGTTACATCATCCTGTTCACCAAAATCGACCACATTTTTAGGCTTGGCATAAGAATGATAACTTCGCGCCACATGGTTGGGCACAAAATCGATAATTACTTTCAGGTTTTTAGCATGGGTTCTTTTTACCAGCGATTCAAACTCCTGCATGCGGTTTTTAACATCGACAGCCAAATCGGGATCTACATCGTAATAATCGCGGATGGCATAAGGCGAACCTGCCCTTCCTTTCACCACATCGGCATCATCTACCTTGATTCCGTAGGCCGAATAATCGGTTAAACTGGCATGCGCAATTGCACCAGTGTACCAAACGTAGTTTACATGCAGTTCTTTAATCCCATCTAAAGCTTTATCGGTAATATCGTTAAACTTACCCGAACCATTTTGCTGAATGGTGCCGTAAGGGATATTGGTCGTATTTTTATTCCCGAATAAACGGGGCAGTAACTGATAGATAACGATTTGTTTATCGTTCATTTTTCGGGGCTGTTTTTGTGCAAAGGATGATGATGAAATTAGTAAAAATAGAATTGACACAAAGCATGCTATCCTAGTGAGATTGCTTCGTCGTTCCTCCTCGCAATGACGGATCATTGAGAAAGATACATTTTCCATTTTACGTTTTACAGCTAGAATCATACCAACGCGGCGTTATTTACTTCAATTTCGGCATTTCCATCCAATTGATAAAATTGGTTTCTGATACCGATTTCCAAGCCTACAGTGCTGTTGTTTTTAATGTTTATGCCGTTTTCTGCAATATTAATTTTTAAAGTAGCTCCCCTGAAACCAATGGTGAAAGAAAACGATTTCCATTTGCCAGGTAAGAATGGGTTAAACTGCAATTTGCCGTTGCGTACACGCATACCTGCAAAGCCTTCTACAACACTCATCCAGGTACCTGCCATAGAGGTAATGTGCAATCCATCTTCGGTATCGTTGTTATAATCGTCGAGATCTAAACGGGCAGTACGCAGATAAAATTCGTAAGCACGTGCTTCATCATTTAATTTGGCAGCCAAAATGCTATGCACACAAGGTGATAAAGAACTTTCGTGAACGGTACGCGGTTCATAGAAATCGAAGTTTCTCCTGATGGTTTCTAAATCGTAATCTTCCTCAAAGAAATACAATCCCTGTAAAACATCGGCCTGTTTAATAAAGCACGAGCGTAATATGCGATCCCAGCTCCATTTCTGGTTAATTGGTCTTTCGCTTGCCGGTAAATCTTTAACCAAAATCTGCTCTTTATCCAGGTAACCATCCTGCTGTAAGAAAATACCCTGCGCTTTATCTTCCGGATAGTACATCTTTTCGATAATATCGGCCCAGTCAGCAAATTCTTTCTGGTCGAAACTTAAGCTTTTAACCAGGCTGTTGTATTTTTCTGGTTGTTGTTTTTGTACAATTTCAGCAGCTTCGGTAGCATATTTCATGCACCAGGTAGCCAGTAAATTGGTGTACCAGTTGTTGTTTACGTTATTCTCGTATTCGTTAGGTCCGGTTACGCCAAGCATTACATATTGCTGTTTTTCGTTGCTCCAGTTAACACGTTGTTTCCAAAAACGGGCAATGCTTATTAACACTTCCAAACCGTAGTCGGCCAGGTAACTTTCATCACCAGTATAGCGGATGTAGTTATAAATGGCAAAAGCAATGGCGCCGTTGCGGTGTATTTCTTCGAAGGTAATTTCCCATTCGTTATGGCATTCTTCTCCGTTCATGGTTACCATCGGATACAATGCTGCTCCATCTTTGAAACCTAATTTAGCTGCATTTTCTATGGCTTTGTCCAATTGCTTGTGGCGATAAACCAACAGATTTTTACTTACTTCCTGCGGAGCGGTTGCCAGGTAAAAAGGAACACAATAAGCTTCAGTATCCCAGTAAGTAGAGCCTCCGTATTTCTCGCCTGTAAATCCTTTCGGACCGATGTTTAGCCGGTCGTCTTTACCGGTATAGGTTTGAAACAATTGAAAAATATTGAAACGGATAGCTTGCTGGGCAGCTACATCACCTTCAATTACGATATCGCTTTCTTCCCATTTGGTGGCCCATGCCGCAGCCTGTTCCTGCAATAAGGTATCGAAACCTTTAGCTACAGCGCTGGCAATAACCGATTGGGTTTCTTTTAAAAGTGCATCTTTAGGATAATTTTCGGAAGATAAATTGGCCGCAATTTTAATCAGCGTTACTTCTTCATTTGTTTTAACCGCTACAGCAAAAGTTTGACCTACAAATTTTTCTTTGCGTACTTCTGTAGTATCAATAGCTAACGGTTGGCCGTTTTGGTAAACCTGAATATGGCTTCCGGTGCAAACTTCAAATTCGGTTTTCTTGGTTCTTAGCTGAATATAAGCCTCAGCACCAGAAATTTGATCAGTTACCTGATCCCAGAATTTTTCATCGTAGTTGCTATCCTGATTTTTAACATCACCATCAATAAAGGGAGTTAAAGTTAAGGTTCCTTCGAAGTTTAAAGGTGTAATGCTGTAACGGATTGCTCCTACTTCATCATCGGCAATGCTACAAAAACGGGTAGCTTTAACTTTAACTGTCTTGCCGCTTTTTAATTTAGCAGTGAAAGTACGCTCCAGGTATCCTTCGTGCATATTCAGTACCCGTTTAAAATCGCTCACCGCTGCAGTAGCCAAATCAAGTACTTCATCGTCGATTTTAACTCCAATCCCCACCCAATTTGCGGCATTTAAAACTTTGGCAAAATATTCAGGATAACCGTTTTTCCACCAGCCCACACGGGTTTTATCGGGATAATATACCCCTGCTACATAGTTGCCCAACAGGGTTTCGCCGGTGTAAGTTTCTTCAAAATTGGCACGTTGCCCCATGCGGCCATTACCTAAACTGAAAATACTTTCCGAAATTTTATTTAAATGTGGATCAAAACCTTCTTCGATAATGTTCCACTCATCTGCTTTAATGTAATTCTTCATTTTCTAGTATCAAGTAGTTAGTATCAAGTAATTGGTATTAGGTATCAAGATAAAACCACACTTGATACTTGCTACTTACTTGCTGCTCCTTTACAATTCTTCTAAATCCTTTACTGTTAATTTATCCAATCCGCTTACTACCTTGTCAGCTTCGGTAAGCACACTTTTTTCACCAATTCCAATGGCTTTCATTCCTCCTCTTTTGGCAGCTTCTACACCGGCTACAGCATCCTCAAAAACCACGCATTCTTCTGGCTTGAAACCTAAGAGTGATGCGCCCTTTAAAAAAACTTCGGGATCGGGTTTGGATTTGGTAACCATATTACCGTCCACAATTTCATCAAAGAAATGCGCCAGTTGCGTTCTTTCTAATATCGTTGCCGAGTTTTTACTTGCAGAGCCCAATGCCAGTTTATAACCCGCCTGATGAATGGCTGTAAGGAATTCGACCGTACCCGGCAAAACCTCTGCTGGAGTCATTTTGGTGATCATATCTACATACCAGCTATTTTTTAAAGTAGCCAGTTCTTCTTTCTCGGTATCGGTTTTGGTTACCCCACCCCAGGCTAAAATCTTATTTAAACTCTCTACCCTGCTTACCCCTTTCAACTGCTCGTTCTGCACTTCGGTAAAATCGAAACCCATGGTATTGGCCAAACGTTTCCAGGCCTGATAGTGGTACACGGCGGTATCAACCAGCACGCCATCCAGATCGAAGAGACAAGCCTTTATTTGAGATTTGAGACCTGAGATTTGAGATTTGAGATTTTCTTGCATCTTTCTATTTCTGGCCGTAGACTGAAGTCGACGGCAATAAATTAATTTAATTCGAGTACTAACGTTGTCTTGGCAGGCACTTTAATGTTTTTAAAATCGATGTTCTCTCCGGAGATTACATTTTTAGCAGTTGTAATGCCAGTTGTTCTTTCGGCGAAGCGATCGGTGTTTAATGATTTCTCTTTTTCTGTGTTGTTTACAATAACCATTACAGCGCCTTTTGGTTCGGCATTGTAGCGGAAATACACATACACATCATCCTGTGGTACAAACTGCATCAGCTTTCCGTTTTGCAGGGCTGCGCTATTTTTACGGAAATTGGCCAGCGTTCTAACAAAATTGAAAGCTTCGTTTTCTTTTGCTGTGCGACCATCGGCCACGAACTTATCTTTTTTGTCACCTTCCCATCCACCTGGAAAATCAGAGCGTACCAGACCATCAGGATTGGAGAAGTTTTTCATCAGAATTTCGGTGCCATAGTACATTTGCGGGATACCGCGCATGGTTAATAAGATGGCCATCCCCATTTTATATTTATCGAAATCTTCGTTCACTACCGAGTAAAAACGGCTCATATCGTGGTTATCGAGTGCAATGCAATTGCGGGTTGGATCCTGGTATAAAAAGTCGTGCGCAACTACATCGTATAACCGGTTAATGCCATCTGTCCAGCCGTTTTTGCCGTTCAAAGCTTCGTAAATGGCATCTTTAACGGCCATATCGGTAATGCCTGGCAAATGTGTATCGAAACCGCGGTTTACGGTATTGCCCTGGGTAAAAAAGGCCTGGTTAGCAACACCGTTTACAAAGGTTTCGCCAAAAATCGACAGCCTAGGAAACTCTGCTTTAATTTTAACGGCCCAATCGGCCATGTAAGCCGGGTCGTTATAAGGATAGGTATCTAAACGCAGTCCGTCGATACCTGCATATTCAATCCACCAGATGTGATTTTGGGTCAGGTAATTTTGGACATAAGGATTTTGCTCGTTTAAATCGGGCATCGAAGGTACAAACCAGCCATTCAGCATTTGCTTGCGGTCGGCAGTAGCGGCATGGGTATCCATTACGGTTTGATCGCGGTAACTGGTTTGGGTATATTTTGGCCATTGGTTTAACCAGCTTTTCATCGGTAAATCTTTATAAAACCAGTGCTGGGTGCCAATATGGTTGTGTACAATATCTTTAATCACTTTCATACCTTTGGCGTGGGCAGCAGCTACATATTGTTTGTAAAGCGCATTCGTTCCATAACGCGGATCGATTTTATAGTGATCGGTTACGGCATAGCCATGATAAGAAGCCTGAGCCATATCGTTTTCTACCTCCGGGGTCATCCAAACGGTAGTTACGCCTAAATCTTTCAGGTAATCGAGGTGATTCATCACTCCTTGTATGTCGCCGCCGTGGCGGTAGTACATGCTATCGCGGTTTAAGGCGGTTTCATTTAAGCCCTTCACCACATCATTGGTTTTATCGCCATTGGCGAAGCGATCGGGCATTAACAGGTAAATGAAATCTTTTTGCGTTACGCCTTGAATCCGGCCTGCGCTTTTATCGCGGGTTTTTAATTCGTAGCTGTAACTGAATATTTTTTTGCCGTTTACGAGAAAGTTAATTGGGAACGTTCCCGATTTTACGGTTGCCGAAAGGCTTAAATCGAGGAAAAGGTAATTTGGATTTTCTACTTTATTTACCTTAACGAGTTTAACGCCAGGATAATTTAAGGTTACGGTTGTACGGGCAATCTGATCGCCATGTACCAATAATTGTAATTTAGGGTTTTGCATGCCGGTAAACCAGAACATGGGTTCAATACGTTCTAATTTTTGGGCAAAGAGACTGGTACTAGACGATAGCAGCACCAGAATAATGAATATTTTTTTTAATCCGGTCGGTTTGGTTTTAGACTGGATTTTAGTTTGAGCATTTTTATTTAAAGAAAGAACGGAAGAAAAAATTGCTGAGGTAAGAAATCTGATCATGCTTAAACTTTAAAAGGTTAAAAAAACCCTGCAAAGATCAAAACGATCCTTACAGGGCGATTTTAGTTAATGATTAATTTTTAACAAGGGTATATTTACTACCGGTTACATCGAGTGTAATGGTATAATTACCTGCTGCAGCTACTGCAATATCAGCGCCACCAGCTGTTAAATTACCACCGCTGCCACCCAGGTTAACATCCCACTTATGGTCTTGTCTGAATTTAATTGAACCTGCTGTAAGGTTGGTGGTTACTTTCCAGGTTCCTTTACCATCGTTGATAAATTTCATGTCGGTATCTGTATCCCATTTACCAGGAGTTGCATCGCCAATAACGGCCCAAACTTTAGTATCTTCTATTTTGATAGTTTTAGCAGTAAGGTTAACCGTTACCTGTTTTAAGCCGGCAACACCTGAAGCGATATCGCCCCCAGAAGTACTGATTGCACCACCACCAGCATCGCCATAAGCTACATCCCATTTTTTCTCTGGTGTAATTTTAAAATTGCTACCATCAAATTTGATAATACCAATATATATGCCGTTGCTGGTTAATGAAACCAAACTATCGGCAGTTGCCGGGTTCCAGCCCTGATAGTTACCTGGCACATAAATCCATGCAGATGCTAAATATGGCGTAGCGCTTAGTGTAATGATATTGGAATAAGTTAAATCGTTTACTGCAGCTCCCGATTTTAAGCGTACTTCTACCTGGGCAGCTACACCAATTTTTCCACCTAAGGCTAAAATCATGTTGTTGATTTCGGTAACAGTAGGTGCATAGGTTTTAGTGGTAACCACTATCTCTTTCGGTGCTGCAAAGTTGGTACCCTTTAAAGCAAATTGTAAGGTAGTATTTACCGGTACCACATAACCACTTGAAGTAGCCAGCGGATAGCTTAAGGTAACCGCTGTTTGCGCCCCATTGGCTTGTACCAAATTCAATGCAGTTGTAGAAGCAGTTAATGTTCCTGCCGTCCCAACCACCGAAACCGTTTGGGTTTCATCTTTTTTGCACGACCAAAGCGATAAAGCCAGGAAGCAAAAGGCTAAGGTTTTGAAAAATATTGATTTCATCTTTTATTAAATATGAAGATTAATAACCTGTGTTTTGAACCAGATTCGGGTTGGCAATTAAATCTGCTGCCGGAATCGGGTAAATGTTGCGGTGTGCTGGAATTGAAGTTCCGGCTTTAACGCCGCCCTTAAATGGCCATAGGTAAGTAGAACCGGTAAATTTTCCGTAACGTACCAAATCTGTACGGCGGTGTCCTTCCCAGTACAACTCGCGCGCACGTTCATCCAGGTAAAAATCGACCGTTAAAGCAGCTGTGGTAAGATTACCATTGGCATTGCCATAAGCACGCTGGCGTAACGCATTTACATAGGTTAATGCCTGAGCAGCAGTACCACCAGAACCACCACGGGCAACCGCTTCGCCATAAATTAAATATTGCTCTGCCAAACGAAATAAGGCAAAATCAAGCGAGCTGAAAGTACCGTTTAATGATGCAGGTGTTACACCAGTTGAAGTTACGTTTTTGAATTTGGTTACACGCAAACCGTCAGTAAATACACCAATTTCATCTACCGCGCTTTTTGCACCAAAGAAAGTACCGCGTTTATCGGCGCTGCCATTGGCATCTGGAAATAAGGCAGGCAAATTCTGACGGGTTCTGTTGCCACCCCAGCCACCACTTGGCACGCCATAAGATGCAGTACCCATATCGGCATTAATACCAGCATTGATTAAGAAAGTAGTACCGCCATAGTTGGTACCGTTTACCCCATCATAATTTATGGTCAGGATGTTTTCGGTATTATTGATGTTGTTATCAGCCTTAAAAAGGTCCATGTAATTGGCTTTTAAGCTATAACCAGCAGCAATTACTTTGCTTGAATAAGTGATAGCTTCGGTATATTTAGCAGTACCAGTATACACTTGTGCATTTAAATATAACCTGGCAAGTAAAGCCCAGTCTGCACCTTTATCGGCACGGCCATACTCATTGGCGCGCGGTTCAGCTAAATCACCTTCAATTGCTTTAAGTTCCGATTCTACATAAGCGAATAAAGCTGCTCTTTGAATTTGTTTTGGAGCTACTTTACCAATCTCGTCGTTTTCGGTAACGAATGGCGGGTTACCAAAAGCATCTAACAATACCCAGTATTGGTAAGCACGTAGGAAACGGGCTTCGGCACGGTATTTCGCAATGGCTGTAGCATCAGCGCCAGTAATGTTGCGCGAGGCCAGTTTTTCTGGAGTGCTTTCGCGCAGGAATTCGTTACAAACCGTGATTTGTAAAATACTTCTTGAGTATAAACCTCTTAAAAACTGGTTATCTACACTTGGTATACCGTAGTCCAGTTCCGGAATACCGGTATCACCCCAGGCGCAGATGGCCTCATCGGTTACCAGCTCCTGCGAAGTCCAGAATAAGCGTAAAAAGTCTGCAAAACCAGAGTTTAACCCGCCGATATCGCTATTATCTGATCCGGTTGAACTGGTTAATGCGTAGGCAGCATACAATTTAACCAAACTTTGTTTATAACCAGCCGGAGTAGCATAAACGCTTGCCGAAGTTACATCGTTGGTAGGCAAAACGTTCAGGTCTCCTTTTTTGCATGAATTTAATGACAACAATAAAATACCTGATGCCAATATCGTTTTAAATGAATTTTTCATTTCTCTCTCTTTATTAAAAACCAACATTTAAACCTAAAGTGTATGTACGTGGACGTGGATACAGGTTGTAATCGATACCACTGCTCAGCTCAGGATCAATTCCATTGTAGTTTGTAACCGTGAAAACGTTCTGACAGTTTGCCGAAATTCTTAACGTTGTATTTCCGTTTTTAGATAATTTACCCGCGTTGTAAGAAATACCTGCGTTATCCATTTTCAGGAACGAAGCATTTTTAACATAGTAATCGCTCAGGAACTGGTTGTTCTGGAAATTGGTTGATAAGAAATCAGTCGATGCGTTGTTGATTACCCCCGATGGACTTAAGATGTTCGATCTGATCCCAAAGTTTGATGAAACGTTATCGTACACATAGTTGCCAAAGTTGGCTCTAAGTGAAGTGGTAAAGCTCCATTTTTTATAGGAAAAAGTAGTATTGAAGCCTAGTGTGATGTTCGGATCAGGAGCTTTATAGAAATACTGATCGCTTGTATTAATTACGCCATCCTTGTTCAAGTCTTCATAAACACCTTCCAATGGTTTGCCATCAGCATTATAAACCTGTTTGTACACATAAAATGATCCTGGAATCTGATTAACCGCATTGTATTTTAAAGTTACACCAGTACCACCGGTAATATCACCAGCGCCCACTTTCGAAGCCGGATCAGGGTTAAGCGTTAGGTTGGTTACCTTTCTTTTGTTGTAAGCAACATTTACACCTAAATCCCAGCTCGTATTTTCGGTTTTAATAGCTGCGAAATTTAAGCTGGCCTCAGCACCTCTCACATCCATATTACCCACATTGGTGGTTAATTCGTTGTTAAAGTTGGTACCTACCGGAATATTGATTTTGCTTAACAAATCGGAGGTTTTTTTGTAGTACACATCGATACTTCCGTATAAACGCCCTTTCATAAAACCGTAATCCAAACCTGCGTTGTAAGTGGTTGTAGTTTCCCATTTCAAATCAGGATCGTAAGCAGCAGGCGTGTAATAATTGTAGAAAGTATTACCAATCTGGTATTGACCGGTGTTGCTGTTAGCATAGTATTTCGATAGGTAATCGTAATAACCGATACCGTCTTTATTACCAGTTTGTCCGTAGCTTAAACGCAATTTCAGGTCAGATACTGATTCGCTGTTTTTCAGGAAGTTTTCGTTCGAAATTCTCCAGGTAAAGGCTGCTGAAGGGAAATAGCCCCAACGGTTTTTCTCTGAGAATTTAGAAGAAGCATCGGCCCTTAAAGTACCAGATAAGATATACTTATCGGCCAAAGTATAAATAAACCTGCCATAGTACGAAAGCAATTTATCGCGATCGGTAGAGAAAGGGAAAACCGGATTTACCAATACCTCACCTGTTCCTTTGTACGATGGGAAATTGTAACCGGTTTTAGAATTGTCGTAATAACCGTAACCGGCAGTTACATCGAAACGGCTTTTAATACTGGCCGCAGTATGGGCATAATTTAAGTAAAACTCAGAAAGCTTATTGGTTTCTGTGTTTAAAGAGCGGGTGTAAGAACCTTGGGTAGCCACACTTTGTGCTGCAAAAACCGGAACACGTACTGAACCATAACCTTTAGAAATATCATAACCTAAATTTAAGTTGGCATGTAATTCAGGTAAAAAGTGGAAAGAATAATCGAAACGTGCATTTCCAAAACTTCTTTCGGCTTTACCATTGTTATCGTTAAGCCTGATTAAAGCTACCGGGTTGCGCGGTGCATTCGGGTTTACCGAACCATCGCTTCTTAACCATTCGAAATAGTTACCAAAATTATTGTTGGCAGTTACCGATTGCGTTGGATCGAATTGAATAGCCGAACCTACAGCACCCGAATTGGCAAAATGCGATTCGGTTAAAGCACCTTTCAGGTTCAGATCGATTTTTAAGTGATCCTGAAATAATTTAGGTGAAATGCTGATAGCACCAGTTCCACGCGAAAAATGATCGGTTAATAAAAGTCCTTGCTGATCTAAATAACCTGCCGAAACACGGTAAGGTACGCCTTTAAACGAACCGGCAATACTTAAGCTGTTATCGGTTGAGAAAGCATTCTGATAAATTTCATCCTGCCAGTCGGTATTTGAACTGCCCAGTAAAGCGGTAAATTTCTTGCCATCATCATAAGAAGCATTTGGATTGGCATTTACAAAACTGCGGATTTGATCGGATGATAAAATATCTACTTTTTTAGCTACCGTAGCGATAGAGTTGTTGGTACTGAAATTAATTACCGGAGCACCAGAAGCACCTTTTTTAGTGGTAATTAAAATTACCCCGTTCGAGGCGCGCGAACCGTAAATAGCCGTTGCATTGGCATCTTTTAAAACGGTAAAAGTTTCAATATCGTTCGGGTTAACCAACGATAGCGGACTTGGTGCGTTGCCAATTGAGTTACCGCTGAAAGGTACCCCATCAATTACCACCAAAGGATCGTTACTGGCATTAAGCGATGCACCTCCACGGATACGGATGGTGCTACCCACACCTGGCTGACCACTGTTGGAAACAATGTTAACCCCGGCTACTTTACCCTGAATCAATTGCTCAGGAGTAGTAATGGTACCTTTCTGAAAATCTTTGGCATTTACCGTAGTGATAGATCCCGTCAGGTTTTTCTTTTCGGCTGTACCGTAACCAATTACCACCACTTCGTTGAGTTTTTGGGCATCGGGTACCAATTGAAAATTTACAGTAGCATTTGCCGAAACGCTAACTGTTTTATCGAGGGTTTGATAACCGATAAAACTGGCCGATAGGGTTACCGAACCATTCGATAATCCTGCCAGTTTAAAAACACCATTTGCGTCTGTTGCTGTACTTCTGGTTGTTCCCTTAATAACTACGGAAGCACCAGGTAATGGCAAGCCGGTTTCGTCAAGCACCTTTCCAGACACCGATCCGGTTTGTGCTTTTACCATTAATGCTGAAAAAACTAACAGCACCAAAAGCCCCTGTTTTAACAGGTAAAATACTCTCATATTTGAAGCTCGTTTAAGTATAAAAATTTGGTTAAATATTATAGTGATTTACACATAGGACTAATTTACAGCCCGTAACGACATTTCAAAATTTATTTAAAAAATATATTTCGGGCTGTTTTTCGGCTGATAATTTCCGGTCATAAAAATCATTTTTCGACATAACTAAAAGTCACGTTAAATAATTGTTAAATTATTAATCATCTGAAAATCAATTAATTAAAATTGTTAAATTCAAAAATTAAGTGTATTTTTTACACTAAGCTATTTTTAACGGATTTTTCGGGAACGTTCCCGAAAAACCGGGATCATTTTAAAGTCAATTTTCGGGAACGTTCCCGAAAACGAGTCGAAATTCTGCGTATTTTACACTAAGTGTCGAAAATTTTTGAAATTTTTGAGCTGAAAAATTGGGGAATTTTTGAGCTGTTTTTTAGCCTTTTGAAGTCGAATTCCGGGCGATAATTTTTGAGCTTAAAACTACCTCATTCGGGGTGTTTTTATCTTCATTATTATCTAAAATGGAGAACAGTAATCGGGCCGACTCTTCCCCTATTTCTGTCGCGGGTTGAGTGATGGTGGTAAGTGAAGGATTTAGCAACGGTGCAATTTCCAGACTAGAGAAACTGATCACTTTTAAATCAGTCGGAATATTGATTTTTAAATCGTAACAGGCATAGTAAGTAGCAAAGGCCAAACGTTCTACCGAAGTAAAAACACCATCGGGCTTTAATTCGGTCAAAGCCTCTTTAATGATCACACTATTTTCTTCATAGCTGTTGCTGCAATCTACAATCAAATGCTCATCAAATGGCACCTCATGTTTGGCCAGCGCATCGATATAGCCCTGCATACGGGTTTTACCGATAGATAAACTTTTGTTCACCACCAGGTAGGCAATGCGCTTACACCCCTGCTCTATCAAGTGCTCAGTAGCCAGAAAACTACTGTTGTAATCGTTCGTAATTACCCGCGGGGTTTCAATATCTTCGTAAATCCTGTCGAAAAATACCAGAGGCAAACGTTTTGCGCCAAATTTATTCAGGTAATTATGGTCGTTGGCCTCGCCCGATACCGACATGATAATGCCATCGGCCCTGCCATTGTGCAAGTGACGGATAAAATTAACTTCTTTTTTATATTCATCATCTGTTACGTAGATGAGGATATGATAACCGTTTTCGCGTGCTACACGCTCAATGCCATGAATGGCCTGCGAGAAATAGTTGTTGGCCAGCTCGGGCACGATAACCGCAATGGTTTTACTTTTTTGCTCGCGCAAGTTGCTGGCGTAATGATTGGGCTGATAGTTTAATTCTTTTGCTTTGGCTAATATACGTTCTTTGGTAGCCACATTAATGTCGCTATTATCCCTGAACGCCCTCGAAATTGTTGAAGTAGATAAATTTAAAGCCTCCGCTAACTTCTTAATATTAATACTATCCATTTGGCCACTAAATTCAATTAACCTGAATTAATGCTGTAAATATAAAGTATAAAAATCCTAAATAATTTATACGCGACGCAAAATTATCTGTTCAGCTGGGCTAAAAAATTAATAGGTGCAACAAAAGCTTTATTAAAACTGATCAGATTTACTGGTTTTTTCAATAAATTATATCATTTTTAAAGCCTCAAAACCGACAAATAAATATTTATATTTTTAAAACAAAAAACAGATTTTAGCTATTAATAATAAAAGGTTAATGCTCATGTTTGCTTTTAAAAATGCATAACAGGAACTGAATGGATATAAAACTACAAAATGAGAAATAAGAAAATACTCATTGCAGACGATGACGAAGGCATTGTTGACGCTGTGACGATGATTTTGGAGGTGATGGGCTATGAGGTTGACTATACTTATGACGGCGGGGCGGTAATAGATGCGGTGAAAAATAAACCAGATTTAATAATGCTCGATATCTGGATGAGTGGTTACGACGGAAGGGATATCTGTAAGCAGCTTAAAAATGATCCGCGATACCGCGAAATTCCAATACTGATGATTTCTGCCAGCAGGGATATCAGGCAATCTGCTATGGACGCCGGTGCTAACGATTTTATGGAAAAGCCCTTCGAAATGGATTCACTGCTCAATAAGGTTGATCATCTTTTAAACTAAGTTTTTACTCATTACTTTACCATATAAGGCAATTGAGGGCATTTAAATATTCATTGACTTTAATAAGCGCTATTATTCTTAATATCCTTCATTTCTTAATGATAAATGTTTGGGTCTTTTCAATCAACACTTATCTCTTTAAAATAGATTCGTTCGGGCAATTGTTTAAATACAAATTCGGTAACATGGCAAAGCCAAAGCCTGTGGTTTTTAACATCACCTTTAAAGGTTTCTAAGATATAATCGCCACCAGCACCCAGGTTCTCTTCACGAACGTAAACCAGCTCTAAAATTTCGGCCTGCTCAAAATGTTCATCTGCAAGCAGCAATTTACATTCACCAGTCGATGCGGCTATCCAGTTTAACAAATCATCGGCCCCTTCTACCATTTGCAGCTCATCTAAGGCCCCTGCCCATTCCGGAATATCGGCATACCATTCGTGTTTGGCATTCTTATAAAAGCGGATCGATCTTTCCATATTTTGTAAAGAAAAAAATTCTATTTCAATAATGCTAAAAAAAATAGCGAAATTTATTTCATCCCAATGTCTGAAGAAACTACCATAGCTTTAAGAAAGATTATCCATATCGATATGGATGCTTTTTATGCGTCGGTAGAGCAGCGTGATTTTCCGGAATACCGCGGAAAACCGCTTGTAGTTGGTGGCAAGCCCGACAGCCGCGGGGTGGTATCTACGGCAAGTTACGAAGCCCGGCAATATGGCATCCGCTCGGCCATGCCTTCCAGTAAAGCCTATCAGTTATGTCCGACGGCTATTTTTGTGTATCCCCGGTTTGATGCTTATACTGCGGCTTCGAAAGCCATCAGGGAAATATTTAGCAGGTACACTGATTTAATTGAACCTTTATCTTTAGATGAAGCTTATCTGGATGTTACCGAAGATAAACTGGGTATTGGATCGGCAATCGATATTGCCCAATCAATCAAAGATGCCATTAAAAATGAGCTGAATTTAACGGCCTCTGCAGGGGTATCAACAAATAAATTTGTGGCCAAGGTAGCATCTGATATGAATAAACCCGATGGTTTAACTTTTATCGGCCCATCGAAAATTAAAGCTTTTATGGAAAAGCTGCCGGTCGAAAAATTCTTTGGTGTGGGTAAAGTAACTGCCGCTAAAATGAAAGCCATGCAGCTTAATACCGGGGCAGACCTAAAAAAATTAACTGAAGCACAGCTTATTGCCCAGTTCGGTAAATCGGGCATGTTTTATTACAAAATTGTACGTGGCATTGACGAGCGGCCGGTGAGGGCAAACCGCGAGGCGAAATCGGTTGGTGCAGAAGATACCTTGCCTGAAGATACCAATGATGATGCGGTAATGCACGATCTGCTGAAACAGATTAGTGAAACGGTAAGTAAACGCCTGGAAAAATACCAGCTGAGTGGCAAAACGATTACTTTGAAAATAAAATTTGCCGATTTTAAACTGATTACGCGGAGCAGATCGTTCCTTACTCCAATCCATCAGGCAGAAGTAATGTACAAAGAAGCCATAAAATTGCTTGAAGAAGCAGAACTGGGGGCGTCGAAGGTAAGATTACTGGGGATTACTTTGTCGCGCTTTTATGATGGTACCGAAATCGAAAAAAGGGAGAATAACCAGCTTGAATTTGAGTTTTGATTCTCTATTAACAGCGATAAAATCGCTGATCCCGTTCATCCTCGTTACAAATTACGCTAACGCTCGTTTCTAACGAGCGCGTAAATAGCTATTCGTTTGCAACGAATTAAAACGCGACGGGAGTCGCTGAGCTAAACATGCAATTACTTGTTTAATCAAAAACCATTTCATTAAAAAAGGCCCTGCACCAATGCAGGACCTTCGATTGTTAATTTAAAGGGTAATAAATTAAATCTTATTTGGCTTTTAGTTTATCGGCAAACATTTTCATGTAAAAACCGCCGATAACACTACGGGCTTTAAAATTATCGCGGATACCAGTGTTCGAATCGTAAAAATCGTTTAATGGCACCCTTGATTCGGTTTCGATAGCGTGTTTGTAAACCGGATGTACCAAAGCTTCAAACTCCTCGCGTGTTGGCGCAAATGTAGCCGTCCACAAAATCCAGTCGTTTTTAGTGTAGGCTTTTCTGCTATCCAACGGAATACCATACCGGTTTTGTTTAGTCAGGTAATACTTGGTTTCGGTATCATAAATTTTCTGAGGGAAGAGATTTAAATCCAGAACCTTATCCCATACCAGGTTATATTTCTGGCTCCAGGTATTTTTATTGTCAAAGGTTAAAGCATAGTGATCGCCTGCATCGGCCATTTCCATCCATTTAGGTACCATGCTTTCGGCAATGTCGCGGTATTTTTTAGCAACATCGCTATAACCTAAAGTTTGCGCCATTTGCGCATAGCAGGCAATACCTACAATGGCTTTAACCGATAAATTGGCATTACGCGCCAGGTGACCAGCAAAATCATCGGTACACAATTGCGTTTTTGGATCTAAGCCTTCTTTGGTTAAATAATCAACCCAGGTGGTTAATGTTTTCCAGTGCGCTTTGGCGTAATCGGCATTGCCTTGTGCCTTAGCAATGGCTGCGGTTAAAATAATCATATTGCCCGATTCTTCAACCGGCATAGGCTCGCCATAAGTTTGACCATTTGCCAAAGGATAAGTACCTAAATCATGTGCTGCCCATGGGTGCGGGTATTTTCCGCTTTCGCTGAAATAAAAAATACCGTTTAGCATACCTTGCAACAATTGTGGGTTGTAAATGAGGTACAGCGGTGCCGATGGATAGGTAACATCAACGGTATTGATAAAACCACCGCTATTGTTTTCTTTTGATAACCATAAAAGTTCGCCATGCTGACTTTTTACCAATGTGTGTGCAGCAATACTTTGGCGGTAAGCTAAAACACATAAATCGGCATATTCTTTTCCACCCGATTTTAATGCATCCGCATACACCGATTTGTTAAAGGCTTCGCATTTGGCTATAACTGTTTTGTACTCGTTAGCAGCAGCAGTTAACTGTCCTTCGATGGTTTCTTTACCAGAAGTATTCCACCAGGGCCTTAAATTCTGGTTAAAGTATTGTACCGAATAAATTTCATCGTAAGCCAACTCAACATATTTTTCTACAGCTGCTTTGCCTACCGCACCAAATGGAATAATCGTATTTAGGGCCAGCATTTTGCCTTGTTTAGCTGTTGAAGCAGCATTTCCGTTTCTGAAAGCATCGGCTGCATCTTTTTCGGCAGTTACAAACTGGATGGCGTTACTGGTTTTTGGTGCCGCCACATAAAAATAACCCCAGTCAATGCGCATGTCATCACTCGCTTTTTGTAACACTGGCTGCTCTACCGTACCGGCTTTTAATACCGATAATTTCGGCGTGTTGTATTTACTGGTTGTTACCTCTTGCGAAGGACGGTAAACGGCAATATTGGTCGAAGCACTTAAATAAGCCTTAACCTGGTGCGTTTTGCCATCGTTTGCTTTAACCTGATAGGAAACGTAAGAAACCGGACGTGCAAACAAACCTAAATCGTTCATTAACAATGGCGAAGTAAAGGTTAATTTTAAATCTACTTTGCCACAGGTAAAGTTGTAAATGGTTTGTGTAGCATTAATATCGACACTTTTTTGCTTGGCCAGTTGTACTTTTTCGGCATTGTCTTTTAATTTATCAACGAGACCAAAATCGAGGTAACGACCACCAGCCGTGTTAATTAAATGAATAGCAATTACATTCGAACCTGCTTTTAATGCACTTTTATCACTATTACTTAAAGCCACATACTGGAAGGTATTTGTCCAGCCTTCTTTGGTATAAATTTTCTTGCCATTCAGGAAAACCTCGATATTATCGTCGTGGTTTATTTTTAAGAACAACTCATTTATTGATTTCGGGTTGGCCACATTAAATGTTCGGCGCACCCAAATATCGTGCGATTTCCATAAGGTTTTAACGGTTTTAGCGTCATCACCAATAGGAGCAGCACCGGTTTTCCAGCTAGCTGCATTATAATTTTCAGCTTTCCAATCGCCTTGTGGTTCAGTTTCAGTATAATTTACCTGAAAGCCCTTTTCGTCAGAAGCGGGTACAATGGTTTTGTAATTGGTAGCCTCTTTGCCTAAAAAGCGGTAAATATTGCCATCAACATTAATAAGCCCTAAAAGCGAATGCTCGGCACCTGTCCAGTGCTGGGTAGACGATTCGTTTAATTTATCGGTGTTAGACCAGATGCTGAAATAAGTATTGTGCGTAATTAAAGGATAGGCTGGTGCCTTTCGATCCTGCGCTTTGAGCAAACCACCTGCAAACATGCAGCCGAGTAAGCCTAAAAATTTTAAAGTTTTGGTTTTGTTCATGATCTGTGTGTGTATTTTGAAATTTATATTCTGGTTAGAAACAGCTTAGTTAAACGTTTTACTAAAGTATAAAATATAATTTAAATAGACGAGTAATTTCAGACTTTAATTGTCTAACTGACAATTAAATTTAATCGTTGAACCTCAGAAAAATCTGCTCAAAAAAAATACATGAAGTTTTTAGGCCTCATGTATCTTCAAATGGTGTGGAGAGAATATTAATTTATGGTTGTTTTTTGTTGATGGTCCATTCTGCCAGCTGGAATATACGGCTACCCCTGTTCGATTTGATGTACAGCCTGTAAAACTTATAGGCGATGTAATTGTCGAAGTGGAAAAGCTTGGTTTGCTTTCTACTTACTCCACTATTTTCATTTGCCCATGGGCACACGGTTACGGTATGCAGATCGGTGAACTGAATACCATCTAACGATCCCTGTAAAATCCAGTATCTCGGGTCGCGATCGGCGGCATCATTACCCGATGTCATGGTATAAGCACCCACAACTTGCGGTGTATTGAGCTCGAAAGTACAGCGTTGCGTGCCATCAAAACCTGCCTGTAAGAATTTGGTATTGATATCCTGATCGACCAGTTTACTAGATCCCTCAGCAGAATTGGGGCCTGCCCCAGCCTCGAGGTTAACCGAAAATTTACCACCAATGGTTTTCATGTAGTTTTCGCCGTATTTGGTTGGGTCGAAGTTAGGGTCAACCACTTTCAGGTTAATCTCTTTAGTTGCAGAGTAGCCCTGTCCATTACGGATCGTTAAAATCACCCGGTAAGTACCCGGAAAGCGGTATACGTGTTTGGGCGAAACTTCAACCGAAGTACTGTCATCGCCAAACTGCCACAACAAGGTTTTATAATTTTTCGGATCGGCTGTAAACTGCACCTCCTGGTATTTTGCTGGGTCTGGTATTTTATAATCGAAAGCTACCAATGGTTTTGGCTCTTCTACCACCGGAACAACTTCCTCGGTATCGCTGTTTTTGCATTTTACCGTTAACACAACGATAAGCAGTAAAAGCGCACAGATGTTGAATAATCTTTTCATGTTACTTTTCATATCTATTTATGTTTATGGGGTTGGAAATAATTGTGTTTTTGGAATGGCACGTTTACCTGTTATACCTGCTGATGGCACTTCATACTCGAGATAAGCTTGCTGGCCACCCACATTTTCGCGGTGGTGTGCTTCAATTCTGTATTTAATACCGCGCTCTAAACGAACAGTTGCTTTTCTTTCTGGTTTATCCCACTGCGTGGTGTAATCGTCAATAACAGCTTTACCATTAATGTATAAACGCGATCCATCATCCCAACGGGTTTGATAGAAAATATAATCGCCCCTTACCGGTGCCAAAAATTCGCCCGACCATTTTGTAGCAAAATTATCGCGGCTTAAAGATGCTCCAGCTGTATTTTTCACATTATCAGGCCAGCCATCGCCTGAAAACTCGATTGTACCATCAATACGGGTAGCAAAAGGCTCACGGCCATCATCTGGTGCCAGCTGGGTATTGGTGTAATATTTTGCAATTAAGCCGGTACCGTTACCAATAATTGGTGAGTTGTTATCGAGGTTTACGCTCGGATCTACTACCACAATAACCTTGCCTTTTGTAGGGTGAATAACATGGTTGGTATTGTCGCTAAGGCTCAGGGCAAAAGCAAATTTTTTATTGGCTACGATGTTGGCATCAAAAACTGGCCAAGGAATAGATAACCTTACTGTTGCACTGCTTGCCCCGGTGTTAAACCTTATCAAAGTATCGAGGCTAAAATCTTTAGCGGCCAGGTGAACAGCGTTTGTAAGCGTACCAGCTGAAAGTAAGGTGGCAATGGTATCGATATTATCTTTAACTTTTACGTTAAAGGCTGTTGTAGGGGCATTATCTAAACTGATAATTAAAGGAATGGTAACCCCGGCAGGCCCAACCTGATAATTTGGCCCTTGCGTTACGGTGTAAGTGCCTCCGCCTTGAAAGGTAAGGAAATGCACATCACTTTGTTTTAATAAATCGGAAGTATTAATGATAACCAGAATGGTTGATTTACCATTGGCAATTTTATTACCTTTTCCCGGGGCTGATAATTTCAAAGCAAAAACCACTTTCTTGCCCAGATAACGCTCCAATACCGATCTGCGCACAATGGCTACACCTTCGGCATTGTCGGTACCATAAGCTACATTAATTACATTTGGGTATTCTACCGCAGCCGATGGCATCAGGATGGCATTGGTTAGCCCACCATTACCAATTAACTGGGTAACGGTATCGTTATTTAAGGTTAAACCCACCTGAAAAGCTTCTTCAGCCATTCCGGAAAGGGAAATTTTGAAAGGCACTTTCACAAACTGGTTATCCATAGTTACATTGCCTACCACAATCCCCTCGCCGGTAATACTTTTACCAGCCGGATCGGGTATTTTCAAATCTTCTATCTGCGATTCTTTACATGAATAGGCACCAACAATGATGGTGAAACCCATTAGCAGGCTGTATATAATTTTTTTCATTTTTGATATTTTTAAATGATCAGCAATTATTTTATTGGTCTAACCAAACTCTTCCGTCAAGCGCCCAGGTTTGTTTGTTGGCTATTTTTAGCCAGTTGATTACCTGCACTGGTATATCGGCTGTTTGGGGCACCAACACTGCCAAAGTACTGGCAGAAGGCGGGCAAATTAAATCGTTAAAGTTCTCCCAGGCATATGCACCCTGTAATTTAAAATCGTGGGCTTGTGAAGAAAGATCGATCATTTTATCGCCGTTCCCATCGGTAGCAGGCCAGTAGCCTACCAAATAGTTATAAGAAGGGTGACTCTGATCGATGGCAGTTTCGCAGGCATATTGATCAATTACCCCATCAGGTACACTCAGCTTAAAGAAACGGATATCGGTAACATATACATCGGGTTCTCCGTGCCCCTGGCCATTTAAATAGCCCAGTTTAAGTGCGTTTGAGTTAGCCAGTGAACCTGAATTGGTAATTTCTACCTCGTTGTTATATTTACCATTGGTATAAGTACGGATGAACCTTTGATTGCCACGCTGCTCTAATTTAACTGAAAGGTTTTCCCAGCGTCCCTGAATAAGGTCGCCCCCTCTGCATTGCTTGTAATCGCCATCTTTGGTACCTCTCCACTCAAAATACCAGTAACGGTCTTCGAGATAGATTACCCAACCCACGCTTGGGTGCCCGCTCGACCATTCGTTCCGCTTACCCAAAATGCTTGGCCAGAAAAACTGTTCTTTGTTCTTTTTCACTTTAAGCTCGATGGTCATTTTGGTGGTATCGTCGATATTGTAAACGTTTGCATCTTCGGGCGCAATTTCTGCCCTGATGGTTTGACCAACCAGTTTAACGGTTTTACCCAGGTACCGGTTGCCCGTAAATGGCTTTACAAGTATCCTTTTCTTATAACTTTCGCTGTAATAAATCACAAATGCATTATTTGCCGTTTTACTAAAAATGGTTTGATCGTCGGCATTTGGCGGAAGAGTAAATGCACCTCCATCACTCGACGCAATTACCACGAGCCAATCTTCGTTTGCATAATTTTTCCGCTTTTTTAAAGCAGTAATAATCTCGCCTACACCGGCATCGAATTTTTCGATAGCAGCTTTATAGGCAGGAAATGAATTATCGTAACCAGAAGCCATACCGGCTTTATCTACATCGGTAAAATGCCCAACCACTACAGAAGCGGTATCGGTATTGAGCTGATTAATTACGGCTGCTTTTACCTGATCGTCGCCAGCTACCAGATCGCTGATATCGGCACCGGTGGTTAAACTCTTAAACACTGCCGATGAGGTATAAGCTGCAATTTTAGTTTGCGGTCTGCTTTCTTTAATCCGCTTAAAAATGATCGGATAATTTTGCAGGTTGTTATTGGTTAAGGCATCGTCGTTTACCAGGCTTTTGGTTTTCTTTACCCCGGTTAACATGTTTGCCCAATTGCTGGCATTCTGCGTAGCTTCCGGCTCGTTTAAAGCCACCCAACTGTAAATGGAAGTGGGTAATAAAGCGGTAATATTCGGAATATTTGCCGCAGCTACCGATTGTCCCCTTGCACCATCAACAACCAGGTACAAAACCTTGCGACTGCCATATCTCACTTTGGTGGTATCGGTACCATCTTTGGTACCAAGCGTTCTATCAAAATCTTTGTTACAAGAAAATATGGCCGTTGTAATTATTGCGGCCATCAGCCCAATCAATAATCTATATTTTTTCATTATGCTCATCTTAATTTATATTTAACTGGGCTTATTCAATTGTTACTCTTACAATATTGTTATACGGCAGGTTATCGAAACGGTAAAAACCACCAATCAGCAATAAAGCTTTTTTACCATCGGCAGATTTGGTTTCAACCACATCCGAAAGATTTCCGGAGAATGGCCCTGTAGCGTTATAGCCAGGTGCAAGTAAACCTGCCGGCGTAAGCACCATAAAACCGTTACGGGTTACATTATTGTATTTTTTAAAGGCACCACCTACTACAATGAGGCCACCTGTAATTTGACGTGCAAAGCCTGGATAACCACCTTCGAATGAACGTGCGTTGAACGATTCGTCTAAACTTCCGTCTTCGTTAATCAAAGCCATGCCATTGGCAGGTTTGCCATTGTAACGGGTAAAAGTTCCGGTAATTAAATATTTATGTGTTGTGGCATTATAGGTAAGTGAACTGATGTAATTATCTACCCCGCTGCCCGGGTTAAAGCTCGGATCAACCGTTCCGTTGGCTGCAAGCCTTAATATACGGCCTGCAGGTTGCCCATCGAAGGTGTTGAAACTACCAAAAACCATTAGTTTTTCGAGATTGGCTGCATCGGTATGCATATAGGTATCAATGGGTCCGTTGGCACTTACATTACCCTTATTTGTTCCGATATCGAAACGGAAAGTTTTATCTAAAGAACCATCAAGGTTAAACCTCAATATCTGGCGGATTTCGGTACTATCCAGAATCACAGTATCGCGGGTAAAGTCGTAATTATCTTTATCGTAAGTACGTTTTACATAATACCTGAAATTACCTGTAGCCAAAATTTTGCCCTGGTGCGGATAAATGCGGTTGATAAATTCGTTGGTACCACCATTAAATTTCGGGAACCATTTTTGGGTTACGGTATCGGTTAAGGTTGGTTTCTTTTTGGTTTGTATTTTAATGGTATCAATGGCACCGTTAGGGTACAAACTGGTAATGTTGCTGATGTTTTCGGTACGTTGGTTGTAACCGCTAAAACCGCCGGCAATGATAAAACGTCCGCCAATTTCGATTACGCGCGATAACGAACCATTAGCCCCCCTGCCCGTTCTGAAAGTACGGTCGTAATCGCCATCTAAAGATGTTCTGGCAATGCGGTTAATATTGGTAACAATCCCTTTATTATCGTAGTTGCTAAAGCTGCCGATTACCAGCGCACGACCATCCTGCATTTCGTAAAACTGACTTACGTAACCATTTGTACCTGCTGTTGCTTTCCAGGTAATATCGTTTTTGATAATACCTGTTACGGTAAACTGCGGACCAAGAATCAGTTGATCGCCAACAGCAATTGAAGTATTGCCTGTACTTCCAGCATCGGGTACTTTAACGGTAATTTCGGATGCAGTTACGCTTAACACCTGCGCTTTTTCGCCGTTAAACATAAAGCTTAACTGATCTTTATAAGGTAAAAGCCCGGTGGCCTTAACAGTAACGGTTGTACCAACAATACCTTCGGCAGGTACTGGTGGTAAGGTCTGGCTCATGCTTATACCCAATGCAGCCTTTCCGTCTGCATAGGGATCGCTACCCAATTCTTCTTCTTTTTTACATCCCTGAATAACTAAGGAGCAAAGAAAAAATACGATTAGCATGTATTTTATTTTTTTCATGATTTTGTTCTTTTAAAATTACAACAGGCTAATTATTTATTACTTGGCGTTAAACCGGTATTATACACATCGTTAAAAAACTCGTAAATGCTAAATCCGAGGTATGCGCCCTGGTAGCGCAGGCTGTGCACCATACCATTGGTTGGCTTGATATCTGAGGAAGCAATGTAACTGATGTACCAATTATCGTTCGGCTTTGAAATATCGGGTATGTACGAAAACACCAATTGCCTGTAACCGATATATTTAATCCCGTTGGCGCTGTTGTAAACCACACCTATGTTCGATACATCGTTATTGTAATCGTAGTGCAGGGCGCCAGGATAAATGCTTTTTAAATCCATATCAATCTGTGGATAATCTTTTAATGCATTTACCCCTTTAAACATATAGCGTTGCAGGTATTTACGCCAAATTTGCGGACTAATCTGATCAAGTGTTTTTACGGTATCCTTTCCGGCTTCGTAAAGCATTTGGTTTAAGGATAGTAATCTTGGGTTTTTCTTGGTTTCGAAAGTGTGTATATCGCCAATTGTTCTTTTAATTACATCATCATCAAAGGCAAAAAAGGTAAAGTCTTCTTTACTAAACTGATCTTCCATACCAGCCAGCTTAACTATTTGTGCTACGGTATCGAAGGGAACCTTTTTATCTTTCAGGTATTGCAGCATACTGCCCTGATAATCGGGATTGGCCCTGCCGCCATCTATATAATATTCGTCACGTTTACAAGCATTTAACAAGAGTAAAAGTGCAGCACATATCATCATTAGCTTTTTCATATCTTCTTCTTAATCTTTTAAATCAAATTAATTACCGCCGTTAACCCAGTACTCATTCAGTACCATATACGGGTTGTTGTTTAAAGCACCTGAGTTTATTGGCCAGGTCCAGGCGCCACGGCTAAATTTATCGGCCGTTAATACGTTGTACGACCACTGGTTGCTTAAAATTCTTTTGGTACGTACGAGGTCGAAATAATGGTGACCTTCGCCAATCAGCTCTCTTGATCTTTCGTAAAAGATAAAATCTTTAAGGGCCGAGCCACCTCCACCGGTATATTTAGAAGCTTGTGCACGGTCTCTAACCATATTTAACAATTTGATAGATTCTGCATCTTCGCCCAAATCGGCCAATGCTTCGGCTGCCAGCAATATTTCGCCACCATACCTGAAAACCATAAAGGTGTTATCGGGGTTAGCATCTTCTTCGCCGGTAGAGAAGGAGTTTTGTGCAAACTTCAGCATCATGAATTTTCCGTTATCGGCAAAAATATCTTCGTTAAACCAGCTGGTAATCCGCTTGTCGCTACCATCCTGAAAAAGTTTCTGCATGTACTCTCCGCGGTAGTAAGCAAAACTTACACGGTGGGTGTACTCTGGCCTTTTGTATGGATAGTGTAGAAACATATCGGCAATCGGCGCAATATTTGCATTTGCATCGCCATAGTTAATACTGCGGTAAAACTCAAATAAGCTCTCATCAGAACGGCCTTTAATTACTGTTGCCCACTCATTAATCGGCAGCAACCTAAAGGCATTGCTCGCAATCAGTTCTTTACCTAAATCAGCTGTTTCCTGGTAATATTTCTGGGCATTGTTTGGATCGAAACCTGCATTCCACATGTTCATTTCCATCATCAATGCTACAATACTGCCTCTGCTGGCGCGTACACCTTTTAAAGAAGGGTCGGTGTAAGTCCAGGCGATGTTGTTTTTATGCGTCTTTAAATCAGCAATGCATTTATTCAATACCGAAACAAAATTTTCTCTCGGCTGCGCACCAGAATGAAAGGCATCGGTATAATACACCACGTTGCCATACAAACGTACCATGGTGAAATAGCTTAACGAGCGGATAAATGCTGCTTCGGCTTTGAAAGAATTTTTCTCAGTTTCTGATACGCCGGGAATGCCTTCATCCAATTTGGCAATTAAGATATTTGCTCCCTGAATGGCTTGATAATAGGCAGTCCAATCGGTAATGCGGCCAAAGTTATAGAAATCCCATGGCCTGCCACCTGAGATTAAAAACAAGAGGTTGTTTTTACCTAAAATCTCTACAAACTCGCGGGCTGGCGCTAAATCCGACTGACTTTCGTACAATACTTCTCCCGAACGATACTCGCCGGTGGCACCAACAAAGTGTGTTTCGTTGTACTTGCTAAAAACAATACGCGATAAATTGTAAATGTTAGCCACCACATCCTCTTTCGACTGGAAGAAATTGTTTCCGGTTAATTTATCGAGCGGCTGTACATCTAAAAACTTTTTACAGGAAGGCAAACAGAAGGCCGCCGCTATAATTATAGTATAAATGATAACTTTTTTCATAATAATATTGATTAATTGCCTGTATTAAGTTCTAAGTTTAAACCAAGGTTATAGGTACGCGGTACAGGGTAACCGTTTGAAATATCGCGCCCCAATGTAGTTACGTTCTCGGGGTTAGGACCACTGTATTTCGAAAAGGTAACCAGGTTATTGGTCGAAGCGTAAATACGCAATTGGTTAAGGCCGAACCTTCTAATCCACTTTTTATCGAACATATAAGAAAGGGTTACGTTACTCACTTTTAAATAACTTCCGCTTTCCTGCCAAAGGGTTTGGTCGGCACGCAGTGGCTGAATCTGATCGAAACGGGCATAATCATAAGGGTAAGGATATTTAGCTACGTCGCCTGGTGCTTTCCAGATATCCAGATCGTTTAAAGGCACTACTGAGGTTTGCGAGAAAGGGTTACGCATAATGGCAATCCTATCGGCCAGGGCATTGTTCAAAATGGTCCTGTCGGCAGTGTAAGTTGCGTACACGTTTAAACCCCAGTTTTTATACCTGATATTGGCCGATAAACCGCCTGTAACCAAAGGTTGTGAGTTACCGGTGATTTCGTAATCGCGGTTATCTAAAATATAATCGCCGTTTACATCTTTAATAATGGGATCGCCACCTAAGAAAAACTGGCCATTGCTCTGGTACCTTTTTCCGGTAACCGGATCAACAGGTACATCGGCATCGGTACGGTAAACGCCCTGGTTAATTCTTAAATAGTTAGACAGGGTGTTTCTACCCACACGGAAAACGTTGTGCTGTAAATACCCCGATCCATCGAACCTGATGTACTGGCCATTATATTCGGCCGGAAGTTTTAACAATACATCGCGGTTTAAGGCTCCGTTCACCGATACTGAAATATCAAGGTCTTTGCTTACTACCGGCCTGAAAGTTACCATTAACTCGCTACCGTAGTTGGCAATGCCCAAATCGTTACTGGCCAGCTTGTTGAAACCTGTAGTGTTTGATAAAAACCTATCGAACAAGAGGTTATCTACCTTTTTGTAATAGGTATCGAAGTTTAGTGATAGCCTGTCGTTAAACAAACCTAAATCGAAACCAAGGTTATATTGGGTAGTAGTAGTTGGTTTAAGGTTCGGGTTCGGAACCAAATCATAATTGATACCAATAGTAGGGTTGTTGTTAAAATTACCATTGAGGTTATAAATACCATAAATGCTTTGCAGGTTGCCGGTAGGTACAATGTTCTGTCCCCAGGTTAACCTTAAACTACCGTACGATAGCCATTTTAAATCGGTTAACCAGTTTTCTCTGTTAAAGTTCCACCTTAAACCTACTGATGGGTTTTTAGAATAAGGGTTTTCCAATCCGCTTGATGAAGTACCATCTAAACGGTATGAAAACTCAGCCACATATTTTTTATCGTAATCGTAAGAAAGCGATCCGGCAAAGGATGCAATGGTTGCATTTCTGTAATTGCTTAATACACCGCCACCTCTTGAGTTATAGGCATCGTAACCTGTTGGTCCCTGAAGCTGATCGTTAGGTAATCTTTCCTGACGGGTAATACCGGCCTGTGCACCTTGCTTATAAATCTCGTTAAAGGTATTTACGAAAATGTTGTGCTTTTCGCCAAAGGTTTTGGCATAAGTAATACCGTTACGGTTGTACAACTGAAAGTTTCTGCCCACGTAATCGTATAATTTGGCATACTGGCCATTGGCAGCAGCCGGAGTAAAGGTAGATTCGGTATCGGAAGTATAATCGTAACTTAAAGTAGAAGAGGCAGCCAAACCTGGTATAAACTCGTAACGTGCCTCTACGTTGGTACGTAAGTTCCGTGAGTTGTTATCGTTTAAGGTTTGTAAAGCCGATAATACCCCACCAGAAGCCTGGTAGAAAGATGGCGGAGGCAATAAGGTAGAAGCCTGCCCGTTGGCAGCAACACCCGATTGCAATAAACCAACACCATTACCTTTATTTTGCTTACCTACCGAACCATTAATGAAACCAAAGAACCTGAATTTCTCGTTTGGTTTAAACTCCATGTTCATGTTCAGGTTGTAACGGTCGTAGCCCGTGTTTTTAATTACCCCTTTTTCGGTATAGTAACCTACGTTGGCTTTATAATTAAAAGTAGGGTCGCCACCATCTAAAGCCAGGTTATGACTCTGGTTGTAGGTAGTTTGATAAAATACGTTCTGCCAGTCGGTAGAGTTGTTCCAGTAAGCATTTAAACTATCGGCCAGAAAAGGCGTGTTTGAAATGTTACGGATATCGTTTACGTTTTGTGCGTTAAGGATAATCTGCTGAATTTTTAATGAACGCTCCGAGTTTCCACCTAAAGTTTCGCGTAATTTTGGTGGTGTATTTACGAAAGCGTTGGTTACGTACCTGATGCGCGGCACTTTAGAGTTACCTCTTTTGGTGGTGATGATAATTACCCCGTAAGCACCACGCGATCCGTACATTGAAGTTGCCTGTGCATCTTTCAGGATCTGGATATTCTCGATATCTTCCTGCGGGATTAAGGAAAGCGGACTTACCCCCGGGCCCTGGCTCTGAAAACCAAACTCGGCAGCTTTATCAGCATCCAATGGCACACCATCAATAATGTACAGAGGCGATGTAGGTTGCAAAAACGATTCGTTACCGCTACCCGAAATACTTAAGCTCGAAAGACCACGCACCTGTACCGAACCCCTGAAACCAGGCGCTCCGGTATTGTTCTGGATGTTTAAACCCGGAACTTTACCTTGCAAAAGCTGCTCTACGTTTGATACCGGAATATCCTGAACCTCTTTAGCCTGAATTAAAGTGGCCGAACCAGTAGTGGTTTCTTTAGTTCTTTTTTGGTAAGCCACAATAATTACCTCATCAAGCGCCTTACGGTCTTCGCTAATGGTTACAGTAATATTAGTTGCACCGGTTATTTTGGTTTTTGTGGTATTAAAACCTAAAAATTTAAATACAAGCGTTCCGCCAACCGGTACATTTACCGTAAACTGGCCTTTGCCATTGGTTTGGGTTAAACCTTTGTTGGTTGCTTCTAAAATTACCGAAACTCCCGGTACCCCCTGTTTAGTTTCTTTATCCACAACAGTACCATTCACAATAATATTTTTTTCTTGCGAATAAGCACTTGTGCCTAACATTATGCATACGATGAGTAATGCATAAAAAAGTATATTTCTTCTCATAATATTAGCTTTAAATGTTGCCTACTCGCCGGCAAATTTTGGGTTATCAGTTTTAAAGTGAAATACAACTTCCCAGTCACCTGCCCTGTAAATGGCAAAATCGACACCGAAGTTGGCGATGGTACGCCCACCACCAAATGCAGCTCTGGAGTAGCTTAGCTCGGCTTTTGCCCTCGAACCGCCAGTGGCGTACGAGGTTGGTATTTCTACCAGCGGAATAGGATAAGCCACATCGTACTGCACATATTTATCGGTTTTCTGCATGTTAAAACCATGGATCATTTTATCCCACACGGTTTCGTTAAAAGCGGCAGGATTGATTTCTACCGAATCTTTATTTAAAGCTTTAATTCGCAGTGAGTGGCCATTACCGCCTGTAAAAGGCCGGATGTAAACCACCACATCTTTCAGGTCGTTATTGCTTACCAGGTTTTTATTGCTGTTGGCGCCAATCACATTGTTTAAATAAGGGCGGATATAATCCCTTAGTTTTTTATCGAGTGGAAATTTAGGATCCGGGGCAGGTAAGCCTGTGTATGCGTTAAAATCGTTCGATGGCTCGTAAGGGCGCTCTCTGAACGGCCTGATCTGGAAATCTTTAATTAACCGCTCGCCACCTGTATTTTTAACTTTTACATCGAAAAAACGGGTATCCTGCGAAAAATTAGTACTATCAATTGGCCTTGGGTTAATGAGCTGGTTGGTAGCCGATGCCCATAGAATGAACTGCCCCGATGAACGGATTTCTAACAACGAGTGCTCTTCCAATTTTCTTTTGGCTTCAATTTCGGCCAGGCTTTTTTCTAAACCAGTGTAAGGGGCTGTCCAAACGTAAGTAGGTACTTTTTGAAAAATATCGTTCACCGGCCTTCCATCGCCATACCTTGCATTTACAATTTCGAAAGTGATTGGGGCTGTTGAGTTATCGCCATTGAAACCACCAATCAAATTATTACGGCCAATAATCGGCTCGAGAATTTTATTGCTAAAATTTACATTGTTACTTAAGTAATCTTTTTCGTCAGGCAAATTGTATAGTTTTTTACATCCGCTAAAAACAACCAGCGCAAACGCTACAAAAAGATGTTCCTTTTTTAGGATTGACTTCATAAGTTTTTCTAATTTATTTTTTCCGTTCGCCATCATCTATTTCGTTTTATTAATTGTCCATTCGGCCAGCTGGAATACGCCACCGCTTCTTAACTCGGTAATATTTACGCGGTAGTATTGATAGGCCACGGTATTGGTACACCTGAATACTTTTTGCTGATACCTTTCTTCGAAGAAGAAGTTGCTAACACGGTGCAATTCGGTCCAGTTTACACCATCTTGCGAGCCTTCGTAAGTCCAGGCTTTCGGATCTCTTTCTACCGCATCGTTAGCTGATGTTAAGGTATAAACCGACGAAACTTCTGGTGTTTTAAGCTTAAACTGCATGGTTAAAAAGCCCTGCAAGTCGCATAAAAACTTGGTGTGGTCATCACCATCGATTACTTTTTTAGAGTTCTCGCCACTGGTTGGTCCACCACCATTTTCGCGGTTGGTAGAGAAAGTTCCACCCACAGTAACCATTAAGTTTGGCGGTGGCGGTACAAAGGTTAAACGGGTAACAAAACCATCGAAACCGAAAAGGTGATCGGGACTTATTACGTGTACAATTCCGTTTTTGGCACGGATGTTATTAGAAGCAGTTGTACTGGTAGACCAGTTTCTGATAAACTTGCTCTTTTTGGTATTGCTGAATTCGATTACTTCAGGTCCGGCACCTACCTGTCCCGATGCCGATCCTTTTACCGATTTGGCATGCATGGGGTAAGCAACCTTTACGCTGGTTAAATTTAATCCATCCTGTAGCTTTAACGAATCGGTTGGTTTTACTCCCCTGATGATGTAGTAAGAAATCATGGTATCTAACTGCACGCCATCAATATTGGATAAAAACAAAGGATCTTTATCCGATTGTTTTCTTAAGGTATTTAAGTTGCGCAAAGCCAGCTGAAAGCTTGGGTTGGTAACGGCAAACAAAGTCACATTACTATCGGTAAGTGTCTTTTTTAATCCCATACGGTCAACCGCTACAATAAGCGAATCGTAAACACCGGGTTTGCTTTTTAAATATTCGTATATATTTCCCGAAAACGGCGCAGATTCATCGGCAGCATCGTAATAGCCACCGTTCTTTTTACAAGCCGAATACACCAGGGTGAGCAATAACAGCATGGTTAGGGCTCCTGCATATTTTACAAATTTTTTCATCTGATTATATTTTAATGGTGATGAAGCCATCATACGCTTAAGCATTTCGTTTGCAGAGTGGAAAGCTGATGATGGTTTCATTTCTTTATTGTTTAGCGCCAGTAAGTGTTTTGTGTTAATAAATTATTCTGCAACAAAAGCTTACGTGATATTGGCCAGTAAATGCCTCCCGAATTGATCAGGCTCATAAATTTGGCATCGTTCTGCCTGATCTTATTGTAGCGGATCATATCGTACCATCGCTGTCCCTCGCCCATTAACTCGCGGTGCCTTTCCTCAAAAATCATTTTCAGGATATCAACCTTGGTCAGGTCTATCGACACTTCAGTTCCTGATGTTACCCTTCTGGTTATTACCTGCAGTAATTCGTTTTTAGCTCCTTCCTGATCGCCGAGCACCGATAGCGCCTCAGCACGCAAAAGCACAATATCTTCTAAGCGGGTAAAAATTAAGGCGCTGGTAAAGTACCTGAAGTTAGGGTCGGTACCACCACCCTGAATGACCTTTATTTTACTGAAAATGGGATACTTACCATTTAAATTGGTAAAATACCTGTCGAATTTCGATTGGCCCAAAGTATCAACAGCAAAACGTTCGTCTTTTGGCAGGTTGAAATATTTTAAAATCGAATCTTTCGGTAAATAGATATCCGGAATGGCTTTGGTAATAATCGGTTCGGCAAGCGTTAACTCTTCCAGGTGACCGGTTGTTGAACCATCAATGTGGCCATAATCAGAGTTAAAGCCAAACATTTGTCTGGTGTTTTTATTGTAGAAAAACCCGTTCGAATTGCTTAAATCGGTTACCGAAGTAAAACCACCTCCGCTTCTGCCATAATTGTCTTCTACAAATTTGGCATACTTGGCCACGCTCGAGTAATCGGCTGTCCAGGCTGCAACATGTGCTAAAACCGCATAGGCAGTAACTTTAGTGGCTAGTGCACCACCCCAACGGCTTCTGTCTTCATTGTAATAGTTACTTGGTTGCTGAATATCACCACCGCTATAAATGTATGGCATATCGGCAGCGGCCTTTAACATTTCGCTTTCTACCCATGCCAAAATCTTGGCCTGGCTTTCGCGAGGTTTGTTTTCAAATACGCCTTCGTTTGAAGAGATAATGAAAGGTACATCGCCCCAGATACGCACCATGTAGAAATAAGCAAAAGCTCTTAAAAATCTGGCCTGAGCCATATCTACCGTCATGTTGTTATCCGAATAACGTTTATCGGTAGCTTTTACATGAGCTACATTTTCCATAAAAACGTTAGCGCCGTTTATAATGGCATAAAACCTGGTCCAATCAGAAAGCGATTCTACCACAGGGTATGATGCATTTAAATTGTTGCTGATCACCGCTTTCAGGTCCTGGCGTTTCGGGCTTATAAATTCGGCTGTCCTTACGTCGCCGTAAATCCAGTGGCCATTGTTATCTGATAGCGCCGCACGGGTAAGCGCGTAAACGCCCATAATACCTGCCCTTGCATCTTCAACAGTATTCCACATGTTTTTCTCGCCCACAACCCGGGTCGAATCGGTTTCGAGGGCTTTAGTACAACCCGATAAAACCGCTACAGCCAGCAGAAATGCGTATAATATATTCTTCATCGTTGTTGATGTTTTGTTCGTATTGCTTTCCATATTATAATTCCATTTTAACACCCAGGGTATACGTTCTTGGTATAGGCTGACCGTAGCCGGTATCAATACCGTCGTAACTTACCAGTTCGGGGTCTTGCCCTGTATAAGGGGTAATTACAAATACATTATTAACCGATCCGTACACGAAAAACTTGCTGATTTTGATGTTCTTCTTTTTCAGTACAGTTCCTAAATCGTATCCCAGCGAAACTGATCTTAGTTTCAGGAATGAAGCATTTTCTAAAAACAAATCCTGATCGGTACGGTAAGGAATTACGGTACTCCATGGATTGTACAGCGGATATTTGCTGTAATCGCCTCTTTTCTCCCAGAAAGTAATTTCTTTCACCGACGATACATCGGTATTGCCTTCGCGGTTTACAAAATCAAAGCGGTTGGCCATATCCTGGTTAATCAGTTTGCGGCCCAGGTTGAAATAAAGATTAGTACCTAAGCTCCAGTTACCGTAAGTAAACGAGTTATCGAAACCACCCGATAAAACCGGTAGCGAATGACCTTTTAATACTTTATCTCTTTCATCAATAATGTTATCGCCATTCTGGTCTTTCCAGCGCGGATCGCCGGCCTTTAATGGCGTACCGTTATATTTTAAAGGCTGACCATTTACTACCGGCACCTGGTTGTTGGCGGTGTAAATGCCTTCGTTTTCCAGCAACCAATACTGATCTACCGGCTGACCAACTTTTAAGAATCTGTTGCCAATGATAATTTCATTTAAACCTCTTGGCAATGCGGTTAATTTATTGCTGTTGTGGTTCAGGTTAAGGGCCGAATTCCACGAGAATTTGCTGTTTGCAATTACCAAAGCGCTGATGGTTAAATCAACCCCGGTATTGCTCATATTCAGGCCACTTTCTATCGATTGCTTGTAACCGTACTCGGCGTAAGATGGAATGCCCAGTAACTGGTTTTTCTCTGCTTTGGTATAAAAATCGGCCGATACATGCAGGCGGTTTTTAAGCATCGCCACATCTACACCAATGTTTAACTGATCAGAGTACGACCATGGCACGTTATAACCTACCCAACCAAAAGAGTAAGGTCTGGTAAGCACACCAATAGCATTGTAGCCCGGTACCGTTAAGTTTCCGGTATAACCAACTGATGCAGTATATTGTGGCCCCTGTGCATAGTTATCGTAGGTAAAAGTTCTGCCCATTCTGCCTGCACTGGCACGTAATACCAGGTCATCAACCCCTTTGCTATCTTTTAACAAATCGTTTTTAATGTTCCAGGCTGCAGAAAGTACCGGCGAGTAAAACCAGCGTTTGGTAGGCTGCGCGTTAGATGAACCATCTAAACGTAAAGTACCCGAAACGAAATATTTATCGTTGTACGAATAATTTACCTTGCCATAAAACGAAAGCAGGTTATCTTCAGTTTTATCTAAAAACCTGTAGGTAAGCTCTCTCGGGAAGGCAACAGGCGTTAAATAACCACCGTTATCTGAGCCATCATCGTTTTTAGGTTTAGAATCAAGCAAATTAATTTTGATGTAATCGTTGGCACCTTTATAAGCATAAGCATTGTTATACTTATAAATATCCCAGATCATGGATTGGCCCAGCTCAAAATGGAAATCGTGTACGTTCTTCAGATTCAGATCGTACGTGGCCTTATTATCCATCATTAAACGCTGGTTAAAGCCATAATAGTTAGAAGCGTAGCTATTTCCCTGCAATAAGGTACGGGCGTAAAAAATATCGCGGTAGCCTTCGTTATAATCTACATTAAACGATGAGCTTATTTTAAATTTACCCAAAGTACCCACCAGCTTGGCAAAGCCCTGTATGCTATTGGTTTTGTTATCGTCAAAACCTTTGCTGTACTCGTTCAGATAGCTGCCATAGTAATCTTTATTCGGTGCAAGGGGTGCACTTAAATCAGGAAAATAGTTAATCTGTGCAAAACGGTCCCTTAAACTTCTGTTGCGGGTGCGGTTTAAACGGTTACCATTAATCATGGCCGAGAACAATAACCATTTAACTGGTTTCATGTTGATGTTAAACATGGCACTGTAACGGTCTAAACCTGTTCCGTCGGCTACCCCATCACTTTTGGTATTACCCAGCGAGAACCTGAAACTCGCCCGGTCTGAACCTCCTGTTAAGCCTAAATTAATACCATAAACCAACGCATTTTTATAGTATAAATCAGTCCAGTCTGATTTACCGCTGTATACATTATTTAACGAGTCGCTGAGGTAAACCGGATAAGCTTCATCGTCAGAATACCTGCCGTTTGTGGTATAGATATCGTAAAAGCGCTGTCTGAATTCATTTTCGTATTTACCGTTAATGGTATTAACAGTTGGCTTTTGCGCCATACCGATGTAAGAATTAAAGCTAATGCTGCGTGCAATGCCATCAGGTGTTTTAGATTTAAGTAAAATTACACCATTTACGCCCCTTGGCCCATAAATGGCTGTGCTGGCTAAGTCGCTTAATACCTCTACTGATGCGATATTGTTAATATCAATGGTGCTTAGCAAATTGGTAGCCGGACCAATCCTGTTGAAATCGTACTGCTGGATATCAAAAGCGAATGGATGCTCGCCAATAAGCGGAATCCCATCCAGCACAACCAAAGGCTGCGAGGCATATACATCCTTTTTAGATAAGAGCGGCATAGTTGCGCCCCTTAAAAACATGTTCTGTATGGTACCAGGTTCGCCTGATGGCTCCTGAACATACAGGCCAGCATAATTGCCCTTTAAATTTTGCTGTAAGGTAATGGCTGGGAAAAGAGATAAGTCTCTGGTGTTTTTCTGTACACCGCCAGATAACTTGTTGTAAAGTGTTTTTTGCTTAATCTGATTTAAGCTGTCTTTTCTCAATGAATCTTTTAAGGAAACGAACTTAATTTTCGTTGTATCCTGAAGAACAAAGTGTTTAATTGCTAAGCCTTTATGCATTTTATTAGCGCCAGCAGAAGCTGGTAAAACGTTTAACGTAAACGCTGCAAAAAAGCCAAGGCACGCCCATAAGTATCGCATAGTTAATGGATCTTTAATTGGTAAAAAAAATGATTTGCTAAAACTTAGTTTCTCGGAAACGGCAAGATGGGTCTCAGGTTACAAAGACTGGTAGTTTGGTAGTAAAGGTTAGTAATTCTCATATAATTAGTATTTGGTTAAATCAAATATATATAATACTAAAACGTTTTAATATCGAATTGTCATTTTTATGAAATTTTTATAAAATGACCTGATAATATTTAATTATTTTAAAATAATTGTCGAGTAGACAGATAAAAAATTAAATATTAATAAAATATGTTAATATTTTAACATCCTATAAAACAGCAATTAACGAAAAATCGAGGCTTTGGGTACAATAAAACAGACACTTTTTAGTTGCAAAATCCGGAACTAGTTAAACGTTTTAGCAAAAAGTGATATTTATATACTATTTCACATTAGTGTTAAGCTTCTGTAAAAGATTTGATAAAACATCGCGATTATGTTACCCATTGGGACAGGTAAAAACCGATAAATCATAATCGGGTTGGGTTTGATTATCTTTCGGTAGCTACCCGATAAGTCGGATCTTCGATAATATTGACCTGAATAATTTTATCGGCATTTCTTAGCAGCCTTTTACAGTCATCGCTCAGGTGCCTTAACTGTAATTTTTTATCGGCAGCCTGGTATTTTTCGGTTAGCTTATTTAAAGCATCTATACCCGACATATCGAAAACCCTGCTGTGCTTAAAATCAACTATTATATTTTCAGGATCGTGAGCCACATCAAATAAAGCATTGAAATTGGCTACTGAACCAAAAAACAAGGGCCCAAACAGTTCGTAGTGCTTTGCTCCCGTGTTATCTACATATTGGTTTGCCCTAATGCGCTTAGAACTTTCCCATGCAAACACCAGTGCCGAAATAATTACCCCCACCAATACCGCCAAGGCCAGGTTATGCAGCCAAATGGTAATTACTGCTACCAAAATACCGATTACAATATCCTGTTTAGGCATTTTGTTAATTACCTTAAAGCTCATCCACTCAAAGGTACCAATAGCCACCATCATCATTACCCCTACCAGCGCAGCCATAGGCACGCGGTCAATCACGGGGGCGCCAATTAAAATAATCAGCAAAATGGTTAGGGCTGCTACAATACCCGATAAACGGGCCCTTGCCCCTGCCGAAAGGTTAACCAGGGTTTGAGCAATCATCGGGCAACCGCCCATGCCCGTAAAAAAACCATTTAAAATATTGGCCACGCCTTGTGCTATGCTTTCGCGATTTCGATTGCCTTTAGTGGCTGTAATTTCATCAACCAGGTTTAGTGTAAGTAAGCCCTCGGTTAAGCCCACGCCCGCCATAATCAGTGAGTAAGGGAAAATGATTTTAAGCATCTCAAGGTTCAGGGGTATCTTAGGGATATGAAAAGGAGGAAAACCACCTGCTACAGAAGCAATATCGCTAACCAGTTTGGTTGGAATGCCGAAACCCAATACAAGAATAAAAACGGTAATAATGGCCACGAGCGATGCCGGTACAGCTTTGGTTACTTTAGGCAGGAAGATTACAATGGCAACTGTTAACAATACCAAACCCAGCATGGTATATAAAGGGGTGCCGCTTAACCATACTTCAGTACCGTTAACCATGGTTTTAAACTGCTGCAGCTGCGACATAAAAATAATTACAGCCAAACCATTTACAAAACCGAACATTACCGGTTGCGGTACAAGCCTTACAAATTTGCCCAGCCTGAACAAGCCAACTAAAATCTGAATAACGCCTGCCAGGGCTACTGCAGCAAAAACATATTCAATGCCCTGCGTTTTCATTAAAGCAATGAGCACAATTACAGTTGCCCCTGCCCCACCAGAAACCAAACCAGGCCTGCCACCCAATATGGCTGTAACCAGGCCCATTATAAAGGCCGCATATAAACCTGTTAAGGGAGGAAAGCCCGCCAGTATGGCAAACGACAATGATTCGGGAATCATGGTCATGGCTACGGTTAAACCCGCAAGAATTTCGGTACGGTAGTTAATTTTTTTTGAAAAGTCGAAAAGCTGCAGGTAGGGTTTCATAAAGGAATAAAGGATAAGCAGCTGCAAATATCTGATTTTCCTCCAAATTAAGCCACAATGTGCTTATGGGTTGTGGATAAGTTGATCCGGTTGCGCTTCCTCATTAAGCACATAACAGCTCTTATCGTGATCGGCATTGCCTGATATGGGGTTAATGCGGTGCTGAAAATTACTGCCCCATATTTCTAAAGCTTTAAAAACGTCGCTCAGTTTTTCGCCCGATTGGGTAAAAGCATATTCTACCCTGGGCGGTACCACCGGATAAATGGTACGTGCAATTACCTGGTCTTCTTCCAGTTCGCGCAGTTGCTGGGTGAGCATTTTTTCAGTAATGCCTTTAACGCTCCGGTGAAGCTCGCCGTAACGCTTTGGCCCGGTTAGCAAACGGTTTAAAATGGTGAGTTTCCACTTCCCGCCAATTACATTCAGGGCGGCTTCCATCGAACAGGTATAATAGGCTTGTCTTTTCTTTGTCATATAAATTTTGCTACAGGTATTTTAAAGAAAGCGGGGGCATTTCTTACAAAAAAGTACGTACCGAACCAAAAAGTACCTACTTGATGGCTATGGCAATTTACCGTCTCTTTGAGCTATTAAAACATAAAGATATGAAAAAATTAGCAGGTAAAACCGCCATCATTACAGGAGGAAACAGCGGTATAGGTTTCGCAACAGCCAAAGACTTTTTAGCCCAGGGTGCCAAAGTGATCATCACCGGACGTAACGAACAATCAGTAAATACAGCATTGGCTCAACTTGGTGAAAATGCTTTCGGCATCATTTCAGATAGCGGGCAAATGGAGCAAGTAAGCAAACTGGCCGAACAGGTAAAAGCGATTAGCCCAACAATCGATATTGTGGTGATCAATGCCGGAGTAGGTAAATTTGATGCCCTGGCCAGCATGAGCGAAGATACCTTTGACGAAATCATGAACATCAATTTTAAAGGTGCCTATTTCAGTTTGCAACAATTGTTGCCTTTAATTAACGACGGTGGTTCTATTGTATTAAACACTTCGATAAACGCACACATAGGTATGGCCGGGGCAACCGTATATGCTGCGAGTAAAGCGGCTTTATTAACATTGGCTAAAAATTTATCGGCCGAATTAACCCACCGCAGAATCAGGGTAAATGCGGTAAGCCCTGGCCCGGTGGTTACGCCATTACACAGCTCTGATAAACTCGGCCTTTCGTCAGAAGATTTAAAAAATATGGGCGATAGCCTGACCCAGAAAATTCCGGTAGGCAGATTTGGCGAAGCCGACGAAATTGCCAAAACCATTACTTTCCTCGCTTCAGATGACTCTACCTTTATTTTGGGCGCAGAGCTGATTGCCGATGGCGGGATGTATAACCTATAAAATAAAAGATTGAATTTTGAATACCTGAGTGATAAAATAACAAAACTCACTATAAAAGCCATGTAAGCCTGATCGCGCCTACATGGCTTTTGTGTTTAATAATATTTTGCATTATTTATTGTTTATCAATAAAATATTATTGATATTTGATAGTATCAATCAGAAATATCAATAATGATGAAAACAACAACCGAAAAGATCCTCAATATTATGCTGGTTTTAACCTGGATTGCCTTCATTGGCCTCATGGTAGAAGCCGGCATTATCCTGGTTTCTTATGTGATCACCTGCATTAAGCCCGAAATCACTAAAAACCTTTATTTAGGGGCAGAGTTGAGCAAACTCATGCAACTGGGTTTCTGGAACTACAGCATTAAAGTGTATTTTATGTTTTCTCTGCTGGGTATGAAAGCTTTTATTGCTTTTCTGGTGATAAAAACCCTCTCAAAGGTTAACTTAGCCAATCCATTTACAGCAAATGTATCGCAACGCATTGCTTTAATTGGTTATGTGCTGCTCGCCACCTGGTTTGTTTCGCTGTTAAATCATATCCATGCCAATTGGTTATTGAAACAAATGGGCCAACCGGAGGTTGATTATGCCGCTGTAGAATTTTTATTTATTGCCGGACTGGTATTTATTATTTCGCAGATATTTAAACGCGGAGTAGAATTACAGGCCGAAAACGAACTGACTGTATAATTATGCCGATTACCGTAAACTTAGATGTGATGATGGCCAAACGAAAAATGTCGTTGAATGAACTTTCGGGCAAGGTTGATTTAACCCTGGCCAACCTGTCTATCCTTAAAACCGGGAAAGCAAAAGCTATCCGGTTTAGCACATTAGAGGCTATTTGCAAAGCATTGGATTGCCAACCCGGCGATTTACTGGAATATACCAGTGAATAATTATCTTTAATTGGTCCCCACGCCTTCTACCTCCCCACCTTCCAACCTGCATCATATTTGTTACATTCACTCAAACGATTGCGCTAAAAAAGCTTTTTATTCTATGATTTACAATTTGTTAACTTGTAGATTATGAAGTTTTCACTATTTATCTTAACCTTGTTAACCGCTGCAACGGTTAATGCTCAGGACGCCAGTCTGGCCCTCCAGAAAGTACCCAAATTAAGTACCGAAGCAACTGCTGCCCAATGGGCAAATGTGCCTGCCGGATTAAACCTAAGCTTTGCCAGCAGTAACCAGCGCTTTGCGCGCGAAGTACCACCCGCGCTAAACAACAGCAAAAGCTGGAATTTTAATGGCTGGAAAGGCGAAAGCCTGAATACGCAATTCCTGATCTGGACAAAAGGAACTGCAACGGTAAGTTTAAATATAACCGATTTAAAAAGCGCTGATGGTAATACCATTAAAAAAGAAAACCTATCAACCGGTTTTATTCAATATGTTATAACCGATGAGTTTAAAAACGGTTGCGGCTACCGCAAATCAAAAGATTTTGATTCATCGTATGTTGCCGACCTCATCGACACCAAAACCAAAGCTATTACCTTAACACCGAACAGCACCCAACCCGTTTGGCTTACGGTAAAAGTTCCACAAGGGGCAAAAGCAGGCACTTATAAAGGCAGTGTAAGTATTAATGGCGATAAAACCAGCAGCCTCGAAATTTCGGTGCGTGTGGTGGATAGAACTTTACCTGCCCCTGCCCAATGGGCATACGATTTAGACCTGTGGCAACACCCTGCGGCAATTGCCCGGGTACACCAGGTAAAATTATGGAGCGATGCGCATTTCGCCTTGATGAAAGATTACTACCAAATGCTCGCCAATGCCGGACAAAAAACCATTACCACAAGCATTGTAAACGAACCCTGGGGTCACCAAACTTACGATGACTATCCTAGCCTGATTAAATGGACTAAGAAAAAAGACGGCACCTGGAGCTACGATTATAGCCTGTTTGATAAATATGTGGCCTTTGTTATGAGCTGCGGCATTAACCAGCGCATTAACTGTTACAGTATGGTACCCTGGAAAATTGCATTCACTTATTTCGACGAAAGCACCAACAAGGAAGCTGTTTTTACAGAAGCTATAGGCACCCCCGGCTACAACGTTTTTTGGAGCACCATGCTTAAAGATTTTACCCGCCACCTAAAACAAAAGAACTGGTTTGGCAAAACCTACATTGCTATGGATGAAAGACCTATGCCAGCCATGAAAAGCGTAATCAGTTTGTTAAAATCGATTGATAGCGAATGGAAAATCGCATTGGCTGGCGAGTATCATCAGGAAATTGAGAAAGATATTTTTAACTATTGTATTGCCTCTGAATGGCAATATCCTGCCGAAGTACTGAAAGACCGTCACGCAACAGGCAAAATAAGTACCTGGTACACCTGCTGCACCGAACCTTACCCTAATGCCTTTAGTTTTTCGTCGCCGGCAGAGTCGGTTTGGATGGGCTGGTATACAGCAAACAAAAACATGGATGGTTATCTGCGCTGGGCCTACAACAGCTGGACCAAAAGCCCCTTAACCGATACCCGCTTTACCGCATGGCCTGCAGGCGATACCTACCTGGTTTATCCTGGTCCGTTTAGCTCGGTACGTTTCGAAAAAATGATTGAAGGCGCACAGGATTTCGAAAAAATAAAACTATTGAGAAAAGAATATGCTGCTAAAAACCAAAGCGAGAAATTGCAGCAGCTGGAAAATGCTTTAAAACAGTTCGAAATCAGCAACCTGCCTAAAACAACGGCAGCCGAAACCTTATCGAAAACCAAAGAAATTTTGAATAACTAAAGCATTACTTTCTTTGCCACAGATAAGCACGGGTTTCTTAAGAGATCTGTGCTTATTTTTTTACCCACCCACTCATTATTTTAGCCACGGATGTACACAGATAAACACGGATTTTAACCCTTATTCATCCCGCCTGAACGGTTGGGCATTCTTTTTATCTGTGGTTAATTTATTTGGCCATTCCCTTATCTTTGATGCATGACAATCAGATTGGCCGAAATGGCAGATATAGTGAACATTATGCAACTGGTGCGCAAAGTAGTGCCCTTAATGCAGGCCGCAGGAAATTTTCAGTGGGGAAACGATTATCCAAATCCTGAAGTCTTTACACAAGACATCGCCTTAGCACAATTATGGGTTGCCGAAATCGATCAGCAAATTGTGGGCGTGTCGGCCATTACCACCGATCAGGACCCTGAGTACACAGATGCGGGCTGGGATATTACCGAAAAGGCCATTGTAACGCACCGCTTGGCTGTAGACCCCGATTTACAGGGCAAAGGCATTGCGAGGGCTTTGATGCAGCAGGCCGAAACAGTTGCACAATCGCGAAATATTAGCATTTTAAGGGTAGATACCAATAGCGAAAATAAAGCAACTCAGGCGCTTTTCCCGAAATTAGGTTACACATTTAGCGGAGAAATTACCCTGGCCAAACGCCCGGGGTTACGCTTTTTCTGCTATCAGAAATTATTGTAGGAACACAAATACTTTTAACCAAAAATGCCCCAGTGTTATTACATCCGGGGCATTTTCTATGTTAATGCCTTTTAACAGGCAAATTTTTATTTCTTAGCCGGAGCCAGTATGCCCGGATAAAGCACACCATCTGTTTTCAGGTTAAGGTTTAATAATTTTGCAATTAATGGTGCAATATCTTCCTGACCAATTAAAGGCAAAACAGTACCTGCTTTAATTCCTTTGCCGAAAGTAACAAAACCCGTTTGTATTTCTTTAAAATCGGTTGGCAGGTAACCATGTGTGCCCCCGCTGGCCGGGGCAAGCATATCGCCTGTTGCCGCAGCACCAAAGCTGAACCCCTGATTTGCAGCAAGTGCTAAAACAGCAGTTGGGTCGCCCTGAGCTTTGGCAATCGCTTCTTTATCCAACACATGGAAAGTTCTTTGGATACCTTCAGGTAACTGGCTTAATGCTTTTTTCACCTGCTCTACACTCTTTTTATCGTTTGGATCTTTAAGATGTAAAAAGGCCGAACCACCGCTTTGCTGAAAATACGCTTTCCAGCCTTCTTTATTGGCATCATCGTACAAACCAAGTTTATTTAACACCACATTGGGTTTAAACTGCGTGTGGATATCAACAAACCCATGATCGCCGGTAATGATAAAAGTGGTGTTTTTGCTCATACCCGAAGCTTCTACAGCATCCATAATGGTTTTAACAGCCACATCGGCACCCACAATAGCCGATCTAACCTTATCGCCATCACGGCCTTGCTCATGCTCAAAATGATCTAACAAGGCGATGTGTAAAGCCAGGAAAGCAGGTTTATATCGTCTGAAAATATAAGCTGCCATGCGCGATTTGTTCTGATCGCTGGTAAAAAAATCAACCGATGCGCCATATTCTTCATTAAATTTACCCACCGCATAGTCCTGTACCTCCTGAAAAAGTTCTTTAGGGTTCGATTCTAAGGACATGGCTTTAATCTCATCCTTTTTTTCGCCTTTGCCCTGCGGAAGGATTACATACTCAGGTAGGTTATAGTTAATCGGTGCGCCTACAGTAACCGGCCAGCTCACGCCTGCGGTAGTTAAACCTGCATCTTTAGCAGCTGTCCAAATGGTAGGCACTTTAATATCTTTGTAGTACCAGAACCACTTGCCTGATACGCCCAGCGGTTCAACCGGGGTATTGTAATAAATACCGTGTTTAGCAGGCAATACACCGCTTACCATAGTGGTATGTGAAGGATAGGTTACTGTTGGAAAACTACCTCTAACACCTTCTGCGTACGAACCTTTTTGCATGGCCTGGCGTACATTTACCATACCCCATTGCGGATCTAAATAAAATTCGGGGCGTAAACCATCTATACTAATCAATACCACATGATTCTCCTGAGCGGCTACATATCCGGCCGAAAGCCACAATAAGGCCATTAGGGCAACTATTCGTTTCATAAATCTTTTTTCGGCAAAGGTATCTGGCCAACGTAGGCTTTATGTTTGATAAAGGTTAAGAAAACGTTAAGATTAGCACCCTAAAGCATCTGCCATTAAACAGGACCTTTAACCCGCACTGGCCTATTACCCGCAAACCAACAATACCTGAGTATTTTTTGCCCTATTTGTTAAGGATTTTGCCCCCTGCTTATGTTAAAAAAGATACACCTTTATGCATTAACCAAATCTAAAATTCACTATGAAAAATTCCGTTTCGATTTTAATTACCATTCTGCTTTTATCCTGTGCTAAGAAAAATGATGTTCCTGAACCACCTACGCTTCCGTCAAAAACTGACCCTTTTCTTCAAAAACCCTTAAAACCAGCCGATTTTATTGGTTTGATGACACCTGTTTTTAGTGATGATTTTAACGGAACAACCATCGATGCCAGCAAATGGAGCTACAGGGCCGACGGATCTGTAAGGGGATATGCTACTGTTTCGGGCAGCAAAACCATTTCACTTGATGGCAAAGGCAATCTGGTTGTACAAACCATTAAAGATACTGATGGAAAATATTATGTCGGGCAGCTGTCTACCGATGGAAAATTCAGCCAGAAATATGGCTATTTTGAATGCAGGGCTAAAATGCAGAAATCGCTGGGTACACACTCCTCTTTTTGGCTGCAAACCAATACCATGGGCTCGCAGGCCGATAATGCCTTGGCGGTGGGTGCAGAGGTCGATATTTTTGAATACCTGAAGCCTAATCCAAACGCCACTTACCATACCGTGCATTGGGGAGGTTACGGCGCAACACACAAAAGCGAAAGTAAAATTGTGCCGAGCGAAACCATTAACGATGGTAATTTTCACACTTTTGGCCTGCTCTGGAATAACGTAGAATATGTATTTTTTGTTGATGGAACCGAAGTATTCCGTACCAGTAAAGGTTTATCGGGCATTGCCGAATACATGATCTTAAGTACCGAATTAACCGGTTTTGGCGGCGATTATACCAAAGGCGTTTATCCGGATGAGGTTGTATTTGATTACGTTAAAACCTACCAGTTTAAATAGGCTGCATTGACAAAAAGTTATTTTCAAGTCTGTTCCTTCGGAGCTTCTTCGGAGTTTCTTCGGACTAACTTCGGAATTGGTTCGAAATTACACGAAGAAAATCCGTTGTAGATCCGTAATTAATCTGATAAGAATACCCAGCAAATACCCCCAGATATTGGTGTAATGCGTTTATTAAAATGATGGTAAAAACGAAGCCATGCAAACCAGGTTTTTCTAGTCTATCCCTACGCTAAATCCGCCCGGCTGCATAGCAACGTTTTATAATTTTACAATCTTAAATTCGGTTCTCCTGTTTAACTGGTGTTCGGCCGGAGAACATTGTATTCCATTGGCGCACTTATTCAACAGCTTCGATTCTCCATAGCCTTTAGCGGTAATCCGGTTCTGGTTAATCCCCTGATTAATGATATACTGAACCGCAGCGTTGGCCCTGTTTTGCGACAGCCGCATGTTGTATTGATCATTGCCTCTGCTATCAGTATGCGACCCGAGCTCGATCCAAATAGTTGGGTTATCTTTCATGATTTTAACTAATTTGTTCAGTTCTATAGCGGCATCAGGCCGGATGTTGGATTTATCGAAATCGTAATAAATGTTTTCGAGCTTAATGGCTTTTTCGAGTTCTACCTTTTCTAAATACAGGTTTTGATTGAGCGTGGTGCTTGCAGTTAGCCCTTTGGTACTTAGCTGTGCCAAATCGTTACGGTAAGCAGTTTTCTCACCACTGAGCTGATAATCGGACGATTTTTCCAAATTGAATTTAAATGCACCATCATCGCCTGTTAATACTTTCAGGTTTTGGAACCCGGTTTTATTTAGGGTTACCACAGCATTGCTTAACGGAAGGTTGGTGCGTTTATCGATTACAATTCCGGTGAGTTTAAATGCAAGTATTTCCTGTGCTTTAAAGCTATAAATATCATCGTTTCCTAAACCGCCTAGCCGGTTAGAACTCAGGTACCCGTTTAGCGCATCGGTTTTCAGAAAAGCGAAATCATCTTGCGGCGAATTGAGCGGATAGCCCATATTTTCGATCTGTCTGATTTCATCGGCTACAAAACTGGCTTTATAAATATCCAGTCCGCCCATGCCTACCCGGCCATCGCTGCTGAAATAAAAATCGTTATGGGTACCCAAAACCGGCGTACGTTCGTTGCCGGCTGTATTCAGTGCTTTCATATTAACGGGTAGTTGCCAGGTACCATCTGCATTTCTGCGGCAAAAATAAATATCTGCACCACCCAACCCGCCCGGCATGGTAGAACTGAAATAAAGCGTATTGCCATCAGCACTGATATACGGATCGCTAAGCGAATACTCGTCTACTTTGTTAAAGCTAAAAGCAAGGGGAGCAGTCCAATTGCCCTTTTCGTCTAATTTGCTCGAATAAATTTCTACATTAACGGTAGCCAGTTTGCCTTTTACATAAACCGGCTGCTTAGGGATTTTGGTTAAAGTAAAATACATTTCTTTGCTGCCTTGTGTAAAGCTGGCTGGCCCCATGTGGTAATCGGTATGGGTGCTGATCGGAAAAAGGCTTAGGCTATCGGTCGTTGCCTTTTGCGTGTACAACCTCAAGTAGGGATTTCCGGTCCAGCCGTAAATGTTTTTATCGGGTTTCTTCGCGCCATCGAATTTAAGAAAAGGGCGTTCGGAAGTGGATTGACCCAGGCCATTAACTCCACGATCGGATGCAAAGGTTACCCTATTCCCAAAAGAATTAAGCCCCCAATCTGACTGGGCCGAATTGAACTGTGTGGCATTGGAAATGATTACCGTTGTGGGGTTCTTCATCCAGTATAGTGCAGAATCGCAGCTCAACAACCAACGGTTTGCATCGGCTGGGGCAATAGTTTTATCCAAAATGGCATATTTTTGAAACTGCTGTTTCGCTTCAGTGTATTTACTATTCTGCTGTAAAGCTTTGGCGTAGGCCAAAATATTTTCGGGTTTGGCATCGGCCATGCCAGCTGCAATGGCGCTCCAGCTCTCGGCCTGTTTGTAATCGTTTATAAAAGCATAACACTGGTAAAGGCGCTCGGCGGCGTAGCGGGTGGCTTTTTTTTGGTAAGCCTGTTCGTACAAATTAATGGCCTTGCTGTAATTAAAAAGCTCGTATTGCGCATCGGCAGCATTGAGCACATATTGCGCCTGGCTACGGCCACTGCTAAAAAGCAACAGCGCAGAGAGCATAACCGTAGCTAGAAATCCCTTTGGGTTAATAATGATCTTGGAGGATATGAATAATTGGGCCATGGTTTAAAAAATTCTTGGGGTTAACATGCGCATGTTCTTTTTATTGAAGAAATAGCTGATTGATATTTCATGTGTTCCGCCGCTGTATTGTTGAAGCGGCCCAATAGAAAAATCGTAGGCATAGCCAATCCTCAGGTTTTCGGTTGGGAACACTTGTACAGCGGCCACTGCCGAATTCATTTTACTCAGCTCTTTTTGCAGGTAATCTTTATTGTAGAGCTTAATTCCGGAGCGGTACGATCCGCCCAGCCACAATTTTTCGTTTAAAATTACAAAGGCATTCAAATCGATACTGCTTGGCCCGCCACGGTCATCTTTTAATAAAAATGAAGGTTTTAAAAGGATATCCTGCGATAAGGGAACCAACACACCTGCGGTAAGGTAATAATGCGGTTTAGGCTGTGGAATAAAGGCATAGCGATCGATATCGATATACTGGGAAACCAGGTTATCGGCACTTACTCCGGCATAAAACTTATCGTTAGCAAAATATACTCCTGCCCGGGCATCGGGTACAATGGTGCTTTCCATGCCGGTAGGCTGGTAAACTTCAAAATCGTTAGGGTTAAGCATGGCCCCATCAATACCCAGCTGAACTGCTCCAACACCCAAACCCAGGGCAAGTCGCGAAGTTCCGTCGGCATTTAAGCGAATGCGGTAAGCATAATTGGCATAAACCGACTGGTTACGCTGGGCCCCGAGCCTGTCGCTGGAGAGTTGCAGGGCCAGTCCAACATTGCCGTTATTGGCAATGGCATCAACGGCTACCGACATGGTTTTAGGCGAACCGGCCAGGCCTGTCCACTGGTTACGGTAAAAGGCATGTACGTTTAATTGTTCGCGGTAACCTGCATATGCGGGATTAATGTAAATGCCGTTAAACATATACTGGCTAAACTGTGCGTCCTGCTGCGCGAAACAAAACCCCGACAGTATAATGAAGCCAATTATGGTGAATATTTTTTTCATGATGATGATCTGATTGCGTCGGTTCAGGCATTTAAAAACCTTAACCGCTTATCTTTTAAATGCCCTGATTAATGTGATGTATCCTTTATATACCTGCCATGTAGCAGCTGCATCTGCTTTAACCCTCAACACATAATAATAAGTGCCCTCGTTAAGCCCTTCGCCTGTCCAGTTGTTTTGGTAGTTACCAGCTTTATACACTTCGTTGCCCCAGCGGTTTACGATAACGAGATCGTTTGCTTCAAAAAATTCGAGTCCGCGGATTTCGAAGGTATCGTTATTGCCATCGCCGTTTGGCGTAAACAGGTTGGGGATTATTAAATTATTTCCATCAAGCGAGTGCTTGGTAAAAAAAGCACCATTGGCCATTATACCTCTTGCCATGCTTACGTTATTGCGGGTATGCACACCCGGCGAAGGATTGATTCCGGGGCTTTCATCCCATTTAGCCAGGCCTAAATATTCGGTAATGGAAGCTTTTGCATCAATAAAACCGGGGCCATTGGTAATTGCGTTGTGTTGTAAGGTAACCGTAGCAGTTGCAGCGGTTGCAGCATATAAATTCCAGGTCCTGTCCATCCCCTTTACCTTATCGGTGCCCGGGATATTATCATCAGCACTATAATCCTGAACACTTGCAAAAACACGGGTGGTTACTTTTGGCGTAAGTGTGGCCGGGGTATAATCGCCTTCGGCAATACCAATCGGAAACACAAATGCGGTATTGGCACTCAGGTCTTTAACCATGTGGCCGGTTATGCTGTTTTCGGTAACCACCATGCGCGATGTACCGTAATTGCTGATTTTACCACTGGCGTTAAAAACTAAATTATTCCCGTTGAGTATAATATCGGCACCATTAGCAGCCAGATCCAATGTTCCGGCAATGTTTAGTGTAGCGCCATCTGCCCCGGTCGGGTTTTGGGTTCCATATCCGGGATCGCTTACATTGGCTAAAGTCATGTTATCGGTGTTGCGATGTTCGATCAGGAGATTGATAAAATCACCATTATTGCCATCAATTTGTGTGGCCCCCGAAGGCATGCCGGTATAAAAAGGATTATCGCCCGGATTGTAAATGATAATTTTGCCTGTGCCGTTAAATTTTGCACCTGGGGCAATCCAGATATTTTTACTGTAAATGACCAGCGTACCATCGATGGTCCAGTCGGCATTGGGACCAAAATAAGTGCCTTCAGAGAAACGCTGCTCTGTTGTTCCGGCAGCAATATGTACTGTCGAATTATCGACGGTACTGCTCCCAGATCCTGTTTGCGCCTGAGTTTCAATTTGGTAACCCAGCAAAAGCAGGAGGATAATAATTAATATCTGTAATGTTTTTATTTTCATGTTGAATGAATTATCGCTTCGGCGGTTATTGGTTACCTGAAGGCAACATGGGATTGGTAATGACCTGGCATTTGGAAACCCTGACTGTGATGGTGGCATCCTGAGAACGATAAGCTTCATCGCCATAAGGGCCACCCACAACCGGAACCGTGATCCCTTTTATGTTATAGTTGATGGATGCTGTACCTATAAAGCCTGCAGCTGGCGTAAAGGTTACTTTCTTTGTTGTAGCATTATAGGTAAACGTACCCTGGCTACTGGTTACCGAAAAAGGATTGGCTGCAGTAGTACCATCGCTGTTCAAAAACCTGAATTGACTGGCATCAATATTATCCTTCGATGCAGTTGGCACCGGCGATAAAAGTATGAGACCAGTATAAGCTATATCATTGGCATAAGGATCAACAACTACTGGAATATTTCTACAGGTAGTACCCAAATCATCAGCCGCTTCAGCCGCATAAGGCAAGGTAACCGTTAAGTTTTTGATCAGATGGATATTGTTTAAACCACCTGTACTGGCAGCAAAACCAATGCGTAAAAAATCGGGAACAGTAGCAGATAAGGTTCTCTGTGTATCGGCACCAGTAGTACTACTGGTATTATAATCGGTATTACCGGCTGCATTGGCATTTTCGGTATAGGTAAAGGAAGTACGGTAGAGATAATTATCAATCACCGTGGTAATAGTGCTTCCGTGTTGAATTTTAACTGTTATGTAAAAACCATTATTGTTACCTAAAAGGTCATTATTTGGGACTAAATCAATAAAAGCCTTTCTATAATCGGCATCAGCTGTTGTAGCGCCCAGGCCTGTTGTTTTAAGGTCGAAACCTGTTGATGGTCCTGTAGAAAAGGTATAACCTCCGCCAGTTTGATTTAAAACAGCTCCACCATTACCTGTGGGCACTGCCAATGTTGATTGGGTAATCATTACCGGATAACCGGTAAAGCCCTGGCCCTGACCTGTATTGTTAATCACTGGTCCGGCAGCTGCCCTTAAGGTAACATGGCTTGTACCAGCCAGGTTTACACCATTCCATCTTTTATCAGTTTGAAACTGCCTCGTTTTGAAGTTTCCAAAAGCATCTATACCTACGCCTAAATAAGCACCGGTAAGACCAGCTTTACGATTTACTGCCCAGGAATCATTAGCACGGGCAAAATTATAACCTAAATCTCCACCCGGAGCGCCAATAACCGGATTAGTTACTGCGGCATCAAACAGAAACATTGAAATACCATCTGCTCCGTTTCCACCGTACATTCCAAACTCAAATGCAATTTTAACTCCGTTTTTAGAAGAAAACTGTCTGTTATTTATAAAGATAGCACCAAAAAGGCTGTTAACAGCACGTGTTAAACGTAAGCCATTAGTGGTAAATGCTACATCGTTGGTTCCCGCTCCGGTTGGAGTAGATACTTCGGAAGGTTTAGTACCTGAAGTAAAAGATTGGGCATAAGGAAAATCTCCATAAGAACTCTGTGCCTGTGCACTTTGTTTATTCCCGAAGAACAAACAAAGTGTTAAGCTCAGTGTAACTATTTTGCCCGATTGTTTTAAATTAAATAGCCTGTTGCGCATTCTTTTTATCCTATTCATGCTATTTAACTTTAAATACAATGTTCATGAACGAAGCTTCTGTTGCTATTGCGGTTGATTTAACTGTATAAGTAATTACACCGGCAGTAGAAACCGTTACGGTATTGAATACGGTATTATCGAAATAGGTAACGAAATAATCCAATTCGCTCGCTGGCAATACCGGCAGCGTAGAAGAAGCGTTGCTTCTGGCCTGGCCGATGCCGCCAGAGAAACCAAATTGCTGCGAATACTTGCTATAAATATCCAAAGTCTGGTTACCGGTCAATGGCACTCCATTAGAATCGTGCGTAGGCACCACTACAGAAGGTGCATAGAAGAACTTGGGTAATGCGCCCTTTAAGGCTTGTAAAACACCTGTTGAAGTGACAGTTACTACTTTATCCGTTTCGGCACCAGTTTGCAAACCCGGAATGGCCAATGTATTTGCAGCGGTAGTGGTGATGGTGGTTGCCCCGGTTAACGGGCCTCCCAATTGGGTATTGGTAGCGCTTGATTTATTTAAACCATTATCAGCAGTACTTGCAGGTGCCAGGGTAGAAAGATCTACCGTCATGGTATTTCCTCTTTGCAAAGTAAGTGTTAATATTTTGGTAGCTGCATTTAAGCTAAAAGCAGTAATAGTTTGGTTATCAGTATCAATTATAGTGTTATTGATAATATAAGGACTAGCTGCAGTTCCTGCACCCGTAATGCTTATTCCAGTTCCGGCTTGCGAAACACCTCCTACACCATTGGTACCTGCAGGTCCTTGCGCGCCAGTTGCGCCCACAGCTCCCTGCGGTCCAGCGGCGCCTGTGTCTCCCTTATCACCTTTCAAACCCTGGGCACCTGTTGCACCGGCAGGACCAGTAGCACCTGTTAGACCAATCGGACCCTGAGGGCCAACTGCGCCAGTAGCTCCGGTATCACCTTTATCGCCTTTCAAACCCTGAGTCCCTGTTGCACCGGCAGGACCGGTAGCGCCTGTTAGACCAATAGGACCCTGAGGGCCAACTGCGCCAGTAGCGCCGGTATCTCCCTTATCACCTTTCAAACCCTGGGCGCCTGTTGCACCGGCAGGACCTGTAGCACCGGTTAGACCAATCGGACCTTGAGGGCCAACTGCGCCAGTAGCTCCAGTATCTCCCTTATCGCCTTTTAATCCCTGAGCACCTGTTGCACCGGCAGGACC
>NZ_FMZH01000016.1:79076-79561 GCF_900101435.1 Pedobacter soli
CCAACTGCGCCAGTAGCGCCGGTTGCACCAATATCTCCCTTATCGCCTTTTAATCCCTGAGCACCTGTTGCACCGGCAGAACCAGTAGCACCTGTCAGACCAACCGGACCCTGAGGACCAACTGCCCCAGTATCACCTTTATCGCCTTTATCACCTTTTGGTCCGTTAATATTCGTCCAGGTGTTGGTGGTTGGGTTGTACACCCAGGTACCACTGTCGTTGGTTACAATGGTAACACCGGTGCCTGGGGCACCTGCAGTACCAGATCCCGGCGTACCCGGTATTCCGCTCGTGCCCGGCATCCCCTGAACACCCACTACACCTGCATCTCCTTTGTCGCCCTTGTCGCCTTTTGGTCCGTTAATATTCGTCCAGGTGTTGGTGGTTGGGTTGTACACCCAGGTACCACTGTCGTTGGTTACAATGGTAACACCGGTGCCTGGGGCACCTGCAGTACCAGATCCCGGCGTACCCGGTATTCCACT
>NZ_FMZH01000016.1:79932-80293 GCF_900101435.1 Pedobacter soli
GCCAGGGGCACCTGCAGTACCAGATCCCGGAGTACCCGGTATTCCACTGGTACCCGGCATCCCCTGAACACCAACTACGCCTGCATCACCTTTATCTCCCTTATCACCTTTTGGTCCATTAATATTCGTCCAGGTGTTGGTAGTAGGGTTGTACACCCAGGTACCGCTATCGTTGGTTACGATAGTTACGCCTGCACCAGGGGCACCTGCAGTACCAGATCCCGGTGTACCCGGTACTCCACTGGTACCCGGCATCCCCTGCACACCAACCACACCTGCATCGCCTTTATCTCCCTTATCACCTTTTGGTCCGTTAATATTAGTCCAGGTGTTGGTAGTAGGGTTGTACACCCAGGTACCG
>NZ_FMZH01000017.1 GCF_900101435.1 Pedobacter soli
GTTTGTAAACCTTTGATTATTATTAATCTACAACCTTTTAGCAAGAACTCTATCTTATTTAGCTAATTAACGCTTTCATACATACGATCTTAATGATAGGAATATTTTACCATTAAGGGATTAAGGTCATTAAGAAAGTGTAAAACAGACCAAATTTCACTTAACTGTCTTAAATCTTAATGATAAAATTAATAAAGCTTTTGATGTATTGAAGAGATCCTGAAACAAATCCGATAACTATCGGATCAGGATGAAGACCTGGTATGCAACCAGAACGGCCTAATGAACCAATGACTAGTGAACCAATAAATCTTTAAGTCACGTTTTTGCCGATAAAGTAAAACACCACGAGCCAAATCAACCCTTTAATCAGGAAGAACAGGAAGCCTACAAGGCCTACTCTTTTGAACCATAATTTTACTTTTTCTTTGTTCATTACTGTTTGGGTAAAGATAACAGATTTGAGCTAAATTAGAAAGATTTTAAATAAGGATTAAACAATTAGGGCAAAAGCGCCTGTAGTTTTACATTCTAACGAAAATTGATTAGCTTCAAATCACATTTAACCTTTCAATATGAAAAAAATCATCATCCTCTTACTGGTGTTGGCCACCGGTAAAATCTTTGCCCACGAACAAAAAACAGTAAATCAAGCTGAAATACTTTCAAAAATACCTGTAACCACTATTGATACGGCGAAGAAAATGAGCAGCCAGGACTGGAAAAACGTAGAAAACGAGCTCAAAAAAGCCTTACCTAAAAGCCTGGTAAAAACCATGATGAAACAGCTAAAATCGGCTGAAGCCATGGGCAAATCGGGCAATGCCAGCGATCAGCGTGCCATAGCCAACCTGATTGCAAAAGGTATGGCCGATCATGCCGACGAGCTGGATTACGAATTGGAGAAAAAAGAAATTATCGACGATTATAAAAATGGCGATTACGATTCTGCTGCCGAAAAAAGGGAAGCCAGAAAAGAAATGAAAGCAGATTTAAAGGAACTTAAAAAAGATTATAAGGAAAGTCTGAAAGAAAAAAAGAAAGAGAAGAAAGTGGCTAATACCCAATTTATTTAAGTCTTTTAGTCATGCTAAAATTTAAAGCGCTTTTCACATTCGTACTGTTAAGCACCTGCCTTTATGCTCAAAAATTTGAATCGCTAAGCAGGTACAAAGTAAATTATGCCCTGGCCAAAGATGCAGCAACACAATGGCTTGTTACAAGAAGCTTTACAGCTGACGGAGAAAAGTATCTGCTGTTGGTTAATCCACAAACATTAGATACTAAGGTTGATATTGCCAATAACTATACCACCAGCAGCCTGAAATGGCCCAATGTACTGGCTATTTTCAAAAACACAGCCTATGTTAAAGCATTAGAAGCCGCAGCTGCTAAAGATGTTCAGTTACAAAATGCTGGTATCGACCACGCTTTCCCGAATGAAAAGGGAATCACATTAACCATCGACCTCTGTCCTTCGCACAAAGCTTTAGACCGCATTATCTTTCAATCGGTTTTTGATGAATTCAAAAAGATTGAACAACCTGCCCCATTAGCCATTTCGGTTTCGGGCAAATGGATGCTAAAGCATGAGGATGACTTAAACTGGCTAAAAAGCCTGGTTACACAAAAAGAGCTGAACATTACCTGGGTTAACCATTCTTACAACCACGAAGTAAACCAATTACCCCTGGCCGAAAACTTTTTGCTGGCCCCTGGAACAAATCTGGATGTTGAAGTTTTGAAAAATGAGAAACTGATGCTTAAAAACGGTTTAACCCCATCGGTATTTTTCCGTTTTCCGGGTTTGGTTTCGGATAAAGCAATTGTAGATAAAATTGAAGCCTATGGTTTAATTCCAATAGGTAGTGATGCCTGGCTGGCCAAAGGTCAGCAACCCAATGCCGGCAGTATTGTATTGATTCATGGCAATGGAAACGAAGAAATTGGTGTAAAAGATTTTATTCAGCTGTTAAAAACCAGACAGGCAGATGTAAACCGCAAACAATGGCTGTTATTTGATTTAAGACAGGGACTGGAAAAGGAATTTGAGTAATTTATCGCGTTTTTAACCGCAAAGTACACGAAGAAAACGCAGAGGTGAAAACAGGTAAAGCATACCAATTATTTGCAACCATACTTAGCGCTACTTTGCGAAAACTTTGCGCTCTTTGCGGTAAAACCTAATGCTTAACCGGCAACAACTTTATTTCTTTTGCTTTAAAGCGGTTATTTACAATTTCGCCGGTTACTTCTGCTTTGCTTACGGCATTGCAAAAACCATGCTCGCCGTGCGCATCACCGAAATCATCTATATTTTTACCATCAACAAAATAGGACTTGCCATCTATTTTCACGGCCAATTCGCAATCTTTACCTTTCATTTTAAACTGGCATTCGCCGCAGGCAATATCAACAGTTTGTTTGGTAATAACTTTTGCAGCAACAGCTTTTTTAGGTGCGGTTTGGGCATTTGCATTTAAGCTAAACAGACCGATAAAAATAGCAAGGAATAGGTTTTTCATGAGTTACTTTTTTTTCAAATGTAGTTTTTTAGCAGCAAAAGAATTAGTGTTTGGTATAAAAAACTGATGGGCAAGATTCCTTGAAGAGAATTGAAATATGTTTTCAAAACAAGCAAGCACCCCCCGTCCTTCGGACACCCCTCTGACAGAGGGGAACAAAAAAAAGGGATATGCAATTTGCACATCCCTTTTTGAATATAAACTTCGGACTTCCGACTACGGACTTCCGACTGTAATTAGTAACGATACTCGTCTGATTTAAACGGACCTTCAACCGGTACACCGATATAATCAGCCTGGTGTTGATCTAAAACATCTAATTCTACACCAATTTTTTCTAGGTGTAAGCGAGCTACTTTCTCATCTAAATACTTAGGTAAAACATAAACTTTGTTTTCGTATTTATCTGTGTTAGTCCAAAGCTCAATCTGAGCCAAAGTTTGGTTGGTAAACGAGTTACTCATTACAAAACTTGGGTGACCAGTTGCACAACCTAAGTTAACTAAACGACCTTCGGCCAATAAAATTATATCTTTACCTTCAACTGTATATTTATCTACCTGAGGTTTGATTTCTACTTTAGTTGAACCATAGTTTGCATTTAACCAGGCAACATCGATTTCGTTATCGAAGTGACCAATGTTACAAACAATAGCTTTATCTTTCATGGTTAAGAAGTGCTCGCCACGAACAATATCGCGGTTACCAGTTGTAGTTACAATGATATCAGCTTCTTTAACTGCGTTAGCGAATTTCTTAACTTCATAACCTTCCATTGCCGCTTGTAAAGCACAAATTGGATCGATTTCAGTAACAATTACACGTACACCTTGCGAGCTTAAAGACTCAGCCGAACCTTTACCCACATCGCCATAACCGCAAACTACAGCTACTTTACCAGCCATCATTACATCAGTTGCACGACGGATCGCATCAACCAATGATTCGCGACAACCATATTTGTTATCGAATTTTGATTTAGTTACTGAATCGTTAACGTTAATTGCAGGTAAGTGCAATGTTCCGTTTTTCATTCTTTCGTATAAACGGTGTACACCAGTAGTAGTTTCTTCTGATAAACCTTTGATCGCTGCAATCAGCTCAGGGTATTTATCAAAAACCATGTTGGTTAAATCGCCACCATCATCTAAAATCATGTTTAACGGCTGTTGCTCCGGACCGAAGTGTAAAGTTTGTTCAATACACCAGTCGAACTCCTGCTCGTTTAAGCCTTTCCACGCGTAAACCTGAATACCGGCAGCAGCAATTGCCGCAGCAGCATGGTCTTGTGTAGAAAAAATATTGCATGATGACCAGGTAACTTCTGCACCCAGGGCCACTAAAGTTTCGATTAATACAGCCGTTTGGATGGTCATGTGCAGACATCCTGCAATGCGCGCACCTTTTAACGGTTGTGTTGGACCGAATTCTTTACGTAAACTCATTAAACCTGGCATTTCTGCCTCGGCTAATTCGATTTCTTTACGGCCCCATTCTGCCAGTGAAATGTCCTTAACTTTGTAAGGGATGTAAGTTGTCTCTACTGATGACATAATTTTCTTTTTAATTAATTGATAACCAATTTTTTAACCGAATCTCAAAATACAATGCAAACTATTGGCAAACCTATTCTGATTATCAGCGTACAAAAGTAAGTAATTTTGATGTGAATAGTAAACGCATATCACTTTACAACTTGTAGTTAGCTGAATTATACAGAACAATTACTTTTCTGCAAATAATTTCGAAACTGGTTTTAAAAACCAGCCACCGATTGCTAACTTACCAGCCAAACCAAATGCTTTGCTTTATGAATGAAATTAAATGGGGGATTATTGGCTGTGGCGATGTAACGGAGGTTAAAAGCGGGCCTGCATTTAATAAAGTACCCAATTCATCTTTAGTAGCGGTAATGCGCAGAGATGCGGTAAAAGCTGCCGACTATGCCCAGCGACACGGTGTACCGAAATGGTACAGCGATGCTTCTGAGCTGATTAACGACCCAGAAGTAAATGCCATTTATATTGCTACGCCACCCCTACAACACGAAGCTTACACCATCGAAGCCCTTGCTGCCGGCAAGCCTGTTTATGTAGAAAAGCCGATGGCTTTAAATGCTGCAGCTGCGCAACGCATGGTAAATGCAGCAAATAATTATGGGGTTAAACTTAGTGTAGCGCACTACCGCCGCGAACATCCCTTATTTTTGAAAGTAAAATCATTGATTGATAAACATGCAATCGGCGATATCCGTTTTGTTGATTTACGCATGCTGCAACCACAAAAAAGCAAGGTAATAGCCAAAACGGATTACAACTGGCGCATGGATCCGAATATTGGTGGTGGCGGTCTTTTTCACGATTTGGCGCCCCATCAGCTGGATTTGATGCTGTACTTCTTCGGAGAAATGAACAGTTTTAACGGCATTGCACTTAACCAATCGAAACAGCAACCTGTTGATGATTTGGTAACCGGCCGTATCTTATTCGAAAATGGCGTGGTGTTTAACGGCACCTGGTGCTTCTCGCTTGCAGAAGGGCAACAAATGGATGTTTGCCATATTTATGGCGCTAAGGGCAAAATCAGTTTCCCGATGTTTGGCCACCAGATTAAGCTTACACGCAATGGTGTAGAAGAACAGTTTGATTTTTTACCCCTTGCCCATGTAGAACAACCGATGATTGAAAAGGTAGTGGCTTATTTCCTGGATAAAAGCAAAAACCCCTGCAGCGGAGAGGAGGCTTTAAAAACCATGGAGCTACTGGATGGCTTTACCTCAAATTTTTAATTATTTACAACTAATAATCAACCACTTACAACAAAACAGGTAGCTTTTTGAAAATATTTCAAAAAAACTAAAACAAAACTTTAAGCCGTTTGTCTATTATTTAGTTTGTTTGGTTTAAGCTTTATACGATGGATGTTGTATACTGCAAAATAATTTCAGCCTCATAGAAATATGGGGCTTTCTCATTTAATAGAGTCGTAATAAATTTCTTTGCAGCCAGTATACAAACCAACCGCAAAGAAATTCAAATTATTTTATCTCCTTTCATTAAAAACCTGAAATTCGGCAATTGAAGCAGTTTCTTTTGCATGTTCGATGCGGATACGCACCTTGCTGGTCCAAATGCGATCGAAACGGTGAATTTTGATCTTCTCGGCATTTTTAGCATCGGTAATTTTTTTCCACTCCACTCCATTCCAGTATTCAAGCACATAATCATCTATGTTGGCTTTTTGCTCGGCAATTACAACCATATTTACAGGTTGCTCGTTTTTGAAATCGATTTCAAACCAGGGTTTAGAGACAGAGCTGTTCGAGGTCCACGAAGTGCGGTAACTATCATCATTGGCAAAATCCATAATATTCATATCATCGCTCCAGCTGGCGTTTGCAGCCTTATTGATGGCGATGTTACTCGAAATGACCGGCAAATCAAGTGCCGGCAATTTAGCCGTAGCCCCTTCATTCTTCCATAGTTTACCTACTTCTTTTAGCGATTCTAGTGCATTATCGTCGATTAATCCGTCGCGGTTTGGCGCAACATTGAGAATAAAATTACAGCTGGCTTCATTTAAAGGTTTAATCAGTGTTTCTACAATTTCGTTTGGCTTCCGCACCGGTACGGTAGGGAAATCTGTTTTCCAGAACCACGAGGTATTAATCGGTAAACAGGCCAACGCAGGCATTACCTTGTTTTCTTTGTGCATCCGCTGACCGGCGCCCATTTCATAAGTTTTAATATCGGTGTAGTATAAACCTTCAGCAGGGTATTTGGCGCCATTCAAATCCATCACCAGGCAATCGGGCTGTAAGGTTTTAATCAAAGTGTAAATATCTTCAAAAGGAACATCGTCATAAGAAATCCGCGACCATGGCGCGTCCCAGCCATCAATAATTAAAGCTTCAATTTTACCGTATTTGGTCAATAATTCGGTAATCTGTTGCTTAATCATATCGATATGCTTGGGCGTAATCTGGTTTGGCCTGAGTTTATGGTGGGTATCCAGAATAGAATAATACAGCATTACTTTTAAACCATTGGCACGAAAAGCATCAGTAAACTGTTTTACTACATCTTTACCATAAGGACTGTTCATTACATTATAATCGGTGCTTTTGGTATCCCAGATACAGAAACCACTATGGTGCTTGGTAGTTAAACAACCGTAACTCATATTGGCCGATTTTGCAGCCTTTGCCCATTGGTTGGGATCGAGTTTTTTAGGATTAAACAATTTTGGCGAGGCATCGGGATCGGGCCAATCGGCATTGGCATAAGTAGGAATGTTGTAGTGAATAAACATACCAAAACGCAGATCGACAAATTGCTGTTGCAACTGGTTAAGGTGTTTGGCAGCTTCTGCATTTTTAAGCTGTGCTTTCACCAATGGCGAAATCAAGACTAACAAGGCAACTAAAACGTTTTTCTTAAAGGATACTAGTTTCATTTTTTGAGTAAGGGTAATTATAAATAGTTGGGTTGTTTTGGTTTAAAGGAACGGAGTATCTTAATTAAAACATTCCAGTTTGGCTAGGCCCCAGACGGAACTATTAGCCAGAGATTATTTAGTCAGATTAGCGGATAGCAGTAATCTGACTGAATAACAATGCATGCACACAGCACTAATTTTCGTTTTTCTTATTCCAGATATCGTGATACAATTCTTCGTGTCTTCTGAATTGTAAATGCACATAAGGGCACAAAGGGATCACCATTAGTTTATTTTCCCTTACGTAAGCAACCATTGCCTCCAGCAGGAGTTTAGCATATCCCATGCCTTCGCGATCGGGCTCTACTTCGGTGTGGTAAACAGTTAAGTCGCTGCCCTGGATGTCAAAAACCATTTCGCCGGCTTTGCCTTTTTCATCAATTATTTCGAATGCACTTGGTCCTTCTTGCTGAAGGTTTAATTTTACTTCTGCCATGATTTCTTTATCGGTTTTGGGTGAATTGCTAAAACGCAAACCTTAAAATAGTGCAGACATTCGTCTGTTTTGCACAATTTTATTGATAGCCGAAAGATAAGCAATAGAAATGAGCTCTATTCATTTTTACCTGATTAAACTGCACACAAAAATTAATTACACCTGGCGGCACTTTACATTTTTTGCTTAAATGTTAACCTATTGTAAACCTAAAATACATTTTAACAAACAATGCAAAACATAAAAAACAAAACTTTGATTTTCAATCAATTATTGCTTAAATTCAGATGACCAAATCTTAGTATTATGAAAACCGTAAAACACTTACTCGATACCAAAAAAGTGCGCATTATCTCGGTACCCGAAAATATTTCTGTTTTGGAAGCCTTAAAAGTAATGACAGAAAAAAACATCAGTGCTGTACTGGTGATGGAAGACCAAAAACTGCATGGCATTTTTACCGAACGCGATTATGCCCGCAAAATCATTTTGCAGGGTAAATCATCAAAAGATACTTTGATCAGGGAAGCGATGACGGCCACGCCGATTACCATTACTTTAAACGACAGCATCGATTTTTGCATGGAACTGATGACCGATAAACACATTCGCCATTTACCTATAGTTGTTGATAACGAAGTAAAAGGCATGGTTTCTATCGGCGATGTGGTGAAGTTTATTATTGAAGATCAAAAACAAACCATTTCGCAATTAGAAAGCTATATTAGCGGGTAAACAAACCCGAATGAAGCCCTTTATTTATCCTGCGATAGCCTTTCTTACCAATTTTATACTATTTGAGGGGTTCCCCATGGCTGGCGGAGGTGCAAGTTTGGGTACTTTATTAACCATCCCAGTTATAGCTATCGTTTCGCTTTTACTAACCGGAATACACTATTTGTTGCAACGTAAAAAGGTAAAAACAAAATATTTCCAAATGGGAGGTATTGCTGCAATGGTGCTTTTAAGCTATGCCTTATTTATTACTGATGAAGGAAATACACCAATAGATATTATTGGCAGAATGTTCAAAACAGGTTATAACTATAAAAAAATAGAATTAAGTGATTATTTCCTGGAACATAGCCCACCTTATCTTGAGAAAATATTGGCAGCAAAAAAGAAATTTAAAACCCAACTACCAGATACTGCCTATACCATTAACGTAACAAACCCGATCAGCTTCACCACAACCGAGAGCATTGGCATTTATTACCGAAATGGAATTCCACTTTCAATAGACGAGCATGTTAAAATACAACAACTGAATAACAATGCAATCAGATTAACCAGAATTGATAAACAAGACAGCCTGACCTTTATCCTTACACCGCTGGAAACAGAAATTAATAGCAGTATAGTGAGTGTCTTCCCGGAAGAGCATGTTAAAGATGAAGATGAAAAAAAATTAAGACTCGCTGATATTTCATTAATAAATAAAAATAACACATTAGACAGGCAGTACTTTGCCTACAGTATTTTTTACTGGCTACTTTAATTACTTACAGCATATTTCATGATGCTTACTTCCACCTCCATTCGCCAGCTATAGTTAAAGGCTCTTTTAAGTTTTGCGCTTCTAAAAATTTACGCAATGCTTCATCGCCCTGAATGCCAACCGGTATTTTAGGGGTATTGGCCAGCGCATAAGTAAGCATGGCACTGTAACGAACTGTATTTTTCAATTCCTGCTCATCAACCAGTTTAAACGAGTCGCCATCTGAGTGGTAAAAAGGCCCTGAATTATTGGGTAATTTACCGCCAAAACCACCACCTGTCGGGATGCCCTCCAGCATAAAAGGCTGATGATCGCTGTGTAAACCTGCGCCGGCATTAAACAGGTTTTTAAAACCGGTATCAATCTTCACAATTTCTGCACCCCAGCCGGTAAATAAATCTTTCATTTCTGCCCTCGAAGTCGAAAAGCCTTTCGGATCGTTGGTCATATCGTAATTGAGCATAAACTTAACCTGTGCCAGAGTTCCGTTCTTTTTGGCCTGCTCTACATAAGCTTTTGAACCCAGTAAGCCTTGCTCCTCACCCATAAACAACACAAACTCTACCGTACGTTTTGTTTTCAGGTTTAACTTTTTAAAGGTGCGCGCCATATCTATAATGGCAAAAGAACCTATTCCGTTATCAATAGCGCCGGTTGCCAAATCCCAGCTATCCAAATGTCCGCCAACTACAATTTTATCTTTTGGCAATTCAGTCCCTTTGAAAGTAGCAATTACATTCCGCGCCTTAATTACACCCGAAAAATTAGTCATGGTAATATGGGCTATCTGCGCCTGCGTTTTCAGTTTTTCTTTTAAAGCCATACCATCTTCAAGGCCTATACAAACTGCGGGGATGCTAATTAATTTGCCCCTTACCGAAGCCGTACCTGTTAAAAGTACGCCATCTTTAACCGTATTGATGATAATTACGCCAGTGGCACCATATTTTGTAGCAATAGCTGTTTTCTCAGAGCGGTGCAATGATTTTGTTCCGGCAGGCGAGCCTGGTAAAACACCCAGATATATCAATGCAATTTTACCTTTAAACTTAGCTGGGTTAGCCTGATAATCGGCCTCCAGTCCATTACCAGCATCTACAATGTCGCCACTCACATCTGCACTTACCGGCGAGTGTGCCAGCGTTACTGCTTTCATTTTAGCCAGGCTGTTCTTAGTTGCACCTATTGCTACATTGATGGTTTTTCTGCTCCAGCTTTCAACCTCAAAAGGCTGAAATTTCACTTCGCAACCGTACGATTTCAATAAATCGAAAGCATATTGCTCTGCCTTTGCCCCATTTGCAGAACCGGTTAAACGGTGACCAATGGTTTCGGTTTCGTATTTTAAATTCTGATAAGCGCGGCCATTTTGCTGCACATCGGTATTAATTTTAGCAAATACACCACCAAATTGATCTTGTGCATTGGCCAATATTGCCGAACAGATGAGCGCAGCTGAGAAAAGGTATTTCATAATAAGTTGATAATTGCGTGAAAATACAAATTTGCACCACACAATAATCGCTGTAACGGTTATTTTGCTTTGAATTTTTCAGCAAAATTAACCATATCAGGCACGTAAGGTCATTGTAGTTAAATGGCGTAATCGTCATTCCCAACTTGATCCGATAGCTATCGGATGGGAATCCTAATGCTTATGCTTTAAGATTCCCGCATGCGCGGGAATGACGGCTTTTCTATAAAAGATGCAATCATAGCAAAAAGTGTCTCTAAGCTCAGAAACCAATATGCCTAGCCCTTTAGAAATTCTTCGCTGCGCTCAGAATGACAGATATCCTAGCTGATAAAAATTAAGGTTTCACCTGCACCTTTTTCTTAGGGAAAGCCAGCGAAGCCACAATACTGATAACCAGTATCGCCAGGATAATAATCAGCGAATGTTCGGTGGTAAAACCCCATTTCTCCAAGTAAGTATGTCCCAGCATTTTCACCCCGATAAAAGCAAGCAGCACCGCCAAACCTGTTTTTAAATAATGGAATTTATGGATAATGTTCACCAATAAAAAGAACATCGACCGCAAGCCCATAATGGCGAAAATGTTAGAGAAAAATACGATATACGGGTCTTTGGTTACCGCAAAAATAGCCGGTATCGAATCTACAGCGAATAGTAAATCGGTAAACTCAACAATCAGCAATACCAAAAACAAAGGCGTAACCAATGTTTTGTGGTTAATTTTTACAAAGAATTTTTTACCCTCATATTTAGGGTGTATCGAAAATATTTTCGAAGCCCATTTAACTACAGGGTGATTTTCAGGGTCGATTTTATCGTCATCATCCTTACTGAAAAACATTTTTACGCCTGTAAACACCAAAAATGCGCCAAACAGATATAAAATCCAGGCAAACTTGGCAATAAGCGCGGCACCTACAAAAATGAAGATGAAACGCATAATAATTGCGCCCAAAATACCCCAGAACAATACCCGGTGGTAATATTTTTCTTCAACCGCAAAGGCCGAGAATATGAGTACAATTACAAAGATATTATCAACAGAAAGGGCATATTCTATTACATAACCGGTTAAAAACTCCAGTCCAAGGTTTTGCCTGTAAATGGCTAAACTACCTTCAAAATCGTCTGGAATAAGTTTTATGTGGTGCTGGTGCCTGATTACGATATCCTTCAGGTGCGTAAAATCCTTAATTCCATGTAGCTGATGGCCTTCCGTTAACAGAATAAAATAAAACCCCAATGCCAGGGCAACCATAACCAGGCTCATTATACCAGCTTGTTTTAAGCTAACAACGTGCTCTTTCCGGCTAAAAAGACCTAAATCCAAAGCCAGTATCAGCACAATAAACAAAAGAAAACCTAAGCTGAAAAGTAGTTCGTTAGTCATTATTTTTTACGTTCTGTAGTATAAAGTACAAGCTGCTCTAATCCTGTCCTTGCTTCGCCTGCATCAAAGCCATGCAAAATAGCAAAAGCCTCATTCTGGTATTCCAGCATTTTTTGGTTAGCATAATAAACCCCTTCATGGGCATTTACAAAATCAATAATCTGCTGAATCTTAACCGGATCATCCTGGTGGTTTTTAACCAGGTTAATCATTCTTTTGCGTTCAGTTTTCTCGGCTTTGTTTAGCGCGTAAATTAAAGGTAAGGTTACTTTTTTCTCCTTAATATCAATCCCAAGCGGTTTACCAACATCATCAGTACCGAAATCGAAAGTATCATCTTTAATCTGAAAAGCAATCCCCACTTTTTCGCCAAACAGACGCATTTTTTCAATCGTTGCATCATCAGCTCCGGCCGATGCAGCTCCTGCAGCACAGCACGAAGCAATTAACGAGGCCGTTTTCTGACGGATTACATCAAAGTATAAATCCTCCGAAATATCCATCCGCCGCACCTTTTCTACCTGCAACAGCTCGCCCTCACTCATTTGTTTTACCGCTTCCGATACTATTTGTAACAAACGGTGCTCGTTATTGTTTACCGAAAGTAAAAGCCCTTTGGCCAGCAGGTAATCGCCAACCAAAACAGCAATTTTATTCTTCCATAAAGCATTAATCGAGAAAAAGCCACGACGTTCGTAAGCATTATCCACCACATCATCATGCACCAGCGTAGCCGTATGCAAAAGTTCTACCAGGGCAGCGCCACGGTGTGTAGATTCGGTAATTCCACCGCACAGTTTAGCGGCAAAAAACACGAACATAGGCCGCATTTGTTTACCTTTTTGCTTTACAATATAATGGGTAATCCTATCCAGCAACGGTGCGTCGCTATGCATAGATTCTTTAAAGGTTTTCTCAAACGCTTTAATATCAGCGGCAATAGGTGTTTTTATCTGTTCGATTCCCGGCATTAAGTCGAAAAATTTTGACTGCAAACTTAAGCTAATTTCCCATAAAAAGATAATCTATTGCAAAGCATTGTACGGGTTGGGTAAAGCAAAGCCGGCAATTACTAACAGCTTTAGTCCTGCTATTGCCCATAGTCCTCGCCCTCATGCTTCGGGTTGCGGGCTATTTGGCGCTATCAGGTTTAAAATCAATGGCAGCTGCAGGTAAACAGCCCCTCAGCCGCCACAAGCAATTCGTTAAAAAATTAGCTTTATTTATTTCAAAAGTTTACATTTAAACCATTCAATCTAAATAGATGAAAAAGCGCTACAAAATCGTATTGGGCATTTCGGTACTGCTCGTGGCGGGCTATTTATTAGGTCCAAAGCCCAAAAAACCAGTTTACAACCAACAGCTTACATTGGTACCCGATCTCGATGAGCTCGATAATTATGTAGCCGGCATCGAAGCCCGGCATAAAATTAAACCGGGTAATGCCGCCGAAATTGTCTGGGCCGATAGCAGTCACCAGCAAACCGAATATGCTGTAGTGTACCTGCATGGCTTTTCTGCTTCAAAAACCGAAGGCAATCCCGTGCATCTTGATCTGGCTAAAAAACTACATGCCAATTTATACCTGGCCCGTCTGGCCGATCATGGTATTGATACCCTGGCGCCTATGCAGTATTTTACGGCCGACCGCCTTTGGGAAACCAGCAAGCAGGCTTATGCCATCGGCAAAAAACTGGGCAAAAAGGTTATTTTGGTAGGCACCTCTACCGGTGGTACTGTTGCCTTGAAACTCGCTGCCACTTACCCCGAAATTAACAGCCTCATTTTACTTTCACCCAATGTAGCCATTAACGATAAAAACGCCTGGATGCTTAACGATCCCTGGGGTTTGCAAATTGCCCGCAGGGTATTAGGCAGCGATGAGCGCAAGGTTGATGGGCGCACCTTAGAATATAAAAAATACTGGTACACCAATTACCGCATCGAATCGCTGGTAGAATTGCAGGAGTTTGTAGAAAGTACCATGACCAAAAAGGTTTTCGAAAAAGTAAAACAACCCGTTTTAATGATCTACTATTACAAAAACGAACTGGAGCAAGACCCAGTTGTGCGCGTAGATGCCATGCTTAAAATGTTTGGTCAGCTGGGCACCCCCGAAAACCTGAAACGTAAAATAGCCATTCCCAATGCCGGCAACCATGTGCTGGGTTGTTACATTACCTCAAAAGATTTACCCAGTGTAGAAACCGCTATAGCTAGTTTTGTGGGCAATGTTTTAAAAGTGCCTGTTCATTAATCCAGATTTAATCTGTCACATTGAGCTTGTCGAAATGCCTTAAAATTATTTTGCAGAATCCTTTACCAACTATCACTAACAGAATTCACAAATCGAGCGTCATTTCAACTGAAGCCAGCCGGTTTTTCGCGGTGACGAAATGGAGAAATCTATCAAGACAGATTTCTCGGCTACGCTACACTCCGCTCGAAATGACGATCCTGTAGGAGAAGTCTGTTATAATATCTCATTTAAATCCGCTAACTGTTAAATATATTGCTTACCGTTGCAGCAAATATCAATCCTATGAAATTTCTTTTTAGCCTGTTAGTCACCTGCATATTAAGTACAAACCTTGCTTTCTCGCAAGAACAACCCTTTGTTTTAGGCAAAATCGAAAAAATTAACTCGAAACAACTTGCCGAAACCAGAACTTTAAACATTTACCTGCCCGAAGGTTATTCGGCCGATTCGGCCAAAACCTATCCCGTAATTTACCTGTTGGATGGCTCTGCCAATGAAGACTTCATTCATGTTACAGGGCTGGTACAATTCTTAACCATGATTGAGGTCATGCCCAAATCGATTGTAGTGGGTATTGCCAATGTAGACCGGAAAAGAGATTTTACCTACCCTACCAGCATAGCTGCAGATTTAAAAGATTTTCCGACAACAGGTAAATCGGCCAGCTTCATTACTTTTATCGAAAAAGAACTTCAGCCTTTTGTGCAGCAAAAATACAAAACCAGTGAGTCGAAAACATTAATCGGCCAGTCGTTAGGTGGTTTGCTGGCAACTGAAATACTCCTCAAAAAACCTGCACTTTTTACCAATTACCTGATTATTAGCCCGAGTTTATGGTGGAATAATGAATCACTTTTAAAGGATATGCCTAAATATGCACCAAATCTGGCTAAAGCAAAAGCCAATATCTTTATTGCCACAGGCAATGAGGGTAAGGTTATGGAAGGCGATGCAAAAAATCTTGCTGCTGCATTAAAGCTTTATCCAAAATTAAAGGTAAGTGATGTGCTGCTGCCAAATGAAAACCATTTAACCATTTTACACAATGCTTTGTATAAAGGTTTGAGCTGGTTGTACCAGAAGAAAAAATAGGATTGCATGCTGGTTGGTGGAGACACCAACCAGTAAGCGTTTTAACCTGCAATATGCTTCACAATCATTTCGGCATGCACCCGTGAGTTTTCGATAAAAAGCTTGTGCGTATCTAAACCGCCGCAAACTACTCCTGCCAGGTACAAGCCCTTTACATTGGTTTCCATCGTTTCTTCGTTATAAGCCGGGCAAAGACTTTCAGGCAGTTCAATACCGAATTTCCGTAACATCGAAAAATCTGGCTGATAGCCTGTCATCGCAATTACAAAATCATTGGCAATGGTTTGTATTCCTTCAGGTGTTTTAATATCTACCTCATTTTCCCTGATGGCTATCAATTCGGAATTGTAAAGTGCTGTAACTTCTTTTTCTTTAATCCGGTTCTGGATATCAGGCCGCACCCAATATTTCACGTGTGGGCCCAAATCACCACTACGTACTACCATGGTTACATTTGCACCCTTGCGATAAGTTTCTAAAGCGGCATCAACTCCCGAATTGTTGGCTCCAACAACCACTACATTTTGAAAAGCATATAAATGCGGGTCTTTATAATAATGGGTAACCTTAGGTAAATCTTCTCCCGGTACATTCATCAATAAAGGCACATCGTAAAAGCCGGTAGCTACCACTACATTTTTAGCCGTATAACTGGTTTTGGATGTATTGATTTCGAACAAACCATCATCCTTTTTATTAACTTGGTTTACCCTTTCAAACAAATTAATTTTAAGGTCGAATTTCTCAGCCACGCGACGGTAATATTCAACCGCTTCGTTACGGTTTGGTTTCGGGTTAATGGTTACAAAAGGTACACCTCCTATTTCTAGCCTTTGCGAGGTTGAAAAGAAAGTCATAAAAACCGGGTAATTGAATAAACTGTTTACCAACGCACCTTTTTCTACTATGATATAGCTAAGATTGGCTTTTTGGGCTTCGATGGCACAGGCCATACCAATGGGGCCGGCACCTATAATTAAAAGGTCGTAATGATTTTGATTTACCAACGTATTATATCTTAGGATGTCATTCTGAGCCTGTAGAAGAACCTCGATTGCATTTCGACAAGCTCAATGTGACAATTTATTAAACTTTCATTGCTTTACTTGGGCAGGAAAAATCGGTTCTTTTTAAACCTGTATTTTTAATTGCTCCGTACCCACCTGCAATATCAATTACCTGCTCTACCCCGCGCGATTTTAGGATCGATGCGGCAATCATAGAGCGGTAACCGCCAGCGCAGTGAATATAATAAGTCGCTTTCGGATCAATTTCACCCATCCAGTCGTTTATAAAATCTAATGGGCGGCTAAGCGTAAACTCCAGGTGTTCAGCTTCGTATTCGCCAGGTTTACGCACATCAAGTGCAGTAATTTCGGCATTAGCAGCGGCTTGTTCAAAAGCCTCAGCCGAAATTGATTCGATGGTATCTATTTCTTTATTGACAGCAATCCAGTTTTCGAAACCACCATCCAGGTAACCAATGGTACTATCGTAACCTACACGGCTTAAGCGCATAATGGTTTCTTCTGCTTTGCCCTGCTCTGTAATTAATAAAATCGGTTGTTGTAAATCGCTGATTAAAGCGCCAACCCAAGGGGCAAACTGTCCGTTTAAACCAATATTAATTGAATTGGGGATAAAACCTTTTGCAAAAACCTGCGGGTCGCGGGTATCGAGCATAATTGCTCCGGTTTGGTTGGCCAGATCTTCAAATTGCTGAGGATTTAAGGCATTCAACCCTTTTTCATAAACTTCATCAATGCTTTCAACTCCGCCTTTATTAATGGCTGCGTTTTTGGCAAAATATTGTGGCGGAGGCAGAATACCATCGGTAACTTCGGTAATAAACTGTTCTTTGGTTTCAGCTTTCAATGCATAGTTTACCTGTTTTTGATGACCCAGGGTATCAAAAGTTTCTTTACTCATGCTTTTGCCGCAAGCCGATCCTGCACCATGTGCAGGGTAAACAATTACATCATCGGCCAAAGGTTTAATTTTTTCGTTTAACGAATCGTACAGCATCCCCGCTAAATCTTCCATGGTTAAATTGCCTTTTTGAGCCAGATCGGGGCGGCCAACATCACCAATAAACAACGTATCACCAGTAAAAATACAGTGATCTTTGCCGTCCTCATCGGTTAGCAAATAAGTAGTCGATTCAAGTGTATGACCTGGAGTGTGTAAGGCTGTAATGGTTAAGGCACCTATTTTAAACTGCTCGCCATCTTTGGCAATGTGCGCTTTAAATTCAGTTTTTGCCGTTGGGCCATAAATAATCTCCGCCCCCGATTTCTCAGCCAAATCTACATGGCCCGAAACGAAATCGGCATGAAAATGGGTTTCGAAAATATATTTAATTACAGCACCAGCTTTTTCGGCCTTTTTTAAATAAGTGGTAACTTCTCTTAAAGGGTCGATAATTGCAGCCTCGCCATTACTTTCGATGTAATACGCAGCTTCTGCCAGGCATCCTGTATATATTTGTTCTATTTTCATGATTAATAAGTATCGAGTTGTAGTGTATCAGGTATCAAGACATAACCTTATGCCTTAAACCTATACTTTAAACCTCTTTACTAGCAAAAATAGGGCTAAAACCGGATTACCGAAATGATACTGCTCATAATTGCAGAAGTTTTACTTTTTTTACCAAGACCTCGCAGGTTTTAAAAACCCGCGAGGTCTCAGCATTGAGCTTATTGATTATCGCTTAATCTTTAGTCAGCTCTCCCCTCAGCGGTTCTTCCATCAATCTGCGGCTTTCTTCAAGTGGTAAACCCAGGCCCATCACAAACATGAGTTTGGTTACGGTTGCTTCGAAAGTTAAATCGTAGCCACTTAATACGCCCATTTTCAGGAGTTCTCTGCTGGTTTCGTAACGGCCTAACTGTACCGATCCTTTTTTACACTGCGAAATATCGATAATGATTTTACCATTTAGAATGGCCTGGCGTAAACTATCCAAAAACCATTGCGCAGTGGTGGTATTGCCTGATCCAAAGGTTTCTAAAATAATGGCATCAACTTTCGAATCGGTAATGGCCTGAACAGCTTGAGGGGTAATACCGGGGTATAATTTCAGCACACCGATATTCGAATTGAAATTGGTATGCAGTATTAATTTGCCCTGAGGGGCTTTAAGAACATAATTTCTGTAAAACTGGAGGTGCACACCAGCTTCGGCCAAAATCGGGTAATTTGGCGAACGGAAAGCCTCAAATTTTTCACTGTTGTATTTAATAGAGCGGTTACCCCTGAACAATTGCGCATCAAAATAAATGCAAACTTCGGGAAAAAGCGCCTTACCCCCTTCTTTGGTAGCCGCAATTTCCAATGCGGTAATTAAATTCTCCTTTGCATCGGTTCTGATTTCGCCAATTGGCAGTTGCGATCCGGTTAAAACAACAGGTTTATCGAGGTTTTCGAGCATAAAACTCAATGCCGAAGCGGTAAAAGCCATGGTATCAGAACCATGCAAAATCACAAAACCATCGTACTGATCGTACTTATTGTAAATCAGGTCAGCCAAAGTCTTCCAGATTTCGGGATCCATGTTCGACGAATCGAGTACCGGATTAAAAGAATGCACATCTAACTGGTAATCTAAACGGTTTAATTCCGGAACATTTTCTTTGATCTGTTCGAAATTAAAGGGAACTAACATCCCGTTGGTAGGATCGTTAACCATACCGATGGTGCCACCGGTATAAATTATAAGTACTTTGGTCATTTGGTTGGTAAAGGTTGCTCACCGCAAAGAAAGCAAAAAATTACAAATGACGGGGCGATATTTTTAAATTAACAACAAAAACACCTATTAAAACGCTTTAGTTGTCAATAAAATAAAAAACAAGGCTTTTATTTACAAAATCAGCAAAAAGATTACAAAGAGCTGGCTGGTGAGAAACTAACCAATAGAGAAATCCTGTTCGTAGAGTTAAGCGGAGCGTCTCTACGAACTAGCAATAAGAGCGAAAACACAATAACTAACATGAGTCAAAGACTCTGTTCCATTCAAAATCCGTAGAGCCCTGCGGAACTCTACGGATAGATGAGTGTCTAACTGACAGAAACAGATCTGCCAAAAACAATTCTCGAACTCAGGTTTAAGGTAAACCTGAACTTCTATCTGAACAAAATAACTTGTAATTATTACAGTTACTTCAACTCAGTTTTGATTATTCCGGCAAATGTTGCTGCCCAAATGGCTCCCTCTTTGTCCTTTGTGATCTGCTCGATATTGACACTGGGAACACTGGAGTTTTCTGTTGTATAAATCTCGGTTTTCTTGCCGCCAATTTCATATTTGATGATCCCAACGTTGTTCTGGCTAAGCCACAATGTATTTTTTTCTTCGTCCACGATGAAATCGTTGATGCTGTTGCTAGCAAACATTGTTGGCTCATCCTTCCACAAACGCTCCCATTTTCCATCGGAGGAAAGTATATACATCCCGGCTGCATCACCCTTTTCATTATATAGCGAAAACCAGAGGTTACCTTTTTTATCTTCCCACATTTTAGATATGTAAGCCTTAGATAGCGGTGAAGACTTATCGTTCAAAGCAGTAGTCTTCCCTTTTTCAATAACAGCGTTACCCTCAAAGGTACCAATCCAGGTGCGGTCCCTGCTGTCCACAAACACCCCCAGCACCCTATCGGACGGCAACTTCGAATTCTTCTTGTTTATCAGTTTCCATTTGCCTCCTTCAAACCTGGCTATCCCATCCCAAGAGGTAAAAAGCACATTCCCCTTAGGATCAACTACGATCTTCCTTGCCCAATTAATAGGTGAATTCAGCGAATCAAATTTGGTCCAGCTACGGTTATCATACCGGTAAACATCATAGCCGATCACAAACCACTTATTATTCTTTTGATCAACTGCCATGTCACGTACCGACTCGGTCTGGGCCTTGTTATACTGTGTTGCAGAAATAATGGTGTTCCTAGAATTAAAGTGCTGCCATTTGCTGCCCGATATTTTCACGATCCCGTTATCCGTTCCGATCCAGACATCCCCCTTTAAATCTGTAGCCACAGCTCTGCTCATATCCCATGGCAGTTCTGAGCTACCTTGAGTAAATACTTTCCAGTTCTCACTAAGCGCTGCTCTTTCACTTCCCTTCCGCTCGGGAGTACCGCCAGCTTTCATATTGGACTGACTGGTAAAGTTAAAGACCCTGCGTTTCGCTCGAAATTTCCCACCCTCGAATTCCATGATGAGCGATACCGAGCTGTTTTGCTTTTTCGTACCCTCCATTGCAGGGCTCCAGTTTTCAGTTGTATTAACCGATTGCCTGATACCAAGTTCAGCTGAATTTAAGTTGGTCTTGTTATCGATACTCAACAGGCAGGGCTTCCCTTGCTGATCGACCAATATCTGCATCTCGATGGTACCTTTAAGCCTCGTAAGTTTTGATTCCCCGACTCCACGCAGGATATTCTGGAAGACTGTCTTTGGCGGTTGCGCTTGGGGAGTTCCGCAATCCAGGCAGAACTCGGAAAGTTTACAGTCTTCAAACTTTTCGGGGTAAAGGCTCTGCGCCTTCAGCAGCGTTGAAAAAAGGCATAGGGCAATAATGTAAATTGTCTTTCTCACGATAATTATATCTTTTGTTTTATTATAAACTTAATAGCACTGTGAACTCTACGAATAGAGGAGAACTAACTAAAAAGCAGCTAATAAACCCATTAAACGCCGAATATCTTTTTCGAATTTTCAGTAGTTACCGCAGCAATTTCCTCAATAGGCGCACCGTAAATATCGGCCAGTTTCTGCGCAACATAAATCAGGTAACTGCTTTCGTTGGGTTTACCACGGAAAGGTACCGGCGCCAGATAAGGCGAATCGGTTTCCAATACCAGGTTATTCAGTGGAATATCAGCAAGTACCGCATCCAGTCCGGCTTTTTTATAGGTAACCACTCCGCCTATACCTAAATAAAAATTTAAATCGATAGCCTGTTTGGCCTGTTCTAAATTACCGGTAAAGCAATGAAAAATCCCGCGCAGCTTTTCGCCCCTTTCACTTTCCAAAACCTCAAAAACTTCATCAAAGGCCTCACGGCAATGGATTACGATTGGCAAACCCAAATCTTTTGCCCAGGCAATTTGCTTATGAAAGGCATCTTGCTGGATGGCAAGCGTAGTTTTATCCCAGTATAAATCGATCCCGATTTCGCCAATAGCGTAAATTTTCCGGCCGGCTATACTGGCGTAAATTTCGTCGAGCAGAGTCAGGTAATCTTCTTTTACATCGCAAGGGTGCAAACCTGCCATCGCAAAACAGTTTTCAGGATATTTCGCAACCATATCGTCAATCATTGCAATAGACTTTACATCAACGTTAGGCAGAAATAAACGGTTTACATTGTGCTCAAAGCAACGCTCCATTAATTGCGCCTGCTTTTCGGCATCCTGCTCGTAATATAAATGGGTATGGGTATCGGTGAAGATCATTTGAGTATGAAGTGGTAAGTATCAAGTAGTAAGTATCAAGTAGTAAGTACCGAGAATCAAGTATCAAGACCAAAATGCGTCTTGATACTTGATTCTTTATACTGATATAAGGTATGCTATTTCTTTGTGGCTTTGCTTTTTTTCGGCGCTTTGGCAGTAGACTCCTGACTTCCGACTGCGGACTCCGGACTATACTCCATTTCCTTTTTCAAAAATTTACCGGTTAAACTGATTGGATTCTGAATTAAACCTTCAGGTGTACCTTCAAACAAGATCCTGCCCCCTCCGGCTCCACCTTCTTCGCCCAGATCAATTACCCAATCGGCAACTTTCACTACATCTAAATTGTGTTCGATTACCAAAATGGTATTTCCTTTATCAACCAGCTCCTGCAATACACCTAATAGCACGTGAATATCTTCGAAATGAAGCCCGGTGGTAGGTTCATCTAAAATATAGAAGGTTTTTCCGGTATCTTTTTTCGATAGTTCGGTAGCCAGCTTAACCCGCTGTGCTTCGCCACCCGATAAGGTAACAGACGATTGACCTAAGGTAATATAACCTAAACCAACATCTTTTAGGGTTTTAATTTTTCTGTAAATGATCGGAATATTCTCAAAGAAATCACAGGCATCTTCAATGCTCATATCGAGCACATCGCTAATCGATTTACCCCGGAAACGCACCTCTAAAGTTTCGCGGTTATAGCGTTTGCCACCACATTCTTCGCAAGGCACCTGTACATCAGGCAGGAAATTCATTTCAATTACCTTCAAGCCTGCTCCCTGACAGGTTTCGCAACGACCACCTTTCACATTGAAAGAAAAACGCCCCGGTTTATAGCCCCTTATTTTAGCTTCGGGCAATTGTACAAACAGGTTACGGATATCAGAAAATACACCTGTATAAGTAGAAGGATTAGAGCGTGGCGTTCTGCCAATTGGCGCCTGATCGATCTCAATTACCTTATCAATTTCTTTCAGCCCACTAATTTTCTCGTAAGGTAGCGGCGTTTTTTTTGCCCTGAAGAAATGGTGATTTAATATCGGGTATAAAGTTTCGGTAATTAAACTCGATTTACCTGAGCCAGATACCCCGGTCACCGCAATAAATTTACCCAGCGGAAAATCTACCGAAACTGATTTTAAGTTATGTCCGGTAGCTTTAATAATCGACAATTTGTGTCCATTACCTTTTCTACGTTCTTTTGGGGTTTCAATTTTCTTGGTTCCGTTTAAGTAAGCAGAAGTTAAGGTTTTCGATTTCAGGATTTCTTTCGCGGTACCCTCAGCTACCACTGTTCCGCCGTGAATACCAGCCCCCGGACCAACATCAATTACCCAGTCGGCCTCCAGAATCATATCCTTATCGTGCTCTACCACTAAAACGGTGTTGCCTAAATCGCGCAGGTTTTTCAAGGCATTAATTAAACGTTCGTTATCGCGCTGGTGCAAACCAATACTCGGCTCATCCAGAATGTACATTACGTTCATCAACTGCGAACCAATCTGCGTAGCCAGACGAATCCGCTGTGCCTCCCCTCCCGAAAGGGTCCGTGCAGTTCTATCTAAAGTTAAATAAGTTAAGCCTACATCGGTTAAAAATCCAATCCTGGCTTTAATTTCTTTTAAAATCTCTTTTGCGATAATATTCTGGCGATCTGACAACCGTTCATCAACTTTTTCGAACCATTTGTGCAGATCATTGATATCCATAGAAGAAAGCTCGAAAATGTTTTTCCCATCTACTTTAAAATGCAGGCTTTCCTTTTTTAAACGGGCACCATTACATTCCGGACAGGTTTTCAGCTTGCGGAACTCATCCATATCATCCGATGCAGATTCGCTTCTTTTTTCGTTCTGCTCTTCCAGCATCTTAATAATACCATCGAAAGTGATATTATAGTTCTGCACATTCCATTTATTGTACTCTACCTCAACTTTGATTAAATCGGGCGAGCCGTTTAAAATCATGTTGATTACTTCATCGCTTAGTTTTTCGATTGGCGTAGAAAGAGAGAAGCTGTATTTTTTAGCCAATGCTTTCAACACCTGGAACATCCAGATATCGCGGTACTCGCCAAGCGGGGCCAAACCTCCGTTTAAAATACTGAGCTTGGGATTCGGGATAACCGATTCTTTATCCACCACGAATATATAACCCAGGCCATCGCAACGCTCGCAGGCGCCATAAGGCGAGTTAAACGAGAAACTGTTTGGCTGAGGTTCATCGTAAGAAATACCGGTGGTTGGGCACATCAAAAACTTACTGAAATGCGCTACATGGTTATCCTTATCGCTGATTTTGATGACACCCTTACCCATTTTCATGGCGGTTTGCAACGAGTCCAGCAGGCGTTTTTTATCCTTCTGATCAATAATCAAGCGATCAATTACTACTTCAATATCGTGTATTTTATAACGATCGACCTGCATTTTGGCCGTAATGTCTTTAATCTCACCATCTACACGCACCTTTACATAACCCTGCTTACGGATTTGCTCGAAAAGCTCGCGGTAGTGCCCTTTCCTCCCTTTAACCACCGGGGCTAAAATATTTACGGCAATACCATCAAATTTCTGGAAAATGTTCTGCAATATCTGATCTTCACTCATGCGCTCCATCTTCTCACCCGTATTGTAAGAGTAAGCATCGGCTACACGCGCATAGAGCAAACGCATAAAATCGTAAATCTCGGTAATGGTACCTACGGTGGAGCGTGGATTTTTACTGGTAGTTTTCTGCTCAATGGCAATAACCGGACTCAGACCCGAAACCTTATCAACATCGGGGCGCTCCATTCCCCCCATAAACTGCCGGCTGTAGGCACTAAATGTCTCCATATAGCGGCGCTGCCCCTCGGCATATATGGTATCGAAAGCTAAAGATGATTTCCCGCTACCACTTAAACCCGTAATTACAACGAGCTGGTTGCGCGGAAAACTTACATCTATATTCTTTAAATTATGCACCCTCGCACCATATACTTCTACATCTTTTTGCTCGCCGAGGTCGATAGATTTATTGCTCATATTTTATTTAAAGTTGGGAGGAAAAACCAGGCCTGAAAACAAACCGGATTTCAATCGGCAAAATTGCTAAAAATTTTATCAAAAAGAAAGCTTAATGCGATCTGTATTACGGTTTAATTGTCATAATGTTTACGCCTATTTCTAAGGAAACCAGATGATAAGCCCAGGCGTACATACCCGTAATGATCCTTGAAATAAATATTGTAGTTATCTTCTCCATAATAGCCTACAGCGGCCATCAGAAATACATTATGCATAAACGGAAAACTATAATTGAAATTGATTTCGGCATTTAACCTTTTCTGAATATTGGCCAGATTTTTAGCCGGGATTTTATTGATTGCATACGAAAACTCCGTATTTAAGCGCCAGGTTTCCTTTTCGGCCTTTGAAGTCTGATTTTTATCTTTGCGATACCTTTCAATCTCATAGTATTTACGCCAGGAGAAATTATACAACAGGCGCGTAAAGCCAAAACCCTCGTTCAATGCTGGCTCATACCTGAAAAACTTATACCACTGTAAGCCCACACGATGATTGAAAGAATTATAACCTGCATTAGTACCAGGTATAGTAAAATTTCCAAAACGGTAGGAAAGGGTTAAATTATTGGCATTAAAATTTCCGTTCCGGGTATTAAGGGTACCATCTGTATTGTAGGGCGATACATCCTGCCCGTTAGAGTGATGCGTAAATGCCAGCTCCGCATACTGATAATTTTGTGGATCAGTATTCAACCGCGCATAAACTACCCCACCCAGGCGGTAACTTGGCGTGCGCACAGCTGCAGAAAACTCATTTCGCACACGCACGGTAAAATCGGGGATCAGGGCAAGGGCAATAGGCGACTTATAACTTCCCAAAAGCATAAAGACTGTAGTTAACCTTCCGCTAATTACGTATTTTGAAGGTGCACCCAATTCGCCACCCGGCGCGATATAACTTAAATCGGCATTTTCTTTATACAAAGATACATATGCTTTATTCGCAAATTCTCTTTTTATGGTTAGAGTATCCTGGGCAAATGATGATAAATGGAAAAGGCAGATTAGAAGCGCAAAAAAAGTTTTCGTCATATCTCATAAACGCCAATAAAGAGGTAAGTGTTTTGTATTTTTAGCGAAAAGACATACACCCACCTTTATTATCTGTAATCCATGGCAATCAATCTTGAGTATATATATCCGCTAATTGTACCTGAAAATTACTACTTACCGGGAACCTGGAATCTTCCTCATTACAATTTAAACGCTTCCAATTTTATTGTAACTTGGGTAAGCTTTCAGGGTGATGGTCCAATGATCTACCTTACACAAGACGAATACCAATTTTTAACTGAAACTCAATCGGGTTGGGAACAGAGAGCCTTCGAAAACTTGAGGCATCTAATACATGACAACGAATATTTTTGCACACATTTCCAACAATCCGCTCAATCGAAAAAACTAGCCTATATTGTCTTTATGAATCAAGACGGCATAGGATCGAGTAGAATATTGCTTTCTGACGAACTTGAAAAACTATTCCCAAATGGTTACCTAGTAGCAATGCCCGATCGTAGCTGCGGCTTTGCAATCGCCAAAGATGCTTCAGAGCACGAACTAAATGAAGTGAAACAGTTAATCAAGAATATGTTTGAAGAAGCTACGACACCAATGTCTCCAGATTTATTTAACAGTAGTGATTTTAAATTAGCTTGCAATTGGGCGGCCCCAATAAATCAGGATTATTCAGATCAAATAATAAATGAAGTAATTACTTTGTGTTTATAGCACAGGTAAAATTACCACTCTATCGTAGTTCCATTCTCCGTTGGGTGTCCGGTACAAACCAACACCCTACCCCTTTCCAATTCATCATCGGTAAGTACTTCGTTATAATCCATGCGCACACCTCCTTTAGTGCAGTTGGCCACGCAAGTGCTGCATACCCCACCATGACAGCTGTAAGGCAGCTTAATTTTATGCTCGAGCGCAACATCCAAAATCCTTTTGGGCCAGGGCACGTCCAGATGGTAGGTTTCGCCCTTAAAATTCAGAATTACCGAATAGGTATTTTTATCTACCACTTTTTCCGAGCTATCATCTTCGTCTACTTCATCTTCGGGCAGCACAAAGGTTTCCCGTTTAATCTGGTTCAGTTCAAAGCCCATGCCCAGTAGTGTAATCCGACATAAATCCATATAAATAATAGGACCACAGGTGTAGAAAAGTGCATTGCTCCGATCGAACAATAAATGTTCTTTCAGCAGTTTTTCGATATAAAACTTATTTAACCGGGCAGTAAGTAAGTTTTTGCTGTTGCTAAATACCCAAACAATTTTTAACCTTTCGGGATATTGCAGCTGCCAATCATTCAGTTCATCGTAAAACAGCGTCTCCTCTTTTGAGCGATTACTGTAAACCAAAGTGATTTTAGATTTTTTTTCAGTAACCAGTGCCGTTTTCATAATCGAAAACAGTGGCGTAATACCTACACCTGCCCCAAACAGAAAAATATCGCGCTCCAGGTTTTCTATTGGTTGATAACTAAACAATCCCTGAGGTTCCTGCGCCAAAAGCACATCGCCAACAGCCGTTTTATGGTGTAGGAACCGCGAAATCTCACCATTTTCTACCCGTTTTACCGTAATCGACAGCGGCTCATCCACATCCGGCGAGCTGTTAAAAGAATACGAGCGCCTGATTTCAGCATGCTTTCCTTCAAAAATCAATGATAAAAACTGCCCTGCCAGATATTTTGGATAGCTTTCTCCTAAGGCTTCAAATTGGAAAGTAATGTTATCGCCGGGCTGGTTAATGATTTTCTGGATACGCAGTTTGAACATAGTACAAAGAAAAGGTTTTGGGCGTAAAGCGAAAAGCGTTTGGCGGAAATTCAATGATCACTAATTAGTTAGTGACTGCAAATTGCCTATTGCAAACTGCATGGGGGTTAACTGGTTAATTGTTTAAATCGGTTAACTGATGCCAAATGCTTAGCTCCAAACTTATTAGTTCATTAGTCATTAGTTCACTGGTAACTGCCAATTGCAAACTGCATGGAGGTTAACTGGTTAATTGTTTAAATCGGTTAACTGATGCCAAACACCAAACTGATTAAATTGTGTCTTTGTCTTAGTGGTAAAAGAACTGTCAGGTCTAATCGGTGTAATCACCTTTAAAAAAAAGCGTCCTGATTCGAAAACCAGGACGCCTTACCAAATGCTTGTCTTTATCTTAATTAGGTTATTCGCCGTTGTAGGCCAATAATACTCTCGGTTTTGCGTAACCGTAACGTTTCGGATGTTCCATAATCTGCTTCATGGAAATTACTTTATAAACATAGCCACCGGTTTCGCGGTTCAGCTTCATTTTGTAATAATTATCCTGATTTTGATTATTGATTTGCTTGCGCAGGCGTCCGTCGCCAATGTTATAAGCTGCAGCAACTAAGGTCCAGCTTTCTAAACCTTGATACATTTCTTTGATGTATTTACAGGCTGCAATGGTTGATTTACGCAAATTATAACGTTCATCAACCCTACCGTTTACTTTTAATCCGTACGTGCGGGCAGTACCAGGCATAAATTGCCAGATTCCGGCTGCACCTTTTGGCGAAACTCCTTCCACCATTCCAGATTCGACCAGGGCCAAATACTTAAAATCGTTCGGAATTCCGTATGCAGCAAGGATAGGCTCAATTACCGGAAACCATTTTGCCGCTTTTGCATGCAAACGGTTGGTCTGGGTATTACCATAAGTGTGTGCTGCAAGGATTTTTTTCATTTTACGCTCTACTTTCTTGTCGCCTAACGGCAAAGTCTCATGAGCGAAATTTAATTGTGCCATTAAAGAAAGAGGACCTGCCTCATACTTAACTTCCAGGCTATCAGATTTGGGTGTTGTAGTGTTTAATTTTTCTTCTTTTACAAGACTTTTTTGTGCTAAGGGCATTTGGTAAGTGAACACTTTTGCCAAGATAAATAGTGTTGCCACTACCGCAAATGGTACGATGTGTTTCTTTAACATCTTCCTCCTTTTTTTGGTGAACTTATATAAAAACGTTGGCAAAGGTAAAAAATAATAAGCACATTATCAAATAGTTACAGAAATACCTACAAAAATCGGCCTTTAAAGTGCTTTAAACAGCGATTTTCAATTTTGAATTTCAGCCCTTTTTTCTTATTTTAGAGGCTATTTTTTTATCTGATTTTTCAGCTCCAAAAATTGTTATGTTCAGCTATTTTTTATAAATTTGCAGCCCGCATTTTTAATGTGGTTAAAAGCGTATCATGATAAATAAAAACAACAGGAACAGTCGGGATGACAAGTCCAAACCGGGCAGCCGGAGAACAGAAGGCAGAAGCAATACTGCCGGATCTGACAAAAGAAGATCAGACGACAAAGACAACAAATTCAAAAAATCATCCGATTCTAAAGAAGGCTTCAAACCCAGAAGTACAGACAGAGATTTCAAATCCAAATCATTCGGAGACAAAAAAGATTTCAAACCAAGAGCAGGAGGACGTGATTTCAAATCGAAAGATTCGGAACCACAGAGCTTCAAATTTGGCGATCGTGAGTTTAAATCCAAAGATACTGGTTCAGCTTCAGAAGATCGTGGATTCAAATCAAGAGGCAGTGGATCGAGAGATTATAAACCAAGAACCGGAGATAGAGATTTCAAATCAAAAGACGGAGGTCCGAGAGACTATAAACCCAGAACAGGTGATAGAGATTTTAAATCAAGAGAAGGTGGAGCAAGAGATTACAAGCCAAGAACAGGAGAACGCGATTTCAAATCTAAGGATGGAGATTCGAGAGATTTTAAACCGAGAACTGGCGGTTACAAGGATTTCAAGTCGAGAGGCAAAGGAGACGGTTTTAAACCAAGTGCCGGAAGCTCAAGAGATGTAAAACCAAGAGAACCTAAAGATGGCGATACCCGTCCGTTCAGAAAACGCGAAGAGGCTCAGCAAAGGGATACAGAGTTTAACCGTCCGGAAAGAACAGTTATAGCTCCAGCTCGTAAAACAAATGAAGACAAAGGCTTAATTCGCCTAAACAGATATATTTCTAATGCAGGTATTTGCTCACGCCGTAAGGCCGATGAACTAATTGCCGCCGGCATTATTACCGTAAACGGTGAAGCCGTTACCGAACTGGGCCACAAAGTTGATCCTTCAAAGGATTTAGTGCGCTACAACGGCGAACTGCTTAAACGCGAGAAAAAAGTTTACGTGTTACTAAACAAACCAAAAGATTACATCACCACAACCGACGATCCGCAGGAGCGCCGTACGGTAATGCAATTGGTAGACAAAGCCAGCCGCGAACGTATTTACCCGGTTGGTCGTTTAGACCGCAATACTACCGGTTTATTGTTGATGACTAATGACGGCGACCTGGCCGATAAATTATCGCATCCAAGAAACGGGATTACCAAAATTTACAATGTGGAGCTAAACAAAGCTTTATCTCAGGGCGATTTAAACAAAATTGCTTTCGGTTTAGAGCTGGAAGATGGCTTAATTAAACCAGATAACATTTCTTACGTTGCCGGTGGCACTAAAAAAGAAATTGGCATTCAAATCCACAGTGGCAAAAACCGCATCGTACGTCGTATTTTCGAACATTTAGGTTACAGTGTAGAAAAATTAGACCGTGTAGTTTATGGTAATTTAACTAAAAAAGATTTGCCACGTGGCAGATGGCGTTATTTGGAAGATCACGAATTGATCCAGATTAAACACTTAATAAAATAATACTCAAAGCAATCGTAAGATTGCTTTTTTTTTGACATATCATCCATGTTTGCAACCAGCATGCGTAGGAATGACGATTGTATCACCACCATTAAAAACACAAACCACAATCATCCTCGTTATTCCAAAGGAATCACTTTGCACCAAAGTAAGCCGATTTATAATTTTTTCCCATATTTGTTAAAAACAAGATCATCTTTCTATGAAGAAGTATTTTTCAATATTGTTAATGTCGGTACTATCAACAGCTGCCCTGGCACAAAAAAGCAACTATAACCTTATTGTGGGCACCTACACCGCCCCAGGCAAAAGCGAAGGTATTTACACCTATAATTTCAATACTTCAACGGCTGATGTAAGCTTAAAACACATCACCAAAGAAACAGCCAATCCGAGCTACCTGGCCATTTCGCCCGACAGGAAATATGCTTACGCGGTTAACGAAACCGGAAATACCAGTACTGTAAGCGCTTTTAAATATGATGCGACAACTGGAGCACTCACTTTTATCAACAAAGTAAATAGCCAGGGTGCCGATCCCTGCTATATTACGGCTGATGCTAAAAATGTAATTGTAGCCAATTATTCGGGTGGTAGCCTGGCTGTATTTTCGCGCAATGCAGATGGCTCTTTAACTGAAGCTACGCAGGTAATTAAACATACCGGAAAAAGCATCGATCCGAAAGGCAGACAACAGAGTGCCCACGTACACATGACTTTGTTTACACCAGACCATAAACACCTCGTGGTTAACGATCTAGGCGAAGACCAAACCTACCTATACTCGTATAATGCGGCAGGCAAAGACAAAACATTAACCCAGAAATCGGTATTTAAAACGAATGCAGGCACCGGACCAAGACACATCACTTTTAGTCCGAATGGGAAATTTGCCTATTTAGCGCACGAATTTAGCGGATCTATTACCGTATTCGCTTATGCCAACGGCACGCTAACCAAAATCGATGAAATTGGCACAACGTCAAAAGATTTCGCCGGCCGTGTTGATGCCGCAGACATTCATGTATCTGCTGATGGAAATTTTTTATACGAAACCAACCGGGGTGATGCGAACACTATTTCCACTTTCTCAATTTTGCCTAACGGGAAATTAAAACATGTTGAAACCATAAGTACTTTAGGTAAAGGCCCACGAAACTTTAGCATCGATCCAAGTGGTAATTTTCTGCTCGTTGGTCACCAATACACCAATAACGTAGTTATTTTTAAACGCGATAAAAAAACAGGTAAATTAACGGATAGCGGTAAAAGAATTGAGGTAGGCGCCCCTGTTTGCTTAGTATTTGATTAATTAAAATAACCATGGAAAATTTCGATTGGACCAGATTTACATTAAAAGTGGCCATTAAAGCCAAACTTGAAGATATTTACAACGCCTGGACAACAGCGAGTGAAATTGAAAAATGGTTTTTGGCCGATGCCGAATTTGCTGATGAAAACGGACTAATTTTAAACAAAAAACAAAACGCACTTAAAGGCGATAAGTATAAATGGATATGGTATCTGTACGATGATATTGAAAGGGGTACGACAACCGAAGCCAATGGCAGCGATTATTTCCAGTTTACTTTTGCCGGAGATTGCCTGGTAGAAATTAACCTCCGCACAGAATTTGAGTACACGATAGTAGAACTTACCCAAAAGAACATCCCTACCGACGAAGCTTCGAAGCGGAATATCAGGCTGGGTTGCCACAATGGCTGGAGCTTTTACCTGATTAACTTAAAATCGGTTTACGAAGGTGGATTGGATTTGCGGAACAAAGACAATCGCTTTAAACCCATGCTGAATAATTAAAAGAGTTGAAAAAACACCAGGAAGAAATCAGTGATGCAGGCTTTACTGTTATGAACAGTATTTACACTGCTGAAGAATTAGATAAAATTATAGAAATCATTGACTCAGCTGATGTGGATGGATCAAATTTTAGGAAATCGGAAGATCTTTTTGCCATCAGACAGTTTATAAAGGAAATTCCAGGCATTAACAACTTAATTTTTACTCCCGCATTAAAAATGGTAATTGGCCAGCTCTTCGGGAGTGATTATTTTCTGGTTAAATCGATCTACTTCGACAAACCCGAAAATTCGAACTGGTTTGTCGCCTATCACCAGGACTTAACGATATCAGTTAATAAAAAAGTAGCACTTCCAGGTTTTGGCCCATACACGATAAAGCAAAATCAGTTTGCAGTGCAACCTCCTCTAAATATTCTGGAACAAAACTTTACCATACGTATTCATTTGGATAATACTGATGAGGATAACGGTGCATTAAAAGTAGTACCAAAATCGCACAGCAAAGGGATTTACCGTCCCGAAAATATTAACTGGGATACTGAAACAGAGGTGAGCTGTAATGTAAAACGAGGCGGCATGATGATTATGAAGCCTTTACTCTTACATAGCTCGGGAAGAACGACCAACAATAAGAAAAGAAGGGTAATTCACCTGGAGTTTAGTAATATGATGTTGCCAAAAGAACTGCAGTGGTCAGAGTACATGGCTATTTAGTTTTTTTAATTTTCAAAAGAGATGCTGAAACAAATCCGATAGCTATCGGATCAGCATGACAATAAGAGGTTAACTTAAACAAAAAAGACCTGCCTAAGGGCAAGTCTTTCATTATTTTATTGTTTTAACTAAGCAGGTTCTGCCACTTTAGCTACATTACGATAAGGATAAGCATTGCAGATATGACGGCGCGCAAAACGACCCGGCGAATCAGCATTTACCAGTTTGATGTAAATTGCGCGCGGCACATCAAAATATTCGTAAGCACTACCATCAAAAAACTGAATATTTAAAACCGATTGTTTGTATTCAAAATCTAAAATATTAGAATTGGTAATCGTTTCGGTATAAGTTTCGATATTTTGTTCGCGCGTTTCAGGAGCAATGCTCACTAAGAAATGATAAGCTTCGATAATCTCTTTACTTCTTGCTTCCGCAGCCAGTTTCTCTTCTTCTACCTGAAATTTATCAGGGTGACACTCTTTCATCATGGTGCGGTAAACCGACTTAAGCGTCGCAAGTTCAGCTGCTTTATCCACGTTCAACAGCTTTCTGTAATCTACTATTTTCTTCATTTGCCGCAAAGGTACGATTTATAATGATTTGATTTTGAGAAAGTTTTGTTTTATCAAATATTAACAATTACCTAACCTCTGGATAAAATTGGGCAAAAAAAAAATTGCATTGCTTCCACTGCAAAACCTCATATCAAAAAGTCAAGCTTATGGGTTAATATTTATCATGTAAGGAACTCACAATAGCTCATTTTTTTGAGCCATCATCATTAATAAATTTGAATTTATGATCAGGATCAATAATCTCTCCTCCAATATCCTGAAAAGATCCAAACATGCCTCTCCAATCTTCTGTATCATTTTCGATCTCCGTATCCCAACAAATTAAGCCATAAAATCGATCTTCTGTATTTAATACAACTCCAAATTCTCCAGATAATGAAACTTTGGCGCCAACTTCAAAACCTTGATTTCTTTTCCATCTAGATGATCTTCTATAAATATCATTTCCCAGCTCATTTTCTCTTAAAAACGCGAAAGAATTCCATTCTCCATCAGGCTTAAATAGATTCAGAATGTTTGTAAAATCCGGAACATTATCTCCTTCTATATCGTAAAGTTCTTCAGTAAATACTTCAGTAAATTTTTGCAACTCTATCGCGTCAGTATTTTCTTGAATGAGCTCTTTTAATAAGATTTCCGCTTTGAACAGATCATTAAATAATTCTATCAGTTCAAATTTTTGCCAGTATTGACTTTTGGTTAATCTCACAGATGATTTCTTTTTGAATAAATTTTTAAAAAAATTAAAACGCATAGATTCAGATTTAAGAGTTAAATATACATCCATAGCAGTTTAGAAAAATATTAGATCAGAAAAACATCTATCTTAAAAGCAAAAAAGCCACCCGAAATATATCGAATGGCTAAATAACTAAATTTTAAATCAAGCTTAATACTTAGCCTGTAATGAATTTTCAATTACTTCCTTATAAAAGCTGATGTATTCGGGCAGGATTTTTTTAAGATCAAAATCCTGTGCACGTGTAAATGCATTTTCTTTAAAGCGTTTTAGTGTTTCATCATCTTTTAAAATTTCTATTGCATGCGCCGCCATATCATCTACATCGCCAACATTGCTCATATAACCGCAAAAGCCATCCACGTTCAATTCAGGCAAACCGCCTGCGTTGGTAGTAATTATCGGCACTTTACAAGCCATAGCCTCTAAGGCCGCCAAGCCGAAACTTTCCGATTCTGAAGGCATTAAGAAAAGATCAGAAACCGACAAAATTTCTTCTACTGCATCCTGTTTACCTAAAAACCTTACATTTTCGCAAATATTTAACGATCTGCAAAGCTGCTCGTTGTAAACACGTTCTGGCCCATCGCCAACCATTAACAGTTTTGATGGAATTACAGCCTGCACTTTTTCGAAAACGCGAATCACATCTCCCGTACGTTTTACCTTCCGGAAATTAGAAGTATGAATTAAAATACGTTCGTTATTGGGCGCAATGGCCTTTTTAAAGTGATCTTTGGCCTGTAAACTAAAACGGCTGAAATCGATAAAGTTGGGTATTACCTTAATATCTTTGGTAATTTCGAAATGATTGTAAGTATCTTTTCTTAAATCGTCAGAAACGGTTGTTACGCCATCACTCTGGTTAATAGAAAAAGTAACCACAGGTTTATAAGTCGGATCTTTACCTACCAGCGTAATATCGGTACCGTGCAAAGTGGTTACCACCGGAATATGAATACCATAGCTGGCTAAAATCTGCTTCGCCATGAACGCTGCCGAAGCATGCGGAATAGCATAATGCACGTGTAATACATCTAATTGCTCAAAACGTACCACATCTACCACTTTACTGGCCAATGCCGATTCGTACGGAGCATAATCGAAAAGCGGATAATCCCTTACCGAAACCTCGTGATAAAACAAATTAGCTGAAAAGAAATCAAGCCTGGCCGGCTGACTATAGGTAATAAAGTGAACCTGGTGCCCCTCGTTAGCAAGTGCTTTACCAAGTTCTGTTGCAACTACTCCACTACCGCCAAAAGTGGGGTAGCAAACAATTCCTATCTTCATCGTAAATGTATTGTTGTTACCGCAAATGTAGCCGATTTTAAGCTATAATGCGTGTCGGTTTATTGCAATAAAAATAGTGACATTTCTGTGTTATTTTCCTCTTTATCCCTGTAACAATAACAACAGTGTTTTTATTTGGAAGCGCGAGGTCAGTAGCCCCTTTTAAAACAGAACAAAAAGCCAAAAATTGTAGTGAGAAATATAGTAAGACTGGAGATAAGAAATGGAATTATTTAATGTTCCGCATTTCTTCTTTAATCACCAATAGCAATTCGTTTGGTCTTTGGGTACCAATAAAGTATTCCAACCCATCTCTATCGGTTAATACTACCGCATCTTTACCCGATGAGTAAAAACGAATGGTACCTTTGGTATGCAGGTTATAAACAGGATTGTTAAAAAAGTAGCGGCTGTAAACAGCTTTACGTACATCTACAATGCTGTTCAAATCAATTTTTACGCGTTTAGTTGTCCACAAACCATCTAAAATCATGCTGCCATTGTCGACAACAATTTTGTACTGGATTAAAAAAAGCAGCAGCATTGAAACACCAATAATTCCGAAACCCACCACCAGGAACAAATCCTGTGTGTTATCGCGGTCACGCTCGTAAACATAGGCAGCGAAACAAAAAGCAGCCATAATTAGCCTGATGAAAATGCGTACATAATCACGGCCGATGTATTGTTTTTCGATATAGGCGTATTTGCTTTCCACTTATTTAATTTTGAGTTCGAATATAGCAACTTTTTTGGTTGCGGGGGTTAATTTATATCGGTTATCCTGTCGCATGCCCACAATCCACACAATTTCACCATTTCCATTTACCAATATCGGCGTTGTACTTTTTAAATGCAAGGGCACCTTTTCATCAATAAAATAATCGCTCACTTTTTTAGGGTTTCGCATCCCCAGCGGTATAAATTTATCGCCATTTTGCCAGTTCCGTAACACCAAAGGATAAATCAGCTTACCGGCATTTACAAAGGCCTTATTCGCATCCAAATCAAACTTTACCTCGCTGCTGAAAGCCATGGCAATTTCGTGGTCCGTAAATGTAATACACACGGTTTCTGGGTGTATAAACTGATTTGCGACTATGGCAGTGTCTTTTTTTACAATAACCAGATCGCTCCTGTTTATAATGGCCTGGTGACTGCTACTAAAGAAATGCGTTCCGCTTAGCGCTTTTAAGCTACCCAGAATCTCTACTACCACATTTTCGCTAAAACCAAAAGGCTTTAATAGTTCGTACAGTAATAATTTTTGTGGATTTAAAGCTGCAATCTCCTTTAAATTGATATAAACGCCATCAGCACGTTCGTTTAAAATTCTGGTCTGTAATTTTTGAACTTCCAGGTTTAAGAAAGTTTCAATCTCTGCAAAACGCGCCATGTTTTCGGCAAAAGTTTTTTCGAGGTCAGGGTTTATTTCCTGCAAATGAGGCACAACCTGTAAACGCAGTTTATTACGGGTATAATGGGTACTGAGGTTCGAACTGTCCTCAACAAAATCGATATTATTTTTTGTCACAATTTCATTTACCTGCTGGCGATTTAAAAACAACAGCGGCCTGATCAGTTTATCGCGTTTAGGTAAAATGCCATGCAAACCACTAATTCCGGTACCACGCACCAGGTTAATCAGTACCGTTTCAACAGCATCGTTCTGGTGCTGGGCCAGAGCAATGTAATCGTAACCTTTAGCGCTTCTTATTTCTTCAAACCATGCATAACGCAGTTCCCGTGCTGCCATCTGTGTCGAAATTTTATGCTGATGTGCATATTTTTTCGTCTCAAAATGCGTTACATAAAAAGGTAACCCTAAATTGCCGGCCAAAAGCGCAACAAAATGCTCGTCACGCTGGGCTTCATCGGCCCTTAAATTAAAGTTACAGTGTGCTACACCAACATCAACGCCTATTGCCTTAAACAAATGTAACATCAGTACAGAATCTTTACCGCCGCTTACAGCCAAAAGAATGCGGTTACCTTCGGTAAACAGCTGTTGCTGTTCAATAAAATCACGAAATTGCTGTAAGGGTAACATCCACCAAAAATATTTAATTTTAACTGGTATTCCGAACGTTCGGAACAAAAAACTAACTTTGTAGTGTGCAAAAACTATTTGTCTTTTTATTCCTTTTAATCAGCCCGGCATTTTTATTCGGTCAGCAACCTGCATCGAAAATTAAAATCGTTTCCTTTACAAAAGTAACCGGCGACAGGAAAAACAATGCTACCTATCTTCGCAATCCTGTTTTTCAGCAAGATAACGCAACTTTAACCTGCGATAGTGCTATTTTTTATAGTGAGCGAAACTACTTCGAAGCTTTTAAAAATGTGCACATCAATCAAACCGGAACGGATATATATTCCGACCAGCTGGAATACGACGGAAATAAAAAACAGGCTCATTTAACCGGAAATGTGCTGATGAAGGACCCTACATCGACTTTAACCACCAATATTTTAGATTACAACACACTCACTAAAATAGGCACCTACACCAGTGGGGGTAAAATTGTAAACAAAGATGTAACGCTCACCAGTAAAAACGGTTATTATTTCAGCGAAAGAAATGTTGCGTACTTCAGGTATGATGTAGTTGTGGTTACGCCGCAATCTACCATCAAATCGGATACCATGAGCTACAATACTCAGGATAAATGGACTTATTTCTATGGCCCTACTAATATTAAGGGAAAAGATGACAACCTCTACACCGAAAATGGCCAGTACAATACTTTAACCGAAGATGCCTTTTTCGGGAAGAAAAACCTTTACACGCAGGCCACACGGTCGTTAAAAGGCGATAGTTTATATTATTATGGCAAAAAAGGAATAGGTAAAGCCGTTAAAAACATCGTTTTTTCTGATACGAAGGATAAAATGAAAATGTTTGGCGATTTGGGCTACTATTACAAAGCCGATCAGAGAACCCTGGTTACCCGCAATGCTTACGTAGGTATTGGTACTGAAGATTCGGTCATGGTGAAGAATAAAAAGCGACCCGATAGTTTATGGATGGGTGCCGATACCCTCGAAACACAGATGGTATTGCAAAAAACCTTAAAATTAATCCCGAAAATTTCCATTAAAGCCGATAACCAGGTTGGCGAGGATGATGAAGAAGGTGCTGCAAAAAAAGGAAGCGGAGAGGCCAAATATAAACCAGAAAGTGAACCTGCACAAAAAGACGACCGCAGTAAACGTAATTTAAGGAATAGTAAAGCTGATAAGAAAAAGAAAGGTAAAGGCGATGCGGATGCTGCAGACCCCACAGCTCTACTAAAAGACAAAAACATTGATAGCTTAAAATTAAAAGTCGATTCTGCCGGGAAAGCCCTGCCTACAGCCTTAACAGATAGCCTGAAAAAAAGCAATGTTTTGAAAGCCAAAGCTGATTCTTTAATCAAAAAACTCCCTGCGCTTAAGACAGATAGCTTACAGAAAAAGATAACGGCCAAAGCTGATGCACTGGTTAAGACGAATGTTAAAACCCAGATCGACAGTTTAAGCAAAAAAGTATTAAAACCAGGCGCTAAAGATAGTTTAACCAAAGCCATAGGTAACTTAAAACCCGGAGCATTGAAGAATGACACAGCTAAGTTTAACCCTGCCGATACAGTACAGGCACGTATAATAAAAGCTTTCCATGGCGTAAAGATCTTTAAAACCAATATTCAGGCAAAAACCGACAGCCTTTTTTATACCAGCGCCGATTCTACCCTCCGTTGTTACAGTAACCCGATTATCTGGTCGGAAGGCTCACAGCAGGTAGGCGATACGATTTATGTGCAGTTTAAAAATAAAAAGCTTAACAATTTACAGGCCATCCGCAATGCTTTTCTGGTAAATACACCTAAAGATTCGTTAAGATTTAACCAGATCAAGGGCAGGTTGATGACCGGCTTTTTTCACGATGGCAGACTCAAAAACCTCTATGTTGATGGCAATGCCGAAAGTATTTATTACACTCAAGACGACAGCACGAAGGTTTATAAAGAAATGAACCAGACGCTGAGCAGCAGGATCAAATTCATTTTTAAAAGTAAAGAGAATGCCATCGAAGATATTGTTTATATTAAAGGAGTTGAAGGGGCATTAAACCCAGAAAATGAAATTGCGAAAGACCATGTTTTAAAAGGCTTTTCGTGGAAACCAACCGAAAGACCTAAATCTAAGAAAGATGCAGTTGGCTCGGCAGGGAAACCAAAAGCTAAAATCAAGCCTAAGGCCGTGGCAGGCAAAACGCCGGCTACTAAATCGCCTGTAAACAATAAAGCTGTAAACCCTGCCGGCAAAACTACCACAACACCAAATGTTCCACAGCCTAAAACAACAGTAGTAAAAGACAGTGTAAACCTGGATAAGAAATTACCGGTGGCTAGACCTGCTGACAGTGCCAATTTTGGCATTAAACCTATTTTACCTAAAAAGGATTCAACTCAGGTAAAGAAGGATACCACGCAGGTTAAGAAGGCCGGAACCAAACTTTAATATTATGATAAGAGACCCTGAAATAAATCCGATAGCTATCGGATCAGGGGTGACGACTCCAATGGAGCTATGCATCCCCTTTTAAAAAAGTCATCATCTTTTCTAACGCAATGGCTCGGTGACTAATCTTATTCTTTTCGGCCATATCCATTTCAGCGAAAGTAATATCGTAACCATCAGGCTGAAATATAGGATCGTAACCAAAACCTTTAGAACCGGATAGCTCAGTTGTGATTGTCCCTTTAATTACACCTTCAAAAATATGGTTCTTGCCATCCTGCATTAACGAAATAACGGTTTTAAACCTGGCTTTTCTATTTCCTATTCCCTCAAGTTTCTTTAAAACAAGTTGTATGTTTTCTAAACTATCACGACTCCCCGAGTACCTTGCAGAATATACACCGGGTTCGTTGTTAAGCGCCTCTACTTCCAAACCACTGTCATCGGCAAAGCAATCCAGATTAAAATGTTCAACCACATACCTGCTTTTTAAAGTAGCATTGCCTTCAAAAGTATCGGCAGTTTCAGGAATATCAGTTAAACAGCCAATATCTTCGAGGTTTAGCACGTCGTATTTGCCTGCCAGGGCCAAACGGATTTCTTCAGTTTTATGTTGGTTATTGGTTGCAAAAACAAGTTTTTTCATTTTAAAAGAGGTAAAAGGTTTAGGTTAAAAGGTTTAGGGTGTAAGGTGTTGTAAAGTTGAAAGGTTTAAGGTTTAAGGTTTAAGGTTATGATTAAACTATTTAAAATACCATACCTTAATACTTTATGCTCAATACTTGATACTAAATACCTGATACTAAACCCTATTTAATTTTCTGCAGATTGCCCCAAAGCAATTTCTTTGCAGTTAAATCGCTGTCTAAATGGTGCAGGTTAGGCGCAAAAATAATGCGGGTGGTGCCGTGGGTAATGATCTCGTTCTGCCAAACCAGGTCTAATTTTAGATGTGCAATTTCTACCCCGAACGAGAGCATGGTAACCGGTTTAAAAAACTGATACAGTTCAGCAAAATCAGTGCCTTGATACCTCGAGTAATTCAGGATGGCAAAATCAGGTGTTCCGAGGTCTACCGCTTTAACAATTTTGCGCAACAATTCGCGACCTTGTTCAGTACTCACATCATTGCTTTCATCGTTAACCAGAATGAGTACCGATTTTTTATTTCCACCTAAAAACTTAAAGGTTTTTTCGGGTGCTGGCTCGGCCACAACGTGCGTAATTTCAGGCGACTGAGGATAAACTTTAGGTATTTCGGGTGCTTTAATACCTGGAATTTGTGTTACTTCGGTCTTCACAACCGATTCTTTTTGCGGTTCGGCAGCTACCTGAGCGGCTACAAAAACGGGCTCAGCATTACGTAACGGCTGAATTTCTACACTTTCATCTTTTACCAGAAAAACCTCGTCGGTAAAAAATAAACGTAAAGCATTCGCATTGTTGGTAAGCTGGTTTTCCATTCGTATTTTTGCAGGATAATAATTTCTGTTAAAATTAGTTAAATATCTTATAATAGCGACGCTAATTGTTACTTTTATCCCTTAAAATTTATAGACTGCTCTACGTGAGAAAAGCTTTTTGCCTGTTTGTTTTTAGCTTTATTTATAGCATTTCGTTTGCACAAAACGTGGCTGTAGTTAATGGCAAACCAATAAGTACCAAAGAGTTTATGTGGGCATACAAAAAAAGCCATAACGGAAATATCAGTATTTCTTACGATACGCTTCAGGCTTATTTAAACCTTTATATAAATTTTAAACTTAAGGTTTTAGATGCCCGCGAAATGGGTCTCGATAAAACCCCTGGCTACCAGGAAGAAATCAAAAATTATGAAGAAGCCTTAAGTACCCACAAAAAAGCGGTTATAAGCAGCAAAGATCATGATTTTTTATTAAACGAATACCGCGAAGGTGTGCTGATGTTTAATGTTTCTGAGCAAAAAATCTGGAATAAAGCACAGGATGATGAGCAGGCGATAAACGAGTTTTACAATAAAAACAAACAAAATTACAATAAACCGTTAAGCGAGGTTAGAGGCGATGTAATTGCCGATTACCAGCAAAGTTTGGAAGAAAAGTGGCTGAATGGCCTGAAACAAAAATACCAGACTAAAATTAACGATGGTGAACTAAAAAAGCTGGCCAAGCTATAATTTAACCGGTTTTTTGGTAACCAATAAGTATTAAATTTGCAAAATATAAACAATAGAATGAAGAAAGTTTTTTTAGTAGCAACCGCTTTAATGAGCCTGTTTTTAAACAGTAATGCACAAAAGCACACGGTAGATAAAGTTGCTGCTGTTGTAGGAGGTAATATTATCCTGCTATCAGATTTAAATCAACAATACACCCAATATCTTTATCAGGGAAATCCGCCTAATGAATCCATTAAGTGTAAAATTTTGCAACAAACCCTTACTCAAAAACTGCTGAAACAACAGGCCGAAATTGATTCGGTAATGGTTGAAGACGGTGCCGTTGATGATGAGGTAAACAAGCGTATGCGTTACAGCATGCAACGTGCCGGCGGACAAGAGCGCTTAGAACAGTTTTTGAACAAATCGGTACTGCAATATAAAGATGAAATCCGTCCATCGGTAAAAGATGAACTGATTGCACAAAAAATGCAACAAAAAATTACCGAAAACATCAACGTTACCCCGATGGAGGTTGAAAAATATTTCAAATCGTTGGGCGATAGCATTCCTGAATTTAATACCGAGGTAGAAGTTGGTGAAGTAGTGTTAAACCCACAATTAACCCGTGCTGAGAAACAAAAATTCCGCGATAAAATTGAAGCCTTAAGATTAAGGGTTAAGAGCGGTGAGGATATGGGCGTATTGGCTAAAACCTATTCAGAAGATCCGGGGTCGGCATCAGATGGTGGTGACTATGGCTTCATTGACAGAAACACCATGGTAAAAGAATTTACCGCCTGGGCATTTAAATTAAAAGCCGGCGAAATTTCACCGGTATTCGAAACCGAATATGGTTTCCACTTTTTACAGGTATTAGAGCGCAGAGGAGAGCAGGTACACGTTAGGCACATTTTAATTATGCCTAAAACTACACCTGAGAGTTTGACCCGTTTAAAATTGCATGCCGATAGTATTTACAACAACATTATGGGTAAAAAATTAAGCTTCGCAGCTGCTGCCAACCTTTACTCAGATAATAAAGAGACCAAATACAATGGTGGTATGATGTTAAATGCCGAGAATGTTCAGGCAAGAAGTACCTTAATCCCGGTTGATAAATTAGATCCGGCGGTATTTCTGGTAATCGATACCATGAAAGTAGGTGGTATTTCTAAACCTGATTTATTTACTGCACCTGATGGCAAACAAGGTTACCGCATTTTATATTTAAAAGCCAAAATACCACCTCACAAAGCCAATATGGTACAGGATTTCTCAAAAATCAGAGATGCTGCACAAAGTGATAAAATTAATCGTACTTTAAGCGAATGGTTTGAGAAACGTCGCGAAAGTACTTACATTAAAATCGACGACGAATTCAATACCTGCGATGAATTAAAAATCTGGACTAAAACCACAGCCGCAAAATAATACAAATGCAGTATAAGAACGAAGTAGAAGCTGTTGATGCGCTTCATCAATCATTCAACAACATTAAAGCCGAAATAAGCAAGGTCGTAGTTGGACAAGATGACATCATAAAATCTGTTTTAATCGCCATTTTTAGCAACGGGCATTGCCTGTTGGTTGGCGTACCCGGATTAGCGAAAACTTTACTTGTTCAAACTGTAGCGTCGGTTTTAGACCTCGATTTTAACCGTATCCAGTTTACCCCTGATTTAATGCCAAGCGATATTATTGGCGCAGAGATTTTAGGCGAAGACAGGCACTTTAAATTTATAAAAGGGCCTGTTTTTTCTAACATTATCCTGGCCGATGAAATTAACCGTACCCCTCCAAAAACGCAGGCTGCCTTATTAGAAGCCATGCAGGAGAAATCGGTTACCGCAGCCGGCCAAACCCATAGCCTGCCCAAACCGTTTTTCGTTTTGGCCACGCAAAACCCTATCGAACAGGAAGGTACCTATCCTTTGCCAGAGGCACAGTTAGACCGTTTCATGTTCAACATTCAGTTAAACTACCCTGCCTTTGCAGATGAGTTAAATATTGTAAAAAACACCACCAGCAATAAAACCGCGGCGTTACAAAAAATCATCCATGCCGATGATATCCAGTACTTCCAAAAATTGATCCGCGATATTCCGGTTACCGATAACGTTTTAGAATATGCCGTTAAACTAGCAGCTAAAACACGCCCGAATACAGAATTTGCAACTGAGACGGTAAATAAATATATCAGTTGGGGAGCTGGCCCACGGGCTTCGCAATTCCTGGTATTAGGCGCAAAATGCCATGCAGCCGTAACCGGAAAATACTCTCCCGATATTGAAGATGTTAAAGCCGTTGCAGAGCCCATTTTACGTCACCGTATTGTACGTAATTACCGCGCAGAAGCTGAGGGCTTATCGATCGAAAAAATTATAAAAGATTTATTGTAAGTTAGTCGGGATTTGCAATCCCGATGTTCAAACCAGGATTTGTACTGCTTTCAATAGCCATTGGAATTCATAGCAGTTTGAGATTTCAAATTCCAAACAAAGGGAAAAGTCAACTCCAATCTGTATCTTGTCTATCGATACCAATCGTAAAACCTCGTGCTAAAAGAAACATTCATTCATCTCCTTAAAAATTATACGAATAGCGAAAGTATAATTGCAGAATTTTGGGGAGAGATTGAGCATAGCTACACCCATAAAAAAAGGTATTATCACACCCTTTCTCACCTCGATAACCTGTTAGCGCAATTAACTGCCGCGAAACATAAAATTGAAGGTTGGGATACCATCTTATTCACTTTGTTTTATCATGATGTCGTTTATAATGCATTAAAATCAGACAATGAAGAACAAAGTGCAGCGCTCGCTGAAAAAAGAATGAAGCAGATTTCAGTTCCCGATTATATGATTAGGAACTGCAAAAACCAAATACTAGCAACTAAAAAACATCTTACCGATACCGAATCAGATACAAATTATTTTACAGACGCTGATCTTTCGATATTGGGCGAAAGCCTCGAAAAATATATGGTGTATGCTCAAAATGTTAGAAAGGAATATTCAGTTTATCCGGATCGCGTTTATATTCCGGGGCGGAAAAAGGTTTTGGAACATTTCATAAAAATGGAACGGATTTATAAAACAAATTATTTCTACCATAAATTTGAAAACCAGGCAAAACATAACCTGCAGTTTGAGTTAAGTCGCCTTTAATTATTTTTGTCGGGTAAAATTAATGCATAAACAACGATGGCCGAAAAAACAACCGAAACCTTTTGCCCTACCTGTCGCAAAGACTGGCGGGACTGGCTGTTAAAACACCACGACACCAAACAATCGGTTTCGCTGATTTGCTACAAAACCAAAGCCAATAAACCCACCATATCCTGGAGTGATGCTGTAGAAGAAGCCCTTTGCTTTGGCTGGATTGACAGCGTTAGAAAAACAATTGACGAAGAAAGTTTTTCCCAGTTTTTTAGCAGACGAAAGCCCAATAGTGGTTGGTCGAAAATTAACAAAGCCAAGATTGAGCAATTAACTGCAGCCGGCTTAATGGCACCTGCTGGAGTAGCATGTATCGAGCGTGCTAAAACAAACGGCTCGTGGGTAATTTTAGATGAAGTAGAAGAACTTACCATCCCTGCTGATTTAACCACTGCATTTGAAATTACAGCTGGCAGCGAAACATTTTTTACTGGCCTAAGCAAATCGGTGCGCAAGGCGATGCTACAATGGATTACCCTGGCCAAACGCCCTGAAACCCGGCAGAAAAGAATTACTGAGCTGGTTGAACTGGCCGGCCAGAACAAAAAGCCTAAACAATTTTAATTTTTAGTTTAACTGTTAGGCGGGATTTGTAATCCCGACTTATCTAACTTTATTTAAGTCGATTAAAAATCCACAGAACTTTAGATCTGGATTATAAATCCAGACCAACACCTCGTGCAAAAAATTATATTTGTAATAACGAATAAGTGCTGGAGTACGCTATTACTTTTAACTAATCTTAACCTCCTCTAAATTGAGTGCACTAACCAATTTTTATAACCGTTTTGCTTTTTTCTATCCATTGGTTGATATTTTTCTGAAACCGCAAAAGAAAAAATTCTTTAACGAAATCAATCTGCTCCCTCATGGAAAGCTGCTCGAAATTGGCGTAGGTAATGGCTCACATTTCCATTTATACCAAAGGCATCAAATTACCGGAATAGAGATTTCTTCGGCTATGCTTAATACGGCTAAAAAGCATTCAGATGGTACTATTGCACTTTTCGAAATGAATGGCGAAGACCTAGATTTTGAACCTGAATCTTTTGATTATGTAGTCCTTTCGCATGTAATTGCCGTAGCACAGTACCCTGAAAAACTGATCATGCAATGTCACAAAGTATTAAAATCTGGTGGAAAATTGCTTATACTAAACCACTTTACCCCAAATAACTGGTTAAAATATCTAGACCGGGCTTTTAACCTATTTGCTGGCATATTTCAATTGAAATCTTTATTTTACATCCACCATATTAAGGCTATTGAACGGTTTAAACCTGAAAAAGAAATTGACTTAAAACCATTTGCTTATTTTAAAATCTTAATGCTCGTCAAATCTTGAAAAAACACTATTGGTATATTGCCCCGGCATTAATCATCAGCTTATTTATCTACCTCTTTTACCGGACAGATAAAACACTGGTGAACCAGATTTTTATTCAGCTGAGTTCTTTAAAAACTTACGAAGATTTAAAATGCAGCATCACCACCACTTTACCGTTAAATAAATATATCATCTACTCTTTGCCCGAGGGCCTTTGGGTTTTCTGCATCACCCTAACTTCGAAGGGCTTTTATATTAAATTTTTTAACCGGCAAATCGATTGTGTTTTAATTCCTCCGGCATTTGCCATCGGGCTTGAATTATTTCAACTGCTCCACATTACCAATGGCCGTTTTGATATACTGGATATAGCAGTTTCGCTGCTCTTTTGGTTTTTGGCATTAAAAATTACGCAAACCAAAGCACGGTTGGAGAATGTATTTAATGCTTTCAACCTTAACAGTGCGGTTTGTTTACTGAGCTATTGCATTGTTTATCTGGCGCATGTAAATCACTAAAATCTTAATTTAACATTTGCAATTCGCTGGAAATAAATATATTTGCATCAAATTTTACTACAATGCTACGTCAAATACATATCCAGCAAACAAACTTTAGCCCGTCTTGTGGCTTAAAGGGTTGGGGTATTGAGGTAAATTTCCTTTCCAATCCTTAGTGTTTAAGGGCTAACCTATAAAATCTACATTTAACAAATCTTTTTTTATTACCCTTTGCTAAGCTGTATGGCTTATCCAAACTATTATATCCATTATGGACATTTATACCACTGCGGACGAAAAATATCTGCAGGCCATTGAAGAATTAAACTGGGGCGAACTGCCCAAAGCGCTTCAATATTTTAACGAATTGATTGCTTTTGATCCTGATTATGCACGTGCGTATTTTCAGCTGGGGAATTTATACCATTACCGTTTTAAAGATTACAAAACTGCAGGCTATTATTACAAGCGCTGTATCGAACTGGATGCCGATTTTCCGGAGGTTTACGAACCTTACCTTAAGCTCGTAATTACGCTTAAAATGCATAAGCTCGCTAAACAAATTGCAGATAAAGCATTATGCGTTGCAGGCGTTTGCGAAGCCCGGATTTACGAAAATTTAGGCCTGCATGCCGAGCAACAACAAAATTTTACCACGGCAGCCCATTATTTTAAAAAGGCTGAACTGTTTAATGCCGTGCAAGATCAGCACAGCGTTTTGCAGGAACATCAGGACCGGATTAAAAACAAGCTGAACAGTACTAAAGCAATGATTTATGATTTACAGGGATAAAGGTTCGCCTTTATCCCTTTTCGCCATACAAATCAGTACTTTAATCTTTTTATTTTAATTTTGTTATTATCTTTACCGCACAATTACAAAGCATAAATTTTTAAATCAAAAATATTTCAATATGTCAGCTCACGATTCACACGCACCAGTTCAGCAAACTAAAGGCATTTGGGCATTACCATTAACTGCCTGGATTATTGTTTTAATCTTGCTTGTGGCTTTCACAAGACCAATTTTCCACCATGAAGAAGAAGGTGCTTCACACGAAAAAACTGAAGTGCATCACTCAGAAGCTACTGAATCGCACCACTAGGCATTGCCAGTACATAAAACAAAAAAAGCGCTTTAATCAGCGCTTTTTTTGTTTTACTGGTCGGTGTCTCCACCAACCAGCTTGATTATAATTGTTTCGGTCGGTGTCTCCACCGACCGATAAGCCTATTTATCCAATTGCCCCATAATGTTCGGGTAGTCGGTAATAATTCCGTCTACACCCAGATCTTTAAAATATTTGACTTCTTTAACTGTGTTCACCGTCCAGGGGATGATCTTGATCCCCATGGCATGGCAACGATCTACCAGCCCCTTGCCTACCAATACCGAATACGGACTGTAAATAGTTGGTTTAAAGCCTAATTTTTCAATGTAGGTTTCGAAAGGTTCTTTCTCATCAATTAACAGCGAAGTTTGCACCTTAGGGTATTTCTCGTGCAGATACTGAAGTGTACGCATATCAAACGATTCTATAATTACCCTTTTAGCCAGTTTCTTTGCATTAATAATCTCCATAATCAAATCCACAAACTCAGCAGGTTCGGGATGGAATTCGTTATCGCCGTTTTTAATGGTTTTGGTTTCGATACTGTAAACCGGTCTGGCCAGTTTGTGCTCCTTAACATAAGCCTCAACTGCATCAATAGTTTCGCTAAGTAATGGTTTATAAGCCTTAAACTTCATTTGCCCTGGAAAACGGTCGTGAACTTTACTGCCTACATCAAACTTTTTAACCTCTTCATAGTCCATTTTATAAATGTTAAACTTCTTTTGGTCTTTCAGGCTAATGGGCTTTCCGTTGGGCTGTAAAGAAATTTCATTGTTAAAATAAGGTTCCTGCGAAAGTACTACCATCTTATCTTTCGAAATTACTGCATCCATTTCTAAGGTAGTAACCCCTAAATCTAGCGCTTTTAACATCCCTTCAATGGTATTTTCGGGCATGATTCCTCTTGCGCCGGCTTTGCCCTGCACATCGAACTTTTGTTTCTGGGCCGAAACATTAAAACACAATAAAGCGAGAGCGGAGAATAAAAGTATTTTTTTATGCATGAATTTTAAACGTAAAATGAACAATTTTATTAGGGTAACTACAAATTGCGAAATAAAAAAAGGGCTTCTTTTTACGGAAAGCCCTCTTCAATTCACATTTGTTATTTATCTTTCGGCAGGTACAAAGGCCTGTACAATTAAATTCCAGCTTGCATCTGCGGCTTTTTCGTAAACAAAAACATAGTTGAAGCTCTCGCGGAGGTCTGCTTTATAATCAATGGTGGCTACACCATAAGTATAGGCTAAATCGCTACCAATTGCTTTATCTACACCAGTTGTTTTTAAATTAATTTTGCTCACCATACCGTTGTAGAAAGCAACAATTTTACCTTTTCCTTCAATGGCTTCATTACCCGGGAAAAGCAAACGTGCATCGTTGGTTAAAAAGCCGCCAAAAGCTGCAATACCATGTGTTTTTAATAAGGTATTTAAAGTTTTTTCGGTAGTTAAAATAATTTCTTTACCAGCTTTAACCTCTTTTTCATTTAAAAATTTTGGCGCTACATGGTCTTTTGGCTCAATAAACTGTGGCGTAAATTTAGCCAAAGGCTTGTTGCTTTCGGTACCCAGGTCAATCGCCAGTTTCCATTTGCCATTCTCCGATTTCCAGATCGACAGGTACTGTCCGTATTTTTTATCTGTTCCATCAACTTCGTATGGGCCAGTAGTGAAACCTAAATCTCCGCTGCGTGATACTTTAGCTAAATTTGGCGTCCATGAAACACCGTTTTCGCTGTTTGCTTTATTGGCATAAAAAGTTTTAACGTTAACCGGGTTTGGTCTGAATACCAATGCACTGCCTAGCGAATATTCAAGAAAAGCCTCTTTATCTCCGTTTTTTGCCACCGCTTTGGCAAAATCTTTCTCAGCATTTACTAAAGATTTGGTTGTTCCATCACTTTTTTGAGCAAATGTGCTCAGTGCTAAAAGTGAAGCTATGGCAGTTGTAAATAGGTGTTTCATTATCAGTTTAAAAATATAGTTTGGCGAATATAAAATTTTCTTTAGGGTATGGTTTTAAAAGTAATTAACAATTTCACATTATGGGCTTACTTTTCCCTGTAAATGGTTTCTAAAACGGTTTGACCGGTAGCTTTTAAAGTGTTTTTATCAATATTGGCTAAATTATCCAGCTGGGTGTGCCAGTTGATGTAAAAGCCGCTGTTATCGTTGTAATGAATAATGTCTATTGATGGTACACCGGCTTTGTTCATCCAGAAATGATCGTCGACTAATCTTCCGCTTGGAATTTTGGTAAAATACGAGGCATAGCCAATTTCATTACCAATATCCCATACTTTATTGGCTACATCCGGTGCTGCCTGGCGCGAAATTTCATCTTGTGTAAATTGTGCGTTGCCACCGCCTACCATATCGAGGTTAATACCATAAAGGGCTTTATAACCAGAAGCCACAGCCTGTTTAGCCCAATATTGCGAGCCCAGGCACCAGGTGGTTTCATCTGGTGTTTCATCGTTGGCTTTGCCATAATCTTCCAAATCCCACAATACAAAATCAACTCCCACATTAGGCTGTTTCTGCTGGATCTGGCGCGCCATTTCCAGAATTACAGCGACACCGCTAGCACCATCATTTGCGGCATCAAATGCTTTGGTATGGTTGGCCGGATCGGTATCCTGATCAGAAAAAGGCCGGGCATCCCAATGCGCAGTAATTAAAACCCTGTTCTTTTGTGCGGGATTAAAAACAGCAACAATATTTTTCAGCTGAAAACTTTTACCGTCGTAAGTACTTGTTTTCTCGCCTTGTACTTTAACATCCGCACCGAACGATTTTAATTTGGCCACCAGGTAATCTGCACATTTTTGGTGTGCTGCAGTTCCCGGAATACGTGGACCGAAATCTACCTGCGCCTTTGTATAGGCATAAGCACTATCGGCATTAAAATCAGGCGATACCATTGTTATTTTTTCTTCACTCTGGCTGGTATCAGCTTGTTTATTTTTACAAGCCTGCAAGGCCATCAGGCCAATAAAAGGCAGGATAAATATTTTTTTATTCATGATTAATTTAATCTAAAATTCTGCCACTATTGGGTAGATAACTATACAAATGGCTTATTTCATCCCCCTGCCCCCTTCAAAGGGGGACAGGATTTTTTATAAATTAAAGTATAACCTATCAGGGCCAATCCGCAAACTGCTTACGCGCCTAAGCCTTACTCCAGGTTGTACCTTCTTTACCATCCTTAAGCTGAATACCCAAAGCCTGCAAACCAATACGAATACGATCTGAAGTGGCGTAATCTTTATTTGCTTTAGCTTCGGTTCTGATATCAATTACCATTTCTAAAACACCATTTAAATCATTACTGCCGGCGTCTTCATCTTTCAAGCCTAAAATATCGAACACAAAATCGTGTACCAGCTGCTTTAATTTAGCTAAAGCCTCTGCCGATATTTTTCCTTTCCCATCGTAAACGGTATTAATCATCCTAACTGCCTCAAATAACTCGGCAATTAAAATCGGGCTGTTAAAATCATCATCCATGGCATGAATGCATTTCTCTTTCAGTGCGTCGATATCAAAATCGTTTTGTTCTGATACCTGCAGTTTATCTAAAAGGCTAACCGCTGTCATTAAACGTCTAAATCCTTTCTCCGAGGCATCCAGAGCATCGTTAGAAAAATCTAAAGTACTGCGGTAATGTGCCTGCAACATAAAGAACTTAACCGTCATCGGGCTATAGCCCTTTTTTAATAAAGGATGCGCACCGGTAAACAGCTCTAAAGGCAAAAAGCCATTACCCGCCGATTTCGACATGCGCGTACCATTAACGGTAAGCATATTGGTATGCATCCAATAGCGTGCAGGCTGTTTGTGGCTGCATGCTTCCGATTGTGCAATTTCGTTGGTATGGTGTGTGGCAGCCAAATCCATTCCACCACCGTGAATATCAAATTCAGACCCCAGGTATTTGGCACTCATGGCCGAGCATTCGATATGCCAGCCCGGGAAACCCATGCCCCATGGCGATTGCCATTGCATTAAAGTTTCTGGTTTTGCTTTAATCCACAGGGCAAAATCCAACCTCCCGCGTTTCTCATCCTGTCCACCCAGTTCGCGGGTGTTGTTCAGCATATCTTCGAGGTTGCGGTTGGTTAAGATGGTGTAATTGTATTCTTTGCTGTATTTTTCTACGTCGAAATACACATTACCATCAATTTCGTAAGCATAACCATTGGCCATAATTACCTTAATCATTTCGATTTGCTCGATAATGTGTCCGGTCGCCGTTGGTTCGATACTAGGTGGTAAGGTATTAAACATGCGCAGCACATCGTGGAAACCTAAAGTATATTTCTGTACAATTTCCATGGGCTCCAGCTGCTCTAACTTTGCGCGTTTTGCAAATTTATCATCGCCCTCATCCCTGTCGCCTTCTAAGTGACCTGCATCGGTAATATTACGCACATAGCGCACCTTATATCCTGAGTATTTAAGATATCTGAAAATTAAATCGAAAGAAATAAAAGTGCGGCAATTGCCAAGGTGCACATCGCTGTAAACAGTAGGACCACAAACATACATCCCAACGTTGGGTGCATTTAAGGGTTGAAAAACTTCTTTTTTGCGCGAAAGCGTGTTGTAAAGCTGTAAGCCAGTATTCATATTGCAAATGTAAGATTTACTTAGAAAGTTGAAACCTTTAAAGTTGCAATGTTTAGCTTATGATTTTTAACTAACATTTACAGGCAGCATTTATCCGTGCTCTCAGATGCTACCGCCTTACAGTAAAACAAAATTTATTTACAGTATTAATTTTTCTCAAATATTAGAAAAGGTACTGTACTGCTTTATCGGGTAAAACAGTCCCTCTTTCCGCTATAGTCCCGATAAAAAAATCGGGAGCTGCCGCTTCAATAGGGTTTAGTTCGGTTATTTCGGTGCTTTTGGCCTGTAAACCTTGCGCAAAACTAACGCTGTCGCCAGTTGTTACCAGTTAACCGTAAAACAAATTTATATCCCTATTTTAGGTTAACCTATTAAACATCAATAAATGGTTCAGATTAGAGAAATTTCAGATAAAGATGCCGAAGCTGTTGCCAAACTTTCCACACAGCTGGGTTACCAAAGCAACATCGAACAAACACGCTTAAGAATCGGAGAGATTAACAGCAGCAACGAAAACTGTGCTTTTGTTGCAGTAGCCGAAAATAAAATTGTTGGCTGGATTCATGGCTTTTACACTTTGCGGATCGAGTCTGACCCTTTTGTAGAAATAGGCGGTTTAATTGTGGATCCTGATTTCCGTGGACAGCAAGTTGGAAAACAGCTTATAGCAAATGTAAAACACTGGGCTGAAAAGCAGAAAGTACAGAAACTAAAGGTAAGGTGTAATACCAAACGTACCGAAAGCCATAAGTTTTATGAAACAATTGGCTTTAAAGAAAATAAACGACAGATTGCATTTGAAATAGAATTGGTTTAGTGCCAGAGCCACTTACGAAGTCGACATATCCTCCCACAAATAACAAACTTTGCAAGGTGCCTCAGTTAAGTAGTTTAAACAATTAACCAGTTAACCAAACTATTATTACAACGCTCAAACATTTCGGCATTGTAACAATTCAATCCTATTCGTTAACTTTGTGGCATGATTGATTTACCGGTAGTACCTGCTGTAACTGAAGTTAAGCGTAAACCAGATTGGTTACGTGTAAAATTACCTGTTGGTAAAGAATATGCGCAAGTTCGCAGCTTAGTGGATACGCATAAGCTACACACCATTTGCGAAAGCGGCAATTGCCCCAATATGGGCGAATGCTGGGGCGCAGGTACGGCAACCTTTATGATTTTGGGTAACATTTGCACACGTAGCTGTTCTTTTTGCGCAGTAGCAACAGGCCGCCCGCTGGCAGTTGATGTAGATGAACCAAACCGTGTAGCCAATTCGGTAAAATTAATGGGTGTTAAACATTGCGTAATCACTTCGGTTGACCGCGATGATTTAAAAGATGGCGGATCGATTATCTGGGCCGAAACTTTACAGGCCATCCGCAAAGAAAGTCCTATCACTACCCTCGAAACTTTGATCCCTGATTTTAAAGGTCAGTGGGATAATTTATACCGTGTTTTAGAAGAACGTCCTGAAGTGGTATCTCATAACATGGAAACGGTAAAACGCCTGACCAGACAGGTACGCATTCAGGCCAAATACGATAGGAGCTTAGAGGCCCTGAAAAGAATTTCGGAATTTGGTTTAAGAACCAAAACCGGCATTATGCTGGGTTTAGGCGAAACTGAAGAAGATATTTTTGAAGCCATGGACGATCTGGTTGCCAATGGCGTACATATTTTAACTTTGGGTCAGTATTTACAACCTACACGCAACCACCACCCGGTTGTAGATTGGATACACCCCGATACTTTTGCCATGTACAAGGAAGTTGGTTTAGCCAAAGGCTTAAAATATGTGGAAAGCGGACCATTGGTACGTTCATCTTACCACGCAGAAAAACACCTTTTCCCTATTGATGGGATAGCATAGTTATCATATTAATATATGCTCTGAAAAATGTTTTATAAAGCACTCCTTTACGGAATGTGTTTATAAAACATTTTTTTGCTTTTTCTGTTCTGTATTGTAACTTAGTAACCAATAGTGACTGCATTTAAAAAATTAACCCTAACCGAGCCAGAACTTGTTCAGCAACTGCAATCGAAAGACCCTGCGGTATTAAAAACGCTGTACAGCATGTATTCGTCGGCTATCTATGGTGTTATTTCGCGCATTATTACCCATACCGAACTCGCTGAGGATGTTTTACAGGAAACTTTTGTAAAAATCTGGCAGTCTGCAGCACACTACGACAATACAAAAGGACGTTTGTTTACCTGGATGATGAATATTGCCCGCAACTTATCTATCGACAAGCTCCGTTCTAAAGACTTTAAGAATTCACTCAAAAACCAAGATATAGAAAATAACGTAAGTTTCGTTGATGAACAAAACAAGGTTACCTTTAACCCCGATGTTTTGGGTGTTAAACAGCTTGTAGACAACCTTAAACCAGACTTACAGGCAGTTCTTGATTTAGTTTATTACAAGGGCTTTACGCATGTAGAAGCCGCAGAAAAGTTAGATTTGCCACTGGGCACGGTGAAAACCCGTATCAGGTTGGCTATTATAGAATTGAGAAGGAATTTTAATTGAGCGTGGAAAATTTAAAAGCATATATCGAATCTGGAGTACTCGAGCTGTACGTTTTAGGTGATTTATCACCCGAAGAAGCGTTACAGGTTGAGGAAATGGCAGCCCAACACCCCGAGGTGAAAGCTGAAATAGCAGCCATTGAGCAAGCTATAGAGCAATATGCTATGCAAAATGCTGTAGAACCATCTGCAGATGTAGAGACAAGATTACTCGAAAAATTAGGGCTAAGTGAGCTTGAACCTGAGAAAACTGTTAAATCTACCCCACCTGTTGCACAAGAAGCCAGCATTATACCTTTTGATGAAAGTGCCGGCAAAGTAAGAATCCTGCGTTATGCACTGGTAGCTTGTGTAGCCTTATTAATTATCAGTACCGCGGCTTTGTTTATTACTTACAGCAAGTTAAACGATGCCCACGACCAGATTGCAAGCTTAAACCTCGATAAACAAAAATTTGCAGGTGTAGTAAGCAAACTGGAGTTTGAAAACCAGGGCTTGAGCAACATGGCTGCAATGGCCGATAGCCAGGAATGGGCAACCATCAATATGACGGGGCAGCCTTTTAGTCCGGCATCTAAAATGAAAGTTTACTGGAACAAAAAAGATAAAAGCGTATTGGTTAACTATGTTGCCATGGATTTACCAAAAACTGATAAGGAGCACGAATATCAATTATGGGCCATGGTAAATGGTAAGCCGGTAAGTTTAGGTGTGTTTGGCAAAAACGATTCAACATCAAACGAAGCACTGGTTAAAATGCAGGCCATACAAGAAGCACAAGCTTTTGCGGTAACCATAGAACCAATGGGTGGAAGCGTTAACCCTAATATGGGTAAGCTGACTGTAATGGGTGGGGTGTAAGGAGATACTCAAGATCTTTTCCGAATAGAGCATTGTTTTGCTATGCTTCTCAAAGCATCCAATTGGCCTTTACCGATCAACAACTTCAAAAAACTATCTGGTAGTCAATACTTTAATTTCCTTTGCAATATTTAAAGCAAGTTGAGACGCGGTAACCACGTATTGTTCCTTTGCCAGCTCATCTCCCGTTTGACCATGAATATAACAGCCGGCAATGACTGCATCGGCCGCCGGATAATTTTGTGCTACCAAACCCGAAATAGTCCCTGTTAAAACATCGCCCATACCACCCTGTGCCATGGCTGGGTTTCCTGTTGGGTTAATGTAAACCTTTCCATCAGGCAGGCAAACAAAAGTATATTGGTTTTTAAGTACAATTACAATTTGAAGCTGGCGGGCCTGTGCTTTAGCAGTCTGCACACGCTCCCACCAGGTATCATGCTCGCCAAATAAGCGATCGAATTCTTTTAAATGCGGGGTAAGGATCGAATGCTTTGGTAGTTTTTTTATCAGATCTGGCCTTTCGGCTAAAATATTCAGTGCATCGGCATCTATTACCAATTCGCGATTGGCCGTAATCAGACTTTCTAAAAGTCTTTCATTTTCAGCATCTATGCCTAAGCCGGGGCCTATAGCTATACACTGGTATTTTGCTGGGTGCTCAATGCGCATATATTCTACCCTGAGCAAAGCCATCACCTCAGGTAAAGCGGTATTGAGCGCCGTTAGCCCACTTTCCGGAATACAGGCAGTGGTTAATCCGGCGCCTGTGTGTAGGCAAGCCATTGAAGCCAGTAAAGCTGCCCCCATGGTATTGGTATTACCTGCTATTATGAGCGCGTGGCCATAGGTGCCTTTATGACTAAAAAGCTTACGTTTTTTAAGTATTTTTTGAATGTCTTTCTCTTCGGTAAGGTAAAAGTCAGTATCCTGTTTCTGGATAAAATCTTCATCAAGTTCAATATTTGCTACTTCATATTTTTCGGTTGCCAAAGCCGATTCCGGGAAGAAGAAATTAATTTTTGGCCGTTGAAAACAGATTGTTTTATAAGCCTTTACACCATTATAATTGCTGGTCAAACTTCCCTCAGCAAAAAAACCAGTTGGTACATCAACTGCATATACTTTTTTATTTAACTTATTAATGGCACGTGCCAGTTCTGCGTAATCGCCGGTTAAAGGTTTATTTAAACCCGAACCTAAAATAGCGTCAATAATTAAATCGGGTTTAATGTGTTTTAAATCAGCAGGCTGGTTTATGATGGCTTTTTTACAGCGCGATTCATCCAGCCGTTGCAGGTTAATGGCAAAATCAGCAGTTTGTTTGGCACTAAAATTTACGATGTAAACTTTCACGTTCTCGTAGCCATTAACCAAAAGCAAATGCGCTATCGCAAGTCCGTCGCCTCCGTTGTTACCTTTTCCGCAAAAAATTGCAATGCTCTTGCCGGCATCAAATTCATCTCTGATAAAACATTGCACAAATGCGCGTGCAGCTTTCTCCATCAAATCGATGGAAGCAATGGGCTTATTAACTATGGTAAACTGATCGGCATGGCGCATTTGCGCCGAAGTAAGCAATGTAAGCATATTACTAATATAATATTTTTAGCTAAAAATTGCTATTGGCTCCGTCATCAACCGATTTAATGAAAGTATTTAGCCCAGGCCAAACTAATATTGCTATTTTTATACCTTTTGCTAAGCTTTAACGTTTTCTAAAAAATTAAATTAACTCTAAAACAATGAATCAAAAACCATCAAATGCATTTGTGGCGGCCGCCTGGATTGCATTAGGTATCGGAATGATCGGCTTTATTGTAGGCTTGTGGCGTTCTGATATGCTCCTAAACGAAAAAGGATATTATTTTACCGTATTGATGTTTGGCCTTTTTGCTGTAATATCTTTACAAAAAGCTGTTCGCGATAAACTGGAAGGTATTCCGGTTACAGAAATTTATTATGGATTAAGCTGGTTTTCGACACTCTTAACCATTACCTTACTGGTAATAGGTTTGTGGAACGCCACGCTTTTACCGAGCGAAAAAGGTTTTTATGCCTTTGCTTTTCTACTCGCCATTTTTGGTGCCATAACGGTGCAGAAGAACACGCGGGATAGCCAGATTGCAAATAAAAACCGGGATACGGAATAGCAGATTAAGCCAGTAGCAAAACTACTGGCTTTTTTTATTTCCAAACAATCGCTTTTCTACACATCACACGAACTAATCAAATGATCCTCAAAGCGTATGGTACTTTTCATCTACCAACCGGATATTGATTAAAAACGTATAAACCTAAGCGCCATTAATTTATAAGATAAGAATAAAAAAATCACTAATTTAAACAGCAGATACCGAGGCCAGTAGTTTTATCATTTTTGAGCAAATTAATGTAAACCAAATTAACAGGACAGGCACTTATGGAGCAAAGTACAGGCTTAAAAAAAACACTCACCCCATTTATGCTATGGGGGCTGGGTGTAGGGTATGTTATTTCGGGCATGTATTTCGGCTGGAACTTAGGCCTCGAAAAAGGAGGAACGCTGGGCATGGCCATTGCCACTGTGGCCATCATGGTAATGTATGTTACCTTTAGCTTCAGTTATGCCGAGCTGGCTTGTGCCATTCCAAAAGCAGGTGGCGTTTTCGATTATGCCAATACCGCTTTAGGCAAAAACATGGGCTTTATTGCCGGCATTGCACAAATGGTTGAGTTTATATTTGCCCCACCTGCCATTGCATTTGCCATTGGCGCCTATTTTAATGCTTTCTTCCCTCAAGTGCCCATACTTACCTCAGCCATTGCCATCTACTTTATTTTTACGGCTTTAAATGTATATGGCGTTAAAGCCGCAGCTTCGTTCGAGGTTATTGTTACCGTGCTTGCTGTGGGCGAGCTGCTTTTGTTTTCGGGGATTACTTTACCCAAATTCCAGTCAGCAAACCTTATTCACAATAATTTCCCCAACGGCTGGAGTGGTGTATTTGCAGCCATTCCTTTCGCCATCTGGTTTTTTCTGGGCATTGAGGGCGTAGCCAATGTGGCCGAAGAAACCAAAAACCCACAACGTGATATCAGCAAAGGTTTTGGTTCGGGAATATTTACACTGGTGGTTTTGTGCATACTCGTTTTCATTTCAACCGTTGGTATAGGTGGCTGGGAAGCCATTGTGTATAAAAATGGAAAATCGGGCGAAACTTCCGATTCTCCTCTCCCTCTCGCCCTGTCGATGATCACCGGGAGCAACCACCTCATGTACCACTTGTTAATTACGGTCGGTTTATTTGGGTTGGTAGCTTCTTTTCACGGATTGGTGCTGGCTGCTGGCCGTTCTACTTACGAGATGGGGCGGGTAAAAAGCATCCCGGCTATTTTGGGTAAAATTTCGCCCAAATTCCAAACTCCTGCCAACGCCCTGATTGGCAATATGGTTATTGGAATTATAGCGCTCCTATCGGGCAAAACGGCCGAAATTATCATCATTTCGGTATTCGGGGCTTTAACCCTTTATATCATTTCGATGGTTTCGGTCATGGTGCTGAGGAAAAGTAAGCCAGAAATGCTGCGTCCTTTTAAAACCCCGGTTTACCCGCTATTTCCTATTGTTGCACTGCTTATTTCGTGTGTTTCTTTTATCGCAATGCTGATTTATAATCTTAAATTAGGATTAATTTATTCGGGTATTGTTTTAGGCATCTTTCTTTTATACAAACTTTTTAAAAAGGTTAATGCATGAGTACAAGCAAAGAAATTCTGGATTATGTTAAAAACCATCCCTCTGGTAAAGTAAAATTAGCCGTTGCCGATATCGATGGCATTTTACGAGGCAAGTACGTAGCTACTGAAAAATTTGCTTCATTGGTTGAAGGCCGTTTGGGTTTTTGCGATGTTACCTTTGGCTGGGATGCCGCCGACCTGGCTTACGAAGACGGACAATACACCGGCTGGCATACCGGCTACCCCGATGCCCAGGTTAAAATTGACCTGAATACCTTTCGAAAAATCCCCTGGGAAAATGATGTTCCCTTCTTTCTGGGCGATTTTATTGATGAGCGCGACCAACCCAATTCGGTTTGCCCCCGGCAGCTGCTAAAAAAAATCATCGCCGAGTGTGAAAATGAAGGTTATTCGCCCAATTTTGCACAAGAATTTGAGTGGTTTAATTTTGCCGAAACACCCGAAACGGCAAACGAAAAAAGTTTCAGCAATTTAAAGCCATTAAGTCCGGGAATGTTTGGTTATTCGATTCTCCGCAGTACTTATAAAAATGAATTCATGAGCGATCTGTTCGAATTATTGAACAAATTCGACATCCCTATTGAAGGACTTCATACCGAAACAGGCCCAGGTGTTTATGAGGCCGCCATTAAATATGCCGGTGCCCTGCAAGCCGCAGACCAGGCTATTTTGTTTAAGACTGCTGTTAAAGAAATTGCTTATAAACATGGTATTCTGGCTACTTTTATGGCTAAAATTAACGAAAACTTACCCGGTTGCAGTGGCCATGTGCACCAGAGTCTGTGGGATAATCAGCATCAAAACAATTTGTTTTACGATGAAAAAGATGCCGATAACATAAGTGAGGTAATGAAAAGTTATATTGCCGGTCAGTTACATTGCCTGCCGCATATTTTACCTATGATTGCGCCAACTATTAACAGTTATAAACGTTTGGTTGAAGGTGCCTGGGCGCCTACAACGCTCACCTGGGGAATAGACAACCGCACCACTGCTTTGCGCGCCTTACCCGGCAGCAAAAAAGCTAGCCGTTTAGAAACCCGGATTGTAGGCTCGGATACCAATCCTTACCTCGCAGTTGCGGCCTGTTTGGCTGCAGGGCTTTATGGGGTTAAAAACAAACTTAAACTGGAGCAGCCTGCCACCAAAGGAAATGGTTATACCGATTTATCAAACGGTACCTTATCCCGCAATTTATTCGAAGCTACCCAAAAGATGAAAAATTCTGAACTGGCCAAAACATTATTGGGTGCCGATTTTGTGGCACATTTTAGTATGACCCGCGAGTGGGAATGTAAACAATATGCCAAAGCGGTAACCGATTGGGAGCTGAAAAGGTACTTGGAAATAATTTAATCATTAACACCTTAATGTTGCACTGGCTTCAGTAATGCTAACTCATTTAAAACCAATAGCCTTAGGTGCACTCAGGTGTCTAAGGTGGTAAAAAATAAAAAACAACACCATGATATTCGATAAGATCCATCAGTTTAACTTCCCTACTACCATTCGGTTTGGTGCAGGTGCTGTAAAAGAATTGCCGGCCTATCTGGCTAAAAACAATTTAAAAGCCCCTTTAATTGTTACCGACCCAACCATAGCGCAGCTTCCCCTTTTTAAAAGCATCGTGGCAGATCTAAGCTCAAAAAACATAGCCGTAGAAGTATTTAGCGATATTCATAAAAACCCTGTTAAAAGCGATGTGTATAAAGGTTGCGAAGCCTGGGATGCCACCAACCGCGACAGCATTATAGGCATAGGAGGTGGAGCAGCATTAGATGTGGCCCGAGCCATTGTTTTAAGGGTAAATCACCGCGAAGATTTGTTTAAATACGACGACCTGATTGGTGGCGATATTTATGTGACCAACGATGTGCCTCATTTTATTACTATCCCCACAACATCGGGCACAGGTAGCGAAGTGGGCCGGAGCGCCATTATTGCCGATGATGAAACGCACCAGAAAAAAATCCTGTTTTCGCCTAAATTAATGGCACAGATTGTTTTTGCAGATCCCGAATTAACCATGGATTTACCTCCATTTATTACCGCTGCAACCGGTATGGATGCCCTAACACACAACATGGAGGCTTATCTGGCTAAAAACTTTCACCCCATGTGTGATGGAATTGCTTTAGAGGGAATATCATTGATTAAAGATTCGCTGGTGCAGGCAACAAACCATCCTGATTTAGCCAGTCGCAGTAAAATGCTAATGGCCTCAATGATGGGCGCAATTGCTTTTCAGAAAGGCCTTGGTGTGGTGCATTCGCTGGCGCACCCCCTGTCATCACTTTTAGATACCCACCATGGCCTGGCCAATGCAGTTAATATTCCTTACGGTATGCAGTTTAATATTGCAGGCTTTGAAGACCGTTTTAAAAAAATCGCCATTGCTTTAGACCTTCAGGAGCAAACTGGCGATGCCGTTGTAAAATATCTGTTCGATTTAAACACCAAAGTAAATATTCCGCATAAATTAAGTGATATTGGCGTTAAAAATGAACATATAGAAACACTTGCCGATTTAGCTTTTGCAGATTTTGCGCACCCGAACAATCCAAAACCGGTAAGTCGCGAAGATTTTAAACAATTATACTTAAGTGCGCTTTAAAGTAATCATTAACCAAAGATAAAGAGGATGAACACGGATAAAAGGCGGCATTACTTAAATAAAAAATCGCAATCCAAATCTGTGTTATCTGTGAAATCTGTGGCAAAAAAATAAATAGTAATGTCTGATAAAATAATAATTGGGGTTACCGATTGCAGTAAATTTGATATTTACCGCAACTGGGTCTTATCGTACAACGAAACCGTTGAAGTAATTCAGCTGGGTTATAAACTCAATAATTTCGACGAGATAAAAAAATGCCAGGGTATTGTATTAACCGGTGGTGAAGATGTACACCCTCGTTTTTACCAGCACCCTGAGTATTATCCGTTTTGCTACGAAGATGATATCGACGAAAGCCGCGATGAATTTGAATTTAAGGTTTTGGCCTATACCGAGGCCAACGCCATCCCTGTTCTGGGTATTTGTCGGGGCATACAGGTGGGTAATGTATTTTTTGGCGGCACGCTGATTCCTGATATCCCCACCTGGGGCAAATTCGACCATGCTAAAATGCCCGACAAATCAGACCGCTACCATGAAATTTCCATCAATCCCTCTTCCTGGTTAAGCGGCATCGTAAATACCGATAAAGGTCTGGTAAACAGCAATCACCACCAAAGTACCGATAGAACCGGGAAAGGTCTTGTAGCCAGTGCAATATCAGCAGATGGCGTTGTTGAGGCTATGGAACGCATGCATCCCGAAGGAAAATCCTTTCTCTTGTTTGTACAATGGCATCCTGAAAGGTTAAAAGACCAGCAAGGCCCTTTTAGCAAAAACATACACAATGCCTTTATTAATGCGATAAAACTAAATATTAACCACAGATAGGAGAAATAAACACAGATAGCAATTTTTAAGCTAATTGAGGATGTTAATCCTTATTAAAAATCTGTGAAAAAAAATAAAGAATATGCAGATCATTAACCCCGCGACCGAAGAAGTAATACGCACTTTGCAGGAAGATACCCCGTTAACACTTCAAACCAAATTGGATTCCCTTAAAAAAGCGCAACCACTATGGGCCGGTAAACCCCTTGCCGAAAGGATTTCGGTTATAGCGAGGTTTAGCGATTTACTGGCTGAGGAGACGGAAGAACTGGCTTCGGTATTAACCAGCGAGATGGGTAAACCCCTGCAGCAATCGCGCAACGAAATTAACGGCGCAAGGGCACGGATTAAATGGATGCTCGATCATGCCGAAAAATACCTCTCGGATGAAGTGATGGTTGATGAACCCGGACTAAAAGAGATCATAAAATACGAGCCTTTAGGTGTAGTATGTAATATTTCTGCCTGGAACTATCCTTACCTGGTGGGCGTAAATGTTTTTATCCCTGCCCTCTTAAGCGGAAATGCCGTCATGTACAAACCATCAGAATATGCTACCCTAACCGGACTTCAAATTGAAAAATTATTGAAGCAAGCCGGTGTACCCGAACAGGTTTTTCAGGTAGCCGTTGGGGCTAAAGAAACTGGTGCAGCTTTACTGGAAATGGATTTTAATGGCTATTTCTTTACCGGCTCTAACCAAACCGGCAAATACATTTACGAAAAAGTAGCCCCGAAAATGGTGCCCTGCCAGCTGGAACTGGGCGGTAAAGATCCGCTGTATATTGCCGAAGATGTGGCCGATGTTGCTGCCGCTGCAATTGGCACGGCCGATGGTGCTTTTTATAATAACGGACAAAGCTGCTGCTCGGTTGAACGCATTTATGTGCATGAGAAAAACTATGAGGCCTACCTTTCTTCCTTTGTTGATGAAGTAAAAAGCTGGAAAATTGGCTTACCTACAACTGATGACGTATATATTGGTGCATTAACCCGAAAAGCGCAGATTGCAATTTTGGAAAACCAGATTAAAGACGCCCTGAACAAAGGAGCTAAACTCGTAACAGGCGGTAAAGCCCCTCAGGGAAAGGGTTATTATTTTGAGCCCACAGTTTTAACCAAAGTAACTAACGATATGCTGGTGATGCAGGAAGAAAGCTTTGGCCCAATAATCGGCATCATGAAGGTTAAAGACGATAACGAGGCTTTAAAAATGATGCAGGATACCGATTATGGTTTAACCGCAGCTGTTTATACTGCAGATCAATCGCGGGCAGAAAAAATACTCGCGCAGCTGGATGCAGGCTCAGGTTACTGGAATTGCTGCGACAGGGTAAGCGCTGCCCTTCCGTGGAGTGGTAGGAAATATTCGGGTATTGGGGCAACCCTTTCACATCAGGGCCTGCGGGCATTCACTAAACCAAAAGGATATCATTTAAGAGGTTAATCAGTATATTCGTGATATAAATAAGCTGCTATGAAAATTCTGGCCTTTTTGCTTCTTTTTCTTTTCGCATCAAATCGCCAAAATGGAGCAGATAAATATCTCCCGTCAGCTGATGCCGAAAAAATACTGGGTCAAAAAGCCACGCTGGTAGAAAACAAAACCGAAAACCGCGATACAGTGGTCAGGTATACATCTGTTTATACTACCAATGTGAACCAACAGGTTAGCAATCTTAATTATTTATTGGAAACCTATAAAACGGCTGCAGCTTCCGAAAAAATGTTTAGCACAATTGGTGCACAAAACCGCGGACTTTCAGGGCAGCACCAAATTGATGATATTGGCGATCAGGCGCTATTCCATTCTGATGGCAAAAACTTCTGCATCCTCATCGTTAGAAAGGGAAATGCCCTAATCAGAATGAAAGTCAACAAAATCACCAGAAAAACCAATAAAGAAGCATTAAAACAAGTGGCCAGAAAATTAACCGCAGCCCTTTAATTTTTTAATCATACATGATCGATCACAAAGAGACTGAATTAATAGCAGACGAAATTGCCGATTACCTGCTTACCGATACAGGCATACTGGTTGCTTACAGTAAAAGTATTTTACGTACAGTAGAAAACATCGGGGCCAACGTTGCGCTGGTAAAAGAAATCACCAATAACAGAAAAGTACCGCTGTTAATTTACCTCAAAAATTCACCAATCCCGGATAAAGCAACCCGAAAATTTTCGACAGAACAATTGCCTGCGATTTATACTGCTATGGCTATAGTATCGAAGCCAGGCCTCGCTCAGTTTATCATGAAACTGCTATTTAAATTCCAAAACCCTCCCATCCCCATGAAATCGTTTACCGATGATGAAAAGGCTATGGAATGGTTGAAACGTTTTTTGTAATTTAAGCTTCGCCATATATTTCTGCGTTCATCAGCGAAATCTGCGGGATAACATTTTAATTCTTCGCACTTTATTTTTCCTGCAGATTAAACAGATTTACGCAGATGCTTATTGTTTTGCCCTAAACTGAATGCTTTACACATTTCTCAACCCGCAAACGCCTCCGATTAAAATCTTTTTAATAAATTGCAGGTTAATACTTATTCGGTTAATCCGCAGTTAATTATTTAATGAAAAAATTATTCCTGATTATCACCTGCTGCTTCGTTACAGCCAGCACTTTCGCTCAAAATATTATTTCAGAAACTGAAAGCGGCGACGCAGAAGGTAGCCTTGTTCAAACGCCTTGTGCCATTATTCCGGAGCCTGTATCGTTGATGAAAAAGACCGGTACCTTTACTTTACCCGAAAATGTAATTATACAGACCACCAAAAGCGCCGAACTTAAGCAGTCGATTGCCTACTTATCAGACCGCATTACAACCGCTACCGGAAAGTTTGTGAGCACTTTGGCCAGCTCTACACACCCTACTATAAAACTGATCCTGAATGCCCAGGATGATACCCAACTAGGAGCTGAAGGATACAAATTAAACGTAAACCCTACGCAGGTAGTCATCACCGCTAATAAACCTGCAGGTATTTTCTATGGCGTGCAATCTTTATTACAACTCTTCCCGGCCGAAATTGAAAGTAAAGAACTGGTAAAAGATATTAAATGGAAGGCATCTTGTGTAGATGTAGTAGATTACCCTAAACTGGGCTGGCGTGGCTTAATGTTCGATGTAGCCCGTCACTTTTTTACCAAACAGGAAGTAAAGCAGTTTATTGATGATATGGTGCGCTATAAGTTTAACCTGCTGCATTTGCACCTGGCTGACGATGAAGGCTGGCGCATCGAAATTAAAGGATTGACTAAGCTGACTGAAATAGGTGCCTGGAGCGTTAAAAAAACAGGAACCTTTGGCGATTTTATTCCACCTACGCCAGATGAGCCCCGCACCTATGGAGGCTTTTATACCCAGGAAGATATTAAAGAGCTGGTACAATATGCGCAGGAACGTTTTGTAAACATCCTGCCCGAAATTGATGTACCTGGACACAGTTTAGCCATCATTGCCTCGTATCCCGAGCTTTCATGTACACCCGATGCCGTGAATTACAAAGTACGCTCGGGCGAAAAAATAATGGACTGGAGCCGTGGCGCCCCTCCAATTGCGCTGGTAGATAATACCCTCTGCCCTGCCAACGAAAAAGTTTATACCTTTTTAGATACCGTAATTACCCAGGTGGCCAAACTTTTCCCTTTCGAATACATCCACATGGGTGGCGATGAGGCTTCGCATAATTTTTGGGAGAAGAACGACCAGATTAAGCAACTCATGCAAAGAGAAGGCTTAAAAACCATTCCACAGGTTCAGGCTTATTTCGAAAAACGGGTGGAGCAGATTGTAATGGCAAAAGGTAAAAAATTTATGGGTTGGGATGAGATTTTAGAAGGTGGTGTATCGCCAACTGCGGCTGTAATGAGCTGGAGGGGCATGAAATATGGTATACAGGCTGCTAACGATAAACACAATGTGGTGATGAGTCCTACTGATTTTGCCTATCTGGATTATATGCAGGCCGATGCCATAACCGAACCCAGGGTTTATGCCTCGTTAAGGTTAAATAAAGCCTATCAGTTTAACCCAGTACCGGCCAGTGTAAATGCACAGTATGTTATTGGCGGGCAGGCTAACCTTTGGACGGAGCAGGTTTTCACCTTCCGCCAGGTAGAATACATGCTTTGGCCACGTGCTTTTGCGATTTCCGAATCGGTATGGAGCCCTATCGAAAAGAAAAACTGGACCAATTTTGTTGACCGTACAGAGCAGCATTTTAAACGCCTGGATTTTGCCGAGATTAAATACTCGCCAGCCATTTACGACCCGATTTTTACTGTAAAACGCAGTGCCGATAAACAATTAATGGTAGAGCTAACCCCCGAGATAGATGGCTTAGATATTTACTATAGCTTTGACAATTCGACACCTGATCGTTTTTACCCTAAATATACCGGAGCGCTACAGGTACCTAAAGATGCCAGTATGCTACGTGTAATTACCTACCGCGGTAAACAGCCCATTGGCAGATTAATTAGCATGCCTGTTGCAGATTTACAGAAAAGATCAAAGTAATGGGTAAAGAAATAGAGCGCAAATTCCTGATCAACCAACAAAAATGGGATAGCCTGATCAAACCGGCCGGAAAGCAGTTTAGACAAGGCTATTTACTTACCGATAAAGATAAAACCGTACGGGTACGGGCAACAGAAACCAAAGGCTTTTTAACCATAAAAGGGCAAACTGTTGGTGCTTCCCGCCTGGAATATGAGTATGAGATTCCGCTTAGCGAAGCTGTAGAACTTTTAGATCATTTTTCACAATCGGAACTTTCAAAAACACGTTATGAAATTGTGTTCGAAGGCAAAATATGGGAAGTAGATGTTTTTTCGGGCCGGAACGAAGGTTTAATTGTGGCCGAAATCGAGCTCGAAAGCGAAACCGAAACTTTTAGCCTCCCTGACTGGATAAGCCACGAAGTTACCGAAGAAGAAAAATATTATAATTCAAACCTTACCATTAGCCCCTATAAAGACTGGATTTAACAGTTTATTTAAATTTTATTTATAAATGAATTAAACGCATTTCATATATTAGTTTATTCGAATTCATCCCGCCGATAAGATTATTATTTCAGTTGAAATATTTTAAATTTTAAATCATATCAATATTAAACCAAAAAGGATGAAAACAACCAAGTTATTAATGAGTACGGTGATTGCAGCCACGCTATTTTTAGCCAGTTGCAAACCCAAAGATGCTGCCATTCAGGCTGCCATCCAGGCCAAAGAAGCTGCCGGCATTACGGTAGCGGTTACCAAAGGCGATGTAACCTTAACAGGAGAAGTTGATGATGAAGCCACAAAAGCTAAAGCAGAAGAAATTGCAAAGGCAGAAAAAGGCGTAAAATCTGTCATCAACAACTTAACCGTTAAACCCGTAGCGGCTCCTGTAGTAATTGCAGATGATTCTGCTCTGATTAAAAATGTTGCCGATGCGACCAAAGACTTCCCGACGGTAAAAGCCGAAGTAAAGGATGGTGTAATCGTGCTAACAGGCGAGCTTAAAAAAGCTTCGTTAATTACCTTAATGCAGCATTTAAGTGCATTAAAACCCAAAAAGATCGACAATAAACTAACCATTAAATAACCGCAGCCATGTCATTACAAGATAAATACAGCGCACTAACCGATGCAGCAACTGCAGCAGGTATTACCGATTTAGCCGTAAGGGAACAGGATGGGGTTTTATACATTGATGGTACCGCAGCAGATGGGGCCACCAAAGATCACCTTTGGGAAGTTTACAATCAAATTGACCCTAATTTTGCCTCCGGCGACCTTGTACTGAATGTAAATGTAGCCATTGATGCTGCCGTTACTCATGCCAAGGTGGTTACAGAAAGCAGCAATTTAAATATCCGCAAGGGGCCCGGCACCGACCAGCCCATTGTTGGTAAAGCCGCTCATGGCGAAATCATTACTTTGGTAAACAGAAGTAACGATTTATGGTGGCTGGTAAGAACCAACGATGGTGAAGAAGGCTATTGTTACGCGCAATATTTAGAAGCGCAGGCCTAAAAGCAATAAGTCCTCATAGTTTTAAACTCTGAGGGCTTATCATTTAAATCAATTGGTGTTCGCGGGCAAAATTTAACAAACCAACAATAGATTTAACGCCGGCTTTACGCCAGATATTTTTACGATGGGTTTCTACCGTATGTTCTGAAATGAAAAGCATCTTCCCAATATCTGCAGAAGTATGCTCTTTTGCTATCAGTCTGATAATTTCTACTTCACGAGGCGAAAGGTTATTGATGGCCTTAACGTGGTTTTCCTTTTGATAGCCATTAATAAATTTACCGGCAACAGTATTTTGAATATAAGTCTCATCCTGCATTACCTTATTAATAGCCTTATTTAACTCAGAATGCTTTACATCTGCCAGTAAATATCCTTTAACACCTGATTTTAGCATGGCAGAAATGCTGTTAAAATCATCGTGTGTAGAGAGCACAATAACTTTCAGCGCAATAAATTCTTTGGTAATCATCCCCACCAGCTCAGCCCCCTTTTTCTCGTTACTACTTAAATTTATAATGACAATATCAGGCACATTTTCCTGAATAACCTTTTGATTAGCTGCTGCGAAAATGGCATTCCCTGCAACCATGATATTGGTAGCTTTGTTTAGTACCTTTTCCAGGCATCTTGTCAACGTAGGGGTATCATCAACCAAAAAGACCTTAATCTTCTGCATAAAGTTTAGTTTAGCTATTTATCTCTTAATAACCCGCACTACTCCGTAATGGTTTAGCCAAAGCTTTACAATTTAGTTTACATCTTTTTACCTGGGTAAGCGCGTTTTATTAAAAGCCATAAATTTTATGTTCTCAGATAGGATAGACTTCAAATAGGTTTTTCGCATGAACTAATGAGCGAACTATGCGGGATGATTAGTTTTAGCTAAACTAATTTAATCATTTATTTAACTATCTCCTACAGTTTTACAATTTAGCAAGCATAAAAAAAGCACAAAGTAGTAGTACTTTGTGCTTTAAGTATTTGATTTATGATTTTATTTACTCAGCACCTGTTCCATTCCGGGTTTAATAATACCTTTTAATTCTACATCGAAAACCAATGGTGTAAACGGATTAATAGGGCCACCACCATTTTCGCCGAAACCTAAGCGTGATGGTAAAATCATTTTAATTTTTCCGCCCACTCCAATTAACTGAATGCCTTGCACTACCCCCTGAGGCAATTGACCTAAAGGCAATTTACGTGGCACATATTGTACACTTTCTGAAAAAACACCTGCTTCTTTTGCCGTTTTAGCATCTGATGTATCAAAAACGTTAATGCTTCCGTTCGATTTTTTATTGGTGAACTGCCCCGTATAATCGATTAATACGGTATCGGTTAAAACCGCTCTTTCTGAATTACCCGGTGCAGCAATTACATACTGCAGTCCGGATGGAGCTGTGGTAACTTTAAGTTGATTATCGGCTATATATTTAGCAATTTTTGCTGGCTCTACTACTTTGTTCTTTTCGTTTAGGGCTTTGTATTCTGCTTCGAAGAAAAGTCGTTTTTTAGCATCGAAAATCGAATCCGGATCTTTTCCCTTATGCAATACCTTCTCAATTTTAATGGTAAAAGAAGCAATATTCGATTTTAAGCCTTTTGGTTTGGGCTGCCCTGAATATTTCTCCATCGAATCTAAATTCAGCTTAAAAACGGCACTATCACCTTCACCCAGTAGCTTTAAACCAGAAGCCAAATCGCCTTTAAACATTGATTTACTAATCGCAAAAAATGCCGGGCGCTCATTATCGTAAGTATTTACCATCACCGAATCCGGATTGGTATTGGTTTCTACTGTTTGTATACCATTTAATTTTACATAGTCGCCATCCTGGATTTTTGGCTTACCATCACTTTTATAGATTTTGTAAGTCATATCGCCTTCGCCTTTTTCAAATCTGTTACAAGCCGAAAGGCCTAAAGCTGCAGCCAATAGTATAATAATTCCGTTTTTCATTTTCATTAATCCGTATAAATCCCTACAAAGATAGACTATAATAAGCTTCAATAAATCGTAGAAATGTTTTATTTCGCTCCTACAGCAAAAAAACGACCAAAAAAAATCCTGCTTAAATAAATAAGCAGGATTTTCTTGATCGGTTATTAAAAATTATTTTTTAACTACCGGAGCAGGCATTGGAGCTTGTACCGGAGCAGGTTTTCCTTTAATAATATCTTTAATTTCTACTTCGAAAGCAATTGGGCTAAATGGCATAATACCCACTTGCGGAGCACCTTGCTCGCCGTAACCCAAGTTAGAAGGGATAATTAACTGAATTTTACCGCCTTTACCAATTAACTGTAAACCTTCAGTAAATCCAGGGATTGTACCACCTACAGGCATTTTTTGAGGGCCATAAGGTTTACCTGGTTTAAACTCATTTTCAGCTTTTGCTAATTTTTCATCGCTGGTATCAAAGATTTTGTATTTACCATCTTTGTTCTTTTTGGTAACTCTACCAGTATAATTAATTAATACAGTATCGCCAACAGCTGCTTTTTCTGCACTACCTGCATTTTCTATAATGTACTGTAAACCGCTTGCAGTAGTTTTAGTAGTTAATTTATTATCGTCGATATAAGCTTTTAATTTAGCAGGCTCAGCAGCTTTCTTTTTATCAGCTGTTGCTTTGTAATCTGCCTGGAAAAATTCTGAAGCTCTTTTGTTGAAAGTAGAATCAGCTTCGCCAGCTTTTTTCTTGAATACTTTCTCGATTTTTACAGTAAAAGTGATGTATTTATCGTTTTTGAATTGCTCAGGTTTTGGTTGTTTGCTATGGAAAGCCATAGTATCCAAATTTACTTTAAAAGTTGCGCTATCACCCTCTCCGAACAAAGTTAATACATCATTCATATCACCAGCGTACATTTTTTTCTGTGCAGGGAAAACTGCCGGAGTTTCGCTGTCGAATGTGCTTGCCAATACCGAATCTTTATCGTTTTTCTGAATGAAGTTCATTTTAACGATATCACCTTCTTTAATTTTTTCGTTACCAGCCGAATGGTGAATGGTATACAATAACCCTCCTGCTCCCTTTTTCTCTTTGTTACATGCAGCTAAACCTAAAGTGGCTGCAGCTAGAATAATAATTCCCTTTTTCATTAATTTAATTTGACTTTTTTAAGTTTTGATTGTTTTATTCTGTCCTATCCGGCCAGCAATTGTTCTTTATAATCTTCTAATATCGATTTAAATTCCGAAACTACATCATTTAATGGTTTTTCTGATGCCCCGCCGGCAGCATTTCTGTGCCCACCACCATTAAAATACTTTTTACAGATCTCGTTGGCCGGAAAAACTCCTGTCGACCTTACAGATAGCTTTACTTTATCGGTACGCTCAACAATCAGCGCGGCCAAACGGATACCGTTAATAGAAAGCGCATAATTTACCACACCTTCCGTATCGCCGGTAATGCTATTGTATTGTGCCAGCTCCTCTTTGGTCACCGAAATAATGGCGGTATTGTAATCCCTTAAAACTTCGAGCTTATTAGACAGGCAATAGCCTAAAAAGCGCAGGCGGTTTTCGCTCGAGTTATCGTAAACCAGTTCGTGAATTTTTGCCTGGTCGGCACCTAAATCAATCAGATTGGCAGCAATACGGTACACTTCAGCTGTAGCTGACGAAAAGCGGAACGATCCCGAATCGGTCATAATTCCCGTGTACAGGCAAGAGGCAACATCTTTGTTAATCAACTCGCCATCCTGTAACTGATTTACAATAAATTCGTACACCAGTTGCGCAGCAGCACAGGCATTAATATCCCAGCAGCGGTAATCGTCGAAATCTTCAGGCTCCAAATGGTGATCGATCATGATTTTTTTAGCACTTGCAGCCCTAACCAACTCACCGAGTTCGTTAATGCGGCTCAAGGTGTTAAAATCAAGACAAAAAATTACAGATGCCTCTGCTACTAACCTGGCGGCCTCTTCATGTTGTTCTGTAAAAATGATTACATCGCCATTGTTTGGCATCCAATGTAAAAAAGCAGGATAATCTGTAGGCGTAATTACCTTAACGTGATGACCTTTCTGAATCAAATAGCCATACAGGCCCAATGATGAACCCATTGCATCGCCATCTGGTTTATGATGCGTGGTAATTACAATGTGCTGTGGCGAAGCCAGTAATGTTTTTAATTCGGGTAGTGTAAGCATATATTTTTTGCGCTGCAAAGCTAAGTAAATTTAGTATAGGATGGAAAGATTTTAAGTTTGGTCTGTCATTGTTTTAAAAACGGGCTGAAATTGCCTTTTTACAGCCTTACTACAATAATTAATATCCATTCCCGACCGAAAAAGAATGATTATTGATTATTCATCAATTAAAACGTATTTTTGCAAAAAAAATGATATCAAAGCACAATGAGCACTAACAGAACTTTTACCATGATTAAGCCAGATGCAGTAGCAAACGGCCATATCGGATCTATTATCAACGACATTACCAATGCAGGTTTTAAAATCATTGCATTAAAATATACTAAACTAACAGAAGAAACTGCTGGTCAGTTTTACGCAGTACACGCTGAGCGTCCTTTCTATAAAGATTTAGTTAGCTTCATGTCTTCAGGACCTATTGTAGCTGCTATACTAGAAAAAGACAATGCAATTGAAGATTTCAGAAAATTAATCGGTGCTACTAACCCTGCTGAAGCTGCAGAAGGTACTATCCGTCAGAAATATGCAAAATCTATCGATGCAAATGCTGTTCACGGTTCAGATTCTGACGAGAATGCAGAAATTGAAGGAAACTTCTTCTTCAAAGCAGACGAGCGTTTCTAAGTAACAAACAAAATATTTGCAATAAAACCCCGAATTTTCGGGGTTTTATTGTTTTAGCATTTTTGTATCTTTCGTGCTTTAAAAATAGGTCGATCAATTTACCTGCTAAATACAATTACTACATAAATAATCAATGAAAAGAATTTTCTTAGTGGCATGCCTTTCGGGTATTGCTGCTGCCTCTTACGCACAAACGAAAACTGCAGCAAAAAAACCTGTTGCAAAAAAAACAACCACAGTAAGTAAAACCACAACCGTTGTGGCATTAAAATCTACTTTAGATTCTACCAGCTATGCATTTGGAACCTCAATCGGGGCCGGTTTAAAAACTACCGGTTTATCTACCCTTAATTACGAGGTTTTATTAAAAGGCTTAAAAGATGCATTTACCGGTGGCAAAGTGGTTTTAGACCAGCAACAGGCACAGCAATGCATTAATGAAGCATTAGCTAAAGCATCGGCCGTAAAAAACAAAGCAGAAATTGAAGCAAACAGAATTAAATATGCGCCAGTTATGAAAGAAGGACAAGAATTTTTAGAACAAAACAAAAAACGCGCAGGCGTACAAACTACAGCAAGTGGTTTGCAATACGAAGTTTTAACTGCCGGCACAGGAGTTAAACCAGCAGCTACCGATTCGGTGTTGGTACATTATAAAGGTACTTTATTAAACGGCAAACAGTTTGATAACTCTTACGACAGAGGTGAGCCGATTTCTTTCCCGTTAAACCGTGTAATTCCGGGTTGGACAGAAGGTGTTCAGTTAATGCCTGCAGGTTCGAAATACAAATTTTATATTCCTTACAACCTGGCTTACGGCGAGCGCGGAGCAGGTGCAGATATTCCACCATATAGCACCTTAATTTTCGAAGTAGAGTTGTTGAAGGTAAACGGAAAATAATTTCCATTCCGGAAAAAATGGAAGATGGAGCATGTAAGCATTATCCATCTTTTGTAATCCTCATTTCGATGGTCGCATGGCTGCTATCGAAATGAGGATTTTTTTTACCTCTCCTGTGTAGTCAGTTGTTACCATCTGACTGATCCTTCAAAACCGTTGTTACTTTGAATTAGCTACCGCGTCAGATGGTAACATCTGACGCCACGGTTATTGATTTGACGCTACCCGCAAATCAATTATTAAACCCTCCAAAACTTTATTCATTATCTGCTGTTGCTATTAAAAAATCAACATCAATATGAAAAAGATATTCCCAATAGCATTAATTGCATTTTTGTGTACTACCTTAAGTAGCTGCGAGCTGGTAGAAGGTATTTTTAAAGCCGGCGTATGGTCGGGTATTATTATTGTAGTCGTAGTAGTTGCGCTACTGATCTGGATTTTAGCGAAGGTATTTGGCGGAGGGAAAGGGTAGTTCGGAGCTTGGAGTTTTTAGTTTGGAGTTTTATTCAGTAAAATATTAAGGGTATAGGTAAAAGCTTATACCCTTTATTTACAAAAAGATCATTTCGGTAATGACTTCGCTTCCGGCATGTTCATTCAGTTTTTCGATAATACCCTGACGTACCAAAATCAGTTCATTTTTAATTACCGACGATTCGATCCTTAAAAAAAGCTTTTTATCATGGATATAAATCTGCTTGGTACGGTTAGCAACAGCTGTACCCATAATTTCGGGCCATACCGACAGAATGGAAGTTTCATCGAACTTACGGCGTATGCGGTACACATCAAGCATTTTGCTTATGGCATCTTTTAAAGTAACATCGTTAGGTTTACGCATTTTCTACAGTTCCATTATCAACTTCAAACAAAGTTACATCAACTTCTATCTTTTCAAAAATCGATTTTACTCTTTCTTTTCCGGTATCGGTTATAAATATTTGTCCAAAATCATGGTGCGAAACCATTTGCATTAATTTTTGAACACGGTTATCGTCCAGTTTATCGAATATATCATCCAGCAACAGTAAAGGCTTAAAACCCTTGTTTTTAGCCAGGTAAGCATATTGCGCCAGTTTTAAGGCAATTAAAAAAGATTTCTGCTGTCCCTGCGAACCGAATTTCTTTAGTGGCATATTGCTGATTACAAAAGCCAGCTCATCTTTATGTATCCCGGTTGTGGTACGCTCCAGTATGCGGTCTTTCTCTACCGATTTTTTCAACAAATCTTCAAAAGTTGCCTCGTTAAGCTGCGATTGGTAATTCAGCTCTACCACTTCTCTGTTTTCGGTGAGATAAGTGTAATACTGGTTAAACATCGGGATGAATTCATCCATAAAAGCCTTACGGATACCAAAGATTTTATTGCCGGCCATTACCAGTTGCTCATCTAAAATTTCGAGCAAGGCAGGGTCGTATTTACGTGTAATGGCAATCTGCTTTAACAGCGCATTGCGGTTGGCCAGAATACGGTTATAGGTAATCAGCTGATCGAGGTAATGCCCGTCGGTTTGCGAAATTACATTATCGATAAACTTTCTGCGTTCCTCGCTCCCCTCCATAATCAGGTTTACATCATAAGGCGAAACCATCACCACCGGGAACAGCCCGATATGATCGGCTAGTTTATCATACTCTTTTTTGTTGCGTTTAAACTGCTTTTTCTGATTGCGCTTTACACCACAGGAAATTTTTTCATTCTTTTCACTACGGTCAAAATCTCCCTGGATCATAAAAACTTCTTCACCCGTTTTGATCTGCTGGGTATCGATGGGATTAAAATAGCTTTTACAGAGGCAGAGGTAGTGGATGGCATCGAGCATGTTGGTTTTACCCGACCCGTTATTACCCGTAAACACGTTCACAGTATCCGAAAAACGGAGGTCTGCATCGGCATAGTTCTTGAAATTGAGCAGGGTAATGTTCTTTAACCACATAAATATGTCACAAATTTACCGTTTTTTAGCCGCTAAACATTCATTGTTTAAAATTAACGTTAATTACATTTAAAAATATTGTACTTTCATAGCAAGGAAAAAATTTCAATGGTTGCACAAAAAATGTTAGAGGGAAATGTTCTGTGGTCTTACGATCATGAACTGACCAATGAAAAGGGCACGAGCTGGATTAAAAAATTAGCCGGTTTATTTTCATTTTTAAAGCCGATACACAAACACGAGGGTAATATACTGCTGGCTTCGAACGGAATTTTTATTACGGGCGATGAACAGCTGGAGGTGCCTTTATCAAATATCGAAGAGGTTTACATGGGTTTCGACGAGCTGTTTCCTGCTTCGCCGATTAAAAATTTTGGTCTGTTCTGGCAGCCTATCCGCATCCGCTCAACCATTAGCCGCACGCAAAGCCAAACCGTTTATCTGGTAATTAACCGTACAGGTATTTTTAGCGACAACCAAACCTGGTTTAACACGCTAATTAGCCTGCTCCGTTAATTGTCGCGGGCATTTTACACTTTTGGTTCCTAAATAACTAATGTTTAATTAAATACTTCAAAATAAAGATTGATACTTTGATTGAAAAATGTATTTTTGCAATCTTAATTTTTTAAACAAACATGTCTACAACAGATAATCAGACAATTCAACCGACTAAAAAAGGTTCATTTTTACAAGAGAATAACAAGAGCTTACTTTTTATAGCAGGCGCTGTAGTTGTATTAGTTCTCATCTACCTTTGGTATCAGGGCGTGTACTTAAAAGGCCGTGCTGAAGAAGCTGCGAGCAAAATGTACAAAGCAGAGCAATATGTTGGAGTAGATTCATTATCGAACAAAGCAGTTAAAGGTGACGCTGGTTTCCCAGGCTTTGAGCAAATTGCCAAAGAATACGATAATACCAAATCGGCAAATTTAGCCAACCTTTATTTAGGCGGCATTTATTTACGTAAAGGCGAGTTTAAACAAGCAGTAGAATCGTTAAGCAAATATAGCGCTACTGGTAGCCCGGTTGCAGATCCATTGGCTTTAGGTTTGTTAGGCGATGCTTACAGCGAATTAAAAGATTATAAACAAGCTGCTACTTATTACAAAAAAGCTGCAGATAAGGCCAGTAAATTTACTTCGCCAATGTTTTTAAAGAAATTAGGATTGGTTAACGAAAACCTTAAAGATTTTAAAGGTGCGCTTGATGCTTATACTAAGGTAAAAACACAATACCCTGAAAGCGCAGAAGCACAGTTAATTGATGCTTACATCGCAAGAGCACAAGAACAAGTTAAATAATCATTAACTAACTATACATTAAGAAAAGATCATCGAAAGATGGTCTTTTTTTGTTTACCCCCATGTTTGGTGACTCACCAAACAATAGAAACACCCCAACTTCATCTGTGTGGGCTAGCATTACTATAAAAAAATATTCTTTTTATTTGAAAATCAGCAGCAGATGCTTTTGGCCTGGTTCAGCCCCGCTCATATCTTTATATTTATATATAACAATCAGAAAAGAGAGGCAAGTTGAGGTCCCGCTAGACACGAAATATTACAGATGTTGACGGAGAGGATTATCCTCTCTTTTTTACTTCTTAAAGTCAGAACAGTACCTATTGACCAGATCAGAGTATCTGGATCAGCGATTAACATGAGCAAAGACTGAGACTAGTTTCTGATTGTCTTATTCTAATCTATAGACTATGAGTAATCTAAAGTATTCAATCGGGATTGATGTGTCCAAAAAAGATTTCCACTGCTGTCTTTCAGTTATCGATACGGAGCAGGCTGTGAAGATTAAATCTACCC
>NZ_FMZH01000018.1:0-10319 GCF_900101435.1 Pedobacter soli
TCATTCCTTGGATGACGTGAGGGAGAAGGTAGAGGAATGGATGATGGACTATAATTACCATCGACCACACCAGGCATTGAACTTCAAATCTCCCATCGATTTATTGCAGGAAAGTTGAGGACAAAATTATACTTTTGAATGGTCTGAAAAACAGGGGAGCTTACAATGCATTTTTAGATATAGGATAAAATTACAAAATCAACGCTTGCTGTTTCTAATATCAATATTTGATTATGTATCGGTCGTTTTCGAAGGGGGTAATACTCAAATGCCCTTAAAGCTTTCATTATCAACTGGATTCATAGCACTGTGAGGACAGGTTTAAAGGAAATGCTATTGATGTAATCCTACATAATTTTTAGTGCCGAGCGTCGCGCCATTATAAGTGATAAGGTCCATGAACCTATATCATAGCTACTCGTTAGCCCTATGGATGTCTGACTTTTATCAAGATGCTTAAACACTTAATTTAATATCAATATTAATATCTTTGACCATGCTTTTTTATTTTGATCTATTACAATCTCAAGGATTTTAAAACCTTTATACGGATACCTAGCAAGCAAAGGGTGCAATTCACCTGTCAATTTATGCTTCAGGCTCTACAAAAATAGATCAGCAATAATTTTTACATCAATAGATAAGTGGCTTATCCAGGTAATCGACAAATAGTTATGTTTTTTTGCTCTGAATAACATCAGTAAATTACAAATCAACCACAGATACCGTTCTAATTTTAAACTGAAGACATTTCTGAAACCTACCAAATTTTCATATTATAATGACTAACCAAATCACACCTTTAGACGAAAGCGTTCACATCCTTAACGTTATAAACAACAATATTATTAGATATCATCGGGCATTATGCAGCTTACCCGATTATCACGTCGATCCGAATATTGTGATGACTATAAATACGATGAGTTTTGAAAATGGTTGCATATTGGTAACCAGTTATTTTGATGAGTACCATGGCCACTTTATAAGACTGTTAAATGAGCAACAGAGAAGATATATAAACCCTTACTTTAAGCGCATTAAAAATGTACTAAATCTTTTTCCTGATATTAAAGAGTTCAGAAATCAAGTAGTGGCACATAATTTAAGAGTTAAAAACAAAAGTGTACCCACTAATAAAAGTCTTACCAGTTTCGTAGTGCCGCAAACAATTATCGAATTTAGCATAGTTATTGAATGTATAAAATATATTACTACAATAATCAATAGAATGTTTCCATTAGCGATGAAAAAAGTTGTAATGCATCTATCTGCCGAGGAAAGGAGAAAAAGTGTCGTTTTGAAATCACCTCTGACACCTGCAGAAGCGGAGACAATTTTGGTGGAACTTATTCGTGACCTGCAAATAATAGCGAGTAATCAGGATATTCCGGATGATTGAAAACCCAAAAGTACCATATTCATATGAGGTATGTATTTTGCTCTTATTTCAACAAAATTCTTAAACTTGATTAGATGTGGAAAAACCAATCTAGTTGACTCCGTTCCGCCGAATCTATAATTGCAAGACAATTTATGATTTATTTAAAATTAACTTCCAACGGTATGGGGTCAGAGGAGTGGGTTTGTCCAAATAGAGGCATGTACATTAGCTCGTTCATTGATTTGTGGCAACTAACCGTTACCAACGGTGAATTAATAAATGCCCTGGATGCTATATAAATTCATGTTTATTATTGGTCATGATGAAAAAGGAATGGCACGAATTGTAGAATGTCAAATCCTATTGACCTTTTAATGTAGTTTTAGGTTGACTTTGTGGAAGTTACTGTCGCGTGATTTTGCCCGACGTATTAAGAGTATGAGGGCGTTGCTTTTAATTAATGGAACTATTTTTGGTATCGCGTTATGCTTAGATGCTTATTTAAGGGATAGATATAGCTTCAATATTATCAAACAAAAGGAGGTATATGATCAAGTATTTTCTAGATTTTCTTTGAGCGCTTTTTTCTGCTATATTTATGGTAATGATAGCCTCTCAATATGATTAATAATACTTTAGTTCCTTTCCTAAGATCGGTGTTATCAAAAAATATCTTTTTTTTGTACTTCAAGAATATGCATTCTGCCCCTCTCAGTGATTCATCAAATTATGGATTTTTAATTGCTAATATTTTTAGTATATTTGTTGGTGGCAGTTAGGGATTTGTTTAGAAAACCCTTTGATGAGGGGACAATTGTAAAACTAAAGGTTTACACAGATTATCTCAGGGAATGGGCGCCTGTATTTCTTTCAAGGCGTGAGCCAATCTGGAAGACTGTTCAGATTTTCGACTTTTTTGCAGGGCAGGGAAAGGATTCTCTAAACAGGCCAGGAAGCCCACTTATCGCACTTGAGGTTGTAAGGTCTTTTGAAAGGTTGATTGTGAATCGCGGTATTAAGGTTATTCTTCATTTCAACGAACTTGAGGAAGACAACTACCGTGCTTTAATGGATTGTTTGGCTGGAGCAAAGGGAAATTTCAGCATACGAACCTATAATAGGGATTTTAAAAGTTTGTTTAATGAACAATATGAAGCGATGAAACAGTCTGCCAATTTCTTGTTTTTTGATCAGAACGGAATAAAGGAGATTACCTCTGAGCTCTTTGTTAAAATAATTGCCCTGCGCCAGACTGATTTTTTGTTCTTTATTTCATCATCTTACTTTAGGCGATTTGCTAATACCCCTGAGTTTCAGAAATATTTCCCATTTGACCCGGTAGAGATGCAGTCAGTCCATTATTACCATGTGCATAGAAAGGTGTTGGCCCATTACAAGTCGCTTATTCCGATCGGGCGAACCTACTATCTTGCTCCATTTTCCATAAAAAAGGAGCGGAATATTTATGGTCTCATCTTTGGAACGCACCATACATTGGGGATAGAAAAATTCCTGAGCGTTGCCTGGAAGAATGATAGCTTACGCGGAGAGGCAAATTACGACATAGACAGCGAAAAAATTGATTTACATTCGCCTAGTCTTTTTCCCGAATTTGATATTCCCAGTAAACGGGATGTCTTTGAGAAAAACCTGCGCAGGAAGATTTTAGGTCGGGAAATTGGTATGCGGAATGAAGCTTACCTGTTCGCCCTCAATGAGGGCTTTCTGTTAAAGGACGCCAATGTAGTATTAAAAAAACTGTTTGCTGAGAAAAAAATAAAGTCTGTAATTGAGTATATTTCCACAGATTTGCACAAAAATAAAAATGACGTACCAATAATCATATAATTATGGCACAATCAAATATTGAATGGACCGAGCTGACCTGGAATCCGGTAACAGGCTGCAGCAAGATAAGTCCCGGATGTAAGTTCTGCTATGCGGAGTCTATGACAAGGCGTCTCACCGCAATGGGCGTAGAAAAGTATAAGGACGGCTTTAAGGTTCGTACACATCCTGACACCTTGAACATTCCCTACGGTTGGAAAAAATCCAAGGTTGTATTTGTGAATTCCATGAGTGATCTCTTTCATCCCGAGGTTCCGATAGAATTCATCAAGGCGGTGTTCGCTGTGATGAACAATACCCCACAGCATGTTTACCAAGTGCTTACTAAGCGGTCGGAAAGGCTGGTGGAACTTGCAGACCAACTTACCTGGACCCCTAATATCTGGATGGGAGTTTCTATTGAAAATGAGGACTATGCTTACCGTATCGACGACCTTTCCTTAACGCCTGCAAAGATCAAGTTTCTCTCCATTGAACCTCTTATAGGGCCGGTGAGAACTTTAAATTTAGACGGTATAGACTGGGTAATTGTTGGAGGAGAGTCAGGACATAAAGCTAGGCCATTGGAAAAGGAATGGATTGACTATGTCAAGGTTAGGTGCGAGCAGAGTAATGTTGCTTTCTTCTTCAAACAATGGGGAAAGCCGAAGTTTAATGCAAACCCGAATGATCCCACAATTGATGCCAAACATCCAAAACATGCAAAGGGTGGGTGTGAACTTGATGGGGAGATATTTAGAGAGCTTCCTGTTGTCGCTGCCTAAGTTTTTTTGTTATGCTTGCTTACCAGATCGTTCGCGATCTTGATAGCGCTCGCATTATTTGACGCACAGAAAAAGTGGTACATTAGGGAATTATTTCTGTTGACAATGACGTACGGATTGGAAACGAGTCCAAAAATAGTTTTTAGTTTTTCAGTATAGATTTCGAATAGTTTATCGTTGGCCTGACTTGATTTGGTAATGACTGTTCTGGATCCAAAGAGATCTGTAATGATATCTTCCCGGTAAATGCTCCTAGTAATCAGCTCACGATCGACCCCGAAGAACTTTTCCAGTCGTTTCCACCAAGCCTCTGAAATATTCAGGTCTTTCTTTAGAAGTCGGTTTGCGCCAACACCAGTAGGACTCAGCAGCCACAGATCTACTCCGAGGCCTTTGAGGTTCTCAATTGAGCTCCAATCCAGGTTCATCCCGAAAGGGTCCAAAAATACAAGAGCTTTCCTCATCTTATTCTTTCTTAAAAAGCTGGCGAGACGTTTAAGTACCACATTGCAGTCTTCCGCAACTACAAATACATTGTCCGGTCTTTTGCTCTTGACAGAGGTTTCAAGGCGTTGTTTCTTCATCTCGTCTTTCTCTACGAAATAGTAGATGTCGAAGCTTCTGGGTGAGCTGATATCAACGATTTTTTGTGCGGCACCTTCAATCACTTTAAAATCGTCTTCGTTTCCGATCTTGATCTCGCCGCTCCCTGCAAAACCGTCGAAATAGGTTATGTGGAACGGATATTTGTTCATAATTGTAAGATAGGCAGATGCGTACATTTCAAGTATCTCAATTTTCGTTTCGGTCCATGAACCGCCAAATTCGTTTTCCATGATGAGTGCGCTAGGGTTTGTATGAATTAAGCTCACAATATAATCAGAATAATTCTATTGGTCATAACGGATTTAGTTGTTCATACAGGGACAACTAATCCGTTATATTTTCATCCTAAAAGGATATTATTGCTATGCTTAACAGTATAAGAAAACAAATCTTTGAATTAGTTTCTTTGACGTCAAGGTTAAACAAGGTAGAGCTACGTATCTCTAAGGCTTCAAAAAAGCTGATCGTTTGATGGCTGGAGCAATAACCCTCTTTTATCATCTTTTCGTTATTATTTTACCAAAACTTTTGAATACTATGGAGTCCGCATACCTATATATCCGTGTAAGCACGGATGAGCAAAACGAAAAAGTTATTCATTGCCTGAGCAAGGTGTAGATTATTCCAAAACTGGCCACATCTAACGTCGCAAACTGGCAATGATTTTCGCTAAAAAGATTTCAATTGACTGATTTTAAGGAGAATTAAGACTGTTCAAGCCTGTTCTGGAACAAGGTGTTGTTTGATGGTCGAAAATATAAAATTCTTGTTAAGTAAGTCAAAATTATCCATCCTAATCAAATTTGTACGTTATCTATTTGACAACAAATCATTTAGTATCATGGAGTCTGCATATCTATATATCCGTGTAAGCACAGATGAGCAAAAGAGAAAAGGCTATTCGCTACCTGAGCAGCAGGATCAATTGTTGAAATACTGCTCTCATAATAATATCCAGGTAAGGGGTATATTTAGCGAGGATTATTCAGCGAAGAATTTTAATCGCCCGGAATGGAAGAAGTTAATCGCTGAGGTTAAGAAAAGTTCAAAGACTGAAGAAAATAATATCCTTTTTATTAAGTGGGATCGGTTTAGTCGAAACATTGAATACGCGTATGAAATGATCGGTTTGCTTCGAAAGTACAATGCTAATGCAATGGCTATTGATCAGCCAATTGATTTCTCTGTTCCCGAAAGTACCGTGATGCTTGCTGTCTATCTAGCGATTCCCGAAGCTGAAAATACAAGAAGAGCATTGAACACCGTAAATGGGCTACGAAGAGCAAAACAGTTAGGCCGTTATCCGAATAGGGCCCCTAAGGGATATCTTAATCTTACTGGGCTGGACGGCAGGAAGTATATTGCGCCAAAAGAGCCAGAAGCTGGGATTTTGAGTTGGGTTTATCAGTTGTTGTCTACCAATACTTATCGGCTTGAAGAAGCAAGGATGATGGCCAAGGCAAGAGGCTTTAGGTGCTCTCGATCTTATTTTTGGAGGCTGCTGCAAAACCCGGTTTATTGTGGATTTGTAAGATTGGCACCCAGCAGCAACAATATTAATGAATTAGTGAAAGGGGTTCATGAGCCCATTATTTCAGAACAGCTTTTTTACCAAGTGCAAAATATAATTCGCACCAAAAGAAAGGTAATTGGAAAAACAGATGAACTTAAAAATATTTTCTTTTTAAAAGGATATTTAACATGCCCGGTTTGCAAAAACAAACTACGTGGCAGTTTGTCTAAAGGCTATAATAAGAAATATGGATACTATCATTGTTCGGGTAAATGTAAAGTAAGAATTAGAGCAGAAGCGCTAAATAATAGTTATTCTCATCAGTTGCGTCAAATGAGACTTTCTAAATATGCAACAGAATTATTTGCCTTGGTTTTAGAAGATTTCAATATAGGGACGAAGAAACTAGAGTATTTATTAGAACGGCGGAAGTTGTCTAAACATGTAAGCTCCCCTGTTTTTCAGACCATTCAAAAGTATAATTTTGTCCTCAACTTTCCTGCAATAAATCGATGGGAGATTTGAAGTTCAATGCCTGGTGTGGTCGATGGTAATTATAGTCCATCATCCATTCCTCTACCTTCTCCCTCACGTCATCCAAGGAATGAAATATGTAGGCATTCAATAATTCTCTTCTAATGCTTCCATTGCATCTTTCTATATATGCGTTCTGTGTTGGCTCTCCAGGCTCGATAAAAAGCAGTTCTACATTGTTTTCCTTCGCCCATTCATCCAGCTTATGTGAGATGAATTCTGGCCCATTATCCATTCTTATCATTTTTGGGAGCCCTCTATATTGTTTGAGCTCATCTAATGCCCTGGTAACCCTCAATGCTGGAAGTGAATAATCTATCTCCATAGCAAGCATCTCTCTGTTGTAATCATCGGCGATGTTCAACAATCTAAATTTCCTTCCATTCCAAAGCGCGTCACTCATAAAATCCATAGACCACACCTCATTTACAGTTTCCGGCACAAATAATGGCTTTTTGATTCTTTCTGGTAGTCTTTTCTTTGCCCTGCGCCGAATATTAAGCTTCATCGCGGTATAAACCCGATAAACCTTTTTATGGTTCCATATAATTCCTTTTCGACGTAATCGGTAATAGCATTGCCAGAAGCCTATGGAAACATGCTTTTCAACTAGATGAGAAAGTGCATTAACTATTTCGCTGTCATCGCGCCGTTTGTGTTTATAGTAATGATTGCTCCGGTTTAATCCGACACATTGACAAGCCTGACGATGGCTAATCCTTTTCACCATCTCATCCACTAAACCACGTTTTTCGTCAGGCGTTAAAGCTTTTTTTCCACCGCCTCCTTGAAAACTTCGTGCACAAGGCTGAGATTCGCATACATTTTTTTCAAACGTGCATTTTCCTCCTCTAATGCCTTGAGCTTTGATATTTCTTTCACTTCCATTCCTCCGTACCTCTGGCGCCATTTGTAAAAGGCTGCAGTGCTAACCCCTAACTCTCTGCAGAGATCGTGCACATTTTTGCCATTCTCATGTTCTTTGATGGCTTTTACAATCTGGGATTCCGTAAACTTGATTCTTTTCATATTACCAATTAAAATTAATAGTTTTTTCTAATAGCCTCGCTGCGCTCGGTCTAGAATTATACTTTTAACTGGTCTGAATTTTGGGAAGTGCACAAACAAATTGATGAACAAGGTCATTTGCTATCTAAGACCAGAAAGCTTTTTGTGTCGGATTTGTTAAAATTTGATGATTTCAGCTCATTGAAAAGTGAAGTCAAGGTAATTCTGGAAAGTCTTAATAAAGAATTGAGAGCTGTGGATTCCAAACTTGCCTGTCTCGATCAACAGATTAAGTTTGCAACCAGGTCGTCCATTGATATCTTTAGAAGCTTTGATGATCTCGATTTTGGGGATAAAAAGCAATTACTCGGTTTTTTCCCAGTAAGAGATATTGATTTGGAAAATCGTACAGTATCACTTTATACTAGTAATGCTCTTTATAAGGTGCTAAGTAGAAAGAAAAATATAAGTATAGCTGATATCGATTACCGACTACCTCATAAAACCAATTTTTTGGAGCGAAAGGTTTCTTCAAGCCGTGCTGTTCGTATTTTAGCCAATCAAGGGATTCAAGTTGATGAAGGCCAAGCTTCAGTTGTTCTAAATTTAATGTACGTTTTGGCAAAAACGTACAGAGGCTCTGGACAATCGAAGTGCCGCGAATCCTTAAGGGAAAATCGAACGCTAAAATAATGTGTTAATACTGCTTTTAGGGGCGTTTTTGGTCTAAACTACATAAAAGTTCAAGGAGATTTTCTGAAAAATCGAACTGTTTACTGTCGGATTGCAACAATTTGACTAACAGTTTTTTATGGGTATAAAAAAAGGAAACAACTCTTGGGTGTTGTTTCCTTAAGTAGCGGGGAGCAGGATCGAACTGCCGACCTCAGGGTTATGAATCCTGCGCTCTAACCATCTGAGCTACCCCGCCGGGCTTATACTTACTAAATAACGTAAATATAGAAGTGGTTATTTTTAAGAGCTGCAAATATAGAATAAATTATCATTCTATTAAAAGGAAAAGTGAAAAAACATTTAAAGCGCTATCGCACAGCAAATTTAAATGATCTGAATTTCTTTTAGGCTCGTATTGCTTGCTTGATTTAGCGTTGTACTTTCTTTAGAAAGGGATCTAAAACCATATTAATCTGGTAAATTGGAAGTTTGAAGGGGTTTAATAACTGTCGGGAACAATGCTTCCTACCGCAAATTTAGCCGAATAGATATAAATATTTTGCAGATAACCTTAAAGAAGTATATGTCGATAGCTTTTGAAGTACCCTTTATATCTTAATAAGTATTATCGTATAGCTTACGTAGTATATCTGGGTAGCTTAATAAGTATATGCTGATAGCTTTTGAAGTACCCCCTCATACCTTAATAAGTATTATCGTATAGCTTACGTAGTATATCTGGGTAGCTTAATAAGTATATGTTGATAGCTTTTGAAGTACCCTTTATATCTTAATAAGTATTATCACATAACTTACGTAGTATATTAGGGTAGCTTAATAAGTATATGGTGGTAGTTTATAATGTACCCTGAGTATGAATATACGAATTGTGTTCGCTGTGTTAAAAATCTGTGGCAAGCTTGGTCTCGCCACAGATGGATGAATTATAAGGGCAGCTTTGGTGCACCAGACTTTCTTGTAGTCGGGAAACGCTGACGCAAATCGTCGTATATGGCTTGCGAACCTGGTACATTGGAGCGACTGGCAGCTTTAACTGAATGATAAAAAAGCAGGGCAGCTTCGTAGGCCTCACTTCCAGCTGCCATACCTGAATCTTCTACTGCCGTAATCAGTGTATTTAATTGCTGAAAAATTTGATACAGCACGCCCGATAAAGCATAATCTTTTCTTGCTTCTTCCAAATCCATAAAGTTGGGTATAAAGCTGGGGTTTTGCAGGGCATAATCAAATGCCTTTTCTACAAAACCCATGGTTTTGTCGCCCAGCTTTAGCATGGCCCTGCGTTCAGCTGCTGTAAGGTTAATAATCAGTACCTCACTCAAATTGGTTTTAAATACAGCTACGGCATCGTTAATGTTTTTTAACTGCTCTGGTGTAATCACCGCTGAAATTCTGTTACTTGAACTCATTTTTTCGTTTTTTAAAGGTTATAGATAATGGTTAATTAAAAACATATCAATAGGCCCGGGTGGGGTTAACCATCAGGGCATTAAAAAAAATCAGAACAGCATCAGGCAACCGGCCTGTATTGCGCGTTCTACTCTGCTCTGGAAAAAATGGGATGGGTAAATCGGGATTTATGGTTGCTACGCAAGAAACCACGGTTTGGAATTGCAATAGTATACTAGAGATTTTTTTTTGTCAGATATTTTTTTGAGATGCATTAATTTAGATTCCTTTTGGGTGCAAATTATGCGGCTCTTTTTTTGTTCATTGTGGTTTCTTCAACCTCTAAGGGAGTCAGATAACCCAATGATGAATGGATTCTTTTTCTGTTATACCAAATCTCTATGTATTCAAATACTGCCAAGTATGCCTGCTTTTTAGTTTTGAAATTTCTTTGGTAAACCATCTCAGTTTTCATGGTTTTAAAGAAACTCTCTGCAACTGCATTATCCCAACAATTCCCTTTTCTGCTCATGCTTTGAATTATTGGTAATCCCATCAACTGTTTCCTAAACTCTGA
>NZ_FMZH01000018.1:10329-70756 GCF_900101435.1 Pedobacter soli
TTACCAATTAAAATTAATAGTTTTTTCTAATAGCCTCGCTGCGCTCGGTCTAGAATTATACTTTTAACTGGTCTGAATTTTGGGAAGTGCACAAATGGAGGTGGCGAAACTGGACAATTTTCTCAAAATGATTTCGACTTATCAACTTATATCGATGATCAAAGTATAAAAATTAACGACATTAAAAAGTATACTGACTGTTTTGCAGATGGAAAGCCGGCAAATAGTTATACTTTGACAATATATGTAGACCAACCAGTTGCCAATTTAAACTCCCAATGGGTTATCGTACCCCCTACATATCAAACAACTACACCTACACCTCAGAGAGGTATATTGATCAAGACCCAAAATACAGATTTAGATGTAGGTCATACTTTTATAGGGTTCGAAAAAAACAACTCGGACGGGAGTAATGTTCGACAAGTTTTAGGGTTTTACCCGGATCCAGATGCTAGCAGTACCGCTTCAAAAGGAAAAATCAAGGACAATAGCGGGCATGCATTCGATGTTAGCTATACAATTTCTGTGACAGCCTTACAATTTAACCAAGCCTTACAGGCAATGACAAGTGACTTTAACAGTGCTAATTATAACCTGACCTCCTATAATTGTACAGATGCAGCATTGGGCTGGATGAATGCAGCAGGGGCGAATTTAGCTAATGCCCCTAGAGGTTTGTTTAATAACACTCCTGGTGATTTAGGACAAGCACTACGAAACAAAAGTAATGCTAATAAAAATGGGGGGTATGGTATGAGTAGCAAAGGCGCATGTAACTAATTTTTATACCTATGAAGAATAAATTAATTATCACACTAGTACTCTTAACATTAAGTTCGTTATTTGTAGGAGTTCCGATTAAAGGATGGGTTTTTCTATATGAGTTTGAATTCAACCTCTTCTACCCTAAGTTTTTGACTGGAGAGAAAATTTATTTGATACTCAAATTAATTATATTACCAGTCCATATTCTAATTATTCTGTTGCCTTTATTAATTGGCAATAAAAATTTTAGGATTTTACTTTATCTATTACCTCCACTATTTGTTCTAGCATTTTCACTTATGTCGGGTCTTATTTTTATAATCCTAATTCCATTTATAATTATTTGGATTATTTCCTTGGCTAGCGCACAGAATTATTTCAGAAATATGCATCAAATTTAGGTTTATAGTGGTATGAAAAGATTTCGATGAAAATGGCTAATAAGTAGCGATATTCAAAAGAGCACTTCGAAGCAAGATTTACTGAAAGATAACCTCTTCAACCAGTCGCAAAACAAAAACATCAATAAAGATAAAAAAAGAAATATAGAACCGGAGTGCTAAATTATCCCTCCGGTTCTATCGGTTCATATTTCACCCATTATTAAAAGCAATTTAAATGAATAAAAACTTATTTATCTTATTCGGGATCTTATTTTCGAACTTTTGTTTTGCACAAAATTTATTTAATACCGAAAAAAGTGACACTACCAATATTTACAGAAATGCGTTAGCCATTTATTGTAATGCTATCCAAAAAAATAATGGAAACAATAAAGTTATTTATGTAGAACCGAATTATCTACTAACAGACAGTTTACCAAAACAAATAAACAATATAGAAATTCAATATCCCGACTATATCCAATTAAAAAAATTAATAAAAACTCATGGTGGGCATGTTACACTGGTTCGTATAATACCCCTAAAAGTAAGCAATAATGACTTCTCTGTTAGTTTAATACCTTTTTATACAACGTATAAGCGAAAAAGATTTGATTTAAGAAATGGTGGAGGACTTACCGTATTTTATAAATTTGATAGCGAACAGAATGGCCTTGTTTATGCAGAGCACAAATTTGGCGGGATATAAATACTTGATGCTTATTCCAATTAACCTGATACATGGAAAATAACTATATCTCAAGAGATGGCTCATTTAGTTTCGCACTAGCAGATGGATGGGCAGAATACGATGACGACGATGAGGCTACGCATGCTTTCTGGCATGCAACAGAATCGCCATGGACGGGGAATTTAAGAATTACTGCTTTCCGATGGCCTGATACTACAAACCCTGATGTAGATCGGGCAGCCGAATACATTACCAGCGAGATAGAAGAAAACGAGGGGGGTCAAAGCATCAGATTAGGCAATTACAACTGCGCACATTACCAAAAAGAATCGGTGCAAGATGGCGAGGGACATATTACCTATTACTGGATAACGGGAAAGAATAACGATATTTTTATCTGCACCTTCACCATTGATAGCGCCCAGAAGTTTCTGCCTGTTCATGAGACTGAACTTACTGCTGTCCAAAACATGATCGCCAGTATTCAAATAATTTAAAAGGTAACTCAGGAACCTTAACAGGTTAATAGCTACTTCTTTTTTAGTGTTTGGGTTCTGATCCGGCTTAAAGTTTCGGGGGTCATTCCCAAAAATGATGCGATCATGGCCTGGGGAATTCGCGTGGCAAAACCCGGATATTTCTGAATAAAATTAAGGTATTTTTCTTCTGCTGTAAGACTCAATGTAGCATTAATGCGGTTCTGGGAGGCGATAAAGCTACGCTGCAATATGGCATTTACCATTTCATTAAATGCGGGGATTTCTGCGGTAAGCAAATCAAAGTTGGCTTTGGTAAATAACACCAGCTCGCTATCTTCTATCGCATCGATGTTGTAGCGGGATGGAGCACCAGACAGCAAACTCTCGCGGTCGCCCATCCACCAGGATTCAGTACCAAATCCAATTACATGCTCATTGCCCTTTTCATCAATAGAATAAGTGCGCAGACATCCTTTCGCAATAAAGGCATTGTATTTCCATACATCGCCTTCCTGTAACAGGTATTGCTTTTTCCGCAGCTTTTTAATTACGGCCACCGAACGGATGCGGTCTGACTCTGAAGGACTAAGTGTGGCTTGCTGCTCAATATAATGCTGAAAAACTTCGTACATACTGGCGTTAAAGTTACTACAAAATCCCTTTTTAACGCTAAACAATTCGAATAAGCAGCCATCCGCTTGATCTACATCAATTTCTTTCTTATTTCAAATCAATGTGCAGCTTTTAGGCATCAGCCATCTTTGTAGTGTTCAAAGCAATCAATCACAAATTAAAAAATAAGGAAATGTCAAAAACAATTTTAATCACAGGAACAAGTACAGGATTCGGCAAACTTACTGCCACCACTTTGGCCAATGCAGGCCACTCAGTTATTGCCGGCATGCGTAATGTAACCAGTGCAAATGCAGCTGCGGCAGCAGCACTTTCGGCCATAGCCAATATAGAAGTAGTAGATATTGATATTACAAGCGACAAGTCGGTAACGGAAGCCATTAACTATGTACTGAACAAGTACGGTAAAATTGATGTATTGGTCAATAATGCGGCCGTAAGCGGTTTCGGGTTACTGGAAGGTTATTCCTTAGATCAAATCCGCAAAATGTTCGAGGTGAATGTTTACGGTGTATTGCGCACCTATCAGGCGGTACTGCCTGCCATGAGAAAAGAAAAATCAGGCCTGATTATTAACATCACCACTGGTGCAAGCGGACACACCCTACCTTTTATGATTCCCTATATCTCTTCAAAACTGGTGGTAGAGAGCATTACGGAAGGACTTCAGGATGAACTTGCAGCCTATAACATCGAAAATGTAAGCATACAACCGGGTGTGTACCCAACCGAGATGAACAATGGTAGTAAAGCAGGGGTACATGCAGATAAAGCGAATGTTATTGCCGAATACGGCGAAGAAGCTACCGATAAGTTTAACGCCCTGGGCACAGCGCTGTTTGGCAAAATGCAACAATTCGATATGAATCCACAAACCATTGCCGATGGTGTACTCGAGCTGGTTAACATGAAAAAAGGCGAACGTCCTTTGCGCTTCCCGCTTGATGCAATTGCACAGGGAACAGATCAGGAATTTATTGATGCCCGTGCCGCCATTAAAGCCAAATGGTTAGCCGCTTACACCAATTAATACACTTAATCTTTTTGATATATCATGAAACATTATAAAAAACTAGCTATTTCAACTGTACTTTCGGCTTCGATAGCTTTCTTCAATACCTTACCTGCCGCAGCGCAAAGCCCTAAACTTTTAGGGGTAGATCATATCGGTATCAATGTGCCGGATCTTGCGCAGGCACAAAAGTTCTTTGCCGATGTACTGGGATTTAAAACCGTTACCCAAATTGGCCCCATCGCCTTAGATGCGCAATGGAAAAAGGCAAACAACATTAACCCGGCAACGGGACCTGTTACCATTAAAATGGTTTCGGGTGAAAATGGTGCCAACATCGAGCTTTTTGCCTTCAGCCCAAACAAAGGCAACCTGAAACAGCCGGGCGGCGATGATGCCGGCGCTACGCACATTGCGTTTTACACACCTGATATCGTCCAGTCTGTAGCTTATCTAAAAACCAGAGGCGTTCAGTTTTTAGGCGAAGTATTTACTACGCCTGCCGGAGATACCGCTGGTGAAAGCTGGATATACTTCCTTACGCCCTGGCAATCTAAAATGGAGCTGGTATCTTATCCCAATGGAAAAGGATACGAAAAAAACAACCCTCAAATAAAGTTATGGTCGCCTAAAGATCAGCTTATCAATACTACTAAAACAAACCACAACATGGAAAACAACAGCGCTTTATCGGTTATCGAAAAACACCTTCAGATCTGGAACGAAAAAGATCTTACTGCTAGAAACAAGATCATAACAGCGGCTTATGCCAGCAATATTGAAATGGTGGACAGGCATTTTATCGCCGCCGGAGCAGCTGAGATTAACAATTTCGTAAACGGTTTACAACAGAAAAATCCGAATGCCAGATTCACCAGTCGCAAACCTGCAGATACGCATCATGATGTTGCCCGTTTATTCTGGCAGTTTGGCGAAGCCGGAAAAGCACCTCTCACAACAGGTATGGATTTGTTTGTAATTGAAAACGGCAAAGTGCAAAAGCTTTATGTATTTGTAGATGACCAGCCTGAGCTAAAACCATAATGGCAAACCCATTGCATAAAAACCATCCTATCCTGCGGTAGGGTGGTTTTTACGTTATAAAGCTTTTGCTTAAAAATTATTAGGCCTAACCTAAACCTTAGCCCAAACGAAACTCACCCGGCGTACACTGATACTTCTCCCGAAAGCTTTTGGTAAAATTAGCCAGATCGTTAAAACCGCAGCTAAAAGCAATGTCTTTAATCCTTTCGGTTGAAAGGAGCAGCAGTTCGGCAGCTTTTTCGAGTCTTTTGGTTTTGATATAATTGGCAGGCGTATCGTTATAATGCCTGGCAAACTCGCGTTTAAAAGAAGAAACACTCAAATTATTCAACCGGGCAAGGGCATCGATACTGAGCTGGGCAAACAGGTTAGCTTCAATAATTTGTTTAAAGGTGTACGTGGTGGGCGAAAAGAGCTGCGTAAATATGGTTTGTACGGCCCTGGCATTAGGGGTTTGGGCCAGGAGCAGGATAATTTCTTTGAGCTTTAAAACCAGTATATCATCGTTAACCAATGCCGGATGCTGAAAGTAAAACAACAACCCCTCAATGTACTTTTCGATTAAGAAATTGTTGTTTAACACCTCTACGCTCTTGTTCGAAACCATGCGTTCGGAAGCTTGTAAAATAAACGGCATCTCGCGGTCGTAAACCCGTTTTAAAATATCGGGGTGGAAATTAACGATCATTATTTCGTTAACGCTACCGGCATTGAGGTTACTGATAGTTTTGCTGGCCTGGACACAATTTAAAAACAAAGCATGTTTATGCGGTATGTTTACGCGGTCTTCATCGCGGTGGTACTGCATTTCGCCCTGTAACATGTACAAAAAACAGGCATTATCGGTAATGGGAAAATCGAAGGTAAAGGGTGCCTTAATCGTGATGTTTTGCACCATGGATTTGCCAAACAGATCGTATTTTTTATGGTCGATAATCATATTTAAAAACCTTCGGCTATAAAAATAGTAAAACTAATGCAGGGTTTGGTTTTTCAGGCCCGTGCACTAGTCTGTTAATTATTGTTCTTAATTCAATTTTGCCATCCTGCGTTGTTTAATATACTGGTAAACGGCACCAGCAATAAATGCGATAAAAAGTACGAGCAACGTTTTGGAAATCAGCGGATCGGATGGGCCTTTAGCCAGCGGATGCCCCAGCGGTACTCGGGTAAAAGTTTCGTTTACGGTGGGGATAAGCGACAGAAAGAAGCTGAAAGAGAGTAAGAAATTCTCTACATAGCGGGCCTTGATGCTGGCACTGCGCTTTACCGAAAGCCAGAAAGCCACTACTACCAAAATAAAAATGAAAACCGAAAAAACATGCCCGGCGTTAAAGCCCCCGTGTTTGGAGATTCCCAGTGCAGTTAAAGCGGTAATGGTAGTGGTATAAAAGTATATTTTACCGCTGAGCTGCGTTAAATTAATCTTGCCAAAGCGTACAAACGAAACGATTGCTGCTACAATGGCAGCGATACCAATAATGGTATGAAAAATTCCTAATGCTGTTAGTGCCATAGTCTTTTTTGTTAAGTGATTTGTTGCTTACAAAATTGGCTATCGTATGGCAAAGTCACTTGGCTTATTCGTTCAATTGATTGGTAATCTGGCTCAAACAACTTGCACAGTTTGCTATAAAGAATATTTATACCAAATGAGCTTGTTCATTTGCTTTTGTAAAGATGTTGAAGCAAATGCAAAAATGACATCGCTTACAGCCCTATCCGAAACCTTTTATCGTTATTAGCAGTCACTAGATTTATGATGAAGTATTTAAAACCAATTATCCTCCTCCTGTTAACCCTCTCCTGTGAATATACCTTCGGACAGGCTAAAAAATATATTTTGGTATTAGCTAAGGCGGAGAAAAAGATGCTCGTTTTAGATTATACCACTTTAAATAAAATTGCGGCGATACCCGTTGGCGATGATCCGCACGAAGTGGTTACCACACCTGATGGCGCACTGGCTTATGTATCAGTACCGGTAATGAATAATCACGGACATGAAATTGATGTGCTCGATCTTAAAACTTTACAGCCACTAAAAGTGATTGATACCCGGCCCTTTTACATTCCGCATGGTTTGGTTTACCAGCCAGGGAAATTGTGGTTTACTGCACAGGGCTCGAAAAGTGTGGCTGTCGATAATACCACAACCGACAAAATAGAGCAGGTTTTCGGTACCGGACAGGATTTTACACATCTTTTATCTGTTTCAAAATCCGGCAAACGGTTTTATACCACCAACGTAGAATCGGGTACATTGAGCATTTATGAGCAAAAAACATTGCCACCTTACCTGCCCCCCACCGGAGTTTTACCTGCCAATGCCAAACCCAGAACAGAGTGGCGGCAAACACTAGTTCCTGTTGGAGTCGGCGCTGAAGGATTCGACATTGATAAGGAAGAGCACGAACTTTGGACAGCCCGCCCGGATGGAAAGATAGTGGTAGTTGATTTAAACCAGCAGAAAATTAAAAAAACAATTGATACCCATGTTACCGGATTACACCGCTTAAAAATTACACCTGACGAAAAAACGGTATGCGTGGTTAGTGTTAAAACCGGCGAACTGCTTTATTACAATAAAAAAAGTTACCAGCTGGAACAAAAAGAACATGTAGGCCAGGGTGCTGGTATTTTTATGGATGCAGCAAGCAACCGCATGTTTATTTCCTGTACGCCAAACAACTATGTATCGGTAATTGATCTGATTAGCCGGAAAGTAATTCAAAAACTTGAGGTAGGCCGTCCGGATGGGATTACAGCAGTTGAGGTATTTTAGGCAAGTTATTGGTTTTAGTTTTAGCTTTGGCTATAACTAAAAAAATCGTGGCTCCCAACTTAACAGGAACCACGATTAATTGTATCATGTAATCTGATGCTTTAAGATTCCCGCCTGCGCGGGAATAACGAACCGGTAAATATCAGAGCCGATAAGCTTTTACCAGTTCGGGTTTTGCTTCAGATTTTTATTCAATAAAATATCTTCGTTCGGTATTGGGAACAGATATGCTTTACTTTCGTCGAATTTACGGCCTGCCGGAATGGTTTTAAAGTATGGCAGAATATAACCTTCGGTGCTTAAATAAATATCCTTATTCACCACTACCGTTGGGAACTGCGATTGTACAAACTTAATTCCTTCTACAGGCACATCAATAAACCTACCGGTTTTCCAGCGCATTAAATCATCCCAGCGGGTATTTTCGAAAGCCATTTCTACACGGCGCTCTCTTCTGATCTCGCGTAACAAGGGTGCAATGGTTTTACCTGCATAAGTGAGGTAAATGGCATCCAGTCTTGGGTCGGCCGGCTCGCTGCCAATGGTTAAGCGAGGCATACCCACGCGGTCGCGCAATTTGTTAATGGTTTGATCAATTACTGCCTGCGTAGCCTCGCCCAGTTCGTATTTGGCTTCGGCGTAGTTAAGCAAAATTTCGGCATAACGGAATATAGGTGCCGCTTGTTGTCCATTGGTTACACGATCCCAATCAGTTGGACTGTTGTAAAACCATTTGCCCAAGCGGTAACCTGTAGGGCATTTGTTACCGCTTAAACCTGGTAAGTTAGGTAAGGGTGCATTGTTAGCCCCCTGAATGGTGGTACTCGCCAAAGCATAGGTACCAAAATTACAGATGGTTTGGGTTAAACGCGGATCGCGGTTTTGCAACTCAGCCTGAATAGAGCCTTTACCCTGAAATACGGGACTGGTTGAAATGGTTTGTCCATCGCTGCACAAATACTCATCAACCAAACTCCGTGTTGCGCCAAACTGGTGCCTTAAATTTTGCGCAAAGTAACGGCTAAAAGCGGCACCATAGGTTAAAGCAGCAGAATATTCGCGCCACATAATTACTTCGGTATTGCCGCGGTAACTTTCTGTAGCAAATAAGCTATTGTAAACCGTGTTTTTATCGCCCTGCACTAAGGTATATTTTGGCAATAAGGCTTCCGAAGCATCGGTAGAATATTTTAAGAACTTAACCGGATCTAAACCCAGTTCAGTATGGTATTTACGATAAGTACCTTCAAAAAGACCAACTCTCGATTTCAGGAACTGCGCCATATCTTTATTGACGCGGTTAGTTTCTTCACTTCCTTTTGCAGGCAGGTAAGCAATGGCTTTATCGAGGATGTTAATGATCGAATCCATTACCTGCGCTCTTGGCGTTCTTGGCGCATAAAGCTCTGGCGAGTTTATATTCAACGCGTGACTTAACCAGGGCACGTCTCCGAAAAGTTTAACCTTGGTGAAATAATCCATGGCTTTGAAAAAGTAAACTTCACCCAGGTATTTGTTAGCTACATCGGCGGATATTTCTGCTCTTTTATAATTATCTATAAAAAAGTTCAGTTGCTTAATACCGGTAAAATCCCATCCACCTGATCCGCTTGCAGCAGAAAGGTAAGTATTGTACTCGTTGGTGCCTACTTTTGAATAGGTTAATGGCGCAGCATTATCAGTAATTACATCGCCATACACCAGGGTATTTACGTTTACACCCCATGGCTGTACGGTACCATCGGCAAAGTCGGTACCGAAGCCTACAATGTAGCGCGGATACAAACTGTTGGCATATAGTTTAAGATCATTTTCGTTTTTCCAGTAATTCTGGTCAACAATATTATCGAGTGGGTACCTGTCTAAAAAATCTTTCTTACAGGCAAATAAGCTTACTGCGCATAAAAGGCCTGCCAGGTATATTTTTATTGTATTTTTCATTTCCTTCAATTTTAAAAATTAATCTTTTTCACATTTGGCAATTAAAAAATAGCCTGTACGCCAAAAGCGTAAGAGCGGATAATCGGGTACGACATGCTTACCAGTTCCGGATCGAAAGTATCTGGAAGATGTTTAAACTCGAACAGATTATAGGCCGAAGCATTTAGCCTGATTTTCTGGAAGCCGATTTTATTTACCCATCTGTTTGGCAGGTTGTAGCCCAATGCCAGGTTTTTAAGACGCAGGTAAGCACCATTGGCCAGGTAACGGGTTTGCACATTGCGGTTACGCGAGGCGTTTTTGTAAGCCGGGTAAAAGGCATCGTTACGCTCAGGAGTCCATGAGTTGTTGTAGGTTTCGTAAGTACCGGTAGTACCAGCTCCCCAATACAGGTTATTGCCAATCCATAAATCGCGTTTGCCCACACCTTGTATAAAGAAATTAAGGTCGAAGTTTTTGTAACGCAGGTTGGTATTGATACCGTACTGGTACCTTGGCGTACTGTTTCCGATAATTCTTCTATCGCCAGAGTTACCTACAGTGTTATTTCCAAAACCGATCTTGCCGTCGCCGTCTACATCAGCATAACGCACATCGCCCGGGAACCAAAGTCCCGATGAGATTAAGCTTTGTGATGGAGCAGCGGCAATTTCTGCCTGGCTCTGGAAGATCCCATAGGTTTCGTACCCCCAGATTTCGCCCATTTTTTGCCCTTCATAAAGTGTAGCATCACTAATCAGATTGTTGGGGTTATTATCAAATTTTACTACTTTCGATTGGTAATCGCCAAGGGTTGCCGAAACATCGTAACCCAAACCAAAATCGGTTGTATTACTGTACTTCATTACCAACTCCCAGCCACGTGTATCAATAGTACCTGAATTTACTTGTGGTGAGGGTGCGCCTAATACTGATGGGTATTTTAAACCATCGGTTAAAATATCGGTTGTTCTTCTTCTGTACCAATCGAAATTGATTTCGAAGTTTTTAAGGGTAACCAAATCAAAACCAAAATCAATGGTGGTAGCGGTTTCCCAGGTTAAATTAGGATCGATCAGGTTGGGAGGTGTTGTACCAACTGGTCTTACCCCGTTAAGCAGGTATTGCAGCTGCGAAGAAGTACCATAGTTAGAAATATACAGGTAGTTCCTTACGTTCTGATTACCCAAACTACCGTATGATGCACGTAATTTAAAATCGTTTACCACAGGTTTCATCCACTGCGCAAAAGATTCTTCGCTCAATCGCCAGCCGGCAGAGAAGGAAGGGAAAAACTTAAAGCGCGAGGCCGAAGGAAATTTAGAAGTCCCATCGTAACGGCCGTTCGATTCGAACAGGTATTTACCGGCATAATTATAAGTTAAACGGTAAAACGCCCCTTGTACTGCCCAGTGCGATTCGGTATCGCCTACTGTTCTTTCACCTTGTGCCTGGCCTAAGGTTGGTACGTTTACATTAATACCATTACGCTGTGCCGATACCGACTGGTCTACATACCATTCCTGGTTATAACCCAGCAACCCTGTAAAATTGTGCTTACCGAAAGTCTTTTTATAATCGGTATATAAGTTTAGCGTGTATTTGTTCGAATTAAAGTTATAGCGGTAAATGTAATCGGGGTTGGTTTGCACCGTGGTGGTAGCATTCCGTGTAGTTTCTAAACGCTCTAGAGTAGGCAAAATCGTTTTTTGAACCGAAGTATTGTTCAAATAAGAAATATCGCCTTTAACCGACCAGTCTTTGGTTAAAGTAATGGTGGGTGAAGCTGTTAAAATTAAGTTCGAATTGGTTTCTTTGTTCGAAGAACCATAATCCATAAATGATAAAATATTATCTGTGTATTTGGCTTTTACGCCCAATGAAGCGGGTACAAGCATCGGCATACTTACGTTACGCGAAGGCTCTTGCGACATGGCTGTCCACCAGCCGCCTTTACCTGCCGGGTTAACAGGCTCGGTATAAGTAGAAGTATTGAAACCGGTTTTAAAATCAATTTTAAACCAGTTATTTACCTGCGAGGAAACATTAAGTAAAGCATTGTAGCGTTTCAGCACATCGGTGTTGATGCGGTATAAACCATCCTGGTTCTGGTAACCAAACGAACCATAATAACTGTTCTTATCATTAGCACCCGAAATAGAGAGGTTGTGTTTTTGCATAGGCGAATAATCGAGCAATGCCTCTTTGTAAGGGTTTACATTACCCCGCCAAACGATGGTGTTGGTGTTAGTCTGCGGATTTTCAAAATAATAAGGTTCCTGATGCTCAGGATCGTCCATATATTCTTTAATTTTCTGGAGTTTAACCAGTTCACTGCTACCCGCTGAGTTATTTTCAAGCGCCGCCGCTTTTACAATGGCTTCCTGAATGCTGTAGGCATCTAAAATATCGGGAATGGCAGTTGGTGCGCTCCACTGGAAAGAATTGGAATAATTAACTGTTGATTTACCTTTTTTACCCGATTTGGTTTTGATTAACAAAACCCCAAAAGCACCACGTGCTCCATAAATGGCAGCAGAGGCTGCATCTTTCAGCAAGGTTACGCTTTCAATATCTTCGGGATTAAGCAGATTTGGATCCATTTCTACCCCATCTACCAAAATAAAAGGCGAACCGGCAGAAAACTTGATTTTGTTTCCGTCATTGGCATCTTTAAAGAACGATGTTCCACCCCTCACATTGTAACTCGGTGCCGTATTTGGGCTCCCGTTAGAGATGTTTACGTTAAAGTTTGGCATCAAACCCTGCAACGCCTGTCCCAAATTACCTGTTGGGCGGTTTTCGAGCATTTTAGAATCGATCTGACTTACTGCACCGGTAAGGTTGGCCTTTTTCTGCGTACCATAACCTACCACTACAACATCATCTAGTGTTTTTTTATCCTCTTCGAGCGTTAAATTTAATGTTGGGCCGGTTGTAGCTATTTCTTTAGTGATATAGCCGATATTAGAAAAAACCAACACCGAACCTTTAGCATTTACGGTAATGGTAAATTCGCCATTACCGTTGGTTGCTGTTCCATTTTTTGTTCCCTTCTCCAGCACGCTTACTCCCGGCAGCGGCTGTCCGTTACTGTCTTTTACGGTACCTTTTACAATCAGACTTTTGGTCTTTACCATTGCGGCGCTTGACGCGGGTACCGGGGTACCAGCAAATGAAACGGCGCACGATAGCAGGCAGCACAAAAGGAGTAATGGCCACTTTTGAGGAACCGGCAAAAAGCCATCCTTAGGAAGTAACTGTTCTTTAATCATCATTAGTATTTAGTTTTGTTGATAAGCTACATTGTTAATGCGCTTATTTGGTTAGTTAACCGCCACGATGTTAACTGTGGCGACTTGTTGTTTGCTTAAACCAAAGCTGTGATATTCGTCTTTAAAAAAAGATGAAAATTGAAAGGAAAAGGGTAGAAAATCGGTTAAAACTGGCTATAAATGCGATTAACAGGCAAAAAAAGATACCTGATCTGTTTATTTACTTATGAATGGCTAATTTTTTAATGGAAAAATTTAGTTTAATAATTAACCATATAAGACATGTAAGTTCATAAAGTTTTATGTCCTTCCCTCTCTTAATGGTGAAAAAAATTGGACAATAATTTAGCCATATAGGACATATAAGTGCATATAGTCTTAAATGCCCATACACTTCTTAGATGGTGAAAAATCAGCATAATAATTAACCATATAAGACATATAAGTTCATAAAGTTTTATGTCTTTCCCCTCTCTTAATGGTGAAAAAAAATTGGACAATAATTTAGCCATATAAGACATAGAAATGCATATAGTCTTAAGTTCGCTTACATGCCTTAGGTGGTGAAAAAAAATTGCGCGATAGTTAACCATATAAGGCATATAAATTACAGAAAGTCTTAAATGCCCTTACATGTCTTAGGTGGTGAAAAAAACAAAAAATAATGAGCTTAAAAGGGATAAAGCTGGTGGTTAATATTTAGCGCACACCCGCCAGGCAATGAAATATAAAGCTGCTGTAATTTTGCTTCATCAAGTTCGTAATCATCCAGCAATAGGATTTTTAAACTTTTAAATTTTAGGGGCGCTGCAATCAGGTCATCAACACCAATGCTGGTGCCACCGAGGTGCAACAACTCGAGGTCTTTAATTTGCTGTAAATCTTCCAAACAGCCTGCATCAATATTGGGGCAGTTTTTAAGCCGGAGTTCATTTACGGCATCCAAAGTACTGAGCAAGGCAATCCCTGCGTTGGTAATTTCGGTTTCATCCAAATCCAGCTGGTAAATGCTACGTACATATTCAATCATCCATCCAATTTCTTCATCATCTACATTGTAGCGCCGAAAATTGGCCCGTTCGAGGCGGCTGGGGACTTCGTTAATGTGGTCGGGAATATTGAAATAAAAGAAGTTAGTCCAAAATTCTTCTTCCTTTAATTTTGCAGCTTTTTTCTTCCTCATCGTTTTATAAAAATAAAGCTCCTGAGGCTTAAAGCCAAATGCGATTTCAATTAAAATGTTTACAGCATTTCGTGTGTTACTCAAAGCCACAGATTAATAGATTTTAACATCTATCAATCCGGGCTTAATATGTATTGATTTGGCAAATTAATGCCCGGTCATTTCTTTACGCATTGCTGCCTCTTTAGCAGCATCCCAGTAACCACAATCTAATTTGATAAAGGTTGAGCTGTAAGGTACAGTTTCGTTGGTTTTGATTACCAGCACCTTAAAAAGTCCGGCTTCGCGATCAAGTTGCTTAAAAACAGAATCGTGCAACATGGTATTAACGGCAGTTCCTTTTAATATGGCCTGAGTGGATTGAATTAACTGATCAGCTTTAGCGCCTACGAGCCGTTTAACAAATTCGAGTTCCCTGTCACGGTAAATAATGGGCTTTATATGATCCGAAGCTTTGATCCCTAGGATCACCTCGCGCAACACCGCCTCCATACCTTCGGGGGCATAAATATATTCCATACCTGCCGATTGCTGCAAGGGAAAAGCCTTATCTACCACCAGAATCCAGTTGCGATGGCCAAGGAGAGGTAGTTTCTTTCTAAATTCAGTCTTCCAGTCAGCTGTTTGTTCGTTTTTATTTGTGTCGGTTTTACTTGTACATGCAGCAAGCCAGATGACACAGACCAGCAAGCCCATCAATCCTGACTGTTTTATTTTTTTGAACTTATTCATACTGTTCTTAACTAATTGAAATTTCGAGTGTCTGATCTTTTTGAATGGTTATTTCCTGAGCCAACATAATATTGAGCTGCGCACCTTTACCAGCTATAACCGCATTAATATTTTTCCCCATCAGGTTAACTTTAACGCGCTTTGGATCGAGCTTTGCGATTTTTTCTAACCGGATTTCATTTAACCTTAATGTGCCATATTTGAGTTGGAGCTGATGCACCTGAGCTGCTCCCTGCAATTTCTGTCTATAACTCCCCCATCCTTCGGCAGCTGTAAAGGCAGCAGCAAAATTATCTTTGTTCCACTTAGGGCCAAAACCAATTATCCCTTTAGGGCCATGGTAACTGAAACCACAAGCGCTGAGATAAGTACCGTAACTGGCCATGGCACGGGCGTAATGGTCGCTGCACTCAATCTCGTTGTAAGGGTTTCGTTTGGCAGCATGGTAGCGGTCATGAATCCGGTTGGTGAGGATCAGGCTTTCTTCATGCATGCCTTCAGCCATCATGTGGGCAGCCACCTGATGCTCAAATCCGCTCATACATTCATGAAAATAACCAAGCTGCCAGCTTACATCTTCGCCAAACGGCGCTTCTTCATTGTGCGGATTGGTATTCATTACCATACCACCCTCTCCGCTCAACGCATATGGCCGGCCACCGATATGCGTTTTAATATAGGGGCCAACATCCATGGTAAAGTTATATTTCCAGAGCGCACGGAGTGCACTGCGCGTCTTCTTTTCATCGAGCACGCGTGGCAGCCCTACCTGAAAGGCCCAGCTTTGCCCATACACCTGATCAATGTGGCAGGTATTGTAAGAACCCAGTTTTTTTCTTCCCTGAACAGCGTCAGGCCGGTGGATAAAGTATTCGCCGTTAAACAATTCGCGTTCCATATTATTGCGTCCCTTTTCTACATAGGCTTTGCATAGCGCGGCAAAGCCGGTATCGCCAACTTCTGTAGCTATGGCCTGGGCAGCGCTTGCAGCCGCAATACATAAACCAACTATCCAGGCAATTTCTCCTTCCCACACCGCATCCAGGGTATTTTCCATGGGCGTATCGGTCATGCCGTCGCCGTTTTTATCCTGCGCCAACATAAACTGTACGGCTAGTTTTATTTTTGCCCAGTTTGTTTTTAAAAAGGCATTATCGCGGTTCATCTGGTGTTCGCGGTAGAAACGTAAAATTGTACCCGCCTGTCCGTCGATAGCAGGCCTGGTCTCGTTCTCTCCCCTGAAAATAATGGCACCAGTATCTTTATCGAAACCAATGCCGAGGTCTACCCTTTCGCGCAGGTCGCGTTCGAGTGAGGGGAAAATCCTGGCCATGGCATGGGCATATTGCCAAACATGTGTACAGGTTCCGGCACAGGCACCTACGCCTTCCCAGCTCCAAAAACGTCCACTGGCAAAACGGTAGGTATTGGCCGTAGCCAATGTTCCGATGTTGAGAAAAGTACGTTCTAAAAACCAATGCGGTAAGGTTGAGCTATTCCAGGTGTTGCTCCAGAGTTCTGTACTGTTGGTAAGCTCATTAAAATTAGTTTTAATGAAATCCGATACCGCCCTGGCATCCTTAAAGCGGCTGGCATAATAATAACCCTGCTCTGCATCCTTAACCAGCTTTTTAAGCTTCGGGTTTACGTTGTTAAAATGCCTGCTGATTGAATAATCTGCCTGCATGGTTTTTCCCGGTGCCAGCAGCTGCGATACACTGATCCCCCCAACCAGTTTCTCATCACCATCAACCTTTGCTTCAAGTGTTTTCAGCGGATTAAAATCGACAGTTTCAACCGGCCATGGATCGAGTGCGGGGTTGGCTTTGCCTCCGTTGCCATGATAGGTAAAACACATGCTACCATGATCGCTGGCATTGCTCAGGTTGGCATCGGTAGTGGTAAAACCCGAAACAATATCAACCGATGCAGCGCCAAAACTTACGGTATTGGTTTTACTCCCTGAGCCAGGTTTGCCACTCAATTTGTTTACACCATTTTCCATCCAGCCAATTAAATCAACCGGTAGTGCCTTAGTACTGTTATTGAGCACCTGAACACGGAGTATGGTAGCGGGTAACGCCGATTTCTCCGCATCAAGCGGGATAAAAGGCGAATATACTTTCAATCTTACTTCGAGGGGAAAATCCTTGCTCGTATAAACAACATCGGCAACAGGATAAGAACCGGTAAATACCACTTCGTCCCAATGGTCGGCATTTAGTTCTTTTATAATGGTTTTACCGGCAACCGTGGTTTTTAGCGCAAACCCTTGATCGAGTATCCGTTTATTATCGGCAATGGCAGGTTCTATGTAGGCCGATCCATCTCTGGGCCTTATTTTACGTACCGTGGTACCATCGTTCCAGTTTACGATTTTGGGTTCTATCCCTTCCTGTGCACCTTCAAAGGTTTCATTATAGATCTGCCACAGCCATAAACGCCCGTCGCCACCAACATATACTGTGCCGGCGTGAAGCCCGCCAACAGGCATGCCGATATAGCGCAGTTCATTCCTGCTTTTTTTATAGGTAGTAGCAGTAGCCCTCTGGTATAATCCTGCAATCCACCTGGGGTCTATATTTTTTTCTGCCGGTATATTGTGCTTTGGATAGCCGGTAGCGAATACACTACTCCCCCATACCGGAAATCTGGCAACCATGATTCCTATACCCAGTAAACCAGTTTTTTTAATGAACGCACGGCGCCCTGATGGTTGATTTTCCATTGAATATCTTGCTTTGCAAAACCGGAGATACACCAGGTGCTCCCCATCATTCAGCAACCCAGCTCCAAAGCTACACGCAGCTGCTAAATCTTTCTATTTGGTTAAAAATTATTTGAGATGACAGTGATTAAACGACAATCGGATCATTACCTCACAATTAAAGGTAATGATCTCTGCTGAGAAATCTTTTTTTTGACAAATTAGCTTAATAGTATAGCAATATCATTTAATGGGGGAGCAGCGGGGCAATATGCCTTAAGTCTGAGCATTTTGGGGTTTGCTCGATTGCCTTACATTTAATTTGGCCTGCAGGTTAATTACTAAAGGTTTGGCCGTTTTGGCTGTAGCGCCACCAGCTAGTTTTTTAAGAAGGAGCTGAATAATATTTTCGGCAATGGCTTCGATGGGTTGCTCTACCGCCGTAATGGATGGCCTGATAAACTCAAGCAGTTCAAAATCATCAAAAGAAACTACCCCTTTGCTTTGAAGAAGCCCTTCATCGCTGGTGCGCGATAATTTAAGCCCATCCATAGTGAGGTAGTTGGCAGCAAAAATTACGGCATCTAAATGTGAGTGTTTTTGTAAAAAGGCTTTAATTAGTTGTGTGGCGTGTTCGGAATCCTGGTATTTTATTTTCAGTACTTCCTGCTTTTTCCCCGACCGATCGATCACTTCGCTATATCCACGCAAACGATCAAGCATTTGTTGCTGCCGGGTATCGATAGTAATAAAAGCTATATTTTCGAAGCCATTATCAATCAGGTGTTGTGTGGCAGCAGCAGTCGACCAAAAGTTATCGGTCAATACATAATCGGCATCAAGTCCGGGCAGGTAACGGTCGAAAAGTACAACCGGTGTTTCACCACCAATAAGCCCGCCAATTTCGGTTTCTAAACCTTCGGCAAGGGCTGCAACATAAGCATCAACACGTCTTTCCTGGTAAATATTCAGGATTTCGGTTGTTCTTTCACGGTCGTTCCCCGTACTGCTGAAGATAATTTTATAGCCATGAACGGCAGCCTTTTCATCTATTGCCCTGGCCAGGCCAGAGAAAAAAGGTTTTGAAATGTCATCAACCAGAAAGCCGATAATATTCGACTTTCCAGTTCTCAGGCTCCGCGCCAGCAAATTGGGCTGATAGCCTAATTCATCTATAGCCTTTTGTATTTTTGCAGCTAATTTATCGCTGATGTATTTCTCTTTGGCCTTACCATTAATCACAAAAGATACTGCCGTAATGGAAGTTCCAACATGGTTTGCAATGTCTTTTATCGATACCTTTTGCTGCATGGATGATAATTGGCTTGTTAATAGTTTCCGGTTACACCCAACTCCAAACCACGCAATTCGGCCAGCCCCCTTAACCTGCCAATGGCAGAATAACCCGGGTTGCTTTGTTTGCCCAGGTCATCGAGCATCTGGTGACCGTGGTCGGGTCTGAAAGGAATGGCAGTAGCTCTCAATGCATTTTCTTCCGACAATGCTTTCATGATTTCGTACATGTTTACATCGCCGCCCAAATGATCAGCTTCGTAGAAACTTCCGTCGCTATCTTTGGTAACATTACGCAGGTGCGCAAAGTAGGTACGCGATTTTACCACGTTGAAAATTTCGAGCACATTGTTATCTACCCCTGCGCCCAGCGAGCCCGTGCAAAAACATACTCCGTTAAAAGGCTGATCTACACTTTTCAATATAAATTCAAAATCATCGGCAGTACTGGCAATGCGTGGCAAGCCCAAAATGGGATAAGGAGGATCGTCGGGGTGGATGGTCATTTTAATACCTTCTGCTTCGCAAACACCGGCAATTTCTGATAGAAAATAAACCAGGTTGGTCCTTAAACCATCAAAACCTATGGCCTGATATTCCTGAATACTGTTTTGAAGCGTTTCGAGTTCAATTTCTTTTTCGTTCGGGATGCCCATCAACACATTCACCCGCAGCGCATCCAACGCCTGCTGATCGAGTGTATTAAAACGTTCTTTGGCACGGGTCAGAACTGAAGCAGGATAATCAGCTTCGGCATTTGGTCTTTTTAAGATATACAGGTCGAAAATCGCCAGATCTATCCAGTTAAAATAGAGTGCTTTCGAACCATCTGTCATTTCAAGATCGAGCTGCGTCCGCGTCCAATCCAATACCGGCATAAAGTTATAGCAGATGGTTTTCAAGCCACACTTTGCCAGGTTTTGTAGCGAAGTTTTATAATTTTCGATGTACTTACCGGCATCTGCCCGGCGTGTTTTAATGGCTTCGTGCACCGGAACGCTCTCTACTACCGACCAGGTTAGCCCTGCAGCTTCGATAATTGATTTGCGCTCCATGATATCGGCAACAGTCCATATTTCGCCATGCGGAACATGGTGCAAAGCCGAAACCACACCTGTTGCGCCAGCCTGTTTTACATCTTGTAAGCTTACCGGATCGTTGGGCCCATACCAACGCCAGGTTTGTTCTAATTTTTTATATTGGGTTGTCATAAATCAATTTGGATAGTCAGAAGGCGAGCGGTTTTAGCATAGCACTTTGTTATCCTGCTTTTTCGGATAAAATTCCTTTAACCAGATATAATCAGAAACTACATTGAGCATCTGCTCATAATAAACATTTTGTTTTCCGGCCGCCCGGCAAATAGAGAGTGTTGAGCCATTTGCGTTATCGGTTTGTGAGAAAAAGAAACTGAAATTCCGGGCGTAAAGCCACCCGGGAACATCCTCATCAGCCAGCGTAATTTTGCAGATTACCATCGCTTCGGTGGGTCTGGCTTCGTCTGTGCTAATGGTGTAGGTAACCAGCAGTTCAATAATCGACTGCCCAAATAAATCGACCAACACGTTTATACTTTTTTTCATCTCAAACCAATAAATACACAGTATAAACGCTTTAAACGGCACTACTGTTAGGCTAAGTTGTTAAAAAATTTGGGTTGTTAAATCCAAAATACAGCTATTTATTTGCGTAAACGTTTAAGTTATTCGATTAAAGACTTACTAAAGCGTTTAAGTAAATCGGCTTCCACTTCGTCACTTTTCCTTTACAATCAGCACTATTCAACCATTTTACTTTCATGGAAATTTACAACGCGGGTTTCGGCTGTATTCTTTTGTTCGAGGGCTTTACCCGCATAAGCAGGTTTTTGTGTTCCCCAGGTTACTGAACTGTTTATTAAACTGATGTATCCTGTATTCTCGAAATAAAATCCGGCTATAGGGCTTTTTACCAGACCTTCTACATTGCTTGGCCTGCGATCGTATACCCCACCGGTTTCTTTAGTACTTTTATTGAGGAGCACACTTACCTGATCAAAATAAATATTGGAAATCTTATCCTTGCTTTCGCCGCTAACGTATACGCCACTTTCGCCCGTACAACGAATATTACTGAAATAAATATTGCTAACAGCCCCTACCTTGCCTTTGGTCTGGCCTTTAGGCAAACGCCAGCCGGCATCTTTATTATTGGCAGTAGCGCGCGGATAGGCTGTAATGTAAATCGGCTCTGCCTTGCCCCACCAAACATCAGTAAAAAGTCTCGATTCGACTAAGCTATTAGAGAAAATAACATCACTTACGGTACCTTCATCGCGGTTCTGAATGCCCAGGCCACGGTTGCTGTTGCGGATATTGCAGTTGTTGATGAGCACATGGCTAATGCGATCCATATTTTCTGACCCGATTTTAATGGCACAGGAACTCGAAGTCATGGTGCAATTGCTTATCACAATATTTTCGCAGGCACCATATGCTTCATATTCGCGGCGGTTTTTAAGACAGATGCAATCATCGCCCGATTCGATGTAACAGTTATTGATCCGTACATTTTTACTGTGATCTAAATCAATACCATCGCTATTTCGTATTTTGATGCTATTTAACAGGGTAATATTCGAAATAGAAACATCGTTGCAGCCTACCAGATGAACCGTCCAGTAAGCAGAATTCTGAAAAGTTACCCCATCTATATTTAGTTTTTTACAGTCGATTAAAGTAAGCAGGTGCGGGCGCGGATCTACAATGTTAAAAGGCTTCAACACATAAGAATCGCTCAGTTCTTCGCCCATAAAAGAAATACCATTCCCATCAATTACCCCCGTGCCGGTAATACTCACCTGCTCGAGCTTTTCGCCGCCAATCCAAATGGTACCCTCTCCCTTATTTTCGCGGAAAGCACTTTTGGTGTACAGGCTTTCATCTGGACTGGCCAGAATTTTAGCACCTCCTTCTACCCTGAGTTCAACAAAAGATTTTAAATCAAAAGGCCCGCTTAAAAACACGTGGCCTGAAGGTACGATCACCTGGCCGCCGCCAGCAGCACTACAGGCATTAATGGCCTTCTGAATAGCCACTGCATCGTTGGTTTTTCCATCGCCTATGGCTCCGAATTTTATAATGTTATACTGTTGTTGCGCAACTACCCTTACGGAAAACAGCAGGGCAAGCACAATGAATACTTTAATTTTCATTATTGTTGAATTGACTTGATTAATAAAACAGCTTACCAGAACACAATGTACAGCGCCGCCAGAATACCACAAATAATTACCGAACATACGGCAAATGCCGGGGTAACCTTAAACATAGAGCGGTCTACCTCGAGCCCCTGCTTGTTATCTTTACTCTTCGGATCAGTTAACGTAATCACCACCATCAGTAAAATAACGATGCCAAAAACCCACGACATCCGGTTAAGGAATGGGATGTTACCAATTGAGCCATTGCTCAGGGTTGGCAGAAATTTAAACAAAATGGACAAAGGTATAGTTACCAGCGCTGCAGCAAGTGCGGCACGAGAGGTTGTTCTTTTCCAGAAAAAGCCCAGCAGGAAAATGGCAAATATTCCCGGCGAAATAAAACCTACATACTCTTGTATAAACTGGTAAACCTGATCGAAACTCCTTAAAGTGGGTGCTACCACAATGGCAATAAGCGAAGCCATTACCACCGACCATCTTCCTACGGCAACCAATCTGCGTTCGGATGCTTCGGGTTTGATGTATTTTTTATAAATATCGAGCGTAAATATGGTGGCAATACTGTTCGATTTTCCGGCCAGAGAAGCCACAATAGCCGCGGTTAAAGCCGCAAAAGCCAATCCTTTAATGCCTGCAGGCAACAAATTCATCAATACGGGATAGGCATGATCAGGTTTAACCACGCCAGCTGCATCGAGCATTTCGGCTTGAAAATAGCCGCGCTGATACAATACAAAAGCTGCAATACCCGGAATAACCACAATTACCGGAATGAGTAATTTTAGAAAAGCAGCAAAAATTAATCCGCTCCTGCCTGTTTTTAAATCGGCACCTAAGGCCCGCTGTACAATGTATTGGTTGCAACCCCAGTAGTTTAAATTATTGATCCAAAGACCACCAACCAGCACTGCAATGCCCGGCAGCTCATTGTAAAACTTATCCCTTTTCGAAAAAATCATGTGGAAATGATCGGATGCTTCGGTTTTTAAAAGCGGAAGCGCCCCCAGCACGGTGTGCGTATCGAGTTTTTCGGCTACCAGTTTTAAAGCCATGTAACAGGTAATCAATCCGCCAATCACCAGCACACACACCTGGATTACGTCGGTATAACCGATTACTTTCATCCCTCCAAGGGTAATAATGGCCGAAAAAATGGCCAGAAATACAATACAGGTATTAAAAGGGATGCCGGTAATGGTTTCGATGGCAATGGCTCCCAGAAAGAAAATAGAAGTTAAATTCACAAATACATACACCAGTAACCAGAAAACCGCCATTAAAGTACTTACCGTATTGTTGTAACGTGTTGAGAGAAACTGCGGCATGGTGTAAATCTTGTTTTTCAGGTAAATGGGCAGAAAATACACCGCTACAATAATCAGTGTGGCGGCTGCCATCCACTCGTAACTGGCAATGGCCAGCCCCATGGCAAAACCCGAACCCGACATGCCAATAAAGTGCTCTGCCGAAATATTTGACGCAATGATAGATGCCCCAATTGCCCACCAGGTTAATGAACCCTCAGCCAGAAAATAATCTTTGGTATCGGTTTGCTTTTGCTTTTTACTGCGGTAAACCCAATAGCCATAGGCCGATACAATAATAAAGTAGATAAAAAATACGGTACAATCGAGCGCAGAAAGGTGGTTCATAAAGGGATGATTATATTTGGTTTTTTTAAAATTCAGAAAAAATCCCCAACGTTAAAGGCACATTGCTTTTATTTAATTACGTAAACGTTTTCGGATTACAGCCCTTAAAACGCACCGTAATTACCCACCTGTCGAAGCTCTTTTAATCAATGTTGATTGCAATACAATATCTTTATCATCGCCAATTCCCCTTTTATTTAAAACCTTAAACAGGCATTTGGCGGCCTCGTTTCCGATTTCGAATGCGGGTTGTGTAATGGTGGTTAACGAAGGATTAAGCAGTTTGGCCGAGCTCATGTTGCAAAAACTCAGGATTTTAACATCCTTTGGAATCTGCAACTGTAATTCCTGGCAGGCTGAGTAAGCCGGTATAATAAATTCTTCTATTGATGAGAAAAGTGCATCGGGTGCCTGCTCCTGAAAAAGGGTTTTGATATTTTGCAGGTTGCTTGCTTCATCTTCGCTGTAATGCACTACCAGGTCTTCGGCCGCTAACAAACCATGTGCCTGCAGCGCATCGCAGTAGCCCAAAAACCTGGCCCTGCCCGCAGGCAGCTTTTCGAGCCCATACAAATAGGCAATTTTAGTACAGCCCTGTTCAATCAAATGTTCGGTTGCGGTAAAAGAGATCTGGTAATCATCGGTAGTTACCTTAAAAGTGTCCAGTTCTTCGTAAACCCTGTCGAAAAATACCATGGGAATTTTATTAACCAGGTTCTTGTAATACTCATTATTGTATTCGTTACTCGATACCGATGTTAAAATCCCATCCACACGGCCATTAAGCAGGCTGTTGGTAAACGACATTTCCATTTCGGTATCCTCGTGGGTTTGGTAAATAAGCACATGGTAGCCGTATTGCCGGGCAATTTCTTCAATTCCTTTAATGGCCAGCGAAAAAAAGTTATTGGCCACACAAGGAATAATTACCGCAATGGTTTTGGTTTTATTGCTCCTGAGGTTGCTTGCTGCCGGGTTTGGGGTATAGTTTAGTTCTTTGGCCAGTGTCCATACCCGGTTTTTAGTTTTTAAGCTAATCTCATAGCTATCATTAAGCGCTTTAGAAACTGTGGCTATAGAAATATTCAACTCCTGCGCAAGCCTTTTGATATTCACCTCTCCCGACATCTTTAAATCTCCTTAAGTATTGTTAGTTCTTGTTTGGTTTTATCGACAACCACAACGCTTATCGACCCTGTTTTTTTTTGCAGCACCAGTCACTCAACTGCCATGCATGTTTTGAGGCCTGGTCAAAAACAGAAAAACTTAAAATGCATTGGGTTAAACTTGCTGCATTTCTTTTACAGGGTAAACTATTTGGTTATCAATAACGGGCTGGCTGCTGCATGCAACAAATCCGATCCGTTTATACGAAAATACAAAATAATCGTAACAATAACGGTTATTTAACATTTCTATTTTCCTAAACAGAGCAATGGGCAAGCATCTACCCAAAACATATTAAACAACTGAATATCAATACACAACAAACAAAAAGTAAAAATTTACGTAATCGTTTAAGTAAATAAAATTGGCTAAACATAAAAGTTTAAATTTTCAAAAACTCAACTTTATACAACCAAAGCATATTATTTAACCAAATCATTTCTAGTCTTATGAGTAACGAAAACACACTTTCGAAGGACAATCAGAATCCATTGAAAAATCTCGACCAATGGGAAGAGGATATCTTAATCCGCTACCCCGATCCAACAACCATTAACGCGGATAAAAAAGAAGAGCAATTCAGAAACTACGAAGAAACGGAAAAAGATGGCGTAAAGGAATTTTACAAATTAAACCACACTTACCAGACCTATGATTTTGTTCAGCAGAAAAAGGCTGAATACCTGAAATTTGATAAGGAAGAAATGCCCATTTGGAGTGCCTTTGATTTCCTGAATAAACTGGTTGATGATTCTGACCCGGATACCGATCTGGACCAGATGCAGCATCTTTTACAAACATCGGAAGCCATCCGCAATGATGGTCACCCCGATTGGATGGTGCTGGTTGGCCTGATACATGATATGGGTAAGGTACTTTGTCTGTATGGTGAGCCACAATGGGCTGTAGTGGGCGATACTTTTCCGATAGGTTGTGCCTATTCTGACAAAATTGTGTACCCCGAGTTCTTTCAGCTCAACCCTGATATTAACAACCCTACCTATCAAACAAAACTAGGCGTATATAGCCAAAACTGCGGCTTGGATAACGTTCACATGTCGTGGGGCCACGATGAATATGTGTACCACATGATGAAGCCCTACATCCCTGAACCGGGTTTGTACATGCTCAGGTACCACTCTTTTTATTCGCAGCACCGCGAAAATGCTTATGATCATTTAATGAACGAGAAAGATCACGAAATGTTTAAATGGGTAAGGCTTTTTAACCCCTACGACCTGTACTCGAAAAATCCCAACCAAAAAAGCTGGGCCGAATTAAAACCTTACTACGAGGCACTTGTGGCCAAGTATCTGCCTGCCAGCATTAAGTTTTAAAAACCAAATATTAATATACCAAACTAACAAACCAAATTATGAACCTAATGCTACACGAATCATGAAATCAAAATTCAAAAGCTTAAATTATGGCTGCATTATTTTGCTCTTTCTGTTGATCAGCCAATCGTTCAATGTTGCCTTTGCGCAAACTGAACGAAAAATTACCGGTAATTTATTGGATAACGCCAATATGCCTATAATTGGGGCCTCTGTTTCGGTAAAAGGAACCAACAAGGTAACTGTTACCGCCGACAAGGGCGCATTTAGTATTACCGCTAAAACGGGCGACAAATTAGTTTTCACCTTTATGGGTTACGAGCCTAAAGAACTCACTATTGGTGCAGGCTCTAACTACAATGTAACTATAAACGAGGCTACCGCATCGCTTACCGATGTAGTGGTGGTAGGTTATGGTAAAAGTACCCGAAAAACCTTATCGAGTGCCATTACTTCGGTAAAACCCGAAGAACTGAACAAAGGTGCAATAGCCGATGTTGGCCAGTTGCTACAGGGTAAAGTTGCAGGTATGAATATCAGTGCCAGTGGCGACCCGAATAAACCTGCTGCGGTAATTTTGCGCGGTGCATCTACAGTAAATAGCCCGGGAGCACCATATTATGTAATTGATGGAATCCCAGGAGCAGATATTGCCGCCATAGCACCATCCGATATTGCATCCATCGACGTATTAAAAGATGCCGCAGCAACAGCCATTTATGGTAACCGTGCAGCCAGTGGTGTAATTATGGTTACCACCAAACGCGGCAAAAAAGGAGCACCACAGCTGGCTTACAGCGGTTATGCTGCTGCTGAAAAAATAAGCAGTCAGCTCGATTTGATGAATGCCGATCAGTTAAGGGCTTATGTTACGGCCAACAAGGTAGCTTTCTCGCCAAACGATGACCTGGGTGCCAATACCGATTGGATGAAATCGATTGAGCGTTCTACTGCTTTTTCGCAAAACCATAACCTTTCTTTTAGCGGTGGTTCCGATCACAGTAATTACAGCGCCAGTCTTAACTATTTTGACAAGGAGGGTATTTTATCTAAAAGTTCACTTAACCGCATTATCGGCCGTTTAAATGTCGATCAATATGCCTTTAACGATAAAGTAAAGTTTAGCCTGAACCTTTCTAACTCGAGCAGTAAATCAATAAACGAACCTTTACAAAACATTGTTTTGCTACAGGCTGCTAAACGTTTACCCATTTCGCCGATTTACAATGCCGATGGCAGCTATTTCGAAAACCTGAACAACTCAGGCTATTTTAACCCGATTGCCATCTCAGATAATGCGCAGGACGAAACTAAATATAATGTACTTTTAGGCGGTTTTAACACCGAAGTGAAATTACCTTTTGGTTTTACCTACAACCTTAACCTGTCTTACCAGAAAACCACTGCCAACCACGGCGAGTTTTACAGCAGCTATTTTGGTAAATACCCAACATCTAACTTTTACAACAATCCTGATCCGGGTATTGGCATTGCCCACACTTTGATTGGTGGTTTATTTGGCACCAATGGTTCGGCTTTGCGCAGCAACTACGAAAATACAACCAAAACCCTCGAAACATTTTTAACCTGGGATAAGAAAATTGGCGACCACAGCATTAATGCAGTATTGGGTTATACCTACCAGGATAATGTTTATGGAGATGGTTTCCAGACCTCAAGCACCAATTTCCCAAGCGATTACATCGGTTTTTCTAACCTCTCGTTAGGAAATCCTTACGCCATTTCTTCGTACCGCATTAACCTGGGTAACGACCTTACCTATGGCAGGATATTGATGATATCAGACTTTTTCAGGTTAAACTACAACTATAAAAACAAATATCTGTTTCAGGGATCAATCAGACGTGATGGTAGCTCGGTATTTGGTAAAAACAACCAGTGGGGATATTTTCCTTCTATTGGTTTAGCCTGGAGGGTGAGTGAAGAAGGATTCATGAAAGGTCAATCGGTTATCAGTGATTTAAAAATCCGTGCCAGTTATGGTGTTACCGGAAACTCTTCTGGTATTGGTGCCTATACCGGTCAGTTAATTTATGGCATTAGCGGCACCTATTACAACAATGGTGTACAGGCAGCAGCTTATGCACCGATTCAGGGTTCGAACCCTGATTTGAAATGGGAAAGAACAGCAACCAAAAACATTGGTGTTGATTTCGGCTTCCTGAATAACAAAATTACCGGTAGTGTAGATGTTTACGATAAAAACACCACCGATATGCTTTTCAAATACAATGTTTCAGCATCCCTTGTTCCGGGTGGAGCAATATGGGCAAACGGTGGTAGCATTAACAACAAAGGTATTGAGGTAAGCTTAAGTGCATCGCCGGTAACGGGCAAAAACTTCAGCTGGTCGAGCACCATTAATGCAGCTTATAACAAAAACAAAATTACCAGTTTAAAAGGCCCATACTCAAGCGGCGATTCTGTCCGTTACTCCGATCCTGAAGGCCCCGGACAAACTAATGCCACTTTACAAATATTAAAAGTAGGCTACCCGCTTGGGCAATTCTTCTCGCTAAAATATGCAGGTAAAGATGCCAGTGGTAACTCGTTATTTTATAAACGCGATGGTTCTACCACCACTACACCAAGCATTGGTACCGATTATTTTTACCTGGGCAGTGCACAACCCAAAGTGTTAATGGGCTGGAGCAACACCTTTAAATACAAAGAGCTGGAGTTGAATGTATTTATCAGGGGTACTTTCGGCAACAAAATCTTTAACGCCACAAGGGCCGATTTATCTTATACAGCAGGAGCTACAGTAAATAACATCTTAAACAGCGCAGCCGACGATAAAATTACCGATACGAGAAATTCATTCTACTCCGACCGCTACATTGAAAGTGGTTCGTACGTGCGACTGGATAATGCAACCCTGGGCTATAATTTCCGCAACCCGATTAAGAGCGTAAGCAACATCAGGGTTTATGTATCAACCAACAACTTGTTTACCATTACCGGTTACAAAGGTATCGATCCGGAAATTAACCAGGGCGGTGTTGCTCCGGGTGTAGATTACAATAACTTCTACCCCAGAACCCGTACTTTTTTATTAGGCCTTAACGCATCATTTTAAAACGAATAAATTTTAAAAACATGAAAAAGATATTATTTGGAATATTGTGTGCACTAAGCGGGGCATTGATATTCAGCTCGTGCCAAAAACTGGAGGTACCCATTACATCTGAACTTACCCCTGAGTCTTATCCGCAAACTGCAGCACAGTTAACTTCGGCATCAGGTCCGGTATATATTAATTTAAGAAGCGATTATGCCACAACCTATTTCTTTTTGCAAAGCAGCTCTACAGATGAGTCGGTATTACCCATCTTTGCTTCTGATTGGATTGACGGCAACAAATACCTGGAATTGCACCGACACACCTGGACCAAAGATAACGCCTGGGTGGCTGCAGGATGGTCTTATCTGACCAATATAATTGGTACCGCCAACCAAACCATTTCTATTATCAACCAATCGGCGCCTGCTGGTTCAGCAAAAAGCACCAACCTTGCAGAGTTGAAAACTATGCGGGCCATGGCGTATTTTATGATGATGGATTTATACGGCAATGTACCTTTAGATACCCTTTATGGTGCTACCCAATTGAAAACAAACTCGCCAAGGGCACAGGTTTTTACCTATGTAGAAAGTGAATTAAAAGCAGCTATCCCTTACCTCAAATCAACTACCGGCGTAGCAACTTATGGTTTACCTACCAAATACCTGGCTTATTCTATTCTGGCCAAAATGTACCTGAATGCAGCGGTTTATACTGGTACAGCGCGTTACGATGATTGTATAGCGGCCTGCGACCAAATGATCAGCTCAGGTTTATATGCTATAGAACCCATGTCTACCTACCTGCAGATGTTTTACCCCACCAACGGGCCATCGCAAAAGGAGTTTATTTTTGCCATTCCTTTTGATGCTGCCACAACCTCGGGTAACATGTTTTTGGCCCGCTACGACCTGAACCGTAACCTGGGCATCCGCTATCTGTATTCGGGCTCAACCCCAGGCTCGTTTACCAACCCGGTAATGAACCAAAGCAGCGGTAGTGGCCTCGCCAACAATAAGCCCAGCGGACCAAGAATGACCACCACTGAGTTTTATGCTAATTTTAACGATGCCAACGACATTAGAAACAAACAATGGCTTACCGGCCCGCAATACTGGCAGGATGGCAGTCCGATTATGGTGAGCACCACCAATTTAGGCTACGATCAGTTTTACACCGGAGGTTCGCCGGCTGCAACCTATGTTTATCAGCTAAATTTAACGCCTTTAAGCAGCTCGCGTTTAGGCGCCAATTCCTACGATTTAGGAAAAGATGAAATTGCCTGGAATACCGGTTACCGCAACATTAAATTTTTAGCCGATTACACCAATCCAACCAACCGCAACCAAAACAACGATATGCCTTTGTTCCGTTACTCGGATATTATATTAATGAAAGCCGAAGCCATATTCAGAGGCGGCACACCAACCCTTGGCGCAACTGCCCTAGGTTTGGTTAACAGCGTAAGAAGTAACCGCACCACATCTGCCCCGCTCGGCGCCTTAACTTTAGATATTTTGTATAACGAACGTTCGAAAGAGTTTGCCTGGGAAACCTGGCACCGTAACGATATGATCAGGTTTGGGAAATTCGAAAACGCTTATGGTTTATCGAAAACCAATACCGATACCTATCGCCGTATATTCCCGATTCCAAGTACAGCAATAGCTACCAACAATACATTGGTACAAAACACAGGTTATTAAAACCGACCTTTAGTTTAAAAGTTATTAGAATTTTATTCCCCTCTCCACTTTGGAGGGGGGATTTGCTTAATTAGCACCCGGCTGGCGTAATATCTGTATCTTACGTGTATATAAAACTCAGGAACATTTGTACAAGTCTGATTAAAACCATCCAAAATAAAACATCACCTCAATAATGGATCAACCAACCAGTAACCTACCGCCTGCTACCGTAAAATCTGCAGATAAACCTAAACGGTTGCTTTCGCTCGATGCCCTGCGTGGCTTTGATATGTTCTGGATTGTAAGTGGCGAAGGTATTTTTCATGGGCTGGCTAATGGCATTAAGGAGGATCATGCACTGATACAGGATCCACACAACTGGACTATCGCCACCAACCCGAACCTTTCCCTGTTCGAAAGGATATTGGTAGGCATCAGTAACCAGCTCCACCATTCGCCCTGGAATGGCTTTACCTTTTACGACCTCATTTTCCCGCTATTTATCTTCATTTCAGGGGTGTCAATGCCCTTTTCCTATCAAAAGTATTTTACCGAAAAAGAAACCGGAAATGCTTCAACAGGTAAAATTTATTACGCGCTGATTAAAAGAACACTAATTTTAATTTTACTGGGTGCAGTGGTTAATGGCATGCTGCAATGGAAAGGCTATGAGCATACCCGTTTTGCCAGTGTACTGGGCCGCATTGGCCTTGCCACTTTTTTCGCTGCCTTAATTTACCTCAACACCTCACTTAAAAAACAAATTATCTGGTTTGTGTCTATTCTGGCTGGATATTTCCTGCTGATGAAATATATACCCGTTCCCGGTTTTGGCAGCGGAATATTTACCCCTGAAGGCAACCTTTCGGCCTATCTGGATCGCTTATTGCTTCCCGGAAAACTGCACCGCACCATTTACGATCCTGAAGGCTTGCTGAGTACAATTCCGGCTGTTTGCTCGGCCTTACTGGGCATATTTACCGGAAAATTTATGCAGGACAAAACGATCTGCCCCAATCCAACCAAAAAAGTAGGGTATCTAATCCTTTCAGGAATTGTACTGCTGTTAATCGCGCTAGCCGGCAGCTTCTTTTTCCCAATCAATAAAATCATGTGGACCAGCACTTTCGTACTCTTTGCAGGTGGCTGGAGTATTTTACTGTTTGCACTTTTTTATTACCTGATCGATGTGCTCAGTTACCAAAAATGGTGCATGCCCATGGTTTGGATAGGTACCAATTCGATATTAATTTATGTTTGTGCACATGGCCTGTTTAATTTCGAATCCACTTCATCCTTCCTCTTTGGTGGGATTGTTAGAATCATCCCTACGGCATGGCAACAGGCCGGTTTATGGACTGGCGTACTCATCATACAATTGTTTGGCTTAAAGTTCCTCTTCGATAAAAAGTGGTTCCTAAAAATTTGATATGAAAATAAAAATACTGTTCCCGGCCGTAGTGTTTATGCTGCTGACGACCAACCTGTGGTCTCAATCTTATCTGGCGGCCTCCAATCAACTTATTGAACGCGTTTTACCCAAAAGGCACCAGTCTTTCATTACTAAAAGCATTCCTACCGTAAACGGCAAAGATGTTTTTGAACTGGAGAGCCGGAATAAACAAATTATTTTAAGCGGAAGCAGCGGTGTTGCCCTCGCTTCGGCATTTTATTACTATTTAACTGAATATGCGCATTGTCAGGTTACCTGGAACGGCACCAACTTAACCTTGCCGGCTGCACTTCCTGCTGTAAAAGGAAAGGTAAGGAAAGAAAGTCCTTACGATTACCGTTATTATTTAAATTATTGCACCTTTAATTACAGCATGAGCTGGTGGGACTGGCCTCGCTGGGAAAAGGAAATAGACTGGATGGCGTTGCATGGCATTAACATGCCCCTTGCCATTACCGGCGAGGAATATACCTGGTATCTTGTTTATAAAGAAATGGGCTTTTCGGATGAGGAACTTAAAGGTTTCTTTACCGGGCCAGCCTATTTTTCGTGGTTTTGGATGGGTAACATCGATGGCTGGGGAGGTCCGCTCCCGCTTGCCTGGATGAAAAGCCACTTCGAACTGCAAAAGAAAATTTTGGCCCGCCAACGCGCACTGGGCATGAAACCCGTATTGCCGGCCTTTACCGGTCATGTACCCGCAGCCTTCAAAAAGAAATTCCCCCAGGCCAGGCTCAAAGCCACCAACTGGACCAATGGCTTTGCCGATACCTATATCCTCGATTCGGAAGATCCTATGTTTGCGCAGATTGGAAAACAATTTTTGCAAAAGCAAACCGAACTCTTGGGCACCGATCACCTTTACTCGGCCGATACTTTTAACGAAAATGAACCGCCTTCTGCAGATCCGGCCTACTTGGGCAATCTCAGCGCCCGGATATACGATGGCATGTCGGCCGCCGACCCGAAGGCTATTTGGGTAATGCAGGGATGGCTTTTTTACAGCGACCGTAAATTCTGGAAAGAAGCCCAAACCGAAGCCTTGCTCAATGCAGTCCCCAATGATAAGATGATTTTGCTCGATCTGGCTACTGAAATTGAACCGGTTTGGAAACGCACACAAGGTTTTTACGGCAAACCCTGGATCTGGAATATGCTACACAATTTTGGAGGAAATACCAACCTGTTCGGGCGGATGGATGTGGTGGCTACCGCACCAGCCGAGGCCCTCAACAATCCGCAAAGCGGCAAAATGAAAGGCATAGGCCTGAGTATGGAAGGCATAGAACAAAATCCCGTACTCTACGAGCTGATGATGGATAACACCTGGCGGACCAAACCTATCGACCTGAATAGCTGGCTGCCCAAATTTGTGCGCAACCGCTACGGAAAAAGCAATGCAAACGCATTGAAAGGCTGGGAAATATTGCGCAAAACCGTTTATCATGTACCTGCCGACAAATACATCAGAGATGGTGCCGAATCGATTATCCAGGCCCGTCCTACCTTCGACTCGCTAACCCGCTGGGCTAAAACTACTTTAAACTATCGCGAACAAGACCTGCTGCCCGGTTGGGATGAATTGGTTAAAGCAGCTCCGCTTTGCAAAAACAGCGATGGGTTTCAATACGATCTGGTTGATGTAACCCGGCAGGTAATGGCCAACTACGCTTTACCTGTACAAAGAAAAATTGTAATGGCTTACCGCAAAAAAGACCTCGCTGCCTTTAACAGCGAAAGCGGCAAGTTTATACAGCTTATTGATGATATGGACCGCCTTTTGGCTACCCGCAAAGATTTTATGCTGGGTCCATGGGTAAGCGCAGCCAGCCAGTGGGGAGAAACTCCGGCCGAAAGAGCACTTTATGAAATGAATGCCAAAGACCTGATCACCCTCTGGGGCGACGCTAAAAGTCCGTTAAACGAATATGCCTGCAGGCAATGGAGTGGCTTGCTTAATGATTTTTATAAACCAAGGTGGCAACTTTTCTTTGCCCGTGCCCGGCAATCGTTAAACCAGCAAAGCGATTTTAACGCCAGTTTATTTAAAGAAGAAGTAAGCAATTGGGAATGGAAATGGGTAAACCAGCATAAAGAATACCCGACTAAAGCTATCGGAAACCCGGTGAATGTTGCGCTTGAAATGTATCAGAAATACCGTAAAACCATGGGTACAACGTACCAATAAACAGCATCCAGATTTCATGAAAACATTAAGCTTATCCTTTATTTGTTTATTTTATTGCCTTGCGGTTAATGCACAAACCAAAACATTCAACATTGTTGATTTTGGCGCAAAACCCGGATTGGAGCACTTAAATACCACAGCAATTCAAACTACAATTAATGCCGCCGGCAAATCAGGCGGACGGGTAATTGTTCCATCGGGTCAGTTTGTTACCGGCCCGATTGAATTAAAATCAGGTGTTGAACTTTACCTGAATGAGGGCGCAGAATTACTGGGCAGTATCAACCGGCTCGATTATGGCAAAGCCGCTGCAGCTGCGCTCATTTCGGCTAATGGGCAGCACAATATTGCCCTAAACGGCAAAGGCACCATAAATGGCAGAGGCCGCGAAATCGTTAAAAGTTTATTACAGTTGCTGCACGATGGCACTTTACAGGATGAAACCTGGATTGTTAAACGTCCGTCAGAATATAACCGACCACGTTTAATTGCTTTTACTGATTGCGAAGAAATTAAAGTAAAAAACCTTACCATTAAAAATAGCGCGGGCTGGGTACAGGATTTTGCCGGATGCAATAAAATAATGATTGATAGTATAACCGTAGAAAGTACCGAATACTGGAACAACGACGGTATAGATCTGGTAAACAGCAAAAATGTTAGCATTACCAATTGCAATATCGATGCCGCTGACGATGGCATTTGCCTGAAATCGGAAGGGCGGCCAGGCATTTGCGAAAATATTAGCGTAGCAAATTGCACCATCCGCTCAAGTGCCAGTGGTTTTAAAATCGGTACAGGTTCTTATGGAGGCTTCAGGAACATTAAAGTGAGGAATATAACCGTTTACAATACCTACCGATCTGCTATTGCTCTCGAAGCTGTAGACGGGGGCTTTATTGAGGATGTAGATATTGCAGGGGTTACAGCAAAGTATACGGGAAACGCGGTTTTTATCCGCCTTGGTCACCGCAATAAAGATGCGCAATACAGTTCGGTAAAGAACATCCGCATTGCAGATCTGAAAGCTGATATTCCAAATGCCAAACCAGATGCCGGCTATCCGATTGAAGGACCGCTTCCGAAAACAGGCCCGCATAATTTATTACCGGCAGTTATTGCCGGCGTACCTGGCCATTTTATTGAAAATGTTAGCCTCGAAAATATCGAAATTACCTATGGTGGCGGTGCGTCCAAATCTATCGCCCACATTCCGCTTGAGCAGCTGGATCAGGTAACCGAAAACGAAGCAGGTTATCCCGAGTTTAGTATGTTTGGCGAGTTGCCGGCCTGGGGCTTTTATGTACGCCATGCTAAGGGCATTTCATTTAAAAACATTAAGCTGAATTACAAAGCTACCGACTTCAGACCTGCCTTTGTTTTTGATGAGGTGAGTACCCTCAACATAGACGGGCTTGAAATAGCGCAATCGGAAAATCCCCATACCATCATTTTGAAAAAAACAGATCATACAACTATTAAAAACACCAAACAACCGGCTAATATTAAGGAGGCGGTAAAAACGCTGCCATAATTTATCTTTACCGTTATGAAAATCCTGAAGTCATTTTTCCAGTTGCGCCATAATCTTAAATCAGTACTTTTTTATACCTGCTTATCTCTTTTGATAGGTAGCAGCAGCTCGGTATTTGCCCAGCAATCGCTGATCCGCTATGTACAACCTTTTTCAGGTACCTCGACCAGTACCACACTGGCCAGTCAGCATGTAGAAGCCAAAAGTGAGCAGCTGGCCAATACCATTCCTGCCGTTGCCCCACCTTTTAGCATGACGCAATGGACTCCTCAAACACAGCTTTCGGAAAAAAAATGCCTTGCCCCCTATTATTACAACAATAAGCAGTTTTACGGCATCAGGGCCAGCCATTGGATTAGCGGTTCGTGCACGCAGGATTACGGCAGTTTTACCATTATGCCCATTTCGGGTAAGCTTAAAACCCGTGCGACCGATTACGCTACCAGTTATACCCATGAGGGTGAAATTGCAACCCCCGCTTATTACAAAGCTAATCTACCCGAATATAACCTATTGACCGAAGCCACCGCAACACTGCGTTGTGGCCTGATTAAAATTACCGCGCAAAAAGCAGATAGTGTTTACCTTTTAATTACCCCAAACAGCGATCAGGCTAAAGGCTATATTAAAATTGACCGCCAGAAAGGTGAAATTTCAGGTTACAACCCCGTTCATCGCATTTATCAGGGCTGGGGCCAGCCTGCCGGTTTTAGTGGTTATTTCTTTATCCGCATTAAAAAGAATTTCTCCATCAGTGGCGTGTTCAGCGAGAGCCGGGTATCTGCAGATCAAAGCATCGAAAACCAGAAAGACCTGGGAGCTTACCTCGGTTTTAAAATGCAAAAAGGCGAAACCATCAGCATTTACGCCGGGACTTCTTTTACCAGTATAGCCGCAGCAAAGCTTAACCTCGAAAAAGAAATTAATGCCACCAGTTTCGAAACAGTTGTGGCCAAAACAAGCCAGGCTTGGGAACAATCACTTGGTCAGGTTAAGATTAATGATCCTGGTGAAAAAAATAAGCGGATTTTCTACACCGCACTTTACCATGCGCAGCAACATCCGCGTTTATTTAACGATGTAGACGGTGGATATCCGGCATTTGCTGGCAATTATACCAGAAAAGTAATGCAAAAAGGTAATTATTACGATGATTTCTCCATGTGGGATATTTACCGTGCGCAATTACCCTTAATGGAATTGTTAAACCCCGGTCTGGTTGGCGATTTTGCAAGTGCTTTGGTATTAAAGGGGCAGCAAGGAGGCTGGTTACCTATATTTCCTTGTTGGAACAGTTATACCGCAGCCATGATTGGCGATCATGCCACTGCTTTTCTCGCCTCGGCCTATAACAAGGGCATCCGCGGTTTCGATGTGAATGAAGCCTACCGCCTGATGCGGCAAAATGCATTTCAAATGCCCGATTCGGCTACTTACCTTCAGGGCAAGGGCCGCCGTGCCATTAACAGCTACCTTAAATATGGTTATATTCCGATGGAGGATGCTGTTGTTAATGCTTTCCATACCAAAGAGCAGGTAAGCCGTACGCTAGAGTATGCTTATGATGATTATGCCCTGGCCACCGTGGCCAAAAACCTGGGCAAAAAGGCAGATTATGAAGCCCTGATGAAAAGGGCGCTAAACTATAAAAATGTATTTGATACGGCTGTGGGCATGGTACGGGGCAGATTTGAAAACGGTACTTGGTATAGCCCTTTTCATGCCGACCACCGCGAGCCCTACATTACAGAAGGTACGCCGCGGCAATATACTTTTTATGTGCCACAGGATATGCCCGGATTGATTAAACTGATGGGTGGAGCAAAAAAACTCGAAAATGAGCTGGATTCCTTATTTGCTAAAAAAGAATACTGGCATGGCAATGAGCCCGGGCATCAGATTCCGTTTTTATACAATTACACGGCATCGCCACGCAAAACACAGCAACAGGTTAGCCGTATTTTGGAAGAGGAATATAGCGATGGCCCCGGAGGTTTGAGCGGCAACGATGATGCCGGCCAGATGTCGGCCTGGTATGTATTTGCAGCACTCGGTTTTTATCCGGTCGATCCTGTCTCAGGCGTTTACCAGATTACCAGTCCGTTGTTTAGCCAAAGCAGCATTACTTTTAAAAACGGTAAAACATTGCTGATTAAAACACAGAGGGAAACCAAAAATGCTAATTATATAACACGGATTACATTAAACGGAAAGCAGTTGAGTAAAAATGAAATTACCCATCAGCAACTGATTAATGGTGGTAGTTTGATTTTTTACATGGGTGAGTAATGCGAATGTATTAATGCAGTTTTCTATAGATAGATCGTCATTGCGAGGAGGAACGACGAAGCAATCTTTCATGCTAGCGATTCTTACTGTAAAGATTGCTTCGGCGGCTGAAAAAGCCTTCTCGCAATGACGATCCGTTTAGAGCTGATAATTTATTTATAATACGCTCTCGTCTTAATATTTAACCATTTTTAACGCCTAATTATTCGAACATCCAATAATCAATCAGGTGATTTATCCAAAAATCAGCCAAAATAACCCGATTTTTCTTTACCCTTCCTTTACCTGTTCTTTACCCTTTCTTGGTACCAAGTTAACCCCTTCCTTACCCTTTGGTTACCTTTTCTCTACCTTTTGGTTACCTATTCTTTACCTTTTGGTTACCTCCTGGTTACCCTGGCGTTACCCTTTTGTCACCTAAAAAGTAGCGTAAAGGCGGTTTTTGGGTAAAAGCTAAAGCATACTATACTTTAGCTGCCTGCAAGTTGGTAGCAATGGTTGTTATTGCAGGGGTCAGGCTGTCTAGCTTTGCCAAGGTACAGGCCATCTATTGCAATTCCCCTTTTACTAATCGTCATTGCCAGCTTGACTGGCAATCTCAATATAGCAAAAGAACCATTAAGAATTGTTTGGGCAGGTCCTTCGACAGGCTCCTTTAGATTTGCATAATTAAATTTATTGGATATTTAAATTGAGAAGAAGCAGGGTGAACTATGACTAGGCTCCGAGTTAATACCTCATATCCTGATGAAGCCCCTGCTTCTTTTCTTCAACTTTAAACTCAAATAGAAATTCGGGCTAGAGACCCATTATTAAGGAGTTGAGTAGAGTTGAAGTTCTCAATTAATAAACTTTCACTACAAAACTATGCAAAATCAGACAATTATTGGTATTGATGTTAGCAGTGCTACATTAGATATTCATGTAAGTGGTAAGGGGGGGGGAAATCTTTCGTGATCAAAAATGAAGAGGCAGCAATCCGTAAGTTTTTTAATGTCTATAAACTAGAATGCCTACTTATTGGGATAGAAAATACAGGGCGTTATAATTGGGCTTTATATGAAGTATTAAAAAATCTTCATCACCAGGTCTATGTGGTCTCACCGCTGCACTTAAAAAAGAGCATGGGGTTGGTACGAGGTAAAACCGATAAGATTGATGCGATAAGAATAGCCGCTTTCATTTCGAAGAACCATGCTGATTTACCCCGATGGAAACCCTCATCACCAGCGATTCAAAAGCTAAAAATTCTGCTTACCGAACGTAATGCCCGCATTAAATCTAAAAGACAGCTTCTTAAACAACAATACGATTATGCTAAGATGAAGCATGTTGGTTTGGACAAATCTCTGCAAAGACTTAATAGAGAGCAATTACACTTGATTGATCGCCAGATTGTTCAGATTGAAAAGGAAATAGAACTGCTTATCAAAACAGATGAAAGGATGGATCAGCAGGCAAAACTTATACGTTCCGTTCCTGGAGTTGGAAAGGTGCTATCCTGGATGATATTGGCAAAAACTGAAAATTTTACAACGATTACCGATCCACGTAAGATGGCTTGTTACAGCGGTGTTGTACCTTTTGCATATCAATCGGGAACCTCCATTAGAGGAAAGAACAGGATATCAAGCTATGCAGATAAGGTAATTAAATCCATTCTTCACCTGGCTGCTATGAGTGCAATCCGCTTAAAAAATGACCTGAGAGAATATTACCAGAGAAAAGTAGCTGAGGGGAAAAATAAAATGAGTGCTTTGAACGCTGTAAGAAACAAAATCATCCACAGAATATTTGCAGTAATAAAAAACCAAACCATCTATAAAAATGATTTGGTTTTATCATAGAAATCAGGATGACAATTCTATTTCTGACATCGCAGTAAAACCGGTCTTAAATTACCCATAAAATTGTCGCATACTACCACGCTTAAAACCAGTTTTTCATCCCACCTTTGTTATAGCCCGGGCAACATGGGCGGTGGAGCAGCAACCATTACAAAAAACGGGCGAACCGAAAAGCCAGATGAGTAGAAAATAAAAAAAATAATGTTATGTCAACCAATAAAGTTTCATTGCACAGGGTGATTAAAGCATCGCCTGAAAAAGTTTACAAAGCCTTTACCGAAGCATTAGCCATTGCATCGTGGTTACCACCATACGGTTTTCTTTGTACTGTACACCATATGGACGTAAAGGAAGGTGGCAGTTTTAAAATGTCGTTTCATAATTTCACTACCGGTAATGGTCACTCTTTTGGCGGCGAATATCTGGAGGTTAAACCCAATGCATTTTTAAAATATACAGATAAGTTCGATGATCCAAATTTACCAGGAGTAATGACTACTTCGATCTGGCTGGAAAAAACAATGGTGGGTACCGATTTGAAAGTATTGCAGGAAGGTATTCCGGAAATGATCCCTGCTGAGATGTGCTACCTGGGCTGGCAGGAATCTTTAGAAAAACTGACTAAGCTGGTAGAGCCTAATATTCCGGATGCTTAACAAAAAATCGTCATTTCGACTGAAGTGTAGCGGAATGGAGAAATCTATTAAGTGAGGTCAGATGTTACCATCTGACCTTAAATAATTTTTACATTTTTTAATGGTCCTTCGACAGGCTCAGGATGACAGACTATGTTAGTGTCGCGGGTTACTAAAAATCCCCTACAACCTCACCATTTCTCCAGTTTTAACCGATTCATCGCAAGCGAAGGCAATCTTTAAACTGTTAACAGCATCTTCTGTTGGCCGGGTCAGATCAATATCTTCCAGTATGGCTTTTAAGAAGAAGCGCTGTTCGCGGTTGCAAAGTTCCTGGTGGTCGGGTTCATCGCTGAGGTCGATCCATTCATCCGCTTTTGCAAATTCATCCGCTTCGTTTAAAGTAGCATGATGCACTTTTATCGATTCGGTTTTGGTGTGGGCATCAATATTATCTGAATTGCCTGCAGCACCCGCAGCTTTAGCTACGATAGATACCGCACCTTTTGGGCCGAAAACATCTTTAATAAAAAAGGCGTTGTCACTCACCATCGGCCCCCAGCCAGCTTCGTACCAACCTACCGAGCCATCTTCGAAACGGATCTGTAACTGCCCATAATTGTAATTCCATTCAGGCACTTCATCCGTTAAGCGCGCACCAATGGCACTCACTTGTACCGGTTTCGATCCTGTCATCTGGCACATCACATCAATATAATGCACGGCACAATCTACAATGGGGCTCAGGCTTTTCATCAGGTTGCGGTGTACTGTCCATTTAGGGCCATGGCTTTGCTGGTTCAGATTCATCCGCATCACCAGTGGTTTCCCCATATCTTTAGATAGTTCGATAAACTTTTCCCAGGAAGGATGGTAACGTAAAATATAACCTACCAAAAGCTTTTTACCTGCCTTTTTAGCGGCTTCGGCAACGCGTTGGGCGCCTTCAACGGTATCGGCCAATGGTTTTTCGATAAACACATGGCAACCGCTCTCAAAAGATTTTACAGCATAGGCTTCGTGCGTATCGGGGTATGTTGAAATGCATACGGCATCGGGTTGGGTAGCAGCCAGGGCTTCGTAAAAATCGCTGAACAGCGGATAACCTCCACCTAGTTTTTCGTTCAGTACGTTTTTACTGTTACCGGTAGAAACCAATCCACAGATTTCGAAGCCATCTAAAATGTGATAAGCCACGGCATGGGATGCCCCCATATTGCCACAGCCTACCACCAATACTTTTATATTGTTCTGTTTTAAACTCATTATTTCAGGTTATACCCCAAGACTCCAGCCTTTGCGGTATTCGCGTTTTACAAACTGGTTTACTTCATCAAAATTGGTTACGCGCATATTTTGCTTATCCCAAAGCATTTTAATGTCCCTGCCCGGGAAAGTATACCCCTTACCATCAGCCTTAGCACGTTGTACATCGATACCCCGAATGGCTAGATTGGCAATTAAAAGGGTTTCGGTAAGCGGTCCGGCTATTTCGAAAGGCGAGCTCAACTCTATTTTACCGTAACCGGCAATAGCGGCTTCGGCCCATTGGGTATAATGTCCTGCTACATCGCCCGGTACACGCGGCGCTTTAGGTTTGGTACGGTCGCTTGCATTTTTGGTTAACGGCAATAGCCTTGGGTTGGCGCCATAGGTATCGCAAATCATTTTACCGCGTGTGCCAATAAACAAGGTACCGTTATCGCCGAACGATTCGTTTGGCAACATTTCTTCGGGACGCTCAGGTTTAATACCACCGTCCATCCAATGCATTTGCAAATTTCCTTTTGTTTTTTTCGTTTTATCGAAAGTCATAATTACATGGCTCGAAGGCGGACAGCTTTCAGGGAAATAACCGCGCTTAAACTCATCCACATACACACTGCCTACGCTACACTCAACACTGGTTGGGGTATCGAGCTCTAATATCCGGAAAGGTGGTTCAACCAAATGGCAGCCCATATCGCCTATGGCACCTGTTCCATAATCCCACCAGCCGCGCCAGTTAAAAGGTACCAGTTTATCTACATAAGGTTTAAATGGCGCACTGCCCAACCATAAGTCCCAATCCAATTCTGCAGGGATATTACCACCTGTGGCCGGCCAGGAAATACCTTGCGGCCATACCGGGCGATCGGTCCAGCAATAAACGGTGTGTACTTTACCAATTAACCCGGCATCCAGCCAGTCTTTCAGTTTGCGTACCCCTTCTCCAGATGCTCCCTGGTTACCCATTTGCGTAACTACCTGATATTTCTTTGCCGCTTCGGTAAGCATTCGGGCTTCGTAAATATCGTGGGTTAACGGCTTTTGTACATATACGTGTTTGCCCAGTTGCATAGCAGCCATGGCTTGCATGGCATGGTTATGATCTGGCGTTGAAATGACTACGCCATCAATGTTTTTGGATTCTTTATCCAGCATCTGGCGGTAATCTTTATAATATTTGGCTTTAGGAAAACGTTTTACCGAATTGGCCGCACGTCTGTCGTCTACATCGCATAGAAAAGCGATATCAGATTTTCCTCCTTTAAATACACCGGTTAAATCGCTTTCGCCTTTACCGCCAACACCAATACCGGCTACCTGCAACCTGTCGCTTGGCGCCAGATAACCTTTGCCCAGCACATGGCGTGGTACAATCATAAAACCAGCTGCCGCAAGGGCAGTGGTTTTAATAAAATTTCTTCTCGAACTATCGGCAGCTGAATCTTTTACTTCTTCAGTCATAAATATTGATTTGTTTATTTCTTCTTATTAAGTTCTTTAATCCTGATGTTTCTGAATTCTACCGGTGAGCCGTGACCTAAGAAACCAATATGCCCGCTATCGCGTAACAAACCCGGATGTGGTTTATGATCTGCAGCACCATTTTTTCTTGCTTCGGTAATATCAGCATCCAGAATTACAGTTCCGTTTAAAATTACTTTTATTTTCGGACCATTTACAACAACTTCTTCATAATTCCATTCGCCTACGGGTTTTAAAAATCCTCTTTTGGCTGGAATGGTACCGTAAATAGAACCGTGGTACTGGTACACATGCAAATCTTTGTAAATAGGTGCTTCGTTGTCTAAAATCTGAAGTTCCATGCCCTCGTAAGCAGCATCGCCCTCAAAAGGAGCCCTGATACCTAAACCGTTGTTGGCACCCGGGGTTAATTTAAACTCGAAACGATATATAAAATCGCTGAATTCATCCTTGGTAAATAAGTTACCACCTGATCCTTTACCTGGTTTTGGTCTGATGGCAATATTGCCGTCTTCGATAATGTAATCGGTGGTGTTACCGGTCCAGCTATGCATGTTGGTACCATCGAACAATATTTTATAGCCTTCCTTTTTCTCTTGCGCACTTAACTCAAAAGGTTTTGGTCTTGGTATTTCCCTGATAAAAATATCGCGGTAAGCTACCGGCGATCCATGCGCCTGCAATTCGATTTGCTCTTCGGCAAAAATAGGCAGGTTTTTATCCCAGTAATTCTCAAGCACAACATTATCGGTTACCAGTTGTCCGTTCAGATACACGGTAACACGGTCGCCATGCATTAAAATCCTGAAGGTATTCCATTCATCCAGTTTGTTATCGGCCACTACCAATGGTTTGCTTGGGTTTACCCTGTTGTTGTACAAACCACCTGAGCCTACCTCGGCACCTACTTTTACACGGGCATTATCCCAGATTTGTACCTGTGGTGTACCGCGAAGGTAAATACCGGCATCGCCCTCTCCTTTTTTATCGTCGATAATTTTCCAATCTACCAGCATTTCAAAATCTCCGTATTTTTTTACGGTGGCCAGGTTGTTGCCATGGCTTTGAAACTGCAGTTCGCCATTAATCACTTTCCAGCTGTCTCTCATTTCAGCATCGGCTTTGGCCTGCTCAGTAGCCAGCGTAGCGGCATCCATTTTAGCCCTTTTAATCGGATCGGCAACCAGACCTTTCCAGCCTGTTAAATCAGTACCATTAAATACTGAAACAAAGCCTTCGCCCGCTTTCATTTCTGCCAGGTACTTGCGTAAGCCTTCTTTCTGGTATTCGGCATCGGCACCTTTTAACACCTCAATGGTTTTATTAATCAGGTCTTTTACAATGGTACCACTGTATTTTCCGGCCATAACCACATTCATTACTGTAGTGGCAGCGGCTTGTTGCAGTTGTGCATTATCAAGGTATTTACCTGCAAAAACCAGGGTATTGAAAGTTTTGGCCTGATCGGCAGATCTCAAAATCTCCTGCTGCTGTTGCGTGGTTTTGGCTACAGCCATGGCATTGCGCAACATTAACAATTTTTGTTCTGGAGCAGCATTTGAAGTATTAATCAACCTTAAGTAACCCGCAAGCGCCTGATTCAAATAATCCGTATTGGTGGTGGTACGTGCTATTTTAATCAGCTCATCAGCCGATCCGCTATCGTTCCATGATGATAAAGCCTGTAACGCGGCGTTTTTATCGGCTTCGCTACCATTACTGAAAGCTGTTGAAACAGCTGATAAGGCTTTTTTTCCACCCAGGCTCGCCAATATTTTATAATACAATTGCTTTTTCTCGGCTGTAGCAGCATCCATTTGTTTTAAAATGGCATCTACCTGAGCATCGTTCCCTCCTTTTACAGCCGAAATAATGGCATCCTGTACACTTACCAGTTCTGCCTGATCGGCAGTTTCATTTAACAAAGTAAACAACTGAGGCAAATCCTGTGCATTTACAGTTGTTGATAAAGCCTTGAAAGCCGCACTTTTAACTTCAGGTTTTTTATTTTTAAGCAGGCTGTAAATGGCTGGCAACTCACTGTGCGCTGCACGGGCCGCCAGTACATTAATTAATGCCACCTGAGCAGCTGGTTTAGCTTTTGGAATAAAGGCTGCTACCTGAGTAGTTACTCCATTGCCTTTCATTCTCAGCAAAGCATTGCTGTAGGCATTTAATGTTGCGGTATCAGCCTTAGCCATCGATTTGAGTAAAGTAGCTAACGCAGTCTCCTGCCCGATACTTCCGGTAGCTTCAATCGCCGCTAACTTTACACTTTCATCTTTACTGTTTATGAGTTTGCTTACTGCCGGTAATGCAGTTTGTACTTTAGCCTGAGCCAGCATTTTAATAATGGCTACTTGTGTTTCGGCATCGGCTTTAGCCAGTTTACTTAGCCAGGTATCGGCTGTACCTTTACCGGCAAGCAAATTGGCAGTTGCAAATTTCAGGGCAGCTGCGCGGTATTGGAAATTCGGGTCGTTTAAGGCAGTTAACAAATAATCGGGCTCCGTTGCTGATATTATTTTTAGTGCAGCGGTACGGGTATGTACCAAATCGTCGCCTTTTGCTTTTTCTAATATTTCTTTCGCAATGCTTGTAGCCAATGCTTTATCGGTTAACATCAGGTTATTGGCATAAACGATGTAAGCATCAACGGCATTGGTATTTTCGGGTTTAAAGCCTACGTTGTTGGCACTATTGGCCAGCACTGTTTTCGAAGCCGGATCGGCAATGTTAGCGAGTGCATACAGGCAAACTTTGGCCACATCGCTGCTCATTTTCCCAGCAAAAAGGTTCTGGATGGCTGCAGCTGCTTTTTTAGAATGGCTGTGTCCCAAGGCGTCTACAATAGCCAGTTGTGCTTTACCACTTGTTGCTGGCAAAGCAGCCAGTAAAGCAGCGGTAGCATTTTCGGTGTTAATTTTGGCAAGAGATCTCGCTGCCGGATCGGCAAGTACTTCATCTTTTAAATAAGGTGCAATACAATCAATAGCGGCATCATTACCCACCAACTCGAACTGACTGATTACAAAAGCTTTGTTCGGGTTATCGCTCAATTTAGCCAGCGCCTTGCAATAGGCAGCAGCACTCATTTTACGCAGGTTTTCTTGTCCGGTTTGACTCACGTAAGCCGAAAATCCGCTCACAGCATATTCAATTACAGCATTTTCTTTAGCTCCCGGGGCTAAGCCACCAACCAGGGTTACATAGCCTTCTTCGCCTAAATCGGCAATTTCCTGCATATTTCTTTTCAGCTGTTTGCCATCACGTGCAGGCAGCTGGGCCAGCAAGTCGGCAATACGGGTAGTTGTGGTACGCTGGTCGGTTTTATCTTGTGCATATATCGCCTGTTGCAACATCACAATAGCCAACAGCGCAAATATTAATTTCTTGATCATTGTTATCAATTAAAAATTGTTGTAGAATTTGGTTGAGGTGAACTATATGGTGAATGGTGCGCGCATAACCGGGTTAATCAGTTTATTAGCTGCTTCATCGTCAATAAACTCCTGTTTTACCGGATCGAATTTTAACGAGCGCCCCAGGCGGAGTGCTGCCAAACCAATATTTACGATATTACAAGAGCGGTGTCCGTTCTGTTCATTCAGGGCAAATTGCTGTCTGGTTTTTACCGAGGTAACAAAATCCGTCATTTGTGGTGCCGGATCAGGGAATGCAGCCAGTTTACGTTCCAAATCCGGAATATCGGATTTAAAGCCTGGATATAGCTTTCCTTTTGGTCCTTCTATATAAGGCACATTGGCATCTTTACCTTCGCCATCTAAAATAATCTGACAACCATCTGCATAGGTATAGGTAATCCTTCTCCAGGTACCTACTGCATCACTATGCTGCTGTGGGGCATCAACCTCAACCGAAATCGGGCTGGTATCGTCTTTACCCAAAAAGTATTGAATCGGGTCGATATAATGCTGGCCCATATCACTTAAACCACCACCATCGTAATCCCAATATCCACGGAAAGTACCATGTACACGGTGGGTGCTGTACGGTTTAAATGGCGCCGGGCCTAACCAGGAATTGTAATCCAATTCAGCCGGTACAGGCTCTACAGGTAAATTTTCTTTACCTACCCAGTAAAATTTCCAATCGTAACCGGTATGCTTACTTACAGTAACTTTTAAAGGCCAGCCTAACAAGCCACTATCTACCAGTTTTTTAATGGGTTTTACGGTAGTCCCCATTCCATAAAAAGTATCTTTAAACCTGAACCAGGTATTTAAACGGAACATACGGCCATGTTGCTGTACGGCTTCCATTACCCTTTTACCTTCGCCGATGGTATGGGTCATGGGTTTTTCGCACCAGATATCTTTGCCGGCATTGGCCGCATCAATAGCCATGGTACCGTGCCAGTGCGGCGGGGTAGCAATATGTACGATATCTACTTCGGGTAGTTTCAATAATTCGCGGTAATCGCTAAAGGTTTTTACGCCTTTATCCAGCATTGGCAACGACTTGGCAATATGCCTTGTATCCACATCACAAATAGCAACTACCTGCGTGCCATCGTAAGTAAAATGCCCTCTTCCCATGCTCCCAACACCTATAACCGCTTTGGTTAACTTATCGCTGGGCGCAATAAAGCCTTGTCCGCCCAATACATAACGGGGCACAATGGTAAAGGCAGCAAGGCCAACTGCCGTTTTTTTAATAAAATCTCTTCTGGAGTTTGTTTGTGGTTCTTCTTTAGTTTTCATTTTGGTTGTTGTGTAGAAATAAACTTATCTGACGGTTCAGTTTAAAATTAGTAGCAATGCATTATACTTTTTTCAAAACAGGGTATAGGGGGCACTAACTAGCATATTTGGTTAGTTAATGTTAGGAAGAAATTGTTAAAAAGACAAAACATCGTTTATTTCTTTACGTATGAAAAAAACTTTTATAAAATTTTAATAGAAGTTCTATATATTTAGCCAAACTGAACCAAATATCCATGAATCTTAACCTATTAAATAACATATCTAACCATGAAGGGAATAAAAGGCTAATTCAGAAATATGAGCTGATTAAATACCTTTTCAGCATGGGCCCTTCGCCGGTTTCGGCATTATGCGATATGATGAATATGAGTACACCCAGTATTTTGAAACTCATTGGCAGTTTAACAGATGAAGGCTGGATAGAGAAGAAAGGTTATGGCGTATCAATGGGTGGCAGGAAACCGGATCTTTATCGTTTAAAGGATAAAAAAATCCTGATTGTTTGTATCGATATCGAGCTTTTCCACACTAAAATAGCCATCATGGATAACAATTACAATTTCATATTTGGCCCCAGAACCATCGCACTCCCCATCTCAAAAAGCCGGGCCGATTTCTTCCACATTTTAAATACACATTTACAGGAAATTCTTGAATCGCAAAATATCTCTACAAATGAACTGATTGGCTGCAGTGTGGGTATGCCTGGCCTGATTGATGCTGTACGGGGAGAGAATTACAGCTATTTTCTAAACGATGTAGAAAACATTTCGTTAACTGCTGCTTTTGAAAATATGCTGAAGTTGCCGGTAGTGATACAGAATGATGTAAACGGCTCTACCATGGCCGAATCTACGCATGGCATGGCCAAAGGAAAAAAAAACGCACTTATTTTACTGATGGATTGGGGCGTTGGGTTGGGCATCATCATGGATGGTAAATTGAGGCCCGGGGCCTGTGGCTTTTCCGGCGAACTGGGACATATCCCCTTTGTAGAAAATGGCGATCTGTGCTACTGTGGCAAACACGGCTGCCTGGAAACCATTGCATCTGGCAATGCCCTATCAGAAATGGCCAAAAAAGGGATTTTATCGGGCAAAAACTCCATGCTGAATAAACTCAGTAACGAAGAACTCGAAAGGATAGAACCTGCCGTTATCATTGCTGCTGCAAACAAAGGCGATCAATATGCAATTCAGTTGCTTTCCAATATTGGTACACATATGGGCAAAGGTATTGCCATGCTTATTCAACTGTTTAATCCCGAACTGATTATCTTAAGCGGAAAAATTGCAGAAGCAAAGCAATACATAACCTTACCCATGCAACAGGCCATTAATACCTATTGTATGACCCAAATCAGAGAAAAAACAACCATTGTATCGTCAGAACTGGGTGAAAATTCACGATTGATGGGCTATGCGACAACAGGTATTGGCCAGTTTCTGGAGAACCATATTAAACAAGCTAAAACATCCAGGTTAAAACAAATGGCTTAATTGGTTTTTCCGGTCTGGTTCTGATTATAGCGCAATTCCAGCATTAAAATTACCCCAGCCAAAGCGGTCGTTAAAAAAACGCCCTCTAGCACCCATAATTTCTTTTTTCGCTTAAAGCCTTTATAAAAACTATTCAGGGCAATTACCCCCAATGCACCCAATTCAATGTTCCGCTGCATTTTTTTTTCAGGATCATTGTTTTTCATTAAAGTTAACCGCAATAACTGATCTATAAAACCAATATTTTCGGAAACACCTTTTCTAATCTGCCTGCGGCTCGCTGTAGCACCCAGTTTTTTTGTTGCAGCTTGTAATCCGGTAGTGGTAAGTTCGGTAATCACGTGTCTTTGAGTATCTTTTTTTTCCATATCTTTCATTTGTCTTATTATTTCTAACCTGATCGCCGACAGATAGTTTTAGTTAAATTCAGAAAGCGAATTTTACTGCACATATTTTTTTACCAGATAAATTACGTAACTTTATTATTACAACATTTTTTGTATAAATAATCCTATTTAAAAAAACCTCTTGGCTATATTTTTCGTAGGTAAGATCTAATTAACCAAACACAGCAAAAACATCATTTTCTAATGGATGAATCGCAGCCATCTGGTTTATAAACCAGCCTTCTTAACCCATTAGCAACTTTAAATGCTTGCTTTTGTAAAAATTTATTCAATAAAAAAAGTTACAATATGATGCTCCATCCCAAAAACAGCTCTTTTGTACAGCCACTGATTCAATTCTTTGAACAGTATTATCCTGTTTCTGAACCATTGATTGCCGACTATGAAAAACATTGTTCGCTGGTTACGGTTAGAAAAAACAAACACATTGTTTCGCCGATTGACAGTAACGCGGCCCTATATTTTGTAAAAAGCGGGATCGTTCGCGGATTTGTTAAAGACGGCACGAAAGATATTACCACCTGGTTCAGTTTCGGTAATAACATTGTTGGCGCCATCCGCCATCCCGATCACAAAGCCTATCATTCGGTAGAATATCTTCAGGCACTGGAAGAATGCGAACTGATCCGGATACCTTATACTTTAATTGATGCCACCTACGCCAAATACGAAGAAGCCAACGTAATTGGCCGCAAACTTTTGGCCTTACATTATTATGCAGCTTCAGAAAGATCGATCCTGGCCAGAATTCCAAATGCATTACGGCGCTACCGCACGCTCGAAGAAAGCAAAAAAATAGACATGAGCAGGATTCCGCAACGTTACCTGGCCAGTTATCTGGGTATGCGCCTCGAAACCCTGAGCCGCATCAGGAGCAAAGAACTGCATAAGGAAACTCAGGTTGTTCCCACTCCCCTGGCAGAAGGAATTTAAAAGACCTTTTATTGTTGGAAATAAATAATCGTTATAATGACGATTATTTATTATTTTAGTGGAATCAATCTGCTAAACCAAATATAAAAGCCAATGATTATTTTTTACCGTACGGCGGCCTGTCTCATCTGCATGCTCCTCTCCATCGGTCTTTGTGCGCAACAAAAACGGCAACCCCGCGAAAAAGACATGGCTGCCTACCTGATGGTGTATTTTAAAGACGATACACATGGTTTGTACATGGCCCTGAGTAAAGATGGCTACAGCTTTACCGATGTAAACCAGGCCAAACCCGTTATTGCCGGCGATACTATAGCTGAGCAAAAAGGTATTCGCGATCCGCACATTTACCGCGGTCCGGATGGTATGTTTTACATGGCTTTAACCGATTTACACATTTACGGCCAAAAGGCCGGTTACCGCAACACTGAATGGGAACGCGATGGCAAAGCTTATGGCTGGGGCAATAACCGCGGGCTGGTGCTCATGAAATCGAAAGATCTCATCCATTGGTCGCACCGGGTTTTACGCGTAGACCAATCTTTCCCCGAATTGGCCGATATTGGCTGTGCCTGGGCTCCTGAACTCATTTTCGACGAAAAAGAAAATAAGCTGATGATTTATTTTACCATGCGTTTTGCCAATGGTAAAGACAAGCTTTATTATGCTTACATGGATAAAGATTTTACCAAATTCGAATCGCAACCTAAGCTACTTTTTCAATACCCTAAAGATGTATCTTATATCGATGCCGATATTACCAAAGTTGGCGATCGTTTCCACATGTTTTATGTTCCGCATGATGGCACCTCGGGTGTTAAACAAGCGGTTTCCTCATCTATCAATAAAGATTATGAGTACGACGATCGCTGGTATGATCCCGAAAAAGTAGGCTGTGAAGCCCCGACGGTTTACAAACGCATTGGCGAAAACAAATGGGTGCTCATTTACGATATCTACCGCATTACACCACACAATTTTGGCTTTAGCGAAACCAGCGACTTTACCAATTTCACCAACCTGGGGCGTTTTAACGAAGGCGTAATGAAATCGACCAATTTCTCTTCGCCCAAACACGGTGCAGTAATACACCTCACCAAAAAAGAAGCCACAGCACTGGCCCGCAACTGGAATTTAGACATGAAATTTTAACGAATCAGCTCAAACAGATGAATAAACGATTATTGCCACTCGCCATTCTTTTACTCCTTGCCGTAAATGTATTCGCACTGAAAAAAAATGAACCGGACTCTGCATACCTTTTTGCATACAATACAAATGGGTTACGCTTTGCCTGGAGTTTGGATAAGCAACACTGGACGCCGGTTGGCAATAATTACATCTTTTTAAAAAGCGATTACGGGCGTTGGGGTAGCGAAAAGAAAATGATCAGTCCCTATCTCATCCAGGGGAAAAATAAACAATGGATTTGTGCCTGGAGCTTAAATAACCAAGCCATGCAGTTTGCCACTGCCCAATCGGCTAATCTGATTAACTGGAAACCACAAAGCTATCCATACGTAGCAGGTGGCAAAAATGTATTGCGACCAGTAATTAGCTATAATGCGGGTACTGATGAATATACCCTCATATATACCGATGCTGAAGGAAAATATTTCGAAGTAAAATCTAAAGATTTAAGTCATTACACCTCCGCAAAGCCTGTAACCGCATCGGCCTATCGTAATGCAAGTACTGCAATTAATATGGATGGTAAACAGGATGGACAAATGTTCTATCTGCCCTGGAGCGATATTTTAGCCTTGAAAAAAGCCTTCGAACTGCAGGACTATAAAAGTAAACAGAATGCAGAGCAAGCTAAAGATGATGCTTTCCGTTTCAGTGGCTTAAAGCAGGTGACGGCCAAAATAGCTTTCGAGCCTGAAAAAGCAAAAGCCATCAGTAATATGCTTACGGGTGTTTTTTTCGAAGATTTAAACTATGCTGCCGACGGCGGACTTTATGCAGAACTGATCCAAAACCGTGATTTTGAATATCACCCGCTCGACAAAGGTTTTAACGACAAAAACTGGAACAGTACTTATGCCTGGACAATAACAGGTGCCAGTTTGAAAATCGATTCGGTTTCGCCAATTCACCCTAACAATCCACACTACGCAGCGATAAATGCTACTGCTGCAGGTGCTACTTTAAGTAACAGTGGTTTTGACGGTATAGCCCTAAAAAAAGGCGAGGCTTATCTTTTTTCGATGTTTACAAAATTGCTGGATAAACAAAAGTTAAACCTTAAAATAAGGCTTACCAGCGCCAAAGCTGGTATTATTGCACAGGCTACCTTAAAAATTGGTGCTGCAAACTGGCAAAAACAAGCAGTCACCCTCACACCTGGTGCTGATGTTGCAGATGCCAAACTTGAGCTGGTAATCGAAACTCCGGGCCGTTTTGCAGTTGACATGGTTTCTTTATTTCCGCAAAACACCTTTAAAAACCGTAAAAATGGTTTGCGGACCGACCTGGCCGAAACAATTGCTGGCATCAGGCCACGTTTCGTGCGTTTCCCAGGCGGTTGTCTGGCCCATGGCGATGGCATTGCCAATATTTACAAATGGAAAAACTCCATCGGTCCGCTCGAATCGCGCAAACCCGACCGTAACCTTTGGGGCTACCACCAAACCATGGGACTGGGGTATTTTGAATACTTTCAGTTTTGCGAAGATATAGGTGCCGCTCCTGTTCCGGTTATTGCAGCAGGCGTACCTTGCCAGAATTCATCAACAGGTGGTGGCGGACAACAGGGCGGTATTCCAATGAGTGAGATGGATGCTTACATCCAGGATATTATTGACCTGGTTGAATATGCCAATGGCGATATTAAAACCAAATGGGGCAAAAAACGGGCGGAGGCCGGTCACCCAAAACCTTTTAATTTAAAGTACATTGGCATAGGTAACGAAGATCAGATTACCGAAGTATTTGCCGAGCGATTTGCCATGATTTATAAAGCACTGAGAAAAGCTCATCCTGAGATTACCGTTATCGGCACTGCCGGACCATTTTTTGAAGGCAGCGATTACGATGCAGGCTGGCAAATTGCTTCTCATCTAAACGTTCCGATTATTGATGAACACTATTATCAATCGCCGGGTTGGTTTATTAACAATCAGGATTATTACGATAATTACGATCGCAATAAATCAAAAGTTTATCTGGGCGAATATGCAGCAAGTCTTCCCGGCGGAAATAAAACCAATCTGGAAACCTCCTTATCCGAAGCATTATACCTGATTTCGCTTGAGCGGAATGGCGATGTGGTGAGTATGGCTTCTTACGCACCATTGATTGCCAAAGAGGGCCACACGCAATGGAATCCGGATTTAATTTATTTTAACAATACCGAGGTGAAGCCTACTATTGGCTATTATGTACAACAATTATATGGACAGAATGGTGGCGATACTTATATACCCTCTACTGTAGTACTTTCCGCAAATCAGGAAGCAGCTAAGAAAAGGGTAGCCTGCTCAATGGTTAAAGATGCAACAAGCGGCGAAATTACCGTTAAACTGGTTAACCTGCTTCCGGTAGCAGTAAATACCACCTTGGATTTAAATTTGAAACAACAAAGCTTTAAGGCCACCAAAACAGTCCTATCTGGAAACCCTGCCGATAAAAAAGTTTTGCCTGTAAGCAGCAACATCACACTTACCGCCGGGCAACCGCTCGAAATACCGGCTTATTCGTTTACCGTGATTAAATTTAAACCATAAAGATGATTCCCTGACAATCTCTCTTATCAACCCAACCCTAAACAGAATATATTATCGGCGGAACTGTTAAAATAGTTATATTGCAGCGCCAAAAACAATGATTCCTGCTCAAAACGTTAAACGTCAAAAACTAATCTCATTCCTGCTAAAAAAGGAATGCCTGATTGCTATTTACCTTATTCTGGCTATTGTAGCGGGGTATAAACAATACCATCATCACTCGTATAACAATTACCTTATTTTTAAATATGTGTATTGGCATACTACCGATTTACAAAACTTATACCTCAACTACCCCGAATATAACGACAGTAACCATTATGGCCCTGTATTTTCGGTACTCATTGCTCCTTTTGCTTTATTACCCGATGGCGTAGGTTCTATCCTCTGGAACATAGCCAACGTAGCGGTATTACTTTGGGGTATTTACAGTTTGCCACTTAATCTTAAAACGAGATCGGTTATCGCCTGGATTTGCGCCCACGAAACACTTACGGCACTGTTTAGCTTTCAGTTTAACATTGCGCTGACCGGAATTATATTGCTGAGTTTTTCCTATCTCGTTAAAAGGAAAGAAATACAATCGGCCTTTTTTATTGTTTTAGGTACTTTAGTTAAGTTGTACGGCATTGTTGGCTTAGCTTTCTTCTTCTTTACCAAAAACAAGTTGAAATTTATTTTGGCAGGCTTGGCAGCATTCGCTTTACTCTTTGCATTGCCTATGCTTATTTCCTCGCCGGCATTCATTATACAATCTTACAGCGATTGGTATCAATCGCTCGCCCATAAAAATGAGCTAAATGCATCGTTAACTTCTTTTCAGGATATTTCGCTGATGGGCATGGCCAGAAGGATAACGGGTGATGTAACTATTCCGAACATGCCCTTTTTATTGGGTGGGGTAATTTTGTTTGGCTTACCTTATTTAAGGATTGCTCAGTTTAAACATACCGGTTTCAGGTTGATGCTTCTGGCATCTACATTAATCTTTACCGTTATTTTCAGCAGCGGATCAGAATCGCCTACCTATGTTATTGCCTTTGCTGGTGTAGCCATCTGGTTTAGCATTCAGAAAGAGAAAAAAGGCTGGATAATTGCATTGTTTGTCTTCGCTTTTATCCTTACCAGCTTGTCGCCAACCGATATTTTCCCAAGGCCAGTTAAAGAATTTATTCGTCTATATTCACTTAAAGCCCTACCTTGCGTGTTGATTTGGTTTACCATTGTTTACCAAATGATGAAGGAAGATTTTGAGTCTTATCTGATTGCCGATAAATGAAGAAATTAGTTTCTATAGTCATCCCAGCGTATAACGAGGCCGATAATATTTTTGTAATAGCCGAAAGTATTAAAAAGGTTTTTGCTACGCTTAGTTACAATTACGAAATCATTTTGGTTGATGATGGCAGTGCCGACCATACGCTCGAAAAAATAAAAGAATATGCAGCCACGGCCGAAAATGTATTCTTTCTCGAATTTTCTAAAAACTTTGGTCACCAGCTAGCAGTTAAGGCGGGTATGGACCATGCTTTTGGAGATTGTGTAATTTCTATGGATTGCGATATGCAGCATCCGCCGGAACTGATTCCGGAGATGATTGCCAAATGGGAAGCCGGTTATGAGGTAGTGTACACCATCCGCGAAGAAGATAAAAATTTATCTAAAGGTAAAAGAAGCTCATCGAGTCTGTTCTATAAAGTTTTAAACTGGCTTTCAGATATCGATCTGGAACCCGGAGCTGCAGATTTCCGTCTGCTCGATCAGCGAGTGGTTAATGTTTTCCGTAATTTTCACGAAAATGAACCTTTCCTCCGCGGCCTGGTAAAATGGCTGGGCTTTAAGCAATATGCCATTAAATATAATCCTGCAGCACGTTTCTCGGGGCAAAGTAAATACACCTTAAAAAAGATGCTTAGGCTGGCCTTGCATGGTGTTACCTCTTTCAGCATCAAGCCGCTTTACACAGCAGTTTATCTCGGTTTTATCCTGTCTTTTGCCTCTGTGCTCTACGTACCCTATATTATTTACGCATTCGTTAACCATGTTGAGGTTTCGGGCTGGGCATCGGTAATTATGACCATAGTATTTTTCGGGGGGCTACAACTTATTATTTTGGGCATTATAGGCATATATGTAGGTAAGATGTTTATGCAGGCTAAAAACCGTCCCAATTACATTATCCGTTCAACTAATATTAAGCAATAATAAATGGTTCTGTTAAGTTTCGATATCGAAGAGTTCGATATGCCTTTTGAATATGGAAAAACGATTTCTTTTGAAGATCAGATCTCCATTTCGAGGGTAGGGACCATTGCTATTTTAGATCTTTTGGATAAACACCAGGTAAAAGCTACATTTTTCTGCACCGTAACCTTTGCAGAAAATATTCCCGACCTGATCAAAAGAATTGTTGATACCGGTCATGAGTTGGCTTCGCATGGTTATTACCACTCTGATTTTAAGCCTGAACATTTATTGCAATCGAAATTAAAACTCGAAGAACTTTCGGGACAGGAAATTATCGGTTACCGCATGGCGAGGATGATGCCCGTTGATGAACGCGAAGTAGAAAAGGCTGGTTATAGCTATAACTCTTCTATCAACCCCACCTATTTACCGGGACGCTACAATAATTTTCATGTTTCGCGAACCTATTTTAAGCAAAACAATGTATTGCAGCTTCCCGCTTCGGTAAGTCCATGGGTCAGGTTCCCTTTATTCTGGCTATCTTTTCATAACCTTCCTTTGGGTATTTACAAAAGCTTAGCCAAATGGGCATATCAAAAAGATCATTACCTGAACATCTATTTTCACCCATGGGAATTTACCGATCTGAATGATTTTGAACGTTTTGGTTTCCCGGCCTATGTACGCAAAAATACAGGGGAGCAAATGATTGCGCGTATGGACAACTTTATCGCCTATTTAAAAGGCAAACAATATCCATTTGGTACCATTCAGCAGTTTCTTAAACCGCTAATACACGACGTTAAGAAACAACGTTAACTATTTGTAGGTTTCGGCCAGTTTTAAGGCGTTATACGCATTTACAATACCACCACTTACGCAGATCTCGCTAAACAACACGCGAACGTTCTCGCCCTTTTCGTTTTTGTATTTAATTTTATGGGTAACTTTCGATACCGATTTCATAATAATTTCCCTTACCTGTGCTGGTTTCAATTCAGGGTAGTAACTTAAAATTAAACCGGCCAGGCCAGCCACAACCGGCGATGCCATACTCGTTCCGTCAGCCTCTTCGTATTTATTCCCCGGAACAGTTGAGTTGATCAGGAAACCAGGAGCAAAAACATCTACATTGTATTTTCCGTAATTCGAAAAATCGGCTTTCAGGTTATCATCGTCCTTATAGGCACTTGCCCCTACCTCTATCCAGTTTGTTGCATGAGGCAGATTAAATTTAGCCGTATCAACAGGCACGGGTTTTAAAGCCGAAGTTCTGTCGTAGGGAGATCGCATCCCCATGCCCCCATACTGAGCATTAGGTCGCGGTGGAGTAAAATCAGGTTTACTTGCTTTTTTATGTGCTTGTTTATAAGCCTCAGACTCTTTGCTATCAAAAAACTTGTTCGGAAAATTCTCTTCCACATCGTTATCCTGATTATCGTTTCCTGCGGCATGCACCAGTAAAACTCCTTTAGTCTCGGCATATTTCACCGCTTCATCTACAGCTTTTTTATCCCACTTATAACTTTTACCAAAGCTCATGTTAATTACGCGGGCACCATTATCTACTGCATAACGAATACCATTGGCTACGTCTTTATCACGTTCATCGCCTGTTGGCACCACTCTGATGGCCATAATTTTTACCGCGTTGGCTACCCCCAAAATACCCTCCGTATTATTCCGGTCGGCACCAATAATCCCCGAAACGTGTGTACCATGAAAAGCATCGGGCCCTTTTACATCGTTATTTCCGTAATTGCGCTGGTTAGCGTCGTTGTAATCATCGCCCACCAACTCCGCACGCATATCGTATTTAGGGTTCAAATTATACTTAAGCATGGCATCATACTGTTTGTAGCCATCTTTAATGTTTTTATAAAACTTTTCGAAACCACCGTCTTCTTTAGCACCTTTTCTGATAATTGTTTTTACCTGTTCTTCCGTTTCATCATCAGCTTTGTACTGGTCTATGTCGGCTAATGTGGGAATTTCCTTTTTATTGATTTTTGCAACCGAATCTAATACCTTGTTAATGGCAATCAATACCGAAAAAGTATTACTGGCATCTTCGTATTTCTTACCAAAATCGCCAACCATTTTCTTATACAACCTGAACTCTTCCTTTTGCGTACTATCTAAAGGTGTTAAATTGGTAGTAGATTGATATTTGGGCGTGTAGATACGTAATAAACGCACCAATTCGAGGTTATCAAACTCAAGATTTCCTTTTTTAGAGCCTATAAAATTCCAACCATGAATATCATCTATGTAACCATTACCATCATCATCGATCCCATTACCTGGAATTTCCTTTTTATTGGTCCACAGTACGTTTTTTAGGTCTGGGTGACTTGTATCTACCCCACCATCAATTACGGCTACTATAATCTCTTGTTTGGGCTTTTTATCCTTTAATAAATCGCGGTAAGCTTTTTCAGTACTGATACCAAAGTAACCGTTTTCAATTAAGTCGAGATTAAACCAATTGGCCGGGAGCTGTACATTTTTATTCTGTGCGTAAACGGCAAAGTTAACACCGCATAAAAAAGTAAGGAAAGCCAGTTTCTTCAGGTTCAAATTCATCATAGCCATATCTACGTAATATTACAATAATACGGTTTTATTGGCTTGAGCTTAAAAGATTTTACATTTTTTAACAAGCGTAATCAGATGGCTGTTACCTTAGCAAAACAAGCAGGTAAGCATCCACTGTTTTCTTTATCATTAAAGGATTAAGGACATTAAGAAAGATATGCTTCAGTACAAACAACCTTAATTACCTTAACTCCTTAATGGTTTAAAAAAGCTTAGGCTGAAAGACTAAAGTAGCTATTTTTTAGAAGCGCAAAGCCAGTGCTTGTAGCAAAGGTTCCGTCCTGTTGTACGTTGCAATCCTTTTGGAGGCCTTACACAAGCTTTAGTGTGTCTGCTCCAGCTAAAAGGGATTTCCACTGCCATCAGGGCTATTATTAAAAGCTTAAAGTAAAAAGACCAAAGCAGGTATATCCCGTTTTGAAAGGTTAAACCTCGCAGGTTTTTAAATAATAAAAGAAACGAGCTAAACCTGCGAGGTTTTTAAGGACATTAAGAAAAACAACCTTAATTACCTTAACTCCTCCTATGATGAAAATTATGCGTAATGCTATTTAGAGTAGCTGCAAATGGTTCTAGATGTACTAATTTAACTTTTTGCTTTGAATACGGCAAAAG
>NZ_FMZH01000021.1 GCF_900101435.1 Pedobacter soli
GCAAGAATGCGCTTAAGGGCATTTTTGTTCCAACACTGGAACAACAGGAAGACAGAGGGATCATCCGTATTTATCAGCAAATAATTAAGAACCAGACCCGTTGCAAAAACCAGATCAGGAGCTGGCTAAATTTTCAGGGAATAGAAACTGATGGGGATCGGAGTTACTGGTCGAAAAACTTTATTAAATGGCTTAAAACACTTCACTTAGGTACATCCGCCAGAATACATCTTAATCTGTTGATTCAAAATTATGAACAGACACGCCAGATGGTACTTGCGGCCACCAAACAGGTTAGGTTACTGTCGAAGGCTGAACGGTATAAGCAAAAAATTGGGCTTCTCAGGAGTGTTCCTGGGATAGGTGAGATTACGGCCTTATTATTTATAACAGAGATAGGTGATATATATCGGTTTAGGGAACTGGATGATTTATGTTCATACTTAGGGCTTGTTCCAAGAGTATACGGTAGTGGTGATAAAGAGCAGGTGCTAGGGCTAACCCATCGTGCCCATCATCAGTTAAGAGAAAAACTCATTGAGGCAAGCTGGGTTGCTGTCAGGTTGGATCCTGCTATGACGATGGCTTTTGGGAAATTTTGTAAAGGGATAAGCAAAAATAAAGCGATTATAAAAATTGCACGGAAAATGTTGAATAGGATTAGGTTTGTAATGAGGAACCAGTGCGGTTATGTTCCGGCTGTAGTTCAATAAAAGAAAAACAATACAGTATAAGACCAATCTGTTTTGTTATAAATGGCGGACCGAACGTTAACTTCTACAGCCCATTAAGGTGTCTGTACCATTAAGATTACGGCTGCCGTTTTAAAAAATAATATGAACGCGATCTTGCAGCTCCAATAACAGGATGTCTGCTTATAGGAGATTGATTGGCAATTGTATCAGAAAATTAAATAGGAAGGTTTTTAGCGTAAAAAATAAAAACCTCAAATTGCTTTTGCCGTATTCAAAGCAAAAAGTTAAATTAGTACATCTAGAACCATTTGCAGCTACTCTAAATAGCATTACGCATAATTTTCATCATAGGAGAAGTTAAGACAGTTAAGTGAAATTTGGTCTGTTTTACACTTTCTTAATGACCTTAAGCTCTTAGTGGTGAAATATTCCTATCATTAAGAAGCTAAGATAGTTAAGTGAAATTTAGTCTGTTTTACACTTTCTTAATGACCTTAAGCTCTTAATGGTGAAATATTCCTATCATTAAGAAGTTAAGATAATTAAGTGAAATTTAGTCTGTTGTACACTTTCTTAATGGCCTTAATCCCTTAATGTTAAAATATTCATACGTTATCTAAACGTAAACAGCATATTCGCCAGGAAATTCCAGACAAATACAATAACGATGGCGAAAAACTTGGCTACATAAAAATTAGTGCCGTTTTTGCGCTGGTGGAAAAGGTAAATGATAACGGTATTGAGGCCTAAGCCGATTAGGCTAACCACTAAAAATTTGCTGAACTCGGTTCCCCAGTGGCTGTTGGTACTCTCAAAAGTCCATATCCGGTTAATGAGGTAATTATTGGTTACTGCCAGCGTAAAACCAATGGCATTAGCTACATACTTGTTTACCTTTATCTTTTCTTTGAAAAGCCATGTAGCACCGAAATCGATCGCCATTCCGAGCAGGCCAGTCAATCCAAACTTTATAATGCGGAAGAATAAATCCATTTTAATGCAATTTAACCAGGTAAAAATGTTCTAATAACTGAGGACGCGTTTTGGCATTGATAAATTTGGGTGTAAGCTTGGTAATGTGATAGTATTCGAACGATTTTAACACCTCGGCACCATATTCTTTTTTTAATCTGGGCAGTTCCGATTCAGGTGTGTAAACGACCAGATTTTCATCGCCCCTAAACTTATCCAGCTCTTCATAATTCCAAAAGTATTTTGGCTCTCCCTGTGCGTAAAAATCAAAGGAATAGGCATCAGGGTACATCAAAACTGATGCTTTGGCATTGGGATGATTTTCTTTTAGCCAATTGCCTGCTTCCATACCCGATTCATATTTTAAAACTGATGGATAGAAAAATACAGAGAGGAACAACATGAGGTTTACCGAAATAAAAGTACTGCGTGCTAGAAGGGTTTCGGGCTTGATTCCTTTAAATAAGAAGAAAGAAACAACCAGTACCACAACTAAGATACCGATGGCCGGATAATTGTTTTTAAAATCAAAAGCAATAGCAACAAGGCTAAGGATTAAGGTAATCAGTATCGCCAATACATGCTGCACCGTTAAAAATACCCTCAAACTTTTGCCTTCGGGTTTCTGAATATACAAGGCAGTGATGATGGCAAATTGGGGCAGAATGATTAAGATATAATGCGGCAACTGGAATTTCGAAAGCGAAAATAAAAGGAAAGTTATTGCAGCACTCGTCCAGATCATGATACTTTCTGCAGGTAAATCTTTGCGGTTTTGTTTTTTAAACAGGTTAATAACTGCAGTGTAAAACAGTATCGACCAGGGTAAAAATGCCCAGAGTGTGGTGTGTAAAAAGAAAGAAATGTCGCCTTTGCCTTTAATGGGGCCGTTGTTAAAGAAGCGCCCGAACTGGCTATCCCAAAAGAAAAACTTTAAACCCGAAACATTGGTTTTGCCGAATACCAGTTTTTCAGGATGCAAATCGAATTGTACATATAAGGTATAAAGCTCGGGGATGATAAAAACAAAGATGAGCACAATGGCTAACCACCATTTTAGTTTTAATAACTGCTTAAATTGTTTGGTTAAGAACCAGTAAATGATAAAACCACCAAAAACGGGAATTAAAACAAATATGCCTTTAATCATGATGGCACATGCCGCAAAAAATGAACCTGCTACAATATGCCAGAAAGTATTTTGATGTGCTTTGTAATAATGGTAAATGGCTGCCAGGGTAAAAGTGGTAATATAAACCTCGGCACGTACATCGAATGTAGAAATGAGGATATGGAGCGCACTTAAAAAAATAAGGGCAGAAATGAGTCCGGTTTTTTCGCTGTAGATATCCTTCGCCAGTTTGTACAAATACCAGGCACCCCATAAGCCAAATAAGAAGGAGGGGAGTTTATAGGCAAAAGCATTAATACCAAATATTTTAAAAGAAACTGCAGCCAGCCAGAAGGTTAAGTGTGGTTTATCGAGCCAGTCTACCCCGCGAACATAAATGTTAACCCAATCGTTTCTAAGCGCCATGTTTTTGGCAATAGAAGCGTAGAGTGCCGAATCGGGTTCCATAATACCGCCGAAAAGGGCAAAGGTGCTCACCAGTACAATCAGTGCAATGAGGAGCTTATATAATGTAGTGTCCTTTATATTCATTTACCAGAAGCAAATATGAGCAAAAAAAAGTCAAATTTTTTCAAGGTTTAAGATTAACAAAGGCAAAGCGCTATCTTTGTTTTATGACAAAGTTATCGGTTAACATCAATAAAATTGCTACACTACGCAACAGCCGTGGCGGTAATAATCCTGATCTGGTTAAGGTTGCATTAGATTGCGAACGTTTCGGTGCGCAGGGAATTACAGTTCACCCGCGTCCGGACGAAAGACATATCCGTTACCAGGATGTTTACGATTTAAAAGCTGTTATTGCAACAGAGTTTAACATTGAGGGCAATTGCCGCGAAGATAAATTTGTAGACCTGGTTTTGGCCAATCAACCTGCACAGGTTACTTTGGTGCCTGATGCTGAAGGACAGATTACCTCTAACCATGGCTGGGATACGATTAAACACAAAGATTACCTGAAAGAAATGGTTGCGGTTTTTCAAAAGGCAGGCATCCGGGTTTCTATTTTTGTTGATCCGGTTGTGGAAATGGTAGAAGGTGCAGTAGAAACCGGAACTGACCGTATTGAACTTTATACCGAGGCTTATGCACAAAACTATTTTGCCGACCGCGAAAAGGCAGTAGTGAATTACATTGCTGCAGCACACCATGCCAATAAATTGGGTTTGGGTATTAACGCCGGTCACGATCTGGATTTACATAACCTGCATTATTTTGCGCAAAGTATTCCGGGTTTGCTAGAGGTTTCTATAGGCCATGCGTTAATTAGCGATGCACTTTATTTAGGTTTGGAAACTACTATCCAGAAATATTTGCAGCAACTTGCTTAAAAAGCAGAAAGACTAAAGCAAAAAGCTTAAAGCTATAACTATTGTTGTAATTAGCTTATTTAATAGGCAGGCTTAGCAAGCCAGTTGTACCTGATACTAAATACCTGATACTTTATAAATGTTAAAAGGAATCCTCCTTGTTTTTTTTGGTGCCTGTAGTTTTGGCATACTCTCTACTTTTGTTAAACTGGCTTACCACGAAGGTTATACGCTTGGCGATGTAACCGGTGCGCAGGCTTTTTTAGGCGCTGTAATTTTATGGGTATTGTTTTTCTTTCAAAGCCGTACATCAAAATATAAGGCAAAAGAAAAAGTTATACTTACCCCATGGTGGAAAATGGTATTGGCGGGTACTTGTACCGGATTAGTCAGTATTTTTTATTATCAGTCGGTAAAGCTTGTACCCAATTCGGTGGCCATTGTGTTACTGATGCAGTTTATCTGGATGAGTATTTTAATGGAGCTCGTGTTTTTTAAGAAGAAACCTACGGGCTTGCAGTTGCTGGCTATAGTTTTGGTTTTGGGCGGAACGGTATTGGCGAGTGGTATGGTAGAAACAAATATCAGCGACATGAGCTTAAAAGGAATTGGTTTCGGCTTGCTGGCTGCGGTATCTTACGCGGGTTTCTTATTGCTAAGCGGCAGGATTGGTAACGAATATCCGGTGCTGAAGAAAAGTGCTCTGATGATTACGGGTGCCTGTATCCTGATTTTTATCCTCTTTCCGCCGGCATTTTTATTTAATGGCGCGTTAGGTGGGAGTTTACTTAAATGGGGGCTGATTATTTCTGTTTTTGGAACGGTAATTCCACCATTATGTTTTGCAGAGGGGGTGCCCAGAATTGGTACGGCATTAAGTTCGATTTTAAGTGCAGCCGAACTACCTGTAGCGGTAATGATGGCGGGTTTTGTACTGCAGGAGCAGGTTTCGTTTTTAAGGTGGGTTGGAGTAGTGGTTATTCTTTCGGCAATGATTTTGCCTAACCTGAAGTTTTTAAAACGGAGATAAGCTCGGTTTAACCGTTTAACCGCAAAGTACGCAGAGGGTAGGCGCAAAGCGCGCAAAGTTATCATGGTCGTCATTCTGGCGTATGCCAGAATCTCTTTTTAACCACAGAGCACACAGAGGTAGGCACAGAGTGCATAGAGCAAGGGGCAGAACGTGCAAAATCAATAAGTCGTCATTCTGGCGCATGCCAGAAACTCTGTTTTTAACCACAGAGCCCACAAAGAAGGCACAGCGCTCACAGAGCAATATGCCTCAATGTTACTCTGTGTAAAGCTCGGTGCCCTCGGTGGTAAAATTTAGCAATGTTTTTGATCGAAAAGCTATTCTAGCCGTCATTCTGGCGCATGTCAGAATCCCTTTTTTAACCACAGAGTTCACAAAGAAAAAGGCACAGAGAAAACCGAGTTATATTCAAAAAACGTTGTGTGCATCTGTGGCCAAATCAGGTACACAAAGAAAAAAGCACCGAACGCACCGGGCAATATGCCTTCGTGCTCTCTGTGTAATGCTCAGCGTCCTCTGTGGTAAAAAAAGGCTTTGCTTTAGCAGGTCAAGAAGAATGAAAGCCTACCCAAACCTTCGTGTGCTTTGCGACTTCGTGGTTTAAACCTTAAAGGGGTAATTACGTTTGAGCGCTTTGCGGTTAAATTAAAAATAAATACCTTTAAAAAGCTTAACGCGTTTACTATGAAAAAACTTACCATTTATATTTTATCATTCCTTATTGTAGGCTTTACAGCTTGTAAAACGAAAACCACCATCAATCAGGAAGAGGCAGGCGAGGTAATTACCGATTACCTGAAAGCAAATCCCGAGTATAAAACCACACGCTTTAACTTTGGTGAAATCAAATTCAACAGCACCAACGATATGTTTGAGCTGGGAAAATATAAAACGCTGGCCAGCAAAGGACTGGTAACACTCGATTTAAAAGAGGCTAAAAAGAAATTCCTTTCAGAAGATAGCAGTTTTGTTTACCAGATTACGCTAACCGATAAAGCAAGTCCGCTGGTATTGAAACAAGACCGCGATAAAGCTACTGTTAAAGTGGTAGAATATGTACTGGCAGATGAAAAACCTGTAGATTTCTCGCAGGTAAACTCGAGCACGGCCAAGGTTACGGTATCTTTAAAAATGGTAACTACCGATTTTGAGCCTTTTGATAAAGACGCGAATAAGAACAGCAACTTCATTACCAAGACTTATAAGCTGAAGCTGAGTAAAGATGAAGGCTGGAAAGTGCAACAATAGGGGAAAGACTAAAGCTTAAAGACCTAAGCGGGTTTATCTATTGGGATCGGGTATTTTGCCGTTGCTTCGTTTTTAAACCCGGTAGCAGCGGAAATCCTTTTACAAACCTTATAGGTTTAAATGTTACTGTTGAAAGTTAGTACCTATAAGGTTTAGGTAAAAGATTGTAGCGGATAACGGGAACGAATTTAAATTTCAGTACTGCCCGTGCTTTCCAAACTAATATCCTATTTGCTTAAAAAGGACAAACGTTTGTCTTTTGGCTCATGCATAAAATCTACTGTTTTTGTAGCTTTTAACTTGAATAAGACGCCTTTTTTACACTGATATATAGCGAAATAAAGCTGCGTTTTTGTTACCTTTGCACGCAAATTTATTATTCATACCGCATGAGCTTAAATATCCATTACAAGGAAGATTTTCAAAATCGCCATATTGCTCCTAATGAGGCCGATACAGCCGAAATGTTGCACACTGTTGGCGTTAATTCTATTGATGAGCTGATTGAACAAACTGTTCCGACGGCAATTAGGTTAAAACAACCGTTAAATTTGCCGGCAGCAAAGTCAGAAACTGAATATCTTGGTGCTTTAAAACAAACTTCATTGTTGAATAAAGTTTTCAAAAGCTTTATCGGTCAAGGTTATTATGATACCATTACCCCGGGTGTAATTTTACGTAACGTATTCGAAAACCCAGGATGGTATACCCAATATACGCCATACCAGGCAGAGATTGCACAGGGCCGTTTACAGGCTTTATTAAATTTCCAAACCATGGTTATCGATTTAACCGGAATGGAAATTGCCAATGCATCGTTATTAGATGAAGGTACAGCTGCGGCTGAAGCGATGTTTATGCAGTACAGTACACGTAAAAATCAGGCTGCTAAGAAATTCTTTGTTTCTGAATTGCTTTTTGCCCAAACCATCGATATTTTAAAAACGCGTGCCAATCCTTATGGCATTGAGCTGGTTATTGGCAGTCATTTGGATTTCGTAGCTACCGAAGATTTCTTTGGTGCTATTGTGCAGTATCCTGCTGGTAACGGTGAGGTTTTCGATTACAAAAACTTTGCTGCTGAATTACATAACTTAAACATTAAATTAACGGTTGCTGCCGATATTTTAAGCTTAACCTTATTAACGCCTCCGGGCGAGTGGGGTGCTGATATTGTGGTAGGTACTACACAACGTTTCGGTATTCCGATGGGTTTTGGTGGTCCACACGCAGCATTTTTTGCTACGAAAGAAGTGTATAAACGTTCAATCCCTGGCCGTATTATTGGTGTAACAATCGATAGCCATGGCGATTACGCTTTGCGTATGGCTTTGCAAACCCGCGAGCAACACATCCGCAGGGATAAAGCAACTTCAAATATTTGTACTGCACAGGCATTACTGGCAATTATGGCTGGTTTCTATGCCGCATACCACGGTCCGAAAGGCTTAAAAGCCATTGCTGAACGTACACATGGTTTAGCTGTAAGTTTGGCTACTACCTTGAAAAACTTAGGTTACGAGCAGTTAAATTCGGCTTATTTCGATACAATCCGTTTCGATTTAGGCGATTTAAAAGGTGGTATTCACGCTTACTGCCTGGATAACGAAATCAACTTAAATTATGTAGGTAATACAGTTACCATTTCAGTTGATGAAACGACTACTTTTGAAGATATTACTTTAATCGCTAAAATCTTTGCAAGAGCTAAAGGCTTTGCAGGCGATCAGGTAGAAGTGGTTGAAAATGTAGAAACGGTAATCCCTGAAGCTTTACAACGTACTTCAGCTTATTTAACGCACCCTATCTTTAACGCACACCACTCAGAGCACGAGATGTTGCGTTACATTAAATCTTTAGAGGCAAAAGATTTATCGCTTTGCCACTCGATGATTGCTTTGGGTAGCTGTACGATGAAATTAAATGCAACTGCCGAAATGATTCCGGTTACCTGGTCTCACTTTGGTCGTATTCACCCTTTTGCCCCGGCAGATCAGGTATTGGGTTATTATTCAGTTTTCAATGAGCTTGATAAATGGTTAAGCGAAATTACTGGTTTTGCGGCCATGAGTTTGCAGCCTAATGCAGGCGCGCAAGGCGAGTATGCCGGTTTAATGGTTATCCGCGCTTATCACCATGATAGAGGCGATTTCCACCGTAATGTGGCTTTAATCCCGGCTTCGGCACATGGTACCAACCCTGCTTCTGCGGCAATGGCCGATATGAAGATTGTGGTGGTTAAATCGTTAGAAAACGGTAACATCGATGTAGAAGATTTAAAAGCTAAAGCAGAACTACATAAAGATAACCTTTCGTGTTTAATGGTAACTTATCCATCTACGCACGGGGTATTTGAAGAAAGTATTATCGAAATCTGCGAAACCATTCACGCTAACGGCGGACAGGTTTACATGGATGGTGCAAATATGAACGCTCAGGTTGGTTTAACCAGCCCGGCTAATATTGGTGCCGATGTTTGTCACTTAAACTTACACAAAACTTTCTGTATCCCTCACGGTGGTGGAGGTCCTGGTATGGGCCCAATTGGTGTGGCTAAACACCTGGCTCCTTACCTTCCTGGTCACGCTGTTGTGGATATCGATAAAGGAAAATCTATTTCTGCGGTTTCATCTGCACCTTGGGGTTCAGCTTCAATTCTGATCATTTCTCATGCGTATATTGCGATGATGGGTGCTGAAGGTTTAACCAATGCAACTAAATATGCCATTTTAAACGCCAACTACATGAAAGAGCGTTTAGAGCAACACTTCCCGGTACTTTATTCAGGTGCTCAGGGTCGTTGTGCACACGAAATGATTTTAGATTGCCGTTCGTTCAAAGCTTTCGGTATCGAAGTAACTGATATTGCCAAACGTTTAATGGATTATGGTTTCCACGCGCCAACGGTTTCGTTCCCGGTTGCGGGCACTTTAATGGTTGAGCCTACAGAATCGGAACCTAAACATGAGTTAGACCGTTTCTGTGATGCCTTAATTGCTATCAGAAATGAGATTACCCAGGTAGAAAACGGTACTTTAGATAAAACAGATAACCCGCTTAAAAATGCACCACACACAGTTTCAGTGATCACTGCAAATGAGTGGGAGCATGCTTATAGCCGTCAAACTGCTGCGTTCCCGCTGCCTTATGTGTTAGAGCGCAAGTTCTGGCCTTCGGTTGGTCGTGTTAACGATAGCCATGGCGATAGATCATTGATCTGTGCTTGTCCGCCAGTTGAAAGTTACCTTGAAGAGATTGTTCCTTAAGTAATTCCCTTCGCGTCATTGCGAGGAGGTACGACGAAGCCTGTCTGCTACAGGCAGGCAATCTCCTTAGATATATCTGCAAGTTTTATGAATTTTTTCATAAAGCTTGCAGATTTTTTTGTTTAATGCGAATGTTATTTGCCTAGCAGCAAGCCATCCGAATCTACGTTGTAGCCTTGTATTTTGATCTGGTCGTTTTCTGCAGTTAATGTAACCGTTTCTTTTGATTGGTATTTTGTTCTTTCTACCACGTAGTAAAGCACGTAATTTGCAGATGGATTGGTACCTTTTACCACCTTCGATTCCCAGTGATCGAGCTTTTCGCTTTTAATTTCGCCTAACTTATTTAAGGCTCCGTTTAAATAGTCGTTTAATTTTTCGGTGCTGGTTGCAGCTTTGAATTTTGTGCTCAATAATGGATCTACTTTTTGAAAATCCTTTTTCTGAAGCAATTCGTAAAACTGATCAGCCACTTTCTCTGCGTCTTTTTTATCTTCTTCGCGGTTGATGTAGCTGCTGTTAACATTACAGCTAGTGGCGGTAAAAAGCAAAGTGGTTAAACACAGTGCGGCATAAATTTTATTCTTCATTTTTAGCGTTATTGATTTGGTTTAAATATAGGGTTTAATGTAATAGGCTGCATAGTTCGTGCATGATAGTTGGGAGATAGTGGTTAGGTCATCCCCCTGCCCCCTTCAAAGGGGGACAAGATTTGCTTAAAGTGCTTTGTGCAGTACTTGTATGTGTTAGTTTTATGCTTGCAGGTGCTAGTTTTATGCTTGCAGGTGCTAGTTTTATGCTTGCATGTGTTAGTTTTATGCTTGCAGGTGCTAGTTTTATGCTTGCAGGTGCTAGTTTTATGCTTGCAGGTGCTAGTTTTATGCTTGCAGGCGTTAGTTTTATGCTTGCAGGTGCTGGTTTTATGCTTGCAGGTACTAGTTTTGTGCTTGCCGGTGCTGGTTTTATGCTTGCGTGTGTCAGTTTTATGCTTGCAGGCGTTAGTTTTATGCTTGCCGGTAACCCTTGGTCTTATCCGTCTATAACTTTACAGTTTTGGAGATTAATTACTAAGGCTTTTTTGCCAATTTATTTGATTTACTGATACAGTATAGCGCTTACAGGATTGTTTTCCTTATTGCTGGTTTCAGTTCTTATCTCCGTGGTGGCGCACCGACCTCCGTTCGTTTTCTACTTAAACGCCCCGAAGTGCCATAAAATTCCCGATGGATCGTGCAGGAAACACTCACTACCCCAATCTTCGTGACGGACAGGTATAAGTTTTACGTTTTTATATTTGCCGGGTAAATCGAGGGCCAGCAATTGGGTATAATAACGGTCTGCATCGTCAACCTCCATAAAAATCATGGTGTTATCGATCCAGTCTTTTACATAAGCGTTCTGGAGGTAAAAAGCCAGGTTACCAGTTTTAAAGACAGACATTTGTGGGCCTAATGTGGTTTCTTCGAAACCCAGGTCGCGGTAAAAGCTTCTTGATATTTCAAAATCTTTTGCACCAATAAAGGGGCGGATGGATGTTGCTTTGTGGTTCATGTACTTACTATTAAATGTGTTTATTGCTGTATAGTTTGCCTCCTGCAATTGATGCCGGTGCAAAGATAAATATAGCTAAAAGCTGCGTCCAATGGCTGCCGTTAGCACTGAAAAGTGAAAATGTAGCGAAACCGGCAATAATTATTGCTAAAATGTAATTCAGGTTGAGGTTTCGGGTTTTAGCAATGAGCCTTAATACATAACCACTTAATGCAGAAAAGGCACCGCCATAAATTAAGGTAAGCAGTTTGAAAACTATTGGTGCTTCTGCATGTGGCTTTTGACCTGATAAGTTAAAAAGCAAAAGCGACGAAATAACAAATATGGCATAGCCCGCTAAAACAGCTAAAATTTTTCTGATCATGTAAAATGGTTTAACGAATATAAGCTTTAAAAATGCCGGGAACTTTATTTCACATTAAAAAGTAAACAAATTAAACCTTTATTATAAATCTGCAGTCAATAGAATGATTTTAAATAAAACCGATTATTTTTGAAAAACTTAACATAGGTCAATAACAACAGCTAAAAGGTTGATCTATATTTGTATCAAATTAAAAAACCAGAAAATGAAATTAAAAATCTCTTCAATCTTTTTATTAGTAGCAGTTGTTGCTTTATCAGCTTTTAAAAACCCTACTAAACCAGTTACTTATACTGTAGATGCAGCAAAATCGACCATTACTTGGGTTGGTAAAAAAGTAACCGGTTCTCACAACGGAACAATCGCTTTACAATCAGGTTCACTTGCTGTTAATGGTAAAAGTGTAACTGGTGGTACTTTCACCATCGATATGAACTCAATCAAAGATGCTGATGGTAGCGCTAAATTAGAAGGTCACTTAAAAGCTGACGATTTCTTTGGTGTGGCTAAATTCCCAACTTCTACTTTCGTAATTACTAAAGTAGCAGGTAGCGGTGCTAACGTAACTGTATCAGGTAACTTAACTATTAAAGGTATTACTAAACCATTAAGCTTCCCTGCAACTGTAACGGTTAACGCTGATGGTACTGTTTCTGCTTTAGCTGGTAAAATTGTTGTTGACAGAACTAAATATGATATCAAATATGGTTCTAAATCATTCTTCGATAGCATTGGTGATAAAGCGATTAACGATGAGTTTGAATTAGCTGTGAAATTAGTAGCTAAAAAATAAATCCTATCCCTCCACATAAATAGGAAGGCTTGAAAAGCTAAAAGCCCTGGCATTTGCCGGGGCTTTTTTCGTCGTGCTAAATTTTACCACAGAGGGCGCTGAGTTTTATCTTTCAGCCACGGATGTTCAGAAAGCACGGAATGTTTTAAATATTGCTCTGTTCGCTCTGTGCTTTTCTTTGTGTGCTCTGTGGTTAAAAATACGGTGGCATTTTAGCCACGGATCCACTGAAGGCACGGAGTGTTTTTACTAAGGGTTTTGCGGCCTATGTGTTTGTGGTTAAAGAATAAGAGATTCTGGCATGCGCCAGAATGACGGCAATGGGGATCCTGAATATGACATTCCGCGCCCTTTGCGCCTTCTCTTTGCGTACTTTGCGGTTAAAAATTAGAAAGTCTACCTTATTTTAAATCCGCCATCAATTTCATCTACAAAGCCGGTAGCCACACTTTTACTGTGGTAAAACAGGCATTCCCAGTTTTCTGCGGCAGCTCTTTTACCATATTCTTTGCGCAGTTCCATAGCCTTTCTACCATCGAAATCATATTTGGCGATAAAATTTTTGATCAGTTCTTCAGGCTCTGGCAAAACATCGCCGCCAAAAAATACCTTTTGTTTGCCTTCTGTTAAAAGGAAAACCTGATGGTTGGGGCAATGTGCGCCTGTAAATTCATAAGCAATGCTTTCATCAATAGCTCCATCGCCCTCCACAAATGTTAACTGGGCATTGCGTTGTACAAATTCGAAAATATCGGCATGGTATGATGTTGAGGTGCTGCTAAATGCCGTTTCCCACTCGCCACGATTAATAATGTGTTCGGCATCGGGGAAACTCAGTTCGGTTTTGTTGCCTAACTGGTGAATCATACCTCCCGAGTGATCGTAATGCAGGTGCGACATTAAAACCTTCGTTACATCAGTAGGATCGAAACCTGCATTCCGGATATTTTTGTGTAAAATCAATTCGCCATGATCATCGCTAAAACCTAAACCGGTATCGAAAAGAATCAGGTCGTTTTTGAGCTCAACCAAAAAAGGCTGTACGTTGATAAACAGCGAAGCTGGTCTGTCTTTAAAATGGTGTATGGCAGGATCGAAAGGAACAAATTTCTTTGTGGCATCAACCGAATAGGTTCCTTCGTATAGGGTATGAACTTGCAAAATTTAAATCTTTAATGTTTCAGCAAAGGTAACAATCTAAATAACAGTATTTGTTTAAGTAAAAGCTTGGATACTTCCTTTTTTTGTAAAATATCATTGCTAAATTTCGGGCAAATTATGCTTTATGAACATTCGCGTTTTAATTCTTTTATTAGCTTTTAGTTTTTCTACCCGCCTAAGTGCGCAGCAACGTCCTAATGTTATCATTGTATTGGCCGATGATATGGGCTATGCCGATATTTCCTGTTATGGAAGCCCGCTAATTAAGACGCCGTTTTTAGATGGGATGGCAGCAAAAGGAATTAAAGCGACGAATTTTGTAACCACCTCGCCAACCTGCACCCCATCGAGGGCATCTTTGCTTACGGGCAGGTATTGTAGCCGAATGGATTTACCAAGGCCAATAGGTCCGGGTGAGAAGGCAGGGATCCCTGAAGATGAAATTACGATTGCACAAATGCTTAAACAATCGGGTTATGCAACGGCATTGGTAGGCAAATGGCACCTGGGCGATCATGGAGCTTCTTTGCCAAATAAAAAAGGTTTCGATGAATTTTACGGTTTGCTGTATAGTCACGATTACCGGGCGCCCTATGTAAAAACCGATACGACCATTAAAATTTTCAGAAATACCAAACCCGAAATTTATAAACCGCATGATAGTATTTTAACGAGTTCGTACACGCGCGAATCGATTTCTTTCATTAAGAAAAATGCAGCAGCTAAAAAGCCGTTTTTCCTGTATCTGGCGCAAAATATGCCGCATTTACCGGTTGCCTTTGCCGCACAAAAGAGCCGTAAAACACCCTCGGCTGGCGGTGAACTTGGCGATGTAATTGAAGATATGGACGCCGGTCTGGCACAAATCTGGAAACAGGTTGTTGCTTCCGGACAAGCCGATAACACAATTTTCATTTTTACCAGTGATAATGGCCCATGGATTAATGCCCCGGCGCGGATGTACCAGGATGGCTTTACCAAATTTTACCATGTGGGTTCGGCAGGTGTTTTCAGGGGATCGAAAGGCATTTCTTATGAAGCCGGTCACCGTGTACCTTTTATTGTTTACTGGAAAGGCCATACCCTTAGCGATACACAGTTAACTAAACCCATTTCGAACCTGGATGTTTTGCCTACGCTTGCCGACTGGACCAAGACAAAGCTTCCGCAAAGGGTTTATGATGGCGAATCTATTGCTGCTTTGCTAACGACCAAAAACTACAATAAGCCGCACCGTCCGATTTATTACCACAATTACGTTTTAGAAGGGGTAAAGGATGGCGATTGGAAACTGCGGATTACCAAAAATGATAATAAGGAACTTACTGAGCTGTATAATCTTTCTTGGGATCCTGCCGAGCGCGTAAATCTTGCAGATGATGCCAAATATGCGGCACAGAAGGAACACTTAATGAAACTTTACCAGGAATATCCGGGTAACTCGAAATAAGGTTGCCTTAAATTTTCCGCAGATATAAAGGATAGACATGCAGATCTGGTTGCTGTTATTTGTTGCTGTTTAAAATCTGCGTTTTCTGCGTGATCAGCGGGAAACGGGTTTGCTATTTTTCTCCCGCAGATTTAAGGGAATAACGCAGATCTGGTTGCTGTTTAAAATCTGCGCTTTCTGCGTCATCAGCGGGAAACAGGTTTGCTATTTTTCTCCCGCAGATTTAAAGGATTTATACGCAGATATAATTGATGATTTTGTTGCTTAAAATCCGCGCTTTCTGCGTGATCAGCGGGAAACGGGTGTGCTATTTTTCTCCCGCAGATTTAAGGGAATAACGCAGATCTGGTTGCTGTTTAAAATCTGCGCTTTCAGCGTGATCAGCGGGGAACTGGCGTGCTATTTTTCTCCCGCAGATTTAAGGGAATAACGCAGATATAATTGATGTTATTTGTTGCTGTTTAAAATCTGCGCTTTCTGCGTCATCAGCGGAAATAAATGTTTATCGAACACTTTCAGAAAGGCTTTAAACTACATTTTTAGCGCCAGAACTTTCGTTATCTAAGGATTACTGCCATCATATCCAATTAAAATGTATATTTACTGTTCGGAAACAGAATAAATGGAAAAAAGATGGGTGCTTGCGTCAAATTGTGATGATGCTACGATAACTACGATTGCAGAACAACTGAATATAGATCGCTCGCTGGCGCAAATATTGGTACAAAGAAATATTTGCGACTTCGATCAGGCAAAAGATTTCTTCAGGCCGGATTTAGATCACCTGCATAATCCTTTCTTAATGAAGGATATGGATGCCGCCATTGCGAGAATTGAAACTGCTTTGGCAAACCACGAAAAAATCCTGATATATGGCGATTATGATGTAGATGGTACAACTTCAGTAGCCCTGGCTTTCAGTTTCTTTTCTCAGTTAACTTCAAACATTGAATATTATATCCCCGACCGTTATTTAGAAGGCTACGGCATTTCTACGGCTGGTATAGATTATGCCAGTGAAAATGGCTTCTCGTTAATTATTGCGCTCGATTGCGGGATAAAATCTATCGACAAAATTGATTATGCCAATACTTTAGGCATCGATTTTATCATTTGCGATCACCATTTACCCGGAGATGAATTACCGAAAGCTGTTGCCGTTTTAGATCCGAAAAGGGCCGATTGTCCTTACCCTTTTAAAGAACTTGCAGGCTGTGGTATAGGATTTAAACTGGCGCAGGCGTATGCTCAAAAACACCAGCTGCCTAAAGAAAGTTATTTGCAGTATCTGGATCTGGTAATGATTAGTATTGCCGCTGATATTGTACCTGTGGTTGGGGAGAACCGGATTTTGGCGCACTATGGTTTGAAAAAGCTAAATACTAACCCATGCGAAGGTTTACGCGCGCTAATGGAAGTTTCGGGCAAGACCGAAAATTATACCATTACGGATGTGGTTTTTACACTCGGTCCGCGGATAAATGCTGCAGGTAGAATAGATCATGCCAAGCATGCGGTAGCCATGTTGCTTTGCCAGGTTGATGGCAATGCTTTGGAGCAGAGCGAGCTGATTAACCTGAAAAACACCGAACGTAAAACTTACGATCAGGACATTACCCGCGAAGCGCTGGCTTTGATAGGTGATAGTGAAATACTGATTAACAGAAAAACCACTGTGGTATTTAACGAGAACTGGCATAAAGGGGTGATTGGAATTGTGGCTTCGCGCTTAACGGAGAAATATTACCGCCCAACTATCGTGCTCACCAAATCAAATGGTCATGTAGCAGGTTCCTGCCGTTCGGTAGTGGGTTTCGATTTGTACGAGGCGCTGAGTGGCTGTGCTGATTTATTGGATCAGTATGGAGGTCATAAATTTGCCGCAGGCTTAACCATGCAGGAACATAATGTAAATGCCTTTGCAGATAAGTTTGAAGAAATTGTAGCTGCAAGCATTACCGAAGAGTTGTTAACGCCAATGATTAAAATAGATGCCGAAATAGAGCTATCGCAAATTGAAGGTAAGTTTTACCGGATTTTGGCTCAAATGGGGCCTTTCGGACCAGAAAACATGGCGCCGGTTTTTGTTACCCATGGGGTATATCTGGCGCAACATGCCATGGCTGTTGGTGCAAATCACTTAAAAATTAATGTAAAACAACAAAATTCGCCTATTTTTGAGGGCATCGCATTTGGCTTGGGAGAATTTCAAAACCAATTGCTGCCAAGAGTACCTTTTTCTATTTGTTATACCATTGAAGAAAATGTGTGGCGGGATAAGAAGCGTTTGCAACTGAATATTAAAGGAATAAAAGTTAATTAAAATATTTCTATGGTGTCATCCTGAGCCTGTCGAAGGACATTTCAATAAGCTCAATGTGAAAGCCAAAGGATTGATCGATATATGATACTAAGAGCCGAAAATCTGGTTAAAAAATATAAACAGCGTACTGTGGTAAACAACGTTTCGTTTAACGTAAACCAGGGCGAAATTGTGGGTTTGCTGGGGCCGAACGGGGCGGGTAAAACTACTTCGTTTTATATGATTGTGGGATTGATTAAACCCAACGAAGGACGTATTTTTTTAGAGGAGGAAGATATTACCGAAGATGCCATGTACCGCAGGGCACAAAAGGGAATCGGCTATCTTGCTCAGGAAGCATCAGTTTTTAGGAAACTTACTGTTGAAGATAATATTCTTGCCATTTTGGAAATGAGCAACATGAGCAAGGAAGAACAAAAAGATAAGCTCGAAGAATTGATTAATGAGTTTAGCTTGCATAAAGTTCGCAAGAACCGTGGCGATTTATTATCGGGAGGGGAGCGTCGCCGTACCGAAATTGCACGTGCTTTGGCTGCAAATCCGAATTTTATTTTACTGGATGAACCATTTGCCGGGGTAGACCCCATTGCAGTAGAAGAAATCCAGAGTATTGTGGCTAAACTGAAAACCAAAAATATCGGTATTTTAATTACCGACCACAACGTACAGGAAACCCTTTCCATTACCGATAGGGCCTATCTGCTCTTTGAAGGGAAAATCTTAGAGCAGGGGGTACCAGAGGTACTAGCCGAAAACGAGATGGTGCGAAAAGTATATTTGGGATCGAACTTCGTGTTAAAACGTAAGAAATTTGATGTTTAATTTTCAGGTTAGGGATAAATTATTGTCCACCACAAACAAATTTTAATTTCGGGTGTTGCCTAAACTTTATGCTTAAACAAATTACTGTAAACCCAGGTGCTGTAGATAAAAGAATAGAAACTTTTGATCAAATGATATTCATTAATTTTAACCATTAAGATGGCAATTGTAAATTCGATTTTTACCTGGTTAATGAAAAAGCGGATCCACCAGATCGAGCTTTTTATGAAATATCCGCATGATGTTCAGGAAGAATGGTTCCATACGCTGATTGATAGTGCCGAAAATACCGAATGGGGCAAACGGTACGATTACAAAACCATTTTAACGGTTCAGCAATACCAGGAACGCGTTCCCATCCAAAATTACGATACTTTAAAGCCCTATATTGAGCGCATGCTCAATGGCGAGCAGAATATCCTTTGGCCGTCTGATATCAGGTGGTTTGCAAAATCATCTGGTACCACCAGCGATAGGAGTAAATTTATACCGGTTTCGGAAGAAAGCTTAGAAGAATGCCATTTTAAAGGTGGTAAAGACATGCTTTCTATTTACTGTAACAACAGGCCCGATAACCAGATGTTTACGGGTAAAAGCCTGGTTTTAGGTGGCAGCCATCAGGTAAACCAATTAAACGAAGATTGTTTTTATGGCGATTTATCTGCAGTACTGATTAAAAACCTGCCCATCTGGGCCGAGTTTTACCGTACGCCCGATATGTCTATCGCTTTAATGGACAACTACGAAATTAAAATGGATAGGATGGCCGAGGCCACTATCAACGAAAATGTAACCAGTATTTCGGGCGTACCTACCTGGACGATCGTACTGGCTAAAAAAGTGCTCGAACTTACAGGCAAAAGCAATTTGCTCGAAGTTTGGCCAAACCTGGAAGTATATATTCATGGTGCTGTAAACTTTACACCTTACCGCGAGCAGTTCAAACAGCTCATCCCATCGGCAGATATGTATTATCTGGAAACCTACAATGCCTCAGAAGGCTTTTTTGGGATCCAGGATCAGGACGATTCGGATGAAATGTTATTGATGCTTGATTACGGTATTTTCTATGAATTTATTCCGATGGAGCACATTGGAGAAGAAAACCCCAAAGCGCTGGTTCTGGGCGAAGTGGAGCTGTATAAAAACTACGCCATTGTAATTTCTACCAATGGAGGTTTGTGGCGCTATATGATAGGCGATACGATTCAGTTTACCTCACTGGCCCCATACCGCATTAAAATTACCGGCCGCACGAAACACTTTATCAATGCATTTGGCGAAGAGGTTATTATCGATAATGCCGAACAGGCCTTAACCAAAGCCTGCCAGGAAACCGGGGCTGAAATTAAAGACTATACCGCAGGTCCGATTTATTTTAAAGGAGAGAAAGCAGGAGGCCACGAATGGATTATTGAGTTTGATAAACAACCTGATGATTTTGAGAAGTTTGTAGACATTATGGATCAAACGCTGCGCGAGGTAAATTCTGATTACGATGCCAAGCGGTTTAAGGATATGGCATTATGCCGGCCTAAAGTACACAATGCACCTGCACATACCTTTTATAACTGGTTAAAGGCTAAAGATAAACTGGGCGGCCAGCACAAAGTACCGCGTTTAGCTAACGAGCGGAAATATGTAGAGGATATTTTGGAGATGATGAAAAACGCTTCTTAAATCAGACTTTATTGCCATAAAGATGAAGAAAAGCATCAGCTATTTAAGCGTGGCCTGGCTCTTGTTTTTTGGCTACTTTTTTGTGCTCATGCTGCAGATTACCCTGCGTTATCTGCCATTTGGAACTGAAGTGGCTTTTCTGCAAATCAAACAAACCGAGGTAACCGGAATTCGTGCCTATCTGCCTGTTTTTTATATCCATGTGTATAGTGCCATATTTGTTTTGCTGGCCGGTTTTACACAGTTTAACCCTAAAATACTTTCAAAATATCCTGAAATTCATCGTTTACTGGGTTACCTGTATGCGGGTGTGGTTTTAATTTTGGCAGCACCTTCGGGTATTTTTATCGGCTGTTTTGCCAATGGTGGCTTAATGGCTAAAACTTCCTTTATTATTTTAGGCGTTTTGTGGTTTTGGTTTACATTCAAGGCAGTGCAACTCATTATCAACCGGAAAATAAAAGCCCATAAAAAAATGATGTACCGCAGTTTTGCCCTGGCAATTTCGGCCATAACATTAAGGCTTTGGAAAGTTATTTTAGTATATTTATTTCATCCTGCCCCAATGGATGTTTACCAGATTATTGCCTGGCTGGGCTGGATCCCCAATTTATTAATCGCCGAATGGCTTATTAAACGGAAAATAATTTAATTGATGAAAAGAATCTTCTTATTAGCGCTGCTCCCATTTTTGATGCTTTCTTGCAGGGAAAACAAAAAAACAAATGCACAAAAACAAGCTGCCGGTATAGCGCAGCAGGAAATCCACAAAGAGCTGTATGGCTTTTGGGTGGGCGATTTTTACACGCAGGATGAATTGGAATACGATGGCGATATGACAGATGCGGTAAAAAAACTGAATATCAACATTAAAAAGATTACAAAAGATACTGTTATTGCACAAAGTGTGGTTTCGGGTAACAGCCGGCCATTGTTGGGTAAACTATCTGTTGATGGCGGTAAAATTACTTTTGTTTTAGATGAACCAGGAAGTGAAAAATACGACGGGAAATTTGAAATTACACTTGTTGGCGATACATTGATTGGTAAATGGAATGCCTATAAAACAGCACTGAAATGGCCGGAGAAGCAGTTTAAATTATTGAAAAAAGCCTTTGTTTATAACGCCAGCCTGATGTTGCCCACAGAGGCCAGTTATGTAGACTGGAGCGATCATAAAATGGTTGAGCATTTAGATACCCTCGAAGATGGGACCATCGATTCGTTAGGTGCCAATGCTTTTTACAGAAGTGCGTCTGATCAGATTTTTAAGTTAAATGCTTCTACAGTTTTATTAAATGAGGCTGATTTAAAGAATTTGCGAAAACTCGATTTGCAGATTATCAAAAACACCATTTTTGCACGTCATGGTTACGCTTTTAAGAAGCAGACTTTCCGTAATTTTTTCGATCCAGTTGAGTGGTATGTGCCGGTTAAAAACAATGTTGATAACGATTTAACGGCAATAGAAAATAAAAATATCAAGTTATTAGATCGCTTTACCAAATATGCCGAAGACAATTACGATGCTTTTGGCCGTTAATTTGTAATAGATTGAGCATGAAATTGAACAGGCAAAAAATATTGGATTTCTTTAAAAAATCGCAAAGCAAAGCTACAGTGATTTTGAACGATAAAACCAGGGCCAGTAAAACCATAAAGGATGCACTGGGCAAGGCTGTAACCAATAAAGGTGATCTGGAAGGCGTTTGGGCAAAACTGGTATTATTGTTTGCCGTATCGAAAGATTATGTAAACGGCAGCTATACCGAAATCCCCAAACGATCAATCGTTGCCATTTTGGGTGGACTCGTTTATTTCCTGTCGCCCATTGATGTGATTCCGGATTTTGTGCCTGCATTAGGTTTTATTGATGATATCTATATCTTAAACCTGGTGTACAGGCAGGTGCTTAAAGACCTGGAAAAATATAAAGCCTGGAAAGATGCACAGGGAAAAATAATCGATATAGATGGCTCACCCGCATAAAAGCTTTTTAGATTGGCTGGGCGGGCATTTGTTAAGTTGTCCGTTTAAAACCCATTTCGGAATCGATTGCCCCGGCTGTGGTTTACAGCGATCGGTATTGGCTTTGCTAAAGGGCGATTTAATAGATTCTTTTCGCTTTTATCCGGCAACACTTCCCTTAATTTTTATTGTATTTTTTACACTCATCCACCTCAAATTCGACTTTAAATTCGGTGCACAGTTGATTAAAATCGTTTTTGCAGGTATTGCAGTAATTATCTTAATCAATTACATTTACAAAATATACAATCACCAACTACTAAGTTAAACACTTACTCATGTCAGAAGAACAGGAAAACCCGCAAGAAAATAAACCTATTGACCTTTCGAAGAAAGAGGAACCGGTTGTGCAGCCCATAAACGAGGGGCCAGTAACACCACCACCATTTCAACAACCACCACCTTTTCAGCAGCCGCCCCCATTCGGGCAGTTTGGCGGAGGTTTTGGTCAGCAGAATTTACCTAACGCCACTGCGGCACTTGTTTTGGGGATTATTGCTTTGCCAGCCTGTTGTTTTTATGGCATATTCGGTTTGATTTTTGGTATTATTGCCTGGATTTTGGGAAGTGGTGATATGAAAAAGTATCAGCTTAATCCAGGATTGTATACTGAATCATCATATAAAAATGCAAAAGCAGGTAAAATTTGCGGTATGATTGCTACAATCCTAAGTGTTTTAACCATACTGTTTTTTGTGCTGGTTATAGTAGGAGCGATCACTAATCCTCAGATGTACGACGATTTTATTCGCGGAATGAAATAATACCCTTCATTTAATTTTACCTTAAAAATATAAACCGGATGGTACATGCCATCCGATTTTCGTATTTTTGTAGCGTTAGGTTGTAAATAATAAACTCATTATAATGTATCCAGAATATTTAGTAGAACCTATGCGTAAGGAATTAACGAACGCAGGTTTTCAGGAATTAAAAAACGCAGCAGATGTAGATCAAGCCATTAAAGGCGAAGGAACTGTGTTAGTTGTGGTAAACTCGGTTTGTGGTTGTGCGGCAGCAAATGCACGCCCTGCAGCAAGAGCAGCAGCAGCACACGAAAAACACCCTGATAAATTGGTTACTGTTTTTGCAGGTATGGAAAAAGAAGCTGTAGATCAGGCCAGAAATTACATGATGCCTTTCCCTCCGTCATCGCCAGCTATGGCTTTGTTTAAAGATGGTAAATTGGTACACATGATCGAGCGTCACCAGATTGAAGGCAGACCAGCGCAAATGATTGCTGAGAACCTGATTGGTGCTTTCGAACAATACTGTTAATAAAAGATTACACCGATTTTGTGGATTACACTGATTGATATTATCTTAATCAGTGTAATCTTTCAAATCTATAAATCGGTGCTATTAAAAGTCTTTATTGAGCAATTTCTCCAGCTCACCGAACGAAACGTTCATTCTTACCCGGCCTTGTTTGGCATACGAAATTTCTCCTGTTTCTTCCGAAATAATTACTGCTACAGCATCTGTAGTTTCAGAAACGCCAATACCGGCCCGGTGTCTTAAACCAAATTGTGCGGGTAACTGATCGTTATCTGTTAAAGGTAAAATACAACTTGCGCTTTTAATTTTGTTCTCAGAAATTACCACGGCACCATCGTGCAGCGGACTGTTTTTCTGGAAAATACTTTCGAGGAGCCGTTTGGATATTTTGGCATCAACCAGCTCACAGCTGTTGGCAAAAAACTGTTCGTCGTAAAATTTAACAAACACAATCAACGCACCTGTTCTGGTTTTTTTCATGCTTTTACAAGCATCGATGATGGGTTTTATCCGCGTTAGGTTGTTCCGTTCAATTTCTTTGCGGCCAAATAAATAACCCCACCAGGCCTTGTTTTTCTGTAAAAAGGCATTTTTACCAATGAGCAGCAGGAAGCGCCTGATTTCGGGGTGAAAAATAACAATGAGGGCAATGATCCCCACGCTCATGAATTTATCGATGATGGTGGTCAGCAATTTCATGTTCAACGCATCTACCACCCGGTAAAATATGGCAATAATGAGCATGCCGACAAGCAGGTTTACTGCCAGGGTATTGCGGATTAGTGTGTATACATAATAAATTAACAGTGCCACTAGCACAATATCTACCACATCGGTAATGGTGAATTTTACAAAGTCGAAATCTAATCCTTTCATTGTGGGTAAGATAGTAAAACAGTTTCTATATTGGTTAACTGTATAAATCGTTTAATTGGTTAATTGTTGAGATTAGGTTAATTGTTCAAAACGTTTAATTGGTTAATGGCCTTGAAAACCTAATTTTTTAATACTGATTTACGTAAAGCATTCAATTTGTTTGTTAATTCATCTAGCTTAAGTCTGTATGCAATGTATTCTTCTTCACTAATGTAAGCGAGGTCATAAGCACCAATAATGTGGTTAATTGTTTCTATCGCACTTGAATAAGCAATGGTTATAAAATGCGCTTTGTCCTTCGACGTAACTCTGGCTGAACCTTCTGCTAAACAATCGCCAATACTGCTTGCAGATCTTTTAAGTTGGCTTGTTAATCCAAATATTTCTTCTTTAGGAAATTTTCTGGTCAAATGGTAAATGTCTTTTCTAAACATTCTTGCTTTTTGCCAGGTTTCTAGTTTTTCAAAGGAATAAATATGCATCGTAATTAAGTTTTAGTTTAATCAGGGGATGATATCAAATATAAGCGATAGATTGCTAATTAACCAGTAGGTTGTGCTTTATCAATTTAAACAATTAATAACCAACTATGGCTGGTCAATTAACCAGTTTAAACAGCAATTAACCCAACATTTCCACCAGCCTCACGCACTCCACAGCCTCCCTCACATCATGTACCCTCAAAATGCCTGCGCCTTTTTGGAGGGCGATGGTATTCAGTACCGAAGTGCCATTCAAAGCTTCGGCTGCGGTAGTGCCCAATGTTTTATAAATCATTCCTTTGCGCGAGAAACCAACAAGCACCGGAAGTTTAAAAACCCTGAAAGCCTCCATCTGGTTTAGTAACTCGTAATTGTGCGCAATGGTTTTTCCGAAACCAAATCCGGGGTCGATAATCACATCGTGGATGTGCAATGCTTTCAGTTCTGCTACTTTCTTAGCCAGGTAATCTACAACTTCCAGTGTTACGTTTTCGTAGACCGGGTTTTGCTGCATATTTTGTGGTGTGCCCTGCATGTGCATAATCATGTAAGGTACCTGCAATCGGGCAACGGTTTCGAACATCAGCTCGTCCATGTCGCCAGTGGCAATGTCGTTAACAATATGCGCACCAGCCTGAATGGTTGCCTCGGCTACTTTGGCCCTGAAGGTATCAATGGAAAAAATGGCTTCTGGAAAAGCTTCGGATAAGCTGGCCACTACCGGCACCAGTCTGTCTATTTCTTCCTGTTCGGAAATATCTTTCGCACCAGGCCTTGAAGAATAACCGCCAATATCGATAAATGTTGCACCTTCAGTTAGGTATTGCGCTGTTTTGGCCAGGGCCTCATCTATAGATTTTGTTCTGCTGTTACTGTAAAAAGAATCGGGTGTGATGTTGAGAATTCCCATCACTTTTGGGCGACTTAAATCGATAAGCCGACCCTTTATATTTAAGCTTTGCTTGGGCTCAAAAAAGTTTTTTTCTGCCATAATAAACCCTTTCGGGATTTGGGTTTCGCTTTAAAAATGTATCTTTAGCTTTTGTTTTTTCACGACAAAAATACACTAAAAACTAAATAAATATTGGCTTTGGCACAAACAAATACGGCTACAGAATTTGATGAAGTGATTGCAGTTTGCAGATCATTATTTTTAAAGAAAACGAAAGATTATGGTACCGCCTGGCGAATATTAAGGCCAAGCTCTATCACCGATCAGATTTTTATCAAAGCCCAGCGCATTCGCACTTTGGAAGAAAAAAAAGTAAGTAAAGTAGGGGAGGGTGTAACTTCAGAATACATTGGCATAGTGAACTATTGTATTATTGCCATGATGCAGCTCGAACTTACCGAAAACGATCCGAATGAAATGCCTTTCGAAACTGTTGAAAAGCTGTTTGAAGAAAAAGTCACCGAAACCAGGGATTTGATGTTTGCCAAAAACCACGATTATGGCGAGGCCTGGCGCGATATGCGCATCAGCTCGCTTACTGATCTGATTTTGATGAAAATTTTCAGGGTTAAACAAATCGAAGATAACGAAGGGCAGACCCTGGCATCAGAAGGGGTAAATGCAAATTACCAGGATATGTTGAACTATTCGGTTTTCGCCCTGATTAAACTGGGGGTTAAATAAGTTTCCACTTAAGCTAGCCATTAAATATTATTACGACTGAAAAACAGATTATACCGATGCAAAACGTACTTTTAAGATTCTCCAGATTTTTTGTTGGTGCTTTATTTATCTTTTCCGGCTTAATCAAAGCCAACGATCCGCTGGGTTTTGGCTATAAACTGCAGGAGTATTTCGAGGTTTTTCACATGGGCTTCCTGAACGGGATGGCTACCGGTATTGCCATTTTACTGTGTACCCTCGAAATTGTTTTAGGGGCTTTGTTGCTATTGGGTTTCTGGAGTAAAAAAGTAGCTTGGGGTTTACTGTTGCTTATCATTTTCTTCACGTTGTTAACCTTTATTTCGGCAGCATTTAAAGTGGTAACCAGTTGCGGTTGTTTTGGCGATGCCATTCCGCTTACCCCATGGCAATCGTTTAGTAAAGATTTGATCTTGCTGGTATTGATTCTCATTATCTTTGCCAAAAAGGAGCTAATTCAGCCTTTATTCAAAAAGGAAGCCACTCAACGTAATATTGCTTTGGCGGTAACCATCATATCTTTGGGCTTTGGCCTGTATACCTACAATGTGTTACCGGTTATGGATTTTCTGCCTTATAAGGTAGGCGCACATATTCCTTCATTAATGGTGATCCCTCCGGGAGAAAAGCCTGATGAGTTCGAAATCATGTATCACCTTAAAAATAAGAAAACCAATGCGGAAAAAGATATGAGCGATAAGGCCTATCTTAAAACCGAAATCTGGAAAGATAACAATTGGGAAATTATTGGTGAGCCAACCAAAAGGCTCGTAAAAAAAGGTTATGAGCCTAAAATCAAGGATTTGGTAATTACCGATGCTTCAGGAACTGATTATACTAAAGAACTGATCGAAAACCCTTACTACAGTTTAATTTTTGTGGCTTACGATCTTAAAAATACGAACGAAAGTGCCATTGGTAAATTAAATGCGATTGCCATTAACGCTACACAGCAGTTTAACATTCGTACGGTTTTATTAACTTCCAATTCGGCACAGGATGCAGAGGCTTTTATCAAAAAAAATAACTTGTTTTCTGAAGTTTTTTATGCGGATGCCGTGCCCTTGAAAAGTATGGTAAGGGCTAACCCAGGTGTATTGCTGTTGAAAAACGGAGTGGTAATTAATAAATGGCACTACCATAACGTGCCCACTTTTGATCAGTTAAGCAGGAAATATTTCGATAAGTAAAATGATTGGTTATGCACTAAAAAAACTCATGTATGGATTGCTGGTAATGGCTGGCGTTGTACTGGTTGTTTTTGTGCTGTTTAATATCCTGCCCGGCGATCCTGCCCGGATGACTATGGGGCAGCGTGCCGATGTACAATCGCTCGAAGCGGTACGTAAAGAGTTTGGTCTTGATCGTTCGAAACCAGTTCAGTTTGTTTTGTATGTGAACGATTTATCGCCTGTTAGTGTGCTCGATAATGATACTGCGACCCAACAGAAATATCATTACGCTAAACTAATGACCTTCGGTAAAAAGGCCGTCGTGATTAAATGGCCATATCTGCGCAGTTCTTATCAAACGAGGCGCGATGTGACTGAAATTCTTGCTGAAACCGTTCCAAATACTTTTATCCTGGCCCTAACCGCGATGATTTTCGCCACACTGATTGGTGTGTTTTTAGGTGTGCTATCAGCAGTATATAAAGATTCGTGGATTGATAAATCGGCCAATGCCTTCGCTATTTTGGGTATCTCAGCACCCTCTTTTTTTGCCGGGATCATTATTGCCTGGCTTTTCGGTTTCGTACTGAGCAACTATACGGGATTAAAAATGAGCGGAAGTTTATATTCGTATGATCCATTTAACGGCGAAGTACTGACCTTACGCAATTTATGGTTACCGATGATTACTTTGGGGCTGAGGCCACTGGCCATTATTGTGCAGCTTACGCGGAGTGCTATGCTCGACGTACTGGCCCAGGATTATATCAGGACAGCCAGGGCAAAAGGCTTAAGCAGGAATACAATTATTTATAAACATGCCTTAAAAAATGCCATGAATCCCGTTATAACCGCTATTTCTGGCTGGTTTGCTTCTTTACTAGCCGGATCGTTTTTTGTGGAATATATTTTTGGCTATAACGGATTGGGCAGAACAACCGTAACTGCATTAGAGATGTCTGATTTCCCTGTAGTAATGGGATCGATATTATTTATTGCCTTTGTTTTCGTTGTAATTAATATATTGGTCGATATTTTGTACGCCTATATCGATCCGAGGGTGAAACTGGCATAATGAAGAAATAAATAAGCATGAGCAATACGAATCATACAAACAGCGAAAATTTAATTACTGTTCCAGGTAAAACAATTTCAGGAATCATTTTTTTGGTGGGGTACATGGGATGTGGTAAAAGTACAAAAGCCAAGCAATTGGCTCACCGGTTGGATTGCCCTGTAATTGATCTTGATGCTGAAATCGTTGCCAAAACCGGAAAGAGCATTGCCGAATATTTTGCTGAGTTTGGTGAGGGCGGTTTTAGGGATTATGAAAGTGAAATGCTTAAAACTTTCGATTATCCCGAAACCTGCGTAGTTGCGACCGGTGGTGGTTTGCCTTGTTTCTTCGATAATATGGAGTGGATGAACGCACACGGTGAAACAGTTTACCTGCAAATGGAACCTGCCGCTTTGGTATCTCGCTTGCACAATCGCCAGAAACGACCTTTAATTAAAGATTTAAACGACGAACAATTGCTGGTATTTATTAAAGAAAAACTACAGGAGCGCGACCCTTTTTACACCCAGGCCAAATTAATTGTCGATGCCTTTGATCTGGACGGCGAAAAACTGGAAACAGCACTTAAGGCTTAATCCCTCCAGATACTTGATACTATATACCCGATACTATATACCTGATACTAATTACCTGCTACTAATTACCTGCTACTAATACCCACTACTACCTTAAACCACTTCATCAACACAATCACTTACAATTTTAGCCGAGAGCAAAGCCAGGGGAATGCCTCCGCCAGGATGAACGCTACCTCCGCAGAAGAATAAATTTTTAACCTTTGAGCTGAAGTTGGGGTGCCTCAGAAATGCAGCAAACTGATTGTTTGAGCTATTGCCGTACAAGGATCCCTGGTAGGAACCGGTTTTACTTTCTATGCTTCGTGGATCTAAAATCTGTTCGCAAACAATATCTTTCGCTATATTCCGGTTTAAAATGCGGCTGATTTTTTTGATGATATTGGCTCTTGCCTGCTGAATGAGCTGATCCCAGTCTTGGCCATTATTGGCGGGGACATTAATCATGACAAACCAGTTTTCGCTATCTAAAGGGGCATCAGTACGGAGGTGTTTACTGCTAATGTTAATGTAAACCGTGGGATCGTTGCTGATGGTTTTATCTTTCCAGATGCTATTAAACTCTTGCTGATAATCTGCTGCAAAAAAGATGTTGTGTAAGCCTAAATCACTATAATTACCATCCATACCCCAGTAAAAAATTAAGGCAGAGCTGCTGCGTTCCTGGCTGATTAACTTTTTAGGTTGTGTTATATCTTTAAGCAAGTTTTTATAGGTAAACCAGATGTCCAGATTCGAAATCACTACCTCCGCAGGATGGATTTTATCGTTAACCATTACATTCTGGACTTTAGGTTTGCGTCCGCTGGTATACCGTATTTCTTCGACCTTTTGGTTGTAATGGAATTTTACACCCAAGTCTTCTGCCAGTTTTACCAGGCCACTAACAATGCCGTACATCCCGTTTTTAGGTAAATAAGCCCCGAAATGGTACTCGAAATGTGGAATAACGTTTAAAGTTGCCGGAGCCTGGTACGGGTTGGAGCCATTGTAAGTAGCGTAGCGGTTAAAGAGTTGGGCAATTCTGGCATCTTTAAAAAAACTGTTATTGGCCTCTTGCTGTGTCCTGAAAGCATCGATTTGCCCAAATCTGAAAACTGATTTTAGGGTATCCCAATGGAGGTAACTTTTCAACTTGTGGAGCGTGCGTTCTAGAAATACTTTGTGGGTTACGTCGTAAATGGTCGCACTTTTTTTCAGAAACTTTTCAACTTCTGCTGCGGTTGACTCGGTTTTTGTTTCAATTTCCCGTGCAAAGGCATTTAAATCAGCTTTAGCCGTTAACCTTAATCCATCTTCGTAAAAATAACGGCAAATTTCTTTTAGCCTGATGTATTCAAAATAATCGTTTGAATTTTTACCGGCGAGCTGAAACAATTCATCAACATACTGTGGCATGGTAAACAGGCTGGGGCCTGCATCAAACCTGAATCCATTCACCCTGAGCTCTGCCAGTTTGCCACCCGGTTTAGAGCCAGCTTCAAAAACGCTTACTTCATACCCCTTTACGCTCAGGCGGATAGCCGAAGCGATTCCGGCAATCCCAGCTCCGATAACAATTACTTTTGGTTTAGGCATGATGCGAAAATAGGATAATATTTTTACTAACTTAAAGTAATGGATAGGGATAAAATTATCATATATAAAACTAAAGAAGGGTTACCTGCAATTGAAGTTGCTTACGGAGACGATACTGTTTGGCTAACACAAAAGCAGATTGCTGAAGTTTTTGGAATTCAGGTTCCGGCAGTTAATAAGCATATTAACAATATATTACGTAACAAAGAATTGGATAAGTCAACTATTTCCAAAATGGAAATAGTTAGAGTGGAAGGTTTGAGGAGTGTAAAGAGGATGATTGATGCTTATAATCTGGATATGATTTTATCAATTGGTTATAGGGTAAATTCGGTTAGAGCAACACAGTTTCGTATTTGGGCTAACCAAATTTTAAAAGACTATTTACTTAAAGGATATGCCTTAAACAATAAAAAGTTGCGGGAGCAGAGTCAGCAATTATTGGAGTTAAAACAGGCGATTAATAATTAACTTATTTCAACTCCTCCAGATATACCTTTGTCTGCTTTTCAATCTCTACGGTTGCAAACTTAATTGCAGAACCTACTCTTGTAGTTTGTGGTTTCACCGCCATTTTATTGATAGTAGCCAGGGCATCAATATACCACTTGCTCCAAACCTCAATAATGTGCCTTTCTTCTGCAACAGGTTTTCCCGCTGCTATAGCCTTTTTGCTTAAATCGAATTCGGTTTTTAGGCGGCTAAGTGCATCAGCTTTGACCTGTGCAACAGTTGCTGTAGCTGTGTTTTCATCTGCCGATATTAAGGTATAAGCGGCGGTTAAACCGCTTATACCCACGTTTTTCATTTCCGTTGGCGAAACTTTATCAATCCTGTCGTTATCGGTATGATAAAAAACATCGGTAAAATGCCACATTAATAACCCAGGAATTTTATTTTGTAAAAAAGGAGTGTGGTCGCTACCGCCCTCAAAGGGATTGTAATTAACTATCCAATTGGCAAATTTTCCCTGTGCTTTGCAGATATCGAAAATGAAATCGTTAAAATAATGTGGGAAAAGATCTTTTTCAGCTACATCACCAGCGCCCCATTCGGTATGTTTGTCGGTTCCCCTTGTCCAAATGGCTGATGGATCGGGCATTTTTTCAATCAGGAAAGATCCACCTGTCTTTTTAGTGTATTCGCCAACCATATCCAGGCTCATTCCCCACATAATGCCTTTGGCTCGGGTACTATCTTCGGTAATGTATCTGCGGGTCGAAACAATTTCATCGCCCCATAAAAAGGTTAAACTGCGTTTGGGGTTTATTTTTTTTGCTTTAAATAATTCAGCAGTTAAGCGCGCCATTTCAGCCAGGGTGCCCACGCCACTTGCATTATCATTGGCTCCGGGTTCCTGAACATGTGCACTAAAAACAAAGCGCTCATCAGGGCTTACGCTTCCACGCACATTCGCTACAATGGTTAATTCTTCTGATGGATAAATTTTGGTCTGGATATTTACTTTTAACTGAGGTGTGCCTTTTAAGCAAGCGGCTTTTAATTTTTCTTTCGCCGCGTACGATAACAGTAAAGTCCAGACCTCGCTGTTCGCCTTCATGCTGCCAAACTGAATAGAAGTCTGGTGCACTTCTGGTTGGGTATATTTGGGCATCGAATAGCCCAGCACTCCAATTGCACCTGCTTTAGTAGCAGCCTGGAGTAAGCGTGAAGGATGGTTCTCTGAAAACAGGATTTTCCCCTTCAGGTCCATTTTTTCAAGATCGGCCATGCTTGTTTTTTCGAGATAAACTACCGGAGCAGTAACGCCACCCGCAGGGGTTGAACCGCAATTAATCGGAATCATATTGCGGTTAGTTTGAAAAGAAATGAAAGGCAGCTGCTCACCAACAATAGCGATACTGGCATCAACAGGCTCCCAGGTATTGGCTTTCATCGCCCGTTTTTCGATGCGATAAGTTAAAGGTGCTTCAAATTCATTTTGCTGCTGAGCTACAAAACCTGCTTTTTTCAATATGCTTTCTACACGGTGGATACTGGCATTAAAACCTGTATTGCCGGGTACGCGAAAGTATTTCTCCACAAAAGCTGTGGTTTCGTAGGCATTTTGTGCATTAAAACCAGTCCGTGTGAGTTTAAAATATTCATCAGTGGGATTTTGTGCGTAGCAGCCCAACCCCGCAAAAAGCAGTGCAAAAAGTATCTTCGTTTTCATAAGCGTTTATAAAAGCGAAAGATACTAAGAATATTTAAGCTAACTTAAGCGTAGCGCTTACCAGTTTTGCGTTTCATTTCCGCATCGGCCGATAAAGGTCCGGAACCTACCACCCAAAACATGATGAGCAGGAACAAAACCAGTACCGAGAACCAGAGTTCGGAGTTAGGAGAAGAAAAACCTGGGGTAAGGTTAACAAAAAATACGGCAAACAGCAAAATCGGAATCTGGATGACCACTGCAAAACGGGTTACCAGACCCAGCGTAATTAAAACACCGCCAACCAGGTGTGCAAATGCCACCACATGTATGGCCATGCTGATTAACATACTGGAGAAACCAAAAATGTTGTTTTGTGTAATCATGTTCTGGAGTACGGATGTGTCGCTAACAAAAGAAACACCTTTTCCAAAAATGACAAGGCCAAGGACAATGCGAAGATAATCCAGCCATTTTGAATGATGAACATCGCCCCAATGTTCAATTTTACGGATAACGTTCATAACGAACCTCCATTTTTATGTGAATGATAACTTAAGTTACGGAAATTATATTGGTATATCAAACAAATAATTGAAAATCAGTAGATTTTAACTTTGGTTAAAACTTATTTACTGTGTTTAACTGCTTGATGTAAAATTAACAAAAACTTAAACTATACCATTTTGGTTTTTGGTATGAATTTAGTATTATTGTTAAAATTGAAAGGTTTTTTATCATGAGCAAAGAAATACTCGAATTTTCTGTACAGGTAGATGAAAAGTTTGACCTGAAATTTAACTGGCTGGATGGTTTCTGGGGCGCCGCATTTAAATTTTTCGGAAAATAATTTTTGAAACCAAAATTTTCATAACGGATATCCAGTCCTTCAGGGATGATATTGTCCATTTTTTTTGTGCCGGTATCTAAGCTTTCTACCTTTTTGATCTCCTTGCTTCTGTCTTATCTTCAATAGTTTAGTTCTTCTGGGTCCACATTTTTAACCCTCCGCCTTTCGACCCTTAACCTTTTACCTCTTTTTTCTATCTTTGCAAAATAATGAGTAGAAGAAAACCAGGTACGGTAACAATAGTTCCAAACGTACAAATAATCGATATTGCTGAAGAAGGAAAAGGTGTTGGCAAAGCCGACGAGTTGGTGATTTTTGTGGATAAGGCAGTTCCAGGCGATGTAGTGGATGTACGCTTAACCAAAAAGAAGAAGAATTTCGCTGAAGCGGTAATTGAGCAGCTTCATGAAAAATCTGATTTACGTACCGATCCTTTTTGTGCTCATTTCGGAACCTGTGGCGGTTGCAAATGGCAGCACATGGGCTACGAATCCCAGTTAAAATTTAAACAGAAAAATGTAGAGGCTGCTTTGCAGCGCCTGGGTAAGATAGATACCTCTCATACGGAGCCGATTTTAGGTTCTGCTAATGACCGTTACTATCGCAATAAGCTTGAATTTACTTTTTCTAACAAACGCTGGTTAGAAAAAACCGATGTAGAACGCGACGAAGATTTTGATATGAATGCCCTGGGCTTTCACGTACCCCTGCGTTTTGATAAGATTTTAGATATTGAGCATTGTTATTTGCAGGCCGAACCTTCCAACTCAATCAGGAATGCGGTAAGAAAGTACGCTTTAGAAAACGGGTTATCGTTTTACGATTTACGTAACCACGAAGGGGTACTGCGTAATCTTATTATCCGTACTTCATCTACTGGGGAAGTAATGATAGCAGTAGTTTTTGCTTATCCTGAACAAGAGCAGATAGATGGTTTAATGAATTTCCTTAAAACAGAATTTCCGCAAATTACTTCATTGCTTTATATCGTTAACCAAAAGAAAAACGATACCATTTTCGATCAGGAAGTAATAGTATTTGCAGGTCGCGATCATATTTTCGAAGAAATGGACGGTATTCGCTTCAAAATTGGCGTAAAATCATTCTACCAAACGAACTCTGATCAAGCTTTCGAATTGTATAAAATTACCCGCGATTTTGCTGAATTTAAAGGCGATGAGCTGGTTTATGATTTATATACTGGTGCAGGAACCATTGCCAATTTTGTGGCTAAAAATGTAAAGCAGGTAGTAGGGGTAGAGTATGTGCCAACTGCTATTGAAGATGCTAAATTCAATTCTGAGCTCAATGGAATTGACAATACGATCTTTTATGCCGGTGATATGAAAGATATTCTAACTGCAGAATTTATTGCCAGTCATGGCAAGCCTGATGTGGTAATTACCGATCCGCCGAGGGCTGGTATGCACGCCGATGTAGTGCAGCGCCTGCTGGAAATGGAAGCCGAAAAAATTGTTTACGTAAGCTGTAATGCCGCAACCCAGGCCAGAGACCTCGAGTTGTTAAAAGAAAAATACGATGTTGCACGCATTAAGCCTGTGGATATGTTCCCGCACACGCAGCATGTAGAGAATGTCGTACTATTAAGGTTAAAATCATAAGATGTAAAATAGAAGATGTATGCTGGAACTTTACAACGTTTCAACATTCAACCTTTCAACAACAAAAAATGGATAGAGAAGAATTGTTAAGCGCAACACCAGAAGACGGTGGGACGCCTCAAAAGAAACACGAAAGTCCGCTGGTAAGTTTGGAAAAGGACCTGGAGCTTTATACCGATGCGATAAAAGAAGTGGCTATAGAGATTATGGTTGAAGGCATTTCGGCGTACCCTATTTTTATTGCACATCAGCACGAAGTGAATATTGGTGAGCTGATTTTAAATAAAGAAGAACTTAATACCAATTGGACAATACAGGCTTCTACTTTAGAAGAATTTGTAGAGAAAGGAATTATCAGTAAAGAGAAAAAAGAACCCTTTTTAAAAGTTTATAAAAAGCCTGAAGATTTTATGTGCGTATTCGTGATTGTTCCGGAAGGTGCCAATTTTATTTATTACCCGTATAAGAAAAGATAGTCTGGAGTCAGTAGTCCGGAGCCTAGGTATATAATGTCGTACAAATCGGTGTAATCCTTCAATCTGTGCAATCCCCCTAAAAAAACAAACGCTGCTTTGTATCCACAAAGCAGCGAGTTATCATTAAACTAAACTAAATTTTCTTAATTCACGTGTCTCACATCTCCGCTTTTTGAGCTCGATGTTTTCTTCAGTGATGCATTTCCTTTATAATGTACGTCGCCACCGCCGCTTGCTGAAGCTTCAAGGCCTTTGTTTACGTAAATAGCCACATCTGAACCTCCAGACGCTTGTACTTTGGCATAATTGGTAATAAAACCGTAAGCATCAATATCACTTCCTCCGCTTGATTGGATGGTCATGTTTTCGGCTTTGCCTTTTAAATCGATATCGCTGCCACCGCTCGATTGGATGGATAAATCATTACAAACCACATCCAGTTTCAGGTCTGAACCGCCAGAAGAACGGATAGCCAGTTTATCTGTTTTTAATTGATTCTGGGTAAATACATCCGAACCGCCCGATGCAGCAATCGTATTTAAGCTTTTATAGGTTACATAAGCTTTAATTACGCGGTTTTTAAACAGTCCACCCCAATTAATACCATCTTTAAATTTGATGTTTACATTGGCTCCGTTTTGTTCTACTACAATGTTTTTCAGGGTTTCGCTATCAGATTGAATGCTTACGCCTTCATTTCCACCTTGGGTAAGGTATAAGTCTATTCCGCTGCTAATACCGATGCTGTTAAAGTTTTTCACGGCAACATTTTTAGTTTCCTGTGCTCTGGCCATATAGCTACTCACGATCACAAATAAAATGATTGCAGATTGGGTAAGGGTTTTCATAGTGCTCTTCGTTAAATGATTATTAGACTGGCAAACCTGGTTTTTAGGGTAATAACAGCCTGGGATTTTGTTTTTGGTATTAATAAGACGCAGTTAAGGTCAAAACGTTGCAGGCAATCGAAATTATTTTTCAAATAGTTTGAATTTCATCCTTAAAATCGTTCTTTTTGTATTCAACCTTTTAATACAATGGCCGCATCACAATTACTTATTCTAAACAAGAAACAAATTCAACAAAAGATAGATCGTATCGCTTATCAGATTTTAGAAGATAACCTGAACGAAAAAGAAATTGTGCTTGCCGGAATTTGGGACCGCGGCTATAAACTGGCCTTGAGGTTAGAAAAAGTGCTTAAAAAAATCTCTGGCTTTAAAGTAACATTGCTACGCATCGATTTGCAAAAAGAGAGCAGCAAGCTGGTAGCCTCAACTGATTTAGACGAAAGCCACTGGAAAAACAAAGTGATCATCATTGTTGATGATGTTTTAAACAGTGGCAAAACCTTAGCTTATGGCTTGGGCGTTTTCTTAAATACACCGCATAAAAAAATACGTACGGTGGTTTTGGTGGATAGAAGCCATAAAATTTTTCCTATTGCAACCGATTTTGTTGGCCTCGAACTGGCAACCATTTTAAAAGAGCATGTAGATGTGGTAATGGATGTAGAAGGCGAAGAAGACCGGGTGTATTTGAGTTAAGTGCAAATGTAAGACGTAACACGGATGCGTCAATACATTTGCAATTCACCTCATTTTTTTGCAATTTCCCGAAATGTATCAACCCCGGAAAAATAATTTGATTTTTAGCTTTTTCTCCTGGTACATTCAGTTTATCATTAAAAAAGATTTCACAGCCTTTCATTTCGATAACATTGAAATCAAAACTGATGCTTCAATGCTTATTCTGGCCAATCATTTCAGCTGGTGGGATGGTTTTTTTATCTTTTACCTCAATAAAAAGGTGTTTAAAAAGCGGTTTCATGTATTGGTTAATGCCGATAATTACAATAAGGTTAGCTTTTTGAAATATTTAGGTGCTTTTGCTGCCGAAGGCAAAGGAAAAGATGTTTTAGATACCCTCAGTTACGCTGGCGAATTGTTAGATGATCCAAATAACCTCGTGCTCGTTTTTCCGCAGGGCAAATTGTATTCTAATCATTTAAAAAGTATCAGTTTCGAAAAAGGCGTTATGCAAATGATTAATGCCAGTAAAAAAAAGATCAATATCATTTTTGCCGCCACATTTATCGATTACTTTGCCAAAAGAAAGCCCTCGGCACATACTTATCTCCAAAATTGGGAGACCGAAGAATATGTGAGCTTACAGTTGTTGAAAAGTGCGTACAATAAACATTACGATCAATCGGTTATTAAACAAACGCAAATTACTGAATGACAATTTTTATTTACGCGGTACTGATTTTTCTGGTCATCAGGTTTTCGGTTACCGTTTTCAATTTTCTATCCAACCCTAAATTGCCTGGGGTAATTAAGCATTACCATCAGAAGGCTTCAATCCTGATTCCGGCACGGAATGAAGCTGATAATATACTCGACTTATTAATATCTATCCGCAATCAGGACTATACCAACTACGAGGTAATCGTTTTGGATGACAACAGTAGCGATGAAACCTTTGCACTGGTAGAAGCGTTTTGTGTACAAAAACCCAATTTCAGGATCGTTAAAGGGCAAGAGCTTCCACCAAATTGGCTTGGGAAAAACTTTGCCTGCCACCAGCTTGCAGAATTGGCTACCGGAAATTACCTTTTATTTATTGATGCCGATGAAACCATCAATCGCGGACTGATTAACAGTTTAATTGCCCGCATGGAAACGGGGAACCTGGCATTGCTTAGCGTTTTTACCAATCAGGTGATGCTATCGATAGGTGAGCGCTTAACGGTACCTTTGATGCATTTTATTTTGCTAAACTTATTGCCGTTACGGTTGGTTAAACTTTCAAAAAATCCGGCATTTGCTGCGGCAAGCGGACAGTGTATGTTTTTTAATGCCCATAACTACAGCGAAAACCAGTGGCACGAAAAGGTAAAAGGGCAAGTTGTAGAGGATGTAGAGATTATGAAGCGTGTTAAACTCGAAAAATTTAATGCCGAAGCACTTTTAGCCAACGGACTGATTTATTGCAGGATGTACAAGGGACTGAACGAAAGTATTGCCGGTTTTAGTAAAAATTTACTCGCAGGTTTTGGTAATAACATCTTAATCTTATTATTTTACCAGCTTTTGGTAACTATTGGTCCGGTAATTTTAATCTTAAACTTTAATGTTACTTTATTGGTGTTACCATTAACTTTAATAATTTTAAGTAGAATAATGATTTCTTATTTATCAGGACAAAATGTTTTGGTCAATTTGATATTGCATCCTTTTCAGATGTTATTCTTCTTAATTATTTCATTGATTTCTATAAAAAAGCATATTTTTAAAACAGGCACATGGAAGGGCAGAACGATCAAAACGATTTAAAGGTTAAAAGAATTGCAGTTGCTGTAATTATCGTTTTTCATTTGGTTGGTTTGCTCGGCTTTTTAATTCCTGCTGCCCAACCTTATTTCCTTAAACTCGTTCCTTTCCATTTATTGCTGATGTTTGCCGTAATTGTTTTTGCCTACAATGCGGATGTTAAACGTTTGTTGTTATTTGTTTCGGGCGTTTTTCTATGCGGCTTTCTGGTCGAAGTTTTGGGTGTTCACACCGGTAAAATATTCGGCAGTTATTATTATGGGCCTACACTGGGTTACAAAATTGCTGCTGTGCCTTTGTTGATGGGGGTAAATTGGGTAATCCTGATTTTTAGTGTAGGGCAGATGATGAAGAGCCTGAAGATTAGAAACAGTATTCTCGCTTCTGCACTAGGCGCCCTCGCATTGGTTATTTTCGATTACTTTCTTGAACCTGTAGCCATGAAATTTAACTATTGGCAATGGGACTGGCACGAAATCCCGGGTCAGAATTATGTGGCCTGGTTTATTGTTTCGGTTATTTTATTGAAGTTTTACTACGCACTTGGCCTTAAGCAGCAAAAATACCTGGGTACAACAATGTTTGTGGCACAGTTTATCTTTTTTGTTGTCTTATACATGACAACGGGAACAAATATTTTTGCTTAATTTTGCATTGCAATGGGTTATAACTTACAGGTCAACATTGATAAATCATCAGGCTTTTGCTTTGGTGTAGTGTATGCCATAGAAATGGCCGAAGACATTTTGGATAACGATGGTTATTTATATTGTTTAGGAGATATTGTACACAATGATGAAGAAGTAAAGCGGTTAACTAACCGGGGGCTGAAAATCATCGATCACGAAATTTTAAAGAATTTACGCGATGAAAAAGTACTGATCAGGGCACATGGCGAAGCTCCATCTACTTATCAGCTGGCTTTAGAAAATAACCTTACCTTGATTGATGCCTCTTGTCCGGTGGTTTTAAAACTGCAGAACCGGATTAAAAACTCGCACGATGATGATGAGCAAGTACTTATTTTTGGCAAGCACGGCCATGCCGAAGTAATTGGTTTGCAAGGGCAAACCGATGGTAAAGCAATTGTTTTTCAGGATTTGGCAGAACTCGATAATGTTGAATTACCTGCTAAGTTTACCTTATATAGTCAAACCACTAAAAGCACCGATAAATTTTACCACATTAAAGATGAGTTATTGAGTCGTGGCTACGAGGTAAAGGCTAACGATACCATTTGCAGGCAAGTATCTAATCGTTATGAAGAACTGGAAGATTTTGTGAGCCATTACAATAAAATCGTTTTCGTATCAGGAAAAAAATCATCCAACGGTAAAGTACTTTACGATGTATGTAAAAAATACAACGAAAATTCTTACTTCATTTCGAATGTTGAAGAGTTGGAGCAAAGCTGGTTTGCAGAAAATGATAAAGTAGGTATCTGCGGTGCAACCTCTACGCCAATGTGGCTGATGGAAAAGGTAAAAGCCAGATTGGAAGAATATTAATTATAAAAATCTATCCGTTAATAACTGTTATTTAGATGAAAGCATTATTAATAATAGATATGCAGATTGGTAGTTTTAAACCTTACGATTTGCGATATGATACCTTAGGCGTTATTGAGCGAATAAATAAAATATCCAATTATTTCAGAAAGAATAGTGATCAGGTAATTTTTATCCAACATGATGGTTCTAAAGAGAATATTTTTCTGCCTCATACTTCAGATTGGAAACTTTTACCAGAATTAATCAAATGTGATACTGATCATGTGGTTTCAAAATCAGCTAATGATGCATTTTATAATACTCATTTAAATGAGATCCTATTTCAAAACAACATTTCCGAACTATATATAGCAGGTTGTGCTACTGATTTTTGTGTCGATTCTACAGTGAAGTCGGCTATTACCAGAGATTACAATGTAACTGTTATTGAAGATGCACATACCACTGCCGATAGGCCACATTTAAGTGCAGTTAAAATCATTGAACATTACAATTGGATTTGGAGCGAGATGACGCCAACCAATTTTAAAGTTAAGGTTATCAAAACCAATGATGTTGCTTTTTAGTTTGGTAAATAATAATAAAATTGATTTATTACTTTAAACCATGGATAATAGAAAATCGTGGATTGGTTCTGTTGTAGCAATTTTGCTAATTGCCTGCTGGTTCATTTCACTTTTTTTCTTGTTAAACTGGCAGTTCAGTTGGACAAATCCTTTGGTTTACCTAATGGTATTGATGCAAATGCATTTGTATACCGGTTTGTTTATTACCGCACACGATGCCATGCACGGTACAATTTCGGCCAATAAAAACTTAAACAATTTTTTCGGTTACCTTGCGGTATTTTTATATGCTGGTTTTTTCTATAATCGTTTGTACACCAAACACCATCAGCACCACAATCATGTACATACAGTAAACGATCCTGATTTTGCACCGCATGGTTTCTGGAAGTGGTATTTCAGGTTTATGCTCAATTATGTAACAGTAACACAGCTTATAATTATGGCTGTTGCCTATAATATTTTGAAAATCTGGGTTCCGGAGCAAAATCTGCTACTTTTTTGGGTATTGCCATCACTGCTAAGCACTTTTCAATTGTTTTATTTTGGCACTTATTTGCCACATAAGGGCGAGCACGATAACGAATATCATTCGACCACACTCAGGAAAAACCATTTCGTTGCTTTCATTACATGCTACTTTTTTGGCTATCATTTAGAACATCATCAAAAGCCGGGTATGCCCTGGTGGCAATTGTATAAGACAAAATAAAAGCTATCTTGGTGTCAACTGTTACCAGCTGACGCTAGATCAGATTTCATAATCAATGATTTGACAATTTCATAACCACCCGGGATAAACAAGTTGGGAATAATAGCCGTTAATATTATTTTCTGTTGACGAAAAAATGTTTTTCATCACTTTTTAACATAGGTTAAAAACAATAAATAAGCGATATTTGCGCAAATAACATATTTTAATATCAATGAGCAAAAAGGGAATTTTACTGGTAAATTTAGGAACACCCGATAGTACGGCAACAGCCGATGTCAAAAAATATCTTGATCAGTTTTTGATGGATGAAAGGGTAATTGATATTCCTAAACTAAACCGTACACTATTGGTTAAAGGGATTATCGTTCCTTTCCGTAGCCCTAAAACTGCTAAATTATACCGCGAAATATGGGACGAAAATGGTTCGCCACTTTTGTATTACAGTAAGCTGCAGGCAAAAATGCTGCAAGAAAGGCTGGGCGACGAATACCATGTAGAGCTGGCCATGCGTTACCAAAATCCTTCAATTGCTTCGGCACTCGATAAGCTTAAATCGGGTTTGGTAGAAAGCATACAGGTTATTCCGTTGTTTCCGCAGTATGCCTCGGCCAGTAGTGGTTCAGTTATACAGCTGGTTATGGAGTTGGTGAGTAAATGGCCAACTGTGCCGCCAATTTCCTTTGTTAACTCTTTCCATGATAACGAATTAATGATAAAGGTTTTTGCAGAAAATGCAAGAAAACATCAAATAGATACCTATGATCACGTGTTGTTCAGTTTTCATGGTTTGCCAGAACGCCAATTGTTAAAGTGCGATCATACCGGTAGCTACTGCTTAAAAAGCAGCGATTGTTGCCAAACCTTAAACGATACCAATAAATTTTGCTATTCAGCACAAGGGCATCATACAGCCAGATTAATTGCTGCTGAATTAAACCTGCCAAAAGAAAAATATACCGTTTGTTTTCAGTCGCGTTTGGGCAAAGAACCCTGGGTGCAACCTTACACCACCGATGTATTGAAAAAGCTGGCAGGAGAAGGCAAAAAGCGTTTACTGGTTTTTAGTCCGGCTTTTGTTGCCGATTGCCTGGAAACCCTTTACGAAATTACGGTAGAATACCACGAAGAATTCAGGGAGTTAGGAGGAGAGCATGTACAGCTGGTAGAAAGCTTAAATGATAGCCCGGTGTTTATTGAGGCTTTAGCCGGAATGATTAAATAATTCTGAAATGGCAGGTTTTATCATTTTAATGGGCGTTTCGGGAAGTGGTAAAACCGTGGTAGGAAAAGCCCTTGCACCACGAATACAGGCCGAATTTATTGATGGCGATAACCTACATTCGCAACGCAATGTAGATAAAATGGCTGCTGGAATTCCTCTAACCGATGAAGATCGTTTAGATTGGCTTCAACTCATCGCTAAAGTTGGCCGTGAGCATGTAGCTCATGGCACCTCTTGTATTATTGCCTGCTCTGCTTTAAAAAAGGCGTATCGCGAATTGCTGCGGGTTGATAATCCGGCCATCAGCTTTGTTTATTTAAAGGGAAGTTTCGATTTAATCCACAACCGGATTATGAAGCGTTCGCATCAGTACATGCCGTCTAGCCTGTTGCAAAGCCAGTTCGATACGCTTGAAGAACCGCAAGCTGAGGAGCAGGATGTTTTGACTGTCTCAATCGATCAGTCAATAGATGCTATTGTAGCAGAAATAGCCCAGGCTAAGCTCATTTCGTAATTACCGAAATAATCTGATCGGTAGCCCCTTTTTTATCTGTCACATATTTTTTGGCTGCTTCAGCGGCATTTTTGTTATCTGCAAAACCATTAAAAGCATTAGTCAGTTCTGCTGCTGATGATATACTTTTCGCTGCTCCAATGGCAATCAGATCTTTAGCCTCCTGAAATTTATCGTATTTGGGCCCGAAAATTACAGGTAAACCAAAAGCGGCAGCTTCTAAGGTATTGTGTATACCGGCTCCAAAACCGCCACCAATATAAGCCACTTTTCCGTATTGATACAATGCCGAAAGCATACCGATGTTATCGATGATTAAGATTTGAGATTTGAGATCTGAGATTTGAGCATTGTTAGCTTCTAACTGCGCACTGAATACTGAAAACCGCAAACTGCCAACCGGAAACTGTTTTTCTATACTTTCGATATGGCTGGTGTGGATCTCGTGCGGGGCAACAATGAATTTCCAATCCGGGTATTTTGCGGGCAAAGCAGCCAGTAGCTTCTCGTCTTCGGGCCAGGTGCTGCCGCAAATTAAAGTGGGATGGCCAGCTATAAACTGCTCAATTAAAGGTAAATGTTTGGGTGTTTGTGCGTTTTCATAAACACGATCAAAACGGGTATCGCCACTAACGGCTACATTGTTTAAGCCATTTGATTTTAACAGTTTTTCGCTTTCTTGGTTCTGTACAAAAAAGTAAGTAACCGCTTTTAGTATATTGCGGTAAAAGCCTCCATACCATTTAAAGAATGCCTGATTCTCCCTGAAAATACCCGATATTACATATAAAGGGATACCGCGGTCTTTTAGCGCCTTAAAGTAAAAATGCCAGAATTCATATTTGGTAAAAATCGCCATCTCCGGATTAATACTTTCAATAAACCTGTCTGCATTCTTTTGAGTATCAATGGGCAGATAAAAAACATCAGCTAAAGCATAATTTTTTCTAATTTCATATCCGGAAGGTGAAAAAAAGGTAACCACGATTTTTTTAGCCGGGTAAAGTTTTTTTAATTTTTCTAAAACCGGCCGTCCCTGCTCAAATTCGCCTAAAGACGCAAAATGGAACCAAACGTGTTTTTCGTTTGGATTAATGCGCTGGGCAATTTGTGTGTAGACGTTTTTACGGCCGCTTATAAATTGTTTAGCCTTAGGATTAAATAGTGAAAAGATCCTTATTAGTAAAATGTAAACCCGAATTCCGATTATGTAAAGCAAAAGCATTAGTGTAATTTCATATCTTCGTGCCAAGATAAAAGTAATATATTTAAAAAGCTTAATAATATATGAAACCTTCGGGATTTAGCCTATAAATCAAGACAATTAGATAAGTCAGAATCGTTTCGTTACAGACAAAATAAATTATACTCTAGATGAAAATAGCCGTTATTGGTACAGGATACGTAGGTTTAGTTACCGGAACCTGTTTAGCAGAAACAGGAAATGATGTTATTTGTGTTGACATTAATGAAGCAAAAGTAAAACAAATGCAGGCTGGCGAAGTGCCTATTTACGAGCCAGGTTTAGATCTTTTGTTCCATAGAAATATTGAACAGGACAGATTAACTTTTACCACCAATCTTGCTGATGCCGTGAAAGATGCGCAGATTATTTTTATGGCTTTGCCAACTCCTCCGGGTGGCGATGGTGCTGCCGATCTTTCTTATATTTTAGGTGCTGCTAAAGATATTTCTAAACTGATTACCGATTATAAAGTAATCGTCAACAAATCAACCGTTCCTGTGGGGACTGCCGATAAAGTAAAGGCTGTTTTTGCCGAAAATACTTCGGTAGAGGTAGATGTGGTTTCGAACCCTGAGTTTTTAAGAGAAGGTGTAGCTGTTGACGACTTTATGAAACCAGACCGCGTGGTTTTGGGTACTAAAAGCGAAAAGGCTAAAAAACTAATGACCGAATTGTATGCCCCATACGTACGTCAGGGAAACCCGATTCTTTTTATGGATGAGCGTTCTTCTGAGCTGACTAAATATGCGGCAAATTCTTTCCTTGCTACCAAAATTACCTTCATGAACGAGATTGCAAACCTTTGCGAACTGGTTGGTGCTGATGTTGATGCAGTAAGACGTGGTATAGGTTCTGACGACCGTATCGGAAAACGTTTCCTTTTCCCGGGTGTGGGTTATGGTGGTTCATGTTTCCCGAAAGATGTACAGGCCCTGGTTAAATCATCCGATGATTATGCATACGACTTCCAGATTTTAAAATCGGTAATGGAGGTTAACGAAAGACAAAAAACAATCCTGGTTGATAAAGTATTAAAATATTATAAAGGCGATATTAAAGGCAAACACTTTGCACTTTGGGGTTTGGCTTTTAAACCAGAAACCGACGATATCCGCGAAGCGCCAGCTTTGTATATTATTGATGAGCTGGTTAAGAACGGTGCTACCGTTACCGTTTTTGATCCGGAAGCGATGACCAATGTTAAAAATATTCTGGGCGATAAAATTAAATACGCCAAAAACCAGTACGAAGCATTGGAAGGTGCTGAAGCACTGTTGATTGCAACAGAATGGTCGGTTTTCCGCAACCCCGATTTTGATAAAATTGAGAATATTTTGAAAAATAAAGTGGTTTTCGACGGTCGAAATTTGTATGATTTGCAAAAAATGATCGATCTTGGCTATTATTATAATAGCATAGGTAGAAAACTAATAGATTAAAATGGGTCGAAAAAGAATTTTGATTACAGGTGCAGCCGGATTTTTAGGTTCGCACCTTTGTGATCGCTTTGTGAAAGAGGGCTTTCATGTTATCGGAATGGATAACCTGATTACGGGCGATATGGCAAATATTGAGCATTTGTTTAAACTCGAAAATTTTGAGTTTTACAACCATGATGTTTCCAAGTTTGTGCATATTCCGGGGAAACTTCACTACATCTTACACTTTGCCTCACCGGCAAGTCCGATCGATTACCTTAAAATTCCAATCCAGACCCTTAAAGTTGGTTCATTAGGTACTCACAACCTGTTGGGATTGGCCAGAAATAAAAACGCGCGGATGCTTATTGCTTCAACTTCCGAAGTATATGGCGACCCGAATGTTAACCCACAGCCAGAAGAGTACTGGGGTAATGTAAATCCTGTTGGTCCCCGTGGTGTTTACGATGAAGCCAAACGTTTTCAGGAAGCCATAACTATGGCCTACCATACTTTTCATGGTGTAGAAACCCGCATTGTAAGGATCTTTAATACTTACGGTCCAAGAATGCGATTGAACGATGGTCGTGTTTTACCCGCTTTTATCGGGCAGGCGCTAAGGGGCGAAGATTTAACCATCTTTGGTGATGGCAGCCAAACCCGCTCTTTCTGTTATGTGGATGACCTGATTGAAGGGATTTACCGCTTACTGATGAGCGATTATGCGCAACCCGTAAACATTGGTAACCCCGATGAAATTACCATCAAGCAGTTTTGCGAAGAAATTATCAAACTAACCGGCACTTCGCAAAAAATTGTGTACAAGGAGCTTCCACAAGATGATCCGAAACAACGCAGACCCGATATTACCAAAGCGAAAGAGATATTGGGCTGGGAGCCGAAAGTTGGTCGTGCTGAGGGATTAAAAATTACCTACGAATACTTTAAGTCATTGCCTGCAGAGGCTTTGGCCAAAATTGATCATAAAGACTTTACCACATTTAACCGTTAAAATGGCAAAAATATTAGTTACCGGTGGAACAGGATACATCGGTTCGCACACAGCAGTAGAATTACACAATGCAGGTTATGAAGTTGTTATTGTTGATAACCTCTCTAACTCGAACATTAAAATTTTAACCCAGCTTCATGCTATTACCGGCAAATGGTTCGATTTCCATGAAATTGACCTACAGGATGATAAAGCTGTACAGGAATTCGCTGAAAAAAATACCGACATTGATGGAATTATCCACTTTGCGGCTTCAAAAGCAGTTGGCGAATCGGTAGAACAACCTTTAAAATACTATAGAAATAATTTTTACGGATTAATTAACCTGTTAACCTCATTCAACAGAAAAATTAATTTCGTATTCTCTTCTTCATGTACTGTTTACGGTCAGCCAGAAAGCTTACCAGTAACTGAAGCTGCGCCGGTACAAAAGGCAGAATCGCCTTATGGTAACACCAAACAAATTGCCGAAGAAATTTTAGCCGAAACAGCAGCAGTAACGCCTGATTTAAATGTTATCGCTTTGCGTTATTTTAACCCGGTTGGTGCACACGAAACGGCTTTAATTGGCGAATTGCCAAATGGCGTTCCGGCAAACCTGGTTCCATTTATTACACAGTCTGCTATTGGTAAACGCGGCCCGATTACCGTTTATGGCAATGATTACGATACACCGGATGGTTCAGCTATCCGCGATTATATCCATGTGGTTGACTTGGCTAAAGCACACGTTGCAGCCATTAAACTTTTAGAAACCGGAAACCCAAATGGCAATTACGATGTTTTCAATATTGGTACCGGTAAAGGTTCGTCAGTTTTAGAAATCATTGCTGCTTTTGAAAAAGTAAATAACGAAAAGCTGGATTATAAAATTGGCCCGAGAAGAGCAGGAGATATTGTTCAGATTTATGGCGATGTACAGAAATCGAATAAACAACTGGGCTGGAAAGCCAGCTTGGATATCAACGAAATGATGCGCTCGGCATGGGAGTGGGAAAAATACATTAAGGCTAACCCTTTTTAAATGAAGTTATCGGAGCACAAAGATCTTAAAGAAGCAATTACCAGCTTACCTGTTAAAGAAAAAGACAAGCTACTGCTGCGTTTAATTGCTAAGGATAAAGTGCTTACCGAACACCTTCATTATAAATTGTTGGAGGATGAAACGGATTTAAACGACCGTAAAGAGAAGATTAAGGCCGATGTAGAGGAGCAGATTTCGGAATTACACAAGCTGAATGCAAAGGAAGCTTTGGTAAAAGTCCGGAAGATGATCACCATGGTTAATCATTTTTATAAGGTTACAAAAGATCCGTTAGGAGAGGTGGAACTGAAAGTGTTCATTCTCAATGCCATTCCTTTCGACTACAGGAAATCAATTTTTGGTTACCGCGATTTTATGATATTATTTACAACATTTTATCTGAAAACAACCGCGGTAACCTTAAATAAATTTAAAAAACTTCACGAAGACCATCAATTTGACCTGAGCGAAGATTTTAATCATTTGCTCCATAAAATCTATTCCTCTAAATTTGCAGCTGCAGCCGAAGCCAGTAATCTGCCGAAGGAAATAAGTTAAAATGATGATCGACCATTATGTTCGGATTATTTAAAAAGAAAAAAATAGTACCCGAATTTAATTTCTCCAGTGTTGGAACAGATATGCATTCGCACATCATCCCGGGTATTGATGATGGCGCACAAACAATAAAAGATTCTTTATTGCTGGCTAAAAAATTTAAAGCCCTGGGCTACCATAAGCTGATTGCCACCCCGCACATCATGGCCGATTATTACCGCAATACACCCGATAGCATTAATCGCGGACTTGATGTATTGAGAAACGGGCTAAAAGAAGCTGAAATAGAACTCGAGGTCGATGCAGCTGCAGAATATTATCTGGATGAAACCCTTGAGAAAAAGATCAGGCAGAAAGAGGTGTTAACTTTTGGATCCAATTACCTCCTTTTTGAGCTTTCTTATATCAATGCACCTCAAAACCTGCTCGATTTTATCAAAATGATGCAGGATGCGGGTTATAAACCTGTTCTAGCACACCCTGAAAGATATCCGTATTATCACCATGCTTTCGAAAATTACCAGCAGATCAGGGAAACAGGCTGTCTTTTGCAACTCAATACGATTGCCTTAACAGGCTATTATGGTAACGGCGCAAAAAAAGTAGCCGAGGAAATGGTCGAAAATCACCTGATCGACTTTATCGGTAGCGATATGCACCATTTAAAGCATGCCGCTGCGTTAGAAGATAGCTTAAGTACACCTTTAATCGAAAACTTGTTGAGTCAGCACCAGCTGGGGAATGCCTTGCTTTAGAATTGTTTATCTGTTTGAATCGGTTAAGTGGTTAACTGCTCAAATAGCCTAATCTTACTACTCTAATATTTTAATTAATAAGTAAGCTTAGCTTTCTAAAAGCCTGCAATTAACCAGTTCAAACAATTAACCGGTTAACCTTTATTCGTATCTCAATGCCTCTACCGGATCTAATTTTGAGGCTTTTTTAGCTGGATAATATCCCGAAAGAATACCAACAAAAACACACAGTACAAAACCGCCTATAATAAACAGCCAGGGAATTAGAAATGCTCCGCCCATGGCCAGCGATATAATGTTTCCAAGTACAATGCCTAAAAATATGCCAAGTACACCACCCATAAGGCAAATTACAACGGCTTCAATTAAAAACTGGCGACGTATAACCTGCGGGTTGGCACCAATTGCTTTACGGATCCCGATTTCGCGGGTACGTTCGGTTACCGAAACCAGCATAATATTCATTAAACCGATGGAAGCGCCTATTAATGTAATAATACCAATGGCTACCCCTCCAATGGCCACAAATGCTAGGTTCTCGAACAGGGTTTGCGCAATGGCATCGCTCTTGGTAATTTCGAAGTTATTGGTCTCGTTTACTTTTACCTTACGGATATTTCTGAATAATGCGGTAGATTCTCCGATAATCGTTTCCTGCATTTCATTGCTGGGCACCATTACAGTAATGGTGTAAGATGGATTGGCGTTTGCATTGATCTGTTTCGCCTTTAACAAAGGAACATAAACAGCCCTGTCGCCGCTAAAGCCCATACTCGAACCTTTTTTAGCCAAAATCCCCACAATTTTAAAGCGGTTGTTACCTACATTAATCAGTTGATCAAGCGGATCTGCATCTTTGAATAGTTTTTCTACCACCTCGCCACCAACAATACAAACATTACTGCCCAGTTGAATTTCAGAAACGCTAAAATTCCTGCCCTGCGATAGGTTTAAGCCTTGGGAGGCCAACCCATTTTCGTCTATACCCTGCACATTAATATTCGGGTTGGTTTTTAAACTGCCGTACTTTACAGTAGAACCACCGCTGGCAAATACACTAACCGCTACTTTGGCCGGCGTATTTAAACTATCTTTAAATTTAATGGCATCTTCGTAACGGATGGCTTTAAAAGGTTTTGGCCTTTTACCATTACCAATTCTGATACCTGTACCACGGTTACGGATGGTGAATGAATTAGCCCCCATGCTGCTAAAGGCATCGGTCATACTTTTCTTTACAGCATCAAGTGTGGTTAAAATCCCAACCAAAGCCATTAAACCTATGGCAATAATTAAGGCGGTAAGCATGGTACGCAAACGGTTACCTTTAATAGATTCTAATGCCAGTCTGATGTTTTCTCTGTAATTCATTTATTGTAAGTACCAAGTATAGTATTGAGTATCAAGTATGAAGATGGGATTAGCCTTGTACCCTACACCTTTGTCTTAAACCTTTATGTGTAAAAATAAAAAAAGTCCCGATGTTTAGACAAGGGGACTACACGATATGTTACAATAATATTTTATTTATGCCGAGAAACTCGTACCACAGCCGCAGGTGCTGGTAGCATTCGGGTTAATGAAGGTAAAACCGCGTGAGTTTAAGCCATCTTGCCAATCGATCATCATACCCATTAAGTACATTTGATGTGCTTTGTTCATGAAAACTTTAATGCCATCGATCAAAAACTCCTGATCGCCATCTTTTTTCTGGTCAAAACCCAGCACGTAGTTCATGCCAGCGCAACCGCCACCTTCAACACCAACGCGTAAGCCGTAATCTTCGCCAATTTCCTGCTGATCTCTTAATTTATATAACTCTTTGGCTGCTCCTTCCGAAAAAGTAACTGGTGCAAATGATGTATCAACTGTTGTGCTCATGTTATTTAAATTTTATCTGTCACAAATATAAATAATAATGCACATTTTTGCTTTTAACGGTCAGCTAATATTACCGTATATAAACAATACTTATGAATACCCAACAGATTTTAATTGATGTAGTGATCTTATTCGCAGGCGTTTTCGGTGCGCTAATGGCTGTTTATTATATTTTAAAGGGCGATATCCAACGTTTCTTTAATTTAAAAACCATTGAACTGAATAAAGAAACCAGGGCGCATATTTTACCGTTAAGATTACAGGCACACGAGCGGTTAATCATCTTTGTTGACCGCATTAACCCGGCTAACCTGTTGGTGCGCCTCCATCAGCAAGGTATTGATTTAGCTACTTTACAGGCTGGTGTTTTAAGTGAAGTACGTGCAGAATACCAGCACAACATTACCCAACAATTGTATGTAGATCCGGTAACCTGGAGTGTGGTGCGTAAATTGAAAGATGATACTATCGGCATGATTAATAATGCTGTTCAGGGTTTGCCTAACGGATCGAACGGAATTGAACTGAGCAAAGCTATTTTGCAGCACATGGCTACTATTGATGAAAATCCTTACGATTTAACATTAGAGTTGATTAAGAAAGATATTGCCCGGTTGTTTTAAGCATCACGCAGTTTCCAATGGGCAGTTTGCAGTCACCAATGACCAATGAACTACTGAACATGTTTGGAGTTGGGGGCTTGGAGTTTGGAGGCAATTACCGATAATACAGTATGCAGTTTAAAGTCGGCAGTTTGCTTTACCAATGCACGAATGACTAATGAACTTGTTATTTTATGTAATTTGAAGTTGAGTGCTTGGCATCAGTTAACCAATTAACCAGTTTGAACAGTTAACCGTTATACAGTTTGGAGTTGAGCGTTTGCAGTTTGGACGCGATTACCGATAATAGAGTATGCAGTTTAAAGTTGGCAGTTTGCCTCACCCATGAACCAATGACCAATAAACCAAACATATGAGCACGAAGAAACACACCACTACATCAGGTATTGAAATAAAAGGGCTGTATACTTCGGCAAGGCCAATGGAAGAACAGCCCGGACAATACCCATTCACCCGGGGAATACAAAAAGATATGTATCGCGGTCGTTTGTGGACGATGCGGCAGTATGCCGGTTTTTCTACTGCAGAAGAATCAAACAAGCGTTATCATTATTTACTGGCTCAGGGAACTACAGGCTTGTCGGTTGCATTCGATTTGCCTACACAGATAGGTTATGATTCTGATCATGAAATGGCAGATGGCGAAGTTGGGAAAGTAGGGGTGGCTATTGATTCGCTTCAGGATATCGAAATTTTGTTTGATGGCATTAAGCTGCAAGAAATCACCACGTCGATGACCATTAATGCAACGGCATCTATTCTATTGGCCATGTACATTGCGCTGGCTAAAAAGCAGGGAGCAGATTTAAAGCAAATTTCGGGGACCATACAGAACGATATTTTAAAAGAGTATGCTGCCAGAGGTACTTATATCTATCCACCCAAGCAATCGATGCGTTTAATAACCGATATTTTTGAGTTTTGCAGTAAAGAGGTGCCAAAGTGGAATACCATTTCTATATCGGGTTACCATATTCGTGAGGCGGGCTCGACAGCGGTGCAGGAACTTGCTTTTACGCTCGCTAACGGCAGAACCTATTTAAAAGCAGCTTTAAACAAAGGTTTAGACATTAACGTTTTTGCCAAAAGGTTATCTTTCTTTTTTAACTGCCACAATAACTTTTTCGAAGAAATTGCAAAATTCAGGGCTGCGCGGCGCATGTGGGCTAAAATTACCAAAGATTTGGGCGCTACTGATGAAAAAGCCCAGATGCTCAGGTTTCATACCCAAACCGGTGGTTCGACCTTAACGGCACAACAGCCGCTAAATAACGTAATCAGGGTGAGCAATCAGGCTATGGCCGCAGTTTTAGGTGGTACACAATCACTGCATACCAATGGTTACGATGAGGCGCTTTCACTTCCAACCGAATCAGCAGCTAAAATTGCCCTGCGTACCCAGCAGATTATTGCCTTTGAAAGCGGGGTTACTGATACCGTTGATCCACTGGCAGGTTCGTTCTTTGTAGAAAATTTAACTGATGAAGTTGAAGCAGCAGCCTGGGTATATATCGATCGGATCGATGCTATGGGTGGCTCGGTGAACGCGATTGAAAGCGATTACATGCAAAATGAAATTGCTGCTGCAGCTTACCAATATCAAAAGGAGATTGAAAGCGGCGAACGGATTTCGGTAGGGGTGAATAAATTTACGCAGGAAGAAGAAGGGTTAACCGAGGTTTTTAATATCGACGATTCTATTCGTAAGCTCCAAGCAGAAAAACTGGAACATTTAAGAATAATGCGCGATCAGGCAGCGGTAGATGAATCATTACGTTTATTAAAAGAAGCGGCACAGGGCGACACCAATTTAATGCCTTTGATTATTGATGCTGTTGAAAAGTATGCAACGCTCGGAGAGATTGCTGATGTGCTGCGCGACGTCTTTGGAGTTTATTAAAATCATGTTTAGTGATGTTAATAATCAGCTGATCTGAAGGATGATGAGCGGCTGCATACCTCATTCAAAATGACCAGTTCGCTGTCGGATAATAGCTACAAAAAAAGTATTACAGGTTTTAATTGGCAGATAGCCTGAAGTGTGTATTTAAACGACATATTATTTATACTTTGTAGCACTTTGATTATCAGTGTTTTCGTGTATTGATTAGCATAATATTGACAAATGATGCCTAAAATGGCTTGGAATTTGCTTTTTAAGGATGATTTGAAATTAACCGGAGACAAACGCGTTAAATAATTGTAAATGTGGATAACCAGTGTTAATAAATAGTTATTAACATAAAAAATTGAGGTTAAGCAACCTACTTTATTCCTTATCAGAGGGTTACGATTTATTTGAAATTTTTGTTTAAAATGTTGATAATTTTCTCAATATTCGTAGTCCCGAAACGGACCATCCCTTTATATCGAATCGGAACTGAAAACCAATAAATTACAGAAATCGCAATGGAAAAAACTTGTACAGAAGTATGGAAGAACTGTCTCCAAATTATTAAGGATAACATCCCGAACCAAAGTTTCAAAACCTGGTTCGAGCCAATAACTGCCCTTAAATTGGAAGGTAAGGTTCTAACTATACAGGTGCCAAGTTTATTCTTTTACGAATGGCTTGAAGAGCACTATGTAGGCTTGCTACGCAAGACGGTAAAAAAACAACTTGGAGAGGATGGCAGGTTGGAATATAATATCGTTGTAGATAAATCATCAAACAGCGGTAATCCTTATACTACCAATATGCCCTCAAATGGAAATGGCGCGGAGGCAAAGGTACAATCGATGCCGATTCCGGTTTCCATTAATAAGGATATTAAAAATCCGTTTATTATCCCTGGATTAAAGAAATTAAATGTTGATCCACAATTAAACTCAAACTACACTTTCGAAAATTACATTGAGGGAGATTGTAACCGTTTGGCACGCTCGGCAGGTTACGCTGTTGCTGCAAAACCAGGAGGTACATCTTTTAACCCTTTAATGATTTACGGTGGGGTAGGTTTGGGTAAAACCCACCTGGCACAGGCCATCGGAAACGAGATTAAACGCAGCATGCCAGATAAACTGGTAATTTATGTAAGCTGCGAGAAATTTTGCCAGCAGTTTGTTGATTCATTAAAGAACAACACCATTAACGATTTCGTTAACTTTTATCAGGCTATGGATGTAATCATCATGGATGATGTGCACAATTTTGCCGGAAAAGAAAAAACGCAGGATATTTTCTTCCACATCTTTAACCACTTACATCAATCTGGTAAACAGGTAATCTTGACGTCTGATAAAGCACCAAAAGATTTAGCGGGTTTAGAAGAGCGTTTGTTAAGCCGTTTTAAATGGGGCTTATCTGCCGATCTGCAAATTCCGGATCTTGAAACGCGTATTGCCATCTTAAGAAAGAAAATGTATGCCGATGGTATTGAGTTACCAGGTGAGGTGGTAGAGTATGTAGCGCACAACATTGATAACAACGTGCGTGAGCTGGAAGGTGCTATGGTATCATTGCTGGCACAAGCTACTTTGAACAAAAAAGAAATCGATTTAGCATTAGCCAAACAAATGCTGAAGAACTTCATCAAAAATACTTCGAAAGAAATTTCAATGGAGTACATCCAGAAACTGGTTTGCGAGTATTTTGAAGTTCCGGTTGATATGGTTAAATCACAAACCCGTAAACGCGAGATTGTTCAGGCACGTCAGATTTCGATGTACCTTTCTAAGAGCCATACCAAATCATCACTAAAAACAATTGGTGCTTTCTTTGGTGGCCGCGATCACAGTACCGTAATTTATGCTTGCCAAACAGTAGAAGATCTGATCGATACCGATAAAAAGTTTAAAGCTTACGTACACGATATCCAGAAAAAATTGAAAATGAGCTAAGCTTTTACAGGCTTATTGTTCAATAAAAAAGCAGCCAGATGTTCAAAATCTGGCTGCTTTTTTTAACTGTAAAATCTGAGATAGGAATAAGGGGCCTGTCTCAGATTTTATTAACCTTTGGCTATTTCTTCGAGCCCGTAAAATAAAGCCGCAACATGTAAAGCCTGGGCAATCTTATTTTCTCTAATCAACTGTTTTACTTCGTCAACAGTATATTCTTCTACATTTAAAATTTCATGTTCATCTAAGTGTTGTTCATGTGTTTTAACACCACCTGTCAGGAGATAGGTAAAAGTGATGTTATTTGCTGTAGCTGGGTTAGGATAAAGTTCAGCAATTAATTTACAGGTTTTAAAGCTGTATCCGGTCTCTTCCAAAAGCTCGCGTTTAATGGCAAACTCTGGCGCTTCGTCACCGTCAATTACACCACCCGGTACTTCTAGCGAAACAATATCGGCCGCATGACGATACTGGCGTACCATAATGATTTTTCCTGCTTCGGTTAAGGCAATAGCATTAACCCAGTTGGGGTATTCTAAAACGTAGTAATCGTCTTTAATTAGACCATCAGGTAGTTTAACTTCATCTACCCTTAAAGTAGCCCACTTTTCCCTTACTAAATATTTAGAGGCAATTTTCTGCCACTTTTCTATAATCATCTGTTTCATTATTGATTTTTATACGCCACACGCTTAGCGCAAGTATTGTTGTATCGTTTTCTGCCGGTGCAGGTTAACCAAATGTACAATCTTATGCCGGTCTGATAAAAACTGATACACAAAATTTAATTTAGGCGCGATAATTAAATTCCTTTCTGCGCTAATTCCCAACTCGTAATAAAGAAATTCGCTAAGCGAATCGAGCTTTTCAGGAGCAAGATCACTTTCGTTAAGCCACTTTTCAAAAGCGGCCAAATCAGCTCCTTTCAAAAGGTTTACCGGCAAGGCGAAACTTTTCTCCATACTTTCGTTGAACAGCGACTGGGCTTCTTTAAATTTACCCTCCAGTTTTAAGCCCATAATGCGGGCCAGCACTTCTGCCAGTTTTTGTATTTCTGCTGTAATTAAATCTTTTCTGTACATGGTGTTGTAAAGTTAAAAGCTGTTGTAAGGTTGGAAAGTTCAGGTTTATTGACAACCAACTATTGACTAATGAACCAATGAACAATTAAACTGATGGTGCTACCAGCTTCCGCTTGAGCCACCACCACCAAAGCTTCCGCCTCCAAATCCGCCGAAGCCTCCGCCACCTCCCGAAGAGCCGCCGCCCCAGCCGCTATTACCACCCCAGCCGCCGCGACCACCACCGCCGCTGCCAAAAAGCATGGCCCAGAATAAGGCATTAGAAGCACCACGACCTCCAATTACTTCGCTACCACCGCCACCGCCTCTTCTCATGATAATCAGAATTACGATAATGATAATAATTACGATAACGATGCTGCCACCGCCACCACCACTTTTCCTGTTCGCAACTTTTGGGTTATCGTTTTTGTATTCTCCTTTGGTATATTGAATAATAGAAGTAGTTGCTGCATCCAATCCGGCATAATAATTTCCGGCCCTGAACTCTGGCTTAATGTCGTTATCGATAATCCGTTTGGCATAAACATCGGGCAGGGCACCTTCAACACCATAGCCGGTTTGAATAGAGATTTTCCTGTCGCCAACAGCCACAACAATCATAATACCGTTGTTTTTGCCACTTTGGCCAACACCCCATTTCCTGCCCAGGTTTACGGCATATTCGTTAATGTCATAATCGCCAACAGATTTTAATATCGCGATGGCAATCTGTGTAGATGAAGAATCATCGAAAGCTACCAGCTTATTTTCAAGGGCCTGCTTTTGTTCGGCAGATAAAACACCCGAGTAATCGTTAACCAGGGTATTGGGTTTTTCGGGATAATCCTGCGCAAAAGCAAAGTTGAACAATAAAGCCAGTAACGATAAAAGAAATATTTTTTTCATTACTTATTTTCTTGACGATCCATAAAAACAATATCGTTAGGCAATTCATTAATATCGCCTTTTTGCGGTGGGAAAAACAAAGCTAGTTTTTCTCCGGCCAAAGTTACACCGGCAATAATACCATCGGCTAAATCACCTTTGGCAAAATGGGCCGTCATGGCAATTTTGGTGGTTTCCCAAAAATCATCAGGTACCAGCTGGTTAATCCCTACATCGCCAATAATGGCAAATTTATGGTCAACGTGTGCCAGATAAATCAGTACGCCATTCCTTCTGGCTGTTTTATCCATATCCAGTTTAACAAAGTATTCGATGGCTTTTTCGTAAGGATCAGCCTCGCAACGTTTATCAATAGCAATCCTGATCTCGCCCGATGTAGCTTTTTCTGCATCGGCAATCGCATTGGCTATTTTTTCCTGTTCAATATCCGAAAATAACGACATGTGCTTAATTTATGGTGAAGTAAAAAGGGTAGTAAATGTTCAGATAAACATTTACTACCCTTAAATGTTATGGTTAAAAAGATTAAAACTCTACTTTAGGTGCGTCTTTGGCAGTTGCATCAGCTTCGAAATAACCTTTTGGCTTAAAGCCGAACATACCGGCGGTTAAGTTAGTAGGGAAAGATCTGATTTTGCCATTGTACTCCTGTACTGCATCATTAAAATCTTTACGGGCAACAGTAATCCTGTTTTCTGTACTTTCCAGTTGTGCAGATAAATCGCTAAACTGTTGGGTAGCCCTTAACTCAGGATAATTTTCGGTAATCGACAATAATTTACCCAAAGCCTGGCTCAGCTGACCTTGTGCAGCCTGATATTTTTGAATGTTTTCTGGCGTTAATTCATCAGCCTTAACGGTCATTTGGGTAGCTTTAGCACGTGCTTCAGTTACCGCTGTTAAAGTTCCCTGCTCAAATTTGGCAGCACCTTTTACCGTAGCCACCAGGTTCGGAATTAAATCTGCTCTCCGTTGATACTGGGTTTGAACCGTTCCCCATTTCGATTTTACGTTCTCATCGAGTTTAACCATGCTGTTATACCCGCAAGAGCTTAAAGTGCTTACTGCAATTACTGCAGCTAAAATCCCAAATATTAATCTTTTCATTTTTATGGTTTTTGTGTTTTATTTCAATTGATTTTGCTCAATTTACGAATTAGATATCAAATTGCATGCCTTTGTTACAGTTTACATTTTTATCTGTCCCTTAGGTTTGTTATAATCAAAAAAGTTTGAGATTTGTACAGAAAACCTTAACGGCAGTGCTGAACTATTACTCTGTCTAGATTAAATATCTAAAACCTGTATCAGAGCACTGCCGTTTGTTGAACAAGAACCATATAGAATTTTAGTCTTCGCCGGACTGTTAAGGGATTTAGTTTCATTCAACATCAAGGTTATTTATTCCACTTAACAACCCAAAGTTATGAATTACAGATTATTTGCAGGCATTGATGTTTCAAAACTGAAAATAGATGTTGTGTTTT